>NZ_CP166799.1:4532500-6498809 GCF_059716075.1 Pseudomonas sp. LBUM1657 | reverse complement strand
GGATATCCCCTAAGTTGAAAGCCGGTGAGGCAAAAACAAGCGGCCATTGTAGCGACCGGACGCCGACTTATCCACACGAAGGTTGATCACTGTCCAAGAAGAATCAACGTTTTATACGCAAAAAAGACGACCAGCGGTCTGTGCATAAGCCCTGTGGATAACCGGGGCTAAGGTCGTTGTACAAGTGGGGGCGAAACTCGGTGGATAACCAGCCTGTGGATAAGTAGCTCTTTCACACACAGCTTATCCGACAGCGCAGCACAGGCTGACCACCGTTTTCCACCGTAGTTGTCATTCTCTGTACATCACGAACTAGAAGGGCTTAACGCAGTTATCCACAGATGATCGTGCCCCTAGCTTTTATAAGCTTTACAGAAAAGCTTTAAATACTTTCCTTCTTTATTTCTATATCTAGCGAAGGCCCTGGCAACGAGAAAACCTCTGGAGATCTATTTAAAAGGAAACGTTGGTTGGAAATTGACCTAGAGGCTTGCTTTCTCTAGAATCCCCGGTCTCTTAAAACGGGGGCCATTCCGGCCCGTTGTGGACGAACCAGGTAACACGACAATGAAACGTACTTTCCAACCAAGCACTATCAAACGCGCTCGTACCCACGGTTTCCGTGCTCGCATGGCTACCAAAAACGGTCGTGCCGTCCTGTCGCGTCGTCGCGCCAAAGGTCGTGCGCGTCTGGCAGTTTGATAATCCGGCACTGGAGGTGAGTCAGGACTTCAGTCGGGAAAAGCGTCTGCTTACTCCCCGGCATTTCAAGGCAGTCTTTGACTCCCCTACCGGCAAGGTTCCGGGGAAAAATCTCCTGCTCCTTGCGCGCAACAACGATCTTGATCACCCCCGTCTCGGGCTGGTTATCGGGAAAAAGAGCGTAAAGCTCTCCGTCGAGCGCAATCGCCTCAAACGTCTGATGCGCGAATCGTTCCGTCTGAACCAGGATTCACTGGCCGGTTGGGACATCGTTATCGTCGCGCGCAAAGGTTTGGGTGACGTAGAAAACCCCGAATTGATTCAGCATTTCGGCAAACTCTGGAAGCGTCTGGCACGCAGCACGCCAGTACCAGCAGTCAAAACCGAAACTGTAGGGGTAGACAGTCCCGATGCGTAAACTGGCACTCGTTCCGATCCAGTTTTATCGCTATGCCATTAGTCCTCTGATGGCCAGTCACTGTCGCTTCTACCCCAGTTGTTCCTGCTACGCGTATGAAGCCATAGAAAATCATGGCCTTCTGCGCGGTGGCTGGCTGACCTTTCGTCGTTTAGGTCGCTGTCATCCGTGGAATCCCGGTGGTTATGACCCGGTTCCACCTATCCCTACCTCCCGTTCTTCTTCGATGGCCGAGTAATCATGGATATCAAACGCACGATCCTGATCGTCGCCCTGGCAATCGTGTCCTACGTTATGGTTCTTAAATGGAACCAGGACTATGGCCAGGCTGCCCTGCCGACTCAGAATGTTGCTTCCAGTACTACCGCACCGGGCCTACCGGATACGGCAACTGGCAATAATGCTGCTGTCAGTGATGACATTCCACGCGCCGCAAGCGATACCAGTGCCACCGCTCCAGCCGAAACTCCGGTTGCTGCCAGCAAAGACCTCATCCAGATCAAAACGGATGTGCTCGACCTGGCGATCGATCCACAAGGTGGCGATGTTGCCCAGCTGAAATTGCCGTTGTATCCACGTCGTCAGGACCATCCGGAAATCCCATTCCAGTTGTTCGACAACGGTGGTGAGCTGACTTATCTGGCTCAAAGCGGTCTGATCGGCACCAACGGCCCGGACGCAAGCCCGGCCGGTCGTCCGGTTTACTCCTCGGAGAAGAAGACTTATCAACTGGCTGACGGTCAGGACCAATTGGTCGTGGACCTGAAGTTCAGCAAGGATGGCGTCAACTACATCAAGCGTTTCTCTCTGAAACGTGGCCTGTATGACGTAACCGTTTCTTACCTGATCGATAACCAGAGCGCTCAGCCCTGGTCGGGTGCAATGTTTGCGCAATTGAAGCGTGACGCCAGCGCCGACCCTTCTTCCACAACGGCTACCGGCACCGCGACTTATCTCGGCGCTGCCCTGTGGACAAGTAACGAGCCTTACAAGAAAGTGTCCATGAAGGACATGGACAAGGCTTCGTTGAAAGAAACTGTTAGCGGAGGTTGGGTTGCCTGGTTGCAGCACTACTTCGTGACCGCGTGGATTCCGGCCAAGGGCGAAAATAACGTCGTCCAGACCCGTAAAGACAGCAAAGGCAACTACATCATCGGCTACACCGCCCCGGCAATGACTGTTGCGCCAGGTGCTAAAGCCGAGACAAGTGCCGTTCTGTACGCAGGTCCGAAAAGCCAGGCTGTATTGAAAGAGTTGTCCCCAGGTCTGGAATTGACTGTCGACTACGGCATTCTGTGGTTCATTGCCCAGCCAATTTTCTGGTTGCTGCAACACATCCACGCGCTGGTCGGTAACTGGGGTTGGTCGATCATCTTCCTGACCATGCTGATCAAAGGGATCTTCTTCCCGTTGTCGGCTGCCAGCTACAAGTCCATGGCTCGCATGCGTGCAGTGGCACCGAAACTGGCCGCGCTGAAAGAGCAACATGGCGATGACCGGCAGAAAATGTCGCAAGCCATGATGGAGCTGTACAAGAAAGAGAAGATCAATCCGCTGGGTGGTTGCTTGCCAATCCTCGTGCAGATGCCGGTATTCCTTTCGTTGTACTGGGTTCTGCTGGAAAGCGTTGAAATGCGCCAAGCGCCATTCATGCTGTGGATTACTGACCTTTCGATCAAGGACCCGTTCTTCATTCTGCCGATCATCATGGGTGTAACCATGTTCATCCAGCAGCAGTTGAACCCGACGCCTCCGGATCCGATGCAGGCCAAGGTGATGAAGCTGATGCCAATCATCTTCACCTTCTTCTTCCTGTGGTTCCCGGCTGGTCTGGTGCTGTACTGGGTAGTGAACAACGTTTTGTCGATCGCCCAACAGTGGTACATCACTCGTAAGGTCGAAGCGGCTACTAAAGCAGCTGCCTGACTTACACTGTGGATAACCACTCAAAACGCCCCCTAGTGGGGCGTTTTGCTATCTGTCACTTTTGTCTGGATAACGGTTTATGAGCGTTCCTCGTGAAACCATCGCAGCCGTCGCCACCGCTCAAGGTCGCGGTGGTGTTGGCATCGTCCGTATTTCCGGGCCGCTGGCAAGCGCCGCGGCCAAGGCCTTCAGCGGCCGTGAGCTCAAGCCGCGGTTTGCCCATTACGGCCCGTTCCTCAGTGAAAACGAAGAGGTGCTGGACCAAGGCATAGCGCTGTATTTCCCGGGACCGAATTCGTTCACCGGCGAAGATGTGCTGGAACTCCAGGGCCACGGCGGCCCGATTGTTCTGGATATGCTGCTCAAGCGTTGCCTGGAACTGGGCTGCCGACTGGCACGGCCAGGTGAATTCAGCGAGCGTGCGTTCCTGAACGACAAACTTGACCTAGCCCAGGCCGAAGCGATTGCCGACCTGATCGAGGCGAGTTCTGCACAGGCGGCCAGAAATGCGCTGCGTTCCTTGCAGGGCGCATTCTCCGAGCGTGTGCATAACCTCACCGAGCAACTCATCGGCCTGCGAATCTATGTCGAGGCGGCTATCGATTTTCCGGAAGAAGAAATTGACTTCCTCGCCGATGGCCACGTACTGAGCATGCTCGACAAAGTGCGCGACGAGTTATCCACCGTACTGCGTGAGGCCGGACAGGGTGCGTTGCTGCGTGATGGCATGACAGTGGTGATTGCAGGACGGCCGAACGCCGGTAAATCCAGTTTGCTGAATGCGCTGGCCGGTCGTGAAGCCGCGATCGTGACCGAGATTGCAGGCACCACTCGGGATATTCTTCGCGAACATATCCACATTGATGGTATGCCGCTGCATGTGGTCGACACCGCCGGCCTGCGGGATACCGACGACCAGGTGGAAAAGATCGGCGTTGAGCGGGCATTGAAAGCTATCGGCGAGGCTGATCGAGTGCTGTTGGTGGTTGATGCCACGGCTCCCGAAGCGCTTGATCCCTTTGCATTGTGGCCGGAATTCCTGGAGATCCGTCCCGATCCGGCGAAAGTCACGTTGATCCGTAATAAGGCCGACCTGACTGGTGAAGCCATCGCTCTGGAAGTCAGCGAAGATGGCCATGTCACCATCAGCCTCAGTGCCAAGTCTGCAGGTGAAGGTCTGGAACTGTTACGCGACCACCTCAAGGCCTGCATGGGCTACGAACAGACCTCGGAAAGCAGCTTCAGCGCACGCAGGCGACACCTTGAAGCATTGCGTCATGCCAGCGCTTCCCTCGAGCACGGCCGTGCACAGCTGACCCTGGCGGGTGCCGGTGAACTATTGGCCGAGGATTTGCGCCAGGCTCAGCACTCTTTGGGTGAAATTACCGGTGCATTCAGCTCCGATGATCTCTTGGGCCGAATCTTTTCCAGCTTCTGTATCGGCAAATAGCCTTCCTGTTGTCCCCAGACAGGCCATTCGTGCCTGTCTGTTCCCTCCTTTTTTGAAATTTCCCTGCAGTGCCGCGCAGATTCTTTTTGCTTGAGCGGATTGTCCGTGCCCGAAATTTGCTCATTCAGGCAATTTTCTGTGGATTAAGCCCTGTGAGTAACTGGCACTAAGGGCAGTTGATAACAGGGCCTCAAAACTGAAGATAACCGACCCTGTGGATAACCACCCGTTTCATCCACAGGCTTAACGCGGTTATCCAAGGGCCTCCTTGGCACATGACCACAGGGTTTTGAAACTCTGTACATATTGAATGTAAAGGCCTGTAGAAATCTATCCACAGAAATGTGCCTCAGTAGAAATAAACATAAAAACAAAGATTTAATAAATTTCTCTCTTTTTAATTTCTATAACCACGACTTCTCCACAGCTGGTTAAATTTTGTGCAAAGGGTTCTTTAGGAAGGGCGAAGTCCCTATACTTGCCGACCAGGTCAAAAACCTGAGCTCAAACTATTTTTGGACTACCTGACTAAAGCAGGCACGAGGTGCGTGGTGGATTTCCCTTCCCGTTTTGAAGTGATCGTCATCGGCGGCGGTCATGCCGGTACCGAGGCAGCACTGGCGTCAGCACGTATGGGGGCAAAAACCCTGTTGCTGACGCATAACGTGGAAACCCTCGGTGCCATGAGCTGTAACCCTGCCATTGGTGGGATTGGCAAAAGCCATCTGGTCAAGGAAATCGATGCCTTGGGCGGCGCGATGGCCATCGCTACCGATAAAGGTGGTATTCAGTTTCGCGTTTTGAACAGCCGCAAAGGCCCAGCCGTACGAGCCACTCGCGCTCAAGCTGACCGGGTTCTGTACAAGGCCGCTGTCCGCGAAATCCTGGAAAACCAACCGAACCTGTGGATATTTCAACAGGCTGCTGACGACCTGATCGTCGAGCAAGAACAAGTGCGCGGTGTAGTCACCCAAATGGGCCTGCGTTTCTTCGCGGACTCCGTGGTGTTGACCACTGGCACCTTCCTCGGTGGACTTATCCACATCGGCATGCAGAACTATTCCGGCGGCCGTGCCGGCGATCCACCGTCGATCGCCCTGGCTCACCGTCTGCGTGAGTTGCCGTTGCGCGTCGGTCGTCTGAAAACCGGTACGCCGCCGCGTATTGATGGTCGCTCTGTGGATTTTTCGGTGATGACCGAGCAAGCAGGCGATACGCCGATTCCGGTGATGTCGTTCATGGGGTCCAAAGAGCAACATCCGAAACAGGTGAGCTGCTGGATTACCCACACCAACGCCCGCACCCACGAAATCATTGCCTCGAACCTTGATCGTTCGCCGATGTACTCCGGCGTGATCGAAGGTATCGGCCCGCGTTATTGCCCATCGATCGAAGACAAGATCCATCGCTTTGCCGACAAGGAAAGCCATCAGGTCTTCATCGAACCGGAAGGCCTGACCACGAATGAGCTGTATCCGAACGGGATATCCACATCGTTGCCGTTCGACGTGCAATTGCAGATCGTGCAATCGATCCGCGGCATGGAAAATGCGCACATCGTGCGTCCGGGCTACGCCATCGAGTACGACTACTTCGACCCGCGTGACCTGAAATACAACCTGGAAACCAAAGTCATCGGCGGTCTGTTCTTCGCCGGGCAAATCAACGGCACCACCGGTTACGAAGAAGCCGGCGCCCAGGGTTTGCTGGCCGGGGCCAATGCCGCACTGCGTGCACAGGGCAAAGATGCCTGGTGCCCACGCCGCGATGAGGCGTACATCGGCGTTTTGGTCGACGACCTGATTACCCTGGGTACCCAGGAACCGTACCGGATGTTTACGTCCCGAGCCGAATACCGCCTGATCCTGCGCGAAGACAACGCGGACCTGCGCTTGACCGAAAAAGGTCGCGAATTGGGTCTGGTGGATGACGCCCGCTGGGCTGCGTTCTGCACCAAACGCGAAAGCATCGCGCTGGAAGAGCAACGGCTGAAAAGTACCTGGGTTCGCCCGGGCACCGAACAGGGCGATGCGATTTCCGAGAAGTTCGGTACGCCGCTGACCCACGAATACAACTTGCTCAACCTGCTGAGCCGTCCAGAAATCGACTACGCTGGTCTGATCGCCGTGACCGGTGGCGGCGCAGAAGATCCACAAGTGGCCGAACAAGTTGAAATCAAGACCAAATACGCCGGTTACATCGATCGCCAGCAGGATGAAATCGCGCGTCTGCGGGCCAGCGAAGACACCAAACTGCCTGTGGATATCGATTACACGAACATTTCCGGTCTCTCCAAAGAGATCCAGAGCAAGCTCGGTGCGACCCGTCCAGAGACCTTGGGTCAGGCGTCACGTATCCCGGGCGTAACGCCGGCAGCGATTTCGCTGTTGATGATTCATTTGAAAAAACGCGGCGCGGGCCGTCAGTTGGAGCAAAGCGCTTGAGTTCGTTGGTCACCTCGCAACATGCAGAAGAGTTATCCACAGGTGCTGGCCAGCTCGGTGTCACGCTGACAGAAACCCAGCACGCACAGCTGCTGGGTTATCTGGCCCTGTTGATAAAATGGAACAAGGCTTACAACCTGACTGCCGTGCGTGATCCGGACGAAATGGTCTCCCGTCACCTGCTCGATAGTTTGAGCGTGATGTCGTTCGTCGAAAATGGCCGCTGGCTGGACGTTGGCAGCGGTGGTGGCATGCCGGGCATTCCGTTGGCCATCCTGTTTCCTGATTCCCAAGTGACCTGCCTGGACAGTAACGGCAAGAAAACCCGCTTCCTGACCCAGGTCAAACTCGAACTCAAACTGGATAACCTGCAAGTTATCCACAGTCGCGTCGAAGCCTTCCAGCCTGCACAGCCATTCAACGGGATCATTTCCCGGGCTTTCAGCAGCATGGAGAACTTCAGCAACTGGACACGCCACCTCGGCGACGCCGATACACGTTGGCTGGCAATGAAGGGCGTTCATCCCGCCGATGAGCTGGTAGCATTGCCGGCAGACTTCCACCTCGATAGCGAACACGCCCTGGCCGTACCTGGTTGCCAAGGCCAACGCCATCTGCTGATACTGCGCCGCACGGCATGATTGGGAACACAAGCAAGAATGGCTAAGGTATTCGCGATAGCGAACCAAAAGGGTGGTGTGGGCAAGACCACCACCTGCATCAACCTCGCAGCATCCCTGGTCGCTACCAAGCGTCGGGTGCTGTTGATCGATCTCGATCCACAGGGCAACGCCACCATGGGTAGCGGTGTGGATAAACACGGTCTGGAAAACTCGGTCTACGACCTGTTGATCGGCGAATGCGATCTGGCCCAGGCCATGCATTACTCCGAACACGGTGGTTACCAGCTTTTGCCAGCCAACCGCGACCTGACGGCGGCTGAAGTGGTGCTGCTGGAAATGCAGATGAAGGAAAGCCGTCTACGCAGTGCGTTGGCGCCGATCCGTGAAAACTACGATTACATTTTGATCGACTGCCCGCCGTCGCTGTCGATGTTGACGCTTAACGCACTGGTTGCCGCTGACGGGGTGATTATCCCTATGCAGTGCGAGTACTTCGCACTCGAAGGCTTGAGCGACCTTGTGGATAACATCAAGCGCATCGCTGAACTGCTGAACCCGAACCTGAAAGTCGAAGGCCTGCTGCGGACCATGTACGACCCGCGCTTGAGCCTGATGAACGATGTTTCGGCGCAGCTCAAGGAGCACTTTGGCGAGCAGTTGTACGACACCGTCATTCCACGCAACATCCGTCTGGCCGAAGCACCAAGCTACGGCATGCCGGCGCTCGCGTACGACAAGTCATCGCGGGGCGCGATCGCCTATCTGGCATTGGCGGGCGAGCTGGTTCGCCGTCAACGCAAAAACTCACGCACCGCCGCCGCTCAGGCAACTTAAGGAATCCCCATGGCCGTCAAGAAACGAGGTCTCGGACGTGGACTGGATGCACTGCTGAGCGGTCCGACTGTCAGCTCGCTGGAAGAACAAGCGGTGCAAGCCGATCAGCGTGAGCTGCAGCACCTGCCCCTGGACCTGATCCAGCGCGGCAAGTACCAGCCGCGTCGTGATATGGATCCTCAGGCGCTGGAAGAGCTGGCGCAGTCGATTAAGGCCCAGGGCGTGATGCAGCCGATCGTGGTTCGTCCGATTGGTAGCGGCCGCTTCGAAATCATCGCCGGCGAACGCCGCTGGCGCGCCAGCCAGCAGGCTGGCCAGGAAACCATCCCGGCGATGGTTCGCGATGTACCGGATGAAACCGCGATCGCCATGGCGCTGATCGAGAACATCCAGCGCGAAGACCTCAATCCGATCGAAGAAGCGGTGGCCTTGCAGCGTTTGCAGCAGGAATTCCAGCTGACTCAGCAGCAAGTGGCCGAAGCGGTGGGCAAATCCCGCGTGACCGTGGCCAACCTGCTACGCTTGATCGCGTTGCCGGAGGTCATCAAAACCATGCTGTCCCACGGCGACCTGGAAATGGGTCATGCCCGTGCTTTGCTCGGTTTGCCGGAAAATCAACAGGTTGAAGGGGCGCGACACGTTGTCGCACGGGGGCTGACTGTACGCCAGACTGAAGCACTGGTTCGCCAGTGGTTGAGCGGCAAACAGGAACCTGCTGAACCGGTAAAGCAGGACCCGGATATCGCCCGACTCGAGCAGCGTCTGGCTGAGCGCCTAGGCTCTGCGGTGCAGATTCGACACGGTAAAAAGGGGAAGGGGCAGTTGGTGATTGGTTACAACTCCCTTGATGAGCTTCAAGGTGTGCTTGCACACATCCGCTGAAACATTTCCTCATGTAGCGTGCAGGTGGAAATCACTACCTGACAGTTGAATAGGGGCAGAACCGCCCCTATACTCTGCGCGCATTTTGTCGGCACAAATTATGCCAAGTTATTGAATTCTGGCAGCCGACCATTGGAGAGTAATTGTGATGGAAACCCGCACGCCAAACCGCTTGCCGTTCCATCGCCTGGCAGTTTTTCCGGTGTTAATGGCTCAATTTGTCGTTTTGCTCATTGCTGCTTTGGCGCTCTGGCAATGGCATGGAGTCGTTGCCGGGTACTCAGGACTTTGCGGAGGCCTGATAGCCTTGCTTCCCAATGTTTATTTCGCTCACAGGGCATTTCGGTTTTCCGGCGCCCGAGCAGCTCAAGCCATCGTCCGGTCTTTTTATGCCGGTGAGGCGGGCAAACTGATTTTGACGGCAGTGCTCTTTGCATTGACGTTCGCAGGTGTGAAGCCATTGGCGCCGCTAGCTGTATTCGGCGTCTTCGTGTTGACCCAACTGGTCAGCTGGTTCGCGCCCCTGCTGATGAGAACAAGACTTTCGAGACCTTAGGGCGTTTGAGGCAACCATGGCAGAAACAACCGCTTCGGGCTATATCCAGCACCACTTGCAAAACCTGACCTTCGGTCAGCACCCAACTGGCGGGTGGGGTTTTGCCCACACCGCAGCAGAGGCCAAAGAAATGGGCTTCTGGGCTTTCCACGTCGATACCCTCGGCTGGTCGGTCGCGTTGGGTCTGATCTTCGTTCTTCTTTTCCGCATGGCGGCGAAGAAGGCGACTTCGGGACAACCAGGTGCTTTGCAGAACTTCGTTGAAGTATTGGTCGAATTCGTCGATGGCAGCGTGAAAGACAGCTTCCATGGCCGTAGCCCGGTGATTGCGCCGTTGGCACTGACCATCTTCGTCTGGGTCTTCCTGATGAACGCCGTCGACCTGATTCCGGTCGACTGGATTCCTCAGCTGGCCATCCTGATCACTGGCGATGCACACATTCCGTTCCGTGCCGTATCGACCACTGACCCGAACGCTACCCTGGGCATGGCCCTGTCGGTGTTCGCGTTGATCATTTTCTACAGCATCAAGGTCAAGGGCATCGGCGGCTTCATCGGCGAACTGACCCTGCACCCGTTCGGCAGCAAGAACATTTTTGTTCAAGCCCTGCTGATCCCGGTGAACTTCCTGCTGGAGTTCGTGACGCTGATCGCCAAGCCGATCTCCCTGGCACTGCGTCTGTTCGGCAACATGTACGCCGGCGAGCTGGTCTTCATTCTGATTGCTGTGATGTTCGGCAGCGGTCTGCTCTGGCTTAGCGGCCTGGGCGTAGTTCTGCAGTGGGCGTGGGCTGTGTTCCACATCCTGATCATCACCCTGCAGGCGTTTATCTTCATGATGCTGACCATCGTTTACCTGTCGATGGCGCACGAAGAAAACCATTAAGACCAGTCTCGACTAGTCTGATGTCCCACTCGGTCAAACGAGTGGGTGCCCGAACAGGGCTATGAAACGATTTGTTTTACCGCTTTAAAATCTAAAAAACCTAAACCATACGACGTAAAAGTCGGGAGGAAAGATGGAAACTGTAGTTGGTCTAACCGCTATCGCTGTTGCACTGTTGATCGGCCTGGGCGCACTGGGTACCGCAATTGGTTTCGGCCTGTTGGGTGGCAAGTTCCTGGAAGGCGCAGCGCGTCAGCCAGAGATGGTTCCAATGCTGCAAGTCAAAATGTTCATCGTTGCCGGTCTGCTCGACGCCGTAACCATGATCGGTGTTGGTATCGCTCTGTTCTTCACCTTCGCGAACCCATTCGTTGGTCAACTCGCTGGCTAATTACTCGAACCTTCGAGTAATTGGTGTGATGTGCAACGAACGAGCGAGGTGTTGGCGTGAACATTAATGCAACCCTGATTGGCCAGTCCGTTGCGTTCTTCATTTTTGTACTGTTTTGCATGAAGTTCGTGTGGCCTCCGGTCATCGCGGCTTTGCACGAACGTCAGAAGAAGATCGCGGATGGACTGGACGCTGCCGCCCGAGCAGCTCGCGACCTGGAGCTGGCCCAAGATAAAGCGGGTCAGCAACTGCGCGAAGCAAAAGCTCAGGCAGCCGAAATCATTGAGCAAGCCAAGAAACGCGGTAATCAGATCGTCGAAGAGGCTGTTGAAAAAGCCCGTATCGACGCTGAACGTGTGAAGGTTCAGGCTCAGGCCGAGATCGAGCAGGAACTGAACAGTGTCAAAGACGCTCTGCGTGCCCAACTGGGTGCTCTGGCTGTCGGCGGCGCCGAGAAGATCCTGGGTGCCACAATCGATCAAAACGCGCACGCGGAGCTGGTAAACAAACTGGCTGCTGAAATTTAAGCGAGGGCGATCATGGCAGAATTGACCACGTTGGCCCGACCTTACGCTAAGGCAGCCTTCGAGCACGCCCAGGCCCACCAGCAACTGGCCTCTTGGTCAGCCATGCTCGGCCTGGCTGCAGCAGTGTCGCAAGACGACACCATGCAGCGCGTGCTCAAGGCCCCGCGACTGACGAGCGCAGACAAGGCCACCACGTTTATTGACGTGTGTGGCGACAAGTTTGATGCCAAGGCACAGAACTTCATTCACGTCGTTGCCGAAAACGACCGTCTCCCGCTATTGCCGGAGATCGCCGCTCTGTTTGACCTGTACAAGGCCGAACAAGAGAAGTCGGTAGACGTTGAAGTGACCAGTGCTTTTGCATTGAACCAAGAACAGCAAGACAAACTCGCCAAGGTTCTCAGTGCACGACTCAACCGGGAAGTGCGCCTGCAAGTCGAGGAAGACAAATCCCTTATTGGGGGCATTGTCATCCGCGCCGGCGACCTGGTAATCGATGGCTCGGTTCGCGGCAAACTCGCGAACCTTGCCGAAGCATTGAAATCTTGAGTTTGAAGGGGCAGCAGAGCAATGCAGCAACTCAATCCTTCCGAAATAAGTGAAATTATCAAGGGCCGCATCGACAAGCTCGATGTGACCTCCCAAGCCCGTAACGAAGGCACTGTCGTCAGCGTATCTGACGGTATCGTGCGGATTCACGGTCTGGCCGACGTCATGTACGGCGAGATGATCGAGTTTCCAGGCGGCGTCTTCGGTATGGCTCTCAACCTGGAGCAAGACTCCGTAGGTGCCGTTGTATTGGGCTCTTACCAGTCTCTGGCTGAAGGCATGAGCGCCAAGTGCACTGGCCGCATCCTCGAAGTTCCGGTTGGTAAGGAACTGCTGGGTCGCGTTGTCGACGCACTGGGTAACCCAGTTGACGGCAAAGGTCCGCTGAACAACACCGAGACCGATGCGGTCGAGAAAGTTGCTCCAGGCGTGATCTGGCGTAAGTCGGTAGACCAGCCTGTACAGACTGGCTACAAGGCTGTCGATGCCATGATTCCTGTCGGCCGTGGCCAGCGTGAGCTGATCATCGGTGACCGTCAGATCGGTAAAACCGCTCTGGCGATCGACGCGATCATCAACCAGAAAGACAGCGGCATCTTCTGCGTCTACGTAGCAATCGGTCAGAAACAATCGACCATCGCCAACGTTGTTCGCAAGCTGGAAGAAAACGGCGCACTGGCTAACACCATCGTCGTAGCTGCGAGCGCTTCGGAATCTGCAGCACTGCAATTCCTGGCACCGTACTCCGGTTGCACCATGGGTGAATTCTTCCGCGACCGCGGTGAAGACGCGCTGATCGTTTATGACGATCTGTCCAAGCAAGCAGTGGCTTACCGCCAGATTTCCCTGCTGCTGCGCCGTCCACCAGGCCGTGAAGCTTACCCAGGCGACGTGTTCTATCTCCACTCCCGTCTGCTGGAGCGCGCATCCCGCGTTTCGGAAGAATACGTAGAGAAGTTCACCAACGGCGCAGTGACCGGCAAAACCGGTTCCCTGACCGCACTGCCGATCATCGAAACCCAGGCTGGCGACGTTTCCGCGTTCGTTCCGACCAACGTGATTTCCATCACCGACGGTCAGATCTTCCTGGAATCGGCCATGTTCAACTCCGGGATCCGTCCTGCTGTGAACGCCGGTGTTTCGGTATCCCGTGTGGGTGGTGCCGCTCAGACCAAGATCATCAAGAAGCTCTCCGGTGGTATCCGTACCGCTCTGGCTCAGTACCGTGAACTGGCGGCATTCGCCCAGTTCGCTTCTGACCTGGACGAAGCGACCCGTAAGCAACTTGAGCATGGTCAGCGCGTTACCGAGCTGATGAAGCAGAAGCAATACGCACCAATGTCGATCGCTGACATGGCGCTGTCGCTGTATGCCGCTGAGCGTGGGTTCCTGACTGACGTTGAAATCGCCAAGATCGGCAGCTTCGAACAAGCGCTGATTGCTTTCTTCAACCGCGATCACGCCGATTTGATGGCGAAGATCAACGTGAAGGGTGACTTCAATGACGAAATCGATGCAGGCCTGAAAGCCGGTATCGAGAAGTTCAAGGCCACCCAAACCTGGTAAGCCGCAGCGGGAGCCGCAAGGCTCCCGCTTGCTAACCTGATAGGTGTTACATGGCAGGCGCAAAAGAGATTCGCAGTAAGATTGCGAGCATCAAAAGCACGCAAAAGATTACCAGCGCCATGGAAAAAGTGGCGGTCAGTAAAATGCGCAAGGCACAAATGCGCATGGCTGCTAGCCGTCCTTACGCGGAGCGCATCCGCCAGGTTATTGGTCATCTGGCCAACGCTAACCCGGAATATCGCCACCCTTTCATGCTCGACCGTGAAGTAAAGCGCGTCGGTTATGTCGTGGTGAGCAGTGACCGTGGTCTGTGTGGTGGCTTGAACACCAACCTGTTCAAGGCCCTGGTCAAGGACATGGCGGTAAACCGCGATAACGGCGTCGAGATCGATCTGTGTGTTGTGGGTAGCAAGGGTGCGGCTTTCTTCCGTAACTTCGGCGGTAACGTCGTTGCAGCTATCAACCACCTGGGTGAAGAACCGTCGATCAATGACCTGATCGGCAGCGTCAAGGTGATGCTGGATGCCTACCTGGACGGCCGTATTGACCGCCTGTCCGTGGTGTCCAACAAGTTCATCAACACCATGACGCAACAGCCTACCGTGGAGCAGTTGATTCCGCTGGTGGCAACCCCGGATCAGGAACTCAAGCACCACTGGGATTATCTGTACGAACCGGACGCCAAAGAGCTGCTTGATGGCTTGATGGTCCGTTACGTGGAGTCGCAGGTCTACCAGGCGGTGGTCGAGAACAACGCGGCTGAACAAGCTGCGCGGATGATCGCGATGAAGAACGCTACCGACAACGCCGGTGATTTGATCAGCGATTTGCAGCTGGTCTACAACAAGGCGCGTCAGGCTGCGATCACCCAAGAGATCTCGGAAATCGTCGGCGGCGCTGCCGCGGTTTAACGGTTCAAATATTCAGAGGATCCAGCTATGAGTAGCGGACGTATCGTTCAAATCATCGGCGCCGTTATCGACGTGGAATTTCCACGCGACAGCGTACCGAGCATCTACAACGCGCTGAAAGTACAAAGCGCGGCCGAAACCACCCTGGAAGTTCAGCAGCAGCTGGGCGACGGCGTGGTTCGTACCATTGCGATGGGTTCCACCGAGGGCTTGAAGCGCGGTCTGGAAGTCACGGACTCCGGCGCAGCCATCTCCGTACCAGTCGGTAAAGCGACTCTGGGCCGGATCATGGACGTTCTGGGTAACCCGATCGACGAAGCTGGCCCGATCGACACCGAAGAGCGCTGGGGCATTCACCGTCCTGCGCCAACCTTCGCTGAACAGGCAGGCGGCAACGACCTGCTGGAAACCGGCATCAAGGTTATCGACCTGGTTTGCCCGTTCGCCAAGGGTGGTAAAGTCGGTCTGTTCGGTGGTGCCGGTGTAGGCAAAACCGTAAACATGATGGAACTGATCCGTAACATCGCCATCGAGCACAGCGGTTATTCCGTGTTCGCCGGTGTGGGTGAGCGTACTCGTGAGGGTAACGACTTCTACCACGAGATGAAGGATTCCAACGTTCTGGACAAAGTGGCACTGGTTTACGGTCAGATGAACGAGCCGCCGGGTAACCGTCTGCGCGTAGCACTGACCGGCCTGACCATGGCCGAGAAGTTCCGTGACGAAGGTAACGACGTTCTTCTGTTCGTCGACAACATCTATCGTTACACCCTGGCCGGTACTGAAGTATCCGCACTGCTGGGCCGTATGCCTTCCGCAGTAGGTTACCAGCCGACTCTGGCCGAAGAGATGGGTACTCTGCAAGAGCGTATCACTTCGACCAAAAACGGTTCGATCACCTCGATCCAAGCGGTATACGTACCTGCGGATGACTTGACTGACCCGTCGCCAGCGACCACCTTCGCCCACTTGGACGCCACCGTCGTTCTGTCCCGTGACATCGCTTCCCTGGGTATCTACCCGGCGGTCGATCCACTCGACTCAACTTCGCGTCAGCTGGACCCGAACGTGATCGGCCAGGACCACTACGACACCGCTCGCGGCGTACAGTATGTTCTGCAGCGTTACAAAGAACTGAAGGACATCATTGCGATCCTGGGTATGGACGAGCTGTCGGAAGCCGACAAGCAGTTGGTAAACCGTGCTCGTAAGATCCAGCGTTTCTTGTCGCAGCCGTTCTTCGTGGCTGAAGTCTTCACCGGTGCTTCGGGTAAATACGTTTCCCTGAAAGACACCATTGCTGGCTTCAAAGGCATCCTCAACGGTGACTACGACCACCTGCCAGAACAAGCGTTCTACATGGTCGGCGGCATCGAAGAAGCGATCGAGAAAGCCAAGAAACTGTAATCCCGGCGCCCGGTAACGGGCGCTAATTTAGTTTGAGGCAATCAGATGGCTATGACAGTCCATTGCGATATCGTCAGCGCGGAAGGGGAAATCTTCTCCGGCCTGGTCGAGATGGTGGTTGCGCACGGTGCACTGGGTGATCTTGGTATCGCCTTGGGTCACGCGCCGCTGATCACCAATCTCAAGCCGGGCCCGATCCGCCTGATCAAGCAGGGCGGGGAAGAGGAGGTGTATTACATCTCTGGCGGTTTCCTCGAGGTTCAGCCGAACATGGTCAAGGTTCTTGCCGACACCGTGCAACGTGCTGCCGACCTGGATGAAGCCTCCGCTCAGGAAGCCGTTAAGGCTGCCGAGAAGGCCTTGCATGACCGGGGCGCGGAATTCGATTACGGTTCTGCTGCCGCACGTCTGGCCGAGGCTGCAGCTCAGCTGCGCACCGTCCAGCAGATCCGCAAGAAGTTCGGCCACTAATAGGCCATCAACTTGTTGCGCGATTGATTAAAAAGGGTAGCCTCGGCTACCCTTTTTTCTTTTCCGACTTTCATAACCTGGTCGCAGCCGCTGACCACCCAGGATTGGTAGCCAGTCATGTCTCTCGAAATCGTTATCCTCGCTGCTGGCCAAGGCACTCGCATGCGTTCGGCGCTGCCGAAAGTCCTGCATCCGATTGCCGGCAACTCGATGCTCGGCCATGTTATCCACAGCGCCCGACAACTTAATCCACAGCGCATTCACGTTGTGATCGGCCATGGCGCCGACGCAGTTCGTGAGCGTCTGGCGGCTGATGATCTGAATTTTGTCCTGCAGGACAAGCAGTTGGGCACTGGCCACGCGGTCGCTCAAGCTGTGCCCTTCATCGAGTCCGACACCGTACTGATTCTTTACGGTGACGTGCCGTTGATCGAAGTCGAGACCCTTCAGCGTCTGCTTAAACAGGTAGCACCACAGCAACTCGGCCTGCTGACCGTCGAACTGGATGACCCGACTGGTTATGGCCGCATCGTCCGCGACGCCGACGGCAAGGTGACGGCCATCGTCGAACAGAAGGACGCCAACGAAGCCGAGCGTGCGATCACCGAAGGCAACACCGGTATTCTGGCGCTGCCTTTCGCACAACTTGGCCACTGGATGAGCCGACTCTCCAACAACAATGCCCAGGGTGAGTACTACCTGACTGATGTGATCGCCATGGCGGTCAGCGACGGCCTGGTGGTGGCGACCGAGCAACCCCACGATGCCATGGAAGTGCAGGGTGCCAACGACCGCAAGCAACTTTCCGAGCTTGAGCGTCACTATCAGCTGCGCGCCGGTCGTCGATTGATGGCTCAAGGCGTGACACTGCGCGACCCGGCACGTTTCGATGTGCGCGGTGAGGTCACCGTCGGCCGCGATGTGCTGATCGACATCAACGTGATCCTCGAAGGCAAGGTGGTCATCGAAGACGACGTGGTGATCGGTCCGAACTGCGTGATCAAGGACAGTACCCTGCGCAAAGGTGTGGTGATCAAGGCCAACAGCCACATCGAGGGCGCGATTCTCGGTGAAGGCAGCGATGCCGGTCCGTTCGCTCGCTTGCGCCCCGGCACGGTACTGGAAGCCCGTGCCCATGTGGGTAACTTCGTTGAACTGAAAAACGCTCATCTGGGAGCAGGTGCCAAGGCCGGTCATCTGACCTACCTGGGCGATGCCGAGATCGGCGCACGCACCAACATCGGTGCTGGCACGATCACTTGCAATTATGACGGCGCCAACAAGTGGAAAACCGTACTGGGCGAGGATGTCTTCATCGGTTCCAACAACTCGTTGGTGGCGCCTGTGGATATCTCCAACGGTGCTACCACCGCAGCCGGTTCGACCATTACCCAGAATGTGGATAAAGCTCAATTGGCTGTCGGCCGGGCTCGTCAGAAGAACATCGACGGCTGGAAGCGGCCGGAGAAGATCAAAAAGAGCTGAGTTATCCACACATAGATCATTGGCTGAAGTTATTCACAGGCCGAACCAATGTATTCGCGGGCAAGCCCGCTTCCACAGGGTTATCCAATCCAAGTGGGAGCGGGCTTGCTCGCGAATGGGTTATCCACAAATATTTTTAGCTCCCTCGCTTGACGAAGTTTCGCTGATGGGTTTTGATTGCTTACGTTATCTTTCGAATCGAAACTTATCAGTCCATGTCGAAGCGTAATACACCTCAACGCCGCCACAATATCCTCGCCTTGCTCAACGAGCAGGGCGAAGTCAGTGTGGATGAGCTGGCCAAGCGTTTCGAAACTTCGGAAGTTACGATTCGAAAAGATCTGGCGGCACTGGAAACCAATGGTCTGTTGCTGCGCCGTTATGGCGGTGCGATCACCATGCCTCAAGAATTGGTGGCCGATATCGGTCAACCAGTCTCCAGATACAAACAGGCCATCGCTCGCGCTGCCGTTACGCGGATTCGCGAGCATGCGCGGATCATCATCGACAGCGGCAGCACTACTGCTGCGATGATTCCGGAACTCGGCCAACAACCGGGTCTGGTGGTGATGACCAATTCCCTGCATGTGGCCAACGCCTTGAGCGAACTCGAGCATGAGCCGGTGCTGTTGATGACCGGTGGCACCTGGGACCCCCATTCCGAGTCCTTTCAAGGGCAGGTTGCCGAGCAAGTACTACGCTCTTACGACTTCGACCAGTTGTTTATCGGTGCCGATGGCATCGACCTGGTTCGCGGTACGACCACCTTTAACGAACTGCTGGGACTGAGCCGGGTCATGGCCGAAGTCGCCCGCGAAGTCGTGGTGATGGTCGAGGCCGACAAGATCGGCCGCAAGATTCCCAATCTGGAACTGCCATGGAGCAGCGTCCATACCCTTATTACGGATGATCGCCTGCCACTTGAGGCACGGGATCAGATTCAGGCCCGCGGCATCAATTTGATTTGCGCGGCTGTCAGTCAGGAGAAATAGCATGTGTGGAATTGTCGGCGCAGTCGCAGAACGTAACATCACCGCCATCCTGCTCGAAGGCCTCAAGCGCCTGGAATACCGTGGCTATGACAGCGCCGGTGTGGCGGTCTTTACCAACGATGAAAAACTTGAGCGTATGCGTCGTCCCGGCAAAGTCAGCGAGCTGGAACAGGCATTGGCTGACGAGCCTCTCGCCGGTCGCCTCGGTATCGCTCACACTCGCTGGGCCACTCACGGTGCGCCGTGCGAACGCAATGCTCACCCGCATTTCTCCGGTGATCTGGCGGTGGTGCACAACGGCATCATCGAGAACCACGAAGCCTTGCGCGAACAACTCAAGGCCTTGGGTTACGTGTTCACCTCGGACACCGACACTGAAGTCATCGCTCACCTGCTGAACCACAAACTCAAGGATCTGTGCGATCTGACCGTGGCCCTCAAGGCGACTGTCAAAGAACTGCACGGCGCTTACGGTTTGGCCGTGATCAGTGCTGATCAGCCTGATCGTCTGGTCGCAGCACGCAGCGGCAGCCCGCTGGTGATCGGTCTGGGCCTGGGTGAAAACTTCCTGGCTTCCGACCAGTTGGCTTTGCGTCAGGTGACTGACCGTTTCATGTACCTGGAAGAAGGTGATATCGCCGAAATTCGCCGTGACAGCGTGCAGATCTGGGACGTTAATGGCGAAATCGTTGAACGCGAATCTGTGCAATATCGCGACGGTGCGGAAGCCGCCGACAAGGGCGAGTTCCGCCATTACATGCTCAAGGAAATCCACGAGCAACCGGCGGTGGTGCAGCGCACCCTTGAAGGTCGTCTGAGCCAGAATCAGGTGCTGGTTCAGGCCTTCGGTCCACAGGCTGCCGAGCTGTTCGCCAAAGTGCGTAACGTGCAGATCGTTGCCTGCGGCACCAGTTATCACGCCGGCATGGTTGCCCGTTACTGGCTCGAAGAACTGGCCGGCATCCCGTGCCAGGTCGAAGTTGCCAGCGAATTCCGTTACCGCAAGGTGGTGGTGCAGCCCGACACCTTGTTTGTGAGCATCTCCCAGTCCGGCGAAACCGCCGACACGCTGGCAGCCCTGCGCAATGCCAAGGAACTGGGTTTCCTCGCCAGCCTGGCTATCTGCAACGTCGGCATCAGCTCACTGGTACGTGAGTCCGACCTGACCCTGTTGACCCAGGCCGGTCGCGAGATCGGCGTGGCGTCGACCAAAGCCTTCACCACCCAATTGGTAGGCCTGCTGTTGCTGACGCTGTCCCTGGGCCAGGTTCGCGGCACCTTGGGTAAAGGCGTCGAAGCGACGCTGGTTGAAGAACTGCGTCGTCTGCCAGCCCGCTTGGGTGAAGCCCTGGCCATGGACAGCATTGTGGAGAAAATCGCCGAGCTGTTCGCCGAGAAAAACCACACCCTGTTCCTCGGTCGTGGCGCGCAATTCCCGGTGGCAATGGAAGGGGCACTCAAGCTCAAGGAGATTTCTTACATTCACGCCGAAGCTTATCCAGCCGGTGAGCTGAAACACGGCCCGTTGGCGCTTGTGGATAACGACATGCCGGTGGTCACCGTCGCGCCGAACAACGAATTGCTGGAGAAGCTGAAGTCCAACCTCCAGGAAGTCCGCGCCCGTGGTGGCGAGCTGATCGTCTTTGCTGACGAGAAGGCTGGCATGACTAATGGTGAAGGCACGCATGTTGTGCACATGCCGCACATCCACGACATCCTGTCGCCGATCCTCTACACCATCCCGCTGCAACTGCTCTCGTACTACGTGGCCGTGCTGAAAGGCACCGACGTTGATCAGCCGCGTAACCTGGCGAAGTCGGTGACGGTGGAATAAGTTATCCACAGGTGATCAAAACATTAAAAATCGCAGCCTTGGGTTGCGATTTTTTTTATCTGAATTGAGGAAACGCCCGTGGACCGATTCCAGGAAATGCAGGTCTTCGCCGCCGTCGCCCAGGAGCAAGGTTTCTCGGCGGCGGCGCGGCGTTTGGGCATGTCGGCGGCCAGCGTCACCCGGGCGGTGGCGGCGCTGGAGCAACGTATCGGTACGCTATTGCTCACCCGCACGACGCGCAGCGTGTATTTGACCGAGGCGGGCCAACGTTATCTCGAAGACTGTCGGAGAATTCTCGCCGAAGTGCAGGAAGCCGAGGATTCGGCAGCGGGCAGTCACGCCCAACCTCGTGGGCAACTGACGATCACGGCGCCGGTTCTGTTTGGTGAGCTGTTTGTCACGCCGGTGATGGTGGATTATCTGACTCAATTTCCTGAAGTTTTCATTAACGGCTTGCTGGTTGACCGAGTGGTGAGCATGGTCGAGGAGGGCATCGATGTCGCCGTGCGCATCGGTGAGTTACCCGACAGTAATCAGCACGCGATTCGCGTGGGTGAAGTTCGGCGGGTGATTTGCGGCTCACCGGGTTTCCTGACGGCGCATGGCCGGCCTCGGCATCCTCAAGATCTGGCGCAGGCACCGGTTATTGCGACGTCCTCTATTGGTCAGCTGAGAACCTGGCCGTTCCTCGATGCGGGTGAGCCACTGAGTGTTCGACCTGAACCGCGACTGGTGGTGACGGCGAATCAGGCGGCCATTACCGCAGCGTGCCTGGGTCTGGGATTCACTCGGGTCCTGTCTTATCAGGTCGCGGGCAAAGTCGCCTCCGGTGAGTTGGAAATTGTTCTGGCCGACTTCGAACTGTCACCATTGCCCATCCATGTGGTCTATCAGGGCGGTCGCAAGGCCCCTGCGCGAATCCGCAGTTTTGTCGACTTTGTGGTGAAGGCGCTACGAGAACACCCAGCGTTGCAAGGCTGATGGTTTGTTGCGCTGGCTGAAATAATGGATTGCGGTTGCTGGTTATTCTGTTGTTTTCGTCGCTGGTGGAAGATAGCTCCCACGGTGCTGATCTCTCCTGAACAGCGCGACCACCCGCGGAGTCGACCATGCAAGCGATCAAACTCTACAACTTCCCACGTTCTGGCCACGCTCACCGTGTGGAGCTGATGCTGTCCCTGCTGCAACTGCCGACCGAGCTGATCTTCGTCGATCTGGCCAAGGGTGCGCACAAACAGCCGGATTTTCTTGCACTCAACGCGTTTGGCCAGGTACCGGTCCTTGATGATCAGGGCGTGGTGCTGGCCGATTCCAACGCGATTCTGGTTTATCTGGCGCAGAAATACGGCAACGGCCGCTGGCTGCCAGCCGATCCGGTCGGTGCGGCCAAGGTGCAGCGCTGGTTGTCGGTGGCCGCCGGGCCGATTGCCTTTGGCCCTGCCAGGGCAAGGCTGATCACGGTGTTTGGTGCGCCTTACAATGCAGAAGAGGCGATCACTCGTTCACATGACGTGCTCAAGGTGATCGATCAGGAACTGGCCAATAGCGCTTATCTGGCGGGCAGCGAGCCGACCATTGCCGATGTGTCGGCCTACAGCTACATCGCCCATGCGCCGGAAGGCAATGTGTCACTTGAAGACTACGCCAACGTGCGTTCCTGGCTCAC
The DNA here is from genome assembly GCF_059716075.1 of Pseudomonas sp. LBUM1657. Classification (NCBI taxonomy): domain Bacteria; kingdom Pseudomonadati; phylum Pseudomonadota; class Gammaproteobacteria; order Pseudomonadales; family Pseudomonadaceae; genus Pseudomonas; species Pseudomonas sp. LBUM1657. Next base: position 6,476,289 of record NZ_CP166799.1, on the reverse strand, counting down.
GCGGGTCGAAGCCTTGCCAGGGTTTGTCGGCATGCCGCGCACAGTCGCCGGTCTGCAAACCACTGCCTGATGCTTGCGGCCCGACATTGTCGGGCCGTTCACATTGCGCCGATGGCGCAGGGGAGAAGCCGTTATGGACCGTTCACCTTGGCACGCTGGCGAGAAACAGTTGCAGGCTCACGTAGGTGTTGCTGAGCGAATGGAGGCGTTCGGTCGTAAGGTGATTCGCACAGAAATGCCGGATCAGCACCGCACGTTCTATCAGCAATTGCCGTTCATGCTGTACGGCGCGGTGGATGCCGACGGCAATCCATGGGCAAGTATTCTTGAAGGGCCGCCAGGCTTTGCTCACTCGCCCGAACCCGGCCTGCTGCAATTCAACAGCCTGCCGGGTGCCGATGATCCTGCGCAATTGACCGATGGCGCGGCGATCGGCCTGCTGGGGATCGAGCTGCACACCCGACGGCGCAACCGCATCAACGGCAGGGTTGGCGGACTGACCGAGAGCGGTTTCGGTGTCACGGTGGAACACTCCTTCGGCAACTGCCCGCAATACATTCAGTTGCGTCAGTTTCGCTCAGTACCGCTGGCCGATCCTGCGACTCGCATCGCGCAGCACCTCGACGGTCTGGATGACGCGGCCAAAACCCTGATCGCCGGGGCCGATACGTTCTTTGTCGCCAGTTACGTGGACGTCGATGGCCTGCGCTCGGTGGACGTTTCTCACCGGGGTGGCCAGGCGGGTTTCGTACAGGTAGAGGGCAATCGCCTGACCATTCCGGATTTCGCCGGCAACCTGCATTTCAATACCTTGGGCAACCTGCTGCTCAATCCCCGGGCCGGGTTGCTGTTTATCGATTTCAGTTCGGGTGATCTGCTGCACCTCAGCGGTCGAACCGAAATCATCCTTGAAGGCCCGCAAGTCGAGGCGTTCCAAGGGGCCGAGCGGCTGTGGACGTTCGAGGTGGAAAGCGTGGTGCGTCGGCCTGCCGCCCTCGCACTGCGCTGGCGCTTCGATGGCGTGTCGCCCACCAGTTTGCTGACCGGCACCTGGCAGCAGGCCACGGCCCGCTTGCAGGCCCAGGCGTTGGGCGATCGTTGGCGGCCACTGCGGGTGGTGCGGATCGAGGCGCAAAGCCACAACATCCGCTCGATCTATCTGGAGCCTGCCGATGACGCCGGGTTGCCGGTGTTTCAGGCTGGGCAGCATTTACCGCTGCGGTTCAACATCGCCGGCGAGGTGCATATCCGCACCTATAGTTTGTCGAGCGCGCCGTCCGATGATTTTTTCCGCATCAGCGTCAAGCGTGAAGGGTTGGTGTCGTCGCATCTGCATGAACAGCTTCAGGTCGGTGATCTGCTGGAGGCACGCGCGCCTCAAGGGCATTTCACCGTGGCGCCCCATGAACGGCGACCGTTGGTGTTGTTAGCTGCCGGCGTCGGCATCACACCGCTGCTGTCGATGCTGCGGGAAGTGGTTTATCAAGGCCTGCGCACCCGCCATATCCGGCCCACCTGGTTTTTCCAGAGTTCACGCACGTTGGCCGATCAAGTGTTTCGTCCTGAACTGGATCGCTTGCTCGACGATGCCGGTGACGCGGTCAGGGTGTTGCGTCTGCTCAGTCAGCCTGAAGCCGAGGCGCGCGAGGGCGAAGACTTCGATCTGACGGGGCGAATCGACACCGCGCTGCTCAAGACCATCCTTGAGGTTGAGGACTACGACCAGCTGGACTTTGTCCTCTGCGGCCCGGGAAGTTTTACCCAAGGGCTGTACGACAGCCTGCGGGAGCTGGACATCCGCGATGCCCGGATTCACGCGGAAACTTTTGGCCCATCAACCTTGCGTCGGCAGCCGGATGCCGACGCAGTGGTCATCGAGCAACCGCCGGCCGCTACGACTTCCGTGCCGGTAGTGTTCCAGCGCTCGGCCAAAGAGGCCCGCTGGCAACCCGATAGCGGCAGTTTGCTGGAGCTGGCGGAAAGTCGGGGGTTGCGTCCCGAATTCAGCTGCCGCGGCGGCTCCTGCGGGACCTGCAAGACCCGCCTAATCAGCGGCCAGGTGAATTATCCACAGCCCCCGGCGGAAGTGCCGGATGAAGGACAGGTGCTGATTTGTTGTGCGATTCCGGCGCAGGGGGCGCAACCTTTGGTGCTCGACCTGTAGGATCTGATTCAGCCCAAGGAGCTTTATGTATTTTTTCTTCCGTCTCTCGGCGTTGCTTGCCGGGCTGGCGCTGCTCATCGGTTGCGAGCAACAGGACGCACCGCCGCTCGATCAGCAACTCTACGTCTGGCAACGACAATGGACACCGGCACACGAAGTCGCCCTCAAGGACAGCCGCGCCGACTTTTCTACCCTCCGGGTGCTGGCCTTGCAGGCGTTCCCGCAGGCGGGTTGGAGTCGGGCGCGGATTGACCCGGTGCTGCTCAAACAGGATGGACGACCGCTGATTGCGGTGATTCGTCTGGATGGCCAGCTCAAGTCGCTGGATCAGGACGAAGTCACTGCACAGATCCAGCAGGTGCTCAGCGATTGGCAAGGGCAGGGGCTGATCCTCTCTGGCGTGGAAATCGACCACGATTCAGGTAACGCTCGGCTACCGGCCTACCGCGAATTTCTTACGCGCCTGCGCGCGGTTCTGCCGGCCTCTATACCGTTGAGCATTACTGCGTTGCCGGCCTGGCTCGACAGTGCCGAATTGCCTGGGGTGTTAGCCACAGTCGACAGCAGCGTGTTGCAGGTGCACGCGGTGAGCGATCCGCGTCGAGGCTTGTTCGATGCGGATCAGGCGAGGCAATGGGTCAAGGCCTGGAGCCGCCTCACTGCCAAACCGTTCTATCTGGCGCTGCCGGCCTATGGCGTGGCGCTGTTACCGACTACCAGCGGCGCACCGATCGTGGAAAGTGAAGTGCCGATCGAAAGCGATGGTAAGCGCCAGGAATTGCTCGCCGATCCGAAACAACTGAGCAAACTCGGCGCCGAGCTGCGTAGCGATCCACCGGCTCATCTGGCCGGCCTGATCTGGTTTCGCCTGCCATTGGCCAATGACCGCCGGGCCTGGAGCCTGACGACCTTGCGCGCCGTAGCCCATGGCGACGCCCTCAAGAGTCGGCTGACGCTGAAACTCTCGACGCAGGACGGCCTCTATGACATCAGCGTCAGCAATCAAGGCAACCTCGACAGCGCCTGGCCTGAACGCTTGACGTTGGCGGTGCAGGGTTGTGATGGCGTCGATGCGCTGGCCGGTTATGCGTTGCAACAGAGCCCCGATCTGCTTACCTTCACCCGCCTGCGCGACGGTCGCCTGCCCGCTGGTGGCCAGCGCGCTATCGGTTGGGCGCGTTGCGCATACATTGATCAAGGAGGTTCGCATGTTCACCCGTAACTGGCCCCGCCATCTGCTCTGCCTGAGCCTCAGTTTGCCGGTCGGTTCGGCGTTGGCCTGCGGGCCGGATTTCCCCATGCGCCTGCTGGACAACCGTGGCCAGTCGCTGGCGGAGTTGCCGGAGGGTAACTTCAACTTCGAGATCAACCGGCTCGGGCATGTCATCGCCGGGCTCAAGAACATCACCGCAGTCGCCTACAGCATGGAGGCGCCGGACTATGCGGAACAGCGGAGCAACGCCGAGCAAGCCGGTCTGACACCTGACCAGCAGGCATTAGTGAAACAGCTCCGCAGCCTGACCGACGCTCGTCAGGTCGAGATTCAGGGCGCGGATTTGCCGGTCGAACTCAAGCTCTATCTGGCTGGCGCGGTGGCGTTCAACACCGCTGACCATAGGTTGGCAGCCGAGTATTTCCAGAAGGTGCTGGCATTGCCCGCGGATCAACGGGCGTTGCGCAGCACCTGGGCTGCTTATTCGTTGGGTCGGGCGTTGTTTGCCATGAGTGCACAAGCGGACGCTGGCCCTGACCTGCTGGCTCAATCTCGCAAAGCCTTCGAGCAAACCCGTCAGCTAAGCATTGATGGCTTCAGCGACCCACTGGAGCTGGGCGTCGCCAGCCTCGGCGAAGAAGCCCGCGTGGCCCGCACCACTGGCGACTGGAACAGTGCGATCGAACTCTACGCCACGCAGAATCGTCACGGCTCAGCGGTGGGCTACACCTCGCTGAAACTGTTGATGGCCGATCTGGCGGCAATGCCTGACGATCAACTGGCCGTATTGCTCAAGGGCAAACCGGTGCAGCAACTGGTGACAGCGTCGTTGATCAGCCGACTGGGCTGGTCATTCGGCGATCAGCCACCGAACGAGTTGAAACTGATCAAACTGCTGCAAAACAGCACCCGCGGTAGCCTCGATAACGCTGATCGACTGGCCGCGGTGAATTATCAACAGGGCGACTACGGGAGCGCCAAGGTATTCCTCGAACACGCGGGCGATGGCGGCCTCGCGTGGTGGCTGCGGGCGAAACTCGCGATGCGCGATGGGGATAAAGCCGCTGCTGCGGCCGCGTACGCCAAGGCTGCCCAGGCCTTCCCGCAGAATGAATCCTGGGGTGAGCGGCGCACGCCTGACTGGGACTTCGAAACGGTTCAGCCCAAGTGCCGGGTTGAGGGTGAAAGCGCGATCCTGGCACTGCAACGCGGCGATTACGTGCAAGCGTTCGATCAGCTTTATCGAAGTCAAGACATCTACTGGTTCGATGCGGCCACTGTCGCCGAACGCGTGCTGACCGTAGAGGAGCTGAAGAATTACGTCGACAACCAAGTGCCGGCGCCACCGCAGCTGACTCAGCAGGAGCGCGATAACTATGTGCCGTTGCCAGTGGCGGCGAAGCTGCGCAATTTGCTGGGGCGGCGCTTGCTGCGCGAAGAGCGTTATGACGAAGCACTGGCGTATTTCGATAACGCCGGTTTGCAAAACAAGGCTCGATTGTATGGCCAGCAGCGTCAGGCCGCTGAATCGGCCTGGTGGCCGACCCGTCGTGCCGCGGCATTGTTCAATGCCGCTTGGACGGCGCGTGAGTGGGGGATGGATATTCTCGGCTATGAAATGGCGCCGGATTACGCCACGTTCGGCGGCAATTACAGCCTTGATAGCGCTGAGCTCAAGGTTGGCCCGTTAGTGGCCGAGGATGAAGTGAAGCGCCAACAGGCCAGTGCCGCCCAACCTGATCAGCGTTACCACTATCGTTTTGTAGCCACGGCGTTGGCCAGTCGCGCGGCCGACAATTTGCCTCACACCAGCCAGGCTTTTGCGGCGGTGCTGTGCGAAGCGGCCGGGTGGAACACAAGCCTTGAAGTCGAAAGCGCCCTTTACCAGCGCTACGTCAAGGAAGGTCCGTACGTGGAGTGGGCGGCCAATTTCGGTCACCAGTGCCCTTATCCTGACTTTGAGAACGCCAGTAAACGCTATGTCACTCAGGCAATGGATTCCATGCGATCGACGCTGCGGCCCTACAAAAAACCGCTGCAAATCGGCGGCGTATTAGCGGTCACGGCAGCAGCGTTGTTGCTGATCAATCGTCGCCGCCGTAAGGCGCAGTAAGGCTCAAGCCTGTTGCACAAAGGTCAGCCGTAGGGCGAAGCCGATCAGCAGGCTGCCAAACAACCATTGCTGCAGGCGCTGGGCCGAAGGACTGCGTTGCAGCCAACGGCCGAGTGCGGCGCCGGTCAGTGCGTAAGCGCTGTCGAACAACAAACCGACGCCGACCAGCACCACGCCCAGCGTCGCGAATTGGGCAAGTACCGGTCCGGCGAGTGGATTGATGAACTGCGGCAGCAATACAGAGCAGAACAGCAACGCCTTGGGATTGAGCAGGTTGGTCAGCAAACCGCGCTGGATAGCTGCGCGCCAGTGAGTTTTCTCGGTGCCCGCCTCTGCGCCGTTCAGGTTCGGCAGCATCGTGGTTCGCAAGCACTGAATGCCGATCCACAGCAGATACGCGGCACCGGCCAGGCGCACCACATCAAAAGTCCAGGGCGCCGCCTTGAACAGCGTTGCCAGCCCCAGCGCCGCCAAGGCGACATGGCAACCCCGGGCAATGCCCAGGCCCACGGCGGTGGCCAACGCCGCGCCTTTGCCCTGTCGGGCGCCGGTCTGCAACAGCAGGATCATGTCCGGGCCCGGCAGTAGGTAAACCACCGCCAGCGCCATGAAAAACAGCCACAGTCCTTCCACATTGCACCCCATTCGTTGTCGATTCGGTACGGCCAGTCTAGGGCTGAAGGGCAGGGCAGGTGGTTGCGTAGTTTGCTTCTAAAATGTCTTTGGTTGGCATAACCTGCTACTCGATAGCGTGCAAACCATCAGGATCTGCCAAACCATGAAACTGGACGCCTACGACCGCAAGATTCTCGCAGCCCTGCAACGGGACGGTCGCTTGAGTAATGTGCAACTGGCTGACGAGATCGGGTTGTCCGCTTCGCCCTGTTTGCGCCGGGTACGGATGCTTGAGGAGGCCGGGGTGATTCGTGGCTACCAGGCCAATCTGGATCGCGACGAAGTTGGGCTTGGGCTGACGGTGTTTGTCGGGGTCAAGGTGGAGCGTCACAACGATGAGCAGGCAGAGTCCTTTCGCTTGGCCGTGACCGCGTTGCCCGAGGTGATTTCGGCGTTTCTGGTGTCAGGGGAATCGGATTTTCTGTTGCAAGTTGTGGTGCCGGATTTGCGCGCGTACGACCGCTTTCTCACCGGGCGGCTGTTGAAGTTGCCGGGTGTCAGCGACATTCGCAGTAACTTTGCGATTCACACGGTGAAGACGCCGGGGGCGTTGCCGCTGGAGCATTTGCCGCTTTAGACCGAGTCGACCCCTTCGCGAGCAAGCCCGCTCCCACATTTGATCTGTGGTGTTCACAAAACCTATGTGGGAGCGGGCTTGCTCGCGAAAGCGGTAGACCAGTCACCGCCAATCTCCAACCCTACATCTGCGTCGCCATCCCCTCCACATTCATCGCCGCCTGGCGCAAGGCCTCGGAGCGGGTCGGGTGTGGATGACAAGTCAGGGCAATGTCTTCGGCCGAGGCACTGAACTCCATGGCCACGCAATATTCACCAATCATTTCACTGACGCTCGGGCCCACCAGGTGCACGCCGAGAATTTCGTCGGTGCGCTCATCAGCCAGCACTTTGGCAAAGCCTTCGGTTTCGTGATTGATCTTCGCCCGGCTGTTGGCGGTGAAGGGAAACTTGCCGACCTTGTACGCGCGACCTTCGGCCTTGAGTTGCTCTTCGGTCTTGCCGACGCTGGCCAGCTCGGGTTTGGTGTAGATCACGTTAGGGATCAGGTCGTAATTGACTTCGCCAGCCTTGCCGACGATCTGCTCGACGCAGGCCATGGCTTCATCTTCGGCCTTGTGGGCGAGCATCGGCCCGGACGTGACGTCGCCGATTACCCAGACCCCGGTGGCTTCGGTGCGATGGCCCTTGTTGGCGAGCATGCCGCGTTTGTCCGTGGCCAGTCCGATGTTTTCCAGACCAAGGCCTTGGGTGTAAGGCCGGCGTCCGATAGCGACCAACACATAATCGGCTTCCAGTGTCTCGGCGGCCCCACCGGCGGCGGGCTCGACGCTGAGTTGAACGCCTGTCGCCGAGGTCGTGGCGCTGGTCACTTTCGAACTCAATTTGAAGCTGATGCCCTGTTTAACCAGCGAACGCTGAAGGGTTTTCCCTGCTTCGCCATCCACACCCGGGCAGATCCGGTCGAGAAACTCCACCACCGTCACCTGAGCCCCCAGTCGCCGCCACACCGAACCGAGTTCCAGGCCGATCACCCCCGCGCCGATTACTACCAGATGTTTAGGCACTTCAGTCAGTGACAGCGCGCCGGTGGAGTCGAGGATGCGTTTGTTATCGATGTCCACGCCGGGCAGGGGAGTGGGTTCGGAACCGGTGGCGATGATGATGTCTTTGGCGCGCAGCTCAGTCTTGCTGCCCTGGTCGTCAGTCACCGTGACGATGCCCGGCCCGTCGATGTGACCCCAGCCCTTGATCCAGTCGACTTTGTTTTTACGAAAGAGAAACTCGATGCCCTTGGTCAGCCCGGTAACGCTTTCATCCTTCTGCTTCATCATCTGAGCAAGGTTGAGGGAGGGTTTGACTTCGATGCCCAGGTTGGCAAATTCCGCGCCCATGGCCGCGTCGTAGAGTTCGGAGGCGTGCAGCAGCGCTTTCGACGGCATGCAGCCGACGTTCAGGCAGGTGCCACCGAGGGTGGCGCGTCCTTCGACGCACGCGGCTTTCAGGCCCAACTGGCCTGCGCGAATCGCTGCGTTATAACCGCCGGGGCCACCGCCCAGAATCACGACGTCATAGGTGCTCATGCTTGTACTCCTGGGATTGAACGGGATCGGATGGGTAAACGTAGTTCTTGAATTAAATTACGGACGTAATATGTGCGTTCCGGAGTATTTCGGTCAAGGCTTCAGCCAAGTGACAGGTTTAGCGTCATTAGATAGAGCGTTTTAAAAACGCAAATCTCATGGCTTTCGTTATATCGTAACGAATTGCGATATGAGCAACGATAAACTCTGGGGTGGTATGCAAGTCGATCTCGAAGTCGATAGGACGCAAGTAACCGGGCTGCCGCGTTTTCAGCAGGCAGTTTTTCAAGGGCGGCGATTGCGTCAGTTCGCAATCGGCCTGGGCGCTCTCGCAGCCACAGGCTTAGTGCTGGCGTTTTTTGTCGGGTTGTTTGCGCCGCAGTCTCTCTGGCCGGCGGTGCTGGTCAATCAGAGCGCTGGTTTGCTGGTGCTGGTTGCCGGTCTGCAATCGGCCGGATGGATTACCCGTTGGCGCGCGCAGGCGATGAACCCCGTGGTGCCAGTGATCGTGGCTGACGAAATGGTAGCCCCGGAAGGCTGGTACGAACGGCTGCTGGATCGGATCAATCGCCAAGGTCTGAAAATGCTCGGCCAGATCGGTGCGCCGACGTTGTGGCTGGGCGGTTGGTCGCTGTTGACGTTGTTCAGTATCGGACAGGTCTGGAACCTTGCTCTGCCGCCCACAGCGCTGGGCTTGTCGGCCAGTGTCGGCGCGGCGCTGTCGTTGTTGCTGGCCTTCGGTTTGTTGGTGCTGGAGCGGCAACTGGCGCAGGAAAACACCGCCCAATGGCCTGAAGCAGCGTCGCTGGCGCAGCTGATCCGGGTTGCAATCATTTGCCTGGTGCTCAGTGCGTTGTGCTTGTTGTTCGGCAGTGAAACGTCGGTCTGGCCGGCGCGTCTGGGGATGCTGATCGGCTTGTTGCCGGGGTTGGTCGCCGCCGAATTGCTGTTGCGCGCCGTGTTGTCGTTGTTCAGTCCGCAACGCGAACAACTTGAACCGACGCTACTGGCGCGAAGCTTCATCGCCGACATGCTGCGCTGGCCGCCGCAACCGTTGTTGGCGTTACAGCACGAACTGCACAACAGATTCGGCATCGACCTGCGGCAGATCTGGGCTTTCACGTACATGCGCCGGGCGTTTTTGCCGGTGTTGGCGGTGGTGTCTATCGTCGGCTGGTCGCTCACCGGCATTCACGAAATACCGTTGCAAGGGCGGGGCATCTACGAACGTTTCGGCAAACCGGTGGAGGTTTTCGGGCCCGGTTTGCACGCAGGTTTACCGTGGCCGTTGGGCCGCGTGCTGAGTGTTGAAAACGGTGTGGTTCATGAGTTGGCCACCAGTGTCGGTGAAACGTCTGCACCGATTGTGCCCGAACCTGCCGAAGGTCCAGCACCCGCGATAGCCAATCGTTTGTGGGACGCCAGCCATGTGAATGACAAATCCCAGGTCATCGCCAGCAGCCGTGCCGACAAACAGAGCTTCCAGATCGTCAACATGGACGTGCGTTTCATCTACCGCATCGGCCTGAGCGATCAAGCTGCGTTGGCCGCGACGTACAACAGCGCCGACGTGCCGACGCTGATTCGCAGCACCGCCAGCCGGATTCTGGTTCACGACTTCGCCTCGCGCACCCTCGACGGATTGCTCGGTGAGGACAGGGTAGGGCTAGCCGAAGAGATCGGCCGGGCCGTGCAGGCAGACTTGCAGACACTCGACAGCGGCGTGGAAATTCTTGCCACGGTGGTCGAGGCGATTCACCCTCCGGCCGGCGCAGCCAACGCTTATCACGGCGTACAGGCCGCGCAGATTGGTGCCCAGGCATTGATCTCCCGCGAGCGCGGTGCGGCGGCAGAGGCCACCCATCAGGCGCAATTGCAGGCCAGCATAGCTCGCGATCAAGCGACGGCCAGCGCTCGTGAAATCAACGCTGGCGCCCAAGCGGCAGACCTGAGATTCAGCGCCGAACAAAAGGCCTACGCCAGCGCCGGCCAGGCCTTCGTACTGGAGCAGTACCTCAGTCAACTTTCCCAGGGCCTGGCCAACGCCAGGTTGCTGGTACTCGATCATCGTCTGGGTGGCAGCAGCAACGCGCCGACCATCGACCTCCGTACGTTCACGCTGCCGGCTGATCCAGCGCCGTCGCGTAAACCCGCTCAGTCAGGAGCTGCCAATTGAGCCAGTCGCACACTCACAATCACGATGACCACTCTGGCCACGATCACGGTCATGGCGGGCATCACCATGGCCATCACCACCATCATCACGGTGATCCACAAGAAGCTGGCCCATTCCCGTGGCGACGCATGGGTTGGGCGGCGCTGCTGGTCGCGTTCGCCATCGCGGCAGCGAGCCTGGTTCAAGTGCGCTCGGGCGAGGCCACAGTGATTACTCGTTTCGGTAATCCGTCACGGGTGCTGCTGGAGCCGGGACTTGGCTGGCGCTGGCCGGCGCCGTTCGAGGCAGCGATTCCGGTGGATCTGCGGCTGCGCACGACGTCCAGCGGTTTGCAGGATGTGGGCACGCGAGACGGTTTGCGCATCATCGTTCAGGCTTATGTGGCGTGGCAGGTGCAGGGCAACCCGGAGAATGTGCAGCGCTTTATGCGCGCCGTGCAAAACCAGCCGGACGAAGCTGCACGGCAAATTCGCACCTTTGTTGGCTCGGCGCTGGAAACCACGGCCAGCAGTTTTGATCTGGCCAACCTCGTGAACACCGATGCCAATCAGGTGCATATCGCCGATTTCGAAGCGCAGCTGCGTCAGCAAATCGATCAGCAGTTGCTGACCACTTATGGTGTGCGAGTACTGCAAGTGGGCATCGAACGTCTGACCTTGCCGTCGGTAACGCTCACCGCGACGGTCGATCGAATGCGTGCCGAGCGTGAAACAATTGCCACCGAACGCACTGCCATCGGCAAGCGTGAAGCGGCGCAAATCCGTTCAGCTGCCGAGCGTGACGCGCGCATCGTACAAGCTGATGCAACGGTGAAAGCAGCGGATATCGAAGCACAATCACGCGTTGAAGCCGCGCAGATTTACGGCCGTGCTTACGCCAGTTCGCCGCAGCTGTACAACTTGCTGCGTTCCCTCGACACCTTGGGCACCATCGTCACGCCCGGCACCAAACTGATTTTGCGCACCGATGCTGCACCGTTCCGGGTGTTGGTCGACGGTCCGCCGACACTCGATAATAAGTCCGGGTCGCAGCCATGAATTTAGTTCCACGTGGAACAAATGAGTCGAGCAGCCCCTGGATTCAAGCCGGGCGATTGGCCTTTCTCGCGTTGTACGCGGTGACCCTGTTAGCCGCTTTGGCTTGGGCGTTCTCCAATTTCAGGCAGATTGATCCGCAAAATCGCGCTGTGGTTTTGCACTTTGGCGCGCTGGATCGCATCCAGAATGCCGGGTTGCTTTTAGCTTGGCCGCGCCCTTTTGAGCAGGTGGTTTTGTTGCCTGCGGCGGATCGGGTGATTGATCGTCGGGTGGAAAATCTGCTGCGCACGGATGCTGCGTTGCAGGCGGATCGAGTGGCAAGTTTCGCCACACCGATCAGCGATGCACTCGCGGGCTCCGGTTATCTGCTGACCGGTGATGCGGGTGTGGTGCAACTCGATGTGCGGGTGTTCTACAAGGTGATCGAACCGTATGCCTTCGTCCTTCAAGGTGAACATGTGCTGCCGGCGCTGGATCGATTGGTCACTCGCAGCGCCGTTGCACTCACTGCCGCGCGCGATCTGGACACCATTCTCGTCGCTCGACCGGAACTGATCGGCACCGATAACCGGGCGGCCGAAAGACGCGAACGTCTGCGTGGCGATCTGGTGCAAGGCATCAACCAGCGACTCGCAGAGCTGACCTCAACGGGGCAGGGACTTGGGATCGAAGTGGCGCGCGTCGACGTTCAATCGAGTTTGCCCGGCCCCGCGGTCAACGCCTTCAATGCAGTTCTGACGGCCAGTCAACAAGCCGACAAGGCCGTCGCCAACGCTCGCACTGAAGCCGAGAAGCTCACGCAGGCCGCCAACGAACAAGCCGACCGAGCCCTGCAAGTTGCTCACGCGCAAGCGAGTGAGCGATTGGCCAAAGCTTCGGCTGATACGGCCACGGTGTTGAGTCTGGCCAAGGCGCAACAACAGGGCACCGACCCGCAAATGCTGCTGCGCATCTACCGCGAGCGGATGCCGAAAATTCTCGGTCAGGCTGGCTCGGTCACTACGGTCAATCCAAAAGACGATTCCCGCCTGATCATTCAGGGAGCTGCACAATGACCGCCCAAACCGCCACCGCGCCGAGCATGTTGTCCTCGGCTGAACAACGCAGCGCCGCACGCCAATTGACCCTCGCCATGCTCGCACTGGGCTTGCTGGCGCTGGGCCTGATCTGGCGCTGGTTGGCGCCGGAGCAGGCCGGTGTCAGCCAGTTGCTACTCGGCTTCGCTTCTTTACTGGTGGCCGTGCCGGTGATGCGTTCTGCCTGGTACAGCCTGCGTTACCCGAGCCTGCACGGGATCACTGATCAGCTGATCGCTCTGGCCATGCTGGGTGCCTGGGCCACGGGTGATCTGCTGACCGCCGCGTTGCTGCCGATCATCATGATCTTCGGCCACGTGCTGGAAGAGCGCAGCGTGATCGGTTCCCAAGAGGCGATTCACGCGCTCGGCAAACTGACTCGCAGCCACGCACGCAAGGTTCAGGCGGACGGCTCGATTGTTGAAGTCGACAACGGCACGCTCAAGGCGGGCGATTTGGTCGAGGTGCGCGCGGGTGATCGGGTGCCGGCGGACGGTCGGGTATTGTCCGGTCAGGCGAGCCTGGACACCGCTTCGATAACCGGCGAATCCGTGCCGATGGAGGCGGGCGTTGGCATGCCAATATTTGGCGGCGCGATAAACCTCGATGGTCTGCTGCGCGTTGAAGTGACCCGCACCGGCCATGAATCGACACTCGGTAAAGTCATTGCGCTGATGCAAAGCGCCGAACGTTCCAAACCGCCGATCACGCGTTTGCTGGAACGCTACGCTGGCAGCTACATGGTCTTGGTGTTGCTGCTGGCGGCCGTGACCTGGTTCATCACCAACAATGCCCAGGCGATGCTCGCGGTATTGGTGGCTGCCTGCCCTTGTGCGTTGGTGTTGTCGGCGCCAGCCACAGCGATTGCCGGGGTGGCTGTCGCGGCCCGGCACGGGATTCTGATTCGCAGCTCGGCGTTTCTTGAAGAACTGGCGGACCTGACGTCCCTGGTGGTCGACAAGACTGGAACGCTCACCTTTGGCACCTTGCGTTTGCAATCCATCGACAGCCCGCTGGAGGATCGCAGCCATGTCTTGAAGCTCGCCGCCAGCCTCGGCTCCGCCAGCAGTCACCCGGTCAGTCGTGCGCTCGCCGGGTTGGTCACTCAAGAACATTTCCTGCTGCTTTCGGACATTCGCGAACGCCAGGGTTTGGGTGTGGTGGCGATGACGGAGCAGGGCGAGGCGGCACTCGGGCGACCGGAGTTGTTCGCGCAATTGGGGATCGCCACTTCAACCATCCCCGACCACGATGGGCCGATCGCCGGGCTCGCGCTCAACGGTGAATTCCTGGCGTGGCTGTTGCTGGCCGACAGCGTCAAACCCGAAGCGCGCTTTGCCTTGAGCGAGTTGCGTAATCTCGGTTTGGGACGTCAGTTGTTGCTCACGGGTGATCGGCATAGCGTCGCTCATACACTGGCTCGTGATGTCGGGATCAGTGATGTGGAAGCGCAAGCGTTGCCCGAGGACAAACTAAATCGTGTGTTGAAGGAAATCGGCAGCGGTTTTCGGCCGATGGTCGTTGGGGACGGAATCAACGATTCTCTGGCACTTAAAGCCGGTGTGGTTGGCGTGGCCATGGGGGCGGGCGGGGCAGACATCGCGCTGGCTTCGGCCGACATCGTGCTGATCGGCAGCGATCTGCGGCGGCTTGGTACGTGTGTGCGTTTGAGTCGCCAATGCCGGCAGACGTTGCAGGTCAATGTGATCATTGGCCTGGGCTGGACGCTGGCAATCGTCGCGTTCGCCGCATTCGGCTGGCTGGGCGCCGCGGGGGCGATGGTTGCTGCACTGTTGCATAACCTCAGCACGTTGCTGGTGTTGGGTAACGCGGGGCGTTTACTGCGGTTTCAGGAGCCCTTGCTCAAACTCAAGGATGAGAGCTGATCTTATTTCGGCCGAACGCTCTAAACCGCATGATCGCGGGCTATTCCAACTTTTCAGAACTGTGCGCCGGTTTTGTAGTCATCTAGTTTGAGGGACCTTGAATTTGTGACCTCACGGCGGTTTTTCGCAACGCTGCGAATCATAGAAAACGGCTATTAAATCGATAGCCAGCTATTTTTCCAGGATGGTCTAACCTCACATCAGACGTCTGAAACAAGGGGGACTATCCATGCTCGCGCAACTTCCGCCGGCCTTACAGAATCTGCAGTTACCGTTACGCCTGCGACTCTGGGACGGTCATGAATTCAATCTGGGGCCGACGCCCAGCGTCACTATTGTGGTCAAGGACCCACAAATGGTTTCCCAGTTCACCCACCCAAGCCTGGACGCGCTCGGAGCGGCGTTTGTCGAAGGTAAACTTGAGCTCGAAGGTTCCATCAGCGACGTGATCCGCGTCTGCGATGAATGGAGCCAGGCGTTGCTCGGTGACCAGGACAGTCAGCCTGTTCGCACTGCCCACGACAAGGAAACCGACGCCAAGGCGATTTCCTACCACTACGATCTTTCCAATGCTTTTTATCAGCTATGGCTCGACAGCGACATGGCGTATTCCTGCGCTTATTTCGAGACGGGCAGCGAAACCCTTGAACAAGCCCAGCAAGCCAAATTCCGTCACCTGTGCCGCAAACTTCGCCTGCAACCCGGCGAATACCTGCTGGACGTCGGTTGCGGTTGGGGTGGATTGGCGCGATATGCGGCCCGGGAATTCGGCGCGAAGGTGTTTGGGATCACGCTCAGCAAAGAACAATTGGCGCTGGCCCGTGAGCGGGTGACCGCCGAAGGCCTGGACGATTTGGTCGAACTGCAACTGCTGGACTACCGCGATCTGCCCCAGGACGGGCGTTTCGACAAGGTGGTCAGCGTCGGCATGTTCGAACATGTCGGCCACGCTAACCTGGCGCAGTACTGCAAAACCCTGTTCGGCGCGGTGAAAGAGGGCGGCCTGGTGATGAACCACGGGATCACCGCCAAGCACACCGATGGCCGTCCGGTGGGGCGCGGTGCCGGTGACTTCATTGAGAAGTACGTGTTCCCTAACGGCGAGCTGCCGCACTTGTCGATGATTTCTGCCGAGATCAGCGAAGCCGGGCTGGAAATTGTCGATGTCGAAAGTCTGCGCCTGCATTACGCGCGGACGCTCGACCATTGGAGCGAACGTCTCGAAGACAATCTGGAGGCTGCTGCCAAGCAAGTACCTGAGCAGGCGCTGAGAATCTGGCGGCTATACCTGGCCGGCTGCGCTTACGCGTTCGCCAGAGGCTGGATCAACCTGCACCAGATTCTCGCGGTGAAAGCCCATCCCGATGGCAGCCATGAACTGCCCTGGACCCGCGACGATATCTACAACCCTTAAAGTATCGGTGAAATAAGCCGGGCGATCCGCATGCCGACCTGTTGCAGGCGGTGGGTCTCCCGGCTTTCTTCTTTGGCGATTTCGTGGGCTTGGGCAAAGTCATCGTTGAGCATTTGTTCCACCTCGCCGGCAAACGCGCTGTCGACCGTCAGCAACATCACTTCGAAATTCAGCCGGAACGAACGGTTGTCCATATTGGCGCTGCCGATGGCGCTGATTTCGCTGTCGATCAATACCACTTTCTGATGCAGGAAACCGGGCTCGTAGCGGAACACTCGCACGCCAGCCCGCACGGCTTCGAAGGCGTAGAGGCTGGAAGCAGCGTAGACGATCCGGTGATCCGGTCGCGACGGCAGCAGAATTCGCACATCCACGCCACGCAGCACTGCCAAGCGTAGGGCGGCGAATACCGCTTCATCCGGGATGAAATAGGGGCTGGTGATCCAGACGCGTTCGCTTGCCGCGTGGATGGCTTCGACAAAGAATAGCGAACAGGTCTCGTAGGAATCCGCCGGCCCGCTGGCGAGCAATTGGCAGAGCACCCCATCGTCCGGGAATACATCCGGCAGGATCAGCGGCGGCAACGAGCGAGCAGCCCAGAACCAGTCTTCAGCGAAGGATTCCTGCATGCAGGCCACCACTGGCCCGCGTACTTGTACATGGGTATCGCGCCACGGCGCCAAGGGTGGTTTCTCGCCCATGTATTCGTCGCCGACGTTGTGTCCGCCAACGAAGCCAAGAACACCGTCCACCACCACAATCTTGCGGTGGTTGCGAAAGTTGACCTGGAAGCGATTGAGCCAGCCGCTGCGAGTGGCGAAGGCTTTGACCTCGGCGCCAGCATCGCGCAACGGCTGTACATAACTGTGGGGCAGGGAGTGGCTGCCGATGCGGTCGTACAGCAAGTAAACGGCGACACCTTCGGCGGCTTTCTTCAGCAGTAAGGTTTGCAAGCGCTGGCCGAGGCGGTCGTCGTGGATGATGAAGAACTGAATCAGCACCGCTTCCCTGGCTTTGCTTATGGCGTCGAAAATTGCCTCGAAGGTGGCCTGGCCGTTGATCAGCAAGCGCACTTCGTTGTTCGCCAGGCACGGCATGCGTCCCAGCTTCGGCATGGCTCTCAAGGACGCGTAAGCGCTGGAGGCGCGAGCCGTCAGTGCTTCTTCTACCCAGGGGCGCCAGTTCAGCTCGGAGATGGCCTTGCGCATTTCCTCGTTGGCCTGCCGCCGGGCCTTGATGTAGCCATCAAAGGTGCTGCGGCCGAAAACCAGGTACGGGATAAGCGTCAGGTAAGGAATGAACAGCAACGACAGGGCCCAGGCGATCGAGCCCTGGGCGGTCCGAACGGTCAACACGGCATGGATGGCGGCTATCAGGCCTAACGAGTGCAGCAGCGCGATCAGATAACCGAAAACATGCGGTCCAAAATAATCCATGGGGGCAGCCTTGCTCCTGAAGATTCAATGCTTAACAGACCATGTTCCGTGCAGAATGTCGCTATTTAATTGGCCCATGAACCGAAGCCCGTGGCTGACGTCTAACGGCCACTACTGATCAGGAGTTTCTCGATGAACGTTCGACTGCTGGGTTTGGCCATGGCATTTGGTTTAGCACTACCTGTGGCGGCTCAGGCGCAGATGCTTCAGCCAGGTTTGTGGGAATTGACCTCGAGCAACATGAAGGTCGACGACCAGAACCTGCCGGATCTGCAATTGATTCTCGGCCAGATACAGAGCCAGATCACCCCTGAACAGCGCGCGCAGCTGGAGAAGCAGGGCATCACCATGGGTGGTAAAGGGATCCGGGCGTGTCTGACGCCAGAGCAGGTCAAGACCGACAACATTCCGCTGACGGACCCGCAATCGGGCTGCAAGCAGCAAATCACCGAGCGCACCGGCAACCAGTGGAAATTCCGCTTCAGCTGTCCGAAAGCGCAAGGTGCGGGTGTCGCCACTTTCCTCAGTGATCGTGAGTTCACCACCAAGGTCAACGGCACCTTCAACGCGACCGGCATCCAGCAGAAGGGCAGCCTCGATACCCGCGCCGTGTGGTTGGGGCAGGATTGCGGAACCGTTAAGCCAAGAGCCTAAAAGCTTCGTCGGATCGCCGCCCAGAGCAAGCCCGCTCCCACACTGGATCTCCAGCGTTAACAGAACCAATGTGGGAGCCGGCTTGCTCGCGAAGGCGTCCGTTCATACACCCTCAATTCTCGCCTGACTCAACCACTCACACACCGCCTCAACCCCCATCCTTCCAAAGTCTTCCCCGCTGCGACTGCGCACACTCACAAACCCGCCTTCCTGTTCTTTCTCCCCGACGACAACAAGATACGGCACGTGCTGACTGTGTTCGCGAATCTTGTGGCGGACCTTTTCATTACGCAGATCCGCGCTGGCGCGCACGCCCCTTCGACGCAATCTTTCGGTCACCGATTGCGCATAACTCGCCTGACGTTCATCCATGCTCACGATGATCACGTGGGGCGGTACGCGCCAGTTTTCCAGTTCCTGCTGGCTCGACCAACACGTACCGTAGATCCGTTGTAGCGAAGTCCCGCTGATGTGATCCAGGACAAACGCTTGCAACACCCGAGTAGCGGGAACGTGCGGGCCTGCCGTCAGATAGTCGCAGTCGCCCAGACGGTAGAGCGACAGCTCTGCGAATGGCGACGATCGGGAAGACTGGGTTCGGCGACGGATCGAATGGTTGGTCGCCGCCAGCGCCTGCATCCGCGCTTCGATGAGGGGGAGGTCGGCAGTCGTGAGAGGCTTATTGATAATAAAGTCATAAAAGAAACCGTCACCCAATGCCGATCCCGCCTGCAATTGTGCATGGGGATGAAGCTGTCTGACGGCCATGGCCAGCATCAACGCGCAGGAGCGGCGAAGGATTTCCAGGCCATCAGGCTCCTGAGGCGTGACGATGCTGACCCGGGCATCGGCCTCAATCATGAACTCGCAGTCCACCAGCATGCCGTCCACCCGACCGGCGACTGCTGCTTTAGCCAGTCCGAAGCCGATACTCGCGGCGACTTCATATACGGACAACGGCTGGTCGTACTCACGCAATGAACCATCAGGCAGGGTGATGTGGATCATGGTCAGTGTTCTCGAGCGTTTCTCGGCGCGCTAGCGCATAAACCGTAGGGCTAAACCCTGGCAGCTGTCATTTAGACGTTGGTCGTGCCAGGCGATTTGCCCCGATACGATCGTGGTGCTGACGCTATGGCGAAAACGCTGCCGAGCGAAGGGTGTCCAGCCGCATTGCGACAAAATCGGCTGTTGGGAAACAGCAACGCCGTCAGGCTCGGGCTTGATCAGCACCACATCAGCCCAGTAGCCTTCGCGAAGATAACCGCGATCAGGGATGGCGAATAGATCGGCGACGCGGTGACTGGTTTTCTCCACCAGTGTGGTGATCGGCAGAACGTCATCCGCGACCAGCTCCAGCAGGGCGGGCAGGGCGTGTTGTACCAATGGCAACCCGGAGGACGCCTGGCTGTAGGGGCGCTGTTTTTCCGCCCAGGTGTGAGGTGCGTGGTCGCTGCCGATCACGTCGAGTCGGTTACTCAACAACGCATGGCGCAAGGCATCTCGGTCGGCTTGGGTCTTGATTGCCGGGTTGCACTTGATCAGGTTGCCGAGGCTCGGGTAGTCGCGATCATCGAACAATAAGTGATGCAGGCACACTTCGGCGGTGATGCGTTTGTGTGCCAGCGGTTTGTCTTCGAACAACGCCAATTCGCGGGCGGTGGTCAGGTGCAAAACATGCAGTCGGGTGCCGTGACGTTTGGCCAGGTCCACCGCCATCGAAGAAGAGCGAAAGCAGGCCTCGGCGTTGCGGATCAGTGGATGCGCTGCGGCAGGAATGCGCTCACCGAACAGGTCTCGAAGGTTGCTCGCGTTGGCCTCGATGCTGGGCGTGTGTTCGCAGTGGGCCAGCAGAATCGTCGGCACCTCGTCGAACAGCCTCTCCAGAATCCGTGGATCGTCCACCAGCATGTTGCCCGTGGAGGCACCCATGAAGACTTTGACGCCAGCCACTTCGCACGGATTGAGCGCGGCGACGGTGTCGAGATTGTCGTTGCTCACGCCGAAATGAAAACCGTAGTTAGCCACCGAATTGATCGCAGCGCGGCGCTTCTTGTCGGCCAGTGCGGCGAGGGTCAGGGTCGCCGGATGGGTGTTGGGCATGTCCATGAAACTGGTGATGCCACCGGCCACCGCCGCGCGGGATTCGGTGTAGAGGCTGCCCTTGTTCGGCGCACCGGGTTCGCGGAAATGCACTTGGTCATCGATCATTCCGGGCAGCAGCCATTGGCCGTCGGCATCGATTTCCACGTGGGCATTTTCACCGTGGATGCTGCTGGCGATTTTCACTATACGGCCATTGCTCATCAGCAGATCGCCGTTAAACTCACGACCTTCATTCACCAGCCGGGCATTGCGAATCAGCACGCTGCTCATGATCAAAACTCGTTCTGCAGGGCTTTGTAGCCACGCACAAGATCGACGTTGGTGCGTGCCACGTCCTCGGAAAATTCCGAGGCGCTGACGCTCACCGGTGGGAACTGCGAAAGGTCGGTGTTGGGGCCGATGCGGGTGGTGGAGGGCACGTAGAAGTTTTCGGGCAAGTCGCGGCCATCGACCACCGAGTTGTGCCGCACCACACAGCCGTCACCGACTGCGCAATTGAATAGCACGCTATTGAAGCCGATAAACACCCGATCGCCCACCGTGCACGGACCATGAACAATCGAGCGGTGGGCGATGGAGCTGAACTCGCCGATGGTCACCGCCGCGCCGGATTTGGAGTGGATCACCACGCCGTCCTGGATGTTTGAATTGGCGCCGATGGTGATCGGCTCCATCTCGCCCGAGTCATCGACTTCGTCAGCGCGAATCACCGCGTAGGGACCAACGAAGACATTCTCGCCAATCACCACCTTGCCGCAGATGATTGCCGTTTTATCCACATACGCTGACTCGGCAATCAATGGCAAATCACCTGTAGGATTCTTGCGGATCATGGCTTGCTCAACGCGTTGTACAAAGTGTTGAGGTTGTACTCGAACAACCCGGCGAAGGTGCTGGCCGGGCCGGATGCCGCAAGCGCATCGGAATACAACGTACCGCCGATCTGCGCGCCGCTTTCGTCAGCGATCTGCTTGAGCAGGCGGGCGTCCTTGATGTTTTCCATGAACACCGCTTTGACCTTGGCCTGACGAATCTGGCTGATCAACGCAGCGACTTCGGCGGCAGAGGGTTCGCGCTCGGTGGAAAGACCTTGAGGGGCCATGAAGTCGATGCCATAGGCCTGACCGAGATAACCGAAGGCGTCATGGGACGTCACGATCTTGCGGTTGCCCGGCGGCAACGACTCGAGCTTGGATTTGGCTTCGGCGAGCAGGGCGTAGATCTGTTTCAGGTAAGCCTGGCTGTTGCGTTCGTAGTCGGCTTTGTTTGCCGGGTCGACGGCGATCAGTGCCTTGGTGATGTTGCTGATATACAGCTCGGTGTTCGCCAGGTTGTGCCAGGCGTGCGGGTCGGGAACTGTCTCGCCGTCCTCATCCAGGGAGCGCGGAATGACACCTCGGCTAGCGCTGGTCACCGGCGCTTTGGTCTCGGTGCTGGTCACCAGACGATCCAGCCATGGCTCGAAACCCAAGCCATTTTTGATGATGAGCCTGGCCTTGAGCAACGCTTTGCCATCGTCCGGCGTCGGTTCGTAGGTGTGGGCATCGGCGTCTGGCCCGACCATGTTGGTGATCTGAATGTGATCGCCGCCGACCTGATGGGTCATGTCGGCGAGGATGCTGAAGCTGGTGACCACCTGGAGTTTTTCTGCGGCAGACAGTGGCATCGACAGCATCAAACTGAACAGCACGAGTAAAGCGCGCATCGGGTAACACCTCATTGGGATGTGAGCAAAGGCGGGCGGCGCAGCAAACCATGCACCGGTCCGAACACCACGGACAGCAAATACAAACCGCCGGCCACCAGCACGATCGCCGGGCCGCTGGGCAGCGAGTAGTAGAACGACAGCAGCAAACCGGACCACACCGAGAGGCAACCAAGCAGCGCAGCGATGGCCATCAACACCGGCAAGCGGCGACTCCAGAAACGCGAGGCGGCGGCCGGCAACATCATCAGACCAACCACCATCAACGCGCCGATGGCCTGAAAACCGATCACCAGATTCAGTACGACGAGGGTCAGGAATACGCCGTGGGCCACAGGGCCGAGACGGCTGACGGTCTGCAGGAAAAGTGGGTCGAGGGTGTCGAGCAGCAGCGGTTTGTAGATCAGGCTCATGGCGATCAGGCTGAAGCCCGAGACCCATAGCATGCCGGTCAAGGTTGGCCCATCGACCGCCAGCGCGGAGCCAAACAGCAGATGCAACAGATCCAGACGCTTACCGGCAATGCCAAGGATGAGCACACCGCTGGCCAGGGAAATCGGGTAGATCGCGGCGAGGCTGGCGTCTTCCCGCAGACCGGTGCGGCGGGTGATCCAGGCGGCGAGTCCGGCCATGCTGAGACCGGCACCGAGGCCGCCGATGGTCAGTGCGGGCAGACTTAAACCGGCAAACCAGAAACCCAACGCAGCGCCGGGCAGGATGCCGTGAGCCACGGCATCACCGATCAGGCTCATGCGCCTGAGGATCAAAAACACGCCCAGCGGCGCCGTACTGCATGCCAGCACCAATCCACCGACAAGAGCACGGCGCATGAACACGAACTCGTGGAACGGTTGCCAGAGATGAGCTAACGCACTCATCAGGCCACCTGTGTTTGTGGTTGTTGATGGATCAGATCAATGCTTGATCCGAGGATGCAGCCACTGCTTTTGATCAGCAGTGTTTGGGGTATGTGTTGGCGCACGGCGGCCAGGTCATGACACACAACAACCAGAGTTCGACCATCGGCGTGCCAGGCATGGATGTGTTTCCACAGCAGCGCTTGGCCGAGTTCGTCGAGGGCGGCGTGGGGTTCGTCGAGCAACAGCAAGGGGGCTTCGGCCAGACTCAAACGGGCGAGCAGGGCGCGTTGTAATTCGCCGCCGGAGAGCGCCATCAAGGAGCGCTGCTCGAGGCCAGCCAGGCACCAATCTTCCATTACGGCGCAGAGGCGTTGGTTGCGTATTGGTGGAGATTGGTTGCTGCCCCAGAAGCCGGCGGCGACCAATTCTTGCAGGTTGATGGGGAATTGGCGGTCCAGATGTTGTTGCTGAGGCAGGAACGAAAGTGAGCCCTTGCGTGGAACATTCAGCACGACTTTGCCCGCCAGCGGTTTTTGCAGGCCCGCGATGACTTTCAACAAACTGCTTTTACCCGAGCCGTTGGTACCGATGACGGCGGTCAGACTTCCTTTAGGCAATTCGAAATCAACCGCTGGCGTGAGCGGTTGCCCCGGCGCACCCCAACGCAATGCTTGGCAACGGATCATGCGGCCTCCCAGTTCCATCGACTTTCGGCGACGGCGTCGTGGGCGTGGAGGCTTTCGGCGTGGATGACTCGGATGTGAAAGCCGTTAATCCCGGGAGAACGTTTCAGGGCGGTGTTCAAGCGCCGGGCGGCGTCTTCGCAGAACATCAAGTTCTGACCATTGGCCAAAGCGAAGGCTTGTTCGTCGGCACGTTTCACAGCGGTTTGCACGGCGGTGCCGAGCGCCGCTTCGGCATCATTGATGATCGCGATCAGTGGCAGCGCATCCAGATAATCGTCAAGACGCAACTGCAATATTGCATTGCTGCGTTGGCTGTGGGGCGTTGCAACGATGCCTTTTGTGGACCCCAACCAGGCTAAAACATCGGCATGTTGCAATGAGCTGTTGGCAAAGTCATCGACGAATTGCTGCTGAATTAATTGTCGAGAAAGCGCCGCTGAACAGGGGCAAGTCGAGGAATAAGGAACGTCGATTTTTAGTTCCACGTGGAACATCGTGTTTTTCAAACGCGCTTCAATGCTGATTGGATAGGTTTTCCAGCCGGCCAATGGACTGATCAGCGCCGGCCGTTTGAGTAGCAAGTCGGCGTGTATTTTTAGGTAGGCGCTGTTGGACAGGCCTTCATGCGTATCAAGAAAACGCTGCAGGACTCGCCGCAACAAGGCTGGTGTCAGGTTGTCCTGCTCAAACATTTCCAAAGCCAGGTAAAGCCGCGACATATGGATGCCGCGCGCCTCTCCATTGTCGAGGCTCACGCCAGCATCGGCCTTGGCACTCAATTGCTGGCCATCGAATAAAATAGGAAGAGCAATGCCGCACATGCCCACCCACTCCAGTGGCAGGGCTTGGCGTGAGGCCTGCGCGGCGATATCCGGCAGAGTCAGCGCATTCATGAGCAGGTCCATCGTAGGAGTTGATTTGTCATGTTATAGTATAGCAATAAAGTCGACGATGCCTTTTTCGTGAGCAGACCTTCTCTCGTGGACCGGGCATCCCTGTGAGGAAAACCTGATGCCCAATCGTCTCCCCGTGACCGTCCTCTCGGGCTTTCTCGGCGCTGGAAAAAGCACGCTGCTCAACTACGTTCTGCGCAACCGCGACAACCTGCGGGTCGCCGTGATCGTCAATGATATGAGCGAGATCAACATCGATGGCGGTGAAGTCCAGCGCGACGTCAGCCTCAATCGTGCCGAAGAAAAACTCGTCGAAATGAGTAATGGCTGCATCTGCTGCACGTTGCGCGAAGACTTGCTCGAAGAAGTCAGCAAACTCGCAAAGGACGGTCGTTTCGATTACCTGCTGATCGAATCCACCGGCATTTCGGAACCGCTGCCGGTGGCGGAAACCTTCACTTTTCGCGACGAAGACGGACAAAGTCTCGCCGACATCGCTCGGCTCGATACCATGGTTACGGTGGTCGACGGCATGAATTTCCTGCTCGACTACCAAGCCGCTGAAAGCCTCGCCTCCCGTGGCGAAACGCTGGGCGAAGAGGACGAGCGCTCGATAACGGACCTGCTGATCGAGCAGATCGAATTCGCCGACGTGATTCTGATCAGCAAGATCGACTTGATCAGCAGCAGTGAGCGTCAGGAGCTGATCGCGATACTCGAACGGCTCAATTCCCAGGCTGAAATCATCCCGATGGTCATGGGAGAAATCCCGCTGAAGAAGATCCTCAATACCGGTCGCTTCGACTTCGAAAAAGCCGCTCAGGCGCCGGGCTGGTTGCAGGAACTGCGCGGCGAACACGTGCCCGAAACCGAAGCGTACGGCATCGCATCCACGGCCTATCGCGCGCGCCGACCGTTTCATCCACAGCGTTTTTTCAGTTTCATCGACCGCCCGTGGGTAAACGGCAAACTACTGCGCTCCAAAGGGTTTTTCTGGCTGGCCAGCAAGCACATGGATGCCGGTAGCTGGTCCCAGGCCGGCGGTTTGATGCGTCATGGTTTCGCCGGGCGTTGGTGGCGTTTCGTGCCGAAAGCACAGTGGCCACAGGACGATGAAAGCACGGCCGGCATCATGGAAAACTGGACGGCCACCACCGGTGATTGCCGTCAGGAACTAGTGTTCATTGGCCAGAACATCGACTTTGCGCAACTCACCGTCGAGCTCGACGATTGCCTGCTGACCGATGATGAAATGGCGTTGGGCAGTGAAGGTTGGCGATTGCTGCCAGATCCGTTCGGCCCCTGGCACGAAGAGGCCGCATGATGCTTACACGGAACCCTGTGGGAAAGAGCTTGCCCGCGAAGGCGTCCTCGCGACCAATACATCAGCACCATGGCGCAACCCCGGAGGCACTGACCAGAATCCTTGAAGACGACGTAAATCTAGCCGTATGGAATCGCCAACTCCCGGCCCACATCGCTGATTTCGGCTGTTTGCTGTTGTGCCTGGACGAACCATTGGCCGAGGCGCTGTCCCTGGACATGCGAAGTGACGAAGCCGAACCCAATCTCCAGGGGTTGGCCTCAGCGTTCAGCGATCTCCAAGGCTACGAAGGCTTTATCGCCGACGTTTCCTGGCTGGTCAGCGCATTCGCTTGCTTGCTCGGCGCCAAGCGTATTGGCCTGCGTTTGCGGGTGCTGGACAAAGCCATGTGCCCACGTTTCCACGTCGATCATGTACCGGTGCGATTGATCACCACTTACGCCGGGATCGGCAGCCAGTGGCTGAAGGAAGGGGCGATGGATCGCCGACACCTGGGTAAGCCTGATGCCGAACCGCAGGAAAACACGTTGATCGAGCAAATCGCCAGCGGCGACGTGGCGTTGCTCAAGGGCGAGAAATGGCATGGCAACGAAGGCTTTGGTTTGATCCATCGTTCGCCGCAGCCCGCGCCGGGCGAGCGCCGCTTGATCCTGACCCTCGACTGGCTGAGCTAGCGACTCAAGGCTTGAGCCAGGAACCCTGGCTCTGGGCTTCGCAGAACGGCTTCAAATACGCGGCATCCGTGGCCACGCCGTAATAGTGAATATCCTGTCGGTAAGGCATATTGGCGACTTGGGCGTTGCTGCACACGCCGAATGCGCCAGTGGGGCACTGGTCGATGTACTGCACCTCGACTTTCTGCCCGGGCAGGTTCGGCTGACAGAAGCCATCGGCGAACAGCTTTTCCGGGATGTTGCGGTTCTGCTGGCAGACTTTCACGTCGAGTCTCGCAGCCGTGCTATGTACCACACATGCCTGGGCCAGCGCCTCGCCTGAACTAAGCGCCAGGAGCAACGAAAATCCCATCAACCGCATCCTTTACCTCCTCAGAAAACTTCGACCATGTTGCAGAACATTCCCACTCACGTCATTGCCGGCCCGTTGGGCGCCGGCAAGACCAGCCTGATCAAGCACCTGCTGGCGCAGAGGCCGACGAATGAGCGCTGGGCGGTGCTGATCAACGAGTTCGGCCAGATCGGCCTCGACGCTGCGTTGCTGACCCAGGACGCCGATGGTATCGCACTGGGTGAAGTGGCCGGGGGCTGTTTGTGTTGCGTGAATGGTGCACCGTTCCAGATAGGACTCGGGCGGTTGCTGCGCAAGGCACGGCCGGATAGGTTGTTCATCGAGCCCTCAGGGCTGGGGCATCCGGCGCAGTTGCTCAAGCAGTTGAGCGAAGCGCCATGGCAAGGGGTGTTGGCGGTTCAGCCCTGCGTGCTGGTGTTGGATGCCCAAGGGCTCGCGGCTGGCAAACCGCTGCCTGTGGCGCAACAGGAGGCGCTCAACAGCGCGGGGCTGTTGCTGCTCAACAAGTCTGAACATCTCGATGAGAGTGATCGTCAGCGAATCGCAGTGCGGTTACAGGAGCGCCCGTTGTACTGGACGCAACACGCTGTTTTGCCGTTGGGCGAGTTACCGGGTTTTGCGGCTCAGGCCGTGGCGGGTGTGGATAACTTCAGCGTACCGAAAGGATTGGCGCAGATGCCGGCCATTTGGAGCAATCCTGCGACGCCGATTTGTTTGAGTCAGGAGCAGGAGGGCGGCTGGAGCGTGGGGTGGCGTTGGCATCCGAGTCAGACATTCGATGCGGCGCTCGTTGGTCGATGGCTTGAAAGCCTCGCCTGGCGGCGGGCGAAGCTGGTTATCCACAGCATCGACGGGTGGGTTTCGGCGAATGGGCTGGATAACTCGGTACTGGAGTGGCAGCCCAGCGAGTGGCGGCGGGATTCGCGGATTGAGTTGATTTTCAGTGAGCCGCGGGATGTTTCAGAACTGCAGGAAGGATTGGCGGGGTGCCTGGCTCAATCGAGTTAGCGGTTTTTTTGAGTTGCCTTTGAGGGCCTCTTCGCGGGCAAGCCCGCTCCCACGCCGCAGATCAAATGTGGGAGCGGGCTTGCTCGTGAATGGATTTAACGGATGACATCAGCCGTCAAGGACGCCACTTGGTGTGTTCCTGCCGCCACTGGTTCAGCTCGATCACTTCGGCGCGGGGCTGCTTGGCGACGTCGACGACCGGCGAGGTGTCGTCGAACGGCATCGGGTAGGGCGCCAGCTCGATCTGCGCGCTGTGGGCGCCGAACTGCGTGATAGTGCCGGTGTGGCGGGTTTCGCCGGTCACGGTGAATTCGAAGTTATACACACGGGCCAGGCGCCGGCGATCGTTGGCGTCTTTAATGAATGCAATTTTTTTCAACGCCACATTGCCATCCAGCAACTCGATCCCGAGTTTGCTGCAATGCTGCATGACCCGCTCCAGCGCGCGTTCGCGCAAGCCGTGGTTGTGCCACAGCCATGCGCCGCCGGTGGCGAGCAGCATCAGCACGAAGATATTTCCAAGGGTCAGCATCAGCGGGTGCTCCAACAAGATAGTGTCAGCTTAACTGTGTCGCCGGTCTGTCGTACAGGCTGCGTTTAGTCGCATACTGCGCGGCTTGAATTTCAATCGGTTTACGGAAAACTCACCGCATGAAACGTACGCCCCATCTGCTCGCCATTCAGTCCCACGTGGTGTTCGGCCACGCTGGCAACAGCGCCGCGGTCTTCCCGATGCAGCGGGTCGGGGTGAATGTCTGGCCGCTCAATACCGTGCAGTTCTCTAACCACACCCAATACGGCCAGTGGACCGGTGAGGTGCTGGCACCGCACCAGATTCCCGAGTTGGTCGAAGGCATCGCGGCGATTGGCGAGCTGGGCAACTGCGACGCGGTGTTGTCCGGCTACCTTGGCAGTGCGGCTCAGGGGCGGGCGATTCTGACGGGCGTGGCGCGGATCAAGTCGATGAATCCCAAGGCGCTGTATCTGTGCGACCCGGTGATGGGTCATCCGGAGAAAGGGTGCAGCGTACCCGCGGAAGTCAGCGATTTTCTGTTGCAGGAAGCGGCGGCCGTGGCGGATTTCATGTGCCCGAACCAGCTGGAGCTGGACAGCTTTTCCGGGCGCAAGCCGCAATCGTTGTTCGATTGCCTGGCCATGGCGCGAGCGCTGCTGGCGCGTGGCCCAAAGGCGGTGCTGGTCAAGCATCTGGACTATCCCGGTAAACCGGCGGATGTCTTCGAGATGCTGCTGGTGACGGCCGAAGGCAGCTGGCAGTTGCGTCGCCCGCTGTTGGCGTTTCCCCGTCAGCCCGTGGGTGTTGGCGACCTGACCTCCGGGTTGTTTCTCGCTCGGGTGCTGTTGGGCGACAGTCTGGTGGCGGCTTTCGAATTTGCCGCGTCGGCGGTGCATGAAGTGCTGCTGGAAACCCAGGCATGCTCCAGCTATGAGCTGGAACTGGTGCGGGCCCAGGACCGGATC
This sequence comes from Pseudomonas sp. LBUM1657, assembly GCF_059716075.1. Taxonomy (NCBI): domain Bacteria; kingdom Pseudomonadati; phylum Pseudomonadota; class Gammaproteobacteria; order Pseudomonadales; family Pseudomonadaceae; genus Pseudomonas; species Pseudomonas sp. LBUM1657. Next base: position 6,447,259 of record NZ_CP166799.1, on the reverse strand, counting down.
GCCCATCCGCGGGTGCGGTTCGAAGCCACAGCGATCAGTCTCTGAACTCTGCGGCGAAGCCATTCGCGAGCAAGCCCGCTTCCACAGTTTATCTCCAGTGAACAGAGAACAACTGTGGGAGCGGGCATGCTTGCGAAGACTATCTAAAAAACACCATCAGTCTGCCTGACCCACTCAGACGTCGCCCTTGATTTCCTGATAACGCTTTTCCAGCTCCTGACGAATCTGCCGACGCTGCTGAGCCTGTATGAAACGGCGCTTGTCTTCGCTGTTCTGCGGTTGCAGCGGCGGAACGGCGGCCGGTTTGCGCTGGTCATCCACCGCGACCATGGTGAAGAAGCAACTGTTGGTGTGGCGCACCGAGCGCTCGCGGATGTTCTCGGTCACCACCTTGATACCCACTTCCATGGAGGTGTTGCCGGTGTAGTTGACCGAGGCCAGGAAGGTCACCAGTTCGCCGACGTGGATCGGCTCGCGAAAAATCACCTGATCCACCGACAGAGTTACCACGTAGCGGCCGGCATAACGGCTGGCGCAGGCGTAGGCCACTTCGTCGAGATACTTGAGCAAGGTACCGCCGTGGACATTGCCAGAGAAGTTGGCCATGTCGGGGGTCATCAATACCGTCATCGACAGCTGGGCGTTTCCGGGTTCCATAGCGTTCTCACGGTTCAAGGCAGGTTTCGGAGGAATGCACCTCTGCGGGTGCCTGGTCGGTTTTTTCAAACCTCAGTTATCGGGACGCCGGGCGGGTGGTCGCCGTCACTCCGGATCGATCTGTTTCCATATATTGCACCGCCTTTCTGCCGGAAGTCGCGGTGTTACCCTTCAAAAGCCCACCCCAAAGGCAATTCCTACGCGGAAAGCGGAATTTTACTCTGCTCGATCAGACTTTTCCCGCGTCTGGCGATTGAGCAATGCCACCCAAGGAGCCCACACCATGCATGCCATCAGTTTCATTCAGGATTTGGCAGTGATCATGCTGGTCGCGGGTGTGGTGACCGTGCTGTTTCATCGATTCAAACAGCCCGTGGTCCTCGGCTATATCGTCGCCGGCTTCATCATTGGCCCGCACACTCCGCCGTTCGGCCTGATCCACGATGAAGAAACCATCAAGACCCTGGCCGAGCTCGGGGTGATTTTCTTGATGTTCTGCCTGGGCCTGGAATTCAGCCTACGCAAGCTATTCAAGGTCGGCGCGACGGCGTTCATCGCGGCGTTTCTGGAAATCGTGCTGATGATCTGGATCGGCTACGAAATCGGCCGCTGGTTCGACTGGAACACCATGGATTCGTTGTTCCTCGGCGCGATCCTGGCGATTTCCTCGACCACCATCATCGTCAAGGCGCTCAACGACCTGAAGATGAAGAACGAGCGCTTTGCGCAGTTGATCTTCGGTGTGTTGATCGTCGAGGACATCCTCGGCATCGGCATCATTGCCTTGCTGTCGAGCATCGCGGTCAGCGGCACGGTCAGCTCCGGCGAAGTGTTTTCCACGGTCGGCAAGCTTTCGCTGTTCATGATCGTGGCGCTGGTCATTGGCATTCTGTTGGTGCCGCGGCTGTTGGCCTACGTGGCCAAGTTCGAAAGTAACGAGATGCTGCTGATCACCGTGCTCGGGCTGTGTTTCGGCTTCTGCCTGCTGGTGGTCAAACTCGAATACAGCATGGTGCTCGGCGCGTTCCTGATTGGCGCGATCATGGCCGAATCCCGGCAATTGCTGAAAATCGAGCGGTTGATCGAGCCCGTTCGTGACCTGTTCAGTGCAATCTTCTTCGTCGCCATTGGGCTGATGCTCGACCCGATGATCCTGCTGCAATACGCATGGCCGATCGCGGTGATCACCGTGGCCGTTGTGCTCGGCAAGATGCTGTCTTGCGGCCTCGGTGCCTTTATCGCCGGCAATGACGGACGAACCTCACTGCGGGTAGGGATGGGGCTTTCGCAGATTGGAGAATTCTCCTTCATCATCGCGTCCCTGGGCATGACCTTGCAGGTCACCAGCAACTTTCTCTATCCGGTGGCGGTGGCGGTGTCGGTCCTCACTACGCTGATGACGCCGTATCTGATCCGTGCGGCCGATCCGTTGTCGATCAAGCTGGCGGCAGTCATGCCACAGCGTCTGAGCCGGGTACTGGGGATGTACGGTGAATGGTTGCGCAGCATTCAGCCTCAAGGCGAGGGTGCGCTACTGGCGTCGATGATTCGGCGGATTCTGTTGCAGGTGGGTGTCAATCTGGCGCTGGTGATTGCGATCTTCTTCTCGGGTGCGTACTTCGCCGAGCGCATATCGGCTTACCTGCAAGACTGGATCAGCGACCCGAGCTGGCAGAAAGCGTTGATCTGGGGTGGGGCGTTGCTGCTGTCGCTGCCGTTCCTGATCGCCGCCTATCGCAAGCTCAAGGCGCTGTCGATGCTGTTGGCGGAGATGGGGGTCAAGCCGGAGATGGCCGGCCGCCACACGCAGCGAGTGCGCCGGGTGATCGCCGAAGTGATCCCGATCCTTTCGTTGCTGGTGATTTTCCTGCTGTTGGCAGCCTTGTCGGCCAGTATTCTGCCGACCAACAAGTTGCTGGTGCTGATCGTCGTGGTCGCGGCCGCCGTGGCGGCGCTGCTCTGGCGCTGGTTCATCCGCGTGCATACGCGGATGCAGGTGGCCTTGCTGGAAACCCTGGATAACCACAAGGATTCGTCCGGGCATTGACCACGCGGGGCGTCGGGGGGATCAGCTTTCCAGCCAGACGTCCCGCGCCCAGTGCCAAACCGATTCCCAGGTTTCTTCGGCGATCAGCTCTTCTTCGGCCTGCCACAGCACCACGGTGCCGTCTTCTTCGACCAGGTAGTAGTCGTCGCCATCCTGGCAGATCGGAATCATGCTGCGATCAACGCCTGCATCCCAAGCGTTGGCGGCAACGTCTGGCAAGTAGGTGTGGGATTGCGGGTCGGTGACGGTCACCGGCTCCAGGCTGCCGTAGACCACGTCGCTGACGGTCAGCAGAAACTCTCTGAAGACAAACGGAATGTCGATGAACAATTGTTCTTCGATTTCAACGATCTGATCTTCGTCGGGCAACTCCAAGGGGACCGGTACTGGTTCGTTGGCTTCACGCAGTTGTTCGATGATTTCTTCCACGTCCGGGATCCTCTTGCTTGATGGCGCGGTTTATATGGGGCGGTTTATACAGTAGCTCGCTATAGATGCAACCGCGAAATAGAAAACCCCGGCCGAGGCCGGGGTTTTCATTACAGCATGCTTAACGCGGGAGGGATCAGCCGTTCTGGCGAATACCTGCCACCAGCCAAGGCTGGTTTTCGCCTTGTGGACGTTCCATGTTCCAGCTTTCGCTGAACACTTCGCCCTGGTCGAAACGCGAGGTTTTCGACACACCGCTGAAAGTCAGGGTGGCGATAGTCTTGTCGGCACGATCATCCACGCCGTCCAGTTGTACATTGAGGTTATCAATGTAGGTGGACTGGAAGGCTTCGCCCAGGTCGGCACGTTCGCGCTTGAGGAACTCCAGCAGCTGTGGGGTCACGAACTCGGAGATCTTGTCCATTTCATTAGCGTCCCAATGCTGTTGCAGGGACTGGAAGTGGTTGCAAGCCGCTTCAATGAAGTTCTTTTCATTGAACCAGGCCGGAGCATTGATCACCGGACGAGCGGCAACAGGTGCTGCCGAGCCGCCGAAGATCGAACCCATGGCTGTTGGCTTCTGCTCGAACACTTCACGCTGCATCGGTGCGCCGGCTGGAGCCAGGTGCTCCTGCTGCTTGCGACGACGAGCGGCAATGAAGCGGAAGACCAGGAAGGCGATGACCGCCATGATCAGGATGTCGAAAATCTGCATGCCCTCGAAGCCGCCGCCCATGAACATGGACGCCAGCAGGCCACCGGCAGCGATACCGGCCAGAGGGCCGAGCCAGCGCGAAGCACCGCCGGCCTTGGCGGCGGCGCCAGCGGCACCGGCCGCGCCCGCAGTGGCAGCAGCGCCACCTGCGGCAGAAGAAGGAGCCATTTGGCTGGTCTGGTGAGTCGGCGCAGCGCCGGAGCTCTTGCCGCCACCAAAGCGCTTGGCGTTGGCGTCGAGGCTCATCGTCAGGCCGATGCACAACGCCATGGCGATGCTAAGAAAACGTTTCATAAAGGGAATTCCCATTTGTGGAAGGCACGCGCGCCATGTTGCACAGCTGAAGTGATACTGGCTAGCGGCAGAGTGTTTCGGGCTTTTGCCTGACAGGTTTCGTTCAGCTTCAGTCAGCGCAATAAGGCTTGTTAACTTTGGTCTGTAGGATGAGTAGGTAAGTTCTGTAGGAAATCCCTGTGGGAGCGGGCTTGCTCGCGAAGGCCGCACCGCGGTTTATCAGAAACACCGCGTTATCGTTCTTCGCGAGCAAGCCCGCTCCCACATTGGTCCTCTGGCGGGCTTCAGATCGCTTCCAGCTTCGCGTAACCGAGCATCAGCCACTTGCTGCCTTCGCTGAAGTTCACCTGGACCCGGGCCTGAGCGCCGGCGCCTTCGAAGTTCAGGATCACGCCGTCACCGAACACCGAATGTCGCACGGCCTGACCGAGACTGAAGCCGGTGTCCGGGATCTCGCTGCCACCGAACAGGCTGCTGGAGCTCTGCTGCTGGCCACCACCGAACGGGCGGCTGACGCTGTTGGACAGCCGCACTTCCTGGATCAGACCTTTCGGCACTTCGCGTACGAAACGGGACACCTTGTTGTAGGTCTCGCTACCGTACAGGCGTCGGGTTTCGGCATAGGTCATCACCAGGTTCTGCATGGCCCGGGTAATGCCGACGTAGGCAAGGCGACGCTCTTCCTCGAGGCGGCCGGGTTCTTCCAGGCTCATTTTGTGCGGGAACAGGCCTTCTTCCATACCCACCAGGAACACGTAAGGGAATTCCAGGCCCTTGGCACTGTGCAGGGTCATCAACTGAATGCTGTCTTCGTGCTCGTCGGCCTGGGTATCCCCGGCCTCCAAGGACGCATGGCCGAGGAATGCCGACAATGGCGACAGGTCTTCGTCTTCTTCCGCGTTTTCGAAGTTTCGTGCGGCGCTGACCAGTTCCTCAAGGTTTTCTACCCGGGCCTGGCCTTTCTCGCCTTTTTCCGCTTCGTGGTAGGCGATCAGTCCCGACTGCTCGATGACGGTCTGGGTCATCAGGTGCAGCGGCATCTCCATGCACTTGGCGGCCAGATTTTCGATCAACTCGATGAACGCGCCAAGGGCACCGGCAGCACGACCGGTGAGCCCCTTGTTGGCGACCAGCAGACGCATGGCTTCCCACATCGACACATCGCTGTGACGTGCGTGGTCGCGGATCGCTTCGACAGTTTTCTCGCCGATGCCACGGGCAGGTACGTTAATCACCCGCTCCAGCGCCGCATCGTTGCCACGACCTTCCAGCAAGCGCAGGTAGGCCATGGCGTTCTTGATTTCAGCCCGTTCGAAGAAGCGCTGGCCGCCGTAGATGCGATATGGAATGCGCTCGCGCAGTAAAGCTTCTTCCAAAACGCGTGATTGGGCGTTGGAGCGGTACAGAATCGCGATATCGCTGCGAGCCAGGCCGGTTTTCAGCGCGCTTTCGATGGTTTCCACAACGTAGCGTGCTTCGTCGTGTTCGTTGAACGCGGCGTACAGATTGATCGCTTCGCCTTCGCCGCCATCGGTCCACAACTCTTTGCCCATGCGCCCGGTATTGTTGGCGATCAGGGCGTTAGCAGCCTTGAGGATCCCGGCGGTGGAGCGGTAGTTCTGCTCCAGGCGAATGATCTCGGCATCCGGGAAGTCGTCGGAATACTGATAGATGTTCTCGATTTTCGCGCCGCGCCAGCCGTAGATCGACTGATCGTCGTCGCCCACCACCATCAGGCTGTCGCCGCCCTTGGCCAGCAGACGCAACCAGGCGTACTGCACGGCGTTGGTGTCCTGGAACTCGTCCACCAGAATGTGCCGGAAGCGCTTTTGATAATGCGCCAGCAGGCCCGGGTGATCGCGCCACAGGTCGAGGGCGCGCAGCAGCAGTTCGGAGAAGTCGATGACGCCAGCGCGCAGGCACGCGGCCTCGTAGGCCTCATAAATGCTGCGCATGGTCGCCAGGAACAGGTCGCCGCTGGCTTGAATGTGTTTTGGACGCAGACCTTCGTCTTTCTGCCCGTTGATGAACCATTGGGCCTGACGGGCCGGCCAGCGTTGCTCGTCCAGACCCAGCTCGCGGATCACCCGCTTGACCAGCCGCTGCTGGTCGTCGCTATCGAGAATCTGGAAGGTCTGGCTCAGGCCGGCTTCCTGCCAGTGCGCCCGCAGCAAGCGATGCGCCAGGCCATGGAAGGTGCCGACCCACATGCCGGCCGGGTTGATACCCATCAACTGCTCGATGCGATGACGCATCTCGGCAGCGGCCTTGTTGGTGAAGGTCACCGACAGGATCGAGTGGGGCGAGGCGTTTTCAACCTGGATCAACCAGGCGATACGGTGCACCAGCACTCGGGTTTTACCGGAACCAGCACCGGCCAGGACCAACTGACGACCCACGGAGGCAGCTACGGCCTGGCGTTGGGCATCGTTGAGAGAGTTCAGCAGAAGGGAGAGATCATCGCGCATCAGGGCATTCTAGGGGGCGGCGTCACACCGGGCAAACCCCGCTTTGCTTTTGCCGATGAAAGATAGGCGCGGGACGACCGGTCGGTCACTGGCTGCAAGCGTTGGCGGGGCTCGCTTGGCTGCTTTTATACCGAGCCGGGCAGGGAAGACTTTCGTCTATTTTATGACCCTGGGCAGTTTGGTACGGGCATTTGCTTGTGTATGCTCCTTCGAGTTTCGGGCTCATGCTCATCATTATAAGAACAAGAACATTGTCTATGACCCTCAGCTCCGACCTGTCGGGCCCCACCGTGGAGCCCCGGGTTATCCGTAAACAGTACGCCATGGAAATGGCGGTCGAACGCACGCGTCTGCTTTACCAGGGCTCCCTGCTGCCCACGTTGTTCATGCTGATCAATGGTCTGGTCTGCGCCGGGTTGCTCTGGAGCCCGCAGCGCTACTTCCTGGTCAGCGTCTGGCTGGTGTGGTTGTTGTCGCTGGTGGCGTTGCGAGTGATTCAGGTCGCGGCCTTCGATTCGGCGATTCCCAATCGCCAGGCCCATCCGATCTGGCGCCGCATGTTTTTGCTGGGCTCGGCCCTCACCGGCCTGACGCTCGCCGGCGCCGGTATAGCGCTGGTCCCTGCGGACAATTTCATCCAGCAAGCCTGGGTGTTTGGGCTGATCGGCGCTGCGGCCCTCTCGGCCAGCGTCGCCTATGCGGTCAGCCTGCCAGCCTTCCTGTCCTTTACCTTGCCCTGTCTGTTGCCCGCCATCGGCTACCTGTTCTGGGGCGGCGATGAGCAGGGGCAGGGGTGGGGCTGGTTCGGGTTGATTTTGCTGGGTGCGCTGAGCGTGGTCGCCTGGCAGGTCAATCGGCTGATTGATCGCGGGTTGTTGCGGCGCTTCCAGAATCAGGCACTGATCGAGCATTTGCAGCAGGCTCAAAGTTGCAGTGACCAGCTCAATCAAAAGCTGGCCCAGGAAATCGACCAGCGCCGTCGCGCCGAAGACGAACTGCGCGAAATTCAGACCGGGCTGGAAAGTCGCGTCGCCCAGCGCAGTCTGGAGCTGGACGCCGCCAACCAGGCCCTGAGCAAGAGTGAAGCGCGTCTGGCGCTGGCGTTGAAGGCCAGTGAGCTGGGGCTGTGGGACTGGAACCTGCAAACCGACGAAGTCCATCACACCCAGCTTCAGGAATTGTTCGGCCTAGAGCCGGAATTCGTGACGGCGATGCTGCGGCACCTCAAACCGCGCCTGCACCCTGAGGACTTACCGTCGCTGCGGCGCGCGCTGGTCGAACATTTGAAGGGCCGTACCGAGGATTACCAGATCGAATACCGCGTGCGTCATGGCGACGGTCATTGGGTCTGGATCGAGGACCGGGGGCGGGCCGTTGAGCGCGGCGAAAACGGTCGGGTGATCCGCATGGTCGGCACCCGTCGCGACATCAGTGTCAGCAAAGGTCTGGAAGCACAACGACAACTGGCGGCGACGGTGTTTGAGGCGGCCAGCGAAGGCATCGTGATTTTCGATCCGAACTACGCACTGATCGCCGTCAATCAAGCCTTTAGCCGTGTCACCGGTTATGAGATCGAGGACATGCTCGGGCGCAACGTGGTCGAGTTGCCGTGCAGTCGCGATGCCCGCCGGCACTACGGGGCCATTCATCAGGCGCTGGAACAGCACGGCAGTTGGCAGGGCGAGCTGGTCGAAACACGTAAAAACGGTGAGTTGTATCCGCAATGGCTGCAACTGAACGCGGTGCGCGATGCTCGGGGAAATGTGAGCCATATCGTGGGTTTCTTCGCCGATCTATCGGCTCGGCGCGAATCCGAAGAGCGCATGCGCTACCTGACCCACTACGACGAGCTGACGGGCCTGGCCAACCGCTCGCTGTTCCGCGAACGCCTGGGCGAGGCCCATCAGCGAGTGCGCCAGGGCGGACGCAGCCTGGCGCTGCTGCACATCAATCTGGATCGCTTCAAGTTGCTGAACGACAGCCTGGGTCATGAAATCGCCGATCAGCTGTTGCAGAAAATGGCTCGGCGGCTGATCAATGCATTGCCGGAGGCGGACACCATTGCGCGGCTGTCCGGCGACGAGTTCGCGGTGTTGTTCGACGCTTATGGCAACCTTTCCAGCCTGGCGCGAGTGGCGACTCGATTGTCGACCAAACTGCGTTTGCCGGTGACGGTCGAGGGCCATGAGCTGGTCGTCAGCGCGTCCATGGGCATCAGCATGTTGCCGGACAACGCCCGAGAAATCTCTGCGTTGGTCAGCCAGTCGAACATGGCCATGCAGCATGCCAAACACTTGGGCGGCAACAATTTCCAGTTCTACACCGACAGCCTGCAAGCCAGCACCCTTGAGCGTTTGCAGCTGGAAAATCAGCTGCGTAAAGCCATCGAAGAGAAACAGCTGAAAGTGTATTACCAACCCAAACTGTGCCTCGCCACAGGCCGGTTGAATGCCGCCGAGGCGCTGGTGCGCTGGGATCACCCGACCATGGGCCGCGTGCCACCATCGGAATTCATAGGCTTGGCCGAGGAAACCGGGTTGATCGGCGCGATCGGTGAGTTCGTGTTGCGTCAGGCCTGCTGGCAGGCTTGTGAGTGGCAGCGTCAGGGGCTTGAGCCTATTCGGGTGTCGGTCAATCTGTCGGTGCATCAACTGCGTCAGGGCAAGCTGGTCAGCCTGGTGCGTCAGGTTCTGGAGGAAACCGGCCTGGCGCCGCACTACCTGGAGCTGGAGCTTACGGAAAGCCAGTTGCTGGACAGCGTTGAGCACATCATCGCGACCTTCCAGCAGTTGCGGGATTTGGGGGTAAAACTGGCCATCGATGATTTTGGCACCGGCTATTCGTCTCTGAGTTACCTCAAGCGTATTCCGGTGGATTACGTGAAGATCGATCAGGCATTCATTCGAGGACTGGGAGAGGGGAGCGTGGATGCCTCGATCACCCGGGCGATTATTGCGATGGCGCACGGCTTGTCGTTGAAAGTGGTGGCTGAAGGGGTTGAACGCCCGGAGCAACTTGAGTTTCTCAGGGATGAGCGTTGCGATGAGGTGCAAGGTTATTTGATCAGCCGGCCGGTGGAGGCGGATGGGCTGGCGGGGCTGCTACGAGCGCAACGCGTAGATTGAATCAGGCCGCAATCCTGCACAAAACTCCCCGTCAGGCACTGGGGTGACATGACGGGAAGTCCTGAAGTGTGTTCTTAGTGGGTAATCAGAACTTTATCAATGTGGTGCAGCAAATTCCCTTCGAAGAAAATGCTTACGCCGGTGATACTGGAGTCACCCAATGCTTTGTATTCGACGAACTTGTCTGTCAGAACCGGCAGAGAAACTCCATTGGACTTTTCAAGTTTCAATTCCAGCCGTAGATCAAAGGACTTGTCCTGAATGACGCTTCGTATCAAGGTTGGAGTAACGCCGGTGTGTGCAACGGTTACGGTGCCAAAAGCACGGAAAGACGGGGCGCCTGGCATACGATCAATTTGTGCGATCCAGTCTTTGGTTGTGATGCTCATAATATATAACTCCATTAGTTAAGTGTTATTGCTTCCTGCTCGATAAATGTATCTAACTAATCTGGATTGTGGGAGGGAGATTACGCTTGTCTTTGTAAGTTAATATATTTGCAAGTTGGTTGCTTGTTTGTTGTAAAACTAATGGGTGAACTTTTCAGCGGGGTCTACTAATTGCCTCATTGATCCTTGAAGCGTGCATGAGCTTACCGTTTACGCGCCGGAGAGGACTGCTACATGACGCGTGCGCACCTGAAATCGAGGGATCTGGTTACTCATTGAGCAGGCAAAAAGCCGATTCATGTAGTATAACTACAAGCTTGCTACATCCCCGGCACCTGCCAATAACAAAGAGTCCAGCCCCTTGAATCTGCTGCAACACATCGCTCAGTCACGTCACCTGCTACGCAAGTCGGAGCTCAAGGTCGCCGACCACGTGCTGCTTGACCCTGCGGCTGTGATGCACAGTTCCATGGCCGACCTGGCCCACAACGTGGGTATCAGCGAGCCAACCATTGTTCGCTTCTGCCGTGCCATCGGTTGCTCAGGGTTTCAGGATCTGAAATTGAAGCTGGCGCAAAGTCTTGCCGCGGGTGCCAGTTTCGGGCAGTTCGCGATCCATGAAGACGATTCGGTGGCTGACTACAGCCTGAAAATCTTCGATACCACCCTGCACACCTTGATGGAGGTTCGCGAGAAACTCGATCCGGTGGAGTTGCAGCGGGCTGTGTCGCTCATGTCCAAGGCGCAGCGTGTCGAGTTTTATGGCTTTGGTGCTTCGGGCGCGGTAGCGGCGGATGCCCAGCACAAGTTTTTCCGTTTGCTGCTGACCGCAGCGGCGTATTCCGACCCGCACATGCAGGCGATGTCCGCGGTGACGCTGAAGCCGACTGATGTGGCGATTTGCATTTCCCAGTCCGGACGTTCCAAGGATTTGTTGATCACCGCTAATCTGGTGCGCGAAAGCGGCGCCTCGCTGATTACTTTGTGCCCGAGTCAGACGCCGCTGGCGGAACTATCGACCGTCAACCTGGCGATCGATGTGCACGAAGACACCGAAATCTACACGCCGTTGACCTCGCGTATTGCCCACCTGGTGGTGATCGACGTGTTGGCGATGGGCGTGGCCATGGCCCGAGGGCCGAGCCTGGTCAACCACCTCAAGAGCGTGAAACGCAGTCTTCGCAGCTTGCGGTTGTCGCCCAAGTCGGTGAAAGCGTTGGACGATTGATTCTCATCTGACATCGCCGGAAGGTCGTTCCGACCTTATTCGCGAGCAAGCCCGCTCCCACATTGACCGAGTTATTCAGGCGTACGCGATCAAATGTGGGGGCAGGCTTGCTCGCGAAAGCGTCCTCAAAATCATCACGTTCCCGCAAGTTTCACATCTCTGTAACGTTCGAGCCGCCAAACCGTCATCCCTCGCGCCTATCGTGAAACTCCCGTACTCGCCTTGGGAGACTCGAAATGGCCCAGCCCTACGAAGAACGCAACAGCGCCGTCAAAACCCGTCGTCAGCAAGAAGACCAGCGCCGCATGGAATTTCGCCGCGCTATCGAAGATCGCTGCGAACGCCGTCAGCTTCTGGCAGAGATTGGCGATTTTCCTGACGAGCTGGAACTCAATTACTGGCAGGCAGCTCCCGTAATTTCCCGTCGAAACGCTCAACCAGGGCGCTGATCTGTATCCGTTCGCTGCGGATAAACGCAAGGAACGCATGCGCCACCGGTGACAGCCGTTTGGCTTTGGCCTGCACCAGGCACCAGCTGCGGAACAGAGGCAGCTCTTCGACCGGTAACTCGATCAGTCCGCCGGTCGCCAACTCAAGGTTCAGGGCGTGGCGCGTCAACAGCGCCACGCCCAGACCCGCCAACACACATTCGCGTTGCGCTTCGGCTGACGAGACCTCCTGGGTCTGGTTGAAGTGCACACGTTTTTCTTTGAAATACTCTTCGCATGCCATTCGCGTCCCGGAGCCGGATTCGCGCAGCAGCAGGGTGTAGGGCTCGAGATCCTGCAAGCGCAGGGGGCCCATATGACACAAAGGATGATCCGGCGGTGCCACGGCGACGATCGGATTGTTAAGGAACGGCAAGAACTCCAGCCCCATGTCCTGCGGCACCATGGACATGATCACCAGGTCATCGCGGTTATCGGAGAGGCGGCGGATCACCTGTCCGCGGTTGACCACCGTCAACTGCAGGTTCACCTCCGGGTGCTGGCGTTTGAACGCGGCGAACAGGTGCGGCACGAAGTATTTGGCGCTGGATTCCACTGCCAGTTTCAGCTGACCCTGTAGCGATCCCTGCATGTCCGAGAGCTGCATGTCGAGGTTTTCCAGGCGCCCGAAAATGTCCCGACTGGCGCGTTGAAGGGCTTCGGCCGCTTCCGTCATGTAGAGTTTTTTGCCGACGTAATCGAACAAAGGTTGACCAATCAGCTCCTCGAGTTGACGAATCTGTAGGCTCACGGCAGGTTGTGTGAGAGACATTTCGTCGGCTGCGCGGCTGTAGGACCTCAAATCACAGACCTCGTTGAAGATCTGCAACTGACGTAATGTCATACGCATCAAAGACTTACGCATAATATAAGAGCTCTGGTCCGTGGCTGATGCGTCAACTATAAGTCTTTACTTATGCCTGACCCAATAATTAATCATTTTTGTTAATCCCTTGTGAGGGCTAGTGTGGGGCTGCGACTAAATCGAAACATTTGGTCACGCGTCGACCTGGTCTAGCAGGTCGTGGGTACCACCGGCTCAAGGGAACCTCCAAGTGATAAAAAAGATCCTGATCGCCAACCGTGGTGAGATTGCCGTACGAATCGTGCGTGCCTGCGCCGAGATGGGCATTCGCTCGGTCGCGATCTATTCCGACGCCGACCGCCATGCCTTGCATGTGAAGCGCGCGGATGAGGCCCATAGCATCGGTGCCGAGCCATTGGCCGGTTACCTGAACGCGCGCAAACTGGTGAATCTGGCGGTGGAAACCGGTTGTGATGCATTGCATCCCGGCTACGGTTTCCTCTCGGAAAACGCTGAACTGGCGGACATCTGCGCGGAACGCGGCATCAAGTTCATCGGTCCATCGGCTGAAGTGATTCGCCGCATGGGCGACAAGACCGAAGCCCGCCGCAGCATGATCAAGGCGGGCGTGCCGGTTACTCCAGGCACTGAAGGCAATGTCGCGGACATCGCCGAAGCGCTCACCGAAGGCGACCGCATCGGTTATCCGGTCATGCTCAAGGCCACTTCCGGTGGTGGCGGCCGGGGTATCCGTCGCTGCGACAGCCGCGAAGATCTCGAACAGGCTTTCCCGCGAGTCATTTCCGAAGCCACCAAGGCATTCGGTTCCGCGGAAGTGTTCCTGGAAAAGTGCATCGTCAACCCGAAACACATCGAAGCGCAGATCCTCGGCGACAGCTTCGGCAACGTGGTGCATCTGTTCGAGCGTGATTGCTCGATCCAGCGGCGCAACCAGAAGCTCATCGAAATCGCCCCGAGTCCGCAACTGACCCCGGAACAGCGCGCGTACATCGGCGACCTGTCGGTGCGTGCAGCCAAGGCCGTGGGATACGAGAATGCCGGCACCGTGGAGTTTCTGCTCGCCGAGGGCGAGGTGTACTTCATGGAGATGAACACCCGGGTGCAGGTGGAACACACCATCACCGAAGAAATCACCGGTATCGACATCGTTCGCGAGCAGATTCGCATCGCGTCCGGCCTGCCGCTTTCGGTCAAACAGGAAGACATCCAGCACCGCGGTTTCGCGCTGCAATTCCGGATCAACGCCGAAGACCCGAAAAACAACTTCCTGCCGAGCTTCGGCAAGATCACCCGTTACTACGCGCCCGGCGGCCCCGGCGTGCGCACCGACACGGCGATCTACACCGGCTACACCATTCCGCCGTTCTACGATTCCATGTGCCTGAAACTGGTGGTGTGGGCGCTGACCTGGGAAGAAGCGATGGACCGTGGCTTGCGCGCCCTCGACGACATGCGTCTGCAAGGGGTCAAGACCACCGCCGCGTACTACCAGGAAATCCTGCGTAACCCGGAATTCCGTAGCGGCCAGTTCAACACCAGCTTCGTTGAAAGCCACCCTGAACTGACCAACTACTCGATCAAGCGCAAACCCGAAGAGCTGGCCCTGGCCATCGCCGCCGCCATCGCCGCCCACGCAGGCCTGTGAGGAATAGAACAATGAGCAAGAAAATCCACGTAACAGACACAATCCTGCGCGACGCCCACCAATCGCTGCTCGCCACCCGCATGCGCACCGAAGACATGCTGCCGATCTGCGACAAGCTCGACAAAGTCGGCTACTGGTCGCTGGAATGCTGGGGCGGCGCGACGTTCGACGCCTGCGTACGTTTTCTGAAAGAAGACCCGTGGGAGCGTCTGCGCCAACTGCGCGCCGCGTTGCCTAACACTCGCCTGCAAATGCTCTTGCGTGGCCAGAACCTGCTGGGCTACCGCCACTACAGCGACGACGTCGTCAGAGCCTTCGTCGCCAAGGCAGCGGTCAACGGCATCGACGTGTTCCGCATCTTCGACGCCATGAACGACGTGCGTAACTTGCGCGTAGCCATCGAAGCGGTGAAAGCCGCCGGCAAACACGCCCAGGGCACTATCGCGTACACCACCAGCCCGGTGCACACCATCGACGCGTTCGTGGCCCAGGCCAAGCAAATGGAAGCCATGGGTTGCGACTCGGTGGCAATCAAGGACATGGCCGGTCTGCTGACTCCGTACGCCACTGGCGAGCTGGTCAAGGCATTGAAATCCGAGCAGTCGCTGCCAGTGTTCATTCACTCGCACGACACCGCTGGCCTGGCCACCATGTGCCAACTCAAGGCTATCGAAAACGGTGCCGATCACATCGACACTGCGATATCCAGCTTCGCCTCGGGCACCAGCCACCCAGGCACCGAGTCGATGGTCGCCGCCCTTAAAGGCAGCGAATTCGACACCGGCCTGAACCTGGAACTGCTGCAAGAGATCGGTCTGTACTTCTACGCCGTGCGCAAGAAATACCACCAGTTCGAAAGTGAGTTCACTGCCGTCGACACCCGCGTGCAAGTCAACCAGGTACCGGGCGGGATGATTTCCAACCTGGCCAACCAGTTGAAAGAGCAGGGCGCTCTTAATCGCATGAGCGAAGTGCTGGCAGAGATCCCGCGCGTTCGTGAAGACCTCGGCTTCCCGCCGCTGGTGACCCCGACTTCGCAGATTGTCGGCACCCAGGCGTTTTTCAACGTGCTGGCCGGCGAGCGCTACAAAACCATCACCAACGAAGTGAAGCTCTACTTGCAAGGCGGCTACGGCAAGGCGCCGGGCACCGTTAACGAGAAACTGCGTCGCCAGGCCATCGGTAGCGAAGAGGTGATTGACGTTCGTCCGGCTGATCTGCTCAAGCCGGAAATGACCAAGTTGCGTGCCGAAATCGGCTCCGTAGCGAAGTCTGAAGAAGACGTGCTGACCTACGCCATGTTCCCGGACATCGGTCGCAAGTTCCTCGAAGAACGCGCTGCCGGCATCCTGACACCTGAGGTGCTGCTGCCGATTCCTGAAGCGGGCGGCGTGGCCTCGGCTGGTGGTGAAGGCGTGCCGACCGAGTTCGTCATCGACGTCCACGGCGAAACCTATCGCGTCGACATCACCGGTGTCGGCGTCAAGGCCGAAGGCAAGCGTCACTTCTACCTGTCCATCGATGGCATGCCGGAAGAGGTGGTGTTCGAACCGCTCAACGAATTCGTCAGCGGCGGCAGCAGCAAGCGCAAGCAAGCCACTGCACCGGGCCACGTCAGCACCACCATGCCGGGCAACATCGTCGATGTGCTGGTCAAGGAAGGCGATACCGTCAAGGCTGGCCAGGCGGTGCTGATTACCGAAGCGATGAAGATGGAAACCGAAGTCCAGGCGGCCATCGCCGGCAAAGTTACCGCCATTCACGTGGCCAAGGGCGATCGGGTGAACCCGGGCGAAATCCTGATTGAGATCGAAGGCTGAGTTAACAGCCGAGATACAACGCTTTAAACCTCGGGGGGGCATGTGCTCCCCTTTTTTTTTCGTCCCGTGTTTGGGTAAATCGTTTTCCCGACGTCACCTCGAATCAAATGTGGGAGCGGGCTTGCTCGCGAAGAGGGAGTGTCAGTCGATTCAAATTTTGACTGACACACCGCTTTCGCGAGCAAGCCCGCTCCCACAGGTATCGCATGTTCGGTCAGGTCAGAACGCCATTCGCCACTGGCCCATGACGCCGTGGCTGCGGCTATCGCTGCCAACCTCGCCGTTGTAGCCGATTCCTAGCGTATGTCGCGCCGAAAGGGCCAGGTCCAGCCCGGCGTCGAGCATCAGGCTGTCCCGGTCCAGTGTCGCGCCTTCCACAGTGAAAATCTTGCCGCCGGTGGCCAGTCGTTGTTGAGTCTTGCTGTCGACATCACCGTAGACGTGCTTCCAGCCAGCGCTGAATCGCGGTGTCAGTTGCATGCCGTTATCCAGCGTATTGAGTTGCGCCAGTCGCAGGCCAAAGGTGCTGCTGAAGTTGTCCCGGGTTTGCCCGCGGACCTGCAGAGCGGCGGCACCACCTTTTTCTGTGTAGCTATCGCGCTGATAGCGCTGGTAGCCGAGGGCGGCAAAGGGTTCGGCGCTGACGTTGCCGCTGCCGAAATCGTACCCAGCCTCTGCAAAGGCTTGCTGGGTGCCGGCGTCATAGCTGCCTTTGAGCCGGTCATTGAACCCATTGAACGCCACCCGCCGTTTGCTGCTGCCGTTGTGGTTGCTGTAAGTCGCCCCCAGGCGCAATGCCAGAGGGCCGCTTTGGCGCAGGGCGTAGGTGCCCAGGTGCCAGCTGTCGAGGTCGCCATCCAATTGACTGCCGTCCAGCCGAGTCTGTGACTTGCTGCCGATCACGCCCAGTCGCCATTGCTCATCGATCGCCCAATCAGCGCCGAGTACCAGGCCTTGGGTGGAATGTTGCAGGGCGCTACTGCCATGGCTGCGATCCAGTGTGCCGCCGTTGCCCAAGGCTTGGACCCAGACCCTGCCGCTGGTTTCGCTACCCGCCGCAAGACGGGGTGCTTTGTTCTGCCTGTTCAGAGCGCTCAGACCGTCCTTGCTATCCAGCCGGCGCATGGCTGACAGCATGCTGGTGCTGACCGGATTGACGCTGCTCAACGTGGCATTGGCCAGATTGGCGTTGCTGCCTGCGGCGAGTTGTTCGATGGCCTGGGCGGCAGTGGCTTTGCTGGAGCCGAGCAGTGCGGTGATAGCGGCATTTGTTGGGCGGATGGGCGCTGGTGGCGTGACAGGAGTGCGGGGGACCGGAGCTGAAGTCGGGGAAACGTTGGCCGTGGAGCCCATGGGAGATGGCGTCAGCTCAGAGGGAGAGTCCTCGGTAGCGGTGGACGGAATTTGTGCAGTTATGTCCGAGTCATCCGAGCGGGATGTTGCCTGTCCCTCGGGGACGACTTCGGGCTCTTCAACGCTGGCGCCGAACACTTTACCGTTCTCGCTGATTGCGGCTTGATCGATTGTCACGCCGTTGCGGTCGTAGGTCAGTTCGACGGTCTGCTCTGTAGGGCGCAAGGTTGGCGTCATGAACATCAAGTTGCTGGATACAGCGCCGAATTCGCCTTCAATCTTGTTGGCTTCAATGATGGTGTACTGGCTAGTTTGCGGAAATTCGCCCTCTGCCGCGACTACGTTCAGGGTTGCACCGCCAAGGCTGGCGGTGCCAGTGACCTTGATGGTTTCGCTGGAACCATCGGGGCTGACTTCGTAGAACACTACCGCCGTTTTGGAGAGGCTCATGTTGCCTTTTACCGTAGGGGCACCTTGTAATCGGTTTACATGAAGCTGGCCATGCACCTCGAGAGCGCCGACGCTGCCTTTGCCACTGAAGGCCCCCTGTTCACGGATCTTGATCCGGCCTTCGACATTGCCCATGTTGCTCAGGTTGCCACCTTTCAGGACGGCAATATCGCCACCGATCAAGCCGTTGTTGAACAGAGTGCCCTGGACCACTGCACCACCTGCGATGTGTCCTTCATTGGTGAGCGTTGCTTTCGGGCGGACCAAGGCGCCGATGCTGAAATCACCGGAACCTGTCTGAGTCCAGGATCCATTCTTTACCTCGAGTCGCTGGAATTGGCGACTTTCGCCTATCTTTCCACCTTTAGCGGAATCGAGTTGCATGACGTTGTTGCCACTACCCCCTTCCACGATTCCATCAAAACTTTCTTGAGCAAGGACTCTGACCAAGTCATCACTCTCGCCGAGTTGAAGCTTGTTCCAGTCATCTGCGTTTTTGATGACGTCGGCGGTGGTGGCTTTGAGGAAGGCGTTGAGATCTTTAATCAGCTCCTCCGGCGTTTTTACCGAAGGAGGAGATAACTCGCCAGTGGTTTGCTGAGCAATCGCGAATTCAGCGCAACCCAAGGCAAGTGCAATCGCCAAGGCGAGGTGTTGTGGTCGGTATTTGTGTTGAGCGGGCATCGATTTTGGCCTCTGTTGACAGGAGGCCAAACTCTAAAAGTCGATGAAAATTGCGGATGCCGGGCATTTCCGGGTGTTTCGCAAGGCGCAGAGACTTCGCTTGTAGCCGAATCAGCGGCGGGCTTCGACTCCCTCCGGATTCACCCGAGCATCAGACGTCTTTCCCTACAGCATTCCCGGAAATCAGCGTTGGCGAAATAGCAGAAACTTATCTACTGCTGCCCTTAACCCCGACACTCCACCAACGTCTTCACCTGCCCAGACTCCGTCTGGTTCTCATCGCTCAACCATTTCTCAAATCCCGCCCCAATTGCTGGCCATTCCGAGTCCAGAATCGAGTACCAGGCTGTATCCCGGTTCTGCCCCTTGACCACCATGTGCTGGCGAAACACGCCCTCAAAACTGAAGCCCAAACGCTCCGCCGCGTACTTGGAGCGGGCATTGCCGTTGTTGCACTTCCATTCCAGACGCCGGTATCCCAAGGCAAATGACTCTTTGGCGAGCAGGTAAACCGCCTCGGTGCTTTTCGGTGAACGCTGCATGGGCGCCCCGAAAGTGACGTGGCCGATTTCGATGCGACCTTGAGAGGGAACGATCGACATCAGGCTGAGAATGCCTTGCACATCACCGCTGGCACGGTCGATCACGGTGAAGAAATACGGGTCGCTGTTGGCCGCGTGATTGTTCAGCCAATCGTTGAACACGCTGCGTTCCGGGAATGGACCGTAAGGCAAATAATCCCAAAGCTTTGGATCGGAGCCCGGGCCTTCCAAGGCTTTCCACAAGCCGTCGGCATGGCGGGTCGGGTCGAGTTTTTCCAGGCGAATGAAACGCCCTTCGATCAGTTGGACCGAGGGGGCGGGTACGCCTTTCCAGTCCGCGAGTGAAGTCGACATGCTGCTCTCCTTGAACCTTAAATGGCTTTGCGAAACTGGATGAAACCGGGGCGTTCGGCGATGCGCTCGTAGAGCTGGATCGCGGTGGCGTTGGTTTCGTGGGTCAACCAATGGACCTTGCAGCAACCATCGGCCTCGGCCGTGGTATAGACGAATTCGATCAGCTTGCGACCAATGCCGGTGCCGCGGGTTTGCGGGGTCACCAGCAAGTCTTGCAGGTAGCAGGAGTTTTCGATGCTCCAGTTGGAACGATGGTAGATGAAATGCACCATGCCCACCGCGTTGCCATCAGCCCAGGCAAGAGCTGCGTGGGTCGTTTCGCTCGGGTCGAGCATGCGCTGCCAGGTGCTTTGGGTGACCGCTTCAGGCAGCTCGGTGTTGTAGAAGCGCAGGTAGGCTTGCCACAACGGCAGCCACGCGGCGTGGTCGTCAGCGGTGACCTGGCGAATCTCGATCTGACTCATGTTCATTCCTTAACGCATCAAGTGGGCGAGGGCCTGGTCGTGCACATCGGGGCTGGTGGCCAACCCTTCACGCACACCGGCGATGTCTGCTGAACTGCGGTTCTGGCTGAGCTTGCGCTTGCCTTCCAGGCGCTGGATCGGCAGGGCAAAACCGACGATGGCCTTGAGCATGCCGTCGATATAATCGGCGGGGGCATCGGCGACTTTCCACGGATTGGCGCGACCTGACTCGTGACGATCAGTCAGAGCGCTGACCAAGTTGCGCAGGCGATCAGCATCAGTAAAAACTTGTGCCGTGCCATACGCGTGCACGGCCACGTAGTTCCAAGTCGGCACCGCTTTTCCGTGCTCGGCTTTGCTCGGATAAAACCCCGGGCTGACATAAGCGTCGGCACCGGCAAAGATCACCAGCGCCTCGGCGCCGTTCTGCAGTTCTTTCCATTGCGGATTGGCCTTGGCGAAGTGTCCGTAAAGGGTGCCATTCGGGCCTTCGTCGAGGTTCAACAGCAGCGGCAAATGACTGGCTTGCAGGCCTTGCTCTCCTTGGGTGACGAGCACGGCGAGGCGGGTGCCGAGTATCTGTTGCTGCAGGTCCGGCAAATCGTCGATGGCAAAGCTGCGTGGCGTGTACATGGAAATATTCCTTGGCGAATGTCTGCATCCTAGGCAGGCTATTGGTCTGTTGTAAGAGCCATTAACGACCAATTTCATAGGTCCATTGTGATGACTAGCGAGCCGCTGTCCTTGTCGTTCAACCCCGCGGGAATCGAACTGGATCGCCGCCAGGGTCTGAGTCGCCAGCTCTATCAGGCATTGCGCGTGCGAGTGCTGGACGGACGACTGGCCAGCGGTACGCGTTTGCCGGCAAGTCGGGATCTTGCAGCGGCTTTGGCGATTTCCCGCAACAGCGTGGTGCGCGCCTACGACCAGCTCTACGCCGAAGGCTTCATCGAGGGGCGGGTCGGTGACGGCACATATGTTGCGCAATTGCCGCAAACCGCGCTGCCAGTGAAAAAACTATCCACAAAAGTATCCACAGGGTTGTCAACAGGCTTACCCACAGCCTTATCCACAATTTCATCCGATTTACCTGTGATTTCATCCAGCAAAGTTATCCACAGCGGCGCGTTGGGGCGCGTGGAAAAGAACCATTTGCCAACACCTCCGAGTGGCCCGCCTCGGGCTTTTCGGGTCGGTGTGCCGGCGTTCGATCTGTTTCCCTTCGAGGTGTGGGCCAAGCTGAATGCGGCTTTCTGGCGCAAACCTGACTTGCAGCAGCTGTGTTACGGCGACCCGGCGGGCGATCCCCGGTTGCGCGGACTGATTGCCGCCTACCTGCGCAGTTCGCGGGGTATGCAGTGCACGGCTGAGCAAATTGTGATCACCAGCGGCGCGCAGCAGGGGATTAGCCTTTGTGCACAGTTGCTGGTGGAGCCGGGCGACGGGGTGGCGATTGAAAATCCGGGTTATCGCGCGGCGGGTCATGCGTTCGCCGTGGCCGGTGCGCGATTGCACGGGGTGGCGGTGGACAGCGAGGGCATCGACTGCGCCGAACTGGCGGGGCTCGCTGATTGCCGGCTGACCTATGTCACGCCGTCCCACCAATACCCGACCGGGGTGGTCATGAGCCTGGCTCGACGACTGGAGTTGCTGGCCTGGGCCGAACGCACCCAAGGCTGGATCGTCGAGGACGATTACGATGGCGAGTACCGTTACAGCGGCGCGCCACTGGCGCCGTTGGCGGCACTCGATCGTCACGGGCGGGTGCTGTATGTGGGGACGTTCGGCAAGGTCGCGTTTCCGGCGTTGCGCCTGGGTTATCTGGTGTTGCCATCGGGGCTGGTGGAGGCGTTTGCGCAACGGCGCGCGGTGGACGTGCGACATTCCGAGGTGAGCACCCAGGCCGTCATGGCCGAGTTCATGGCCGCCGGGCATTTCCAGCGCCATATTCGCCGCATGCGTCGCGCGGCACTCAGTCGGCGCAATTGTCTATTGGCTCATTGGCCGACCAACATCGAGGGGGTTGGCAGCGTGCCCAGTGTGGCGGCGGGGTTGCACTTGACGGTCTCGGTGAACAGCGTGGCCCGTGAGCGGGAGTTGATTACACAAGCCGCAAGCGTGGACGTCGAGGTCAATGGGTTGAGCAGCTATTGGCTACCGGACTCTCTCATTCCGCCAGATCAGCGGGCCGGGCTGGTATTGGGTTTCGCGGCCGTGCCAGAGCCGGCGATCGAGGCGGCTCTGGCACGTTTGCGCAAGGTCTGGAGCTGATCGTTTCAGATTTGGGGCGTCGTCCGGGTCTCGGGTTTCAGGAACAGATCCCGCACCACCGGATCGATGATCCGGCGCAGCGCGTTGTCGACGGCGTCAAAAGTGTCCAGTTGCTGACGTGTCTTGGTATCCAGCGATTGAAGATACGCATCAGAGAACTTCAGGTGGGCCGCCGTGAACTGATCGGCGGGATCCGTCAGGTTGTCGTAATGAAAGTGCGCCACCCATAGCGCCTGGTTCTCGCGGGTCTTATCGAGAATTTTGTATTCCTTGAAGTAGTCTTTGCGTTGTTTGGTTTTGATCCGGCCTTGCCCGTCGTCAACGATCTCGACCTGTTGATTGTTCTCCAGCCATTTGAGGTACGCCTCTCGAGGTTTGCGGGCCTTGATCATGGCGGAATACACCTTAATGCCTTCCTTTCGGATTTTGACGGCGTCCCAGCGAAGCTCCCCAGGCAGGGTCGCTACCGGGAAAGGATCTTCTGCGGCGGCGTTTCTTCTGGCGTTGGTCGCTTCAACATCACTGGCTGCTTGCTCCAGTCTGGTTGCATGTTGATCGAGCAGGTCTTTCATGTCCGCCGGAATTCGCCCGGGCCGCTGAGCGTCGGCGCGAGTACGTCTGATGAAGTCGTCGACTTCTGCATTCAACGAAAGCGCACTCGCCACAATGCACTCGTCATCTAATGTCGCGCTGGGCTTTGGACGGGTGGACGATATTTTGATCAGCGGGATCTTTTCGCCCTGTTCTGTTTTTTCGCTGGTCGGGATATCGCCGTCCGACCCACTGCGTGCTCGGCTTTTGGTGACTTTAACCACGGGCCGAGAGGTGGAAGGGCCAGGCTCAGGCTTGGTGATTGGGGTCGTTTCTTCTGGCTCAGGTAGCCGTTTGAGCAGCCGACTTCGTGCGAGTTCGTGAAAGTTCTTGATCAACCTCTTGATGCGGTCGAGTCGGGCGGTATCCAGGTGATCGGGCCACGCGGTAGAAAGCTCCTGAAGGCGTTGCTCGGTACCAGCCAGCTGATCGACCAGTGTGGCGAGCAGATCAATGCGTTGCTCTTGGGTTTCGGGAGGCTGCACCGCGTCTTCGAGTTCGATCAGTTGGTGAACGCTATTGGCAGCTTTCTCGAAGATTTTGACGACAAGCTGCCTGACCTCTTGCAGGTTCTTGCCGGGGCGTTCACGAACGCACAGTTCGTTGGACATGCCGATTTCGTTGGCTTCGAGATCGAGCTGGGTAAATGTAGGCAGCAATTTTGTCAGGGCCGCGCCGACCTTTTGAGCCGGGCGTGTCGTTGCCGTGAGCTTGTCCAGCGACAGATGGAGACGCTGCAGCCGTTCAATCATTTCGTCGCTCAGCTGAATGGCCGTACCGGCTATTTCGATCTGCTTGTCTCGAGGCATCGGTGTGCCGCTTTCCAGATGCTCGACCAACGGCTTGGTGGTGATGGCGTACTTCCTCATCTTCACCCTCAGCCAGGCGCCGGTGTAGCGATGCTGTTCGATGGTCAGGCGCATTAGTTGGGCTTGATAAAAAACCCCCGCGCCACCGGTTTCGCGCCATTGCTCAAGATCGTCGAGTGCCTGGCTGTAGCCCTTGGCGAGCTCATCGGCCTGGGCGAGGTAACCGGTTGCCGTTTCATCGAAGGTTGTTGCCGGCGTCTCTTCAACGGAAAGTGCTTCCATGGCCGTGGTGACGGCGTTTTTTTTTGCCTCTTCCTGCACCAGAAAACGATGCAGGGCCACCCACGCGTCTTGGTTTCGCCTGGTTTTGGCTTGCCGCATCGCTTCGATCCTGCCGGGCGGCGCTCCGCCACGCAGGCGAAGTTTCAGGTCCCAGTACCACTGTCCCTGATGGGGATCGTATCGAACTTCGAAACCGACTCGCGAAGGGTCATCGGGATCGACGATGGTCACGATGTCATCTTCGACACGGACCTGAAACCAACGCTCACCCACCTGGGCGTACAGCTTCGCGTTGAACTCATGCAGATGGTTGGCCGAGGGTTGCGGCGGATGGGGCAGATTCGGTGCCGTCACCTTGAAGCTGTCGATCTGCCGCACAAACCGTGCTTCTGTGGTGGAGCGGGGCAACGCGTTGGGTGCCAGGGCGGTCAGGTGCGATGGAGGCAATGGCCCGGTGGGCGCGTCAGGCGCTTGAAATTCCGTCGGCTTGAGCGCCGGCAGCGTAAGCGAGGTTTCAGTCGGAAGAACCGACCGGTTTTTTTTACGGCCAGGCTGTAGGGCGTGGATGCGTCGCGATGCCCACCGTTGCGTGAGGATAATACCCAAGGCCAGCAGCACGTCACCGATCGAAGTCCACTCCACGAGGGTGTCGCCGCGCTCGTGGGCATCGAGTGCCTGTTGGATCTGGTTGATGCTTTGCCAGACCCATACAGCGGTGCCCGCAGCGCCGGTCAGGAAGTTGGCCGCAATACTGAAAATCGCCCAACCGCTGTCCGCCAGTATTGACCAGCGCCGCTCCGCGTTGGACGTGGACTGGCGGTCTGCCAGTTCGACCATGGCCTGGCTGTGCGCGGTGAACAGGCTTGCAAGGACATCGCCCGTCAGGGGCGTATCGGCGAGCTTGACGGTGCCGGTCAGGTCCAGATGGATAAACGGCTCGAAGGCGAGTTGAGTAACGGTCCAGGGCGAGGGGAGCCCCGACGAAAACACGTACTGGGCATATTCGAAACTCAACGCCTGGGTTGGCAGCCACGCCAGTACCGAATCCCTGAGCTCTCCGGGTTGGTAAAGCGCGTACACCAGGTTTTGCAGCGAGGGAAACTGCCTGAGCGGCTGGTCCAGCAGTGGCGCGTAAAGCAGGCAAGGACCGGCGCTCCGATCACGTGGGCCGATGATGTACACGTTGACCACGGTATCCGGCGTATGGCCGAGTCGATGTCTGGGCATGAACGCCAGCGGGCGAATGTTGACGGGGTGATCGGACGTTGATTGCCCGCTTTTGATGGCGTCCATCAGTTGGCAGACGTAGCGGTAACCTCGCTCATCGACCCCGCCTTCTTGTTTGAGCTTGCACTCCAGGGCCAGTAACGGCAGCAGCAAAGGGAGCTCACGATGGAAGCGCTGCTTTTCGCGCAAGGCTTGCACCGGGTCATCAATCAAATGGCGCTTGAGCAGCTTCGGGTAGGTCGTGCCGATGTCCACTTGAGAGGAAATACGCGACAGGTAATCAACCGTCATCCAGGACGGTGCCGGCTTGCCATCTGCGTAAGCCACCGTGGCCAGGTAAGGCGGTGTGTTCTGCAGGGCGAATTCACCCAGGGTTTCGTAACGCTCATGCATGGGGTCAGGCAAGGTGAAACCACCGACCTCGAAGCTTTGCGTGACAGTGATCCGAATCTCATTCAATGCCTGATGCGCAGCCTCTTCCTTGTCGGCAACGATGGCATCGCACATCTGTTTTTGCGCGAAGGCCTGGATGACGGGGATCTCTTCAGTACTGTCGTTGGCTGCCTGGGCTCTCAATGCTCCCAGGTCGGTGATATAGCGGCTGTAAGCCTGAAGTTCGTCAATCGAACCGGCTAGCAGCCAGTCAGGTACGGCCTTGTTTAACAGCTTGAATCGAGCATTGTCCCGCGCACTGACAGGGCTGCCGTGTTCGGTGGCGTCGGCGGTTTTTCTCGGCAGGGGGGCGGGGCTGGAAGGGGCGAGCGCATCAATGGCATCAAGCTGCTCACCGATCAGGGCCCATACGGCAGCGTCGAAGTAATTGCCCTCAGGTTCATAAAGCCGCCACTGGAGACGGCGGCCGGTCAGGTCCAGATCATTGATGCGCGCCGGTAGCGAGGCGCCCAGTTCTGCCAGGGAGCTGAATGACTCGTAGCCGTTTTCGATCGTGTACATCACGATCAACTCCCGGTTCTGAAGGGTCGCGGTCAACACCAGTGCAGCCGCGAGCAGCAGGTGAGTCGTGGTCTGGCCGTCCACCAGATCGATATCGAGCAGGCAGGCACGTATATCCGACAAGGCTGTGCCAGTGGTGGTGCGCAAGGCTTTGTCGGGTTGTTGCGTAATGAGGCGGGCCAGGGCGCATTGATCAGCGTTCCAGCCATCGGCGGACTGAACATCGAGTGCCGCCTTCAACGTGTCCGATAGTTCTTGCCAGCGCGGCAGCTGTTCACCGGTGGCATTCCAGAAGTCCAATTGACGCTGTTCGAGGATCACGAACAGAAAGGGTGCGTTGTCGTTCAGCAGTTGCGTGATTGCGTCCATGCTGATCGCCAGGTGAACCGGATCGCTGGCATGGGGGGCGAGCGTGAGGAAGTGTTCGCCCTCAATGTAATTGGCCGTGGTTTTACTGTAAGCCAAGCGGATCAGCGCATGGGTCAACGATTCGAAGTGAAAGGCAAGTGTCGTTTCGTGGTCCTGATCTTCCGTCGGCGAAGCGATCATGGTTTTGTCGGGATTGATTTCTTGATCGGGGCCAAGCGCTTTCATAGCCGTTTGCAGGAGCTGCGCAGCGGCATCACGTAAAGAGGGGCCGGCGCTCGCTTGATCGACCAGTCGGCTTTTTTGCAACAACAGTGACGCTGAGCGATTGTTTGTGGGGGCTGTGACAGTTTCGGTCATGAGTCTGGTCCGGTCGGATAAGGGCGGATCGGCGAGTACTGCCGTCCGGGGGCGAATCGACAGTAGCCAGGTGTGGACCGGGGAGTGCGGTACATAAATATCGTTAGGAAAAAGGTCCCGCGCACAGCGGGACCCTGTCGCCCATGAGTCTTAAGTGAAAAACAATGCGGTGGCCAACGTGCGATTGATTTCGCTGCGGTAAATGGCGATGAGCTCCTGATTACTGTGGGGATCGCGCCAATCGTAGGCACCCCCCAGTCGCCGCTGGTCGATGGTTTTGAGATGGCCGGCGGTGAACGATTCCAGCGGATCGGTCGGGTTGGCGTAGTGGAAGTGCGCGTACCACAACACGGTGTTGGTTTTTTTGTCGAGAATTTCGTATTCCAGCAAATAGTCCTTCCTCGGCCCTTTTAGCCTGCGTCGCTCGGTGGCTTTCGGGATCGTCACTTCATCTTTGCTCTTCAACCATTCAACCCGTGCGGCGGTCGGTGGCTGCTGCTTGGTCAGTTCGATTCGCGTGCTGCGACCTTTTGCATACAGGTCCGTTGCAGCGCTCTCAAGCTGGTTGCGCAAGGTGGTGGCGGATGCCGGACCTTCGGTGACATTGCTGGCGCTCAGGGCCTTATCAATCTTTTCCATGGCATCACGCAGGCGTGATGCGTGCTGGCGGTAAATCTCTTCGATTTCCTTGGGAATGCGTGGGGCACGACGGGTATGGGATTCAGTACGCTGGATGAAGGCCGGCAGCTCATCGAGTAGTGTTTGTGCGCCCTGAAGACTGCTTGACAGATTGGGGCTTGTCCTGACCGGCGTAGGTGCGTTGGTGGTCACTCGCTCGACCCACACGCCTGGCGTTTTTTCGTGGAAGGTGGCGATTACCTTGCCCGTCAGTGGCGCAATCACATCGACCAGATCACTCTCTTGGCCACTGGCATTTTTACGCGGCAGGCCAACGAGCGTGCCTTTGAAACGAGTCTTGATGATTTTTCGGGTCGGTGTCGCAGACGGCCTGGATGGCCCTGGCACGGGTTCTACAAGGCGCTGGTCGCGCAACAGGTTCGACAGCTGTTGAACGGTGTCCGTATGGAATTGCGCGACACGTTTTCGTGTCTGCTCCAGTCGCTCGGTGTCGAGGTGCTCCGGGAACTCGGTGGAGAAGTCGAGAAAGCGCTGGTCGATGATCGAAAACTGCTCGACGAGGTTGTTCGTCGCCTCGATCCGTTCACCGAGGTTGTGCAAGCTTTCATCCGCGGCCAGGTCATGGGCGCTCTGGATGTTGAGCGCGGCGTCTTCGAGCAGCTTGTCGAGACTCAGCCTCATGTCCTCCAGGGCCTCTTGCGGTCCGGTCTTGAGGCATAGCTCTTGGCCAAGGATGATTTGCAGCAGCTTCAGATCCTGCAGCTCGAAAGGCGGAAGCTTGGCCTTGTATTGACGGCTGACTTCGACGGCCTCCTTGCCCAGCAGGCTGAGTTCTTTGAAGCGTGATTGCGCGAATTCGATTTTGTCGATGATGCCCTCAGTCAGGTCGCTCATTTCCTTAAAGACGACGGAACGGTTTTCCCTGGGGACAGGGTCTTTTTTATCGAGAAGGTCCAGCGTGGTGACCAGACGGGTTCGGAACACTGGATAGCGCTCATCAAGCCAGGATTGCATCAGGAACAGTTGCAGGGACAGCCGATCAAGCATCGCTGTGCGGTAGTTGGGGACGGATTCGAGAATATTCAGTGCCTTCAGGTTTTCGATGTGGACGCAGTATTCCTTCGCCTGCGAATCAAGGGTGTCGAGGAACTGCTTGCGCGCACTGTCGGCGGTTTCCGGAGAGGCATCCAGCATGGCTCGCCGAGCGTTGAAGAGTTGCATCCGCTTGCCCCCCAACCCGGCATCAAACGCGGCGATTTCTTCTTTCTGCTTGCGCAGCTGTTCCTGATTCTGACGCTGCAGTTGCTTGCGGCGGTTTCTCAGGCCGCCACCGCGCAGGCGCAGTCGAAGATCGACGAACCACTCGCCTGAGCTATTGCTACGCAGCAGGGGACCGGCACGGGGCGAGGACTGGCGGTTATCGACAATCTGCACGTCCTCGTTGTCGTTGAGCATGACTTCGAACCAGCGATCGCCGACCCGTGCATACCATTTTTCTCCCAGTGCACGCAGATGCTGGTGAGGCCCGGTGGTCAACGGTTCTGTCAGCCCGTCGGGCTCATTGATCTTCAGGCTGTCCAGCAGTTTGCCCAGCTCCGGACGGGAACGGTTCAGTGCGCCGATGGCGTAAAGCGACGTTTCGTGGGGTTCGGGCAGTTCCGCGGAGGCAATGTCCGGTAGCCGGATCATCGCGATTGGGGTTGACGGCTTTTCTTCCGGGGATGAGCGAGCGGTTTCAGTCTGTTCGATAGGGGGCGTTACAGGTTTTTCGCGAGTCGCTGCCCGATGAGCAAGCACCATGCCCAGGGTCAGGAAAATATCGGCCACTGCCGACCAGTCGAGGTCTTGCGCCTGCTCCTGGCTGTCAGCCACAGCTTGCAGGTCATCCATGATTTGCCAGATCCAGGCGGCGGTACCCGCGCCACGCCCCAGAAACGGCAGCGCTGCGTTGAACAGCATCCAGCCGCCGCGCTTGAGGGTGGCCCAGCGTGCCTCGGCATTGGACACTGACTGCCGGTCTGCCTGGGTAATTAATGCTCGCGTGTTGGTCTGGAACAGAGTTACCAGCCGGTCGGCTTCGATGACGCGCTCACCGAACACAACGGGTTTTGTCATATTGATGGCAATCGAAGGGTCGACCAACAGCTGTGGCACCGTCCAGACCGAGGGCAGCGATCCGGGGAACACGTACTGGGAGTAATTGAAACGAACATCGTCCGGCAGCCAGGCCAATACCGACTGCCGGAGCGCCCTCGAATGCTTGATCGCATAGAGCAAATTGGTCCGGGACGGATACTGGAGCAATGGCGGTTCGAGCAATGGCCGGTAGAGCAGACAAGGGCCCTTTTCCGGGTCCCGGGGGCCGATCACGAACATGTTGCCCGCTTCGTCGGGAGCATCATTTGCGTGATTGCCAGTGATGAATGCCAAGGGACGAATCACGATCTCTTGCCCGTCCACCCGTCGCTTTCCCGGCTCGGTCGCCAGCGCGGCGACGACGTAGCGATAACCTTGCTGATCCATGCCTGCCTTGCCGCGGATCTTGTACTGCAACGCCATCAACGGCAGTTCGATGGCGAGCTGCCGACTGTACAGCGCTTGCAGATGCGCGGCTTGCACGGTGTCGTCGATCAGCTTTCGCTGGAGCATGGCGGGGTAGATCGCGCCGATATTGACCGTGGTGACCAGCGTTTTCAGATAGTCAGGCGTCATCCACGCCGGCACGTCAGTGCCATCCTTGTAACGGACGGTGCAATTACCCAGCGGCAGTCCGGCGAGGTTCTGCAGGGCCAGCTCGCTGAGGGTCAGGGTCAGGGTTTCGGTGTTGCCGGGCAAGATAAAGGTGCCCCAGGCCACCACACTGGTGATGCTGATCTCGACGTCATCAAGCTTCAGCTCGGAAGCCTCGGGATGGTCCTTGCGCAATTGTGCGCCCAGCGCATCCAGGGCGAATGCTTTGATACTCGGAATCTCGCCTTGAAATGTCTTGCCCTTACTCCGCCGCTGTACCTGGGCCAGATCCAGCAGATGCCGGCTGTAACAGCTCTGATCCGCCGGTAACGCGGTATCCAGCCATTCTGGTAGCTGATGTTCCATGCGGGTGAATTGAGAGGTGCGCTCAGTCGACGTCTGTTCGTTGGCGCCGACAGCGTCGTGGGCTCGAAATGCTGTCAGAGACGGTCGCTGAAAGAAGTTGATGGCGCCGATGGCGTCGGCCTCCAGCGCAATGAGGGTGCAGGCCTGATGGTCGAAGAAGTTGCCTTCGGGCTCGAACAGCCGCCAGTGCGAAGCCGCTCCGGGATCGGGCGTGTCCGGTGGCGACAAGAGCGCCGCAGCCAAGTCGTCCAGGGAATCAAAGCTTTTGTATCCCTCGATGAGGGAGTAGGTCAGGATCAACGTGCGATTACCGAGGGTGCCGATCAGCACGGCGGTGTCGAGGATATTGAGATGGTGGCCCTTGTTGCCCCGATCAAGATCGATCAGACAGGCTCGGGTCTGGTAGGGATCGGCGGGTAGGCGTTGCACCTTGTCGGGTGTGTTGAATACAACTTGAGCCATTGCTCGCTGGTCTTTATCCCAGCCTTGGGGCAAGCCGGTGTTCCACAGATTGCGCAGGGTGTCGGATAGTTGATGCCAACGCGGTTGTGAAGAATCGGTGGTTTCGTTCCAGTAGTCGACCTGTTGTTCCTGGTAGGCCGTGAACAGCAACGGTGCGAGTTCGTTGAGCAGGGCGCCGATCGCATCGATTTTCACCGGCAGCTGGAGCGCCGATTCGACGCTCGGCTGCAGGGTCAGGAAGTGTTCGCCGTCGATGTAGGTCTCCGTGGTTCCAGACAGCGCGAGCCGCACCAGTACGTCGGTGAGGGGTTCGAACCATCTGCTGTCGGGCGTGACTTTTTCGCCGCTGATGCGCCAGGTCGGCGTCACGACCATGGTCACTGCCGGGTCGATATCCAGCTCCGGGTACAACGCCTTGAGGGCGGGACGCAGGGCGGTCGAGGCGACTTCGGTGATCGAAGGGCCGGTCACCAGTTGGGTGAGCAAATCATCTGTGCTGGGCGCAGCAGTCTCGGGCATGACCATTTCCTTGTCTGGTGGTTGAGGTCGCTGTCGATGAACAGCGCCGGATCAGAGCAAGGTAGGGAGAGGCCGAGTGCATCAGGTGGTAGATAAATATCGCAGGAAAAAAAAGACCCGCGCATGCGGGTCTTCGCTTTTCAGCGGTTGTGTCAGGTGCCGGACTTGATCTTGGTCCAGGCCCGGGTTCGCGCACGTTCGGCATCGCGCGGCAGCGGTTGCAGGGTGTAGAGCGTGCTCATCGCCGCTTCGGTCGGGTAAAGGTTCGGGTTGTTACGGATCGCCGGATCGACCATTTCCGTGGCGTCTTTGTTCGGGTTCGGGTAACCAACGAAGTCACTGACCGGTGCGATCACCTGGGGTTGCAGCAAGTAGTTGATGAAGGTGTAGGCGTCTTCCGGGTTTTTCGCGCCTTTGGGGATCGAGAGCATGTCGAACCAGATCGGTGCGCCTTCTTTGGGCAGGCGCATGTCGACGATCACACCGTTCTTGGCTTCCTTGGCGCGGTTGGCTGCCTGGGAGAAGCTGCCGGAATAACCGACCGCGACGCAGATGTCACCGTTGGCGATGTCGGCCATGTACTTGGACGAATGGAAGTAGGTGACGTATGGACGGATCTTCATCAGCAGCGCTTCAGCCTTTTCGTAATCCGCCGGCTTCTTGCTGTTGGGATCGAGGCCGAGGTGTTGCAGGGCCAGTGGCAGGATCTCCGATGGCGAGTCGAGCAGGGCAACGCCACACTGCTTGAGCTTGCTGATGTTTTCTTCCTTGAAGATCAGGTCCCAGCTGTCCACTGGTGCGTTATCACCTAATGCAGCCTTGATCTTGTCCGGGTTGAAACCGATCAGGATGGTCCCGTACATGTACGGCACGGCGAATTTGTTGCCCGGGTCGTTGGCTTCGATCAGCTTCATCAGCTTGGGATCGAGGTGGTTCCAGTTCGGCAGTTTGCTGCGATCCAGCGGCTGGAACACACCAGCCTCGATTTGCTTGGCGAGGAACACGTTGGACGGCACCACCACGTCGTAACCGGAGTTACCGGTCAGCAGTTTCGCCTCCAGCGCTTCGTTGGTGTCGAAGATGTCGTAGACGAGTTTGGTCTGGGTGTTCTGCGCCTTGAAATCTTCCAGCGCTTTCGGGGTGATGTAGTCGAACCAGTTGTAGACGCGCAACGTTCGTTCTTCGGCGTGAACGGCGCCACTGAGCACCGTGGCGCACAGAGCGGGAGCGATAAAACGCTTGAGTCTGTTCATTCTTCTAATTCCTCATTGGGCGCTTTCAAAACCTTCGAGAACGTTCACGGCATTGATGCCGATTTCTTCCACCGCGTAACCGCCTTCCATCACGAACAGCGTCGGCTTGCCGAGGCCCGCGATGCGCTCGCCCATCGCCAGGTAGTCCGGGCTGTCGAGCTTGAACTGGGAGATCGGATCGTCCTTGAACGTATCGACGCCCAGGGAGACGACGACGATATCGGCGCCGTACTTCTCAATCTCTTTGCAGGCTTGTTCCAGAGCTGCGCTCCAAGTGTCCCAACCGCTGCCAGCCGGCAAAGGGTAGTTGAAGTTGAAACCTTCGCCCGCGCCTTCGCCGAGCTCATCCTCGTAGCCGAGGAAGAACGGGAACTCGGCTTCCGGATGTCCGTGGATCGAGGTGAACAGCACGTCGCTGCGCTCGTAGAAAATCGATTGGGTGCCGTTGCCGTGGTGGTAATCGACATCGAGGATCGCGACTTTTTTGTGGCCCTGATCGAGAAACGCCTGAGCAGCGATGGCGGCGTTGTTGAGGTAGCAATAACCGCCCATTAAATCGCTGGCGGCGTGGTGTCCCGGTGGACGGCAAAGGGCGAAGGCACTGCGCGCACCGCGCTGAATCACCGCTTGAGCAGTCAGGGCGACTTGCGCCGCGCTGTACGCCGCTTGCCAGGTGCCGGCGGTGATCGGGGCGCCGCCGTCGAAGCTGTAATAGCCGAGCTGGCCGTGCAGGCTGGTGGGCATGATTCGGCGCAGGGTGCGGGCTGGCCAGGTGTAGGGCAGCAAGTCGCCGTCAGTACCGAATTCGGTCCAGCGTGCCCAGGCGCCTTTAAAGAAGTCGAGGTAGTCGCGGTCGTGAACGCGCGCGATCGGCCCGAGGCCAAAATCCTGTGGCGCTTCAACCGGGCCGAGATCACGGTACTGCACGCGTTGTAGAACGTGATCGGCTCGCGAGGGCATTTCAAAGCAGGGCATCAATTGCCCGTCCATCAATTCACAACGGCCATGATGCAGGTGGTGATCGTCCGAGTAGATCGTCAGCATTTTCTTGTTCTCCGCAGGCTGATTCGGTTGAACACAGTCTTGCGGCGGGCGACGTTTCGGAGAACGGCAGGAAAGGCCAAAAGGGGATCGATATGGCCAAAAGATTTGACCGAAATTCGCCCCTTATTGGCGCGACGGTGCCCCGGTTGAGAGCATGGAATGCTGACCTGTGGGAGCGGGCTTGCCTGCAAAGCTTTTGGCGTTCTTGTGGGCGCCTTCGCGAGCAAGCCCGCTCCCACAATTGATCTTCAATGAACGCAACACTTGTGTACGACGCAAATCCCCTGTGGGAGCGTTCTTGCTCGCGAAGACGGCATCCCGAACAACGCAGCCCTCAAGGCCGAAACTGGCTGGGCGCCACACCACTCCAGCGCACAAACGCATGCCGGAAACTCGCGGTCTCGCTGAATCCCAACGCCTCGGCAATCCGATAGATCGGCAGACGATCCTCGCAGAGCATTTGTTTGGCCTGCTCGAAGCGCAACTCGTCGAGCAATTCCTGATAGCTGCACCCAAGATCCTTGAGGTGCCGGCGCAACGTCCGCGCCGAACAATTCATCTGCTGCGCCAAGCCTTCAAGCCCCGGTGCCGCATTCAATTGCGCGCGCAGCAGTTGCCGAATCCGCCCCAGCCAGGCCTGGCGCCCGGTGAACTCGGTGTTTTGCTTGCGGCAACGCTCGGCCATGGCCTGATGGGTGATGACATCGGCCAGCGGCAGGGGCTGGTTGAGCCAGCGCCGGTCGAAGGCGAACGCGTTGTCCCGCGCCTCGAAGTTCAGCGGGCAATTGAAGTGCCCGGCGTAGGTCGCCTCATAGTCGGGAGCGGCATGTTCGAAGCGCGCCGCCAACAACGGCAACGGATGGCCGAGCATGTCGTCGCAGATGACTTTCAACGACACCAGGCAGAACTCGGCGTTGAACACTGCCAGTGCTGGGTTCTCCCGGTAATCGGCGGCGACGAACCAGATGCGCTCGCCGTCATCTTCCAGACTCAGCTCGTAAAGTGTTCCCAACAGCGCCGGATAACGCATCGCCAGGCGTAAAGCGTCACCGAAGGTGGCACTGGTGAGCAGCGCATAACCCAGCATGCCGTAGGACGAAACGTGCATGCGCCGGCCCAGTTCCAGGCCGATATCACGCTTGAGCGCGACGGCGTTGGCGCAGACCTGCATCTCCTGGTTGGTGGTGATGCGCGTGTCGGCCCGGCTCAGATCCGCCGCGCTGATGCCACTTCCCGCGAGCAGTGCTTCGCTGGACAGGCCTTCGGCCTTGAAGGTGTCGAGCACAAGGGAGACGGCGTTGAGAGTGGTGAGGTGGGAGTGGAGCATAAGGGCTTCCAGCCTTGGGCTTACTGGAAGTGGAGCAAGTTATGTGCCCAAGGACAACCCTGTGGGAATGGACTTGCTCGCGAAATCGGTGTGTCAGCCAATATAAATTTGACTGACGCACCGCATTCGCGAGTAAGCCCGCTCCCACAGGATTTAGGTAGTGTCAGCTCAGTTCGCCGCAGAGGTCGAGTTCGACCAGTCGCCGAACCTCAGCGGTTTCGAGCCCTGCGCCCAACAGCGCATGCAATTTGCCGAACGCGGCCTCGCGGGTCATGCCACCACCGGATAACACGCCAACGCCACGCAAGCGACTGCCCGCTTCGTAGACATCCAGCTCAACGCCCCCTTCATGACATTGCGTAACCGCCACGACCACAACACCCTTGTCCCGTGCCCGCTCCAGACTGGCGAGAAACTCAGGGTTGTCACTCGGGCCGGTGCCGCTGCCGTAACACTCCAGCACCAGGCCCTGGATGCCGCTGCCCAACACACCATCCAGCTGCTCGGCGCCGATCCCGGGAAACAATGGCAGCACGCCGACTTTCGCCAGTTGCTTGTTCTGGTTGTAGGTCAGCTGTGAAGGCAAGGACGTCGCCTTCACGCCGCCGCCCTGACGTTCCAGTCGCTTGAACGGATGACGACCGAAGCTGCGAACCTTCGCGCAACGGGTCGGGTCCAGCAGTTCGCCGTGGAAGTACAGATGCACGCCAGGCGCCAGGCCTTGGCCCAACGCAACCAGCGCCCCGCTGAGGTTTTCCCAGGCATCGCTGTCGGTCACGCCGGCCGGCAGCATCGAGCCGGTGAACACCACGCGGGCATGCAGTCCGAGCAGTTGAAAGCTCATGGCCGCAGCGCTGTAGGCGAGGGTGTCGGTGCCATGCAGGATCAGCACGCTGTCGCAGCCTTGAACGTCAACAGCATCGACTACCGCTTCACGCAGTTGCTGCCAGTAGGCCGGGCTCATGTTGGCGCTGTCGATCAGTGGCGCCATCTCGCGAAAGCGCCACTGCGGTACCACGAGATCAGGTTGGCTATGCAGATATTCGCGCATCCGCAATTCGAAACCGGACGCCGGGGCCAGGCCGTGGGCGCTGGCTTGCATGCCTATGGTGCCACCGGTGTAGAGCACCATGACGTGCTGGGCGGCAGGGTAGGTCGAGGAATTCATGGAGACTCTCCGAAACGATGAGTTCCTGTGGGAGCGCTTGCTCGCGAATGGGGTTGATCATTCAACATTGATGTCGATTGACACACCACTTTCGCGAGCAAGCCCGCTCCCACATGGGATTGCGCACTTTAACCGATCAGCGTTGCGCTGCGGTCACGCCTTGCGGCTCAGCTGCGGCTTTAGGGGCAACGGCTGGCGGATTGGCGGGCCAGGCTTTCAAGTCCAGGTCCAGATCCGGGAATTTGCTCGAATCGAACACAGGTGTCTTGATGCCGGCGGCACGCTGGTCATCGTAGTCACGCAGGATGCGCATGCCGACCTTGAACAGCAGGAACAGCGCGATCAGGTTCACAAACGCCAGCAGGGTCATGGTGATGTCGGCGAACGCGAACACGGTGCCAAGGTTTTCGATGGCACCCCAGAAAATCAGCACCAATACCAAACCGCGATAGACGATCAACGCCTTGCGGTTTTCACCGATCAGGAAGCGCAGGTTGCTCTCGCCCAGGTAGTAGTTGTAGAGAATCGAGGTGAACACGAACAACGCCAGCGCCACGGAAATGAACATCCGGCCCCAGTCACCGACCACGGCGGCCAGGGAGTTCTGGGTCAGGGCAATCCCGTCACCTTCGAAGCCCGGTGTGTAGAAGCCCGAGAGCAAAATCAGCAACGCGGTACAAGTGCAGATGACGAAGGTGTCGAGGAACACGCTGAACGCCTGAACCACGCCTTGCGCGACCGGGTGCTCGACCGAAGCCACAGCCGCCACGTTAGGCGCACTGCCCAGGCCCGCTTCGTTGGCGAACACGCCGCGCTTCACGCCCATGACGATCGCGCTGCCGATCAGGCCGCCGAAGGCTTGGTCCAGACCGAAAGCACTTTTGACGATGGTCATCAGCATCGCCGGAACGTGGTCGAACTGCAGCACGATCACGTAGATGGTCACGCCGATGTACACCAGGGTTTTCACCGGCACCAGCAGGTCAGCGACCTTGGCGATGCGCTTGATCCCGCCGATGAACACCAGGCCCAGCAACACCGCCAGGGCCAGGCCGGTCCAGGTAGTGTCGAGGCCGAAGGCGTTGTTCAACGAGTGCGTCACGGCATGGGATTGCAGGCCGTTGAAGGCGAAGCCGAAGGTGATCAGCAGCAGGAACGCCATGATCATGCCCAGCCAGCGTTTCTGCAGACCGTGCTGGATGTAATAGGACGGGCCGCCACGGTACTGGCCTTCGGAATCGCAGCGCTTGTAGAGCTGGCCGAGGGAGCATTCGAAGAAGCTGCTGGACATGCCGACCAGCGCCGTCACCCACATCCAGAACACTGCACCTGGGCCACCGAGGGTCACGGCGATGCCGACACCGGCGATGTTGCCCGCACCGACGCGGCCGGCGAGGCTGAGCATCAGGGCCTGGAACGAGCTGAGTTGGCCGGCGCTGCTGCGCAGGCTGTCGCGGAACACCGCGAACATGTGGAAGAAGTGGCGCAATTGAACGAAACGCGAGCGGATCGTGAAGTAGCTACCGAGCCCGACGATGAGCACGATCAGTACTTTCCCTGAGAGGAAGTCGTTAATGACTTCGAGCATGGATTATTCCTCGCTGTTTTTTGTGTAGGCAAATGCTGGACCGTCAGAAACATCGCGTTACACCGGTTTGCGCACGGCACAACAGGTGAGGCGAAGATTCGTCCCGGTTCCAAATTGCGGGTTGTTATTAGTTCGGGTTTCGCATGGGTTTGGGCCTCGTTACCGACGACCGCTCACGCGAAGAGGGGCGGCACTATACCTATCAGTGTGCCGTCCGTCTGCACGGTTGTGGTGCAAGCGACGCTACGAAGCCTTTGAAACACCTGACATTTTCGGTGTCAGGCTTATGTGGGAACTGCTGTCTGTGGGAGCGGACTTGCTCGCGAATGCGGTCAGGCATTCACTGTTTAGAGTGACTGACGCACCGTCTTGGCGAGCAAGCCCGCTCCCACATTTTTCAGCTTCCAGACATTCTGTCTTGCTGCAAAAAGTTAAAAAAAAGGGCTTGGGAAATAAATCCCCAAGCCCTCAAAAGGTGAGAGGTGTCTAGTCCCTCGACCTGGTGAGCGTGGCTCCTGGTGCTCTTCGTTAAAAGAGCAAGAGCCGATGTTGCGTTCGGTTAAGCCTTCAAAGGCACCAGACGCGGAGCAATCATGTTTTCCGGGCGCAAGATGTCGGCGAGCATTTCGTCGTCGAGCAAGCCTTCTTCGCGCACCAGTTCCAGCACGCCGCGGCCGCTTTCGAGGGCGATACGGGCGATGCGGGTGGCGTTTTCATAGCCGATGTACGGGTTCAGCGCGGTGACCAGGCCGATCGAGTGCTCGACCAGTTCGCGGCAGCGCTCTTCGTTGGCGGTGATGCCGACGATGCAGTGCTCGCGCAGCATGTCCATGGCGCGTTGCAGCAGGCGGATCGAGTCGAAGATCTTGAACGCGATCAGCGGCTCCATCACGTTCAATTGCAACTGGCCGCCTTCGGCCGCGATGGTCAGGGCCAGGTCGTTGCCGATGATCTGGAACGCCACCTGGTTTACCGCTTCCGGGATAACCGGGTTGACCTTGCCTGGCATGATCGAGCTGCCTGGCTGACGCGCCGGCAGGTTGATTTCGTTGATGCCGGTGCGTGGGCCGCTGGACAGCAGGCGCAGGTCGTTGCAGATCTTCGACAGCTTGACCGCGGTGCGCTTGAGCATCCCGGAGAACAGCACGAAGGCGCCCATGTCGGAGGTGGCTTCGATCAGGTCGGCGGCCGGAACCAGCGGTTGACCGCTGATCAGTGCCAGACGCTGAACGGCCAGGTGCTGGTAACGCGGGTCGGCGTTGATGCCGGTGCCGATCGCGGTGCCGCCCAGGTTCACTTCGGTCAGCAGTTCAGGTGCCAACGTTTTCAGGCGCGCCAGGTCTTCGCTCAGGGTGGTGGCGAAGGCGCGGAATTCCTGGCCCAGAGTCATCGGCACGGCGTCTTGCAGTTGGGTACGACCCATCTTCAAGACGTGGCTGAATTCCTGGCCCTTGGCGGCGAACGCCTGGATCAGGCTGTCGAGGCTGGCCAGCAGCGCGTCGTGACCCAACAGCAGACCCAGACGGATCGCGGTCGGGTAGGCGTCGTTGGTCGACTGCGCCATGTTCACGTCGTTGTTCGGGTGCAGGTACTGGTATTCGCCCTTCTGGTGACCCATGGCCTCCAGCGCGATGTTGGCGATGACTTCGTTGGCATTCATGTTGGTCGAAGTGCCAGCGCCGCCTTGAATCATGTCCACCACGAACTCTTCGTGGAAATCGCCGCGGATCAAACGTGCACAGGCTTCGCTGATGGCAGCGTGCTTGGCTTCGCTCAGGTGACCCAACTCGCGGTTGGCGTCAGCAGCGGCTTGTTTAACCATTGCCAGGCCGACAACCAGCTTCGGGTAATGCGAAATCGGAACGCCGGAGAGGCGGAAGTTGTTCACCGCTCGCAGGGTCTGGATGCCGTAATACGCTTGAGCAGGTACTTCGAGTACGCCAAGCAGGTCTTTTTCTGTGCGGAAAGATGCAGCGGAGGACATGATAGAAATCATCTCGATAAGGACCCGGTCTGTGCCGGAACACTGCAAATGCTAGGCTTGTAGAGAATTTTGAGCCAATGCTGTTAAACACTAGCCTATGCACATTCGGCATAATGCCCGTGTGACGCCGTGTCTGCGGCGAGCGTGTGACCTAAATTGGTGCGTGTCCGGGAGGACGTGATGAATCTGGAAAGTAAATGGCTTGAGGACTTCAGCGCCTTGGCCGCCACCCGCAGCTTCTCCCAGGCTGCCGAACGACGCTTCGTGACGCAGCCGGCTTTCAGCCGACGGATCCGCAGCCTTGAAGCCGCGCTGGGGCTGACCTTGGTCAACCGCTCCCGCACGCCAGTCGAGCTGACAGCGGCGGGGCAACTGTTTTTGGTGACCGCGCGAACCGTGGTCGAACAACTCGGCGAAGTGCTGCGCCACCTTCATCATCTGGAAGGCGGGCAGGGCGAAGTGATGCAAGTCGCCGCCGCGCACTCACTGGCGCTGGGTTTCTTCCCGCGCTGGATTGCCCAATTGCGCAACGAAGGTCTGAACATCGCCACGCGGTTGGTGGCGACGAACGTGGGCGATGCCGTGCACGCCCTGCGTGAAGGTGGCTGTGATTTGATGCTGGCGTTCTATGATCCGGACGCGGCCATGCAGATGGACCCGGAAATCTTTCCGTCTCTGCACCTTGGCGACACCGAAATGCTCCCGGTCTGTGCGGCCGACGCCGACGGCAAACCGTTGTTCGACCTGGAAGGCGAAGCCAGCGTGCCGTTGTTGGCCTATAGCGCCGGTGCGTTTCTGGGGCGCTCGGTGAACATGTTGCTGCGCCAGCGGGCCCTGCGTTTCACCACCATTTACGAAACGGCCATGGCCGATAGCCTTAAAAGCATGGCCCTGGAAGGACTGGGGATTGCCTGGGTGCCACAACTGAGCGTGCGCGCCGAACTGGCGCGCGGCGAACTGGTGGTCTGCGGCGGTCCGCAATGGCATGTACCGCTGGAGATTCGTCTGTATCGTTGCGCGCTGGTGCGCAAGGCCAACGTGCGGTTGTTGTGGCGCAAACTTGAGGGTGGTGCCGCTCAAGGCACGACGGGTTCCTGAGACCACTGAAGATCAAATGTGGGAGCGGGCTTGCTCGCGAATGCGGTGTATCAGTCGATATCAGTGGTGCGTGACACACCGCTTTCGCGAGCAAGCCCGCTCCCAGAGGGGATTTGCGTAGTTCTGCTGCTGACCTTCGAGTCAATAAAACCGGCACTTTGCGCCGTATGACAGATGGTCGTATCGGGGGCTGTTTATCTGCTCCATTACGGTATACTGCGCGGCCTTCGGCCGGTTCGCCCGGCCTTAATTCGTACACTCAAGCCACGCCGGATATCCCGCGTGGCTTGTTGTTTTTTGACGCGCCTGCGGGCGCCCAGAGAGAAGAGGCACGACGATGAGCGCACTGGTTGGCGTGATCATGGGCTCCAAGTCCGATTGGTCCACCCTTAGCCACACCGCCGATATGCTGGAAAAGCTCGGCATCCCTTACGAGGTGAAAGTGGTCTCTGCCCACCGCACCCCGGACCTGCTGTTCCAGTACGCCGAAGAGGCCGAGGCGCGTGGCATCGAGGTGATCATCGCCGGTGCCGGCGGCGCGGCCCACTTGCCAGGCATGTGTGCGGCCAAGACCCACCTGCCGGTGCTGGGCGTGCCGGTGCAGTCGTCGATGCTCTCGGGAGTCGATTCGCTGCTTTCCATCGTGCAGATGCCCGCGGGCATTCCGGTCGCCACCCTGGCCATCGGCAAGGCTGGCGCGATCAACGCAGCCCTGCTTTCGGCCAGCATCCTGGGCGCCAAGCACCCGCAGTTTCACGCGGTGCTGAAAACTTTCCGTGCTGAGCAGACAGACAGCGTCCTGGAAAATCCAGACCCACGCATCGCCTGAGGTTGTTGACGATGAAGATCGGTGTAATCGGTGGCGGCCAGTTGGGTCGCATGTTGGCGCTGGCGGGCACTCCGCTGGGCATGAACTTCGCTTTCCTGGATCCGGCGCCGGATGCTTGCGCAGCCGCGTTGGGTGAACACCTGCGGGCCGATTACGGCGATCAGGATCACCTGCGTCAGCTGGCCGATGAAGTCGATCTGGTGACCTTTGAATTCGAAAGCGTCCCGGCTGAAACCGTGGCGTTCCTGTCGCAGTTCGTCCCGGTCTACCCGAGCGCCGAAGCCCTGCGCATCGCGCGTGATCGCTGGTTCGAGAAGAGCATGTTCAAGGACCTGGGGATTCCCACCCCGGCGTTCGCCGACATCCAATCGCAAGCCGATCTGGACGCTGCCGTGGCTGACATCGGTCTGCCGGCCGTGCTGAAAACCCGCACCCTGGGTTACGACGGCAAGGGCCAGAAAGTCCTGCGTACCGCTGAAGATGTGGTCGGCACCTTCGCCGAACTGGGCAGCGTTGCCTGTCTGCTGGAAGGCTTCGTGCCGTTCACCGGTGAAGTCTCGCTGATCGCCGTGCGTGCTCGCGATGGTGAAACGAAGTTCTATCCGCTGGTCCACAACACCCACGACAGCGGCATCCTCAAGCTGTCCGTGGCCAGTACCGATCACCCGCTGCAAGCCTTGGCTGAAGACTACTCCAGCCGCGTGCTCAAGCAGCTGAACTACGTCGGTGTGATGGCGTTCGAATTCTTCGAAGTCGACGGCGGCCTCAAGGCCAACGAGATCGCCCCGCGGGTACACAACTCCGGGCACTGGACCACCGAAGGCGCCGAGTGCAGCCAGTTCGAAAACCATCTGCGGGCGGTTGCCGGTCTGCCGCTGGGTTCGACCGCCAAGGTCGGTGAAAGCGCGATGGTCAACTTCATCGGCAAAGTGCCGGAGACCGAGAAAGTCCTGGCCATCGCCGATTGCCATCTGCATCACTACGGCAAGGCCTTCAAGATCGGTCGCAAGGTCGGTCACGCCAACCTGCGTTGCGCAGACCGCGAGACGCTGGCGGCGCAGATCCTCAAGGTCGAAGCGCTCATCGCCGAATAGTTTCCTGTGGCAGCGGCGGAACCATTCAGGGGCCGCCGTTCTCTCATGGCAGGATGCCAAAGTCTGACTAGGCTTGGGCTAGGTGCCAGGTCTCACCAATACTATTGGTGGGCAGGACACAGCCATTCAATCAGAGGGAAATGACATGGGAATTATCGGAACCATCTTTATCGGCTTGATCGTCGGCCTGCTGGCGCGGTTCCTGAAGCCGGGCGACGACAGCATGGGCTGGATCATGACCATCTTGCTCGGTATCGGCGGTTCGCTGGCGGCCACCTACGGCGGCCAAGCCCTGGGCATCTACCAGGCCGGTCAAGGTGCAGGCTTCATCGGTGCGCTGGTCGGCGCCGTGGTGTTGCTGGTGATCTACGGCTTGATCAGAAAGAACTGATTTAAGCGACAAAGCCCTCTCTGCGTCGCGCGCAGGGAGGGCTAGAATGCTCGGCGACTTACTGTCCTCTCTTTGCCGAGCACCTTCATGCGCCGTCTTCTGTTGACTCTTCTTTTACTGGGCACGGGCCTTGCCCACGCCGGCGAACTGCCGGAAACCGACTGGCTCGAACTGATGCCCAAGTCCGACCAGAAAGCCCTCGAGGCCATGCCCGAAATCGACCACGACTCCCCCGAAGCCAATGGCACCTTTACCGAGAAGGGTGGCATGAAGCAGAGCAAGGGCTTGCCGGCGGTGATGTATTCGACCAAAACCGTGCCGTCGATGAACGACAAGAACATCCGTCTCGGGGGTTATCCGGTGCCGCTGGAATCCGACGCCAAGGGTCGCAGCACGCTGTTCTTCCTCGTGCCCTATCCAGGCGCCTGCATCCACGTGCCACCACCACCGCCAAACCAGTTGGTGCTGGTGCGGTATCCCAAAGGCTTGAAGCTGGATGATATCTACACGCCGCTGTGGGTGACCGGCACGCTGAAGATCGAGAAGGTCAACAACGACCTTGCGGATGCGGCGTATGCGCTGGATGCGGCGAAAGTCAGAGTGGTGGAAGAGTCTGACCTGTAAAGCGCCAGTCGGTTTGGCACTGATCAACTGTGGGAGCGAGCCTGCTCGCGAAAGCGGTGTAACAGTCAGCGATGATGTTGAATGTTATGGCCTCTTCGCGAGCAGGCTCGCTCCCACATTGGTTCTGGGGTGTTACAGAGGTTTGCTGCCGATGCTCACGCCAAGGGTATGACTCGCACCCGGCGCCAGCGTCACCACATCATCCATCACATTCGCCGTTTCGATGCACAGCATGCGTTGCCAGCCGTCGTCGGCCATGTCGCTGAACGCTGCGGCGCGGTCGATCCACGGGTTCCAGATCACTGCCGAGCGCGAGCCACTGCTGGTCAATTCGATGCGCCGTTCCCAGGCCGGATCGACAATGCTCAGCTTCGCCGGAGTATTGAGGTAAATACGGTCGGTTTCGCC
This sequence comes from Pseudomonas sp. LBUM1657, assembly GCF_059716075.1. Classification (NCBI taxonomy): domain Bacteria; kingdom Pseudomonadati; phylum Pseudomonadota; class Gammaproteobacteria; order Pseudomonadales; family Pseudomonadaceae; genus Pseudomonas; species Pseudomonas sp. LBUM1657. The sequence continues at coordinate 6,402,897 of NZ_CP166799.1, read as the reverse complement.
GGTAAAATGCAGATCGCCGCTCTGCTTCGCGGTTTTCCAGTCGTCCAGCGTCTCGATGTAACTCAGGCCATCCACCCCTTCGACATGCACATTGCGCACATCGCTGACCGCGAAATAGCTGTGCAGCGCCTGGCTGAGGGTGACTTTATCCGTGCCCTGGTTGTGACTGGTCAGGTTGATGTGCAGTTGCTCGTCCAGACGGATGCTCAACTTCAAATCCACCTGATGTGGCCAGCCTGGCAAGCCGCCTTCGGGATAGGGCAAGAGGAACTCGACCTTCAGGCTTTCGCCCTCGGCTTCGATACCGCCCAGTTCCCAGTCCATCGCCCGTACCAGTCCGTGGGCGGTCGGCGGTTCGTGGCTGACGCGCATCGCCTGAACGCTCTGCGGGTTGCGCGTGAAGTTGCCGAACCACGGCCAGCACACGGGCACGCCGGCCCGAATGCTCTTGCCGGTCTTGAACACGGCCTCGTCGTTGAGCCAGATCAGCGGCGGTTCGCCAGCCAATTGATAACTGAGGATGTGCGCACCTTGCTGGGCGACCAGCAATTCGGCCTGACCGTGGCGGATGCGCCAGCAGTTCAGTTCATCCAGTTTCACGGCTTCAACGTTGGGCGTGCTCATGGGACAGCTCTCGATCAGGAACAATGACTGCTATGGACCGCAAAACGGCCACCGGGTTTAACGCTGCCTGTTTTAGCGAGCTCTAGGCGGAACCGAGCGAGTACGGCCGCTGCCGTCGATGGCGACGAATACGAATACCGCTTCGGTCACTTTACGCCATTCGCTGGACAGCGGATCGTCGCTCCAGACCTCGACCATCATCTGGATCGAGCTGCGGCCGATTTCCAGCGCCTGGGTATAGAAGGAGAGCTGTGCGCCCACCGCCACCGGAACCAGGAACGCCATGCGATCGATCGCCACCGTGGCCACCCGGCCGCCAGCGACCTTGCTGGCCATCGCGGTGCCGGCCAAATCCATCTGCGCCACCAGCCAGCCGCCGAAAATATCGCCAAAGCCGTTGGTTTCGCGAGGAAGCGCGGTGATTTGCAGGGCCAGGTCGCCTTGCGGGATTGGATCTTCTTGTTCGAGCTCTATCATGCCGGGGGTGCCTCTGACCCGTGACTCTTCATTGGTACTTCAAGGTGAATAGCCGTCTCAAGGAAAAACGATTCAGCCCCGAACATACTACGTCCGTCACGTTTTTCGTAAGGCGCCTAAAGGGAAACTCTGCGAAATCGCCTATGAACCCCGGCAGGCGTTTTCGCACAGCAACCCTTTCAAGCTGTTGCAAGATTGCGAGTATATCGGTCGGTAGACCCCGAGACGACCGTCCGGTTCTCATTTTGACTGTCAAATACGCACCTCTATGTGCTTTTTCGAACAATTTGCTATCGTGCCGGACCTGCCCAAGCCTCCGCCAGCGTTGTTGGGGTTGCAGATCCGACTATAAGAGAAGCCTTGCCATGACCACAGCGCCCTCGAGCGTCGCGCAGCCAGTTCAATCCTCACGTCCGCTGACCCGTAGCGATTACAAGACTTTGTCGCTGTCTGCCCTGGGCGGCGCGCTGGAGTTCTACGACTTCATCATCTTCGTATTCTTCGCCACGGTGGTGGGCAAACTGTTCTTCCCGGCGGACATGCCCGAGTGGCTGCGCCTGATGCAGACCTTCGGCATCTTCGCTGCCGGTTACCTGGCACGGCCGCTGGGCGGCATCGTGATGGCGCACTTCGGTGACCTGCTGGGACGCAAGAAGATGTTCACCTTGAGCATTTTCATGATGGCCGTACCGACCCTGATCATGGGGCTGCTGCCGACTTATGCGCAGATCGGCATGTGGGCGCCGATCCTGTTGCTGTTGATGCGGGTGATTCAAGGCGCGGCCATCGGCGGTGAAGTGCCGGGTGCGTGGGTCTTCGTTTCCGAACACGTTCCTCAGCGGCATATCGGCTACGCCTGCGGTACGCTGACCAGCGGTCTGACGGCCGGCATCCTGCTGGGTTCATTGGTCGCCACGGCGATCAACAGCTTCTACACCCCCGTGGAAGTGTCGGATTACGCCTGGCGGATCCCGTTCCTGCTGGGCGGGGTGTTCGGCCTGTTCTCGGTTTACCTGCGCCGCTGGTTGCACGAGACGCCGGTGTTCGCCGAGCTGCAACTGCGCAAAGCACTGGCCGAAGAAGTGCCGCTGCGCGCGGTGCTGCGTGACCATCGCGGGGCGATTCTGATTTCCATGCTGCTGACCTGGCTGCTGTCGGCCGCCATTGTGGTTCTGATCCTGATGACCCCGACCGTATTGCAGACGGTCTACCACTTCTCGCCAACCACCGCCCTGCAGTCCAACAGCGTGGCGATCGTGTTCCTGAGCATTGGCTGCATCATTGCCGGCGCCCTGGCGGATCGCTTCGGCGCGGGACGAGTCTTCGTGTTCGGTTGCGCCGCATTGCTGGCGAGCTCGTGGACCTTCTACCACAACCTGGCTGACCATCCCGACTGGCTGTTCCCGATGTACGCCCTGACAGGTCTGCTGGTGGGCACCATCGGTGCGGTGCCGTACGTCATGGTCAAAGCGTTCCCGCCGGTAGTACGTTTCAGCGGCCTGTCGTTCTCGTACAACGTGGCCTATGCCATTTTCGGCGGCCTGACGCCGATGATCGTCAGCCTGCTGCTCAAGGAAAGCCCGATGGGGCCTTCGTATTATGTGGCAATCCTGTGCGGGGTCGGGATTATGGTGGGTGGGTATCTTTGGAAGAAGGGACGCTGAATTTTTCTGTGGGAGCGGGCTTGCCCGCGAAGGCGGTGGAACAGTCAGCATAGATGTTGAATGTTATGGCCTCTTCGCGGGCAAGCCCGCTCCCACAGGGGGCATGTATCAGGCAGAAAATCTCGAAAGGCCAGCCTTCTCAACAGAATGCTGGCCTTTCATCCAATTGTCATATTTCAGCCATAGAGTGTTCACACGGCCTGCTGATACTTGGCCCGACTAAACACACCTATCTGCTAGGAGTAAGGCATGAAACTGAAGCGTTTGATGGCGGCAATGACTTTTGTCGCTGCTGGCGTTGCGACTGCCAACGCGGTTGCCGCTGTTGACCCTGCTATCCCGAGCTACACCAAGACCACTGGTGTGTCGGGCAACCTGTCCAGCGTCGGCTCCGATACCCTGGCCAACCTCATGACCCTGTGGGCTGAGAACTACAAAAAAGAATACCCGAACGTAAACATCCAGATTCAGGCTGCCGGTTCGTCTACCGCGCCACCTGCGCTCACTGAAGGCACCGCTAACCTGGGCCCGATGAGCCGTAAGATGAAGGACAACGAACTGCAAGCCTTCGAAACTAAATATGGCTACAAGCCAACCGCCATCCCGGTTGCCGTGGATGCCCTGGCTGTGTTCGTGCACAAGGACAACCCGATACAACACATGACCATGGAGCAGGTCGACGCGATTTTCTCTTCGACGCGCCTGTGCGGTGCGAAAACCGACGTGAAAACCTGGGGTGATCTGGGTGTAACCGGCGACCTGGCGAACAAGCCGGTTCAACTCTTCGGTCGTAACTCGGTTTCCGGCACTTACGGTTACTTCAAGGAAGAAGCCCTGTGCAAAGGCGACTTCAAACCAAATGTCAACGAACAGCCTGGCTCGGCTTCGGTTGTGCAGTCGATCAGTTCTTCGCTGAACGGCGTCGGCTATTCGGGCATCGGCTACAAGACCGCCAGCGTGAAGACCGTGGCTCTGGCCAAGAAAGGCAGCACTGACTTCATCGAAGACACCGAAGAAAACGCCCTGAACGGCAAATACCCGCTGTCGCGTTTCCTCTACGTGTACGTCAACAAAGCCCCGAACAAGCCTCTGGCCCCGCTGGAAGCCGAGTTCGTGAAACTGATTCTGTCCAAGCAGGGTCAGGACGTCGTGGTGAAAGACGGCTACATCCCGCTGCCAGCCAAGGTTGCTGCAAAAGCACTGGCTGACCTGGGTCTGCAAGAAGGTAGCAACGTAGCAAAAAAGTAAAACCCTGAGCCCGGGTTGAAACCGGGCTCCAGTGTGGGAGCGGGCTTGCTCGAGAAAGCGGTGGATCAACAACAGAGATGTTGAATGTGAAAACCTCTTCGCGAGCAAGCCCGCTCCCACACCCCTCGAATTTTCACTCCGCTGCCAGTTCCCACGGGCGGCGGATTTGTTGCGTCACTGCATTGTCATCTTTCTGTCATACAGGATCGCTAGGGTGTGCGAATGAATGATCTGGCCAATTCCACAATGACTACAAATCCCCCCAAGCGAATTGACTTCAATACGCCTGAGCTGCAACGCAAGCGCCGTATACGTGCGCTCAAAGATCGCCTGACCCGCTGGTACGTCCTCGTCGGCGGCCTCGCCGTCCTCGGCGCGATCACGCTGATCTTTTTCTTCCTCGCCTACGTCGTCGCGCCACTGTTCCAGGGTGCCGACCTGACCGCCAAGGACGCCATCACGCCTGCCTGGATGCAAGACGCCGGCAAGCCGTTGATGATCTCCCTGGAAGAGCAGAACCAGGTCGCCCTTCGGGTTTCCGACAAGGGCCAGGCGCTGTTCTTCGATATCGACAGTGGTGCCGAACTCAAGCGCGTCGATCTGCCGGTTCCGGCAGGTACCAGCGTAACGTCTATTGGTGAAGACCAGCCCGGTCATCCGCTGGTGGCGGTGGGCTTTTCCAATGGTCAGGCCTTGGTGTTCCGTCACACCTATAAAGTCAGCTATCCGGATGGCAAGAAAACCATCTCGCCGGCGATCGAGTATCCGTACGGCGAAACGCCAATCGTGCTGAACGAGGCGGGCGGTGCGCTGGAGCATGTCAGCCTTAACGCTACCGATTCGACCCTGATGCTGGTCGGCTCCACCGGTTCGCAACTCAATGTTTTGTCGCTGACCAGCGAAGAAAACATGATGACCGGCGAGATCACCAACGAGCAGAAGCGTATCGATCTGCCGCAGATGACCGAGCCGGTTAAAAACATCTTCGTCGACCCACGCCAGCAGTGGCTGTACGTGATCAACGGGCGTGCCCAGGCCGACGTGTTCAGCCTGCGCGACAAGAGCCTCAACGGTCGCTACAAGCTACTCGATAACGGCGAAACAGAAGTCACCGCCAGCACCCAATTGGTGGGTGGCATTTCGCTGATTATTGGTGACTCCAAAGGTGGTCTGGCCCAGTGGTTCATGGCCCGCGACACCGATGGCGAGCAACGCCTGAAGCAGATTCGTACGTTCCAGATGGGCACCACGCCCATTGTTGAAATCACCGCGGAAGAGCGTCGCAAAGGCTTCATCGCCCTCGACGCCTCCGGCAAGCTCGGCGTGTTCCACAGCACCGCGCATCGCACCTTGCTGGTGGACCAGGTGGTCGATGGCCAAGGCCTGTTCGGTCTTTCGCCACGTGCCAACCGCGTGATCGTGGAAGCGGGCGGCAAGCTGCAACCACTGCTGCTGGACAACCCGCACCCGGAAGTTTCGTGGAGCGCGTTGTGGAGCAAGGTCTGGTACGAGAACTACGACGAGCCTAAATACGTCTGGCAATCGACCGCCGCCAACACCGATTTCGAACCCAAGCTGAGTTTGTCGCCGCTGACCTTCGGCACCCTGAAGGCCGCGTTCTACGCGATGCTGCTGGCCGCGCCTCTGGCCGTCGCCGCTGCGATCTACACCGCGTACTTCATGGCCCCGGGCATGCGCCGCAAGGTCAAGCCGGTGATCGAGCTGATGGAGGCGATGCCGACGGTGATCCTCGGTTTCTTCGCCGGCCTGTTCCTCGCACCTTATGTAGAAGGCCATTTGCCGGGCATCTTCAGCCTGTTGATGCTGATGCCGATCGGCATCCTGGTGGCGGGTTTCACCTTCAGCCGCCTGCCTGAATCGATCCGCCTGAAAGTGCCGGACGGCTGGGAAAGCGCGATTCTGATCCCGGTGATCCTGTTCGTGGGCTGGTTGTCGCTGTACATGAGCCCGTACATGGAAACCTGGTTCTTCGGCGGTGACATGCGCATGTGGATCTCCCACGACCTGGGCATCACCTACGACCAGCGCAACGCATTGGTGGTCGGTCTGGCCATGGGCTTCGCGGTGATCCCGAACATCTACTCCATTGCCGAAGACGCCGTGTTCAGCGTGCCTCGCGGTTTGACGCTTGGTTCCCTGGCCCTCGGTGCCACGCCGTGGCAGACCATGACACGCGTGGTAATCCTCACCGCGAGCCCGGGCATTTTCTCGGCGCTGATGATTGGCATGGGCCGTGCGGTCGGTGAAACCATGATCGTGCTGATGGCCACCGGTAACACCCCGGTCATGGAAATGAACCTGTTCGAAGGCCTGCGCACCCTGGCTGCCAACGTCGCGGTGGAAATGCCCGAATCGGAAGTCGGCGGCAGCCACTACCGCGTGCTGTTCCTCTCGGCGCTGGTGCTGCTGATGTTCACCTTCGTCATGAACACCCTCGCGGAACTGATTCGTCAGCGTCTGCGCAAGAAATACTCGTCGCTTTAAGAAAGGTAGAAGTCTGTGAAACAGAACTCCCTGAAAGGATGGTTCAAGAGCGGCGCCCCCGGCGTCTGGATCAGCGGCGGCGCGGTGTCCATCGCGGTCATCATGACCATTGGCCTGCTCGCGGTGATTGCCGTGCGTGGTCTGGGTCACTTCTGGCCGGCGGACCTGATACACGCTAGCTACGATGTGCCGGGCCAGGCCAATCACCTCGTCATCGGCGAAGTGGTGCAGAAAGAACAAGTGCCCCGCGAGCGCCTGAAAAGCGCTGGCCTGCCGGTGCCCGACGAGGGTCCGGAGTTCATGACCCGTGAGCTGATCAAGGTCGGCAACCGTGACCTGAACGGCAACGACTTCACCTGGATCGTCGGCGAGTGGCTGACGAACCAGAAGACGCCGCCGGAACTGATGGCCATCGAACGTCGTGAATGGGGCAATTTCTACGGCTACCTGGTCAACGTCAAACAGGACGGCAAGGTCATCGCTGAAGGCGAAGCGGCGTGGCCGGAGCTGCAGGCCCGTGTCGCCCGCGTCAACGAGCTCGCCGCACAGCTCAAGACCCTGGAAAAATCCGACATCGGCGCGATCAACGCTGGCCTCGAACGGATCCGTCTGCAGGGTCGCAGGCTGGAACTGGACGGCCGGCTCGACGCCGCCGCGCAAGCCGACATGGAGTCCGAGCGTGCCGAGCTGAATGCGCGTTACCAGGACATCGAAGCGCGCCTGAACGATTTGCACAGCCAGTTCAATCGCGACAGCCTGACCGCCCGCGACGCCAACGGCAAAGAGCTGGAAATCAGCATCGGCAAAGTGGTTCACGCCTATCAGCCGAACGCCATGGGTACCTTTACCAAGGTCCGTTTCTACTTCAGCAAGGTCTGGGAATTTCTCAGCGATGACCCGCGTGAGGCGAACACCGAAGGCGGGATCTTCCCGGCGATTTTCGGCACCGTGATGATGACCCTGATCATGGCGATGATCGTCACGCCGTTTGGCGTGCTGGCGGCAGTTTACCTGCGTGAATACGCCAAGCAGAACGCATTGACCCGGATTATCCGTATCGCGGTGAACAACCTGGCTGGCGTACCGGCGATTGTTTACGGCGTGTTCGGCCTGGGCTTCTTCGTCTATGTGCTGGGTGGATCGGTCGACCGGTTGTTCTTCCCGGAAGCACTGCCTGCACCGACCTTCGGTACGCCGGGCCTGCTCTGGGCTTCGTTGACCCTGGCATTGCTGGCGGTGCCGGTGGTGATCGTGGCCACTGAAGAAGGGCTGGCGCGGATTCCTCGCACCGTGCGCGAAGGCTCGTTGGCTCTCGGCGCGACCAAGGCTGAAACCTTGTGGAAGATCGTCCTGCCAATGGCCAGCCCGGCGATGATGACCGGCATGATCCTCGCCGTGGCGCGCGCCGCCGGTGAAGTAGCGCCGCTGATGCTGGTGGGTGTGGTGAAACTGGCGCCGTCGCTGCCGCTGGACGGCAACTACCCATACCTGCACCTGGACCAGAAGATCATGCACCTGGGCTTCCACATTTATGACGTCGGCTTCCAGAGCCCGAACGTCGAGGCCGCTCGGCCTCTGGTGTACGCCACGGCGCTGTTGCTGGTGCTGGTGATCGCCACTCTTAACTTGTCGGCCGTATACATTCGAAACCACCTGCGCGAGAAGTACAAAGCGCTGGATAGTTGATTACCTGTGGGAGCGGGCTTGCTCGCGAAAGCGGTTTGTCAGTCGCATCTTTGTTGGATGTGCCGACGTCTTCGCGAGCAAGCCCGCTCCCACAGTAGACCGGGTACACCGGAAATTTATTGGATGTGCCGCACTGCGGCGTTCCGAACCGAATTTGTTAGCACAGGGAGCCTCCCATGCAGCACGAAGCACATACCCACGGTATCAACATGTCCGCCCTGGGCCGCGACAAACAGAGCCTGAGCCTTGAACAGGAAACCGTGGCCATCGAAGTGCCGGGCCTGAGCCTGTTCTACGGCGACAAACAAGCGCTGTTCGACGTCGCCCTGAACATTCCGAAACAGCGCGTGACGGCTTTCATTGGCCCGTCCGGCTGCGGCAAGTCCACGCTGCTGCGTACCTTCAACCGCATGAACGACCTGGTGGACGGCTGCCGTGTCGAAGGCGCGATCAACCTGTACGGCAACAACATCTACCGCAAGGGCGAAGACGTGGCCGAGCTGCGTCGTCGCGTCGGCATGGTGTTCCAGAAGCCCAACCCGTTCCCGAAAACCATCTACGAAAACGTGGTCTACGGCCTGCGCATCCAGGGCATTAACAAGAAGCGCGTGCTCGACGAAGCCGTGGAGTGGGCATTGAAAGGCGCGGCGTTGTGGGAGGAAGTCAAAGACCGTCTGCACGAATCGGCACTCGGCCTGTCGGGTGGTCAGCAGCAGCGTCTGGTGATCGCTCGTACCATCGCCGTGGAACCGGAAGTGCTGCTGCTCGACGAACCGTGCTCGGCACTCGACCCGATCTCCACGCTGAAAGTCGAAGAGCTGATCTACGAACTGAAATCCAAGTTCACCATCGTCATCGTGACCCACAACATGCAACAGGCCGCGCGGGTTTCCGACTACACGGCGTTCATGTACATGGGCAAACTGGTGGAGTTCGGCGACACCGACACCCTGTTCACCAATCCGGCGAAGAAGCAGACCGAAGACTACATCACCGGTCGTTACGGCTAGGATGCCGCTAGCGTTGCTCACTGAACCACCGCTGCGGTCGACCGCACCTTACCGGACGCTCCAAGGACGCCAACATGATTAGCAAAGAAGGCCTTACCCATCACATCTCCGCGCAGTTCAACGCCGAGCTCGAGGAAGTGCGCAGCCACCTCCTGGCCATGGGCGGGCTGGTGGAAAAGCAGGTCAACGACGCGGTCACCGCGCTGATCGAGGCCGACTCCGGTCTGGCCCAGCAGGTTCGCGAAATCGACGACCAGATCAACCAGATGGAACGCAACATCGACGAAGAATGCCTGCGCATTCTGGCCCGTCGTCAGCCGGCGGCGTCCGACTTGCGTCTGATCATCAGCATCTCCAAGTCGGTAATCGACCTTGAGCGCATCGGCGACGAAGCCACCAAGATCGCCCGCCGCGCCATCCAGCTGTGCGAAGAAGGCGAAGCCCCGCGCGGTTATGTCGAGGTGCGCCACATCGGCGACCAGGTGCGCAACATGGTGCGCGACGCGCTCGACGCATTTGCCCGTTTCGACGCCGACCTGGCGTTGTCGGTGGCGCAGTACGACAAGATTATCGACCGCGAATACAAGACCGCGCTGCGTGAACTGGCCACCTACATGATGGAAGACCCGCGCTCTATCTCGCGGGTCTTGAGCATTATCTGGGTCCTGCGTTCGCTGGAGCGCATCGGCGACCATGCGCGCAACATCTCGGAGCTGGTGATTTACCTGGTGCGCGGCACCGACGTGCGTCACCTGGGCCTCAAGCGCATGAAGGAAGAAGTTGAAGGCACAAGTGGCGAAACCGCTAATGTTCCGGGCAAAGTTGACGATAAGTAAGATTGCCTGAAGAAAAGCGCCCGGCCTTTTGGCCGGGCGTTTTTGTTTGCGGTTTACGCATTCGAAAGCAGCACCCGCGAACGAAAAGTCCCGGCGTGACTGAAGGTTTTTGGCAATGTGCCATCAGCAAAGCGGTATGCTTGCCGGGATTTTTTAAAGGGGTGGTGGATGAGTAAGGTCAGTGTGTTGGTCGTGGACGATGCGTCGTTCATTCGTGACCTGGTGAAGAAGTGCCTGCGCAACTACTTCCCGGGTATCCGGATCGAAGACGCGGTCAACGGCAAGAAGGCGCAGTCCTTGCTGGCGCGGGAAGCGTTCGACCTGGTGTTGTGCGACTGGGAAATGCCGGAAATGTCCGGCCTGGAATTGCTGACCTGGTGCCGCGAGCAGGACAACCTCAAGACCATGCCGTTCGTGATGGTGACCAGCCGTGGCGACAAAGAGAACGTGGTGCAGGCGATTCAGGCCGGGGTTTCCGGTTACGTCAGCAAGCCGTTCACCAACGAGCAACTGCTGACCAAGGTCAAGCAGGCGCTGAACAAGGTCGGCAAGCTCGACACCTTGATGAACAGCGCGCCGACCAAAATGAACTCGGCGTTTGGCAACGACTCCCTGAGCGCATTGACTGGCGGCAAGGCTGCCGTGGTCGCGCCCGTCGCCGCGCCAGCCCCGGCTGCGGCACCGCCCCGTGGCCTGCTCAACAACCCGCCGGTCAAGGCACCCGTTGCCTCTGCCGCGCCTACTAGCGGGCGTGGCCAGGGCCAATTGCGTTTGCCGAACGGCATTCAGCAATGCGTGATCAAGGCGTTGAGCCTCAAGGAAGCGCTGCTGGTGGTGAAACGTACCGACGCACTGCCGCAAGTGCTCGACAGCGCCGTACTCGACCTGGAACAGGGCGACAACGCTGAAGTTGCCCGCCTGAACGGCTACCTGCACGCCATCGTCGCCCACGAGCAGAAACCTGACAGCGAATGGCTGCAACTGACCTTCCGTTTTGTGGATCAGGACGCGCAGAAGCTCGACTACATCTCTCGTTTGATAGCACGTGGTACAGCGCAGAAGCATTTCATTCCTGGCGCGTAATCTTCGTCGCTGACAGGCCGTCTTCGCGAGCAAGCTCGCTCCCACATTGGAATGCGTTCCCCTGTGGGAGCGGCGGTGCGACGATTCGACTTGCTCGCGAAGATGCAATTGAATTCACCGCCCATCTCCCGCCCACCCCATTTTGAAACATCTGCCGACTACCCGGGTCCATTGCAGCTGCTAGGCTCCTTCCCAGACCTTACTCGACAGAATCTTGCCCATGCTCGCGCGCCTGCTGTTTTTCTGTGGTCTTTTCATGGCCTCCACCTCGGCTGTGGCCATGACGATCTACAAGTCCAAAGACGCCAATGGCGTGGTCACCTACAGCGACCGCCCTACGAAAGGCTCCCAGGTGTTTGTTTTTCGAGATCGCATGGTTGAGCACCTTGAGCGTCAGGTGTACCTCGACATCAAGAAACAGAAGGGCATGGACAGCGTTTACGTGCGCAATGACCTGTATGCGCCAGTCGAGATCGAGTTGAGTTTCGCCGGGTTGAAGAACGTCAGCGGCGCGCCGAGCCGGCCGATTCGCCGGGTTATGCCGGCGCGCAGCAACATTCGTCTGGCGCTGCTCACGGCCACCCAGGCCGGAAGGCCGCTCGCCTACACCCCAAAGTTTGAATACTCCCTGGGCGACCCCTCAGACACGGCCATGGCCTATCGATACCCATTGCCGTGGCGCGGCGGGCCGTTTCGTTTGAGTCAGGGGGCCAATGGTCAATACAGCCACTTCGGTGCCAAGAGTCGTTACGCCATGGACATCGCCATGCCCGAAGGCACGCCGATCATCGCGGCGCGCGGTGGCGTGGTGGTGAAAACCGAGAACAAGCAGACCGGACGCGGTAACGATCCGTCGGGGAATTTCGTGCGGGTGCTGCATGATGACGGGACCATGGGCGTTTATCTGCACCTCAAGCGAGGGTCGGTGAGCGCTCGCGAAGGTCAACGGGTGTCGGTGGGCAGTGAACTGGCGCTGTCCGGCAATACCGGCAATAGCACCGGCCCGCATTTGCACTTCGTGGTGCAGCGCAATACCGGGTTGGGGTTGGTGTCTATTCCGTACCAGTTCAATCAACCGGTGGGGGCATTGCCCAACTTTGCGTTGGGCAAACAGTGACGGGTTGCCTGTTCTGACGCCTTCGCGAGCAAGCCCGCTCCCCCATTTGAAACGCATTCCAATGTGGGAGCGGCGGTGCGACGATTCGACTTGCTCGCGAAGGGCGCGACGCGGTTTAAGCCAGGGACGACTTAATCGAGCATCAACACCTTGGCCAGAATGATCTTCGGCCCTTTCATCTTCTTGATGATGATCCGCAGGCCTTCGACTTCCAGCACTTCCTCCTCTTCCGGTACCCGTTTCAGGGTTTCGTAGACCAGCCCGGCGAGGGTCTCGGCTTCGATGTGGTCCAGGTCGATACCCAGCAGCCTTTCGACCTTGAACAGCGGCGTATCACCTCGCACCAGGAGCTTGCCCGGCTGATACGCGAGGATCCCGCGCTCGGCCTTGCGGTGTTCGTCCTGAATGTCGCCGACCAGCACTTCCAGCACGTCTTCCATGGTCAAGTAGCCGATGATGTTGCCGTCGGCTTCTTCAACCAGGGCGAAGTGCGAGCCACCCTTGCGGAACTGTTCCAGCAACTGCGACAACGGCATGTGCCGCGACACGCGCTCCAGGGGGCGGGTCAGTTCGGCGAGGTTGAACGACTCGGGAATGTGGTCCAGGGCCGCCAGTTCCAGCAGCAGGTCCTTGATGTGCAGCAGGCCAACGAACTCCTGACTTTCGCTGTCGTACACCGGATAGCGGCTGAACTTGTGGCGACGGAACATCGCCAGGATTTCCTTGAGCGGCGCGTTGAACTCCAGCGTCACCAGGTCTTCCCGGGAGTTGGCCCAGTCCACCACTTCCAGCTCGCCCATTTCCACCGCCGAGGCCAATACACGCATGCCTTGGTCGCTTGGGTCCTGGCCACGGCTGGAGTGCAGGATCAGTTTCAGTTCTTCACGGCTGTAATGGTGCTCGTGATGTGGACCGGGCTCACCCTGGCCCGCGATCCGCAGGATCGTGTTGGCGCTGGCGTTGAGCAGGTAGATGGCCGGGTACATGGCCCAGTAGAACAGGTACAGCGGCACGGCGGTCCAGAGCGACAGCAGCTCGGGTTTGCGGATGGCCCAGGATTTCGGAGCCAGTTCGCCGACCACGATGTGCAGGTACGAAATGATAAAGAACGCGGTGAAGAACGACACGCCCTTGACCACTTCGGCGGACTCTACGCCCGCGGCGCTCAGTACCGGCTCGAGAATGTGCGCGAACGCCGGCTCACCGACCCAGCCAAGGCCCAGGGAGGCGAGGGTGATACCCAATTGGCAGGCCGAGAGGTAGGCATCGAGCTGACTGTGGACGGTGCGCAGAATGTGTCCGCGCCAGCCGTGCTTTTCTGCGATGGACTCGACGCGGGTCGAGCGCAATTTGACCATGGCGAATTCCGCCGCAACGAAAAAACCGTTGAGCAAAACCAGGATCAGAGCAAAAAGAATCATGCCGAAATCGGCGAAGAGTGTCGCGAAGGTCAAACCTGGGGAAGGGTCCATGATGGAGTTTTGCGGGTTCCGTGTATTCGAAAGAAAAGAAAAAAGTGCGCCTGAAGGGCAGGCGCAAGTCAGCCAATGTAGCGGCTGACCGGTCGATTGCCTAGTGGCGCGTGCCGGCCGGTATCAGTCGGTGGTGCTGATGACCCGAGATTTGGTGACCTGCGCTGGCGCAAAGTGGCAGGTAAACGTGCTGCCGTGGCCCGGTACGCTGCTGATTTCCATCCGCGCGCGGTGGCGCAGCAACACGTGTTTGACGATCGCCAGCCCCAGCCCGGTGCCGCCGGTGTTGGAGTTGCGGCTGGAGTCGACGCGGTAGAAACGCTCGGTCAGGCGCGGCAGGTGTTTGCTGTCGATGCCGATCCCGGAATCCTGCACGCTCAGGTGCGCACCTTGGTCGTCGCCCCACCAGCGAATGCGGATATTGCCTTCGGCCGGGGTGTATTTCACCGCGTTGAACACCAGGTTGGAAAACGCGCTGCGCAATTCAGCTTCGCTGCCCTTGAGCAGAATCGTCGGATCGGCGTCCAGCGTGATGGTCTGATTACGCTGGCCGGACAGTTGCTGCGCGTCGCTCTTGATCGATTGCAGCAAGCCGTCGATGGCCACCGGCTGGTTGTCCGACGGGTAATCGGTGGCCTCCAGTTTGGCCAGCAGCAGCAAGTCGTTGAGCAACGTCTGCATGCGCCCGCCCTGTTGCTGCATCTGTTGCAAGGCACGGGTCCAGCGCGGGTTCACTTCCTCGACATTGTCGAGCAGGGTTTCCAGGTAGCCGCAGATCACCGTCAGCGGCGTGCGCAGCTCATGGGAAACGTTGGCGATGAAGTCTTTGCGCATCTGTTCCAGCTGATGGATGCGCGTGACGTCGCGCACCAGCATCAGATGTTCATTATTGCCGTAGCGGGTGATGTACAGCTGAATACGCAGGCGATCGTTGATCGGCGAGGGGATGTCCAGCGGTTCGGCGTAGCTGTCCTGTTCGAAGTATTCCTTGAAGCGCGGATGGCGCACCAGGTTGGTCACCGGCTGACCGCTATCCTGAGGAGTTTTGAGACCGAGCAGGGTTTCAGCGGCGCGGTTCCACCATTCCAGGTTGCCATCGCTGTCGAGCATGATGACCGCATCTTTGAGCGCGGCGGTGGATTCCTGGACTCGGTCGATGACCGCTTGCAGGCGCCCCCGCACTCGTTGGTCGCGGCGTTGCAGGTGGTAGATGCTGTCGAACACTTCGCCCCACAGGCCGTAGCCATCGGGCGGTGCTTCATCGGGTTTGTGCAGGCGCAGCCATTCGTGCAGGCGCAGCAGTTGCTTGAGCGTCCAGGCCAAGTAAAGGCCCAGGCCCGCGGCGAGGCTCCAGCCGTAATAGCCGGTGATCAGTCCGATCACCAAACAGCCGGTCACCAGCAAAAGCATGTGGCGGATCAGGGTGCCATGCCAGTTTTGGTTCACTTGAACACGCGTCCTTGTCAGCTTGTCGGGCGGGAAAGGTCCGGATCAGGCTTTGGTAGAAAAGCGATAACCGGTGCCGCGCACGGTTTGTACCAGATTTTCGTAGGCATCGCCGAGGGCTTTGCGCAGACGGCGGATGTGCACGTCGACGGTACGCTCTTCGACATAGACATTGCCGCCCCAGACCTGATCCAGCAACTGGCCACGGGTGTAGGCGCGCTCCTGGTGGGTCATGAAAAATTGCAGCAGACGGTATTCGGTCGGGCCCATCTCGGCGGGTTTGCCGTCGATGGTCACGCGGTGGCTGATCGGGTCCAGTAGCAGGCCACCGACTTCGATCGGCGTCTCGCCATCGGTCGGTCCGGCACGGCGCAGCACGGCTTTGAGGCGTGCGACCAGCTCACGGGGGGAAAAGGGTTTGGTGATGTAGTCGTCAGCGCCGACTTCCAGGCCTTGGATCTTGTTGTCCTCTTCGCCCTTGGCGGTGAGCATGATGATCGGGATGTCCCCGGTCAGCTCATCGCGCTTGAGGCGTCGAGCCAGCTCGATGCCGGACGTGCCGGGCAGCATCCAGTCGAGCAGGATCAGGTCCGGCTTGCGGTCGACGATGATGGCATGGGCCTGCTGGGAGTTCTCCGCCTCCATGCAGTCATAGCCGGCCATTTCCAACGCAACGGCGATCATTTCGCGAATGGGCGCTTCGTCGTCGACGATCAGAATGCTCCTGCCAACCATGCCTAAGTCCTCTTGTCATTTAACTGTCTTGCGCCGCATTAGATAACGGAATTATTGCAGTCGTGTGACAGTATTTTAGACGCCCTGCGATTGCCATGAACCTGAACTAAGCTCTAAGTCCGAATCCTGACAACCACAAAAGGAAGGTTTCCATGAAGCACATCGCTCAATCCTGGAAGGCTCTGCTGGTCACTGCTGCGCTAACACTGCCGACAATGGCCTTCGCCGAAGACCCAGGCATGGTTAAAGACGGCATGTTGGTCGACCACAAGGGCATGACGTTGTACACCTTCGACAACGACACGGGCGGCAAATCAGCGTGCACCGGCAAGTGCGCAGAAAACTGGCCGCCGCTGAAAGCCACCGAGGCCGACAAGGCTGAAGGCAAGTGGACCATCATCAAACGTGACGATGGCACGATGCAGTGGGCATTCGACGGCAAGCCGCTGTACTACTTCGTTCAAGACAAGAAGCCAGGAGACATGACAGGCGACAAGAAAATGGACAAGTGGCACGTTCTCCAAGGGCCGAAGATGTAACGAGTTCAGTCTCCGCAGCCTCGCTCCCTGTAGGAGCGAGGCTTGCCCGCTAAGACGCCAGTCGCCTCAACGCATTCCGTAATCCAGCACAATCCCGACGAAAATCGCCAACCCGGCCCAGTGGTTGTGCAAAAACGCCTTGAAGCAGCGCATCCGGTCCTTGCCGCGGGTGTACCAGAACTCCCACGCAAAACAGCCCGCCGCCGCCAGCAATCCGAGATGGAACCAGCCACCGAGCTCGAATTTCGACCCGGCCAGCAGTAAGCAACCCAGCGCCAACCCTTGCAGGGTCAGGATGATCACGCGGTCCGCCTCGCCGAACAAAATCGCCGTGGATTTCACGCCGATCCTCAGATCGTCATCGCGGTCGGTCATGGCGTAATAGGTGTCATAGCCCACCGTCCACAGCAGGTTAGCGATCCACAGCAACCACGCCGCCGCCGGCAGTTCACCGGTTTCGGCGGTGAACGCCATCGGCATCCCCCAGGAAAACGCCGCGCCCAGCACCACTTGCGGGTAATAGGTGTAGCGCTTCATGAACGGGTAGGTGAAGGCCAGCGCCAAGCCGCCGAACGACAGCCAGACCGTTGCTGCGTTGGTGCACAGGACCAACAGAAAACTCACGCCCATCAGCAGCGCAAAAAACACCAAGGCTTCTTTGGAGCTGATCTTGCCGCTCACCAATGGCCGCTGTTCGGTGCGTTTGACGTGGCCGTCGACTTTGCGGTCCGCCCAGTCATTGATCACGCAGCCGCCGGCGCGGGTCAGTACCACGCCGAGGACGAAAATCACGATGTTGGCCAGGGACGGCGAGCCCTTGCCGGCAATCCACAGCGCCCACAGCGTCGGCCACAGCAGCAGATAGATGCCGATCGGCTTGTCCATGCGGGTCAGCTGAATGAAATCCCAGGCCCGTGGATTCAAGCGATTCAGGGACTTGAGTAGGCTCTGGTACATCAGCAGTTCTCCGGATGGACGCGGGCGGCGTTCCACAGGGTCGGCAGGAAAATTTCGGCCACCAGCACGCTCAGGGCGCCGCGATCGAAGCGCGAGCGACGGCCCCACAGTTCAGGTGACCGGCACTCCATCGGCAGCCACTCCTGAGGATAGTGACAAACCTCGATGGCCCGACGCTGGAACGCTTGATCGCAAAACAGCAGTTCGCCCAACGAGCGGCTGCCCAGCTCATCCATGTGCAACCCGTCGCCCTGCAACGCGCTTCGCGCCGCCACGCTGCGAGCAAACACCCAGGCTTCACCGTGACCGCGCAAATAAACCTCGCGCACCCAACCCTCGCTGCCTTCGGCCAGATCCAGCGCGGCACATTCATCGGCGCGCAGGGGCTGCCAGCCTTCGAACAGCGGGGTGACGCTGAACGCATCATTCGACAAACGCGTCAGCCGTCGTGTCAGCGATCCTTCATCGAACAGCCAGTCGAGGGTAGACGTGTCAGGGAGGGGCGCCAGTCGGCTTTCAGGGAGCCAGAGCGGGGACGGGCAGGGGGCTTTTGTGTGTTGCACAATGAGTCATTATTGGCAGCAAATGAGGCGGCGAGCTTACCATGTCAGCCGGCGATTTTGACTGATCCGGCCCTCCGTTGCGTCGAACAGGCTTGCATCTGACGGGCCCGATCAGTACAAAACGCCCCTGAGCCGGACGGCAGCGCTTCAACCATTGACCGTTCGCGCCGGCAAAAGCCTGAATCCTGAGGATGTACCTGAATGAAAAAGTGGCAATGTGTGGTCTGTGGCCTGGTCTATAACGAAGCCGACGGCTGGCCGGACGACGGAATTGCGCCGGGCACGTTGTGGCAAGACGTACCGGAAGACTGGCTGTGCCCGGATTGCGGCGTAGGCAAGATGGATTTTGAAATGATCGAAATCAACTAAGACATTTAGAGGAGCAAGGAATGAACGCACCTGTCGTGATCGTCGGCACCGGGCTGGCTGGCTACAACCTGGCCCGGGAGTTTCGCAAGCTCGATGGCGAAACCCCGCTGCTGCTGATTACCGCCGATGACGGACGCTCCTACTCCAAGCCGATGCTCTCCACCGGTTTCGGCAAAAACAAAGACGCCGACGGCCTGAGCATGGCCGAACCCGGCGCGATGGCCGAGCAATTGAAGGCCGAAGTACGCACCCACACCCGCATCAGCGGTATCGATCCGGGCCACAAACGCCTGTGGATCGGCGAAGAATCGGTGATCTACCGTGACCTGATCCTGGCCTGGGGCGCCGAAACCGTGCGAGTGCCTATCGAAGGCGATGCGACGGACGCGGTTTTTCCGATCAACGATCTGGAAGACTATGCCCGCTTTCGCGCGGCAGCCGCCGGCAAGCATCGGGTGTTACTGCTGGGGGCCGGCCTGATTGGCTGCGAGTTCGCCAACGACCTGATCGTCGGCGGCTACGAGGTGCAACTGGTTGCACCGTGCGAACAGGTCATGCCGACGCTGCTGCACCCGGCGGCGGCCGCTGCGGTCCAGGCGGGGCTGGAAAGCCTGGGAGCCCGCTTTCACCTGGGGCCGGTGCTGAACCGTCTGCAGCGAGTGGCTGACGGACTGGAAGCGCATCTGTCCGATGGCCAGGTCATCCCATGCGACGTCGTGGTTTCGGCCATTGGTCTGCGTCCGCGCATCGATCTGGCGGCCGCTGCCGGTGTACAGGTCAATCGCGGCGTTGTCGTGGACCGCCACCTGAAAACTTCCCACGCCAACATCTACGCGCTGGGCGATTGCGCCGAGGTCAATGGGCTGAATCTTTTGTACGTCATGCCCCTCATGAGTTGTGCGAGAGCGCTGGCACAGACCCTCGCCGGAAATCCTACCGCCGTGAGTTATGGCCCGATGCCGATCACCGTGAAAACCCCGATCTGTCCGCTGGTGGTTTCGCCACCACCACGGGGCCTGGAGGGCGTCTGGACGGTCGAAGGGCAGGGTGCCGACATCAAGGCTTTATGCCGCGATGCCACCGGCAAACTGCTCGGTTATGCCCTGACAGGCACGGCTGTGATGGAAAAACTGGCCCTCAACAAAGAGCTTCCGGCCTTGCTGGCGTAAATACCGGTCGTTCTGTCGGAATCACCCCGCTTTTGCCCCTACAAAGGTCGCGCCGAGACTGGCGCGGCTCTTCTGTGCATGCCATCCTCACTCCCGTCTGCCGCAGAGTAGAGCACCTGCGGCGCTTTGGGCGCTGTTCCAACGAGAACAGCACGGACATAACAACAAAAAACCGTCAAAGGGGCTTCACTAAATGCGTAAACCAGAACTCGCCGCAGCAATTGCTGAAAAAGCAGACCTCACCAAAGAGCAGGCCAACCGCGTTCTCAACGCCGTTCTCGAAGAAATCACCGGCGCTCTGCACCGCAAGGACAGCGTTACGCTGGTGGGCTTCGGAACCTTCCTGCAACGCCACCGCGGTGCCCGCACCGGCAAAAACCCGCAAACCGGTGAGCCTGTGAAAATCAAGGCCAGCAACACTGTTGCGTTCAAGCCAGGCAAATCGTTGAAAGACAGCGTTAATCCGTAATCTGTATTCCCAGCCCGCTTAACCGGGCAGCGGAAAAAAAATGGGCACGCCGATTGAATCGGGTGCCCATTTTTTGTGGCTTGTTGAGATGTGCTGAGTGTTTATTTAGCCGGTGACCGGGGTACGCCAGTCATCGGAACCCGAAGTACCGGATACTTCGTGGGTCCAGGTGATTTTGCGATAGGCGAACTGCACTTCTTCCAGATGGGTGAAGTGCAAGTTACCCGGATCCTGGCAGTTATGCATTTTGTTGTTGATGGCGACGATGGTCGCGTCTTCCAACTTGGTGGTGTAGTAGTGCTCTTGGGTGCCTTGTGCCGAAGTGCGAAACCACTGGATAACGATCTCGCTCATGCGCTCTCCGGAAGTCAAAGCCGCTTGTAGCAGAGGCGAAGCCTTGTCGTAGACCTTGGTAATCACTACTGGTTTGTGAATGCGCTGGCCGGTGGGCTGACCGGATTGCGGGTCCCGCGGGATGATCACGTCGTGCTCGAAAGCCTGAATCATGACCTGGTCTTCGTGACCTTCCTGGTAGGTGTTGCCAACGGAGTCGGCGGTGAAGGCGCCAGCAGTGATCAGACCTTGTTTCTCGCCAGTGACGGACATGTACGCTGGTGTTGCCATGGGTTTGCTCCTTGCAGTTGGTTAAGTGCCTGAATGGCGGTATTACTTGTGGGTGAAGCCGAGATTTTTGTTACCGAGAAGGATTAAAGCGCGATCTCCAGTCGTCCTTGACTAAACCCCGCGAAAGAAAAAGTTAAACGCACGCTAACAAGGCTTGCAACATATTGATGTAAGAAGCCTCCCGCATGTTTGTAGGAGCGCTCCGCATACAAAATGTTGTGAAAGAGGTGAGAGAAGATTTCCGGAGCAGAGAGTTACTTTGAGGCCAACGAGACTAAATCGGACGCGTCCTGCGTGTGTTTAGGAAATTGGGAAAATAATTGAAATGGTTATGTGTTCCCAGCTATGTGTTGGATACCTTGACGAGATAAACCCCGACGGGTGCAGGAATCACCGATCGGGGTTGTTTGCTCGGCGAGCTAGCAGGTTCGGCTTTGCTGCTTGGCAAAGATCGCCGCCATTTCCGGCTCATCCAGATGGTCCAGTGCTCGCTCCACTAACAAGTGCACTCCGTCTGCCATGCGGCTGAGCGCCAGGGCTACGGAGCGGCGTGAACCGTCCACATCGTCAGCGAGGTCGGCGGCGATGGCACTGATGGACAGCAGATCTTCCGAGGCGCTGGCCAGGAGTGCTTCAGTGTCGATGTTCGGGCAGACACTGAAGAGTTGGCCTGTGCGTTTCGGTGGTTTCGGTTCGGCTGGCGGGAAGTGATGGTCGAGGGCGCGTTCGGCGGCTTCATGGAGCTTGTTGGAGTCAAGGGATGCGTAGGGCGATGCCGGGTCGGTGTCCGGCGGATTCGGAGTTACCTTGAACATTTTCTTCAATTCCATAAATGATGCTGACAACACTTCGCCGACTAAACGAAGGGGTGGCAGCTGTACGCAGGTTAGTCGGACCGGGGAATTGAAGAAGCCGGCGCACCCGAAGGTGCCCTACGCACAGCCGCCATCAAATGCAGGTAGGAAACACCTGTCTGAAGGACGCTCGTGCTACTTCAATTACCAGCGGGCGACTAAACCCGATCACTGACAATCAGCGACGAGAATCAAACTACCGACCCGCCCCAAGGCGCACAAGCCGGCGGATTCTGGCGTAGCCGTAGGCAACGACGCAAGGTGTTGTTGCTTGCAGGACGTAACCTCAAGGCGTTTTAAACAAGCGCTGGCGAGTGGTGTTTAACCATCGGAAATGTTGGCATTCCTTACCAGCTTCCATAGGGAATTCCGAACTTCTCTATGTAAGCCTCAGATGTCTCGGACAAGGGTCGATGCTTGCCACTGGATTTTCCTTCATAGGGACCTCTTGGGTTTATGGTTCCTTCTACTCGTGCAATCTCGACTGCCTTCAAGCAAGGACCGCCCAACCAGACCTTGGCAATACCACCCGGCGCCAGACCAATGCCAATGTCATCGCGGTAGTCGGTAATACGACCTGGAAAACTGCGGCGTATTCTCGGTGGAAACCGTGACCGGCTGGAAACCTGGCGGCCTCGGCTATCAGGAGTACGTGCCGTTCGAATCCTTCGAGCACGACCCGAGTTTCGACGTGCCCACCAGCCGTCCGCATTACAGCATCCGCCAGCGTTCGTCTTCGTCGCACGATGGCCTCGACACCCACCTGAGTTTCGGCATCCGCCACACCGAAGCCCACGAAACCCTGTCGATCGAGCTGATGTGCACCAACCAGAACCTGCCGCGCAAGCTCAAGCTCGGGGACATCAGCCAGGCCTGCGAAGACACGCCGGAGTTCCTGAGTTTCCGCAACATCACCCCGGCCACCCCAAGTTATGCACCACCGCTGAACCGTGACTTCCTCTGGAAGCTGATCAGCAACATGTCGCTTAACTATCTGTCCCTGGCCGACGTCAATGCGTTGAAGGTGATTCTCGAAACCTACGACCTGCCGAGCTATTACGACCAGCACTCGGCAAAAGTCAGCAAGCGCCTGCTTGGCGGGCTCAAGTCGATCAAACACCAGCACGTGGACAGATTGCACCGAGGGTTGCCGGTACGCGGATTGCGCACCGAGCTGACCATCGACCCTGAGGGGTATATCGGTGAGGGCGACCTGTTCGTTTTCGCTTCGGTTCTTAACGAGTTTTTCGCGCTTTACGCCAGTCTCAATTCGTACCACGAGCTGCGGGTAAAAAGTACACAAGGAGAGGTGTACCAATGGACACCACGTATGGGCCTGCAGCCCCTGCTTTAAGCGGGCTGACCCGGGTTATACGCGAGTACTCGCTGTTTCAGGCCGTGCTGCTGGTGGTTGACCGGCTGCGCGATGCACACCCGCACCTGAGCGAAGACGATTTGTACGACCAGCTGGAATTCCAGGCCAACCCGAGCCTGGGTTTCCCTGGCAGTGACGTCGATCGCGTGGAGTTTTTCTACGAGCACGGGCAGATGCGCGCGCGTCTGCGCTTCAACCTGATCGGCCTGGTAGGTTCCGGTTCGCCGCTGCCGGCGTTCTATGGCGAACAGGCCTTGGGCGATAGCGAAGACGGCAACCCGACCCGCAATTTCCTCGACCTGTTTCACCATCGCCTGCAACGGCTGATGCTGCCGATCTGGCGCAAGTACCGTTACCGCGCGAGCTTCCAGAGTGGCGCCCTCGACCCGTTTTCCTCGCAACTGTTTGCGCTGATCGGTCTCGGTGGCGAAGAGATCCGCCGGGCCCAAGAACTGAACTGGAAACGCCTGCTGCCATACCTCGGCCTGCTCAGTCTGCGGGCGCACTCGGCGGCGCTGATCGAAGCGGTGCTGCGTTACTACTTCAAGCACGCCGAACTGACCATCGAGCAGTGCATCGAGCGCCGCGTCGAAATCCTCGAAGAGCAACGCAATCGTTTGGGCCGCGCCAACAGCCTGCTCGGCGAAGACCTGGTGCTGGGCGAGCATGTGCGCGACCGCAGCGGCAAGTTCCGGATTCACATCCGCGAGCTCGACTGGCAACGCTTCCACGAATTCCTGCCAATCGGTTTCGGCTATCAGCCGCTGTGTGCGCTGGTGCGATTTACCCTGCGTGACCCGCTCGATTACGACATTCGCCTGGTCCTGCGCCAGGAAGAAATCCGCGAACTGCGCATCGGTGAGCAGAACGCCTGTCGCCTGGGATGGACCAGTTGGCTCGGCCGCGAAAAAGCGGACGGCGTGGTGACCCTGGGTAGCAAAATTCATTAAGGACGTGAGCCAATGATCAACGTAGACCTGCAACAACTTATCCAGGCGCTGGACGCCGAAACCCGTCGTGACCTGGAAAGCTCTGCCGAACGCTGCGTCGCCCGTGGCGGTAGCAAGATTCTCGTAGAAGACTTGCTGCTGGGCCTGCTGGAGCGCCCGCAAGGCTTGCTCGCACGCGCGTTGCAAGACGCCGAAGTGGATGCCGGTGAGCTGAGCGCTGCGCTGCAATCGCGGGTCGAACACAGCGCTTCGCGCAACCCGGTATTCGCTCCGGAACTGGTGCAGTGGCTGCAAGACGCTTTGTTGGTGGCCAATCTTGAATTGGGCCAGAGCCAGGTTGAGCAGGCCGCATTGATCCTCGCGCTGCTGCGCAACCCGATGCGCTACGCCGGCAGTCGCTACCAGTCGTTGCTGGCCAAACTGAACATCGAGCGCCTGAAAGAATTCGCGTTGTCGCAGAAAGAACAACCGGCGACCGGCAAACCGGTCGTGCCGGGCGAATCGCTGCTGGAGCGCTTCACCCACAACCTGACCCAACAGGCCCGCGACGGTAAACTCGACCCGGTGCTGTGCCGCGATGGCGCGATCCGTCAGATGATCGACATCCTTGCCCGTCGTCGTAAAAACAACCCTATTGTGGTCGGTGAAGCCGGCGTCGGCAAAACCGCGATCGTCGAAGGTTTGGCTTCGCGCATCGCCGCCGGTGAGGTACCGCAAGTCCTCAAAGGCGTCGAGTTGCTGTCCCTGGACATGGGCCTGTTGCAGGCCGGCGCCAGCGTCAAAGGTGAGTTCGAGCGTCGTCTCAAAGGCGTGATCGACGAAGTCAAAGCCTCGCCGAAACCGATCATCATCTTCATCGACGAAGCCCACACCCTGATCGGCGCGGGCGGCAATGCCGGCGGTTCCGACGCGGCCAACCTGCTCAAGCCAGCCCTGGCGCGCGGCGAGTTGCGCACCATCGCCGCCACCACGTGGGCGGAATACAAGAAATACTTCGAAAAAGACCCGGCCCTGGCCCGGCGCTTCCAACCAGTGCAACTGCACGAACCGACCGTCAGCGAAGCGGTGACCATCCTCCGTGGCTTGGCTCAGGTCTACGAGAAGAGCCACGGCATTTACTTGCGCGATGATGCGGTGGTTGCCGCGGCCGAGTTGTCCGCTCGTTATCTGGCCGGCCGTCAGCTGCCGGACAAGGCTGTCGATGTGCTCGACACCGCGTGCGCCCGCGTGCGCATCAGTCTTGCGGCCGCACCGGAAAGTCTTGAGCGCCTGCGGGGCGAACTGGCTGAAGGTGGCCGTCAGCGCCAGGCGCTGCGCCGCGACGCCGAAGCAGGTTTGCTGATCGATCACGAAGCGCTGGACGCTTTGGAAGATCGACTGGCCGCCGCTGAAGACGAAAGGGTTGCGCTGGAAACCCTCTGGAATGAACAGAAGGAACTGGCCGAGCGCTTGCTGGACCTGCGTCAGCAACTGGCCAAGGCCCGCGAAACCGCCGCCGTCGAACCAACCGTTACGGTCGAAGAAGACGCCGAAGGCACCGTGATCGAAACCCTGGATGCACCAGTAGACGAGGCGCACAGCGTCGAAGCTCTGGAAGCATTGCTGAACGAGACCCATCGCGCCCTGACCGATGCCCAGGTCAAAGAGCGTCTGGTGAGTTTCGAAGTCTGCCCGCGTCTGGTGGCTGAAGTGATCAGCGCCTGGACCGGCGTGCCACTGGCGCAACTGGCCCGCGAACACAACGCCAAGGTCGCGAGTTTCGCCACCGACCTGCGCACCCGCATTCGCGGTCAGGAACAAGCCGTTCACGCGCTGGACCGTTCGATGCGCGCCACCGCTGCCGGCTTGAACAAACCTGACGCGCCGGTGGGTGTGTTCCTGCTGGTCGGCCCGAGCGGTGTCGGCAAGACCGAAACCGCGCTGGCCCTCGCGGATTTGCTGTACGGCGGTGATCGTTTTATCACCACCATCAACATGTCCGAGTTCCAGGAGAAGCACACCGTTTCGCGCTTGATCGGTGCTCCACCAGGCTACGTCGGTTATGGCGAGGGCGGCATGCTCACCGAAGCCGTGCGCCAGAAGCCGTATTCGGTGGTGTTGCTCGATGAAGTCGAGAAGGCCGACCCGGACGTGCTGAACCTGTTCTACCAAATCTTCGACAAAGGCGTGGCCAACGACGGGGAAGGGCGCGAGATCGACTTCCGCAACACGCTGATCCTGATGACCTCGAACCTGGGCAGTGACCGCATCAGCGAACTCTGCGAAAACGGCGCGCGTCCCTCCGCCGAAGTGCTCGAAGAAACCATCCGCCCGGTGCTCAGCAAACACTTCAAACCGGCGCTGCTGGCGCGGATGCGCGTGGTGCCTTACTACCCGGTCGGCGGCCCGGTATTGCGCGAGTTGATCGAAATCAAACTCGGTCGTTTGGGCGAGCGCCTGAACCGTCGTCAGCTGGATTTCACTTACTCCCAGGACCTCGTCGATCACTTGGCCGAACGTTGCACCCAAAGCGACAGCGGCGCGCGCCTGATCGACCACCTGCTGGACCTGCACGTGCTGCCGCTGGTGGCCGACCGCTTGCTCGATGCCATGGCCACCGGTGAAAGTCTCAAGCGTGTCCACGCGACGCTCGACGGCAACGCCAGCGTGACCTGCGAGTTCGCCTGAGGTGGGTGTGATGTTCACGCAAGTGCCGCAACCGCTGGTGTATGCCGAAGCCTTGCTGGCGCAATTCGCCAGCCTGTCGCGGGCGGCGGACGGCGCTGCGCTGCTGGGTGACTTCGTGCGCGGGGTGGCGGAACTCAGCGGTTGCGAGTTGACGCAGTTGTACCTGCTGGACGCCACCCACACGAGCCTGGGGATGAACGCCGAGTGCCTCAACGGCATCCTGCAGCCCCGGGAAGCGGCGAGCCTGCCGGCCGATTACAACGGTGAGCAACTGCTGCAATTCGCCCTGTGCCAAAACCGCGTGGTCAGCCTCGGCGAATTGAGCGGCAGCCTGCACGAAACCAGTTTCCTGCCGCCCCAGGCCACGCCGTGGCAGTCGCTGCTGTGCGTGCCACTGGTCAATCAGCACAAGGCCGTTGAAGGTTTGCTGGTGTGCGCCAGTGGCCGGCACATCGATCTGCAAGGCTTTGCCGATTCCCTCGGCCAGCTCGGTTCGTTTGTGCTTGGCCAATTGCACTTGCTGCACCGTTTGCGTCGTCCGTCCGGCGACGCACGACCGGCGACGCACGACCGGCGCCGGTCAGCGTCCCGAGCGCCAGCGGTTACGGTTTGATCGGCAAAAGCGCGGCCATGCGCCAGACCTATTCGCTGATCAGCAAAGTCCTGCACAGCCCTTACACCGTGCTGTTGCGCGGCGAGACCGGCACCGGCAAGGAAGTGGTCGCGCGGTCGATTCACGACTGCGGCCCGCGCCGTTCCCAGGCGTTCATTGTGCAGAACTGCGCGGCGTATCACCATGGAACTGGTTTTCGAAATGCTGAACACCAAGCAGTTCGTGCCCACGGATTTGTGCCAGAAGACCTTCAAGCAGGCCGGCGGCGTGATCGGTCGGGGCGAGGATTGCGACTGGATCATTCCGGACCGCAAGCGTCATCTGTCCAATCACCACGCGATGATCAGCTACCGCGAAGGTACGTTTTACCTGACCGATACCAGCAGCAACGGCATCCAGGACAGCGAAAGCGGCGCGCGCCTGCGCAAGGGCGAAGCGATGCGCATCGAGCACGGCAGCATCTACGTGCTGGGTGACTTCGAGATCCGCGCGCGGCTGGTGCGCGACCCGGCGACCTTCGACGTGGAAGTCGGCCGTCCGCAAGCGGCAGGCAGCATCATTCCGGACGATGCGTTCCTTGACCTCGACCCGCTGAACGCCCTTGATCAACAAGAGCGCGTGTACTCGGAAATCGACGAGTTGATCTCCCCGAGCACCACCCTCTCAGACACCCGTCAGCGTGCCGACTATGCGCGCATCGACATGGAAAGCCTGTTGGTTCCGGAGTTGATCAACGCCCCGGCAGAACCTGCGCCAGCCCCGATCCCGAAGGCTGTCGAGCGTCAGAGCGAAGGTTTCTGGGAGCATTTCGGTGCAGCGTTGGGCGTGGACCTTAAAGGCCTTGATCACGACGCTCGCGAAGCCCTGGCGCTGAATGCCGCGCGTCTGCTCAAGCAGAGCGTTGGCGGTTTGCAACAGAGCCTGCGCACCCGCAGCGAACTGAAAAACGAACTGCGACTGGCCCAAACCACCGTGCAAGGCACCCATAAAAATCCGCTGAAGTTCGCCGTCGATGCGGGTGAAGCGCTGGGCATTTTGTTGCAGCCGAACAAGCCGGGCATCTAAAGCTCGAAGTGCAGACGTGACAATGCATTGGAATGAAGAAGGGGACGTCAGTCCCCTTCGTATTTCTTGCTATGTCTTAGCCCGATGCTCCGCCGGATCCGGCGAGTCAATATGGTCCAGCGCTCGTTCCACTAACAGATGCACGCCGTCCGCCATTCTGCTGAGTGCCAGGGCTATGGAGCGGCGAGAGCCTTCTACATCGTCGGCCAGGTCGGCGGCGATGGCGCTGATGGATAGCAGGTCTTCCGAGGCGTTGGCCAGGAGGGTTTCCGTGTGGACGTCAGGGCAGACCATGAAGAGTGGGCCCATGCCGGGAGAGGGTTTTTCTTGGGGCGGAGCGAAGTGATGGTCGAGGGCGCGTTCGGCGGCTTCGTGGAGTTTTTTGGAGTCGAAGGATTCGTAGGGGGAGGTGGCTTCGTGCTCTGGAGGGTTGGGTGTTGGCTTGATCATTGGTGTAATCCCGTAATTAAGGAGCCGACACCGTTTCGCTTGCACTTCGAAAGAGGTGGCAGCTGTGCATAGGTGTGCAAGACCGGCGGGATTACCCGGCAGACCCAAAGGTCTCCCATACACAACTGCCATAACGGTTCGCGAGCATAGGAAAATGCTCGATGAATTGCCATAACCATTGTGTATCCCACCGGACTTGCACGTCCGTGTCACCGATTTTGCGGCGACGGACAAAGCCTATCGATGAAGCCAAGGCCTGCCTAGTTCATGAACAGCGCCACGTGTTGAAGGAAATGTCCGATAGCCCCGAGCGTAGAAAGCTCAATAAACCTCAGCTTTTAAACAGCACCGTTTAGTCAATGACTTGGTAGTCATCAGCGTCAAAAATACCGGTATCTTCTTCTAACACTGCACAACAGTGGCGTTCCTGCTCGAAGCCGCTACACTGCGCCGGCCGTTCATTTTTCTCTTGAGGCTGTGCGCATGAAATTTCGTTTTCTTCTGTGGATGCTGGGTTTGTTGATGGGTAAGGCCAGTCGGACTAATCCTGCGTTTCAGCAGCAGTTGGGTGACAAGGCGTTGGTGTTCCAGCTACAGACCCTGGACGGGAAAGTGGCGCGGCATTTCTTTGTGAAGGATCAGCGCATCACCAGTAAGTCCGGCGTGTATGCCGAGCCGGCGTTTGCGATTGCCTTTAAAGATGCGGCGTATGGCTTTGCCACGATGCAGGCGAAGAACAAGCAGTTGGCATTCATGACGGGGATTCAGGACAAGTCGATTCAGATCAAGGGGAATCCGGCGTTGGTGATCTGGTTTCAGGGGTTGACCAAGTATTTGAAGCCGAGGAAGGCCAAAGCTAAGGCAAAGGCTTGAGTCGAGTGACTGACTTTGTGGCGAGGGAGCTTGCTCCCGCTGGGCTGCGAAGCGGCCCTAAAGCCTAAGACCTCGGTTGTATCTGACACATCGCGTTGGCTGGGTTGCGACTGCTGCGCAGTCGAGCGGGAGCAAGCTCCCTCGCCACAGAGGTGTGGTGATTCAGAGATACCGAGTTGGATTCATCGCGAGCAGGCTCACTCCCACAAGGGGTTGAGGTGATTCAGTTGGATCGAGGGGGATTCATCGCGGGTAAGCCCGCTCCCACAGGGATCGCGTAAATCCTGTGAGAGTGGGTTTGCCCGTAGTGCTTTAGGCCTGGGTGAATTGCGAAGCCAGTTCACGCAGCAGGACTTCTGCTTCGAGGACTTTGCTGACGACGTCGTTGGCTTTGTCGCGGGTCAGGCCTACGCGTTCCAGCAGGGCGTCCGGGATGTCTTCATCCGGGCCGGAGCCGATGCCGCGGCTGCGCAGCAGACGTACGGACAGGCAGACCAGGTTCGGGTATTCGGCGTAGGGGCCGTCATAGCCCGGGTCGTGCTGGAAGCGCAGCGCAGTGGCCAGTTCTTCGGGCATGTCCCAGTAGCGCATCAGCCACGAGCCGATCTGTTCACGGCTGATGCCCAGCAGGTGTTGCTCGACGTAGCTGTGGCAAAGGTGCGGGTTGACCTCCAGGTGGCGGCAGATCAGCGAGAAGTGCGGCGGGAACACGTGGGCCAGCAGTAAGTAGCCGAAGTTGTGCAGCAGGCCGGCGAGGTAGGTCAGGCCGGCTTCCGGGCGCTGGGCGCGCGGCATGGCGCGGGTCAGGCCTTCGATGACGGCGGCGGTGTAGATCGATTGCTGCCAGTACGGCGTGGTGTGTTGCGGATGGTCTTTTGGCAGGCTCAGGGTTTTGCCCAGGGCCAGGCCCAGCGCCAGGTTGATCACCAGGTCGAAACCCAGCACCCGCACGATGGCGTCTTCCACTGAACGAATTTTGCCCGGCGACGCGTAGTACGGCGACGCCGCCCAGCTCACGACTTGTGCGGCGAGCGCCGGGTCGGTTTCGACGACGCCGGTGATGTCGTCGATGGTGGCGTTGGGGTCGACCCGAAGTTTGATGATTTTCTGCGCGGTCTCGGCCAGCGGCGGAATCTCGATGGTCGCTTCCAGGCGCTGCTGGATGCGTCGCGCGGTGAACGCTTGAACGGCCTGGGTGATTTCCTGGCGGTCATCGTCGGGGCGGTCGAGGTTCGGGCGGATGCTGGTCAGGTTCTCGCCGAAGTTGGCGGCGCTGGCCTTGGTCAGCATGGTTTTGAACGCTTCGCTGGTGACTTCCAGCAATACGCCTGGCTCCCCCGAGTTGATCAACAGCTTCGGCTCGCGCAGCAGACTTGCTTCATACAGACACGGTGAAGTGGTCAGCGCCGGCAGGCCGGGCAACAGGCTCAGGTTGTGTTTGCCGAGCATTTTCACCAGGCGTTCGGTGGACACGGCGGTGAGGCGGCGGCCCGTCAGTTCGGCGAGGCGGTTGAGGTCCAGCAATTGGCTCTGCGGGAACAGCACCATCAGAGAGCCAACGGCGTCATCCACCAGTACCGCCTGGACTTTGCGCGCGGCGTTCAGGCCGTGGTGTTCGAGAACTTCTTCGTAGGCAATTCCCAGTTTGCCCAGCAGCAGCCGAATAACCGACGGAGCGTGCGGGGTGGCGGGTGCGAGGGCAACTTCGGTCATGGTTTGTATCCGTTCTCAAACAATTGCAGGAGTATAACCAGCTTGTTTACAGCCAGGGTCTACAAACTGCGACGGTGCTCACACTTGGCCGTATTGCTGCCCGTGGCGCAGCCAGCGGTCGAGTAGCGGGCTGACGTGATCGGGCCAGCGCTCAAGCAAAGCTTGGGCGGCGTCGCGCACGGCGGGGAGCAAATCTGCATCGCGCATCAGGTCAGCGACCTTGAATTGCAGCAGACCGGTCTGGCGCGTGCCGAGCATTTCGCCAGGGCCGCGCAGTTCGAGGTCTTTTTCGGCGATGACAAATCCGTCGTTGGTTTCGCGCATGATCCCCAGGCGTTGACGGCCGATCTGCGACAGCGGCGGATGGTAAAGCAGCACGCAATGGCTGGCGGCGCTGCCCCGACCGACACGACCGCGCAACTGGTGCAACTGCGCCAGGCCCAGGCGTTCGGGGTTTTCAATGATCATCAGGCTGGCGTTCGGTACGTCGACGCCAACTTCGATCACTGTGGTGGCGACCAACAGTTGCAGGTTGCCAGCCTTGAACTCGGCCATGACCGCGGCTTTCTCGACGGGCTTCATGCGGCCGTGGATCAGCCCGACCTTCAACTCGCCGAGCGCGGCGGTGAGGTCTTCGTAAGTGGTTTCGGCAGCCTGGCAGGTCAGCTCTTCCGACTCTTCAATCAGCGTGCACACCCAATAGGCCTGACGCCCTTCGGCACACGCACCGCGCACCCGCTCGATGACTTCAACGCGGCGGGTATCCGTGATCAGCACGGTGTTTACGGGTGTGCGGCCGGGCGGCAGTTCATCGAGGATCGAGGTGTCGAGGTCGGCGTAGGCGCTCATGGCCAGCGTCCGTGGAATCGGCGTGGCGGTCATGATCAGCTGGTGCGGACACATCCGCCCTCCGACGCCTTTCTGGCGCAACGCCAGACGCTGCTGCACGCCGAAGCGGTGTTGTTCGTCGATGATCGCCAGCGCCAGGTTCTTGAACTGCACTTCGTCCTGGAACAGTGCGTGGGTGCCGACCACCATTGGTACGCCGCTGGCGATTTGCTCCAGCGCCGCCACGCGGTTCTTGCCCTTGAGTTTGCCGGCCAGCCACGCCACTTCGATGCCCAGCGGTTCGAGCCAGCGCTTGAAGGTGATGAAGTGCTGCTCGGCGAGAATCTCGGTGGGCGCCATCAGCGCGACTTGATAACCCGCTTCCAATGCCTGAAGCGCAGCAAGGGCGGCGACCACGGTTTTGCCAGCGCCGACGTCGCCCTGAATCAGGCGTAGCATCGGCTCATGCTGACTGAGGTCGTAGGCGATTTCGTTGCCGACGCGTTGCTGGGCGCCGGTCGGGGTGAACCCGAGGTTGGCCAGGTATTGCGCCGGCAGCTTCGTGGCTTTCGGCATCGCTGGCGCGCGTAGGGAGCGCATGCTCTCGCGCAGGCGCTGCTGGGACAGTTGATGAGTCAGCAGTTCTTCGAAAGCCAGACGGTGCTGCGCCCAGTGATGACCGAGGGCGAGTTCGTCGACGTCGGCATCGGCGGGCGGGTGATGCAGGTAGCGGATCGCATCGGCCAGCGGCGCAAGCTGATAGTCCCGGGCCAGTTCGGTCGGCAGCCAGTCGGGCAGGCTGCTGGGGCCGAGCAACGTCAGGGTTTGCATGCACAGTTGGCGCAGGCGTTGTTGGGTCAGGCCTTCGGTGAGCGGGTAAACCGGGGTCAGGGTTTCGTCCACCGGTGGCGGCTCGTCGCCAGTGATGGCGCGGTATTCCGGGTGGTAGATTTCCAGCCCTGACGCACCGGGCCGCGCTTCGCCGTAGCAGCGAATCCGCGTGCCGCGTTTGAGGCCTTCTTTCTGGGCGTTGCTGAAATGATAGAAGCGCAGGCTGAGCCCGCCGGTGCCGTCCTGTAGACGTACAACGAGACTACGGCGACGCCCCATGACCACATCGGCGCCGCTGACGGTGCCTTCGATCACCGCATCCTGGCCGGGTCGCAAATGGCCGATCGGGACCACGCGGGTGCGATCCTGGTAGCGCAGCGGCAGGTGGAACAGCACGTCCTGGAGATTCTCCAGGCCGACCTTGGCCAATTTCTCGGCCATGGCTTCGCCGACACCCTTGAGTGCCGTCACCGACACTTGCGACAACTCGGTCATGGCAGCGACTTAACCGGCAACCACCGGCGCCGGCGGCTTGGCCACCGAGCACAGGCGAATGGAGTCAGCGAGGATCTCAATCGCTTTCGGCCGCGGGAAGCTCGCGCGCCAGGCGATGGCAACGGTGCGGAACGGCACCGGTGGCGTCAGTGGACGCACTTCGATCACGCCGGGGGCGTAGTGATGGCTGTCCACCGCCGACAGCGGCAGGATCGAAATGCCGAGGCCGGAGGCGACCATGTGGCGGATGGTTTCCAGGGAGCTGGATTCCACCGTGGTGTGCTTGGCGCCGTCGTTGCCTTTGGCCAGGGTCGGGCATGCTTCCAGCACTTGATCGCGGAAGCAGTGGCCTTCGCCGAGCAGCAGCAGGCTCTTGTCGTTGAGCAGGGCGGCGTCGATGGATTCTTTTTGCGTCCACGCATGCTGGGCCGGCATCAGGACGTAGAACGGCTCGTCGTAGAGTTGCAGGGTCAGCACGTCGGCTTCGTTGAACGGCAGGGCGATGATGATCGCGTCGAGCTCGCCGTTGCGCAGTTTGTCGCGCAGCACGTGGGTGAAGTTTTCTTCGATGTACAACGGCATCTGCGGGGCGACCCGGTGCAGTTGTGGAATCAGGTGCGGGAACAGGTACGGGCCGACGGTGTAGATCGCGCCGACTTTCAGCGGGGCGGTCAGCTGGTTCTTCCCGGCCTGGGCCAGTTCGCGAATGCCTTGGGCCTGTTCCAGGACTTTCTGTGCCTGGGCAACGATGCCTTCGCCGACCGGGGTCAGGCGCACGGCACTCTTGCTGCGCTCGAAAATCAGCACACCGAGTTCGTCTTCAAGCTTTTTCACGCCCACCGACAGGGTCGGCTGGCTGACGTGGCAACGCTCGGCCGCATGGCCGAAATGCTGCTCTTGGGCGAGGGTAACGATGTAGCGTAATTCTGTCAGAGTCATAGCAAGCGTCCATGAAGTTGCGAGCCAAGCATACCGGCTGCAATCGATAGACGCACGTTATCAGAGAGAGTGTGCTGAGTGACACAGGGCAATGCCGGTTTGCCGTTGGCAGATAGGCAAAAGGCACCTTTCGGTGCCTCGCATGAATCTTATAGCTGTCGGTGATCTCCTGTGGGAGCGGGCTTGCTCGCGAAAGCGGTGTATCAGTCAACATGGATGCTGAATGTAATAGCCTCTTCGCGAGCAAGCCCGCTCCCACATTAGGATCTGCTGTGTTTCAACGCCGGCGTTTTTCCAGCGAATAAACAAACGGTGCAACAATTTCAATGGCGCCGTTAGTCAGCATATCGGCCGGTGGCTTGGGCAGCGGCTGGGCGCGTTTGATCATTTCCAGGGTGGCCCGGTCCAGATCAGCATTACCGGAGCGGCCCACCAGTTCGAACGACAGCACGTTACCTTCGGCATCCACCACGAAGCGCAGACGGTTCAACCCTTCCTTGCCCCGCGCCTGTGCACTGGCCGGGTACTTTTTGTACTTGGCCAAGTGAGCGAGCAGGGTGCCTTGCCAACTGGCCTTGGCCGCTTGCTGCGCTGGCGATGGGCCGGGTGCCGGTTGTGCGGATTTCTCCGTCGGCGCCTGAGTCGGTTGCGCGTCGCTTGGTTTTTCCTCGGATGGTTTTTCCTTCGGCGGCTCCGGCTTTTTCTCCACAGGCTTGGGCGGTTGAGGCTTGGGCTTGGGTTTGACCGGTTTCGGCACGGCAATCTCGGCCTTCGGCGCTTCAGCCAGTTTCGGGATAGGCAGTTCTTCCACCGGGGCGGGTGGCTGTGGTGGCGTTATGACCTTCGGCGGTGCCGGCGGTGGTGGGGCCGGAACCGGCGCCAACTCGACCATCATCGCCTGCGGCGGCAGCTCGATTGGCGGGCGCGACGTCCAGTTCAGCGCCAGCGCAATGGCCAGCGCATGGACGCCTAGCACCACGGCCAGGCTCCCGCTGTAACGCGTCAGATTTTGGCGCGTCGTGATCATTTCTTGACTGCCGTCTCGAGTCCGACCAGACCAACCTTCAGGTAACCGGCGGCGCGCAGTGCGTCCATCACGCTCATCAGGTCGCCGTAGTCCACGCCTTTATCGGCCTGGAAGAAGATCGTCGTGTCTTTCTTGCCCTTGGTCTTGGCGTCCAGAGTGGCGCCGAGTGCTTCGGCTTTCACTTCTTCTTCGCCGAGGAACAGGCGCTGGTCAGCCTTGACGCTAAGGAACATCGGTTTCTCTGGCCGCGGCGCCGGTTTGGCGGTGGAGGCGGGCAGGTCGACCTTGATATCCACGGTTGCCAGCGGGGCGGCCACCATGAAGATGATCAACAGCACCAGCATCACGTCGATGAACGGCGTGACGTTGATTTCGTGGTTCTCGGCCAGATCGTCGTCTGCGCCTTCTTTCAAATGCAGGCCCATGGCCGATTACCCCACTTTCACCATGTGCGGTTGCGAGCTGCGCTCAGGCTGGTGGTCGAGGTCACGGCTGACCAGCAGCAGAACTTCAGCCGAAGCGTCGGACACCTGCGCCTTGTAACCGGCGATGGAGCGGGCGAACACGTTGTAGATCACCACGGCAGGAATCGCGGCAACCAGGCCCAGCGCAGTGGCCAGCAGGGCTTCGGCGATACCGGGAGCCACGACGGCGAGGTTGGTGGTCTGGGTTTTGGCGATGCCGATGAAGCTGTTCATGATGCCCCACACGGTACCGAACAGACCGACGAACGGCGCGGTGGAGCCGATGGTGGCGAGGACGCCGGTGCCGCTGCTCATGTTGCGACCGCAGGCTGCCACCAGACGCTCGAGGCGGAAGGCGACGCGTTCCTTGATGCCTTCTTTCTCGCGGCTGTTGGCTGACAGGCGCATTTCTTCCAGCGCATCGTGCACCAGCAGGTTGGCGAGGGTGCCTTCCCTGGTCGCCGAAGCGCTGGCTTCTTTAAGGGTGGTGGCTTTTTTCAGGTGGACGATTTCGGTACGCAGACGACGCTTGGCGCCCATCAGCTCGAAACCCTTGGCGATCCAGATGGTCCAGGTGATGATCGAGGCGATGGCCAGACCGATCATCACGATTTTCACGATGATGTCGGCGTTTTGGTACATGCCCCATGGAGAGAGGTCGTGAGCCATGCCCAGGGTGTTGTCGGCTTCAAGGACTTCAGGAGCATCTTCGGCGATGGGGTCTACGGCTTGGGCCGGATCGGTCGCGGCCGGAGCTGCTGCAGGAGCAGCTTGATTTGCCGGAGCCTCGGCTGTCGTGGCCGGGGAGGCTGGAGCTTGTGCGTCAGCGAAAGCGGCGGTTGGCGCCAGCATCAGGCTGAGCAACAGGGCGGCCACCGCGCTCCAGGCGCGAGGTCGTTTGGTTGGCGAAGCGGGGAATTGATTGCGTGTCATGCTGGCCGGACCTGAGAAAGAAAATCGGTAGATGCTCTTCCAGGCCTCGCGAGGCCGAGAGCAAAAGTGGCGGGCATTATTGCAAGTAATTCTTGTTAACAGAAGTAATAGAGTATCTTTTTTTCCTTGATTGCTAGCCGCTTGTCCCTTGCCGGCGCTAGGCTGTGCCTTTCTGATGGGAGTTTTTTGATGTCTGCGCCTTCTGTTTTGATCGCCGGCTGCGGTGATGTTGGCAGCCGTCTGGCTACGCAATTGTTGGCTTTGGGGTGGGAAGTCCACGGCTTGCGGCGTGACGTCTCGCGCCTGCCCAAGGGTGTGATTGGCGTTGCTGGCGACTTGTTCAATAAAGACTGCCCGGCAACCTGGCCAGTCGGTGCAGTGGATTACCTGGTGTATTGCGCGGCCGCCACCGATCACGATGAGGCCGGTTACCGCACCGCTTATGTGCAGGGTTTGCAGCACGTGCTGGAATGGCTGGGCGACTACGGGCAAGTACCCAATCGGCTGCTGTTCGTTTCCAGCAGCAGCGTTTACGGCCAACAGGAGGGCGAGTGGGTCGACGAAGCTTCGCCGGCCGTGGCGGCTGGGTATTCCGGGCGTGTGATGCTCGAGGCCGAGCAGATTGCCCTCAATAGCGGTATTCCCGCCAGTATTGTGCGATTGACCGGTATCTACGGCCCAGGCCGCGAATGGCTGTTGACCCAGGTTCGCCGGGGTTATCGCGTGGCGATCGATCCGCCGCTGTACGGCAACCGCATTCACGCGGACGACGCGGCGGGGTTGATGGCGTTTCTACTTGAAGCGGATCGACGCGGCGTGGCGCTGGATGACGTCTATATCGGTGTCGATGACGCGCCGGCACCACTCGCAGAAGTCGTGGACTGGTTACGTGAATACTTGGGCGTAACCGAATGGGCCGAAGACGCGAGCGTGCGGCGTGCGGGCAGCAAGCAATGCAGCAATGCTAGAGCGAAGGCCTTGGGCTGGACACCGCAGTATCCAAGCTATCGCGAAGGTTATGCCGCGATCCTCGAAGGCCGCTGCTGACTCCCGGACACCACAAACAAATGTGGGAGCGGGCTTGCTCGCGAAGAGGTCATAACATTCAACATCATCGTTGACTGTTACACCGCTTTCGCGAGCAAGCCCGCTCCCACATGGGATCTTCTTTGAAGTTAGATCCGGATTACTGCTTTTCCAACAACCACTGCCGATTGCCAGGCGTGTAGGTCGGCTGTTCATCCTGCAAGGCAGTGTTGATCGCCGGAAAGATTTCCAGCTGCTTGCCTTTGCGGGCGAAGATCCACGGACTGCCTTGGCCATTCAACTGCAACCACAGGCTATCGTTGCCGCTGCTCATCGAAGCGCAATCACCCGCCAGACACAGGGCATAACGATCCGCACCCTGCAGGCCGGAAACCTGGCCGTCAGCCTGGAACTGCACCGTGCTGCCTTCACCGGGACCGCTGACGACTTTCCAGCTGCCACCCATATAGGCTGAATACAGCGCGCGTTCAAAACTGGCGCCAAGCGGTGCGCCCTCCGGCGCTGGAGTCAGAACGCGGTCGAAGACCTGCTCTGGTTCGTTTTCGGTCGCGGCCTGGCTCAATTGCTGGCCATCGCGTTTTAGCTCACTGCCAGAGCTGCCATAAAAGTCGATTTTCCAGGCGCCGGACTCTTCGCCCAGCAGCTTGCCTTCGACATTTTCAAACCCATTGGTGTAGCGGGCCTGAGCGGCCTTGGTGTTGACGTCCCACTCCAGGTTGGGGCCATAAGCCTGGAGCGCTTCACGCAGGGGGCCGCCTTTGGATGCAGCATCGATCGCCACCTGATTGATCCAGGTGCCGCTGATATCACGGTCGGCAGGGTCGCTGGCACAACCGCCCAGGAGTAGGGCGAGCAGCGAGAGAGCAAGCGCTTTGCGCATTTTGGAATCCTTTCAGAACCCTTTTTTTACGAGATAAGTCAGCGCAGCCTGTTTAGGGCTGCGCCGTACGCATTTACTCGATGACCAGGATGGCATCCATTTCAACCTGCGAACCCTTCGGCAGGGCTGCTACGCCGATGGCGGCGCGGGCAGGGTAAGGCTGGTCAAAGTACTTGCCCATGATCTCGTTGACCTTGGCGAAGTGGCTCAGATCGGTGAGGAAGATGTTCAGTTTGACGATGTCCTTGAACGAACCACCGGCAGCTTCAGCCACGGCCTTGAGGTTCTCGAACACCTGGACGGTCTGGGCTTCGAAGCCTTCAACCAGTTCCATGGTTTTTGGGTCCAGAGGAATTTGACCCGACATGTAGACAGTGTTGCCAGCCTTGATCGCCTGGGAGTAAGTACCGATGGCGGCCGGGGCCTTGTCGCTGGTGATAACAGTCTTGGTCATGAATGACTCCTTGTAATGGTGGGCTTATGCACGCATGCGGGTGATGCGAATCACCCCGGTCAGGGCGCGCAGTTTCTTGATCACGCGGGCCAGGTGCACGCGGTCGTGCACGCTGACCACCAGTTGGACCACGCTGATGCGACCATCGCGTTCGTCCATGCTGATTTTTTCGATATTGCCGTCGGCCGCGTTGACGCTGCTGGCCAGCAGGGCGATCAGGCCGCGTTGGTGTTCCAGCTCGACGCGCAGTTCGACGTTGAATTCACCGGTGACATCCTTGGCCCACGAGAGCTGGATGCATTTTTCCGGGTTGTGGCGGATTTCGCTGATGTTGCGGCAGTTGTCCAGGTGCACAACCATGCCTTTGCCTGCGGACAGATGGCCGACAATCGGGTCGCCCGGGATCGGCGTGCAGCACTTGGCGTAACTGAGTACAAGGCCTTCGGTGCCGCGAATCGCCAGTGGGCCTTCCGCGCTTGGCAATTGCTCGCCTTCGCCCAGCAAGCGGCGGGCGACCACATAGGCCATGCGATTGCCCAAGCCGATGTCTTCGAGCAGGTCTTCGATCAATTCGAGGCGGTACTCGGCGAGCATCGCCTTGACGCGCTCGGCCGGGACTTTGTCCAGGGAGCTGTCGAAACCGTTGAGGACTTTGTTCAGCAGGCGTTCGCCGAGGCTGATGGATTCGGAGCGGCGTTGCAGCTTCAGCGCATGGCGGATGTGAGTCCGCGCCTTGCCGGTGACCACGAAGTTGAGCCACGCCGGGTTCGGCCGTGCGCCGGGAGCGCTGACGATCTCGACCGTGGAGCCGCTTTGCAGCGGTTCGGACAGCGGCGCGAGACGACGATTGATCCGACAGGCAATGCAGCTGTTGCCCACGTCGGTGTGCACCGCGTAAGCGAAGTCGACTGCCGTGGAGCCTTTCGGCAGCTCCATGATCCGGCCTTTGGGCGTGAACACGTAGACCTCGTCCGGGAACAGGTCGATCTTCACGCTTTCGATGAATTCCAGCGAGTTGCCGGCCCGTTGCTGCATTTCCAGCACGCCTTTGACCCACTGGCGGGCGCGGGCGTGAGTGCCTTTGGGCTGCTCGTCGCCGCTGGATTTGTACAGCCAATGGGCGGCGATGCCGTTGTTGGCCATTTCTTCCATTTCACGGGTGCGGATCTGGATCTCGATCGGAACACCGTGCATGCCGAACAGCGTGGTGTGCAGCGACTGGTAGCCGTTGGCCTTGGGGATCGCGATGTAATCCTTGAAGCGCCCCGGCAACGGTTTGTACAAATTATGCACAGCACCCAGCACGCGGTAGCAGGTATCGACCTTGTCGACGATGATCCGGAACGCATAGACGTCCATGATCTCGTTGAAGGCCCGACGCTTGCCGCGCATTTTCTTGTAGATGCCGTAGAGGTGTTTCTGGCGCCCGCTGACCTCGCCCTGGATCTCATCGATGGCCAGGCAATGACTGAGGGATTCTTCGATCTTGTTGACGATTTCCTTGCGGTTGCCCCGGGCGCGTTTGACCGCCTGGTTGATCCGCGCGGAACGCATCGGGTGCATGGCCTTGAAGCCGAGGTCTTCGAATTCTATGCGAATGGCGTGCATGCCCAGCCGATTGGCGATGGGTGCATAGATTTCCAGGGTTTCCTTGGCGATCCGCCGACGCTTTTCGCCGGACAGGACTTCCAGCGTGCGCATGTTGTGCAGGCGGTCGGCCAGCTTGACCAGGATCACGCGAATGTCGCGCGCCATGGCCATGGCCATTTTCTGGAAGTTTTCGGCCTGGGCTTCGGCTTTGGTTTCGAAGTTCATCTGGGTCAGTTTGCTGACCCCGTCGACCAGTTCGGCCACGGTTTCGCCGAACTGCGCTTGCAGCGCTTCCTTGGCAATACCGGTGTCTTCGATCACGTCATGCAGCATTGCAGCCATCAAGCTCTGATGGTCCATGTGCATGTCGGCAAGAATGTTCGCCACGGCAAGAGGATGCGTGACGTACGCCTCACCGCTACGGCGGCGCTGGCCGTCGTGGGCTTGTTCGGCGTAGAAGTACGCTCGGCGGACCAGGTTGACCTGGTCCTTGCCGAGGTAGGTCGATAAGCGATCGGCGAGGGCGTCTATGCTCGGCATGATGATTCCTGCCGTTCGCTGTGACCCCGCGCCGTGCTACGTCGACCAGGCATGGCTTAGACTGCCTCGTTGGACTCGTCCTCGAACGCTGCGAACAGCGGTTCGTCTTCGACGATTTCAGCGTTGGCGATGAACTCGTAGCTCATCAGGCCTTCCGCGATTTCACGCAGGGCTACAACGGTAGGTTTGTCGTTTTCCCACTGTACCAGGGGCTCTTTGCCGCCGGTGGCCAGTTGACGGGCACGCTTGGTAGAGAGCATGACCAGCTCAAAGCGGTTTTCCACGTGTTCTAGGCAGTCTTCAACGGTTACGCGGGCCATGGTATTCCTCGGAGCGAATGCAAAATGCGCGCTGCCCGGTTGGGCGAGCGGACTCGACAGTTTAAAAAATCACCAGCGATTAGGGAAGCGCTGTTTTTTTGACCAAGCCCTTCAACCCGCTGCAAGTGCCAATGTAAAGCCCCCGCAGCGGTTTTGGGAAGAGCAAATCAACCCAGCAATTCAGCCAAAAGTTTTCCGTTACGCTGCTGCTGACGCTTCTGATGCAGCTGGTTTGCGCGGAAAATCGCCTTCAGATCGTCCAGTGCGTGGGCGAAATCGTCGTTGATGATCAGGTAGTCGTAGTCGACGTAGTGGCTCATTTCGCTGACGGCTTCGCGCATGCGGCCCTCGATGATCTCGTCGCTGTCCTGGCCGCGATTGGTCAGGCGCTGGCGCAGCGCTTGCTGGCTCGGCGGCAGAATGAAGATCGATCGCGCCTGGGGCATCAACTTGCGCACTTGCTCGGCGCCTTGCCAATCGATTTCCAGAATCAGGTCGTGGCCTTCATCGAGAGTCTGCTGCAAGTGGCTTTGCGAGGTGCCGTAGAGGTTGCCGAAAACTTCGGCGCGCTCCAGGAAATCGCCATGTTCGATCATCTTCACGAACTGTTCGCGCGAGACGAAGTTGTAGTTCACGCCGTCCACTTCGCCCGGGCGCATGGCGCGGGTGGTGTGGGAAACGGAAACCTGAATCTGCGGCTGGGCGTCGATCAACGCCTTGACCAGGCTGGTCTTGCCGGCGCCCGAAGGCGCGGAAATGATGTAGAGAGTGCCGGTGCTGTGGGTCATGTCGGTTTTGCCTTACTCAATATTCTGCACTTGTTCGCGCATCTGCTCGATCAACACTTTGAGGTTGACCGCCGCCTGGGTGCTGCGCGGGTCGAAGGCTTTGGAGCCCAGTGTGTTGGCTTCGCGGTTGAGCTCCTGCATCAGGAAATCCAGGCGCCGACCGGCAGCGCCGCCGGATTTGAGCACCCGGCGAACTTCGATGATGTGGGTGCTCAGGCGATCCAGTTCTTCGGCAACGTCGCTTTTTTGCGCGAGCATGACCATTTCCTGCTCCAGCCGCTGCGGGTCCATCTCGGCTTTCATGTCGGCGAAGCGATCAAGGACTTTCTGGCGCTGGGTGGCGAGCATCTGCGGGACCAGTTCACGCAAGGTCACCACGTCTTCCTCAATGGAGGTCAAGCGATCGTTGATCAGCCGCGCCAGCTCAGCGCCTTCTCGCTCACGGCCGGCCTTGAGTTCCTTCAGGCCTTCGTTGAACAGCGCCAATGCTTCGGCATTCAGGGCTTGCGGGTCGGTCGCGTCGCCTACCAGCACACCGGGCCAGGCCAGGACTTCGAGCGGGTTCAGCGCCGCCGGATTCTTGATCAGGCTGGCGATCGTCTCGGCAGCAGCGACCAGTTGCGCGGCGCGTTCGCGGTCCACTTGCAGTGGTTTGTCGGTGTTTTCTTCGGTGAAACGCAGGGTGCATTCGAGCTTGCCCCGGGAGATTCCCTGGCGCAGCGCTTCGCGGACTGCGCCTTCGAGATCGCGGAAGGACTCCGGCAAACGCAAGTGGGGTTCCAGGTAGCGGCTATTGACCGAGCGCAGTTCCCAGCTAAGGGT
The DNA here is from genome assembly GCF_059716075.1 of Pseudomonas sp. LBUM1657. Lineage (NCBI taxonomy): Bacteria > Pseudomonadati > Pseudomonadota > Gammaproteobacteria > Pseudomonadales > Pseudomonadaceae > Pseudomonas > Pseudomonas sp. LBUM1657. The sequence continues at coordinate 6,359,786 of NZ_CP166799.1, read as the reverse complement.
GCCTTGGGCGCCGGCTTTCTCGACGCGGGCGAAGGCGGTCATGCTGTGCACCATGGAGGTACCTCGCAATGCAGGCCGGCGCGCAACCTTCAAGGTTTCGCGGACCCGCTATCTGTGAATTTAAGCCGAGAGGCAGCAAAGGCGCAGGATTGTAGCGCAGTGGGGCGGATGCGCCCAAACACACCGTGTGACAAAGAGCTGCAGGCCGTCGGCTACGCTCTATTCAGGGCCTTCAATCGTCGGGCGAATTTTTTAGAAGTGCCCAGGCGCGGCCCACGGCTCTATAATGCTCCGCAGTTTTCCGTCCCCGTACAGGTATTCCCTATGAAACGTCCAAGTGGTCGCGCTGCCGATCAGCTCCGCTCGATCCGCATTACCCGCAACTACACCAAACACGCCGAGGGATCTGTACTGGTCGAGTTCGGTGATACCAAAGTCATCTGCACCGTCAGCGTCGAGAACGGCGTGCCGCGCTTCCTCAAAGGTCAGGGCCAGGGCTGGCTGACTGCCGAATACGGCATGCTGCCGCGCGCCACCGGCGAGCGTAACCAGCGTGAAGCGAGCCGTGGCAAGCAAGGCGGCCGTACTCTGGAGATCCAGCGTCTGATCGGTCGTTCCCTGCGCGCGTCGCTGGACATGTCCAAGCTGGGCGACGTTACCCTGTACGTCGACTGCGACGTGATCCAGGCTGACGGCGGCACCCGCACCGCGTCCATCACTGGCGCCATGGTTGCACTGGTAGATGCCTTGAAAGTGATCAAGAAGCGCGGTGGCCTGAAAGGTGGCGACCCGCTCAAGCAAATGATCGCCGCCGTTTCGGTGGGCATGTATCAGGGCGAGCCTGTGCTCGACCTCGACTACCTGGAAGACTCGGCTGCCGAGACCGACCTGAACGTGGTGATGACCAGCACTGGCGGCTTCATCGAAGTCCAGGGTACTGCCGAAGGCGCACCGTTCCAGCCGGAAGAGCTGAACGCTATGCTTGAACTGGCGAAGAAAGGCATGACCGAAATCTTCGAGCTGCAAAAGGCTGCACTGGCCGACTGATCGGGCCGTTCCACGCAAGGAGGACGCCATGAGTGACGAGCAACAGCTGCTTCCCACCCCGAGCAAAGAAGTTCGGCAGTGGGCGATGTTTTGTCACCTGTCCGCCTTGCTGGGGATCTGGATTCCGTTCGGCACGTTGATCGGGCCGCTGATTCTCTGGCAGATGAAGCGCGAGATGGACCCGTTTGTCGATGCGCAGGGCAAGGAGGCGCTGAACTTTCAGATCACCGTCGCCATTGCTTCCGCCATCTGCTTCCTGCTGATGGTGGTTATCGTTGGGTTCTTCCTGTTTGGTCTGGTGGCGATTGGTGCGCTGGTGTTGACGATCATTGGCGGAGTGAAGGCCAATGAAGGTGTGCCATATCGGTATCCGTTCACTTGGCGATTGATCAAGTAGGTCGCGACCGCGGTTTATAGCAAATGCCCTGACTTGTCGGGGCTTTTGTTTTTTTGCAATTAGATAAATGTCTCCAGTCGTGTACGGCGGTTGCCATTTTAGTTGAATGCTAAGTCCCGCCCAAAGTTTGTTATCTCTCTTACACTTTTAGTCACAACTGCAAAGCCTCAACGCCGCCTATATTCTTGGCAATAAGACTTGGCGATTGATAAAGTTGCCCCACGTAATAACTATCAAGAAATATTTCGATACGTTCAGGCCATTGACGGTCCCTGGATCTAAAATCAATCAGCGTTGAGACGAATCAACCTGTTCAAAAGGCGTGCCCAGGTAAAAAGTTCGCCTCTGAATGTATATCCAAGAATATCCCAATGGTTCAGCTCGATTTCTATGGAACACTTGTGGCCGCCTCTTTAGTGCTTTTGTTGGGGCGCGGACTTGTCGCACATGTTGGTTTCTTACGCACTTATAATATTCCTGAGCCAGTAGCAGGCGGCCTGGTAGTTGCTCTGGTTCTCTTGGCTTTGCGAGTCCTTGACGTTGAAGTTCGATTTGATACTTCACTGCAGACTCCTTTGATGTTGGCGTTTTTTGCCACCATTGGCTTGAGTGCAGACTTCGCCAGCCTGAAGAAAGGCGGGCGCGTAGTAGGGATTTTTCTACTGGCGGTCATCGGGCTTTTGGTGGTCCAAAATGCCATGGGCATCGGGCTCGCAACGGCGTTGGGGCTTGATCCGTTGATAGGCCTGCTGACGGGCTCGATTACGTTGGCGGGCGGGCACGGTACAGGTGCTGCGTGGGGAGCGACGTTCAGTGAAAAGTTCGGTCTCGCTTCCGCCTCTGAACTCGCGATGGCCTCTGCGACATTTGGCTTGGTGCTGGGTGGTTTGATTGGTGGTCCTGTCGCTCGCCTGCTCATCAAGCGTGTCCAGACACCCGGCTGCGAGCAAGGAAAGCCACGACTGCCAAAGGGCTTTGAGCAGCCGAACAAGGAGCGCTCGATCACGCCATTTTCGTTTATCGAGACACTCGCTCTGATCGCTGTCAGCTTACTGGCAGGCACACTGCTAAATGGCCTGCTGCACGAAACCGCATTTGAGTTGCCGACGTTTGTTTGTGTCTTGTTCGTGGGTGTAGTTTTACGGAACGGGCTTTCAGCACTTGGCTTGTATCAGGTGTTTGAGCGTGAAGTTTCCGTGCTGGGGAATGTCAGCTTGTCGCTGTTTCTGGCGATCGCTCTGATGTCGCTCAAACTGTGGGATCTGGCTGCACTGGCTTTGCCGTTCTTCATCATTCTGGCTGCGCAAACGTTGGTCATGGCGCTGTTTGCGATTTTCGTGACGTTTAGATTGATGGGTAGTAACTACGATGCAGCAGTACTGGCGGCAGGACACTGCGGTTTTGGACTGGGTGCCACGCCAACTGCCATCGCTAACATGCAAGCGGTGACACAGCGTTACGGGCCTTCGCAGATAGCGTTCCTGGTGGTGCCAATGGTGGGGGCTTTCTTTATCGACATCATTAACGTCATCGTGATCAAGTTGTACCTCGCGCTGCCGTTTTTCGCTGTTTCTTGATGTTCAGGCGCGCCTTTTACCCCGGATAGCGCATAAGAAAAATGCCCGTATCTTGCGATACGGGCATTTTCTTCGACTGGCCGGCTTTTTTGTCAGTGACAAAAAACACTTAGATGGTCAATGTCCAGTCGTAGTCCACGATCAGCGGTGCGTGCTGCGAGAACCGTGGCTGACGTGGCAAGCGCGCGCTGCGTACGAAGCGGCGCAGGCCAGGTGTCAGCAACTGATAGTCGAAACGCCAGCCGAGGTTGAGCATTTCGGCCTGTTCGTTATCCGGCCACCAGCTGTACTGGTCGCCTTCACGGCTGACTTCGCGCAGGGCATCGACATAACCCATGTTGCCGACAATCTCGTCCATCCAGGCACGTTCAGGTGCCAGGAAGCCCGGAGATTGCTGGCTGTCGCGCCAGTTCTTGATATCCAGCTTTTGTTGCGCCACGTACAGCGAGCCACAATAAATGTACTCGCGACGTTTGCGCCGCTGTTTATCCAGATAACGGGCGAAATCGTCCATTAGCTTGAACTTCTGGTTCAAATCTTCATCGCCGTTCTGCCCTGAAGGGAGCAGTAAGGTCGCGATGCTGACCTTGTCGAAATCGGCTTGCAGGTAGCGCCCGTAGCGGTCGGCCGTCTCGAAGCCGAGACCGCTGATGACTGCCTTCGGTTGCAGCCGCGAATACAAAGCCACGCCACCTTGGGCGGGAACTTCGGCTTCGCAGGCATAAAGGAAGTAGCCATCCAGTTGGAAGGCTGGATCGTCCAGTTCAAAGGCGGAGGCGCGGGTGTCCTGCAGGCAGATGACGTCGGCATTCTGTGCTTGCAGCCAACTGAGCAAACCTCGCTCCACTGCAGCCTGAATACCATTGACGTTCACACTGATGATCCGCATAAATGGCCCCAAAAATCGCGTGCGTGTATGATACACGGCGTCAACCTAATTAGCTAAATCCGTGGTATTTGGGGTTTTTTTCATGCAAGCGTATCAGCGCGATTTCATTCGTTTTGCCATCGATCGCGGCGTTTTGCGCTTCGGCGAGTTCACCCTGAAGTCCGGGCGTACCAGTCCTTACTTCTTTAATGCGGGCCTGTTCAACTCGGGTTCGGCCCTTGCGCAGCTGGGTCGTTTCTATGCGGCAGCCATCGTTGAAAGCGGCATTTCCTTCGACGTGCTGTTCGGTCCAGCCTACAAAGGCATCCCTTTGGCGGCGACCACCGCAGTGGCCCTGGCCGAACATCATGAGCGGGATTTGCCATGGTGCTTCAACCGCAAGGAAGCCAAGGCTCACGGCGAAGGCGGCAGCCTGGTCGGTGCGCCATTGACCGGTGACGTGCTGATTATCGACGACGTGATCACCGCAGGCACCGCGATCCGTGAAGTGATGCAGATTATCGCTTCCCAGGACGGCGCCAAGGCTGCGGGCGTGTTGATCGCCCTGAACCGTCAGGAACGTGGCAACGGTGAGTTGTCGGCGATCCAGGAAGTGGAGCGTGACTTCGGCATTCCGGTGATCAGCATTGTTTCGCTGAACCAGGTGCTCGAATTCCTGGCTGACGATCCGCAGCTCAAGCAACACCTGCCGGCGGTTGAAGCCTACCGCGCCCAATTCGGCGTTTGACTGCAATCCCTTGTGGGAGCGGGCTTGCTCGCGAAGACGGAGTGTCAGTCACATCAATACTGGATGTGCCGCCGCTTTCGCGAGCAAGCCCGCTCCTACAAGGATCGCAGGCAAAAAAAGACCCCGCTCAGCCAGGCTGAGCGGGGTCTTTTTGTTTGTGCGGCTTAGGGACGCTTGCGATTGCTGATCAGCGTGCCCACACCGGTATCGGTGAAGATTTCCAACAGAATTGCATTCGGCACCCGGCCATCGATGATCAGAGAACTGCCCACGCCACCCTGAACCGCTTCCAGCGCGCAACGGATCTTCGGCAGCATGCCGCCGTAGATGGTGCCGTCGGCAATCAGGTCGTCGACCTGTTGGGTGGTCAGGCCGGTCAGGACCGTCCCCGACTTGTCCATCAGGCCTGCGATGTTGGTCAGCAGCATCAGCTTCTCGGCTTTCAACGCTTCGGCCACTTTACCGGCCACCAGATCGGCGTTGATGTTGTACGACTCACCGTTCGCGCCGACGCCGATTGGGGCGATCACCGGGATGAAGTCACCTTTGACCAGCAGGTTCAGCAGGTCGGTGTTGATGCCGACCACTTCGCCCACATGCCCGATGTCGATGATTTCCGGCTGGGTCATCTCCGGCGTCTGGCGGGTCACGGTGAGCTTTTTCGCACGAATCAGCTCGGCGTCTTTGCCGGTCAGGCCAATGGCGCTGCCGCCGTGACGGTTGATCAGGTTGACGATGTCTTTGTTCACCTGACCGCCGAGGACCATTTCCACCACGTCCATGGTCTGCGCATCCGTCACGCGCATGCCATCGATGAAGTGGCTCTCGATCGACAGACGCTTGAGCAGGTCACCGATTTGCGGGCCGCCACCGTGAACCACCACCGGGTTGATGCCGACAGCTTTCATCAGCACGATGTCGCGGGCGAAGCCGGTTTTCAGCTCCTCGCTTTCCATCGCGTTGCCGCCGTATTTGATCACCAGCGTCTTGCCGACATAACGGCGAATGTAAGGCAGCGCTTCGGACAGGACCTTGGCGGTGTTGGCGGCGGCTTCGCGTTCGAGGGTCATTCAGGGCTCCGGGTGCTTCAGAAGATCAAAACGGTAATTGGAGATCAGGTGCAACACGCTTCAACTGGACTTTGAAAACATCCTTGATGCGCTGCAATTCAGCCTCGTCATCGGCCTCGAAGCGCAGCACCAGCACCGGTGTGGTGTTGGACGCGCGCACCAGGCCCCAGCCTTTGGCGTAGTCGACTCGCACGCCGTCGATGGTGGTCAGGTCAGCGCCTTCGCCCCACTTCGCGTCGTGCAGAGCATCAATGATGCTGAATTTGCTCTCTTCGGTCACATGGATATTGATTTCCGGCGTAGAAATATCGTTCGGGAAGGTCGCAAACAGCTCTTCCGCAGTGGATTTTTCCTTGCTGAGGATCTCCAGCAGACGCGCGGCGCTGTAAATGCCGTCGTCGAAACCGAACCAGCGCTCCTTGAAGAAGATGTGCCCGCTCATTTCGCCGGCCAGCAGGGCGCCGGTTTGTTTCATTTTCTTTTTGATCAACGAATGACCGGTCTTCCACATTAGCGGGCGACCACCGTATTCCTTGATCAGCGGCGTCAGGCGGCGGGTGCATTTGACGTCGAAGATGATTTCCGCGTCAGCGTTGCGCGCCAGCACGTCGCGGGCGAACAGCATCAGCAGGCGGTCCGGGTAGACGATGCTGCCGGTGTTGGTCACCACACCCACGCGGTCGCCGTCGCCGTCGAAAGCCAGGCCCAGGTCAGCGTTGGTTTCCTTGACCTTGGCGATCAGGTCCACGAGGTTTTCAGGCTTGCCCGGATCCGGGTGATGGTTCGGGAAATTGCCGTCGACGTCGCAGAACAGCGGGATGACTTCGCAGTTCAGGGCTTCGATCAGTTGCGGAGCGATCACGCCAGCGGCACCGTTACCGCAATCGACCACCACTTTCAGGCGGCGGGCGAGCTTGATGTCCTGGACGATTTCGGTGTTGTAGCGGTCGAGAATCTCGACCTTGGTGATGCTGCCCTTGCCGCTGCTCAGATTGTTGGTCTTGAGGCGTTCATGCAAGGCCTGGATCTGTTCGTTGGCCAGGGTATCGCCAGCGATGACGATCTTGAAGCCGTTGTAGTTCGACGGATTGTGGCTGCCGGTCAGCATCACACCGGATTTGCCGGCCAGTACGTTGGCGGCGTAGTACAGCGCAGGCGTTGGCACCAGACCGACGTCGCTGACGTGGCAGCCGCTGTCGGCGAGGCCTTTGATCAATTGTTCTACCAGCTCCGGGCCGGACAGGCGTCCGTCGCGGCCGACCGAAACGTTCGGTTCGTCCTGGGCCAGGCTTTGGGAGCCGATGGCGCGACCGAGCCAATAAGCGGTTTCAGCGTTCAAGAATTCCGGGACGGTGCCGCGAATATCGTAGGCGCGGAAGATGCTGTCGGGGAACTTGGGTGCGACTTGGGCTGGGGTGCTCATTACTGGAAATGCTCCATCTTGAAGGTGGCTGGACCTGCCGGCGAAGAACTCGCCGACGGGCGCAAACTGAAGGGTATGACGGCGTTTTCCACCGAGAGTTCGTGGTGTGCAAAGGCCATGACCCCAGATTCAGTGAGCCTTTGTCCGGTCAATGCCTTGATTTCCAGTAGTAAACCTTCCAGATGACGGCTGTGCAATTTCAGCCGCAAACCTGTGGGAGCGAGCTTGCTCGCGATATCTCGCTGGTGGTCAGCACTCGTGTTGAATGTGCCACCGTCATCGCGAGCAAGCTCGCTCCCACAATGAAGCGTCCAGCCGCCATTTTCGGATCAATGGCTGCCGGAATGCCCGAAGCCGCCAGCACCGCGCTCGGTTTCAACGAACTCTTCGACCATCTCGAAGTGCGCCTGAACCACCGGCACCAGAACCAGTTGAGCCAAACGCTCGCCGACCACCATGTTGAAGTCGGTCTGGCCACGGTTCCAGCACGACACCATCAGTGGACCCTGGTAATCGGAATCGATCAGGCCGACCAGGTTGCCCAGCACGATGCCGTGTTTATGGCCCAGGCCTGAGCGCGGCAGAATCAACGCTGCCAGGCCTGGATCGCCGATGTACACCGACAGGCCGGTAGGGATCAGCAGGGTTTCGCCCGGCTTGATGACGGTGTCTTTTTCCAGCATGGCGCGCAGGTCGAGGCCGGCGGAGCCTGGTGTGGCGTACTGTGGCAGCGGAAATTCGGTACCGATGCGAGGGTCGAGGATCTTGGCTTGCAAAGCGTGCATGTAAATTAAACCTGGTTCAGACGTTCGGCGATAAAAGTGATCAGCTGGCGAGCAATCTTGCTCTTGCTGGTCTGGGCGAAGAGTGTGGCGTGAAGCTCACGATCGATCACGCTGCAGGCGTTTTCTTCGCTGTTGAAGCCAATGCTCGGATTGGCGACGTCGTTGGCGACGATCAAATCGAGGTTCTTGTCTTTCAATTTGCGGGCAGCGTAATCGAGCAGGTGTTCGGTTTCGGCGGCGAAACCGACACTGAATGGACGGTCGGGGCGAGTTGCAATGGTGGCCAGGATGTCCGGGTTACGCACCATCTGTAGCAACAAGCCGTCGCCGCTCGTAGGGTCTTTCTTGAGTTTCTGTGGGGCGACGACTTCCGGCCGGTAGTCCGCGACCGCAGCGGAGGCGATAAACAGGTCACAGGGGATTGCGGCTTCACAGGCGGCGAGCATGTCGCGCGCGCTGACCACGTCGATGCGGGTGACGCGGTCCGGGGTCGGCAGGTGCACCGGGCCGGTGATCAGCGTTACGCGAGCACCGGCTTCCACCGCTGCTTCGGCCAGGGCAAAGCCCATTTTTCCCGAGCTGTGGTTGGTGATGTAGCGCACCGGGTCGATGTTTTCCTGAGTCGGGCCGGCCGTAATCAGTACGTGTTTGCCAGTCAGTGCCTGGCGCTGGAAGCAGTCCGCCGCGCACTGCGCGAGGTCGGTGGCTTCGAGCATGCGACCCATGCCGACGTCGCCGCAGGCTTGGCTGCCGGAGGCTGGGCCGAAGGTTTTCAGGCCACGGCTTTCGAGGGTTTGCAGGTTGGCCTGGGTTGCCGGATCGCGCCACATGGCCTGGTTCATTGCAGGGGCAACGGCGACCACGGCGTCTGTGGCCAGCACCAAAGTGGTCAGCAAGTCGTCGGCAATGCCTTGGGCCAGGCGGGCGATCAGGTCCGCGGTGGCGGGGGCGATCAGCACCAGGTCGGCCCATTTGGCCAGCTCGATGTGGCCCATCGCGGCTTCGGCCGCAGGGTCCAGCAGGTCCAGGTGAACCGGGTGGCCGGACAAGGCCTGCATGGTTAACGGAGTAATGAACTCGCTGCCGCCACGGGTCATGACCACGCGCACTTCGGCGCCCTGGTCGATCAGCCGGCGAACCAGATCGGCGCTTTTGTAGGCAGCGATACCGCCGCCGACGCCCAGAACGATGCGTTTCCGATACAGCCGCTGCATAGGTCTGCCTTTCAATTCGATGGTGACTGCATGGCGATACCCCCTCCCCAGGGATGAAATCGCCAGCAAAAAAGATGGGCTACGATATCACAGCGACCGCTACGGAACAGCGGCGCCCACATACCAGGGAGGTGCTATGAGTATTCGAGATTGGCCGGCGGCCGAGCGGCCGCGGGAGAGGTTACTTGAGTTGGGCTCGGCGAGTCTTTCGGACGCCGAGCTGCTGGCGATTTTTTTGCGAACTGGCGTGTCAGGTAAAAGCGCAGTTGATCTGGCGCGACACCTGTTGAGTCAGTTTAGCAGTCTGCGCTCACTGCTCGAAGCTGATCAGGCAGCGTTCAGCCGGCAATTGGGGCTTGGGCCAGCGAAATTCGCTCAGTTGCAAGCAGCACAGGAGATGGGCAGACGGCATTTAGCCGAACGTGCGCGGCAAAAATCGGCGCTGGAAAACCCACAGGCGGTTCGTGATTACCTGAAGTCGATGCTGCGCCACGAGCCTCACGAGGTGTTCGGGTGTCTGTTTTTGGACTCCAAGCATCAAGTGCTGGGCTTTGAAGCGTTGTTTCGCGGCTCTATCGACAGCACGAGCGTCCATCCAAGGCAGGTAGTCAAACGTGCCCTTGCCCATAACGCTGCAGCGTTGATCCTCTGTCACAACCATCCGTCGGGCAACACCAACCCCAGTCAGGCCGACCGGATGCTGACCAAACGCCTGCGAGAGGCGCTGGACCTGGTCGATGTGCGGGTGCTCGACCATTTCATCATCGGTGACGGCGACCCACTGTCCATGGCTGAGTATGGGTGGATGTGAGCGAAGGATTCGAAGTTAAGTGAGTCCATGTGGGAGCGGGCTTGCCCGCGATGACGTCGGCAAATTCAACATAGTTGTCGCCTGAAAGTCCGCTATCGCGGGCAAGCCCGCTCCCACAGGTTTTGTGTCGGGTCGGATTACTTGATGCTGACCTTGGAGTAATCCTGACGACCAAACGGGCTGACCGAATAACCCTCAACGTCTTTGCGCGTCAGCGCGAAGGCAGTCGGGTGGGCCAGCGGCAGCCACAGCGCCTGCTGCTGGATCTGTGCTTGGGCCTGTTCGTAGAGCTTGGTGCGTACACCTTGCTCGCCAGTGGTCTTGCCGGCGCTGATTAGCTTGTCCAGGTCCTGGTTGCAGTAGCGGGCGAAGTTGGTGCCGGACTTGACTGCGGCGCAGGAAAACTGCGGCGTGAGGAAGTTATCCGGATCGCCATTGTCTCCGGCCCAGCCCATGAACAGCAGGTCGTGTTCACCGGCCTTGGCGCGGCGAATCAGTTCGCCCCATTCGATCACGCGAATCTCGGCCTGAATGCCGATTTCCGCCAGGTCGGACTGCAGCATCTGCGCGCTGAGGCTTGGATTAGGATTCAACAGACTGCCGGAAGGACGGGTCCAGATGGTGGTCTGGAAGCCATCCTTGAGCCCGGCCTTGGCCATCAATGCCTTGGCTTTCTCGATGTCATGTGGATAACCCGGCAAGCCTTTGGCGTAGCTCCAGGTGTTGGGCGGGTACGGGCCGTTGGCGGGTTCGGCGGTGTCTTCGAACACCGCTTTGACGTAGTTGGCCTTGTCGAACGCGAGGTTGATCGCCTGGCGCACTTCAGGTTTATCCAGCGGCGGATGCTGGCTGTTGATGCCGACGAACGCGGTCATGAACGCGTCAGTCTTTTCCACTTTCAGTGTCGGTTCTTTCAGCGCGGCCTGTACGTCCAGCGGCTTGGGTGACAGGGCGATCTGGCATTCATTGCGGCGCAGCTTCTGCAAACGCACGTTGGCGTCCGGCGTAATGGCGAAGATCAGCGGGTCCACCGAAGGTTTGCCGCGGAAGTACTCGGCGTTGGCCTTGTAACGAATCGAGGCGTCTTTCTGGAAGCGCGTGAAAATGAACGGGCCGCTGCCGATCGGCTGGCTGTTGAGCTTTTCTGGAGTGCCGGCCTTGAGCAGCTTGTCGGCGTATTCGGCCGAATAGATCGAGGCGAAGCCCATGCTCAGGGTCGGGAGGAAGGTCGAGTCCGGGTGGTCGAGGGTGAAGCGCACGGTCAGCGGGTCCAGCGCGTCGATCTTCTTGATCAGCGCGGGCAACTGCATCGATTGGGCATGCGGGAAGCCACTTTGAGCAACTTTGTGCCACGGGTTGGCCGGGTCGAGCATGCGGTCGAAACTGAATTTCACGTCTTCGGCGGTCAGTTCGCGCGTCGGGCTGAAATAGTCGGTGCGATGGAATTTCACTTTTGGGTGAAGTTTGAACACATACGTCAGGCCGTCGGGAGTGACTTCCCAGCTGTCCGCGAGGCTGGCGACCACTTTGCCGCTGGCCGTATCGAAGTCCACCAGACGATTCATCAGCACGTCGGCCGATGCGTTGGTGGTGGTCAGCGAGTTGTATTGCACCACGTCGAACCCTTCAGGGCTTGCCTCGGTGCAGACGCTCAGCGCGGCAGCATGGGCCAATGGGCTCAGCAGAAGAGGGGCGAGCAACAGCGGTAGGGCAGCGAGGCGCATGGTCGGATTCCTTTACAGATCGAAGGCCCATCTGCAAGTGCAGTCTGGAAAAGGCTTACCCTAGTGGGCTCTTTTGCAAATGACTATCCCCTTTTTCATTTTCGGGGGACTATGGGCGACTGATTTTGGTGTGTGAAGGTCGGGGAAGCTCCGGATTGATGGGTTGGCCGTTTCTGTGCGACGAGCGGTCGTTATCGACCATAGCCTTTATCCAAGGCGCTCGGCGCTCGAAAAATGGGGTTTTTATCAACTCAACGCACACCGATTGTTGTTGCTCTCCAGTCTTTCTGGTATAAAGCAGCGCTCTTTTCTAGGGGCCCGGTTCCTTCACTGTAGGTGTAGCCGGTAAGACCTCTAAAGAAACGCGGCGCCTGGCGCCAAATGACTGAGAGATTAAGCGGCCAACCCATGCCGGGTTGGGCATGTGGTTTTAGAGGGCTGAGGCATGTCGAGAGTATGTCAAGTTACCGGTAAGGGTCCGGTGACTGGGAATAACATTTCCCACGCAAACAACAAAACCCGTCGTCGTTTCCTGCCGAACCTGCAGCATCACCGCTTCTGGGTTGAAGAAGAGAAACGTTTCGTGCGTCTGCGCGTATCTGCCAAAGGCATGCGTATCATCGACAAGCGTGGCATCACTGTCGTGCTGGCCGAAATCCGCAAAGCTGGCAAGATCTAAGGGAGCTAATCATGCGTGAATTGATTCGTTTGATTTCGAGCGCCGGTACTGGTCACTTCTACACTACCGACAAGAACAAGCGCACTACTCCGGACAAAATCGAGATCAAGAAATTTGATCCGGTTGTTCGCAAGCACGTGATCTACAAAGAAGGCAAAATCAAGTAATTGATTTTTCCCTCTTACGAAAAAGGCCCGTATCGCGAGATACGGGCCTTTTTTGTCAGGTCTGAAAAGCTTTCAGGTTTTTAGCCGCACTGAATGCTGACGATGATTTTGTCAGCATTGGTCAGCAGGCTGATTCTCCGTGGGACCCGTTTTCGATCCGATGCAAATCTTGGCCCGGTGACCCGGACCGGTGCGCCATCGGCCTTTGCGCGAACTTCTTCGAGCAATTCGGGGGTGTACGTTTTGCCGATGGTGTATTGAGCGATCGTGATGTCGCATTGATCTGGATTGTCAGACATGAGGCTTCCTTGCGGTTAAAAAAGTTGAGGTGACAGCGAGTCAAAACCTGACAACACGTCCTGTGTTGTCATTCGTTTTGGCGCTGAAGAAGCTTCGCTCAACCGAACCTCTCATGTCTTACCTGGATCGTGACCAGCCGTGTCGGATCAGGCCTTCTGTTCAAACACCACGTAGATCTTGCGGCAATCCTCCAGTACCTCCCAGGTGCCGCGAAAGCCCGCCGGAATGACGAAGCGATCACCAACGCGCAGGGTCTTGGCATTGCCATCGTTGTCGCGCAGTACTGAAACGCCCTGAACGATTTCGCAGTATTCATGCTCGGTGTAGTTCACATGCCACTGGCCGACTGCGCCTTCCCACACACCTGCGCTCATCTGGCCGCACGGGCTGTTGTAGTGGTTGTACACCGCTTGCTCGGGGTCGCCCTTGAGGACTTTCGCCGGGTCTGGCCGATAGCGATCGGGCTGAGTGGTGACCTGGTTGAAATCGACGACATCCTGGATCTTCATTCTTGTAATTCCCCATGATTGCGCTGGAAAGTCCAAAGTCTATGTTTATTAAAATGAACATCGCAAGGCCGTTTGCCGGTCTTATGTCAAATATATTGAAACTACACCGGCCGCTGGTTTAGGGTGACGGTTGCCTCGGGCCGAAAAATGCAGGCTGGCCGGGCAGAATTCCTGAGACCGCCCGCGAAGAACGCGGGGCGCTCGTATTCAATAAGAGGAGGACACTCGTATGACCACCCTGACTCGTGCCGATTGGGAACAACGGGCTCGCGATCTGAAGATCGAAGGCCGCGCCTACATCAATGGCGAATACACCGATGCCGTCTCCAGCGAGACCTTCGAGTGCATCAGCCCGGTCGATGGCCGTCTGCTGGGCAAAATTGCCAGCTGTGACGCCGCCGACGCCCAGCGCGCTGTTGAAAACGCCCGCGCTACCTTCAATTCCGGCGTGTGGTCGCGCCTGGCGCCGACCAAACGCAAAGCCACCATGATTCGTTTTGCCGGCCTGCTGAAGCAGCACGCCGAAGAGCTGGCGCTGCTTGAAACCCTGGACATGGGCAAACCGATCAGCGACTCGCTGTACATCGACGTTCCCGGCGCGGCGCAAGCCCTGAGCTGGAGCGGTGAAGCGATCGACAAGATCTACGACGAAGTCGCCGCCACCCCGCACGACCAACTGGGTCTGGTGACCCGCGAGCCGGTCGGCGTCGTCGGCGCCATCGTGCCGTGGAACTTCCCGTTGATGATGGCCTGCTGGAAACTCGGCCCGGCGCTGTCCACCGGTAACTCGGTGATCCTCAAGCCGTCCGAAAAATCCCCGCTGACTGCCATCCGAATCGCTGCGTTGGCCGTCGAAGCCGGTATCCCGAAAGGCGTGCTGAACGTGCTGCCAGGCTACGGTCACACCGTCGGCAAGGCGCTGGCCCTGCACAACGACGTGGATACCCTGGTGTTCACCGGTTCGACCAAAATCGCCAAGCAACTGCTGATCTACTCTGGCGAATCGAACATGAAGCGCGTCTGGCTGGAAGCCGGTGGCAAGAGCCCGAACATCGTGTTCGCCGATGCTCCGGACCTGCAAGCCGCCGCTGAATCGGCTGCCGGCGCCATCGCCTTCAACCAGGGCGAAGTCTGCACCGCCGGTTCGCGTCTGCTGGTCGAGCGTTCGATCAAGGACACCTTCCTGCCGCTGGTAATCGAGGCGCTGAAAACCTGGAAGCCGGGCAATCCTCTGGACCCAGCGACCAACGTCGGTGCGCTGGTGGATACCCAGCAGATGAACACTGTGCTGTCTTACATCGAGTCCGGTCACGCCGACGGCGCCAAACTGGTGGCTGGTGGCAAGCGTACGCTTCAGGAAACCGGTGGCACTTACGTTGAGCCGACGATTTTCGACGGCGTGAGCAATGCGATGAAAATCGCTCAGGAAGAGATTTTTGGCCCGGTCTTGTCGGTGATCGCTTTCGATACCGCCGAAGAAGCCATCCAGATCGCCAACGACACGCCGTACGGCCTGGCCGCGGCGGTGTGGACCAGGGACATCTCGAAGGCTCACCTGACCGCCAAGGCGCTGCGTGCCGGTAGCGTGTGGGTCAACCAGTACGATGGCGGCGACATGACTGCACCGTTCGGTGGCTTCAAACAGTCCGGCAATGGTCGCGACAAGTCGCTGCACGCGTTCGACAAATACACCGAGCTGAAGGCGACCTGGATCAAGTTGTAAGTCGGTTGCCTTAACGACGCAGATCCCCTGTGGGAGCGGGCTTGCTCGCGAAGACGGTGTAACAGTCAACATTGATGTTGAATGTACTGGCCACTTCGCGAGCAAGCCCGCTCCCACATTGTTTTGTGCCGTCTGAAAATAATATCCACAGGAGCGTGGAACATGCGTTGGGCGACGTATTTCGCCGTGTTGGCGTCTGTCTTGAGTGTCGGCCTGGCCCTGGGCGTCACCATGCCGCTGGTGTCGTTGCGCCTGGAAGGCTGGGGTTATGGCTCGTTTGCCATCGGTGTGATGGCGGCGATGCCGGCGATTGGCGTGTTGCTGGGGGCGAAAATCTCCAGCCATCTGGCGGCGCGTCTCGGCACGGCCAACCTGATGCGCCTGTGCTTGTGGGCCGGGGCTTTGTCCATCGGCTTGCTGGCACTGTTGCCAAGCTATCCGATCTGGCTAGTGCTGCGGTTGATGATCGGGGTGATCCTGACCCTCGTCTTCATCCTCGGCGAAAGCTGGATCAACCAGTTGGTGGTCGAGCAGTGGCGCGGACGGCTGGTGGCGCTGTATGGCAGCAGCTATGCGCTGAGCCAACTGGCCGGGCCATTACTGTTGGGTGCGTTGGGCACCGAGCACGATTACGGTTTCTGGGCCGGTGTCGGTTTACTGGTGGCGGCGCCGTTCCTGTTGCTGGGACGTAGCGGGGCGCCCACCAGCGAAGCCTGCAGCGTCACCTTCGGTGACTTGCTGACCTTCTGCCGTGGTTTGCCGGCAATTGCCTGGGCGGTGTCGCTGTTCGCGGCGTTCGAAGCGATGATCCTGACGTTGCTACCGGTTTACTGCCTGCGTCAGGGCTTCACGACGGAAATCGCGCTGGCGATGGTCAGCACGGTGGTGGTGGGTGATGCGTTGCTGCAATTGCCGATTGGCGCGTTGGCGGATCGTTTGTCGCGGCGCACCTTGTTCACCGGGTGCGCGGTGGTCTTGCTGCTGTCGAGCCTGGCGATTCCGCTGTTGATCGATACCTTGCTGATCTGGCCGCTGTGGGTGTTGTTCGGCGCCAGTGCCGGCGGCTTGTTCACCTTGTCACTGATTTTGATCGGCGAGCGCTATCGCGACGATGCGCTGGTGCGCGCCAATGCGCATATCGCACAGCTATGGGGGATCGGTTGCCTGGTCGGCCCGCTGGCGGCGGGTGCCGGCAGCCAGTGGATCAGTGGCCACGCGTTGCCGCTGCTGATGGCGGCGGGGGCGTTCGGATTAGTGATACTGGTGTCGCGGCAAGGTGCGTTTGGCGCCGTGGCCGAACCCGCCTGAAACCTGTGGGAGCGGGCTTGCTCGCGACGGCGGTCCGCCGGTCAATAATGATGTGACTGTTACATTGCTTTCGCGAGCAAGCCCGCTCCCACAGGAATCGCGTTCAGGTGCGCTTATAACATCCGCTCCAGCCCCACCGTGGTGCTGAACCATGCATTGAAGCGTCGCCACCAGCTCCCCGGTTCCTTGGTCAGCGTGTGCATTTTGCCGTTATCTTCGGTGACCCAGACGATCTGACCCTTCTCCAGTTTCGCCTGATAACTCAGTGGCGGCGCCATGCCCTGCATCGCCAGTTCGCGGACATGGGCCGCGAGTTCAGGGCTGTCCACCAACACTCCGACTTCTGTATTCCATAGCACCGAGCGCGGGTCGAAATTGAACGAGCCGATGAAGGATTTCTGCTGGTCGAAGATGATCGCCTTGCTGTGCAGGCTGGAATCGGAGCCACGGTAAGACTTGCTGTAAAAGATATGCGGACCGCTACCGCCGCCTTCGCCGGGTTGGCGACGCAACTCGAATAACTGCACGCCATGCTGCAGCAGTGCCTTGCGATACGGCGCGTATCCGCCATGTACCGCCGGTACGTCGGTGGCTTCCAGTGAGTTGGTCAGAAACTTTACCGACACCCCGGCATCGGCGCGCCCGGTCAGGTACACAAGGCCCGGCTGGCCGGGGACGAAGTAGGCCGAGATCATGATCAGCTCTTTGCTGACTCTGTTGAGTTCGGGCGCCAATTGCGTGGTCAGCAGCAACTGCGGGTCGGGTTCGCCGTTGGCCAGCACTTTGCTGGGTGCGTCCCACAGCGCCTGATTCCAGGCCCAGATCAACTCTCGACGCCAGATGTCCAGGCGCGGGTGAGTGGTGTAGGTCATCAGTTGTTGATAGAGCGCGTGATTCTGCTTGCGCGTTTCTTCCAGGGATTCTTCCAGTCGGGTCCGCGTATTTTGCAGATCCTTGGCCGTCGGTTTGCTCGAAAGGAACTCATCGATCGGCTTGCTCAGCGCACTGTTCCAGTACTGATCAAAACTGTGTCCCAACTGTTCGGCGACCGGGCCGACGCTGAGCATGTCGATGTCGGTGAAATTCAGGTTCGGCTCGGCATCGAAATACTCGTCCCCCAGATTGCGTCCGCCCACGATGGCCACGCTGTTGTCCGCCAGCCACAGTTTGTTGTGCATGCGCCGGTGTTGCAGCGACAGGTTGAACAGCCGGCCCATGGCCCGTGTCACACCTGTGGCGCGGCCCAGGTGCAGCGGGTTGAACAGTCGGATCTGAATATGCGGATGCGCGGCCAGGGTCGCGATGATCCAGTCCAGGCCATCGCTGGTCATGTCGTCGAGCAGAATGCGCACCCGCACGCCGCGGTCGGCGGCCTTGAGCAGTTCGTCCACCAGCATTCGTGTGCTGATGCCGTCGTGGACGATGTAGTACTGCAAGTCGAGGCTGCTTTGGGCGTTGCGGATCAGCTCGGCGCGGGCCATGAAGGCCTCGCCGCTGTCGGACAGCAGGCGAAAACCGGATCTCCCCTCATGGGGCGCGGCTTGAGCCTGAATCGAACGGCCGAATGCCGAATCACTGGCGGGCAGTGCCTGGCTCGGTTCGCGCTGAACATTAAACCCGGCGCAACCGCTCAGGAACGAGGCGAGTAGCAGAAGAGCGAGCAGGGACTGTCTGACTCTCACGTGGGATCGTTCCGATTGGCGGCTGGTGTCGGCATATGGACGCTGGTTTCCGGATAAAGGTCAGTCGGTGATGCTGTCAGTTTCCGCCAGCAACTTTATCGCTGCAGCCCCGACTTTGCGCACCGCTTCTTCGATCTGGGGTGTTGGTTTGGCAGCGTAGTTCATCCGCAGGCAATTGCGGTACTTGCCCGAGGCGGAAAAGATGCTGCCGACGGCAATCTGTACGCCTTGGTCGTGCAGGGCGCGATTCAGTTTCAGCGTGTCGAAGCCTTCTGGTAGTTCGACCCAGAGCATGAAGCTGCCTTGCGGGCGACTGGCCCGGGTGCCGGGCGGGAAGTAACGGCTGACCCAATCGATCATCACGTCGCGATTGCGCTGGTATTGGGTGCGCATCCGCCGCAAATGCGGTTCGAAGTGCCCGGCCTTGAGGAATTCGGCGATGGCGATTTGCGGTTGCGGGGCCGTAGAGCCGGTGCTGATGTATTTCATGTGCAGCACCCGCTCCAGATAACGACCGGGCGCGACCCAGCCGATCCGCAGGCCTGGCGCAATTGTCTTGGAAAATGAACTGCACAGCAGGACGCGGCCGTCTTCGTCGAAGGATTTGATCGTGCGCGGACGCGGGTAGGTGTAGGCCAGTTCGCCATACACATCGTCCTCGATGATCGCCACGTCGAAACGCTGCGCCAGCGTCAACAACGCACGTTTGCGCGATTCCGGCATGATGTAGCCCAGCGGGTTGTTGCAGTTAGGGGTCAACTGTATGGCCTTGATCGGCCATTGCTCCAATGCCAGTTCCAGCGCATCGAGGCTGATGCCGGTGAGCGGATCGGTGGGGATTTCCAGGGCTTTCATGCCCAGGCCCTTGAGGGTCTGCATGGCGCCGTGAAAGCTCGGCGAGTCCACGGCCACGATGTCGCCAGGCTCGCAGATGGATCGGATGCTGGTGGACAGCGCTTCATGACAACCGGTGGTGACCACCAGATCGTTGGCGCTCAACTGGCAGCCGGAGTCGAGCATCAGGCGCGCGATCTGTTCGCGCAGTTCGAGGGTGCCGTGGATGTTGTCGTAATACAGGCCGGGCATGTCTTGCCGCCGGCTGATTCGCGCCAGGCCACGCAGCAGCGGTTTCATGGTCGGCGTGGTGATGTCCGGCATGCCGCGACCCAGTTGCACCACGTCCTTGCGTGGCGTTGCGCGGATCAGCTCCAGCACCTGATCCCATTGCGAAATATCCACCGGGCGTTGCGCCGGACGCCCAATCGCCGGGAGCTCCGGCAGCTCACGACTCGCCGGTACGAAGTAGCCGGACTTGGGTTTTGGCTTCGCCAGCCCGCTGTCTTCCAGCACGCGATAGGCCTGTTGCACCGTGCTCAGGCTGACCCCGTGTTCAACGCTCAACGCCCGCACCGACGGCAGCCGGTCGCCGGGGCGATAGAAGCCCTGTTCGATACGCGTGCCGAGCAATTCGGCGAGGTTGACGTAAAGGGTCATGGCGCAGTCTCGGTTGGAGTGATTCGGTTAACCAGTACAGATGAGGCAAAAATACAGGATTCAGTCTCGGAAGCGGTCAATCTGTATGGAGTTAATACAGCTACATTGAATCTGTAATGCTTTTCGCCGTCCACGCATCATGAAAGCTCTGGCTACCCAAGTAAACAGGAGCAATCAAAATGAACGGCTTGAGCGATGTGCGGCTGACGTTACGCAGTCAGGAACTGGCGGCAGGGCAAACCAACGGCGCGCGGGAGGCGGTCATGCGCAACGCGCCGTCCGGCCTGAGTCGCTGGGGCCTGTTCTGGCATCGTCTGCACACGCGCAAGGCGTTGCTGGCCCTGACACCGGAGCAGCTCAAGGATGTGGGGCTGAGTCGTGAGCAGGCGCGGGAGGAGGGGCTCAAGCCGTTTTGGCGGATCTGAGTTTCGTGGCGCTCTCTAGATCCATTCGCGAGCAAGCCCGCGCCCACAGGGGATTTGTGAACAACACAGATCCACTGTGGGAGCGGGCTTGCTCGCGAAGGCGTCGACAAGAACGCTACTAATCCTTCAGACCAACTCTTTAAGCCGATGCCACAACATCCCCAACGCCAGCAACGGCGAGCGCAAATGCTTGCCGCCCGGGAACGTGATATGCGGCACCTTTGCGAACAGATCGAACCCGCCGCTCTGCTGCCCACTGATCGCCTCAGCCAACAACTTCCCTGCCAGGTGTGTGGCATTCACGCCGTGACCGGAATAAGCCTGGGCGTAATACACATTCGGTTGATCCTTGAGCCGACCGATCTGCGGCAGGCGGTTGGCGCCGATGCCGATCATGCCACCCCACTGATAGTCGATCCGCACCCCGGCCAGTTGCGGGAAAACCTCCAGCATCTTCGGTCGCATATAAGCCGCGATGTCTTTCGGGTCGCGTCCTGAATAGTGGCAAGCGCCGCCAAACAGCAAGCGTCGGTCCGCCGAGAGTCGGTAGTAATCCAGTGCTACCCGTTGATCGCAGACCGCCATGTTCTGCGGCAGCAAGGCGTGCGCCTGTTCTTCGCTCAAGGGTTCGGTGGCGATGATGTAGCTGCCGGCGGGCAGCACTTTGCCGCTGAGTTCGGGATTGAGTTCATTGAGGTAGGCGTTGCAGCCCAGCACCAGCGTCTTGGCGCGAACCGAGCCCTGGGCGGTATGAACCCTCACTTCGGAACCGTAATCGATGCGGGTAACCGCCGACCGTTCGAACAGTTTCGCCCCCAGAAACTGCGCGGCTGCCGCTTCGCCCAGCGCCAGGTTGAGCGGGTGCAGATGCCCGGAGCCCATGTCGATCAGGCCGCCGACATAGCGGTCGGACCCGACGACGGAATGCATTTCATGGGCTTGCAGCAGTCGTGTTTCGTAACGGTAGCCGAGGCCGCGCAGCTCTTCGGCGTCTTCGGCGAAGCCTTCCAGATCGCGGGGCTTGTTGGCGAGGTCGCAATACCCCCAGGTCAAATCGCAAGGAATCTGAAAACGCTCGACCCGCTGTCGGACGATTTCCACGGCTTCCAGGCCCATGAGTTTCATCTGACGCACGCCTTCCACACCGATCACGTTGGCGAACTGATCGAGGCCATGGCCGACGCCACGAATCAATTGCCCGCCATTACGTCCACTGGCGCCCCAGCCAATTTTGTGGGCTTCGAGTAGCACTACGCTGAGGCCGCGTTCGGCCAGTTCGAGCGCTGTGTTCAACCCCGAGAACCCGCCGCCGACCACGCACACGTCGGCCACCAGGTCGCCTGTGAGCACCGGATGCTCGGGTTGCGGCAGGCTGCTGGCGGCGTAATAAGAGGCGATGTGCTGGTGGCTCGGAACAGGTTGCTGAACACGGGCAGTCATGTGGGTGTTCCTGATTCTTGTGTTTAGAAAATTTGACGGAGCATAAGCCGGACCTTCGAAGCCGGGCAACACTGGTCGGTTGCTGCTTTCTGGATCGGGGCTTTTGCGTCAGAATCCCGTTCTATTCCGCTTTTGGTCACCGCTTCGATGAGCTGCAACAGTCAGAAAATTCGCACGTTGCGACAGCAGATTCCCTCGTTCGAGTGCGTGCCCGGCTGTCATGACTGCTGTGGGCCAGTGACCACCTCACCGGAAGAAATGTCGCGCCTGCCGCGCAAGACCCGGGCCGAGCAGGATGCGGCGATGGATGAACTCAATTGCGTTCATCTGGGGCCTGACGGCTGCACCGTGTATGACGAGCGGCCACTGATCTGCCGACTGTTTGGCACCACCAAGACTTTGCCCTGCCCCAATGGGCGCGGGCCGGTGGAGCTGATTCATCCGCGGGTCGAGAAGCAGATTCATGAATACATGGCTTCTACCCGGCAGGTGTTGGTGTAACGATCGCGGTCATTCAGATTGACCGTGTCGACTCAATCGCGAGCAGGCTCGCTCCCACAGGTACAGCGTTGACCTTGTGGGAGCGAGCTTGCTCGCGATGGGGCCCGAACAGGCACCGCAAAACTCTCAATCCGGAATCGGCAGGTTCAAGCTCTCTTTCACCTCTTCCATCACGATATAGCTCTTGGATTCGCGCACATGCGGCAGTTTGAGCAGGATGTCGCCCAGCAGCTTGCGGTACGAGGCCATCTCGGAAATCCGCGCTTTCACCAGATAGTCGAAATCCCCTGACACCAAATGGCACTCCAGCACGTGGGGGAGTTTCAGTACTGCGCGTCGGAATTCTTCGAAAGTATCGCCGGATTTGTAGTCGAGGCTGATCTCGACAAACACCAGGAGACTGCCCTTGAGGTGTTGCGGGTTGAGCCGTGCGTTGTAGCCCATGATGATCCCTTCGCGCTCCAGCCGCCGGACCCGCTCGGTACACGGCGTGGTCGAGAGCCCGACCTTTTCCCCCAGCTCGGTGAAGGAGATACGCCCGTCCGCTTGCAGGATCCGCAGGATGTTGCGGTCGATCTTGTCCAGCTCACGTTTGGTCTGAGTGTTGGTACGCATAGGGGATGCGCCTCCGTGAAAAGGGTTTTTGCCGAGAATTGTCGCCAAATATAGGCACTTATATAGTGAAAAGCACTGCCTAATCTTTTTTACACTGCGCACATCAATGCTCGAATACAACAAACGTCAGCGGTAAGCCGCGATGAGGGATATGAAAATGCGCGTTATGGTCTTGGGTAGCGGCGTCATCGGTACCGCCAGTGCTTATTATCTGGCTCGGGCCGGGTTTGAAGTGGTGGTCGTGGACCGGCAGCCAGCCCCTGCCATGGAGACCAGTTTCGCCAACGCCGGGCAGGTTTCGCCGGGTTATGCCTCGCCGTGGGCCGCACCGGGCGTGCCGCTCAAGGCCATCAAGTGGCTGTTGCAGCGCCACGCACCGCTGGCGATCAAGGCCACCGCCGACATCGACCAATACCTGTGGATGGCGCAAATGCTGCGCAACTGCACCGCCAGCCGTTATGCAGTGAACAAGGAGCGCATGGTCCGTCTGTCCGAGTACAGCCGTGACTGCCTCGACGAATTGCGCGCCGAAACCGGCATTGCCTACGAAGGCCGCAGCCTCGGTACTACACAATTGTTCCGTACCCAGGCTCAGGTCGACAATGCCGCGAAAGACATCGCCGTTTTGAGAGAGTCCGGCGTGCCATTCGAACTGCTCGATCGCGCCGGCATTGCTCGGGTTGAACCGGCGCTGGCCGGCGTCACCGACATCCTCGCCGGTGCCCTGCGCCTGCCGAACGACCAGACCGGCGACTGCCAGATCTTTACCACCCGCCTGGCCGAGATGGCTGTGAAACTGGGTGTGGAATTCCGCTTCGGCCAGGACATTCAGCGCCTCGACTACGCCGGTGATCGCATCAACGGTGTGTGGATCGACGGCAAGCTGGAAACCGCTGACCGCTACGTCCTGGCGCTGGGCAGCTACTCGCCGCAACTGCTCAAGCCGCTGGGCATCCGGGCACCGGTGTATCCGCTCAAGGGTTATTCCCTGACCGTGCCGATCACCAACCCGGCGATGGCCCCGACCTCGACTATTCTCGACGAGACCTTCAAGGTCGCGATCACCCGTTTCGACAATCGCATCCGCGTCGGCGGCATGGCTGAAATAGCCGGTTTTGACCTGTCGCTGAACCCGCGTCGGCGCGAAACCCTGGAGATGATCGTCAACGACCTTTATCCTCAGGGCGGCGATCTGACCGAGGCGAGCTTCTGGACCGGTCTGCGTCCGACCACCCCGGACGGCACGCCGATCGTTGGCGCTACGCCGTTCAGCAACCTGTTCTTGAACACCGGTCACGGTACGCTTGGCTGGACGATGGCGTGTGGTTCCGGTCGCTTGCTGGCTGACCTGATGGCGAAGAAAACGCCGCAGATCAGCGCTGAAGGCCTCGATATTTCCCGTTATGGCAACAAAACCCAGGAGTCCGCAAAACATGTCAATCCAGCGCCAGCTCACCAATGAGCGCATGAGCCAGATCGTCGTTAACAACGGCACCGTATATCTGGCAGGGCAGGTCGGCGACGAGATGAACGCCGGGATTGAACAGCAGACCCGTGAAACTCTTGCCAACATCGAGCGTTTGCTGGATCTGGCCGGTACCGACAAGACCCGTTTGCTGTCGGTGACGATTTACTTGAAAGACATTGATGCGCACTTCGAAGGCATGAATGCGGTGTGGGACAAGTGGCTGCCAAAAGGCGTCGCGCCGGCCCGTGCTACTGTCGAAGCGAAGTTGTGCGAACCGGAAATCCTGGTTGAGCTATCGGTTGTAGCCGCTCTGCCATAAAGCAAGTCAGAAAAATCCCTCTCCCGGCGCTACTGGCGGTTTACGCCGTCAGCCAGCGCCGGTTTTTCTTCCAAATGACCGACCAGAAGTCTGCCGCCATGCGTCCTGCCCGTGCCCTGATCGACCTTCAAGCCCTGCGTCACAACTACCAAATCGCCCGTGAAGTCACGGGGGCCAAGGCCCTCGCGGTAATCAAGGCCGATGCCTACGGCCATGGTGCGGTGCGTTGCGCCCAGGCGCTGGAAGCCGAGGCGGACGGTTTTGCCGTGGCGTGCATTGAAGAGGCGCTGGAGCTGCGCGCCGCGGGCATTCGTGCGCCGGTGCTGTTGCTGGAAGGCTTTTTCGAAGCCGACGAGTTGTCGCTGATCGTCGAGCATGATTTCTGGTGCGTGGTGCACTCGCTTTGGCAACTCGAAGCGATCGAGAAAGCCGCGCTGAGCAAGCCGATCACGGTCTGGCTCAAGCTCGATTCGGGCATGCACCGCGTGGGTTTGCACCCGGCGGATTATCAGGCGGCCTATCAACGGCTGCTGGCCAGCGGCAAGATCGCGAAGATTGTCCTGATGAGCCACTTCGCCCGCGCCGATGAGTTGCACAATCAAACCAGCGCCGAACAGGTGGCGGTGTTCGAGGCTGCGCGTCAGGGCTTGTCGGCCGAGATCAGTCTGCGCAACTCGCCGGCGGTGCTCGGTTGGCCACAGATTCCGAGTGACTGGGTGCGCCCCGGCATCATGCTCTACGGCGCGACGCCATTCGAAGAAGCCAACGCCGTGGCATCGCGCCTGCAACCGGTCATGACGCTGGAATCGAAAGTGATCTGCGTGCGTGAGCTGCCAGCCGGTGAGCCAATCGGTTACGGCGCCAAGTTCATCACTCAGAAGCCGATGCGTGTTGGCGTGGTGGCCATGGGGTACGCCGACGGCTACCCGCGTCAGGCGCCGACCGGTACGCCGGTGTTGGTCGCCGGGCAGCGCAGTCAGTTGATCGGTCGGGTGTCGATGGACATGCTCTGCATCGATTTGACCGACGTGCCGCAAGCGGGGCTGGGGTCGACCGTCGAGTTGTGGGGCAAAAACATTCTGGCCAGTGACGTGGCCAAGGCTGCTGACACGATTCCTTACCAGATCTTCTGCAACCTGCGCCGGGTGCCGAAGCTCTATTCCGGGGCTTAGCGCAAAGCACTCCGGACCGGAAGTCGCCTCGCTGAACAGGATTCAGGCCCAAGTGTTGTAAATACTGAACGCTGTCGCCATGATAACGCTCAATATTCCTACAACCTGAATCCCTGGAGGCTCCAGCATTGGACGTCGGTGAACGACTGCAATCCATCCGTAAGCTCAAAGGACTTTCCCAGCGTGAACTCGCCAAACGGGCGGGCGTCACCAACAGCACCATTTCGATGATCGAGAAGAACAGCGTCAGCCCCTCGATCAGTTCGCTGAGGAAAGTACTGGGCGGGATTCCCATGTCCATGGTCGAGTTCTTTTCCGAAGAAATCCTGCAGGAAAAACCGACTCAGATCGTCTACAAAGCCAACGAGCTGATCGATATTTCCGATGGTGCAGTGACCATGAAACTGGTCGGCCGGGCTCACCCGAGCCGGGCTATCGCGTTCCTCAATGAAATATATCCGCCAGGCGCCGACACCGGTGACGAGATGCTCACCCATGAGGGCGAGGAAACCGGGATTCTGCTTGAGGGTCGACTGGAGTTGGTGGTCGGGCTTGAAACTTTTGTGCTTGAAGCCGGCGACAGCTACTACTTTGAAAGCACAAAGCCGCACCGTTTCCGTAATCCGTTCGATGCACCGGCGCGACTAATCAGCGCAGCCACACCCGCGAATTTCTAACAGAAGAGGCGTCCTGCCAGCACTGCGGAGGCGCCCGAGTTGTTTTTCCGCCCACAACAAGACCCCTTCGACTTTGGGGTTGTTTCAGTGTGGCGGGCTTACCGTTATACTTGCGCCCGCCTGCGAACCGTGGCCGTGGGCGTGACTAGCCACCATTGAGGGTGAACGCGTGAACCTAATTATGAAAATGCTGGCCGTACCAGCAACCGTATTGGCCCTTTGGGCAGTCAGCGCTCAAGCTGCGACCGACGATATTGCCAAACGCCTTGAGCCAGTCGGCCAGGTTTGCGTACAGGGCAAAGAATGCAAGGGGATGGAAGTCGCGGCTTCCGTGGGTGGCGGTGATGCCAAAACCCCTGACTCAGTGATTGCAAAACATTGTAACGCTTGCCACGGTACCGGCCTGCTGGGCGCGCCGAAAGTCGGTGATGCTGCAGCCTGGGGCGAACGCTCCAAGAAAGAAGGTGGTCTTGACGGACTGCTGGCGAAAGCAATCTCCGGCATCAATGCGATGCCACCAAAAGGCACCTGCGCCGATTGCTCTGATGCCGATCTCAAGGGCGCCATCGAAAAGATGTCCGGCTTGAAATAAGTCTTCATCTTCAGCAAAAAAGCCGCTTGCGAGCGGCTTTTTTGTGCCCGCGATTTGGCCTTGGGACTATTCTTTGCAGCAAAGGCCCGGCAAGGTCGGTCCAACCCCAATTCACGGAATGTAAGGGAGGATCAGATGGTGCAGCTGTGTTCTATCGAGCAGGCGGTCGATGATGTCTTGGCACGGTTGCCGGCGCATATCCACATGGGCCTGCCCCTCGGCCTGGGCAAACCCAACCACTTCGTCAACGCGCTGTATCAACGCGTTGCGCAACTGCCCAAGCGGCAGCTGACGATCTACACCGCGCTGTGTCTCGGTCGCCCGTCCTTAGGTGACGGTCTGCAAAAGCGTTTCCTCGAACCCTTCATCGAGCGTGTTTTCGGCGATTACCCGGAACTGAATTTCCTCGCTGACCTGCAGCGCGACAGCCTGCCGTCCAATATCCACGTTCAGCAATTTTTCATGCAGCCCGGCAGCCTGCTCAACAGCGCAACCGCCCAGCAGGATTACGTCAGCAGCAACTACAGTCACGCCGCCCGGGACATCAACGCCGCGGGTTTGAACCTGGTGGCGCAGCTCGTGGCCAGCCACAGCGAACACCCTGATCGCCTGAGCCTGAGCTGCAATCCGGACATCACCCTCGACCTGTTTCCAATGATCGCCCAGCGTCGGGCGGCGGGGGAGACGATTCTGCTGGTGGGCCAGGTGCACAACGATTTGCCGTACATGCCCGGCGATGCGGAAATCGGCATCGACAGCTTCGACCTGCTGATCGACGAGAAGGACAGCACCACGCTGTTTTCCACGCCGAACATGCCGGTGGGTTTCCAGGATCACTTGATCGGGCTGCACGCCAGCACGTTGGTGCGCGACGGCGGCACCTTGCAGATTGGTATCGGCGCCATGGGCGATGCGCTGACCGCCGCGTTGCTGGCGCGGCAGGCCGACAACGACGGTTACAAGGCATTGTTGAGGGATGTGAATCTCAGCCAGTGGGCGCAGCTGATTGATCGTGAAGGTGGCATCGAGCCGTTCGCCAAGGGTCTTTACGGTTGCAGCGAAATGTTCGTCAACGGCTTGCTGGTGCTGGCCGATGCCGGGATCGTGCGCCGCAAGGTCTACCCCGATGTTACGACCCAGCAACAGGCGAATGCCGGCACCCTGGACGAAGCCGCGCAGCCTGACGGCATTTCGGTGCACGGCGGCTTTTTCCTCGGGCCGCGCAGCTTCTATGAGCGCTTGCGCGAGTTGCCCCAGGACAAACGCCTCGAATTCAACATGACCCGCATCAGCTATATCAACGAGCTTTACGGTCAGGAAGAGCTCAAACGTCTGCAGCGCCTGGATGCGCGCTTCATCAACACCGTGTTCACCATGACGTTGCTCGGCGCGGGCGTGGCGGATCAGTTGGAGGATGGGCGGGTACTGAGCGGCGTTGGCGGGCAATACAACTTCGTTGTTCAGGGGCATGCGCTGCAAGGCGCACGTTCGGTGCTGCTGTTGCGCAGCTGGCGCGAATCGGGCGGTGAAGTCAGTTCGAACATTGTCTGGGAGTACGGCCATTGCACGATCCCGCGGCACCTGCGAGACATCGTGGTCACCGAATACGGCATCGCCGATCTGCGGGGCAAGACCGATGCGGCGGTGATCGAGGCGTTGCTGAACATCAGCGACTCACGCTTTCAACCGGGGCTGATCGAACAGGCGCAGAACGTTGGCAAATTGCCGAAGGGTTTTCGTCTCGATCCGCGCTTCACTGACAACAGCCCGCAGCGTTTGCAAGCGATTCAGGCGCGGCATCCGCAGTTGTTTCCGGAGTATCCGCTGGGCTGCGATTTCACCGTTGAAGAGCGAGATCTGCTGCGAGCGCTGAACTGGTTGAAGAGCAAGTTCAAGCTCACCGAGATTCTGGAGTTGGGCAAGGCAGCGCTGGATGCGCCGCAGGCTTCGGAGTTTCCCGAACATTTGGAGCGCATGCAGCTGACTAACCCGGAGGGGCTGAAAGAGGATTTGTTTCAGCGGTTGCTGCTCACCGGCCTCAAAGCCACCGCGCAATAACTGTTTACGCAGACCAACTGTGGGAGCGAGCAAGCCCGCTCCCACATTGGTTTTGTGGTGTGGCGAGTTATTCGATGAAGGTCACAACACCGTCAGCCAGGGATTGCACCCGCGCCAGGGATTCAACGCGATAACCCTGGGCATCCAGTTCCGCACGGCCGCCCTGGAACGACTTCTCGATCACGATGCCCAAACCGGCCACGGTCGCGCCGGCCTGTTTGATGATCGAGATCAGCGCTTGCGACGCCTTACCGTTGGCCAGGAAGTCATCGATGATCAGCACGCGGTCGCTGCTGGTCAGGTGGCGCGGAGAGATCGCCACGGTGCTTTCGGTCTGCTTGGTGAACGAATAAACGGTCGCCGACAACAGGTTTTCGGTCAAAGTCAGGGACTGATGCTTGCGGGCGAAAATCACTGGCACGCCAAGATTCAGGCCGGTCATGATCGCAGGCGCTATGCCCGAGGCTTCGATGGTGACGATCTTGGTGATGCCCGAATCCTTGAACAGCGTGGCGAATTCGTCGCCGATCAGCTTCATCAGGGCCGGGTCGATCTGGTGGTTCAGAAAGGCGTCGACTTTCAGGACCTGGTCGGAAAGCACGATGCCTTCTTCGCGAATTTTCTTGTGCAGTGCTTCCATGAAGCTTTCCTCTAATGACGCCTGTGCGTCTAAGGCTGGTTAAAAAGTAGTCGATTCTAACGCTTTAACATCGCGCGTATATCCGCCAATGCGGTATTGCCGCGAACGGCTTTGACTTCGACCGGTGTGTCGTCGTTGCCTTCCCAGGCCAGGTCGTCCGGCGGCAGCTCGTCGAGGAAGCGACTTGGCGCGCAGTCGATGATCTCGCCGTATTGCTTACGCTTGGCGGCGAAGGTGAAGGCCAGCGTCTGACGCGCCCGGGTAATTCCGACGTAGGCCAGGCGGCGTTCTTCTTCGATGGTGTCGGCTTCGATGCTGGAGCGGTGCGGGAGGATTTCCTCTTCCATGCCCATGATGAACACGTAAGGGAATTCCAGGCCCTTGGACGCGTGCAAGGTCATCATCTGCACGCCTTCGGCGCCGTCTTCCTCTTCCTGCTGACGTTCCAGCATGTCGCGCAGCACGAGTTTGCCGATGGCGTCTTCGACGGTCATCTCGCCTTCTTCGTCTTTTTCGAGCGTGTTCTTCAGCGCCTCGATCAGGAACCAGACGTTACCCATGCGGTAGTCGGCAGCCTTGTCGCTTGAGCTGTTGGTGCGCAGCCAGTTCTCGTAGTCGATGTCCATGACCATGCTGCGCAGCGCCGAAATCGGGTCTTCGCCGGCGCACTGCTCGCGGACCTTGTCCATGAAGCGCTTGAAGCGCGACAGGCGATCGGTGAACCGCGTATCCAGATGTTCACCCAGGCCGATTTCGTCGGTGGCGGCATACATCGAGATCTTGCGTTCGGTGGCGTAGTTGCCGAGCTTTTCCAGTGTGGTCGAACCGATTTCCCGGCGTGGGACGTTGATTACCCGCAGGAAGGCGTTGTCGTCGTCCGGGTTCACAATAAGACGGAAGTAGGCCATCAGGTCTTTGACTTCCTGACGTCCGAAAAAGCTGTTGCCGCCGGACAGGCGATAGGGAATCTGGTGATGTTGCAGCTTCAGCTCGATCAGCTTGGCCTGGTAGTTACCGCGATAAAGAATCGCGAAATCGCTGTACGGCCGATCCGTGCGCAGGTGCAGGGTCAGCAGCTCCACGGCCACGCGCTCGGCTTCGGCGTCTTCGTTGCGGCAGCGGATCACGCGGATTTCGTCGCCGTGGCCCATCTCGCTCCACAGTTGCTTTTCGAATTCGTGCGGATTGTTCGAGATCAGCACGTTGGCGCAACGCAGGATGCGGCTGGTGGAGCGGTAGTTCTGCTCCAGCATCACCACTTTCAGGGACGGATAGTCGTCCTTGAGCAGCATCAGGTTTTCCGGACGGGCGCCGCGCCAGGCGTAGATCGACTGGTCGTCGTCGCCCACCACGGTGAACTGGTTGCGTTTGCCGATCAGTAGTTTCACCAGCAAATACTGGCTGGCGTTGGTGTCCTGGTATTCGTCCACCAGCAGGTAGCGGACTTTGTTCTGCCACTTTTCGAGGATGTCGGCGTGTTCCTGGAAGAGTTTTACCGGCAGCAGGATCAGGTCGTCGAAATCCACCGCGTTGAACGCCTTGAGCGTGCGCTGATAGTGGGTGTAGACGATGGCGGCGGTCTGTTCCTTGGGATTGCGCGCGTTTTCCAGGGCTTCGGGCGGCAGGATCAGGTCGTTTTTCCACGAGCCGATCATGTTCTTGATCTCGTCGACGCCGTCGTCGCCCGAGTATTCCTTTTGCATGATGTCGGTCATCAAGGCTTTGACGTCAGTCTCGTCAAAGATCGAGAAGCCCGGTTTGTAGCCCAGCCGCACATGTTCCTTGCGGATTATGTTCAGGCCCAGGTTGTGGAAGGTGCACACTGTCAGGCCCCGGCCTTCACCGCCCTTGAGCAGGGTGCCGACCCGTTCCTTCATCTCGCGCGCGGCCTTGTTGGTAAAGGTCATGGCGACGATGTACTGGGCGCGGATGCCACAGCTCTGGATCAAATGCGCAATTTTGCGGGTGATCACGCTGGTCTTGCCGGAGCCTGCGCCGGCGAGCACCAAAAGAGGGCCGCCGACGTAGCTCACGGCTTCTTGCTGCCGGGGATTGAGTCGGGACATACGGAATCAGGGAGTCGTTTGCGAAATGGGCCGGCATTTTAACAGGCTCAGCGAATTGTGCTGCTCTCTCCGACTTGTGACGCAACACGCGATCTCTAATTGCCGGTTTTGTTACTTTCACGCAGGATGCGCAATGAATTTGCGTCTAATGTTCGTAATCCAGATGCAAAGGCGCGTTTGATAACCGATGTCATTTGGTCATTGGTTATCGTCGCGGCATAATGCCCGCCGCCTACATCATTGCAGAGTCTAGGGAGCTAGCTTGTCTACGCCTGTCGAACCCTTGCGTTTGCTGCTACTGGCCGAAGAGCCAGCGTGGACAGCGTTGTTGCGCGAGTGTCTGGCTCCGATGGGGAGCTCGGCCGTGCTGATCAGCGCGCCAAGCTGGGAGTCGGTCAGCAGTCTGTTCGATGACAACCGCAGCGCGGTGTTATTGACGATCCCGGCTCTCCAGCCTTTGCCTGGCCGTTGCAACCTGCCGACGGTGTTGCTGCTCGAGCATGAACCGCCGTCACCACCCGATGGTGTGAGCGACTGGCTGGTGCGCGATCATCTCGACCCCGGCATGTTGCGCCGTTGCCTGCGCCACGTGCGTGAGCGCGGCCTGCTGGAGAACACCCTGCAACGCCTGGCCGAGCAAGACCCGTTGACCGGCATCGCCAACCGCCAGGGTTTCCAGACCTTGCTGGCGGCACGACTGGCGGACAACGACGGTCGCGGCCTGGCCCTCGGTCACCTCGATCTCGACAATTTCCGTCACGCCAACGACGCCCTGGGCCATCAGGCCGGCGACCGGTTGATCCTGCAAGTGGTCGCACGGCTGAAAAACCAGCTGGAGGCCGGCGATCAACTGGCGCGGCTCGGCAGCGACGAGTTCGCCCTGCTGATCGACACCCGCCGCGCTCCCCAGCGTGCCGAGTGGATGGCCGAACGCATTACTGAAGCCCTGGCCGAACCCTATTGGGTCGACGGCGAAAGCCTGTTGATCGGTTCCAGCCTGGG
Source organism: Pseudomonas sp. LBUM1657 (assembly GCF_059716075.1). Taxonomy (NCBI): domain Bacteria; kingdom Pseudomonadati; phylum Pseudomonadota; class Gammaproteobacteria; order Pseudomonadales; family Pseudomonadaceae; genus Pseudomonas; species Pseudomonas sp. LBUM1657. Next base: position 6,327,285 of record NZ_CP166799.1, on the reverse strand, counting down.
CATTGCGCATGCTCGGGCTCAAGCCGGCGCCGACCCGCTGATGTGGCACGCACACATCGCCATGCAGCAGGCCAAGAGCACCCAGGGCTGCACCTTTCACATCTTCAACGAGCGTATCAACCGCAACGCTCGCAGCATGGCCGACCTCGAAAGCGAGCTGCGCCGGGCCTTGCGCCGCGATGAGCTGGAACTGCATTACCAGCCCCGCCTGAACCTTGCGGACGGCCAGATCGTCGGCCTCGAAGCCCTGGTGCGCTGGCGCCACGCCGAGCGCGGCTTGCTGCCACCGAGTGAATTCGTGCCGCTGGCCGAGCAGAGCGGTCTGATCGTGCCGCTGGGTTACTGGGTCATTTCCCGCGCCTTGCGGGACATGCAAGCGCTGCGCGAACGGGGTTTGCCTGCGTTGCACATGGCGATCAACCTGTCGTTCCGTCAGTTTCAGGACAGCCAGTTGCTGTCGACCTTGAGCCGGCTGATTGCCGAGCGCGGCGTCGAGGCGCAATGGCTGGAATTTGAACTCACCGAAACCGCGGTCATGCGCCGCAGCGATCTGGTCAAGCAAACCATGGATGCCCTCGGGCGCCTGGGCGTGCGCTTTTCCCTGGACGATTTCGGCACCGGGTTCTCTTCGTTCGTGCACCTCAACAGCCTGCCGATTGCCTTGTTGAAGGTCGACAAGAGTTTCGTCGGCGGTATGGAGGAGCGGGAAGAGAATCGCAAACTGGTGCACGCGATGATCAACCTCGCGCACAACCTCAACCTTGAAGTCGTCGCCGAAGGCGTGGAAACGCCGGAGCAGCTGGATTTGTTGCGCGGGTTTGGTTGCGACCAGGTGCAGGGGTATCTGATCAGCAAGCCGTTGCCGTTGGCGGGGTTGATTGAGTATCTGACGTTTGGCAGCAGCCAGCAGCCGGCACTGGAAGTGGTGAGTTAACCACAACCAAATGTGGGAGCGGGCTTGCTCGCGAAAGCGGTGTGACTGTCAGAGTAGATGTTGACTGACACGGCCCCTTCGCGAGCAAGCCCGCTCCCACAGGGATCTCATTCGGTCTGGACGCTCCCGAAGCCCTGATCTGGGGACGGCTCCCGTCGAATCATCCGCTTCATCTTCCATTCAAACGCCAGCGTCAGGCTCACCGCCGCGCACGCCAACCCCAGCGCCAATCCCCACCAGACGCCCGTTGGCCCCCAGTTCAAATGGAAGGCCATCCACCAGGCGGCCGGTGCACCAATCAGCCAGTAGCAACCCAGGCCCACGAGGAAGGTGGTCTTGGCATCCTTGAGCCCGCGAATGCAGCCCATGGCGATGGTTTGCGTACCGTCGAACAGCTCAAACCACGCCGCCACCGCCAGCAGGCTTACAGCGAGGTTGATGACTTCGCGAAACGCCGGGTCGTTGTGGTCCAGGAACAGGCCGATCAACTGATTCGGCAAGAACCAGAAGACCATGGCGAAGCCGAGCATCGCCGCCGCGCCGAACGCGATTCCGACCCGCCCGGCCAGTCGTGCATCCAACAATTGCCCTGCGCCGTAGTGCTGACCGATGCGCATGGTGATCGCATAGGACAGCCCCGCCGGAATCATGAATGCCACCGAGACGATCTGCAGGGCGATCTGGTGCGCCGCCAGTTGCGTACTGCCCATGGTGCCCATGCACAGCGCCGCGAACGCAAACAACCCGACTTCCACCGCGTAGGTGCCGCCAATCGGCAGGCCCAGGCGCCACAGTTCTTTCAGGTATTGGCGATTGGGCCGCGACAGCCCCTGGCGCAGTGGATAAGCGTCGTAGGCCGAATGCCGCTTGATGTGCAGCGCGAGCGCCAGTGCCATGAGGTTGGCCACGATCGCCGTGACCAGGCCGATGCCCACCAGGCCCATTTTCGGCAGGCCGAACATGCCGGTAATCAACGCGTAGTTGAGCAGGAAGTTGGCCACGGTGCCGCCGAGGCTGATGACCATCACCGGCGTCGCCCGGCCGATGGCGCTGGTGAAACCGCGCAGGGCCATGAAGCTCAGGTAGCCGGGCAGGGCGAAGGGCAATATCAGCAGAAACTGCCCGGCGGCCTGGACGTTGGTTTCGGTCTGGCCGAACAGCAGCAAAACCGGTTTGAGGTTCCACAGCAGCAGGCCCGCCACCAGCGCCATCAGCCACGCCAGCCACAATCCGGCCTGGGTCAGTCGTGCGGCACCGACAATGTCGCCGGCGCCCTGACGGATCGCCACCAACGTGCCGACCGCGGCGATGACGCCAATGCAGAAAATGGACACGAACGAATACGTCGCGGCACCCAGACCGCCGCCGGCCAATGCCTCGGGACTCAGGCGCGCCATCATCAAGGTGTCGGTGAGGACCATCAGCATGTGCGCCAACTGCGAGGCAATCAACGGCCCCGCCAGCCGCAGGATGGCCCAGAGTTCAATACGCGCTGGATGCTGCATGGTCATCACGCTCGATTATCAAAGAGAACACAAGAGCGTCGATTCTCGGCGCTCTGCGGGGTTTGCACAAAGGGATAAAAAGGATGGGTGGCATGATTAAAACTCATGCTGTGGAGTTTCTGATAAGTTGACGAAATTGCGCTATAGGAGCTTTCCTCATGTCTCGTCGTCTTCCTCCCTTGTATGCCCTGCGCGCATTCGAAGCGGCGGCGCGGCATAGCTCGTTTACCCGCGCCGCCGAAGAGTTGTCGATCACGCAAAGTGCGGTCAGCCGGCATATTCGTACGCTCGAAGAGCATTTCGCCTGTCGGCTGTTTCACCGCAGCGGGCGCAATCTGCAACTGACCGAGTCGGCGCGGCTGATCCTGCCCGGCATTCGCGAAGGCTTCACCGCACTGGAACGGGCCTGCAATACCTTGCGCGCCGAAGATGACATCCTGCGGATGAAGGCACCGTCCACCCTGACCATGCGCTGGCTGCTGGCGCGACTCAGCCGTTTTCGGCACCTGCAACCGGGCAATGAGGTGCAATTGACCAGCGCCTGGATGGACGTCGACTCAGTGGACTTCAACCATGAACCGTTCGACTGCGCCGTCATCCTCAGCAATGGGCGTTTTCCCCCGGACTGGGAGTCGAGTTTGCTGTTCCCGGAAGAGCTGATTCCTGTGGGTGCGCCGAATCTTCTGAAGGATCAACCGTGGGACGTCGCCCGTCTGGTCAGTGCCGAACTGCTGCACCCGACCCCGGATCGTCGCGACTGGCGCAATTGGTTGGAGCGCATGGGGCTGGCAGATCAGGTGTCGCTTAAAGGCGGGCAGGTGTTCGATACGCTGGAGTTGGGCATGATCGCCGCTGCCCGTGGTTACGGCGTGTCCATGGGGGATTTGCTGATGGTGGCCGAGGATGTGGCTCAGGGGCGTCTGAGTTTGCCGTGGCCGACCGCCGTCGCCAGCGGTGAGAATTATTACCTCGTCTGGCCGAAAACGCGTCCTGGAGGTGAACGTTTGCGCCGTCTCAGCGACTTCCTACAGGGCGAAGTCCGGGCCATGGAATTGCCGGATGTCGAGCGTTTGAGCTGAATCGATAGAGCCATCGCAATGATGGCTTTAAGCTATATCCCGGCGAATGACTCAAGTATCCCGGTTTGCCGCCGAAAATCTGCATGTAGAACCTTCGTGCAGGTTCGACGTTTTTCCCATTATTAGAAATTTTGCCGAGTGCGCCTCGTGATCAGGAATGATCCGGTCACTGGGCCAGGAGCTGTCATGTCTCAACCTCGTGCCCGGATCGCCTCACAGCTTGGTCTTGCGCTTGCCGTGATACTGGCGATAGTCATCAGCGGCAGTACCGTGTTCGCCTTGCGTTCGCTGGACACTGCCAACCTCGCTACCCGCGAAGAGCACCTGGCCAGTGAGGCCCGGTTGCTGGCCGATCAGTTGAGTACTTTTCACAGCACCTTGCGTGAAAGCACCCAGCGCCTGGCCGGCCTGTTCGAGAAGCGCTTCAGCGCGGGGCTGAGCGTGCATCCGGACCAACCGGTGACGGTGGCGGGCACCCAGACGCCGGGCCTGCATCTGGGCGACGAAGTGTTGAACAACAACTTCAAGGAAGTCGACGAGTTCAAGCAAATGACGGCGGGTGTCGCCACGGTGTTTGTGCGCAGCGGCGAAGATTTTATTCGGGTCAGCACGAATGTCAGCAAACAAGACGGCAACCGTGCCATCGGCACTTTGCTCGATCACGCGAACCCGGCTTACGCGCGTTTGATGGCGGGGCAGAGCTACGTGGGTCGAGCCTTGCTTTTCGAACGCCTCTACATGTCGCAATACACCCCCGTACGCGACAGCAGCGGTAAGGTCATTGCCGTCCTGTATGTAGGATTCGATTACACCGACGCGCAGAACGCTCAGTTTGCCAACCTCAAGCGCTTCCGCATCGGCCAGACCGGTTCCCTGGCGCTGCTTGATGAACAGAACAAATGGCTGGTGCCCATCGCGGGTGTGCAAGCGCTGGATCAAGCGACGCCGGCCATCGTTGCTCTGGCCAAAACGCCGGGCAAAGGCGAGTTCTGGAGCGACAAGGCCGAAGATTTCTACAGCATCGCCGTGCCGTTTGAAGGCGGTCCGTGGTCGGTGGTCGCGAGCATGCCGAAATCCGAGATCCGCGCCGTGACCTGGAGCGTCGGCATTCAATTGGCGATTGGCAGCTTGTTGGCGATGTTGATCGCTGTAGGGGCGGCGGTCTGGTTGCTGCGCAGCAAACTGGCGCCGCTGGGTGATCTGGTGCGTCAGGCCGAAGCCTTGGGCGCCGGTGATTTGAGCGTGCGCCTGAGCGTGTCGAGCAACGACGAAATCGGTCAGTTGGCCCGCGCCTTCAACCAGATGAGCCAAGCCTTGTCGACCATGGTCGAGCACATCCGCAAGGCCTCGGTAGAGGTCAACAGCCGTGCCCAGGCGTTGTCCGGTCTATCCGGTGGCGCCTATGAAGGAATGGAACAGCAGTCCGGAGAAATCACCAGCATGGCCGGCGCCGTGGAAGAGTTCAGCGCCACGTCCCTGAACATTGCCGACAACATGGGCAGCACTCAGCGTCTGGCGCAGGAAAACGCACAGCAAACCCAGATCGGTCGTACGTCGATGGACGAAGCGTCCTCGTCCCTGGAACAAATTGCTGGCGCGCTGAACAGCACCGCGACGGTGATCAACACCTTGGGTCAGCGCTCCCAGGAAATCGGCGGCATTGTCGGGGTGATTACTTCGATCGCCGATCAAACCAACCTGCTGGCGCTCAACGCCGCCATCGAAGCCGCCCGTGCCGGTGAGCAAGGACGTGGTTTTGCGGTGGTGGCCGATGAGGTGCGCAACCTGGCTTCACGCACCCGGGAAGCGACTGACGAAATTTCCGGGATGATTCAAAGCATCCAGCAGGAAACCGGCAACGCCATAAGCACCATGGAGCAGGGCAACCTGTTGATGCAGGAAGGCCTGTCGCGTAACGCCAACGTGGCCACGGCACTGGCGCGGATCGATGAGCAGAGCCGTTCTGCGGGTCAGCAGTTCGCGGCGATTACTACGGCTACCCAGGAGCAGAGCAGCACGGCGACGTTGCTCAGCAGTAACCTGCAAAGCATCGCCTTGGCGAACAGTGAGCAGCGCGAAGTGGTGTCGAACCTGGCCGTTACCGCCAAAGAGCTGGAGAAGCTGGCGGCGGACTTGCGGCATGAGGTTGACCGGTTTCGTTGAGGTACCTTTGAAATAGCATTCGCGAGCAAGCCCACTCCCACACTCGATCTACGGTGAACACCAGAGATCCAATGTGGGAGCGGGCTTGCTCGCGAAGGGCTCACCTCAACATTCAAGCCGAGTGACTAGTTGCACTTGGCGTTGCTCGACACTTCCTTGCTCGCCAGTTTCAGCTGTTTGCCCAATTCTGCCGCGTTGCTGCTGGCATAAACCCGGCCACCGGTGTTTTCAGCGATGCAACGCGAAGGTCCGCCGGCACCGATGTTCACCACGTTGACCCGCAGTCGCGGTTGCTCCCTGGCGATTTGGCGGGAGACGGCGCAGACGTCCTTCTGACAACCGTCCTCACCATCGACAAACATCACGATGACCGCATCGTTGTTGCGCCCATCGACCGTGCTCGCCGCTTTGGCCAAGCTGTCGGCCAGTGGTGTGCCGTCGTTGGGAACGAGGCCACGAATCCCGTTGATCAACCGTTGGCGGTCACCAAACTTGAACACGCCCTGGTCAGGCGTGCTGTTGCAGCCGGCGAAGGTGATCAGGCGCGTGTCGATCTTCGGATCAAGCCCATTGATCATGCCGGCCAGCGAGTCCTGGGCGACGTCCATGCGGCTGGGTTTGGCGAAGATCTGCTGCGTGCGGTTGATGTCCAGGTACTTGTTGAGTTCGTTGCCAAAGAACCAGTCCTCGTCGGCTTTCACTGACTTTATGTTCAGTTCCATCGAGCCCGAGGTATCGAGCACCACGACGAATTGAGGGATGACGGCGTCTGGCGCTTTTTTGCGGCAGGCGAAGTTATCCAGCGTCGGCGGCGGCGGTGGCGGTGGCGGGGCGACCACCACGGGTTTTGGCGGCGGCACGGGCTTGGGTTCCGGCACCGGTTCTGGCGCTGGTACCGGTTCCGGAACGGGTTCCACGACAGGCTCGGGCACCGGCTCAACCGGTTTCTCAATCGGCGTCACCACGGGCGCCACTGGTTCGACCGGGACGATTTTTTCGCGGTGCATGAACCACCAGTAAGCCCAGAGCGCCAGAAGCAGCAACAGCAGCGCAAGCAATGCCGCCGCAATCCACCATCCTCGGCGCGACGGCGGCACGACTGGCACCATCGGAACAACCGGCGGCACGATCGGTTTGGGCGGACGCTGGTTCCAGCGCACCACCAGCGGCTCACCGTTGAGGCTGTAGAGTTTGTCCAGCTCGGGGCTGCCAAGCAGGCTGCGCAGGTCATCCGCTACGGTGGGTTGACCGCGTTTTTGCAGTTCGTCCGCCAACTGTCCGAGGGACGTCTGACGCACTTCATAGGTTTCCAGCAATCGCCGTTGAGCGTCCTCGTTGAGGTCGGCATAGGGCGTGGGTTGGCCACCCAGTTCGGTCCACCACTCCAATACCTCGCCGCTGCCCATCCGGGGGATGGCAAACAGGCTGGCGACGGTCGGCGGAAAGTGTTTCTGGATGAGGGCGACTTTGGCTTGCAGCGCACTCATTCCCTCCGGTGTGGCTTGCGCATCCCTGATAACCCGCTGCATGACGACGATTCCTGAAAAGGGTGCAGGCCTCCATCGGGATGCCTGCGGGGTGAAAAGTTACTCCTCGTAACCGAGGCTGAATTGCAGCTGATTAACTTTCTTCTGCAACGCCTTCAGTTGTTCCTGCTTGGCTGCCAGCGCGGCGGGCGAGGCCTTGGTCACCGGCGTTGCCTGCGAAGCCTTGAGCTGCTGCTCAAGCCCGGCGATCTGCTTTTGCACCTGACTCTCGTTGCCATGTCGAGCCTTGAGCGAAGTCAGCAACTGACTCAGGGACTGGTTCAGCGCCGCCTGGGATTTCTGCTGGCTGGCCAGGTCGGTTTTGGTGCTGAGCTGCTGGGCCTGAATGTTCTCGTACACCTGACGGAACATCGCGTTTTCCTGACGGGACGCGGTCAGGGCCAGTTCCTTCTGTTTGACCTGATCGCTGTAACCACCGGAGTAGTCGCAGTTCATCTTGGTCAGCATGCTGCTGTCGCGATTGGTCGCGTCGCATTCGCCCGGCTTCGTCGCGCAACCGCTCAGGGCCAGGACGGCGGTCAGGACCGCCAGCTGTCGTAGAGTCATGTGCTTAGCCCAGGGTGATCGCGGAACGCTGGTTGTACAGACCGTCGACTTCCTTCTGCAGGGCGGCGACTTTCTCGTTCATTTTCAGAATGCTCACGTCCACCTGCTTCATCTCGGCGCTGGTGCCTTGCTGACGCTCGGCATCCGCCACCTTGGTGTACTCGGTGACTTTGGTGCGCATGTTGCCCAGGTCTTTGCGCAGGCGCGCGATGTTCTGGTCGATCTCGGCGATTTCCGTCTGGGCCTTGGCCTTGTCGAGCTTCTTGCTGGTCATGTCTTTCTTGATCTGGGCGATGCGCGCCTGGTCATCCTTGATCACTTGTTGAGCGGTCGCGGTACGGGTGATGACGTTCTGCGTGTCTTGCTCGACATCGCTGTTCATCTTCTGCAAGCGGGTGGTGGTGTCGGCGTATTCGGTGCGGCGCTGATCCAGATAGTAGTTCGCACCCATGGCCACGCCACACGCGGTAATACCGGCGGCGATGGCGCAGACGGCCTTGTTGCTGCTGTTGGACAGCGCGCAACCGAGGATGCCGACACCGGCGCCGACAGCACAGGCCTGGTAACCGGACTTGCTGAAGAATTGCGCGTCATTGCCCTGGGTCAGGCGCGGGTCGGCACCCTCGCTGCCACCGAGCATCGAGCTGCCGGTGTTGGCGCAACCGGTCAGCAACAGGCTGCCGGTAAGGACTAAAGCGATCTGTAGCTTGAAGCGAGTCCAAAGGCTGCGCGACATGGTGAGACTCCTTGATGACGGTGTTGGGCGTTGTTATTGAGTGACGGTTTTGCAGCTGGTCAGCCAGGCCTCAGTGTCGATCTTCTGCTTTTGCAGGAAGGCCTTCTGATTCGCCCAGTGGGTGCGTAAATAGGGTTTGAGTTCTTGCAGCTGTTTGTTGCGGGTGATGATTTCTTCCATCACCGGGACCTGTGTTTCAAGCAGTGGCTGGCCGTACAGCGTCGCCGATTCCACCAGGCTGCTGGCGTAATAACGGCTGAGTTTGTGCAGGCGATCCTTCTGCTCGTCGAGCTTGCCTTTGCGCATGTCGCAGCTGGCGTCTTTATCCGCCGACTCGCAGTTGAGCTTGTAGTTTTTCTGCAGGAAATCCACGTACTGGCCGTCATCGAGCATCTTGGTGCAAAGGAACGCACCCAGGTTGAGGCTGGCGCGAATCGCCTGGTCGCGGGTTTCTTCCTGCTGCTGGTTACTGGCGCGCAACTGGTTTTCCAGGGCCTGGAGTTTTTCCTTGAGGGCTTTGTCTTCGACGCCCGAGGCCAGGTTGTTCAGGGATTGCACCGTGCCTTTGTCGGCCGATTCGGTTTCCTTGCTGCCGGTGCCGAGTTTCTTCCAGCTGCTTTCAATGCTGGCCACGCGTTCGCGGGAAGTCAGGGTCGGCGACACCAGTACCAGGCGCAGACCGCTGGTTTTGTTTTTCACCTGGCCTTCGGCGTTGTAGTACGGCTCTTCCTTGCGCAGCGCGGTGCGCAGGTCGGCCTGGGCGGTCAGATAATTGCCACCCCGGACCACGTAGCCCCCGGCCTGGCCGTGCTGTCGGTCGAGTTTGTTCAGGCGAAACGGTTCGAACATGATCTCGTCGACGTTGCCCAGCATGTCGTGTAAGCCCAGCGGATTGGGTTTTTGCAGGCCGGACAATTGCAGCTTGCCGTTGGACGATTGCGCGCCGGCGAACCATTCGTAGGCGTTGATGCCGTCGAGCATCGGGTAGCGAGTGTCGCGGAACTCTGCGGCACCGACTTCCAGGCCGCCGCGAGCAGCAAACTCCCATTCGACTTCAGTCGGCAGGCGCAGGAAGCCCAGCGCGCCGTCTTCTTTCGGCAGCTTGTTGGCAGCGTTCTTGCGCAGCCACAGGTTGTACTTGTCCGCCGCTTCGACGGCTTGCACCCAGCTCACGGCCACTTGCGGCAGGCGCATCTTGGTGGCGGCGGTGGGGCAGGTTTCGTCGTTCAGCGCGGCGTACTGCAACTGACTCATCTCGTACTTGGCCATCAAGTAGTAGCGGGATTTGTCACTCTTGGCCCCGGTAAAACTGCCGGCGATAAAGGTTGGCCGGGTCTGTTCGACGTAACCGTATTCCGCGCCGTCCTGACCGATGTTGATCGGGTAGTCATCCAGCGGCCCTGCGACCGGAATGAACACCTTGCGAAACACCATCGAGCCTTCGCAGGGCATCGGCAGCGCGACATCGCTGGCGTCGGGCATCGGGTTGTAATACTTCTCTTCCCAGCCCGCAGCCGAGGCGTCCAGCAGGTAGCCCAGGCTCAGGGGCAACAGCAAGCCGAAACGTTTATAGCTCACGCAGACTCTCCGCAGGTTGGATGCTGATGGCTCGCACCGCGCCGATCACGGCCACCAATGCAGCGACCAGAAAGGTCAGGAGCAGGGCGGCGAGCCCGTGCCAGATAGTGATGTGGCAAACAAAAGTGCCGGTGGCCTGGCTGCTGCCGAGCAAGCGGTCGAACAGATGGCTGCCGACAGCATAAAAACCCAGCCCGCCGAGGTAACCGGCCAGGCTCAGCAACAGCGCTTGCAGCACCACGAAACCGCCCACCGCCGTGCGCTTGAAGCCCAGCAGACGCAGCACCGCAAGGCTTTTGCGCTTGCGGTCGATGTTGGCCAGGAACGCGCCGACCATCGACGCCACGCAGCCGATCAATGCGGCCAGGGCGATAACCCCGAAGATCAGCCCCAACACATGGTTGATGGCTTTGACGTTGTCGATATCGGCCAGTCGGCTCGAGGTTTCGATGTGTTGTTCGTTTAGCCAGCGCTCCAGTGGCGCGACTTGATCGATGTCCCGCGCATAGACCCGAGCGCGGGCATACAGCGGTTGCAAATCGCCCAGCGGCTTACCGGTATCGACCCCGAACGCGCTGACTTGATAGCCATCGCGAAAGCGTTCCAGGTTCAGCAGCAGTGGCGGGGCGACAAACCCGGCAGCGCGGCCGAAGCGGGCACCGTCGAGCACCGCCAGCACGGTGAGGGTTATTTCGCCGCGTTCGTTTTGCCCTTCCAGGCGCCGCAGGACGCGCATTTGCACGCTGTCGCCGACCTTGGCCTGCAAGCGTTGCGCGGCGCGGGCGCTGAGGATCACCTGGTTGCCGATGGGGTTGAGTTGCGGCAGGTTCAGTTGCGGATCGCCGGGTTCGGTGGCGATGATTTCCGCGCCTTCGACAAATCGTTGCATGCCGATCAGCAGGTCGGCCTGGGTGTTGAGCGAGCGGGTCTGGCCGAGGGCGAAAGCGGTCTCCGGGCGCTGGCGCAGGCCTTCGATCCAGTTGCTGTCGTAATTGCCGTTGCTGAGCATCTTCACTTCAAGGTTGCGCGGGTCGCGCAGCAGTTCATCCTGCAACTGACTGACCACCCCATGCTTGAGGCCGAACAGCAGCAACAACGGCGCGATCACCGCTACCAGCGACGCGGCGATGCACAACGACACCTTGCGGTCGTGCCAGAGGTCTTGCAGCGCCAGTGTGCCCAGCAGGCGAAAACGATCAATCCATCGGTTCAAAGAGTGTTTCTCCCTGACGACTGACAGCACCGAGTCGCGGCAGGCCGAAATCCTTCAGCAAGGCCCAGTCATGGGACACCACCAAGGCGCTGAGTCCCATGCCCGACACCAGACTCAGCAACAACTCAAACAAGCGCCGGGCGCTGTGGGGATCGAGCGCGGCGGTCGGCTCGTCGGCCAACAGCAGCAGCGGCTCGTGAGCAATCGCCCGCACGCAGGCGACGCGCTGGCGTTCGCCGATCGACAAGGCTTGAGGTTGTTTATCCAGCAAACCTTGCAGGCGCAACACGTCAACCGCGTGATCGATGTGCGTGCTCTTGATAGGCATACCGAGCAAGCGGCGGGGCAGGCTGATGTTGTCACGCACACTCAGAAACGGCAGCAACCCGCCACTTTGCAGAATGAACCCCAAGTGTCGCGACCGTACCGCCGCCAGGGCTGGCTGATTGTCGTTGGCGAGCAATTGGCCGATGTCTTGAACCTGTGCCGTCTGCGTCCCGGCCTGTGGCGTGCCCAGGCGAAAGCGCTCCAGTTCCAGCGGCGCCAGCAACAGGCCGATGGCTTCGAGGAGCGTACTTTTGCCGCTGCCACTCTCGCCGGTAATGGCGAGGATTTCCCCGGCACCGAGCTGCAAGTCCGGTAGGCGCACGTGATGGGCCAGCGCGCCTTCACCACGGCGCACCAGCAGGTTCTTGATATCGAGCATGACCGTCTCGTTAAGGCATCATTTCCAGAGGCACGGGGTACACGTTGTCCCGCGCATCGCTGTCCTTGGCTAAAGCTACCCAACGGTCGACGTCAGCGTTGTAGCGCTGGTAGTGCCGCAGTTTGGTATTGAGAGTGCGGATGAATTTCTCTTGGGCCAGGCCATCCCAGCTTTTCCAGGTTTCTTCATCCAGGTTCAGCACTTCGCTCTGGTAGGGCAGGTCTTCGAGGTACTCGCCAAGCACGCCCATTTCCGCCAGTTTGGCGTTGCCGTTTTGCTTGAGCTGGTTGGGATCGGCGCCCATGGTGGCCGCTACCGAGCGCAGGCGATCGAACATTTCGGTCGGCGAAATCAGGCCTTCGTTGGCGGCGTCGAGGATCTGTTTCATCACATCGCTCAAGTCGCTGAGCTGGGATTTCGTCAGCAACACCCGGACATCCGTAGTCGGGATGTTCTGCTTGATCAGGTCGCGGTCGGTGATCCACGCCTTGAACACGGGAGGGGCCTTGCTGTTGGTCTTCTCGCCCAGATAGGCGAGCTGCATGGCGTGACCGATCAGCGCCGCGTCATCGAGCATCTTCTTCTCGGCCGGGTCCTGCTTGGCGTTCAGCGCGCTGCCGATGGCGTCTTCGCCCATATAGGCGGCTTTCACCTGCGAGGTGATCGCGGTGGCCAGGGCATCGACCTTGCGCCCGAACTCCTGAATGTCGCCAGCGTTCACCGGGTAGTACAGCGAGGTGTTGGTGCCCGGATAGGTCGACAGATTCTGATACTGCGCCTCGGCCTTGGCGTGGTCCTTGATGCCCGCCGGGGTTTTCAGGTGCAGTGTGTAAATCGCCACGCCGGGGTTGGCCGCTTCGAGGCGAACCTGAGCAGCGCTCAAACCGGTTTTCGACAGTTTGTCGTCGCCTTCGATGGCGCCAGCGTCGGTGATCAGCACCACGTAGCGCGCGCCAAACTGGCTCCAGTCGACCTTGTCGATGCTGTGCATGACGCCGGCGTAGGCATCTTCATCGAAGCTGCTGCTGGAGATCTTCGCCTGCTTGAGGTCGGCGACCTTGGCCAGGAAGTCGGAACTGTCCTTCACCTGAGTCGGGTCGGCGTACATCTTGGTGGTGTATTCCAGCCCCGGCACCGCTTGCGTGCTGGAACGGAAAGCCACCAGGCCGAACTTGACCTGCTTGCCGAGGTTTTGCGATTCGATCTGCTGGTAGACCTTGCGAATCGCTTCGCGGGTGCGGTCGATGTACGGGTCCATGGAAATGGTCGAGTCGATGACGAACACCACGGCCGCGCTGAATTCCTTCAGTTGGCTGGCGGCTTTGTCCTCCGCCTCTTTACCGACGGTGGCGCTAGTCGCGGCACCGCCCTTGGCGCTCTTGTCGTCAGGCTTGCTGACGGAGGCGACGTTAAGCAGGCGCGTGCGGAAACCGGCTTCGGTCATGACTTCTTCGCCGCTGAGCACCGGCAACAGGTAGAACTGCTTTTGCAGGTCGACGAAGTACTCAGGTTCTTCGGCCAACACGCCCGGCGCTTGTTTGCCTTTTTTTAGCGTGGCCCGCAGCGGTGCGACTTTGCTGACCGGGTCCGGCGCATCGAGGATGCCTTCGACGGTGGCGCGCTCCTTGAAGAACAGCAACCGGTCGCGGTTGGCCGGGTTGGTGAAGGCCAGTGTCAGCTGCATCTTCCAGTCGGTGGTGCAACTGGCCGGCAGCCAGCCGATGGTTTTGCCGTAACTGTCGGGGCCGACTTTCAGCCACTCGGCATTGCCGGCCTGGCCACGTTCGTACACGTAGAAACGGCTGAAGGTCGGTTGCGCCTCGCCTGCCGCGCCACCCGCGGTCGGGCTGATGTGGCAACCCGGCGTGGTCAGCACGCGCTGGAACAAGGTCTTTTTGCCGGCCTGGATCAACGGTTTGTCATCGGCCTGGGACAGCGGGCTGATGCACAGCGCCAACAGTGCGGTGCCACTCAGCAGGAATCGACTCAAGGAGGAACGCTTCACTTCTGCAACTCCTCGAAACGCTGCTTGGCTTCGGCGTTGTTCGGGTCCTGGGTGAGGATGGTTTCATACCAGTACGCGGCGGTCGCATTGTCCGGGAGCGGGAAGCACTCGCTGGCCTTCAGGTATTTGGGGTCGTACTCGCGGGCATAGGCGTTGGCGATCAGCGAATCACCGGCCTGCGCACGGTTGGCGTACAGACGTTGGGCGACACCGCAGTGCTTGCCGGCCTTGGCCTCATTGATGATTTCCAGCAGCTTGGCGCTGTCCGGCGCCGCTTTGATGCAGGTCTGGACGAAGGTCAGCTCGGGCAGGCTGTTCATGCTGTCGAGGGTGCAAGCCTGGGCGTCGGCGCCGGCGGGTGCGGCGGCAGCGATAGCCGGGACAGGTGCCGGGGCGCGTTTGCTGAGCCAGAAGCCCACGGCGGCAGCCAGCAGCAACACCACCACAATCGCCAGGCTGATGAGACCTTTTTTACTTTTTTTCGCCGGTGCCGGAGGGGGGGTGTAGACGGGCTCGGCGTGCACCGATTCAACATCCACTTCAGGCTCGGCGGTAGGCAGAGTCAGTTCCGGCAGCTCTGGAATCTCTGGCGCGGGAGCCGCAATCGGGCTCGGCGTCGCCAGATTGGCCGCGTCGTAGGTCGAGCGCGTCTGGCCACCCGCGGTGGACGGCAACAGGCCCACGCCCGGACGAACCACCCCTTTATCACTATGCCCAAGGCCTTGCTCACGCAGTTCGATCTGAAACTGGGAACTGGCACTGCCTTCCAGCAGCGGGTCGACCACTTCCGATCCGATCAGGGTTTCCAGTGCTTCGCCACTGGCCCCCACACTGAAATGCGTGACCTTGAACCAGAACGGGTTGTTGCTCCACGCCTGCTGATCCTGCAGGTAGAAACCGTCCTGGTTGCGCTGGATGGAAAACTCCAGGCGCTCATGGGCACCTTGCCATTTCTTCACAGTGAGGCACGCCTGGCCAGGCACATTGGGTTCTAAGGCGAGCAGATCGACACGAATTGGCATTGCTTATCTCGCTGTGAAGGCTGTGAGCACATGGCCCAGCCGTTCATTCTGTTCAGGGGTAATTTCGCGGCCGGCACCGTGACCGGCGTTGTCCAGCGTGATGTAGGCCAGGCCCGAGAGCCAGTCGCCGAGAAACAGCTGCGCCTGGTTCGCCGGTTGCGGCGGCAGCACTGGCACTTGTCCCGGCCCGATGTCGGTATAGAACGAGAACAAGGGCGCCTTGGCGCCAGCGCGGCTGCTCGGACGTTCGCTCACCGGTTTCTGGATGTAGCCGAACCAGGACACGAAATCGCGCAGCACACGTTGTACTTCCAGCACCTGGCGTTCCACCAGTTGATCGCGCCGTGCACCGCTTTGCGCACGCTTGAGGACGGCGCGGCTCAGTTGGCCCGGTAGATCCTGGCGGTAGCCAGCAGTGATCAGTTCGTCGACCACCGCTTCGATCAGCGACTTTTCCAGACCCAGCAAGGTGAGCAGGCTTTGACGGGTGGTCAGTTCGCGCAGGTGCGCAATCCAGGCCTTGAAAGCGGCCTTGGCGAAACGGTGTTCGTTGCTTTGCAGTTCTGGCACGGGCGTGTGGCTTGCGGCAGTGCTAGCCGGCGCGCTGTCGAGTGTCAGGTCCCCGAAATCGAAACCGGGCTCGTTACCGTACAGGCTTTGGCTCGGTGTCGGGGCGGCCGGCTCATCGCTGGCGGCTGGTGCGTCGTCGGTTTCGTACACGCCGCTGAGGTACAGGTCACGCACCTCTTCGCTTGGCATGTCGAGTTGGTCGATGAACTCGCCAAGCACGGCCGGGCGACGACCCAGACCGGACAGAATCATCTGCGCCTGGGCTTTTTTGGCCGCTGCGGCGCCATCACCGTCGGCGTGATACCAAGTGCTCAGGCCGTGGACGGTCAGGCTTTCAATGCATTCGTCGAGTTGTTCGCGGATGCGCTGCAACTTGAATTCGGCGTTGGCCACGCCGTTGAAGCTGCTGCTGAAATAACTGATGCCGCCATCGTCGCTGCGCAGCATTTCCTGCCAGGCAACACTCGGTTTCTGGATGTGCTTGCAGACCAGGCTGTTGCTGGCAAAGCTCTTGCCCAGACCGTCGAGCCGTACTTGAAAGTCAGGGTTGATACCGATTTCCGGGCCGCTTTTGTCCTGCTGGATGAAGGCAGCATTCAGGCGAGGCTTGCGCACCATGAAGGTGTTTTGAAAGGGCGCGCCGGCCCAGTCGTTCATCCATGGCAGGCTGCCGAAGCGCTCGAGCATGGTCAGCTTGACCATGCCGTTCCAGCCTTCGTCGTCCTGGTCGGGGGTTTGGCTCAGCGACGTGGCCACACGCAAGTCGAGCATGGTCAATGCCCAGATCAAGCCGATGTTACGCTTGCCACGAGCCTCGGGGGTTTCACCTTGGGTCTTGTCGATCCAGCGGGTCAGCACCGGGCCAACGTCGTTGACGTCGCTCTGCTTGTTCGAGCTGGTGCAGACCACCAGGGCGTTCATTTCCTGATTGTCGGTGTAGCGTTCGAACAAGTAAGCGACCTTGCCACGCAAGATCAATTGCGAGACGGAGTTGTCCTTGTTTCGCGAATCCGGGTCGTTCGAGTTGGCGATTTCGCACAGCTGCTTGCGCCCGCGATAACCTGGGAAGTCCAGCAAGTCGACCTGATCGACGATGTCGTCAACCGGGGCTTCGATCAGACCGAAAGTCATTTCGGCGGTCAGCGCGGCGAGTTGCGCGACAGGGATACCCAGGCTGTTTTGCAGTCGCCCGTCTAGCTGTGGACGCACCTCGATCGGCGAGTCATCGGAAGTGCCGAAGCGCTCGAGGATGTCGACGTTCATGATGCTGTCGCGCTGACTGTAGCTGCCGTCGCTTTCGAAACGCACCAATGCATGCAACGGCGCGAACACAGTCTCGGGTAGCCCCAATTTGTGCAGCGTACCGGCCAACTGCTGGTAGACCCGGGTCAGCTCGCTCTGCTCACCCCACAGGATCGAAAACAGCTCGGCACGTTCCTGGAAATTCAGCCGTGGCGCCAGTTGCAGTGCCATGGGCCAGTAGCCGTGTTCGAGTTTGCGCACAGAGTTGCGGAAGTTTTCCCGCAAATAGTCCCACAGCGACACGATGTCATCGGCGCTGACGCCTTTTTGCAGCGGTCCGTTTTCGCGACCTTCGAACGGTTTGAGCGCGCGTTGGATGCGCTCCTCGTCAATCTCGTAGTTGATGCGTTCGAGATCGAAATCCTTGAACCAGGAGTTGGTCAGGATCTTCGCCAGTTCGATTTCCTTGAACAGTTTCAGCTCGACCGGGAACTGCAAGTCCTGGCTCGTCGTAGCGCGGCGGCTGAAGCGCGTCACTAGGCCGGTGGCTTCCTTGCCGCCACCCACCGGGTTGATGTGCTTGATGAAGTCCACGCGCTGGCCACCGAAGTCGGTTTCCAGCTTGCCGTTCTGACCGGCGGCCAGCGCCGAAATCAGGTAGGACTTGCCGGCCTGGGACAGGCCGAAAAAGCCGATGGTCATCGGCGTGCAGGCCACGCGGCCGAGGCTGTGAGCCAGGTTGCGCGCGCGGTGCAGGCGGATGTTCAGGCTGTCGGCTTCGCTGTCCAGGCGCGGCGCGTTGCCACGGGTCTGGCCGATCCATTCCAGCGCCTGACCGGCACCTTCATAAACAGCGGCCCAACTGGCAGAGAGCTGATGTTGTTCGGGGGTCAGGTCGTTCATTTGCGTTTCACACTTCCACTGTCGAGCCAGTACTTGGTCTCGCTCAGGCCGGCGTCGAGCAGGGTATTGAGTTCCAGCTCGAGGTCGCTGCGCGGGTTGAAGTTGACGTTGTTACTGTTGGATTCGATGTCGCGTACCGAGAGGCGGTCGCTGACCAGATCCTGCTTGCGGGTGTACTTGTCCGCCGCTTTGACTTCGAAGCGCACCTTGAGCAGCGGCGCTTCGCCGTTTTCACCGACCGCGCGGGAGAATTTTTCCCGGCCGGCATTGGTGAACCGCAAGGTGTACAGCGGCGAGGCGGCCCAGCGATCAGCCGCCAACTGGCGGAAACCCAGGCGCAAATCGCCGCGCATTTCCAGCTGTGGCGTGTCGGCGGCATCGCCCACGCCGATTTCCGGCAGCTTGATCTTGTAGTCTTCGGACTGGATGTCGCGGTACAGCACGTCGGCATCCTTGATCACGTTGTTCAGGTCGATGACGCCGATGTGCTTGACCGTCGAGTACGGCTTGAGCGCCGAGGAACGGAAGTAGAAGTTCGGCACGCTGTGGTTGGCGCACAACAGACAGAGCATCGCGCCGACGGAAGCAGTACTTTTCGGGTCGTCGATCCGGCCATTCTTGTGGAACGGGTACCAGCCGCCGGTGCGGTAATTCTGCAGCGCCAGGATGCGACCCGGTGGCAACGGCAATACCTTGCGGATGAACGCCTGGATGCCCGGCAGGCGCGAAGGCCGGCCAGTCAGCAACAAGACGTCGCACGGGTAATGAGCGACCACTTCACAGAGCGCGCCGAGGATCTTGGTGATGTTGATCTGATCATTGAGAAACGCAGCGTGCAGTTTTTGCAGATCAAAACTGATCGGCGATTCGTACAAGTCGAAGCCGTTCTGGCCGCCCACATCGCGACGCACGGCGGCGTTGACGTAGTCGAGCACGGTCTGGCTGATCGCGTTGTCGCCTAGCAACTGGCGATAACTTTGGGTGCTGACTTCCTGCTGGACTTGCGGGTCGTAATGCTCGTAGGCCTTGAGTAACGCCAGGCCCAGCGGTGCGAACACCTGCAGGTTCAGTTGCTGGCGCAGGATCATGTCCTGGGCGCTGACCGATTCGTCGCCGCACAACCGTGACATCAATGAGTCGGGCGATTTGACGCCCGCGTTCTGCAAGGTTTTCTCGAAACTGGGCAGGATGAAATCCTGAATCACGTCCAGCAGGATGTCATCGCCGGCCACTTTGAAGCCATCGCGGAAACGCTGCTCGGGCACGATGTGCACGTTGCTGCCACTGCCTGTGTTGCCGGCGCGGTCGAGGCGATAGTCGGTGATCACCAAATCCGTGGTGCCGCCACCGATGTCGATGGTCGCCAGGGTGATGCGTTCGCGGTTGGTCTTGTCGGGGCGGGCAATGGTGTCGAAAAACTCTTCCGGGTGACCGGCGAAGTTCTCGTTGACCTCGGTGTACAGGTACACCAATTGGCCGCAGGAAGCTTCGTCCCATTCCACGCGGATGCTCGGGATCGGTGTGCGCGGGCTGACCGCCTGATCCTGATGTGGGTCTTCCTCACCGGCGTGCCAACCGAGACTTTTCCACACCAGACCGATGGCTTGCTGCATGCGTTCGTTGAGAATGCTGCGCTCGGCCTGAGGCATGCCTGGCGGCACGGTCAGGGTGATGCTGTTGAGCTGGCGCGGCTTGCGGGTATGACCCTGGCGCGAGCGCTGGGCCGGGCTGTTGATTTGCGACAGCGCCTGGGCCAGAACCTCGGCGAGCATGAAGGTCATCAGCGAACTGCGCGAATAACGCGGCATGAACACCGGCAGACGATCGTCTTCTTCAAGGCTGTAGAGCGCTTCGCCGGTTTCGTTGATCAGGTGCGAAAACGGTGCCGCAGTGGCGTAGGGCTCGTTGTCGGTCTTGATGTACGAGCAGTTGAAACGCCAGCCGTGGCCGTAGGCGTTTTCATCCCACAGATAACGTTTCGGGCTGGACAGCCCGGTCGAGCCTTCGGTGCCGCGACGACGACTGGCCAGGCGACTGGCCTCGTTGCCGACGCGGGCAATCGTGGCCCACTGGAACGCATCGTGGCGACCGCTCTTGACGGAACAATGGTCCTTGCCGAAATACGCCTGGGCAAATTCCACGCGACTTTCGAACGGCAGGTTGTAGGTGTGTTCGGGGGTGATCAGGTCGCGCAGTTCCAGCACGTAATTCTGCTTCAGCCCGGAGCCGGCCTGACCGTGATTCTCGATCAGAATGCCGCAGGTGCGCGAGTTGCCGACGTCCAGCACCAAGTCCACCGGAATCGGTTTGACCAGGCCATTGCTGTCGTTGGCGACCACTTTGAGCTCAGGGATTTCGACCTTGGGCCGGCCAGTCGACGGCTGCGTCACCGAAGGCGTACTCAACAGGCTGAGCAGGTTGAGGTAGTGCGCCAGGTGATAGTTGGCGCGGATGTCGATGTCCAGCTCTTCGCGGGAGCGGTGGGCGTTGCCTTCGTTGAACACTTCCAGCAGCCATTCGTTGACCCACGGCTGCGCCAGGAACCAACGGGTTTCACTGGCCTTGGTCGCCAGTTTGAAGGACACGCCGGAGCTGATGTCTTCTTCGTTGGGCGCCAGGTACGCGGTGCCGTCGCGCTTGGGCATCACGCGGCTGTCGAAGGCCATCGTCAGCCGGTGGGTGTTGCCGTCGATGTCCGGCGTCGCCAGTTTTACCAGACGCATGCGCGACCAGTTGCTCGGACCTTCGTCGAAACGGTGCGGCGGCATAAAACGGAAAAACGGCGTCGGCAGCCAGACACCGTCCAGCAGCTCCAGGCTGCTCTTCATGTCGACGCTGAACGCCGGTTTGGCCTTTTCGACCTTTTGCGGTTCGGGCTCGTAGAAGTAGAAGTCTTTCTCTTCGTTGTACTGCAGGCGGCAAATCAGCCCGCTGATCATCGGCGCGAACTCGCCGGCTGGTTCCTTGCGAGGGTCCAGGCGCAGGGCGAAGTCCATGAACTGGATGCCGGTGTCACTGACGAGGGTGACGGTATCTTCGAATTGGGTGACTTCAGGCAACATGTCGGGTTATTCCAGTCTTATTCGCCCATTTGCCGCATGGACATGGGGAATTGATCTTTGCCATAACCGCCGGTGCAGTCCGCGACCGTGGTCGCTCCTTTGCGGCAGTTGACCTTGGGCATGTCGTAAGTGCTGCCATCGCCGCAGACGGCCTGACCCTGGCTATCGATGGCCAGGCTGCCGCCCTTCATGGCGGCGGTAACCGGGCCGCTGCAATTGACGCCGTTGGCCTGGTGCACAGTGACCTGGCCCTTGCCGTCCTTGAACTGGTACTCCAGACGCAGCGGTTTGCCGGTCCGGCGATCCTGAATGCCGGCACCGGCGCGGTACTGACCGTCGAGGAACTTGGCCGCGCCGTCGGCGGCGTCAGGGGGGATGCTCAGTGCCGGGCCTGCTTTGGCTGCTGCAGATTTTTCCGAGTCCAGCGGCGGGACGGCCGGGGGTTCGGTCTTGGCTTCTGGCGGTGTGGCAGGCGATTCGGTGGCCGGGTCTTTAGCTGGGTCTGCCGCCGCAGCGTCCGCCTGGCTGCCATCGATCGCCGGTGCTTGTGCACCGTGAGTGCCGACCACCGCATTACCTGTGGTGGTGCCCATGGCTGTGCCGGTCACGGGGACACCGTTCAGGACGTTGCCCGTCAATTGCGGTGCTTCCAGTGGTGTTTCAACCGGCAAGACGCCCTCGGGGAGAAGATCGACCGCCACCAGCGGAATCGGGACACAACCGCGCAGGCCGAGCAACAGCCATAAAAGCAGCAGCAAGAATGGAAGTAGCAACAGCCACCACCAGCGACGCCACCACGGGCGAACCACCGCCGGCACGATTGGCGCAACGACCGGCGCTTCGACCACGGGTGGCAGTGTGAATACGGGCGGAACCTGATAAAGACAGTGCAGGGGATCGCGATTGCGATCGGCACCGGCGTGCTCGAAGCCCCAAAAGGTCAGCACCGGTTTGCCTTGAACCAGGTAGACGAAGTTTTCGTCAGGGAAATGAATGACGCGTTTGAGCAACTTGCCGAACACGGCTTTGTCGCCCTGTTGCTCGGCAGGCTCCGTGCCCAGGAAACGCTGGCTCAACTCATCAAGCGCCCCCTTCAGGGCTTCAAGTTGGCGCCGGGCGGGTGCGCGCTCTTCTTCGGTTGCGCTGCTCCAGGGGATGACATCACCCTCAAGGCCGCTGTACCAGTCGATCTGGTTACCGAGCTCATCGCTTTGCGGGATGGCCAGATGATCGACCATGTCGGGGTTCTTGCGGCGAATGGCTTCGCGCAATTGCAGGGCCGCCCGGTAGACCGGTTGACCCGTTTCGCCCAGGGCACTGAAAGACCCACTCTTGCCACTGCGTAATAGTGCCCCGCGCATCCAAACTCCATATGATCCGTTGCGCAAAATTACAGGCGATAGGCCTGTTCTTGCTCCTGCAATTAGCTGGCGACCTTAATGTCATAATGATGTCGCCGTCAATCAGCCGATAGGCCAAAACCGTATGAGATTAGCGTAAGAAAGCGGGCGTTGCTTGGGTCGTTGTGTATTTGCCGGGGAAGGCTGGGAGGTGTGCGTTTTTTAATCTTGCTGAATCGTTTCATCAGCGCTATAAAAAATGCACAACTCCAAAAAAGGTTTTCTTCATGACCCCGCTCAAAATCGCCGTTGCCCTCGGCGCGCTGACTGCTGCCTCCCAATCCATGGCTTGGGACTACGTGCTGCTCGACACCGACAAGGCCGCGCAAAACTGGCAGATCACCAGCCAGCAACTCGGCGTCAAAACCGACAAACCCTTCTCCGTGACCCTGCGTACCTTGCACGGCGGTCGACAGGAGGGCGTCAGCATCGTCGACATTGATAACGGCACGATGAAACTCTCTGTGGTGCCGACCCGCGGGATGAATGTCCTGCAGGCGTCTGTCGGCAATGTGCGCATGGGTTGGGATTCGCCAGTCAAGGACGTGGTCAATCCATCCTTCATCGAACTCAATGGTCGTGGGGGCCTTGGCTGGCTGGAGGGCTTCAATGAACTGGTCGCCCGCTGCGGCTATGAATGGGTTGGCCATCCCGGTATCGACAACGGCGAACTGCTGACCCTGCATGGTCGCGCCGCCAACATTCCGGCCAGCAAAGTCACCCTGCACATCGACGAAAAACCGCCTTATGCCATCAGCCTGCGCGGCGAGCTGAAAGAGCAGGCGTTCAAGAAAGTCGATTTCTCGGTGGTGACCGAACTGGTCACTGAGCCCGGCAGCGTAGCGTTCGCCCTGAACGACACGTTGACCAACAACGGCGACTATCCGAAGGAATACCAGGCCCTGTATCACAGCAACTTCAGCACCCCATTCCTGGAACAAGGCGCGCGCTTTGCGGCACCGGTGAAACAGGTGTCCCCGTTCAACGACAAGGCCAAAGGGGATTTGCCCGATTGGCAGACTTACCGTGCGCCGACCAAAGACTATGACGAGACGGTTTACAACGTCGTGCCTTATGGCGATGCCAACGGCGACACGTTGACCGTGCTGCATAACAAGGCCGGGAGCCTTGGTGTGTCGGTTGGGTTTAATACGCAGCAGTTGCCGGTGTTTTCGTTGTGGAAAAACACGGATACGCAAGGGCAGGGGTATGTAACCGGGTTGGAGCCTGGGACGAGTTTTTCCTACAACCGTCGGTATCAGCGGCCGCTCGGTTTGGTGCCGATGATTGGGGTGAAGGAGCAGAAACAGTTTCAGATCCACTACAGCTTGTTGGTGGATAAAGGAGCTGTGGAAAAGGCGTTGAAGCGGGTGATTGAGATTCAAGGCGGGCGGGCGACTGAGGTAAGGCAGGCGCCGTTGGTGGATTTGACCAAGGGGTAGCTCTCCCTCATTTGCTGGTCGACAGTGTGGAGTGAGTGATGAAGACCACACGTGGAATTCACCACTCACGGGTATTTTTGCCAATGACATCATTAAAAAGGAAGCCTCATTTTTGAGGCTTGTGCGGCATCAAACAAACGCCGGATGAAATCGAAGTCATTCCAGGTTTGATTGGTATAAAACCGGTATTCCGTGTTTTCGATTTCATCTAAGTAGTAGATGACGTATTCCGCATATTTTTCATCGGCGTTGAAGCTGTAGCGCAGAGAAAGGGAAAAGCCTGTTTCTTTTAGTTTTACGAACGAGTTGTTGTCGTCATAAGTCCAGGAAAACTCGCCTTGTCCGGTCTTTTCGGTCAACGCTTTTACAAAGTTCAGAAATCTAGGCGGTAACATATTGTCGCCTTTTGGCCGGGTTAAGCTTTTCAAGATTCTCTTTGACGTTTTCACGCTGAGGCAGGCCGATATTGCAACGCTTCCGCCAAATGCTCGCGGGTGATCCCGTCGACTTGTTCAAGGTCAGCCAACGTACGGGCAACCTTTAGTAAACGATGGGCTGCTCTCAGCGACAATGTCAGTCGTTCACAGGCGGATTCCAGCCAGTTTTCATCGGCTGTGGATAACTTGCAGTGCCGACGCAGGCCCGGTAGATCGAGGAAGGCGTTGGCGCAGCCTTGGCGTTTGTGTTGACGCTCTCTTGCGTCGGCGACCAGCGCTGCGGCTGTGGCTGTGTCATCACCGGGTTTGGGCAAAGGATTCAACGCCGTGGCTTCTCGAGCGACGGTCAGGTGCAAGTCGATGCGATCTAGCAGTGGTCCGGAGAGTTTGTTGCGATAGCGCTGGACCATGTCCTGTGTGCAACTGCATTTGCCGCTCGGCTCGCCAAGATATCCACAGGGGCAGGGGTTCATCGCGGCCACCAGTTGGAAGCGCGCCGGGAAGCGCACGCGATCCTTGGCGCGGGATATCACGATATGGCCGGACTCCAGCGGCTCCCTCAAAACCTCCAATACTTTACGATCAAATTCCGGGAGTTCGTCCAGGAACAGCACACCATGGTGGGCGAGGGTGATTTCGCCGGGTTGCGGTTTTGAACCGCCGCCTACCAGCGCCGGACCCGATGCGGAGTGATGGGGTTGGCGAAACGGTCGCTGCGGCCAATGACTCAGCGGCACACAACTGGAGACTGATTGAATTGCTGCGACCTCCAGTGCCTCATTCTCTGCCAATGGCGGCAATAGCCCTGGCAAGCGGCTCGCCAGCAAAGTTTTCCCCGTACCCGGCGGCCCACTGAACAGCAGGTTATGAGCGCCCGCCGCCGCAATCAGCAGCGCACGCTTGGCCGAAAGTTGCCCCTGCACTTCATTCAAATCGGGATAGGGTTTGCTGGCGTACAGCAAACCGTCGGAAACATAGGGCTCCAAGGGCGTATGGCCATTGAAGTGCGCCACTGCCTGAAGCAAATGATCCACCGCAATCACCTTCAACCCCGACGCCAGGCACGCCTCTTCGGCATTCGCCCGGGGCACCACCAGCGTCCGCCCGGCCTTGCGCGCCGCCAGTGCTGCTGGCAACACACCGCGAACCGCCCGCACCGCGCCTGACAGCGCCAACTCCCCAAGACATTCCACGTCATCCAGCGTCAACGTCGGCACCTGCACGCTAGCCGATAGAATCCCCAAGGCAATCGCCAGATCGAACCGCCCACCATCCTTCGGCAAGTCCGCCGGCGCGAGATTCAACGTGATGCGCCGTGCCGGAAATTGAAGACCGGAATTGATGATCGCGCTGCGCACCCGATCCTTGCTTTCCTTGACGGCCGCTTCAGGCAAACCGACCATCGTCAGCGACGGCAAGCCGTTGGCCAAGTGGACTTCTACGGTAACGGCGGGCGCATCCACCCCAATCTGGGCGCGGCTGTGGACGATGGAGAGGGACATGGTCGTTCCTTGAGCTTTAGGGGACCGCTTCCTGCGGTTTTTGAAGGGTAGCCGGGTCGCGTGACGGCGCAGGCATCAAACTTTCGCAGGATGTTGCGAGTGCCTTTGCGGTCGGTGAAGCGTAAGCGAGCGTGGATTGCCGACGTAATCAGTCGTGGGATGATGTTTTTGTAGGACCTTGCTTAGATCAATGAAGGACTCCGGTGAAAGGTTGCGGACACTGAGCCGGGCTTGGTTTTCGAGATACACAAAGGACGTTGGCGGAAGACTGATGTGGGTCGGTGTCGAGTTTGCGGTCTGCGCGTTCGTCGAGGTAAAGGCGAAGCAGACGGCCTAGGTCTTGGGCACTGAACCAAGGTTGGATTTCGAGGAGAAGGGTGTGGAGGTGAAGTTTGTGGCGGGTGAAGACGTGGGGGATCAGATAAGCGTCATCGCTATTCATTGATACAGCTGCTTTTGCTGAAGGGGCTGCTGTCAATCGTCGCCAAACAATTGGGTGGCAGCTGTACGCGGGTTGGCGAACCGGAGCAAAAGGAACTCGGCAGACCCGAAGGTCTCCCACGCACAACCGCCATGACTCGATGTGGCGGAAGTAAACCCGCCATCGGATGGTCGTCGTGCGCCTTAAGCTTCGCAGCCTTCTTTAGTTCCTACAGGGGTGGTCGATCCAGTGTGGGATGGCTGGTAGACCGAGGCGACCCTATTCGCGGGCAAGCCCGCTCCCACAGGGATTGTGGCGTTATTCGGTCGGCGGACTGAGCTTCGCTTCCAACTCCGCCACTTTCGCCTCAAGACTTTCCAACCGTGCCCGTGTCCGTGCAAGCACGACCATCTGGCTATCAAACTCTTCCCGGCTCACCAGATCCAGCTTGCTGAAGCCGCTTTGCAATAGCGCCTTGAACTGGCTTTCGATTTCGCTTTTCGGCAGTGGGGTGTCGCCGCTGAAGAGGCGGGAGGCGGTGCCGCTCAGGGCGTCGAGGAAATCTTTGGGTGCGAGCATGGGAAATGTCCTGTCAACAATGACGGGCAGTGTATCACGCAGTGTCTATAGTCAATTCCGACTGCTGGCCATGCACGCTTTTCGCGCATGCGGACGGACGGCAGCGCACTGTTGTTGTGCGTATTCGTCGGGCCATTCAACCAAAGGGGCTGGCGGTCGTGGTCAAGGCGTTGAATTCAGTGGGTTTCGGCGAGATGGCAAGCTTTCTGCTTAGTCGGTAGTAACCCATGCACTGATGCAGTCGCTGTGACGAATGCAGTGCGCCGAGCGAAACGGGGAAGTGTTTCGTGCGGAGCGGTTAGCTGGCGTCGGACGGGCAGGTAAGGCCGACGATGCGTTACAAAGCCAGGCACTGCGCTTAGACTTGAGTCGGGTTTGTTTTCCTGGGGCAAGTCCACCAATTCGGGAGAGAGTTTTCATGAAGCTAGTCACTGCCATCATCAAGCCGTTCAAACTGGACGACGTGCGCGAGTCGCTGTCCGAGATCGGCGTGCAGGGCATTACCGTTACTGAAGTCAAAGGCTTCGGTCGGCAGAAGGGTCACACCGAGCTGTATCGCGGCGCGGAATACGTGGTCGATTTCCTGCCCAAGGTGAAGATCGATGTCGCCATTGACGACAAGGATCTTGATCGGGTTATCGAGGCGATTACCAAGGCTGCCAACACCGGCAAGATCGGTGACGGCAAGATCTTCGTGGTCAATCTGGAACAGGCGATTCGCATCCGTACCGGCGAAACCGATACCGACGCAATCTAAGCCGCCACAAACCCAACGCCCCAGGAGAAAACAATATGACTCTGCGTAAATTCGCAGGGCTAGGAGCCCTGTTGTCCCTCGTAATGCCCAGCCTGGCTATGGCGGCAGACGAAGTGGCGGCCCCAGTCCTCAATTCCGGCGATACAGCCTGGATGATGACCTCGACAGCCCTCGTGCTGTTCATGACCATTCCCGGCCTCGCGCTGTTCTACGGCGGCATGGTTCGGTCGAAAAACATTCTTTCCGTGATGATGCAGTGCTTCGCCATTACCGGTCTGATCAGCATTCTGTGGGTCATTTATGGCTACAGCATCGCGTTCGACACCACCGGCATGGAACAGGGCGTCGTCAACTTCAACTCCTTCTTCGGCGGCATGGGCAAGGCATTCCTCGCCGGTGTCACGCCATCGAGCCTGACCGGTCCTGCGGCGCTGTTCCCTGAGGCGGTGTTCATCACCTTCCAGATGACGTTCGCCATCATCACCCCTGCGCTGATCGTCGGTGCTTTCGCCGAGCGGATGAAGTTCTCCGCGATGCTGATCTTCATGGGCATCTGGTTCACCCTGGTGTATGCACCGATTGCACACATGGTCTGGTCCGGTAACGGCGGCCTGATGTGGGACTGGGGCGTTCTGGACTTCGCTGGCGGCACTGTGGTGCACATCAACGCCGGTGTGGCCGGTCTGATTGCCTGCCTGGTGCTGGGCAAGCGCAAAGGCTTCCCGACCACCCCGATGGCACCGCACAACCTCGGTTACACCCTGATGGGCGCGGCCATGCTGTGGGTCGGCTGGTTCGGCTTCAACGCCGGCTCCGCCGCAGCGGCCAACGGCACGGCCGGTATGGCAATGCTGGTCACCCAGATCGCAACCGCCGCTGCTGCACTGGGCTGGATGTTCGCCGAGTGGGTCACTCACGGCAAACCAAGCGCACTGGGTATCGCTTCGGGTGTGGTCGCTGGTCTGGTGGCAATCACTCCAGCCGCTGGCACCGTGGGCCCGATGGGCGCTCTGGTGATCGGCCTGGCCGCAGGCGTGGTGTGCTTCTTCTGCGCAACTACCCTGAAACGCAAGCTCGGCTATGACGACTCCCTGGACGCCTTCGGTGTACACGGTATCGGCGGTATCCTCGGCGCGATCCTGACCGGCGTGTTCGCTGCACCGGCCCTGGGTGGTTTCGGCACCGTTACTGACATCGGTGCGCAAGTCTGGATCCAGCTCAAAGGCGTTGGCTTCACGGTGATCTACACCGCGATTGTCACCTACATCATTCTCAAGGTACTGGACGCCGTCATGGGTCTGCGTATCACCGAAGAAGAAGAGGCTGTCGGCATCGATCTGGCACTTCACAACGAACGCGGCTACAACTTGTAAGACGCGCTCAAAAAACTTGCCCGGCTTGCCGGGCATTTTTTTGTCTGGAATTTGTCAATCAAGGAGCTGCTGAAAGGTTTTTTCGTACACGTTTAGTGGCGTTTGCGGAGGGCATTTTTCTGCGGCCAATGGCTTACAAGATTGAAGGAATATTAGGGCCTTTGTTTTTTCCCAGAGCGCGCTAGAATGCGCCCCGAACGTGCGGAGAACTGTATGTGGCAACAGACTCTGATTACCCTGCGGGCGAGGCCCCGGGGCTTTCATCTGGTAACGGACGAGTTACTCGCCGGCCTGCCTGAACTCAAGGCATGTCGGGTCGGTCTGTTGCATTTGTGGCTGCAGCATACCTCGGCGTCGTTGACCATCAACGAGAACGCCGATCCGGCGGTACGTCGCGACTTCGAACGATTTTTCAATCGTCTGATCCCACAAGGAACAGACGGCTATGAGCATAACGACGAAGGCCTGGACGACCTCCCGGCGCACTTCAAGGCCAGCGTGCTTGGCTGTCAGCTCAGTTTGCCGATTTCGGCAGGCCGATTGGCGCTGGGGACCTGGCAAGGCGTTTATCTGGGCGAGCACCGTGATCATGGCGGTGCCCGTAAAGTCCTCGCCACCGTGCACGGTGAAGGGGCATAAGCCGCTGGTTACCAGCGGTTGTAGAATTTTTTCCAGCGGCCTTCGACAGACGGCGAAGCTGGGCTATAACTAATCTGCTTTTCGCAAGTCATGAGGTAGAACATGAGCGACGATGATCTGGAAAACGACGACCTCGAAGTAGGCGACGAAGACGAGGCCGAAGAAGGGCTGGAAGCAGCAGCGGAAGACGTTGCTGACGACGACGGCGGTGATGCGCCGGTTCCGACCGCCAAAGGCAAGGCCAAGGCTGCTGTGTCAGTCGATGAGCTGCCGAGCGTCGAAGCCAAAAACAAGGAACGCGATGCCCTGGCCAAGGCCATGGAAGAGTTCCTGGCCAAAGGCGGGAAGGTGCAGGAAGTGGAGGCCAATGTGGTCGCCGATCCTCCCAAGAAGCCTGACAACAAGTACGGCAGCCGGCCTATCTGAGCCTGCTGCCTGCTTGTTGAAAAAGCCCGCCGTCGCTGCGGGCTTTTTCATGGGCGGAACAAAAACTCTCGAAGCCAGTTTGATCCATTGTGGGAGCGGGCTTGCTCGCGAAAGCGGATTGTCAGCCGCCATCAATGTCGACTGTACGGGCCTCTTCGCGAGCAAGCCCGCTCCCACAGGGTATGCGTCAGGCTGAGGCCGCGTTCCATTTGGCCAACAGCGCCGGCAACTCGGTCAGGCTGCGAATCTCGGCATCCGGTGCCATTTCGGCTTCCCACACCTTGCCCGTCGGGTTAAACCAGATCGCACGAAGGCCCGCCTGCTGGGCGCCGGCGATATCATCACCCGGATGATCGCCGATATGCACTGCCGTCTCGGCGGTCGCGCCACCCCGTTGCAGCGCCTCATGAAACAGTCGTGCATCCGGTTTGGCGATGCCGATGTCTTCGGCGCACAGCGCAAACTTGAAGTAATCCGCCAGCCCCAAGCGGCGCACATCAGCATTGCCGTTGGTGACCACGCCCAACGCGTAGTGATTGGCCAGAACCTCCAGCGTCGGCTCGACTTCAGGGAACACCTCAATCTGATGCCGCGCATGCAAAAACACTTCAAAACTCTTGTCGGCCAGGTCTGAAGCCTGCCCGTGGTCGTAACCTGCTTCTTCCAATGCATGGAACAGCACCCGACGGCGCAAGGCACTGATGCGGTGTTTCAGGCTCGGCTCGCTGCTCAGAATCCGCTCACGAATCGCCCACAAATGCTCCACCGGCAGGGCGCCAAGGTTCGGCGCATGCTCGGTCAGCCATTCACGCAATACGGCTTCGGCACTGACGATCACCGGGGCGGTGTCCCACAGGGTGTCGTCGAGGTCGAAGGTGATCAATTGGATGGTCATGAATCATCGCCTTTAATGCGTTTGGCCCGTGGATGGGCGCTGTCGTAAACCGTGGCCAGGTGCTGGAAGTCCAGGTGGGTGTAGATCTGGGTGGTCTTGATGTCCGAGTGGCCGAGCAGTTCCTGCACCGCCCGCAGGTCCTGGGAAGACTCCAGCAGGTGGCTGGCGAAGGAGTGACGCAACATGTGCGGATGCAGGTTCTGGCCCAGCTCGCGCTCGCCGGCGGCCTTGACCCGCACCTGAATCGCCCGTGGACCGAGACGTCGGCCTTGCTGGCTGACAAACACGGCATCGTCCGCCGGGTTGGTCATTGCCCGCAGCGGCAGCCAAAGCTCCAGGGCTTCCCGGGCCTTTTTACCCACCGGCAGCAATCGCGTCTTGCTGCCCTTGCCGAGTACCTGGACCATGCCGTCAGCCAAATCCAGCTGATCGAGATTCAGCCCCGTCAGCTCCGAAAGTCGCAGTCCGGATGAATAAAACAGCTCCAGAATCGCTTGATCCCGACGCGCCAGAAAATCATCTTCCACCGCGCCCTCAAGCAATTGCAACGCACGGTCGGTGTCGAGGGTTTTCGGCAGTCGACGTTCGCCCTTGGGCGGCGCCAGACCGTTGGCCGGATCGTGGTCGCAGTGGCCTTCGCGGTTCAAATAGTGATAGAGCCCGCGCACCGCCGACAGCAGCCGCGCCAGGCTGCGGGACGATTGACCTTGTGAATGCAGACGGGCGATCAAACTGCGCAAGCGCTGGATATCCAGAGCGGCCCAGCTGTCGATGTTCTGCTTGGCGCACCAGCCCAACACTTTGTCCAGGTCGCGGCGGTAGGCGTACAGCGTGTGAGGCGACACCTGCCGCTCACTGCGCAGGTGTTCGCAGTAAGCGTCCAGTTGCCGTTCCATGATCAGCGTACAGAGCGTAGGGAGTTGTTGACCCGTGGCAGCACGCGGCCCATGACTTCGGCGATGTAGCTCAGAAACAGCGTACCCACTGAACTTTTGTACTGCTGCGGATCGCGACTGGCGATGGCCAGGACGCCGTGGATGCCTTGATGGCTGATGGCGACGACGGCGGTGGAACCGATCTGCTTGCGCTGTTCTTCGCCGAACAGGAAGTCCAGTTCATGCTCTCGCAGGCTGCCGCTGACGCTTTTGTCTTCCGAGAGCAAGCCGCCAATCGCCGTTTGCGCCTCGGCATGGGTCACCCAACGGCCTACCGGCATCGGGTTGTCACCCAGCAGGATAAGGCTGACAAAAGGCACCTGGAAGTCCTGGCGCAGACTGTCTTCGACGCTGATCACCACGTCTTCCAGGCTGGTGGCGTCCATCAGCGCGAGAATCAGGCGGCGGGTTTTGTCGAACAGCCGGTCGTTGTCCCGGGCCACGTCCATCAAGTGCGAAAGGCGATGACGCAGCTCGATATTGCGGTCGCGCAGGATGGTCATCTGGCGCTCGACCAGCGAAATCGTGTCACCGCGCTGGTGTGGAATGCGCATGGCCGGGAGCAGTTCTTCGTGCTCGACGAAGAAATCCGGATGAGCCTCCAGGTACGCGGCAATCGCCGCCGCCTCAAGGCTTTCGGAAGGGGATTCGTCGGGCTGTTGGGCGGGAACCTGAGGCTTATCTTTCATGGGTTTAGCTCACTCAAAGACGCACTTGTCCTTCGTATACGCGTACTGCCGGGCCGGTCATCATGACCGGTTGGCCAGGGCCTGCCCATTCAATGGACAAACGCCCGCCGGGCAGGTCGATCAATAGTGGCGAATCCATCCACCCCTGGCTGATCGCGGCCACTGCGGCGGCACAGGCGCCGGTTCCGCAGGCCTGGGTTTCCCCGGCTCCGCGTTCCCAGACGCGCAACTGCGCGCGGTTCCGGTCGATGACCTGGAGAAAGCCGACATTGACCCGCGATGGAAAGCGCGGGTGATGTTCGATTTTCGGCCCCAGTTCATGCACCGGTGCATTGTTGATGTCGCTGACCCGCAGCACGGCATGGGGGTTGCCCATGGAGACGGCGGCCAGATCGACCGGGGTGCCATCGACGTCGACCTGATAGCTCAGGGCCTGTTCCGGCGCGTCGAATGGAATGTCGGCCGGCACCAGGCGCGGTGCGCCCATGTTGACACCGATTTGGCCGTCGCTGCGGATTTCCAGTTCGATGATGCCGCTTTTGGTTTCCACGCGGATCTGCCGTTTCGCGGTCAGGCGCTTGTCGAGCACGAAGCGGGCGAAACAGCGCGCACCGTTGCCGCACTGTTCCACCTCGGAGCCGTCGGAATTGAAGATCCGATAGCGGAAATCCACGTCCGGGTTGCTCGGCGCTTCGACGATCAGCAACTGGTCGAAACCGATACCCGTGTGCCGATCGCCCCATTGCTTGGCGTGCTTGGGCAGGATGTGCGCGTGCTGGCTGACCAGGTCAAGGACCATGAAGTCATTGCCCAGGCCGTGCATCTTGGTAAAACGCAGCAGCATGGTTTTACTCCGGCAGCAGGCTTTCGCCAGCAAACAACTCGGCTACCGTCTCACGGCGACGCACTTCAATTGCCTGATCACCGTCCACCAACACTTCAGCGGCGCGGCCGCGGGTGTTGTAGTTGGAACTCATGACAAACCCATAGGCACCGGCCGAATGCACGGCCAGCAAGTCGCCTTCTTCCAGGGCCAACTGACGATCCTTGGCCAGGAAGTCGCCGGTTTCGCAGATCGGCCCGACGATGTCGTAGGCGCGAGCCGCGGTATCGCGCGGGCGCACAGCGGTGACGTCCATCCAGGCCTGGTACAGCGCCGGGCGGATCAGGTCGTTCATGGCCGCATCGACGATGGCGAAGTCTTTATGTTCGGTGTGCTTGAGGTACTCGACCTGGGTCAGCAGCACGCCGGCGTTGGCGACGATGAAGCGGCCCGGCTCGAACACCAATGCCAGGTCGCGACCGTCGAGACGCTCGCGCACGGCTTTGATGTAGTCGGCAGCCAGTGGTGGCTCTTCATCGCGATAACGCACACCCAAACCGCCACCGAGATCGATGTGGCGCAGGTAGATGCCGCAATCGCCAAGGCGGTCGACCAGGCCCAGCAGGCGGTCGAGCGCGTCGATGAAGGGTGGCAGGGTGGTCAGTTGCGAGCCGATGTGGCAATCGACACCGACCACTTCCAGGTTAGGCAGCTGGGCGGCGCGGATGTACACGTCTTCGGCGTCGGCAATGGCGATGCCGAACTTGTTTTCTTTCAGGCCGGTGGAAATGTACGGGTGAGTGCCGGCATCGACGTCCGGGTTCACACGCAGCGAGATCGGCGCGCGAACACCCAGCTCGGCGGCGACCACTTGCAGGCGTTCCAGCTCGTCGGTGGATTCAACGTTGAAGCAATGCACGCCGACTTCCAGGGCGCGACGCATGTCGTCACGGGTCTTGCCGACACCGGAGAACACGATCTTGTCGGCGCTGCCACCAGCGGCCAGTACGCGTTCCAGCTCACCACGGGAAACAATGTCGAAACCGGCGCCGAGACGCGCCAGGACATTCAGTACACCGAGGTTGGAGTTGGCCTTGACCGCAAAGCAGACCAGGTGCGGCATGCCGTCCAGCGCATCGGCGTAAGCCAGGTACTGGGCTTCGATATGCGCACGGGAGTAGACGTAGGTCGGTGTGCCAAAGCGTTCGGCGATGGCGGACAGGGCAACACCTTCCGCGAACAGCTCGCCGTCACGGTAGTTAAAAGCGTCCATGGCGTTCCCTTATTGGTAGACGTCGTGCTTGTGTGCTTTGGAGGCAGGCTGCTTTTGCGACGACTTGGCTTGCTCGGCAGGATCCTGGTTCTCGTCAGGCAGGTACAGCGGGCCTTTTTGACCACAGGCCGACACAAGGCAGGCAACCGCGATGACCGCAGCAAGGGAAGAGATCAGGCGCTTCATGGCGAAATCCTTGAAAATACGTTAATTGCGCCGGAGTATACCGGCCACCCGACAGCTTGCCTATGTAACGAGGCTCCCGTCCGGCGGGGCTTGGCCCGATGCCGATAGTTATGGCAATCCATTGTGGGAGCGGGCTTGCTCGCGAAAGCGGTCAGCCAGCACCATCAGTGTTGAATGTCAGTTCGCACTCGCGAGCAAGCGCGCTCCCACACTGGTTGTGGCGCTATCAGATTTTTCGTACCGCATTTCGCGGTTGATCGTTATCCTTTGCAATCACCGGGGCTCGCCCGTATCTTGCGGCGCTTGAGCGTGATCAGACACTTTTTGAGGTTGCCGTAATGAGTTTGACCGAAGCCCGTTTCCACGACCTGGTCGATGCTACCCAGCAGTCACTGGAAGACATTTTCGACGAGAGTGGCCTGGACATCGACCTGGAGAGCTCGGCCGGTGTCCTCACCGTCAAGTTCGAAAGCGGCAGCCAGTTGATCTTCAGCCGTCAGGAACCGCTGCGTCAGCTGTGGCTGGCGGCGGTGTCCGGCGGCTTCCACTTCGACTACGACGAAGAGAGCGAGCGCTGGATGTGCGACAAGAGCGAAGAGCAGTTGGGCGAAATGCTTGAGCGCATCGTCAAGCAGCAGGCCGACGTCGAACTCGATTTCGAAGGCCTGTGAAACTGTGACCCAGCCTGCGCCCGTTCGTCCGCCAAAGCCGCTTTACAGCAATGTCAGCCCGGCGGTGCCTTCGCCGTGCAGCGGCGTGTGCCGGCTGGATGAGCAGAAGGTCTGCCTCGGTTGTTTTCGCCATGTCGAAGACATCCGCGAATGGCGCTCGGCCGATGATGATCGCCGGCGAGTGATTTGCACCCAGGCCCTCCAGCGCAAATCCTGCGCCTGACGCACAACCTGTGGGAGCGGGCTTGCTCGCGAATGCGGTATGACAGTCAACGTTGATATCGACTGATAGACCGCCTTCGCGAGCAAGCCCGCTCCCACAAAATCTCTATCTGAGCCACTTCACAATTTCCCCCTATCGGGTCCCTTGCCCCCCGACTTGTATATTTATTGAGCTGTGATAGTGTCCGGGTACGCCTCAACCCATCGAGGCTCGTGAAAACCCCGCCTTTTTCTGGCGGGGTTTTGCTTTTTTCGTGCAGAAGAAAGGAGTCTGCCTGGATCATGACCGTACCTTCCATCACCCTTACCCGTCTGGACGTACAACGTCTGGAGCGCCTGATCGACAGCCTGGATGACACGCTGCCGGGCGTTATCGCGCTGCAAACCGAACTGGATCGCGCTGATACTCTGGTTAGTCACGAAGATGTGCCAGCCGATGTCGTGACCATGAATTCCCGCGTGCATTGCCGCGAAGAAATCAGCGGCAAGGACTATCACCTGACGCTGGTTTACCCATCGGATGCCAACGCTGACGAAGGCAAAATTTCCATTCTGGCGCCAGTAGGCAGCGCACTGCTCGGCCTTAAGGTTGGCCAGCACATCGATTGGCCGGCTCCGGGTGGCAAGACCCTGAAGCTGACCCTGCTTGAAGTCGAATCACAGCCAGCCAATGGCGGCGACTGCCCGGTCTGAAAAACCTCTTCAGACCTGCTCGAGCGCCTCGTTCAATGCGCGCTCCAGGTCGGCCTTGTAACGCAGATACAGATTGCTTGAACTCTGGCCATCACCGAGCAGGCCCGACAGGTCCAGGTCGGTGATGTAGCAGCGGTAGCGTTCGGTTTCACGGCGTTGCTCGACGATTTCCCGGGCGACCACGCTGAACAGTTGTTCGCCATGTTCCAGCTCTGAAAACTCCCGCTGATTGCAATACAACGTGACCTGCACCTGGCCCGGTGCGGCTTTGCCGACGATCGCCTGCACGTCGTAAAACGGTTTGTTGACCGGGGTTTGCGGCGCCGGACGGGCTTCGACCCGACGCGCTCGCGCAGGGCCCGATGGCAATAGCTGGTAATACAAAGTTTCCAGGCTCAGTGGCTGGCCGGCATCCATCGGCAGCAAGGCGTCGCGCCGGTACTGGATCGATTGCAGGAACCGCTGCAACGGCACCAACAGGCTTTGCTCGTCGTGCCAGGGCAGGCGCTGCTGCCACAGGGCATTGAATTCATCCAATACGTACAGGTCGGCCTGGTCTTCGTTGATCCGGTAGAACACCTGAATGCAATCGGGCAGGCCCATGGGAAGGAGCAGCGCCAGGTCCTGGTCTTCCAGTGCCATCGGGTCAAGGTGCAGCGGGCTGTAGCTCGCCAGTTCTTCACCCAGATAATCGAACAGCGACGCCAGCGTCTCGAGGGCAACATGATTAACCTGACCGGGCACCAGCTCCAGCACGTGGTAATGCTGCTGGACCTGAATCAGGTAGCGGTAATTGAGTTTGCTCAGCAGCAGGTTCTGCGCGGTGTCGAGGATCTCTTCGACCCGCTGGGCGATGAACTGCGCGCGGTTGTGACAGAAGCAACGCACCCGCAATTTTGGCTGTTGTAGCCCGCTCGGCAGGTTGTTGAGGTAATCGCGCAGGCAGTCGAGCAGGGCGTGCGGGCCATCGAAGCGATTGACCAGCACTTCATTCCAGCTATTGAGCGTGACCTGGTCCAGGGTCAGCACCAAATTCTCCCTGACGCCGGCGTAGCTCAGGGAATCGGTGCGTTCGGTGGTCATCAGGATGTTCAAGTCCCGATGGTGCTTGAGCGGATCGACGCCAACGTTCACCAAAATCAGCACCTCGCTCGGTACGCTTGCACGCAGGAGCGGTTCTTCGGCGACGGTCGGCAGGGGCAGGGCGATGCTCTGTTGCAGGCTGCCGAGCAGGTTGAACAGTTCGAACTCGCTCAGGTCGCTGTTGCCCGGATGCAAGGCCAGGCGGGTGCTGCTGTCGATCACGCCATTGCGATGGCACCAGGTCAGCAGTTCCAGCAATTGGCGGCTGCGCTTGATCGACGCGAAATGTTCCCACTCGAGGGCCGTCAGGCTGCCGTTGTACAAACCCCATTGGGTTTGCCCCGGTTCTTTCTTGTTCGGTGCCTGCACCAGGGTCAGGGTGTCTTCCGCCAGATCCGGAGCGATGCCCGGGTTGATGAACTCGACCTTGTTCGCCTTGCGCTCGAAGGCGGCGTAGAGCCGTCGGCCCAGCACGTTGAGGTCGCGTTTGTTGATCAGGCTAACGGTCTGTTCGTTGCGGGCGAATTGGGTCAGAAAGCGATAGCTGTAATTCAGTTCGTTGACCAAGGCCCGGCGTTCGGAGCTGACCTGACGGACTTTCCACTGGCTGCGGCTGTCGAGCAACGCCAACTGACGCGGGTCCCAATGCCATTCGTGGGCCAGGCGTTCGAGCAACGAACGCTGCCAGCTCTGGGTGCGGCTGCTGCCGGTGAGCTTGCGGTTGACCTTCAGGTACAGCGCGCGACGCACCAGTTCCAGGCGTTCCGGCTCGCCCCGGGTGGTGAGGTATTCCTCGATACGCCGATAGACCGCGACGTAAGGGTCCAGCTCATCGAGGTCGAGCTGATTGGCGAACACTGCTTGTTTGAAGCGCAGGCTCAGGCAATGGACCCTGGGGTGTTCGCTGGCATAGACCTCGATCAGCAGCAGCTTGAGCACCGACTTGTACGGCGACTCGATGCCCTTGAACAGTTGCCAGAGCCCGGCGCCGATGAATTCGCCGGGGGGAATAAACGCCATGTGCCCCAGGTCCAGGGTTTCGTCCGCTCGAATGAAGCGTTTGGACATCAGTGTGTGGGTGTAACGGTCGTAGCTCGCCTCTTCATAGACCGGCACCAGCCACCAGATGGGCGTGCGCCCGGCCAGCCAGATAGCGGTGCGATAGAACTCGTCCAGCAACAGATAGTGCTGAGTGGTGCCGCAATCTTCCGAGCTCAACTGCGTATCGCGTTCACCGCGCACGAAACGGCTCGGGTCGATCAGGAAGAAATGCGCCTCGGCGCCCTGACTGGCGGCCCAGGCTTCAAGCAGCAGGCATTTCTTGCGCAGTTCAATGAGCTCGCTTTCGCTTAGCTCCGATCCATGACAGACCCATACATCCATGTCGCTCTGATCGGCTTGAGCCAGGGTGCCGAGGCTGCCCATCAGGAACAGGCCGTGAATGGGGCGCGGCGGGTTGTTGCGGTGGCGTGGCTTATAGGAGAACGAGCGGGTCAGGCGCTGGGCTTCGGCGAGGGCGTTGGCGTCGGGCTCGTAATTCGACAGCCCGGCCGGCGTGCTGCCCGAAACGTAACCCGGCAACAGCGGATGATTAACGTGGAAAAACAGCGGTAGCAGGGTCAACACAGCTTGCTGGCGGGTCGACAGCCCTTCCATGGCGCGCGCCATGCGGCCTTCATTGAGTTTCAGAAAGCGTGCGCGCAGTTGGCCGAGAACCTTGCGGTCGATTCCTTCGTCCAGATCGGGGCGGATTTCATGGGTGCGGGTCATGTCAGCTCAAACCGGCTCGCGGGGCTCGGACGTGGGAGGTCTCAGGATGAGGGGCAGTTTAGCGCCTCGGCCCCGGGACTTTTTAGCTGATTTTGTTTTTCTGGCGTCAGATTTCTATCGCGGGGCGACAGCGGGTCGCAGAGTGTGCCCGCGGAAATCCCGTAGCAGGGGTTTCCGTGGGCGATGCGGTAATTCTCAGGCTGTTTCCTCGACGTTCAGAATGGTCAGAACAGTTTGCACATTTTGTGCGGCGTCACGACCCAGGCTGGTCAGATAACCGCCATCAGGCTGGTCGATCAGTTCTTTTTCGTACAGGCGTTGAGCGGCAGCAATGGCTTTCGGGGCAGCGGTCTGATGAATTTTCAAACCTTCCTGGGAACTGTCCAGGTTGAAGAGTGCGAGGATTTCCAGTTCGGCAACCAACTCAGGGGTAAGCGACATAAGGACTCCAGACTTTCTAGGAATTGGACGACAGCGCCCCTAAGGTGATCCCACTCGGGCAGCATGTCCAGTGCTCGCGACAGGGTTTTTTACCTTGGGGGGCATTCCCCGGTGAGTGGTGCGGCAGCGGGGTGGATTCCAGTGTAGTCCGGGCCTGGGGAGAGGCCGGATTGAATGGTGACAATCTGTGTGGGAGCGGCGAAAGCGATGTTTCAGATGCCATTAACGTTGAGTGTGCGGGCCTCTTCGCGAGCAAGCCCGCTCCCACAGGTTGCGCGCTTTACTTCTTTTCCGGCGGCAACTCTGGCAATGCGCGCAGCGCGGCTTCGTACCATTCGGTGTTGAACGCGCGGTCTTCTTCGAGGATTGCGTCGATTTCTACCGCCAAAACATGGGCCATCAGGTTGAGGATCTCTTCGCGCTCGTAACCCACCAGGGTCAGCTTGTTGAAGGTTGCCTTGGCGGCTGGCGGGTTGTCGCTTTCGATCTGATTTTCGATGGCTTCGACCAGGGTGTTTTCGGCGAACTCTTCTTCGTCGATGTCGTCGTTGTTGGTGCCGGGGGTTGGCTCGCTCATGGCAGGCTCCTCAAGGAAAGGCGGCCAGTTTACCTGCATTCACCGCTGTGATGCTGCTGGCGAGAAGCGCCGGGGCGTTCTATAACTGGCGCTGCCAACCCCCTGCACGGCCTGGAGGCTTTGTGATGCTCAAGCTTTATGGATTTTCCGTCAGCAACTACTACAACATGGTCAAGCTGGCGTTGCTGGAGAAAGGACTGCCATTTGAAGAAGTACCTTTTTACGCCGGCCAAAGCCCCGAAGCGCTGGCCATCAGCCCGCGCGGAAAGGTCCCGGTACTGGGCGTCGAGCAGGGCTTCATCAACGAAACCAGCGTGATACTCGAGTACATCGAACAGAGCCAGAAAGACACGCCGCTGCTGCCGAGCGATCCGTTCGAACGGGCGCAGGTCTTGGCGCTGGCCAAGGAAATCGAGCTGTACATCGAGTTGCCAGGGCGCGCCTGTTATGCCGAAGCATTTTTCGGGATGACAGTGCCGGACACGATCAAGGAAAAGACTAAAGCCGAGTTGTTGCTGGGGTTTGCTTCGCTGGGCAGGCACGGCAAGTTCGCCCCTT
Organism: Pseudomonas sp. LBUM1657; assembly: GCF_059716075.1. NCBI lineage: Bacteria > Pseudomonadati > Pseudomonadota > Gammaproteobacteria > Pseudomonadales > Pseudomonadaceae > Pseudomonas > Pseudomonas sp. LBUM1657. The sequence goes on along the minus strand of NZ_CP166799.1, from coordinate 6,286,682 downwards.
ATGTGGCAGGTGACAGTCTGAGCATTGCGGATTTGTACTTCCTCTACAGCGTGCCGCTGGCCTGTGCAGTGGCGAAAAAGCTGTTTGACCTGGATTTGCTGGCGGAAATGCCGGCGGCCAAGGCGTTGCTTGAGCGTCTGGAGCAGAATCCGAACGTGCGGCGGATCGCAGCGGACAGGGAGGAAGCCATGCCGGCGTTCATGGCGATGGTCGCGTCCAAAAAATAAATGAATCGACGGGTGTGGCCATCGAGTGTCAGGAGATTCGCAATCTTTTGTCCCATTTGGCCCACACCCTTGTCGGGCATTGCCTTCAGACGTTTTCGTCGCATCCGGCAATAACCCGAAGCTTCCAGGTTCCTGGCCAATGCTTACCTTGAGCACCGAATCGTCTTTCGATCAGGTAATTGCACGGTCAAGGAGACCCGGTAATGCTCAAGCTTTATGGTTTTGCGGCCAGTAACTATTTCAATATGGTCAAATTGGCACTCCTGGAAAAAGGCGTGCCTTTTGAAACCGTTCCCTTTCACGGTTGCCAGAATCCGGACATCCTCGCCGTCAGCCCTCGCGGGAAGATTCCGGTGCTGGAGACCGAACAAGGCTTTTTAAGCGAAACGGACGCCATCCTCGATTACATCGAAGAAACCCAGGACGGAATCGCGTTACTACCGGCGGACCCGTATGCACGGGCAGGCGTTCGGGCGTTGGCCAAGGAGATCGAGTTGTATATCGAGCTTCCGGCGCGCGTCTGTTACGTCGAAGTGTTTTTTGCTGGCCGGCCGACGCCTGAGGCGCTAAAGGCCAAGTCCGAGCGGGATTTGATCAAGGGATTTACCGCATTGAAGCACCGGGCACAGTTTGCGCCGTATGTAGCAGGTGAGCGGTTTACGCTGGCCGATCTGTACTTTCTATACAGTGTCGATTTGGCCGTGGACGTCGGAAGACGCTTGTTCAATCGCGATTTTCTGTCAGACATGCCGGGAGCCCAAGCGCTGCTGGAGCGGCTGGCCGACAATTCGAACGTACAAAAAGTAGCCGCTGACAGGCAGGCCGAAGCGCCGGCCTTTCTGGAGCGGGTGCGGGCGGTAGGTTTCTAAAATCGTAGAAAGTGTTGAGCTCGATGGCCGCGACCATCGAGCTCAGGCATTGCACCTTTATCAGCGGCTGGCGAGTAGCGCCTGGCCGCGAACCACAGCCTTCTTGACCTGCGCCGGCGCAGTGCCGCCGATATGGTCACGGGCATTCACCGAACCTTCCAGGGTCAGCACGGCGAACACGTCCTGATCGATCTGGTCGCTGAACTTGCGCAGTTCTTCGAGGCTCATTTCCGCCAGGTCCTTGCCGCTTTCCACGCCGTACTTCACGGCATGGCCAACGATTTCGTGGCAGTCACGGAACGGCAGGCCGCGACGAACCAGGTAGTCGGCCAGGTCGGTGGCCGTGGAGAAACCACGCAGGGCCGCTTCGCGCATCATCGCGTGCTTGGGTTTGATCGCCGGGATCATGTCGGCGAAGGCTCGCAGCGAGTCGCGCAAGGTGTCGGCGGCGTCGAACAGCGGTTCCTTGTCTTCCTGGTTGTCCTTGTTGTAGGCCAATGGCTGGCCTTTCATCAGGGTCAGCAAGCCCATCAGCGCACCAAATACGCGGCCGGTCTTGCCGCGAACCAGTTCCGGAACGTCCGGGTTTTTCTTTTGCGGCATGATCGAGCTGCCGGTGCAGAAACGGTCCGGCAGATCGATGAACTGGAACTGCGCGCTGGTCCACAGCACCAGCTCTTCGGAGAAGCGCGACAAGTGCATCATCGCGATACTCGCGGCCGAGCAGAATTCAATGGCGAAGTCGCGATCGGAAACGTTGTCCAGCGAGTTGCCGCCCACTGCGTCGAAGCCCAGCAGTTGCGCGGTGTATTCGCGGTCGATCGGGTACGTGGTGCCGGCCAGCGCGGCGCTGCCCAGCGGCATGCGGTTGGTGCGCTTGCGGCAGTCGACCAGACGCTCGTAGTCGCGGCTGAGCATTTCGAACCAGGCCAGCATGTGGTGCCCGAAGGTCACCGGCTGCGCGGTTTGCAGGTGAGTGAAGCCTGGCATGATGCTGCCGGCTTCGCGTTCGGCCTGCTCCAGCAAGCCTTTTTGCAGGCGGGTGATTTCGCCGAGGATCAGGTCGATCTCATCACGCAGCCACAGACGGATATCAGTGGCAACCTGGTCATTACGGCTGCGGCCGGTGTGCAGCTTTTTACCGGTCACGCCGATGCGGTCGGTCAGACGCGCCTCGATGTTCATGTGCACGTCTTCGAGGTCGATGCGCCAGTCGAACTGGCCGGCCTCGATTTCACCCTGGATGGTCTTCAGGCCATCGGTGATGCTGTCGCGCTCGGCATCCGTCAGCACGCCGACCTTGGCCAGCATGGTGGCGTGGGCGATCGAGCCCATGATGTCGTGGCGATACAGGCGCTGGTCGAAAGTGACGGAGGCGGTGAAGCGGGCGACGAAGGCGTCGACGGGTTCACTGAAGCGGCCGCCCCAGGACTGATTGGTCTTGTCAGTGCTCATGAATTCGCTCGTATCGGCTGAAGAAAAATGGCGTTGAAAGCTGTCGCGGATAATAACAGGGTTGCCAATCCTGTCGCTGACACTGGTCGATACGTTTTTTTCTCATGGCGCGGCCCATGCTCCGGGCAAGACAGGGAAGCGTTGCGCAACGATATTTTTCAATTGAGCAATATCGTGCCGGCAACCGTCTACAGTTGGACAGTAGGTCAGCGCACTTCTTGACGCTGCAGCTGACTATAAGAAGAGGGGTGTTCGTATTGAGTATCAGCAAACCCTACGGCGATGCCTCGCCAACGCGGGCGTGGGCCGCCAATCGCCCGGCAGATGAAAATTTAGCCGTCGGTCGCGCGGCACTTTTTGGCCCTCGCGCTAGTCTTAGCGTGGATCGCGGTGACGGACGTCACTTCACCTGTCTACGCTATCCTTGTGCGAGACTCACGCAGGAATCCAGCGCAATATGAATGTCCTGATCGTTGATGACGAACCCCTCACCCGCGAGCGCCTGAGCCGAATGGTCGGCGAACTCGAGGGATACAGTGTCCTGGAGCCCAGCGCCACGAACGGCGAAGAGGCGTTGGCACTGATCGACAGCCATAAGCCGGATATCGTATTGCTCGATATCCGTATGCCGGGCCTCGATGGCCTGCAAGTGGCTGCACGGTTGTGCGAACGCGAAACCCCGCCCGCCGTAGTGTTTTGCGCAGGACCCGATGAATTTGCCGTGGAAGCCTTACAGGCCAGCGCCGTAGGCTATCTGGTGAAACCTGTGCGAACTGAACAATTACATGAAGCGTTGAAAAAAGCCGAGCGACCCAATCGCGTCCAACTCGCCGCCCTGACCCGACCAGCCGCCGAAAGTGGCAGCGGCCCACGCAGTCACATCAGCGCCCGAACCCGAAAAGGTATCGAACTGATCCCGTTGGGTCAGGTGGTCTACTTCATTGCGGATCACAAATACGTGACCTTGCGCCACGAAGGCGGTGAAGTGCTGCTGGATGAGCCGCTCAAGGCCCTCGAAGATGAGTTTGGCGACCGTTTCGTACGCATCCACCGCAACGCTCTGGTCGCACGCGAACGCATCGAGCGCTTGCAGCGCACGCCTCTTGGGCATTTCCAGCTGTTCCTCAAAGGCCTGAACGGCGATGCCCTGATCGTCAGTCGGCGCCATGTGGCGGGCGTGCGCAAAATGATGCAGCAGCTTTAATTCGCTGTTCACAGGCGAATTTCACACCCGATTGCCGGACATCCGGGGCCAGGGAGGCCAAGCAATACCTGATACAAGTCAAAGTGGATTTGGCTGAGCTGTTATTATCCGCCGTATCTATTCAGTACGGATTGATCCATGTCCTCTCGCGAAATCCGCATCGCCACCCGCAAAAGTGCTCTCGCCCTGTGGCAGGCCGAATACGTCAAAGCCCGTCTGGAGGAGGCGCATCCGGGTCTGCTCGTGACGTTGGTCCCCATGGTCAGTCGTGGCGACAAACTGCTTGATTCGCCACTGTCGAAAATCGGCGGCAAGGGCCTGTTCGTCAAGGAACTGGAAACAGCGCTTCTGGAAAACGAAGCCGACATCGCCGTGCACTCCATGAAAGACGTGCCGATGGACTTCCCTGAAGGGCTCGGTCTGTTCTGCATCTGTGAGCGTGAAGACCCGCGCGATGCGTTTGTCTCCAATACCTACGCCAGCCTGGATGAGTTGCCAAAAGGCAGCATCGTCGGCACCTCCAGCCTGCGCCGTCAGGCTCAGTTGCTGACCCGCCGCCCGGATCTGGAAATCCGCTTCCTGCGCGGCAACGTCAACACTCGGTTGGCCAAGCTCGATGCCGGCGAGTACGACGCCATCATCCTCGCCGCTGCCGGTCTGATTCGTCTCGGTTTTGAAGATCGCATTACTTCGGCCATCAGCGTCGACGATAGTTTGCCGGCCGGTGGCCAAGGTGCGGTCGGTATCGAATGCCGTAGCGTCGACAGCGAGATTCACGCGCTGCTGGCACCACTCCACCATCTGGACACCGCCACCCGCGTCACCGCCGAACGTGCCCTCAACAAACATTTGAATGGCGGCTGCCAAGTGCCGATCGCCTGCTACGCCGTGCTTGAAGGCGAGCAGATCTGGCTGCGTGGCCTGGTGGGTGATCCGAGCGGCGGCCTGCTGCTCAGCGCTCAAGCCCGGGCGCCGCGCAGCGATGCCGAAGCGTTGGGCGTGCAGGTGGCCGAAGACCTGCTGAGCCAGGGTGCCGACGACATTCTCAAAGCAGTCTACGGCGAGGCAGGTCACGAGTGACAGGCTGGCGCCTGCTGCTGACGCGTCCGGCGGATGAGTCGGCGGCGTTGGGCAGTCTTTTGGCCGAAGCGGGGATTTTCAGCAGCAGCTTGCCGCTTTTGGAGATAGCACCGATGCCCGCCTCTGACACAATGCGCGAGGTGATTCAGCGTCTGGATCGTTTCTGTGCGGTGATCGTGGTCAGTAAACCGGCCGCCCGGATTGGCATTGATCTGGTCCGCCAGTATTGGCCGCAACCACCGCCTCTGAAGTGGTTTAGCGTGGGCGCAGCGACTGCACAGATCCTCGACGATCACGGGCTCGACGTGAGCTTCCCGGCGCAGGGCGATGACAGCGAAGCCTTGCTTGAACTGGCGTCGTTGCGCGAGGCGATTGCACGACCCGATCCACGGGTGCTGATCCTGCGCGGGGAGGGCGGGCGCGAGCTGCTGGCTGAGCGTTTGCGCGAACTTGGTGCTAGGGTCGAGTATCTGGAGTTGTACCGTCGCGACCTGCCGCAGTACACCCCGAAGCAGCTACCTGACCGGATCGAAGCGGAACGCTTGAACGGGCTGGTGGTCAGCAGTGGACAGGGTTTTGAGCACCTGCATCAATTGGCCGGCGATGCCTGGCCACGATTGGCGCGGTTGCCGTTGTTTGTTCCAAGCCCCAGGGTCGCCGAGCTGGCACGTGCCGCCGGGGCCCAAACAGTTGTGGATTGTCGTGGCGCCAGTGCCGCGGCTTTGCTGACGGCGTTACGGGAGCACCCCGTGCCCGTTCTCTAATGCAAAGGATGGATACGTGAGCGAAACAGCCTTGCCTAAAGATGATGTCCAGCCAGTGCTTGATGCGCCGGTTGAAACTCCTCCACCCGCTGCCGTGCAGCGCCGAGGCAATGGGCTGGCAATCGTCGCGCTGCTGCTGGGCGCTGCCGGTGTTGCGGTGGGCGGTTGGGGAGTCTGGCAGGTGCGTCACCTGCAAGCCAATACCCAGCAGCAACTGAGTCAGGTGCAGGCGTTGAACGATCAGGCGCAAAGCCTGAAGCTCAATGAACAGCGCCTGACTGCCCGCCTGGAACAAATGCCCGCCGCTGACGAGCTTGAAGCGCGCAGTCGTCTGGTGGCTCAGCTGCAAGGTGATCAGCAACGCTTGAATCAACGCCTGGAAACCGTCCTCGGCGCCAGCCGCAAGGACTGGCGTCTGGCTGAAGCCGAGCACTTGCTGCGTCTGGCCAGTCTGCGTCTTTCGGCGTTGCAGGACATCAGCAGCGCCCAGGCTTTGGTGCAGGGTGCCGATGAAATTCTCCGTGAACAGAACGATCCCGGTTCCTTTGCCGCGCGCGAGCAAGTGGCCAAAACCCTGGTGGCGTTGCGCAGCACCGAGCAGCCGGATCGCACCGGGCTGTTCCTGCGGCTGGGCGCGCTGCGCGATCAGGTGGTCAGCCTCACCGAGCTGGCGCCTGAGTACAAGGACCGTGGCGAATCCCTGCTGGGCCTGACCGCCGATGGCGACGGCGCCAGTCGCTGGGCGCAATGGTGGGATCAGATTTCGCGCTACATCCGTATCGACTTCAACGCTGACAAGAATGTTCGTCCGTTGTTGGCAGGGCAGAGCCTGAGCCAGGTGCGTTTGGCCCTGAGCCTTGCGCTGGAACAGGCGCAGTGGGCCGCGCTCAATGGCCAGGCAGCGGTTTACACCCAGGCGCTGGCCGAGGCGCGGGACGTGCTCAAGGGCAACTTCAACCCGGACAACCCGCAAAGCAAAGTGATGCTTGAGCAGGTGGGCGAGTTGAGCAAGCAGCCGGTTACCGTGGTCACGCCGGATCTGACGGGCACGTTGAGTGCGGTTCAAGGGTATCTGGAGCGGCGTAATGTCAACGCCGAGGACTCGGTCAAACCCATGGCCAAACCCGCCGCGAGCACCGCGCAGGAGGCCACGCCATGAAGCGCCTCTACGTGATCGTGTTTCTGGTGATCGCCGCTGCGGCTGCGTTGGGGCTGGCGATTGCCGAACACTCCGGGTACGTGTTGATCGCTTACAAGACCTTCCGTTACGAGTCGAGCCTGTGGGCGACACTGGCGCTGGTTGCCGTGCTGTGGCTGGTGTTCTGGGGTATCAAGGCATTGATCGAACTGGTGACGACCTCCAGTGGTGTGGTCAATCCCTGGTCGCGGCGCAATCGCAGTCGCCGGGTGCAAGTGGCGATCGAGCATGGTCAGCTGGACCTGGCCGAGGGGCGCTGGGCCAGTGCTCAGCGTCATCTGCATCGGGCCGCCGAAGCCGAGCGTCAGCCGCTGCTTTATTACCTCGGTGCCGCCCGCGCCGCGAACGAACAAGGTCATTACGAAGAAAGCGACAACTTGCTGGAGCGCGCACTTGAGCGCCAGCCCCAGGCCGAGTTGGCGATTGCCCTCAGTCACGCACAGTTGCAGACCGACCGCGGCGATACCGAAGGCGCCTTGGTGACTCTGCAAGCCATGCATGAGCGTCATCCGCATAACGTCCAGACGCTTCGCCAGTTGCAGCGTTTGCATCAACAGCGCGGCGACTGGTCGGCAGTGATTCGATTGCTGCCGGAGCTGCGTAAGGACAAGGTCCTGCCACCTGCCGAACTGGCTGAGCTGGAGCGCCGGGCCTGGGGTGAAAACCTGTCCCTGGCAGCGCATCAGGAAGAAGACGGGACGGTCGGTTTGCAATCACTCAATCGCGCCTGGCAGCAGCTGACGTCGGCACAGCGTCAGGAGCCGCAACTGGTGCTGGCCTATGCCGAGCAACTGCGGCAACTGGGCGCCCAGGTCGAGGCCGAAGAGATTCTGCGAACGGCGCTCAAACGTCAGTACGACAGCCATCTGGCGCGCCTGTACGGATTGGTTCGCGGCAGTGATCCGGCGCGACAGCTGCACACCGCCGAAGGCTGGCTCAAGGATCATCCGGCCGATCCGAGCCTGCTGCTGACCTTGGGGCGTTTGTGTTTGCAGAGCAGTCTTTGGGGCAAGGCCCGGGACTATCTGGAAAGCAGCCTGCGCGTTCAGCGCAATCCCGAAGCCTGCGCGGAACTGGCGCGGTTGCTGGCGCAACTGGGCGACACCGAGCGCAGTAATCAGCTGTTCCAGGAAGGTCTGGGCTTGCTGGACGAACGCTTGCTGGCGGCACCACTGCCGGTACCCGTTCACGCCTGACTCTGCACACGTGTAGCAGCGGGCGATGCCTGCGCTCGGCTGCTACAAAAACGTGGTTTTCAAGGACCGCCCAAAGACGTGAAATGCGCTGAGTTTTTACCTTTGTAGTCCGTCATCGGCAGAATCCTACAGAGGACTACACCCAATCCTCTCGATTCTGTCGGGAATTCCCTACACCACTGCTGAAGTGTCCCTGCCGCCCTGCCTTGAAAGGCTGGCGCGCTTTCCTCTACCGTAACCGTCTGTCTCTACTGTTACGGAAAAGCCATGTCTTTGGCCTGTTCACGCTCCTTGTTTTTTATGGCCTTCATTGCAGGCGCCCTGGCCTTGGGCGTGTCCTATTACCTGGAATATGCGGTGGGTCTCAAACCTTGTGGGTTATGTCTGTTGCAACGGTTTTCCCTGGCGTTGTTCACGGGTGTCTGTCTGATGGCTTCGGTGCATGGTCCCCGCCAGTTCGGCTCATGCCTGTATTGGTTACTTGGCCTGCTCTGCACCCTGGCCGGTACGGTCATGGCGTGGCGCCAGGTGCTGTTGCAGAGCGATCCGGCGCAACAATTGTCAACCTGTTCGCCGGATCTGACGGATGTGTTCGCAAACACACCCTGGGAGTGCATTGTGCAGCGGATGTACGCAGGCACCGGCGAATGTGCGCAGATTTCATGGACGCTGTTCGACATGAGCCTCCCGGAATGGAGCCTGCTTTTCTTCGTCGCGATGATGATCGTGGGTATTTATCAGTTGCTGCGCGTTGTCTGGATCGCCTCTCAGCGACCGCTCAGCGGCGAGTCGTCGCACCGAGCCCTTGCGGGTGATTAAACACTTGTATGAACTTTGTCGTCTGCGTACCTTGATGGCAGTGTCGTGCGGGCATAATCTGGCCCGCACGTGTCATTGGAATTATGTTGCTCGATGACGCTCTGCCTGGCCGATGCGACAGGTGTAGGGCAGCATGACCCACAAGGGAAGAGAGACCGCCATGCTCGAAAGTTGTCAGAATGCTCAGGAACGTTGGGGTGGAGTTCATCTGCTGATCGATCGCTGGTTGCAGGAGCGTCACGAACTGGTTCGGGCCTATGATGCTCTCGGCGCCAAGCCTGAGACTCTGGGTGAAAACCGCAAGCCGTTACAGGAATTCTGCGGAGTGCTGGTCGACTACGTGTCTGCCGGGCACTTCGAGATATACGAACAGCTGACCGGCGAAGCCAAGGCGTTTGGAGACACTCGCGGGCTGGAGTTGGCCGAGACGATCTATCCGCGCATCGACGTCATCACCGAAAAGCTGCTCGCGTTCAACGACCTGTGTGATGCAGGCAAATGCGTCGCAGAGAAGTTCAAGGAACTGGGTGGTCTGTTGCATGAACGCTTCGAACTGGAAGACTGCCTGATCGAAGTGCTGCACACCGCTCACAAGGAAGAGGATTCGGTTCAGGCCTGAGCCTTCTCTCCCTGCAGGACCTCCTTCCAGCAGGAAGCAAAAAACGGTGCGCCATGCGCGCCGTTTTCGTTTCCGTTGTTCAGCTTGTAGCGCCGCGCAATTCGACTTCGAATACCAGCGGCGTGAACGGCTCGATCAAGTCGCCGGCACCGTCGGCACCATAGGCCTGGGCCGATGGAATCACCAATCGCCATTTCGCCCCGACCGGCATATTTTGCAGCGCACTGCGCCAGCCACTGATCACGCTGTCGAGACTGAACCACTGCGGCTGGCTGTTCTGATCGAACACCGTGCCGTCGGGCAGGCGACCGATGTACAGCACTTGCACCTTGCCATTCGGTCCGGCCTTTGCGCCGTTGCCTGGCGTCAACTCGGTCAGCAATACACCATCTGCCAGTTCACGAACGCCAGGCCTGGCTTTCTCCTCGGTGAGAAAGCGTTGCTCTTTTTCCAGGGCGATTTCGCTTTGCGGCGCCGCCGATTGCACGGCAACCCGGGCTTCGTGTTCCGTGAGAATCCGTTCGATCTGCTCGTCTTTCAGCGCCAGCGGTTTGCCCTGATAGGCTTGCTGCAACCCTTCGACCAGCGCCTTGAGTTGCAGATCGGGAACCTCCTGGCGCAAGCGTTCGCCGAGGCTGGCACCCAAGCTGTAAGCAAGATCGTGAGCGTCATTTTCGTTGGTTTTTTCGGCGGCCTGGGCCACGGAAAAAAACACGCATAGCGATAAAAAAAGGTAGCGCGACATGGGCACTCTCCGACCTGAGATGCGCAGGATTATGCCAGTGTAAATGCGCTCGACAGTGAACTTGTTTTGCGCCAGCGCAGAACATTTTCAATCCGTTGCAACGCAGCGCTTTGGATACTGTCAACATGCCCTAGCGGCGGTAGCAGCAGAGGTCTAGTATGAGCCGCACCCACGTCAGCCAGGAGGTAAACCATGTCGGCCACCAAGAAGCCTGTAAATACCCCGTTGCACTTACTCCAACAACTCTCGGGCAGCCTGCTTGAGCATTTGGAAACCGCTTGTTCCCAAGCCTTGGCTGATGCTGAAAAACTGCTCGCCAAACTGGAAAAGCAGCGCGGAAAAGCGCAGGAAAAATTGCACAAATCCCGTACCAAATTGCAGGACGCTGCGGCAGCCGGCAAGGCCAAGGCGCAGTCCAAGGCGAAGGGTGCGGTGAAAGAGCTTGAGGACTTGCTGGATGCCCTCAAGGATCGTCAATCCGAAACGCGCAGCTACATTCTGCAACTCAAGCGCGATGCTCAAGAAAGCCTGAAACTGGCCCAGGGCGTCGGTCGTGTACAAGAGGCTGTCAGCAAGGCGTTGTCCCTGCGTTCGGCCAAGCCTGCCGCGGCTCCTGTGAAGAAAGCCGCTGCCAAACCGGTTGCTGCAAAAGCACCGGCCAGGGCTGCAGCCAAGCCTGCCGCGAAAGCACCGGCGAAAGCCGCCGCCAAGCCAGCAGCAAAACCTGCGGCGAAAAAACCAGTCGCAGCCAGCGCAGCAAAACCGGCTGCTAAAAAGACGGCTGCGAAGCCTGCCGCCGCCAAACCAGGCGCTGCAAAAACAGCGGCTGCCAAACCAGCCGTGGCGAAAACTGCCGCTGCAAAACCGGCAGTAAAATCAGCTGCCAAACCGGCCGCTAAACCTGCTGCAAAACCAGCAGCCAAAACCGCCGCAGCGAAACCGGCCGCCAAGCCAGCCGCCAAACCTGTTGCAGCTAAAGCCGCTGCAAAACCAGCTGCAAAACCCGCGGCAAAACCAGCTGCAAAAGCGGCACCGAAACCAGCGGCTAAACCGGCTGCAAAACCAGCAGCCGCAAAACCGGCTGCAGCCAAACCCGCTGCAAAACCAGCAGCCAAACCCGCAGTGAAAAAACCGGTTGCCGCCAAGCCGGCCACCGCGCCAGTCGCCAAGCCAGCCACCCCGGCTCCAGCTGCGACTTCTGCTCCGGCAGCAACCACCTCGACAGCCACGTCAGCGCCAACGCCAGCCGCTGCTTCGAGCGTAGCAACCACCCCAACCAGCGCTTCCTAAGTGCCGGTTGCCGCGACGCGCAGCTGATGCAGCGCGTCGCGGTCCAGGTGGGCGGCGCCTGCCGCCACACCTTCCAGCCAGGCCGATAAATCGGTCGCCTCATCTTGCGGCCAACTTAACGCCAATCGCTCCAGCCGCAACAACAGATGTCGCTCGGCTTCCAGTTCCAGTTTCTTAACTGCTTCGCGCAACGCATTGAGCTCGGCATCTTCAGATGCGACGGCTTTCCATTGCGTGCGAAGTGTTCGTAGCGGACGTACAACATCTGCATCCCAGGGTTCGGCTACGTTGCGAAGCTGCTGCAAGCGCTGCTCGTTGCAGGTGACTCCCCGCTGCGCCAGCCACAATCCACACAGCACCAGGCATACATTTACCCCTGTCGACTGCAATTGCAGGCACGCGTGTTCAACACCGGGGCGGGCGTAAGTGCCAAGGGAAAAGCTCCACAGGTCAGAGGACATAGTGCTACTCGCGCCAGTTGCGAGCGAAGCTGGTAGACTCCGCCGCCATTATGATTCGACTTCAGAACCTGACTTTACAGCGTGGCCCGCAACGTCTGCTAGAAGACGCCGAGCTGACCCTGCACGCCGGCCACAAAGCCGGCCTCATCGGTGCCAACGGCGCCGGCAAATCGAGCCTGTTCGCCTTGCTTCTGGGTGACCTGCACCCGGACTCGGGTGATTGCTTCTTGCCGGCTGACTGGCGCATCGCCCATATGCGCCAAGAGATCGACACCCTCGATCGCATCGCGGTCGACTACGTGCTCGATGGCGACCTGCGTCTGCGCGAGGTGCAACGTGACCTCGCCGCAGCCGAAGCGGCCCATGACGGTGCTGCTCAGGCCCGCCTGCACGCAGAACTCGACAGCGCCGACGGTTATACCGCCGACGCCAGGGCGCGCAAGCTGCTGGCGGGTCTTGGGTTCACCAATGATCAGATGGATCGTCAGGTCGGAGATTTCTCTGGTGGCTGGCGGATGCGTCTGAACCTGGCGCAGGCTTTGATGTGCCCCTCGGACCTGCTGCTGCTCGACGAACCGACCAACCACTTGGACCTCGACGCCATCATCTGGCTCGAAGAATGGCTCAAAAGCTATCCCGGTACCTTGATGTTGATTTCCCACGACAGGGACTTCCTTGATGCCGTGGTCGATCACGTGGCTCACGTCGATCAACGCAAGATCACCCTGTATCGCGGCGGCTACAGCGCTTTCGAGCGCGCCCGTGCTGAACGCCTGGCCCAGCAACAGCAGGCCTACGAGAAGCAGCAGGCGCAACGTGCGCACATGGAAAGCTACATCGCCCGCTTCAAGGCCCAAGCCACCAAAGCCCGTCAGGCCCAGAGCCGGATCAAGGCGCTGGAGCGGATGGAAGAGCTGTCGGCCGCTCACGTTGATTCGCCGTTCGACTTCGTTTTCCGCGAGTCGCACAAGATCTCCAGCCCGTTGATTGATATCTCCGACGCTCGCCTGGGTTACGGCGAGCGTGCGGTGCTGGAGAAGGTCAAGCTGCAACTGACCCCTGGCGCGCGCATCGGTTTGCTCGGCCCTAACGGCGCCGGCAAATCGACCCTGATCAAAAACCTCGCCGGTGAACTCGAGCCGTTGTCCGGCCGACTGACCCGTGGCGAGAACACCGTCGTTGGTTATTTTGCCCAGCATCAGCTGGATTCACTGGATTCCAAGGCCAGCCCGTTGCTGCACATGCAGCGCCTGGCGCCGACCGAGCGCGAACAGACGCTGCGCGACTTCCTCGGCGGTTTCGACTTCCGTGGCGCGCGTATCGACGAGCCGGTGCTGAATTTCTCCGGTGGTGAGAAGGCTCGTCTGGCGCTGGCATTGATCGCCTGGGGCCGGCCGAACCTGTTGCTGCTCGACGAACCAACCAACCACCTGGATCTGGAAATGCGCCTGGCGCTGACCATGGCGCTGCAAGAGTTCACGGGTGCGGTGCTGGTGGTCTCCCACGATCGTCATTTGCTCAAAAGCACCACCGACAATTTCTATCTGGTGGCGGACGGCAAGGTCGAGGAATTCGACGGCGACCTGGAAGACTACACCCGTTGGCTGGTGGACTACCGTCAGCGCAACGCCCCGGTCAGCAACACGCCAGTCAATCCGGACAAGACTGACAAGAAAGCCCAGCGCCAGGCCGCCGCTGCGTTGCGTCAGCAACTGGCACCGCACAAGCGCGAGGCTGACAAGCTCGAAGCCGAGCTGGGCAAGCTGCACGAGAAGCTGGCGAAGATCGATACCAGCCTTGGCGACAGCGACATTTACGAACCGGCACGCAAGAACGAATTGCGTGATCTGCTGGCCGAACAAGCCAAGCTGAAGGTACGTGAAGCCGAGCTGGAAGAGGCCTGGATGGAAGCCCTGGAATTGCTCGAAAGCATGCAGGCGGAGCTGGAGGCGCTGTCCTGATGGAAGCCTTCAAGCTACCGCTGTCGGCGATGTGGATCGGGCCGCTCTGGCTCTTCGTGCAAATCCTGCTGATTTTGTTGGCCGGTTACATCGCCCAGCGCTTGGTTGCCAAGTGCCTGACCCGCCTGGGTGAGCGCTATCCGTTTCCGCCGCAATTGCTGATGCCGCTGCGCGGTGGTCTGCGCTGGCTGATCATGGGTAGCGCGCTGATCTTCGTGCTGGAACGCCTCGGGGTTTCGGCCACAGTGCTCTGGACCGCGCTGTCGGGTTTTGTCGCGGTGGCCGCGGTGGCGTTCTTCGCCATGTGGAGCGTGCTCTCCAATTTGCTCTGCGCGATCCTGATTTTCACCGTCGGCCCGTTTCGGATCGGCGATGTGGTCGAATTGGTGGATACCACCGACAAGCCCGGCGTCAAAGGCCGGGTGGTGGCGATCAATCTGCTTTACACCACGCTGATCGAAGCCGAAGAGCTCGGTACCGGCAGCGCCATGGTGCAGGTGCCCAACAGCCTGTTTTTCCAGCGCTCGGTTCGACGCTGGCGCGGCAGCGATGTGTTCCCTTCAAACGGTTTTCAAAAGTAGGCGTTGACCTCCAGTATTGAGGTTGCCCGATATACCGTTTTCGCAAGCAAGCCCGCTCCCACACTGGATGTTCTGCGAACACAAACCATGTGAGCGCCAGAATTTCAGATTGGTAGCGGGCTTGCTCGCGAAGGGCTCACTGCCGTAATCGCTGGTCGGCGAACAAAAAATTTGATGGTCATCAGCCCAAAGCCGCATTAGCTTAGACATCTGTCAGGAGTCTGAGTCGAGGTGTGCGATGGAGCTTCAAACATGGCTGGCGTTTTTCGCCGCCTGCTGGGTGATCAGCCTTTCACCCGGTGCCGGCGCCATTGCGTCGATGTCCAGCGGTTTGCAATATGGTTTCTGGCGCGGTTACTGGAATGCCTTGGGCCTGCAACTAGGGCTGGCGGTGCAGATTGCGATTGTCGGTGCCGGTGTTGGCGCCATTCTCACTGCTTCGGCCACGGCCTTCTATGCGATTAAATGGTTCGGCGTCGCGTATCTGGTTTACCTCGCGATCAAGCAATGGCGAGCGCTGCCCAGTGGCATGAGCGACGACGCGGCCGTGCGCCAGATTGGCAAGCCGATGGCCCTGGTGTTCCGTGGTTTCCTGGTAAACATCAGCAACCCCAAAGCCCTGGTGTTCATGCTGGCGGTGTTGCCGCAGTTCATTGATCCGCATGCGCCGCTGTTGCTTCAGTATTTGATCATTGGCGTGACCATGGTCTGCGTCGATCTGATTGTCATGGCCGGTTACACCGGATTGGCGTCCAAGGTGCTGCGCCTGTTGCGTACACCCAAGCAGCAGAAACGCATGAACCGCACGTTTGCCGGCCTGTTCATTGGTGCGGCGGCGTTCATGGCAACGCTGCGCAAAGCAGCGGTGTAAAACCGTCAGGCATAAAAAGGCGACCATTTGGTCGCCTTTTTCATTTCTGAAATCGATAAAGGATCACCTGCACCTCATCAGCGGGGCGTTTCATCGCGAAGAAAGCTTGAGTGAATGTCATTGGGAGTGAAGAATATGTAACTTCGTATTTCCAATTGAGATTCATCCATGACTGCCCCGTCCCGTTTACTGGCCTGGCTGGTATTCCCGCTCTTTGCCCTGTGCAGTTTCAATCTGCTGGCCGACACCGTGGAAAGCGCGCCACAAGCGCTGCATTTGCTCGACTACATTGGCGCGGATTACCCGGACACGGTGCAAGCGGGCAAGGTTATCGATGAATCCGAATACCGCGAGCAGCTGGAATTCATCAAGGTATTGCAAGGCTTGATCGCGGCGATGCCGGCTAAACCGGAAAAAGCCGGGTTGGAGCAGGGTGTCAGCACGCTGCGCAACGCGATCACAGCACGGCAGGATGGCGCGGACGTTGCGCGTCAGGCCCGCCAGCTCGGCGCGAAGCTGGCGGTGGCCTATGAAGTCAGCCAGGCTCCGATCATCACCCCGGACCCGACTCGTGGAGCGCCGCTGTACGCCCAGCATTGTTCAGTCTGTCATGGCGATTCGGGTGCCGGGGATGGCCCGGCGGGTGTCGGTCTGACGCCGCCGCCGGCCAATCTGCGAGATACGGCGCGTCTCGATCACCTGAGCCTCTATGCGATCTACAGCACCTTGGGCCTCGGTGTCGAAGGCACCGACATGCCGGCGTTCGCCGATCAGCTGGACGATCGTCAGCGCTGGGACCTGGCCACCTATATCGCCAGCTTCAGCGCCGCCCCGGCGACTGCGAATACTGAAAAGACCTACAACATCGCCGACCTGGCCCGACAGACGCCCGCAGAAGTGCAGGCGGCCGATGGCCCGCAAGCCGCAGCGACTTTCCGTGTGCAGCGGGCGCAACCGCCGCAGGTCAAGCGCGGTCCGGCGCAGTTGCTCGATTACACCGCTGCGACGTTGGACAAAAGTATCGCGGCCTACTGTGCCGGCGATCACGACCAGGCCTACGACCTGTCGGTAGCGGCCTATCTGGAAGGCTTCGAACTGGTCGAAAGTTCTCTCGACAACGTCGATGCCAACGTGCGCAAAGACACTGAAAAGTCCCTGATGGCTTACCGTCAGTCGTTGCAGGACGGTTTGCCGGTGGCCCAGGCCCAGGAGCGTCTGGAGGCAGCAAAAGCCAAGTTGAAGGAATCTGCCGGCCTGTTGGGCAGCGATGGCTTGAGCTGGACCCTGAGCTACATCTCCGGCCTGCTGATTCTGTTGCGCGAAGGCTTGGAAGCGATCCTGGTGCTGGCGGCGATCCTCGCATTCCTGCGCAACACCGGTCAGCAATCGGCGGTGCGCAGTGTCAACGTCGGTTGGGGCTTGGCGCTGCTGGCCGGTCTGGCAACCTGGGCGCTGGCGGCCTATGTGATCGATGTCAGCGGTTCGCAACGGGAATTGCTGGAAGGGGCGACGGCGCTGTTTGCCAGCGTCATGGTGCTGTGGCTCGGTGTGTGGATGCATGATCGTCGTCATGCGGCGGCCTGGCAGGATTACATCAAGAGCAGCCTGGTGGGCGGCGGCGGACGTTTCGGTTTTGCGACCCTGGCGTTCTTCTCGGTGTATCGCGAGTTGTTCGAGGTGATCCTGTTCTACGAAACCCTGTGGCTGCAGGCTGGTCCGGCAGGCCATAACGCGGTACTCGCCGGCGGTGCGACGGCGCTGGTGTTGCTGGTCGGTCTGGCCTGGGTAATCTTGCGCGGTTCGGCGAAGCTGCCGCTGTCGTTGTTCTTCAGCATCAACGCCGGTTTGTTGTGCGCGTTGTCGGTGGTGTTTGCCGGGCATGGCGTGAAGGCATTGCAGGAAGCCGGGATCTTCGGCACCCGGCCGGTGTCGTTCTTTGACTTCGACTGGCTGGGGATTCATGCGGATGCGTATTCGCTGAGTGCTCAAGCCGTGGCGATTTTGGCGATCATCGTGCTGTACGGTCGCAGTCGGATGGCTGAGAAGCGGCGGGTGCAGGTTTCTTAAAACAGCATTCGCTGCGCTCACAATCGCGGGCAAACCCGCTCCCACAGGTTTTTAGCGTTAACCTGTGGGAGTGGGTTTGCCCGCGATGCTTTTTAAACAGGGGAAAACGCGATGCGTGTGTGGATCGATGCCGACGCTTGCCCACGGGCGGCCAAGGATCTGGTGGTCAAGTTCGCCCTCAAGCGCCAGTTCGAAGTGGTGCTGGTGGCCGGGCAGCCGCAAATCAAGCCGGGGCTGGCCCTGGTGAAGCTGATCGTGGTGCCCAGTGGCCCGGATGCGGCTGACGATTACCTGGTGGAACACGCGGTGCCCGGTGAGTTGGTGATCTGCAGCGATGTGCCGCTGGCCGACCGCCTGGTGAAGAAAGGCGTTGCGGCGCTGGACCCGCGGGGCAAGGAATTCGATGCGCAGAACATGGGGGATCGCTTGGCGGTGCGTAACCTGTTCACTGATTTGCGTGAGCAAGGGCAAATGAGCGGCGGGCCGGCACCGTTTGGCGAGCGCGAGAAGCAGGCGTTTGCCAATGCGCTGGATCGGATCCTGACGCGGTTGACCCGCAAATCCTGAGTCATGCCGAGATCTATGTGGGAGCGGGCTTGCTCGCGAAGGGGCCCTGACATTCAATATTGATGTCGACTGACACTCCGCCTTCGCGAGCAAGCCCGCTCCCACATTCAAACCGTGTCAGGCGTCATTCTCGTGGGTCAGTTCGAGCACGCGGTCGACCAGTTTATTGATCCCGGAAGCCGCTTCGCTGATCGACTGCGCCAGCATGTAAGCCGGGGTACTCACCAGTTTGCGCGCCTTGTCTTCGACGATCTCGGTCACTGCGCAGTCTTCGTGAGTGGCGCCCATCTTGTTCATGGCGGCGGCGGTATCGGCGTCATTGCCGATGGTGCAGGTCACGCCCGGCCCGTAGATCTTCGCGGCCAGCGCCGGCGAGATGCAGATCAAGCCGACCGGTTTACCTGCTTCGGCAAAGGCTTCAGCCAGGGCCAGGACTTCGGGCTGCACGGTGCAGCCGGCGCCTTCGATCGCGAAGTTGGAAAGGTTCTTGGCCGCCCCGAAACCGCCCGGAACGATCAGTGCATCGAAGTCTTCGACGTCGGCTTCGCGGATGTCCTTGATGTCGCCCCGGGCGATTCGCGCCGATTCCACCAGCACGTTACGCGACTCGGGCATTTCTTCGCCGGTCAGGTGATTGATCACGTGCAATTGCGCGATGTTGGGTGCGAAACACTGCACCTGGGCGCCACGTTGGTCCAGACGCAGCAAGGTAATCACGCTTTCGTGGATCTCTGCGCCGTCATAAACGCCGCAGCCGGAAAGGATCACTGCAATTTTTTTGCTCATGGGCTTTTCTCCAGATTCATGGCGTTAAATGTCCACTAATTTGTCACTCGTTGCCATAGGGTTAAATCACGGCTACACATAGGATCTGTCCTCAAGATTCCGATCAGGGCGCGTCATGGACTTCATTCTGTATGCGGTGCCGTTTTTCTTTGTGCTGATTGCCGTCGAGCTGCTGGCCGACCGTTGGCGCGGAGTGAGCAATTATCGCGTGGCCGACGCGATCAACAGCATCAGCACCGGCGTGCTGTCGACCACCACCGGCTTGTTGACAAAGGGCGTCGGCCTGGTGACCTATGCGTTTGCTCTCAAACACCTGGCGCTTTTCGAGCTCTCTGGCGACAGCCTTTGGGTCTGGGTATTCGCCTTCGTTCTCTACGACTTCTGCTACTACTGGCTGCACCGCCTGGGCCATGAGCGCAACATTCTCTGGGCCGCTCACTCGGTGCATCACCAGAGCGAGGACTACAACCTCTCCACCGCGTTGCGACAGACCAGCACCGGCTTCCTGCTCAGCTGGATTTTTTACCTGCCCATGGCTGTGCTCGGCGTGCCGCTGCTGGTGTTCATCAGCGTCGCTGCGCTGAACCTGCTGTATCAATTTTGGGTACACACCCGGCACATTCCCAAGCTTGGCTGGTTCGAGTGGTTCTTCGTCACGCCGTCCAATCATCGGGCTCACCATGCACAGAACGCTCTCTACATGGATCGCAACTACGGCGGGGTGTTCATTATTTGGGACCGTCTATTTGGCTCGTTCCAGGAAGAGGACGAAAACGAACCGGTGATTTTCGGCGTGACCACACCGCTGGCGAGCTGGAATCCGCTGTGGGCGAACGTGCAGTTTTATGCGCAGCTGTGGGATGACGCGCGGCGTACCGAAAGCACGTGGGACAAGCTGAGGATCTGGTTTATGCGCACTGGTTGGCGGCC
This sequence comes from Pseudomonas sp. LBUM1657, assembly GCF_059716075.1. Taxonomy (NCBI): domain Bacteria; kingdom Pseudomonadati; phylum Pseudomonadota; class Gammaproteobacteria; order Pseudomonadales; family Pseudomonadaceae; genus Pseudomonas; species Pseudomonas sp. LBUM1657. The sequence continues at coordinate 6,266,992 of NZ_CP166799.1, read as the reverse complement.
GGCGGATGTGGCGGCGAAGTACCCGATGAACAAGCCGGACCTGAGCCAGTTCCGCAAATTCGAGGTGCCGCTGGAAGGGCGTCAGCAGTGGTATGTGCTGTTGCAGTTCTGCGTTTACGTCGCGTTGGGCAGCTACTTGATGAACCTGGAACAGAGTCTGCCGACCGCCGCCCTGGTGCTCGGTTGGAGTGCGGTGGCGCTGGGTTTGTTTGTGCTGGGCGTGGCCCTGGAGAATCGCCCGTGGGCGTTCAGGCTGGAGCTGCTGCGGTTGGCGTCGAACCTGCCGCTGGTGTGGCTGGCGCCGCTTGTCGGGCTGTGGCCGGCCAGCGCGGTGGGCTGGGTCGGCTTGCTCAGTTACAGTCTGCTAAGCGGTATCGGTCTCTACTGCTGCAGAAACCGGTTCACTCGGCTGGCGTCTTAGTCTCGGCGGTCTTGGCCAGTTCAGCCTGCTCGTCGGCGTAGATCTTCTTCGCCAGACGGGCATTCTTGAAGCGTCGGCGCAGCCACAGGCACAACCCCAGCAGTAGCAGGGCACCGAGCACCCACAATTCGTACTTCTTGATGCTGCCGAGCATGCCTTCGAGCACCGCTCCGAAGTGGTAAGCCGCAGCGGCCAGCGCGGTCGCCCAGATCGCCGCGCCAATGCCGTTGAGGATCAGATAGCGTCCCGGTGGATAGCCTGAAAGGCCGATCGCCACCGGCATCACCGTGCGCAGGCCGTAGACAAAACGGAAGCTCAGCACCCAGATGTCCGGATGCTTGCGGATATGCTCCAGCGCCCGGTCACCCATCAACTGCCAGCGTGGCTTGCGCGCCAGCAACTTGCGGCCATGCTTGCGCCCCATGAAGTACCACAGCTGATCGCCGGCATAGCTGCCGAAGAACGCCACGACCACCACCAGGTTGATGTCCATGTATCCGCGGAACGCGAGGAAGCCCGCGAGCACCAGAATGGTTTCGCCTTCGAAGAACGTGCCGAGAAAGAGGGCGAAGTAGCCGAATTCCTGAAGAAATTGTTGGAGCATTGTCTGGGTGCTGGCGAAATGAACGCGCAGCCTAACCCTTCGTGCACATTCATGAAAGTGTCCAAATGTGTCTCGACGTGAACATTTCCTACAAGGACAATGGAATGCGGCTACGCATTACAGGGCTAAGCACAACTGTCATGTGTTCGTCATAATGGCCGCTTATAACTGTCACGCTCGCCTGCCAGCGCGGGCTCAGGAGTCTGCCGTGAGCTTTACCCCCGCCAACCGTTTGTTTCCTGCAACCCGCCTGCGTCGCAATCGTCGCGATGATTTCTCGCGTCGACTGGTCCGTGAAAACGTTCTGACCGTCGACGACCTGATCCTGCCGGTGTTTGTGCTGGACGGTGAAAACCGTCGCGAAGCGGTGGCCTCGATGCCGGGCGTGGAGCGCCTGACCATCGATCTGTTGCTCGAAGAAGCAGCCAAGTGGGTCGAGTTGGGGATTCCAGCACTGGCGCTGTTCCCGGTGACGCCACCGGAACTCAAATCGCTGGATGCCGCCGAAGCCTGGAACCCTGACGGTATCGCCCAGCGTGCCACCCGCGCCTTGCGCGATCGATTCCCGGAGTTGGGAGTCATCACCGACGTTGCCCTGGACCCGTTCACCACCCACGGTCAGGACGGCATTCTCGACGAAGAAGGCTACGTGCAGAACGACATCACCGTCGACGCACTGGTCAAGCAGGCCCTGTCCCACGCCGAAGCGGGCGCGCAGGTAGTGGCTCCGTCGGACATGATGGACGGTCGCATCCAGGCGATCCGTGAAGCGCTGGAGCTGGCCGATCACGTCAACGTGCGGATCATGGCCTACTCGGCCAAGTATGCCAGCGCCTATTACGGCCCGTTCCGCGACGCGGTCGGTTCGGCGTTGAACCTGGGCAAGGCCAACAAGGCCTCCTATCAGATGGACCCGGCCAACAGCAACGAAGCCCTGCACGAAGTGGCGGCGGACTTGTCAGAAGGCGCGGACATGGTCATGGTCAAGCCAGGCATGCCGTACCTGGATATCCTTTACCGGGTCAAAGAAGAATTTAAAGTGCCGACCTTTGTTTATCAGGTCAGCGGCGAATACGCCATGCACATGGCGGCGATCCAGAATGGCTGGTTGAGCGAAGGGGTTATCCTCGAATCCCTGACCGCTTTTAAACGTGCAGGCGCTGATGGCATCCTGACTTACTTTGCCGTTCGTGCTGCTCAACTGTTACGAGAGCAAAAATAGCCCTCCCAGGAACATTCGATGAATACCGAAGGACTCACTGAAGTTGCCGTAAAAGATGCTCAACCCGTGGTGGAGCAAATCGCCGAAACCCCGCCGGAACTGGAACCTGCTCCACCCGCGGTAGTGGCCGAGCCCGTTGCGGCGGTGCCGACGATTGCCATTCCCGGCCTGGATGACAGCAGCCTGTACATCCATCGCGAGCTATCGCAACTGCAGTTCAACATCCGCGTACTGGAACAGGCGCTGGATGAGTCCTACCCGTTGCTGGAGCGACTGAAGTTTCTGCTGATCTTCTCCAGCAACCTGGACGAGTTTTTCGAAATTCGCGTGGCCGGTCTCAAGAAGCAGATCACTTTCGCCCGTGAACAGGCTGGCGCCGACGGCCTGCAACCGCATCAGGCCCTGGCCCGGATCAGCGAGCTGGTGCACGGTCACGTCGACCGTCAGTACGCGATCCTCAACGACATTCTGTTGCCGGAACTGGAAAAACATCAGGTCCGCTTCATCCGTCGCCGTCACTGGACCACCAAGATCAAAACCTGGGTGCGTCGTTTTTTCCGCGACGAGATCGCGCCGATCATCACGCCGATCGGTCTCGACCCGACGCACCCGTTCCCGTTGCTGGTGAACAAGAGCCTGAACTTCATCGTCGAGCTCGAAGGGGTCGATGCCTTTGGTCGCGATTCCGGTCTGGCGATCATCCCGGCGCCACGTCTGCTGCCGCGAGTCATCAAGGTGCCGGAAGAAGTCGGCGGCCCGGGCGACAACTATGTGTTCCTGTCGTCGATGATCCACGCTCACGCCGATGACTTGTTCCAGGGCATGAAGGTCAAGGGCTGCTACCAGTTCCGCCTGACCCGAAATGCCGACCTTGCCGTCGACACCGAAGATGTAGAAGACCTGGCCCGCGCCCTGCGTGGCGAGTTGTTCTCCCGTCGCTACGGTGACGCGGTGCGTCTGGAAGTCGCCGACACCTGTCCGAAACACTTGTCCGACTACCTGCTCAAGCAGTTCAACCTGCACGAGACCGAGCTGTATCAGGTCAACGGCCCGGTCAACCTGACCCGGCTGTTCAGCATCACCGGCCTGGACAGTCAGCGAGAGCTGCAATACCTGCCGTTCACGCCGCAGATCCCGAAGCTGCTGCAGAACAGCGAGAACATTTTCAGTGTGATCAGCAAGCAGGACATCCTGCTGCTGCACCCGTTCGAGTCGTTCACCCCGGTGGTCGACCTGCTGCGCCAGGCGGCCAAGGACCCGCACGTCTTGGCGGTTCGCCAGACCCTGTACCGCTCCGGCGCCAACTCGGAAATCGTCGATGCGCTGGTGGATGCGGCGCGTAACGGCAAAGAGGTCACGGCGGTGATCGAGTTGCGTGCACGGTTTGACGAAGAGTCCAACCTGCAACTCGCCAGCCGCCTGCAAGCGGCCGGTGCGGTGGTGATCTACGGTGTGGTTGGTTTCAAGACCCACGCCAAGATGATGCTGATCCTGCGTCGCGAGGCCGGCGAGATTGTGCGTTACGCCCACTTGGGTACCGGCAACTACCACGCGGCCAACGCCCGTCTGTACACCGACTACAGCTTGCTGACGTCCGACGATGCCTTGTGCGAAGACGTCGGCAAACTGTTCAGCCAGTTGATCGGCATGGGCAAGACCCTGCGCATGAAGAAACTGTTGCACGCACCGTTCACGTTGAAGAAGGGCATGCTCGACATGATTGCCCGGGAGACCCAGTTCGCCCTCGACGGCAAACCGGCACACATCATTGCCAAGTTCAACTCACTGACCGATCCGAAGATCATCCGTGCGCTGTACAAGGCCAGTCAGTCCGGGGTGCGTATCGATCTGGTGGTGCGCGGCATGTGCTGCCTGCGTCCGGGCATCGCCGGGGTCTCGCACAACATCCACGTGCGCTCGATCATTGGTCGCTTCCTGGAGCACACCCGGGTCTTCTACTTCCTCAATGGCGGGGAAGAGCAGATGTTCCTGTCCAGTGCCGACTGGATGGAACGCAACCTCGACAAGCGGGTCGAGACTTGCTTCCCGGTTGAAGGCAAGAAGCTGATCATGCGGGTCAAGAAAGAGCTGGAGCTTTATCTCACCGATAACACCCATAGCTGGAGCTTGCAGGCGGACGGTCGTTACATCCGCAACACGCCGACCGGCAACCAGAACCCGCGCAGTGCCCAGGCTACGCTGCTGGAGCGTTTGGGCAGTCCGATTCTCACTGTTCGCTAACGCGCAAAACCTGTGGGAGCGGCTTGCTCGCGAAGAGGGCGTGACAGTCGACATCAATGTTGCCTGACACACCGCCTTCGCGAGCAAGCCCGCTCCCACATAAGACTGCATCGTCTGCTGAATCGCGGGCACAAAAAAAGGCCTTCCGAAGAAGGCCTTTTTCAGTTTCAGCGAACGTTAAGCACGAAGCCGACGCGGGTCAGCCATTCCGCTTCGAGGGCGAAGTCCGCCTGGGTCAGCTGGTTTTCATCCAGCCAATTTTCCGGGAACAACACGTCCAGGCTGCCGCCGTTGGCGTGCAGCACGACTTGTGGCATTTCCTGGGTGCCGCGAATGTGATGGAACAGGATCGCAAAGCGCAGCAGCACGCACAGGCGAATCAGCTTGATGCCTTCATCGCCGAACTCGGCAAACTTGTCCCGGGGAATATTGCGTCGGTGGCCACGCACCAGCAGCGCGAGCATTAATTGGTCCTCGCGGGAGAACCCGGCCAGGTCCGAGTGCTCGATCAGGTAGGCGCCGTGCTTGTGGTAGTGATAGTGGGCGATGTCCAGGCCCACTTCATGGACCTTGGCCGCCCAGCCGAGCAGTTCGCGCCAGACGCCGTCATCCAGGTCCCAGTCCTCGGCCACCTGATCGAACGCATGCAAGGCTTTGCGCTCAACCCGCGCCGCTTGTTCCAGATCGACGTGATAACGCTCCATCAGCGAGCTGAGCGTGCGCTCACGGACGTCTTCGTGATGATGACGTCCCAGCAGGTCATAGAGCACGCCTTCGCGCAGGGCGCCCTCACAGTGGTCCATGCGTTGCAACTCGAGGGCATCAAAGATGGCTTCGAGAATCGCCAGGCCGGCAGGGAAGATGGCACGGCGGTCAGGCTTGATACCTTCAAAATCGATCTTCTCGGCGTCGCCGAGCTTGAACAGCTTGCGCTTGAGCCAGGCTAGGCCCTCGGCATTCACTTCGCCCGCGCCGTGACCGCCAGCCTTCAGCGCCAAGCCGATGGCGCGAATGGTGCCCGAGGAGCCGATGGCTTCATCCCAGGTCAGGCGATGCAGGGCGTGTTCAATGCTCATGATCTCCAGTCGCGCCGCCGTGTAGGCCTGGGCATAGCGGGCCGGGGTGATCTTGCCGTCCTTGAAATAGCGCTGGGTGTAGCTCACGCAGCCCATTTGCAGGCTTTCGCGCAGCAGCGGTTCGAAGCGCTGGCCAATGATGAACTCGGTACTGCCGCCGCCGATGTCGGCGACAAGGCGTTTGCCCGGGGTGTCGGCGAGGGTGTGGGACACGCCGAGGTAGATCAGGCGCGCTTCTTCACGGCCGGAGATGACTTCTACCGGGTGACCGAGGATTTCTTCGGCACGGCGGATGAATTCGCCACGGTTGCGGGCTTCACGCAGGGCGTTGGTGCCAACGATCCGCACGGCGCCGAGCGGCATACCGTTGATCAGTTGGGCAAAACGCTTCAGGCAATCGAGCCCGCGCTGCATGGATTCTTCACTGAGCTTGCGCTCTTCGTCGATGCCGGCGGCCAGCTGAACCTTCTCCCCGAGACGTTCGAGAATACGGATTTCGCCGTTCTGGGCCTTGGCCACGACCATGTGAAAGCTGTTGGAGCCCAGGTCGATTGCGGCGATCAAGGACAGATTCTTGGCTTGGGATTGCGGCATGGTCAGGGGGTCTCGGTCGATAACCTCGTCATCGTGCCACGATCAAACGCTGCCGCCAACGCGCAGGAGCTGTCGAAGGCTGCGATCTTTTACCGCGGGGTACCTGCGGCGTTGCGGATGGCCTCTTCGCGGGCAAGCCCGCTCCCACAGGATTGGTGTGTTGTCTTCAATCCCGCAGACGACGAAGAACCAATGTGGGAGCGGGCTTGCCCGCGAAGACGGCCTCACAGGCAACGAAGATCTTCAGCCTGCCGCCTCAACCGTCCCGATGAAATTCGCCAACTCCGCCGTCTGCGGGTTGGCAAACAACACTTTCGGATCCCCCACCTCATGCACCTTGCCCAGATGCATAAACACCAACTTATCCCCAACCTCGCGAGCAAAACGCATTTCATGGGTGACCATAATCAAAGTCATGCCCTCTTTAGCCAGCTGTCGCACCACGCTGAGCACTTCGTTGACCAGTTCGGGGTCGAGGGCCGAGGTGATTTCGTCGCACAGCAGCACCTTCGGCGACATCGCCAGCGCGCGAGCAATCGCGACACGCTGTTGCTGCCCGCCGGACAGCCGATCCGGAAAGGCGTCAAACTTCTCCCCCAGGCCGACCCGCTCCAGCATCTGTCGCGCCAGTTCGGCGGCCTTGGCTTTCGGTACTTTCTGCACCACTTGCGGCGCCAGCATCACGTTCTCGCCGACCGTCAGGTGCGGGAACAGGTTGAACTGCTGGAACACCATCCCGACTTTCTGCCGCAAGCTGCGCAGGTCGGCGCGGGCAGCATCAAGGTATTCGCCGTCGACTTCGATCACGCCATCGTTGATCGACTCCAGTCCGTTCAACGTGCGCAGCAAGGTCGATTTGCCCGAGCCGCTGCGACCAATGATCGCCACGACCTGGCCTTCCTCGACGCTGAGGTCGATGCCTTTGAGCACATGGTGGTCGCCGTAATATTTATGCAGGGCCGAAATTCTAAGCAGAGGCATGCAGTCTCCTTTCCAGGTAGCGCGCACTGAGGGACAAGGGGTAGCAAAGCAGGAAGTAACCGAGGGCCACGAGCCCGTAGACCATGAACGGTTCGAAGGTCGCGTTGGCGAGCATGCCGCCGGTCTTGGTCAGTTCGGTAAAACCGATGATCGAGGTCACGGCGGTGCCTTTGACCACCTGCACCGAGAAGCCCACGGTCGGCGCAACGGCGATGCGCAGGGCTTGCGGCAGGATCACGTAGCGCAGTTGCTCCAGCGGGTTGAGTGCCAGGCTCGACGAGGCTTCCCACTGGCCGTTGGGGATCGAGTCGACGCAACCGCGCCAGATCTCCGCGAGGTAGGCGCTGGTGAACAGCGTCAGGGCAATCGCCGCCGCCATCCACGGCGAAATCTCCACCCCGGCCAGCGCCACGCCGAAGAACACCAGAAATAACTGCATCAACAGCGGCGTGCCCTGGAACAGTTCGATGTAGGTGCGGGCGAAGTTGCTGGGCAAGGCGTTTTTCGAGATGCGCATGACCATGATCAGTAAACCGATCAGCCCACCGCCGATAAATGCCACCAGCGACAGCGCCAGGGTCCATTGCAGTCCGGTGAGCAGGTTGCGCACAACGTCCCAAAAGGTGAAATCGCTCATTGGCTGCTCCTTGCTATGTACCGACGGCCGATCCAGTTCAGCAGTTGGCGGATCAGCAGCGCCATGCACAGGTAGATCAGCGTGGTCAGGGCGTAGGTTTCAAAGGCGCGGAAGTTGCGCGACTGAATGAAGTTGGCGGCGAAGCTCAACTCTTCGGTGGCGATCTGCGAACAGACCGCCGAGCCGAGCATGACGATGATGATCTGGCTGCTCAGGGCCGGCCAGACCTTGCCCAGCGCCGGCAGCAACACCACGTGGCGGAACGCTTCGAAGCGGGTCATAGCCAGGGCGGCTGCGGCTTCCAGCTGTCCTCGGGGGATCGCTTGAATGCCGGCGCGAATGATCTCGGTCGAATAAGCGCCGAGGTTGATCACCATCGCCAGCACCGCCGCCTGCCATTCGGAAATCTGCACGCCCAGGGACGGCAAGCCGAAGAAGATGAAAAACAACTGCACCAGAAACGGCGTATTGCGGATCAACTCGACGTAGACCCCGAAAATCGCGGAAAACGGGCGGATGTTCCACGCCCGCACCAGCGCCCCGACGATGCCCAGCCCCACCCCGAGTACCGCGCCGATGGCCGTCAGTTCAAGGGTGAACAGCGCACCGCGCAATAGCAGGTCGGTGTTTTGCACCACCGGTATGAAGTCGAACTGATAGGACATATCGAGCCTCCCCAGCGGCGATCAGAGATCGGCCGGCAGCGGCTCTTTGAGCCAGGTCCGGGAGTTTTTCTCCAGGGCGCCATCGGTCTTGGCCGTGGCGAGGATCTGGTTGACCTTGCCCAGCAGCGCCGGCTCGTTCTTATTCACGCCAACGTAGACCGGGGAATCCTTGAGCTTCACTTTCAGCGCTGGAATGCGTTTTGGATTCCGCTCACTGATGGTCACCATCACCACGTTGCCGCTGGCGATCAGGTCAACTTGCCCGGCGAGGTAAGCGGCGATGGTCGAGTTGTTGTCTTCGAAGCGCTTGATGGTCACGCCTTCAGGGGCGACTTTGCTCAGCTCGATGTCTTCGATGGCGCCACGGGTGACGCTGATGGTTTTGCCCTTGAGATCGTCCAGGCCTTTGATGTCGGCGTCGGGCGGACCGAACACCGCGAGGTAGAAGGGCGCGTAGGCGCTGGAGAAATCGATGACCTTCTCACGCTCAGGGTTCTTGCCGAGGCTGGAAATCACCAGATCGACTTTTCCTGTGGTCAGGAACGGGATGCGGTTGGTGCTGTTGACCGGGGTCAGTTCGAGTTTGACCTTGAGTTGGTCGGCGAGCAGTTTGGCGGTGTCGATATCGAGGCCGCGCGGCTTCATGTCCGGGCCGACCGAGCCGAAGGGCGGGAAGTCCTGAGGCACGGCGACTTTGAGGACGCCGCGCTTGACCACATCTTCCAGACCGTCAGCGTGGGCGGGCGCCTGGCTCAGCATCAGGCTGGCAAACAGGGCGGTGAGGAGGGCGCTGTAACGCTTGGTCATGGCAAATCTCCGAATCGGCGGGGAGTGATTTCTGCGATTCGATAGAGCACGGGCCATGCCAAGTACTGGTTTTGGGTAGCGCAAGCCGCGGTTTTGCTGGGTTGGTTCGGTCTTACTGGTCTGAACAGTTGGCGTTGGTTTCGCACCCCGATGGCGCATCCGTGAAAATCCCCGAACCCCCATGGGGCACGACTTGCCGGGCGCTGCGAATAGCTTTACAACTAACCGCTCATTGGCCTGGTTCGTTTGAAAAACCATGAATTCGATCACTCGCGCCGTACCTGAAGTGGCGCTGCAAGCCATCCGTAAACTGATCACCGAACAAGGTTTCGGGCCGGGGGATGCCTTGCCCTCGCAGCGGGACCTGGCGGTGCAATTGGGGGTCAGCCGGGCGTCGTTGCGCGAGGCGTTGTCGTCCCTGAGTGCGCTGGGTGTCATCAGCATCCAGCCGGGTAAAGGCGTGTTCGTGCAGTCGCCGGTGGAGTTGCCGCGAGGCGATGCGGCGCTGAGTTGGCCGTTCGCGGCCCAGGCTTCGCCGCTGGATATCTTCCAGTTGAGATATGCGTTGGAGGGTTTCGCTGCCGGTTTGGCTGCCTTGACCTTGAGCACCCATGAACTCGATACGCTGGAAGACAACGTCGCCGCCATGCGCAACGAACTGCGGGCGGGAGACTTCGAAGCCGCAGCGCGGCTGGATTTCGATTTCCACCGGCGCATTCTGCTGGCCAGCGGTAATCAGGCGATGCTGAGCATCCTGACCGCCAGCGCCGACATCTTTCTGGAGAGCCAGAAGTTACCGTTCATCCGGGCCGAGCGGGCCATGGAAACCTGGCAGGAGCATCGGAAAATCCTCCGTGCGCTGGCCCGGCGAGCGTCCGGCGCGGCACAGAAGGCCATGCACGAACATGTGCGCAACGCAGCCTTGCGCACCGGAATTGCCTTTGTCGCTCCCGCCACCTCATGACTTGAGCTATACCCAAACTCATGGACCACCATAGCGAGACTCAATCATCTGCGGCTTCCTGAACGCGGGAAGGGCGGCTATGATGGGCCACGTTTTTTTGCTTACAACCTGGAGACTTCCATGAGCAGCGATCTTATCAAACACGTTAGCGACGCTAGCTTCGAGGCCGACGTACTCAAGGCCGAAGGCGCTGTACTGGTCGACTACTGGGCTGAATGGTGTGGCCCATGCAAAATGATCGCTCCTGTTCTGGACGAGATTGCTGAAACCTACAAAGGCAAGCTGACCATTGCCAAACTGAACATCGACGAAAACCAGGAAACCCCGGCCAAGCATGGCGTGCGTGGTATCCCGACGCTGATGCTGTTCAAGAACGGCAACGTTGAAGCGACCAAGGTCGGCGCACTGTCGAAGTCGCAACTGGCTGCTTTCCTCGACGCCAACATTTAAGTGTCGTTATAAAGTGTCCAAAATTGGCCCCGCATATTGCGGGGCCTTTTCGTTATTGAGGGCTAGACGCTCCGAAACTCAGGTGGTACATTCGGCCCCGCACTGGTTTCTCCACTGCCCCCTGCTAGCCGTCGCCGACGCACTCCTTTTCGAATAAGTACGCGATCCTGTCGCCTTCTCTGCGGCGCGGCCTCATTAAGCCAAAAGCTTAATTTCCCCCCCTCCATAAATGATTACGTCATTCCTATATGAATCTGACTGAACTCAAGCAAAAGCCGATTACCGAACTGCTCGAATTGGCCGAACAGATGGGCATAGAAAATATGGCCCGTTCGCGCAAGCAGGACGTGATTTTCTCCCTGCTCAAAAAGCACGCTAAAAGCGGCGAGGAAATCTCCGGTGATGGCGTGCTGGAGATTCTCCAGGACGGCTTCGGCTTCCTTCGCTCCGCTGACGCTTCCTATCTCGCCGGCCCTGACGATATCTACGTCTCGCCGAGCCAGATCCGTCGCTTCAACTTGCGCACCGGTGACACCATCGTTGGCAAGATCCGCCCTCCAAAGGAAGGCGAGCGTTATTTCGCGCTGCTCAAGGTCGACACGATCAACTACGATCGTCCCGAGAACGCGAAAAACAAGATTCTCTTCGAGAACCTGACCCCGCTGTTCCCGACCGTACGCATGAAGATGGAAGCCGGCAACGGTTCCACCGAAGACTTGACCGGTCGTGTCATCGACCTGTGCGCCCCGATCGGCAAAGGCCAGCGCGGCCTGATCGTTGCACCGCCGAAAGCCGGTAAAACCATCATGCTGCAGAACATCGCAGCGAACATCGCGCGTAACAATCCTGAAGTTCATCTGATCGTATTGCTGATCGACGAACGTCCGGAAGAAGTCACCGAAATGCAGCGCACCGTGCGCGGCGAAGTGGTTGCCTCGACGTTCGACGAGCCGCCAACCCGCCACGTGCAGGTTGCCGAAATGGTGATCGAGAAGGCCAAGCGCCTGGTCGAACACAAGAAAGACGTGGTGATCCTGCTCGACTCCATCACTCGTCTGGCCCGTGCCTACAACACCGTGATCCCGAGCTCCGGCAAAGTGCTCACCGGTGGTGTCGATGCCCACGCCCTGGAGAAACCGAAACGTTTCTTTGGCGCTGCACGGAACATCGAAGAAGGCGGTTCGCTGACCATCATCGCCACCGCGCTGGTTGAAACCGGCTCGAAGATGGACGAAGTGATCTACGAAGAATTCAAAGGCACCGGCAACATGGAACTGCCTCTGGATCGCCGTATCGCTGAAAAACGCGTCTTCCCGGCCATCAACATCAACCGTTCCGGCACCCGCCGCGAAGAGTTGCTGACGGCCGACGACGAGTTGCAGCGCATGTGGATTCTTCGCAAGCTCCTGCACCCGATGGACGAAATCGCTGCCATCGAGTTCCTGGTCGACAAGCTGAAAACGACCAAGACCAACGATGAGTTCTTCCTGTCGATGAAACGCAAGTAAGTCGAACGGGCCAAAAAGCCGGGGAAACCCGGCTTTTTGCTATCTGATTTTTGATGAACCGGCAGTTCGTGGTTCTGAACAGAGGGGTTCGGCGCTAAACTGCCACCCCCGAACGCCACGGCCAAAACGAGGCTCACGCATGCAGTATCGCGACTTGCGCGACTTTATCAGCGGCCTGGAACAGCGCGGCGAACTCAAGCGCATCCAGGTTCCGGTGTCCCCAGTACTGGAAATGACCGAGGTCTGCGACCGCACCTTGCGCGCCAAAGGCCCGGCCCTGCTTTTCGAAAAGCCTACGGGCTATGACATTCCGGTGCTCGGCAACCTGTTCGGCACCCCCGAACGCGTGGCGCTGGGTATGGGCGCAGAAGCGGTCAGCGAATTGCGCGAAATCGGCAAGCTGCTGGCGTTCCTCAAGGAACCCGAGCCACCGAAAGGCTTGAAAGATGCGTGGTCGAAGCTGCCGATCTTCCGCAAGATCATCGCCATGGCGCCGAAAGTCGTCAAAGACGCGGTGTGCCAGGAAGTGGTCATCGAAGGCGACGACGTCGATCTCGCCATGCTGCCGGTGCAGACCTGCTGGCCCGGCGACGTCGGCCCGCTGATCACCTGGGGCCTGACCGTCACCAAAGGTCCGAACAAGGATCGCCAGAACCTCGGTATCTATCGTCAGCAAGTGATCGGCCGTAACAAAGTCATTATGCGCTGGCTGAGCCACCGTGGCGGCGCGTTGGATTATCGCGAATGGTGCGAGAAGCATCCTGGCCAACCGTTCCCGGTGTCCGTGGCCCTGGGCGCTGACCCGGCGACCATCCTCGGTGCCGTGACACCGGTGCCGGACAGCCTTTCCGAATACGCTTTCGCCGGTCTGCTGCGCGGCAACCGCACCGAGTTGGTGAAGTGTCGCGGCAACGACCTGCAAGTGCCGGCCACCGCCGAGATCATCCTCGAAGGCGTAATCCATCCGGGCGAGATGGCCGACGAAGGTCCTTATGGCGACCACACCGGTTACTACAACGAAGTCGACAGCTTCCCGGTGCTCACCGTCGAGCGCATCACCCACCGTATCAAACCGATTTATCACAGCACCTACACCGGCCGACCACCGGATGAGCCGGCGATTCTCGGCGTGGCGCTGAACGAAGTGTTCGTGCCGATCCTGCAGAAGCAGTTCCCGGAGATCACCGACTTCTATCTGCCGCCCGAAGGCTGCTCGTACCGCATGGCCATCGTGACCATGAAGAAGTCGTATCCCGGACATGCCAAGCGGGTAATGCTCGGTGTCTGGTCGTTTTTGCGACAGTTCATGTACACCAAGTTCGTTATCGTCACTGATGACGATATCAATGCACGGGACTGGAACGACGTGATCTGGGCCATCACCACGCGCATGGACCCCAAGCGTGACACGGTGATGATCGATAACACGCCGATCGACTACCTGGACTTCGCCTCGCCGATTTCCGGCCTGGGTTCGAAGATGGGGCTCGATGCCACACATAAATGGCCGGGCGAAACCACTCGCGAGTGGGGCCGGGTGATCGTCAAGGACGAAGCCGTGACCCAGCGGATCGATGCCATCTGGAATCAGTTAGGAATAGATTGATGCGTGTAACCTTGCAGCCCTCCGGAGCAGTGCTTGAGATTCTGCCCGGCGAGCGGATTCTCGATGGCGCGCGGCGTCTGGGCTATGAATGCCCGCAAAGCTGTCGCAACGGCAATTGCCATGTTTGCGGTGCGCTGCTGGTGGAAGGCCGGGTCGAACAAGCTGGCGATGTGCGCGACCATGGCGAGTTCTACACTTGCATAGCAGAGCCGCTGGAAGACTGCATCGTGCTGTGGGATGGCGTGCTCGCGCTGGGAGAATTGCCGGTGCGCAGCTTGTCGTGTCAGGTCATTGAATGCAGGGACGTCGGCGGTGATACCTGGCGTGTGCGTCTGCGAGCCCCGGCCGGCAAGCCGCCGCGTTATCATGCCGGTCAGTACCTGATGATCGAGCGTGAGAACGGCGAGAAATCCGCGTTTTCCCTGGCCTCGGCACCCCATGGTGGGCGTGATCTGGAAATCCATGTGCTGGCGCGCGAAAGCAGTGCGCTGAGCCTGATCGAACAGCTGCAACGCAACCCCATGGTGCGGATCGAGATGCCATTCGGCGATACCCATCTGGCGGAATTGCCGGACGGGCCCTTGGTGCTGGTCGCCGCTGGCACCGGCATGGGCCAGATCCATAGCCTCATCGAACATTGCCGCGCCAAGGGCTTCAAACATCCGGTGCATTTGTATTGGGGGGTACGCCGTCCCGAAGACTTTTATGACATCGAACATTGGGATGAATGGCTGAAACTGCCCAATCTGTTCCTGCATAAAGTCGTCAGCGATCAGTGTGGCTGGCAGGGGCGCTGCGGCATGCTGCATGAAGCGGTGTGCGAAGACTTCGCCGATCTGAAGACGCTGCATGTGTATGCCAGCGGCTCTCCGGCAATGGTTTACGGCACGTTGGATGCCTTGGTCGAAGCCGGCATGGATGCTCATCAAATGCGCGCCGACGTGTTTGCGTACGCTCCGCGATCTTGATCCGCGATCTTAATCGTTATAACCCTCTATATAGCCGATCGGTATTTATAAAATTATATAAATGCCGGTAGGTTATATGTCATTCAGGTAATTATTTAAAAACTGTGCCATGGCACTTAAATTGCCTCGAAACATATGTGCCTTATTGTTACAGCGGTGCGTTCTATTTAGTAATTCTTTACCCGCGGGGAGCTGAACGCTATTCGCCATGAGCGCCATTGAATCTGCTTTTTTGAATCTGGCTTATCCGCCGCGACTCGATCTTGGGCCGCAGCTTACGCACGAACAATTGCTCAGCTCGATGCAGTCGACCATGGCACGGCACAAGGGCGGGCCGGTGTGGCTGTTCGCGTACGGCTCGTTGATCTGGCGTCCTGAATGCGCGGCAGTAGAGCGAGTGCGCGGTCGTGTGCATGGCTACCATCGCGGTTTGTACCTGTGGTCCCACGAACATCGCGGCACGCCGGAAGTGCCGGGGCTGGTGTTTGGTCTGGATCGCGGCGGCTCTTGCAGCGGTTTTGCTTATCGCTTGCCCGAAGAACAACTCGAAGCTTCGCTGTATGCGTTGTGGCAGCGCGAGATGCCATTTCCGTCCTATCGCCCACACTGGCTCAACTGCCGACTTGAAGACGGAAGCCAGGTTCAGGCGTTGGGATTCGTGTTGGAGCGGCACCTGCCCAGCTATGCCGGCAACTTGCCGGATCATGTGTTGAGCCACGTATTCGAAAACGCTTGCGGGCGTTACGGCACCACTCGCGATTATGTCGAGCAGACCGCCAACGCCCTGCGTAGCCACGCCATGCCAGACCGGAATCTGGAGGCGCGGCTCAAGCGCTGCAAATCAACGCCTGATCAGGCGATTGCTTCGCGGCTCTGACTGGCGACTTGCTTGTGCCACAGTGTCGGCGCCAAGAAGGCCATCGCAAGGATACATGCGCCGATCAGCAGGACGAAACCGCCGTCCCAGCCGAAGTGGTCCACGGTGTAGCCCATCGCTGCACTGGCCGCGACCGAACCACCCAGATAACCGAACAGACCCGTGAAGCCCGCTGCCGTACCGGCGGCTTTCTTCGGCGCCAACTCCAGCGCTTGCAAGCCGATCAGCATCACCGGGCCGTAGATCAGGAAGCCGATCGAGACGAGCGCGATCATGTCGACGGTCGGGTTGCCAGCCGGGTTGAGCCAGTAAACCAGTGTCGCCACGGTCACCAACGCCATGAACACCATGCCGGTCAGGCCACGATTGCCACGGAAAATCTTGTCCGACATCCAGCCGCACAGCAGCGTGCCCGGAATGCCCGCCCACTCGTAGAAGAAATACGCCCACGAGGTTTTATCCACGGTGAAGCCCTTGGCTTCCTTGAGGTAGGTCGGTGCCCAGTCCAGCACGCCGTAGCGCAGCAGATAGACAAAGACGTTGGCCAGAGCGATGTACCAGAGCATTTTGTTGCGCAGCACGTATTTGACGAAGATTTCCTTGGCGCTGAATTCTTCTTCGTGACTGGCGTCGTAGCCTTCCGGGTAGTCGTTCTTGTACTTCTCGATCGGTGGCAGGCCGACCGATTGCGGGGTGTCGCGCATGGTGACGAAGGCAAACACCGCCACCGCCATGGCGACCGCTGCCGGCACATAAAACGCCGCGTGCCAGTCATTGAACAAGCCCATGCCGAGCAGGAACAACGGGCCGATCAGGCCACCGCCAACGTTATGCGCCACGTTCCACAGGGACACCACGCCACCGCGTTCCTTCTGCGACCACCAGTGGACCATGGTCCGTCCACTCGGTGGCCAACCCATGCCTTGAGCCCAGCCGTTGATAAACAGCAGGATGAACATGATGGTCACGCTGGACGTCGCCCAGGGCGCAAAACCGAAAATGAACATCACACCAGCCGACACCAGCAGGCCGAACGGCAAGAAGAAGCGCGGGTTGGAACGGTCGGAAACAATGCCCATCAAGAACTTGGACAGGCCGTAGGCGATGGCAATCGCCGACAACGCCAGGCCCAGCTCACCGCGGGTGTAGCCCTCTTCGATCAGATAGGGCATGGCCAGGGAGAAGTTTTTGCGCAGCAGGTAATAACCGGCGTAGCCAATGAAAATACCGGCGAAGATCTGCCAGCGAAGGCGTCGATAGGTGTTGTCTATTTTTTCTTCAGGCAAAGGAGCCTGATGTGCGGCAGGACGAAAGAAAGCAAACATTCAAGAGCTCCAGTTTTCTTGTTTTGACTGCGGATGCGAATGTTACAGTTTCGTTACCGAAAATAGCACCGGTTTGCAGTGACCAAACAGCGGAAATGCTGGAGATCGCATGTTCTTTTATGAACATGTCGCTCAGGTATAAATGAAGGACGTTGTAGGAAACATTACCTGCGAGCCTTCATGCGGCTTTTTTCGTGCAACGTAGGGCGAGGGCTTGGGAAATGTCCTGCGTGCGAATAGGAAGCCTTGGCGTTCAGTTTCCCCCGCTTGAGCTTTAACCTATGCGCTGATGCCAAGTCTGGCGGTTCAGTCGCGAAGGGAGATGTTATGCGGTGGTTGGTGTGCTTGCTGTTGCTTGTGGTGTCCATTGTTAGCAGGGCTGGCGGGGTATTTCTGATACCTGAGCACAATCCCAAGCCGATTTACCCGAGTCAGCTTCAACGGGCCGGGGTAATCGGAGACGTCCGGGTCAGCTTTATCGTCAACGCTGATGGTTCGGTCAGCAAGGTGAGTATTTTGCAAAGCGACCATCCTGAGTTGGCGGAAGCGAGCAGAGTCGCGGTAGAGCAGTGGCGGTTCAAACCGTGGACGGTCGAAGGCGACAAACCTAGCGAGCAGGGAGTCATCGCTCCATTGACGTTCCGACTGGATCTGGACTCACCTATTCATACTAACCAGTGGCTCAAAAAATTGAGGTGTCGCGACGTCAATGAGGAGCTGCTCAATATCCCGGAGTACGCATGGGTTGATTCCACGCCGTTTCATTACACCCGGGCTTATCTGTCGAACGTGTTTCATATCACCCAATTGCCGAATGAAAAGCGCCTGGAGCTGATCGCCAAGCTGAACAGGAAGGTGCCGATCATTGCCAGGCAATGCCTGAATAACCCGGTTTCCCGGTATGTGAGGTTTTTGCCGGAGGACATTCGCAAGATGCTTTAGCTTTAAAACAGACAGCGTCACCGTCGAGGACGATGACGCTGTTTTATTTGTTTCGATTTACTCTGGCTTGAAGCCGGGCTTGCCGTTTGCTTTGCGCCACTCTTTGATGTTGTTAAGTATTCCCGTAGGTGAGTTTTCAACGCCTTTTTCAGGGTAGAAAAGAATATCTGTACCGTCTGGATGTTCAGATGCATCTACTATTTTATGAACAATAGTATCCAGCTCTTCTTCGGATGAGTAGTCTCCGTCGAACAACTGATTAATTATTTTTAGAAATTCGGATTCCGTGTATTGATCGTATGGTTTATTTGAATTCATAACGATTCACCATTGTTTTTTGAATGCACTGCAATATGAGATTTTGGAGTTGTAATAACCATGTTGTCAATATTGTAGACCTCACCACCTCTTTGGATTGGATTTACATGGTGAATTTCGAATTTTTCTCGTCCCCTAACTTGTTCTCCACGAGGAGCATAGGGCGAGTATCCATTCTTCATTATCGCGTTGTTTAGAGGGCTCAGTTGCTTGCTTAACTCTGGATCATTTGACACGGCCCCCCAAAATCCCTCCCTGAATTTATCAAAATTCCTGAAGTCCTGACCACGCAATTGATCCGCGATTTGAGCAGGAATCGGAGCTCCGCCTGCTTCCGTTGCACTCCCTAACCAGTTCTCTCCGACCGTTTGTCCTACGCCAGTCGCCGTCCCAGGTTCATACCGTGGGCCAGTCCGACTTAGCATCACATAAACGGGCTCTATCCCAGACTCTTCCGGAAACCACAAAATGTAATCGTCGGAATCGGCCTCGTCACACGTTGGATGGTCGTCGATTCGACCTTCTACCTGTGTGACTCTGGCACCAGGATAAATCCTGATACCAGTTTGATCGGAAGGTAATTCCGTTGAGCCTAGGGCGTCACCGCCCGGTGCGTTGTTGGGCGTCCATGTCAGGGTTCTTGGAAGAAGGCCTTCGGTCGTAAAGGTGTAGAGATTGTTCAATGGATCAAGTTTTACTTTTCTAACTCGGATCCAGTGGGACAGTCTTCCACCGGTTTCGGAGAGATAGAGCTGTGTGTGTTCTCCGCGAACTGACGACACCGCTCGAAACGGTATAGTTACGTTGCCATTACTGGGTAGGTATGAGTAGTCCTCGTCTTCGTCATCATTGGGAAGTTGAGACAGTGGGATACTCAGTGCCACAGGATTGCGTTGCAGTTCGCCATTCCCAACCGAAGGTGAATAGAATACTGATCCAAACAACATTGCTATTGGTGTACGTCCTATTGCATCCGCTGTTTTATTCAGTAAATCGACGGCCCCTCCAAAGGAAATGGGCAGATTTTCATACCCAGCGATCAAGCCATCGGGAGTGGTCACTAAAGGCTTTACGGAGGCTTCAGCACCTCTCACGGCAGGCAGGCTTAAGTTTTCTATTTGATATTTTTTTCGAATCAATGCATCGATGTCGCTTTTTACTTGCCTTAGCGAGGCCCAGCGACGACTGCTCCTGTGGTAACCGAAACCCGGCCCAGCTATTCGGTCCGCTCTAGTTGCCTCCTGGTTTAGAGCAGACAGTTCAAGGCGTTTTTTTTTCAGCCACTGCAGTCTTTGGTCTATATCATCGGGATGGCTCGCGCTGAGTTGCTGATACATCTCATCGAACCGATCTGCCAACTCAGATGCGATTTTTTGTTTCGTTTCTCGTTCTGCTCGACGCGCAACAGCCAGCGCTTCTGCTCGTTCCAGTGCTTGCCGATGAGCCTCCTGCTCGGCTGCAATTCGTCGTTGTTCCTGTAGACGTTGAGCCTCCTGCTCGGCTGCAATACGTTGCTGTTCTTGTAGCAGTTGAGCTTCCTGCTCGGCTGCAATACGTCGCTGTTCTTGTAGACGTTGAGCCCCTTGCTCGGCTGCAATACGCAGCTGTTCTTGTAAACGTTCTGCTTCCTGGGCACGAGCGATAAGGCCAGAAAAAGAGTTGGTTGTCTCGGTCAAGTATCGAGCGGTTTCTGAATGAAGAAGTGACACATGGTAGTCTTGCCAGCGTTTGCCCAGGTTGGTGTTCGCCTGTAAATACACCAGGTTTCTAAGTGCTTCGAGTTCAGGTTTGCTCAGCGGCGAACTAATGGCGGGATTGGCTGTTGCATAAGGTCCGATAGCTGCCTGCTCAGATGCGATAATTTTGTTTATCGTAGTTCTGTAATTTGTAAGAGATTGAGAAAGTGTAAGTTGGCCTATCACACCCATAGTTGTAGAAAACTTTTCCAGAAGAAAAGACGGTAAAAGCTGGAAGCGGATGTTTGTTTCCTGATTGATAACCGAGACTCTCTCAGCCACAATGGACGTCGAACCAGCGTCGGCCTGGTTTCTTCTTGCGGCCAACCCGTCTAATTGATTGGCTAGTATATTCGCCTGCAGTGAAGTGCGTTTTAGCTCTAATGCTGAGCGATACGCCTTGTCTATAGCTGAATATGCAGCGGAGACGTCAGGAGGGGACGTCTCCAAGCTGTCTCTTATTTTGTTAAAGGATAGATCCTTCATTAAGAAGAACGGATTGTGACCATAAAGTGAGTAAGCGCTTTGCGTATGAGCTTGATACTCTAACGCTTTTGATTGGATTGTTTGAATAGTTGTTTCTTGGTCTATTTTTGCTGTTTCACTCACGGAAGGATAACGGGTGCCTTTGGCTGCTTGTCTTGCTTGTTGTATTTCGCTATTGGTCCTCTCTGCAAGTCTATTGAATGTTTCGATATATTCGCTATCAATATATGATGTGTTTGTTTTCTGCTCATGCATCAGGTCATCCCATATGAGAGGTGTAAGCGGGCTAAGCTTTCCTGATCCTTGACTGGTGCCTCTATGGGGGCCTTCAGTTAAGCCCCAGTTTCCTGAAAAAAATCTGTTTTGATCGAGATTTGAGAATTTTACTGCGCTAACGGATATAGGCGCTAATTCGTATGAGTTTGGGCCTGTTTGAATATGAGGTCCTAAGTATTTGTTGATGTCGGACATATGACCTATCCATGTCGATAATTCCATTTGTTTAAACACCCTGAATCAGGGGTCAGCATGATTTACAGATTTTTTGGAGAGTTTTGGGTTCATGCAGTCACTCCTTTTTTCTGTAAAACATAAAGTTGCCGTAATCTTTAGCGGTGAATGCGGTATATATTTATCGCCAAACTAATTTTTAAGTTAATTAAGCAGGTTTTCTTGAGTCCCTTGAAACCATCTAAATAAAAAGGCCAGAACAACCTCGGCAGTTGTTCTGGCCTTTTTGTGCCCGGCGTAGATTCAGCGAACCTGCACCACCACCTTCCCGACCGCCTTGCGCTGGCCCAGATCATTGATCGCCTGTGCCGCATTGCTCAGCGGATACACCTGCGACACCAACGGCTTCAACTTGCCCTCGGCAAACCAGCCAAACAACTGCTGGAAGTTCGCCGCGTTGTCCTGTGGCTGGCGCTGGGCGAACGAGCCCCAGAACACGCCGACCACCGCTGCGCCTTTGAGCAGTGCGAGATTCACTGGCAGTTCGGGGATGCGGCCGCTGGCAAAGCCGACCACCAACAGGCGGCCGTTCCAGGCGATGGCGCGGATGGCCTGGTCGAACAGGTCACCGCCCACCGGGTCATAGATCACGTCGGCGCCCTGGCCGTCGGTCAGGCGTTTGATTTCGTCCTTGAGGTTGGTTTCGCTGTAGTTGATCAGCTCGTCGGCGCCGGCAGCCTTGGCCACGGCCAGTTTTTCGGCGCTGCTGGCGGCGGCGATCACGCGGGCGCCCATGGCTTTGCCGATTTCCACGGCGGCCAGGCCGACGCCGCCGGAAGCGCCGAGTACCAGCAACGTTTCACCCGGTTGCAGGTTGCCCCGTTGCTTGAGCGCGTGCATCGAGGTGCCATAGGTCATGCTGAATGCGGCGGCGGTGTTGAAGTCCATGGACGGTGGGATTGGCAGCACGTTGTAGCCCGGCACCGCGACCTGTTCGGCGAAGCTGCCCCAGCCGGTCAGGGCCATGACTCGGTCACCGACTTTGAGGTGGCTGACCTTTTCACCCACTGCGCTGACCACGCCGGCCGCTTCGCCACCCGGGGAAAACGGGAAGGGCGGTTTGAACTGGTATTTACCCTCGATGATCAGCGTGTCCGGGAAATTCACCCCGGCGGCGTGCACGTCCAGCAGGATTTCATTCTTCTTCGCGACAGGGCTGGCGACGTCTTCCAGCACCAGCGATTCGGCAGGGCCGAAGGCTTTGCACAGCACGGCTTTCATCAGGGCTATTCCTTTGGGAGTGATGGCCGATAAGTGTAGGTGTGTGAGTCGTTGGGTCAACGAGCATGCCCGACCCTGATAGTCAGCCATAAGCTTGTGCTTGAGCGGCGGGTCGTTATGCTTGGCCGCAAACCGGATAAGGAGCGAATTGTGAAAGCGTGGATCATGTTGTTGCTGGCCCTGTCTCTGCCCGTGGCAGCGATGGCCGAAGAAGCCAAAGAAGGCGTAGCGCCGAAGGTCAATTACATCACCCTGAGCCCGCCGTTCGTGGGCAACTATGGGTTGGACGGCACGCCGAAGCTCAAGGTCTACAAGGCTGATGTGGCGTTGCGCGTGACCGGAGATGAGGCGACCAAGCTGGTGAAAGCCAACGAACCGTTTATTCGCAATCAGCTGGTGGCGCTGTTTGCCCAGCAGACGACCGAGACGATGAACAACGTCGAGGCCAAGGAAAAGCTGCGCCAGGAAGCCTTGAAGCAGACCCAGCAAATCATGAATGACGAAACCGGCCAGCCGGTGGTTGAGGATCTGTTGTTCAACAACCTCATTATTCAGTAAGTCTTTCGTTGTCCGGGCTGGCCTCTTCGCGAGCAAGCCCGCTCCCACAGTGATCCGTGTCGTTCACAAATCTCCTGTGGGAGCGGGCTTGCCCGCGAAGGCTTTATTACAGTCGCTACAGGGCTCAGGCCCGCAACGCATTCACCGCCGTCCACTGTTCAGCCGTCACAGGCATCACAGACAGCCGACTACCTTTCTTCACCAATGGCATTTCGGCCAGCGCCGTCTGCTGTTTCAGATAATCCAACTTCAGCACCTTCGCAAACGTCTCGACGTGAGCGACATCGATCGCACTCCAGGCGTTTTTCTCTGCTGTTGCCTTTGGATCGTAGTAATGACTTTCAGGCTCCAGCGCCGTCGGGTCCGGATACGCGGCTTCGACAATCTTTCCGATCCCGGCAATTCCGGGTTCAGGGCAGCTGGAGTGATAGAAGAAAAACTCGTCGCCTACCGCCATGGCCCGCAAAAAGTTACGCGCCTGATAGTTGCGAACCCCGTCCCAGCGCGCTTTGCCAAGCTTCTCCAGACCTTTGATCGACAGTTCGTCGGGCTCGGATTTCATCAGCCAGTAGGCCATGGTTTTTGCTCCTTGCGAGGTGAGTGGGCAAGTTGTCGGTCAATTTTATGACAAACCGACGGTCGGTTGACGCCAGTGTTTGCGTGTCGGTTCACGTTGTCGCAAAATGCCGGCCTTCTAAGCTTGACGCTGCTGCACCGCCTACAACGGAAACCGCTGCTGTCATCGTGTTGATGTGCCTTTGGGGGGCAATCGATGAAACGCAAACCGGATTTACTATGGATTTTGGTTATTTTGTTCGGCCTGGGCGTCGTGACCACTGGCTATGCCCAAAGCCTGTGGAATAACAAGACCGATGCACCGATCGAGATCGCGCAGCAACAGCAGCCGTCGGCCTTCAAGCGCTGACCTGTCTTTTCGACGCCGCTGATTCCAGTGGCGTCTAGCCTGCGTAATACCACGCCTTGTCTGTAACCGTTCCTTGCAACGGCACATCCCAGCTCGCCTGCGCCAGCCGCGGCACCTTCTGACATTCATGGGCCAGCCCTAACAGCGTCGGCTTGCGCCAGTTTTTGCGCCGCGCCAGATACGCCAGGCTTCGATCGTAGAAACCGCCGCCCATGCCCAGGCGTCCGCCGACATCGTCAAAACCCACCAATGGCAACAGAACCAGATCCAGTGCCCAGACTTTGCGTTGTCGGGCGAGGTTGTGCCGGGGTTCGAGAATACGGAAACGGTTGGGTTTCAGTTTTTCGCCGGGGCGAATTCGCTGGAACACCATTTTGGTTCGCGGCCAGGCACTGAGCACCGGCAGATAGGTTGCCTTGCCCCGGCGCTGAGCGGCACGCAACAGCAAGCGCGGATCGATTTCACCGTCGGTGGGCAGATAGAGAGAGATGTGTTTGGCGCGGCGAAACAATGGCTGCTGGGCCAATTGCTTGTACAGCCCGCGAGCTGCCTGGCGCTGCTGACTGGGTGTCAGTGCGCGGCGGGCCTTGCGCAGCATGCGTCGAAGTTGCGGGCGGGGTAGCAACGCAGGTTCGGTCATGAAAAGGGCTCGCGGGTCGGGTACGTAAAGCGTACCCGTAAAAAAGCCGATGCCGGTATTTAAACCGGCATCGGACTGGAATCAGGCTCCCCGGATGAACCGCTGCTGACTTAGCCCTTGAACCCGAAAGTTCAAGGTGGAAGATGCAGTAGGCTTTAAGGCTTTCCGTCTAGCGGACATGCACACCAGCCCAACGTGCAACTTCCAGGGTAGTGCGAATCGGCTCAGGGACGTGGTCAACTGGCAAGCACCCCAGGGAGTGTTGCGAGTATACCCCAAGCGGTTCCGCGTTTCAGCCCTTGGTGACATCCGGATCGGTAGCGAGCACCAGATCGACGCGGTCCAGCAGGTCGCGAACCTGTTCGCGGGTCGAACCGCTGGCCTGCACATCCGGGCTTTCTTGCTTGTGCAAAAGATCGTGGGTGATGTTCAGCGCGGCCATCACGGCGATGCGATCGGCGCCGATGACTTTGCCGCTGCTGCGGATTTCGCGCATCTTGCCATCCAGGTAACGGGCGGCGCTCACCAGGTTGCTGCGCTCTTCCTGGGGGCAGATGATCGAATACTCTTTATCGAGGATCTGCACGGTAACGCTATTGCTTGAACTCATGAGTCTTGCTCCAGGGCCTTGAGGCGCGAAATCATCGATTCGACCTTACGCCGGGCGATTTCGTTCTTTTCAATGAGGTGCGCGCGTTCCTCGCGCCAGGTCTTTTCCTGAGCTAATAGGAGTCCGTTTTGACTCTTTAGTTGCTCGACGCGAGTAATTAGCAGTTCGAGTCTGGCCATCAGCGCTTGCAGGTCGGTGTCTTCCATTGTGTCCACTGAAATTGTGCTTGATGAGTGGTAGCTGGCGGACAGCCTTTAATAGTCTTGGCGAGTCTGTCGATGTAGGATACAAGGCCTTCATTCTAGACATAGCGCCGTCTGGCGCCTAGCTGCCCATGCCCATTCAGAATTCCCCGTACAAAGCCTTCGCCACCCTGCTGACTTCCAGCGGTCACAATGTCTCGCCAGCCGAATTGCATGGCTTGCTGCTCGGTCGCAGTTGCGCCGGCGCCGGTTTCGATGCCGAAGGCTGGCTGATTGATGCCGCCGAGCTGCTCGAAAGCGAACCGCAAGATAATGTCCGCAATGCCTTGATCGGCTTGCAGGAGATGGTCAAGGGCGAGCTCACCGGCGACGACGTGACCGTCGTTCTGCTGCTGCCGACCGATGACGAGCCGCTGGCTGATCGCGCCGCTGCACTCGGCCAATGGTGTCAGGGCTTCCTCAGCGGTTTCGGCCTCAATTGCCGTGACAGCAGCATGCTGAGCACCGAGGCCACCGAAGTACTGCAGGACCTGGCGGCGATTTCCCAGGTACAGGACGCGCTGGAAGAATCCGACGACGGCGAAAGCGATTACATGGAAGTCATGGAGTACCTGCGCGTCGCGCCGCTGCTGCTGTTCACCGAGACCAAAAAACCGGCCGAGCCGGCTGCCGCCAAACCGTCGTTGCATTAATCTCGAGCCAGGGAAAGCCATCTGCCCATGATTCATATCCCGAAATCGGAATACAGCCGTCGCCGCAAGGCCCTGATGGCGCAGATGGAACCCAACAGCATCGCTATTCTGCCCGCCGCAGCGGTTGCCATTCGCAACCGCGACGTCGAGCACGTCTATCGTCAGGACAGCGACTTCCAGTACCTCAGCGGTTTTCCCGAGCCCCAGGCGGTCCTCGTTTTGATGCCTGGGCGTCTGCATGGCGAATACATCCTGTTCTGCCGTGAACGCAACGCCGAGCGTGAGTTGTGGGACGGCCTGCGCGCCGGGCAGGAAGGTGCGATGCGTGATTTCGGTGCCGACGATGCGTTTCCTATCACCGATATCGACGACATCCTTCCGGGCCTGATTGAAGGTCGCGACCGGGTGTATTCGGCCATGGGCAGCAACCCGGAATTCGATCGGCACCTGATGGACTGGATCAACGTGATCCGCTCTAAAGCGCACCTTGGCGCCCAGCCACCGAACGAATACGTTGCTCTGGATCATCTGCTTCACGACATGCGCCTGTATAAATCGGCAGCAGAAGTGAAGGTGATGCGCGAGGCCGCACGGATTTCCGCCCAGGCGCATATCCGCGCAATGCAAGTCAGCCGAGCCGGTTTGCATGAGTTCAGCCTGGAAGCCGAGCTCGATTACGAGTTCCGCAAGGGCGGGGCGAAGATGCCGGCCTACGGTTCGATCGTCGCGTCAGGGCGCAATAGCTGCATCCTGCATTACCAGCAGAATGACGCCGTGCTCAAAGACGGTGATCTGGTGTTGATCGACGCCGGTTGCGAGATCGATTGCTACGCCAGCGACATCACGCGCACCTGGCCAGTCAACGGCAAGTATTCAGCGGAGCAGAAGGCGATCTACGAGTTGGTGCTGGCGTCGCAAGAAGCCGCGTTTGCCGAAATCGCCCCGAACAAACACTGGAATCAGGCGCACGAAGCCACGGTTCGCGTGATTACGGCCGGCCTCGTGAAACTGGGCCTGTTGCAGGGTGACGTCGACGAGTTGATCGCCAGCGAAGCCTATAAGGCGTTTTATATGCACCGGGCCGGCCACTGGCTGGGCATGGATGTGCATGACGTCGGCGAGTACAAGGTCGGCGGCGAATGGCGCGTGCTGGAGGTCGGCATGGCGCTGACCGTGGAACCGGGCATCTATATTTCCCCGGACAACCAGAACGTGGCGAAGAAATGGCGCGGCATTGGCGTGCGCATCGAGGACGACGTAGTGGTGACCAAAACCGGTTGTGAAATATTGACTCGCGGCGTGCCTAAAACGGTCGCCGAGATCGAGGCCTTGATGGCCGCTGCACGGACACAAGCGGCATGAGTCGAGTCAATCTGGCAATCATCGGGGGTGGTCTGGTTGGCGCCAGTCTGGCGTTGGCGTTGCAGGAAGGGGCCAAGGCCCGTGGCTGGAAGATCGTACTGATCGAGCCATTTGCCCCCGGCGACACCTACCAACCGAGCTACGACGCCCGCTCTTCGGCGCTGTCCTACGGCGCCCGGCAGATTTATCAACGGCTGGGCGTGTGGCAGGAAATCTCCCGCCGCGCCGAGCCGATCAAGCAGATTCATGTTTCCGACCGCGGACGTTTTTCCACGGCGCGACTGTCGGCGATGGAAGAGGGCGTTCCGGCGCTGGGTTACGTGGTGGAAAACGCCTGGCTTGGCCAATGCCTCTGGCAGGGTCTGGACAAGGATGTGATCAGTTGGCGTTGCCCGGCGGAAGTCACGCGCATGGAACCGCTGACTGATGGCTATCGCCTGACGCTCAATGACGAAACCACCCTGGAATGCGACCTTGCGGTGCTGGCTGATGGCGGCCGTTCCGGCCTGCGCGAGCAACTGGGGGTCGGCATCAAAAAGCGCCCGTATAACCAGAGCGCACTGATCGCCAACATCACCCCGAGCGAATCCCACAACGGCATGGCGTTCGAGCGTTTCACCGACGATGGCCCGATGGCGTTGTTGCCGTTGCCGGACAACCGCTGTGCCCTGGTCTGGACCCGTCTGGGCATGGACGCGCAACGGCTGGCGGCGCTTGATGAACGAAGCTTTCTCAGCGAGTTGCAGGGCGTGTTCGGTTATCGCCTTGGCACCCTGAAACAAGTGGGCGCACGGCATCTGTATCCGCTGTCGCTGATCGAAGCTGAAGAGCAAGTACGCCCGCATCTGGCGATTCTCGGCAACGCCGCTCACAGCCTGCATCCGATTGCCGGCCAGGGTTTCAACTTGTCCCTGCGCGATGCCCAGGCATTGGCGGACGCCTTGCTGGCCAGCGAGACTTCGCCGGGGGACTTCGCCACCTTGCAGGCCTATCGCGAACGCCAGCGTCTGGATCAGAACCTGACCGTGGGTTTCTCCGATCAGGTCACCCGCCTGTTCGGCAGCACCCAGCCGCTGGTTTCCCTGGGGCGCAACATTGGCCTGCTCGGCCTCGATTTGTTGCCGCCGGCCAAACGCTGGTTCGCACGGCAGGCCATGGGCTTGGGTACGCGTCCCGATGCTTAAGTGGTTGACTGACAAGTTCGGCAAAGCCCGATTAATGCGCTGGGCGATGAGCTTCTATCCACCGTATCTTGGCGCCGGGGTTCGCATTCGGCACATCGCCGATGATTTCCGCGAAGTCCGGGTGTCCATGGGCCTGGGCTGGTACAACCGCAATTACGTCGGCACTCAGTTCGGTGGCAGCCTGTATTCGATGGTCGACCCGTTCTTCATGCTGATGCTGATGGAAAATCTCGGGCGCAAGTACATCGTCTGGGACAAAGCGGCGGACATCGATTTCATCGCGCCGGGCAAAGGCCCTGTATTCGCCCATTTCACGATCGACGAAACCTTGCTCGATGAGATCCGTCGGCAGACAGCGAATGGCGAAAAATACCTGCCGCAATTGCAGGTCGATATTCACGACGGCGCCGGCACGCTGGTGGCGCGAGTCGAGAAAACCCTTTACGTGCGGCTCAAGCCGCAAGCGAGACAGGCTTAAAGCATGGAAATGCGCGCAGATCTGCTGATTGTCGGGGCCGGAATGGTTGGCAGCGCCCTGGCGCTGGCGTTGCAGAACAGCGGGCTGGAAGTCCTGCTGCTGGACGGTAGCCCCATGAGCGTCAAACCGTTCGATGGGCAGGCACCGTTTGAACCGCGGGTGAGCGCCTTGTCGACTGCCAGCCAGCGGATTCTCGAACGCCTGGGCGTCTGGGATGGCATCGCCAATCGACGCAGCAGTCCTTACACCGACATGCACGTCTGGGACGGCAGTGGCACCGGGCAGATTCATTTCTCCGCGACCAGCGTGCACGCCGACGTATTGGGGCACATCGTCGAGAACCGCGTGGTTCAGGATGCCTTGCTCGACCGCTTGCACGACTGCGATCTCGGGATGCTGGCCAATGCGCGTCTGGAACAGATGCGTCGTTCCGGCGATGACTGGCTACTGACCCTGGCCGATGGCCGCACGCTGCGCGCTCCGCTGGTGATCGCCGCGGACGGTGCCAACTCGGCAGTACGGCGCCTGACCGGTGTTGCGACTCGCGAGTGGGATTATTTGCACCACGCGATCGTCACCAGCGTGCGCAGCTCAAAGCCTCATCAGATGACGGCCTGGCAGCGTTTCACCGATAACGGCCCGCTGGCGTTTCTGCCGCTGGAGCGGGACGGTCAGCAGGATTGGTGTTCGATCGTCTGGTCGACCACGCCGAGCGAGGCCGAACGCCTGATGGCGCTGGACGAAGAAGGCTTCTGCAAGGAACTGGAGCGGGCCTTTGAAGGACGACTCGGCGCGGTACTCAGCGCCGACCCACGTCTGTGCGTGCCGCTGCGTCAGCGCCATGCCAAGCGTTATGTGGCTGAGGGCCTGGCGTTGATCGGTGATGCGGCCCACACCATTCACCCGTTGGCCGGGCAGGGCGTGAACCTCGGTTTTCTCGATGCTGCGGTGTTGGCCGAAGTGCTGCTGCAAGCGGCTGAGCGTGGCGAGCGCCTGGCGGATGCAAAAGTGCTTAGCCGTTACGAGCGTCGGCGCATGCCGCATAACCTGGCGTTGATGGCGGCGATGGAAGGGTTTGAGCGGTTGTTCCAGGCTGATCCGCTGCCGGTACGCTGGTTGCGTAATGCCGGGTTGAAGATGGTCGACCAGATGCCTGAGGCCAAGGCGTTGTTTGTGCGTGAAGCACTGGGGTTGATCGGGGACTTGCCGGCACTGGCCAAGGCCTGAGATTTCCGGTGGGGATGATGGCCTCTTCGCGAGCAAGCCCGCTCCCACAAGGGATGCGGGCAACTGTGGTAGCGGGCTTGCAGCTCAGTCACCACTCATCTCGGGCTGTGCAACATCTGGTAACGCCTCCACAAACTGTTCGATTGAGAACGTAAATGTGAGTCCTTATCATTTGGCCTCATTCATTCAATCGAGAGACCGCTCCCATGTTGGCACCCAAGCGTCTATTGACCGCACTGGCCCTGACCCTGATCGGCAGCACCGTCGCGCAGGCCGCCGACGAGGTGGTGGTTTACTCCTCGCGGATCGATGAACTGATCAAACCGGTTTTCGATGCCTACACCGCGAAAACCGGCGTGCAGGTGAAGTTCATCACCGACAAGGAAGCGCCGCTGATGCAGCGCATCAAGGCCGAGGGCGAGAACGCCACCGCCGATCTGCTGCTCACGGTCGATGCCGGCAACCTTTGGCAAGCGGAGCAGATGGGCATTCTCCAGCCGTTCACCTCCAAGGTGATCGACGCCAATATTCCGCTGCAATACCGCTCGTCTGCCCACGCCTGGACCGGCCTCAGCCTGCGGGCGCGGACCATCGCGTACTCCACCGATCGGGTGAAACCCGGCGAGCTGACCACTTACGAAGGTCTGGCCGACAAGAATTGGGAAGGTCGCTTGTGCCTGCGCACGGCGAAGAAGGTCTATAACCAGTCCCTGACCGCCACCATGATCGAAGTCCACGGCGCCGATAAAACCGAGAAAATCCTCAAGGGCTGGGTGAGTAACCTGTCCACCGACGTGTTCTCCGATGACGTCGCGGTGCTGGAAGCGATCAACGCTGGCCAGTGCGACGTTGGCATCGTCAACACCTACTACTACGGTCGCCTGCACAAGCAGAAACCTGACTTGGCGGTGAAGCTGTTCTGGCCAAACCAGGGTGACCGTGGCGTCCACGTCAACCTGTCGGGCATCGGCCTGACCAAACACGCTCCGCACCCGGAAGCGGCCAAGGCTCTGATTGAATGGATGACGACCCCTGAAGCGCAGAAAATCTTCGCTGATGTGAACCAGGAGTTCCCGGCCAATCCTGCCGTTCAGCCTTCCGCTGAAGTGGCGAGCTGGGGCAAGTTTGTCGCCGATACATTGCCAGTGGAAATCGCCGGCAAGCGTCAGGCTGAAGCGATTCGCATGATGGATCGGGCTGGCTGGAACTAAAGCTACCGTTATACTGCGCGCCTTTGCAAAACTGATCGTTCCTGCGCTCTGCGTGGGAACGCATCCACCGACGCTCCGCGTCGAAGCGTGACGCAGAGCGTCATCAGATGTGTGCCCACGCAGAGCGTGGGCACAATCATTTCTGTTGATCCACACCCCTGAGAGCTTTTCCTTGGCCCACCCCGCCCAACGCCGCTGGTATCCCCTGGTCTTCGCCATCGCCGCGCTGGTCCTGCTCCCCCTCAGCGTTTTGCTGTTGTCATGGCAATCCATCGATCAACAGATCTGGTCCCACCTCTGGGACACGCAAATGCCGAGGTTGCTCGGCAACACACTCACCCTGGTCATCGGCGTCGGTGTTGGCGTAACGCTCTTGGGTGTAAGCCTCGCTTGGCTCACCAGCCTCTGCGACTTCCCCGGTCGGCGTTGGCTGGACTGGGCGCTGATGTTGCCCTTCGCGATACCGGCCTATGTGCTGGCGTTCGTCTTCGTCGGCCTGCTGGATTTTGCGGGCCCCGTGCAAACCCTGCTGCGCGAATGGTTCGGCACTGGCCTGCGGCTACCGCGAGTACGCTCCACGGGTGGGGTGATTCTGGTCTTGGTGCTGGTCTTTTATCCGTATGTTTATCTCTTGGCACGCACGGCTTTCCTGGCGCAGGGCAAAGGCCTGATGGAAGCGGCGCGCGTCCTTGGGCTATCCCCGTTGCAAGCCTTCTGGCGCGTCGCATTGCCGATGGCGCGACCGGCCATTGGTGCTGGCGTGGCGCTGGCGCTGATGGAAACCCTCGCGGATTTCGGCGCGGTGTCGGTGTTCAATTTCGACACGTTCACCACCGCCATTTACAAAACCTGGTACGGGTTTTTCAGTCTCTCAACCGCCGCGCAACTGGCCAGCCTGTTGCTGTTGGTGGTGATGGTCGTGCTCTACGGTGAACGCCGTGCTCGCGGGGCTAACCGGGCGAGTAACGAACGACCGCGGGTCAAGGCGCTGTATCACCTGCGCGGCGTCAAAGCGCTCGCGGCCATGAGTTGGTGCGGTCTGGTGTTCGCTTGTGCCTTTGTCATTCCGATGCTGCAGTTGGTGGCGTGGTTCTGGCAGCGCGGGCGCTTCGATCTGGATGAGCGTTACGCCGGGCTGATCGTTCATACCTTGTACCTGGGCGGTATGGCGGCGTTGATCACCGTCAGCGTTGCCTTGGTGCTGGTGTTTGCTCGACGACTGGCGCCGACACGGGCGATCCGTTCCGGGATCAGCCTGGCCAACCTCGGTTATGCCTTGCCGGGCTCGGTGCTGGCGGTGTCGATCATGCTGGCGTTCAGTTACCTGGACCGCGAACTGGTCATTCCGCTTTCGAGCTGGCTCGGTGGCGCTGGCAAGCCATTGCTGCTGGGCAGTCTGGCGGCGTTATTGCTGGCCTATCTGGTGCGTTTCATCGCCGTGGCTTATGGGCCGCTGGAAAGCAGTCTGGCGCGAATACGGCCTTCTTTGCCCGAAGCGGCACGTAGCCTTGGCGTCAGTGGGCCACGACTGTTTTTCAAAGTGTATCTGCCGTTATTGCTGCCCGGCACATTGAGCGCCGCGTTGCTGGTGTTCGTCGATGTGCTCAAGGAAATGCCCGCGACCCTGCTGATGCGCCCGTTTGGCTGGGACACGCTGGCGGTGCGGATCTTCGAAATGACCAGTGAAGGCGAGTGGGCGAGGGCGTCATTGCCGGCGCTGACCCTGGTTTTGGTCGGGCTGCTACCGGTCATCGGATTGATTCGACGTTCGGCGCATCGAAACACCTAGGTGTCAGTCCTACACCTTGAGGCTACAATGCGCGGCATTCGGTGCGGTCCGTCTGACAGACCCGGTAGCTGAAATCGGCTGAAAGCCTTTTATTTCAAGGATTTCACTCGGTACAGCACCCGTCCGCACCTTCGCCACGCCCGGAAGGAGAAGCCCATGGGACAGCGTACGCCTCTGTATGACCTTCATCTCGCCCTCGGCGCGAAGATGGTCGATTTTGGCGGTTGGGATATGCCTCTGCATTACGGCTCGCAAGTCGAGGAACACCATCAGGTGCGCCGCGACTGCGGGGTTTTCGATGTATCCCACATGACCGTGATCGATATCAGCGGTGCCCAGGCCAAGGCCTGGCTTCAGCATTTGCTGGCCAATGATGTCGAACGTCTGCACAGCCCCGGCCGTGCCTTGTACAGCACCATGCTCAACGAGCGCGGCGGCATCGTCGACGACATGATCGTTTACCGCCTCGAGGACGGATATCGGCTGGTGGTCAATGCCTCCACCCGCAATCAGGACCTGGTCTGGATGCAGGCTCATCTCGACGGCTTCGATGTGCAGCTCAACGAGCGCTCCGAGTTGGCGATGCTGGCCATTCAAGGTCCACAGGCTCGGCACAAGATCGCAGAACTGGTCACCCAGTCCCGTGGCAATCTGATTCAACTCCTCAAGCCTTTTGAAGGCCAGCCAGACGGTGACTGGTTTATCGCCCGCACCGGCTACACCGGCGAGGATGGCCTGGAAATCGTGCTGCCAGCCAATCAGGCACCCGGCTTTTTCAATGATCTGGTGGGAGCGGGCATCTCGCCGATCGGCCTTGGCGCGCGGGATACCCTGCGTGTCGAAGCGGGAATGAACCTCTACGGTCAGGACATTCACCAAGACGTTTCACCGCTGGCTTCGAACATGGCCTGGAGCATTGCCTGGGCACCGGCCACTCGCCAGTTCATCGGTCGCGCTGCCCTGGAAGCCGAAAAAGCCGCGGGCGTGCAGCACAAACTGGTCGGTCTGGTCCTTGAGGAACGCGGTGTTTTGCGCGCTCATCAAGTGGTCCGCATCGCCGATGTTGGCGAAGGGGAGATCACCAGTGGTAGTTTCTCTCCTACGCTTAGCAAGTCGATTGCACTGGCGCGCGTGCCAATGGCGACTGCCGACCGCGCTGAAGTGGAAATCCGTGGCAAATGGTACCCGGTCCGAGTGGTCAAACCGACCTTCGTACGCCATGGCAAAACCTTGATCTAACCTTTTCTGGCGGGCAACAACCGCCGACATTTTTCTTGAGGATACAGAACATGAGCGATATCCCTGCTGACCTGCGTTTTGCCGAAAGTCACGAATGGGCCCGCCTGGAAGCCGATGGCACCGTCACCGTGGGCATCAGCGATCACGCTCAGGAAGCCCTGGGTGACGTGGTGTTCGTTGAGCTGACCGAAGTCGGAACAGTCTTCGCTGCCGGTGATCAATCCGGTGTGGTGGAGTCGGTTAAAGCCGCGTCCGACATCTACTCCCCGGTTGCCGGTGAAGTGATTGCGATCAACGAAGAACTGAGCGCTAACCCTGAGTTGCTCAACTCCGACCCGTACGGTGCCTGGATCTTCAAGCTCAAGCCAAGCAACGCTGGCGATCTGGACAAGCTGCTCGATGCGGCTGGCTACAAGGCCGCTATCGGCGAGTAAGCGTTCAGCGTTACCCCCAAAGCCCCGACCTGTCGGGGCTTTTTTGTCTCTGTCTTTGTGGGAGCGGTTCGCTGTTGGCAGTGGCTGCTATGCTGGTTTGACCGTGTTGCATCGACGTTGAGCGCCAGTCAAGAGAGAGCCCGTCATGTCCCAGTTGCCGTCCTTGAGCCAGTTACGCGATCCCAATGCCTTTCTTCGTCGTCACCTCGGGCCCGATGCCGCCGAGCAGCAGGCGATGCTCGACAGCCTCGGCCTCGGCACCCGGGTTGAGTTGATCGAGCAGACAGTGCCGCCGGGAATCCGCCTGAACCGGCCCCTCGATCTGCCGCCCGCCCTCGACGAAGAGGCCGCGTTGGCCAAGCTGCGCGGTTATGCCGAGCAAAACCAGGTCTGGACCAGCCTGATCGGCATGGGCTACCACGGCACCCTCACGCCGGCCGTCATCCTGCGTAACGTGCTGGAAAATCCCGGTTGGTACACCGCCTATACGCCCTATCAACCGGAGATCGCCCAGGGCCGGCTCGAAGCGCTTTTGAATTTCCAGCAATTGACCATCGACCTCACTGGCCTGGAACTGGCCAATGCCTCGCTGCTGGATGAAGCCACCGCGGCGGCGGAAGCCATGGCGCTGGCCAAGCGTGTCGCCAAGTCCAAAAGCAATGTGTTCTTCGTCGACGAAAACTGCCATCCGCAGACCATCTCCGTGGTGCAGACCCGAGCCGAAGGCTTCGGCTTCGAGTTGATCGTCGACGCTGTGGATAACTTGAAGCAACACCAGGTGTTCGGCGCGGTGCTGCAATATCCCGACACCCACGGCGAGATACGCGACCTTCGGCCGTTGATTGATCATCTGCATGCCCAGCAAGCCCTGGCCTGTGTCGCAACCGACCTGCTGAGTCTGTTGTTGCTGACGCCGCCGGGAGAACTGGGCGCCGACGTGGTGTTCGGCTCATCCCAGCGCTTCGGCGTGCCGATGGGCTACGGCGGACCGCACGCGGCATTTTTTGCCAGTCGTGATGAGTTCAAACGGGCCATTCCCGGGCGGATTATTGGCGTGTCGAAAGATGCTCGCGGCAATACCGCCTTGCGCATGGCGCTGCAAACCCGCGAGCAACACATCCGCCGGGAAAAGGCCAACTCGAACATTTGTACCGCCCAGGTGCTGCTGGCCAATATCGCCAGTTTCTATGCGGTCTACCATGGCCCGGAGGGGCTCAAAAGAATTGCCCAGCGCGTTCACCGGCTGACCTGCATCCTCGCCGCCGGGCTGGAAAGAAACGGCATCACCCGCCTCAACTCACACTTTTTCGACACCCTGACCCTGGAAGTCGGTGGCACCCAGACCGCGATCATCGAAAGCGCCCAGGCGGCGCAGATCAATTTGCGCATTCTCGGACGCGGGCAACTGGGGCTGAGCCTCGACGAAACGTCTGATGAAACGACCGTGGCGAAGTTGTTCGATGTATTCCTGGGCGCCGATCATGGGCTCAACGTCGACGAACTCGATGCTGAAACCCTGGTGCCCGGAATCCCCGAAGGGCTGCAGCGCACCTCGTCTTATCTGCGTCACCCAGTGTTCAGCGCCCATCACAGCGAAACCGAGATGCTGCGTTACCTCAAGCAGCTGGAAAACAAGGATCTGGCGCTCAACCAATCGATGATCCCGCTCGGCTCCTGCACCATGAAGCTCAACGCCACCGCCGAGATGATCCCCATCACCTGGCCGCAGTTCGCCAACTTGCATCCGTTCGTGCCAAAAGAGCAGGCGGTCGGTTATTCCCTGATGATCGAGGAGTTGGAGCGCTGGCTCTGTGCAATCACCGGTTTCGATGCGATCTGCATGCAACCCAATTCCGGCGCCCAAGGCGAATACGCCGGGTTGCTGGCGATTCGCAAATATCACGAGAGTCGGAATCAGGGCACCCGGGACATCTGCCTGATCCCATCCTCGGCCCACGGCACTAACCCGGCTTCGGCGCAAATGGCCGGGATGCGCGTGGTGATCGTCGAGTGCGATGAGGCGGGCAACGTCGATCTGGAAGATCTGAAAGAAAAAGCCGCCGCCGCCTCGGACAAACTCGCCTGCCTGATGGCGACTTATCCTTCGACCCACGGTGTGTATGAGGAAGGCATCAGCGAGATCTGTGAGGTTATCCACAGCCACGGCGGCCAGGTTTACATGGATGGCGCCAACCTCAATGCCCAGGTCGGACTGGCCCGGCCGGCGGACATTGGCGCCGATGTATCCCACATGAACCTGCACAAGACCTTCTGCATCCCCCACGGCGGGGGCGGGCCGGGCATGGGGCCGATCGGAGTTCGTGCACATTTGGCGCCGTTCGTGGCCAACCACCCGGTGGTGCCGATTGAAGGTCCGTTGGAGCAGAACGGCGCAGTCAGCGCAGCGCCCTGGGGTAGCGCGAGCATTCTGCCGATCAGCTGGATGTACATCGCCATGATGGGCCCGCAACTGGCGGATGCCAGCGAAGTGGCGATCCTTGCCGCAAATTACCTGGCGCAGCACTTGTCCGGTGCCTTTCCGGTGCTCTATACCGGGCGCAACGAACGGGTGGCCCACGAATGCATCCTCGACTTGCGGCCACTCAAGACGCTGACCGGGATCAGCGAAGAGGACGTTGCCAAGCGCCTGATGGACTACGGCTTCCATGCACCGACCATGTCGTTTCCGGTGCCGGGCACGTTGATGGTCGAACCCACCGAAAGTGAGTCCAAGTCGGAACTCGACCGTTTTATCGGGGCGATGCTGAGCATTCGCGCAGAAATCACCGAAGTGCAGAACGGCAACTGGTCGGCCGAAGACAACCCGCTCAAGCGTGCGCCGCACACCCTGGCCGACATCACCGGGGTTTGGGAGCGGCCCTACAGTATCGAGCAGGCGGTGACGCCGGATGCGCACACCAAGGCTCACAAGTACTGGCCGGTGGTGAACCGGGTGGACAATGTTTACGGAGACCGCAATTTGTTCTGCGCCTGTGTCCCGGTGGATGACTACCGCTGAAACCTCAGGCAACACAGGACCAATGTGGGAGCGGGCTTGCTCGCGAATACGGTTTAACATTCAACATTGATGTCGCCTGACACACCGCTTTCGCGAGCAAGCCCACTCCCACAGGGGTTTGCATCAGGCAAAAAAATGCCGCTCATGAGAGCGGCATTTTTGTTTAGCGGTA
Source organism: Pseudomonas sp. LBUM1657 (assembly GCF_059716075.1). NCBI lineage: Bacteria > Pseudomonadati > Pseudomonadota > Gammaproteobacteria > Pseudomonadales > Pseudomonadaceae > Pseudomonas > Pseudomonas sp. LBUM1657. The sequence goes on along the minus strand of NZ_CP166799.1, from coordinate 6,229,090 downwards.
AATCTTATTCCGAAGCGACGGCATTCTTCGCCAGGATCGCGTTCGCCAGTTCCATGTCCGTAGCCTGCAGGCCCGGGTTGTCGGCGCGGACTTTCTGCATCGCGGCTTCCAGGTAAGGGCCGCGGATGCCGCCGTCACTGGCGACAAAGCTGCCGGCATCGTCCTGCGCGGCAACCATCAACTTGTGATCCTTGAAGGTCAGGTAGGTCGAACCGGTGGTTGCACCGGACGAGATGACGTTACGCCAAAAGCTATCGGCCATCGCCGAACCGACTGGAAGGGACAACAGGGCGATGGTAGCGACAGCAAGTTTGAGACGCATGATGGGTGACTCCACTGGGGGTTAACTACGGCGTTGGATCGCCAATCCCCCAATCGAGTTCCATTACGCGGGATGAGGATTCACTTCTGTTCACTCTGCGGTGTCACCCGCAGCACCTCTTCAATCGTCGTCAAACCCGCCGCCACTTTCTGCGCCCCCGACAGCCGCAGGCTGCGCATGCCTTCCTTGAACGCCTGGCGCCGCACCGCCAACAAGTCGGTATCGGGATTGATCAGCGCTTTAACGCCGTCAGTCAGCTGCATGATTTCGTAAACCCCGGCGCGCCCGCGATAGCCGGTGTCGCGACACTCCAGGCAGCCGATGGCGCGCTGGGCGTTGCTCGGCAGGGGCGCTTGCCAGGGTTTGGTCAGGGTTTGCCAGTCGTCTTCACTCAGGGTCAGCGGCGCCTTGCAGTGCGGGCACAAGGTGCGGACCAGACGCTGGGCCATGACGCCGAGCACCGTGGCCTTGATCAGGTAATGCGGCACGCCGAGTTCCAGCAGGCGGCTGATGGCGCTCGGCGCATCGTTGGTGTGCAGCGTCGACAGCACCAGGTGACCGGTGAGTGCCGCCTGAATCGCCATCTCGGCGGTTTCGAGGTCGCGGATCTCGCCGATCATGATGATGTCCGGGTCCTGTCGCATCAGGGCGCGCACACCGGCGGCGAAGGTCAGGTCGATATTGTGCTGGACCTGCATCTGGTTGAACGCCGGTTCGACCATTTCAATCGGGTCTTCGATGGTGCAGAGGTTGACCTCCGGCGTCGCCAGTTTCTTCAGCGTGGTGTAGAGCGTGGTGGTCTTGCCCGAACCGGTGGGCCCGGTGACCAGGATGATGCCGTTGGGCTGGCGGGTCATGTCCTGCCAGCGACGCAGGTCTTCGGCGGAGAAACCCAACTGATCGAAATCCTTGAGCAGCACCTCAGGGTCGAAGATCCGCATGACCATTTTTTCGCCAAATGCCGTGGGCAATGTCGACAGCCGCAGTTCGACCTCGCCACCGTCCGGGGTCTTGGTTTTCACCCGGCCGTCCTGGGGTTTGCGCTTTTCCGCGACGTTCATCCGCCCCAGGCTTTTCAGGCGGCTGACGATCGCCATGGTGACCTGCGGCGGGAATTGATAGACGTTGTGCAGCACGCCATCGATGCGAAAGCGCACGGTGCCTTGCTCACGCCGGGGTTCGATGTGGATATCGCTGGCCCGCTGCTGGAATGCGTACTGGAACAGCCAGTCGACGATGTTGACGATGTGCGCGTCGTTGGCGTCCGGTTCCTGGTCGCTGGCGCCGAGATTGAGCAGCTGTTCGAAGTTGCCCAGGGTGTTGGTCTGCTGATCGGCGTTGGTCGCGCCGCTGACCGATTTGGCCAGGCGGAAAAACTCCACGCTGAAGCGCTGGATGTCCACCGGATTGGCGACCACGCGCTTGATCGGCAGCTTCAACACGTGGGTCAGGTCGGCTTCCCAGCCGTTGACGTACGGCTGGGCGCTGGCCACGGTCACCGCGTCACGGTCGATGGAGACGGCGAGAATCTTGTGGCGCTGGGCGAAGGCGTAGGACATCAGCGGCGTAATCGCTGCAACGTTGATTTTCAGCGGATCGATGCGCAAGTAAGGCTGGCCGGCCTGCTGGGACAACCACAGGGTCAGGCTTTCCAGATCGAGATGTTTGCCGGGACGACTGAGGTCGTCCAGGTGTTGGCTGGCAATGAACTCCAGCGGGTGCATCTGGCCACTGGCCGCATGGCGGCGACGGGCATTGAGTGCGTGTTCGGCCGAGTCCTGGCTGATAAAGCCTTGGGCGACCAGCTCACGCAGCAAATCATTGAGATCCAGCCAGCGGTCCTGAATGGCAAGTTGAACGGACATGCGGGCTCCTCATGAACAACAGTTCGCAAAGGATAGTCGCGGACCCGCCGACCGTTGGGCCACTACCCGACGAAGCCGTGTCGAGGTTTTTCAGCCCGTCGCCTGAGACGGTTCAACCCACGCAGAATCAGCCGCTTGCAGATCCACCGAACAGACGCTGATCAGGTTACGTAATTTTTCCGCGATGACGTGGGCGCGGTGCCAGCTCAGGCCGTCCATGACGATGTCGATCGACAGCAGATCATCCCTGCGCTGCACATTGACCTGCTCGGGCGTCAGGAACTGCAAGGCGAACAGGTTGAGTGCCCGGCACAACAGATCCGGTTCGGCCTCGGCCAGCAATTGGTAATGAACGCGGCAGTGCGCATTGTTGACGTTCCAGACATCGGCCCGGGTGGGTGGGGTGTTCACGGCTTCTAGGTGCGGCATGGTAGGGCTCCAAAATCACTGGAGGAATTTTTACATTCGGTGCCGGGCATTTCTTATCTATGATTGGGCTTATTGGCGATTTATCGAATTGCACGATTCACCAAACTTCAATTCAAGAGTTTTTTTATGCACAGCGAGCTGGATGGCTACGACCGCAAGATTCTCGCGTTGCTGCAAGAGGACGCATCGCTCTCCAGTGCGCAGATTGCCGAACAGGTGGGGCTCTCGCAGTCGCCGTGCTGGCGGCGGATTCAGCGGATGAAGGAGGAAGGGATCATTCGCGGTCAGGTGACGCTGCTTGATCGCAAGAAAATCGGCCTGAACACGCAGATATTTGCCGAGATCAAACTCAACGCCCACGGCCGTTCGAATTTCACCGAGTTCACCGAGGCGATTCGCGGTTTTCCCGAAGTGCTGGAGTGTTATGTGTTGATGGGGTCGGTGGATTTTTTGCTGCGGATTGTGACGGCGGACATCGAGGCTTATGAGCGTTTCTTCTTCGAGAAACTGTCGATGGTGCCGGGGATTCAGGAGGTTAATTCGATTGTGGCCCTGTCGGAAATCAAGTCTACGACGAGTTTGCCGGTCTGAGGTTTTGTGGTGACGTTGCTGGCATCTTCGCGAGCAAGCCCGCTTCCACAGTTGATCGAGTTGTATGAACGAACGCGGTCTAATGTGGGAGCGGGCTTGCTCGCGAAGGCGGTCTTACATGCGCAGAAGCATCTTCCAGGCACGATTCTGATAAACCGCAATCGCCTGCTGCTTGCGCGCATCCAGCGACTCATCGGTGATCGGCTCGTTGGCCAATTGCGCGAGTTTGTTCAGCTCACCGTACAGGCGATCCATTTCCGGGATGTCCAGCACACCACGGGCGTGGTGCATCCAGGCCTGGATGCGTTCGATACGCGGCAGTTGCTCGGCCAGGTCTTCCGGCTGTTGCTGGTAGCGCTGCAATTGCAGGGACGTTGCTTCCTCGCCCAACAGACGCGGCAACCAACTGCCCAATTGCGCAGCACCTTGGCGATTGCCGCGGGTGTTGCGATCGGCCGCCCAGGTACGGGCCAGCAACCAGCGCGAGGTGTTCAGCGAGAACAGGCCCCAGCGTGGGTCTTCCAGTTCTTCGAGGAACTGCTCCGGTGCGGCTTTACGCACATCCTCATCGTCCAGACCAGCTTGTACCAGCGGACGCCAGTCTTCCAGCAAGGCATCCAGCGCGACCCGCAGATCGTGCGTCGACTGACGCGGTGCGGCTTGACCCAAACTGCTCAGCAGCGCACGCAATTCAGCCAGGTTTTCCACCCAGTCCTGCAACAGGCGCCAGTGGCCGTTGAAGCGATACTGTTCGGCCAGACGCTGGCTGCTACCCAGCAAGTGCCAGCTCAGGGCGGCGAACGCGTCGTCCAGTGGCGTTTCAGCGGTGATCTGCGGCGCTGGCAGGCTCAGGGAGTAGCTGTGGGCGTCATACAGACGATAACCGCGCTCGGCCTTGCTGATATCACACGGCATCAAGGCCAGGGTCGCGGCCAGTTCGGCGGCCAGTTCCAGTAGCGCGGCAGGTTCGCCTTCGCGCAGCTCCAGCTCCAGCTCGCAGATTTCTTCTTTCTGCTTGCCGACTACCACGTGGCCCAGGTCCAGCGCGGCTTCGATGACCACTTTGGTCTTGCCGCGGCCCCAGGCGATTTCTGCGCGTTCGCGAACGAAGTCGGTGGTGAAAATGGCTTTCAGGGTTTTCTTGTCCAGCTCGGCCAGCTCTTCAGGCCAGCATTCGCCGTCGAGTTTCTTCAGGTCGAGCTTGGCTTTGGGCAAGTTCCAGTCGTATTCATTACGCTCGGACAGACCGGCGACGCTCTGGCCACGGGTCTTGAGGGTCTGAATCACGTCTTCGCCATCGCGGCGCAGGCGCAGGGCAACCTTGGCGCGGGCCAGGTCGCGTTCAGGCGTGTCGAAGTACTGGTTCATCAACTCACGGCGTTCCCAGCCACTTTTGTTGCGTTTTTTCAGGAGCGGGTGCTCGCGCAGGGCAGCGAGGGTTTCGCGGCTGACGCGGAGTTTGATTTCGGTTTCTTTTTGCATGGCCGGAAAATCCAGGATCGGGAGCGCAGCCGGGGGAATGTGTGGCTGCCAAGGCCGAGCAGTGTACAGCACTGACCTGAGATAGGGTCTGTTGACGCTTGGTGACGAGCCGCGACGGTTTATTCCTGTCGCCGGATGGCTCTATGATGGACTTCAATTCGGGAGTTGGAGTCAGCGATGCTTTTGCCGTCCATGAAAGATCAGTTCGCTGCGCTGATCGCCGCACCGTCCGTCAGCTGTACGCAGCCCAGCCTCGATCAATCCAACCGTCCGGTGATCGATCTGCTGGCGACGTGGCTCGGTGATCTGGGTTTTGCCTGCGACATTCAGCAGGTCAGCCCCGGCAAATTCAATCTGCTGGCCAGTTTCGGTTCCGGCCCTGGCGGTCTGGTGCTGGCCGGTCACAGTGACACCGTGCCGTACGACGGCGCGCTGTGGCAGACCGATCCGTTGAAGCTGACCGAAGTCGACGGCCGCTGGGTCGGTTTGGGCAGTTGTGACATGAAGGGTTTTTTCGCCCTGGCCATCGAAGCCGTCATACCGCTGCTCGACCAACCGTTCAAACAACCGCTGCTGATTCTTGCCACGTGCGATGAAGAAAGCTCGATGTCCGGCGCTCGCGCCCTGGCCGAAGCCGGGCGGCCATTGGGCCGGGCCGCCGTGATCGGCGAGCCGACCGGGCTCAAGCCGATTCGCATGCACAAAGGCATCATGATGGAACGCATCGACATCCTCGGCCAGAGCGGTCATTCCTCGGACCCGCGCCTGGGCCACAGCGCCCTTGAAGCCATGCACGACGCCATCGGCGAACTGCGCGGTCTGCGTTTGCTCTGGCAGCGTGAATATCGCAATCCACAGTTCGGCGTACCGACGCCGACCATGAACTTTGGCTGCATCCACGGTGGTGATAATCCCAATCGCATCTGTGGCCAGTGCTCGTTGGAGTTCGACTTGCGGCCGTTGCCGGGCATGGACCCCAACGTCTTGCGCGCGGAGATTCTGCAGAAACTCCAGCCCATTGCCGAACGGCATCAGGTGAAGATCGATTACGCGCCGCTGTTCCCCGAAGTGCCGCCCTTCGAGCAGGCTGAGGATGCGGAATTGGTCCGGGTCGCCGAAAAGCTCACCGGTCATCGCGCCGAAGCAGTGGCGTTCGGCACCGAAGCGCCTTATCTTCAGCGTCTTGGCTGCGAAACACTGGTGCTTGGCCCTGGCGATATCGCCTGCGCCCACCAACCGGGGGAGTACCTCGAAATGTCACGTTTGCAGCCTACGGTGCATCTATTACGCAAACTGATTGAACATTACTGCCTGACACCGGCCAAAACGCCAATGCCAGACAGTCAGTTGTAATCCATGTGGGAGCGGGCTTGCTCGCGAAAAGGGCGTGTCAGTCGATATCAATGTATCTGACACACCGCCTTCGCGAGCAAGCCCGCTCCCACAGGTTCTATGCCATAACCAAGTCGTATAAATTGCCAGTGTCCCAACCCGTATTCATGAGGAGAGCGCGCGTGTCGCCAAGCCTGTTCCGACGATAACCATCAGCCCGCTGTGCGTTTTCAGTTTCGCCCTTTTTTCGGCTGCTATTTATTACAGGCCCAGGTTCATGCCCGAATACGTCAATTGGCTTCGTCACGCTTCGCCTTACATCAACGCCCACCGCGATTGCACCTTCGTCGTCATGCTCCCTGGCGACGGCGTGGAGCACCCGAACTTCGGCAATATCGTCCACGACCTGGTGCTGTTGCACAGCCTGGGTGTGCGACTGGTACTGGTTCACGGTTCCCGCCCGCAAATTGAAACCCGCCTCGCCGCACGCGGCCTGACTCCGCATTACCACCACGGAATGCGCATCACCGATGCGGCGACCCTGGAATGCGTGATCGATGCGGTCGGCCAATTGCGCATCGCCATCGAAGCGCGGCTGTCCATGGACATGGCTTCATCGCCGATGCAGGGCTCGCGCCTGCGGGTGGCCAGCGGCAACCTGGTGACTGCACGGCCCATCGGCGTGCTGGAAGGTGTCGACTATCACCACACCGGCGAAGTGCGCCGGGTCGACCGCAAAGGCATCAATCGCCTGCTGGACGAGCGCTCGATCGTGCTGCTGTCGCCGTTGGGTTACTCGCCGACCGGTGAGATTTTCAACCTCGCTTGTGAAGACGTCGCCACCCGCGCGGCCATCGATCTTGGGGCGGACAAACTGCTGCTGTTCGGCGCGGATCTCGGCTTGATCGACGAAAACGGTCGCCTGGTGCGTGAGCTGCGTCCGCAACAAGTGCCGGCGCATCTGCAGCGCCTGGGCAGCAACTATCAAGCGGAATTGCTCGATGCGGCGGCTGAGGCCTGCCGCGGTGGTGTCGCCCGCAGCCATATCGTCAGCTATGCCGAAGATGGCGCGCTGCTGACCGAACTGTTCACCCGGGACGGCGGCGGTACGCTGGTGGCCCAGGAACAATTCGAGATCGTGCGCGAAGCGGCCATCGAAGACGTCGGCGGTTTGCTGGATTTGATCAGCCCGCTGGAAGAGCAGGGGATTCTGGTGCGTCGCTCCCGCGAAGTGCTGGAGCGCGAGATCGAGCAGTTCAGCGTGGTGGAACGCGAAGGCATGATCATCGCCTGTGCGGCGCTGTATCAGATTGCCGATTCGGATGCGGGGGAGTTGGCGTGTCTGGCGGTGAATCCGGAATACCGCCATGGCGGGCGCGGGGATGAACTGCTGGAACGGATCGAAACCCGTGCCAGGGCTCAGGGGTTGAAAACCTTGTTCGTTCTCACCACCCGGACCGCTCACTGGTTCCGCGAGCGTGGCTTCGTGCCGAGCAGTGTCGAGCGCCTGCCATCGGCGCGGGCGTCGCTGTACAACTATCAGCGTAATTCGAAGATCTTCGAAAAAACCCTCTGAACTGATCGTTCCCACGCTCACGTGGGAACGATCATCAAAGCAGCCGCGAAAGATCACTCGGTTACAAATTTCGCGCTGACATACGGCGAATAGTCCGGCAGCACCGTTTCAACTTTCCCTTGCTCCTTCAAGAACTTCGCCGTCTCGCCAATCGCCTTGGCTGTGCCGCCGTCCAGCAGGGCGGTGGTCTGTTGAGCCTTGGCATCCGGGAAGGTGGAGCCTGCCAGCAATTCCGGCACATCGGCGGCGTTGGCACCGGTCAGTTTGGCGATTTTCTGCACCGGTACCGAGTCAGCTGTCCAACTGTCTTTATGCGCCGCATAGTCGGCGAACGAGTCCAGCGTGACCTTGGCGAACCTGGCCACAACCTCCGGGTGCTTCTCGGCGTAATCCTTGCGCGCAACCCAGACTTCGAAAGTCGGTGCACCCCATTGGCCAACCTGTGCGGCATCGGTCAACGTCTTGCCGGTCTTGCGAATTTCCCCCAGGGCTGGCGACCAGACAAACGCGCCGTCGATATCACCACGCTTCCAGGCCGCGGCGATTTCTGCCGGTTGCAGGTTCACCACTTTGACCTTGGTGGCGTCCAGACCCCAATGCTTCAGCGCGCCGAGCAAGCTGTAGTGAGAGGTTGAAACGAACGGTGTGGCGATGGTCTTGCCGATCAAATCTTCCGGTTTATTGATGCCGCTGCCGTTGCGCACCACCAGCGCTTCGGCGGCATTGATCTGGGCCGACACGATGAACGCGACAATCGGCAGATTGCGCGAGGCCGCTGCCGCCAAGGGGCTGGAGCCGAGGTTGCCGATCTGCACGTCGCCGGACGCTATCGCAGTAACCACTTCTGGCCCGCTATTGAAACGACGCCAGTCAATTTTTTGCCCAATGGTTTTTTCGTAAAGTCCATCCGCCTGAGGGACTTTGCTGGGGTCGATGCCCGTTTGATAACCCACCGTCAGGTTCGCTGCATGCGCAGAAAAAGATAACGCGAGCGATACACAAACTGTAACAAATGGACTGGATAGTGCGCGTTTAGTCGTCATGACGTCGCCTTTAAGTAGGGTTTGTTTACGATTTGCGTCAAAGCTAATCGATCTAAAAAAAGGCTAATAAATACCCTTTAGGAATTAGCTTATGAGTCGGCCGCTCTATTCCGGTCGAGCAAAAAAAGTGAGCCCTATTCCTAAAAGGTATGAAAAAAATAATTGAGTAATTCTTTTCGGATTTATGACGAATTCATGACCATCAAAGCACCAATTGCCGGGGATTAGACTATGGTCGTAGACACACGTAGTTACGATTGACTTGTGGGTCACGGTCTGGCGCTAATCGCGCATCTTAGGATCTTGGGCGATTGACCCCGGACCAGGAATACAAGAATTAGAAACGAGAGGAGCGAAACAATGAACAAGTCCACCTTGGCACTGGCCGTGGCCGTAGGGGTTTTGGCGCAGCAGGCAGGCGCCGCAGGTTTCATCGAAGACAGCAAAGCTTCCGTTAGTTCCCGCACCATGTATTACAACGACGATAACCGTGACGGCGGCGCGGATCAGCGCGAGACCGCTGAAGGCCTCAAGTTCGATTACCTGTCCGGCTTCACACAAGGGACTGTCGGATTTGGTTTCGACGCCCAGGCGCTCGTCGGCATCCATCTGGATGGTGGCCGGGGTCATCACCCGGATAGCAACACATTCTTCCCAAGCGACACCGATGGTTCGGCATCGGACCCGTGGAGTCGTGTGGCGGGTAACGTCAAGGCACGCTTCTCGAAAACCGAGGCCCACTACGGTGGCGCTCTGCAGCCAAACATGCCGATTCTGGTAGCGAACGACAGCCGTCTGCTGCCTCAGACCTTTGAGGGGGCCACGATCACCTCGAAGGAAATCGACAACTGGACCTTTAACCTGGGTCAGCTTGAGCACGCGGCGGGTCGCGCCTCGTCAAACACTACCGGTCTGGCAGTGGCTGGCGGTACGCAGGAAAGCAAGTTCCGTTACGCCGGGGCTGACTGGAAGGTCACCAAAGAACTCACCCTGCAGTACTACTACGCGAACCTGGAAGACTACTACAAGCAGAACTTCCTCGGCCTGGTGCACGTCTTGCCGATCAGCGCCAACCAGTCGTTCAAGACCGATATTCGCTATTTCGACAGCAGTTCTGACGGGAAGAACGGCGACCCGGGCTATATCTTCAATAACAACGGTGGTTTCGCCGAAACTCCGAACGAGGTCGATAACAAGACCTGGAGCGCCATGTTCACCTACACGTTGGGTGCCCATGCCTTCCTGGTGGGTCATCAGCGTGTCAATGACGACGGCGGCTTCGTTTATCTGAACCAGGGCAGCGTTGTCGATGGTAACGGCCGCAACGAAGGGGCTGGGGGCACAAGCTTCTACCTGTTCACTGACGCCATGATCAACGGGTTCGTCCGTGCCGGTGAGAACACCACGTTCGGTCAGTACACTCTCGACTTCGCCTCTTTGGGTGTTCCAGGCCTGAAAACCTCTATTGCCTATCTGCATGGCGAAAACATCAAATCCGCGACCGGCGGCAGCGATGCTTCCGAGTGGGAACGCGACATGCGGGTGGACTACACCATTCAGCAGGGCGCGCTCAAAGGCTTGGGCGCAACGGTGCGTCATGGCGTCTACCGTGGCGACGCAGCCGGCATTCCTGACAAGGACCAGACCCGTCTGATCTTCAACTACACCTACAGCTTCATGTAGTAGTCATCAGGAAAAGCCTCGCCTGCGGGTGAGGCTTTTTTTGTGTTTGTTCATATTCCAAAATAAGCACAGATGCTAATTTTTTATTCTTTTTAGCTTTTATCCCTTGGGCCTAAAGTAGGCCAGCCAGACACTCACAGGCTCAACCTCGCGGACCTCAGATTTCCCTTCCGAATTTGAATGTTCAGAAATCGGTTTAGGCGCCGATACCCTGTGTCCGGCTGGGGAAAGCCATACGAATGTATATTTCTAAATGGCATTAAAAAGAGTGAAATAAATCTTTTTGGGTTTACCATGCGCGGCCAAATTACGGTGGTCAGACCATGACCGTAGAGCTGCGGTCTGGCGCTGATCGCGCATTTCAGGATCCGGGGCACTCGACCCAGGACCAGCAACACTAAAAATTAGAAACGAGAGGAGCGAAGCATGAACAAGTCCACCTTGGCCCTGGCTGTGGCCGTAGGGGTTTTGGCGCAGCAGGCAGGCGCCGCCGGTTTTATCGAAGACAGCAAGGCTACCTTGGGGCTGCGCAACTTCTACATCAACAACGATAACCGTGACAGTGCTGCTGGCACTGCTGCTGGTGTTCAGAGCAAAAACGAAGAATGGGGCCAAGGCTTCGATCTGCGTTTCACCTCTGGCTACACCCAAGGTACCGTTGGCTTCGGTATTGATGCTATCGGCCTGTTGGGCGTGCGTCTGGATTCGGGTGGCGGTACTAACGGTGCTGCCAACAACTCCTACGGCGGTACTGTTTTCCCAAGCGAATCCAACGGCGAAGCGGTGGATAACTTCTCCAGTCTGGGTCTGACGGCAAAAGCCAAGATCTCCCAGACCGAGCTGAAGCTGGGTACTCTGCAGCCAAAACTGCCGGTGATCGTGACCAACGACGGTCGTCTGTTGCCACAAACCTGGCAGGGTGGCCAGATCACCTCTGGCGAGATCAAGGACCTGACGCTGGTCGGCGGTCAGATCGAGCACGTCAAGGGCCGTAACTCCAGCAGCAATGAACAAATGTCCATCGGTGGTGCAGCTGCGCGTACTGCTAACAGCAACAAGTTCATCTACGCCGGCGGTGACTACAAAATCACCAAAGACCTGACTGCCCAGTACTACTACGGCAACCTGGAAGACTTTTATAAGCAGCACTTCCTGGGTCTGGTTCATAACTGGGCTATTGGCCCTGGCGTATTGAAGTCGGACTTGCGTTACTTCAACAGCTCCGACGACGGTCTGAACGGTAACACCCCGGCTTACTACAGCAACGGTAACTACAACAGCACCGCGAACGGTAAAGGCAAGGTCGATAACAATCTGTACAGCGGCCTGTTCCTGTACACCGTTGCCGGTCACACCTTTGGTGGTGGTTACCAGGTCAGCAATGGCAGCAGCGACTTCCCTTGGCTGAACCAGGGCGACGGCTCGTCGGCTTACCTGACTACCGACATGCAGATTGCCAAATTCGCCCGTGCCGGCGAACGTACCTGGCAAGCACGCTACTCGTATGACTTCGCCAAGGTTGGCGTACCTGGCTTGACCGCCGGTGTGGTTTACCTGCGTGGCGACAACATCGATACCCGGTCCCCAGCGAGCACCAATAGCTCCGAATGGGAACGCGATCTGACCGTTGGTTACGTCGTACCGGAAGGCCCGTTGAAAAACGTTGGCCTGATGTGGAAAAACGCTACATGGCGTAACAACATCCCAGGTCAACGCGACCAGGATGAAAACCGCCTGATCGTCAGCTACTCGATCCCGCTGTTGTAACAGCGCTCGCGTAACCGATGTAAAAAAGCCCCGCCCGGCATTACGCCGGGCGGGGCTTTTGCGTTTTCAAGTCAGGCTCACCCCCGTAAACCTGGCTTGAAATCTCCTCTTTTTTGCAGCAACTCAAGGCCTTCTCGAACCTTGGGGCTGATGTTCGTTTCGATGCTGTATCAAGTCCAGTGAACAGATTTTTAATATTCGCTTACGATCTAAACAAATCGATATTTATTCTTTTTAATAGATAAAAAAGACAGGCACAGTTGAGCTCAACAAGCACTCACCAGGAGCAGCACCATGAGCCTCAGACTGGGCGATATCGCCCCCGATTTTGAACAGGATTCCAGCGTCGGCACCCTCCGTTTCCACGATTGGCTGGGCGATAGCTGGGGCGTGCTGTTTTCCCACCCGGCGGACTTTACCCCGGTATGCACCACCGAGCTGGGCTTCACCGCCAAGCTGAAAGATGAATTCTCCCAGCGCGGGGTCAAGGCCATCGCGCTGTCCGTAGACCTGGTGGATTCACACCACAAGTGGATCGAAGACATCAACGAAACCCAGAACACGATCGTCAATTTCCCGATCCTGGCCGACGCTGATCGCAAAGTCTCTGACCTCTACGACCTGATCCACCCGAATGCCAACGACACATTGACCGTGCGCTCGCTGTTCGTGATCGACCCGAACAAAAAGGTTCGGCTGACCATTACCTACCCGGCGAGCACTGGCCGTAATTTCAACGAAATCCTGCGGGTGATCGACTCGCTGCAACTCACCGATAACTACAAAGTGGCCACCCCGGCCAACTGGCAAGACGGTGAGGAGGTGGTGATCGTGCCGTCGCTCAAGGATGAAGACGAAATCAAGCAACGCTTTCCCAAGGGCTACCGCGCGGTGAAGCCGTACCTGCGCCTGACGCCACAGCCTAACAAGTGAATCATTGAGACGTGTGGTGTGGCTGATGCCGCTTTCGCGAGCAAGCCGCTCCCACAGGAGTACGCGGTTAACTATGGGAGCGGGCTTGCTCGCGAAGACGTCGGGTCAGCCACCACAGGATTAAGAGTTAAACAGCATCCACAAAGCAGGGGATTTTCAGGCCGTTTCGACGGCCTGTTTTTTTGTCCGGAACATCTGTTTTTTATATCTCCATAATGCATAAGCAAATGAATAAATATGATTTATGGATATATGAATCGCCTGTTAAGGTCACTCCACTCAAGCGAGACCGCAAGCCGCGAATCGCCAACACCGCTCAAGGAATTGTCTGAATGCTGGTCGTCTCACTCGGTGGCAGTCCGAGCCAACGCTCCCGTTCCGGAGTGCTGCTGGAACGCTCTCAACGCTGGTTGCAGGAGCAAGGTGTGGAAGTGGTGAGTTACCAGGTACGGGACTTCCCGGCCGAAGACTTGCTGCACGCTCGCTTCGACAGTCCCAAGGTGATCGACCTGCTGCAACAGATTGAAAACGCCGATGGCTTGTTGATCGCTACTCCGGTTTACAAGGCGTCGTTCTCCGGTGCACTGAAGACCGTGCTGGACCTGCTGCCCGAACGCGCCTTGAGCCACAAAGTGGTTTTGCCGATGGCCACCGGCGGAAGTATCGCCCACATGCTGGCGGTGGATTACGCCCTCAAGCCAGTGCTGTCGGCGCTGAAAGCCCAGGAAATGCTCCACGGGATTTTCGCCGTCGACAGCCAGATCGCTTACGGCGAAGGCAGCGCCCAGGCGCAATTGGCACCCGAGCTGGAACAAAGACTGAGCGAATCGCTGGAGCTGTTTTTCAGCGCCATGGCTCGACGGCCGAAACCGATCGATCCGAACCTGTTGAACGAACGTTTGTTGAGTGCTCGCTGGAGCATTTAAGCCAGCACTTAAGCCACATCTGAATTTGAAGTACTCACCTTACTCGCCCGCTAACGGGCAAGCAGGTGCAGCCAAAACCCAACTGCAAAAAGGAGAGCGCTATGCGCACTGTCATTTTGCGTCGTGGTCTGGTCGCTCTGTTTGCTGCGGCTGTGTCCTTCGGCGCCATTACTCAAGCTCAAGCTGAAACTTTACGAATCGGCTATCAGAAGTACGGCACCCTGGTGCTGCTCAAAGCCAAGGGCACGCTGGAAAAGCGCCTCGCCGCCCAAGGCGTTGACGTGCAATGGACTGAATTCCCCGGTGGCCCGCAACTGCTCGAAGGCTTGAACGTCGGTTCAATCGACTTCGGCGTCACCGGCGAAACGCCACCGGTGTTCGCTCAAGCGGCGGGCGCCGATCTGCTCTACGTTGCTTACGAACCGCCTGCGCCTCACAGCGAAGCGATCCTGGTGCCGAAGGACTCGCCGATCAAATCGGTGCAGGAACTCAAGGGCAAGAAAATCGTGCTCAACAAGGGCTCCAACGTGCACTACCTGCTGGTGCGTGCGCTGGAAGACGCCGGCCTCAAATACACCGACATCCAGACCGTGTTCCTGCCGCCGGCCGATGCCCGCGCTGCGTTCGAGCGTGGCAGTGTCGATGCCTGGGTCATCTGGGACCCGTACCAGGCCGCCGCCGAACAACAGCTGCAAGCACGCACCCTGCGCGATGGCCAGGGCATCGTCGACAACCATCAGTTCTATCTCGCGACCAAACCCTACGCGCAGAAAAATCCCGAGGTGATCAAAACCCTGGTGGAAGAAGTGCGTGCGGTCGGTGAATGGTCCAAGGCCAATCCCGAGGACGTGACCAAACAAGTCTCGCCACTGCTCGGCCTGCCGGCGGATATCACCCTGACGTCGGTGAAACGCCAAGGCTACGGCGCGTTGTTCCTCACGCCGGAAGTGGTCGCCGCCCAACAGAAAATCGCCGACAGCTTCTACCAGCTCAAGCTGATTCCGAAGCCGCTCAGCATCAAAGACGTGATCTGGACGCCACCGGCAGCCGTTGCCAAAGCGCAGTAATCCGATTCCCCAAGGAGACCACTCCATGAGCCTCAATATTTTCTGGTTCCTGCCTACCCACGGCGACGGCCATTACCTTGGCACCGCCGAAGGCGCTCGCGCCGTCGACCACGGTTATCTGCAACAAGTCGCGCAAGCGGCGGATCGCCTGGGCTTCGGCGGGGTGCTGATTCCCACCGGTCGCTCCTGCGAAGACTCGTGGCTGGTGGCGGCGTCGCTGATCCCGGTGACCCAGCGTCTGAAATTCCTCGTCGCCCTGCGCCCCGGGATCATTTCCCCGACGGTGGCAGCGCGGCAGGCCGCGACGCTGGATCGTTTGTCTGGCGGTCGTGCGTTGTTCAACCTGGTAACCGGCGGTGATCCGGAAGAATTGGCCGGCGACGGTTTGTTTCTCAGCCACGAAGAGCGCTATCAAGCCTCCGTGGAATTCACCCGCATCTGGCGCCGCGTGCTGGAAGGCGAAACCGTGGATTACGACGGTCAGCACATCAGCGTGAAGGGCGCCAAGTTGCTCTATCCACCGATCCAGCAACCGCGCCCGCCGCTGTACTTCGGCGGTTCGTCGGAAGCGGCGCAAGACCTCGCGGCAGAGCAGGTCGAAATGGTCCTGACCTGGGGCGAACCTCCGGCCGCCGTTGCCGAGAAAATCGAACAGGTGCGCGCCAAAGCCGCGAAGCTCGGACGCACCGTGCGCTTCGGCATTCGTCTGCATGTGATCGTTCGCGAAACCAATGCGGAAGCCTGGCAAGCGGCGGATCGACTGATCTCCCATCTGGACGACGACACCATCGCGCGTGCCCAGGCTTCCCTGGCGCGCTTCGATTCGGTGGGCCAGCAACGCATGGCCGCGTTGCATGGCGGCAGTCGCGACAACCTGGAAGTCAGCCCCAACCTGTGGGCCGGTGTCGGCCTGGTGCGCGGCGGTGCCGGGACGGCGCTGGTGGGTGATGGTCCGACCGTGGCCGCGCGCGTGAAGGAGTACGCGGATCTGGGCATCGATACGTTCATCTTCTCCGGTTATCCACACCTGGAAGAGTCTTATCGCGTTGCCGAACTGCTGTTCCCGCACCTGGACATCGAGCGTCCGGAGTTGCCGAAAAGCGCCGGTTACGTCAGCCCGTTTGGTGAGATGGTCGCCAACGACATTCTCCCCAAAGCCGCGTCCCAGAGCTGAGGCGAGCCATGAAGAAACTTATCCATAGCCTGGCGCCCTGGGCGTTGCCGGTGCTGTTGCTGGCGGTGTGGCAGTTGTCGGTGTCCGCGGGCTGGTTGTCGACGCGGATTCTGCCGGCGCCAATCGCCGTCATTGAAGCCGGTGTGAGCCTGGTCAGCAGTGGCGAAATCTGGACTCACCTGGCGATCAGTGGCTGGCGTGCGGCGCTGGGTTTTGCCATCGGCGGCGGCATCGGTCTGACGTTGGGCTTCATCACCGGCTTGTCGAAATGGGGCGAACGCCTGCTCGACAGTTCAGTGCAGATGATCCGCAACGTGCCGCACCTTGCGCTGATTCCGCTGGTGATCCTGTGGTTCGGCATCGACGAGTCGGCGAAGATTTTCCTGGTGGCGCTGGGCACGTTGTTCCCGATTTACCTCAACACCTATCACGGCATCCGCAACGTCGATCCGGCGCTGGTGGAAATGTCCCGCAGTTATGGCTTGTCCGGTTTCAGCCTGTTCCACCAGGTGATTCTGCCCGGTGCATTGCCTTCGATTCTGGTGGGTGTGCGCTTCGCGTTGGGCTTCATGTGGCTGACGCTGATCGTGGCGGAAACCATTTCCGCGAGCTCCGGCATCGGCTACCTGGCGATGAATGCCCGGGAGTTCTTGCAGACCGACGTGGTGGTACTGGCGATTCTGTTGTACGCGGTGCTCGGCAAATTGGCCGACCTCGCGGCCCGTGGGCTTGAACGCGTGTGGCTGCGCTGGCATCCGGCCTATCAGGTCGTCAAAGGAGGTGCCGCATGACCGCTCAACAACCTCCACGCTTGCTGCGCGGAATTCCGCTGGCCGTGCGAAAACTGCAAAAAACCTTTGGCACGCGGCAAGTGCTGCGGGAGATCGATCTGCACATTCCGGCGGGCCAGTTCGTCGCGGTGGTCGGTCGTAGCGGCTGCGGCAAAAGCACCTTGCTGCGTTTGCTCGCCGGTCTCGACAAGCCCACGGGCGGTGAATTGCGGGCCGGTTCTGCGCCGTTGAGTGAGGCGCGGGAAGACACTCGGTTGATGTTCCAGGAAGCGCGTCTGCTGCCGTGGAAAAAGGTCATCGACAACGTCGGCCTCGGGCTCAAGGGCAACTGGCGTGCGCAAGCGCTGGAAGCCTTGGAAGCGGTGGGCTTGGCGGATCGCGCCAACGAGTGGCCAGCGGCTTTGTCCGGTGGGCAGAAGCAGCGTGTGGCCCTGGCCCGCGCGCTGATCCATCAACCGCGCTTGCTGTTGCTCGACGAGCCTCTGGGTGCCCTGGATGCCCTGACCCGTATTGAAATGCAGCAGCTGATCGAACGGCTCTGGCAAAAGCACGGCTTCACCGTGTTGCTGGTGACCCATGACGTCAGTGAAGCGGTGGCGATTGCCGATCGGGTGATCCTGATCGAAGAAGGCGAAGTCGGCCTCGACCTGCACGTGGAACTCCCGCGGCCTCGGGTTCGCGGCTCCCATCGGCTGGCGGCGCTGGAAGCCGAAGTCCTCAATCGCGTGCTCGCGTTGCCCGGTCAACCGCCGGAACCGGAACCTGTTTCACCATTGCCCACGCAATTACGCTGGGCTCAATAACTCAAGTCTCTTATCTCAACGACAGGAATCAACATCATGACTATCAAAGCCATCAACGTTCGTAACCAGTTCAAGGGCTCGATCAAGGAAATCGTACTCGGCGACGTGCTGTCGGAAATCGACGTGCAAACCGCGTCCGGCATCGTGACTTCAGTGATCACCACGCGCTCGGTGAAAGAGCTGGAACTGGTGGTCGGCAGCGAAGTGATCGCCTTCGTGAAGTCCACCGAGGTGTCGATCGCCAAGTTGTAAGCGCGTGCATTGCCCATAACCCCGGAGGGTTTTAGCCCTTAGGGGTTTTTTGTATGGCTTGAGCTCAGCGGTGTAGCCATCGCGGGCAAGCCCGCTCCCACAGGTTTATTTGTTACTCACACAATCTGTGTTCGCTGGAGATCTTTGTGGGAGCGGGCTTGCCCGCGATGAGGCCGGTGAGCGCGCTAGAGATTCCGCTTGGGCAAATACGGCGGCAAATACAACCCCAGATACGCATCAAACACCCGCATCCCTTCTTCAGCCATGCGCGGGGTGATCTGCCCATGCTGCTGCACCGAACGCGCATAGACCCGGTCGCCCAACTCCATGGCCAGTGCAAACACATCAACGTCGGTCGGCAGCTTCGGCAGTTCGAAGTGGTGGTCGAAGAGCTTGTGCATCAGGTCGCCCAGTTCGATGTCGTGCTGGCGGTCGGCCTGGGTGACTTCGGTCAGGCCGTGTTGGGCGAGGATCAGTTGGCGGGCGGCGGCGTCTTCGCCGTAGATATCGAGCATGCGTTGTTCCACCAGTCGCGACAGGTCGCGCCAGCCGTTGAGGCCGTGGTGGTCGATGGGGGCTTGCAGGCAGGCGCGGAACGCCGCATGGACGTCGGCCGTCAGGGCTTCGAGCAGGGCCGGGACGCTGGCGAAGAAGTGGTAGACGGAGGAGGGCGGAATCTCCGCGCGTTCGGCGACGCTGTAGATCGACAGGCTGGCCACACCTTCGGCAGCCAGCAGCGTGCGTGCGGCATCGAGTATCGAATCGATCCGGGCCTGGCTGCGTGCGCGGGGTTTGCGTGGAGTGGCGAGTCGGGTCATTGAAGTCTCCTGCGGGGCAGCGGGCATTGTACGAGCAGGCATCTATGTTGTCTTGTCGACCGCCTTCGCGAGCAAGCCCGCTCCCACATTTGATCTCCACTGTTCACGCGGACACTGTGGGAGCGAGCTTGCTCGCGAAGCAGGCGCCTCGATCCAACTGAATGAACACACAAAAAAACGCCGCAGGCTTTATCAGCCGGCGGCGTTCTTTTTTACTGCAAACCGCTTACACGGTATGCAGGTACCAGTTGTACTCGAGGTCGGAGATGGAGTGTTCGAACTCCTCCAGCTCGCTCTCTTTACAGGCCACGAAGATATCGATGTATTTCGGATCGATGTACTTGGCCATGACTTCGCTGTCGTCCAACTCGCGCAGTGCATCGCGCAGGTTGTTCGGCAGGCTTTGCTCGTTCTGCTCGTAGGAGTTGCCTTCCACGGGTGCGCCAGGCTCGATCTTGTTGGTCAGGCCGTGATGCACGCCTGCCAGCACCGAAGCCATCAGCAGGTACGGGTTGGCGTCGGCGCCGGCCACACGGTGTTCGATGCGCACGGCATCGGACGAGCCGGTCGGTACGCGGATCGCCACGGTGCGGTTGTCCAGGCCCCAGCACGGCGAGTTCGGCACGTAGAACTGTGCGCCGAAACGACGGTAGGAGTTGACGTTCGGGCAGAGGAAAGCCATCTGCGCCGGTAGGGTCTCGAGCACACCGCCGATCGCGTGACGCAGTGCGGCGTTCTGCTCGGGATCCTCACTGGCAAAAATATTCTTGCCGTCTTTATCAAGGATCGAGATGTGGACGTGCAGACCATTGCCCGCCTGGCCCGGATACGGCTTGGCCATGAAGGTGGTGTCCATCTCATGGTCGTAGGCGATGTTCTTGATCAGGCGCTTGAGCAGGACCGCGTAGTCGCAGGCCTTGATCGGGTCGGCCACGTGGTGCAGGTTCACTTCGAACTGCGCCGGGGCACTTTCCTTGACGATCGCGTCGGCAGGGATGCCTTGCTCCTTCGCACCTTCCAGAATGTCCTGGAGGCAGTCGACGTATTCGTCGAGGTCGTCGATCAGGTAGACCTGTGTCGAGTGCGGGCGTTTGCCGGAGATCGGCGAGCGCGGAGGTTGTGGGCGACCGTTCACGTTCTCCTGGTCGATCAGGTAGAACTCCAGTTCGAACGCGGCGCAGATGGTCAGGCCCATCTCGTCAAACTTGGCAACAACCTGACGCAGGACTTCGCGCGGATCGGCGAAGAAAGGGTCACCTTCGAGTTCGTGCATGGTCATTAACAGTTGCGCGGTAGGGCGCTTCTGCCAAGGCTCGTTGCACAGGGTGTCAGGGATTGGATAGCAGATTCGGTCAGCATCGCCGATGTCCAGGCCCAGACCGGTGCTTTCGACCGTCGAGCCATTGATATCCAGAGCAAATAGAGAGGCCGGCAGGTTGATGCCTTTCTCGTAAACCTTGTGGAGACTGGTGCGTTCAATGCGCTTGCCGCGCACCACACCATTCATATCCGCAATCAGAAGGTCAACGTACAGAACCTCAGGATGTTCCTTAAGGAACGCGTTCGCTTCGTTAAGCTGAACGGCACGCGGGGGTACCGACATGATGCAACACCTTTGTTGTTAAAAATATCAATCATTGATCTCTTCGGATTCCAGTCAACCCCAATGGCATGCCGAAGTCAAGTAAGGCCTTTTTTGCCCTAAAAAAGCGCTCGTAGGGCTTTTTTGAGGCGGTTTGGGGCGTTTTTATGCCTTTGAACGCTTTGGCGCCCGCAGGCTTGAGCGGGCCGTGTTGTATTTTTTACGGGGGTGTTGTGTAAAAAAATGAACAAGGCTAAGCTCGATTCAAACCCATAACAGCAATAATACCGGGGTGCTTCATGTCTCGCCTGCCGTTAATCGGCGTCACCCTCTGCCCCGGGCAGATCGGTCAGCATGCTTATCACATCAGTGGCGATCGTTACGTTAACGCCGAGGCCTGCGTTGCCAGCGGCGTGCCGTCGACACACCTTCCCCCGGCGAACCTGCTGGCGCCGTCCGATATTCTGGACGGTCTGGACGACATTCTCTTTACCGGCTCACTTTCCAATATAGAACCGTTTCACGCCAGTGGCCCGGCCAATGCGTCGGGCGCTGCTCATGATTCTGCACGCACAACTACTCTAATGTTGACCCACGCCATTGCCCGGACGGGCCTTTGTGCGCGGCAATTGCAGTGGCAATCTGTACCAAGCGACGCCGATGCGTCAAACAACGCCTGACTTATAAGAGTCAGGAAACTCAGCCTAAGAGGCATTTATGAGTAACAACCTCGACCAGCTCACCGATTGGTTGAAAGACCACAAGATCACAGAAGTCGAATGCATGATCGCCGACTTGACCGGGATCACCCGGGGCAAGATTTCGCCGACCAACAAGTTCATTGCCGAAAAAGGCATGCGGCTGCCCGAGAGCGTGCTGTTGCAGACCGTGACCGGCGACTATGTCGAAGACGACATCTATTACGAACTGCTCGACCCGGCCGACATCGACATGATCTGCCGCCCTGACTCGAAGGCGGTGTTCCTGGTGCCCTGGGCCATCGAACCCACTGCCCAGGTGATTCACGACACCTACGACAAGCAGGGCAACCCGATCGAGCTGTCACCGCGCAACGTGCTCAAGAAGGTGCTCAAACTCTATGCCGACAAGGGCTGGCAGCCGATCGTGGCGCCGGAGATGGAGTTTTACCTGACCAAGCGCAGCGACGACCCTGACTATCCGCTGCAACCGCCAATCGGCCGATCCGGTCGTCCGGAAATCGGTCGCCAGTCCTTCTCGATTGAAGCGGCGAACGAATTCGACCCGCTGTTCGAAGACGTCTACGACTGGTGCGAATTGCAGGAGCTGGACCTCGACACGCTGATCCACGAGGACGGCACGGCGCAGATGGAAATCAACTTCCGTCACGGCGATGCCCTGTCCCTGGCCGACCAGATCCTGGTGTTCAAACGCACCATGCGCGAAGCCGCGCTCAAGCACGATGTTGCGGCGACGTTCATGGCCAAGCCCATGACCGGCGAACCGGGCAGTGCGATGCACTTGCACCAGAGCATCATCGACATCGAGACCGGCAAGAACGTCTTCTCCAACGAAGACGGGACCATGAGCCAGTTGTTCCTGCACCACATCGGTGGCTTGCAGAAACTGATCCCCGAGCTGTTGCCGTTGTTCGCACCGAACGTCAACTCGTTCCGCCGCTTCCTGCCGGACACTTCGGCACCGGTGAACGTGGAGTGGGGCGAAGAGAACCGTACCGTGGGCCTGCGCGTTCCGGATGCGGGGCCGCAAAACCGTCGGGTGGAAAACCGCCTGCCGGGCGCCGACGCCAACCCGTACCTGGCGATTGCCGCGAGCCTGCTCTGCGGTTACATCGGCATGGTCGAAGGCCTGAACCCGAGTGCACCAGTGGTGGGGCGTGGCTATGAGCGCCGCAACCTGCGCCTGCCACTGACCATCGAAGACGCGCTGGAACGTATGGAAAACAGCGCGACCATCGAGAAATACCTGGGCAAAAAATTCATCACTGGCTACGTCGCGGTCAAGCGGGCCGAGCATGAAAACTTCAAGCGCGTGATCAGTTCGTGGGAGCGGGAATTCCTGCTCTTCGCCGTCTGATGCGCCGGGCGCGGCTGAGAGGCCGTCATTTACGGTAATCACGCCCTCTTTGCCGCGCCTTTAACCTTCCAAGGAGAATTCGCATGACCAGTAACAACCCGCAAACCCGTGAATGGCAAACCCTGAGCAACGATCACCACCTGGCCCCGTTCAGCGACTTCAAGCAGCTGAAAGAGAAAGGCCCGCGGATCATCACCACCGCCAAAGGCGTTTACCTCTGGGATAGCGAAGGCAACAAGATCCTCGACGGCATGGCCGGCCTGTGGTGCGTAGCAATCGGCTACGGTCGCGATGAACTGGCCGATGCCGCCAGCAAACAGATGCGCGAACTGCCTTACTACAACCTGTTCTTCCAGACCGCTCACCCGCCGGTGCTGGAGCTGGCCAAGGCCATCGCCGACATCGCGCCTGAAGGCATGAACCACGTGTTCTTCACCGGTTCCGGTTCTGAAGGCAACGACACCATGCTGCGTATGGTTCGTCACTACTGGGCGATCAAGGGTCAGCCGAAAAAGAAAGTCATCATCAGCCGCAAGAACGGTTATCACGGTTCCACCGTGGCCGGCGCGAGCCTGGGTGGCATGACCTACATGCACGAACAAGGCGATTTGCCGATCCCGGGCATCGTCCACATCGCTCAGCCGTACTGGTTCGCTGAAGGCGGCGACATGACCCCGGAAGAGTTCGGTATCTGGGCGGCCAATCAGTTGGAAGAGAAGATTCTGGAAGTCGGCGTGGACAACGTCGGTGCCTTTATTGCCGAGCCGATCCAGGGCGCCGGTGGCGTGATCATTCCGCCAGACAGCTACTGGCCGCGCATCAAGGAAATCCTCGCCAAGTACGACATCCTGTTCGTGGCCGACGAAGTGATCTGTGGTTTCGGCCGCACCGGTGAGTGGTTTGGTTCCGATTTCTACGGCCTCAAGCCCGACATGATGACCATCGCCAAAGGCCTGACGTCCGGCTACATCCCCATGGGTGGCCTGATCGTGCGTGACGAAGTGGTCGAGGTGCTCAACGAAGGTGGCGATTTCAACCACGGTTTCACCTACTCCGGGCACCCGGTGGCCGCCGCGGTGGCGCTGGAAAACATCCGCATCCTGCGCGAAGAAAAAATTATCGAGCGCGTCCATGCAGAAACGGCACCTTATTTGCAAAAGCGTCTGCGGGAACTGAACGATCACCCGTTGGTGGGGGAAGTGCGTGGGGTTGGTCTGTTGGGTGCCATCGAACTGGTTCAGGACAAGACCACTCGCAAGCGTTACGAAGGCAAGGGCGTCGGCATGATCTGCCGCACGTTCTGCTTCGAAAACGGCCTGATCATGCGCGCCGTGGGCGACACCATGATCATTGCTCCGCCACTGGTGATTACACCGGCTGAAATCGATGAGTTGGTAACCAAGGCGCGCAAGTGTCTGGACCTGACCCTGAGTGCGTTGCAGGGCTAAGTGCTAGGCTCTGAGCGGGGTGTGAAGTTCGCATTTCGCTCAGAGCAGACAAAGGATGGGTCTTTCCTTGAAAGCCTGCCTTGGATCTTGCCAGACTACCGGTTGTTCGGATGCCCAGGAAAGGCCGCTGAGCACGTGGTTAAAAAGAAAAATTGGAGCATTACCCATGAAGGCATTAGGTATGAAGATAGCTGGCAAGACCCTCCTCGCCATGTCCCTGATGGGCGTGATGGCGGGCGCAGTTCAGGCAGATGACAAGGTTCTTCACGTGTACAACTGGTCCGATTACATCGCACCGGACACCGTCAAGAAGTTCGAAGCCGAGTCGGGGATCAAGGTTGTTTACGATGTGTTCGACAGTAACGAAACCCTTGAAGCCAAGTTGCTGGCAGGCAAGTCCGGTTACGACATCGTCGTCCCGTCGAACAACTTCCTGGCCAAGCAGATCAAGGCCGGTGTTTACCAGAAGCTGGACAAGTCCAAGCTGCCTAACTGGAAAAACCTGAACACTGACCTGCTCAAAGCGGTATCGGTGAGCGACCCGGGCAACGAGCATGCGTTTCCTTACATGTGGGGCTCGATCGGTATCGGCTTCAATGCCGACAAGGTCAAGGCTGCACTGGGTGCCGATGCGCCAACCAATTCCTGGGACCTGCTCTTCAAACCTGAAAACGCCGCGAAGTTGAAGTCGTGCGGTATCAGTTTCCTCGATTCGCCAACCGAGATGATTCCGGTGGCGTTGCACTACCTGGGCTATCCAACCGACAGCCAGGACAAAAAACAACTGGCCGAAGCCGAAGCACTGTTCCTGAAGATTCGTCCTTCGGTGGGCTACTTCCACTCGTCCAAGTACATCTCCGACCTGGCTAACGGCAACATCTGCGTCGCCGTCGGTTACTCGGGTGACATCTACCAGGCCAAGTCCCGCGCAGCTGAAGCCGGTGACAAGGTGAAAGTCAGCTACAACATTCCCAAAGAAGGTGCCGGCAGCTTCTACGACATGGTCGCCATCCCTAAAGATGCCGAAAACGTCGAAGGCGCCTACAAGTTCATGACCTTCCTGATGAAGCCGGAAATCATGGCTGAAATCACCAACGCCGTGCGTTTCCCGAACGGTAACGCCGCTGCCACCGCATTGGTGGAAAAAGAAATCACCGACGATCCAGGCATCTACCCGCCAGCGGACGTGTTGGCCAAGTTGTACGCGATTGCCGATTTGCCGGCCGCGACCCAGCGAATCCTGACTCGTAGCTGGACCAAGATCAAATCGGGTAAATAAGCCGGTTTGAGGCAACAACCTGTTGTCGTCGCCTGCGCGGTGGCGGCAACAGGTGTAATTAAATGCAGAAAGTTTTGCTGGAACGGTTTTTCGAGGGTAAGTTGCGCGCCGGTTTAGTTGCCGGGCAGCCATGGCTGTCATGTAACGCGGGGCAACTTGGGCCCAACTAATTTTAGAGGACCTCCACTTGCCTATTTTTTCTTTGTTGCGCAATGCCCTGCTGGTCGGCGCCGGACTGACGCTTGCCGTCAGTGTCCAGGCCGCCGGCACTGTGCATATTTATAACTGGTCGGACTACATCGGTGAAACCACCCTGGCCGACTTCCAGAAAGAGACCGGCATCAAGCCGGTGTATGACGTATTCGATTCCAACGAAACCCTGGAAGGCAAGTTGCTGGCCGGGCGTACCGGTTATGACGTGGTCGTGCCGTCCAACCACTTCCTCGGCAAGCAGATCAAGGCGGGCGCTTTCCAGAAGCTCGACAAGAAACTGCTGACCAACTATTCCAACCTCGACCCGGTACTGCTCAAGCGTCTTGAGCAGAATGATCCGGGTAACCAGTACGCCGTGCCGTACCTGTGGGGCACCAACGGCATCGGTTACAACGTCGAGAAGGTCAAGGCTGTGCTGGGCCTCGACAAGATCGACTCCTGGGACGTGGTGTTCGAGCCGGAAAACATCAAGAAGCTGCACAGTTGTGGCGTAGCGTTCCTCGACTCCGCCGATGAAATGATGCCCACCGTCCTCAATTACATGGGCCTCAACGCCAACAGCACCAACCCCGAAGACTACAAAAAGGCTGAAGCCAAGTTGCTGGCGGTGCGGCCTTACGTGACCTACTTCCACTCTTCCAAATACATCGCGGACCTGGCCAACGGCGACATCTGCGTGGCCATCGGTTTCTCCGGTGACATGTTCCAGGCCCAGGCCCGCGCGGCCGAAGCGAAGAAAGGCGTGGACATCGCCTACTCGATTCCCAAAGAGGGCGGTGCGCTGTGGTTCGACATGCTGGCGATTCCGAAGGACTCGAGCAACGTCAAAGAGGCCCACGCCTTCATCAACTACTTGTTGAGACCCGAGGTGATTGCACAGGTCAGTGATTCTGTTGGCTATGCCAATCCAAACCCTGGCTCGGACAAACTGATGGAACAGTCCATACGCACCGACGAGTCGGTTTATCCACCGCAAGCAGTCCTCGACAAGACTTACGTGTCGATCGAGTTACCACCGAACATTCAACGTTTGATGACCCGCAGCTGGACCAAGGTCAAGTCGGGTAAATAGCGACAAGGCTCAAACTATCCAAGGTTCGCTCGCCTCGGGCGAACTGCAAATTTTGTTGGGAGTTTCGTAAATGGCAGTTGCCTCCGGCGCCTATAAGAAAGCCCTCGAGGGCGACCAATCACCTAAACAGGTGTTGGTCAAAATCGACCGGGTCACGAAGAAGTTCGACGAGACGATTGCCGTGGACGACGTGTCCCTGGAAATCAAGAAAGGCGAGATCTTCGCCCTGCTCGGCGGTTCGGGATCGGGCAAATCCACCTTGCTGCGCATGCTTGCAGGGTTCGAACGGCCCACGGAGGGGCGCATTTTCCTTGATGGCGTAGACATCACCGACATGCCGCCGTACGAGCGGCCGATCAACATGATGTTCCAGTCCTACGCCTTGTTCCCGCACATGACTGTGGCGCAGAACATCGCTTTCGGCCTCAAGCAGGACAAACTGTCGGCGACGGAAGTCGATGCGCGTGTGGCCGATATGCTCAAGCTGGTGCAGATGAGCCAGTACGCCAAGCGCAAGCCGCATCAGTTGTCCGGTGGCCAGCGTCAGCGTGTGGCGCTGGCGCGTTCGTTGGCCAAGCGGCCGAAGCTGTTGTTGCTCGACGAACCCATGGGGGCGCTGGACAAGAAGCTGCGCTCGCAAATGCAGCTCGAGCTGGTCGAGATCATCGAGCGGGTCGGTGTAACCTGCGTCATGGTGACCCACGATCAGGAAGAGGCCATGACCATGGCCGAGCGTATCGCGATCATGCACCTGGGCTGGATCGCCCAGATCGGCAGCCCGATCGACATCTACGAAACCCCGACCAGCCGTCTGGTCTGCGAGTTCATCGGCAACGTCAACATCTTCGACGGTGAAGTGATCGACGACGCCGAAGGCCATGCGTTGATCACCTGCAAGGATCTGGACCGCAACATCTACGTCGGTCACGGCATCAGCACTTCGGTACAGGACAAGTCGGTTACCTACGCGATCCGCCCGGAAAAACTGCTGGTGACGGCTGACATGCCGACCTGCGAATACAACTGGTCCAGCGGCAAGGTGCACGACATTGCGTACCTCGGTGGTCATTCGGTGTTCTACGTCGAGCTGCCGAGCGGCAAGATCGTCCAGTCGTTCGTCGCCAACGCCGAGCGTCGCGGTCAGCGCCCAACCTGGGGCGACCAGGTTTACGTGTGGTGGGAAGATGACAGCGGCGTGGTACTGCGCTCATGAACATGCGCAAATTCAAACGCCGACTCAACCGAATAATTCCCGGTGGCCGCCAGCTGGTCATCGGGGTTCCCTTCATCTGGCTGTTCCTGTTCTTCATGTTGCCGTTCTTCATTGTCCTGAAGATCAGCTTCGCCGAAGCCGACGTGGCCATTCCGCCGTACACCGAGATCTACAGCTACATCGACCAAAAGGTGCAGTTGCTGCTTAACCTGAGCAACTACGCCATGCTGGCCGGCGACGAGTTGTACATCGCCGCTTACCTCGGCTCGTTGAAGATGGCGCTGATCAGCACCGTCCTCTGTTTGCTGATCGGCTACCCGATGGCCTACGCCATCGCCAGTGCCCGCAAAGAGATGCAAACGGTGCTGGTGCTGCTGATCATGATGCCGACCTGGACCGCGATCCTGATCCGCGTCTACGCGTGGATGGGCATCCTCAGCAACAACGGTCTGCTCAACGGCTTCTTGATGACCATGGGCTGGATCGACGAACCGCTGCAGATCCTCAACACCAACCTGGCGGTTTATATCGGCGTGGTTTATTCCTACTTGCCGTTCATGATCCTGCCGCTTTACGCCAACCTGGTGAAGCACGACAACAGTCTGCTGGAAGCCGCATCGGATCTTGGTTCGAGCACCTTCAACAGCTTCTGGAAGATCACCATTCCTTTGTCCAAGAACGGCATCATCGCCGGCTGCATGCTGGTGTTCATCCCGGTGGTGGGCGAGTTCGTAATCCCGGAACTGCTCGGCGGTCCGGAAACCCTGATGATCGGTAAAGTGCTCTGGCAAGAGTTCTTCAACAACCGTGACTGGCCGGTGGCGTCTGCCCTGGCGGTGGTGATGCTGGCGATCCTGATTGTGCCGATCATCCTGTTCAACCGTAGTCAGGCCAAAGAAATGGAGGGCAAGGAATGAAGCGCTTCCGTTTCTCAAGCTTCATGCTGGTAGTGGGTCTGCTGTTCATCTACGCGCCGATGCTGATCCTGGTGATCTACTCGTTCAACGCCTCGAAACTGGTGACGGTGTGGGGCGGCTGGTCGATCAAGTGGTACGTCGGATTGCTGGACAACACCCAACTGATGGGCTCGGTGGTGCGCTCGCTGGAAATCGCCTGCTACACGGCGGTGGCAGCGGTGGCGCTGGGTACGCTGGCGGCGTTCGTGCTGACCCGTATCACCCACTTCAAGGGTCGCACGCTGTTCGGCGGCCTGGTCACCGCGCCGCTGGTGATGCCCGAAGTGATCACCGGTCTGTCGCTGTTGCTGCTGTTCGTGGCCATGGCGCAGATGATCGGTTGGCCACAGGAACGCGGCATCATCACCATCTGGATCGCCCACACCACGTTCTGTGCGGCGTACGTGGCTGTGGTGGTGTCGGCGCGTTTGCGTGAGCTGGACCTGTCCATCGAAGAGGCGGCCATGGACCTCGGTGCACGGCCGTGGAAGGTGTTCTTCCTGATCACCATCCCGATGATCGCACCATCGCTGGGGGCGGGCGGCATGATGTCCTTTGCCCTGTCGCTGGATGACTTGGTGTTGGCCAGCTTCGTGTCGGGTCCGGGTTCCACGACCCTGCCGATGGAAGTGTTCTCGGCGGTGCGTCTGGGTGTGAAACCCGAGATCAACGCCGTGGCCAGCCTGATTCTGCTGGCGGTATCGCTGATGACCTTCCTGGTCTGGTTCTTCAGCCGTCGTGCCGAAGAAGCGCGCAAGCGAGCGATTCAGCAGGCAATCGAAGAAAGCGCTGCCGACTCCTGGAAACAACCGGACGTGCGTCGCGCACAGCAGGCGCCGGAAGCGGCTTAAATATAATGCCGGGCTGACCACAAAAGTGTGGCCAACCCAAATCCAATGTGGGAGCGGGCTTGCTCGCGAAGACGGACTGACATTCAACATCACTGTTGACTGACACACCGCCTTCGCGAGCAAGCCCGCTCCCACATTTTTTGCTTATGCCACCCAAGGTGACTGGCGGATGATCTCGACAAAGTTCATCGGCTTGAAGCCTGGCTCGCTGTCCACCAACACGTCCGCGTTCACCGTGCCAAACGTGGTCTCCGGCTTGTGTTTGAAGCCGTTGGCGAACGCGCACAGGATGCACTCCTTGAACCCATCGCCTCGTGGATGCGCATGCACCACCGCTTCGCGCTGCACGGTCGGGAACGCAGCGTAATCAATACCCAGCACATCCATTTCGACACCGGCGGTGACCAGCGCCACGTTAGGGCGCAGGTGTTGGGGCACGCCCGGCGTGGTGTGCAGGGCAATCGACAACCACACCTGCTCGATATCGTCCTCCGATAAACCGTAGGGCTTGAGGAACGCTTTGGCAGCGTTGGCGCTATCGACTTCGAAACGCTCGTCGTTACTGCGATGACCTTCCACCAAACCCAAATCATGGAACATGGCGCCGACGTACAATAGCTCGGGATTGTAGGCCAGTTGCTTGCGTTCACCGCTCAAGGCACCGAACAGAAAAACCCGGCGCGAGTGGTGATACAGCAGGTCTGATTCGACGTCGCGAATGTATTCAGTGGTGGCCCTGGCCAACGCGCTGTCGGGGATTTTGATACCGGCGATGGTGCTGCTCATGGTGCTTTCCTCATGGGGAGCGCCGTGGCGGCGCTGATGGGTTCAGTCTGTCCGCGCACCTGAAAGCGGACAATCGATCCATGGCTGCGATCCCGGCCAATGAGCATGCAAATCGCGCCAACCTCGCTTGTTGGGCGCGGATTGGCTAGGGTTGACCTGCACGCGCGCTACAGGTGTGCGACTCACTTCAGGGCCAGAGAAGGTGATTTCCTGTCATGCAGAAATCCGTTGCCATCGTGGTATTTACAGGCGTCCAGTCCCTGGACGTTACCGGTCCCATGGATGTGTTTTCCGAAGCCAATCGTTTCCTGGACCCGCAGGACCACTATCGTCTCGAAGTGATTGGCGTCGAGCGCGGCGTGATGTCGTGCTCCAACGGTCTGGCCCTGAACGGCCATCGGCATTTCAGCGAGGCGCTGGATGCCTATGACCTGTTGCTGGTGGCCGGTGGGCCGCAGTTGCCGTTCATGGATTTCGGCGCCGCGTTTGATGCCTGGCTGCGCGATGCCTGCGCACTGGCGCAACGTTTTGGCTCGATCTGCAATGGTGCGTTCATGCTCGCCCGGGCCGGATTGCTGGAAGGGCGAACGGTGACCACTCATTGGGGAGATGCGACGGCGCTGGCTGCGATGTGCCCCTCGACCCACGTTGAAGCCGACCGCTTGTACGTGCAGGACGCGGAGCTTTACACCTCGGCGGGCGTCACCGCGGGAATTGATTTGTCGCTGTACCTGCTGGCCCGGGATCATGGTCCGGAAGTGGCGCTGAGCGTGGCAAAGCGGCTGGTGGTGTTCACGCAGCGCTCGGGCGGGCAATCACAGTTCAGCCCGTTCCTCACGCCTCACGCCGAACCCACTTCTGCCGTGGCCTTGGCGCAGCTCTACGTGTTGGCCAACCTGACCGGCGACCTGACCATCGCTGACCTGGCCAACGCCGCCAACATGAGCGCCCGTAACTTTTCCCGGGTGTTTGCCAAGGAAGCGAAAATCACCCCGGCCGAGTTTGTCGAAAGGGCGAGGGTGGACGCCGCGCGGGTACTGCTCGAAAGCACACATTCACCGCTCAAGACCGTGGCGTATCAGTGCGGGTTTCGCGATGCCCAGCACATGCGCAGTGTGTTCAATCGCCGGCTGGGTGTGACGCCGCAGCAGTTCAGGCTGAACTTTGCGGCGATGGTTTGAGCTGACAGTGTTGTTTTCTGTCCGGGCCCCTTCGCGAGCAAGCCCGCTCCCACATTAGACCTGGCTTGTCAGTTAGGACTCGGTCAACTGTGGGAGCGGGCTTGCTCGCGAAGACGGCAGCCCGGCCAACAAAAATCTACTGCCCGGTCCTCGCCGGCAACAGCTTCAACGTGCTGCGGGTATTGGCCGTGACTTCTTCTTCGTTGAGATACGCCTGGTAGTAGGTCCCTTCGATATACGCCTCGGCCTGGTCGTCGTAATGGCTGTCGAACGGCACACCGCTCTGGCCGACCGGGTTGACGGTCAGGCTGTGGGCGGGGTCGGCGAAGTCGATCAGGCGTCGCGTCGACGGGCCATAGGTCACGGGCCACGGCGCCGGACCGATCTTGGCCGACAGGTTGTTCGGCACTTCATGGGTGCCGGGCGCCGCGAATGGCCCGACATTGAAAATGCGATCCAGCGGCTTTTGCTGCCCCAGTGGATGGCCGTGGGTCAGCGTGTGCGCCTTGCCCCATTGCCACTGCGCGAAGTCCGCGCCCAGGGTGGTTTTGAGATGGGCGATGCTGGCTTGCCAGGCCACCTTGACCGTATCGGCGCGGTTTTCCTTGCCGAGAGTGTTGCGGTTGTCCCACCACGGTGAATCGGCGGTCGCGGCCAGGCGCGGCAGCGCGGCATCGATTACCCGCGTCGACAGCAGCGTCTCGAAGAAGTCATTGCCCAGCTCATCGTGCATCGTCGCGTCAGCCAGGTTGAACAGGAACTGGTTGAACAGCGTGGCGCTGGTGGAGTCGAGCGGGTAGTCGCCTTTCCACTGGGCCAGTTGCTCTACCATTTTGAGTTCGGCGGGATCACTTACCACTTCGCGCAGTACCGGCAGCAACGGCGCCAACAAGCGCGGGCCATAGGCGGTCGTGGTGCCCAGTTGCAGCTTCTGGCTGGCATCCAGATCCCATTTGATGTTTTTGTCGCTGAGCTGGCGACTGAGTTGCTGACCACGATCGGCCAGGTTGTAATAACCGGGAATCTCCATGCCGGTGGGTGACACGGGCTGGAAGTTGGCCGAGACGATGTAGCCCCGTGCCGGATTCTCTTCCTGCGGATTGGCGCTGAACGGGTAGAAGCCTTCCTTGTCTGCCTCGGCGCTGCTGCCATCGAGGATGAACCACGGACGCACGCCGGCAGGACGTTTTGGCAATTGCGCCGCGGCCCACCAGCCGATGTCACCCTTGGCGTTGGCCCAGACAATGTTCAGGCCCGGTGCCTGGACTTTTGCGGAGGCACTGCGCGCCTTGGCCAGGGTGTCGGCGCGGTTGAGCTGATAAAAGCCTTCAAGGATCGGATTCTGGCTTTCGAGAAATCCCCACCACATGGCGATCGGCGTTTTGCCGACGCCGCTACCCAGCGCATCGTTGACGATCGGCCCATGAGGCGACTGGCGCAGCACCAGCGTCACCGGCGCCTGGCCCTTGACCGCGATCTGCTGTTCGCTGGTCACCAAGTCCACCCACTTGCCGCGATACCAGACCTGGTTGGCGTTGTCCGGGTTGACCTTCTCGGCGATCAGGTCGAGGTCGTCGTTCTGGAACATGGTGATGCTCCAGCCGAAGTCGCGATTCATGCCGAGGGAGGCGAACGGCATCAATGCCTGATAGTGACCGTAGAGTTCAAAGCCCGGCGCCGATAGGTGCGCTTCGTACCACACCGATGGCGCGGAAAAGCGGATGTGCGGATCACCGGCCAACAGCGGCTTGCCACTTTTGGTGCGACTCCCGGAAACGACCCAGGCGTTGCTGCCTTCGAACTGCGGCAAGCCATTGTCGGCCAGTGCCTGTTCGCTCAAGCGAGCGAGGGCGTTGAGGTCTTTCCAGTCGGCGCTGGCAAGGGGTGGCACGATACCGCCGGGATTCTTCGCCAGTACACCCTTGGGTTGCCAGTCGAGATCGAAGACGTTCAAGTAGTTGGCGCCCAACTGATCGCGCACGAAGGTCAGCAAGGGTTCAGTGCGAAACGCCGCGGCAAAGCTGTAGGCCATGTAGCCGGCAATGCTGATGGTGTCCTGCGCGGTGAACGGGCGCTTGGGAATGCCCAGCACATCGAATTCGGCGGGTTTTGCATGGCTGTCCTGATACTGGTTGATGCCGTCCAGATAGGCTTGCATGGCGATGAACGCTGGCGACTGTTTGTCGAGGTTCGCCAGGTAGGTTTCGGCGCGTTCGCGAATCCGCAGGCTGCGCATCAATTTGTCAGTATCGAGCAGTTTCGGGCCGAGCACCTCGGCCAGCTCGCCGCGTGCGAGGCGGCGCAGGACTTCCATCTGAAACAGCCGATCCTGGGCGTGCACGTAACCGAGGGCGCGATACAGATCGGTTTCGTTTTCGGCGCGGATGTGCGGGATGCCGCGCTCGTCGTAGCGCACGGTGACCGAACCTTGCAGGTGCTGCAGCTCAACCATGCCCTGGCGTGTCGGCTGCTTGCTGTAGACGTACCAGCCGGCGCCTGCGGCGAGTGCGACAACCAGCACGGCGAGGACAGTCAGGCTACGTTTCATGGTGATTCCTTGTTGTTATTAGTGTCAGCAGTTCCCTGGCGCCACTGTTTAACACGGCTTGCCGAATTGGCCCATCACCCGTAGGAGGGATTCGTATTGCGGCGTTTGTCCCTACTTTGTTGTATCGACAGGCCACGGGCAGTAACAACCCACCGCCAGTGTGTGCGTGGCATTCACCGTACGGCCTTCGTTTAACGCTTGCAGGATCGGTTCGATGAAGCTGTTGCTCGAATTGCAAGTCAGGCCTTCGCTGTACGGGCCGAAATACGCCAGCTTGCCGCTGCGATCCCAGATCGCCACGGCCGGGCTGGCGGGGATCTGTTCGGAACCGGGCAGGACGTTGAGGGGCTTCAGGCTGCTCAAGGTACTCGGCAACTGGCCATGGCTGCCGGGTTTTTGTACCGCATAAAACTCCACGCCCTGCGGTACATACTGCTCAACCAGTTCGCTGAGGTGCTGTTGATTGCCGACATTGCACGGGCAGGCCGGGTCCCAGAAGTGCACGAGGCGGATGGCACCGGGGCCAGCGAGGTTGTCGGGCAGGCGCAACGGGTCGCCGGAAAAAACCGCCGTGTGTGAGCTGAACGCCCGCAGATAGCGACCCTGAAACCAGTCGTAAGCCGCCCACAACACGAAGGCACACACCAGGGCGAGCAGGACGGCAAGCAGTGTGGCGCGGTGGGGCGAACGCATGGGTTTCAATCCTCGAAGGTCGGCTAGCTTGCCATGCTTGCCGCGACAGATGAATATCGCAGGCCGATAAAGTCCGTTTCCCGTTCTGGAATTGCTCATGTCTGCCACTTTCGACCCCGATCATTTGCGTGCCGCCCTGCGACCACTGGCCGAGGGACAGCCGTTGTCGGTTGAGGCGTTGGCTTACCAGCGGTTTTACGGACTGGATTTTCCGGGACGTCACCTGCGCAGTGGTCTGGGGCGTTTCGCGATCGATGGTTATGACGTGGTCAGCCAGGTCTGGTGGCCCGAGGACGCGAAAGCGACGCTGTTTCTGTTCCACGGTTTTTACGACCACACTGGGCTCTACCGGCATGTGATCGAGTGGGCGCTGGATCAAGGTTTTGCGGTGATTGCCTGCGACCTGCCGGGGCACGGACTGTCCAGTGGCGAGCGCGCCAGCATCAAGGATTTCGCCGAGTACCAGGACACGCTGCAAGGATTGTTCGCCGAGGCGTTGTCCCTTGGTCTGCCGCAGCCGTGGCACCTGTGCGGGCAGAGCACCGGGGGCGCGATCGTGATCGATCATGTGCTCAACCAGGGCGCGAGCAGTCCGGCCCAAGGCCAGGTCATCCTGCTGTCGCCGCTGGTGCGGCCGCGAGCCTGGGGCTGGTCGCAGCTCAGTTATTACCTGCTCAAGCCTTTCGTCAAAGCCATCGCCCGGCGCTTCAGCGAGAACTCCAATGACCCGGACTTTTTGCCGTTCCTGCAAGCCGATCCGTTGCAGCCATTGCGCTTGCCGACGGCGTGGGTCGGTGCGCTGGCGCGCTGGATCAAACGCATCGAAGCCGCACCGGACAGCACGCGACGGCCGCTGATTGTGCAGGGTCAGGCGGACATGACCGTGGATTGGCAGCACAATCTTGAAGTGTTGCGAGGCAAGTTCGATCGGCCGCAGGTCTTGATGTTGCCGCAGGCGCGGCATCATCTGGCGAATGAGACGCTGGCGATGCGGCAGGAGTATTTCGGGTTTTTGACGACGCGGATCAACGGGCGGAATCTTTAGAGACTGTGGTGGCCCCTTCGCGAGCAAGCCCGCTCCCACATTAGACCGAGTTGTCCAGATAGACGGTCAACTGTGGGAGCGGGCTTGCTCGCGAAAGCGATTTTGCAGGCGCCGGATATCACTGGCGAAGCGTTGAAGTATCTTGCCCCACCGCCAGCCCCGCGCGAATCGCCGCCAACGCCGCCTGATAATAGGCCTTGCCTTCAGCCGACTCGGCAAACGTGGCGAATTCTTCCAGTTCGTTATCCGACAGGTCGCGATAGACATACAGCAGCGTGTTGTTCAGGTCGCTGCCGATCTGGTCCATCAAACGCTGGCGTTGCCCGTTCAACATGCCCTGCGCCTGACCACCACCCAGCAGACCGGGGATCATCGAACTCAGGCTGTCCGCCGCGACACCGGCAATCGCCAGGCTGACTTCCGCGCCGGCCTCGCGAGCGGGCAGGGCTTGGGCCAGGTGACCGATGATCAGCATGCGCGTGTCGCTGGCTTGCATCTTCGGCAGACCCTTGGCGTTTTTCGCCAGTTGGTCGCGACGGGTCGCCAGCAGTTCGGCGGCGACGATTTTCTTGCCCAGGGGTGACTGGAAGAACGTCAGCGCAGGTTTCGGATCGGCGAGGGTCTTGCGCAATTGTGCTTCGGCGCGCTGATCCACGGCCTGGGGAGCAAAGCGCTGATTGCTGTTATTGACCAACGCCTGGAACACCGCCGGTGGCAGGCTGTTCTGGTAGCGCTGCTGGGCGGCTGAAAGGGCGTCGTTGAAATGCGCGCGTTGTTCTGGCCAGCCGGCGACCTTGTACAACTGGTCGTGGCCGTCTGCCCACGCGGGCATAACGCAGAACATCAGCAGTGAGAAAAGCAAACGGCGCATAGGGACTCCTGTCAGCAGGCGACTATTCTCCGTGGGGCATTGGTACTTGTCGAGAATTCGTATCAAGCCGCTGCGCGGCTCTGTCGGATTTCCAGGCACAGGCATACTATGCGCGCCATGCAAATCCCCTCTGATCACCCGCTGCTGTTACGTATCGTCGACGACCTGGCTGAGCACGGCTGGTCGCAGCAGAATATTTTCCTGCCTCTGAGTCTGACTCGGGAACTGGCGGCTGAGTGCCATAAACGTGCAGCCGAGGGCGAATTGGCCCCGGCCGCCGTGGGGCGCGGGCCGTCATCGGAGATTCGCGAGGGGATTCGTGGCGATCATATCCAGTGGATCGAACCCGGCCAGGCCGAAGCGTGCGACAGCTATCTGGGGTTGATGGACAGCCTGCGTGAAGCGCTGAATCGCGGGTTGTACCTGGGCCTGGAAGACTTCGAAAGCCATTTCGCCCTGTACCCGCCCGGCGCGTTTTACCTCAAGCATGTCGACCGTTTTCGCGACGATGACCGGCGCATGGTGTCGGCGGTGGTCTACCTCAACGACGCCTGGTTACCCGAGCACGGCGGTCAATTGCGCATGTACCTGAATGAAGGCGTCGAATACGATGTGGTGCCGACCGGCGGATGCCTGGTGGTGTTCCTGTCGGGCGAGGTCCCCCACGAAGTCCTGCCCGCGACCCGAGATCGCCTGTCGTTGACCGGCTGGTTCCGGCGTCGTGGCAACGAGCCGTTATGATCATGCAGAAAATTCTGGTAAGCCGCTGTTTGCTGGGGCACCGCGTACGTTACGACGGCGGGGCCAGCGGGCCGTTCGATCAACTTCAGCAGTGGATCGATGAAGGTCGGGTGGTGCCGTTGTGCCCGGAGGTTGCCGGTGGGTTGCCAACGCCGAGGGCAGCGGCGGAAATTCCGGGCGGGCAGGGTGGTGAAGTGCTTGATGGACATGCGCCGGTAATCACCATCGAGGGTGAAGACGTCAGTGCCGAGTTTCTCTCGGGGGCGTATCAGGCCTTGGAGCTGGTGCAAAAGCACGGCATCCGCATTGCCGTGCTCAAGGCCAACAGCCCATCCTGCGGCAATCTGTTGACCTATGACGGGACGTTCACTGGCGTGAAGGTCAGTGGGGAAGGGGTGACGGCGGCGTTGCTCAAGCGCCATGGCGTAGCGGTCTTCAGTGAGCTGGAGTTGGCTCAAGCGGCTCAGGCTCTGGCAGCCCTGGACTAACGATCAATACAAAACAAATGGGAGCGGGCTTGCTCGCGAAGGCGGTCTGCCAGTTGATATCTCTATTGACTGGCACGACCCCTTCGCGAGCAAGTCCGCTCCCACATTAGATCTCCGTCATGTGAGCCATTGCGGGTTGATCAGGGCTTGGGCGCCACGCTCGTATCCGCCCCGAACCACTTCTGCGACAACGCCTCCAATCGCCCATCCGCCTTGATCCGCTGCAGCGCGTTTTCCAGGCTGACATGAAACGCCGGGTTACCCTTCTGGAACGGAATTGCCAGGCTCACCGTCGGGCCGGCCTTCGGCTTCTCTTCTGTCAGCGACTGCACCAGCACCATCGGGCGCGGTTGCTCGTCTTTCTGTGCGATCAATTGCGCATCGGTTTGAATGTAAGGTTCGCTGAAGTCGAAACGATCCTTGAGCGCCGGGGTCACTGTAATGTGATTGATGGCGACGTCGTACTTGCCGCTTTCAACGCCGGTCAGCAAATCGCTGGAATCGGTGATGACGAAGTCCGCCCGCACATCCAGCTCATTGGCCAGCAGTTGACCCAGTTCGACCTCGAAGCCCGTTAATTTGCCGTCATCCTT
This sequence comes from Pseudomonas sp. LBUM1657, assembly GCF_059716075.1. Classification (NCBI taxonomy): domain Bacteria; kingdom Pseudomonadati; phylum Pseudomonadota; class Gammaproteobacteria; order Pseudomonadales; family Pseudomonadaceae; genus Pseudomonas; species Pseudomonas sp. LBUM1657. Next base: position 6,190,600 of record NZ_CP166799.1, on the reverse strand, counting down.
GAAATTGAAGGGCGGTGTATTAGCCTCAAGGGCAATGCGCAGTTCGCCGCGGTCGTTTACGTCGTCAATCAGTTCGGCATGAGCCAAAGGGCTCAAAAGGGGTAGCAGGCAGATCAGGCCAGGCAAAAAACGCATGGTCACTCCTTTGAATTCATTATCGCGACGCTCTGGTTCAGGCTCGCTTTGCTATGGTTGTCGAATGCCTTCGACAACGAATGGCCGTGAAGTTGTCATGGCCACGCGGATTTTATGGAAAAACTGGAGAAGAGAATGAAAACCTTTATGTCACGTGCTGCTTTGGCTGGCCTGTTGCTGGGTGCTTCGATGCTGGCAACGGCTGCCACACCGGCTCCCAAGGGTGCAGAAGTGTCCATCGTTTCTCCCGAGGACGGTGCCACGGTTCCGCAGACCTTTACCGTCAAATTCGCCGTCGAGAATATCGCGTTGGCACCGGCGGGTGATGTCACTAAAAACACTGGCCATCACCATTTGCTGATCGATGTCGATAAACTCCCAGCCGCGGGTGCACCGATTCCAACGGATGCCAACCACATGCACTTTGGCAAGGCTCAGACCCAGGCTGAAATCAAACTAGCGCCGGGCAAACACACCTTGCAGCTTGTGCTGGGTGACAGCGGTCACCAGCCATTCGATCCGCCAATCGTGTCGAAGAAGATCACCGTCAACGTCAAATGACATTGTCGCGCACATGAAAAAGGAGCCCGAGGGGCTCCTTTTTTTGTCACTCAAGTCACTATCAGAACAGTACACGGCAACGAATGGTGCCGTTGATGTGCTGCAGCTTCTCTTGCGCCATTTCCGAGTACTCGGCGTCGACGTCGATCACGACGTAGCCGACTTTCTCGTTGGTCTGCAGGAACTGACCGGAAATGTTGATGCCGTTTTCGGCAAAGACCTTGTTGATCTCGCTCATCACTCCCGGAATGTTCTCGTGGATGTGCAGCAGACGGTGCTTGCCAGGGTGCGCCGGCAGGGCCACTTCCGGGAAGTTCACGGACGATACCGAAGTACCGTTGTCGCTGTACTTGACCAGTTTTTCCGCCACTTCCAGACCGATGTTGGCTTGCGCTTCAGCGGTGGAACCGCCGATGTGCGGGGTCAGGATCACGTTGTCCAGGCCGCGCAGCGGGCTTGCGAACTCTTCGTCGTTGGAGCGAGGCTCCACCGGGAATACGTCGATGGCCGCGCCGATCAGGTGCTTGTCCTTGATCGCGTCCGCCAGGGCGTCCAGCTCGACCACGGTGCCACGCGCCGCGTTGATCAGGATGCCGCCCTTCTTGATGGCACGGATTTCCTTCTCGCCGATCATCCACTGGGTGGCAGCGGTTTCCGGAACGTGCAGGGTGACGATGTCGGACATGCCCAGCAGCTCGTGCAGGTTGCCGACCTGGGTCGCGTTACCCAATGGCAGCTTGGTCACGGTGTCGTAGAAGTACACCTGCATGCCCAGGCCTTCAGCCAGGACCGACAGTTGAGTACCGATCGAGCCGTAACCGACGATGCCCAGCTTCTTGCCGCGGATTTCGAAGGAGTTGGCCGCGCTCTTGATCCAGCCGCCACGGTGGCAGGAAGCGTTCTTCTCGGGGATGCCGCGCAACAACAGGATCGCTTCGGCCAGCACCAGCTCGGCAACGGAGCGAGTGTTGGAGTACGGTGCGTTGAACACCGCGATGCCGCGTTCGCGTGCCGCGTTCAGGTCAACCTGGTTGGTGCCGATGCAGAAACAGCCAACAGCCACCAGTTTCTTCGCGTGATCGAAGATCTCTTCGGTCAGTTGAGTGCGGGAGCGAATGCCGATGAAGTGAGCATCAGCGATCTTTTCCTTCAGCTGGGCTTCCGGCAGAGAACCTGTGAGGTACTCGATGCTGGTGTAGCCCGCCGACTTGAGGACGTCGACAGCCGATTGGTGGACGCCTTCGAGAAGAAGGAACTTGATCTTGCTCTTATCGAGAGAAGTCTTGCTCATCTGCGTAAACCTGTATCCCGGAGAAAAATGGCAGGAAGCCAGCAGACGCTGACCCGGACGGCAAGAAAGCCGTCGCCGCAGAACGGCCGTTGGGCACTATCCTGCGGGGTCGGTATGCTAGCATATGCACCCCGCTAAACACTCATTCCTGCGACGTGAAGCGTTCTCAGGATGACCATGAATTGTTCGAGAGTTCTGTCGATGACCAATCCTGTCCTGATTGAAGAGCTGAAGTCCCTGGTCGAGCCTGGCAAGGTGCTGACCGATGCCGACTCCCTGAATGCTTACGGTAAGGATTGGACCAAGCATTTCGCCCCGGCCCCGACGGCTATCGTGTTCCCCAAGACCACCGAGCAGGTTCAGGCCATTGTCCGTTGGGCCAATGAGTACAAGGTCGCGCTGGTGCCGTCGGGCGGTCGCACCGGGCTTTCGGCGGCGGCGGTGGCTGCCAATGGCGAAGTGGTCGTGTCCTTCGACTACATGAATCAGATTCTCGACGTGAACATGACCGACCGCACTGCCGTCTGCCAGCCGGGCGTGGTCACCGAGCACCTGCAGAACGTCGCTGAAGAAAAAGGCCTGTATTACCCGGTGGACTTCGCATCGGCAGGTTCCAGCCAGATTGGCGGCAATATCGGCACCAATGCCGGCGGGATCAAAGTCATTCGCTACGGCATGACCCGCAATTGGGTCGCCGGCATGAAAGTTGTCACCGGCAAAGGCGATTTGCTGGAACTGAACAAAGATCTGATCAAGAACGCCACCGGCTACGACCTGCGTCAGCTGTTCATCGGCGCTGAAGGCACCCTGGGTTTTGTGGTTGAAGCGACCATGCGCCTGGACCGTGCCCCGAAAAACCTCACTGCGATGGTCCTCGGCACCGCAGATTTCGATTCGATCATGCCGGTATTGCACGCGTTCCAGAGCAAACTCGACCTGACCGCCTTCGAATTCTTCTCCGATAAAGCCCTGGCCAAGGTCATGGCGCGCGGCGACGTGCCGGCGCCGTTTGAAACCGATTGCCCGTTCTATGCGCTGCTGGAATTCGAAGCGACCACCGAAGAAGTCGCCAACCACGCCCTGGAAACCTTCGAACATTGCGTCGAGCAGGGCTGGGTACTGGACGGCGTGATGAGCCAGAGTGAAACCCAGTTGCAGAACCTCTGGAAGCTGCGCGAATACATCTCCGAAACTATCTCCCACTGGACGCCGTACAAGAACGACATTTCGGTCACCGTGTCGAAAGTCCCGGCGTTCCTGAAGGAAATCGACGCGATCGTCGGCGAACACTACCCGGACTTCGAAATTGTCTGGTTCGGCCACATCGGCGACGGCAACCTGCACTTGAATATCCTCAAGCCGGATAACCTGAGCAAAGACGAGTTCTTCGCCAAGTGCGCGACCGTCAACAAGTGGGTATTCGAAACCGTCGAGAAATACAACGGCTCGATTTCCGCCGAACACGGCGTGGGCATGACCAAGCGTGATTACTTGACCTACAGCCGCTCGCCGGTTGAGATCGAGTACATGAAAGCCGTCAAAGCGGTGTTCGACCCGAATGGCATCATGAACCCGGGCAAGATTTTCGCTGTTTGACTTTTGAATTAAGAGCTACGAACCAGGAGTCGGTAATGAGCTATCAGCACCAGTATGTCGACGGTACGCGTATTCACTTCCCGCTCGGGAAAGTGGTGTGCATCGGCCGCAACTACGCCGAGCACGCCAAGGAACTGGACAACCCGGTGCCAACCGAGCCATTGCTGTTCATCAAGCCTGGCAGTTGCGTAGTGCCACTGGAAGGTGGTTTCAGCATCCCTGCCGAGCGTGGCTCGGTGCATTACGAAGCAGAAATCGCGGTGTTGATCGGCAAGCCTTTGTCGACCAAGCCGAGCCGTGAAGAAGTGCTCGATGCCATCTCCGGCTTCGCCCCGGCCCTGGACCTGACCCTGCGCGACAAGCAGGCCGAGCTGAAATCCAAAGGCCTGCCGTGGGAAATCGCTAAATCCTTCGACGGCGCGGCGGTGATTGCTCCATTCGTGTCCGGCAGCACCTTTGCCGACCTGACCGACATCGGCATTCGCCTGACCATCAACGGCGAAGTCCGCCAGGATGGCAACAGCAGCGCGATGCTCAACCCGATCGTGCCGATGATCCAGCACATGGCCGGCTGCTTCTCGCTGCAGGCTGGTGATGTAATCCTCACCGGTACGCCGGTGGGTGTTGGCCCATTGAATGTCGGTGATGAGATTGTCCTGGAGCTGCCGGGCGCCAGCAGCTTTAGCAGCAGCGTCCTCTGATCCACGCATAACCCTGTGGGAGCGAGCAAGCCCGCTCCCACATTGGTTTTTTGTGATCGACCATGGGAGGGCTTTCCCGCCATTTCCCGTTTTTTTCACATCCTGTCTGGATAATTCCGTGGCTTCTGGCGTCTGAGCCGGTCCCAATTGTGCTATTACCCTTGGCCTGAATTTCTGGAACGCTTCCCTTGATGCCCACCCAAACGCAGCCCACGCTCAAAACTGCTCGCCGCTCGCGCTTTGTCATGCGCTGGTATTCCTGGCTTTTGCTGGTGGCAGCCGCCGCGTATGGCCTCGCGTTTGCGATGCATTGGGATGATCGCGGTGTGCTCTGGGTGCTGGAGCGTTTCCAAAGTCCGGCCGAACGCCAGGAGAGTGTCTGGCTGCCGGATTACCGGGCAGTGATCGATGCCAAGCAGCTGCCGGGCCTGGAAAAGGACGAAGCGTCCGATCTGACCTACAACCCGCAGACCAAAACCCTGTTCTCGGTGATGGGCAAGAACCCGTTCCTGGTCGAGTTGAGCTTGCAAGGTGAGGTACTGCGCAAAATGCCGCTGGTGGGCTGGAGCAACCCGGAAGGGCTGGCGATGATGGGTAACGGACTGATGGCCATTGTCGATGAGCGCGAACACGTGCTCTCCATCGTCAACGTCGATGCCGAGACCCGCGAGCTGAACATCGCCAACTTCCCGAAATACGACCTCGGTCCTTCGAAAGACCAGAACAAGGCCTTTGAAGCCATCGTCTGGGATTCGCGCAATCAGCAGATCCTGCTGGGCGAAGAACGTCCGCCAGCGCTGTTTACCTGGAAAAGCGACGGTAGCCAGACGCTCACAGGTGACAAACACAAGCTCGCCAGTGACGAACTGGACATTCGCAATCTATCGGCCCTGGCCATCGACCCACGTACCGGCCACACCCTGGTGTTGTCCGCCGATTCCCACCTGTTGCTGGAACTGGACGAGAAGGGTGAGCAGGTCAGTTTCATGACTCTGCTGGGTGGTTTCAACGGTCTGAAAAAGACCATTCCTCGTGCCGAAGGCGTGACCATGGACGAGGCTGGCGTGCTCTATATGGTGAGCGAGCCGAACCTGTTCTACCTCTTCGAAAAGCAGCCCTGATCGTTAGTTTGTAGGAATTGACATGCTCGGTTGTAGGATCGGGCTAATGGCCATTAAGCTTCAATTCAGACAGACGTGATATTTCATCCGCCTGTCTTGAATCCGAGCCCGCCCGAATGCGTCGATTTGCCCGTCCCAAACCCCTGATTCTGATCCTGTCGGTGATTGCGCTGATCGTGCTGGTTGCTATCGGCCAATACCTGCGCTTGTTTGAGCGCACCTGGTTCAACCTGCACACCCTCTGGCAGCCGTTGAGCAGCGAGTCCATCGGGCTGGATCAGTACCGGGTGGATATCGAGGCTCGGGTCATCGAGGGGCTGGATGACGATGTTTCGGCATTGACCTACGACCCTGTGCGCAAAAGCCTGTTCACCGTTACCAACAAAAACTCCGAACTGATCGAGCTGTCCCTCGAAGGCAAGATCTTGCGGCGTATGGCGTTGGTCGGCTTTGGCGATCCGGAGGCCGTGGAGTTCATCAGTGCCGACACTTACGTGATCACCGATGAGCGCCAGCAGCGGTTGATCAAGATTCATCTAGAGAAGGACACCACATTCCTCGACGCGGCAGAAGCCGAACAGATGACCCTCGGCGTGCACATGAGCGGCAACAAGGGCTTCGAAGGCCTGGCCTACGATTCGGTGGGCAAGCGGCTGTTTGTCGCCAAGGAACGCGACCCGATGCTGATCTATGAAGTGCACGGTTTCCCGCATTACAACCCGGAGAAATCCTACGCGGTGCACGTGATCAACAACCCCAAGCGCGATGCCGGGATGTTTGTGCGAGACCTGTCGAGCCTGCAATACGACGAGCGCAGCGGCCATTTGCTGGCGCTGTCCGACGAATCCCGGTTGATTCTGGAGCTGGATGTGAGTGGGCGACCGATGAGCACCATGTCACTGAGCAAGGGGCGTCAGGGTCTGCAAAAGACCGTGCCGCAAGCGGAAGGGATCGCCATGGACGACGACGGCACGATGTACCTGGTCAGCGAACCGAACCTGTTCTACGTCTTCAAAAAACCACCGCAACCCTGACCAACACCCCAAAACAAATGTGGGAGCGGGCTTGCTCGCGAAGGGGTCATGTCAGTCAAAGAGATGTCAACTGACAGACCGCCTTCGCGAGCAAGCCCGCTCCCACATTGGGTTTTGCGTTTGGCTTATTGGGCGCGCAGGGTTTTTACGCCTTCACTGGTGCCCAACAACAACAGATCGGCCGGACGCGCCGCGAACAGACCGTTGGTGACCACGCCGACGATGGCGTTGATTTGCGTCTCCAGCTCCACCGGGTTGGTGATCTGCATGTTGAACACATCGAGGATGATGTTGCCGTTGTCGGTCAGCACGCCTTCACGGTAAACCGGGTCGCCGCCGAGTTTCACCAGCTCGCGGGCCACGTGGCTGCGGGCCATCGGGATCACTTCCACCGGCAGCGGGAATGCGCCGAGGACCGGCACCAGCTTGCTGGCGTCGGCGATGCAGATGAAGGTCTTGGCCACGGCTGCCACAATCTTTTCGCGGGTCAGGGCTGCGCCACCACCCTTGATCAGGTTCAGGTGTTCGTCGCTTTCATCGGCGCCGTCGACATAAAACTCCAGGTCGCTGACGGTGTTCAGTTCATACACCGGAATGCCGTGGCCCTTGAGGCGGGCGGCGGTGGCTTCGGAGCTGGCGACCGCGCCATCGAATGCACCCTTGTGTTGGGCCAGCGCATCGATGAAGCAGTTGGCGGTGGAGCCGGTGCCGACCCCGACGATGCTCTTGTCGTCGAGTTTCGGGAGGATGAAGTCGACGGCGGCCTGAGCCACTGCCTGTTTGAGTTGATCCTGGGTCATGCGGGCTCCGAAGCGGGCAAGGGAATAACGGAAAGGCCGGCATTATAGCCCCATGCCGGGCTAAAACCTCTTGATTCGTGTGGTCGCTTAGGCAAAAGCCGGGTTAGACTCCTTGGCCCTGCCCAACCCGCTCAGTGATGCTTTCCGATGCTCGAACAGTACGTCAAAAAGATCCTCACCTCGCGCGTTTATGACGTTGCCGTAGAAACCCCATTGCAGACTGCCCGCCAGCTTTCCGAGCGGCTGGGCAACAGTATTTGGCTCAAGCGCGAAGACTTGCAGCCGGTGTTCTCGTTCAAGATTCGTGGCGCCTACAACAAGCTGACCCAGCTCACTGATGAAGAACGCGCCCGCGGCGTGGTGACCGCTTCGGCGGGCAACCATGCACAAGGCCTGGCCCTGGCGGCGAAAGTGTTGGGCGTAAAAGCCACCATCGTCATGCCCAAGACCACGCCGGAAATCAAAGTCGAAGGCGTGCGTTCGCGCGGCGGCAAAGTGGTGCTGCACGGCGATTCGTTCCCGGAAGCCCTGGCCTACTCGCTGAAACTGGTCGACGAAAAAGGCTACGTCTACATCCACCCTTACGATGATCCCCACACCATTGCCGGGCAGGGCACGGTGGCCATGGAGATTCTGCGCCAGCACCCGGGGCGTCTGGATGCGATTTTCGTCCCGGTGGGCGGCGGCGGGCTGATCGCCGGTATCGCGGCGTATGTGAAGTACCTGCGTCCGGAAATCAAAATCATCGGCGTCGAGCCGGACGATTCCAATTGCCTGCAAGCGGCCATGGCGGCCGGAGAGCGTGTGGTGCTGCCGACGGTGGGACTCTTCGCCGATGGCGTTGCGGTAGCGCAGATCGGCCAGCACACCTTTGACATCTGCAAAGACTACGTCGATGAAGTGATCACCGTCAGCACCGACGAAATCTGTGCAGCGATCAAGGATATCTACGACGATACCCGCTCGATCACCGAACCTGCCGGTGCGTTGGGCGTCGCCGGGATCAAGAAATACGTCGAGCAGCATGGCATCAGCGGCCACACCTTCGTGGCCATCGATTCCGGCGCGAACGTCAATTTCGACCGCCTGCGCCACGTCGCCGAGCGCGCCGAACTGGGCGAGGGCCGCGAAGCGATCATCGCCGTGACCATCCCCGAGAAACCGGGTAGCTTCAAGGCGTTCTGCGAAGCCATCGGCAAGCGCCAGATCACTGAATTCAACTACCGCTACAACACCGGCAGCGAAGCACACATCTTCGTTGGTGTGCAGACGCACCCGGAAAACGACCCGCGCAGTGCGCTGCTGGCCAGTCTCACCGAACAGGGTTTCCCGGTACTCGACCTGACTGACAACGAATTGGCCAAGTTGCATATCCGCCACATGGTGGGTGGCCGTGCGGCTCATGTGGTCGATGAAGTGATTCTGCGTTTCGAATTCCCGGAACGTCCGGGTGCGTTGTTCAATTTCCTCAACAAGCTCGGCGGGCGCTGGAATATATCGATGTTCCACTACCGCAACCATGGGGCGGCGGATGGCCGTGTCGTTGCGGGCCTGCAAGTGCCTCACGAGGAACGTCATCTGGTTCCTGCTGCGCTGGAAGAAATCGGCTACCCATACTGGGACGAAAGCGACAACCCGGCCTATCAGCTGTTTCTCGGCTGAGGGGCTACGCTGATGGGCATGCCCTAAGGAAATCGAACAATGGAAACGTTAACCGCCCTGAAAATGGCGCACACCGCGGCGACGGCAATATTGTTGGGCTGTGCGCTGGGCTTGGGGATATGGGTTTGGCAAACGCGGCGTAGTGGCGATGCGACTGCTGCGGCACGCACGTTGCAGCGGCCTCGGGTGTTCGTTTGGCTGCTGATGGGCCTGGCGTTGCTGAGCATGCCATTCACGGGTTGGTGGATGGTGCATCTGGTGGGCTGGCCGCTGGGGCAGACCTGGTTGCTGGCCTCCAGCGTGCTCTACACCCTGGCGGCGTTGGGCTGGTTTTGGCTGCTGGTGCGGCTCAACAAGCTGCGCAAGGCGCCGACGGGGAGTAACGGCAAGTTCACCCTGGCCTTGGCGTTGTTCAGTTTTGTCTGTTTTATCGCCATTGCGGGGTTGATGGGGGCCAAGCCGGTTTGAGGCTTCAGACCGAGTCGACCCCTTCGCGAGCAAGCCCGCTCCCACAATAGACCGTGTCTGTCTGGACAACTCGGTCAACTGTGGGAGCGGGCTTGCTCGCGAAAGCGATTTCAGTCGCGCAGGCTAATCACCGGCCAGCCACGCTTCTCAGCTTCAGCCCGCAGATTCGGATCAGGATCGACCGCGACCGGATTCGCCACCTGCTCCAGCAACGGCAAATCATTCATCGAATCGCTATAGAAATAGCTGTCTTCGAGAGTGTGCCCCGTCTCTTCCAGCCAGCGACTCAATCGCGTCACCTTGCCTTCCCGGAAGCACGGGATGTCTGTACTGCGGCCGGTATAACGTCCATCAACCATTTCGCATTCGGTGGCGATCAGGGTTTCGACGTTCAGGCGCTGGGCTATCGGCCCGGTGACGAAGCGGTTGGTGGCGGTGATGATCACCAGCTTGTCGCCGGCCTCACGGTGTTTGGCCAGCAGTGCGAGCGCCTTGGGCAACACGATCGGTTCGATGCAATCGCGCATGTAATCCAGGTGCCATTGATCCAGCGTGGCCATTTCGGTGCGGCCGAGGACTTCCAGGCAGAAGTTCAGGTAGGCATCGTTATCGAGCTTGCCCGCCAGGTAATCCTGATAGAACTCGTCGTTGCGTGCCTTGTAGGCGACGGCGTCGAGGAAGCCGCGTTCGCACAGGTAATCGCCCCAGGCGTGGTCACTGTCGCCGCCCAAAAGCGTGTTGTCCAAGTCGAATAAAGCCAGCCGCATTGCAGTTACTCGCTGAAAAGTCTGTAGAAAGGCGTCCAGAATACGGACTTTTCACAAGAGTGCACATAAGGTAGGCCGGCTCGTTGCTGCCTTCACAACCTTTGTGGAACAATGCGGCGACATGCGTTTGCGAGGTTGTTGCCGTGATCGACCCCGATGGTTTCCGCCCCAATGTCGGGATCATTCTCACGAATGATGCCGGACAGGTGCTATGGGCTCGCCGTATCAATCAAGATGCCTGGCAGTTTCCACAGGGCGGGATCAACCCCCAGGAGACGCCGGAAGACGCCTTGTACCGCGAGTTGAACGAAGAAGTGGGTCTTGAGCGCGAAGATGTTGAAATTCTCGCCTGCACCCGGGGCTGGTTGCGCTATCGTTTGCCGCAACGTCTGGTCCGCACGCACAGCCAACCGCTGTGCATCGGCCAGAAACAGAAATGGTTTCTCCTGCGCCTGATCTCCAACGAGCAGCGGGTGCGGATGGATTTGACCGGTAAACCGGAATTCGATGGCTGGCGCTGGGTCAGTTATTGGTATCCGTTGGGCCAGGTGGTGACATTCAAGCGCGAGGTTTATCGACGCGCTCTCAAAGAGCTTGCCCCGCGCCTTTTATCGCGCGACTGACGACGGAGTTCGACCCCGAGCCATGCTCAATACGCTGCGCAAGATCGTCCAGGAAGTTAACTCCGCCAAGGATCTCAAGGCGGCGTTGGGGATTATTGTGTTGCGCGTCAAAGAGGCCATGGGCAGCCAGGTCTGCTCGGTCTACCTGCTTGACCCCGAGACCAACCGTTTCGTGCTGATGGCCACCGAGGGCTTGAACAAGCGCTCGATCGGCAAAGTCAGCATGGCACCCAACGAAGGTCTGGTCGGCCTGGTCGGCACGCGTGAAGAACCCCTGAACCTCGAAAACGCCGCGGGCCACCCGCGCTACCGCTACTTCGCCGAGACCGGTGAAGAACGCTACGCCTCATTCCTCGGGGCGCCGATCATTCACCACCGTCGCGTTGTCGGCGTGTTGGTCATTCAGCAAAAAGAACGCCGCCAGTTCGATGAGGGTGAAGAAGCCTTCCTCGTGACCATGAGCGCGCAACTCGCCGGCGTTATCGCCCACGCCGAGGCCACCGGTTCGATCCGCGGGCTGGGGCGTCAGGGCAAAGGCATCCAGGAAGCAAAGTTCGTCGGCGTACCGGGTTCGCCGGGTGCGGCGGTCGGTACTGCGGTGGTCATGTTGCCACCGGCCGATCTGGACGTGGTGCCGGACAAGACCATCACCGACATCACCGCGGAACTGGGGCTGTTCAAGACCGCCATTGAAGGCGTGCGCGCCGACATGCGCGCCTTGTCCGCCAAGCTGGCGACCCAGTTGCGCCCGGAAGAGCGTGCGCTGTTCGACGTCTACTTGATGATGCTCGACGATGCCTCGCTGGGCAGCGAAATCACCACGGTGATCAAGACCGGCCAGTGGGCCCAGGGCGCGCTGCGTCAGGTGGTCACCGAACACGTCAACCGTTTCGAATTGATGGACGACGCCTACCTGCGTGAACGCGCGTCCGATGTCAAAGACCTCGGTCGCCGCTTGCTCGCGTACTTGCAGGAAGAGCGTCAACAGACCCTGGTCTACCCCGACAACACCATCCTGATCAGCGAAGAACTGACGCCGGCGATGCTCGGCGAGGTGCCGGAAGGCAAGCTGGTCGGTCTGGTGTCGGTACTGGGTTCCGGCAACTCCCACGTAGCGATCCTGGCACGCGCCATGGGCATCCCGACGGTCATGGGCCTGGTCGATCTGCCGTATTCCAAGGTCGACGGCATCCAGATGATCGTCGACGGCTACCACGGCGAGGTCTACACCAACCCCAGCGAAGTGCTGCGCAAGCAGTTCGCCGAAGTGGTCGAGGAAGAGAAACAACTGGCCCTCGGGCTGGATGCTCTGCGGGATTTGCCGTGCGTGACCCTCGATGGCCACCGCATGCCGCTGTGGGTCAACACCGGCCTGCTGGCGGACGTTGCGCGAGCGCAGAAGCGCGGTGCCGAGGGCGTGGGTCTGTACCGCACCGAAGTGCCGTTCATGATCAACCAGCGCTTCCCGAGTGAAAAGGAGCAACTGGCGATCTATCGCGAGCAACTCGCCGCATTCCACCCGCAACCGGTGACCATGCGCAGCCTGGACATCGGCGGCGACAAGTCGCTGTCGTACTTCCCGATCAAGGAAGACAACCCGTTCCTCGGCTGGCGCGGCATTCGCGTCACCCTCGATCACCCGGAAATCTTCCTCGTGCAGACCCGCGCGATGCTCAAGGCCAGCGAGGGCTTGAACAACCTGCGAATTCTGTTGCCGATGATCTCCGGCACCCATGAGCTGGAAGAGGCCCTGCACCTGATTCACCGGGCCTGGGGCGAAGTCCGCGACGAAGGCTGCGACGTGCCTATGCCGCCGATCGGCGTGATGATCGAGATTCCCGCAGCCGTTTATCAGACCAAGGAATTGGCGCGGCAGGTGGACTTCCTGTCGGTCGGCTCCAACGACCTGACCCAGTACCTGCTGGCCGTGGATCGTAACAACCCGCGGGTAGCCGACCTCTACGATTATCTGCACCCAGCGGTGCTGCAAGCCCTTCAGAGCGTGGTGCGTGACGCTCATGCCGAAGGCAAGCCAGTGAGCATCTGCGGTGAGATGGCTGGCGATCCGGCGGCGGCGGTGTTGTTGATGGCGATGGGCTTCGACAGCCTGTCGATGAACGCCACAAACCTGCCGAAAGTGAAGTGGATGCTGCGTCAGATCAATCTGAACAAGGCCAAGGAATTGCTCGCGGAGTTGATGACCATCGACAACCCGCAAGTTATCCACAGCTCGCTGCAACTGGCGCTGAAGAACCTCGGATTGGCGCGGATGATTAATCCGGCTTCGGCGAAGACTCTCTGAACCTGTGGCGGCCCCTTCGCGAGCAAGCTCATTCCCACACTTGATCTGCAGTGAACACAGACTTTATGTGCGACGTAGATCCAGTGTGGGAGCGGGCTTGCTCGCGAAGGCGCCCGCCCAGACGACACCGAACTAAACCCTGATCTCTACCTCCCCCAAACGCCCCCCATACGGCCCGAAACTTCGCTCGACCAAATGCCGCGTCCCATCGGCATGAACAATCAGCGCCGTACTCGCCCGGGTCCCGTAACTCTGACTGGCAATAAACACACTCGACAGCAACGTCTCGGTAGCCAGCCCGACCCCGGTATCCGGCAGTTCGGTAAACGGCGCGGTCTGTGGATCATTCAACAAGGCCAATAGCGCCTCTGGCTGCGGATCCGTCAGCACTTCCTCCAGCGCTGCTCGAGCCTTGAGCAACTTCGGCCACGGCGTATCCAGCCCGGCGTTCGACAACCCATAAACCCCCGGTGCCAGCATCACCGCCTCTGTCTCCCGAGCATTGAAGTGCCACAGCTCGTTTGCATTGCCGACAAGCAGGTTAAACCCTGCATATTCCACTGAACGTCCGACAACGTCGCTCAAATAGTCATCAATCGGCATCTCACCGCTAAGAAATCGCGCCACCAGTTCACCGCGGGATTTACGCGCCGGTGGTTGATGGGGATCGCGGATATTGGTCAGTGCGGCGAAGCGCCCGTTGGCACCGACACCGAGCCAGGTGCCACCGGCCTCCAGATCGCGACCGGCGTATACCTGCGGTGCTTGCGGCCATTGGGCCAAGGGCAGACTGGGCCGGGCATAGAATTCGTCGCGGTTGGCCGCGACGATCAGCGGTTGCGCGTGGTCGGGCCGCCAAGCGAAAACAATCAGGCACATAAGGTGATCCTTGTGTGTTTTTTGCCCACTCTACGCAGTCATCGCCTGTCGATCTATCGCCTTCCACAGTGGAGCCCAAGGCCATGCATCCGTTACCATGCCGCTCCAGTTTTGGGATGAGTGGGGATGCACATGGAATTTCTGCTCTATCTGGCGCTTGGCGCCTGTGCAGGCGTGCTGGCCGGACTGTTCGGGGTCGGCGGTGGAATCATCATCGTCCCGGTGCTGGTGTTCAGTTTCACCTTGCAGGGCTTCGATGCGTCGATCCTGACCCACCTGGCGGTCGGCACATCCCTGGCAACGATCATCTTTACCTCGGTCAATGCGATCCGCGAGCATCACCGCCGTGGCGCCGTGCGTTGGCCGATTTTTGCCTGGATGACCGTCGGTATTCTGATCGGTGCCGGTTTCGGTGCACTGACGGCTGAGGCGATCTCCGGACCAAACCTGCAGAAAATCATTGGTGTGTTTGCGCTGATCATCGCGGTGCAACTGGCACTGGACGTCAAACCCAAGGCCAGCCGAACGGTGCCCGGTAAAGTCGGTCTGACCATCGCCGGCAGTGTGATCGGCTGGGCTTCGGCGATTTTCGGGATTGGCGGTGGCTCGCTGACCGTGCCGTTCCTGACTTGGCGCAGCGTGCCGATGCAGCAAGCAGTGGCCACTTCGTCGGCCTGCGGTCTGCCGATTGCCCTGGCCAGTGCATTAAGTTTCATGATTCTGGGCTGGCACGATCCATTGTTGCCGGCCCATAGTCTCGGTTTTATTTATTTGCCGGCGTTGCTGGGCATTGCTTTGACCAGCATGGTGTTCGCCCGCCTTGGCGCACGACTGGCCCACAGGCTGTCGCCGCGCTTGCTGAAAAGACTGTTCGCCGCTTTGCTGTTCTGCGTGGGCCTGAGTTTCCTGCTCTGACGCACAGCGCAATGCTGGCTTAATCCTGAGGTGGCAGCGTCGCCCGGGAATTTTGAAGGTTTCAACTCTAACGAGGAGTCGCAATGCTGCCTTACCCGCAGATCGACCCGGTGGCCCTGGCCATCGGTCCGCTGAAAATCCACTGGTACGGCCTGATGTACCTGATCGGCATCGGCGGTGCGTGGTGGCTGGCGTCACGCCGGCTGAACCGTTTCGACCCGACCTGGAGCAAAGAGAAGCTCTCCGACATGGTGTTCTGGATGTCGATGGGGGTCATCGTCGGCGGCCGCCTGGGTTATGTGCTGTTCTACGATCTGAGCGCTTACCTGGCCAATCCGACGCTGATCTTCGAAGTGTGGAAGGGCGGCATGTCGTTCCATGGTGGATTCATCGGCGTGATGCTGGCGGCCTTGTGGTTCGGTAAAAAGAACGGCAAGTCGTTCTTCCAGCTGATGGACTTCGTTGCACCAATGGTGCCGATCGGCCTGGGCGCCGGGCGCATCGGCAACTTCATCAATGCCGAGTTGTGGGGCAAGGCGACCGACGTGCCGTGGGCGATGATCTTCCCGACCGATCCGGCGCAATTGCCGCGTCACCCGTCGCAGCTGTATCAGTTTGCGCTCGAAGGTGTGGCACTGTTTGCCATCCTCTGGCTGTTCTCGCGCAAGCCACGGCCGACCATGGCGGTGTCCGGGATGTTCGCGCTGTTCTATGGCATCTTCCGTTTCATCGTCGAATTCGTCCGGGTGCCGGACGCGCAACTGGGCTATCTGGCCTGGAACTGGCTGACCATGGGTCAGGTGCTGTGCATCCCGATGATCGTCGGCGGGCTGTTCCTGATCTGGCTGGCGTATCACCGTGCCCCGGCGACTCCTGCGGCAGCAGTATAAATTCGAATCCCGGGGTGACGACCCCGGGTTCAAGGACACAGGTAACTCATGAAGCAATATCTCGAACTGGTCGCCCACGTCATCAAGAACGGCACCAAACAGGCCAACCGCACCGGCGTGAACACCATCAGCTTCCCTGGCGCGATGCTGCGTTATGACCTGAAGGAAGGTTTCCCGGCGATCACCACCCGCAAGATGGCCTTCAAATCGGCCATCGGCGAGATGTGTGGTTTTCTGCGCGGGGTGAACAACGCCGCCGAATTCCGTGCCTTGGGCTGCAAGGTCTGGGACCAGAACGCCAACGAAAACGCACAGTGGCTGGCCAACCCGTTCCGTCAGGGTGAAGACGACCTCGGCGAGATCTACGGCGTGCAATGGCGCAAATGGCCGGCGTACAAGCAGATCCCGGTCAGCAACCAGGCCGCCATCGAGCAGACTTTGAGCCAGGGTTATCGTCAGATCGCTGAAGGCGAGGAAGACGGTCAGGCCTACGTGGTGTTGTACAAGGCGATCGACCAGATCCGCCAGTGCGTCGACACCATCATCAAGGACCCGGGCAGCCGCCGCATCCTGTTCCACGGCTGGAATGTCGCCCAGCTCGACGAAATGGCCCTGCCGCCGTGCCACTTGCTGTACCAGTTCCACCCGAATGTGGAGACGAAGGAAATCTCCCTGACCCTCTACATCCGTTCCAACGATCTGGGCCTGGGCACGCCGTTCAACCTCACCGAAGGCGCTGCGCTGCTGAGCCTGATCGGGCGCCTGACCGGCTACACGCCGCGCTGGTTCACCTATTTCATCGGTGATGCCCACGTCTACGAAAACCACCTGGACATGCTCAACGAACAGCTCAAGCGCGAGCCGTTCCCGATGCCGAAACTGGTGATTTCCGACCGCGTGCCGGAGTTTGCCAAGACCGGTGTTTACCAGCCGGAATGGCTGGAGTTGATCGAGCCGGGTGATTTCTCGCTTGAGGGTTACGAACACCACGCGCCGATGACTGCGCCGATGGCGGTCTGAAGGTCTGCCACTAAACCTGTGGGAGCGGGCTTGCCCGCGATAGCGGTTTGTCAGTCACATCAATGTTGAATGTGCTGCCGTCATCGCGGGCAAGCCCGCTCCCACAGGTTTTTGCGGTGTTTTTAGTGGCCGTGGCTGCGGCCAACATGTGAATGCTCCACCTCCGTCGCCACCACCCCGCCACTCACCTCCAGCCGCTGCAAAATCCCGCACTGATCGATATCCGGCCCTTCGCCACAGCGTTGGCGCAGGTCGAGTAGTTGTGTCTGCAAGGCCAGTAAACCGTCGATCCGCGCTTTGACGTGATGGATGTGTTCGTCGATCAGCGCATTGACGCTTTGGCACTGGTCCTGCGGGCTGTCGCGCAGGGCCAGCAGGCTGCGGATTTCCTCGAGGGTCATGTCGAGCGTGCGGCAATTGCGGATGAAGGTCAGGCGCTCGGCGTGGGCCTGGGTGTAGACGCGGTAGTTGCCGTCGCTGCGGGCCGGCTCCGGCAGCAGGTTTTCGCGCTCGTAGTAACGGATGGTTTCTACGGCGCAGTCAGTGAGTTTCGCCAGCTCTCCGATCTTCATGACGACAATCTCCAAATAGGTGGTTGACCCTATAGTGGCTACAGGGTCTTTACTTGGCAACAGGCACCTTCATGGACGCGACCCGATGAGCGATTCCCTTCACACCCACAAACCCGAGGCTGGCCACGATCACGATCACGATCACGATCACAGCCACAAGCTGCAGCCTGTGCAGAAGCATGATCATGGCAGCCACGGGGATTCTTGCTGTTCCTCCAAGTTGGCGGCGCCGTCGCTGATCAAGTTGAGCGAAACCCCGACCGCCGGTTCGCGGCTGAGCAGTTTCCGTATCGACGCGATGGATTGCCCGACCGAGCAAACGCTGATTCAGAACAAACTCGGCAAACTGGCAGGTGTGCAACAGCTGGAATTCAACCTGATCAACCGGGTGCTGGGCGTGACCCACGACTTGCCTGACACCGCGCCGATCATCGATGCGATCAAGTCCCTCGGCATGCAGGCCGAGCCGATGGAGCAGGGCGTTGAAATGCCAACGCCGGCTCCCGAGAACAAGCCCTGGTGGCCGCTGGCGCTGTCCGGTGTTGGTGCGGTGACTGCGGAAGTCATCCACTTTACCAATGCTGCGCCGGACTGGGTGGTGGCGATTATTGCGCTGGTTTCGATCCTCAGCGGCGGCCTCAGTACTTATAAGAAGGGCTGGATCGCCCTGAAAAACTTCAACCTGAACATCAATGCACTGATGAGCATCGCGGTGACGGGCGCGATCCTGATCGGCCAGTGGCCGGAAGCGGCGATGGTGATGTTCCTGTTCACCGTGGCCGAGTTGATCGAGGCCAGGTCGCTTGATCGCGCACGCAACGCCATCAGCGGTCTGATGCAAATGACGCCGGAACAGGCCACGGTGCAGCAGGCTGACGGTGGCTGGGTCGCGCAGGATGTCAAAATCATCGAGCTGGGCGCCCGGGTGCGGGTGCGGCCCGGTGAGCGGATCGGCCTGGATGGCGAAGTGGTTTCGGGCAGTTCGACCATCGATCAGGCACCGATCACCGGCGAAAGTCTGCCGGTGGAGAAAACCATCGGCGACAAGGTCTTCGCCGGCACCATCAATCAGGCCGGTTCGCTGGAATACGCCGTGACCGCTGCGGCAAACAATTCGACCCTGGCGCGGATCATCCACGCCGTTGAACAGGCCCAGGGTGCGCGGGCCCCGACCCAGCGTTTCGTTGACCAGTTTTCGAAAATCTACACGCCCGCCGTGTTCATTTTCGCACTGGCTGTCGCGGTGATTCCGCCGTTGTTCATGGGCGCGCTTTGGTTCGACTGGATCTACCGGGCGTTGGTGTTGCTGGTGGTTGCGTGCCCTTGCGCGTTGGTGATTTCTACGCCAGTCACTATCGTCAGCGGACTCGCGGCGGCGGCGCGCAAAGGAATTCTGGTCAAGGGCGGCGTTTATCTGGAGGGTGGTCATAAACTTGATTACCTGGCGCTGGACAAGACCGGCACCATCACCCACGGCAAACCGGTGCAGACCGACTATCTGTCCCTTGATCCAACCGCTGATGAAACTGCCCCGGCCATTGCGGCGGCGCTGGCCGGTCGCTCGGATCACCCGGTGTCGCTGGCCATCGCCAACGCGGCTGTGGATAAACAATTCGCGCCGCTGGTTGTGGATAACTTTGAAGCGTTGGCCGGTCGCGGTGTACGCGGCGACATCAACGGTCAGACCTACCACTTGGGCAATCACCGCTTGGTGGAAGACCTGGGTCTGTGCTCGCCCGCCCTGGAAGAGAAGCTGTTCGCGCTGGAGAAACAGGGCAAGTCCGTAGTGTTGTTGCTCGACCAATCCGGCCCGTTGGCACTGTTTGCGGTGGCGGATACGGTGAAAGAGTCCAGCCGCGAAGCGATCCAGCAACTACACGACCTGGGCATCAAAACCCTGATGCTGACCGGCGACAACGTGCACACCGCCCAGGCAATTGCCGCGCAAGTCGGCATTGATCAGGCCCAGGGCGATCTGCTGCCAACAGACAAACTGCAAGCCATCGAGGCGCTTTATGCACAGGGACATCGGGTCGGCATGGTTGGCGACGGTATCAATGATGCGCCGGCGCTGGCCCGTTCCGAGATCGGTTTCGCCATGGCCGCTGCTGGCACCGATACCGCCATTGAAACGGCCGATGTCGCCCTGATGGACGACGATCTGCGCAAGATTCCAACCTTCATCCGTCTGTCGCGGCAGACCTCGACCATCCTCAAACAGAACATCGCCCTGGCATTGATCATCAAAGCGATCTTTCTTGGGGTAACCTTCGCCGGGCTCGCTACCATGTGGATGGCAGTGTTCGCTGACATGGGCGTGAGCCTGTTGGTGGTGTTCAACGGTTTGCGCCTGCTGCGCAAATAGACGATGGGGGAAGGGTGTGCTGAGTGCCGAGCTGAAGGCGTTTTATATGGTTGCCCGCCTGGGCAGCATTACCCTGGCGGCGAAAAAGCTCGGCCTGAGCCAACCGACGGTGACGACTCAGATTCGGCACCTGGAAAGTCAGTACTCGGTTGAATTGTTCTACCGTGGCGGCCGCCGTCTCAGCGTCAGCGATGAAGGCGCGCGGTTGCTGCCGATGGTCAAGGCGCTGCTGCAGCAGGAAGCCGATATCGAGTTTTTCCTGCGCAACAGCGGTCAGGTCCAAGGCACCTTGCGCATCGCCGCCACCGCGCCGTATTACATTCTCGATCTGGTGAAAACCTTCCGCGAGCGCCTGCCGCACGTGGAGGTGTCGGTAGAAATCGGTAACTCCCAGCAAGTGCTCGAAGCGCTGGAGGATTACCGGGTGGACGTCGCGGCGTCCTCGCAGTTGCTCGACGATGCGCGACTGATTCGCCGGGTGCTCGGCAGCGATCCGCTGGTGCTGGCGGTGCATCGTAATCATCCGCTGGCGGTGCATGAGCATGTGCCGCTCAGCGCATTGGCCGGGCATACGCTGTTGATGCGTGAATCCGGTTCGACTACACGGCGGCTGACCGAGGAATTGCTGGCCAGCGCCGGGGTGAGTTTCGGGCCGTTGCTGGAGATCGGCAGCCGTGAGTCGATTCGTGAGGCGGTGCTGCGCAACATCGGCATTAGCATCATTGCCCGGCAGGAAGTGCCCCATGATCCGCAATTGCGGGTGCTGACCATCGAGAATGCGCCGCAGATTCCCGAGTATTTGTACTGCCTCAAGGAGCGAAAAGGTGCGCGGTTGCCGGCGGCGTTTTTGGGGTTGGCGCAGGAGATGGCGCCGGCCTGAGAATTGCGGCGACTGTTCTGGCCTATTCGCGAGCAAGCCCGCTCCTACAGTTGATCTCCAGTGATCAAAGATTTTGTGTACGACACCGATCCAATGTGGGAGCGGGCTTGCTCGCGAAGGCGTCAGCCCAGGCCCCACCTGCTTTGAAGACTCAACCCAAATCCCCGAATACCACTATCAGCCGTTTTTGCCTCACTGCCACATGACCGACGCATTGCATCCCTAGGATGACCCTCATCTGCTTGATGAGGCCTGTCCATGAATCACTCGATCGCAACTGCCCTGACCAACCCCGGCGCACCGATGAAAGTGCGCGGTGTGCAGAAACGCTTCGGCGCTTTCACCGCGCTGGATAACGTTTCCCTCGACGTGGCGGCGGGTGAACTGGTGTGTCTGCTCGGTCCGTCGGGCTGCGGGAAAACCACTTTGTTGCGCTGCATCGCCGGCCTGGAGAAGCAGGACAGCGGCGAGTTGTACCTCGGCGATCGCGACGTTTCCCACCTGGCACCCCAGGCTCGGGACTACGGCATTCTGTTTCAGTCCTACGCGCTGTTCCCCAATCTCACCGTCGAAGCGAATATCGCCTACGGCCTCGCCGGCAGTGGTCGCGATGAAGTGCGCCAGCGCGTCGGTCAGATGTTGGAACTGGTAGGCCTGATGGGCAGTGAGAAAAAGTACCCCGGCCAATTGTCCGGCGGCCAACAGCAACGTGTCGCACTGGCTCGAGCCCTGGCGCCCGCACCTTCGTTGTTGTTGCTCGACGAACCAATGTCCGCCCTAGACGCCCGGGTTCGCGAGCATCTATGCACCGAACTGCGCCAACTCCAACGCAACCTCGGCATCACCACGTTGATGGTCACGCACAATCAGGACGAAGCCATGCTGATGGCCGACCGCATTGCCGTGATGAACAACGGCAAGGTCGAGCAGTACGCCACGCCCCAGGAAATCTACGACCACCCGGCGACGCCGTTTGTGGCGGAGTTCGTCGGTCAGGGCAACTGGCTGCCATTCCACCGCAGCAGCGACAGCCATGCCCGGGTCGGCGGGATGAACATGCGCCTGGCTGAAGGCTGTGCCAAAACCGCGTCCGGCCGTTTGTTCTGCCGTCCCGAGGCGATCAACGTCAACCCGCCGGTGCATGAAGAAAACCTGTTCCCGGCCAAGGTTCGCGAAATCACTTTCCTCGGCAACCGCTGCCGCATGAGCTTCGAACTCGATCAACTACCGGGCCACGCATTGCTGGCGGAGCTTGCGCCGGAAGCCATGCCGCGCCTCGGCGCGCAGCAGATCATGGTCGCCTTGCCGCCGCGCAGCTTGCAGGTGTTTGCCTGATGAGCGCGCACATCGCGTTGCCGATACCGCGCAAGCAGGTTCGGCAGACCTCCCGTGCCGAGTTCGGCGACCGGGTGTTCGTGGTCGGCGGAAAACTCCTTTTGCTGATATTGCTCGGCGTCGCGGTATTGATGCCGTTGCTGGCGATCTTCTGGCGCGGCTTCAGTTCTGAAGCCGGGCAGGGCGGTGGTCTGGTGGCCGCCCGAGAACTGGTGACCAGCGCGAACTTCCACTGGCTGCTCGGCAATAGCCTGAAAGTTTCCCTCAGCGTCGCGGCGATTGTCGTACCGCTGGCCTACCTGTTTGCCTACGCCCTGCAACGTACGTTGATTCCAGGTAAAGGCATTTGGCGTGGGATGTCGCTTTTGCCGCTGATGGCGCCGTCGATGTTGCCGGGCATTGCGCTGGTTTATCTGTTCGGCAACCAGGGCATGTTGCGTGGTTTGCTCTCGGACAACATCTACGGTTTCTGGGGCATTGTTCTGGGCGAGGTGATCTACACCTTCCCACACGCGTTGATGATTCTGCTGTCGGCGCTTTCCCTGGCAGATGCGCGACTGTTCGACGCCGCCTCCAGCATGGGCGCCAGTCCGGCAAAAGCCTTTCGCAGCATCACCTGGCCGGCGACTCGTCAGGCGGTATTCGCGGCGTTTTGCCTGGTGTTCACCCTGACCATCACCGACTTCGGCGTGCCCGTGGTGGTCGGCGGCGACTATCAGGTGCTGGCGCTGGAAGCCTACAAAGCCGTGGTCGGCCAGCAACAATTCGGTCGCGGCGCGTTGATCGGCATGGTGCTGTTATTGCCGGCGCTGTTCAGTTTTGCGGTCGATGCCTGGTTGCGTCGGCGTCATGGCGATTCCATGAGTGGCCGCGCACAAGTCTTTAAACCGGCGCCATCGAAGCTGCGGGACGGCTGTTACCTGGCCATCGTGTTGTTGATCTGCGCGGTGTTGCTGTTGGTGTTCGGCATGGCGGTGTACTCGTCGCTGGTAAAATTCTGGCCGTACAACCTGTCGCTGTCGCTCAACCATTACCAGTTCAACGACACGGCGGGCGGCGGGTGGCTGGCCTACGGCAACAGCGTGAAGATGGCCCTGTGCACGGCGTTGATCGGCAGCGTGCTGATCTTCACCGGCGCCTACCTGATGGAAAAAACCAAGGGCCAACGCGGACTGAATCTGACGCTGCGCATGCTCAGTTTCGTACCGATGGCGGTGCCAGGTCTGGTGCTCGGCCTGGGTTACGTTTTCTTCTTCAACCTCACCGGCAACCCGCTGCATGTGCTCTACGGGACCATGACCCTGTTGGTGGTCTGCACTATTGCGCACTATCTGACCACCGCGCAAATGACCGCCACCACCGCGCTGCGTCAGCTCGATGCCGAGTTCGAAGCCGCCGCGCTGTCGCTCAAGGCGCCGCTGTACCGGCACTACCTGCGCGTCACCGTGCCGATCTGCCTGCCGGCGCTGCTGGACATTGTGCGTTACCTGTTCGTCTCGGCCATGACCACTGTTTCGGCGGCGATCTTCCTCTATAGCCCCGACACCATCCTCGCGGCGGTGGCAGTGCTGAACATGGACGACGCCGGCAACGTCGGCGGCGCGGCGGCGATGTCGACCCTGATTCTGATCACCTCGCCGGGCGTGTCCCTGCTGCTGGCCTGGGCCTCGCGCGGCTTGCTGCGCCGCTCCCAGGCCTGGCGGCAAACCGCGCCCGGCAATTGATTCGCTGCTCCTAAAACCGAAAGCCCCTCAACTCAAAACAGGAAAAGATCATGTTCAAGCCCCTGGCCCTGGCCGCTGCTGTCCTCACCGCTTTCAGCCTGAACGCCTTCGCGGCGAAAACCGAGTTGACGGTGTACACCGCCCTCGAAGCCGAACAACTGAAGACCTATAAAGAAGCCTTCGAAAAGGCCAACCCGGATGTCGAGATCAAGTGGGTACGTGATTCCACCGGCATCATCACCGCCAAGTTGCTGGCCGAAAAGGCCCGTCCGCAGGCGGATGCCGTGTGGGGCCTGGCGGCATCGAGCCTGGCGATCCTCGATCAGCAAGGCATGCTGCAAAGCTACGCGCCGAAGGACCTGGGCAAGATCGGCGGCAACTACCGCGACGCCGCCAACCCGCCGGCCTGGGTCGGCATGGACGTCTGGGCCGCGACCATTTGCTTCAACACCGTGGAAGCCGAGAAGCAGGGTTTGAGCAAACCGGTGAGCTGGCAGGACCTGACCAAGCCTGAGTACAAAGGCAAAATCGTCATGCCGAACCCGGCCTCGTCCGGCACCGGTTTCCTCGACGTCAGCGCGTGGTTGCAAACCTTCGGCGAGAAGCAGGGCTGGCAGTACATGGACGACCTGCACCAGAACATCGGCCAGTACGTTCACTCCGGTTCCAAGCCGTGCAAACTCGCTGCGGCCGGTGAATTCCCGATCGGCATTTCCTTCGAATACCCGGCCGTTCAGTTGAAACGCCAGGGCGCGCCACTGGACATCATCCTGCCGAAAGAAGGCCTGGGCTGGGAGATCGAAGCCACGGCCGTGATCAAAGGCACACCGCACGAAGAGGCAGCGAAGAAACTCGCTGACTTCTCCGCCAGCCCGGCGGCGATGGAGCTTTATAAAGAGAACTTCGCCGTGCTCGCTCAGCCGGGCATCGCCAAGCCACAGACCGAATTGCCGGCGGATTATGAGCAGCGCTTGATCAAGAACGACTTTGCCTGGGCGTCGAAGAATCGCGACGAGATCCTCACTGAATGGCGCAAGCGGTATGACGGCAAGTCCGAAAAAGTGGCTGCGAAGTAAGATCTTTATCGGCTGACAGGGCCTCTTCGCGAGCAAGCCCGCTCCCACGTTTGATCTGTGTCGTTCACAAATTCAGTGTCCGCTGGAGATCCAATGTGGGAGCGGGCTTGCTCGCGAAAGCGGTCTCGAATTCAGGACATCTCTTCATGACACAACACAACGACATGCTCATCGTCGGCGCCGGCATTCTCGGCTTGTCCCACGCCTACGCCGCCGCCAAACGTGGCCTCAAGGTCACGGTTTTCGAGCGCAGCGAAACGCCTTTGGGCGCCTCGGTGCGCAACTTCGGCCAGGCACTGGTCACCGGCCAGCCACCGGGGCCGATGCTGGATCTGGCACGGGCCAGCCGCGAAATCTGGGGCCAATGGGCCCGGCTCGCCGGCCTGCAACTCAAGCGCAACGGCTCGTACCTGTTCGCCCGCACCGAAGCCGAAGAACACCTGCTGGAAGTTTTCTGCGGCGGTCGCGCGGTGGCGCACGGTTACCGCGTCGACCTGCTGCGCGGTGCTGCCTTACGCGATTTGTATAGCGGACAGTTCCGCCATCACCGCGCCGCGTTGCACGGCATGGACGATCAGCAACTGTATTCCCGCGAAGCGATTCCGGCGCTGATCGACTACCTGCGCCGCGAACTGGGCGTGCGGTTTCATTTCTCCACCCTGGTGCGCGACCTCGAACCGGGCCGCTTGCACAGCACCGCCGGCACTTTCAGCGCCGAGCAGATCATCGTCTGCTCCGGTCACGATTATCAGACGTTGCTGGCCGAGCCGATCGCCGAACTCAACCCGCAAATCTGCCGTCTGCAAATGCTCCGCGCCCGACCACAGATCAATCTCAACCTGCAACATGCACTGCTCACCGGTTTGAGTTGCGTGCACTACGGGGCCTTCGCCGATTTGCCGGAAGCGGCTGCGGTGCAGGCGCAGATTCTGCGCGACGCGCCGCACCTGCATGAAAACGGCATTCACCTGCTGATCAGTCCGACGCCTTATGGCGAATTGATCATCGGCGATTCCCACCATTACGGCGGTGACCCGTCGCCATTCAATGCCGAACAGGTGGACGACTGGATGCTCGAACTCGCGGAGCAAACGTTGGGTTGCAAGGTGCAAGTGGTCGAACGCTGGCAGGGTGTCTATGGTTCACGGGGGCCGGGACCGTTTTCGTTCCTGCGGCCGGCTCCGGGTTTGAGTGTGGCGCTGATGCACACCGGCGTCGGTATGAGTGTCGGGCCGGCGATGGCCGAGCGTAACGTCGCTATTTTATTGGAGGACCTTTGATGGACCGCAATGAGCAAGTGATCGCCGAGGTGTTCGCGTTGTACGAGCGCTTTGGCGACAGCGATTACATCGGCGAACCGGTGTCGCAGATTGAGCACATGTCCCAGGCAGCTGAACTGGCCATGGCTGAAGGCTTCGATGACGAAGTGGTGCTGGCGGCGTTCTTTCACGACATCGGGCATATCTGTGCCGAGAACGCGGAAAACATGGGTGGCTTCGGTGTGGTCAGCCATGAACGGTTGGGCGCCGATTACCTGCGTTGCGCCGGTTTCAGCGACCGCATGGCGCGATTGGTGGAATATCACGTGCAGGCCAAGCGTTATCTGACACTCAAAGAGCCGGGGTACTACGAGCGCTTGAGCGAGGCCAGTCGCCGGACCCTGGAATATCAGGGCGGAGTGATGACCGCGGCCGAGGCTGAAGCCTTCGAGCGGGATCCGTTGTGCGCGATCAGCCTGCGCATGCGTCAGTGGGATGAGCAGGCCAAGGAGATGTGGGTGCCGGTGATCGATCTGGAGGTGTTGAAGGAGAAGGCGTTGCGCCTGTTGGTGGCCTAGGGCTGTGGGACGAGGTGCGGTCTTTGCCGAAGTCGACACTGAAAAGAAGAGATTTCCGACACGCCACATGCACTGAGGACTGCATCGGGCAATGGGCCCTGAAGAATAGCGTTGGGTCTCAATTTGGATGGAGTCCATATGCGCTATTTACAGGTGACAGCCCAGGATCGTCTTCGTAACGGCAAGGCGGATACAGTGTTTCTACATTTTTTTGAGCAGCCCGAAGCAGGGGCTGCAGCAATTCTGAGCAATACGGCGTTGGCGCTCGATCTCAACGGCGACGGCAAAGTCGATTACAAGATTGGAGATGTGACAAACAATGGCCGGGAGAACACGGTAGACGAACGACTGCTGGAAAGCTTTGCCAACGCTGTCCTGAAACTGAACTGGTTTAATCGTGGTGCGGTCTGGAAGCGCTATCTGAAGATCTACGCGGAAGATTTTTATACCGATGGCACGCCGGACACGGTACGGCTCCACCTTCACGAAGGTGGGCCGGTGGCGGACGAGCGCAGTCTGGTGTCCTGGCACGCCGCGTATGATCTGGACAATGACGGCAAGCTTGAATGGAACATCCACCACGACATCAATCAGGACGGTGTCATTGACGGTGTGGATGACCGGTTGGTACAGCGCATGGCCGAGGTTTTCCTCCAGTTCCGCTGGAAATGATTGCCTGAGCTGTTTTCAGATTTGCTGCGCCAGCACCTCGATTTGCTCTTGGCGCTCAGCCTGGCTCAACTTCGGATGAGGATTGAGCGACGACCACTGCGGATGCGCCCGCGCCTTGTTCAGTGGCTCGGGCAGTTTGCCTTCGCGCCACGTCTTGTCCTGGGGCGCGGCCACCTGAATGCTGTCCATCGCCGCATGTCCACGGGCATTCAGCGCCTGCAGCAGTTGCCGCTGGCGCAACGCCAACAGCCGCAGCACGCTGTCGTCGACGGTCAGTTCGCGCTGGCCTTTGATCTTGCCCAGCAACCGGCTGCCATAGCTGCGTGCGGTTTGTAGCGCACCGCCGGCAATCGCGCCGGCCAGTGCTGCTGCGCCAAGGGTCAGGCCGCCCACCAGCAAGTCGACCCCGGCCCCGGCTGCCGCGCCGGCCGCGATCCCTCCACCGACTCGCACGCCCAACTGCTTGAGGGTTTCCGGGTTGAACAGGTCATCTCCCCAGCGGCCATCGAGCAGCGGCAGATCACTGGCCGCGGCGTCCTGTGGGCGAAAGGCGTAGAGCTTGAGCAGGGCTTCGACGCAGCGCTGTTCCCGTTGCCGAACGGCGGTGCGCAGTTCGCTGATGGCTTGCTGTTCCAGCGCGGCATCGCTGGCCACGCTGCGGCGGCAAGCGGCGCAGTCGATCAACAATTCAGCAATCAGCCGCACCGCACTCTGCTGACGAGCGAGTCGTTGGGCCTGTTGATCGGCAATCAGCCGCTCCAGTTGTTCGCGGGAGTTTTCCAGCAACAAGGCGAGACTTTCATAGAGTCGCCGTTCGCCGTCCTCAGGAGGCGCGACGCTGTCGAATCGCACCAAGGCGTGCAAACCCAGGCGCGCCAATGCTTCGCGCCAGTCCGGCGCGCGGTGGTTGGCGCTGCTGACGAAATTCAGCACCGGCAGCAGCGGTTTGCCGCAGCTGGCCAGCACTTCCAGTTCGTCGCGGTACTTGGCCAGCACCGGCTCGCGGGCATCGATCACATACAGCCCGGCATCGCAGGTGAGCAGTTGGCGCAGTACTTTGGCTTCCTGTTCGAAACGCTGGCGCGCTTCACTTCCCTCAAGAAAACGCGCCAGTCGTGCCGGGCCGTCGAGCCGCTCGCCGGGGCGCTCAAGGCGTTCTAAGTAGTCGAGCAGGGCGATGGCGTCTTCAAGGCCCGGCGTGTCGAACAGGTCGAGCAAGGGTTCGCCGTCCACCGACAACCGCGCGCCTTCGACGTGTCGCGTGGTGCTGGGGCGATGGGACACCTCGCCGAAGCCGACATCCCGGGTCAGGGTGCGCAGCAACGACGTTTTACCGACGTTGGTGTGGCCGACCACCGCCAGCTTCAAGGGCGGTTTCCAGGGCTTAGTCATGACCACTCTCCAGCCAGTTCAACGGTGCGCAATCGGCGAACGGCAGGTTCAGCTGTTGCAGGGCTACGTGCCAGTCACCGAGGCGTTCGGCGTCCAGCGCTTCTCCGGGTGGCGCTTGCAGCAACCAGACGCGGGTCGCAGTTGCGCTGCGCGCCAGCTCGGCGATCAGCGCCAGGCTGCCGCGATCCGGCGAGCGCCGTGGGTCGCAAGCGATGGCCAGACGGGCGGGAGGAAAACGGCTCAGTTGTTCGAGGAGTTTGTGCCGCGATTCGCGACTGTCGAGGATGCCGGCGTTGTTCACGGTTTTCGGCAGTGGCGGTGGCCACGGGCGTTGATCGTCCAGCTCGATGGCGACCAGCAGAGCGCCGTCGCTTTGCTGTTCACTGACACCGCTTTCCACGCGATGAAGTTGTGCAGGCGCAGCATCGCTGATGCCCAGGCGTTCGCTGGTGGGCATCAGGCGTTCGCGCAGTTGGGCGTAACCGGGCAGGTTTAAATCCAGGCGCAATGCCGCTTGACCGGTTTTCCAACGCCACAGGCAAAACAGCGCCAGCAACAAACGCGGTAGCACGCCGTAGACCAGCAGCACGCCCACCAGCCACGCCGCCCAGGCCTGTCGGGCGCTTTCAATGTTCAGCGCAGCATCGCCACTGGCGCGGATCATCTCGACGGTGGGCACGCTGAAACCCAGCAGGGCGGGCAGCGTGCCGAGGGCCTGGGTCATGGCGACGAAAGTGTCGCCGCCGAGGATCGTGGTTTCCCAGACGAAGCCGTAACGCCGGGTCGCCAGCAGCGTCAGCAGAATCACCAGGGCGCTGAGCATCGCCAGCAACCACAAGCCATTGACCAGTACGCCGAGGGCCCAGCGATTGAGTTTCTGTCGTTGCAATAACAACAGCAGGGCCGGCGCCAGTTGCGCGGCTTTGGCATCGCGGGCGAGTTTTTCACTGAGCCACAGCCACAAGCGTCCCAGCGTGGCGCCGTGTTCACCGGCAAACACCAGGCCGAGTGCCCAGCTCAGCAGCAGAATCAGGTTCAGCCCGAGCAGACTGCCCAAGGCCCAGAACACATTCACCGGAGTTTGTCCGTCGCCCATTGCGGCAAACGCCAGACCGGCGCCGCTGACAACGGCAAGCACCGCCATGACGATCAGCGCCAGTCGCGCCCCTTGCAGCCAGTGTTTGAGGGCAGCGGTCAGTCCATCGCGCTCGGCCAGCCACAGGGCGCGGCGTTGAATGCGTGTCGGCAGGTCACCGCCCGCGCTGCGGGCCAGTCGGTTGGCTTCCAGATCATCCAGGTTGCCGGCGTGCTCTTCACGCAGGCGAACGGTTTCCGTCAGCCAGAGGTTATTCAGTTCAGTCACGCAGCATCCCGTCGCTCAATTGAGCTGTGAGCATAACCGCTGTGACGCTTATCGGGGTACGGGAGGCTCTGGTATCCTCGCCGGCATGACTAAATCACTCCCCCTCAGCCTGATCGCAGCCCTCGGTGAAAACCGCGTGATCGGCGTCGACAACAGCATGCCCTGGCACTTGCCGAGGGACTTCAAATACTTCAAGGCCACCACGCTCGGCAAGCCGATCATCATGGGGCGCAAGACCTGGGATTCCCTCGGTCGTCCGCTGCCGGGCCGCTTGAACATCGTGGTCAGCCGCCAGACGGATCTGCAACTGGAAGGCGCGGAGGTTTATCCGTCGCTGGAGGCTGCCGTTGTTCGGGCGCAGGAATGGGCGAACGAGCAGGGCGTCGATGAGGTGATGCTGATTGGTGGGGCGCAGTTGTATGCGCAAGGGCTGGCACAGGCCGATCGGCTGTACCTGACTCGCGTGGCGTTGAGCCCGGTCGGAGATGCCTGGTTTCCGGAGTTTGATTTGAAGGAATGGAAACTGGTGTCGAACATCGAGAATCCGGCCGTGGATGACAAGCCGGCGTACAACTTTGAGGTTTGGGAAAAGGCTTAAGAGCTTCGCGAGCAAGCCCGCTCCCACATTAGTTCTGTGGTGAACACAGCATTTGTGAACGCCCGAGACCAACTGTGGGAGCGGGCTTGCCCACGAAGAGGCCCGCACTGTCGCTGAAAGCCCTAAGCGTGAGCCAACTCTGCATGCTCATCCGCATCCAGCAACTCTTTATCCGTCTGCTGCATGACCTGACTGGTAATCGCACCGGCAGTTATCGAACCACTGACGTTCAACGCCGTGCGCCCCATATCGATCAGCGGCTCAACCGAAATCAGTAACGCCACCAGTGACACCGGCAAACCCATCGCCGGCAACACGATCAGCGCGGCAAACGTCGCGCCTCCGCCAACCCCGGCCACACCGGCCGAACTCAGCGTGACAATCGCCACCAACGTCGCGATCCACAACGGGTCCAGCGGGTTGATGCCCACGGTCGGCGCCACCATCACCGCCAACATCGCCGGGTACAGACCGGCGCAACCGTTCTGGCCAATAGTTGCGCCGAACGAGGCGGCGAAACTGGCGATGGACTGCGGAATCCCCAAACGGCTGGTCTGCGCTTCAATGCTTAGCGGAATCGTCGCGGCGCTGGACCGGCTGGTGAAGGCAAACGTCAGTACCGGCCAGATCTTGCGGAAGAAACGCAGCGGGTTGATCCCGGCCGCCGACACCAGCACGCCATGGACCACAAACATCAGGCCCAGGCCGATGTAAGAAACCACCACGAAACTGCCGAGCTTGATGATGTCCTGCAAGTTGGAACCGGCGACCACTTTGGTCATCAGCGCCAATACACCGTACGGGGTCAACTTCATCACCAGACGCACCAGACGCATCACCCAGGCTTGCAGGGTGTCGATGGCGTTGATCACTTTCTGACCTTTTTCGACGTCATCTTTGAGCAGTTGCAGCGCCGCGACCCCAAGGAATGCAGCGAAGATCACCACGCTGATGATCGAGGTCGGCTTGGCCCGGGCCAGATCGGCGAACGGGTTCTGCGGGATGAACGACAGCAACAGTTGCGGCACATTCAGGTCAGCGACCTTGCCCGCGTAGTCGGTCTGGATGGTTTGCAGACGCGCCATTTCCTGAGTGCCGGCGACAAGACCTTCAGCGGTGAGGGCGAACAGGTTGGTCAGGCCGATACCGATCAGCGCCGCGATGGCGGTGGTGAACAGCAGCGTGCCGATGGTCAGGAAGCTGATCTTGCCCAGTGACGAGGCGTTGTGCAGGCGGGCCACGGCGCTGAGGATCGAGGCGAACACCAGCGGGATCACGATCATTTGCAGCAACTGCACGTAGCCGTTGCCCACCAGATCGAACCAGCCAATGGATTTTTTCAGCACCGGGTTGCCGGCACCATAAATCGTGTGCAAAGCGACACCGAACACCACGCCCAGCACCAGCGCGAGCAGAACTTTTTTCGCCAGGCTCCAGTTGGTGTGACGGGTTTGCGCCAAGCCAAAGAGCAGGGCGAGGAATACCAGCAGATTGAGAGTCAGCGGCAGATTCATTGGAACTCCGATAAAGACTTGTGCCAGCCACCTTCCGGGGCAGCTGCGAACCGGGAAGCCTAACAGCTTGATATCTAATGAATTAATATCAAAAAAGTCTGTTAACTGTCGTTTTTGGAATAAGCCGGTGTCGCTGTCAGGGATGCAACTGACGCGAAAGGGACGTGAGCGGTCGTTGGCAGGCGGGGACTGTCACACTATTTTGTTAGCGTCGATATCTTTGAATCAGGTCTTTCAATAAGGGAAGCATGCCGATGAAGCTCGTACCGAAATTTCTGGCTGTCGCACTCTGTCTGGGCCTTGCCAGCCAGGTATTCGCCACCGACCTGAAACACTGGCCGGCCGATCAGGCCAAGGCGCTGGACGCAATGATTGCGGCCAACGCCAACAAAGGTGCCTACGCGGTGTTCGACATGGACAACACCAGTTACCGCTACGATCTCGAAGAGTCGTTGCTGCCGTTCATGGAGAACAAAGGCCTGATCACCCGCGAGAAGCTCGACCCCTCCCTGAAACTGATGCCATTCAAAGACACCGCCGAACACAAGGAAAGCCTGTTCAGCTACTACTACCGTCTCTGCGAAATCGACGACATGGTTTGCTATCCATGGGTCGCCCAGGTGTTCTCCGGCTTCACGCTTAAAGAGCTCAAAGGCTATGTCGACGAACTGATGGCGTCCGGCAAACCGGTGCCGAGCACTTATTACGAGGGCGACGTGGTCAAGACCCTCGACGTCAATCCGCCGAAAATCTTCACCGGTCAGAAAGAGCTCTACGCCAAACTGATGGAGAACGGCATCGAGGTCTATGTGATGACCGCCGCTTCCGAAGAACTGGTGCGCATGGTCGCTTCCGATCCGAAGTACGGCTACAACGTCAAACCGCAGAACGTGATCGGCGTGACTCTGCTGCTCAAGGACCGCAAGACCGGCGAACTGACCACGGCACGCAAGCAAGTCACCGCCGGCAAATATGACGAGCAAGCCAACCTCGGCCTCGAACTGACCCCGTACCTGTGGACGCCGGCGACCTGGATGGCTGGCAAGCATGCGGCAATCCTGACCTACATCGATGAGTGGAAAAAACCGGTGCTCGTCGCCGGCGACACCCCGACCAGCGACGGTTACATGCTGTTCCACGATGTTGACGTGGCCAAGGGCGGTATCCACTTGTGGGTCAACCGCAAAGACAAATACATGACCCAGATAAACGGCATGATGGCCAAACACGCCGCGGCCCAGGCCAAGGAAGGGCTGCCGGTGACAGCGGACAAAAACTGGGTGATCGTCAAGCCTGAAGAAATCCAGTAACCGAGACCAGGCTCACTCTCACAGACAACATCGAACCAATGTGGAAGCGGGCTTGCCCGCGAAGGGGCCGCCACCTTCAGCATTGATGGTGACTGACACACCGCCTTCGCGAGCAAGCTCGCTCCCACAGTTGACCGAGTAGGCCAAAAAAATGCCCCGCACTTGGCGGGGCATTTTTTGTTCAACGGTTAAGTATTACAGCCCGTCGAGCATCGCCTTGTTACGCACGGCACCCTTGTCGGCGCTGGTCGCCAGCAGGGCGTAAGCCTTCAGTGCGGTGGTGACTTTGCGTGGACGCTTTTCCACTGGTTTCCAGCCTTTCTGGTCCTGTTCGGCGCGACGTCCGGCCAACTCTTCGTCGCTGATCAACAGATTGATCGAGCGGTTCGGAATGTCGATCAGCACTTTGTCGCCGTCCTGCACCAAACCGATTGCACCGCCCGCAGCGGCTTCAGGCGAAGCGTGGCCGATGGACAGGCCCGAGGTGCCGCCAGAGAAACGGCCGTCGGTGAGCAGGGCGCAATCTTTGCCCAGGCCTTTGGATTTCAGGTAAGACGTCGGGTACAGCATTTCCTGCATGCCCGGGCCGCCTTTCGGGCCTTCGTAACGAATGATCACGATGTCGCCGGCCTTCACTTCGTCAGCGAGGATGCCGCGTACGGCGCTGTCCTGGCTTTCGTAGATCTTCGCGTTTCCCTCGAAGACATGGATCGACTCGTCGACGCCAGCGGTCTTCACCACGCAACCGTCCAGCGCGATGTTGCCGTACAGAACAGCCAGGCCGCCTTCTTTCGAGTAGGCGTGTTCGACACTGCGGATGCAGCCGTTTTCACGGTCGTCGTCCAGGGTTTCCCAACGGGTCGACTGGCTGAACGCGGTTTGCGTCGGGATGCCCGCAGGGCCGGCCTTGAAGAAGTGATGCACCGCTTCGTCGGTGGTCTGGGTGATGTCCCACTTGGCGATGCCTTCGGCCAGGCTCTTGCTGTGCACGGTCGGCAGGTCGGTGTGCAGCAGGCCGCCACGGGCCAGCGAACCGAGGATGCTGAAGATCCCGCCGGCACGGTGCACATCTTCCATGTGGTACTTCTGGATGTTCGGCGCGACTTTGCACAATTGCGGCACATGACGGGAGAGACGGTCGATGTCGCGCAGGTCGAAATCGATCTCGGCTTCCTGGGCTGCGGCCAGCAAGTGCAGGATGGTGTTGGTGGAACCGCCCATGGCGATGTCCAGGGTCATCGCGTTTTCGAATGCCTTGAAGTTGGCGATGTTGCGCGGCAATACCGACTCATCGTTCTCGCCGTAGTAACGCTTGCACAGCTCGACGATGGTGCGGCCGGCTTGCAGGAACAGCTGTTCGCGGTCGCTGTGGGTGGCCAGGGTCGAACCGTTGCCCGGCAATGCCAGGCCCAGGGCTTCGACCAGGCAGTTCATCGAGTTGGCGGTGAACATGCCTGAGCACGAACCGCAGGTCGGGCAGGCGCTGCGCTCGTACTCGGCGACTTTCTCGTCAGAAGCGCTGGAGTCGGCGGCGATCACCATGGCGTCGACCAGGTCGAGGCCGTGGCTGGCCAGTTTGGTCTTGCCGGCTTCCATCGGCCCACCGGAAACGAAGATCACCGGGATGTTCAGGCGCAGGGCGGCCATGAGCATGCCAGGGGTGATCTTGTCGCAGTTGGAGATGCAGACGATGGCATCGGCGCAGTGGGCGTTGACCATGTACTCGACGGAGTCGGCGATGATCTCGCGGCTCGGCAGCGAATAGAGCATGCCGTCGTGACCCATGGCGATGCCGTCATCCACGGCGATGGTGTTGAATTCTTTTGCCACGCCGCCGGCGCGTTCGATTTCGCGGGCGACCAGTTGACCCAGGTCCTTGAGGTGCACGTGGCCCGGTACGAACTGGGTGAAGGAGTTGGCAATGGCGATGATCGGCTTTTTGAAGTCGTCATCTTTCATCCCCGTGGCGCGCCACAGTGCGCGGGCACCGGCCATGTTGCGGCCGTGGGTGGATGTTTTCGAGCGGTAATCAGGCATGAAGCACTCCGGGCGGCTAATCAGGTATCAAAAGGGAAGTGAGCTTCTATTGACGTCTGGAACACTCAGAAATGGCCGTGTGTCCGGAAGTTGCCGATAACTTTGCGGGATCGCCGCGCGCTTCAGCTTGAGCTCATAAACCCGCCGGGGGATGACTGGCGATGAATGTCGCGATTCTACACGGCTGGCGTCAGGAGGGAATGCCGGAAAAGGTTGATCCTGCACTGACGGAGCGTGTGGGATGACGACTGGCAGCGGTTATTCGCAATCCGGGCTGGGGCTCATGCTTTTGGTGCGGTTGTTGATGCGATTGTTCAGTGCCAGCGCGAGTGCACTCAGGAAGATGAAGCTGTAACCCAGCGTGGCTTGCAGATTGGCGGGGCTCAAACTGACCAGTGCGCTGATCAGTCCACCGCAAATGAAAATCAGTGTGCTCCCGGCCGATGCCGAGGTCCCTGCATTGTCCGGGAACAGGCTCATGGCTTTGGACGTTGCGGCCGGTCGAGCGACGGTGGTACCGGCTGTGCAGATGATCATTGGAATCAGCACGGTTGTTGTCGACAGCGCAAATTGGACAGAGAGATAAAGCATGCTCACGCCTGACAGCAGAATCAGGCTCAATCCAATAATGATCTGATGGCCGCCGCTGATTCGACGGCTCAACAATGTCGCAGCAACCCCCCCGAGCAGGTAGGCGGCACCGTAAATCAACAGGGTTAGCGAGAAGTCATAGGCCGACAACTGAAGTCGCTCCATGAAAATCAGAGGCGACATGACGATGAAAGAAAAATGGCAGGCGAAGGCAAAGGCCGATATCAACCAGTAGCTCACAAACTTGAAGTCGCCGTAGACCCGCCTATAGGACTGAATGATGTTTGGTCGACCACCGGTTGCACCGGAGTGAGCGCTTTCAAGAAAAAAATACGCTTTGAGAAACACCGCACCAGTGAGTGCGGTGAACACCATAAAGCTACCCGGCCAATCCAGCATGGCTTGCAGAAAGGTACCGGCCAGTGGTGAAACAGAAATGAAAACACCTGTGGCGGTCACCATGAGAATCCTCAGGCGGTCACGCTCCTCGCCTTCGAACAGATCCTGAATCAACGCCTGCGAGAGTACGAAGCAACCGCAACCGATCGCCTGCACCATCCGGAACACCAGGAACCAGGTGTACTCAGTGGACAGGACGCAACCTGTCGCACCGATGATCGAAACCGCCATCCCCACCAGCAGCAGGCGCTTGCGCCCGATGGCATCCGACAGGGGGCCGATCAATAGTTGGGAAAGGGAAATGCCGACGGCGAACAGACTGATGGACAACGCAATGTCGGCCGGCGTGGTGCGGAAGTGTTCGGCCAACGCCGGGAAGGACGGCAGCATGACGTCGAGGGGGAAGACCCCGAGCAACACCATGGTCAGCAGCAGGATGATCGCGGCCCGACGTTTTTCGGCACTGACTTCAGGTTTTCTTTCATCCATCGACAAGCCCCGCCTTTGCAAAGAGTTGCTGGTTGGAAGGCAGATCGAAGAATCCGGCCTTCTCCATCGCTTGAAGCGTTGCGCCCGCCCCCGATCGGGCACGCTGAAGGCAGGCTTGCGAGTCTGTCAGACCATCGATGATTTCAGTGATGGATGCCCTACTGATGCCTGCGCCCTGCAGGCTTTCCTTCAGCCATCGCTCATCGACCTCGAAGAAAGCCTGAATGATGTCCAGCAACTGCCGGGCGGCGAACGTTCGTTGGCTGCTGTTCAGGGTCAGCCACAGATAATGGAACACCTCGCAAAAGTAGCGGCTGTGTCGCGCCTCGTCGGCGAGATGGTCCCTGAACATTTCCTGAACGCTGGATACCAGCACATCGCGGCAAACCTCGAGCAGTTCCCTGGCGATAATCGTCTCTGAGACGAAACCGACGAGAAACCAGGCCAGCGCCTTGTGCCTGTCCGGGGCACCGTCGATCAAGGCGTTCAGGCGAGTAATCCGCTGCGGCATCACCGGGCGATGGGTCATGCCGTAGTGGTCGGCAATCTGCTCGGCGAGCCTGTTGGAGAACAGGGCGTGATAACCCTCGTCGGTATAGAGCTGGAGCGCGGCCGTTTTCATTCGTCGCGGGATACAGGCGCCGAGCTCATCGTGAACGATGGTTTCCACGGAGCGGTTGACGATGCGATGTTCGAGCAGGGTGGTGTAGTCGAGGAAATACACCAGATGGTTGGCCGACAGCCGATGGGTGATCGCGCTTCCTGCTCTGTCGATTGCCGGGTGATTCAGGTAAGGCAGGAACGCCGGAGGGAACCAGTGTCGTGTGCCCAGTTGCTGTTCCAGGTCTGATGGCAATTGATAGGTGTGCTCGCTGGTTCGTACCGAGGCTCGCGTGTTCCAGTCGCCGAGTGTGAAGCGCTCGGCCCAGGCGTCGGGCATGGGCAACTGAAATGTGCCGGCCCCGGTCATTGTTGTGCGCCCTGGCTGCTCAGCAGCGCTTTCAAT
Organism: Pseudomonas sp. LBUM1657; assembly: GCF_059716075.1. Taxonomy (NCBI): domain Bacteria; kingdom Pseudomonadati; phylum Pseudomonadota; class Gammaproteobacteria; order Pseudomonadales; family Pseudomonadaceae; genus Pseudomonas; species Pseudomonas sp. LBUM1657. The sequence continues at coordinate 6,152,675 of NZ_CP166799.1, read as the reverse complement.
TCCTTGCACATCACTTGTCCGTCGCTCTGGCCGCAGCCCACAAAAAACAACGGTTGTTCTGCACTGTCCTCGATCTCCAGCAACGTTTCGACCTGATCGTCCGCCAGTGCGCCGGTCAGCCACGTCCTCAACCCGAGTGCGGTGGCCACCAGTTGAAAGGTCTGGGAAATATGACCGGCCTCGACGTATGCCATTCGATACGCCCGCGAGTGTTCATATTTCCACCAGAGCTTGTCGAAGCGAGCCGTGATGAACAGACCCACCGGCAGGTTGTTGATGAAATGTTGTCCGCACAACAATTGGCCCAAGGACGACTCTGGCAGTGGATTGACGAAGCTCAACGCATGTTCGGCGGGGTGGTAGGCGTAGAGCCCGGGTTTCAGGCCGCTGACGTTTTGTACATGAAGAAAGCCTTCGCAGGCATTAAGTCCGCCACCCGATGGGCTGCTGCGCCGGGCGCCGAGTCCGTCTGCAATGGTTTCGTCGAGATCGTTTTCACGCTCTCGCAGATAACCAAGGGACAAGTACAGGAGAGTGCTGACCTGTTCCAGGGAAACCACTTCATCCGTGAAAACGCGACAGGACTTTCGGCTGATCAAGACGGTTGCAAGAGCGCTTTCCGGCAGGCGGGAAGGTTGAGGCAGGGCGATCCGCTCGCTTGCCGGACGTTCCACACGTCTGACCGCGGGTGCGGGTGTGGCCAGTACCTCGGTGCAATGGTCCAGATAGTGTCTTGACCATTCATGTATGTCTTTGGGGATATGTTCAAAAGGAATGTTCTTGGTGCCGATATGAAATATCTTTGATAGTTCGTCCCAGCCCCATTCGATAGTGTCTTCTACTGTCGTTGTAAGTATTCCGGCATCCAGAAACTGAGAGTCAATTGTATTGCTGTCATCAAACTTTTCGGGGTCGTTAATAAGGGTTGTAAGACGGGTAGAGTATTCGGGGCTCAATTTAAACTGTTTGTGGTTTTTGTAATCCCAGACTATTTTTCCTGGCGAACGAGGAAGTATGAATATATACGGATTTATATGCATCAATGGGCGACTCACTCTGGTTTGTGCCATAAAAAACGCTGGGTGGCCGGCCTCCCCAGCGTCTCATTTACTTAGCGGGCTTTTGGTGAAACCAGAAAAGCCAGGTTGGCGATTTTGTTAGCTTCCAGAGTAATTGCTTTCATGTTGTGAACTCCTTGTCATTGATGTGAGTGCCACCTCTTGGTGACAACACAATCATAGTTTGTAATGAGTTCTTATCAAGGGGAAGTTAAGTAGGAATATTCCAGTAATTTTGTCGGAGCGATCTTAAGAACGGCGAATATTTGTAAGTTATATTCTTGAAAATAAGCGATGCGCGGAAACGTCCTGCAAGTCAGTAAGACCGCAAGCGTAAGAAGAGGGGGATTTCAATTGCAGGTGATAGGGCGGGGAGCCTGCTGGCCCCCCGTCATATCGATGTCATCAGCTGTTTGGCAGCAGACGGCAGGTGATGCTCTTGATGTAGCGGGTTTCGGCGATGGCCGGGTGAACCGGGTGGTCCGGACCCTGGCCGCCACGCTCTAGCATCTGGATGTTGCGATCCAGATGACGGGCGCTGGTCAGGAGGATGTTCTGCAGATCGTCTTCGGGCAGGTGCATGGAGCACGAAGCGCTGACCAGGATGCCGTCCTTGCTGAGCAGGCGCATGGCTTGCTCGTTCAGGCGACGGTAGGCACCTTCACCGTTCTTCATGTCTTTTTTGCGTTTGATGAATGCCGGCGGGTCGGCCACGATTACGTCGAAACGTTCTTCGCTAGCTTTCAGCTCTTTCAGGGCTTCGAACACGTCGCCTTCAATGCAGGTCATCTTGTCGGCGAAACCGTTCAGCGCGGCGTTGCGCTCGACGCCGTCGAGGGCGAAGGCTGAAGCGTCGACGCAGAACACTTCACTGGCGCCGAACGCGGCTGCTTGCACGCCCCAGCCGCCGATGTAGCTGTACAGGTCCAGCACGCGTTTGCCTTTGGCATACGGTGCCAGGCGCGCGCGGTTCATGCGGTGGTCGTAGAACCAGCCGGTTTTCTGTCCCTGGATGACGGGCGCTTCGAATTTCACGCCGTTCTCTTCCAGCGCGACCCACTCCGGCACCAGGCCGAACACGGTTTCGACGTAGCGATTGAGGCCTTCGGCATCACGGGCGGCGGAATCGTTCTTGAAGAGAATGCCGCTTGGCTTGAGCACTTGGGTCAGTGCCGCGATGACGTCTTCTTTATGGGCTTCCATGGTCGCCGAAGCAATCTGGACCACCAGGATATCGCCGAAACGGTCGACCACCAGACCTGGCAGCAGGTCGGAGTCGCCGTAGACCAAGCGATAGAATGGCTTGTCGAACAGGCGCTCGCGCAGGGACAGGGCCACGTTCAAGCGATGCACCAGCAGCGACTTGTCCAGCGGCAACTTGATGTCGCGCGACAGCAGGCGGGCGCAGATCAGGTTGTTCGGGCTCATGGCGACGATGCCCAACGGCTTGCCGCCGGCGGCTTCGAGGATCGCCTGATCGCCGGCCTTGAAGCCGTGCAAAGGGGTCGCCGCTACATCGATTTCGTTGCTATAGACCCACAAGTGGCCGTTTCGCAGGCGACGGTCGGCGTTGGCTTTGAGGCGCAGGCTAGGCAGGGACATGACGTCGCTCCGGAAAAAAGAGCGGGAGTATAGCGTGTTGAGGCATGTGGCGGGTTTGGCGGGCGATGAAACGCTGATGGCCTATTCGCGAGCGAGTCCGCTTCCACATTGGATCCCCGGCGAATACAGAGTTTGTGTACGACGCAGATCCAATGTGGGAGCGGGCTTGCTCGCGAAGGCAGTTTCGAACATCACTGCGACAGAGTGCTTGCCCGTGGGCATTCCAAGTCCGAAGCCCGAGCTTGAATGAAAGTTCCCGAGATATGCCTACCGGTGTGTCGGATCCAACTTTATAAAGGTTAGAATCGCCGCCTGACCCAGAGTGTGTACTTATGTCCCAAGAGCTGACCACCGAACAGATTCAACAGTCCCTGCAAGGCATCAGCGTGCCGGCCCAGCCGCAGATCATGGTGGATTTGCAGATGGAACAGTACATGCCCGACCCTGACCTGGAGGTGATCGCGAAGCTGATCTCCCAGGACCCAGGCCTCTCTGGCGCCTTGCTGAAAATCGTCAACTCGCCGTATTACGGCTTGAGCAACAAGATCGCCTCGATCCAGCGTGCGGTGAACCTGTTGGGCAGCCGTTCGATCATCAACCTGATCAACGCGCAGTCGATCAAGGGTGAAATGAACGACGACACCATCGTCACCTTGAACCGTTTCTGGGACACCGCTCAAGACGTGGCAATGACCTGCCTGACCCTGGCCAAGCGCATTGGCGGCCAGGCCGGCGATGAAGCCTACGCCTTGGGTTTGTTCCACGATTGCGGCGTGCCGTTGATGCTTCAGCGCTTTCCCAACTACATGACCGTGCTGGAAGAGGCCTACGCCAGCGCCAGTGCCGAATGCCGCGTGGTGGACACCGAGAACCGGGTGTTCAACACCAACCACGCCGTGGTCGGATACTACACGGCCAAGTCCTGGCGCCTGCCGGAGCATGTGAGCACGGCTATCGCCAATCACCATAATGCGTTGGCAATTTTCAGTGATGAGTCGTCGCGCAACTGCCAGTTGAAGAACCTGTTGGCGATCCTGAAGATGGCCGAGCACATTTGTGCGTCCTACCGGGTGCTGGGCAACCAGAACGAGGACCACGAATGGAACAGCATTGCGCCTTTGGTGCTCGATTACGTCGGTCTTTCGGACTATGACTTCGAGACCCTCAAACAAACGATTCGCGACCTCGGCACTCACCGCTGAGCGTCGGACAGCCTGATTCGAGAGCACCATGCCTGAACTGCCAGAAGTCGAAACCACCCGCCGCGGGATTGCGCCGCATCTGGAAGGCCAGCGCGTCAGCCGAGTGATCGTGCGTGAGCGGCGTCTGCGTTGGCCGATTCCCGAAGATCTCGATGTGCGGCTGTCCGGCCAGCGCATCGTGCTGGTGGAGCGGCGCGCCAAGTACCTGTTGATCAATGCCGAAGTGGGTACGTTGATCAGCCATTTAGGGATGTCGGGGAACCTGCGCCTGGTGGAAGTCGGCATGCCGGCGGCCAAGCATGAACACGTGGACATCGAACTGGAGTCCGGCCTGGCCCTGCGTTACACCGACCCGCGCCGGTTTGGCGCGATGCTGTGGAGCCTCGACCCGCTCAATCACGAATTATTGATTCGCCTGGGGCCGGAGCCGTTGACCGACCTGTTCGATGGCGAACGTTTGTTTCAGCAGTCCCGTGGGCGCTCCATGGCGGTCAAGCCGTTCATCATGGACAACGCGGTGGTGGTCGGCGTCGGCAATATCTACGCGACTGAAGCGCTGTTCGCCGCCGGTATCGACCCGCGCCGCGAGGCCAAGAGCATCTCTCGGGCGCGTTATCTGAAACTGGCGATTGAGATCAAGCGCATCCTGGTCCATGCCATCGAGCGCGGTGGCACCACACTGCGGGACTTTATCGGCGGAGACGGTCAGCCGGGTTATTTCCAGCAGGAACTGTTCGTTTATGGGCGCGGTGGTGAGCACTGCAAGGTCTGTGGGACGGGGCTGCGGGAAGTGAAACTCGGGCAGCGCGCCAGCGTTTTTTGCCCGCGCTGTCAGAGCTGAGGTCTCTGGGTCTATAGTCAGTGCTCACTGCCTAGTCGAAGGACCGTGCCATGAACCTGTTTCGAACCCTTGCCGTCGTTTTGCTGCTGAGCGTCGGCACGCCCGCGCTGGCGGCCAACACGGGCAGCGGTGACCCGCGTTACACCATCCAGAATCCACCCGCGTACGCCATGATCGGTGACTTGCTGATCGCCCGACCCTTGTTGATCGTGGCCACAGTGATCGGTGCCGGTTTGTTTGTGGTGGCGCTGCCGTTTACCGCATTCGATGGCGGCATTGGCGATGTAGGGAAGGCGCTGGTGGTTGATCCCGGGAAAGCCGCGTTTGTGCGGTGTCTGGGGTGTATCGGGGAGGGGTTTGAGCAGCGGGAGTGAAGTCAGTTATATCTTTGGTGTAGCTAATGACGTATTCGCGAGCAAGCCCGCTCCCACATTAGGTATTCGGTGTGGCTGACACCCCAGAACAAATGTGGGAGCGGGCTTGCTCGCGAAGAGGCCGGCCCAAGCACTACAAAACTATCAGGCTCAAACCTTGCCGGTAATGATCCGATACTTCGCCATCAACTGCTCTTCAGTCTCCGGATGCGCTTCATCCAGTGGGATGCAATCCACCGGGCAGACCTGCTGGCACTGAGGTTCGTCATAGTGGCCGACACACTGCGTGCACAGGTTCGGGTCGATCACGTAGATCTCTTCCCCCTGGGAAATGGCGGCGTTCGGGCACTCGGGTTCGCAGACGTCGCAGTTGATGCAATCGTCGGTGATGATCAGGGACATGCTAACTCCAGCCGGGGCGGCGGGCCCGGGCGTAATAAACCAATGCGCACAATTGTGCCGCATTGGCGCCCGCAGTGCACGCGGGCGCCGCTTTAGCGGTCGTTACTTCTTGAAGCGCTCGGTGAGTGCGTCCGCCACCGCCGGGTGGACGAATTTGGTGATATCGCCACCCAGGGCTGCGATTTCACGCACCAGCGTCGAGGAAATGTATGAATAACGCTCGGACGGCGTAAGAAACAGGCTTTCCACATCCGGCGCCAACTGACGGTTCATGTTGGCCAGTTGGAATTCGTATTCGAAGTCCGATACCGCGCGCAATCCGCGCAGGAACACGTTGGCGTTCTTCTCTTTGGCAAAGTGCGCCAACAGCGTCGAGAAGCCGACGACTTCAACGTTCGGCAGATGTTTGGTGACCTCGCGGGCCAGCGCCACACGTTGTTCCAGGGGAAACAACGGGTTTTTCTTCGGGCTGGCGGCGACGGCGATGATCACGTGATCGAACAGGCGCGCGGCGCGTTCGACCAGATCGCCATGGCCCTTGGTAATAGGGTCGAAGGTACCTGGGTACAACACTCGGTTCATCGCGTCGTCCTGGCGGGAGTCCGTTGGGGAGTCGGATGGTATCGCAGCCTTCCCGGTCGGCCAAGTCGCCTTTTGGGTAAGAAAGCACTATAGACGATTGGAATATTCCAATCCTTCCCTCGTCTTTTTCACGGTTACCTGCCAGATCGTCTACCGAAGCGCCCCGAAACCCGCGGTTGACAGATGTTCAGAGGTCAGTGGGGTCGTTGAAGTCAATGGGCTTCAAACGCAACGTCAGAGCGTCACTGCGTTGAATTTGGGGCGCCTGCTCCAGCAGAACCGACAAGTTGTCATGCACCGTGAGGTAGCGACCGTTGAGGGCATCGAAGTGCCCAGTGGCCAGTTCAAGTACGCGGTGTGCGCAGGCCGCCGGGGCGACCGAGTGGCCGGCCTGTCGTTGCTTTTCTACCCAGGCCAGCAGATTGCCAAGGTCGGAGCCCGGGATATTCGGGTGTTCGCTCAGTTGGCTGACCAGCCCTGCCCCGATGACTATGCCCGGATGCAGCGAGAACAACTTGACCTGGGTGGATTTGGCTTCCACGGCGACGTTTTCGGTGAATTTGATCATTGCCGCCTTGGCGACTGAGTAAGCGGACGCCGCCGGCCAGCGATAGACGCCTGCGTGGCTGACAATATTGATAATGCGGCCCCGGCGGTTTCGGGCCATTACTTTGAGCGCCGCGCTGGCGCAAAGAAAGCTACCAAGCAGATGTGTCTCAAGCGTGTTCCACCATTGCGTCGGCTCCACTTCCCAGGTTTTGCCCAATGGCCCCATATTGCCGGCGTTGTTCACCAACAGGTCAATGGTGTGAAACTGTTCGGTGATCTGTTCGAAACGCAGTTTTACCGCGGCGGCATCGGTCACATCCAGCGTCATGGCGGATGCTTGGCCGCCGCTGTCGCGGATTTGCTGCACTACAGCGTCCAAATGCGCTGCGGAACGCCCCATCAATACGACGGTTGCGCCGGCGTGTGCCAATGTCCGGGCGATGACTTCTCCGATGCCTCGGCCGGCGCCAGTAACCACCGCAACTTGACCGTCTAGAGTGTTGAAGTCTGGATTCATGTCGTGGCGCTCCGCGTGTTCGAAAGTATTCTTTGCCCGGTATGGCCCAGAGGCCGTTGGGTGGTATTTTCGAAGCTACGCCTCAAGCACCGAGTGATCTACTGTCAGAAATAACAGGTCAGCTACGTGATTCTGAGGATTCAAGAGCTTTTCAAACAATCGGCCAGCGAAGTCGCCAGTTGCGCCGTCAATCCGTAGACCGACAATTGCGGGTTTGCGCCAATGCTGGTGGGGAACAGCGAGCCATCGTGGATCGACAGATTGCTGATCTGGTGATGCCGGCCAAGGCTGTCGGTCACAGCGGTTTTGGGGTCCTCACCCATGGCACAACCGCCCATCACATGAGCGCTGCCCAGACGGGTGCGATACAACTCAAGGCTCAAACCGTCGATCAACGTGCGCGCTTCGGCCAGGGTTTTCACATAGCGCGCGTCGGCGTGCATCGGCATCACCGCGTTGGCGCCGCCGGCGAACTGGATCTCGGCCATGCTGTGGAAGGCCCGGCGCAAGCCGTCCCAGGCGTAGGGTGAAACCTGATAGTCGAGCACTGGCGTGTTGTCACCGCGCAATTCGACACTGCCGCCGGGACTGTCCGGATGAAAACCATCCCGCAACAACGCCAGCATCGCGTGGGTGTGGGGCAGGTTTTTCATGTGTTGGGCGTTTTCCTGGCCGAAGCCACCGAGCAGGGTGGTGGCCAGCGCCGGGTGCAGCGGCGGTACTTCCAGTTTGTAGGACATCTGGCCGGTGGTGCCGTCCTGCCATTGGAAGTGGTCGGAATAGATCGACTGCGGCGCGCCGTAGTACGGATTGATCACCTCATCGAACAGCCCGGCAGACATGTTCACCAGATGCAGAAACGTCCGCTTGCCCAGCCGTTTGTGAGGGTCGGGCGCCTCGGAGCGCAACAGCAACGCCGGGCTGTTGATCCCGCCACCGGCCAGCACGTAATGCCGCGCCTTGACCGTGATCGTCTTGCCCGTGGGCTCGACGCAGCGCTCGTCCATCGCCACGCATTGCAGTCCCGTGACCTTGTCGCCGTTGATCGACAGTTTTTCGGCACGGGCCAGATAGAGCAGCTCGCCACCTTTTTCCAGGGTCGCCGGAATGGTCGTCACCAACATCGATTGCTTGGCGTTGGTCGGACAACCCATGCCGCAGTAGCCGAGGTTCCAGCAGCCACGCACATTGCGCGGGATTACATGCCAGGTGTAGCCAAGCTTTTCGCAGCCTTTGCGGATCACATCATTGTTGGGGTTGGGCGGAACCATCCACGGCGCGACGCCCAGGCGTTGTTCCATTTTCTCGAACCAGGGCGCCATCTCGGCCGGCGTGTGGCCTTTGACGTTGTGCTCCCTGGCCCAGTGGTCGAGGGTCGGGTCGGGTGTGCGAAAGCTTGAGGTCCAGTTGATCAGCGTGGTGCCGCCCACCGCCCGACCTTGGAGGATGGTGATCGCACCGTCCTTGCTCATGCGGCCGATGCCTTCCTGATAGAGGCTGGTGTAGGCCTGGTCTTCGAGCATCTTGAAGTCGCTGCTGGTCTTGAGTGGGCCTTCTTCGATCAGCAATACCTTGTAGCCGGCGGCGCTGAGGATTTCCGCAGTGGTGCCGCCGCCGGCGCCGCTGCCGATGATTGCCACATCCGCTTCGAGGGTCAGGTCCTGGGTCAATTGCGAACCGTTGTAGGTTTTCCAGCCACGGGCCAGGCCTTCGCGGAACGGATCGGGTACGGGCATGTTCAGGCTCTCTTATTCTTTTGGATTCGGTGGTGAGGCGGCTGACGTCTTCGCGAGCAAGCCCGGTCCCACAAGGGGTTACGCGGTCCCCTGTGAGAGCGGGCTTGCTCGCGAAGGGGGCACCGCCATTTTCAAACCGTTGGCGGCCCGGGATACCCACAATGCGCCCACGATTCCCGGCGGCTGTACCAGGCCATCATCACCAGTTGCAGCAATGAACTGTGGCCCATGCGCAGCAGACTCAACGAGCTGTTTTCCCAACGATCGAGAAAGTGTCGGATGTCCTCGCTGCTGGCGTTTTCCCAGCTGCCCCAGATTCCGGTCAGCGGTCCACGCGTGACGGCCATCCCCAGCACATCGAACAATTGTCGGGTCAGCTTGAGCATTTCCGGCGAAAGGTGATTCAGGTCTATATCCAGGGTTTCAAGGGTGCCGTCGACGGCCGCCGGCATTTTCCCGACAACCACGGCACCGTCGAGCATCACCGGGATCAGTGCTCGCAAAAACAGCAAGTCGCCGCTGCGCAGAATCGCGAAACCACTGGCCGGGATGCTCGACGAGCAGCCGCTGAGGCTCGCGCCCAAGCCTGCGGTGGCGAGGAAAGCGCTGGCGCCCAGGCTGAATTTAAGCAGGCCGCGCCGTGACAGCGCGGGTGTATCGGACAGGCTTGGGCTCATTCTTGTTATTACCCGAAGGGGTTGATCGTTAGCGGATAAACAGCTTCTGGATCAGTTTCTGAATGGATTTACCGTACGGCGGGTAGATCAGTTTCGCCGCGTTGAACCGCTGTTTGATCAGCACGCCTTTGGCTTTGCTGAAGGTCAGGAAACCTTCATGGCCGTGGTAATGGCCCATGCCCGAGGCGCCGATACCGCCGAACGGCATGTCGTCCTGAGCGACGTGAAGCAGGGTGTCGTTCAGGCACACGCCACCGGAATGGGTTTCGTTGAGCACGCGGTTTTGTTCGCGTTTGTCGTAGCCGAAGTAATACAGCGCCAGTGGGCGAGGTCGTTGGTTGATGTAGGCAAACGCTTGATCCAGGTCTTTGTACGGAACGATCGGCAGCACGGGGCCGAAGATTTCGTCCTGCATGACCAGCATGTCGTCGCTGACATTGAGCAGCAGACTGTGACTCATGCGGCGCCCCTGGCCCTGGTCGAACAGTGGAATCAGCAGCGCTCCCTTGCTGGTGGCGTCACTGAGGTAGCCGTTGAGTCGCGCCAGTTGTCGGTCATTGATGATCGCGGTGTAGTCCGGGTTGTCGGTCAGGGTCGGATAAAACCCGCGAACCGCCTGGCGATAGGCTTCGACGAAGGTGCCTACGCGATCTTCTGGTACCAGCACGTAGTCCGGGGCGACACAGGTTTGCCCGGCGTTGAGGGTCTTGCCGAACGCGATGCGTTCGGCGGCGTCCTTGAGTGGTACGTCGCGGGAAACAATGGCCGGGGACTTGCCGCCGAGTTCGAGGGTCACCGGCGTCAGGTTCTCGGCTGCCGCGCGCATGACATGCTTGCCGATGCTGGTGGCGCCGGTGAACAGCAGGTGATCGAAGGGCAGCCGAGAGAACGCCACGCCGATATCGGCCTCGCCCAGCACGACGCAAACCAGGTCTTGGGGGAAGATCCGGCCGAGCAATTCCTTGAGCAGCAACCCGGTAGCAGGGGTCGATTCACTGAGCTTGAGCATCACCCGATTACCCGCCGACAACGCCCCCACCAACGGCCCGATGGCCAGGTAAAGCGGGTAGTTCCAGGGCACGATCACGCCGACCACGCCCAGCGGCTGATACACGACTTTGGCCGAAGCGGGCTGGAACGCCACGCCAACCTTGCGCCGCGAGGCTTTCATCCAGCCTTTGAGGTGTTGGCTGGCGTAATGGATGCCGTGCAGGCTGGGCATCAGTTCGGCGAGCAGCGTTTCGTCGGCGCTGCGGTGGCTGAAGTCCTGGCTGATCGCTTCGATCAGGGCCTGACGCTGATTGTTCAACAGGTCCCGTAACGCCTTTAGCCATTGTTGGCGCTGGGCGGCCGGTGGCATCGGATTGGCGGCATAGGCGGCGCGCTGGGCATCGAACAGTGCCTGGAGTTCTTCCAATGGCTGCTGTAGGTTCTGCAGGTAGGCGATGTCAGCAGTCATGGTCAGCTCCGGATTTATTGTAATGAGGCACTTTTTAGAGTCTATGCTCTAAAAAGTCAAATGACATCCTGGCACAGCTTTGTTTTATCCACTCCCGGATAGGTCGTAAGATGCCCGGCAACGCACTCTGATTAAAGCTCAAGCCATGGCCCCACGGATCAAAACCAGCGAGCGCATCGTGCAGAACAGCCTCGAGCTGTTCAATCAGCAGGGTGAGCGCAGCATCAGCACCAACCACATTGCTGCCCACATGGAAATTTCCCCGGGCAACCTGTACTACCACTTCCCCAACAAGCAGGCGATCATCGCCGTGCTGTTCAGTGAGTACGAAAGCCTGGTGGACAGCTTCCTGCGTCCGCCTCAGGGCCGCGCCGCCACGGTGGAAGACAAGCGTTTCTACCTTCAGGAATTGCTGGCGGCCATGTGGCGTTACCGGTTTCTGCATCGCGACCTCGAACACTTGCTCGACAGCGATCCGGAGCTGGCCGCGCGTTATCGGCGCTTTTCCCAGCGCTGCCTGATCCATGGCACGCACATCTACGCGGGCTTCGTCGAAGCAGGCATCCTGAACATGGACCGGGTTCAGATCGAATCCCTGACCCTCAACGCCTGGATCATTCTCACGTCCTGGGTGCGCTTTCTGTGCACCACGCGGGAAAATTCCAGTCACTTGAGCGAGCAGGCGATCAAACGCGGGGTGTACCAGGTGCTGGTGCTTGAAGCCGGGTTCGTCACGGATCAATCCCGCGACGCGGTAAACGCATTGTTCGAAGAGTTTTACGTGCCGCTGGCCCAGGCGCTTGAAGAAGTGCAGTAGGATCGAAAACCGACAACATCACTGGAGCCCTTTATGCCGATTGCGCAACTGATCAGCCCACAAGCGTTGTATGACCGTAAAGAACAGCCTGGGCTGGTGATTCTGGATTGTCGGTTTGCCCTCGAAGACCCGGACTACGGTCAGCGCAGCTATTCCGAAGGGCACATTGCCGGGGCGAGCTTCGCTGATCTGGAGCGTGATCTCAGTGGCAAGGTGATCAAGGGCGTCACCGGGCGTCATCCGCTGCCTGAGTCCGAAAACTTGATCGAGCGCCTGCAAGCCTGGGGCATCAATGCCGACAGCGAAGTGATTTTGTACGATGACGGTCCAGGTGCCTACGCGGCGCGGGCCTGGTGGTTGCTGGCCTGGCTGGGTAAGCGTGACGGCGTGTTCATCCTCGATGGCGGGCTCAAGGCCTGGCACGCGGCCGGGTTACCGCTGAGTCTTGATGCGCCTGGCATTGAGCATGGCACCTTCACGGGGGCGCCGGACAGCGCGCTGATCTTAAGTGCAGAACAGCTTCAGCAACGTCTCGGTCAGCCCGCGCTGACCTTGATTGATGCCCGAGCCTTGCCGCGCTTCAAGGGCGAAGTGGAACCGATCGACCCGATTGCCGGGCACATCCCCGGCGCGCAATGTGCGGCGTTCACCGACAACCTGGGCAGTGACGGGCGTTTCCTGCCCGCCGATCAGCTCAAGCAGCGTTTCGCCGCCAAACTGGGTGATCGCTCACCGACCGACCTGGTGGCGTATTGCGGTTCCGGCGTGACGGCGTGTCACAACCTGTTTGCCTTGTGCCTGGCGGGTTACCCGTTGGGGGCGTTATATGCCGGTTCGTGGAGCGAGTGGATCAACGATCCCGCGCATGGCGTCGCCAAGGGCGAATAGTCCCAATCCAATGTGGGAGCGGGGGCTTGCTCGCGAAAGCGATAGGTCAGTCGATATCAACGTTGACTGTTACACCGTCTTCGCGAGCAAGCTCGCTCCCACATTTGGATCTTTATCGTTATCAATATCCCGGTAACTGCCGGGCACTGCGATACGCCCCCGGCCCCACCCCGTAAACCTGCTTGAACTGCCGACTCAGATGGCTCTGGTCGGCAAATCCCAACTGCGTCGCGACTTCCAGTGGCAAGCAGCCGCCTTGTAACAGCGCCCGTGCCCGAGCGATGCGCTGCTGCATCAGCCAGGTGTGCGGCGGCATGCCAGTCGCGCGGCGGAACACACGGGCGAAGTGGAACGGGGACAGGTTTACCGCCGCCGCGAGTTCCTCCAGCGAAGGCGGCGCCGCCAGTTGTGATTGCAGCAGGTCCTTGGCCAGGGTCACCGCCCGGTGCTCCTTGCCGGGTTTGCCGGCGATCGGAACGGCTGCGTGACGTTGCAGCAGCGACAGCATCAGTTCCCGCCAGGCCGTCTGCTGTTGCAGGGCCGTGGACGGACCTTCCAGCAAGCAATGCAACTGGCAGAAACCCTTCACCAGATCCGGGTCGCGATACAGCGTGGCGCCAAACGCCGGCAAGGTGTGGGTCGGCAGTTCAAGCTCTGCCAGCAACGAAAGAATCTGACCGCTGTCGGGATAAAACGCCCGGTATAGCCAGCCGTCCTCCGTGCCTTTATGGCCGGTGTGCAATTCGTCGGGGTTGATCAGCACCAGCGTGCCACTGCCCGCCAGGTGTTCGGCGCCGCGATAACGGTAACGCTGGGCGCCGGCCATGATCATGCCGATCACGTAGCCGTCATGCACATGGGGCGCGAAACGGTGTTCGATGTAACGCGCCGACAGCAACTCGACACCGGCCAACGGCGCCGTTTGCCAGAAACGGATCGACTCGCCCTGGTCGATTTCCATGACCTTACTCGCGACCTGTGGCGGTCAACCACTGCGGAATACGCCGTTCCAGGTAGTAACCCGGCTGCCTGAACGTGCCATCGACGAAGCCGACATGCCCCCCTTTGGCCTGCAACTCGAACTGAGTGCAGTCGGACAATTCATCGGCTTGGGGCAAGCTATGAGGAAAGACAAAAGGATCATCGGCTGCCTGGATAATCAGGGTCGGCGTACGAATCTCCCCAAGAAAATAGCGACTTGAAGCGCGGCGATAATAATCTTCGGCATCGACGAAACCGTTCAGCGGCGCCGTCACCCGGCCATCGAAATCCCAGAAGGTGCGCATGTTTTCCAGCGAGCCCAGCGCGGCCAATGCCGCCAGTCCATCCTCGCGCCCGTCATGCTGGAACTGCCGCTGCTTGTTCTTGATGTAGGCCACCATTTCGCGCATGAAATGCGCCTGATAAACCTTCGAAAATCCCTGGCCGATACGATCGGCGCAATGATCGAGGCGGAACGGCACCGATACCGCCACGGCTCCGAGCACGCCACTGTCGCTGCCGGTCTCGCCCAGATGCTTGAGCAAAATATTGCCCCCCAGGGAATAACCGACCGCATACAGCGGCGCAAGCGGTCGCTTGGCCCGCAGGTGCCTGATGGCTTCGGCGAGGTCTTCGCTGGCACCGGAATGGTAGCTGCGCGGCAACAGATTGGGTTCGCCGGAGCAGCCGCGCCAGTTCAGCGCGACACTGGCCCAGCCGTGAGCACCCAGGGCCTTTTGCAGCCCGGCCACATAAGGGGAATTTGACGAGCCGGTCAGGCCGTGCAACACCAGCACCAACGGCGCATCGACGCTGTGAGGGCCGTGCCAGTCCAGGTCGAGAAAGTCGCCATCCTCAAGCCACAGACGTTCGCGCTCGCGCTCGATATGCGTGGTCTTGCGCCACAGCGGTCCCCACAAGGTTTGCAAGTGCGGGTTGCCGAGGCCGAAGGCCGGGGTGAAGCGTTCTGGCGGATGGGACACGATAATTCTCGATGCAGCGGTGCGTACCGGGTACGCACCTTTTCAGGCCGGTCGGTTAACCGGCGATCTCTGCCATACGTTGCCACAACGCGTAATACACCCGCCCGGATTTCTGCTCCCGGTGCAGGCGCCAGTTACCTGGCAAGCCAAGGCTTGACGGTGCGTTTTCGCTTTCAGTGTAGATCCAGGCCTCAGTGGCCAGCCATTGGCGCTCTTCAAGCAGCGTGCAAACGGCAGGCAACAAGTTCTGGTTGAACGGCGGGTCGAGGAACACCAGGTCGTAAGCCGTCGCTGACTGGGTTTCCAGATAACGCAAGGCATCGGCGGTCTGCACCTGGCCGGTGGTGCAGCGCAGGGTGCCTAGATGCTCTTTCAGGCTGGCGACCGCGATGTTGCTGGCATCCAGCGCCTGGCCCATGGCCGCGCCACGGGACAGGGCTTCGAGAAACAGCGCGCCGCTGCCGGCAAACGGATCGAGCACCTTGGCCCCGGCGACATAAGGCGCGAGCCAGTTGAAAAGCGTTTCACGCACCCGGTCCGGGGTCGGACGCAGGCCCGGTGCATCGGGGAAGCTCAACTTTCGGCTGCGCCATTCGCCGCCGATGATGCGCAATTGATTCACGCCGTTGTGCACGTTGTGAACAGGTTTTTTTGGACGAGAAGTGGCCATTAATGCTCCGGAACCCCGAGCGGTTGCTCGGCAGGTTTATCAGTAGGGGCCGGTAACGGCTTTTGCGGCACGGTCGGCCCAGCGCTGACGATGACCATTTTGTCCGTGCTCAGGTGTTTGTTCAGTGCGGCTTTGACTTGCTCGACGGTCAGGCTCTGGGACTGTTGCATGAAGTCTTCCAGATAGCTCAGCGGCAGATTATAGAAACCCATGGCGCCCAGCTGACCGACGATATCGGCGTTGCTGGCGGTAGACAGCGGGAAGCTGCCCGCCAGTTCGCGCTTGGCATCTTCGAGTTCTTTTTCGGTTGGGCCGGTTTTAAGGTAGTCGGCGAGTACGTCCTGCACCAGCTTCAATGTGCCTTCGCTCATCTCGGCGCGGGTTTGCAGGTTGATCATGAACGGACCACGTGCCTGCATCGGGGTGAAGCCCGAATACACGCCGTAAGCCAGGCCACGCTTCTCGCGCACTTCGCTCATCAACCGGGTGCCGAAACCACCGCCGCCGAGGATCTGGTTGCCCATGGACAGTGCGGCGTAGTCCGGATCATCTCGGTCGATGCCCAGTTGCGCCAGCATCAGATTGGTCTGCTTGGATGGAAATTCGATATGGCCGATGCTGGACTTGGGTTCGGTCGGTTGCGGGATTTTCGGCAAGGCCGGGCCTTTTGGCAGCGCAGTGGAAACCTGAGCGGCAATCACTTCGGCCTCGGCGCGGGACAGGTCGCCCACCAACGCAATCACCACGTTACCGGCGGCGTAGGTTTTCTCGTGGAACGCCCGCAGTTGCGCGAGGGTAATCGTCGGAACGGTCTTCGCCGTGCCGTCGCTGGAATGCGCGTATGGATGAGCGCCATACAAGCGGTTCATCAGTTCCAGGCTGGCCAGTTTGCCGGGGTTCTGTTTCTGGTATTCGAAACCGGCGAGCATCTGGTTTTTGATTCGCGCAAAGGAATCGGCCGGGAAGGTCGGTTTGCCGACAACTTCAGAGAACAGCTTCAAGGCCGGCTCGCGTTTGTCCGCGGCACTGAGGCTGCGCAAAGAAGCAACTGCCATATCTTTATAAGCGCCGTTGCCGAAATCGGCCCCCAGGCCTTCGAAGCCCTGGGCAATGGCGCCGACGTCTTTACCAGCGACACCCTCGTTGAGCATGGCGTTGGTCAGCAGCGCCAGGCCGGGTGCGTCGCCGTCCTGGCTGCTACCGGCGGAAAAGATCAGGCGCATGTCGAACATCGGCAGCTCCCGGGCCTCGACGAACAGCACCTTGGCGCCTTCGGCGGTGTTCCAGGTCTGCACATCCAGCGAACGGTGGCTCGGCGCCTTGCCGTCGAGTTCTGCCAGCGATTGCAGTTTCTGGCTGGCCTTGGCCTTGTCGAGGGCTTCGCTGGCCTTGGACTCATCGGTCTTCAAGAAGTAGAAAGCAGCAGATCCGATCAGGGCGACGGCGATCAGGCCAATCAGGGCCAGACGCGGTTTTTTACGCTCACTCATGAGTCGTCTCCTGTGGCAGTACATGGGCGACGCTGAGACGTTCGCGGGTGAAATACAGCTTGGCGGCGTTCTGGATGTCTTGTGGGGTCACGCTTTCCAGCTCGGCGAGTTCGGTGTCCATCAGTTTCCAGGACAAACCGACGGTTTCCAGCTGGCCGATGGCAGTGGCCTGGCTGGTGATCGAGTCACGCTCGTAGACCAGGCCGGCAATCACTTGGGCACGCACGCGCTCAAGTTCTTCGGCAGACGGCGCGGTGGTTTTCAGCTGTTCAAGCAGTTTCCACAGACCGGCTTCGGCCTGGGCCATGGTTTTGTTTTTCTGGGTGTTCGGTGTTGCCGACAGGGTGAACAGGCTGTCGCCACGGGTATAGGCGTCGTAGCTCGACGAACCGCCGGACACCAGCTCTTCGCCGCGTTCCAGTTGCGTCGGGATGCGCCCGCTGTAGCCGCCGTCGAGCAGGGCCGAGATCAGGCGCAAGGCGTTCACCGAGCGCTTGTCTTCTGCGGTGGCGATACTCGGCACGTTGAAGCCCAGCATCAGGCTCGGCAGTTGAGTCTGCACGTGCAGGGTGATCTGCCGCTCGCCAGGTTCGGCCAGTTCCATCGGGATTTTCGCCGCCGGCACCGCACGCTTGGCGATCGGGCCGAAATAACGCTGGGCGAGGGTTTTGACTTCCTCAGGCGTTACGTCGCCAACCACTACCAGCGTGGCGTTGTTCGGCACGTACCACGACTCGTACCAGTGACGCAGCTCTTCGACCTTCATGCGGTCGAGGTCAGCCATCCAGCCGATGGTCGGCGTGTGGTAGCCGCTGGCGGGGTAGGCCATGGCCTTGAAACGTTCGTAAGCCTTGGACATCGGTTTGTCGTCGGTGCGCAGACGACGTTCTTCTTTAATGACTTCGATTTCGCGGGCGAACTCGTCTGGCGGCAAGCGCAGGCTGGCCATGCGGTCGGCTTCCAGCTCAAAGGCTACGCCCAGGCGGTCGCGGGCCAGAACCTGGTAGTACGCGGTGAAGTCGTCGCTGGTGAAGGCGTTTTCTTCGGCGCCGAGGTCGCGCAGGATCAGCGAGGCTTCGCCGGGGCCGACTTTCTCGCTGCCCTTGAACATCATGTGTTCCAGCGCATGGGACAAACCGGTCTGGCCAGGCGTTTCGTAGCTGGAGCCGACCTTGTACCAGACTTGGGAAACCACCACCGGCGCACGATGGTCTTCGCGCACGACGACCTTCAGGCCGTTATCGAGGGTGAATTCGTGGGTGGGTTGTGGATCGGCAGCCAGGGCCGAGAGGGGCAGGCAAACTGTGCTGAGCAGCAGGCCTGCAGCGCGGCGGGCTAGAGCATTCATTCGTTTTTTAAACCTTTGGGGCTGCCCGCTTGTTCTTAGCGTCGGCGGGCGAGAGGGTGCTAGGATACTGATCCGTTTTACTGGCGGCCACGCCTATCAGGCCTTTGTGCTTGATCAGGTTGTATGGGTTTGCGGCAGAAGGCTGTGGTTTATCAACTAAACTCTGCTTTTTCGCCGAATTTGCCGCTTCAGTCCTTCGTGAAATCGTTTTTGTAAGGTGCCGTTTGCACCTCGACAAAATGTTGCGCGTGAACAAGCTGGGTCAATCGCAGTCTGTTCTGCATCGAATATTTATTTGCCGAGGCGCCCTTTGGCGCGTCGCTACCGTGAGATAGCCGTCCTCCATGTTTGGTTCCAACGACGACAAGAAGACCCCAGCTGCGGCTGGCGAGAAGAAAAGCCTGTTCGGATGGCTGCGCAAAAAGCCGCAGGAACCCGTCGTCGAACAGCCACAGCCACTTCCTGAGCCAACACCGACGCCGGTAATAGAAGAAGAGCTCGCGCCGACTGTCTTGCCGATCGCCGAGCCGGTGCTGCAACCAGTTGCCGAGCCTGCCCCCGATCTTGTCGCTGAAGTCGTGGCCCAATCGCCGCTGACCCCGGTGGCAGAGCCGTGGTTGACGTTGCCGGTGGCGGAAGAACCGGTGGCACTGGTCGCAGATGAGCTGGCGCCGCACATTACGCCGCCGATTCCGGCTCCGACTGCGTTTAGCCCTGAGCCGATTCAGCCGCCAGTGGTTGAGCCGGTAGTCGCGCCTGTTGTCGTGGCGGAACCTGCGCCGGTTGATCCAGAGCCTGTGGTTCCTACATTTGTTGCTCCAGTTGCTCCAGTTGCTCCAGTTGTTCAAGCACTCGAGCCTGCACCTGCACCTGCACCTGCACCTGCACCGGTCATCGCCCCTGTTGTCGCCGCACCGGTCGAAACCCCGGTCGAACAGCCACGCACCGAAGAAACCAAAGCCGGTTTCTTCGCCCGCCTCAAGCAAGGTTTGTCCAAGACCAGCGCCAGCATTGGCGAAGGCATGGCCAGCCTGTTTCTGGGCAAGAAGATCATCGATGACGAGTTGCTCGAAGACATCGAAACCCGTCTGCTGACTGCCGATGTCGGTGTCGAAGCAACGTCGGTCATCGTTCAGCGGCTGACCCAGAAAGTCGCCCGCAAAGAATTGGCCGATGCCGATGCGCTGTACAAATCCCTGCAAGCTGAACTGGCGGCGATGCTCAAGCCCGTCGAGCAGCCGCTGAAAATCACCTCGCAGAACAAACCGTTCGTGATTCTGGTGGTTGGCGTCAACGGCGCCGGCAAGACCACGACCATCGGCAAGCTGGCGAAGAAGCTGCAACTCGAAGGCAAGAAAGTCATGCTCGCCGCCGGTGACACCTTCCGTGCCGCCGCGGTCGAGCAATTGCAGGTCTGGGGTGAGCGCAACAAGATCCCGGTCATCGCCCAGCACACCGGCGCCGACTCCGCGTCGGTTATCTTTGACGCCGTGCAGGCTGCCAAGGCCCGTGGCATTGACGTTCTGATCGCCGACACCGCCGGTCGCCTGCACACTAAAGACAATCTGATGGAAGAACTGAAGAAGGTTCGCCGGGTGATCGGCAAACTCGATGCGGACGCACCGCACGAAGTGTTGCTGGTGCTCGACGCCGGTACCGGTCAGAACGCCATCAGCCAGGCCAAGCAATTCCACCAGACCGTCGAATTGACCGGCCTGGCGCTGACCAAGCTCGACGGCACCGCCAAGGGTGGGGTGATTTTTGCCCTGGCCAAGCAGTTCGGCCTGCCAATTCGCTACATTGGCGTCGGTGAAGGCATCGACGACTTGCGTACTTTTGAAGCAGAACCCTTTGTCCAGGCACTGTTTGCCGAGCGGGAGCGTTCATGATTCGTTTCGAACAGGTCGGTAAACGCTACCCGAACGGTCACGTCGGCTTGCATGAGCTGAGCTTTCGAGTCCGTCGGGGCGAATTCTTGTTTGTCACCGGCCATTCGGGCGCCGGTAAAAGCACCTTGTTGCGGTTGTTGCTGGCGATGGAGCGTCCGACCACCGGCAAATTGCTGTTGGCCGGGCAAGATCTAGCCACTATCAGTAACGCGCAGATTCCTTTCCTGCGTCGGCAGATTGGCGTGGTGTTCCAGAATCACCAGTTGTTGTTCGATCGTACGGTGTTTAATAACGTCGCGTTGCCGTTGCAGATTCTTGGGCTGTCCAAGGCCGAGATCGTCAAGCGCGTAGACTCGGCTCTGGAGCGCGTGGCGCTGTCGGACAAAACCGATCTGTACCCGGGCGACTTGTCCACCGGTCAACAACAGCGCGTTGGCATCGCCCGCGCCATTGTTCACCGCCCGGCCTTGCTGCTGGCGGACGAACCAACCGGTAACCTCGACCCGCGCCTGGCCGCCGAAATCATGGGCGTGTTCGAAGACATCAACCGTCTGGGCACCAGCGTGCTGATTGCCAGTCACGACCTGGCCCTGATCGCCCGCATGCGTCACCGCATGCTGACCCTGCAACGCGGCCGATTGATCGGCGACGGGGAGGCTGCGGTATGAGTGCGACACGCAGCCCCAAGGTTTCCGAGCGTGTGGCGCCGAAGGCCGCCGACCCGCAACCGCAGAAGAAAAAACGCGACGATGATGACGGCCCGGACTTCGCCACGCTGTTCCGCGCCTGGGTCGAAAGCCATCGTGCCAGCCTACTGGACAGCTTGCGTCGCCTGGGCAAGCAACCCATCGGCAGCTTCTTCACTTGCATGGTGATGGCAGTTGCCCTGAGTTTGCCCATGGGCCTGTCACTTTTGCTAAGTAACGTCGAGCGTCTGGGCGGTTCCTGGCAGCGTGCGGCGCAGATTTCCCTGTACCTGCAACTGGAGGCCAGTCCGACCGAGGGCGAGGCGCTGCGCGAACAGATCAAGGGCATGCCGGGCGTGGCCGATGCCGAATATGTCGGCCGCGATCAGGCGCTGGAAGAGTTTCAGCAGCAGTCGGGTCTGGGCGAGGCGCTCAAGGAACTGCCGGAAAACCCGCTGCCGGGCGTGGTTCTGGTGACGCCGAACGAAGTCGACAAGCCGGCACTTGAAGCATTAAGACAAAAACTTTCCGAGTTGCCGAAGGTACAACAGGCACAGCTTGATCTAGTCTGGGTCGAGCGTCTGGCGGCCATCCTGAAGCTCGGCGACCGTTTTGTCTTCGGTCTGACCGTGCTTCTGGTTTCTGCATTACTTTTGGTGATAGGCAATACCATTCGTCTTCATATTGAAAACCGCCGCACAGAGATAGAAGTGATTAAACTCGTCGGCGGCACTGACAGTTATGTGCGCAGGCCCTTTCTGTACATGGGCGCGCTTTATGGCTTCGGTGCGGGGATTCTTTCATGGGGCGTATTGGCGTTTGGCCTGGACTGGCTGAACGACGCGGTAGTCGGACTGGCCGGTTTGTACGGCAGTGATTTCGCACTGGCCGGAGTGCCAGTTGCCGACGGTCTGTCGCTCTTGCTTGGCGCGGTGCTGTTGGGGTATATCGGTGCATGGATTGCAGTCGCACGCCACCTGAGGGAGCTTGCGCCAAAGTAATATCATTTTGCTCGTATTGACCTTTCAGCGTTTATGGGAACTTGTCCTACGGTTTCCGGTCAATTTTCGCAGTGCTGAACTGCACGAGTTATGTAAGTCGGAGGTTTTTTCGTATGACCAATTCTTTGCAACCTGCATATGCTCTGGTCCCGGGTGCGAACCTGGAGGCCTATGTGCACACGGTGAACAGCATTCCATTGCTGACGCCGGAGCAGGAGCGTGAACTGGCCGAGAGTCTCTATTATGAGCAGGATTTGGGGGCGGCTCGGCAGATGGTGCTCGCCCACCTGCGTTTTGTCGTACATATCGCCCGTAGCTATTCCGGCTACGGTCTGGCTCAGGCTGACCTGATCCAGGAAGGCAACGTTGGCTTGATGAAGGCCGTGAAGCGCTTCAACCCGGAAATGGGTGTGCGCCTGGTGTCCTTTGCCGTGCACTGGATCAAGGCGGAAATCCACGAGTTCATCCTGCGCAACTGGCGCATTGTGAAAGTCGCGACCACCAAGGCCCAGCGCAAGCTGTTCTTCAACCTGCGCAGCCAGAAGAAACGTCTGGCCTGGCTGAACAACGAGGAAGTCCACCGTGTGGCGGAAAGCCTCGGCGTAGAGCCGCGGGAAGTGCGTGAGATGGAAAGTCGCCTGACTGGCCACGACATGGCCTTCGATCCGGCCGCGGAAGCGGACGACGACAGTGCTTTCCAGTCGCCGGCCAACTATCTGGAAGACCACCGGTACGACCCGGCCCGTCAACTGGAAGATGCCGACTGGAGCGACAACTCCAACCACAACCTGCACGAAGCGCTGGAAGTGCTGGACGACCGCAGCCGTGACATTCTCTACCAGCGTTGGCTGGCAGAAGAAAAAGCCACGCTGCACGACCTGGCGCAGAAGTACAACGTGTCGGCCGAGCGTATTCGTCAGCTCGAGAAGAGCGCGATGAACAAGCTCAAGTTGTCGATCGCTGCATAACTGCAGCACCGGCAATAAAAAACGCCCCGATCATTGATCGGGGCGTTTTTGTTTGCGCCCGATAATTCAAACTCACCACGAACTTAATGTGGGAGCGGGCTTGCTCGCGAAGAGGGAGTGTCAGTCGACATAAATATTGCCTGACACACCGCTTTCGCGAGCAAGCCCGCTCCCACAGGAGTTCTTCGGTGTTACCGGGACCAAGGCGCCCGGCGCGAATCGTTGATCCCAACCAGATAGCTGTCGCCACCCAGCTGACTCATCTGCTGCCGAATCCAGCCAGCACGCCGTGCAACATATGAAGTCGGATGGCTCGCACTCCACACCCGCGGATTAGGCAGCACCGCCGCCAGCAAACTCGCTTGCTGCCGCGACAGCGAACGAGCGCCGACGCCAAAGTGATGCCTGGCAGCCGCTTCGGCGCCAAACACGCCTTCATCCCATTCGACGCTGTTGAGGTACACCTCAAGAATCCGCTGCTTGGGCCAGAGCACTTCGATCAGTCCGGTAAACCAAGCCTCCAGACCTTTACGCAGCCAACTGCGCCCAGACCACAGAAACAGGTTTTTCGAAACCTGTTGGCTCAGCGTGCTGGCGCCGCGAATCGAGCCGCCGCGTTCGTTATGGGCAAACGCCGCCTGAATCGCACCGATATCAAAGCCCCAGTGCTCGGAAAACTTCTGGTCTTCGCAGGCAATTACCGCGATTTTCAGGCTGTCAGAGATTTCATCCCAAGGCTTCCAGGTGCGTTGCAGGTCAATGGGTTCGCCATCGAACCAGGATTCGACCTTGCGCTCGACCATCAGCGCAGTCCCTGGTGGTGGCACTACGCGAAAGATCAGAACCAGCAATACGCTGCCGCCCGCGAACCAGAGCAGGGCCTTCGTGAATCGTCGCAAAAATAAACGCAGCATAGAGATGGCTTGGCCGAACCCGTTGAGCGGGCCATTATACAGACCCTGTTGATCGAGTCTGACTGGAGTTCTCAATGCTGCGTGGCTTTCTGATGCTGGCCGCTTTCTTCGGCTTCACCGGCGTTGCCCTTGGCGCGTTCGCCGCTCATGGCTTGAAAAGCCGGCTGACGCCCGAATACCTGGCGATTTTCCACACTGGCGTCACCTATCAACTGGTGCACACCTTGGCGCTGCTGGGTGTGGCATTGCTGGCCACGCAGATTCCCGATCGCTTGATCACCTGGGCCGGGGCGTCGTTTGCCATCGGCATCCTGCTGTTTTCCGGCAGTCTGTACGTGCTGACGATGACCGGCATCAGCAAGCTCGGGATCATCACGCCCTTCGGCGGCCTGGCGTTTCTGGTCGGTTGGCTCTGCCTGGGCCTTGCCGCCTGGCGGTTGAGCTGACCGGGCAGTCCATTTCATGACGAATGGCTTGGGTCGCCAAGACTGATCGGGCTAGAATGCCAGCCCCTAAAAATGATGGCGGCATTCGGTATGCGCATTCAGTTGAACGGCGAATCCCTTGAACTGCCCGACGGTGAAACCGTTGCGGCCCTGCTGACCCGTCTGGAACTGACCGGACGCAGGGTGGCGGTCGAACTCAATCTGGATATCGTCCCGCGCAGCCAGCACGCTGAAACCACGCTCAACGACGGCGATTCCGTCGAAGTGGTACACGCCATCGGCGGCGGCTAGTCGCCCGGTCCGCGAGGGCACAGAATTCTGCAAGAACCTCACCCCTACAGAGGATTTCCCATGAGCATCGTTCGTAGCGACAAGCCTTTCGTCCTGGCCGGTCGTACTTACCAGTCGCGTTTGCTGGTAGGTACCGGCAAGTATCGCGACATGGAAGAAACCCGCCTGGCCATCGAAGCCTCGGGTGCCGAGATCGTCACCTTCGCCGTACGCCGCACCAACCTTGGCCAGAACCCGGGCGAACCGAACCTGCTCGAAGTCCTGTCGCCGGATCGCTACACCTTCCTGCCTAACACCGCCGGTTGCTTCGACGCTACCGAGGCTGTGCGCACCTGCCGCCTGGCCCGTGAGCTGCTCGGTGGCCACAACCTGGTGAAGCTGGAAGTACTGGCGGACCAGAAAACCCTGTTTCCCAACGTGATCGAAACCCTCAAGGCCGCCGAAGTGCTGGTCAAGGAAGGTTTCGACGTGATGGTTTACACCAGCGATGACCCGATCATCGCCCGTCAACTGGCGGAAATCGGCTGCATTGCGGTCATGCCGCTGGCCGGTCTGATCGGTACAGGCCTGGGGATCTGCAACCCGTACAACCTGCAGATCATCCTTGAAGAAGCCAAGATCCCTGTGCTGGTGGATGCCGGTGTTGGTACTGCTTCCGACGCCACCATCGCCATGGAACTGGGTTGCGAAGCGGTGCTGATGAACTCAGCCATCGCCCATGCCCAGCAGCCGATCATGATGGCCGAAGCCATGAAGCACGCCATCGTGGCAGGCCGCCTGGCCTACCTCGCCGGCCGCATGCCGAAAAAACTCTATGCCAGCGCCTCCTCGCCGCTGGATGGTCTGATCAAGTAAGAGCCATTGATGACTGAATCAAACGACACGCCTATCCAGACGGAAGAAGGCGACGAGCGCCAACACCGTCGCATCAAGAGTTTCGTGATGCGCGCCGGGCGCATGACCGAAGGCCAGCAACGCGGTCTTGACCAAGGCACGCCGCTGTTCGTGCTGCCCCTGGCCAATGCGCCGGTGGATTTCGACCAGGTGTTCGGCCGTTCGGCGCCGCGTTCCCTGGAGATCGGTTTTGGCATGGGCCATTCGCTGCTGGAAATGGCCGCGGCTTCGCCGGAGCAGGATTTCATTGGCGTAGAAGTGCACCGTCCAGGTGTCGGCGCGCTGCTCAATGGCGTGCTGACTCAGGGCCTGACCAACCTGCGGGTTTACGATTGCGATGCGATCGAAGTGCTCAACCATTGCGTGGCCGACAACAGTCTCGATCGCCTGATGCTGTTTTTCCCGGACCCGTGGCACAAGAGCCGTCACCACAAGCGTCGTATCGTTCAGGCCTCGTTCGCTGAACTGGTGCGCAGCAAGTTGAAGGTCGGCGGTGTGCTGCACATGGCCACCGACTGGGAACCGTACGCCGAGTACATGCTGGAAGTGATGAACGTCGCGCCGGGTTATCGCAACCTGGCCGAAGACGGTAAATGTGTTCCGCGCCCGGCCGAGCGCCCGATCACCAAGTTCGAACGCCGTGGCGAACGTCTAGGGCATGGGGTGTGGGATCTGAAGTTCGAGAAACAGTCCTAAGCCATACACAATACAAAATGTGTGAGCGGCGGTGCCGCCGCTCCCACATTTTGTTTTGTGTTGTGCTTGGAAGTCAGCGGCGGTCTGCGACGACGCCGATCAACACCAGCACCACCAACAACACCGGCGCCAGGCTGTAGTTGTTGAACTGGCTCAGGCCTTTGATGATCCACGGCGTGGCGTAGATCAGCGCGACGCCGCTGCCAACCATGCACAGCAGGGCCATCAGCGGGACGCGCAACGCGCCGGCGATGCTGCCCAGGCGTTGGTCGACCCAGCCTTTGATATCCGCGCCGAACAGCACCAGCAGGCAGCCCACCAGTGCCAGAGAGATTTCCGACAGATTGCTACGGCTCCAGCGGGACACAGTGGCGAGCAGGTCGAGTATCAAATCCATTCGTTTTCCCTTAAGGCTGAAATCAGCTCAGAAATGTCTGCAGCAAGTCATTGAGAAAGAGTTGTCCGCGCGCGGTGGCCGCCAGACGTGACGGTTCGACCCGCAACAAGCCACTTTGTTCGGCTTCGAGACGGCCTTTGGCAAGGCTTTCCAGCGTCAACCCGGTGCGCTCCGGATAGAGTCGCGATTCGACACCCTCGGTCAGGCGCAAGGCGTTCATCAGAAACTCGAACGGCAACTCATCATTGGTCAGGGCTTTCTCGCCGGCCTGGAAGCTTTTGGCTGGGTTGAGGTAGTCCTTCGGCAGGCGCGTCTTCCAGGTGCGCACGATGCGCCCGTCCGGATGGCTGAGCTTGCCATGGGCTCCGGCGCCGATCCCGATGAAATCGCCGAAACTCCAGTAGTTGAGGTTATGCCGCGCCGGCCGACCCGGTTGGGCATAGGCCGAGACTTCGTATTGGGCGTAACCATGCTCGGCCAACAGCGCTTGACCGGCTTCCTGAATGTCCCAAAGGGTGTCGTCTTCCGGCAGCGTTGGCGGCTGGTTCCAGAACACCGTGTTCGGCTCCAGGGTCAGTTGATACCAAGACAGGTGGGTCGGTTTCAGGGCGATGGCCTGGCGCAGGTCGCTCAGGGCGTCGTCCAGGGACTGATCGGGCAATCCGTGCATCAGGTCCAGGTTGAAGTTGTCGAACCCGGCCTGACGGGCCATGCCGGCGGCTCGCACCGCTTCGTCGCCGTTGTGAATTCGGCCCAGGGCCTTGAGTTTCTCTTCCTGGAAGCTCTGGATGCCGATCGACAGGCGATTGATGCCCAGCGCGCGGTAGGCGACGAACTTCTCCTGCTCGAACGTCCCCGGATTGGCTTCCAGGGTGATTTCGATGTCGCTGGCAAACGCTATGCGTTGCTCGACACCTTTGAGCAGGCGGCCAAGCGCTTCAGCGCTGAACAGGCTTGGGGTGCCGCCACCAAAGAAAATCGAGCTCAGCTCACGACCATAAACCGCGTGCAGATCCTGATCGAGATCGGCCAGCAACGCGTCGACGTACTTTTCTTCCGGCAGCACGGGGCTGGCGGTGTGGGAGTTGAAGTCGCAATAAGGGCATTTGCGTACACACCACGGGATGTGGATGTACAGCGCCAAGGGCGGCAGCACTGGTAGCGCGGCCCGAGGCGATTGCGCAGCGCCACCGAAGATCAGCGGCGACGCGGATGATTCATGGGTCATTTCAAGCCCAGACGCTGGCGCAGCAGATCCATTGCACGGGCGCGGTGGCTGATGAGGTTCTTTTCGCTCGGGCTCAGTTCGGCGCTGGAGCAATCACGCTCCGGCACCCAGAACAGCGGATCGTAGCCAAACCCATGCTCGCCACTGGCTGCTGGCAGGATGCGACCGTGCCACAGGCCTTCGCAGATGATCGGCAACGGATCATCGGCATGACGCACCAATGCCAGCACACAGACGAACTGCGCACCGCGTTCGGCTTGCGGCACATCTTTCAAAGCGTCGAGCAGCTTGGCGTTGTTCGCCGCATCGCCCTGGCCGTCAGCGTAGCGGGCCGAGTAGATGCCCGGCGCACCGCCAAGGAAATCCACCGCCAGCCCCGAATCATCGGCCAGCGCCGGCAGACCGGAGATGCGCGCGGCATTGCGGGCCTTGAGAATGGCATTTTCGACGAACGACAGACCGGTTTCTTCAGGCTCGACGCTGCTGAACTCGCCGATCGAGCGCAGATGCACCGATTCGCCGAGCATGGCCTGGAGTTCCTTGAGTTTGCCGGCGTTATGGCTGGCCAGTACGAGTTGCGTGAAGTTCATCATTGGCCAGGGAAAAGCTCTTGGTTGAAATTGATGGTGTTGGTTTTATCGCCGCTTTTCACGTTGATCTGGAAGGTACGGGTTTCCTGCTGATCCACCGGGAACTGGGCGATGTAATAGATCGCACCTTGTTCAGTGATTTCGCGGAATTTCAGGTTCACACTCTGGCTGGTAAGGTCTTTGACCGTACCGCTGACCTGAGCCGTCTGCGGTTTGCCATCCTTGAGAACCGAAACGTTGATTACGCCTTGATTCTTGCTGCGGGTGAGCTCCGCGGCTTTGGCAATGTCCGGTGTCAGGAAAGTGGAGTTGAAGGTGTTGTAATGCACCGTCACATCACCAAATTTTTCCTGACGGTCACCTTTAATAACGTCGGCGGCCATGGCGGTGACGCTCAGGCAGGCAGTAAGTAAAAACAGCGCTAGACGACCCATGTTCGTTCTCCTCGAAGTGTCGCTGTTCAGACCGCGACCTTGTGGTCTTGCAGCCCAGGGCTGCTGACGCGGTAAATACCGATCTCACCTAACAGATTAGGCCATAGCTTACTGGCCCACCCGTGCCGATGCTGTTGATCCACGGCAAGCCGATCAATGACCTTGGCTTCACGTTCGCGACACAACGCTTCAAAGTCTTCGAAGGTGCAGAAGTGGATGTTCGGCGTGTTGTACCAGGTGTACGGCAGAAACTCGGAAACCGGCATCCGGCCCTTGCTCGCCAGGTACCAGCGGCAGCGCCAGTGACCGAAGTTGGGGAAGGTAATGATGCACTGGCGACCGACGCGCAGCATTTCGTCGAGGATCCTGTCCGGGTAGTGCACCGCTTGCAGCGCCTGGGTCATGACCACGATGTCGAAGCTGTTGCTGGCAAAGTTGCCCAAGCCCTTGTCCAGGTCCTGTTCGATGACGTTGATGCCCTTGGCCACGCACTCGGCGATGTTGTCCGGGTCGTTTTCCAGGCCATAACCGGTGACTTGCTTGTGGTCGCGCAACCAGGTCAGCAGCTCGCCGTCACCGCAACCGAGGTCGAGCACGCGGCTGCCGGCGGGGATCCATTCCTGGATGATTTCCAGATCGGCTCTCATGTCTTCCTCAAAGCGAAATGCGGTTCATGTAATTGCTGAAGGCTTGCAGGTAGCGCGGGATCGGAATCAGGAAGGCGTCGTGGCCTTGCGGAGCGTCGATCTCCAGGTAGCAGACGTCTTTCTTGGCCGCCATCAACGCGTCCACCAGTTCCCGCGAACGGGCAGGGGAGAAGCGCCAGTCGGTGGTGAACGACATCACGCAGAACTTGGACGTGGCGCCAGCGAAGGTTTTCGCCAGGTCATCGTCGAAGTTCGCTGCCGGGTCGAAGTAGTCCAGCGCCTTGGTCATCAGCAGGTAGGTGTTGGCGTCGAAACGCCCGGAGAACTCTTCACCCTGATAACGCAGGTAGCTTTCGACCTGGAACTCGACACTGTGGAAGTCGTAGTTGAGCTTTTCGCTCTTCAGGCCACGGCCGAATTTCTCGCCCATGGAGTCATCGGACAGATAGGTAATGTGCCCGACCATCCGCGCCAGCATCAACCCGCGTTTGGGGATCACGCCTGCTTCCTGGAACGAACCGCCGTGAAACTCGGGGTCGGTGAGGATTGCCTGACGGGCGACTTCGTTGAACGCGATATTCTGCGCCGACAGCTTGGGTGCCGAGGCGATGGCCAGGCAGTGCCGCACGCGGTCCGGATAAGTGATGGTCCACTGCAACGCCTGCATGCCACCGAGGCTGCCGCCAATCACGGCCGCCCATTGGCTGATGCCGAGCAGGTCCGACAGACGCGCCTGGCTGTGCACCCAGTCTTCCACGGTCAGCACCGGAAAGTCGGCGCCGAAGGGCTTGCCGGTTTCCGGATTCACGCTGCTCGGGCCGGTTGAGCCGTTGCAACCGCCGAGGTTGTTCAGGCTGACCACGAAGAACTTGTTGGTGTCGATCGGCTTGCCGGGGCCGATGCAGCTGTCCCACCAACCGGGTTTGCGGTCGTCGGGGCTGTGGAAACCGGCAGCGTGATGGTGACCGGACAAGGCGTGGCAGATCAGCACGGCGTTGCTCGCCGTGGCGTTCAGCGTGCCGTAGGTCTCGTAAATCAGGTCATACGCTGGGAGCGAACGGCCACAGGCCAAAGCCAGGGGTTCGCTGAAGTGCGCCACTTGCGGCGTCACCAGACCAACAGAATCGGGGGGAAAGGCAGTTGGCATCGACCCTGCTCTCGTTTAAATGAGGCGTAAGTCTAAAGACCGGTGGGGTTAGCGGCAAGCAAAGGCCGGGCCTGATTTCATTCAGTCAGACCGAGGTGCGCCATTCGCGAGCAAGCCCGCTCCCACAAGAGAACGCATTCCAATGTGGGAGCGGGCTTGCCCGCGAATGCAGCGCCTCGGTCTATCAGTTGTGTCGCACCAGCCCCGGTAAATCCGGCAGCTTCTTCGGCGAGCAAATCCGTACCCGCTTCTGCCGGTTCAGCTCGCCGCTGATCAAACTCACCTGGCTCTTGGATACTCCAAACGCCTTGGCCAGAAACGCCATCAGATACGCATTGGCCTTGCCCTCGACGGGCGGCGCGGTCAGGCGGATCTTCAGGCGATCACCGTGCAGCCCACAGAAATCATCGCTGCGGGCCGCCGGTTGCAGGTGACATTCCAGAATCAGGTCATCACCGTCCCAGCGAAAGTAGCTCACCGGGTCAGATCAGCAGGCGCAGGATTTCCGGCATCATCGTCAAGGCGGCGAGGTTGTTGATCACCAGCATGTCGATCAGCTTCAACACCAGGAACGCCAGGATCGGCGAGATATCCAGGCCGCCAAGGTTCGGCAGGATCTTGCGGAACGGCGCCAGGGCCGGCTCGCAGATCTGGTTCACCAACTCGGCACCCGGGTTATGGCTGCCCGGTGCGACCCAGGACAGGATCACGCTGATGATCAGCGCGAAGAAGAAAATCTTCAGGAACAGCGCGGTCACGCCGATCAACGACCAGATCAGCAGTTGCAGCGGGTTGCCGGTGGTGCCGTAAGTCAGCAGCAGGGTCAGGGCCATCAACGCCAGTTGCACGAGGATCGCCAGCACCAGCGAAGACATGTCGAGGCCGAACATGCTCGGAATGATCCGGCGCAGTGGCTTGAGCAGCGGCTGGGTGGCTTTCACGGCGAACTGGCAGAGCGGGTTGTAGAAGTTTGCGCGTACCAGTTGCAGCACGAAGCGCAACAGCACGATCAGCAGGTACAGGCTGCCGAGGGTTTGCAGCACGTAGACCGCTGCAGTGTTCAATCCAATCATGTAAGGCTCCTTATTGACCCAGTTGTTCGGCCATTTCGGCCGAGCGGTGCGCAGCGGCGCCGAGTGCTTTTTCTACCAGGGCTTCGAAGCCACCGGCCTGGAACGACTTGATTGCAGCTTCCGTGGTGCCCGCAGGCGAGGTCACGCGGCGACGCAGTTCGGCGGCGTCGACATCACTGGCGACGGCCATATGCGCGGCGCCCAAGGCGGTTTGCAGGGTCAGTTGTGCGGCGATATCCGCCGGCAGGCCGAGTTTCACGCCGGCGGCGGTCATGGCTTCGATCAGCAGGAAGAAATAAGCCGGGCCGCTGCCGGAAACGGCGGTGACCGCGTCCAGTTGCTGCTCTTCGTTCAGCCACAGCGCAATGCCGACGGCCGACAGCAACTCTTGTGCTTGCTGACGTTGTTCAGCGTTGACTTCGGCCGTGGCGAACAAACCGCTCACGCCCTGACGCAGCAGCGCCGGAGTGTTAGGCATGCAGCGTACGATCGGCTGGGCACCGAGCCAGGTGTTCATGCTGGCGCAGGTGATGCCGGCAGCGATTGAGACCACCAGTTGATTCGGCTTGAGGCTTGGGCGAAGCGCTTCGCAGACGGTTTTCATCGCCTGGGGTTTGACCGCCAGTACGATGACGTCCGCGCCTTGGATGGCATCGGCGTTGTCGGCAAACACTTCGATGCCGTGTTCGGCGTTCACGCGCGCACGGGTTTCAGCGCCCGGATCGCTGGCGCGGATCTGCGCAGCGTCCAGACCTTTGGCGCGCAGGCCGCCGATCAGACTGGCGGCCATGTTGCCGGCACCGATAAAGGCAATACGAGTCTTGCTCATGTCAGGTCCTTATAGATAGGTGTGTCAGCCAGGTTATGGCTGGCCATGCATTTGTTGAGAGCCGCGAGCACCGAACAGGGCTGTACCAATACGGACCCAGGTGGCGCCTTGGGCGATGGCCGACTCGAGGTCGTGGCTCATGCCCATGGAAAGTGTGTCGAGCGGCAGATTCAGGCTGGCTTGCAGGCTTTGTACGGCAGCAAAAGCGGCATCCTGGGTGGCGCGATCTTCAGTCGGCTCGGGAATCGCCATCAGCCCGCGCAACGTGAGGCGCGGCAGTTCGCTGATGGCATGGGCCAGGGCCGGCAGGTCGGCCGGGGTGCAACCGGATTTACTGGCTTCACCGCTGACGTTGACCTGGATGCAGATGTTCAAGGGCGGCAAATCGGCAGGACGTTGTTCGGACAGGCGTTGTGCGATTTTCAAACGATCCACGGAATGCACCCAGGCGAAGTGCTCGGCGATAGCGCGAGTCTTGTTCGATTGAATGGGGCCAATGAAGTGCCAGATCAAGGGCAGGTCGGCCAATTCGAGCTGTTTGCTCAGGGCCTCCTGCAGATAGTTCTCGCCAAAGTCGCGGATCCCCGCGGCATACGCTTCGCGCAAGGCCTCGGCGGGCTTGGTCTTGCTCACGGCCAGCAGCCGGACGCTGTGCTCGTCGCGGTGGGCGGCGAGGGCGGCAGCACGGATGCGTGAACTAACCAGTGCAATGTTGTCTGCTATCGTGGACATTCAAGAGGCGCCAGCGGGTCTGAGGTTCGCGGCATTCTACTGGAATTGAGGAGCGCTATGGATATCACTGAGCTGCTGGCTTTCAGCGCCAAACAAGGCGCGTCCGACCTGCATCTGTCCGCCGGGCTGCCGCCGATGATACGGGTTGATGGCGATGTGCGACGCATCAACCTGCCGGCCCTGGAACACAAACAGGTACAGGCGCTGATCTACGACATCATGAACGACACCCAGCGGGTGGACTTCGAGAAACACCTGGAAACCGACTTTTCCTTTGAAGTGCCCGGTGTGGCGCGTTTTCGGGTCAATGCGTTCAATCAGAATCGCGGTGCCGGCGCGGTGTTCCGCACCATCCCGTCGAAGGTTCTGAGCATGGACGACCTGGGCATGGGCGACGTGTTTCGCAAGATTACCGAATCCCCCCGTGGGCTGGTGCTGGTGACTGGCCCGACCGGTTCCGGCAAGTCCACCACCCTGGCGGCGATGATCGATTACCTGAACAACCATCGCCATCATCACATTCTCACCATCGAAGACCCGATCGAGTTCGTTCACGAATCGCGCAAATGCCTGATCAACCAACGCGAAGTCCACCGCGATACCCGCAGCTTCGCCACAGCCCTGCGCTCGGCCCTGCGGGAAGATCCGGACGTGATTCTGGTGGGGGAGATGCGCGACCTTGAGACCATTCGCCTGGCATTGACTGCCGCGGAGACCGGTCACCTGGTGTTCGGCACGCTACACACCACGTCGGCGGCGAAAACCATCGACCGGATAGTGGATGTGTTTCCGGGGGACGAGAAATCGATGGTGCGCTCGATGCTTTCCGAGTCGCTGCTGGCGGTGGTTTCCCAGACATTGGTGAAGAAGATCGGCGGCGGGCGCATTGCCGCTCACGAAATCATGCTCGGCACGTCGGCGATCCGTAACCTGATCCGCGAAGACAAGGTGGCGCAGATGTATTCGTCGATTCAGACCGGGGGGGGGCTGGGAATGCAGACGCTGGATATGTGCTTGAAGGAGCTGGTGAGCAAGGGGTTGATCAGCCGTGATAATGCGCGAGAGAAGGCGCGCTCGCCGGATAATTTCTGAGGGGGTGTGGCGCTTTCATGGGCGCCTTCGCGAGCAAGCCCGCCCCCGCAGAGGAATGCATTCCAATGTGGGAGCGGGCTTGCTTGCGAAGAAGCGGTCATGTTCAAAGAGCAACTCCCGGGTCAGCCCCGGAAGCTCAAATCAGCGCTGAACAACCTGTATGGTGTTCTTCTCTTTTGGCATAACTCGCTTGGCAACCACGTAGTGTTTTTGCCAGTACGGTTTCTTCAGGGTGTCGATGCTCACCGACTTGCCACGACGCGGTGCGTGGATGAAGCGGTCATTGCCCAGGTAGATGGCAACGTGATTGACCCGACGACTCTTGATATTGAAGAAAATCAGGTCGCCCGGTTTCAGGTCGTTGCGATCGACTTTGTCGCCATGACCGCTGGCCATTGCATTGGACGTGCGGGGCAGGTCGAACGTGGCGTCGTTGAACGCGTATTTCACCAGGCCGCTGCAATCGAACCCTTTACTTGGGCTGCTGCCGCCCCAACGGTACGGGGTACCGAGGACGTTCACGGCACGGCTCAGCACGTCGCTGCTTTCCTTGCTCGCCATTGGCGGAACCAGGTTGCTTTTGCTGCTGCTGAGCTGTGGGGCGCGTTTTGCTGTCTTTTTGTTTTTGCTCGAAGGAGCAGAAACATGGGATTTTTGGGTGTAACCATTAACGTTTGGAAGACGTTGCTCACGATTGGTGGCGTGGGCGGCCAGAGGCAATAATAGGCAAATGGTTAGCCATGTCTTGAAAAATGGACGCATTAGGCAAGGCTCATATAAGTTAGCGCGCAACTTTATAACAGCTTTTTTGGCCCTTCCGAGGCCGTTGGTCGATTCAACTTTCGGGCAACGGAACCAAATAAGCAGAAAATTGACGTCATTGTCGGACAGAAGTCAGGTGGTACAAGGGGTTACGGACGAATACGGTAACATTTGCCATACGTCGGCCACCTGTAAAAAAGTCACAAAGAATTCAAGAATATTTATCTATCGTGTGATTCGAGGTCCTTCATGAACACCTATCGACAACCCGTTGCGCAACAAGATACCCACAGCAAAGTGATCGGTTACCTGCTGTGGATTCTCGGTTTTACCGGGGCTCACCGCTTCTATTACGGCAAGCCGGTGACCGGGACGATCTGGTTCTTCACCTTTGGTTTGCTGGGGATCGGCTGGCTGATCGACCTGTTTCTGATTCCCGCCATGGATCGCGAAGCGGACCTGCGTTTTACCGCCGGACCTATCGAGTACAACGTTGCGTGGATTCTGCTGACGTTTCTTGGGATATTTGGCGTACACCGGATGTATCAAGGCAAGTGGATCAGCGGGTTGCTGTACCTGGTGACGGGCGGGTTGTTCTTTCTGGGGGTGCTGTATGACTTCTGGACGTTGAATGACCAGGTTTCGATTCGCAATGCCCAGGACAGAGGCGCCTTCCAGTAAGTCTTCGCGAGCAAGCCCGCTCCCACATGTGATCCCTGTCGTACACAAATGCTGTGTTCGTTGAAGGTCAAATGTGGGAGCGGGCTTGCTCGCGAATACAGGCGACGCGGTCTTACGCCTGGTGGCTGATCCGCCCATCCACCAGGGTGTAACGCACCACTCCCGGCAGGCTGTGGCCGATGAACGGGCAGTTTTCGCCCTTGGACAGCCAGGTTTCGCCGGCCACGGTCGAAGCGGCAGGGTCAAACAACACGATATCCGCCGCACCGCCGACCGCCAGCTTGCCCACCGGCAGTCGCAACGCTTCGGCAGGCCCGGCGCTGAGGCGTGCCAGCAGCGTTGGCAGATCCAGCAAACCGTCTTCTACCAGCGTCATCGCCAGTGGCAGCAGCAACTCAACGCTGCTGATGCCCGGTTCGGTGGCACCGAACGGCGCGAGTTTGGCGTCCCGTTCGTGGGGTTGGTGGTGGCTGGAGATGGCCGACACCACACCCGACTTCACCGCTGCACGCAGGCCATCGCGGTCGGCGCGGGTGCGCAGCGGCGGCTGGACGTGATAGAGGCTACTGAAGTCGATCAGCGCTTCGTCGGTCAGGATCAGCTGATACAACGCCACATCGGCGGTCACCGGCAGCCCACGCGCCTGGGCCTGAGCAATCAGGGCCACACCGCGCGCACTGGTGAGCTGGCTGAAGTGCGCACGCACGCCGCTCTGCTCGACCAGCAGCAGATCTCGGGCGAGGGCCACGGTCTCGGCGGTTTCCGGAATCCCCGGCAAACCGAGGAAGCTGGCAGTCGGGCCTTCGTGAGCCAGGCCGCCTTCGGCCAGGTCATGGTCCTGGGAGTTGAAAATCACCGTCAGGTCGAACGTCGCCGCGTATTCCAGCGCCCGGCACAGAGTGCGGGTATTGCGGAAACTCTCCAGGCCGTTGCCGAAGGCCACGCAGCCGGCGTCGCGCAAGGCGACCAGTTCGGCCAACTGCTCACCGTCCAGGCCTTTGCTCAAGGCGCCGATCGGGAAGACTTTGGTGTTGCCGGCTTCACGGGCGCGGTCGAGGATCAGCTCGGCCACGGCCGAGGTGTCCAGCACCGGTTTGGTTTTCGGCGGGCAGCACAAACTGGTGACGCCACCGGCAGCGGCGGCGCGGGTTTCGCTGGCGATCGAGCCTTTGCGGCTGTAGCCCGGCTCGCGCAGGGCAACGTTCAGGTCTACCAGGCCAGGGGCGGCCACCAGGCCTTTGGCGTCGAGGGTGTCGACGGCGACAAAACCGGCGGGAGCGGCACCAAGGGCGACGATCTTGCAGGCTTCGATGTGGATGTCGGTAACTTTATCCAGACCACTTGTAGGGTCGATAACGCGGGCGCCGAGAATGCTGAGCTTCACTGGGCGTTCTCCTGCTCGAATTGGCGCTGGGCAGTCTGCCCGCTCATGGCCATGGACAGCACGGCCATACGAATTGCAATGCCGTAGGTGACCTGATTGAGAATCACCGAGTGCGGGCCGTCGGCCACCGCCGACTCAATTTCCACTCCACGGTTGATCGGCCCCGGGTGCATGACGATGCAATCCGGCTTGGCCCCGGCCAGGCGCGCGGTGGTCAGGCCGAACAGGCGGTAGAACTCGCCTTCGCTCGGCAACAGGCCGCCGGTCATGCGCTCGCGTTGCAGGCGCAGCATGATCACTACATCGACGTCTTTCAGGCCTTCGGTCATGTCGGTGTAAACCTTCACGCCGTATTGCTCGATGCCGATCGGCAGCAGGGTTTTCGGCGCGATCACGCGGATGTCCGGGCAGCCGAGGGTTTTCAGGGCCAGCATGTTCGAGCGCGCGACGCGCGAGTGCAGGATGTCGCCGACGATGGCCACCGAAAGGTTTTCGAAACCGCCCTTGTGCCGGCGGATGGTGAGCATGTCGAGCATGCCTTGGGTCGGGTGCGCGTGACGACCGTCGCCACCGTTGATGATCGCCACTTGCGGGCACACGTGCTCGGCAATGAAATGCGCCGCACCGGAATCACCGTGACGCACGACGAACATGTCGGCGGCCATGGCCTCAAGGTTGCGCAGGGTGTCGAGCAGGGTTTCGCCCTTGCTCGCCGATGACGTGGACACGTTGAGGGTGATCACGTCGGCCGACAGCCGCTGGGCGGCCAGTTCGAAGGTGGTGCGGGTACGGGTGGAGTTCTCGAAGAACACGTTGCACACGGTCTTGCCGCGCAGCAACGGGACTTTCTTCACCGCCCTGGCGCCGACTTCTAGGAACGAGTCGGCGGTGTCGAGGATTTCCGTCAGCAGCTCGCGGCGCAAACCGTCGAGCGAGAGGAAGTGGCGCAGCTGGCCCTGATCATTGAGCTGCAGCGGGCGCTTGGTTTCTAGAGGCGTCATCGCGAGGGGGACTCTCAATAGGGCGAATTAAAGGGCGAGGTCTTGCAGTTCGAGCTTGAGCTCCGGGCCGGACAGCTTCACGCGCTCGTGGGCCGCCAGCGACAGGGTTGCGCCGACCACATTCGGGCGAATCGGCAGCTCACCGGCGTCCAGGTCCAGCAGGCATACCAGCGTCACGCTTGCCGGGCGGCCATAATCGAAGAGTTCGTTCATCGCGGCGCGAATGGTCCGACCGCTCATCAGCACGTCGTCGATCAATACCAGGTGCTGGCCTTCGATTTCAAATGGCAGGGCCGAAGGACGCACTTGCGGGTGCAGGCCATTCTGGCTGAAGTCGTCGCGGTAGAAGGACACGTCGAGGGTGCCGAGGGGCGAGTCGCTGCCCAGTTCATCGAGCAAGGCCTGGGCGACCCAGATGCCGCCGGTGCGAATGCCGATGTAACGCGGTTCGCTGATACCACGGTGTTCCAGGTGTGCCTTGAGACGGGTCGCCATCTGGCTGATCAGTTCGGCGGGATTGGGCAGGCTCATGGTTGCTCCTTCTTTGTCCCGAGTCGGGTTCTGCTTGAGTGATGGCTCGGGTTGTAGCTATAGAGAGTCGCTTGTTGCGACTCTTCAGGATTCGAACAGTGCGGTGTTTGCGTCGAGCCAGCCTTGCAGCAGCAGGGCGGCGGCGATGGCGTCGACCGGGTTGTCGCGGTAACTGCCTTTCTGGCCGCCACGGACCAGGCGTTCGCCCTTGGCCTCGAAGGTGGTCAGGCGTTCATCGTGGGTATAGAAGGGCAGGTTGTAGCGACCGTTCAGGCGTCGGGCAAATTTTTCGGCGCGCAGGCACATGTCGCTTGGCGTGCCGTCCATGTTCAATGGCAGGCCGACCACCACGGCGTCGGGTTTCCACTCTTTAATCAGGGCTTCGACCTGGTTCCAGTCGGGAATACCGTTTTGTGCCTTCAAGGTACACAGCTCGCGGGCCTGGCCGGTAATCACCTGGCCGACCGCAACGCCGATCTGTTTGGTGCCGTAGTCGAAACCCAGAATCAACCGCAGGGCCATCAGGCGTGCCCCGCCTGGCTGGTCAGCAGGCTGAGGTTGACGCCCAGACGCTTGGCCGCCGCTTCCAGGCGCAGTTCGCTGCTGGTGTTGAACAGGATGTCGGCGTCGAACGGGCAGGTCAGCCAGGCGTTCTGGGCAAGTTCGGCTTCAAGCTGCCCGGCTTCCCAGCCAGCGTAACCGAGGGCGATCACGCTTTTCGCCGGACCAACGCCGTCGGCGATGGCGAACAGCACGTCCTGGGAGGTCGACAAGGACAGCTCGCTTTCCAGATCAACGGTTGCTTGAAAGGTTTTACCTGAAGGGTGCAGGACAAAACCGCGATCGGTCTGCACCGGGCCGCCGATAAAGATCGGCACATGCTGGCAGAGCACCGGCGGTTCGATATCAGGGCGCAGTTGCTCGAGGATATCGGCCAGGTTCAGGTCTTGCGGACGATTGACCACCAGCCCCATGGCGCCATTGGCCGTGTGCTCGACGATGTAGGTCAAGGTGTGCGCAAAGTTCGGGTCGGCCATGTGAGGCATGGCGATCAGGAAGTGATGCTTGAGGTAGCTGGGGCTGACGTTCTTCATGAGCGCTAGTGTGGCGTTGGAGGGGCAAACTGACAAGCTGGGGATGCACAGGAAATGCTCGGAATACCCGTCACGCCACCGATCAAATGTGGGAGCGGGCTTGCTCGCGAAAGCAATAGGTCAGTCGACATCAATGCTGAATGACACATCGCTTTCGCGAGCAAGCCCGCTCCCACAGGGGATTTGCGGTGGTCAGTTACTTGAGAGTCTGTCCCCGCGGGCAAACTTCCAGGTGCGGATGATTTCCAGGCGGTCAATATCCGACAAATCCCCGGTAAACGGCGAAAACGGCGCTGCCAGCCGCACGATGCGCTGGGCGGCCTGATCCAGCAGGGGCTGCCCGGAGGATTCGAGCACCAACACTTCAAACAGCGAACCGTCGCGGTTGATCGACACCATCAGGCGCAAATTGCCGTAGATCTGCTTGCGGCGGGCTTCGTCGGGGTAATTGAGGTTGCCGATGCGCTCGACCTTCTTGCGCCATTCGTCCTTATACCAGGCGCCCTTGTCGCGCATGGTCGAGGCGGCGCTCAGGCGGTGGATGCGCGGGCGCTTGGCATACAGCTGTTGTTCGTTGGCCAGTTCGGCTTCCAGGCTGGCGATGTCGCTGGACAGCTGTTCACTGTCGAACGTCGGCGCCTGCAATGCGGGTTTTGCCTCGGTCTTGGGCTCTTCGGTTTTCGCGGCGGCTTTTTTCGGTTTCGGCGCTACGGTGGTCACGGCAGCCTTGGGCGGAGCTGCCTGCTCAGGCTTGGCCGCCGGCGGTGGCGTGACTTTCTGCACCTTGTTGTCCTGGAACGGCGCGACCTCAGTGGTCTTGGGGATCGCCTTTTTATCCAGGGTGCCGCTGCCTTGCTGGTTTTCCTGGGCGAGGAAATCAGCTTTCTCGGGCTTCTTTTCGCTTTTGAAGGTAGCGAGGGTGATTTCCAGGGTTTTGCTGATCTTCTGGGGTTCGACCATGGTGAACCCGACGCCCAACAGCAACGCCAGGTGAACCAGCGCCGCGAGAAACAGTGTAAATCCGAGGCGATCGGCCGGGCGAACGCCGGTATGGGCGAGTTCGGGTGGCAGATCGGACGGAAGCGTCATAACAAAAAAACCAACATCGCGTTTTTACAAGCCGCGCATGATAACGCAATGTTGGTTTGGCTTATCAACGAGCCTTGAGCTTCTGATCGATGGCATCCATCAGCATGCCGCCGATGTCGGTGCCGAACGCGTTATCAATCTCGCGAATGCAGGTCGGGCTGGTCACGTTGATTTCCGTCAGGTGCTCGCCGATCACGTCGAGACCCACGAACAACAGGCCTTTTTCACGCAGGGTCGGGCCGACCTGGGCGGCGATCCAGCGATCTTTCTCGGTCAGCGGGCGGGCTTCGCCACGGCCGCCGGCGGCCAGGTTGCCACGGGTTTCGCCAGCCGCCGGGATCCGCGCCAGGCAGTAATCCACAGGCTCGCCGTCGATCATCAGGATGCGTTTGTCGCCATCGATGATCGCCGGCAGGTAACCCTGGATCATGATCTGCTGTTTGCCATGCAGGGTCAGGGTTTCCAGGATTACCGACAGGTTTGGATGGCCGGCGGTGTGACGGAAGATCGATGAACCGCCCATGCCGTCCAGCGGCTTGAGAATCACATCGCCATGATGGTCGGCGAATTCACGCAGGACGTCCGGGCGACGGCTGACGATAGTCGGCGGCGTGCACTGCGGGAACAGTGTCGCGAACAGTTTCTCGTTGCAGTCGCGCAGGCTTTGCGGCTTGTTGACCACCAGCACGCCAGCGCGCTCGGCTTGTTCCAACAGGTACGTGGAGTAAACGAACTCCATGTCGAACGGCGGATCCTTGCGCATCAGGATCACGTCGAGATCGCTGAGCAGCGCAT
The DNA here is from genome assembly GCF_059716075.1 of Pseudomonas sp. LBUM1657. Lineage (NCBI taxonomy): Bacteria > Pseudomonadati > Pseudomonadota > Gammaproteobacteria > Pseudomonadales > Pseudomonadaceae > Pseudomonas > Pseudomonas sp. LBUM1657. The sequence continues at coordinate 6,111,208 of NZ_CP166799.1, read as the reverse complement.
CCTGCTCGGCGTCCAGCTCGAACCATTTTTCCGGGTTGGCGAAGACTTTCAACGGGCGCATCCGCGCCCGTGCTTCACCTTCGGCCTGGTACAAGTCGCCCTGTTCCATATAGAACAGTTCCCAGCCGCGCTTCTGCGCAGCCAGCAGCATGGCCAGCGAGCTATCCTTTTTATAGGAGATGCTGGCGATAGGGTCCATGACAATCCCGACGCGAACGCTCATGGGTTTTTCCTCGAATTCTGGATGGTCGAAGTGACCTTTAAAAGTGGCGTCAGAGTGGCGCTGAGTGTGTTCCCGGTCAAGGAAAAACCACCGCGCAGGTCGGCCGATAGATTGGTATTGGAGACTGTGCTAAAAAGACTGCCAAGTTGTACTAGCCCTTGAGCATCAAGGGTTTCGGGCCGCCGTTAACCGGCAAACGGACAAATTGTTTCGCAAAGGCGACGGTAGAGCATTTATGGAACAGCATTCCAGCGCCTTGAAGGTCATGGTGATCGACGATTCGAAGACGATTCGCCGCACCGCCGAAACGCTGTTGAAGAACGTGGGTTGTGAAGTCATCACGGCCATCGATGGTTTCGATGCCCTGGCCAAGATTGCCGACAATCATCCCGGCATCATCTTTGTCGACATCATGATGCCGCGTCTTGATGGCTATCAGACCTGCGCGTTAATCAAGAACAACAGTGCGTTCAAGTCCACGCCGGTGATTATGCTGTCGTCCAAGGACGGGCTGTTCGACAAGGCCAAGGGGCGCATCGTCGGCTCCGACCAGTTTCTGACCAAGCCTTTCAGCAAGGAAGAACTGCTGAACGCGATCCAGGCCCATGTACCGGGCTTCGCCGCCGTTTTGCCGCAGTAGGACACGCACAGTGACGCTCGGCCAGCGGGCCCGGTGTCGACAAGAATGGGGAAGACCATGGCACGTATTCTGATCGTCGATGATTCGCCGACTGAAATGTACAAACTGACCGGCATGCTGGAAAAGCACGGTCATGAAGTGTTGAAAGCCGAAAACGGCGCCGACGGCGTGGCCCTGGCTCGTCAGGAAAAACCCGACGCTGTTTTGATGGACATCGTCATGCCCGGCCTCAACGGTTTCCAGGCGACTCGCCAGCTGACCAAAGACCCGGACACCGGGCACATCCCGGTGATCATCATCACCACCAAGGATCAGGAAACCGACAAGGTCTGGGGCACGCGCCAGGGCGCCAAGGACTACCTGACCAAACCGGTCGATGAAGAGACCCTGATCAAGACGCTGAACAACGTGCTGGCCGGTTGATCGTGCGGCCATGACCGAGTCGCTGACTGCCTTCGAGCTGCTGCTGCGGATCGACCAGCGCTGTCGCCTGCTGGCGGCGGACTTGCCGTCCCAGCCGACTCGGCAGGACAGCTGGAGCGGCATCGGTTTTCGTTTGGGCGAGCACTGGTACGTCGCGCCCATGGGCGAAGTCAGCGAAGTCTTGCACGAGCTGCGGTTCACCCAATTGCCGGGGGTCAAACCCTGGGTCAGGGGGGTGGCAAACCTGCGTGGGCGGCTGCTGCCGATCATGGACTTGTGCGGCTTCTTCGGCCATGAACTGTCGGCCCTGCGCAAACAGCGGCGGGTGTTGGTGGTGGAACATGAAGACGTGTTTGCCGGGTTGATGGTTGATGAAGTCTTCGGCCTCCAGCACTTTGCCCAGGACAGTCTGGAGCCGGTGCCGGCAGCCGATGTGCACGGGCCGATTTCGGCGTTCGTCAAAGGCCGGTTCCCGCGTGAGCAGACCTGGCAAGTGTTCAGCCCGTTTGCGTTGGTGCAGTCCCAAAGCTTTATGCACGTCGCGCTCTAACTGGCCTGACACCGACCCAATGTGGGAGCGGGCTTGCTCGCGAAAGCGGTGGGTCAGTCAGCATAGATGTTGAATAAGTGACCGCTTTCGCGAGCAAGCCCGCTCCCACAAGGGATCTTCGGCGGGTTCTAAAGGTTGGTTATTAGGCGAGGACCGATGATAAAAGCAAAAACAGGCAAGCCAGAAGGGTCGCGCAGCCGGTCGCAGATCATCGCGCTGTTCATCGCGCTGATTGTCTTCATCATGCTGCTGTTCGCCAACTTCGCTTACCTCAACACCCAGACCACGTACGACAAACAGTACATCGGCCACGCCGGTGAGCTGCGCGTGCTCTCGCAGCGCATTGCCAAAAACGCCACCGAAGCCGCCGCCGGTAAAGCTGCTGCGTTCAAGTTACTGAGCGATGCACGCAATGATTTTGCCCAGCGCTGGGGTTATCTGAAGAAGGGCGATCCCTCCACCGGCCTACCACCGGCACCCGCCGCCGTGCGCCCGGAAATGCGTGCGGTGCAGCAGGACTGGGAGCGTCTGCTGAAAAACACCGACGCGATTCTCTCCAGCGAACAAACCGTGCTGTCCTTGCATCAAGTCGCTGCAACACTGGCCGAAACCGTGCCGCAGTTGCAGGTCGAGTACGAAAAAGTCGTCGAAACCCTCCTGCAACGTGGCGCCCCGGCACCCCAAGTGGCGATGGCCCAGCGTCAGTCGCTGTTGGCCGAGCGCATCTTGGGTGCGGTGAACACGGTGTTGTCCGGTGATGAAAGTTCGCAGCAGGCCGCCGACGCTTTCGGTCGCGACGCCGCGCGTTTTGGTCAGGTACTCAACGGCATGCTCCAGGGTAATCCGGCGCTGAAGGTCAGCCAGGTTGAAGACCGCGATGCGCGGGCGCGGTTGATCGAGATTTCGGAGCTGTTCGAATTCGTTTCCGGTTCGGTGGATGAAATCCTCGAAACCTCTCCGGAACTGTTCAAGGTCCGCGAATCCGCCACCAACATTTTTAGCCTGTCGCAAACCCTGCTCGACGAAGCCTCGCACCTGGCCACCGGGTTCGAAAACCTGGCCGGTGGGCGCAACACCGACACCATTGGCGGTTACGTGCTGGGCCTGGCGGCGCTGATGTCGATCATCCTCATTGGTCTGGTGATGGTGCGTGAAACCAACCGTCAACTGCGCGAGACTGCCGAGAAAAACGAGCGCAACCAGAACGCGATCATGCGTCTGCTCGATGAAATCGAAGACCTCGCCGACGGCGATCTGACGGTGACCGCCTCAGTCACCGAAGACTTCACCGGCACCATCGCCGACTCGATCAACTATTCCGTGGACCAACTGCGCGATCTGGTGGCGACCATCAACCTCACCGCCGGCCAGGTCGCTGCCGCCGTGCAGGAAACCCAGGCCACCGCCATGCATCTGGCCCAGGCCTCGGAGCATCAGGCCCAGCAGATTTCCGAAGCCTCTACGGCGATCAACGACATGGCCCAGTCCATCGACCAGGTGTCGGCCAACGCCGCCGAATCTTCGGCGGTGGCCGAGCGTTCGGTGGAAATCGCCAACAAGGGCAACGAGGTGGTGCACAACACCATCCATGGCATGGACAATATTCGCGAGCAGATCCAGGACACCGCCAAGCGCATCAAGCGCCTCGGCGAGTCTTCTCAGGAAATCGGCGATATTGTCAGCCTGATCGATGACATTGCCGATCAGACCAACATCCTCGCCCTCAACGCGGCGATCCAGGCGTCCATGGCCGGTGACGCCGGACGCGGGTTTGCGGTGGTGGCCGATGAAGTCCAACGGCTGGCCGAGCGCTCGTCCGCGGCGACCCGGCAGATCGAAACCCTGGTGCGGGCGATCCAGACTGACACCAACGAAGCGGTGATCTCCATGGAGCAGACCACCACCGAAGTGGTGCGCGGCGCGCGTCTGGCGCAGGATGCCGGTGTGGCCCTGGAAGAAATCGAAGGTGTCTCCAAGACCCTCGCGGCGCTGATCCAGAGTATTTCCAACGCCGCGCAGCAACAGACGTCTTCGGCCGGTCAGATTTCCCTGACGATGAACGTGATCCAGCAGATCACCACGCAGACCTCGTCCGGCTCCACCGCCACCGCCGAGAGCATCGGCAACCTGGCGAAAATGGCCAGTCAGCTGCGGCGTTCGGTGTCCGGTTTCACCTTGCCGGCCGCCAAGGCGCAGACTGCGGATAAAGTGTGAAGCGCCGATGGGCGTTTGCTTTTTTTGACTGGAGCAGTGACTGGAGTGGTTATGGGTGATCGGCACGACTATGTGGCCCTTGAGTGGGTCAAAGGCGAGATTGCCGAAACGCTGAAGCAGGCTCATCAGGCGATCGAAGACTTGCTTGATGACCCGCAGGCGACGCACGCGCTGAGCGATTGCCTGGCGTGCATCCATCAGGTTCACGGCAGTTTGCAGATGGTCGAATTCTACGGCGCGGCCCTGCTCGCCGAAGAGATGGAGCAGCTGGCCAGCGCCTTGCAGCAGAACCGCGTCAGCCATCGCGATGAGGCGATCCATCTGTTGATGCAAGCCTTGGGGCAGCTGCCGATCTACCTCGACCGGGTGCAAAGCGCCCGCCGTGACCTGCCGCTGGTGGTGTTGCCGCTGATCAACGATCTGCGCAGTGCCCGTGGCGAAAGCCTGCTCTCGGAAACCAGCCTGTTCACCCCGCAATTGCCGCACCTGCCGCCTCTGGATCAAGAATCCCTGGCGCTGCTGGAACCGGCTGATTTACCGAACGTGCTGCGCAAATTGCGGCAGATGATGCAGATGGCCCTGGTCGGGTTGTTGCGCGAGCAGGACGACGAAACCAACCTCGGTTATCTGGCCAAAGTTTTTGCGCGCCTCGAAGGGCTGTGCGGCAATGCGCCGCTGAGCCCGGTGTGGCAAGTCGCCTCGGCGCTGGTCGAAGGCATGCGCGCCGGTGCCATCGCCAACAGTCCAGCCTTGCGCAGCCTGTTCAAGGACGCCGACAAAGAACTCAAGCGTTTGCTCGAACAGGGCATGCCCGCCATCAATCAGCCGGCGCCGCCGGAGTTGCTCAAGAGTTTGCTGTTCTATATTGCCAAGGCCGAACATCCCACCGGGCAGATGCTGACCATGAAAGATCGCTACGGACTGGACGACGCGTTGCCTGACAGCGCGATGGTCGACGAAGAACGCGCACGCCTTGCAGGCCCCGACCGCGATGCCATGCGCTCGGTGTTGGCGGCGCTGTGCGAAGAACTGGTGCGGGTCAAGGAGCGGCTGGACCTGTTCGTGCGCAGCGACCGCCAGCACACCTCGGACCTCGAAAGCCTGCTGGCGCCCCTGCGGCAGATTGCCGATACCCTGGCGGTGCTCGGTTTCGGCCAGCCGCGCAAGGTCATCATCGACCAACTGGCGGTGGTGCTGAGCCTCGCCCAGGGCCAGCGCGAACCCAACGACGCGATCCTCATGGACGTCGCCGGTGCCTTGCTCTATGTCGAGGCGACCCTGGCCGGCATGGTCGGCACCGTGGAACCGGAAAGCCAGGAAGAAAGCCGCCTGCCGACCACCGACCTGACGCAGATTCACCAGATCGTCATCAAGGAAGCACGCATCTGTCTGCAACAGGCCAAGGACATGATCGTCGACTACATCGACGCCGATTGGGACCGTCAGCATTTGCAGCCCTTACCGGCCTTGCTGACCCAGGTGCGCGGCGCGCTGGCGATGATTCCGTTGAGCCGTGCGGCGAGCCTGATCGAAACCTGCAACCACTTCATCCATGAACATCTGTTGCTGGATCCGGACCACCCCGGTTGGCAGGAACTGGACAGCCTGGCCGACGTCATCACCAGCATCGAATATTACCTTGAGCGCCTCAGCGACGACCCCGAAGCGCCCGGTGAACAACTGCTCGATGTCGCGGAACAAAGCCTGGCGTCCCTCGGTTTTTTCCCCAGCGAACAGCATGTGCCGGTGCTCGAAGATGTGCTCAGCCCCAGCGAAGCGCAGGTGATGCAGGATCTCCAGGAACTGGACGATCCAGAGGTGGTGCAAACCCTGGCCGACGTGCTCGCCAGCCCCGTGTCTGCCGTCAACCCGCCAGCCCTGACCACGCCCGGCAGCCTGTTGCCGCCGCCGGAGGGCGAAGAGCCGGTGGACGATGAGCTGCGGGAAGTCTTTCTCGAAGAAACCGACGAAGTCCTGGAAATCCTCCAGGAATACCTGCCGCGCTGGTCGGCCAATCCCGAAAGCAAATCGGCCCTGAGTGAACTGCGCCGCGCGTTCCACACGTTGAAAGGCAGTGGCCGGATGGTCCGCGCGCTGGTGTTGGGCGAACTGGCCTGGGCGGTGGAAAACCTGCTCAACCGCATGCTGGAACAGAGCATTGCGCCTGGGCCGGCAGTCAAACAGTTGCTGGCGGATACGCTGGAGCTGCTGCCGGAACTGGTGGCCGAATTTGCCGCCAATGCCCAGCGCCAGCGCAACGATGTCGACCAATTGGCTGCCCGTGCCCACGCTCTTGCCAAGGGTGGTGAGCAGGCCTGCGATGAGGACACGCAGGACGTCGCGGCGCTCGATCCGCTGTTGCTGGAGATCTTCCGCAAAGAAGCCGAGACCCATCTGAACAGCCTCAACCGCTTTCTCGACCAGGCTGCCGAGCACGTGCCGTTGCAGGCCAGCGATGAGTTACAGCGGGCGCTGCACACCTTGAAGGGCAGCGCTTCCATGGCCGGCGTATTGCCGATTGCCGAGTTGGCGGCGCCGCTGGATCAGCTGGCCCGGGAATACAAGGCACACCTGATCGCCCTGGACCTGGACGAAGTCGAACTGTTGCTTGAAGCCGAAGGGTTGTTCCGCCTCGGGTTGCGCCAGCTCAAGTCCGACCCGCTGGCCGCGATTCCCGACGCCCCTTCGCTGATCGAGCGCACCCAGGCGTTGCTGGCCGAGCGGCTGCAAACCCTCTTGAGCGCGCCCAATACCAAACTGCGCATCAAGCGCGATCCGCAGTTGATCAACAACTTCCTGGCCCAAGGCATGGACATCCTGCTGGACGCCGAAAGCCTGTTGCAGCGTTGGCAACAGCACCCCGGCGAGCGTCAGGAACTCAGCGCTTTGCTGGACGAATTGACCACCCTCGGCGAAGGCGCGCACCTGGCCGACCTGCATCCGGTGGATGAGCTCTGCGAAGCCTTGCTCGACCTCTACGGTGCGGTGGAAGAAAGCAGCCTGGCGGTCAGCGAAAAGTTTTTCCATGAGGCGCAAAGCGCCCACGAGGCGCTGATCAACATGCTCGACGAACTGGCTGCCGGCCAGGAAGTCAGTCCGCAACCGGAGCGAATCCGGGCCCTGCGCGGGTTACTCGACGAGAGCCTAGACCCGTCGGCCATGGGCCTGATTCGCAGCGACGGCAGCCGCACCCTGAGCATTCGCGAGTTGGGCAGTGCCACCGCCGAACTGGAGCAGACCGCGACCCAGGTTGAACTGGACGATGAAATCGTTTCGATCTTCCTTGAAGAAGCGGTGGATATCCTCGAAAGCGCCGGCCAGGCTTTGCAGCGCTGGCTGAACGACCCGGAAAACGCCGCGCCGTTGTTGTCCTTGCAGCGGGATTTGCACACGCTCAAGGGTGGCGCGCGAATGGCTGAAGTCGAGCCGGTCGGCGACCTGGCCCATGAGCTGGAAAGCCTTTACGAAGGTCTGGTGGACCGCCGTTACGCCCACAGCGAAACGCTGGCGCAAGTGCTGCAACGAAGTCATGACCGGCTCGCCGAGTTGCTTGAACAGTTGCAGCACCAACAGCCGTTGGGTGATCCGGGCGAGTTGATCGGGGCCATCCGCGAGTTCCGCCAGGGCAACGCCAGTGCGGTTGAAGCGACCGAGCCTGCAAGGGTCGAAGATTCGCCGGGGCATGATCCGGAACTTCAGGAGATCTTCCTCGAGGAAGGTTTCGACATCATCGAAAACTCCGGGGCGGCGCTGGTGCGTTGGCAGGCGCAACCGTCGAATCGCCAGGAAGTGGAAACCCTGCTGCGTGACTTGCACACCCTCAAGGGCGGCGCGCGGATGGTGGAAGTCGGCCCGATCGGCGACCTGGCCCATGAGCTGGAATTTCTTTACGAAGGCTTGTCCGCTGGCGTCCTGCAACCCACGCCCGCGTTGTTCGCACTGTTGCAAAGCAGCCATGACCGATTGGCGCAGATGCTCGATGCAACACGCGCCGGTCAGCCATTGCCACCGGCCGATCAACTGATCGACGCGATCAGGAATTTCAGCCACCCGGCGGTGCTCGAAGCGCCGACTCCAGTGCAAGCAACGCCAAAAACCGAGACGCTGGCGCCGTCACCCGATGCCAGCGCGGACATGGTCAAGGTGTCGGCCGAACTGCTGGACGACCTGGTCAACCTGGCCGGCGAAACCTCAATCTTCCGGGGCCGAATAGAACAACAGGTCAACGATGCGCGCGTGGCCCTGAGCGAAATGGAAACCACCATCGAGCGTATGCGCGATCAATTGCGCCGGCTCGACACCGAAACCCAGGGGCGGATTCTCAGTCGTCAGCAGGTCGAAGCCGAACGCCTGGGCTACGAAGAATTCGATCCGCTGGAGATGGACCGTCACTCGCAGCTGCAGCAACTGTCCCGCGCGCTCTTCGAGTCCGCGTCCGACCTGCTCGATCTCAAGGAAACCCTTGAGCGGCGCAATCAGGACGCGGAGAACCTGCTGCAACAGCAGGGCCGCATCAACACTGAACTGCAAGAAGGCCTGATGCGTACGCGCATGGTGCCGTTCGAGCGGATGCTGCCGCGCTTGAAACGCATTGTTCGGCAGGTCTCCAGCGAGCTGGGCAAGGACGTGGAATTCATCGTCGGCAACGCCGAAGGCGAGATGGATCGCAATGTCCTTGAACGCATGGCAGCGCCGTTGGAGCACATGTTGCGCAACGCCGTCGACCATGGCCTGGAATCCGCCGAGGTGCGTGTGGCGGCCGGCAAACCGGCTCAGGGGCGGATCACGCTCGACCTGTCGCGAGAGGGCGGCGACATCATTTTCGATATCCGCGACGACGGTGCCGGTGTGCCTTTGGACGCGGTGCGGCGCAAGGCGATCAAGCGCGGTTTGCTCGCCCCGGACAGTGTCATCAGTGATCGCGACGTGCTGCAATTCATCCTGCAACCGGGGTTTTCCACCGCCGAAAAAATCACCCAGATTTCCGGGCGCGGCGTCGGCATGGATGTGGTTCACGAAGAAGTCCGCCAGCTCGGCGGCACGATGAGCATCGACTCTGTGGCTGGGCAGGGCGTGCACTTCCGGATTCGCCTGCCGTTCACCGTCTCGGTCAACCGTGCGCTGATGGTGCAATGCGGGGAGGATCAGTATGCGATCCCGCTGAACACCATCGACGGTATCGTTCGCGTATTGCCCAACGAACTCGAAGGGCACTACCGGCTCGATCCACCGACGTACAAGTACGCTGGGCAGGACTATGAGCTGTGCTATCTGGGCGAGTTGCTGAAAACCAGCACCCGCCCGAAACTGCTGGGCCAGAGCCTGCCGCTGCCGGTGCTGCTGGTGCAGTGCAACGAGCGGCACATCGCGGTGCAAGTCGACGCCATGGCTGGCACTCGGGAGATCGTGGTCAAAAGTCTCGGCCCGCAGTTTGCGGCGGTGCAGGGGTTGTCCGGGGCGACGATTCTCGGCGATGGGCGAGTGGTGCTGATTCTCGATTTACTCGCGCCAATCCGCGCCATGCAGGCACATGTGCCGCAGCGGCCGGTAACCCAGGAAGCCGAGGCCGAGCCGCACAAACCATTGCTCGTGCTGGTAGTCGACGATTCGGTGACCGTGCGCAAAGTCACCAGCCGCCTGCTGGAGCGCCACGGCATGAACGTGCTGACGGCCAAGGACGGCGTCGACGCCATGCTGCTGCTCGAAGACCACAAGCCTGACGTGATGCTGCTGGACATCGAAATGCCGCGCATGGACGGCTTCGAAGTCGCGACCCAGGTACGTGCTGACGAACGTTTGCAGCACCTGCCGATCATCATGATTACTTCCCGCACCGGCCAGAAACACCGCGACCGCGCCATGGCCATCGGCGTCAACGACTACCTCGGCAAGCCGTATCAGGAATCGGTATTGCTCGAAAGCATTGCCCTGTGGAGCAAAAAACATGCTTGAGCATCGCACCAGCAATCTCACCGGGCTGCTGCTGCCCTTGGCCGACCGCAACCTGATCCTGCCCAACGTCGCTGTCGCGGAGCTGATTGACTATCAGCCAGGGGCGTTCGATCTGGATACGCCACCGTGGTACCTCGGGCGAGTGGCATGGCGGAACCGGCAGATTCCGCTGCTCAGTTTCGAGTCGGCGTGTGGCCAGAAAATCGTCATCGGTGAACGGGCGCGAATCGTGATTCTCAATGCGCTGGGTGGCCGGCCCGAATTGAAGTTCATTGCCCTGCTGGTGCAGGGGATTCCACGGTCGTACAAGCTCGACAGCCAGCTGAGTTATGTGGATGTGCCGTTGTGCTCGTTGGAACAGGCAGCGGTACAAGTGGGTGATCAGGTGGCCAAAGTGCCGAATTTGCTGGCTCTGGAGGAATTGCTTGTGAGTGCCGGGCTCGTCTGACTGGCCCCTTCGCGAGCAAGCCCGCTCCCACAGTAGATCTCCAGTGTTCACTAATACCTTGTGGGAGCGGGCTTGCTCGCGAAGGCGTCAGCACTGCCAATTGATTTCTCAAGTCGACCATTACCCTAACCGTAACGATCCAACACTCTGCTTGATTGATGCCCAGTCCCGAACGCTCCTAAGGTGACCCCACGACAGCGAACCCGTGGAGTGGTCATGACAACAACAATATCCCCCGACTCGCGATGGACGCGGCGGCGCAGCGAGAAGCAGCGGCGTCTGGCGCAGGTAGCGAGTTTCGCCGACGGTGTGGTGTTGCCCACCGACAAGATCGTAGCGGCGCTGGAGGCGTTGATCCTGCCCGGCGACCGTGTGGTGCTGGAGGGCAATAACCAGAAGCAGGCGGATTTTCTTTCCCGCTCCCTGGCCAAGGCCGATCCGGCGAAACTGCATGATCTGCACATGATCATGCCCAGCGTCGGTCGCTCCGAGCATCTGGACCTGTTCGAACGCGGCATCGCCCGCAAGCTCGACTTTTCCTTCGCCGGCACCCAGAGCCTGCGCATTAGCCAGTTGCTGGAAGACGGCCTGCTGGAAATCGGCGCGATCCACACTTACATCGAGCTCTATGCACGCCTGGTGGTCGACCTGATTCCCAATGTCGTGCTCTCGGCCGGTTTCATGGCCGACCGCGCCGGCAACATCTACACCGGCCCGAGCACCGAAGACACGCCGGCATTGATCGAACCGGCGGCCTTCAGCGACGGCATCGTCATCGTCCAGGTCAACCAATTGGTGGACGATGTCAGCGAGCTGCCTCGCGTCGACATTCCGGCATCCTGGGTCGATTTCGTGGTGGTGGCCGACAAGCCGTTCTACATCGAACCGCTGTTCACCCGCGACCCACGGCACATCAAGCCCGTGCACGTGTTGATGGCGATGATGGCGATCCGCGGGATCTACGAAAAACACAACGTCCAGTCCTTGAACCACGGCATCGGTTTCAACACCGCAGCCATCGAATTGATCCTGCCAACCTACGGCGAATCCCTCGGCCTCAAGGGCAAGATCTGCCGCAACTGGACGCTCAATCCGCACCCGACGCTCATCCCGGCCATCGAAAGCGGCTGGGTCGAAAGCGTGCATTGCTTCGGCACGGAACTGGGGATGGAAAACTACATCGCCGCGCGGCCCGACGTGTTCTTCACCGGGCGCGACGGCTCCCTGCGCTCCAACCGGATGTTCTGCCAACTGGCCGGCCAGTACGCGGTGGACCTGTTCATCGGCGCCACGCTGCAAGTCGATGGCGACGGCCATTCCTCCACCGTGACTCGTGGACGCCTGGCCGGTTTCGGTGGTGCGCCGAACATGGGCCACGACCCGCGCGGTCGCCGCCACGGCACGCCGGCCTGGCTCGACATGCGTCACGGCGATGCGCCCGAAGCATTGCTCGAACGCGGCAAAAAACTCGTGGTGCAAATGGTCGAGACCTTCCAGGAGGGCGGTAAACCGACCTTCGTCGAAACCCTCGATGCGGTGGAAGTGGCGAAGAAAAGCGGCATGCCGCTGGCGCCGATCATGATCTACGGCGACGACGTCACTCATTTGCTCACCGAAGAAGGCATCGCCTATTTATACAAAGCGCGTTCGCTGGAAGAGCGCCAGGCAATGATCGCCGCCGTCGCCGGGGTCACTGTCATCGGGCTGCGTCATAACCCGAAAGACACCGCGCGCATGCGCCGCGAAGGCCTGATCGCCTTGCCCGAAGACCTCGGCATCCGTCGCACCGACGCCACCCGCGAATTGCTCGCGGCTAAAAGCGTGGCCGATCTGGTGGAGTGGTCCGGTGGCCTCTACAACCCGCCTGCCAAGTTCAGGAGCTGGTAATGCACGCATTCAACCTGCAACCGAAAACATTAACCCTGGCCGAACGGCTGGCGGACCTGGCGGTGGACGCGCTGATCGACGAGGCGGACCTGTCACCAAAACCGGCACTGGTCGACCGTCGCGGCAATGGCGCGCATACCGACTTGCACCTCGGGCTGATGCACGCTTCGGCGTTGTCCCTGTGGCCGGCGTTCAAGGCAATGGCGGAGGCGGCCATCGAGTTCGGCGAAATCGCTTTGCCGCTTCGTGAAGCCGTTGGGCAAATGGGTCGTGAAGGCGAGCAGGCAATGCTCGTCACCACCAATGGCGTGAACACTCATCGCGGCGCGATCTGGGCCTTGGGTTTGTTGGTCGCTGCTGTTGCGCTGGAACCTGAATCCACCGCCGCCAGTTCCATCACGTTGCGCGCTGCACGGCTGGCGCTGCTTGATGATCGATACGCGCCGCGCCCGTTCAGTCACGGCGCGCAAGTCGCCCAGCGCTACGGCGCACGCGGTGCCCGTGAAGAAGCGCAACTGGGTTTCCCGGCCGTGATTCAACGCGCGCTGCCGCAGCTCAAAAGCAGCCGCGCCGCCGGCCATGGCGAGCAGAACGCCCGGCTCGATGCCTTGCTGGCGATCATGACGAATCTGTCCGACACCTGCGTGCTCTACCGCGCCGGTGAAGAAGGCCTGCACACCATGCAACTCGGCGCCCAAGCCGTGCTCGATGCGGGCGGCAGTGCCAGCCTGGCCGGTCGCCGCCGCTTGCATGAGCTGGACCAACAATTAATCGCATTGAATGCCTCACCCGGCGGCGCTGCGGACTTGCTCGCAGCCTGCCTGTTCATCGACCGTATCGAGTCAGGCGACGGCCTCATCCAGGGAGCTTTCTGATGGAAACCTTATCCTTTGAATTCCCCGCCGGGCAGCCGCCACGGGGCCGGACGCTGGTGGGCTGTGTCGGCTCGGGCGATCTGGAAGTGCTGATCGAACCGGGTCAGGCCGGCAAGCTGACGATCACGGTGCAGACCTCGGTCAACGGCGCCGAACAACGCTGGCAGCATCTGTTTGCGCGGATGTTCGACGGTCAGACACCGCCGGCCATGGCCATCGATATTCATGATTTCGGCGCGACCCCCGGCGTGGTGCGTTTGCGTCTGGAACAGGGCTTCGAGGAGATCGGCCATGACTGATCTCCTCCAGCCATCCCTACAAAGACGCAGCTTCGTCGAACTCGGCGCCCGGCAACGGGCGAAAGCCTTGCTCGATGCCGGCACCTTCCGCGAACTGCTCGACCCCTTTCAGCGCGTCATGTCGCCATGGCTGTCGCGCCAGGGCGTGGTGCCGCAGGCCGATGACGGCGTGGTGATCGCCAAGGGCAGCATCGGCGGTTTGCCAGTGATGATCGCCGCCATCGAAGGCGCATTTCAGGGCGGTAGCCTCGGCGAAGTCGGCGGGGCGAAAATTGCCGGCGCGCTGGAACTGGCCGCTGAAGACAACCGCAAAGGGGTTCCCACTCGCGCAGTGTTGCTGCTGGAAACCGGTGGCGTGCGTTTGCAGGAAGCCAACCTCGGGCTGGCGGCGATCGCCGATATCCATGCGGCGATTGTCGATCTGCGCCAATACCAGCCAGTGGTCGGCGTGGTGGCTGGCAGCGTCGGTTGCTTTGGCGGCATGTCGATTGCCGCGGGGTTGTGCAGCTATTTGCTGGTAACTCAGGAAGCGCGGCTTGGCCTGAACGGTCCGCAAGTGATCGAACAGGAAGCCGGGCTTGAAGAGTACGACTCCCGCGACCGCCCATTCATCTGGAGCCTGACCGGTGGCGAGCAACGCTTTGCCAGTGGTTTGGTGGATCGCTACGTCGCCGACGATGTGGCGCAGATTCAGCAGCAGGTCAGTGAACTGCTCAAACAGGGTTTGCCCGCACAACAACGTAGCCGACAAGCCGAACTGTTCCTGCAACGGCTGGCCCGCCTGGACACCGAGCCGCAAATCGAGGCGTCGACGGTTCGCGATCTGTATCAAGGAGAGCGCTCATGAGCACGTATTCCCTGAGAGGTTTGAACTGGTTCAACGCCTTGAGTGCCGACGCCAAACCGGTCGATGGCTTGCCGGCTTCGTTGAAGGTTGCCGACGGTGCGTTGGGTGGCCAGCCTGTTCGGTTTATCGCGGTGGTGGCTGATCCCGACAATCGTTTTGTCCGCGCTCGTAATGGCGAGGTTGGTTTGCTGGAAGGTTGGGGCTTGGCCAAGGCGGTGGATGAAGTCATTGCGGCGGATAACGACAAGCCGCACAAACGCGCGTTGATCGCCATCGTTGATGTACCCAGCCAGGCTTACGGTCGGCGCGAAGAAGCCCTCGGCATTCATCAGGCCTTGGCCGGTGCCGCAGACAGTTATGCCCGCGCCCGCCTGGCCGGCCACGCAGTGATCGGTTTGCTGGTGGGCAAAGCGATGTCCGGGGCGTTTCTCGCTCATGGGTATCAAGCCAATCGGCTGATCGCCCTGCGCGATCCGGGCGTGATGGTTCATGCGATGGGCAAGGCGTCGGCGGCGCGGGTGACCTTGCGCAGTGTCGAAGAACTCGAAGCCCTGGCTGCAAGCGTGCCGCCAATGGCCTATGACATCGACAGCTATGCCAGTCTTGGTTTGCTTTGGGAAACCTTGTCGGTGGAACAAATCGAGCAACCGACAGTGGCTGATCTGACACGGGTGACTGAATGCCTGAGTCTCGCGATGAGCGATGTCGCCGCGAAGGGCCGTGACCTGAGCAGCCGCTTGGGCGCCACCAATCGCGCAGCATCGAGCAAGGTTCGCCAACTGCTGAGAGAGCAGTGGTGAACGCGTTTCTGGCCCACGACCTGCTCTGGGGGATGACCCCGGAGCAGCTACCTGCGGACGCGCCTTCGTGGGTGGTGGAGTCGATCAGCGCAGGTCAGCCGGTGGTGGTTCGGCGTGCGTTGACGGCGCCGGATCAGATCGCAGTGGGCGTGCGTGGACGTTTGCGTGAGCAGCGTTATGCGACGTCGATGGCGTTCGCTGGGATATCGCGTTGCGTGCGGCCGGAAGAACTCTGCCATGTCGAGACGATTCGCGACTTGCCGGCACTTCAGGCCCTGGTGCAACTGCGGCCCATGCTCGACGCCTGCGGTTGGATTTGGGGTGTCAGCGGCAGTGCCGGTTTCGAGTTGGCCAGCGGTTTTACGGCGTTGCACGAGCGCAGCGATCTCGATCTGATTCTGCGTACACCGCAACCGTTGGACCGTGCTCAGGCGCATAAAATGGTGAAGCTTCTCGATGCAGCTCTCTGCCAGGTGGACATGCAGTTGCAGACTCCATTCGGTGCAGTCGCTTTGCGCGAATGGGCCAGTTCTGCACCTCGGGTTTTGCTGAAAAGTGCGAGCAAAGCCTGCCTGGTGATCGATCCCTGGAACCCCCGGGAGCAAGCAGCATGAGCAGCCTGCTGGTATTCCCCGGTCAGGGCGCGCAGCAGCCGGGCATGCTCCATCGTTTGCCTCGGGAAACGGTGAACGAGGCAAGTGAAGTCCTCGGGGAAGACGCTTTGCTTCTGGATTCTGCCGAGGCGCTGAAGTCGACGAGGGCGGTTCAACTGTGCCTGTTGATTGCCGGCGTTGCCGCTTCACGGCAGTTGTTGTCGGCGGCGGATTACGTCGCCGGACTGTCCATCGGCGCCTACCCAGCGGCGGTGGTGGCCGGTGCCTTGAGTTTCAGCGATGCGCTGTATCTGGTCAGCCTGCGCGGAGAATTGATGCAGCAGGCTTATCCACAAGGCTACGGGATGACGGCGATAATCGGCCTCGATTTGGCAACGGTGGAAGGGTTGCTGGCGCAGGTTCACAGCGCCGACACGCCGGTTTACCTGGCCAACATCAACGCCGATAACCAGGTGGTCATCGCCGGTAGCGATGGTGCGATGAAGGCGGTTGCCGAGTTGGCGAAAAGTCATGGTGCCGGTCTGGCCAAACGACTGGCCGTCAGCGTGCCGTCCCACTGCCCGCTGCTGGAAACGCCCGCCAAAACCCTGGCCGAAGCGTTTGCCAAAGTGCAACTGCAAACGCCGACCTTGGGTTACCTGAGCGGCAGTCGCGCCCGGCCCGTTACCCACATCGAAGCGTTGCGCGATGACCTGGCGTTCAACATGTGCCGCGTCGTCGATTGGCGCGGCACCGTGCAAAGCGCCTATGAGCGCGGCGTACGTCTACAGATCGAACTGCCGCCCGGTGCGGTGCTGACCGGGCTGGCGCGCCGGGTGTTCGAGCAGGGCACCGTCATTGCCTTCGACGGAGCGCGACTCGATACCCTGCAGGCGCTGTTGCGTGAGGAGGGAAGCCGCCAACTCTAGATCACCGACTCAGGCGTTCGAACAACAAAAACAACATTCGACGATGCACTTTGAGGATAACAACAATGATTATTTACGGTGTGGCGTTTCTCGCCTTTTGTACCCTGACGGGGATTTTTATCGGCGAGCTGCTCGGCAAGCTAATAGGCATACCGGCCAACGTCGGCGGTGTCGGTATTGCGATGCTGCTGTTGATCGGGCTCGGCAGTTACCTCAACAAAAGCGGCTGGTTCAAAGGTAAAACCGAACAGGGCGTAGAGTTCTGGAGCGCAATTTACATTCCGATTGTCGTTGCCATGGCGGCACAGCAGAATGTTTATGGCGCGCTCAAGGGCGGGCCAATGGCGATTCTGGCGGGAGTGGCTGCAGTCACCATCGCTTTTGCCTTGGTGCCGGTCCTGGTTCGTATCGGTAACAAAGAACCGTCCTCGGTCATTCCTCCTAAGACTGTAGGGTGATCGCCATGTACGAATCGATGATGAAGGTGATTACCGGTTACAGCCTGATCAGTGGCTTTGCGATTGTCGGCGTGACCATGTGGGTGTCCTACTGGATCTCCAATACGTTCACCAAAGGCCGCTTGCACGGCTCGGCCATCGCCATTTTGCTCGGCCTGTTGTTGTCGTATGTCGGTGGTGCGTTGACCGGTGGCCAGAAAGGCGTGGTGGACATCCCGTTGCTGTCCGGGATCGGTCTGCTGGGCGGTGCCATGTTGCGGGATTTCGCCATTGTGGCCACGGCGTTTGGCGTCAGTGTCGATGAGCTAAAACGTGCCGGTTTTGTCGGAGTACTGGCGTTGTTCGTCGGCGTCGGGACGTCGTTCATTGCCGGTGTCGCCGTGGCCATGGCCTTCGGATACACCGATGCGGTAAGCCTGACCACCATTGGTGCCGGGGCCGTGACGTATATCGTCGGTCCGGTAACCGGGGCTGCCATCGGTGCCAGTTCCGAGGTCATGGCGCTGTCGATTGCGGCAGGGTTGATCAAAGCCATTCTGGTGATGGTCATGACGCCGTTCGTGGCGCCAATGATTGGTCTGAACAACCCACGCAGTGCAGTGATCTTCGGGGGCTTGATGGGGACATCCAGCGGTGTGGCGGGCGGGTTGGCGGCCACGGATCCGAAACTGGTGCCTTATGGTTGCCTGACCGCCGCGTTCTACACGGCATTAGGCTGTTTACTCGGGCCTTCGTTGCTGTTTCTGATCATGCGCGGATTAATGGGCTGATATCTTCGAGGGTAAGCCTCGCGCCTGCAGGGGTTGCGTAATCCCTATAAGCGCGAGGTTTGCTCGCGAAGGGCGCTGCGGTATCAAGCCTGGCGGTTGGCATACATCCGGCACTCCGCCAGTAACGCCAACAGATTCGGATCGCGCTCCTTGGCCTTCAGGAACACCACGCCAATGTGCTGCTGCAACCGATACTTTTCCTGCAATGGAATCAGCTTCACCCGGTTCTCATACACCGCCGCAATCCTCCCCGGCAGCAGCGCATAACCCACTCCCGAGCTGACCATGCTCAGCAAGGTGAAGATGTCGTTGACCTGCATCGCCACCTTCGGCTCGAACCCCGCTTGCCTGAACACCCGGTTGCCGTCCTGGTGCGTGGCGAAGCCTTGGGTCAGGGTAATGAACGTCTCGTCGCGGACCTCTGCAAGGTCGACTTCGGTCCGTTGGGCAAACTTCGAATCGGCCGGCGTGGCCAGGAAGATGTCATCGGAAAACAGTGGAATGTGCTCCAGATCCGGGTCGTTCACGCTGTCGTCCAGCGACACCAGAATCGCATCGACTTCCATGTTCTTGAGCTTGTACAACAGGTCGAAATTCGAGCCGAGGATCAGGTCGATATTGAGTTCGCTGCGGCGGATTTTCAGGCCCATGATCAGCTGCGGCACGGTCTTCACCGTCAGCGAATACAGCGAGCCGAGCTTGAAGCGTTCAGCAGAGAACCCGGCGGCTTCGCGGGTCAGGCGCACGGTTTCGACAACGTCCTGAACCAGTTTCTGCGCCCGTTCTTCCAGCACATAAGCGCTTTCCAATGGCGTCAGGTTGCGGCCTTCGTGTTTGAACAGCGGGCAGCGCAGGGCGCTTTCCAGAGAGTGGATCGCACGGTGCACGCTGACGTTGCTGGTCTGCAACTCGGCAGCCGCCCGGGCCAGATTGCCGGTGCGCATGAAGGCCAGGAACACCTCGAGTTTTTTCAGGGTCAACTCTTCATCGATCAGCATGGTGCGGACTCTTATTTGAATGGCTCGATTGTGCACGCATGCAAGCTTTTGCAGGGGCGATTGTGTTCTGAAACATTGCGCTTTTAGTCTCAAGGCCTGAGCCTTGCGCGACGTTGTATCGGATTTTGAGGTGAGCAACACATGTATCACGGGGAACGATTGAACGCCTGGACGCATTTGGTCGGGGCGGTGGCGGCGACTGTCGGGGTGGTGTGGATGCTGGTGATCGCCAGCATGGACGGCAGCCCGTGGAAGATCGTCAGCGTGGCGATTTACGGATTTACCTTGATGGTGCTCTACAGCGCGTCGACCGTTTACCACAGCGTGCGCGGTCGTAAAAAAGCGATCATGCAGAAGGTCGATCACTTTTCGATCTATCTGTTGATCGCCGGCAGCTACACGCCGTTCTGTCTCGTGACTCTGCGCGGGCCGTGGGGTTGGACGTTGTTCGGGATTGTCTGGGGGCTGGCGTTGGTTGGCATCCTGCAAGAGATCAAGCCACGTTCGGAAGCACGGATCCTGTCGATCGTGATTTACGCGGTGATGGGCTGGATCGTGCTGGTGGCGGTCAAACCGTTGTTGGCTGCACTAGGCAGTACCGGGTTTGCCTGGCTGGCGTCGGGCGGGGTGCTGTACACCTTCGGGATTGTCTTTTTTGCGCTTGATCAACGCATGCGTCATGCCCACGGCATCTGGCATTTGTTCGTGATTGCCGGGAGTTTGCTGCACTTTGTGGCGATTATGTTTTATGTCCTTTAGACCGAGGTGCGGCCATTCGCGAGCAAGCCCGCTCCCACACTGGATTTGTGAACGACACAGATCAAATGTGGGAGCGGGCTTGCCCGCGAAGAGGCCCTAGAAGTCACCCCACAACTGCTGGGCAACCGCCAACGCAACAACCGGCGCAGTCTCTGTACGCAACACCCGAGGGCCAAGGCGGGCGGAATGAAACCCGGCAGACTGAGCCTGCTCAACCTCAGCATCCGACAACCCACCCTCCGGCCCGATCAAGAACGCCAAAGTCCCAGGCTTGGCATGACTCACCAACGGCTCGGCCACCGGATGCAGTACCAGCTTCAAATCAGCCTCGGTGTGTTTCAACCAATCTGCCAACAGCAGCGGCGGATGAATCACCGGCACCCGTGAACGCCCGCACTGCTCGCAAGCGCTGATCGCCACCTGACGCCAGTGCATCAGGCGTTTGTCGGCGCGCTCATCCTTCAAGCGGACTTCGCAGCGGTCGGTAAAAATCGGGGTGATTTCGGTGACGCCCAGCTCGGTGGCTTTCTGAATGGCCCAGTCCATCCGCTCGCCACGGGACAGGCCCTGGCCGAGATGGATCTGCAGCGGCGACTCGACCTGGCCGATGAAGCTCTCATCGATCTGCACCACCACGCGTTTCTTGCCGACCTCCACCAACGTGCCGCGAAACTCATGGCCCGAGCCGTCGAACAGTTGCACCGCATCACCCTCGGCCATGCGCAGCACACGGCCGATGTAATGGGCTTGGGCTTCGGGCAACTCGTGTTCGCCGGTGCTCAAGGGGGCGTCGATAAAGAAGCGGGACAGTCTCATGCTGGGTCTCTGTAATTCATGTGTAGGTCATGGCGACGCCTTCGCGAGCAGGCTCGCTCCCACAGGGAACTCGGTCTACTGTGGGAGCGAGCCTGCTCGCGAAGGCGTCAGCGCTGACGCAACGAAAGCTTAAGTGAAATCAATCAGCCCGGATCACGAAAGCCCGGATGAAAGTCCTTCGGCACCGAAACACTGACGCTATCGCGAGTCGCGATGTCGATGCCTTCACTGGCCACCTCGGCCAGGAAATCGATCTGCTCCGGGGTGATCACGTACGGCGGCAGGAAATACACCACGCTGCCCAACGGTCGAAGTAAAGCACCGCGCTCCAAAGCGTGCTGGAACACTTTCAAGCCACGACGTTCCTGCCACGGATAGGCTTCCTTGGTGGCCTTGTCCTTGACCATCTCGATGGCCAGCACCATGCCGGTCTGGCGCACCTCCGAAACGTTCGGGTGATCGGCCAGGTGCGCGGTGGATGTGGCCATGCGCTGCGCCAGTGCCTTGTTGTTCTCGATGACGTTGTCTTCTTCGAAGATATCCAGCGTCGCCAATGCCGCCGCACAGGCCAGGGGATTGCCCGTGTAGCTGTGGGAATGCAGGAAGGCGCGCAGGGTCGGGTAGTCATCGTAGAAGGCGCTGTAGACGTCTTCGGTGGTCACGCAGGCCGCCAGCGGCAGATACCCGCCGGTCAGGGCCTTCGACAAGCATAGAAAATCCGGGCGGATGCCGGCCTGTTCACAGGCGAACATCGTCCCGGTGCGGCCGAAACCGACGGCGATTTCGTCGTGGATCAGGTGTACGCCGTAACGGTCGCAAGCTTCGCGCAGCAGCTTGAGGTACACCGGGTGGTACATGCGCATGCCGCCGGCGCCCTGGATCAGCGGCTCGACGATCACCGCAGCCACGGTGTCGTGGTTCTCGGCCAGGGTCTGTTCCATCGCGGCGAACATGTTGCGCGAGTGTTCTTCCCAGCTCATGCCGTCGGGGCGCTGGTAGCAGTCGGGGCTCGGCACCTTGATGGTGTCCAGCAACAGGGCTTTGTAGGTTTCAGTGAACAGCGGCACATCGCCCACCGACATCGCCGCCATGGTCTCGCCGTGGTAGCTGTTGGTCAGGGTGACAAAGCGCTTCTTATTCGGCTGGCCACGGTTGAGCCAGTAGTGGAAGCTCATTTTCAGCGCGACTTCGATGCACGACGAACCGTTATCGGCGTAGAAGCATCGGGTCAGGCCTTCCGGGGTCATCTTCACCAGCCGCTCGGACAACTCGATCACCGGCTGATGACTGAAACCGGCGAGGATCACGTGCTCCAGCTGATCGACCTGATCCTTGATCCGCTGATTGATGCGCGGGTTGGCGTGGCCGAATACGTTGACCCACCAGGAGCTGACCGCGTCGAGGTAGCGTTTGCCTTCGAAGTCTTCCAGCCACACGCCTTCACCGCGCTTGATCGGGATCAGCGGCAGCTGTTCGTGGTCTTTCATCTGGGTGCAGGGGTGCCATAACACCGCGAGATCGCGTTGCATCCACTGATTATTCAGGCCCATGTTCAGTCTCCTCGAGGCGGCTCGCTTGTTTCGCGGGCAAACAATCGCGCAAGCCTATGCAATGCGTCGCTTGGGGACAACCTATTGTGTCGTTTGAACTACTTTGTATAGGGCGAGAGACGTTGCTGGCGGGCGTCTGAAGCCTGACGTATCCTTCGCGGTTCTTTGAGTCGTCTGACTCGTAAAACCGCTATTTCCTTGTGTATTTCCGGAGTTCTCTGAATGTCTGCTGGTTGGCTGCGCGCCTGTGCGCTGGTGATGTTGGGGCTGTTCAGCGTGTCTGCGCTGGCCAAGGATAAAACCGCGATCGTGATTGGCGGTGGGTTGTCAGGCCTCACGGCGGCTTACGAGCTGCAGAACAAAGGTTGGCAGGTCACCCTGCTGGAAGCCAAACCGAGCCTGGGCGGACGCTCCGGCATGGCCACCAGCGAGTGGATCGGCAACGACAAGACCCAACCGGTTTTGAACAAGTACGTCTCGACTTTCAAGCTGAGCACCACGCCGGCCCCTGAATTCGTGCGGACCCCAAGCTACCTGATCGACGGCGAGTATTTCACCGCGGCCGATCTGGCCACCAAGCAACCGGCCACCAGCGACGCGCTCAAGCGCTACGAAACGACCCTGGATGATCTGGCGCGCTCGATCGAAGACCCGCAGAACCCGTCGGCCAACAGCACGCTGCACGCCCTGGACCAGATCAACGTGTCCAACTGGCTCGATCGCCTGTCGTTGCCACCCACGGCCCGTCAATTGGTGAATCAGCAGATTCGTTCCCGTTACGACGAACCTTCGCGCCTGTCGTTGTTGTACTACGCGCAACAGAGCCGGGTTTACCGTGGCGTTTCCGACCGCGACCTGCGCGCTTCGCGTCTGCTCGGCGGTAGCCCGGTATTGGCTCAGGCCTTTGTCAAACAACTGAAAACCATCAAGACCAGCTCCCCGGTCTCGGCCATTATCCAGGACAAGGACGGCGTGACCGTCAAGGTCGGCAGCGTCGGCTATCAGGCTGACTACGTCGTGGTAGCCGTGCCGTTGCGCGCACTGAACAAGATCCAGATGACCCCGGCGCTGGACGCCCAGCACCTGGGCGCGATCAAGGGTACCAACTACGGCTGGCGCGACCAGATCATGCTGAAGTTCAAGACGCCGGTGTGGGAAAGCAAGGCGCGCATGTCCGGCGAGATCTACAGCAACACGGGTCTGGGCATGTTGTGGGTTGAACCGGCTCTGAAGGGTGGCGCCAACGTGGTGATCAACCTGTCCGGCGACAACGCGCGCGTGATGCAGGCCTTCGGCGACAAGCAGATGGCCGATCAGGTGTTGATCCGTCTGCACGCGTTTTATCCACAGGCGCGCGGCTCGTTCACCGGTTATGAAATCCGCCGCTACAGCACCGACCCGTCGATGGGCGGCGCTTACCTGGCCTTCGGCCCGGGCCAGATCAGCAAGTACTGGCGCTTGTGGGAACGCCCTCTGCAGCGTGTAGCCTTCGCTGGCGAACACACCGACACCTTGTACCCAGGCACCCTGGAAGGCGCATTGCGCACCGGCCAGCGTGCAGCCAGTCAGGTGGAAGACCTGGCGGCGGGCAAGTCGTTTGAACCGGCGAAAGTTGTTCCCGCGGCGGCGGCTGTTGCCGCCGGCGCGGTGGCGGCGAAGAAAGGCAACTTCTTCACCAACCTGTTCGGTGGATCTGACGACAAACCGGAACCGGCCAAGAAGCCTGAACCCGTGGCTCCGGTTGCTCCTGCACCGGCTCCAGTGGCTCCGACCCCGGCGCCAGCCCCGGTCGAGGCGCCCAAGCCTGCAGCACCGGTAAAAGCCGAGCCAGCGAAAAAAGCCCCGGTAAAAGCGCCGGTGAAAAAGCCTGCTGCCAAAACCGAGGCTAAAAAGGCCCCGGTAAAAGCCCCGGCGAAAAAAGCTGAACTGGCGAAGAAGCCAGTGGCCAAACCGGCTGCGACTACTGAGACCAAGGTTCAGTAACGTTCAGGCGTAAAAAAGCGCGGCCCGAGGGTCGCGCTTTTTTTGCTCATCCGATTGCCGTCCTACAGGATTTAGCGGTGGGTCAGATATTTCTCACAAGATAATCAGAAACAAATGATTGATAGTGCGTGAACTACAAACCTATGCTCTTCAAGAAATTTGGAGGGTATATGAAGGCGCTAGTAGCAGTAATGGTAGTAATCGTACTTTCTGGTTGTGTAAGTGGTGAGTTCTTTCCTAAAGGGTATGGCAACCGACTGGCTTATAAATGTCAGATTGATCCGTACTATTATGAATGCCTGAATCCACCTCCAGTCTTCAAAAATTAATGAGCAACTAAGTTGCCAGGAACTATTAGAGAGGGCCGAGCGAAAACTTCCATGTCTTAATCTCCGTTCCATCTTCTAGTACTCTGGTGAACCTTTCCTTTGCCTTTGGAATACGACCAGGGACGAAGCCAAAGCGAGCCCAGCACAGATTTCCCGTACGCTGATCGTAAATGACCAAATTCCCGTCATCTTGAATAACCATACATGTGTTGTACCAAAGCGATTTATCAGTGCTGTGAGTGCTCTCAGCAATCCATAACCGCCTTTTGGATGGATCATAAAGAAAGCCACTATTGCTGATCACAAACTGCAAAGGCTCACGCATTCTTTTCCGATACAAGGTTCGGCTATATATCTGATTACCATCTGCAATCCAGACTACAGCTTCACCCTCCTTAATAACCAGGTTTCCGTCAGCTTGCAATACCAATCGAAATCGCCCGTTCGCGGACATGAGGTGCTGCCCCGGCGACATCGTTTGATTGGGAGGTAATACCGGTGAACCGCTTGATTGAAATGGAGTAGTAGCAGCGGCCATGTTTTTTACCTTAATCAATGAGTTGTCGAGCCCTCATTGAATCAAGTTCAAATACAGAAATGGCCATACATATGTATTACTTTTCTTTAAAAACATTCATCGCAGGTTAGCGTGAAACACAAAAGCAAGCTGCAGCCATTAAGTGCTCTGGATCGGTGAAATCCGAGCCTGCCAAGAAGGCAGCGACCATGGCCCCGGCGAAAAAACTGAACCGGCGAAGAAGCCGGCGGCCAAACCTGCCGAGGCCAAGACGCAGTAAGGCTGTGGAGTGAGCAGAAACGCGGCTCAAGGATCGCGCTATTTTTGCCTGATCAGCCGCTTTCGCGAGCAAGCCCGCTCCCACATTCGATCTGTGGGGTGAACACAATTCATGTCACACAGCAGATCCCCTGTGGGAGCGGGCTTGCTCGCGA
The DNA here is from genome assembly GCF_059716075.1 of Pseudomonas sp. LBUM1657. Taxonomy (NCBI): domain Bacteria; kingdom Pseudomonadati; phylum Pseudomonadota; class Gammaproteobacteria; order Pseudomonadales; family Pseudomonadaceae; genus Pseudomonas; species Pseudomonas sp. LBUM1657. The sequence continues at coordinate 6,085,914 of NZ_CP166799.1, read as the reverse complement.
AGGCGGCTTGGTAGACACCCACATTTCCCTGGCAGCCCCTAACATCCCGCCTCACTTTCGCCTTTAATCTTTCCTTAACTCACCGCTTTCAGACTCCTTGATCGTATTTCTCGATATTTCAAAGCGAAATTTTCCGCTTTAACTCGATAGATAACTCGATAGTCTTGGTCGCAGTTCTCACAGGATTTGGGCAATGCAGCTTCGTAACTCTTCTTCCCGCTATGGTTGGGTCAGCATCTTCATGCACTGGGGCGTGGCGCTGGCGGTCTTCGGTTTGTTTGCGCTGGGCTTGTGGATGGTCGGGCTCGACTACTACAGCGTCTGGCGCAAAGACGCGCCGGACCTGCACAAGAGCATTGGCCTGGTGCTGTTCGCCGTCATGCTGCTGCGGGTGCTGTGGCGCTACTTCAGCCCGCCGCCTCCGACCTTGCAAAGCTATAGCCGCATGACGCGCCTCGGCGCCAAATTCGGCCATTCGTTTCTGTACCTCGCTTTGTTCGCTGTGATGATTACCGGTTACCTGATTTCCACCGCAGACGGTGTCGGGATTCCGGTGTTTGGCTTGTTTGAAGTGCCTGCGCTGGTTTCCGGACTACCGGACCAGGCAGATACCGCGGGTGTGATTCATTTCTACCTGGCGTGGGCGCTGGTAATTTTTTCCGGTCTCCATGCGTTGGCAGCATTGAAGCACCACTTTATCGATCGTGATGCGACCCTGACGCGAATGCTGGGGCGCAAAGCCTGATGTTCAACCTCGACTCCCAAGGAATAGAAAGCATGTTGAAAAAGACGCTCGCCGCTCTGGCAATCGGTTCTGCTCTGTTGTCCGCTAACGTGATGGCAGCTGACTACGTCGTCGACAAGGAAGGCCAGCACGCCTTCGTTGACTTCAAGATCAGCCACCTGGGTTACAGCTTCATCACCGGCACCTTCAAGGACATTGACGGTAAGTTCAGTTTCGATGCCGCCAAGCCTGAAGCCAGCAAGATCGAGTTCAATGTGAACACCGCCAGCGTGTTCACCAACCACGCCGAACGCGACAAGCACATCGCCAGCGGTGATTTCCTGAATGCGAGCAAATTCGGCAAAGCCACGTTTGTTTCCACCAGCGTCAAATCCACCGGCAAAAACGCCGCGGGTAAGGATACTGCTGATGTGACTGGCGACCTGACACTGCTGGGCGTGACCAAGCCAGTCGTGGTCAAAGCTACATTCCTGGGCGAAGGCAAGGATCCATGGGGCGGCTACCGTGCCGGCTTTGAAGGCACCACCAGCATCAAGCGCTCCGACTTCGGTAAGCAGAAAGACCTGGGCCCACAGTCTGATGCGGTCGAGCTGTACGTTTCGTTTGAAGGTGTTAAAGCGAAGTAACTTTCGCCGCCTGAACAAAAACGCCCCCGATCTTGCGATTGGGGGCGTTTTTTATTGCCTGACGCAATCGACACTGGCAATGAGATCCAGTGTGGGAGCGGGCTTGCTCGCGAATGCGGTGTGTGAGTCGACATGAATGTTAAATGAAAATTCGCCTTCGCGAGCAAGCCCGCTCCCACAGGTTTTCCAGCGCAAAAAAAATGCCCCAGATCGCGAGATCCGGGGCATTTTTTATGGCAGCGCTAAATCAGCGATTGCGAGTCAGCAACGCTGGTTTTTCGCCGCGCGGACGGCCTGGCAGTTGATCCAGTTGCTCAGGTGTCGGGAAACGATCGGTTTTCGACTCCTTGTGGATGATCTTCGGTGCCGGGCCGCGCGGGTTTTGCACGGCGGGTTCCGAACGCGGCTGGTCGTCACTGCGGGCCGGGCGGCGATTGCGCGACTCTTCGCGACGGGCCTGGCCGTCACGTGGAGCACCGTTGCGTGGACCGCTGCGCTTGGCCGGCGGAGTGCCGGTGGTGGCGCCATCGCTGCTGCGCGGACCGCTCGGGCGACCTTGCGGCTTGCCGCTGCGTGGAGCACCAGCGCCTGCAGCCGTACCTTGTGCCGGAGCGCCCGGACGGCGGCCACGGCCCTGAGCAGGTTTGGCTTGAGGAACGTAGTCGACGCGGTTACCGAAGTTATCGATATCGTCGTCCAGGAACTCGTCCGGAGCACGGTCAGCGGCAGCGCGAGGCGCCGGACGCTGCTGCTCGCGAGCCGGAGTGCCTTCGCGTGGCTTGTGTTCACGTGCCGGGCGATCACCACGGCCAGTGGCTGCAGGTTTTTCCTTGCCGCCCTTGTCCTTGCCTTTGTCCTTGCGACCGCCGCCACCACCGGTGCCGTTCGGGCCGTCGCCGCGCGGGCCACGTGGGTTGCGCGGGTTACGCACATCCGGACGCTCGCGAACTTCTGGTTTCTCGGCTTCTACCGCGCTCGAATCGAAGCCCATCAGGTCGCCGTCGGCGATTTTCTGCTTGGTCATGCGCTCGATGCTTTTCAGCAGTTTTTCTTCGTCTGGAGCCACCAGCGAGATCGCCTCGCCCGAGCGACCGGCACGGCCGGTACGACCGATGCGGTGAACGTAATCTTCGTCGACGTTCGGCAGCTCGAAGTTGACCACATGTGGCAACTGGTCGATGTCCAGGCCGCGAGCGGCGATGTCGGTAGCGACCAGGATGCGCACTTCACCGGCCTTGAAGTCGGCCAGGGCTTTGGTCCGCGCGTTCTGGCTCTTGTTGCCATGGATGGCAACGGCGCTCAGGCCGTGTTTGTCCAGGTACTCGGCCAGGCGGTTGGCGCCGTGCTTGGTGCGGGTGAACACCAGCACCTGTTCCCAGGCGCCGGCAGTGATCAGGTGCGCCAGCAGCGAACGCTTGTGGCTGGAAGCCAGGCGGAATACGCGCTGTTCGATGCGCTCGACCGTGGTGTTCGGCGGCGTGACTTCGATGCGTTCCGGGTTGTGCAGCAGCTTGCCGGCGAGGTCGGTGATGTCTTTGGAGAAGGTCGCCGAGAACAGCAGGTTCTGGCGTTTGCTCGGCAGACGGGCGAGGACCTTTTTCACGTCATGGACGAAGCCCATGTCGAGCATGCGGTCGGCTTCGTCCAGCACGAGGATTTCCACGTGGGACAGATCGACGCTGCCTTGGCCGGCGAGGTCGAGCAGGCGGCCGGGGCAGGCCACCAGCACGTCAACACCACGGGACATGGCCTGAACCTGTGGGTTCATGCCGACGCCGCCGAAGATGCAGGCGCTGACGAATTTCAGGTCACGGGCATAAACCTTGAAGCTTTCATGCACCTGGGCCGCGAGCTCGCGAGTAGGGGTCAGGACCAGTACGCGCGGTTGGCGCGGGCCGTGACGCTGGGATTTGTCCGGGTGACCGCCCGGAAACAACCGCTCCAGGATCGGAAGGGCGAAGCCGCCGGTTTTACCAGTACCTGTCTGTGCCGCGACCATCAGGTCGCGACCTTGCAACACGGCGGGAATAGCCCGCTGTTGCACCGGAGTAGGCTCGGTATAGCCCGCTGCCTCGATGGCGCGGACTAAAGCCTCGGAGAGACCGAGGGAAGCAAAGGACATGAGTAATCCTGTTTTAGTTAGGGCTTGGCCCAATGGGAGTCTTGCCTGGCGCGAATGGCGTTTAAGGGGACGCAATCCCGTCCGGTCCTGCTGGGCCTCGAAGGCTCATCTGGAGCGCTCGCGCGGGCTGAAAAGCTGCGCTGTAGCGGGGTCGAGATGCCTTGAACGAGTCCGAGCGTCCGGGCGTGAGCCTGGCGGGAAGGCCGGAGTATAACAGAGCAATCACTGCGCGCCGCTTTCCTGCTGCTCAACGGTTTTTTCGGCGGCCGCCGTGGCTCTTGCGGTCTTCGCGCCGGTCGCCGGGTTGGCGCCATAACGGGCACTCAATTCAGCGTAGGCGGGCTCGCGCTTGAAGCGTTTGAGTTCGGCGCCGAAGCGCTGGACCAACAAATCCATGCCGGCATTGCGGCGCACGGCCAAAAACTGGCTCTGCTGGCTGATGACTGTGGGGTTCTCGGTGATCTTGTCGCGGATGTTCAACTCGTCGAGCAAATACTGGCCCACCCGGCGATCGGTGATCAGCAGGTCGATCCGCCCGCGTACCAGTTTGCCGAAGTTGGCTTCGTGACTCGGGGCCGGTTCACGGGTGAACAGCGTCGATTCCCTGAAATCCTCGCTATAGAGGTAGCCCGGCGAGGTGCCAATGGTCAGGCCGCGCAGTTCGTCGAGGGTGCGGAACGGATGGGGCCTTTCATTGGCGTAGAACATCACGAACTCGACTTCCGAGAGCGGTTCGCTGGGGTAGAGCAGGGTCGCGTCGCGCTCATCGCTGTGGAAAATGTCGAGCGCGCCGTCCGCCTGACCCTGTTCAAGCATCGACAGGCAGCGCTTCCAAGGCAGGAACTGCCATTCCACTTCGATGCCCAGGCGTTTGAAGACAATGGCCGTGGTTTCGTAGTCCAGGCCCAGGGATTTGCCGTTCTCCTCATACACGTACGGCGCCCACGGTTCAGTGACAATGCGCAGCTTCTCGCCCCGGGCGGCAAAGCTCAGGCAAGTAAAAAGAAACACGGTCAGTAACTGCGCGATCAAAGGCATGGCTTGAGATTACGACGAGAAACCGGAAAGAGCCAGAAACAGGATCCAGAAGCTCTATCTCCGTATGTTGCTGCACAATAAAAGTGCGTTAAAAGCAAAAGATCGCAGCCTTCGACAGCTCCTGCAAAGGTACGTATTCCAATGCAGGAGCTGTCGAAGGTTGCGATCTTTTGATCTTGCTTGTAACGGCTTTTAGCGCGGCAACTTCAGGTTGTTCCACACCGCCAGGCTCGGGTCGGCCTGGTTCAGTGTGTAGAAGTGCAGCCCGGGAGCGCCACCCTGCAGCAGGCGTTCGCACATCTCGGTGATGACTTGCTCACCAAAGCCTTGAATGCTCTGGGTGTCGTCGCCGTAGGCTTCCAGCTGCTTGCGGATCCAGCGCGGGATTTCCGCACCGCAGGCGTCGGAGAAGCGGGCCAGCTTGCTGTAGTTGGTGATCGGCATGATTCCCGGCACGATCGGGATGTTCACGCCCATCGCCTGTACACGCTCGACGAAGTAGAAGTAGCTGTCGGCGTTGAAGAAGTACTGGGTGATCGCGCTGTTGGCGCCGGCGTTGGCCTTGCGCACGAAATTGGTGAGATCGTCCTCGAAGTTGCGCGCTTGCGGATGCATTTCCGGGTAGGCGGCGACTTCGATGTGGAAATGATCGCCGGTCTCTTCACGAATGAATTCAACCAGATCATTGGCGTGACGCAGTTCACCACTGGCCATGCCCATGCCCGAAGGCAGGTCGCCACGCAGGGCAACGATACGGGTGATGCCCGCGGCCTTGTATTGAGTCAGCAGGCTGCGCAAGTCGTTCTTGCTGTCGCCAACGCAAGACAAATGCGGTGCGGCAGGGATTTTGACTTCGCTTTCGAGCTGCAACACGGTGTTGATGGTGCGATCACGGGTCGAACCGCCAGCGCCATAGGTGCAGGAGAAGAAGTCGGGGTTGTACGTAGCCAGCTGACGAGCAGTGGCGAGCAGCTTTTCATGCCCGGCATCGGTCTTCGTAGGGAAGAACTCGAAGCTGTAGCGACGGTCTTGGGACATAGTCATATCCTTGGAAACGCGTAAGCCTGGGAGGCTTGCACTACCCATGTGGGAGCGGGCTTGCTCGCGAAGGCGTCAGCACATCCACCATCAATGTCGACTGAAACACCGCTTTCGCGAGCAAGCCTGCTCCCACAGGGAGAGCAGGCGGCAGGACCGATCAGTAGCGGTAAGCGTGCGGCTTGAACGGGCCTTCGACGGTCACGCCGATGTAGTCGGCCTGAGTCTTGGTCAGTTGAGTGACCACGCCGCCGAAGCCACGGACCATTTCCAGGGCCACTTCTTCGTCGAGTTTCTTCGGCAGTACTTCAACCGTCAGGCGCTCGGCTTTTTGGGCTGGCGACAGGTCGGCGTACTTCTGGCCGAACAGGAAGATCTGCGCCAGAACCTGGTTGGCAAACGAACCGTCCATGATGCGGCTTGGGTGGCCAGTGGCGTTGCCCAGGTTAACCAGACGGCCTTCGGCCAGCAGGATCAGGTAGTCGTCGTTCTGGGCGTCGAACGCGCCAGCACCGGTACGGTGAATCTTGTGAACCTGTGGCTTCACTTCTTCCCATGCCCAGTTCTTGCGCATGAAAGCGGTGTCGATTTCGTTGTCGAAGTGGCCGATGTTGCAGACAACAGCGCGCTTCTTCAGGGCCTTGAGCATGTTTGCGTCGCAAACATTGACGTTGCCGGTGGTGGTCACGATCAGGTCGATCTTGCCCAGCAGTGCTTTGTCGATGCTTTCTTCAGTACCGTTGTTGATACCGTCGATGAACGGCGAAACCAGCTCGTAGCCGTCCATGCAGGCTTGCATGGCGCAGATCGGGTCGACTTCGGAGACTTTAACGATCATGCCTTCCTGACGCAGGGACTGAGCGGAACCCTTGCCCACGTCACCGTAGCCAATCACCAGCGCTTGCTTGCCGGACAGCAGGTGGTCGGTGCCGCGCTTGATCGCGTCGTTCAGGCTGTGACGGCAGCCGTACTTGTTGTCGTTCTTGCTCTTGGTCACCGAGTCGTTGACGTTGATGGCCGGGATTTTCAGCTCGCCCTTGGCCAGCATGTCCAGCAGGCGGTGAACGCCAGTGGTGGTTTCTTCGGTGACGCCGTGGACGCGGTCCAGGATCGCCGGGTATTTCTTGTGCAGCAGCTCGGTCAGGTCGCCGCCGTCGTCGAGGATCATGTTGGCATCCCATGGCGCACCATCTTTCAGGATGGTTTGCTCCAGGCACCACTCGTACTCTTCTTCAGTCTCGCCTTTCCAGGCGAAAACCGGGATACCGGCAGCAGCGATGGCGGCAGCGGCCTGGTCTTGAGTCGAGAAAATGTTGCAGGACGACCAGCGTACTTCGGCGCCCAGGGCAACCAGGGTTTCGATCAGCACGGCAGTCTGAATGGTCATGTGGATGCAGCCGAGGATCTTCGCGCCTTTGAGCGGTTGCTCGGCGGAGTACTTGCGGCGCAGACCCATCAGGGCTGGCATTTCGGATTCGGCGATGATGGTTTCACGACGGCCCCAGGCAGCCAGGGACATATCGGCGACTTTGTAATCGTTAAAATCTGCAGGCGTGATAACAGCGCTCATGAAGAGCCTCCATTCGTAATGTATGCGAATGGGCGCCGTTGTGCGTTTAGTGTCTGGTCGATGATGACCAAGCAACGCCCCATCCGAGCCTGACAGGTCGAACCTGCTGCAGCGCCCCTCGGACAGGTGGCGGGAAAACGGTATCAATGGAACGTTACCGTTTTGAAACGGTGGCGATTATAGCCGTGTGAGCGATACTTCCAAAGCGTTTCTGTCAGTCAATGTCTGAACGGTAATCGCGACCATAGTCGATGCTTAATAGAGCTCTAGCGAGGGCTCTGCCATGATGCCGGGCATCAATCGGCAAGACGGTCAGGAGTGAGTATGAATTTCCACACCCGCAAATGGGTAAAACCCGAAGACCTCAACCCCAACGGCACGCTGTTCGGCGGCAGCCTGTTGCGCTGGCTCGACGAAGAAGCGGCGATCTATGCCATCGTCCAGCTGGGTAATCAGCGTGTGGTCACCAAGTACATTTCCGAAATCAACTTCGTCAGCGCCTCGCGACAGGGCGATATCATCGAACTGGGCATCACCGCCACCGAGTTCGGTCGCACCTCGATCACCCTCAAGTGTGAAGTGCGTAACAAGATCACCCGCAAAAGCATCCTGACGGTGGACAAGATTGTCTTTGTCAATCTGGGTGAAGACGGCTTGCCCGCGCCACATGGACAGACCGAGATCAAGTACGTCAAAGACCAGTTCAAGGATGATGGCATCAGCGATTGAGAACGGTGGCGCGCCCTCGCGAGCAAGCCCGCTCCCACATGGGATCTCCAAACGACCGAGATCCAATGTGGGAGCGGGCTTGCTCGCGAAGGCGGTCTACCGATTAACGATGATTTAGCGGACCACTGAACAGCTCCGAACCGCGCGTGTCGTACCTACATGACACGCCACAGGTTCAGGAGCTTTATGGACACCAAGAAAGACGGCAAGACCCCGAACCTCTCCGCTGAAGAACAGCACGACGTCGACAAGAGCCAGCCCCCGCGCGCTGCGGTTCTGCATGAAATCATCCGCACTCAGGGCGATCTGGAGCTGGAACGCAGCGTCGCGGCGCTATGGTGGTCGGCCCTGGCGGCTGGCCTGACCATGGGCTTGTCCCTAATGGCCATGGGGCTGCTCAATTCCCGTTTGCCGGATGGTGAAGGCTTCAAGGTGATTGCCAGTTTCGGTTACTGCGCCGGTTTTCTCGCGGTGATTCTCGCTCGTCAGCAATTGTTCACCGAGAACACGCTAACGGCCGTGCTGCCGATCATGACCAAACCCACACTGAACAATTTCGGACGATTGTTACGCCTATGGTCGGTGGTGCTCGTGGGCAACCTCTGCGGCACGATACTGGTGGCGTATGTGATGCTGCACCTGCCGATTTTCGATAGCAAGACTGACCTTGCCTTCCTCGACATCGGGCGCAAGATCATGGAAAACGATGCCAGCCAGATGTTCGCCAAAGGCATTGTGTCGGGCTGGATGATCGCCACCATGGTGTGGATGATTCCGTCCATGGAAGCCGCCAAGATGTGGATCATCATCCTCATCACCTACCTCATGGCGCTGGGGGATTTCACCCATATCGTGGTCGGTTCGGCGGAGGTGTCGTATCTGGTGTTTGCCGGCCAGTTGCCGTGGAAGGATTTCTGGATGGTATTCGCCGGGCCGACGCTGGCGGGGAACATCATCGGCGGCAGTTTCATCTTCGCGCTGATCAGTCATGCGCAGATTCGCAGCGAGAGCGGGCCGCCGAAGAAGTCGACGGATCAAGGCCAGGAGCCTGATCCGCAGAAAACCAAAAAGTAATCAGTGATGCTCGGCCTGTGCCGCTGGCGCAGGTTCATCACGGGTCACATGCTTGACCAGTTTGCCGATGCTCAGCCCCTGCAACAGGATCGATGACAGCACCACGATGTAAGTGATGCTCAGCAACAGATCGCGCTCCGGGCCCAATGGCAGGGCCAGCGCCAATGCCACCGACACACCACCGCGCAAGCCGCCCCAGGTCAGAATCCGGATCGTGCCGCGAGGCACCGTGCGCCAGCGCCGCAGCAGCACGATGGCCGGCGCCACCGTCAGCAGGCGCGACAGCAGAATCGCCAGCGCCAGCAAGCTCGCGGCCAGCACGTGCAACCAATTGAACGGCAACAGCAACAACTCCATGCCGATCAGCGCAAACAGCAAGGCGTTGAGCATGTCGTCGAGCAGTTCCCAGAAACCGTCCAGGTACTTTCGCGTCATGTCGTTCATCGCCAGGTTGCGGCCCAGGTTGCCGATGATCAGACCTGCGACCACCATCGCGATCGGCGCCGAAACATGCAGCTCCGAGGCCATGGCCGAACCGCCGATGACCAGCGCCAGGGTCAGCATGACCTCGATCTGATGCTGCTCGATGCTCTTGATCATCAGGTACACCAGATAACCGATCAGCCCACCAAACAGCACGCCGCCAATTGCTTCGTGGGCGAACAGCATCGCCGTGGCACCGATGGTCGGGGTTTCGCCCAGTTGCGCGATGCCCAGCAACACGGTGAACACCACAACTGCTGTGCCATCGTTGAACAGCGACTCCCCGACAATGGTGGTTTTCAGCGGCTTGGACGCATTGGCCGTGCGCAACACGCCGAGCACTGCGATCGGGTCGGTGGGGGAAATCAATGCGCCGAACAGCAGGCAATAGAGAAAGCTCACGTGCCAGCCGAACAGGGCAAATATGTAATAGGCGAGGCTACCGATCACCGCGGTGGCGATTAACACACCGAAAGTGGCCAGCAAACCGATGGGCCAGCGATAGCTGCGCAGGTCGTTGAGATTGACGTGTAGGGCACCGGCAAATAACAGGAAGGACAGCATCCAGTTCATCAGCAGATCGCCGAAGTCGATCTGGCCGATCAATTGCTGAATGCGTTCCTCGAGGCCGGGATAGCCGAGGAAGCTCAGGCCTTGCAGCAACAGGGAAAACATCAGTGCAGTGACCATGACACCGATGGTCGGGGGCAGGCCGATGAAGCGGAAATTCACGTAGGTGAGGAGCGTGGTGAGGCAGATAAACGCAGCGACAAGTTCAAGCATCCGGGGTCCTTGGGATGGGAGGTGGCAGATTGGTTGTTTGGCAGTTGCACCGCATCAACTTCTTCGCGGGCTTGCTCGCGAAAGCAATGTCATTGGCGATGCAGCTATTCAGCCGGACACATTGACCGCAGTCGCACCGCGACGTTGCAGGTAGATAAAGAAAAGCGCCGCCAGCACCGTCAAGCCACTGACCAGCGCGCCCGTCCAGGGCAAGTCAGCCAGGTCCGCGCCACTGGCCACAACCAACCCGCCAATCCAAGCACCAGCCGCATTACCCAGATTGAACGCACTCTGATTCAGCGTCGACCCCAGGTTCGGTGCTTCATGCGCCTGGTCAATGATCAGCAGTTGCAGGATCGGGCACAGCGCAAACGCGAAGATCCCCCATAACACCAGCGTAATCGCCGCCGGGATCACCGAGTGACTGGTCTGTGTGAACGCGGCCAGCACCACCAGCACGGCCAGCGCCATGCCCACCAGCGAAGGCAGCAAACGACTGTCCGCCAGCCGGCCGCCGAGCATGCTGCCCGCCGTCAAACCCACACCGAACAACAGCAGCATGATGGTCACGCCGTGGGGGCTGACGCCGGTGATGTCCTGCAAGATCGGCGCGATGTACGTGAACACACTGAACAGGCTGGTGGACGCCAACACGCTCATGCCCAGGGCCAGCAGCACGTTGGGCTTGCCCAATACTTTGAATTCGCTGGCGAGGTTGGCTTTGTCCATCGGGATTTCCTTTGGCAGCCAGGCCCACTGCGCGATCGCGGCAACCACACCGATCACCGACACCGCCCAGAACGTCGAGCGCCAGCCGGCGTATTGCCCAAGCGCAGTACCCAACGGCACGCCGAGCACGTTGGCCAGCGTCAGGCCGGTGAACATCATGGCAATCGCCTGGGCCCGTTTGTTCGGGGCGACCAGACCGGCCGCAACGACCGAGCCGATGCCGAAGAACGCGCCATGGCACAGCGCCGTAACCACCCGTGCGGCCATCAGCGTGGCGTAGTTCGGCGCCAGGGCGCAAAGGACGTTGCCGAGGATGAACATCAGCGTCATGCCCAGCAATGTGGCTTTGCGTGGCATGTTGGCGGTGCCGACCGCGAGGATCGGCGCCCCGAACACCACGCCCAGTGCGTAGCCGGTGATCAGCAGGCCGGCGTCGGGAATGCTCACGGCGAGGTCGCGGGCGACGTCGGGCAGCAGGCCCATGATGACGAATTCGGTGGTGCCGATGCCGAACGCGGCAACAGCGAGGGCAAACAAGGCGAGTGGCATGCGCAAGGTCTCTGTCGGTAGTCTTGACGCTTTGATCAGGCATACGCATGCCAATGCCCGTTCTCGACGAGAGCGGGCAGGAGCAAAATTATTGGAATTAGTCTGTGCGCAACTGAGTGCGGCGTGGTCGCTTGCAGTATAAACAGCTGCGGACATATGGCGAATCAATTATCCAGACGCTTCCCATAGGGAACAAAAACAAATAAAGGAGTGTGCCGTGCTCGCAACGGCTTTGGTGTTGGTGGCAGCGCTGTTGCACGCGGCGTGGAATACCCTGATCAAATTCAGTGCGGAACGATTGCTGGTGGTGGCCTGCATGGACAGCGTAGCGATGCTGTTTGTCGCGCTGATGCTGCCGTTCGTGGAGCTGCCGCCGCTGGACATCTGGCCGTGGATCCTGGCGTCGGCAGCGTTCGAGCTGCTCTATCGCTATTTGCTGATCCAGGCCTATCGGGTCGGCGACCTTGGGCTGGTCTATCCGTTGATGCGTGGCTTGTCGCCGCTGGTGGTGCTGGCACTGACGCTGATCTTTGCCGGAGAAGTGCTGACCAACCAGCAGATCTTCGGAATTCTGTTGATCCCGTTTGGCATGCTTTGCCTGCTGTGGCAGGGCGGGGGCGGTGCGCGTTTGCCATGGTCGATGTTGCCGGTGGTGGCGCTGATCGGCCTGTGCATCGGCTGCTACACGTACATTGACGGCCAGGCTTTGCGGCGCTGGTCCCACCCGCTGGATTACCTGGTTTGGGTCACGTTGCTCAGCGCCTGGCCATTTCCGTTGCTGGCACTGGTGCGCAAGCGACCGGCCTTCATGTTGTTCTGGCGTGAGCAGTGGCGGCTGGGGTTGGCGGTCGGATTCTGCGTGTTGTTCAGCTACGCTTTGGTGCTATGGGCCATGCAACTGGGCTCGATTGCCGAAGCGGCGGCATTGCGCGAGATCAGCGTAATTCTGGTGGTGCTGTTCGGCATGCGTTACCTCAAAGAACCTTTCGGCAGGCCACGGCTCTTAGCCTGTGGGTTGGTGTTGATCGGCATGCTGGTAATGAAGTTCTGATTGAAATTCGAATGGTTGAAACTTGAAGAAGGGACTGCTTTATGACGGTTGCTCTGTGGTGCATCTTGATTGCGATTCTCCTGCCTTATCTGTGTACGGGCGTGGCCAAGATCAGTGGCGGGTACGGGCTGAAAAATAATCATGATCCCCGGGGGTTTCTCGATTCCCTGGAAGGCTTGGGCAAGCGGGCGAATGCGGCGCAACTGAACAGTTTTGAGGTGACACCCGCATTCGCGGCAGCCGTGATCGTGGCGCACCTGGCCGGCAATGCCGAACTGGTGACGATCAATGTGCTGGCCGTGTTGTTTATCACCAGTAGGCTGCTGTTCATCATTTGCTACCTGGCGGACTGGGCCACTCTACGGTCGCTGATGTGGTTTGTGGGGATGGGGTTGATAGTCGGTTTCTTTGTGGTGTCGGCCTGAAAATAGGTCGGTATCTGTGAGGGCCTTTTCGCGAGCAAGCCCGCACCCACATTTGATTTGTGGCGTTCACAAACCAATGTGAGGGCGGGCTTGCTCGCGAAAGCTATTTATCCGTCGCAGCAAATCTCAAGGATTAGCCTTAGCCGCATCGGCAACCTGCGGCACTTGCGGCAACGCCGCGCCTTTTGGCCACAGCATCCAGATCTGCCCTTGCTGTTTCATATCCCCAGCCAGTTGCCCGGCCGCTTCGCCGGTGCCCCAGAAAAGATCCGCTCGCACTTCGCCGGCAATCGCGCCACCGGTGTCTTGAGCCGCCACCGGGCGTACCAGCGCGGTGCCGTCCGGTTTTGTGGTCGATAGCCACAACAGGCTGCCCAGCGGAATCACCTTGCGATCCACCGCCGCGCTATAGCCGGCTGTCAGCGGTACGTTCAGCGAGCCGCGCGGCCCTTCGTTGCTGTCCGGGTTGCGGGTGAAGAAAACATAGCTCGGGTTGCTGCCGAGCAGTTCCGGAATCCGCGACGGATTGGCCTTTGCCCAGGTGCTGATGGCGCCCATGGTCACGTCCTCTTTCTTCAGCTCGCCCTGCTCAACCAGCCAGCGGCCGATAGGGCGATAGGGGTGGCCGTTCTGGTCGGCATACGCAATGCGCAACTGGCGGCCGTTGTCGAGCTGGATACGACCGGAGCCCTGGATTTGCAGGAACTGCAGGTTCATCGGATCGGTCAGCCAGGCAACGACCGGCGCCTTGACCCCATTGGTTTCAATGGTTGCCGCATCGTCGTAAGGCTTGAGCACGCGACCTTCGAGCCGGCCGCGCAGACGTTTGCCTTTGAGTTCCGGGTAGATGCTGTCCAGCGACACAATGATCATGTCTTCGGGGACGCCGTACACCGGGATGTTGGCCACTTCGGTCTGGGTCAGGCTGCCGGGATAGACCGGTTCGTAGTAGCCGGTGATCAAACCGTTTGGATTGTCATTGGCGGCGCGCAGGCCGTAGACGTCGAGGTTCTGCTTGAGGAAGCCACGAATCTCGTTGGCGGTTTGCGGCACGTTGGCGGCAGCGGCACAGGTTCCGCCCCAAACCGGGTCGGCCTTGAGCCGGGTGCAGGCGCTGCGCCACGAGCCGAAACCAGCGACGAGGTCGATGTCGGACACCGTCGGAAGGGCTTCCCACGTGGCGCTGGAGTAGGTGGCCAGTGCGTGGGTTTTCGGTTTGCTGCTGTCGCCACCGGTGCAGCCAGCAAGCACGGCCATCATCGGGAGGGTCCAGGCGAGGTTGTGACGCCATGCCTTGAAACGGCTGTTCATGGAGTAATTCCTTTGCCGGTTGCCTGAGTGCTCCATGCGCTCAAACAACCCGTATTGATAATAGGGCTATTGGTCTTTGCCGGTGACGCGAGGATACTGGCCGCCGTTTCCAGTGACCTGAAGCCACCATGACTTTCAAAAGACTTTCTGTTGTATTGCTGGCCTGCCTGGCCTTGTCCGCTTGCGGTGGTGTCGACCCCAATTCGCCGCTGGGCCAGCGCAAGGCGATCTTCAAGCAAATGCTCAAGACCGGTGAAGACCTGGGCGGCATGTTGCGTGGCCGCATTCCGTTCGACGGCCCGAAGTTCGCTGACGGCGCCGTGAAACTCGATGCGCTGTCCCATGAACCGTGGAAACATTTCCCGCAGGTGCGTGAAGAAGATCACACCAGCGCCAAGGACGATGTCTGGCAGAAGCAGGCACGCTTCCAGGAAATGGCTCGCACTCTTGAAGCCGCCACCGGTGAGCTGGTGATTGCCAGCAAGGTTCAGCCCTACAAAGCCAGCAACCTGGGGCCGGCGGTCCAGAAGGTCGAAGATGCCTGTAGTGCGTGCCATAAAGAGTTTCGGGATCATTGATTGGCGGTGCTCTCGTTGACGTCTTCGCGAGCAAGCCCGCTCCCACATTTAATCTCGGACGCACACAAATCATGTGTGCACTGAAGTTCAAATGTGGGAGCGGGCTTGCTCGCGAAGGCGACTTTGAAAACGACGTAAATACTTGATCGTCGCCTCTTATTTATCCAGTTCGTCGAGCGCGTCCTGCAATTCCTTGCGGGACTGGGCAAGTTTGTCTTTGCGCTTGTTGATCTTCTCGGCGTCGCCTTTCTTCATGGCCTTGTCGAGATCCGCCTGACGCTTGCTGACGTCGTGTTTGGCGTCGAGCACTTTGTTTTCCCGTTCTTTCTTCAGGGACGCGTCGGTGCAATGAGCGGTGACTTCACTCAGGGCTGTTTCAAGGCCGGCCTGCTGGTCGGTGTTGCCGCGAGTCTTGGCGAGTTCGATCTGGTTGATGATGCCCTGTTTCTTGGCGGCGCAGCCGGTCAGCCCCGGAGCTTCTTCGGCGGCCATCAGTGGAGCGGCCATCACGCTGCAGAGGGTCAACAGGGCGAGCGGTGAAAGAAGTTTCATAAAAGCTCCATGTGAAAAGGCAATCGGGTCGATATGGCGATGGGGGATTTGAGCCCAACGGCACCAATGGGTTCCCGGGTTGGCGGGGATCAACGGCTGCTAAAAACCGTCGATCCCCGCGACACGTAATGTTTCACTCAAGGCCAGGACCTGCGGATCGCGGAAAAATGCGCTCAATTGCGCCGCGCGTCCCGGGCCGATGCCGATTTCAGCCTGCCATTGTTCGGTATTTCGTTGCGCCAGTGCCTGCCATGAATCGGCGAGGTGCGCCTGACCGGTCGGCGGTAAGCCCAGGGCTTTGAGCCAGCGAGCGAAAGGGCGTTGCCGGGCGCTGTTGAAACTGTTCAAAAGACGAGCACTGCTGCGTTCGCCGAAGCCATCAATGTTAGCAAGCTCTTGAGCATCGAGGGTCAACCAATCCAGCAGGCCGTTCAGGCGGCCTGTTTCGAGAAGTTTCTCCCAGGTGCCCGGGCCGACATGCGAGAGCGCCAGCCCCTGCTTGCCGCTGAGCCAGTTCAGGCGCGCCAGGAATTGACCTTCACAGCCTGGCGTTGGCTGCCAGCAACTCAACTGATGAAAGTCCTCTGCCATCGGAACGTTCAATTCGGGACGTTCGGTACTGCGCAAGACCACGCCATCAAGTCTGGGAATGGTCAGTCCTGCCAGGCTGATGGCGACTTGATCTCCGGGCCGGATGTCCAGTGATTGCCAGCGTTGCAGGGAGCTGACACTGACGCGTTTGATTTGTCGGTCATCGAGTGCCACCGGCAACAGTTCCAGCACCGGGGTGATCCGCCCGGTCCGTCCGACCTTGAAGTGGACCTTGCGCACCTCGGCCAGCGCCTGGGCAAACGGGTACTTCCAGGCGACGCTCCAGTGAGGTGGTTTTGCCTGCCAGCGCTCGGCGGGTGGGCGTTGGTTCTGGCGCAGGACGATGCCGTCGGTGGAAAAGGGCAGGGGTGCGCGATACCAGTGATCGCGCCAGTGTTCAGCGTCGGCGAATGCCGTGACGGGCTGACTGTACGACGCTGTGCTCGGGAAGCCCAATTCATCCAGCACGGCGACTCGGGCAGGCAAGCTGGCCGGACCTTGGGGCCAGTCCCAGACAAACAGGCCGATACCGTCGGCTTGCTCATCAGTCAGTTCCTTGCGGGCCATCAAGCCGGCCACTGTGGCTCGTGCATTGAGGCTGCCGGCCTGGGCTTGTACGTGGTCGGTAAGCCGCCAATAGAGTTCGCCTTGCAGCAGCAGGTTGAGCGGTTGTGGCAGGTGTTGGGGGATGGCAGCGATCCGCTGTGCCGAGGCCGTCCAGTCTTGCCCGTTCACTCCGTCGCCACGACTGATCGCCCGAATCAGCACGCCTTTGCGGTAAATCAATGTCACCGCGACGCCGTCGACCTTGGGTTGGGCCCATATGTCCGTGCGGTGACGTAGCCAGTTCTCGACGGCGCGAGCATCCCGGAGTTTTTCCAGGCCGGTGTGGGCGATGGGGTGGGGAACCGTGCCGCCTGCGGTGCGCAACGGTTCTGCGGATACGTCCAAATCAAAACAGTTGCGCCATTCGCTCAGGCGCTCACGGGACTGATCGTAGAGTTCGTCGGTGACCAATGAGCGGCCTTCGCGATGGTAGTTGTCGTCCCAAAGGTCGATTTGTTTTTGCAGGGCTGCGATTTCGCCCGTCGCGCGGGCGAAGGGCCAGTCGGGGCATCCGGTGGCGTTGGCGGTCAGGCAGGCAAAGCTCAGTAGGAAGGTTAAAAACAGGTGCAGGTTGGGGAGCATCGTGAGCGTCCTTGCTCAGGGAGATGCTTCAAGGCTAGGTGAGGATTGTGGAGCGCAATGGGTGGGTGTTTTGCTGAGTGTTTCTGGGGATTAGCGGTGACCGGTCGGGCCTCTTCGCGAGCAAGCCCGCTCCCCCATTGGCTCTGTGAACGGCACTAATGTGGGAGCGGGCTTGCCCGCGAAGGCCGCAACACGGTCCCACGTGAAGACAATAAAAAGCCCCGCACGGCAAACCGTGCGGGGCTTTTGGTACTGCCGGGAAAGCTTACAGACCAGCAGCAGAACGCAGAGCGTCGGCGCGGTCGGTTTTTTCCCAGGTGAAAGTGGTGAAAGTATCGTCACCCACAGTCTTGGTCGCCGAGGTGCGACCGAAGTGGCCGTACGCAGCGGTTTCCTGGTACATCGGGTGCAGCAGGTCGAGCATGGTGGTGATTGCGTATGGACGCAGGTCAAATATTTCGCGGACCAGTTTGACGATTTTGTCGTCGCTGATCTTGCCGGTGCCGAAGGTATTCAACGAGATCGACGTAGGCTGAGCGACACCGATAGCGTAGGAAACCTGAATCTCGCAGCGCTCGGCCAGGCCGGCAGCGACGATGTTCTTGGCCACGTAACGACCGGCGTAGGCGGCCGAACGGTCAACCTTCGATGGATCTTTGCCGGAGAACGCACCGCCGCCGTGACGGGCCATGCCGCCGTAGCTGTCGACGATGATTTTGCGGCCGGTCAGGCCGCAGTCGCCTACCGGGCCACCGATGATGAACTGGCCGGTCGGGTTGATGTGGAACTGAGTGTCCTTGGACAGCAGTTCGGCAGGCAGTACGTGCTTGACGATCAGTTCCATCACGCCTTCGCGCAGGTCTTTGTAGGACACGTCAGGGTTGTGCTGGGTCGACAGTACAACGGCGTCGATTCCTACAACCTTGCCGCCTTCGTAACGGCAAGTCACTTGCGACTTGGCGTCCGGGCGCAGCCAAGGCAGCAGGCCGGATTTACGGGCTTCGGCCTGACGCTGAACCAGCTGGTGCGAGAAGGTGATCGGTGCTGGCATCAGCACGTCGGTTTCGTTGCTGGCGTAACCGAACATCAGGCCCTGGTCGCCGGCGCCCTGATCTTCAGGTTTGGCACGGTCGACACCCTGGTTGATGTCAGGAGACTGCTTGCCGATGATGTTCATCACGCCGCACGTAGCGCCGTCGAAGCCGACATCGGAGCTGTTGTAGCCGATGTCCAGAATCACGTTACGCACGATCTCTTCCAGATCGACCCACGCCGAGGTGGTGACTTCACCAGCGATAATTGCCACGCCGGTTTTCACCAGGGTTTCGACCGCAACACGGGCGAATTTGTCTTCAGCAATGATGGCGTCCAGCACCGCATCGGAAATCTGGTCGGCGATTTTATCCGGATGCCCTTCGGACACGGACTCGGAGGTGAAGAGGGAGTATTCGCTCATCTCGATGTTTTCCTGAATTTACCGATGGTGAGTGTCGCCAGTCGGTCGCTGAAAATGGCGAACCTGGATCTGGAAACCATTACGTAAGCCTACATAGAGGCTTTCCCCGGGAGCGAGTCCCGCAGCGGTGGCCCAACGGGCCAAATCGTCCTGTTCAAACCCCAACCAGAGATCACCGCAGGCCTCCCTGGCCCAACTCTGGTTGTGGCTACATAACTCTGTCACGAGCAGGCTACCGCCCGGTTGCAGCAAGTCGGCCATGTGCTTGAGCGCTTCGGCCGGTGCGGCGAAATGGTGCAGTACCATGTTCAGTACAACGCAATCGGCCTGAAGACTTACACCGTTCAATGCATCGGCCAGTTGCAGGCTTACGTTAGCCAGCATTTCACGTTCGCAGACCTGCCGCGCCAGTTCGAGCATCGCCGGGCTGTTATCCAGCGCCGTCACCTGAGTGAAGCGGCGCGCCAGTTCCGGTAGAAACGCACCGTCCCCGGGGCCGACTTCGATGGCCGTGGCGCCTTCGCTGAAGCTCAGCTTGTCGAGCAATGCCACCACGCTTTCGCGGTACTGCGGCAGGCCGGCGATCAAGTCTTGCTGGGCGCGAAACTTCTCCGCGACCCGTGAGAAAAAGTCCTGGCTGGCCGCCGCACGTTGCCCGTGGACCTGAGCGATCCGCGCCTGCACCTCGACCGGAAGGGTCAGGTTGTCCACTTCTTCCAGCAGCGCGGCATGTAGCTTGCCGCCCAGCAAGTCAGTGTGGGGCAGGGCGCGACGGTAGAAAATCGCATTGCCCTCACGGCGGGTCGCCACCAGGTCGGCCTGGGCCAATACCTTGAGGTGATGACTCATGCCCGACTGGCCAATACCAAAAATCTGCGCCAGTTCCAGTACGCCAAACGAATCGTTGGCCAGCGCGCGCAATACATTCAGTCGCAAAGGATCGCCGCCAGCCTTGCACAGGGCTGCCAGCTCATCGCAATCGTCATGTTGAATGGAAGGCACGCGTAAATTCATAAGGCCGGCAGTCTAGTGACCGTCAGAAAGCATCGCAAGGGCAATATCAAAAAGTTTTGATATTGGTCGATAGATGGCACTTCTCAGCGTTAGGTTTAGTCAACAAACGAACAGCGGAAAGGTTTCACCAGTCGAATACGCTGTTAACCATTGGAAAAACGCCTTCAAGTGACTATCTGTCATTGCCCCGAGGCGGGTCGGTGAGGGAAAATGCTCGCCTTTTTTCCGTTTCGTTTTATTCACTCTCGATACAGAACCCGCAGGAGAACAGCGATGCCCAGCCGTCGTGAGCGTGCCAACGCCATTCGTGCCCTCAGCATGGATGCCGTGCAAAAAGCCAACAGCGGCCATCCCGGTGCCCCGATGGGTATGGCGGATATCGCCGAAGTACTTTGGCGTGACTACCTGAAGCACAACCCGAGCAATCCATCGTTCGCCGACCGTGACCGCTTCGTGCTGTCCAACGGTCACGGCTCGATGCTGATCTACTCGCTGCTGCACCTGACCGGCTACGACCTGTCGATCGAAGACCTGAAGAACTTCCGCCAGCTGCACAGCCGCACCCCGGGTCACCCGGAATTCGGTTACACCCCAGGCGTTGAAACCACCACCGGTCCACTGGGCCAAGGCCTGGCCAACGCCGTTGGTTTTGCCCTGGCAGAAAAAGTCATGGCGGGGCAATTCAACCGTCCTGGCCATAACATCGTCGACCACCACACCTACGTGTTCCTGGGTGATGGCTGCATGATGGAAGGCATTTCCCACGAAGTCGCTTCCCTGGCCGGTACCTTGGGCCTGGGCAAACTGATTGCCTTCTACGATGACAACGGTATTTCCATCGACGGCGAAGTCGAAGGCTGGTTCACCGATGACACGCCGAAGCGCTTCGAAGCCTATAACTGGCAGGTGATCCGCAACGTCGACGGTCACGACCCGGAAGAAATCAAGATCGCGATCGATACTGCACGCAAAAGCGAGCAGCCAACCTTGATCTGCTGCAAGACCACCATCGGCTTCGGTTCGCCGAACAAGCAAGGCAAGGAAGACTGCCACGGCGCCCCATTGGGTGACGCGGAAATCGCCCTGACCCGTGCGGCGCTGAAGTGGAACCACGGTCCGTTCGAAATTCCGGCCGATATCTATGCCGAGTGGGACGCCAAGGAAACCGGTCGCGCGGCCGAAGCCGAATGGGATCAGCGTTTCGCTGCCTACTCCGCAGCCTTCCCTGAGCTGGCCAACGAGCTGGTTCGTCGTCTGAGCGGCGACCTGCCGGAAGACTTCGCCGAAAAAGCCTCGGCTTATATTGCTGAAGTTGCGGCCAAGGGCGAAACCATCGCCAGCCGTAAAGCCAGCCAGAACGCACTGAATGCCTACGGCCCGTTGTTGCCTGAACTGCTGGGCGGCTCGGCTGACCTGGCCGGTTCCAACCTGACCCTGTGGAAAGGTTGCAAAGGTGTCACCGCCGAAGACGCCAGCGGTAACTACATGTACTACGGCGTTCGCGAGTTCGGCATGAGCGCGATCATGAACGGCGTGGCGCTGCACGGCGGCCTGGTGCCTTACGGCGCGACCTTCCTGATGTTCATGGAATACGCCCGCAACGCGGTGCGCATGGCGTCGCTGATGAAGAAGCGCGTGGTGTTCGTCTACACCCACGACTCCATCGGCCTGGGCGAAGACGGCCCGACTCACCAGCCGATCGAGCAACTGACCAGCCTGCGCAGCACACCGAACCTCGACACTTGGCGTCCAGCCGATGCCGTTGAATCGGCAGTGGCCTGGAAACTGGCCATCGAGCGCAAGGACGGCCCTTCGGCGCTGATCTTCTCGCGTCAGAACCTGCAGCACCAAACCCGCAATGCGCTGCAGATCGCTGACATCGGTCGTGGCGGTTACGTGTTGAAGGACTGCGCAGGCGAGCCTGAACTGATCCTGATCGCTACCGGTTCGGAAGTCGGTCTGGCCGTTCAGGCCTACGACAAGCTGACCGAACAGGGTCGCAAAGTGCGTGTTGTTTCGATGCCGTGCACCAGCGTGTTCGATGCCCAGGACGCCGGTTACAAGCAAGCGGTTCTGCCGTTGCAGGTCAGCGCCCGTATCGCCATTGAAGCCGCTCACGCGGACTACTGGTACAAGTACGTGGGCCTGGAAGGCCGCGTGATCGGCATGACCACCTACGGCGAGTCGGCGCCTGCGCCTGCCTTGTTCGAAGAGTTCGGCTTCACCCTGGAAAACATCCTGGGTCAGGCTGAAGAACTGCTGGAAGACTGATCCAGAAAATGTGTCGTCTGGACCGCCGCTTTCGCGAGCAAGCCCGCTCCCACATGAGATTGCATTCTCCTGTGGGAGCGGGCTTGCTCGCGAAGGCGTCGGTCCGGCCAACACTGCAATGACGGATTCACCACGGTAATCGAGAACCCCATGCCTCAACCGCGTCCTTACAAAGTTGCACTCAACGGCTACGGCCGGATTGGTCGTTGCGTCTTGCGTGCGTTGTTCGAGCGAGGGGCGAAGGCCGGGTTTGAAATTGTCGCGATCAACGATCTGGCCGACATGGCCAGCATCGAATACCTGACACGCTTTGACTCCACTCACGGGCGTTTTCCCGGTGAAGTGAAGGTCGACGGCGATTGTCTGCATATTAATGGCGACTGCGTGAAGGTCCTGCGCAGTGCCACTCCCGAAGGTATCGATTGGGCGTCTTTGGGCGTCGATCTGGTGCTGGAATGCTCCGGCGCATACCACACGCGTGAAGACGGCCAGCGGTTCCTCGACGCTGGCGCGCCACGGGTGCTGTTTTCCCAGCCGATGGCCAGCGAGGCGGATGTCGACGCCACCATCGTCTACGGCGTGAACCAGGATTGCCTGACCGGCGACGAGCTGCTGGTGTCCAACGCATCTTGCACCACCAACTGCGGCGTGCCGCTGTTGCGCCTGCTGGATCAGGCCATTGGTCTGGAATATGTGTCGATCACCACCATCCACTCGGCGATGAACGATCAGCCAGTGATCGACGCCTATCACCACGAGGACCTGCGCCGCACCCGTTCGGCGTTCCAGTCGGTGATTCCGGTGTCCACTGGTCTGGCGCGTGGCATCGAACGCCTGTTACCGGAACTTGCCGGACGAATTCAGGCCAAAGCCGTGCGGGTGCCGACGGTTAACGTGTCTTGTCTCGACATTACGATGCAGACCGTGAGCGACACCGACGCCACCGAGGTCAACCGGATTTTGCGCGAGGCTGCCACCAGCGGCCCGCTCAAAGGCCTTCTGGCCTACACCGAGTTGCCTCACGCCAGTTGTGATTTCAATCATGACCCACATTCGGCCATCGTCGATGCCAGTCAGACTCGAGTTTCCGGCCCACGGCTGGTGAACATCCTGGCCTGGTTCGACAACGAATGGGGTTTTGCCAATCGAATGCTGGATGTTGCGGAACACTATCTGCAATCAACTGCCTCTCCAAAACAGTAGGAAATGCGACCCATGACCGTGTTGAAGATGACCGACCTCGATCTGCAAGGTAAGCGCGTACTGATCCGCGAAGACCTCAACGTCCCAGTCAAGGACGGTGTAGTCACCAGCGATGCGCGAATCCTGGCCTCGCTGCCGACCATCAAGCTGGCCCTGGAAAAAGGCGCGGCCGTGATGGTCTGCTCGCACCTTGGCCGTCCGACCGAAGGCGAATTCTCGGCCGAGAACAGCCTCAAGCCAGTCGCTGACTACTTGAGCAAGGCCCTGGGCCGCGAAGTGCCGTTGGTGTCCGAGTACCTGAACGGCGTCGACGTGAAAGCCGGCGACATCGTGCTGTTCGAAAACGTGCGCTTCAACAAGGGCGAGAAAAAGAACGCTGACGAACTGGCCAAGCAATACGCCGCCCTGTGCGACGTGTTCGTGATGGACGCTTTCGGCACCGCTCACCGCGCCGAGGGTTCGACCCACGGCGTGGCCAAGTTCGCCAAAGTCGCTGCCGCTGGTCCGCTGCTGGCCGCTGAACTGGACGCATTGGGCAAAGCCCTGGGCGCGCCGGCTCAACCAATGGCTGCCATCGTTGCCGGCTCCAAGGTCTCGACCAAACTCGACGTGCTCAACAGCCTGAGCCAGATCTGCAACCAGCTGATCGTCGGCGGCGGCATTGCCAACACTTTCCTGGCCGCTGCCGGTCACCCGGTCGGCAAGTCCCTGTACGAGCCGGATCTGCTGGACACCGCTCGTGAAATCGCCGCTAAAGTCAGCGTGCCGCTGCCAGTCGACGTTGTCGTCGCCAAGGAATTCGCTGAAAGCGCCACCGCTACGGTCAAGCTGATCGCTGACGTGGCCGCTGACGACATGATCCTGGATATCGGCCCACAGACCGCGGCGAATTTCGCCGAGCTGCTGAAGTCGTCCAAGACTATTCTGTGGAACGGCCCGGTGGGCGTGTTCGAGTTCGACCAGTTCGGTAACGGCACCAAAGTCCTGGCCCAGGCCATCGCAGACAGCTCGGCATTCTCCATCGCGGGCGGCGGCGACACTCTGGCAGCCATCGATAAATATGGCGTTGCTGATCAAATCTCCTACATTTCTACCGGCGGCGGCGCGTTCCTCGAGTTCGTCGAAGGCAAGGTTCTGCCGGCCGTTGAAGTCCTGGAAAGCCGGGCCAAGGCCTGAGGTCGCTCATTTGACCAGGCAAAGGAGTGTTCACATGGTCAAGACGCTGGCGCTGTTGATTGTCGCGGGCTTGCTGGCGGCTTGCGGGAGTAACCCGAAAGCCACACCGGAACCCGGGCCGCGCGTACCGGAAAAAGGCTGCTATCAGGCCGACTGGCAAGCGGAAACCAACCCGGTGATCAACAAGCGTTCCGGGCCTGATGGCCTGGACAAATACGAGACACAGACCCCGGCCAAGGAACATGGCTGCCCTTGACGGGTCTGACTCTTTACTCAAGGCTGGGGGCGTGCGCCGTCGGTCGAGGAACATGGATGAAAGGTTTTATCGCCGTTACGGCGCTGGCACTGCTGGCAGGTTGCTCGAATTTTAACCTGTTCAAGCCTGCCGAATCGACGGACAACTGGACCACCTGGACCTGCGACAGCCAGGCCAAAGTGCTCTGGCGCTACACCGACGACAGCCGCAAGGAAGTAGACGTTCGCCTGGGCGGCGCCGATCAGGTGTACCGCTTGAAGCATGAGCCGGGCGCCGAAGGTTCGCTGTACAGCAACGACATGTTGGCGTTTCACGTAAAAGGTGAGGAAGGCCTGGTGTACTGGGTCGCCACCAATGATTTGATCGGCCGCGGTTGTAAAGCGCAGTAATACACGAAACTGATACACCACTGATCCAATCTGGAAGCAGATCCAAATGTGGGAGTGGCGGTGCGACGATTCGACTTGCTCGCGAAGGCGGCGGGTCAGCTTGCATCAGTGCTGAATGTTAAACCGCATTCGCGAGCAAGCCCGCTCCCACAAGGGTTCTGTGTAGGTACATGAATTTAGGCACCACCGAATTCGCAGCCCGGGCTCACCCCCGATCTGCAATAACTTGAATAGCCGCCGCCGCTACGGCAGGCTGGCACGATTAACGACCCTCAACCGGGAGAGACACACACAATGGCACTTATCAGCATGCGCCAGATGCTGGACCACGCAGCCGAGTACGGCTACGGCGTTCCAGCCTTCAACGTCAACAACCTTGAGCAGATGCGCGCCATCATGGAAGCCGCTGACAAGACTGACTCCCCGGTGATCGTCCAGGCTTCGGCCGGTGCTCGCAAATACGCCGGTGCACCATTCCTGCGTCACCTGATCCTGGCGGCAATCGAAGAATTCCCGCACATCCCGGTGTGCATGCACCAGGACCACGGCACCAGCCCTGACGTCTGCCAGCGTTCCATTCAACTGGGCTTCAGCTCGGTGATGATGGACGGTTCCCTGGGCGAAGACGGCAAGACCCCGACCGACTACGACTACAACATCCGCGTCACCCAACAAACCGTAGCCATGGCTCACGCCTGCGGCGTTTCGGTAGAAGGTGAGCTGGGCTGCCTGGGTTCGCTGGAAACCGGCATGGCCGGTGAAGAAGACGGCATCGGCGCTGAAGGCGTTCTGGATCACAGCCAAATGCTGACCGACCCGGAAGAAGCCGCAGACTTCGTCAAGCGCACTCAGGTCGACGCCCTGGCCATCGCCATCGGCACCAGTCACGGCGCGTACAAGTTCACCAAGCCGCCTACCGGCGACGTGCTGGCCATCGACCGCATCAAAGAAATCCACAAGCGCATCCCGAACACCCACTTGGTGATGCACGGTTCGTCTTCGGTTCCACAAGACTGGCTGGCGATCATCAACCAGTACGGCGGCGACATCAAAGAAACCTACGGCGTACCGGTTGAAGAAATCGTCGAAGGCATCAAGCACGGCGTGCGCAAGGTCAACATCGACACCGACCTGCGCCTGGCGTCCACCGGTGCGATGCGTCGCCTGATGGCCACCAACCCGAGCGAGTTCGACCCGCGTAAATTCTTCGGCGCCACCGTGACGGCTATGCGCGATGTGTGTATCGCACGTTATGAAGCGTTTGGTACGGCGGGCAATGCTTCGAAGATCAAGCCGATCTCGTTGGAAGCGATGTACCAGCGTTACCTGAAAGGCGAGTTGAACGCCAAGGTGAACTAAGCCTTAGGGTTTAAATAGCGTTGATGAGAAACCCGCCGAGAGGCGGGTTTTTGTTTGGAACATTAAATCGGTAGGTTTTTATGGCTAGATCAAGGTTGGGTTACAGCCCCTGGCAATTGATGTTTCATGTGATGCATCTGGCCTGAAAGGCTCCAGGTTCCACTCGCTCTTTTCCCTGGCAATCACGAGATGGCAAACAAATTGGCGGCGCATTCCGCCTCCGTCATTATTTTTCCATTGCGCATCATTTCCGTATTTTTGAACGAGTTCTTCGAATGCGGTATTAGTTTTATCTGATGCTATATGCCTCCCGCAGTCAGTAGGGATGACTGACAAACTCCATTCGTCTTTTTGGGTTCCTGGGTCATAACGATGGACCCATGATGCTGACGCGATGTAAGGGGGGCATGCCGCAGTATTGATAGCGAAGTTACGGTTTCTTGCCCAGTTGGATTGTTGACCGTTCAAGAGCTGGCGGGCGGTGATAGGTTGAGCGCTAGACATCTCCACATTATCGATATACCAAGCTCCATATGCGTCGGCGACAGATGTCCCAAGATGCCGTGCGCCCCCAGCCGTAAGTACTTCAACCGAAGCATAAGGTGCACTTCTGCCAGAGATTCTGAAGGGCGATGTAACAAGGGTGCCCTCGCCAGGATAGTCAATGGTTGGATGGTCAGTAGCGGAAATGACTGGCGCTGTCGTACCGGTTACTGCCTGCTCATTAGCATTAAATTCAAAGGCAACATCTTCGTTCGGCGTAGCGGGGAGTTTGACTCTAATAACCGGAACGATGATTGTATTGCCTGTTGCCTCATAAAACTCTTTTTGATTGGCTTTGGCATCCGAAAGACTTTCGGGCGTGGTATAGAAAAAAGCCTGAATGGGCAAGCTTCGAGCTATATCTTGCTCCCACGTTGCCGCCTGCAATTCATTCCATTCAGGAAAGCGCCCCAGCTTTTGTTGAGCTTTAAGCGACTCATTGAAAGCGATAGCCCCATCGGAAATGGTTTTATTTACATCGAACCCGCATTGGGCCAAATATTGATTTTTGTTGTTGTCATATTTATGCCAATGCTCTATCCATTGATCAGCTGTGTTAATGCCTTGCAGCGAGCATAGCTTGCTGGCCTCCGAGTATTGTCCATCGTCCCCTGTAAAACTTCCGCAAGGTCTTTCACGATTCCACTCCCAAGAGTCCACTGGGTAGGAGCATAGAACGTCAATGGGTGTTTTTCCTGGGGATTTAATCTTGGGATAAATGATATACCCATTTGCAGTAGTTGAGTTCCAGGCGAAGTTGCTAAATTTTGAATCCGCTCTCAAGTAGGAAAATGAAACAGTGCCGCGGTTTACCGAGGTCGGGCTTGGATTCCAGACTTTATACTGAGTAGATTTTTTTGTGACCCTTAAAATAACGCCGTTACACAGGAAGGCCGGCCTGTTGTTGGTGCCGCAGTTTTCGCTTGTATCGTTGTATCGATTTCGGATGTCTGAAACTGTATCTTGACCATCGGCAATGGAGTCTTTTGAATCGCCCGCAATCCACTGTGCATGAGTCTGGTTGGAAACAGCAATAATAGTTGAAAGTATGAATAGGATTGGCGCTCTCATGGTGCTTTCCTTTTGTAATCTGGAGTCCCTAAGTTTTTTTGGGAGCGAAGGACTTGGTTGTATTCTGCTGTTGCAGGCCGCCTTGGAAGTTTCTAGCAAAGCGTCCATTTGTTTTTTACTGATGTGCACAACGTTGGTTGTTGTGGGGTGAGAGGGATGGTCATTATGTTGCTCCTGTATTATCTGTCTATTTCGGTGAAGAATTAAAATGGACTAGTCATTGTCAATCTCTCTTCTTGAGTAGCGAAGAGTAGATGGCGCATGCTGAAAATTAACCTGTAAAAAATGACAGTTTTTTATTCGAAATTTACGGTGTTGCGAAGGAGGTTGGATAATAAAAAGAATAAGCAATTTGATGGGTTCTGTACGAGGTCGGCGTTGCTGCAGGACTGAGCGGCTCCTCATGTATGTATGCGTATACACCTGTCATGTTTGACAGTGGACAACAAATTCCCAAGTAAATATGTTGTGCCTGGCGTTGTTGCGCAAAGCAATGATCTACTCATAACTGAATGGATGAGGTGTTGTGATGGCTAGTAAGGAAATTCGACTGTCGGTTGAAGATCTTGATGGAGATAAAAGCCCTGAGGTAGTGCTTGAGTTCTACTCCAAGGAAAATGGAACGAAGGGCTTTGCTCTTGATTTCGCTATTTCAGTTTCGGCGTCAAAGAAGAAAGGTGACTATGACACCGTGGATGGAAAGGGTGATGCTGACGGTGATCGCGATTTTGATGAGCGGGATGATGAGCTGTTCATCCAGTTGGCGAAGGCAGCGGTCAATGTATTGAAGTGATTATTTAGCGTGTAGAAAAGGGGGCGGATTTTTTAATCGCCCCTGTCCCGTTCTGAATAAGGTTTACACCTTCTGATCTATTTTCAGGAGGGCGTAATGGAAGCAAAAAAAAGGCGTAGTCAGCGAGACTACACGCTGACTTTTAAATTGTCGGTCGTCGACCAGGTCGCAAAAGGCGGGCTGAGTGATAAAGAGGCTCAGGAGCGTTACGGGATTTAAGGCAAGACGACCGTTCTGACGTGGTTACGCAAGCACGGTCGGCAAGACTGGAGCCCAGGCGCATACATTGGTTCGCCGAGATCTGTAGCAGCTGCCGAGCCTGCGAGCTGCTGCTACGGGGGATCGAGTCGCCCTCAAGAGTCCAGTGGGATCGGCTTACTTATCGTGATCAATATCCAGCTTGCTGAACGTCACTTTCCCGCCTTCGCTTTTGTACCCGGTGTGGTCTTGCACATAGACCCCGGCCTTGAAGTACAGCGGCTTGTCGCGCCAGGTCGCGCTGATGTCGGTGTCCCATTGGTAGCCAGCAGCGCTAATGCCCAATGCCCCCTTGGGGCTGAGATGGATGAGGTAGTTGAACTGCTGATCGAGTTTCACCCCGGTGGCGATGGTGATGACCCGACCCTCTCCGTCATCCGGGCGCATGCGCACCTTGGCGACGATGTTGCCGCTAGCCGTGCTGGTTTTGTACTGGTACTCGAGCTTCACCATGGGCTTCTGGCTTTCATAGGCGTGGATCTGGCCGATGACGATCTTTCCCGAACTCGGCACCTGGTTCACTGCGAGGGTGGCGCGCAGGGAGTTGTCGGCGTCCGGGTAGAGCCAGTTACGCAGAGTGCCGTTGCTGTAGGTTTCTCGCAGTTCAGTGCGGGGATACTTTGCGTTTGCAGTGCGGGAACCGGTTACCGGGGACCAGAAAAACAGTGTGCCGGTATCGGAATGGAAGTATTGATCCTTGAAGCCTTTCACCAGTTTGGGAGTGTCAACGGTGTACGGCGGACTGCCGACGGGAACGCTGAGGTTCCAGGTTGCGAGATCGATCATAGACAAAAGCTTCCACGGATTTTTTTGCTGCACGCCCGTGCCAGAAGCTCTAGCACGCGCCTTGGAGGGCGGTCTTTATAAGCGTTGAAGGCTTCTTTGTTAATGCCCGTCTGGCAGATGGTTGACGTCAACATCCTGTCGAAATGCCATCTTCCCCGGTTTTAGCGGCCTGTAGAAGCGACCGTTAGTCGGCAAATGAACGCTTTGGTTAAATGATGGCGTACTGACACCTTCTGCTTTGTTGGATCCAGGTCTAGAGTGAAGGTTAGTATTTGTCCGGTTTTCACAAGAAACCGGCCTGCCGCCCCGAACAAGAGAAGCAGCATGGAATGCGCGCACCCCACGCCAGCTGAAGGCAGCTCGATTCTTCTAATCGTCGATGATTACCCTGAAAATTTGACCAGCATGCGCGCGTTGTTGCAGCGCCAGGACTGGCAGGTCATCACTGCCGCCTCGGGTTTCGAAGCCCTGAGCCTTTTACTTGAACATGATGTCGACCTGGTGCTGCTGGATGTGCAGATGCCGGGCATGGACGGTTTTGAAGTGGCGCGCCTGATGCGCGGCAGTCAGCGAACCCGCCTCACTCCGATCATCTTCCTGACCGCCAATGAACAGTCCCAGGACGCCGTGATCAAGGGTTACGCCAGTGGTGCGGTGGATTACCTGTTCAAACCGTTCGATCCGCAAATTCTCAAGCCCAAAGTCCAGGCGCTGCTCGAACATCAGCGAAATCGTCGCGCCTTGCAGCGCCTGAGCCACGATCTGGAGGTCGCTCGCG
Source organism: Pseudomonas sp. LBUM1657 (assembly GCF_059716075.1). NCBI lineage: Bacteria > Pseudomonadati > Pseudomonadota > Gammaproteobacteria > Pseudomonadales > Pseudomonadaceae > Pseudomonas > Pseudomonas sp. LBUM1657. The sequence goes on along the minus strand of NZ_CP166799.1, from coordinate 6,055,379 downwards.
CCTTCAATGCCTCAGTGCTGGACAACGCCGCCGAAGGCATCCTGGTGGTCGGTGAGGACGGTCTGATCCGCTTCGCCAACCCGGCGATGTCGCGGCTGCTCAATGCCACTGTGCAAGATCTGCAGGGCAAGGAGTTTCTGGATTTCCTGCAGAAACCGCACATTCCGGTGTGGGCCGATTCAGAACTGCTGGCCGGTTACAAACGCGGTGAGACCCTGCGCCTGCACGATGCGCTGCTGCGTACGGCGCCCGGCCAGCAGGTGCCCGTGGCGTTGTCCTGTGCGCCATTGCCCGCCGAGCAACACGCCATGGTGGTGACGGTGCTGGACATGTCGGTGGTGCGCCATCTGCATCAGCAATTGGAATTCCAGGCTGTCACCGACCCGCTGACCGGGCTGCTCAACCGTCGCGGGTTCTATCAAACGGTGGAAAATCTGCTGCTGCGCGGCGAACGTACCGACAGTGCCTGGGTGCTGCTGTACCTTGATCTCGATGGGTTCAAGCGGGTCAACGATTCCCTCGGTCACGATGCGGGCGATCGGGTGCTGCGCTGGGTATCCGAGCAATTAAAAGCCTGTCTGCGGCCGTTCGACATTCTGGCGCGCATGGGCGGCGACGAGTTCACCGCGCTGCTGGATCTGGAGTTCCCCGAGCAAGCGGCGAAGATTGCCGAAAAGCTGATTGAACGGGTGTCGATCTGTCAGCAGATCGACGGCCTGGATATCGCCCTGGGCGCCAGCATCGGCATTGCCACCTACCCGGATTGCGGTGCCAATCTCGACGGATTGCTGCGGGCGTCCGACATTGCCATGTACGAAGCCAAGCGCGCGGGCCGTCAGCAATATCGCTTCTACGATCACGAAATGAACGGCCGGGCACGCTCGCGGTTGATGCTCGAAGAAAGCGTGCGTGCGGCCATCGAGAACCGTGACTTCAATCTGGTGTATCAACCTCAGGTGTCCATAGTCAGCGGACAGATTCGCGGGTTCGAGGCGTTGCTGCGCTGGCAGCACCCGAGCGTCGGCGACGTACCGCCGGGTCTGTTTTTGCCGTTGCTGGAAGAAGCGCGGTTGATCAGTCGTCTGGGCAGCTGGATTTACCATCGCAGCGCCGGGCAACGCAAAGCTTGGGAGACCTTGTTTGCCGAGGATCTGGTGGTGGGCGTCAGTTTGAGCAGTACGCAGTTCGGCATGCCCAACCTGGTCACCGAGTTGCGCCAGGTGCTGGAGCGTCATGGCTTGCAGGCGCGGCATCTGGAAGTCGAGGTCACCGAAGAGGCCTTGATGCAAAACCCCGAAGAAACCCGCAAACAACTGCGCCTGCTGCGCCATCTGGGGGTGCGGGTGGCGTTGGATGACTTCGGTTCCGGACCGTGTTCGCTGGCTCATCTGCGTGACCTGGAACTGGACACGCTCAAACTCGACAGGCATTTGATCGCCCGGCTGCCGAATTCCTCCCGGGATGCGGCGCTGGTAAGCAATGTGATCGACCTGTGCAAGCAGTACGGAATGCTGGTGGTGGCCGAAGGCGTGGAAACCGTAGCGCAATATGATTGGTTGCAAGCCAATGGCTGCGAGTACGTGCAGGGTTTTCTGGTGGCGCGACCGATGATGGCTGAAGACGTCGGTCACTTTGTGCAGCCGTTCGACTGGAGCGCGCTGAACAGCTGAATTCGCTACACTGGCGGCCTTTTCGTGACTCGTGTTGCCGCCCCGATGACTGCGTTGAAATACCTCCAGGCTTATCCCGCTGCGCTGCAGGATCAGGTTCGCCAACTGATCAGCGAAGGTCGGCTGGGCGATTACCTGAGCCAGCGTTACCCGGAAAAACACGGGGTGCAGAGCGACAAGGCGTTGTACACCTACGCGCTGGACCTCAAGCAGGAATACCTGCGTAACGCCCCCGCCATCGACAAGGTGTTGTTCGACAACCGCCTGGACCTGACCCACCGCGCCCTCGGCCTGCACACCACGATCTCTCGGGTGCAGGGCGGCAAGCTCAAGGCCAAGAAAGAAATTCGCGTGGCCTCGCTGTTCAAGGAAGCGCCCTCCGAGTTTCTGAAAATGATCGTGGTGCATGAGCTGGCGCACTTCAAGGAGTCGGATCACAACAAGGCGTTCTACAAGTTGTGCGAACACATGTTGCCGGGGTATCACCAGGTGGAGTTCGACTTGCGGGTGTACCTGACGTGGCGGGATATGCAGTAGACATCACAGCAAGGAGTGTGTGGATGGACGTAAGCAAGACCAAGAGCAGCTTCTATCGCCGGTTGTACGTGGCGTACCTGATCGACAGCGGGCTGGCCAGCAGCGTTCCGGCGCTCACCGAGGTGACTGGCATGCCCCGGCGCACCGCCCAGGACACGATCGCGGCGTTGGCGGATCTGGATATTATTTGTGAGTTCGAGCAGGAGGAGGGCGCACGCAACCATGCCGGGCGCTATCGGATTCGCGAGTGGGGGGCGATTGATCGCGGGTGGATCGAGCGTAATCTGCGGCAGATTAAAGCGGTGCTTGAGTATCCCTGAGATTTTACGGTGACTGATCTGACGCTTTCGCGAGCAAGCCCGCTCCCACATTGGTTTGTGTACGCCACAGATCAAATGTGGGAGCGGGCTTGCTCGCGAAGAGGCCCTTAAGGACGACGCATCCCGATATGCGGAATGTCATCCTCCAGATACTCCTCGCCTGCCACTACAAACCCGTACCGCCCGTAATACCTCTGCAAATGCGCCTGGGCCGAAAGATAGATCGGCACATCAGGCCAGCGCTTTTCGGCCTGCTTCAGCGCTTGGGCCATCAACTCGTGCCCAAGACCGGTGCCGCGGGCTTGAGGGGCGATGATCACCCGGCCAATGACCACGTCGCCGCCCTGTAACTCCGGGTCGAGCAAGCGCAGGTACGCCACCAGTCGATCCCCGTCCCAGGCCATCAAGTGGCAGGTGTCACCTTCCAGGTCCTGGCCATCGACGTCCTGATAGATGCATTTCTGCTCGACGACGAAAACCTCTACCCGTAGCTGCAGAATGGCGTACAGCTGTTCTTTGCCCAGATCGCTGTGGTGTTTGCAGACCCAATCGATTGTCATCTTCACATTCCTTGAACTACGTCGCTTCGATACTAAGCGCCCGGCCGGAAGATGTCTTTATGGCGGAGAAATCTGTGACAAAGGCCAAAATGCCATCATTCATTTCTCGCGGCGTAGTCTTCTTTGTGTAATCTGGGATCAAGCGCTGTGCAGTGGCTTCAATGAGCTAATGTTAGTACCTGGGTTTGGCGGTACAGGGCCTTGAGTTTTGGCTGAAAAACACGTCGGGCATGCTGCCCGCTAAGGATTTTCTAGCATGCCGCGATTGCATCGAGCCTTTGCTTTGATTGGATTGCTGTTGCTGACTCAAGGCGCGGCAGCGGAAAAGCTGCGACTGGTGGCCGATGCCTGGCCGCCCTTTACCGACGCCACGCTGGTCAACGGTGGGTTGGCCACGGACATCGTCAGCACGGCGCTGGCCCGGGCAGGCTATGCCAGCGACTTTGAACAGGTGCCCTGGGCGCGAGCCTTGCTGGGGGTAGGCGAGGGGCGATATGACGTGTTGGTCAACGCCTGGTACACCGACGAGCGCACCAAGCTCGGCAAGTTCTCCGGCGAATACCTGCTCAACCGCGTACGTTTTCTCAAGCGCAAAGACGCACCGATCGAATACAACAACCTGCAACAACTGCATACCTACCCAATCGCGGTGGTGCGCGGCTATGCCTATTCGCAGGAGTTCGATGACGACGTGTCGCTGCAGAAAGTCCCGGTGCACAGCTTCGCCATGGCCGTGCGCATGGTCGCTGCCGACCGGGTCAAGCTGACCCTGGAAGATGAATACGTCGCGCGTTACTACCTGGCGCGGGAACCCCCCAAGGTGCGCAATGCCGTGGAATTCTTGCCCAAGCCGCTGAGTGAGAACAGCCTGCACATCCTGGTCAGCCTCAAGAACCCGAAGCATGAGCAGATCGTCGCCAATTTTGATCGTGAGATTGCGGAGATGAAGGCTGATGGGAGTTATGAGCGGTTGATGAAGCAGCATGGGATGTGAGCTTTATGGTGTGGCTGATGGCCTCTTCGCGAGCAACCCGCTCCCACACTGATTTGCGGCGCAACGAAGATCCACTGTGAGAGCGGGCTTGCCCGCGAAGAGGCCCGCCCAGACACCACACATCTCAGGCTTCGCTGGTGTCCTTGATCAAATGCGCCGCCAACGTCCGCAACGGCCCAAGTTGCCGACAAATCAACGCCAACTGCGTCTGCACCAGCCGTTGCCCTTCATCGATCTCATCCGGCATCTGCTCAAGCGCATTGGCCAGCGCCTCTTCCTCATCACTTTGAATCGCAATCGGCAGTTTGCTTGCCAGTCCTTGGGCGATTTCATCGATGCTAGTGGCCAGTTTCACCCCGGCACCGTCGATCAAATGCTCGTGAACGTCCGGCGGTAGTTGGGTTTCCCGGTGTGCGCCGAGTCCAGACAGATAACTGAGCAACGTGTGCGACAGCACCAGGAAGCGGAAGCCGACATCCGCTTCCTTACGGAAATGCCCAGGCTCCATCAGCATATTCGCCAGCGTCGTGGACAGCGCCGCGTCGGCGTTGTGCGCGTTGCGGCGGGCCAGGCGATAAGCCAAGTCGTCGCTTTTGCCGGCGGCGTATTGCTGCATGATCTGGCGCAGGTAAATGCTGTTGCAGGTCAGGGTGTTGGCCAGCACTTTGTTCAGGCGCCGACCCTGCCAGTCCGGCAGGAACAGGAACACCGCCAGCCCGGCGATCAGGCTGCCGAGCAACGTATCGAACAGTCGTGGCAGGAACAGCCCGTAACCGTCGCCCACCTGATTGAAGCAGAACAGCACCATCAGGGTGATCGCCGCAGTCGCCAGGGTGTAACGGGTGGTGCGGTTGATAAAGAACACCACCCCGGCGGCGATCGCGAAGCACGACTGGACCAGCGGGTTCGGAAACAGATCGAACAGCGCCCAGGCCACGGTCAGGCCGATGGCGGTGCCGATGATCCGCTGGCCGAGTTTGCGCCGGGTGGCGCCGTAGTTCGGTTGGCAGACAAACAGCGTAGTGAGGATGATCCAGTAGCCCTGGGATGGGTGAATCAAATGCACCATCCAGTAGCCGATGCTCAGTGCCAAGGGCAAACGCAGTGCATGGCGGAACAGCAGCGAGGTCGGCGTCAGTTGCGTGCGCAAGCGAATCCACACGTCCTTGAGGCTGCGTGGCGAACGGTCGAGCAGGCTGCTGTCGGTGGCGTCGGCCAAGGCGTCGGGGTTGCTCGCGTCGCTGAGCAGCCTATCAAGTGTGCCGAGGTTCGCCGCCAATGCTCGCAAAGAACGCAATAAACCGCGCCACGCCGGGTTGCTCTGGACCCGCAGGTGCTCGAGGGAGGCGTGCAAATCGCTCAGGGCTTCGGCGAAACCCGCGTCATAGATGAATGGCTGGCGCATCTGGATCGACTCGGCCAGCGCTCGGCAGGCTTTGCCTTGTTGGCGCAGCAGGCGTTGACAGCGAAACAGCACGTCGCTGTGGAAGAAGGCGTCGGCCAGCGCGTTGTAAGGGTAGTGCGAGGAACTGGCGCGCTCGTGGATGTCCTGGGCGAGGAAGTACAGCTTCAGGTAGCGGCTGACCTTCGAGCCCGGCCGACCGTTGCCCACCCGGTGCAGGATGATTTCCTTGGCGGCGTTCAATGCCGCGACGACGCGACCGTTCTGCTGGGCCAGTTCCAGTCGGCGCGCTTCCACATCCATCTGCCGGATCGGCTCGAACAGCGACGATTTGAGCTTCAGGTAAAAACCCAGTTCACGGAACAACCGCGCCAGGCTCTGCTGCACCGGCTGGTTGGAAAACAGCGCCTGCCACAGCACCGAGAGCAAGCCATACCAAGCTGCACCGGCCACCAGCAACACCGGTTCGTGCCAGAAATCGGTGACCGCCCCGCCGCGCTGGTCCACGCCGATCATGGTGTAGACCGACAGAATCAGCGTCGCCGAGGCAATTGCGCCGTAGCGTTCGCCCAGGGCGCCGAGCATGGTCAGGCAGAAACTGGCCAGGGCAAGGGCGATGACAAAGAGGATGGGGTAGGGGAAGAGCAATTCGACGGAGAGGGCGGCAACGCTGAAACACACCAGTGTCACGGCCAGCGCGTTGAGGCGGCCTTGCCAACTGTCATCGGTCTCGGCGAGGGCGCTGGCGATGATCCCCAGGAACAACGGGATCAGCAGCCCCATTTCGTCTGTGTACCAACACAGCGCCATGGTGCCGGTCAGGGCGATGAACACCCGCACGCTATAACTGAATTTATCCAGCGCCCAGAGGCGACGCAGTGACTGACTGAACGAGGTCGAGGACATGAAGTGCGAAGGCCTTCCGAGGCAATGACGCTAAATTGAGCCAGTAATGACGCCGACGCAATGGCGCCGATCACATCTGACAGCAAAATTTGTTCCTTGATATCACTGCACAATCAATGTGGGAGCGGGCTTGCTCGCGAAGAGGCCGGTTCATCCAACATCCATGTTGAATGTGCTGACGCTTTCGCGAGCAAGCCCGCTCCCACATTTGATGTGTGTACGACGTTGGATCAGACGAATTGTGCAGCCGCGTAACCCGAGGCCCAGGCCCACTGGAAATTGAAGCCGCCCAGATGCCCGGTCACGTCGAGTACTTCGCCGATGAAGTACAGACCGGGGCTTTTCAGCGACTCCATGGTCTTGGACGAGACTTCCCGCGTATCGACGCCCCCCAGTGTTACCTCGGCGGTGCGGTAGCCTTCGGTGCCGGCCGGCACGACTTTCCAGCTCGCCAGTTTTTCGGCGATGTCGGCAATTTCGGCATGGGTGTACTGTTTCATCGGTTTGGAGACGAACCAGTTATCCGCCAGCAAGTTGGCCATCTTCTTGGTGAAGATTTCCCCGAGCAGGGTTTTCAACTCACTGTTCGGGCGTTCGGCCTGCTGCTGTTGCAGCCAGCTTGGCACGTCGTGGTCCGGTAGCAGGTTGATCTCCACCGTGTCGCCAGACTCCCAAAACGAAGAAATCTGCAAAATCGCCGGCCCGCTGAGGCCGCGGTGGGTGAACAGGATGTTCTCGCGGAAGCTCTGATCGTTGCAGCTCACCAGGCAATCCACCGACGTACCGGACAGCTCGGTGCAAAGCTCCTTGAGCTGATCGGTGATGGTGAACGGCACCAGGCCTGCGCGGGTCGGCAGCAGGTCGTGGCCGAACTGCTTGGCCACCTGATAGCCGAAACCGGTGGCGCCCAGAGTCGGGATCGACAGGCCGCCGGTGGCGATCACCAACGATTCGCAGGTGATTTGGCCCAGTGTGGTATCGAGCAGGTAACCGCTTTCGAGCTTCTCGATGGTCTGGATCGAAGTGTCCAGGTGCAGGCTGACGCCGACCTGATCGCACTCATCGAGCAACATGCCGAGGATGTCGCTGGATTTGTTATCGCAAAACAGCTGGCCGAGTTTCTTCTCGTGGTACGGCACGCCGTGTTTGGCGACCATGCCGATGAAATCCCACTGGGTATAGCGCGCCAGTGCGGATTTGCAGAAGTGTTCGTTCTGCGAGAGGAAATTGCCAGGTTCGGTGTACATGTTGGTGAAATTGCAGCGGCCACCGCCCGACATCAGGATTTTCTTGCCGGCTTTGTTCGCATGGTCGAGCAACATCACCTTGCGCCCGCGCCCGGCGGCGGTTAGCGCACACATCAACCCTGCGGCGCCAGCGCCTATGATCACGACTTCGGTAGAGCGCAAAACGGTGTCCTCTTGATGTTCACCACAAAACTGATTGTGGGAGCGGGCTTGCTCGCGAAAGCGGTGTGTCAGTCAACTTGATGCCAACTGATACTCCCTCTTCGCGAGCAAGCCCGCTCCCACATTTTGATCTCTGTCAGGCAGACGATCGCTTACAAAATCCGCACGCGTAACGAGCGGCCTTTGATCTTGCCGTCGTTGAGGCGCTGCAAGGCTTGCTTGGCGATCCCACGCTCAACAGCCACATACGCCTGGAAGTCGAAGATCGCGATCTTGCCGACCTGGGCGCCCGGAATGCCGGCATCACCTGTCAAAGCACCGAGGATATCTCCCGGACGAACCTTGTCTTTGCGGCCGGCGCCGATGCACAACGTGCTCATCACCGGCAGCAGCGGTGCGCCGCCCTGGGATTTGAGGTTGTCCAGCTGATCCCAGCTCAACGGCGACTTCTGCAGTTGCTCGATGGCTTGGGCGCGGTGCGCTTCGGACGGTGCGACCAGGCTGATCGCAATACCTTTCTCACCGGCACGACCGGTACGGCCGACGCGGTGAATGTGGATTTCCGAGTCACGGGCCAGTTCGACGTTGATCACCATGTCCAGCGCGTCAATGTCCAGACCGCGAGCGGCGACGTCGGTGGCGACCAATACCGAAGTACTGCGGTTGGCGAACATCGCCAACACCTGGTCGCGGTCACGCTGTTCCAGATCGCCCTGCAGACCGACGGCGGAGATGCCTTTGGAGGTCAGGTGATCGACGGTTTCCTGAACTTGCTGCTTGGTGAAGCAGAAGGCAACGCAGGAAGCCGGACGGAAATGCGCGAGGACTTTGACCACGGCGTCCATACGCTCTTCCGGAGAGATCTCGTAGAAGCGCTGCTCGATCTGCGTGTCGTCGTGGAACGCCTCAGCCTTCACGATCTGAGGGGTGCGCATGAATTTCGACGCCAGTTGCTTGATGCCCACCGGATACGTGGCGGAGAACAGCAGGGTCTGGCGACGCTCCGGGGTCTGGGCGATGATTTCTTCGATGGAATCGTAGAAGCCCATGTCGAGCATGCGGTCGGCTTCGTCGAGGATCAGCGTGTTCAGGCCATGGAGCACCAGCGAACCCTTGCGCAAGTGCTGCTGAATCCGGCCCGGAGTGCCGACGATGATGTGCGCGCCGTGCTCCAGCGAAGCGATCTGCGGGCCGAAAGACACACCACCACACAGGGTCAGGACCTTGATGTTGTCTTCGGCGCGGGCCAGGCGACGGATTTCCTTGGCGACCTGGTCGGCCAGCTCGCGGGTCGGGCAAATGACCAGCGCCTGGCAACCGAAGAAGCGCGGATTGATCGGGTTCAACAGGCCGATACCGAAGGCGGCGGTCTTGCCGCTGCCGGTCTTGGCTTGCGCGATCAGGTCCATCCCCTTGAGGATCACCGGCAAGCTTTGCGCCTGGATCGGCGTCATCTGGGCATAACCGAGGGAGTCGAGGTTAGCCAGCATGGCGGCGGACAGCGGCAAAGTATTAAAAGCGGTGGCGATGGTGGTCACGGGACTGGCCTGCAAAACAAAATGTCGCGCAGTGTATCAGTCCCATGGCCATTCGCCCGTAGTTTCCAGACGAGAAGTCGCCGAGCGAAGGCCAGGCAAGGCGAAAACAGGCGAGGAAGCGGAGTTGACTTTAGTCAATGAGCATTCCGAGCCTGTTTTCAACGCAGCATGGTCGAGCGCAGGCACTTCTCGTTTGGAAACTAAGGCTCGATGTGTTCTTCCGGTCTCTTGACGCGCCGTCCGTCTTCCTTTGAGAGTTGCGAGAAGATCGTGGCAGCCAGCATCGCCATGATGCCGACGGTGACGAAGGTCAGCTGGAACGCGCCTAAAACCGTGTCCACGCCATCATTGCCGACCTCTGCCGTGAAGCCGCCGAGCAGAGCGCCCGCGCAGGCCACGCCCAGGCTCAAGGACAATTGCGCGACCACCGACAGCAAGCTGTTGCCGCTGCTGGCGCTGGCGTCGTCGAGGTCGATCAGGGTTACGGTGTTCATTGCGGTGAACTGCAAGGAGTTGATCGCGCCGAGAATCGATAGCATCACCAGCAGCAGCCAGTACGGCGTCTGCTCGCTGACCAGCCCCATGCTTGCCAACATGAGCCCCAGTGCCAACGTGTTGCCGGTGAGGACGATGCGATAGCCCAAACGCTCAATTAGCGGCCGCGCCACCGACTTGGCGACCATCGCTGCCGCCGCCAGCGGCAGCATACTCATCCCGGCCTGGGACGGCGAATAACCGAGTGCCACTTGCAGCAGCAACGGCACGAGAAACGGCAGGGCGCCGCTGCCCAGACGGGCGAACAGGTTGCCGAGAATGCCCACGGCGAAGGTTCGGGTCTTGAACAGCGACGGTGCGAACAGCGGATTATCAATGTGCCCCGCACGAAGCCAATACGCGGCCAGACACGCCATGCCGCCAAACAGCAGCAACATCACGCGCAAGTGCGGCAGGTGCAATTCACCGAGGCCTTCCATGGCGATGGTGATCAGCACCATCGCCGCGCCGAACAGCAAAAAGCCCAGGCTGTCGAAACGCGTGCGCTCAGTGCCACGCAGGTCGGGAATGAATTTCCACACCGCGTAGCAACCGATTACCCCCACGGGCAAGTTGATCAGGAAGATCCAGTGCCACGACAGGTACTGAACCATCCAGCCACCGGTCGTCGGGCCGAGCAACGGGCCGAGCAGGCCGGGAATGGTGATGAAACCCATGATCCGCACCAGCTCCGAACGCGGGTAGGCGCGCAGCACTACCAGTCGCCCGACCGGCAGCATCAACGCACCGCCCAGGCCCTGAATCACTCGGGCACCGATCAGCATGCTCAGGGTGCTCGACAGTGCGCAGAGCAGCGAACCGATGCTGAACAACAGGATCGCACTGAAGAAGATTTTCTTGGTGCCGAAACGGTCGGCGATCCAGCCCGAAGCGGGGATCAGCAAGGCGACGGTGAGCATGTAGGCAATGATGACGCCCTGCATGCGCAATGGATCTTCCGCCAGGTCGCGGGCCATGGCGGGCAGGGCGGTGTTGAGGATCGTCCCGTCGAGGGACTGCATGAAGAAGGCAATGGCGACGACCCACGGTACCCAGCGGGCGGTGACAGCGTCGAGAGGCGGGCGGTTGGGCATGGGACCTCTTGTGGGTAGAAGTTGTTAATGCAAGGTCATTGCGGATCACAGGCCAAGTGGCGAGGGAGCTTGCCCACATGCCGGTGAGTCAAACGCAATCCTGTGGGAGCGGGCTTGCTCGCGAAAGCGGTGGATCAGTCAACATTGATGTTGAATGTGATGACCTCTTCGCGAGCAAGCCCGCTCCCACAGGGTCCCCTGTATGCCGGGGATTTGTTTTTACAACGTAAGGGTTAATCGGCTGACCAGTGCCCCTGGCAACAACGCCGAGGCCGTCGCCCGCTGACTGTAAGTACTGGCCGAGAGCAGCAATTCCCGCTCCTCGGTCAACGCTTCCAGCTGCGATCCCAGCAAACTGTAAGCACTGTCATCGAAGCGCATGGTGCTCACCGGTGCCTGAATCTCTCCGTTCTCGACCCAGAAGGTCGCAAACCGCGTCATGCCGGTCAGGCGCGCGGCCGGTTGGTCCGAGTAGTTCAGGTACCACAGGTTGCTGATGTACAGCCCCGTGCCCAATTGCTTGAGGATTTCAGCCTCGGGCAATGAACCGGCCGCCATGTTCAACGCGCTCGGCATTTCGCCACCGCTGGCGCCGTTGGCGGTGAGACCGTACTCGGCGGCACTGCGTGAACTGACCATCTGCGCGCCGGCCTTGCCTTCGACGATCAACCCCAGATCGCTGCGTGGATAACCTTCGCCGGAGAATGCCGGGCTCAAAGAGCCGCTGACCTTTTCATCGACGGACACCAACGGGCTGAACGAACTGTCGCCACCGTACAGCTTCTGCAGCGGACTGTTTTTGCTGGCAATCGACTGCGCCGAGAAGCCGCCCCAGCCCAGCATGTCCATGATTTCTCCCAGGGCTGCCGGAGCCAGGTAGGCGCGGTACTGACCCGGCGCGAGGGTGCGTTGCGGTCTGCCTAGAAACGCCAACTGTTCGCGCGCCTGGGCAAAGCGCCTGGCAAACCCTTCGCTGCTCCAGTCGTGCCCGGCGTAGCTGGCTTTCACCGCTTGGCCGTTGTCATGGAACAGACTGAAATCGAAGTTGAAGCTATTGGCCTGATGCCAGCCAAAGGCGCCCGAGGAACTGGCGAAACCGCGACTGATCGGGCCGGCGGCGTAGAACCCCACCAGGTCCAGCCCTTCGGCCGCTTGGGTGATTTCGGCGATCACCTGCTCGGTCTCCGGCAGCGGATGCTCCTGCACATTCTTGCTTTGCCACCCGTTGTAGTTGAGCAGCAGGTACGGATCCTGAGGCAACAGCGGCAAGGTTTCGCGCAACTGTTGCAGACCTTCGGCCAGACGCTGAAGGTCGACCTCCGGATCGCCTGCCAGAGTGATGTTCAAGTCGGCATGGCGACCTTCGTTGATCAGCTTGAAACCGACGCTCGCCTGCTGCACCTGACCGACCTGACGTACCTTGGCGTGGTTGAAACGCACGAAGGCCGACGACTCGGCGGCGTAACTGAGGGTGAATTGCTCCGGCTCGCGAATCGCCTCGCGCAACCCGTTGACCAGCGCCTTGAACGCATCGGCCTGATTCTTGGACGTACTCATCAGGCGTCTCCCCCAAACACATCAACGTTGCTGAACACACACGCCGGCGACGCATGGCCGACGCGGATCACCTGATTTGGTTCGCCCTTGCCGCAGTTCGGCGTGCCCAACACCTTGACGGTGCTGGCATCGCCCACGGCGCTGAGGCTTTTCCAGAACTGCGCGGAAATCGCCCGGTAGTTGGGGTTTTTCACTACGCCCTTGAGTTCGCCGTTTTCGATCAACTGGCCCCACTCGCAACCGAACTGGAACTTGTTGCGTGCATCGTCGATGGACCAGGAACGGTTGGTACTCATCAAAATCCCGTGCTCGATATTGCCGATCATCTGTTCTAGAGGCTGATCGCCCGGCTCGATGTTCAGGTTGGCCATGCGGTCGATCGGTGGACGGTTCCAGCCGCAGGCGCGGCTGTTGGCGACGCCGCCCATGCCGGCCCGAAATTGCGACAGAGCCCCACCCAGTGGTCGCAGCAACAAACCTTCTTTAATCAGAAATTGCTTGCTAGCGGCCGTGCCGTCGTCGTCATGGCCGTAGCTGGCAAGCTGCTCGGGAATGTCCGGGTCGAAGGTCACGTTGAGTAATTCGGAGCCGTATTGCAGGCGGCCGAAGTCTTCTGCCTTGACGAAGCTGGTGCCGGCGTAATTGCGCTCGTCGCCGAGGATGCGATCCAGTTCCAACGGATGACCGATGGATTCGTGGATCTGCAACATCATCTGATCGGGCATCAGCAGCAGGTCGCGCGGGCCTTGCGGGGTGTTCGGTGCCATCAGCAATTGCAGCGCCTGCTCGGCGATTTTTGGACCGGCACCCACCAGGCCGCAGCGGCTGATCACATCAAAACCGCCCTGTTGACCGAAGTTCTCGCGGCCCAGGGTGCGGGTCTGGCTGTCGCTGCCGTCGTAGGCGGTGACGTCCAGGCTCGGGTAGACGAAACGCTGGGCCTGACGCAGCTCGGCACCGGCGTTGTTGAGGTAAATCTGCTCGACGTTGGTGATACCGATGCTCACCTGCCAATTCACCAGTCGCTCGTCCTTGGGCACGGCGGCGGATTCGGCTCCGAGCAGTTGGTAGCAGTCGCTCAGGGACGGAAATGGTTGGTCGAGGTTCGGTGAAAAGTAGTCTGCGCGCTCACTGGAGACGGCTTGCTCGCGCAGGTCGAGCAGGGCATGCGGCTTGAGACGGCGGGCCTGTTGTTCGGCCCGCTCCAGCGCGGCTTGCAAGCCGGATTGGGACAGGTCATTGGTGGCGGCGTAGGCTTCGACGCCGTTGACCCGAACGGTCAGCATCGCGCCTTCGTCACGGTTCAGGCTCGGAGGTTCGGCGACGTTCTTGCGTACCGAGAGGTACTGGCCGGACTCGCGCACATAACGCAGCGAAAAGAATTCAGCGCCCGTGCGCAAGGCAGCGAAGCGCTGCTTGAGCTGGGGGTGGAAATCGAACATTCGGGAACCTCCTTGGCATGGAGTAGCGGCGTATCGGTATTGCGAGGGGGTGAAACGTTTGCGTGGCGCTAGATTAGGCCTGCGTGGGGGTAGGATCAAGGGTAGAGCGGTGTAGGAAGGGGTGACGCAGTGTAGAGGGCGCGTGACGAGATGGCTGATGATTGAGGTTCGCGAACACCCCATTGCGGCTTGTTCGCGATCATTCTCACTGTCAGGCAAAGAGCAACTTTCAACCGTTCAGATAGGCGAACGCTGCCAGATAAATAAATAGACTTGCAAAGAAACCAGGCAGGATCTTCTTTGTTTTGGCGACTGCGATGAAGGTGCCCACAAGCAAGGAAAGCTTCAGCGCATCCAGCATTTGAAACTGCTGTATCAGTGTTAGCGCATCCATCTTGTTGAACGCGGTATCGTAAATGATGACCCCCAACATGGCTTGTGCGCTGTAGCTGATAAACCGATAAAAGGAACCCTGGGTTTGTGTAAGTGCAGTGCTGTTTTTGAAGGCAAAAGGCAGGGCGCGAAATACGAAGGCGGTGAGGGCGGAAAATGCGATAAGAAGCCAGATTGTCATGAGGCTACACTGCCTCTTTTTTTGTAATTGTTTTCAATAAGCACGATCAATCCGCCGATGATAAAAGGCGTACAGAGCAAGCTGTAATCCTTGAATAGATAAACCAGTAGTGGCGCGCCAACAAAGCCCAGCCAGTAACTTGATACTTCCGCATAATGAGGCCAATGCTTACCGGCCAAGGCGGTGAATTGAAGTGGTAACAGAAGTGTCATGGTTGCATAGATAATCGGTGAGGCTAATTCTGCGCCGGCGATGAAACCGATATAGGTGCAGATAATCGAGACAATGAATATCGGCAGACCAAGCCCGATCAAGTAAGTGAAGGGGTGGTCGGTTCGTCGTTTGAATCGGGTGACGCATCCAGTGAATATCGACGGTGTGATCAGAATCAAGGAGGCCATGATTGTCATGGTTGAGGTGTTTCTTATATAAGGTGCAAGTGTCGCGGAGAGTAGTACGAAGCGAGCATTAAGTGCCATGATGATGGGGATCAATATCCATCCATCGTTATGGTTTTGTATTAGCAGGAACTGCAGCGGAGTGGAGAATATTAATAGCGTCGTTGCAAGGGCCTGGCTTAAAGATAATGATTGCGTGGCGCTTAAGATACCAATCGATAAGTAGAGGAAGATGAATGCGACGCCGAAGGTGATTGCATCGCGTGCCCCTTCCGTAAATACATTAGCGGCCGAAGAGCGAGCAGGTGTGTCCGCAGTAACCATCAACGGGCCACCCGCGTGTAAGCTGTTTCATCCAGCGAGTAGTATTGCTTTCTAGGGCCTTTGCTTCGGAACAATAGTCGAGGCGTAGTATTGAAGGTCGAGTTGTGTGCTTGTTGGCGAGCCTCGTTCGCGTCGATATTCAGCATCGGGCGTGCATGCAGGATCTTGTGGTTGGCTACGATCAGGAATGTACCGGTTTCGGCCGTTGACACATGATTTTTTGTGTTGGGCAACCCGGCCCGGATTTTGTCCAGCACGTGTTGGCCGCCATTTAATGCACGCATCCGTTCACCGTTCTGCGAATCAATGCGGAAATCCAGCGAAAAGTGAAAGCCGTAGATGTCGGAATACTCAACGACGTGACGAACCCGTTCTTTCAAACCGCTGACGTTTTTGCCGGAAATAAACGCGGCTTGCATCGTCAGTAATTCGCGTATTTCTTCATCGTTCAACTCACAAAGCAAGTCGCTTGGGAAATAATAGGCGGTGGGGGTTTTTGTGATGTCGCGGCAAACAGTCAGGGCCAGATAATCAACCTTCAGGTTTTCATATAAATCATCGGAGTGCGGTGTGATATCACCATGCCCGTTGCCCCATTCCCGATATTTTTCTGCAGAGGGTTTTAGAAACAACGCTTTGTGTTCTTCGTATTCGTATTTTATGTCAGTTAGGTGAAACAGGTCGGCCAAAGCCTCATGCACCGTTAAGGCTAGTTTTGGCGAGTCTAGACTGAATATATTATTTATACAGACGGCGGCGCCTCCATTTGCCAGGCCTACTTTGTCGAAGTGAAAAATGTCTTCGGTGCGCAGGTAAGTTAGAAAAAGATTAACCAATTGTGTTTTTAAGGCGTGCGTGTCTTGATTGTTGTTCTTGTGCCACCAGGATTCGATGACGCCAGTCAAATAACTGAAGTCCAGAGTAATTGTTTTTTCTTTGGATATTTTTTCTCGGAAGAAACTCACGTCTGTGATCGGGTCGATCTCACGCATGTTCTTGGTCTCCATTAAAATTACCGGCGTTCGGCTTAAACGCGGCGCGGATAGTAATGGAGGTTTTTAGGCATGTGTAAATACAAGTGTTACTAGTTTTGTTGGGTTGTAATAATAAATTTTTAGTTACTTGGTGTAATGCTAGTTGTTTCAGGTGATGAGCTTATGCTAGATGAAAAAAAACCGCCAACCTAGCGAGGTTGACGGTTTTGTTTGAAACAAGTGCGCTAACTTTTACTGAGCTGTCAGGCTCACATCACGCAACGGCTTGCCACGTACCGGTGCATCGCCCGCCACGTAGTAATCGGCGGTGCTGCGGGGCAATGACTTGCGGCCACGGATTTTGTCGGCGATTTTCTCGGCGATCATGATCGTTGGCGCGTTCAGGTTGCCGGTGGTGATGATCGGCATGATCGAGGCGTCGACTACGCGCAGGGCTTGCATGCCATGCACACGACCTTCGGCATCGACCACCGCCATTTCGTCGGTGCCCATCTTGCACGAGCAGGACGGGTGGAACGCGGTTTCGGCGTGTTCGCGGATGAACTTGTCGAGCTGCTCATCGGTTTGCACGTCGATGCCCGGGCTGATTTCGCGGCCACGGAAAGCGTCCAGCGCCGGCTGTTGCATGATTTCACGGGTCAGGCGGATGCCGTCGCGGAATTCCTGCCAGTCCTGCTCGGTGGCCATGTAGTTGAACAGGATACTCGGGTACTCGCGCGGATCCTTGGACTTGGCCTGGATGCGGCCGCGGCTTGGCGAGCGCATGGAGCCCATATGCGCCTGGAAGCCGTGTTCTTTCACGCCGTTGCTGCCGTTGTAGTTAATCGCGACCGGCAGGAAGTGGTACTGGATGTTCGGCCAATCGAATTCTTCGCGGGTACGGATGAAACCGCCGGCTTCGAACTGGTTGCTGGCGCCGATGCCGGTGCCGTTGAACAGCCATTCGGCACCAATGGCCGGCTGGTTGTACCAGAGCAGCGACGGGTACAGCGAGACCGGTTGGGTGCAGGCGTATTGCAGGTACAACTCGAGGTGATCCTGCAGGTTTTCGCCGACGCCTGGCAGGTCGTGGACCACCGGGATGTCGAGCTTGTTCAGGAGTTCGGCCGGGCCGACACCGGAGCGTTGCAGAATCTGCGGCGAAGCGATGGCGCCGGAGCACAGCAGCACTTCTTTGCGGGCACGGGCTTCAACGCGTTCTTCAGCTGAGCCGATCAAGTAACGCACGCCGACCGCGCGCTTGCCTTCGAACAGAATCTTGTCGGTCAGGGCGTGGGTGACGATGGTCAGGGTCGAGCGTTTCTTGGCGATGTCCAAGTAGCCGCGAGCGGTGCTGGCGCGACGGCCGTTCGGCGTCACGGTGCGGTCCATCGGGCCGAAACCTTCCTGCTGGTAGCCGTTCAGGTCTTCGGTGCGCGGGTAACCGGCTTGCACGCCGGCTTCAACCATCGCGTGGAACAGCGGGTTGTTGCCAGCCTTCGGCGTGGTCACGCTGACCGGACCGTCGCCGCCGTGGTAGTCGTTGGGGCCGATGTCGCGGGCTTCCGCCTTGCGGAAGTACGGCAGGCAGTCGAGGTAGGTCCAGTCTTCCAGACCTGGCAGTTTCGACCAGTTGTCGTAGTCCATGGCGTTGCCGCGGATGTAGCACATGCCATTGATCAGCGAAGAGCCACCCAGGCCCTTGCCGCGACCGCATTCCATCCGGCGACCATCCATGTGTGGCTCTGGATCGGTTTCGAATGCCCAGTTGTAGCGACGGCCTTGCAGCGGGAACGCCAAGGCGGCCGGCATTTGTGTACGGAAGTCCAGACGGTAGTCCGGGCCGCCCGCTTCGAGCAGCAGGACGGTGACGCCTTCGTCTTCAGTCAGACGGGTCGCCAGGGTGTTACCGGCCGAGCCGGCACCGATGATGATGTAATCGAATTCTTGGGACATTGAATGCACCCTCTTTGAAGTTGGTCAGGTCAGGCGAGTGCTTCGCACTCGATCGCGAGCAAGCCACGCTCCCACATTGAAATGGGGGCTCCTGTGGGAGCGGGCTTGCTCGCGAAGGCGGCCTCGCAGGCGAAGCAAATGCCGCCTTAGAAAACCGAGGCGTAATCGCCCAGTTCGACCTGTACCGATTTGATGCGTGTGAAGTTGTTCAGCGAGCTGATGCCGTTCTCACGACCCACGCCCGACTGCTTGTAGCCGCCGACCGGCATCTTCGCGTCGGACTCGCCCCAGGCGTTGATCCAGCAGATACCGGCTTCCAGCTGATGAATCACGCGGTGAGCGCGGTTCAAGTCTTTGGTGACAACGCCAGCGGCCAGACCGAAGTCGGTGTCGTTGGCACGACGGATCACTTCTTCTTCGGTTTCGTAGCTCAGGATGCTCATCACCGGGCCGAAGATTTCTTCGCGAACGATGGTCATCTCGTCGGTGCAGTCGGTGAACACGGTCGGTGCCACGAACGCGCCTTTGGCGAAGTCGCCGTCGGTCAGGCGAGTACCGCCGCACAGCAGGCGAGCCCCTTCTTCCTTACCTTTGGCGATGTAACCCAGCACGCTTTCCATGTGGGCGAAGCTGACCAGCGGGCCGAAGTTGGTGTTTTCGTCTTCCGGGTTGCCGATGCGGATGCGCGCTACGCGCTCAGCGATCTTGGCTTCGAACGCAGCTTTCAGATGGCTCGGTACGAACACGCGAGTGCCGTTGGTGCAGACTTGGCCGGAGCTGTAGAAGTTGGCCATCATCGCGGTGTCGGCGGCGCGGTCGAGGTCGGCGTCGTCGAAAATGATCAGCGGGGATTTGCCGCCCAGTTCCATGGTGACGTCTTTCAGGGACGAGGCGGAGGCGCTGGCCATGACCTTCTTGCCGGTGTCGGTGCCGCCGGTGAAGGAGATTTTTTCGATGCGCGGGTGCTCGGTCAGCCAGGTGCCGACTTCACGGCCGCTGCCGGTCAGAACGTTGAACACGCCAGCGGGCACGCCTGCTTCGGTGTAGATCTCGGCCAGTTTCAGCGTGGTCAAGGAAGTGACTTCGCTTGGCTTGAAGATCATTGCGTTACCGGCTGCCAGGGCAGGGGCGGATTTCCACAGGGCGATCTGGATCGGGTAGTTCCACGCGCCGATACCGGCGACGACGCCCAGCGGCTCGCGACGGGTGTAGACGAACGAAGTGGTGCGCAGCGGGATTTGCTCGCCTTCGATGGCCGGCACCAGGCCTGCGTAGTATTCCAGCACGTCAGCGCCGGTGACGATGTCGACGTAGCGGGTTTCGGAGTACGACTTGCCGGTGTCCAGGGTTTCCAGGGCGGCCAGTTCATCGTTGCGCTCGCGCAGGATGTCCACGGCGCGACGCAGGATGCGCGAACGCTCCATGGCGGTCATCGCGGCCCAGATTTTCTGGCCCTTTTCGGCGCTGACCACTGCGCGCTCAACGTCTTCCTTGGTCGCACGTTGTACGGTTGCGAGGACTTCACCGTTAGCCGGGTTGATGGCTTCGAAGGTGGCGTCGCTGCTGGCGTCGGAGTAACCGCCATCGATGTAGAGTTTTTGCAGTTCGAAACGGGCCATAGTGTCCTCGCAAGTGCATAAGTGGTTGGCGTAGGCCACTGGGGGGATGCCATAAGGTTGTGGCAACACCGATCAGCAGCAGTTCAGGGGTTGAGCGTTTTATGTGTGCTCTAACTCACCTGCTTGGCCAGTTGGAAATCCATGTATTCGTAAGCGATCTGGTGCGCCTGCCCGGTGTCGAAAGCGTCTCCCGACAGCGCGCCGCGCAACCACAAACCGTCAATGAGGGCTGCCAGGCCTCGGGCTGCACTGCGCGCGTCATCGAGCGGCAATACACGGCGGAACTGGCAGCACAGGTTGGAATACAGACGGTGATCGTTGATCCGCTGCAACCTGTGCAAAGACGGGTGGTGCATGCTGGTGGCCCAGAAGGCCAGCCAGGTTTTCATTGCCGGGCCATTGACCTGGCTGGCGTCGAAGTTGCCTTCGATAATCACCTGGAGGTGAGCCCGCGGGCTGTTGTCCTCCAGCGCCTGACGACGCGCGGTGACGTTCTCGCTGAGGACGCTCATCAGATACTGCGCCGTGGCAGCGATCAGGCCGTTCTTGTCCTGAAAATAGTGACTGATGATGCCATTCGAGACACCGGCCAAACGGGCGATCAGCGCAATGCTGGCGTCCCCCATTCCGACTTGATCTACCGCCTGCAATGTGGCTTCGATCAACTGCTGGCGACGGATGGGTTGCATACCGACCTTGGGCATCTTGCACATCTCCTTAGGCCTTCCGATGGGCGAAAAACGTCTATCGGATTAAGGGCCAGTCTATTTTGTTTTGATTGAACGTTCAATCAACAAAGAATAAGATCTGCGACAAATCGTCGCGATTTACAGATTTTTCCTACGTGTAAACGGCGATAAACCGACATCCGAAACTGCTCGAAACCCATACGCACTGGCGTCCCCGGGCTTCGGGCTTTTTTCGGGGTGTCTTTATATCACCCGCCGGTCGGCTGCCAACTAACCGATTGGTCGGGTAACGCGTTGCCTTGTGTTCTTCTCTCGCACTGCCCGGAGCATCTGTGCCATGAGTTCTGCCTCTCTTATAAAGACCCCACCCGATAAGGTGACGGTCAACGGTTGGGTGTTTTACACCTCTACCGCGTTGATCCTGCTGTTGACCGCCATTCTGATCATCGCCCCGCAAGAGGCCGGCAGATTGCTCGGCATTGCCCAGGCCTGGTTGTCCCGCAGCTTCGGCTGGTACTACATGGTGGTGATCGCCGCTTACCTGGTGTTTGTGGTCGGCCTGGCGTTTTCGTCCTACGGCAAGCTCAAGCTGGGCAGCAAGGACGACACCCCGGACTTCAGCTACGGCGCATGGGCGGGAATGCTGTTCTCGTCGGGTATCGGCATCTCGCTGCTGTACTTCGGTGCTTCCGAGCCGCTGGATCACTATTTCAACCCGCCGGAAGGCGTGGCCGGCAGCAACCTCGCCGCCCGTCAGGCGGTTCAGCTGACGTTCCTGCACTGGGGCCTGCATGGCTGGGCGATCTACGCGTTGGTCGGCCTGGCCGTGGCTTACTTTGCGTATCGGCATAACCAGCCGCTGGCGTTGCGTTCGGCGTTGTATCCGCTGGTGGGCGAGCGTTGGGTCAAAGGCGCGGCCGGGCATGCGGTGGACGGCTTTGGCATGTTTGTGACCCTGCTGGGTCTGGTGACGAACCTGGGGATCGGTTCGCTGCAAGTGTCGTCCGGGCTGGAAAATCTGTTTGGCATGGAACACAGCAACACTAACCTGCTGATCGTGATCATCGTGATGAGCACCGTGGCGACTATCGCAGCGGTGTCCGGCGTGGAAAACGGCATTCGTCGTCTGTCCAACCTGAACATCGTGCTGTTTAGCGGTCTGCTGATTTTCGTCTTGCTGTTCGGCCCGACCCTGCACCTGCTCAACGGCTTCGTGCAGAACGTCGGCGACTACCTGAACGGAGTGGTGCTGAAGACTTTCGACCTCTATGTGTACGAAGGCGACAGTGAGAAATCCGACCGCTGGTTGGGCCTGTGGACCCTGTTCTACTGGGCGTGGTGGATTTCTTGGGCCCCATTTGTAGGCATGTTCATCGCGCGTATCTCCCGTGGTCGCACGGTGCGTGAACTGGTGGCTGGCGTACTGCTGATTCCGCTGGGTTTCACCCTGGCGTGGTTGTCGATCTTCGGTAACTCGGCACTGGACCTGGTGATGAACCATGGGGCGGTGGAGCTCGGGAAGACGGCGCTGGAACAGCCGTCGATGGCGATTTATCAGTTGCTGGAACATTACCCGGCGTCGAAGATTGTGATCGGCGTGTCGATTTTCGTCGGTTTCGTGCTGTTCCTGACCCCGGCGGATTCTGGCGCGGTGATGATGGCGAATCTTTCGTGCAAGGGCGGCAACGTCGACGAAGATGCGCCGCACTGGTTGCGGATCTTCTGGTCGGTTGTGATCACCCTGGTGACTATCGGCCTGCTGTTCGCCGGCAACTTCGAAGCCATGCAAACCATGGTGGTGCTGGCCGGTCTGCCGTTCTCGGTGGTGCTGGTGTTCTTCATGTTCGGTTTGCACAAGGCCATGCGCCAGGACGTGCAGATCGAACAGGAGCAAGCGGAGCTCGCGGCCCGCGGTCGTCGTGGTTTCAGCGAGCGTTTGACTCAGCTGGATCTGCAGCCGAATCAGTCGATCGTTCAGCGCTTCATGGACAAGCAAGTCAGCCCGGCGCTGGAAGAGGCCGCGGTTCAATTGCGCGGTCACGGCCTGGATGTGCAAACGCTGCTGGGCAAGGCCAAGCGTTGCATGGGCGTGCGGATCGAGATGGAAGAGGGCAATCCGTTTGTCTACGAAGTAAGCCTGGATGGTTATCTGGCGGCGGCGAGCGAAACAGTTTCGGCTGAAAGTGCCGACGAGCCCCGCGCACGTTACTACCGCGCCGAGGTGTACCTGCACAACGGCAGCCAGGATTATGACTTGATGGGCTTCACTCAGGATCAGATCACCCGTGACGTGCTCGATCAGTTTGAAAGCCATCGGCAGCTCCTTGGCCGTGTCTATAGCTGATACTTGATAGGACGCGGTGTTTCGGTCTGAAGCACCGCGTTGTCTTCTTCGCGAGCAAGCCCGCTCCCACATTAAATCTGCGTCGTTCACAAATCCAATGTGGGAGCGGGCTTGCTCGCGAAGGGGCCATCAGCCGCAAAGCTGTTCGACCCGATATCCCGTAAACAAAAACGCCGCGATCCTCTCGCGGCGTTTTTGTGTCTGCTGCCTTACCCCAGGTTCTTGCCGAGCAGTGCGTGATACAGCTCGCTGTCGCCGAGAATCCCGACCACCTTGTTGTTGTCGTGCAGCACCAGCTTGTTGCCCGTCTGATAGCGAATCTGCAGCGCGTCGCGCATGCCGATGTTCGAGTCCACCAGCGTCGGCCGACGACCCAAACCTTCAACCGCTTGCCCCGGGATCCAGTTCTGCAGGTCCAGGCTCGCACCGTTCTGGCGGGCGCCTTTGATGGTGTTGCCTTCGGCCAGGTCCAGCCATGAATCGCCGCCCGGATCGAGGCATACCGAACCGTTGATGCGTTTGCAGTTATCCAGCGTGCGCATCAGGCTGCGACCGCACAAAACGTTCAGCGGGTTAGTGTGGGCCACGAAGGTCCGCACGTAGTCGTCCGCAGGGTTGAGGACGATTTCTTCGGGTTTGCTGTACTGGATGATCCGGCCGTCTTTCATGATTGCGATACGGCTGCCGAGCTTCAGGGCTTCATCGAGGTCGTGGCTCACGAAAACGATGGTTTTGCTCAGCTTGCGTTGCAGCTCCAGCAGTTCGTCCTGCAGGCCTTGGCGGATCAGCGGGTCGAGTGCCGAGAACGGTTCGTCCATCAGCAGAATGTCGGCATCCATCGCCAGTGCGCGGGCCAGGCCCACACGCTGCTGCATGCCGCCGGAGAGCTCGTCGGGTTTCTTGTTGCGCCACTGGGTCAGGCCCACCAGTTCGAGTTTTTCATCGACCAGTTTTTTCCGTTCTTTCTCCGGACGACCCTGCATTTCCAGGCCGAAGCTGATGTTCTCGCGAACGGTCAGCCAAGGCATCAACGCGAACTTCTGGAACACCATTGCAATGCGCTTGGTGCGCATCATTTTCAGCTCGACCGGGGTACAGGAAGCGATGTCGATCTGCTTGCCTTCATGCTCGACGTACAACTTGCCGCGGCTAACGGTGTTGAGGCCGTTGATGCAGCGCAGCAGGCTGGATTTGCCGGAGCCGGACAGGCCCATCAGCACGCAGATTTCACCCTTTTCGACGTCCAGGCTGGCCTTTTCGACGCCGACGATTTGCCCGGTCTTTTTCAGGATCTGGTCGCGGGTCATGCCCTGGTCGAGAAGTTTCAAGGCTTCGCGTGGATCTTTGGAGAAGATCACGTCGACGTCTTCGAAGCGAATAATGCTCATGCGTCACCCCCTACTTTGGCTTCGGGTTGTTTGCAGATACGGTCGAGCATGATCGCCAGCAGTACGATCGCCAGGCCTGCTTCGAAGCCCAGGGCGATATCAGCAGTGTTCAGTGCGTTGACCACGGGTTTGCCCAGGCCGTCGGCGCCCACCAGTGCCGCAATCACCACCATCGACAACGACAGCATGATGCACTGGGTGATACCGGCCGCGATGCTTGGCATGGCGTGGGGCAGTTCTATACGTGAGAGCAGCTGACGGCGCGAGCAGCCAAAAGCCTTGCCGGCGTCCATCAGTTCTGCGGGAACATCGCGGATACCCAGGTAGGTCAGGCGGATAGGCGCGGCAATCGCGAACACCACCGTCGAAATCAGGCCTGGAACCACGCCCAGCCCGAAGAGGGTCAGGGTAGGAATGAGGTACACGAAGGTCGGCACGGTCTGCATCAGATCGAGCACCGGACGCATCAGTGTGTAGAACATCGGTTTATGCGCAGCGACGATGCCCAACGGCACGCCGATCAGTACGCAGACCAGGGTAGCGAACAACACCTGGGCGAGGGTTTCCATGGTTTCCTGCCAGTACCCCAGATTGAGGATCAGCAGGAAAGAGACAATAACGAAGACCGTCAGTCCCCATTTGCGTTGAATGAAGTGTGCCAATAGCGCGATGAGGCCGATCAATGCCAGCGGGTTGAACCAGGTCAGCGCAAAAGTCACGCCGTGGATCATCGTTTCCAGTGACACGGCGATTGCGTCGAAGGTGTTGGCGCCGTGTTGCGTCAACCATTCAACGAAGCCCGCGATGTACTGGCCTAAGGGTATTTTCTGATCAATCAGCATGGTAGTGAACGTCCGCATGCAAGGAAATAAACAGCCCGAGGGAGCACGCTCCCTCGGCGTAAGCGATTACTGCGCGAGCTTGGCTTTCACGGCCTCCAGGCCTGGTTTACCGTCAATGGTGGTCACGCCAGCGAGCCAGGTATCGAGCACCTGTGGATTCTTTTTCAGCCAGGCCTTGGCGGCCGCGTCAGGCTTCATTTTGTCGTCCAGGACGTTGCCCATCAGCGTGCTTTCCATGTCGAGGGTGAACACCAGGTTTTTCAGCAACTGTCCAACGTTGCTGCATTCCTGGGCGTAACCCTTGCGGGTGTTGGTGTAGATGGTTGCCTGACCGAAATTCGGGCCGAAGAAATCGTCGCCGCCAGTCAGGTACTTCATCTTGAAACGTGTGTTCATCGGGTGCGGTTCCCAACCCAGGAACACCACGGCGGTGTTGCGGCGCTGGGCGCGATCGACTTGCGAGAGCATGCCTGCCTCGCTGGACTCGACCACCTTGAAGCCGGCTGCTTTCAAGCCGAAGGCGTCCTTGTCGATCATGCTCTGGATCAGACGGTTGCCGTCGTTACCCGGCTCGATGCCGTAGATCTTGCCGTCGAGTTCTTTCTTGAACTTGGCGATGTCGGCGAAATCCTTCAGACCCTTGTTATACAACTCTTCGGGCACGGCGAGTGTGTATTTTGCGTTTTCCAGGTTGGCGCGCAGGGTGTCCACGGTGCCCGCTTCGCGGTAGGCCTTGATGTCGTTTTCCATGGTCGGCATCCAGTTCCCGAGGAACACGTCCAT
Source organism: Pseudomonas sp. LBUM1657 (assembly GCF_059716075.1). NCBI lineage: Bacteria > Pseudomonadati > Pseudomonadota > Gammaproteobacteria > Pseudomonadales > Pseudomonadaceae > Pseudomonas > Pseudomonas sp. LBUM1657. The sequence goes on along the minus strand of NZ_CP166799.1, from coordinate 6,029,525 downwards.
GTTCTTGCCGTCGGCCAGGGACTTGTAGGTCACCGGCACGGAAATCATCGTGGTTTTGGTCTTGTAGCCCAGGGCATCGAGAACGACGCTGGTGGTGGCGGTGGTGACAGTAATGTCAGTCCAGCCGACATCGGAGAAGTTTACGGTGCTGCATTGAGCGGGTTCTGCGGCTTGAGCCAGTAACGGCAAACTCAGCATGGCGGCCAACAACAACGACGGGGAACCTTTCATGGATGGACTCCTTGGTGTTTTTTTTGGCAGTGTTCCGACTGGACCACCGCACTTATAGGTTGCGGTTGGATGGCGTTTTGGAGACATCTCTACCACGGCGCCTTGCAATCGAGTCGATACGATCATGTACCAGTGAAAATCTGACGCCTACAGGGTGCGTCGTAACCAGTACAGGGATGGTCGCATCCAGTGTCGGTGACGTCGTTTACAGCTTTTTTCAGCCCCGTTTGCCGCTCTGAACCGCAAAAAAACGGCGAAAACGCTGCGTAAAACGCCCGCGGCGTTTGTGGACAAGAGTGCGTCGGTGTCAGACGTCGAACGACACGGTAAAAGCCTGATGATGCAGCCATACCGGCGGATTGCAGCTTGAGCGTAGCAGCTCCGTCACCGGGCGCTTTTGCGCCTGGAGCAGGCACATCCAGGAGTTCGGCAGTAATGGCTATCAGTGTTTTCGACCTGTTCAAAATCGGCATTGGCCCTTCCAGTTCGCACACCGTCGGGCCTATGCGCGCTGCGGCGCTGTTCGTGCAAGGTTTGCGCGAGCAGGGTCTTTTGGAACAAGTCCGTCGAGTCGAAGTTCAGCTTTATGGTTCGTTGTCAGCCACCGGCATCGGCCATGGCAGCGACAACGCCGTGATCATGGGCCTGATGGGCGAGTGGCCGGACGCGATCGATCCATCGCAAATCGGCATCCGCATCGCCAGCCTGCGCGAAACCGACACGCTGTTACTCGACGGTCGTTTGTCGGTCCCGTTCATCTGGGCTCGGGATATGCGCCTGATCGACGAAAACCTGCCATTCCATCCCAACGCCATGACCCTGATCGCCGAGGGCGATGACGGCGAGCTGCATCGCGACACCTACTATTCCATCGGCGGCGGCTTTGTCGTCGATGAGGCACAAGCTTCCAGCGGCGTGGTGGATCTGGATCGCACGGTGCTGCCGTACGACTTCTCAAGCGCCGTCGAACTGCTCAGCCTGTGTAAACAGCACAACCTGCGCGTGGCCGAATTGATGATGGCCAACGAAAAGGTCTGGCGCAGCGAAGAGGAAATCCGTGCCGGCCTGATGACCCTCTGGCGGGCCATGCAGGATTGCGTTGAGCAAGGCCTCAAGCACGAGGGCATCCTGCCCGGCGGCCTCAACGTGCGCCGTCGCGCGGCGAAATTACACCGCAGCCTGCAAGAGCTGAATAAACCTAACGTGATCGGCTCGACGTTGAGCGCCATGGAGTGGGTCAACCTGTTCGCCCTGGCGGTCAATGAAGAGAATGCGGCCGGCGGGCGCATGGTCACGGCGCCGACCAACGGGGCGGCGGGGATCATTCCGGCGGTATTGCATTACTTTATGAAGTTCAGCGAAGTGGTGACCGACGCCAACGTGGTCGACTACTTCCTCAGCGCGGCGGCGGTAGGGATTCTGTGCAAGAAGAACGCCTCGATTTCTGGCGCGGAAGTCGGTTGCCAAGGTGAAGTCGGTTCGGCCTGCGCCATGGCGGCGGCCGGGTTGGCGGAAATCCTCGGCGCCACGCCGGAGCAGTTGTGCAACGCGGCGGAAATCGGCTTGGAACACAACCTGGGCCTGACCTGCGACCCGGTGGGCGGGCTGGTGCAAGTGCCGTGCATCGAGCGCAATGCGATTGCTGCGGTGAAAGCGATCAACGCGGCGCAGATGGCCTTGCGCGGTGATGGTCAGCACTTTATTTCGCTGGACCGGGTGATCCGCACCATGCGTGATACCGGTGCTGATATGCATGACAAATATAAAGAGACATCGCGGGGTGGGTTGGCGGTGAGTGCGGTGGAGTGTTGAGTCAGAAATACCGGTTCGCCTGCTTCGCGAGCAAGCCCGCTCCCACATTAAATCTGCGTCGTTCACAAATCCAATGTGGGAGCGGGCTTGCTCGCGAAGGCGCCAGACCAGTCAAAACTGCGCGGTAAGTGAACACCTGATTTAAAACGCGCCACGTTTTGGCGCGTCGCTTACAGGTAAGTGGTCCGTTTGAAGACAGGGATCCAAACCGACCCTGACCACTTGTCACCCGTGCTTGTGGTGACACTCGTTCCGGGCCTGCACAACCCTGTTCCCACAAGTGCTACCGATTTGCTCAAACGCAACGGGGTAGAGCGCTTGCAGCCATTGATGGCACTTAAATTCCATACTCCCTGCGCGTCATATTTAGACACATCGCGACGTCGTTTTCAGGAGTTATTGAACACCCATTCAATTTTAGGCATGGCAATTGCTCTGTCATTACAAAGCCCGTCTCCCACGCGAGAACGATGGCAATAACAAGAGCCTCCGCCTGAGGCCATCACCCGCTTTGTGTGAGGAGATACCGCGATGACGACGTTCAACTCCGGGGCTCAACCCCAGAACCGTGCGCCTCAATCCATCGGCTTTTTGCTGCTGGACAATTTCACGCTTATTTCTCTGGCCTCCGCAGTAGAACCCCTGCGCATGGCCAACCAATTGTCCGGTCGCGAGCTGTATCGCTGGACCACGCTCACCGTCGACGGCGGTCAGGTCTGGGCCAGTGACGGTCTGCAGATCACCCCCGACGCCTCCATGCACAAAGCGCCTCCCCTGGACACCATCATCGTCTGCGGCGGCATCGGCATCCAGCGTACGGTGACCCGTGAACACGTGTCATGGCTGCAAAGCCAGGCGCGTCAGTCGCGTCGTCTCGGTGCGGTCTGCACCGGCAGTTGGGCCCTGGCGTGCGCCGGCCTGCTGGATGGTTTCGATTGCAGCGTGCACTGGGAATGCCTGGCCTCGATGCAGGAAGCGTTTCCGCGCGTGGCCATGAGCACCCGTCTGTTCACCCTCGACCGCAACCGTTTCACCAGCTCCGGCGGCACCGCGCCCCTGGACATGATGCTGCACCTGATCAGCCGCGATCACGGCCGTGAACTGTCGGCGGCGATTTCGGAGATGTTCGTCTACGAGCGCATCCGTAACGAGCAGGATCACCAGCGTGTGCCGCTCAAGCACATGCTCGGCACCAATCAGCCGAAACTGCAGGAAATCGTCGCGCTGATGGAAGCCAACCTCGAAGAGCCGATCGACCTCGACGAACTGGCGGTGTACGTCGCCGTGTCGCGCCGTCAGCTCGAGCGGCTGTTCCAGAAATACCTGCATTGCTCGCCGTCGCGTTACTACCTGAAGCTGCGCTTGATCCGCGCCCGGCAACTGCTCAAGCAAACGCCGATGTCGATCATCGAAGTGGCGTCGGTGTGTGGTTTCGTGTCTACACCGCACTTCTCCAAGTGCTACCGCGAATACTTCGGCATTCCGCCGCGTGACGAGCGCGTAGGTTCCAACACCACGCAGCAAGTGGCGATGATGCCGCTGCCGCAAGCGCTGGTGCTGTCGCCATTGTCCGGGCCGTTGTCGGCGCTGAGCCAGGCGCGGAACGAATCGACGTTCGCCAGCGTAAGGCTCTAGACCGAGGGGTATTCATTCGCGAGCATGCACGCTCCCACATTTGATTTGTGAACGACGCAGATCAAGTGTGGGGAGTGGGCTTGCTCGCGAAGGCGGTTTATCAGGCGCTACGGCTTTGCTGGTACTCCGCCAATGCGGGCAGCAATTGCTTGTCGATAGCCTGGCGCACCGCCGGCAGGATGGTCGCGCTGCTGGTGTACATCTGCTTGACCATGGTCCGCAGCACTATCGCCCGTTCATCGTTCAAGCCTCGTACCGCACACTCACAAGCCTGCTCGGCTGTGGCGCCGCTCGGCACTTGAAAACCCAACGATTTCAGCTGGCCCAACAGGTCTTCCTGGTCAATCAAATCGGCGTGCATCATGACGCAATCCTTCTTCAGGGAACGGTGTCGTGGCTCGATTCTCGTAGCGGGGCGGGGTGGCGGCAAGGACGATTTGTCGCAATGGCCGCAATACCTATGAACAGGTCGTTTTCGGCTAACTTGCCATGCGAGAGAGTGGGCACACTGGATTCAGCTGGCTTCACGAAGGTTTGGTCACCCTCGCGCAACGGCTCCTCAACAGTACCCTCCTCAGCTCCGATCTTGTCACGGCTTGATCGGGGTTTTTTTTGCCTGTGAATCAGGGATTTGTGTTGATTGATAAACCGCTTTCGCGAGCAAGCCCGCTCCCACATTCGATCGCATTCCCCTGAGAGAACGCGGACAAGTGTGGGAGCGGGCTTGCTCGCGAAGAACGATGACTCGGTCTAGCGTTGCAACACGAGGATGCGCGACAACAATTCATCCCGATCGACATAACACCCCTGGAAATGCCGGGCGCCAGTGGCGGGGTCGAAGGCGTTGCGGGCGTGGAGGGTACGGCGATTATCGAAGCACCACAGCTCGCCGGGATTGAGGCGCGTCATCACCCGAAAACGTGCCTCTCGCGTCATGGCAATGAAGCGGCGATACGCGCGATACAGCTTCGGCATCTGCTCCACGGACGCATCAAACGGACCGCGCAGAAAGTTCGCCATGCGGATTTCCGACACCTGCCCAAAGGCATCCAGGGCGATGATCGGCGCCAGGCAGCGGTAGTCGCTGTGGCGGTCCTTGTTGCGGAACTCCACAGGGATTTCACAGAGACTTTTAAACGACTCTGGATCTTCCTGGCGCAACGCTTCGGCGATGGCAAAACCGTCGACGAAAATACTTTCGCCACCCACGGCGTCATTCACCAGGCAATGCAGAAATTGCAGTCCCGGTTGCAGCTCCCGAGTCGGCAAGTCGCTGTGCAGCGGCAGATTGAAGGCGGTGTAGGCATTGCTGTCGGCATCGGCCTTGGATTGCACGTTGAACAGCACCCCGAAATTGCTCTCGCGGATGAAGGAAACCCGCTGGGCAATCAGTTTCAAGGAGCCGGGTTCGGTGGGCACGCCACGGACCTGGGTCAACCCGGTATCGCGCACCGCCAATAGCCACTGCAGCAGGGCATCGTTGTCGTCCATCAGTGCCTGGTATTCGAACACCGGCAACTGTAGATCGCTGTGCCAAAGCCTGGCTTTCGGTTTGCGGGCGCGGCGTTCGGCGCGGGACTCGTCGTCATAGGCATGGGCCCGCAACCAGCCTGGATCGAACCGGCTGAGGTGTCCGTCCTGCCACTGGACGCAGAGGCAGCCTAGAGCATCGACGCTCGTCTCTGCGGGTGTCAGGTTGTCTGCGACGTCGACGATTTCCAGCACTTGTTCGCGGGTCACCGTGTAGACGCACAGCGGGCACGGGCAGTTATCCCGCAACCATTGATGATGGAAGGGGCTGACGCGGTCGTCGGCCCACTTCACCAGGACGCGATCCGCCAGGGTCTGCACGCCTGCAAGCGCGCTGATCAACGGATAAGTACGGAAGTCGGCAAAAGCGGCGGCGGTGTTCATGGCGATCTCCTTGTCGTGTGATGGTTATTTGGCCGGGGGTAGAGCGATGACGCGGCCGATGTAGGCGGGCGCAGGCAGGTCGGCTTGCTCGGTGACGATGGCTTGCAGCTTGCTCAAGGTCGCATCGCTGAACGGCGCGGAACGCGGCCCGGCGAGGTCGACGTGCAGCAGCATTTGCTCGTTGCCCGCCAGCTCTTTGTCATCGCCCACCAAGTGGAGGCTGTGATAGAGGTGCAGCCGTTTTTGGTCGTGGGCAATGATCTGCGTGTGCACTTCGACATCGGCGTCGAGCTTCACTTCGTGCAGGTAATTGAGATGCAGTTCGAGGGTGAACAGCGAGTTGCCGCTGGCTTCGCGGTTGTTGCTGTCCATGCCAAGACGATCCATCAGCGCATCGGTGGCGTAGCTGAAAATCAGCAGGTAGAAGGCGTCGCGCAGGTGGCCGTTGTAGTCGACCCAGTCGGGGATGATTTTGGTTTGGTAGGTGGTCAAGGCTGGCATGGTATAGGTTCCAACATGAGGGGTGACTGGACTGCCGTCTTTGCGAGCAAGCCCGCTCCCACAGGTCTTGCGCTGTCCTTGTGGGAGCGGGCTTGCTCGCGAAGGGGCCAGACCAGCTGGCCCATAAGCCGGGAATTACTCGCTGAAGGCCATCCCGTGTTTTTCCTTGGTGGTCTTCACCGCTTCCAGCACCGCCAGCAGGCAATCATCACGATAGCGCTCCAGCGCCGAAATGCTGTGCTTGCCCAGCTGATCACTGGTGCCGTCTACCACGTCATCGATCAATTTGTCGGTCAGCTCTGGTGCTGGCAGGTAGGTCCAGGGCAACTGCAACGCCGGCCCGAACTGAGCCATGAAGTGCCGCATACCGGCATCGCCACCCGCCAGGGTATACGTCAGGAAAGTCCCCATGAACGACCAGCGCAGGCCCGCGCCAAAGCGGATCGCATCATCGATTTCGCCAGTGGTCGCCACGCCGTCGTTGACCAGGTGCAGCGCTTCACGCCACAGCGCTTCGAGCAAGCGGTCGGCAATAAAACCGGGCACTTCCTTGCGCACATGCAGCGGACGCATGCCCAAGGATTCATAGACTTTCATCGCCGCTTGAACGGCTTCGGGAGCGGTGTTTTTGCCGCCGACCACTTCCACCAATGGCAACAGGTAAACCGGGTTGAACGGGTGCCCGACCACGCAGCGTTCCGGGTGGGTCGAACTCTCGTAGAACTCGCTCGGCAGCAGGCCCGAAGTACTGGAACCGATCAGTGCATTGGGCTTGGCCGCTGCGCTGATTTTACTGTGCAGTTCCAGTTTCAGATCCAGACGCTCGGGGGCGCTTTCCTGAATGAAATCCGCGTCGCGTACACACTCTTCAATCGTCGCGACAAAGCGCAGTCGATCTTGCGAGGCGCCCGGCGCCAGGCCTTGTTTTTCCAGTGCGCCCCAGGCATTGGCGACACGTTTGCGCAGGGCCGCTTCGGCACCGGGCGCAGGGTCCCAGGCCACTACGTCAAGGCCATGGGCGAGGGCGCGGGACACCCAACCGCTGCCGATGACACCGCTGCCTAACGCTGCGAAGGTTTTGATTTCGGTGATAAAGCTCATGGCGATTTCCTAAAGAGTTCGGTGATCCATTGTGAGAGCGAGCTTGCTCGCGAAAGCGGTATGTCAGTCACAGAAGATGTGGCGGATGTACCGGCCTTTTCGCGAGCAAGCCCGCTCCCACAGGTGAAGTGTGTGGCTTGGGTTACCCGCGCTTGGTCAGGCCCATTTTTGCCCGGCCTTCAGCCGGGGTCAGGACGCGGGCGCCGAGGCGGCTGAGGATTTCAGAAGCGCGTTCGACCAGTTGGCCGTTGGTCGCCAGCACACCTTTGTCCAGCCAGATGTTGTCTTCCAGCCCGACCCGCACGTTGCCGCCCAGCAACACCGCTTGCGCCGCCATCGGCATTTGCATGCGGCCGATGCCGAAGCCGGCCCACACGGCGTTAGCCGGCAAGTTGTCGACCATGGCTTTCATGGTGGTGGTGTCGGCCGGAGCGCCCCACGGGATGCCCAGGCAGAGCTGGAACAGTGGATCGTCGAGCAGGCCTTCCTTGATCATCTGTTTGGCGAACCACAGGTGACCGGTGTCGAAGATTTCCAGCTCGGCCTTCACGCCTAGCTCTTGAATGCGTTTGGCGCCAGCGCGCAGTTGGGCTGGGGTGGACACGTAAATGGTGTCGCCGTCGCCGAAATTCAGGGTGCCGCAATCGAGGGTGCAAATTTCCGGCAGCAGTTCTTCAACGTGGGCCAGGCGGGTCAGCGGGCCGACCAGGTCGGTGTTCGGGCCGAACTCCATCGGGTTCTCGCCAGCGCCGATTTCCAGGTCGCCGCCCATGCCGGCAGTGAGGTTGACGATGATGTCGACGTCCGCCTCGCGGATACGCTCCATCACTTCGCGGTACAGCGCCACGTCGCGGCTGAACTTGCCGGTTTCGGGGTTGCGCACGTGGCAATGGACCACGGTGGCGCCAGCCTTGGCGGCTTCCACGGCGGCTGCGGCGATTTGTTTCGGGGTGACCGGCACGTGTGGGCTCTTGCTGGTCGTGTCGCCAGCACCGGTAAGTGCGCAGGTGATGATGACGTCGTGGTTCATGAGGCGGGTTCCTTGCAGGCGTGATGATTCCGTTCGCAGCCCGGTTGGGCTGCGAGTCGGTGGTTCAATCGGGTTTATTTGGTCGTCAGTTTCAGGTTTTCAGCCGCCGGTTTGCCATCGAAGGTGGTTACGCCTTCGAGCCAGCGTTGTTTGTCTTGTGGGTGATCCTTGAGCCATTGCTTGGCGGATTCGAAGGCGTCCTTGTGATCCAGCAATGGCTGCATCATCCGGCTCTCGTCTTCGGCGGTGTAGGTCAGGTTACTCAGCAGGCGGCCGATGTTCGGGCACTGTTGGGCGTAGTTCGGCGCAGTGACGGTCCAGACCGTGGCCATGCCTTCGTTCGGGCCGAGGGCGTCTTCACTGCCGGTGAGATAGGTCATCTGCACGTTGACGTTCATCGGGTGCGGTGCCCAGCCGAAGAACACCACGGCTTCCTTGCGCCGCACGGCGCGATCCACCGCCGCGAGCATGCCGGCCTCGCTGGATTCGACCAGTTGGAACTTGCCGAGGCCGAACTGATTCTTGGCGATCATCGCCTTGATCTGGGTGTTGGCGCCCGAACCTGGTTCGATGCCGTAGATCTTGCCGCCCAGTTCTTTCTGGAATTTGGCAATGTCGGCGAAGGTTTTCAGACCCTTGTCGGCGAGGTAAGTCGGTACGGCGAGGGTGGCGCGGGCATCTTTGAGGCTCGGCGCTTCCAGCACTTTGACTTGCTTGGCCTCGACGAACGGGGTAATCGTCTGGGTCATCAGCGGGTTCCAGTAGCCCAGGAACAGGTCCAGGCGCTGGTCGCGAATCCCGGCGAAGATAATCTGCTGGGAGGCGCTGGTTTGTTTGGTGTTGTAGCCGAGGCCGTCGAGCAGGACTTGGGCCATCGCGCTGGTGGCGATCACGTCGGTCCAGTTCACTACGCCCATGCGCACGTTCTGGCATGAGGCGGGTTCGGACGCCATGACGCTGGCGCTCAAGAAAGCGGTACCACTGAGTGCGAGAACACAGCTGCTGATCAGTCGTTTCATGTCGGGTTCCTCGGCAGACGTTATTGTGGGTTCCGGCATCTTCGTGTGCCGGTGATGCCAAGTTACGCAGCTAAGGCCCCGTGAAAGCGCACTACGGCGACCAGCTCTTGCACTGCTGCGACCTGTGCTCTTGAATGCCATCCGCAAGTGGCGTATCAACGTCCACACGCTTCCCGCCCTCACGTTACCTGCCAGTCGAGTGCGCTCCATGTCCCAGGATTTCTACTTTTTGTTGATGCCGGGTTTCTCGGCCATCGGTTTTATTTCGGCCATCGAGCCGTTGCGGGTCGCCAATCGCTTTCGCGGCGAGCTGTATCGCTGGCATGTGCTGAGCGCCGACGGTGGTGCGGTATTGGCCAGTAACGGTATGTCGGTCAACGCCGATGCGGCGCTGGAACCGCTGAAGAAAGGTGCAACCTTGTTGGTGATCGCCGGTTTCGAGCCCCTGAAATTCTCCACCCCGGCGTTGGAACACTGGTTGCGCCGGCTGGACAACGAAGGCGTGACCCTCGGCGCCATCGACACCGGCAGCTTTGTCCTCGCTGAAGCCGGTCTGCTCGACGGCCATCGGCTGACCCTGCACTGGGAAGCCATCGACGCCTTCAAGGAGTCCTACCCGCAGCTCAGCGTCACTCAGGAGCTGTTCGAGATCGACCGCCGCCGCATCACCTCCGCCGGCGGCACCGCGTCCATCGACCTGATGCTCGACCTTATCGGCCAGGCTCACGGGCCGGACCTGGCGATCCAGGTCAGCGAGCAGTTCGTACTCGGCCGCATCCGCCCACGCAAAGACCACCAGCGCATGGAAGTCGCCACGCGTTATGGCATCAGCAACAAGAAGCTCGTTCATGTTATCGGTGAGATGGAGCAACACAGCGAACCGCCGCTCAGCACACTTGAGTTGGCCGAATCGATCAAAGTGACCCGGCGTCAGCTCGAACGCCTGTTTCGCCTGCATTTGAACGACACGCCGAGCAACTTTTACCTGCGTTTGCGGCTGGAGAAAGCACGGCAGTTATTGCGGCAGACAGACATGAGTGTGCTGGAAGTGAGCATTGCGTGCGGGTTTGAATCGCCGTCGTATTTCACCCGCAGTTATCGGGCGCGGTTTGAGCGGTGTCCGCGAGAGGATCGGCGTCGATTGGGGGATGGGCGGGAGTTGGTCTGATCGCTTTCCAAAGCTGAAGGCAGGACAAAATGTGGGAGCGGGCTTGCTCGCGAATGCGGTGGGTCATTTAACATTGAAGTTGACTGACACACCGCATTCGCGAGCAAGCCCGCTCCCACACTAGATATGCTTGCTCTTCTACTTCTTCATCAAGGCAGAACACGCTGCCTTGTAAGCTTCATGCTGATACTTGTTCAACGTACCCGGCAGCTCAAAATCGAACTTCTTGTTCTGAGCATTGATGGTTTGTGGCGACAGTAGCGTGACCTCGCAATTTTCCAGCAACTGGAAAACGCCCTCGATCTTGAACGTGGTCGGCCCACCAGCAAATTCGCCTTTCTTGCTGCGCTTTTTGATCGCGATCCGGTCGACGGAATTCTCGCGCACAAACGATGCCACCTGAGCGGCAAACACTTTGACGTTCGCCGCTTCGTCGTCATCGTCGAGGGCGATTTTCTTGGTGGCCAGGGCGACGTGGCTCAGCACCTGATCGTCGAGGGAGGCCACGGCGATGATCGCTTCGCTGCCTTTGATTTCGATGCCGCAGATTTTCATTTGAATCCCTTTCCCTGATGGTGGCGTGCAGCTTACAGCTCAAGCTGATTCGCGTTGATGCCAAAAGCTGCGGCAATTTTTTCGCGGGTGGCTTTGCGAGGCTTGGCAACGGTCTCTTGTTGGGCGAAGGCCGGTTGGGAGATACCCATGCGTTTGGCCACTTCATCCTGGGTAAGGTTCAAGTGTTCACGCCAGGCGCGAACAGGCGTCGCGCCGTCGACGATGCGACTGACCACCTCGTGAGGAATCAGATGGAGTTCTATCTTCTGCGCGACGTATTGCGCATAGGGAATGACCACGAATGCAGGGTTTCCATCTGCGTCATTGATGATTTGAACGTCAGTAGGTGCGTTCATCGCGTTTTTTAACCTCTTGAATACTGATCACTTTGATTGCGCCGTCCCAGTCGAACATGACCCGATAGTTACCCACCCGCAGTCGATAGGCGTAGTCATGACCAACCAGTGCTTTGACATTGTTTGCATCAGGCATGCCAGCCAGCATCGTGACGGCATCACGAACCTGAATCTGGTGAGCGGAATGCAATTTCAGAAGCTGCTTAACGGCCTTTCGAGTCCAGTGGATACTGTTCATGGAAGAATATAAGTCTTTTATAAGATTTGCGAATCTTTACTTATATTTTTCTGGCGGCCAATAAACGAAGCATGTCGGCATGTTGCCTGACCAATAGGGTCTACTGGGGGGGGCTCAAATGGGATGTAGTCCTGATAAGCCTAGCGTGTAGGAAAGAGGGTTTTTAGAGGGCTGAAAGCTGGCAGCCGTACCAGCTTCCAACGGGGGATCAATGCTTACTCCTGCCCAATCGACTCCAAAAACTCCGACCGCTCATCACTCATCCGCGCCACGCAATCATTCTGCGCAATGGTGAATGCCTTGCTACCGCTGGTCGCCGGAAACGCTTCAACCGTGCAATCCGCATCCCGGGTCTTCAGCCATTGTTGTTGCGATGCCTTGAGCTTGGCGGTGATGTCGGTCAGCTGTGCCGGGGTCTTGCCGTAGAGCGTTTGCATGCGCTCGGTCAGGCTTTTGTAGTTTTCGCTCAGCAGATCTTCGGCGGTGGTTCTGCCGTAGGCCGAGCATTCCAGGGTCTGGACCTCGTTTTCGACCGCGTCGCAGGGGTTGATGTCGGACTCTTCAGCCGCCTGTACGCCGGTCGCTATCAGTGCCAAAACCAGGAAAATCAATTTCATCGCGTCACCACCCCTTATTCCCGTAAAGCATCCAGTGAAACATCCAGTGATGCGCCGAATTCTGGCCCATGCGCAGGCCCTTGAACAGATAGCTGATCACGCCCGGCGACGACCCTTTGTCGCGGATTGACGCTTTCGGCAAACCCCCTGTCGTTTTTGCACCCGGCTGCCCCGGTCCTCAGGCATATGCTGGCCCCAAAGCGCCGGCACACGATTCGGCGCATGAATCGCTAATAGGGGACAGCCTGATGAGCCCAGCCGAATTGCACGCAGACAGCATCGTTATCGACGGGCTGATTATTGCCAAGTGGAACCGCGAGCTGTTTGAAGACATGCGCAAGGGCGGTCTGACCGCAGCCAACTGCACCGTGTCGGTGTGGGAGGGCTTCCAGGCCACCGTCAACAACATCGCCGCCAGTCAGAAACTGATCCGCGAGAACAGCGACCTGGTGATTCCGGTGCGCACCACCGCCGATATCCGCAAAGCCAAGGAGCAGGGCAAGACCGGCATCCTCTTCGGTTTCCAGAATGCTCACGCATTCGAAGACCAGATCGGCTATGTCGAGGTCTTCAAGCAACTGGGCGTCGGTATCGTGCAGATGTGCTACAACACCCAGAATCTGGTGGGTACCGGTTGCTACGAGCGTGACGGCGGCCTGTCGGGCTTCGGTCGCGAAATCGTCGCCGAGATGAACCGCGTCGGCGTCATGTGCGACCTGTCCCACGTCGGCTCCAAGACTTCCGAAGAAGTCATCCTCGAATCCAAGAAGCCGGTGTGCTACTCCCATTGCCTGCCGTCGGGTCTGAAAATTCACCCACGCAACAAATCCGATGAAGAGCTGAAGTTCATTGCCGACCACGGTGGTTTCGTCGGCGTGACCATGTTCGCGCCGTTCCTGGCCAAGGGCATCGATTCGACCATCGACGACTACGCCGAAGCCATCGAATACACCATGAACATCGTCGGCGAAGACGCCATCGGCATCGGCACCGACTTCACCCAGGGCCATGGCCAGGATTTCTTCGAATACCTGACCCACGACAAGGGCTACGCCCGCCGTCTGACCAGCTTCGGCAAGATCATCAACCCGCTGGGCATCCGCACCGTCGGCGAGTTCCCGAACCTGACCGAAACCCTGCTCAAGCGCGGCCATTCCGAGCGTGTGGTGCGCAAGATCATGGGCGAGAACTGGGTCAACGTCTTGAAAGACGTCTGGGGCGAATAAGCCGCCGCACCTAAGAATCCTTTCCCCCGGCCGTCCGCTGCCTGGGGCTACACCAAAAATTTTCTGGAGTTAAGTTTCCATGGCCAAGATCGCCCCGCAATTGCCAATTGAAGTCGACAGCGAAACCGGTGTCTGGACCTCCGACGCCCTGCCGATGCTGTACGTACCGCGTCACTTCTTCGTCAACAACCACATGGGCATCGAGGAAGTGCTGGGCGCCGACGCCTACGCCGAGATCCTCTACAAGGCCGGCTACAAATCCGCCTGGCACTGGTGTGAAAAAGAAGCTGAATGCCACGGCCTGGAAGGCGTCGCGGTGTTCGAACACTACATGAAGCGCCTGTCGCAGCGCGGCTGGGGCCTGTTCAAGATTCAGGACATCGACCTCGACAAAGGCACCGCCAGCGTCAAGCTCGAACACTCGGCGTTCGTTTACGTGTACGGCAAGGTCGGGCGTAAGGTCGACTACATGTTCACGGGCTGGTTTGCCGGTGCCATGGACCAGATTCTGCAGGCCCGCGGCAGCAAGATCCGCACCGTTGCCGAACAGGTTTACGGTGGCTCCGAAGAAGGCCACGACGACGGTTTGTTCACCGTCAAGCCGTTGTAAGTCGAGGAACCCGCCATGGCTTTCGAAGCAATGTTCCAGCCGATCCAGATCGGCAAACTGACCATCCGCAACCGCGTGCTCAGCACCGCGCACGCCGAGGTCTACGCGACCGACGGCGGCATGACCACCGACCGGTACGTCAAGTATTACGAAGAGAAAGCCAAGGGCGGGATCGGCCTGGCGATTTGCGGCGGTTCCTCCAGCGTGGCCATCGACAGCCCGCAAGGCTGGTGGAAGTCGGTCAACCTGGCCGACGATCGGATCATTCCGCACTTCCAGAACCTGGCCGACGCCATGCACAAGCATGGCGCCAAGATCATGATCCAGATTACCCACATGGGCCGTCGTTCCCGCTGGGACGGCGAACATTGGCCAACCCTGCTGTCGCCATCGGGCATCCGTGAGCCGGTGCACCGCGCGACCTGCAAAACCATCGAGCCGGAAGAAATCTGGCGGGTGATCGGCAACTACGCCAGCGCAGCCGCGCGGGCCAAGGCCGGTGGCCTGGATGGCGTCGAACTGTCCGCCGTGCACCAGCACATGATTGACCAGTTCTGGAGCCCGCGGGTCAACAAGCGTACCGACGAATGGGGCGGCAGCTTCGAAAATCGCATGCGTTTCGGCTTGGAAGTGATCAAGGCTGTGCGGGCCGAAGTGGGCCCGGATTTCTGCGTCGGCATCCGCCTGTGCGGTGACGAGTTCCACCCGGACGGCTTGTCTCACGAGGACATGAAGCAGATCGCCAAGTACTACGACGACACCGGCATGATCGACTTCATCGGCGTGGTGGGTTCGGGTTGCGACACCCACAACACCCTGGCCAACGTTATCCCCAACATGAGTTATCCACCGGAGCCATTCCTGCACTTGGCTGCCGGTATCAAAGAAGTGGTCAAGGCCCCGATACTGCACGCGCAGAACATCAAGGACCCGAACCAGGCAACCCGTATTCTGGAAGGCGGCTACGTGGACATGGTCGGCATGACCCGCGCCCACATCGCCGACCCGCACCTGATCGCCAAGATCAAGATGGGCCAGGTCGACCAGATCAAACAGTGCGTCGGCGCCAACTATTGCATCGACCGTCAGTATCAAGGTCTGGACGTCCTGTGCATCCAGAACGCCGCTACCTCCCGTGAATACATGGGCGTGCCGCACATCATCGAGAAGTCGACCGGTGTGAAACGCAAAGTCGTGGTGGTCGGTGCCGGTCCTGCCGGGATGGAAGCCGCTCGCGTGTCGGCCGAACGTGGCCACGACGTCACCCTGTTCGAGAAAAAAGAATTCATCGGCGGGCAGATCACTACCGCTTCGAAAGCCCCGCAGCGGGACCAGATCGCCGGCATCACCCGCTGGTTCCAACTGGAACTGGCGCGTTTGAAAGTCGACCTGCGCCTGGGCGTGGCGGCGGATGCGGCGACCATTCTTGACCTGCGCCCGGACGTGGTGGTGCTCGCCGTCGGCGGTCATCCGTTCCTGGAACAGAACGAGCACTGGGGCGCGGCTGAAGGCCTGGTGGTCAGCAGCTGGGACATCCTCGACGGCAAGGTGGCACCGGGCAAGAACGTGCTGGTCTACGACACCATTTGCGAATTCACCGGGATGTCGGCGGCAGACTTCCTGGCCGACAAAGGCAGCCAGGTCGAGATCGTCACCGACGACATCAAGCCGGGCGTGGCGATTGGCGGCACATCGTTCCCGACTTACTACCGCAGCATGTACCCCAAAGAAGTCATCATGACCGGGGACATGATGCTGGAGAAGGTCTACCGCGAAGGCGACAAGCTGGTGGCGGTGCTGGAAAACGAATACACCGGCGCCAAAGAGGAGCGGGTGGTGGACCAGGTCGTTGTCGAAAACGGCGTACGTCCGGACGAAGAAATCTACTACGCCTTGAAGGAAGGCTCGCGCAACAAAGGCCAGATGGACATCGAAGCCTTGTTCGCAATTCAGCCGCAACCTTCGCTGAGCCAGGCGGGCGACGGCTACTTGCTGTTCCGCATCGGCGACTGCGTAGCGCAACGCAACACCCACGCGGCGATCTACGACGCCCTGCGGTTGTGCAAGGATTTCTAAGAGCTTGTGGATAACCCTGTGGGAGCGGGCTTGCTCGCGAAAGCGGCGTGTCAGGCAACATCAATGTCGACTGACACTCCCTCTTCGCGGGCAAGCCCGCTCCCACAGGAATCGAGCAAGGCATCCAGGTAGTTTGGCCTGCAAGACCCTGCGGTCTTTGGGAGCTCCACCATGTTGAACACCCTTCTTCCAATCCTGTTGTTCGCTGCCCTGGGCCTGGCTGTCCTGGGCGCGTTGCGGCGGGTGGCAATGTGGCGCCGGGGCCGTGCGTCCAAGGTCGACCTGATCGGCGGCCTGTTCGCCATGCCCAAGCGCTACATGGTCGACTTGCACCACGTGGTAGCCCGGGACAAATACATCGCCAACACCCACGTCGCCACGGCCGGCGGCTTTGTGCTGGCGGCAGTGCTGGCGATTCTGGTGCACGGTTTCGGCCTGCATAACCGCATCCTCGGCTACGCCTTGCTGTTCGCTTCGGTGCTGATGTTCTGCGGCGCGATCTTCGTCTACCTGCGTCGGCGCAACCCGCCGGCACGGCTGTCGAAAGGCCCGTGGATGCGCCTGCCGAAAAGCCTGATGGCGTTCTCTGTCAGCTTCTTCCTGGTGACCTTGCCCGTGGCCGGGATTCTGCCGGCGGACTTCGGTGGCTGGCTGTTGGCCGCACTGTTGGGGCTTGGCGTGCTGTGGGGCGTCAGCGAAATGTTCTTCGGGATGACCTGGGGCGGGCCGATGAAGCACGCCTTCGCCGGTGCCCTGCACCTGGCCTGGCACCGTCGTGCCGAACGTTTTGGTGGCGGTCGCTCCACCGGTTTGAAACCGCTGGACCTCAACGATCCAAACGCGCCGCTGGGCGTGGAAAAACCCAAGGATTTCACCTGGAACCAACTGCTCGGCTTCGACGCTTGCGTGCAGTGCGGCAAGTGCGAAGCCGCATGCCCGGCTTTCGCCGCCGGTCAGCCGCTGAACCCGAAAAAACTGATTCAGGACATGGTCGTTGGCCTCGCTGGTGGGACCGACGCCAAGTTTGCCGGCAGCCCGTATCCTGGCAAGCCAATCGGCGAGCACGCCGGTAATCCGCACCAACCGATCGTCAACGGTCTGGTAGACGCCGAAACCCTGTGGTCGTGCACCACTTGCCGCGCCTGCGTCGAGGAATGCCCGATGATGATCGAGCACGTCGATGCCATCGTCGACATGCGTCGCCATCTGACCCTGGAAAAAGGCGCGACCCCGAACAAGGGCGCCGAAGTCCTGGAAAACCTGATCGCCACCGATAACCCTGGAGGCTTCGCACCGGGCGGGCGGATGAACTGGGCGGCGGACTTGAACCTGAATCTGCTCAGCGAGAAGAAATCGGTCGACGTGCTGTTCTGGGTCGGCGACGGTGCGTTCGACATGCGCAACCAGCGCACCCTGCGTGCGTTCGTCAAAGTGCTGAAAGCAGCCAAGGTCGACTTCGCAGTGCTGGGTCTCGAAGAGCGTGACAGCGGTGACGTGGCCCGACGTCTGGGAGATGAAGCAACCTTCCAACTGTTGGCCAAACGCAATATCCAGACCCTGGCCAAGTACAGCTTCAACCGCATCGTTACCTGCGATCCACACAGTTTCCACGTGTTGAAAAACGAGTACGGCGCCTTCGACGGCAACTACCTCGTGCAGCACCACAGCACCTACATGGCGGAAATCATCGGTGCTGGCGCCCTGAACCTCGGCCAGCACAAAGGCACCAGCGTGACCTATCACGACCCGTGCTACCTCGGCCGCTACAACGGCGAGTACGAGGCGCCGCGAGAAGTGCTTCGCGCCCTGGGCATCGAGATCAAGGAAATGCAACGCTCCGGTTTCCGCTCACGTTGCTGCGGCGGTGGTGGCGGAGCACCGATCACCGACATTCCGGGCAAGCAACGAATCCCCGACATGCGCATGGAAGACATCCGCGAAACCGGCGCCGAGCTGGTGGCGGTGGGTTGTCCACAGTGCACCGCGATGCTCGAAGGCGTGGTCGAGCCGCGTCCGTTGATCAAGGACATCGCCGAACTGGTGGCCGATGCACTGCTCGAAGACGCAGCCCCAAGCAAGCCGACCGTGCCCGCCCAACGTGAACCTGCGGAGGCCCACTGATGAGCGACATTATCCGCCGCGATCCACGCGCCGAATGGATCGCCCGCAACCGCCTGCACCCGTTGCACGCGGCCATGCAGCCGGCGCAACACAGCTGGATGGGGCCTAACGGGATCATCCGCAAGAATCCCCATGGCATCGGTTTTATCGGTCCCAACGGCATCAAGCGGATTGACCGCAGCGGCGCTCAACAAGGCGGGGCAAGCAAGCGCTCGGCTGCCGTTGAAGTGCAACTGCCGCTGCATCAAGTGCCTGCACCTGCGTTTTACATCAGCGTGGTGCCGGACATGGTCGGCGGCCGCTTGAGCAGCCACGACCGCGACTTGCTCGGTCTGGCGCATCAACTGGCCGGCAAGGACGGCGCGGTGTTGGCCGTGGTGTTTGGTGAACATAAAGAAAGTGCCTTTGCGACCGCTGGCGTCGACCGCTTGCTGGTGCTCGAGGGCGAGGAATTCAGCGGTTATGCACCGGAACAACGGGTCCAGGGCCTGCGGGCTGTGGATAACCAGTTCAGCCCGCGTCACTGGCTGTTGCCGGACAGTCGCAGCGGTGGTGGCGAACTCGGTCGACGCTTCGCCGCGGCCCTGGGCGAACGCCCGGCCACGCGGGTCTGGCAAGTCAAGGATCAGGAGTGCATCGGCCGCGCCGGCGCTGGTTTGCAGGACCTCGCGCGCCCGGTTGCACGGCTGATTCTGGCCGCCGCCGAGTGCGCTGAGCCGGTCAGCGAAACCCGTCACGAAGCATTGCCGGTGGAGTTATCCACAGCCGTTGCCCGCAGCCTGTCGCGGATCGAAGATCTGGGCGCGGTGGCGGTAGACCCGGCAGCCATTCCGATGGCCGAAGCCGAGTTCATCTTCTCCGGCGGCAACGGGGTCAAGGATTGGGAACTTTTCCACAGGACCGCCGAAGCCCTCGGTGCGACCGAAGGTGCATCTCGAGTGGCAGTGGACGATGGCTTCATGGCGCGGGACCGTCAGGTCGGCGCGTCCGGCACCTGGGTCACCGCGCGCGTTTATGTGGCGGTGGGAATTTCCGGGGCGATCCAGCACCTGCAAGGCATTGGTGCCTGCGACAAGGTGGTGGCGATCAACCTCGATCCTGGCTGCGACATGATCAAACGGGCCGACCTGTCGGTGATCGGCGAGAGCGCCGAGATTCTTCAAGCCTTGATCGATGCGGTTGCGGCTTACCGCAACGACGCCAAGCGCGATGCGGCTTAAGGGAAGGAAAGGGTTATGAGCACGAAAATCATCAGCCTGGTGTCCATCGGCGCCCACCCGACTTCCGGCCGACCACGTCGCGCGGAGCAAGATGCGCGGGCGGTGGAACTGGGTCTGCAACTGGCTGGGGATAACCTGCAAGTACTGCATGCCGGCGACGTCGCGGAACCTGCGTTGCGCGCTTATCTCGGCATGGGCCTGGAACAGTTGCACGTCTTGGAACAACCGGACGGCGCCGACGCGCTGCCGGCATTGACCGCCTATTTGCGTGACGCCGGGGCGCAGGTCGTGTTGACCGGCAGCCAGGCGGAAACCGGTGAAGGCTCGGGCATGTTGCCGTTCCTGCTGGCGGAAAGCCTCGGCTGGCCGCTGGTGGTGGGGTTGGCCCAGGTCGAATCCATCGACGGCAGTTCCGCGTTGGTGCTGCAAGCCTTGCCCCGCGGTCAGCGTCGTCGCTTGAAAGTGCGTTTACCGTTTCTGGCGACTGTGGATAACGCTGCGCCGAAACCTCGGCAGAGCGCTTACGGTCCGGCACGGCGTGGTGTACTCCAGGCGGATGAAGTCGAAGTCATCGACGATGAACTGTTGGCGATCGCGACACTGCAACCAGCCAAGCCACGGCCAAAACGCCTGAAGGTGATCAAGGCCAAGAGCGGCGCCGACCGGATGAAAGCCGCGACGGCCAAGGCCAGTGGTGGGGGCGGGCAGGTGCTGAAAGGGGTGAGTGCCGAGGCTGGGGCCGAGGCGATTCTCAAGTTGCTGATTGAAGAAGGCGTGGTTCGTTAGCGTTAAATTTCAGGCGGCAACAACCCGTTAAATAACCGTCCTCCCGGCGCGTTGGCGCGCCTGAATTGTCCGTGTAAAACGGACGCTCAATGTCTGTGGAGCCTGGTAAATGGCAGTTGAATTTCGTTCGGCCCTGCGCTCGGATGCGCGGGAGATTGCTCGTCTGTTCCAGATTTCGTCAGAGGGCGGTGCGGATTACATTTGGAGCCGACTGGCGGAACCCGGTCAGGATCTATTGGACGTGGGCGCTATTCGTTACGCCCGTGACGACGTGGATTTTTCTTACCAGAACTGCCTCATCGCAGAGTCGGACGGCCAAGTCATCGGCATGATGCACAGCTACGTGATGCGTCATGATCCGCTGGCAGAGCCGACGACCGACCCGGTGTTGGCGCCGTACTCGAAAATGGAAATCCCCGACACCCTCTATATTTCCAGCCTGGCGCTGCATGAGGGTTGGCGGAACCAGGGCCTGGGCAAGCAATTCCTTGCCTATGCCTACGACCGCGCCAACCAGCTAGGGCTCAACGGTTTGAGCCTGATCGACTACGCCGTGAACACCGGCGCTCGCCGGTTTTATGAACGACATGGCTTTCGTATCGTCGATACCTGCCAGATCACGCCCCATCCGATGATTCGGGTCACGGGTGAGGCTTATCTGATGTATCGGCCTTAGGGGCTGATCCTGCCCGGCAGGCTATTCCAAATGAGGTTATCCACATCCGGTAGATAACCTCGCTCCACACCATACCCATCAGTGAGCTACAGTTTTTCTATGCGCTGTCCAAGGGTGCAGCACTGTTTCACGGAGCTTTCAGCGTTCAGCGCTAAATCATAAAACTCGTTTTTATGAATGGGCTGAACATGAAAGTTTTAAGGCAGCGTGAGACATGTCCTATCTTGGAAGTGAGTTTAAAGTCATCTCTGGCGCTTCTTGTATTTGTTGTTTTTATATTGCCGCATTTGATTGCCAATGCCAGGTTAAATAACCCAGAACAACAAGATCAGGATTTTTATAAGTGGATAGCGTCTGAGCAGGGGCAGAACGCATCTCTGGCACAAATGAGGCAGCAATGTGACAAGGTGTTGGACGCTAAAAAAAGCCTGAACTGTTCAGTGTCCGTTTTTACCCGGATGTTCGAAGCCAAAGCCGCCAACCAGCTTCCCGACTACTATTTGGCGATCAAGCGTCGTCATGCTCAGGCAATCGAGAACAGTCCAGAACTCAAGACATTATTTTCCATGTTCGGCAGCGAGTCCCTGTCGATCCTGCGGTCGACCGCTGATTTTTCGGTGAACAGGACGAATCGACGCGAAGTGCTCACGATTCATCCTTATGGCAGTGACTATTACCTTTCCGAGCAGGGGTTACCCTACGTCGATGTCAGCGCAGCGACCGGTTTTACGTCACGTTTTATTCTGGACACTGGCGCACCTCAAACCCGGATCAACTACAAAACCGCGAGGCGGATGGGGGGCAGGTTGCTGGTCGATTCTCACTATCGCTACAACACTTTTTATGGTGAGAAAGATCTGCCCGTAAAACTCTGGATGATTCGATCTATAAAAATAGGCAACAGCGAGTTCAATAACGTTCTGGTCCTTGTCAGTAATCGAGAGAATCTATTAGGGCTTGATCTGATCAGTAAGTTGGGACCTCTGAAAATATCTAAAAAAACGCTCGAGCTGAATGCCGAACCTGCCGTGCGATGTGACTCGCCGATTGTTTACGCGCGTATGGATATCAATCAAAGATTGACTGTCCCTGCACGGCTTGACCGTAGGGCGACGATGGCGATTATTGATACGGGAAACGTTGATTACCTGACGTCGGCCTGGCCCGGAGGTCAGATCAATGTTGCAAGGGCTCTGGTCCCCGGTAACTCATCCACTCACGCCGCCGATAAGCAGCGCTATCAAACGTTTAAAGGTATATTGGGTTTGCCCGGCAATACCATGGCAATCAGATATAAATACTACCCGGGCTACACGATTCCCCCTTCTTTGTTGTCTGGGCAGTACGTGCCTTCAATTTTGCTTGGGTGGCGTGCATTCGATGATTTTGAGTTGAGTCTGGATGTCGATTCAGGTCGGTCTTGCTTCAACAAGATCTAGTTATCCCAAGCGCTGACGCGTTTACCCACAATCCCTGTTGGTGCTTCTGTGGATAACGTGTTCGTTCCTCGCTGCACCCCAGACAAATCAAGCCCTGCAAGCCTTCGTACAAAAAACAACCAGGCTAACGTACAGATTTTCCGAGCTTTTTCCAGAGGATAACTTCTCAGCTGAGCCAATAGTTGCCCCCAATCTCTGTTGGCGCTTCTGTGGATAAGTTGTTCGCTGTCCTCTGCAGGCCATACAAAACGCGGCTATCAGGCTAATGATCAAAAAATGATCAAAACACCGCTTTAACCCGTCAGATCATACGTTACGCCAGATTTATCGCGGCATTCAGCAGTTTTCCACAGATCCACCGAAGTTGCCCCCAAAGTCTGTTGGCGCTTCTGTGGATAAGGTGTTCGCCATCCTCTACAGGCCACGTAAACCGTGATCTGCAAGGACCTGATCAAAAAACACCCAATCGCATCTCAAAACCCTGCTTCTGGATAAGTCACGGATTTTCTTCGCTTTCTGTGGAGAAAATTTCCACAAAATCCACACTTGTCCCCAATAACTGTGGGTGGAGGTGTGGATAACTTGTTCGCTAAACCCTGCAAGCCACGTGCAGCATAGGCCTGAATGGAATAGATCAGATTTCATACAGTTCTAAGTCCACGCCTTGACTTAGAACTATCAGCTGTCTTCACTCACAGGGCACAAGGACAGCCGTCACTTATCCACATCTGGTTCAGGGAGAACGCGTGATGGATAGCCAGCCACATCGTTCGCCCCCCTTTCGCTGCGCAACCTGCGTGCCTACACCCGCTGCTTTGTTGCGCAAACGCATTCACCGGCACGCCGCCAATCAGCGCGCTCGTCTATAGCGCCTGAACTTTTCCAATGACACCCGCTTGCTGCCGCTGAGTTCACTCAGTGGCCAGGTGTTCGTTCGCCCATCGATTGCAGGCAACCGCAGAGTTGCCCTATCTGCCTGATAGAGGAAAAGTCCCATGACACGGATCGCAACGCCCATCAGCGACATCAAGGAACATTACGACGTCATCGTCATAGGCTCGGGTTACGGCGGCGGGATTGCGGCATCGCGCCTGTCTCGCGCCGGAAAGCGGGTGTGCTTGCTGGAGCGCGGGCGGGAGATGCAGCCCGGCGAGTACCCCAACACGATGTTGGCGGCCACCGAAGAGTTGCAGGTGCATGACCCGGACGGCCACATCGGCTCGCGCACGGGGTTGTTCGACCTGCACGTCAACGCCCAGCAAAACGTGGTGGTCGGTTGCGGCCTGGGCGGCACCTCGCTGATCAACGCCAACGTCGCCCTTGAACCGGAGCCCGGAGTATTCGACGACCCGCGCTGGCCATTGGCGGTGCGCGAACATCGCGACACCTTGCTCAAGGACGGTTACGCCCGGGCCCGGGAAATGCTCAAGCCCACGCCGTACCCAAGCACTTCGCCCGTGTTGCCGAAACTCGAAGCCAACAAGAAGTCGGCGGATTACCTCAAGCAAGGCGCGCACTTCTACAAGCCGCCGATCAACGTGACCTTCGACAAACTGCCGAACAACCTCAACCACGTGGGTGTTGAGCAACTGCCTTGCAATCACTGCGGCGACTGCGTGTCGGGCTGTAACAACAAGGCCAAGAACACCACGCTGATGAACTACCTGCCGGACGCCTGGAATCACGGCGCGGAGATTTTCTGCCAGGCCGAAGTGCGACATCTGGAACGCGACGGCGATGGCTGGATCGTGCATTTCCAGTACCTGGACAGCGGTCGCGAGAAGTTTTCTGCGCCGACGCTGTTCGTCAAAGCCGACATCGTGGTCGTCTCCGCTGGCACCCTGGGCTCTACCGAAATCCTCCTGCGCTCCCGGGACAAAGGCCTGTCGATGTCCGGCCAGCTCGGGGAAAACATGAGCGGTAATGGCGACATCCTCGGTTTCGGCCACAACTGCGAACAACCGATCAATGGCATCGGTTTCGGCGCCCATCCGGCCAAGGAGCTGCACCCGGTTGGCCCATGCATCACTTCGGTCATCGACATGCGCACCGAAGGCGACTGGCGCAGTCGCATGGTCATCGAAGAAGGTTCGATCCCCGGCGCCCTCGGCCGGCCGATGGTGCCGAGCATGGCCGGGTTCGCCGAGATGATCGGCAAACCCACCGATGACAGTTTTACCGGCAAGTTGAAGTACAAGGAACGCGAAGTCGAAAGTTTCCTCCGTGGCCCGTATTACGGCGCGCTGCACAACATGCAGACGTACCTGATCATGAGCCACGACGACGGCAAAGGCCGGATGGTACTGGACAGCAAGGATCAGCTGCGCATCGACTGGCCGGGCGTCGGCGAGCAGGAAAACGTGAAGATCGGCAACGAGCGGCTGCACCAGAGCACCAAGGCGCTAGGCGGAATCTGGGTCGAGAACCCGATCTGGACCAAGCTGCTCAAGCACAGCATCGTTTCCGTTCATCCGTTGGGCGGATGCGTCATGGGTGAGGACGCAGTGCAGGGCGTGGTCAACCACAAGGGACAGGTGTTCAGCGGCGCCAACGGGACCGACGTGTATGCCAGTTTGTACGTGACGGACGGGGCGGTGATTCCGACCTCTTTAGCGGTGAATCCGCTACTGACCATCTCCGCCGTGAGTGAGCGCAACATGGGCCTGCTGGCCGCCGATCGCGGTTGGCAGATCGACTACACGCTGCCCTCGGCACCGCGCAAACAGGTGGCGCCGCCGACCCTTGGCGTGCAGTTCACCGAAACCATGAAAGGCTACTTCTCACGGGCCTTCACGGCGGCCCAGAGCACTGACCTGAAGGTCTACGAAGCAGCGGCCAAGCGGGGCGAGTCGGACAACTCGCCCATCGACTTCACCTTGACCATCACCGCCAACGACCTGAACCGCATGATCAAGGAACCGGAACATGCCGCCACTCTGGTCGGCACGGTCAACGCACCGAGCCTTTCACCGCAGCCGCTGACTGCCAGCAATGGCGTGTTCAACCTGTTCGAGCAGTACCAGGAACAGGTCGGCGTGCGGCACATGAAGTACGACATGAAACTGACCGCCGAGGACGGCAACGACTATTACTTCAGTGCCTTCAAAACCGTGCCCGAAGACAACGGCGTGCTGAACATCTGGCACGACACCAGCACGCTGTACGTGACGCTCTATCGCGGGCCGGACAAGACCGGCGAGGTCATCGGCACCGGGGTGATGCACATCCATCCGACTGACTTCGCCAAGCAAATGACCACCATGAAAGTGCTCAACGCCCGCAACGAGCGCGAACGCATCGACGGCCTGGCACGGTTCGGCAAATTCTTCGCCGGGATTCTCTGGGAGAGCTATGGCGGCGTTTTCGCTGGCGACATTTACTTCAACCCCGATGCACCGCCGCGGCTGAAACGACCACTGGATGCGCCGTCGCCGGTGGTGCATTTCTTCCAGACCGAAGACAACGTCGAACTGCGCCTGACCCGTTATCAGGGCGGCAACAAAGGGCCGGTGATGCTGGTTCATGGGTTGGGCGTGGGTTCGAACATTTTCTCCACCGACACCATCCAGACCAATCTGCTGGAGTACCTGTGCAAGCACGAGTACGACGTCTGGCTGCTGGATTTGCGGGTGAGCATTTTGTTGCCCGCGAGCAAGAAGGAATGGAATGGCGACCAGATCGCCCAGTACGACTTCAAGGCCGCCATCGAGCAGATCCGGCAAGCGACTCAGGCGCCGGATGTGCAATGCGTGGTGCATTGCTACGGCGCGACGACTTTCTTCATGTCGCTGCTGGCCGGGTTGCAGGGCGTGCGTTCGGTGGTCTGCTCGCAGATTGCGGCGGATACGGTTGTCGCTACGGCGACCGGGCTCAAGGCCGGTCTGCACCTGCCGGGGATGCTCGACGCCATCGGTATCAAATCCCTCACCGCATATGCCGACAACAAGGAGAACTGGTTCAACAAACTCTACGACAAAGCCCTCAACGGCTACGCCCGCATCGAGGCTCAGGGCTACTGCACCAACCCGGTGTGCCACCGCATCACCTTCATGTACGCGTCGCTGTACCGCCACGACACTCTCAACGAAACCCTGCACGACAACCTGCACGAGCTGTTCGGCGAGTCGAACATGCACACCTTCGAGCACCTGGCGCTGATCGTGCGCAAAGGGCATCTGGTGGACTTCAAGGGCGAGGACGTCTACATGCCGCACTTCGACCGGCTGACCATGCCGATCTGCTTTATCAGCGGCGCGGACAACCAGTGCTACCTGCCGGAAAGCACGCTCAAGACCTATGAGCGCGTGTGCAAGGTCCATGGGCCGGACCGCTATAGCCGGCATGTAGTGCCGGGTTACGGCCATATCGACTGCATGTTCGGCAAGGACGCGGTGGTCGATGTGTACCCGATCATCCTGCAGCACCTGGAGAAAACTGCCCTCGGTTAGCACATCTCACCAGTGGGAGCGGCGGTGCGGCTATCCGACTTGCTCGCGAAGGGGCCATCAGCAACAACATCACCGTTGACTGACACACCGCTTTCGCGAGCAAGCCCGCTCCCACAGGGTCGTGCGCGCTCAACTATCTGCGGTGTTCAGGGATAGAAGGAAAAGGATGATATGGACAGTTACATCCGCTGGTTTCAACGCTTCATCTGGCTAGGCATCGTGATGAACATGGTCTTCGCGATCCCGGCGCTTTTCGCTCCGGCGCTGCTGACCTCGATGCTCGGGATGCCGCCGCAACTCTCCGATCCCTGGCTGGAAAACGCCGGCATGCTGCTGGTGGGCATCAGCGTGTTCTACATGCCGTCGGGCTTCAACGCTCCCCGGTTCGTCGTGCACTCCTGGTTGTGCGTGCTGTCGCGGCTGATCGCGGTGGTGTTCTGGATCTACCTGATCAACACCAGCAGTCAGGCCCAGGTGTTCGTGCCGATGCTGATGGGCGATCTGAGCATGTTCCTGATCCTCGGGATTCTGCTCTATCTGGGCAGCACGCCGGCCAATCGGCCGTTGGCGTTGCTCTGCGATGGCTGGCGAGAATGGCGCGCGGGCTGGGCGCTGCGCTGGCAACGGCACAGCTTCAAGGTTGGCACGCTGATCGTGGTGCTGGCGCTGGGGTTTATCGGCTACGAAACCTGGTACCAGATGCTGCGGGCCGTGCCGGCCGAGAAGTACGCCTCCGACGAAGACCACTACAAATACGCCGCCATCGGTTTGGGCATCGAAGCGCGGATTCCTTACTACCTGTTCGCCGTACTGCCGCAGATGTGCCCGGAGAAACTGCCCAAACCTGGTGGCTACGAAGTCTTCGGTTTCCTCTATGAAAACGGCAAGGACCTGCCCATCGGCATGGCCAAGCGCCAAATCGGCTACCCGACCGTGGAGCCGAACTGCGCCTTGTGCCACACCGGTTCCTACCGGGCCAATGCCAGCGACGTCGCGACCCCGGTAGCCACTGCGCCGGCCAATACCCTGCAACTACAGGCCTTCCAGTGGTTTGCCTACGATTGCGCCAGCGATCCGAAATTCACCGCCGAGGCGGTGATGACCGCTATCAATGGCAAGTTTCAGCTCGGGTTTTTCGAGCGGCTGTACAACCGCTATTTGATCATCCCGATGGCCAAGAGCGCGCTGCTCAAACAGAAACAGGCCTACGCCTGGCAGAAGCTGCGCCCGCAACAGGGACCGGGGCGTACCGACACGTTCAACCCGACGAAAATGGTGGTGTTCGGTTTCCCGGATGATTCGACCATCGGCACCGTCGACCTGCCGCAAGTCTGGAACCAGAAACCCCGGGAGTCGCTGTACCTGCACTGGGACGGCAACAACAACGACATCCATGAGCGCAACTACGCAGCGGCCATGGCCGTGGGCGCGACGCCGGAATCGGTGTTGCCCGAAAGCTTCAACCGTGTGACCAACTGGCTGCTGGGCACCAAGCCGCCCACCTGGCCGTTCGCGCTGGATCAGTCCAAGGTCGCCCAAGGCAAGCCGGTCTGGGATCAGAACTGCGCCGGCTGCCATGACTTCGGCCGCACGGACACCGGCCAGGTGACCACCAACATCGACGAACTGGGCACCGATCCCCATCGCCTGAACTCGTTCACCACGGGGCTGGTGGAAGCCTTCCACACCTTCAAGAAACCACCGTTCGACTTCAATGCTTACCGCAAGACCCAGAGCTACAGCAACACGCCGACCGACGGCGTCTGGCTGCGGGCGCCGTACCTGCACAACGGTTCGGTGCCGACCCTGTGGGATTTGCTGCAGCCACCGGAACAGCGGCCATCGGTGTTCTACACCGGCTCCGATGTGTACGACCAGGACAAGGTCGGCTTCGTCACCAGCGGCGCGCAGATGAAAGCCTCGGCGGATTTCAAATACGACACGCGCCTTGAGGGCAACCACAACAGCGGCCATCTGTATGGCACGCAGCTGTCGGACGTCGATAAACGGGCGCTCATCGAGTTCATGAAAACCCTGTAATCCCACTACGGATGGAGGAATGCCAACATGTCATTAGTCGCTCATTGGGAACATGAGTACGACAAGGTCAAGGTCCGGCTGCACGGATTGTTCACGCGGCTGGAGATGTCCTGGAAAAAGCTCATCAGCGAGCTCGAGCCCGAAGAGTTCGAGGCCATCGTCGCATTGCTGCAACGCGGCCACGATCAGGCGCAGTACGTGCTCAAACACGGCGATCTGCCGGACGATCAGCCGAGCGTGCCGTGGGAGTTGTCCCACGGTTTGTCGATCCTGCACATCGGCAACGCGACTCCCTTGCCGCAGTCGGTGGACGAGCTGCAAACCCGGGTGCTCAAGGACGGTAGTTTGCTGGGTTGTCGCAAGTGGGAGTTGCTGGATTTGCTGTGGAGCGAGGCGCTGCTCAAGTGGATCGAGAACCTGCGCCACCATGCACCGTTCGCCACTAACCCGGCGCTGATGAAGATGGACAGCGACGTGACCCTGGCGATTGCCGGCGACTGGGGCACCGGACCGTTCGACAGCCATGCCCCGGCGGTATCGGTGGCCAATCAGATGCAACTGGCCCAGGCCGATTTCACCATTCACCTGGGAGACGTTTATTACGCCGGCACCCATTCCCAGGAAGACGTCGACATGGTCGGCTGGCCCATGGGCAAGCACGGCTCGTTCACGCTCAATTCCAATCACGAGATGTACAGCGGCGCCCATGGTTACTTCAAGGAACTGGCCAAGCGCTTCCCGGCGCAGCAGGGCACCAGTTATTTCGCGTTGTACAACGACGACTGGCTGGTGGTCGGGCTCGACAGCGCCTATGCCTCTAATGCGATCAATTTGTACATGGATGGCACGCTGAACAAGGAGCAGATTGCCTGGATGAAAGACCTGCCCCAGCGCAAGAAGATCATGGTGCTCAGTCACCATCAGGGTTTTGATATCTCCGGGCACAACAAGACGGCGCTGTATCAAACAGTGTGTGATGCCTTGGGCCGTGAGCCGGATTATTGGTACTGGGGGCATTTGCACAATGGCATCTGCTATGCCGCTCAGGGTGGCTTGCATGCGCGCTGCGCCGGGCATGGGGCGATTCCGTATGGCAACGCCAGTGAACTGGACGGGCATTCGCGGGTGTTGTGGTCGGAAACTGAAAATGCGCGGGATGAGGCGTACCCGGACCGGGTGTTGAATGGTTATGTGAAGGTGCGGCTGGTGGGGGAGAACATTGAGGAGACGTTTATTGGTGAGGATGGGTCGGTGCGGTGGGCCTCCACTTAATCGGGTGAATGTCAGACCGCTTTCGCGAGCAAGCCCGCTCCCACATTTGACCGGTGTCGTTCACAAAACTTGTGTACTCCACCGATCCACTGTGGGAGCGGGCTTGCTCGCGAAGCTTTTGATCTTGATTAACCTTGAACCGGCACACCCTTGAGGTAAGGCGCAGGCTCTGCCCCCAGGTTGTTCAGCAGACGCTCGCTGTACCAGTCCACGAAGTTCACCACACCAAACTCATAGGTCTTGGAATAAGGCCCAGGCTGGTAAGCCGTGGAGTTGATGCCGCGCTGGTTCTCTTCGGCCAGGCGACGGTCCTGGTCGTTGGTGGCGTCCCAGACCTGGCGCATGCGCTCCACGTCGTAGTCCACACCTTCGACCGCGTCCTTGTGGACGATCCACTTG
Source organism: Pseudomonas sp. LBUM1657 (assembly GCF_059716075.1). NCBI lineage: Bacteria > Pseudomonadati > Pseudomonadota > Gammaproteobacteria > Pseudomonadales > Pseudomonadaceae > Pseudomonas > Pseudomonas sp. LBUM1657. The sequence continues at coordinate 5,999,035 of NZ_CP166799.1, read as the reverse complement.
GTGGTGACCATGGTTTCCTGGGCGCTGATCGGCCACACGGTGAACACGATGATGTGGTCGCCCATGCAGTGGTTCCAGGAGTGCGGCAGGTGCAGGATGCGCATCGAGCCCAGGTCCGGGTTCTTGATGCGGCCCATGAGTTTGGCGCAGCCCTGTTTACCGTCCAGGGTCATCGATACGGTGCCCTTGAGCAGCGGCATGCGCACGATGCGGTTACGCAGACCGAAGCTGGCGTGAGCGTAAGGGATCTTCTCGGCTTCCCAGGCAGCGGCCGAGGCAGCAACGTGGTCCTTGAAGGCCTGGTCGGCACGCGGGTCGGTGACGTCGTCCCACTCCAACAGGGTTTTCAGCAGTTCCGGGTGCGACGCGTTGCAGTGGTAGCACTCGCGGTTGTTTTCCAGCACCAGTTTCCAGTTGGCTTTTTCGAACAAGGTGGTCTGGATCGCCACCTTGGTGTTCTCCATGTCGTACGGTTCCATGTAATGGTTGAGCGTCGACAGGAAGTCATCGATGGCCGGCGGGTTCTCCGCCAGGCTGATAAAGATGTAGCCGCCAGCGGTCTTCACGTTCACCGGTTTGAGGCCGTACTGCTTCATGTCGAAGTCGGCGCCCATTTCAGTGCCAGCGAACAGCAGGCGACCGTCCAGCTCGTACGTCCACTGGTGGTAGTGGCAGACCAGCTTGGCCACCTTGCCCTTTTCACTGGTGCACAGGCGCGAACCGCGGTGGCGGCAGACGTTGTGGAACGCATGCACGACGCCTTCGGCACCGCGAATCACGATGATTGGGTTCTTGCCGATTTGCAGGGTCAGGTAATTGCCCTTGGTCGGGATCTCGCAGGTCATGCCGGCGATCAACCACTCTTTCTGGAAGATTTCCTGCATGTCGATATCAAACAGCCGCTCGTCAGAGTAAAACGGCTGCGGCAGCGAGAACGTGCGTTCGCGCTCTTGCAGCATCTGCGCAGTGGCCTTGCGTGCGGGTTCCAGCGGATCGCCCAGGCTGATTTTTGCGGTGACGTCCATCGATTTGATCCTCAAGGCCATTCTGTGTGGCCGGCGAAAGTGGCTATGTGGCCGGTGTAGCGGGGTTGGGCGGGCAGGTCCGGCGCATGAAGTCCTGATCCTGCGTTGCCGCTCCTCCCCATAGCTAGCTATGAGTCGTCGCGGCGCCTTGGCTCAGAACTTCACGCATCCGAACCTGCTCCACCCAACCCCGCTACACCGGCCACCGGTTTGCTACGCAAGGTGTAAAGAATGTGTCTTGGTATGGAGCGAGTGTGGGGCCGGCGCACGCCAGAACCTTATCCATGGGCGACATGGCCCAATCTGTTCCCGACGCGCAACCCCCGGTAGTTGGGGGCTGGTCGCGATAAGTATGTGAATGTCGCAGATAGGTAAATGGGTGGCTCGCGCTATACGCAGAATCGCCAACATAAGGCCGAGCATCGGCGGTGGAGAACAGCATGTCCAACAGCTTCCTGAATCCGGTAACCACCCAGACCTGGGCCAATGGTCGACACATCGTCCGTTGCGTCAAAGTCATCCAGGAAACCTGGGATGTGCGCACCTTCTGCTTTATGGCCGACCAGCCGATCCTGTTCTTCTTCAAGCCGGGGCAGTTTGTCACCCTGGAGCTGGAAATCGAAGGCGTGCCGATCATGCGCTCCTACACCATTTCCAGCTCGCCGTCGGTGCCGTACAGCTTCTCGGTGACGATCAAGCGCGTGCCGGGGGGCAAGGTGTCCAACTGGCTCCACGACACCCTGCACGAAGGCCAGGAGCTGGCGGTGCACGGGCCGGTCGGGCTGTTCAACGCCATGGACTTCACCGCGCCGAAGGTGCTCTACCTCAGCGGTGGTGTCGGCATCACGCCGGTCATGTCCATGGCACGCTGGTTCTACGACACCAACGGCAACGTCGACATGGTGTTTATCCACAGCGCCCGTTCGCCCAAAGACATCATTTACCACCGCGAGCTGGAACACATGGCGTCGCGGATCGATAACTTCAGCCTGCACCTGATCTGCGAGAAGCATGGTCTGGGCGAACCGTGGGCCGGTTATCGCGGTTACCTGAACCACAAGATGCTCGAACTGATGTCCCCGGACTTCATGGAGCGCGAAGTGTTCTGCTGCGGCCCGACGCCGTATATGAACGCGGTCAAGCGAATGCTCGAAGCGGTCGGCTTCGACATGTCGCGTTATCACGAGGAATCGTTCGGTGCCACGCCGCCGGAAGCTCGTGCCGATGCGGTCGAGCAAGCCGAAATCGCAGCAGACGCACCGGATATCGACGTCGCGGACCTGCACCAGGTGGAATTCACTGCGTCCGGCAAGAGCATTCGTGTGGCGCCTGGTGAAACCGTCCATGCGGCAGCGGCCAAGCTCGGTCTGTTGATTCCGAAGGCTTGCGGGATGGGGATCTGCGGCACGTGCAAGGTGATGAAACTGGGTGGCGAGGTCGAGATGGACCACAACGGCGGGATCACCGAGGAAGACGAAGCGGAAGGGTTCATTCTTTCGTGCTGCAGCGTGCCGAAGGGGGATGTGCGCATCGAGTTTTGAGAGCAGTTTGTAGGCATTGGCCGATCTCCCCACAGGGGAGATCGAATGGGGATCAATAGTTGTTTTTAAATCAGTTCGAATGTGGCGAGTAAGCCAAAGCCCATGAATATAAAGCCGAAAATCTTCTGATATTTATGTAGTGTAAGTAGTGTGCGTTTTAGGTTGGGAGGGAAATTCTTGATATCTTTTGCACTTAACTTTCCTTGATAAATGTAGATTGCGGGACTTTTGAGAATGCCGAAAACTTCTCCCATCATATATATTCGCCCCCAAAAACCTCCGTGCCATAGCATCAGCAGGGATGAGGCGATGGAGCTGTTTTGAAGGCTGTTTAATATAATTTCTATTTTTGTTTTTGCGATGTATAGCGAAACTGCATTAACTATTATGAGTCCCGCGAAGCTAATGGTGACAGTAATCATCAATATATCTTTTGCAATGCTAAGGCTCATTTGATTCTCTCGTAGATCCACTCTGCGGCGTGCTCGCCACTTTTTTCACCAATATATTCACCCGCGAAAGACCCTGCTCCCGCAACAAGGGCACCGCATAGCAAAGTACCGATTCCAGCGGTCGATACACCAACTGCTACGCAAATTGTGGTGGCAGTGCCTGCACCCAAGACAGAGCCAGCAAATGCTCCGCCGGCAACCCCACCGAAGAAGCTTGCGGTTTCGGTGTACTTCACCTTTTCACATGCCTCGGAACTTCCATTCCTGCAAACATCCTGAACCTTCATGGCAGATGCGCCACCTCCCACAGCAGTGCCGATCCAGCCTCCATATTTGACGTATTGCGATGCTTTGGTGATGCCTTTGAAGTGGGTGGCATAGCCGGGAATCTGGCCAAGCGCCCCGGCTTTTCTCCAGCGGTGCACCAGATGACGCATATCGATGCCCAGAGCCGTTTTCAGGTTTGGGTGATCGGGGAAACCGATGGTCTTCTTCGTCAGTACATTGAGTTGCACATCAAGATCGGCCAGCAACTTTTTACGTTCGCTGAGGAATGATTGCGTGCTCATTCCTCCATTGAAAGTGCGGGTGTGCAGGGCCTCAATGTCACGCAGAATGGATTTAACGCCGTCCAGATGATTGGCTGCCATGGCAGTGCTGACACCAATCACTTTAGAGCCACGTTCAAGTGTTTTCTTGATGACCTCATAGTGCTGCGCCATAAAATCCGCTTCCTCCACCGTCAACGGCTCCAGCGCAGTGCTGACGATTTGAGCGGTTTGCATCAGCAGCGATTCTTCATAAGTACATTGCTGATTGTCCGGGTCGCTCAGGACAATCATCGATCCGGCTTTCACCAGATCCAGCTTCTGATTCAAACTTTTGAATTTGGCAATGACGGCCGGATTGGCGGACGCGAACAACTGAGCCTGGAGTTTCTCGCCGGTGACGCTCTTGGGCACGATGTAGAACCCGGGCTCCTGGGGTGCTGGAACCTCCAGTGGCCAGCGTTCCTGAGGGAAAAAGCCGGGAACGCGGGACGCTGGACGAGGGGCGTCAGTCGTGTTTTTGAAGTGGGTGTTCAGGGCTTTGAGATTCTGCGCATGCACCGCCCGTAACAGGCGCTCCGGGTCGGGTTGCAGCGCCGCTTGCGTGAGCATCGACAGTGGCGTCTGCTTGGCCGATTCGGGGATCGCGCCGTGCTTTTTCAGCATCAAGAGCCGGGACTGGTTCAAAAGGTTGTGCTGTTCCTGAACCAGCGCCCGTATCCCTTGTTCCGGGGTCTTCCGACCCGAGGTGACTTCATCGACGATGCGCTTGGCGTAATCGGCGGCCTGCTGGTTGAAACGCACGCGGGCCGAGCCGAAAGCCAGGTGACGGGCGCTGATCGAGTGGGCATGCCCGATCAGTTTGGCGGCGGTGCTTTGGACGTCCCACAGGTCGTGGCGCTCAAGCGTCACCCCTCTTCGCCCCACGAGGCGTACCCGGTGGTGCCGGCCGTGTGGTGAACCCAGCTGATGCCCCGATATCGCAATGCCAGCAACTCCTGAGGCTCTGCGTCGTTTTGCAGAATCACGTGGGGTACATCTTGCGTCAGATTGGCGACAACGGCCCCGTCGAGGGAGACGGTGAAGTACTTTTCCTGCAGTCCCATGGCGGATGTGCGATAGAAACTGATCGTGCAGTCGAGCTCTTCTCTGTTTGCGAGTGCCTGGGTCAGCAGAGGCGAGGATTTGTCGACACTTTTGGTGACGATGACCGGAAAGTGGGTGGGCTTGCCGAGGTTGCCATCGTTGGTCAGGTTGTGGCTGTAGGCTAGCACCATGATTTCATCGGTGTGCGCCGCCTGATACTTGTTGCCAACCGACTCCGGGGTCGAGCAACCCGCTGAAATCAGGCCTTGAGTCTTGCCAGTGATCGTCATGTAGCCGGGATTCGCCATCGCTGCCATTCCTTGTTTGAAATAGGATTCGGCAGTCTAGGACGAGGACTTTCCGGGTTTATGTAGTCCCTGGAGTAGTCCGTTTCTGAAAAGCAGCGATTGAAACAATTTGAGAACATCTGCGCCGATCCCGTCCGTAGGACAGGATCGACGTCTTCGCGGGGACAGCGTCAGTCGACAAACAGATCCGGCATCAGCGTATCGGTTGAGTCAGGCGCAAACCGATACTGTTCAAAGTCCGTCACCCCGTGCTCGCCCAGAATCTCCTCATCAATCAGCAACCGCCCGGTAATGCTGCGCCCACCGCTGTCCAGAATGACATGAGCCGCATCCGCCATGATCGCGGGCGTGCGCGCATGCTTGAATGACTCGCGCGAGCCCAGCTGAAACTCGATGGCGGCGGTGGCAATCATCGTTTGCGGCCACAACGCGTTGACGCTGATGCCGTAGTTCTTGAACTCCTCGCTCATGCCCAGCGTCAGCATGCTCATGCCGTACTTGGTCACCGTGTAGGGGCTGTATTGCGCGAACCATTTGGTCGCCAGATTCAGTGGCGGGGAAATGCTGAGAATGTGCCCGCTGCTCTTTTTCAGGTAGGGCAGGGCGGCCTGGCTGCAGAGCAACACGGCGCGGGTGTTGATCTGGTGCATCAGGTCGAAGCGTTTGAGTTCGACGTGTTGAACGCCGGTCAGTTTGATTGCGCCGGCATTGTTGATCAGTGCATCAATGCCGCCGAAATGTTCATTGGCCTGGGCCAACGCCTCACGCACCGCAACTTCATCGCGCACATCCACCTGCAAGGCCAGGGCCTTGCCACCCGCAGCTTCGACTTCCTGCGCCACGCTGAAAATGGTGCCGGGCAGTTTGGGGTGGGGGGCGGCGCTTTTGGCGGCAATCACGATATTGGCCCCGTCCCGCGCGGCCCGCAGCGCAATCTCGCGACCGATCCCGCGACTGGCACCGGTAATAAACAGGGTTTTGCCTTGTAGTGACATGCGTGCGCTCCTGATTGTTTTTATCTCGGCGGATCGAAACGGCTCGCAGTCAATGTAGACGAAGTATGTGTGGCGAGGGAGCAGCGTTGATATCAGTAAATCGAGTGCGATCCTTGTGGGAGCGGGCTTGCTCGCGAAGGTGGTGTAACCGTCAACATTGATGCTGAATGTAACGACCTCTTCGCGAGCAAGCCCGCTCTCACAGGTTCCTCACGTTGACTCATGTCATGTCGGGAATCAGTGAGACATCACTTCCCGAATATCCGCTGCCAGTTCCCGCACGCGTTCTTCTTCGGTGTCCCACGAGCACATGAACCGTGCGCCGCCATTGCCGATGAAGGTGTAGAAGCGCCAGCCCTTGGCTGTCAGTGCGGCAATCGCCGGTTCCGAGAGTTGCAGGAACACGCCGTTGGCCTGCACCGGGAACATCAGTTCCACGCCAGGAATGTCGCTCACCAGTTCGGCCAGCAGCTGCGCGCAGTGGTTGGCGTGGCGGGCGTATTTGAGCCAGGCGTCGTTTTCCAGGATCCCGACCCAGGGCGCGGAAAGAAAGCGCATCTTTGAAGCAAGCTGCCCGGCCTGTTTGCAGCGGTAGTCAAAGTCTTCGGCCAGTTTATGGTTGAAGAACAGGATCGCCTCACCCACTGCCATGCCGTTTTTCGTGCCGCCAAAGCACAACACGTCGACGCCGGCCTTCCAGGTCAGGTCCGCCGGCGAGCAGCCGAGGAACGCGCAAGCATTGGAGAAGCGCGCGCCGTCCATGTGCAGGTTCAAGCCCAGCTCTTTGCAGGTGGCGCTGATGGCGCGGATTTCTTCGGGGGTGTAGATGCTGCCCACTTCGGTGGCTTGGGTCAGGGTCACCACGCGGGGTTTCGGGTAGTGGATGTCCTGGCGCTTGAGGGCGATTTCGCGGATCGATTCCGGGGTCAGCTTGCCGTTTTCGGTACGGGCGACGAGCAGCTTGGAACCGTTGGAGAAGAACTCCGGGGCGCCGCATTCGTCGGTTTCGACGTGGGCGGTTTCCGAGCAGATCACGCTGTGGTAACTCTGGCACAGCGACGACAGGGCCAGGGAGTTGGCGGCGGTGCCGTTGAAGGCGAAGAACACTTCGCAGTCGGTTTCGAACAGTTTGCGGAATTGATCGGACGCGCGTGCGGTCCACTCATCGTCGCCATAGGCGCGTTGGTGGCCGTGGTTGGCCTGCTCCATGGCGGCCCAGGCTTCAGGGCAGATACCGGAATAGTTGTCGCTGGCGAATTGTTGGCTCTTGTCGGTCATGGCCGGCTTCCGTGGTCGAGGCTCTAATGGTGAAGAGCTCCGTGGTCAATGATGGTGCGCACTTTACCGAAGATCGTCCGGGGAGCACACGGGATGTCACTGTCAGAACATTACAAGGATGCCGGGCAATTATGCACATGACTCAACGGGACGGTGCACTCGATCTGCTCAAGTGGCTGGCGCTATTGAGCATGGTGCTCGATCACCTGCGATATGTCGGTTATTCCGTCGATATTCTGTATGTGCCGGGCAGGTTGGCGTTCCCGTGGTTCTGCCTGGCGATGGCGGCCAATCTTGCGCGCGTCCGTGCGGCGGCGACCGACGGCCAGTGGCGTTATCTCGGTTGGCTGACGCTGTTTAGCGCCATCAGCGAAATTCCCTACCGGATCTACATTCCTGATCCCGACACGTTAAACGTGCTGCCCACGTTGGTCCTGGGGCTACTGGTTGCGCGGGGCTGGCAGGATCGAGCGTTGCCATCGCAACTGCTGGCGGCCGGTGCCTTGTTGTTGGCGGCCCTGTTCCCGGAGCGACTGATGTTCGGTTTCTTCGGCGTGCTGTTGCCCTTGGCGATGTTGCTGGTGATCAGGCGTCCCTGGTATTTCAGCCTGCTGCCGGGGCTGGTGTGTCTGGCGGCAAATCAATGGGAGGTGCTGTATTACGGGGCGCGGGTGGGTAACACCGCCGCCATCCTCGGCATTGCCGCTTGTCTGATCGCGCCACTGCTGGGGCTGCTTTTGTTGCGGCACGCCAAAGGCATCCAGCCACCACCGATGTGGCGCTGGGCGTATGCCTTATATCCACTACATTTTCTACTGCTGTTACTTGTCCGCCAGATCGCCGCCTAACCCTGTGGGAGCGGGCTTGCCCGCGATAGCGGTGGGTCAGCTGACATCAATGTTGGATGTGATGCCGCCATCGCGGGCAAGCCCGCTCCCACAGGGATCCTTGCTGGTTTGAAGAGTGTGTTCGGCATGCCATTTCCCGCCATGTCGTAAACGCACCTTTGCGTGGCGTCCGTAGGCATTTGGCCTGTCTGCGCCGGTCATACCATCGCATTCAAAGGGCACTGTCGAAACACCGGTGCCTTACCGAGACGAATGGCGCATAGATGCCGCTGGGAGAGACGCGATGTTCAGCAAGCAAGACCAGATCCAGGGTTACGACGATGCACTGCTGGCGGCGATGAATGCCGAGGAGCAACGCCAGGAAGATCACATCGAGCTGATCGCGTCAGAGAACTACACCAGCAAACGCGTCATGGAAGCGCAAGGCAGTGGCCTGACCAACAAATACGCCGAAGGCTATCCGGGCAAGCGCTACTACGGTGGCTGCGAGCACGTCGACAAGGTTGAAGCCCTGGCCATCGAACGCGCCAAGCAACTGTTCGGCGCCGACTACGCCAACGTGCAGCCGCACTCCGGTTCCTCCGCTAACAGCGCCGTTTACCTGGCCCTGATCCAGCCGGGCGACACCATTCTAGGCATGAGCCTTGCCCACGGCGGTCACCTGACCCACGGCGCCAAAGTGTCGTCCTCGGGCAAGCTCTACAACGCCGTGCAGTACGGCATCGACACCAAGACTGGGTTGATCGATTACGACGAAGTCGAGCGTCTGGCCGTCGAGTGCAAGCCGAAGATGATCGTCGCCGGCTTCTCGGCCTACTCCAAGACCCTCGACTTCCCGCGTTTCCGTCAGATCGCCGACAAGGTTGGAGCGCTGCTGTTTGTCGACATGGCTCACGTCGCAGGTCTGGTCGCTGCCGGCCTGTACCCGAACCCGCTGCCGTACGCTGATGTGGTCACCACCACCACCCACAAGACCCTGCGCGGTCCGCGTGGCGGCCTGATCCTGTGCAAGTCCAACGAAGAAATCGAGAAGAAGCTCAACGCGGCAGTCTTCCCGGGTGCCCAGGGCGGTCCGCTGATGCACGTGATCGCCGGTAAGGCGGTGTGCTTCAAGGAAGCGTTGGAGCCAGGTTTCAAGGCCTATCAACAACAAGTGATCGACAACGCCCAGGCCATGGCCGGCGTGTTTATCAAACGCGGCTACGATGTAGTGTCCGGCGGCACCGATAACCACCTGTTCCTGGTCAGCCTGATCCGTCAGGGCCTCACCGGTAAAGAGGCAGATGCAGCACTCGGTCGCGCCCATATCACTGTGAACAAGAACGCTGTCCCGAACGATCCACAGTCGCCGTTCGTGACCTCCGGCCTGCGTATCGGCACCCCGGCGGTGACCACTCGCGGTTTCAAGGTTGCCCAGTGCGTCACACTTGCCGGCTGGATCTGCGACATCCTCGACAACCTCGGCGATGCCGATGTCGAGGCCAATGTCGCGCAGCAAGTTGCGGCACTGTGCGCGGACTTCCCGGTTTATCGCTGAGCGCGGTTTTGGAGTAAATGACTATGCAACGCTATTCGGGCTTCGGCCTCTTCAAACACTCCCTCAGCCATCACGAAAACTGGCAGAAGATGTGGCGCACGCCCACCCCGAAAAAGGTCTATGACGTGGTCATCGTCGGCGGTGGCGGGCATGGTCTGGCGACCGCCTACTACCTGGCCAAGGAGCACGGCATCACCAACGTGGCCGTGGTCGAAAAAGGCTGGCTGGGCGGCGGTAACACCGCGCGCAACACCACCATCGTTCGCTCCAACTACCTGTGGGATGAGTCGGCGCACCTGTACGAACACGCGATGAAATTGTGGGAAGGCCTGTCCCAGGACCTGAACTACAACGTGATGTTCTCCCAGCGTGGTGTCTACAACCTGTGCCACACCCTGCAGGACATTCGTGATTCCGAGCGTCGGGTCAGCGCCAACCGCCTCAACGGCGTGGACGGCGAACTGCTCGATGCCAAGCAAGTGGCCGACGAGATTCCGTACCTCGATTGCTCCAAGAACACTCGCTACCCGGTAATGGGCGCAACCGTCCAGCGCCGTGGCGGCGTGGCCCGTCACGATGCCGTGGCGTGGGGCTTTGCCCGTGCCGCCGACGCCTTGGGCGTGGACCTGATTCAACAAACCGAAGTGATCGGCTTCCGCAAGGAAAACGGTGTGTGCATCGGTGTTGAAACCAACAAGGGCTTCATCGGCGCCAAGCGCGTCGGTGTAGTGACCGCCGGTAACTCCGGGCACATGGCCAAACTCGCCGGTTTCCGCCTGCCGATCGAATCCCACCCGCTGCAAGCGCTGGTGTCCGAGCCGATCAAGCCGATTATCGACAGCGTGATCATGTCCAACGCCGTACACGGTTACATCAGCCAGTCCGACAAGGGCGACCTGGTGATCGGCGCCGGTATCGACGGCTACAACGGCTACGGCCAGCGTGGTTCGTACCCGGTGATCGAGCACACCATCCAGGCCATCGTCGAGATGTTCCCGGTGCTGTCCCGCGTACGCATGAACCGTCAGTGGGGCGGCATCGTCGATACCACGCCCGATGCATGCCCGATCATCTCGAAAACCCCGGTACCGAACATGTTCTTCAACTGCGGTTGGGGCACCGGCGGCTTCAAGGCAACACCTGGCTCGGGCAACGTATTTGCCGCAAGCCTGGCCAAGGGTGAAATGCACCCATTGGCTGCACCTTTCTCCATCGACCGTTTCCACAACGGTGCGTTGATCGACGAACACGGCGCTGCTGCGGTTGCCCACTAACAGGAGAAATCCCCATGTTGCATATCTTCTGTCCTCACTGCGGCGAGCTGCGCTCCGAAGAGGAATTCCACGCATCCGGCCAGGCGCACATCCCGCGCCCACTGGACCCGAACAGCTGCACCGACGAGGAGTGGGGCGACTACATGTTCTTCCGCGACAACCCTCGCGGTTTGCACCATGAACTGTGGGATCACGTCGCCGGTTGCCGTCAGTACTTCAACGCCACCCGCGACACCGTGACCTACGAGATTCTCGAAACCTACAAGATCGGCACCAAGCCACAATTCACCGACAAGACCGATAGCCCGAAAGCGGCCGCCACGGCTCTGGGAGAGAAGGTATGAGCCAGATCAATCGCCTGTCCAACGGCGGACGGATCGACCGCAACAAAGTGCTGAGCTTCACCTTCAACGGCCAGACCTACAAAGGCTTTGAGGGCGACTCCCTGGCTGCAGCCCTGTTGGCCAACGGTGTCGACATCATCGGCCGCAGCTTCAAGTATTCCCGCCCGCGCGGCATCTTCGCCGCCGGCGCCGAAGAGCCGAACGCCGTGCTGCAGATCGGCGCGACCGAAGCCACGCAAATCCCGAACGTGCGCGCCACGCAACAAGCGCTGTACCAAGGCCTGGTCGCCACCAGCACCAACGGCTGGCCGAGCGTGAACAACGACATGATGGGGATTCTCGGCAAGGTCGGCGGCAAGCTGATGCCGCCGGGCTTCTACTACAAAACCTTCATGTACCCGCAATCGTTCTGGATGACTTACGAGAAGTACATTCGTAAGGCTGCCGGCCTTGGCCGCTCGCCGACCGAGAACGATCCGGACACCTACGACTACATGAACCAGCACTGCGACGTGCTGATCGTCGGCGGTGGCCCCGCAGGTCTTGCCGCTGCATTAGCTGCTGCGCGCAGCGGTGCTCGCGTGATCCTGGCCGATGAGCAGGAAGAGTTCGGCGGCAGCCTGCTCGATTCCCGCGAAAGCCTCGACGGCAAGCCGGCTACCGAGTGGGTCGCCAGCGTCATCGCCGAACTCAAGGACACACCGGACGTGCTGTTGTTGCCGCGCGCCACGGTCAACGGTTACCACGACCATAACTTCCTGACCATTCACGAGCGCCTGACCGATCACCTCGGCGACCGCGCACCGATTGGCCAGGTGCGTCAGCGCATCCACCGGGTTCGCGCCAAGCGTGTGGTGCTGGCGACCGGCGCTCACGAGCGTCCACTGGTTTACGGCAACAACGACGTGCCGGGCAACATGCTCGCCGGTGCTGTCTCGACTTACGTTCGTCGTTACGGCGTGGCACCGGGCAAGAAGCTTGTCCTGAGCACCAACAACGATCACGCCTATCGCGTGGCGCTGGATTGGCTCGACGCCAGCCTGCAAGTCGTGGCCATCGCCGACGCCCGCAGCAACCCACGTGGTGCGCTGGTGGAAGAAGCACGCGCCAAAGGCATCCGCATCCTGACCGGCAGCGCCGTGATCGAGGCCCGTGGCAGCAAGCACGTGACCGCCGCTCGCGTGGCCGCGATCGATGTCAAGGCGCACAGCGTGACCAGCCCGGGCGAGTGGCTCGATTGCGACCTGATCGCCAGCTCCGGCGGTTACAGCCCGGTGGTTCACTTGGCTTCGCACTTGGGCGGCAAGCCGATCTGGCGTGAAGACATCCTCGGTTTCGTACCGGGCGAAGCACCGCAGAAACGCGTGTGCGTCGGTGGCATCAACGGCGTCTACGGCCTCGGTGATTCCCTGGCCGATGGTTTTGAAGGCGGCGCTCGCGCGGCCAGCGAAGCCGGTTTCAGCATGGTCGAAGGCACCTTGCCGAAAGCCCTGAGCCGTCTGGAAGAGCCAACGCTGGCGCTGTTCCAGGTGCCGCACGAAAAAGGCACTGCACGCGGACCGAAGCAATTCGTCGACCTGCAAAACGACGTCACCGCTGCCGCCATCGAACTGGCGACTCGCGAAGGCTTCGAGTCGGTCGAACACGTCAAACGCTACACCGCACTGGGTTTCGGTACTGACCAGGGCAAGCTCGGCAACGTTAACGGCCTGGCCATTGCCGCCCGTTCGCTGAACGTGACCATCCCGCAGATGGGCACCACCATGTTCCGCCCGAACTACACGCCGGTTACCTTCGGCGCCGTGGCCGGTCGTCACTGTGGGCATATCTTCGAGCCAGTGCGTTTCACCGCACTGCATCACTGGCACGTGAAGAACGGCGCCGAGTTCGAAGACGTCGGTCAGTGGAAACGTCCTTGGTACTTCCCGAAGCACGGTGAAGACCTGCACACCGCCGTGAAACGCGAATGCAAAGCCGTGCGCGACAGCGTCGGCCTGCTGGACGCTTCGACCCTGGGCAAGATCGACATCCAGGGCCCGGACTCGCGCGAGTTCCTCAACCGCATCTACACCAACGCCTGGACCAAGCTCGACGTGGGCAAGGCGCGTTATGGCCTGATGTGCAAAGAAGACGGCATGGTGTTCGACGACGGCGTAACCGCCTGTCTTGCCGACAACCATTTCGTGATGACCACCACCACCGGCGGCGCTGCACGCGTGCTGCAATGGCTGGAAATCTACCACCAGACCGAATGGCCAGACCTGAAGGTGTACTTCACGTCCGTGACGGATCACTGGGCAACCATGACCCTGTCCGGGCCGAACAGCCGCAAGCTGCTCAGCCAGGTCACCGACATCGATCTGACCAACGAAGCCTTCCCGTTCATGACCTGGAAAGAAGGTTTGGTCGGTGGTGTTCCGGCGCGGGTGTTCCGGATTTCGTTTACCGGTGAGCTGTCGTACGAAGTCAACGTGCAAGCCGACTACGCCATGGGCGTGCTTGAGAAAATCGTCGAGGCGGGCAAGCAGTACAACCTGACGCCGTACGGCACCGAAACCATGCACGTACTGCGTGCCGAGAAGGGTTTCATCATCGTCGGCCAAGACACCGACAGCTCGATGACCCCGGACGACCTGAACATGGGCTGGTGTGTCGGTCGCACCAAACCGTTCTCGTGGATCGGCTGGCGTGGCATGAACCGCGAAGACTGCGTGCGCGATCAACGCAAGCAACTGGTTGGCCTGAAGCCGATCGATCCGACCAAATGGCTGCCGGAAGGCGCGCAACTGGTGTTCAACACCAAGCAAGCGATCCCGATGACCATGGTCGGTCACGTGACCTCCAGCTATCTGCATAACTCCCTGGGCTATTCGTTCGCCATGGGTGTGGTGAAAGGCGGCTTGAAGCGCATCGGTGAGCGAGTGTTCGCACCGCTGGCAGATGGCAGCGTGATCGAGGCGGAAATCGTTTCTTCGGTGTTCTTCGATCCTAAGGGTGATCGCCAGAACGTTTAGGTGGCTTCAAATCTTGTGGTGCGCCTGCTGACGCCTTCGCGAGCAGGCTCGCTCCCACAGGATGCGAGTTGCCAAAGGATATTGAGTCAGGCATCAATCAATGTGGGAGCGAGCCTGCTCGCGAAGACGGCAGAACAGCCTCCACAGAAGCCAACAGAATTTAGAGCAGGTGCTTTATGACCGCAGCCAATGTTTACCAACAACGCCCAACCACTGGGGCCAAGGCCGAGTCGTCGCTGCATCACGCCGACCTCGCCAGCCTGGTGGGCAAGGGCCGCAAAAGCGCCGGCGTGATCGTGCGTGAGAAAAAACTCCTCGGCCACCTGACCATCCGTGGCGATGGCCACGATGCCGCGTTCGCCGCTGGCGTGCACAAGGCCCTCGGCATCGAATTGCCGGGCGCGCTCACCGTCATCGTCAAGGGTGAATCCAGCCTGCAATGGATGGGGCCGGATGAGTGGCTGCTGATCGTGCCGACCGGTGAAGAATTCGCCGCCGAGCAAAAACTCCGTGAAGCGCTGGGCGACCTGCACATCGCAATCACCAACGTCAGCGGTGGCCAGCAGATCCTCGAACTGAGCGGCCCGAACGTGCGCCAGGTGCTGATGAAATCCACCAGCTACGACGTGCACCCCAACAACTTCCCGGTGGGCAAGGCGGTTGGCACAGTGTTCGCCAAGTCGCAACTGGTCATCCGCCATACCTCCGAAGACACTTGGGAACTGCTGATCCGTCGCAGCTTCTCGGATTACTGGTGGTTGTGGTTGCAGGATGCGGCGGCTGAATACGGCCTTAGCGTCCAGGCCTGATCACGGAGGCGACCACCTGTGGGAGCGAGCCTGCTCGCGAAGGACTTGAGAGCGACGCGTTAAATCAGGAAGCACGCGTCATCGTTCACGTCCATCGCGAGCAGGCTCGCTCCCACAGGTGGATGCTTTGTTTACCGATCTCTCAGGAGTCACCGCACTATGAGCCGCGCCCCAGACACATGGATTCTGACCGCCGACTGCCCCAGCGTCCTCGGCACCGTGGACGCGGTGACCCGCTTTCTGTTCGAGCAGGGCTGCTACGTCACCGAGCACCATTCCTTCGATGACCGGCTCTCGGGTCGTTTCTTCATTCGTGTGGAATTCCGCCAGCCCGACGGCTTCGACGAACAAGCCTTCCGTGCCGGTCTCGCCGAACGCGGTGAAGCCTTTGGCATGATCTTCGAACTCACCGAGCCGAACTACCGGCCAAAAGTGGTGATCATGGTCTCCAAGGCCGATCACTGCCTTAACGATTTGCTCTACCGTCAGCGCATCGGCCAGTTGTCCATGGACGTGGTCGCCGTGGTGTCCAACCACCCGGACCTCAAGCCTCTGGCCGACTGGCACCAGATTCCGTACTACCATTTTCCGCTCGACCCGAACGACAAGCCGTCCCAGGAGCGGCAGGTCTGGCAGGTGGTCGAAGAGACCGGCGCCGAACTGGTGATCCTTGCCCGTTACATGCAGGTGCTGTCGCCAGACCTGTGCCGCAAACTCGACGGCAAGGCGATCAATATCCATCACTCCCTGCTGCCGGGTTTCAAAGGCGCCAAGCCTTATCACCAGGCCTACAACAAGGGCGTGAAACTGGTCGGCGCCACGGCGCACTACATCAATAACGACCTGGACGAAGGCCCGATCATCGCCCAGGGCGTGGAGGCTGTGGACCATAGTCATTACCCCGAAGATTTGATCGCCAAGGGACGGGATATCGAAGGGCTGACCCTGGCCCGTGCCGTTGGTTATCACATTGAACGACGGGTGTTTTTGAACGCCAATCGCACCGTCGTTCTTTAGATCGTTTTCGCGAGCAAGCCCGCTCCCACAGGGTCTCGCGTCGTGCACAGAACCAATGTGGGAGCGGGCTTGCTCGCGAAGAGGCCCTCCCAAACAACACAAGACACACAGGCAATAACCCGAGCAATCAACGCGCCGCCGATCCATGGCGACGCGACCGCTACATAAAAACAACAGCGAGGTGAAAGCATGTCTGGCAATCGTGGTGTGGTGTATCTCGGCAATGGCAAGGTCGAAATACAGAAAATCGACTATCCGAAAATGCAGGACCCGCGCGGCAGGAAGATTAATCACGCTGTCATCCTGCGCGTAGTCTCCACCAACATCTGTGGTTCCGATCAGCACATGGTGCGCGGTCGTACCACGGCGCAAACCGGCTTGGTACTGGGTCACGAAATCACCGGCGAAGTCATCGAAAAGGGCAGCGACGTCGAAAACCTGCAAATCGGCGATCTGGTATCCGTCCCGTTCAACGTCGCTTGCGGACGCTGCCGTTCCTGCAAGGAAATGCACACCGGTGTCTGCCTCAGCGTTAACCCGGCGCGTCCCGGCGGTGCCTATGGTTATGTCGACATGGGCGACTGGACCGGTGGCCAGGCTGAATACGCCATGGTGCCGTACGCCGACTTCAACCTGCTCAAACTCCCTGATCGCGATCGCGCCATGGAGAAAATCCGCGACCTGACCTGCCTCTCCGACATCCTGCCAACCGGTTACCACGGCGCAGTGACCGCTGGCGTTGGCCCGGGCAGCACCGTGTACATCGCGGGCGCCGGCCCGGTCGGTCTGGCAGCCGCCGCTTCTGCGCGCCTGCTGGGCGCGGCGGTGGTGATCATCGGCGACGTCAACACCGTCCGCCTGGCACACGCCAAGGCGCAGGGTTTCGAAATCGCCGACCTATCCCTGGACACCCCGCTGCACGAACAAATCGCTGCCCTGCTGGGCGAACCGGAAGTGGATTGCGCCGTCGACGCCGTAGGCTTCGAAGCGCGCGGTCACGGCCATGATGGCGTGAAACACGAAGCTCCGGCCACCGTGCTCAACTCACTGATGGGTGTGGTTCGTGTAGCGGGCAAGATCGGTATCCCAGGCCTGTACGTGACTGAAGATCCAGGTGCAGTGGATGCCGCCGCGAAAATGGGCAGCCTGAGCATTCGCTTTGGTCTGGGTTGGGCTAAATCTCATAGCTTCCACACCGGCCAGACACCAGTGATGAAGTACAACCGCCAGTTGATGCAGGCGATCATGTGGGATCGTATTCATATTGCTGACATTGTTGGGGTTGAGGTTATTAGCCTGGATGATGCTCCGCGTGGGTATGGTGAGTTTGACGCGGGTGTGCCGAAGAAGTTTGTGATTGATCCGCATAAGTTGTTTAGTGCGGCGTAAGGCTTCTAGCTAGTAAAAAAGGGCGATCGATGGTCGCCCTTTTTTGCTCAGTAACTAAGTGTGGTTCTAGCGAGGTGTATGCGCACTTCCTCTACGTAACGCCAAGCCGGTCGTTCTGATATTTTTATCTATGACGCCACTAATTGCAGTTGCTGAGAGATTCAGAACTGCACCTGCAAAGTTGGCACCATTTTTTTCTTTGGTAAATTTTTCTGCCCACGACATCGCTTCTCTAAAGTGGGCCGTTGTATTGCTTATTTTTCCGTCGTTAACTTGCTGGACAACTATTTCTAATTTTTTGGCTTGATCCATTGTTAAGGAGTTATTGCCGTGGCTCGCAAGATTTCTATTAACATTAGCAAGGCTTGATACATAAGTCTCTGGGTTTGGATCTCTCGTGGCAACACTGTTCAAGTATTGCCTTTCGAGAGGCATTGACTCGGGAGAGACCTCGCCTCTTGTTATCGCTTGCTTCGCTGTCGTTATCATCTCGTCCGAAAAATTGTTCACGACTTTAATGAGATTTGAAACTCTTGATAGTACATGTCCTGTTGGATCCAAGAAGTTCACTGGATCCCCCTTGCAATACGCATACGCATTCAACCCACCCTCCCCAAACGGACTCCAACTGTCCGGACTGTTAAACCGCATCAACACCGGGTTAAACGCCCGATACCCATTCCCCAACAAATAATGCCCCGTCACCGAATCCGGTCGCTCACCATTGAAGCCAAGCAGACTGAGTAAACCGTTGCCCAGTGGTCGATGGCCATAAGGTGTGTAGGCAAGTGGACGAGACTGAGTCGCATCAAGCACATTCAACACCGAACGCTGTTGATCCGTGGCGAGCAAGCGTGTTTCCACAGTGCCGCTCTCACGCTGTTGCTGGGCCAGCAATTGATCATCGTGCTGCATGATCGAACGCTGTACCGCGCCTTGAATCTCAGTGGCCAGCCGATCTTTCTGGTAGAAGCGCCGTGTGTTGGCTTGCGCCGAGGGGGTGCAATCAACCAGTCGATCCAGTGGGTCGTAGTGATAGCGGCAGAGCAGGGTTTCGCGGTTCGTCGGCATGGGGTGGGCTCCCTGAAAGGTCCCGTCGATTCAGGGTTTTACTGTGGCGCAATTGGCAAATGCAGGCTACTAGCAGAACTGATAGTCCGAACGGACGCAGGTGCGTTCACCTTTGGCTGAGGCGACCAGACCAGTGATGAAGTACAACCGCCAGTTGATGCAGGCGATCATGTGGGATCGTATTCATATTGCTGACATTGTTGGGGTTGAGGTTATTAGCCTGGATGATGCTCCGCGTGGGTATGGTGAGTTTGACGCGGGTGTGCCGAAGAAGTTTGTGATTGATCCGCATAAGTTGTTTAGTGCGGCGTAAGGCTTCACGCAAAACAAGACGGCGACTGTGGGTCGCCGTTTTTTATGAAAGCAACTGTGTCACTGGTATTGCTTCTGATTTTCCAAATTTTTTGTTCATGGAGTTTTTTGCGCAAACCTCAACGAGTTAGATTATGAATACTATGGTGCATATCTAATGGATCTGAAATTGTGATGTAGGTAGTTAATGGGGTTGAGTAGAGGGTTGTTTGGGTTTTTTTTGTGTATCCGAAACGTCAACTTGAAGTCCTCGTCTAAATGTTTGTACGGTTGATTTGGATTTATACTTTTTGATAGGTCAAATGCCTTTTCCAGATTCTCGGGCAGAGCGTTTGAGGACACGACGCCTGAATAACCCTTTACAGGTTTGTTCGTCAGTCTTGAGAACTCTGCTGCAAAAGAGCTGGTTCCTCCATCAGCAGAATAACAGGATAGTAATCTTACATTTTTGTAAGGAGTTAAATCCCCTCCTTGGTCAAGGATCATCGAATGTAGCTGCGTTGGATTCAGACGCCTTCCGTTAGATGATATTACCGATGTGCCGGTCGAGGTCCGTTTGCCATGCGCTAATATGTTAAAGCGCGGGCTGGATTTGTAAACGCCCTCAAAAATAAAAACATTATTATCTAGTTTGTGTATGTTCTGCATGATTCCGCTTTTTTGAATATGCTCAATCGCGGGCGTACTGCGAGTAGCGAAGGTAAGCGCCTTCGTTGCAGTACTAACCAAGTTCTTAAATATATTGAATGCTGCACTAATAAAGTGGCCCGTCGGATCTTTAAAATTCACCGGATCCCCCACAC
Organism: Pseudomonas sp. LBUM1657; assembly: GCF_059716075.1. Taxonomy (NCBI): domain Bacteria; kingdom Pseudomonadati; phylum Pseudomonadota; class Gammaproteobacteria; order Pseudomonadales; family Pseudomonadaceae; genus Pseudomonas; species Pseudomonas sp. LBUM1657. Next base: position 5,979,384 of record NZ_CP166799.1, on the reverse strand, counting down.
AATACCCATACGCATTCAACCCACCCTCCCCAAACGGACTCCAACTGTCCGGACTGTTAAACCGCATCAACACCGGGTTAAACGCCCGATACCCATTCCCCAACAAATAATGCCCCGTCACCGAATCCGGGCGCTCACCATTGAAGCCAAGCAGACTGAGTAAACCGTTGCCCAGCGGTCGATGGCCATAAGGTGTGTAGGCAAGTGGACGAGACTGAGTCGCATCAAGCACATTCACCACCGAGCGCTGTTGATCCGTGGCGAGCAAGCGTGTTTCCACAGTGCCGCTCTCACGCTGTTGCTGGGCCAGCAATTGATCATCGTGCTGCATGATCGAACGCTGTACCGCGCCTTGAATCTCAGTGGCCAGCCGATCTTTCTGGTAGAAGCGCCGTGTGTTGGCTTGCGCCGAGGGGGTGCAATCAACCAGTCGATCCAGTGGGTCGTAGTGATAGCGGCAGAGCAGGGTTTCGCGGTTCGTCGGCATGGGGTGGGCTCCCTGAAAGGTCCGTCGATTCAGGGTTTTACTGTGGCGCAATTGGCCAGGGCTGCCTAGTAGCAGAACTGCTAGTGTTCCAACCTTCGGGCCTGCCTGACGAACGGGTTGAAAATGGCCGCAGGCCTGAGGAACATGCTCATGCATACCCGGTCAAACCGGCAGCTTTTCCGTCCGTCAACCGGGCGGTTTTCATGGCGCAAGAGGATGTCTGGATGAAGATTTCACGCGGTTTTGCACTGGCTTCGCTTTTGACCCTGGCGGCCAGCCCGGTCTTCGCACAGTTCAGCCTGAACGATGCGGCCAATGCCATTTCGGGGATGAAGGGCGGCGATACGGCCGCGGCTGCCGCACCGACTTCGGAGACGGCGGGCCTGCTGGGCGCGCTCAGCCAATTGAACGTGACGCCACAACAAGCCGTTGGCGGCACCGGGGCGATGCTGGGGTTGGCGAAGAATCAGTTGAGCTCGACCGACTACTCGGAACTGGCCAAAAGCGTACCGGGGATCGACAAGCTGTCGGGCGGCGGTGAACTGGGCGCCCTTGCCAGTTTGCTCGGTTCAAACGGCAAGGCCGCTGGGCTGGATAACGCCCTGGGCAACGTCAAGGACACCAACGATCTGAACAACGCCTTCAGCGCCTTGGGCATGGACAGCGGCATGATCGGCCAGTTTGCCCCGGTGATCCTGCAATACCTCGGTCAACAGGGTGTTGGCGGCTCGTTGCTGCAAAGCCTTGGCGGGATCTGGGGCGCAGGCACTGGTAGCTGATTAACGCCGATCGGCGCGCAACGCGTCGATGCGCTGGTCTTTCTCGATCCAGAGCTGGTTGACCCAGTTCTGGATGGTTTCGCGAAAAACCGGATCGTTCTCGTAATCGCCTTGCCACAACGCGGGGTCGAGCTCGCGGGTCTTGATATCGATGATGACCCTTGGCACGTTGCCGCTGATCAAGTCCCAGAACCCCGGAATCTGATGCTGCGGATAGACCACCGTGACGTCGAGAATGGCGTCCAGTTGTTCACCCATCGCGGCCAGTACGAATGCAACGCCGCCAGCCTTGGGTTTGAGCAGGTGAGTGAAGGGTGACTGGTGCTGCGTGCTTTTCGCTGCGGTAAACCGGGTGCCTTCCAGGTAATTGACCACCGTCACCGGCTGACGCTTGAACAGCTCGCACGCGGCTTTGGTGATTTCCAGATCCTTGCCGGCAAGCTCCGGGTTCTTCGCCAGAAACGCCTTGGTGTAGCGCTTCATGAACGGATAATCCAGCGCCCACCACGCCAGACCCAGGAACGGCACCCAGATCAGCTCTTTCTTCAGGAAGAATTTGAAGAACGGCGTACGCCGGTTAAGCGTCTGGATCAACGCCGGTATATCGACCCAGGATTGGTGATTGCTGATCACCAGATACGAGGTGTCACGGCGCAGATCATCGCCGCCGCGAATGTCCCATTGGGTGGGGATGCACAGTCGGAAGATCAACTTGTCGATCTCGGCCCAGGTCTCGGCAATCCACATCACCGCCCCTGAGGCGTAATCGCGCAAGCGGCCAGGCAGGACCAGTTTGAGCAGGGCAAACAGCATCAGCGGTCCAAACAGGATCAGGGTGTTGAGCAACAGCAGCAGGATGACGAAACAGCCGGTGAGCAGGCGGCGCATAAGTAACTCTTGAAAGCCTTTGGGCGCGCCATGATAAGCAGCTTCGGGCGACAGGCCAAATCGGTGACGACAAATGTTTCACCTTGATAGCGGTAGGCTGTGTCGAAGGTGTAAAGATCAGATTGCTATGGTGCTTGTTCCGGCCTCTTCGCGGGCAAGCCCGCTCCCACAGGGGGTTGCGTCGTTCACACATTCAGTGCTCGTCCGCGATGCGATCTGAAGAACGAACGAATTGCTGACTGACGGTCTAAAATCCCGCAACCGACGCCCAAATTCCCCAAGGAAGCCCATTACGTGAAATCCCTCCTTGCACTGCTTTCCCTCGTGGCCCTGCCGGTCCTGGCCGCCGAGCCGACCCTGTACGGGCGCTACGAATACATCGCACTGCCGGAAATCGGCGGCGAAGTCCTTAAAGCCAAAATGGACACCGGCGCCCTGACCGCGTCGCTGTCGGCCAAAGACATCGAAACCTTCACCCGCAACGGCGACGAGTGGGTGCGCTTCCGCCTTGGCACCAAAGACGCGAGCAACAAAGTCTACGAACACAAAGTCGCACGGATCAGCAAGATCAAGACCCGCACTGAAGAAGACGAGGATGACGACGAAAAGACCGCACCCACCAAGCGCCCGGTGGTCGATCTGGAACTGTGCCTGGGCAACGTCAAGCGTACGGTTGAGGTCAACTTGACCGACCGCAGTAGTTTTAATTATCCGTTGTTGATTGGGGCGAAGGCGTTGCGAGAGTTTGGCGCGGCGGTGAACCCGGCGCGGAGGTTTACGGCGGATAAGCCGGATTGTTAACCGGGTGATTATTTTTGTCCTCCTGTTCGGATTGTTCTTTGAGTTTGCGCCGTAGGGAACTCGGAGAACTCTGAATACATTGCCGCATAGAGTCTCGCATGAGTGCCGGTTGGATTGGCAGCGAATTGGGAAGTTAAAAAGTCACCATCTGGATCATATTGTTTAGAGACATAGAAGGCCTCAATATTTCCACCTGAGTTTTCCGGAGTGTGGTCCAGCGATTTCGTTCGACGATTCAATAGCCGGTTTCTTGTAAGGTCGGAAGAACTCTGTTTCTTGAGTGGTGTGCTGACGTTTCCATGAGTATTGTCTGAAAAGATACTCGTCTCGCCAATATGGATTGTGTTTTTTGAATCAGTTTTTTTGACGTTATCCAAGAACTTTCCCGTTGTGTTGTTCAATTGATTGGTCGGAGCGCCAAGGGGATCTTTGATCGTCTGACTGTTTGTCGAAACCGGTGACGGTGTACGGAACTTGCTAGGAGTTCTGACACCAATCCTATTTCTTAAACCTTTCCAGAACCGTAAAAGTAAGCTTGAGTGTCCATTCGGATCCACTTGATTTATCGGATCACCCCCACAATACCCATACGCATTCAACCCACCCTTCCCAAACGGGCTCCAACTGTCCGGGCTGTTAAACCGCATCAACGTCGGGTTGAACGCTCGATAGCCATTCCCCAATAAATAATGCCCGGTCACCGGATCCGGCCGTTCGCCGTTAAACCCGAGCAGGCTGAGCAAGCCGTTCCCCAGTGGGCGATGGCCGTAAGGCGTATAGGCGAGGGGATTAGGCTGAGTTGCGTCGAGTGCGTTCAATACCGAGCGTTGTTGATCGGTGGCGAGTAAGGTTGTTTCGATGACACCGCTCTGGTGCTGTAGCTGCGCCAGTAGTTGGTCCTCATGCTGAAAAATCGAGCGTTGCACAGCACCTTGAATTTCAGTGGTCAAACGACTCTTGCAGTAAAAGCGCCGGAGATCAGCCTGAGCAGATGGCGTGCTACTAGCCAGACGATCCAGCGGGTCGTATTGGTAACGACACAATACGTTTTCGCGAGAGGCAGAAGGCATTGGCTGAGCTCCGTGCAAGGTCCAAAATTCTGGACCCTCAATATCGGAGTTTTTTCAGCCATTGCCTACTAGCAGAACTGCTAGGGTTTGCCGTTGTTGGCTTCAAACCTTCGGCATCGTCGCCACCATCGAAGGCCGCTGACTCACCTCGAAGTACCACGCCGCCAACTGCGGATTCGCTGTGCGCCATTCCAGGTCCGGATGGCGAAAGTCCAGGTAACCCAACGCGCAGGCAACACTGATCGCCGCCACATCGAAATGGCTGGTCAGCTCGGCAATTGCGTCTGCCTCCAAATAGGCCAGGGCGCGGCGGATTTTGTCGCGTTGGCCGTCGAGCCATTCGTCCCAGTGTTTTTCCGGGGCACGCAGGGCGACTTCATAACGGGTCAGCACCGCCGCGTCCATGATCCCGTCGGCCAGGGAGGCCAGGGTCATGCGGCGCCAACGGGCCGAGCCTTCGCGGGGGATCAGCGGGTTGCCGACGTGTTGGTGATCGAGGTAGTCGAGGATCACCCGGCTGTCATGAATCACGTTGCCATCGGCCAGGCGCAGGGCGGGGATTTTGCTTAGCGGGTTGTCGTCGATCAGGTTCAGGTCCGGGCTGACCGGCGTGAGTACGCTGGTTTGCAGTGCCACGCGGTCCTGTTGGCCGGTCTCGTGCAGCAGCACCATGACTTTGCGAACGAAGGGCGACAACGGGTTGTGGAACAGGGTCATGCTGGGGGCGGACATGGCGGCGTCTCGATCGTGGGCAGTGCCGGCAGCATAGCGCTTGGAGAGGTGAGCTCAAGCGCGAATTGACGGCTGTGCAACGATTAAAGTGTGGGAGCGGGCTTGCTCGCGAATGCGGTGTGTCAGTCACATCATTACCGGCTGACACTCCGCTTCCGCGAGTAAGCCCGCTCCCACACGTTCTTGCCAGTCAGCGACGTTGTAGCAGGCCCCGCAGGGCGAGGGCGGCGGGAACGCCCAGGCCAAGCCAGCTCAAGGCATCCCACACACCATCGCCCAGTAGTGCAGCAAATAACCCGGCGGCGCTGAGCAGGGCAATGACCGTGGGGGTGGCGAAGACTTTCCAGAAGTTCGACTGCCTTGGCTTCATGCTTGAGCCTCCACTTGCTCAAGCACAGGTTTAGCCGTCTTGCGCCGCACCACCCACAGGTAAACCCCGCTGCCGAGCACAATGATGGTCAGCACATCCAACGTCGCCCAGAGGATTTTCATCGGCATGCCGCCGTAATCGCCAAAGTGCAGTGGCTGCGACATGCCCATGGCGTCCATGTACCACGGCCGTTCGGCCACGGCGGTGACTTGCAGGGTACTGGCGTCGATCAGTACCGGTGTCAGCAGGTGCGACGTCAGGTGGGTGCTGCCTTTCATGAACACCGCGTAATGGTGTTCGCTGGAGAACCGCGTGCCGGGGAAGGCGATGAAGTCCGGCTTCATGCCCGGTGCAACTTCCTTGGCGATGTCGAGCAGGCGGGTGGCCGGCGCCAGTTGCGTCAGCGGCGGCGCGTCGCGGTACGGCGCGATCATCGCGCTCAGGCTGTCGTTGCGCCACGCCGCAATCAGCAGGTCGGCGCAGGCACTGATCACGCCGGTCACACCTACCACCAAAGCCCAGGTCAGGGTCACCACGCCGATCAGGTTATGCAGGTCGAGCCAGCGCAAGCGGGTGGATTTGTCCTGGCGCACGGTGGCGAATTTCAATCGCCGCATGAACGGCAAATACAGCACTGTCCCGGACACGATCGCCGCCACAAACAGAATCCCCATGAACGCCAGCAGCAACTTGCCCGGCAGCCCGGCGAACATGTCCACGTGCAGGCGCAGCATGACCATCATGAAGCCACCGTTGGCCGACGGCATCTCCAGCGCTTCGCCGGTGCGGGCGTCGAGCATGAAGGTATGGGACTCGTTGGGCCCGGTGCCAGCGGTCGGCGCCATGATCGCGATTGCGCCGTTGGGGTCTTCCTCGTCGTAGCCGAAATACTGCACGACTTCGCCGGGACGATGTTTTTCCGCTGCCTGCACCAATTGCTGCAAATTCAGCTGTGGGGTGTCCGCCGGCATTTGCTTCAGCTCGGCGGCATCGCCCAGCAGATGGTCGATCTCGTGATGGAAGATCAACGGCAGACCGGTCAGCGCCAGCATCAGCAGGAACACCGTGCAAATCAGGCTGGTCCAGGTGTGGACGACGGACCAGCGGCGAATTGTTTTACTTTTCATTTCATGGCCTTCAAAAAAACCAAAGCCGTCCTCGAAGGACGGCCTGGGCGTTGGGCGTGTCAGATCATGCCATTACCACTTGTAGGTGGCACTGGCGACGACACTCCGTTGGTCGCCGTAGTAGCAGTAGAAACTGTCACAGGTGGAGATGTATTCCTTGTCCAGCAAGTTGGTGGCATTCAGCGCCAGCGACGCGCCTTTCAGACTGTTGTCCAGACGCCCCAGGTCGTAATGGACCGCGGCGTCGAACACGGTGTAGGCGTTGGCCTTGCCCAGCCAAGTGTTGCCTTGGTCACCGTAGGTATTGCCGGTGTAGCGCGCGCCGGCGCCGATACCGAAACCGTCCAGCACGCCGTTGTGCCAGGTGTAATCGGCCCATAGCGAAGCCTGTTGGTTAGGCATCAATTGCAGACGGTTGCCTTTGAAGTTGCCTTTCTGCACTTCGGACTTGGCCAGGGTGTAGGCGGCGATGATTTTGAGGTTATCGGTTACGTCTGATACGGCTTCCAGTTCCAGGCCTTTGACTTTCACTTCACCGGTCTGGCTGGTGATCGAGACGTTGTCCGCGTTGGTGGTGGTGACGGAGACGTTTTTCTGGGTCAGGTTGTACACCGCAGCGCTCAGCAGCGTGCTGCTACCGGGCGGTTGGTACTTGATGCCCAACTCCCATTGCTCGCCTTCAGTCGGCTTGAACGATTCGGTCGGCGACGCCGTGGCGTTGCTGGTCGGCTGGAACGACTCGGCATAAGACAGGTAAGGCACAAAGCCCGATTCGAACACGTAGCTGATCGCTGCGTTGCCGCTGAATTTCTTGTCGCGCTCGGTGTTCGTGGCGTCGTCCCGGTTGAAGAACTTGGTGCCGGTGTGGACCCAGTCTTCACGGCCACCCAGCGTCAGCCGCCATTGATCGAGGGCCATCTGGTCCTGAATGTACAGGCCGGTCTGGTACGTCTTCTGGTCGTAGTCATAAAACGCATCGGAGCGTGGTGGACGAACGATTGGCTGGCCATAGATCGGGTTGTTGACGTTGGTGCTCAGGCCGTCACCGAAAATCGAGGTGTAGTTGGTGTTGCTGCGTTGGTGATCAAGGCCGATCAGCAAAGTGTGACGGATGTCGCCCGTGGTGAAGTCGGCCTGAAAGTTGTTGTCCACGGCGAACTGACTGATGTCTTCGTCGGTACTGGTGCTCGAACGGCCAACGTTGCCCTCGGCGTCGACCTGGGTGAACGGATAGGCGCCGGGGGTGAGGGTCTGGAAGGACAGGTCCGACTTGGTGTAGCGCAGGTTCTGCCTGAACTGCCAGACATCATTGAAACGATGTTCAAAGGCGTAGCCCAGTGCGTAATAGGTACGGTCGTAGTATTCCCAGTCCGGGTCGCCCAGGTTTTTGTGGTGGGAAATCTTGCCCAGTGGCGAATCAATTTTGGTGCCTTGCACCGGCAGGAACTGGCTGGTGATGCCGGTATCGTCGCGGGTGAATTGCGTGAGCAGGGTGAATTTGGTGTCTTCGTCAATGTTCCAGGTCAGGCTCGGCGCAATGTTGTAGCGCTTGTTGTCGACATGGTCGACTTGTGTGCCGCTGTCACGTACCACGCCACTCAGGCCATAAAGGAACCGGCCTTCATCGTCGATTTTGCCGGTGCTGGCGAAGTTGATCTGGCGATGATTGTCACTGCCATATTGCACCTGGATTTCATTGCTCGACTCGGCGCTGGGACGGCGGCTGACCATGTCCAACAAGCCGCCTGGCGGGGTCTGGCCATAAACCGATGAAGCCGGGCCGCGCAGCAGGGCGAGGCGATCCAGGTTCCAGGTTTCCTGTTTCGGGTTGGCGTACACGCCTTTTGGCAGCGGCAGGCCGTCGAGGAACTGGGTCGGTTCGAAACCGCGTACGCGCAGCCAGTCGGCGCGGGTGTCGCTGCCGTAGCTGCTGGCCGTGATGCCGGGCATGTAGCGCACGGCGTCATCGAGGCTATGCACGCTGCGATCGTCCATTTGCTGACGGGTGGCGACCGAAATCGAACGCGGCGCTTCCACCAGTGCGGTGTCGGTCTTGGTGCCGGCGGCGGTGCGGGTCGCCAGATAACCTTGCGCCGGACCCCAGGCGCTTTCAGTGTTTTCCACACCGATTACAGAAGTTTCCGGCAGGGCCATCACGCCTTCGGGAACGGCCACCAGGGTGTAGGTGCCGACGCTGCTCTGTTCCAGTTGCAGACCGGTGCCGCGCAAGGCTTCGCGCAGGGCGCCGGTCGCATCGAATTGGCCTTTGACCGGTGCCGAGGTTTTGCCCGCCGCCAGCGATGGATTCAACGACAGTGCCAGGCCGGCCTGGCTGGCGATCTGGTTCAACGTGCTGGCCAATGGCGCGGCAGGCAGGTTGTAGGCACGAACGCTGGACGCCTGTTCAGCGGCAATCAGCTGACTGCTGGCCAGAGGGACGCAAAGGGCAATGGCGACTGCCAGCAAACTGGGGCGCAACAAAGTGTCTAGCGAACGGGACATACAGCGGCTCCTGAATGGAAATATTTCTCAATTGCCTAGGTGCCGAACGAGAATCCAAAAGTGATAGGGCTGGATGAAAATAATTTCGATTCATCAATTGCGGTGAAGCTGACGGCCTCTTCGCGGGCAAGCCACGCTCCCACAGGTTTTTTGTCGTTCACAAATTACCGTTCGACTCAAAACCTGTGGGAGCGTGGCTTGCCCGCGATGGCGTCGGCTCAGACACAGAAATATCAGGGCTTGCCTTCGGTCTTCGCCGCCACCGTCACCCACCACGGCGTGCGCTGTTCAATCTGTACCGGCAGGGTCGGCAGCAGGGCATTCAGGGCCAGGTCGGTGTCATGCAGCGGGAAGCTGCCGGTAATCCGCAGGTCGGCGATCTCTGGCGAAACGCCCAAATGTCCGCGGCGATAGCGGCCGAGTTCGTGTATCAGATCTTCCAGCCGTGCGTTGTCCACCACCAGCATGCCGCGTGTCCAGGCATCGGCGCCGAGATTGAGCGCGACGATGGGCCCGAGGCCGTTGTTGCGCATCAGCACTTGCTGGCCTTCGCGCAGAATCTGTTCTTCCGGGCTCGACTGCGGATGCGCCGCCACTGCCGATTTCAACACGCTCAAACGCGTGCCTTCTTCTTCACGCTTGACCAGGAACCGCGTGCCCAGCGCGCGCATGCTGCCTTCGCGAGTCTCGACGATAAAAGGCCGGGCATCGCCATGACCGGTTTCGACGAGGATTTCCCCTTCCTGAAGAATGATCAGCCGCTGTTTCTCATCGAAGCGCACGTCCACGGCACTGTGAGTGTTGAGGTTGACCAGCGTGCCATCGCTCAGGCGCAGGGTGCGCTGTTCGCCGGTGGCAGTGCGCTGGTCCGCCAGCCAATAGTCGATCGGCAGATAACGATCACCGGCGAACAGTGCCAACCCGATGACCGCGACGACGCTGGCTAGACCGCTGCCCAGTTTGCGCACGCGCCGGCGAATACTTTCCCGCGATTGCAGCAGGGCGGTGCGGGCCGGGCCGTTGGCGACGCTGAAACGCTGGTCGAGCATGCCCAACTGGCGCCAGGCGCGCGCATGTTCTTCGTGGGCCGCGTGCCATTTGGCGAACTCTTCGCGCTCCACCGGGTTGCCGGAATCCAGGGACAATTGCCAGGCAATCGCGGCGTCCAGCACGTGCGCCGACACTGGTTTGGAACTGACCGGGCTCATACTGGCTCACCGTACAGCGCGATGTAACACTGACGAATGCCTTGGGCCAGGTACTGACGCACCCGCGGCACCGACACCCCCAGACGTTCGGCGATTTCCGCGTGGCCGAGGCCGTCGAGACGGTTGTAGAGAAATGCTGCCCGGGCCTTGCTCGACAGTTTGCCGAGCAGGCGGTCGATATTTTTCAGGTCTTCGAGAATCAGTTGCTGTTCTTCCACCGACGGTTGTTCGTCAACGGGGATCAGCATCAGTTCGGTGAGGTAGGCCTGTTCCAGCGCAGCGCGGCGGAAATAATCGAACAGCAGACCCTTGGCGATTGCCACCAGAAACGCCCGCGGTTCACGAGGTTCCTTTAGCCCGTCACGACCCAGCAACCGCACGAAGGTGTCCTGGCTCAGGTCTTCGGCCCGTTGCGGGCAGGCGACATTGCGTCGAAGCCAGGTCAAAAGCCAGCCGCGATGGTCGCGATACAACGCACCAACAAGCTCACTCTGGGGGCTTTGGACTGACGACACGCAGCATCACCGATTGGGAAGTGTTAACTAACGAGAATTGTTCGCGATTGTGGCAGAGGCGGGGGAGGTAAGCAATTGGCCACTGGTCGGGTGATTCGATGGCGTGCGTTCAGTCAGACCGCGTCATCGTTCTTCACGGGCAAGCCACGCTCCCACAGGGTTTGTATCGTTCACGAAATTGGCGAAACCTGTGGGAGCGTGGCTTGCCCGCGAAGGCGCCAGAACAGGCGCCGTAAAGCTTAAAACGAGGGCGCGCGCTGTCTGCGTTTCCACTGATTCAACCGCTGTTGCAGATTCAACGGGCTATGAATCTGCTGCTTCTGCGCCCGGCTGAACAGGATCAGTGCCAGCTCCGCCGTGGCCAGCGCATCGGCACTGGCATTGTGGCGCTCGAAGACTTCAAGCTTGAACCAGTCGATCCATTCATCCAGCCCGGCCTCGCGAATGTGCGCCTGAGGGCACAGCAGCGGTGCGATGTCCGCCACATCCAGAAACGGATGCTGCAACTTGTAGCTCAGATGATCCTTCAAGGCGCGGCCGAGCATGTGCTGATCGAACGGCGCATGAAACGCCAGCACAGGACTGTCGCCGACAAACTCCATGAATTCGAGCAAGGCCTGAGCCGGGTCGCTGCCGGCGGCAATTGCACTGGGGCCCAGGCCATGAATCAGCACGCTGGGGCCGAGTTTGAGTTCAGAGCACTGCAAGGTGCGTTCGAACTGCTGGCTGAAGTCGATCGCGCCGTCCTCGATCACCACCGCGCCGATGGACAGCACCCGGTCCTTGTTCAGGTTCAGCCCGGTGGTTTCCAGGTCAAGCACCACCCAACGCTGCTCACGCAGGCTGCATTCGCTCAGCGCGACAGCCGTGGGGAGGCGTTCCAGACGTTGCAGATGATCGCCGGACAGTGGCGGGCCTGCGGGTCGCAACCATGAAAACAGACTCATAGTTGATACCTCAGGGCCAGGCTGCTTTGCAGGCGCTGAGCTTGGCGCAAGGATTCACGCAGGATCCGTCGATCAAGGTGATTGAGGCTGTCCGGATCGACCCGGTTGGAGTAGGGCAAATTCTCGCGCGTCTGTAGCTGATGTTGCTGCATGCGGGTTTGCTGGATGAAGTGATAGGCCTCTTCGTACGCCGCGCCGTCCAGCCGTTCGATCACCTCGTGGTCCACCAGTTGGCGGAAGCGCTCCAGCGTGTTGTTTGCCTCGATCCCGTGGGCCAGCGCCAGCAACCGGGCCGCGTCGACAAACGGCGTGAGCCCCTGGATTTTCAGGTCCAGCGTCGCTTTCTCGCCATTTTTGCGCGCCAACACGAAGTCACGGAAACGTCCTACGGGCGGGCGGTTGCGCAGCGCGTTCTCGGCCATCATTCGCTGGAACAGCCGATTGTCGTTCACCTGATCGAGAATCCCTTGGCGCAACTGCTCGCAGCCCTGTTCATCACCCCAGACCACGCGCAAGTCGAAATAGATACTCGACCCCAGCAGGTTCTCCGGCGTGGCCTCGCGGATAAACGCCGAAAAACGTCGCGCCCATTCGGCCCGGGACAAACACAGCTCGGGGTTGCCGGCCATGATGTTGCCCTTGCACAGGGTGAAGCCGCAGAGCGCCAGGCTCTGATTGATCTGCTGGGCGATGGGCAACAGCTTGCCGCGAATCTCGGCGGCGTGGGCCGCGTCCCGGGCTTCAAACAGAATGCCGTTGTCCTGATCGGTGTGCAGCGTCTGCTCGCGGCGGCCTTCGCTGCCGAAGCACAGCCAACTGAACGCAATGCCGGGGTCGCCTTTTTCGGCGAGGGTCAGTTCGATCACCCGGCTCACGGTGTGATCGTTGAGCAGGGTAATGATGTGCGTGATCTGGGTCGAAGATGCGCCGTGGGCCAGCATGCGCTCTACTAATTGGCCTATCTCGCCGCGCAGGGCCACCAGGTTTTCCACACGCTGGGCGCTGCGGATGGTCCGCGCCAGGTGCACCAGATCGACCCGTTGCAGGGAAAACAGGTCGCGTTCGGAAACCACACCGCACAGACGATGATCCTTGACCAGGCAGACGTGGGCGATATGCCGCTCGGTCATGGCAATCGCCGCATCGAAGGCGCTGTGGTCCGGCGACAGGAAAAACGGTGCGTGGGTCATGTGCCGCTCGATGGCTTCAGTGAAATCACCGATGCCGTCGGCCACCACGTGGCGCAAGTCGCGCAAGGTGAAGATTCCCAGCGGGGCTTTCTGTTCATCGACCACCACGATGCTGCCGACCTGCTGCTCATGCATCAGGGTCACGGCTTCGCGCAGGGGCGTGAGCGGGCTGCAGGTCACCGGATGGCGCATGGCCAATTCGCCCAGCCGGGTGTTGAGTGAGTACTGGGTGCCGAGGGTTTCCACGGCTTTTTGCTGAACTTGCTGATTAACCTGATCCAGCAAACTGCTCACCCCGCGTAGGGCAAAGTCGCGAAACGCGTTGGAAAGCGCGAACAGTTTGATGAACGCCAGCTTGTTCAGCTGTAGGCAAAAGGTGTCTTCGGCCGCCAGGTGCTCGGTGCGCGTCGCGCGCTCGCCCAGCAATGCGGCAAGGGGAAAACACTCGCCGGTGGTGATTTCGAAGGTGGTTTCGGTGCCACCCTTGGCGGTGTGGGGGCGTTCACCCACCACGCGACCTTGTTTGACGATATAGAAATGCTCAACCGGGCCGTCGGCGGGTTTGATGATGCTCTCGTCGGGGGCATAAAAACGCAGCTGACATTGCTCGACCAGGTACGCCAGGTGAGCGTGTTCCATCTGATTGAAGGGCGGGAAGCGCTGAAGGAATTGCAACGTGCCCTGGATGTTCTGCAACACCGCGGTTTTCCCTGCCTGTGTGAAGGCGTCCGCTTTACTCATAACCATTACCGCAGTCTTTTTTCAATTGTTGTTGTCGGATGACTCAACCATGGTCGGCCCCTGAGCGCAGGGTGCCCATTGGACGTAAGTCTAGGTAGGACGTGTAGCTGTCGGAAGTTAGGAAATGTCTGACGCAACTATCAGAAAAACCTCCTACATTGGCTATAGGAAAACTTTCCGACGAAGTGCACATTGAAGGTCCTACTGGCGCTGTCTGACGAATGAGCCAGACGATTGAATGAAACGTAGAGTAAGCCATGTCCGACCACGATATTTTGAGTGACGCAGAGCGCGAGGCGCTGAGTGCCGTCATGCTCGAACCTGATCTGCCGCCGCAGCGGGTGCTGATCGTCGATGACGATAAAGATGCACGTGAGCTGCTGTCGCAGATTCTGGAGCTTGATGGCATTCGGTGTATGACCGCTGCAAGTGGCGAAACTGCTCTCAAGATGTTGGTTGACACAGAGGAACTGAAAAAGCCTTCAATCGGTCTGGTGATCACCGACTTACGCATGGGCAATGTCGATGGCCTGGATCTAATCCGTAAGGTACGTGAGTCGGTTCGGGCGGCTTTGCCGATCATCATCGTCTCCGGCGACGCCGATGTGAAAGACGCCATCGAGGCGATGCATTTGAGTGTGGTGGATTTTCTGCTCAAGCCTATCGACACCGAGATATTGCTGGGTTTGGTCAAACATGAGCTGGGCATAAATTTATAGCGCCCCATCCCAAACGAAAAAGGCCCTGATCTTTCGATCAGGGCCTTTTTTTGTCCGGCGTCAGCGCTCAGTTACAGGCCATTGGCAGCCTTGAACTCGCGACGACGACGGTGCAGAACCGGCTCGGTATAACCGTTCGGCTGTTTGGTGCCTTCGACCACCAATTCGACCGCCGCCTGGAAGGCGATGTTGCTGTCGAAGTCCGGTGCCAGTGGGCGGTACAGCGGGTCATTGGCGTTCTGGCGGTCAACCACCGGCGCCATGCGCTTGAGGCTTTCCATGACCTGATCTTCAGTGACGATGCCGTGACGCAGCCAGTTGGCGATGTGCTGGCTGGAAATCCGCAGCGTCGCACGGTCTTCCATCAGGCCGATGTCGTTGATGTCCGGCACTTTCGAACAACCTACGCCCTGGTCGATCCAGCGCACGACATAACCGAGAATGCCCTGGGCGTTGTTGTCCAGTTCGTTCTTGATCTGCTCTGCGGTCCACTCCGGGTTCACAGCCAGCGGGATGGTCAGGATGTCGTCCACCGAAGCACGCGCACGTTTGGCCAGTTCGGCCTGACGGGCGTACACGTCGACCTTGTGGTAGTGCAACGCGTGCAGCGCAGCCGCGGTCGGCGATGGAACCCAGGCAGTGTTGGCACCGGCCAGCGGGTGAGCGATTTTCTGTTCCAGCATCGCGGCCATCAAGTCGGGCATGGCCCACATGCCTTTACCGATCTGGGCGCGACCTTGCAGGCCGGTGCTCAAACCGATGTCGACGTTCCAGTTCTCGTAGGCGCCGATCCATTTTTCAGCCTTCATGTCCGCCTTGCGCACCATCGGGCCGGCTTCCATGGAGGTGTGGATTTCATCGCCCGTGCGGTCGAGGAAACCGGTGTTGATGAACACCACACGCTCGCTGGCGGCCTTGATGCAGGCCTTGAGGTTGACCGTGGTACGGCGCTCCTCGTCCATGATCCCGACTTTCAGGGTATTGCGCGGCAGGCCCAGTACGTCTTCGACGCGACCGAACAGCTCGTTGGTGAACGCCGCTTCTTCCGGGCCGTGCATTTTCGGCTTCACGATATAGACCGAGCCAGTGCGGCTGTTCTTGCGCGAATTGTTGCCGTTAAGGCTGTGGATGGCGGCGAGGCAGGTCACCAGGCCATCAAGAATGCCTTCCGGCACTTCGTTGCCGTCTTTATCGAGGATCGCGTCGATGGTCATCAGGTGACCGACGTTACGCACGAACAACAGCGAGCGACCGTGCAGGCTCAATTCACTGCCGTCGAGGGCGGTGTAGGTGCGGTCGGCGTTCATGGTGCGGGTAAAGGTCTGACCGCCCTTGGAGACTTCTTCCGACAGATCGCCCTTCATCAGGCCGAGCCAGTTGCGGTAGATCACCACTTTGTCATCGGCATCGACGGCGGCGACGGAGTCTTCGCAGTCCATGATGGTGGTCAGCGCGGCTTCCATCAGGATGTCTTTGACGCCGGCTGCATCGGTCTGGCCGACCGGAGTGTTGGCATCGACCTGGATTTCGAAGTGCAGACCGTTGTTTTTCAGCAGGATCGCGGTCGGTGCCGCGGCATCGCCGTGGAAACCGATCAGCTGGGCATCGTTGCGCAGACCGGTGTTGCTGCCGCCTTTAAGAGCGACCACCAGTTTGCCGTCAGCGATTTTGTAACCGGTGGAATCGACGTGGGAGCCGGCCGCCAATGGCGCCGCTTCGTCGAGGAAGGCGCGGGCGAAGGCGATGACCTTGTCGCCGCGAACCTTGTTGTAGCCTTTGCCTTTTTCCGCGCCGTCGGCTTCGCTGATGGCGTCGGTGCCGTAGAGCGCGTCGTACAGCGAACCCCAGCGGGCGTTCGAAGCATTGAGCGCAAATCGAGCGTTCATTACCGGCACAACAAGTTGTGGACCGGCCATGCGGGCGATTTCGTCATCGACGTTTTGCGTCGTTGCCTGGAAATCGGCCGCTTCTGGCAGCAGATAACCGATGTCTTGCAAGAAGGCTTTATAAGCCACGGCGTCGTGCGCCTGACCGGCACGTGCTTGGTGCCAGCCATCGATACGAGCCTGGAAATCATCGCGTTTGGCGAGTAGGGCTTTGTTCTTCGGCGCCAGGTCATGAATGACCTTGTCGGCACCGGCCCAGAACTTATCGGCGGTGAGGCCGGTACCGGGAATGGCTTCGTTGTTCACGAAGTCGAACAGGACTTTGGCGACCTGCAGGCCACCGACTTGAACGTGTTCAGTCATTGCTTGCCTCACTCTGCTCAGCTATTTCGCTTTTCAGCTCTTCAATTTTGACAATGAAGCCTCTGGCCATTTAAACCACAAACCCGTCTACCAGTACATGCCATTGCGGGCGGCTGGGTTTGGTCCAATCAACGGCTTGGGGCCTTGCTGACGGGGCTTTCAGGGTTGCGACTGTGCCTGTGGCAGACATCGATCCAACGTTATGTAGTGCGCGCTGCGGCATACTACATGATGAGTTGCGGTTGTGAAAATTAGACTAATTACGTCGTTCTGCGACCCCATGACGCATTGCAGTCACGTCGGGGCACGGGATGTTCTCAAAAAACTATTGGATTGTTCCAGTTAAATATAAAAACTTGTACACGATTTGTTCTTCCCGCTAGATCGGCGGGTGCCTTCATTCGCGAGCAAGCACGCTCCCACATGGACATACGCAGTTCCTGTAGGAGCGGGCTTGCTCGCGAAGGCGTCAGACCTGGCAACGCAGAATCAACCCTTGCCTATACTTGGTCTTCTATAACAAAAGTCATGATCAGAGGGCTGCGCCATGGACCACCTCGTACTCACGGTATTCGCTCCAGACAAGCCTGGGCAGGTCGAGCGCATCGCCCAGTGCATTGCCGAGCACGGCGGCAACTGGCTCGAGAGCCGCATGTCGCGCATGGCCGGACAATTCGCCGGGATTCTTCGGGTGGGCGTGCCGGCCGAGGCCTACGACGAATTGGTCGATGCCCTACAAGCATTGTCCGCCCACGGCATTCGGGTATTGATCGCTGAAAGCGGCATCGAGCAATCCTGCACCTGGAAGCCGATTGCCATGGAACTGGTGGGCAATGATCGCCCGGGGATCGTGCGCGATATCACGCGCCTGCTGAGTGAGCAGGGAGTCAACCTGGAACGATTGGTGACCGAAGTGCGTCCGGCGCCGATGAGCAGCGAGCCGTTGTTCCACGCCGAAGCCATTCTCGCGGTGCCGCTGACGCTGTCCCTGGACGTACTGCAATCACGCCTGGAAACCCTGGCGGACGATCTGATGGTGGAATTGGTGCTGCGCAGTGAACCTTGAAAAGGTTATCCAAGTTATACGTGCACCTGCCTGTGGATAACCTGTAGAGACAGCCCGCCAGGCCAAGCCAACCGGGGCTCTTCAAGACTTGATCAAAAAACCAGCAGTTTCAACAAGTTGCGCACAAACGGCGGGGATCACGCTGTGGATAACCTTGGGAAGGATCGATGCAGGCCACGAAAAACGTGGCCTGCAGTCGTCTGTTCGTTTTTTGATCACCTGCGGCGGCGAAGACTTATCCACGCATCGACGCTGTAAACCGCCAGGCCGGCCCAGATAAAGATGAACGCCACCAGGGTGCTGGACGACAGGTGTTCACCAAACAGTAGAACCGCTTGCAGTAACACCAGCGTCGGCGCCAAGTATTGGAGAAATCCCAATGTCGTGTAGGGCAAATGCCTTGCTGCGGCGTTGAAACACACCAGCGGCACCAGCGTCACCGGACCGGCGGCTACCAGCCACCAGGCTTCGGATGTCGTCCAGAACTCGGCCTGGGCGCTGCTCGCGGATGGATTGAACAGCAACCAGGCGACGGCTATCGGCACCAGCATCCATGTTTCCACCACGAGCCCCGGCAGCGCTTTGACCGGCGCCTGCTTGCGGATCAGACCGTAGAAGCCGAAGGTCAGCGCCAGCACTAACGATACCCACGGCAGACTGCCAACTTGCCAGACCTGTTGCGCCACGCCGACCGCTGCCAGACCCACCGCGATCCATTGCATGCGCCGCAACCGCTCGCCGAGGATCAGCATGCCCAGCAGTACGTTCACCAGCGGATTGATGTAATAACCGAGGCTGGCTTCCAGCATGCGCCCGTTGTTCACCGACCAGACGTAGGTCAGCCAGTTGGCCGCGATCAGCGTGCCACTCAACGCCAGGATCGCCAGCCGTTGCGGGTTCTCCCGCAATTCACGCCACCAGCCCGGATGTTTCCAGACCATCAGCAACAAGGCACCGAACAGCGCCGACCAGAGGACCCGGTGGATGATGATTTCCACGGCGGGCACACTGGCGATGGCTTTGAAGTAGAGCGGGAATAATCCCCAGATGATGTAGGCACTCAGGCCCAGAATGTACCCGCGACGCGGGTTGGCGGCTTGCATGCAGAATCCTTGCTTAGGCAGCTAACAAAGAAGGGATTGTAAGGAGATTTGCCTCGGTGTGCTGTGAACCTTTGTGGGAGCGGGCTTGCTCGCGAAGGGGTCGTGTCAGCCAATAGAGATGTCAGCTGACAGACCGCCTTCGCGAGCAAGCCCGCTCCCACAGGGGATTGGGAGGGCTTTTGGTGTCGTGGTGAATCAGAAAATTTTCAGTGGTTCTTCGTTGAGTGCGGCCAGTTGTTCCCGCAACGCCAACACCTGATCCCCCCAGTACCGCTCCGTGCCAAACCACGGGAAACTGCGCGGGAACGCCGGGTCGTCCCAGCGGCGGGCGAGCCAGGCGCTGTAATGCATCAGGCGCAATGCCCGCAGGGGTTCGATCAGCGCCAATTCCCTAGGGTCGAAGTCGTGGAACTCGTTGTAGCCGTCCATCAATTCCGACAACTGGCCGAGACATTCCTGACGATCACCGGCGAGCATCATCCAGATGTCCTGCACCGCCGGACCCATGCGACAGTCGTCAAGGTCGACGATATGGAACATCTCGTCGCGGCACATCATGTTGCCGGGGTGGCAATCGCCGTGCATGCGAATGTTCTGGTGCGGCGTGGCTTTGTAAACCTCTTCCACACGCTTGAGCAGGTCGCGGGCCACGGACTCGTAGGCCGGCAGCAGGCTGCGCGGTACGAAATTGCCCTCAAGCACGGTCGTCAGCGAGTCGTGACCAAAGTTCTTCACACCCAGCGCTTCGCGGTGCTCGAACGGTTTTGTCGCGCCAACCGCATGCAGGCGACCCAGCAATTGCCCCAGTCGATACAGTTGATCGAGATTGCCCGGCTCCGGCGCACGGCCGCCACGGCGAGGGAACAGGGTGAAACGGAAACCGTTGTGTTCGTGCAGGCTTGAACCGTTGTGGATCATCGGCGCGACGACCGGCACATCGCACTCAGCGAGTTCGAAGGTGAACTGGTGCTCTTCGAGAATCGCTTCGTTGGTCCAGCGCTGCGGACGATAGAACTTGGCGATCAGCGGCTCGGAGTCTTCGATGCCGACCTGATAGACGCGGTTCTCGTAGCTGTTGAGCGCCAGAATGCGCGCGTCGCTGAGAAAGCCGATGCTTTCGACGGCATCGAGCACGAGGTCTGGGGTGAGGGTTGCAAACGGGTGGGCCATGCTGACTCCTGCGCGCAGCAGGCTGCCGCGTCCGGCCAAGCATGGTAGCGCAGACGGGGAGGTTTTAGGGGGTGGGCTTGAGATGAGTGTAGTTTGGGCTGACGCCTTCGCGAGCAAGCCCGCTCCCACATTTAACCGAGTTCTCCCAGAAAGAATGCGGTCGAATGTGGGAGCGGGCTTGCTCGCGAAGAGGCCGGATCAGGCGCCCACGATCCCGCCGTCTTCGCGCGAAATCGCCATTACCGAAGACCGCGGCTTGCCATTGGCCAGGTGCTCGGGAAACGTTGATCCACCGTTCTCACCCGGATGCTGAATCCCGACGAACAAGGTTTTTTGATCCGGCGAGAAGCTGATCCCCGTGACCTCGCAACCCACCGGTCCCACCATGAAGCGCCGGATCTCCCCGGTGACCGGGTCGGCGCAGAGCATCTGGTTGTTGCCCATGCCGGCGAAATCCCCGGCATTGCTCGAATCGCCGTCGGTAAGAATCCACAACCGTCCGGCCTTGTCGAACCCCAAGCCATCCGGGCTGTTGAACATGTTCTGTGGCGTGATGTTCGACGAACCGCTCTTCGGCGTGCCGGCATGCACGCCCGGGTTGCCGGCGACCACAAACAGGTCCCAGGCAAAAGTATTCGAGCCGTGATCGTCGCGGTCGGTACGCCAGCGCAGGATTTGCCCGTAGAGGTTTTTTTCGCGCGGGTTAGGTCCGCCCACCGGTTGACCGTCTTCGCCGCGTTTGGCGTTGTTGGTCAGCGTGCAATAGACCTGGCCATCCTTGGGGCTGACGACGATCCATTCCGGACGGTCCATGCGAGTTGCCTTCACCACGCTGGCGGCGAGACGCACGTGAATCAGCACTTCGGCCTGACTGGCAAAACCGCTGCTGGCGTCGATGCCGTTTTTGCCGTGGGTCAGCTCGATCCATTCGCCCTGGCCTTTGGGGTGATCGGCATTGCCGTCGCCCGCATCGAAACGCGCCACGTATAAGGTGCCGTGGTCCAGCAGGTCGCGATTGGCCTTGGGATTTTGGTGGTTGATCTTGTCGCGGCTGACGAACTTGTAGATGAACTCGCCGCGCTCGTCGTCGCCCATGTACACCACGGCATGACCGTCGCTGGTTTCAGCCAGTGCGGCGTTTTCGTGTTTGAAACGGCCCAGTGCCGTGCGTTTGACCGGGGTCGACTGCGGGTCGAACGGATCGATTTCCACCACCCAACCGTGACGGTTGAGTTCGTTGGGGTTTTTCGCCAGGTCGAAACGCGGGTCATGTTGATGCCAGTTGATCTCTTTGCTGGCCGTCACCACGCCGTAGCGTTTCTGCGCAGCGTCGAATTTTTGCTCTGGATTGCTGCTGCCGAAGCAATCGGTGAAGTTCTCTTCGCAGGTCAGATACGTGCCCCACGGCGTCATGCCGTTGGCGCAGTTCTGGAAGGTGCCGAGGACGTTTTTGCCCAGTGGGTCGGCGCTGGTTTTCACCAGCTCGTGGCCAGCGGCCGGGCCGCTCAGGCTGATCGGTGCGTTGCCGTGTATGCGCCGGTTGTAGCGCGAGCCCTGGACGAATTGCCACTGACCGTTCTTGTGTTGCACTTCGATTACCGACACACCTTCGCAGGCCAGCGCCTTGCGCACGTCCTCCGCCGACTGCGGCATGCCGCCGTGGGGGTAGAGGTAGCGATAGTTGGTGTACTCGTTGTTGATCGCCATCAGCGCCCGGTCTTTTTCACCGGGAAACTCGAACAGGCTCATGCCGTCGTTGTTGTCGCCGAACTGGACTTCTTGTTGCTCGGCTGTGCCGTTACCGCTCGGATCGAACGCCGGGCCATTCTTTTGCAACGGCTGGCCCCAACTGATCAGTACCGACGATTTGTAGCCCCGAGGCAGGCTGATGCCGTCGCTGGTGGCGGCGGGAATACTGTCAAAACCCAACAGTTTGCTGGAGCCAGCGCTGACACTGGCGGCCAGCACGCTGCGACTCAGCAGGTTGCCGCCGAGGAACATCGCAGCACCACACAGGGCGCCGGCGCTGATGAAGCCGCGACGGCTGAGGCCGACCATCTTTTCGAGGTCGGTGGATTGGTTGTCTTCTAATAAGCTCACATCAGGCTCCCTGCGGGTTTTTGCAGTCACCTTAATGATGGTCGATGAAGGTTTTGTTGCAGCCCGGTTTAAAGCGGCGTGCCGATCAGGATGTTGGACGGCGCGAACTGCACCTGCACCGGTTTGTCTACGGCCAGACCGAGGGCTCGCAAGTGCAACGGCTCGGCCAACGCGCACAACGTCTGGCCATTGGGCAGACTGATGCGCACTTCGCTGGGGCCGTCTTCGGCGTCGAGAATTTCTTCGACAAGGCCCTTCAGGCAATTGTTGCCGGGGGCTGCTGCTTGCTCGATGCCCAGTAACTCCAGCCATCCAGCCTTGATCAGGGCGACCACTTCGGTGCCGGTTTCCAGCTCCAAACGCAGGGTGCTGTCGTGGGTGATCTGCGCATCGATGGCCAAGCCTTCTGCCAGTTCAAGACGAATCAGGTCGTTGCGCCCCTGGCTTTCGATCGCTGCGACCTTGCCATGCAGTTGATTGCGCGCGCTGGTTCTGAGCATCAGCCGGCCTAGCAGGTCGAGGTCACTGGCATCTTCGGCGGCTTCCAGCACCTGGGCCTGCAAGGCTTGCAGCTTTTGATAAAGGCGCAACACGCGCTCGCCTTCGCTGGACAGTTTGGCGCCACCGCCGCCCTTGCCGCCGACACTGCGCTCCACCAGCGGTTTTTGCGCGAGGTTGTTCAGCTCATCGATGGCATCCCACGCCGCTTTGTAGCTCAGGCCGGCGCTTTTCGCGGCGCGGGTGATCGAACCTTGCTCGGCGATGTGTTGCAGCAGGGCGATGCGCTGCGGGCGACGGACAATGTGCTGGGACAACAAGGTAGGCAAGGACATGGCAAGACGCTTTGGGCTGTGGCAATGGAAAGGACGTTGGCGGCTCGGGACGCGGGAGTCAAGTCAGGTCGTATCGCCGGGTTTGGGGGTGCGGGCCAGGCAATAGACGTCGACTTGCGTGGCGCCGGCTTCCATTAGCAGGCGGGCGAGTGCTTGTGCGGTGGCGCCGGTGGTCAGCACGTCATCCACCAGCGCCAGATGTCGTCCTTTGACGGTTGCATCGGGCGTCAGCGCAAAGGCGTTACGCAGGTTCTTTTTGCGCGCGTCGGCATTCAGGTCCTGTTGGGCGCTGGTGTCCTGAATTCGCAGGAGCAGCCGTTCGTCGCAAGGAATGTCGAGGCTGGCGCTCAGCCAACGGGCGAGCATCGCGGCCTGGTTGAAACCTCGTTGGCGTAGACGTTTGGCAGCCAAGGGCACCGGGACCAGCGCGTCGGGTCGGTTCAGGTCTTCTTCGAAGCGATGTTGCAGGGACTGCGCGAGAAGTTCGGCGAGCAGGTGGCCAAACGGCCACTTCGCGCTGTGCTTGAAACGGGTGATCAGCGTGTCCAGCGGAAAACTGTAGGTCCAGGGCGCGGCGACCCGCTCAAAGGCCGGCGGGTGCTTCAAACATTGGCCGCAGGTCAGGCCCGCCGAGGGCAAAGGCAGCGCGCAGGTCTGGCAGTGATCGCCCAGCCATGGCAACTCGGTTTCGCAGGCGGTGCAAATGGGCACAGTGCCGTCGGCGGGCTCTGTGCAGAGCAAACATGATTGTTTGTTTTTTAACCAGATGTAAACCGGTCCTTCGTATTGTGGTTGACAGCGCATCGCTCTTCCTTAAATATGCCGAACATCCGTGTCGCGCCTGTGGGTATTCCATCCTGCAGCCGCTTGCCCAGCATAAAACAAAGGAAACGCCCATGAGCGCCAGCACCACTGCAACCCTGCGTCATGACTGGTCTTTGGCCGAAGTCAAAGCACTCTTCGTTCAGCCATTCAATGACCTGTTGTTCCAGGCGCAGACGGTGCACCGCGCGCATTTCGACGCCAACCGGGTCCAGGTGTCGACGCTCCTGTCGATCAAGACCGGCGCCTGCCCGGAAGATTGCAAATATTGTCCGCAGTCCGGTCACTACAACACCGGCCTGGAAAAAGAAAAGCTGATGGAAGTGCAGAAGGTCCTCGAAGAGGCCGCTCGCGCCAAGGCCATCGGTTCGACCCGTTTCTGCATGGGCGCGGCGTGGAAACATCCGTCGGCCAAGGACATGCCTTACGTGCTGGAAATGGTCAAAGGCGTGAAAGCCATGGGCCTGGAAACCTGCATGACCCTCGGGCGCCTGGACCAGGACCAGACCGAAGCGCTGGCTCAGGCCGGCCTCGACTACTACAACCACAACCTCGACACCTCGCCCGAGTTCTACGGCAGCATCATCACCACCCGCACGTACAGTGAACGCCTGCAAACCCTGGCGTACGTACGTGAGTCGGGGATGAAGATCTGCTCCGGCGGCATCCTCGGCATGGGCGAGTCCCTCGACGACCGTGCCAATCTGCTGATCCAGCTGGCCAACCTGCCGGAGCATCCAGAGTCGGTACCGATCAACATGCTGGTGAAAGTCGCCGGTACGCCGCTGGAAAATGCCGATGACATCGACCCGTTCGATTTCATCCGCATGCTCGCCGTCGCACGCATCCTGATGCCGCAATCCCATGTGCGCCTGTCCGCCGGCCGCGAGGCGATGAACGAGCAGATGCAGGCCCTGGCCTTCTTCGCCGGCGCCAACTCGATTTTCTACGGCGACAAATTGCTGACCACCGCCAACCCGCAGGCCGACAAGGACATGCAACTGTTCTCACGCCTGGGCATCCTCCCGGAAGCGCGCGAAGAGCACGCCGACGAAGTGCATCAGGCGGCCATCGAGCAGGCGCTGGTGGAGCAGAAGAGCAGCGAGCAGTTCTACAACGCTGCAATCTGATCCGACACAAATCCAGTGTGGGAGCGGGCATGCTCGCGAAGGCGGCTTAACCTTCAACACAGATGTTGAATGGCAGACTGCTTTCGCGATCAAGCCCGCTCCCACATGGATTGTGTCCACCTTGAGTTATGTGATCTGACTGTCCGAGGCCTGCATGTCTTTCGATCTCGCCGCACGCCTTGCTGCCCGTCGTGCCGAAAACCTTTACCGCCAGCGTCCCCTGCTCGAAAGCCCTCAAGGGCCGGAAGTGGTGGTCGATGGCCAGCCGTTACTGGCGTTCTGCAACAACGACTATCTGGGCTTGGCGAATCACCCGCAAGTGATCGAAGCCTGGCGCGCCGGGGCGACCCGCTGGGGCGTCGGTGGCGGGGCTTCGCATCTGGTCATTGGCCACAGCAGCCCGCACCACGCCCTGGAAGAAGCCCTGGCCGACCTGACCGGGCGCCCGCGTGCGCTGTTGTTCACTACCGGTTACATGGCCAATCTCGGGGCAGTCACTGCATTGGTAGGACAGGGCGATACGGTGCTGGAAGACCGGCTCAATCACGCGTCGTTGCTGGATGCGGGTCTGTTGTCCGGTGCGCGCTTCAATCGTTATCTGCACAACGACGCTGCGAGCCTGGCCAAGCGCCTCGAGAAAGCCACCGGCAATACGTTGGTGGTCACCGACGGCGTGTTCAGCATGGACGGCGATATCGCCGACCTGCCGGCGCTGGCCCGGGAAGCCAAGGCGAAAGGCGCGTGGTTGATGGTCGATGACGCCCACGGCTTTGGTCCGCTGGGCGCCCATGGTGGCGGAATCGTCGAGCATTTTGGTTTGAGTCAGGAAGACGTGCCGGTGCTGGTCGGCACCCTCGGCAAGGCCTTCGGCACTGCCGGGGCGTTTGTCGCGGGCAGCGAAGCGTTGATCGAGAGCCTGATCCAGTTCGCCCGCCCCTACATCTACACCACCAGCCAGCCACCGGCGCTGGCCTGCGCAACGCTGAAAAGCCTCGAGTTGCTGCGCACTGAACATTGGCGACGTGAGCATCTGCAGACGCTGATCCGTCAGTTCCGCCAAGGCGCCGAACAAATCGGCCTGGAGTTGATGGACAGCTTCACACCGATCCAGCCGATCATGATCGGCGATGCCGGGCGTGCGGTTCGCTTGTCACAGATGCTGCGCGAGCGCGGCCTGATGGTGACCGCGATCCGTCCACCGACCGTGCCCGCCGGCAGCGCCCGTCTGCGTGTGACCCTGACCGCCGCCCACAGCGAGGCGCAGGTGCAGCTATTGTTAAATGGACTCGCCGATTGTTTTCAACAACTGGGACCGGAGCCAAGCCATGCGTGATCGTTTGATTCTACTGCCCGGCTGGGGCCTCGGGATTTCACCGCTGGAGCCTTTGGCAGCAGCGTTGCAGGGGCTGGATGAACACCTGCGGGTCGAGATCGAGCCGTTGCCGGAACTGGAGTCGAGCGATCTTCAAGAATGGCTGGATGAGCTGGATTCCACCGTGCCACAGGATGTCTGGCTCGGTGGCTGGTCCATGGGCGGCATGCTCGCGTCCGAGTTGGCAGCCCGCCGAGGCGATCGGTGCTGCGGTTTGCTGACCCTGGCGAGCAACCCTTCTTTTGTCGCTCATGAACAATGGCCGAGCGCGATGGCCGGCGAAACTTTCGATGCGTTTCTGGCCGGCTGTGACGCCGACCCGCGCATGACGTTAAAACGCTTTTCGCTGCTCTGTGCCCAAGGCGCCGAAGACCCGCGCGGGTTGTCTCGATTGCTACTCGGTGGCGCGCCACATACGTCGGCAGCCGTGCTGATGAGTGGCCTGGAGTTGCTCGCGCAACTGGATACCCGCGAGGCGTTGCAAGCCTTCCGCGGCCCGCAATTGCATTTGTTCGCCGGCCTCGACGGGCTGGTCCCGGCCGAAGCGGCGGGGGACTTGCTGGCGTTGCTGCCGGATGTCGAAATCGGTCTGATCGAACAGGCCAGCCATGCGTTTCTTCTGGAAGACCCCCACGGCGTGGCGGGGGCGATTCAAGCCTTTTTGCACGAGTCCGGTGATGACTGATTTATCCCTTCCCAACTTGCCCGGCGGCTTGCCGGACAAACGTCAGGTAGCGGCGTCCTTTTCCCGCGCGGCGGCCAGCTATGACAGCGTGGCCGAACTGCAACGCGACGTTGGCAGCCAGTTGTTGAACCGCTTGCCGGATAACTTTGTGCCCGGTCGGTGGCTGGACCTGGGATGTGGCACCGGGCATTTCAGCCGTGCGCTGAGTGAGCGTTTTCCTGCTGGTACCGGTGTGGCGCTGGACATCGCCGAAGGCATGCTCAATCACGCCCGGCCATTGGGCGGCGCTACGCATTTCATCGCCGGCGATGCCGAACGTTTGCCGTTGCAGGATTCGACCTGCGACCTGATTTTCTCCAGCCTTGCCGTGCAGTGGTGCGCAGACTTCGCCTCGGTGCTCAGCGAGGCCCATCGAGTGCTGAAACCGGGTGGTATTTTCGCGTTTGCTAGTCTGTGCGTGGGCACGTTGATTGAGCTGCGTGACAGCTGGCGTCAGGTCGATGGCCTGGTGCACGTCAACCGCTTCCGAGAGTTCGGGGTTTATCAACAGCTGTGTGCGGACAGTGGCCTGAAGGTTGCGAGTCTGCAAACCCGTCCTCATGTGTTGCATTACCCGGATGTACGCAGCCTGACTCACGAACTCAAGGCCCTGGGCGCGCACAACCTGAACCCCGGTCGGCCGGGCGGTTTGACCGGCAGGGCGCGGATTCTCGGCTTGATCGAGGCTTACGAGCAGTTTCGTCAGGCACAGGGCCTGCCGGCGACTTATCAGGTGGTCTACGCCGTTTTGGAGAAACCTTTATGAGCGCAGCCTATTTCATCACCGGTACTGACACCGATGTCGGCAAGACGACCGTTGCCGCAGGTCTGCTGCATGCCGCGCGGTCAGCGGGCTTGAGCACGGCGGCGGGAAAGCCGGTGGCCTCGGGTTGCGATGTGACGCCCAAGGGCTTGCGCAACGCCGATGCACTGGCGTTGATGGCAGAGTGTTCGGTGCCGCTGACTTATGCACAGGTCAACCCGGTGGCGTTCGAGCCGGCAATCGCTCCGCACCTGGCGGCGCGGGAGGCCGGTGTGGCGCTGACGGTGCAATCGCTGTTGACGCCGATGCGGGAAATTCTCGATATGCAGGCGGATTTCACCCTGATCGAAGGCGCCGGCGGCTGGCGCGTGCCATTGGCGGATCAGGACAACCTGTCGGACCTGGCCATCGCACTGGATCTGCCGGTGATTCTGGTGGTGGGGGTGCGCTTGGGTTGCATCAATCACGCACTGTTGACGGCCGAGGCGATTGCCCTGGACGGTTTGCAACTGGCGGGGTGGGTGGCCAATATCATCGAGCCAAAGACGTCGCGCCTGGAAGAAAACCTTGCGACTCTCGCCGAGCGAATTCCCGCGCCGTGCCTGGGCCGGGTGCCGAAACTCAAGTTGGTGACGGCTGAAGCGGTGGCCGAGCATCTGCAACTGGATCTGCTGGACTGAAGTGTCAGTGCGGGTTTTGACTATGACAAGGCACTGTGCCATTAGTGTTTTTGTCGGGTGTTTTGCTCATGCGTCTGTTTCAATGGCCGCTGTTGATCCTTTGCAAGGACGAGTTCCCCTATGGAAATCTCAGGTAATACCGCTTTCTATGCCGGTCTGAGCACTATTCAGACAGGCCAGAACCGCGTCGATCAGGCCGCCGGCCAGATTGCCAACAATACGATCGAGCGTTCGGTCACCAGCCAGTCTTCCGATATTCAGGTCGACCGTCTGCGTTCGGTCGATCGCAGTCAGCAATCGGACCTGGCCAGCAACATCGTAGAGATGTCCCAAGGCAAGTTTCAGGTGGAGCTGGGCGCCAAAGTCGCGAAGGCATCCGATGAAATGCTCGGCACTTTGATCGATACCTTCGCCTGATCCCTCGCTGAATCCGCTATTTCAACGCCGCGATTATTCGCGGCGTTTTTCTGCGTAAGTCCTTCTCGCTCAACTAATCTTTCCAGCACAGCGTGTTGATCGCTCAACGGTGTGGTGTGGCTGCGTGTCCGCCATTCCCTGTCGCGTGATGACGAACGGCAAAAGATCGGCGCTTGACAAGATTTGGGCGTAAACGTATGTTTCAAACAACTGTTTGACCGTCACAACAAATCAACACGGTCGTTCATTCCCGGTTACATCAGCAGAGGTTTATCGCTATGCCTGACTACAAGGCCCCCTTGCGTGATATTCGCTTCGTTCGTGACGAACTGCTCGGCTACGAAGCGCATTATTCGAGCCTTCCGGTTTGCGCAGACGCAACTCCAGACATGGTTGACGCCATTCTCGAAGAAGGCGCCAAGTTTTGTGAGCAGGTGCTGGCTCCGCTGAACCGCGTGGGTGACACCGAAGGCTGCACCTGGAGCGAGTCCGGCGTTAAAACCCCGACCGGCTTCAAAGAAGCCTATAAGCAATTCGTCGAAGGTGGCTGGCCAAGCCTGGCTCACGACGTAGAACACGGCGGCCAGGGCCTGCCGGAGTCGCTGGGCCTGGCGGTCAGCGAAATGGTTGGCGAAGCCAACTGGTCGTGGGGCATGTACCCAGGCCTGTCCCATGGCGCGATGAACACCATTTCCGAGCACGGCACGCCTGAGCAGCAAGAGGCTTACCTGACCAAACTGGTTTCCGGCGAATGGACCGGCACCATGTGCCTGACTGAACCGCATTGCGGCACCGACCTGGGCATGCTGCGCACCAAGGCCGAACCTCAGGCCGACGGTTCCTACAAAGTCTCCGGCACCAAGATCTTCATCTCGGCCGGTGAACACGACATGGCCGACAACATCGTCCACATCGTGCTGGCACGCCTGCCGGATGCACCGGCTGGCACCAAAGGCATTTCGCTGTTCATCGTTCCGAAGTTCATGCCGAACGCTGACGGTTCGATCGGTGCGCGTAACGCGGTGACCTGTGGTTCCCTGGAACACAAAATGGGCATCCACGGTAACGCCACTTGCGTAATGAACTTCGACGCGGCCACCGGTTTCCTGATCGGCCCGGCGAACAAAGGCTTGAACTGCATGTTCACCTTCATGAACACCGCACGTCTGGGTACCGCGCTGCAAGGTCTGGCTCACGCTGAGATCGGCTTCCAGGGTGGTCTGAAATACGCTCGCGATCGTCTGCAAATGCGCTCGCTGACTGGCCCGAAAGCGCCGGAAAAAGCCGCTGACCCGATCATCGTTCACCCTGACGTACGTCGCATGCTGTTGACCATGAAGGCCTTCGCCGAAGGCAACCGTGCGATGGTTTACTTCACCGCCAAGCAAGTCGACATCGTCAAGTACGGCGTGGATGAAGAAGAGAAGAAGAAAGCCGACGCACTGCTGGCTTTCATGACGCCAATCGCCAAAGCCTTCATGACCGAAGTCGGTTTCGAATCCGCCAACCACGGCGTGCAAATCTACGGCGGCCACGGCTTCATCGCCGAGTGGGGCATGGAGCAGAACGTTCGCGACAGCCGCATTTCGATGCTGTACGAAGGCACCACCGGCATCCAGGCACTCGACCTGCTGGGCCGCAAAGTGCTGATGACTCAAGGCGAGGCCCTCAAAGGCTTCACCAAGATCGTCCACAAATTCTGCCAGACCAACGAAGGCAACGAAGCAGTCAAAGAGTTCGTCGAGCCATTGGCTGCGCTGAACAAAGAGTGGGGCGAGCTGACCATGAAGGTCGGTATGGCAGCCATGAAAGACCGCGAAGAAGTCGGCGCGGCGTCGGTGGACTACCTGATGTACTCCGGTTACGCTTGCCTGGCTTACTTCTGGGCTGACATGGCGCGTCTGGCTGCCGAGAAACTGGCTGCCGGCACCTCCGAAGAAGCGTTCTACACCGCCAAGCTGCAGACTGCGCGTTTCTACTTCCAGCGCATCCTGCCGCGTACCCGCACTCACGTTGCAACCATGCTGTCGGGCGCCAACAACCTGATGGACATGAAAGAAGAGAACTTCGCACTGGGCTACTAAGCCTCACGCGGTTCTTGCAAAAGCCGCTGCTTCCTCGGGAGCAGCGGCTTTTTTGTGCCCGTCGAAATCCCCTTGTGGGAGCGGGCTTGCTCGCGAATGCGGTCGTTCATTCAACATCGATGTCTGCTGACTCGGCGCATTCGCGAGCAAGCCCGCTCCCACACTGAATCGCTGGTGTTTGGAAGATAAATATTCCCTAGCAAAACGCTAAGAAAAGCCCGGCTCCTGCCGTTAAAGAGGATGGCTATATGACATCTCTCATGGGCCATGTACTTAACTGCCAAAAATGAAGGCAAATGCCATCTTTTGCCGGGTCGGAGCTTTACCCTTGCCGCGTTCTTCCGCTGTACGTTTCAGTCATTTCCTACCCTCACTCCTGCTGTTGCTGGCGGGGCTTGCGGCTGCGTACGTCAAGGACCTGAACGTTTTCTTCACCTCGTTGTTCAACGTATTGCCTACTCTGGTGCTGTTACTCGGCGGTGCCTACTGCGCGGTTTACCGACGTCAGCGTGAACTGTTTCTGATGGTCACGGTGTACATCGCCTACTACCTGCTCGACACCCAGACCGACTATTACCGCGACAACGGCAAGGTTCGCGAGGACGCCGCCGTCGTCTTTCATCTGTGCTGTCTGTTGCTGCCGTTACTGTTTGGCGTGTTCGCCGCCTGGCAGGAGCGCACTCATTTATTCCAGGACATGGTGGCGCGCTTTGCCGTGCTACTCGCGGTCGGCAGCGTGGCGCTGGGGCTGGAGCAAAGTTACCCGCAGGCATTGTTGATGTGGCTGTCGGAGATCCGCTGGCCGGCCTTGCATGGCGCGTGGATGAGCCTGATTCAACTGTCTTACCCGGTATTCATCGCCGCATTCGCGCTGTTGGGTTGGCAATACTGGCGCAACCCAAGACCTTTGCACGCCGCGCAATTGGTGGGTTTGCTCGGGTTGTTCTGGATGTTGCCGAAAACTTTTATTCTGCCGTTTACGCTCAACATCATGTGCAGCCAAGTGATGCTGATGATCGCCGCAGCGGTTGCCCACGAAGCCTATCAAATGGCCTTCCGTGATGAACTCACAGGCCTGCCGGGCCGCCGTGCCTTGAATGAACGCATGCAACGGCTGGGGCGCAATTACGTGCTGGCCATGGGCGACGTCGACCACTTCAAGAAATTCAACGACACCCATGGCCATGATGTCGGCGACCAGGTGCTGCGACTGGTCGCCAGCAAGCTGTCGAAAATCGGCGGGGGCGGTAGGGCGTATCGCTACGGCGGGGAGGAATTCGCCCTGGTATTTGCAGGCAAGACCCTCGAAGAATGCATGCCGCACCTGGAAGTCATCCGCGAGTCCATCGCCACCTACAACATTCACCTGCGCAATCAGGACAACCGTCCTCAGGATGATCAGCAGGGCCGCCAGCGCCGTGCCGGTGCCAATGCTTCGAGTGTATCGGTCACGGTCAGCATTGGCGTGGCCGAACGACTGGAGCAACGCACGCCCGAAGAAGTGCTCAAGTCCGCCGACCAGGCGCTCTACAGCGCCAAGGGTGCCGGGCGAAATTGCGTGATGGCGTTCGGTCAGAATCGCCGTGGCGCGGTGCGCATGGACGCCGCCATGGTTGAGTGATGATGACGCATTCAGCGTCTGGACTGTGATTGTGAGGCGTGGCGCGCGGCAGTAGGTTTGAGCCATCTGCTGCCGGAGAAATGACCATGCCTGAGTACAAAGCTCCCCTGCGCGACATGCGCTTTCTGATCGACCACGTTTTCGATTTCCACAGCAATTACGCCGCGCTGGGCGCCACCGATGCCAGCCCGGACATGGTCAATGCGATCCTCGAAGAGGGTGCGAAATTCTGTGAGAACGTTCTCGCACCGCTGAACCGCAGCGGCGACGAAGAAGGCTGCCATTTCGACAACGGCGTGGTGACAACGCCTACAGGCTTCAAGCAGGCATTCGCACAATACGTTGAAGGCGGCTGGCACGGTCTGGCGGCGGATCCCGCTTACGGCGGACAGGGTTTGCCAAGCTCCCTGGGCCTGGTCATCAGCGAGATGGTCGGTTCCAGCAACACGTCCTGGGGCATGTACCCCGGCCTGACCCATGGCGCCATGTCGGCCATCCACGCTCATGGCACCGAAGAGCAAAAGCTCACTTACCTGAGCAAACTCACCGCGGGCCAATGGACCGGCACCATGTGCCTGACCGAAGCTCATTGCGGCACCGACCTGGGCATCATCAAAACCCGCGCCGTGCCTGCGGCCGACGGCAGCTTTTCGATCTCCGGCAGCAAGATTTTCATTTCCGCCGGCGAGCACGACATGAGCGACAACATCATTCACTTGGTGCTGGCGAAACTGCCGGATGCGCCGGCCGGGACCAAGGGCATTTCGCTGTTCATCGTTCCAAAATTCCTACCCAATGCCGAGGGCGAAGCGGGCGAGCGCAACGGCGTTTCCTGCGGCTCGATCGAGCACAAGATGGGCATCAAGGCTTCGGCCACCTGCGTGCTGAACTTCGACGAGGCCAAGGGCTTCCTGATTGGCGAGCCGAACAAGGGCCTGAACTGCATGTTCACGATGATGAACCATGCTCGACTCGGCACCGGCATGCAGGGGTTATGCCTGGGGGAGGCAAGCTTCCAGGGCGCCATCAAGTACGCTAACGACCGCCTGCAGATGCGCGCGTTGACCGGCCCGAAAGCGCCGGAAAAAGCCGCCGACCCGATCATCGTTCATCCTGATGTGCGCAGGATGTTGCTGACCATGAAGGCCTTCAACGAAGGCAACCGGGCGCTGACCTACTTCACCGCGCAGTTGCTGGATATGGCGCACCTGAGCCCGGATGAAACCGCACGCCAGGATGCCGAAGACTTGTTGGCGTTTCTCACGCCGATCTGCAAAGCCTTCATGACCGACACCGGGCTGGAAGTGACCAACCACGGCATGCAGGTGTTTGGTGGCCACGGTTTCATTCGTGAATGGGGCATGGAACAGTTGGTTCGCGACTGCCGGATCGCGCCGATCTACGAAGGCACCAACGGTATTCAGGCGCTGGATCTGCTGGGGCGTAAAGTGCTCGGCAGCCAGGGCAAACTGCTGCGTGGCTTTACTAAAATCGTTCACAAGTTCTGCGCGGCAAACGCCGAACATCCGCAGCTCGCCAACTACGTGGCGCAGCTCAACGGGCTAAATCAGCAGTGGGGCGAGTTGACCACCAAGGTCGGCATGGCGGCGATGAAAAATCCGGATGAAGTCGGCGCGGCGTCGGTGGATTACCTGATGTATAGCGGTTACATCATCCTTGGTTATCTGTGGTTGCGCATGGCACTGGTGGCTCAAGCGCAGCTCGATGCAGGGATCGGCGATACCGATTACTGTCAGGGCAAACTGGCGACGTGTGAGTTTTACTTCAAGCGATTGTTACCGCGCACTGCCGCTCATCGGGCAGCCATCGAGGCGGGGAGTGATTGCCTTATGAAGCTGCCGGCGGAGTTGTTTGCACTTTAGTCTTTCAAGCAAGCCGCAACAGAGCCCGCCTTGTTGCGGGCTTTTTTTACGACAGGTACGCCAGTGACCAAAAATTACAAATCGGTCACGAGCTGACCCTATGTGTCGTAAAAGTTGTTGGGTTACACTCTGACCCATCGAAAGCATCATTCCTACGACTCACCTGTTTAGATCTTGCGAGGTTTGCCATGGCTGACTACAAAGCGCCCCTGCGCGATATGCGCTTCGTCCTCAATGAAGTGTTCGAGGTCGCCAAACTCTGGGCCGAGCTGCCAGCGCTGGCCGACACCGTCGATGCTGAAACCGTCGAAGCCATTCTCGAAGAAGCCGGCAAGGTCACCAGCAAAAGCATCGCACCGCTGAGCCGTGCGGCTGACGAAGAAGGTTGCCATTGGGCGGACGGTGCCGTCACCACGCCGGCCGGTTTCCCACAGGCTTATCAGACTTACGCTGAAGGCGGTTGGGTCGGTGTCGGTGGCGATCCGACCTACGGCGGCATGGGCATGCCCAAGGCTGTTTCGGCCCAGGTCGAAGAAATGGTCAACTCCGCCAGCCTGTCGTTCGGTCTGTACCCGATGCTGACGGCCGGCGCCTGCCTCTCGATCAACGCCCACGCCAGCGATGAGCTTAAAGCCGCGTACCTGCCGAATATGTACGCCGGTGTCTGGGCCGGTTCCATGTGCCTGACCGAGCCGCATGCCGGTACGGACTTGGGGATCATCCGCACCAAAGCCGAACCTCAGGCCGACGGTTCCTACAAGGTCAGCGGCACCAAGATTTTCATCACCGGTGGTGAACACGACCTGACCGAGAACATCATCCACCTGGTGCTGGCCAAACTGCCGGACGCACCGGCGGGCCCGAAAGGCATTTCGCTGTTCCTGGTGCCGAAGTTCATGGTCAATGCCGATGGCAGCCTGGGCGCGCGCAACCCGGCAAACTGCGGTTCGATCGAACACAAAATGGGCATCCAGGCGTCCGCGACTTGCGTGATGAACTTCGATGAAGCCGTGGGTTATCTGGTCGGCGAGCCGAACAAAGGTTTGGCCGCGATGTTCACCATGATGAACTACGAGCGTCTCGGCGTGGGTATCCAGGGCCTGGCTACTGGCGAGCGCTCCTACCAGAATGCCGTCGAATACGCCCGCGACCGTCTGCAAAGTCGCTCGCCGACAGGCGCGCAGAACAAGGACAAAGTGGCCGACCCAATCATCGTCCACCCGGACGTGCGTCGCATGCTGCTGACCATGAAAGCCTCGAACGAGGGCGGGCGCGCCTTCTCGACTTACGTGGCCATGCAATTGGACACCGCCAAGTTCAGCGAAGACGCCACCACGCGTAAACGTGCGGAAGACCTGGTTGCACTGCTGACGCCGGTGGCCAAGGCGTTCCTGACGGACCTCGGTCTGGAAACCACCGTTCACGGCCAGCAGGTGTTCGGCGGTCACGGCTATATCCGCGAGTGGGGCCAGGAACAACTGGTGCGCGACGTGCGCATCACCCAGATCTACGAAGGCACCAACGGCATTCAGGCGCTGGACCTGGTGGGGCGCAAGATCGTCGGTACGGGCGGGGCGTTCTACAACCTGTTCGCTGACGAGATCCGTCATTTCACCGCGACAGCCAGCGCCGATATGGCGGAATTCACCAAGCCGCTGAACGACGCCGTGACCACGCTCGACGAATTGACCGCCTGGTTGCTGGATCGCGCGAAGAGCAACCCGAACGAAATCGGGGCCGCCTCGGTCGAGTACCTGCAAGCCTTCGGTTATGTGGCTTACGCTTACATGTGGGCGCTGATGGCCAAGGCCGCCCTTGGTAAAGAAGCGCAGGACGATTTCTACGCGAGCAAACTGGGGACGGCGCGGTTCTATTTCGCACGTCTGCTGCCGCGGATTCACTCGTTGAGCGCGTCGGTGAAGGCCGGTAGCGAGTCGTTGTTCCTGCTGGACGCAACGCAGTTCTGACAATGTAACGTCATGTAAGCATTCTCTTACATGACGTGCTGCTCTTCTCCCATAGATGCAGATTGGATCCACAGCTAATCTACTTACATGGACGTCGCGCAGGAAGCGCAAAGCAACAACACGGACACGTAGGATTCTGCCAGGACGGCGGAGTGAAATGGATGTCAGGGAAACAGTCTGCAAAGCCCCGCTTCGGCGGGGTTTTCTTTTGCCCGCAGAAAAGTTTTCAACTCATCTCATCCCGCGTCGCCGGGCTGTTCAAGCGCCTATCCGAACCATTCATCACGTCTTCCAACAACGTACGCAATAAGGCCAGTGAGGCCTGTTGTCGCTGCACATCCCGACACACCAATCCGACTTTCAGCGGCACTCGCGGCTCGCTCAATGGTTTCCACAGCAGTTGCTTGTTGCCGTGTGCCTGCTGCGAACGCCCGGGCAGCACGGTCGCCAGTCGCGTATGCGGCAGACTGTCGAGAATCCCCGCCATGTTGTTCAGTTCGGCCTGCACCTGTGGGCGCCGTCCCAGGCTGGCCAGTTGTGCCTGCCAGATTTGCCGCACCTGGAATTCTTCACCCAACAGCAGCATCGGCAACTCGGCAGCCTGACTCATGGAGACTTTCTTGAATTCCCGCAATGGATGGTCGGCGGGGATGACGAGGGTCAGTTCATCTTCGTACAGCATCACGCCATGCAATCCCGGCTGACGGGGTGGTAGGTAACTGATGCCGATGTCCAGAGAGCCATTGAGCAAGCGGCGCTCGATTTCCAGTCCAGTCAGTTCATAGATCTGCACCACCAGATGCGGTTGCGCCTTGCGTAGCCGGTCCAGCATCTGCGGCACCAGGCTGGTGTGGACAGTCTGCAAGACACCGATGGCCAATGTGCGCAGCGCCTGCCCCTTGAAATTACCCAAGGCTTCCCGCGCCCGTTGCAGGCCATCAAGCAAGGGCAGGGCGTGGTTGTACAACGTGTGGGCAGCCAAGGTCGGCAGTAGACGTTTGCTACTGCGCTCGAACAGGCTCACGTCGAGGTTCTGTTCGAGGTGGCGGATCTGCTGTGACAGTGCCGGCTGGGAAATAGAAAGTCGCTCAGCGGCCCGGCCTACATGACCTTCTTCATAGACCGCGACGAAATAACGCAGTTGCTTGAAATCCATAAGTAATGCTTATCAAAAATGCTGGGAAATCGAAATGGCTCACCGCCTTGAATGAGCCTAGTCTAACCGCATTCACAAGGCTTACAGGGCCATAGAGCGCGATGAGTACCGTTTGCGGAGAGGTTGTTTACATAGGTAAGGCAAAAAACCTCACTCGAGGTTTGATCAGATGAATTTGTTCAATTTGCGTCGCACTCCTTCGAGTCTGGATGACCTGGCCGAGGACGCTTTCCTGTCGTCTCAGAGTGACAACCTTTCGGCGGAGTGCCTGATGCCCAGTATCGAACGGCCGAAGCAGGTTTTCGTGCGCGGCCAAGGATCATGGTTGTGGGACAGTGATGACCGCGCGTATCTGGATTTCTCACAGGGTGGCGGCGCCAACAGCCTCGGACACAGCCCTTCGGTATTGGTCAACGCCATCGCGGCGCAGGCTCAGTCACTGATCAACCCGGGTTTCGGCCTGCACAACCGAGCCATGCTCAACCTCGCAGAACGTCTCTGCACCCGCACTGGAAGTGATCAGGCGTACTTGCTCAACAGTGGCAGCGAAGCCTGTGAAGCGGCGATCAAGCTGGCGCGCAAATGGGGCCAGCGGCATCGCGGCGGCGCTTCGCGGATCATTGTTGCCAGGCAAGGCTGCCATGGCCGTAGTCTGGGGACGATTTCGGCGTCGGACAGTTCGAATCTGATCAACCGATTCGAACCGCAGCTGCCGGGCTTCAGTCACGTGCCGTTCAATGACCTTGCGGCGCTGCATGCCGCTGTGGATGCCCGGACTGTGGCGATCATGCTCGAACCGATCCAGAACGAAGCCGGGGTGATTCCGGCCACCGAGCATTACCTCAAGGGAGCCGAACGCCTGTGTCGTGAGCTTGGCATCTTGCTGATCCTTGACGAAGTGCAAACCGGTATCGGTCGATGCGGCACCTGGCTTGCCGAACAGTCCTACGGCGTACGGGCAGATATCGTCGTCCTCGGAAAGGGGCTGGGTGGTGGTGTGCCATTGGCGGCGTTGCTGGCGCGGGGCAAAGCGTGCTGTTTCGATGTTGGCGAACTGACGGGCACCCATCATGGCAATGCGCTGATGACGGCTGCCGGCCTTGCCGTACTCGACAGCGTGCACGACAAAGGCTTTCTCGAGCATGTCGGGGAAACCGGCCAGTACCTGCGTGAAGGCCTGATGCGCTTGGCCCATCGCTACGGTCACGGCGAGTTACGCGGACAGGGGCTGCTCTGGGGGCTTACGCTGTCAGACGATTCGGCTGACGCCGTCATCAAAGCCGCGCGGTACGAAGGTTTGCTATTCGATGCCCCGCAGCCCGATTGCCTGCGTTTTACGCCCGCCCTCACTGTCAGCAAAGCCAACATCGACGAAATGCTCCTGCGCCTGGCCCGAGCCTTCTCCCGCGTACGTACTGCGCAATTACAGTGCCGCAAAGGGATTGCCGTTTGATCAGACTCGCCCTACATGAATTTCCGAACCGTCTCGCGGTATAACGCGTCGCCCCACGCCTGATTCTTTTGGCGTGGGGCGTTTTTTTGCCTGCAAATTCACCTGAAAGGTTTCGCACTCGGACGTGAGGACACTGAACCCTGACGAACGGCGCAGGTCGATTAGTTGTAAGGCTCACACGAGCCAACTTTATTCAGGAGCTGCCCATGGACTTTATTCGAATCATCATTGCCATTCTGTTGCCGCCATTGGGTGTGTTTCTGCAAGTCGGTTTTGCCGGCGCGTTCTGGCTGAATATTCTGCTGACGTTGTGTGGTTACATTCCGGGGATCGTGCATGCGGTGTACATCATTGCCAAGCGCTGAAATCATCTGCGTCAGGTAGATCGCTTTCGCGAGCAAGCCCGCTCCCACACTGACCGAGTTCTCCCCAGGGGAATACGGGCGAATGTGGGAGCGGGCTTGCTCGCGAATGAGGCGCCACAATTCCTGCAATGAGCGCAGGCTTCAGTCCACCGAATCCATCACCCGTCGATAAAACAACCACTCCTGCTCCAGCGCATGAGCCTGATTGCCAGCCTTGCGAAAGCCATGGCGTTCGTCGGCGTAGTAATGGGCTTCAACCAGAATGCCGTTGTCCTGCAGCGCCTGGACCATGTCGCGTGTCTGTTGCGGCACCACCACGGCGTCCAGTTCACCCTGAAAGAAAATCACCGGCACGCTGATATTGCGTGCGTGCAGTAACGGCGTTCGTGCGGCATAGCGTTCGGCGTCCTGAACCGGATCACCGATCAGCCAATCCAGATAGTCGCCTTCGAACTTGTGGGTCGCCCGGCCCAGCGCAACGGGGTCGCTAACCCCATAAAGGCTGGCGCCGGCGCGGAAAGCGTCACGGAAGGCCAGTGCGCAAAGGGTGGTGTATCCGCCGGCACTGCCGCCGCGAATAAACGCTTTGTCGCCATCGATCAACCCACGTTCGGCGAGATGTGCGACCACCGCGCAGGCATCTTCGACATCGACTTCACCCCAACTCAAATGCAGCGCCTGTCGATAAGCCCGGCCATAACCACTGCTGCCGCGGTAGTTGAGATCGGCCACGGCGAATCCGCGTTGGGCCCAGTACTGGATGCGTGGGTCGAGCGTCGGGTAGCACGCCGAGGTCGGGCCTCCGTGGATGAACACCACGAGCGGTGGTTTTGCATCCCCAGTCATCGCCGGATAGAAGAAACCGTGAGCCTCGCCCGAGCCGCTTGGGTAGCGCAGAGTTTGCGCTAAGCTGATCTGCTCGCCAGGCAGTGGCGCAACACCGCCGGCCAGTACGTTGATTTGTCGGGTGTTGCGGTTGATGGCGATCACTGCCGCAGGACTGATTGGCGAGGCGGCGATGCAGTAAATGAACTGCTGATCCAGTGCGAGATGGCGGAATCGGCTGTAGTCGCCGGTGAAATCTTCAGTGGCGCCGCCGCAAACACCCAGTCGACCAAAACCGCCTTCGGTCCAGCTCGCCAGATAAGTGTCTTCGCTCAGCGGTAACCAGGTGCTGCCGCCCAGCTGCCAGGGCGCGGGTCCGTGATCGGCTGGGGCGCAGGGCAGTGGCGTCAACCCGGTTGGCGACTCCACCCAGGGTTGCCAATAACCGCCACGATCCGTCAGGCAAAACAGTCGGCCACTGTCATCGAATCGAGGTTGTTGCAGCGACTCTTGAGCGTCATTGCCAGCCACACAACGGGGCTGAGCAAAACCGCCATCGCTCTGACGTTCGGCAACCATCAATCGGGTCGCGGTCCAGGGTTGATCCGGGCGACTCCACTCGATCCAGGCCAGGCGCAGAGCATCCGGACTCAGTGTCGGTGCGGCGTAAAAATCCGCGCCTTCGGCCAACACATGACGCGCACCGTCCGCGAGATCGATGGCAACCAGGCGATGCCGATCGCCGTTTTCTTCAACCGCAAGCACCTGTCCGTTGGCGAACTGCAAATCGCCGTAACGGCATTCACTTGAAGTCAGCACCTCAGGTGTCTCGTCTGCCAGCGATTGCCGATACAGCTGCTGATCGGCCTCGTTGACGAAAACAAC
Organism: Pseudomonas sp. LBUM1657; assembly: GCF_059716075.1. NCBI lineage: Bacteria > Pseudomonadati > Pseudomonadota > Gammaproteobacteria > Pseudomonadales > Pseudomonadaceae > Pseudomonas > Pseudomonas sp. LBUM1657. Next base: position 5,938,640 of record NZ_CP166799.1, on the reverse strand, counting down.
CCCGTCATCCGTCAGACAAAACGCGCCACCACCATATTCGTACACACGGCTGCGCACACTGAAGCCCGGCGGTGTCAGACAACGGGCCTGGCCGTCGCGCCAATGCCAGATTCGGCAGGCGGCATCCTCGGGTCGGTACTCGTTCCAGAACAGGCCCTGTTGGCCGGCCTGCAATTCGGCAAAGTCGATGCCGGCCGCGACTGCTTTGGCAGCGCTGAAGGGTTCAGCTTTTGGCGATGAGTCGTGAGTTTCGTTCATTGCGAAAGGCCAGTTGTTCGATGGTCTGGGACGCGTGCTCGGCTTCTTCGCGGGCCTTGAGGATCACGCCGTGATGTTCCGACTTGCTGCACACCGGGTCGGCATTGCTCGCGTCACCCGTGAGCATGAATGCCTGGCAGCGGCAGCCGCCGAAGTCTTTTTCTTTCTCGTCACACGAGCGGCATGGCTCGGGCATCCAGTCGTAACCGCGAAAGCGGTTGAAACCGAAGGAGTCGTACCAGATGTGCTGCATGCTGTGGTCGCGCACGTTGGGAAACTGCACCGGCATCTGTCGGGCGCCGTGACAGGGCAGCGCGGTTCCGTCCGGCGTGACCGTCAGAAAAATACTGCCCCAGCCGTTCATACAGGCTTTCGGGCGCTCTTCGTAATAATCCGGGGTGACGAAAATCAGCTTGCAGGGATGCCCTTCGGCTTCCAGTTTGGCGCGGTATTCGTTGGTGATGCGTTCAGCGCGAACCAGCTGTTCCTTGGTCGGCAACAGACCGACCCGATTGAGCTGCGCCCACCCGTAGAACTGGCAAGTGGCGAGTTCGACGAAGTCCGCTTCAAGGGCGATACACAGCTCGATGATCCGGTCGATCTTGTCGATGTTATGCCGATGGGTCACGAAGTTCAGCACCATCGGATAGCCGTGGGCCTTCACTGCACGGGCCATTTCCAGCTTCTGCGCGAAGGCCTTTTTCGAGCCGGCCAGCAGGTTGTTCACCTGCTCGTCGCTGGCCTGGAAGCTGATCTGAATGTGGTCCAGACCGGCCTTTTTGAAGTCGCTGATTTTCTGCTCGGTCAGGCCGATGCCGGAGGTAATCAGGTTGGTGTAGAAACCCAGCTTGCGGGCTTCAAAGATCAGCTCGGCGAGGTCCTGACGCACCAACGGCTCACCGCCGGAGAATCCCAATTGCGCCGCGCCCATCTCCCGCGCCTCGCGGAACACCTTGATCCATTGCTCGGTGCTCAGCTCTTTACCTTGCTCGGCGAAGTCCAGCGGATTGGAGCAGTACGGGCATTGCAGCGGGCAGCGATACGTCAGCTCGGCCAGCAGCCAAAGTGGCAGGCCAATTTCAGGCTTGGGCGGTAACTTGTCTGACACGGAATCAGGCAAGTTCGATCCAGTGCTGAGCACGGGCGACCTCCATGAATTGCTCGATGTCTTCAGCGAGCTCGGGCACGCCGGGGAACTGCGCGTCCAGTTCGGCAATGATCGCCGTGACATCGCGTTCGCCATCGATCAAACCGCCGATCAGCGCGGCGCTTTCATTGAGTTTGATCATGCCTTCCGGATAGAGCAACACATGGCCTTTCTGCGCCGGTTCGTACTGGAAGCGGTAACCGGGACGCCAGGTCGGGGTCTTGCTGCGATCGAAACTCATAAGGTGATTCCTTTATGCCAGACCCGTTGCTCGGTCACGCTGTGGTACGGCGGGCGTTTCAGTTCGTAGGCCATGCTCATGGCATCGAGCATGCTCCAAAGAATGTCCAGTTTGAACTGGAGAATTTCCAGCATGCGCTCCTGGCCTTCCCGCGTCGTGTAGTGCTGCAAGGTGATCGTCAGACCGTGCTCGACATCCCGTCGTGCCTGGCCCAGACGCGTACGGAAATACTCGTAACCGGTCGGGTCGATCCAGGGGTAATGCTGTGGCCAGCTGTCCAGGCGCGACTGGTGGATCTGCGGCGCGAACAGCTCGGTCAGCGAGCTGCTGGCGGCTTCCTGCCAACTGGCTCGGCGGGCGAAGTTGACGTAGGCGTCCACGGCGAAACGCACGCCGGGAAGCACCAGTTCCTGGGAACGCAGCTGATCCGGGTCGAGGCCCACCGCTTGTCCCAGGCGCAGCCAGGCTTCGATACCGCCGTCTTCGCCGGGGGCGCCGTCATGGTCCAGCAAGCGCTGAATCCACTCGCGACGGATCTCGCGGTCCGGGCAGTTGGCAAGGATCGCGGCGTCCTTCAGGGGAATGTTCACCTGGTAGTAGAAACGGTTGGCGACCCAGCCCTGGATCTGCTCGCGTGTCGCCCGGCCTTCATACATCGCCACGTGATAGGGGTGATGGATGTGGTAGTAGGCGCCCTTGGCGCGCAGGGCCGCTTCGAATTCGGCGGGGGACATGGGGGTGTCTGTCATTTCGGTTCTCCGGGGAATAACCGTTAAATACTTTGGTGTCTGGCCTGGCCTCTTCGCGAGCAAGCCCGCTCCCACATTAGACCTGTGGTGTACACGGAACCCCTGGGGGAGCGGGCTTGCCCGCGAAGAGGCCATCCGCTACAGCACAATACTCATACCGTCATAAGCCACTTCAACCTTGCGCCGCGCCAGTTCAGCACGCTGCGGCGAATCCTCATCGAGAATCGGGTTGGTGTTGTTGATGTGGATAAGTATTTTGCGCTGCTTGGGCAGTTGTTCCAGCACCTCGAGCATGCCGCCGGGGCCGTTCTGCGCCAGGTGGCCCATTTCCCGGCCAGTGCGGGTGCCGACGCCACGGCGCTGCATTTCATCGTCGTCCCACATCGTGCCGTCGACCAGCAGGCAATCGCTGCCGGCCATGATGTCCAGCAGCGGCGCGTCGACCTTGCCCAACCCCGGCGCGTAAAACAGCTTGCCGCCAGTGTTCAGGTCTTCGACGATCAGGCCGATGTTGTCGCCGGGGTGCGGGTCGAAGCGGTGCGGCGAATAGGGCGGTGCGGCGCTGCGCAGCGGCAGCGGAGTGAAACGCAGGCTCGGGCAGGCGGGAATGGTGAAGCCGCGGTCGAGTTCGATGCGGTTCCAGGTCAGCCCGCCGTTCCAGTGGGTGAGCATGGTGAACAGCGGGAAACCGGTGCTCAGGTCTTCGTGGACCATGTCGGTGCACCAGACCTGATGCGGGCAGCCTTCGCGCAAGCTGAGCAGGCCGGTGGTGTGGTCGATCTGGCTGTCCATCAGGATGATCGCGCTGATGCCGGTATCGCGCAGGGAGCGGCCCGGTTGCATGGGCACATAACTCTGCAGCTGGGCGCGGATGTCCGGCGAAGCGTTGCACAGGATCCAGTTCACGCCGTCATCGGAAATCGCGATGGACGACTGGGTACGCGCCTTGGCCCGCAGGCTGCCATTGCGAAAACCTGCGCAGTTCACGCAGTTGCAATTCCACTGGGGGAAACCACCGCCGGCGGCGGATCCTAGAATCTGGACAAACATGGCCTCTCCATTATTTGAAAGCTGAAAATAAAAACGCCTCGGCAAACCGAGGCGCTGAACCACAAAGACAAACGTTAGCGGCTTGCGAAGTACATGGTGACTTCAAAGCCGATACGCAGGTCGGTGTAAGCAGGTTTGGACCAGGACATAGAGCGCTCCTTCAGGTGATTGGACAGTTGAGACCTATACATATAGTCCACCTCCGGCGGGAGATGTTCAGATAGTTAGGTGGCTATGTTACTCAAAATTTCAGAGTGATTGGCCGCGAATCTTTGAGAAAGCTAATTGCAGCACCGGTAATGATCATTTTGCCGCTTGCCAAGACGCGTCCGGGCCAGAACTGCTGGCCAGGCAGAGCCAACCGCCTTCGGCCTTGTTCAGACGTTGGACAGCAGCGAGTAGAGCGGAGCGGTCGGTCATCAGAATTGCCTGGGGCAGTTGCGTCAGATAATCCGACGAGCGGCCGGCCAATTTGCCTTGCCAGAGCAGTTCAGCGGCCTGGGCGTGGGGCAGGGCGATGATGGCGAACTGATCGGCCAAGGCCTGGCGCTGGTCGATGAAGGTCGCGTCATCGATGGCATTGATGACGTCTGGCAATCCGTTCAGGAACTGTTCGATGTGCTGCAGCAGATCCAACGGCGCGACACTTGGCGATTGCACGCCGAACAGCAACCCGGTCTGCCCATGCATTTGCCGCAGTGCGCTGAACACGGCATAGCCAAGTTGCAGTTCCACCCGCAGGCGTTGGTAGAACGGTGTCTGGCAGCAGTGCGCGAGCACGCGCCAGGCGGCTTCGTCGGTGATGTCCTGAGTTGCCGTCGGACAGAACAGCAGCAGCGCGTGTTCACTGGAACCGGTGTCGAAAGTGCTCCAGAGATGCTGCGAATGGATCGCTGGGGGCGGCGTCACTTGGTTGTCCGCAGTGCCGGGAACGCGACTCAGGGCAAGTCCCATCGCCGCTTGAGTCTGGGCAGAAAAGCCGGTCGCCAGACCATCCCAGCGCGCACTCGACCAGAGTTGCTGCACGTCGTCCGAGTCTGCGGTGTGCTCAACGCAGTGATCGGGCAGCGCCTTGAGCAACTGGCGGATTGGCATTAACGCGGGAGTCGTCAGCGCTTCGTGTGGGATATCGACATCAGGTTTTGTCAGTTCTTTCAGCGCATGTTCGAGGACAGTCGGCATCGGCTCCTGTAGTCCGGTCATTTTCAGCAGCCACTCATTGCCCGATGCACTGAAGGAAAAATCCACGCCTGCCTGGCGAGCGTCTTCGCGCAACGGCTGCAGACGGTTTTCCAGCCTTGTCTGAAGAGTGCTGCGAGGCACCGAGTCCAGGCGCCAGCGCAGATAAACGGCACCTTCAGCCGTGTTATCCGGTAGCGCCTGACTGAATTGCATGGGCGAACGTTCGCGACGATTACGTGAACGATCCTGGGCAAAGGTCCGCAGGCCTCGGTGTTTGCTGGTCTGGCCACGGATCAGTCCGGCATTCTGGGCCGGAGTCTCGGCGCGCAGGAACGGGTTGGGTGTCGGCAGTTGCCATTGGCCAGTGAAGTTATCCACAGCGCCGATTTGGTTCAGGATTTGTTTGAGGGTTGCCACGCCTTGTTCGGTTAGCCCGGTTTCGAGCTGTTCGCTGTCCAGCCGGGCTAATTGCAAGGCGCCGCTGACCTGTTGCTGGCGCTGAAGCAATGCGGCGTACTCTTCGCGCAGATGTGGCCAATCTTGATGAGAGGCAAAAAATCCCAGCCAATCCAGCAGACTCTCCCGGATCACGTTCTCCGGTTGAGCTGTTGTGAATTCGATGTGCAACAAGGCTTGCCCGCAGAACTGATACAGCGGAGCGGCCTTCAGGTTTTCAGCCAGCCCGTGTTCGCGCAATTGCGCCAGCAGCCCACCGGGTTTCGCAGCGTTAAGCCAATGGCACAAAAACGCCAGCGCTTCGGTCGATGCGTCGGGCAACGCTTCGAAGGCGAACATCAAATCCAGCCGACGTTCGCCAGCCTGTTGATAACTCGCTTCCGATGAATCCATCAGCGGCACCGGCGCTTGTTGCGGGACTTTTTCTCCCGCGGGAATCGCCGCACCAAAGCTCAGCGCCATCTCCTTCAGCGCGTCAATACTTTGCGGTCCGGCCAGGTTCAAGGACATCTGTCCAGTCTGATAAAACCGCTGATAGAAGTCCTGCAACGCTTGCTGAAACTCGGGGTGTGGCACCGGTAGGCTGTAGCGATTGCCGGCATGAAACGCCCGCAACGGGTGTGCCGCCGAGAGTCCGTCGAACAACGCGAATTGCTGTTGGGCCGTCGCATCCCGGGACCAGGCGACAAATTCTGCGTGCAGAACTTCCCGTTCCCGCCGCTGATCGTCCGGATTCATACGCGGATGCGCGAGCATGTCTGACAGACGCTCCAACCCGCCGGCAAATGCCTGCGGTGGCAATTCGAAAAAGAAGTCGGTGGTGCGTTCACTGGTCCGCGCATTCACCTGCCCGCCATGGCTCTGGACGTAGGCCATCAGCCCTTGTCCTGCGGGAAAACGCTCTGTCCCCAGAAACAGCAGATGCTCAAGAAAGTGCGCCAGTCCGGGCCAAGCCAGCGGCACATCATGGCTGCCGGCCGCAACCCGCAACGCAGCCGCGCAGCGCTTCAAATCGGGCGCATGACGCAGCGTCACCCGCAGGCCGTTGGCCAGGGTTTCAGTGTGAAGGTGGGGATGATTCAGCGCAGGCATGAGCACTTCCAGTACAGAGAAGCGCTAATGCTAGCGGATTAGCGCTTGTTCAGCTCACCGTAAAGCTCGGGGCGGCGATCGAGGAAGTAGCGATTGGCGGCGCGGGAATCGACCATCAACTGACGATCCAGCTCGCCAACAATCAACGCTTCATCCAGACCGGCCTGGGCGATGCGGCTGCCATCCGGTGCGGCGATGCTGCTCTGGCCGCAATACTGGATCTCGCCTTCATTGCCGCAATAGTTGGCGTAGGCCACATAACACTGGTTTTCGAAGGCCCGGGCGCGGACGGTGACGTCGGCGATGAAGTCGTAGGGAATCATGTTCGCCGTCGGCACCAGGATCAGCTCGGCACCGGCCAAAGCCAGGCGCCGTGCGTTTTCCGGGAACTCCAGGTCGTAGCAGATCAGGAAGCCGAGTTTCCAGCCATTGAGTTCCACCAGCGGAAACTCATCCGCCCCGGCGCTGAACATCGAATGATCGAGGTCGCCGAACAGGTGAGTCTTGCGGTAGTTGCACAGGCGCTCGCCGTTGGCGTCGATCAACTGCACGGCGTTGTAGATCTGCCCGTCCTCGGTACGTTCGGGGTAACCATACAAAATGGCGATCCCCATCGTCTTGGCAATGCGCGCAATTTGCTGTGCCGACTCACCGTTGTGCACCTCGGCCAGTACGCTGACAGCGTCGAGTCCAATGTTGTAGCCGGTCAGAAACATCTCGGGCAGCACCAGTAAATCCGCTCCCTTGGCCTCCAGCGCCAGTTGATGCAGGCGTTGCAAGTTGCCTGCGACATCTAGAGGCAGCGGTGGACATTGGTAAAGGGCTACGCGCATTTCGGATTCCTCTTACTCGGGCAGGGCGATCGGACCGATCTCGTTGAACACATCACCTGGACCCGGGTTCTCGGCATGAGTTTCACCGCCGAAGTGTTTCATGATGCCCCACACCGCATTGAGCGAGGTCTGCACGGCGCCTTCGACCCACGCAGGCGTCCACGAAACGTCGTCGCCGGCGATGAAAATCCCGCGCTGCTCGGCCGGCATATCGTCCTGCATGAAGTGCGCGTACATGCGCTGGTTGTAGCGGTAATGGCCGGGCAGGGCGCCTTTGAAAGCACCGAGGAAATGCGGGTCGGCTTCCCACGATACGGTGATCGGGTCGCCAATGATCCGCGCGGCAATGTCGACTTTCGGGTAGATCTTTTTCAACGCATCCAGCGCCAGCTTCACGCGTTTTTCCACCGGATGCGGGAGCATTTTCAGCGCGTCGCTCATCCACGAATACGACAGGCAAATTACGCCGGGTTTGTCATCGCCGTTATCAAACAGGTAGGTGCCGCGGGTCAGGCGATCGGTGAGGGTCATGCTCATCAGGTCACGGCCGGTTTCCGGATCTTTGTCCTTCCAGAACGGCCGGTCCACCATCACGAAGGTTTTCGACGATTGCATGTAGCGGGTGCGGTCCAGGGCCATCCACATCTTTTGCGAGAACAGGGTCTCGTCGCATTCGATCTGGGTGGTCAGCAGCCAGCTCTGGCAGGTGGTCAATACGGCTGCGTACTCGCGGGTATCGCCGTAGTTGTCGGTGACCGTAAAACGACCATTTGCCGCGTGGGCAATTTTTTTCACCCCAGAGCGCGGCGCGCCGCTGTGCAGGGAGCTGAGGCTGGTGCCTTTCGGCCAGTGCACGCAACGTTCCGGCACATGGCGCCAGATCCCGAGTGGCACTTGTTCCACACCGCCGACCACCAGGTGCTGGTGATCGTCGCAGTTGGTCATCACCACGCGGAAGATTTCCAGCATCGAGTTCGGGAAGTCCGAGTCCCAGCCGCCGGTGCCGAAACCGACCTGACCGAACACTTCGCGGTGATGGAAAGACAGCTTGGCGAAGGCTTTGGAAGTGGCAACGAAGTCGTAGAAAGTGCGGTCGTCCCACAGCGGAACCAGAGTGTTCCACAGCTCTTTGAGGCGCGGCACATCACGGTCGCGGATCGCTTGCTGGATGTCAGAGAACTGCGAACCGGCTTCCAGTGCATCCGCCCAGGCGTCAGCCACTTCCTGGAACAGTGCAGGAAGATCCGCCAGTTTCTGTGCGTAATGGGTTTTGCCTTCCAGATCGATCACCGTGCTGCCTGAAGCAGGGGTCAGCGGGTTCGGGAAGGGTTTGGTTTCCAGGCCGAGCTTGTCGACGTAGTGATAGAACGCGGTGGACGACACAGGGAAGCGCATGCCCCCCAGCTCGGCGATGATGCCTTCGGCGCCGTTGAACGCCTGGGAGCGAAGACGACCGCCCATTTTCGAGGCTTCGTAGACGACAGGTTTCAGGCCCAGCTTCATCAATTCATACGCGGCCACCAGGCCTGCGATGCCCGCGCCGACAATAGCTACCTCGGCACCGTGGTTTTGCTCCGGAATGCTGCCCAGGCCGGCCGGGTGTTCGATCCAGTCGTCGAAGGCGAAAGGAAAGTCCGGGCCGAAAATGGTGACTGGTTTTTTACCGTCTGCAGGATGGCGATTGTTCTTGTTCATGGCTGACCTTGCTGGCGACCCGACGCGGAATGCGCATCTGAGTATAGGAAATGATGGCAGCCATTCTAGAGAGCGTAGAACACGTTAATAAGACGCAATGTGTCGTCGATTTGCTAGTTGTCTGATCAAAGTGACGATCAAACGATGCACACTGACCAATGTGGGAGCGGGCTTGCTCGCGAAAGCGGTGTGTCAGTCGACTTCAATATTCCCTGACATGCCGCTTTCGCGAGCAAGCCCGCTCCCACCTGGATTGCACTCAAACCGGCTGCCCCCGATCAATCTTGCTACTCAGGATGATCGACGTCGTCGTTTTCTCCACCCCATCCACACTGCCAATCTGATCCAGCAGTTGATCCAGCTGCTCCGGCGAGTCAGTACGCAGCCACGCCACATAGTCAAATTCGCCACTCACCGCACACAACTGCTGAACCTGGGCCATCGCGCTGAGACGTCGCAACACTTCCTTGCCGGATCGCGGTTGCACCGTGATCCCCACATACGCCTGCAACCCGCCATCCACCACGCGCTGACCCAAACGCACGCCATAACCAGTGATCACTTTGGCTTTTTCCAGCCGCGCCAGCCGCGAAGTGACGGTCGTGCGGGCGATGCCCAATTGGCGAGCGAGCATGGCCACGCTTTCGCGGGCGTTGATCTGCAAGGCTGCAATCAATTGGCGGTCGATTTCGTCAAGAACGGGCGGGCGGGTGTCAGGCAAGGGTCGTCTCCAGCGGCACAGATCAATGGGCAAACATGTTACAGGCACAGCCCGTACAGCGGATGTTTGATCTAGCTTCAGTGCCGTTCATGCCATTTTTACCTGCGACAATTTGCCATAAGTAACCAGGTAGTACATTATTTCGCGCTTGTCACAAATGGGGAAAATTTTCGCGATGAATAATTCTGAGGCTGCCGGTGGCGGCAGATGGTTACTGGTGGGGCTGGGTGTCCTGATTGCATTGATCGGGCTCGGCCTCGCGGGCGGCGGTGGATATTTGGTCTCACTCGGCGGTAGTTGGTACTTCCTGCTGATGGGGCTGGCAATGCTGGTTTCCGGGCTGATGATCGCCCGTTGTAAACCACAGGGCGCGTGGATGTATGGCCTGGCGTTGATCGTGACCGCGATCTGGGCGGTGTGGGATGCCGGTTTCGAATACTGGCCTTTGGTTTCGCGGGTGCTGACTTTCGCTGTGATCGGCCTGGTTGTCGCACTGGTTTATCCGACGCTGGTTCGCGCGTCCGGCGCCAGTGCTGGCCGAGGTGCTTATGGTCTGGCGGGCATTCTGGGCGTTGGCGTCGTCGCGACCCTGGCTTACATGTTTGTGCCGACCCACGTGGTCAAAGCCACCAGTGAACCGACTGTTACGCCCGTAGCACCGGGCACCGAGCAGAAAGACTGGGCCCATTGGGGCAACACCACGGCCGGTAACCGCTTCGCCGCGCTGGACCAGATCAACAAAAGCAACATCGACAAGCTGCAAGTGGCCTGGACCTTCCGCACCGGTGACATCCCGGAAAGTACCGGCGCCGGCGCCGAAGACCAGAACACCCCACTGCAAATCGGTGACACGGTCTACACCTGCACCGCCTACGGCAAAGTCTTCGCCCTGGATGCCGACACTGGTGCCCAGCGCTGGAAGTTCGACCCGCAAGGCACCGCGCCAAACTGGCAACGCTGCCGTGGTTTGGGTTACTTCGATTCCAGCGCTGCGGCTACAACCGACCAGCCTACTGCCTGTACGAAACGTCTGTTTCTGCCGACCGGCGATGCCCGCCTGATCGCAATTAATGCCGAAACCGGCAAGCCATGCGAAGAATTTGGCGACAAAGGCACCGTCGACCTGACAACCGACATGGGCGAAGTGAAACCCGGTTATTACCAACAAACCTCGACGCCATTGGTAGCGGGTGATGTGGTAATCGTCGGTGGCCGTGTGGCTGACAACTATTCCACCGGCGAGCCGCCTGGTGTGGTCCGCGCCTACGACGTGCGTAGCGGTGAGCTGATGTGGGCGTGGGATCCGGGGAACCCGAACACCACCAAACGGCCTCCGGCCGGTGAGACGTATACCCGTGGTACACCGAACGTCTGGTCGGCCATGTCCTACGACGCCAAACTCGGTCTGGTGTACCTGCCAACCGGCAATGCCACCCCGGACTTCTTCGGTGGTCAGCGCACGGCGTTCGATGACAAATGGAACTCTTCCATCGTTGCGATCGATGTGAAGACCGGTCAGGTGCGCTGGCACTTCCAGACCACTCACAACGATCTATGGGACTTCGACCTGCCGGCACAACCGCTGCTGTACGACGTGTCTGACGACAAGGGCGGCACCCAGCCAGCCTTGGCGCAGGTCACCAAGCAGGGCGAGATCTTCCTGCTCAACCGCGAAACCGGTGTGCCGATCGCCCGCGTAGAAGAGCGCCGGGTGCCGCAGGGCAACGTGCCCGGCGAACGCTATTCGCCGACCCAGCCGTTCTCGGTGGACATGCCGTCAATCGGTAACCAGAAACTGACCGAATCCGACATGTGGGGCGCCACGCCGTTCGATCAACTGATGTGCCGCATCCAGTTCAAAGGCATGCGCCACGAAGGCGTCTACACCCCTCCGGGCCTTGATCGTGCGTTGCAGTTCCCGGGCTCGTTGGGCGGCATGAACTGGGGCAGCGTTTCGGTTGATCCGAACACCAACTACATGTTCGTCAACGATATGCGCTTGGGTCTGGCCAACTACATGATCCCGCGCGACAAGATCGCCGCCGGGGCCAGTGGCATCGAAATGGGCGTCGTGCCACAGGAAGGCACGCCGTTCGGTGCGATGCGCGAACGCTTCCTCTCGGCGGTCGGCATTCCATGCCAGAAACCCCCGTTCGGCACGATGTCGGCCATCGACCTCAAGACCCATAAACTTGTGTGGCAGGTGCCGGTGGGCACCGTGCAGGACACCGGCCCGCTGGGCATCCGCATGCACCTGCCGATTCCTATCGGCATGCCAACCCTCGGCGCGTCCCTGGCTACCCAGTCCGGCCTGCTGTTCTTCGCCGGCACACAGGACTTCTACCTGCGTGCTTTCGATACTGGCAACGGTAATGAAATCTGGAAGGCTCGTTTGCCTGTGGGTAGCCAGTCAGGGCCGATGACTTACGTTTCGCCGAAAACCGGCAAGCAGTACATTCTGCTGACCGCTGGCGGTGCACGTCAGTCGACGGACCGTGGGGACTACGTAATTGCGTACGCCTTGCCCGAGTAAAGGCTGAATCGCAGGTACGAAAAAGCCGCGCAGTTGCGCGGCTTTTTTGGCTGAGTACTACGCCATCAACGAAATGACAGGATGGACAGCAACAGTCACTCGTAGTCGAATGCGAAAATCGAGGGAAGCGAGGCTATGGAAATGACGAAGAAGATGCCTCCCGCTATTCGGGATCACGCATTGCAGATCGCACATCACGAAATGGGCCACTACGTCATGGCCCGAGCCTTGGGGTTTGCAACGGGCGGCGTGACCCTGACAGTGACCATGGACCTAAGGCATCAAGGGGGGGCTTCCATTACCTTGGTGCGGTCGATTTTGTCGATAGAAGCCATGAAGGAACATTTGGAAGCTCGGATGATGGTCCTCTTCGCTGGCGCTATGGGGCAGACATTGGCTTCAAAACATTCGTCCAGGAAACTCATCGATAAGTCCAAAGCGTCAGCCATCCTGAAAGGAGAGCTGGGGGCAGAACAGGACTACGCAAAAATAAGAGAGTTACGGCACTTGCTGCGCAATATCGCCTACCCCGATACGGATCCAGCGTCGTCTGACCGCATAGCGGCTGAACTTAAAGAGATAACTGATCGCCTGTGGTTGCGGACTCAAACAATCGTAGAGGCATTGGCCGATACGATTACCGAATTGGCAAGGGCGTTGGTAGACGGCATGGTCCTCGTGGAGCAGTGGGGTAGGGCGGCGGATACGTATGAGGTTGTGTTGACGGGTGAAATGCTTGAACGGCTGCGGCCGGTGCAGGGCATTCCAGCATTAAACGTTGTTTCTTAACCCGAGGGTGATCTGCGCGTATGAGGATTGAAAGCGAAAACTCGGGGCTCATCCCGCGACTTAATCTTGGAGTTCGTCGCCATCCATGCCGAAACACCCATCAATAGAAACCCAAGTGTCAGCCACGAAAAAGCCGCGCATTGCGCGGCTTTCGTGTTTGGTGGGCCCAGTAGGACTCGAACCTACGACCAAGGGATTATGAGTCCCCTGCTCTAACCAACTGAGCTATAGGCCCTCAGTAGGTCGCGGATTATAGCGACGGTTTCTCGGCTGTGCTATCCGAAAAATCCAATACCGCTGTACGAAGAAACGTCGCGGCGAATTCGTTGGGGGGAAGGGGCAGGCTAACGATATAGCCCTGGATCTGTTCACAGCCTTCCGCAGCGAGGAATTGCTGCTGCGCGAGGGTTTCGACGCCCTCGGCAATGATGGTGAATTGCATGCTGCGGCCGAGCGCGATGATGGCACGCACGATGGCCGCGTCGTGGGGATCATCCGGAAGGCCGCGGACGAAAGACTGGTCGATCTTGAGAATGTCCAGCGGCAGGCGTTTGAGGTAGCTCAGCGACGAGTAGCCGGTGCCGAAGTCGTCGATCGCCAGTTGCACGCCCAGGTGTTTGAGTTGATGCAGCACCGCGAGCGCTTCTTCTGCCTGGCTCATGATGAAGTTTTCGGTGATTTCCAGTTGCAGGAAATCGGGTCTGAGGTGGTTGTCCTTGAGCAGTTGCTCGATCCGGCCCAGCAGGTTCGGCTGGCGCAGTTGGGCGCCCGCGAGGTTGACCGACAGCGGGCCGAGGCATTCGTAGACCTGATTCCATTCGTACATTTGCCGGCAGGCGTTCTCGAGTACCCAGTCACCGATCTGCAGGATCATGCCGTTTTCTTCGGCCAGGGGGATGAAGTGTTCCGGCGGCACATCGCCAAAGGTGGGGTGCCGCCAGCGAATGAGCGCTTCTGCGCCGACCAGGCGATGGTCGGCAAGGCTGATCTTCGGTTGGTAATAGAGGTGCAGCTCATTGCGTTCGATGGCGCGTCGCAGTTCGTGCTCCAGCGCCACTCGCTCGCTGGCCTGGGCAGTGAGGTCGCGGGTATAGCTTTCGACCCGATTGCGGCCCTTGGCCTTGGAGCGGTACATCGCCGCGTCGGCGTTCTTGACCAGTGTGGCGACGTCACAGCCGTCCTTGGGATAGAGGCTGGTGCCGATGCTGGCGCTGATGAAAAACTCGTGTACGCCTGCCTGGAACGGCGCAGCGAAGCAATTGAGCAGCTTGGTCGCGATGTTGTCGGCGTCGCTGGACTGTTGAAGGCCAGGGAGCAGGATGATGAACTCGTCGCCACCCAGGCGCGCCACGGTATCGATATCGCGCAGTTGCTCTTTGAGGCGCACCGCGATGCCCTTGAGCAGCAGGTCGCCGACCGGGTGGCCAAGGCTGTCGTTGATGTGTTTGAAGCGGTCCAGGTCCAGGAACAGGACGGCACCCTGGCCACCGTTTTCTTGCTGATTATTGAGTGCAGTCAGCAACCGGCTCTCGAACAGTGTGCGGTTCGGCAGCCCGGTCAGTGGGTCGTGGTGCGCCTGGTAGTCAAGCTTGGCCTGGGCATGTTTGAGGCTGGAAATGTCAGCAAAAACCGCGACAAAGTGGGTGATGAATTTATCGCGGTTGCGCACGGCACTGATGGTCAGCCAGCTCGGGTAAAGCTCGCCGTTTTTACGTCGGTTGGAGATCTCGCCTTGCCAATGACCTTCCGCGGTCAACTGATGCCACATGGCTGCATAGAACGCGCTGTCATGCAGGCCTGAGGCTAGCAGGCGGGGGGTGTGGCCCAGCGCTTCGCTCTCACTGTAACCGGTGATTTCGGTAAACGCGCGATTGACCGCACTGATGTGCTGCTGCGTATCGGTGATCAAAACGCCCTCGGCGGTGCTCTCGAACACGGTGGCGGCCTGTTGCAGTTTTTCCTGCATCAGGTGTCGCTCGGTGATGTCCCGGGCGATGGTCAGCATGCAATCCTCATCGCCGATCGGCAGCGGACGGCTGGAGACTTCGCAGAGGCGAATCTGCCCGTCGCTGCGGCGAATATGACATCCGAAGTCACGGACGAAACCGTCCCGGTGCAGCAGATCAAGCATCTGTTTGCGTTCGTTGAGATTGACCCAGATCCCCAGCTCCAGCGCCGAACGATCCACCGACATTGCGCTGTTGAAACCGGTAATACGACTGAAGCCCTCGTTGACCTCCAGCAGCAAACCGTCGCTCTGTCGGGACAGCAGCAGGCCATCGGGGGAGGCGTGGAAGGCCTTGGCAAATTTCTCTTCGGAGGTTTGCAGTTGTTGCTGGGTTTCCTTGAGTTTGCTGATGTCCCGCACAACCACTACCAGCGCCGGGGTGGTATCGAGGTCAAACGGTTCAGCGGAGATCAGTCCGGTAAACACCTGGCCATTGTTGCGGCGAAAGGGCATCTCCAGGTTGCGGATACTGCCGGCCTGCAAGCGTTGCAACAGCCCGGGACCTACACCGGGTATGCCCCAGATGTTCAGGTCGGTGGCCGTCTGGCCGATGACGTCTTCGGCCTTGAGACCAATCTGTTCTTCGAACGCTTCGTTGACCTCCAGCAGGCAGCCATCGGAGAGGCGCGCGATGACCAGAATGTCCGGGCATTGCTGGAACACCGAGGCAAATTTCTGTTCCGACAGGCGAAGCGCTTCTTCAGTCCGTTTGGCTTCGCTGATGTCGATCATCAGCCCGCGCATGACCGGTTCATGGCCGTGTTCGATCAGGCTGACGATGTCGCGCACCCAAATGCAGCGACCATCGGCGGTGATGACCCGGTAATCGAGGCTGTGATCGCGCCCAGCCAGGACTTCGTGATCGCAGAAGGTCTGGGCGCGGGTCAGGTCGGCGGGGTGAATGATGTTGCGCCAGAAGCCCGGAATCAGCCAATGAGACAGGGGATAACCGAGCAGATCCTCGGCATGGGGCGACACATAGCTGTAGGTGAAATCGCTGATCCGCGCTTCCCAGGCGATGGCCGAAAGGCTCTCCACCAGCCCGCGATAGTGGTATTCGCTGCTGCGCAGTTCCTGTTCCAGATCGACACGGCGGGCAATTTCCGAACTCAGTCGGCGATTGATCCGGATAACCACTGCCAGCACGACGATCAGCAGCAGCAATCCCGGCAGGCCGTAGACCAGCAGATCGGACCAGAATGTGCGGTGATCGAGGACGTTGCCGACCCACTGCTCCTGGATTGCGTTTATTTCTTCCGGGGTCATGTCTGCCAGGACTTTGTCCAGGATGCCGACCAGTATCTTGTTGCTCTGAGGTACACCCATGGCCAGTTGATAGCGGTAGGGCGTCTCTCCGCTGACGTAGAGTCCGTCCAGTTTGAGTTGGCGCAGGCTCCAGACGCTGGAGGCAAGATCGCCGACGACTGCGTCCACTTCGTCGGTCGCCAAGGCTTGCAAGGCTGAACTGACGTTGGGCATCGCTACCAGATTCAGATCGGGGTGGTGAGTGCGCAGCAGTTCATGGGGTGCGTAGTTTTCCACCACGGCGATTTTCAGGCCGTACAGCTCTTCGAGTTTGCGCGGCTGGGGGCCGCCGACATGAGCCAGAATGACAATCGGGAAATCCAGGTAAGGGCGGGTAAACGACAGATAAGACTGACGTTCCGGGGTCGACATGATGCCCGGCAACAAATCCAGCTTGGCTTGTTTGGCCTGCTCCAGGACGACCGTCCAACTGACCGGCTCGATGGGCGTGAGCTTGATGGCCAGGCGTTGGCGAATCAGGTCGATGTAATCCGCTGCAAGGCCCTGATAGCGGCCCTGATCGTCGCGAAACTCGAAGGGCGGCCAGGACGCATCGACACCCAGGCGCAAGTCCGGGTGAGCCTTCAGCCAGCTACGTTCTTCGTCGGTTAGAGTCAGCGCGCCAGCCGTTGCGGTCCAGGTTATCAGCGACAGCAAAAAAAGCACGGTCGGCAGTCTGGGCATAACGGCCTCGTTATGGTCTGGGGGAATGATTCGAGTGTAGACGGGCAATTCGGCGGGGGGAGAGCGCGGGGAATTTAATCTGTAGAAAGCAAAACCCCCGGCCTGGGCCGGGGGTTCTGTGATCACTCGTCGAGGAAGGAGCGCAGATGCTCGCTTCTCGTCGGGTGGCGCAGCTTGCGCAGCGCCTTGGCTTCGATCTGACGAATCCGTTCACGGGTAACGTCGAACTGCTTACCAACCTCCTCAAGGGTGTGGTCGGTATTCATGTCGATACCGAAGCGCATGCGCAGAACCTTGGCTTCACGGGCAGTGAGGCCGGACAGAACTTCGCGAGTCGCTTCTTTAAGGCTCTCAACGGTTGCAACATCGATTGGCGACTGCATCGTCGAGTCTTCGATGAAGTCACCCAGATGGGAGTCTTCGTCATCACCGATCGGGGTTTCCATGGAGATCGGCTCTTTAGCGATCTTCAATACCTTGCGGATCTTGTCCTCAGGCATTTCCATGCGTTCGCCCAGCTCTTCCGGAGTCGGTTCGCGACCCATTTCCTGCAACATCTGCCGGGAAATACGGTTGAGCTTGTTGATCGTCTCGATCATGTGCACCGGAATACGGATGGTGCGGGCCTGGTCGGCGATCGAGCGAGTGATCGCCTGACGGATCCACCAGGTGGCATAAGTCGAGAATTTGTAGCCGCGGCGGTATTCGAACTTGTCTACCGCTTTCATCAAACCAATGTTGCCTTCCTGGATCAGATCGAGGAATTGCAGGCCACGGTTGGTGTACTTCTTGGCGATGGAGATCACCAGACGCAAGTTGGCTTCGACCATCTCTTTCTTCGCGCGGCGGGCCTTGGCCTCACCGATCGACATGCGACGGTTGATGTCCTTGATCTCGGCAATCGTCAGACCGGTTTCGGTCTCCAGCGCGGTCAGCTTCTGCTGGCAACGAATGATGTCCGGTTGCAGGCGACCAATGGCTTCGGCGTATTTGCTTTTGCCTTTGGCCAGTGCGTCGGTCCAGCTTTCGTCGACTTCATTGCCCGGGAACTGGCGCAGGAAGTCGGCACGCGGCATGCGGGCATCACGAACACACAGTTGCATGATCGCGCGCTCTTGCTGACGCAGACGATCCAGGGCACTGCGAACACGCTCGACCAGGCCTTCGAATTGCTTCGGCACCAGTTTGATCGGCATGAACAGCTCAGCCAGAAGCACCAGCTCGGCAATTGCCAGCTTGTTGCCACGACCGTGCTTTTTCAGCGCCTTGCGGGTGATCTCCATTTGATCGGAGACAGCACCAAAACGCTGTGCGGCGATGACCGGATCCGGACCGCTTTCGGCTTCTTCTTCGTCATCGGTCGCTTCGGCGTCATCGTCGTCGGTATCGTCGTCCGCTTTCACGGCTTTCGGATCGACAGGCGGCGGCACTTCGGCAGCAGGCGGCGCAATGCCGTCGTCCGGGTCGATATAACCGCTCAGGACGTCGGACAGGCGGCCACCTTCGGTGGTTACGCGAGTGTATTCGGAGAGAATATGGTCAACCGTGCCAGGGAAGTGCGCAATTGCGCCCATCACTTCACGGATGCCCTCTTCAATACGTTTGGCGATTTCGATTTCGCCTTCACGTGTGAGGAGCTCTACCGTACCCATTTCACGCATATACATGCGCACTGGGTCGGTGGTGCGACCAATGTCGGTCTCGACCGCTGCCAACGCTGCTGCTGCCTCTTCGGCCGCGGCTTCGTCGGTATCGGCGTCGGCCAGCATAAGGGAATCCTTATCTGGCGCAACCTCGAATACGTTGATCCCCATGTCATTGATCATGCGGATGATGTCTTCCACCTGTTCCGGATCTGAAATATCCTCCGGCAGGTGGTCGTTGACCTCCGCGTAAGTCAGGTAACCCTGCTCACGACCAAGTGTGATCAACTCTTTGATACGAGACTGCTGTTGCGCTTTTCCGGACATAACACCCTATCCACTGAAGGTCTTGGCGGGCAAAAAACAAGCCGAGGATTATACCTGAGCTATGACCTCACGCGCCAGTTGAGGTCGGGCTTGATGCGGAAACATTGCGACTTAAAAGGTCGCGCAGTTGATTTTTCTCTTCGGCACTCAGCTCACTTTGACGTGCTTTTCTGAGAAGTTGTTCCAGGTTTCGCTCGCGTTGGCGGGCTGACAAGCTAGTAATGGTGTCGAAAAACTGTTGTTCAAGGTTATCTCCGTCAATCAGCCATTCCTTTTCCGCCAGCGCCTTGAGCAAACGTCCTTGCTCCGTACCGTGCCAGCGTGCAATCAACTGAAATGAGTTTAGCTTGGGATTCTTCTGTACGGCTTCGAGCAATGCCACCAGCAATTGCGTGTTGGTGTGATCCTCGGCAGCGAAGTGCCCGGCATCTTCGACTTTCTCGGCCAGTTGCGGGTGATGCAGTAGTGTGCGCAAGGCGGCCAGTGTCGGCGGCTCTACGGCTGCCGGCACCCGTGGCGCGCGGGGTTGATCACGATCGCCGCCGCGTTTGCCGTTCTTGTCCCAGGGCTTCTTGTCCCATTTCTTGCCGCCGGCACCGGGTTTCTTCGGTGTCCACTCCTGCTGCGGCGCGTACATCTCTTGTGCTTGCGGCTGATGGTAGTCGCTGTAATCCGGCATGGCATCGTAATCGATGCCCGGGTCGTAGGCCGGTGGCGCTTCCTGTGGCGCGCTTTGCGCTAACTGACTCACGGCTTCGCTGTTGAGGCCGGTGATTTCGGTCAGGCGCTGGCGCATCAGGATGCGCAGGTTGGCGCCCGGGACTTTGTCGATCAGCGGCGCGGCGAGGGTGGCCATGTGGGCCTTGCCTTCGAGCGAGCGTGGGTCCGATTCTTCGGTCAACTGCTGGAAAAAATAATCCGCCAATGGCTGGGCGTGTTGGTTGATTCGCGCGCGGAAAGCGTCAGTGCCTTCGGAGCGGACCAGGGTGTCCGGGTCTTCGCCTTCGGGCAGGAACAGAAAACGTGCGCGCCGCCCATCCTGCAGGCAGGGCAGGGTCGCTTCCAGTGCCCGCCAGGCGGCGTTTCGACCAGCCTGGTCGCCGTCGAAGCAGAACAGCACGTTGGGTACGACGCGAAACAGCCGTTTCAAGTGTTCTTCGCTGGTGGCGGTGCCTAGCGTGGCGACGGCATTGCGCAGACCCTGCTGGGCAAGGGCGATGACGTCCATGTAGCCTTCGACGACGATGATTTCGTCGAGATTGCGGTTGTTCTTGCGTGCTTCATAAAGGCCGTAGAGTTCCTGGCCTTTATGGAATACCGGGGTTTCCGGTGAGTTCAGGTATTTCGGTTTGTCGTCGCCCAGTACCCGGCCGCCGAAAGCGATGATGCGCCCGCGACTGTCGCGTATCGGGAACATCACGCGATCGCGAAAGCGGTCATAGCGTTTGCCGGTTTCGGCGTTCTCGATCAGCAGGCCGGCATCGACCATGGCTTTCTGTTGCAGGGTATCGCTGCTCAAGTGCTTGAACAGATTGTCCCAGCCGGGCGGGGCGAAGCCGAGGCCGAAGTCCCGGGCGATTTCACCAGTCAGCCCGCGGCCTTTCAAGTAATCCACAGCCGCTTTGCGCGATGGATGGCTTTTCAGGGACTGACGGTAAAACTCTGCGGCGGCGGTGAGCAGCGGATACAGCGGCGAATCGGTCGGCTGCCGCGGTTTATGCGGTCGGCCGCTTTCTTCGCGGGGAATTTCCATGCCGGCGGCTTTGGCCAGTTCTTCGACTGCCTGGACGAAATCCAGATTGTCGTGATCCATCATGAAGCCGAGAGCGTTTCCGCCAGCGCCGCAGCCGAAGCAATAGTAGAACTGCTTGTCGGGGCTGACGCTGAAAGACGGGGTTTTTTCTTTGTGGAACGGGCAGCAGGCGGTGTAGTTCTTGCCGGCCTTTTTCATTTGCAGGCGCGAGCTGACCACGTCGACGATGTCGGTGCGGTTCAGAAGGTCGTCAATGAAGCTCTGGGGAATTAGCCCGGCCATGGCGTTCTCGTCATCTGCAATGGATCCAAAACGAACGGCGAACGAGCGCGGGTCGTTACTTGAGGCGCAAAAGTTTGCGGCTCGACCTGTGTCGTCTGCGTAATCGCTGTCGGGAAGTGTATCTGCCGAAAATCCACTGACGTTAGTACCAATCAGTATTCGACTATTTGAAAGTATTGCGCTGAAATCCGCTGCGACCAGTCGATGGCCTCGGATCGCTCATAAGCGGGCACGCAAGAAGGTGCCTTGGGCTGATCGTCGTGAGAGGAATCAGTGGGTGTGCTCGTCAGTAGCCTTGGAAGGCTCGTCAGAAAAGACGTGCACCGCTGGCAAAAGAGCCAGGTCTGACGCTGTGAAGCAGGTTTGTCTCGGTCGCGTCTGCGGCTTTGACGGTGAAGCATCAAGCGATATCCGCAAATGCCATTAGCCCGGCTGAGGGCCGGGCTTGGCAGAAGCTTGCTACGAACGTCTGTGTATTAGTACAGACGAACGGCGCGGCGCTGTTCGCGCTGAACTTTCTTGGCGTGACGCTTAACAGCGGCTGCTGCTTTACGCTTACGCTCAGAAGTTGGCTTCTCATAAAATTCGCGGCTACGAACTTCAGCCAGTACACCGGCTTTTTCGCAGGAGCGCTTGAAACGACGCAGAGCTACGTCGAAGGGTTCGTTCTCTTTTACTTTGACGGCTGGCATCCAGAGCTACCTTCATTCATTACCGGGGTCAACATCCTCGTGGCAAAAGAGCACTTGAAGACGTCGGTTTTTAAGGGTTGCGGATGTTAACCCCTCATCGCCCGGAATGCAAAGCCTCTGATCGAAAACCGCTGGTCGGGGCATCACGTGGCGACTATTATGCGCGCCTTCGAATTCAGCCTAAACAAGGCGCAAACCCATGCTAGTACTGGGATTAGAAACCTCTTGCGACGAAACCGGTGTCGCACTTTACGACAGTGAGCGCGGCCTGCTGGCCGATGCGCTGTTCAGCCAGATCGACCTGCACCGCGCCTACGGCGGCGTGGTGCCGGAGCTGGCCTCGCGAGATCACGTCAAACGCATGCTGCCCTTGATTCGTCAGGTGTTGGCCGAGGCCGACTGCGTGCCGACCGAGATCGACGCCATCGCCTACACTGCGGGTCCTGGCCTGGTCGGTGCCTTGCTGGTGGGGGCTTCCTGCGCTCAGGCGCTGGCCTTCGCCTGGGGAATTCCGGCCCTGGGTGTGCACCACATGGAGGGCCACTTGCTGGCGCCCATGCTGGAGGCGCAACCGCCGCAATTTCCGTTCGTCGCTTTGTTGGTGTCGGGTGGTCATACGCAACTGGTTCAGGTCGATGGAATCGGCCAATACACGCTCCTGGGTGAGACTCTCGATGATGCTGCCGGCGAAGCTTTCGATAAGACGGCAAAGATGATGGGTCTCAATTATCCGGGCGGTCCGGAAATCGCTCGCCTGGCTGAGCAAGGCATTGCAGGACGTTTCCTCTTCCCGCGTCCGATGTGCGACCGTCCGGGCCTGGCTTTCAGCTTTAGTGGCTTGAAAACCTTCGCGCTCAACACCTGGCAGCAGTGTGTCAACGCCGGGGACGACAGCGAGCAAGCCCGTTGCGACATCTCGCTGGCGTTCCAGCAGGCCGTGGTGGAGACTTTGACCATCAAGTGCAAGCGCGCCCTGAAACAGGCGGGCATGAAGCGCCTGGTGATTGCAGGGGGCGTGAGCGCCAACAAGGCGTTGCGGTCTTCACTGGAGAAAATGCTCGGTGACATGAAGGGTGATGTGTTTTATGCCCGTCCGGAGTTCTGCACCGACAATGGCGCGATGATCGCGTTTGCCGGTTGCCAGCGTTTGCAGGCCGGTCAGCACGAAAGCCTGGCGATCAGCGTGCAGGCGCGCTGGCCAATGGAGCAATTGTCGGGGTTGTGATGAGCGGCGCTCATGTGCGGTATTTAAAAATGCCGTTCGCGCCCGGCAAACAGGTCGCGTAGATTGCCGCGATGACGCCAGACGATCAGCCCGGTGAGCGCGCTCATGGGCAGCAGGGCAGCCGGCTCTTGCCAGGCCAGCAGCGGCAGCGTCAACGGTGTGGCGATCAACGCCGCCAGTGAGCTGGTGCGGGTCAGGTAGAACGTCAGCAGCCAGGCGCAGACCGCGAGCAGGGCTGCGGGCGGATAGAGGCCCAACAGCATTCCGGCAGCGGTGGCGACACCCTTGCCACCGCGAAAGCGAAAGTACAGCGGGAACAGGTGGCCGATGACGGCACTGACGCCAATCCAGGCCTGTTCTTGCAGCGTCAGGCCCGCAAAATCGGCGATCAGTACCGGTAGCAGGCCTTTGCAGAGGTCCCCGAGCAAGGTCAGGACGGCGAGTTTCTTGCCGGCAAGACGCAACATGTTGGTGGCACCGGCATTGCCCGAGCCACTCATTCGCGGATCGGGGTTACCGGTCAGGCGGCTGAGCAAAATGGCGAAGGACAGAGAGCCGAGCAGGTAGGCGAGAATCGCCAATAACCAAAACATGCTAACTATTCCGGGCGAGGACGCCCTGATTCTAACGGCGCAATGCGCCCTTGTCGTGCAGCGGAGAAGAGTGCTTGGACAGAGTGTTTATCGAGGGCCTGGAAGTTGACACCGTCATCGGTGCCTATGACTGGGAACGAGGCATCCGACAGTGCCTGCGTCTTGATCTGAGCTTCGCCTGGGACAATCGCCCGGCTGCAGCCGGTGACGACCTGACACTGGCTCTCGATTACGCCAGTGTGTCGTCGCGCATCCAGGCATTTGCCGAGCAGGCACAGTTTCAGCTGGTCGAGACCTTTGCCGAGCGTCTGGTTGAAGTCCTGATGAGCGAATTCAACATTACCTGGATGCGTCTCAAGCTGACCAAGCCAGGTGCCGTCCCGGCTGCCACCGGTGGTGTGGGCGTGGAGATCGAGCGCGGATGTTGTTGACACAGGTTTACCTCGGGCTCGGCAGCAATATCGAGCGTGTATCCCATTTACAGGCTGGCCTTGAAGCCCTGGCGGGTTTTCTGGTGGATATACGCTGCTCTGCGGTCTTCGAAAGCCAGGCGGTGGGGATCAAGAGCGGGCCATTTTTCAATTTCGTGGTCTCGGCTTACACCGATCTGCCGCTGATGGAGCTGGATCGCCGGCTGAAATTCATCGAAGCGGACAACGGTCGCTACGCGCCGGACCGCAAGGGTTTGCCGCTGGATATCGACGTGTTGTTGTTCGGTGATTGGGTGGGCAACTTCGATGGTTTGATTCTGCCGCGGGCCGAGATTCTGAAAAATGCCTTCGTGCTGTGGCCGTTGTCGCTGATTGCGCCGGACAGGGTTCATCCGGGTGTAGGCAAAAGCTTTGCGACGCTGTGGAGTGAGGCGCAGATTGATCAGGTATTGGCTCCGGTTGCGTTCGAGTGGCGCGGTGAGCAACTGACCCCTTCAGAATTGTTGTGATGCGGATGACGCCTTCGCGAGCAAGCTCGCTCCCACAGGATATGCGCTGATCCTTGTGGGGGCGGGCTTGCTCGCGAAGCTGTTCATTCAGCCGCTGCGGCCTTGTAAGTCTTCAGCGCCTTGAGCCGTTCGCGTTTTATCGCTTCACCCAGTTCCGGCCCTTTGAATCCTTTCTCCAGCAACGGCTGAACCGCCACACTTCGTGCTGCGGTCGCCGCCCCGCGCAAATAATCCGCCTGTGGATAACTTCGCTGCTCAAGCCCTTTGCGCCCGCGGGCGTCCATTTCGCAGGCCGCGATGAACTCTTCAAACCGCTGAGGTCGACGGTAAACGTCGAAACTTTGCAGCAGCTCCAGCAAAGTCGCGGGCTTAAGCTCCAAAGCTCGATGGCCGTGGGTGTGATACTCGCCCACCAGCAACGCTAATTCCTGACAATCCCGCGGCGCCTTGAAGCGTTCGTTGACCGCTTTGATCAGCTTCAAGCCTCTGTGCTCATGGGCAATGTGCCGAGGCCATTCCTCCTCAGGGGTCAGCCCTTTGCCCAGGTCATGGAGCAGGCAGGCCCAGCGTACGGTCAGCGGTTGTTTGTGTAACGCCGCTTGCTCCAGCACGCTCAGTGTGTGCACGCCAGTGTCGATTTCCGGATGATGGGCTTGCGGTTGCGGCACGCCGAACAGGGTGTCGACTTCTGGCATCAGCACCTTGAGCGCTCCGCACTCGCGCAGCACCTCAATGAATACCTGTGGCTGATCCTCCATCAGGGCGCGGGAAATTTCTTTCCAGCTGCGCTCCGCAGTCAACGCCTCCAGTTCGCCGGACTCACTGAGTTGGCGCATCAATTCCAGCGTTTCGGGAGCTACGGTGAAACCCAATGACGCATAACGAGCAGCGAAGCGGGCAACACGTAGAACCCTGAGCGGATCTTCGGCGAATGCGGGGGAAACGTGACGAAGAAGGCGCGCTTCGAGGTCGCGCTGGCCATGGTAGGGGTCAGTTAGATTCTGCTGATCGTCTTCGGCCATGGCATTGATCGTCAGGTCGCGACGGATCAGGTCTTCTTCGAGGGTAACTTCCGGGCTGGCGTGAAAGGTAAAGCCGCCGTAACCGCGTCCGCTTTTGCGTTCGGTCCGGGCGAGGGCGTATTCCTCACCGCTTTTTGGATGTAGGAACACCGGGAAGTCCGCGCCTACCGGGCGAAAGCCCTTGGCGAGCATTTCTTCGGTGGTGGCGCCTACCACGACCCAATCGATATCGGTGACAGGTTTGCCTAGCAGGCGATCACGTACCGCGCCGCCGACTTTATAAATCTGCATAAAAAACCTCCGTTAGCTCGACAGAATAACCTTTGCGTCGAACTTTCGGAGGCGCAAACAGGATCAAAGATGGATGACGGCCAGGTCCAGTCGGCCGTAATCGCCTTCTGCGTGTTCACCTCTGGGCGGAACGTGGTGAGTTTTCATCAGTTGGTCGCCTTGCAGGGTTTCCAGATGAATGTCGAAGCCCCAAAGGCGGTGCAGGTGCTTGAGAACTTCCTCTGTGGACTCTCCCAGCGGTTTACGGTCGTGTTGCTGGTGTCGCAAGGTCAGGGAGCGGTCGCCGCGCCGATCGATGCTGTAGATCTGCACGTTGGGTTCGCGATTGCCCAGGTTGTACTGCGCCGCCAGGGTTTCACGGATGATTCGGTAACCCCCTTCATCGTGAATCGCCGGTACCAACAGATCGTCCTTTTGGTCGTCATCGAGAATGCTGAACAACTTCAGATCACGAATCACCTTGGGCGACAGGTACTGCAGGATGAAACTCTCATCCTTGAAGCTGCTCATGGCGAACTTTATGCTCGACAGCCAATCGGTGCCGGCAATTTCCGGGAACCAGCGGTAATCCTCTTCCGTAGGGTTTTCACACATGCGCCGGATGTCCCGGTACATGGCAAAGCCCAGGGTGTAGGGGTTGATACCGTTGTAGTAGGGGCTGTCGAAGCCGGGCTGAAAGACCACGCTGGTATGGGACGTCAGGAACTCCATCATGAAGCCATCGGTTACCAGGCCTTCGTCGTACAGGTCGTTCATCAAGGTGTAGTGCCAGAACGTAGCCCAACCTTCGTTCATTACCTGGGTCTGGCGCTGTGGATAAAAATACTGGGCGATTTTGCGCACGATCCGCACGATTTCCCGCTGCCATGGCTCCAGCAGTGGTGCGTGTTTTTCGATGAAGTAGAGGATATTTTCCTGAGGTTCGGCGGGGAAACGTGCGTTGTCCTTGTCGCTGTACTTGTCCGCGCCTTTCGGAATGGTCCGCCACAGATCATTGATCTGTTTCTGCAAATGCTCTTCCCGATCCTTTTGCCGACGACGTTCTTCTTCGGCGGAAATCGGATAGGGGCGTTTGTAACGGTCGACGCCATAGTTCATCAGGGCGTGGCAGGAGTCGAGCAGGTCTTCTACCGCGTCGATGCCGTGGCGCTCTTCGCACTGCATGATGTACTGCTTGGCGAACACCAGGTAATCGATGATCGAGCTGGCATCGGTCCATGTGCGGAACAGGTAATTGCCCTTGAAGAAGCTGTTATGTCCATAGCAGGCATGAGCAACCACCAGCGCCTGCATGCAGATGGTGTTTTCTTCCATCAAATAGGCGATGCACGGATCCGAGTTGATCACGATCTCGTAGGCCAGGCCCATCTGGCCGCGCGAGTAGGATTTCTCGGTGCTGAGGAAGTGTTTGCCATAAGACCAATGGTGATAACCCAGCGGCATGCCGACGGAGGCGTAGGCGTCCATCATCTGCTCGGCAGTAATCACTTCAATCTGGTTGGGGTAAGTATCCAAGGCGTAACGAGCCGCCAGGCGACTGATTTCTTTGTCGTAGGCCTGGATCAGCTCGAATGTCCATTCGGAGCCGGTGGAAATGGGTTGGCGCTTCTGCTCTTTGGCGGTCATGTCACTAACCTGCGCTGGAAGAGTTCACGGAAGACCGGATAGATATCCCCGGCCGAGACCAGTTGTTGCTGGGCAAATGTGTCAGAGAAGGCTTCAGCGATGCGTTCGTACTCGAACCACAGGGCCTGGTGTTCGCGCGGGGTTATCTCAACGTAAGTGTAGTACTGCACGAACGGCATGATCTGGTTGATCAGGATGTCGCGGCAGATCGGCGAATCGTCGTTCCAGTTGTCGCCGTCGGACGCCTGGGCGGCATAAATGTTCCACTCGTTGCTCGGATAGCGTTCGGCCATGATTTCCTGCATCAGTTTCAAGGCGCTGGAAACGATAGTGCCACCGGTTTCGCGGGAGTAGAAAAACTCCTCTTCATCCACTTCCCGGGCACTGGTGTGGTGGCGGATGAACACGACGTCGATCTTGTCGTAGTTACGCTTGAGAAACAGGTACAGCAGGATAAAGAAGCGCTTGGCGATGTCCTTGGTCGCCTGGGTCATCGAGCCGGACACGTCCATCAGGCAGAACATGACCGCCTTGGAGCTGGGGTTGGGTTGCTTGATGAGCAGGTTGTACTTGAGGTCGAAGGTATCAAGGAACGGCACGCGATGGATGCGCGCACTGAGTTTTTCGATTTCCGCTTCGATTTCCTGAATATCGCCGAAGTTGTCTGGCTCTTCCTGCTTGAGTCGTAGAAGTTCTTCTTTGGCTTCGCGCAATTTTGCCCGGCTGCTGCCAGACAGGGCGATTCGCCGTGCATGGGCCGAGCGCAAGGTGCGGATGATGTTGATCCGCGACGGGTTGCCCTCGTTGCTGATCCCGGCACGAACGGTCTTGAAGGTGTCGGTGCCGGTCAGGTTACGCTTGACCAGATTCGGCAGTTCGAGGTCCTCGAACATGAATTCGAGGAATTCTTCCTGGGTGATCTGGAAGACGAATTCGTCCATCCCCTCACCGGAGTTGCCGGCCTTGCCGGGGCCTCTGCCGCCGCCACCTCCGGGCGGACGGGCAATGTGCTCGCCGCTGGTGAATTCCTTGTTTCCGGGGTGTACGACCGTCTGCTTGCCACCGCGACCGTGGTGAAGCACCGGCTCGTCGATGTCGCGGCCGGGAATGCTGATCTGTTCGCCGTGTTCCATGTCGGTAATGGAGCGCCGGCTCACCGCCTCTTCGACGGCCTTTTTGATGTGATCACGGTAACGCCGCAGAAACCGCTGACGGTTCACCGTGCTCTTGTTCTTGCCATTGAGACGTCGGTCGATCACATAGCTCATGACTGCTCCTTAGAAGCTGTCCTGAAAGGGGCGAGCGGTTATGCAGCATCGTACCGAGTGCCAAGGGATGTTCACGCTCCCCCAAGCGCTTTGGATACTGCCTGATTACTCGCTACCGACTTTCGAACACCTTCCAGAGGCCTGTGTATCAGAAAAAGCGCACACAGGTCTCTGGCTGACGACAACCGGTCTGACCGGCAGCGGGTTATTGTGATTTTCTGACCCGCAGGTACCACTCGGACAGCAGTCGTACCTGTTTGTCGGTGTAGCCCCGCTCGACCATCCGTGTGACGAAGTCGTTGTGCTTCTGCTGGTCCTCTTTGCTGGCCTTGGCGTTGAAGCTGATGACTGGCAGGAGGTCCTCGGTGTTGGAGAACATTTTCTTCTCGATAACCACCCGCAGTTTTTCGTAGCTGAGCCAGGTCGGGTTTTTACCGTTGTTGTTGGCCCGGGCGCGCAGCACGAAGTTGACGATTTCGTTGCGGAAATCTTTCGGATTGCTGATGCCAGCCGGTTTTTCGATTTTCTCCAGTTCCTCGTTCAGCGCTACGCGGTTGAGGATCTCGCCGGTTTCCGGGTCGCGGTATTCCTGGTCCTGGATCCAGAAGTCGGCGTACAGCACGTAGCGATCGAAGATGTTCTGCCCATACTCGCTGTAGGACTCGAGGTAGGCCGTCTGGATTTCCTTGCCGATGAACTCGATATAACGCGGTGCCAGATACTCCTTGAGGAAGCGCAGGTACCGTTCGCGAGTTTCGGCCTGGAATTGTTCCTGTTCGATCTGTTGTTCCAGCACGTAGAGCAAATGCACCGGGTTAGCGGCGATTTCATGCGGATCGAAGTTGAAGACCTTCGACAGAATCTTGAACGCAAACCGGGTCGAGAGGCCGTTCATGCCTTCGTCGACGCCAGCGTTGTCGCGGTATTCCTGGATCGACTTGGCCTTCGGATCGGTGTCCTTGAGGTTTTCGCCGTCATACACCCGCATCTTCGAGTAGATGTTGGAGTTTTCCGGCTCCTTGAGGCGCGAGAGCACGGTGAATTGGGCGAGCATCTTCAGGGTGTCAGGCGCGCAGTGGGCCTTGGCCAGCGAGCTGTTGAACAGAAGCTTGTCGTAGATCTTCACTTCGTCGCTGACCCGCAGGCAGTACGGCACTTTGACGATATAGATCCGGTCGATGAAGGCTTCATTGTTCTTGTTGTTGCGGAAGGTGTGCCATTCCGATTCGTTGGAGTGGGCCAGCAGGATCCCGGTGAACGGAATCGCCCCCAGACCTTCGGTGCTGTTGTAGTTGCCTTCCTGAGTGGCGGTCAGCAATGGGTGCAGCACCTTGATCGGTGCCTTGAACATTTCGACAAATTCCATCAGACCCTGGTTGGCCCGGCACAGTGCGCCCGAGTAGCTGTAGGCATCGGCGTCGTTCTGCGGGAATTCTTCCAGTTTGCGGATATCGACCTTGCCCACCAGTGCCGAGATGTCCTGGTTGTTTTCATCTCCCGGCTCGGTTTTGGCCACGGCGATCTGGTTCAGGATCGACGGATAGAGTTTCACCACCCGGAACTGGCTGATATCGCCGCCGAATTCGGCCAGGCGTTTGGTAGCCCAAGGCGACATGATGGTGTTCAGGTAGCGCTGTGGAATGCCAAAGTCTTCCTGGAGGATCGCGCCATCTTCAGTGGCGTTGAACAGTCCCAGAGGCGATTCGAATACCGGCGAGCCCTTGATCGCGTAGAAGGGCACTTTCTCGATCAGCTGTTTAAGCTTCTCGGCCAAAGATGATTTACCACCACCGACGGGGCCGAGCAGATAGAGGATCTGTTTCTTCTCCTCAAGACCCTGAGCGGCATGGCGGAAATACGACACGATCTGGTCGATGCATTCTTCCATCCCGTGGAAGTCTTCAAAGGCCGGATAGCGGCGGATCACCTTGTTGGAAAAGATTCGCGACAGTCTCGAGTTGGTCGAGGTGTCGAGCAGCTCCGGCTCACCGATGGCCAGCAGCAGACGCTCGGCGGCGGAGGCGTAGGCGCTGCGGTCCTGTTTGCACAGCTCAAGATACTCTTGCAGAGAGAGTTCTTCCTGGCGTGTGGACTCGAAGCGTTGTTGGAAGTGGCTAAAGATACTCATGACGTCACCTCGCTCGATACGTGGAGCCGACGCCGGATCAGTCAGTCGATGCTGGCAGCAACCGAATATGCAGTTGCTGTTTACCCCCCAGAACCCTTTCAAAGCGTACCGCCCCGAAAGCTACTCCCGATGACCCGCGCGCCGGTGTACCGGCTCTCCCCTGTTTTGGATGGCCTGCGCTTAAGGATAGTTGGGAATTCGGGAGGTAAAGGCAAGATGCGTAATTAGTTGTGGCAGACCGTTCGTCTGCCACCGCGCTAACCCGCGGGGGCCGGGGGCTTGCGCATTACAAAAAAATTATTCGGAAGTGCCTTGCGCCGTTTCCGAAGGATAAGTCGTACGCCACAGCTCAAAACCGCCATCCATGCTGTAGACGTCGGAGAAGCCTTGGCTGATCAGGTACGCCGCCGCGCTCTGGCTGGAATTTCCGTGATAACAGACCACTACAGTCGGTGCATCAAGGTCGGCAGCACGGATGAAATCCGAGATGGAAACGTTGTCCAGATGCTTCGAGCCGCTGATGTGCAGCGCGGCAAAGGTAGCAGGGTCGCGGACGTCGACTACCACGGCGCCTTGTTCGCGCAGGGCCTGTGCCTGTTCCGGGGGAATACGTTTGAATTCGCTCATGGCGGGCTCCTGTGGCTCGGCTGAAAGCGCAGTCTAGCGCGGGGCGCTGGCTGACGATGGTTCGGAAATTCGTGGGGCGACTGGTGGTACGGCGGCATGGCCATGCTCATCGCATTTGCAGGACAGGCGCTCAAAGCTGTCGACGTTCATCATGGTCAAGGCGCCACCCCAGACACAGCCGGTGTCGAGGGCCGAGATACCTGGCTCTTGGACCTTGCCTTCCAGCGCTGCCCAATGGCCGAAAATGATTTTCAGGCCCTTGGTCTTGCGGTCTTTATGCAGGAACCAGGGCTTGTAACCCGGCGGTGCGGAGTCGAGACCTTCTTTGCTCTTGAGATCAAGCTTGCCTTCGGCAGTGCAGAAGCGCATGCGGGTGAAATAGTTGGTGATGACCCGAAGACGCATCACCCCTTTGAGGTCGTTGTCCCATTTCGCCGGATCGTTGCCGTACATGCCGTCGAGGTAGGGTGGAAACAGGTTGTCGTCGCGCAGGGCTGTCTCGACCTCCGCGGCGCACTTGAGGGCTTTGCGCAGCGACCATTGCGGCGGAATGCCGGCATGCACCAGCGCAACATTACGTTGTTCGTCGTAATGCATGAGTTTTTGCTGGCGCAGCCAGTCCAGCAGTTCGGCGCAATCCGGTGCTTCAATAATCTCGCGCAGGGTGTCGGCTTTCTTCAGGCGTTCGATGTTCTGCCCGGCGGCCAGCAAGTGCAGATCGTGGTTGCCAAGTACGCACACCAACGATTCGCGGATGCTATAGAGAAAGCGCAGCGTTTCCAGCGATTGCGGGCCACGGTTGACCAGATCTCCCACCAGCCACAGGCGATCCTTTGCCGGGTCGAAGGCGACCTTCTTAAGCAGGCATTGCAGGGCTTCAAGACAGCCTTGCAAGTCACCGACGGCATACGTCGCCATCAGTGTAGGGCTCCGGGAACCGCCAGGCGAAATGGCGCGATGATGGCGTCGAAGTGTTTGCCGTCGTCGGCGACCATTTGATAAGTACCCTGCATCGTACCGACCTTGGAGGTCATGACGGTGCCACTGCTGTAGGTGTGGCTCTCGCCCACGCCGATCAACGGTTGTTGGCCAACGACGCCGGCACCGCGAACCTCCTCGACATGCCCGTCACCATCAGTGATCACCCAGTGCCGCGACAACAGTTTGGCCGGTAATTCGCCATTGTTGTGCACGGTGATGGTGTAGGCGAAGGCAAAGCGGTTTTGCTCGGGTTGCGATTGTTCTGCCAGATAGCGGGTGACGACGCTGACGTCGACCTGATAACGAGGATCGGACATGCAAGAGGCCTTAAAAACGAAGCGGGACGCGGGGCGTAGCTGATGCAACTCAGTCTAGGCCAAGTATCGGATAGTAAACCAGACTGGCGTCCTACCCGATAGCGCTCATCGCCTGTCAGTCTGCAGCAGGCTTGTGTAGGACTTGTTCGCTGAGTTTGTCAGCCAGTCGCACGAAGGCAGCTAGATCTAGCTGTTCGGGACGTAGGCTGCCGTCGACACCGGCGGCTTCGATCTCAGCGTTGCTCAGCAGCAGCTTGAGGGTGTTGCGCAGGGTCTTGCGGCGCTGGTTGAAGGCTTCGCGTACGACGCGTTCCAGCAGCTTGTGATCCTTGGCCGGGTGCGGCAGAACCGCATGGGGCACCAGACGCACGATGGCCGAATCAACTTTCGGCGGCGGATTGAACGCGCCCGGACCAACGTTGAATAGATGCTCAACCCGGCAGTGGTACTGAACCATGATCGACAGGCGACCCCAATCACCGCCGCCAGGACCTGCGGCGAGACGCTGGACCACTTCTTTCTGCAGCATGAAGTGCATGTCGCGAATGATGCTTGCGTTGTGCAGCAGGTGAAAAATCAGCGGCGTAGAGATGTTGTACGGCAGGTTGCCGACTACGCGCAGGCTGTTTGGCGCGGCGTTCAGGCTGTTGAAGTCGAACTTCAGCGCGTCACCTTGATGCAGGTTGAAGTTGCTCTTGCCGGCGAATTGCTGGTTGAGAATCGGGATCAGATCCTTGTCCAGCTCGACCACGTCCAGTTGCGCGCCGCTATTAAGCAGGCCTTCGGTCAGCGCACCCTGACCCGGGCCGATTTCCAGCAGGCGGTCTTCAGGCTTGGCGTGAATGGAGCGCAGGATGCGGTCGATAACGCCGGCATCGTGCAGGAAGTTCTGGCCGAAACGCTTGCGCGCCCGGTGTTGGTAATGCTCGGTCATAAACGGGTCTCGGCCATCTGGTAGGCGGTTTCCAGGGCGACTTGGAGGCTGCCGGTGTCGATTTTACCGCTGCCGGCCAAGTCCAGGGCGGTGCCGTGGTCGACCGATGTGCGGATGATCGGCAAGCCGAGGGTCACGTTGACTGCTGCGCCGAAGCCTTTGTACTTCAGCACGGGCAGGCCCTGGTCGTGGTACATCGCCAGCACTGCGTCGCAGTGCTCCAGATATTTGGGGGTAAACAGAGTGTCGGCGGGCAGGGGGCCGCGAAGGTCCATGCCCTCGCCGCGCAGGCGCTCTAATGTAGGTTCGATGATGTCGATTTCTTCATGGCCCAGGTGTCCGCCTTCACCGGCATGGGGGTTGAGCCCACAGACCAGGATGCGTGGCTGGGCAATGCCGAATTTTTCTTGCAGGTCGGCATGCAGAATTCGCGTGACCCGTTCCAGACGCTCCGGCGTGATTGCATCGGCAATCTCGCGAAGGGGCAGGTGAGTAGTAACCAGTGCCACACGCAAGCCGCGGGTGGCGAGCATCATTACCACCTGTGTGGTGTGAGTGAGGTCGGCGAGAAATTCCGTGTGCCCGGAGAAGGCAATCCCGGATTCATTGATCACGCCTTTGTGCACAGGGGCGGTGATCATGCCGGCAAAATGCCCGTCCAGGCAGCCCTGGCCGGCCCGGGTCAGGGTTTCCAGAACGAAAGCGGCATTGGCTTTGTCCAGTTGCCCGGCGGTGACCTTGGCGTTGAGCGGTGTATCCCAGACATACAGGCTGTTGGCGGGTGCAGGTACATCCGGCCAGCTGACCGGTGTGACCGGCAGCAAATCGACAACCACGCCCAGTTGCGCGGCCCGCTCAAGGAGCAGGTCGCGGCTGGTAATGGCAATCAGGGGATGTGGCTGGGCTTGCGAGGCGAGCAGCAGGCATAAGTCTGGGCCTATGCCGGCCGGTTCACCGGGTGTCAGCGCGAAACGTTTGGGTTTCACTGCGTTGCCTGGTCTGCACCAGGGAGCTTGATTTCTACATACGCTTCGTCACGGATCTGACGCAGCCAGGTTTGCAGCTCTTCGTCGTATTTGCGGTTACGCAAGACGGTCATTGCTTGCTGCTCTCGGGCCTGGGTGGTGCTGTCGGTGGCGCGACGGCCAAGGACTTCCAGAACGTGCCAGCCGTATTGAGTCTGGAACGGCTTGGACAACTGCCCTTGTGGGGTATTGGCCATCACTTCGCGGAACTCGGGAACCAGTGCATTCGGGTCGATCCAGTTCAGGTCGCCACCGTTGAGGGCGGAACCCGGATCCTCCGAGAAGTTTTTCGCCAGTTCGCCGAAGTCTTCGCCCGCTTCGATACGGGTGTAGAGCGACTCGGCCAGGGCCTTGGTTTTTTCTTCGTCGCGGATCGGGCTTGGTTTGACCAGGATGTGACGCACATGCACTTCGTCACGTACCTGGGTCTCACCGCCACGCTTGTCGAGGATCTTCAGAATGATGAAACCGCCCGGCGTGCGCATTGGCTCGGTGATGTCACCGACCGCCATGGTGCTCAGCATGCGATCGAACGGAGGTGGCAGTTGAGCGGCTTTACGCCAGCCCATGTCGCCGCCTTCCAGTGCGGTTTCGCTGGCGGATTTGGCGATTGCCAATTGACCGAAGTCAGCGCCTTGCTTGAGTTGCTGGTAAACCGCGTCTGCCTGTTTGGCGGCATTCTGAATTGCGTCGGAGTTGGCGCTTTCCGGCGTAGGAATCAGGATGTTGGCAAGACGGAATTCTTCGGACAGCTGCATTTTGCCGAGGTCGGAAGCGAGAAAGTTCTTCACTTCTTGCTCGGACACCTGGATGCGCTCGGCCACACGACGCTGACGCACGCGGCTGATGATCATCTCGCGACGAATCTGGTCACGCGCGTCGTCGTAAGACAGACCGTCGCGAGCCAGGGCGGCGCGGAATTGTTCGATCGACATGTTGTTGCGTTGGGCAATAGTGCCGACAGCCTGGTTCAGTTCTTCATCGGTAATTCGGATGCCGGAACGCTCGCCGATCTGCAATTGCAGGTTTTCGACGATCAGACGCTCAAGCACCTGCTGATCCAGCACGCCGGCCGGCGGAACGGCCGACCCGCGTTTGGCGATGGTTTGCTGAACTTCATGAACGCGTTGGTCCAGTTGGCTCTGCATGACCACGTCGTTGTCGACAATGGCCACCACTTTATCGATGGACTGTACCGCAGCGTTGGCCGCGGTACCCAGGAACAGCGCGCCCAGCATCAGCGGGCGCAGACAATCAGAAAGCTTGGTCTTCACGTTCACGATAACCTTGAATGCCTTTGTCGAGGAAGCTCTCTACCTTGGCGCCAGTGAGGCCGCCGAGTCCCTTCAGAACAATTTGTAGGAAGATGCCGTGGTCGCCTTTTTCATTTTCCGGGGCTTCCTGACTGAATTCGTCATAGTCGACCCAGTAACGGTTGATCAGGCGCAGTTTCCAGCAGCAATTGTCGTACTCGAAACCACCGAAGGCTTCCAGGGTACGGTTGCGGTTGTAATCGTACTGCCAGCGGCTGATGGCGTTCCATTGCGGCACGATCGGCCAGATCACCGAGAAGTCGTGCTGTTGGATCTTGTAGTAGTCCTTCACGTAGCCAGGTTGGCCCGGGGTGCCATAGTCACCGCCGCCCACCGACCATTGACCGGTGTTCTGGTCGTAACGGACCTGGTCATTGCGATAGCGATAACCGGCATTGATGACCTTGTTCGGGTTGTCTTCAGGCTGGTAGTGGAACATCGCGCTGCCCGAGCGAGGACTGCGGCTGTCCGGGTCCCAGTTGTAGTCAGCGGTGGCACGCCAGTCGCGGTTGAAGCGGAATTCGTATTCCAGTGCGTATGGAGAAACGTCGGACTGCGCGTCGGTGCGGGTTCTTGCATCGATACCCGGCAGCTGGACTTTGCGATCCTTGAAGTACAAGGCCTGACCGATGCTGATGCGTTGACGTTCGAAGCCGTTCTCTTCGATCCAGCGGTTGGTCACGCCCAGCGACAGTTTGTTCTCGTCACCGACACGGTCGGAGCCAGAGAAACGGTTGTCACGGAACAGGGAAGCATAGTTAAAAGTGTATTCCCCGGTATCGAACACCGGAATGTCTTCCTGGTCTTTCTCTGGTACATAGAGATAGAACAGGCGCGGTTCAAGCGTTTGGCGATAATTCTTGCCGAACCAGGTAGTGTCGCGATCGAAATACAGACCGCTGTCGATGCTTGCAATCGGAACGCCACGGTTCTGGTTGGTGCTGAAGGTGCCGCTGAGTTCGTTCTGTTCCGCTGTCTGCGCGGCAACCTGGCCTTTGCCAATACTGTCCAGATCCAGTTGATACTGCGTGTACTGGTACTTGAGCGATGGCTTCAGGAAACCATAACTCCAGTCCAACGGCAGGCTGACACCTGGTTTGAGATTCAAACGATCACCGGTAGCGCGTGCGAGACCCGTTACGTTGGTATCGAGGCGTGGGGACACGTTACCGTCTTCATCGGTAAAGCTGCCGTTTTTCAGGTCCCGATCAAACCGAACGACTTCTGTTTCATAGTCGAAGTCCAGGCCGCCCGGGTGAGTAGGCAGCTGACCATTGAAGGTAATCTGCGGCAAACGATCGTACGGCGTGATGTTCGATACGGTCGCCAACTGGTAAGCCTGGGCATTGATACGAGCGGTGTAACTGTCGCCGCGGTAGCTGACAGAACCCTGCTGGTTCACGTAGTCGGAACTTTTCACACCAATCTGGTCGCTCTGCAGATCCTGGAAGTAATAAGGATCGCTGATCTTGGTGTAATCGACTTGCGTGAAGACGCGCGAGTCGAGGCCACCCTTGTGCTGCCAGTTGTACATGTAGCGGGTTTTTTCGTAGTCGGTCTGTAGCTTGCGATCGTCGTTCTCGTCATTGAGATACGCCGCACCGAACTGACCCTCGGTGGACTTGGTCAGGTAGCGGAATTCGCCTTCCATCAATAAGCCACGTTTGGCCATGTAACGCGGGTACAACGTGGCATCGTAGTTCGGTGCCAGGTTGAAGTAATACGGTGTGACCAGTAGGAAGCCGGTATCGCTGCCGGTGCCGATGGTCGGCGGCAGGAAGCCGGACTGGCGACGGTCGTCGATCGGGAAATAGATGTACGGCGTGTACAGAACCGGGAAGTCCTTGACCCGCAGCGTGACGTTGGTCGCGGTACCGAAACCGGTGGCCGGGTTCAAGGTGATGTTGTTGCCCTTGAGCTGCCAGGCGTTGCTGTTCGGCTCGCACGTGGTGTACGTGCCATCCTTGAGGCGGATGATCGCGTTCTCGGCACGTTTGGCGTACAGCGCGTTACCGCGGATACGGGATTTGTGCATCACGTATTCAGCGTTGTCGACCTTGGCTTCACCGGTGTCGAGCTGCACGTCGGCGTGGTCGCCCACGATCAGTGCGCCGTTGTCGCGAATGCGCACGTTGCCGCTCAGTTCGCCACGGCTCTCGGCCTGGTAAAGGTTCGCTTCGTCGGCTTCGACCTGCATGCTGCCCTGACGCATGACCACGTCACCGGCGAGGGTCGCGACTTGCTCATCCTGCTTATAGCGGGAGGCCTTGGCGCCGATAAAGGTCGGAGCGTCACTTTTATCCGTCTTGTCATTCATGCCTGGACGAATCGGTTCGATATAGGAACCAGCGCAGTAAGGACCGGTTTCAGCCAATTGCGCGGCAGTGAGGTTCTCGCGCGGAACCCAGTCGAGGTGACTGTAGTCTGCGCTACGGGACTTCAGGCCGCGGCCTTTGGACTCGGTGACCAGCACTGGCTTGGCGTCGGCGTCTTGACTGGAATCGCTGTCGGCCGGAGTCTCGCCGCTCGCACTTACCGCGCCGCCGTCATGGACGGGACGCGGTGGCAGTGCAGCTGCGGGAGATTTTGGCGCACAGTCCCAGGCACCCGAAGCAGAGACTGAGCAGTCATACTGTTCCGCGGCGACCACGAACGAAGTGGCAAGAGGTTGCAGGGCCAGCAGACTGCCGGTCACCAACAACGGAAATTTTTTACGAAACGCGGGGGATTTCAATGCCATCTTATTAGTCCGGGCTTCCTGCGTGCCATCTGCCCGCGGTGTGGGCCGCACGCCTCTCGATGGTCTGAAAAAGATGCTGGATAATAAAGCATGACCCGCTTGACGGCTAGCGCCGTCGGAGACCCTTGCAATGCCTGACCAAGATGTACGTTTGCAACACCTGAAAGTTTGGCTCGATGAGCAGTTGGCAATCCTCTTTGCGGAACAGGGCTGGGGCGCCGTACCCCCGGCCACGTTGACCGCGGCCAGTAGCGACGCCAGTTTTCGGCGCTATTTCCGCTGGGAAGGCGAGGGCAAAAGCTTCGTCGTAATGGACGCGCCACCGCCCCAGGAAAACTGCAAACCCTTCGTGGATATCGCTTTTTTGCTGGCGAAATCCGGAATAAATGTGCCGAAAATTTATGCCGAAGACCTTGAACGCGGTTTTCTTTTGCTCAATGACCTGGGCAACAAGACTTATCTGGACGTGATCGACCGCGAAAATGCCGACGATTTGTTCGAGGATGCGCTGCAAGCGCTGCTGGCTTTTCAGCAATTGCCGATGGTCGCACCGCTGCCGAGTTACGACGTTGCGTTGCTGCGGCGCGAGCTGGAATTGTTCCCCGAGTGGTACGTGAAGCGCGAGTTGGGCATCGAGTTCGATTCGGCTCAGCAGATGCTCTGGCAGCAGGTCACCGACTTGCTGATCGACAGCGCCTTGGCCCAGCCAAAAGTCCTGGTGCATCGCGATTACATGCCGCGCAACCTGATGCTCAGCGAGCCGAATCCCGGTGTGCTGGATTTCCAGGATGCGGTCTATGGTCCCGTGACTTACGACGTGACCTGCCTGTTCAAAGACGCCTTCCTCAGCTGGCCTGAGGAGCGTGTACATGGCTGGCTGGAAGCTTACTGGCAACAAGCAGGCGAACTCGGAATCCCGGTTCAACCCGACTTCGAAGAGTTCCTGCGTGCCAGCGACCTGATGGGGGTGCAGCGTCACCTGAAAGTGATCGGCATCTTCGCCCGTATCTGCCACCGCGACGGCAAGCCGCGTTATCTGGCTGATGTGCCGCGCTTCTTTGCTTATATAGATGCCGTGATCGCCCGCCGTCCTGAACTGGCTGAGCTGGACGTATTGCTGCTAAGTCTGCGTGCTGGAGCGACTGCATGAAGGCGATGATTCTGGCGGCAGGCAAAGGCGAGCGCATGCGCCCGCTGACCCTGACCACGCCAAAACCGCTGGTCCGCGCAGGCGGGGTGCCGCTGATCGAGTATCACCTGCGCGCGCTGGCCGCCGCCGGTTTTACCGAGATCGTGATCAACCATGCCTGGCTCGGCCAGCAGATCGAAGACTATCTGGGCGACGGCTCGCAGTATGGCGTGAGCATTCAGTACTCGCCGGAAGGTGAGCCGCTGGAAACCGGAGGCGGGATTTTCCGGGCGTTGCCGTTGCTGGGTGATGAGGCCTTTGTGGTGGTCAACGGCGACATCTGGACGGATTACGACTTCAGCGTGTTGCATCAGCCCATTGCCGGGTTGGCGCATCTGGTGCTGGCGGACAATCCGGCCCATCACCCGGCCGGGGACTTTCGCCTGGTCGACGGGCAGGTGCGCGACGGTCAAGCGGATACCGCAACCCTGACCTACAGCGGTATCGCCGTGCTGCACCCGCAGCTGTTCGAAGGTTGCTCCGCCGGGGCGTTCAAGCTGGCGCCGTTGCTGCGTACGGCCATGGCTGACGGGCAAGTGTCGGGTGAGCGCTTGAGGGGACAGTGGGTCGATGTTGGCACGCACGAGCGTCTGGCTGAAGTTGAAACCCTGATAGAAGCGAGACGCTGACATGCTGTGGCCAGGGACTCTGATTGGAGCCGGAGCGGGCTTTGCCATAGCCAGCATTCCGGGGGCCATGCTCGGCGCGTTGTTGGGACAGGCGCTGGACCGGCGTTTGAACCTGCAGAGCTGGGCGCACGTGCGGGAAAAACTCGGTGGTCGCTCCGTATTACGCAACGATGAGTTGTTGTTTGTGTTGTTGGGGCGGCTGGCCAAGAGCGATGGGCGAGTGGTGGATGGCCACATTCAGCAGGCCCGTCAGGAAATGCGTTCGTTGGAAATGACTGACTCGGCCCAGCGTCGCGCGATTGCCGCGTTCAATCGCGGCAAGTCGGGGCATGATCGGTTGCGCGGTTACCTTCGGCGCCTGAGTACTCAGCCCTACGCCGCCGAGGGTGTATTGCGCGCCTGTTGGCGGATGGTCTGGGCCGATGGTCGTGCCGGCAACGGTGAGCTTGAGCTGATAGCCCAATGGGGTAAATGGCTGGGCTGGACGTCTCAGCAGGTAAGGGCGTTGGCGAGTGACTATGAACCGCAGAAACGGTCAATGGTCAGCAGTACGGTGACCTATCAGGACGCTCTGCGGCTGTTGGGGGTTTCCGCCACCAGTGAGCCGGCACAAATCAAACGTGCCTACCGACGCCTGCTCAGTCGCCATCACCCGGACAAGATTGCCGGTAGCGGTGCGTCGGCGTTGCAGGTTCGCGAGGCCACCGACAAGACTCGAGAATTGCATAATGCCTACACGTTGATTCGTGAGCGGCGGGATTTTCGGTAGAGCTGTAGAGCGATAGAGTCGTTGTGTTTGTAAAGCCGTCTTCGCGAGCAAGCCCGCTCCCACATTAGATCTTCAGCGGACACAGAATTTGTGTACGACCGAGATCGAATGTGGGAGCGGGCTTGCTCGCGAAGGGAGCAACTCGGTCTATCAGTCCGTCGCAGGCTGAGGACTCAACCACCCACGTACCCGGCGAAACAGCTGTTCTTGCTCCGCTTTGGTATTACCTGGCAATGCCTTGAGTGATACTTGGCTGAACCCCGAAGTCTTCAACCGCTTGCTCGCTTGCAAGCGCGCCAGCGCCAGATTGCGATCCTGCGGCTTATCCATATAAAAGATGTCGGCGGTAGGCAGTTTCAAGGTTGGCGTGAGTTCGACCAGCTCGGGCTTCACCGTAACGGGCGTCTGCGCGGCGACCATCACGAACTTCTCCACTTGCGAGGGCTGTTTCTCGCTCAGATAACGCGCGGCCCAATAAGCACCAGTGCCATGACCCAGCACCACGATGCTGCGAGCGCTTTGCTGTTCGGCATAAGCAATGGCGGCATCGATGCGGGCGAAGATGCGCTCGGCATCGGCTTTGGCCTGTTCATCGGTGGTTTCAGCGATCGCCTTGTCCACCACCTCCGCTTCACCGCCCGCCACCTGCTCGATGGGCGCGGCAGTGGTCGAATCTTTGCTGCCCACGTCGGGAGCGTTTGGCGTTGGCGCCACTTCTGCGACACGTGGCGCTATGGCATCGCTTTGCAGGTCCGGCAAGGTGATACTCAGGCTGCTCCACTCGGCGTCGGGTAATTTACGTCGCAATGGGCCGATTGCTTGCGGCCAGTCAACGGTCTCACCGGCGCCAGGGATGATAATCACCGCACCTTTGGGGTCGGCGGTATTGGCCGGTTTCCACAAGGCCAGAAAGGTATCGGCTCCGGCCTGTAGTTGTTGCTGTTCCTGAGCGGGAATTTTTCGCTCAAGTGCTGCCGCTTCTTCCTGACTACGCTCAAGCAGCGGCTGACGTTCGACCGGCTTTTCTTCTGCTGGTTTTTCCGTGGTGGAAGGTGCCGGGTTGGCCGCCTCGACAGAAAAGGCGCAAGGCAGGATCAGCGACAGGCACAATGCTGGCAGTGCCAGGCGGTAGACAGGGGGCATCGGATATTCCAGGCCAGAAGTTATTCCGGCAGCCTAATGGGTTGGTCAGTATTTGTCAGTGTGTGAGATTTCGATGATGCGTGTTTGCTGCCTGTGGGTTATCGGCTGTTTGTGGTTTCCCTTGATGGGTTGGGCGGCTCCTGCGCCACCGACGCACGTCGCGCCATTGTCCGCGGGCCAGCAACAATGGTTGGCGCAGCATGACGAATTGCGGGTCGGGCTGGTGTTACAGGCGCCCTATGCCCAATACGATCGCCGTTTGCAGCGCCTGTCCGGGGTTAACGTCGAGCTGATGAAATGGGTCGCCAAAGCCCTCAAGGTCGAGCTGAGCTGGCGTAACTTTCCCGACCTCGCGCAACTGGAAGCCGCCGCGCGCGAGGGTGAAATCGACATCGCTCCAGGGCTGATGCAAACCCCAGCAGGGCTGCGTCTTTGGCAGTTTTCCGATCCGTACATGCGGGTGCCGCAACTGGTGGTCAGCGACCAGAAAAGTACCGGCGCAGTCGAGTTGGAAAAACTCGACGGCCAGACCCGCGTCGCCGTGCGCATGCCCAGTGCCACCGCCGATTACCTGCGCGGCAACTATCCGCATTTAAACCTTCAGGGCGTGCCGATCGAACGCCAGGCATTGCAATTGCTGTTGAGCCAGCAGGCCAGTTACGCCGTGGTCGATGAAGCGCAACTGGGGCGGCTGTCCGTCGAACCGGAATTCGCCGGGCTGGTGGTGGTCGGC
The DNA here is from genome assembly GCF_059716075.1 of Pseudomonas sp. LBUM1657. Lineage (NCBI taxonomy): Bacteria > Pseudomonadati > Pseudomonadota > Gammaproteobacteria > Pseudomonadales > Pseudomonadaceae > Pseudomonas > Pseudomonas sp. LBUM1657. The sequence continues at coordinate 5,895,707 of NZ_CP166799.1, read as the reverse complement.
GACATTGGCCTGCCGCAGTTGCTGCGGGTGGCCACGCGACGGGACTGGCCAGAGCTGGCCGGCATTATCGAAAGCGCGTTGCGGGCGATCCCGCCCAAGGATCTGGAACAACTGCACAACCAATGGCTGCAACCCAAGTACCCACGGCTGACCGAGACCCCGGGATTCTGGCAAAACCTCTGTCTGTTGTTGCTGGTGTTGGCGCTCAGCAGCATGGCCATTGTGTTCTGGCAGCGTCGGCAACAGCACAGTCTGGAGCAACGATTATTGGCGGCTCGGGAAGACATTGCCCTGCGTGCCGCCAGCGAAGAAGCCTTGCGCCTCACGCAGTTTTCCATCGACCAGAGCACCGTCGGCATCCTCTGGGTCAACTGGGACAGCCATGTGCGTTACGCCAACCGCGCGGCAGAAACCATGCTCGGCTATCCGGCGGGCGGAATCATCGATCGGCCGCTGATCGACTTCGAGCCCGGCTTGCACATGGACCGCTGGCTGAACCTGTGGAAGCGCGCCCGGGCCAGCGAAGACGCTCCGCCAAGTTTCGAAACCAACTGTGTGCGGGCCGACGGCAGTATCCTGCCGACGGATGTTTCGCTGAGCTTCTTGCGTTTTCGCGACGGCGAATACCTGGTGGTTTACCTCAATGACGTCACCGAGCGTCGTCGTGCCCTGGCGGCGTTGCAGGAAAGCGAAGCGCGGCTGCAAGGGATTGCAGCCAACGTCCCCGGACTGGTCTTTCGGCTGGAGCGGGCGCCGGTGACAGGTCAGATCGACTTTGCCTACATCAGTGAAGGCAGCGAAAGCCTGGTGGGTTACTCGCCGGCCACCCTGGCCCATCGCGACAAAGGCCTGCGCAGCCTGGTGCATCCCGACGACAAGGCCAGTTATCACCAGACCCAGGATCATGCGCTGGATACTGATAGCGACTGGTCGTGGCAAGGACGGATTCTCACCCGTTCGGGAGAACAGCGCTGGGCCGAGATCAAGGCGATTACCCGCCGGCTCGAAGATGGCGCTTATGTCTGGGACGGGATTGTCTGGGACATCAGCGAGAGCAAACGCATCGAGCTGGAACTCGCCAGCTCCCGGGAGCAACTGCGTGAGCTGTCCGCCCACCTGGAGAGCGTGCGGGAAGAGGAAAAGGCCCGCATTGCCCGGGAAGTTCATGACGAGCTGGGGCAGATGTTGACCGTGTTGAAGCTTGAAACGTCCATGTGCGAACTGGCCTACGCCCAACTTGATCCCGGCCTCAACGAACGCCTGAACAGCATGAAGCGTTTGATCGCCCAACTGTTTCAACTGGTGCGTGATGTGGCGACGGCGTTGCGACCCCCGATTCTGGATGCCGGGATTGCCTCGGCCATCGAATGGCAAGCCCGCCGATTCGAGGCGCGCACGCAGATTCCGTGTCTGGTGCAGGTGCCGGAGAACTTGCCGGTACTCAGTGATGCCAAGGCGATTGGCTTGTTCCGGATTCTTCAGGAGGCGCTGACCAATGTCATGCGCCATGCCCAGGCGCATACTGTGGAACTGACACTGGCCCTTGAGGGCGACGAGTTGTGTCTGACGGTTAGCGATGATGGCGTAGGATTTATCGCTCCCACCGGTAGGTCGACATCCTTTGGTGTGGTCGGCATGCGTGAGCGGGTGTTGATCATGGGGGGCGAATTGTCGCTTGAGAGTGAGCCGGGGGAGGGCACGACCCTGATTGTGCGAGTGCCGTTGGATGGGGCCTGAGGGTTTAAGTTGTTTGAACTGGCGCCTTCGCGGGCAAGCCCGCTCCCACATTTGATCACGGTCTAAAAGTGGGAGCGGGTTTGCTCGCGAATGATCTTGAATCTGGAGAAGAACGTGATCCGTGTACTGGTAGCCGAAGACCACACCATCGTCCGTGAAGGCATCAAGCAACTGATTGGCCTGGCCAAGGATTTGCTGGTGGTGGGGGAGGCCAGCAATGGCGAACAGTTGCTCGAGACCTTGCGTCATGTGCCTTGCGAGGTGGTGTTGCTGGATATCTCTATGCCGGGGGTCAATGGCCTGGAGGCCATTCCGCGGATTCGCGCCCTGAACAATCCGCCGGCGATTCTGGTGCTGTCGATGCACGACGAAGCACAAATGGCTGCCCGGGCGTTGAAGGTCGGTGCCGCTGGCTACGCGACCAAGGACAGCGATCCGGCGCTGCTGCTGACGGCCATCCGCAAAGTCGCGGCGGGCGGGCGTTACATCGATCCGGACCTGGCCGACCGCATGGTCTTCGAAGTCGGCCTGACCGATTCGCGACCGTTGCACTCATTGCTGTCGGAGCGTGAGTTCTCGGTGTTCGAACGCCTGGCCCAGGGAGCGAATGTCAACGACATCGCCCAGCAACTGGCCTTGAGCAGCAAAACCATCAGCACTCACAAAGCGCGGTTGATGCAGAAACTCAACATCACCTCCCTGGCTGAGCTGGTGAAATACGCCATGGAACACAAACTGCTCTGATACACCCCGAATCAATTGTGGGAGCGGGCTTGCTCGCGAAGGCGGCGTTACATTCAGTGCATATGTCGACTGACACACTGCATTCGCGAGCAAGCCCGCTCCCACAGGATCGCGGTGGCATATCTATTTGCGACATCCCCCAGCATCGCATTTACCCGTTCTTGCGGCTCGAAACCAGCCGATTGCCGCTGCCCCTATCCATCCCCGCCATCCTTGTAGGGCAATCCCTACCCCCAGCCTTCCATCCCGCTGAGGCGATTCTCTCCTGCACCCCGATTTGCGTGGTCACCAGCGTCCACTAGGCTTAGTCCACAGCAGTCATCAACAACAAAGGTGTGGGTATGAGCCAGGTCGATTCAAGCGCAGGGGCCAGTGACATTCTGGTCAGCTTTCGTGGAGTGCAAAAAAGCTACGACGGCGAGAACCTGATCGTCAAAGACCTCAACCTGGATATTCGCAAAGGCGAATTCCTCACTTTGCTGGGGCCGTCCGGCTCCGGCAAAACCACCAGTCTGATGATGCTCGCCGGTTTCGAAACTCCGACCGCAGGCGAAATCCTGCTGGCCGGGCGCTCCATCAATAACGTGCCGCCGCACAAGCGCGACATCGGCATGGTGTTTCAGAACTACGCGTTGTTCCCGCACATGACGGTCGCCGAGAACCTCGCGTTCCCGCTGACCGTGCGCGGCTTGAACAAGAGCGACGTCAGTGACAGGGTCAAGCGTGTCCTGAGCATGGTTCAGCTCGACACCTTCGCCCAGCGTTATCCGGCACAACTGTCCGGCGGTCAGCAGCAACGCGTGGCCCTGGCCAGAGCGTTGGTGTTCGAGCCGCAACTGGTGCTGATGGACGAACCCCTCGGCGCACTGGACAAGCAACTGCGCGAACACATGCAGATGGAGATCAAGCATCTGCACCAGCGCCTGGGCGTGACCGTGGTCTACGTAACCCACGACCAGGGCGAAGCCCTGACCATGTCCGACCGTGTGGCGGTGTTCCACCAGGGCGAAATCCAGCAGATCGCCCCGCCGCGCACCCTCTACGAAGAACCGAAAAACACCTTCGTCGCCAACTTCATCGGCGAGAACAACCGCCTCAATGGCCGCTTGCACAGCCACACCGGCGACCGCTGCGTGGTTGAACTCGGTCGCGGGGAAAAGGTTGAAGCCTTGGCCGTCAACGTCGGCAAGACCGGCGAACCGGTCACGCTGTCGATTCGCCCCGAGCGCATCAGCCTCAACGGTTCCAGCGAGTCCTGCGTCAACCGCTTCTCAGGGAGGGTGGCGGAATTCATCTATCTGGGCGACCACGTCCGGGTTCGCCTGGAAGTCTGCGGCAAGACCGACTTCTTTGTGAAACAACCGATTGCCGAGCTCGATCCCGCGCTGGCAGTCGGCGACGTGGTACCGCTTGGCTGGCAGGTCGAACACGTTCGCGCGCTCGACCCACTTCTAGAGGCGCATTGATCGCCCCCCTGCTTCAACAACACCAACCCTGCACGTGGAGAGAACAATAAATGTTGAGATCCCTGAAATTCACCGCTTTGGTCATGGGCATGATCGGTGCGGCACACGCGATGGCGGCGGGCCCGGACCTGACCGTGGTGTCCTTTGGCGGGGCGAACAAGGCGGCGCAGGTCAAAGCCTTCTACGCACCGTGGGAAGCGGCAGGCAACGGCAAGATCGTGGCGGGCGAGTACAACGGCGAAATGGCCAAGGTCAAAGCCATGGTCGACACCAAGAGCGTGTCCTGGGACCTGGTGGAAGTTGAATCGCCGGAACTGTCCCGTGGTTGCGACGAAGACATGTTCGAGCAACTCGACCCTGCGCTGTTTGGCAAATCTGAAGACTACGTCAAAGGCGCTATCCAGCCATGCGGCGTGGGCTTCTTCGTGTGGTCGACCGTGCTGGCATACAACGCCGACAAGCTGAAAAGCGCACCGACCAGTTGGGTAGATTTCTGGGACACCAAGAAATTCCCGGGCAAACGCGGCCTGCGTAAAGGCGCGAAGTACACCCTGGAATTCGCTCTGATGGCCGACGGCGTTGCGCCAAAAGACGTCTACAAAGTGCTGGCCGGCAAAGACGGTCAGGACCGCGCGTTCAAGAAACTCGATGAACTCAAGCCAAGCATCCAGTGGTGGGAAGCCGGCGCACAACCGCCGCAGTACCTTGCTTCCGGTGACGTGGTCATGAGCTCCGCCTATAACGGTCGGATCGCTGCGGTACAGAAAGAAAGTAACCTGAAAGTCGTGTGGAATGGCGGTATCTACGACTTCGACGCATGGGCCATTCCAAGAGGTCTGGACAAGGCGCGGGCTGAAGCGGCGAAGAAATTCATCGCCTTCTCGGTACAGCCCCAACAGCAGAAGACCTATTCGGAAAACATCGCCTACGGCCCGGCCAACATCCAGGCTGTACCGTTGCTGAACAAGGATGTCTTGAAGGACATGCCGACCACCCCGGAAAACATCGCCAACCAGGTGCAGATCGACGTCAGCTTCTGGGCTGACAACGGCGAGCAATTGGAGCAGCGCTTCAATTCCTGGGCAGCAAAATAAGCTGACCCATGTGGGAGCGGGCTTGCTCGCGAAGGCGTCTTCACATCCAACATTGATGCTGACTGACACACCGCTTTCGCGAGCAAACCCGCTCCCACATCAGAGTTGTGTGAATTTAACGATCAAAGATTTCCGGAGTACGTCATGGCTATCGCCGTTCCCCTGAACGCGGGCACCGACCCCACCTTGAAGCAGCGGCTCAAGCACGCCGAGCGGATCAACCGCTGGAAAGCTCAAGCCTTGATTGCGCCTTTGGTGCTGTTTCTGTTGCTGGTGTTTCTGGTGCCGATCGTGGCGCTGCTCTACAAAAGCGTGGGTAACCCGGAAGTGGTCGGCGGCATGCCGCGCACCGTGGCCGCCATCGCCAGTTGGGACGGCCGCGGCCTGCCCGCTGAGCCGGTTTACAAGGCAGCCAGCGAAGACCTCGCCGAAGCCCGCAAGAATCAGACCTTGGGCGACCTGTCCAAGCGCTTGAACATGGAGTTGGCCGGCTACCGCAGCCTGCTGACCAAAACAGCACGCGCCCTGCCGTTCGCCACTGAACCGGCCTCTTATAAAGAAGCGTTGGAAGCGCTCGACGAGCGCTGGGGTGACCCGGCCTATTGGCAAGCCGTGCGCCGCAACACCAGCAGCATCACACCGTACTACCTGCTGGCGGCCGTCGATCATCGCATCGACGACCTCGGCGAAGTCGCCCCGGCCACGCCGGATCAGGCAATCTACCTCGACATATTCGCCCGGACCTTCTGGATGGGCCTGATCATCACCGTGATCTGCCTGGTGCTGGCGTATCCGCTGGCCTACCTGCTGGCGAACCTGCCATCCCGCCAGAGCAACCTGCTGATGATTCTGGTGCTGCTGCCGTTCTGGACGTCGATCCTGGTGCGAGTCGCCGCGTGGATCGTGCTGCTGCAATCGGGCGGGTTGATCAACAGCGGCTTGATGGCCATGGGCATCATCGATAAACCGCTGGAGCTGGTGTTCAACCGCACCGGGGTCTACATCTCGATGGTGCACATCCTTCTGCCGTTCATGATCCTGCCGATCTACAGCGTGATGAAAGGCATCTCGCCGACCTACATGCGCGCCGCGATTTCCCTCGGCTGTCACCCGTTCGCCAGTTTCTGGCGGGTGTACTTCCCGCAGACCTATGCCGGTGTCGGCGCCGGTTGCCTGTTGGTGTTCATCCTCGCCATCGGCTACTACATCACCCCGGCCTTGCTGGGCAGCCCGAACGATCAGATGGTCAGTTACTTCGTCGCCTTCTACACCAACACCAGCATCAACTGGGGCATGGCGACCGCACTCGGTGGGCTGCTGCTGTTGGCGACCGTGGTGCTTTATCTGATTTACAGCTGGCTGGTGGGCGCCAGTCGCCTGCGCCTGAGCTAAGGGGAGAACGAAATGCTGAGTCCTTATATGTCGCCCATCGAACGGGTGTGGTTCTACAGCTTGCGGATTCTCTGCGGCTTGATTTTGTTGTTCCTGATTCTGCCGGTGCTGGTGATTATCCCGCTGTCGTTCAACTCCGGCAGTTTCCTGGTGTACCCGCTGCAAGGGTTCTCGCTGCAGTGGTATCACGATTTCTTCACGTCGGCGGAGTGGATGCGGGCGTTGAAGAACAGCATCATCGTCGCTCCGGCGGCCACGGTGCTGGCGATGATTTTCGGTACGCTGGCGGCGATTGGCCTGACCCGCGGTGACTTTCCCGGCAAGGCGCTGGTGATGGCCCTGGTGATTTCGCCGATGGTGGTGCCGGTGGTGATTATCGGTGTGGCCAGTTACCTGTTCTTTGCCCCATTGGGCCTGGGCAACAGCTTTTTCTCGCTGATCGTGGTGCATGCGGTGCTGGGTGTGCCGTTTGTGATCATCACCGTGTCGGCGACATTGCAGGGGTTTAACCATAATCTGGTGCGCGCTGCGGCAAGCCTGGGTGCATCGCCGCTGACTGCGTTTCGCCGGGTGACCTTGCCGTTGATCGCGCCGGGCGTGATTTCCGGTGCGCTGTTCGCGTTCGCCACCTCGTTCGATGAAGTGGTGGTGACGCTGTTCCTCGCCGGTCCCGAACAAGCGACGTTGCCACGGCAGATGTTCAGCGGCATACGCGAAAACCTCAGCCCGACCATCGCCGCCGCCGCGACACTGCTGATCGCCTTCTCGGTGATCCTGTTGCTGACCCTGGAATGGCTGCGTGGCCGCAGCGAGAAACTGCGTACCGCTCAGGTCTGAATCTACACGCGGTAAAAATGTGGGAGCGGCTTGCTCGCGAAGGGGCCGTGTCAGTCAACATCGATGTCGACTGACACGGCTCCTTCGCGAGCAAGCCCGCTCCCACGATTGTTTGGAATCGCCGGTCATTCACAGCCTGAATAGCAGACAAACCCCAAACCCCAGCTACTATTGTGCCCAGCTCCCCTATCTATAAGAGGCCGCGCACATGAGTCTTTCCTCTTTCAAAATCGCTCACAAACTGATCACCGGCGCAGGTGCCATCGAGCAACTGGCGGCTGAGCTGACGCGCCTCGATATCGACAACCCGCTGATCGTCACCGATGCCGCACTGGTCAAGTCCGGCACGGTAGAGCTGGCGCTGGCGCAGTTGGGGGATCGCAGCTACGAGATTTTCGACCGGGTGTTGCCGGACCCGGAAATCGCCATCGTCGAAGACTGCATGCGGGTTTACCGCGAGGGCGGGCATGACGGGCTGATCGGTCTGGGCGGCGGCAGCGCTATCGACATTGCCAAAAGCGTGGCCGCTTATGCCGGTTACCACGGTGCGCTGGAAGATTTGTTCGGCATCGATCAGGTGCCACGCAAAGGCCCGCCGCTGATCGCCATCCCGACCACCGCTGGCACCGGCTCGGAAGTTACCAACGTGGCGATCCTCTCCGACAAGGTTGCACAACTGAAGAAAGGCATCGTCAGCGACTATCTATTGCCAGACGTGGCGCTGGTCAGCCCGCAAATGACCCTGACCTGCCCGCGCAGCGTCACCGCTGCCAGTGGCGTCGATGCGCTGGTGCATGCCATCGAATCCTACCTGTCGGTCAACGCCTCGCCGATCACCGACTCCCTGGCCATCGGCGCCATCAAGCTGATCGCCAAGGCATTGCCCAAGGCCTACGCCAATCCCTCCAATCTGCAGGCCCGCGAAGATATGGCCACCGCCAGCCTGATGGCCGGCATGGCGTTCGGCAATGCCGGCGTCGGCGCGGTGCATGCGCTGGCGTATCCGTTGGGCGGGCGTTTCAACATCGCCCATGGTGTGAGCAACGCCTTGCTGCTGCCGTATGTCATGACCTGGAACAAGATGGCCTGCGTCGAGCGGATGCAGGATATTGCCGAAGCCATGGGCGTGAAGACCGCTCATCTGAGCGCCAATGAGGCGGCCGACAAAGCCGTGGAAGCCATGACCGAACTGTGCGCTGCGGTGGAAATCCCATCGGGCCTGCGCAGCTTCGGCGTTCCCGAGGATGCGATCCCTGCCATGGCCGTGGAAGCCGCAGGCATCGAGCGCCTGATGCGCAACAATCCGCGCCAGTTGAGCGCCGTCGATATCGAGAAGATCTACCGAGCGGCCTACTGATCATCGCAGTCACGTCGCGCGGGTCAAAGCATGAGGTATACAATGCGCGCCATCGTGATTCTGCTCAGAAAAGGTGCGTGATGCAGCCCTTCGTAATTGCTCCGTCGATTCTCTCCGCCGACTTCGCCCGCCTGGGTGAAGAAGTGGACAATGTCCTGGCCGCTGGCGCCGACTTCGTGCACTTCGATGTCATGGATAACCATTACGTGCCGAACCTGACCATCGGCCCGATGGTTTGCGCGGCCCTGCGCAAGTACGGCGTGACCGCGCCGATCGATGCACACCTGATGGTCAGCCCGGTGGACCGCATCGTCGCTGACTTCATCGAGGCCGGTGCGACCTACATCACCTTCCACCCGGAAGCCACGCAGCACGTTGACCGTTCGCTGCAACTGATCCGCGAAGGCGGCTGCAAGTCGGGGTTGGTGTTCAACCCGGCGACCCCGCTGGACGTGCTCAAATACGTCATGGACAAGGTCGACATGATCCTGTTGATGAGCGTCAACCCCGGCTTCGGCGGGCAGAAGTTCATCCCCGGCACCCTCGATAAGCTGCGTGAAGCGCGGGCGCTGATCGATGCTTCCGGCCGAGACATCCGCCTGGAAATCGACGGCGGCGTGAACGTGAACAACATTCGTGAAATCGCTGCCGCGGGCGCCGACACCTTCGTCGCCGGCTCGGCGATCTTCAATGCACCGAACTACCAAGAGGTGATTGAAAAGATGCGTTCCGAACTGGCATTGGCTCGCCCATGAGTGGCTTTGAGCAGCTGTTCCCGGGGCGTCTGCCGCGGCTGGTGATGTTCGATCTTGATGGCACGCTGATCGATTCGGTCCCCGACCTCGCAGCGGCTGTGGATAACATGTTGCTCAAACTCGGCCGCGTACCCGCGGGCATCGAGTCGGTGCGCGAATGGGTCGGCAACGGCGCGCCGGTGCTGGTGCGCCGCGCGCTGGCCGGCGGCATCGACCATTCGACAGTCGATGACGGTGAAGCCGAAGGCGCGCTGGAGATTTTCATGGAGGCCTACAGTCAGAGCCATGATCTGACCGTGGTTTACCCCGGCGTGCGCGACACGCTGAAATGGCTGCACAAGCAGGGCGTCGAGATGGCGCTGATCACCAACAAGCCGGAGCGCTTCGTCGCGCCGCTGCTGGATCAGATGAAGATCGGCCGCTACTTCAAATGGATTATCGGTGGCGACACCCTGCCACAGAAAAAACCTGACCCGGCTGCGCTGTTTTTCGTGATGAAAATGGCCAACATTCCTGCATCGCAATCGTTGTTCGTCGGCGATTCGCGCAGCGACGTGCAGGCGGCGAAAGCGGCGGGGGTCAAGTGCGTCGCCCTCAGTTATGGTTACAACCATGGTCGACCTATCGCCGAGGAATCGCCGACGCTGGTGATCGACGATCTGCGCAAACTAATTCCCGGTTGCCTGGATCCGGCCGCTGAGATAACGTTGCCCGACGCTGTTCAACCCCCTTCTGGAAACGCCATCGTGGTGGTCACTCGCAAACTCTGGATGAAAGTCATCAAGGCCCTGGCCCGCTGGCGTTGGCGCGCCTGACTTGATCCTGGCCGGCGTACCGGCGCGTTTGCATACCTGACTGTTAGAACCTCAAGCCACGAGGCTACCCCATGATCCGTGAAGAATTCCTGCGTTTGGCCGCTGCCGGCTACAACCGCATCCCGCTTGCCTGCGAAACCCTGGCCGACTTTGACACGCCGCTGTCGATCTACCTGAAACTGGCCGACGAGCCCAACTCCTACCTGCTCGAGTCGGTGCAGGGCGGGGAGAAGTGGGGCCGTTATTCGATCATCGGCCTACCGTGTCGCACCGTGTTGCGGGTTCACGATCATCACGTCAGCGTGACCCACGACGGCGTCGAGATCGAAAGCCACGATGTTGAAGACCCGCTGGCTTTCGTCGAAGCATTCAAAGCCCGTTACAACGTGCCGACCATCCCCGGCCTGCCGCGCTTTAACGGCGGCCTGGTGGGTTACTTCGGCTACGACTGCGTGCGCTATGTAGAGAAGCGTCTGGGCAAGTGCCCGAACCCGGACCCACTGGGCGTGCCGGACATTCTGTTGATGGTCTCCGATGCGGTGGTGGTGTTCGACAACCTCGCCGGCAAGATGCACGCGATTGTCCTGGCCGACCCGGCGCAGGACGATGCTTTTGAACAAGGTCAGGCACGACTGGAAGCGCTGCTGGAGAAACTGCGTCAGCCAATCACCCCGCGCCGTGGGCTGGATTTCAGCAAGCAGCAATCGGCTGATCCGGTGTTCCGCTCCAGTTTCACCCAGGACGATTACGAAAAAGCCGTCGACACCATCAAGGAATACATCCTGGCCGGTGACTGCATGCAAGTCGTGCCGTCCCAGCGCATGTCGATCGACTTCAAGGCTGCACCGATTGATCTGTACCGGGCGCTGCGCTGCTTCAACCCGACGCCTTACATGTACTTCTTCAACTTTGGCGACTTCCACGTCGTCGGCAGTTCGCCGGAAGTGCTGGTGCGGGTCGAAGACAACCTGATCACCGTGCGCCCGATCGCCGGCACCCGTCCGCGGGGCGCAAACGAAGAGGCTGACCTGGCACTGGAAAAAGACCTGCTGTCCGACCACAAGGAAATCGCCGAGCACTTGATGCTGATCGACCTGGGCCGCAACGACACCGGTCGCGTCTCGGAAATCGGTTCGGTGAAACTCACCGAAAAGATGGTCATCGAGCGCTATTCCAACGTGATGCACATCGTGTCCAACGTCACCGGGCAATTGAAGGCCGGGCTGACCGCGATGGACGCATTGCGGGCGATTCTGCCGGCGGGCACTTTGTCCGGCGCACCGAAGATTCGCGCGATGGAAATCATCGACGAACTGGAACCGGTCAAGCGTGGCGTCTACGGCGGCGCGGTCGGTTACTTCGCCTGGAACGGCAACATGGACACCGCGATCGCGATCCGCACCGCGGTGATCAAGAACGGCGAACTGCACGTGCAGGCCGGTGGCGGTATCGTCGCCGACTCGGTGCCGGCACTGGAATGGGAAGAAACCCTGAACAAACGCCGTGCGATGTTCCGTGCAGTGGCTCTGGCCGAACAAACCCCGGACAACTGAGTTCGCTCAAGACTTCCAACCAAAGAAAGCTGCCCCTTAGGAGGCAGCTTTTTTTTAATCAGAAATCCAGACTGACCCCGACGGTCACCCCTTGCTGGGTAAAGTCATCATCCTTGCGGAACGTGTACCCACCACGTAGCGCCAGATCGGCCGTCAACTTGTGGCTGACCCCCAGGCTCACGCGATTCAAGTGGCTTTGCGGCGTATAGCCGTCGAGCTTGAAGTCCAGGGATGGCAGACTGTTGAGGGCGATATTCACTTTCTGCACGTCATCTTCATACTCACGCTCGTGGGCATATTCGCCGAACACTTGAGTCTGCGCAGTGATCTGGTATTTGCCCTGCAAACCGATGCCCAGACGTTTCGAGTCACGCTTCTGGTCATCGAAGGTCAGCGCGGTGGAGCGGTTACTGTTTTCCGAGTAGCCGTCGACTTCCACTTTCGCGTAGTCGGCGCTGATGAACGGCGACAGGTGCCACTCACTGCCCGGTTGCGCAATGTCGTAGCCAACCCGCGTACTAAAGGCCCAGAGATAGCCATCGGTATCGCCTTTTTCCGAACCTTCGCTGGCACCCAAATCGAATTTGCGTTTGAGGTTGTCGTAATCCAGTTTGCCGCCAGTCAACGCGGCATCAGCCCACCAACGGTTCTGCTGAAACTGGGCGAAGGCTGTAGCCAGGTAGCTGTTGAGTTTGTAGTCCGAATCGTTATTGCCTGCCTCCAGATTCTGACGATAAAAGCCTGCCGCTACCCCCACACGCCAGGCGTCATTGAGACGGTAGCTGCCGCCGATATTCAAGTTGTAACCGCTGCCATCCGCGCTGGCGCCGCTACTTTGGCTATCGACATCGAGATGCTGACCGCCGCCGGCGACAATCGCTCGCCATTGGCCGACCGCCTGCCAGTTCTCCCAGTCCGATTGCCATTGGCTGCGCAACTCGTCCTGATGTGCACGCAAGGTGGCGTGGGCCATTTCCGGCAGCAGTGTCAGTTCCCACGGCGCTGCCAGTAAGGAATAGGCGTAATCGGAAATCAGCTTTTGCCCGGCTTCGGTCGGATGGACGCCATCGTTATAGATCAGCTTGCTCGGGTCCGGGGTGGCACTGTTGATGCCATACGTTGCGTTTTCGACGCAGCCGTTACCGCTGAAGCACGTGGCGGTCAGATTCTGGCCGGTGGCCAGAGCGAATCGCGCCGGGTCGGCGAAGGTTTCCTGCAACAGCAGCGGAATGTTCAGCGGGATGATTTCAGCATCGATGCCCGCGAGCCGAGTGACCAGTTGCCGGTTGAAAGCGCTGCTCAGTTGTGAAGTCGCTGCCTGCTGGGGAGTGCCATTGATGGCGGGCGTCAAACCCAGGTCAGGCAGCAGCCAGACCATGATGTAGCGGGCGCCGGCGGTTTGCAGAACCTGGACGCTGTTTGCCAGTCGATCCGCAGCGGCATTTGCCTGAGCGCCACTTTGGACACGTCCCTGAAGAAAATCGTTACCGCCGCCGGAGAGGTAATACAGCGCGTTCGGATCGGCGCGGAAGTTGTTTGTCGGCAGGTAGCCCAGGCGGGCGCGTTCACCCGTGGCGGATGCAGTGGTGATCGAGTCGAGGATCTGGTCGGTGCGGTAGCCGCCAACGGCCCAGTTATTGCCATCCGGCAGGCCTTGGCTGGCGCGCGCCGCCGAGGTCGAGGCGGCCGTCTGGTCCGGTGAAAACCCGAGTCTTCCACCCAGCAGTTGCGTCGAGTTGGCGGAATACACTTCGCCACTGCCGTCCTGGTAAACAGGGCCGATTCGGTTGGTGAAGCGCAGGGTCGAGCCGGGAGGGCCGCCCGCGTCGGTAAACTGCCCCGCATCGTTGAGGCTGTCGCCGAAGACGATGAAATTCGAGTAAGGGTTGGGCGCCGCGATCGCCTGGGTGCAGGCTATGGCGAGCAAGCAGCCGGCAAGCGGTACAGCCAACATCTGTCTGATCATGAGCAAGTCCGTTTGTTTATTGTTGTTGTGAGCGAAACGAGAGTGCCAAAAACTATAGAGCCAGTTGCCGTTCGGCGCGAACCCATCGATTGTTTCGCGCGCTTCGATCGCGCCATATTGCACGCTCTGCCCAGCTAAGTTACTGTGCCGAGACGTATAAATGAGACCTTCCCCGTGTTGATCGTCAGCAAACTTCTGGATCAAGTCATCAAGGCACACGCCCGCTGGCGTTGGCGCGCCTGAATCCTTCTGCCGGCCCGGCCGGATCTTTACCGCTTTGCCTTCTTTACCCGTAAGACCAACCGCTTTGCTGCGCAACTCCAGCGACCGACAAAGCGCAGGACGCTGCGGGTAAATCATTCGAAGGCTGTATTAAAGTCAGTGAATTCAAGAGGTTCTAAACGCCATGTTGCTGATGATCGATAACTACGACTCTTTTACCTACAACGTTGTGCAGTACCTTGGTGAGCTCGGCTCCCAGGTCAAAGTCGTGCGCAACGATGAACTTACCATTGCCGAAATCGAGGCCCTCAACCCAGAGCGCATCGTGGTTTCCCCCGGTCCTTGCACGCCAAACGAAGCCGGCGTCTCGATTGACGTCATCAAGCACTTTGCCGGCAAGCTGCCAATTCTGGGCGTTTGCCTGGGGCATCAGTCCATCGGCCAGGCCTATGGCGGCGATGTGGTCCGCGCCCGTCAGGTCATGCACGGCAAGACCAGCCCGGTGTTCCACGAAGACAAGGGTGTGTTTGAAGGGCTGAATCATCCGCTGACGGTCACCCGCTATCACTCGCTGGTCGTCAAACTTGAAACCCTGCCCGATTGCCTCGAGCTGACCGCCTGGACCCAACTTGAAGACGGCTCGGTCGACGAGATCATGGGCCTGCGCCACAAGACCTTGAACATCGAGGGGGTGCAGTTCCACCCTGAGTCTATCCTCACCGAGCAGGGCCACGAGCTATTGGCTAACTTCCTCAAACAAACCGGCGGCACGCGCTAAGGACTTTCCATGAATATCAAGACAGCCCTGAGCCGTATCGTCGAGCAGCTCGACCTCAGCACCGATGAGATGCGCGATGTGATGCGCGAAATCATGACCGGGCAATGCACGGACGCGCAGATTGGCGCCTTCATGATGGCCATGCGCATGAAAAGCGAAAGCATCGACGAAATCGTCGGCGCCGTGTCGGTCATGCGCGAGCTGGCGGACAAGGTCGAACTCAAGACCCTCGACGGCGTTGTCGACGTGGTCGGTACCGGCGGTGACGGCGCGAACATCTTCAACGTCTCGACCGCGTCCTCGTTCGTGGTCGCCGCAGCCGGTTGCACCGTGGCCAAGCACGGCAACCGTGCGGTGTCGGGCAAAAGCGGCAGCGCCGATCTGCTGGAAGCGGCCGGTATCTACCTGAACCTGACGCCGGCGCAAGTGGCGCGTTGCATCGACAACGTCGGCATCGGTTTCATGTTCGCCCAGACCCATCACAGTGCCATGAAGTACGCTGCCGGCCCGCGCCGCGAGCTGGGCTTGCGTACGTTGTTCAACATGCTCGGCCCGCTTACGAATCCGGCCGGCGTGAAGCATCAAGTGGTGGGCGTGTTCAATCAGGCGTTGTGCCGGCCATTGGCCGAAGTTTTGCAGCGTCTGGGTAGCAAGCATGTGTTGGTGGTGCACTCGAAGGATGGCCTGGACGAGTTCAGTCTGGCAGCGCCCACCTTTGTAGCGGAATTGAAGAACGACCAGATCACCGAGTATTGGGTCGAGCCAGAAGATTTAGGGATGAAAAGCCAGAGTTTGCACGGCTTGGCAGTGGACGGTCCGGCGGCTTCCCTTGAGCTGATTCGCGATGCCTTGGGCAAGCGCAAGACCGAAAACGGTCAGAAAGCTGCGGAAATGATCGTGCTCAATGCCGGTGCCGCGCTGTACGCCGCCGACCTGGCCAGCAGTTTGAAAGAGGGCGTTGCCCTGGCGCACGATGCGCTGCACACAGGCCTCGCTCGGGAAAAACTCGAGGAGCTGGGTGCATTTACCGCGGTATTCAAAGTGGAGAATGAGGGATGAGTGTACCGACGGTTCTGGAAAACATTCTGGCGCGCAAAGTCGAGGAAGTTGCCGAGCGTAGTGCTCGCGTGAGCCTCGCCGAGCTGGAAAGTCTGGCCAAGACGGCCGATGCACCCCGTGGTTTTGCCCAGGCACTGATCGCTCAGGCCAAGCTGAAGCACCCTGCGGTCATTGCTGAAATCAAAAAAGCTTCACCGAGCAAAGGCGTGATTCGCGAGAACTTCGTGCCTGCCGACATCGCGAAAAGCTACGAGAAGGGCGGCGCCACTTGCTTGTCGGTGCTCACCGATATCGATTACTTCCAGGGCGCCGATGCTTATCTGCAACAGGCGCGCGCGGCGTGCAATCTGCCGGTGATCCGCAAGGACTTCATGATCGATCCGTATCAGATCGTCGAAGCCCGCGCCTTGGGCGCTGACTGCGTGCTGTTGATCGTCTCCGCACTGGACGACGTGAAAATGGCCGAGTTGGCAGCCGTGGCCAAAAGCGTCGGCCTCGATGTGCTGGTGGAAGTCCACGATGGCGACGAGCTGGAGCGAGCCCTGAAAACCCTCGACACGCCGCTGGTAGGCGTCAACAACCGCAACCTGCACACGTTCGACGTCAATCTGGAAACCACACTTGACCTGTTGCCGCGTATTCCGCGTGATCGCCTGGTGATCACCGAAAGCGGCATCCTCAATCGTGCCGATGTCGAACTGATGGAAATCAGCGACGTATACGCGTTCCTGGTCGGCGAGGCGTTCATGCGCGCCGAAAGCCCGGGTACCGAACTGCAGCGTCTGTTCTTTCCAGAGCGTGGCGTTCCCGTCAGCGGCTCGACCCTGGACTGAACACGCCTTCGCAGGCAAGCCTGTCTCCTTGTGGGAGCGGGCTTGCCCGCGAAGAGGCCATCAAATCCTCCAAAGACTTCACGTCTTACGGAATAGTCCATGACCCAACCTATCGCTCTGACCGTCGAAGCCGGCCTCGTCGCCGAACAGGATCTGCTAGCCCAGGTATGCACCGGCGATACGGATTTCGGCCTGCTGTTCTGGCAGCCAAGCGACCGCGCATTAGTCATGCCTCGTCGCTTGAATCGTCTGCCCGGCTTCGAAGCTGCGTGCGAAGTTTCGGCGGCGGCCGGTTGGCCAGTGCTATTGCGCGAAACTGGCGGTGAGCCGGTGCCACAATCGGCATCGACGATTAACATAGCGCTGGTCTACGCACCACCGCGTAGCGAAGGTGACCAGAACCGGATCGAAACCGCGTACCGCCGACTCTGCGACCCGATCTGTCAGCTGCTCGACGAGTTGGGTGGCGTTTCGTCATTGGGCGAAATTGAAGGCGCGTTTTGCGACGGCCGTTTCAACGTCAACCTCGACGGTCGCAAGATGGTCGGCACTGCCCAGCGCTGGCGCCAGAGCAAAGGTGGCCAGCGTCCGGTCGGGCTGGTGCACGGGGCGATGTTGCTGGATAACGAGCGGGAGTCGATGGTCGCGGCGGTCAATCGCTTCAATGAAGCATGTGGCCTGGAGCAGCGGGTTCGTGCCGAAAGCCACATCGCACTGCATGAAAAATTCGCCGCTCCAGACGCGCTGGAGCGGCTCGACGCGCTCTATCGTCAGTTGCTGGCAGAAATGCTCAAGGCTTAGCGCGTACCGAAGACCACCATGGTCTTGCCTTTGACGTCCACCAGATTGCGCTCTTCCAGGTCCTTGAGTACGCGACCGACCATTTCACGGGAACACCCGACAATCCGCCCGATTTCCTGACGGGTCACCTTGATTTGCATGCCGTCGGGATGGGTCATGGCGTCTGGTTGTTTGCACAGTTCCAGCAGGCAGCGGGCGACGCGACCGGTCACATCGAAGAACGCCAGGTCGCCAACCTTGCGCGTGGTGTTGCGCAGGCGTTGTGCGATTTGTCCGCTAAGTACGTAAAGAATGTCTGGGTCTTGCTGGGATAACTCGCGGAATTTCGCGTAGCTGATTTCCGCGACTTCGCATTCGATCTTGGCACGCACCCAGGCGCTGCGTTCTTGCTCCAGGCCAGCCTGTTCAAATAAACCCAGCTCGCCGAAAAAATCCCCGGAGTTCAGATAGGCGATGATCATTTCGCGGCCGTCGTCATCCTCGATCAGGATGGTGACCGAGCCTTTGATGATGAAGAACAGCGTCTCGGAGCGGTCGCCGGCACAAATGATGTTGCTCTTGGCCTGATAACGACGGCGCTGGCAGTGCATCAACAGCTTGTCGAGGTTCTTGATTTTGGGGGTAGGGGCAATAGCAACCATGGTTGTATCCCGAAAAGACTTCACGGTGTGTTTGGTTTTTTTATGAGTCGCTGAGGTTGCTACAAAGCTGGCTATGCGCCAGCGAATTGGCGCCAGCTTAACAGACACTTCCTGCAATATTCGAGCATTTACCTACGCCGTAGATGGTTATGTCCTAGGAAGGCGAAGCGCTGTCATTCCAGGGCCCTGTGCTAAGCTGGCGACCCTTTTTTATACAGTGGAGTCTTGGCGATGAAGGCACGCATCCAATGGGCTGGCGAAGCCATGTTCCTCGGCGAATCCGGCAGCGGTCATGTCGTGGTCATGGACGGTCCGCCCGATGCCGGTGGTCGTAACCTGGGTGTCCGGCCGATGGAAATGCTCCTGCTGGGTGTTGGCGGTTGCAGCAATTTCGATGTGGTCAGCATCCTCAAGAAGTCCCGTCAGGCCGTCGAAAGCTGCGAAGCCTTTCTCGAAGCCGAGCGCGCGACCGAAGATCCGAAGGTGTTCACCAAGATCCACATGCATTTCGTGGTCAAGGGCCGCGGGCTGAAAGAAGCCCAGGTCAAACGTGCCATTGAGCTGTCCGCGGAGAAATATTGCTCGGCGTCGATCATGCTTGGTGCGGCCGGTGTCGAGATTACCCACGACTACGAAATCATCGAACTCGGTTGAATTGACATTCAACTATCATAAAAGCTGTGCAGACTCTGGTGATCCCAAGCTGACGTCTGCAAAATGCGCCACTTTTTTCAGGGGGTGGCCCGTCCGCTGACAGGCCGCGCTCCCGAACCGATAATAAAAATCGCCATCGCGAAGAGGTGCTGACCGTCCTACGCAGGTGCGTTGTTCGCATCTGACGGGCATGCTTGATCACGTGGCCCGGGCCGCAATACATAGAGAGTTTTAACGGTGAAAAGCAAACTCAAGCTCCACGGGTTCAACAACCTGACAAAGACCTTGAGCTTCAACATCTATGACATCTGCTACGCGGAAACCCCGCAAGACCAACAGGCTTACGTCGAGTACATCAATGAAGAGTACAACGCCAAGCGCCTGACGCAGATCCTCACAGAAGTTGTCGATATCATTGGTGCCAACATCCTGAACATCGCCAGTCAGGACTATGAACCCCAAGGCGCCAGCGTAACGATTCTAATCTCTGAAGAGCCGGTCACCCCCACCGACAGCCAGATTGAAGAGTCCCCGGGCCCGTTGCCTGAAATCATCCTGGCCCACCTCGACAAGAGCCACATCACGGTGCACACCTACCCGGAAATACATCCGGTGGACGGTATCGCGACGTTCCGTGTGGACATTGATGTGTCGACCTGTGGCGTCATTTCACCGCTGAAGGCGCTCAACTTCCTGATTCACCAGTTCGATTCGGATATCGTGACCGTGGATTACCGGGTGCGTGGTTTCACCCGCGACGTTGAAGGTAAAAAGCACTTCATCGACCACGAGATCAACTCGATCCAGAACTACCTGTCCGAAGACACCCGCGACGGTTACCAGATGACCGACGTGAACGTGTATCAGGAAAACCTGTTCCACACCAAAATGCTGCTGAAGCACTTCGAACTGGACAACTACCTGTTCGGCGACGCGACCAATAGCCTGTCTGCTGAGCAACGTGCCCAGGTGACCGAGCGTGTGAAGCACGAGATGCTGGAAATCTTCTACGCGCGCAACATGCCGCGCTAAGCTCTTCGAGCACAAAAAAAGGCGACTACCTCACGGCAGTCGCCTTTTTTATTCGTTGGAATACAGAACCATTGTGGGAGCGTGGCTTGCCCGCGAAGAGGCTCGTCAAACAACGCAACCCTCAGATCCGATAAGTACTCTTGGTCATGACCTTGGCCATCAGACTCATGCCGAACTTCACCGGTGCCGGGAAGCGAAAGCCACCAGCCTCCAGCGCGCTTTCGGCGTGCTGTTCTTCATCAATGCGCATTTGCTCAAGAATCGCCCTGGATTTTTCATCCTCGGCGGGCAGTTGCTCAAGGTGTTCGTTCAGGTGCTTGCAGACCTGATGCTCGGTGGCGGCAACGAAACCCAGGCTGACTTTATCGCTGATCAACCCGGCCACCGCGCCAATTCCGAACGACATGCCGTAGAACAGCGGATTGAGAATGCTGGTGTGGCTGCCCAACTGATGAATGCGTTGTTCGCACCAGACCAGATGGTCGATTTCTTCTTCGGCGGCATGTTCCATGGCCGCGCGAACTTGCGGCAGCCGGGCGGTCAGGGCCTGACCCTGGTACAGCGCCTGGGCGCAGACTTCGCCGGTGTGGTTGATGCGCATCAGGCCGGCGACGTGCCGGGTGTCTTCGTCGCTCATCTGCGCATCCGGCTGCACGATAGCGGGGGACGGACGATACGGCTGGCCACTGAAGGGCAGCAAGGTACGCATCGCGGCATCGGCTTGCAGCAGAAGACGGTCAATCGGCGAGTAGTGACGTTGGGTAGTCATGCTGACCTCCGGGAAGAATCTCGGCGGCCAGTTTAACCGAATCGGCCGGGGAAGGTTTGCGCAGGGTCATTGGATAGCACCGCGATCTGTAGGAACGTGGCTTGCCCGCGAAGGAGCCTACGCGCTTATTCAGACAGACCGAGGCGCCCCTTTCGCGGGCAAGCCTCGCTCTTACAGGGACGTGTGGCGAATCAGCCCGGCGGCCAATGCATCTGGCGCTGACCCAGTACATGCATATGAATGTGATAGACGGTCTGCCCGCCCAGAGGATTGCAGTTCATGACCACACGGAAGCCCTCTTCGCAGCCCAGTTCCAAGGCCAGGCGTTGGGCAGTGAACAGAATATGCCCGGCCAATGCCTTGTCGTCCTCGGTGAGGTCGTTAAGGGTGCGCACCGCTTTCTTCGGGATCACCAGAAAATGTACCGGTGCCTGTGGGGCGATGTCGTGGAAGGCCAGTACTTGGTCGTCCTCGTAAATGATCTTTGCCGGGATTTCCCGGTTGATGATCTTGGTGAACAGAGTATCCACAGCTGTTTTCTCCGTTGTTTGGGCTGGCCTGAGTGTAACCATGGGGTAGACCTGAGCCCAGCCTTTTACCTTGAGTGTCGATCAGCGCGGGCAATAGGCCTTGTTGACCATGCCTGCGATTGTACGGGTCAGCCACCGCGAGCCTAGCCGCGGTAGGAAGGCGCGCCAACGGTTGCGTCGACCTGGAATAATGATCGCGCGATTTTTTTCCAGGGCTCGCACCGTATAAAGCGCGACTTCCTCGGGGCTCATCAGCATGTTGCTGTCGACCAGTTTGACGGTGTCCAATTGCGCGGTGCGGAAAAACCCGGTGCGGGTAGGGCCGGGGCAGAGCACCGACACCTTGACCGCGCACTTTTTCAGTTCGACGCGCAGTCCTTCGGAAAAATGCAGCACATAGGCCTTGCTGGCGTAGTACGTACTCATCCACGGGCCGGGGTGGAACGCTGCGACCGAGGCAACATTCAGAATCTGCCCGCCACCCTGCAACGCCATGCTGTTCCCGATCGAGTGACACAGGCGAGTAAGCGCCAGAATGTTCACTTCGATCAGGTCCTGCTCGGTCATCCAGTCCTGGGCCAGGAACGGGCCGCAGGTACCGATGCCGGCGCAATTGACCAGCAGATCGATCTGCCGGTCGCCTTCCTCCAGCTCCAGCAGAAATCCCGACAACCGCAAAGGCTCGCCCAGATCACAGGCACGGAACAACACTTCCACCCCAAAACGTTGAGTCAGTTCAATCGCAATACTTTCCAGCTGATCACGCTGTCGGGCCACCAGAATCAGGCTGCGGCCGCGCCGGGCCAGCGCTTCGGCCATCGCCAGGCCGATGCCGCTGGAAGCGCCAGTGATCAGAGCGTAACGGGTCATGCAGTTCTCCATCGCAACAGCTCCGCGCCAGCGACGCAGGTGTCACGGGCGGGGAGCGCTGTTCATTCTTTCGCAG
Organism: Pseudomonas sp. LBUM1657; assembly: GCF_059716075.1. Taxonomy (NCBI): domain Bacteria; kingdom Pseudomonadati; phylum Pseudomonadota; class Gammaproteobacteria; order Pseudomonadales; family Pseudomonadaceae; genus Pseudomonas; species Pseudomonas sp. LBUM1657. The sequence goes on along the minus strand of NZ_CP166799.1, from coordinate 5,873,726 downwards.
AGTCTACAGGGGGAGGGGCTTCTTCGGCTGCATCGTCGGCTGAATTCGGCGCCTCCTCCGCCTCGGCGGCTGGCTCTACTTCGACTTCATCGGTGATCACCGAGCCACTTTCATAGCTGATGTCAGTAGCGCTTTCGTACTCGTCCTGAATAGCAGTAAGGCCTCCGGCCAGCGCACCAATGAAGACGATGGCGATAAGCACGACCCAGAGTGAAGCAAGCACCTTGACCGCCGTGCTATTGGGCGGAGGTGGCGCACCGTAGCGGTTGGCGATGTTGTTGCCCGGCACAATCATGATGACGAACGGGAAGAAACTGCCCACGATCGGCACAAGGTTCAGCAACCAAAGCCAGCCGGACCAGCCGATGTCGTGAAGACGCTGGACGCTGAACTGGATACTGACGAATGCGAGCGCCACAACGAGGATAAAGGCCAGCAGGCCGCCGAGAATCAGGCCAGTGGTCGAATCCGCGCCGATGAGGGCGAGGCCGAAAATGGCAAACAAAGCGCCAATGCCAAGCGTCACCAGCGTCAGGACCATCGTCCAGGCCAGAAAACGCAGGCGGCCGATGCGTCCCTCGAAACTGAAGGCCTTGAGCGAGGCGAATTCCGGTAGCGCTTCGCCAACAGCGGCGCGCGGTGGTGCGTAGGGTGATTCCGGATCTGTCATTAGCGGTGCAGCGGGAGGTGTGTGATCCTGAGCTTCGGACAGGTTCAGCTCGATCGAAGGTTCAGCCTCGATTCGGGCATTGATGCCGGCCTTTGTCAGCGCTTGAAGATAAGTTTGCGCGTCTGCCTGTGACAATTTGCGCTTGAGCGTAACCGCCTGACCACTGAACAGCCGCTCGATGGCAGCGACTTCGCTTTTGTACAGCGCGGCCAGGTTGAGTTTGGCGGTGGTGACGTCAACCCCTGGCAGCAGAGCGCCGTCGAAGACGATCTTGAAACTGTTTTCGCTCATTGCGAGGCATCCTTGTCGCGAGGGGTTGAGATTGAAATGACAAGCCTGGAGTGTAAGGCCAGCCGGGATGGGCTGGCCAAGTATTCACCTCAGCGTGGCCAGCGCTTTGGCAGCTCGGCCGCCAACTCCAGCGCCTTGCGGTATTCCGCGTCAAGGCGTGCGACCAGTTGATCCACGCTCGGCAAATCATCGATTTCCCCTACACCTTGACCCGCAGACCACACGGTTTTCCAGGCTTTGGCTTCATCGCTCAACGGCTTGAGCTTGGAGCCGAAGTTGACTTCGCCCTTGCCTTGCAGCGCAGCCGTGTCGAAACCGGCAGCCTCCAGGCTCTGACGCATGAAACTGGCCGGTACACCGGACACGGCTGGAGTATGGACGATGTCCGCCGCTCTGGATGTCAGCAGCATCTCCTTGTAGGCGTCAGGTGCATGACTTTCAGTGGTGCCGATAAATCGCGTACCGAAGTAGGCCAGATCCGCACCGAGCAATTGCGCGGCGAGAATCTCGTGCCCGTGGTTCAGGCAACCGGCCAGCAGCAGGGTTTTATCAAAAAACTGGCGGATCTCGGCAATCAGCGAGAACGGGCTCCAGGTGCCGGCGTGTCCACCGGCCCCCGCCGCGACGGCGATCAAACCGTCCACGCCGGCCTCGGCCGCTTTTTCTGCGTGGCGACGAGTCGTCACATCGTGGAACACCAGGCCGCCATAGCTGTGGACCGCATCGACCAGTTCCTTCACGGCGCCGAGGCTGGTGATCACGATCGGCACTTTGTGCTCGATGCAGATATCCAGATCCGCTTGCAGGCGCGGGTTGCTGTTGTGGACGATCAGGTTCACCGCGTATGGCGCCGGGTTCTCCAGTGTCGCCAGTCCCGCTTCGATCTCTTCCAGCCAGGCCTTGAAACCACTGCTCTCGCGTTGATTCAGCGCGGGGAAGCTGCCCACCACGCCATTACGGCAGCAGGCGAGCACCAACTCAGGGTTGGAAATCAGGAACATCGGCGCCGCCACCACCGGCAGGCGCAAACGTTGTTCAAGTAAAGCGGGCAGCGACATTGGAAGTACCCCGGTGAGTTGTGTTTGTTGGAGTTAAAACGGCCGAACGACGACCAGAATTACAATAGCCAGCAATATCAGAACCGGCACTTCATTGAACCAGCGATAAAAGACATGGCTGCGGGTGTTTTCGCCACGGGCAAAACGTTTCACCTGTGCACCGCACATGTGGTGGTAGCCGATCAGGATCACCACCAGTGTCAGCTTGGCATGCATCCAGGCGCCCTGGCCGAAGTAAGCGCTTGGGTTGAGGCTGATCAGCCAGATGCCGAACGCCAGCGTCGCGATCATCGCCGGCCCCATGATGCCGCGGTACAACTTGCGCTCCATGATGCTGAAACGTTCTTTGCTGACAGTGTCTTCACTTTGCGCGTGATAAACGAACAAACGCGGCAGGTAGAACAGGCCGGCAAACCAGCAGACCATGCTGATGATGTGAAGCGCTTTGAGCCATAGATAAAGCATTTTTAGTTATTCCCAGGTTCACGGTAGGCACGATAGTAGAGGCTTGAGGCTCCGCACGTCACCTTGACGGTTGTCGCAGGGCCGCGCGGCCCCTATTATCGACGGCTTTCCAGTGGGTTCGTTGAGGGCAGGTTTATGGTCAAGGTCGGTATCGTCGGCGGCACGGGTTACACCGGTGTCGAACTGCTGCGTCTGTTGGCACAGCATCCGCAAGCTGAAGTGGTAGTTATCACTTCCCGATCCGAGGCCGGTCTGGCCGTGGCTGATATGTACCCGAACCTGCGCGGCCATTACGACGGCCTGGCTTTCAGCGTCCCGGACATCAAGACCCTGGGCGCCTGCGACGTGGTGTTCTTCGCCACGCCGCACGGTGTTGCCCATGCGCTGGCGGGTGAACTGCTGGCGGCCGGGACCAAAGTCATCGACCTGTCGGCGGACTTCCGTCTGCAAGACGCCGATGAGTGGGCCAAGTGGTACGGTCAGCCGCACGGCGCGCCGGAACTGCTGGAAGAGGCGGTCTACGGCTTGCCGGAAGTCAATCGCGAGCAGATCAAGCAGGCTCGCCTGATCGCTGTGCCAGGTTGCTACCCAACCGCCACACAATTGGGTTTCCTGCCATTGCTCGAAGCGGGGCTGGCAGATACCACCCGCTTGATCGCTGACTGCAAATCCGGCGTCAGTGGTGCCGGTCGTGGCGCGTCTGTAGGTTCGCTGTACTCCGAGACGTCGGAAAGCATGAAGGCGTACGCGGTCAAAGGTCACCGTCACTTGCCGGAAATCCGCCAGGGGCTGCGTCGCGCAGCGGGCAAGGACGTTGGGCTGACCTTCGTTCCGCACCTGACGCCAATGATTCGTGGCATTCATTCGACGCTCTATGCCACCGTCGTGGACCGTTCGGTGGACCTGCAAGCGCTGTTTGAAAAGCGTTATGCCAGCGAACCTTTCGTTGATGTGATGCCGGCGGGCAGCCATCCGGAGACCCGCAGCGTGCGTGGTGCCAACGTTTGCCGTATCGCCGTGCATCGTCCGCAGGATGGTGATCTGGTGGTGGTGTTGTCGGTGATCGATAACCTGGTCAAAGGTGCGTCGGGGCAGGCGGTACAGAACCTGAACATCCTGTTCGGGCTGGATGAGCGTTTGGGCCTGTCCCACGCCGGCATGCTGCCGTAAGGGTTTATCCCGCTCAACAAAAAGGCCCGTCGAACGGGCCTTTTTGCATTTCGCGCCGGCAATCGGGTTTATTGATATACCGTAACAATAGTTGACCGATTTTCTAGGAGAAGCGGATAATGCGCGTCATCACGCATTATGGCGGCGTAACGCCGGGAGATAGTCAGCATGAGCGTCGAATCCTTCACCCCCACGGCTTTGCAATTCACTCACGGTGCCGCGCACAAGGTGAAGAGTCTGGTCGATGAAGAGGGGAATGATCGCTTGAAGCTGCGCGTATTCGTTACGGGCGGCGGTTGTTCAGGTTTTCAGTACGGCTTCACCTTCGATGAAGAAGTGGCCGATGACGACACCATCGTCGAGCGCGAAGGTGTGAGTCTGGTGGTCGATCCGATGAGTTTCCAGTACCTGGCAGGTGCCGAGGTGGATTATCAGGAAGGTCTGGAAGGTTCGCGTTTCGTCATCAAGAACCCGAACGCCAGCACCACCTGTGGCTGCGGCTCTTCGTTTTCGATCTGATCGCAAGTCACGCATCATAAAACGCCGCAAAGCCTCAGGGCTTTGCGGCGTTTTGCTGTCCAGGATTCAGTCGTCAGGGATCGTTCAGGCGGGGTAAATGGCGCCGAGTATGCGCAGGCCCCGTGCACCGGTGACGCTTGGGCGGTTGGCCGCGATGCCTTCAAGGCAGCAATGGGCCAGCCAGGCAAAGGCCATGGCTTCGACCCAGTCCGGGTCCACGCCGTAAGCAGCGGTGCTGCTGACTTTTGCGTTCGGCAGCAAACTGGCCAGGCGGGTCATCAGCGTGGCGTTGTGTGCACCGCCGCCGCAAACCAGCAGTTCTTGAGTGTTCGATTGGGCGCTTTGCAGTGACTCGATAATGGTCAGTGCGGTCAGCTCAAGCAGCGTGGCCTGAACATCTTCGGCGGCGAAGGCGGGCAGCTGTGCCAGATGCTGTGTCAGCCATGGCAGGTTGAACACTTCGCGCCCGGTACTTTTCGGGCCTTTTGTCACAAAGAATGGATCGCTCAGCAGCGCCTTCAACAGAACCGGTTCGACCTTGCCGCTGGTAGCCCATTGGCCGTCACGATCAAAGTTGTCGCCGCGTTGCTGGTGGATCCAGGCATCCAATAGCACATTCCCCGGCCCGCAGTCGAAACCGGCAACCGGTTTACCGGGTTCAATCAAGCTGAGATTGCTGAAGCCACCGACGTTCAGCACTGCACGATTACCTGCCTGTTCTGTAAACAACGCCTCGTGAAAGGCTGGAACCAGGGGTGCACCTTGCCCGCCAGCAGCGACGTCACGACTGCGAAAGTCGCTGACCACTGTGATGCCGGTCAGCTCGGTCAGCAGGGCAGGGTTGCCGATCTGCACCGTGAATCCGCGCGCCGGTTCGTGGCGTATGGTCTGACCATGGCTGCCAATCGCACGAATATCATCAGGTTTGAGCTGCTGTTGATCGAGGAGGGTGAGGATGCCCTGTGCGGCGAGTTTCACCCAGTTTTGCTGGGCAATGGCAGAGCGGGCAATCTCGTCCGGGCCACTGGCGCACAAGCCAAGCAGCTCGGCGCGCAGGGATTCGGGCATCGGGATGTAATGCGTGGCGATCAGCTTGATCGCCGGGGCTTGCTCGATCAGCGCAATGTCCAGTCCATCGAGGCTGGTCCCGGACATCACACCTATATAGAGCGTCATGACTTAGCGCTTCGAAGCCAGCATGGTGGCTTTCTCTTGGTCCATGCGCGCCATCAGCGGCTGACTTTGCGCGAGGAAGCGTGCGCGTTCGCCTTTGGAGATTGGATCGGCCATCGCCACTTTCTGGCCCAGTGGGTCGACGTGCACGCCATTGACCTGGAATTCGTAGTGCAAGTGCGGGCCCGTAGACAGGCCTGTCGTGCCGATGTAACCGATCACCTGACCTTGCTTGACGCTACCGCCAGTCTTGACACCCTTGGCGAAGCCCTGCATGTGGCCGTACAGCGTACGGTAAGTATTGCCGTGCTGGATGATCACAGTATTGCCGTAGCCGCCGCGGCGACCGGCCAACAATACCTTGCCGTCACCGGCAGCCTTGATCGGCGTACCGCGCGGTGCCGCGTAGTCGACACCTTTGTGGGCGCGGATCTTGTTCAGGATCGGGTGTTTGCGGCCCATGGAGAATTTCGAGCTGATGCGGGCGAAGTCTACCGGGGTACGGATGAACGCCTTGCGCATGCTGTTGCCGTCTGCGGTGTAGTAGCTGCTGTTGCCTTGTTTGTTGGTGTAACGCACAGCGGTGTACGTTTTGCCGCGATTGGTGAAGCGGGCGGAAAGGATCGGGCCGTTGCCGACTGCCTTGCCGTTGACGACTTTCTGCTCGTAGATCACGTCGAACTCGTCACCCTGGCGAATATCCTGAGCGAAGTCGACGTCATAGCCAAACACGCTGGCCATGTCCATGGTCAGGCTGTGCGACAGCCCGGCACGCGCTGCGGATTGCGACAACGAGCTGTTGATCACGCCGTGAACATAGGCGGAGCGCACGGTCGGTTTGGCGGTAATGCGGTTGAATGCGTAACCCTTGTCGTTCTTGGTCAGGGAAATGCTTTCGAGATCACTGACCTTGCTGTGCAAGTTCGTGAGCTGGCCTTCAGGGCTCAGTTCGAATTCGAGTTTCTGGCCATGCTTGAGTTGGCTGAACTGCTTGGCCTGCTTGTCGCTGGCCAGCACGTCATGCACCGACGCGGCCGGAAGACCGACTTTCTCAAACAGTGTGGAGAGCGTGTCGCCTTTGGCGACGATCACTTCCCTGTGGTTTGGAGCCTTCTTTTCTTCGACCGCAGGCGCAGGGGGCGGTGCGGGTTCCGGTGCAGCCTGGGCGGTTCCCTGTGTCTCTTCGGCGCTGTTTTCGATCTGCGCGAATGGGGAAGCTGCTGGCTCATTTGTGGCCTGGACGGCTTCGGCAGCGTCTTGATCTTGTGTCAGTTGTTCAGCAGGGCTTTCCAGTTCAAGACTCAGGGTCGTCTTTTTGGCTTCAACATCACTGGAAGGGAATACCAGAAGCGCCAAGCTCAGAAGAGCGGCGATGCCACTTGCTGCGAGCAGGTGGGTCTTCGGGTAAAGCGGCGGCGCTTTAGACGATTCTTTGGTCATAGGTAATTTTTGACTTTGAAAAGATGAATTGGAAAAGATGAATGACATGATGAAGATGAAATAACTGTATAAAATATAACCAAATCATCTCTGAAGCAAGCCCGCGGACGCTCTGTCCGTGGATTGGCGTCCGTGCGCCGGGCAAAACTTGTATTTGACGCCCGTTCTTGTATGGTTGGTTCCCTTTGAATTCGAGCCTTGCGGGTCTGTTATGAAGTCGGTTGAAGAGCAGCTAGCGCTGATCAAACGTGGTGCGGAAGAACTGTTGGTCGAGTCCGAGCTGATCGAAAAGCTCAAGCGTGGCCAGCCGCTGCGTATTAAGGCAGGCTTCGATCCGACCGCCCCGGATTTGCACCTGGGTCACACGGTGCTTATTAATAAGCTGCGCCAGTTCCAGGAACTGGGTCATCAGGTCATCTTCCTTATAGGTGACTTCACCGGGATGATCGGTGATCCGAGCGGCAAGAGTGCGACGCGTCCACCGCTCACTCGAGAGCAGGTTCTCGAGAATGCCGAGACCTACAAGACTCAGGTCTTCAAAATTCTTGATCCGGCTAAAACCGAGGTGGCGTTCAACTCTACCTGGATGGATCAGATGGGGCCGGCCGACTTCATTCGCCTGACTTCGCAATACACCGTCGCTCGCATGCTAGAGCGCGACGATTTTGATAAGCGCTACACGACCAACCAGCCAATCGCCATTCACGAGTTCCTCTATCCGCTGGTCCAGGGTTACGACTCGGTTGCTTTGCGCGCGGATGTCGAACTGGGCGGTACCGATCAGAAATTCAATCTGCTGATGGGGCGTGAGCTTCAGCGTAGCTATGGTCAGGAGGCTCAGTGCATTCTGACCATGCCGCTGCTCGAAGGGCTGGATGGCGTGAAGAAGATGTCCAAGTCTTTGGGCAACTACGTCGGTATTCAGGAAGCGCCGGGTGTTATGTACGGCAAGCTGGTTTCCATTCCGGATGTTCTGATGTGGCGCTACTTTGAGTTGCTCAGCTTCCGTTCCATGGATGAGATCAATGCGTTCCGCGCGGATGTCGAGGCGGGCGCCAATCCACGTGACATCAAGATCAAGCTGGCAGAAGAGATCGTTGCGCGTTTCCATGGTGAAGAGGCTGCGGCCAATGCTCACCGTGCTGCAGGTAACCGTATGAAGGAAGGCGAGCTGCCGGACGATCTTCCAGAGATCGAATTGACCGCTGCCGAAGATATGCCAATCGCTGCCGTCCTTAATAAGGCGGGCTTGGTGAAGAACTCTGCCGTGGCTCGTGATCTCCTGGGCTCCGGTGGTGTACGTATAGATGGTGAGGTTGTCGATCGCACCTTTATATACGTGCTGGGTGCGACCCATGTTTGCCAGGCTGGGAAGAAGGCGTTTGCGCGTATTACGCTTAAATCCGAATAAAGCTGAAATGAGGGGTTGACGGCAGATTCTGGACGTCTATAATTCGCCCCACTTCCGGCGCAGTCGAAACGGAAAACTCCTTGGTAAACAAAGAGTTACGCAGTTTTCGACAGCGAGTTGCTTCAGGTCATCGAAGCCTGGAAGAAGTTGAAAGGGCAGGGTTGTGTGGCTCTTTTGACGGTTCGATCTTCTCGGTCGAAAGCGGTGAAAAAGAGGTGTTGACAGCAGCGAGTAACGCTGTAGAATTCGCCTCCCGCTAACGAGAGATCGAAAGCGCAAGTGGTTGAAGTTGCAGAGGAAACTTTGAAAACTTCGGAAAATAACCGCTTGACAGCAACAGAGGCTGCTGTAGAATGCGCGCCTCGGTTGAGACGAAAGATCTTAACCAACCGCTCTTTAACAACTGAATCAAGCAATTCGTGTGGGTGCTTGTGGAGTCAGACTGATAGTCAACAAGATTATCAGCATCACAAGTTACTCCGCGAGAAATCAAAGATGTAACCAACGATTGCTGAGCCAAGTTTAGGGTTTCTTAAAAACCCAAAGATGTTTGAACTGAAGAGTTTGATCATGGCTCAGATTGAACGCTGGCGGCAGGCCTAACACATGCAAGTCGAGCGGCAGCACGGGTACTTGTACCTGGTGGCGAGCGGCGGACGGGTGAGTAATGCCTAGGAATCTGCCTGGTAGTGGGGGATAACGCTCGGAAACGGACGCTAATACCGCATACGTCCTACGGGAGAAAGCAGGGGACCTTCGGGCCTTGCGCTATCAGATGAGCCTAGGTCGGATTAGCTAGTTGGTGAGGTAATGGCTCACCAAGGCGACGATCCGTAACTGGTCTGAGAGGATGATCAGTCACACTGGAACTGAGACACGGTCCAGACTCCTACGGGAGGCAGCAGTGGGGAATATTGGACAATGGGCGAAAGCCTGATCCAGCCATGCCGCGTGTGTGAAGAAGGTCTTCGGATTGTAAAGCACTTTAAGTTGGGAGGAAGGGCAGTTACCTAATACGTATCTGTTTTGACGTTACCGACAGAATAAGCACCGGCTAACTCTGTGCCAGCAGCCGCGGTAATACAGAGGGTGCAAGCGTTAATCGGAATTACTGGGCGTAAAGCGCGCGTAGGTGGTTCGTTAAGTTGGATGTGAAATCCCCGGGCTCAACCTGGGAACTGCATTCAAAACTGTCGAGCTAGAGTATGGTAGAGGGTGGTGGAATTTCCTGTGTAGCGGTGAAATGCGTAGATATAGGAAGGAACACCAGTGGCGAAGGCGACCACCTGGACTGATACTGACACTGAGGTGCGAAAGCGTGGGGAGCAAACAGGATTAGATACCCTGGTAGTCCACGCCGTAAACGATGTCAACTAGCCGTTGGGAGCCTTGAGCTCTTAGTGGCGCAGCTAACGCATTAAGTTGACCGCCTGGGGAGTACGGCCGCAAGGTTAAAACTCAAATGAATTGACGGGGGCCCGCACAAGCGGTGGAGCATGTGGTTTAATTCGAAGCAACGCGAAGAACCTTACCAGGCCTTGACATCCAATGAACTTTCCAGAGATGGATTGGTGCCTTCGGGAACATTGAGACAGGTGCTGCATGGCTGTCGTCAGCTCGTGTCGTGAGATGTTGGGTTAAGTCCCGTAACGAGCGCAACCCTTGTCCTTAGTTACCAGCACGTAATGGTGGGCACTCTAAGGAGACTGCCGGTGACAAACCGGAGGAAGGTGGGGATGACGTCAAGTCATCATGGCCCTTACGGCCTGGGCTACACACGTGCTACAATGGTCGGTACAGAGGGTTGCCAAGCCGCGAGGTGGAGCTAATCCCACAAAACCGATCGTAGTCCGGATCGCAGTCTGCAACTCGACTGCGTGAAGTCGGAATCGCTAGTAATCGCGAATCAGAATGTCGCGGTGAATACGTTCCCGGGCCTTGTACACACCGCCCGTCACACCATGGGAGTGGGTTGCACCAGAAGTAGCTAGTCTAACCTTCGGGGGGACGGTTACCACGGTGTGATTCATGACTGGGGTGAAGTCGTAACAAGGTAGCCGTAGGGGAACCTGCGGCTGGATCACCTCCTTAATCGACGACATCAGCTGCTCCATAAGTTCCCACACGAATTGCTTGATTCATTGAAGAAGACGATAAGAAGCAGCCCGAAATTGGGTCTGTAGCTCAGTTGGTTAGAGCGCACCCCTGATAAGGGTGAGGTCGGCAGTTCGAATCTGCCCAGACCCACCAATTTTGTGTGGGAAACGCCTGTAGAAATACGGGGCCATAGCTCAGCTGGGAGAGCGCCTGCCTTGCACGCAGGAGGTCAACGGTTCGATCCCGTTTGGCTCCACCACTAACTGCTTCTGACACGTAGAGCTTAGAAATGAGCATTTCCTTCGAGTGAAGGTTAAATGTTGATTTCTAGTCTTTGATTAGATCGTTCTTTAAAAATTTGGGTATGTGATAGAAAGATAGACTGAACGTTACTTTCACTGGTAACGGATCAGGCTAAGGTAAAATTTGTGAGTTTAATCGCGAATTTTCGGCGAATGTCGTCTTCACAGTATAACCAGATTGCTTGGGGTTATATGGTCAAGTGAAGAAGCGCATACGGTGGATGCCTTGGCAGTCAGAGGCGATGAAAGACGTGGTAGCCTGCGAAAAGCTTCGGGGAGTCGGCAAACAGACTTTGATCCGGAGATGTCTGAATGGGGGAACCCACCTAACATAAGTTAGGTATCTTAAGCTGAATACATAGGCTTAAGAAGCGAACCAGGGGAACTGAAACATCTAAGTACCCTGAGGAAAAGAAATCAACCGAGATTCCCTTAGTAGTGGCGAGCGAACGGGGACTAGCCCTTAAGTGGCTTTGAGATTAGCGGAACGCTCTGGAAAGTGCGGCCATAGTGGGTGATAGCCCTGTACGCGAAAATCTCTTGGTCATGAAATCGAGTAGGACGGAGCACGAGAAACTTTGTCTGAATATGGGGGGACCATCCTCCAAGGCTAAATACTACTGACTGACCGATAGTGAACTAGTACCGTGAGGGAAAGGCGAAAAGAACCCCGGAGAGGGGAGTGAAATAGATCCTGAAACCGTATGCGTACAAGCAGTGGGAGCCCACTTTGTTGGGTGACTGCGTACCTTTTGTATAATGGGTCAGCGACTTATTTTCAGTGGCGAGCTTAACCGAATAGGGGAGGCGTAGCGAAAGCGAGTCTTAATAGGGCGTCTAGTCGCTGGGAATAGACCCGAAACCGGGCGATCTATCCATGGGCAGGTTGAAGGTTGGGTAACACTAACTGGAGGACCGAACCGACTACCGTTGAAAAGTTAGCGGATGACCTGTGGATCGGAGTGAAAGGCTAATCAAGCTCGGAGATAGCTGGTTCTCCTCGAAAGCTATTTAGGTAGCGCCTCATGTATCACTGTAGGGGGTAGAGCACTGTTTCGGCTAGGGGGTCATCCCGACTTACCAAACCGATGCAAACTCCGAATACCTACAAGTGCCGAGCATGGGAGACACACGGCGGGTGCTAACGTCCGTCGTGAAAAGGGAAACAACCCAGACCGTCAGCTAAGGTCCCAAAGTTATGGTTAAGTGGGAAACGATGTGGGAAGGCTTAGACAGCTAGGAGGTTGGCTTAGAAGCAGCCACCCTTTAAAGAAAGCGTAATAGCTCACTAGTCGAGTCGGCCTGCGCGGAAGATGTAACGGGGCTCAAACCATACACCGAAGCTACGGGTATCACTTAGGTGATGCGGTAGAGGAGCGTTCTGTAAGCCTGTGAAGGTGAGTTGAGAAGCTTGCTGGAGGTATCAGAAGTGCGAATGCTGACATGAGTAACGACAATGGGTGTGAAAAACACCCACGCCGAAAGACCAAGGTTTCCTGCGCAACGTTAATCGACGCAGGGTTAGTCGGTCCCTAAGGCGAGGCTGAAAAGCGTAGTCGATGGAAAACAGGTTAATATTCCTGTACTTCTGGTTATTGCGATGGAGGGACGGAGAAGGCTAGGCCAGCTTGGCGTTGGTTGTCCAAGTTTAAGGTGGTAGGCTGGAATCTTAGGTAAATCCGGGATTCTAAGGCCGAGAGCTGATGACGAGTGTTCTTTTAGAACACGAAGTGGTTGATGCCATGCTTCCAAGAAAAGCTTCTAAGCTTCAGGTAACCAGGAACCGTACCCCAAACCGACACAGGTGGTTGGGTAGAGAATACCAAGGCGCTTGAGAGAACTCGGGTGAAGGAACTAGGCAAAATGGCACCGTAACTTCGGGAGAAGGTGCGCCGGTGAGGGTGAAGGACTTGCTCCGTAAGCTCATGCCGGTCGAAGATACCAGGCCGCTGCGACTGTTTATTAAAAACACAGCACTCTGCAAACACGAAAGTGGACGTATAGGGTGTGACGCCTGCCCGGTGCCGGAAGGTTAATTGATGGGGTTAGCTAACGCGAAGCTCTTGATCGAAGCCCCGGTAAACGGCGGCCGTAACTATAACGGTCCTAAGGTAGCGAAATTCCTTGTCGGGTAAGTTCCGACCTGCACGAATGGCGTAACGATGGCGGCGCTGTCTCCACCCGAGACTCAGTGAAATTGAAATCGCTGTGAAGATGCAGTGTATCCGCGGCTAGACGGAAAGACCCCGTGAACCTTTACTATAGCTTTGCACTGGACTTTGAATTTGCTTGTGTAGGATAGGTGGGAGGCTTTGAAGCGTGGACGCCAGTTCGCGTGGAGCCAACCTTGAAATACCACCCTGGCAACTTTGAGGTTCTAACTCAGGTCCGTTATCCGGATCGAGGACAGTGTATGGTGGGTAGTTTGACTGGGGCGGTCTCCTCCTAAAGAGTAACGGAGGAGTACGAAGGTGCGCTCAGACCGGTCGGAAATCGGTCGTAGAGTATAAAGGCAAAAGCGCGCTTGACTGCGAGACAGACACGTCGAGCAGGTACGAAAGTAGGTCTTAGTGATCCGGTGGTTCTGTATGGAAGGGCCATCGCTCAACGGATAAAAGGTACTCCGGGGATAACAGGCTGATACCGCCCAAGAGTTCATATCGACGGCGGTGTTTGGCACCTCGATGTCGGCTCATCACATCCTGGGGCTGAAGCCGGTCCCAAGGGTATGGCTGTTCGCCATTTAAAGTGGTACGCGAGCTGGGTTTAGAACGTCGTGAGACAGTTCGGTCCCTATCTGCCGTGGACGTTTGAGATTTGAGAGGGGCTGCTCCTAGTACGAGAGGACCGGAGTGGACGAACCTCTGGTGTTCCGGTTGTCACGCCAGTGGCATTGCCGGGTAGCTATGTTCGGAATAGATAACCGCTGAAAGCATCTAAGCGGGAAACTAGCCTCAAGATGAGATCTCACTGGGACCTTGAGTCCCCTGAAGGGCCGTCGAAGACTACGACGTTGATAGGTTGGGTGTGTAAGCGCTGTGAGGCGTTGAGCTAACCAATACTAATTGCCCGTGAGGCTTGACCATATAACACCCAAGCAATTTGTTGGCCTGAAAGGGCACCAGATTGCGGTGTGTGAAGACGAAACGAACCGAAAGTTCGAGAAACAAACACACAAACTATCGCATACCCATTCGCTGGAGCGTGAACCTGTAAAGGCCCACGACCCGGCTCCAGAATTTCTTGACGACCATAGAGCATTGGAACCACCTGATCCCATCCCGAACTCAGTAGTGAAACGATGCATCGCCGATGGTAGTGTGGGGTTTCCCCATGTGAGAGTAGGTCATCGTCAAGATTAAATTCCGAAACCCCTATCTGCGTATGCAGGTAGGGGTTTTGTTTTGCCTGCAGGAAACTGCCTGTAGGGTTTCTATGCAACGGCTTGATGCATGGCTATCATGCGGGCCTCTTTGTGAGGCGAGACTTGCATGTTGACGTTGTTAAATCTTCTTAAAGATGGTCGATTCCACTCGGGGCAAGCCCTGGGGGTTGCCTTGGGCATCAGTCGTAGCGCCGTATGGAAGCAGCTTCAGCATCTAGAGGCTGAGTTGGGGCTATCTATCCATAAGGTGCGAGGGCGCGGCTATCAGTTGGCTACGCCGTTGACACTGCTAGATCCTGTCGAGATAGCAAAGCTCGCGCCTTCTAGTAATTGGCCCATTCTGGTTTTTGACTCAATTGACTCCACAAATGCCGAAGCTTTGCGTGCCATAGAGAGGGGGAATGCTCCACCGTTTCTGGTGCTCGCCGAGCGGCAGACGGCAGGTCGTGGCCGGCGGGGGCGGAAGTGGGTGAGCCCGTTTGCGGAGAACATCTATTACAGCCTGGTGTTGCGCATTGAGGGTGGGATGCGTCAGCTGGAGGGCTTGAGCCTTGTTGTCGGACTCGCCGTTATGCAAGCGTTGCGACAGCTTGGTGTTTCGGGGGCTGGATTGAAATGGCCCAATGATGTTTTGGTTGGGCAGAAAAAGATTGCTGGAATATTGCTCGAGTTAGTGGGAGATCCTGCTGATGTGTGTCATGTCGTACTGGGTGTTGGAATTAATGTGAACATGCAGATGACCGATGAGGTTGATCAGCAGTGGACGTCCATGCGGCTCGAGTCCGGTCATGCATTTGATCGCAATCGGCTGGTCGCGGAGTTGGGTGCAATACTTCAGGCATATTTGAGTCGCCATCAGCACGGTGGTTTTTCAGCTATCCAGGCAGAGTGGGAGCAAAATCATCTATGGCAGGGGCGAGCAGTGTCACTGATTGCCGGTGTTAACCAAATAGATGGCGAAGTGGTGGGTATCGATAGTCAGGGTGCCTTGCGCTTGAAGGTGGGTGGCGTGGAAAAAGTCTATAGCGGTGGTGAGCTCAGTCTGAGGTTGCGTGATGATTCTTGAGCTCGACTGCGGAAACAGCTTCATCAAGTGGCGTGTGCTCGACGCGGATGCCCGGCGGGTGGTAGGTGAGGGAGTCGTTGATTCAGATCTCGCATTGCTAGACAGCTTGAAAGCACTTAATGGGCTTGCTCTCAAATTTTGCAGGCTGGTCAGTGTCAGAACTGTCGATGAGACCAGTGTGTTGATTTCGCTCCTCACAGAGACCTTTGGTGTGTCAGTGGTCTGCGCGGCGTCAGCTCGTGAGGCGTCCGGGGTTCGCAACGGTTATGAAGAGTTCGAGCGGTTAGGGCTCGATCGCTGGCTAGCGATGCTGGGAGGATTCCACCTGGCTTCGGGCGCGTGCCTTGTACTGGATTTTGGTACTGCCGTTACTGCGGACTTCATCGCCGGGGATGGAGAGCATCTAGGGGGATTCATCTGTCCGGGGATGCCATTGATGCGCAACCAGTTGCGCACCCATACCCGCAAAATTCGCTATGGGGATCTGGCGGCCGAACGCGCTTTGGAAAGTCTCGTTCCTGGTCGTACAACTGTCGAGGCGGTCGAGCGGGGATGCTTGCTGATGCTCAGAGGCTTTGTCGTGACTCAGTTGGAATTGGCGCGTAGTTACTGGGGAGATGACTTTAGTGTGTTCCTTACTGGCGGAGACGCGGAACTGGTCTCTGAAATAGTGCCTGAAGCCAGGGTGGTTTCAGATCTGGTGTTTGTAGGTTTGGCTATGGCGTGTCCCTTGTCTTGAGGTTTTTATGCGTTGGTTGTTTTTGCTGCTGCTTGTCCTCAATGTGTTCTATTACATCTGGCATCAACAAGAGGCTCCTCTGCGTGCAAAAGACGTAACCCCTTTGAGTTTGTATCGGGGATCGCAGCAAGATATCCGCTTGTTGAGTGAGGCGGCTGACGCGGCTCGTGATAAAGGAAAATCTACCCCGGTAGATGATGGGTGTCTCTATCTGGGCGGTTTTAGTCGCCAGGAAGGAGCTCTGGCGCTTGAGCGGCGATTGAGCGGCATGGAGATCAAGTTCCAATCCTTGCCGAAGACCACCTCCGAGTCTGCTGATAACTGGATCCGAGTCGCCCCAGAAAGCCGGCGCTGGCTGGATGAGTCGCAACTGAAAAACCTTTCTAGAGAATTCAATGAGTTAAAAC
The DNA here is from genome assembly GCF_059716075.1 of Pseudomonas sp. LBUM1657. NCBI lineage: Bacteria > Pseudomonadati > Pseudomonadota > Gammaproteobacteria > Pseudomonadales > Pseudomonadaceae > Pseudomonas > Pseudomonas sp. LBUM1657. Next base: position 5,857,533 of record NZ_CP166799.1, on the reverse strand, counting down.
ATAAAATAATGCCCTGCGAGGGGGTTGCACCCACTGAATAGTTTGCATAGAATGGCGCCCGCTTCGCAGTGAAGACCTTTAACGGTTAACAGTGCGGAACGAGGTCAACGCAGCTAACCTCAGGTTTTTAATGAGAAAATGCTTGACAGAAGGCTGGCATGATATAGAATGCCGGCTCGCTTAGGAGGGGTTCCCGAGCGGCCAAAGGGATCAGACTGTAAATCTGACGTCTACGACTTCGAAGGTTCGAATCCTTCCCCCTCCACCATTTTTAGCGAGAGCTGCAAGCTCGCGGGTATAGTTTAGTGGTAGAACCTCAGCCTTCCAAGCTGATGATGCGGGTTCGATTCCCGCTACCCGCTCCAAGTTTGCAGATCCTGCAAAGTGTTACGCTCTTGTAGCTCAGTTGGTAGAGCACACCCTTGGTAAGGGTGAGGTCAGCGGTTCAAATCCGCTCAAGAGCTCCATATAACAAGGCAGATATGAAAATATCTGCCTTTGTTTTAATGGCTTGTTTGACTTGCTTAATTCTTCTCCTAGGGGTGATTTCGATGGCTAAGGAAAAGTTCGAACGTAATAAGCCGCACGTTAACGTTGGTACCATTGGTCACGTCGACCACGGCAAAACCACTTTGACTGCAGCCTTGACCCGTGTCTGTTCCGAAGTTTTCGGTTCGGCAAAGGTTGACTTCGACAAGATCGATAGCGCCCCTGAAGAAAAAGCTCGCGGTATTACCATCAACACCGCTCACGTTGAGTACGATTCGGCTGTGCGTCACTACGCACACGTTGACTGCCCTGGTCACGCTGACTATGTGAAAAACATGATCACCGGTGCTGCCCAGATGGATGGTGCGATCCTGGTTTGCTCGGCCGCTGATGGCCCGATGCCGCAAACTCGTGAGCACATCCTGCTGTCCCGTCAAGTTGGTGTTCCGTACATCGTTGTCTTCCTGAACAAGGCTGACATGGTGGACGATGCTGAGTTGCTGGAGTTGGTTGAGATGGAAGTGCGCGATCTGCTGAGCACTTACGACTTCCCAGGTGATGACACTCCGATCATCATTGGTTCCGCGCTGATGGCGCTGAACGGTCAAGACGACAATGAGATGGGCACTACTGCCGTCAAGAAGTTGGTTGAGACTCTGGATAGCTACATTCCGCAGCCTGAGCGTGCTATTGATAAGCCGTTCCTGATGCCGATCGAGGACGTGTTCTCGATCTCCGGTCGCGGTACTGTTGTGACTGGTCGTGTTGAGCGTGGCATTGTCCGCATTCAGGAAGAAGTTGAGATTGTTGGTCTTCGTGACACTGTCAAAACTACTTGTACCGGTGTTGAGATGTTTCGCAAGCTGCTCGACGAAGGTCGTGCTGGCGAGAACTGCGGCGTTTTGCTGCGTGGTACCAAGCGTGATGATGTGGAGCGCGGCCAGGTTTTGGTCAAGCCGGGCACCGTCAAGCCGCATACCAAGTTCACTGCTGAGGTTTACGTTCTGAGCAAGGAAGAGGGTGGCCGTCATACGCCATTCTTCAAGGGCTACCGTCCGCAGTTTTACTTCCGTACTACTGATGTGACTGGTAACTGCGAGCTGCCAGAAGGTGTTGAGATGGTGATGCCGGGTGACAACGTTCAAATGACCGTCACTCTGATCAAAACCATCGCAATGGAAGATGGTCTGCGTTTCGCTATCCGTGAGGGCGGTCGTACCGTCGGCGCTGGTGTCGTAGCAAAGGTTATCGAGTAAATTGTTGTAATGTCTTTTTCGGGCCGGCATAATGGTCGGCCTGATTTTGTTTTAGGTCAGTAGCTCAATTGGCAGAGCGACGGTCTCCAAAACCGTAGGTTGGGGGTTCGATTCCCTCCTGACCTGCCAGATTCACTTGGTGTATCTGGCTTTCTTTTCACAGGATCTTCATAGATGACTCCTAAAGCTGAAGCTCAAGGCTCTCGCTTCGATCTGCTCAAGTGGCTAGTAGTAGTCGCTTTGGTGGTTGTTGGCGTTGTTGGCAATCAGTATTACTCTGCTTCGCCGATCCTGTACCGCGTACTTGCTTTGCTTGCCATTGCTGCTGTAGCTGCCTTTGTAGGCCTGCAGACGGTCAAGGGCAAGTCTTTCTTTGTACTGGTTAAGGAAGCTCGCACCGAGATTCGTAAAGTCGTGTGGCCAACTCGCCAAGAAACCACGCAGACCACTCTGATTGTTGTGGCTGTTGTTCTGGTTATGGCGTTGCTGTTGTGGGGGCTTGATTCCCTGCTCGGTTGGCTTGTTTCCTTGATTGTCGGCTAAGGGTGTCCCGTGGCTAAGCGTTGGTACGTTGTGCATGCTTACTCCGGTTACGAGAAGCATGTCATGCGCTCGTTGGTAGAGCGCGTAAAGCTGGCTGGCATGGAAGATGGCTTTGGCGAAATTCTGGTTCCCACTGAAGAAGTGGTTGAAATGCGTAATGGCCAGAAACGCAAAAGCGAGCGCAAGTTCTTCCCAGGTTATGTGCTGGTTCAGATGGACATGAATGAGGGGACTTGGCACTTGGTCAAGGATACGCCTCGGGTGATGGGTTTCATTGGCGGTACGGCCGATAAGCCTGCACCAATCACAGATAAAGAGGCAGAAGCAATTCTGCGTCGCGTTGCTGATGGTAGCGACAAGCCTAAGCCGAAGACGTTGTTCGAGCCGGGCGAGTCGGTACGTGTCAACGACGGACCGTTTGCCGATTTCACCGGTACGGTCGAAGAGGTTAACTACGAAAAGAGCCGGATCCAAGTGGCTGTGCTCATTTTCGGTCGCTCTACTCCGGTAGAGCTAGAGTTCAGCCAGGTCGAAAAGGTCTAGCTGAGCAAGCATCCCAACCCCGCAGCCCTAGGCTGTGGGGTTTTGTCGTCACTGGGATAAACGCGCAAGTAACCGGGGAGCCTTTCGAGGCGTTCGAACCCGTAATTGGAGTGCCTCATGGCCAAGAAGATTACCGCTTACATCAAGCTGCAAGTGAAGGCCGCTCAGGCTAACCCAAGCCCACCTGTTGGTCCTGCTCTGGGTCAGCACGGCGTGAACATCATGGAATTCTGCAAGGCTTTCAACGCCCGTACTCAGGGTATTGAGCCAGGTCTGCCGACTCCAGTGATCATCACTGTCTACAGCGACCGTAGCTTCACTTTCGAAACCAAATCCACCCCTGCTTCGGTTCTGCTGAAGAAGGCTGCTGGTCTGACTAGCGGTTCCGCTCGTCCGAACACCGTTAAGGTTGGCACCGTGACCCGTGCTCAGCTGGAAGAAATCGCGAAAACCAAAAACGCGGATCTGACTGCAGCTGATATGGACGCAGCCGTGCGTACTATCGCCGGTTCTGCTCGTAGCATGGGCCTTAACGTGGAGGGTGTGTAATGGCTAAGTTGACCAAGCGTCAAAAGGCTATCGCCGGCAAAATCGAAGCAGGCAAGTCTTACAACTTTGTAGACGCTGCTGCTCTGCTGGCTGAACTGTCGACTGTCAAGTTCAGCGAGTCGTTCGACGTTGCTGTAAACCTGGGTGTTGACCCGCGTAAATCCGACCAGGTCGTTCGTAGCGCTACTGTGCTGCCACACGGCACTGGCAAGACTGTTCGCGTTGCCGTGTTCACCCAGGGTCCAGCTGCTGAGGCCGCTCTGGCTGCCGGCGCTGACCGTGTAGGTATGGACGATCTGGCTGCCGAAATGAAAGGCGGCGACCTGAATTATGACGTAGTTATCGCATCCCCGGATGCAATGCGCGTTGTAGGTCAGTTGGGTCAGATCCTCGGTCCACGTGGTCTGATGCCTAACCCTAAAGTCGGCACCGTAACTCCAGACGTAGCTACCGCGGTTAAAAACGCCAAGGCTGGTCAGGTTCGTTATCGCACCGACAAAAACGGCATCATTCACACCTCCGTTGGCAAAGTCGGCTTTGATGCCGTCAAGCTGAAGGAAAACGTTGAAGCCCTGATCGCTGATCTTAAGCGTATCAAGCCAGCTTCCTCGAAAGGTATTTACGTCAAGCGCGTTACCCTGAGCACCACCATGGGCCCAGGTCTGGTCATCGACCAGGGTTCGCTCGACGCGTAAGACAAAGGTTGGCGCAAGCGATTGCGCCAATTGAAAGATTGGGGTCCCTGCCTGGCGGGGGCTATCCAAGACCGTAGGCGACGCAAGTCTTAAACCTCAAGCCTACGCAGATGGTGCTCCCGGTTCCTTACCGAATCAGACACCAAAACGACATCCGGCTCCGGTTGGATGAAACGGTAACAAGCAGGAGTTAAACCCGTGGCAATTAAACTCGAAGACAAGAAGGCCATCGTCGCTGAAGTCAACGAGGCTGCCAATGTCGCCCTTTCCGCTGTTGTGGCTGATGCCCGCGGTGTGACTGTAGGCGCTATGACCGGACTCCGTAAAGAGGCTCGTGAAGCTGGCGTTTACGTACGTGTTGTACGTAACACCCTGCTCAAGCGCGCCGTTGCTGGCACTCAATATGACGTGCTCAACGACGTGTTCACCGGCCCGACCTTGATTGCATTCTCCAAAGAACATCCGGGCGCTGCTGCTCGTATCTTCAAAGAGTTCGCAAAAGGTCAGGATAAGTTCGAGATCAAGGCAGCTGCGTTCGAGGGCAAGTTCCTCGCAGCTAATCAGATCGACGTACTGGCAAGTCTGCCGACCCGTGACGAAGCAATTTCTCAGCTGATGAGCGTGATTCAAGGCGCAACCAGCAAATTGGCTCGTACTCTGGCGGCCCTTCGCGACCAGAAAGAAGCTGCAGCAGCCTAAGGCTGAGCGACTCCTTTCAGCGTTTATTGTTTATTTCGATGGCCGCGTAGGCTGTCACCCCAATACAGGAATTTATAGTCATGTCTCTGACTAACGACCAAATCATCGAAGCAATCGGCGAAAAATCCGTTCTGGAAATCGTTGAGCTGATCAAGGCCATGGAAGAGAAGTTCGGCGTTTCCGCCGCTGCTGCTTCTGCTGGTCCAGCTGCTGTTGCTGCCGTTGTTGAAGAACAAACTGAATTCAACGTCATGCTGCTGGAAGCTGGCGAGAAGAAAGTTAACGTGATCAAGGCTGTACGTGAGCTGACCGGTCTGGGCCTGAAAGAAGCCAAAGCTGTAGTTGACGGCGCTCCTGGCATGGTTCTGGAAGCTGTTTCGAAAGATGCAGCTGACAAAGCCAAAGCCACTCTGGAAGAAGCAGGCGCTAAAGTCGAGCTGAAGTAAGCATCGACTTTGCTCCTCCAGCCCGAGCTGTAAAGCGAAAGGCTGATGGCTGGTGGCTCTTGCCACCGGCCTTTTTCCGTTATTGGCAGCCGACTGGGTCGGTGCTGATAACGAGCTGTAACCACCCGATGCGGTGGCGCAAACCATGGGGTTTGCACGATTTTCTGGCTGCTCCCGTCGGGAGGGGCCAAACAAGCAGGTGACCAAGCTGGGGAACGCTGATGGCTTACTCATATACTGAGAAAAAACGTATCCGCAAGGACTTTAGCAAGTTGCCGGACGTCATGGATGTGCCGTACCTCCTGGCCATCCAGCTGGATTCGTATCGTGAATTCTTGCAAGCGGGAGCGACTAAAGATCAGTTCCGCGACGTGGGCCTGCATGCGGCCTTCAAATCCGTTTTCCCGATCATCAGCTACTCCGGCAATGCTGCGCTGGAGTACGTCGGTTATCGCCTGGGCGAACCGGCATTTGATGTCAAAGAATGCGTATTGCGCGGTGTAACTTACGCCGTACCTTTGCGGGTAAAAGTGCGCCTGATCATTTTCGACAAAGAATCGTCGAACAAAGCGATCAAGGACATCAAAGAGCAAGAAGTCTACATGGGTGAAATCCCCCTGATGACTGAGAACGGTACCTTCGTAATCAACGGTACCGAGCGTGTAATCGTTTCCCAGCTGCACCGTTCCCCGGGCGTGTTCTTCGACCACGACCGTGGTAAGACGCACAGCTCCGGCAAACTGCTGTACTCCGCGCGCATCATTCCTTACCGCGGTTCGTGGCTGGACTTCGAGTTCGACCCGAAAGACTGCGTGTTCGTGCGTATCGACCGTCGTCGCAAGCTGCCTGCATCGGTACTGCTGCGCGCGCTCGGCTATACCACTGAAGAAGTGCTCGACGCGTTCTACACCACCAACGTCTTCCATGTGCAAGGTGAAAACCTCAGCCTGGAACTGGTGCCTCAGCGCCTGCGTGGTGAAATTGCTGTCCTGGATATCCTGGATGACAAAGGCAAGGTTATTGTCGAGCAAGGTCGTCGTATCACTGCTCGCCATATCAACCAGCTGGAAAAAGCCGGGATCAAAGAGCTGCAAGTGCCTTTGGACTACGTCCTGGGTCGCACTACCGCCAAGGTCATCGTGCATCCGGCAACCGGCGAAATCCTGGCAGAGTGCAACACCGAGCTGAACACCGAGATCCTGGCAAAAATCGCCAAGGCCCAAGTTGTTCGCATCGAAACTCTGTACACCAACGATATCGACTGCGGTCCGTTCGTCTCCGACACCCTGAAGATCGACTCCACCAGCAACCAATTGGAAGCGCTGGTCGAGATCTATCGCATGATGCGTCCAGGCGAGCCGCCAACCAAAGACGCTGCCGAAACTCTGTTCAACAACCTGTTCTTCAGCCCTGAGCGCTATGACCTGTCTGCGGTCGGCCGGATGAAGTTCAACCGTCGTATCGGTCGTACCGAGATCGAAGGTTCGGGCGTGTTGTGCAAAGAAGACATCGTCGCGGTACTGAAGACTCTGGTCGACATCCGTAACGGTAAAGGCATCGTCGATGACATCGACCACCTGGGTAACCGTCGTGTTCGCTGCGTAGGCGAAATGGCCGAGAACCAGTTCCGCGTTGGCCTGGTACGTGTTGAGCGTGCGGTCAAAGAGCGTCTGTCGATGGCTGAAAGCGAAGGCCTGATGCCGCAAGACTTGATCAACGCCAAGCCAGTGGCTGCGGCGGTGAAAGAGTTCTTCGGTTCCAGCCAGCTTTCCCAGTTCATGGACCAGAACAACCCGCTGTCCGAGATCACCCACAAGCGTCGTGTTTCTGCACTCGGCCCTGGCGGTTTGACTCGTGAGCGTGCCGGCTTTGAAGTTCGTGACGTACACCCGACTCACTACGGTCGTGTATGCCCGATTGAAACGCCGGAAGGTCCGAACATCGGTCTGATCAACTCCTTGGCCGCCTATGCGCGCACCAACCAGTACGGCTTCCTCGAGAGCCCGTACCGTGTGGTGAAAGACGCTCTGGTCACCGACGAGATCGTGTTCCTGTCCGCCATCGAAGAAGCTGATCATGTGATCGCTCAGGCTTCGGCCACGATGAACGACAAGAAAGTCCTGATCGACGAGTTGGTAGCTGTTCGTCACTTGAACGAGTTCACCGTCAAGGCGCCGGAAGACGTCACCTTGATGGACGTATCGCCGAAGCAGGTAGTTTCGGTTGCAGCGTCGCTGATTCCGTTCCTCGAGCACGACGACGCCAACCGTGCGTTGATGGGTTCGAACATGCAGCGTCAAGCTGTACCAACCCTGCGCGCTGACAAGCCGCTGGTCGGTACTGGCATGGAACGTAACGTAGCCCGTGACTCCGGCGTTTGCGTCGTGGCTCGTCGTGGCGGTGTTATCGATTCCGTAGACGCCAGCCGTATCGTGGTTCGTGTTGCTGATGACGAAGTTGAAACCGGCGAAGCTGGTGTCGACATCTACAACCTGACCAAGTACACCCGTTCCAACCAGAACACCTGCATCAACCAGCGTCCGCTGGTGCGTAAAGGTGATCGGGTTCAGCGCAGCGACATCATGGCCGACGGTCCGTCCACCGACATGGGTGAACTGGCTCTGGGTCAAAACATGCGCATCGCGTTCATGGCATGGAACGGCTTCAACTTCGAAGACTCCATCTGCCTGTCCGAGCGTGTGGTTCAGGAAGATCGCTTCACCACGATCCACATTCAGGAACTGACCTGTGTGGCACGTGACACCAAGCTTGGGCCAGAGGAAATCACTGCAGACATCCCGAACGTGGGTGAAGCTGCACTGAACAAGCTGGACGAAGCCGGTATCGTTTACGTAGGTGCTGAAGTTGGCGCAGGCGACATCCTCGTTGGTAAGGTCACTCCGAAAGGCGAGACCCAACTGACTCCGGAAGAAAAACTGCTGCGTGCCATCTTCGGTGAAAAAGCCAGCGACGTTAAAGACACTTCCCTGCGTGTGCCTACCGGCACCAAGGGTACCGTCATCGACGTACAAGTCTTCACCCGCGACGGCGTTGAGCGTGATGCTCGTGCACTGTCGATCGAGAAGACTCAACTCGACGAGATCCGCAAAGATCTGAACGAAGAGTTCCGTATCGTTGAGGGTGCTACTTTCGAACGTCTGCGTTCCGCTCTGGTCGGCCACAAAGCCGAAGGTGGCGCCGGTCTGAAGAAAGGTCAGGAAATCACCGACGAAGTTCTCGACGGTCTTGAGCATGGTCAGTGGTTCAAACTGCGCATGGCTGAAGATGCTCTGAACGAGCAACTCGAGAAGGCTCAGGCCTACATCGTTGATCGCCGCCGTCTGCTGGACGACAAGTTCGAAGACAAGAAGCGCAAACTGCAGCAGGGCGATGACCTGGCTCCAGGCGTGCTGAAAATCGTCAAGGTTTACCTGGCAATCCGTCGCCGCATCCAGCCGGGCGACAAGATGGCCGGTCGTCACGGTAACAAAGGTGTGGTCTCCGTGATCATGCCGGTTGAAGACATGCCGCACGATGCCAATGGCACACCGGTCGACGTCGTCCTCAACCCGTTGGGCGTACCTTCGCGCATGAACGTTGGTCAGATCCTTGAAACCCACCTGGGCCTCGCGGCTAAAGGTTTGGGCGAGAAGATCAACCGGATGATCGAAGAGCAGCGCAAAGTCGCCGAGCTTCGTAAATTCCTGGACGAGATCTACAACCAGATCGGCGGTCGTAACGAAGATCTGGATAGCTTCTCCGACCAGGAAATCCTGGATCTGGCGAAGAACCTGCGTGGCGGCGTTCCAATGGCCACTCCAGTGTTCGACGGCGCCAAGGAAAGCGAAATCAAGGCCATGCTGAAACTGGCAGACCTGCCAGAAAGCGGCCAGATGCAGCTGACCGACGGCCGTACCGGCAACAAGTTCGAGCGCCCGGTTACTGTTGGCTACATGTACATGCTGAAGCTGAACCACTTGGTAGACGACAAGATGCACGCTCGTTCTACCGGTTCGTACAGCCTGGTTACCCAGCAGCCGCTGGGTGGTAAGGCGCAGTTCGGTGGTCAGCGTTTCGGGGAGATGGAGGTCTGGGCACTGGAAGCATACGGTGCTGCTTACACTCTGCAAGAAATGCTCACAGTGAAGTCGGACGATGTGAACGGCCGGACCAAGATGTACAAAAACATCGTGGACGGCGATCACCGTATGGAGCCGGGCATGCCCGAGTCTTTCAACGTGTTGATCAAGGAAATTCGTTCCCTCGGCATCGATATCGATCTGGAAACCGAATAACACGTGACGCGAATCGAGAGCGGGGCAGGATTGCCCGCTCTCTGCTCCGCCAGGAGGAAAGGCCTTGAAAGACCTACTGAATTTGCTGAAAAACCAGGGTCAAGTCGAAGAGTTCGACGCCATCCGTATTGGATTGGCATCGCCTGAGATGATCCGTTCGTGGTCGTTCGGTGAAGTTAAAAAGCCGGAAACCATTAACTACCGTACGTTCAAACCTGAACGTGACGGCCTGTTCTGCGCCAAGATCTTTGGCCCGGTAAAGGATTACGAGTGCCTGTGCGGTAAGTACAAGCGCTTGAAGCACCGTGGTGTGATCTGCGAGAAGTGCGGCGTTGAAGTCGCGCTGGCCAAAGTTCGTCGTGAGCGCATGGCGCACATCGAACTGGCTTCGCCAGTTGCCCACATCTGGTTCCTGAAATCGCTGCCGTCGCGTATCGGCTTGCTGATGGACATGACCCTGCGTGATATCGAACGCGTTCTCTACTTCGAGAGCTATGTCGTTATCGACCCGGGCATGACCACCCTTGAAAAAGGTCAGCTGCTCAACGACGAGCAGTACTTCGAAGCGCTGGAAGAGTTCGGCGACGATTTCGATGCCCGCATGGGTGCCGAAGCTGTCCGCGAACTGCTGCACGCTATCGACCTGGAACACGAGATTGGCCGCCTGCGTGAAGAAATTCCGCAAACCAACTCCGAAACCAAAATCAAGAAGCTGTCCAAGCGTCTGAAGTTGATGGAAGCCTTCCAGGGTTCCGGCAACCTGCCAGAGTGGATGGTGCTGACCGTTCTGCCGGTTCTGCCGCCAGATCTGCGTCCACTGGTCCCGCTGGATGGCGGTCGCTTCGCGACTTCCGACCTCAACGATCTGTATCGTCGAGTGATCAACCGTAACAACCGCTTGAAGCGTCTGCTCGATCTGTCCGCTCCGGACATCATCGTGCGCAACGAAAAGCGTATGTTGCAAGAAGCCGTCGATGCACTGCTCGACAACGGTCGTCGTGGCCGCGCTATCACTGGTTCGAACAAGCGTCCTCTGAAATCCCTGGCTGACATGATCAAGGGTAAGCAAGGTCGTTTCCGTCAGAACTTGCTCGGTAAGCGTGTTGACTACTCGGGTCGTTCGGTAATTACCGTAGGCCCGACCCTGCGTCTGCACCAGTGCGGTCTGCCGAAGAAGATGGCTCTCGAGCTGTTCAAGCCGTTCATTTTCGGCAAGCTGGAAATGCGTGGTCTCGCGACCACCATCAAAGCTGCCAAGAAGATGGTCGAGCGCGAGCTGCCGGAAGTTTGGGACGTTCTCGCTGAAGTTATTCGCGAACACCCGGTTCTCCTCAACCGTGCACCGACCCTTCACCGTCTGGGTATCCAGGCGTTTGAACCGGTACTGATCGAAGGTAAGGCTATCCAGCTGCACCCTCTGGTCTGTGCTGCGTACAACGCCGACTTCGACGGCGACCAAATGGCCGTGCACGTACCGCTGACACTGGAAGCCCAGTTGGAAGCGCGTGCGTTGATGATGTCGACCAACAACATTCTGTCGCCAGCCAACGGTGAGCCAATCATCGTTCCGTCGCAGGACGTTGTATTGGGTCTGTACTACATGACTCGTGAAGCGATCAACGCCAAGGGCGAAGGTCGTGTGTTTGCGGATCTGCAAGAAGTTGACCGTGTGTTCCGTGCCGGCGAAGCCGCACTGCACGCTAAAGTCAAAGTGCGGATCAACGAAACCGTCAACGATCGTGATGGTGGCAGCGTCAAGAACACCCGTATCGTCGACACCACTGTCGGCCGTGCGCTGTTGTTCCAGGTTGTTCCACCTGGCCTGTCGTACGACGTCGTCAACCAGCCGATGAAGAAAAAGGCGATCTCCAAGCTGATCAACCAGTGCTACCGCGTGGTTGGTTTGAAAGAGACCGTGATCTTCGCTGACCAGTTGATGTACACCGGTTTTGCCTATTCGACCATTTCCGGCGTTTCCATCGGTGTTAACGACTTCGTTATCCCGGATGAAAAAGCCCGCATCATCGGTGCTGCTACCGACGAAGTGAAAGAGATCGAAAGTCAGTACGCCTCCGGCCTGGTAACCCAGGGCGAGAAGTACAACAAAGTGATCGACCTTTGGTCCAAGGCGAACGACGAAGTTTCCAAGGCGATGATGGCCAACCTCTCGAAAGAGAAAGTCATCGACCGTCATGGCGTCGAAGTCGACCAGGAGTCCTTCAACTCGATGTACATGATGGCCGACTCGGGCGCACGGGGTTCTGCTGCGCAGATCCGTCAGCTCGCCGGTATGCGTGGCCTGATGGCCAAGCCGGACGGTTCCATCATCGAAACGCCGATTACTGCGAACTTCCGTGAAGGTTTGAGCGTACTTCAGTACTTCATCTCCACTCACGGTGCTCGTAAAGGTTTGGCGGATACCGCGTTGAAAACTGCGAACTCCGGTTACCTGACTCGTCGTCTGGTAGACGTGGCGCAGGATCTGGTTGTGACCGAGATCGATTGCGGCACCGAACATGGCCTGGTAATGACTCCGCACATTGAAGGCGGTGACGTTGTTGAGCCATTGGGCGAGCGCGTATTGGGTCGAGTTATTGCCCGTGACGTGTTCAAGCCAGGTACCGAAGAAATCATCGTTCCTGCCGGCACGCTGGTAGACGAGAAGTGGGTCGAGTTCATCGAGCTGAACAGCATCGACGAAGTGATCGTGCGTTCGCCGATCAGCTGCGAAACCCGCTATGGCATTTGCGCCAAGTGCTACGGCCGTGACTTGGCTCGTGGTCACCAGGTGAACATCGGTGAAGCGGTCGGCGTTATCGCTGCCCAGTCCATCGGTGAGCCGGGTACCCAGCTGACCATGCGTACGTTCCACATCGGTGGTGCGGCAAGCCGGACCTCCGCAGCCGACAGCGTTCAGGTGAAGAATGGCGGTACCGTCCGTCTGCACAACCTGAAGCACGTTGAGCGAGTGGATGGTTGCCTGGTTGCTGTGTCCCGTTCCGGTGAGCTGGCGATCGCTGATGACTTCGGTCGTGAGCGCGAGCGTTACAAGCTGCCGTACGGTGCCGTGATTTCGGTTAAAGAAGGTGACAAGGTCGACGCTGGCGCAATCGTGGCCAAGTGGGATCCGCACACTCACCCAATCGTTACCGAAATGAAAGGTACCGTGACCTACGTGGGCATGGAAGAAGGCATCACGATCAAGCGTCAGACTGACGAATTGACCGGTATGACCAACATTGAAGTACTCGACGCCAAAGACCGTCCAGCTGCCGGTAAAGATATCCGTCCTGCTGTGAAGATGGTTGATGACAACGGCAAGGATCTCTTGCTGCCGGGTACCGACGTAATTGCTCAGTACTTCCTGCCTGCCAACGCCCTTGTCGGTGTGGCGGACGGTGCGAAAATCGCGATCGGTGATGTTATCGCGCGTATTCCGCAAGAGACTTCGAAAACCCGTGACATCACCGGTGGTCTGCCGCGTGTTGCCGACTTGTTCGAAGCTCGTCGTCCGAAGGAAGCGTCGATTCTGGCTGAAGTCAGCGGTACCATCGCGTTCGGTAAAGAGACCAAGGGCAAGCGCCGTCTGGTCATTACCCCGAACGACGGTAGCGATCCGTACGAAGAGCTGATTCCGAAGTGGCGTCACCTGAACGTCTTCGAAGGCGAACAGGTAAACCGCGGCGAAGTTATCTCCGACGGCCCAAGCGATCCACACGACATCCTGCGTCTGCTGGGTGTGAGTGCGCTGGCCAAGTACATCGTGAACGAGATCCAGGACGTTTACCGTCTGCAAGGCGTGAAGATCAACGACAAGCACATCGAGACCATCCTGCGTCAGATGCTGCGTAAAGTTGAAATCGCCGAATCTGGCGATTCCAGTTTCATCAAGGGCGACCAGATGGAATTGACTCACGTTCTGGTAGAGAACGAGCGTCTGGCTGGCGACGAGAAATTCGTTTCCAAGTTCACTCGCGTGCTGTTGGGTATCACCAAGGCGTCGTTGTCCACCGAATCGTTCATCTCGGCGGCTTCCTTCCAGGAAACCACTCGCGTACTGACCGAAGCGGCGGTAACCGGCAAGCGCGATTACCTGCGCGGCCTGAAAGAAAACGTGGTCGTGGGTCGTCTGATCCCGGCTGGTACCGGTCTGGCTTATCACAGCGAGCGCAAGCGTCGCCGTGATGCTGACAAACCGTTGCGCGTAAGCGCCAGTGAAGTGGAAGCTGCACTGACCGAAGCGCTGAACTCGAGCGGTAACTGAGTTCTGCGGTAACTAAGCGTGAGGCCCCGGCCGCTCCGTTCATCGAATCGAGACAATTTGTCGAGATTGGATGAGCGGGGAGGTCGGGGCCTTGCCTTGACTGGGGACAAGATCCTCTTTAGACTCTTGTACCCCTAAATTTGGCGGGAATTCGTTCCTGCCATTTTGCTTTTCTTGCAAGACAATAGCGTCGCAAGACAACAGTGGAGCTAGTAGATGGCAACTATCAACCAGCTGGTACGTCAGCCGCGTAAGCGTATCGTCGAGAAATCCGACGTGCCTGCGCTGCAGAACTGCCCGCAACGTCGTGGCGTATGCACCCGTGTGTATACCACCACGCCGAAAAAACCTAACTCGGCACTGCGTAAAGTATGCCGTGTGCGCCTGACCAACGGTTTCGAGGTTTCCTCGTACATCGGCGGTGAAGGCCACAACCTGCAAGAGCACAGCGTGGTACTGATCCGCGGCGGTCGTGTAAAAGACTTGCCAGGTGTTCGTTATCACACCGTACGCGGTTCTTTGGATACTTCCGGCGTTAAAGGTCGTAACCAGGGTCGTTCGAAGTACGGTACCAAGAAGCCTAAGTAGTAGCGGCTTTTTGTAAAACTGATTTTCTATTTTTCTGAGTCGATAAGAGTAAGGTCGGAGGCGTCCCGAAAGGGCACCGATTCCGAGCGAACCTGAAGACCGTTTGAGGGCTTATCCATGCCAAGAAGACGCGTAGCAGCCAAGCGCGAAGTGCTTGACGATCCAAAATACGGCAGCCAGATCCTGGCCAAGTTCATGAACCACGTGATGGAAAGCGGCAAGAAAGCCGTTGCCGAGCGTATCGTTTATGGCGCGCTGGAGAAGGTTAAAGAACGCAAGAACAGCGACCCCCTGGAAATCTTCGAGAAAGCTCTCGACGCCATCGCTCCGCTGGTCGAAGTAAAGTCGCGCCGTGTAGGCGGTGCTACTTACCAGGTTCCGGTTGAAGTTCGTCCGTCCCGTCGTAACGCCCTGGCAATGCGCTGGTTGGTAGACTTCGCCCGCAAGCGCGGCGAGAAGTCTATGGCTCTGCGTTTGGCTGGCGAACTGTTGGACGCTGCCGAAGGTAAAGGTGCTGCAGTTAAGAAGCGTGAAGACGTGCACCGTATGGCTGAAGCCAACAAGGCTTTCTCGCACTACCGCTTCTAATTTTAGCGTCACTAATTTTGCGAGGGCTTTATGGCTCGTACTACACCGATTAATCGCTACCGTAACATTGGTATCGTTGCTCACGTGGATGCTGGTAAAACCACCACCACCGAGCGCGTCCTTTTTTACACTGGCAAAAGTCACAAGATGGGCGAGGTGCATGACGGCGCCGCGACCACAGACTGGATGGTGCAGGAGCAGGAGCGTGGTATTACCATTACTTCTGCTGCTATTACCGCCTTCTGGCAGGGTTCCGAGAAGCAGCACAAAGACCAATACCGCTTCAACGTTATTGATACTCCGGGCCACGTTGACTTCACTATTGAAGTTGAGCGTTCCCTGCGTGTACTCGATGGCGCGGTCGTTGTGTTCTGCGGCACCTCGGGTGTTGAGCCTCAGTCGGAAACCGTATGGCGTCAAGCCAACAAATACGGCGTTCCACGTCTTGTTTACGTAAACAAGATGGACCGTGCTGGTGCAAACTTCCTGCGCGTGATCGGTCAGATCAAGCAGCGTCTGGGTCACACTCCGGTTCCAATCCAGTTGGCTATCGGTTCCGAAGACAACTTCCAGGGTCAGATCGATCTGATGGCCATGGAAGCTGTTTACTGGAATGACGCTGACAAAGGTATGGTTCCAGTTCGCAAGCCTATCCCTGCTGAACTGCAGGAATTGGCTGACGAGTGGCGCGGCAACATGGTTGAGGCTGCGGCCGAAGCCAGTGAAGAGCTGATGAACAAGTACCTCGAAGGTGAAGAACTCACCAACGAGGAAATCAAGGCCGCTCTGCGTCAGCGTACTATCGCTGGTGAGATCGTTCTGGCTGTTTGCGGTTCTTCCTTCAAGAACAAGGGTGTTCCCCTGGTTCTCGACGCCGTTATCGACTACCTGCCTGCTCCAAGCGACATTCCTGCCATCAAGGGTACTGACCCGGATGACGAGACTCAGGAAATGGAGCGTCACGCAGACGACAGCGAGCCGTTCTCGGCTCTGGCGTTCAAGATCGCTACCGACCCATTCGTGGGTACCTTGACCTTTGTTCGAGTTTACTCGGGCGTGTTGGCCTCCGGTGACGGCGTGATCAACTCGGTAAAAGGCAAGAAAGAGCGCGTGGGTCGTATGGTGCAAATGCACGCAAACGCCCGTGAAGAAATCAAGGAAGTGCGCGCTGGTGACATCGCGGCCTTGATCGGCATGAAGGACGTCACCACTGGTGAAACTTTGTGCAACGCTGACAAGCCAATTATCCTGGTTCGCATGGACTTCCCGGAGCCGGTTATTTCGGTTGCCGTAGAGCCTAAGACCAAGGACGACCAGGAAAAAATGGGTATCGCTCTGGGCAAACTTGCTCAGGAAGACCCGTCTTTCCGCGTCAAGACTGATGAAGAGACTGGTCAAACGATCATCTCCGGCATGGGCGAGTTGCACCTGGACATCCTGGTTGACCGGATGCGCCGTGAGTTCAACGTCGAAGCCAACATCGGTAAGCCTCAAGTTTCGTACCGTGAGCGCATCACGAAGAGCTGCGAAATTGAAGGCAAGTTCGTTCGCCAATCCGGCGGTCGTGGCCAGTTCGGTCACTGCTGGATTCGTTTTGCTCCTGCTGACGAAGGTCAGGAAGGTCTGCAATTCCTGAACGAAGTTGTGGGTGGTGTGGTTCCTAAGGAATACATCCCGGCTATCCAGAAGGGTATCGAAGAGCAGATGAAGAACGGCGTTGTTGCCGGCTATCCGCTGATCGGCCTGAAGGCTACCGTGTTTGATGGTTCCTACCACGACGTCGACTCCAACGAGATGGCGTTTAAGGTGGCTGCTTCCATGGCGACCAAGCAACTGGCCCAGAAGGGCGGTGGTGAGTTGCTTGAGCCGATCATGGCGGTAGAGGTTGTTACGCCTGAAGACTATATGGGTGACGTGATGGGCGACCTTAACCGTCGTCGCGGCATGATCCTGGGTATGGAAGACACGGTTTCCGGCAAAGTGATTCGCGCCGAGGTTCCGTTGGGTGAGATGTTCGGTTACGCAACCGACGTACGCTCCATGTCCCAAGGTCGCGCAAGCTACTCTATGGAATTCAAAAAATACAATACGGCTCCGTCGCACATCGTCGAAACCGTTACCAAAAAACAAGGCTGATTCAGCCCCTTTAGGCTAGGAGTTAATTGTCGTGGCTAAAGAAAAATTTGACCGTACCCTCCCGCACGTCAACGTTGGCACCATTGGTCACGTCGACCACGGTAAAACCACGCTGACCGCTGCTCTGACTCGCGTCTGCTCCGAAGTTTTCGGTTCGGCTGTTGTTGCTTTCGATAAAATCGACAGCGCTCCAGAAGAAAAGGCTCGTGGTATTACCATCAACACCGCGCACGTTGAATACAACTCGCTGATCCGTCACTACGCTCACGTTGACTGCCCAGGTCACGCTGACTATGTGAAGAACATGATCACCGGTGCTGCTCAGATGGACGGCGCTATCCTGGTTTGTTCGGCCGCTGATGGTCCGATGCCACAAACCCGTGAGCACATCCTGCTGTCCCGTCAGGTTGGCGTTCCGTACATCGTTGTCTTCCTGAACAAGGCTGACATGGTTGACGACGCTGAGCTGCTGGAACTGGTTGAGATGGAAGTGCGCGATCTGCTGAGCACTTACGACTTCCCAGGTGACGACACTCCGATCATCATCGGTTCGGCTCTGATGGCTCTGAACGGCCAAGACGACAACGAAATGGGCACCACTGCCGTTCGTAAACTGGTTGAGACTCTGGACAGCTACATTCCAGATCCAGTCCGTGTTATCGACAAGCCGTTCCTGATGCCAATCGAAGACGTATTCTCGATCTCCGGTCGCGGTACTGTTGTAACTGGTCGTATCGAGCGCGGTATCGTCAAGGTTCAGGATCCACTGGAAATCGTTGGTCTGCGTGACACTACCGTCACCACCTGCACCGGTGTTGAAATGTTCCGTAAGCTGCTCGACGAAGGTCGTGCTGGCGAGAACTGCGGCGTGCTGCTGCGCGGCACCAAGCGTGACGACGTTGAGCGTGGCCAGGTTCTGGTCAAGCCAGGTTCGGTTAAGCCGCACACTACCTTCGAAGCCGAAGTGTACGTGTTGAGCAAAGAAGAAGGCGGTCGCCACACTCCGTTCTTCAAAGGCTACCGTCCACAGTTCTACTTCCGGACCACTGACGTGACCGGTAACTGCGAACTGCCGGAAGGCGTTGAAATGGTAATGCCGGGCGACAACATCAAAATGGTTGTCACCCTGATCAAAACCATCGCAATGGAAGATGGTCTGCGTTTCGCTATTCGTGAAGGCGGTCGTACCGTCGGCGCTGGCGTCGTAGCCAAAATCATCGCTTAATAAGTGATGACTTGAAAAAGCCCCCGCCTAGCGGGGGCTTTTTTATTGGGTTGACACTGTGGTAGCCCGTCTATAGAATTGCGCCTCCTTTTAACGGGCGTATTGCGCTCGCTGGGAATAGCAGCCGGAGTCTGAAATCCAATGCAAAATCAGCAAATCCGTATCAGGTTGAAGGCTTTTGACCATCGCCTGATCGACCAATCCACCCAGGAAATCGTGGAAACCGCGAAACGTACTGGTGCTCAAGTGCGTGGTCCAATTCCACTGCCTACCCGTAAAGAGCGGTTCACCGTTCTGGTCTCCCCGCACGTCAACAAAGACGCGCGTGACCAGTACGAGATCCGTACTCATAAGCGCGTTCTGGACATCGTCCAGCCAACGGATAAAACCGTTGATGCTCTTATGAAGCTTGATCTTGCGGCCGGTGTGGAAGTGCAGATCAGCCTCGGCTAAGACTCGGTCTTAGTCGTGTAACGCTCTGAAATGGGCGGCCATAGCGGGTGAAAGCCCCGTACACTCATGAGGTTTACAACATGACTATTGGTGTAGTCGGTCGTAAATGCGGTATGACCCGTATTTTCACCGAAGAAGGTGTCTCCATTCCGGTCACGGTCATTGAGATCGAACCGAATCGCGTCACCCAGTTCAAAACTGAAGAGACCGATGGCTATCGTGCAGTGCAAGTCACTGTAGGCGAGCGTCGTGCTTCGCGTGTTACAGCTGCTCAGGCTGGCCACTTCGCTAAAGCGAACGTTGCCGCTGGTCGTACCGTAATGGAATTCCGCCTTGAAGAAGGCGAGTACCAGGCCGGCGATCTGATCAACGCTGAAATCTTCGCCGCTGGTCAACTGGTTGATGTAACCGGTCAGTCCAAGGGTAAAGGCTTCCAGGGTACGATCAAGCGTTGGAACTTCCGCGGGCAAGATAATACCCACGGTAACTCCGTGTCCCACCGCGTTCCAGGCTCTATCGGCCAGTGCCAGACTCCTGGTCGTGTATTCAAGGGCAAAAAAATGTCCGGTCATATGGGCGCTGAGCGCGTGACCGTGCAGTCCCTCGAAGTAGTGCGCGTGGACGCTGAACGCAATCTGTTGTTGGTCAAGGGCGCTGTTCCTGGCGCTACTGGCGGCAACTTGGTTGTACGTCCAGCAGCCAAGGCTCGCGGTTAAGGGGAAGCTGACATGCAATTAAATGTAAATGACGCTCAAGCGATCGAAGTTTCCGAACTGACATTTGGCGGCGAATTCAACGAGACGCTCGTTCACCAAGCAGTCGTGGCCTACATGGCCGGCGGCCGTCAAGGTAGCAAGCAGCAAAAGACCCGTTCCGACGTTCGTGGTGGCGGTAAGCGCCCATGGCGTCAGAAAGGTACTGGCCGTGCTCGTGCCGGTACTATCCGTAGCCCAATCTGGCGTGGCGGCGGTACCACTTTCGCAGCTCGTCCTCAGGATCACACCCAGAAGCTGAACAAGAAGATGTATCGCGCAGCAATGCGTTCCATCCTTGCTGAGCTGGTGCGTACTGATCGTCTGGTTGTGGTTCAGGACTTCGCTGTTGATGCACCGAAGACCAAAGATCTGCTGAACAAACTGACCGGCATGGGCCTGACTGACGTCTTGATCGTGTCTGAAGTAGTTGATCAGAACCTGTACCTGGCTGCTCGTAACCTGCCACACGTTGATGTACGTGACGTGCAAGGTTCCGATCCAGTTAGTCTGATCGCATACGACAAGGTGTTGATCACCGTGTCGGCCGTGAAGAAATTCGAGGAGCTGCTGGGATGAACCAGGAACGCGTATTTAAAGTTCTGCTTGGCCCGCACGTTTCCGAGAAGGCTACGGTTCTGGCTGACAAGAAAGGCCAGTTCGTTTTCAAGGTTGCAACTGACGCAACCAAGCTGGAAATCAAGAAGGCCGTCGAAAGCCTGTTCAGCGTGAAAGTAGAGCGTGTTACTACCCTGAATGTTCTGGGTAAGAGCAAGCGCACTGCTCGCGGTCTGGGCAAGCGTAATGACTGGAAGAAGGCAGTTATCTCCCTTCAGCCAGGCCAAGATCTCGATTTCAGCAGCAGTGCTGAGTAAGGAAGGGGTGCATCATGGCAATCGTTAAATGCAAACCGACTTCCCCTGGCCGCCGTTTTGTGGTCAAGGTGGTCAACCAGGAGCTGCATAAAGGCGCTCCTCACGCACCGCTGCTCGAGAAAAAATCGAAGACTGGTGGTCGTAACAACAATGGTCGTATTACCACTCGTCACATCGGTGGTGGCCATAAGCAGCATTATCGTCTGGTCGATTTCCGTCGCAACGACAAAGATGGCATCTCTGCCACTGTCGAGCGTATTGAATACGATCCAAACCGTACTGCTCACATCGCTCTGCTGCTGTACGCAGATGGCGAGCGTCGCTACATCATCGCCCCTAAAGGCGTGAGTGCTGGCGACCAGCTGATCGCAGGTGCTCTGGCACCGATCAAGCCGGGCAACGCTCTGCAACTGCGTAACATTCCAGTTGGTAGCACCGTACACGGCATCGAATTGAAGCCAGGTAAAGGCGCGCAAATCGCTCGTTCCGCTGGTGCTTCGGCTCAGCTGATCGCTCGTGAAGGTGTCTACGTGACCCTGCGTCTGCGTTCTGGTGAGATGCGTAAAGTGCTGGCTGAATGCCGCGCGACCCTGGGTGAAGTCTCGAACTCCGAGCACAGCCTGCGTTCGCTGGGTAAAGCTGGTGCCAAACGCTGGCGTGGCGTTCGCCCAACCGTTCGTGGTGTTGCCATGAACCCGGTTGACCACCCACATGGTGGTGGTGAAGGTCGTACCTCTGGTGGTCGTCATCCGGTATCGCCATGGGGCTTCCCGACTAAGGGCGCGAAGACTCGTGGTAATAAGCGTACCGACAAAATGATCGTCCGTCGTCGCAAGTAAATAGAGGGATACGACAGTGCCACGTTCTCTGAAAAAAGGTCCTTTTATTGATCTTCACCTACTGAAGAAGATCGAAGTGGCGGCGGAAAAGAACGATCGCAAACCAGTTAAAACCTGGTCGCGTCGTTCGATGATCCTGCCACAAATGGTCGGTTTGACCATTGCAGTGCATAACGGTCGTCAACATGTTCCAGTTCTCGTGAACGAAGACATGGTCGGCCACAAACTGGGCGAGTTTGCCGGTACCCGCACATATCGTGGGCACGTGGCAGACAAGAAAGCCAAGCGTTAAGGGGTAAGGAACGATGGAAGTAGCCGCTAAGTTGTCGGGCGCTCGAATCTCCGCCCAGAAAGCCCGCTTGGTCGCCGACCAGATCCGCGGGAAGAAGGTGGGCGAAGCGCTCAACCTGTTGGCTTTCAGCAGTAAGAAAGCCGCCGAGATCATGAAGAAAGTGCTGGAGTCGGCCGTAGCCAACGCCGAGCATAACGAAGGCGCAGACGTTGATGACCTTAAAGTCAGCACCGTTTTCGTCAACGAAGGGCGTTCGCTGAAGCGAATCATGCCACGTGCCAAAGGCCGTGCTGATCGCATCGTCAAGCGGTCTTGCCATATCACTGTCAAGGTTGCTGACAAGTAACGGAGTCGAAGAGATGGGTCAGAAAGTACATCCCATTGGCATTCGCCTGGGAATCGTCAAGGAGCACACCTCCGTCTGGTACGCAGACGGTCGGACTTATGCGGACTATTTGTTCGCTGATCTGAAGGTGCGTGAGTATCTCCAAGACAAACTAAAAAGCGCGTCCGTAAGCCGTATCGATATCCATCGTCCGGCTCAGACTGCACGTATCACCATCCACACCGCTCGTCCAGGTATTGTTATCGGGAAGAAAGGTGAAGATGTTGAGAAACTGCGTCAGGACCTGACCAAACAAATGGGTGTGCCTGTGCACATCAATATCGAAGAAATCCGCAAGCCGGAACTCGACGGTATGTTGGTTGCGCAGAGCGTAGCTCAGCAGCTGGAGCGTCGCGTAATGTTCCGTCGCGCTATGAAGCGCGCTGTACAGAACGCCATGCGCATTGGTGCCAAAGGCATCAAAATCCAAGTGAGCGGTCGTCTCGGCGGTGCTGAAATCGCACGTACTGAATGGTATCGCGAAGGTCGTGTGCCACTGCACACCCTGCGTGCCGACATCGACTATGCCAACTACGAAGCTCACACCACTTACGGTGTGATCGGTGTAAAGGTTTGGATCTTCAAAGGCGAAGTAATTGGTGGTCGCCAAGAAGAACTGAAACCACAAGCACCAGCGCCTCGTAAAAAAGCTGCTAAGTAAGGGGTACGCCAAATGTTGCAACCAAAGCGTACGAAGTTCCGCAAGCAGATGACAGGCCACAACCGTGGTCTGGCACAGCGCGGTAGCAAAGTCAGCTTCGGCGAGTTCGCGCTGAAGTCTGTAGCTCGTGGTCGTCTCACCGCTCGTCAGATCGAGTCAGCGCGTCGTGCTCTGACCCGTCACGTTAAACGTGGCGGCAAGATCTGGATCCGTGTATTCCCGGACAAGCCTATTTCCAAAAAGCCACTCGAAGTTCGGATGGGTAAAGGTAAGGGTAGTGTGGAGTACTGGGTTGCCCAGATTCAGCCAGGCAAAGTCCTGTATGAAATCGAGGGTGTTACTGAAGAGCTGGCGCGTGAGGCTTTTGCCTTGGCTGCTGCAAAGCTGCCGCTCGCCACTGCCTTCGTTAAACGGACGGTGATGTGATGAAAGCGAACGAACTTCGTGAAAAAGACGCGCCGCAGCTTAACGAGCAACTGCTCGGCCTGCTGCGCGACCAGTTCAATCTGCGCATGCAGAAAGCAACTGGCCAGTTGGGGCAGTCTCACCTGCTCCGGCAAGTTAAGCGTGACATCGCTCGCGTGAAGACTGTGCTCAAACAGCAGGCAGGTAAGTAATCATGGCTGAAGCCGAAAAAACCGTCCGTACGCTGACTGGCCGTGTTGTCAGCGACAAAATGGACAAGACCATCACCGTTCTGATCGAGCGTCGCGTTAAGCACCCGATCTACGGTAAATACGTTAAGCGTTCGACTAAGCTGCACGCGCACGACGAAACCAATCAGTGCCACATCGGCGACAAAGTCACTATTCGTGAAACTCGTCCGCTGGCCAAGACCAAGTCTTGGGCACTGGTTGATGTTCTCGAACGCGCTGTGGAAGTCTAAGGACTAGGGGTCGGAGAAATTATATGATTCAGACTCAATCCATGCTCGATGTGGCCGATAACAGCGGCGCTCGCCGTGTTATGTGCATCAAGGTGCTGGGTGGCTCCCATCGTCGTTACGCTGGTATCGGTGACATCATCAAAGTTACCGTCAAGGAAGCAATTCCTCGCGGTAAAGTGAAAAAAGGCCAAGTGATGACTGCTGTTGTAGTCCGCACCCGTCACGGCGTACGCCGTGCTGATGGCTCCATTATCCGCTTTGATGGCAACGCTGCTGTTCTTCTGAACAACAAGCAAGAGCCGATCGGCACCCGTATCTTTGGGCCAGTGACCCGTGAACTTCGTACTGAGAAGTTCATGAAGATCGTCTCGCTCGCCCCAGAAGTGCTGTAAGGAGATCCGACATGCAAAAGATTCGTCGTGACGACGAGATCATCGTGATCGCCGGCAAAGACAAAGGTAAGCGCGGTAAGGTGCTTAAGGTTCTCGCTGACGACCGTCTGGTCGTTGGTGGTCTGAACCTGGTTAAGCGTCATACCAAGCCTAACCCCGCGTCGGGCGTACAAGGCGGTATCGTCGAGAAAGAAGCGCCACTGCACGCTTCCAACGTTGCCATTTTCAACGGCGAAACCAACAAGGCTGATCGCGTTGGTTTCAAAGTAGAAGACGGCAAGAAAATTCGTGTCTTCAAGTCGACCCAAAAAGCGGTTGATGCTTGAACACTGCTAGGTAGAAGACCATGGCACGACTAAAAGAGATTTACTGGAAGGAAATCGCACCGAAGCTTAAGGAAGAACTTAAGCTTTCGAACGTGATGGAAGTTCCACGCGTTACAAAAATCACCCTGAACATGGGTCTGGGCGAAGCGGTCGGTGACAAAAAAGTCATCGAGCACGCTGTTGCCGACCTGGAAAAGATCACCGGCCAGAAAGTCGTTGTGACCTACGCTCGGAAATCCATCGCTGGCTTTAAAGTCCGTGAAGGTTGGCCGATCGGCGTCAAAGTGACCCTGCGCCGTGAGCGTATGTACGAGTTCCTGGATCGTCTGCTGTCGATCTCCCTGCCTCGGGTTCGCGACTTCCGCGGCCTGAATGCCAAGTCCTTCGATGGTCGTGGTAACTACAGCATGGGCGTTAAAGAGCAGATCATCTTCCCGGAAATCGACTACGACAAGATCGATGCTCTCCGCGGTCTGGACATTACCCTGACCACCACTGCCAAGAACGATGATGAAGGTCGCGCCCTGTTGCGTGCTTTCAAATTCCCGTTCCGCAACTGATTGGAGTAGGAAAATGGCCAAGATGAGCATGAAAAACCGCGAGCTGAAGCGTCAGCTCACGGTTGCCAAGTACGCCAAAAAGCGTGCAGCACTGAAAGCTATCATCGTTGATCTGAACGCAAGTCCAGAAGCACGTTGGGAAGCTACAGTAGCTCTGCAGAAGCAGCCACGTGACGCAAGCGCCTCGCGCATGCGTAACCGCTGCCGCCTGACCGGTCGTCCACACGGCGTTTACCGCAAGTTCGGCCTTGGCCGTAACAAACTGCGTGAAGCTGCAATGCGTGGTGACGTACCAGGTCTGGTTAAAGCTAGCTGGTAAGTACTTTCGAAGTCTCGGCGGTCAGAATCGCAAGATACTGACCGCCGGTGGCCTTGAATCTGGAACAAGCCCCTATTGGGGCTTGTTTCATTTCCGGAGTATGTCTAAAATACGCGGCTCGCCTGAGCCCGTGTGTTTTATGCCCGGAGATTCTCGGTGACATATGTAGCCGCAAGGCTAATTTTTTTGTATTAGGAGCGTCTAGCCCATGAGTATGCAGGACCCGTTAGCGGACATGCTAACTCGTATCCGTAATGCCCAGATGGCTGAAAAGTCCGTCGTAAGCATGCCATCTTCCACGTTGAAGGTAGCTGTTGCCAAAGTCCTGAAAGACGAAGGCTACATTGCGGGTTATCAGATCAGCAGCGAAATCAAACCACTGCTGTCCATCGAGCTGAAGTACTTCGAAGGCCGTCCGGTCATCGAGGAAGTGAAGCGCGTTAGCCGTCCAGGCCTGCGTCAGTACAAGTCCGTCGATGATCTGCCAAAAGTTCGTGGCGGTCTCGGTGTGTCTATCGTCTCCACCAACAAAGGTGTGATGACGGATCGTGCTGCGCGCGCTGCCGGTGTCGGCGGCGAAGTTCTTTGCACTGTGTTCTAAGGGGGGATAAGCATGTCACGCGTCGCTAAGAACCCCGTTAAGCTGCCAGCCGGTGTCGAAGTAAAATTCGCAGGCCAACAGCTTTCGGTGAAGGGTGCCAAGGGCACTCTCGAACTGAACATCCATTCGTCCGTTGAGATTGTTGAAGAAGCTGGTGAGCTGCGTTTCGCTGCTCGCAATGGCGATCAACAAACTCGCGCAATGGCTGGTACCACTCGTGCGTTGGTAAACAACATGGTCCAAGGCGTAAGCCAAGGCTTCGAGCGCAAGCTCCAGCTGGTCGGTGTTGGTTACAAAGCGCAAGCAAAAGGCACAGTGCTGAACCTGGCTCTTGGCTTCTCGCACCCAGTGGATTATGAACTGCCGGAAGGCATCACCGCTGAGACTCCTAGCCAAACCGACATCCTGATTCGGGGTATCGATAAGCAGCTGGTAGGTCAAGTGGCCGCCGAGATCCGCGACTTCCGTCCACCAGAGCCGTACAAAGGCAAAGGTGTGCGCTACGCGGACGAAGTCGTCCGTCGTAAAGAAGCCAAGAAGAAGTAGGGCATAGCAAATGACCGACAAAAAAGTTACTCGACTGCGTCGCGCTCGCAAAGCACGCCTGAAAATGCACGAACTCGAAGTCGTGCGTCTCTGCGTGTTCCGCTCGTCGCAGCACATCTACGCCCAGGTCATTTCGGCCGACGGCAACAAAGTCCTGGCATCTGCCTCGACTTTGGATAAAGAACTGCGTGATGGCGCCACTGGCAACATCGACGCGGCCACTAAGGTTGGCCAGCTGGTCGCTACGCGTGCTAAAGCCGCTGGCGTCTCGCAGGTGGCTTTCGACCGCTCTGGCTTCAAGTACCACGGCCGCGTCAAGGCGCTGGCTGATGCTGCTCGTGAAGCTGGGCTGGAGTTCTAAGTTATGTCAAATAACGACCAAAAGCGCGACGAAGGCTACATCGAGAAGCTGGTTCAAGTTAACCGTGTAGCCAAAACCGTTAAAGGCGGCCGTATCTTCACTTTCACCGCGTTGACCGTGGTTGGTGATGGTAAAGGGCGTGTTGGCTTCGGCCGTGGCAAGTCGCGTGAAGTGCCTGCTGCGATCCAGAAGGCAATGGAAGCTGCTCGCCGCAACATGATCCAAGTTGATCTGAACGGCACTACTCTGCAGTACGCAATGAAGTCCGGTCACGGTGCTTCGAAGGTGTACATGCAGCCTGCTTCTGAAGGTACCGGTATCATCGCTGGCGGCGCTATGCGTGCTGTCCTCGAAGTTGCTGGCGTTCAGAACGTTCTGGCCAAGTGCTACGGCTCGACTAACCCGGTAAACGTGGTTCACGCCACTTTCAAAGGTTTGAAAGCTATGCAGTCTCCTGAATCCATTGCCGCCAAGCGTGGCAAAAGCGTCAAGGAGATCTTCTGATCATGGCTACCGTAAAAGTTACGCTGATCAAAAGCATGACCGGCCGCATCCCTAACCACAAATTGTGCGTTAAGGGTCTGGGTCTGCGTCGCATCGGTCACACTGTAGAAGTACTTGATACTCCCGAGAATCGCGGGATGATCAACAAGGCTTACTACATGCTGCGTGTCGAGGGTTAATCGATGAAACTCAATGATCTGAGTCCAGCGCCGGGTTCCCGTCGCGAAAAGCATCGTCCGGGCCGTGGTATCGGTAGTGGTTTGGGCAAGACCGGTGGCCGTGGCCACAAAGGTCAGTCCTCCCGCTCCGGTGGCACCATTGCTCCAGGCTTTGAAGGCGGTCAACAGCCGCTGCATCGTCGCCTGCCGAAATTCGGTTTCGTTTCCCTGAAAGCCATGGATCGCGCAGAAGTGCGTTTGTCCGAACTGGCTAAAGTGGAAGGCGACATCGTCACCGTGCAGTCCCTGAAAGATGCCAACGTGATCAACGTCAACGTTCAGCGTGTGAAAATCATGCTGTCCGGCGAAGTTACTCGCGCTGTCACCATCGGAAAGGGAATCGGCGCCACCAAAGGTGCGCGTGCGGCTATCGAAGCAGCTGGCGGCAAGTTCGAGGAATAAATGGCTAAGCAAGGTGCTCTCTCTGCGCTCGGCAAAGGCGGTATGTCTGAACTCTGGGCTCGTCTGCGTTTTCTGTTCCTGGCGATTATCGTCTACCGAATAGGCGCACACATCCCGGTTCCAGGTATCAACCCGGACCGACTCGCGGACCTGTTTCGACAGAATGAGGGGACCATTCTTAGCTTGTTCAACATGTTTTCCGGCGGCGCGCTGGAACGGATGAGCATCTTTGCACTGGGGATCATGCCGTACATTTCGGCATCGATCATCATGCAGCTGATGACCGCCGTCAGCCCGCAGCTGGAGCAGTTGAAGAAGGAAGGTGAAGCTGGGCGTCGCAAGATCGCTCAGTACACCCGCTACGGCACCGTCGTCCTCGCTCTCGTTCAGGCAATTGGCATGTCCATTGGTCTGGCAGGGCAGGGCGTTGCGTTCACTGGTGACTTTGGCTTCCATTTCGTCGCGGTATCCACTTTTGTGGCTGGTGCGATGTTCATGATGTGGCTGGGTGAGCAGATTACTGAGCGTGGTGTTGGCAACGGTATCTCGATGTTGATTTTCGCAGGTATCGTCGCCGGTCTTCCGAGAGCGATCGGGCAGTCTTTCGAGTCTGCGCGTCAGGGGGATATCAACATCTTCGCCCTGGTTGCCATCGGTTTGCTGGCAGTAGCGATTATCGGTTTTGTGGTGTTCATTGAGCGTGGTCAGCGTCGTATTGCTGTTCATTACGCCAAGCGTCAGCAGGGCCGCAAGGTCTTCGCTGCGCAGACTAGCCACTTGCCGCTGAAGGTGAACATGGCCGGTGTTATTCCGGCCATTTTCGCGAGCAGCATTTTGCTGTTCCCGGCTTCGTTGGGTACCTGGTTTGGTCAGTCTGAAGGTATGGGCTGGCTGCAGGACATCTCGCAGTCGATCGCTCCTGGTCAGCCGTTGAATATTCTGCTGTTTAGTGCAGGGATTATTTTCTTCTGCTTCTTCTATACGGCGTTGATGTTCAATCCGAAAGACGTAGCGGAAAACCTGAAGAAGTCCGGTGCCTTTATTCCGGGCATCCGTCCAGGTGAGCAGTCTGCGCGCTACATTGATGGCGTTCTGACTCGTTTGACCCTGTTCGGTGCTCTATATATGACGGCCGTGTGCCTGCTGCCCCAGTTCCTGGTGGTTGCAGCAAACGTTCCGTTCTACCTTGGCGGGACCTCGTTGCTGATCGTCGTCGTGGTTGTGATGGACTTCATGTCCCAAGTACAATCGCACCTCGTTTCGCACCAGTACGAATCCCTGATGAAGAAAGCCAACCTGAAGGGTTACGGCAGCGGCATGTTGCGCTGAGTACCCATAAGGTTCGAGGAGTTGGTGATGAAAGTTCGTGCATCGGTGAAAAAGCTGTGCCGTAACTGCAAGATTATTCGCCGCGAAGGTGTTGTTCGAGTAATTTGCAGCGCGGAACCGCGTCACAAACAGCGCCAAGGCTGAGTGTGATTGTGCTTCAAGCCCGGTAGCTAGTGCGCTACCGGGTTGATTATTTGTTATTACAGCGATATTATCTCGCGCCCTATTTCTTGGCTTCCGGGGCGTAGGTAGCTGTCAATTGGAGTCCCACTGAATGGCCCGTATTGCAGGCGTTAACATTCCAGATAACAAGCATACTGTTATCTCGCTGACCTACATCTATGGTGTTGGTCGCACTACTGCACAGAAGATCTGTGCAGTGACTGGGGTAAACCCAGCCGCAAAGATCAAAGATCTGAGCGACGAGCAGATTGAACAGCTGCGTGGCGAAGTGGCGAAGTTCACCACTGAAGGTGACCTGCGTCGCGAAATCAACATGAAAATCAAGCGTTTGATGGACCTCGGTTGCTATCGCGGTCTGCGTCATCGTCGTGGTCTTCCAGTGCGCGGTCAGCGTACCAAGACTAACGCGCGTACCCGTAAAGGTCCGCGTAAGCCGATCCGCAAGTAATCGCCCCAGCGAATCGACAGGAAATTAATCATGGCTAAACCTGCTGCTCGTCCTCGTAAAAAAGTCAAAAAGACAGTGGTTGATGGCATCGCCCACATCCACGCGTCTTTTAACAACACAATCGTGACCATCACCGACCGTCAAGGTAACGCTCTTTCCTGGGCTACCTCCGGTGGTTCGGGTTTCCGCGGTTCCCGCAAGTCCACCCCGTTTGCTGCTCAAGTAGCTGCTGAACGTGCTGGTCAAGCTGCGCTGGAATACGGCCTGAAAAACCTCGACGTCAACGTCAAAGGTCCAGGCCCAGGTCGTGAATCTGCAGTCCGCGCTTTGAACGGCTGTGGCTACAAGATCGCCAGCATCACCGACGTGACGCCAATCCCGCACAACGGGTGCCGTCCGCCGAAGAAGCGCCGCGTGTAATCCAGGAGATTGTAAAGAATGGCTCGTTACATTGGTCCAAAATGCAAACTCGCTCGTCGCGAAGGCACCGATCTCTTCTTGAAGAGCGGCGTGCGCGCGATCGAATCGAAGTGCAACATTGAAGCAGCACCTGGTATCCACGGCCAACGCCGCGGTCGCCAGTCCGATTACGGCACCCAACTGCGTGAAAAGCAGAAGGTCCGTCGTATCTACGGCGTTCTCGAGCGTCAGTTCAGCGGCTACTACAAAGAAGCTGCTGGCAAGAAAGGTGCAACTGGCGAAAACCTGTTGCAACTGCTCGAATGCCGTCTGGACAACGTTGTATACCGTATGGGTTTTGGCTCTACTCGTGCCGAATCCCGTCAGCTGGTATCGCACAAATCCGTAAGCGTTAACGGTCAGACCGTAAACGTGCCGTCGTACCAGGTTCGTGCTGGTGACGTGGTTGCGATTCGCGAGAAAGCAAAGAACCAACTTCGCATTGTCCAAGCTCTCGATCTGTGTGCCCAACGTGGCCGCGTAGAATGGGTAGAAGTAGACACTGAGAAGAAGTCGGGCGTTTTCAAGAACGTTCCAGCTCGCAGTGATCTGTCCGCCGACATCAACGAAAGCCTGATTGTCGAGCTCTACTCCAAGTAAGGGCTAGAAAATAGGTGCATCCATGCAGATTTCGGTAAATGAGTTCCTGACACCCCGCCATATTGATGTGCAGGTTGTCAGTCCAACCCGCGCCAAGATCACTCTCGAGCCTCTCGAGCGTGGTTTTGGCCACACCCTGGGCAACGCGCTGCGCCGCATCCTGTTGTCCTCAATGCCCGGCTGCGCAGTAGTCGAGGCCGAGATTGACGGTGTGCTCCATGAGTACAGCGCCATCGAAGGTGTACAGGAAGACGTAATTGAAATCCTGTTGAACCTTAAAGGTCTGGCTATCAAGCTGCACGGCCGTGACGAAGTTACGCTGACCTTGTCGAAGAAGGGTTCGGGGGTGGTTACCGCTGCCGATATTCAGCTGGATCATGATGTCGAGATCGTTAACCCCGATCACGTAATCGCTAACCTGGCGTCTAACGGCGCCCTGAACATGAAGCTCACCGTAGCTCGTGGTCGTGGTTATGAACCGGCAGACTCGCGTCAGAGCGATGAAGACGAAAGCCGCAGCATCGGTCGCTTGCAGCTTGACTCTTCGTTCAGCCCGGTTCGCCGTATCGCATACGTGGTGGAAAACGCCCGTGTCGAACAGCGTACTAACCTGGACAAGCTGGTTATTGATCTGGAAACCAACGGTACTCTGGATCCTGAAGAGGCTATTCGCCGCGCTGCAACCATTCTGCAACAGCAGTTGGCTGCGTTCGTCGACCTCAAAGGTGACAGTGAGCCAGTGGTTGTCGAGCAGGAAGACGAGATCGATCCGATCCTGCTTCGCCCGGTTGACGATCTGGAACTGACTGTACGTTCGGCTAACTGCCTTAAGGCGGAAAACATCTACTACATCGGTGACCTGATTCAGCGTACCGAAGTAGAGCTGTTGAAGACTCCGAACCTTGGCAAGAAATCCTTGACTGAAATCAAGGACGTTCTGGCCTCCCGCGGTCTGTCCCTCGGCATGCGCCTCGACAACTGGCCGCCTGCAAGTCTTAAGAAGGACGACAAGGCGACTGCCTGATCGTCGTAATCACCGAACGTTGTGTTTGGTAAGGAATGAACCATGCGTCATCGTAAAAGTGGTCGTCACCTGAGCCGCACTAGCTCGCACCGCAAGGCCATGTTTCAAAACATGGCAGTGTCGCTGTTCGAGCACGAGCTGATCAAAACTACACTGCCGAAAGCTAAAGAACTGCGTCGCGTTGCTGAGCCGCTGATCACTTTGGCCAAGACAGACAGCCTGGCTAACCGCCGTCTGGCTTTCGACCGTACTCGTTCGAAAGCTATCGTTGGTAAGCTCTTCAACGACCTGGGCAAGCGTTACGCTACCCGTGAGGGTGGCTACCTGCGCATCCTCAAGTGCGGTTTCCGCACTGGCGACAACGCGCCTATGGCGTACGTCGAGTTGGTTGATCGTCCTGCCGGTGGTGAAGCTGTATCCGCTGAGTAAGACGTCAGTCTGAAACGAAGAACCGGGCCTAGTGCCCGGTTTTTTGTGCCTGTAAAAAAACGCACTGTTTATACAAGCTTCCCTGCGGTTCATGCCGTCATGATGAGAACGGGATTGTTGGTAGTATTTTTCTATTGATCTCCACAAATTAATGAATTTGTAGCCTTCCTGATCAATGGTCAATACTCCGTCCCAAGCCGATTAGCCGGCAGTTCCAAAACTGACAGAGGAAAAAGATCGCATGAGCCAAAATAAAACGCTTACGACCGCCAGTGGCGCTCCTGTCGCCGACAACCAGAATTCCCGCTCCGCCGGCCCTCGTGGTCCGCTGCTGCTCGACGATTTTCACCTGATCGAGAAGCTTGCCCACTTCAATCGCGAAAACATTCCTGAGCGTCGCGTGCACGCCAAAGGCTCGGGTGCCTACGGTACGTTCACCGTTACCCGTGATATCACTGAGTACACCAGTGCCAAGCTGTTCGAGTCCGTTGGCAAGCAAACCCCGACCTTCCTGCGGTTTTCCACGGTAGGTGGTGAACGGGGTTCGGCTGATACCGAGCGCGATCCACGGGGCTTCGCCCTGAAGTTCTATACCGAGGAAGGCAATTGGGACATCGTTGGCAATAACACGCCAGTGTTCTTCATCCGCGATCCTTTGAAATTCCCGGACTTTATTCATACCCAGAAACGTCTGCCGCAAAGCAATCTGAAAAGCGCACAAATGATGTGGGACTTCTGGTCGCACTCACCTGAGGCGTTGCATCAGGTCACTATTCTGTTCTCGGACCGCGGCATCCCCGATGGCTACCGTCACATGCACGGCTTCGGCAGTCACACCTACAGCCTGATTAACGCCAATGGCGAGCGTCACTGGGTGAAGTGGCACTACAAGACCAAGCAAGGGATCAAAAACCTGGCGCCGGCAGAAGCAGCACGCCTGGCTGGTACAGATCCGGATTACGCACAGCGTGATCTGTTCGGCGCGATCGAGCGTGGTGATTTTCCGAAATGGCGCGTGTGCATCCAGATCATGACCGAGGCTCAGGCCGCAGCGCACTATGAGAACCCGTTTGACGTGACCAAAACCTGGTCGCAGAAAGAGTTTCCGCTGATCGAAGTGGGCGAGTTGGAGCTTAATCGCAACCCGCAGAATTACTTTGCTGAAGTCGAGCAAGCGGCGTTCGGTCCAAGCAACATGGTCCCAGGCGTCGGTTTGTCGCCTGACCGCATGTTGCAGGGGCGCGTGTTCGCTTACGCCGATGCTCACCGCTACCGTATTGGCACCAACCACCAGCAATTGCCGGTGAACGCACCTCGCAGCCCGGTGAACAGCTATCAGCGCGACGGTTCGATGGCGTTTGGAAGCAATGGCGGTGCTACACCTAACTACGAGCCGAACAGCTACATCGAATCGCCGAAACAAGCGCCTCGCTATGCAGAGCCGGCGCTGGCGCTGAGTGGTGCAGCTGATCGTTACGATCATCGCGAAGATACTGACTACTACAGCCACGCGGGTGCGCTGTTCCGTCTGATGAATGATGAGCAGAAAACCCTATTGATCAACAACATTGCCGGTGCGATGGCCGGGGTCTCCGGTGATGTGGTTGACCGTCAACTACAACACTTCTTCAGGGCCGACCCGGCGTACGGAGAAGCAATCGCAACGGCGTTGGGCGTACAGCTTAACGAAGTCTAAACGAGAAGCAGAACCGCCCTCATTAGGGCGGTTTTTGCGTTATTTAAACCACTTTTCTCAGAATATCTTCGCTTTTATCGCGCAGGCAGAGTGACCAAACAGTCTGCTTGGTTCAAACTACAGACTTTCAAGCAGGGAGATGTAGGGCGATGCAAGGCCACCCAGACGTAATCGATTACCTCAACACGTTGCTGACCGGCGAACTGGCGGCGCGTGATCAATATTTCGTCCATTCGCGGATGTATGAGGACTGGGGTTTCACCAAGCTCTACGAACGTATCAACCACGAGATGGAAGAAGAGGCCGGGCACGCTGATGCCCTGATGCGTCGGATTCTGATGCTCGAAGGCACGCCGCGCATGCGTCCGGACGACCTTGATGTCGGCACTACCGTGCCGGACATGCTCGCCGCTGACCTGCGACTGGAATACAAAGTCCGCGCCGCGCTTTGCAAGGGCATCAAGCTCTGCGAGCAGCACAAGGACTATGTCAGCCGCGAGATGCTGCGGGTTCAATTGCATGACACCGAAGAAGACCACACCTACTGGCTTGAAAAGCAGATGGGTCTGATCAAGTTGATCGGTCTCGAGAACTACCTGCAATCCCACGCCTGATTGCACCGATACAAAAAAGCCCCTGTCACCGATGAAGTGACAGGGGCTTTTTCGTGGGCCTCATTCAGGCCTTGTCGCGAGCCAGCAGCGGCTTGAGGTAGAAGCCAGTGTGAGATTGCTTCATCTCGGACACTTCTTCCGGCGTACCGACGGCAATGATCTGGCCGCCCTTGGAGCCGCCTTCCGGCCCCAAGTCCACCAGCCAGTCGGCCGTCTTGATCACATCCAGATTGTGCTCGATCACCACTACAGTGTTGCCGTGGTCGCGCAGGCGATGCAGCACGTCGAGCAATTGCTGAATATCCGCGAAGTGCAGGCCGGTCGTCGGCTCATCGAGGATGTACAGCGTCTTGCCGGTATCGCGCTTGGACAATTCGCGGGACAGCTTCACCCGCTGGGCTTCACCACCCGACAGCGTGGTCGCTGATTGCCCGAGCTTGATGTACGACAGGCCGACATCCATCAGAGTCTGAAGCTTGCGCGCCAGAGCCGGAACTGCGTCGAAGAACACCCGCGCTTCCTCGATCGTCATCTCGAGGGTTTCGTGGATGCTCTTGCCCTTGTACTTGATCTCCAGGGTTTCGCGGTTGTAGCGCTTGCTCTTGCAGACGTCGCATGGGACATAGATGTCCGGCAGGAAGTGCATTTCCACCTTGATCAGGCCATCGCCCTGACATGCTTCGCAACGTCCGCCCTTCACGTTGAAGGAGAAGCGTCCAGGACCATAACCGCGGGAGCGAGACTCCGGCACACCGGCGAACAGTTCGCGAATCGGTGTGAACAACCCGGTGTAGGTCGCCGGGTTGGAGCGTGGCGTTCGACCGATCGGGCTCTGGTCGATGTCGACAACCTTATCCAGATGCTCCAGACCTTTGATGCTGTCGTGAACGGCCGCTTCGAGCGTCGTCGCACCGTTCAGTGCCGTAGCGCTAAGCGGGAACAGGGTGTTGTTGATCAGCGTCGACTTGCCCGAGCCGGACACGCCGGTGACGCAAGTCAGCAGACCAATCGGAATGTCCAGATCGACATCGCGCAAGTTGTTGCCACGGGCACCCTTGAGGGATAGCGACAACTTCTTGTTTCGCGGTGTGCGTTTGGCCGGCACTGCAATCTTCACACGGCCCGACAGATACTTGCCGGTCAGCGAATCTGGATGAGCCATGACTTCGGCCGGCGTACCTTCGGCGACAATGTGTCCGCCGTGTACACCTGCGCCCGGACCGATATCCACCACGTAGTCAGCCAGGCGAATCGCATCTTCATCGTGCTCGACCACGATCACCGTGTTGCCGATGTCACGCAGGTGCTTGAGGGTGCCGAGCAGCCGATCGTTGTCCCGCTGGTGCAAACCAATTGACGGTTCGTCGAGAATGTACAGAACGCCAACCAGGCCTGCGCCGATCTGGCTGGCCAGACGGATACGCTGCGCTTCACCACCGGACAACGTGTCGGCACTGCGATCCAGTGACAAATAGTCCAGGCCAACGTTGACCAGAAACTGCAGTCGCTCGCGAATTTCCTTGAGAATCTTGTCGGCAATTTCGCCGCGGCGGCCAGTGAGTTTCAGTAGGCCGAAATACTCGCAGGCGTCACCAATCGGAAGATTGGTCACCGCCGGCAGCGTCTTCTCGCCAACCCATACATGCCGCGCCTCTCGACGCAGGCGCGTGCCACGACAATCCGGGCAATGCTGGGTGCTGAGGAACTTGGCCAGCTCTTCACGCACCGAGGCGGACTCGGTTTCGCGGTAGCGACGTTCCAGGTTCGGCACGATGCCTTCGAACGGGTGCGAGCGTTTAACGATGTCGCCACGGTCGTTCAGGTATTTGAAATCGACGTTCTGCGAACCGCTGCCGTGCAAGATGAACTTCTGCTGATCGGCCGGCAGTTCATTGAACGGCACTTCCAGACTGAACTTGTAGTGGGAGGCCAATGAGCCAAGCATCTGGAAGTAATAGACGTTGCGCCGGTCCCAGCCACGAATCGCGCCTTCGGCCAGGGTCAGCTCACCATTGACCAGCCGCTTGATGTCGAAAAACTGCTTCACGCCCAAGCCATCGCAGGTCGGGCAGGCGCCGGCCGGGTTGTTGAAAGAAAACAGTTTGGGTTCGAGTTCACTGATGGCGTGGCCGCAAATCGGGCAGGCGAAGCGCGCGGAGAAGATGATTTCTTCACCAGGCTCGTCGTCCATCGGCGCGACCAGTGCGATGCCGTCCGCGAGCTTCAGAGCGGTCTCGAATGACTCGGCCAGGCGCTGTTGCAGATCGGCGCGGACCTTGAAGCGGTCCACCACCACATCGATCGAGTGCTTCTTCTGTTTATCCAGCTTCGGCAACTCGTCCAGCTCGCAGAGTCTGCCGTTGACCCGTGCCCGCACAAAGCCTTGGGCGCGCAGCTCTTCGAAGACCGAAAGGTGTTCGCCTTTACGCTCGCGGATCACCGGGGCCAGCAGCATCAGTTTGCTGCCCTCCGGTTGCGCGAGGACCAGGTCGACCATCTGGCTGACAGTCTGGGCTTCCAGCGGAATGTCGTGGTCCGGGCAGCGGGGAATACCGACGCGGGCATAAAGCAGGCGCAGGTAGTCGTAGATTTCGGTGATGGTGCCGACCGTCGAGCGCGGGTTGTGCGAAGTCGACTTCTGTTCGATCGAGATCGCTGGCGACAGGCCTTCGATGGTGTCGACGTCAGGCTTTTCCATCATCGACAGGAACTGGCGGGCGTAGGCCGACAGCGATTCAACGTAGCGGCGCTGGCCTTCGGCGTACAGCGTGTCGAATGCCAGGGATGATTTGCCGGATCCGGACAGGCCGGTGATAACGATCAGTTTGTCCCTTGGCAGGGTCAGGTCGATGTTCTTCAGGTTGTGGGTTCGGGCCCCACGAATCAGGATCTTGTCCAAAGTGGCCTCGCTCGGCGGGCGTCGAAAACGTAGGAGTATACGGCCAAATACTGGATGGATGCACACTATCAAATCAGGGCTGCGCAGCCTTACATGAAGACTGCGTCATCTATGCGCGGCAAAGCGTCGCGATATACCCCGTCAATCGATGGGACTGGTAGAATCGCCGCCGGTTCACATGAGGTTTTTCCATGCACGATCCCCACAGCGAACGCATGAGTGGCAGTGAGACCCGCGCAGCAAGCGGTCTGGCCCTGGTGTTCGCCTTCCGTATGCTTGGCATGTTCATGGTGTTGCCGGTGCTGGCGACCTATGGAATGGATCTGGCAGGAGCGACCCCAGCTCTCATCGGGCTGGCGATTGGCGCTTACGGCCTGACCCAGGCACTTTTTCAGATTCCTTTCGGCTTCGTTTCCGACCGCATCGGTCGTCGGCCGGTGATTTACCTGGGGTTAATCGTGTTCGCCCTGGGCAGCGTACTGGCGGCCAATGCCGATTCGATCTGGGGCGTCATCGCTGGACGCATCCTGCAAGGCGCCGGGGCTATTTCCGCGGCGGTGATGGCGTTGTTGTCAGACCTGACCCGGGAACAGCATCGGACCAAAGCCATGGCCATGATCGGCATGACGATCGGTCTGTCATTCGCTGTCGCAATGGTTGTAGGACCGTTGCTGACCCGAGCTTTCGGTCTGTCCGGATTGTTCCTCGCCACCGGCGCGATGGCGCTGGTGGGCATCGTGATCGTGATGTTCATGGTGCCGCGCTCCACCGGGCCGTTGCAGCACCGTGAATCCGGCGTTGCGCGCCAGGCGTTAGTGCCGACGCTCAAGCATCCGGACCTGTTGCGCCTGGACCTCGGTATTTTTGTGCTGCACGCGATGTTGATGTCGAGCTTCGTTGCATTGCCCCTGGCCTTGGTCGAGAAAGCCGGGCTGCCCAAAGAGCAGCACTGGTGGGTCTACCTGACCGCGCTGCTGATTTCCTTCTTCGCCATGATCCCGTTCATTATCTACGGCGAGAAGAAACGCAAAATGAAACGAGTTTTACTCGGCGCCGTCGTGACGCTGATGCTCACTGAGCTATTCTTCTGGCAGTTCGGCGACAGCTTGCGGGCTCTGGTGATCGGGACGGTGGTGTTCTTTACCGCGTTCAATCTGCTGGAAGCCTCGTTGCCGTCGCTGATCAGCAAGGTTTCACCGGCAGGCGGCAAAGGCACGGCGATGGGGGTTTATTCCACCAGCCAGTTCCTCGGTTCGGCACTGGGCGGCATCCTCGGCGGCTGGCTGTTTCAGCATGGCGGTTTGTCGGTTGTGTTCCTTGGATGCGCCGGTCTGGCTGCCCTCTGGCTGGCCTTTGCTGTTACCATGCGCGAACCTCCCTACGTGACGAGCCTGCGCTTGCCGTTGTCGCCCGAGGCGATCCGCGAAGCGGGTCTGGTCGAGCGCCTGAAGGCCGTCGTAGGGGTAACAGATGCAGTGATCGTCGAAGATGAAGCGGCGATTTACATCAAATTGGACACAGAACTATTGGATCGCACCACCCTTGAACGCCTGGTGAACAACCCGGCCGGGGCAGCGTGCGTAGCCTAGGAGAACGTTATGGCCCGTGGGGTTAACAAAGTCATATTGGTCGGCACTTGCGGCCAGGATCCCGAAGTTCGCTATCTGCCTAACGGTAACGCCGTGACCAACCTGAGTCTGGCGACCAGCGAACAGTGGACCGACAAGCAAACCGGTCAGAAGGTCGAGAAGACCGAATGGCACCGTGTTTCGATGTTCGGCAAGGTTGCCGAAATTGCCGGCGAATACCTGCGTAAAGGTTCGCAGGTCTACATCGAAGGCAAGCTGCAGACCCGCGAGTGGGAAAAAGACGGTATCAAGCGTTACACCACTGAAATCGTGGTCGACATGCAAGGCACCATGCAACTGTTGGGCGGCCGTCCACAGCAGGGCGACCAACAAGGCGGGGGCAATAACTACCAGCAGTCCGCCCCAGCCCCACGCCAACAGGCTCCGCGTCCGCAGCAGTCGGCAGCACCGCAACAGTCGCGTCAGGCTCCGGCTCCACAGCAGGCCGCTCCGCAACCGGCTCCGGATTTCGACAGCTTTGATGACGATATTCCGTTCTGAACCTCATAAGGTCGGAATGTAAAGATCTTTAGCAGGGATAAATGCTACAAAGCCCCGTAAATTAAAGACTTTATAATGAATAAGACGGCCCCGCCTCTGTAAAGAGAGCGGGGCTTTTTCTTTACATCAAAAAAGACATCAAAAAAGTAGACATAAGAGGAAAATGTAAAGTAAAAGGTTCTCATAAGGTGCAGTGTAAAGGTGGAGCATGAAGCTTGAGGTAATCCAACACCCTACGGGGGAGCGAATTCCAATTATTCTGGACGGTCAGGGGTTCCCAGTCCCGGCTCCGAATGAGTGGATTCTTTCGCGAAGGGACCTAAGTGGAAATACCCTTACTCGTAATGGGAGGGAGTTGCTCCTATTGATGGAATGGCTGGATGACTCCGGAATAGATTTGGAGTCTCGCCTTCGGTCGGACCGGATTTTCACCGAGGCCGAGCTGAATGGCGGCCTGATAGAAAGGCTGCGTCACTCAGTCAAGAAGGCAGTTCCGGGCAAAGCTCCTGTAGCACAAAACCTGACACGCATTGGGTCAGGAACCGAAAAGACTCCAGTGGGTGAAGAAACGTTTAACCAGCGCCTTCTTACGGTGAGAAATTTTTTGGTTTGGGCGTTTGGGGTCGAGTTGGGGCGCTTGAGTAGTCGAGACCCAATGTACACTCGTATGACAATGCATCAACAGCATGTTGAACGTATCATAGACAAGGCTTTTATCGCATACGCTTCCCCAGTTTCATCATTAAGAAAGTCTTTTACACGTAAAGGACTTGAATTTTTCAATAGGGCGATACATTACAAGTATCCCGCAGCTATCGGAGTTAATGAGTCAGTAAAATTCAGAAACTATATCTGCGCGATGATTATGCTCATGTATGGTCTGAGGATGGGCGAGCTTCTCAGTTTGAGGGTTCAGGATATTGTCTTCGGTAGCATTTCTGAATTGCGAGTTGTACGTCGCCCTGTCGATCCAGACGATCATAGGCGGCCTCCACCCAGAGTTAAGCGTCTCGCTAGACAGTTGCCCTTAGATAATGACGTGTTTGCGCGTGAGCTATCTGAATATATTGAAATACACCGTGAAGCGATGATGGATAACGGAGATGTCGATGACCATGAATATTTGATTGTGAGCGATGAGGGTGAGCCGTTACATTTGAATACTCTGGGCCAATATTTTCGACAGCTTCGTATTGCATTCTGCGACAGTCTGCCGCCAAACCTAACGTCAAAAATGCTACGTCACACATTCTCGATGTCTCTTGAAAGGCGGCTCCGGGAGGCGGGCTTTGATGAGGAGCACCGTCGTCAAACGTTGGCCGGGATACGCGGTGATAGCCGGCTTGAGTCGCAGGATACTTATATCCGTGCGGGAATAGTCGAATCTGCTAATGAAGTGTTAAAACAATATCACGCTGACCTGATACCGGAATTTTGATATGAGTGCCGCCCTTGCTGTTCAAGAACTTTTTGAGGTCCATCAGTGGGAGTCGATTCCCGCTGAAGTAACTACAGCTGAAGGTTACGTCCTTTCCACAGTCGGCCCAGATTGGTATTTTCCGTATACTTTATCTTCCGGTAGTACAGGGCATTTCTCCAAGATCGTAAGCTTTCACGCAAAATTGGCGTTGCAACTATACTGCGTAGATCGCGTGAGAACCGTTTCTACACATGCGGGAATGGTTATGTTTCAAGACGTTTGGCAGGTAGTTTTGAGCCGTCCTGAAGCAGTTAGCATTTCCAACGGGGATTTTAAAAATTCGCTAATCAGTGTATTTCAAAACGCCCTCAAGACTGCCCGCTCTGAGCAGCAGCTTTGGCGCATGTACCGTCCTATCCGCTGGTACATCTGGTGCTCTGAAAACTATGCCGAGCTAGGCTTCTGTGAGGCGTATGCTCTAGAGCTTGATAGCATAATCCTACCAGGGAACCCCAAAGGCGAGGCTGTAAGAAACGAGCATGTTGATAAAGGCCCTCTGAACAGGGGCTTGGAGTTGCAACAGTTGATCAATGCGATGGAACGACCCACTGATCGCTCTCTGAAGCAGTTGCAAGAGCGGGCAGCGCTTGCACTTTTCATCGCTCATGGGCGAAATCCAGGCAATCTTTCTCTTTTGTTGGAGGAGGACCTAGTGAATCTCACACCTGAATCCGAGATTCCAACGTGGGTTATAAATTATCCTAGGATCAAGAAAAGGCTAAAAAATCCTCGCGCAGATATGAAAGTTGTGCCGATTCCTACACAGTATGCTGAATACATTCTTGAACTCATTGCAGCGGGCCAGTCGATAGACTGCTCGGCGCAAGTCGACGGTAAGAAGGTATCTCTACCTCGTCCAATGTTCATAAATCCCTCGCAAAACACATCTGCACTCAATGCGGGGCGCCTTGATCAGTTGTTTCATTATGCTACATATAGTGTTACCGATCTCCTTAGGTCTTTTGTCCGCCGCCACCAAATTATGTCTCCTTTGACTCGGCGGTTACTGATTATAAGTGCCAGAAGGTTGCGATACACACTCGCCACTAACCTCGTCTTGGATGGAGTAAGCAGGAGAGAACTTGCCGAGCTTTTGGACCATTCGGATCTTCAGCATGTTGAGGTTTACTTCGAACTTGCCGAGGGAATTGTTGAGCATTTGGATAAAGCTCTTGTCGGTTTTTATGCGGAATTTTTAAAGTATTTTCAAGGGAAAGTTGTCCACCCTGGGGATGTAGTCAAAAACGTAGATGATCCCAGTAAGCTGATCCCGTGCATGGACGTCAATGAGGACATTGGTGTCTGCGGCAAAGACAGTTTGTGTGGTCTGTATCCACCTTATTCTTGCTACAAGTGCCCGAAATTCCAAGCTTACGCGGAGGCTGATCACCAAGCCGTCTACGAGTTTTTGTTCCAGAGAAGGACGCGAGTCTTGGAGGCAGGTAATTCGCGGATTGCAGTCCAGTTAGACGAAATTTTGTACGCGGTTAAACAGGTCGTATTGCTGTGTGAGTCGGAAACCGTAAAAGCATGAAGCGAATTTCTAAAGTTACGCCATTCGTCTCTTCGTTGGAGACTGATAGAAAGCAAAATTTAGCCATGCTAGTGGCGCGTGCAAAACGTCTCTCAATGCTTGGCTTCGAGACGATTGAGTGGGAGGCTGTCACATGGGTTATATCGGACGGTAAGCTTTCAGCCAGCCCAGGGAAAAGGAAGGGTGACGCTTCCATTAACTTTATGACCGCGCCGAAATTGGGAGGCGCCGCGCTCGAAGGGTCGTGGGCTGAGGCGGCTAAGTCGCTCATGTGCCTGCGGTTTCACAGAAAATCTTCTTCAATGTCTAGTCAGCGTAACTTTGTAACTGCGCTCGGCTATGTTGCCCATATCGCTGGGTCTACTGAGGTTTGGGAGCTTAAGCGTGAGGTGTTAGATAGGGCTTGTGCCCTGATTGCTTCACACTATTCTGAAACTACGGCTTATAACCTTTACAAGGCATTGCACGAATTTACTGATTATTGCGATGCGAATTTTTTGTGCAACGTGAGCCTTCGATATCGCTATCACGCGTTCAGTCGACCAAGTGCTGTCAACTCACGGGAACAGACGCGGCTGGACGATGCGCAAAATGAGACCACCAAGGCTGAAAAAATGGTTAGCCCAGAGGTTCTCCAAGCCCTAGGTGTTTTGTTTCTCGATGTGCCCAAAGATCATAATCTTCGTATTTATGTTGTGATGCTCACATTTTTGGCTTTCATGGGGCGCCGTTTTAGTGAGCTTGCAATGATGCCATTTCAATTGGTTGGGTCGGTGACCAATGGCGAGCGCTACATTTACACGTTTCCCGGTAAAGCTAAAAGCGGGGATGATCCAAGTGTTAAAAGACGTGTGTTTATTCCTACCAAAGCAGAAGAAGTTATTGAACAATGTGTCCAGGAGTTTTCAGATTTAAGTCACAGTGCCAGGGAAACGGCCAAAGAAATGCGGAGATGTGAAGGTCCGGATGTGCGCTTTATTCCTAAAGTTTCTGAGGATTACAGATTTTACAGTCTTGAATTAAGCGAGCTTGGAATTCCTAATTTAGTTGGGGTAAATGGATGGGCAAGGAAGAATGGACTGGCATTTCCTGATTTCAATAAACTCACTCTACAGGGTATAAGGCCAGCGAATCCGTCTCACTATGTCACTCGCTCGGGGATCGTTGCGTATTGCCAGTCTCTTTACAATTCTAGACAGATCGAGTGGCTGATCAAGGATTCGGAGGGTATTACTTACTTTCCTGAGAATCTTTTGCTTCTGCGTTTTATGGGGTTGTCATCAGGTATGTATTCTCGCTCCATTGCGCAACCCATAAGTCATGCAATGTTGCAAAGATTTATAAAGGTGGACATCCATACTCTGGTGGAGAAATTTGTTGCGTCTGATTTGCGGCTTAAGTTTACCAGTCATCAATTTAGGCACACGCTAAACACTTTGTTGGATGAAGGTGGGCTATCTGAGCTTATGCAAACTCGTTGGTTTAACCGTACCAATCCACGAGATACCAAGGCATATCAGCATTCCAGCCCAGCGAAGAAGGCGCTTATGTATCGTGAGATGATCAAACTTGGTGAGGTCGGAGGCCCAATTGCAGATACTTACCACCAACTCCCGGTCGCGCAGAAAGACGCATTCCTGATAGCTAAGGTTAGGGCTATCCATGATCTGGGGCCAGGATTTTGTACGCATTCCTTCGCGCAGAGCCCTTGTCCGAAAGGACTCGAATGCCAAGCGGAGTGCAACGAGTTTTCTTGGGTAAAGGCCAGTGAAGACGGTAGGGCTGAAACCATTCGGCTGTTTAAAACTCAAGTGGTGCAGGTTGCGGCTGCTGCTTCGAAATACTCATCAAAACGTAAGGGGGAAAGCGAACAGTGGCTAGCGCACGCGACTAAGAAGCTTGGCGTGATGGAAAGGCAGCTTCTTGATTATGGTGTGGATCCGCACCTTTTGAAACTGGAGGCATTGACCAGTGAACAAGAATAGTGAAAGTCGTTCTCGACGTATGACGGACACTGATATACGTCGAATTGTCAGAGACCTAGACCTCTGGGCATTGGGGGAAAAAAACGGGGAACTGTCTTGGGCCGCTGTTGAGGAAATGTCGGGATTTACACGTCAGGCTCTCAATGCACGCCCTGAGATCAAGGCAGCCTTTGGCGTTGCTAAGGCAGCGTTACGGACCGGTGGGGCTGGCAAAGCAAAGCAAGAGGCGCTCGGTGATAATGCGTTGTTGCTCAACGAGAACGCACGCCTCAAGGCTGAGATCGAGACGTACGCAGCGAGGGAAACAGCGTGGAAGGCGCGCTGGCAAAGAATCGCGTTCAACCTTAGGTTGAATAATCTTC
Organism: Pseudomonas sp. LBUM1657; assembly: GCF_059716075.1. Lineage (NCBI taxonomy): Bacteria > Pseudomonadati > Pseudomonadota > Gammaproteobacteria > Pseudomonadales > Pseudomonadaceae > Pseudomonas > Pseudomonas sp. LBUM1657. The sequence goes on along the minus strand of NZ_CP166799.1, from coordinate 5,812,674 downwards.
AAGTCAGCCATATTGATCGGCCTGCACCCGATGGCGTGAAGTTGCCTTCTGAGCGCGAGACAGATTCAATTTTAAGACCATTTGACAAGGAGATACCCTCGTCCGGTCGAACGTAGTCGGGGCCACGTTTTGCCAGATTAGCGGGATCAGTGTCATATCCCTTAGCTTTCTGCGAACAAGATCCGAGCGACCAAATGGCTGAGTGGGTAATTGCACTCCACCTGACCACCCATTTGCATTGCACTTGCCCACTCATTTGCATTCGACTTGACCAGTCGTTCGCATCGGATTTGACCAGCACACTGAGTGGCCCTGACTGGCAGAAGTCGACCCAAAGCAGCCAGTCATAACGGATAGAAAATAGCAAAAAGTAGACGTTTCAGATGCATCCAAACAAAGTATTGCGATCTCACATTTGAAGCGCGAAATGTTTGAAGCTGGTCCGATGCATTGCGTCGTGACAGGCAAGTATGAACTAAGCTTTTCTGTGTGCTTGTGGATGTAGGGTCTTGGCCATCCTGGCACGGCTGAAGTCAAGGATGGAGCCGCTGGAACAAGTCAGACGATAACAGCGTGTGGAGCACTGACCATGGTGGGAATCCGCGATTGGGCCACACACCTTACGGTTCATTCCTTTGCACGCTCAGCGCTAATCTTCAACGCCGTTGCGGCGCTCGCATTCGCTCTTTTCACCGGCCCGCTCTATGCCGTAACCGAGGTAATGGCACCCCCCGAGTCACCGCAGCGTGAGCAATTGACCCTCTCGACCGATAGCGCAATGAAGCCGTGGACCGGCGATCTCGACGGGATGATCGATCGACAGGTCATCCGGGTCCTGACGGTTTACAGCAAGACTTTTTATTTCGTCGATAGAGGTGTCCAGCGCGGTACGACTTACGACTTTTTTCGCGTATTCGAGGAGGATCTGAACAAGAAGCTCAGCAAGGATAAAAAGCTGAAGCACAAAGCTCTGAAAGTACGGGTGATGTTGATTCCCGTCGCTCGGGATGAGTTGCTGCCGGCGCTGGCTGCTGGCAAAGGTGATATTGCGGCGTCTAACCTAACCATGACCGAGGAACGCAGGCAACTGGTTGATTTTACTTCACCTGTCTATCGCAACGTCAGCGAGGTGGTGGTCTCCGGTCCCGACTCGCCCGCGGTGTCCAACGTGGACCAGTTGGCGGGGCAGGTGGTCTTCGTTCGCAAATCCTCCAGTTACTACGAGAGCCTGATGGCCCTCAACCAGCGTTTCGCCAGCGAGAACAAACCGGCGGTCATCCTCAAGGAAGCACCAGAGGCCCTGGAAGACGAGGACCTGATCGAGATGCTGAACGCCGGGATGATTCCTCTCATCGTCGTGGACAAGCATAAAGCGGACTTCTGGAAGAAGGTCTTCCCGGCTATCACGGTGCATGACGACGTCACGTTACGCACCGGAGGGGAGATAGCCTGGGCGATTCGCAAGGGCAGTCCGCAGTTGCAGGCCTTCACCAATGATTTCATTACTCGTCACGGTCAGGGGACCGCCATCGGAAACATGATCCTGACGCGTTTTTTTAGAAGCGAAAAATATGTAAAGGCCTCTGTCTCCGAGTCCGAACGCAAGAAATTTATCGCATTGGTTCAGTACTTTCAGCAGTACGGGAACAAATATGATGTGGACTGGTTGCTGATGGCCGCCCAGGGATACCAGGAATCTCAACTGAATCAGGCAGCCAAGAGCAAGGTGGGGGCCATCGGTGTCATGCAGGTCATGCCCGCCACCGGCAAGGAACTCGGCGTCGGCAACATTGCTGAAGTCGAGCCAAACATTAACGCCGGGATCAAGTACATGCGTTGGATGATTGACCAGTATTATGGCAAGGAGCCCATGACCAACCTGGACAAGGCGTTGTTCGCCTTCGCTTCTTACAATGCAGGGGCGGGCAGGATTTCCAAACTTCGCAAAGAAGCCACCCTCCGTGGGCTGGACCCGAACGTCTGGTTTCACAATGTTGAGTACGTTGCCGCCGAGAAGATCGGAGCGGAGACGGTTACCTACGTCAGTAATATCTACAAATACTACATTGCCTACCAATTGATCATGCAAGCCAATGCGGCGAAAGCCGAGGCTGCGCAGACGTTGAAAGACCAGAGCAAAGAGTCGCCTTGATTGATCAATGTGACCACAGGAGCGAAAAAATCTTTTCAACCTACACTGAATTGAGTTGAGAACGCTCTGGCGAAAAGACCGGTGCTTTGGCCTGTGAACCCTTACGCAAAGGGCATCACGCTGATGGAACCGTCGCGAGGATGACCGCATGCAAAGCACTGGAGAGCAAAAGCGGGCACGTGTGCTTGGTCCGGTCGAGCGTGTCACGGAGGTCATATTCGGACTGCTCATGGCAATGACCTTCACTGGAACAATCAGCGTGGCGACGGCTGGCCAAGAGGCGGAACGTACAATGATGATCGCCGCGCTGGGTTGCAACCTCGCCTGGGGACTCGCGGATGCGGTGATGTATTTACTGCGAACCCTGATCGAGCGCACACGCAACCGTACGTTACGCACAAACCTGTGCGGTGCGGCCGATGCCGCCACCGGGCAAGCGCTCATTGCTGATGCGTTACCCCCGCGTCTCGCGGCAGTGGTCGGTTCAGATGAGCTGGAATCGCTGCGCCGCCGCGTAGTCGAGTACGCATCCATGCCGATGCAGCCGCGCCTCGGCTGGGATGATTTCAAGGGCGCAATCGGCGTTTTCCTGTTGGTGGTGTTTTCGACATTCCCACTCGTAGTACCGTTTCTGTTACTCGACCAGACGGCTCTTGCCGTACGCGTATCTAACCTGGTCGGACTTGGAGTGCTGTTCCTCGCCGGTTGGGTGCTTGCGCGATACGCAGGCGCAAAACCGTGGCAAGGCGCAATTGCATTGGCCGTCACCGGCGCTGTTCTAATCACCGCGATCATCGCGCTCGGTGGATGAGCAGACAGTGCCTACCGTGTTTACCCATCAACGACGTGTTTTGGAGAGGTCTTGGTCATGGCGAAGGACAAGAAAAAAGCCCCTAAGCGCAATTCAGCTGAAAGCCTGAAACTGAAGAACAAGGATTATCTTGAGCAACTGCGCAGCCTGCACGTCGAACTTGTCAAATTGCAGGAGTGGGTAAAAGCCAAGGGCATCAAGATCTGTATCGTCTTCGAAGGGCGCGATGGCGCTGGCAAGGGCGGGACGATAAAAGCGCTCACCGAACGCGTGAGCCCCCGTGTCTTTCGGGTGGTGGCGCTAACGGCGCCGAGTGAACGAGAGAAAAGCCAGATGTATGTCCAGCGCTACCTGCCGTACCTTCCCGCGGCTGGCGAAGTGGTGATCTTCGATCGCAGTTGGTACAACCGTGCGGGCGTCGAGCGGGTGATGGGGTTCTGCACCAAAGAGCAGGTTGCCGGTTTCCTGAAAACAGCACCCAACGTGGAGCGTGCAATCGTCGACTCGGGCGTGATCCTGCTCAAGTATTGGCTGGAAGTCAGCCCGCAAGAGCAGACCCGCCGGCTTGAGGCACGGATCAAGGATGGACGCAAAATCTGGAAGCTAACCCCAATGGATCTTAAGTCATACAGCCGCTGGTATGACTATTCACGTGCGCGTGACGACATGTTCAAGGCGACCGACACCGAACATGCCCCATGGCTGGTGGCCAACTCGAATGACAAGCGGCGGGCCCGCCTTAACATCATCACCGATTTGCTCAGCCGCATCCCGTACAAGGATGTAACACGCGAGCAGGTGATATTGCCCAAGCGGCAGAAACCAGGCGGCTATCGCGAACCGGATTATCCGCTTAGGCGAGTCCCAGAAAAATTCTGACGGGCACTTGTAAGCGAATTTGTGCTGTACACCAAAGGGCCACAGTCCTATGAGCAATTCGGATTCTTCGCCTCCCATCCCGGAACCGGGCCGGATTGCACGTCGGGATACCGGTGACGAGACCGGCTGGACCCGCTGGCTCCCCGGAATTCGCACGCTACGCGAATACCAGGTTGCTTGGTTGCGTCACGACATCATGGCCGGACTGGTGCTCACCACGATGCTGGTACCCGTTGGCATCGCTTACGCCGTGGCATCGGGCGTCCCCGGCATCTATGGGCTCTACGCGACCATCGTTCCGCTACTCGCTTATGCATTGTTCGGACCTAGCCGAATTCTGGTGCTGGGTCCGGATTCTTCGCTGGCCGCCGTTATCCTTGCTGTCGTCTTGCCACTGTCGGGAGGCGACCCCCATCGCGCCGTCGCCCTCGCGGGCATGATGGCGATCGTGTCGGGAACAGTGTGCATCCTGGCGGGCATCATGCGCTTGGGCTTCATTACGGAGTTGCTTTCCAAACCGATCCGCTACGGGTACATGAATGGAATCGCCGTGACGGTTTTGATCAGCCAATTGCCCAAGTTTTTCGGTTTTTCGATTGAGTCCGACGGCCCGCTGAGAAACTTATGGGCCATCACCACCGCAGTGATGGAAGGAAAGACCAACTGGACCGCGTTTATGGTAGGCGCAGCCACCCTGGCGGTGATCCTTCTGCTCAAGGGCAACAAGCGCGTACCAAGCATCTTGATCGCAGTGGCCGGAGCGACCGTCGCCGTAGGTGTGCTGGATCTTTCCGCGCGCGCTGGTGTGTCGGTCCTCGGTTCTCTTCCACAAGGTTTGCCTGCGTTCGCCATCCCTTGGATCACCCGCGCCGATATTGTCCCTGTCCTCATCGGCGGTTGCGCCGTCGCCCTTGTCTCGTTCGCCGACACCAGTGTGCTCTCTCGTGTCTATGCGGCGCGGACCCGTACCTATGTCGACCCGAATCAGGAGATGGCGGGGCTCGGCTTTGCCAATCTGGCCGCCGGATTTTTTCAGGGTTTTCCGATCAGTAGCAGCTCCTCACGCACGCCCGTGGCTGAGGCCGCAGGTGCCAAAACCCAGCTGACCGGAGTCGTCGGCGCGCTTGCTGTTGCCTTGCTGCTGTTGGTGGCGCCGGACCTGTTGGAGGATCTACCCACCAGCGCACTGGCTGCCGTCGTGATTGCATCGGCTATCGGCCTGATTGAAGTCGCCGACCTGCGACGCATTTATCGCATCCAGCGCTGGGAGTTCTGGCTGTCGATCGTCTGCACCATCGGCGTAGCCGTGCTGGGTGCGATTGAGGGCATTGGGCTGGCCATCGTGATTGCCGTCATCGAGTTCCTGTGGGACGGCTGGCGGCCGTATTCCGCGGTACTGGGGCGAGCCGATGGCGTCAAGGGCTACCACGACATCCAGCGCTATCCCGACGCGCGCCTTATGCCTGGCCTGGTGCTGTTTCGCTGGGATGCGCCGTTGTTTTTCGCCAACGCCGAACTGTTCAACGACCGAGTGCTCGACGCAGTGGCTGCATCGCCTACGCCAGTGCGCTGGTTAGTCGTTGCGGCAGAACCCGTCACCAGTGTGGACGTGACCTCTGCCGATATGTTGGCTGAGCTGGACGAAACCTTGCACGCGGCGGGCATCAAGTTGTGCGTGGCCGAGATGAAAGACCCGGTCAAGGACAAGCTGAAGCGATTCGGGCTTTTCGCGCGGCTTGGCGAAACGTCGTTCTTTCCAACGATAGACGATGCAGTAGACAGCTATCTCGTGATTCATCCGGTGGATTGGGCGGGTCGGCAGGGTGAGGATGGCTGAGCAACATGGGCTGACACTCAATGTCGGTCTTTATCAACGTTATCCAAATTGACTGGCTCTCCCGGTTGGACGCCGAGCTTGTCGCGAATATCCTCAAACATCGCGTCGTATTCAGCGTGCCCGCGCATGATGAGACTGGCATTGGCGGGTAGTCCATGCTTGACCGCAGCCTTGGCCACCCGGCTGGCAAAATTGAAAGCAGTGTCGCGGTGCATATCGAATTCTTCAGTGAAGCTATGACCTGATACCTCACCGACCATCTTGAAGTGCATCAGCATTCCTTCCTTGGGGTCGCAGCGGACTTCATAGTAGACATCAATGTTGTATTCCGGGACTCCGGGATTGCCATGAGGATTGGTACGATTTAGGTGACCGGGCGTGAACATGGCATGCTCCTTTTCGGGTTGATGGCTACCTTCTTGGCATCGGCTGAGTTCGAGGTTCAATTTGCTGCCGGTGCACAATTCCGTAACCGGTACGACCATTGCCGCCAACCCTCGAGGATTGGCTTTGCGGATTGTCTTCGCTTTTACTATTTCGATGACAGGACGATCCGCTGACGCCGATCGGCACGGCAACCATAACAAAGGGGATTAGGTACCTGAGCATCAGGAATCTCCAGCACTGGAAGGCCAAATGACCTGGATTTCAGTCCATGGAAATCGCATGGAGAGTGTTCCATAGCGTGCTGCTATCAACTAGCGGCAGTGTAAAACCCCCTTTAGAGCTTAGGTGATCGCTTGGCGTTTTATACTTCATGGTGCACAAAAAGAGCACCAGTACCAAAAACGCGGCACTCTTGAAGCGGAGAATGCGACCGTTATGGCAATCGCGATTAGCTCGGAGGGCACGGAATCTACCGTAGAGGTTGTTCGGTCAAAGCGCTGGTAATCAGAGCATCATTATCTCTGTCGAGGGTCAGCCAGCCGGCGACTGACCGTCCACTGGCAGAGGGCAAGCCAACTAAATGGCCACCCTCGGAAAACACTAAATTACAAAACGCCCGCTGAAAGTTTTAGCCGGTCTGTTGCATCGACCGGTTGAATCCACAACAAGCAGCGATTAACGAGAGCGTCGGTGGTCAGTAATCCCCCTCGGACTCACACAATTCTACTGGTGGTAATCCCTTTCCCCGTTTCGGTTATTTGGGCCGTTCACTCTGCTGCAACCTGCCTATGTTGTGCTTGATGACATCCAACACCGCAGCGGTCATCACCGAGGTGGAGACTCCAAACATTAGGATGCCATTGGCCGCCTCCATCGGGCCGAGCAGGCGCCAGCGTGGGGACATGATGATGTCACCGTAACCCAGAGTGGCGAAGTTGACCCCGGAGTAATACAGCGCAGCGTCGAAGTCGTCAAATTCGCCGAGCAGCATGAACAGGGTTGCCCATATCGCCATCTGTACAAAATTCCCAAGCAACATCAGCAACATCACCATCGATAGCAAGAGGATATCCTGCGATTGCAAATTACGGCTTTGCTGGGTATGCCTGAAATGCGCGTAGTTCCGCAGGCATATGGTCAGAAAAATGGCCTGCAATAGCAGGCAAAGCACCATAACGGGGAGGCCGGTCAGTAGATTGAGAAGCATAGGTGACCTCTTTAGCGGGTGGGCTGTCGCACGCAGCGGCGTTGGTCGAACAGGTGGACCATCAGGCAGGTATCTAGGGTAACGGCGATAAGCAACCGCATACGCACGGCGAAGTTGGTCTAGACATACTTGCTGACAGCGCTTAGCCATTAGTTTGGTCGCCGCCCGTGCCACCTCTTGGAAATTCGTGTTTGCTGGCTATGGAAGTCTAGGGTGAATTGGTGCTCACTGCATGGATTGAGTCTTGCGCGCCACTGTTGAAAGCTCGTCTGCCATTGGGGTAACAAGATCGTTCAACCTACAATGGGGTTGGAAAAGGCCTCTCCCTCCCGACAGCGATCGTGTCAGGGACGACGCGGCCCCATTGCGGACAGTCGTGAGAGCGGCCAACACGTAGATTGTCAGCACGTCTATGCTCGACTTACCCATCTCATGCGTTGGCTCCTATCTACAGGATGAAATCAATGGTTCCCACACCCATTTTCGAGAAGGCTTTTTCCCGAGGTCTGCTCGATGTACTGATTCGTGCCGGACTGATTGCCGTTCTGGTGATTTTCTGTTTTCGGATACTCCACCCATTTCTTGATCTGATGCTGTGGTCGTTGATCCTGGCAATCACCCTCTACCCATTGCAAGTCAGGTTCAAAGGCGTGGTGGGAAACAAGGACGGGATCACCGCGACGCTGATCGTGTTGATCGCCATCAGTATCCTTATGGTGCCAGTCTATTTGTTAGGAACCTCGATTGCAGATTCCGTGGAGAGGGTCATGACCATGGTCAAAACTGACAGTTTCCATATTCCGCCACCGTCCGATGCGGTAGCCGGCTGGCCACTCGTGGGGAAACCTCTTCATAGCTTATGGGTGCAAGCCGTCACCGACCTGCCCGATCTGGTACAGAAATTCATACCGCAAATCAAAGGTGTCAGCCTCTCCCTGCTGAGCAAGCTTGCGGGTATCGGCATGGGGCTCCTTTTATTCATTGTCGCCCTGATTATTGCCGGTATTTTTGTCGCGTATGGCGAAAGTGGCCACCGCAGTGCGGTGCAAATCGTTTCGCGCTTCTGCGGTCCAATCAAGGGACCGAAAATCACCGAGCTGTGCACCGCTACCATCCGGGCAGTGGCATTGGGTGTGATCGGTATCGCCTTCATTCAGATGCTGTTGGTTGGCATCGGCTTTGTGCTCATGGACATCCCCGGCGCAGGTCTTCTCGCCTTGGCGGTGCTGTTTCTTGGCATCATGCAGTTACCGGCCACCCTAATTACCCTTCCGGTTATCGTCTTCGTTTTCGCGAGTGAAGGTGCCAGTACAGCGACCATTGTGTTTGCCATCTATGTCTTCATCGCAGGATTGGTCGATAACGTCCTCAAACCGTTGTTACTAGGTCGTGGTGTCGATGTGCCGATGCCTGTGGTACTGATTGGAGCCTTAGGCGGCATGGTCACGAGCGGTATCCTCGGCCTGTTTATTGGTCCTGTGATACTTGCGGTCGGCTATCAGCTGTTCTGGCAATGGGTGGAGGATCAAGCGCAAGATCTCGGGCCAGACGAGCAGCGGCAGATCTGACGCAACTTGGCTCGCTCCATGTCTCCTCTATTTCATCGGTTGCAAACCCTCAACTCAGTCATTAACTGACATTTTGATGAGTGACTGCTTCTGGCCGTTTTTTGCCGGTCAAGGCCACTCAGTATGCTGGTCAAATCCGATGCAAACGACTGGTAAAGTCGAATGCAAATGGGTGGTCAAGTCCACGCAACTACGCAGCTGAGACTTGTCTCCAAAGAATGTTGCGCTTCATCCAGTCCGCTCATCGGAAAAATCGTGTTCATCAATCCGAAGGATTCCGCTGCGATCTTTGGGATTTCCTTTAGCTGCGCCATGATTGAATGAGCTAGCCAAAATGAATGGGGTGACCATAGAATCATTTTGATGCCATGATCAAAAGATCATTGGGTTTGTGCTGAAGGAACAGTATGAAAGTCGTCAGACTCACCATTCAAAATTTTCGTGGCATCCGGCTCGCGAACCTAATTTTTGATGGCCATACCCTTATGGTCGGAACCAATAACGTTGGCAAGAGTACGATTTGCGAAGCTTTGGATCTTGTATTAGGCCCTGACAGATTAAATCGCTTTCCGCCCATAGATGAGTTCGACTTTTACAACGGCATTTATTTATTCCCTCCCATAGCGGAGGGGGCCGAGCCGCAACCGGTACAGCTGCGCATTGAAGCGGTTGTGATTGAGCTTAACGGCGAGGTTGGCAACAAATGCGGCGGCAACATAGAGTTTTGGCACTTGGTTGAAAATCGAATTCTCGGTCCAGGAGAGATCGAGGCAGCGAATCCCCCCGAGGTAGTCCCGTGTTTGCGAATTGAAACGGTGGGTAAATACGACGCTGAAGAGGATGAGTTTGTCGCTAAAAGCTATTTTTCGCACAGCCCAGATGCCCCACTTGGAGAGCTGACGTCAGTTCCCAAGGCGATCAAACGCCAGTTTGGATTTCTTTATCTCAGAACCCTCAGGACAGGTTCGCGAGCGCTCAGTCTTGAACGTGGATCGATGCTAGACATCATCTTGCGTACCAAAGGGGTTAGGACAAGCTTGTGGGAAAAGACCATCTCCCGTTTGAAAAATCTCGACATCGAAGCTGACGCCGCTGAAATTGCTCCAGTTCTTCGATCTGTAGAGAAGCGTCTTGCTCGATACATTGCGCTGGAGTCTAACGGCAATGCCACGAAGCTGCATGTGTCAGAACTGACCCGCGAGCATCTACGCAAAACCATGACCTTTTTCCTGGCGTTAGCGCCTGATCAGGGGCACGTGCCATTCGCTCACGCTGGCACCGGCACTATTAATACCTTGGTATTGGCGCTGCTGTCGTTCATCGCAGACCTTAAGCCTGATACGGTTATCTTTGCTATGGAGGAACCTGAAATTGCAGTCCCGCCCCATACTCAGCGCCGCATCGCTGAGTATTTAACAACGAAGACGACGCAGGCTTTTGTTACCTCACACTCACCATTTGTAATTGAAAAGTTTGAGCCAAGCAAAACGCTTCTCCTTGCTCGCGATGGAGGTATTGTCACTGCGAGAAAGGTGTCCGACGCTACTGGCCTGAAAGACAACGATTACAAGCGTTTTTCCCGTTCCGGACTTTCAGAATGCATGCTTGGTAGGGCGGCGATAGTTGTCGAGGGGATCACTGAATTTCACGCATTGCCAATTGTTGCTCGCCGTATGGAGGAAAGCGACCCGACCCTCCAACCGCTTGATATCGCAGGGGTGGCTTTCTTCGATGCAGACGGCGAATCGAACATGCCGAAATTCGGTAAATTTTTTAAGACTATGGGACTTCGCACATTCGGATTTTATGACTTCGACTACAAGCACATACGTAAAGCCGAGCAGGCGAAAGCACTCGCTGATAATTATGAGATCAACGTAGAGCATGCCTACAAAGGATTCGAAGGCCTACTTTCTACAGAGGTGCCTGCGGATCGCTTGTGGTCATTTCTGACCACGTTGAAGGCCAACAACGAGAATGGTAATGCCGCGATTCCTGACCAGCGTCCCAGCGACGAGATGGTAAGAGGTTTAGCAAGAGACGTTTTGGGAAGTAACAAAGGAGCTGGTTGGTCCGCTCGCCTCCTTGATGAATGTGCGATTCACGAGCTGCCGGAAACGGTAACTAAATTTTTAACTTCGATTTATGCGCTCTTTCCTTTGCCACCCCCGATCAATGACGGTCCGGAGCAGGAGGTAGGGGACGATGCATGGCCGCCGAAGATATGAACGACGCCTGCGGACTGCGCGATAGCGTATTAGCATGTGAGGGCCACATTCTTGTAATGGGCGGCCCAGGTAGCGGCAAGACAACGGTCGCCCTTCGAAAAGCCGTACAACGCATTAAGCGTGGTATGCAGCCAGGACAGTCGGTGCTATTTCTCAGCTTTTCCCGCGCAGCAGTTGCTCGGATACTCGACGCCGCCAAGCTTGAATCCTCCAGCGAGGAGCGAGAGCAACTGTCCATCCAGACATTTCATTCATTCTTCTGGAGCATCTTGAAAGCACATGGCTATCTACTTGGTGTGCCATACAAGCTTTCAATCCTATTACCTCAGGATGAGAAAGCTATTTCTGGTGGAATCGATGAGCGAGATGAAGGTTGGGCTGACTGGCAGGCGGAGCGAGAACAACTCTTCCGAGTAGACGGTAGGGTTGCTTTCGATCTATTTGCGCAAAACGTTGTGAGGTTACTCAGTCTCAGTAAACATCTGCTGTCCTCCCTTGCAAGCCGGCACCCACTCATAATCGTGGATGAAGCCCAGGATACCGGGGATCAGGCTTGGCAGTGTATCGGGATGCTTGCTCCATATACGCAGATCTTATGCCTCGCAGATCTCGAACAGCAGATATTCGACTTCCTTCCGGGCGTTGGACCTGAGCGCATCATCGCAATTCGAGACGTACTTCATCCCCATGAGGTTGATCTTGGGGCTCAAAATCACCGGAGTCCTGATTCTGAAATTCTAGCTTTTGGCAATGACATCCTAAGTGGCAAAGTGCGTGGTGCTTCCTACAAGGGTGTCTCGACGCTGTCTTACAGGCCTGAGAAGCCGCCTCCAAATTGGAACCATCTGCTGCGTCGCGCTCTGTCTCAACTTTACGATGCTACTAAGGCGCAGACGGGCTCATTCCCAGAGTCGATAGCTATCTTGGTTTCTAACAATAGAAGCGCATTAAAAATGTCTAATGCGCTGAACGCGCTTGGCTCAAATGTGGGCAAGGTCATAAATCACAAGCTGCTTTTCGATGAAGCAGAATCGCTGTTGTCTGCACGGTTTGCTGCATTTCTATTGGAGCCGAAGAACCTGGAGCAAATGGAAACTCACGTCGCTACCGGTATGGAGCTAATCGCTGCCGCCCGCAGTGCGACGGGGCAAGCAAGAAAAGACGTAGCAAAATTGAAAGAACAGGCTTTAAAGATCAGGAGTGGAAAAGCGTTAAATATTAATATCGCAAAATCATTGCGTATCTTGATCTCCGACTTAAACCTTAGATTCACGGGTGATCCAGCTGCGGATTGGTTGGAGGTGAAACGTAGTCTTCGATCTACCAACCAAGCTGAACTCGTTCGGGTTGCTTTACAGCTGGATTTTTTGGTGGCTTTCAGGCGCGGACATCGCATTGCTTCCGCATTTTCTTCAGAGTGGTTGCGCGATGGCGCTTACACAAATGCTCGTTTGGCACTTGATCAAGCGTTGGCGCAAGAACAGATATTGGATGGATCTGAGGATTCACCTTTCTTGCAAGTTATGAACATCCACAAGGCGAAGGGAAAGCAATTCGATGGCGTAATTTTGGTTCGGGAGGCAAGACGGAGCGGGGCGGTTGTGGAGTCATCGTTTATTTGGCGCGACGATCTTCCACCTTACCCTAAAAGTCGCAAAGTGCTTCGGGTTGCGCTGACGCGGGCGCGAACCCATGTGGTTATCTTAGATCCCCAGTGGCCGCCTTGTCCTCTGCTTAAAGGCCATCGGTTATAAGCAAGCGTTGATGGATACTGCCCGATCTGGCTCCGATCAGCGTAGCCGGTAGTCAGGTTGACGTTCGGCCGCCGAAGACTGCGACGGGCCTGCTTTTAATGCAAGGCTAGTTCACTGAATCGCCCAAATAGCCTGTATAGGTCTCAGGTGCCGAAAGAGTTGGTAACGGTGGAGGCGTTGCTTTTGTTAGAGAAACTTCCTTCACTTTTGCTCGACTCGCCGCTCTCTCCGCCTTTCTTTTTGCTCGCTTTTGCGCTTCCTCAAACTCCTGCATGGGATTTTTGACGAAGTGCTGCTCGTACGTCCTCAAAAGCCCCGTATCTTTGCTAGCGACCGCTTGTGCTAATACATATTCCGCATCACGAAGCTGAATTAGGAATTTATGGCTCTCAGCCTGCCTGGCGCTTACCAGAGATAAGGCTCGTTCAGAGAAGCGGCCACTGGTCCAAAGTTCAAACCTCAGATCCATTCCGGCCCACTCCGAATGTGTCTTAGCGAACGCCCTAAGCACAGGAATCCTTTTATCGAGCCATTTGTTTATTTCGTCATCATCAAGTGTGGTGACTGGATGAATCCCTTTGCATTCGATGAAGACGACTTCGTGATTTCTTCGGACTGCCAATACGTCAATTTCGGCTTTATCGCCCAGCAAGTTTTTGACGATTCGGTTCATTTCCTGCTCATAACCAGGAAGGGTAAATTTAGCGATCTGGGCAACGGCGAACTCAAAAAGGCTACCTCTCAAGGTGGAGGCGGCACCTTCAATGCGAGAAAGGTCATCGAAAATTTTCTCCAATGCCTCGGGGTTTTGGGTCAGCTTTGCTGTATCCGTCAGTATCGCGCATAGGTTTTTTAAGGCTTTGGCTACGTCTCGGCCAAACAGGCTTTCAGTCGTAGCCGGAATAATCCCCTCTTTTTTGAGTAAAGCAAAAGCCTCTGCTTCATACTCTTCCGCCACGAATATCTGAAGGCACTTACCCACTTTCGGCAGGCTTCTAAGTGTTATGCACTTGCGAACAAACGCGCCAATGTGTTCGAGAGAAACTCTGCCATTCAACGCTAAATCACAAACCAGAAAGCCAGGTTTTACACCGACAATTGCTTGTCCTCGCATTGGGAATAAATACGACGGCCCTGCCAAATCCCAGTTAAACGTTCCGACCTTAGGCAAGGTCGTGGTGTCTTCATCTTCTCGGGTCTCGACTGAGTCATAGCTGACCATGCCCAGATTCCGGGACCAGTCTTTAACTGCCAATAACGTGATTTTTTCCGCGATGAGTCGGCTCTTCATTTTTGCCCAGAGCGACGTTGCGTCCAGGATGTGTTCAACGTCGCATCGTACGATGCAGGTCTCTCCACCTGGAACCGTGATTTCTTTCACTAGGGTCGCTTTGATCAGTCTCTCAAGCAGACTCTCGGATGAGATGTGTTTTTTCTGGGCTACCGGTGCTCCGCAGGCAATCAGAAAGTGGCCGCGAGGCATGATGTTGTCGCGTAACTCCAATGCATTGAGAGCAGTGAAGTATGAGCTTCCAGTTTTTTTGAGTGCGACCATTAAATTTTGAAAGAAAAAGGGGGAGCCGTAATTTTTCTCCAAATACAGGAATCGGGCTCGGTGCGGAAAAATGATATGGCTCAGCTTGCTCATTCCCTCGCAGCCTCGTTCAACCCGTTTCCGGGCAGCGGTCGCATTCAAACCGTGCCGTTGCTCCAGTAGCTTCGACAGGTCGCTGCTTAGCATTGGGCCATCGCGTTTGAGGATTTCTGCGATTGAGTTCGCTGCCATCATGATTCTCCTGGATGTCACACTGCGCTATTTATATCCCTTGTAAACAAGGTGCAGTGGCTGTTTCGCGGCCTGGCTCAGGTATAGAGGTAAAACAAGGCTTTCAAGCCTGGTCGATTCTGATTTTTGCCCGAAATGTCACAATGCGAAATCTCAGTCACCCTAGGCGATAAAACGGTGGCGACTTACATCGCGTAGACACCTGCTACTTTTCTCCCACTCAGAGCGAATTTCGATGTAGGCCCACGAGCCTGGAGTGGAAGCCTTGTGGGCTCATTCGGCGAAGTCGGTTTAAAGAAAGCAACGAAGATCAGTCCGGCTTGTTACCTCATTCGCTGGGTAGAAGAGTCAACAACGCAGAAGGTGCACGGAGCGAAGCATACGTTTCCCGTCGAATGCTTCGTTTCAATGCCAAAACCAGGGCTGCCCGTGAGCGTGCAGCAGTGAAAAGGCTCAGGTGTGTCTCCTAGCCCACATCCTCATCTTTGCCAGGGATCATTTCTACCCTTACATCGCGAACCGCTTTTGCAAGAAGGGCCTCGAAGCTCGTGCTTGGATCCCGATGCAGATAGCACTGGAGCACAAGTGCCAGCGGGGAGATACCCATGATTTCAGCTAGATCGTCTATCACCTTCAGGCTAGGGGAGCGAAGTCCACGCTCCAGTAGGCTGATGTACTCCCTGCTAACCCTCGGTGGGAAGTCGCTCTGGGCCAAATTGGCCTGATGCCGCATATCCCTCAGAGCCAGCGCAAATGCGTCGTTAAGCTCGCGCATGCGGCTACTCCTGAAAAAGGAGTATGTAGCCACATTGAGCTAGCGTTCGCAGCGTACTATAGTACGCCGATAGTGAACGCTTGGAGAGATAATATGTTCGAAACCCACGCGCAAGCGCGATTGCAGAATCCGCTTTTCGCTTTGGAGGAAGGAACGCATCGTTGGGCCTACATCTCACAGACGGCGAATCATGAGTGGTTTTTTTTGACCTACGAAACGTTCGATGGGGAGATTTCCTCACAACAGCAATTCATGATTCCTGCCGTCCGCCACCTATTGGGTTTGGCCTATAGGGATACACCCGAGGAATTTATTCGAGAAATTCAGCTTGTGTCCCCGCCATGGTTGAACGAGAAATGCAGGTGGTTGATGGAGCCGATTCGAGCGATCCATTCGGTCGGTGAGCGGTACTGCTACGAGCTGATGGATGGACAGATTTACCCGTCCGCGCTACTTCGGCATCCCAGAGAAACGTTGTGGTCCAGGGTAGATAGAGCAAATGAATAATTTCATCGAAAGACGCCTCGCTACTAATCATCGAACCCTTCTTTTTCAGCGAGACGTCTCTGAGACGGAAGTGTTCGGGTTTGAATGCCTCGACGGTTGGTCGGATCTGATCGAAGGCAGTCTGCTGCTAATCCAGCGATATGCAGAGTTGAGAGCGCTCGACGTGAAAATATCACAAGTGAAAGAAAAGTTCGGTCAGCTCCGGATTTATCAACGTGGGGGCGACGCTGGCGTCGGTATGGCTCTAGAAATCACCGAACTGGTCTCGGGTTGCGTATGCGAGCTGTGCGGCATGCCGGCGGCATTGACGGAGCTTGAAGGTTGGCTTCTTGCTCGTTGTGAAAAACATCGCGGGCCACAGCTTATTGAACAAATGGAGCCTCGGATCGCTGACCAAAATTACATTGCCAGCTATGAACGAACGTTGGCGTTAATTTTGTCATTCTTCGGAGCGAACGCCGTACATTGGGTGCAACAGCCAAGCATTGCTCTTGCCGATCGACGACCATACGAAATGCTTAATTTGAAGGATGGATGCGAGTCGGTCTACACGCTGTTGAAGCGGCTCGAATACGGAATTGGGGTGTAATCATCATGACTGTAATTACCGATTCTAGAGTAGTGATGGCCGATCACCCAAATCTTGAAGACCACCTGCGTCGTGAACTGGCGTGGGAATTTGGTCAAGGGCTAGTCGACATGAAACACGTAAGAAGCCTCGTATCGTCGCCTCGGGTGATGTCGTTCTGCGTAAGAGCCTTCACTCATCCGTCGCTTGCTTCCGCTGGGGACACGTATTTGGATGCCAGAACGAAGTTAGCGGATTGGCCTCTGAAAACTTGTGCGGTATCTCTATGCGAATTTACCCAGTTGGAGAGCCTGCTGGAATTTGTCGATGAATACCGCCTCAGCGATGTTTCATTGATGAAGCTCCAAGTCTGGCCATTCGATCCTCAAAGCCTTGATGATTTTGCGATGGCCATAGCTGTGGCACTCAGCTACACGCCTTCTGAACTGATGCAGGAATCGAGAATTTCACTGGCTATAAATGAATTGGTCAGTAAATGGGGCTATTACGCCGATGGGTTCTGAAGCCATCCTGGCCAACCACAAGCTCTTGTATGCCGTTGGCTGATGGCGCGGTTATCCACGATGAGGCGGTTCGAGAGAATGTTAATCGCCGGAAGGATTACGTTGGTCTCTATGTTGGATACTGGATGTTTAAGGTTGTTTATTTGAAGGCTAAATTGCCTGAGCAAAACTGCTGAAGCACGCATTTAGATCCCTCAGCTGGTTTCGATGGATAGACGGAGCGTTGCTGGTGCAATCCGCAGGACAGATATGGAAGCCAAAATTCACGTCAGAATTCACGCCCGACTGAGGCCATTTTTTCCCATGCCTCGTCTAGATTGTCCTCCGGAGTTTCTGCCAGCAGGCGTTCAAGCGAAAGCTTTGTACCTTGGGACGGACCATTAGAAACCTCGTGCCCGACGGTTAGAGGTTGTTCTGCCAATGCATCTTCGATTGGAGTTAGCTGCTTTTTTCGTGTCATTTTTCTTCCTCCAAGACTCGTCCATAAGAGTTTAGTGTTTGAGCGGAGGGGAGGGCGTCAAGGTGACAGGTGGCTGGATCCGCCTGCATTACCAATAGGGGTTGCAGTCGAGTTCCCCGATTTAACACTGCGCCTCCAGCAGCGCCTCACGTGCTCTCTTTTTGAGCCGTCGGTAACCGCCAGGTAGCCATGAAGCATAGGAACAGAAGCCCGCACATCACACCGATAAGTACCGAAGCTCCGAAGCTTTCCAAAACAAAAGCTGAGCCGATGGGGCCGCACGCTTGGGCAACAAGGACAGGCCTTGCGAGCAGTCCCATGCGTGCGCCATATCCTTGAGACCCAAAAAGCGCCAATGGAAGAGTACCGCGAGCGATGGTGAGAATGCCGTTACCCGCACCGTAAAGAACAATTGCTACGAAGGCCAGCCAGGGCAGGCCTGAGATCAGCAATCCAAGTCCGACGAAGCAAAGCAACACACCCACTCGGGCGGACCAAGTTGGGTGCAGATTCCTTCCAATGGAAAACTCCGCAACCCGTGCCACGACTTGCGAGGGTCCAATCACCATGCCGACCGCCAAGGCCATAGCGGTCGCGATCCCCAACTGCTTGAGAACATTGAGCAGGTGTACCGAGATACCAGATACCACCAGTGCCAGTACCGTAAGCATGGCGCCAATCAAGAAAAACAGATAATTGGAGGTCTTTGGGCGAAGCGCAGCCCCCCCAAGTGATTCGGTTATGACGGGGTGGGGCGGTTGTTTTGTGCTTCCAGGAATCAACAGGGCATGAATAGGCAACCCGATTAGCAAGTGTGCAGCTGCGATGGCAAAGCAGGCGCTCCTCCAACCGATCCAACTCTCCAGTCCCGCTATCACCGGCCAGCCTATGGTGCTTGCGAAGCCGCCTAAAAGGGTCAGTCCGGTGATGGAGGTTCGAGCCCCTTCGCCGAAAAGTCGTCCCAGGGTTGAGAAGGCTGCGTCGTATAAACCCGCCGCCATGGCGACGCCGATCAGCGTCCAGGCGAGGTAGTAGGTGGCAAGGTTTCCCGCCAGCCCCATCAGTAACATGCCAAGAGCTAGGAGCAGTGAGCTGGCAGCCAGGACAGAGCGTCCGCCATGACGATCAATCTGACGACCAACTGCCGGCGAGGAAGCTCCCGCTATCAGCATTCCCCAAGACAGACCGCCCACTACGCTGGTAATGGACCAACCTGTTTCTTTGGCTATCGGAGTCGCAAGCACTGCCGGCAAGTAATAGGTCGTACCCCAGGCAAGAATTTGGGTGAAACCCATTGCCCATACGAGCCTGGAGCGATTGATCGTAGAATGAATCTGCTCTGGAAGTGTCACTACCGGTGCGCCCATTTTTAGTTGTCAGTAACAACAAGCTAGCGCCTTCCTCTGGCTATCGTCAATCTAAGTTCGTTGTTGACGCCTCCGAGATTCGAGGATTACTGTTGCGGCTAACAACTAATTTGTGACGGTTATGACGAAGCGTAAAAACGATCAGCTGACTCAGGATTCCGAGGACTTGTATGAGGCGCTGAACCATCTCGTTCGTGTCTATCAATTCCGTGATCGTGACCGGATATGCTGTTACGACGTATCGGTAACCCAATGCTATGCCGTCGAGACGCTGGTCAAAAGGGGGACGCTGCGCCTTCAGGTTTTGGCGGAAGAAATGTTCTTGGACAAAAGCACAGCGAGTCGAGTGATCGATACCCTGGAGCGCAAAGGGTATGTGTCCCGCGTTGAGGATGATGAAGATCGGCGTGCCGTGCGAATCCAGGCAACGGATGCTGGACGTGAGCTATACGGGAAAATTAGAGCTGACCTGATTGCTGAAGAGAGAGCGATGATTGAGAACCTCTCGGCTGAGGCCAGGCAGGGAGCGCTGAATTTGCTCAGGCAGATCACGCGGGCCACGGAGATCCGCTGCGGACTCGTAAACGAGTGCTGCGCGGGCGTGAAGAGCAAGGATTGAAAGGGAAAACTTCCTTTTTAGCAGTAATGTTGTTACTACCAACCTAGTGGGGCCCGAACAATGCTAACAATGCAAACGCTGATGCGATTTCGTTTAGCTGAACGCTTAGATGCTACCAAAATGGCAGCCATCTACAATCAAGGTATCGAGGATCGTAGCTCTACGTTTGAAACGACTCCTGTATGTACATCAGACATGTTTAATCGCATTGACTCAGTAGAACGCTATCCGATAGTGGTCATGGTTGATGTGGCTGATCAGGTTGTTGGATGGGCTGGACTCAGTAGTTATCGCGCCCGAGCCTGTTACGACGGTGTTGCAGATTTCTCCATTTATCTAGATCGCGATGTTCGCGGCTACGGGTTCGGCAAACAGTTGCTTCGGGCATTGCTGGAAGAAGCCGAAGCTCGCGGATTCTGGAAAATTCTTTCGCGTATTTTCACCTTCAATCACGCCAGTCTTGCAATGTGCGAAGCCTGCGGTTTTCGTCAGGTGGGGGTGTATGAAAAGCACGCCTGCCTGGAAGGGCGCTGGCTTGACTGTGCGATTGTCGAACGCCTGTTTCCGGTCAATCAGCCAGTCTGAAAAAGGAATGGACCATGGTGAACAACGATCTTCCCGTTGCCATTATCGGAGCAGGGCCGGTGGGCTTGGCGGCAGCCGCTCATCTATTGGCCCGAGGGATCACTCCGCTGATTCTGGAAGCTGGGCCGAAAGCCGGATCCAGCATTGAAGAATGGGCGCACGTGAAGATGTTCTCTCCATGGCAGTTCAATGTGGACAAGGAGGCAGCTAAGCTTCTGCTGGCCGATGGTTGGACTCCACCACCGGAGAACGAGTATCCAACGGGTTGTGAACTGCTGGACCGGTTTGTTCGACCTCTCGCGGACCTCGAACAGATCAAGCGTCACTTGCAGCTCAATACCCGTGTTCTGGCAGCCACTCGCGTCGGTCAGGATGTGATGAAGACCCAGGGCAGATCGGCAGCTCCTTTTTTACTGCGTGTCGCAGGGCCCGCGGGTGAACAGGATGTGCTTGCCAGTGCTGTCATTGATGCCTCCGGCACCTACCTGACACCAAACTGGATGGGCGCCCATGGCATCCCTGCATTGGGCGAGATCGTGCATGCAGCGCACATTGCGTACGGCATTCCGGAGGTGCTGGGTCGTGCGCGGAATCGCTATGCCAACAAAAGAGTGCTGGTGGTGGGTGGTGGTCACTCCGCGTTTAACGCCCTACAGGATCTGGTGCGTCTGATTCAGGAGGCACCGCAAACCAAAGTGCTCTGGGCGATCCGAGGTAATTCTCTTGAGCATATTCTGGGTGGTGGTGCGAATGATCAATTGGAAGAGCGCGGAAAGCTCGACCTGAAGATTCGCCAATTGCTGAATGACGGCGTGATCGAGCTTTTCAAAAACGTCGCTATCGATCAGGTTGTAGGCAATGACCAAGGGTTGGTTGTGAGGGCGGGAGACCAGATACTTCCACCTGTGGACCAAATCATTGTGGCGACTGGATTCCGACCTGACATGAGCCTGCTCGCCGAGTTGCGTATCGCACTTGATCCCGCAACTCAAAGCGCAGTGTTGCTCGGTCCAATGATCGATCCCAACGAGCACAGCTGCGGTACGGTCAGACCTCATGGCGCGATAGAGCTGGCCCATCCTGAGGAAGGTTTGTTCATTGTGGGGATGAAGAGCTATGGTCGGGCGCCTACGTTCTTGTTGATGACTGGGTATGAGCAAGTTCGCTCTGTCGTCGCGGCGCTGGCGGGTGATTGGGATGCGGCCAAAAGGGTTGAGCTGATCCTCCCGGAAACGGGCATTTGCAACTCGGATTTCGATGAAATCGATGATCGCTTGAAGGCTTCGGCAAGTCAGACGTCTTGTTGTGGCACCGGAGAGACAATCCTTGAGGCCGCGCCTCGTACCCCGCCGGGTTGTTGCAAAGCCTAGTGCGCAGCAACCGAACCCGCCCTCGATGACCGGGGCGGGTTAGGGCGACCTTCTTATTTTCTTTTGCACGTCCAGGTAGTCCTTGAGCCAAGGAGCGACCTATTTCTGCGTGAGTGACAGATTCATTACAGAAACCATATATGCACCGCCGCAGATATTTGAAGAGACACGGAAGGCAGGGTAGCGCCTTAATACACAGCTTTCATTGACGGTACTCGGCGGAGCCCAATCGTTTTGATGGATTAATGGGTCGTTGGCTCTTTACCTTGCATGCGGAAAAACATATATTCGTTAAGCCGCATATGAGCTGAGGCTTCACAATGACCAGCAAAGCCCGTGTCCTGTTCGTCTGTACTGCCAACGCTGCACGCTCCCAGTTGGCTCAAGCGTTGCTAAGGCATACCGATTCGGAGCATTTCGAGGCGTTCAGCGCCGGCACAACTCCAGCTCAGGTACATCCGCGCACCTTCGAGGCGCTTTCACACATCGGTGTGAGCACCGAAGGATTACGTAGCAAGTCGATAGACGAGTTCCGTGGTGAGCGTTTCGATTACGTCATCACCTTGTGTGATAAAGCAGCAGCGGAATGCCTGTCTTTACCTGGAGCGGGTGAGGCATTGGCCTGAAGTTTTGAAGACCCGGTCACTAGCACCAAACCCGATGCCTTCCGTCACACCCTTCACGAAATTCATGAGCGCATCAAGATGTTCGTCTTGGTCAAAAACAAACACTGAGAAAACCATATGGCTGACCATCTGACACCGACCACTGTTTTCAAATGCCTGGCTGACGACACTCGGGTCCGCACGATGATGCTCATCACCCGTGAAGGAGAGCTTTGTGTTTGCGAGCTGACCTGCGCGTTGAACGAGAGTCAGCCAAAAATCTCCAGGCACCTAGCGCAACTGCGTACTTGCGGCCTGTTGTCGGACCGTCGGCAAGGCCAATGGGTGTATTACCGACTGCACCCGAATCTCCCTGATTGGGTTCATCAAGTGCTGACCACCGTGCTGGAAAGCAACAAGCACTGGTTGAGCCCTGATGCCAAACGCCTTGATGAAATGGGTGACCGTCCTGAACGGGCAGCCGTGTGCTGTGAAAGCAAAATCGCCTGATTCCGCCTTCGACTACGAGATCGCTCGATGAAAATCCTGTTCCTCTGCACTGCCAATAGCTGTCGCAGCATCCTTTGTGAGGCGGTTTTCAATCACTTGGCACCGGAAGGCATGAAAGCCTACAGCGCGGGCAGTCAACCCAAAGGCGAAGTGCATCCGCTGAGTCTCAAAACTTTGGAAAACGCTGGTATGTCGACGCTCGGGCTGTTCAGTAAGTCCAGCGATGTCCACGTGAACTTGGCACCAGATTTCGTCATCACGGTGTGCGACAAGGCTGCCGGTGAGGCCTGTCCGGTATTTTTCGGGCCGGCCACCAAGGCCCACTGGGGGCTGGCTGACCCTTCGGAATACCACGGAACTCAAGAAGAGATCGAGGCGGCTTTTGAAGCCACTTTGGAGCAGATCAGAACCCGTATTGAAGCCTTCTTGGCATTACCGCTTCCGCAACTGAGTGCCGAACAGCTCAAGGCAGAGCTGGCCCTGATTGGCACGCTGTAACCACAGGAGCAATGATCATGAGTAAAAGCCGCCTTTCCTTCCTGGACCGATACCTGACCCTGTGGATTTTTCTCGCCATGGCCTTGGGCATCAGTTTGGGGAGCCTGTTCGAAGGCTGGCCGCAGTGGCTCAACAGTCTTTCTGTAGGCACAACCAACGTCCCCATCGCTATCGGCTTGATCGTGATGATGTATCCGCCTCTGGCCAAAGTTCGTTATGAGGAACTGCCGGAAGTCTTCAAGGACAAGCGCATCCTAGTTTTGTCTTTGGTCCAGAACTGGGTCATCGGCCCTGTGTTGATGTTTGCGCTGGCGATCATCTTCTTGCGGGACCAGCCGGAATACATGACGGGTCTGATCCTGATCGGCTTGGCTCGTTGCATCGCGATGGTGCTGGTCTGGAATCAGATCGCGGGCGGTAACAATCAGTACGTCGCCGGGCTGGTGGCGTTCAACAGCATCTTCCAGATCCTGTTTTTCAGTCTTTATGCCTGGGTCTTCCTTGGGTTGTTGCCGCCGCTGTTTGGGCTGGAAAGCAGTGTGATTGAGACCAGTTTTGTCAGCATTGCTGAGTCGGTTCTGATCTACCTGGGTGTGCCATTCCTGGCGGGCTTCCTGACCCGCAAGATTCTCATCGCCCGAAAAGGCGAAGCTTGGTTCCAGGATCGCTTCATTCCGAAGATCAGCCCGCTGACGCTGGTGGCACTGCTGTTGACCATCGTGGCCATGTTCAGCCTCAAGGGTGACGTGGTGCTGCAATTGCCATTCGACGTATTGCGCATCGCGATCCCGCTGACGATCTACTTCGTGGTGATGTTTTTCATCAGCTTCTGGATGGGCAAGCTGCTCAAGGCTGACTACCCGCGCACCACCGCATTGGCTTTCACAGCCGCAAGCAACAACTTCGAATTGGCGATTGCCGTGGCCATTGCCACCTTCGGCCTGGCTTCCCCGGTCGCCTTTGCCACGGTGATTGGTCCGCTGGTGGAAGTACCGGTACTGATTTCTCTGGTCGGTGTGGCGCTTTGGTTGAAACGCCGCTGGTTCGATGAATCCAAGAGCGCCGTTGCGCAGGACAAAGACTATGTTTGATGACCATATCCCCCAACTCGATACAGAACTGGTTGATCTCCCATCAACAGACAAACTCGGTATCGAAAAGACCTCCATCCACAAGCCGCGCATTTTGCTGCTGTACGGATCGACCCGTGAGCGCTCCTTCAGTCGCCTGTTGGTAGAGGAAGCCGCTCGACTGCTAGAGCACTTCGGCGCCGAGGCGCGGATTTTCGATCCGTCAGGTTTGCCGCTGCCAGATGACGCACCCGACGATCATCCGCGCGTGAAGGAACTGCGCGAGCTGATGCTGTGGTCCGAGGGACAGGTCTGGTGCTCTCCAGAACGTCACGGTTCCATGAGCGCAGTCTTCAAAGCGCAGATTGACTGGGTGCCACTGGCGATGGGCGCGGTGCGCCCGACCCAGGGCAAAACCCTCGCTGTCATGCAGGTGTGCGGTGGCTCGCAGTCGTTCAACGTGGTCAATCAGCTGCGAGTGCTGGGACGTTGGATGCGCATGTTCACCATCCCCAACCAATCCTCCGTGCCGAAGGCCTATATGGAGTTCGACGACAACGGTCGGATGAAGCCTTCTCCGTTCTACGACCGTGTCGTTGATGTGATGGAAGAGTTGGTGAAATTCACGCTGCTGCTTCGCGACCGTCAGGACTATCTGGTGGATCGTTATTCCGAGCGCAAGGAGTCAGCGGAAGAACTCATGAAACGTGTCAATCAGCGCTCCATCTGAGGATTTTTCAACGTGCAACAACACCCATATTCCGTACTGCCCTTGGCACAGTTCAGTGGCCAATTGATCTTCACCCCGTGTCCAGGCACAAAGGACACCCGACCTTTCGAGGCGTTGCAAACCCTTAAGGATGCAGGCGCATCGGCGTTGCTGACGCTGATGCCGACCGAGGAATTGCTTCAGAACGAGATCGACCTGCTGCCCGAAGAGTGCCAAATGCTTGGCATCGAGTGGTTTCACCTGCCAGTAGAAGATGATCAAGCGCCTGGCGAAGCATTCAAGGCTGCTTGGGCGCAGCACTACCCGCGTCTGAAGCAATTGCTGACCGAAGGGAAAACCATCGCTATCCATTGCAAAGGCGGCTCGGGTCGTACCGGTTTAGTCGCCGCTCAACTGTTGATCGAGAGCGGTGTGCCATTCAGCGATGCCATCCGCGATGTTCAGTCGTTGCGTCCACGTGCCATTCAGCATCCTGCCCATATCGAATACATCGGCCAGTTCGACACCCAGTCGAACTCCCACTGACAACAGATACAGAGCACAACAACATGACTATCAAAGTTGGCATCAATGGTTTTGGTCGGATCGGTCGCCTCGCGCTACGAGCAGCCTGGAGCTGGCCAGAATTTGAGTTCGTTCAGATCAACGATCCGGCAGGCGACGCAGTAACCCATGCGCACCTGATCAACTTCGACTCCGTGCATGGTCGTTGGCACAACGAAGCCAGCGCTGAAGGCGATCAGGTGGTGATTGGCGGCAAGCACATCAAGGTGACCGCGAACAAAGCGATTGCCGACACCGACTGGTCGGGTTGCGATCTGGTGATCGAAGCCAGCGGCAAGATGAAAACCGTGGCGGTCTTGCAGGCCTACCTGGATCAGGGCGTTAAGCGTGTGGTGGTTTGCGCTCCGGTGAAGGAAAAAGGCGCGTTGAACGTCGTCATGGGCGTCAACCATCAACTGTTCAATCCGGCGGAACATCGCATCGTCACGGCGGCGTCATGCACCACCAATTGTCTGGCGCCCGTGGTCAAGGTCATCCACGAAAAGCTGGGCATTCGTCACGGTTCGATCACCACCATCCACGACCTGACCAATACCCAAAGTATTCTCGATCAGCCGCACAAGGATCTTCGGCGTGCGCGTGCTTCCGGGATGAGTCTGATACCAACCAGTACCGGCTCGGCCACTGCCATTGCCGAAATCTTTCCGGAGCTGCGTGGGCGTCTGAATGGTCACGCGGTACGCGTGCCGCTGGCCAACGCTTCGCTGACCGACTGTGTCTTTGAGGTCGAGCGGGCCACCACTGTCGAGGAGGTGAATCAGTTCCTCAAGGACGCGTCTGAGAACGAGCTAAAAGACATCCTCGGTTTCGAGACGCGTCCGCTGGTGTCCATTGACTACCGTACCGACCCACGTTCGTCGATCATCGATGCGCTGTCGACCATGGTTATTAATGGCACCCAAATCAAACTTTACGCCTGGTACGACAACGAATGGGGCTATGCCAACCGCACCGTCGAGCTGGCCAAAATGGTCGGTATGGCAGTCTAAGGAGCGGTCATGAAAGCGTTGTCAGCCCTCGCTCCGGAAGTGCGGCAGTACCTGTTCGTGACGGGTAACTACTGGGCCTTCACCCTCACCGACGGCGCCCTGCGCATGTTGGTGGTGCTGCATTTTCACGCGTTGGGCTACAGCCCACTGCAAATCGCGGCGTTGTTTCTGTTCTACGAACTCTTTGGGGTGATCACCAACCTGGTGGGTGGCTACCTCGGCGCCCGGCTGGGTCTGAACCGAACCATGAACATCGGGCTGGGCATCCAGGTCGCGGCGCTGCTGATGCTGACCGTTCCGGTATCTTGGCTAACCATCCCATGGGTGATGGGCGCGCAGGCGTTGTCGGGGATCGCCAAAGACCTGAATAAGATGAGTGCCAAAAGCTCCATCAAGCTTCTGGTTCCTGATGGGCAGCAGGGCAAGCTCTACAAGTGGGTGGCGATCCTCACCGGCTCGAAGAACGCACTCAAGGGTGTCGGTTTCTTTCTGGGCGGAGCCTTGTTGGCACTCATCGGCTTCAAAGGCGCCTTGCTGGCCATGGCGGGTGCCCTGGCTCTGATCTGGATCAGTAGCTTGATTCTGTTGAAGAAGGACCTGGGCAAAGCGAAAGCCAAGCCTAAATTTCGCGACATCCTGTCCAAGAGCCGGGCGATCAATATCCTCTCAGCGGCGCGGATGTTTCTGTTCGGTGCCCGCGATGTCTGGTTTGTGGTGGCCTTGCCGGTGTACCTGAGCAGTGTCTTCGGCTGGGATTTCTGGATGGTTGGCGGCTTCCTTGCGGCATGGGTGATTGGCTACGGCATCGTGCAGTCCTTTGCACCTAATATCACCGGTAAGAAACGTGGACACGTACCGGATGGTCGTGCGGCATTTCTGTGGGCACTTGCACTGGCAGGCTTGCCTGCGGCAATCGCTCTTGGGCTGAACATTGGTTTGTCGCAGCAGACGGTGCTGCTCGGCGGGTTAATGGTCTTTGGCGCGCTGTTCGCGGTGAATTCGTCGCTGCACAGCTACCTGATCGTGTCCTACGCCAAGGAAGACGGCGTGTCACTGGATGTGGGTTTTTATTACATGTCGAACGCCATGGGGCGACTGATCGGCACGGTGCTCTCCGGCTGGGTCTATCAGGTGTATGGGCTTGGCGCGTGCTTATGGATATCGAGTGCATTCGTGCTGCTTGCGGCTTTGATTTCAATTGCATTGCCTCGTCATGCGTCTAGTGAATGACTGCTTTTGGCCGTTTTCTACCTCTCGCCAAAGAGCAGTAATCGGCCAGTAGCTGATTCAAGGTGTCTACAAAATCAGTAGCGATTCAGATCAGACGGTGATAGACGCCAACGCGTGCCACACTCCCGACGACATTGCCGGGTGTCACTATGACGGAGGACCCACGATTGGACAAAAAATTTCAGCCTCAATGCTTCTTCCTATTCCTGTGGCAATACGCCAGCGGACATGCTACCAAGTAGACTTCGCCGGAAGATTCGGATAAACGTTATCTCGCAGCATTTTTACGCATCGCCGCAAGCATCAATGAAAGGTCTAATTCGTGGCATGAAAAATAGCAATATAGATGGGTGATTTGGCTGCGCCACCACAACTATCAAGGATTGAAGTATGGAAACAGAAATTGCTTCCGAAAACAGCGGCGAAATCACCGACCCCTGTGAAAGCGATCCACTTCATCTTACATTAGACTTATTGTTGTCAGAGATACAGAACAACAAGGCACTGCTTAAAGATAATATATTTCGCAAAAAACTAAGCACCCTATTCAAAGAATCTAACACCCAAAAGCTTATAGGCTTAGGCAATAAAGCCCCCCTTGAGCTATTAGCATTTCCAATTGATGTCGACGCAGTATTGCAACACTTAAACCAAGATATGCGCGACGACTGGTTCGTTGACGTACTACAGCACCAGGACTTATTTTCTAATAAGTCGCAATTGCACGACACGTTAAAGTCTCTCTTGCTTGAAGAAAACGGGCGTTACTTAGGCTGTGAAAGACAGGCGTACGACATCCCTAAAAAAGGATTAGGAGTTCGTTATTCGTTAGAAACAGACTTCTATGATCGTTTTATATATCAAGCAATATGCTCTTATTTGATGCCATTTTATGATCCACTACTATCCCATCGGGTGCTGGGCCATCGGTATAACAAAAAACGAGCCTCCGAGAAATACATATTTAAAAGTCGAATCGATTTATGGAAAACCTTCGAAGGCGTAACAAAAACAGCACTTTCTAACGACCAATCGTTGCTAGTCACCGACCTAATTAACTATTTCGAGAACATTTCCCTGGCGGCCATAAGTGCAGCCTTCGAATCGATGCTTGAACAAGTGAAAGCATCAGGGCCGGAAAAGACTTTAATTCGAAATGCGATACATACTCTCTGTACTCTTCTGGCAAGATGGGGATACAACGAGAGGCATGGCCTCCCTCAAAATAGAGATGCTTCTTCCTTCATTGCCAACATAGTACTCAACTCAGTTGACCAGAACATGGTGGCATTGGGGTACGACTACTATCGGTATGTGGATGACATCAGGGTAATTTGCTCTTCACCGCGAACAGCCAAAAAAGCGCTTACAGATTTAATAAATCAGCTTCGGAAACTCGGAATGAATATTAACTCAGGAAAAACCGCGATCCTTACAAAGGATACTCCAGAATCCGAAATCGCCGAAAACTTTCCGACTACCGACGATAGAACACTTACAATCGACAGTATGTGGCGCTCCAGAAGCAGGAGAGTTATAGCTCGATCGGCAAAGTACATTTATCAGTTGCTGAAAGATTGCATAGACAACAAGCAAACGCAGTCGCGACAGTTTCGTTTTGCGGTAAATCGTCTAATTCAACTAAGTGAAGCGAAGCTTTTTGATATCCATACAGAGATTTCTGATGATCTTAAACTGCTACTAATAGAAACTTTAGAAGACCACGCTGCCTCTACAGACCAGTACTGCCGCCTTCTTTCAGCCCTAAACTTAACAGAAGATGACAACGGAAAAATCACTCAATACTTGATGGATGATGAGAAGTCCATTCATTCCTGGCAGAATTTTCATCTTTGGTTATTGCTCGCAAAGAACCGCTACAAAAGTGAAAAAATTCTTCAATACGCATCCGCCAAAATACAGACGAACGTTCTTCAAGCAGAGGCATCCGCGATCTTCATATACCTCCGCTGCGTTGATGAAAGCGCTGCACTAATTCCGGTCATCCCGGAATTCAAAAGTACATGGCCTTTTTACCATCAAAGAAATTTTTTGCTTGCTACAAGTGAATTTGGCAAAGAAGATTTACGCCCTTTAATATCAGAGTTAAAAACAAAAATAAAAGGTACTGCTACCCGAGCAAGATCTCATTTCAAAGACGGACGCCCTCTTGCAGAGCGCGAATCAAGAAGCCCAATGGAACTATACGAAGAGATAAGCCCATATGACTAAAAAGGCTCTCATCTTCATCAGGGACTACACGGATCAAGCAAAAGACAGATTTTTTCTTTGGTCTGAAAAAGTTCTAAAAGAAACATCTGCTGAAGACATTTCCTCTCAAACAGAAGAGCTAGTTTGCCATGATTACTGGCTTATAGCCCCAATACTTTTCAGACTAACTGGAAGGCTGCCAAAGCTAATTACAGACGTCGAAGAGCTGAGAATTTCTATCTCCGGAAAGAGATCCGAGAGAGAGAAAAAAGAAAAGATAGACATTACCAATTCGCTTCAAAGCCTTGTAGCCAAAGAGACTATACAAAAATATCTCGCGATATTTAACAGGAAAGAAGAAATCTGCGAAGAAACTCTTTCAGTGTTTGCCGATGCTCTCTTGTCGTACTCTAACCAAGTTGAAGCTGAAGCAAAGCACGAGCAGGAATGGGACAGGCTAATCCAAATAGAACAGCCTGTCGCGCGCTACCTGATAGGTTCTGCTGCGGCTGGAATAAATATAAACACGGAAGTGCTCAGAGGCCATAAGGATAAGATCGAGTTCGATTTTTACATGGCCCTGAAGCAATTTTCATCCAAGTACAGTGTTCCTCTAGAAGTTCCGTCGGATGAAGATGTTGTGGAGTACTTAGAGCCTCGCGGCTTTGATTTTTCTGGCGTATATGTAGATTACGTTCTCAATTTCGTCCCAATGCAGGACGAATATGCTGACGACTTACTCAATCTAAGAAAAATTCAAAAATCCAGAATGGTATTGGCGGCAATACCGCTCAGCCAGAAAAAAATCTTCCCAATAGTAGATTCATTCGGTTCAATTACTTCGCGCATATACTTCAAAGACCCATCATTGCAAAATCTTGCT
This sequence comes from Pseudomonas sp. LBUM1657, assembly GCF_059716075.1. Lineage (NCBI taxonomy): Bacteria > Pseudomonadati > Pseudomonadota > Gammaproteobacteria > Pseudomonadales > Pseudomonadaceae > Pseudomonas > Pseudomonas sp. LBUM1657. The sequence goes on along the minus strand of NZ_CP166799.1, from coordinate 5,782,000 downwards.
AAGCAGCACCGAGATATACTCATTCCAGATGAGGGGCAACTCTTCTCTTACGTCGATTACGAGCAGTACGAGGCCGGAATAATGGCCGCGCTATCTGGCGACCCATTACTTAATAAACTCTATGCGGAAGGCGATCTCTATCAAATAGCAGCTGACTCTATTTTCCGGGATGTAACAAAGCGAAAAGAGGCGAAACGACTATTCCTGTCTTACGCGTATGGAATGAGGCACCGTGACTTAATTGATGCAGCGTACGGGTACGGCGCGGACAGACAAAATGCAAAAGCTTTTTTTAAGCAATTTGCCGAATTTGAGGATTGGAAATCCAGAGTTTATACCCAGTTTGAAACAGAGGGCAAAATTGGAACTGTTCTTGGCAACCACATTAAACGAGAGCGAACGGGAGCTTTAAGTGAGAAGGAGAAGAGATCCTCAATCAGCCAGCAAGTCCAAGGAACCGCATCACTAATCTTTAAAAAGGCTTTGATTGCGATGAGCGGCGATCCACGAGTCGAGCTAAAAGTGCCAATGCACGATGCCGTGCTTTTTCAGCACCAGGAAGGTTTTGACCCGCAAGTCGTAGTCAATATTTTTGCAGAGGTCATGTCCAACCACTTTGAACACAAGGTGACAGGAAAAGCATCATTGGCACCGTTTAGTCCTCCTCCTGAAACAGGCCAATTGCCTAGCGATTGAAATAACTAAGCCAATGCTGGTCCCGAGTTCTTTTGTGGTACCAGTAATCGACCGTTTCTCGTCACTAGCGATGTGAATCGCCCCGAGTTTCGTAGGCACTTCCTGTGGTCCGCTCTTGGCCGAACTCTACCTATCACCAAGGGTCCCAACTGGTTGAATTCTCGGCCGATACCAGCCCTTCACCATCAACAGTTGGCATTACCAGATGATGCGGCCATCTGGCTCAACCCCCTGAGCGTTTCGGAGCACGTCAAAATCGTACATTCCAAACTTGTATTTTTTAATGATTTTGATGACGAAGCTTGCCGAGATCTTCAAAGTTCTCTCAGCCGCCATCGGCTTGATCGCATAGTTCCTTGATGCTTCTGAGGCGACACCGCTGTAGGCAATTGCATCAATGCCAGGATTACGCTCGAAGAGAAGGCTGGCAAGCGTTCTAGAGTGAAGATACTGCGTTTGCCGGGCTGATCTGTCCTTGAGGATTGAGGAAAGAAATGCGTCAGTGAACACGAAGCTCTTTCCGAAATCATGGGGCATCTGATTCAGCTGCTTGTTAATCAATTGCCCAACCATCTCTGAGGTCAAGCCTGAGCCCCAGCGATGAACATGGGTGATTTCGCCGATCATTGCACATCTCAGCAATTCGTTAGGTAGTTGCTCAAACGCTGCCACATGCAAGAAGTCACCCTGGGAAGCACCTATTTCTTCGAAGGTAGACATCAGGTTGGCTGACAAATAGAGGACCGGGGCATTTTCCTCATTTAACCGGCCAGCGACAGTCTGATACAAAGGAGGATGGTTCAGTTCACCAACGCGCTCAAAGCCTGTGTCGGTCGGGCATCTTCGAGCCCGCCAAAATGCCCGGTCATATTTCATCTCGTAATTGATGACCTGGTAATAATCGAGCAGGAAACTCAACTTCTCTCTTACGAATGCGATGTTCGTACTCGCCAAGATCGCCGTGGAAAGCTCGTCGAGATGGGGTAGCGAAAGCGCTTTGAATTCCACGGCTAGTGATCTCCTGATGAACCGTACAGTATATTGAGCCTAGCAACCGTATATGGACTCCTCCTCGTCGGGAAGCTTCCTTCGCTTGGCAACAGCAAGCTGGCAACCTTCGACGAAGCCGGATCTTAGGGATGGCAGAGCAGTTCCGTTTCGCGCCCGTTGCATGGAAAAATCGTTGAATTGGTTAACTAGATTGACTGATTATTCATTAAGGGAGCTATGCCACTGTGAAAGTATTAGAGCCGTTTTCGCTTCAATTACCTCCGGCGGGATGCCTTTGCTAATGACAAACTTTTGCGATTGCTCCGAAATTTCCTTTAGTAATCGCCCTGCTTCATCTGTGATTGCCTCCAGGCGAGATTGAAGGCGAGCGAAAGACAAATCATCAATTAGCGCTTTGTTGCTGTCCGTCCGAGAGCTATGTACTAGCCAATTTCTTTCCTTCAGCAACGCTTGAAATCTTGCTAATAAAGTGACAGGTAGTTTTTCGGTTTTAGCCAGTTGCGTTAAGCTCCCACCGAAGGTCTTCCGCTGAGCATTTTCTACTAGAGCGTCGCCTTTTTCCTCACCCATCCCTGGCTGGGCCTGCTCTACAAGCACAAAAAACTGGGCAGTAGAGCCTTCTAGGATTTGCAGTTGCCATAGCGCGAGGCCAACTGCTTGAGTAAGTGTCTCTAGTCTTTCGGCCTTGGCATACCTGTCATTTACCGCAGTCATTGATATTTCCATCCTTTAGATTATTTTTTAGGTGGAACGACATATTCTGCGACCAGTCCAACAATCGTCGGCGGATCGGCCGCTGGCCACATTCCGCAAGTCGGGTTCTCGCCTAGGATCAATCAGTATTTCGAGACGAGGGGGACGCGAAAATAACGTGGCTTTTTTGTACTCTGACCGCGTCCACCTCAGCAGCTTCGTCGTAGGTCATGAGCGCCAAATCAAGAGGTAGTAAAAAGGCATCAGGATCAATACTGCGCCGAAGCGCATCAGCTTGCTCGTCGTCCTTGCATAAAATCATCAGATCAATGTCTGAGGCACTCGCCTCGTTTCGATCTGCTGAACCAAAAAGGTGCCACTCTGTGCCGTCGGCGATCTGTCCCAGCGCCACGGCATACGTATGAAGGCTAGCGATTACACGTTCTCGGATCATTTGGCCAAGCTCACCATCAACTCTTTGAAGGTCAGAGCTTCAGCACCCATCGACTGGGCTGCCTCGGATGCACTAGAGGTAATTGAACCATAGCCACTAGACTTGACGACAATATCGAACGCACCCAGTTGTGTCCGTGCGTTACGTACATCCTCAGCGCTCATGTTGTAAGCCTCGATTACAGCAACGGTAAGAGGCTCACCGACTTTCCGCTTTACGAAAAAAACGTTCTCGTATACGTAAGAAACATCATTTACATTTTTGTGCTGAATCATTGCATTGATAAAGAATTCCATCCCCTTATTTCTATACCAGCCAACATTCTTACTACGAGCCGCCTTGGATACTTCTCCAAGAGTGCCAAAAGCTGCATTTTCCAAATGTATGCGGTGAATCGCTGAGCCTCCCCACTTTGTCTTCGAGGGCACGTTCACTACGAATTCTGGTTTCACCTTTCCGGCGAAAATAGGTTCAACATGGGAACGCTCAACCACACCCTTAACGCCCAAAACTGCGAGCAGAAAACTGCCTGCGCGATTCGATGTGATGGATAAAAAACCTTCGGGGGTACGGTCTATAGCCTCAAACTCACCCGTTGCAGCAATCTTTCCAGCAACCCAATCTATGACTTCGTCGCTCATCATCAGCCCTCTAAAATTTCTGCAAAACCTTCAGGAAAGCGTGCTGCATCTTCCCGACGACCCTCAATGTGAAAAGCTTCCAGATCATCGATATGCTGCCGAAATTCCTCTAAAAAGGATTTTTCATCAAGATTCAGGAGATGGCGATTAGCGCCGAGGATAGCGAGCATTCTTTTGCTATTCGGAAGGATACGGGTCAACATTTTCCTCTTCCATTTCTCAGCTGCGCCGCTCTCTGGATTAATGGCGTCGGCTATGTGTGGCCCGTAGTGCTTGAAGATCGTGTGGTTCTCTAACAATAGCGGTTCCACGACCTCCCGGGCCTCTTCCCTCCGCGCGAACTTTACTGCACCGAATAGGCTCAGCAGCTTGTCGGCGTGCTCACGCTTCCACCGAAGCATGGCCTCAACGGGGTATGCATCTGGAGCCTTGTCCACCATCGTGTGGCAATTTGCACACAGCATGATCAGGTTCTCGAAGGAGCCTCGCTTCTCTTTACTGAGTTCAGGTGCCGCCCGAGGGCCAGAGTCGTTGGCAGCAAATACGTGCGCCATCTCAGCGATCAGTACTGGCTCTCCAGCAGCATCCATGAAGATCGGGTTTGCGCACCCTGGGTTTTGGCAGTAGCCAGCGGATGCAGCAAAGAGCCGGCGCTGCGTGTTTGCATCTGGAGATGCCGCACCTCGGGAACAAGCCATTTCATTTCCTTGAAGATAGTTCGAACCGATATTGGATACATGTTAGAAGGCGGAAGCAAGCCGCTCGCCCGTGGGGACCCTGCGGCTGCGTATCCTGTGCAACACCTGATGCAACATTCCTACAGCGACTTGTTCGTCGCTGCGTAAAATCACCCTGCGGGCGTCGGTATGGGGCATCGGAGCGTTTGCTCGAAAAAGATAAAGCCTCTGTCGCCAGCGGCATCCTTGTTGGCGACCTTCATTTGAGCCCTTTGTCACTCCTCACCATGATGTTGGAGATGCTGAGGACGGAAGCTATGCGAGATGTGTGAGCGGAGCCGGTCGACCCTCGATGTTTGCGTGTTTAATCTCACTGCCACCTGAGTGACAAGGTCCCGACATTTGATGCGATGTAAAGCTCTCCTTTACACCCGTTGAGGGTCGATGGTTTACGTGAAGAAAAGTGGACACGTTAGAGGCCGTTTCTTTACAAATTTTGACGGGTCGGTTGGGAGAATTGGAGAATAACCAGTAAAATAGGGCATATGAAGAAGTTTGGCTGGCAAGGTTCATAGTCTTATGTGAACTACCATTCTAAGAAGCAGCTATCCAGTCAGTAACAAAAAAAAAGCGAAGCCATCTGGCTTCGCTTTTTTGTTGGCGCTATTAACTGGATAACGTCGTCACGTTGGCCCGCGCCATGTGCAGCTTTTTGTAGCTGTCGATCAGGCGCAGGTGTCTATCGAGCCCTTCCAGTTTGATGCTGGTCGGCGTCAAGCCATGGAAGCGCACACTGCCGTTCACCGAACCGATCACTGCATCCATCCGCTCGTTACCAAACATCCGACGGAAATTGGCCTCGTAGTCTTCCAGTTCCAGGTCTTCGTCCAGCTTCATCTCCAGCACCGCGTTGACGGCTTGGTAAAACAAGCCACGTTCAACGGTGTTGTCGTTGTACTGCAGGAACATCTCCACCGCCTCTTTCGCCTCTTCAAATTGCTGCAAGGCGAGATAAATCAGCAGCTTCAACTCCAGGATCGTCAGCTGACCCCAGGCCGTATTGTCGTCAAACTCGATGCCGATCAGGGAGGTGATGTCGGTGTAGTCGTCCAGCTCACTTTCCACCAGACGCTCAACCAGTGCTTGCAGTTCGTCGTCGTCCAGGCGATGCAGGTTGAGGATATCGGCGCGGAAGAACAGCGCTTTGTTGGTGTTATCCCAGATCAGGTCGTCCACGGGATAGATTTCCGAATAGTCCGGCACCAGGATGCGACATGCCGTCGCGCCGATATGCTCGTAGACCGCCATGTACACTTCCTTGCCCATGCTTTCGAGAATCCCGAACAAGGTTGCGGCTTCCTCCGCATTCGAGTTTTCACCCTGGCCGGAGAAGTCCCACTCCACGAACTCGTAATCCGATTTGGCACTGAAGAAGCGCCACGACACAACGCCGCTGGAGTCGATAAAGTGCTCGACGAAGTTGTTCGGCTCGGTCACCGCATGGCCTTCAAACGTCGGCTGGGGCAGGTCGTTGAGGCCTTCGAAGCTGCGGCCCTGCAACAATTCGGTCAGGCTGCGTTCCAGCGCCACTTCCAGGCTCGGGTGCGCGCCGAACGAGGCGAACACACCGCCGGTACGCGGGTTCATCAACGTGACGCACATCACCGGGAATTCACCCCCCAGGGACGCATCCTTCACCAACACGGGGAATCCCTGCTCTTCTAGCGCCTGAATACCGGCCAGTATGGCGGGGTACTTCGCCAGCACGCTGGCCGGCACATCCGGGAGTGCGAATTCGCCTTCGATGATTTCGCGCTTTACCGCGCGCTCGAAGATCTCCGACAGGCACTGCACCTGGGCTTCGGCCAGTGTGTTGCCGGCACTCATGCCGTTGCTCAGGAACAGGTTTTCAATCAGGTTGGACGGGAAGTACACCACCTCGCCGTCCGACTGGCGCACATACGGCAACGAGCAGATGCCGCGCTCTTCATTGCCCGAGTTGGTATCGATCAGATGGGAACCGCGCAGCTCGCCGTCGCGGTTGTAAATCTTCAGGCAGTACTCGTCGAGAATCTCAGTCGGCAGCGCGTCTTTGCGGCCAGGCTTGAACCAGCGCTCGTTCGGGTAATGCACAAACGCAGCGTTGGCGATGTCTTCGCCCCAGAACTGGTCGTTGTAGAAGAAGTTGCAGTTGAGTCGTTCGATAAACTCGCCCAACGCTGACGCCAACGCGCCTTCCTTGGTCGCACCCTTGCCGTTGGTAAAGCACATCGGTGAGTGCGCGTCGCGGATATGCAGCGACCACACGTTGGGCACAATATTGCGCCACGAGGCGATTTCAATCTTCATGCCCAGGTCCGCCAGAATGGCAGACATGTTGGCGATGGTTTGCTCCAGCGGCAGATCCTTGCCGGCGATATAAGTGCTCGCCTCGGAGTTAGAAGCAGGCATCAGCAACGCCTGGGCATCGGCGTCGAGGTTTTCCACCTCTTCGATCACAAACTCGGGCCCGGCTTGCACCACTTTTTTCACGGTGCAACGGTCGATGGAACGCAGGATGCCCAAGCGGTCCTTGTCGGAGATGTCCGCAGGCAGCTCGACCTGAATCTTGAATATCTGGTTGTAGCGGTTTTCCGGATCAACAATGTTGTTCTGCGACAGGCGGATGTTTTCGGTGGGAATACTGCGAGTGTCGCAGTACAACTTCACGAAATAAGCCGCACACAAAGCCGATGAAGCGAGAAAGTAATCGAACGGACCAGGTGCCGATCCATCGCCCTTGTAGCGGATAGGCTGATCGGCCACGACTGTGAAGTCATCGAACTTTGCTTCAAGCCGAAGGTTGTCGAGAAAGTTGACCTTGATTTCCATGGGGGATTACCAGAATAACGGGCTAGACGAATTGGCTGCCATTATCCGGCTTTTCAGTCGTAAGTCTTGTCGTTGTCTAGTCCGGAGCCTGGGTTACACCGGTTTCACCCTAAAGCCCGATGCATGGCAACGGGCTTTTTTGTGGGCGAGGGGTTTATCAGTCGAGGATCAGGTGCGGCAGAAACCGGCTCGAATCCTTGGTGATCAAACTGTTGTCTTCCCGTACGCCGATGCCGGCGGCCTGGTCGCCAATCACCCATGAGCCGACCAACGTGAAGCTGTCGCCAAACTTCGGCAGCGGGGCAAACTCCTGAAGGATAAACGGCGCATCGGTATAGGGGCCGTCCTCTTTCACGGTCAGACCGTCAGCGGTTTGCAACTCGATGTTGGCGCCTTCCCGCGAGAAGAACGGTTTGCGCACCCAGCCCTTGGGCACCGCTGTGTTCGGATTGGTATCCAGGTGGGTGGCGAGCAGGTTCGGGTGACCTATGTTGAATTCCCACAGCAGCGACAGGATGCCCTTGTTGGAGATGATCGATTTCCAGGCCGGCTCGAAAAATTGCGTATCGCTCTGGGCAATCGCTGCGCCGAACGGTTCGTGGAAGATGAACTCCCAGGCGTGCAGTTTGAACAGGTGAGGAATCCAGCGATCTTCGAGGTCGACGAAACGTCCGTCACTGGTCAGGCCGATGTCTTCGATATCGATGTGGCGTGATTCGATGCCGACCTTTTCCGCCACCAGGCGCAGGTAGTCGGTGGTGCCCTTGTCTTCGACCGAGTCTTTCATCGAGGCAAAATAGAAGGGTTGCTTGAGCTGCAATTGAGCGAAGGCCTGATGCAGTTTGGTGTCGATGCTGTTGAACTGGTCGGCGTGCTTGGGCAGCAAGCCGCGTTCGATGCATTGCTCCAGCCAGCCCCACTGAAACGCCGCCGCCTCATACAGGCTGGTCGGCGTGTCGTAATTGAGTTCCAGCAACTTGGCGGGCCCGGTGCCGTTGTAGGAAAAGTCCATGCGCCCGTACAGGTGCGGGTGACCCTCGAGCCATGAGGTGCGCACCATGTCGAAAAATGGCGCGGGAATGCTCAGGCGCTCCAGCAACTCCTCGCTCTGCACCACGCGGGCCACCAGGTCCATGCACATCTCATGAATCTCGGTGGTCGGGTCTTCGAGATCGTTCTCGATCTGCTTGAGCGAGAACTGGTAATACGCGCTCTCGTCCCAATAGGGCTCGTTGTCGATGGTGTGGAACAGAAAGCCGAGATTCTCGGCGGTCTGTTTCCAGTCAGGACGCTCTGCGCAATGGATCTTCTTCATGGCCCGGTTTCCTTAACTGCTCGATCCGCCGCCGCCCCAGCCGCTGCGTGCGCTGGCCTTGCTGCCGAAACCGCCACGGGAGGTGGACGAGGCAACGGAAACCGGCTTGCTGGTAGAAGAGCGGACGGAGTCGGCGTAGTTGCTGCTGCCGTACCGCGCCTGATTGGACTTGGTAAACGTCGAGCCCTTGGCAATCCGCTGGCTGAGCGTCGAGTTCGAGTAGCTGCCGCGATCATCGCGATAGCGGTACACCGGCTCCGAGTAGTAGCTGTTGCGGTTGCTGCTCAGCATGTTGCCGATCAGCAGGCCGGTTAGCAGGCTGCTGGTGGAGAAGCCCGAACCGCCCGTGTTCGCCGTTTCCGAGGCGGGTAATTGCGCCTTGGCCGCGTCCACCTGGGATTGCGTCACCTGGCCATCGGCGGTCAGTTCGAAACCGCCGAGCTTGGGGATGAACTTGCCGGCGGAATCCTGCTGGCACCAGTCGGCGACAAAGTCGGCATCGCAATCGGCCTGGCTGTCGTAAACCGGCGCAATGCGGCGATGCTCGGCCATGGCCGTCATGTAGGCGTCCGAGCAGACGTCCACCGGGAGCTTTTCATCGGCACACTGCTGAACGGACTGGAAGTTGTACTTCTTCTGCACCGCGTAGGTTTTTTCCGTCGGCCCGCAGCCTGATATCGCCATGGCGACCGACGCTGCCAGCGAAAGCTGAACGTACTTGCTTCGTTTCATCGGGATCTCCGGGCGCAATCAGTTCTGGGAAGGAGTCATGCACGCGGCGTTCAGCATGCCGACGCTGATGGCGACGGCTGCCACGTAGATGCCCGCCGCGATTTCACCTTTCTTGATGCGCTCGGAGGTGCCTTTGAGCACCAGGCTGGTCACCAGGAATGCCAGCAATTGAACGAGGGCTGCGATGACCGCCCAGACGACGAAGTCGAGAATGCTGATCGAGTAGGCAATCACGTTGCTCGCCGGAATGGCGAAACCGATGATGGCGCCGCCGAGGGCGATGGCGGCGGCCACGTTGCCGGAACGGATCAGTTCGAATTCCTTGTGCGGGGTGATGCGGGTGTAGATGAACTGGAACAGCGCGAACAGCACGGCGGCACCGAGGATGTACGAGACAAACCCGAACACGGCGGCTTTGTTCAGGGAAATGGAGAGTGCTTCTAGCATGGACTTCTTCCTTTTTTAAAACGTATTCAGGTCGGTTGTGTACAGCGAGATGCCTAGCGACGTACTCAAGCTGATGGTGCCTTCGGCATCCTCTTCGACGGAAAACAGCAGGAATTCCCGGCGATCGGTCAGGCCGGTTTCGCGGGCGTACAGCATCGAACGGTGCTCGATGCTGTAGGACTCATTCGGATTGCTCAGGCGTTCGCTCAACGCCACCAGTTCCGTCTGGCCGGCCTCGGTGCCCCATTCGCGGGTGTACTCGACACCGTTGTGGTTGTAGGTCGGCAGGCCGATCAAGCTTTGAGGGCCGGCCAGTCGGCGCAACTCCGCTTCACTGTTGATGGTGACGTAACTGAGGTAATTGAACAGGATCACCGACTCGACCTGTCCGGCGATGTCGCCGCTGGTGTGCACTTGCAGCCAGAAGTCTTCGTCGTTCATGTAATAACGCGACAGCCAGTTCGACTGCCCCAGATCAACAGCCCCAGCGCTCCAGATCTGTTGGGAGCCAGGGATGACCACACTAGTGTTGCCGTCGAGCAACAACTTCAGGGTGGTGTCGAACATCACCTCTTTGCCAAATGCCAGACCCAGCGGACCGATGGCGGGCAGGGTTTCGTTGGCTGTCCATTTCGATTCCGTATTCGCTTTCGGGGCCTCAAGCCCCATCAACTGTTTAAACCATCCCATTGGTGATTTCCTTGAGGCGAGTGGAGGCGATGTAGAAGAGTTCGCCGCCCTCAACGCGGGTGGTGCCGGGCGGGTTGATCGAAGGGTGTCGGGCGCCTTTGGCGCGGTAACCGATAAGGGTCGCGTTGTGATGCTCTTTCATCTGTGTATACAGATCGCCGAACGTTGCTTCAAAAGCCTCGGGCAGTTTCATCAGGTACTGGGTGGCGCCTTGACCCACGCACAGCAATTCATTGATGACCACTGACGAGCCCGGATCCTGAGAGGCGCGCACCAACATCTCGATGGCCATGCTTGAGGTGCACTCCAGGCTGGGCGCGTAGGCGCTGGCGAGCGCGGCGACTTCACTGTCATTGAAGTGGGCGACCACATGCCCGACAGGGCTCAGTTGATTGATCGCCAGCACGGTGGCCAGGGACAGATCGTCTGAATGGGTTCGCACCAGGACGCGCTCGGCACCGGGAACGCCGGCACGCAGCAAAAGTGCGGCAGAGGACAGACTTTCGCCTTTGATAAAATCTGCTTTGCCCGGCATGGGGTTTTCTTCGAGGTCGCAATCGCAAATGACGATCAGGTTGTCATTGGACGTTTCGTCCTGCAGCAGTAATTCAATGACTCGCTCGCTGGATGCGCCTTCCCAGCCGATGAGAACGGTGTGACCGACCTTGCCGGTGAAATCACCTTTGCCCTTCATGCTTTTTCTCCATACATCAATGACGCTGCTGGTGGTTTTGCCGATAGCTGCCGTCAGCAGCGCAATGCCCCCGAGCATGACCCAGGTAGCCACGAAAACCCGTCCCGCCGAGGTTTGGGGCGCAAGATCGCCGTAACCGACCGTCAGCGTGGTGGTGAGGTAGAAATAGGTAAATGTGGCGGGGGCGGTGAGATGTTGTTCGCCCAGAAGCACCAGGCCGAGCCAGGCCGTGCTCAGGTGGATGCCCAAGGCAATCGCCAGTCCCGCCCAGCCGAAACGGTGGAAGAAGGACGAGGCATACACGCGTAATAAAAGAAAAATAGACATGACGTCCCTGACTCCGTGGGATGACTCGTTCCTGGCAATGCGCAGGCCTGAACCCCTGAACGTTCAATTGCCGTTACCGGGCGGCATTAAACCTGTTGCCGGGCGCCGAGAGAAGTACCTTGGCTGCAATAAATCCGGCGAATGCCCCGGCGATATGGCCTTCGAAGGAAACCCCCTGGCGCGGAAGGAAACCAAGCACCAGTCCGCCATATAGCAGGGCGACAACCGCGGCCGTGATCAAGTTACCCCAACTGTGCTGGAACCAGGCTCGCGACAGAATGTACGCCCACAGCCCGAACACCCATCCGCTGGCACCGATGTGCATCCCGGAAAAACCGAACAGCCAGACCAGCAAGCCGCCCAGACCAATGATGATCGCGCTCACGGCGATGAAGCGATTGAGGCCATCGACAATGACCAACGTGCCGAGGATCAAAAAGGGAATCAGGTTGGCGCTCAGGTGCGCAAAGGACGCGTGCAGAAAAGGCGAGGTAATGATACCGAGCAGCCCGTGCGATGTCCTCGGGACCAGGCCAAATGCAACAAGGCTGTAGCCAGTCGCGGTGTTGAGTACTTGCAGCGCGACCATGAGGATTGCCAGGCCGGCAATTGTCTTGAAACCCTTCAGGGCATTCATCCTTGACCTCTACTCGACAAAAAAAGGAAGGGCAATGAATGCCCTTCCTGTTCAGCTTGTGCCCGGCCCGGTTACTCGGCTGATTTTTTCTTCAGGCGATCCAGGATTGCGTTGGCGCTGCCCGAATCCGGGGTAATGCCGGCTTCGCGCAGTTTGCGTTCCAGATCAGTGCCGGTCGATGCATCGGCCAGTTGATCCTGGGCTTCCAGTTCAGCGGCGCGTTGCTGCTGCTTGGCCTGCAGGCGGTTCAGCGTACCGACGGCGGTTTCCAGTTTGCCATTGGCGCCGCCACTGGCGATCGAAGCGCTGACCTGGGCTTTCTGGACGCTTTCGCGAGCCTTGGCCATGTCCACTTGCTGGCGCAGGCTTTTGATGCGGTTTTCGGCCTTGGTGATGTCTTTGCGCATGTTGTCCGCGTAACCGCCGAATTCGGTAGCCTGCTTTTGCTCGACATCCAGTTCATTGGTCAGGGTCGAAATGGCTTCGGCCACTTCCAGTGCCAGGTCTTCACGGTTGGCCTGGATCGCGGCCATGGCCTTGGATTCCAGGTCCTTGATCTTGGCGTTGTACTCGCTGACGCGATCGGCCGACAGTTTGTGCTTGGCCATGATGGTGATCAGCTCACGCTTGGCGTTGGCCAGGGCGCTGTCGGCATCGCGAATTTCCTGATCGAGGATGCGCAGGGCCTGTTGATCGGCAATCGATTCGCCGACTTCATTGGCACCGCCACGCAGCGCGGTGAACAATTTGCTCCAGATGGACTGAGTCATTGGATATTCCCTATTCCCGAAAAATTAATTGAAGAAACGTTCGAAGGCTTCGCTGGCGCGCTGGACGTTGTCGACGAGGGTTTTGACCTCGGTCACGATGTTGGTCAGGCTGGAGTCGGAGCTCAGCGCGCCGAACATGTTGTAAACGACCTGCCCGTTGGGCATGGACTCGATCCCGATCGAAGACAGTGGGAACATTTCCCGGCTGCGCAGAACGGCATCATTGAAGGCCGGTACGTCGTTGATCGACTCGACGTCGACCAGCACGGTGTCGACGATGATCTGTTCGCCAACCACCGCGATGTAAATCGGCAAGCCACCGAAATCGTTCATTTCCAGCTTGATGCTGGACTCGGAGCCTTGAACGAGGGAGAGGGTGATGTCGTTCGAGACGACTTCGTCCAGGGCCTTGAGGGCGTTGAAGAGGCTATCAATGTTCCAGTTATTACCTGCGCTCATGTAATTCTCCGACATGAATGAGCCAGCCATAATCGGTTGGCGTAGCTGTTGCTCCATCTGCTTGAGCAGGCTTCGGTTTTCGGGAAGCACCCAAGTCTCGTGTTTCACATAACCGGCGGCACTCAGGCCCGCGCGCATCTGCTTCATGTAAAAGCTCGACGGTTTTTTCGCGGACGGTTTCGAGCGCTCTCCCTTTTGGCTTGCTGAATCGGATACAGGCCCGGTAGACGGGCCTGATGGAGAGCGGCTTTTCATGCTGGTGACTCCGTTGTGAAATCTCACGCGTGAGAAACACTACAGGCAATGTTTGCGAGTCTCAATAGCTCACGCGTGAGATTTTGTGACGGTCATCCAGGTATAACGAAAGAAGGCCAGTAGCGTGCGAACACGACTGGCCTTTTGATTGTTTCCGAGATTTGTTCAGCGCTTGGCGAACGCCAGCATATCTGCATTGACCTGCTCTTTATGCGTATCCGTCAGCCCATGCGGCGCTCCGGGATACACGATCAACTCGGCATGCTCGATCAACCGCTTGCTCTCCAGTCCCGCAGCCTGAATCGGCACGATCTGGTCGTCATCGCCGTGAATGATCAGGGTCGGCACATCGAATTTCTTCAGGTCCTCGCGGAAGTCGGTTTCCGAGAATGCCTTGATGCTGTCCAGGGTGTTTTTGTGGCCGCCCATCATGCCTTGCATCCAGAATGAGTCAATCAGCCCTTGCGACGGTTTCGCGCCGGGGCGGTTGAAGCCGAAGAACGGGCCGCTGGCGACGTCCTTGTAGAGCTGCGAACGGTCGGCGATGGAGCCGGCGCGGATGCCGTCGAACACTTCGATCGGTAAGCCTTTGGGGTTGGTGTCGGTTTTGAGCATCAGCGGCGGCACGGCGGAAATCAGCCCGGCCTTGGCCAGACGCTGGGTGCCGTGGCGGCCGATGTAGCGGGCAACTTCGCCGCCACCGGTGGAGAAACCGAAGAGGATCACGTCCTTGAGGTCCAGGTGTTCGATCAGCTCGGCCAGGTCGTCGGCGTAGTGATCCATGTCGTTGCCGTCCCACGGCTGGCTTGATCGGCCATGGCCTCGACGATCGTGGGCGATGGCGCGGAAACCGTTGTTGGCGAAGTGCAGCATCTGCGATTCCCAACTGTCCGCACTCAAGGGCCAACCGTGGCTGAACACCACCGGTTGTCCGCTGCCCCAATCCTTGTAATAAAGAGTGTTGCCTTCGCGAGTCGTCAGAGTAGCCATGTCGATCATCTCCAGTGAGTTGCGTGGGTTAAGGCGTTTTAATGGTTGGCCGCCAGGAACTCGTCGGTGGACACCACGCTGGCATAGGCAAACCCCAAGGCCGACATGAAGGCGGCGTGAACGTGGGCGGCCGGAACCGTGAGACCGTTGAACTCCAGATCCCGCGAGGCACAGGCGTCGTGGATCACCGTGACGGTGTAGCCAAGGTCGGCGCCGGCACGGGTGATGCCATCTACACACATGTGGCTCATGCTGCCGACCACTACCAGTTCCTTGATGTCTTGCTGGTCGAGGATTGACTGTAGTTCGGTTTCGCGGAACGAGTTGACGAAGTGCTTGAGCACCACCGGCTCATCAGCGCGGTTGAGGACTTTGGGGTGCAGCTTGGCGCCTTCGGAGCCCGGAGTGAAAAACGGCGCTTCGTGAGAGGTGAATTCGTGGCGGATGTGCACCACCGAATCACCGGCGTCGCGAAAGGCTTTGATCAGGCGAACGGCGTTGTCCGCAGCGGCATCAGCGCCAGCCAGCGGCCACTTGCCTTGGGGGAAGTAGTCGTTTTGGATATCGACTACGATGAGTGCTTGCTTGGCCATGACTGTTTCCTCGAAGTGCGGGTTGGGTGTGGAATGAAGTATTGGCTTTGGCAGGCCGTCCGAGGATTGGCCGCACCGACAATAGAAGGGGGAAAACTGACAATGGACGCACAAAGGGCAATCGCTGAACTGGGCGTGCTGATCTATCCCGGCGCGCAGATGGCTGCGGTGCACGGGTTGACGGACCTGTTCGGTGTGGCCAACCGGATTGCCGCCGAGCATGAGGCCGTGCAGTTGCCGCTGTTGCGGATCAGCCATTGGCAGATGAATGGCGATCAGGCGCCCGAGCGGGTCTACGACAGTCATCCCGGTCGGGACGGCGCATTGGTGGCGGTGTTGATTCCGCCGTCGATTGCAGGGTTTACCGAAGGCCAGGCGCCGCAGGGTTTGATCCGCTGGCTTCGTCAGCAACACGCGAACGGCGCGACCCTCGGCGGCGTTTGCGTAGGCTCGTTGCTGTTGGCCGAAAGCGGCCTGCTCGACGGCCGCAGCGCCACCACCCACTGGACCTCGGCCAAGACTTTCGCCGAATGTTACCCGTCCATCAAGCTGAAGGCCGATACCCCCATTGTCGACGACGGCGACCTGATTACCACGGCTGGGTTGATGGCTTGGTCCGAACTGGGTTTGCGTTTGGTGGACCGTCTGCTGGGGCCGAGCATCGCCACCGGCACCGCGCGTTTTCTGGTGGTGGAACACAGCGACAGCGCGAGCGAGTGCGGCAGCAACTTTTCACCGATTCTCAATCATGGCGACGCGTCGATTCTCAAGGTCCAACATTGGCTGCAAAGCACTGGGGCGACCGATGTGTCGCTGACGGCGATGGCCGAGCGGGCAGGGCTGGAAGAGCGCACCTTCCTGCGTCGATTCCGCGCGGCGACCGGGTTGAAACCCACGGAATACTGCCAACACCTGCGAGTCGGCAAGGCTCGGGAAATGCTCGAATTCACCAACGGCACCATCGATCACATTGCCTGGACCGTGGGTTACCAGGACCCGAGCGCGTTTCGGGCGACGTTCAAAAAGATCACCGGGCTGGCGCCGAGTGATTATCGGGCGCGGTTTGGGGTGACACCGACTACAGTCGTGGCTCGGTAGTCAGCACCAAGCCCGCTCCCACAGGGATAGTGGTGAGGTCGTGCAAAATGCAGGAGATGAAATCGCAGTCGTGCAGAATCAAACAGGCCAAGTGCCATCATTCTTTGCGCAACTGGCTGATTTAAAAATCGTTTCACTCCAGCGTCCCTTGGCCTGATCTCTGCACCTCTCCAATTACATTCATCAAACGCTGATTGAAGGGGAACGCATGACCCCAACAAATCGCAAGAAACTGGTAGTCGCCCATTCGGTGCGCGCCGACGCGCCGCAGCATGAAGTCGAAACCAATCGCGCACTGGCCCGCTGGCTGGCGCAGATTCTGGGGCTCAAGTTCGGCGGCAGTTACGACCCCGAACTTCACAACGGCCGCGACCTGTATTTGTTGCCGACCCAGACGCTGGTGGGGGCGGCTGTCGCCCGGCAACTGGGCGTCAAAGGGCCGGAAGATATGTGGGGCGGGTACGTCGACCATGATTTCATCTGCACCAAAGCCATCAGTCACGGGTTGCGTAATAAATATGCTTACGCGCCGGAAGGCTGGTCGCCATTGTTCTCCGAGCGCGTGCGCAGCGTGGTGCTCGATGGCCTCAGCGTGTTCTCCCTTGATGATGCGCGACCTGCGGCAGAGCACCTGCTCTACAGTGGCCCGATCCGCCTCAAGCCGATCCATGCCTGCGCCGGACGTGGGCAGGAAGTGATTGAAAGCCTCGATCAGTTCGATGCCATCCTCGCCAGGCCTGAGGCGAAAACGCTGTTCACCGAAGGCGTGGTGCTGGAACAGGACCTCGACAAAGTGATTACCCACAGCGTCGGCCAGAGTTTTATCGGCGACAAAGTGCTGAGTTATTGCGGTGATCAATACTTGACCGAAGACGGTCAGGGCGAGCAGGTTTATGGTGGTTCCAACCTGCTGGTGGTGCAGGGTTACTACGACGATCTGCTTGAGCTGGAGCTGCCAGACGATGTGCGATTGGCCATCCAGCAAGCGCAGGTGTTCGACAACGCAGCGGATGAGGCCTATCCCGGTTTCTACGCCTCGCGGCGCAACTACGACATAGCACAGGGCCTGGACAGTAACGGCAAACTACGCAGCGGCGTGCTCGAACAATCCTGGCGCATGGGTGGGGCCAGCAGTGCCGAAGTGGCGGCCTTGCAGAGTTTTGTCAACGATCCGGGGATGCGTGCGATCCGGGTGTCTTCGGTCGAGACCTACATCGATCAACCGTTGCCGGTGGACGCCATCGAGGTGTATCGCGGGCCGGCGCAAAACAGTGACTTTCTTCTCAAGTACGTAACGGTCAAATCCTATGACGGCTAGAAGCGAAACCATTGAGATCGACATCGACGACGAACAGATGACCGGGACCTTTCTCAGTCCTAAATCAAAAGTCCCTGGCGTGCTCTTCGTGCACGGCTGGGGCGGCAGTCAGGAGCGGGATCTGGAGCGGGCCAAAGGCATCGCCGGCCTGGGATGTGTGTGCCTGACGTTCGACTTGCGCGGGCACACCGGCGGGACGGGGATTCCGTTGTCCAGGGTGACGCGGGAAGATAATTTGCGCGACCTGTTGGCGGCGTATGACCGCTTGCTCGCTCACCCGGCGCTCGACACGTCGGCGATTGCCGTGGTCGGCACCAGTTATGGCGGTTATCTGGCCTCGATCCTGACTTCTTTGCGCCCCGTTCGCTGGCTGGCGCTGCGGGTGCCGGCGCTGTATCGCGACGACTTGTGGCACACACCCAAGCGTGAACTGGACAAGGTCGATCTGCGCGATTACCGCAGCACGCTGGTCCGCGCCGACAGTAATCGTGCGTTGCATGCGTGTTCGCAATTTACCGGGGATGTGTTGCTGGTGGAGTCCGAGATCGATGACTATGTGCCCCACGCGACCATCATGAGTTACCGCGCCGCTTGTCAGCAGACGCACTCCCTGACTCATCGCATTATCGACGGATCCGATCACGCATTGAGCACGCCCGTTGCGCAGCAGGCCTATACCTCGATCCTGGTGGGCTGGATTACTGAAATGGTCGTGGGCGAGCGGTTGAGCATTATTCAATCGAGCTGAGAGTTGCTCCCACATTAGACCGCGATCAACTGTGGGAGCGGGCTTGCTCGCGAAGGCGTCATGACCGTCACCACAAATCACCCGGGTTTCTTCTCGATCCGCAACGCCTTGGCCTTGGCCTCCACCACCAGATACATCACCAGCGTAATCAACAGCGGCAAGATGAAATAGATCGCCCGATACGCCAGCAACCCCGCCACCAGACTGCCCCGTGAAGCCTCATGTTGCAGCAGCGCCACGAACACCGCCTCCAACACCCCAAGCCCCGCCGGAATGTGCGTGATGACCCCGGCAATCGCGCTGATCAGCAACACCCCCAGCACCAGCGGATAATCGAGCTTGCTCGGCAGCAGCGTGAAAATCACCGCCGCCATGAGCGACCAGTTCAGCGCGCCGAGGCACAACTGCAGGATCGCCATGCGCAGGGACGGCAGGTTGATTTCCACCCCGCGAATCGACCACTCCCGGCGCCTGGAAAACTGACAGGCCGCCAGATACCCCGCGCTCACCAGCAGTAACGCAACACCGACAACCTGCAAGGCCCCGCTGCTCAGCTTCCAGCCCGGTGGCATTCGCACCAGTCCGCTGCTGAATACCGCGCCGGCAATCACCATGTAGCCAAACCAGTTTGTTGCCAGGCTCAGCCCGAGGATTTTCGCGATGTTGCTCTTGCTCACCCCGAGCCGCGAATACAGCCGATAACGCATGGCAATGCCACCGACCCAGGCACTCAGGTTGAGGTTGAAGGCGTAGCTGATAATCCCGACTGGCAGGATCTGCTTCCAGGTCAGGTCCTGGCGGATGTAGGTGCGGCCGATCAGGTCGAAGCAGGCGTATACCAGAAAACTCGTCAGCGTCAGCCCGGCCGCGATGATCAGCGTGCGCACCTTGAACTCGGCCAGGGTCTCGAACACTTCGCTCCATTCGATGCGCTGGGCGAGCATCGTGAGCAACACGATCAGCGCCAGAAAAAACAGCATCGTCAGCGGTCTTTTCCAGCGGCTCCAGCGGGATTTTTTCGGGCTGTCGGTGTGAGTGGCCGATTGTGCATCGGAGTGGCTCATCGGATGTCACTCCCTGTGGGGTTCGCAAAAGGTTTCAGGCGCGGTTTGTGCGCCGGCAGCCAACCGGCCCAGGCCGGGAAGTGCCGCAAAAAGTGAAACACCAGGAAACCGACGGTCATGTGCCAGATTCGTCCGCGCGGGGATTTATCGGCTGACATGGCTTTGCAATGGTTGCTGCTGAGGTCTTCGAGACGCTCGAACAGGTTGCGGTTGAAGGCACGATCGCGGATCAACACGTTGGCTTCCAGGTTCAAGGACAGGCTCAGCGGGTCGAGGTTGCTGGAGCCGACGGTGCTCCACTCCTCATCCACCAGCGCGACCTTGCCGTGCAACGGACGCTCGCAATATTCGTGAATCTTCACGCCGGACTTGAGCAGGTAGTCATAGGTCATGCGCGCCGCCAGTTTGGCCACCATCATGTCGGGTTGGCCTTGCAGAATCAGCCGCACATCAACCCCGCGGCGGGCGGCGTTGCGGATCTCCCGCAGCAGTCGATAACCTGGAAAAAAGTAGGCGTTGGCGATGACCACTCGGCGTTTGGCACTGCGCAGCACCAGCAAGTAAACCTCTTCGATATCGGTCCGGTGCTCGCCGTTGTCGCGGTACACCAGCCGAACCTGGCCGTCATGATCTGTGAACGCCAGTTCCAAGCGTCGTTGCCGGCGGCGCCGCCACCAATATTTGGCCCGGTTCAGGCGACCGCTTTGCAGGAGCGCGAAGTGATGAATGTCGGTCACCGCCGGGCCTTGCACTTCAACCGAATAATCCTGTTTGGCCTCGGGGCCGAAATCGGCCAGATGATCGCCGGAAAAGTTGATCCCGCCGACGAACGCAATCGTGCCGTCGACCACCACGATCTTGCGGTGCAGGCGGCGGAACCAGTTTGTGCGGATGCCCAGGTGCTTCGGCGCCGGATCAAAGATTTGAATGCGCACGCCGGCCTCGCTCAGTTCGGCGAGGTAACCGTTGCTCAGTTCGCCGCAGCCGAAACCATCGAGGCTGGCGGTCACCCGAACGCCCCGTCGGGCGGCGTCGATGAGCACGGTTTTCAGTTCTTCGCCGACCTTGTCTTCGAACACGATGAAGGTTTCCAGGAGGATTTCGCTCTTGGCTTCGCGCATGACCTCGAACACCCGAGGGAAATATTCTTCGCCGTTCTCCAGCAGTTCGACGCGGTTATTGCCCTGCCAGCCGTACTCGACATCGACCACGCCCGGTTCACGGATCGGCGGGGTCGTGGACAGGTGTTCCACGGTGGCTTTTTCCATCGATGGGCTGCTCATAGCTCGATCTCCACCGATAGCGGTGCGTGGTCGGAAAGGTGTGACCAGGGCCGCGCCGCCAATACTTGTGGACGGCTGGCCTTGAGGTTGCGCACGTAGATGCGGTCCAGGCGCAGCGCCGGCAAACGCGCCGGAAAACTGCGCGCCGGTTTGCCGTGGTGTTCGGCGAATACTTCCCGTAAACCGCTGGGTTTGAGCAGCGCATCGGCGCGCAGACGCCAGTCGTTGAAGTCACCGGCGACAATCACCGGCGCATCGCTCGGCAGTTCTGCCAGGCGCCGGGCCAACAGCTTCAGTTGTTCCGTGCGATGGGTTTCGCGCAGCCCCAGATGGACGCAAATGGCGTGCACTTCCTGGCCGTCACCGGGCATGCGCAATACGCAATGCAGGATGCCGCGGTTCTCGTGGCCGCTGATGGAAACGTCGAGGTTGTCGTGGCGAATGATCTGGAATTTCGACAGCAGTGCATTGCCGTGATCACCCGCCGGGTACACCGCGTTGCGGCCATAAGCGAACTGTGGCCAAAGGGTGTCAGCGAGAAATTCGTACTGCGGCATCGCCGGCCAGTTGCTGTAGCGCTGGGGATGATGCTCGTGGGTGCCGTGGACCTCCTGCAAAAACACCACGTCGGCGGACACGCTGCGCACCGCTTCGCGCAGTTCCGGCAGGATGAAACGCCGGTTGAGCGCGGTGAACCCCTTGTGGGTGTTGACCGTCAGTACGGTGAAGCTGCGCACGGCGGTAATGATCGGCTGTTGGTCGTCGGTGGTGCCGACCGGTTCGGAAATGCTCATGTCAGCACTCCTTCGGCGGCGGGTTCACCAGGGCGGGTGGCGAGTTCTTTGTCGAGATGAAAACGCTCCAGCAGGCTGCGGGCATCGAAGGGCGCGCGGACTTTGATGTCGTTGTCGAAATAGCAGAACACGTCCCGGCACTTGCGCACCTTGGGCTTCTGCCGGGGTGCGATCAGTTGCGGGTCGCTCGGTTGTTTACCGTGGTGCCAGGCGTCGATGCGGTCGCCCCAGCGTTTCAGTGCTTGCGAGGTGTAGCCGCTGGCGTAGAGCTCTTCGGCACCGTGCAGGCGCAGGTAGACGAAATCACTGGTGATGTCTTCGCGGTACGGCCACTTGCCGGCGGTGTCGGCGATGACCAGGGCGGCGTTGTAGCGCTTGAGCAGGCGCACAAACGCCGGATCGACGAAGCTTTCGTGGCGAATTTCCACAGCATGACGCATGGGCTTTTTCTTGTAGGCCCTCATGCTGGCGTGGCCATTGAGGCGTGCCTCATGTTGGCGGGCGAGGGCGGCAGCTTGTTCGGTGTCGTGGGGCAGTTGTTCGAGGAAGTGTTCGAACAGCTCGGCGTCGAACTTGAAATTGGGCGGGAACTGCCAGAGGATCGGGCCGAGTTTGTCCTTGAGCTCCAGCACCCCGGAGGCAAAGAAGTTCGCCAGGGGTTTATGAATGTCCCGCAGTCGCCGGATGTGGGTGATGAAACGCGGGGCTTTGACGCTGAAAACGAAGTCTGGCGGGGTTTCGGCGTACCACTGGGCGTAACGTTCTGGCCGTTGCAGGGCGTAAAACGATCCATTGATTTCGATGCTGTTGACCGCCCGGGACGCGAATTGCAATTCGCGTTTCTGGGTCAGCCCCTGCGGGTAGAAGTCCCCCCGCCAGGGTGTGTAGCGCCAGCCTGAAATACCGATGTGAATCGCCGCCATGTCGCCTCCCGTCTAATGGTCCTCGGACTGCCCCTGTCTTTTGATGACTGCGCAGTGCCTGAGAAAGTTTCGACGGGACTACAGACGGTTAGTGCTTGAACGGACCAACACAAATCAAATGTGGGAGCGGGCTTGCTCGCGAAGGCGGTGGCACATCCGGCATCGATGTGGCTGATACACCGCTTTCGCAAGCAAGCCCACTCCCACAGGGTCAATCAGTGGCTGGCGACGACTCGGGTCGAGCCTTCGGCCGGTTCGGCATACACCGGGCCCAACCGATCAAGACGACCACTCCATGCGGTCAGCGCCAGTGCCACCAGAACCACCAGACCACCAATCCACGCCGTGTGGATCAGGCCCATGTGAGCGACGATCAAGCCACCACCCCACGCGCCACCGGCAATGCCGAGGTTGAAGGCGGCGATGTTCAGGCCGGAAGCCACGTCCACCGCATTCGGGGTGTGATGCTCGGCTTGGCGCACCACATACACCTGCAGGCCCGGCACGTTGCCGAATGCCACCGCACCCCAGACCAGCACGGTAGCCAGGGCCAGCCATGGATTGCCGGCGGTGAAGGTCAACACGAACAGTACGGCAGCGAGCAGGGCGAAGATGATCTTCAGGGCGCTGATCGGGCCGCGTTTATCCGCCAGTTTGCCGCCCCAGATGTTCCCGACGGCCACTGAGATGCCGTAGACCAGCAACACCAGGCTGACGGTGCCGGCGCTGAAGCCGGAGATGTCCTGAAGAATTGGAGCCAGGAAAGTAAAGGCAATGAACGAGCCGCCGTAACCGACCGCTGTCATGGCGTACACCAGCAGCAGACGGGGTTGCTTGAGCACCTGCAATTGCTCCAGCAGCGAAGCTGGTTTGCTGTGAGTGATGTTCTTCGGCACGTAAAGCAGGCTGCCGATGAAGGCGATCACGCCCAATGCAGACACGGCGAGGAAGGTTTCACGCCAGCCGAAATGTTGACCGATAAATGTCCCCAGGGGCACGCCAGTGACCAGCGCCACGGTCAGGCCGGTGAACATGATCGCAATCGCGCTCGCGGCTTTTTCCTTCGGTACCAGGCTGGTGGCGATGGTCGAGCCGATCGAGAAGAACACCCCGTGGGCCAGGCCGGTGACGATCCGCGCAATGATCAGCGATTCGTAGCTCGGCGCTTTCCACGCCAGCAGATTGCCGAGGGTGAACAGCACCATCAACGACAACAGCAGCAATTTGCGCGGGACTTTGCCGGTGAGGGCGGTCAGCACCGGAGCGCCGATGGCCACGCCCAGGGCGTAGAGGCTGACCAACAGGCCGGCGGACGGCAGGCTGACGCCGAGGTCGGTGCCGATGGTGGGTAACAGGCCAACGATGACGAACTCGGTCGTCCCGATGGCAAAGGCGCTGAGGGTCAGCGCGAGCAAGGCAATGGGCATGGCTGCAACTCCGGTGGATTTGATTGATGGAGCGCAGTGTCCGGGTTTGGGTTGTGCGGAAAAATAGCGGGATGGGCATTTGATATTTGCGTGTAGATCAAAGATTGCCAGGTTGAGGTCGCCACGCAACCAGTGGGAGTGGGCTTGCTCGCGAAAGCGGTGTGTCAGATACATCAATGCTGGATGTGCCGCCGCCTTCGCGAGCAAGCTCGCTCCCACAGGGTCTGCAAGTAGCTGATCTTGGCGGCATTGGCTGGTTATCTCACCGCCAAAACCGAACTTGCCTACAATTTCCCGATCAGTTCCTTACAGACCCTTTTGCAGGAGCACCGCGTTTGTTCAAGTTCAAGACCGCGATACTACTGGGGGCGTTGCTGATTCTGGGCAGCAACGAGCTGGAGGCCGCCACATTGCCGGGGGGCCCCGCCGCAGCCGAGGAGCCGGCAAAACCTGAGCCGCTGGTCCAGGGTGGTCTGCTCGGGGCCATCAGTTCCAGCATCGACGACGTTCAGGAAAAGCTCGACCTCAACGAAGACCTGGTCGACGCCTGGCGCCTGCGGGCCGATCGGGCGGCGGATGAAGTGGACAAACTGGTGAATCGACCGTCGTCCCGCTCCGCGTGGAGCGTGGTCGGCGATTTCCTGTTGTTGTCTGGCGTCTGGGCCGGTGCGTTTGCTTCGCTCACAGTCTTTGGCGGGATCCTCGCCAGGCGCCTGAACCAGGGTCGCTGGCTGCGAACCCGACAGCGTAGCCAGGACCTGCTCCAGTATTTACTGCCTTACACCTTGCCCGCGGTGCTCAGTCTGCCGCTGACGCTGTATGTCAGTCATTTCCTGCCCAGCTCCATGGGCCGGGCGCTGGCGCTGTGTTTCGCCTACTCCACCAGCAGTGGCATTTTTTCCACGTCGATGCTGCTTTGCGTGATTGTCATGTTCAACACCGGGCACAAGCGTGCGGCGGTGCAAATCATCCGCAATTACTGCCCGAAACCGCTCTTCCTGATCGGCTTCCTCGCCGCGCTCAGCGATGCCTTGACCAGCCCGCAGATCGCCCGGCAATTCGGCGGCAATATCACCAGCAGCATTGCGGTGTTCACCGGTCTGTTCGCTTCCATCATCTTCGGTTTGCTGGTGATTCGCCTGCGTCGCCCGGTGGCGCACCTGATCCGCAATAGACCGCTGGCCCAACGCCTCAAACAGCCTTCGCTGCAGGAATCCCTGCGGATCTTTTCCGGGCTGTGGTACTGGCCAATCGTGTTGATGGTGATGGTCTCGGCGATCAACCTGATCGGCGTTGGCGAGGACAATCAGAAAGCCCTGCGCTGTGCGTTGTTCACCACGATCCTGCTGATCGCCACGGTGTTTCTCAGCACGATCTTTCAGCACATGTTCAAGTCCCGCCAGATCGAAGCGATCCAGCACAGCAGCGCCTACAAGGAACGCTTCCTCAGTTTGCTCCACGCGTTGCTGCGGATCGTCATGGCTGTGGCGTTCATTGAAATCCTCGGGCGAATTTGGGGCGTGTCGCTGTTCGAATTCGCCGAGAGCAACTCCGTCGGCCGGGCAATCAGCGAGTCGTTGAGCAGCATCGGCCTGATCTTTCTGATGACCTGGCTGTTCTGGGTCGTGCTCGATACCTCGATCCAGGAGGCCCTGAAACCACCGGTCAGCAAACGTGGAGCGCGCCAACCGAGTACCCGGGTAAAAACCATCCTGCCGCTGCTGCGCAACGCGATCAAAATTATCCTGGTGGTGATCTGCGCGATTACCACCATGGCCAACCTGGGGATCAATGTCGCGCCGCTGCTGGCCGGTGCCGGGGTCGTCGGGCTGGCCATCGGGTTTGGTTCGCAGCAACTGGTGCAGGATGTCATCACCGGTCTGTTCATCATCATCGAAGACACGTTGTCGATTGGCGATTGGGTGGTGCTTGATTCCGGTCATGCCGGCACAGTCGAAGGCCTGACCATCCGCACCTTGCGCCTGCGCGATGGCAAGGGCTTCGTGCACTCGGTGCCGTTCGGTCAGATCAAGGCCGTCACCAACCAATCGCGGCAGTTCGCTTATGCGTTCTTTTCGGTGCAGTTCACTTACGACACCGATGTCGACAAGGCGATCGAATTGATACGGGAGGCCGGGGATTCGATCCGCGAAGATGCGTTTCTCAAGTACAACCTGCAAGGGCCGCTGGATGTGTTCGGCGTGGACAAGATGGACCTCAACGGGGTGGTGCTGACGGCACAATTCCGCACCGTGTCGGGTGGGCAATATGCGGTGAGCAGGGCGTTCAACCAGCGTTTGAAAAAGCTTGTGGATAACAGCCCGTGGGTGCATTTCGCGCAGACTTATCCACAGCAGGTGTTGATGCCCAGGCAGGCGGTTGAACCGTTGGACAGTGATGGGCTTGCGCCGGAGCATTCATCGGTGTTGCTGCCGGATCAGCCGCGTACTCAATGATTGGGTTGATGCTGCTGGCCTCATCGCGGGCAAGCCCGCTCCCACAGTGATCTCTGTTGTTTATAGGTTCTGTATTCACAGAAATACCTGTGGGAGCGGGCTTGCTCGCGAAGGGGCCAGCCCAGGCGACATCAATGCCGGATCAGTTTGCTTCGCACCTCAGCACCGGCCTGTTGATCCAGCTCCAGCCAGAAATGCTGCTGGCCAGCAATCTCGGCAGCGGCGTGCAGACCATCGCGATACACCAGCCGATTACTCGCCAACGCCGGCACTTTCGCGCCGTGCAGCAGGGTGCCCGCAAGGTTCAACGGGTCAACTCCGCACACCGCGATCAAACTGCCGTCATGGGGCCGTCGCCGTACTTCCCGCAGCAACGGGATCGCCTCCGGCAGCGCAAACTGTTCGCCGGCCAAGCCACTGACAAACCGCCCGCCGCGAATCTCGCCCCGGGCCTCCAGTCGATGGAAGGTGCGCAGCAATTCCCGCCAGCTCGGCAGCCAGTCTGCCTCGCGATCCAGCAAACGCCAGAACACGACGCCGTAGCGGCGCAGCAAGGTTATGGCGATGTGTTCAAGGGTGTCGCCGGGGGTGGGCGCCGGACGTTTGTTATCCACAACCGGCGCTGCCGCCCCGCGCCGTAACAGCGCCCAGCGCCCGGCATCGTCCATGCCGCCGACAAACGCTCCGCGGCCACGACGGCTGCTGCGATTCTGCCGTTTGCTGGCCGGGGTGATCAGCGCCCGCAGGCCGGCGAAGCTGTCAGCATTCACCAGCCCGGCGCCCACCAGTTCCTGCAAGGCAATTTCCAGTTCCGAGCGCAGTAGATGAGCTTCGTGAATCAGCTCATCAAAAAACAGCGCGCCGTGTTGGCTGAGGGCTTCGTGGACTTTTTGTGTTTTGGGCGACAGTTGGCTGACCGGCGTCTGCTCGGTCAACCCGCTCCACAATCCGACCTGACTGCGCGGAAGCAACAAAATCGGTGTGCTGCGCAACGCCGTGCTGGCGCTCTTGTTGCGCGCGGTCAGGCGGGTCCAGACCAGTTTGCCGCTGCGGCAAAGGTCATCCAGCCAACTCGCCGAATAGTCTTTGATGCGTGCCGGCAAGATGTCGCTGTCCCACGCGGAAGCGGCGGCGGGGTAGCCTTCGAACTGCGCGACAATCGCCGGCAACACCGCCGCGCCTTGACCTTGAGTCGCGGCCGACAAATGCTGCCAATCGAACAGAAATCGCATGAAATCCTGCAGCGCCACCGGCTCGATTTCCCGCCGCAGACGCTTGACCGTATAGCGATGAATCCGCGCCAGCAAATGCCGTTCGCACCACTCTTCCTGATCGGCGCCTGGGGTGAATTGGCCGCGCAGTACATAACCTTCGCGTTCCAGTTGCGCCAAAGTTTGGGTGACTTGCTTTGTCGGCAAGCCAAGCGGTTCGGCAATCGCTTTCAGCGGCAATGGACCGAAGGCACTGAGCCGTGCACGGAGCATTTCAAGCATTGCTTCGTCCGCCTCCCAGACTTCATCGAACCCCGGCAGCGCTTCCAGCGGTGGCAGCAATGTTGCCTGTGGATAAATCGCTTGCAGGCAAGTAAGTCGCTCCAGCGCCAGCCACATCGATTGCTCGGCATTGATTTGCAAACGGCTGGCGCGGCCGTTGTCGGCGAGGGTACTGAGCCAATCGAGCCAGTCGGGGTTGGCCTGCGCTTCGGCATCGGTGATGCACGCCAGGCTCATCAGCGCCTCATGCATTTCATCGACGCCGGTGGGCGCGGGCCAGGCTTCCTCGCGCACCGCGGCAATCGCCTCGGCGTCGAGCGCGCCGAGGTCTTCGGTGGATTGCGGATCGCTCCAGCGGCGGTTGATGACCGCTTGAGTGCGGCGTTCCTCCAGCGGTGCGTCGTCGAGAAAGGTGTAGGGCCGGGCGCTGAGAATTTCTGCGGCCAGTGGCGAGGGCGCTGGCAGGTCGCGGCTGATCAGGCGGATCTCGCCACGTTCCATGCGCCGCAATACGTTCAGCCAGCCTTCGCAGTCCATGGCGTCGTGCAGGCAATCGTCGAGGGTTTGTTCCACCAGTGGATGGTCGGGAATTTCCCGTTCGCCGGCGAGGTTCTCCACGCAGGCGATCTGGTCGGGAAACACGCTGGCGATCAGGTCTTCGCTTTTCATGCGCTGGATTTGCGGCGCAACTTTGCGCCCGCCGGTGTAACGCGGCAGGGCCAACGCCACTCCGGCATTCCAGCGCCAGCGCACGCCGAACAGGGGCGCATCGAGTACCGCCTGGATCAACATGTGTTCGGCAGTGTTGCTGTGCAGGTAGCGCCAGACGTCATCGAGTTCGAAGCTGTGGCTGGTAGACAACGACAACACGATGGCGTCTTCGCTGGCGGCGGCCTGCAATTCGAAGTTGAAGGTGCGGCAGAAACGTTTGCGCAGGGCCAGGCCCCAGGCGCGGTTGATGCGGCTGCCGAACGGCGTGTGGATGATCAATTGCGTACCGCCGGACTCGTCGAAAAAACGCTCCATCAGCAGCGTGTCTTGTGACGGCAGGGCGCCGAGGGTCAGGCGCGCCCGGGCCAGGTATTCCACCAATTGTTCGGCACTGGCGAGGTTCAGGCCCAGGGTGTCGGTCAGCCAGTCGATACTCGGTTGCAAGTTGCCCGGCGTGGCGCCGAGCAGGGCATCGAGTTGCGCTTGCAGGCGCGCCACGGCCAACGACAGTTCGGCACTGCGCCCCGGCGCTTCACCGAGCCAGAACGGAATGGTCGGCGGCTGGCCCTGAGCGTCCTCAACCCGCACCTTGCCGGTTTCGACCCGCAGGATTCGATAGGACGTATTGCCCAACTGGAAGATATCCCCGGCGATACTTTCCACCGCAAAGTCTTCGTTGACGCTGCCGATGTTCAGCCCCTGGGGTTCCAGTAACACGCTGTAGTCGGCGTTGTCCGGGATGGTCCCGCCGCTGGTGACGGCCGTCAGTTTGGCGCCCCGGCGGCCGCGCAGGGTGCGGGTCACGGCGTCGCGGTGCAGGTAAGCGCTGCGGATGCCCTGGCGCCCGTTGTAGCCCTCGGCGAGCATCTGCAACAGCGCCTGGTAATGTTTTTCGTCGAGTTCGCTGTAGGGCGAGGCATTGCGGAAAACGTCCAGCAGCGCCTGTTCCTGCCATTCCTGGCAGCCGACTTCGGCGATGATTTGTTGCGCCAGCACATCCAGCGGCGCCACCGGGATCTGCAAGATGTCGAGCTCGCCCCGACGCACGCAGTCGAGCAGGGCGGCGCATTCGATCAGGTCGTCGCGGGTGGTGGCGAACAAGCGGCCCTTGGGCGTGCCGCCGACCTGGTGCCCGGAACGACCGACCCGTTGCAGAAACCCGGAAATCGAGCGTGGCGAAGCGATTTGGCAGACCAGGTCGACATCGCCGATATCGATTCCCAGCTCCAGGGAAGCGGTGGCAATCAGCACTTTCAGCTCGCCGCGCTTGAGCCGCTGTTCGGCGTCCAGGCGAAACTCCTTGGCCAGGCTGCCGTGGTGGGCGGCCACGGCGTCCTTGCCGAGGCGTTCGCTCAAGTGGCGGCTCAGGCGTTCGGCCAGGCGTCGGGTGTTGACGAAAACCAGGGTGGTGCGTTGTTCACGGGCAAGCACGGCGAGGCGGTCGTAGACCAGTTCCCAGACGTCATTGGCCATCACCGCCGACAACGGCACCGGCGGCACTTCGATGTCCAGATCCCGTGGGCGAGCGTGGCCGATGTCGACGATTTCGCATTCACGATCACGCCCGACGAGAAAGCGCGACACGGCTTCGATAGGCTTTTGCGTGGCGGACAGGCCGATGCGCACCAGCGGTTCCGCACAGAGCGCCTGCAATCGTTCCAGACTCAACGCCAGGTGGCTGCCGCGCTTACTGGCGGCGATGGCGTGGATTTCGTCGACGATCACTGTGCGCGTGGTGCCGAGCATCTGCCGGCCGGAATCTGAACCGAGCAGCACGTAAAGGGATTCCGGGGTGGTCACCAGAATGTGCGGCGCCGTCTTGCGCATCGCCGAGCGTTCTTTTTGCGGCGTATCGCCAGTGCGCACGGCGGTGTTGATCTGCAACTCGGGCAGGCCCATGACGCGCAACTGCTCGGTGATGCCGGCCAGCGGGTCTTGCAGGTTTATCTGGATGTCGTTGGACAGGGCCTTGAGCGGCGAAATGTAGACCACCAGGGTTTCGTCCGGCAGACCCCCTTCGCTTTCCAGCCCCCGGTGGACCAGATCGTCGATGACGGCGAGGAACGCGGTGAGGGTTTTGCCCGAACCGGTGGGCGCGGCGATCAGGGTCGAGCGGCGCTGGCGAATCAACGGCCACGCCCGGGCCTGGGCGGCGGTGACCGTCGGGAAGGTATTGCTGAACCAGGCGCTGACGGCGGGGTGGAAGCCGCTCAGGGCACTGTCTGCGGGGATGGGAAGGTTCATGGTGGAAGTTATGCGGGTGGGGGCGGGAAGTTGCAAGTACCGCTCAAGGCCCTCGCTGACCTTCAGGGTCTCCACAGGGATCTTCTGTGAATGCAATATTTGTGAACACAAAGCTGTGGGAGCGCGCTTGCTCGCGAAGAGGCCAGTCGCAGCACCGCAAATCCTGGAGATCTACACTTTACGGATGACGGTTGCGCACTAAACCCGCAAAATGCAACGATTCCGGCAACTAACAACGACTTCGCCTGCGGGCGCTGTCGATTAAGCCATCGTTCCAATCAGACTGGGCCTGCTGACTCTATGCGAATGCGCCTTATGTTACTGGGCGGCGGAAATGCCCTTGGGCAGGCGCTGATTCGCCTCGGTGCGGAGGAAGACATCGGTTTCCTCGCCCCCCGCCCACCACAAGACGGCTGGGATGCCGCGAGCCTGACGCAACTGCTCGACGACACCCGCCCGGACGCGCTGATCAACCTCGCCTACTACTTCGACTGGTTCCAGGCGGAGACGGTCAGCGAGCAGCGTCTGGCCGGGCAGGAGCGGGCGATCGAGCGTCTGGCCGAACTGTGCCAGCATCACAATATCGTTCTGCTGCAACCGTCGAGCTATCGTGTATTCGATGGCTCCCGCGCGACTGCCTACAGCGAAAAAGACGAGCCGGTGCCCTTGGGCTTGCGCGGTCAGGCCTTGTGGCGGATCGAACAGAGCGTACGCGCCACGTGCCCGCAACACGTGCTGTTGCGTTTCGGCTGGCTGCTGGATGACAGCCCCGACGGTACACTCGGGCGTTTCCTCGGCCGGGCCGAAAAGCCAGAAGAACTGCTGATGGCCGATGACCGTCGAGGCAACCCGACGCCGGTGGACGACGCCGCCCGGGTGATTATTTCGGTGCTCAAGCAACTCGATTGTTCGGCGCCGCTGTGGGGCACCTATCATTACGCCGGGCATGAGGCGACCACGCCGCTGGCGCTGGGGCAAGCTATCCTCACTGAAGCACGCAGCCTGCATCCGCTGGCCATCGAAGCGCCAACCGCCCAGGCTCACGCCGCGCGGCCTGACGCTGCCGAAGAGCCACAGCACGCAGTGCTGGCCTGCAAGAAAATTCTGCACACGTTCGGGATCAAGCCCCGCGCCTGGCGCGCTGCTCTCCCGGGCTTACTGGATAGGTTCTATCGCCATGGCTGACGGCCCTGTTTTAATCACCGGCGGTGCCGGTTTCATCGGCTCGCACCTGACCGACGCCTTGCTCGCCAAGGGCCATTCGGTGCGGATTCTCGATGACCTCTCCACCGGCAAGCGCAGCAACCTGCCGCTGGACAATCCCAAGGTCGAGCTGATCGTTGGCGACGTCGCCGATGCTGCCTTGGTAGCTCGGGCGATGCTCGGTTGCAGCGCCGTGGCGCACCTGGCGGCCGTGGCTTCGGTGCAGGCCTCGGTGGACGATCCGGTGAAAACTCACCAGAGCAACTTCATCGGCTCGCTGAATGTCTGCGAAGCCATGCGCCAGGCCGGCGTCAAGCGGGTGTTGTTTGCCTCCAGCGCGGCGGTCTACGGCAACAATGGCGAAGGCGAGTCGATCGACGAAGACACGCCCAAGGCGCCGCTGACACCGTACGCGTCGGACAAGTTGGCCAGTGAGCATTACTTCGATTTCTACCGTCGCCAGCATGCTCTGGAACCGGTGGTTTTCCGCTTCTTCAACATCTTCGGCCCGCGTCAGGATCCATCCTCGCCGTATTCCGGGGTGATCAGCATTTTCAGCGAACGCGCGCAGAAAGGCCTGCCGATCACCGTGTTCGGCGACGGCGAGCAGACTCGCGACTTTGTGTACGTCGAGGATTTGGTCGACTTGCTGGTGCAAGCCATCGAGAAGCCGCAGGTCGAAGTCGGTGCAGTCAATGTCGGCTGGAACCAGGCGACGACCCTCAAGCAAATGCTTGAAGCCCTTGAAGCGGTGGTCGGTCAATTGCCGCCGGTGAGCTATGGTCCGGCGCGCTCGGGTGACATTCGTCATTCTCGGGCGAACAACCGGCGTTTGCTGGAGCGCTTTACCTACCCGGAGCAGACACCGATGAGTGTGGGGCTGGCGCGGTTGTTGGGGCGCTGAGTTTTACGCGACCATGAAAAAGGCGCCTTTCGAGGCGCCTTTTTTACTTCTGGATTTCGATTGTCAGGACTGACGTCTTCGCGAGCAAGCCCGCTCTCACAGGTTCCGCGCAGGCCCTGTGGGAGCGGGCTTGCTCGCGAAAGGGTTTAGAACTTGTAACCGAGCCCGACCATGTAGATGAACGGGTCCACATCAACGTTGACCTTGGCGCGGGTGCCCGGTGCCACGGCGTTGTTTTCCACCGTCGCGGTGGTGTCGATGTCGATGTAGCGCACTTGGGCGTTGATCATGACGTTGTCGGTAATCATGTAGTCGGCGCCGACCTGGAATGCCATGCCCCAGGAGTTTTTCGCCTTGAAGTTGCTGAAGCCGTTGGCGCTCGCTTCGCTGCCGACGTGCTCGTCGAAGATCCAGGTGTAGTTGATGCCGGCGCCGACATAGGGCTGGAAGGCAGACTTGGCGTCGAGCGGGTAGTAGACCAAGCTCAAGGTCGGAGGCAGGTGTTTGAGCGAACCGAGTTTACCGTTGGCCGCGCCCAGAGCCGTGCCTTTGATTTTCACGTCATGCTCGAACGGCGAGGCCGCCAGCAGCTCGATACCCCAATGGCTGGAGAGCATGTAAGCGAAGTTGAGGCCCAGTTGCGTGTCGCTGCTCATGGTGGCCTTGCCACCCAGATCAGCGCCGGCCAGCGGGCCCTGGTCGACCTTGACGCTGGAGCTGTCGGCTTTCGGGTTGACGGTGATTGCACCGGCACGAACGATGATGTCGCCCGCGGTGTGGGCGTAGGCGAGCGGGGTTGCGAGCGCGAGGGCAAACAACGAAGCGCTGAGCAAAGACTTGTGCATGGGGGCTCCAAAGGACGTTAAAAATGTTCGATGTCCAATGGTACGGAGCCGTCTGATACGGTCTTTTGATTCAGCTCAATGAAACAGTGATGGCCTGAGTTTGTGAGTGCTTTTGATGGCCTCTTCGCGAGCAAGCCCGCTCCCACAGGGTTATGCGATCACCTGTGGGAGCGAGCTTGCTCGCGAAGGCTATCTATCAAACAACCCATGACTACCGGTTTCACTCCGGCAATTCATACACATAAATCTTGTCGGCCTCCATCTGATACCCGGCATCCGCCAACTCGCTGGTGGACGCCTTGACCTGCAACGCACCCTCGATCCAGTACGGCTGATACAACTCGTCAAGCTTCACGCCGACTTCGCTTTTGACATGGACGATCTGGTTCGACGGCGGTGGCGGGACGTGAATACACGCGCCGAAATACGGCACAAGTAGAAACTCCGTGGTGCGCCCCTCTTCACTGACTTCCAGCGGCACGATGTAACCCGGCAAGCGAATGTTCTGGCCATCCAGGGTTTTCACCACAGGCGCATTGGGCATGTCCTGTTTGGCGGCTGGCGCGGCTTCGGCGGACAGCGCGTCGCTCATCTGCGACAGGTCGTGCAATGGCGTCATGTTCGGCACTTCCGGCATGGCGTCCGCAGGAATCATCTCCGACCAGGTCAGCTCTTTCGGCTCGGCCGCCCACAGCGGCAGGGCGACCAGCATCAACAGGGCAAGCACAGCGCGCAGCATCATCAACATCCTCATAAACGGATCGACAGGCCATCGGCCAGGGATTGGCGATACGCGCGCCAGGCCGGCACGCTGCCCATCAGCAATGCGGCGATCAGGATGCCAGCGAGCAGCGTCCATTCATATTCGCTCGGCCAGGCCAGCGGCAGATACAAGCCGTAGTTGGCTTGCACATAACCCTGGGCCACGGCGATGCCCACATACAAAAGAGCCACCCCGGCAATCACGCCCGACAGCGCCAAAGCAAACGCTTCCAGCACCAGCAACGTCGCGATGTGCCATGGTCGGGCACCCACCGAACGCAGAATCGCCATCTCTCGACGTCGTTCATTGAGGCTGGTGAGAATCGCCGTGAGCATGCCGATCAATCCGGTCAGCACAACGAACAGCGAGACCACGAACAAGGCTTTTTCTGCCGTGCTCATCAAGCTCCACAACTCCTGCAGCGCCACGCCTGGCAGGATCGCCAGCATCGGTTCGCCACGGAATTCGTTGATCTCACGCTGCAGGGCAAAGGTGGAAATCTTGCTGTTGAGGCCGAGCATGAACGCGGTAATCGCTTGCGGCGTCAGGTCCATGTTGCGCGCCTGATCGGCAGTGATCCGGCCATTGCCCCGGGCCGGGACGCCGTTGTGCCAGTCGACGTGAATCGCCTCCATCCCGCCGAGGCTGATGTGCAACGTGCGGTCCACCGGGGTGCCGGTGCGTTTGAGAATGCCGACCACGGTGAACGGTTTGTCGTCGTGCTTGACCAGGCTGATCACCGCCACGCCGTGGGCCAGCACCAGTTGGTCGCCGAGTTTGTAGTGCAGCACATCGGCCACTTCGGCACCGAGCACCACTTCGAATGGGTCACTTGCGAAGGCGCGGCCATCGGCCAGCTCAAGGTGTTGTTGACGACCGTATTGGTAATGCTCGAAGTACGCTTCCGTGGTGCCCATCACCCGATAACCGCGATGGGAATCGCCGAGGGACATCGGGATCGCCCACTTCACTTTGGGGTTGTTGGCGAAGTGCTCGAAGCTGTCCCAACGGATGTTGTTGGTGGCATTACCGATGCGGAACACCGAGTACAGCAACAGATTCACCGAACCGGAACGGGCACCGACGATCAGGTCGGTGCCGCTGATGGTGCTGGCGAAACTGGCCTTGGCTTCAGTGCGAACCCGCTCCACCGCCAGCAACAGGCAGACCGACAGGGCGATGGCGAACGCGGTGAGGATCGCGGTGAAGCGGCGGTTAGCCAGGCTGGCCATGGCTAGACGAAACAAATACATCTCAGACCTCGAACGGAGTGGCGGCGCGATTGAGTTCGGCCAGCGACAGGTGGCGATCGAACAGCGGCGCCAGGCTCTGGTCATGACTCACGAACAACAGGCTTGATCCGGCCTCGCGGCATTCGGCGAACAGCAGGCGAATGAAGTTTTCGCGAGCGTCGTAATCCAGGGCCGAGGTCGGTTCGTCGGCGATCACCAGTTCCGGCTGACCGATCAACGCACGCGCGGCGGCGACGCGTTGCTGCTGGCCGATGGACAGCGAATCCGCGCGGCGGCTGAGGATGCTTTCGTCCTTCAGACCCAAGTGGGCGAGGAGGGTGGCCGCGGCCTGATCGACGCTGCCGTGGCGCTGGATTGCCCGTTCGGCGCGTAGTCTGGAGAAGTGGCAGGGCAGCTCGACATTCTCGCGAACCGAGAGAAACGGCAACAGATTGAACTGCTGGAAAATGTAGCCAGTGTGATCGACCCGGAAGTGATCGCGGGCGCCGGCCGAGAGTTCGGTCAATTCCTGGCCCAGCAGTCGGATGCTGCCGCGATCGGGCTTCTGCACACCGCCGAGCAGGCCGAGCAGGGTGGTCTTGCCGCTGCCGCTGGGGCCTTTGAGGAACAGGGTTTCGCCCGGTTCCAGACGAAACGCCGGGATATCCAGCAGTGGCGGATGACCGGGCCAGCTGAAGCTCAGGTCGGACAGTTCGATGAGTGCTTGGGTCATGTGAAACCGGTCAGATAAGTGGTGAACCCTGTGGGAGCGGGCTTGCTCGCGAAGGCGGTATGTCATGCAACATTGATGTCGACTGACACTCCGTCTTCGCGAGCAAGCCCGCTCCCACATTGGATCTGCGGTGAATTTAGAATTTCAGGGCGGCAGCCTTGGCTGTCACCTCTACCCCTTGCTGCCCGCTCGGGCTGATCAGTTGTACCTGAATCTTCTGGGTCGCCGGGAAGGTGTTGAAGATGTTCGCCAGGTCCAGGGTTTTCAGCGCGCCGGGTGCCGAGCAGCTGAATTGGTAATGGGCGTGGATTTCGCTGTGGTCGTGGTGGTGCTCATCTTTTGCATCTTCATGGTGATCATCATCGGCATCCGGCTTGTCACCGAACAGCGGGCTTTCCAGTTCCTGAGTAGCGACCTTGCAACCGGCGGCGTTCGGCAGGTTGAAGAGCACCAGTGGTTTCTCAAGCTGCGCACGAACGGCGGCGACCTTGGCTTTGTCGGCGTCGGAAGTGGCGGCGTGTTCGAACCCCACAAGGTTCATCGCCGGGCTTTCCAGTTCCAGTTCCAGGGTCTGGCCGTCCAGCGCCGCATTCAGGCGGCCGACGCCATGTTCGTGGGCGCCGAGGCTGCCGTGCTCATGATCGTGTTCGTCAGCCGCGTGGACGACAGCCAGCGGCAATAGGGCAAGCGGCAGAGCGAGAAGCAGACGACGCATGGCGGTCTCCGGAACGGGAAAATGAAGAGTTTGTTATGTAATCTTATAACGAAAGTGCGGAGAGTTTGACCGCCCGCTTGGCGTTGCACAAGTCCCGTGGGAGCATGTGAGTCAGAAATGTGCAGGAGCAGACCTATGTTGCGTATACGCGGAAGCATCGGCGACTGGCCGGTGGATTTGACGCTGGAGATGGATGACGGCGACTGGGCGCGGCTCGGCGCGCAGTTACAGGTGATCAAGCCCGAGGCGAGTGCAACGCCGGCCAAACCGCTGAACCAGGACGATACGCAGTGGCAGATCGCAAAGGATTTGCTGCGCAAGGCCGGGCACTTGAGCGGGCCGGATTTGCTGGAGCAGCTGGAAGGGCTGACCGGCAGCGCGGCGTCGGGCAAGCGCTTGCTGGTGCGCTTGCGCCATTGCTCTGATGTGAAGGTGACGAGCGGCGGGGATACGCCGCTCTACAGCTGGATCGAGGCGACTTAATACAACGCAGCAAACAACTTGCGACGGTAAGTGGTCACCAACGGGTGATCATTACCCAGCAGTTCGAACACTTGCAGCAAAGTTTTGTGCGGCAGGCCTTCGCTGTAGCCGCGATTGCGGATGAACAGCTTGAGCAACGCATCCAGTGCCGCGTCGTACTGCTGGCGAGCCAACTGCTGGATCGCCAGTTGATACACCGCCTCATCGTCCTGCGGATTTTTCGCCAGTCGGGCTTTCAGATCCGCCGCATCCGGCAGGTCCTTGGCCTGGCCGAGAAACTGGATCTGCGCCTTGGCACCGGCCAGGGCGGCCTTGTGTTCATCGCTCTTGACCGCGTCGAGCACGGTTTGCGCTTCGCCCAACTCGCCACGTTCGGTGAGGCAACGGGCGTAGAGGATCAGCGCCTTGGCGTTGGTATTGTCCTCGCCCAACAGCTCTTTCAGGACCACTTCTGCATCGGCAAAACGGTTGTCATCGAACAGCGCTTGAGCCTGCTCAAACGGATCGGCAGCTGCCGGCGGTGGCATTTGTACGTGAGGTTCAAGCATCGTGCGGACTGCGGATTCCGGCTGCGCACCGGCAAAACCGTCGACCGGCTGACCGTCCTTGAACAGCACCACTGTCGGCAAGCTGCGAATGCCGAAGCGCGAAACAATATCCGGCTCGACGTCGCAGTTGACCTTGGCCAGCAGCAACTCGCCCTGATAACTCTCGGCGACGGTTTGCAGCATCGGCATCATGGCCTTGCACGGCGCACACCATTCGGCCCAGAAATCCACCAGCACCGGTTTGTGGAAAGAGTTCTCGATCACTGACTGGTCGAAGTCGGCAGTCGTGGCGTCGAAGATGTACGGCGTTTCCTGACTCATGGGGGATCTCTTGGAAGCGTGAATAGGGCAACTATACGGCCTGGCGGGGTGTGGCCGGAAGCGGGGTGGCATTGAGAGGTGTACTGCCCGACGGGAAGCCTTCGCGAGCAAGCCCGCTCCCACATGTGAGTCACGCCGCAGATCTCCTGTGGGAGCGGGCTTGCTCGCGAAGCTTTTAGCCGCGCCGCGCATGGTAGAGGCTCACATGCCGAAACTCTTCGGGTTCGGCCAAATCCGGCAGGGTCATCGCTTCCAACATCTCGATGCGTTGATACAACGGATGACGAAAATCCCTCACCCGCGAATCCGCTACCAGCGCCTCCCGACCACGGCTCAAAAACTCATCGAGCAACGGCAGGTTCGCCCGGTCATACAACACGTCGGCCACCAGAATCAGATCAAAGCGATCCGCCTCGGCGAAAAAGTCCGTCGAGTAGTTGAGGTGTACGTCGTTGAGTTCGGCATTCGCGCGGCACGCGGCAATCGCCAGCGGGTCCAGGTCACAGGCCACCACTTCCAGCGCCCCGGCCTTCACCGCGGCAATCCCCGCCACCCCAGAACCGGCGCCGAAATCCAGCACCCGTTTACCTTCGACCCAGTGCGGGTTCTCCGCGAGATAACGGGCGACCGCCAACCCACTGGCCCAGCAGAAACTCCAGTACGGCGGTTCATGCAGAATCCGCCGGGTTTCCTCGGGGCTGAAGGCGCGGTCCATGTTGTCGCCGTCGATCAGCCAGAGCTTCAGTTCGGTATCCGGCAACGCACAAGCGACAAGCTGTGCATCACCGAGCAGTTCACTTAACGCCTGTTGCAGGTCGAGCGGTGCCGTCATGGTGCTTTGACGAATTGCAGTTGGCCCATCGCCTGGGTCGTCGGTTGGGTGATGACCTGCGACGGCAGGTGCAGAATCAACTGGCCGGACTGGCTGGCGCGGCCCCGCAGTTCAACGCGGGCACCCATCGGAAAGGATTCCGGGTTGAAGCGCAGGCGAAACGGCAACACTTGATTGGTGCCGATCAGGCTGGAACTGGCGAGCAATTGTTGCGGACGGTCCTGATTGTCGATCACCAGCAGCGCCAGTTCGACTTCGGCACCGGACGGCACGCCTTGCAAGGTGCCGCTCAATTCACGCTGGTACGCGGGCAGCGGGCCGAGGTCGGCAGACTCCTTGGCTTTCTTCTGCGCCTGTTGCGGTGCGGGGCCTGGCGTCGGTGGCTGGGGCTTGGGCGCATCGCTGCTGCAGGCCACCAGCAGGCTGAAAAGACTGAGCAAAACGAGCGGTCTTAGGGACATTTGCGGCTCCAGCAAAGTGAAATCCATGGATCAAGCTCTATATCCCGTCTGTATACCGCAAACCCTATGGCTTGTCTTGCCACGGGGATGCGCTACCATGGCCCTCCCTTTTTTTGTTGCCTGCCACCATGCACTGTCCCTTCTGCGGTGCCAACGACACCAAGGTCATCGACTCGCGTCTGGTCGCCGAGGGCGAACAGGTGCGCCGCCGGCGCGAATGCCTGGCCTGCGGCGAACGTTTCACGACGTTCGAAACCGCTGAACTGGTGTTGCCGCGCCTGATCAAAACCGACGGTAGCCGTCAGCCGTTCGACGAAGAAAAACTCCGCGCCGGTATGCAGCGCGCGTTGGAAAAGCGCCCGGTGAGTGTCGAGCGCCTCGAATCGTCGTTGGTGCACATCAAACACAAATTGCGCGCCACCGGCGAGCGCGAGGTCAAATCCCTCGTGGTCGGTGAACTGGTGATGGCCGAGCTGCAAAAGCTCGACGAAGTCGCCTATATCCGCTTCGCTTCGGTGTATCGCCGCTTCCAGGACCTCAACGAGTTCCGCGAAGAGATCGATCGCCTGGCCCGTGAGCCGGTGAAAGAATGACCACTGCCCCAGAACTTGCCATCCTCGATGCCCATTACATGGCCCGTGCCCTGGAATTGGCGCGAAAAGGCCATTACACGACACACCCCAACCCGCGGGTGGGCTGCGTGATCGTGCGTGACGGGCAGATCGTCGGCGAAGGCTGGCATGTGCGTACCGGCGAACCTCACGCCGAGGTCCACGCCCTGCGCGTCGCTGGTGACAAGGCTCGGGGCGCCACGGCGTACGTGACCCTCGAACCTTGCAGCCATCACGGCCGTACGCCGCCTTGTGCCGATGCGCTGGTGAATGCCGGCGTAGCCCGAGTGGTCGCGGCGATGCAGGACCCGAACCCGGAAGTTGCCGGTCGTGGTCTGCAACGCCTGGCCCAAGCCGGCATTGCTACCGAAAGCGGCGTGCTGGAAAGTGAAGCGCGCAAGCTCAACGAAGGTTTCCTCAAGCGCATGGAACACGGCTTGCCGTTCGTGCGGGTGAAGTTGGCCATGAGCCTGGACGGTCGCACCGCGATGGAAAGCGGCGAGAGCCAATGGATCACCGGCCCGGCGGCGCGTTCGGCGGTGCAACGCCTGCGCGCCCAGGCCAGTGTGGTGCTGACCGGTGCCGATACGGTGCTGGCGGATAACGCCCGTTTGACCGTGCGTGCAGACGAATTAGGTCTGGACGCCGAGCAAACCGCCCTGGCCATGAGCCGTCCGCCGCTGCGCGTGCTGATCGACGGCCGCTTGCGGGTGCCGCTGGACGCGCCGTTCTTCAAGGCCGGCCCGGCGCTGGTGGCCACGTGCATGGCGATCGAAGAGCAATACGCCAACGGACCGGAATGCCTGATCGTGACTGGCGACGATGGCTTGGTCGACCTGCGCAAGTTGCTGGTCGAACTCGCCAACCGTGGCGTCAATGAGGTGCTGGTCGAGGCTGGCCCGCGCCTGGCCGGGGCTTTCGCCCAACAAGGTCTGGTGGATGAGTTCCAGATTTTTATCGCCGGCAAGTTTTTAGGTTCCTCGGCGCGGCCGTTGCTGGACTGGCCGCTGGCGCTGATGAAAGACGCGCCCGAACTCAAAATCACCGAAATCCGCGCGGTTGGCGATGACTGGCGAGTCATTGCCATTCCTGCGCCAGCGGCGAGCGTATAATTCCGGGCTTGCGCCACGCGACGGCCCTGTTCTCGAGGAGGACTCCATGTTTACCGGCATCATCGAATCCATCGGCAGTATTCGTGCATTGACCCCAAAAGGCGGAGATGTACGAGTACACGTAGAAACTGGCAAGCTCGATTTGAGCGACGTCAAACTGGGAGACAGCATCGCGGTCAACGGCGTTTGCCTGACCGCGGTTGAACTGCCGGGCAACGGCTTTGCAGCGGACGTCAGCCGCGAAACCCTTGACTGCACCGCGATGAATGATCTGAAAAGCGGCAGCCCGGTCAACCTGGAAAAAGCCCTGACCCCGACCACTCGCCTCGGCGGGCATCTGGTCAGCGGACACGTCGATGGCGTGGGCGAAGTGGTCACCCGCACCGAGAATGCGCGTGCCGTGGAGTTCCGCATCCGCGCCCCGAAAGAACTGGCCAAGTACATCGCCCATAAAGGTTCGATCACCGTCGACGGCACCAGCCTGACGGTCAACGCGGTCGATGGCGCCGAGTTCTTGCTGACGATCATTCCTCACACCCTGAGTGAAACCATCATGGCGTCTTACCAGCCAGGTCGCCGGGTGAATCTTGAAGTCGACTTGCTGGCCCGTTACCTGGAACGCCTGTTACTGGGCGACAAGGCCGCAGAGCCTAATAGCTCTTCACAAAAGCCAGCCGGAAACATCACTGAAAGCTTTCTGGCCGAGAACGGCTACCTCAATTCCTGAAACTCAATTTTTGAAAGAAGGGGGGTGCCTTGTGGCGCTCAATAGCATCGAAGAACTGGTTGAAGACATCCGCCAAGGCAAGA
Source organism: Pseudomonas sp. LBUM1657 (assembly GCF_059716075.1). NCBI lineage: Bacteria > Pseudomonadati > Pseudomonadota > Gammaproteobacteria > Pseudomonadales > Pseudomonadaceae > Pseudomonas > Pseudomonas sp. LBUM1657. The sequence goes on along the minus strand of NZ_CP166799.1, from coordinate 5,739,916 downwards.
TGGTCATCCTCATGGATGACGAAGACCGCGAGAATGAAGGCGACCTGATCATGGCCGCCGAGTGCTGCCAGCCTGAGCACATCAACTTCATGGCCAAGCACGCCCGTGGCCTGATCTGCATGCCGATGAGCCGCGAGCGCTGCGAACTGCTGAAGCTGCCGTTGATGGCGCCACGCAACGGGTCCGGTTTCGGCACCAAGTTCACCGTGTCCATCGAAGCGGCCACCGGCGTGACCACCGGCATCTCCGCCGCCGACCGCGCGCGTACCGTGCAGGCCGCGGCTGCGAAAGACGCCAAGGCTGAAGACATCGTCAGCCCTGGCCACATCTTCCCGCTGATGGCCCAGGCCGGCGGCACCCTGGCTCGCGCCGGCCACACCGAAGCGGCCTGTGACCTGGCGCGCATGGCCGGTTTCGAGCCGAGCGGCGTGATCTGCGAAGTGATGAACGACGACGGCACCATGTCCCGTCGCGCGGAACTTGAAGCGTTCGCGGCCGAACACAACATCAAGATCGGCACCATCGCCGACCTGATTCACTACCGGATGATCCACGAACGTACCGTTCAGCGGATTGCCGAGCAGCCACTGGACAGCGAACTGGGTCAATTCAACCTGGTGACCTATCGTGATTCCGTGGAAGGCGACGTGCACATGGCGCTGACCCTGGGCACCGTGTGCGCCGAAGAGCCGACTCTGGTCCGGGTGCACAACATGGACCCGCTGCGCGACCTGTTGATGGTCAAGCAGCCCGGCCGCTGGAGCCTGCGCGCCGCCATGGCCGCGGTCGCCGAGGCCGGTAGCGGCGTCGTGCTGTTGCTCGGTCACCCGCTCGATGGCGACGTGTTGCTGGCGCATATTCGCGAAACAGCGGAGCACGCACCGGCGAAAAAACCGACCACCTACAGCATCGTCGGTGCCGGTTCGCAGATTCTGCGAGACCTGGGTGTGCGCAAAATGCGCCTGATGAGTGCGCCGATGAAATTTAATGCGATATCCGGTTTCGATCTGGAAGTTGTAGAATACGTGCCCTCCGAATAATGACCGGTTGTTTCCAGTCCTTGATTCGCGGTTAACACATCACTGAGGGACGCGTAGAAAACGCGTCCCGGCTCTTTAAGAGATCTAACGAATGACCCTGAAGACCATCGAAGGTACCTTCATCGCCCCTAAAGGCCGCTACGCTCTGGTAGTAGGCCGTTTCAACAGCTTCGTAGTTGAAAGCCTGGTCAGCGGTGCAGTTGATGCCCTGGTTCGCCATGGCGTGAGCGAAAGCGACATCACCATCATCCGTGCGCCTGGCGCCTTCGAAATCCCGCTGGTTGCGCAGAAAGTCGCTCAGAAGGGCGAATACGCGGCAATCATCGCCCTGGGCGCGGTCATTCGTGGCGGTACTCCGCACTTCGAATACGTGGCTGGCGAATGCACCAAGGGCCTGGCCCAGGTGTCCATGGAGTTCGGCGTTCCAGTCGCGTTCGGCGTGCTGACCGTTGATTCCATCGAGCAAGCCATCGAACGTTCCGGCACCAAAGCCGGCAACAAAGGTGCTGAAGCTGCCCTGTCCGCTCTGGAAATGGTCAGCCTGCTGGCGCAGTTGGAGGCCAAGTGATTAGCGACGATAGCGATCGTTTCAACCCGCGCGATCCAAAGCCTGCGGATGCCGGCAAGCCATCGAAAAGCGTCAAACGTCGCGAAGCCCGTCAGCTCGCGACTCAGGCGCTGTACCAATGGCACATGGCCAAGCAATCGCTGAACGAGATCGAAGCGCAGTTCCGGGTCGATAACGATTTCAGCGATGTCGATGCCGCTTACTTTCACGACATCCTGCACGGCGTTCCGGCTCACAAGCCTGAGATCGACGCTGCACTGACGCCGTGCCTGGACATCACCATCGAAGAGCTGGACCCGGTTGAACTGGCCGTACTGCGCCTGTCCACCTGGGAACTGCTCAAGCGCGTCGATGTGCCTTACCGCGTTGTGATCAACGAAGGTATTGAACTGGCCAAGGTCTTCGGTTCCACCGATGGCCACAAGTTCGTCAACGGCGTACTCGACAAGCTGGCCCCGCGTCTGCGTGAAGCTGAAGTGAAGGCGTTCAAGCGCTAATCGGCGCTTGAACGGCTGCCAAATGGGCGAGTTTGAGCTGATCCGCAATTTCTTCGCCGCCGCGCCTTGTGCGCAAGGCGGCGAAGGCGTTGCCCTCGGGATCGGCGACGACTGCGCCTTGCTCGCTGTTCCCCCAGGGGAGCAGTTGGCGATTTCCACCGACACGCTCGTGGCCGGTGTGCATTTCGCAGATCCTTGCGACCCGTTTCTGCTCGGTCAGCGCTCGCTGGCCGTGGCCGTCAGCGACCTGGCTGCCATGGGCGCCACCCCTGTTGCCTTTACCCTTGCCCTGACCTTGCCAACGGTGACCGCCGATTGGCTGGAAGGCTACGCCCGTGGTTTGAACGTCATGGCGCAGAGCTGCGGAGTGGCGTTGGTGGGCGGCGACACCACCCGTGGGTCGCTGAGCCTGACCATGACCGTGTTCGGTCGTGTGCCGGCGGGTGAGGCGTTGACCCGCAGCGGCGCGCAGCCAGGTGATCTGCTGTGTGTCGGCGGTGAACTGGGCAATGCTGCTGGCGCCTTGCCGCTGGTGCTTGGCCAGCGCACGGCGGTCGCGGCCGTCGCCGATCCGCTGCTGGCCCATTACTGGTCACCGCAACCGCAGCTGGGTCTGGGCATGGCGCTGCGTGGCAAGGCGACCTCGGCGCTGGACATCTCCGACGGCCTGCTCGCCGACTGCGGGCATATTGCGCTCGCGTCGAAGGTCGGCATTCAAGTTGAACGGGACCGGTTGCCGCTGTCGAAGGCTTTAGTGGCCTTCCTCGGTCAGTCGGGTGCCGAAGCCGCCGCCGTGAGTGGTGGTGACGATTACGTGCTGGCCTTCACCTTACCGTCCGTCGAGTTACCGAAATTGGTGGCCGACGGCTGGCCGATCCATGTGGTCGGACGGGTAGTGACGGGGCAGGGTGTGACACTGCTGGACGCCGACGGCCAAGACATCACCCCGCAAACACGGGGCTATCAACATTTTCGGGAGACACCGTGACAGATCATCCCAAACAGGTCCCCGCGGAGTTCGTGCCGCCATCGGTCTGGCGCAATCCATGGCATTTCCTGGCGTTCGGCTTCGGCTCTGGCACCCTGCCAAAAGCACCGGGCACCTGGGGTTCGTTAGTTGCGCTACCCTTTATTCCGTTGTGGCAGATGATGCCCGACTGGGGTTACTGGTTGATGCTGGGTGTGACCATGCTGTTCGGCTTCTGGCTGTGCGGCAAGGTGGCCGACGATTTGCGGGTGCACGATCACGAGGGCATCGTCTGGGACGAAATGGTCGGGATGTGGATCACCCTGTGGCTGGTGCCGGAAGGCTGGTACTGGTTGCTCGCGGGTTTTCTGATGTTCCGTTTCTTCGACATTCTCAAGCCTTGGCCGATTCACTGGATCGACCGGCATGTGCACGGTGGTGTCGGGATCATGCTCGATGATGTGTTGGCCGGGGTGTTTGCGTGGATGGGGATGCAGGGATTGGTGTGGCTTTTCGTCTGAGTGGCGAAACAGGAGACTAAGGATGGCTCGACGCTGGTTGATGGCGATGGTCTTTGCGGTGTTTGGCTCGATTGCCCAGGCGGGCGATGCACCGGTGATGCCCTCCGTGATTCATCTGGCCAGCGAAGACTGGGAAGACTACACCGCCGCCGACGGCCATGGGCTGGGCTGGGACGTGCTGCGCGAAGTCTTCGAACCGGCGGGGGTCAAAGTGGACATCCGCACCGAGCCTTACATCCGGTCCATGGGCCTGGCCCAGCGCGGCGAAGTGGACGCCTGTGTCGGCTCCTATCGTGACGAAGAAGACGATCTGCTCTATCCGCGCTGGAACTTCGACACCGATCACATCTATGCCTTGGGCCTGGCCAGCAGTCCGGTCCCGACCCTGGAAACCGTGGGCAATTATCGACTCGCCTGGGTCCGCGGTTACGATTTCCAGGATTACCTGCCCAACGTGCGCCGCTATAACGAAGTGGTGAGGCGTACCGGCATTGTGTCGATGCTGACCCACAACCGCGCCGACTACTACATCGACGCGCTCACCGAAGTCGATTACGTGCTCAAACGGGCCAAGGATCCGAGCCAGTTTCGGCGCACCCATATCGCGGAACTGCCGCTGTATCTGTGTTTCGCCAACACGCCCAACGCCCGCAAATTGATGGCGCTGTTCGACCAGCGCATGGAAGTTTTAGTGAAAAGCGGCCGGCTGAAACCGATCTTCGAACGCTGGAAACAGCCTTATCCGTTTGACTCGAACTGAACACGGTCAATGTGGGAGCGGGCTTGCTCGCGAAGGCGGACGGTCAGTCGACTGAGATGATGACTGACACACCGCCTTCGCCAGCAAGCCCGCTCTCACAGGGCCGGCCGCAAGGCAGATATCAAGCTTTTTGATCGTTATGCCCCATAATTCAGCCTAAGCGTCTGTCGGAACCTGCTGTTACAATGCCGCGTCTGCGAATATCCAGTACCAATAGATCAGGAGCACACCGGTGCCTGTCGTTTTTGTCGCCGCTTCCAAGCTGCCAACGCCTTTTGCGCAATTCACCATGCACGGTTTTCTCGATGAAGAAAACGGGCGCGAGCACGTCGTGCTGAGCCTGGGTGAGTTTGCCGACGGTGCCCCGGTACTCGGCCGGTTGCACTCCGAATGCCTGACCGGCGATGCCTTGTTCAGCCAGCGTTGCGACTGCGGCTCGCAACTCGAGGCCGCCTTGCAGGCCATCGCCCGTGAAGGCCGTGGCGTGTTGCTCTACTTGCGTCAGGAAGGTCGTGGCATTGGCCTGTTGAATAAGATCCGCGCTTATGAATTGCAGGATGGCGGCGCCGACACCGTTGAAGCCAACGAACGTCTGGGCTTTGCCGCCGATCAGCGTGATTACGCCATGTGCCTGCCGATGCTTGAGCACCTGGGCGTGAAATCCCTGCGTCTGATGACCAACAACCCGCGCAAGGTCAAAGCCTTGACCGACATGGGTATCGTGGTCGCCGAGCGTGTGCCGCTGCACACCGGGCACAACCCGCACAACAAACTCTACCTGGCCACCAAGGCCAGCAAGCTCGACCACATGATGGGCAACGAGCATCAGGGCGAGGTAGACCGGGCGTGACCCGCGGTCAGGTACGGCGGCGACTGTCCTTCAACTGGTGGCAATACCTGGCGCTGTCCTTGCTGCCGCTGTTCGTGATCAACGGCGTGTTTGGCCAGGGCGAGGCGATTCTGCCAGTGCTGGCGATGCCGTTTTTCATCGCCGGTGTGGCCTCGATGTTTGTCAGTCTGAAGTTTTTCGGCGGCTACAAGCACGCCTTGATCGCCACTCAAAAAGCCCTCGACACCCCTGAAGAGCCCAACGCCTGGATCGATCTGGCCGCCAAGCGCCGCACGGCGTTCCTCGCGGCCGGTCTGCCCGCCTGGATTGGTGCATTGGCGGTATTTGTCGGTCTCGAAGCGGTGCCGCTGGTGCTGCTGGGGTTATCGACCCTGGTGCTGTTCTACCTCTACCGTATTCCGCGTCAACTCGGCTGATGCGCAGCGTTTGGCTGGCGGTTTTGCTGCTGGCCGTCAGTGGCTCGGCATTGGCGGTTGAGCGCGTCGTCAGCCTTGCACCGTCTCTCTCTGAAATCGTTGTTGAACTGGGTTCGGCTGACCTGCTGGTGGGTGTGCTGGATGCCGGTGAACGTCCTGCCGAACTCAAAGACCTGCCTTCCGTTGGCCGTTATGGCCAGTTGGACATGGAACAACTGCTCAGTCTCAAACCGGATTTACTGCTGCTCTGGCCGGGCAGTGTTGGCCCGGCCCAGCGTGAACAACTCAAGCGCTTGAACATTCCCACCTACGTTGCTGAACCTCATAACCTCGACCAACTCACCGCGCAGATTGAGGCGATTGCCACGCAACTCGGCAGGCCTGAGCGCGGCGTTTCATTGGCCACGGATTTACGTCAGCGACTGGATTCGCTGCGCCAGCGCTATCGTCGGGATGAGCCATTGCAGGTGTTTTATCAGGTCTGGGACCGGCCGCTGTACACCGTCGGTGGCGGGCAGATCATCAGCGATGCGCTCGAAGTGTGCGGGGCGCGCAATGTGTTTGCCGACCTGACGTTGCCCGCACCGCAGGTCAGTGTGGAAGCGGTGCTGCAGCGTGATCCCGAAGTGATTCTGGCCAGTGATCAGGCTCAGCTCAATGCGTGGAAAGCCTGGCCGCAAGTGGCGGCGGTGACGCGGGGGCAGTTGCTGTTGGTGACGGATAAGGGGTTGGAGCGGCCGAGTGGGCAGATGATCGAGGCGACGGCCAAGTTGTGCCAGGTGATTGCGCCTGATCGTTGAGATCGTGGCGCCTGCTTCGCGAGCAAGCCCGCTCCCACATTGGATCAATGTCGTACACACAATGTGTGTCTGCACTCAATCTACTGTGGGAGCGGGCTTGCTCGCGAAGAGGCCCGTCGAAACACCGCAATTCTCAGATCAGAGCTCAGGCGTCCAGGTCACCCCAAACATCCACGCCCGACCTTCCTCGCGATACCCGAACTGGCTGTCGTCATGGCTGTACAGCGCCCGGCTATACCCCTTGTCCAGGAGGTTATCAACCTTCAACTCAAGCTTGATCTCACGATTCAACGCCCAACTACTGCGCAACCCCAGCAACGCATAACCGCCCAACGGCTGCTGATTGTTCTCATCGTCATAACTGCTACTCACCGCCTGCCAACTGCCGCCCAGCCCCAGACGATCGAACTGCCGATCCAGATCCAGACTCAACGTCCGCCGCGCTCGACGGGCCAGGGTATGGCCGCTGTCGCGATCCCGCGGATCGATGATCGCCACGCCGAGGTTGCTCTGCCAGCCAAACAGCTCCTGCTTCAAGGCCGCTTCGAACCCGTTGATCCGCGCCGAAGCGACGTTCTGGGGGCGTGAATTGCTGCCGAAAATAATCGCGTCTTTCAGGTCGGTGCGATACAGAGAAGCTTCCAGGCGACTGCTCTCAGTCAGCTGACTGCGCCATTGCAGCTCGTAACTTTTTGAGGTTTCAGGCTTGAGATCCGGGTTGCTGAAGTCCGGGTAGTACAGGTCATTGAAGGTCGGCGCGCGAAAGCCTTCACTGTAGGTCAGCAACACATCGTTGTCCGGGTTCAGCGGCAAGGTTAAGGTGCCGCTCCAGCTGTTCTGGCTGCCGAACTGCTGATTCTGGTCGCGACGCAGACCCAGTTCCGTGGAGAAACTGTCGGCCTGGTAGCGATGCTGAATAAACGCGGCGCGATTCCAGCGGCTGTCCTCGTCGAACGCTGTGCTGCTGTTGATCCGGTCTTCGTACCAGTCACCGCCGAGGATCAGGCTATTGCGTTCGTTGAGGGTCAGGTCGTTCTGCCAGTTCACCGAATCACGGTACGTATTGAACACACTGCGCTCATCGCTGAGCTTGTCGAACGTCTTCTCGCGGTTTTCGCTGTGGCCGAATTCGACGCGGGATTTCCACACGTCATTGATCCGCGCGTCGACGTAACTGCTGACGCTACTCACCGTGAATTCGTTGTAGGGCTGCTGCTGGACAGACTCGAAGGTATCCATATCGAAGCGGCCGAACGGGTTGTCGAACGCGCTTTTGCCCCGGTTATCCAACAGATTGGCGCCGATTTCGATGTCGTCGGAGAGGGCGTGGCTCAGGCTCAAACTCAACGACTTATTACGGTACTCATCATGATCGCCATCGCTCGGATACGACGCGTGGGTGCGATTGATTCCGGCGGTTTCATCGAGGCTGGCGCCGAGGTTGAAGCGGGTTTTCTCATCGCCGCCGGACAACCCGAGGCTGCGCTCCAAAGTCTGGTTGCTGCCAAAACCTACGTGCATGCGCGGTTGCAGGCCTTGTTCATCGCCACGGCGGGTAAAAATCTGGATCACCCCGCCAATCGCATCGCTGCCGTAAATCACCGAGCGGGAGCCACGCAGCACTTCCACGCGCTCGACCTGTTCAATGTTGATGTGCTGCAGGTTGCTGTCGCCGGACGTGGAGTTGCCGACACGCTGGCCGTCCACCAGCACCAGGCTCTGGGCCGATTTGGTGCCGCGAATGTAAATCCCCGGCAGACTGCCGCGCCCACCGGTTTGACCGACTTGTACGCCCGGGACTCGACGCAGCAGATCCGTGACACTGTTCGGTTGCAGGCGATCGATGTCTTCACGGGTGAAGACCGTGTTGGCCGCGCTGCTGTCGTTGCGCGCTTCGACCTGACGGTTGGCACTGATCAGCACGTCGGGGAGCTTCAGGGCTTGATCGCGTTCGAAGGTATCGGCCAGGAGTTGGCCGGCCGGCAGAAGGGTCAGCGTCAGGGCGAGAGGGGAGAGTTTCATTGGTAGTCCATTGGCGCGTTGTTGCGAACACGAATGTGAAGGTCGCACAAATCAAATGTGGGAGCGGGCTTGCTCGCGAAGGCGCTGTGTCAGTCAACTTCTCAGTCGACTGACAGTCCGCCTTCGCGAGCAAGCCCGCTCCCACAGGGTCGCGCTAGATATTCAGTAATTGCAGCCGCTGACGAATCGAAGCCTCGATCCCCGCTTCATCCAGCCCACACTCAGCCAGCATTTGCGCAGGCTTGGCGTGCTCGACGTAGATGTCTGGCAAGCCCAGGTGCAGCATCGACTTGAGGATGTTTTCCCGGGCGAGGAACTCGCTGACCGCGCCACCGGCACCGCCCATGATCGCGTTCTCTTCGATGGTCACCAACAACTCGTGGCTGCCGGCGATTTCGCGCACCAGTGCTTCATCCAGCGGTTTGACGAAGCGCATGTCGACCACGGTTGCATCCAGCTTGTCGGCGACTTTCAGCGCCTCGGCCAGTTGCACGCCGAACACCAGCAGGGCGACTTTGCTGCCCTGACGGCGGACCACGCCTTTGCCGATTTCGATCGGTTCGAGGTTTTTTTCGATGGTTGCGTTCGGGCCCGAGCCACGGGGATAACGCACAGCCGCCGGGCCGTCATACAAGTGGCCGGTGCTGAGCATTTTACGCAATTCGTTTTCGTCGCTCGGGGTCATCACCAGCATGCCGGGGATGCAGCGCAGGAACGACAGGTCGAAGCTGCCCGCATGCGTCGGGCCGTCTTCGCCGACCAGGCCTGCGCGGTCGATGGCGAACAATACGTCGAGGTTTTGCACCGCGACGTCATGAATCAACTGGTCGTAACCCCGTTGCAGGAACGTCGAATAGATCGCCACCACCGGTTTCGCGCCTTCGCAGGCCATGCCGGCGGCGAGGGTCACGGCGTGCTGCTCGGCAATCGCCACATCGAAGTAGCGCAGCGGGAAGCGTTCGCTGAAGGCCACCAGATCGGAGCCTTCTTTCATTGCCGGGGTAATACCTACCAGGCGGGAATCGGCAGCGGCCATGTCACACAGCCATTCGCCGAACACACCGGAATACTTGGGCCCGCCAGCCTTTTTCGGCACGGCGGCCGGGGCGTCCAGCGGTTCGAGTTTGGTAATGGCGTGGTAACCGATCGGGTCGACTTCCGCCGGGGCGAAGCCTTTGCCTTTCTTGGTGACCACGTGCAGGAACTGCGGGCCTTTCAGATCGCGCATGTTGCGCAGGGTGGCGATCAGGGTCGGCAGGTCGTGGCCATCGATCGGGCCGATGTAATTCCAGCCCAGCTCTTCGAACAGCGTGCCGGGAACCAGCATGCCCTTGGCGTATTCTTCGGTGCGACGGGCGATTTCCCAGGCGCCGGGCAGGCGCGACAGAACTTTTTTGCTGCCTTCGCGCATGCTTGCGTAAGTGCGACTGGAAAGGATCTTCGCCAGATAGTTCGACAGCCCGCCGACGTTGCGCGAGATCGACATGTCGTTGTCGTTGAGGATCACCAACATGTTGGCGTTCACTTCCGGCGCGTGGTTCAACGCCTCGAAGGCCATGCCGGCGGTCAACGCGCCGTCGCCGATCACGGCGATGGCTTTGCGATCACTGTTTTGCAGGCGGGCGGCAATCGCCATGCCCAGCGCAGCGCTGATCGAGGTGCTGGAGTGGCCGACGCCAAACGTGTCGTACTCGCTCTCGGAGCGCCGCGGGAAAGCGGCGACGCCGTCCTTCTGGCGCAGGGTGCCCATGCGCTCGCGACGGCCGGTGAGGATTTTGTGCGGATAGGCCTGATGACCCACGTCCCACACCAGCCGGTCATCCGGGGTGTCGAAGACGTAATGCAACGCGATGGTCAGCTCGATGACGCCCAGGCCGGCACCGAAATGCCCGCCGGTCTGACCGACCGTGTAGAGCAATTCCAGGCGCAACTCATCGGCCAGGGTTTCCAGCTCGGCTTCGCCTAACCGGCGCAGGCCGTCCGGCGTGTCGGCACGGTCGAGCAGGGGCGTGGTCGGGCGCTTGCGGGGAATCTCATGAAACGTCGTGGGCATCAGGCGAATCGTTATAGGTATAAAAGATGCGGCAGTTTACCTGATGCATCGCCCCCTGCCCACGCGTTGCTTTTAACTTGGCGGATACGCCGTCAGCTGCGCCGGTCGACGATATAACGGGCCAGGTCGCGCAACGGCTCGGCTGCCGCGTCAAACGGTCGCAGCGCGTGCAGGGCCTGATCGCGCAGTTCCAGGGCATAAGCCTTGGCGGCGTCGAGGCCGAGCAAAGCAGGGTAGGTCGGCTTGTCCCGGGCGATATCGGCACCCTGGCGTTTGCCGAGGGTCTGGGTATCGCTTTCGACGTCGAGAATGTCGTCCTGCACCTGAAATGCCAGGCCGATGGCCTGTGCATAAGTCTGCAAGGATTTGAGTTCGCCCTTCTCGGCGCGGCCACTGGCCAAGGCGCCAAGCTTGACGCTGACCTCGATCAACGCGCCGGTCTTGTGCCGGTGCATGTATTCGAGGGCTTTTTGATCGAGCTTCAGGCCGACCGAACCCAGGTCGATGGCCTGACCGCCGACCATGCCCGCAGGGCCTGCCGCCAGCGCCAGGGCGCTGACCATTTGCAGGCGAATCTCTGCGTCGCAGGTGCTCAGGCGTGGGTCGAGCAGGGCGCTGAAGGCCAGACTCTGCAAACCGTCACCGGCGAGGATCGCGCAGGCTTCGTCGAATTTCTTGTGAGTGGTCGGCTGGCCACGACGCAGATCGTCGTCGTCCATGGCCGGCAAATCGTCGTGTACCAGGGAATAAGCGTGGATCAGCTCCACGGCGCAGGCCGCGCCATTGGCTTGCTCGGCCTTGCCGCCCAGCGCTTCGCACGCGGCGTAGGCCAGCAACGGACGTACGCGCTTGCCGCCATTCATTACGCTGTAGCGCATGGCTTCGTACAACCGCGCGAGCTCAGGGCTCGGCGCGCTGAACAGAGATTCCAGTGCTGCGTTGACGCGGGCCTGGCTGGTCGCCGAATACGCTGCAATCATTCTGGCTGATCCGCGTCGAAGGGTTCCTCGGCCAACTCGCCGTCACGCTCGAGCAGCACCTGAACCTTTTGCTCGGCCTGGGCCAGCGCCGCCTGGCAATCGCGGGTCAGACCGATGCCTTGCTCGAAAGCCGTCAGCGAGTCTTCCAGCGACAATTCGCCGTTCTCCAGACGCTCCACCAGCGTTTGCAGGTCAGCGAGAGATTGTTCGAAATCCAGTGCAGCTTTTTTGCGGGCCATGGCGGCTATTTCCGGTTGACGTTAAACCGGCGCGACACTAGCAGACATGGGGGGTATGGGCAAATGAACGGGGCTTGGCGGCGCACCGATATGGAGAGCGAAACTCGCCACAAGGTTCGGTGTGTCTGGTGGGTGGTGCGGCTTATTCGGCTCATTTTGTGAGCCGAATAAGTTCGCTGTTCGGCTCACGCCCTAAAAATGTACGTGATTCGCCACGCATATTCAGATGTATCCGATTGTTAAAAAACCGCCAAATGGCTAATCTTCGCGCCTTCAAGGGCCCGATAGTCGCGGGTCTTTCTGACGAAACGCAGTTTTTGGATCTGTCACGCGCCGAGGATCGGGCGCAAGGTTTCGTTATGCATGGCAGGAGGCGTCACATGCGTTCAATTCTTCTAGTGCTGATGGGGCTGGCCTGCGCGACCGCTGCGTGGGCCGAGCCCTCGGCCGGGTTATCGGAGCCGGTCGGCGGCTGGCGCTATAACGGCCTGCTGGACCGCAGTGAAAACCCTCAAGTTGCCTACCCCACGCCACCCATCGACCGGGGCGTGCAGCGCAATCGCACGATGATCGAAGGTCAGCTCAAGGCCATCGGCACGCAACGTGGGCCGCACACCTTGGCGGTCAACGGCAATCCTTTGAATCTGTACACCGACGAGCAAGGGCGTTTCGCCCGGCCGTATGCGTTCGGTGCCGGGTCCAACAGCGTCGAAGTGCGCAGTGCCGAAGGTCGGTCGCTCAAGCGCGTTCAATTCTATGAAGCCAACAACCTGCGCACCCCTGCACGGATTCGCGTGGTGCTCGGTTGGGACGATCCGAAAGCCGAACTCGACCTGCACATCATTACGCCCGACGGCCAGCATGCATTCTGGGCTCGCCCGGCGATGAGCAACGGCGGCGGCCTGGACCCGGACGGGGTCGATGGCCCCGGCCCGGAAATGTTCACCATGACCGCACCGATGCATGGCACCTATCTGGTTTACGTGAACTATTGGGGCAACTTCGGCAGCGGCGGCTATAACTTCGAGGAGACCAGCAACCAGAACGAGGTGATCACCTCGCAGATCAACCTGGTGCTCAACGAAAACACCGTCGACGAAAAACGCGAGACCTTCATCGTGCCCTTGCGCGCGATCGGTGACCTGCTGCTGGTCAAGACTTTCAACTATTGAACATCCCGCACCACGGGTGAATTGTGCTTTGTAAACATGAGCGTGAACATGAGCGATAACACTGTTTCCCCGACCGCCGACGCACCCCCAGCCAAACCTTCCCGGCGCTGGCCAGCCGTGCTGCTCGGGCTGGTCCTGGTGGCCGGCGTGGCGGCCGGGCTGGGGTGGTTCATGCACAAACCCAAGGCGCCGCCCGCGCAATTGGCCAGTGACAAACTGGGCATGAGCCGGCCGGACGGTCTGCTGGAAACTCACTCCTTGAGCCAGTTACCCAAGGACTTGCTGGCCGTGCCGTTTCTCAAGGAAACCCTCACCGAAGATTTCGTCTTCTATTACGAAGCCCATGCGGATCGACTCGGCTTGATCGGCAGTCTGCGACGAATCATTTACGAACATGACCTGAAGTTGCAGGACAGCCTGATCGAGCAACTCTTCGATCAACCGGCCGACGTGGCGTTGTGGCGCGGGGCGGATGGTCGGCTCAAGGATTTTCTGTTGGTGATGGATCGTGGCGGGCTGGCCAAGGTGCTGGAGCCACTGGCCAAAGTAGCACTGGATGATTCGCAGCTGACCAGGCTCGGCGACGTGAAAGTCGGCGCCAATGACGTTGCGCTCTATCAACTCAACTACAACGCCAGCAGGGCGCTGGTGTTCGCCTCCCATGGCGACAAACTGGTGGTGCTGTCGAATCCGTCCAAACTCTACGATCCGGACAGCGGGGCGACCGAAGAGCCGGGCAGTGTCTCGACCCTGGCCATCGCCGCGTTGCTCAACGGCGACAAACTGTTCCCCGAAGCCTTCGGACTGCCACCGCGCGCGCCTGAGGTGAAACAACGCCTGTCAGTCAATTCCAGCGTCCTGGCGATGGGTTACCAACGCTTTATCCCGAACTTCGCCGGCCTGCGTTTCGACATGGACGACAAGGGCTGGCACAGCTTCCTCGCCATGGATGAACTGGAGAACCAGCCGGACTTCGATTTCAAACCGATCTGGCAAGCCATGCCCATGGGCGCCAGCGCTTGTGTGGCTTTGCCGCTGGCCGCCGAACAACAAAAACCGCTGCTGGTGAAACTCGGCGCTGAAGACACCGTGGCCCAGGCGCTGACCGAACACATGGCCGGTGCCGCCGGTCTGTGCTGGTACGCCGACTCGCGGCTGTACACGCCGTTGCTGGTGGCCAGCCTCAACGACGATGACAGCGCCAAACTCGACGGCGACTTGGGCAACCTGTTCGGCTCGATGGTCGGCGCTTACGAAGGCAACGTCGAAGAGCACGCCTTCCCGGTGGTCGAAAAACAGGAAGGCCAAACCCATCAGTGGCTGCGCCAGGTCAGCTCTAACTTCGGTCCTTATAAAGCCAAGGATGCCGAGCAACCCGACGCGATTACCGGTAAGGCTTTCATGCGCGTCAGCCTCGCGCGCCACGGTTCGACGTTGCTGTTTTCCCTCGACGACAAACTGGTCGATAAAGCCCTCGGCACCCTCGACAAACGTTTCCCGCCCATGGCTGACGTCGTGCCCAAGGACCTGCTGATGCCGGTCTACTTCGGCCCGGATTCCATGGCGCAACTGATGCAGCAGGAAACCCTCGACAGCCTGCCGCAAGACATGGAACCGGTGTTCTACAACGCCGCGCAAACCTACCTGATCCCGAAACTGCGCAAGCTCGGCGGCTACGGCAAATACGCCCTGACCTTGCCCGAAGGCAGTGAGCCTGACGGTCATTGGCAGTGGTTGCCGCTGGAATGGAAAGCCCTGTGACCGCACTCATCCGAGGACTTGGCCTGCTGGCGATGCTGCTTGGCACTCGGGCATTTGCCACCGAAGCGGTCGCGCTCGACGTGCAGCAATCCCAGGTGTTCCGCGCCTGGTTCGTACGCATCGCCCAGGAGCAACTGACCCAAGGCCCGAGCCCGCGTTGGTATCAGCAGGACTGCGCCGGGCTGGTGCGTTTCGCCGCCAACGAAGCGCTGAAAGTCCATGACGACAAATGGCTGCGCAGCAACGGCCTGTCCAACCGCTACCTGCCGCCGGAACTGCAACTGAGCGAGGCCCAGCGTGGCCTTGCCCAGCAATGGCAGCAGGGCGGCGGCAAAGTCGGGCCGTACGTCAACGCGATCAAATTGATCCAGTTCAACAGCCATTTGATTGGCCGTGATTTGGCGCAAGCCCGACCCGGTGACCTGATGTTTTTCGATCAGGGCGACGACCAGCACCTGATGATCTGGATGGGCCGCTACATCGCCTATCACACCGGCACCACCACCCCCACTGACAACGGCATGCGTTCCGCGAGCCTGCAGCAACTCATGACATGGAAGGACACCCGATGGATACCCGACGCAGCCAACCCCAACTTCATCGGCGTCTATCGACTGAACTTTCTCTCCCAATGATCGGTGCCCGCATGCTGCGCATTTGCTCTCGAATCCCACTGCTGCTGGCGCTGCTGGTTCCTATAGCCACGGCCCACGCCGAAGACACTGTCGAGCCAAGCGGCTACACGCCGGTGGCCGGTGAAAGTTTTTTCCTGCTGGCCGACAGCAGTTTTGCCAGTGACGAACAGGCGATGGTGCGCCTCGAAGCGCCGGGCCGCGACTATCGTCGGTTCCGCATGGAGCCTTATGGCGGTGCCGACATCCGGGTGTATCGCATCGACAAACCGCTGGATTTCCTCAAACGCCAGAAAAACCTGCACCGCGTCGTCAGTGACGGCCAGTTCAAGGGAGAAGGACTGTCGAATACCCTCGCGTATCTGTGGGACAACTGGTACCGAAAATCCCGTCGTGTGATGCAGCGGGCGTTTTCCTACGAGTCGCGTAAACAAGTCACCGAGGAAGTGCCGGAACTGAAGATGGGCACCGCCATCGCCGCGCCAACGCCTTACGACGCACAGCCGCAATTTGCGTTGATCCCGGGCCTGCCGGTGGTCAGCCAGTTCCGTTATCCGCTGTGGCAAGCCAAACCGATCCAGCCGCCTGAAGGGGTGAACCTGGCCGGGTCTTCCAGCGAGTTCGTCAGCGTCGCGCCGGGTAACGTGTATATCCCGTTGGGCAACTTGAAACCGGGTCTGTACCTGGTGGAAGCGTTGATCGGCAAGTACCGCGCGACCACCATGGTGTTCGTTTCCAACACCGTGGCCGTGAGCAAGATTGCCGGTGATGAATTGCTGGTGTGGGCCGCGCGCAAACATGAAGGCAGTTCGGTGGCCAAGGTCAATGTGCTGTGGACCGATGGCCTGGGTGTGATGAGCAGTGGTGCCACCGATGCCGATGGTTTGCTGCGTCTGAAACACGTCAGTCCGGAGCGTTCGTTCGTGATCGGCGAGGACGAAGAGGGCGGGGTATTCGTCTCCGAGAACTTCTACTACGACAGCGAAATCTACGACACCAAACTCTATGCGTTCACCGACCGGCCGCTGTATCGGCCGGGGGATTGGGTGTCGCTGAAAATCGTCGGGCGCGAGTTCAAGAACGCGCGGGATTCGGTGCTGCCAACGGCGGCGGACGTCAACGTGACGGTGCTGGATGCCACCGGTACGGCGTTGCAATCGCTGGCGCTGAAGCTCGATTCCAAGGCCGGCACTCAAGGGCGTTTCCAGTTGCCGGACAACGCCGTGGCGGGCGGTTATGAGCTGCGTTTCAACTACAAGGATCAGGCTTACAGCAGTGCGTTTCGCGTCGCCGAATACATCAAGCCGCACTTCGAGATTTCGCTGAACCTGGTCAAGCAGGACTACGGCACCGGCGAGCCGGTGAAAGGCAGTCTGGTGCTGCTGTACCCGGACGGCAAACCGGTGGCCAACGCCAAGTTGAGCCTGAGCTTGCGTGCTCAGCAACTGTCGATGGTCGACAACGAGCTGCAATACCTCGGGCAGTTTCCGGTGGAGCTGACCAGCACCGAATTGACCACTGATTCCAAGGGCAACGCGACCCTCGATCTACCCGCTGCCGAAAAGCCGAGCCGCTACATGCTGACTGTGTTCGCCAGCGATGGCGCGGCGTATCGGGTCAAGACCACCAAGGAAATCCTCATCGATCGCGGCGCCGCCAGTTTCCGCATGAGCGCACCTCAGCGATTCAGCGCGGTGGGCGACAAGGTTGCCTTCAGCTACGCCAATGAGGGCGGCAGCGAGCAGAGCAAAGCGGTCACCCCGAGCAGCTTCAGCTGGGTGCGTCTGGAAGACCAGAGCACCGGCGAAGGCAAACTGGCGGCCACCGATAAAGCCTTCACGTTGGCCTTCGAGCGTCCGGGTACCTACAACCTGACGCTGAAGGATGATCACGGTCGGGTACTCGGCGCGACCGGACATTCGGTCACTGGCGACGGCGTCAAAGCAGTGCCGGGCACCGTGGAAATCGTCCTCGATAAACCAGAGTACAAGGCTGGCGACGAAGCCCTCGCATTGATCACTTTTCCTGAGCCGGTCATCGATGCGTTGCTGTCCCTTGAACGGGACAAGGTCGAGGCCACGGCGCTGCTGTCCAAGGGCGGCGACTGGCTGAAGGTGGAAAAACTCAGCGATACCCAATACCGCGCGCGGATCGCGGTGAAGGACAGTTTTGCGCCGAACCTGACCTTCTCCGTGCTTTACACCAAGGGCGGCCAGTACAGTTTCCAGAACGCCGGCATCAAGGTCATCGCGCCGCAAATCGACGTGGCGATCACCACGGATAAAGAGACGTATCTGCCCGGCGACACCGTGTCGGTGGACCTGACCACGCAGTTCGCCGGCAAGCCGATTCCGGCGCACCTGACGGTCAGTGTGGTCGACGAAATGGTCTACGCGCTGCAACCGGAAGTCGCACCGTCCATTGACCAGTTCTTCTACCACCCGCGGCGCAACAACGTGCGCACCAGCGCCAGTCTGTCGTTCATCAGCTACGACGTGGCCTTGCCGGGCAGCCCTGGCGCACCGGGCAAAGCCAACCGCAGCGAACGGGGCGTGAAAGTGCTGGAGCGGCCGCGTCGCGAAGACGTCGACACCGCCGCGTGGCAGCCAGAATTGGTCACCGATGCGAATGGCAAAACCCGCTTCACCTTCAAAATGCCGGACTCGCTGACCCGCTGGCGCATCACCGCCCGGGCGATTGCCGATGACGGTCAGGTGGGGCAGAAGAAGCAATTCGTGCGCTCGGAAAAACCGCTGTACCTGAAGTGGAGCGGCCCGACTAAATTCCGCACTGGCGACAAACCGGATCTTGGTGTGTTCGCCTTCAGTCAGGCCGAAAACCCGGTCAAGGCTGAGCTGGTGATTCATTTCGCTGGCGCCGAGCAACGCGTGCCAGTGACGCTGAACAACGGCATCAACTACATCGAGCTGCCGGCGTTCGCATTAGCCAATGGCGAGTGGACCGCCGAGCTGGTGCAGGACGGCAAAACCGCCGACGCTTTGGCCGTACGCCTGACCGCGACCGGCGAAGGTTGGCAGGTGACGCAAAGCCAAAGCCTGGACGTGGCCAGCGGCGATACACCGCTGACTTTGCCGGTGGACGCGACGGATATTCGCTTGCGTCTGGATGACAGTCCGCAAGCACTGTTCCGTTCGGCCCTCGATGATTTGCTGAGCTATCCGTACGGCGGCGTCGAACAAACGGCCAGTCGTTTGTTGCCGCTGAGCATCGCTTATCCAACGCTGTCGTCGAACCCGAAGATTCGTGATCGTTTGCGGTTGATCATGCAAAACAGCCGTCTGCGTCTGGTGCAAATGGCCGGGCCGTCAGCGAGTTTTACCTGGTGGGGCATGGACGGTGAGCCCGATGCATTTCTCACCGCTTACGCCTATTACGCCGACTGGCACGCCAGCAAAGCCCTGGAACTGAGCCTGCCGCCGGAGCATTGGCAGCGGGTGTTGGAGGTCTACGCGAAACAAGCGAAGAACACGCCGCTGTTGCAGCGGGCGCTGATTCTGTCGTTCGCCAAACAGATGCAATTGCCGGTCAATACGTTGCTCAGTGGTTTGATGGATGATCTGGCAGCAGCCGGCGAAGGCAATGCGGCGAACCTGATGGAGGAGGGTGAAGACAGCATCGTCATGAGCGATCCGGATTCGGCGCTGGGTCTGGCCGCGGCTCGTGTGTTGACTGCCTCCTTGGCCAAACAATCGAAGGTTGAACTGCCGGACGCTTTCAACCGGCAACTGGCGGATGCGCAGCAACGTGTGGAAGTCAGTTCCCAGCCGTTTGCCGAAGCGTTGAACCTGTCGCTGCAGGCCTTCGATCAAGCTCATGCTCAAGCATTGTTGCAACGTTTGCTGCCGCAACAATCGACGCTGGAACGTGCCTTGGCACTGACCTGGCTGCAACGCAGCATCGAACAGGCATCGCCCGCCGTCGCGCTGACACCGAGTGAAGACTGGAAGCAGGAGCAGGGCGCGACCGGAGAGGTTTATTGGACGTGGCAGGGCTCTTCGCAATTGCCTTTGGTGTTGTCGCTGACCGGCGCACAAGAGCGTCCGCTGCGGGCTGCGTTGAGTTTCCAGACCAAACAACCACCGATTGAGCCGATGGCCGTGACCATCACCCGGCGCCTGTCGCGTCTGGTGCCGGGTGACGAAGCCTTCAACTTCAAACTGGAAGCGGTCGGCAACAAACCATTGTCCAGCGACAGCCTCTATCTGGATGAAGTGATCATCACCAGCAAAGCCGCGAAACCGCTGCGCTACGGGATGATCGAAGTGCCGCTGCCGCCGGGTGCGGATGTCGAGCGCACCACCTGGGGCATCAAGCTCATGGGCAAGGCCGGCACCGAACCGACTGCACTGGAGAAGGCGCGCTTCGAACCTGGACACATGGCGTACGCGATCCCGGTGGATGCGTTGAGCGGCGAGCTGCGACTGCGTCACTTGGTGCGTTTCTCGCAGAAAGGCCAATTCAACCTGCCGCCGGTGCGCTTCACCCAGGTGTACGCGCCACAGCATCAGGCCCAGGAACAGAAACCGGCCCTCGGCCAGGTCACGGTTCACTGACATGACCCGGCCTCTGGTCTGGTTGCTGCTGTGCTTGATCCCTGCGCTGGCGACAGCGCAGGACGAACCTTTGCGCCTGGCCTTCAAAGGTGAATTGCTTTCTTTGAATCGGACTCAGGTGATTTCCCGTGAGCCATTGCCTGCCGATTTGGAGGCACCGTTGGGCAGTCTGTGGAAGTTGTTCGTCTACGGCTGGCTGGTGGACACCGGTGCCCGAGAG
Source organism: Pseudomonas sp. LBUM1657 (assembly GCF_059716075.1). Lineage (NCBI taxonomy): Bacteria > Pseudomonadati > Pseudomonadota > Gammaproteobacteria > Pseudomonadales > Pseudomonadaceae > Pseudomonas > Pseudomonas sp. LBUM1657. Next base: position 5,719,844 of record NZ_CP166799.1, on the reverse strand, counting down.
TCGCCTTATGAGTGTCGCGGGCAGTCGAAGGAAGAAGTTTATTGCTGCACTACGGGCGGAAAGATTGGTCGCGATCAGGCGTTGGTGAAGTCTTGCGGGTTGTATTTCGAGCCTCAGCGGTTGGGCATTGCCGACGCGCAGTGGCGCGAGTATTGGCAAGCGCGGCAAGCGCCGAAGTGGTTGCTGGATTTGCCTTCGTTGCAGCCTGCCACTCGGGTTTCAGTGCCTGAGTTGCTTAAGGTGCTGGCGCTGATGCCAGCCCAGGATCAGGCACGGCGAGTGTTGCTGGATGTGGTGCTGAATGCCGCCGACGGCAATGTCGCGGGCGAACTCGGTGGCCGGTTGCGGGTGAAAACCTGGAGCTGGTTGGGGGATCATGATCCTTCGTCGCGTCAGGGTGGGTTTGCCGGTTGGACGGCGGATGGCACGCCGATCTGGGCCGGTGGGCGAGGGACCAGTCAGATGGTCTTGCGCAATTACGGTGAGGCGTTGTCCTCTGTGTTATCAGTTGATTGGCCTTTGGATGCAGGACGCTGTGTCGAAGTAGGGCTGTTTTCACGTTATCCGATTAGCCGCGTTTTGGCGGGGGATCGTGTTGTTGCATCGGGGCCTATGCAGGGCGACTATCGCGTCGAATTCACCAACGGCAACCAACTCGATATCCACAGTGACGGCGAACTCTTTCTGCTCAACGACAAGTTGATCGCCCGTCTGGACCGCGAAGAATACGTCGCCCGCGTCCTCCAGCGCGAAGCCAGCCCCGAACCTGCCGAAGCCGCCAAAGCCCTGGCCGTTGCCATTCGCACTTACCTGCTGCAAAACGCCACGCGAAACGGCGACTGTTTGAGCATCGACGACAGCAGCAGCCGCCAGCGCGTCGCCCCGCGCCCTGCCACTGCCGCATCACGCAACATCGCCGCCTGGACCAGCGACCTGGTTCTCGCCGGCAGCACCGTCACCTACCACTCCGACCAACCCGGCCCGGACAAACTGTCCTGGCAACAAGCCGTCGAACAAGCCAGCGGCGGCCAACGCTACGACGCCATCCTGCTGCACGCCTACCCGCGCGCGAGCCTCAGCCGCTGGGACAACCCCGTCGCCTCCTGCGAAGCGCTGCCCGCCGCGCAAGACTGGCTGCTGAACCAACGCCGCGGCTGGCGTCCGCGGTTGGAAAGCGAGGTTGGCTACAACGAAATCAGCACCTTCGCCGTTTGCCGCCTGACCTTCGGCCGCCCCTATGTCGACCGCGAACGCCAGCGCCTCTACGTGCGCGGCGTGTTGTCGCTGCAAGACCGCCTCGACCTGACCCACGAATACCTGCACCTGGCCTTTGAAGCACACCCCAACGGCCAGGATGAAACCTACATCGAAGGGCTCGCCCGCCACCTCTTGCTGGAATAGGCCATGAAACTCCGTTATCCACAGGTCTTCCTGTTCCTCTGCTCTTTTTGTGTATTGCCAGCGGCGTTTGCTGTTGATGGCGCCGTCAAACTTGATACTCCTGTTGGCGGCTGGCGCACCGGAGCATCCGAAGGCGAGGGCGAACACTTCCGCCAGACCGTCAACTACCCCGCGTCCTCGGTCAACACCCCCGTGGGGCAGGCCAACACCGCCCGCATCACCGGCCAGATCAACGCCACACCCAAGAGCAACGAGCCGGGCCGATTGATCATCAACGGCGTCAGCATGCCGCTCAAAATCGACCCCGCCGGCCGCTTCGATCGCCCGTTCTCATTCCCCAACGGCAGCAACAGCGTCGAAGTCCGCAGCCCCGATGGCCAACAACGGCATCGCACGCAATTCCTCAACGCCAGCGGCGGGGCAACGCCGGCCAAATTGCGGGTGCTGCTGGCCTGGGACAGCGACGGCACGGATCTGGATCTGCACCTCATCACCCCTGATGGTGCGCACATCTGGTACGGCGATCGCGTTGTTCCCAATGGTGCTGCGCTGGATGTCGACGTGACGACAGGGTACGGCCCGGAAATCTTCGCCATGCCCGCGCCGATCAAGGGGCAGTATCTGGTGTATGTGAATTACTTCGGGGGCGGGTATCGGAGTGATGACGAGGGGCAGGAGGATGCGGTTCAACCACTGACGACCGCGCAGGTGACGGTGATTACGGAAGAGGGGACGCCGAATGAGAAGATGGAGACTTTTCTCGTGCCGATGCGGGCGGTGGGGGAATTGACGTTGGTTAAGGGGTTTAGTTATCCGTGAGACGAAATTTCAGCGGAAACAAATTGATGCTTGCAGGCTACAAGATTTAATTTCAAGGTCGTTTTTGTGGCTTGGGAGCTACAAGATGACCCTTGATTGAAGTTAAATCGAAAGTTGTGGTTTTGTGTCTCCAGGGCTACATTAATCGACGTGATAACGATTTTTGATGCTCGAGGGCTACAAATGACCACTCTGTTTGACGTTGCTGAAATGTTGAAACAGGCCCGAGGTGCAGCTCATCTGAGTCAAGAAGCCTTGGCTAACCGTGCTGGAGTATCCCGTTCGACCGTGGCGCGAATGGAAACCATGGCTAAAGGCGATATGAGCGTCTCGGCTTTCGTCCGCTTGTTAGAAGCGGCCGGGTATGATTTGAAGCTGGTTAAGACCGGACATGAGCGCACTGTTGAAGACATCCTTGCCGAGCAGCGCTATGGGGTTTCTGAATAATGATTCTGGATGTTCATGTCAAAGCAAGATTGGTCGCCAAACTCTACCGAGAGCGCGACGAATATGTCTTGAAATACCAGCCAGGAACAGAGAACGGGGACTTTGTCAGCTTGGCGTTGCCTGTTCGTGAAGAGCCTTGGCGATGGCCTCGCGATCTGTTCCCGTTTTTTCGGCAGAACTTGCCTGAGGGGTATTTGCTGGGGGTCATCCGTGAGGAATTTGGTTCATTGCTCGACGGTACCGATCTTTCGCTGTTGGCTGTGATCGGTGGTGCCGGTATCGGGCGGGTGACCGTCACGCCGGAAGGTGTCATGCCGGGTGCCGAAATGGAACCCTTGGAAATTGAGCAATTGCTGACTGCCGAAAACACCACTGAGCATTTCGCTGCACTGGTGCGCCGTTACGCACGAGCGGCGATATCGGGTGTAGTGCCCAAATTCATCGCGGCCGATATCAGACATCACGATTTATCCTTGGGTAAACCCACCCTGCGTACTGGTTTTCACATCATCAAAGGCTCGGACGATACGACGCCCTACCTGGGCTTCAACGAGTTCTACACCATGCGCGTGCTGGAACGATTACAGGTCGTACCGGTAGCCACATGCAGCATGTCGGACGATGGGCGAGTATTGGTAGTGGATCGTTTCGACGTCGATGAACACGGCCAGCCACGCTGTGGGCTGGAAGATGCATGTGGATTGTTGGGGCTTCCACCTCATGAGAAATATGCCACCACCATCGAACGAGTATGGAACGCCACGCGTCCCTACATACCTGGAGACCGGTTACGTGAACAACGTGAGCACTTCGGCTGGAATATTCTGGCCAACTACGTGGTGCGAAACGCCGACTGTCACGCCAAAAATATCGCGCTTTATTACACCTCGCGAGCCAACGTCGCGTTTACACCGATCTATGACCTGGTGACCACTCAGGCTTACCCGCGTTTCGCCTCCAACCCCCCAGGTTTATCTGTGGGCGGTCGGCAGACCTGGACGCCGGGCCGCACACTCGAAATCTTCTTCAATGGTGTTTTGGGTATTCCCCCGCGTCAGTACGCCACGATGGTCGAGCAACTGTGCGAGTCAGCTGTCGCCGTGGGAAACGAAGTGATCGAAGCCGCGAAAAACGAGCCAGCCTGGCGTGATGTGGCCAAACACATGGTGCATGCCTGGAACGAAGGTATGGAAACATTACGTAGTCAGAAAGCGGCCCCGCATTTTCGAGGCTTGGATACCGCCATCATGGAGGCGGGTTACTCAGGCCCTCGAGCGGCAGAAAGCAGTCGAGTACAGATTGGCCGTTCCGAGTTGCTGGCACCAAGAAAGCGCAAGTAAACCCCCGTATCAGGCAAGTACACGACTGAAACAGTGCGGAGGGACTTGCTCCGCTAGGGCTGATCTATCTCGCAACTCGTTGAGTGGCACTTTCTACCAGGCATTAAAAAGCCGGCTTGTGGCCGGCGGTTTTTTTGAATTTTTGCCTTATTTTGCTAGGCATTGTGAAGCTAAATATTTTTGTCCCCCCATTTGTCCCCCCAGGCTGACTTTGCGTGGTTGGTTTTGAAGGGCAGAGTCAGAACCAGCTAGCGCTGAGCTTAACGTTCACATAGCTAAGTATCAATGTACCGCCCGGGCAGCATTTAGGTTGCGAATAGCAAAAATGCTTCGAGCTTAATTCCGAATTTTTCCAAGGTCTCGAATTCGCCGCGCTCGTACGCCACTCTCACCCATCCCCTTTTGGCTGCAATATAGACTGCCTCAGGGAGCATCATGGTTCTGATACCCATTACAGTCTTGGCAATATGGTCGAGATTCTCCGATCGACCATCGTCGGGGAAGTCGGCCGAATTTGCCATTCGATTATGTTGGCGTACCAGCCTCTGCAGGTCATCGATCTTTGATCTGAGTTCATTGATCTGGTCTCGTCTAGCTTCCACCAGATCTTTACGTTGCAACGCATAAACGTCGATCGATGCTTTGCCCCGCGGACTTTCGACGCCGTTCACCATGGCCCGTACCAAGCCGGTCTCGTCGAATGCAAGGTGTTCCGTTGGCTGATCGACACAGGGATGCAGCAGTAGCCGCAGATCCGCCTCGGCGGCAATATTTCCACCGTGTGCCCGCACTCGCTTGGATTCGTCCGATAGGGGAAATTGGCTGCCTTTCCCAAGGAGGGTATTTGCGCTTTGCCCTGGCACTTCATGGTTGCGTACACGATTGCAGTGTTGGCATGAAATCAAAAGATTATCCCAATCACCTGCGAGCCAGTAGTAACCTGGTTTGAGTTCGGTCGTGCCCGAGCCAATAGAAGCCTTGGGTCGATAATGCTCAATATCGGCAGAGCTCACTGCTCCAAATTTGCTCTCGCAATAAGCGCATTTGCTTCGAAAATCTCTGGCTAAGACGTTCGCAAGCGCTTTGTCTTTGTAGACTTTAAAGCTGAAGGATTTCTCGCCTAATTTTTCGTTGTTGTGATAATTGGCGACGTTCGTGAAAAAGGTAATCGCAGCCGCGCGCTCGTGCTCAAAGCGGGTAACCTTTGTCTTCCCGTCCGCTGCTTTTACAGTCGTCTTTGTATAGAGAGGCAGCGTTTCCGCATCCGATGAGCGCGAAACGTAAATCATATCTGCTCCTCTCCAGTCTCTGCGATGTCACCAATTAGGTTGTCCCAGATTGCTGATATCTCACTAACCGCCTTCTCGCGAATTTCTTCGTGCGGGAGGTCTGGCAAAGATTTTTGCCTTGCCAGTAGGCGGTCGATCGCCTCAAGGTAAAGACCTTCGCGCTGGCTCTCTCCGAACTGTTTGCGTCGTTCGAGTTGGTTAGTTAGCTCTGTGAGTTCGACCTCATTCTGTTCATCGCGCGTATCCATCGCAAGTAACGCATAGTAGCGATCGAAGAGCCGTTCGACGTCGGGATCCGTTGTAGAGTTGAGCCCGAAGAAAGGCGATGTGAGCAACTGATCGACCCGGAAGTCAGCCGGTGAAGGTAGATCCGTAATGATTTCGACTTCATGGTTCGCTCCACGATGCATCACTACAATTTCACCCTCTGACAGTCCTCGAAGGCACAGAGGTTGATGAGTAGTGGTGATGAACTGGACCCCAGGCAGGGCTTGTCTCAGGCTATTGACGATTTGCATCTGCCAGGTTGGGTGCAAATGAGCATCAAGTTCGTCAATCATCACGATACCCTCGGCTTCCAATGGATTGCTCCAAACTCTGGAGAGGATCTCAAGCATGTCGACGGTTGCTGCAACGACGGTCTGATAGCCAACACTGAGGCTGCTCAGGCTGACATTCTCCCCTGAAGCATGAAGGAAAATGTTTCCTCGGCTTCGATCAAGATAGGCGTCTGGGTCAATCGCAAGTAAATCCTTGAGGATGATTGCGACGCGGTTGAAGTCTTTTCGGGTCAGACTGGCCAGCCATTTCTGTGCATCCATCAACGGGACGAAGGGATCAAAGAGGTTTTCCACCCGGGCAAAGTCGCCTCCTGGTGGTGAGTCGTTACTTATGCGTGGCGATAGGCGTGTAGCGCCATATCCTGCCATCACCGTCTGGGGCTCCCACGCAGTTCCTCTAACCTCGCCGTCAAGCATGATGCAGACGGTCTCTTTGGAGGGGCTAGTGAACTCGAGGTGGTCTTTGAATACCTTGAGTCGGTGTGGCGTGTCGAAGCCACTCATTTTCACGGCGATCTCACCGGAGCGGCAGCGGAATCGCACAAGCTCGGGAATACGGATGCGCTGCTCTTTGATAAGCTTTGAGATGTAGGCTGATCCACCTAATACGAGCGCGATCGCTTGGAGCACAGTGCTCTTGCCGGTGCCATTCTCACCGAGCAGCATCAACCAGCGACCTGCGCCGCTGCCTTGCGTCGCTAAATCCACATAAAAGGATCCTAGCGCTCGGATGTTTCGGATGGATATGGTCTCGATGGAGCGACGTTGAGACTTATACCGTTTGATCCCTTCTTCATCGGCCAGAGAGTAACTTGCCATTCGCTCTCGATAGGCCTTGGTCGTGCGAACTGCCCTCTTCACGCTTGCGGGGCCAGATACGGGGGCCTTACTTTCAAGTGATCGAAGGGTACGCTTAATGGCGTCGTCTTCTATCACCTCCGTCAATTTGTGGTTGTTTATTTGTTGCTCAAGCCGGGCTGTATCACGCCGCAGAAATTGTTGGATCATACCGGCATAACTGGCTTCGCTCGCCGCCATCTCAAGGAGCTCATCGAGAAACTGCTTGCTTAGGTCGACATCCTTGTCCATCGCCCAAATGACTCTTTCGAACAAGTTTCGATAGTTCTTCGCTGTCTTATGCCTTTCATTGGCGAGATTGGGTCGATTCAATCCCAGTATTGAGATCGTCGCATTTCCTCTTTCCGTTTCGCTGAAAACCAGCCCTTCATCTGAGAACGTAAGATGTGAGATTGGGTCGTCGAAGGTGGGGTTAAGCAGCAATGGTTGTTCCATCGACAAGTCCGTGCTCGGTGCAAAGGCGCGTTTGCTTTCATCAATTAAGGGAAATCGATTGTGCTTACCGATCGGCCCCTGCCCCTCACTTTTGTTTGCAGCAGAAAGCGACTTTCGATTGCAAGACTGACAAGCTATCAGCAGATTTTCCCAAGAATTGGCTAGCCACCAATAGCCCGGATGATCCCTGGCCTCGGAAACGCTCGCTTTCGGTCTGAACTGCTCGATGTCGGCAAAGGAACCCACGATCCGCGTCTCGCAGTAGGCGCATTTATCATGAAAGAGAGCGGATAGCGCTGCTTTTACAGTCGGGTGCTTATAAGCCGTGAACAGAAGTCTCCGCTGAGAGGACGCTCCCATGACTTCAGCTCCGGCGCGTGCAACTTCTAATGCCGCTTTGCTCGCCAAAGCAGCGTCCTCGAAGGGATTTTGGACAGATTTGCGGTCAACGAAGATCATCAGTAAGGGCCATCCAAATACATATCAGCGTCCGCAACTATAGGTGAAATCGGCCAAAAATCAGAACTGTTTAAGCATGCCCTCGGCCTCGGATGAACGGTTGCAATAACGTCGCAGAGCTTCGATGTCTTCGTCCTTGTCGGTGAGCAGCCATCAGCGTTCCTTCGAAGATGTTTACGCGCTCGCAGCGAGCACGGATTCGCATTCCTCTCAACGAAATATCTCAATATGCGATGATCTGGGCGTTGAGAGATTTGGAGTAGGGACAACACTGTAGCTGCTCAGAGGACCCGCATAAGAGACTAGAAATGGTGGTCACTGAAAATTTAAGTGCACACCATGTCTTGACTTCGCGGGACGCGCTAGATGCCCTGTGCCGGGCACATGCGCCTCTTGCGTGGGGCTGTCAAAATGTTCGGCAACGGATCGCGAGGCAAGAACAATCAGGGCGTTGCCTAAGCCCTATTCTCTCTGAGGACCGCAGAAGTTTTCTAGTTTCTCGGGAGATGTTAATGCTCCAATGGTGGCGTATTGATATTTTCTATATTGTCCGGTTCTATCTTCGCGTATGTTGATACAAGTGGATGCTAGTTCTGGAGTGAAAATGTCTCCCTTTGTAATTGGTCAAGAGTACGAAAGACCCCGTCTCCTTGAGTTTATTGGTAGTAGGCAAGCGCAGTCAGGTGTTCTTTGGGGGCGCGACGAGCTAGGATGTCTTATTTGTACATCAGGGGGGCGAGGTGGTAAGAAAGCTGGTTATTCAGATGAGCGACTTTCTGACGGTACCTGGTGGTATTTTGGCCAGGGCCGTACGGGAGATCAAACTCTGAGCAATGCCGCTAACTCTAAGCTATCTTCTGGAAAGTATTCAGTTCTACTCTTCACTACAAGAGAACCAACTGCGAAGGAAGTGGCCGATCGAGGAAATTATGGGAAATTGTTTTCCTATTGTGGACAGTTTAATGTCTCAGGATATGAGCAGTTCGTGCCGAATGATGGCGGTCGTCAAGGTGATAAGCTATGGCGTTTTCGTCTACTGCCTATTGGTGACGAGGGATATAATTACTACAGCGATGAAAGTGATCTGGATCTAGATTTATCCGGGGGCTTGCGAGAGATGCAGTATCGACTAACTTCTTTAGGCTCCAGAAAAGTTGAGACTCGGGCAAGTATGGCAGAGTATCGGTTTAGGAGTGCTGCGGTTCACCTCTACGCCTCTCTTAGATCAAGCGGGATATGCGAGGCATGCGGGCTTGTCGCTCCATTCGCTCGTCCTGATGGACGAGGATTTCTTGAAGTGCATCATCTCACTCGGCTTGCCGATGAAGGACCAGATTTGCCTTCAAATGTTGCTGCACTTTGTCCTAATTGTCATCGCCGTGCCCACTATTCTGTTGATAGACAGGAATTCGGTAAGAAGCTCAAAGATGCTATAGTTTTAAAGGAAAATATTGTTTTGGGTGGGGAGGGTTGATTAATAAGTTGTTTTTAATGAGTTTTCGCAAAAAAATATGTCGTTCGGGGGGAGGAGGATTAACGGTGTTTTCATTGTTTTGATGATAAATGCTCTCCTACTCCTGACGTATTAAATCCGCAAGTCGCTTGCCGGTGGCATTTGCTTTTTTGGTAGAGCTTACCTCGCACTCCCAAACGATGAATACTTTCCAACCTAATGCCTGTAGAGAAGACGTCACCCGATTGTCTCGGGCGACATTTTTTTCGAATTTCTCCACCCAAAATGCTGTATTACTTTTCGGTGTTGTCGCAATGCTGCAGTTAAGATGCCTGTGCCAGAAGCATCCGTGAACGAAAACTACTGCCTTGTAGCGGGGGAAAATTAGATCAGGTTTACCAGATAAACCACCGCCATTCAGGCGGTAGCGTAGGCCGAGACTATGCAATACTTTGCGCAATGCTATTTCTGGGCGTGTGTTATTTCCCTTGATTCGGGCCATCCTCTCTGACCGCTCTTTAGGGGAGAGGAAATCGGTCATGTTCGACCTCCAGATCGAGCGCGCCGGTTTAGTGCTTTAATTTTCCTCGTATACCAACTTTTAGAAAAATTGATCACGAACTACCTCTTCTGAAATATCGAGAGACCTATATGGCTTACGCATTTCTAAATGACACCTCAGGTTCGAGCAACTTCGTAGCGCAAAACTGAGGTGTAAAGATTTATAGGTTCTCGCAGTCCTCAAATTTACAAGCTAGTCCAGAGTGTAGAATGGGATTTCTTCAATGAACTCTCCACTCCAATCAAGTGTCTTGCAGAGGGAGTTGAATTTTTCCAGACTTGATATTCGATTTACCATGCTGTCAGAGGCAGCCGGTAAGCCGATTTTATCCAGATCTCTCGCCGTCAACCCAGGAACTTGGTGGATAAACCAGCTCCCGATCGGCTCTAGGTAATCTGTGCGCGTTGTTTTGAAGTGACTAAAGTACTGGGAAGCAAGGATTACGCCAACTCCGAACGCTCGGCCTTGTACTAGGAGTTTAGTTAGTACTTCAAACTCATAAGGCATAATGTTGTGGGCTTCATCTACCAATAGGTAGGAGTCAATGAAGCGTGTTTGTGGGGTGTTGCCCAGAAAAGGCTTCTTTTTTACCCTCAACATGTAATCGAGATAGAGGTTAAGGAAAATAACCACTACCATTTTCTTCAACTTCTCATCACTGAGATCTTTCAAGTCGATAGCCACAACTCCTTCGAAAAACTCGTCGAAGCTAACGATTTTAGTCGGATCATCTTCAAAGATTTCGTAATCCACCATATCACTGATGATTCCAGTCACTGAGTCAGGCTTATCGACGATCGCTTCGTAGTGTTTGAAAACGTCGTAGATAGTAGGATCACGTCCCTCGTCATCCCTCGAGCGTTGATAAGCCGTCTTGATAGCCTCCTTGAGATTTTTATCCTGAACCGGCGCGTTCACTGAGAATATCTTGCGCAGGATGTCCCGGAAGAAGCCGATTTTGTCGAGCATCGTCCGGTTGGAATTGTCCCCGTCCGTTGCGAATAAGTTCAGTGGTATCTTGTATGGAGATACAATCTTAACCTTAGCCTTGTTAATGAACTGGCAGCTATCTTCCGTATCGCTGAAGTCCCGCTTGTAGTCTAGAATCAAGACCTTAGGAGCCACTCCTCGGTTTTGCTCTGGTTGTTTTACCATCTGGTAAACCAAAGATTTTAGTAGCTGGGTTTTTCCAGTCCCTAGATCGCCAACTACTCCTATGTTGATGTTGTTTAGCTCAGTGTTGCCTGGGTGGAAAATGACTTCCTTGCTTCCAATTAGATCCTTTGTGTTGCCAATTTTAAAATGAAGTCCAGCGCCAGCTTCGGGAATGATAATTTCGAACTCATTGCTTGTAAGAACTGTTTCTCCTAACTGCGAGAATAGTTCGTTTGGCTCGGTCAAAATCTCGCTAAGTTCGTAGGGCTCGTCTGCTAACTGGTGGGTTTCTTGTTTATCTCCGAGAACCTGGATTTTTTCGTCGATTATTGTTTCCGCAGTGAAACTGCTGACTGCCAGCAGCCCCCAATTACCTACCTGCTTCACCATATCTGCAACCACCTGTGGCTGATTCCCAGACAGCAGGGCCCCAGCTAACTCTAAGCCGAGTACAGCTGTATTTTTTAGAGGACTTTTCCCTGTGCACACCACTCGACTCTTGGAAGTGTTCTCAATAGATATCAGGCGTCCTTCAGGGTCGAGTTCAATCTCGAGCTTATTAGACATCAAGCTGGCGATAGTTTGCTGGTGGTACTGAACCCAGCGAGGAGTTGCCTGAGCGACTTCAGTTTCACCGTAAACGCGGAAGCCATAGTCCAGCCAGCTGGCTATCAGGTCACGGTAAGCAATTCCCCAAAGGGCAGAATCTTTCCCGCGCTCTTTCAAACTATTGAGAAATCCGGCAAACGATTTAGCCTGGGTTAACGCTTCGTCACGCTGTCTTTCTGTCATCTCGGTGGAGCGGGCCTTCACCTCGATTGGCGTGATTTTGAGGGCATTCGGTTCGAGTAATTCGTCTCCTGCATCTATGCCGAAGGCGATGCTTAAAACGAGCAAGTCTGGCCTTTCTCTAGTCTCCGCACCTAACGCTTTGCGTAGCTCGTCGAAACGAGGCTGGAACACGTCTGCCGGGATCACGAGATTCACCATGCGGTTGCCAATTGCGGGAACCAGTCCCTTGCCTTCGCTACCGCGTTGGAAGTCTGACTGAAGCAAGCGTGCAGCTATCAGCATGCCTACTTCACCCAGGCTGGCTGAGCCCCCGCTGGTCAACCTTTTTAGAGTCGGGATCCCCCGCCGAGAAACTTCGTCAAGCAGTGAAGCCACTTGTTCGTCGCTGACGTTTCTTGTGCCGGGGAGCTGTTTCAGCACGTTCCTCACCGCCGTGACCATGGTTGGTGACTGCTTTGCCACCAAATAAAATCCACTCGATTGCCCCGCACCTGGCGCGTAACGGGGCAGTTCGAAGTCCCAGAGGTATGCGTCTTTGCCAGGGCTGTGGAAGCAGGTAGCGTCTACGGCAGAAGAAGAGATTGCGCTGTAGCGCGTATCCCTCAGTGAGTTGTTCAAAGTTTGTAAGTTGGGTGCGAAGCTTAGGCTGTCAAACTGGGCGTCGTTGACACACGCTGATTCGAGCAATTCCAGGGCTCGGGACAGGTTATCCTGCAATACGTCACCAGTTGATTCAGTAACGAATTGGCCAGCTCTGGATAGAGATAAGTACTGTCTGTGGGCAGCGGCGTTTTTCTTGATGCTAACGCGGGATACGCATGTAGGATCAACAGGGGAGAGCACGCCGTCTTTGCGGAATTCTTGGTCCATGGTCTGCAGGTGGTCGACAATGGATAGATCCCGCTCAGCGTGATCTCCTTTGCTCTTCGTATACCACCTAATCTTGGTGCCTGAGCGCTCCGTTAGGGAGGCAAGCACAGCTGGCCTAGGCTGCTCCTCCCGAGGTCTCTTATCTATGATCTGAAGTGTTAAACCTTGGGCAGGAGACCACTCGTCGGCTTCAGGCCCAAGATTCTCAAGGCACCACTCATCTATTCCATCATTGCAGGAGCTGTACCCAGATGAGTCGCTGTGCAGGGAAATCCGGAGAGTGGACTTGGCGGGGTAGAGGTGGCGGATTTCGTCTAAGGAGCGCTTCACCTGCTGCCTATTGAAACCATTTACCATTCCCTCGATCTTCAACCCCAGATCGTTGCCAAATACCCCTTCATAACTGCCTTTACCCACTTCGGCTATAAGATCAGCCCGCCACAGAACTGACCAGTAATCCGACGAGCTTTTAACAGCGACGAACCCTGCTGGATTAAAGCGTCCGTCCATATCTCTGCACTTCAGAGCCAGGCAATCGGGAAAGCTGTATGGCTCGATGATCCCTGCAACCGGGCAGGGCAAACCTGCATTAATCGAATCCTGCATGAGTTGCTGGGCATTGCATTGCCAAGCTAACCGAACCGGGTGAAAGGGCGACAGCAGTACAGCGAGTGGTTTCGACTCTAGAAACTGGCTTTGTTGCTGAGCCTTGTGAACCGTGATCAGATCTGCCCAAGCTGCCAGGGAGTTAGGCGCCGATAGCCAGTCTGCATACTCGCTCACGTAGCGCTCGATAATGCTGCGGTTATCTTTATCCAGCATGAGCTGGCCTAGGCTGAGTGCCTCAATTGTGCATCCTTTAACGTCGCAAAGTTTCTTTAGAAGCTCCCGTGCTTGTTTCCGGGCTTGCAGGTAACCGGTAGGGGGCGCTAGCTCGTCCGTCCTTGGGCGCGGATCTAGGGACAAATGAAGGTTGGAAATACGAGGCTGCGAGGTCCAATCTGGTTGATGCCAGCTCTCCTTAAAGCCGGGGCCAATAACCAATGGTTGGTATGACTCCTCACTCTCTAAAATCCATTGCTCTAGTAGAGTCAACATGGATTGCTCGACATCCGTCTTCGCCACGTTTTCAGAGCGGGTGCAGTTGTTGGTGACTAATCTGTCGAACTCGCTAGAGGCTCCTTTGGCCGTAAATTCGTTAGCACTAATATTGAGAACATAGGTGATCGGCCCATCTAGCTCGGGAAGGCTCATCTCGAAGCTGATCTGACAATCTTCGGTTATCTCAATAACGGCTAATGCGTGGCCCTCTTGTACTTCGGAGGTTGTCAGTGGCCAAACCGCTTCGCTAGCGTTTACCCCCTCGCCGAATTGACCGCAAATGCTGTCAGGCAAGCTCACGGCATTACGGAAAAAAAACTCGATAGTCTGGGTGCCTGTCCCGTTGCTCACCAATTCACATTCGTACTGATTGGTGGTCCTCGCTCCACGGCCTACCTTTTTCTTTTTAAAAGGAGTTAATTTCTGTGCTGACCGGCAGTTTAGTACCACTGAAGGAAGGTAGGACTCCAGTGATATTAGTTTGAATGTGGCAGGCTTTTCCTGCTTATTGCAGGTGAATTCATAGCGGATGTACTGTTCATGATCACAGGGCCACAAATTATCATCCCAGTGAGTTTCAAGATCACTAATGGTGATCTTCTGAATCAGCTCAAGGGTTTTCCGACCTGAGGCTCGGTACACGGAGAGTTCCTCTCCTAGCAATTCTTCGTCAACTCTGAGTAGGAATTGGGGCGAACTTTTCACAACTGCTAATTGGCTAGTCAAAGTAGGGCGGAACAACTCATTGGCACAGGTAATCTTGAGCGTGCCCAGATTTTTACTTTCTTCCTGATTGAGCAGCTCGATCCACACAGATTGCGACAATACGTCCCACCATTGCGCCCCTTGAGCATTCCCGGCCTTGGCGTAGTTCCCGAACGGGCGGGTAACGAATCTCTGGGGCGTCCGGTACAGCAACACGAGGTCCTGACTTAACAGTTTTAGGGCCTCGGAAACCTCCGCTGAGCCCGTATCCTCTTGCAACAAGTGAATACCGGCCGTGAAGCCATGAGCTTGCATGTAGTTGGCAATATCGTAGTTTATCTGTGGCTCGGGAGATTCGCCGTCTTCCAGCTTGGGTACCCCAAGGGCGTGACATAGGTCCCGGCTGGTTTTTCCATTCCCCCCTAGATCGTACAAGGCTCGGAGCAACTCCCAGGGTTCCTGCATGTCCCCAGCCTGGGCAGACTCGATGAAGGCCTCCTCCAGAGCTTTCCAGGCCAGCTCTTTCTCCAGAACGGGCACATCTTTAAAGCGGCTTAAGACTGCCTCGAAGACATCCTGTACGAATGGTTCCTCTCTCCATGTAGAGAAAGACACGTGATTTACCCGATTCAAACCCAGTTTGTTTGCTGTGGTATCTGTAGATAACAACGGGGGGGAATTGATGGTCGAAAGTGCCAAGTAAGAGCCATATGAGGTTCTTATCGCCACGACATGGTTGCTCGAACACCTGGTGGTATTCTGGTGCGAAGGGTCTTCAATCCCTTCTTGAACTCGCAATACGGGCACCAGCATTACATGGCCAGCAGATTCAAGCTCCAACCGGGGGCCCATTGCATCAAATCTGTCGTAGATCTCGTCGAGAATGCCCGCTGGAGGAGCAGAGAACGTGACCCTCAAGTTATTATTTTCCGACGAGATAAAGTGTCCAGCTTCTGCTCGTATCTTCGATACCAGATAGCCAATAAAGTCACCGATCACGTTAGTTTCCTTCTTTGCCGGCTTTCGCCAAGGGGCTAGCGATAACCATGCCACCTTCAGCATCGGGGCTATCGATGGCGATGGACATATCTCTCAGTCTCTTGTTCAAGCTTTCACCTTTCCCTAGGGCCATCTCGGCGCTGATGCCGTACCCGGCCAACTGCTGACACAGATTTTGAACAGTGCAGGGGCCTGTTACCCGACTGGCTGCGCAATGGACCATCAACAACGTCGACAGGGGGCCGAGACCAACAACACGCGGTGAGTTTGAGTGGTTGCCGCGCTTCTCCATGTAGTACCCCTGATCATAACCGTCGAGTCCGGCCTCGGAAGTTATGCGTTGGCGAGCAACGTGTTCTAGGAATTCCAACACATTCTTCGACGAGCCCTTCTTGCATTCGGCAACCTTGGGGTCACTTTCTATCATTTGGTTGAAGTTATTAAGATACAGTCTGAAGTCAAACTTACCGCGATGCTGGGCTAGATAATCCAGAGTTTCGGCAATCTCTGCAGTGGACCCTAGGCTAACCTGCGCCATATCAAACCCGGCTTGCTCCAGCATATGCAGCAACAGATTCAGGGCGCCACGGCCTTCGATGTAATGACGTGCCGCCTCCTTTATCGGTTTCGCTGTAAGTTGGCCAAGACTCCAAAATCCTTTACCTGTTGATAGCTTTTCAGCTACTTCATCCTCGCTATGGCACTTCCCTAGGCTCAGCGCTTCCTCTATAAGCTCGCAGCATTTGTTGTTAGCGTGGCAACACCAGGTAACGTGAGCGGCCGTTCCTATCCTACACAAAGACTCCAACATGCTTACCCATTGCCTACGGGTAAGGTCCTGCTTTAAATCGAGCACCACATGGAGATCTTCAACAAAGCGCTTGGCTGGGCAATCAAGGTTTAACGGGCTTGGGAAGGTGCCTTCATCCTGCGGGAACTCACTAGGCATTTTCCAGGCATCACTTATCTTTTCTACACGCCAGGACTCGAATTCTGATTGCAGCATCCTGGCCCAAACATCATCTTCTTCCGAAGTGACGCTTAGCTTGTAGAAAAGCTTCTGCCAGGTTGCCAGGGCTGCGTCGTAGTCATCGCTGCCTAGGGCAACCATTCTTGCCACGAGCTTACCTGGATTCCATGGGTGGCCCCTGAGCCGCGCTGACATGGAATATAGGGTGGCGTCGGGTACAAGCGGGGAAATTTGGTTTCCTCGCTGGCGAGATTGTCCCGAGAGATTCGGTGTCGCGATCACCCGGTTTACCACCGTGTTCCACAGCTGAATATCGAACGCCACCTCGCTTTGCGCGCTATTCGGACGCCTCCCAGTTGCCAGCTGTTTTTTGAAAGGTGTTCCAAGTTCCCAGACGGTTTCCCCCACAGCTTTGTTATCGACGAACCCTACGTTCCTATATAGGGACGCGAGCAGGATTTCGCCCGTTGTGACTTCGGGTGAAGGTGTCAAGTGCAAGAAGCTACCTTTGTAAGTCTTGTGCAAGCTAGACTTCTGCCAGGGGTCGCTCAAATAGTCCTTTAATTTATCCATCGACTCAGCCCCTGAACCGGATAGTTTTGCCAACTTTCAACGTGTAGGTGTCCTGGCCTATGGTCAGATCAACATTACCGTCTACGAAATTCTTGTCCCTTGCTATCTGGCCAGCAGTTACCGATTTCACTTCGTCGAACAGGGCAAACACCTCCTGTGGAAGGGAGGCGGGGTCTAGCCCTTCCTCGAGCTCCACGAGAGCCTTGTACAGCGCAAAAGTGACCGGTACATATCGGTTGTGAACCTTGATGAATGGGAAGCGGTTTGCCGGCCGGGAAATATCTCCTTTGAACATTTCCATTGAGGTTTTAACGCTGCGCACACGTAGCGACACTTCCCTGTCCCAGTGTGCTACTGGCTGGCCAAAAGTCGTAGATAGGGGGATTTTGAAAAAACGCCTGTCTTCGTTTACTAGTTGTTCGACGAGGTCTTCGAGGTTTTCATGCTGAAAATCGCTCTGGTACAAACCGGCGTAATCCGCGAATAGCTTTACATCCTTGGATACCCCGTACTTTAATCCGAGGCTCCGTTTTGCCAGCCTTCCTGCGAACTGTCTCATGGAGGACTGTAGCCGCCGCACTTGTCTGGATACCTTGGAGGGATGGTGTTGGTCCATCAAGGCTTCGTCTGCTTCCGATAGCTGTGCAAGTAGCTTGCGTTCGCTCGGTGCCAGACGGTTGGATACCAGCTCCAGTCCGTCTTTTATGGAGAGACTAAAGTGCTCATCCACATCATTTACGGTAACGATCTTTCCATCCTTCGCCTCGGTATACATCTTCTGTTCGCCGTATAAGAGCGCGGGATCCAAGAAGGTGGCGAAATCACCTGATAGAAGTTCACTGATAGCAGTGTGTTCTTTCTCGGCTAGGACTTTGAGAGATCCAAAATGATACTTCGCCATGTTGAAGGCTTTTTCGTCAAGCTGGTCTGGAACCTTTGATCCTGCGAACACTGCGTGGTAAGCCTCGAGATGCTTGCCTGAGGCTAGTCGGGGCCAGTTGGAGAACAGCCGGTGATGATACAACCGAGAGGTCAACAAGTAGCGAGCACGAGCTCCTGCCAAAGTGCTGGGGCCCTTTGCCTCCAGTTGCAACATCTTGGCCGTCCAGTCGCAAGGCGCGTAGGACTTGCCGTCGATCGTCAAGGATCCTGGTTCCCCAATGAAAAGGTGGGACACCAGTGAGTACAAGTCGCGAAACGTCCATCGTTTGCCAGACGCGAGCTCGTAGTAGTAAAGAAACTGGATCAGGTTATCGCGAGCTTTTTCGTTCGCCAGCAAAGTTTTATTTTGACAAAACGGGCAGTCTGCCTTGTTGTTGCACGCTGGCGTCCACTTTTCCTCGGCCAGGGCCTTTTCCAGTACTCGATGTGCAACTGTACTGCCTGGATCGCCATCTCGGGGGGCAACCAAAGAGTCCACGTCCATGGGCCACAATGCAAGGTTGCTTTCTTGAAGGGGCCAGCAAGCCGGGGCATCTACGCCTCCACTCACGGCGGAGACGATTCTTGCGATAAATGAAGCCATCTCTGTGTCGCCAGTTCGGATGGCAAGCGATGACGTGTTTGCCAGAATCCCGCGATTTACACAGCCGATGTAAATACCTTTGTACTCACCGTACCTAATTGCCCGTAGTTCTTTTAGTAGCAGCGACTCTGCTGTCTCACCTGGTTGCGCCGGGTCTTTTTCAGTGGCGTCTTGCACCAACCGGATAACAGGAATCATGCCACTACCATCAGGTACGATTCCGTCGAATTCAACCTCAGTTCGGCGAGGGGGGAGAGACCCTGATGGGTTCCTGTACTGGTTCGAGAACTTAGCCAACAGCTGCCCACCCGCACCGCTTAACCGATCAAAAGTCTCGATGGCCCCCTCAACCGCATCAGTTTTCCCATTTCCGGGCCCGCCGACCAGTAAGACGGCCGAAGGAGTTCCAGGGATGCCTGCGATAACTGAGTCAACCCAGCTCGACAATTTTTCTACTAGCGGGGTTTTTAGTTGCTCTTTTACGGGCCTTCCGGACTCTTCTTGAAAGGGCTGCCTGACACCTCCTTTCTTGGCCCCAGACCAGTTAATCAGTCCCTCTGGGTAAAGCAATTCATCTTGCCTTTCAAATTCCATGTAACCCCTTGAATTCAATTGCTGGAGCGGCTGCGACCTTTCGATGAGCCAGGTCGATATAAATTGCGCAGAGTGGCGCCGGGAAGATGGCTTCCCCCTAAGCAATAGCTTTTTCCTTTGCAGCTGTCGAGCGGAAGGATGGCCGGCCAAAACGATAAGGTAGAGAGGTCGCGCGGCCCTTCCAGTTGGGTGCCATCCATCTCCCTTGAGCCCTATGTTTTAAGCTATGGCCAAGGTTTCTTGTTCTACTTGATCGACTGCTTGTTGGCTAGAGACCGCCATGGCTTCATCCAGTACCGACCTGATGGCTAGGCCAATGGCTCTTGCAAGGTAAGGAGGAACAGCATTGCCTACCTGCGTGTACCGCGGGCATTCTTTAGTACGTTGGCTACCGCCCGTGGTGAATTTGCCTCGGAACTGGAACCAGTCGGGAAACGACTGCAGGCGTGCAGACTCTCGGACGGTCAGTATTCTGGGCTCGCTGTAGTGGAGCACATCGTCGGGCAACGTTGTTATTGTAGGTGCGGGATTTTTCTCGTGCATTAGGCAAATGCGGTGCTTCTTGAGGCCATATTTTTCCCTTTGGGCCAAGCTCATCAAACCACCCCTAACGCACTCGGGGTCCTGAATGATCCTCATGAATCGTTCACTGATTTCGGGCTTGTGTTTTGCTAAGCGTACGCTGTCCATAGAACCGTCGCTCCCTTGATGCATAAGGGTTTGGTAATGTGTCCGAGGCCCCTTATATGCGAGCTCTAGAAAACCGGTACGAGAGAAGGGATCAGTACATGGTCTTGTCCCAACGTGCGTTATTTCCAAATCAGAAATGGCCTCCGACGCGCTGACAACTTCTGGAAGGCCAAGCTCCTGCAGTTGGTTCAGCCTTGCTTCCTCTAGAAGCTCGAAAGCTCTGTTGGCGCCGCCACGGAGATGGCGAGCGAGATCTTTGTGGATCCCTATTACGATTAGACGTGGGCGCTTCTGGGGAACTCCAAAAAGTGAGCAGTCCACTATTTTACCGAGGACTTCATAGCCGACGCTATTCAGGCTTTCGACAAGCTTGTCATAGTAGGAATGGGGCTTCACTTTCGTTAAGCCAAGTTCTTCTTTCCAAGATTTGGCTTTATGCGCGACCTTCATGCCCGGTACGTTTTCCAGAACAATGGCCGCTGGCTGAATGGCCTTGACCATTTCCACATACTTCTCAAACAGTTGGTTTCGAGGGTCGGACTCTAGTCGCTTCCCTGCGAAGCTGAATCCTTGGCAGGGAGGGCCTCCTGCAAGCACATGAACTTTGCCCTTGAGCCTGGAAAGATCAAGTGGGTGCTGTTCAAGAATGTCATCGATACCCCAGGCTTTTCTTTCCAACCAAGAGGGCCATTCGAACTGGGGTACGGGCACGTCACGCCCTTCGAGCAGGTTTGCCGAAAGCGTAGAAAAAGCCATTTTGTCGCGTTCGACGGCAAAAACGCCGTTTAGCCCTGCGAGCGATAGACCTAGAGATAGGCCTCCACAGCCCGCAAAAAGATCTGCGAACATCAAAGGTTGCCCGTGGGCGGGTAGCGGGGGGAGGGTTTCGAAGTTTTTCATGGGCTCCTGCCCGGATACGGTCGTTTTCAGGGTAGGGAGCGTCTCGCGAAGCCCTTGGCTATCGCCTATATAGACAGAACGATGGTGGTCTTTTTTCGCCACCGCTGCTTGATGCCTACTCGGCATGCTGACTAGTGGTAGTCCGGTAGGCGCCGAGGGGGCAATAGTGATGGATAATGGATTGCCCCGCAAGCAAGCGCAATGGCTTGGGCTGACTGGAGGCTGGCTTGATTTGAGATTACAGGCTTCACATATGTCGTTGAATTTATCTAGAAATATTGCATCGGAAAAGCCTTGGGCTTCGCTTGGTGGTACCCACATGGTTGCGCTCCTTAAGCCGCTTTGAAACCGGAGTAATCTCGCTTAAGCACAGCCCTATGCTGGCTTCTTCAGGCGCTACCGAGGGATGGTATTGAAGAGTAAGCAGATAGGTCCAGGTGTTTTGGATGTATGGTTTGGCTACTGTGATTATATACAGTATCTGCTCAGGGGCTACTGGCGCCAGGCGCGTTTGTCGACTGGTGAGGGGCTAATCAATTGCAGGATGCTTTGAGCAGCATCGTTCGCGAGGGGCGCCGAGTGAGCGACATGAGCGATCCTGTAGGAATAGATCCTAGGGGTTCGGTCGGACAGATAAAAAATGAATTTAGACAGACAGGAGGCGTTTCAGCCTCCTGTCCGATTTCTGCCTTATTCGACGCAAGGAAGGCGTTTGAGAAGCCATTGAAGGAGCAGTAAAGCGATGACAACGACGATTAGGATCAGCGGAAATCGCAGTATCAGAATTACAGTCAGCACTACTGCTGAAGCACTTGCCAGTACACCGATGAAGGTGAGAAGTGTTATCAAGAAATGTATCAGCGCCATGGGAGTCTCCTCGTTTTAAGGTGATTTGGCTCGGTGAAAGTTTTAGGTGCCACCTGCCGAATTGGCCGGGCTTGTACGTGCCGCTTACAGATCTCGCTCTGCCATTGATTTGCAGCCTTCATGGCCCACCACAACGTGATCCAAAATCTGGGTGCCAACCATGTCCAGGGCGTTTTTAAGGGGCGTGGTCGATCTACGATCGGCTTGCCTACTTTCTTGGATGGCGAAGGGTTGGTTATGAACCAGAATCAAAGCTGCAGCGTTGTGTTCCAGTACGATTTTCACCACTTCTCGTGGACACACGCTGCCCCCCTCTAGAGGACTTCTGAATAGCTCTCTGAAACCAATAACCCGGTGCTCGGTATCGAGCAGTAACAAAGCAAAGAATTCGTAATCATGAAATTGCAGCAGAGTCTGTAGGTGACTGAATACGAGCCTGCGCTCAGTCAGCGCCCGTCCTTTAGACAGGCGGTACATCGCGAGTTGTTGAGCCATCTGCAAGACGTCTGCCTCGGTGAACGGTGATTCCAGGGCAAAGGTACCGGTCGTTTCACCGGATTTGAGCTTGGGATATTTCATGCTGGGATTCCTATCCGAACGCGTGAAAGCACTAGGGAGTGGGTGGCGCAGTTACTGGAGGGGGCGGTGCTGGGATTAAATGATTCCGAACACCCCATTAGGGGAGAGCGCTCGGCGGGGCTGTGTTTGATGGTTCACGCAACGAGTTGTAAGGCTGCATTGAGTGCCTTCTGTTTGATTACTGCGCCTTGCCCAAACCATGCCGAATCCATTCGATATTCAGAACTCCTGGCACGCTTTTCATGATCCACATATTCAGTCACGGCGTTTAGCAAGCCCCAGGCTGTTCCGCGAGCGGACTCCATATCAGATCCTCTGCCTTTACCTTCGTAGAGGCTTTGTACCTTCTCCATAGCTCGCTTGTTGGGCAGTACATTGGGAATCGGGTCATGCACACCGGTGTCGCACAGCACGTCCATAAAGAAGCCGATGACCTCTTTCGTCTGAACTTTGCGTTCGGCGAGGGCGCGCATCCGGTACATGAAATCGTCCCATTGCGAGACGGCGATGCCCGGGTGCTTTTTGACCGTGCGCGGATCAAAGCGAGTGCTGTGCGGCACCTTGATGGCGTGAGTGGCGCCGTTCAGGGAAATGCTCAAGGTGTTGCTGCAGACAACACGCACGGTAGTGGGCGTGGCAGTGGTGGCCAGTGTGCCGTCGCAGGAGGTGGCCAGCAGCAGGTAACCGTTGACCTGATCATTACCCTTCAGCGCCGTGGCCTGACCGGTTCTGGCGAGTGCCCAGAACTTGCGGCCTCCCTTGAGCACGCCAGCGGTTTCCAGCTCGTAACCGGAGAACTCCGTCAGGTCTCGGTAGAACTCCAGCACTTCACGCGGCTGCACCACCTGATAGCGATGCGAGACCACCGACAACGGTGCTTTGGTGTCGGAGCGATACAGCACCTTTTGTTCCGGGAATGAGTGAATGCTGCCCAAATGGCCAGCGGCCTCGGCCTTGTAATGCACCGAGCTGTCCTGGATCTGCCAATTCATCCCTGCTTCACGTTGCCAGACTTCCAGCGGTTGTTTTTCAGTGAGGCGACTACCTAAACCATGCCAAGGGGTAGCGCCAACGTAAGCCATTTGTTCGATGAGATGAGCCATGGGAAACATTCCTTCGGGTGCAGGTCGGCATAAAGCACTGCGCAGAACGCAGCACGGACCGGATTAATGTGAGGGAGTTGAAAGCTGCGCCGATTAAGTGGGCAGGTTGAAGCGATGTCCGCAGACCAAACACAGGTTGTTGGCCAGCACATGGCGATCCAGCTTTTCGCCGAGTTGAGCGCCCAGAACGCATCCACCGACACCGCCAGCCAATCCGCCGAGGATGGCGCTAGAGACTGAACCGAATCTGATACCCGGTGGACGGATATGAACGCCGAGAGTGACCCCGATTTGACTGCCGGCGAGTGCGGAACTTGCGCCTTGTGCCGCGCCGCCAATGGAACCAACAAGTGCGCCAACCGTCATGGCCGTTCTGCGAGACGCGATTTTTGGGGAGGTACAGCAAGGACACTGAAATGACATGGGGTTGGATTCCATAGGGGATATTCAGTGTCGTGATATAGGCTCGAAATAGGTTTCAGTGTTGGGTTGATACGCGGTTAAAGGGCGGTGTGACAGTCTCAGCGAGCAGCGTTCCCCAGCCCAAAACGTACGGAGTTGGTTCCTACCCTGCGTGGTTAGTTCCTATTGCTGGGAAACGGCTGTTGTCGGGTTATTCAAGGTCTTTGACCAAAAGATTGGCTTGGATCGACTCACCAGTGAAAAATTACTGGAGCACCCTATGGCATGTTCAGTACCCACACCATCAGCTCCTGCCCTATCAGCTACCCAATAAGGGCACGACAGCGACGTCGATGAAAGGCTGTCGCCAGGTACGAGGAAAGCAAACGGTTATAGGTGGCTACCGCATTTGTCCAGTTCGTGTCAGAGCACACTCTGTCTGCGCAGAAAAAAAATACTGATCGCTGTCGGCTTTTGTCGGGCGGGGCTGAAGCCTAAAGTCGCGTCATTCCCAAACACATGACGAGAACGCCAATGACAATTATACAACGTGATTTCTACCCGAGAATTGTACGACTCAAGGAGTTGACCGGACGCATCGGCCTCGGACGCTCGACGATCTACGACCGCATGAATAAGCTATCGCCGAGGTATGACGCTACCTTTCCAAGACCGATCAAACTGGGATCTGTAGCCATTGGTTGGATCGACTCCGAAATCACCATTTGGATTGAACAGCGCATGTCTGCCTAGAAAGCGTGCTAATCATTGAGCCGCCTCTCTACCTATGGAGAGGCTTAATTCTCTCTACTGTTTTGTAATTAAATCTAGCACTAACTCTGTATGGCGTTTCAATTCATATTTCAATTGCCGGGTGCGCTACAGGCAGTGCTTTGATTAGAGTTTGCTTGCCTTAATATTTCTGGTTTATATGTTATTAGCAGTATCAGTGGTTGCTATTCATTTATTACAACCGAAGGGGTCTATAGTAAGTAGATACTAGAGTGATGCGCTAGGTATCAACAAGATACCGTTAGCAGCAAGATAAGTACAAATAGAATGTTCAAGTTGAATTGGATGTCTAGGATGTAATGTGGGCTGCATTTGTCTGAGCCCTGAGTACGATCAGGTGTCTATATGGGGGTTGCTATGGAGGTTGGTTATTATGAGCGCGGTATAGCGCTCTTGAGTAAGTGCGGCATGCAGATCGAAGGAGAAGACGATGTTCAGTTAGGGGCTGTAGATGCTGGTTTGATTATGGAGCTCAAACAAGTGTCGGGGTGGATTCAAAAGCTTATAAAAACAGAAGGAGGTGCCTTTGGCCTTCAGGTTGCGAATGGGGATGGTAATGCTCATTTGGTAGCCGCTGAATCAGGAAGGCTGTTGCGAAAAATAATCAAAAGCTATGCGCCTATGGGGAGTGGGTACAAATCGCTGCATCAATTCGAACCGTATATCGACATGGCATTCAATCAGATTGTAAGGTTTGACCTAAACCAGGAGCATTTGATTCCTAGAGCAGCAGTTCAGATTGAGGATGCTAAAGCGATAGCACAGCGGCTGAACAAGTGTGTCGACAATATCCGTAACGAAGCCAAGAGTGCGCAGTTTGAATCCAATCTAAACAGCTATCGGCGATCAAGCAATAAGAACTACAGGGAATTGAACAAATACGTTGATGCGCTGTTTGAGCGCTATTCCAGACTGCTTGTGTTGAGGGTTGACCTTTCCTATTCGAAGGTACATTCAAAAACTACGCAGGATCAAGCGAAGCGAGATAGAGAGCATCTGTTTCAAAATGCGAGATCGAACAACCTGTTTAATGGTATGGTGGGTTACATCTGGAAGTTGGAGCATGGTCCGGAGAAAGGCTTCCATTACCATGTAATGTTTTTCTTTGATGGCTCTAAGGTTCGGGAAGATATAACCAGAGCTACTCTGATAGGCCGCTACTGGGCAGAAAGCATAACCCAGGGTCGAGGTCTATACTTCAACTGCAATGCCGTTAAACGGTCTTACAAGAGCTGTGGGATAGGGATGGTTGACCATGCGGATGGCGAGATGCGTGAGGGGTTACGGAAGGCTGTGGTTTACCTCACTAAGACTGATCTCTACATGAAACTTCAAACTGAAGGCCGCAGTATGGGAAGAATGAATAACCCTTCTCCAAAAGGTCCACGAGGGAGGCCAAGAGCCGCACTCCCTTCCGAAAAATGACGGTGCTGAAGCTTAGGTTTTCTCTGATGGCTCTTAGAGTCGTTCTTTAACCGTCAGGGAAAACCAGTGCGTTCATAAATTTGTTTTTTTCTTGGCTCGTTTGTTTTTTTGCCAGGCATTATTAACTAGTTCATCCTTCGGGATCCATGTTTTCTCTAAAAGGGCTTGTATGTTTGAACTTTGTATGCCGCCAATTCGATTGGCGTCAATGAAGCTTGCCAATGGGGTTTCTAAAGCAGAAGCTGCACTAGCTACGGATAACCATCCCCCTTCGGGTTTTAATTCTTCTAGTAGTCTTGCCGCCTCCTGTTTGGCGGGGAAGAAGTTTTTAATTCTACCTTTGCCGTTCTCGCTGTTTTGCTTAGTGCGGTTGGCAGCTTCTATCTTGTCGAAAATTGATCCCGATGCACCTGCAATCCCATTAATCATCAGGCTGGCCTCGTTCGTGAAGGCCCACGCCCTGTCGCGGTCTTTATTATCTTCGGCTACCGTAGCCAGCTCAAGGTAAAGGCAGGCATGTCTCACATGGTCGAATAATATATTGATTTCTTCATCGAGTCCCTCGATCTCCTCGTAACGCTTGTAGACCTCGTGCTCCCAGGTTGAAATTAGCTTACCTTGCAGTTCTGGATCAGTCGTCACGGCGCGTATGTTTTCTAACAGCCTGGTGTACTCGTCAGATTCAAGTAGAGGTTCAAAAAAATAATCAAAAAGGTAGTGGTGATTTCTACCTATGGCCGCTCGAACTGTCGTGTTGCCTATGCGCTTATTTGTATTTATTGCGTATTGTGTTGGCGAAAATAGTCGTGGCGTAAATTTTTCCATTATGTACTTCTTGGTCAAAGTCGTTGAAGTGTTACGTGCGTGATATTCCATCAGGTCGGCTACTGAAAGATAATAGCTCCACTTCTATCCGATAAGGTGGAAATAGCGGCACTGTCAACGTTGGGATGTTGTTGTGGGTGCGGTAATGAATTGAGTCCAGTCGTTCATTAGGAGCCGCCGCTTATCAAGAAAGTCCGAACGCGAGTACGCCCCTTCAGTCTGGTCACGCTCATCATGCGCCAGAGCCATTTCGCAAACCTCCCTTGGGTAGTGAGTGCATTCACCGGCCCAGTCTCGAAATGAGGATCGAAAGCCGTGTCGGGTGATGTGCTCGTACCCCATGCCATGCAAGAGCGTTCGGACTGCGTTTGCGTGCATGACCCCTGTCTTGCCCTGGCCAGGAAATAGAAAGGCGCTTCCCTCGTCTCGCGGAATGCTATTCACCAGCTTTACGACTTCCTCGGCAAGCGGAATTATGAAAGCTACCCGCATTTTCATTCGCTCATCTGGCAGCGACCAAGTGCCTGCTTCCAAATCAAACTCATCCCAACGAGCGAACCTCACCATGTGGGCGCGTGCGCTGGTCATGATCAGCAGTTGTGCGGCCCAAGATGGTGGTGTGGTGTTTGCTCGCAGCTTGGTTATCAGCTCCGGGACATCCTGCCAGCGCAAAGCTTCAAAGTGCTCACGCTTCCGAGCTTTCCTCTTTTCAGAACGGCTCAACAGATTGTCTAAGTGCCCACGCCAGCGAGCGGGATTCTCACCCTGTCGCAGGTTCCGTGCCTTGGCTGCATCCAGAACCTGTTCAATCTGCCCACGTACTTCATCGGCGGTTCTTGTCTTGGTGGCCCAGATGGGTTGCAACACCTTGAGCACTTCAGGAGTGCCGATGCTTTCGGCTGAAAGCTTGCCGATATGATCAAACGCATACAGCTCCAGCTTTCGCAGCCAGCCTTTACGCCATTTCTCCGACCATGCTGCGCCGTGAGCATCACGGTATTCCGTTGCGAGGGACTCGA
Organism: Pseudomonas sp. LBUM1657; assembly: GCF_059716075.1. Lineage (NCBI taxonomy): Bacteria > Pseudomonadati > Pseudomonadota > Gammaproteobacteria > Pseudomonadales > Pseudomonadaceae > Pseudomonas > Pseudomonas sp. LBUM1657. Next base: position 5,692,335 of record NZ_CP166799.1, on the reverse strand, counting down.
ACTTCAGTTGCTTGGCTTCACTTGCTCGCTGGGCTTCCCGTTGAGCTGCGCGCTCTATGTCGCGAGCGGCTAATGGGTCTATGCCATCACTCAATTGGGTGCGTTTAGCACTTGCGTCTTGTCTGGCTTTCTTGAGGCTCACCTCAGGGAATGAGCCCAGGCCCATTTCTCTACGACGCCCCGCCAGTTGGAAGCGAAGTAGCCAGGACTTGCGCCCGGTTGGTTTGACGACCAAGCGAAGCCCATCACCATCTTCGTAGGTGCCGGGTTCGGTCAGGTTTTCGACTTGTTTCGGGTTGAGCTTGCCCATTGGATTTCCCCTCTCGTCCCTTTTGTCCCCCCACCTGTCCCCCCACTTCATCGTCGGATGAGGTCAAATGGCGTCGAACACCATCGGACAGGGGAGCACCTGAAGCACCCGTGATAGCTAGGCTATCGGCAGGATTCTCGGATGGGATAGGATTATTTCGGACAATTAAAAAGCCGGCTTGTGGCCGGCTTCTCGGGGACTGGCTTGGTTCATTTTTGGTAAACCGCGCCAGCCTTCAAAACGTACACCCGGATCTTGCGTCCGGCTGTGGGACTTGGCGAGAAAGTTATCTGCCTTGTCGGTGCGATCTGAGCCGCGGGGCGGGTCGATGCGCAAATGTGGGGCGCAGCATACTGATTTTTTTGGAAAATTCCCAGCTTGGTGTGCGTCGTAGAGCTATTGGATTGTTCGGGACTGGGTAGCAGTTCTGGGTTTTGAGGTGAATGTTCCACCGCATTCTCGAGCAAGCCCGATCCCACAGGCATTGCGCAATCCTTGTGGGAGCGGGCTTGCTCGCGAAGAAAACGCCTCGGTGTCACAAGAACGGTACCGGCGGTCGGCGTTTGTTCAGGGTCGACCACCAGAACACCCAGCCCAATACCCTGATGTTCTGTTCTTCGATTTGCTCGGCTCTGAAGATCTCATCCGGATACTCAGTCCTGTTGTGGCTGCGCAATCGCAGTGCGTTCCCCGGCATGCGGTGCAGGTATTTGATTCTGAGCATCCCGTCATGCTCGATCGCATAAATTTCCCCATCCACAATCTGCGTCAGCCCTCGATCAATGGCGAGGGTGGAGCCGTCTTCAATTTTCTCGCCCATGCTGTTGCCGATCATGTGGGCGCAGATGGCGTCGTCGTGATTGATTTCCAGTGAGTCGAGGTGGCTGCGGGGTAGGCGGATGGATTGTTCGGGATCTTCGACGACATGGGTTTTGTTGGACCCTGGGGCGGTGGCTGTTTCTGTGTAGAAGGGCAGTTCGACGTCGGTGGGTTCGATGACCGTATAGATGCCTCGGATGGCTTGGGCATCGAAGGTGTTGCCGGAGTCGTCGTGCAGGCGCAGGTGCTGGGCGTCTTTCGGGCCTTCGCCGGTTTTGAGCCAGTCGCTGTAGACGGACAGCTTTCTGGCCACTTCTTCCATGCGGTAGGCGGGCACACCGCGGGTGTACCAGTTGTGGACGTTTTGCGGCACCGTGTCCAGGAACTCGGCAAATCCTGTTGTCGAAATGTTCGCCGCTCCGAGGAGCGCTTTAAACCGTGGGCCGCTAGTGTTCTTTTTCATAAACACGAGTCTACTGGCGCCAGGTAGGGGTTTGAATAAACGACCCGTTCAAATTTCGAGGGAAATTTAAGACCGGATGTAAGACGTTCTAGGTAAAAATTAAACAAGAAAAAACCAAAGCAGCAGAGCGTTAAACGTATTGTTTAAGGCGTTTTTTCAAGCGCCCACAAAAAACCCCGGATCAACCGGGGTTCTTCTTGAAGCTTGCAGCTACTTCTCAGCCTTTGTAAGCAGCAACCGACTTCATGATCTCGGTGCGAGCGGCTTCTGCGTCGCCCCAACCTTCGATCTTCACCCATTTGCCTTTTTCGAGGTCTTTGTAGTTCTCGAAGAAGTGCTTGATCTGTTCCAGCAGCAGAGGCGGCAGATCGGTGTATTCCTTCACGTCGACGTACAGCTGGGACAGCTTGTCGTGTGGGACTGCGATGACTTTGGCATCGCCGCCGCCGTCGTCGGTCATGTGCAGGATGCCGACCGGACGAGCGCGGATCACGGAGCCTGGGGCAACCGGGTAAGGGGTCACGACCAGCACGTCGAGGGGATCACCGTCGTCAGCCAGGGTGTTCGGGATGAAACCGTAGTTGGCCGGGTAGAACATCGGGGTGGCCATGAAACGGTCAACGAACAGGCAATCGCTGTCTTTGTCGATTTCGTATTTGATCGGCGCGTGGTTGGCCGGAATCTCGATCGCGACGTAGATGTCGTTCGGCAGGTCTTTGCCAGCCGGAATCTTGCTGTAGCTCATTGGGCGGTGCCCCCGTTAGTTGACCAAAAACACTTGGCCGGATTGACCAAAAAGTGGCGGCGATTATAGGCATATTCCGCCACCGTTGCTATGGACCAGAGGTCGTGTAGACCCGAGTGTCCTGCCTCACCGATGCTGTCGCTTTTTGACGGCGTCCGTTACGGCCATGCTGCGTTGTCGCTCCTCGCCATAGCCAGCTATGACTCGTCGCGGCGCCTAGCCTGAACATAACGACCACTCGTCAAAAAGCGACGCATCGGTGAAGCAGGACACTAGTCGTGTGCCTGATAGACCGGGTTCTCGGCCAGAAGTTGCCGCAGCCGGGCCAGCGGGTCCTGGCGGTAAAACAGCTTTAGCTGCTCATAGACCTGAGGATACGCCTCGTGCAGTAAATCCGGTGCGCTGAAGAAGTATTCGCTGGTGACCGAGAAGAACTCGGCGGCATTTTCCGCCGCGTAGGGGTCGATGGCGGTTTCGGCGTCGGGATTGCGCTCCAGTTGCCGGTCCAGGTCGTCGTAGGCCTCTTGCATGACTTTGGCCCAGTCGCTGACCCGCATGTCAGCGTGCAGCGGCGGCAGGCCGTTGGCATCGCCGTTGAGCATGTCGAGTTTGTGCGCGAGTTCGTGGATCACCAGGTTGTAGCCTTCCCAGCCACCGCTGGCCATCACGCCGGGCCAGGCAAGGATGATCGGGCCCTGCTGCCAGGCTTCGCCGCTGTGTTCGCCATCCCATTCGTGCTCGACGCCACTGGCATCGCGATGGCGCTGGGGGCTGAGGAAGTCGTCGGGGTAGAGGACGATTTCGTGAAAACCCTGATACCAGTTCAGATCGCCCAGGTGTATCAGCGGCAATTGCGCTTGGGCGGCGAGCAGCAGGCGTTGCTCCTGGTGGAGTTCGACGCCGGGCAGGGCGGTCAGGTGCTTGTCTTGCAGGAACAGGACACAGGCTTCGCGCAGCCACTGGTCTTCGGCAGCACTGATGCCATCGAGAAAACTCAAGTGATGGCGCACCCGCTGCCACATGTCGTCGGCAATCGGGTGCTTGGCCAAAGTACGCTGGCGTCGCCAGGCGCTAAGGGACCACATGATAATTCAGCGTGGGTGGGCTTTGGACGCGGCGTTGCCGAAGCGGCTGCGGATGACGCCGATGATCATCGGTACGAGCGACAACAGGATGATGCCAACTACCAGCAGCGACAGGTTTTGCTTGATGAACGGTACGTTGCCGAAGAAGTAACCGAGGGTGACCAGGCCGCCAACCCACAGAATGGTGCCGAGAACGCTGAAGCCGAAGAAGCGCGGGTATGGCATTTTCGCGACGCCTGCGACGAACGGTGCGAAGGTGCGGATGATCGGCAGGAAACGCGCCAGCGTCACGGTTTTTCCGCCGTGCTTGTCGTAGAAGTCGTGGGTTTGTTGCAGGTAGTCGCGGCGGAAAATTTTCGAGTTCGGGTTGCTGAAAAGCTTCTCGCCCGCCGTTCGTCCGATCACGTAGTTGGTGCTGTCACCGAGGATCGCCGCCAGCATCAGCAGGCCGCCCAGCAGCACAGGGTCCATGCCACCACCGGCCGCGACGGCGCCAGCGATGAAGAGCAGGGAATCGCCCGGCAGGAACGGCATCACCACCAGACCGGTTTCACAGAAGATCACCAGAAACAGGATGGCGTAGATCCATGGCCCGTAGTTGTTTACCAGCAAGTCGAGGTAAACATCGAGATGCAGGATAAGGTCGAGCGGGTTGAAATCCATGGAGGGCACCTGTGGTGACGGCCCGACTCAGCAGGCCTGTGCATATGACTTCGTGTAAGCCTACAGATGATTGTAGTTTTTCTTACAAGCCGGAAAGGTCGGCATTATACGGGCTGAGTGGTGAAAAGCGCGTCGAGTTTGTAGCTGGGGATGTCGATGGAACCCTACCGACGAGAATGGCGAAACCGACCCCTGTGGGAGCGAGCTTGTTCGCGATTCAGGCACCTCGGCGTATCAGTTGTGCCGAGGCGATACCATCGCGAGCAAGCTCGCTCCCACAGTTTTAGTGTGGATCAGAGCTCGTCGCTGATCGGCAACACGTAGTTCTTGAACTCGGTGTCTTCCTTGAATCCGATGGATTCGTAGGTTTTCTGCGCGACTTCGTTGTTGCTGCTGGTGGAAACGCGCATACGCACGGCGTTGGTGTCCTTGGCCATTTTCTTCGCGGTGCGGATCAGGTTATCGGCGACCAACTGGCGGCGGGCGTCTTCGGCGACGTAGATGTCGTTGAGGATCCATACGCGTTTAAGCGAAAGCGACGAAAAGCTCGGGTACAACTGACAGAAACCTATCAGTTTGTTGCTGTCGTCATCGGCCAGGGCCAGATAAATCACCGACTCCTTGCGGGACAGGCGTTTCTCGAGGAACGCCCGGGACGAGTCCGGATAGGCCAGGGAGCCATAAAACTCGCGATATTTGACGAACAACGGGGTCAGCAGGTCCAGGTGTTCGAGGGTCGCTTGAATAATCCGCATCGATAGGTCTCGTCTTCAAGTGGCTGTCTTCACGTGCTCTGACGGCGAACGGTTCTCACTCGGGCAGCCGTGTTTCGATCGTGCCTGAAACCTGATCAGAAACGCAATGCGGAATCGGTTCAGGCATCCGGCGGACTCAGTAGGAAATTACTTTTCATGTCCGCACCTGCGTCCGACTCAAGCGTATGAACCTGGGCTTCGTCCTTCAGATTGACGCCCGACAACTGCCGTCGGCAGGCTTCGCGCATCAAATACAGCAAACGGTGTGCCGCCATGCCGTAACTCAGCCCTTCGAGGCGAACATTGGAGATGCAGTTGCGATAGGCATCCGTCAGGCCGACCTTTGGATTGTAGGTGAAATATAAACCCAGGCTGTCGGGAGAACTGAGGCCAGGGCGCTCGCCGATCAGGATCACCACCATTTTTGCCCCAAGCAGCGCGCCGATCTCGTCGGCTACGGCGACCCGGCCCTGCTCCACTAAAATCACCGGTGAGACGGACCAGCCATCAGCCACACTCTGTTCTTCCATGCGCGCCAGTAATGGCATGGTGTGACGATGAACGGCCAGCGCCGACAAGCCATCGGCGACGACGATTACCAGATCCACCCCGCCAGGGTTGGCCAGCGCGTAATCGCGCAGCGCTTGCGCCGACTCATCGCTCAACTTCCGCCCCAGATCGGGGCGCTGCAAATAGCTGTTGCGATCCGTTGCTGCGCTATGCAGCAGCAAACTGTCACGTCCACGTTCGGCCAGTTGTGAACTGAGTTCGACGTGATCGAACGGCAAATGCACCGCATCCCGCGCCTGGGCGTGGGCGAACTGGAAATCCAGCTGCGCACTGGTGGGCATGCTGGTGCCGGTGCGACCGAGGGCAATTCGCGCCGGGGTCAGGCGCCGCAGTTCCAGCCACGGGTTTTGCGGATCGACAGGTGGTTTATCCATATCAACACTCATCCCAATTGCGCCAAGGCCTGGCGGAAGGCCGGCGGCAGGCTGTTGCCGAAGTGAATCTTGCCGTCCGCCTGGGTAAAGATGCCCATTTTTTCCAGCCACTGCTCGAATTCCGGTGCGGGTTTCAGCCCTAGCGTCTGGCGGGCATAGAGCGCGTCATGGAACGACGTGGTCTGGTAGTTGAGCATGATGTCGTCGGAGCCGGGGATGCCCATGATGAAGTTGATCCCGGCCACGCCCAGCAGGGTCAGCAGGGTGTCCATGTCGTCCTGGTCGGCTTCGGCGTGGTTGGTGTAACAGATGTCGCAGCCCATCGGCACGCCCAACAACTTGCCGCAGAAGTGGTCTTCGAGGCCGGCGCGGATGATTTGTTTGCCGTTGTAGAGGTATTCCGGGCCGATGAATCCTACGACGGTGTTCACCAGGAACGGTTTGAAATGTCGCGCCACGGCGTAGGCGCGGGTTTCGCAGGTCTGTTGATCGATGCCATGGTGGGCGTTGGCTGACAGGGCGCTGCCCTGGCCGGTTTCGAAATACATCAGGTTTTGCCCGAGCGTGCCGCGGTTCAGGCTCAAACCTGCGTCGTAGCCTTCTTGCAAGATATTCAGGTTGATGCCGAAACTGGCGTTGGCCGCTTCGGTTCCGGCGATCGACTGGAACACCAGGTCCAGCGGAACGCCGCGATTCACCGCTTCAATCGACGTTGTGACGTGGGTCAGCACGCAAGCCTGGGTCGGAATGTCGTAGCGCTGGATGATCGCATCCAGCATTTCCAGCATGGCGCAGATCGAGGCGATGCTGTCGGTGGCCGGGTTGATGCCGATCATCGCGTCGCCGTTGCCGTAGAGCAGGCCGTCGAGAATGCTCGCGGCGATGCCGGCCGGTTCGTCGGTGGGGTGGTTGGGTTGCAGACGCGTGGACAACCGGCCGCGCAGGCCCATGGTGCCGCGGAATTTCGTGACCACGCGGATCTTCTGCGCCACCAGCACCAAATCCTGCACGCGCATGATCTTCGATACGGCGGCGACCATTTCCGGGGTCAACCCGGGGGCGAGGGCGCGCAGGCTCTGTTCATCGGCGGCATCGCTGAGCAGCCAGTCGCGAAATCCGCCGACAGTGAGGTGGCTGATGACGGCGAAAGCCTGTTTGTCGTGAGTGTCGATGATCAGTCGGGTGACTTCATCGGCTTCGTAAGGAATCAGGACTTCCTGCAGGAAGTGACTGAGCGGGATGTTCGCCAGGGCCATTTGCGCAGCCACACGCTCGCCATCGTTGAGGGCGGCAACACCCGCGAGAAAGTCCCCGGAGCGCGCCGGGCTGGCCTTGGCCATGACGTCCTTGAGGCTGTCGAAACGGTAGGTCTGGGCGCCGACAGTGTGAGCAAAACTAGCCATACAGATTCTCCGTGACGGCGCAGAGGTGGCCTGCGCCGTGATTTGCGGCCGTTAGTGCAGGGCTTCTTCAGCTTTTTGAATGGCCGCGAATTCCTCTTCGGGCGTGCCTGCTACCAAGTGATGCCGACTGTAGAAAGCAAAGTAAGCAATTAACACTCCATAGATGATCGCCGCGCCGATGACCACCCGCGGATCCACCAGAAAACCCGCGACCACGGCAATACACGCCAACACCAGCGCCACACCTGAGGTGAAGATGCCGCCCGGTGTGCGATACGGCCGATCCATTTTGGGGCGACGAATGCGCAGCGTGATGTGTGCCGCCATCATCAGGACGTAGGAGATGGTCGCGCCGAACACGGCCACCAGAATCAGCAAGTCACCCTGGCCGGTCAGCGACAGGCCAAAACCGATGATGCCGGGAATGATCAACGCCAGCACCGGCGCCTTGCTTTTGTTGGTCTCGGAGAGTTTGCGCGGCAAGTAGCCGGCGCGGGACAAGGCAAAAATCTGCCGCGAGTAGGCATAAATGATCGAGAAGAAACTGGCGATCAGGCCGGCCAGACCCACGAGGTTGACGAAGTTGCCCATCCAGGTCGAGCCGCCGTAGGCTTTGCTCAACGCTTCGACCAACGGGTTGCCCGAGGTCAAGAGGGCATTGGAGCCCGCACCGCCAGGGCCGATCACCAGAATCAGCAAGGCGAAGCTCACCAGCACCAGCATGGCGCCAATCAGCCCGCGGGGCAGGTCGCGTTTCGGGTTTTTGGTTTCTTCGGCGGCCAACGGCACGCCTTCTACCGCCAGGAAGAACCAGATCGCATAGGGAATGGCCGCCCACACGCCGACATAACCAAAGGGCAGGAAGCTGCTGGCGCCCTTGGCCTCGGTTACTGGAATGTCCAGCAGATTGGCGACGTTGAAGTGCGGCACCATCGCCACCAGAAACACACCCAGCGCCAGAGCGGCGACGGCGGTGATGACGAACATCAGTTTCAGCGCTTCACCGACTCCGAAAATATGAATGGCAATAAAGATGATGTAGAACGCCAGGTAAATTATCCAGCCGCCGATGCCGAACAGCGACTCGCAATAGGCACCGATAAACACCGCAATGGCTGCCGGCGCAATGGCGTACTCGATCAGGATCGCGGTTCCGGTCAGGAACCCGCCCCACGGCCCGAATGCGCTACGGGCGAAGCCGTAACCACCGCCGGCAGTAGGAATCATGGAAGACAGTTCTGCCAAAGAGAAACACATGCACAGGTACATCGTGGCCATCAGCAGCGTGGCGAGAAACATGCCGCCCCAGCCCCCTTGGGCCAGGCCGAAGTTCCACCCGGCGTAATCGCCGGAGATGACGTAGGCCACGCCGAGGCCCACCAGCAGGACCCAGCCTGCCGCGCCTTTTTTCAGTTCCCGTTGCTGGAAGTATTCGGAGCCGACTTTTTCGAAGTCGACGGAGGAGCCGGTCGCCGGTGCTCCGGTGTGTTCGCTAGGCATAGTGTTTACCTTTTTATTGTTTTGTTTTGGCCCGGTCATGATGTCCGGGTTGGCGCAACACTCAATGTGGGAGCGGGCTTGCTCGCGAAGAGGCCAGAACATTCAACATTACTGTTGACTGAATGACCGCCTTCGCGAGCAAGCCCGCTCCTACAGGGTTTTAGAAGAAGCCCAACGGATTGATGTCGTAGCTCACCAGCAGGTTTTTGGTCTGCTGATAATGGTCGAGCATCATCTTGTGGGTTTCACGGCCGACGCCGGACTTTTTGTAACCGCCGAACGCGGCGTGCGCCGGGTACAGGTGGTAGCAGTTGGTCCACACACGACCGGCCTTAATGGCGCGGCCCATGCGGTAGGCGCGGTTGATGTCGCGTGTCCAGAGACCGGCGCCCAGGCCGAACTCGGTGTCGTTGGCGATGGCCAGGGCTTCGGCTTCGTCCTTGAAGGTAGTGATGCTCACCACCGGGCCAAAGATTTCTTCCTGGAACACCCGCATTTTGTTGGTGCCCTTGAGCAGGGTCGGCTGGATGTAATACCCGGTCGCCAGGTTGCCCTCGAGTTTTTCCACCTTGCCGCCGGTCAGCAACTCGGCGCCTTCGCCCTTGGCGATTTCCAGGTACGAAAGGATTTTGTCGAATTGCTGCTCGGACGCCTGGGCGCCGACCATGGTGTCGGTGTCCAGTGGGTCGCCGCGTTTGATCGACAGGACTTTCTTCATCACCACTTTCATGAAGTCGTCGTAGATCGACTCTTGCACCAGTGCGCGAGAAGGGCAGGTGCAGACTTCGCCCTGGTTGAAGAACGCCAGCACCAGGCCTTCGGCGGCTTTTTCGATGAAGGTTTCTTCGGCTTGCATGATGTCGGCGAAGAAGATATTCGGCGACTTGCCACCCAGCTCCACGGTGGACGGAATGATGTTTTCGGCGGCGCATTTCATGATGTGCGAGCCGACCGGGGTCGAGCCGGTGAAGGCGATCTTGGCGATGCGTTTGCTGGTGGCCAGGGCCTCGCCGGCTTCTTTACCGAAGCCTTGCACCACGTTCAGCACGCCGGGCGGCAGCAGGTCGCCGATCAGCTCCATGAGCACGGTAATGCCCAGTGGAGTTTGTTCGGCAGGCTTGAGCACCACGCAGTTACCAGCAGCCAGCGCCGGGGCAAGTTTCCAGGCGGCCATCAGAATCGGGAAGTTCCACGGGATGATCTGCCCGACCACGCCCAGGGGTTCATGAATGTGATACGCCACAGTGTTGCCATCGATCTCGGCGGCGCTACCTTCCTGGGCGCGGATGCAACCGGCGAAGTAACGGAAGTGGTCGGCAGCCAGCGGGATGTCGGCGTTGAGGGTTTCACGCACGGCTTTGCCGTTGTCCCAGGATTCGGTGATCGCCAGGACTTCCAGGTTTTGTTCGATGCGATCGGCGATTTTCAGCAGCACCAGCGAGCGCGCCTGGGCGGACGTGGCGCCCCAGGCATCAGCGGCGGCGTGGGCAGCGTCCAGGGCCTTGTCGATGTCTTCGGCGGTGGAACGCGGGAATTCGGCAATCGGTTGGCCGTTGACCGGCGATGTATTGGTGAAGTACTGACCTTTGACAGGCGCGACGAACTCGCCGCCGATGTAGTTACCGTATTTGCTCTTGAACGAAACGATAGCGCCTTCAGTACCGGGGTGAGCGTAACGCATGATGATTTCTCCTTGGCTTTTGTGCTTATAAGGGAGGGGCGCATGTGCGCTTGCTATAAGCGTAGAGCAAAGGTCGGGCCACTGCCTTGCAGGTCAGGCAAATCAAGGCTTTGCGTGGTTTTTGTCGGACAGGCGGGTGGCGCCTGTGACGGTTTCGGTACAGGGTGGGTGACAGTTTGTACCGCTTTTGGCACAGGCTGTGACCGAGTGGTCTTGCCAGCATTGCAATGCAAGCTAGGCTGGAGGATGCTCGGCCTCACGGAAGCGAGCCAGACTCTGCGCGGGAGAATAATAAGAAATGCACGACAACCATTTGAGTCGCCATGCCCAGCAAGTGCTGACCGTGACCCAGGGTAAATCCCACCTGCACGGGCCTGGCAGCGATCCGTCCATCGCTCGTTCCTGGCTGCGCTGCCTTGAGGACTATCACCTCGACCCGGCCCTGACCATGGCGCCAACGGTGCTCGAACATGGTCGCGTGCTCGAAAGCCGCGAACGCCTACAGCAAGTGCTGCAGATCGCCGGCAACGAAATGACCAGCCTGCATCAACAACTCTCCGGCGCCGGGCATGCGGTGCTGCTGACCGATGCGCGCGGGGTGATCCTCAACTGTGTCACCGCGCCCGCCGAGCGGAAGATTTTCGAGCGCGCCGGTCTCTGGCTCGGTGCCGACTGGAGCGAAGCCTGCGAAGGCACCAACGGTATCGGCACTTGCCTGGTGGAACGTCAGTCGCTGACCATCCATCAGGACGAACACTTTCGCGGCCGCCACACCGGCCTGACGTGCTCGGCGAGCCCGGTGTTCGACCCTCACGGCGAACTGCTGGCGGTGCTCGACGTGTCCTCGGCGCGTCATGAGGTGTCGCGCCAGAGTCAGTTCCACACCATGGCCCTGGTCAATCTTTCGGCAAAGATGATCGAGAGCTGCTATTTCCTGCGTTACTTCGACAATCAATGGCTGCTGCGCTTTCACTTGCAGGCCGAATCCGTCGGACTGTTCAGCGAAGGGCTGCTGGCATTCGACGGGGAAGGGCGGATCAGCGCGGTCAACCAGAGCGCGCTGAACCTGCTGGGACACATCCGCGGCGGGCTGCTGGGCAAACCGGTGGAGGCGTTTTTCGACTGTTCGCTGGATGATTTGCTCGGCCGTGCAAGTGTGAACGCCAGCGCCAGTTGGCCATTGCGCACCCGTGACGGGCGGAGCCTGTTTGCCGTGTTGCGCGGGCAGCCGCGTAGCATTCCGGTGCCGGTGGTGCAAAGTCCAGTGATTGCCGAACGTCCGCGTCTCGCCGGCATCTGCCTGGGCGACACGGCGTTGCAGGAGGATTTCCGCAAGTCCCTGCGAGTCTTCGAGCGCGACGTGCCGCTGCTGATCAACGGCGAAACCGGTTCCGGCAAGGAAGCCTTCGCTAAAGCCGTGCACCAGGCCAGTCAACGGGCGGAAAAAGCCTTCGTCGCCCTCAACTGCGCGGCCATCCCCGAGAGCCTGATCGAGAGCGAACTGTTCGGTTATCGCGGCGGCAGTTTCACCGGCGCCCGCAAGGAAGGCATGCGTGGCAAGTTGCAGCAGGCTGATGGCGGCACGCTGTTTCTCGATGAAATCGGCGACATGCCCCTGGCCTTGCAGACCCGGCTGTTAAGGGTGCTGGAGGATCGTCAGGTGGTGCCGATTGGTGGCGAGCCTGAAGCGGTCAATGTGCGGATCATCAGCGCCACTCACCGAAATTTGCTGGAGCGGGTGCAGGACGGCAGCTTCCGCGAGGATTTGTACTACCGGCTCAATGGCCTGGAAGTCGCCTTGCCTGCATTACGCGATCGCACGGATAAATCCCAGCTACTCGACTTTCTGCTGGCCGAAGAGGCAGGCGGGGAAACGGTATTGATCGACGGGCCGGCACGGCAGGCGTTGCTGGCGTTTGCCTGGCCGGGGAATGTTCGGCAGCTGCGTAATGTGCTGCGTACATTGGCGGCGTTGTGTGAAGAGGGGCGGGTCGGGCTGGAGGATTTGCCGGCGATGATTCGTCAGGCGCGGCCGGTGGTTGCCTTGGCGACTGAGGAGCCTTCCGAGCATCCATTGGATGATGCCGAGCGGCTGGCACTGTTGAATGCGCTGGAGCAGACACGCTGGCACATGACTCACACTGCCGAGCAGCTGGGTGTCAGTCGCAATACGCTTTATCGGAAGTTGCGTAAGCACGGTATCGCCCGGTAAACCGAGTCGCGGCCATTCGCGAGCAAGCCCGCTCCCACATTAGATCGTCAGCGAGCGCTAATTATGTGAACACCGCCGATCCAGTGTGGGAGCGGGTTTGCTCGCGAAGGGCGTCCTCAAGTCCGAAACACAAGGTGCGATTTTTCCCACCCTACGCTAACCTGCGGCCATGTTTTACGAGGTCGACTATGCACATTCATATTCTTGGTATCTGCGGCACTTTCATGGGTTCGATGGCGGTTCTGGCCAAAGAGCTGGGCCATCACGTGACGGGCTCCGATGCCAACGTCTATCCACCGATGAGCACTCAGCTTGAGGCTCAGGGCATCGAGTTGACCCAGGGTTACGACCCGGCGCAGCTCGATCCGGCCCCCGACCTGGTGGTGATCGGCAACGCCATGTCCCGTGGTAACCCCGCCGTTGAATACGTACTGAACAAAGGCTTGCCCTACGTCTCCGGACCGCAATGGCTGGCCGACCACGTGCTGCAAGGCCGCTGGGTCCTGGCTGTCGCCGGCACCCATGGCAAAACCACCACCAGCAGCATGCTCGCCTGGGTCCTGGAACACGCAGGCATGAGCCCGGGTTTCCTGATCGGCGGCGTGCCGCAGAACTTCTCGGTGTCGGCCCGTCTGGGTGACACGCCGTTCTTTGTGATCGAAGCCGACGAGTACGACAGCGCCTTCTTCGACAAACGCTCCAAGTTCGTTCACTACCGTCCGCGCACGGCGATCCTGAACAATCTGGAGTTCGATCATGCCGACATCTTCCCCGATCTGCCGGCCATCGAGCGGCAATTCCACCATCTGGTGCGAACCATCCCAAGCGAAGGCCTGGTGATCCATCCGACCACCGAACCGGCCTTGCTGCGCGTGATTGAAATGGGTTGCTGGACCCCGGTGCAAACCACCGGTGCCGGCGGTCAGTGGCAAGTCAAGCTGCTCAGCGAAGACGGTTCGAAATTCGAGGTGATGTTCGAAGGTGTCGCCCAGGGTGTGGTTGAGTGGGACATGACCGGACAGCACAACGTCGCCAACGCCCTGGCCACATTGGCGGCTGCACGCCATGTAGGTGTTGTGCCGTCCATGGGCATCGCTGCATTGAGCGCGTTCAAAAGCGTGAAGCGCCGGATGGAGAAAGTCGCGGAAGTGCGCGGCATCACCATCTACGACGACTTCGCTCATCACCCGACCGCCATTGCCACGACGCTCGACGGCCTGCGCAAGCGCATCGGCGACGCTCCGTTGATCGCGATCATCGAACCGCGCTCCAATTCCATGAAGCTCGGTGCTCACCGCGACGGCTTGCCGGAAAGCGTGGTCGATGCCGATCAGGTGATCTGGTACGCACCGGCCAACCTCGGTTGGGACCTGGGCGCGACAGCGGCGCTGTGCACGGTGCCATCGATTGTCAGCGATTCACTCGAAGGCATCATTGAGCGCGTGAAGAGCCAGGCTCGGCCCGGTACTCACGTCGTGATCATGAGCAACGGCGGCTTCGGCGGCCTGCACGGCAAACTCGCCGAGGCGCTGCAATGAACAACGGCCCGGAACGCATCACGCTGGCGATGACCGGCGCTTCAGGCGCCCAGTATGGCTTGCGCCTGCTGGACTGCCTGATACGCGAGGACCGCGAGGTGCACTTCCTGATATCCAAGGCAGCGCAACTGGTGATGGCCACCGAGACTGACGTTACGTTGCCGCCGAAGACCCAGATGATGCAAGCCTTCCTCACCGAATACACCGGCGCTGCCGCCGGGCAGATTCGCGTGTATGGCAAGGAAGACTGGATGTCGCCGGTGGCCTCGGGTTCCGGCGCACCGGCAGCGATGGTGGTGGTGCCGTGTTCCACCGGCACCTTGTCGGCTATCGCGACGGGCGCCTGCAACAACCTGATCGAACGTGCCGCCGACGTCACCTTGAAGGAGCGCCGCCAGTTGATTCTGGTGCCGCGCGAGGCGCCATATTCGAGCATTCATCTGGAGCACATGCTCAAGTTGTCGAACATGGGCGTGACGATATTGCCGGCGTCGCCGGGGTTTTATCATCAGCCACAGACCATCGATGATTTGATCGACTTCGTCGTGGCGCGGATTCTCAATCTGCTGAACATTCCGCAAGACATGCTGCCACGTTGGGGCGAACACCATCTGACCAGCGATGAATAAGCTGCTGGTGATTGTGCTGGCGTTGCAACTGGCAGGCTGCGCCACGGCGCGCACGCTCGATGCGGCCAAACCGGGGGCTCCGGTGGTGTATTCAGGGACTCGACTGGATTTGTATGCCATGAACGGCGGTTGCTGCGCCATGGACCGCTTCGGAGCAGAAGCGCCGAGCTATCCCGGCATCGACCTGCCGGCCAGCGCGTTGCTCGACACGCTGCTCTTGCCGCTGTCGTTGCTCACGGTTTTAGGCGTGAGTTTTCAGGCGACGGGTGGGTTGTAGCGCTTGGCTCTGAGCCGGTGTTGTGCCCTTCGCGAGCAAGCCCGCTCCCACATAAGATCTTCAGCGAACACAAATTATGTGAACACTTGAGATCAAATGTGGGAGCGGGCTTGCTCGCGAAGGCGTTCTCCCGGACAGCACTTATTTATTTTTGCCCAGTTTCCTCAATTCATCCGACTCGACAATCCGAATCCCATCCTGCTCTTCCAGCGCCAGTCGCCACATGGCGCGGGCCAGTTGGCAGGCTTCAATCCCGCGATATTTGCCGGGCATCAGGCGGGAAAATGGCCCGATGAACTGCTCGGCCGGGCGCGGCTCGAGGCGATCGCCCAGCAGCAGGGAAGGGCGGCAAATGGTCAGTTGCGGCCAGTCCTGCGCGCGCAATGCGTATTCCATCTCGCCTTTGACCCGGTTGTAGAAAATCGGGGATCTCCGATCGGCTCCCAAGGCACTGATCACGATCAGGTGCCGCGCGCCCATCTCCCGTGCACGTTTGGCGAACGCCACCACCATGTCCAGGTCCACCGCGCGAAACGCCTGTTCCGAGCCGGCTTGCTTGATCGTGGTACCCAGGCAGCAGTAGGCGATGTCGACGCGACCATTCAATTGCGGCAGAAACACCGCGGGGTCGCCGACGGGGTTTTCAAGGTGGGGATGCTCGGCCAGTGGCCGGCGTGAGGGTGCCAATACTCGCGTAATCGTTGGCTCATTGAGCAGGCGATCAAGCAAGTGTTCACCGGTTAACCCGGTAGCTCCGGCAAGCAGTACATGCTGAGGCGTCAAGTACATAGTGTTTCCCCCTTGATACATTCAGCTTAGTTGTTCTTTGCATCCTTGCTGCCGGCAGAGACACTTTGTAGTGCCTTTCGCGCCTGCTGCTTGCGTAACAGTTGCCAGTGGGAGAGGACGGTTTTCGGCGCCCAGATCTGCGGCTCGGATGCTTCGAAGTTGTCCGCCAGTTCGCGCTCGGCCACGGTGGCCTTGGCCAGCTTGAAAGCTTGCTCCAGATCGTCGGTCTGGTTCAGCGCCTGGGCGAACAGGGCATCGCCGAAGTAAGTGAAGTTGGCTTCTTCCGAGCAACCGAAAGACACCCGGTCGGCGCGCGAGGCGGTCATGATCAGGGTGCGTTCGTCCTTCAGCGCAGGGATGAAGCCGCCGGAGTAGCAGGAAGAAATCACGATGATCTTGTCGCGGTTCTTCAAAGGGGCGAGCACAGCGGCGAGCTCGTCAGCCGGCAGGTCGGCCAGCTCCATGCGTGGCTGGTCGAGCACCAGTTCGTGTTCACTGGTGCCGTGACTGGTCAGGTAGATGAAGATCAAGTCTTCCGGGCCACTGCGTTCGGCCAGGGTCAGGGCGGCGCGGCGCAGGCTTTCGCGGGTGGCCATTGGCCGGTCGACGAGGTGGTCGCGATGGTTCACCAGGCGGATCTGGCCAAATGCACCGAAGCGACTGTTGAGCATGTTGCTGACGTAATCGGATTCGCGCAGGAACACGCTTTGCTTGCCGTCACCACCGACGGTCAAGGTGTACAGCTCGACTGCAGGGGTCGAGGCCGGCAGGTTGGACAGGGCGTCGTCCAGCAAGCGGCCTTGGGCCAGCAAGCCGAGTTCAAGTGAGTCTGGCAGTAACTTGCCGTCGGCATCGCGAACGCGCTGACCATTGATCCAGGTGCCGCTTTGTACGGTTCCGTCGGTCAACACCAAGGTGCCGCGCCCGGCATAACTGTCACCGTCGAACTGGCCGATGTAGAAACTGCCGTCGGGCAGATTCAAGCGGCCCTGTCCGGTGAAGCGCCAGTCGCTGAACTGGCCCATGTAATGGCTGCCGTCGGCGCCGATCAACTCGCCCTTGCCGTTCAGCGATCCTTCCTTGAATTGGCCCAGCCAGACATCGCCATCGGCGTTTTCGTAGCGACCCTTGCCGTGCAGTTGATTGTTCTTGAAGCCGCCGACGTAAAGGTCGCCGTCAGCGCTGTTGAAAGTCCCGTTGCCTTCCAGCTGACCGTCGACGAAATGCCCGGTGAACTGATTGCCGCTGGCGTCGCTGCGCTGGCCTTCGCCATTGGGTTTGCCGTGGGCGAACTGGCCCTGGTATGAGCTGCCGTCTTCGAGTTCGAGACGACCGAGCCCTGAATATTGATCGGCTTTGAATTCGCCTCGGTACGTCATGCCGCTTTCTTTGAGGGTGCCTTCGCCGTCCCGTCGACCGGCCTTGAAGCCGCCGTTGTAGCTGCTGCCGTTGGTGGTCAGCGCGCCTTGACCGTCGAACAGGCCCAGATTGAATTGCCCGCGATAGACCTCGCCGTTGCTGCCGTGCCATTCGCCCTTGCCATGCCATTGCCCCTTGTCGAAGTCGCCGGCGTACCAGCTGCCGTTCGGGTAGTCGATGCGGCCCTGACCTTGCAGCAATCCATTGACCAGTTCACCGCGATAGCGTCCGCCGTCCGGCAGGCGGGCGTCGGGAGGCAACAGCGATTCACCATCGCCGCAAGCGGTGAGCAACAGGGTCAAGGCAAGGAATGCAAGTGAGCGCATAGCGGGATCCGGGCAATTAGGCGACCGAGTATGCCGCAGCTATGTGCCCTTATATAGCCGGTAGAAACGAAGCGGGCGCGAAACAGCGTGAGCTGCTTCGCATCCGGGATGGTTTACACGAAGCAGAGCGACAGTGGCTCGGCGATATACGCCGGTTTGTCCGACCCTTCGATCTCAAGTGTGGCGGTGGCCTTGAGCAGCCATTGGCCGGGTTTCTTCTCGGTGACTTCGTTCATGTCGACCTTGAGTCGCACCCTGGAATTGACCTTCACTGGCTGGATGAAGCGCACGCTGTCCAGACCGTAATTGACCACCATCTTCACCCCTTCAGGGAGAATCAGGATGTCTTCCATCAGTTTGGGAATCAGCGACAGCGACAGGAAACCGTGGGCGATGGTGCTGCCAAATGGCGTTTGCGCGGCTTTGACCGGGTCGACGTGGATGAACTGATAATCTCCAGTGGCTTCGGCGAACAGGTTGATGCGCTCCTGATCGATCGTGAGCCATTCGGAACGTCCAAGTTCCTTGCCGACATAATCTTTGAGCTCTGCAACGGGAACATAGGGCATTGAGACTCTCCTTGGGTTCATCGGTTTTATAGTTTTGAGGTGGGGGGCTTTGACCTCCCGGATTACCACTTTAGATCAACATGGCAAATTGCTCCGGTCAACTGAACATGCTTTTGGCGAATGCCGATCCATAGCGTTGACGTGCTTATAATGATCGGTCCCTTCTTTGTGGGGAGAGCGCGCGGGAGATGCTGGATGTTGTTACGTGGCCTGACCTGGCTGGTGCTGTTCCAATTGCTGGGCACCGCCATCAACCATTTGTTTTTGCCGGTGCTGCCGGGGCCGATTGTCGGCCTGCTGCTGTTGCTGGTGTACTTGATTTCGCGCGGCCAAGTCGGCGAACCGTTGAACCTCGCGGCCAGCAGTTTGCTGCGTTACCTGCCGTTGCTGTTGGTGCCGCCAGCCGTGGGCGTGATGGTTTACGCCGCCGACATCGCGGCGGATTTCTGGGCGATTGTCGGCGCGCTGGTGTTGTCGCTGATGCTGTCCCTGGCGTTTGCGGGTGTGCTGATGCAGCGCATGATCAAGCGTCACGCACCTCATGAGGACGGCCAATGATTATCGACTGGCACGGTGCCTGGGCGGCCGTCATTCACCATCCGTTGTTTGGCATCGGCATTACTCTCGGCGCCTATCAACTGGTGCTGGCGGCGTTCGAGAAAACCCGCTGGGTGTTTCTGCAACCGGTGCTGGTCTCCATGCTGTTGGTGATCGGCGTACTGGTGGGCTGCGGCCTGACCTACGCCGAGTACCGCAAGAGCACCGAGATCCTCAGTATTCTGCTCGGTCCGGCCACGGTTGCGCTGGCCGTGCCGCTTTACCTCAATCTGCGGCGGATTCGGCAGTTGTTCTGGCCGATATTTACTACGCTGGTGGTAGGCGGTGTGGTTGCCACGGGCATGGGCGTGCTGCTGGGCTGGTGGTTTGGTGCTGAACACATGATTCTGATGACCATGGCGCCGAAGTCGGTGACTTCGCCGATTGCCATGCTGGTGGCCGAGCAGATCGGTGGTGTCGCAGCATTGGCGGCGGTGTTCGTATTGATCACCGGCGTGATCGGTGCGATCTTCGGACCCGGTATTTTGACCCTGCTGGGTGTCCACAGCGCTGAGGCTCGCGGCATGGCGCTGGGCATGACTGCCCACGCGGTAGGTACCTCGGTGGCGTTGCAGGAAAGTGATGAGTGTGGCGCCTTCGCGGCGCTGGCGATGAGTCTGATGGGCGTGGCCACGGCGGTTTTCCTGCCGTTGGCGGTGTCGATGGTGGTGTAAGGAAATGTCTATGAGCTTGCCGCTTTTCCCGCTGAACACAGTACTGTTTCCGGGCTGCATCCTCGATTTGCAGATTTTCGAGGCGCGCTACCTGGACATGATCGGCCGCTGCATGAAACAGGGCGGCGGCTTCGGTGTGGTGTGCATCCTTGACGGCGAAGAAGTCGGCATCGCCCCGCAGGGTTATGCGCTGGTGGGGTGTGAAGCGCTGATCACCGATTTCAAGCAGCAGGACAATGGCCTGCTGGGCATTCGAGTGCAGGGCGGGCGGCGTTTCCACGTGTTGCGTACCGAGGTTCAGCGCGATCAGTTGACCGTCGCCGAGGTCGAGTGGCTGGAAGATGAACCGGAACAACCGCTGCAGGATGAAGACGCCGATCTGGTCGCGTTGCTCAAGGCGTTGGCCGAACACCCGATGGTCGAAGCATTGAACATGGGCACCGAGGCGACCGGGCAACAGTCCCTGGCCAATCAGTTGGCGTACCTGTTGCCGTTTGCCGAGGTGGACAAGATCGACCTGCTGCAACTCGACGATCCGCAGCAGCGCCTGGATGCGATTCAGGCGCTACTGGACGAGTTGCAAGGCGAGTTGTTTGCCTGAGCAGCATTTGGCAAACATTGGGGCAGCAGGCGAACATTGTTGGAGGCCAGGGTTTGGATTAGTTTATGGCTGCCCGCATGAAGTGGGCTATTCGATTTTCTAAAAGGATTTAACGCCATGACTATCTACACAAATGAACGTGCTGCCTGGGAAGCTGTTGCAGTGGGCTACCTGCTCAAGCATGCAAGTATCGGACAGTCTTTCGAAGACACCGCAGTGACGGCGGGTCGGCTCGCCGATGCATTGATTCTGGAAATGCGTAAGCGCGGACGTGCCTGATCCGTTCTGGCCGAGCGTATTCAAGTTACAAGACCCCGACTTTTTGGTCGGGGTTTTTTGTGGGCGGAGACTTAGCGCAAAACCTTGCGCTTAATACGCATACCGCAACATCGTATGCGGCAGATGCCGCAACACGAAGAACCCGAACAACGCCACCAGCGCCGGCAACACCAGCCACCAGGCTTTAGGCGGCATCGCGTTGAGCGAGGTCTGGCGCTGACTCAGCCACAGGCTGGCCGCACACACGCACGCCGCCAGCATCGCGCCGGCCAGCACATCCGTCGGCCAATGTGCGCCGAGGTAAACCCTCGACAGTGCAATGGCCAGCGCAGGAATGCAGCCCACCAGCAACCAGGTCAGGCGCATGCGCGGCGGTTGGCCGCGGCCGGCCAGCACAGCGAGGGTCAGGAACAGTGCAAACGACCCTGACGCGTGTCCACTGGGCATGCTGTAGCTGGTGAGCGGGTCGCTCAACACTTCCGGGCGCACGCGGGCAAAAAACTGCTTGGTCACGGTGTTGGCCAAGGCGGTACAGAGTAGGGTGCCGGCGGCGAAGATCGCCTGTCGCCATTGTCGCGTCAGCAGCAGCAATACCGTCAGCAGGGCGCTGAATATCAGCATGTTGCGGAATTCACCGATCAGGGTGAAGACGACGGCCACTTCATCGAGCATCGGGCTGCGGTGTTCTTGCACCAGGGTCATCACGCCCTGATCGAGGGCAGACAAGTGCGGGTAACCGATAAACAGCCCCGCCAGAATCAGCAAGCTCATCCCGGTAATAAACACCGTGGCGTTGCGATGACGACGCAGGCTGCTGGTTGCACTCAGCCCCACCATCACCGCGATACTGCCGGCAACGATCCCGGCTTGAGGCCAGAAACCGTCCGGCAATGGCAAGCGAATCGCCGCGCCTGTGGCCCAGCCAGGCAGCAGGTAAGCGACACTCCAGCCAGCGGCGGCCAGCAGGCTGACGGCGGCGAAGCGCGGGAAGGGCATGTCGAACATCCCGGCGACCATCGGCAGCATTGGCCGCAGCGGGCCGATGAAGCGTCCGACCAGCAGGCTGGCGATGCCGTAGCGCTGGAAATATGCTTCTGCACCAGCGATCCATTCCGGGTGATGGCGCAACCCTGGAAGGCGCCGGATGTTCTGGTGGAAATGTCGTCCGATGAAGTATGAAACGATGTCGCCCAGCACGCCGGCGACAAACCCCAGCAGCAGCGTTTCACTCAACGACAGGGCGCCACTGCCGGCCAGTACTGCAACGGCAAATAACAGCACCGTGCCGGGCACGATCAGCCCGGCAATCGCCAGGCATTCCACAAAGGCCACGATGAACACCGCCATGGCCAGCCATTGAGGGTTGACTGTCAACCAGCCGGTAATGCTATCGAGCCATTGGCCCATAAAAACAACTCCATCGAATGTTCAAAATCCAAACAACGCCACACATTTACTGTGGGAGCGGGCTTGCTCGCGAAAGCGGAGTGTCAGGCGACATCAACCTCGACTGAAAGGCCGCTTTCGCGAGCAAGCCCGCTCCCACATGAAATTCTCTTTGCCTCAAGTCCGAGCAATCATCAGGTAAGCAACACGTAATCGCGACCTTCGACCTGCCCCCGTCGCAGCGGGTTCCGCGTGCAATAGGGGGCGTAGGCGCCATCGACGAATCGGTACATCAAATGTTCGTCACGCCCATGGGGAATGCCCAGGCGTGTGGTCTGGATAATGTGCGCGGGCGCCGGGCCGACATCCTCCACCAACAGCACCTCATGATCGAAACGCTTGGCGTCCCAGACCGGCACTTTCAAACCCAGCGCCTTGCACAACAACGTCTGCCCGGCGCACAGCTTTTGCGACGGGCGAGGGCGGCCCTGGGCGTCGGGGTTGTTCAACAGCATCTGCGCCAGGCTCGCCGGCCCGCTCAACTCATCGATCCACGGATAGGCGGATTTGATCAACACTGCATTGCCCGGACCCTGGGCGCTGAAGTTCAAGGAGTCGCCACCCCGGGCGTAATACATATAGATGTGGCCGCCATCCAGAAACAAAGCCTTACGCTTTTCTGTGTAGCCGAGGGAGGCATGGCTGCCTTTTTCATCGAAGTAATAGGCTTCGGTCTCGATGATCCGGACGCTGAGCCACAGATCGCCAACCCGGTGACGGATCACTTTGCCGAGTAAATCCCGCGCCAGTGTTTGCGCGTCGCGGTCAAAAAACGCGTCCGGAAGGCCGGTGGGCTGGCTCGCGGCGGACGCAGGAACAGTCAGGTTGGACATGATGAGCGGCGTTTATCAGGGCTGATTGAGTCGCGATGATAACAATTTGCAGCTTAATCACGGCTGAACGTCGACTAATTGCCCTCCATTTCGACCATCCGCCCGTCACCGCTGTTAGTCCCGGGACGCGACAGCTATAATCTGCCGCTTTACTCTTTACCAAGACCTTAGCAAAGACCACTCCAGACCATGACTGAGTCCGTTCTTGACTACATGACCCGATTGGGTCGCGCTGCCCGCGAAGCTTCCCGCGTCATCGGCCGTGCCAGCACCGCGCAGAAAAACCGCGCCTTGCAGGCTGCTGCCAATGCGTTGGACGCTGCACGCGCCGAATTGAGCGCCGCCAATGAGCTGGATCTGGCGGCCGGCCGCGCCAATGGTCTTGAGCCTGCTCTGCTGGAGCGTCTGGCGCTGACCCCGGAGCGTATCGACGGCATGATCGTCGGTCTGCGTCAGGTGGCGGCCTTGCCGGACCCGGTCGGCGCAATCCGTGACATGAGCTACCGGCCGTCGGGCATTCAGGTCGGCAAGATGCGCGTGCCGTTGGGCGTGATCGGGATCATCTATGAGTCCCGGCCGAACGTGACCATCGATGCTGCCAGCCTGTGTCTGAAGTCCGGCAACGCGACCATCCTGCGTGGCGGTTCCGAGGCGATCCATTCCAACCGTGCCATTGCCGCCTGCATCCAGCGCGGCCTGGCCGAGGCCGATCTGCCCGCCGCCGTGGTGCAAGTGGTCGAAACCACTGATCGTGCCGCCGTTGGCGCGCTGATTACCATGCCCGAATACGTCGACGTCATCGTGCCCCGTGGCGGCCGTGGCCTGATCGAGCGGGTCAGCCGCGATGCCCGCGTGCCGGTGATCAAACACCTGGACGGTATCTGCCACGTTTACGTCAGCGCCCACGCCGACCTGCCGAAAGCCCAGCGTATCGCGTTCAACGCCAAAACTTACCGTTATGGCATCTGCGGCGCCATGGAAACGCTGCTGGTCGATCAAACAGTTGCCCAGGATTTCTTGCCATCGATGGCTGCGCAGTTCCGCGAAAAAGGCGTCGAACTGCGTGGTTGCGAGCGTGCCCGGGCAATCATCGAAGCTGTAGCGGCCACAGAAGAAGACTGGAGCACCGAGTACCTGGCGCCGATTCTCTCGATCCGCGTGGTCGACGGACTGGACCAGGCCATCGAACACATTAATCATTACGGCTCCCATCACACCGATTCGATCGTCAGCGAAAACCTTGCTGACACACGGCGTTTCGTGGCTGAAGTCGACTCGTCGTCGGTGATGATCAATACGCCGACGTGTTTCGCCGACGGCTTCGAATACGGATTGGGTGCCGAGATCGGCATTTCTACTGATAAGCTGCACGCCCGCGGCCCGGTGGGCCTCGAAGGTCTGACCTGCGAGAAGTACATCGTGGTCGGTGATGGCCAGTTGCGCGGCCAGGCGTCGGTCTGACTTGGGCGACCTCGACCAGTCGGCCCCGGTAACCGCCAGCGAGCCTGCGCCTCGACGCATTGGCATGCTGGGCGGAACCTTCGACCCGGTGCACATCGGCCATTTGCGCGGTGCGCTGGAAGTCGCCGAATCGCTGGCGCTCGACGAGCTGCGCCTGACACCCAGCGCCAGGCCGCCCCATCGCGGTACGCCGCAGGTGTCGGCCAAGGACCGTCTGGCGATGGTCAAGTGTGCGGTGGCCGGTGTGGCGCCGTTGGTGGTGGATGCCCGCGAATTGCAGCGGGACAAACCGTCCTACACCATCGATACCCTGGAACTGATGCGTGCCGAGTTGGCCGCCGAAGACCAGGTTTTTCTGCTTTTGGGTTGGGACGCATTTTGCGGCCTGCCCACTTGGCACCGCTGGGAAGAGTTGCTCCAGCATTGCCACATCCTGGTGCTGCAACGCCCGGATGCCGACAGCGAACCGCCGGATGCCTTGCGCAACCTGTTGGCGGCGCGCTCGGTGAGCGACCCGCTGGCCCTCAAAGGGCCGAGCGGACAGATTGCATTCGTCTGGCAGACGCCGCTCGCGGTATCCGCCACCCAGATCCGTCAACTGCTGGCCAGCGGTAAGTCGGTACGTTTCCTGGTGCCCGACGCGGTCCTGGCCTACATCGATGCGCACGGACTTTACCGTGCGTCGAACTGAAAAAGGGCGCGCTTCAAAGCACGTGAATGCGTGTATTGAAGCGCCCGAACATACGAGCAAAACGAGTTTTATATGACTGACAAAGACCAAACCAAAGTAAAGCGCAAAGGCACATTCAAGAGCGCCCCGCTGCCAGTAGAGGCTCAAACCGGGCCGGAGCTGCGCGGCGAAGAGCTGGTCAAGGTTGCCGTAGCAGCCCTGGAAGACGTCAAGGGCCAGGACATTCAGGTGATCGACGTTCGTGAAAAGCAGAGCATCACTGACTACATGATCATCGCTACCGGTACATCCAACCGCCAGATCGGCGCGATGCTGGATAAGGTTCGCGAGGCGGTCAAGGCTCAGGGCGTCAAGCCGCTGGGTGAAGAAGGCAAGGGTGACAGCGACTGGGTCCTGCTGGATATGGATGATGTCATCGTGCACATGATGACCGCCTCGGCTCGTCAGTTCTATGACCTGGAGCGCCTGTGGGCCGGTGCCGAGCAGAGCCGTTCGGCCAGCGCCGCGCATCACAGTCCGGAAAACACCCATGAGCACTTCACCAAGCTCAACAAAGACCAGCAATAAGGGATCGCTGTGCGACTGCGACTGATCGCCGTCGGTTCACGCATGCCCAAGTGGGTGGAAGAAGGCTGGCATGAATATGCCAAGCGTCTTCCGTCCGAGCTGGCACTGGAACTGGTGGAAATACCGCTCAACACCCGCGGCAAGAACGCCGACGTGGCACGCTTCATCCGTCAGGAAGGCGAAGCCATGCTGGCGAAAGTCGGGCCGAACGAGCGCGTTGTCACCCTCGAAGTCCACGGCAAGCCCTGGAGCACCGAGCAACTGGCGGTCGAGCTCGATCGCTGGCGGCTGGACTCGCGCACGGTGAATTTCATGGTCGGCGGCCCCGAAGGGCTGGCGCCGGAAGTCTGTGCCCGAGCCGATCAGCGCTGGTCGCTCTCGCCGTTGACGTTGCCGCACCCGCTGGTGCGAATACTGATCGGCGAACAGCTGTATCGTGCCTGGACAGTTCTGTCCGGCCACCCTTACCACAAGTAGTTCTGCCCTCATGTCCCAGCCGATCCGCATCAAGGACCACGAAAAAGACGCCCGTCTGGTGCGTGGCCGCGTCGTGTTCGGTGCAGTTGCGGTGGTGTTGCTGATCTGCGTGCTGATCGCGCGACTGTATTTCCTCCAGGTGATCCAGTACGAGTACCACTCGACCCTGTCGGAAAACAACCGCGTCCATGTGCAGCCGATCCCCCCGACGCGCGGCCTGATCTTCGATCGCAATGGCGTGGTGGTGGCCGATAACCGGCCCAGCTTCAGCCTGAGCATGACCCGTGAGCGCTCCGGCGACTGGCAGCAAGTGCTCGACGTCATTGTCGAAGTGCTGGAGCTGACGCCCGAGGACCGGGTGATCTTCGAGAAGCGCATGCGTCAGGGGCGTCGGCCGTTCGAGCCGGTGCCGATCCTGTTCGAGCTGACTGAAGAACAGATCGCCCGCATCGCGGTGAATCAGTTCCGTCTGCCCGGTGTGGAAGTGGTCGCGCAGCTGGTACGTCACTACCCGCAGGGCCCGCACTTTGCGCACTCGGTGGGCTACATGGGGCGGATCAACGAGAAAGAGCTGAAGTCCCTCGATCCGGTCAATTACAGCGGCACCCACCACATCGGCAAAACCGGGATCGAGCGTTTCTACGAGCCCGAGTTGCACGGCCAGGTGGGTTACGAGGAAGTCGAAACCAACGCTCGGGGCCGCGTCTTGCGTGTGCTCAAGCGTACCGATCCGATTCCCGGCAAGGACATCGTCCTGAGCCTGGACATCAAATTACAGGAAGCCGCCGAAGCCGCACTCGGCGGTCGCCGTGGCGCGGTGGTGGCGTTGGACCCGAAAACCGGCGAAGTGCTGGCGATGGTCAGTGCGCCGAGTTTCGATCCGAACCTGTTCGTCACCGGCATCGGCTTCAAAGCCTATGCCGAGCTGCGCGATTCCATCGACCGGCCACTGTTCAACCGCGTGCTGCGCGGCCTCTACCCGCCGGGCTCGACCATCAAGCCGGCGGTGGCGATTGCCGGGCTGGATGCTGGTGTCGTGACTGCGTCGAGTCGGGTCTACGATCCTGGCTATTACCAGTTGCCCAATTACGACCACAAGTACCGTAACTGGAACCGTACCGGTGACGGCTACGTGGACCTGGACACGGCGATCATGCGGTCCAACGACACCTACTTCTACGACCTGGCCCACAAATTGGGAATCGATCGCTTGTCGGCGTACATGAGCAAGTTCGGCATCGGCCAGAAGGTCTCGCTGGACATGTTCGAAGAGTCACCGGGGCTGATGCCGACACGGGAATGGAAGCGTGCAACCCGACGTCAGGCCTGGTACCCGGGAGAGACACTGATTCTTGGGATTGGGCAGGGCTACATGCAGTCCACGCCGTTACAGCTGGCCCAGGCCACCGCGCTGGTCGCCAACAAAGGTGTCTGGAACCGTCCGCACCTGGCCAAGACCGTCGAAGGCGAGAAGCCGAAGGACGAAAACCCGATACCGGACATCGTCCTGCGTGACCCGTCCGACTGGACCAAGGTCAACCATGGCATGCAGCAGGTGATGCACGGTGCCCGGGGTACGGCGCGCAAAGCGGCGATCGGTGCGCAATACCGCATCGCGGGCAAAAGTGGTACGGCTCAGGTGGTGGCGATCAAGCAGGGCGAGAAGTACGACCGCTCGAAGGTTCAGGAGCGCCATCGCGACCACGCCTTGTTCGTCGGCTTTGCACCGGCCGACAACCCGCAAATCGTGGTGTCGGTGATGGTCGAGAACGGCGAGTCCGGTTCCGGCGTCGCTGCGCCTGTTGTGCGTCAAATCATGGACGCCTGGCTCCTGGACCAGGACGGCCGTCTCAAAGCCGAATACGCCAGCCCTATCAGTGCGGAGGCTACGGCCCGTGAAGAGTAATTTCGATCGCATCCTCTCAAGCGAGGATGTGATGCGTCGCCGTGCGACGCTGTTGCAACGCATGCACATCGACGGCCCGTTGCTGATCCTGCTGCTGACCCTCGCCGCCGGCAGCCTGTTCGTGCTGTATTCGGCCAGCGGCAAGAGCTGGGATCTGCTGGCCAAGCAAGCCACTTCGTTTGGTATCGGCCTGGTGTCGATGATCGTCATCGCCCAATTCGAGCCGCGCTTCATGGCCCGTTGGGTGCCAGTCGGTTATGTGCTTGGCGTGCTCTTGCTGGTGGTGGTGGACATCATGGGCCACAACGCCATGGGGGCCACGCGCTGGATCAACATTCCGGGTGTGATCCGTTTCCAGCCTTCGGAATTCATGAAAATCCTGATGCCGGCAACCATCGCCTGGTACCTGTCCAAACGCACCTTGCCGCCACAGCTCAAGCATGTGGGCGTCAGCCTGTTTCTGATCGGGTTGCCGTTCATCCTGATCGTGCGTCAGCCCGACCTCGGCACTTCGTTGCTGATTCTGGCGGGTGGTGCGTTCGTGCTGTTCATGGGCGGTCTGCGCTGGCGCTGGATCCTCAGCGTGCTCGCCGCCGCCGTGCCGGTGGCTATCGCGATGTGGTACTTCGTCATGCACGATTACCAGAAGCAGCGCGTCCTGACCTTCCTCGATCCGGAGAGCGATCCGCTTGGCACCGGCTGGAACATCATCCAGTCCAAAGCCGCCATCGGTTCCGGCGGCGTATTCGGCAAGGGCTGGTTGCTGGGAACGCAGTCGCACCTGGACTTCCTGCCGGAAAGCCACACCGACTTCATTATTGCGGTCATGGGCGAAGAGTTCGGTCTGGTGGGCATCTGCGCGCTGCTGCTGATTTACCTCTTGTTGATCGGTCGCGGGCTGGTGATTACCGCCCAGGCCCAGACATTGTTCGGCAAATTGCTCGCCGGCGCGCTGACCATGACATTTTTTGTTTACGTTTTCGTCAACATCGGTATGGTCAGTGGCCTGTTGCCGGTAGTGGGGGTGCCGTTGCCGTTCATTAGCTACGGAGGAACTTCGCTGGTGACGCTGCTGTCAGCGTTTGGGGTTTTGATGTCGATCCATACCCATCGTAAGTGGATCGCACAGGTTTGAATAAGGTGAAGATTTCAATGCAAGTAATGCGTGGCTGGGCGACTCGATACGCGCCATGGGTCGGCCTGGTAAGCATCCTTGGCACAGCGCAGGACGCGTTGGCCGGCGACTACGAAGGCACACCCCAGGTGGCCGAATTCGTCGGTGAAATGACCCGCGACTACGGTTTTGCCGGTGAACAGCTGATGGGCGTGTTCCGCGAAGCCGAGCGTAAGCAGTCGATTCTGGACGCTATCTCGAAACCCGCCGAACGGGTCAAGCAGTGGAACGAATATCGCCCGATGTTCATCACCGACGCGCGCATCGCCCGTGGTGTGGACTTCTGGCGTCAGCACGAAGCGATACTGGCCCGTGCCGAGCAAGAATACGGCGTGCCGGCCCAAGTGATTGTCTCGATCATCGGCGTTGAGACCTTTTTCGGTCGTAATACCGGCAATTTCCGGGTGATCGATGCGTTGTCGACCCTGGGTTTCGACTATCCTCCCCGTGCCGAATTCTTCCGCAAGGAGTTGCGTGAATTCCTGCTGCTGGCCCGTGAAGAGCAGGTCGATCCGTTGACCCTCAAGGGCTCCTACGCCGGCGCCATGGGTTTGCCGCAGTTCATGCCGAGCAGCTTTCGCGCCTACGCGGTGGACTTCGACGGCGACGGCCACATCAATATCTGGACCAATCCGGACGATGCCATTGGCAGCGTCGCCAGCTATTTCAAGCGTCACGGCTGGGTCGCCGGCGAACCCGTGGTCAGCCGCGCCGATGCGCGTGGCAATCAGGTGGATGAAGGTTTGACCACCGGTATCGAACCGACTAAAACCGTCGGGGAGTTGCGGGCTCTAGGGTGGTCAAGTCATGATGCGCTGCGCGATGATATGCCGGTTACGGCTTTCCGCCTGGAAGGTGACAATGGCCCGGAATACTGGATGGGCCTGACGAATTTTTACGCAATCACGCGTTATAACCGCAGCGTGATGTACGCCATGGCCGTACATCAACTGTCTGAACAGCTGGTCCAAGCACGGGGCGTCAAGTAATGCGGGCATTGCCTATGAATAAACCCCTGAAGCTGATGGCATTCGCCACGTTGGCGGTGCTGGTCGCCAGTTGTTCGACCAGCCGTGCGCCAACCCAAAAGTCCCCCACCGCCGTGCGTTCTACGCCCGGCCTGGATATCAACCGGGCTCACAAGGATGGCGCGCCATGGTGGGACGTCGACGTATCGCGCATCCCGGATGCCACGCCGACCCTGCACAGCGGTCCTTATAAAGCCAACCCATACACCGTGCTGGGCAAGACCTATTTCCCGCAGCAAGAGTCGAAGACCTACGTCGCTTCGGGCACGGCATCCTGGTATGGCACCAAATTCCACGGTCAGAACACCGCCAACGGCGAGGTGTATGACCTGTACGGCATGAGTGCCGCGCACAAGACATTGCCACTGCCGAGTTACGTTCGGGTGACCAACCTGGACAATAACAAGGCTGTGATTCTGCGGGTCAACGACCGTGGGCCGTTCTACTCGGACCGGATCATCGACTTGTCCTACGCGGCCGCCAAGAAGCTCGGCTATGCCGAAACCGGCACCGCGCGGGTCAAGGTCGAAGGTATCGACCCGCAAGAGTGGTGGGCACAACGTGGCCGTCCGGCGCCGTTGATGCTCAACGAGCCGAAAGTCGCGCAAAATGCCGCGCCAACCGTGACCGCGTCCACTGGCACTGTCGAGCAATGGACGCCACCGCCGCAGCAACACGCCGCCGCCGTTGTGCCCGTGCAGCTCGATGCAAAAAAAAACGCTTCTGCACCAGCGTCTGGCCAGTATCTGCAGGTGGGCGCGTTCGCCAACCCGGACGCTGCAGAACTCCTGAGGTCGAAGCTCAGCGGGATGGTGAGCGCTCCGGTGTTCATCAGCTCGATCGTGCGTAATCAACAGACCCTGCATCGGGTGCGCCTGGGGCCGATTGGCTCGCCGGGTGAAATCCAGCAGGTACAGAACAGCGTGCGACTGGCCAATCTCGGTTCGCCGAGCCTGGTCACCGCCGAGTAATACGTAGTACTTGATTGACGGTTCGCTTGCGGTTTGGGGGGTGGACCTGGTTGTTGGCTCGTTGAAGAACAAAAGCCCGGCAAGGGTTCTGAGTGAACAACTGAACACGCGACAGCCTTTTAAAGGCTGTCTGATTAGTTTTGCCCTTGGGCAGTTTCCATTAGCGATTTCGAGAGACGGATGAACATCACCACCTTTGCCAAACGCCTGTGCCTGCTAGTCCCGCTGCTACTCTCGCCTGCCGCTTTCGCGGTCGAGATGATGCCGTCGCCACCACAACTGGCCGCCAAATCCTACGTACTCATGGACGCCAGCAGCGGCAACGTGCTGGTAGAGAACAACGGTGACCAGCGTCTGCCTCCGGCCAGCCTGACCAAGCTGATGACCGCGTACATCGCGACCCTGGAAATCCGTCGTGGCCAGATCGGCGAGAATGATCCGGTGACCGTCAGCGAAAACGCCTGGCGTACCGGCGGTTCGCGGATGTTCATCAAAGTCGGCTCGCAAGTGACGGTCAGCGACCTGCTGCACGGCATCATCATTCAGTCGGGCAACGACGCCAGTGTTGCGCTCTCCGAGCACATCGCCGGCAGCGAAGATGCGTTCGCCGACATGATGAACAAAACCGTGGCCGACCTTGGCATGACCAACAGCCACTTCATGAACCCGACCGGCCTGCCAAACCCTGAGCACTACTCGTCGGCTCACGACATGGCCGTGCTGGCTCGCGCAATCATCCACGAAGACCCGGCTCACTACGCGATCTACTCGCAGAAAGAGTTCTTCTGGAACGGCATCAAACAACCTAACCGTAACCTGCTGCTGTGGCGCGACAAGACCGTCGACGGTCTGAAAACCGGTCACACCGACGAAGCTGGCTATTGCATGGTGTCTTCGGCCGTACGTGATGGCATGCGCCTGATCGCCGTGGTGTTCGGCACCAATAGCGAAGTGGCTCGCGCCTCTGAAACCCAGAAGCTGCTGACTTACGGTTTCCGCTTCTTCGAAACCCAGACGTTCTATCAGAAAGGCACCGAGCTGGCTCAGGCGCCTGTCTGGAAAGGCACCACCAATCAAGTCAAGGCCGGCCTGGCTCAAGACCTGACCATGACCTTGCCAAAAGGCCAGCTCAAAAAGCTCGCTGCCAGCATGACCATGAACCCGCAACTGATTGCACCAATCGCCAAGGGCGACGTGATCGGTAAAGTCGAAGTGAAACTGGACGACAAGGTTGTGCACAGTGCAGACCTGATCGCTCTGGATGCGGTCGACGAGGGTGGTATCTTCCGTCGCATGTGGGATAGCATCCGTCTATTCTTCTACGGCTTGTTCAACTGAATTAGTGTGGACTCACATGGCCCCGCTCCAATCCGGAACGGGGCCATGTCCGTTGCCACGGCTTACGAGGCCGTTACGCCATGACAGACAACGAAGTAAAGGCGCCAAAAATCGAATTCCCCTGCGCGGATTACCCGATCAAGGTAATCGGCGACACCGGCGTGGGTTTCAAGGACAAGATCATTGCGATCCTTGAGAAGCACGCGACCGTTGACCACAAGACCCTGGCCGAGCGCCAGAGTACCAACGGCAAGTACACGACTATCCAGTTGCACATCATCGCCACCGGTCAAGAGCAGCTGTACGACATCAACAGCGAGTTGCGGGCTACCGGTTTCGTGCACATGGTGCTGTGATGTCTGGCACGCTGGGCTTTCGCGAGCTCGGCCAGATGGCTTACGAGCCGGTCTGGCATGCCATGCAACGCTTCACCAACGAACGCGGCAGCGATGCGCCAGACGAGATCTGGCTGGTCGAACACCCGCCGGTGTTCACCCAGGGCCAGGCCGGCAAGGCCGAGCACTTGTTGCTCCCGGGGGATATTCCGGTGGTGCAGGTTGATCGTGGTGGCCAGGTGACGTACCACGGTCCCGGCCAACTGGTGGTCTATCTGTTGCTCGACGTGCGCAAGCTGGGTTTCGGCGTGCGTGACCTGGTCAGCCGGATGGAACAATGCCTGATCGAGCTGCTGGCCAGCTACGGCGTGACGGCCGCGGCCAAGCCGGATGCACCGGGTGTCTACGTCGATGGGGCGAAAATCGCTTCTCTGGGTCTGCGGATCCGCCACGGTTGCTCCTTTCACGGCCTGGCCCTGAACGTGGACATGAACCTGGAACCGTTTCGACGGATTAATCCCTGCGGCTACGCCGGGCTGGCGATGACCCAGCTGAGCGATCACGCAGGATCGATTGAATTTGCCGAGGTAAGTGCCCGGCTGCGCGCGCAGCTCGTCAAACACCTCGACTATGCTGAGCAGACGACCCTAACGGGCGGAATCGACTGATATGACTACTGATGCAGTGCAAACCATGATCCCGACGCTGGATGTCACCGAGCGTCCGGCCCCGCGTGCCAAGGTAGAAGCCGGCGTCAAGCTGCGCGGCGCCGAGAAGGTTGCACGCATCCCGGTGAAGATCATCCCGACCACCGAACTGCCGAAGAAACCTGACTGGATTCGCGTGCGTATCCCGGTTTCCCCGGAAGTCGACCGCATCAAGGCCCTGCTGCGCAAACACAAGCTGCACAGCGTTTGCGAAGAGGCGTCCTGCCCGAACCTGGGCGAGTGCTTCTCCGGCGGCACCGCGACCTTCATGATCATGGGTGACATTTGCACCCGTCGCTGCCCGTTCTGCGACGTCGGCCACGGTCGTCCGAAGCCATTGGACGTCAACGAGCCGGAAAGCCTGGCCATTGCCATCGCCGACCTGAAACTCAAGTACGTGGTGATCACTTCGGTTGACCGCGATGACCTGCGTGACGGTGGTGCCCAGCACTTTGCCGACTGCATCCGCGAAATCCGCAAGTTGTCGCCGAACGTGCAACTCGAAACCCTGGTCCCGGATTACCGTGGACGCATGGACGTCGCGTTGGAAATCACCGCGGCCGAGCCACCGGATGTGTTCAACCACAACCTGGAAACCGTACCGCGCCTATACAAGGCTGCGCGTCCGGGTTCGGATTACCAGTGGTCGCTGACCCTGCTACAACGCTTCAAGCAGATGATGCCGCACATTCCGACCAAATCCGGCCTGATGCTGGGTCTGGGCGAGACCGACGAAGAAGTCATCGAAGTCATGAAGCGCATGCGCGAACACGACATCGACATGCTGACCCTGGGCCAGTATCTGCAACCGTCCCGCAGCCACTTGCCAGTCCAGCGCTTCGTGCACCCGGATGTGTTCGCCTGGTTCGCCGAGGAAGGTTACAAGATGGGCTTCAAAAACGTCGCTTCCGGCCCGCTGGTACGCTCCTCGTACCACGCCGACGAACAAGCGAAGCTGGTCAAGGCCGAGCTGATGTCGTCCTGATCCAAGCCGCCCGTAAGGCTTTTCGGCCTTACGGGCGTTTTTTTGCCTGAACCCACGGCAACTACAGTCTTTTCCTGCAACCTGCGGGGCGACTGACCCTCTTCTGTTTGTCCCCGTTCCTGACTACTGTGTGTTGAAGCTTTCACGCAGGGAGATTCATGGATGACCGTTCGACCGACCCATACCCTTTGTC
Source organism: Pseudomonas sp. LBUM1657 (assembly GCF_059716075.1). Taxonomy (NCBI): domain Bacteria; kingdom Pseudomonadati; phylum Pseudomonadota; class Gammaproteobacteria; order Pseudomonadales; family Pseudomonadaceae; genus Pseudomonas; species Pseudomonas sp. LBUM1657. Next base: position 5,657,945 of record NZ_CP166799.1, on the reverse strand, counting down.
CTCACACCCTCGTTCCGGCCTTGCCGTCGCAAGGGTTGATCGGCGTCATTGCGCCCGCCGGCCCTGCGCCGCTGGATACCGATAAAGCCATTGCCTGGATGCGCGCTCGCGGCTATTCGCTGCGGATTTTCTCTGGGGTGTACGAAACGGATGGCTACCTGGCCGGCAGCGACGATGTCCGGCTCAATGATTTGCACGCAGCGTTCGCCGACCGCGAGATCGACGCCATTATCTGCTTGCGCGGCGGTTACGGTACGCCGCGGCTGCTCGATCGAGTCGATTTCGAGTTGTTGCGCAACAATGCCAAACCATTCATCGGCTACAGCGATATCACTGCGCTACATCTGGCGATCAGCCGTTATGCGGGCTTCGTCACTTTCCATGGCCCATTGCTCAACGCCGACTTGTTGGGTGACAAGCAAAAGCCAACCGAGTCTTCGTTTTTCAACATGCTGCGAGGGCAGGTGAAGGCGGGCAGCGTACTGACGCATCCGGTGGCCTGCCCGTTGACCACCATCGAGCCGGGCATTGCTCACGGGCGTTTGCTGGGCGGCAATCTGTCGATGATCGCCGCGACCATGGGCACGCCGTACGAGATTGATGCCGAGGGCGTCATCCTGTTCATCGAAGACATCAACGAGCCGCTGTATCGCATCGACCGGCTACTGACCCATCTGCGCCTGGCAGGCACGCTGCGCAAGTTGCGCGGGGTTCTGGTGGGGGACGTGGCGGGTGTGGACGCCGATGCGCTGGCACGCTTGCTCAAACAGACCTTCGAGCCGTTGTGCATACCAGTGCTGGCAGGCTGGCGCAGCGGGCACTGCGACCCGAACCTGACATTGCCGATGGGGGCACTGGTCAGGCTGGATGCGGGAAACAAGGAGTTGGTGCTGGAGCAGGATGTGGTGATCAAGCGATAGAATTCGTCGCTTGGTAGTCAGTCTTCGCGAGCAGGCCCGCTCCCACATTAGATCTTCTGCGAACACATAATGTGTGAACAACAGGGATCAAATATGGGAGCGGGCTTGCTCGCGAAGCTTTTTAGCGGTTACGCAACCCTTCCAGCAACTTATGCGTCGGATAGCCATCCGCCGGCCAGCCAAACGACTGCTGGGCGTTGCGGATCGCCTTGCGGGTGTTGGCGCCGATGATGCCGTCGGCGGTGCCCGCATCGTAGTTCTGCGCGCTCAGCAGGCTTTGCAGTTCGATTCGCTCGGTACGGCTCAACGGCAGATCATCCTTGGGCCACGTGCCATTGATCAGCCCGGCACCATTGAAACGCTCGGACAACAGGCTCACGGCCAGTGCGTAAGACGATGAATTGTTGTACTTGAGGATCGCGCGGAAGTTGTCGAGAACCAGGAACGCCGGGCCACGATAACCGGCGGGCAGCAGCAGCGCGGCTGACAGGTGTTCGGAACCCGTCGGAACTTGGCCGCCATTGGGCAGGGTGACGCCCAGTTGCAACCATTCAGCGACGCTCTTGCGAGTCGAGCCGTCAGCCAGCACATAGTTGAAGCCACTGGCCAGTTGTACTTCGAAGCCCCACGGCTGGCCCTTCTGCCAGCCGGAGCTTTGCAGGTAGTGCGCGGTCGAGGCCAAAGCATCGGCGGGACTGCCCCAGATGTCGCGACGCCCATCGCCATCGAAGTCCACGGCATGGGTGTTGTAGGTGGTCGGAATGAACTGGGTCTGGCCCATGGCGCCGGCCCAGGAACCGAGCATCTTCTCCGGTGTGATATCACCCTGTTGCAGAATCTGCAGGGCGGCGATCAGTTGTGCGTGGGCGAAACCAGGGCGCCGGCCTTCGTAGGCCAGGGTCGCCAGTGAATTGATCACCGACTTGCTGCCTTGGAACTGACCGAAATTACTCTCCATACCCCATACCGACACCAGTGCCTGGCGGTCGACGCCGTAGCGTTGCTCGATGCTTTGGAGGATGTCGGCGTATTGTCTGACCAGTGCCTGACCTTTGTGTACCCGCAGCGGCGAAACGGCGCCATCGAGGTATTCCCACACAGGGCGGGAAAACTCCGGCTGACTGCGGTCGGCACGGATCACGCTGGTGTCCAGGCTGACATTGGCAAAGGCGCTGTCGAACAGGTCGGCGCGGATGCCGGCCGCCAGAGCGTCCCTACGGAAACCGGCCTGCCATTCAGCGAAGGTTTGGGTTGGCTGGATGTCGAGATTTTCACCGGTCGGCACAACGGGTGGAATGACCGCAGGGGCTGTCGCGACAGGGAGAGTCTGAAGCGGTTTGGCATCGGCGGCGGTCGGTTTTTCCGCGCAGGCGACAAGCAAAACGAGGCTGGAGGCAGCTATCAGTTGGCGAAAATGCCAACGACGGGAAAGACAAAAGGGCATGCACGGGTCCAGGAAATACAAATCAGGTGCAGACCTTAACATGTTGAGCGAAAGCCTGCCTTTCAGGCCGCCAGAAAGTAAGAAGCCTCCCAGCTATTAGACTGGAAGGCTTCGCGGCGGTAGCTGCCTTTGCCCTTGCCGGCTCGTTCCTGGCGGCTGCGGAACAGTGGCTGGGCGATGATGGATTTGGCCTTGTTGGGGCCATTCCTAGATGGCTTTTTGCTCATGGTGATTGCTCGCATGTGAGTGTGTTTTGCGGGGCAAATCATCGGCCGAAGTCAGCGTTCTGTCTAGTCCCTGCATTGTGTAGGACTTTTCTGGCATCTTCGCGGGCGTGGTCAAAAGCCTTACTCGGCAGGCAATGTCAGCCGCTGACCGGCCATCAACAACGACAACCGGCTCAGGCTCATCCACGGCGAACCCGCGGCCTGGCCTTTGATTTGTGCGTCGATGCGCTGTGCTTCCAGCAACAACTGTGCCCAGCGTTGCGCCGAGTAGCGTTGCAGGGCTTTGCTCATCAGCGGTTTGCGTTTGTCCCAGACCGGCGGTCGGGCCTGGCTGAAGGCTTTGTCCAGCGGCACGCCCTGGCTGTATTGCAGCGACAGGTTGGCCAGCAGACGCAGCTCCCGGGCCAGGGCCCAGAGAATCACCGGTGGTTCAACGCCTTCACCGCGAAGCCCTTCAAGCATCCGCAAGGCATGAGCTGCTTCGCCGTTGAGAATCGCATCGGTCAACCCGAAGACATCGAAGCGTGCGCTGTCGGCCACCGCCGCTTGCACGGTCTCAACGGTGATCTGGCCACCTTCGGCCATCAGCTTGAGCTTTTCGATTTCCTGGGCTGCTGCCAGCAGGTTGCCCTCGACCCGTGCGGCGATCAGTTCCACGGCGTCCTGACTGGCGGAAAGGCCAGCCTGGGACAATCGTTGACGGATCCAGCTCGGCAACTGGTTGGCATCCACCGGCCAGATTTGCACGAACTGGGTGTGCTGGCCTTCGACCAGCGCCTTGCCCCACTTGGTTTTCTGCGCGCTGCCATCAAGTTTGGGCAAGCTGATCAGCAAGATCGTGTCTTCGGCGGGGCGCGAGCAGTACTCGATGAACGCGGCTGCGCCTTTGTCACCGGGCTTGCCGGACGGCAGGCGCAGTTCCAGCAGACGTTTTTCGGCGAATAACGACATGCTTGCGCCCGCCTGCAACAGCATACCCCAGTCGAAACTGGCGTCGGCGGCAAACACCTGGCGTTCGTCGAAACCTTGCTGACGGGCAGCGGCACGAATGGCGTCGGCGGCTTCCTGGCACAGCAGTGGATCATCGCCACTGATGATGTAGACCGGCGCGAGGGAGCCTTGCAAGTGCTTGGCGAGTTGGGCGGGGGCAAGTTTCATAAGAGAGGGCGAACGGGGCGCCTGAGCGCCCCGTAAGTCTTATTGCTGCGGCAGTTCGATAGGCGACTGACGCGGGGTTTCCGCTTCAGCCTTCTGCGCCGCTTCCAGTGCCGCGGCTTCAGCCTTGGCCCTGGCATCGGCGGTCTGTTGCAGCTGATCCAGCTGGGTCGGGGTCAGCTGTTGCAGGCGCAGCATCATGCGTTGCACCAGCTCGCGACGCATTTCCTTGCGGGCATCGTTGGCTTCTTGGTCGGAGCCCACGAGGTTGTTGCCGTCGTGGATGAAGACTTTTTGCACTTCAAGCTTGTCGCTCAGCAGCGGCAGGTTGCCCTGGCCACGGATGTCGTAGCTCAGGACTGTGCTTGCCTGGTACTCGCCAGTACGACCGGCGCCTGCGTAGCTGAGAATGCGCTGGCTTTCCTGCTCGTCGGTCAGCACCAGTTTGTAAGGCGCGCCGCTGTAGACCTTGACGCCGCTGCTTGCCAGCACCTGACGCATTTGCGTCACGGTTTCGCCGTAGGCATTGCGGGCACTCAGGTCGAGTTCCTTGATCGCCAGTTCAGTGGTGCCGGTACCGCGCAGCTGGAAACCGCAGGCACTCAGCAAAACGGCGAGGCCCATCACCAGCAAATTGCGTTTGATCATCTTGTTGCTCCCCTTGAAACCATGTGGGCCGATCATGCGGCCCGAAAGGTTTTACTCGGCGCCAGGCATGACCTGGCGCCTGATCCAATTAGCTGGCGACGATATTGACCAGTTTCCCGGGCACTACGATCACTTTACGAATCGTCAGGCCATCGACGAAGCGCAGCACGTTCTCGTTGGCTCGTGCGGCGGCTTCGACTTCTTCGCGGCTTGCACTGGCGGGCATTTCGATATGGCCGCGCAGCTTGCCGTTAACCTGAATCACCAATTGCAGGCTGTCCTGCACCAGAGCGCTTTCGTCCAGCACCGGCCAGCCAGCGTCGATCACCGGATCGGCGTGACCCAGACGATGCCACAGCTCATGGCTGATGTGCGGAGTGATCGGCGCCAGCAGCAGGACCACGGTTTCCAGGCCTTCGTGAATCAGCGCGCGATCCTGCTCGGTGCCTTGCGGGGCTTTCTCCAGCACGTTCATCAACGTCATCACCTGGGCGATGGCGGTGTTGAATTTGTGGTTCTGGCCGACGTCGTGGCTCGCCTGCTTGATGGCTTGGTGGATCGAACGGCGAATGGCTTTCTGCTCGTCGTTCAGGCTGGCGACGTCCAGTTTGCCCGGCAGGCCCTGAGTAACGTGCGCTTGAGCCAGACGCCAGACGCGCTTGAGGAAGCGGTGCGAGCCTTCTACTCCGGAGTCGGACCATTCCGCGCTCATGTCTGGTGGCGAGGCGAACATCATGAACAGACGGCAGGTGTCTGCGCCGAACTGGTCAATCATCGACTGTGGGTCGACGCCGTTGTTCTTCGATTTGGCCATCTTCTCGGTGCCGCCGATCTCCACCGGCAGGCCGTCTGCGATCAGCTTGGCGCTGATGACCTTGGCCTTGCTGTCTCGCTCAAGCTCCACGTCCGCCGGGTTGAACCAGGTGTAAGCACCATTGGCTTCACGACGATAGTAAGTCTCGGCAATCACCATGCCTTGGGTCAGCAGGTTCTTGAACGGCTCGTTGGAACTCACCAGGCCTTCGTCACGCATCAGCTTGTGGAAGAAGCGCGCGTAGAGCAGGTGAAGAATGGCGTGTTCGATACCGCCGATGTACTGATCCACTGGCAACCAATGGTCGGCCGCCGCTTTTTCCACCAGACCGCCTTCATAGTGCGGCGAGGCGTAACGGGCGTAGTACCACGAGGACTCGACAAAGGTGTCCATGGTGTCGGTTTCACGCTTGGCAGGCTGGCCGCATTTCGGGCAGCTGCACTCGTAGAACTCTGGCATGCGCGCTAGTGGCGAACCTGCGCCGTCCGGAACAACGTCTTCCGGCAGTACGACCGGCAGTTGATCTTCCGGGACCGGCACATCACCGCAGGTGTCGCAGTGGATGATCGGAATCGGGCAGCCCCAGTAGCGTTGACGGCTGATGCCCCAGTCGCGCAGGCGGAACTGGGTGCGCGAAGCACCGAGGTTTTTCTTGATCAGCGCCACTTCGATAGCGTCGAAGGCGCCTGCGAAATCGAGGCCGTCGAACTCGCCGGAGTTGATCAGCATGCCATGCTCGCCATAGGCGTCCTGCCAGGGTGCCGGATGGGTGTCACCGGAACTGGTGCGCACCACGGACTTGATCGGCAGGTCGTACTTGGTGGCGAATTCGAAATCACGTTCGTCGTGCGCCGGAACGGCCATGACCGCGCCATCGCCGTAGTGCATCAGCACGTAGTTGGCGACCCACACCGGGAGTTTCTCACCGGTCAGCGGGTGCTCGACGAACAGCGAGGTCGGCAGACCTTTTTTCTCTTGAGTGGCGACGTCAGCTTCGGCGACGCTGCCGCCTTTGCATTCAGCGATGAACGCTTGCAGCTCTGGATTGTTCTGCGCGGCCAGGGTCGCCAGGTGATGCTCGGCGGCTACGGCAACGTAGGTCGCGCCCATCAGGGTATCCGGACGGGTGGTGAAGACTTTCAGTGCGCCGGCTTCGCCGATGGAATCGACGTTGTACGGGAACTGCACTTCCATGCCGCGGGATTTGCCGATCCAGTTGCGCTGCATGGTCTTGACCTGTTCAGGCCAGCCAGTCAGTTCGTCGAGGCTTTCCAGCAGCTCATCCGCATAAGCGGTGATCTTGAAGTAGTACATCGGGATTTCGCGCTTTTCGATCAGCGCGCCGGAACGCCAGCCGCGACCGTCGATTACCTGTTCGTTGGCCAGAACGGTCTGGTCGACCGGGTCCCAGTTCACGGTGCCGCTTTTTTTGTAAATAACGCCTTTTTCGAACAGGCGAGTGAACAGCCATTGTTCCCAGCGGTAGTAATCCGGCTTGCAGGTGGTCACTTCACGGGACCAGTCCACCGCTAGGCCCAGGCTGCGCAGCTGGTTTTTCATGTAGGCGATGTTTTCGTAGGTCCACTTGGCGGGCGCTACATTGTTCTTCATCGCGGCGTTTTCCGCCGGCATGCCGAAAGCGTCCCAACCCATGGGTTGCAGGACGTTCTTGCCTTGCATGCGCTGGTAGCGGGAGATCACGTCGCCGATGGTGTAGTTGCGCACATGCCCCATGTGTAGCTTGCCGCTGGGGTAAGGGAACATCGACAGGCAGTAGAACGTCTCCTTGCCTGGCTGTTCACTGACTTCAAAGGACTTTTGCTCGTCCCAGAAGGACTGGGCGGCGGCTTCGATTTCACGGGGCTGATATTGTTCGTGCATGGCTACTTTTGAACTGAATAGGGGTGGCCTAATCCTCTTCAATGCAACGCTGGACGGTGATCACGCCAAATCGGCGTTTCGGTGCCCAGACGAGCTGGAAGTGGAGTTACAGGAAGCGCCGTAGCATACATGACCGCGCTCTACCGAGGGAAACCCTGATTACTGCCGCAAGTCACCTGAAACCCGCTGCGAGGGCCGTTGGTCGCAGTTCTCAGCCGGTTTGTTCATGGAAGCTAAGCTCTAAATGGGGAGCGAGTCTTATCTTCAATGAGGTGAGGGATGGTTGAGTCACGGCAAAAAGTTACAAAACCGGAGCTGTACGAAAGACTGATCGATCGTCTGGGAATGGCCCTGGACGTGGCAAAAACCGCTGGCCGGTTACGCGATGAGCGTCCGCTGGAACTGGAGTTGCGTGGCTTGAGCCCCGCAGAGTTTGCACTGGTCAAGGCGTATCTCGATCGCAGTGAACGTGAGACACACGGATGCTTGTCAGAAGCAGTGAAGCAACTAGACGCACCACGTTCAGCCAAGATCATCTGGCTCAAGGACAAAACACCCGGCAGGGACGCGGTAAAGGTCCGGTCTCTGCAATTCAAGTAAGGGCACTTGAAGCCATAACGTATGGTTTTTTTAAGCATAGTCCTTCCGCATTTGTTGTCGCATTGCGTCAACCCACTTAGGCTTCGGGCATCTCTGGAGATGCTCGATGCCTTTTCGTTACTTCGTTAAACAACTTCTGCTGCCCCCCGGCATTCTTTTGCTGTTGCTGCTTCTTGCCTGGTGGTTACGCCGCTCAAGGCCGCGACTGGCCGGATTGTGCTTTGCCCTGGGATTGGGCGGCTTCTGGCTGATGAGTCTGCCGATCGTGGTGCAGTGGAGTGCCGAGGCCCTTGAGAGTGAGCCGCCGTTGGCTCGCGAAGAATGGGCAGCTTTGCGCCAGCACGCCGATGCCATTGTGGTGCTGGGTTCCGGGCGTGAACGGGGTGACTCGGCCTGGGGCACCGATCAGCCGACCGGCATTGGCCTGGAGCGTCAGCGTTATGCGGCGCGATTAGCCAAGGCGTCGGGTTTGCCGATCCTGACCAGTGGTGGGCTGCATTACGGTACCCCGCCCACCGAAGCCAAGCTGATGGCCGATTCTCTGCTCGATGATTTCGGCGTGACCGTGCGTTGGCAGGAGGGGCGAAGCCGTACGACGTGGGAAAACGCCCAGTTCAGCGCCGACGTGTTGTTGCCGCAGGGGATCAAGCGTGTGGTGGTCGTGACCCAGGCCTGGCACATGCCGCGAGCGGTATGGAGCTTTCAGAAAGCAGGTTTTGAGGTGGTGCCCGCACCGGTTGGCTTTTTAGGCGGGGACAACGCCCGGCCACTGGGCGGCTGGATGCCGGAATTCAAGTCGATCTGGCAATCAGGGCAATTGTTGAACGAAGCGGTGGGGCAGATCGGGTATTCGTTGTTTTACTGACGAGAGGTCACCGGCGATTGATGCGGTGTCCGCCATGCCCGCTCCCACACTTGATCACAAGTGTGAACACCATAGATCTACTGTGGGAACGGGCTTGCTCGCGAAGCTTTTAAACGGTTTTTGCCATCCGGCTAGCCACCAGTGCCCAGCCAAACAACAGCACGCACACAATGATCAGCGGCCACGAACGCCATTGCAGGTAGGGCGTCAGGTTGTGCATCGGCACTACTTCGCCGTACAGGACGCCTTGTTCGAACTGCGGGATCTGCACCGTGATCTGGCCGAACGGGTTGATCAGTCCGGTCACGCCGTTGTTGGTAGCACGGATCATCCAGCGACCAGCCTCTAAGGCGCGCATCTGCGCCATCTGCAAATGTTGCAGGGGGCCGATGGAGGTGCCGAACCAGGTGTCGTTGCTGATGGTCAGCAGCAAATCGCTGCGTGCCGCGAGGCTCGCGGCGAATTCCGGGTACACCACTTCGTAGCAGATGTACGGTGCAATCTGATAACCCTTGGCCTGCAGCATCGCCTGGTCGGAGGGCCCGCGGGCAAAGTCCGACATCGGCAGGTCGAAGAAAGCGATCAGCCCGCGCAATACGTCCTGCAACGGAACGTACTCGCCAAACGGCACCAGTTTCTGCTTGAGATAGGTGCCATCGCCTTCACCAACCACGGTGATGCCATTGAAAAAACGCTTCTCGCGATGCACTTCCTGGCGGATCGGCACGCCGGTAATCAGCGCTGAATTACGCTCTGCAGCGAATTTCCCCATCATGTTCAGGTAGCCCTCGGCAGACTCCTTGAGCACCGGGACTGCGGTTTCCGGCCAGATCAGCAGGTCGACACGCTTGGAACTGAAACTCATGTCTCGGTACAGCGCCAGCTGTGCGTTGAGCTGCGCCGGGTCCCACTTCATGCTCTGTTCGATATTGCCCTGAATCGCCGCGACACTCAGTGGCGCACCTGCCGGGCTGGTCCAGGCGTGTTCCTTGAGCGCCATGCCGGCCACCCAAGGGCCGACCAGCAGTAACACCCCAGCGGCGATGAAGCCTTTACGACCGGTTTTCACCAGGCGCACCGCGTTGTAGAGCAGCGCGGCCGTGAGGGCCAGGGTGAAGGAAATCAGCCACATTCCGCCGACTGGTGCGAGCCCGGCCAGCGGACCATCGAGTTGGCTGTAACCGGAGTAGAGCCACGGAAAACCGGTGAGAAACCAGCCGCGAAAGGCTTCCTGGCCGACCCACAACGCCGCGAAAGCCAGGGCGTCAGCCAGTGGTGCCTCGTTGCGACGTAGCCAACGCGCCCAGATCCAGGCGGGCAGGGCAAAGAACCAGGCAATCGCCGCGGTGAACAGCAGCATCAAAAAACCGGCCAGCAGCACGGAAGCGCCGCCAAAGTTATGAATGCTGTAGTAGATCCAGCTGGTACCGGCGCCAAACAGGCCGAAACCGAAACACCAGCCACGGCCCAGGGCCTGACGGGGATTCAGTTCGCGCAATCCGGCATAGAAGAAACCGACCGCCAGCAATGCCAACGGCCAGATGTCGAACGGCGCCAGGGCCAGGGTGGTGATTGCACCGGCCGCCACGGCCAGCAGGTTACCGGGCCAGCCGGGGCGGGTCAGACGGAGCATTTCAGTCCTTAGATTTACCGGGCAATTGGGGTCAGGCGCAGCAAGTGAATCCGACGGCTGTCGGCATTCAGGATGCGAAAGCGATAGGGGCCGATTTCAGTGATTTCGTTACGTTTTGGCAAGTGCCCGAACGCGCTCATCACCAAACCGCCGACGGTGTCGAATTCATCGTTGGAGAATTCGCTGTCGAAGAACTCATTGAAGTTCTCGATCGGCGTCAGGGCCTTGACCAGGAAATCACCGCTGGGCAGCGGCTTGATGTAGCTGTCTTCTTCGACGTCGTGCTCATCTTCGATGTCGCCGACGATTTGCTCCAGCACGTCTTCGATGGTTACCAGACCGGCCACGCCGCCGTATTCGTCGATGACGATGGCCATGTGGTTGTGGTTGGCGCGGAACTCGCGCAGCAGCACATTCAGGCGCTTGGACTCGGGCACGAAGGTGGCCGGACGCAGCAGGTCCTTGATGTTGAAGCTGTCGCCGTTCTCCCTGAGGATCAACGGCAGTAAGTCCTTGGCCAGCAATACGCCCATCACGTCATCGTGGCTTTCGCCGATCACCGGGTAGCGGGAGTGGGCCGAATCGACCACGGCGGGCAGAAACTCGCGGGGAGTCTGGGTCGCCTTGATGCTGATCATCTGCGAGCGCGGGACCATGATGTCCCGTACTTGCAGGTCAGCGACCTGGATGGCGCCTTCGACGATGGCCAGCGCTTCGCTGTCCAGCAGCTTGTTTTGGTGTGCGTCGCGCAGCAGCTCCAGCAGCTCCTGGCGGTTCTTCGGCTCGTGGGCAAAAGCCTGGGTGAGCTTACCCAACCAGGACTTTTGCCCGTTGCTCGATCGATCTTCGCTCATAGCGATTACTCTGAATCCTTTGTTGTAACGATAGGGGATGTGTCTGTTTCATCGTCCGCATACGGGTCGGGAAAGCCCAACTCTGCAAGCAACGTTCGTTCCAGTGCTTCCATTTCTTCAGCTTCTTCGTCATCTATATGGTCGTAACCAAGCAGATGCAAGCAGCCGTGAATGACCAGATGCGCCCAGTGCGCCTTCAGCTCCTTGCCTTGTTCCGCGGCTTCGCGCTCGACCACCGCTACGCAGATCACCAGATCGCCCAGCAGCGGGATGTCAAGAAACTCGTCAGGCACATCGGCAGGAAACGACAGGACGTTAGTGGCGTAATCTTTTTGCCGCCAGGTGTGGTTCAGCTCGCGGGCTTCTTCTTCGTCGACCAGGCGAATGGTCATTTCAGAGTCGGCGGTGCGCTGGCGCAGGGCGAGTTCGCACCATTGGCGGAACTCGGTTTCGCTGGGGGCGGGCGCTTCGGTAGCCAGTTGCAGATCAAGCTCAAGCATCGTGGCGAGTGTCCCTGGATGAGAGCTTCGCCGGCTCTTCGGCAACGCGATTTTCGAAGCGCTCGTAGGCTTCGACGATGCGCTGCACCAGCGGATGGCGCACGACGTCTTTGGGCATGAAATGGGTGAAGCTGATGCCCGGCACGTCCTTGAGCACTTCGATCACATGGTGCAGCCCGGACTTGGTGCCTTTCGGCAGGTCGACCTGGGTGATGTCACCGGTAATGACCGCTGTGGAACCGAAGCCGATGCGGGTCAGGAACATTTTCATTTGCTCGACGGTGGTGTTCTGGCTTTCGTCGAGGATGATGAAACTGTTATTGAGCGTACGACCACGCATGTAGGCCAGTGGCGCAACTTCAATGACCTGGCGCTCGATCAGCTTAGCCACGTGTTCGAAGCCGAGCATTTCGTAGAGCGCGTCATAGAGCGGACGCAGGTACGGGTCGATCTTCTGCGACAGGTCACCGGGCAGGAAACCGAGTTTTTCGCCCGCTTCCACCGCCGGACGAACCAGCAGGATGCGGCGAATCTGCTCGCGTTCCAACGCGTCTACCGCGCAGGCAACGGCCAGATAGGTCTTGCCGGTACCGGCCGGGCCAATGCCGAAATTGATGTCGTTGCCGAGGATTTCCTTCACGTAGCGCAGCTGATTCAAGCCGCGAGGGCGAATCATTCCTTTTTTGGTGCGCAGGGCGACGGACGGTTCGGCGGGGGAGGCGTTGTCCAGCTCTTCGACGGCCGATTCCTGCAGGAACAGGTGAACCATGTCCGGCGACAGCTCGGTACCCTTGGTTTCCCGGTACAGGCGGCGCAGGAGGTTTTCCGCGGAGGTGGTGTGCTTGGGCTCGCCGATCAGTTCGAACTGGTTTCCGCGGTTGCGGATCTCGATGGTCAGGCGCTGTTCGATCAAGCGCAGATGCTCGTCGAATTGCCCGCACAGATTGGCGAAGCGGCGAGCTTCAAAGGGCTCGAGGATGAAACGATGTGGTTCTATAGGTGCGTTCAAGGTCGTATTTAGCCGCCCTGGGGCAATTAAGATGAAATCAAGGATAACGCCAGTGGCCTGGGTGCGAAAGCTCTTATACAGACCAATCTGATTCCCGTGCCTGGCGCGGTCTCTGTGGGAGCGGGCTTGCTCGCGAATGAGGAGTGTCAGTCGACATAATGTAACTGACACCCCGCCTTCGCGAGCAAGCCCGCTCTCACATTGACCTGCGACAGTTACTGGATCAACGAACCCCGCAGCGAGTGCGGCTGCGCAGCGTCGATGTGCACGTCAGCGAACTGGCCGATCAAGGTTGGATTGTCGCAGCGGAAGTTCACGATACGGTTATTCTCGGTCCGGCCTTGCAGTTCGCCAGGGTCTTTTTTCGAATAATCGGTCACCAGGATCCGCTGGATCGAACCGACCATTTGTCGGCTGATCTCGAAACCTTGCTGGTTCAAACGATGTTGCAGCGCGTTCAGGCGTTCTTTTTTCAGCGCTTCCGGCGTTTCGTCGGCCAGATCGGCCGCCGGTGTGCCCGGGCGCTGGCTGTAGACGAACGAGTAGGAGAAGTCGAAACCGACGTCTTCGATCAGCTTCATGGTCTGTTCGAAATCTTTCTCGGTCTCGCCCGGGAAGCCGACGATGAAGTCCGAGCTGATGCAAATCCCCGGCACGGCGGCCCGCAATTTGCGCAGTTTGGATTTGTATTCCAGCGCCGTGTGGTTGCGCTTCATGGCCGCCAGGATCCGGTCCGAACCCGACTGCACCGGCAAGTGCAGGTGTTTCACCAGCTCCGGTACGTCGGCGTGGGCCTGGATCAGACTGTCGGAAAATTCCAGCGGGTGTGAAGTGGTGTAGCGAATCCGGTCGATGCCATCGACTGCAGCCACCACCCGGATCAGCTCGGCGAGATCCGCCAGGCGTCCGTCGTGAGTGGTCCCGCGATAGCCGTTGACGTTCTGACCCAGCAACGTCACTTCACGCACGCCGTTTTCGGCCAGGTGGATGATCTCGGCAATCACGTCGTCGAACGGCCGGCTGACTTCTTCACCGCGGGTGTACGGCACCACGCAGAAAGTGCAGTACTTGCTGCAGCCCTCCATGACCGACACGTAAGCGCTCGGCCCGTCGATGCGCGGCTCGGGCAGATGGTCGAATTTTTCGATTTCCGGAAACGAGACGTCGACTTGCGGCAGCTTGGTGGCGCGCGCGGCGTCGATCATTTCCGGCAGGCGGTGCAGGGTCTGCGGACCGAACACGACGTCAACATAAGGCGCGCGATCGCGGATGGCGGCGCCTTCCTGGCTGGCGACGCAACCGCCGACGGCGATCACCATGTCCGGGTTGGCGAGTTTCAGTTCGCGCCAGCGGCCGAGCTGGGAGTACACCCGGTCTTGGGCGCGTTCGCGGATCGAGCAGGTGTTGAGCAGGATCACGTCGGCATCTTCAGCGCGAGCGGTGACTTCCAGGGCCTGGTGTTCACCCAGCAGATCAACCATGCGCGAGCTGTCGTACTCGTTCATTTGGCAACCGTGGGTTTCGATGTAAAGCTTCTTGGCCATGGACAGAGTCATCACGTGATTCAAAGAACCGCGCATTATAGGGAACATGTCCCGAGGTTCCTACCGTTGTGCGTCCGGCGGCTATGCTATAGTTCGCGCCCTCATTTTTATCCCCCGATGTGTTGCTCGCCCACCATGACCAAACGTGAAGCTCCAATCTACAAGGTGATTTTCCTCAACCAGGGCCAGGTGTACGAAATGTACGCCAAGCAGATCTATCAAAGTGATCTGTGGGGCTTCCTGGAAGTAGAAGAGTTCGTCTTTGGCGAGCGCACACAAGTGGTCGTCGATCCGAGCGAAGAGAAACTCAAGGCTCAATTCGAAGGTGTTGTGCGCAGTTTCGTGCCCATGCATTCGATTGTACGCATCGACGAAGTCGAGCGTCTCGGCACACCGAAAATCAGCGAAGCCCGCGGCGCGGTCGGCAATGTCATGCCGTTTCCGATGCCGATGCCTGAGAAATAGGTCTCAAGACCGCGTCGCGTCCATTCACGAGCAAGCCCGCTCCCACAGTTGATTTGTGACGACGCAGATCAACTGTGGGAGCGGGCTTGCTCGCGAAGGGGCCAGAAAGGTCGATGCAGAATTAAGGCAGTGGCGAAAACGGCGTACGCCCATCGGCGCTCTGCAGTTCCATCAAGTATTTACGGAAGATTTGCCCCAGCACCTGAGTCGCCACCTCAAGTTCTTCGCGAGGCATTTTCTCGGCCACTTCATCGGCCGTATCCAATGCCTCTTCAGCGCCGTTGACCGCAGCCATTTTCAGCACGATATACGCCTGGACGTTATTGGCCTGTACGCCTTCGCCGTGGAAAAACATGGTGCCGAGTTTGAATTGCGCCTGGGCGTGGCCTTGCAGCGAGGCTTTTTCGAAGTAATCCAAGGCTTTATTGAGGTCGCGCGGCGCGTTTTTGCCGTCGTAGTAGAACTCACCCAACTCGTATTGCGCTTGCGCATCCCCTTCATCCGACGCTTTCTGGCAGGCGGCGAGAGCCTGTGCCAGGTCTTGCGGCTGGGTATTGAGGGTGCAGCGACCCATCGCTGGGATTAACAACGAGTTGCCGCCTGCTTGTGCGAGCGCGAGCAGGGGCTGAAGGAGCAACAGGCAGCCCAGTGCAAGGGCGCGGCCGGTGCGGTTCATGGGAATCGACTTACCTCTGAAGGGCGCGCGGACCCATCGAGGGGATCCAATAAGCGCGCATTATGAAATAAGCAGGGCCAACCTTACAAAGTCTTTACTCGTTTTTCTGCTGCGCGGGAAATATATCGCCCACTTTGCGGGGCATTATTAGCAGATGAGTAGGAAAAAGGGCGGGAATGTAGGTGAAAGCTGACGCTGGCAATCGCCAACGTCAGCGGCACAGCGTTATTTCAATGCGGCAAAAGCGCGCTCGGCGGCATCCAGCGTCAGTTTCAACTCCGCTTCGCCGTGGGCGATCGAGGTGAAGCCGGCTTCGAATGCGCTCGGCGCCAGGTACACGCCGCCTTCGAGCATCAAGTGGAAAAAGCGACCGAACAGCTTGGCGTCGCTGGCCATCACGTCATCGAAGGTCACGATGTCGTCGGCACCGCTGAAGTACAGGCCGAACATACCGCCAGCCTGGGTGGTCACGAACGGAATGCCCGCGGCATCGGCGCGCTGTTGCAGGCCATCGAGCAGGCGGCTGGTGTAGTCGGTCAGTTCAGCGTGGAAACCTGGACGGCTGATCAGGCGCAAAGTAGTCAGGCCCGCGGCCATGGCCAGCGGGTTACCCGACAAGGTGCCAGCCTGGTAGACCGGGCCCAGCGGCGCGATGTGCGACATGATTTCGCGTTTGCCGCCGAAGCAGCCAACCGGCATGCCGCCACCAATGATCTTGCCGAAGGTAGTCAGGTCCGGCGTTACGCCGTAATGGGCTTGTGCGCCGCCGAGGGCGACACGGAAGCCGGTCATCACTTCGTCGAAAATCAGCACCACGCCGTGCTTGTCGCACAGGGTCCGCAGGCCTTCGAGGAAACCTGGCGCCGGCGGCACGCAGTTCATGTTGCCAGCCACTGGCTCGACGATGATGCAGGCCACGTCCTGGCCGACTTCGGCGAGCATGGTTTCCACGGCGTCGATGTCGTTGAACGGCAGGGTCAGGGTGTGTTTGGCAAACGCCGCCGGCACACCGGCCGAACTTGGCACGCCTTGGGTCAGGGCGCCGGAACCGGCCTTGACCAGCAGGCTGTCGGAGTGACCGTGATAGCAACCTTCGAACTTGATGATGCTGTCACGGCCGGTGAAACCGCGAGCCAGACGGATAGCGCTCATGGTTGCTTCAGTCCCGGAGCTGACCATGCGCACCATTTCCATCGACGGCACGATCGAGCAGACCAGATCGGCCATCTGCGTTTCCATCTCGGTCGGAGCGCCGTATGACAGGCCGTGCTCCAGCTGCTTGCGCACCGCGTCCAGCACATCCGGATGGCTGTGGCCGAGAATCATCGGGCCCCAGGAACCGACGTAATCCACATAACGCTTGTCGTCTTCGTCGGTGACGTAGGCGCCTTCCGCATGCTTGAAGAACAGCGGCGTGCCGCCGACACTTTTGAACGCGCGAACAGGCGAGTTCACGCCACCGGGAATATGTTTCTGGGCATTGGCAAACAGCGTTTCGGAACGAGACATGATCGGACTCTCAAATCAGACTTTAAGTAATTCATTGAATGCGCGGGCGCGGCGCGTCACTTCAGCGGTGCTCTCGGCGCCAAACAGACCATGCACAACCGCCAGCAAATCGACCCCGTGTGCCACCAGCGGGGCGGCGTTATCCAGGGTGATGCCACCGATCGCGCAGATCGGCAGGTGCAATTTGCTGCGGGCCTGGTCGAGCAGTTCGAGGCTGCAGGTCGGTGCGCCGGGTTTGGTGTTCGAATTGAAGAAGCGACCGAAGGCGACGTAACTGGCGCCTTCTTTGGCGGCCTGCTCGGCGAGTTCGAGTTGCGCGTGGCAGGTCGAACCGATGATTGCCTGGCGACCGAGCAACGCGCGGGCCGGAGTCAGCGGGCCATCGGTCTGGCCCAGGTGCACGCCAACGTTCAGGCGTGCGGCCAGCTCGGCGTCGTCATTGATGATCAGCTGGGTCTTGTAGCGTTCGCACAGATCGCGCAGGGCTTCGGCCTCGCGCAGGCGGCGGGCCTCGTCGCTGCTCTTGTCGCGGTATTGCAACAGGATGACGCCGCCTTCCAGCGCCGCCTCCACGTACGACAGAAATTTACCGGCCAGTAACTGGCTGTCGGTAATGGCATACAGGCCACGTAGTTTCATCGAGCAGGCCTCTTGGCTTACGAACAGAAATCCAGCGGCAGGCGGCGTGGTACGAACTGGCCTTTGCCCAGTTGTTCCGCATCACGCAGGGTGCGCCACGTGTAGTTAAGCGCGGTCTGCACGGCGCTGGCGAGGTTTTCACCCTGTGCCAGACGACCGGCGAGAGCGCTGGCCAGCGTGCAACCCGAACCGTGGTAGCTGCCAGGCAAACGCTGGCAGGTGTAGGTTTCGCGGCGACCGTCGCGGCTGTACAGGCGATTGTGGATTTCGTCTTCATCGCCATGGCCGCCGGTGATCAGCAGGTGTTTGACGAACGGCAGGAGCTTTTCAGCGCATTCGTCCGCGGTGCCTTCGGGCAGTTCAGCGAGGATGCGGGCTTCGGGAAGGTTAGGGGTGGCAATGATGGCCAGGGGTAGCAGGCGTTCGCGCATGGCGTAGCCGACTTCGTCCTTGCCCAATCGTCCGCCGCCACCGGCGCGCAGCACCGGGTCGCAGACCACTGGCAAGTGCGGATGCGCCGAAAGCAGTTCGACGACGGTGTCGACCATTTCCAGAGAACCGAGCATGCCCAACTTGACCGCGGCGACCGTCGAATCGTTGAGCACGGCATTGGCCTGGGCCAACACCCATTCACGGTCGAGGACGCGGAAGTCAGTGACGTTGACCGTGTCTTGCACGGTCAGGGCGGTGACGGTCGGAGCCGCATGACAACCCTGAGCGAGCAGGGCTTCGATATCTGCCTGCAAGCCGGCGCCACCACTTGGGTCGTGGCCGGAGAGACAGAGGACAACGGGGCGAGAGCTGTAGATATTCATGGTGCGCGAGCTTACCACCAAACATCTTTTTTCGGGTGTAGCGACATCCAGTTCGGCCGATACATTGTGGCGAGGGAGCAAGCGCCCTCGCCACAAACGGTCATTGGCCGCACTGCCATTGTCACAATCTGACCGAACCTACAACTGTGGCCCGATGGGCGGCTCTGGAACGCCCGTTCTAGAGCCTTTGTAGGAAAAATTTCAATGGTGTTCAATGGCCATCAACGGCTATGCTAGAGTGGATCCAAACCAATAACAGGTAATACCGGTTTTACGTCTACTCAAAAGGAATGGGGGGCTTCCTGACAGAACCGGACAGGCCACGCTGGGGCTTAAATGCGCTATTTGCTAATGTTGCTGTTGTGCTTGCCCCTCCTGGCGAGCGCGGTCGAATTCGATGAATTCACTAAAAGCCTTCCCCTGGGCCGAACCCTGCAAGTGTTCGAAGACGCGGGTGGTCACGCGACCATCGCCGATGTCTTGGCGCAAGCGGCTGCCGGGAAATTCAAAACTCACGATAAAGCCACCCTCAACGCCGGTTATTCGCGCTCGGCGTTCTGGCTGAAAATCGACCTGCATTACCGCCCGACCAATCCTGCGGCGCAACGCACCTGGTTGCTGGAGCTGGCGTATCCGCCCCTCGATCACCTTGACCTCTACTTGCCTGATGCTGCCGGCGGCTATCAGTTGGCCCGGCAAACCGGCGACGCCTTGCCGTTCGACAGTCGCGAAATCCGTCAGAACAACTACCTGTTCGATCTGAATTTCACCCCTGATCAAGCGCAAACCGTGTACCTGCGGCTGGAAAGCGAAGGGTCGATCCAGGCCCCCGTCACGTTGTGGTCGAGCACCGCTTACCTCGAAGAACAACCGGTTCGACTTTATGTACTGGGGCTGATCTACGGCGTATTGCTGGGAATGCTGGTCTACAACCTGTTCATCTATCTCAGCGTGCGTGACACCAGCTACCTCTACTACATCTTCTACATCGCCTCGTTCGGCTTGTATCAGCTGTCGGTCAACGGCGCGGCGGTAGAGTATTTCTGGCCGAATAACCCGTGGTGGGCCAACGCTGCGACGCCATTTTTCATCGGTTGCGCCGGGCTGTTCGGCAGTCAGTTCGCCCGCAGTTTCTTGCAGACCGCCACCCACAGTCGCTGGCTCGACCGCTTGCTGCTGGCGCTGATTGCGTTCAGTGCGGTGGTTGTCGGGTTGTCGCTGATGACCAGTTACGGCCTGGCGCTACGCCTGGCGACGGCCCTGGCGCTGACATTCACCGTGGTGATTTTTGCCGCAGGGATTTTCGCCTGGCTGCGCGGTTTGCGGGTGGCACGGTATTTCATCATTGCCTGGTCGGCGTTTTTGCTTGGCGGCATTGTCAACACGATGATGGTGCTGGGTTATCTGCCGAACGTGTTCCTGACCATGTATTCCAGCCAGATTGGCTCGGCAATCGAAGTGGCGCTGCTGTCCCTGGCCTTGGCCGACCGCATCAACGCCATGCGGGAGCAGCAGGCGCAGACCTTGTTCGATGCCGGTCAGAAACTTGAAGTGCTCAACCAGCAACTGGCGCACAGCAACAAACTCAAGGATGAATTCCTCGCCACCCTGACCCATGAACTGCGCACCCCCATGAACGGTGTGATCGGTTCGTTGGAACTGATGCAGACCGTCGAGATGGACCCTGAGTTGGAGCAATATCAACAAACGGCCGCAGGGTCGGCACGGGACATGATGCGCATGGTCAACGGCATCCTCACGCTGACCGAATTGCAGGCGGGCAAGCTCACGGCCTCTGCGGCCACGTTCAGTTTGCGTGGTGTCGTCGATGCCTTGCGCGTGCAGTTCGAAGGCAATGCGTTGAGCAAGTCGCTGGACTTCAAGGTCGAGGTATCACAGGGGCTGCCGGATCGCTTGATTGGCGACAGCGCCAAGTTGGCGCAATGCCTGGAATGCCTGTTGGATAACGCAATCAAGTTCACCCGAATCGGTGGGTTGGCGCTGCGGGTGACGGGTAAACCCGCAGAGCCCGGCCGGATGGCGCTGTCGTTTGCGGTAATCGACACAGGCATCGGTTTCACCGATCTGGGGGAGGCGACCATGTATCAACGGTTCTTCCAGCTCGACGGCTCGATGACCCGTGAATACGGCGGTCTGGGCGTTGGTCTGGCGATTTGTCGGCAACTGATCGAATTAATGGGCGGGCGCCTGACTCACCGTTCGGAGCCTGGGCGCGGCAGTCGTTTCCAGCTGGATGTCGAGTTCGAGTTGCCGGTGGTGGAACGGCCGTCAGTGCCGAAGATGACCCGGGAATTTCCGCGCTTGCGCCTGCCTCAGGACTGCAGGGTGTTGCTGGTGGATGACAACAGCATCAATCAATTGGTGATGCGCGGCATGTTGCTCAAGCTCGGGTTCCGGGTACGCACTGCCGACAGCGGGCCTGCTGCACTGGATCACTTGCAGCGCGAATCCTTCGATGCAGTGTTGCTCGATTGCGAGCTACCGCCTGTGGACGGTGTGTCCGTCTGCTGCCAGATTCGCGCGTTGCCGGGTTGTGCCCAATTGCCGGTATTTATGCTTGCCCTGAGTGTTGATCGCGAACGCTGCCCGACCGGCACGCTGATCGATTACCTGAGCAAACCGGTGAAATTCGAAGACTTGCAGGCCGCGCTCTATCGGCGGGTGCTTTGCCCGAGGCAGGGTGAAAGCGCCGACAGTTAGGCAGATATGACACTTTGTTCGGTCAAGGGGCGGTGCTTAACTGAAGTCCCTTGGCTGACCAAAGGAGCCCCCGTCATGAACCTGCATCAGTTCGCCGAAACCCACGAAGTCACCAACCAGCCGCCGTCGCTGGACGGCACCAACCTGTATCGAATTGATTTGCCATTGCAGGAATGGTCACGGCGTTTCGGTGCCGGTTGGGCCGAATCGCGGATCGACGCCTACGGCGCACTGGCCGGCGGGCCGCTGATGGAAGCGGGGTTCCTGGCCAATCAAAACAAACCGGTTTTCAGCAGCCATGACCGGTATGGCCATCGTATCGACCTGGTGGAATTTCACCCGGCCTATCACGAGCTGATGCGCACAGCGGTCGAGCACGGCTTGACCTCGTTGCCCTGGGCTCATCCGCAGTCCGGCGCCCACGTCGCCCGCGCCTCGATGACGTACTTGCACAGCCAGGCCGAAGCCGGCAGTGGTTGCCCGCTGACCATGACTTTCGCCAGCGTCCCGGCCATGCGTCTGCAACCTGATCTGGCCGAGCAGTGGCTGCCAAAAATCCTCTCGACCGAATACGACCCGCGCAACGTTGGCATGGCGCATAAGGCCGGCGTCACCATCGGCATGGCCATGACCGAAAAACAGGGCGGCACCGACGTGCGGGCCAACACCACCAAGGCTTTTCCGGTCGGTGCCAGCGGCCCGGGTCAGGCCTACGAACTGGTGGGCCACAAATGGTTCTGTTCGGCGCCGATGTGCGATGCCTTCTTGACCCTGGCCCAGACTGACAAGGGTTTGACCTGTTTCCTGCTGCCGCGCCATCGCCCGGATGACACGCGTAATCAGTTCTACATACAGCGGCTGAAGAACAAACTCGGCAATTGCTCCAACGCGTCCAGCGAAGTGGAGTTCCGTGGCGCCCTGGCCTGGATGGTCGGCGAAGAAGGCCGTGGCGTTCCGACTATCATCGAAATGGTCGCCATGACCCGCTTCGATTGTATGGTCGGTTCCAGCTCGCTGATGCGCCAGGCCCTGACCCAGGCCAGCCATCACTGTGCCCACCGGATGGTCGGCGGCAAGCTGCTCAGTGAACAACCCTTGATGCAGAACGTGCTGGCCGACCTGGCCCTGGAAAGCGAAGCCGCCCTGGCCTTGAGCTTGCGCATGGGCCGGGCGCTGGATCATCTGGATGACGATCATGAGGCCAAATTCGCACGACTGGTGACGGCGGTGGGCAAGTACTGGATCTGCAAGCGCGCGCCGGGAATGATCAACGAAGCCGCCGAATGCATGGGCGGCGCGGGGTATGTCGAAGAAAGCATCCTGCCGCGCCTGTACCGTGAGGCGCCGGTGAACTCGACTTGGGAAGGGTCCGGCAACGTGCAATGCCTGGATGTGCTGCGAGCCCTGTCCAAGGAGCCGGGTGTGCTCGATGTGTTGTTCAGTGAGTTGGGTGATGGCCATGGCGATAAACGCCTGGCCGCGCATATCAGCCAGTTGCAGACGGCGTTCAAGGACACCGGCGACATTCAATACCGCGCCCGGCAGCTCACCGAAGACATCGCTTTGGGTCTTCAAGCCAAGCTGTTGCTGGAAGCCGGCAATGCCGCAGTCAGTGATGCCTTCATTGCCAGCCGCCTGGGTTCAGCAGGGCGGGTGTATGGCGCGCTGCCTCGCGGACTGGATGTTGAGGCGATTGTGGCGCGGTCGACGCCGCTTATATAAACGACACCACACCCCTGTGGGAGCGGGCTTACTCGCGAAGACGGCGGCACATCCGACATTGATGTGACTAACACGCCGCACTCGCGAGCAAGCCCCACATTGGATTTTTAGTGATCACAGCATTGGAGTATCAGCACACCACTGTTCCCGTGAAGCGACGATACAGGCAAGATGAAGGTCTGCAAGTCAGAACACAGGAAGCTGATCGTGACCGAAGCGTTTATTGTCGTTCAAACCGCCGAGCAAGCCGTGGATCGGCTTGCGCTCTTGCACAATCGTGCAACCACCGCGCTGAACCAGGCGCTCAAGCGTTACCTCAAAGATCGCGTGGAACCGGACGCCGAGCAGCGTGCGATGTTTCGTTATCCCGAACTGCGTCTGACCTACCATTGCCAGGGCGAAGTCCCACAGACCACCCGCGCCTACGCCAAGGTTCAGCTGCCAGGGACCTACAGCGTCACCGTCACCCATCCCGCAGCGTTCCGTAAGTATTTGCTGGAACAGCTGGTGCCGTTGATGCATGACTTCACCGTGACGGTCGAAGTCGGCATCAGCCAACAGAACATTCCTTACCCGTACGTGGTCGAGCAGGGCGATGAGCTGGCCGGCTCCGGCGTTACTGCCGCCGTGCTGGCGCGGGTGTTCCCGAGTACCGATCTGTCCGCTGCCACCGATGGCATTGCCGACGGTCTGTACGATTGGGAAAACACCGATCCGCTGCCCCTGGCCCTGTTCGATGCCGCGCGCGTGGATTTCTCCCTGCGTCGACTGGTGCATTACACCGGCAGCGACTGGCGTCATGTGCAGCCGTGGATCCTGCTGACCAACTACCACCGTTACGTCGACCAGTTCATCGTTCATGGCCTGGAACAACTGCGCAGTGATCCGCGTTTCGTGCGCATGGTCTTGCCGGGCAACGTGATCATCGAAAAGAGCATGGATCACGGCGAAGCCTCGGCGATTGCCGCTGGCGTGGTGTGGCATCGTTACCAGATGCCGGCCTATCACTTGATCGCCAGCGATGGCCACGGCGTGACCCTGGTGAATATCGGCGTTGGCCCGTCTAACGCCAAGAACATTACCGACCACCTGGCAGTGCTGCGTCCACATTGCTGGCTGATGATCGGCCACTGCGGTGGCTTGCGTCAGTCCCAGACCATCGGCGACTACGTTCTGGCTCACGCTTACATGCGTCGTGACGGGATTCTCGACCGGGTCGTGCCGCCGAATATCCCTATTCCGGCCCTGGCCGAAGTGCAGATGGCCTTGCAGCAAGCGGCGGCCAACATCACCGGCGAGAAGGGCGACGAGCTGAAGAAACGCCTGCGTACCGGCACTGTGCTGACCTACGACGACCGTAACTGGGAGTTGCGCTGGGCGCAGGAACGTCCGCTGATCAACCTGTCCCGCGCCGTGGCGGTGGACATGGAAAGCGGCACCATCGCCGCCCAGGGTTATCGCTTGCGGGTGCCCTACGGCACGTTGCTCTGCGTGTCGGACAAACCCCTGCACAGCGAAATCAAGCTGCCGGGTTCGGCCAACGCCTTCTATGAACGCGCGGTCAGCCAGCACTTGAAGATCGGCATCGAGGCGGTGGATCTGTTGCGCACCGAACTCAACTCGCTGCACTCGCGCAAACTGCGCAGCTTCGACGAGCCGCCGTTCCGCTAACGGTTTGTCGTGGTCATTTGGCGGTCGGGGCACTAGCATTAGCAGCCCTGACCGTTAGATGTTGTTTTCCCCATGTCCCGTCCACCGCGTCCTCCTTCCCGTCGTCCAGGCGCGAAGCCAGCTCCTTCAGCCCCTCGCCGCGTTGCCAAAGCGCCGCCCGCCGAGCCGAAGCTGATCCTGTTCAACAAACCGTTCGATGTGCTGACGCAATTCAGCGACGGCGAAGGGCGGGCGACGCTCAAGGATTTCATCGAGATGCCCGGGATTTACCCGGCAGGGCGGCTGGACCGCGACAGTGAAGGCTTGCTGCTGCTGACTAACGATGGCCAGCTTCAGGCGCGGATCGCCGACCCGAAACACAAACTGGCTAAGACGTATTGGGTGCAGGTGGAAGGCGAGCCGAGCGACGAGCAGTTGCAGCGCTTGCGCGAGGGCGTCGAGCTGAACGACGGCATGACCTTGCCGGCCGAAGCGCGCCAGTTAGAAGAGCCTGAACTGTGGCCGCGCGACCCGCCGGTGCGCTTTCGCAAAAGCGTGCCGACCAGTTGGCTGGAATTGGTGATTCGCGAAGGTCGAAACCGTCAGGTACGGCGCATGACGGCGGCGGTGGGCTTGCCGACGTTGCGTCTGGTGCGGGTCAGAATCGGCGACTGGACGATCGAAGGGCTCGATCAGGGCCAGTGGAAGGAAGTGCCTGCGCGTTTATAACGTGCCGGATTCGATCATGCCGATGACCACACTTTTGATCACGAACGCGCCGACACCCAGACCGAGCACGAAGAACAGGATGAACGAGCCGAAGCGTCCGGCCTTGGACTTCTTCGCCAGATCCCAGACGATGAAACCCATGAAAATGATCAGGATGCTGACCAGTCCGGTCATCATCCACTCTTCGAATACTGCAGGATCCATCGAACATCTCCAGCGCGGGCGGGGCTAAAAAGGGCGGGGCGAGTATACGCCAAGGGAGATTGGCGGGGCATTGACCTGCGTCTCTGTGCCGCAGTCATTCGTCGCCTGTGCCGGCCTCTTCGCGAGCAAGCCCGCTCCCACAAGGTTTTGTGTTCATCGGAATATTTTGTCCAGAGCAAAACCTGTGGGTGCGGGCTTGCTCGCGAAGGCGTCCTTAACCACGCAGATGCGTCAACGGCAACTCAGTGCTGTTAAGCACCTGGTTCAACACAAAACTCGACCGCACACTGGTCACCCCTTCAATCCGCGTCAGATGCCCCAGCAGCAGTTTCTGATAATGGTCCATGTCCGGCACCACCACCTTGAGCTGATAATCCGCATCCATTCCTGTCACCAGGCTGCATTCCAGCACCTGGGGCAACGTGCGAATGGCCGCTTCGAAGTTCTCGAAACGCTCCGGCGTATGGCGGTCCATGCCGATCAGCACATAAGCCGTCAGGCTCAGGCCGAGCATCTTGCGGTCCAGCAGGGCGACCTGACGGGTGATGTAGCCATCGTCTTCCAGTTGCTTGACCCGCCGCGAGCAGGGCGAGGGTGACAGGCCGATGCGTTCGGCCAGCTCCTGGTTGGAGATGCGCGCGTCGCGCTGCAATTCCGCCAAAATGCTCAGGTCGTATCGGTCGAGTTTGCTCATCAATCAGGCCTTTGTCATAACAATTGCGGCAGATTATCTATCCAGGGTAAAAAATTGCGCAAGTTATGTTTATTTGAGCAATCTTCGCAATCCTCTGCCAGCGCTGCGGGCCTATTCTTATCACCAGAATCACTGCTCGGACAAACAGTCCAGTGCGGCTCGCCCAATCAGGCCAGCTGCGGTCGCCACCCCCACAGGGGATGTGTCGGCCCCCGAGCTACACACTGTCCAGAAGACGGCGTGAGGTGAGCCGACGTCAAAAGCGTCGAGCACGGACGAAGTTTTCAAAGGGAGGCCGACGGGTCTCCCTTTTTTCTTGCCCGCAATTTGGCTCTTGCCCTCAATAAATAAGTTTCGTGACTGATAACCTGTTGCAGAACCGGTCTGTGCTTTCCCAGTCTTACGTACAGGCCCTAACCCGCAGTGAGGAAAAGCATGAAGTCGCGCATCTGGCGTTTGGCCGGTGTTGGTTTGCTGTGTGTAAGTGTCACTGCGCAATCGCTGGCCGATGAGCCGCAAAACCGTGGCCCCGACGGCGGACAACGTGGCTCGGACGGCCATCAGGGCAACAATCAGGGGCGTGGCGGCAATAATCAGCCACGTCCGCAGAACAGCGACAACATCATTCGCGGCGACAACAGCCGTCAGTTCGAGCACAACGGCCAAAATCAGAACGACGGCCAGCGGCAGAACCGTCCGGCGCCCGACTACAACAGTCCGGTTCGCCCGCCACCTCCGCCGCCGCAGCTGCCGGCCAATGACCTGCCGATCCAGGGGCGGCCGGACACCGTGCGTCAGACCCAGCAACCGCAGCGCGGCTACTATCAGGATGTGCCGCGGCGCAACGATAACAATCAGCACTGGCAGAATAACGCTCCGCGTCCCGATGACCGTCGCTGGTCCGGTCGCCCGGACGGGCACGGAAACGGCTGGGGCCCCGGCCCGCAGTACCGACCCGGCCACGTGATCGATCGCTTCCCGGATCGTGACTACCGCGTGCCGTACCGTGGTCAGGATTACTTCTACTCCGGTGGCTACTGGTATCGCCCGCTCGGCCCGCGTTATGTAGTGGTGCAGCCGCCACGGGGAATCCGTGTCAGCTACCTGCCCGATTACGCCCGTGAAGTGTGGATCGGCGGGGCGCTGTTGTTCCTGGCGGCAGGCTCGTATTACGCCTACCAGGAGAACACTCAGGATTACGTGGTGGTCGAGCCGCCCGTGCAACCGCAGCCGCAACCGGTCAGCAACAGCTTTGACGTGGTGGCTTATCCGGCCAACGGCCAGTCGCCGCAGCAGGTCAACCAGGACGGTTACGATTGCTATCAGTATGCGGTGCAGCAGAGTGGCTTCGATCCGCGAACCGCCACCTATCAACCGGACCCGTCGGTGGTGCAAGCCTACCGCCAGGCCCAGGGCAACTGCCTGAGCAGTCGCGGTTATCAGGTGAGTTACTGAGCCCCGGCAGCCGGCACCACTTCCTGCGGGTCGGCGTGCACCAGCACTTCGGCTCGTGGGTAGGCGGCGTGAATCGCATCGGCGGCTTGATCGCTGATGCCGTGGGCGACTGACAGGGTCAGCTCGCCCGGTAACTCCAAGTGCAATTGCACAAACCACTGGTTACCGGAAATCCGCGTGCGCAGGTCGTGCGCCCCCAATACGCCCGGTACGCTGCAGGCCAGTTCGAGCATGTGCTGGCTCACATCGGGCGGCAGCTCTTCATCCATCAGCACCGCAAAACTTTCCCGGGCAATCTGAATCGCGCTCCAGAGGATGTAGGCGGCGATCCCCAATCCGAACCAGGGATCCACCTGATGCCAGCCAAAGCCGGCCAGCACCAGCGCCACCAGAATGCTGCCGTTGAGCAACATGTCCGAGCGGTAATGCAGGGAATCGGCGCGCACCGCGCTGGAGCCGGTGGCCTTGACGACGCGATGCTGCAACATCAGCAGGGCCAGGGTCAGGGCGAGGGAAAACACAATGACGCCGATGCTGATCCACGGCGCCCCCACCGGTTCCGGATGCTTCAGCCGGTCGACTGCCTGCAAGGCAATCAGCACCGCACTGCCGCCAATGAATAGCGCCTGAGCCATCCCCGCCAGCGACTCGGCCTTGCCATGCCCGTAGCGATGATCGTTGTCGGCCGGGCGCAAGGCGTAATGCACCGCCAGCAAGTTGAGCAACGCGGTGAAGCCGTCGAGTGTCGAGTCGGTCAACCCGGCGAGCATGCTCACCGAACCGCTCAACCACCAGGCGATGGCTTTGGCGACAATCAGGGTACACGCCACCGCCACCGAGGCACGGGTCGCCAGCCGCAGCAGGCGGGCGTGTTCGGAGCTGGAGATCATGAGTGCGCTCGCTCCTTGAAGTGCACGCGTTACGCGGCGGGTTGCAGGCCGAACATCGCCAGTTGCTGGGCGCTGCCCTTGTGTTGAATCAAGCGTGGATCATCCAGCGGGAAGCTGCGACCCAGCTCTGTTTCGAGAATAGTCTGCAACTTGAGGTTATCGACCTTGCCGTCGGCACCGATGGCTTCCTTGAGTTTTTCCGGAGCTACCTGGGCGGTCTCGCCCGGTGCGTAGTAAATCGCGCCGGTGGCGAAGTCCACGGCAAACGCGATCAGACCGGGAACGATGTAGAACAACAGGCCTATGGCATCGAGTGCGGCGATGGCCGGGTCGATCTTGCCGTCAATCTGGCCACGGCGGTCAGGGTAGAAAATCGAACCGCAGGCGGTCACCTGGGTCAGCAATGTCGCGACCAATACACCGCCAATCAAGCGAAAGGGAACACGCATATGAAATCTCCTGAGTCTCTGGAAAACGAAGCGTCGTCGATATGAATTAGGACCGCGACAAACGCCGAGCAGTTCGCCGTTATACTCGGCCCTCTGTTTGGGAGCCAGCATGATTTCTTTGCCGATTGATGAAGTTTTACCCGCCCTGCGTGAAGCCTTGGCTACACGCCACGAAGCCGTGCTCGAAGCACCGCCCGGCGCCGGTAAAACCACCCGTGTGCCTTTGGCCCTGCTCAACGAGCCGTGGTTGGCCGGGCAGACCATCCTGATGCTCGAGCCGCGCCGTTTGGCTGCGCGGGCAGCAGCGGAAAGGTTGGCCAGCGAGCTGGGCGAGAAGGTCGGCGAAACCGTCGGTTATCGCATTCGTCTGGACAGCAAAGTCGGCCCCAACACCCGAATCGAAGTGGTCACCGAAGGCATCCTCACCCGGCGCTTGCAGGACGACCCGGCGCTGGAAGGCGTGGGCCTGCTGATCTTTGATGAATTCCACGAACGCAGTCTCGATGCGGACCTGGCGTTGGCCCTGAGCCTGAATGGCCGGGAACTGTTTCGTGACGATCAGCCGCTGAAAATCCTGTTGATGTCCGCGACCCTGGAAGGCGAACGCCTGGCCGGGTTGCTGGATGACGCGCCGATCCTGCGCAGTGAAGGTCGCATGTACCCGGTGGCCATGCGCTGGGGCCGGCCGTTCCAGCCCGGTGAATTCATCGAGCCACGCTTGGTGCAGACCAT
Organism: Pseudomonas sp. LBUM1657; assembly: GCF_059716075.1. Taxonomy (NCBI): domain Bacteria; kingdom Pseudomonadati; phylum Pseudomonadota; class Gammaproteobacteria; order Pseudomonadales; family Pseudomonadaceae; genus Pseudomonas; species Pseudomonas sp. LBUM1657. The sequence goes on along the minus strand of NZ_CP166799.1, from coordinate 5,628,501 downwards.
CCTTGAAGCCTTGAATGACGAAACCGGCAGCGTGCTGGTCTTCCTGCCGGGGCAGGCGGAAATCCGTCGGGTGCATCAACAACTGGCCGATGCGCTGGGTGAGAGTACGAAGGTGTTGCTCTGCCCGTTGCACGGCGAACTGGATCTGGCAGCGCAACGCGCGGCGATTGATCCGGCGCCGGCGGGCAAACGCAAAGTGGTGCTGGCGACCAACATCGCTGAGACCAGCCTGACCATCGACGGCGTGCGCGTGGTGATCGATGCCGGGTTGGCGCGGGTGCCGCGATTTGACCCCGGCAGCGGCATGACTCGTCTCGACACCCAGCGCATCTCCCGGGCCAGTGCCACGCAGCGTGCGGGTCGGGCCGGGCGACTGGAACCTGGCGTGTGTTATCGGTTGTGGTCACAGGATCAGCACGAGCAACTGGCGGCCTACGCCAGTGCGGAAATTCTTTCGGCGGACCTCGCCGGTCTGGCTTTGCAACTCGGGCGCTGGGGCGTTCTGCCCGGGCAATTGGTGTGGCTCGACGTACCACCGGCAGCGGCCTATGCGCAGGCTCAGGATTTGCTTGAGCGCTTGGGCGCACTGGATGGCGAGACGCTGACCCGCCACGGTAAGGCCATGGCCGAACTGCCGGCCCATCCGCGTATCGCGCATTTGTTGTTGCGCGGTCAGGCGCTCGGCCTGGCAGACATGGCCAGCGATGTCGCGGCGCTGCTCGGTGAGCGGGATATCCTGCGCGGTGCCGGGGCAGATCTGCACAGTCGACTGGTGCTGCTGTCCGGCGAAGAACGGGCCGCACGCGGTGCTCAGGGTGGCGTTCAACGGGCCCGGCAACTGGCGCGGCAGTATCGAGGTTACCTGCGTGGCAAGGCGTCGGAGCCGGTCAGCGATCCGGATCATCCGCGCTGGCTCGGTGCGCTGTTGGCGTTGGCCTATCCCGATCGCGTCGCTCAGCAGCGCCGGGCCGGTGGCGCGGAATATCGCCTGGCCAATGGCCGTGCCGCGCTGTTCGCTGAAGCCGACAGTTTGATGAAACAACCCTGGCTGGTGATTGCTGATCTCGGCAGTCGTCAGGGCCAGCGTGAAGAACGGATTTACCTGGCGGCGGATTTCGATCCGGCGCTGTTCGATTCTGTGCTGGCGGAGCAAGTGCGCTGCGTCGATCAACTGGATTGGGACGAGCGCGAAGGCGTGTTGCGCGCCGAGCGTCAGCGCAAGGTCGGAGAATTGATCCTCAGCCGTGAGCCACTGACCGGGCTCGATGAAACCGCGCGCAGTCAGGCGCTGGTGAATCTGGTGCGGCGCAAAGGTCTGGAGCTGTTGCCCTGGACCCCGGAGCTGCGTCAATGGCAGGCGCGGGTGGCGTTGTTGCGGCAGTTGGACCTTGGCAGCAAGGACCAAAGTGAGTGGCCGGATGTCAGCGATGCTGCGCTGCTCAAAAGCCTTGAGCACTGGTTGATGCCGTATCTGGGGAAAGTCTCGCGGCTCAGTCATTTTGCCAATCTGGACTTGTCGAGCATCGTCCATAACCTGCTGCCGTGGCCGCTGCCGCAACGGCTCGATGAGCTGGCTCCGCATCATTTGAGCGTGCCGTCGGGGTCGTCGATTCGTCTGGATTACAGTGAGCAACCGCCGATTCTGGCGGTACGTTTGCAGGAGCTGTTTGGCTTGGCTGAAACCCCGCGGATTGCCGGGGGGCGGCAAGTGGTGAAGTTGCATCTGTTGTCGCCGGCGCGGCGGCCGGTGCAGGTGACGCAGGATCTGGCGAACTTCTGGCGTAGTACGTATGCCGAGGTGAAGAAGGATTTGAAGGGGCGGTATCCGAAGCATTACTGGCCGGATGATCCGTTGGTGGCTGAGGCTACGGCTCGGATCAAGCCTCGCAAGTGATTTTTGTGTGTATATCCATTTGTGCGGTAGCGGCGAATTAGGGGGCCGCCCTTACGGCGGGTTACTTGGAAAAGCGCCAAGTAACCAAGCGCTTTTGCCCCTAATGAAATGGTCAGCCCGGCGAGAACCTCGGCGAGTCTAAACTTGCCGGGTTGCCCACTGCGCAGAACCTGCGCTCGGCCTCGAGGGGGTGTACCGCAAAAGCGAGGCGGCCTACCGGTCGGCCTATCACTTCAAGCGTATGCGTATCCCTGTGGGAGCTGGCTTGCCTGCGATAGCGGCTTCAAGGTCGATGCAAGTCTTTAAGGCCCATCGCCAGCAAGCCTGGCGCCTACAGGATTGGGTGTGATCTTTCGGCCTTGGCAGTGAGCTGTTCTCTACAGTAGTCAGCAAACAACTGCGCCGGTTTGGTCAGTTGTCCGCGCTTGAGCCACGCTGCTACCAGCCCTGATCCGGTGACGTCTTCGACGATGTCCACGCACACTACTTTCTTGCCGTCATAGGTGCATTCCGAATGCGGTCGAGTCACCAGGATCGAGAAGCCGAACCCTTGGCCGACCATGCCCCGGACCATTTCGATCGACGGTGAGCTGAAGGCGATGTTGGGCGTCAGGCCCAGCTCTTCGAACAGGCTGACAAAGTAGGTGCGGCTCGGTTGCACGTCCAGCAGGATCATCGGTTCCAGGCACAGATCGCGCAGCGACACTTGCTTGAGTTGGGCAAAGCGATGATCCGCTGGCAGCAACGCATAAGGTCGCTGTGCCGGCATCAGCGGTTCGGTCTGGATGGTGGCGTCGAGGTCGTGTTCGTACAGGATCGCCAGGTCGAAGGCGCCCGAGGTCAGGCCTTGCACCAGTTCTTGCTGCTCGCCGTCGCGGATGCGGATTTTCACCCCCGGATACAGCGCCGAGAACCCGGCAATCAACTGTGGCAGGTACAGCGGCGCGACGGTTTCGAAGCAGCCGATATCGATTTGCCCGGCCACCACGTCGTTGTCGGCGAGGGCGTTCTGTTCGAACTCCTTGGCCATGCGCAGCAGCTCCTGGGCCTTGCGGTAGAAGCGCGCACCGCTGGGGGTCAAGGACACGCCCTGGGCGTGATGACGGATCAGCAGTTGCACGCCGAAGCTGTCCTCCAGGCCTTTGATCGCCGTGGAGATCGCCGGCTGGGCGATGTACAGCTTGCGCGACGCCTCGGCAACGCTGCCGCACTCGACGGTGGTGATGAAGTACTTCAATTGACGCAGATTGTAGGCGGCCACGGCAAACCTCAGGGTGGATGGATTCGACATCCAGGCAATTTGCGCGCCGCCCGCATCCGTTCGTACGACGGTGTTGTTGTGCTTGAACAATAACCACATGCCGCGCAACTGGGGAGATTGGCTGCCCAGTTTTTTCATCGTCTGCGAACACATTTTTACTATTTTTCCTGGACACAGGCCTGGGCCACCATCCACTGCACAAGAAAAGCCCATGGAGCATCTGAACGTGTTCGAGCTTGCATATTGGCAAAACAAAGCCGCTGCGCTGCAGTTTCCCGACCAGGCAGTGATCGACGGTAAACCCCGTTCGGCGCAGTCCGGGCAGACCTTCGCCGCGATCAATCCCGCCACCGGCCAGTGCCTGGCTAACGTGACCGCGTGCGGTGTTGAAGAGGTGGACGCAGCGGTGCGCAATGCGCGGCAGGTGTTCGAGGCCGGCACCTGGTCGGCACGCTCGCCGGGTGAGCGCAAACAAGTGCTGCTGCGTCTGGCCGATCTGATCATGGCCCACCGCGAAGAACTGGCGCTGCTCGATTCGCTGAACATGGGCAAACCAGTCATGGACGCCTACACCATCGACGTGCCGGGCGCCGCCGGGGTGTTTCGCTGGTACGCCGAAAGCCTCGACAAACTCTACGACCAAATCGCCCCCAGCGCGCAGAACGTGCTGGCGACCATCACCCGTGAAGCCCTCGGTGTCGTCGCAGCGGTGGTGCCGTGGAATTTCCCTTTGGACATGGCTGCCTGGAAACTCGCTCCAGCGCTGGCAGCAGGCAATTCGGTGATTCTCAAGCCGGCCGAGCAGTCACCGTTTTCCGCGTTGCGCCTGGCCGAGCTGGCGTTGGAAGCCGGCCTGCCAGCAGGCGTGCTAAACGTGCTGCCGGGTCTCGGCGAGCAGACCGGCAAAGCCCTCGGCTTGCACCCGGATGTCGATTGCCTGGTGTTCACCGGCTCCACCGAAGTCGGCAAATATTTCATGCAGTACTCCGCGCAATCGAACCTCAAACAGGTGTGGCTGGAGTGCGGCGGCAAGAGTGCCAATCTGGTATTTGCTAATTGTCAGGACCTTGATCTGGCCGCAGAGAAAGCTGCGTTCGGGATCTTCTTCAATCAGGGCGAAGTCTGTTCGGCTAACTCGCGGTTGCTGGTGGAGCGCTCGATCCATGACGAGTTCGTCGAGCGGCTCATGGTTCAGGCCGAGCGCTGGCAACCGGGTGATCCGCTGGCCCCGTCGAGCCACGCCGGGGCGATTGTCGACAGCCGTCAGACCGCACGCATCATGAAGTTCATCCAGCAGACCGAACGCCAAGGCGCGACGAAGGTGTGCGGTGGCCGGCAGTCGATCTTCAACGGCTCCGACAACTTTATTCAACCGACCATCTTCACGGGTGTGAGCCCGGACATGCCGCTGTTTCGCGACGAAGTATTTGGCCCGGTGCTGGCGGTCACGGCGTTCGATGACGAGGCCCATGCCTTGCAACTGGCCAACGACAGCGTCTACGGATTGGCGGCCTCGCTGTGGACCGACGACCTCAATCGCGCCCACCGCGTGGCGCGGCAATTGCGAGCCGGTACGGTGTCGGTCAACAGCGTCGATGCGCTGGACGTGACCGTGCCTTTCGGCGGCGGCAAACAGTCCGGTTTCGGCCGCGACCTGTCGCTGCATTCATTCGATAAATACACCCAGTTGAAGACCACTTGGTTTCAGCTGCGCTCATAACAGCCGCTAATAACAAAACGGAGAACTGGCGATGAACACACCACGTGAAACCCGCGACTACCAGGCCGCCGACGCTGCGCACCACATCCATGCATTCGTCGATCAGAAGGCGCTCAACGACGAAGGACCGCGGGTGATGGTCCGTGGCGAACGCCTGCATCTGTGGGACAACGATGGTCGGCGTTACCTCGACGGCATGTCCGGGTTGTGGTGCACCAACCTCGGTTACGGCCGCAAGGACCTGGCCGCCGCCGCGACCCGACAGCTGGAGCAGTTGCCGTACTACAACATGTTTTTCCACACCACTCACCCGCAGGTGATCGAGCTGTCGGAGCTGCTGTTCAGCCTGTTGCCGGGGCACTACAGCCACGCGATCTACACCAACTCGGGCTCCGAAGCCAACGAGGTGTTGATCCGCACCGTGCGTCGTTACTGGACGATCCTCGGCAAGCCCGAGAAGAAAGTCATGATCGGTCGCTGGAACGGTTACCACGGCTCAACCCTGGCCGCGACGGCGCTCGGTGGCATGAAGTTCATGCACGAAATGGGCGGCATGCTGCCTGACATCGAACACATCGACGAGCCGTACTTTTTCGCCCACGAGGGCAACCTGACGCCGGCTGAATTTGGCCTGCGAGCGGCACAGCAACTGGAAGCGAAGATTCTTGAATTGGGTGCGGACAAGGTTGCCGGATTCATCGCCGAACCGTTCCAGGGCGCCGGCGGGATGATCTTTCCACCCGAAAGTTACTGGCCGGAAATTCAGCGGATCTGCCGCAAGTACGACGTGCTGCTGTGCGCCGATGAAGTGATCGGTGGCTTCGGTCGCACCGGCGAATGGTTCGCCCACGAGCACTTCGGTTTTGAGCCGGACACACTGTCGATCGCCAAGGGTTTGACCTCCGGGTATATCCCCATGGGCGGGCTGATTCTGTCGAAGAAAATGGCTCAGGTGCTGGTGGAGCAGGGCGGGGTATTTGCCCATGGCCTGACCTATTCCGGGCACCCGGTGGCGGCGGCGGTGGCCATCGCCAACCTCAAGGCGTTGCGCGATGAAGGGGTGGTGACGCGGGTCAAGGATGACATCGGCCCGTACCTGCAACAGTGCTTGCGCGAGGTGTTCGGCAACCACCCGCTGGTGGGCGATATCCAGGGCGTCGGCATGGTGGCGGCGCTGCAATTGGCCGAGGATAAAACCAGCCGCAAGCGCTTTGCCAACGAGAGCGACATCGCGTGGCGCTGCCGCACGATTGGCTTTGAGGAAGGGGTAATTATTCGCTCGACGCTGGGGCGGATGATCATGGCACCGGCGTTGATTGCCAGTCGTGAGGAGGTTGATGAGCTGGTGGGGAAAACCTTGAAAGCGGTGGATCGTACGGCGCAGGAATACGGTCGGCTCTGACATTGTCGGAAGGTCCTTCGGACCTTAATCGCGGGCAAGCCCGCTCCCACAGGATTTGTGTCGGCCTCAGGATTCAGGCACGACACATGACCTGTGGGAGCGGGCTTGCCCGCGATTGCTTTTGCCCATTCAACAGATTTATCACCTTTTGCACCCACCCCGTGCACCCCCGCCAACCCCGCCCTTTCGCAGTGCACGCTACCCAGTTTTTTCATCGCTCGCCTCGACATATTTCCTAATTTTCCTAATCCCGGCCTTGGGCCAACATCGACTTCGCCAGCAAGCCAAACGCTGCTCGCCGAAAGGTCCATCAGAGACCTCAGGTAGCCGCTCTTCTCCATGGCCGCTGGCCGTACTGCCCATGACAAAACTAAATCAACAGCTTTGGGAGTGCTCCATGATCAAGTCCTTGCTTACCCGTTTCGCTCATCCACTGGCGGTCACCGCCATCGCTGCGACGGTCGCCACCAGCGCCCAGGCCGGCACCTTGTCCATCGGCCATACCACGTGGGTCGGCTACGGCACGCTCTATCTGGCCAAGGATCTGGGCTACTTCAAGGAAAACGGTTTGACCGTCGAATTGCCCGTCGTCGAAGAGGCCGCGATGTACATGGCCGCCCAGGCGTCAGGCGAATTGTCAGGCTCGGCGTCGACCATCGACGAAATACTCAAATACCGTCCGCAATTCTGCTTCAAGGCTGTCGCCGCACTGGATGACAGCCATGGTGGCGACGGTGTTCTGGTCGGCAAGGACGTCAAGAGCCTGCAAGAGCTCAAGGGCAAAGCCGTGGCGGTGAACGAAGGTTCGACCTCGCAGTTCTGGCTGTCTTACTTGCTGAAAAAAAACGGCATGAGCATGAGTGACATCACCGTGCAGAACATGACGGCCGACGACGCCGCCACCGCGTTCATCGCCGGGCGTGTGCCGGCCGCCGTGACTTGGGAGCCGCATCTGTCGATGGTCCGCAACAAGCAACAAGGCAAGGTGCTGATCGACAGCAGCAGCACGCCGGGCGTGATCGTCGACGTGGTGGCGCTCAACTGCACCGTCATCGAAAAGCAGCCGGAGGACGTCAAGGCGTTGGTGGCCGGTCTGTACAAGGCGGTGCAGTACACCAAGGATCATCCGGAGGAAGCCTACAAAATCATGGCCAAGGGCGTCGGTGGTTACCTGGCCGATCCGAAGGAGTTGGCCGCCGCGGCCCAAGGCGTGCGGTTCTACGATCAGGCCATGAGCGAAAAACTGTTCGGCTCGCCGGGCAAGCCGGGCGATAGCGCGCCGCTGATCAAACTGGCCAACGAGACTGCCAGTGAATTGCAGGGCAAACCCTACAACGTCAGCAATGACGACCTGATCGACAACCGCTTCGTCAGCCCGCTCTAGGAGGTCCGCATGTTCAAGCGCAATTCGTGGCTGAGCCGCTGCATCACGCCCAAGACCGGCTTGCCGGTGGCGGTGATCTGGAGCGCCAGCGGCCTGGCCTGGGTGCTGTTGGTGGGCCTGTGGGCCGGGCTGTCTTATGGCGGTGTGGTGCCGGGCATGTTCCTGCCGACACCCGGCGCGGTGGTCGAGGCCGCCGTGCGCCTGAGCCGTGACGGCACTCTCGGGCAGCATGTGTGGGCCAGTGTCGAAGTGGTGATGGTCGGTTTCATCGTGTCGTCCCTGGTGGCCGTGCCGCTGGGGTTGCTGATGGGCAGCTTCCGCATCGTCCAGGCGTTCCTCGAGCCGATGGTCAACTTCATCCGCTACCTACCGGTGACCTCGTTCGTTCCGCTGTTCATTCTGTGGATCGGCATCGGTCTGGAACAGCGGGTCTCGGTGATCATCTTCGGGGTGTTTTTCCAGCAACTGGTGATGATCGCAGACGTGTCCAAAGGCATCTCCAAAGACCTGATCAACGCGTCTTACACCTTAGGCTCGAACCGCCGCGATGCAGTGTTGCATGTGATTGCCCCGGCGTCCTTGCCCGGTGTGCTCGACACCTTGCGCGTGACCATGGGCTGGGCCTGGACTTACCTGGTGGTCGCCGAGCTGGTCGCGGCTTCCAGCGGCCTGGGTTACCTGAGCCTCAAAGCCATGCGCGGCTTTCAGGTGGATGTGATTTTCCTGGCAATCGCGATCATCGGCCTGCTGGGCCTGGTCACCGATCAACTGTTCCGTTTCCTACGTCTGAGGATCGCCGCATGGGCTCAGTAACCGCTGCCAATCATAGTTTCGTCACGCCCCAGGCTGCCCCCGTGCACGCCGCGCCCCGCTTGCAAGTGGACAAGGTCGGCCTGCGTTATCAAAAGCCTGATGGCGGAATATTCACCGCGCTGGATCAGGTGTCCTTCGAAGTCCCGGATCAGCAGTTCGCCGTACTGGTGGGACCTTCGGGTTGCGGCAAGTCGAGCCTGCTGTACCTCACCGCCGGCCTGGCTGAACCCACCGAAGGCGAGATTTACGTCGGTGGCCAGCAAGTCCAGGGGCCGGGTGCGGATCGCGGCATGGTGTTCCAGAGCTATACGTTGTTCCCGTGGCTGACCGTGCGGCAGAACGTCGAGTTCGGTCTCAAGCGTCGCGGCATGCCGGCGGCGAAGCGCAAGGAGATCGTCGATTACTACGTCAATGAAGTCGGCCTGACCGGGTTCGCCGACAACTACGCCAAGCAGCTTTCCGGCGGCATGATGCAGCGTGTAGCGATTGCTCGCGCGTTGGCCAATGACCCGCAAATCCTGCTGATGGACGAACCTTTCGGCGCCCTCGACAGCCAGACTCGCCTGCAAATGCAGCAGCTGTTGTTGCGGGTCTGGGGCAACAGCAAAAAGACCGTGTTGTTCGTGACCCACGATATCGACGAGGCGATTCTGTTGGGCGATAGGGTTTACGTCATGGGCGCACGGCCGGGGCGGATCAAGCAGATTCTGGACGTGCCGATTGAACGCCCACGGACCCTGGACATGGTCATGGAGCGCTCGTTCATCGACATGAAGCGCAAGATTTTCGGATTGCTGCATGACGAGCTGGAGGAGGCGCATTGAAGGCGCCATCCATGTGGGAGCGGGCTTGCTCGCGAAGGCGGTGGGTCAGCCAACATCAATGTTGAATGATGAATCGCTTTCGCGAGCAAGCCCGCTCCCACAGGTTTGGTATTGAGTGAAGGTTAAGGCGCGGCCGGCAACAGGAACCGCGCAATCACCGGCAAGTGGTCGGAGATGCGCAAGGTGTCGTCCTGCCTCACCATCGCCTCGACCCGTTTGATCCGAGGGCTGTAGAACAGGTAGTCGACGGTCCGGTCCGGGCCGTTCAGCCCTGGATCGTTCGGGTAATGGGTCAGCCACCGCGCCCGGTCGATGCCACTGGCTTCGTTGTTGGTGGGGATCATCGGGTACTTGTCCCACAGCACGTGCAGTGCGCTGTCGGCGGAGTAGGGCGTGCGTTGCTCGTCGGGCAAACGTCGATATTGCCCCAGCGGCAACAGGTTGAAGTCACCCCCGATCAGCCACGGCGTGCCGCGGCTCTCGAATCTGTCGAGGACTTTGGTAATTGCGGTCACTTGGGCTTGCAGCGTTTCGTCGGGTGGGATCACGCGGTCCAGATGGGTGTTGAGCACTGCCATCTGGCCGCCATCGCTCAGCGGCAGATAACTCACCAGCAAGGCGTTTTTCGGTTTGAACTGACGACTGATGAAGTTGGCCGGTGCGACCGGCAATTGCTGGCGTTCGGCGTGGCCGATCCGGTAGCGACTGAGGGTTGCCAGTTGCCGGCCAACGCTGCCGAAGATGTGCGGTTCAGGTACGAAATCAGCCTTCCAGTCGAAGGCGTGGGCACTGCACGGGTAAAGGTCCGCGACCCGCTCCTGAAGTAATTTGAGCTGGTTCTGGTAATCGCTGGCCTTGGCACCCTCATTGAGTTCTTGCAGCAGAACCACGTCCGGTTGCTCGTCGCGAATCACCCGCGCCACTTCATCGAGGCTGAAAGCCATGTCTTCAGAGGTGGGTTTTTCGTCGTTGCCGGCGGCCAGGTCGTTCCAGAATACGTAGCGCTTGCCCGCCAGGAACTGGACGTTCCAGGTCATCACTTTGAGCGCCTGGCCAGGCACCAGCGTCGGCGCCTGAGCGTTGCAACTGACCGGCAGTGCTTCCTTGGCCTCGGGGCGCCAGGTCAGGTTGTAGATCAGCAAGGCCACCAGGCCGATCACAATCAACAGGCCCAGCAGGGTGTAGCGCAGTAGTCGGGTCATGGCTCGGCTTATAGCGTTACAAAAGTTGACCCGAGCATAACCGAGACCCGGGCCGAAGCCCACGGGTAGAGCGGTCAGAGCGGCCCGTCGATTTTCTCCGGTACATCGCTGATCAGCATGAACAAGCGGAACAGCACCACGCTGGTGAACAGTTGCAGGAAGCTGTGAGCGCTGTCGATCAGCAGCGAAATCACCGGGTTCTGCGGTTCAGGGTAGACCGTCAGGGTCGCACCCTTGAGCAGCCACAGCGGACCCATCACGCACAGAATGCACACCAGGATGCGCAGGAAATGGCCGCGGGTCAGGCGCAGGCTTTCCTTCATTGCTGCGAGCGGGGCCAAGCCGCGCAGCACCAGCAGGTATTCGCCGAAAGCGAGGGTCACCATCAGCCAGATGCCCGGCAGGAAATACAGCGACAGGCCGATCAGGATCAGCAAGGTATTGAGCGCGGTCAGCAAGGCAAAACGCGGCCACAGGGTTGCCGACATCGCCAGCAGGTCGCGGGTGCGCGGTGATTCACCACGGCTGCGGGCATCGAGAAACAGGATCAGTGCGCCGGTGTACAGCGGGTAAACCAGCAAGCCGACCATCACACTGATACCGGGAAAACTGTCCGGCTCCGTGGACTGGTCGACCACTTGCTGCAAAATCGCCTCGAAGATCACCAGCGGCAGGCACAGCTGGGCGATCTGGGCGAGATTGCGCTTGAAGAAATACAGAGAGTCACGCAGTACATCTAACGAATTCATCAGTCGATATCGCAGGTTGAAAGCAGTGGCCCACTTTAACCGATGAAACCCTTCGGGGCGCAAACGTAAACGTTCGGTAAAGGTCATTGAAACATCCTGTAGCAGCCTCCATTACTCGTGAGCACCTGATCCACAGTGGATGAGGGCGACGATATTCCCGGCAATCTACGAGGTCGCCATGAACAGCGAAGAACAAACCCTGATCGATGGACTGTTTTCCCGGCTGCAACAGGCCGAAACGGACTCAGCCCCGCGCGATGCCCAGGCCGAGGCGCGGATCAAGGAGCACCTGACTCGCCAACCCGCGGCAGGTTATTTCATGACCCAGGCGATTCTGGTGCAAGAGGCAGCGATCAAGAGCCTCGACGAACAGAACAAGCAACTGACCCGGCAAGTCCAGCAATTGCAGGCCGAACTGCAACAGGCCAAGGCGCAGACGACTGCTCCGGCACCGAGCGGTGGTGGCTTTTTGTCGAGTATCTTCGGTGGCGGTTCCCGGGACCCGCAGCCCGCCCCCACCCAGAGTGCACCTCCCTCCACCGGCGGCTGGCGTGAACCGGCACGGCCGTCGTTCAACGCGCAGCCACCACAGCAAAACTTCGGTGCCCCGCAGCAGAATTACGCCCCGCAACAGCAGGCTCCGGGCGCTGGTGGCAGTTTCCTGGGCGGTGCGCTGAAAACCGCCGCAGGGGTGGCCGGTGGTGTGATGCTGGCGCAAGGGATCAGCAGTCTGTTTCAGCACAATCAGCAACCTGAAGAAGTGGTCGAAGTCATCAAGGAAGAACCGGCGCCGGTCAATGATCAGGCTGACAACCAGCAGGTTGCCGATAACGATTCCTACAACAATGACCAGGGTGGTTTCACCGACGCCGACTACAGCGATGACAGTTCATCGTTCTTCGGCGGCGACGACGATTCCTTCGTCTGACACGCCATTCGTCCGGAGCGCTACGGCGCTTCGGGCCGATTATTCGCGGAACATTCCTTTGGGCTGGCATACTGGGCGACTTTTCGGGCCTGGTGCCTGATCCTGCCCGCGCTTCAGCGCGCCAAGAGGAACCCCGGTGAAAAAAATCGCAGTGTTCGCCGATGTCCAGAACCTCTATTACACCGTGCGTCAGGCCTATGGTTGCCACTTCAACTACGCCGCCCTGTGGGCTGACATCAGCAAACAGGGGGAGATCGTCGAGGCGTATGCCTATGCGATCGATCGTGGCGACAGCAAACAGCAGCAGTTCCAGCAAATCCTGCGCAACCTCGGCTTCATTGTGAAGCTCAAGCCCTACATCCAGCGCAGCGACGGCTCGGCCAAGGGCGACTGGGACGTGGGCATCACCCTCGACATCATGGACGCCGCCGATCATGTCGACGAAGTGGTGCTGGCCTCCGGGGATGGTGATTTCGACATGCTGCTGGAACGCATCATCAGTAAGCACGGGGTGCAAGCGGTGGCCTATGGCGTGCCGGGCCTGACGGCCAATTCGCTGATCCGCGCCGCCAGCCGCTACGTGCCGATCGAAGGCGCGTTGCTGCTCAAGAATTGATTTTTACGGAGTTGAAACAGGTTTGGAACGCATAGCAGTCATCGACTTTGAAACCACCGGGATCTCCCCGAGCAGCAGCTGCCGGGCCACGGAAATTGCCGTGGTGATCCTCGAACAGGGGCGCATCGTCGAGCGTTACCAGAGCCTGATGAACGCCGGCGTGCGCGTGCCGGCCTTCATCGAACAACTCACCGGCATCAGCAACGCCATGTTGCGCACCGCGCCGTCGGCCGAGCAAGTGATGAACGAAGTCAACGAATTCGTCGGCATCACACCGCTGCTGGCCCACAACGCAGCATTCGACCAAAAGTTCTGGGACTTTGAACTCGGACGCATCAAACGCACACGCTTGCAGAACTTTGCCTGCTCTTTGCTACTCGCCCGCCGTTTGATGCCCGCCGCGCCGAACCACAAACTCGGCACCCTCACCACGTTCGCCAACCTGCCTCACACCGGCAAGGCTCACCGGGCCATGGCCGATGCCGAGATGGCGGCCAACCTGACGGCGCATTTGGCGCAAGAGTTGCGACAGAAGCATGGGTTGCGCGAGTTGTCCCATGATTTGCTGGTCAGCCTGCAGAAAGTACCGGCGGCGAAGATCAACGAACACCTCAAGCGGCATCGCGGATTCTAAAAACACCGCCGTCCAAATGTGGGAGCGGGCTTGCTCGCGAATGCGGTGGGTCAGTCGACATTAATGTTGAATGACAAATCGCTTTCGCGGGCAAGCCCGCTCCCACAGGGTCGGTGTTCGATCTTGTTTATTGTGTTTAACCACGCCTCAAATTCGACGATCGATCCTACCGAACTTTAGGGATTGTCTGTCTTGCCCCTCATCTGGGGCATCGATAACCTCTGGGACGTCGCTGCCAATTCAGCGACCGGGTCTGCAAGCCCGCCGACAGTTTGTTATGAGACCACCGGCGCACCTATAATCGCGTCGCTTTAATGAGCGACCATCGATTTATGGTAGCTGTGTGCGGGAGACCTTCGGGTCTGCCGGGGTGGTCTCCTACTCGGTCTTGCAGACCCGCGCATAGCTGCCACCCATCATCTGCAAGTGATGCTGGCAGCTCCGACTTTCTCAGGAGATTCGCCATGATCAAAGTTACCCCCAATCCCCCTGAAGACTCTGCGCAATCAGTTGCGAGCGCAGCTCACTTCATCCCCAAAACATTCATCCGTCATCACATCCAGTTGCGCGCACTTTTACTGCATGCAGAACCCTGGTTCTGCGCCCGCGATATCGGCCGGTTAATGGGCGTGGATATAAACGGCCGACAAGCCCTCAAGCTCGACGCCGACCAGCGTCGGATGGTGTGTTTGTCCGGAAGCGACGAACCTCAAGAGACATTGATGCTGAGTGAGTCCGGCGTATACGCGATGCTGGTCTATCACTACTGCCCGGAGAACCGGAATCTGCGGCGTTGGCTGACCCATCACGTGGTGCCGATGTTGCGGGACGGTGGCGGGGTCGCTTCGAATCAGGCGCCAAGTCTGCGCTTGATGGAATGGGCGGGAGGAACGTTAAGCCTGCTGCATTGGCGGACAGAACCTTGGGTTCGTTTAAAAGATATGCCGTGTTTGTTGGGCGCGGGATATAGCGGCGTTCGCGGGTTCTGACAACACCGCAAATCCCCTGTGGGAGCGGGCTTGCTCGCGAAAGCGGTGGGTCAGTCGACATTAATGTTGAATGACAAATCGCTTTCGCGAGCAAGCCCGCTCCCACATTAGATCTGCTGCGGCATTAGATTGGCTTACCTTCCAGTTGCCCCAACGGCACGCGCTTCTCTATCGCGCTGGAGAGCACAATCGACGTCTTGCTGAACCCGAACTGGGCGACTCGGTTGATCAACTCTTCCAGCTCCGGCATCGAACCCACCGCCGCTTGCATGATCACGCATGGATCGCCAGTCACCCGATGGCACTCTGTCAGCTGTGGGATTTTGATCAGGTCGTCGTAGGCTTTCTGGTTGCCGTGCTGGTTCAGGCGCAATTCGATGACGCATTGGATCGGCAGGCCGATTTTGGACATGTCGACGGTCGCCTGGTAACCGGTGATCACCCCGCAAGCTTCGAGTTTGGCCACGCGTTCGGCCACGGCCGGGGCGGACAGGTTCACTTTGCGCGCCAGCTCAGCGTAGGACGCGCGACCGTTTTCCAACAGGGCGCTGAGCAGCATGCGGTCGTATTTGTCCATGGTCGTATTCCTGAAAAATGACTGACTTTCGAAAACACGGTTTATAGCGATTAACTCCGTGTTTTGAAAAGTGTACTGGCGCTATAAACAGGTTTTGTAACTTATTTTTCGCCATTGGCCTTTCTAGAATAGCTGTTCTTCAAACCTGTCTACGAGCTGCCCATGCCTGGCCTACGTCGTTTTCCCTTACCGTTGATCGCTGCCTTTTTCGCGTTGTATGTGATTTGGGGCTCGACCTATCTGGTGATTCGTATCGGCGTGGAGTACTGGCCGCCGTTGCTGCTCGCGGGTATCCGCTTCGTGATCGCCGGTTCGTTGATGTATGGCTTTCTGCGTTGGCGCGGGGCGCCGGCGCCGACCTGGGCGCAGTGGAAAGCGGCGGGGATCATCGGGATTTTGCTGCTCACGTGCGGTAACGGCGCGGTCAGTGTCGCGGAACACACGGGCGTGGCCTCCGGTGTCGCCGCGCTGGCGGTGGCGACGGTGCCGCTGTTTACCTTGCTCTGCGGATATTTCTGGGGCGCGCGTAATACCCGTCTCGAATGGGCGGGGATTGTGCTGGGGTTGATTGGTATCGCCATGTTGAATCTCGGCTCGAACCTGCAATCGAGCCCGCTGGGTGCCGCATTGCTGATATTCGCGGCGGCGGCCTGGGCCTTCGGTTCGGTGTGGAGCAAACACTTGCCGCTGCCCCAGGGCGCGATGGCCAGTGCCGTGGAAATGTTGGTGGGCGGGGTGGTGTTGCTCATCGCCAGCGCGGTGAGTGGCGAGCACCTGGAACGTCTGCCGCCGATCGAAGGCTGGGCAGCCCTGGCGTATCTGACCTTTTTCGGTTCGATCATCGCTTTCAATGCTTACATGTATCTGTTGAAAAACGTGCGTCCGGCGGCAGCGACCAGTTATGCCTACGTCAATCCGGCGGTGGCGGTGTTGCTGGGGATCGTGTTTGTCGGCGAGACCATTGGTATAGAGGAAGCGTTGGCCATGGCGGTGATCATCAGTGCCGTGGTGTTGATCGGATTGCCGCAATGGCGGCGGGCGCCTGTTCAGCCCGCTGTAGTCGTGCCGACAGAATCCCGTGTGAATTAGGGTAAACTGCGCGCCATTGCACACTCGTTTTGCACAACTGCGCTGAATTTTCCTACGGTAATCCCATGACTTTCGCCTCCCTTGGCCTGATCGAACCCTTGCTGCGCTCTCTTGAGACGCTCGGCTACCAGACCCCGACGCCGGTTCAGGCGCAAGCCATTCCGGCGGTGCTGGCCGGTCGTGACCTGATGGCCGCCGCCCAGACCGGCACCGGCAAGACCGCCGGTTTCGCGCTGCCGCTGCTGCAATTGCTGGCCATGGAAGGGCCGAAAGTCACCGCCAACTCGGTGCGCGCCCTGATCCTGGTGCCGACCCGCGAACTGGCCGAACAGGTTCACGAAGCCGTGCGTCAGTACGCTGAGAACCTGCCGTTGAGCACTTACGCGGTGTACGGCGGCGTCAGCATCAACCCGCAAATGATGAAGTTGCGCAAAGGCGTCGACCTGTTGGTGGCGACTCCTGGTCGTTTGCTCGACCTGTTCCGCCAAAACGCGTTGAAGTTCAACCAGCTGCAAACCTTGGTGCTGGACGAAGCTGATCGCATGCTCGACCTCGGCTTTTCCGAGGAGCTGGGGAACATTTACAAGGCTCTGCCAAAGAAACGTCAGACGCTGTTGTTCTCCGCGACCTTCTCCGATGCGATCCGCACCCTGGCTGGGCAAATGCTCAACGATCCATTGACCGTCGAAGTCAGCCCGCGCAACGTCGCTGCCAACACCGTCAAGCAATGGGTGGTGACGGTGGACAAGAAGCGCAAGCCGGAACTGTTCATCCATTTGCTGCGCAAGGGCAAGTGGAAGCAGGTGCTGGTGTTCGCCAAGACTCGTAATGGCGTGGACGCGCTGGTGGAAAAACTTCAGGGCCTGGGCATCAATGCTGATGGCATCCACGGTGACAAACCTCAGGCGACCCGTCAGCGTGCGCTGGATCGTTTCAAGCTCAGTGAAGTGCAGATTCTTGTAGCCACTGACGTCGCGGCCCGTGGTCTGGATATCGAAGATTTGCCGTTGGTGGTCAATTTCGACTTGCCGATCGTGGCTGAGGATTACATCCACCGCATCGGTCGTACCGGCCGTGCGGGTGCGAGCGGGCAGGCAATTTCCCTGGTGTGTGCCGATGAAGTGAATCTGCTGTCGGCCATCGAGACGTTGACCCGTCAGACATTGCCTCGCCAGATGGAACACGATTTCGAACCTGAGCATCGCGTACCGGATACCGATGCCAGCGGTCAGGTGGTCAAGAAGCCGAAAAAACCGAAGAAGCCCAAGACCTCCAGTGGCGGCAAGCGCAACCTGGGTAAGTGGGTGGAGAGCGGCGATGCGTCGGCGCCGGAACCTTCGATCAAGCCTGTGCGAAAAGTGCCGGTGTTTAACACTGGGCCGCGTAAGAAGAAGCCTTGATTAGATTCGGCGTCTGTTAGGCCGCCTTCGCGAGCAAGCCCGCTCCCACAGTTGATCTGAGTCGTATGAAGATCCAGTGTGGGAGCGGGCTTGCTCGCGAAGCGCGCACCTCGGTCTTCAACCCTTACGCTGTAACCACTCAACCATCCCCAACCCCGCCGCACGCCCGCTGGCGAAACACGCGGTCAGCAGATAGCCGCCCGTCGGTGCTTCCCAATCGAGCATTTCCCCCGCGCAGAACACGCCAGGCAGTTGCTTGAGCATCAAACGCTCATCCATCGACTCGAACATCACGCCACCGGCGCTGCTGATGGCTTCGTCCAGTGGACGGGTTTTCACCAAGGTCATCGGCAATGCCTTGATCGCGTTGGCCAGCAGTGCCGCATCGGCAAAACAATCGGCCGGCGTCAGCTCACGCAACAATGCTGCTTTGACCCCATCAATGCCGAGTTGACTGTGCAGGTGTTTGGCCATGGAGCGTGAACCGCGTGGCTTGCTCAGTGCAGCGTGAACCTTATCCACAGGCTTGCCCGGCAGCAGGTCCAGATGAACAGTCGCCGAGCCATGCAGGTTGATGGCTTCGCGAATCGGTGCCGACAGGGCGTAGATCAAGCTGCCTTCAATCCCCGTCGCTGTAATCACACATTCCCCGAGTCGAGGAACGTCGTCATTGAGGCCGATCGCGATATTTTTCAGCGGTGCGCCGGCGAATTTACTGACCATCAATTCGCTCCAGGCCTGCACCTCGAAGCCGCAATTGCTCGGTTGCAGCGGTGCGAGTCCTACACCGCGTTGCTCCAGTGGCAGCATCCAGGCGCCGTCCGAACCCAGGCGCGACCAACTGCCGCCGCCAAGGGCCAGCAATGTTGCGTCGGGCGTTACGGTTTTCTCACCCTCGGGACTTGATACTTTCAAACTGCCATCGGCATTCCAGCCAAGCCAACGGTGGCGGGTGTGGATAACTACACCCGCGTCTCGCAGTCGTTTGAGCCAGGCGCGTAATAGCGGGGCGGCTTTCATGTCGGTGGGAAACACCCGGCCGGAGCTACCGACAAAAGTTTCAATGCCCAGGTCATGAATCCATTGGCACAGTGCATCGGCGCCAAAGGCACGCAGCAGCGGCGCAATCTGCGGCGCCCGTTCGGCGTAGCGCGAAAGAAACGCCGGGTAGGCTTCGGAGTGGGTGATGTTCATGCCACCAACCCCGGCGAGCAGGAATTTTCGCCCCACTGAAGGCATGCCGTCGTACAGGTCGACTTTGATCCCAGCCTGGCTCAACACTTCAGCCGCCATCAATCCGGCGGGGCCGCCGCCGATGATGGCGATGTGAGAAGGGGGAGAGGTCGAAGGCTGGGTCATGGCGTGAGCTGCGGCGTGGCGGAATAAGCCGGGCATTCTACCAGCACAGATCCATGTGGGAGCGGGCTTGCCCGCGATAGCGAACTGTCAGCCAACAAAGATGTTGAATGTGCCGGCCTCATCGCGGGCAAGCCTGCTCCCATAGGGGTCGTGTGTGGATTTGAAAGCTGGTTAAAAAACAACCACCACTCTGTAGCCTATACGCGGTCTGGTCTGTAAGCCCTTTCACTCAGGTTATCCACAGGCGGTTCCACAGGCATTGTGGGTAAAGCATCCACAACTCAGTGACAACCTGATGACTGCCAAACCCGTTGGGCGCTGTGATGAAGGATTCCGTGACGTCGGGCCAGGGCCTTGCGGTCCTTGCTGTAGCCGCCGCCGATTACCCCGACCACCGGAATATCCCGGCCCAGGCAATGGCGCATCACGCTTTCATCACGAGCGGCGACGCCTTCGTCTGTCAGCTTCAGGTAACCGAGCGCGTCATCCTTGTGCACATCGACGCCGGCGTCATACAGCACCAGGTCCGGTTGGTAGAGCGGCAGCAGGTAGTTGAGCGCATCGTCCACCACCTTCAGGTAATCGGCATCGCCCATGCCCTTGGGCAAGGGTATATCCCAATCACTTTCGGCCTTGCGTGCAGGAAAATTCTTTTCGCAGTGAAGGGAAACAGTCACCGCCTCCGGGGTGTTGTGCAGGATTCGTGCAGTCCCGTCGCCTTGATGCACATCGCAGTCAAAGATCAGCACCCGATTCACACGACCACTTTCCAGCAGGAAATGGCTGATCACTGCCAGGTCATTGAAGATGCAGAACCCGGCGGGATGGTCGTAGTGCGCGTGATGAGTACCGCCCGCCAGATGGCAGGCCAAACCGTGTTCCAGCGCCTGCTCGGCCGCCAGCAACGAACCACCCACCGCCCGTACCGTGCGCCGTGCGAGCGCTTCGCTCCAGGGCAGACCGAGGCGCCGTTGGTCCTCGCGGGACAACTCGCCACCCATGTAGCGTTCGATATACGCAGGGTCATGAGCGAGGGCGAGAATCTCTGGCGGGCACAGGTCCGGGCGCAACAGGTCGGCGTCCCGGGTCAGGCCGCTGTCCACCAGGTGATCGCGCAGCAGGCGAAACTTGTCCATGGGGAAGCGGTGATCCGCCGGGAACTCGGGACTGTAGTCTTCGTGGTAGATCAGGGGCAGGGGCATGGCGGATTTATTAGGAAAGCTTGTAGGAATGAGTGAAGGATCCTACCAGCGATGTAGACTCGCAGCAGGGAAATGGAGGGGATGATGGAGCCGATACTGGAACTCGAGAGCGCGCGACTGCTGTTGCGGCAGTGGCGCGACGAGGATTTGCCGGAGTTTGCGGCAATGTGTGCCGATCCGCAGGTGATGCGATATTTTCCGGCGCCCTTGAGTCGGCTGGAAAGTGCTTCGCTGATCGGACGGATTCGTGGTCATTTTGCTGAACATGGCTTCGGTCTCTGGGCGCTGGAGCGCAAGGACACCGGCGCTTTTATCGGTTTTACCGGGCTCGGCGTGGTCGGTTTCGACGCACCGTTCACCCCGGCCATTGAAATCGGCTGGCGTCTGGCCCGCGAGCACTGGGGCCTGGGCTATGCCAGTGAAGCGGCGTGGACCGCTCTGCGTTGCGGGTTTGACCGGTTGGCGCTGAAAGAGGTCGTATCGTTCACTTCCGAAACCAACATGCTTTCCCAGAAAGTCATGCAGGCGATCGGCATGCACCATGACCCGGCGGAAGATTTCGAACACCCGAAGCTCGCGGTCGATCATCCCCTGCGTCACCATGTGCTGTACCGCATCACCCGTGAACAATGGCTGCAAACCTTGCATGGATAAGCTGGCGCGGACGTTTACAATGGCTCCATGGGCCCCGGCCAGAAACTGAATCGACCGCCGCAGCCAAGACTGCGCGGCATTGCTTTGTGTGAGGAGAGTCTGAATGAGCCAAGTGTTGGATGATCTGGTCGACCTGCTGACCCTGGAACCGATCGAAGAAAACCTGTTCCGTGGCCGCAGTCAGGACCTGGGTTTTCGCCAGTTGTTCGGCGGCCAGGTGCTCGGGCAGTCCCTGTCGGCGGCCAGTCAGACCGTCGAAGAAGCGCGCCATGTGCATTCGATGCACGGTTATTTTCTGCGTCCGGGCGATGCCGGGTTGCCGGTGGTGTATCAGGTTGATCGGGTC
This sequence comes from Pseudomonas sp. LBUM1657, assembly GCF_059716075.1. Taxonomy (NCBI): domain Bacteria; kingdom Pseudomonadati; phylum Pseudomonadota; class Gammaproteobacteria; order Pseudomonadales; family Pseudomonadaceae; genus Pseudomonas; species Pseudomonas sp. LBUM1657. The sequence goes on along the minus strand of NZ_CP166799.1, from coordinate 5,607,458 downwards.
CGCGACGGCGGCAGTTTCAGCACGCGCCGGGTGACGGCGATCCAGAAGGGCAACCCGATCTTCACGTGCAGCGCGTCGTTTCAGTACGACGAAGAAGGCTTCCAGCACCAGACCGAGATGCCGACCGTGGTCGGCCCGGAAAACCTGCCGTCGGAACTGGACCTCACCCATCAGCGCGCGCACCTGATCCCCGAGCACATGCGTGAAAAACTGCTGTGCCCCAAACCGATCGAATTCCGACCGGTCACCGAGAAAGATCCCTACAACCCGCAACCGTCCGATCCGATCAAGTACGTCTGGTTTCGCGCCGATGGCGCCTTGGCCGACTCCCCGGCGCTGCATAAATACTTGCTGGCCTATGCCTCGGACTTCGGTTTGCTGACCACGTCGATGCAGCCCCATGGCAAATCGGTCTGGCAAAAAGACATGCAGGTCGCCAGCCTTGATCACGCGTTGTGGTTCCATGCTGACCTGCGCGCCGATGACTGGTTGCTGTACGCGATGGACAGTCCGTGGGCCGGCAATTCTCGCGGCTTCTCCCGTGGCAGCGTGTTCAACCGCGCCGGGCAACTGGTGGCTTCGGTCACTCAGGAAGGCCTGATCCGCCATCGCAAGGACTGGGCATGAGCCTGGCCGAGGTGCGGCACTGGGTGTTCGACATGGATGGCACCCTGACGGTGGCTGTGCATGATTTCGCGGCGATCCGCGAAGCCTTGGCGATCCCGGCCGAAGACGACATCCTGACCCACCTCGCCGCGCTGCCGGCCGATGAAGCCGCCGCCAAGCATGCGTGGTTGCTGGAACACGAACGAGATCTGGCGTTGGGTTCGAAACCGGCGCCGGGCGCGGTGGAGCTGGTACGTGAGTTGGCCGGGCGCGGTTATCGCCTCGGCATTCTCACGCGCAACGCTCGCGAACTGGCGCATGTCACGCTGGAGGCGATCGGCCTGGCCGACTGCTTCGCGGTGGAGGATGTGCTGGGTCGCGATGAAGCGCCGCCCAAACCACATCCGGGTGGTTTGCTGAAGCTGGCCGAGGCCTGGAGTGTTCCGGCGAGCGAGCTGGTGATGGTCGGTGATTACCGCTTTGATCTGGATTGCGGGCGGGCAGCGGGTGCGCGGACGATCCTGGTTAACCTGCCGGATAATCCCTGGCCGGAGTTGGCGGATTGGCATGCGGCGGATTGTGTTGAGCTGAGACGAATGCTGTTGGCTTGAGGGCCCCATCGCGGGCAAGCCCGCTCCCACAAGGTTTGTTGATCACAATACGTTGTCCACAAAACCTGTGGGAGCGGGCTTGCCCGCGATAGCGTCAGATCAGGCAATACAGAACTCACTGACCGAACAACACCTTCTGCCCCTCAGGCGATGTAAACATCCCATCCCCGTCATGCCCGACCCCGGGCACTTCGATCAGTTGCTGATTCAACCCTTGTGGCTGCAGCCGCTTCAGATAATTAAAATAATTGCGCCCGCGAGCCAGGCGATTCGCGCCCTGGGCTTTCGCCTCACAACGTTTATCCAGCGCCGGATGATTCGGGTCGGTGTCCTGCTGACCCAGTAGATAAATGACGTCACGCTTGAGGTAGTTTTCCTTCAACTGCGCGGGCGTTTGCCCCTCGGCGTAGGCGGGTAAATCGGCCAGTCCGTATTTCCAGCGGTTGAAGTCCGGACACCCGGCATGACTGAACGCCACGGGCCGGCGTTCATCGAAATACGCATAGGACGACGGATTGGCGATCACGTATCGCACCTGCACATCGGCAGCCTTGAGCTCTGGTTGATCGTGGCTCACCAAGGCGTATCGCTGAACCACTTGCGCCCCACCTGAGTGTCCGGCGATAACGATTTGCTTCACGTCCGGAAACTGTCGGCGATCGCCGATTCGGGCGATGATTTCGTCCAGCGCCTCGTAGGAACTCAGACGAAACGGACTTGTGGATAAGCCGCCAGCCATCCACTCATTGCCCTGCCAACGCAAAACAGTGTCGGCCACTGGATGCAGCGCGATGTCGTTTTCATTGAGAAACTGCGGGGCGATCACCAATGTGCTCGCGCTTTGCCCGGCCAGTTCGGTTGCGTGTTCACCGCTCTGAAGGTAAGTAGGTGCATTGCGCAATCGACCGTGGATGATGATTAACACCCGTTCGATTTTTGTCGGCGCCGTGCTGATGCTCACCGCAATCTCCCCCGATTTCAATAACAGGCGCCCGGAACTGAGTTCCTTGACCCCATGCTCGGCAGCCTGGGTATTTGCACAGATGATCAACAGAGCCAACAGCCACTTATTCATTTATAGATTTTTCGCCGCAAAGGTGTCGCACTGGCCAACCTGGCCTTGTGCGAATCCGGTTTTGAACCAGCGCACCCTTTGCGCCGACGTACCATGGGTAAACGAGTCCGGCACCACGCGACCCTGACCTTGCTGCTGCAAGCGGTCGTCGCCGATGGCGTTGGCGGCGTTCAAGGCTTCTTCGATATCGCCCGGTTCCAGCCAGTTCAGACGCTGCTGCGCATTGTTGGCCCAGACTCCGGCCAGGCAATCGGCCTGGAGTTCCTGGCGCACCAGCAAGCCATTGTCACCTTCCATTTGCCGACCCTGTTGGCGAGCGGCCTGAATTTTCGCTGAAACACCGAGCAAGGTCTGAACATGATGTCCGACTTCATGAGCGATCACGTAGGCCTGAGCGAAGTCGCCGGCGGCGGAGAAGCGTTGTGACATTTCCTGAAAGAAACTCATGTCCAGGTAGACCTTTTGGTCTGCCGGGCAATAGAACGGACCGGTCGCGGAGGTCGCCAGGCCACAAGCCGAGTTGACGCGGTTGCTGAACAGCACCAGGGTTGGGTCTTTATATTGGCGCCCAGCTTGCTGGAAGATTTGACCCCAGGTGTCTTCGGTATCGCCGAGAATCGAGCGCACGAATTCGGCGCCTTCATCAGTGGTCGGCGGCGCCTTGCGGGTTTGGTTTGAGGCCGGTGCCGATTGTTCACTCATCTGCCCGGTCAGTTCCCCGAGGATTTGCATCGGGTCCTGGCCGGTCATCCAGCCGATCCCGACGATCAGAATGATCGCCGTCAGACTCAAGCCTTTGCCACCACCAAAGCGCATCCCGCCGCCACCGCCGCCATCACCACGGGCATCGACCACGTTGTCACTGCGTCGGCCTTTTTTCCATAGCATGTGGGAATCCTCTGGTTATCCGTGGGATGAGTGTTGCTGGTGAGTGGGAGCGGCGCCAGTCCGGTCGTCCATCTTTCGTCGTGTACGCAAGGATTCGCGGCAAGCCGTTTGGGGGCCGGGAACATTCCAGACCTGTATTGAACGTGGACAACCCATCTAATTCCCCAGGCCACGGGTTTTTATCGAGTCGGCGAATGCCTGGCGCTCAGGTTCCAGATTTCGCATTCGGTCGGTTGTATTCTAGAATCGATCAAATTTAGCGTGGAACCCCCCATGGCCGGCAGTCAGATCGAACGTGTTTTCAGCGTGCTGGAAAGTCTCACCAGTGACCCTCGGGGGCTGCCGATGCAGACGCTGGCGGAGCAACTGGATATCCCCAAAAGCGCGACCCATCGCCTGCTCGCCGAGCTGATTCGGCTGGGTTACGTGCGGCAGAATCCGGAGAACCTGCGGTATCACCTGTCGACCAAACTGGTGGCGATGGGCTTTCGCTATTTGTCGGGCAGCGGCGCCGATATCGTTCAGCCGGTGCTTGATCGGCTGGCTCAGGAAACGGGTGAACTGGTGCGCCTCGGAGTCATCGAAGGGGAGCGACAAACCTGGATTGCCAAGTCCCAGGGCGCCCGTTCCGGTCTTCGTTACGACCCGGACATGGGCCGCGATGCACCGCTGTTTTATACCGCGTCGGGGCATGCGTGGCTGGCGTGCATGAGTGATGCCGAGGCCTTGTCGCTGGTGGAACGCCAGGGTGGCGATCGGCCGAAGGACTTGGGGCCGAATGCCCCGCGTTCCAACATTGAATTGCTTGAACGCCTGCGCCTGGCACGGGAGCAAGGTTATGCCTGGGTTGAGGAAAGTTCGGCGGTGGGAACGTCGGCGATTGCGGCGGTGGTGCGGCATCCGGGCGATGGCCGGGTGATCGGCGTACTCAGCATCGCCGGGCCGAGCGCACGGATGCCGGGGGCGCGGCTGCATGAGCTGGCGCCGTTGCTGTTGAAGTTTGCCGAGGAGTTGTCGGCGGCGAGTCTGGCGTCGGAGTTTTTTAGCTGAAGCCTGTGCTAATCCTTTGTGGGAGCGGGCTTGCTCGCGAAAGCGTTGTGTCGAGCAACATCAATGTCGACTGACCGATCGCTTTCGCGAGCAAGCCCGCTCCCACGTTTATCTCGGGGCTCCAGCAAAACCGGGCGTTATTCGAACACTTTTGGTCTTGGCGTATGTAAGATTCTGGAACCAGGTTCTAAATTGTTGGCGTGCCCGCGAAGTTATTTTGACTATTGACGCAGTACACAAGGGATTACCTAATGACCGTCAGCACCCCGCTTTCCGGTGTCAACCAGCCCTTCAAAGGGATCCTGCTGATCGTTGTCGCGACCTTTCTGTTTTCCAGCCACGACGCCTTGTCGAAATACCTTTCAGGGTTCTATCCGATTGTCATGGTGGTGTGGGCGCGGTACGTGGTTCATACCTTGCTGATGGCGGGGATTTTTCTGCCGCAATCGGGGCTGCGTGTCCTACGGTCCAAACGACCGTTGCTGCAATTGCTGCGGGCGTTGTGCTTATTGGGCACCAGTCTGTTTTTCACCACCGGCCTTCAGTACATCCCGTTGGCCGAAGCCACGGCGGTCAACTTTCTCGCGCCAGTGTTAGTGACCGCGTTATCGGTGCCGTTGCTGGGGGAGCGGGTGACACGGGGTCAGTGGATTGCGGTGATTTGTGGATTCATCGGTGTATTGATCATCGTCCATCCCGGCGGTGAATTGTTCACCCCGGCAATCTTGCTGCCGCTCTGTTCGGCGCTGTTTTTCTGCTTCTATCAGTTGCTGACCCGCAAGCTCAGTGAAATCGACAGCCCGACCACCAGCAACTTCTTCGCCGGCTTGTGCAACACCCTGGTGATGAGTGCACTGGTGCCGTTCTTCTGGCAGGTGCCGAGTCTGGGGCACGGTGCAATGATGCTGGCGCTGGGCGCGTGCGGGATGACGGCGCATCTATTTCTGACCCAAGCCTTTCGTCATGCGGCGCCGGCATTACTGGCGCCATTTGGCTACTGCCAGATTGTGTTTGCCGGTCTGCTGGGTTGGTTGGTGTTTTCTCACACGCCGACCCTCACCGCCCTGGTCGGGATCGCCGTGATTTGCTGTAGCGGCCTGGCGGCGGCCTGGCAACAAAGTCGTCGCTGAGAAGAGCGAGGCAGGCCTGGAATCAGGCCTGCCGGGTGAAGGGACATTAGTCGGTGACGGTAGGAATCTTGCGCGGTGCCATGAAGTACATCCAGATCAGCGCGATGAAGTACATCGCCGGAATCATCGTGAACAGCACGGTGTAGTTGTTGTTGGTGATTGTCAGAATGTGGCCGACCAACTGGGTCATGAACATCCCGCCAATCGCTGCGCACATCCCGCCGAAGCCGAATACCGTACTCATCATGTGCTTGGGCGTGTAGTCCATCACCAGGCTCCAGATGTTCGCGGTCCAGGCCTGGTGTGCACCGATGGCCAGGGAGATGGCGGCCACTGCAACCCACAGATTGCTGGAACCCGCGGCCATGATCACGCCGATGATGCAGCAGGCGAACAGGAACATGGACATCAGGCGCGCCTTGATCGGGTTGACCCCGCGACCGATCAGGAACGAGGACAGAATCCCGCCACCGACGCTGCCGAAGTCGGCGGTCAGGTAGATGATGATCAGCGGAATGCCCATCTGGGTCACGTTGATCCCCAGGTTGTATTGCTGATTGAGAAACGGCGGCAGCCAATAGAGGTAGAACCAGAACACCGGCGCGGTCAGCGAGTAGGCGAGGGCGAAGGCCCAGGTGCCACGCATGCGCAGGATTTTCGAGAACGGTACGCGGGATTGTTCCGGTTCAACTTCCTTCTGGATGTAGTCCAGTTCCGATTGTTTAACGCTCGGGTGATCTTCCGGGTTGAAGTACTTCAAACCCCAGAACACCAACCAGATTCCGCCCAGCGACGCCATGCACAGGAACGCAGCTTGCCAGCCCCACACGTGGAGGATCAGCGGCAGCAGCATCGGCGTGAACATCGCACCGACGTTGGTCCCGGCGTTGAAGATGCCAGTGGCCACGGCGCGTTCACCGGCGGGAAACCACAAACGGGTGGTTTTCACACAGGCCGGGTAGTTGGCGGCTTCGGTCAGACCAAGAATGAAGCGGCAAACCATGAATCCGACCGCCGAAGTGGCCAGGCCATGGGCACCGGTCGCCAGGCTCCAAAGCAGCACGGCGCAGAAGAACACGCGTTTCACGCCGACCCGATCGATCAACCGGCCTTGCAACACGAAGCCGATGGCGTAGCCGACCTGGAACCAGAAGTTGATATTGGCGTAGTCCATCGCCGTCCAGCTCATTTCCTTGGCCAGGATCGGCTGCATCACGCCCAGTGCGGCGCGGTCGATGTAGTTCAGGGTGGTGGCGAAAAACACCAGCGCCAGCATGCCCCAACGGGTTTTGCCGACGGCCATGGCGCCGCGGATCTTGTCGCCGATGCCGCCGGTGGTGCCTATGGCCGGAGCCATGCGTGAGCTTTGAGAAGGAATCATCTGTGCCATCCGTTCAATGACTGACAAGCGAAGCTCGTCGGGACTTCAAGGGCGCGTGATCAATCGGTGCGTTGTGCGCTGAAGGATTGATCGACTGATTTCGTCGGCTGACGGGTTATTCAGCGAGCGGCACGGAAGTGCCGGCGGTGCGCAAGGTTCGGATGGACGCCAGGCAAGGCGTAATGACGGTGGTTGCAGCGAGCAAGGCGTTGAATGAGCGCATGAGCGTTTACCCGTTTTTTGAAATTTTTATGTGGTGTTCAGGGTCTTTGGTAACCGGGACCGGTTGTTTAAGACCGGACCCAATGTGTTGTCGATGTTGCGCAGTGGACGAAAAATCGTCAATTCGCCAACGGCCATTGTGTTCGATAATCGCACGCAAAACTAACCGGGTAGTACACTTTAAATTGCTCAATAGGGAAGCCAGCTCAATAATCCGCTCATTCTTTTAAAAGCGGCGCAAATTCCCTGTAGCCGGAAGCCTCCACCGGGAGTCGAAATATGCAGCGTTCCATTGCCACCGTGTCCTTGAGCGGTACCCTGCCGGAAAAACTCGAAGCCATCGCCGCCGCCGGTTTTGACGGCGTAGAGATTTTCGAGAACGACCTTCTCTACTACGACGGCAGTCCGCGGGAAATTAAACAGATGTGCGCCGATCTCGGGATCGCTATCACACTGTTTCAACCGTTCCGGGATTTCGAAGGCTGCCGCCGCGACCGCCTGCCGCGTAACCTGGAGCGGGCCGAGCGCAAGTTCGACTTGATGCAGGAACTGGGCACCGATCTGGTGCTGGTGTGCAGCAATGCCTCGGCCGACTCCATCGGTGATGAACAAATCCTTGTCGACGACTTGCGCCTGCTGGCCGAACACGCCGGGGCTCGTGGTTTGCGGATCGGTTACGAAGCGCTGGCCTGGGGCCGGCACGTCAACACTTATCAACAGGTGTGGAACATCGTCCGGCAAGCGGATCATCCAAGTCTCGGCGTGTTGCTGGACAGCTTTCACACCCTGTCGCTCAAGGGCGATCCGAGCGCCATCGCGGAGATTCCCGGCGATAAGATCTTCTTTGTGCAAATGGCCGATGCGCCGATCCTGGCCATGGACGTGCTGGAGTGGAGCCGGCATTTTCGCTGCTTCCCGGGTCAGGGCGAATTCGATTTGCCGGGGTTCCTCGCGCCGATCATCAAGAGCGGCTACACCGGTCCGTTGTCGCTGGAGATCTTCAACGATGGCTTCCGCGCCGCACCGCCTCGCGCCAACGCCGCCGATGGTTTGCGTTCGTTGCTGTACCTGGAAGAGAAAACCCGCGAGCGTCTGGCGCAGGAAGCCAAGCCGTCGGCCACTGGCGATATTCTGTTCGAAACGCCCAAGGCCAGCGAATACAACGGCATCGAGTTTCTCGAATTCGCGGTGGACGAAAGCCTCGGCGCCAAGCTTTCCCATTGGCTGGAGCGGCTGGGTTTCGTCAAGGCTGGCCAGCATCGCTCCAAAAGCGTCAGCCTGCTGCGCCAAGGCGATATCAACCTGATCCTCAACTCTGAACCTTATTCGTTCGCCCACAGTTTTTTCGAAGCTCACGGTCCTTCACTGTGCGCCACGGCGGTGCGAGTCAAGGACAGCGCCAGTGCGCTGGCTCGGGCGGTGGCTTACAAAGGCCAGCCGTATCGCGGGCTGGTCGGCCCCAATGAACTGGAACTCGCCGCCGTTCGTGCGCCGGATGGCAGCCTGATTTACCTGGTGGACCAGGAGGCCGACGTCTACGGCACCGATTTCAACCTGCAATCGACGGCCGTGGTCAGTGGTGGCCTCAAGCGCATCGACCACATGGCCATGGCGTTGCCGGCCGACAGCCTCGACAGTTGGGTGCTGTTCTATAAAAGCCTGCTGGATTTCGAGGCCGACGACGAAGTGGTGCTACCCGATCCATACGGTTTGGTGAAGAGCCGAGCGTTGCGCAGCCGTTGCAGTTCGATTCGCTTGCCGCTGAACATTTCCGAGAACCGCAACACCGCCATCTCACACGCACTGTCGAGTTATCGCGGCTCTGGCGTGCATCACATCGCATTTGATTGCGACGACATCTTTGCCGAAGTCAGTCGCGCGAAAGAGGCGGGCGTGCCGCTGTTGGATATTCCGCTCAACTACTACGATGACCTGGCGGCGCGCTTCGATTTCGATGACGAATTCCTCAGCGAGCTGGCCTATTTCAACGTGCTGTATGACCGCGATGCCCAGGGCGGTGAGCTGTTCCACGTGTACACCGAGCCGTTCGAAGGGCGATTTTTCTTTGAAATCATCCAACGCAAGAATGGTTATGCCGGTTACGGCGCGGCCAATGTGGCGGTGCGATTGGCGGCGATGGCCAAATCGCGAAGTGGTGCCGTACGTCAGGCAAAGTTGTAGGAAAATCGTAAACACGAGGTTAATCCGCTGCCGCGCGGCTTCCTTCACTGTGCGGCGCGGCCCATAATCGCCAGCCTGTGCAGTGATGGCCGTGAGCCCGCAATGACGATGACTTCAGAACTCTCCATAACGCCTGACGAGCCAATCGTCGAGCCGCGCAAGAGTCGCAAGAACAACCCGGAAAAGACCCGCGAGAACATTCTTCAAGAGGCCATTGTAGAGTTCGTCCAGCAGGGGCTTTCCGGCGCCCGCGTCGATGCAATCGCCGAGCGCATCCACACCTCGAAACGCATGATCTATTACTACTTCGGCAGTAAGGAACAGCTCTACATCGAGGTGTTGGAGAAGCTCTACGGCGATATCCGCAGCACCGAAAACCGCCTGCACCTGGCCGAACTGGCGCCCGTGGAGGCGATTCGACGGTTGGTGGAATTCACCTTCGATCACCATGATCGCAACGTCGATTTCGTGCGCATCGTCAGCATCGAGAACATTCATAACGCCGAATATGTGAAGCGTTCCGATGCGATCAAAGCGATGAACAACACGATTCTTGACTCACTCGGCGTGATCCTGCGTCGCGGTGCCGAGGAAGGTGTATTCCGTGCGGGGCTTGAGCCGTTGGATGTGCACTTGCTGATCAGTTCGTTCTGCTTCTATCGCGTGTCGAACCGCCATACCTTCGGTGAGATTTTTCAGATCGACTTGCCGGACGAAGGCATCAAGCAGCGTCATCGAGAGATGATTTGCGAGTCGGTGTTGCGGTATTTGCAGGCCTGACGCATTCGCGAGCAAGCCCGCTCCCACAAGGACACTACAGATCCTGTGGGAGCGGGCTGCTCGCGAAGCTTTTTTTCAGCCATCCATGCTCTGAAAATGCGCCAGCATCCGCTGGGCATCCGGCACCACCCCGCTGAACAATTCAAACGCCTTCACCGCCTGAAACACCGCCATGTTGCCGCCATCCAGCGTCCGACAACCCAAGGCACGGGCGTTGCGCAGCAGTTCGGTTTCCAGCGGGAAGTAAACAATCTCTGCTACCCACAACTCGGCACGCAGCAACTCCACCGGCACCGGCATGCCCGGCAGTTTTTTCATGCCCATGGGCGTGGTGTTCACCAGGCCATCAGCCTCGGCCAATGTGCTCGTCAAGTCATGACCGGCAACGGCCCGGCCGAAGCCAAAATGCTGGTTGAGGTTGTTCGCCAACGCTTGGGCACGGCTGTTATCCACATCGAAAATGCTCAGCAGCTGTACGCCTTCGCTCAATAACGCGTGGGCCACCGCCGCACCTGCACCACCTGCGCCCATCTGGACGACGCGCTCAAGGGCCGCGCCCTTCAAGCCACGGCGAAAACCTTCGGCAAACCCCAGGCAATCGGTGTTGTGGCCTATGCGTTTGCCGTCCTTCAGCACCACCGTGTTCACCGCGCCGATGCCGCGGGCTTCCGGCGACAATTCGTCGAGCAGCGGGATGATCGTCTGTTTGCACGGGAAGGTGATGTTCAGGCCGGTGAAGTTCATGCGTTCGGCGGCCATCAACAAGTCGGGCAGGGCGCTGCTGTCGAGTTTCAACTGGTCCAGGTCGATTAAGCGATAGAGGTAACGCACCCCCTGAGCATCGCCTTCGTGCTCGTGCAGCGCCGGGGTGCGGGAAGCCTGGATGCCGGCGCCGATCAGCCCGGCCAAAACCACGGTGTTCTGGGTCATGGCATTCACCCCTTCAAACGTTGACTGAAATGTTCCAGCGCCAGGCGATAGCCGTGGCTGCCGAAGCCGGCCATTACCGCAGTGGCGATGGCCGAGACGAAGGAGCGGTGCCGGAAAGGTTCGCGGGCGTGGACGTTGGACAGATGGACTTCGATCACCGGCAATTCGCTGGCGACCAGGGCATCGCGAATCGCCACCGAGGTGTGTGTCCAGGCGGCTGGATTGATGACGATCCCGGCGCAACGACCGCGGGCGGCGTGAATCCAGTCGAGTAATTCGCCTTCATGGTTGGTCTGGCGAAACTCCACCGTCAGGCCGAACTCTTCGGCGGCACGTCCGCACAACGCCGAAATGTCTGCCAGGGTTTCGTGGCCGTAAGTGGCCGGTTCACGGGTACCGAGCAGATTCAAATTGGGGCCGTTGAGCACCAGAACGATAGGGGGCATCGAGTCTCTCCACTTATTATTTTTGGCATTGGCCAAGAGTTTCGGCCTGTGGAGATAAATTGTACTAGATGGTTAGTTTGGTCAATTGAAGAGGCGCGGCACCGATTATTTGTGTGCGGTGATCGAACGGTCACGATGATTTGCGTGGCAAATGCTCGACCAGAAAATCGATAAACGCCCGCAGCCGAAGCGGTACATGGCGACTTTGCGGGTAGAGCAGTGTGAACGGCCGAGACCGCCCGCCAAAAGGCTTGAGCACTTCCACCAGCGAGCCATCGGCCAGTTCGTTTTCGACAATGAAGCGATAGGTCTGAAACAACCCCGCGCCATGTTTGGCCAGGGTCACGCCCCCCAGCACGTCATCGGAACAGCTGAAGCTGCCCTCGGCAAGAATCTCCCGCGGTACGCCGTTGTCATTGAACAACCAGGCAATCCGTCGGCCGCTGCTGGGCAGTTCGTATTGAATGCATTCGTGTTGTTCGAGGTCGTCCAGGTTCTGCGGAACGCCAGCGCGCTTCAGGTAATCGGGGCTGGCTACCATGACCAATGCAGCGTCTTCAAGGTGTCGGGCGATCAGACCGGAGTCCGGAATGGCGCGCACGCGAATAGCCATGTCATAGCCTTCGCCAACGAAATCGATGTTGCGATTGCTGATGTGCGACTCGACTTTCACCGATGGAAAGCGTGCCCGAAACGCCGGTAGCAACGGCAGGATGCGATGGTGGGCATAAGTCGTCGGAATACTGATGCGCAAGGTACCGGACGGCACTTGCTGCTGGCCCATGACTTCCCGCTGGGCTTCGACCAGTTGCGCCAGGGCCTGGCGACATTCCTCGTAATACCGACGACCACTGTCGGTCAGTTTGACGCTACGAGTGGTGCGCGCAAACAACCGCACACCCAGGCGTTCTTCCATCCTCGACACCGAACGACTCACGGCGGCGGGCGTCACGCCAGCCACCAAAGCGGCAGCAGTAAAACTCCCGGCCTCGGCGGCCAGACAAAACAGTTCGATGCTGCCCAGCTGAAGATCGTCGAATTGTCGCTGCATGATTGATTACACCGAGGGGATAAATGAAGTACCTGATGCTGTGTTTATCAAATACCTGCGCACAAATACAGTGAGTTAAAAACAGCCGTCAGCGTGACGGCTTTTTTGTGCAGGGATGAAAGGATTGCTTACTCTTTTTCGCCGCAATCGACAGGTCCGGGTCGACTCGGAACGCTAGGCTCCAGAAGCGGATGCCTGATAAAGCGATCAGCACCAGTTATCGATTTTTCAAGGAAAGACGAGTCTTTTGGCTCATTAACCTAACGGATGGGTTGGCATGAAGTTATTCAGCTACAAAGGGCTTTCAATGGTGATCATGTTGCGCGATGAACACTGCCCGCCGCACGCACACGTAGACGCCGGAACCTGGAGTGCGCGCTTCAAATTCAGCTTTTGGCACAACAGTGTCGAGCTGTGGGATGTGGTGCCTCATTCACTCCACCCACCTGTCGAAGTGCTGGAAGGATTGCGTCACTCGCTCAGACAACCCGCCCACTTGCGTCGCGCACGGGCCATCTGGTGGGACAAGCTGCACACGGTCTGTCTCGATCATCAGATATGGGACTGGCAGGCCAGCGAAGTCGTGGTGGTAAACAGGGTCGCCAGTACGACCTCCATGATTGGCTCGGCTTGCTATGAGCCCGAAACGAACAAGACCCTGCTGGCGCTCATGGGCGTTCCGGAGGGCGTGGAGATCGAACTATGAAAACAATAACAGCAAAAATGTTGGTGGATCGGCCCGTAACCGAAGCAGTGCTGGATGAAGCCATCCAGCGTGGACACGTGCGTCACAAAAGCGGTTTGCAGGCGACTTCGGTGAGTTTTTTGGAACCGTGTCTGGCGGTCAGTTTCATTGATGGCAGTGGCGTGTTGCTGCCTGTGCAGCACTATCCGGAATTCGATGATTTCGACGTCGAGGATTTCGCAGACCTGAAAGTCGGCTTTTCCGGGACCGCCCTATGCCGTGAGGACAAGGATCTACAGGTGTCCATCGCCGGGATGATTTCGGCGAGCAAGCCGCTGATGGACATGGCCGCCTCCGTCATCGCCTCGCGCAATGGCCGCCAAAGCAGCGCAGCCAAAGCCGAGGCTGCACGAGCGAATGGCCGTAAGGGCGGGCGTCCGCGCAAGACAGATATCACCGTTTGAGCACCCATAAAAAAGCCGTCGTACTGACGGCTGTTTTGTATCGGTCGACTGCAATCAACGTCGGGTCAACAACACTCCGGATTCCATGTGATGCGTCCACGGGAACTGGTCGAACATCGCACACCGGGTGATGCGGTGGGTGTCGTGCAGTTGGGCGATGTTGGCTGCCAGGGTTTCCGGGTTGCAGGAAATATAGAGAATGTTGTCGAAGCGACGGGTCAGCTCGCAGGTGTCCGGGTCCATGCCGGCGCGAGGCGGGTCGACAAAGACGCTACCGAACTCGTAGCTCTTGAGGTCGATGCCGTGCAGGCGACGGAACGGGCGAACTTCGTTCAAGGCTTCGGTCAACTCCTCGGCAGACAAACGCACCAGCGTGACATTATCCACAGCGTTTTCGCTGAGGTTGCTCAGCGCCGCGTTGACTGACGTCTTGCTGATTTCGGTGGCCAGCACTTTGCGCACGCGGGTTGCTAGCGGCAGGGTGAAGTTGCCGTTGCCGCAATACAGCTCCAGCAAATCGTCGGAACGATCACCCAGTGAATCATAGGCCCAGTTGAGCATCTTCTGATTCACGGTGCCATTGGGCTGGGTGAACGCGCCTTCCGGCTGGCGGTAGCTGAAGGTGCGACCGCCGACTTCCAGTTTCTCGACCACGTAATCGTGACCGATCACTTCGCGTTTGCCCTTGGAGCGACCGATGATGCTGACGTTCAGGTCGGCGGCCAGTTTCGATGCGGCCGCGTGCCAGTGCTCGTCCAGCGGACGGTGATAGCACAGCGTGATCATCGCATCGCCGGCCAGGGTGGTCAGGAACTCCACCTGAAACAGCTTGTGGCTTAGCGCTGCACTGGCTTGCCATGCCGCTTTGAGCTGCGGCATCAACTGATTGATGCGCAGGCTGGCGATCGGAAACTCTTCGATCAAAATCGGCGTGCGTTTATCTTCCTGGGAAAACATCGCGTAGTGACGTTCGCCGGCTTCGCGCCACAGGCGGAATTCGGCACGCAGACGGAAATTTTTCAGCGGCGAGTCGAATACCGCCGGTTCTGGCGCATCGAACGGGGCCAACAGATCACGCAGGCGCGTGACCTTTTCTTCGAGTTGTACGGCGTAAGCCTGGGTATCAAAAGTCATGCGTTGAACCAACCCAACTTGATCACGAACAGAATCGACAGAATCACCAGAGCCGAGTTCAGCTCACGGCCGCGGCCGGACAGCAGCTTGATTGCGGTCCAGGAAATGAAGCCGAAGGCGATGCCGTTGGCGATGGAATAAGTGAACGGCATGGCCAGGGCAGTGACCACGACCGGTGCGGCAACGGTGATGTCGTCCCAGTCTATTTCGGCCAGGCCGGAAGTCATCAGTACTGCGACGAACAGCAGTGCCGGTGCGGTGGCAAATGCTGGAACGCTGGCCGCCAATGGCGAGAAGAACAGTGCCAGCAGAAACAGAATCGCGACCACGATGGCGGTCAAACCCGTGCGGCCACCGGCACTCACGCCGGCTGCGGATTCGATGTAGCTGGTGGTGGTCGAGGTGCCCAGCAGCGAGCCGGCCATCGCCGCGGTACTGTCCGCGATCAGGGCGCGGCCCATTTTCGGCATGTGACCATCCTTGCCCATCAGGCCGGCACGCTTGGCGACGCCGATCAGGGTGCCGGAGTTGTCGAACAGGTCGACGAACAGGAAGGCGAAAATCACACTGACCAGGCCGATATCCAGTGCGCCCTTGATGTCCAGTTGCAGGAAGGTCGGCGCCAGGGACGGCGGCATCGACATCACGCCACCGAACGGGGTGAAGCCCAGCATGATGGAGGCGATGGTCACCACCAGAATGCCGATCAGCACCGCACCGCGAATCTTCAGGGCTTCGAGGGCGACGATGAGGGCGAAACCGAGGGTCGCGAGGATCGGCGCCGGTTGCTTGAGGTCACCGAGGCCAACCATGGTCGCCGGGTTGCTGACCACGATACCGGCGTTGTGCAGGGCAATCAGTGCCAGGAACAGGCCGATACCGGCGGCAATCGCCGAACGCAGGGGCAGCGGGATGCTGTTGATGATCCATTCACGGATGCGGAAGATCGACAGCAGGAAGAACAGCACCGCCGAAATGAACACCGCACCCAGCGCCACTTGCCAGGTATGGCCCATGTTCAGGACCACGGTGTAGGTGAAGAAGGCGTTCAGGCCCATGCCCGGCGCGAGGGCGATCGGGTAGTTGGCGATCAGGCCCATCACCGCGGAGCCGATGGCGGCTGCCAGACAGGTCGCGACGAACACCGCACCCTTGTCCATGCCGGTCTCGCCGAGGATGCTCGGGTTGACGAACAGAATGTAGGCCATGGCCAGGAAGGTCGTGACGCCCGCAAGAATCTCGGTTCGCACGTTGGTGTTGTGTGCCTTGAGTTGAAACAGCCTTTCCAGCATGTCTGCTCCCCGTGGCGCGCAGTGCGCCGTGAATGTATCGACCTCAACAGCAAAGCACAGACCGCTGCAGGCGCCTGGTAATTTCTGTGGGTCGGAAAAAGCCGCGCATCATACCAGCAGCGTGGGGTTGTGGCTGCTTATGGCTGCGATCGTCGTCGATGTTTTGCCGTCAAGCCAAGTGAGCCATACTGCGCGCTCGTTTTGGGGGGAGGTATGTATTGCATGAAAAAGCACCTGGTTGCCGCATTCGGGTTTTCGACGGCCTTGACCCTGGGCGCGCCAATTGCCTTGGCGGCATCGGCGCCACCGTTGAGCGAGGTGAAGGTGCTCAAGGTCGAGTCGCCGGGCTGTGGCTTTGAAAGTATTGCCGACGGTCAGGCGCAGACGCGCTGCAATCACAGCGGACCGAGCATCAAGGTCTACGTACTGGAAGTCGGTTATGGTCGCCAGCCCCATGTCGCGCTAGACGGTTTTGAAGTGGACGGAACCCGGTCCAAGGTCTGCGCGTTCAATAACGGCAACCTGACCGACTGCACCCAGGTGACGAAAGTCGTCGGCTATTTGTATGTCTTCGATCTGGCCGGAAAGCAGGAAGGCACCTTCACCTTCAGCAACACCTCGATCAATGCACCTGGCAACACCATGTCGACGCAGCTTTACATCAAGTAACGGCCGGGCTCGAACAAGGGGCAGGAAAGCTGACTACGCTTTAAAGATTCTCCTGTGGACTGTGCCCATGACCTTTAGAGCCCTGATTACCCTCGCCGAGGGCATCGACGACCTGCAAACAGTGACCCTGATCGATGTGCTGCGCCGCGCCAACGTTGAAGTGGTGGTGGCCAGTATCGAAGCGCGACGCATGCTTACCTGTGCCCGCGGCACCCGCGTGACGGCCGATGCGATGCTGGTGGATTTGCTGGCGCAGCCGTTCGACCTGATCGTCCTGCCTGGCGGCGCCGTGGGGGCGCAGCACCTGGCAGCCCATCAACCTCTGGAGCAATTGATCAAGGATCAAGCCGCGGCGGGGCGCCTGTTCGCCGGTATCGCTGAGGCCCCGGCGCTGGCGCTGCAAGCCTTTGGCGTACTGCGTCAACGACGCATGACTTGCCTGCCCTCGGCCAGCCATCAACTGTCGGGCTGCAACTTCGTCGATAAGCCGGTGGTGGTCGATGGCAACTGCGTCACCGCTCAGGGCTCAGGCGCCGCGCTGGAATTTGCCCTGACGCTGGTGGAACAGCTTTGCGGCAAAGCCACGCGCACGGCGGTGGCGGGGGAGATGGTGGTTTAGTGGGTGTCAGGCGTGGACGGCAAACTGTTTCAGACCCTGGCTTCTTCCACCGGCACATGCATTCGGTCACGGTTGGCCAGGGTCGGGAACAGTTTGATCCAGGTTCCAGTCACCACCAGCGTGCCGATGCCGCCCATGACCACCGCGGGCACGGTGCCGAACCAGTGGGCGGTCAGGCCGGATTCGAATTCACCCAATTGGTTCGAAGCGCCGATGAACAGACCGTTCACAGCGCTGACCCTACCGCGCATTTCGTCCGGGGTTTCCAGCTGCACGAAGGACGCACGGATCACCATGCTGATCATGTCCGCCGCACCCAGTACCACCAGCACGGCCAGGGAAAACCAGAACGACGTCGACAGGCCGAAGGCAATGGTTGCGACGCCGAAAATGCCCACCGCGGTGAACATCACCCGTCCGACTTTGCGCTCCACGGCAAACCGCGCCAGGTACAGCGACATCAGTAGAGCACCGACTGCCGGTGCCGAACGCAATAGACCGAGGCCCCAGGGACCGGTCAGCAGAATGTCCTTGGCGAACACCGGCAGCAGCGCTGTTGCGCCTCCCAGCAGGACCGCAAACAGATCCAGGGAAATCGCCCCGAGAATGTCCGGGCGACTGCGAATAAAACGGATGCCCGCCAACAGCGAGTCCAGGGTTGCCTTGCCCTTGTTCAGCGGCGTTTGCCGGGCCGGCAGGTTAAGCATCAGCAAACAGGCGATGATGTAGAGCACCACCGTCGGGCCATATACCCAGACGCTGCCGAAGGCGTAGAGCAAACCGCCGAGGGCCGGGGCGACGATGGTGGCCGATTGCTGGGCCGACTGCGCGGCGGCGACGGCGCGCGGGAACAAGGTGCTAGGCACGATGCTCGGCAGCAGGGCCTGAGTGGTCGGCATCTCGAAGGAGCGGGCGGCGCCGAGCAGGAACGCGAGGATGAAGATCATTTCCCGGGTGACATGGTCGGTCGCGCTGCCAATCGCCAGTGACAGTGCGATCAACGCTTGCAGGGACTGGCAGATTGCCGCGACCTTGCGCCGGTCATAGCGGTCCGCAACATGCCCGGTGTGCAACATGAACAGCACGCGCGGAGCAAACTCCACCAGGCCCACCAACCCGAGATCGAGCACATTGCCGGTCAGTTGGTACAGGTTCCAGCCGATGGCGACGGTGAGCATCTGAAAACCACTGGCGGTAAACACCCGAGCCAGCCAGAACGCGAGAAAAGGGCGGTGATGACGTAACAGCAAGGGCGCTTGGCTGGGCATCTGAAGGCAAATCTGGGTGAGGGGAAGGGCGAGATTATCACCAACCTGTAACCAGAAGTTGCAGCGCAGAAAAATTTAGTTAGCTAGACACCGACCTTCAGAACACAGAAATCCCCTGTGGGAGCGGGGCTTGCTCGCGAAGGCGATGTGGCAGTCACATCAATGCTGGATGTGCCGCCGCCTTCGGGAGCAAGCCCGCACACAGGTATGTGTTGCAGCTTATGAACCGAGCAGTGAGGCAACCTGTCACGCGTCAATAGACCACACCGTCCATCGCCAAAAATGCGACTACTCTTTTAACGTTGCTTGATCCAGATCAAGACCCTCGCGGGAATGATCGGGCGGCCAGATGGCCAGAATCCCTACGTTGTGATGTTTGTAAAAAAAGAACGAATTCAAATTCGCCACACTCCATATCCGTGGGGGCAGTGGGTGTAGGCCGCAAGCCTTCAGCCGGTATTACCTGACAGAGGAAGACTTATGTTCGGTTTGGAGGCACTTGATCTCGCCCGAATTCAATTCGCGTTCACCATCTCGTTCCACATCCTGTTCCCGGCCATCACCATTGGCCTGGCGAGTTACCTGGCGGTACTCGAAGGCCTGTGGCTGAAAACCCACAACGACACTTACCGCGATCTGTACCATTTCTGGTCGAAGATCTTTGCCGTCAACTTCGGCATGGGCGTGGTCTCCGGGCTGGTCATGGCCTATCAGTTCGGCACCAACTGGAGCCGCTTCTCGGACTTCGCCGGTTCCGTGACCGGGCCGTTGCTGACATACGAAGTACTGACCGCTTTCTTCCTTGAGGCCGGATTCCTGGGCGTCATGCTGTTCGGCTGGAACAAGGTCGGCCGCGGGCTGCACTTCTTCTCTACGGTCATGGTGGCCATCGGCACGCTGATCTCGACCTTCTGGATTCTCGCTTCCAACAGTTGGATGCAAACCCCGCAGGGCTTCGAAATCATCAACGGCCAGGTCATTCCGACCGACTGGCTGGCAGTGATCTTCAACCCGTCGTTCCCTTACCGCCTGATGCACATGTCGACGGCAGCGTTCGTGGCGACCGCCTTCTTCGTCGGTTCCTCGGCGGCCTGGCATTTGCTGCGCGGCAAGGACAATCCGGCGATCCGCACCATGCTGTCGATGGCCATGTGGATGGCGTTGATCGTGGCGCCGATCCAAGCCGTCATCGGTGACTTCCACGGACTCAACACCCTCAAGCATCAGCCGGCGAAAATCGCCGCGATCGAAGGCCACTGGGAAAACCATGGTGATGAACCGACTCCGCTGATCCTGTTCGGCTGGCCGGACATGAAAGAAGAGAGGACCAAATTCGCCGTCGAGATTCCGTACCTCGGCAGCCTGATCCTGACCCACTCCCTCGACAAACAGGTGCCGGCTCTTAAGGAATTCCCGCCGGAAGACCGACCGAATTCGACCATTGTGTTCTGGTCATTTCGGATCATGGTCGGCCTTGGTTTCCTGATGATCTTTACCGGTTTGTGGAGTCTGTGGCTGCGCAAGAGCGACAAGCTGTATACCTCGCGGCCGTTCCTGTACTTGGCGTTGTGGATGGGACCGTCCGGCCTGATCGCGATCCTCGCCGGTTGGTTCACCACTGAAATCGGTCGTCAGCCGTGGGTGGTCTACGGCCTGATGCGCACGGCGGATGCGTCCTCCAATCACAGCTTCATGCAGATGAGCATCACGCTGATCCTGTTCGTTGTGGTGTATTTCGCGCTGTTCGGTGCCGGCCTGGGCTACATGATGCGCCTGGTGCGCAAAGGGCCGAAGATCGACGAAGGCAAGGAAACCAACGACGGTGGTCCTGGCCAGAAACGCACACCGGCGCGTCCGCTGTCCGCTGCTGACGATGATGGCGCCGAAGGTGACCACCGCCCCAGCCTGACCAAGGAGATTTGAATCATGGGTATTGATCTTCCGCTGATCTGGGCCGTGATCATCATCTTCGGCATCATGATGTACGTGGTCATGGACGGCTTCGATCTGGGGATCGGGATTCTCTTCCCGTTCATCAAGGGCAAGACCGACCGCGACGTGATGATGAACACCGTGGCGCCGGTCTGGGACGGCAACGAAACGTGGCTGGTACTGGGCGGCGCGGCATTGTTCGGCGCCTTCCCGCTGGCCTATTCGGTGGTGCTCTCGGCGTTGTACCTGCCGCTGATTTTTATGCTGATCGGGCTGATTTTCCGTGGCGTGGCCTTCGAGTTCCGCTTCAAGGCCAAGGACGACAAGCGCCACCTCTGGGACAAGGCATTCATCGGTGGCTCGATCGCCGCGACGTTCTTCCAGGGCGTGGCGTTGGGAGCGTTCATTGACGGGTTGCCGGTGGTCGATCGCCAGTTTGCCGGTGGTTCACTGGACTGGTTGACGCCCTTCACGATGTTCTGCGGCGCGGCGCTGGTGGTGGCCTATGCACTGCTCGGTTGCACCTGGCTGATCATGAAGACCGAAGGCAAGTTGCAGGAACAGATGCATGACCTGGCGCGGCCATTGGCTTTCGTTCTGTTGGCGGTGATCGGCGTCGTGAGCATCTGGACCCCACTGGCCCACGCCGAGATCGCGGCTCGCTGGTTCACCTTACCGAACCTGTTCTGGTTCCTGCCGGTGCCGATTCTGGTGCTGGTCACTATGTACGGCCTGATCCGCGCCGTGGCCCGCAACGCGAACTACACGCCATTCCTGCTGACCCTGGTGTTGATTTTTCTCGGCTACAGCGGGCTGGGTATCAGCCTGTGGCCAAACATCGTGCCGCCGTCGATCTCGATCTGGGACGCCGCCGCACCGCCGCAAAGCCAGGGCTTCATGCTGGTGGGCACGCTGTTCATCATTCCGTTCATCCTGGGCTACACCTTCTGGAGCTATTACGTGTTCCGCGGCAAGGTGACCCACGAAGATGGTTACCACTAGTCTCTGCGCCGGAACCCATGTGGGAGCGAGCCTGCTCGCGAAGGCGTTTTCACAAACGCCGCCCCTTCATCGGAGGATTAAGTAATGACAGGCAAACATTCCCTGCACGACATTGAAGAAGCCGAAAAAAAACCGCTGTGGCAGCGGCTTGGCTGGTTGGCCCTGATCTGGGTGGGCAGCGTCGGTACACTGTTCATCGTGGCCAGCCTGATGCGGATGTTCATGAATGCCGCAGGCCTGACCACTCACTGAAAAAACCGACATCCCATCCCGTTGCCTTGTGGCACGGATTTACAACCCTCCTGCGATGGAGGGTTTTTTTTGCCCGTTATTTCCGGGCTTTGAGAATCACGAATTTGGGTGTGGCTGCGACCTGTTCGACCCCGCGGAACAACCGCGCGAGCTTGCTGTGATAGCCCAGATGACGGTTGCCGACGATGTACAACGCACCGCCCACCACCAGCGCTTCCCGGGCTTGCTGGAACATGCGCCACGCCAGGAAGTCACCGACGACCTGCTGCTGGTGAAACGGCGGATTGCACAGCACCACGTCCAGAGACTGAGGCTCCTGGCCGGCCAGGCCATCGCCAGCGTGGACGATCACGTCCCGGTCACCCAGCGCCGCGCGCCAGTTTTCGGCCGCCGATTGCACCGCCATGAACGACTCGTCCACCAGCGTGTAGTGCGCCTCAGGGTTTTGCAGCGCGCTTGCGATTGCCAGCACACCGTTGCCGCAACCGAGGTCGGCAACCCGCGCCGCGCCGAGATTCTTTGGCAAGTGCGGCAAAAAGGCTCGCGTACCGATGTCCAGGCCTTCGCGGCAGAACACATTGGCGTGGTTGAGCAATTCGATTGCAGGCGTATCGAGTCGATAGCGGGTCGGGTAGGGGGATAGGGCGGGGGTTTTGGCTTCTGGCGTGGAGATCAATAGCCGGGCCTTTTTTACGGCCAACGAGGCCTGCACGGGGCCGATGTAGCGCTCCAGCAGATCGCCCGCCGCGCGTGGCAGATGCTTGATCATGGCGGCGGCTACCATTTGGGCGCCGGGCGCCAATTGGCCCTGCAAGCGGATCAGTTGTTCTTCCAGCAACGCCAGGGTTTTCGGCACCCGGATCAACACACGATCAAACGGTCCGATGAAGGCCTCGCTGGCCGGTACGCTCGGCACGGCATCAAATGCCAAGCCATTGCGAATAAGGTTTTTTTCCAATCCCTGAAAGGCCAGGAACGAGTCGCCGCTGCTGACCACCCGGACCTTGCCCGCCAGACTCGCTGCCAATGCGCCGAAACTGTCATTGAGCACCAAAACCCGAGTGTCTGCCGTCGGTTGTTGGTCGGCCAGATGACTGAGCAGGTATTCGTCTGCCGCATCGAAGGCTTGCAGCGGTTCGTTCGGCTGTTCGGGCTGGCGGATCAGGTCGAGGTGGGCGAACGGTGTTTCGAGCAGGGGCATGGGGCGAAGGCTCTGGATAATAAACAGGTGTTCCGCGGCCGGGACATTGGTTGCGGGCGGGACCGTCCGAGTGGACTACTACGTGGCATTTCACAGTCATCACTCAGGAAGGATCGCAAATGGTACGTTTTTTTCTTTTGGATTACTCGCGGGTTTTCCTTGAGTCGAACGGTTTCAGATGGCCCCGGCCCTGGTCGCTGCAATCACCGCCGCAATCTTGTTGTTGACGCCGAGTTTCTGAATGGCGCTGTGCACATGAAAATTGATGGTGCGCTCGCTCAGGCACAGGATTCTGGAGATCTCGTACGCGGTCTTGCCATCGGCGGACAATTTCAATACCTCGATTTCTCGGGCTGACAAATGCGGTGCCTTCGGGCGAGGCGGCTTTTTCGGTTGAGTCTTTGCTACGAGAGCATGCAGGTGGTGGCTGATAAAAACCGTGAATCCGAGGTTTTCATACAATTCATAAGCCGAGATCGGACAGTGGCTTCTGGCCAGGCTCAACATGCTGCACAGATCGTGTTCCTCGTCATGGATTGATTGCGACCATCCATGCTGCAAGCCTTGTTGTTGTAGCAAATTTCATAGCCACGGAGTCTTGGAAAACAGCTCTTCGCTCCAAAGAATCGGTAACATGGAATGATTACAATAAGCCACTATTGGATCTGTTTGGCTGGCATTATTTTGTTCATATTGCTTATTCCAGTCATTGGGGAAATTGTTGAGGTTAACGGTAATACCGGGGGTTCCGCTTGTAAGTGAAGTGATTGAAAAGGCGCAAAATTTGTAGCCCAGATTTTTAACAAAGTTGAGCGAAATCTGATAGGCAGTGTCGATCTCCTTTGCATGGGCTAACTGTTTCAATTGAGATTCCTTCCACATCTCCATCTTTTTTCTCCATTCTTTTGTTTCCTCTGGGTGCCTGAAGGATCCGAAATCCGGCACGTGACGAGTGTAGAATGTTTCTTTGTGTGTTGTTGGAAATTTTTCGCTCTTGTTGATAAACGAAAGTACATATTTTAGTTCTTAAGGTCCAAATTTTTTTGAAATGGCGTATGGCATGTAATCGGTGGTGTTTCCTACTGTTTAGTTATCAGCGCGTCAGCAGGGATGGCTTGAAATTGCGGTAGTGCGAAATCCATATATTAAAGCCACTACAAATCATCGGTGTTTTCGCCGACTGCTTTGCGGGACACTGGGGTATCTGTTTAATGGAGCGACCCATGACCGCCAGTGCAGAAAAATTCACGCGCCAGACGCTGCTAGACGTACAGCCGTTGACTCCGAGCTTGTTCACCCTGCGAACCACCCGAGACCCGGGGTTTCGCTTTCGTGCAGGGCAATTCGCCCGCCTGGGCGTGACCAAGGCTGATGGCAGCACGGTATGGCGGGCCTACTCCATGGTGTCGTCGCCCTTTGATGAGTTCCTCGATTTCTTCTCTATTGTGGTGCCGGGTGGCGAGTTCACCAGCGAGCTGAGTCGTCTGGCAGTCGGCGATACATTGCTGGTCGAGCGTCAGGCCTTTGGCTACTTGACGCTAGATCGCTTCATCGACGGGCGTGATCTCTGGTTGTTATCCACCGGCACCGGCGTGGCACCGTTTCTGTCGATCCTGCAGGACTTCGAGGTTTGGGAGAAATTCGAGCGAATCATCTTGGTCTACAGCGTGCGCGAAGCCCGGGAGCTGGCGTATCAAGAGCTGATTGCGGGGATTGCGCAGCGCGACTACCTGGCCGAGTACGCACACAAACTGCAATTTATCGCCACTGTCACTCGCGAGCAGCATCCTGGAGCCCTGAGCGGTCGGATCACAACGCTTATAGATAGTGGCGAGCTGGAGCGGGCAGCTGGTGTGGCACTGACTGCCGAGCATTCGCGAGTGATGCTCTGCGGCAATCCGCAGATGATCGATGACACCCGAAAACTGCTCAAACAGCGTGGTATGCACTTGAGCCTCAGCCGCCGCCCCGGGCAAGTGGCGGTGGAAAACTACTGGTAAAAAAAACGGCGCCTCGAAGGCGCCGTTTTTGAGTGCAGTACCCTTACTCAGGCCGATTGTTCTGGACTTTGAGCAGGTCGCGAATCTCGCTCAGCAACTCTTCTTCCTTGGTCGGCACCGGCGGCAGGGTAGGCGCGACGGCCTCTTCGCGCTTCAAACGGTTGATGGCCTTGACGCCCATGAAGATCGCAAAGGCGACGATGATGAAGTCGATCAGGCTCTGGATGAATTTGCCATAAGCCAGCATCACCGCCGGGATGTCGCCATTAGCGGCCTTGAGCGTTATGGCCAGGTCAGTGAAGTCCACCCCACCGATCAGCAGGCCGATTGGCGGCATCACCACGTCGCCGACAAACGACGAAACGATCTTGCCGAAAGCGGCACCGATGATGATCCCGACGGCCATGTCGACTACGTTTCCTTTGACCGCGAAGGCCTTGAACTCACTTATCACGCCCATAGGTTATTTCCTTGTTACAGATGAGGTTGGTGAAAGCATTGTAAATCAGCAAAAGGCATCCTGCTGGAAACCCCTGCTGACAGTGCTTGCCTGCTATCGACCTGATCAGTGGTCAAAAGTTTGCAGAACAGCCCTCTTGGCGTGCAGTTCAACCTTCCTCTAGCGGGTTTACAGAGTCAGTCCCTCCTTGCTGTTGGAGGGCAGGCTGTGAACGTATTGCTGATCGCGATTGACGAAAGACTGCCGGCTTCCGTTCTATTTTTTATACTTAGCAAACTATCTAATCGGTAAACGTGCGCTTTCCGAAATTCATAGATCTATAGTCAGATTGTTACTAATGGCTTGGTTGATCATATTGTTGATGAGGGTTTTCGGGGTAAAACTTGTACGATCAGGTGTTTAACTTTTAATCTTTGTACAGGTTTTGTTACAGGTTGTTTTGAAGTCATCAGAGTTTATCGGGCAGGCCCGCACTAAAAAACTTGGACAATACTTGTGAGTGGTAATAGTACAAATGTGAACCAGTAAAAGCAGAAGTTCACCGATCTGCCGTGCAAAGCTCGAAGTGTCCCGTCGCAGTGAACATTTTATTAAGTATTACTTATTGAGGTTTCTCACTACCAAGGGGGCGTCGACCTGCATATTGAAGAGCCGCCGATAACCGCGCAGCGCCGATCCGCTCCAGCTGAGCTATCATCGCGGTTTTTGCCGGGAGTTCAGATGGCCAAGGCCAAGCGCATGTACGGCTGCACCGAGTGCGGCTCAACCTTCCCCAAGTGGGCCGGCCAATGCGGCGAGTGCGGGGCCTGGAACACTTTGACCGAAACCATGGTGGAAAGCGGCGGAGCAGCGGCCCCAAGCGGTCGCACCGGCTGGACCGGTCAGCAGGCGCAGATCAGGACATTGGCCGAAGTCAGTGTCGAAGAAATTCCGCGCTTCTCCACCGCCTCCAGTGAACTCGATCGGGTTCTGGGCGGCGGCCTGGTGGATGGCTCCGTGGTGCTGATCGGTGGTGATCCCGGTATCGGCAAGTCGACCATTTTGTTGCAAACCTTGTGCAACCTGGCCAAGAGCATGCCGGCGCTGTACGTCACCGGCGAGGAATCCCAGCAGCAAGTGGCCATGCGCGCCCGACGCTTGGGGTTGCCTCAGGATCAGTTGCGGGTCATGACCGAAACCTGCATCGAAACCATCATCGCCACGGCCAGGCAGGAAAAGCCCAAGGTCATGGTGATCGACTCGATCCAGACGATCTTCACCGAGCAACTGCAATCGGCCCCAGGTGGTGTGTCACAGGTTCGGGAAAGTGCGGCATTGTTGGTGCGTTATGCCAAGCAGAGCGGCACGGCGATTTTCCTGGTTGGTCACGTTACTAAAGAAGGCGCACTGGCCGGTCCGCGGGTTCTGGAGCACATGGTCGACACCGTGCTGTATTTCGAAGGTGAGTCCGATGGGCGCTTACGGCTGCTGCGCGCGGTGAAAAACCGTTTCGGCGCGGTCAACGAGCTGGGCGTGTTCGGCATGACTGACAAGGGCCTGAAAGAAGTCTCCAACCCTTCGGCGATTTTTCTGACCCGTGCTCAGGAAGAAGTGCCGGGCAGTGTGGTCATGGCAACGTGGGAAGGGACTCGGCCGATGCTGGTGGAAGTCCAGGCGCTGGTGGATGACAGTCATCTGGCCAATCCTCGCCGGGTAACGCTGGGTCTGGATCAGAATCGACTGGCGATGTTATTGGCCGTATTGCACCGTCATGGCGGCATTCCGACCCACGATCAGGATGTGTTTCTCAACGTGGTCGGTGGGGTGAAGGTACTGGAAACGGCTTCCGACCTGGCGCTGATGGCCGCGGTCATGTCCAGTCTACGCAATCGGCCGCTGCCCCATGATTTGCTGGTGTTCGGCGAAGTCGGCTTGTCCGGCGAAGTGCGTCCGGTGCCGAGCGGTCAGGAGCGCCTGAAAGAAGCCGCCAAGCACGGCTTCAAACGCGCCATCGTGCCCAAGGGCAATGCACCGAAAGAGGCGCCGCCGGGGTTGCAGATCATCGCGGTGACCCGTCTGGAACAGGCGCTGGACGCGTTGTTCGAGTAGCTGCCTGGCGGAACACAACTCTGTGGGAGCGGGCTTGCTCGCGAAAGAGGCTCACCAGTCAACATTGATGCTGACTGTAAGACTGCTTTCGCGAGCAAGCCCGCTCCCACATGTTGAATGGCGTGAGGCCTTCAGACTTCGATCAGTGCACCCAGCTCCCGCTCCAGCTCTTGCGGATCGCCCAGGTTGAGCTCGATCAACCGCCGCAGGCGCTCGATGGATTCCAGGCTGATGTGTTTGCAGACGAATCCGAGCTGGCCATGATCATCGTGGGTCAGTTCCACGTCCATCTTGATGGCGACGTCCTCGTTGAGATGAATGTCGATCAGGAAATGCCGCTCCCGATTACCCAGCCACGGCTCGGGCTTTTCGATCAACACCCCTTTGAGCGACAGGTCGATCAGCTTCACCGGCCAGATGAATTCCCCCTGGCTCAACTCGGTTCGGGCATCGAACGCAATACGTTTGAAGCGGCGGCGGTCGGCAGGGTGGTCGCTCATGGCGCAATCCTCTGAAAGGTTCGCTGACTATAGACCCGCATCGTCCAAGGCTGCCAGCAATCTGAAGGCTCTAAACCAATGTCGGGGGTATGGCCTTTGGCGTCAGTAGCGCTAAACTCCGGATGGCTGTCTTTCTTGTCCACCCTGGCTGGAATATAAAAATGAAAAATAATAATAGCCTCCTACGCCACATACCCTGGCTGTTGCTGGCAATCGTAGGAGCGTGCGCCCTTGGTGTAGTGGCATTGCGCCGAGGGGAACCGATCAACGCCTTGTGGATTGTGGTCGCTGCCGTGGCCATCTACCTGGTCGCGTATCGCTATTACAGTCTGTTCATCGCTAACAATGTGATGCAGCTCGACCCCCGACGGGCCACCCCCGCCGTGCTCAACAACGATGGTCTGGACTACGTGCCGACCAACAAACACATCCTCTTCGGTCACCACTTTGCAGCCATCGCTGGCGCAGGTCCGCTGGTCGGTCCGGTGTTGGCGGCGCAGATGGGCTACTTGCCCGGAACGCTGTGGCTGATTGCCGGTGTAGTGCTGGCCGGTGCCGTTCAGGACTTCATGGTCCTGTTCATGTCCACCCGCCGCAACGGTCGTTCCCTGGGCGATATGGTCCGTGAAGAAATGGGCCGGATCCCCGGGACTATCGCGCTGTTTGGCTGCTTCCTGATCATGATCATCATCCTCGCGGTGCTGGCGCTGATCGTGGTCAAGGCCCTGGCCGAAAGCCCGTGGGGGATTTTCACGGTGATGGCGACCATCCCGATCGCGATGTTCATGGGCATTTACATGCGCTACATCCGCCCGGGCCGCATCGGTGAGATCTCGGTGATCGGTGTGGCGTTGCTGCTGGGTTCGATCTGGCTGGGCGGACAGATTGCCGCCGATCCGGTCTGGGCCAAAGCCTTTACCTTCACCGGGATCCAGATTACCTGGATGCTGATCGGCTACGGTTTTGTCGCCGCAGTACTGCCGGTGTGGCTGATTCTGGCCCCGCGTGATTACCTGTCGACCTTCTTGAAAATCGGCACCATCGTGGCGCTGGCGATCGGCATCCTGATCACCATGCCCGACCTGAAAATGCCGGCAGTGACCCAGTTCATCGATGGCACCGGCCCGGTGTGGAAGGGCGGCCTGTTCCCGTTCCTGTTCATCACCATTGCCTGTGGCGCGGTGTCGGGTTTCCACGCGCTGATCTCCTCCGGTACCACACCGAAACTGCTGGATAACGAAGTTAACGCCCGCTACATCGGTTACGGCGGCATGCTGATGGAATCCTTCGTGGCGATCATGGCCATGGTGGCCGCTTCGGTGATTGAGCCGGGTGTGTACTTCGCCATGAACAGTCCGGCGGCAGTCGTTGGCGGTGACGTGGTGGCTGTGGCGCAGGCCGTCAGCAGTTGGGGGTTTGCGATTACCCCGGAAGCCCTGCAAGCGGTGGCCAAGGACATCGGTGAAACCACCATCCTGGCCCGTGCCGGCGGTGCGCCGACCCTGGCGGTCGGTATCGCGCAGATCCTGCACAGTGTCCTGCCGGGTGAAAACACCATGGCGTTCTGGTACCACTTCGCGATTCTGTTCGAAGCACTGTTCATTCTGACCGCAGTCGATGCCGGTACCCGTGCCGGACGCTTCATGTTGCAGGACTTGCTCGGCTCCTTCGTGCCGGCGCTGAAACGCACCGAATCCTGGACCGCGAACCTGATCGCTACCGCTGGTTGCGTGGCAATGTGGGGTTACTTGCTGTATCAAGGCGTGATTGATCCATTGGGTGGCATCAACACCCTGTGGCCGCTGTTCGGTATCTCCAACCAGATGCTGGCCGGTATCGCGTTGATGTTGGCGACGGTCGTGCTGATCAAAATGAAGCGTCAACGCTACATTTGGGTCACCATGCTGCCCGCCGTGTGGCTGCTGATCTGCACCACCACCGCTGGCTTCATCAAACTGTTCGATGCCAACCCGGCGATCGGTTTCCTGTCGCTGGCCAAGAAGTACAGCGATGCGTTGGCCAATGGTCAGATCCTGGCCCCGGCCAAGAGCGTCGAGCAAATGCAGCACGTGATCTACAACGCCTACACCAACGCAACACTGACGGCGCTGTTCCTGTTCGTGGTGTTCAGCATCCTGTTCTACGCGCTCAAGGTCGGCATTGCCGCTTGGGGTACCAAAGAACGTACGGATAAAGAATCGCCGTTCCAGGCTCAGCCGGATGCGTAATAGAGGATTGCACCATGTTCAATGACCTGAGTCGCCTCGGTAAATACCTCGGTCAGGCCGCGCGCCTGATGGTCGGCATGCCCGACTACGACAACTACGTCGAGCATATGCAAACCAAACACCCGGACAAACCGGTGATGAGCTACGAAATGTTCTTCCGGGAACGTCAGGAAGCCCGTTACGGTGGCAAGGGTGGGCCGAAGTGCTGTTGATCCGCTGAGTCGGATCATGTGATGTGAGGGTGGAAGCAGGTCCATGTGGGAGCGGGCTTACTCGCGAATGCAATCTGTCATTCAACATTAATGCTGACTGACACACCGTCTTCGCGAGCAAGCCCGCTCCCACAGGTCAGCTTCCACCTTTTTATTTGTGCAATTGAAGGAGATCGAGTTTGTCCTCTCCCATACCGGTAACGATCCTCAGTGGCTTCCTCGGCGCGGGTAAAACCACGCTGTTGCGCCACCTGCTCAAAGCCGAGCACGGGCTGAAAATCGCCGTGATCGAAAACGAATTCAGCGACGCCGGCATCGACACCCAGCTGTTGGGCGACGAGCCAGTGCAAGTGATGACGCTGTCCAACGGCTGCGTCTGCTGCACCATCCACACCGACCTGACCAAAGCCCTGTACCTGTTGCTCGAACGCCTGGACAGCGGCGAAATCGCCTTCGACCGTTTGGTCATCGAATGCACCGGTCTGGCCGATCCGGCACCAGTGGCACAAACCTTCTTCATTGATGAAGAACTGCGCGAGCGCTACATCCTCGACGGCATCATCACCTTGGTGGACGCTGCGCATGCCGACCTGCACCTGACCCAAACCATCGCCCAGGCGCAGATCGGTTTCGCCGACCGCTTGCTGGTGAGCAAGCGCGACCTGGTGGACGAGCCGACCTTCACCGCGTTGAGCGAGCGCCTGACCCGTATCAATCGTCGCGCACCGATCCGTGTGGTCGATCACGGCAAGATCGATCTGGCCGAGCTGCTCGACGTGCGCGGCTTCAATCTCAATGCCGACCTCGGCGGTGGCATCAGTTTGCGGCCGGTCAGCAAAGCGCCGTCCATCGATCGCATTTCCAGCCTGGTGCTGCGCACCGACAAACCGCTGGATATCGACAAGCTCAGCGAGTTCATGAACGAGCTGCTGGAAGAGCATGGCAAGCAACTGCTGCGCTACAAAGGCGTACTGAATATCGTTGGCGAACCGCGACGCATGGTGTTTCAAGGCGTGCTCAAACTTTACGGTTTCGATTGGGATACCGAATGGGCTGACGATGAGAACCGCGAAAGCGTGATCGTGTTTATTGCCGATGATCTACCGGAAGAGAAGATTCGTGAGGGGTTTGCGCGGGTGGCAGCAGACTGAATCATCATCAGCGTCTATGACGACGTCATCGCGAGCTTGCTCGCGATGGCGA
Source organism: Pseudomonas sp. LBUM1657 (assembly GCF_059716075.1). Classification (NCBI taxonomy): domain Bacteria; kingdom Pseudomonadati; phylum Pseudomonadota; class Gammaproteobacteria; order Pseudomonadales; family Pseudomonadaceae; genus Pseudomonas; species Pseudomonas sp. LBUM1657. Next base: position 5,575,898 of record NZ_CP166799.1, on the reverse strand, counting down.
CTCTAACCGGCAACACAATTTCGGCTGATCGGTGATCCAGAGTTCAGCAACGTCTGCTCAAGATGATCCAGATGTCGGTTCATAAATATCTCGGCCATCACAATATCTCCACGCTCCACCGCATCGACGATCCTCGCGTGCTCCTGCCACACGCAATAAGCTGCCTGCGCGTCATACTGCGCAATCGCCAACGAAGTCAGCGGCACCAGACTGCCGAGAAAATGTGCCAACGGCGCATTCCCCGCCATCTGTGCAAATTGCAGATGAAACTCCCCCGACAACCGAATTGCCGGCCCGCGCTGATCGCGCTCCAGGCACTGGCGTTCGCTGTCGATCAAGGCGCGCAGGCGTTTCAAGTCTTGCGGCCGAGGTTGCTGGCAGGCCAGTCGAATCAGCATGATCTCGGTCAGCCGTCGGGCATGAAGTGTCTGCCGAGTCTGCTCGGCATCCGGCGCGGCGACTCGGGGGCGATGATGGGTTCGCAGGATGATGACCTGCTGATTGGACAGCCTCGCCAATACGTCACGAATAATGCTGCGGCTGACCCCGAACATTTGCCCCAGGCTTTCCTCGGTAAAGCGACTGGCCGGGGCGATGCGCTGTTCGAGAATGGCGTCGAAAACCCGTGGGTAGGTTTCGTCCACCGAGGGTTTTGCGCAATGGGCGCGGGAGAAGGGCAGGGCAGTGAGTGTTTGCGGTGAGGCGAAGCTGTTCATGGCCTGTCTCCAGTTCGAAGAGGGTTCAACTGACGAGGTTGTCGTCCGGGATGTTCAATTCGATGCCCATTCGTTGGCCTTCGCGCAGAATGTGCCGACGCATCTCGGCGCTGGCCTGGGCGCTGTTCTTGCTGCGGATCGCCCGCACCACGGCTTCGTTTTCCTCGAGGCGTTCAGCTAGATGCTCCGGGGAATTGCGTAGCACCTCGGCGCTTTGCTTGAGGGCATTACTGGTCTGCTGCACGACGCTCTGGAAGATCGGGTTCGAGGTCAGGGTAAATAGCTCTTCGTGGAACGCGATGTAGGCGTTCACCCCGGCTTCACTGTCGTTGGCTTCCAGGGCTTCGCGCATGTCCATGAGTGTCAGGCGCAGCTGCCCCACTTCCTTGCTGCTGATGGACTGCGCCACGAGCCCGACGATGAACGGTTCGAGGGTGTAGCGCAGTTGCAGCACATCTTCCAGGCTCGCACTGGCTACCGCGCTGTCGTGGCTTTGGCTGTCGTTGTGATTGGCCTCCAGCACCACTACCCCTTTACCCGGCATGGAACGCACCAGGCCGAGGGTTTCCAGGACAATGACTGCTTCACGCAGGCTCGGGCGACTGATGCCCAGTTGTTCGGCCAGTTCACGTTGCCCCGGCAACATTTCGCCGGAACGCCATTGACCACGGGCCAGAGCGGCCCGAAGTTTTTCTACGACTGAAGTTACAACGGTCGACGAGGTGATCACTGTTCGCTCCATGAGCATCGAAAAGTAGTGAGAATGTGCCTGCCATCGGGCAGGCACAAACGTTGATTCAAAATTCCTGCTGATGCGCCGGGGTCACCGGTTTACGAGGCTGGAAGGTATAACCCAGTTCGCCGGAAAGCACTTTGTTCGCCCGTTGGATATCGATGTCTTTTTCCCATCGAGCGATGGCCACGGTGGCCACGCAGTTACCGATCAGGTTGGTCAGCGCCCGGCCAATGCCCATGAACCAGTCCACTGCCAGCACCAGCACAAGACCCACCACGGGAATCGCCGGAATGGCCGTCAGGGTTGCCGCGAGAATCACCAGCGCCGAACCGGGAATGCCGTGGGCACCTTTGGAGGTGATCAACGACACTAGCAGAATCGTCAGCAAGTCAGTCATGGCCAGCGGTGTGCCGGTGGCATTGGCGATGAACACAATGGCCAGGGTCAGGTAGATCGAAAAACCGTCGAGGTTGAACGAGTAGCCGGTTGGAATCACCAGGCCGACCGTCGAACTGCCAATGCCCAGATGCTCGAGCTTGCGCATGATTTGCGGCAACACGGCGTCGGACGAAGCGGTGCCCATGACGATCATCAGCTCTTCACGCAGGTACTTGAGCAGGGGCCACATGCGCAGGCCGGAAAGCCGCATCACCAGGCCGAGAATCAGTGCAACGAAGGCCACGCAGGTCAGATAAAACAAGCCGACCAGATTGCCCAGGTGTTGCAGCGAGTCCAGGCCATATTTGCTGGTAGTGAAGGCGATCGCCCCGAACACGCCGATCGGCGCCAGGCGCACGATCATGCCCATGATGCGGAAGATCACGTGGCTGAGCTCATTGATCAGTCGTGAAATACCCGACGCCGCATCTCCCACCAGATTCAACGCGCTGCCGAACAGCACCGAAAACAGCAGCATTTGCAGGATGTTGTTTTCGGCAAAGGCGCCGATCACCGAGGTCGGGATCAGGTCCATCAGGAACTGTGTGGTGGTGTGCATGTGTTGGCCGCGCTGGGCGATATCGCCCATGTCGGCAGCGGAAAGCTGATCCAGATGAATATTCGCGCCGCTGCCGATGCCAGTACTGAAAGCGAACACCAAGCCGATCACCAGGGCGATGGTGGTCAGGATTTCGAAGTAGATCACCGATTTCAGGCCGATGCGTCCGACCTTCTTCAGGTCGCCGGCACCGCTGATGCCACTGACCACCACGCAAAACACGATCAGACCGATAAGCATCTTGATCAGTTTGATGAAGCCGTCGCCGAGGGGTTTGAGTTGGGCGGAATATTCGGGAAGGGTCAGCCCGCAGACGATGCCGAGCACCAGTCCGAGAACCACTTGGAGGAAGATTGAACGCGAGCACCATCTGAGCATGGGAGGAATCCTGGTCGGTGTCCTGGCTGCCGACGCTTGCGCATCAGATTCAGGACTTAATTATTGTGGTCTTACCGGTATGTCCAGTGCAGGCGCAGTCTAGGCGCTGTTTTTGGGTGATCGCAAGCAAAAATTGCGTGATTGGCATGACCGGTCTTACCAGTTGAGCGCAATGCCCCGATCTTGAGCCTTTTCGTGTTTTGAAAAAAATAACGGGCGAAAAAAAACCGGTCATCACTGACCGGTTTTTTAGTGCTGCGATTTAGCGGTGCAGTTAAGCGCCGTACACCGGCAGCTTCTTGCAAATAGCCTTGACCTTCTCGCGAACGGCGTCGATCACCGCTTCGTTGTTCAAGTCCGCCAGGATGTCGCAGATCCAGCCGGCCAGCTCTTTGCACTCTGCTTCCTTGAAGCCGCGAGTGGTCACAGCCGGGGTGCCGAAGCGCAGGCCGGAGGTGACGAACGGGGAGCGTGGATCGTTTGGCACGGAGTTCTTGTTCACGGTGATGAAAGCCTTGCCCAGAGCGGCGTCAGCATCTTTACCTGAGATTTCCTGCTTGATCAGCGACAGCAGGAACAGGTGGTTTTCAGTACCGCCGGATACCACGTCGAAACCGCGCTCGATGAACACGCCGGCCATGGCCTTGGCGTTTTTCACCACTTGTTGCTGGTAGGTCTTGAACTCAGGCTGCAGCGCTTCCTTGAAGCAGATCGCCTTGGCAGCGATCACGTGCTCCAGCGGGCCACCCTGGGCGCCCGGGAATACGGCGGAGTTCAGCTTCTTCTCGATGTCGGCGTTGGCGCGAGCCAGGATCAGGCCGCCACGTGGACCGCGCAGGGTCTTGTGGGTGGTGGTGGTCACGACGTCAGCGAAAGGCACCGGGTTCGGGTAGACGCCAGCGGCGACCAGACCGGCCACGTGGGCCATGTCGACGAACAGGTAGGCGCCAACCTTGTCGGCGATTTCGCGGAAACGCGGGAAGTCCAGAATCTGCGAGTAGGCAGAGAAACCGGCCACGATCATTTTCGGCTTGTGCTCAACGGCCAGACGCTCGACTTCGTCGTAGTCGATCAGGCCATTGGCATCGATGCCGTACTGAACGGCGTTGTACAGCTTGCCGGAGGACGAAACGCTGGCACCGTGGGTCAGGTGACCACCGTGGGCCAGGCTCATGCCCAGGATGGTGTCGCCGGCCGACAGCAGAGCCAGGTAAACGGCGCTGTTGGCTTGCGAACCGGCGTGCGGCTGAACGTTGGCGTAATCGGCGCCAAACAGTTCCTTGGCACGGTCGATGGCCAGTTGCTCGACCACGTCGACGAACTCGCAACCACCGTAGTAGCGCTTGCCCGGGTAGCCTTCGGCGTACTTGTTGGTCAGTACCGAGCCTTGAGCTTCCATCACCGCAGGGCTGGTGTAGTTTTCCGAAGCGATCAGCTCAATGTGCTCTTCCTGGCGCTGAGCTTCTTGCTCCATGGCGGCAAAGAGATCGGCGTCGTACTTGGCAATAGTCAAATCACGGCTGAACATGGCGGTCCTCAAGGATCGGGGCAGAAAAGGGGGGCATTCTACCCCAATGGGTTTTGGATGGCATATGAAAGGACGTCATGTCGCAGACAAGTGGGCTTCATGACCAGACATGTGGCGCCTGGAAGGGCCTCTTCGCGAGCGAGCCCGCTCCCACATTTAAACGAGTTCCTCCAAGGGAATGCGGTCGAATGTGGGAGCGGGCTCGCTCGCGAAGGCGTTATCGGCCGCGCCGCAAAATTTCAATCGAACATGAACAACGCATCATTGCTGAACTGCGCTTCAAACCGGCTCGCCGGCATCGGACGCCCAAACAGATACCCCTGAACCTCATCGCAACCATGCTCACGCAGGAAGTCGAGCTGCTCATGGGTTTCCACGCCCTCGGCGATCACCGCCAGATTGAGGCTGTGGGCCATGGCGATGATCGCCCGGGCAATCTGCGCATCCTGTTCACCCGACGGCAGGCCGTCGACGAAGGTGCGGTCGATTTTCAGCACGTCGATCGGGAATTGCTTGAGGTAGTTGAGCGATGAATAACCGGTGCCGAAATCGTCGACCGCAATGCTCAGGCCCAGGTTTTTCAGCCCGGCAAGGATCTGCATCGCCTCGCTGACTTCACGCATCAGGATACTTTCGGTCAGCTCCAGCTCCAGGCACGCCGGCGGCAGGCCGGTTTCCTTGAGAATGGTGGCGATCCGCGTGCCGAGTTGACCATCGGAGAACTGCCGCGCCGAGATGTTCACCGACACTTTTGGCACGCGGACCTTGGCCTGATGCCAGGTCTTGAGCTGACGGCAAGCCTCGCTGATCACCCAATCACCGACATCCACTACCAGGCCGAGCTCTTCGAGCACCGGAATGAAATCCCCCGGCGGCACCAGGCCGCGTCGCGGATGACGCCAGCGCAGCAAGGCTTCGGCACCGGTCAATCGTTTGCCATCGCCACTGAATTGTGGCTGGTAATACAGAACGAATTCGTTTTGCTCCAAGGCGTGACGCAAGTCGCTTTCCAGCTCCAGGCGCTCCAGGGCGCTGGCGTTCATGTCCGCCTGATAGAACTGGAAGTTGTTCTTGCCGCGCTCTTTGGCGTGGTACATCGCGGTGTCGGCGTTTTTCATCAACTGGCTGAGTTCATTGCCGTCCTGCGGGCTCAGGGCGATCCCGATACTGGCCGTGACGAAGAACTCGCGGCCTTCGAGCACGAACGGTTTCACCAGGCTCGCGAGAATCTGCTCAGCCACATGAATCGCCCGGTTCAACGCAATTTCACGGTTGATGCGCGGTTGCAGCAGCAACGTGAACTCATCGCCGCCCATGCGCGCCACGGTGTCGTCATCGTCGACACAGCCGAGCAGGCGCGTGGCCATTTCCTTGAGCATGCGATCGCCGGCGGCGTGGCCCAGGGAATCGTTGATCGGCTTGAAGCGGTCGAGGTCGAGGAACATCAACACCACCCAGGACTTCTGCCGTTCTGCCGATTGCAACGCGGTGTGCAGGCGATCCTGGAACAGCGTGCGGTTGGGCAGGTGAGTCAGGGCGTCGTAGTAGGCGAGGCGGTGAATCCGCTGTTCACTGGCCTTGCGCTCGCTGATGTCGCTGAAGAAGCACACGTAGCTGGCCAGATCGCCTTCGTCATCCAGCACCGCCGTAATCCCGACCCAGGCCGGATAGTGTTCGCCATTACGTCGCTTCAGCCAGACTTCGCCTTCCCAGGTGCTGTGCTGGTGCAATTGCTTGAGCACATAGCGCAGATGGGCTTCCTGCTGATCGTCGACGGTCAGCATGTTCGGCAACTGGTCGAGGACCTGCTCCACCGCATAACCGCTGACGCGACTGAAGGCCTCGTTGGCCTGGACGATGTAGCCGGCCGGGTCGGTGATCAGGATCGCCGAGGTCGAGTGTTCAAAGACGGTCGCCGCCATGCGCAGGTCTTTTTCGGCCCGGCGTTGCTGGCTGATGTCGCGACCGACGCCCAGCACGCCTTCGAATGCACCGTGTTCGTCCCACACCAGCACCAGCCGCAGCTCGATCGGAATCTTGCGTCCGTCGGCGCGCAGGCAGTCGAACAAAAACAGTTGGGTCTGCACCTGGCTGCGCAAAAGCGCCAGTTGCTCGGGTTTATCCAGGGCTTTGCTGACCCGGTCCATCAAGCTGTAAATGCCGGTCAGCTGTTGCGGGTTGGCGATGGTCGATTGCCAGCCATTCTGGAAAATCCAGTCGACGTCGTAACCCAACACGGCGTGCACCGACGGGCTGACGTAATTGAGCGCCATCTTGCTGTCGGTGGAGAAAATCACGTCGCTGATGCTTTCGGCGAGCATCCGGTAGCGCTGCTCGCTGTCGCGCAGGGATTCACTGGCTTCGATCTGGTCGGTGATGTCCTTGGCCACGCCGATGATTCGGGTGACCTGATCGTGCTTGTCCCGCGCCAGTGCCTGTTCGCGAATCTCGAAACGCCGCCATTTGCCATCCCGATGGCGGAAGCGCAACTGGCATTGCAGCAATTGACGGTAACCGGCCTGCCGCTGGGTCTGGCGCGAGCGGTGGTAGTAGTCGGCATCTTCGGGGTGCAGGAGGATTTCCCAGAAGTACTCGCCCATCTGGTGCAACTCGGTGCGGTTATAACCGAGCGTCTGGCCCAGGTGGTGGTTGCTGAAAATCATTCGCTGGCTGATCACGTCTTGCACGTAGAGGTGATCCGGCACGGTGCGCACAACGTCGGACCAGAACCCTTCACGCTCCAGCAGCGACAATTCGGTGAGCTTGCGGCTGGTGATGTCGCTGATGCTCAGGATCACCGCTTTATAGTCGTCCTGGTCTTCCGGCAGGCGCAACACCAGCCACAAGTGCTGGTCGCGGCCAGTGGCGTCCTGGAGTTTGATTTCCAGCTCAAGCTGTTTTTGCTGATTGAGCACCGCTTCGAGCATTTGATTGCCGATGGCGGTGCCGTCCAGCGGATTGCTATCGATCAGCAGTTTCCAGGCCTGATCGCAGGAATTGACGTTGAGCAGTTGCAGCGCAACCTGGTTGACCTCGGTGATGCGCAGTTCCTGCAGCAAGGGCTGGCGCTGTTCCGGGGTTTTCAGCCAGGCCTGCAGCTCTTCGTTGCTGTGCAAGCGGGCCTTGTCGAAGCAACTTTTGAGGCCCGAGACATCGAGTACACACAGCGCGACGCCGGTGCCGTCGAAAATATCCTGATAGCGTCGGCGGCCTTCGTGCAGCTGGCGTTGACGGCGGCGCATGTTCAGCAGAACGATGAACGGCAACAGGGAAAAGGCCAGTCCCAGCAGGCATTTGCCGATGAACGCCGGCAACAGTTGTTCGAGCACTTGTTGTCGGTCGAACAGCCCGCGCATTTGCCAGTCGCTGCTGCTCAGGGGAACGGTCAACACGCTGTTGGCCTGCTCATCCGGGGTCAGCATGCCCGGATTGACCGAGGGGCGAGCTTCATCGCGGCTGATGATCTGGTGATTGATGCGGTTTTCCACCAGCCACAGCGGTCGCAGACCGGCTTCGTTCTGTTTGGTCAGAGACGAGAAAAAAGTCGGCGTCAGACGCAGGGCCCAGTAGCCACGGGTGCTGCCACTGGCCTGATGCAGCAACAGATGCACCACCGAGCCGTCATCGGCATTGCTGAAATAATGCGCCTGGGCACGGCTGCGCCGGACCAGTTCGCTCAGGTAATTAGCGTCGTCGCTGTCGGTGGCACTGTCGCTGATGATTTTCCCGGATGGGCTCAGTAACGCGAGGCTGCGCAGCTCGGGCAAGGACTGTTGCAGCTTGCGCAGCAGCGCCTGCTGTTCGTCGGCGCTTTGCGGTTGTTCGACGATCGGTAGCAGGTTAAGGGCGATCTGGGCGTTCAACGCCATGTTCAGGCTGACTTGCGAGGCCAGATCGGCGGTGTAGTCGATGGTGTACTGCCGCTGGTTTTTCTGGGTTTCGCGAAGCTGATCCAGCAACTGCCAGAACAGCAGTGCGAGCAGCAACAGGACGAGCATTGCCAGCGCGCCCTTCAGGGTACCGCGCAGCGGGGAGCCGGGCGCAACAGTCTGTGCACTGGTGGTCAGGGGCGGAGTGACATTAGACAAACTGTAATCCTGCGGTTTGGCTGGACTGGCGCGACGTGCACTATAAGCCGGACGCCCGAAGGGCGGCTAGCATGCCTTGAGTTGTGGCAAAGTGCCAGCCCCTCCCGGCTGGACTGCCTCTCGTCATTCAGGTAGCTTTGCCGGTTACGCGGGAGCGTTCCAGCTCCTAGGCTTTTTCAGCGCGCACGCATTGATACCCTCAAGCGGACGACGCGCACAGCCTGACCGGGCATCGCCTGCGCTCCAATCATTCATCGTTCACTGACCCTAGGTTCTCCATGGCTCAATACGTATTCACCATGCATCGGCTGGGCAAAGTTGTTCCGCCGAAGCGGGAAATCCTGAAAAACATTTCTCTGTCGTTCTTCCCCGGCGCCAAGATCGGCGTACTCGGCCTCAACGGTTCGGGTAAGTCCACGCTGCTGAAAATCATGGCGGGCGTCGACACCGAGTTCGACGGCGAAGCCCGTCCGATGCCGGACCTGAACATCGGCTACCTGCCGCAAGAACCGATCCTGGACCCGACCAAGACCGTGCGTGAAGTGGTCGAGGAAGCGGTCAGCGTGATCAAGAACGCCCAGGCCCGCCTGGACGAGGTCTACGCGGCTTACGCCGAGGAGGACGCCGACTTCGACAAACTGGCTGCCGAACAGGCCAAGCTCGAAGCCATCCTGCAGGCCAGCGACGGTCACAACCTGGATCGCCAACTGGAAGTCGCCGCCGATGCGCTGCGTCTGCCGGCCTGGGATGCCAAGGTCGAATTCCTGTCCGGTGGTGAAAAGCGTCGTGTGGCCCTGTGCCGTCTGCTGCTGTCCGCTCCGGACATGCTGCTGCTCGACGAACCGACCAACCACCTGGACGCCGATTCCGTCGCCTGGCTGGAGCACTTCCTGCACGATTTCCCGGGCACCGTGGTAGCGATCACGCACGACCGTTACTTCCTGGACAACGTCGCTGGCTGGATTCTGGAACTCGACCGCGGCGCCGGTATCCCTTACGAGGGCAACTATTCGGGTTGGCTTGAAGCCAAGTCCGATCGTCTGGCTGCCGAATCCAAGCAGCAGTCGGCCCACGAAAAAGCCATGAAGGAAGAACTGGAGTGGGTGCGCAAAGGCGCCAAAGCTCGTCAGTCCAAATCCAAGGCTCGTCTGCAACGCTTCGAAGAAATGCAGTCGCAGGAATTCCAGAAGCGCAGCGAAACTAACGAGATCTACATCCCGGCCGGTCCGCGCCTGGGCGACAAGGTCATCGAGTTCAAGAACGTCAGCAAGGGCTATGGCGATCGCGTGCTGATCGACAACCTGTCGTTCTCCATGCCGAAAGGCGCCATCGTTGGCGTGATCGGCGGTAACGGTGCCGGTAAGTCGACCCTGTTCCGCATGCTGATGGGCAAGGAAACACCGGATTCGGGCAGCATCGAAGTCGGCGAAACCGTGCAACTGGCGTGTGTCGACCAGAGTCGCGAAGACCTGGACGGCAGCAAGACGGTGTTCCAGCAAATCTCCGACGGCTCCGATCAGATCCGCATCGGCAACTACGAGATCCCGTCGCGCACCTACGTCGGTCGCTTCAACTTCAAGGGCGGCGATCAGCAGAAGTTCGTCAAGGACTTGTCCGGTGGTGAGCGCGGTCGCTTGCACCTGGCCCTGACCTTGAAAGAGGGCGGCAACGTCCTGCTGCTCGACGAACCGTCCAACGACCTCGACGTCGAGACCCTGCGTTCCCTGGAAGAAGCCTTGCTGGACTTCCCGGGCGCCGCCATTGTGATCTCTCACGATCGGTGGTTCCTTGACCGCGTCGCGACGCACATCCTGGCGTACGAAGACGACTCGCAAGCGGTGTTCTTCGAAGGCAACTACACCGAGTACGAAGCTGATCGCCGCAAACGCCTCGGCGAAGCGGCTACCCAGCCTCACCGTGTGCGGCACAAGAAACTGGCCTGATTTCAGGTTGGTTGCATGAAAAACGGAGCCTTTGGGGCTCCGTTTTTTTTTTGGTTTTTCAGTGACACCGCGGTGCGTCATTCGCGAGCAAGCCCGCTCCCACAGTTGATCCCTATTGTCAGCGACGACGCGGTTAAATGTGGGAGCGGGCTTGCTCGCGAAGGCAATCTCCATGACGGTGCAGTGCTCGTATTGTGAATCCCTGTTCGGGTGCAAAAAAAAGGCAAAATCGACGTTAATTTATATCCAGCGCACCATTTAATTTCATAAGTGCGACATTTTGCGCTGTCATGGTGCGCGATCTGTTTGTTAAAGTCCGGCTCAATTTCTTCCAACGACAATAAATTTGCCGAGACTTTTCCATGATCGAATCCGTTGAATCCTTCCTTGCCCGTCTGAAAAAGCGTGACCCGGACCAACCCGAATTCCACCAGGCCGTGGAAGAAGTCCTGCGCAGCTTGTGGCCATTTCTTGAAGCTAATCCGCACTATCTGACCTCCGGCATTCTGGAGCGCATTTGCGAACCGGAGCGGGCGATCGTTTTTCGGGTTTCCTGGGTCGACGATCACGGCAAAGTGCAGGTCAACCGCGGTTTTCGCATCCAAATGAACAGCGCCATCGGCCCATACAAGGGCGGATTGCGTTTCCATCCCTCGGTGAACCTTGGTGTGTTGAAGTTCCTCGCCTTCGAACAGACCTTCAAAAATTCGCTGACCTCGTTACCCATGGGCGGCGGCAAGGGTGGGTCGGACTTCGATCCGAAAGGCAAAAGCGACGCGGAAGTCATGCGTTTCTGCCAGGCCTTCATGAGCGAGTTGTACCGTCACATCGGTGCGGACGTTGACGTACCGGCGGGTGATATTGGCGTCGGTGCCCGCGAGATCGGTTTCCTGTTCGGCCAGTACAAGCGCCTGAGCAATCAGTTCACCAGCGTGCTGACCGGCAAGGGCCCGAGCTATGGCGGTAGCCTGATTCGCCCGGAAGCCACCGGTTTCGGTTGTGTGTACTTCGCCGAGGAAATGCTCAAGCGCAGCGGTGAAACGGTTGAAGGCAAGCGCGTGGCCATCTCGGGTTCCGGTAACGTCGCGCAATACGCGGCGCGCAAGGTCATGGACCTGGGCGGCAAAGTGATTTCGCTGTCCGACTCCGAAGGCACGCTGTACTGCGAAAGCGGTATGACCGAAGAGCAATGGCTGGCGGTTCTGGAACTGAAAAACGTCCAACGCGGACGCATCAGTGAACTGGCCGCCCGTTTTGCGCTGGAGTTCAAGGCCGGCCAGCATCCATGGACGCTAAGTTGCGACATCGCACTGCCGTGCGCGACCCAGAACGAACTGGATGCCGAGGCGGCTCGCACGTTACTGCGCAACGGCTGCATCTGCGTGGCGGAAGGCGCGAACATGCCGACCACCCTGGAGGCGGTGGACCTGTTTATCGAGGCGGGCATTTTGTTCGCGCCGGGTAAGGCGTCCAACGCGGGTGGTGTCGCGGTGAGCGGGCTGGAGATGTCGCAGAACGCCATGCGCCTGCTGTGGACCGGCGGTGAAGTGGACAGCAAGCTCCACACGATCATGCAATCGATCCACCACGCTTGCGTGCATTACGGCGAAGAGAATGGCCGGGTCAACTACGTCAAAGGTGCGAACATCGCCGGATTCGTCAAAGTCGCCGACGCCATGCTCGCCCAAGGCGTGGTTTAAGCCGGTTCGATGCGGATGATTTCGATCGACTGATCACCGGCCGGACGTTGCCACAGCACTTCGTCACCCAGTTGTGCACCGAGCAACGCCCGGCCCAGTGGTGAACCCCAGTTGATCAGGCCCGCCGCCGCGTCCGCCTGGTCCTCACCGACCAGTTGCACCGTTTGCTCGGTGTCATGTTCGTCGGCGAACGTGACACGGCTGCCGATCTGCACTTTTTGCGTGGAGCTGGCAGCGGTTACGACCTGAGCGCTTTGCAGGCGTTGGTTGAAATAGCGCAAATCACGTTCAAGGTCCGCCAGGCGCTGCTTGTCTGGCTCACCTTTGGCCGATTGCTCGCTGTGCAGGCGTTGCAGTTCGGCGACCTTCGCCTGCAACTGGGCAAGGCCTGCCGGCGTAACGTAATTGGGCTGCGCGCTGACCTGTCGTTCGACGGGCTGATCGGCTTGCGCGGCGGCGTTATCTTCATTGACGAAGGCACGACTCATGGTTTTCTCCCGTTGTAGGGTTTGGGCCATGGTCGTAGGCTTTTAGTTTCGATGGATGTCTGTCAGCGACTGATTGCAAGCCGTTGGGTAACGACAACCCCTGTGGGAGCGGGCTTGCTCGCGAAAACGGTGTATCAGTCAGCGTCGATGTCGACTGGCAGATTGCATTCGCGAGCAAGCCCGCTCCCACAGGGGATTTGCGTCAGTAGTGATACCACTTCAACTCAAGCATCACTTCGTTTTCGGGTGAGGCCAGGTGACTGAATTCGCGCTGGGCACTCAGGCGCAGGCCGAGGTTGCGGGACAATTCCCACTGCTGATTCAGGCTCACGCTACGACGCACTTCGCCATTGGTGAAGAAATCGCCCTTGGCTTCAAGGCTGAAATTGCCCAGTGGGTTCTTCCACAGCACGCCGGTATTGAAACCCGCGGCCGGGGCGATGAAACCGGCGAAGTCGTTGTTGTGCTCCACGCGCACAGTGCCCAGGACAAACCCGAGCATGTCGTCGCCCAATTGCCAGGTACCGCCGCCACCGCCATTGACATGGCTGACCAGGGTTTCGTCGTCATGTTTGCCCGGCACGCGCTCCAGGCCACCGGTGACCTGCCATGAAAGCGGTTGCAACAGTTCGTTGCGCGGTGTGAGGGAACGAATGGTCGCCAGGTCCAGTTGCTGCAATTGCCAGTCATTGCTTTCGTATTGACGCAGTTTCAGCTGCAGGATTTCAATTTGCGCACCGAGGGGGAAGCTCTCGGCGTTGTCGTTGAGGTCGTGATAAGCCATGCGCAGGCCATATTCACCAAACGCCTTGTCGCCCCGGGTGCCGATGCCGGCCTGCCAGGTGCGGGATTCGTGGCCGTCTTCGGGCAGGCCGGGGCGCGGGATGTCCAGGTTCGGCGCGGGGTTCTGGTTGATCGCCCGCAGCAGTTCGAAGCTGCGCTGGGCCCGTTGCGGATCGCGTTCCTGACCGTTGGCGCGGTAACGCTCCAGACGGTAGGACGCGTCGATAATCAGCGCCTGACGGTCGCGGGGTTGGGCCTTGAACGCCGGCTCCTGCAATTGCTTCTGGTCGGCGCTGACTTTCAGCACCCAATCCTGTTCTTCGTCAGTCAACGGCTCGGCGCGGCTTAGCAGTTCACGCTCGCGGGACGGACGATACTCGATGGACTGCACCAGCCCGGCTTCTTTCACGGCTTTGACTGTGTCGGTTGGGATCGCGGTCAGCGGGAATTGTTCGGTCAGGCGCAGGCTTGGGCGCGCCACTTGCAGCAGTTCAAGCAGGCGATAGGAGCAGTTTTCGTCGAAGAAAAAATAGTCGAACTGGATCTGTTTCAGCTCCCAGACGTGCTCGACCATGCGCTCGGTTTCTGCCTGCGTCAGATTCAGGCGGTATTCCCACAGGTCACGGTTCTCGAGACTACGGTATTCCGAGAGTTTTTCCTGATAGGGCACCAGCGCAAACAGCCCCGGATAACCGCCCATCAAGCCTTTCCAGGCATACAGGATGCTGTTGTCCGAACCTTCGATGTACGCGCCGAAGTTGATCGCGTAACTGAGCAGGGCAGTGTGATCGCTCTGCACGTCAGCCTGATCGATGCGCAACAGGGTATGGCCGAACATCGACGACGGACTGTTCAGGTACGCCGCCGGGAAAATCATCACTGCGCTATGGGGCGAAACGTCCTTGAACCATTGCTTGAACTCGGTGCAGTCCAGGGTCGGCAGATCGTTCAGATTGAGTTGCGCCTTCAGCCAGCGGGTGCGCGCCGGGTAAACGCATTGCGCATGTTGCTCAGCGGCACTGGCCGGGGCGTACAGCGCCTGCACGGTGGCGGCCAGTTCACGGTCGGGATGTTCGTTGCCGTCGGGGGCGAGGAAGAACTTCTTGTCGCTGACATAGCTGCGCCAGCCGCCGAGCTTGGCGGTTTCGTAGTGGCCCAGGGAAATCCAGAAGGGGTCGTTAGCCAGTTGCTGCAAACGTTGATTGTCGATGTGTGGCGCGGCGGACAGCGGGGCGCAGACACAGAGCGCCAGCCAGGCAAGGCGTTTGAGCATAGTGGGCAACTTAGAATTCGAGAATAAAGACCCAAAGCGGGGCAAGGTCCAAAAAATAAAGCCCGCTCCCCGAAAGGCGCGGGCGGGTCGAGCTTAAGCTTGAGTGGCGTACTTGACCAGACGAGGATCGTTTTTCAGGACGGCCAGGGTGTTGGTATGCACGTCTTCAGCGGTCACGTCAGCCTTGCTGAAGATCTGCTGGAAGTGCTCGTGAGTCACGGCGGCGAAGTGCGCACGGTCTTCCGGCGCCACGCCCAGTACCACGGCGTAAGTGGTCAGTGCTTCGCCCTGACCTTTAGCCATGTCTTCGGACAGCTCGTTCATCATGCCATTCATGGCCAACCAGGATTTGCCGCCATAAGTCAGCGACGCATTAGTCGAGCAACCGTTGGTACCGGAGGTCATACCAAAGGTGGCGTTGCCGGAAGTGCCGTTGGTGGTGGATGCCAGGAAGTGAGCCGGGGTGCCACGCTGACCTTCGAACAGCATGTTGCCCCAACCGCAATCCGGGCCGCCTGGCGCCTGAGCCATGGCGTTGATGGATACAGCGGTGAAGAGAGTACCGAGAAGAATCCGTTTCATAGCTATGTTCTCTTTATGTGCATACCAATGGACAGGGTCTGGCCCGATCTGGCGCCAGTGGGCCGGTTATTGTTCCAGCCGCGCAGTTTGGAGTTTAGGCACGTTCCAGGGGTTCCGTGATTTTTTGCAAAACATTCGTTGGAAACGTTGATTCAAGCCCGTCCCGCCTGGAGATGCCGGTTTGTCTATGCTTTGACTTGAGGCGCGCCTTGCAAGTGAGCTATGGGCAGCGCCAGAATGCCGCTATCTGCCCCGCCTGATGTAAGGAAGCCCGATGCCTGATCCTGTTGCTGCCAGCTTGCGTCTAGCGCCCGAAGCGCTGACCCGTCCGTTTTCCGCTGAACAGTTCAGCTTCTCTACCACCAATGATTTGGAGCCCTTCCGCGGTGTGCTTGGCCAGGAACGTGCGGTCGAAGCCTTGCAGTTCGGTGTGGCCATGCCACGCCCCGGTTACAACGTATTCGTCATGGGCGAGCCCGGCACTGGCCGGTTTTCGTTCGTCAAACGCTACCTGAAGGCCGAAGGCAAACGCCTGCAGACCCCGGCGGACTGGGTCTACGTCAACAATTTCGAGGACCCTCGCGAGCCTCGCGCACTGGAATTGCCCTCGGGCACCGCCGGTGCCTTCATCGATGACATCAACGGTTTGATCGACAACCTGTTGGCGACTTTTCCGGCCGTGTTCGAACACCCGTCCTACCAGCAGAAGAAAAGCGCCATCGACCGCGCCTTCAATCAGCGTTACGACAAGGCACTGGATGTAATCGAGCGCCTGGCGCTGGAGAAAGACGTCGCGCTATACCGCGACAGCAGCAACATCGCGTTCACCCCGATGGCTGAAGGCAAAGCCGTGGACGAAGCAGAATTCGCCCAGTTGCCGGAAGCCGATCGCGAGCGTTTCCACGACGACATTTCGTGGCTGGAAGAGCGGCTGAACGAAGAGCTCGCCAGCCTGCCGCAATGGAAGCGTGAGTCGAGCAATCAACTGCGCCACCTCAACGAAGAAACCATCACGTTGGCCTTACAGCCATTGCTGTCTCCGTTGTCGGAGAAATATGCAGAAAACGCGGCGGTGTGCGGATACCTGCAAGCGATGCAGGTTTACCTGCTCAAGACCGTGGTCGAGCAACTGGTGGACGACAGCAAGACGGACGCCATCGCTCGCAAGTTGCTGGAAGAACAATACGCCCCGAGCCTGGTGGTTGGTCATCCGTTCAGCGGCGGTGCGCCAGTGGTCTTCGAGCCGCACCCCACTTACGAAAACCTGTTCGGCCGCATCGAGTACACCACCGACCAGGGGGCGCTCTACACCACGTATCGCCAGTTGCGTCCGGGTGCGCTGCACCGCGCCAACGGCGGCTTCTTGATTCTTGAAGCGGAAAAAATGCTCAGTGAGCCGTTTGTGTGGGATGCGCTTAAACGCGCCCTGCAATCGCGCAAATTGAAAATGGAATCACCGTTGGGCGAGATGGGCCGTTTCGCCACCGTGACCCTTACTCCGCAACATATTCCGTTGCAGGTCAAAGTGGTCATCATCGGTGCCCGTCAGCTGTACTACACGCTGCAAGACCTCGATCCGGACTTCCAGGAGATGTTCCGTGTCCTGGTGGATTTCGATGAAGACATCCCGATGGTCGATGAAAGCCTGGAACAGTTCGCCCAGTTGCTCAAAACCCGCACCTCGGAAGAAGGCATGGCGCCGCTGACCGCCGATGCGGTGGCACGTCTGGCGACCTACAGCGCGCGCCTGGCCGAGCACCAGGGGCGTTTGTCGGCGCGGATCGGTGATCTGTTCCAACTGGTCAGCGAAGCGGACTTCATTCGCCACCTGGCGGGTGACGAAATGACCGACGCCGGCCACATCGAACGTGCGCTCAAGGCCAAGGCCACCCGTACCGGGCGCGTCTCGGCGCG
This sequence comes from Pseudomonas sp. LBUM1657, assembly GCF_059716075.1. Classification (NCBI taxonomy): domain Bacteria; kingdom Pseudomonadati; phylum Pseudomonadota; class Gammaproteobacteria; order Pseudomonadales; family Pseudomonadaceae; genus Pseudomonas; species Pseudomonas sp. LBUM1657. The sequence continues at coordinate 5,558,772 of NZ_CP166799.1, read as the reverse complement.
GATTCTCGATGACATGCTGGCCGGGATCATCCTGATCGACACAGACGGTGCGGCCGTCGGCAAGTGCAACGGGCTGACGGTGCTGGAGGTCGGTGACTCGGCGTTCGGTGTGCCGGCGCGGATTTCCGCCACGGTGTATCCGGGCGGTAGCGGCATCGTCGACATCGAGCGTGAGGTCAACCTCGGTCAGCCGATCCACTCCAAAGGCGTAATGATCCTCACCGGGTATCTTGGCAGCCGCTACGCCCAGGAATTCCCGCTGGCGATTTCCGCGAGTATTGCGCTGGAGCAGTCCTACGGTTACGTCGATGGCGACAGCGCATCGCTGGGCGAGGCGTGCACCTTGATCTCGGCCTTGTCGAAAACCCCGCTCAAGCAGTGTTTTGCGATCACCGGCTCGATCAACCAGTTCGGTGAGGTGCAGGCGGTGGGCGGGGTTAACGAGAAGATCGAAGGCTTCTTCCGTCTCTGCGAAGCCCGCGGGCTGACCGGTGAGCAGGGGGCGATCATTCCGCAGGCCAACGTTGCCACGCTGATGCTCGACGAGAAGGTGCTGGCGGCAGTGCGGGCGGGGCAGTTCCATGTCTACGCGGTACGCCAGGCCGACGAGGCGCTGAGCCTGTTGGTCGGCGAACCGGCCGGTGCGCCGGACGAGAATGGTGAATTCCCTGAAGGCAGCGTCAATGCGCGGGTGGTGGAACGCCTGCGGGTCATCGCGGAAATGATCAGCGACGAAGACCTCAAGGAAGCCGAGAAAGAGATTGCGCAGGAAACGCTGGTGGAAACCAAACCCGCCTGACGCAAAACAACCTGTGGGAGCGGGCTTGTCCGCGAATGCGGTTTTTCATTAAACAGAGATGTTGATTGATCTACCACCTTCGCGAGCAAGTCCGCTCCCACAGTTTTTGTAGATTGTCGAAATCGACATTCAACGCCAAAAGTGCCATCACTCTGGCGTCAACATTCACACAATGACCATTCGGCGCCTTCTGGTCTCACTTGACGTGCTAGTCAGACTTTTCTTCTATTCTCAGGTCAAGGATATCGACAGTAATCACTGGATCGAGACAGCTCTCCCGTGGGGGCTGAATACCGGATCTACCGAGGGTCGCCGCCATGTCGCGCAACCTCTGCCTCACCCGTCAATGCCTGGGCCTTGTGACCCGTATCGAATGTGCCATCCGCCCTTTGGCGGGGGATACGGGCATGTGGACCTTACTTTTCGCCGCCGGAATGGCCGGTGAACAACCTTCCGCCATCAAGGCTCAGGGCCCGTTTCATGGTCCTTTCGTGGCTGAGTCGATCCTCGACACCATTGTTGAAAGCCTGACCCTGCACGGCTATGAACTGGCCGATGATCCACAAATCTGGTGCCTGCATCTGCAAGCCCAGTTGCGGGAAATCAATGGTGGCCGTTGCCGCAATCTCGGCGGGTTCGAATTCCGGCCCGACCACTGAGATGGCTATTGGACAAGGTTGGAGGTGTCAGCCTTGTCCAGTTTGACCTCGAATCCATATTGCACGGTGGCGAGGTCAGTTCGCTGATAGGTTTCCAGTCGGGTGGGCTGCCCGTAGAAATAATGCACCCCGAATAATGCAGGGCCTTCTGCACTCGCATTGTGGTTGACCGAAAGAATCTCCTTCAGATAATTACCGCTGTCGTCCTTGGCAAAAAAACGCCAGTCCTGGGCCGGAAACAGCTTCAGATCAACCACCAGCGCATTGCCTTTGAACTCCAGGCCTTTGGGCAATTGGTGGGCGTCGATGGTTTTCTTGTCGATCGTCGCCAGGAACAGCGGCATGGAGCCCACCGCGTAAGCCGGGGTTTCCGGAAACAGGTTCAGGTCGTAAGTGATCGTGCCGCGCAGGGGATCAACCTGGTAAGCCTCTGGCGGTAATTCGATCGGCTCATCGCGTTTGCCACTGCTGTCCTCGGTAAAGAAACTGACCGGGCCGTCGCCAGTGTTGAAGGAGGTGCCGAGCAGTTCGTCATTGAAGCTTTTGGGGCGATTGAACTCGATCTGCGCGGCGCTGGGGTCATCGACCGACTGACGGATGGTGACGCTTTTTTTCAGTTGATCCTCGCCAAGCGTCGCACCCTTGAGCCAGCTCGGGGCCTGGTCGTCGTATACCACCACGGGCAATGTCAGCGGCTGGATGGTTTTCTCCGTGGTGTTCCGGTCGAAGCGGCGTACCGGCAGGTTCAGCTCCTTGCGGGTCACCGTGGCGGCCGAAAAGTCCAACACGCTGACTTCGAGGGTGTCGATCGCCCCGTTGAAGTACACCTTGCTGTAATGGTGGTTCCGCCCCTTCTCAAACGCTAGCTGTTCTTCCTCAAGCTGTTTTTCGAACGCCTCGCTCCAGGCTTTCTGCTGCTGCATTTTCGCCAGTTGTTTTTGATAGAAGGCAATTTGCGCGGCCGTTTCGTTGATCGAGCCGGAGCGCGAGAGAAACTGCCCAGTGGTGTCTCTGGCCTGGACGATCAGCGGGTTCAACGGTGTTTCACTGACCTCGGGGGCCAGCGGCGCGCTGTTGTTGAATTCGATTTCGGCGTAATTGTTTTCAAGTTTCAGCAGGGTGACGCTGAGGTTGTCGTTGGTGCGGGTCTGGCCAATGTCCTTCTTCGTCAGGTCGAAGCTGTAGAGCCTGCGTGGCGCAATGACTTCCACTTTGCCTTGCAGGCTCACCGGTTGTGGCTGGTTCTTGTTGTCGACGTCGAGGCCATCGATGAAAGGGTAGGTCACCGTCAGGTCATCGGGATTGGTCAGGTTTGAGCTCGACGGGCTCAGTTGAATACCCGGATCGGTTTCCGACCATTCCGGCTGAAACGGGATCACGCGCTTGTTGCTGAGGGTCACCGATTGCCACTCCAGGCCATGGGGAAAGAGAAACGCGGCCGGAATGTTGAAGTTGAAGGGGAACACCGGTTGCAGGTCGGTCAGGTAGTCGGAGCTGGAGTCTTTGTGTAATACGAACAGGCCGTTGATGTAGGTGTCGACCAGGGTCTGTGGCGTGGGGTAGTGCTTGAGCACGGCGAGGGCGTCTTCACCGTATTCGGTTTCCACCGGTTTGCTGTCGAGCTTGAGTTGCGCACGTTCGAGCAGCAACAGTGAACCACCGAGCTCGGCCACGGCATCCTTGAGCTTCGGGTCTTGAATCGCATCCAGGGACTTTTCGAACTGCGCCGTCTTTTCATCGAGGCTGACTTGGCGTTTCTCATCGCTGGGTGAGCAGCCGCTCATCAGCAGGGCCAGGCAAATTCCGGCACTCGTTAAAGGCAATCGCACATCCATTTCCAATCTTCCTGTCCGATGTCGCTGGGCTGTCAATGGTTTGGACACTAGCAGAAAAACTTTGTCACACACGTGCAGGTGACGGATTTCCCGACGGTTTCTGGGTGCAACAGGCGGCTGTTATACTCGCGGCCATTTCCAGCCCACGTGTGAGATTCAATGGAACGCTTTATCGAAAATGCAATGTACGCCTCCCGCTGGCTGCTGGCGCCGATCTACTTCGGTCTGTCCCTTGGGCTGCTGGCCCTGGCGCTGAAATTCTTCCAGGAAGTCTTCCACGTCATCCCAAACGTGTTCTCGATGGCCGAGTCGGACCTGATTCTGGTGCTGCTGTCGCTGATCGACATGGCGTTGGTCGGCGGTTTGCTGGTGATGGTGATGATTTCCGGTTACGAAAACTTCGTCTCCCAACTGGATATCGACGACAGCAAAGAAAAACTCAACTGGCTGGGCACCATGGACTCCTCTTCATTGAAGATGAAGGTGGCTGCTTCCATCGTGGCGATTTCGTCCATTCACCTGCTGCGGATCTTCATGGACGCCAAGAACGTCGATCCCGAGCATTTGAAGTGGTACGTGGTCATTCACATGACCTTCGTGGTATCGGCATTTGCCATGGGTTATCTGGACAAGCTGACCAAGCACTGATCTGAAACAGACCGGCGGTGGCGTTTATGGCTTGTACTTTGATGCGTCGAGGCCTATGCCTGTAAGGATCTTGGCTCGCCACTGTGTGAGGTGTGTTCATGAACCTGCAAGAGTTGAATGCCTATGCCATCGCCGGGAAGATCGATGAGCTCAACCTGATATCAATGGAAGGTGGGATCTACCTGCTGGAAGCGCGCATGCATGGCGCGGGGTATCGATTGAGTGATGCCCATGGCGGGGCGTTTCATGTGCGCTCGGTCGAACATGCACGTGAAGTACTTCACGCCTTTCCCAGGTTGCCATTCAACCTCGTCCATGTTTCGGTTCATGACGAGATGTGTGGACTTGGCATCGAGGAAAACTTGAAGGTGCCGATTGCGTGGCAACACTGACGGCTCTCATCAACGCGATGGCATCTGTGCTAGTCTGCTGGCCCTTTTGGTTCCGGGCGCTCCGGGACGCGCTGTGCACGCACGGCAAGTTCCCGGGCCGTCCGCACAGCGGAGCAGTGTCATGTCCGAAGTAAATCTGTCCACCGACGAAACCCGCGTCAGCTACGGTATTGGCCGTCAGCTGGGCGACCAACTGCGCGACAACCCGCCACCGGGCGTTAGCCTGGACGCGATCCTGGCAGGTCTGACCGACGCATTCGCCGGTAAGCCAAGCCGTGTAGGTCAGGAAGAAATGTCCGCGAGCTTCAAGGTGATTCGCGAAATCATGCAGGCCGAAGCGGCCGCCAAAGCTGAAGCTGCTGCTGGCGAAGGCCTGGCCTTCCTGGCTGAAAACGCCAAGCGTGATGGCATCACCACCCTGGCTTCCGGCCTGCAATTCGAAGTGCTGACTCAAGGTGAAGGCGCCAAGCCAACCCGTGAAGATCAAGTGCGCACTCACTACCACGGCACTCTGATCGACGGCACTGTGTTCGACAGCTCCTACGATCGTGGCCAGCCTGCGGAATTCCCGGTTGGCGGTGTGATCGCTGGTTGGACCGAAGCCCTGCAACTGATGAACGCCGGTAGCAAATGGCGTCTGTACGTGCCGAGCGAACTGGCTTACGGCGCTCAAGGCGTTGGCAGCATTCCGCCGCACAGCGTGCTGGTATTCGACGTCGAACTGCTCGACGTTCTGTAACACCTCGATGTTGGAGCCGGCTCTGTAGTGTGGGAGCGGGCTTGCTCGCGAAGACTGGCCAACATTCAACATCTTTGTTGAATGTCACGCCGCTTTCGCGAGCACGCCCGCTCCCGCAGGGCCCGCTCCGGCATTTTGCAGGTGATTTTCATATTTCGATCTTGTGGTGCAGTTCGTTTGTCGGGCGCAATGCCCGGGCATAGCAGAACAGAAACAGATTTCGCACCAGTTCCTTGAGCACCACCGGCTCGCTGGAACTCAGGCCATTGACGTCCAGGTCACCCTGATCCTGCAGCTCGTTCAAGGCTTCTTCTTCAAGCACCGCGCAGACTTCCCCGGTTTCCCGATGCAGAATCCTGAGGTAAGGGTGTGGACGGTCCAGCCAGGCATCGATCAAATAAGTCATGGTTCTCATCTCCATTGAAAGGGTTCAATGAGAATAATTCTTATTCATCAAATAGCAAGGGCCTATTGGCGGTTTGTGCTTTTTTGTGGGTAAAGATTGCGTAAGGTCAAAATGGCTGGCGTTTGGCTACTGCGAGGGATTGTTGGCCGAAGCGGGGAGGGGTGAAGCGCCATCCCACGCAGGGCGCGGGATGGAATTACAGCAGGCTCAGACTTTTCTGACGAACTCGGATTTGAGCTTCATCGGGCCGATGCCGTCGATCTTGCAGTCGATGTCATGATCGCCATCGCACAGACGGATGTTCTTGACCTTGGTACCGACCTTGACCACCAGCGACGTGCCTTTGACCTTCAGGTCCTTGATCACGGTGATGGTGTCGCCGTCCTGCAGGACGTTGCCGACCGAATCCTTTTTCACGGTGTCATCGGACGCTACTTCAGCTTCGCCGCTGGCGGACCATTCGTGGGCGCACTCGGGGCAGATCAGCTGGGCGCCGTCTTCATAGGTGTATTCGGAATTGCATTTTGGGCAGGGTGGCAACGTGCTCACTAAAGCTCCTTGGATTCAGGATCGCTAAAAAGCGCACATTGTATAGGGTTTTAGGCGGGAGGGGCGAGGCGGTGACATACCTGTGGCAGCGGGCTTGCTCGCGAAGCGGTGTGTCAGTCAGCATCGATGTCGACTGGCAGGTTGCATTCGCGAGCAAGCCCGCTCCCACAGGGGATGGTCGTTGTCAGTGCGTACGGGCTACCGCAAACTCGCTCAACTCGATCAATGCATCGCGATATTCGCTGGCGGGCAGCGCGTCGAGGCATTTGATCGCGCGGGCCACGTAGTCACGGGCCAGTTGCGCGGTGTAGTCCAGGGAGCCTGAGGCTTCCACGGCTTCGCGGATGCTTTCCAGGTCTTCGATGCCGCCTTTCTGGATCGCCTTGCGTACCAGCGCAGCCTGCTCCGGCGTACCTTCACGCATGGTGTAGATCAGCGGCAAGGTCGGTTTGCCTTCGGCCAGATCGTCACCGACGTTCTTGCCCAGGGTTTCCGCGTCGCCACGGTAGTCCAGCAGGTCGTCGACCAGTTGGAAGGCCACACCCAGGTGATCGCCAAAGGTACGCAGCGCTTCGCTCTGTTCCGGTGTTGCACCGGCCAGCGCCGCGGCACTGTGGGTCGAGGCCTCGAAGAGCATCGCGGTCTTGCCGCGGATGACTTCCATGTAGGTTTCTTCAGTGGTGCTGGCGTCGCGAACCTTAGACAGCTGCAACACTTCGCCTTCGGCGATGATGCGCGTGGCTTGCGAAAGGATCTTCATCACCGGCATGGAGCCCAGTTCGACCATCATTTCGAAGGAACGCGAATACAGGAAATCGCCCACCAGCACGCTCGGAGCGTTGCCCCACATGGCGTTGGCGGTCGAGCGGCCACGGCGCATGCCGGACATGTCGACCACGTCGTCATGCAGCAGGGTGGCGGTGTGCAGGAACTCGATGGTCGCAGCCAGCAGGCGCAGGTCATCGCCTTCGCGACCCAGTGCCTTGCCACACAGCAAAACCAATAAAGGACGCAAGCGTTTGCCGCCGGCCGAGGTAATGTAATCGCCGATTTTCGATACCAGCGGCACTCGGGAAGTCAGCTGCTTCTTGATGATGCCGTCGACGGCGCTAAAATCGTCCGCCACCGCGCGGTAGAAAGCTTGGGGTTGCATCAGCGACAGTTGCTCCAGAAGGGTTGCGCGGCATGCTAGGACCCACGTCGGCGGGTGTCAAGGTACGATGGACGGCCTCTTGCATCGCTCCGGCAGCTTGCGTACAATCGCGCACCCTGAACTTCCTGGGCAGCACCTGCCTTACGCAATTGCAAACAGGCCTTCCAGCCTTATGCAGCCATGCCAGCCAATACCTCTTCTTATAAAGAGCTGGGTGAGCAGGATTATCGGAGAAATACCATGTCTTATGCAGTAATCGTTACTGGTGGCAAGCAGTACAAAGTTGCTCCAGGTGAATACCTGAAGATCGAAAAACTGGAAATCGCTACCGGCGAATCCGTTACTTTTGATCGCGTTCTGTTGGTTGCCAATGGCGACGACGTGAATATCGGCGCTCCAGTTGTTCCTGGCGCTACCGTTGTGGCTGAAGTGATCTCCCAAGGTCGTCACGATAAAGTCCGCATCATCAAGTTCCGTCGCCGTAAGCACCACATGAAGCGTATGGGCCACCGCCAGTGGTACACCGAGATCAAAATCACCGGTATTCAGGCTTAATTTCAGCCTAATTCCTCACTAGGAGAATTGACTCATGGCACACAAAAAAGCTGGTGGTAGTACCCGTAACGGTCGCGACTCAGAAGCCAAACGCCTTGGCGTGAAGATGTATGGCGGCCAGGTTATCATTCCGGGCAACATCATCGTGCGTCAGCGCGGCACCCAATTCCACGCTGGCTACGGCGTTGGCATGGGCAAAGATCACACTCTGTTCGCTAAAATCGACGGCGTGATCAAGTTTGAAGTAAAAGGCGCTTTCAATCGCCGTTACGTGAGCATTGTCCCGAAGACTGAAGTCGTCGCGGCATAATTACGTAGTTGCTGGAAAAGCCCTGTCTTGCGACGGGGCTTTTTCGTTTGTGGGGTGAGTCTCTTGCAAAGCTGTTTGTAATGGGCTCCAGCGCTGGATTTGCGGTCGTTGATTGAGGTCGCTGCGCTCATTTTTGCAAGAGTCTTATGTCTAGATTTTTTCGGCTCGTCCGTATGACGAGAGGCGTTTTGTTATGAAGTTTGTTGATGAAGTATCGATTCGAGTAAAGGCCGGTGACGGCGGCAACGGTTGCATGAGCTTCCGTCGCGAAAAGTTTATTGAAAACGGCGGCCCGAACGGCGGTGACGGTGGTGATGGCGGCTCGGTCTACATGATCGCCGACGAAAACCTCAACACCCTGGTGGACTACCGTTACACCCGGCACTTTGATGCCGAGCGCGGTTCGAACGGCGGCAGCACCGACTGCACCGGCAAGAAGGGTGAAGAGCTGGTGCTGCGTGTTCCGGTCGGCACTACCGTCATCGACTCCGCTACTCAGGAAGTGATTGGCGACCTGACCAAGGCTGGCCAGCGCCTGCTGGTGGCTCATGGTGGTTGGCACGGTCTGGGCAACACCCGTTTCAAATCCAGCACCAACCGTGCTCCGCGTCAGACCACTCCGGGTAAGCCGGGTGAGGCGCGTGATCTCAAGCTGGAAATGAAGGTGTTGGCTGACGTCGGTCTGCTGGGTCTGCCAAATGCTGGCAAAAGTACTTTTATTCGTTCGGTGTCGGCCGCCAAGCCGAAAGTCGCCGACTACCCGTTCACCACCTTGGTGCCGAACCTGGGTGTGGTCAGCGTCGATCGCTGGAAGAGCTTCGTCGTCGCGGACATTCCAGGTCTGATCGAAGGTGCTTCCGACGGCGCGGGCCTGGGGATTCGCTTCCTCAAGCACTTGTCGCGTACCCGTCTGCTGCTGCACCTCGTGGACATGGCGCCGCTGGATGACGCCAGTGCACCGGATGCCGCGGAAGTGATCGTCAGCGAGCTGACCAAGTTCAGCCCGTCCCTGGCTGAGCGTGATCGCTGGCTGGTATTGAACAAGTGCGACCAGATCCTTGAAGAAGAGCACGATGCTCGCGTCAAGGAAATCGTTGATCGCCTGGAGTGGACTGGTCCGGTCTATGTGATCTCGGCCATCTCCAAGCTCGGTACCGAGCGTCTGTGCCATGACATCATGCGTTACATGGAAGATCGCGCCGATCGCCTGGCTAACGATCCAGCCTACAAGGAAGAGCTGGCCGATCTCGATCAGCGCATCGAAGATGAAGCCCGTGCCCAGTTGCAGGCGCTGGATGACCAGCGTGCCCTGCGTCGCAGCGGCGTGAAGTCGGTCCATGACATCGGCGACGATGATTGGGACGAAGAAGATGTGGATGACGAAGACGGTCCGGAAATCATTTACGTGCGTGACTGATTCGTTGCAGTAAACTTAAGCGCCGCTCAATCGAGCGGCGTTTTAGTATCTGGAAATCGGTAGTCACGAATAACGTTACGGGCAGCGCTGGGTCGCGCTGTCCTCAAGCTAAGGTTGAAGATGATGCGGAGCAAGGTGGCAGGTGCGCAGCGTTGGGTCGTGAAGATCGGCAGCGCGTTGCTGACGGCGGACGGCAAAGGCCTGGATCGCGCAGCAATGGGTGTCTGGGTCGAGCAGATGGTGGCGTTGCATGAGGCCGGCGTCGAACTGGTGCTGGTGTCCTCCGGGGCGGTGGCGGCGGGGATGAGCCGTCTTGGCTGGAGCGTGCGACCCAGTGCGATGCACGAGTTGCAGGCAGCTGCCGCCATTGGCCAGATGGGGCTTGTGCAGGCCTGGGAATCGAGCTTTGCCGAGCATGGCCGGCACACCGCGCAGATTCTCCTGACCCACGACGACCTGTCTGATCGCAAGCGCTACCTGAACGCCCGCAGCACCTTGCGTGCGCTGGTGGAGCTCAAGGTTATCCCGGTGATCAATGAGAACGATACCGTGGTGACCGACGAGATCCGTTTCGGCGACAACGATACCCTGGCGGCGCTGGTGGCCAACCTCGTCGAGGCTGACTTGCTGGTGATCCTTACCGATCGCGACGGCATGTTCGACGCCGATCCACGCAACAATCCGAACGCCAATCTGATTTATGAAGCGCGTGCCGATGATCCTGCGCTGGATGCAGTGGCGGGCGGCGTTGGTGGTGCGCTGGGGCGTGGTGGCATGCAGACCAAATTGCGTGCGGCGCGGCTGGCGGCTCGTTCCGGTGCTCATACGATCATCGTCGGTGGGCGCCTTGAGCGAGTGCTGGATCGTCTGAAGGCTGGCGAGCGCATTGGCACGTTGCTGTCGCCTGAGCGCGGCATGCTGGCGGCGCGAAAGCAGTGGCTGGCAGGGCATCTGCAAACTCGCGGCACGCTCGTGCTGGATGCTGGTGCGGTCACGGCCTTGTCCCAGGGCAATAAAAGCTTGCTGCCGGTGGGCGTCAAATTGGTCCAGGGCAGTTTCCGTCGTGGCGAAATGGTGGTCTGCGTGGCGCCGGACGGTCGGGAGATCGCCCGGGGCCTGGCCAATTACAGCGCGCTGGAAGCACAAAAAATCATCGGTCAGTCGTCTGAAGCGATTGTCGGTCTGTTGGGATATATGGCGGAACCGGAACTGGTTCATCGCGATAACCTGATTCTGGTCTGAAGGAAAACTGAATGCGCGTTGCAAAGGGGTTATTGGGCTTGTTGCTGACAATGCCGCTGCTGGTGTCGGCAGAGGAAATTGGACAGGTATCGACGGTGTTCAAATTTGTCGGTCCGAACGACCGTATCGTCGTCGAGGCTTTTGATGATCCGAAGGTCGAGGGCGTGACCTGCTACCTCTCGCGAGCCAAGACTGGCGGTGTGAAGGGTGGTCTGGGTTTGGCTGAGGATCGCGCCGAGGCGTCGATTGCCTGTCGTCAGGTTGGGCCGATCAGCTTCAAGGGCGAGCTGAAGGATGGCGACGAGGTGTTCAAGGAACGCACATCGCTGGTGTTCAAGACCATGCAGGTGGTGCGGTTCCTCGACAAAAAGCGCAACACGTTGGTGTATCTGGTCTATAGCGATCGTTTAATCGAAGGTAGTCCGCAGAATGCGGTGACGGCGATTCCGATTCTGCCGTGGGCGCACGCCCAATAATCTGACGCAGATCGAAATGTGGGAGCGGGCTTGCTCGCGAAGAGGTCGTGTCTGTCGGCATTAATGTCGCCTGACACACCGTTTTCGCGAGCAAACCCGCTCCCACATTTTTTTGTGCTGTGTTTGTTAAATCGCAGGCAATAAAAAACCGACCCTGAGGTCGGTTTTTTAACAAGCTTATCGCTTAGGCGGCAACAGCAAGGTTCAGAGCCTTGACGTGACCGTTCAGGCGGCTCTTATGACGAGCAGCCTTGTTCTTGTGGATGATGCCTTTATCGGCCATGCGGTCGATAACTGGCACGGCCAGAACGTAAGCAGCTTGAGCTTTTTCAGCGTCTTTTGCGTCGATGGCTTTAACTACATTCTTGATGTAGGTACGAACCATGGAACGCAGGCTGGCGTTGTGGCTGCGACGCTTCTCAGCCTGTTTTGCACGTTTTTTGGCGGAAGGTGTGTTGGCCACCGTCGAGCTCCTCGAAAGACTTTTTAGGAAATAGCAAACAAAATAGGCCGCGAATCATGCCGATGAGTTGATGTCTTGTCAAGGGCGGTTGAGACGTTCCGCTAAGTGGTAGGTATAAAGAGGCGGGATATTTATTTCCGGCGCTTGACCTGTAAACTCGCGAGCTTTGGCTCTGTGCTGCTGCGGCGCGGAGTATCGCATAAGTGGGCGCGTTGTTCGCCTGCTGTTTATCGACAGGCACAAACTCTTTCAATGAATCTGCTCAAATCGTTGGCCGCCGTCAGCTCTATCACGATGCTTTCCCGGGTTCTGGGGTTCGTCCGTGACACCCTCATCGCGCGTGCATTTGGCGCAGGGATGGCGACAGACGCCTTCTTTATCGCCTTCAAATTGCCCAATCTGTTGCGGCGGATCTTCGCCGAAGGAGCGTTTTCCCAGGCATTTGTGCCGATTCTTGCCGAATATAAAAACCAGAAGGGCGAGGAAGCGACGCGAACGTTCATTGCCTATGTCTCTGGCCTGCTGACGCTGGTGCTGGCGCTGGTCACTGCGTTGGGCATCATCGCCGCGCCATGGGTCATCTGGGCAACTGCGCCCGGCTTTACCGATACCCCGGAAAAATTCGAGCTGACCACCGATCTGCTGCGAGTGACCTTTCCTTATATATTGCTGATCTCCCTGTCTTCATTGGCCGGGGCGATCCTTAATACGTATAACCGCTTCTCCGTCCCGGCCTTCGTGCCGACCCTGCTCAACGTCAGCATGATCATTTTCGCGGTGTTCCTGACGCCATACTTCGATCCGCCGGTCATGGCCTTGGGCTGGGCGGTTCTGGTGGGTGGTCTGGCGCAGTTGCTCTATCAACTGCCCCACCTGAAAAAGATCGGCATGCTGGTGCTGCCCCGCCTGAACCTGCGCGATAGCGGCGTCTGGCGGGTGATGAAACAGATGCTGCCCGCGATTCTCGGCGTCTCGGTGAGCCAGATTTCGCTGATCATCAACACCATCTTCGCCTCATTCCTGGTCGCGGGTTCCGTGTCCTGGATGTATTACGCCGACCGTTTGATGGAGTTGCCGTCCGGCGTGCTGGGCGTAGCCCTCGGCACGATTTTGCTGCCGACCCTGGCCAAGACTTACGCCAGCCAGGATCGCCACGAATACTCGCGGATCCTCGACTGGGGCTTGCGCCTGTGCTTCATGCTGGTGCTGCCATGCTCCCTGGCGTTGGGGATTCTGGCCGAGCCGCTGACGGTTTCGCTGTTCCAGTACGGCCAGTTCAACGCGTTCGATGCCTCCATGACCCAGCGCGCGCTGATTGCCTATTCGGTCGGTTTGCTCGGGATTATCGTGATCAAAGTGCTGGCGCCGGGCTTTTATGCGCAACAGAACATCCGTACCCCGGTAAAAATCGCGATTTTCACCCTGATCGTTACGCAATTGTTCAACCTGGTCCTGATCGGTCCACTGGCCCATGCCGGTCTGGCCCTGGCCATCAGCATCGGTGCCTGCATCAATGCCGGGTTGCTGTTCTATCAACTGCGCAAGCAGCAGATGTACCAGCCACAACCGGGCTGGGCGAAGTTCGGGGCCAAACTGGTGGTCGCGGTTATCGTGATGTCCGCGGTATTACTGGCCGGGATGCACTTTATGCCGGCCTGGGATCAGGGGCACATGCTTGAGCGGTTCCTGCGCCTGGGCGCTCTGGTAGCGGCTGGTGTGGTGGCCTATTTCGGTATGTTGCTGTTGATGGGCTTCCGTTTGCGCGACTTCAATCGCAAGGCCTTGAGCTGAGGTCTTTACCTCGATAAACACGGGCGGGCCGACGGTTTTGTCGGCTCGATCACTTTGGGTTACGGTGTTGCCTGTCGTCGGCCGCCGGGTGTGGTTATAATCGACCACTTTATGAGCAAGAAGCGCGTTATGCAGCTGGTTCGAGGCCTCCACAATCTGCGCCCCCAGCATCGGGGCTGTGTCGCCACTATTGGCAACTTTGACGGTGTTCACCGTGGTCACCAGGCAATCCTGGCGCGCCTGCGTGAGCGTGCGATCGAGTTGGGCGTGCCCAGCTGCGTGGTGATTTTCGAGCCGCAGCCCCGGGAGTTCTTCGCTCCGGACACGGCACCGGCTCGCCTGGCCCGTCTGCGGGACAAATTGCAGCTGCTGGCCGTGGAAGGTGTCGACCGGGTCCTGTGCCTGGCGTTCAATCAGCGACTGAGCAAGCTCAGCGCCAGCGAATTCGTCGATACTATTCTGTTGGACGGCCTTGGCGTACAGCACCTGGAGGTCGGTGACGACTTCCGATTCGGCTGTGACCGGGTAGGGGATTTCGATTTCCTGCAACAGGCTGGCGTCCTGCAGGGTTTTACCGTCGAAGCGGCGCAGACCGTCGAGCTGGACGGCATTCGCGTCAGCAGCACCCAGGTCCGCAATGCCCTGGCGGCTGCCGATTTTGCTTTGGCCGAGCGTTTGCTGGGTCGTCCGTTCCGGATTGCCGGGCGAGTCTTGCACGGCCAGAAGCTGGCGCGCCAACTGGGTACGCCCACGGCCAACATACAACTCAAGCGTCGTCGCGTGCCGTTGAGCGGGGTTTACCTGGTCAACGTCGACATCGACGGCAAGACCTGGCCAGGCGTCGCCAATATCGGCGTGCGGCCAACGGTTCAAGGTGATGGCAAAGCCCACCTCGAAGTACATCTTTTAGATTTTGCCGGCGATCTGTATGACCGGCGTTTGACGGTGGTTTTCCACCACAAGCTGCGTGAAGAGCAGCGTTTCGCCTCTCTGGAGGCGCTTAAGACGGCGATCAATGCGGATGTTGCCGCCGCCCGTGCCCTGTCGCACCTAGCGCCAATCGCTAATGAAGAGCCTTAAATGACCGACTATAAAGCCACGCTAAACCTTCCGGACACCGCCTTCCCAATGAAGGCCGGCCTGCCTCAGCGCGAACCGCAGATTCTGCAGCGCTGGGACAGCATTGGCCTGTACGGTAAGTTGCGCGAAATTGGCAAGGATCGTCCGAAGTTCGTTCTGCACGACGGTCCTCCGTACGCCAACGGCACGATTCACATCGGTCATGCGCTGAACAAGATTCTCAAGGACATGATCATCCGCTCGAAAACCCTGTCGGGTTTCGATGCGCCTTATGTTCCGGGCTGGGACTGCCACGGTCTGCCAATCGAGCACAAAGTCGAAGTGACCCACGGCAAAAACCTGGGCGCCGACAAGACCCGCGAACTTTGCCGTGCCTACGCCACCGAGCAGATCGAAGGCCAGAAATCCGAATTCATCCGTCTGGGCGTGTTGGGCGACTTCGCCAACCCGTACAAGACCATGGACTTCAAGAACGAGGCCGGTGAAATCCGCGCGCTCGCCGAAATCGTCAAGGGTGGTTTCGTGTTCAAGGGCTTGAAGCCTGTGAACTGGTGTTTCGACTGCGGTTCGGCCCTGGCTGAAGCGGAAGTCGAGTACGAAAACAAAAAGTCCTCGACCATCGACGTAGCCTTCCCGATTGCCGATGAAGCCGAGCTGGCTGCCGCTTTCGGTCTTCCGTCGCTGGGCAAGCCTGCTTCGATCGTGATCTGGACCACCACCCCGTGGACCATCCCGGCCAACCAGGCGCTGAACGTTCACCCGGAATTCAACTACGCCCTGGTCGATGTCGGCGACAAACTGCTGGTGTTGGCTGAAGAGCTGGTCGAGTCGTGCCTGGCCCGTTACAGCCTGGAAGGTTCGGTCATCGCGACCACTACCGGTAAAGCGCTGGAACTGATCAATTTCCGTCACCCGTTCTACGATCGCCTGTCGCCGGTTTACCTGGCCGACTACGTCGAACTGGGCGCTGGCACTGGTGTGGTTCACTCCTCGCCGGCCTACGGCGTAGACGACTTCGTGACCTGCAAGAAATACGGCATGGTCAACGACGACATCATCAATCCGGTGCAAAGCAACGGCGTTTACGTACCGTCGCTGGAGTTCTTCGGCGGCCAGTTCATCTGGAAGGCCAACCCGGCCATCGTCGACAAGCTGACCGAAGTCGGTGCGCTGCTGCACACCGAAACCATCGAACACAGCTACATGCACTGCTGGCGCCACAAGACCCCGCTGATCTACCGCGCCACCGCGCAGTGGTTCATCGGCATGGACAAAGAGCCAACCACTGGCGACACCCTGCGCCAGCGCGCGATCAAGGCTATCGAAGAGACCAAGTTCGTCCCGGCCTGGGGCCAGGCGCGTCTGCACTCGATGATCGCCAACCGTCCGGACTGGTGCATCTCCCGTCAGCGCAACTGGGGCGTGCCGATCCCGTTCTTCCTGAACAAGGAAAGCGGCGAATTGCATCCACGTACCGCCGAGCTGATGGAAGAAGTCGCCAAGCGCGTCGAAGTCGAAGGCATTGAAGCCTGGTTCAAGATGGACGCCGCCGAGTTGCTCGGTGACGAAGCGCCGCAGTATGACAAGATCAGCGACACCCTGGACGTCTGGTTCGATTCGGGGACCACGCACTGGCACGTCCTGCGCGGTTCGCACCCGATGGGCCACGACAACGGTCCACGTGCCGACCTGTACCTGGAAGGCTCGGACCAACACCGCGGCTGGTTCCACTCGTCGTTGCTGACTGGTTGCGCCATCGACAACCACGCTCCGTACCGCGAACTGCTGACTCACGGTTTCACCGTCGACGAGTCCGGCCGCAAGATGTCCAAGTCCCTGGGCAACGTGATCGCGCCGCAAAAGGTCAACGACACCCTGGGCGCCGACATCATGCGTCTGTGGGTTGCCTCTACCGATTACTCGGGTGAAATGGCGGTTTCCGAGCAGATCCTGCAACGCAGTGCGGACGCCTACCGGCGTATCCGTAACACCGCGCGCTTCCTGCTCTCGAACCTGACCGGTTTCAACCCGGCCACCGACATCCTGCCAGCCGAAGAAATGCTGGCGCTGGACCGTTGGGCCGTGGACCGCACCCTGCTGCTGCAACGCGAACTGCAAGAGCACTACGGCGAATACCGCTTCTGGAACGTCTACTCCAAGATCCACAACTTCTGCGTGCAGGAGCTGGGCGGTTTCTACCTGGACATCATCAAGGACCGTCAGTACACCACTGGCGCCAACAGCAAGGCCCGCCGTTCGGCGCAAACCGCGCTGTACCACATCTCCGAAGCGCTGGTGCGCTGGATCGCGCCGATCCTGGCATTCACCGCGGACGAACTGTGGGAATACCTGCCGGGCGAGCGCAACGAATCGGTGATGCTCAACACCTGGTACGAAGGGCTGACCGAACTGCCGGAAGGCGTCGAGCTGGACCGCGCCTACTGGGAGCGGATCATGGCGGTGAAGGTGGCGGTCAACAAGGAAATGGAAATCCAGCGCGCGGCCAAGGCTGTCGGTGGCAACCTGCAAGCCGAAGTGACGCTGTTCGCCGAAGAAGCCCTGAGCGCCGACCTGGCCAAGCTGAGCAACGAACTGCGCTTCGTGCTGATCACCTCGACCGCCAGTGTTGCACCGCTCGTGCAAGCGCCGGCGGACGCGGTGGTCACTGAAGTTGCCGGTCTGAAGCTCAAAGTAGTCAAGTCGAGCCACGCCAAGTGCGCCCGTTGCTGGCACTGCCGTGAAGACGTCGGCGTGAACCCGGAACATCCGGAAATCTGCGGTCGTTGCGTCGACAACATCAGCGGCGCTGGCGAGGTTCGTCACTATGCCTAATGGTGTTGGCCGTTTCGGACGGCTGAGCTGGCTTTGGTTGAGTTTGCTGGTCCTGGTCATTGACCAGGCCAGCAAGTTTTACTTCGAAGGCTCGCTGAAGATGTACCAGCAAATCGTGGTGATCCCCGATTACTTCAGCTGGACCCTGGCTTACAACACGGGCGCGGCGTTCAGCTTTCTGGCCGATAGCTCAGGCTGGCAGCGCTGGTTGTTTGCCCTGATCGCGGTCGTGGTCAGTGTCGTGCTGGTGGTCTGGCTCAAGCGTCTTGGGCGCAACGAAACCTGGCTGGCCGTCGCACTGGCGCTGGTGCTGGGTGGTGCGCTGGGCAATCTGTATGACCGTATTGCCTACGGCCATGTGATCGATTTCATTCTGGTGCATTGGCAGAACCGCTGGTATTTCCCGGCGTTCAACTTTGCCGACAGTGCAATTACCGTCGGTGCCGTGATGCTGGCACTGGATATGTTCAAAAGTAAGAAGACCGGAGAAACCGTTCATGACTGAACAGGTATTGGCTGAGCAACGCATCCGCCAGAACACGGAAGTCACCTTGCACTTTGCATTGCGCCTGGAGAACGGCGACACCGTCGACAGTACCTTCGACAAGGCACCGGCGACCTTCAAGGTCGGTGATGGCAACCTGTTGCCAGGTTTCGAAGCAGCACTGTTCGGCTTCAAGGCTGGCGACAAGCGTACGCTGACGATTGCGCCGGAAAGCGCTTTTGGCCAGCCTAACCCGCAAAACGTACAGATCATCCCGCGCTCGCAGTTCAAGGACATGGAACTGTCGCCGGGCTTGTTGGTGATCTTCAACGATGCGGCCAATACTGAGCTGCCTGGCGTTGTGAAAGAGTTCGATGATGCGCAAGTGACCATCGACTTCAACCACCCGCTGGCCGGCAAGACATTGACCTTTGACGTTGAGATCATCAGCGTAATATCGCTGTAACTGACCAAATTCGGTCTAGTGTGGGAGCGGGCTTGCTCGCGAAGGCGTAGTGTCAGTCAACATCAATGTTGAATGTGCAGCCCTCTTCGTGAGCAAGCCCGCTCCTACATTAAGTTTTTCACTGTTTTCGCTATTTCTTGCGCGCAAGACACGAGGCACAGCATGCAAATCAAACTCGCCAACCCCCGTGGCTTCTGCGCCGGTGTGGACCGGGCGATCGAAATCGTCAACCGCGCCCTGGAAGTCTTCGGGCCGCCGATTTATGTGCGCCACGAAGTGGTTCACAACAAGTTCGTCGTCGAAGACCTGCGCGCTCGCGGAGCGATCTTCGTCGAAGAGCTGGATCAGGTGCCGGATGACGTCATCGTGATCTTCAGTGCCCATGGGGTTTCCCAGGCTGTGCGTACCGAAGCAGCCGGTCGTGGCCTGAAGGTGTTCGACGCAACCTGCCCGCTGGTGACCAAGGTGCACATCGAAGTCGCGCGGTACAGCCGCGACGGCCGTGAGTGCATTCTCATCGGCCATGCCGGTCACCCGGAAGTCGAAGGCACCATGGGCCAGTACGATGCCAGCAACGGTGGTGCGATTTACCTGGTCGAAGACGAGAAAGACGTTGCTGCGTTGCAAGTGAACAACCCGGAAAAACTGGCGTTCGTAACCCAGACCACCTTGTCCATGGACGACACCAGCCGCGTCATCGACGCCCTGCGTACGCGCTTCCCGGCCATCGGTGGACCGCGCAAGGACGACATCTGCTACGCCACACAAAACCGTCAGGACGCGGTCAAGCAACTGGCCGACGAATGCGACGTGGTGTTGGTGGTCGGCAGCCCGAACAGCTCCAACTCCAATCGCCTGCGTGAACTCGCTGAGCGCATGGACACCCCGGCTTACCTGATCGACGGCGCTGAAGACCTGCAAAAGAGCTGGTTTGATGGTGTCGAGCGGATCGGCATCACCGCGGGAGCCTCCGCACCAGAAGTCCTGGTCCGTGGCGTGATCCAACAGTTGCAGGCGTGGGGCGCTACCGGTGCCGATGAGTTGGCTGGTCGCGAGGAAAACATCACGTTCTCCATGCCTAAAGAGCTACGGGTCCGCTCGCTGCTCTGAGTTTTCTCCTCCCACGCATAACGCCTGCGCAGTCTTTTTGTTGCGCAGGCTGACGCGACCGCTCGGGGCCAGCACCACCTGGAGCTGACTCACCGGCTCGCGGGCTGCGCAAATGTGTAATGTTCCCGATTGAAAGCCCCCGTACAACGGTTCGCCCAGATGGCTGAATCGTACGGCGGTCTTGACGTAGTGATTGCCGAAAATCGGCACCCGAGTGCCACTCTGGCGCTCGACCAGCAGAGGATTGCTGCTGTCCTCATGCCCTTTGCCATTCTCATCCAGAATAATTCGCCAGCCCTGGCCCCAGTCCCCGTTGATGCCGTGAATGACAACTGTCTGGTTGCGCGCGATCGCTTCGCTTCTGGCGCTGCGCATACCTCCGACAAGAGAGTACGCTGCCTCCTCACGCTGGTTCGATTCCGCGAGCGCAGCGACCGCCGGACTGACCAGGTGCAGAACAATCCCGACAATCGTCAGTCCCATGAGCAGTTCGATCAGGCTGAAACCTTGCTGATGCATGACCTCTCCCTCCCTGGAGTGCGGCAGCCCGCGCGATCCCTGCGCGAGTAATGGCAAAACAGCCGAACATCTGCCGGTCGAATGTTCTAGCGTGTAGAAGCAGGTATAGCCGACGGCAACGGAGGGCACCGATGGATCATCGTACAAAAGGTTTCACGCTGATCGAGTTGCTGGTCGCGCTCGCGGTTTTTCTGGTCCTGATCACCCTGGCTGTTCCGGCGTTTACCCGTTCGGTGCAAGGCACCAAGGCCGACACCGAGATCGGCGATCTGCAACGCGGTCTGAATTTCGCCCGGCTTGAAGCGATCGACCGGGGCGTCACCACCCGTATTCGGCCGACGGCGGGTGGCGCGGTCTGGACTGGGGAATTGACGGTTTATGACGGTACTGGCAATCCGGCCAATATATTGCGGGTTGTTCCAGCGATGAGCAGCGGGGCAACTCTGACGCTAACCTCTGGAGTGACCGCCATCGATTTCAACAATCTGGGCGGCTTGTCGGCACCGTCTACGGCGGTGGTGATCAGTTATGTACTGGGGGCGCAAAGCAGGACGCTGAACGTGTGTTTGAACGGACGAATTCTATTGGGTGGAAGTTGCGGATGAGGGGATGGAGCAAGCGTGCACAGGAGGGCATGACGCTGATCGAAGTCTTGGTTGCGTTGTTGATTCTGAGCGTGGGCCTGTTGGGGGCAGCGGCAATTCAGCTGAATGCGCTGAAATACACTGACAGTTCGCGGATGACCAGTCAGGCCAGTTTTATCGCCTACGACATGATGGACCGCATTCGCGCCAACTCCGGCGCCGACTACACCGTCACGCCACCGACCTCGGGGAACTTGAGCGTCGCGCGGGATCAGGACCTCTACGACTTCACCACCAACATCGTCAGCTTCGGCGGCGCCACCGCTACCGGCAGTGTTGCTCTCAACCAGCGGGTATACACCATCACCATCACCTGGGACGACTCGCGGGCCGCGAACACCGCTAATTCGCGTCGTAGCTTCGTCCTCACCAGTCGCGCTACCGTCGACCCGGTGGCAACCCCGTGAGCCGCTTCAATAGAGGCTTCGGCCTGATCGAGTTACTGATCGCCCTCGCGCTAAGCCTGGTTGTGGTCCTGGGCGTTGCACAGATCTTCATCGCATCGAAGAACACCTACGTCAGCCAGAACACGGCTGCGAGCATGCAGGAAGACGCGCGTTTCGTGCTAAGCAAGTTGATTCAGGAAATCCGCATGGTCGGTATGTTCGGCTGCCTGGGGACGATCACCGATGCCAGTTCGGCAGGTGATTTCAACGCTGTACAGGTCACGCCGATCAGTTGGGACAACGCCAACCTCAAGCTGACGATGGTGACCGCCGATGTCGGCAGCAATGGCGGGACGCCGAACTGGACGGTGGTTTCCGACTGTCGAAACACGGCGACGGCGTACACCGGCGTGCGGAGTCCCGCATCGGGGCAATTGGCATTTCCGATTCGGCGGCTGATCTACAGCTTGAAGAATGGGCAACTGACAATGGGTGTCGGCCCCGGTACGCCGACACAGCAGGTGCTGGTGGACCACGTCAGTGCCTTCGAGGTGAGCTTCGGTCTCGCCAGTTCGGCCACCGATTCGGCGGCCTCCAGTTACAGCACCAATCCGTCGGACCCCGCGCGCATCCGGAGTGTGCGCCTGAAATTGACGCTTACCGACCCGAACAACCGGGTACGCAATCAAACCTTCAACGTGGTTGCCGCATTACGCAACCGGTTGCCATGAGGGGAGGGCCGATGAATTTTTCACCCATGACCACCCACTCCCAGCGCGGCATGGCGCTGCTGGTCAGCCTGGTGTTTCTCCTGTTGCTGACGTTGATTGGTCTTTCATCCATGCAGAACGCCACGCTGCAGGAAAAAATGGCCGGTAGCGTGACCTTGCGCAATCAGTCATTCCAGAGCGCCGAAGCCGCGTTGCGCATCGGCGAAAGTGCGGTGCAAGTGGACACCTATACGTTGCCGGTCTGCAGCGGCACCAGCCAATGCGCGCCGCCGGCCGAGTCGTCTTCAATCACCGCTGCCGGCTTCAATTCCACCTCGGGGGTGACGTGGATCGCCGCCGGCAACGGTTATTACGGTGTGCAGAATATCGGCACCACCCTGACCGCCGTGAATGTGCCGAGCAACACCTCGGCAACGCTGTACCGGGTGACCGCCGTAGGTTTCCCGGGCACCTCGCGTAACTCACGCAGTGTGGTGGAGAGTATTTATGCGAAGTACTGAGAGGCGCGCCGGGTTGTGGCAGCTGCTTTGCGGCATGCTGGCGGGTCTTTATCTGTCGGCGCCGGCATATGCCTTCACACCCTCGGAATCACCCCTGTTGAGCGCCGCTGCAGTCGCGCCGAACGTGATGCTGTTGATCGATGACTCGGGGAGCATGAACAACATCATTTGGGCGCCGGGTTTCGATCCGAGGGTCAACCGTGCGCAGATCGCCAATTGCAGTTCCAACACATCATGTTTCAGTGGTCAGGGTCTGGACATGAGCGATACCAATATCATCCTGTCGAGCCTCAATCGTGGAGGCTGTTCCACCAGCGGCAACTGGTATGGTTTTTATCGCGGTTTTCTAGGTCTCTCGTCTATCTGCCTGAAGTTACCGGACCCTGTTGGCAATGAAAACACGCGTTATACGGCTAACTATTTGTCATACCTGGTGGGCTTGGCGAATGGCTCTGACCGGAATTTCACCACTGGAACCGGGGCGATTCCCAACGAATACCGAATGAACGTAGCGAAGGAAGTTTCCACCGAACTGGTCAACAGTAATCGCGAGCTGCGTATCGGGCTGGCGACGTTCAATCCGCCCACCGGCAGTAACTCCGGTCCCGGCGGGTTTATTGCCCGCGCTGTCAGTGATCTGTCTCCTGTCGGCAGCGTCACCCAAGGTCAGGCGCAAACTAACTTCAATAACCTGATTTCATCGATCGATGGTTTGAGCGCAATCGCCAATACCCCGTTGGCTGAGGCTTACTACGAGATCACCCGGTACATGCGCGGCCTGGCGCCGTACTACAACTCGACACCTTCCACCTATACCAGCCCGATCCAGTATCGCTGCCAGAAAAACTATGGCGTGGTGATCACCGATGGCTTGCCGACGTTTGACCGGACGTTTCCGACCTCCGATCCGCTGGGTGGTGCTCGTTTGCCCAACTGGGATGGCGTGAATAACGATGGCGACAACCTGAGCGGTGACACTGAAGGCGACACCTTGTATCTGGACGACATCGCCAAGTTCGCCTTCGACATCGACATGCGCACAACCGGTACCGATGCCTCCGGCAAAAACTGGAATGCCGTGGACTTCCCCAAGCAGAACATGAACACCTACACCGTAGGTTTCACCGCCGCGAACCAGATGTTGTCGGACGCCGCCACTTACGGTCAGGGCAAGTATTACCAGGCCACCGATAGTGCCGGCCTCAACGCCGCGTTGTCGTCCGCACTGAGCGACATCACCTCCAAGGCGGGCTCCGGCGGCAGTGGCGTCACCAGCAGCACCACACTGGCCAGCGGCACACAATACTTCCAGACCAGTTACGATCCCAAGGACTGGCGCGGAACGATCAAGTCTTACGGTTTTACCTCCAGCGGCGCGGTCAATACCGCTTCGGTGCTGTGGACCACCGACACCGCCATCGTGCCCGGAGCCACGGCCCCGACCTATCAATCCTGGAACACCCTGACCAACGCCGCCGTGACACTGGCCTTTAGCAATTTCTCCCCGGCCCAGCAGACATCCCTCAGCCAGAGTTTGCCCACGGGCATCACCGGCAGCGACCTGGTGGAGTGGAGCAAGGGCACCAACAAGACCGGTCTGAAAGTGCGCAGTGTGCTACTTGGCGACATCATCAATTCACCCTTGGCGCTGGCTTCACCCACGGATAAAACCGCATCCGATCTGTCGGGCGACACCACCTACAGCACCTACCTGGCCACCAAAGCGACCAACATGAGCGCCAGCCTCGTGGTGAACGCCAACGACGGCTTTGTAAACGTCATCAACACGAGCAATGGCGCCCGGCGTTACGCCTACATGCCTTCCAGCGTGTTGCCATCGCTGCGTTTGATCGCCGATACCAACTATATCAACGGCGTCAGTCACAAGTTTCTGGTGGACGGCCAGGTGGGTGTGTTCGATGCCCAGCTCAACAGCGCCTGGAAAACTTTGGCATTGGGCGGAACAGGGGCGGGAGGCAGGACCTTCTACGCGTTGCAGTTGTTCGACGCCTCAGCGGGCAATGTGACCAAGGCGCTCTGGGAGATCAGCGCGCCGACCACCGCCAATACCGCGAACGTTTTCAATGATCTGGGTTATGCCTACGCCCGCCCGGAAGTGGCACGCTTGGCCGACGGTCGATGGGCAGCGTTCATTTCCAATGGTTATGGCAGCAATTCGGGAGTGGCGGCGTTGTACGTGGTGGATATCCGCGACGGTTCTCTGATCAAGAAAATCGTCGTCGACAGCACTGAAACCACTAATGGCCTGTCCTCGGTGGAACTCAAGGTCAACTCGCAGAATGTGGTGCAGGCAGCCTATGGCGGCGACTTGAAGGGGCGGCTATGGAAGTTTGATTTGAGTGGCACCACCACGGACACCTGGCGCGTCGCATTCTCCGGCAAGCCGTTGTTTACCACCGCTGGCGGTGCCAGCCAGCCGATCACCACGCAGCCATTGCTGGCGGACAACGCTCTGGGCGGCAAGGAAGTATTTTTCGGCACCGGTAAATTCAATGAGACTGCCGACAAGACCAACAAGGATTTGCAGGCGTTTTACGCCGTATGGGATGCGGACGGTGGCTCCGGGCAGATCACCACGTCCAGTTTGCAGGCCCAGGCGGTGACGGGGGTGTTTTCCGGCAGCAGCGGGCAATTCATCACCACCAGCCAGAACGAGGTGACCTATCCGGCGGAGAAAGGCTGGTACCTGCCGCTGGTGTACAGCAGCGCGCTGACCGGCGAACGGGTGATCAACCAAGCCAGTCTGGTGCTGGGGCGGATTGTCTTTACCACGGCCAGTGTGGACACCACTGACCCCTGTGCCAGCTTCGGTACCGGCAAATTGGTCGAACTGGATGCGTTCAGCGGTAAGATGCTCAACTACGCGGTGCTCGACAGCAATGGCGACGGGTTGGTCGACAGCACTGACACGGTGTCCAGCGGGGTGATCTTTACCGGCGGTATCCCGACCCTGAACGCCATCGTCAACGGCGCGAGCCGCAAGATCGTGAACGATTCCAGTGGCGGCATTTCCACCCTGGTGGAAAAATCCGGTGGTGGCAGCCGCCGTATCATGTGGCGACAAATACAGTAAGTGAGAGTTGAGGCATGCGCAGATCCAACCGAGGTTTTACCCTGATCGAAATCATGATCGTGATTGCGATCATCGGGATTGTCATCACCATTGGCTACCCAAGCCTCACCGAATACGTGAAAAAAGGCCGTCGCACCGAAGTGGCCGGGCTGCTCTCCGAGCAGGCGCAAATTCTTGAACGGTTTTACTCGAAGAATAATGTCTACACCAATGCCACCGGCCTCAGCGCCGGCAACGACTTCTACACCATCACCCCGACCCTGACCGACCAGACCTTCCTGCTGACGGCGGCGCGCAAGTCTGGCACAGCCATGGCGACTGACAAATGTGGGGATTTCACCCTCACCAACACAGGCGTCAGAGGCATGGCGGGTGCGACGAGCGGCCTGACTACCAAGGATTGCTGGGGTCGCTGAGTTTTTTTTCGGACGCCTTTTGCGTCCTCTGTCTATTTATCGGTTGGATCAGAACATGACCAGGCAACAGCAAGTGGTGATTGTCGGCGGCGGGGTGATTGGTTTGCTGACGGCATTCAATCTGGCGTCCGAAGTGCAGAGCGTTGTGCTGCTGGATCGCTCGAACGTCGGTCAGGAGTCATCCTGGGCCGGTGGTGGCATCGTTTCGCCGCTCTACCCGTGGCGCTACAGCCCGGCGGTCACCGCGTTGGCTCACTGGTCCCAGGATTTTTATCCACAGTTGGGCGAGCGGCTGTTTGCTGCTACCGGTGTCGATCCCGAGGTGCATACCACCGGGTTGTACTGGCTGGATCTGGATGATGAAGCTGAGGCTCTGGCCTGGGCCAAGCGGGAAAACCGACCGTTGCGGGCTGTGGATATCTCGGCGGCGCACGACGCAGTACCGGTGCTGGGTACAGGGTTTTCGCGCGCTATCTACATGGCCGATGTGGCGAACGTGCGTAATCCGCGGCTGGTGAAATCTCTCAGGGCGGCATTGCTGGCACTGCCGAACGTGACGATTCATGAACACTGCGAAGTCAGCGGTTTTATCCGCGAAGGCGCTACGGTGGTTGGCGTACAAACTTCCACGGGGCCTGTTCATGGTGATCAAGTGGTTCTGACCGCAGGTGCCTGGAGCGGTGATTTACTCAAAAGCCTGGGGCTGGACTTGCCGGTCGAGCCGGTGAAAGGACAGATGATTCTCTACAAGTGCGCTGCGGACTTCCTGGCGAGCATGGTGCTGGCCAAGGGGCGTTATGCAATCCCCCGGCGCGACGGGCACATTCTGATTGGCAGTACGCTGGAGCATGAAGGCTACGACAAGACGCCGACCGGCTCTGCGTTGGAGAGTCTGAAGGCGTCGGCGATCGAATTGATTCCCGCTCTGGCCGATGCCGAGGTGGTCGGGCATTGGGCCGGGTTGCGACCGGGTTCGCCAGAGGGGATTCCTTACATTGGCCGGGTGCCGGGGTTTGATGGGCTCTGGCTCAATTGCGGGCATTACCGCAACGGGTTGGTGCTGGCGCCGGCGTCGTGTCAGTTGTTTGCGGATGTGATGCTGGGGCGTGAGCCGATTATTGATCCTGCGCCCTATGCCCCGACCGGGCGAATCTGATCGCAGAGTCTTTGTTGTCTGTCAGATAGTCTTCGCGAGCAAGCCCGCTCCCACAGTTGATCTTTGCCATTCACAAATAATGTGTTCGCATAAGATCCAATGTGGGAGCGGGCTTGCTCGCGAAAGGGCCCTCAATCCAGTCCCAATTTCTTGAGCCGATATCGCATCGACCTGAATGAAAGATTCAACCGCTGAGCTGCCGCCGTGCGATTCCAGCGGGTTTCTTCCAGGGCCTGGAGAATGAGTTTGCGTTCAACGTTTTCCAGATAGTCTTCCAGATTGTCGATCTGCGTCAGGTCCGGTACGCCCCCTTCCGGGTTGCAGTTGCCTTCTGCCAGGCGCAGATCGCTGGCTTCGATCTGCTTGTTTTCGCACAAGGTGTGAGCTCGTTCGAGCATGTTTTCAAGTTCCCGCACGTTGCCCGGAAAGCGGTAGCTTTTCAGCGCATCCAGCGCTTGTGGGTGGAGTTTTGCCGCGGGTTGGCCAGTGCCAGCTGCCAGGCGCTTGAGCACATGACTGGCCAGAAGTTCGATGTCATCGCGGCGTTCGCGCAAGGGCGGAACCCGTAGCTCGATCACGTTCAGCCGGTAGTACAAATCCTGGCGAAAACGCTCGGCGGCGACTTCGGCGTCGAGGTCTTTGTGGGTCGCGCAGAGTATGCGTACATCGACCACGACTTCCTGCTGCCCTCCGACACTGCGCACGGCTTTCTCCTGAATCGCCCGCAGCAGCTTGACCTGCATCGCCAACGGCAAATCAGCCACTTCGTCGAGGAACAGGGTGCCGCCGTGGGCGGCCTGGAACAGTCCGGGTTTGTCTTCAAAGGCACCGCTGAAGCTGCCTTTGCGATGCCCGAAGAATTCACTTTCCATCAGTTCCGATGGGATCGCCCCGCAATTGACCGGGATGAACGGTTGGTTGGCACGTGGCCCTTGCTCGTGGATCAGCCGGGCGACCAATTCCTTGCCGCTGCCGGATTCGCCGCTGATATACACCGGCGCCTGGCTGCGGGCCAGTTTGTCGATGTGTTTGCGCAGGGCGCGCATGGGCAGTGAGTCGCCCAGCAGTCGGCGATCGATGGCGATACCAGTGCCGCCGGGCGCAGGCAACCGCAGGGCGCTGCTGACCAGTTCCCGCAAACGGGTAAGGTCCACCGGTTTGGTCAGGAAATCGAAGGCGCCGGCCTTGAGGGCATTGATCGCCGTTTCCAGGTTGCCGTAAGCGGTGATCATAGCCACCGGTACGTGTGGGTAGCGTTGCTGGATGTGTTGCACCAGTTCAAGGCCGGTGCCATCCGGCAGGCGCATATCGGTCAGGCACAGGTCGAATGTTTCTCGCATCAGCAGGGCCTGGGCTTCGCCAAGGTTACGGGCGCTGAAGGTATCGAGTTTCATTCTTCCCAGGGTGATTTCCAGGAGTTCGCGGATATCCGGCTCGTCGTCGACGATCAGGACTTTTTGCTGTGGGCTGATGTTCAACTTTGTTTCCGTCCGTGAGCAAAGGTGATGCGAAAGCAGCCGCCGCCTTGGCGTGGATTGAAGTCTAGGCGGGCCTGGTTGCTTTCGCACAGCTCACGGGACAGATACAGCCCCAGGCCAGTGCCTTGAGTGCTGGTGGTGAAGAAGGGTTCGAACAGATGTGGCTGATGATCCGGCGCCACGCCGGGACCATTGTCCAGGATTTCCAGGACCGGAAGCTGGCTGTCGGGGGCGATAAACAGCTCAAGCCAGACCTGCGCCTGATCGTGGGTCAGGGCGCTATGGCGCCAGGCGTTGCGTAACAGATTGTCGAGAATCTGCGTCAACTGGTTCGGATCCATCAGTGTTTTGAAGTCTCCCGAGCCGATATGCAGGTGTATCCGTTGACCCTCAGTCGCGCGTTCCCGGGTTTCGGCGACGAACTGTTCCAGCCACGGCTTCAGATCAAGCCGTTGCGGTACGGTTTGCTGGCGGCGGGACAGTTGCAGGACGTTTTCGATTACCCGATTCATTCGCTGAGAGTGGTCTTGAATAATCTGCGTCAGACGCCGA
Source organism: Pseudomonas sp. LBUM1657 (assembly GCF_059716075.1). Lineage (NCBI taxonomy): Bacteria > Pseudomonadati > Pseudomonadota > Gammaproteobacteria > Pseudomonadales > Pseudomonadaceae > Pseudomonas > Pseudomonas sp. LBUM1657. Next base: position 5,529,890 of record NZ_CP166799.1, on the reverse strand, counting down.
TCCGCGCCGTTCAGTTCCTCTGATTCCTGTAATAGCTGCGCGGCATGACTGATGGCGCCCAATGGATTGCGGATTTCATGAGCAATACCTGCAGTCAGATGGCCAAGGGCGGCGAGTTTCAATTGCTGGGCCTGTTGCGCGATTTGAGCGAGGTCTTCGAGAAAAACCAGGGTCTGGTGGTGTGGACTTTGGTCCAGGGCAATGAAACTCGGCTGCAGCTCCAGACCGCTGTTGACGGCTTTCAGGCTCTGGGGGCGCAGCGTCGGGTTGTTGAGCCACAGTTGCAGGCGTTCGACCAGGGTGGGTGAGTGGTCGTCGATCAGTTCGCCTTCGAGGCTGTCGCGCCCCAACATGGCCAACGCGCTGTGGTTGGCCAGTTGAACCCGCCGCTGGTCGTCGAGCACCAGGATGCCGGTGCGCATGCGTTGCAGGATCAGCGCATTAAGGTTCTCGAGGCCGACGACTTCGCTGGCCCGCTGCTCGGCCAGGGTTTCGCTGACCTCCAGTCGCCGAATCAGTCCCTGTACCAGCAATGCAGCGGCAAAACACAGGGCGCCGAGCGTGCCGACTTGCAGGTAGTCACTGGGGCGGGTCGGGTGGTTGAAGCTCAGAAAGAAACTCAAGCCGACGATGCCGATGGCGGCAACGGCTGCTATCGACAAGCCGATGCGTCTGCGCAGCAGGGTATTGCCGATGGCCACCGAGACGATCAATAGATTGCCGATGGCGCTGGCCACGCCGCCAGCGGCATAGAACAGACCGCACAGCAGCAGGACGTCAACCAGCGCCAGGCTGAACAGCTGCGCCGGGCGGCGGGTGTTCTCGAGGAAAACCACCAACAGGATGTTGAACACCAGGTACAACCAGCTGCCACTGCGTAGCAAGTTGTCATTGGCGGAGGTCAGCAACTGGTTGTCCATGTTGCTGGAGATCAGCAGCACCAGGGTGATGCCGACGCTCAAACGGTAAAGATGATAGAGACGCAGCAGTCGCTGGGCCTGTTTGCTGCCGGGACTGGACGTCTCAGCGATCACTGGAGCCCGGGCCTTGCTCAAGGTGAGCCTGGCTGCAATACCACTGTTGTTCAAGGTTAAGCGCGCGGTCACGGGGCAGGTGGACGCCGCAATGGGCGCAGCGGACCATGGGCGCTGCCTCCAGCTCGGCAGAGGACTTGGGCGCGGAAACCTGGCCCTTGAACTTGCGCCAGAACCATACCGCAGCGGCAATCAGAGCGATCCAGAACAATAAACGAAGCATGATGAGCAGCTTTTTGGCTAGTGATCATGCAGTTTAGCCACTGACATGATCAGCGCACAGCGTAATAAATCGCCGCCATAAAAAAGGGAGACTCAAGCGTCTCCCTTTTTGCGCAACCGGTGGTGTCAGTCGAACACACCGAAGGTCATGTAGCTGAACCACGAGCGGTCTTCGTTGTTGCCTTCCGCTTCGTGTTCCTCTTCCTCGATCACATCGCCGTCTGCATCTTTAGGCTTGAGTTCGTTCGGAATCGCGTCCTTGGCATCCTGGAACTGCTTCTGCACGTCCTGGTTGGCGCGGGTTTCGCCCGGCGGCAGCGGCGGACGGGACTCGATCAGGCCCAGGGTCGCCTTGCTCAACCACGAGCGGTTGTCGGCTTCGTCTACCGATGGCACGAACTGACCGTCCACCAGGCTTGGGTGGTTCGGGTAGTTGAGCTTCAGGGTTTCGAGGCTGGTAGCGGCCAGGTCGTCCAGGTGCAGACGTTGGTAGGCTTCGGTCATCACCGCCAGGCCGTCACCGACCGAAGGTGTTTCCTGGAAGTTTTCCACCACGTAACGACCACGGTTCGCGGCGGCGACATAGGCCTGACGGGTCAGGTAGTAGTCGGCAACGTGAATTTCGTAGGCGGCCAGCAGGTTGCGCAGGTAGATCATGCGCTGCTTGGCGTCCGGCGCGTAGCGGCTATTCGGGAAGCGGCTGGTCAGCTGGGCGAACTCGTTGTAGGAGTCGCGAGCGGCACCCGGGTCACGCTTGGTCATGTCCAGCGGCAGGAAGCGCGCCAGCAGGCCAACGTCCTGGTCGAAAGACGTCAGACCCTTGAGGTAGTAAGCGTAATCCACGTTCGGATGCTGGGGGTGCAGACGAATGAAACGCTCGGCAGCGGACTTCGCAGCCTCTGGCTCGGTGTTCTTGTAGTTGGCGTAGATGAGCTCGAGTTGAGCCTGATCAGCATAGCGACCGAACGGATAACGCGACTCCAGGGCCTTCAGCTTGGCTGTGGCACTGGTGTAGTTATTGTTGTCCAGATCCTGCTGAGCCTGCTGGTACAGCTCGACTTCACTCAGGTTTTCGTCTACGACTTCCTTCGATGAGCAAGCAGCGGTCAATGCGAGGATGGCGATCAGCAGCAGGTGTTTCACTTGCATGGCGGCTTGCGTCCCTATGACGGCCGCTGTCTTGGGCGGGGCCGTCCTGTTATGATGAGCGCCCCGTTGAATAGCCTCGGGGCAAAAGACGCCGTATTTAACCACAAGCGCGCAGCCGAAACCAAAGGCTGTGCCGACGCCTAGTCTGAGCATGTCCGATAAAATTGAACTTCGCGCAGAGGTGCCGTCCGAATTGGGCGGCCAACGCCTCGATCAAGTCGCCGCACAATTATTCGCTGAGCACTCGCGCTCGCGCCTTTCCGCCTGGATCAAAGACGGCCGCCTGACTGTGGATGGGGCGGTTATCCGCCCGCGAGACATCGTTCATGGTGGCGCCATTCTTGAACTGACTGCCGAGCAGGAAGCTCAGGGCGAATGGATCGCTCAAGACATCGAGCTGGACATCGTCTATGAAGACGACGACATCCTGGTGATCAACAAGCCTGCGGGCCTGGTGGTGCATCCGGCTGCCGGTCACGCTGATGGCACTTTACTCAACGCCTTGCTGCACCACGTGCCGGACATCATCAATGTGCCCCGCGCCGGTATCGTGCATCGCCTGGACAAGGACACCACCGGTCTGATGGTGGTGGCCAAGACCATTCAGGCTCAGACGCAGCTGGTAACACAGTTGCAGAGCCGCAGCGTCAGCCGGATCTACGAGTGCATCGTGATCGGTGTGGTGACTGCCGGCGGCAAGATCAACGCGCCGATCGGTCGTCACGGCCAGCAACGCCAGCGCATGGCGGTCATGGAAGGTGGCAAGCAAGCCGTCAGCCATTACCGCGTGCTCGAGCGTTTCCGCTCCCACACTCACGTGCGGGTGAAGCTGGAAACCGGTCGTACGCACCAGATTCGTGTGCACATGGCCCACATCAACTTCCCGTTGGTCGGAGACCCTGCCTACGGCGGTCGCTTCCGCATCCCGCCGGCAGCCAGTGTGACCATGGTCGAATCGTTGAAGGCGTTCCCGCGTCAGGCGCTGCATGCGCGGTTCCTGGAGCTGGATCACCCGACCACCGGTAAACGCATGAGCTGGGAATCGCCACTTCCGGACGATTTTGTCTGGTTGCTGACACTGCTCAAGCAAGACCGCGAGGCGTTCATCGGATGAGTGACTGGCTGATTCCCGACTGGCCTGCGCCTGCCGGGGTGAAAGCCTGCGTTACCACCCGTGCGGGCGGCGTCAGTCTGGCGCCGTTCGACAGCCTCAATCTCGGCGATCACGTCGACGACAGCCCCGAAGCTGTTGCCGAAAACCGCCGTCGCCTGACCGATCATTTCTCTATTCAACCGGCCTGGTTGCAACAGGTTCACGGCATCGCCGTGGCTCATGCTGACCCAAGCCAGGTAGTGACCGCCGACGCCAGTTGGACGGCAACCCCCGGTATTGCCTGCACGGCGATGACCGCCGATTGCCTGCCAGCGCTGTTTTGCGATCGTGCCGGCACGCGCGTAGCCGCGGCCCATGCCGGTTGGCGCGGGCTGGCGGCGGGCGTGCTGGAAGCCACCCTCGACAGCCTGGATTTGCCACCCTCCGAGGTGCTGGTCTGGCTCGGCCCAGCCATTGGCCCGCAAGCCTTTGAGGTCGGCCCGGAAGTGCGCGAAACCTTCGTTCTGCAACTTACTGAAGCCGCCAAAGCCTTTGTACCCAGTCCAAATGCCGGCAAGTTCATGGCCGACATTTATGAGCTGGCACGTTTGCGACTGGCTGCCCGCGGTGTAACAGCGGTCTACGGTGGCGGTTTCTGTACCGTGAACGATCCTCGCTTCTTTTCTTACCGCCGCAGTCCACGCACCGGTCGGTTTGCCTCCCTTGTCTGGCTCGAACGCTAGACTTAGCTGACCTGCATCAACGTCACGACGCTTGAATCTCCCAGAATCGACCACATCTAAGTGATATCTGGCAGGTTTCTTCATTCAGGATGTTTTATAGGTCCGGCCTGCTCAAAAGGAAGGTGACCCATGCGTATAGACCGTTTAACCAGCAAGTTGCAGTTAGCCTTGTCCGACGCCCAATCCCTGGCTGTCGGCCTTGATCATCCGGGCATTGAACCGGCGCACTTGATGCAAGCCATGCTTGAACAGCAGGGTGGTTCGATCAAACCCCTGTTGATGCAGGTGGGCTTCGACGTCAACAGCCTGCGCAAAGAGCTGACCAAAGAGCTCGATCAACTACCGAAAATCCAGAATCCCACCGGCGACGTCAACATGTCGCAGGATCTGGCGCGCCTGCTCAACCAGGCTGATCGTCTGGCCCAGCAGAAGGGCGACCAGTTCATTTCCAGCGAACTGGTGCTGCTCGCCGCCATGGACGAGAACAGCAAACTCGGCAAATTGTTGCTGGGTCAGGGTGTCAGCAAGAAAGCCCTGGAAAACGCCATCAACAACCTGCGCGGTGGCGAAGCCGTCAATGACGCCAACCACGAAGAGTCGCGCCAGGCGCTGGATAAATACACCGTCGACCTGACCAAGCGTGCCGAAGAGGGCAAGCTCGATCCGGTGATCGGCCGTGACGACGAAATTCGCCGGACCATCCAGGTGCTGCAACGTCGCACCAAGAACAACCCGGTACTGATCGGTGAGCCTGGTGTGGGTAAAACCGCCATTGCCGAAGGCCTGGCGCAACGCATCATCAACGGCGAAGTGCCGGATGGCCTGAAAGGCAAGCGCCTGCTGTCCCTGGACATGGGGTCTCTGATTGCCGGTGCCAAGTATCGCGGTGAGTTCGAAGAGCGCCTCAAATCCCTGCTCAATGAACTGTCGAAGCAGGAAGGGCAGATCATTCTGTTCATCGATGAACTGCACACCATGGTTGGCGCCGGCAAGGGCGAAGGCTCGATGGATGCTGGCAACATGCTCAAACCGGCATTGGCTCGCGGCGAGTTGCACTGCGTCGGCGCGACCACGCTCAATGAGTACCGCCAATATATAGAGAAGGACGCGGCCCTTGAGCGGCGCTTCCAGAAAGTGTTGGTGGACGAGCCGAGCGAAGAAGACACCATCGCCATCCTGCGTGGCCTCAAAGAGCGTTACGAGGTTCACCACAAGGTGGCGATTACCGACGGCGCGATCATCGCCGCGGCCAAGCTCAGTCATCGCTACATTACTGACCGGCAGTTGCCGGACAAGGCCATCGACCTGATCGATGAAGCCGCCAGCCGCATTCGCATGGAGATCGACTCCAAGCCGGAAGTGCTGGACCGCCTTGAGCGTCGCCTGATTCAGCTGAAGGTGGAATCCCAGGCGCTGAAGAAAGAAAGCGACGACGCGGCGAAGAAACGTCTGGAAAAACTGCAGGAAGAAATCGGTCGTCACGAACGTGAGTACTCGGACCTCGAAGAAATCTGGAATTCGGAGAAAGCCGAAGTACAGGGTTCGGCGCAGATCCAGCAGAAAATCGAACAGTCCCGTCAGGAACTGGAAGCCGCGCGCCGCAAAGGCGACCTGAACCGCATGGCCGAGTTGCAGTACGGGGTCATCCCGGACCTGGAACGCAGCCTGCAAATGGTCGACCAGCACGGCAAAAGCGAAAACCAGTTGCTGCGCAGCAAGGTGACTGAAGAAGAAATCGCTGAAGTCGTATCGAAGTGGACCGGCATCCCGGTGTCGAAAATGCTCGAAGGCGAGCGCGACAAACTGATGAAGATGGAAAGCCTGTTGCACCAGCGTGTGATCGGCCAGGACGAAGCGGTGATTGCCGTTTCCAACGCGGTGCGGCGTTCCCGTGCCGGGTTGTCCGACCCTAATCGCCCGAGCGGCTCGTTCATGTTCCTCGGCCCGACCGGTGTTGGTAAAACCGAGCTGTGCAAGGCGCTGGCTGAGTTCCTTTTCGATACTGAAGAGGCGATGGTGCGGATCGATATGTCCGAGTTCATGGAGAAACATTCCGTGGCCCGGCTGATCGGTGCGCCACCAGGCTACGTAGGGTACGAAGAGGGCGGTTACCTGACCGAGGCGGTGCGTCGCAAGCCTTACTCGGTGATCCTCCTGGACGAGGTCGAGAAGGCCCACCCGGATGTGTTCAACATTTTGCTGCAAGTGCTGGAAGATGGTCGTTTGACCGACAGCCATGGCCGTACGGTAGATTTCAAAAATACCGTGATTGTCATGACGTCCAACCTGGGCTCGGTGCAGATCCAGGAACTGGTCGGTGATCGTGAGGCTCAGCGCGCGGCGGTGATGGATGCGATTTCCACGCACTTCCGGCCAGAGTTCATCAACCGGGTCGACGAAGTGGTGATCTTTGAGCCGTTGGCTCGTGATCAGATCGCTGGCATTACCGAGATCCAGTTGGGTCGTCTGCGCAGTCGTCTGACTGAGCGTGAACTGAAGCTGGAACTCAGCCCTGAAGCCATGGATAAGCTGATCGCGGTAGGTTACGACCCGGTGTATGGCGCAAGACCGCTCAAACGAGCGATCCAGCGCTGGATCGAGAACCCGTTGGCGCAGCTGATTCTGTCCGGCCGTTTCATGCCGGGCGACACCGCGGTAGGTACGGTAGAAAACGACGAAATCGTTTTCGCCTGACCCAAAACGGCAGTGCAATAAAGGAGGCCTCGCATCGCGAGGCCTTTTTTTCGCCAGGCTGTTGAACTCTAAGGAAAAGGCTTGTAAAGTGCGCCCCGCAGTAAGTCGCCCTGAAGGGTTTTTGCTCCCCAAGCAGGAATCTGAAATAAGTTGCAAATCATTAACTTGAAAGCAATTTAGGGGGTTGACAGAGGTGCTTAAGATTGTAGAATAGCGCGCCTCAGACACACGAACGCAGCGATGCGAACGGGTCGAAGAGGTGAAGCAAGCTTCACAGTTGTAAATTGAAATATGTAGTTCCGTGATAGCTCAGTCGGTAGAGCAAATGACTGTTAATCATTGGGTCCCAGGTTCGAGTCCTGGTCACGGAGCCAATTTCAAACCGGGGTATAGCGCAGTCCGGTAGCGCGCCTGCTTTGGGAGCAGGATGTCAGGAGTTCGAATCCCCTTACCCCGACCATTTTTGGGTCGTTAGCTCAGTTGGTAGAGCAGTTGGCTTTTAACCAATTGGTCGTAGGTTCGAATCCCACACGACCCACCATTTTTGAAACCAGTTAACGCTGGGATCAGATCTTAAGATCAGACGCCAAAAGCGCTGATCGAAGAAGGCGACTTGTAAAGGTCGCTTTTTTTTTACCGGGGTATAGCGCAGTCCGGTAGCGCGCCTGCTTTGGGAGCAGGATGTCAGGAGTTCGAATCCCCTTACCCCGACCATATTAAAAATCCTCGTATCGAAAGATACGGGGATTTTTTTTGTCTTCAAAAAAATCGCCCAAGTCATCGCAGCGCTTACAGGCGCAAAACCGTCAGACGTAAAAAAGCCCCGCTTCTGAATGGAAGCAGGGCTTAGGTTTCAGCTACTCAACTTAGCTGTTGTCTTTCAGGTGCTCGAACAAGCCCTTCGGCATTTTTTTGCCATTGGATTCGTAGTTGGCTTTCACGTTATCAAAAGCTTCTTGTTCGTCGATCTGGCCGTCATGGTTGGTGTCGATCTTGTCGAAGTTGGCTTTCGGCGCCACTTTCAAGAATTCTGCACGGGACACCTTGCCATCGCCATCGGTGTCGGTCCGGGCCATCGATTCATCGCCACACTTGCCTTCGCCACATTTGCCTTCAGGTGTCTTCACGACCTGTTCTGCCGAGGCCAACAGGTAGCCTTGGGTCAGTGGCTGCGAAGCAAATACAGAACCGGACAACATCATGCCACCGGCCAGAACAGCGCCGAGCAGACCAATAGTGTTTTTGGTATGGGACATTTCAACTCTCCTGGGTTGCACGACACAACCGCTCGATAAGGGGGGCCACGTAAGTGCGGCGATAAACCTGTGCAGGCAGGGTGCCTTGCTCGGGTGTGGCCATTTAGCGGGCGTGGTGTATCGCTACTGTGTCGTGCAAGGGGGGAGTTTGTAAGCGAAGGGGCGCAATCGTGGGGAGAGATACAGTGAGACACAGATCTTCAGATTGATGGAGCACTAATGTGGGAGCGGGCTTGCTCGCGAAGGGGCCATAACATTCAACATTACAGTTAACTGTTACACCGCTTTCGCGAGCAAGCCCGCTCCCACACTAGACCGAGTTAGTGCAACTTGAGCCGAGGCTCAGTGCCACGCCCGATCTTGCTGCCCAGCATCAGCATCGCCGTGCGGAACGCGCCATACAGTGCCATTTGGTGCATGCGGTACAGCGACACGTAAAACATCCGCGCCAGCCAGCCTTCGAGCATCACGCTGCCGGTCAGGTTGCCCATCAAGTTACCCACAGCCGAAAAACGCGACAGCGAGATCAGTGAGCCGTAGTCGGTGTACTTGTACTCAGGCAAGGTCTTGCCTTCGATCCGCAGTTTTAGCGATTTGGCCAGCAGCGAAGCCTGCTGATGCGCCGCTTGCGCACGAGGCGGCACATTGCGATCCGTGCCCGGTTGCGGGCAGGCCGCGCAGTCGCCGAAGGCGAAAATGTTCTCGTCGCGGGTGGTTTGCAGGGTCGGCAGGACTTGCAGCTGGTTGATGCGGTTGGTTTCCAGCCCATCGATGTCCTTGAGGAAACCCGGCGCGCGAATCCCGGCGGCCCAGACTTTGAGGCTGGCGTTGATCACTTTGCCGTCGGCGGTGATCAGGCTGTCTGCGGTTACTTCGCTGACGGCTGCGTTGGTCATGACGTTGACCCCGAGTTTCTCCAGGGTTTTGTGCACAGGTCCGCCGATCCGCTCGGGCAGGGCAGGCAATACCCGTGGTCCGGCTTCGATCAGGGTGATGTGCATGTTTTCCGGTTTGATCCGGTCCAGGCCGTAGGCCGCCAGTTCATGGGCGGCGTTGTGCAGTTCGGCAGCCAGTTCGACGCCTGTGGCGCCAGCGCCGACGATTGCCACGCTGATCTGCTCGACCTTGTCGGTTTGCCCGGCATGGGCGCGCAGGTAGTGATTGAGCAATTGCTGGTGGAAGCGCTCGGCCTGTTTGCGGGTGTCGAGGAACAGGCAATGCTGCGCCGCGCCCTGGGTGCCGAAATCGTTGGTGGTGCTGCCGACTGCGATCACCAACGAGTCGTAACCCAGTTCACGGGCCGGCACCAATTCCACGCCGGCTTCGTCGTAAGTGGCGGCCAGCTGGATTTTCTTCTGTGCGCGATCAAGCCCGCTCATGCGCCCCAGCTGGAACTCGAAGTGGTTCCATTTCGCCTGGGCAACATAGTTGAGTTCGTCTTCGGAAGAGTTCAGGGAACCTGCCGCCACTTCGTGCAACAGCGGTTTCCAGATGTGGGTCAGGTTCGCGTCGACCAGCATCACACTGGCCGTGCCGCGCTTGCCCAGAGTCTTACCCAGACGGGTAGCCAACTCCAGACCGCCGGCGCCGCCGCCAACGATGACAATACGATGAGTCATGGGGATATCTCGCAAGGCTAAAAGAAATCGGTGCAATTACCCGAGCGAGCGCGATGCAGCTCATAGCGTCAGATAACTGATAAGTCGGCTCAACAGGCCTAAACCAATGGTCACTGCCAACACCACCACCAGGAGCATCCACGGCCGGAAAGGCCGGCGCTCGACACGGTGCTGGGACAGGTGCAGGTACTCTTCGACATGCTTTTGATCGTCGGGGTTCAGGCGGCTGGTCATTTTTGGGCCTCGTCAGGTAGACGTTGCTAAATGTTTAGAAGCTACAAGAGGGTTTTATCCCACGTTGAACGGAGCATAGCCGCTCTCTGGAATGGGCTCGACGCTCACCGAATCGTCCAGGCGAATGATTCCACTTTGTAACACTCGAGCGGTGATTCCGCCATGTCCACGAACGGCCTGAAAGGTCCCGGGGCCGAGGCTGTTTTGCAGGTGAGCACAGGGTTGGCACCAACCGGTGGTTTCGAAAATCGCCTGACCAATTCTGAAGCGACGGCCCTTGAGGCTGAACAGGTTGATCCCGCTGACGACGATGTTGCGACGTAAGTCCTGAGGTAGCACCGGCTGGCCATCCGCGCGGCCCATCAGCGAACTGATCACGGCCAGATGTTCCCACTGAATCAGCGTCACCTGGCGGGCATTACGCACGCCGGGACGGGCGCGATCACCGGTCAGGCCGGCCTCGAGACGCGCTTCCACAGCGTCAAGTTCAACCATCGGCGCGTGTCGCTCCGGGCGCACGCCGATCCACCGCACACGGCCGATTTGCGGCACTTCTGCGATCAACTCCTGCAATGGGCTCACAGGCTGATCCCGACGTCAAAAACAATGCTGCGTCCCAGGTTGCTGCGTAAAAAATCCGGGGCATCGGGGTGGGCGAACAGCACGCGGGCGAAGGTCGGGCCCACCAGCGACAACGAGCGCCAACCCTGACGCAGGTATTCGGTAGGCGGCGGGAAATGGCTGTTGAGGTCCAGCACTTCGCGCTTGAGGCTGGCGAAAGCGATGATGTCCAGTTCCCCCAGGTCCATGCCGCGTTCTTTGTAGTTGTGGGCCTTTTTGCGCAAGGTCGGCGCCAGTCTCAGCAAAAATTCATTGGCCGGAATCCGCCGGGGCTTCGCCTCGCGGCGTACCAGCGAACTCAGTGAAAACGCGCTGCGCCGACGTTGCAGTTCGTCGCGCCATTCGTCATTGAGGCGTCGGCCTTCGTCGAGCACGAAGAACACCTCGAAACTGGCGTCGCGAAACAGCACGTCCGGCGGTTCTCCGGCGGGGGCGAATTCGTCCGCGCGATAGGGAATGTTCAGGCCTTGCAGCAGGCGCTGGCAAACCCAACGCTCACGCTCCCATTTGCGGGCATTGGACAGGAACGCGTTGGCTTGCTCGGCCGCGATGGTCAGCAGGCGTAAATAATCTGAGTCATCCATAGGCCCAAGCTTAGCGTCCAAATACGTTCGCAAAGAAGACAATTTGTCGGAGAAGGCCGACGGCGGCCGGAGCTTCGTCGCGCCATGCCTGCACCAGTCCTCACTCAGAGCCCGGTTCAGGGCATTGCACAAAACGGATAGCGATCTGCGCACAGCGGATATTTTCCCGTGCCTGGCGTCTTTACCCTCGGCTGTACGGACGTAAGCCGTGTTACCGACGCTCTACAAAAACAACAACAAGAGATAGATGCCATGCGCAAGATTGACGTACATGAGGTTATCGACAACGCACGATTCAACCGCTTCCACTGGATGGTGCTGTTCTGGTGTGCCCTGATCATCATCTTCGACGGTTACGATCTGGTGATCTACGGCGTGGTGTTGCCGATGCTGATGAAAGAGTGGGGGCTCAGTCCCCTGCAAGCCGGGGCGCTGGGAAGTTATGCACTGTTCGGGATGATGTTCGGCGCGCTGTTTTTCGGCCCGCTCTCGGACAAGATCGGTCGCAAGAAAGCCATCACCATCTGCGTGATGCTCTTCAGCGGTTTCACCGTGCTCAATGGTTTCGCCCGAAACCCTACTGAATTTGGCCTCTGCCGGTTCATTGCCGGCCTGGGCATCGGGGGAGTGATGCCCAACGTGGTGGCGCTGATGAACGAGTACGCGCCGAAGAAAATCCGTAGCACGCTGGTAGCGATCATGTTCAGCGGTTACTCGGTGGGCGGCATGCTCTCGGCGGGGCTCGGCATCGTGCTGATCCCGAGTTTTGGCTGGCAGTCGGTGTTTTACGTGGCGGTGCTGCCGTTGCTGTTGTTGCCGTTGATCATGTACTTCCTGCCCGAGTCGGTGGGTTTCATGCTGCGTCAGGGGCGCCATGAAGAAGCGCGCAACGTTCTGCAACGGATTGATCCGGCTTACGTCGCACAATCCAGCGATCAGTTGCACATGAGCGAAGTGAAGGGCACTGGCACCCCGGTGCTGCAACTGTTCCGCGAAGGTCGAGCGCTGCGCACGCTGATGCTGTGGCTGGCATTTTTCTGCTGCCTGCTGATGGTGTACGCCTTGAGTTCCTGGCTGCCGAAACTGATGGCCAACGCCGGTTATAGCCTGGGTTCGAGTTTGTCGTTCCTGCTGGTGCTCAACTTCGGTGCCATTTTCGGCGCGGTCGGCGGCGGTGTCCTCGGTGACAAGCTCAATTTGCCACGGGTGTTGGCGGTGTTTTTCACCGGGGCTGCCGTCTCGATCACCTTGCTGGGATACAACAGCCCGATGCCATTGTTGTACCTGCTGATCGCCATCGCCGGCGCCACCACCATCGGCTCGCAAATTCTGTTGTACGCCTGTGCCGCGCAGTTCTACTCCATGACCATTCGCTCCACCGGTCTGGGTTGGGCCTCGGGTATCGGGCGCAACGGCGCCATCGTCGGTCCGCTGCTGGGCGGCGCCTTACTCGGGATCAACCTGCCGCTGCAATTGAACTTCATGGCCTTTGCCGTGCCTGGTGCGGTGGCCGCCGTCGCCATGACCGTGTTCGCCATCAGCAGCCGGCGCAGCGCCAGACAAGCGCTTGCGGGCTCGCGCCACGGATCATCTGACGGGGCTGTCGGCGAGGCCTCATGAAAGCGTTATTCCGGGACTTTTCCCTGTCGGCGGCCGTCGCCGGATTTATCGCCACGGTGATTTCCTACGCCGGCCCGTTGGTGATCATCTTTCAGGCTGCCGAGTCTGCGCACCTCTCGCGGGAAGTGCTGTCGTCCTGGGTCTGGGCGATTTCCATCGGCAGCGCCGTGCTCGGCATCGGTCTGAGTCTGCGTTACCGCGTCCCGGTGATTATCGCGTGGTCGGCGCCGGGTTCGGCGTTGCTGGTGGCGCTGTTGCCCGAGATCTCCATGCCGGAGGCGGTGGGAGCCTATCTGGTCAGCAGCCTGATTATCTTTCTCGTCGGGGTGTCGGGGGCATTTGACCGGATCATCAGCAAACTCCCCGCGGCCATTGCGGCGGCGATGCTGGCGGGGATTCTGTTCAGCTTCGGCACGGGGTTGTTCGTCTCGTTGCAGGGCAAGCCTTTGCTGGTGCTGGCGATGTTTGCCACGTACCTGATCTGCAAGCGGGTGATGCCGCGTTATGCGGTGTTGATGGTGCTGTTGGTGGGCTGTTGCATCGCTTTTCTCTCCGGTGATTTGCACCGCGAAGCGTTGGTGGTCGGCATGGCCACGCCCGTGTGGATCACCCCCGCATTCAGCCTGAGCGCGACCCTGAATATCGCCTTGCCGCTGGTGATGGTGGCACTGACCGGCCAGTTTGTTCCCGGCATGGCGGTGCTGCGTGCCAGCGGTTACCCGACGCCGGCAAGCCCGATCATCGCCAGCAGTGCGTTGGGCACGGCGCTGTTGGCCCCGTTCGGTTGCCACGGGCTGAACCTGGCGGCGATCACCGCGGCCATTTGTACCGGCCGCGAGGCCCATGAAGATCCGGGCAAGCGCTATGTGGCCGGCGTCGTGGGTGGGCTGTGTTACCTGGTACTGGGGATCTTCGGCGCCACCTTGGTTTCGCTGTTTTCAGCGTTTCCCAAAGAACTGATTGCGGCCTTGGCCGGGCTGGCGCTGTTCGCTGCGATTGCCGGGGCGTTGGCTGGCGCAATGGCCGTGCCGAGTGATCGCGAAGCCGCGCTGGTGACCTTTCTTACCACTGCGTCGGGCATGTCGTTGTTTGGTTTGTCCGCCGCATTTTGGGGGCTGATTTTCGGCATGGTCACGCACTTTCTGTTAAACGCCCGGCGTCCTGTTACCCGCAGCGAATCCGCTGCGGCTGAAGCACTTCAACCTGTCGATCAATAAAAATAAGAGAAAAAACGATGAAACAGATTTTCCCAACAACCGGTTCGGTGTTGTCCATGGCTGTTGTCTCGAGTTTCTCCGCCGGTGCGATGGCGGCGGAGGGTGGGTTCATCGAAGACACCACGGCGACATTGCAAGCGCGCAATTATTACTTCAGCCGGGACTTCTCCGACATCGTCGGCGCCAACCCGCAATCGAAGGCCGAAGAGTGGGCGCAGGGTTTCATTCTTAACGTCAAATCTGGTTACACCCAAGGCCCCGTCGGTTTTGGTGTGGATGTCATCGGCCTGCTCGGCCTCAAACTCGACAGCAGCCCGGATCGGGTCAATACCGGTTTGTTGCCGGTGCAGGATGACGGTCGCGCGGCGAATGATTACAGCCGTCTGGAAGGTGCGCTGAAGGTGCGTTACTCCAAAACCGAGCTGAAGGTGGGTGAGCTGCAACCCAACGTGCCGGTGTTGGCCTTCAGCGATATCCGTCTGCTGCCGCCCAGCTATCAGGGTGCAAGCATCAGCTCCAACGAGATCAACGGCCTGACCTTGCAAGGTGGCCACTTGAAGTCGACCAGCCTGCGCAACGAGGCCGGCGACGACAAGATGCAGGCCATGCTTGGTCATGTGCCGCAGCGCCAGGTCAGCAGCGATGGATTCAACTTTGCCGGCGCCGACTATGCCTTCAATGACAAACGCAGCTCGGTCAGTGCCTGGTTCGGGCAACTTGAGGATATCTACAACCAGCGTTTTCTCGGCTTCAAGCACAGCCAGCCGTTGGGCGACTGGACCTTGGGCGCCAACCTTGGCTATTACGATTCGCGCGAAGATGGCAAAAAGCTTCTGGGCAATATCGACAACCAGGCGTTCTTTTCCTTGCTGTCGGCCAAGCGCGGTGGCCACACGTTTTATCTCGGTTATCAGGGCATGTTCGGCGACAGCGCTTTCCCGCGTGTCTTTGCCAACATCAGCCCGCTGGGCAACGAGGTGCCGACCTACGAGTTCGCCTACACCGATGAGCGCTCATGGCAGGCGCGCTACGACTACGATTTCGCGGCCCTCGGGGTGCCTGGGCTGACCAGCACCGTGCGCTACATCACCGGCAACAATGTCGATACTGGGCAAGGGTTCGAGGGCAAGGACCGTGAGCGTGATCTCGATCTCGGTTATGTGGTGCAGAGCGGCAGCCTGAAAGGCCTCGGGATTCGTGTGCGCAATGTGATGGCGCGCTCCAACTACCGCAGCGATATCGATGAGAACCGGCTAATTCTCAGCTATACGTGGACGCTGTTATGAGGCCGTAATTAAAGATTGCTCATGCAGTTGCCCATCACCTGATAGGTCACGCGATGAGTCTGGCCCTGATGATCGATGTAGACCATGGTCGCTGGCACGACTTCGCAGGCGGTTGCGGTGTCTGTTACCGAAACTACTTCGGCGATGTCCAGCGGTTGAGCTGGGCTGTAAGGGGTGGCGGCTGGCTCGTTGCTGGCTGCCATGGCCGAGGTGGCTACAACGCTCAGAAAAAGGGTGATCAGGGTTTTCATTTTTGTGTGCTCGGTGTTGATTCTGATATCTGAATTTTAGTCTTTGCTCGCATCCGATAAAGGGGGCGGGGTCTGATTCAGCGTTGCAGGAAATGTAACAATCGCTCTTTTTGATTGGGTGTATATCCGTTCGTGTGGTGACGGCGGCTGGCGGTTCCGCCCTTACGGCGGGTCACTTTCGAAAAGCACGAAAGTAACCAAAGCGCTTTTGCCCCTCCATTCGGTGCCTCGCCCAGGCTCTGCATGCCCTCACTCCGGCATTGCTCCGGGGGCGGCAGATCTGAAGCCGAAGCAAAGCAACAGCAACGGCAAGATCAACAGCTTTGCGAGCAAGCCCGCTCCCACAGGGGAACGCGTGCGCTTGAAAGATCAGGCCGGCCGGTAGGCCGCCTCGTTTTGCTGTGGCGGTGCACGGCCCCTCGAGAGGCCGAGTGGAGGTTCTGCGCAGTGGGCAACCCGGCATGGATGCCGGGTTAGCCGCCCCCGGCCATGGATAGCCGATGGCGGCGGGCTGACCATCTCATTAGGGGCAAAAGCCCTTGGTTACTTGGGGCTCTTCCAAGTGACTCGCTGTAAGAGCGAAACCGCCAGTGGTCGCTACCGCGGAAATGGATAAACCCCCTATCGAAAAACGACCCTCCTGAGCAAAATCGAAGCGCATTCAAAGTGCGGTGTAGACTGAGAACCTGTCCTCTTTCGACAAAGACAAAGGAGTGCACCCCCGCCATGATCGGCGCCGAGTTACTGTCACCTGAATCCCTCACGGTGGGCTGGTTGATCTATGTGCCGGTGCTGATCTGGGCCATCGCGCGAGTCCCGTGGGTCGAACTGTTCAGCGACAGCCGCCGCCAACATCTGTTGTTCGGCACGGTGTTCGCACTGTTCATGCTCTGGCTGGTGCGACGGGATTTCGATACCGGCGTGTCCTACCACTTTATCGGCATGACGGCGGTAACTTTGCTGTTGGATTGGCCGTTGGCGATTGTCGGCGGGTTGGTCGCGCAAGCGGGATTGGTGCTGCTCGGGCGGCAGGATCTGGCGGCGATGGGGGTCAACGGCGCGTTGCTGATTCTGCTGCCAGTGCTGGTCACCGAGTGCTGCGCAATCCTGGTGGAGCGAGCGCAGCCGCGTAATCCCTTTGTGTATATCTTCGTTTCCGGTTTTTTTGCAGCAGCGTTGTCGGCGTTGCTGTGCCTGCTGCTGGCGTTGTGGCTGCTGTGGTTCGACGAACGATTCGCCATGCCGTACTGGCTGGAAGATTTTGTCGGTTACCTGTGGCTGATCATTTTTCCGGAAGCGTTCATCAACGGCATGGTGGTCAGTGCCTTGGTGGTGTTCTGCCCGGAATGGCTGGAGACCTTCAATCGCACACGCTACCTCTCGGCACCCTGGAAAGACGACGATCCGAAATCTTGATCCACATCAAATGCAAAAAACGCTGACGCTCCCATGCTCCGCAAAACCTTCAGGAGTATCGAAATGAGTGTCTACGAATGGGCAAGGCAGGAGTTGCGCCAGAGTCTGGATACGGCGCAAGAGGTGGGGTTTGACCCGGGGTTGAGCCTGCGCGCCTTGCTCAGCGCGGTGGTGCAGCAGAGCAAGGCCATGCGCAGTGTCGAGGATCTGGCCGATAAGTTGCGGTTTCTCGCCGAGAACCTCGACGAGGGGCAGGACTACGGCTTTATGCGGCCCTGATGGTCGGATCAGTGACGCGGGTCGAAGTCTTCGCTGAACAGTTCATCCTCGGCATCCGGGCTCACCGGAATCTTGTGTTCTTCCGATGCCCAGGCGCCCAGGTCGATCAGTTTGCAGCGGTCCGAACAGAAGGGCCGGAATTTGTTGTCAGGGGTCCATTCGACAGGGGCGCCGCAGGTTGGGCATTCGACGGTTGGGGTTTGGCTCATGACTGGCCTCCACGCAAAGTAAGGTAATAGTGATGCAGGCGTTCGACCTCGCTGTGCAGCCAGGCGAGGTCGCGGTCGTTGACCACCACGTCGTCGGCATGGCTCACGCGATCCTGGCGGCTGGACTGAGCCTTGAGGATCGCCTGGACCTGTTGTTCGCTGGTCTGGTCACGCTGCAGGGTGCGTTCGATCTGTAGTTGTTCCGGAGCATCGATCACCAGGACCCGTTGGGTCATGGCGTATTGTCCGGACTCGATCAGCAGCGGCGAAACCAGAATCGCGTAAGACGATTGTGCCTTGGCCAGATGATCGGCGATTTCCTCGGCGATCAGCGGATGCAACAGCGCTTCGAGCCAGAGGCGTTCCTCCGGCACCTCGAAGATCAGTTTGCGCAGCGCACTGCGATCCAGTTGCCCATCGGCTTGCAACACGCCGGGGCCGAAGTGGTCGGCGATTTTTGCCAGCGCCGGGCGACCCGGTTCCACCACCCAGCGAGCGGCATGATCGGCATCCACCACGTGCACGCCCAGGTCGATGAAGTGCTGGGCGGCCGCGCTTTTGCCGCTGCCGATGCCGCCGGTCAGGCCGAGAATCCAGGGTTTTTCCACAGGGGTATTCATTTCAAACCGACAAACTGCCAATAGAAGTCGGTTATTTGACCACCCCAGAGCAAGGCAATCCAGCCGGCAATCGCCAGATAGGGGCCGAAGGGGATCGGCGTCGAGGTTTTCGCGTTGCGCAGGCGCAGCAAAATCATGCCGAGAATGGCGCCCACCACGGACGACAACAGGATAGTCAGCGGCAAAATCTGCCAACCGCCCCAGGCGCCGAACATGGCCAACAACTTGAAATCCCCGTGGCCCATGCCGTCCTTGCCGGTGATCAGCTTGAACAGCCAGAACACCGACCACAGCGCCATGTAGCCGGCAATCGCACCCCACAGCGCCTCGTGCAACGGCACGATCAGTTCGAAACTGTTGACGATCAGTCCCAGCCACATCAGCGGCAGCACCAGCACATCGGGCAGCAACTGATGCTCGACGTCGATCAGGCTCATGGCCAACAGGCCCCAGGTCAGGACCAGCACCAGGCAGGCAGACCAGCCGAAGCCGAAGTGCCAGGCAATGAACGCCGACAACAGGCCGCAGGCCAACTCCGTCAACGGATAGCGTTTGCTGATGGGCGTCGCGCAATCAGAGCAGCGCCCACGCAGGAACAGAAAACTGAGCACGGGAATGTTTTCCCAGGCGCGGATCCGGTGCCCGCAGTGGGGGCACTGGGAGTGGGGCAGCAGCAGGTTGTAAGTCGGGAGCGGTGTTTCGGTCGACAAGCCGAGGATGTCTTGAGCCTGCACTCGCCATTCACGCTCGAGCATTTTCGGCAGACGCCAGATCACTACATTGAGGAAGCTGCCGACCAGCAGGCCGATCACCAGGGCGATGACGATGAAGGCCTGCGGGTAGAGGGTCAGAATTTCATTCAAGGGCATGTCAGATCGCTGAGCCGAGTTGGAAGATGGGCAAATACATCGCAACCACCAGGCCGCCGACGATAACACCCAGGACCACCATGATGAACGGCTCCATCAGGCTGGTGAGGTTGTCGACCATGTTGTCGACTTCGGCCTCGTAGAAACTCGCAACCTTGTCGAGCATGTCGTCCAGGGCGCCCGACTCTTCGCCAATGGCGGTCATCTGAATCGCCATGTTCGGAAAGACGCCGGAGGCACGCATCGAAAAATTCAGCTGCATGCCGGTAGAGACGTCTTGCTTGATCCGCAGCACCGCGCGCTTGAACACGATGTTGCCGGTGGCACCGGCCACTGAATCCAGTGCTTCCACCAACGGTACGCCGGCGGCGAATGTCGTCGACAGGGTGCGCGCATAACGGGCCACTGCCGACTTGTACATCAGTGTGCCAATCAGCGGTAGTTTCAGCAGCCAGGTGTCCATCCGGTCCCGAAAGCCTTGTGACGTTTTGAAGGCATGACGCACGCCGAAAACCGCTGCGATCAACACACCGAGTACCATCCACCACCATTGCTGCAGGAACTCCGAAAGACCGATGACCATCACGGTGAAGGCCGGCAGTTCGGCGCCAAACCCCTTGAACACCGACTCGAATTGCGGCACCACCTTGACCAGCAGAATCCCGGTGACAATCATCGCGACGACCACCACGGCCAGCGGGTAGGTCATGGCTTTCTTGATCTTGGCCTTGAGGCTTTCGCTCTTTTCCTTGTAGGTCGCCACCCGCTCCAGCAGGGTATCCAGCGCGCCCGCCTGCTCACCGGCGTCCACCAGGTTGCAGTACAACTCATCGAAATATTGCGGCTTTTTACGCAGGGACGCAGCGAAGCTGTTACCCGCCGCGACTTCCTGTTTGACCTCGTCCACCAGTTTGCGCATGGCCGGGTTATCGAAGCCTTCGCCGATGATGTCGAAGGACTGCAACAGCGGCACACCGGCTTTCATCATGGTCGCCATCTGCCGGGTGAACAAAGCAATGTCCTGGGCCTTGATGCGCTTGCCCATGTTGAAAATCGAGACGGATTTCTTGCGCACCTTGCCGGGGTTGATGCCCTGCTTGCGCAACTGAGCCTTGATCAACGCCGGGTTCTGACCGCTCAGTTCGCCGGTCATTTTCGTACCTTTGCGGTCTGTACCTTCCCAGGCGTACACGCTGATTTTTACTGCTTTGACCGCCATGTTCAGTCCTTGGTGACCCGATTGATTTCTTCAAGGCTGGTGATGCCTTGCATCGCCTTGTGCAGGCCCGAAGTACGCAGGTCGTTGAAGCCGTCCTTACGCATCTGGATATCGATTTCCAGTGAATTGCCTTCGGCCATGATCAGCCGCTGCAAATCCTGTGTGTTCTTCACCACTTCATAAATCCCTACGCGTCCTTTGTAACCGCCGTTGCATTGATCGCAACCGACCGGTTCATAGATCGTGAAAGAACCGATGCGTTCCTCGGGGAAGCCTTCCTTGAGCAGCGCCTCGCGGGGGATCTCGATGGGTGTCTTGCAATGGCTGCACAGTTTGCGCGCCAGGCGCTGGGCGATGATCAGGCTGACCGAGGTGGCGATGTTGAATCCTTGAATCCCCATGTTGTGCAGGCGTGTCAGGGTTTCCGCGGCGCTGTTGGTGTGCAGGGTCGAGAGCACCAGGTGCCCGGTCTGGGCGGCCTTGATGGCGATTTCGGCGGTTTCGAGGTCGCGGATCTCGCCAACCATGATCACATCCGGATCCTGACGCAGGAACGAGCGCAGCGCCTGGGCGAAGTCCATTCCCTGCCTGGGATTGACGTTGACCTGGTTGATGCCTTCCATGTTGATCTCCACCGGGTCTTCGGCGGTGGAGATGTTGATGTCCACCGTGTTGAGAATATTCAGCCCGGTGTAGAGCGACACGGTCTTGCCCGAGCCGGTAGGCCCGGTTACCAGAATCATTCCCTGCGGCTGCTTGAGCGCGGCCATGTACAGGTCTTTCTGATCCGGCTCGTAGCCGAGGGCGTCGATGCCCATTTGTGCGCTGGACGGGTCGAGGATCCGGATCACCACTTTCTCGCCCCACAGGGTCGGCAGGGTATTGACCCGGAAGTCGATGGACTTGCTCTTGGACAGGCGCATCTTGATCCGCCCGTCCTGGGGTTTGCGCCGCTCGGAAATGTCCAGGCTGGCCATGACTTTCAACCGCGCCGCGATGCGGTTGGCCAGTTGAATCGGAGGCTTGGCGACTTCGCGCAGCATGCCGTCGGTGCGCATCCGTACGCGATAGCTTTTTTCGTAGGGCTCGAAGTGCAAGTCGGAAGAGCCACTCTTGATCGCATCGAGCAACATCTTGTGAACGAAGCGCACCACGGGTGCATCGTCGGAATCTTGCCCGGCGATGGCGTCCTGTCTGTTGTCATCAGAGGATTCGATGTCCACACCATCGAGGTCGACGTCGGCCATGTCTTCCAGGCCGGTGCTATGACTGTCGAAGAATTTTTCGATGGCATCCGAGAGCTTGTCGTCTTCGACCAGGATGGCTTCGGTGCTGAGCCCGGTGCTGAACTGGATATCGTTGATGGCCTGATGATTGGTCGGGTCGGAGACGCCCACGAACAGCTTGTTGCCGCGCCGCCAAAGGGGCAGGGCATGGTGCAGGCGGATCAGTTTTTCGCTGACCAGGCCCTTGGGTTGGGTTTCTTTGTCCAGGCAGCTGAGATCCAGCAAGGCCATGCCGAAGTGTTCCGAAGCGATCTCGGCGACCTGGCGGCTTTTCACCATTTTGTTCTGCACCAAGTAACTGACCAGAGGGATTCGGTTACGTAGGGCTTGCTGATACGCCTGTTGCGCGCTTTTGTCAGTGAGCAGCTCGGCCAGGACCAGTTGCTTGGCCAGACCGCTAAGGGCGATGTCATTCATTGGGATACCAGACGCAGACAGTTCATGACTTATAGCCTAGTCAAGCCGAGGAACCAAACCAGGGGTGCCGAGGTGACAAAAAGTGTCAGATAGTGCGGATCCTGGGGGTAGGAAAGGGCGGTGCGTTGCTTTTGCGCCCCGAAAACAGGAGCTGCAGGTATTGGCACGCGCTGTGCTGCGGCTAGTTCAGATCATGAGATTTCGACTCATGCATGGAGCTAGTCTATGAATACTCAGAAAGGTTTTACGCTTATCGAACTGCTGATCGTTGTGGCGATCATCGGGATTCTGGCGACGTTTGCGTTGCCGATGTACTCCAAATATCAGGCGAAGGCCAAGGTCACCGCTGGCCTGGCGGAGATTTCATCGTTGAAAGTGCCATTTGAAGAACTTATGAATAACGGGACCAGCCCGGCGAATGTGGCGGCGATTGGTGGGGCTGGCACAACTTCAAACTGCACGCTGACAGCGTCCGGTACAGCCACTGATGGTACTGGGACCATTGTTTGTACGATCGTTAACGCGCCTGCACCGGTTTTAGGCAAGACGGTCACGCTGACGCGCTCGACGACAGGTTGGGTTTGCACCAGCACCGCTCAGCAGGACTTCTTGCCTAAAGGTTGCACCGGTTCGGCAACATAACGCTCGGCAGTTTTCTTGAAAGACAAAGCCCCGCCCTGAAAGCGGGGCTTTTTGTTGGAACGACACCTCGAATTTCGAAAAACAAGAAAACCCCGACAATTCATGGCCTTAGGCCTGCGGCAAAACCCGCAACTTGCATGTCGATAAATTCAAGGTCATGCATTTTGCATGATTCCGAAAATCAGGTGTTTTTATAACTTGTTGTTTTATAAAGATTTATTTGCTGTCTCAAAGTTGGCACAGCGTTCGCAACATACCCAGTAACCCTGCTGACAAGACATGCAGCAGACTTTATGGAAAAACAGGAGTTACTCGTATGAAGAAGTTCGCTATCGCTGCCGCTACTGCTACCGCGCTGACCCTGACCATGGCCAACGCTGCATTTGCCCAGACTCAGGCTACTCAAGCTCCAATGGTTCTGGCAGCCGGTGAAGTCACCGAAGCCAAAGAAGCTACTTCCGATACCTGGATCACTACCAAAGTCAAAGCAGACCTGGTAACCGAAAAAGGCATTCCTGGTACCGATATCAAAGTCGAAACCAACAAAGGTGTAGTGTCTCTGTCCTCCACCGTTGCGGTGACTGACGCTCAGAAAGCCACCGCAGTGGCTATCGCCAAGAAAATCAAAGGC
The DNA here is from genome assembly GCF_059716075.1 of Pseudomonas sp. LBUM1657. NCBI lineage: Bacteria > Pseudomonadati > Pseudomonadota > Gammaproteobacteria > Pseudomonadales > Pseudomonadaceae > Pseudomonas > Pseudomonas sp. LBUM1657. The sequence goes on along the minus strand of NZ_CP166799.1, from coordinate 5,506,679 downwards.
GTCCAAGCGGTCTCCGCTGACGGCCTGAAAGCCGAGTAAGGCAAGACTTCTCGCCTGGACCGGGAGAAGGCGCGGTAGACGGGCCGAGTCATACGTCTGCCGCAACTTGAGAGTTCATGCGAAGGCCACAAGGATGTGGTCATTACAGGCCCCGGACATTCGTGTCCGGGGCCTGTTCTATTTGCGGCACCGCAAAACAAAATGTGGGAGCGGGCTTGCTCGCGAAAGCGGTGTGTCAGTCAACATCAATGTTGAATGAGAGTCCGCATTCGCGAGCAAGCCCGCTCCCACATTGCTTTGTGGTGGATTCAGTTACCGCGCTTGCTGGTGATCTGCTTCAAACGGTTACCTTCGAACCGCAGGTACTGGTACATCCCGCCGTTGGGCCCGTAGGTCCATTCCTCGACCTGGAACTCTTCCCGTCGATTGGCACTGCGCTTGTAGCCCAGCAGGTCGCGGCTGACCGGCTCACCGCATTTCTGCAGCACCTCGCTGGACCTGTCCCCGACACTGACCAATTGACTGCCGCAGCGCAGGGTATCGGCGGCCGAGGCCTGGCTCGCGGCCAGTGCCAGAGCCAGGCTCATCAGCAATCGTCTGATCATCACTCGGCATCCAGATGCATCTGCGTAATCACCCGACCGTCACTTTCCGCTTCACCCAGGTTAGCGTCGATGAAGTACACGCGGTCATCGGCCAGCTGACCCTTGTCCACCAGATAATCCTTGATGCTGCTGGCGCGTTCCTGGCCCAACTGACGTAACAGCACGTCGCTCGAACTCCAGAAGTTGATCACGCCTTCGCGCATTTTCGCGGTGCGTTCTTCTTTGCCCAGGTCTTTCCATTCGGCGGGTGGCTGAGTTTTCAGGCGTGTGCGGTAGATCCCTTCCAGCAGCGGACCTTTCTCGCTGTCCGGCACTTGCAGCAATGACGCTTGAGCCGGCACCTTGTCACCGCGGCGCTGGAGCATTTTGTAGTAGTTGTACTGGTATTCCCGTTCCAGGCGTTGTTCGGCAATCAACGGGCCGTCGCTGCTTTTCGCGGCGGCGCCTTCGATCTCCAGGCGCAGGGCCGGACGTTCCTTGAGGGCCTGGGACAATTTGACCAGCGCGCCTTCAGCGTCTTTGCTCAGCTCACTGGAACCCGGAGCAAAGGACACGGTGCCCAGATCTTCCGAACCGCCGCCCGCCACCAGCCCGCCAATCATTTTGAACGGTGCGGCCGCAGCCTTGACGATCAGGTTACGCAGGGTCTGCCACACAATCGGCATGATGCTGAATTGAGGGTTGTTCAGGTCACCTGTCACCGGCAGTTCGATGGAGATCTTGCCGTCGACATCCTTGAGCAAGGCAATCGCCAGTTTCAGCGGCAGGCTCACGGCATCTGGACTGTCGACTTTTTCACCCAGTTGCAGCTGCTCGACCACCACTTTGTTTTCGGCCTTGAGCTGGCCATTGGTGATCAGGTAGTGCAGGTCGAGATTGAGCCGGCCCTTGCGGATGCGGTAACCGGCGAACTTGCCGGAGTAGGGCGTGAGCGTGGTCAATTCCACGCGTTTGAAACTGGTGGCGATGTCGAGGCTGGCCATCGGATCGAACGGATTGACCGCGCCCTTGATGGTCACCGGCGCGTAGCGGTCGACCTTGCCTTTGATGTCGACACTGGCCGGTTTCGCCTGACGGCTGTCGATGGTGCCGATCTGCCCGTTGAGTTGCTGAACGGCGGTGGCAAAGTTCGGGGTCAGGCTGAAGTCGGCGAAGTTCGCCGAGCCGTCGTTGATGGCGATGCCACCAATGTGGATGCCCAGCGGTTTTTCCTTGGCAGCAGCCGGTTTGCCTGCAGCGGTCTTGGCGCCGGAGTCGGCCGGTTGCGGGATCAGCAGGTCATCGATGTTGGTGGTGCGGTCATCGTTGATCATGAAGCGCGCATAGGGCTGGAACAGGTTGATCTTGTTGATCGACAGGCTGTCGCCGTGCTGATAGTTCAGGCCTTCGACCACCAACTGCTGCCACTTGAGGAAGTCGCGGGTTTTGAGGGTGTCGAGGGTATGCAACTGATCGACCTGAGCCCGTCCGGTGACGTTGAAAGCCAGCGGCTCGGTGCTTTTCAGATCAACCGCCAGATCACTGCCGAGCATGCCGCTGCGCAGTTCGAGGCGAATGAACGGGTTGATGTAGGACTGGGCGACCCGCAGGTCGATGTCCTTGGTCTGAACTTTCAGCCTGGCGCTGACCGGGGCCAGATTGACCTCGCCGTCCGCAGTGAGCTTGCCTTGCTTGCCTATACCGGTGTCGAGCTTGAGGTTGAAGGGTGCGCCATTGAGGCTGTCGAAATTTTGCAGGTCCAGGTTCAGTGGGCCGAGTTCCAATGCCACGGCGGGTTGCGCTTTACGGTCCGCCAGATGCACCTGGTAATCGCGCAACTGCACGTCTTTGAGCAACACCTGCCAAGGTTTGCTCGAAGGTGCCGGTTCGGGTTTCGGTGAATCGGCTGCCGCCGGGGTGCTGGCCGGTTCGGCTTCGGCTTTGACGGTTTCTTTGGACGGTTGGCTGGCGAACAGCTTCTGCCAATCGAGTTGCCCATCGGCTTCGAGGGCGGCCCAGGTTTCCAGTTTCTGGCTGCGGATCTTGCCAACCACCACTTGTTGCTTGGCCAGGTCCACGGTGGTTTCGCTGATGTCCAACCGCTCGAGCTTCGCCAGTGGTCGACCATCCGGGGCCTTGATGGCGAAGGGGGCGACGCTGATGGCAACGTTGCTCATCAGCAGTTCGGTTTCCTTGGACAGGTTGAGTTTGTAGTCGGTGCTGAGGTTGATGACGCCGTCTTCGAGCTCCAGTGGCAACGCGTCGCGCACGTAGGGCCAAAAGGCTTTCATCTTGCCGTCGGTGACTTTCAATTTACCTTCGGAGGCGATCGGGACCAGGCTGAAGTTGCCGGTCCAGTCGATCTGTCCACCTGCCGGGCCGACGGCCACCAACGTCATATCGGCACTGTCTTCGGGCAGGGTGCTGAGGTTCTTCAGTTCGAAATCGAGCTTGTCGTAGAGGAACTCGATCGGCTCGCTCGGCCGTGCGTCCTGGAAATGAACATAGCCGTCGGCCAGTTTGATGCGCTCGATGCGCAGCGGGAACGGTTTGGCGTTCGGATCGGCCGGGGTTGGCTCGCTGGCGGGTATTTTGAACAACCCTAGCAGGTTGAGTTTTCCGTCTTTGCCAAAGAGGATTTCGGTCTTGGGTTTGTCCAGTTCGATATCCGACAGATGCAGTGCCTTGGTCCAGAGGCTGTCGATCTGCAGATTGGCATACAGGCGTTCGAAGCCGACCTGTTCCTTTCCCGGCTCGCCGACGATCAGGCCCCACAGGGTGACTTCAAGGCTGAACGGGTTGAGTTCGATCCGCGAAATCGTGGCGGGCGTCGTGGCGTAGTTGGCCAATTGTTGGTTGGCAACCCGCAGCGCGATGCCCGGCAAAATCAGAAACCCCAGCAGGCTGTAGAGGGCCAGAGCAGTCAACAAAGCGCCAATAGCGCGAAACAATCCTTTGGGCATGTGCGGCTTCATCTGTCTGAATCGGAGTGCGTTGGAGTATGGCACGCGATTCCGGTTCCGAAGTGATCATGCTTTATAGGATTTATCTGATTTTCCGGACGAATCTCAGAGCTGCAGAATCAGGGTTTTCAGTGGCGGCTGCTGGTCCATGGACGGAAAATCGCCACCCGGTTTCATCACTGTCCACTCCCGCACTGGACGCCCGGCTTTCTCCGCGCAACGTAGAACCTGCTCGCGCCAATCGTCCATGCTCACCTTCGCCAGGTTGTTGCAGCAGATCAGCACGCCATTGTCGGCGGTAGTCAGCAGCGCGGGTTTGAGCAGGCTCTGATAGTCGCGCAGCAGGTCGACGGTGCCGAAGGCACTCTTGGCCCAGGCTGGCGGATCCAGCAGCACCAGATCGTACTGTCGCTGTTCCAGACGCTGATAGCTCGGCAGCTTCTGCCCGCGACGCTGGCTGATGGGCAGACCGGCCAACTGGCGGATCGCCGGAAAGTAGTCGGATTGAATAAATTGCATGGTCGGCAGCTGTGGATTGAGCAGACCGTTTTCACGACCGACCGCTAGGTTGCCCTCGGCAAAGTCCAGATTGCACACCTCTCGCGCACCACCGGCCGCAGCACTGAGGCCAACGCCACAGGTGTAGGCAAACAGGTTCAGCACACTTTTGTTTTTACTGTGCTCCTTGACCCAGCCACGGGTGTTACGCAGGTCGAGAAACAGCAGTGGATCCTGACCCGCGTGGCGCCCGCGAACCCGGTAGTTCAGGCCCCATTCGTGGCCGATCAGATCTTGCAGCGCGGCTTCGTCAGCACGGTAGACGGTGTCTTCGCGGTCGATACGCGAGTTGCCTCGTGAGCGATCGTTGTAGACCAGCAGGGTTTCAAGCCCCAGGCGTTGATTGACGGTTTCGTGCAATTGCAGCAGGGCATCACGCTCCAGCGCCTGGTGAAAGCTTTGCACCAGCAGTTGCGGACCGTAGCGGTCGATGGTCAGGCCGCCGGCGCCTTCCTGACTGCCATGGAACAGGCGATAGCAATCGGTGCCTTGCTGATGGAGCTCGGCGAGCAGGTCCTGGCGATGATCGAGGGCGGCGCACAGCGCCTGATTCAAGGAAGACATGCTGGGCGCCTTGCAGGAGGGAATTTGGCGCGGGAGTTTAACAGCTTGGCGGCGGACCGAGGTGCTGCCTTCGCGAGCAAGCCCGCTCCCACATTGATTTGATGAACAACACAAATCCACTGTGGGAGCGGGCTTGCTCGCGAAGCTTTAAGCTTTTCAACTAAGCAACCCCATCCGCCGTTTGGCCCGATGCATCGAGCCGTTACGCATTGCCCAACGCAGCATCGGTGCACTGCGATTGACGCTGGCGCGGATCAGTTTGCGTTGCAGCGGGCTTTGGCTGATGCCCAGCATGTCACTGGCCCAGTCCGGCAGCAGGTCGATCCCGGCCTGCATCATCAACCCACCGAACGGCTTGGCCAAACGGCTGGGCGACGGGGCGTTCAACAATCGTCGCAATACTTCGCGACTACGGTCGTCGCACAGCAGTTGCGGGCGAATACGCTCAAGATAATCGGCAATTTCCTGACGGCAGCGGGGGACGTCACACGCGCCCAGACGTTCGGCAACCATCGCGATTTCTTCGTAATAGCGATCCTGATCGGCCAGCGACAGGTGTGGATTGCGGTAGCGTAGATGGGCGGCGAGGAAGTTGCTGACCTCCGCCACATGCACCCAGGTCAGCAGGTCGGGATCGCTGGCGGCGTAAGGCCGGCCATCGGGCGCAGTGCCGGTCACTTGCAGATGAATGGTGCGGACTTTCTCGATCAGCCAGTCGGCGTCCTTGCGCGAGCCAAACGTCGTGCCGGAGATGAACTGCCCGGTGCGACGCAGGCGGCCGAGCATGTCTTCGCGAAAGTTCGAATGGTCCCAGACCCCGGCCAGCGCCAGAGGGTGCAAGGCTTGCAGCATCAGGGCGCTGATGCCACCGATCAACATGCTGCTGAAGTCGCCATGGACTTGCCAGCTCACCGAGTCCGGCCCGAACAGGCCGGGGTCGCCCTTGGGGTTTTCCAGGTCAAGTTTGCCCAGGGACAGACCGGTCAGGCTCATGATCTGGGTTTCGATGCGGGTGCGGATGAATTCCATGGCGACTCAGTGGCGAAAATAAAGCGCGGCCATTGCTGGCCGCGCGGGGGGGATGAAGCAGGAACTCATTAGTTCAGGCGTTTGTCGATCAAACCCTGGACCACGCTCGGGTCGGCCAGGGTCGAAGTATCGCCCAGACTGTCCAGTTCGTTGCAGGCGATCTTGCGCAGAATCCGTCGCATGATCTTGCCCGAACGGGTTTTCGGCAAGGCCGGTGCCCACTGGATCAAGTCCGGTTTGGCGAAGCTGCCGATCTCCTTGCTGACGTGAGCCAGCAGTTCTTTCTTCAGTTCGTCGTTGGGCTCGGTGCCGTTCATGGGGGTGACAAAGGCGTAGATGCCCTGGCCTTTGACGTCGTGGGGGTAACCGACCACGGCAGCCTCGGCGATGCTGTCATGCAGCACCAGGGCACTTTCCACTTCGGCCGTCCCGATGCGGTGCCCGGAGACGTTGATCACATCGTCGATGCGCCCGGTAATCCAGTAGTCGCCGTCCTCGTCGCGGCGTGCGCCGTCGCCGGTGAAGTAATAGCCGGGGTAGGGCTTGAAGTAGGTATCGACCATTCGTTGCGGGTCGCCGTAGACGCTGCGGATCTGCCCGGGCCAACTGGATTTGATCGCCAGCACGCCGCTGCCGGCGCCTTTGATTTCCTTGCCTTGCTCATCGAGCAACACCGGTTGCACGCCGAACATCGGTTGCGTGGCGCAGCCGGGCTTGATTCGTTGAGCGCTGACCAAGGGGCTGAGCATGATGCCGCCGGTTTCGGTCTGCCACCAGGTATCAACGATGGGGCACCGCTGCTCGCCGACCACGTTGAAGTACCAGTCCCACGCTTCCGGGTTGATGGGCTCACCGACACTGCCGAGTAATCTGAGGCTTTCGCGGGAAGTTTCCTTCAACGGTTCGGGGCCTTCGCGCATCAGGGCGCGCAGGGCGGTGGGGGCGGTGTAGAAGATGTTGACGTGGTGTTTATCTATCACCTGCCAGAAGCGCGAGCTGTTCGGGTAACTCGGTATACCTTCAAAGATCATTGTGGTCGCGCCGTTGGCCAAGGGGCCGTAGACGATGTAACTGTGGCCCGTGACCCAGCCGACGTCGGCCGTGCACCAGAACACCTCGCCGTCGCGGTAATCGAGCACGTACTTGAAGGTCATCGCCGCTTGCAGCAGGTAGCCGCCGGTGGTGTGCAGCACGCCTTTGGGTTTGCCGGTGCTGCCGGAGGTGTAGAGGATGAACATCGGGTCTTCGGCGTCCATCGGCTCGGGCGGGCAATCGTCGCTGACGTCGCGCAGGGCCTGGTGATACCAGATGTCCCGGCCTTCCACCCAATTAATCTCGCCTTGGGTGCGCTCGACCACGATGACGCTGCTCACATCCGGGCAACTTTGCAGTGCCTTGTCGACATTCTGTTTCAGCGGCACGAATTTGCCACCGCGCACGCCTTCATCAGCGGTGATCACAGTGCGGCAGTCGGCGTCGAGAATCCGGTCGCGCAGGGAATCCGGGGAGAACCCGCCAAACACCACCGAATGCACCGCACCGATCCGCGTACAAGCGAGCATCGCGTAGGCGGCTTCGGGGATCATCGGCATGTAGATGCACACCCGATCGCCTTTCTTCACGCCGCGGCTTTTCAGCACGTTGGCCAGTCGGCAGACGTTGTGATGAAGTTTTTTGTAGGTGATCTGCGCGGATTCGACAGGGTCGTCGCCTTCCCAGATGATCGCGACTTGATCGCCGCGTGTTGCCAGGTGACGGTCGATGCAGTTGTAACTGACGTTCAACTGTCCACCGGCAAACCAGCTGGCTTCACCGGTCTTCAGGTTATAGCGCTGGACGGTGTCCCACGGGGCGCTCCAGTCGAGGAAACGTGTGGCTTGTTCGGCCCAGAACGTACTGGGGTGTTCAATGGATTGACGGTACAGGCGCTGGTAGTCGTCCTGACTCAAGTGTGCAGCCCGGCGGACGGCATCGGCTTTGGGGAACGTGCTGATATCGAACATGACGGTTCCTTATTCTTGTTTTGCGACAAGTAATAAAGATGCGCCGAGTAGCGAAAGGGTTCAAGTCAGACACAAAACAACTGTGGGAGCGGGCTTGCTCGCGAAGGCGGAGTGCCAGTCGACATCAATGTCGAGTGATACACCGCCTTCGCGAGTAAGCCCGCTCCCACAGTAGGTAGCCGTGTGGCGTCAGATCAACCGCGGTGACGACCGCGGAAGTAGTTGATCAGGCCTTGTGTGGACGCATCGTCAGCGGGCGTTTCTTCGCTGCCGACCAGACGGTTGTAGACGCCTTTGCCCAGTTCCTTGCCCAGTTCCACGCCCCACTGGTCGAAGGCGTTGATGCCCCAGACCACGCTTTGCACGAACACTTTGTGTTCGTACATCGCCACCAGTGCGCCGAGACGACGGGGGCTGATGCGCTCAACCACCAGGGTGTTGCTCGGACGGTTGCCCGGGATCACCTTGTGTGGTGCGATTTTGTGCACGTCTTCTTCGCTCATGCCTTTGTCGCGCAACTCGGCTTCTGCCTCGGCCAAGGTCTTGCCCAACATCAGGGCCTGGCTTTGCGACAGGCAGTTGGCGTACAGCCACTGGTGGTGGTCGGACACCGGGTTGAAGCTGACGATCGGCACGATAAAGTCGGCCGGGATCACTTGGGTGCCTTGATGCAACAACTGGTGGTAAGCGTGCTGACCGTTGCAACCCACGCCACCCCAGATCACCGGACCGGTGTCAGTGGACACCGGGGTGCCGTCCTGACGCACGCTCTTGCCGTTGGATTCCATGTCCAGCTGTTGCAAGTGCTTGGTGATGTTACGCAGATAGTGGTCGTACGGGAGGATCGCGTGGCTCTGCGCACCCCAGAAGTTGCCGTACCAGACACCGAGCAAGGCCAGCAGCACCGGCATGTTCTGTTCGAACGGCGCGCTCTGGAAATGCTGGTCCATGGTGTAGGCACCCGACAGCAATTCCTTGAAGTTAGACATGCCGATGGCCAGGGCAATCGGCAAGCCGATGGCAGACCACAGCGAGTAACGCCCGCCAACCCAGTCCCACATCGGGAAGATGTTCTCTTCACGGATACCGAACGCCACGGCCGCGGCGTTGTTGCTCGATACCGCGATGAAGTGGCGATACAGCTCGGCTTCCGAACCACCCTGAGCCAGGTACCAGGCGCGAGCGGCCTGGGCATTTTTCAGGGTTTCGAGGGTGTTGAAGGACTTCGACGAGACGATGAACAGCGTGGTCTCGGCGCGCAGTTTCATGGTCAGTTCGTGGAACTCACTGCCGTCGATGTTTGCCAGGTAATGGCAGCGCACGCCTTTCTGGGCATAGGACAACAGCGCCTCGGAGACCAGCTCAGGGCCGAGGAACGAGCCACCGATGCCGATGTTCACCACGTCGGTGATCGGCTTCTCGGTGTAACCGCGCCACAGACCGTCGTGGATTCGCCCAACGAGGTCGGTGATCTGGTTCAGCACTTTGTGCACTTCCGGCATCACGTTGACGCCGTTGACCGACAGCTTGTCGCCGACAGGGCGGCGCAGCGCGGTGTGCAGGGCCGGACGACCTTCGGACGAGTTGACGATTTCGCCGTCGAAAAGCGATTTGATTGCGCCCTTGAGGTCGACTTCGTTGGCCAGGCCCACCAGCAGATTGCGGGTCTCGGCGTTGATCAGGTTTTTTGAATAGTCGAGAAACAGGCCGCAGCTGCTGAGGGTGAATTGGGTAAAGCGCTGCGGGTCGGCATTAAAGGCTTCGCGCATGCTGAAATCCTGCATGGCTTGGCGGTGGTCATTCAACGCTTGCCAGGCGGGCAGAGCGGTCACGTCGTGAGGAGTGCGGTAGTACGCCATCGCTGCGGTTTTCCTTTTTACTTGAACGGCCTTTTGAACACTAAAAATACCGGAGCGCTGCGGGTGGGCGTCCGGTCAACTGCGTCGACACGAATTCATGGCGCAGGGCGAATACAGTAAACCCCGCGCCTTGATCTGTCTTGACTTTGTCTGACCTGTTTCCGGTACTTTTTTAACATCAAAGTGAGGAATGGTCCGACAAACGGACGAGTAACAGGACTTGGGCTCGATCAGGCGACCTGGACCGGGATGGCGTTGCTGGTGTGGCTCAGTTCATTGCCCGGCGCCATGTAGAGCATGCGCGGTTTGAAGTTGATCAGCTCGGCTTCGCTGTAATGGGCGTAAGCGCAGATGATCACGCGGTTGCCAACCTTGGCCTTGTGCGCGGCGGCGCCATTGACCGAGATCATGCGCGAACCTTCTTCGCCACGAATAGCGTAGGTGGTGAAGCGCTCGCCGTTGTCGATGTTGTAGATCTGGATCTGTTCGTACTCACGGATGCCGGACAGATCCAGCCATTCGCCGTCGATGGCGCAAGAACCTTCGTAATCGAGTACAGCGTGGGTGACTTCGGCGCGATGCAGCTTGGCCTTGAGCATGATGGCGTGCATGAGAATTTCCCAGGTCGGAATCGAACGGCGGGCAGTTTGCCCGAAGGCTTGAGGGGCAGCAATACGGTACGGAACTGACACAGACCCAATGTGGGAGCGGGCTTGCTCGCGAGTGCAATGTGTCAGTCGACATCAATGCCAAATGACACACCGCTTTCGCGAGCAAGCCCGCTCCCACAGTAGTTTTGTTGTATTCAGGCGGAGGCGTCGAGGTTCAGGTGCAGGTTATCGATCAACCGCGTCGTGCCCAGGAAAGCCGCCACCAGAATCACCAGATCCCGATCATCCGGGGATGCCGGACGCAAGGTCAGGGCATGACGAATTTCCAGATAATCCGGACGCAGGCCAGCGCTTTCAAGCTGTTGCAGCTGCGAGCGGATCAATGCCTGGAAGTCGCGCTCTCCCTGTTTGATCGATTCGGCAATCGCGTTCAGCGTGCGATACACCACCGGCGCCACCGCGCGTTGCTCTTCGCTGAGGAAGCCATTGCGCGACGACAACGCCAGGCCATCGGCCGCACGCACGGTCGGTTCGCCGATGATCTGGATCGGCATGTTCAGGTCATGCACCAGGGCGCGGATCACCGCCAGTTGCTGGAAGTCTTTCTGGCCGAAGATCGCCAGGTCCGGCTGAACCATGTTGAACAGCTTGCTGACGACTGTCGCCACACCTTCGAAATGCCCGGGACGGCTGGCGCCGCACAGGCCTTCGGAGAGTTGCGGGACGCTGACACGGGTCTGGCCAGCCATGCCGTCGGGGTACATTTCTTCGACGGTTGGCGCGAACAGCAAGTGGCAACCGGCTTCGAGCAGTTTCTCCTGGTCGGCGGCGAGGGTGCGAGGGTACTTGTCGAGATCTTCGCCGGCGCCGAACTGCAGCGGGTTGACGAAAATGCTCGCGACCACGAAATCCACGCGCTGGGTGGCTTTGGTAATCAGCGCTACATGGCCGCTGTGCAGGTTGCCCATGGTCGGCACGAAGCCGATGCGCTTGCCTTCGCTGCGGGCACGGGCCACGGCGGCCCGCAGTTCGCGTACGGTTTTGACGGTGTTCATGCAGAGAATCCGTGTTCGATACCAGGGAAAGTGGCTGCTTTGACTTCAGTGACGTAAGCGCTCAGGGCCGCATGAATGCTCGTTTGACCGGCCATGAAGTTCTTCACGAATTTCGGCACGCGGCCAGTGATGGACAGGCCCAGCATGTCGTGCAGGACCAGCACCTGGCCGTCGGTGCCGCTGCCGGCACCGATGCCGATGACCGGGATTTTCACCGCTTGGGTGATCTCTTCAGCCAGTTCGCTGGGCACGCATTCGAGCAGCAGCATTGCCGCGCCGGCCTGTTCCAGGGAAATCGCGTCGGCACGCATCTGCCGCGCCTGGTTTTCATTGCGACCCTGGACTTTGTAGCCGCCAAGGATATTCACCGACTGCGGCGTCAGCCCCATGTGCGCACACACCGGGATGCCACGCTCGGCCAGCAGGCGGATCGAGTCCGCCAGCCACAACGCGCCTTCTACCTTGACCATGTGCGCACCGGCCTGCATCAACAGGGCGCTATTGGTCATGGTTTGTTCGAGGGTGGCGTAGGCCATGAAAGGCAGGTCGGCGAGGATCAAGGCATCGGCATTGCCGCGTTTGACCGCTGCCACGTGGTAAGCCATTTCAGCGGTGGTGACCGGCAGGGTGCTGTCGTGACCTTGCAAAACCATGCCGAGGGAGTCGCCCACCAGCAGCACTTCGACACCGGCCTCATTGCAGGCGTGGGCGAAGGTCGCGTCATAGCAGGTCAGCATGGTGATTTTTTCACCTTTTTGCTTGAGACCTTGCAGAGTGGTCAGGGTGATGGCTGGCATGAAAAGTTCCTCATTCAGGCGCTATGGAAACTACTGCGAGTAACGCGCGTGATTCTTCGTTAAATACAGGCGCACGTTCTGTTGTCGTGCTTGTAAGGCCTGAATTGCGCCCTTCAACGCCGTGTTGGCGGCAGCGGGACGCCTATAGTCGTGAGGAGAACTCGGGAAGTCAATTGTGTGTGTTACCGCGTTGTTACGTGTGGGGTGTTACCGGGGTAACTGATGCGTTTCAGCAGCAGCCGACCCTGTGTGCAACACAAAACCAATGTGGGAGCGGCATCAAGCAGGGGGGAGGCGTTCCAAACCGACGAATGGGCAGGCAGCAAGCAATTCGCTAAGGCTGCGTCCATCGGCCAGTCGCAGATCCGCAGGCGCCAGTTCGGCCAGCGGATACAGAACGAAGGCCCGCTCCTGCAGGTGGTAATGCGGCACTTTGAGGCGGGGTTCGTCGATCAGTCGATCACCGAACAGCACGATGTCCAGATCCAGCGTGCGCGGCCCCCAGCGTTCAAGACGCTCGCGGCCCTGTCCGTTCTCGATGGCTTGCAGCGCATCCAGCAGCTCCAGCGGTGGGAGCGTACTGTCGAGGGCGGCGACTGCGTTGGTGTAACGCGGTTGGCCGGGCAGCAGCGAGTCGCTTTGATAAAACGCGGAAACCCCGACCAGTTCGGTCTGCGGTAACCGCGCCAGCGCATCGACGGCGCTGCGCAATTGTTCGGCGGGGTCAGCCAGATTGCTGCCCATGCCGATGTAGATGCGTTCCATGACTACTCGCCCGTGGTGCTCGGAGCGCCGGCGGCGCGCTTGCGCTTGGCACCACCGCTGCGGCGACGTTTGCGTGGAGCACCGGTGCCTTCGTCCTTGCCGCTGAGGTCGCGGATCATGTCACGACGTTCGCTGTCGTTGGCGTCCTGGTAATCCGTCCACCATTCACCCAGGCCATCGGTCTGCTCGCCGGCGCTTTCGCGCAGCAGCAGGAAGTCATAACCGGCGCGGAATCGTGGGTTGTCCAGCAACAGGTCGGCACGCTTGCCGCTGCGCCGTGGCAGGCGCTCCTGCATGTCCCAGATCTCGCGGATCGGCATGGTGAAGCGTTTCGGAATCGCGATCCGCTGGCACTGTTCGGCAATCAGCTCGTGCGCCGCTTCCTGCATTGCCGGAATCGGCGGCATGCCACGTTCCTGCAGGCGCAATACGCGTGCCGGCAGGGCAGGCCAGAGCAGGGCTGCAAACAGGAACGCCGGGGTCACCGGTTTGTTCTGCTTAATCCGCAGGTCGGTGTTGATCAGGGCTTCGCTGATCAGGGTGTGGGTGTACGTCGGGTTGTATTCCAGCGCCTCGGCACTGGCCGGGAACAGCGGATCGAACAACTGCAGGTCGACCAGCATCTCGAAGGTGTCCGCGGCATGGCCGGAGAGGAACAGCTTGAGGACTTCTTCGAACAAACGGGCTGACGGGATCTCGCGCAGCATCGGTGCCAGGTCGCGGATAGGTGCAGCGCTGTGTTTTTCGATGCCGAAATTCAACTTGGCGGCGAAACGCACGGCCCGCAGCATCCGTACCGGATCTTCCTGGTAACGTTGCTTCGGATCGCCAATCAGGCGGATCAGGTGATTGCGAATGTCGTGTACGCCATTGGCGTAGTCGAGGATGCGCTCGCTGACCGGATCGTAATACAAGGCATTGATGGTGAAGTCGCGGCGTTGCGCGTCTTCTTCCAGCGTGCCGTAGACGTTGTCGCGCAGGATGCGCCCGCTCTCGTTGCGGGAAGACTGGTTGCTGTCTTCCTCTTCATCGTTTTGCGGGTGATTGGCGCGGAAGGTCGCAACTTCAATGATTTCGCGGCCAAAGTGAATGTGCACCAGTTTGAAACGACGACCGATGATCCGCGCGTTGCGAAATTCTGCGCGAACCTGTTCAGGGGTGGCGCTGGTAGCGACGTCGAAATCTTTAGGCGTGATGCCGAGCAACATGTCACGCACACAGCCGCCAACCAGGTAGGCCTGGTAACCGGCGTTCTGCAGGCGTTCGACGATATTCACCGCGTAACGGCTGAATTGCGCCTTTTGCAGCGAATGTTGGCCGCTGTTAAGCACCTCAGGCGTGCTGCGGATGTGTTGCGTATGACGCTTGGGAGAACGGAATGACTGGAACAACTTCTTCAGCATGGGATGCACTGTTTGAAGGAATGTTCGGCCATAACGAAGAATGACCGCATGATGGGCGGGGATTCTAGCATTTAGTCGGGGGATGGTGTAGGAAGCTGCGCAAGCGCTTGAAGGGCGGGTCTGTTGCGGGATTAAACGGCAGAAACCACAAGGGGAGCCGAAGCTCCCCAAGAAGTAGTTGCATGCTCTATTTTTATTTTTGGTTTCGGGCTTTTTGTTTTTGTTGAGTGCCCTCGCCATGAAGTTTTTCCTTCATGACCCTCCCAATCGGGAGCCAAGAGCAAACGGATTGCTTTGGTCGCTGTGTTGCAGTGATCTTGCGATCCAACCAGTTCAGGCACTGTCTTAGGACAGTTTTTTATTGTTCTCGGCCTGGTCGTGGGGCGAGCCCCAAATACAACGCCTCTCCAAAAGAATCAGTTAGCTGCGCCTCTCGCCGTCTTGTTTTTATTGTGCGTGAGTCGATTCGTCTTATTTTTATTGTCTTGTGCATTGCTTGTTATTGTTCTTGTACCAAACATATAGCAGGGGGCGTGCCAACTTTTGTGAGGTCCAGTAAAACAAGGGGTTAGGCCGCTTTACGGGTTTCACCCAGGCGAAAAAAAGCCGGGGCTTCGTTACCGTAAGCCCCGGCTTCTGTTACGTGAAAAACCTGAGGTAACAGTTTCTTCACAATGTCACGTGTAACCCGCACATCAGACAGGCGAGGTTCAGCTTTCGCTGGTCACCCCGGTCTTGCGCCGTGGAATGCCCAGGCGTTGACGGCGTTCCCACAGGCATTTGCGACTGACACCGAGTTTGCGCGCCAGCTCGGTTTCGGTCATGTGGTCCTGGTGCTCGAGAACAAAGTGCTGGAAGTAGTCTTCCAGCGACAAGTCTTCGGTCGGCTCGTGGCTGGTGTTACCGGCATTGTTGCCCTGTTGCGGCGCCAGGCCGATGAAGTCGTCGTCTTCCAGATCGCTCAGCTCGATGTCGATGCCTAGCAACTCTGCGGAAATCTCCGGGCTCTCGCACAGAATGACGGCGCGCTCGACGGCGTTTTCCAGTTCGCGAACGTTACCCGGCCAGGTGTAATGACGAATCGCTTGCTCGGCATCCGGGGCGAATTTCAGATCGGTACGGTTGACCCGTGCGCTCTGCCGCGCCAGGAAGGCATTGGCGATTTCGTTGACGTCCGCACCGCGCTCGCGCAAGGCCGGCAGTTTCAACGCAATCACGTGAAGGCGGTAGTACAAGTCTTCGCGGAACTGGCCGATCTTCGCCAGGCTCTTGAGGTCCCGGTGAGTCGCGGCGATCAGGCGCACATCGACTTTCTGCGACTGCACCGAACCCACCCGGCGAATTTCACCTTCCTGCAACACACGCAGCAGGCGGGCCTGGGCTTCCAGTGGCAGTTCGCCGATTTCATCGAGGAACAAGGTGCCACCGTCGGCGGCTTCCACCAAACCGGCACGCCCGGCGCTGGCGCCAGTGAATGCGCCCTTTTCGTGGCCGAACAGTTCGGACTCGATCAGGCTTTCCGGAATGGCGGCGCAGTTCACCGAAATCATCGGCGCCTTGGCGCGTTTGGACAGGTTGTGCAGGGCGCGCGCCACCAGTTCTTTACCGGTGCCGGATTCGCCCTGGATCAGGACATTGGAATCGGTCGGCGCGACTTTGCGGATCTTGCTGTACAGATCCTGCATCGGCGGGCAGGAACCGATGATGCCAATTTCGCCGTTGCTGTTATCGACACCCGGTTTCGCGGCGCCGTTGGCCGCTTTGCCGGCGACGGGTTCACCGCTGGCTTGCACCGATTGCCGGTCGCGCAGGATTCGCGCAACGGCCTGGAGCATTTCATCGTGATCGAAAGGCTTGGCGATGTAGTCCACCGCGCCCATTTTCATCGAGTCGACCGCCGAACGCAGGCTGGCGTAGCTGGTCATGATCAGCACCGGCGTGCCCTGGCCGAGTTTGATCAACTCGGTACCCGGCGCACCCGGCAGACGCAGGTCGCTGACGATCAGGTCGAACGTGGGAATAGTGAAGCGTTCTTGTGCTTCCTGCACTGAACCGGCTTCGCTCACCTGGTACTGGTTACGTTCCAGCAGGCGGCGCAAGGCGGAGCGGATAATGGTTTCGTCTTCGACGATCAAAATGTGCGGCATTGATTCGATACTCTCGACGGTCTCAGTTCACAGCGGACGTCGCTTCGACATGACGCGGCAAGGTCACCCGGATACGGGTGCCGCGTTGGCTTTGTACATCAGCCGGGCTGTCGATGGTGATTTGTCCATAATGCTCTTCAACGATGGAATAGACCAGTGCAAGGCCCAGACCGGTGCCTTCGCCAGGATCCTTGGTGGTGAAGAAAGGTTCGAACAATCGATCCATGATGCTCGATGGAATACCGCTGCCTTCGTCTTCCACGATCAGATCGACCGTGTGTTCGCCGGCTTCGCTTTTGACCCGCACCGCACTTCCCGGAGGCGAGGCGTCGCGGGCGTTTGAGAGCAGGTTGATCAGTACTTGGGCAAGCCGCTGCGGATCGCCTTCGACCCAGTGATCGGGGTCGCACAAGTTGTAGAACTGCACTTCGAAATTGCGTCGGTTCAAAGCCAGCAGGCCGATCGCGTCCTGGGCCACTTCTGCCAGACAGACGGGCTCGTCGCTGTGTTGATGACTGCCGGCGTGGGCGAAACTCATCAGCGACTGAACGATGCGCGACACGCGTTTGGTCTGCTCAAGAATCTGCCCGCTGATTTCCTTCAGCTCACCATCGTCTTCACGCTCTTCGCGCAGGTTCTGCGCCAGGCACGCAATGCCGGTGATCGGGTTGCCGATTTCGTGGGCCACGCCCGCGGCCAGTCGACCGATGCTGGCCAGCCGCTCGGAGTGCACCAGTTTGTCTTCGAGCATTTGGGTTTCGGTCAAATCTTCCACCAACAACACCAGGCCGCTGTTACCCGGCGCGAGAGGCTCGTCGATCGCCGCTTTGTGCAGGTTCAGCCAGCGGGTCTGGCCGTCGAGGGCCAAGTGTTGTTTGTGCAAATGTTCATCCGGCAGATTGATGAAGCCTTGCAGCAGTGCTCTCCATGGATCGGCAATGGTGCTCAGGCGCGAACCGACCACGCGCTGT
Source organism: Pseudomonas sp. LBUM1657 (assembly GCF_059716075.1). Lineage (NCBI taxonomy): Bacteria > Pseudomonadati > Pseudomonadota > Gammaproteobacteria > Pseudomonadales > Pseudomonadaceae > Pseudomonas > Pseudomonas sp. LBUM1657. The sequence continues at coordinate 5,489,370 of NZ_CP166799.1, read as the reverse complement.
GCGGCGATTCCGGTCAGCTCCTCCATGGCTTTGTTCCACATGAGGATTTCCTGATCCTTGGCCAGCGAGCAGACGCCCATCGGTAACTCTTGCAAGGTCTGGCGGTGATAGCGGCGCAAGGCATCGAGTTCGGCAGCCAGCCCGGTCAGGCGCGAGTGGTAATCCTCGAGGCGGCTTTCGATGAAGTGGATGTCTTCGGTGACGTAGTTTTCGCCGCCGGCCTTGTAGGGCAGGAACGTCTCGACCATGTCCTGCGCCACGCTCGGCCCCATCAGGCCGGAGAGGTTGGCTTCGATACGGTCACGCAAACGGCGCAAGGCGTAAGGCCGGCGCTCATCGAAAGGCAGGTAGAGGTCGCGCAGGGCTTGCTCGACTTCTTTCTGTGCAGCCTTGGCGCCCAGTGGTTTTGCAAGCTGCGTGGCGAATTCCTGGGGCGAGGCGGCATGCAGTTCGCGCCGTTGCGGACGCCGCACGTTGTCCACGGCGCAGGCTTCGGCGGCGCTGGCCTCTTCGGAGCTGGCGTTGGTGAACAGCGAGATCAGGGTGAACATCAGCACGTTGGCGGCCAGCGACGCAATCGCTGCCATGTGCCAACTGGTGTCGTCCAGCACGTAGATCATGTTCAGCAGCGGAATGTAGAAACCCTGCAGATTGCCCACCAGCGGCAGCAGCATGGTCACCAGCCACACCAGAATCCCCGCCAGCAGACCGGCGATGAAGCCACGGCGGTTGGCGGTCGGCCAATACAGGACCGACAGGACGCCCGGCAGGAATTGCAGGGTGGCGACGAAAGCGACGATGCCCAGGTTCGCGAGGTCTTGCTCGGCGCCCAGCATCAGGTAGAAGCCGTAGCCCGCCATGATGATCGCGACGATCAGCGCCCGGCGCGTCCACTTCAGCCAGCGGTAGATGTTGCCTTCGGCCGGTGGCTGATAAAGCGGCAGCACCAGGTGGTTCAGGGCCATCCCGGACAGCGCCAGGGTGGTGACGATGATCAGCCCGCTGGCCGCCGACAACCCGCCGATATAGGCCAGTAACGCCAGCGCTTTGCTGTTGGCGGCGATGCCGATGCCGAGCGTGAAGTATTCCGGGTTGGTGGTGGCGCCGAGTTTCAGGCCCGCCCAGAGAATCAGCGGGACGGCCAGACTCATCAACAGCAGGAACAGCGGCAAGCCCCAGCTCGCACTGACCAGCGAGCGCGGGTTGAGGTTTTCGGTAAACGTCATGTGGTACATGTGCGGCATCACGATCGCCGAGGCGAAGAACACCAGCAGCAGCGTGCGCCACGGGCCTTCCTGCAGCGGCGTGTGCAGGGCGGCGAGGGCAGTCTGGTTTTGCAGCAGCCACAGTTCCAACTGTTGCGGACCGTCGAACACGCCATACAGGGCATACAGGCCTACGCCACCGATGGCGATCAGCTTGATCACCGACTCGAAGGCAATCGCGAACACCAGGCCTTCATGCTTCTCGCGAGTGGCGATGTGGCGGGAGCCGAAAAAAATCGTGAACAGCGTAATCAGCGCGCAGAAGCTCAGGGCCACGCGATGCTGTACCGGCTCACGGGTGAGGATGCCGATGGAGTCGGCGACCGCCTGAATCTGCAAGGCCAGCAACGGCAACACGCCAATCAGCATGAAGATCGTCGTCAGCGCGCCGGCCCAGGTGCTGCGAAAGCGGAACGCGAACAGGTCGGCCAGGGACGACAGCTGATAGGTGCGGGTGATCTTGAGGATCGGGTACAGCAACACCGGTGCCAGCAGAAACGCGCCGGACACCCCGAGGTAACTGGACAGAAAGCCGTAACCGTATTGATAGGCCAGGCCTACCGTGCCGTAAAACGCCCAGGCACTGGCATAGACCCCCAGCGATAGGGTGTACGTCAACGGGTGGCGAATGATCGCCCGGGGGATCATGCCCCGTTCGCTGACCCAGGCGACGCCGAACAGCACCGCCAGGTACGCGGCGCTGATCAGGATCATCTGGGTCAGGCTAAAGCTCATCGGCATCTTTTTGGCTCTGCAGGATGAAGGTCACGACGATCAGAATCAGCCAGAGCAGATAGGGGCGATACCAGGCGCCAGTAGCGTCGATCCACCAATCCATGATGGCCGGGGAAAACAGATAAATCCCCACTACCAGGAGCAGGACCAAGCGATAGATGTACATCCCGGCCTCTCTTTTTTATGCGCGTGCCCGAAAACGTGCGGCGATGGTAACGGATGGGGGCGCCACTGCAAGTGCGATCACCGCAGTTGCGCTTCGGGCAGGTTCAGTGTGCGCGGGATCAGCAACGCATCCCAGTGGGTAATGCCCCAGTTCAGCACTTCCCGTGGCGTGGCGTAAGCCAGTTCGGTGCCCGGGTTTTGCCCCAGTGCGCGCAATGCTCGCAACAGCAAAGGGGTCGCCTGATCTTCGGTCAGCGGCGGCGAACGATACGTCTTGCCGAGTTTATTGCCATCGGGCTGAGTGATCAGCGGGATGTGCAGGTAACGCGGTTGCGGCAGACCGAGCAGTTCTTGCAGGTAAAGCTGGCGCGGTGTGGAGTCGAGCAGGTCGGCACCGCGAACGATATCGGTGATGCCTTGCCAGGCATCGTCCAGCACCACCGCCAGTTGATAGGCGTAGAGGCCGTCGCGGCGGCGGATCACGAAATCGCCAACCTCGCGGCCCAGATGCTGACGAAACTCGCCTTGTACCCGGTCGACAAAGTGGTATTCCAGCTCGGGGACGCGCAGGCGAATCGCTGCGTCTTCGGTGCCATGGCCGGCATTGCGGCACAGGCCCGGATAAATGCCGTGATACGGCGCAAGTGTTTTGCGCGAGCAGGTGCAAGCGTAGGCCAGACCGTGGTTGAACAGGCGATTGAGAACTTCGGCATAGGCCTCGTGCCGCTCGCTCTGGCGGACCATCTCGCCATCCCACTCGAAACCGTAGCTTTCCAGGGCTTTGAGGATCGCGGCCTGGGCGCCGGGTTCTTCCCGTGGCGGGTCGAGATCCTCCATGCGCATCAGCCAGCGCCCACCCACCGAGCGGGCGTCGAGGTACGAGGCCAGTGCTGCGACCAGCGAACCGAAATGCAGATGGCCACTGGGCGTAGGGGCGAAACGTCCGATGTAGTTGGGGGAGGCGATGGCGGTCATGGTGGCAATATTACGTTGTCCGGGCGTGCGCAAGTCACCTGTGGGCGCGGGCTTGCTCGCGAAGGGGCCATCAGCGTCAACATTTATGTTGCCTGACCCACCGCTGTCGCGAGCAAGCCCGCTCCCACAAGGTTCGCTGTCGTGGTAAATATCAGAAACAAAAACGGAGCGTTCGCACGCTCCGTTCTTCTTTCAAGTCGAGATTACTTGCCGACTTGCTTTTCCTTGATTTCCGCCAGGGTCTTGCAGTCAACGCACATGTCGGCGGTAGGGCGGGCTTCCAGTCGCTTGACGCCGATTTCGACGCCGCAGGACTCGCACCAGCCATATTCTTCGTCTTCGATCAGCTGCAGGGTCTTGTCAATTTTCTTGATCAACTTGCGCTCGCGGTCGCGTGCACGCAGTTCGAGGCTGAACTCTTCTTCCTGGCTGGCACGATCTGCCGGGTCCGGGAAGTTGGCCGCTTCGTCCTTCATGTGATCAACAGTACGGTCGACTTCCTGCATCAAGTCCTGTTTCCACTTGTTCAGGATCTTGGTGAAGTGAGCGCGCATGGGCTTGCCCATGTATTCCTCGCCCTTCACTACTTTGTAGGGTTCGAAGCCGCTGATCGACTGGTTTTGCTGCTTTGCTTGGGTGGGCATGAAATGGACCGCCTCTACTCTTGTAATCCATCTGCGCAGGATTGCTCCATCACCGACACCTGCCGGCCCTGCGGCTGCAAGCGGGCGAACTTACCAGATCAAATCGGACCGCGCTACTCCCGGATGTCGAGGTAGTGGCCCAAGGGGCTTGCAAATGATTGCAAAGCCTTGTCTGGTGGCTCTGGAGACCTGATCAATAATTGATTTTAGTCAAACCTGGGGCGCACGCTCGAGTCGTTTACGGCCAGGGTCATAACGGCTCTGACCGCTTTAGGTTCTCGCTCGTTCCTGCGCTTGGGTAGAATCGATGTTTTTCCCCGTTGAAGGAAGGCTAATGGCTCAGTCCTACAGTGCCCGCAGTCGCGCTATCGAACCTTTCCATGTCATGGCGCTGCTGGCGCGGGCCAATGAATTGCAAGCCGCTGGCCACGATGTGATCCATCTGGAAATCGGCGAGCCGGACTTCACCACGGCCGAACCGATCATCCGGGCCGGTCAGGCCGCCCTGACGGCGGGGAAGACCCGTTACACCGCCGCGCGTGGCATTCCCGAACTGCGTGAGGCCATTTCGGGCTTTTATCAGCAGCGCTATGGCTTGAACATCGACCCGCAACGAATCCTCATCACTCCAGGTGGCTCCGGCGCGCTGCTGCTGGCCAGTGCCCTACTGGTGGACCCGGGCAAACATTGGCTGCTGGCGGACCCGGGTTACCCGTGCAACCGGCATTTCCTGAGGCTGGTGGAAGGCGCGGCGCAGCTTGTTCCGGTAGGTCCGGACGTGCGTTATCAGCTGACGCCGGACCTGGTGGCCCGCCATTGGGACCAGGACAGTGTCGGTGCCCTGGTGGCGTCGCCGGCCAATCCGACCGGGACGATTCTGACTCGGGATGAGCTGGCGGGCCTGTCCGTCGCCATTAAGGAGCGCCACGGCCATCTGGTGGTGGATGAGATCTATCACGGCCTGACGTACGGCACCGATGCAGCCAGCGTGCTGGAAGTCGACGACAGCGCCTTTGTATTGAATAGTTTTTCAAAGTATTTCGGCATGACCGGTTGGAGACTCGGCTGGCTGGTGGCCCCCGAGGCGGCGGTCGGTGAGCTGGAGAAGCTTGCCCAGAACCTTTACATCAGCGCTCCAAGCATGGCCCAGCACGCCGCGTTGGCCTGCTTTGAACCGGCGACCCTCAGCATTCTCGAAGAGCGCCGGGCGGAATTTGGTCGTCGGCGGGATTTCCTGCTGCCTGCGCTGCGGGAACTGGGGTTCGGTATCGCCGTGGAACCGGAAGGTGCGTTCTATTTATATGCCGATATCAGCGCATTCGGCGGTGATGCCTTCGCGTTCTGCCGGCATTTCCTCGAAACCGAGCACGTTGCGATCACTCCAGGCCTGGATTTCGGCCGTTATCAAGCCGGGCATCACGTGCGGTTTGCCTACACGCAAAATCTTGAGCGCTTGCAGGAAGCAGTCGAGCGAATCGCTCGTGGTTTGCGGAGCTGGCAAGGCTGATGCGTTTTCATCCTCCCCTCGAAGAAGGCCGTTTGATTCGTCGTTACAAGCGTTTTCTCGCCGATATCGAAACCGTTAGCGGCGAGTTACTCACCATTCACTGCCCAAACACTGGCTCGATGCTCAATTGTCAGGTCGAAGGTGGACAAGTCTGGTTCAGCCGCTCCAACGACCCCAAGCGCAAGTTGCCGGGGACCTGGGAAGTCGGCGAAACCCCGCAGGGACGCTTGTTTTGCGTGAACACCGGCCGGGCCAATGGCTTGATCGAAGAAGCACTGCGGGCCGGTTTGATCACTGAACTGAACGGTTTTACCGAGCTGAAACGCGAAGTGGCCTACGGCCAGGAAAGCAGTCGTATCGATTTCCGTCTCGATTACCCGAGCGGCCCGGCTTACGTGGAGGTGAAAAGTGTCACCCTGGGTTTCGATGGTTCGTCGGTGGCGGCGTTTCCCGACGCGGTCACCCAGCGCGGGGCCAAGCATTTGCGCGAATTGGCCCATCTGGCCCGGGACGGGATTCGTGCGGTGCAGTTGTATTGCGTAAATCTCACCGGCATCGACGCTGTGCGTCCTGCAAAAGAAATCGATTCGGCCTACACCGATGCATTGCATGAGGCGGTGGCTTGCGGGGTCGAGGTGCTGGCTTACGGTGTGCGGTTGACTCACGAGGAGATGGGGGTCGACCGGCGTCTGGAGGTGTTGCTCAACGGTTAAAGGCCGACCCAGATCCCTTGCTCGTCTTCGCGGCTGGCGACGCAGGTCAGGGATTGCCCGGCGCACGGGCCGGAGACGCACTCGCCGTCCTCGATCAGAAACAGCGCGCCGTGAGTCGCGCACTGGATCAGGCTGTTGCTGGGGTCGAGAAACTGGTCCGGCGTCCATTCCAGCCCGACGCCACGGTGCGGGCAGCGATTGATGTAGACGTAAACCTGGCCACCCCGGCGCACGGCAAAGAGCTTCTGGCCGTCGATGTCGAAACCGCGACTGCTAGCCTCGGCCAACTCCGCTCCCCCGCAAAGAAACTTCATGTCTATCCTCAAATATCGCCGTGCGTCGTAGGAAATGTCTGTACTTGACGTGCAAATGCAAACAATTATCAAATGACCGCCCACCCATGGGGGGCGTGTGGTCTGCCGAGGATACTTGGCCTGTGATGCCGACGCCCGGGGAAAACCTTAAAAGGAAGCTGTTTTATGCGCCTGAGTACCCGCGTTGCTGCGCTCTGTGTCGGACTTCTCGTTAGTCATTACGCCGCAGCGGCCGAGTTGCCACAACGTTGGGTCAGTGCCGGTGGCGCATTGTCGGAGTGGGTTAGCGCGCTGGGCGGTGAGTCGAAGCTGGTCGGTGTCGATACCACCAGTCAGCACCCTGAATCCCTCAAGGCGCTGCCGAGCATCGGCTATCAGCGGCAACTGTCGGCCGAGGGCGTCTTGAGCTTACGCCCGCAGATTCTGGTCGGCACCGAAGAAATGGGACCGCCGCCCGTGTTGTCACAGATTCGCAGTGCCGGTGTGCAAATCGAGTTGTTTTCGGCGCAGCCCGATCTGACGATGTTGCAGGGCAACCTGGAGCATCTGGGCAAATTGCTGGGCGCTGAAGACCGGGCGGCGCAATTGCTTCAGTCGTATCAACAGCAACTCGATGAACAGAAGGTCCGGGTCACTCGGGCGCAGTTGAAGGAAAAATCCCCGGGGGTGCTGCTGCTTGTAGGTAATTCGGGTGGCAAACCGCTCATCGCCGGCAAGGACACCACCGCCGATTGGTTAATCCAGAAGGCCGGCGGACACAACCTGGCGACGCACACCGGTTACAAACCATTTTCCAACGAATCCTTGATTAGCCTGGATCCACAAGTGCTGGTGTTCGCCGACCGAGCATTGACCGGCGAAAAGGCGCGTGCGGCGCTATTCAAGGAAAACCCGATCCTGTCATCGACCCGCGCAGCCAAGGACGGGCGAGTCATGGAACTGGACCCGACGCTGCTGGTGGGTGGATTGGGGCCACGGTTACCCGAGGCGCTGAAAAAATTGTCTGACGGTTTCTACCCCGGTATGGCCGGCCAATGACCATTCTGGTTAAACCCCGGGCGTTGTTCATTGGTCTGAGTGTGCTGTGTTTGTTGGCGATCTGGTTGTCATTGGCGCTTGGGCCGGTCAGCTTGCCGCTGCTCGATACCTTGTGCGCGGCGTTGCGCATGATCGGCGCGCCGATTGCGCCCGACGGGCTGGAACAGGCGGAATTGATCCTCGGGCAGATTCGCCTGCCGCGAACCTTGTTGGGTTTGGCGGTAGGGGGTGTGCTGGCGCTGTCGGGTGTGGCGATGCAGGGGTTGTTTCGAAATCCCCTGGCCGACCCGGGGTTGGTGGGTGTTTCCAGCGGCGCGGCATTGGGCGCGGCGATTGCGATTGTGGGCGGCTCGGTGTTCGGTGGTCTGCCTGAGTCTTTCGGACCGTATTTGTTATCGCTGTGCGCGTTTCTCGGCGGGCTCGGCGTGACGGCGCTGGTGTATCGATTGGGCCGGCGCAATGGCCAGACCAACGTCGCGACCATGTTGCTGGCCGGTATCGCCTTGACTGCGCTGGCGGGTTCGGCAGTGGGTTTATTCACCTATCTGGCCGATGACGCGACGTTGCGCACTCTGACGTTCTGGAACCTGGGCAGCCTCAATGGCGCCAGCTATTCGCGACTCTGGCCATTGCTGCTGATTACTGCCGGCGTGGCGCTGTGGCTGCCGCGCCGGGCCACGGCCTTGAATGCATTACTGCTGGGAGAATCGGAGGCCGGTCACCTGGGCATCGACGTCGAAAGACTGAAACGTGAACTGGTGTTCTGTACCGCGCTGGGTGTCGGTGCCGCAGTGGCCGCCGCGGGAATGATCGGGTTTGTCGGCCTTGTGGTCCCGCATCTGGTACGTCTTTTGGCAGGCCCTGATCATCGGGTGTTGTTGCCGGCCTCGGTGCTGGCGGGCGCCAGTCTCCTGTTGTTCGCCGATCTGGTGGCGCGACTGGCCCTGGCTCCGGCCGAGTTGCCCATCGGGATCGTCACGGCGTTCATTGGTGCGCCGTTCTTTCTGTATTTACTGCTCCGGGGACGTGCCTGATGTTGCGAACGCAAAATCTGCAAATCCGTCGGGGCCGCAAGATCGTCCTGACCGACATCACGCTTGAAATCAAACCGGGCGAAGTCCTTGGCGTGCTGGGACCTAACGGCGCGGGCAAAAGTACCTTGCTCGGCGCCTTGTGCGGCGAGTTGCAGGCAGATCACGGCAGCGTTTGGCTGGATGAGCATGCGTTGAGTCACTGGGCCGGAACACAGCGGGCCCAGCGTTTGGCAGTGTTGCCGCAGGTGTCGACCCTGGACTTCGCCTTTCGCGTCGAAGAAGTGGTCGGCATGGGCCGCTTGCCCTATCAGAGTGGCCGGGTCCGGGATGATGAAATTGTTGCTGCCGCGTTGCAGGCGGCCGATGCCGGACACCTGAGCGGGCGCAGTTATCTGGCCCTGTCCGGCGGTGAGCGTCAGCGAGTGCATCTGGCACGAGTGCTGGCGCAGCTCTGGCCGGGTGAGGCGGGACAAACGCTGTTGCTCGACGAGCCGACCTCGATGCTCGACCCGCTGCACCAGCACACCACCTTGCAAGCGGTGCGCGAGTTCGCCAATCGCGGCGCGGCGGTGTTGGTGATCTTGCATGATCTGAACCTGGCGGCGCGCTATTGTGATCGCCTGCTGCTGCTCGAAGGCGGGCGTCCCGTGGCGCTTGATACACCCGAGCACGTGTTGCGTCCGGAACCACTCAAGGCTGTGTTCGGGCTTGAAGTGCTGGTGCAGCAGCATCCGGAGCGTGGTCATCCGCTGATCATCGCCCGCTGAGTTTTTAATGGGGTGAGTGCATGCGTTTGATGGTGATTGTGGCGGCGGTGTTACTGAGTGCCTGCCAGCATGTTTCGGTGCCGCCACCGGTTGTTGGCGAGATTCGCGACTTGCGCAGCGGTGAGGTCCTGACAGCGCAGGAGTTGCTTGCACGCTTGGCTAAACCTGCGCGGCTGATCGTTGGCGAGCAGCATGACAATCGCGATCACCATGAACTGCAACTGTGGTTATTGCAGGCGCTGGGCGAGCGTCGGCCTCAGGGCAGTCTGCTGCTGGAAATGCTCACGCCGGATCAGCAGCCGCGCGTCGATGACGTTCGCCATGCCTCGCCGCCACCGACGGATTTACCCGGTGCTTTAGCCTGGCAGTCCGGTTGGGACTGGAACCTGTACGGCCCGATCGTACGTTTCGCCCTGACCCAGCCATACCCGCTGCTGGCCGCCAATCTGGACACGCTTGAAGTCCGTTCTTTCTACGCTAACCCACCGACATTGAGCGGTTATCGTTCCAATGCCACGCCGGTGAAGGATGAATTGCTGGCGCAAATCAGCGACTCTCATTGTGGGCTGCTGCCCAAATCGCAAATGCCGGCAATGCTTGCGGTCCAGCAGCAACGTGACCGTCGTATGGCGGAGCGCCTGCTGGCTGCACCCACTCCTTCATTGCTGTTTGCCGGTGCCTACCATGCACGAAAGGATGTCGGTGTGCCGATCCATGTGTTTGATCTGCGCGAACCCGAGGTGCCGACGGTGTTGATGCTGGCACAGCAGGGCAGTGACGTGACGTCGGCCATGGCCGATTACGCCTGGTACACGCCTGCCACCCCCGCGCCGGATTATTGCGAACAGATGCGCAAGCAGTTCGGCAAGTAACCAGTCAGGTAGATCGCGCGACTTTTCCACAGGCAAAAAAAGACCCGGCAAGAGCCGGGTCAAATAACCGTGATTAGCCTGATGAGGAGATATCTGAGAGTCCGAACCAAGGGCTTTTCAAATATCGACCAGTCTCGCGACCAGTTGTGATAATCATAGCGATTCTCATTACCATGTCAACCGCTGATTCTTCATTTATTTAAATCCAGCCGTCCAATCTCTGGAAAATCCCCGTGATCATTGGGTTATAGCCTGTGCTTTTGACTGGGTTCAACGACGTGATTCTGCTTGATTCGCTGTGACGGCTGCACCCATTCAATTCTTGTGGCGGGAAGAAATAGCGTCCAGCTGTTTGTTCAAGGCTTCCTTGCGCTCGGCAGGAATGTCGTTCCAGTGCACGTCCATCAGGGCGCCTTCGATCGCATACAACAACACCTTGGAGGCCCGAAACCCGCGCGTGCGCACGGCCCGATAAGCATCCACCGCCCCCAGGCGACGCAAGTCCGAGGCGCTGTGAATGCCTACGGCATGCAGCCACTGTGCCGACGTCTTGCCAAGATTCTTCAGGTGTTGCAGTTCATCATTCATCAAGCCTCCTTGCGACAGCCGAACGGTGCGTGGGCGAGCCTCTGAGGAGTGTAGCCATCAGTAGGAAAAGCGTGATTGTTTGGTCGGTTTCGACGCAAATGCTTCTAAGAGGCAAGGTCTTGAAGCTGCGTGAAAGTTCGCGAATGCGGTAGGAAGAAAGGGCGGAGGAGTCAGGTTTTTCAGGCAATTATGCCCAGAGTCCAGCGCAAAGCGGGGGCGCCGGACTTGTCAGCTAAAGGTCGTTTTTAGCGGGTGCGATAACGCAGGCGTGTACCGAAATTCATCGACATCAGTATCTCGTCGGCACTCAGCTCTGGCGGAAAATAGGCACCGGAGATCTGCGCGTGGGCGAGACTCGCGCCTTCCAGAGAGGCGTTGCTGAAGTCGATGCCACGCAAGTCGGCAGAGCGGAAATAGGCGTTGCTGAAGTCGACGCCGTCGGCGTTCAGTTCGCGCAGGTCCAGGCCTCGGAAATCACCACCGACCATGTCGATAGGTCCGTCTTTGGGGCGCTCGTTGTTGAAGCCTGCGATGTCGTCTTTGTGCAGCAAGGCATAAAGCGGGGTGTCGAGAAGTTTCGGCTGGCTCATGTCAGATCACCTGTTGGTTTTATGACGCCAGTATAGTGCCACTATTTGACAGCCGTGAAGCCGGCGAAGGCTTCACGGTTGAAATACTTTTTACAGTCCTGGCAGGCGTTGGCGAATCTGCGCAACAACCGTGTCGAGCGTCCCGCTTTCATTAGTCTGGACGCGTTTGCTGCAGAGGATTTCTTCTGGCGTTAGCGCTTCACGACTGGCGTGCTGCGCTTCAATTATGATCAGGGTAGCGTCGGACGGATCCTTTTTGTCTGCCTGACGCAGGGCCAGCCAGCTCTCGATCACCGCTTGCGGCGCATTGCAATCAAGGATCAGGAACGGTGCACCGGTGGCTTCGGCGATTTTCGCCGCGCCGTCGCGCTGGCCGCGCTTGAGATAAGTCGCATCGATCACCACCGGGAAGCCGGCATGCAGGATGATGGCGGCAATTTCATGTAGGCGGGTGTAAGTCGCGGCGCTGGCGTCGGCACTATAGATGCCTGCTTGCGGGTCATTCGCTACGGTTTGCTCGCCGAACAGACGTTTGCGTTCTACATCGGAGCGCAGGCGAATGGCACCCAATGCTTCCACCAGACGCATGGCCACGTGGCTCTTGCCGACGGCGGAAACACCGTGGGTGATGGCCAGGAACCGCGAAGGAATCGTGCTGTAGCTTTCCGCCAGATTGGCGTAGTTGCGGTACTGGCGCAGGGTAGTGGCGCGCTGCACCGGGTCGGCCTCGGCCGGCATGCTGAACAGGCTGACCTTGGCGCGTACCAGTGCGCGGTAGGCTTTATAGAAGTTCAGCAGCTCCAGGCCCTGGTAATCGCCGGTCAGTTCCAGGTACTGGCTGATGAAACGACGCGCCAGGCTCTTGAGGCCACGGTCTTCCAGGTCCATCGCCAGGAAACCGGTATCGGCGTAAACGTCGGTGAAGCGGAACGGTTCGTTGAACTCGATGCAGTCGAAGATCACGACCTTGCCGTCGATCACGGTGGCGTTGCCCAGGTGAATGTCACCGTGGCATTCGCGGATGAAACCTTCGGCCTTGCGCTGGGCGAACAGCGGCTTGAGGCGTTCGAAGCTGCTTTCGGCCCAGGCTTGCAGCGCATCGAGTTGCAGCAGGTCGGCCTTGTCATTGAGGAACGGGCGGATCTGTTCGAAATTCTGCCGCACTGGCGCCATGACGCTGTCCGGGGTGCCGGCTTCATGTTCGGCGGGCACTTTCGGCGCAGTGAGATGGAATTGCGCGATCTGCGCGGCCATCTCGTCGATGTGCGCGGTGGTCAATTCGCCGTTGGCCTGCAGTGTGCTGAGCAACTGGCTCTGTGGGAATTGGCGCATTTTCAGCGCGAAATCGACCACTGGACCATCGCCGCCCAGTTGCGGTGCTTCGGCGCTGCCAGTGATCGGCAACACTTCCAGATACAAATCGTTGGTCAGACGCTGGTTCAGACGCAGCTCTTCAGCGCAGAAATGCTCGCGAGCGTCGAGGCTGGTGAAGTCGAGGAAGCCGAAGTTCACCGGTTTCTTCAATTTATAAGCGAAGGGACCCGTGAGGATGACCCAGGAGATATGGGTCTCGATGACCTGGAACCCGTCTACGGGATGCGGGTAGAGGGCCGGGTTTTGCAGGGCAGCGATCAGGGACTGGCTCACAGGCGATCCTTCAGAGTCTGGGAAAATTTCAAGGCCGCCATTATGGCCGCAAGTCCGCCTGACGCAAACCTCGGAGGGCTCCTGTTGAGTATGAATAAAGTGCGTATAATCCGCCGCCATGACTCGTACTCGATCCCCCCGTACCCCAAAAAAACCACCTTCCAAGGGCCTGAGCCCCTGGCTGGGCTGGGCCCTTAAACTCAGTCTGGTCGGCCTCGTGGTGCTCGCCGGATTCGCGGTTTACCTCGACGCTGTGGTCCAGGAGAAGTTCTCCGGCAAGCGCTGGACCATACCGGCCAAGGTGTATGCGCGCCCGCTTGAGCTGTTTACCGGCCAGAAGTTAAGCAAGGAAGACTTCCTCACCGAGCTCGATGCCTTGGGCTACCGACGAGAAGCCGTGAGCAATGGACCCGGCGCGGCAGCGGTCAGCGGCAATACCGTCGACTTGAACACCCGTGGATTCCAGTTCTATGAGGGCCTGGAGAAACCTCAGCCTGTGCGCGTGCGGTTCTCCGGCGACTACGTGGCCGAACTGTCGGCGACGAACGGTTCGAAGCTGTCTGTGGTGCGTCTTGAGCCGTTGCTGATCGGCGGGATTTACCCGAAAAACCTCGAAGATCGCATTCTGATCAAGATCGATCAGGTCCCGCCGTATCTGCTGGAAACGCTGGTTGCCGTGGAGGACCGGGATTTCTATAGCCACTGGGGCGTATCGCCCAAGTCGATTGCCCGCGCCGTCTACGTCAATACCTCTGGCGGCAGGATGACCCAGGGCGGCAGTACGCTGACCCAACAGTTGGTCAAGAATTTCTACTTGACCAGCGAACGCAGCTTGAGCCGTAAACTCACCGAAGCCATGATGGCGATGTTGCTTGAGCTGCATTACGACAAACGAGAAATTCTTGAGGCGTACCTCAATGAAGTGTTTGTCGGTCAGGATGGCCAGCGCGCGGTGCACGGCTTCGGCTTGGCAAGCCAGTTTTTCTTCGGGCAGCCGTTGTCCGAACTGAAACTTCATCAAGTCGCAATGCTGGTGGGCATGGTGAAGGGGCCGTCCTATTACAACCCGCGTCGCAACCCTGAGCGGGCGCTTGAGCGGCGCAATCTCGTGCTCGATGTACTTGAGCAGCAAGGTGTTGCCACCGCCGAGCAGGTCGCTGCCGCGAAAAAAATGCCACTGGGTGTGACCACTCGCGGCAAGCTGGCGGACAGCTCGTTCCCTGGCTTCCTCGACCTGGTTAAACGTCAACTGCGTGAAGATTATCGCGACGAAGATTTGACCGAGGAAGGTCTGCGGATCTTCACCAGCTTCGACCCGATCCTGCAGATGAAAGCGGAAGCGTCGGTCAACGACACCTTTAAACGCCTGGCCGGGCGCAAGGGCTCCGATGAAGTCGAAGCAGCCATGGTCGTGACCAACCCGGAAACCGGTGAAGTCCAGGCCATGATCGGCAGTCGTCAGGCGAGTTTTGCCGGCTTCAACCGCGCACTGGATGCGGTACGTCCGATCGGTTCGTTGATCAAACCGGCGGTTTATCTGACCGCTCTGGAGAAGCCGAGCCAGTACACCTTGACCAGTTGGCTGTCAGACGACTCCTTCTCGGTCAAAGGCGCGGACGGTCAGGTCTGGAAACCGCAGAACTACGATCGCCGCTCCCACGGCACGGTTTTCCTATATCAGGGGCTGGCACATTCCTACAACCTGTCGACCGCGCGTCTCGGGTTGGCGGTGGGCGTTCCGAATGTTCTGAAGACACTGGCGCGCCTGGGCGTGAGTCGCGAGTTCCCGGCGTTCCCGTCGATGTTGCTGGGTGCCGGCGGTTTGACCCCGATCGAAGTGGCGACCATGTACCAGACCCTGGCCAACGGTGGTTTCAATACACCGATGCGCGGGATCCGCAGCGTTCTGACTGGCGACGGCGAGCCGCTCAAGCGTTATCCGTTCCAGATTCAGCAGCGTTTCGATCCGGCGTCCATTTACCTGATCCAGAGCGCCATGCAGCGAGTCATGCGTGAAGGCACCGGCAGTTCGGTTTATAACGTGTTGCCCAAGACCCTGACGCTGGCCGGCAAGACCGGTACCAGTAACGATTCGCGGGATAGCTGGTTCGCCGGTTTCAGTCAGGACTTGCTGGCGGTGGTCTGGCTGGGACGCGATGACAACGGCAAGACACCGTTCACCGGTGCCACTGGTGCGTTGCAGGTCTGGACCAGTTTCATGCGCAAGGCCGACCCGTTGCCGCTGGACATGCCGCAGCCGGATAACATTGTTCAGGCGTGGGTCGACTCGCGCACCGGGCAAGGCTCTGATGTCAACTGCCCAGGCGCCGTGCAGATGCCGTATATTCGCGGCAGCGAACCGCCTCCCGGTGCCGCGTGCGGTGGCGACAGCCCTGTTTCCGGCGAAACGGTGATGGATTGGGTCAAAGGCTGGATGAATTAAGCAAAGAGGGTTTCAAGTGAACAAGTGGTTGATTCCAGCGGTTACCGCCGTGGCTTTGCTCAGCGGTTGCTCTTCCGTGCAGCGAGGGTCGATTCCGGTTGTGGATTCCGGCAGCGCCGTCTCCAACAGTGAGCGGGTTCAGGCGAATGGCGGGTACCGTCAGACGACGGTACAGCGTCCTGCGCAGGGCCAGACTCAGGCGATTCCGCAAGGCGATACCGGCGTCGTAGTGATGGTGCCAGGTGCGGGCGCAGTGTCGTCGGCCCCGATCAGCACTTCGCCGATTACTCCAGGTCCGATTACCCCGGGGCCGATCGACACCTCGCCGGTTCAGTCGGCGCCGGTCAATCAGGGTAGCTACAGCATGCCATCGACGCCGAGTGGGATTCCTCCCGCCAGCTCCGGTGGACTGTCTGCCGACGAACAACTGGACGGTCCGGTACTGGCGCTGCTGACCACTGCTCAGCAGCAGCAGGCCAGCGGCGATCTCAATGGTGCATCCTCCAGTCTCGAGCGTGCCCAGCGCGTCGCGCCGCGTGAGCCACAAGTTCTTTATCGTCTGGCTCAGGTGCGCATGGCTCAAGGCGATGCAGCACAAGCCGAGCAATTCGCTCGTCGTGGTCTGACGTTCGCCAATGGTCGTCCGGCGCTTCAGGCAAGCCTGTGGGAATTGATTGCCCAGGCGCGTGAGAAGCAGGGCGATTCCGCTGGCGCTGCTCTGGCCCGTCAGAAGGCCAAGGTTACGCTGTGATGGATGCGCGATTTCCGAAGATTGCCGAGCAGTTGCTGCTGATCGAGCGGGAACTGCGTGTTCAGGGGTGGTGGGATGACGTCTCTCCCTCCGCTGAAGCACTTTCCAGTGTCGAGCCATTCTCGGTCGATACACTGGATTTCGAGCAGTGGCTGCAATGGATCTTCCTGCCGCGCATGAAAACGATATTGGAGCAGGATCTGCCCTTGCCAAATGCGTCGGGAATTCAGGAGATGGCCGAAATGGTCTTCGCCGCACGGAATGTCCAGGGCAAGGATCGACAATTGCAGGTTTTGCTCAAAGAGTTCGACCTGCTGATCACCGCCTCTCGCTGAGTCGTAAACTGCCAGTGTCTACTGGCAGTTTTCCGCAATCTGTTTCTGTGCTTCGGTGGTGCGTTCCTGACGTTGCTGGTCTGTCAGGCGACGCATCTCACCGTCGACATCTTCCCGTAGTCGCGGATTGTTTTGCAGTTGAGCCAGGTTCGTTCGAGCCTGATCGCAGAACACCTTCAGCTCAGCCTGTTGCTCGGCGACCTGCTTTTTCACTGTTTTGTCGATGGCCTGTTGATCGCCAATGGCACTGCTGCGCGCCGGCGTGGCTGGTTTGCCGACGGACGGAGAGGGCGTCACCACGGTGGTGGCCTGCTGACCCTGAGGCGGCTGGGCATCGAAATGGGTCACGCCCTGGGCATCGACCCACTTGTAGATCTGCGCCGCCATGCACACAGGGCTCAGGGTGATCAGCAGGCTGGCGGTAAAGAAGAGCGTACGCATGCCATTTCCTTGTCATAAGTTGCGCAATTGAAGCTAACACACTTGCGGTTTACAGGTTTTTTCTTGCGTTCTCATGTGCTTAGTTCGAATAAAGCACATTGACGACTTGACTTGCGGAGGACGAAACAGAAGAATCCAAAGTCCGCTGTAGAGGGACTGCCAGAAGCAGACCCACTCAGCAGATCATGAGGCGCACATCCGCGCCGACCTGTTACACCCGCAACGCGTTACCTCGCGCTGGGTGGGAAAGGCCCGCAACACTTGGGACGATCCCAATACTTGCTCAGTCAGTGCTGACGTAGTCGGCGACCACCGTCGCTCATGCTCTGCTGAGAAGTAAACCTATTAAGACCCGTCCCCTTTTATGTGGGCGGTATTCTGGCGTTTTAGAGGTGAGCAACGTGGAGCTTTTATCTGGCGGTGAGATGCTCGTCCGCTTTTTGCGTGACGAAGGCGTCAAATATATCTACGGGTACCCGGGTGGTGCTCTTCTTCATGTCTACGATGCCCTGTTCAAAGAGCCGGAAGTGACCCACATCCTGGTTCGTCACGAGCAGGCTGCGACCCATATGGCTGACGGCTATGCCCGTGCTACCGGTAAAGCCGGTGTGGTACTGGTGACCTCCGGTCCGGGCGCAACCAACGCCATCACCGGTATTGCCACGGCCTACATGGACTCCATTCCGATGGTGATCATTTCCGGCCAGGTGCCTAGCACCATGGTAGGTACCGATGCGTTCCAGGAAACCGACATGATCGGTATCTCCCGGCCGATCGTGAAGCACAGCTTCATGATCAAGCACGCGTCGGAAATCCCGGAAGTCATGAAGAAAGCCTTCTACCTAGCGCAATCCGGTCGTCCTGGTCCGGTCGTTGTCGATATTCCGAAAGACATGACCAACCCGGCCGAGAAGTTCGAATACATCTTCCCGAAAAAAGCCAAGCTGCGCTCCTACAGCCCGGCTGTTCGCGGTCACTCCGGGCAAATCCGCAAGGCGGCAGAAATGCTCCTGGCGGCCAAGCGTCCTGTGCTTTATGCAGGCGGCGGTGTGATTCTCGGTGGTGGCTCCGCGCCGCTGACCGAACTGGCGAAAATGCTCAACCTGCCCGTGACCAATACCCTGATGGGGTTGGGTGCCTACCCTGGCACCGACCGTCAGTTCATCGGCATGCTCGGTATGCACGGCAGCTACACCGCCAACCTGGCCATGCACCATGCCGATGTGATCCTCGCTGTCGGCGCTCGTTTCGACGACCGCGTGATCAACGGCCCGGCCAAGTTCTGCCCGAATGCCAAGATCATTCACATCGACATCGACCCGGCTTCGATCTCCAAGACCATCAAGGCAGACGTGCCGATCGTTGGCCCGGTCGAGAGCGTCCTGACCGAAATGGTCGCGATCCTCAAGGAAATCGGCGAGACCCCGAACAAAGAGTCTGTTGCCAGTTGGTGGAAGCAAGTTGATGAGTGGCGCGGTGACCGCGGCCTGTTCCCTTATGACAAGGGCGACGGCAGCATCATCAAGCCGCAGACCGTGATCGAAACCCTGTGCGAAGTGACCAAGGGCGATGCCTTTGTGACCTCCGACGTGGGCCAGCACCAGATGTTCGCCGCGCAGTACTACAAGTTCAACAAGCCGAACCGCTGGATCAACTCCGGTGGCCTGGGCACCATGGGCTTCGGTTTCCCGGCGGCCATGGGTATCAAGCTGAGCTTTCCGGATGATGACGTCGCCTGCGTAACGGGCGAGGGCAGCATCCAGATGAACATTCAGGAACTGTCGACCTGCCTGCAATACGGTTTGCCGGTAAAAATCGTCATCCTGAACAACGGCGTGCTGGGTATGGTTCGCCAGTGGCAGGACATGAGTTACGGCAGCCGTCACTCGCACTCCTACATGGAATCGCTGCCTGACTTCGTCAAACTGGCAGAAGCCTACGGTCACGTCGGCGTGCGCATCACCGACTCGAAGGATTTGAAGTCGAAGATGGAAGAGGCGTTCGCCATGAAAGATCGCCTGGTAGTGATCGACATTTCGGTTGATACCAGCGAGCACGTCTATCCGATGCAGATCAAAGACGGCTCCATGCGCGATATGTGGCTGAGCAAGACGGAGCGTACTTAATCATGCGGCACATTATTTCCTTGCTTCTGGAAAACGAACCGGGCGCTCTGTCTCGTGTAGTCGGCCTGTTCTCGCAGCGCAACTACAACATCGAAAGCCTGACCGTGGCGCCAACGGAAGACCCGACCCTGTCGCGTCTGACGCTGACCACGGTTGGTCACGATGAAGTCATCGAGCAGATCACCAAGAACCTGAACAAGCTGATCGAAGTGGTCAAATTGGTCGACCTGTCGGAGAGTGCTCACATCGAGCGCGAACTGATGCTGGTCAAGGTCAAGGCTACCGGCGCCCAGCGCGCCGAGATCAAGCGCACTACCGATATTTACCGTGGGCAGATCGTCGATGTCAGCGCAAGCGTGTATACCGTTCAACTGACCGGTACCAGCGACAAGCTCGACAGCTTCATTCAGTCCATTGGCACCGCCTCGATTCTGGAAACCGTCCGTAGCGGCGTGACCGGCATTGCTCGCGGCGACAAAGTACTCAGCATCTAAACCAAATTAGCGAATGGCCTGAACGGCCTGGATATATAGGGGAATTTCATGAAAGTTTATTACGAAAAAGACTGCGACCTGTCGATCATCCAGGGCAAGAAAGTTGCCATCATCGGTTACGGTTCCCAGGGCCACGCTCAAGCGTGCAACCTGAAAGACTCCGGCGTTGACGTTACCGTTGGCCTGCGTAAAGGTTCGGCGACTGTTGCCAAAGCCGAAGCTCACGGCCTGAAAGTGACCGACGTTGCTTCCGCTGTAGCCGCTGCCGACCTGGTCATGATCCTGACCCCGGACGAGTTCCAGTCTGCCCTGTACAAAAACGAAATCGAGCCGAACATCAAGAAGGGCGCCACCCTGGCCTTCTCCCACGGCTTCGCGATCCACTACAACCAGGTTGTTCCGCGCGCTGACCTCGACGTGATCATGATCGCGCCGAAAGCACCGGGCCACACCGTGCGCTCCGAGTTCGTCAAAGGCGGCGGTATCCCTGACCTGATCGCTATCTACCAAGATGCTTCGGGCAACGCCAAAAACGTTGCACTGTCCTACGCCGCTGGCGTTGGTGGCGGTCGTACCGGCATCATCGAAACCACCTTCAAGGACGAGACCGAAACCGACCTGTTCGGCGAGCAAGCCGTTCTGTGCGGCGGTACCGTTGAACTGGTCAAAGCCGGTTTCGAAACCCTGGTTGAAGCTGGCTACGCGCCGGAAATGGCCTACTTCGAGTGCCTGCACGAACTGAAACTGATCGTTGACCTCATGTACGAAGGCGGTATCGCCAACATGAACTACTCGATCTCCAACAACGCTGAGTACGGTGAGTACGTGACAGGTCCGGAAGTTATCAACGCCGAGTCCCGTCAGGCCATGCGCAACGCCCTGAAACGTATTCAGGACGGCGAATACGCCAAGATGTTCATCAGCGAAGGCGCTACCGGCTATCCTTCGATGACCGCCAAGCGTCGTAACAACGCCGCTCACGGTATCGAGATCATCGGCGAGCAACTGCGCTCCATGATGCCGTGGATCGGTGCCAACAAGATCGTCGACAAAGCTAAAAACTAAGTCGCGCACTTGTACGAAAAACGCGGCCTAGGCCGCGTTTTTTCGTTTGGGAGGCCGGTTCTGGTATAAAGCTGCATCGTTTGCGGTCGAACCGTCGTCCCAGGCACCTGTCGAAACTTTCCACCCCGTTGCAAGGTAATGTCCATGAGCGAACGTCCCGAAGAGCCAAACCAGGCTTCTGACGCCGAAAGCCTGCTGCCCATCGATGAACACATCGAGGAGGGGCATGACGCTGAAGGTCGTAAAGTCCGGCATCGTGGTATCTATCTTCTGCCGAATCTGTTCACCACTGCGAACCTGTTCGCAGGGTTTTATTCCATCATCAGTTCGATGAGCGCCCAGAGTGCATTGAGCGCCGGCGATTCGATCGGAGCGAGCAAGTATTTTGCGTTTGCCGCGATCGCTATTTTCGTCGCCATGGTGCTCGACGGCCTCGATGGTCGCGTTGCCCGGATGACCAATACCCAGAGCGCCTTCGGTGCCGAATACGACTCACTGTCGGACATGGTCGCCTTCGGTGTTGCGCCGGCGCTATTGGCGTTTGGCTGGGCCTTGGGCGACATGGGCAAGGTCGGCTGGATGGTTGCCTTCATTTATGTGGCGGGAGCGGCGCTGCGTCTGGCGCGCTTCAACACTCAGGTCGGCACCGCGGACAAGCGCTATTTCATCGGTCTGGCCAGCCCTGCTGCCGCAGGTGTGGTCGCGGGTATTGTCTGGGCGTTCAGCGATTACGGCATCCAGGGTTCCAAGATGTCCTTCCTGGTTGCGTTGATGGTTGCGGCCGCCGGCATGCTGATGGTCAGTAACATCAAGTACAACAGCTTCAAGGAGCTGGACTTGAAAGGGCGCGTACCTTTCGTGGCGATTCTCGCTGTGGTGTTGGTGTTTGCCGTGGTATTCAGTGATCCACCGCGCATCTTGCTGCTGGTTTTCCTCGCTTATGCGGCGTCTGGCCCGGTGCAGTATCTGCTGCGTCTTCGTCGGCACAAGAGCGCCGAGTGACGTAATTTCCCTCATACTCCGCAGTCTATTGGTGCATCTGTCCTCCAATGCTGCGGAGTTGCCATGCTGATCAAAGTGTCCAAAGCGTCCGACTGCCGTGAGTCGGACGTCACGCCTGAATCCATCTATCTTTCTCGACGCAATGTGCTCGGTGCCGCGGTTACCGGTTTGGCCTTGAGCAGTTTGCCGCGCTGGGCTTCTGCCGACGATGCTTCGCGCTATGCCGATGTCGAGCCTGGCAAGGCGCCATCCTGGTTTGCCGAAAAGCTACCTTCTACAAAGTGGGGTGCGGTCAACGTCAGGGATGAAGCGATCACACCATTTAAAGATGCGACCCATTACAACAACTTCTATGAGTTTGGCACCGATAAAGGTGATCCGGCCGCCAACGCTGGTGCGCTGAAAACCGAACCGTGGAATGTGGTCGTGGACGGGGAGGTGGGTAAGCCTGGGCGATATGCGCTGGAAGACTTCATGAAGCCGTATCAGTTGGAAGAGCGCATCTACCGTCTGCGCTGTGTGGAAGCCTGGTCGATGGTCATTCCATGGATCGGCTTTCCCATTTCTGCGTTGTTCAAGCAGGTCGAGCCGACTTCCAAAGCCAAATTCATTCGCTTCGAAACCCTGCAGGATCCCAAGACCATGCCAGGGCAGCGTTCCGGTTTTGCCTTGATCGACTGGCCGTATGTAGAAGGGTTGCGTCTGGATGAAGCGATGAATCCATTGGCGATTCTTGCTGTGGGCATGTATGGGCGTGAATTGCCCAATCAGAACGGCGCGCCTCTGCGTCTGGTGGTGCCTTGGAAATACGGCTTCAAGAGCATCAAATCCATCGTGCGGATCAGTTTGGTCAGCGAGCAGCCGAAAACTACCTGGCAGAGCATTGCCGCGGATGAGTATGGCTTCTATGCGAACGTGAATCCGACGGTCGATCACCCGCGCTGGACTCAGGCCCGCGAGCGGCGTTTGCCGAGTGGTCTGTTCAAGCCCAATGTGCGTGACACACAAATGTTCAACGGCTATTCGGACGAAGTCGCTTCTTTATATGAAGGGCTCGATCTGCGGAAGAACTACTGATGCGATATCCATTCTGGCGTATTGGTGTCTTTATCGCTGCGGCGGTCTGGCCTTTGCTTTGGTTGTATCAGGCTTGGGAGGATGTGCTGGGACCTGATCCGGGCAAGGTGCTGGTTGACCGGCTGGGGTTGGGGACGCTTGTTCTGCTGCTCATTACGTTAAGCATGACGCCTCTGCAGAGGCTTACCGGTTGGGCGGGGTGGGTTGCGGTCCGGCGACAACTGGGTTTGTGGTGTTTTGCTTATGTGGTTCTGCACATGAGTGGCTATACGGCGTTCATTCTTGGCTTTGATTGGTCGCAGTTCGGTGTTGAGTTGCGTAAGCGGCCATACATTATTGTCGGAGCACTGGGGTTCCTGTGTCTGTTGGCGCTGGCGGTGACTTCAAATCGATATAGTCAGCGGCGGTTGGGCTCTCGCTGGAAGAAGTTGCATCGGCTCGCCTATGTGGTTCTCGGGCTTGGACTGCTTCATATGTTGTGGATCGTTCGCGCCGATTTAAAGGAGTGGGCTGTCTATGCCTCTATAGGTGCGTTGCTATTAGTGCTGCGATTGCCGCCTGTAACCCGTCGAATCCCCCGTTTGATAACGAAAAAGAGGCCTTCTGCAAGAAAGGTGTAATTAACGGTTGACGGCAGATTCTGGGCGTCTATAATTCGCCCCACTTCCGGCGCAGTCGAAACGGAAAACTCCTTGGTAAACAAAGAGTTACGCAGTTTTCGACAGCGAGTTGCTTCAGGTCATCGAAGCCTGGAAGGAGTTGAAAGAGCAGGGTTGTGTGGCTCTTTTGACGGTTCGATCTTCTCGGTCGACAGCGGTGAAAAAGAGGTGTTGACAGCAGCGAGTAACGCTGTAGAATTCGCCTCCCGCTAACGAGAGATCGAAAGCGCAAGTGGTTGAAGTTGCAGAGGAAACTTTGAAAACTTCGGAAAATAACCGCTTGACAGCAACAGAGGCTGCTGTAGAATGCGCGCCTCGGTTGAGACGAAAGATCTTAACCAACCGCTCTTTAACAACTGAATCAAGCAATTCGTGTGGGTGCTTGTGGAGTCAGACTGATAGTCAACAAGATTATCAGCATCACAAGTTACTCCGCGAGAAATCAAAGATGTAACCAACGATTGCTGAGCCAAGTTTAGGTTTTCTTAAAAACCCAAAGATGTTTGAACTGAAGAGTTTGATCATGGCTCAGATTGAACGCTGGCGGCAGGCCTAACACATGCAAGTCGAGCGGCAGCACGGGTACTTGTACCTGGTGGCGAGCGGCGGACGGGTGAGTAATGCCTAGGAATCTGCCTGGTAGTGGGGGATAACGCTCGGAAACGGACGCTAATACCGCATACGTCCTACGGGAGAAAGCAGGGGACCTTCGGGCCTTGCGCTATCAGATGAGCCTAGGTCGGATTAGCTAGTTGGTGAGGTAATGGCTCACCAAGGCGACGATCCGTAACTGGTCTGAGAGGATGATCAGTCACACTGGAACTGAGACACGGTCCAGACTCCTACGGGAGGCAGCAGTGGGGAATATTGGACAATGGGCGAAAGCCTGATCCAGCCATGCCGCGTGTGTGAAGAAGGTCTTCGGATTGTAAAGCACTTTAAGTTGGGAGGAAGGGCAGTTACCTAATACGTATCTGTTTTGACGTTACCGACAGAATAAGCACCGGCTAACTCTGTGCCAGCAGCCGCGGTAATACAGAGGGTGCAAGCGTTAATCGGAATTACTGGGCGTAAAGCGCGCGTAGGTGGTTCGTTAAGTTGGATGTGAAATCCCCGGGCTCAACCTGGGAACTGCATTCAAAACTGTCGAGCTAGAGTATGGTAGAGGGTGGTGGAATTTCCTGTGTAGCGGTGAAATGCGTAGATATAGGAAGGAACACCAGTGGCGAAGGCGACCACCTGGACTGATACTGACACTGAGGTGCGAAAGCGTGGGGAGCAAACAGGATTAGATACCCTGGTAGTCCACGCCGTAAACGATGTCAACTAGCCGTTGGGAGCCTTGAGCTCTTAGTGGCGCAGCTAACGCATTAAGTTGACCGCCTGGGGAGTACGGCCGCAAGGTTAAAACTCAAATGAATTGACGGGGGCCCGCACAAGCGGTGGAGCATGTGGTTTAATTCGAAGCAACGCGAAGAACCTTACCAGGCCTTGACATCCAATGAACTTTCCAGAGATGGATTGGTGCCTTCGGGAACATTGAGACAGGTGCTGCATGGCTGTCGTCAGCTCGTGTCGTGAGATGTTGGGTTAAGTCCCGTAACGAGCGCAACCCTTGTCCTTAGTTACCAGCACGTAATGGTGGGCACTCTAAGGAGACTGCCGGTGACAAACCGGAGGAAGGTGGGGATGACGTCAAGTCATCATGGCCCTTACGGCCTGGGCTACACACGTGCTACAATGGTCGGTACAGAGGGTTGCCAAGCCGCGAGGTGGAGCTAATCCCACAAAACCGATCGTAGTCCGGATCGCAGTCTGCAACTCGACTGCGTGAAGTCGGAATCGCTAGTAATCGCGAATCAGAATGTCGCGGTGAATACGTTCCCGGGCCTTGTACACACCGCCCGTCACACCATGGGAGTGGGTTGCACCAGAAGTAGCTAGTCTAACCTTCGGGGGGACGGTTACCACGGTGTGATTCATGACTGGGGTGAAGTCGTAACAAGGTAGCCGTAGGGGAACCTGCGGCTGGATCACCTCCTTAATCGACGACATCAGCTGCTCCATAAGTTCCCACACGAATTGCTTGATTCATTGAAGAAGACGATAAGAAGCAGCCCGAAATTGGGTCTGTAGCTCAGTTGGTTAGAGCGCACCCCTGATAAGGGTGAGGTCGGCAGTTCGAATCTGCCCAGACCCACCAATTTTGTGTGGGAAACGCCTGTAGAAATACGGGGCCATAGCTCAGCTGGGAGAGCGCCTGCCTTGCACGCAGGAGGTCAACGGTTCGATCCCGTTTGGCTCCACCACTAACTGCTTCTGACACGTAGAGCTTAGAAATGAGCATTTCCTTCGAGTGAAGGTTAAATGTTGATTTCTAGTCTTTGATTAGATCGTTCTTTAAAAATTTGGGTATGTGATAGAAAGATAGACTGAACGTTACTTTCACTGGTAACGGATCAGGCTAAGGTAAAATTTGTGAGTTTAATCGCGAATTTTCGGCGAATGTCGTCTTCACAGTATAACCAGATTGCTTGGGGTTATATGGTCAAGTGAAGAAGCGCATACGGTGGATGCCTTGGCAGTCAGAGGCGATGAAAGACGTGGTAGCCTGCGAAAAGCTTCGGGGAGTCGGCAAACAGACTTTGATCCGGAGATGTCTGAATGGGGGAACCCACCTAACATAAGTTAGGTATCTTAAGCTGAATACATAGGCTTAAGAAGCGAACCAGGGGAACTGAAACATCTAAGTACCCTGAGGAAAAGAAATCAACCGAGATTCCCTTAGTAGTGGCGAGCGAACGGGGACTAGCCCTTAAGTGGCTTTGAGATTAGCGGAACGCTCTGGAAAGTGCGGCCATAGTGGGTGATAGCCCTGTACGCGAAAATCTCTTGGTCATGAAATCGAGTAGGACGGAGCACGAGAAACTTTGTCTGAATATGGGGGGACCATCCTCCAAGGCTAAATACTACTGACTGACCGATAGTGAACTAGTACCGTGAGGGAAAGGCGAAAAGAACCCCGGAGAGGGGAGTGAAATAGATCCTGAAACCGTATGCGTACAAGCAGTGGGAGCCCACTTTGTTGGGTGACTGCGTACCTTTTGTATAATGGGTCAGCGACTTATTTTCAGTGGCGAGCTTAACCGAATAGGGGAGGCGTAGCGAAAGCGAGTCTTAATAGGGCGTCTAGTCGCTGGGAATAGACCCGAAACCGGGCGATCTATCCATGGGCAGGTTGAAGGTTGGGTAACACTAACTGGAGGACCGAACCGACTACCGTTGAAAAGTTAGCGGATGACCTGTGGATCGGAGTGAAAGGCTAATCAAGCTCGGAGATAGCTGGTTCTCCTCGAAAGCTATTTAGGTAGCGCCTCATGTATCACTGTAGGGGGTAGAGCACTGTTTCGGCTAGGGGGTCATCCCGACTTACCAAACCGATGCAAACTCCGAATACCTACAAGTGCCGAGCATGGGAGACACACGGCGGGTGCTAACGTCCGTCGTGAAAAGGGAAACAACCCAGACCGTCAGCTAAGGTCCCAAAGTTATGGTTAAGTGGGAAACGATGTGGGAAGGCTTAGACAGCTAGGAGGTTGGCTTAGAAGCAGCCACCCTTTAAAGAAAGCGTAATAGCTCACTAGTCGAGTCGGCCTGCGCGGAAGATGTAACGGGGCTCAAACCATACACCGAAGCTACGGGTATCACTTAGGTGATGCGGTAGAGGAGCGTTCTGTAAGCCTGTGAAGGTGAGTTGAGAAGCTTGCTGGAGGTATCAGAAGTGCGAATGCTGACATGAGTAACGACAATGGGTGTGAAAAACACCCACGCCGAAAGACCAAGGTTTCCTGCGCAACGTTAATCGACGCAGGGTTAGTCGGTCCCTAAGGCGAGGCTGAAAAGCGTAGTCGATGGAAAACAGGTTAATATTCCTGTACTTCTGGTTATTGCGATGGAGGGACGGAGAAGGCTAGGCCAGCTTGGCGTTGGTTGTCCAAGTTTAAGGTGGTAGGCTGGAATCTTAGGTAAATCCGGGATTCTAAGGCCGAGAGCTGATGACGAGTGTTCTTTTAGAACACGAAGTGGTTGATGCCATGCTTCCAAGAAAAGCTTCTAAGCTTCAGGTAACCAGGAACCGTACCCCAAACCGACACAGGTGGTTGGGTAGAGAATACCAAGGCGCTTGAGAGAACTCGGGTGAAGGAACTAGGCAAAATGGCACCGTAACTTCGGGAGAAGGTGCGCCGGTGAGGGTGAAGGACTTGCTCCGTAAGCTCATGCCGGTCGAAGATACCAGGCCGCTGCGACTGTTTATTAAAAACACAGCACTCTGCAAACACGAAAGTGGACGTATAGGGTGTGACGCCTGCCCGGTGCCGGAAGGTTAATTGATGGGGTTAGCTAACGCGAAGCTCTTGATCGAAGCCCCGGTAAACGGCGGCCGTAACTATAACGGTCCTAAGGTAGCGAAATTCCTTGTCGGGTAAGTTCCGACCTGCACGAATGGCGTAACGATGGCGGCGCTGTCTCCACCCGAGACTCAGTGAAATTGAAATCGCTGTGAAGATGCAGTGTATCCGCGGCTAGACGGAAAGACCCCGTGAACCTTTACTATAGCTTTGCACTGGACTTTGAATTTGCTTGTGTAGGATAGGTGGGAGGCTTTGAAGCGTGGACGCCAGTTCGCGTGGAGCCAACCTTGAAATACCACCCTGGCAACTTTGAGGTTCTAACTCAGGTCCGTTATCCGGATCGAGGACAGTGTATGGTGGGTAGTTTGACTGGGGCGGTCTCCTCCTAAAGAGTAACGGAGGAGTACGAAGGTGCGCTCAGACCGGTCGGAAATCGGTCGTAGAGTATAAAGGCAAAAGCGCGCTTGACTGCGAGACAGACACGTCGAGCAGGTACGAAAGTAGGTCTTAGTGATCCGGTGGTTCTGTATGGAAGGGCCATCGCTCAACGGATAAAAGGTACTCCGGGGATAACAGGCTGATACCGCCCAAGAGTTCATATCGACGGCGGTGTTTGGCACCTCGATGTCGGCTCATCACATCCTGGGGCTGAAGCCGGTCCCAAGGGTATGGCTGTTCGCCATTTAAAGTGGTACGCGAGCTGGGTTTAGAACGTCGTGAGACAGTTCGGTCCCTATCTGCCGTGGACGTTTGAGATTTGAGAGGGGCTGCTCCTAGTACGAGAGGACCGGAGTGGACGAACCTCTGGTGTTCCGGTTGTCACGCCAGTGGCATTGCCGGGTAGCTATGTTCGGAATAGATAACCGCTGAAAGCATCTAAGCGGGAAACTAGCCTCAAGATGAGATCTCACTGGGACCTTGAGTCCCCTGAAGGGCCGTCGAAGACTACGACGTTGATAGGTTGGGTGTGTAAGCGCTGTGAGGCGTTGAGCTAACCAATACTAATTGCCCGTGAGGCTTGACCATATAACACCCAAGCAATTTGTTGGCCTGAAAGGGCACCAGATTGCGGTGTGTGAAGACGAAACGAACCGAAAGTTCGAGAAACAAACACACAAACTATCGCATACCCATTCGCTGGAGCGTGAACCTGCAAAGGCCCACGACCTGGCTCCCGAATTTCTTGACGACCATAGAGCATTGGAACCACCTGATCCCATCCCGAACTCAGCAGTGAAACGATGCATCGCCGATGGTAGTGTGGGGTTTCCCCATGTGAGAGTAGGTCATCGTCAAGATTAAATTCCGAAACCCCTATCTGCGTATGCAGGTAGGGGTTTTGTTTTGCCTGCAGGAAAAGCACGATCCCAGTGCCGCACAAATTTGCACAGTTATTTTTGATCCATGACACTAGAATAGATCCAACTTTTTCGGAGCCAGAGCCTTTATGCCAGATCCGGTTGACGCCTCCGGGCTGTCAGAATTACCGCTGGACAACTTGGTGGCGTGCCATGAGTGTGACTTGCTGATGCGCAAGCCCGAGCTCTCCCGTGGCGAGAAAGCCCTGTGCCCGCGCTGTGGTTACGAGCTCTACGCCCATAGGCACAATGTCGTGCAGCGCAGTCTCGCATTGGTTATCGCCGCACTGTTGTTGTATATCCCGGCGAACTTTTTACCCATCATGCAGCTCCATCTACTCGGGCAGTCGTCGCATGACACGGTCTGGAGTGGTGTTGTTGGCCTGTTCAATACCGGCATGCAAGGCGTAGCCGTGGTGGTGTTTCTCTGCAGTATGGGAGTTCCGCTGCTCAAGCTGCTCTGCCAACTGGTTGTACTGCTGAGTATTCGTTTTGATATCGGACGCAGTTACGGCTTGCTGCTCTATCGCATTTATCACCACTTACGCGATTGGGGGATGCTCGAGGTCTACCTTATGGGCGTGCTGGTGGCGATCGTGAAACTGGCAGATATGGCAGCCATTACCGTCGGCCTCGGCCTGGCGTGCTTTATCGGTTTGTTGTTGGTCCAGGTCGGTTTGGAGGTCGTGATGTCGCCTCATCAGATCTGGCAGGCTTTATCAGGAGAGGATGCCCATGCGGGCGATTGATGCAGGCATTCTGATTTGTGCCGAATGCCATGAATTGAACAAGCAGGAAGCCGATACCGACGAGCAGGTCTGTACCCGTTGTGGTGCACTGGTTCACGCGCGTCGCCCGAACAGTGTGAAACGTACCTGGGCGCTGTTGGTAACCGCCGCGATTCTCTACATCCCGGCCAACGTGCTACCGATCATGACCGTCAGTTCACTGGGGCAGGGCGATCCCAGCACCATCATGTCCGGTGTTATCCAATTGGTTCAGCACGGCATGATTCCTATCGCCGCCGTGGTTTTTATCGCCAGTATCCTGGTACCAACGTTCAAGTTGGTGGGCATCGCACTGCTGCTGTTTTCCGTGCAGCGCCACCAGCCACTTTCGGCTCGACAACGTATTTGGATGTACCGCTTCATTGAGTTCATCGGTCGCTGGTCGATGCTCGATATCTTTGTGATCGCCATCCTGGTGGCAGTTGTGAATTTCGGACGGCTTGCCAGCGTCGAAGCCAATCTTGGCGCCATCGCTTTCGCCAGTGTGGTGATTTTGACGATGCTTGCCGCAGTTACTTTCGATCCCCGACTGATTTGGGATAACACGGAGTCGGACGACGACCATGACTGATTTGCCTACAGCGAAAACCCGACCGGCCTCGAACTGGTCTGCAATCTGGGTGTTGCCCCTTATCGCCTTGATCATCGGTGGCTGGTTAGGCTGGCGTGCCTACACCGAGACGGGCATCGAGATTCAAGTGCGTTTCGAAAGCGGTGAAGGCATTCAAGCCAACAAGACCGAAGTCGTCTACAAAGGCATGTCGGTCGGTAAGGTGAAAACCCTGAAGCTCGACGACGAAGGCAGCTCCAAAGGCGTAATTGCTACCGTCGAGATGAACAAGGACGTGGAGCAATACCTGCGGACCAGCACCCGTTTCTGGCTGGTCAAGCCGAGCGTTACCCTGGCCGGTATCACCGGGCTGGAGACGCTGGTCTCGGGGAACTACGTTGCGATCAGTCCTGGTGAAGGTGAGCCGACTCGCAAGTTCAAGGCCCTGGCCGAAGAGCCGCCGCTGTCGGACGCCCAGCCAGGTTTGCACCTGACCATCAAGGCTGATCGTCTGGGGTCGCTCAATCGCGGCAGCCCGGTGTTCTACAAGCAGATCAGGGTCGGCCAGATCAAAAGCTACCTGCTGTCCGAAGACCAAAGCACGGTTGAACTCAAAGTCTTCATCGAGCCGACCTACGCCAAACTGGTGCGCAAACACACACGCTTCTGGAACGCCAGCGGCATCAGCATCGACGCCAATCTGTCGGGTGTGAAAGTGCGCAGTGAGTCCCTGGCTAGCATTGTTGCTGGCGGTATTGCGTTTGCCACGCCGGAGAACCGCAAGGACAGCCCGCCCACCGATCCAAGCCTGCCATTCCGTCTCTATGAAGATTTCGATGCTGCCGCTGCCGGTATCCGGGTCAAGGTCAAACTCAGCGATTTCGAGGGCCTGCAGGCCGGTCGTACGCCAGTGATGTACAAAGGCATCCAGGTCGGCACGCTGAAAGCGCTGAAGATTGATCCGGATCTGTCCGGCGCCAGCGCTGAGTTGACCCTTGATCCATTGGCCGAGGATTACCTGGTCGAAGGGACTCAGTTCTGGGTGGTCAAACCGTCGATCTCCCTCGCCGGGATCACCGGCCTGGAAGCCCTGGTCAAAGGTAACTACATCGCCGTGCGTCCTGGCGACAAAGGCGCCGCGCCGCAGCGCGAGTTCGTGGCGCGGCCCAAGGCGCCGCCGCTGGACCTGCGTTCGCCGGGCCTGCACCTGGTGTTGTTCACCGAGAACCTCGGTTCACTGGAAGTCGGCAGCCCGATTCTCTACAAGCAGGTCAAGGTG
The DNA here is from genome assembly GCF_059716075.1 of Pseudomonas sp. LBUM1657. Taxonomy (NCBI): domain Bacteria; kingdom Pseudomonadati; phylum Pseudomonadota; class Gammaproteobacteria; order Pseudomonadales; family Pseudomonadaceae; genus Pseudomonas; species Pseudomonas sp. LBUM1657. The sequence continues at coordinate 5,457,736 of NZ_CP166799.1, read as the reverse complement.
GGTTCGGTACAGAGTTATCAGTTCTCCCGCACCAAAAAGCAGTTGGTGATCGGAGTACACATCGAGAAGGAATACGAAGATCTGGTCAACGCCTCGACGCGGTTCTGGAATGCCAGTGGCGTCACGCTGACGGGTGGATTGACCGGCGGTATCCAGGTCAAAAGTGAATCATTGCAAAGCCTGATGGCCGGCGGCATTGCGTTCGAAACCCCGCAGGCCAAGGCGCCCCTGCAAAAACGGATACCCCGTTTCCGCCTGCACGCGAACCATGAAGACGCGCAGCAAAAAGGAGCGGTAGTCACCATCAAGGTTGATCGCGCCGATGGCTTGCGCAGCGGCACGCCGATTCGATTCAAGGGACTGGATGTCGGCAAGATTGAAGACGTCGACCTGAGTGACGATCTGCAATCGGTGCTGCTGACGGCGCGAATCACCGAAGTGCCGGAGCGTATCGCACGGGTGGGCAGTCAGTTCTGGGTGGTCAAGCCTGAGCTGGGTCTGATCAAGACGTCCAACCTTGAAACCCTGGTCACCGGGCAATACATCGAAGTGCAACCGGCAGCGAAAAACCTCGGTCCACAGAAGAACTTCGTGGCCCTCGCCAATCCACCGGAAACGGCCAAATCCGAAGCCGGTTTGAGCCTGGTGTTGAGCGCGGCTCGCCGTGGTTCGCTGAAAACCGGTGTGCCGGTGACGTATCGCGAAATCACCGTAGGAAAGGTGACGGGCTATGAACTGGGCCAGACTGCGGACCGTGTGTTGGTGCACATCCTGATCGAACCAAAGTACGCGCCGCTGGTGCGTAGCGGCACTCGATTCTGGAACTCCAGTGGTTTTGGTTTTGACTACGGCTTGTTCAAGGGCGCGACGATGCGTACCGAATCGCTGGAGACGCTGATTCAGGGCGGCATCGCTTTTGCCACGCCGGACGGGGACCGCATGGGCAGCCCGGCGCGAGCGGAGCAGACGTTCCCGCTGTTCGACAAATTTGAGGATGAATGGCTGACCTGGGCGCCGAAGATTTCGATCGGCAAGTAGCAGGCGGTTAAATGGGTGTCTGTGAGGGCCCCTTCGCGGGCAAGCCCGCTCCCACAGTGGTCAGCGTCGTTTACAGATTTTGTGTACGACACAGATTAATGGTGGGAGCGGGCTTGCTCGCGAAAGGGCCCTCAAATTCACTGAAGCCGCAAGAATGAACCCGCAATAAAAAGGCCGCGATCCATTGGATCGCGGCCTTTTTTTTATCGGCTTCGATTAACCCGTCAAACCGCGTCCAACTCAGGCTCGTCAGCTTGTACGTTAACGGTCGGCTTCACTTCATCGTGGCGACGGATGTACTTCCAGTCCGCCTCGTCGATGTAGATACCGTTCGGCCCGCTGCCACCTTCCAGGTCGATGGCGACACTGGCGCAAACCTGTGGTTTCACACTCGCCAGGATCGGTACGAAGCCCAGTTGGAGACTGGTTTCCAACAGCGCTGCCTGGTTCTTCTCATCGATATCCGCCGCTTCGTCGAGGTAGTACGGCAGGCGCACGCGACCGGCCTGATCGCGGTCCATCAAGTGCAGCAACAAGTACATGTTGGTCAGCGCCTTGATGGTCATGGTGGTGCCGTTGGACGCCGCGCCGTCGATGTCGGTGTGAATCACCGGCGATCCGTTGACCTTGGTGATTTCGAACGCCAATTCGAACAAGTCCTTGAGGCCGAGCTGGTTGTGGTTTGCCGCCACCAGGCGCGCCAGGTATTCCTTGGCTTCTTCGTTCTTGTTGTCCTGATCGGCGCTTTGGCTCAAGTCGAAAACGGAGAGGGTTTCGCCTTCTTCGTATTGGCCGGCGCTGTGGATGATCTGGTCGATGTGCTTGAGCGCTTCCTTGTTCGGCGCGAGGACGATGCGAAAGCTCTGCAGGTTGGAGACCTGGCGCTTGTTGATCTCGCGGTTGAACAGCGCCAGTTGATGCTCGAGGCTGTCGTAGTCGCTACGGATGTTACGCAGGGTCCGGGCGATGTCAGTGACCGCCGCACGACGGGCCTTGCCCAGCGTCAGGGCTTCGTCGGTGCGGTGCGCGTAAGCGTTGATCAACAGTTGCAGGCGACGCTCCATATCGTCTTCGCTGTCGAACTTGGCCACGCCCTTGAGGCGAACCTGGGCGTACAGCGCTTCGATCTGACCGTCGCTGCGCAGCAAACCTTGCCAGCTGTCCTGATAGTCGTTGAGCAGCGGCAACAGGTTATCCATGGAATCGTCGATCGGGTCCATGAACGGCGTGCCGAATGGCAGGTCTGCGGGCAACAGCTGACGGCGGCGCAGGGCGTCGTCGAGGGTGCGTTGCTTGGCTTCCATGTCGCCGATCTGCCGACCGACCAGTTGCAGCTTGGCTGACAGCTGCTGGACGCGTTCGGTGAAGGCATCGCTGGAACGCTTCAGTTCGTCTTGCGCGGCTTCCATTTGCGCCAATTGCTCAAGCTTGTCGCCTTCCTCGGCGCTCAGGGTTTGTGCGCGACGGAAATCTTCCAGGGCTTTCTGCGCGTCCAGCACTTGTTGGTACAGCGCTTCGGTCTGGGTCTTGCTGGCCGCGCGGTCGGCGGCCACGGCAGCTTGAGTTTTCAGTTGCTTGAGTTCTTTTTCCAGACGCTCTTTCTGATCGCGCAATGCCGCACGGTCGGCCAGGGCTTGCAGTGCTGGAGGCTCGATGTGCGAGATGTCGATGGACAGGCCCGGCACTTCGAAGCGCTCGCCCTTGAAGCCGTCGAGAATCAGCTCCATGGATTTGACCCACTGACCGTCCTCGTCCAGCGTAATGCCGTGTTCGCCCAACGGCAGGCTGAACAACGCGCTGTTGAACAGGCGCATCAGGCGCTCGACATCCTGTTGCGAGAACTCCTCGCGCAGACGGGCGTAGCTGTTGTTGTCGGCGTGATCGAGTTGTTGCTTCACCGACTTCAGGCGTTTTTCCAGATCCCGCTGGCGCTCCTCCAGGTCTTCGGCGCTGAATTGCCGGGACTGAGCCAGCGCACCGGCCAGTTCATCGTGCGCATCCTTGGCCGCGAGCAGTTGTTGCTCCAGAACCTTGACGTCATCGACCAGCGCAAAGCGATGCTTGAGCACCGACAATTCGCCGAGCCAGCGCTGGATGCCGCTGATTTCCCGTTCCAGGCGCATCAGTTCCTGAGTGCCGCCGCGTTGATCGTTTTGCAGGGCGTCCTGCTCGTTGCGGTAATGCTCGGCCTGAATCGTCAGCTCTTCCTTGCGGGCACTGGCGTAGTCCGACCAGGTGCCGAGCAGGGAGTCGAGCAGCGGCGAGATGCGGTGGAGTTTGCCGCGCAGAATGTTGCGCTGGGCAACCCCGGAGGCCAGCGCTTCAACCAATGGACCCGCCGTGACCAGCGAGTTGTAGTCCTGCTCCATCCGTCGTACATCGCGGAACGCTTCTTCGCACGCGGCGATGTAATCCACGCTGCCGGAACGCAGGCTGTGTTCGAACGCATCGAGGAACAATTGTTTGAGCTTGGCCGCGGTGATTTCGCGCATGTGCAGCAAGTTGATGAACAGGGCACGGAAGGTTTTCAGGCTCTGTTCGCTAGTGGAACGCAGCGGGATCAGCGTCAGGTCCAGCGGGATCGAGGTGTGGCCGCCCACCAGCAAACGACGCAGTTCATCCGGCTTGAGTTCGTAGGCTTTCAGGCCTTCGCGCTCGAGGTTGGTGAACAGCTCTTTCTGCCGCAGGCAGGTGTCGTTCTTCTGGTAATGGGCCAGGTCGAGCTTGCCGGCGTAGGCAAAGAACTGGTGACCGAAACCGCCGCCAGGGCCGCGACCGACCACGCCGATCACGTGCGGACCGTGAGGCAGCGAGACTTCCACCAGGATGTAACTGGTGTCCGAAGCGAAGTAGAAACGTCGGGATTGTTCCAGGCTGTACTTGCCGAAACTCATGTCCGACATGCGCGCCAGGATCGGGAACTGCAAGGCGTTGATCGAGGCGGATTTACCGAGGTTGTTCGCGCCGTAGACCGACAGCGGCTCTTCCAGCGGAAACAAGCCGAGGCTATAACCAGCGGTGTTCAAAAGGGCAAAGCGGCGAATGCCGTAGCGTTCCTTGCTCATGCGTCGGTCTCCTGTTCTTCGGCAATGGCGCGGGCCAGGGCGTCTTCTTCGCTATCTTCAGCGAAGTCACTCAAGTCGAGCGGGTCATCGGTTTCCAACAGTTTTTCATCGCTGTCGTCATCGATCAGCACCGGCGCCGGCAATGGCAGCACGCTGTGCAGGCTGGCCGCCAAGTCGCGGTCCTGCTGGACCGACAAGCAGACGTCGAGGAAACGGTGCATCGGTGGCAGGAAACGGTAGACACCGTTTTCTTCACCAGCGAAACCGAGCTGGGTCATGCGGCGCATGATTTTTTCTTCGAGTTCTTCCTGGGTCTGCACTTCGGCCTGGATGAACAGGTCGCGGTACTTTTCCAGCAACGACGGCAGTTCGTCGCGACCGAGGCTGCCGCCGTCGAGTACGGCGACCGGGTCGCGGCCCTGATCCGCCAGATGCTCGACGAGGATGAAAGTGAACAGCGCCAGGCGTTGCGCGGTTTTGTTCACTGCCGCAGCGGCGAGGTCCGGCACGAAATAGTAGAAACCACGGGTGTCGCACACCAGCTCAAAGCCCAACGCCTTGAACAGCGTGCGGTATTGGTCCTGGAAGTTCGACAGTTGTGCGTACAGCTCGGGATCGCGGCGGCTGACGTGGTAGCCCTTGAACAGCTCGCGAAAGATCGGCGCCAGCTGGGACAGTTCGGATAGATCAAGATGCATGTGGGATGCTCGCAGAATCCTCGGCGGCGGTGTCGCCGGCCGAGAGCAGGGCGAAGGAGCGCAGGCTGACCTGATGCTCGTGAGTGTGGTAATCGCGGCGTTCCAGACGCTCGCGTTTGAAGCGTTTTTCCCGCGACAGACGCGAGAACCAATAAAGCAATTCGTCGGTGGCGCCGTCCGGTTCCTGCTCCAGCAACCAGGTCATCAGGTCCGGCATCGGCAGGGCGTCTTCGCAGCGTTCGAGCATTTCCCGAACCGTGCGTGGCGCGCGCGGTGCTTCGCCTTTCTGCGTCTTGTGGGCTTTGGGGAAACGCGCCGGTTTCGGCTCGAAACGGGCCAGGGCGTACACGTAGGCTTCGACCTGACTGGCGCTGCCGAGAAAGGTGCTTTGCGGGCGGGTGAACATCGGCATCGCCGCTTGCGGCACGGCATCGATGCCTTTGCGTCGAATGGCCGCCAGGGCCAGTGCCGCGCCACGGGTTACTGCGTTGTGCCGGCGCGCTTCTTCACGCAGCGGCAACAGCAGTTCCCGGGCATGACGCAAGGTCAATTGGGCGCTGGTTTGCATTTCGAGGATGCGCGCGTGGGTGCGCAGCAGCATGTCGTCGTCGACCAAGTGGCCGAGGCGTTGCTGCTCGGTGAGCATTTTCAGCAGGACGTTTTCGACCTTGCGTACACCTTGTTCGAAGGCGCCGTCAGCGTTCACCAACTGAATCATCGGCTCGACGTATTCGTCCCAGGTCGCCAGCACTTCGGCATAACGCTGACGCAGCGGAATCTGCCGGTCGCTGGTCTTGGCGCGCTCGGCAACGGCCACCAGGGCTTGTTCGTCGTTCGCGAGTTTCTTCAATACGTCCCGTACGCGCATGTCGAGCAGGCGCAACTGGCGCGCCAGATCGTTGCCGTCGCGGATGTCGAACGCGTCCTGGATGTAACCGGCCAGGCGTTCGAGATGGCGCAGATAGGCTTCGATTTCCAGGCACAGGCCCAGACGGTGCTCACGGCGCAAATAGGCGAGGAAGTCGTGAATCTGCGCGTTGAGCTCGAAACGGTTCGGGCTTTTCGCCACGGGAACCAGAATATCGAGGCGAATCCACACGTCCAACAGGCTGGTGATGTCCTGGGGCGTGCTGTCCAGTTGCTGGGCGGCCAGTTGCGTGCGCAGTTCGTTGAGGCTCAAGGTGCCTTGGTCGAAGTGCTCGCACAGTGGCTCCAGAAGTGACCAGTGTTCAGCGAGGGCGCGCAAGACGCGCTTGGGTTCGATCATCGGAATGGCCGGCTGGTTGGCGATTAAAAGCCGCGATTGTACTGCATCGCAGGCGTGTCGATTCACTCTCGGGACGGGCTGTCTGCTTTCTATCGATCAACAGCGGGCGATCTTGAGCGAAGGGCGGTAGAATCACCGCACTTTAGTTATCCACAAGTGGCCGACCTTTGCTTATCGAGTCCCGTCGCCGCGCTTATTTGACCGCCATGCAGGTGGTCAACTGGCTGCCGCGCACCGAATTGCCCTTTGCTGCGCCCTCGCGCCCCGAACTGCTGGAGGTGCCCGAGCCGTTGGTCGTCGCCCCGGTTGCGCCGGCTCCAGTAGCGGAAGCGCCCGTGGAACCTGTGGTCAAACCGACCGTACGGGTGAAAATCGAGGTGCCGCGACCATCGTTGGCCAGCACGCGCACGAACGCCAAGGTCGAAGAAGAGGAGGCGCCGGTCGCGATCAAGGCGCCGATCGTGCCGCCACCGCGTTTTGCCCTGCAATTGCTGCGGGCCGGGCGTTGTCTGCTGCTGGTGGAGTTACCCACAGGCGAAACCTTCCAGACCCGCGATCCCGCTTATTTGCTGCTCAAGGACATGTTGCGCGCCGCCGGTCTGCCGGACAGCCCGCAAATCGTCGGTGAGCCGGTACGCTGGCCGCTGTTGGTCCGGGGCACCATGGACCAGGGGCCGGAAGCGGCTCGCGATTTCGTGCAAGGTTTCCTCTCGGCCCGCCTGGAAGACGCTCCGTGCGTCTGCCTGTGGCTGATCGGCCTGCCAGCCGTGCGTTTTGCCGGTGAGGCGAACGCCGAATCCTTCAACCGTGAACTCCAGGTCGAAGGCCTGGGCTCGGTCTGGGCCCTGCCGGGCCTGGAATTATTAATGGAAGAGCCACAGCGTAAGGCTGATGTCTGGCAAGCCATGCGTCGGCTGATGGCGCGCTGGAAAGAATCAAATGAGTGACGCTGTATCGTTCCGCCCGATGACCGAGGCGGACCTGGACGCTGTACTGAAAATCGAATACGCGGCCTACAGCCATCCCTGGACCCGAGGGATTTTTCTTGATGGGCTGGGCAAGTACCAGATCTGGCTGATGTTCGAAGGTCAGCAGCAGGTCGGGCACGGCGTGGTGCAGATCATTCTCGATGAGGCGCATCTGCTGAACATCACCGTCAAACCGGAAAATCAGGGCCGTGGCCTGGGTTTGACGCTGCTTGAGCATTTGATGTCGCGGGCTTATGAATCCAAGGCACGGGAATGTTTCCTGGAAGTACGCGACAGCAACCGTGGCGCGTTTAAGTTGTATGAGCGTTATGGGTTTAATGAAATTGGACGTCGACGGGATTACTACCCGGCGGTGGGTGGGCGCGAAGATGCGGTGGTCATGGCTTGCACCCTCGTCGACTGATCGGTTTTAAAAGCTTCGCGAGCAAGCCCGCTCCCACATTGGAACGGTGTCGAACACAAATAACGTGACCGACATAGATCCAATGTGGAGCGGGCTTGCTCGCGAAGGCTGCTTATCAGGCGCTAAAGAATCAACGATTACCGTCCATCGGATCGCGCCGCGCCAGTTCTTCCTCATCCAGCCCATTACCACCGCCAATGTCATCTTCATCGACAATGCTCAAATCCCAATCGGCCTGGCCACCTTCGCCCGCTTCATGGGCATCCCGGGCGCCGTCTTCGCGAATCAGGTTTTCGGGGCTCATGTCGTCGTCGGTGGATTCATGGTCATCGGTCGAGGCCCCGGTCATGCCGGCTTCACGCACGCGGTGCCGAGGCATCAGTTGTTCGCGTTCCTTCTCCGGTATCTCGTCGCCGATTTTGGCGCTCGGTTCTTCCTCGTCGAAATCCAGCTCATGCATTGATCCCATGCGGTCTTCATTGTCATCGACGGGCTCGGGTTGCACCGCATCGAAAGGACGTCGTGATTCAGTCATGGCAATTCCTCATACTGTGGGCCTTACTAGGGTGGACCCACTGTGCAGCTGAGAATTCCTCCGGCATGGAAACCGGGTGTCTGCATCTCGCGCGTGACCTCGACAGGCGGTTGTCTGTCATAGAAACGCATCAATCTCGAGGCTTCATTGCATGAACGAATTACAAGATCTGATCGATAACAACGAGCGCTGGGCTGACGCGATCACCAAAGAAGACCCTGACTTCTTCGCCAAACTCGCTCGTCAGCAAACGCCGGAATTCCTGTGGATCGGCTGCTCCGACGCCCGGGTGCCTGCGAACGAAATTGTTGGCATGCTGCCCGGCGACCTGTTCGTCCACCGCAATGTGGCCAACGTGGTGCTGCACACCGATCTTAATTGCCTGTCGGTGATTCAGTACGCGGTTGACGTGCTCAAGGTCAAACACATCCTCGTCACCGGCCATTATGGCTGCGGCGGTGTGCGGGCCTCGATGCAGGACCGGCAGTTGGGCCTGATCGACGGCTGGCTACGCTCGATTCGCGATCTCTACTATGAAAAACGTGAAGAGCTCGCCAAGTTGCCGACCGAAGAAGAACGGGTCGACCGCCTCTGCGAACTCAACGTGATCCAGCAAGTGGCCAACGTCGGGCACACCAGCATCGTGCAAAACGCCTGGCACCGCGGGCAGAGCCTGTCGGTTCACGGTTGCATCTATGGCATCAAGGACGGTCGCTGGAAAAGCCTGAATGCCACTATCAGCGGTTTCGAGCAACTGCCGCCGCAGTACCGTTTGCGACCGGTCGAGACGTTATAAAGGCTTTCAGTTGACACTTCGCCGGCGCCAGTGCTGCAAAAACAACTGGCCGTCGGCGTTCGGCGGTTCATCGTAACCGGTGATCCAGCCACGACAGTCGTATGAGCCGCACTGGCAGGCGAACTGACGTAGCAGTTTGTCTTCGGTGGCGGCGTAGTCCATCGTCAGTCGGTCGCCTTTTTGGATGTCCTTCAGCGCCCATAACCATAGCTCGCTCATGTCGAGGAACACGTTCGGGTCGCAGGAGTGACGCAGCAGCCCGCAGAAGATCGGGTCGTAGACATGGATGCCAGAGGCCATTTGCCTGCTATGTCGGCAACGATAAGGCAGCAGATGCCCCGAAGCCCGGCAGATTCGGCTGATCCGGGGAAATTCGCGCCGTGCCGCAACGGCCACCGCGCAGCCCTCGGCATTGGCGATGATCTCGAAGTCAGCCGCGGACGGAAATCCAAGGTGAACGGGCAGTTCTTTGAATGGATAAATACCATCCGGTGATTGCGCATGATGGCGGGGCTGGCCGTGGGCTTTCATAACGATCCTTGTCGGCTGGGGGCTGCGACCTCTGTCGGCTGACGATCCTGTCAGCCCTGCAGCACAGGGTGGCACTTCAAGATCTCGCAAATGAAACATTCGGTCTACTGTCAGATCTGACAGGAGAAAAGCGCGCTTTCCCGTGTAAGCCAGGGCTGACACGGGAAGCTATTCATCTTTCTTACAGTTGTGGAGCCGCGATCGCGGTCGCAGGCGCCGGGGCCTTGAGCTGTTTGAGTTGAGCCACGACCGGTGGCGTCGTGCACTTGGTCACGGCCTGTTCGGGCGTCAGGTTGCGGATCGAGGTGTAGAACAGTTCGCAGGTTTTTTCTTTCTGGGTCACTTGCCAGGTCTGGGTGCAGCTTTTCAGCTGAACTTGTGGGTCGGTGCCTGGCTTGCTACCCATGCCGGCCTGCCAGCACGCGGCGCTCAAATCCTGCCCCATGACTTTCAGGCCCGCCGCGTCGGCCTGGGCCAGGGGATCGTCGCCGGTGTAGCTTTCCGGATTGGCGGCGTACCAGATGTAACTCGGGTGGTTGGAGCCCAGCACCGGCACCTTCACCCCCGCACTCGGACTGATCGTGGCCAGCCCCAACACGTTCACGGTCGGCCCGTATTGCTGTTTGATCCAGTTTCGTACCGGTGAACCGAAGGCGACCATCGGTAACGCAGCGCCGCTGGCGTTCTGGCTGACTTCCTTGACCATGGTGGTCTGGTAGTCCTTGAAGTAGCCATAGACGCCTTCAAGATCCTTGCCGGCGCTGGCCGGCGCGGCAATCGGTGCAATGTCGATGATGGTCTGGTAACCCGGCGTCTGTTCGGTGGGTATTCCATTGACGGTGAGCAGCGTGGCCCAGCGATCCGTGGTGGCAGACCTCAGGTAATCCTGCGCCTGGGTCAACGAATAATCCGGCGGGAAGTGCAGCAATTCGACGCTTTTGCGGTTTTCCAGCGCCATGCCCAGTGGCAGGAACAGGTTCCAGCTATAGGCCCACTTGCCGTCGGTATTCAGTTTGGTGGCGCCGGTATAGGCCAGATCCCCAGCATCGAGCAACGCCGCCAGTGGTTTTTCATAACCATCGGGCACGCCAATGATTTCGGCGTAGAGCTGATCGTTATCGGTTTTCACCAGGACCTTCGCCGCGCTATAGCCATCGCGTTGCACGCTTTGGGTCAGGTAATGCTCGACGGTCTGCTCCAGCGTCCAGTTGCGAAAGCAAATCACATTGCAGTTGTTGGGGTAGGCGAACAGGCGGGTGACGCGTTCTGTGCTGCCCAGCTTCAGATCGACATCGGCGTGGGCGGCGGCACTCAGGGTGAGGGCGGCGAGGGTGAATCCTGCGAGTTTTAACATGCTCAGATCCTTTTCAGCGTGGTTCCCCAGGATAGGGTGGGCTTCATACTGGATCAGTAGTGGCGGACAAAGAAGTGGTGCGTCCGGTTTTTTGTGGAGTAGTCGGCGAAATTCAACGTTGAGACAAGTTGAATGGTCGTCCGCCGGCCTAATGTGGGAGCGAGCAAGCCCGCTCCCACACTGATCTATGGTGTTTTGAGGATCAGGGTTACGGCATCACTGGCGCCGTATACGTCAGCGTCGTCCCCAGCGCCCACAGCAACACCAGCACCAGCGGTGTGTGCACCAGCAGTTGTACGAACGAAAACCCGATCAAGTCCCGCGCCTTCAATCCCAGTACGCCCAGCAGCGGCAGCATGTAGAACGGGTTGATCAGGTTCGGCAGGGCTTCGGCGGCGTTGTAGATCTGCACGGCCCAGCCCAGGTGGTAGTTCAGGTCGTTGGCCACCTGCATCACGTACGGTGCTTCGATGATCCACTTGCCGCCACCGGACGGAATGAAGAAACCAAGGATGGCCGAGTACACGCCCATCAGCAGCGCATAGGTGTCGTGGGACGCGATGCTGACGAAAAAGGTCGAGATGTGGTGAGCCAGGGTCTGAGCGTCAGTGCCTTTGACGGTGGTCATCAGCGCCGCGATCGAGCCGTACAGCGGGAACTGGATCAGTACGCCGGTGGTGGTCGGCACTGCACGGCTTACCGCGTCCAGGAAACTGCGCGGGCGCCAGTGCAGCAGAGCGCCGAGCATGATGAACAGGAAGTTATAAGTGTTCAGCCCGGAAATCGCACTGATCGCCGGTTTGGTCGAAAACTCATGAAACAACCATCCGGCCGCCAGCAGCACCAGCAGAATCGTCAGCAGAGGGCTGTGTTCCAGCCATTCGCCGGGGCGGGTGCGCGGTTGCAGCGGCGGCAGGTTGAAACTCGGATCAACGCCGCAGGCCTCGGCATCACGGGCCGACTTCGGGCCGGGTGCGGTGGCGTAGGCAATGATCAGCGAGATCACGATCAGTGCCAGCAACATCACGCCGGACTGCCACAGAAAAATGGTTTGGGTAAACGGAATCACCCCGGTGATCGACAAAATCGACGGCGGCAGGCTGCCCGTGTTGGCCTGCAATTGCGCAGCGGACGACGACAGGCCCAGGGCCCACACCGCGCCGAGGCCCAGGTACGCCGCAGCACCGGCGGCGCGGTAATCCATTTTCAGATCGGTCCGACGCGCGAGGGCACGCACCAGCAAGCCGCCAAACACCAGCGACAAACCCCAGTTCAGCAGCGACGCGACCATGGAAATCAGCGCGACCCAGGCCACCGCTGAGCGACCGTTTTTCGGGATTCGCGCCAGACGGTCGATCAGTTTCACTGCGGGTGGCGAACTGGCGACCACATAACCGCCGATCACCACGAAGGCCATCTGCATAGTGAATGGAATCAGGCTCCAGAAGCCGTCACCGAAGGCCATGGCGGCATCGGTGGGTTTCGCGCCCATGACCATGGTGGCCACGGCAACGATGATCACTGCCAGCGCGGCAAACACCCAGGAGTCGGGGAACCAGCGTTCGGCAAAGCTTGAGCAGCGCAGGGCAAAGCGGGCGGAGCGGCTATCTTCGATATCAGCGGCCACGGGAGTACCTCGAATTTTTATGTTTTTTGTGGTCTTCAGGGCCGCACAGGCCCGTCTGGACAGCTGCCAACAGTAAATCAATCGATCTTTTTTTGTGACGAAGTTTTACGAGCATTGGACTTTGGTCTAACGGGTTGTCCGCTGACGCGTTTGCGTAGACCATGGGCGCCTTGGTTTTTTGCCTGTGCCAGAGTTCTTTTGATGACTGCCAATACCGATTCGCGCCCGGCGCCGTTCAACCGCTCGGACTACAAGACCCTGGGCCTTGCAGCCCTTGGCGGCGCCCTGGAAATCTACGACTTCATCATTTTCGTGTTTTTCGCGCTGACCCTCAGCCAGCTGTTTTTTCCACCGGAAATGCCCGAATGGCTGCGGCTGCTGCAAAGCTTCGGGATCTTCGCCACCGGCTACCTGGCGCGTCCCCTGGGCGGGATTCTGATGGCGCATTTCGCCGACCGGCTGGGTCGCAAGAAAGTCTTCAGCCTGAGTATCCTGATGATGGCGCTGCCGTGCCTGTTGATCGGCATCATGCCGACCTACGCACAGATCGGCTATTTCGCGCCGCTGCTGTTGTTGGCCCTGCGGATTCTTCAGGGGGCCGCCGTGGGCGGTGAAGTGCCGAGCGCCTGGGTGTTCGTCGCAGAACACGCGCCGGTCGGCCATCGCGGCTATGCCCTGGGCTTTTTGCAGGCGGGGCTGACCTTCGGCTATCTGATCGGTGCGTTGACGGCGACCTTTCTGGCGCAGGCGTTCACTCCGGCGGAAATCCTCGATTACGCCTGGCGTTACCCGTTCCTGCTGGGCGGCGTGTTTGGCGTGATCGGCGTCTGGCTGCGCCGCTGGCTCAGCGAAACCCCGGTGTTCATGGCCATGCAGGCCCGACGCGATGCCGCTGTTGAGCTGCCATTGCGCACGGTATTGCGCGAGCATCGCCTGGCCATGCTGCCGGCGATGATCCTCACCTGCGTGCTGACGTCGGCGGTGGTGGTTTTTGTGGTCATCACGCCGACCATGATGCAGAAAACCTTCGGCATGACCGCCAGCCACACCTTTGCCCTGAGTGCCTTGGGCATCGTCTTCCTCAATATCGGCTGCGTGCTTGCCGGGTTGCTGGTCGACCGCATTGGTGCCTGGCGCACGGTGATGCTGTACAGCCTGTTGCTGCCGCTGGGCATCGGCGTGCTCTACACCTGTCTGATCATTGGTGGTACCTGGATCGGTCTGGCATACGCCGTGGCCGGCCTTAGTTGCGGGGTGGTCGGTGCGGTGCCGTCGGTGATGGTCAGCCTGTTTCCGGCGCGGATCCGCGTCTCGGGGATTTCCTTCACTTACAACATTGCCTACGCCGCCTGGGCGAGTGTCACACCGCTGTTGCTGATCGGTCTGATGCCGTGGAGTCCGTGGATCTGTGTGATCTTCTGCGCCGTGATGGGGGCGGTGGGTGTGAGCAGCGCTGCTTATTTCGGCTCGCGGATGCCGCAAGTCGCCACGTGCCCGGCGGCTGGAGCGATGTGAGTGGGGCGGTGGGTGTGCTGCAACTATTTTTGTAGGACAACCCTGAAGCGCTCTTCAGAAAATATTTCCAATGCCGATGGCTAGGCTGCATTCCGCTTTCTATCCCTGTCCATCGGTGCTTTCCCATGTTCAACACACGCTTGAAGCAGGAGCTGTCCGCTCTTCGCGAAGAACTCTCCAGCCTTCAGCAAGTGAAGGAAAGTCTGGACAGCGAGATGCTGGTCCTGACCCTCGATCCCGATAGGCGGGTGCAATCGGTCAACCAGAACTTCCTTGGTGAGATGCATTACAAAAGCAACGATCTGATTGGCCGGCCCATCGAAGACATCGTGCCGGTTCATGTGACGTCGGACGAATTCCACCGCCGCTTCAAGGCTGCTCTGTCGCGCGGTGAACACTTTGCCGGCACCGTGCGCCTGTTGCGCGGCAATGGCCAAGAAGCCTGGCTGCGTTCGATCGTGCAGCCGGTACGGTCCATGGACGGCCGGATCAAGCACTTCTCGATTTATTCCAGCGACCTGACCCGCACCATCGAGGCATCCCGCGAACATGAGAACCTGATCGGTGCGCTGGTGCGCTCGACGGCAGTGATCGAGTTCGACCTTAATGGCAACGTGCTGGCGGCCAACGATCGGTTCCTCAGCGGCATGGGTTACAGCCTCGCGCAGATCAAGGGCAAACATCACCGCACCTTCTGCGAGCCGGAGGAATACAACAGCGCCGAGTATCAGAACTTCTGGCGTCGCCTGAACGCCGGAGAATTCGTGGCCGAACGCTTCAAGCGTATCGACAGCCACGGCCGCGTAGTCTGGCTGGAGGCGTCCTACAACCCGGTGGTCGATGCCAACAACAAACTCTACAAAGTGGTGAAATTCGCCACGGTGATTACCGATCAGGTCAATCAGGAACGCGCCGTTGCCGAAGCGGCCAACATTGCCTACAGCACCTCACAGCAAACTGACAACAGCGCCCAGCGCGGTACCGCCGTGGTGACGCAGGCAGTGAATGTGATGCGTGATCTGGCCAAACATATGCAAACCGCCGGCGAAGGCATTGAAGCGTTGAACGAGCAGTCGCTGGTGATCGGCACCATCGTCAAAACCATCAGCGGCATCGCCGAACAGACCAACCTGCTGGCGCTCAACGCCGCCATCGAAGCAGCTCGGGCGGGTGAACAGGGTCGAGGTTTTGCGGTGGTCGCGGACGAGGTCCGGCAACTGGCGTCGCGCACCAGCCAGGCCACCGATGAAATTGTCGGCGTGGTGCGTCAGAACCAGGACATGGCCCGCAACGCCGTGGCGCTGATGACCGACGGCAAACTCCAGGCTGAACAGGGCCTGGCGCTGGCGGCAGAGGCCGGCACGGTGATCGTCGAGATTCAGGACGGTGCGCAAAAAGTCGTGAATGCGGTCGGGCAATTTGCCAATCAGTTGGCGACGTGATTACGCGCAAATAACCCTTGAAAAAGATCGTCCGGGCATGTGCCAGAGGACGATCTTTTTTGTTCTTTCAAACCACCTGGCACCGCTAGTCATTGCCGCCGTAAGCCGGCTGCTTTCACACCCAGACATCATTCTGCGCAGTGCGCTCGCCGCCTTCACTGCCGGTGTTCAGCACGCCCTTGGGTTCGATCAGCAGCAATTTCACTTCCTGCTCAGCGAACGGTTTGTGCTCGACACCCTTTGACACCACATACATTTCGCCGGCATTCACCAGCACGTGACCATCGCGAAAATCGATGCGCAATTGCCCTTCGAGGACGATGAAGGCTTCGTCGGTATCCTGGTGATCGTGCCAGATGAAATCCCCCAACAGTTTCACCACTTTGAACTGGTAGTCGTTCATTTCGGCGATGACACGCGGTGTCCAGAACGGGCCGATCCGGGAGATTTTTTCAGCGAAGTTCAGGCTTTCGTACGCTTTCATGAAGCCGCTCTCGTGGTTGGTCGTGGGCCCACGATAATCAGCGTATCAGCGTGATTCTTGTACGATTGTGCGAGGCTCAGCGGCGGTGCATTTTCATCCAGCGGGCGGGCGACAGGCCGTAGGTTTTGCTGAAGTGCCGGGTCATGTGGCTCTGATCGGTGAAGCCGGCGATCAACGCGGCGCCGACCAGCGACTGGCCCTGAATCAGCAACGAACGGGCCAGGTCCAGGCGGCGCATGGTCAGGTATCGATAAGGGCTGGTGCCGAACAGCAGGCGAAAATCCCGCGACAGACTCCAGCGATCCCGCCCGCTGTGATGCGCCAGTTCGTCCAGTGTTACCGTGCGATCCAGGGCGCTGTGGATGTATTCCCGCGCGCGTTCCGCAGCGACATAGTCGACGCTCGGAAGGGTGGCAGACACTTCAGAAACGCTGTTCAAGGCCTGCGCCAGATCGAACAGTGCATCCTGCTCTTCCATCGGATCGAGGGGGTAATCGAGGCTTCGCAACAGTACGCCGGTCGCGGCGAACAAACGCGGATCGGTCGACAGGCCATTCTTGATAAACGGCAGCGGCTTGCCGCCGAGTATCTGCTGGATCAGCGCCGGTTCGATGTACATCATTCGGTACTGGAACCCGGTGTCGGTGCCAGCCTCGCCATCGTGGACTTCATCCGGATGCAGCACCATGGTTGTGCCCGGCAGACTGTGGCGCCAGGCGCCGCGGTATTGATAACTCTGCACACCGGCCAGGGTATGACCGATCGCATACGTGTCGTGGCGGTGCAGGTCGTAGCCGTGGCCTGCAAAAAATGCCTCGAAACGCTGGAGCCCGCCGACGTCGGGCGCTCGGTGGAACCAGTCGATGGGCGGCGTGTGCTTGGCCATGGTGTCGTTGTCTTGAGTTCGATGCAGAGCACGTTAACCCAGCGATCACCTGTCTGTCTGCTGGCCGATAGAGCCATTCGACTGGTAGAAAAAGCCGGGCGAATGCTGCAAGGTGTTGCACTCTCTGAAGCCAATCGTTGAGGCGTTCTGAATGAGCAAGCTGCGGGTAGGCATTATTTTCGGTGGCCGTTCGGCTGAACATGAAGTGTCGCTGCAATCGGCGAAAAACATCGTAGACGCGCTGGATCGGTCGCGCTTCGAACCGGTGTTGATCGGGATCGACAAGCAAGGCCATTGGCACCTCAACGACCCCTCCAACTTCCTGCTCAACCAGGAAAACCCGGCACTGATCGCCCTCAACCAGTCCAACCGTGAACTGGCCGTGGTGCCGGGCAAGGCCAGTCAACAACTGGTGGAAACCTCGAGCCAGGAACTGCTGGGGCACGTCGATGTGATCTTCCCGATCGTCCACGGCACCCTCGGTGAAGACGGTTGCCTGCAAGGTTTGCTGCGCATGGCCGATCTGCCGTTTGTCGGCTCCGATGTGCTCGGCTCGGCCGTCTGCATGGACAAGGACATCAGCAAGCGCCTGCTGCGCGATGCCGGGTTGGCCGTCACGCCGTTCGTGACCTTGACCCGGGCCACGGCAGCGCGCATTGGGTTTGCCGAGGTGAAAGACAAACTCGGTCTGCCGCTGTTCGTCAAACCGGCGAACCAGGGTTCCTCCGTGGGCGTGAGCAAGGTGAACGACGCGACCGAATATACGGCCGCGGTCGAGCTGGCCCTGGGTTTCGATGAAAAAGTCCTGGTCGAATCGGCCGTCAGCGGCCGCGAGATCGAATGCGCGGTGCTCGGCAACGAGGACGCCATTGCCAGCGGTTGCGGCGAGATCGTGGTGCGTAGCGGGTTCTATTCTTACGACAGCAAATACATAGACGATCAGGCGGCTCAAGTCGTGGTGCCGGCTAACATCAGTGTCGAGGCCAGCGAACGCATTCGTGCTTTGGCCGTTGAAGCCTTCCAGGTGTTGGGCTGCTCCGGGCTGGCGCGAGTCGATGTGTTCCTGACCGACAGCGGCGAAGTGTTGATCAACGAGATCAACTCATTGCCCGGCTTCACCCGTATCAGCATGTACCCCAAGCTCTGGCAGGCCACCGGCATGACTTACAGCGAACTGGTCAGCCGCCTGATCGAGCTGGCGCTGGAGAAACACAAAGCGCGGCAGGCGCTGAAAATCTCTCGCTAGGTTACCTGCCAAAAACCGGCAATTGAGGTGACGAATCAGGATTCGTTACCTATAAAAAAGGGCCTACCTCCCGGTAAGCCCTCTCTCATTCCTTCGTGCGACTCAATCCCCCAAAGCCGCCCCCTCACGCCGAGGATCAGCGCCTCCCGCCAGCGAAGCGTTCCCCTGCGCATTCTTGACCCGGACAATCGCCTGAGTCCCGCTGGTCATGTCGTTTTCGATCACGTCGTGCCCTTTGTCTTTCAGCGCCTGAATCAGCTGCGCGCTGAACTGCCCTTGTTCCAGTTCCGTCGGGCCGTTGCGGCTGCCGAAGTTGGGCAGGTTGATGGCGGCTTGCGGGTCGAGGTTCCAGTCGAGCAGGCCGATGGTGGATTTGGCGACGTATTCGATGATTTGCGAGCCGCCGGGGGAGCCGATGGTGGCGAGGAATTCACCGCTCTGGCGGTCGAAGATCAGCGTCGGGGCCATGGACGAGCGCGGGCGTTTGCCGGGTTCGACCCGGTTGGCGACCTTTTGTCCGTTCTCTTCGGGGATGAACGAGAAGTCGGTCATCTGATTGTTGAGCAGGAAACCCTGGACCATCAGGTGCGAGCCGAACGCGGCTTCGACGGTGGTGGTCATTGAAACCGCTCCGCCCAAGTCATCGACCGCCACCACTTGCGACGTGGAGATTCGCAGCGGCGAACGGTCCGGCGCATAGGCGACCTGAATGCCCGGCGGGGTGCCGGGTTTGGCCATGCCCATGCTGCGATCACCGATCAAGGCTGCACGACTGGCGAGATAGGTCGGGTCGACCAGGCCTTTGACGGGGACGGGAACGAAGTCTATATCGGCCAGGTACAGCGCGCGGTCGGCGTAGGCCAGGCGTTCGGCTTCAGAGATCAGATGCACGGCTTCAGGGGCGGGTTCGATGCCCGCTGGTTTGTTGGTCTTGAGCGGTTTGAGGGGTGCCAGGGCAAAACGCGCATCGCGGGTTTCCAGGGCCTGCAAGGTGCCGAGGATTTGCGCCACGGCGATCCCGCCTGAAGACGGTGGCGGCATGCCGCACACCTGCCAGCGTTTGTAGTCGGTGCACAGCGGTGCGCGCTCCTTGGCGCTGTAACCTTTGAGGTCGTTCAGCGACAAGCTGCCGGGGTTGGCATGGCCCTGAACCTTGGCGACGATCTCTTGAGCAATGGGGCCCTGGTACAACGCATCCGGCCCTTCTTTGGCGATGCGTTTTAACGCGGCAGCCAGTGCCGGGTTTTTCAGCGGCGTGCCGGCGGCCTTCGCGCTGCCATCGGCATTCAGGAAGTAGGCTGCCATCTCCGGTGAGCGCTGCACGGATGAGTCCGAGGCGATCAACCGATGCAGGCGTGGCGAGATGGCGAAACCTTGCTCCGCGAGTTTGATGGCCGGTTCAAACAGCTGCGCCCATGGCAGGCGACCGTGTTTTTGATGGGCGAGTTCAAGGGCTCGCAGCACGCCCGGCGTCCCCACCGAGCGACCGCCGATTTGTGCCTGGGTGAACGACATTTGTGTGCCGTCCGCCCGCAGGAAAAGTTTCTCGGTGGCGCCAGCCGGTGCGGTTTCGCGACCATCGTAGGTGCGCACAGCCTTGCCATCCCAGAGCACGATAAACGCACCGCCACCGATGCCCGAGGATTGCGGCTCGACCAGGGTCAGCACGGCCTGCATCGCAATCGCGGCATCGATCGCCGAGCCCCCCTGACGCAGCATGTCCCGGCCGGCCTCGGCTGCCAGCGGATTGGCCGCGGCCGCCATGTGTTTCGTGGCGTGCTGAGTGCGCAGGTCGGTGCGGTAACCCGAGGCGGCTTCTGGCGCGACCGGTAAAGTCGAAGAGGGCGGAGCGCTGCAGGCCGCGAGGGTTAAAGCGGTGGCAATCAGCGAAAGGGCTGACCGGCGATAGCGGCTAAAGTGGAAGGCTGAGAACACGCGGGGTACTCCGTCCGTTGGAAAAGTTCTTGGGACTTTATCGACCGACAGGAAGTGACGCAAACCACGCCCACCGCAAAGGCGTTTTCGTCCTTCATGAACCGAGGTATTTTCTGTAGGGTCGAGGGCAACAGACTGGCCAGAAGATCAACGTGAGGCAGACATGCAGACCGAGTTCCCCACCCAGCCGAGTTACCGCAGCCAGCGTGAACAATTTCTGGCGGTAGCGACCGCGGCCGGCGCGACGCTGACCGAGTACCCACATCCACTCAAAGGGCCGTTCGGCGAGCCTTTGATCACCGATGTGGCGGTGTTGGGTGATCCGGGCGCCAAGCGCTTGCTGATTGCGCTGAGCGGCACGCACGGGGTCGAAGGCTTCTACGGCTCGGGATGCCAGATCAAATGGTTGCAGGAGTTGGGCAAGCGTTCACTGCCGGCCGATGTCGCGGTGGTGATGATCCACCTGATCAATCCCTGGGGCACGGCGTGGTTGCGCCGGGTCAACGAAGACAACATCGACCTGAACCGCAATCACCTGAACTTCGACCGTCCGCTGCCGGACAATCAGGCCTATGTCGCGCTGCATGACATTTATGCCTGCACCGAGCTGCAAGGCCCCGAGCGTGATCGTGCCGATGCCTTGCTCGACGAGCAGATTCGGGAACACGGCTGGCCGGCGGTGATGTCGATTGTCGAGGGCGGCCAGCACAGTCATCCCGATGGGCTGTTTTATGGCGGGCTGGCACCGAGTTGGTCGAACCGCACGCTGCACCAGATCATTGAGAAGCACGTCGCCCACGCCGACGTCGCCCTTTTTTTCGACTTGCACACGGGCGCCGGCGAGTACGGTCATCCGATGTTGCTGACCATCACCGAGGCGGCCTATCCGGCGTTGAAAGAGGCGCAGGGCATTTACGGTCCGTGGCTCTACACCTTGCACACCGGCACCGACACGCTGAGCGAAACCGGTGTTGCCGCTACCGCCACCGGCTACACCTCCCAGGCGTTGATCAATGCGCTGCCGCAGGTGCGGGTGATGCCGTTTGTGATCGAGTGCGGGACTTATCCGGGAGCGGACGTTCATCGTCATCTGCGCGACGATCACTGGCTGCACCTGTACGGCAATCTGAGCGACAGCGTGGGGCGCGGGATCAAACTGAATCTGCTTGAGCAGTTCTATCCCGCCGACAGCGATTGGCAGGCGATGGTCTGGCTGCGTACGTGGCAGATCTGGGAACGGGCGTTGTCCGCGTTGCCGGCGATTCGCGCCTGACGCGACCTACGCTGGCGCGGTGGTCTGGAGGCACTTTTCTCGAGGCATAAAAAAACGGCCTACCTTTCGGTAAGCCGTTTTTAGTACTTGGTGGCTACACAGGGACTTGAACCCCGGACCCCAGCATTATGAATGCTATGCTCTAACCAACTGAGCTATGTAGCCAAGTGGCGCGCATTATTGGCTCGTAACAGAGATGTGTCAAGCGTAAATCTAAAATATTTCTCTACGCTTTCAACCGCTTATCCACCTGACCCGAAAAACCGGGCAGGGGGAGGGCGTCAACTGAGCTGAAATCTCCCGGTATTGGCACTCAAGGCCTTGCTGCCCTGGCTCAAGGTGTCTGCTGCAAGGTTCACCGCTCGCGCGCCTTCAAGCAAGCGTACCGCCGCCTGATCGACTTGCTGGATGTTGCCGCTGACCTCATCGGCGGTGGTCGCTTGTTCGTCGACCGCGGTAGCGATCTGCGCCAGGGTGTCGGTGACGCTCTGCACGGCGCTGGCGATCTCACCCAGGCGTTCGCCCAGACCGGTGACAGCTTGCGCATCGGATTGAGCCTGGTCGCAGGCCGCTTCCATCAGGCTCACGGCTTCGTTCACCGTGTTGCGCAGGCTGTCGACCGTGCCGGCAATCTGCGCGGTAGAGGACTGGGTGCGTTGCGAGAGACTGCGCACTTCATCGGCCACCACGGCAAATCCGCGACCTTGCTCACCTGCGCGTGCGGCCTCGATGGCGGCATTGAGCGCCAACAGGTTGGTCTGTTCGGCAACGCCGCGAATGGTGTCCACCACCAATTGAATCTGCTGCCCTTGTTCGCTGACCCGTCCCAGTGCCGCGGCGGTGTCGTTCAAACGCTGATTGAGCTGTTGAATGCTCGCCGTTGTGCGCACGCTGTCGCGGCTACTGTCGGCGGCGATACGCTGGGTGTGCTGAGCGCTGCCGGAGGCTTGTTCGCAGCTCTGGGCAACACCTTGAGAGGTTGCGGCCAATTGCGTGGCGGCAGCGGCGATCTGGCTGATCTGCAATTGCTGGGCTTCGACTTCCCCAAGGGCGCCGCTGGAATGATGGTTCAGAGTGCGCACCGCGTTGCTCAGTTGCAGGGTTTCGTGATCAACCCCCAGCAGACTATTGCGCAGTTGCACCACGGCGACGTTAAGGGCAGTGCTGATGGCTGCCAATTCGTCGCGGCCCTGCACGGGGACTTGCAGGCTCAGATTGCCATCGCGCAACGCTTCGGCCAGCAGGGTGATGCCGCTGGCGCTACGACGGATCGAGGCCTGCAAACAAATGAACAGGTACAGCGCGGCCAATAGCAGGCAGCCGAAGATCGTCGCCACCAGTATGAACTGACGGATCGCCGAGCCGTGGTAGTAATCCAGGCGCTGATCCAGCGACATCAACGACTGCTGACGCAGCGAGGCGAGATCGGTAAGCAGGGCGTCGAGACTGCGTTCGAACTCTTCCGGCTTGAGCTTGATGCTGCCGCCGAACACGCCGTCGTCGAGGACTTTCAGCTCGGCGTCGAGGTGCTTGAGGCTGTCATGGTATTGCCCGGCCCAGGCTTGCAACGCGCTGGGTAGACGCGCCTCCAGCAGACTGGCGGTTTTTACGAGTTGCTCGCGGGCATCACCGATTCGGCTGCGCAGGTCGCGCAATTGCAGACGACTTTGCAGGGTGAACTGCCCGGACACCACCGACGCCTGGCCGACGCTGGCCAGACGGCCGACCCGTTCGATCAAGTCGGGTGCGTGCTGCGTGGAAATCTGCGTCAGCAGATAGGTTTCCAGCCAGGGTGCAAGCGTCAGGCGATTATCCATGGCGATCTGCTCGCGCAAGGCTTGCAGCGCACTCAAGGCGTTGGTGAAACGATCGTAACCGTCCGGCCACCAGCCGACGCTGCTCAGGCTTTTCGAGTCGAGGCCGTTGAGGGCTGTTTGCAGTGCCTGATAACGGGCCAGGGTTTCACCCTCGGCACCTTCGGTTTGCAGTGCATTGCCGAGGTCCGAAGTGGCTTGCGCGACGGCCGGCTGGACCGCATCAAACGCGGCCATCGCCGCGAGGGTCGCGGGCGTCGGCTGGCGATTGGTTTCCGTGGCACGCCAGCGAGCCGCGCGGTCACGCTGGGCGGCGAGCAAGTTATCGAGCGCGTCGAGGGCGAGCAATTGGCGAACGCCAGCGCGTTCGCCGGAGATCAGGTTCAGTTTGTCGCGATAATCCTGCCCGATCATTAACAGGCTGCCCGCCAGCGGCAGGATAAACAGCAGAAACAGCAGCTGAAATTTACGTGCGAAGCCAAAACGCCCCAGCAATCCGATCCCCGGTGATAAAAAAGCCTGCATGCCCCATGACTCCTCTGGACACCACGCACCATTGGCGTGCGTCGAGGTCCTTGCGACCACGACTTGTGCCCTTTTAATAGGCCTCGAAAGTTCACCCTCGTCAGCTCTGTAGGCCGACTCTGTGGCGAAACTTCCCATTCTCGGTCCCCTTTGTAAGGGGCCGCGTTGAAGGGGATTAGTAAGGCAAGATTCAGACCATGGCGTTGCGCTATCACCTATTCAGCGATGGGCGTCGAGTTCGTTAGCAGGCTAAGGGGATGGCGCTGCTGCACTGAAAAATGGCACATTGGCGCACCTGCCTGTGCGCACCCATCTGCTGTACGGAAATTTCCATGGCTATCAGCAACGTTCAGTCCGCCGCTACATCGGCGCCCGCTACTTCACAAAGCAGCCCTCTGGTCATGCGCATCATCGGCGCGGTGGCGCTGGCGCATTTGATCAACGACCTGATTCAGTCAGTGCTGCCGTCGATTTATCCGATGCTCAAGGCCAACTATGGCCTGACCTTCACTCAGGTTGGATTGATCACGCTGACGTTTCAGCTGACGGCCTCGCTGTTGCAGCCGTGGGTCGGCTACCACACCGATCGCCATCCCAAACCGTGGCTGCTACCGGCCGGGACGGTCTGCACGCTGATCGGCATTCTGATGATGTCGGTGGTCGGCACATTCCCATTGATTCTGCTGGCGGCGGGATTGATCGGCATCGGCTCCTCGACCTTTCACCCGGAAGCCTCTCGTGTGGCGCGACTGGCTTCAGGCGGGCGTTTCGGCCTCGCGCAATCGACCTTTCAGGTCGGCGGCAATGCGGGTTCGGCCTTCGGTCCGCTGCTGGCGGCGGCGATCATCATTCCTTTCGGCCAAGGGCATGTAGCGTGGTTCGGGTTGTTCGCCGTGTTTGCGCTGTTCGTGCTCTATCGAATCAGCCGCTGGTACGCCAATCACCTGAGCCTGTTCAAGCTCAAGCAAGGCCAGGCGGCGACGCAC
This sequence comes from Pseudomonas sp. LBUM1657, assembly GCF_059716075.1. Taxonomy (NCBI): domain Bacteria; kingdom Pseudomonadati; phylum Pseudomonadota; class Gammaproteobacteria; order Pseudomonadales; family Pseudomonadaceae; genus Pseudomonas; species Pseudomonas sp. LBUM1657. The sequence continues at coordinate 5,433,327 of NZ_CP166799.1, read as the reverse complement.
GGCTTGTCGAAAAACCGAGTGATCAGTGCCTTGGTTGTGCTTGGATTGCTGGTGTTCTCCAAGTATTTCTACATGGCCAGCTTCACCAGTTATTTCACCTTTTACCTGATCGAGAAATTCGACCTGTCGGTGGCCAGCTCACAGCTGCACCTGTTCCTGTTTCTTGGCGCGGTAGCGGCGGGGACTTTCTTCGGCGGGCCGATCGGCGACAAGATCGGGCGTAAGGCAGTGATCTGGTTCTCGATCCTAGGCGTTGCCCCGTTCACATTGATCCTGCCCCACGTCGACCTGTTCTGGACCAGCATCCTGAGTGTCGTGATCGGCTTCATCCTCGCCTCGGCATTTTCGGCCATCGTTGTGTATGCCCAGGAACTGGTGCCGGGCAATGTCGGGATGATTGCCGGGGTGTTTTTCGGGCTGATGTTCGGTTTTGGCGGGATTGGCGCGGCGCTGCTGGGGTATCTGGCGGATGTGCACGGCATCGAGTACGTGTACTTTTTATGCTCGTTCCTGCCGTTGCTTGGCGTACTGGCGATCTTCCTGCCCAGAACCAAAAAGGCCTGACCCGACACAAGCCGAATGTGTGTGGGGCCTGCTCGCGAGGCGGTGTGTCAGCTGCATTGATTTCGACTGACACTTCCTCTTCGCGAGCAAGCCCGCTCCCACAGTTAATCGATGGTGTGGCAGGTGACTTATTTCAGGCACAAAAAAGCCGCGCATGAGCGCGGCTTTTTCTTGGGCGGGTGCTTAGTTCTGAATAAAGTTAGACGTTGAAGCGGAAGTGCATTACGTCGCCGTCTTTAACGATGTAATCCTTGCCTTCCAGACGCCATTTACCGGCTTCTTTGGTGCCGGCTTCGCCCTTGTATTGGATGAAGTCGTCATAAGCGATGACTTCGGCGCGGATGAAGCCTTTTTCGAAGTCGGTGTGGATCACGCCAGCGGCTTGTGGTGCGGTAGCACCGACGCGGACGGTCCAGGCGCGGACTTCTTCGACGCCAGCGGTGAAGTAAGTCTGCAGGTGCAGCATTTCGTAGCCGGCGCGGATCACGCGGTTCAGGCCAGGCTCTTCGAGGCCCAGGGCTTCGAGGAACATGTCTTTCTCTTCACCGTCATCCAGCTCGGCGATTTCGGCTTCGATCTTGTTGCAGACCGGAACCACCATGGCGCCTTCTTCTTCGGCGATGGCTTTGACGATGTCCAGCAGCGGGTTGTTCTCGAAACCGTCTTCGGCAACGTTGGCGATGTACATGACCGGCTTGGTGGTCAGCAGGTGGAAACCACGAATCACCGCTTTATCGTCGGCCCCCATGGTCTTCATCAGGGTGCGCGCAGGCTTGCCGAGGGTGAAGTGAGCGATCAATTGCTCCAGCAGGCCTTTCTGGACCACGGCGTCCTTGTCACCGCCCTTGGCGTTACGGGCGACTTTCTGCAGTTGCTTTTCGCAGCTGTCGAGGTCGGCGAAGATCAGCTCCAGGTCGATGATCTCGATGTCGCGTTTCGGGTCGACGCTGTTGGAGACGTGAATCACGTTCTCGTCTTCGAAGCAGCGGACCACGTGCGCGATGGCATCGGTTTCACGGATGTTGGCGAGGAACTTGTTGCCCAGGCCTTCACCTTTCGACGCGCCGGCAACCAGGCCTGCGATGTCGACGAATTCCATGGTGGTCGGCAGGATGCGCTTGGGATTGACGATGGCCGCCAAGGCTTCCAGACGGCTATCCGGCATCGGCACGATACCGGTGTTCGGTTCGATGGTGCAGAAGGGGAAGTTCTCGGCCGCGATCCCGGATTTGGTCAGGGCGTTGAACAGGGTGGATTTACCGACGTTAGGCAGGCCGACGATGCCGCAATTGAATCCCATGGTGTTTTCCCCGAGGAGTGAGTCAGGCCTTCTGGCTGTGCAGGTTTTTCATCGCGCGGTTCCATTCACCGGCGAGGATATCCGGCAGCACGCCGAGGGCAAAGTCGATGCTGGCATCGAGTTTTTCCTGTTCGGCGCGTGGCGCACGACCCAGGACGAAATTTGAAACCATACTGGCAACGCCCGGGTGGCCAATGCCAAGCCGCAAGCGGTGAAAGGTATTCTGATTGCCCAGTTGCGCGATGATGTCGCGCAACCCGTTGTGACCGCCATGGCCGCCGCCCTGTTTGAGCTTGGCAACGCCGGGTGGCAGGTCGAGTTCGTCATGCGCCACCAGGATTTCTTCCGGCGTTATGCGAAAGAAGCCGGCAAGTGCCGCTACGGCCTGGCCGCTGCGGTTCATGTACGTGGTGGGAATCAGCAGACGAACATCCTGACCCTGATGCGAATAGCGCCCGGTCAGGCCGAAATATTTGCGATCGGCTACAAGGTTCACACCCTGTGCGTTCGCGATGCGCTCAACAAAAAGGGCCCCTGCGTTATGCCGGGTCTGTTCGTATTCAGCGCCTGGATTTCCCAGGCCAACGATCAGTTTGATGGCAGTCACGATAGGGGCCCTTCCTTGGAGTGGTGGATAACATCGCCGCGATCAGGGAGTGCGGCGAAAGTGGACGACAAGTGCTCATTTACCATTATGTAAACTCCGCGTTCTCGCCCGCTTTCTCGCTACGCTCTAGTCCGCGATGTTTCCGGTCACTCCGGCGAACAGAGTGAAATTACTCTGCTGCGCCTTCTTCAGTAGTAGCTTCTGGAGCAACACGTGGAGCGTGGACGTTGGCAACAGCCTTGTCATCACCGTGTGCCAGAGCAACAAACTCAACGCCTTTAGGGGCTTTGAGGTCGGACAAGTGAATGATCGAGCCGATTTCGGCGTTAGCCAAGTCAACTTCGATGAATTCAGGCAGGTCTTTTGGCAGGCAGGTCACTTCGATTTCCGAAACAACGTGCGAAACTTCGCCGCCTTTCTTGATCGGAGCTTCTTCACCAACAAAGTGTACAGGCACGATAGCGGTCAGTTTCTGGCCAGCTACAACGCGTACGAAGTCAGCGTGCATCACGTGGCCTTTGGCCGGGTGACGCTGCAGAGCCTTGATGATTACGTTTTGCTTGGTGCCGCCAACGTTCAGCTCGATGATGTGGCTGTAAGCCGCTTCGTTTTCGAGCAGTTTGGCAACTTCTTTAGCCAGCATGCTGATGGATTCAGGGGCTTTTTCGCCACCGTAAACTACAGCTGGTACCAGGCTTGCGAGACGACGCAGGCGGCGGCTCGCACCTTTCCCCAGGTCGGAACGCACTTCAGCATTCAGAGTAAAATCGTTCATGTTGTATCTCCAAAATAACCACATTCGCCCCAGCGTTTGCGACCAGCGCTAAAGGCGATATGGGCAAAAAAGCCCCGCCCCGACAGGAATGCCGGGGCGGGGCGCTTTTCGTCAACGACGATGTAATGGAAAGGGCAGGGCCCTTAACGGAACATCGCGCTGATCGATTCTTCATTGCTGATGCGGCGGACCGCCTCGGCAACTACCGGCGCGATATCCAGTTGACGGATACGCGAGCAGGCTTGAGCAGCAGCGGACAACGGGATGGTGTTAGTCACCACCAGTTCGTCCAGCATGGAATTTTCGATGTTTTCGATCGCCCGACCGGACAGCACAGGGTGTGTGCAGTAGGCGAAAACCTTGGCAGCGCCATGCTCTTTCAAGGCCTTCGCCGCATGGCACAGCGTGCCGGCGGTATCGACCATGTCATCGACCAGAATACAGGTACGCCCTTCGACATCACCGATGATATGCATCACTTCAGAGTGATTGGCTTTCTCACGGCGTTTGTCGATGATCCCGAGATCCACGCCCAGGGATTTGGCAACAGCACGTGCACGCACGACGCCGCCAATGTCCGGGGACACGATCATCAGGTTTTCGAAGCGCTGATCTTCAATGTCATCCACCAGAACCGGGGAGCCGTAGATGTTATCTACCGGAATATCGAAGAAGCCCTGGATCTGGTCAGCATGCAGATCAACCGTGAGAACACGGTCGATGCCGACTACGGTAAGCATGTCAGCAACGACTTTCGCGCTGATAGCCACACGTGCGGAACGCGGACGGCGATCCTGACGGGCATAACCAAAGTAAGGAATAACAGCAGTGATACGAGTAGCCGAGGAGCGGCGGAAGGCATCAGCCATCACTACCAGTTCCATCAGGTTATCGTTGGTCGGAGCGCAAGTCGGCTGAATAATGAAGACATCTTTACCGCGGACGTTTTCATTGATCTCGGCAGTAATTTCGCCGTCGGAGAACTTACCGACAGAGATGTCACCGAGAGGGATATGCAGCTGACGTACAACACGCCGAGCCAGATCGGGGTTAGCGTTCCCCGTAAAGACCATCATCTTGGACACGCGCAGTACCTGAAGGCTGAGGGTATACCTGGATGAGTATAGGAAAATGGCAGGGGCGGCTGGATTCGAACCAACGCATGGCAGGATCAAAACCTGCTGCCTTACCGCTTGGCGACGCCCCTGTATCTGTTGCAACGAGTACCCAGTACTCGGTTCCTTTAGAGCAGACTTTGCAGCTTGCGATGCAACATCGAAACGTTGCTTCCTTTTGCTACAAACCCTGTAAGGGTCTCTGTAAGAAGGGCCGAGACTTTATCAGCTTCAGCTTTGCTTGGGAAGCCCCCAAACACACAACTTCCAGTTCCGGTGAGTTTTGCTTCGGTAAATTTACCTAACAAATTCAATGCGTTACGTACATCCGGGTAACGCCTTGCTACTACCGGTAAGCAGTCATTTCGACTGTTTCCCTTGGGAACGGGGCGCACTTTAATGGGAGAAGAGTTACGTGTCAACAACGGATCTGAAAAAATTTCTGCTGTACTTACAGAGACTTGCGGCACAAGCACGACATACCACGGTTCTTCGGGGTCTACGGGGGTAAGTTTCTCCCCCACGCCCTCGGCAAAAGCCGCGTGCCCACGCACGAAAACCGGGACGTCGGCGCCCAGCGTCAGGCCTAGCGCGGCCAGGCGATCTTCATCCCAACCCACTTGCCAGAGATGATTCAGTCCGAGCAAAGTCGTCGCGGCATTTGAGCTGCCGCCACCGATTCCGCCGCCCATGGGCAGAATTTTTTCGATCCAGATATCGATCCCGAGGGAGCAACCGGATTGCTCCTGAAGTTTTTTTGCAGCCCTGACGATCAGATTGCTGTCGTGCGGTACGCCGTCGAATTCGGTGTGCAGTTTGATCACGCCATCGTCGCGCACGGCAAAGGTGATTTCGTCACCGTAATCGAGAAACTGAAAAATCGTCTGCAACTCGTGGTAACCGTCTTCACGGCGACCGAGGATGTGCAACATCAAATTGAGTTTGGCCGGGGAGGGCAGCGTCAAACGAGGAGCCGTCATATTCACTGCCCCAGTTTGCGTGGTTGCCATTCCTTGATCACCAGCGTGACGTCAAGGTCGGTGCCGTGCAGTTTGATCCGCTCGGGCAACCAGAAGCCGCCTTGTTCGGCGTAACTCAGATATTCGACCTGCCAGCCATCCTGTTCCAGGTTGGCCAGGCGGCTGTCGGCATCCAGTGTCAGGTGGCTTTTGCTGTCCGGGGCCGGGAGCCCACGAACCCACCAGGCCAGATTGGACACTGGTAGTTTCCAGCCGAGCTGCTCTTCTACCAGCGCTTCCGGAGTGGGCGCTTCATAGCGACCCTGGTTGGCGACTTCCAGCGAGACCTTGCCCGGGCGCCCCGTCAAGCGCGCAGCGCCGCGCCCCAGCGGACCGGAGAGGCGGATGTCGTAGTAGTCCTGTCGCTGCAGCCAGAACAGCGTGCCGCTGCCCGAGTCTTTTGGTGCGCGAATGCCGATTTTGCCGTTGATCTGCCAGCCGTCGAGGCCGGTCAGTTGCTGTTTGTACTCGCGCCATTGGGCCGGGTTGCCTTGACCCTGGACCGTTTCGCGGGCGCCGAAGCCTGCGCATCCGGCGAGCAGGGCGATGAAAGTGAACACGATGAAGTGGCGCAAAAACATAATCTTAAAGAGTCTCTGATCCGGTCAGGCGCTTGATGGTGCTGCGCAGGATTGGGCTGTCGGGCTGTTCCTTGAGGAACTTGCTCCAGATTTGCTTGGCTTCCCGTTGCTTGCCATTGGCCCACAGGACTTCACCGAGGTGAGCGGCGACTTCCTGGTCGGGGAAGCGCTCCAGGGCTTGACGCAAGTAACGTTCGGCCTCGTCGAGATTACCCAGGCGGAAGTGCACCCAGCCGAGGCTGTCGAGTACCGCCGGGTCTTCCGGATTGATCTGGTGCGCCTGTTCGATCAGGGCCTTGGCTTCGACGTAACGCGTTGTGCGGTCGGACAGGGTGTAACCGAGAGCGTTCAACGCCATTGCATTGTCCGGGTCGCGCTTGATGATCAGCCGCAGGTCTTTTTCCATTTGCGCCAGGTCATTGCGTTTTTCTGCCTGCATGGCGCGGGTGTACAGCAGATTCAGATCGTCCGGGTATTGCTGCAAGGCTTGCTGCAATACTTTCCAGGCCTTGTCGCCCTGCTTGTTGGCGGACAGGGTTTCGGCTTCGATCAAATACAACTGAATCGCATAATCGGGCTGTTCTTCGCGCTCTGCCGCCAGACGACTTTGGGCTTCGGCGGTCTTGCCGTTGTTCATCAGGATATCGGCCTGACGCAATTGCGCTGGCAGGTAATCGTTACCCGCACCGACCTGGCCGTACTCGATCAGCGCGCCTTGGGGGTCGTTGCGCTCTTCAGCGATACGACCGAGGTTCAGGTGCGCCGAATCGACATGGCTTTCCCGCGCGATCAAGTCTTCCAGGTAACCCTTGGCCTCGTCCCAGGCCTTGGCTTCCAGACACACCAGCGCCAGGGAATAACGCAGTTCGTCGTCTTCTGGATACTGTTGAACCAGGCTTGAGAACTCGACTTTTGCGTCGTCCATGCGGTCCTGTTCAACCAACATGCGCGCGTAGGTCAGGCGCAGGCGTTTGTCGTCCGGGTACTTCTTGATGTTTTTTTGCAGCAGCGGCAGGGCTTCATCGCCACGGTTGAGCCCTTGCAGCAGGCGTGCGCGCAAGAGGATCGGCGCGATTTCGCCTTCGTCCGGCGGATTGTCTTCCAGCAGGGTCAACGCGCCTTTGGCGTCGCCGTCCTGTTGCAGCAACAAGGCCTTGCCGAAAATCAGTTGGCTGTTGTTCGGATGGCGCTGCAGCAAACGGTCAAAACTTTTCATCAGGCCGTTGCGGGTGTCCTGGTCGGTGTCGGCCGCAGACAGGGCGAGGAAGTCGAAATGCGTGTCGCCCTTGCCTTGCAGGACTTTCTCCATATAGACCATGGAGTCGTCATACCGCCCGGCGCGCGCCAATTGCACGGCCGCAGCCCGTTGCGCCTCGAGGTCGTCCGGGGCGTTTTTGGCCCAGATCAGCGCGGTATCCAGGGCGGCCTGATCGGCGCCCAGATATTCGGCGATACGGAATGCCCGCTCGGAGATGCCCGGATCCTGTGTGTTGATGGCCTGGGTCACATAGTTGTCCAGGGCAATGTCGAAACGATTGCGCTGGCCAGCCAGTTCTGCGCTCAGCAGGCTGAAGACGGTTTCTTCACTGAACGAGCTGTAAACCTTGGGCTTTTCTGGGGCCGGGGTGCTGTCTTCGACCGGCGGCGTACCGTCCGACGAAACGGGTGCCAATGCCTGGCAGCCGCTGAGGAAGACAAATGCGAGGAGCAACGCGGAAGATCTATTCATATAGGAAGAGGACGACTAACCTGCGGTCGGATCATCATGACACAAGCCTTCGGCCAAACATAACCGAGTCTCAATTGATGCCTTTATAGGGGCAGGCAATTGTGACAATAGTCAGCGGTAGTTGTTCTGGCCCCGGCGAAGTAGGACAATTGCCGGCTTCACGTCACCATCAGCGACCTTGAATGGCCTTCCTTGCACTCGGTATAAACCACAAGACTGCGTCAGTAGACGTCCGCGAGCGCGTGGCCTTTACCCCTGAGCAGCTGGTTGAGGCCTTGCAGCAGCTCTGCCGACTCACCGACAGCCGCGAAGCTGCGATCCTCTCCACCTGCAATCGCAGTGAACTCTATATAGAACAGGATCACCTTTCGGCTGACATCGTGTTGCGCTGGCTGGCCGATTATCACCATTTGAGCCTCGAAGAGCTGCGCGCGAGCGCTTATGTGCACGAAGATGATGCGGCAGTTCGTCACATGATGCGGGTGGCTTCCGGGCTCGATTCGCTGGTATTGGGCGAACCGCAGATTCTCGGCCAGATGAAATCAGCCTACGCCGTGGCCCGCGAGGCCGGCACCATCGGTCCGCTGCTCGGGCGTTTGTTCCAGGCCACGTTCAATGCGGCCAAGCAAGTGCGCACCGACACCGCCATCGGCGAGAACCCGGTGTCCGTGGCGTTTGCCGCGGTCAGCCTGGCGAAACAGATTTTCAGCGACTTGCAACGCAGCCAGGCCTTGCTGATCGGCGCTGGCGAGACCATCACCCTGGTCGCCCGCCATCTGCACGAACTGGGTGTGAAGCGCATCGTGGTCGCCAACCGCACCCTGGAGCGCGCGAGCATTCTGGCCGAGCAGTTCGGCGCTCATGCGGTGCTGCTCTCGGACATTCCGGCCGAACTGGTGCGCAGCGACATCGTCATCAGTTCCACGGCCAGTCAGTTGCCGATCCTTGGCAAAGGCGCCGTGGAAAGCGCCTTGAAGCTGCGCAAGCACAAACCCATCTTCATGGTGGATATCGCCGTTCCTCGGGATATCGAGCCGGAAGTCGGCGAACTGGACGACGTTTACCTGTATAGCGTCGACGATCTGCACGAAGTGGTCGCCGAAAACCTCAAAAGCCGTCAGGGCGCTGCGCAAGCGGCGGAAGAGATGGTCTCAGTCGGCGCCGAAGATTTCATGGTCCGTCTGCGCGAACTGGCGGCGGTGGATGTGCTCAAGGCCTACCGCCAACAAAGCGAGCGCCTGCGCGACGAAGAATTGCTCAAGGCCCAGCGCATGCTGGCCAACGGCAGCAGCGCCGAAGACGTGCTGGTGCAACTGGCACGCGGGCTGACCAATAAACTCTTGCACGCACCGAGCGTGCAGTTGAAAAAGCTCTCTGCCGAAGGTCGCCTCGATGCGCTGGCCATGGCCCAGGAACTCTTTGCCCTCGGTGAGGGCTCATCGGATAGCTTTTCGGATAAAAAACCGCAATGAAAGCGTCACTGCTCAATAAGCTGGACATCCTCCAGGACCGTTTCGAGGAATTGACCGCCTTGCTTGGCGACGGCGAAGTCATTTCCGATCAGAACAAATTCCGCACCTATTCCAAGGAGTACGCGGAAGTCGAGCCGATTGTCGAAACCTATAAACAGTTGCTCAAAGTACAAAGCGACCTCGAAGGTGCCCAGGCACTGCTCAAGGACAGCGACCCGGACATGCGCGAAATGGCCGTGGAAGAAGTCCGCGAAGCCAAAGAGCAACTGATCGACATCGAAGCCAGCCTGCAACGCATGCTGTTGCCCAAGGATCCGAACGACGGGCGTAACGTGTTCCTCGAAATCCGCGCCGGCACCGGCGGTGACGAGGCGGCGATTTTCTCCGGCGACCTGTTCCGCATGTATTCGCGTTACGCCGAGCGGCGTGGCTGGCGGGTGGAAATCCTTTCGGAGAACATCGGTGAGCACGGCGGCTATAAAGAAGTCATCGCTCGGGTCGAAGGCGACAACGTCTACGGCAAGCTGAAATTCGAATCTGGCGCTCATCGCGTGCAACGGGTTCCGGCCACTGAATCCCAGGGGCGCATCCACACTTCGGCGTGCACCGTGGCCGTGTTGCCCGAGCCGGACGAGCAGGAAGCGATCGAAATCAACCCGTCCGATTTGCGCATCGATACCTACAAGTCCTCCGGCGCCGGTGGTCAGCACGTCAACAAGACTGACTCGGCGATCCGCATCACGCACTTGCCGTCCGGTATCGTCGTTGAGTGTCAGGAAGAGCGATCCCAGCACAAGAACCGCGCCCGGGCGATGTCCTGGCTGTCGGCCAAGCTGAACGATCAGCAAACCAGCGCCGCCGCCAATGCCATCGCCAGCGAGCGTAAGTTGCTGGTCGGTTCGGGCGATCGCTCCGAACGGATCCGCACCTACAACTTTGCCCAGGGCCGGGTCACCGACCACCGGGTCAACCTGACGCTGTATTCCCTCGACGAAATCCTTGCAGGTGGCGTCGATGCAGTCATCGAACCGTTGCTGGCCGAATTCCAGGCCGACCAATTGGCAGCGATAGGTGAGTAAATGACGATCATTGCCAGTTTGTTACGTGCTGCCGACCTGCCAGATTCGCCCACCGCGCGACTGGATGCCGAATTGTTGCTGGCCGCTGCGTTGGGCAAGTCCCGCAGTTTTCTGCACACCTGGCCCGAGCGCATCGTTCCGAGCGAAGCGGCGCTTAAATTTGCCGAGTATTTGCAGCGCCGCCGGGGTGGTGAGCCAGTGGCCTACATACTCGGTCAGCAAGGTTTCTGGAAGCTTGATCTGGAAGTTGCGCCTCACACGCTGATCCCGCGCCCGGACACCGAACTGTTGGTGGAAGCGGCGCTTGAACTCCTGCCAGCCACACCTGCCAAGGTCCTCGATCTCGGCACCGGCAGCGGCGCCATTGCCCTGGCCCTGGCCAGCGAGCGTCCGGCCTGGAAGGTTACCGCCGTGGATCGCGTGCTCGAAGCCGTGGCCCTGGCCGAGCGCAATCGCCAGCGTTTGCACCTGAATAACGCCACCGTGCTGAGCAGTCATTGGTTCAGCGCCCTGGAAGGTCAGCGTTTTCAGTTGATCATCAGCAACCCGCCCTACATCGCGTCCGCCGATCCGCATCTGGCCGAGGGCGACGTGCGCTTCGAACCGGCCAGTGCCCTGGTGGCCGGCATCGATGGGCTGGACGATCTCCGTTTGATCGCCGCCCAGGCGCCGGATTACCTTGAAGCGGGCGGCTGGTTGATGCTCGAACATGGTTACGATCAGGCCGCCGCGGTGCGCGATTTGCTGGTGACCCGCGGCTTTGAACATGTCCACAGCCGCACCGATCTGGGCGGTCACGAACGCATCAGTCTGGGGCGCTTGCCGTGCTGAATGATCAGGAATTGTTGCGCTACAGTCGGCAGATTCTGTTGCAACACGTCGACATCGACGGTCAGTTGCGACTCAAGGAAAGCCGCGTGTTGATCGTCGGTCTCGGCGGCCTCGGCGCCCCGGTGGCGTTGTACCTGGCGGCCGCGGGCGTCGGCGAGTTGCATTTGGCAGACTTCGACACGGTCGATCTGACCAACCTGCAACGCCAGATCATTCACGACACCGACAGCGTCGGCATGACCAAAGTCGATTCGGCGATCAAACGCCTGAGCGCGATCAACCCCGAGATCCAATTGATCGCCCATCGCGCGGCGCTGGACATTGACACACTGGCTGCTGCGGTGGCCGCGGTGGACCTGGTCCTGGACTGTTCCGACAATTTCTCCACCCGCGAAGCGGTCAATGCTGCCTGCGTGACCGCCGGCAAACCCTTGGTCAGCGGCGCGGCGATTCGCCTCGAAGGGCAGTTGTCGGTGTTCGACCCGCGTCGTCCGGAAAGTCCTTGCTACCACTGTTTATACGGGCACGGCAGCGAAGCCGAGCTGACCTGCAGCGAAGCCGGGGTCGTCGGTCCGCTGGTGGGGCTGGTGGGCAGCCTGCAAGCGCTTGAGGCGCTGAAACTTTTGGTGGGGTTCGGCGAGCCCCTGGTGGGCCGTCTGTTGTTGATCGATGCCTTGGGTTCGCGCTTTCGTGAATTGCGGGTCAAGCGTGATCCGGGTTGCAGCGTCTGTGGGTCGAAACATGCGTGAAGCGCCGATTGGCGTGTTCGATTCCGGTGTCGGTGGGCTGTCGGTGCTGGCCGAGATCCAGCGTTTGTTGCCCAATGAATCACTGTTGTATGTGGCCGATTGCGGGAATGTTCCCTATGGTGAGAAAACCCCGGAGTTCATCCGCCAGCGCTGCAGTGTGATGGCAGATTTTTTTCAGCAGCAGGGTGCCAAGGCCCTGGTGCTGGCCTGCAACACGGCGACGGTCGCCGGTGTTGCGGATTTGCGGCGTGATTATCCCGAGTGGCCCATCGTCGGCATGGAGCCGGCGGTCAAGCCGGCTGCCGCCGCTACCCGCAGCGGTGTGGTCGGAGTCCTCGCCACCACCGGCACTTTGCAGAGCGCCAAGTTCGCTGCGTTACTCGATCGCTTCGCCACGGATGTGCAGGTCATCACTCAGCCGTGTCCCGGTCTGGTGGAGCTGATTGAAAACGGCGATCTGCACAGTGCGGCCCTGCGCCAGTTGCTGGCCAGGTACGTCGAACCGCTGCTGGGTGCCGGGTGCGACACGATAATTCTTGGCTGCACGCATTACCCCTTCCTAAAGCCGTTGCTTAAGCAGATGATCCCCGATGACATCAGCCTGATTGACACCGGCGCCGCCGTGGCACGGCAACTTCAGCGTCTGTTGGCGGAGCGTGAATTGCTCGCCGATGGGCCTGCACGTGCTGCACAGTTCTGGACGAGTTCCGATCCGGAACATTTTAGAAATATCTTGCCGATACTGTGGAATACGTCTGGTGTTGTGCGAAGCTTCAATGAGTAAATAAATCTTGGGAAAAACGACTAATCGGGCTGAACTTCTGATTAAGCGTCGACTTCTATAGCTTTAGATTGCTGAGCAACAAAAAAACCATACGAAATCGTTCGGAAAAGGATGTTTCTAATGAAGCGACTATTCTGCTTGGCTGCGATTGCGGCCGCACTGATGGGGCACAGTTTCACCGCACAGGCGGCAGGCGTGGAGTTCGCGGTCGGCCAGACCAGCGAGTCGACCATGACCTATCGACTGGGCATGCAATTCGATTGGGACAAGAGCTGGCTGCAAAGTGATGTCGGTCGTTTGACCGGTTACTGGAGCGGCGCCTACACCTATTGGGAGGGCGACGAGGCATCCAGCAACCATAGTTTGTCGTTCTCACCGGTGTTGGTTTACGAGTTTGCCGGCCAGAACGTCAAACCCTATGTCGAGTTGGGGGTTGGTGTCGCGCTATTTGCCAATACCGAAGTCGAAAACAACCAGCTCGGCAGTTCCTTTCAATTTGAAGACCGCTTCGGGTTTGGCCTGCGCTTTGCGGGTGGACATGAAGTCGGGATCCGCGCGACGCACTATTCCAATGCCGGGATCAGTAGTCCGAACAACGGTGTAGAGAGTTACGCGCTGCATTACACGATGCCGTTGTAAGCTTACTGCACCTTTAATGTGGGAGCGGGCTTGCTCGCGAAAGCGATTTAACGTTCAACATAGATGTTGGCTGTTAGTCCGCTTTCGCGAGCAAGCCCGCTCCCACATTGGTATCCAGGATTTGGCTTCAGCGATACGCCGTGGTGATCCCCAGGCGTTCTTCGATGCATTCCGGTGCGCCCATCTCGAATTCCCGGCAGATTAGCGGGCGTTTTTCGTAGATGGTGCACATCATGCTGTTGCGATCCAGCGCGGCACACCAGCCGTCATCCAGACGCAGCATGACTTCCCCACCCCAGTCATCGGTATCGATAAAACGTTCGGGCACGCCAGTATCGGTGATCAGCATGACTTCGAGCTGGCAGCAGCAGGCTGCGCAAGTCGAGCAAGTGACCGCCGGTGTGACGATTTGCGTGTGGGGAATGGTTTTCATGGGACGCAGTGTAAGGCAGTGGGTCGGTCCTGTGTGAAAGGCCTGACAGACGTCTAGCGGCGGATTCATCCAGTCCCGCTGACATCCTGCCCTATGGTGCCGAGATGCTGGACGTCGTTAGCCGCTACATCGATATGAACCAGGGGCCGGTCGTCGACTGGGATTGAGCAGGTAGGCGCTGGTCAGCGCCGAGATACCGCTGCCGATATTGGCGATGTTCACGGCTGATCCTTGATGGGCGGATTGCTGCGCACCATGCGCCTGCCGATCGCCAGTTGTATCCGGTCAGGCATTTTCGACAGCGGCCAGAGGGCCGCCATGAACATGGCCGGGAAGGCGATTTCCAGCGGACGTTCTCTGAGTTTGTCGAAGATGTGCCGCGCAGCTTTATCCACCGGCCAGCTGAGGGGCATCGGGAAGTCGTTTTTCGCTGTCAGTGGCGTGTCGACAAACCCCGGGCTGACTACCGTGACTTCGATGCCTTCCGGGGCAAGATCAATGCGTAGGGATTCGAACAGATACCGCAGCCCCGCTTTCGAGGTGCCATACGCTTCGGATCGGGGCAGCGGCAGGTAGGTCACCGAGCTGGCGATGCCCACCAAATGCGGTGCCGTACCGGCCCGCAACAGTGGCTGGGCGGCTTCAATGCAATAGCTGCTGGCAAGCAGGTTGGTGCGCACCACATGCTCGACGATCGAGGCATCGAACTGCTTGGCATCTACGTATTCGCAGGTGCCGGCGTTGAGGATCACCGTGTCCAGGGAACCCCAGAGGTCAGCAATCTGCTCGCCGATCTCACGCACGGTCTGGCTGTTGGTCAGATCGCCCGCGACCACCATTACTTGCCCTGGATAACGCTGGGACAACGCTTTCAGCGGCGCCACCGAACGTGAACTGACGGCCAGGTGGGCGCCGGTTTTCAGTATTTCCTCGGCCAGCGCGGCGCCAATGCCGCTGCTGGCGCCGGTCAGCCAATATCGTCGTGGTGTTGCAAGACTCATCCCAATCTCCTTTTCAACCAGGCAATTGCCCGGCCCAATACGGGTAGATATTCACAATGCAGCGCCCCGGCATCGACGTAATCCCGGTGGCAATAAATCTTGTCGCGCCAGCGCAAGTGCGAACACCCGCCGACCCGAACTGCAAACTGCCGGACAAAATGCCGTAGCCAATCACTCATGTCCAACTCCCGTGTGGTGTCGCGACGGCAGATTTTTAAACGCAGCCAGTGCGCGCGTGCGGGATGTACTTAGATTGACGATTGGCGACGGATAATCGGCAACCCCAAACAAGCCGCCGAGGTTTGCCGGGTTGTGCACTTCTTTCTTGTCCAGCCCGGCCAGTTCCGGCAACCAGTGCTTGATGAACACGCCTTCGGCGTCGAATTTTTCCGACTGGCTCAGCGGGTTGAAGATCCGGAAGTAAGGCGCCGAATCGGTGCCGGTGGATGAGCTCCACTGCCAGCCGCCGTTGTTTGCCGCGAGGTCGCCATCGATCAAGTGACGCATGAAAAAGCGCTCCCCTTCACGCCAATCGATCAGCAGATTCTTGGTCAGGAACATCGCCACCACCATGCGCAAGCGGTTGTGCATCCAGCCGGTTTCGAGCAACTGGCGCATCGCTGCGTCGATGATTGGCAGGCCGGTGCGGGCCTGCTGCCAGGCCGCGAGTTCGTCGGGTGCATTGCGCCAGGCCAGGGCTTCGGTTTCCGGGCGGAAGGCACGGTGACGGGAAACCCGTGGGTAGCCCACCAGGATGTGTTTATAAAACTCGCGCCACAGCAGTTCATTGATCCAGGTCACGGCGCCGACATTTCCACTTTCGAACTCGCCCTGATTGCTTTGCAACGCGGCGTGCAGACATTGACGAGGCGAAATCACCCCGGCGGCGAGATAGGCCGAGAGTTGGCTGGTGCCGGGTTTGGCCGGGAAATCCCGCTCGTTTTTGTAGTAGTCGATGTGCGCGTCGGCGAAGGTGTCGAGGCGGCGAAGGGCTTCGGCCTCACCGGCCGGCCAGAGGGCGCGCAAGCGGTCGTCGGGCGTTTCGAAACCCTTGGCGTGCAAGGGTATTTTGTCGCTGTCGATGTTTAACGGCGCTTGAGCCAGCGGAGCGATCACCGGGCTTGGCAGCGACCGATGCAGGCGTTCGTAGCAGACCTTGCGGAATTGACTGAAGACCTGGAAGTAAGTGCCCGTCCGGGTCAGCACGGTGCCAGGTTTGAACAGCAGTTGATCGAGGTAACTGTGAAACTCGATGCCCGTGGCTTTCAGTGCTTCGGCGACCGCTGCATCGCGGCGGGTTTCATGGATGCCGTATTCCTCGTTGACGTGCACTGCGTCGATCTTCAGCTGCCGGCAAAGATCGAGCAGCACGGCTGGCGCGTCATCCCAGCGCGGCGCGCTGCGGATCAGCAGGGGGATGTTCAATTCGCCCAATGCGCGGCTCAATTCGTTCAGGTTGCGCAGCCAGAAATCCACTTTGCAGGGGGCGTCGTCGTGCTCCAGCCATTGCTCCGGGCTCAGCAGATACACCGCCACACTCGGGCCGCGGGCTGCGGCGGCCGAGAGGGCGGTGTTGTCGTTCAGGCGCAAGTCACTGCGCAGCCAGATCAATTGCATGGTGGTGTCCGTGGCAAACATTTATATGAGCCCGCGCTGAACCAGAGCCTGGTGAGCCGATAACGGATCTCCAGCCAGGAACAAATCAGCGATTTCAGTCTTTCTTGCGGACAACTCAGCGTGGTGAATGCACACCGTTGGTCCGGCAATCATTTTTGGGCAACTGACGCCATTCAAAAGTTTCGTCAGCTGCGAAAGGTTTATGGCTTTGCTGGAATACAGCAGTACGCCACGGGCTTGCAGGTGATCGACCGCTAACGCAAGTTCGCCAGCGGGGAGTGGCCAATCGAAAACCTCCACCGGGCAATCGGTACTGCTGATCAGCCAGGCGGTGAGCCACAAGTGAGGCTCCAGTGGCAGGTCCGAGTGATTGATCAGCAGCAGCGGCGCGGTGCGCAACTGACGGTTGTTATGGTAGATGCGTGCGCCAAATTTGCTGCGTAGCCAGGATAAAAAAAATATCCGTTCCATCTGTGCGCCGAACTGGCCCTGCCAGCGTTGTTCGAGTTCCGCCAGCAACGGCATCAGCAGTTGTTCGCACAAGGTTCGTGGCGGGTACAGTGCCATGGCGTGGTTGACGGTGTCATCGAGGGTGCGTTCGGACAATCGAGTGACCGCTTGCAGCACTGTATGGCGCAGCACCTGCCAGTCGTTTTCGAAGGATTGGGTAAATGCCAGCGGGGTGTCGAGCAGTTGCTTGACCTGACTGACGGCCACGCCACGGTTGAGCCAGGTAAGAATTGTCAGGATGCGTTGCACATGTTCAGCGCTGAACAGCCGATGACCCTTGGGCGTGCGTTGCGGCACGATCAGGCCATAACGTCGCTCCCAGGCACGCAGGGTGACGGCGTTGACGCCGGTTTGCCGGGCCACTTCACGGATCGGCAGCCAACCTTCGTCGAGGGCTTTCTTGAAATCGGCGCCGAGGTCTTCGCTGGCGCTCGTGTCGAGTGAGGTGTTCATCAGATCGCGTTTCGCAGGCTGAGGTTCTCCGGGTGCGGTTGCAGATACACCTGCTGTGCAATGTACGGATCCGGGTGTTGGCGAAAGTAGTGCTTGAGCAAAGTCAGTGGCACCACCAGCGGTACGATTCCTTCACGGTACTGATCAATGAGATGTAGCACTTCCTGTTTGTCTTCGGCGCTGATCGCGCGTTTGAGGTAGCCGCTGATATGTTGCAGGACGTTGCTGTGGGTGCGGCGGGTGGCGCACTTTTTCAGGGCGGCGATTAGTTCGCTGAAATAGCGTGGGCCGAGCTCGTTCGGGTCGGTCTGGCCCATGTTGCCCAGCAAATTGCCCAAGGTTTTGTATTGCACCGGGTTGTGGGCCATCAACAGGTATTTGTAGCGCGAGTGGAAGTCCGTGAGGCCGCGACGGGTCAGGCCTTCTTGCAGCAACTGCTGCCAGGCGCTGTAGGCAAATACACGAGTGAGGAAGTTTTCACGCAGCACCGGGTCGTTGAGGCGACCGTCTTCTTCCACCGGCAAGTCCGGGTGCAGGGCGCAGAAGGCCTGGGCATAGATGCCGCGACCACCGCCATCCACCGGCGCACCGTTGGCGTGGTAGACCTTGACTCGCTCCAGTCCGCAGGAAGGGGATTTCTGCATGAAGATGTAGCCGCAGACAGTGCCCAGCTCTACCGCCATCTTCTGACCGTATTCGGCCAGCGGACGGGTGACGTTGATCGTCGGGTTGACCGTGCCGATGGCTTGCGGGTGATCAGGATGGCCCACCAGGCGGATGGGCTCGCGAGGAATGCCCAGGCCAATGGCGACTTCCGGGCAGACCGGGACGAAATCGAAGTAGTCAGTGAGGGTGCGGCTGCACAGTCGCGACTCCTTGTGCCCACCGTTGAAGCGCACCTCGGCACCCATCAGGCAGGCGCTGATAGCTATTTTCGGTTTCTCGGCGTAGGGCATTGGAGCACCTCGAATCTAAATTTGTACAGATTGTTTTATCTGTACAACATGATTTCATCATAGATTCAAAGGTGTACAAGTCAAACTATTTGTATAAGTTTTGTCTAGCTGCACTCGGTCCCTGTGGGAGCGGGCTTGCTCGCGAATGAACGATAACGCGGTTTGCCTGAGAAACCACAATGCCTGCTTCGCGAGCAAACCCGCTCCCACAGGGATGAAGTCCAGCTCAGCAGAGAATGTTTTTCACGTTTTTTTTGGGGGGCTGCTGTCCATTTCGACAGCAGCAATTGACTCGGATTGATGCGATTCACTGCAGGTGCGCATGCAGACGGCGGGCGGCTTCCTGGCCGCTTAGCCAGGCACCTTCGACACGCCCGGACAGGCACCAGTCGCCACACACATAAAGGCCCAGGTCGGCATCGGCCAGTGCGCCCCATTCATGGCTGCTGGCGGGGCGGGCGTAGAGCCAGCGGTGGGCGAGGCTGAAACTTGGTGCTGGCATGGCGTCGTGCAGCAGCTCGGCGAATGCACCGTGCAATTGCTCGATCACCGCTTCCTTGGACAGGTCGATATGTTGTCGGCTCCAGACGCTGGTGGCATGCAGAACCCAAGTGTCCAGCGTGTTGTCGCGTCCCGGTTTGCTGCGGTTGCGCGCCAGCCAGTCGAGCGGGCTATCCTGCACGAAGCAGCCTTCCATGGGGGTTTCCAGCGGTGTCTCGAACGCCAGTGCAACGGCCCAGGTCGGTTCCATTTTTACTCCCGCAGCGGCACCGGCGAGTTTCGGCGCGGAGGCCAGCAGCGCGGTCGCTTGTGGGGCCGGCGTGGCGATGACCACATGACTGAACGGACCGTGGGTGAAGCCTTCGGCGTCCTGCAGATGCCAGTGTTCTTCACCGCGATAGACCTCGGTGATCCGGCAAGCGAAGTGCACTTCCAGGTCGCCAAGCAGGCCGCGAGTGATTGCGCTCATGCGCGGCGTGCCGACCCAGCGGGTCTGCTCGTCGGGAGACAGGTTGAGCTGGCCACCATGGTAGGTGTAGAGCTGTGGCGTCCATTCGGCGACCCAGCCATTGGCTTGCCAGCGCGTGACTTCAGTGACGAAGCGGCGATCGCGGGCGGTGAAATATTGCGCGCCCATGTCCAGAGCACCCGCATCGCTGCGCTTGCTCGACATGCGTCCGCCACTGCCGCGGCTTTTATCGAAAAGTTGAACGACATGCCCGGCCTCCGTGAGGGCCTGGGCGGCGGAGAGTCCGGCGATGCCGGTGCCGATGATTGCGATAGGTACAGTCATAGGGGCCTCGTTTACCTTTCTGTACAGACTACGCCGTGGTTGAAACCTGTACAATATTGTTTTTTGGTATAACTTTTAGCGTTATCGTTCTGATAGCTTGGCCTATTGTTAAACACAGAGCCTGCCCGATATCAAAGATCCCTGCTTATAAAAATAGACTAGTGAACAGGGTAAAACGCCACGCGAGGAAGAAGTCATGCACATATTGCTGACCGGCGGTACTGGTTTGATAGGACGTCAACTCTGCCGACACTGGTTGAGTCAGGGACATCGTCTGACGGTCTTGAGTCGTACGCCTGAAAAAGTCGCGAAAATTTGCGGCGCTGAAGTACGTGGAGTCGCACTGTTCGAAGACCTTGGACAGGAAGCGGTTGATGCCATTATCAATCTGGCAGGCGCACCGATTGCCGACCGACCATGGACGTCCAAACGCAAAGCACTGCTGTGGAGCAGCCGGATCACCCTGACCGAAACGATGCTGGCCTGGCTTGAAAGCCGCGCGCAGAAACCGCAGGTATTGATTTCGGGCTCCGCTATCGGCTGGTACGGCGATGGTGGCGAGCGGGAATTGACCGAGAAGTCGCCCCCCGTCATCGATGATTTCGCCAGCCAGTTGTGCATCGCCTGGGAAGAAACCGCTCAACGTGCAGAGGCGATGGGCATTCGCGTGGTGCTCATTCGCACCGGTCTGGTGCTGTCCGCCGAGGGCGGCTTTTTGTCGCGGCTGTTGCTGCCGTTCAAACTGGGGATGGGCGGGCCGATCGGTAACGGTCGGCAGTGGATGCCGTGGATTCATATCCAGGATCAAATCGCCCTGATTGATTTTCTCCTGCATCGCAATGAGGCCAGCGGTCCATATAATGCCTGCGCGCCCAAACCGGTGCGCAATCGCGAGTTTGCCAAGACGCTGGGCAACGTGCTCCACCGCCCATCGTTCATGCCCATGCCGGCCCTGGTTCTAAAGGTGTGCCTGGGCGAGTTGTCATTGTTGTTGCTGGGCGGTCAGAAAGCCGTACCGGCTCGCTTGCTGGAAGCGGGTTTCACTTTCCGGTTCACTGATTTGCGCGCGGCCCTGGACGATCTGTCCAGCCGCCTTTGAAATAGGATGTTGCATGACCGATCACGCGTTGCTTCTGGTCAACCTGGGCTCCCCTGCCTCCACCTCGGTGGCGGATGTGCGCAGTTACCTCAATCAATTTCTGATGGACCCGTATGTGATCGACCTGCCCTGGCCGGTGCGACGTTTGCTGGTGTCGCTGATCCTGTTCAAGCGCCCGGAGCAGTCGGCCCATGCCTACGCTTCGATCTGGTGGGAGGAGGGCTCGCCGCTGGTGGTGCTCAGCCGTCGCCTGCAACAGGCCATGTCCGCGATGTGGACTCACGGTCCGGTCGAGTTGGCGATGCGTTACGGTGAGCCGTCCATTGAGTCGACGCTGGTTCGCCTGGCAGCGCAGGGCCACAAGCGGATCACCCTTGCTCCGCTTTATCCACAGTTCGCTGACAGCACCGTGACCACGGTGATCGAGGAAGCCAAGCGGGTGGTGCGGGAGAAAAAGCTCGATGTGCAGTTTTCGATTCTCGAGCCGTTCTACGATCAGCCGGAATACCTCGATGCATTGGTGGCGACTGCCAAGCCTTATCTGCAACAGGATTTCGATCACCTGTTGTTGAGTTTCCACGGTTTGCCTGAGCGGCACTTGAAGAAGCTCAATCCGGGGCACAGTTTCGAAGGCGGTGGCGATTGCTGTGCCGGTGCGCCGCCGGAAGTGGTTGCGACCTGTTATCGCGGTCAGTGCCTGCGCACCGCGGCGGAATTTGCCAAGCGCATGGGCTTGCCGGACGGCAAGTGGTCGGTGTCGTTCCAGTCGCGTCTGGGCCGGGCCAAGTGGATCGAGCCCTACACTGAAGCGCGTCTCGATGAACTGGCCAAAAGCGGTGTGAAAAAGGTGCTGGTGATGTGCCCGGCGT
This sequence comes from Pseudomonas sp. LBUM1657, assembly GCF_059716075.1. Classification (NCBI taxonomy): domain Bacteria; kingdom Pseudomonadati; phylum Pseudomonadota; class Gammaproteobacteria; order Pseudomonadales; family Pseudomonadaceae; genus Pseudomonas; species Pseudomonas sp. LBUM1657. The sequence goes on along the minus strand of NZ_CP166799.1, from coordinate 5,411,851 downwards.
TCGTCGCCGATTGCATCGAGACCCTGGAAGAGATCGGTGATCGCGGGCTGGAACAGTTCCGCGAGGCGGGAGGGGAGGAGTTGGTGCTGGTGCCGTGCCTCAACGATGATCCGCAGTGGGCGCGGGCGTTGAATGCGTTGTGTGAGCGGGCGCCGATTGCTTTGTAGGATTTGAGGGCCCCTTCGCGAGCAAGCCCGCTCCCACACTTTGATCGGTGTCGAACACAAAAATTGTGTCCACCGAACATCCAATGTAGGAGCGGGCTTGCTCGCGAAAGCTATTTCACTAACGACAAAGACTTCAAACCGTTACAACAACGACTCATCCGCCTTCTTGTGCTTCCAGCTGTCATTTCCCGGCAGCAACAGGTTCAGCGCAATCGCCGTCACCGCGCACAGCGCGATGCCTTTGAGGCCGAAGTCGTCCGGGCCAGTCCCGGTGCCGACCAGCACGCCGCCTATCCCGAACACCAAAGTGACCGAGACAATCACCAGATTGCGCGCCTCGCCCAGATCAATCTTGTGGCGAATTAGCGTGTTCATGCCCACCGCCGCGATCGAACCGAACAACAGGCACAGAATTCCGCCCATCACCGGCACCGGAATGCTTTGCAGCAGCGCGCCGAACTTGCCGATGAAGGCCAGGCTAATGGCGAAGATCGCCGCCCAAGTCATGATTTTCGGGTTGTAGTTCTTGGTCAGCATCACCGCGCCGGTCACTTCGGCGTACGTGGTGTTGGGTGGACCACCGAACAGGCCCGCTGCGGTGGTGGCGATGCCATCGCCGAGCAGGGTGCGGTGCAGGCCAGGCTTTTTCAGGTAGTCGCGACCGGTCACGCTACCCACGGCGATCACGCCGCCAATGTGCTCGATGGCTGGCGCCAGGGCTACCGGAACGATGAACAGAATCGCCTGCCAGTTGAACTCCGGAGCAGTGAATTGCGGAATCGCAAACCACGGGGCCGCAGCGATCTTCGCGGTGTCGACGACACCAAAGTAGAACGCCATCGCAAAACCCACCAGCACCCCGGAGATGATCGGCACCAGGCGGAAAATGCCTTTGCCGAATACCGCGACAATCAGGGTGGTCAGCAGCGCTGGCATCGAAATCATCATCGCCGTCTGGTAATGAATCAGCTCAGTGCCGTCACCTGCCTTGCCCATCGCCATGTTGGCAGCGATTGGCGCCATGGCCAGGCCGATAGAGATGATCACCGGGCCAATCACCACGGGTGGCAGCAGGCGGTCGATGAACCCGGTACCTTTGATCTTCACCGCAAGGCCCAGGAAGGTGTAGACGAAACCCGCCGCCATCACACCGCCCATGGTCGCCGCGAGGCCGAATTGGCCTTTGGCGAGAATGATCGGGGTGATGAAGGCAAAGCTCGATGCCAGGAACACCGGCACCTGACGCCCGGTGACGATCTGAAACAGAATCGTCCCCAGGCCTGCCGTAAACAGCGCCACGTTCGGATCGAGGCCGGTAATCAGCGGCATCAACACCAGGGCGCCGAAGGCCACGAACAGCATCTGTGCGCCAGACAGCACCGTGCGCCAGAGCGGATCGTTGAACTCTTGCTGCATGGTCACGCGTCCTTCTGCTTGGTGCCGAAGATCTTGTCACCGGCGTCGCCCAGGCCTGGGATGATGTAACCGTGTTCGTTGAGTTTTTCGTCAATGGATGCGGTGTAGATGGTCACGTCCGGGTGAGCCTTCTCGACAGCGGCGATGCCTTCCGGCGCGGCCACCAGCACCATGGCGCGGATATCCCGGCAACCGGCTTTTTTCAACAGGTCGATGGTGGCGACCATGGAACTGCCGGTGGCGAGCATCGGGTCGATGATCATCGCCAGGCGTTCGTTGATTTCCGGGACCAGTTTTTCCAGGTAGGTATGGGCCTGCAGGGTTTGTTCGTTGCGGGCTACGCCCACGGCACTGACTTTGGCGCCCGGGATCAGGCTCAGCACGCCTTCGAGCATGCCGATACCGGCGCGCAGGATCGGCACCACGGTAATTTTCTTGCCGGCGATTTTCTCGACCGACACAGTGCCGGCCCAACCTTCGATATCGTAGGTTTCCAGCGGCAGGTCTTTGGTGGCTTCATAGGTCAGCAGGGCGCCGACTTCCTGAGCGAGCTCACGGAAATTCTTGGTGCTGATGTCTGCACGGCGCATAAGGCCAAGTTTATGACGGATCAGCGGATGGCGGATCTCACGGATGGGCATGGGGAAAGGCTCCGGCGGCGGGCAAAAAAACCGGCCTAGATTAATCTATCCGAGGGTGTTGTCCTATAGACATAGAGTACGTTAGTCCACAAACGCTTGATCTGGCCTCGCTTGATGCGTACCTTTGCCCGCTTTTCCTGAATCCGCCACCCCCCCTGGAGAGCGCCATGTCCGCTGATCTCGAGCATATCCGTCAAATCATGCGAGAGGCTGACTGCCTGTACACCGAAGCTGAAGTCGAGGCGGCCATCGCCCGCGTCGGTGCACACATCAACGAACAACTGGCTGAAAGCAATCCGGTGGTGTTTTGCGTAATGAACGGCGGGCTGATTTTCGCCGGCAAGCTGCTCACCCATTTGCAATTCCCGCTGGAAGCGTCCTACCTGCACGCCACCCGTTATCGCAACGAAACCAGCGGTGGCGACCTGTTCTGGAAAGCCAAGCCGGAAGTCTCGTTCATCGACCGTGACGTGCTGATCATCGACGACATCCTCGACGAAGGTCATACGCTGGGCGCGATCATCGACTTCTGCAAACACGCCGGTGCCCGCGCCGTGCACACCGCCGTACTGATCGACAAGGACCACGACCGCAAGGCTCGCCCGGACCTGAAAGCCGATTTCGTCGGCCTGCCGTGCATCGACCGTTACATCTTCGGTTACGGCATGGACTACAAAGGCTACTGGCGTAACGCCAACGGGATTTTTGCTGTTAAAGGGATGTAAGCTTCGGCGCCGATCTCCTGTGGGAGCGGGCTTGCTCGCGAAAACGGCCTGACTGACACATTGATGTTGAATGTGCCGCCGTCTTCGCGAGCAAGCCCGCTCCCACAAGTATTGGTGTTCACAGATTCACTTTCGCACACCCATGCTAGAGTGCTCGGCCCGTCCTCCGGAGCCCGTCATGAGCCTTATGATCCGCAGCTGCGCCGTCCTGTTGCTGACCCTCAGCCTGCCCCTGGCCGCCGCCCCGGCGCCGATGCACGCGCAATTCCTGCCCCCGGATGACCTGACGCTGCGGGACGCAGAACCCGAGCAGCAACAACTGTTGCAAGTCACCGAGTACTCGGTGGTGGTCGGCAGTCAGCGCCAGTCCAATCAGCAGCCGATCCCGGTCACTTCGCCGCTACTGATTCGCCTCAAGGGCAAATCCTTGAACAAGGGAGCGACCATCAACCAGGTGCTGGTCAATTTCGATGGCGAAAGCAAAAGCCTGAAAAAGCCGATCTACGACGACAAGAGCAAAACCCTGACGCTCTTTTACCCGATGGCGCAGTACCGGGTGATCATCGACTTGTTGCGTAACGACACGGTGTATTGCCAGTTCCTCAGCTACGCCAACGGCCATGTCTGGGCCGATCTGCACACGGGCAGTGTTCGTCCGCGTTGAGCCCTGTGCCCGGGGAGGGGTAAACTGCCCGCCCCGTGAAATGTCTGCGAGCTGGAGTCGGCAATGCGTAAAGATAAGAAACAAGTGATTGGTGACGAGATCGGCGATGAGCAAATCAAGTTGTTTCTCGACTTCGAACCGGTCGACGCCACTTCGCCGTCGCTGCACAAACTGATCAAGGCCTACCGTGGCCTGCGTATCGATGACTTCGAGCGTTTTCTGACGTTCTTCGTCGAAGCCGGTTTTGATCTGGACGGCAAGGATGAGCACGGCAATGACTTCGTCGCCCTGATCAAGGATCAGCGCAACGCGGCCGAGTACATCGAGCTGATCGATAAGGCTCGCGGTTAAGACCTTTTAAAAGGCACAAAAAAACGCCCCGCTCTCAATGAGAGCGGGGCGTTTTTTATGGGGCTGAATCAAGCATAGCTTGGGGTTTCGCTGCTTTCTTCAACCAGTTCCAGGGCGATGTTGTTATGCGTATTGATCTTGCGATACAGCGCAGCATCGGTTTCCAGGACCTTTTCCCGAGCCGGGAAAATTTCCGCCAGCTTGGTAGCCCACTCGCCGGAGGCTTTGTTCGGGAAGCATTTTTCGATCAGTTCCAGCATGATCGAAACGGTCACCGAAGCGCCTGGCGAAGCGCCGAGCAGTGCAGCAAGGGAACCGTCCTTGGCCGCGACCAGTTCGGTACCGAACTGCAGAACGCCGCCCTTTTTCGGGTCTTTCTTAATGATTTGTACCCGTTGGCCGGCCACTTCCAGACGCCAGTCTTCGGCTTTGGCTTCAGGGTAGAAGCGACGCAGGGAGTCCAGTCGCTGCTCCATCGACTGCATCACTTCGCTGACCAGGTACTTGGTCAGGTCCATGTTGTTTTTCGCCACGGCCAGCATCGGGCCGATATTGCCGGCGCGAACCGACATCGGCAGGTCCATGAAGGAACCGTGCTTGAGGAACTTGGTGGTGAAGCCGGCGTATGGCCCGAACAGCAGGGACTTCTTGCCATCGACCACGCGGGTGTCCAGGTGCGGCACCGACATCGGTGGCGAACCCACTGCGGCCTGGCTGTAGACCTTGGCCTGGTGGTGCTTGACCACTTCCGGATTGTCGCAACGCAGCCACTGGCCACTGATCGGGAAGCCACCGAAGCCTTTGCTTTCTTCGATGCCCGACGCCTGCAACAGCGGCAATGCCGCGCCGCCAGCGCCGAGGAAAACGAACTTGGCGTCGACGTCGCGGGTGTTGCCGCTGTTGACGTCCTTGATGCTGACGGTCCAGCCACCTTTGTTGCGCTTCAGATCAGTGACGCGCTTGCAGTACTTGACCTGGGCATCGGGTGCGCTGGTCAGGTGCTGGAGCAGTTGGTTGGTCAGGGCGCCGAAGTTGACGTCGGTGCCGTTCATCACGCGGGTGGCGGCGAGGACTTCGTCAGCTGAACGCCCCGGCATCATCAGCGGCATCCACTCGGCCATGGTGGACTTGTCTTCGGTGTATTCCATGTCCGCGAAGGCATGGTGCTTGCTCAGCACCTTGAAGCGTTCCTTGAGGAAAGAAACACCGTTGTCGCCCTGCACGAAGCTCAGGTGCGGTACCGGGCTGATGAAGGTCTTGCACGAGCCGAAGGTGCCTTTTTTGGTCAGGTAGGACCAGAACTGCTTCGACACTTCGAACTGGGTGTTGATGTGCACGGCTTTCTTGATGTCGACGGTGCCGTCGGCGGCCTGCGGCGTGTAGTTGAGCTCACACAGCCCGGCGTGACCGGTACCGGCGTTGTTCCACGGGTTCGAACTCTCCGCGGCACCGGAATCCATCAGCTCGACGACTTCCAGCTTGATCGCGGGGTCGAGCTCTTTGAGCAGTACAGCCAGGGTGGCACTCATGATGCCGGCCCCAACCAGTACTACGTCGACTGCTTCGTTATGCGCCATTTAACGCGTCTCCAAAATCTGCAGCACCAAATTGTCGGCATGGCTGCCAGGAGTGACGGGGCGTGTCAGTGATGCCCCAGGTACCCATGGCAGTATCGCCATGTCCGAATCTTCGCAATTTTTCGCAACTTCGACGGACGCTACCGACCGGGTCTAAAAGAGTTACATGAACTCATTTCAACGCGCGGCTGGCAATTCGACTTATGGTCGATACATCCGTTTGTGCAACCAAATCCGTAGCGGACAGGCTTCAGGCTCCGGTGTTCGAGGAGTACTCGGTCCTGTGTCGTTGGGCTGTTTCAGACGCTAATGGTGCATGTTCAGACGCAAAACTATTCATTTGCTCGCCACACTCTTGTGAAGTAGTGAAAACCCGTTTTTTTCACGCTCTTTTGAAGACGTGAACCTCAAAAAAGGGCTGTCCCAGCCTGGCACCGTGCCCGGATGGATTGCCGCCATGGAATACATGACAGGCAAAACGGGCAAACAGCTCAGTGACCGAGCGTAATGACAGCTCTGCAGATTCGCGAAAAGTGGAGGTTTTGCTCAAGGAACAGCAAGCGCGCCAGCTTCACTCGATCTGTGTGGGCGGCTCTCTGTGGGCGGTGCGGGGTGCCAATGCAAGCGCATTGACGATGCTGCGAGGCCCGATCAGGAGACGTCCTTATAATCGGGGGGAGATTGTAGCGAAGAAACGCAGGGAAATGGTCGTGTTTAATGACTTTTATTAGGCGTCTGGTCAGGTGGTCAACAGTTGTTGCGCCCGTGAGCGTGGCTGGCGCTGGCTGATGCGGGCGCTGGCGGGCAGGGGATGGTGCAGCCAGTTGAGGCGGATTTCTTCGATTTCGACCCAGCCATCGCCCATGGGCTGCAGGCTGCATTGCTTGAATGCCTGGCAGTGGCCGTTGCGGTCGAGCAGGGCGAAGCAGCGGTGCAGGGGGCGTGGCGCGAACAGCGAGATGAGATAGCGCATGGGAAAGTACCGTGTGGGGTGACTGCCGTGAAGGTTGCCAGTGAGTCGTGACGCGAAAGTGTATGGGCGGTGACAGATGTGTGACAGGACGCGCGGTCCTAAAGGTGTGTCAGACTTTTCTGTAATTGTTGCGCTGGTTCGCCGCAGTGGCGCACCGCTATACTGCGGGCCTTAGTGCCTGATTCTGGAGAGAAGCGCATGTTGCAACGCCTGTTGTTCGGTTTGATCACTGTGACCAGTTTGACCCTGGTCGGCTGCGCCCACAGCCCGCAACAACTGAACCCGGAACCGAAGCTGAACGCACAGTTGGCCCCGATCGGCCGTGGCCAGCCGGTGGTGGTGCGTGTGGTGGACGGTCGTCCGTCGCCAACCCTGGGTACCCGTGGCGGTCTGTATCCAGAGACCAGCGCAATTACGGTGCAGGGCGCGCAGATTCTGCCGAAGTTGCAGGCTCAGGCCGAAGCAGCCGTGCGCCTGTTGGGCTTCACTCCGACGTCCAATGCGATGAATGCTCCACAACTGACCGTGACCCTGGCCGAGCTGAAGTATCAATCGCCCAAAGAGGGTATGTACGTGACCGAGGCGACCATTGGCGCGACGTTCCGCTCCGATGTGCAGAATGCCAATCGTCGTTACAGCGGTCGTTATGGTGCGTCCCTGGATCAGCGTTTTGGCATGGCCCCGAATCAGGAGACCAACACCAAGCTGGTCAGCGATGTGTTGAGTGATGCGTTGACGCGTCTGTTCAAGGATCCGACGATTGGTCAGATTCTCAGCGAGTAAACTTTCGCTGCATTAAAAAGCCCGGTACCAGCAATGGCCCCGGGCTTTTTGTATCTGCCAACTTTACGGGTTCACACCGATCAAAATGTGGGAGTGGGCTTGCTCGCGAAGGCTTTTTGACATTCAACATTGAAGTCGTCTGACACACCGCTTTCGCGAGCAAGCCCGCTCCCACAAGGGATCACTGTTGTCAGGCAGCTTGCGAATAAAAATCCAGCACGCTCACCCCGGTCAGCAAATCCGTTTCCGGCAAATCCGCATGTTGGTGCCCACCCAGTGCGCAATACACCAGCCAGTGGCGATCCTGAACATTGAAGGCGAGACTGCCCACGAGATCTTGTTGTTCGTCGCTCTGGGCGATGAGGTAGAGGCGATCCTGGTTTTCGGCGTGCAGCATGACGGGCTCCGTGTCGTTTTCGTGGGGCCAGAGATTGGCGGATTCAGATGACGAAGCCGTGACGCAGGACAGGAATCTGCCAAATGGTGAGTTATTTGTCGCAAAGGGCAGGGCAGGCGTGGAGGCTTTCGGTAGAATCCGCGGCGCGGTCGTCGGTCCGGCGTCTGCCACACCTGTTTTGTCTGAGGTCCGTGATGTCGCTGCATTTGATGACGCTGTTTACCGCCCATCCTGCCAAATTGATCAACCTGGTTGCGTTGCTGTTCGCCTTCCCGGGCAGCTGGTTGCTGCACGCCACGCGTCGTCGTGAACAGCGCGCGATGGCCAGTCTCGCAGCCCAGCGCCAGAGTCGTCCCAGCGAAGAGCCCATCCTGGACTGGGCGACGCTACGCATGAACCGGTTTTTCTATCGATTCGGTTTTGCCTGTTTGGGCTTGGCGTTGCTGGTGTCGTGGATCAGCACACAATTCTGAAGCGCTGACACAAAACGTGTGGCGGGGGGAAAGTACTCTCACCACGGATTCTTCGTCGACCAGACAAACAAAAACGGCGCCCGAAGGCGCCGTTGTCGTATCCAGCCAAAAACCCTACAGCGGTAACCCGGCCTTGACGCGGTACTGATTACGCACCGGCGTCGCATATTGCAGCACCAGGAATGGACGATGTTCCTCGGGGCAAGCCTCCAGGCGGCGCTGCCATTCTTCCTGAGCCTTGGCCAGTTCGTCGGCAGCGAACACCTCGGCGGCTTTGGGCACTTGCAACTGCGGGTCGGCGTCTTTCCATTGTGCATAAGCCAGGTAATGCACCGGGAACAAGCGATAGCCGCCGAGGATCTGCCGGTCCATCTCGATTGCCAGTTGCTTGGTGTCGTCGAACAGTTCGGTAATCGGTGCGGCGAAGTTCACATGCACCCGGCCCTTGTAGCCGGTGATGCCCTTGGCGATGCTCACATCGTCCTCGCCCGGCACTTTGGTGTAACTGCCAGTGGTGGCGCGGATGAACAGCTCGCGGGCCTTGGCCTGGTCGCAGGGGTCGTATTCGTAGCTGATCGACACCGGGGTGACGTTCAGCGAGCGGATGACCTCGCCGAACGGCTCGTCCTTGCGACTCATGTGGAACATCTTGAGGATCGCCGACTCGGTGCGGTCGTCACCGTCCTTGGCCCGGCCTTCGGCCTGTGCAATCCAGATCGAGGCGCAATCGTTGCGGATCGAGTGGTTGATGTAGGCCGACAGCAGCTGATACGCCGCCATCTTCTCGCGGCGACCGGTGATCGAACGGTGCACGATGAAGCTCTTGTTCAGGCGCATCAGATCGCTGACGAAGGGCTTTTGCAGGAGGTTGTCGCCAATCGCGATGCGCGGTGTCGGCAGGCCGGCGTGGTACACGGCATAGTTGACGAAGGCCGGGTCCATCACGATGTCGCGGTGGTTGGCGATGAACAGGTACGCACTGCCGGACCTGAACTGCTCGACGCCGGTATAGGTCACGCCGTCGGTGGCACGCTCGATGGTGTGGTCGACGTAGACTTCGACCTTGTCTTGCAAGGTGGCCACCGAGTTGACGCCGGCGAACTCACGGCGCAGCCGATGAGCTATAAGAGGTTTGAGCATCCAGCCGAGGGCACCGGCATAACGCGGGAAGCGGAAGTGGATGAGGATATCTAGAAGCGCCTTGTCGCCGAGCAGCCGGGCCAGCACCGCTGGGACTTCGCTGTCGTCGTATGGTCGGATGGCATCGAATTCGCCCATCATGCTCTCTTGTTGGGAAACGGCTAGGGTAAGTAAAGGTTTTGATCGAAAACCAACGGGGCACGGTCTGAAAAGGTAGCCAGACAAAAATAGCCCTGCAAATAGACCGGCGATTATACGCACAAGTCACCCGGGAGACCGCGATGCTGGAAACCGAGCGCTACGAATGTCCGTATTGTGGTGAAGAAGCTGAGGCGGTGCTGGATTTGTCCGGCGGCGATCAGACCTATATCGAGGATTGTCCGGTATGTTGTCGTCCCATTACATTTGTCCTGCAGACTGATGGTCAAGAATGGTTGCTCGAAGTTCACAGCGAAAACGAATGATAAAGGGGCATCCCATGCAGCGAATCTACGAGCCGGAAAACCTGATGGAGGGCGAGTTGCTGCAAGGCATGTTGGCCAGCGAGGGCATCGAGGCGCACCTGGTGGGGCGGGATTTGATCGGTGGCACCGGAGAATTGCCGATCTTCGGCCTGCTTGGGTTGTCGGTGGATAACGATAACGCTGAGTACGCCAGGGAGCTGATCGCTGCGTACAATGCCGCGCTGCCGCTGCCCGGCGATGAACCGGAAAACTTTCCCGGCACGCTGGTCTGTTAGGCTGACGTTCGTTTTATTCAGAGTCGTGTTGCCCCATGTGTGGACGTTTTGCCCTGTTTCGCTGGAACCCCGCCTTCGCGGCCCTGCCTGGCTTTCCCGCCGATCAGCAGGCCCAGTGGAATATTTCCCCTAACGATTCGGTGTTGATGCTGCGGGCCGGTGTGGACGGTCAGCGTGAGCTGGCCCGTGCGCGATGGGGCCTGACGCCGCCGTGGCTGACCGATCTGTCCCGCACCCCGGCCCATGCCCGCGCCGAAACCGTTGCCGAACAGCCGATGTTTCGCGAAGCCTTGCGCCTGCGTCGTTGCCTGCTGCCGGCCAATGGTTTTTATGAATGGCGCGGCACGACACGCAAGCGTCCGTACTGGCTGACACCGGGGGAGGGGTCGACGCTGTTCTTCGCGGCGATCTGGGAGGCGTATCCGGTGCAGGAGCAGGTGTGGCTGAGCACGGCGGTGATCACCCAGCCGGCTGCGAGCCAGCGCCGACCGTTGATTCTCGATGCGGCGGGGCAGGCAGCCTGGCTCAACCCTGAAACCCCGTTGCATGCCTTGCAGGCGTTGCTCGCCAGTGAACCCGCGGCGTTGCGCGAGCGGGTGCTGGCGAACATGGTGAATGACCCGAAGTTGAATGGGCCGGAGTGTTTGACCCCGGGTTGATGAGTTGTCTGGGTTGACGCATTCGCGAGCAAGCCCGCTCCCACATTTGATCTCCATTGTTTGCGGACTTTGAATCCACTGGAGATACAGTGTGGGAGCGGGCTTGCTCGCGAAAGGGCCTTTTGATCAGACCTTGAACTGATTGATCAACCGCCGCTGCTGCTCGGCCAGTTTGGTCAAATCCGCACTCGCCGCACTCGATTCATCCGCCCCGCCAGCCACTTCATTGGCCACTTGCCCGATATTGATCACGTTGCGGTTGATGTCGTCGGCCACCGCGCTCTGTTCCTCAGCCGCGCTGGCGATCTGGGTGTTCATGTCGTTGATCACCGACACGGCCTGGGTAATGGTCTCCAGCGCTTGGGCCGCCTTGGCCGCATGTTGCACGCTTTCGTCGGTGCGGTTCTGGCTGTCTTCCATGACGCGCACCACATCGCGGGTGCCTTGTTGCAGTTGCTGGATCATGGTCTGGATTTCTTCAGTGGCTTTCTGGGTTTTCTGCGCCAGGTTGCGCACTTCATCGGCCACCACGGCAAAACCACGGCCCTGCTCACCGGCACGTGCGGCTTCGATGGCGGCGTTCAAGGCCAGCAGATTGGTTTGCTCGGCGATCCCGCGAATCGCGGTGAGGATCGCGTTGATGTTCTCGCTGTCCTTGGCCAGGGTCTGGACCACGCTGACGGCCTTGCCGATTTCCACCGCCAGCACACCGATCGAGTTCGAGGTGTCGCGCACGATCTGCATGCCCTGCGCCGCAGCCTGATCCGCATGGCTGGCGGCTTGTGCGGCCTGGGTCGCATTGCGCGCCACGTCCTGGGCCGTGGCGGTCATTTCATGCACCGCGGTGGCGACCTGATCGATCTCGGCCATTTGCTTGTGCACGCCAATGTTCGTGCGGATGGCGATGTCGGCGGTGTGTTCCGACGAATCACTGACGCTCTGCACCGAGGTCACCACTTGAGTGATCATCACCTGCAACTTGGCCAGGAAAGTATTGAAGCCTTTGGCGATCGAGCCCAATTCGTCGGCGCGATCGCTGGTCAGGCGGCGGGTCAAGTCACCTTCGCCCTGGGCGATGTCGTCGAGCATGGCGACCATTTGCTTCAGCGGCCGGGCAATGCCGTGGCCCACCAGCCAGATCACCAACAAACCGATACCGGCAATCAACAGACCGACCATGGCCATGCCGAAGGTGTCGGACTTGCGCTGGGTGTCCAGATCGCCCTGAAGTTTTTGCAGATCCGCCATCACCGCGTTCAGCGGCAGTTGCAGCATCAGGGTCCAGCGGGCGTCGGTCTGACCGATGCCGAAGGGCAGATACAGCTCGATCCGGCCCTCGGTCTTGTCGACGGTGTAGGTGACTTCGCCGCGCTTGAGATTGGCCATGTTGGCGATCTGCTGGCTGCCGAGGATGTCACTGACCTTCTCACCGAATTTGCTCGGATCCTTGGTGTAGGCAACGATCCGGCCATTACCGCCGATCAGGGCCATTTCACCGGCGCCACCGTACAGTTTCTGATTCGCGCCCAGGAGCATTTCCTGGATGAAGTTCACCGACAGGTCGGCGCCGACGATGCCCTGGAAGGCGCCGTTGAGCATGATCGGTTCAATAAAGGAGGCGAGCATGACGATCTTGTCGCCGACCTTGTAGGGCGCCGGATCGATCACGCAGGATTTTTTGGTTTCTTTCGAGCACAGGTAGTACTCGCTGGCGCGCACCCCTGTGGACAAGGTTTTCTGGTCGTCAACGTCCACCAGTTTGTCCAGGCCCAGCGTCCCGTCCTCGTTGCGGAACCACCACGGCAGGAAGCGCCCGTTGCTGGCGTCGATGCCGACAACCGGGGTATCGACGTAGGCCGCATCGTTGTGGTCGAGAGCGTTTTTTTCCCAGCCGATGTAGGTGCCGAGGATTTTCGGGTTCTTGGCGACGTTTTCCTTGATCAGGCTGATCAATTGCTCACGACTGAGGCTCAACTGTGGCTGGCCATCGGCGCCCGGTGTGCCGATCAATGCGTTGACCCGCACCAGTCCACCGGCAATCAGCAGGGGCGCTTCGAGTTCGCGCTGGATCTGGCTGACCTGAGTCTGCGCCAGCGAAGTCAGGCGTTGTTCGATGACTTGCTCGAACTGCGCCTGGGTCCGCTCCTGGACCATCTCTTGGGTCCGTGCGCCGGAAAACAGCGCGTACAGCACCAGCGCGGCGACTACGCTAAGAACGATGGCGCCAGCGAGGGCGGCGACGGAAAACTGGATCGACTTGAATTTCATGGAAGCTCCGGACGACAGGGATGACGTCTGCCGTGGTGTATCGGCAAAGCGGACCGGAACCATGAATGGGGTGCAGCAAAATGACTGTTTTGGACGCGCCTGTGTCGCAAATGGACAGGTGCCGAACCTTTGCCCGGCAAGGCAGTCAGTGCTGTATGAATTTTTTGCTACGACCGTCTTCCCAGGGTGGGTTGCGGATTTGAGGGAGTGCCTTGATGAACAAGTCTCTGGTTACGTGCGTGTTGGGCTCGGTGCTGTTGCTTAACGGCTGCGAGACCGTTAACACCACCAGTGCGGGGGAAGTCGGTGTCGTGCGTCAACAACGGATGACCACATTGCTGTCGACCGAGCAGGTCAATCAAACGTATGCGCAGGACTACCAGCAGACCCTGGGTGATGCGAGCAACAAGAACATCCTTGATAAAACCAGTGCCGATGCCAAGCGCGTTCAGGCGATCGCCGATCGGCTGATTGCCCAGGCGCCGACGTTTCGTCCGGATTCTGCACAATGGAAGTGGGAGGTCAACCTGATCAAGAGTGATGACCTCAACGCCAACTGCGGTCCTGGCGGCAAGATCATTATGTACACCGGGCTGATCGATAAGCTTCAACTCACCGACGACGAAATTGCCGCGGTCATGGGCCATGAAATCGCCCATGCCCTGCGTGAGCATGGGCGAGAGGCACTGTCCAAGGCCTATGCCGTGGGTTTTGCGCAGCAACTGGCCGTGGCTGCCGGGGCACCCGTGCAGCTCGTGGAAGTGGGAAGCAACGGCGTGAACCTGCTGATGACCTTGCCCAACAGTCGCACCAACGAAAACGAGGCCGACCTGATTGGTCTGGAGCTGGCGGCGCGGGCCGGTTACAACCCGAATGCGGCGCTCACGCTGTGGGACAAGATGAGCAAGGCTGCCGAAGGCGCGCCACCAGAATTCCTCAGCACTCACCCATCCTCCAGCAGTCGGACCGCTGCGTTGCAGGGTGCTATTCCAAAGGTCATGCCGCTTTACGAGAAAGCCCCGAAGTCCTGATAGTCATGCGGTGACGCCGCTGACGCCTTCGCGAGCAAGCCCGCTCCCACATTAGAACGCGATCAAATGTGGGAACGGGCTTGCTCGCGAAGAACGATGATGCGGTCCGTCAGACCCACCCACTGCTCTGCATCGCCTTGTACACAGCAACAATCGCCAGGATCAAAAACGCCGAAGCGGCCAACCGGCGGATCAACGTCAACGGCAATTTATCCGCTGCAAAGTTACCCGCCAGCACCACTGGCACGTTGGCGATCAACATGCCGACCGTGGTGCCGATGATCACCAGCCACAGTTCCGGGTATTGCGCGGCGAGCATCACGGTCGCGATCTGAGTCTTGTCACCGATTTCCGCCAGGAAGAAGGCGATCAGCGTGGTCAGGAACGGCCCGAACTTGCGGGCGGTGCTGGCTTCGTCGTCATCCATTTTGTCCGGCACGAGGGTCCACAGCGCGGTCGCGGCGAAGCTTGCGGCGAGGATCCAGTGCAACATCGCATCCGAGAAGAAACCGCCGACCCAGGCACCTACCGCACCGGCTGCCGCGTGGTTGGCCAGGGTCGCGGCGACGATGCCGGCGATGATCGGCCAGGGTTTGCGAAAGCGGGCAGCGAGAATGAGCGCGAGCAGTTGCGTCTTGTCGCCGATTTCGGCCAAGGCAACGATTGCGGTGGGAACGAGAAGTGAATCCAACATCAGGGTTTTCCTAAGGGGCGGGTCGACACGGCTATGACACGTACAGCCTTCCCGCCCCGGGTAAGGTGTTCGTGTCATAGGTCTTGTCAAACCCTGCGATCCGTCTGATGCGGACGCTTGGGTCGCATACGCCATGGTCTTTTGACCAAGTATGTTGACGTATGCCGGACGAGCATGGCGCTCGTGGGAGACTACTCCCCTAGGACGGAGCGGATTCTGCCTAGGCAAAATCCGTTCGGCAAGCACTAATTTCTCAGCCGCGTTTAGCCCGGTAGATTCTGAAACCCTGTCCTTCGGCCTTGATCGCACACACGCCGAGGTGCTCTTCGATCAAGGGTTGATACTTCAGGAAGCTGTTCGCTACCAGGCGCAGTTCCCCACCATTTTTCAGATGTTTAGCTGCTTTTCGCAGCAAGTTTTCCGTGGCGAAGTAGTCGGTGTGCACGCCGACATGGAACGGCGGGTTGCTCAGAATCGCACTCAAACCCATAGGCGCGGCGTCGATACCGTCACCGGTAATAACGTCCGCTTCCAAGCCGTTGGCAGCCAGGGTCAGGCGACTACTGGCAGCGGCAAACGCGTCCACGTCGAGCAGGGTGACCTGGTTGTGCGGGTAACGACGTTTCACCGCCGCCCCCAGTACGCCGGCGCCGCAACCGAAGTCCAGCAGGTGGCCACTGGGCAACTTGTCCAGGTGTTCCAGCAACAGCGCGCTGCCGCGATCCAGTCGACCGTGACTGAAGACGCCCGGCAGGCTGATGACTTTCAACGGACCTTCGGCCAGTGGCAGTTCGTATTCCTGGGCCAGGCTTTCCAGCGACCTGGCTTGTGGTGCATCGGCCACGGTGACCTGCCAGAGCTGGCAATGCCGTGCGCTGTCTAGCTTGCGCGGTTTGCCAAACGGGTTCAGTTGCTTGGCCGCGCCTTCGATGCCGCTGCGCTTTTCGCCCACCAGATACAGCTCTCGACCCGCCAGCCGGGAGGCGAGGGCGTTAAGGATGTAGTCGGTCAGGTCCTTGGACTTGGGCAGGAACACCACGGCGGTGTCGAACTCGCGCTCTGGAGCGGTCACGCCAAAATGGCTGCGCTCGACGAAGCGGGCGTCCAGTGCCGCTTGGTCGCCGGCATGCCAGCACCAGCCATGGGCATCGGGCAGGCGGCCCAGCAGGTCGTCTGCAGGTAAACCGGCCAGCAACACCGAACCTTCGAATAACTCAGCCTGACGAAGCAGTACTTCACTGCGCGGATCCATACTCTGCTCCTTGAAAAAAAGTGCGGCAGTTTATCAACTGACGACCCGCAGCGCTTTACCGCTGAAATATCCCTGAGCGTTTTCGGTTAATTGGCCCACGATCCGCTGCCGCGCCTCGCGACTGCCCCAGGCGTTGTGCGGGGTGACGATCAATCGTGGAATATCGGCAGCCAACAGCGGATTGCCAGCCGTCGGTGGTTCAACGCTCAGCACGTCGGTGGCGGCACCACCCAGGTGACCGTTGCGCAACGCGTCGGCCAGCGCCTGTTCGTCGATCAAGCCACCCCGAGCGGTGTTGACCACAAATGCGCCGGGCTTCATCGAGGCTAGCTCGCGGGCACCAATGAAGTGGCGGGTGTGTTCGTTGAGCGGGCAGTGCAGGGTCAGCGCGTCGATCTGCGGCAGCAGTTCATCCAGCGGCAGACGATCAGGCCGGGCAGGGCGCCCGGGAATCTGACCGAGCAGCACGCGCATGCCGAAGGCTTCGGCCAGCCGTGCCACCGCACCGCCGAGTTCGCCGTGACCGAGCAGGCCAAGGGTTTTGCCTTCCAGTTCGACGATCGGGTAGTCCAGCAGGCAGAACTGCTTCGCCTGCTGCCAGCGACCGTCACCGACGGCTTTCTGATAATCGGCCAGGCGTGTCGCCAGGTTGAGCAGCAACATGATCGTGTGCTGCGCCACCGACGGCGTGCCGTAACCCTGGCAATTGCAGACGGTAATCCCGTGGGCGCGGGCGGCGGCGAGGTCGACGTTGTTGGTGCCGGTGGCAGTGATCAGGATCAGTTTCAGTTCAGGGCAGGCAGCGATCGCTGCGGCATCGATCAGGATTTTGTTGCTGATGGCGACGGTGGCGCCCTTGAGGCGTTCGATCACCTGGTCAGGCGTGGTCTGGGCGAACAGCTGCAAGTCGCTGAAACATTCGCGCAGCGGGCTGAGGTCGAGATCGCCCAGGTCCAGGGAGGGATGGTCGAGGAAAACGGCGCGGCGAGTGTTCGTCATCAACTGTACCTTTTGTGCAATGGACTGAAGGCGTAATCTGCCGAGCCTACCAGATGAAACAAATCGTTACGCACTACAAGACAAATGCTAAACCCGCTCCCACAGGGGTGACGTTAACGCTGTGAATTTCAATTCGACTGATCTGCCCCAGAGGAGCCCCCATGTACTGGACAGAGTTCTTGACCGTTGCCCTGATTCACTTGCTGGCGGTGGCCAGCCCCGGCCCGGACTTTGCCGTGGTGGTGCGTGAGAGCGTGACCCACGGTCGCCGCGCCGGAACCTGGACGGCGCTGGGCGTCGGTACGGCGATTTTCCTGCACGTCGGTTATTCGCTGCTCGGCATCGGCCTGATCGTGTCCCAGTCGATCGTGCTGTTCAACGCATTGAAATGGGCCGCCGCCGCTTATCTGCTGTACATCGGCTTCAAGGCCTTGCGCGCGCAGCCGGTCAAGCCGTTGGCCGACGATCTGCATAAGGAGGTGGGCGAGCGCACGGCTCGCGGCGCCTTCACGTCAGGTTTTGTGACCAACGGTCTGAACCCGAAAGCCACGCTGTTCTTCCTGTCGCTGTTTACCGTGGTGATCAACCCGCACACGCCGCTGGCGGTGCAGGCCGGTTACGGGATCTACCTCGCGGTGGCGACGGCTGTGTGGTTCTGCCTGGTGGCGATGCTGTTCAGCCAGCAGCGGGTGCGCGCCGGTTTTGCCCGCATGGGCCACTGGTTCGACCGCACCATGGGCGCCGTGCTGATCGCCATCGGTGTGAAACTCGCGTTTACCGAGATGCACTGAGACGCGGAGAAGTGGCCGCGCCAGGATTGGATGCGGCCGAAACACTATTTACGTGGCGTCGATGGTCGATGCGTGGCGTTGACGGGCGTAGTCCAGAAAGCCGTCCATATCGTTACTGCTCAGGATCCGCGACACGGCTTTGACTTCCTCCAAAGGCCAGTCCCACCAGGCCGATGCCAGAAGATCCTGGCGCACGTCCTCGTCAAAACGCCAGCGAATGTGGCGGCATGGGTTGCCGCCGACGATCGCGTAGGGTTCGACGTCGCGCGTCACGACGGCGCCAGCTGCGACCACCGCGCCATGACCGATGGTTACGCCAGACAGAATCATGACATCGGCGCAAATCCAGCAATCGCTGCCGATCACCACATCGCCCTTGGTCGGGTTACAACCAGGAATATCCCGGGCTTCGTCAATCATTAGTGGAAATGGGTAGGTGCTGACCCAGTCGGTTCGATGGCCACCCCCCAGCAAAATCTTCACGCCTTCGGCAATCGAGGTGTAGGAACCGACCTTCAAAACGGTGTCGTCGCCGAAATCCATGACCTCCGGGATGCCGTAGGTGCCCACGCCAACTTCGTATCCGGGGTAGCGCAAGCGTATTTTTTCTGGCGCCCTTTCCAGTTTTTCCAGCCGCTTCAGATGCTTTCTGGTTTTTCGTTCTTTTAGTTTTTCGAGAAATTTCATGCGTGAGGCCTGGAAAGCTGGAGGGGGTAAGGCGTTGTCGTCTAGCGATGCAACATCAATCGTTTCAGGCGTTTGAGGCTGGTTCGATTCAAGTGCCGCCAGGGAATCGAGCGCAACAGTCTCCAGGCTTCTTTCTTGTCTTCGATCACGGCGTATTTAAGCGCCTTGTTCACCAGTTGGGTGCGGGCGCTCTGGTAGGCGGGGTGGTTTGCATACGGTGCGATGGCCTCAAGGTCTGCCTGCAGCAACACCCGGTATTTTCTCGACAGGTTGTTGGCATGGCGGCGATAGCGAGTCGTGCATACCGGTAGTTCATGTATCTCGTACCCCAACCGGGCAATGCGCAAGGTCATCTGAAAATCTTGAACCCGCAGGTGAGGCGCGTAAAAGCCGGCCTGTCGCATCGCGCTCATGCGGTAAAGCGCGACCGGGGCACCGATCACGATGGCTCCGCTGAGGACTTGATCGAAGTTGTAGGTGCGGATCTGGTCGCGTTTTTGTTGCTTGATCGTGTTGCCGTCGCTATCCATGTAGGTGATCAAGGCCCCCACGCAACCAACGTTCGGGTTCTTGTCCAGATAGTCGACGCGAATGCGCAGCGACTCCGGCAGCATGATGTCGTCCAGGTCGGGCGTCGACACATAGACGCCTTTGGCGTACTGCAAGCCGTGATTGAGCGCCGCACTCACACCCTGGTTCGATTGCGAATACAACTGGAAGTCATAGGTTTGCTGCAATCGCTTGAGCATGGCGATGCTGTTGTCGCTGGAACCGTCGTCCACGATGATGACTTCGAAATTCGGGTACTCCTGGGCGAAGATGCTCTTGATGGCATCCTCCAGGTATTTTTCCGCGTTGTAGCAGGGCGCCACGATGGAAACCAGGGGGGCTTGCGTCGAGGTGCAAGCCTCAGAGGCGGTCGCTTCAGTGCTCATTGTTATACCGATGACGTTTCTGACAACGTATGTTTGATGGAGAGATCCCGCCATGGAAGTCCGGGGTGGCAAGGTTTGGCAGCTATTGGCTTGCTTATCGATCAGCACGGTGTGTCAATAACGGTACATATGCTCGCTTGTCATTTGCCTGGCGACAAGCTTTGCGTAAATGAAGTTACAAACGTTTACAGCACAGGAGTCCTGGGGAATGACGCAAAATAGTGGCGCAAAGCTAGCATTTCCGCGTTGAAGCTAAATCATTCCTTTGGCTGATTTGGTTGGTGAGCAAGGGCACTAAAGTGCTTACTTTCAGCCACGACCGTGTAGTCAGAAAAGGGATTCTTATGTTGCAGACTCGCGTTATCCCCCCAGCCGAAGGCGCTTACCAGTATCCGCTGCTGATTAAACGGCTGCTGATGTCCGGCGCTCGTTATGAGAAAACCCGCGAGATCATTTACCGCGACCAGTTGCGCTACAGCTACCCGACCCTGATCGAGCGGGTCGCCCGGTTGGCTAACGTGTTGACAGCGGCCGGGGTCAAGCCCGGGGATACCGTGGCGGTGATGGACTGGGACAGCCATCGTTATCTGGAATGCATGTTCGCCATCCCGATGATTGGCGCGGTGATCCACACCATCAACGTGCGCCTGTCACCGGAACAGATCCTCTACACGATGAACCACGCCGAGGACCGCTTCGTGCTGGTCAACAGCGAATTCGTGGGACTTTATACGGCGCTTGCCGGGCACCTGACCACGGTCGAGAAAACCCTGCTGCTGACCGACCTGCCGGAAAAAACCGCTGACCTGCCGAACCTCGTCGGCGAATACGAGCAACTGCTGGCGGCCGCCAGTCCGCACTACGACTTCCAGGATTTCGACGAGAACTCGGTCGCTACCACCTTCTACACCACCGGCACCACCGGTAATCCAAAAGGCGTGTACTTCACCCATCGGCAACTGGTGCTGCACACCATGGGCGTGTCGACCATCATGGGGGCCATCGACAGCGTGCGTCTGCTGGGCACCAACGACGTGTACATGCCAATCACCCCGATGTTCCATGTGCACGCCTGGGGATTGCCGTATGTGGCGACCATGCTCGGGCTCAAGCAGGTTTACCCCGGTCGCTACGACCCGGAATACCTGGTGGAGCTGTGGCGCAAGGAAAAGGTCACCTTTTCCCACTGCGTGCCGACCATCCTGCAAATGGTCCTCAACGCCAAGGCTGCGCAAAGCACTGACTTTGGTGGCTGGAAAATCGTTATCGGCGGCAGCGCGCTGAACCGTTCACTGTACGACGCGGCCAAGGCCAAAGGCATTCAGCTGACTGCCGCTTACGGCATGTCGGAAACCGGGCCGCTGGTTTCATGCGCTCACCTCAACGATGAGCTGATGGCCGGCACCGAAGACGAACGCACCACCTATCGGATCAAGGCCGGGGTACCGGGACCCTTGGTGGAGGCGGCAATCGTCGACACCGACGGCAACTTCCTGCCCGCCGATGGCGAGACCCAGGGTGAATTGGTGCTGCGCGCGCCGTGGCTCACCGAGGGTTATTTCAATGAACCGCAAAAGGGCGCAGAGCTCTGGGCCGGGGGCTGGCTGCACACCGGCGACGTGGCGACCCTGGACAGCATGGGCGTGATCGACATTCGCGACCGGATCAAGGACGTGATCAAGACCGGCGGCGAATGGATCTCCTCCCTGGACCTGGAAGACCTGATCAGCCGCCACCCGGCGGTACGCGAAGTAGCAGTGGTGGGCATTGCCGATCCGCAGTGGGGCGAGCGACCGTTTGCCTTGCTGGTGGTCCGCGAGGGCCATGTCATCGGGGCCCGGGAACTCAAGGAACACCTCAAGCCGTTCGTGGAGCTGGGGCACCTGAGCAAATGGGCCATCCCGAGCCAGATCGCCCTTGTTACTGAAATTCCCAAGACCAGTGTCGGCAAACTCGACAAGAAGCGAATTCGCGTCGACATCACCGAATGGCAAGCCAACAACAGCACCTTCCTCTCGACGCTTTAAGCGTCTTCTGGCGTGCCCGAAAGGGCACGCCAGCCCCACCAAGCAAGCGCTTGGCTTGTGAAATTTGAATTTTCAGCCATCCTTGCCGTGCCGACAGGTGTCGGACTGGCGAAAGGACTGTTCCAGAGTGGTCGGCGGCTGCAAATCACACTTTAGAGGGATCAAGCAGTACTACCCGCTGGCTATAGTCCGCTCAAGGATTTTTAAGAACGGAGCAAACGCACAAACCGGGGCGATGCAACTTTGGAATGACTTTGGGATGCCTTGGCTCCCGGTTATCCACAGCGTTTTTAAAAGTGCTCACTGCCATAACAATAAAATGCACATGGAGTAGCGTCGATGACATCAGTAAACCAGTTCTGGCGCCGGGCGAAATTGCCCCTGGCGGTCAGTCTTGCCTCTACGCTCGCCGGGCCAGCATTCGGCGTCAGTTTCAACGTTGGTGAAATCGAAGGTCAGTTCGACTCATCCCTGTCGATCGGTGCCAGTTGGTCTACCGAGAGTGCCAACAAGAACCTCATCGGCGTCAACAACGGTGGCCGCGGTCTCTCCCAGACTTCCGATGACGGTCACCTGAACTTCGAGAGCGGTAAAACGTTCTCGAAGATCTTCAAGGGTATCCATGACCTTGAATTGAAATACGGCGACACCGGCGTCTTCGTCCGTGGCAAATACTGGTATGACTTCGAACTCAAGGACGAAAGCCGTCCGTTCAAGGACATCAGCGACAGCAACCGCAAGGAAGGCGCAAAGTCCGCTGGCGGGCAGATTCTCGATGCCTTCGTCTACCACAACTACGCCATTGCCGATCAGCCGGGTTCCGTGCGTCTGGGCAAGCAAGTCGTGAGCTGGGGTGAAAGTACTTTCATCGGCAGCGGTATCAACTCGATCAACCCGATCGACGTTTCCGCATTCCGTCGTCCAGGTGCCGAGGTCAAGGAAGGTCTGATCCCGGTCAACATGTTCTACGTCTCGCAGAGCATTACCGATACCCTCTCGGCCGAAGCCTTCTACCAGCTGGAATGGGACCAGACCGTCGTCGATAACTGCGGCACGTTCTTCTCCCAGCCGGACATCATTGCCGACGGTTGCGACAACAACCTGCGCGTGCTGAACAAGCGTTCGACCATTCCGGCCGCAGCCCTGCCAACGCTGTCTGCGCTGGGTGTCGACGTCAACGACGAAGGTGTGCTGGTACGCCGTGGCCCGGACCGCGATGCGCGGGACAGCGGCCAGTGGGGCGCGTCCCTCAAATACATGTTCGAGCCGCTGGACACCGAGTTCGGCGCTTATTTCATGAACTACCACAGCCGTGCGCCGATCTTCAGCGCCACCGGTGCCCCGGCATCGGCCTACGCCCGAGTGGCGGCGTTGCCTGCGGCGCTTCGCCCTCTGGCACCGCTGGTGATCGCGGGTAACTCGAACTACTTCGTCGAGTATCCGGAAGACATCCGCCTCTACGGCTTGAGCTTCTCCACCACCCTGCCTACCGGTACGGCGTGGAGCGGTGAAGTCAGCTACCGTCCGAACGCGCCGGTGCAGCTCAACTCCACCGACATTCTGTTCGCCGGTGTACGTCCTTTGGGCGGCGCTCTGACCAACGCTTCGCTGCTCGCCGGCGTACCGGGTCAGGACCTGCACGGCTATCGCCGCAAGGAAATCACCCAGTTCCAGACCACCCTGACGCACTTCTTCGATCAGGTCATGGGCGCCAGCCGCTTGACCCTGGTGGGCGAAGTGGGCGTGACGCACGTCGGCGGCCTGGAAAGCACTTCCGACGTCCGTTATGGCCGTGATCCGGTCTACGGTCCTGGTGAATTGCCTGCTACCGGTGGTGCCAACACGTGTGTGGCGCTCAATACCAGCACCATCAACGGTGCCGGTCCGGGAACACCTACCAACAACGTCAGCCGCAATTGCAACGACGACGGATTTACCACGTCGACATCGTGGGGCTACCGCGGTCGTGCCATCTGGGAATACAACGACGTGTTCGCCGGTGTGAACCTCAAGCCGAACGTAGCCTGGTCCCATGACGTCAGCGGTTACTCGCCTGGCCCTGGCGGCAACTTCGAGGAAGGTCGCAAAGCGGTGAGCCTGGGTGTTGATGCCGAATACCAGAACACCTACACCGCGAGCCTGGCTTACACCAACTTCTTTGATGGCAAGTACACCACCGTCGATGACCGCGATTTCCTTGCGCTCAGCTTCGGCGTGAACTTCTAAGCACTGTATTATCAGGACGAACACACTTATGAAAATAACAAAGAGTCTGTTTCACGTCGGTGTTCTGGGGCTTTCGCTGCTGGCGACCGGCGTGATGGCGGCGGTCCCAGCGGCCGAAGCGGACAAGCTGGGCAAAAGTCTGACCCCGATGGGCGCCGAGATGGCGGGCAACGCCGACGGTTCGATTCCAGCCTGGAAGCCGATGGCGAAAAACGCCGGCAACGTCGACGGAAAAGGTTTCCTGTCCGACCCGTTCGCCAGTGAAAAACCGTTGTTCACCATCACTGCGCAGAACGTTGACCAGTACAAGGAAAAACTCGCTCCGGGCCAGTACGCGATGTTCAAGCGCTACCCGGAAACCTTCAAGATGCCGGTCTACCCGTCCCATCGCGGTGCCACCGTGCCGGATGCCGTGTTTGCCTCCATCAAGAAAAACGCCACCAGCACCAACCTGGTGTCCGGCGGTAACGGTCTGGAAAACTTCGAAACCGCGGTTCCGTTCCCGATTCCGAAAACCGGCGTTGAAGTCATCTGGAACCACATCACCCGCTATCGCGGCGGCAGCGTAACTCGTCTGGTGACCCAGGCCACGCCGCAGCCGAACGGCTCGTTCAGCCTGGTGTACTTCCAGGACCAGTTTGTATTCCGCGACAAGATGAAGGATTACGATCCGGCGAACCCGGGCAACATCCTGTTCTACTTCAAGCAGAAAGTGACCGCGCCGGCGCGTCTGGCCGGTGGTGTGCTGCTGGTGCACGAAACCCTCGATCAGGTGAAGGAACCACGTTCGGCGTGGGTCTACAACGCCGGTCAGCGTCGTGTGCGTCGTGCTCCGCAAGTGTCCTATGACGGACCGGGTACCGCTGCCGATGGCCTGCGTACCTCCGACAACCTGGACATGTACAACGGTGCACCGGATCGTTACGACTGGAAACTCGAAGGCAAGAAAGAGATGTACATCGCCTCCGACAGCTACAAGCTCGACGATCCGAAGCTGAAGTACGCCGACATCATCAAGGCCGGTCACATCAACCAGGACCTGGCTCGTTATGAGCTGCGTCGTGTGTGGCATGTGGTTGCAACCTTGAAGGAAGGTCAGCGTCACATCTACGCCAAGCGTGACTTCTACATCGACGAAGACACATGGCAAGCGGCAGTGATCGATCACTACGACGGCCGCAATCAACTCTGGCGCGTGGCGGAAGCTCACTCCCAGAACTACTACAACGTTCAAGTGCCGTGGTACACCCTGGAAACCTTGTACGACCTGCAATCCGGTCGTTACCTGGCGCTGGGTATGAAGAACGAAGAGAAATCGGCGTATGACTTCGGCTTCACCGCGACCACCAGCGACTTCACTCCGGCCGCTTTGCGTCAGGATGGTGTTCGCTAACCTGCGCTGAACCGAGGCCGCATCCTCGAAAACGCCCCGACTGGTTCGGGGCGTTTTTTTTGGAGTTTTGTATCGGGGCGCGCTTGTTAACGCGGGGCTGCTCGCGAAACAACGGTGCCTGTAATGGCCTCTTCGCGAGCAAGCCCGCTCCCACATTTGATCTTTGCTGGACATAAAATCTGTGAGCAATGGAGATCCAATGTGGGAGCGGGCTTGCTCGCGAAGGGGTCGACACGGTCCGTCGGGAAAACTGAAGCTCAAGCTTGGCAACTTCTATTCGTAGACTTTTTGTAGCCATTTGTAGCAATAACCTTCATTCCCTCTTCGTTTACCGCTAGTCTGCGGACATCTGCAACGCCGCCAACAGCATTTCAAACAAGAGCCGGCCATGACTGATCTGTCCCCACTCCCGGGCCCTGCAAACGCTGCCATCGCCGCACTGGACGGGCGCTTTTTCCGGCCTCCATTGCCCGACGGCCATGTGCTGCGGCCGCGTCTGTGCGAGCGCCTGAGTGCGGGGCTCGGTGGCAGGCTGTTGCTGGTCAGTGCGCCGGCGGGGTTCGGTAAGAGTTCGTTGGCGGTGGAGTTCTGTCAGAGCCTGCCGGCACACTGGCAAAGTCTTTGGCTGGGATTGAGTCCGCGAGACAGCGATCCCGGCCGTTTTCTTGAACGGTTACTCGAAGGCCTGCAGGATTATTTTCCGCGACTTGGCAGCCAGTCTCTGGGGCTGCTGAAAATGCGTCAGCGCCATCAGCCATTCGCTTTCGAAGAATGGCTGGACGGTTTGCTCGATGAGTTGGCCGTGCACCTGTCACCCGGCACGCCATTGCTGCTGGTGCTCGATGACTATCATCTGGCTCAGGGCCCGGTACTTGATCGCTGCCTGCAATTCTTCCTTAATCATCTGCCTGATGGCTTGCTGGTGATGGTCACCAGCCGACAGCGGCCCGACTGGCATCTGGCGCGTCTGCGGCTGTCACGGCAACTGCTCGAGTTGCATGAGCAGGACTTGCGCCTGACCCACGACGAAGCCTTGACCTTGCTCGACCGGCACAGCAGTTCCTTGCGTGGTGAGGCGCTGGAGAACCTGATCCAGCGCAGCGAAGGCTGGGTCGCGGGGCTGCGATTCTGGCTGCTGGCGGCCTCCGAAGCGGGTACCGATGGTGCGTTACCCCAGTCCTTGCACGGCGGGGAAGGGCTGATCCGCGATTACCTGCTCGAAGAAGTCATCGATTGTCTGCCCGCCGAGGTGCAATCATTCCTATACGACACCGCACCTCAGGAGCGCTTTTGCAGCGAGCTGTGCGACGCCGTTCGTGATGCCCATGACAGCGCTGAGATCCTGCGTTTTCTGTTGGCCCACCAGGTGTTCCTGGTGCCGCTGGACGAACATGGCCACTGGTATCGTTATCACCATCTGTTTTCTGATTTGCTGCGCACCCGGCCTGCCGCTCAGTCGATGGTACCGACGGCCAGCCTGCATCTGCGCGCCTGTCGCTGGTTCAATGCCCAGGGGCTGCTCGATGAGGCGGTGGAACAGGCTCTGCGTGCCGGGCACCTGGACGTGGCGGCGAACCTGGTACAAAACCTTTCCGAAGAACAACTGCTGGCCGAACAGAACGTCGGCATGTTGCTGCGCTGGAAAATGGACTTGCCCGACAGCCTGCTGATCAGCACGCCACGGCTGATCGTGCTCTACAGCTGGGCGCTGGGGCTGGCCTG
This sequence comes from Pseudomonas sp. LBUM1657, assembly GCF_059716075.1. Classification (NCBI taxonomy): domain Bacteria; kingdom Pseudomonadati; phylum Pseudomonadota; class Gammaproteobacteria; order Pseudomonadales; family Pseudomonadaceae; genus Pseudomonas; species Pseudomonas sp. LBUM1657. Next base: position 5,385,121 of record NZ_CP166799.1, on the reverse strand, counting down.
TCAGCTGGACGCCGCCGAGGAACTGGCCAGTCATTTGAGCCGCTTCCTGCCAGCGCCGTCGGCCACTGCGCAGAAATCCATGCTGGCGCAATGGCTGGCCTTGAGCGGGATCATCGCTCGCGGGCGTGGCAATCGAGAGCTGACGCTGCTCTATTGCAGCGAAGCGCTGGAGAGCCTTCCGGCCAAGCGTTACGGCCAGCGACTGATGTGCCTCTCGACCCTGTCCAACCTGGCCATTGCCGATGGCGACTTGTGGCGGGCACGCGGCTTGAACCGTGAGTCTCTGGAATTGGCACAACGGGTCGGCAATCCGTTGTTCGAAGCGCTGGCCCATTACGATCGCGCTCGCGTATTGCAAGCGCGCGGGGAAATCCTGCGTTCGCTGGATGAAGTCCGTCAGGGGCTGCTGCGCCTGCAAGGTTTATCCCCGCAACGGCTCTACGCCGTGCGCGCTCGACTGACTTTGTACGAAGGGTTTTTGCTGGCCCTACGCCTGCAACCACAAGCCGCGCGGGTACGTCTGCAGGCGGGTTTGACTGAAGCGCGCGCCTGTCGTGATATCAGCGTGTTGATCGGTCACTGCGTGATCGCCAGGCTTGAAGGCAGCGCCGGTGAGTTTGCCAAAGCCTTTGCCGAACTCGCCGAGGCCGAACGGCTGATGCACATCTGGGACGTGCCGCCGATTTACTATCTGGCGATGATCACCCTGGTCAAATGCGAACTCTGGCTGGCCCAGGGCCGCACCGATCTGGCTGAAGCCTGGCTGGCGCGACTGGGCCAGACCTACAACGGCGAACACGCGGCAGCACCTCCTGAGTTCCATCCGCAACTGCCGCTGCACATTGAGTTGCAGCAGGCCTTGCTGGAGGTCATTCAGGGGCAACCGATGCTGGCCGAAGGGCGATTGAATGCGTTGCTGGAGCATGGGCAGCAAACGGGCAGACAGCTGCTCAGCGTGATGGCACTGACCCAAAAAGTGACGTTGTTGCTGGGTGGTGGACGCGAACTCGAGGCACGCAAGGCCCTGAGCCAGGCACTGGAAGCGGCGGCCGGAGGTGTACTGCAACCGTTTGACCGGTTGTTGGCTGAACACCCGGACTGGCTGCGTGGGCAATTTCAACTCGGTGCGCCGACGTCCGTTTCACAGAGCCTTTCAGAAAAACTTCCGGCATTGGTTGCTCGTCCGCCATTGGATTCATGCCCGGCGACAGAACAACTCAGTACGCGGGAAATGGCCGTCCTGAGACTAATCGCCCAAGGCTGCTCGAACCAGGAAATCAGCGATCAGCTGTTTATCTCCCTGCACACGGTTAAAACCCATGCCAGCCATATCAACAGTAAATTGGGAGTTGAGCGGCGTACACAGGCGGTGGCGCGGGCGAAGGAGTTGGGAGTGTTGGGCTAGTTGAAAATGTAAGTGCCCTCGCCAAAGCAAAACGCCCCGAACAAGTCGGGGCGTTTTTCATTGTGTTGCCGTTGTTATGCGGTCAAATCACTTGCGCTGAAGCTATTGACGCCCACCAACTGGATTTCGAAGTCCGAGCCCAGGTCGCCATTTACGTTGCCATAGAGCACATGGTCGATGAAACGCAGTTGTCCCGCACCGGTGAAGTCATTCGCCCCGATAAAGCTAAAGCCATTGAAGCCACCGCTCAGCAAATTGGCGTCGAACTTCGTCAGATCGATTTTATCGCCCTGCAGACTGCTGAAGTCGGTGATGACATCGCGATTGGCGCCTGTGCCCATTTCGTTCACAGCACTGAAAACAAACCTGTCGGCACCTGCGCCGCCGGTGAGGATGTCGGCACCTGCGCCGCCGTCCAGGATGTTGGAATCGATATTGCCAGTCAGGGTGTTGTTCAGGCTATTGCCCAGGGCCGTGAAAGCTCCGCTGCCGAGCAAGAGCACGTTCTCGACGTTGTGCAGATTGCTCAGGTTCAGGTCGACGGTGTTGGTCTGGGCCGTAGCGGTATAGGTGACGTAGAGGGTATCAGTGCCTTCACTGGCATTTTCCTGGACCAGGGCCAGTTCGCCAGCCTGATCGAGACCGTAGTCGTCATTGCCCTGGCCACCGATCAGGGTATCCAGACCCGCGCCGCCATTGAGCTGGTTATTGCCGTCGTTGCCGGTGAGCACGTTGTTCAGGGCGTTGCCGACGCCATAGATATTGGTTGCGCCGGTCAGCGTGAGGTTTTCCAGGTTGGCGGCCAGAACGTAGCTCACCGAGGAGCGCACGGTGTCGATCCCGCCGGCCAGGGTATTGGTCTCGACGACCACATCATCGATGTTGTCGACGATGTAGGTGTCGTTGCCGTCGCCACCGCTCATGACGTCCGCACCGAGACCACCGTCCAGAAGGTTGTCGCCGATGTAGCCGTTGATGATGTTATTCAGGGCATTGCCGGTGCCGTTAAGGTTGGTACTGCCCACCAGCAGCAGGTTCTCGACGTTGCTGCCCAGGGTGTAATCGATGGTTGAATAGACGGTATCGATTTCGCTGCTCAGGGTGCTGGTCTCGACGACCATATCTCCGACGTTGTCGACCGCGTAGGCGTCGTTTCCGGCGCCGCCGATCATGAGATCGGCACCGAGGCTGCCATCGAGGACGTTGTCGGCACTGTTGCCGGTCAGGGTGTTGTTCAGGCTATTGCCCAGGGCCGTGAAAGCTCCGCTGCCGAGCAAGAGCACGTTCTCGACGTTGTGCAGATTGCTCAGGTTCAGGTCGACGGTGTTGGTCTGGGCCGTAGCGGTATAGGTGACGTAGAGGGTATCAGTGCCTTCACTGGCATTTTCCTGGACCAGGGCCAGTTCGCCGGCCTGATCAAGGCCGTAGTCGTCATTGCCCTTGCCACCGATCAGGGTATCCAGACCGGCGCCGCCAACAAGCTGGTTATTGCCGTCGTTGCCGGTGATCACGTTGTTTGAGGCGTTGCCGATACCATCGATGTTGGCCGTACCGGTCAGGGTGAGGTTTTCCAGGTTAGCGCCTAGGGTGAAGGTCACCGAAGAGCGTACGGTGTCGATCTCGTTGGCCAGGGTGCTGGTTTCAACAATCACGTCGCCGGTGTTGTCGACGATGTAGGTGTCGTTGCCAGCGCCGCCGATCATGAGGTCAGTGCCGATGCCGCCATTGAGGAGGTTGTCGGCATTGTTGCCCGTCAGGGTGTTGTTCAGGTCGTTGCCCAGCGCGGTAAAGGCGCCGGCACCGAGCAGCAGGACATTCTCGACATTCTGCAGGTTGCTCAGATTCAGATCGACGACATCAGTGTGTGCAGCGGCGTTATAGAGAACGTAAAGCGTATCGGTGCCTTCGTTAACGTTTTCCTGGACCAGTGCCAACTCGGCGGCCTGATCAAGGCCGTAGTCGTCATTGCCCTTGCCACCGATCAGGGTATCCAGACCGGCACCGCCAACGAGCTGGTTGTTGCCGTCGTTGCCGGTGATCACGTTGTTTGAGGCGTTGCCGATACCATCGATGTTGGCCATACCGGTCAGCGCGAGGCTTTCCAGGTTGTTACTCAGGGTGTAGCTCACCGAAGAGTGCACCGTGTCGATCTCGTTGGCCAGGGTGCTGGTTTCAACAATCACGTCGCCGGTGTTGTCGACGATGTAGGTGTCGTTGCCCGTACCGCCAGCCAGGTAGTCGGCACCGATGCCGCCGTTCAGGATGTTATTGCCGGTATTGCCGAGGATCACGTTGTTCAGGGCGTTGCCGGTGCCGTTGAGGTTGGTGCCGCCTAACAATGTCAGGTTCTCGACGTTACTGCCCAGGGTGTAATCGATGAAGGACGAGACCGTATCGATTTCGCTGGCCAAGGTGCTGGTCTCGCTGATCACGTCGCCGATGTTGTCGATGACGTAGGTGTCGTTGCCAGCGCCGCCGATCATGAGGTCAGTGCCGATGCCGCCATTGAGGAGGTTGTCGGCATTGTTGCCCGTCAGGGTGTTGTTCAGGTCGTTGCCCAGCGCGGTAAAGGCGCCGGCACCGAGCAGCAGGACATTCTCGACATTCTGCAGGTTGCTCAGATTCAGATCGACGACATCAGTGTGTGCAGCGGCGTTATAGAGAACGTAAAGCGTATCGGTGCCTTCGTTAACGTTTTCCTGGACCAGTGCCAACTCGGCGGCCTGATCAAGGCCGTAGTCGTCATTGCCCTTGCCACCGATCAGGGTATCCAGACCGGCACCGCCAACGAGCTGGTTGTTGCCGTCGTTGCCGGTGATCACGTTGTTTGAGGCGTTGCCGATACCATCGATGTTGGCCATACCGGTCAGCGCGAGGCTTTCCAGGTTGTTACTCAGGGTGTAGCTCACCGAAGAGTGCACCGTGTCGATCTCGTTGGCCAGGGTGCTGGTTTCAACAATCACGTCGCCGGTGTTGTCGACGATGTAGGTGTCGTTGCCCGTACCGCCAGCCAGGTAGTCGGCACCGATGCCGCCGTTCAGGATGTTATTGCCGGTATTGCCGAGGATCACGTTGTTCAGGGCGTTGCCGGTGCCGTTGAGGTTGGTGCCGCCTAACAATGTCAGGTTCTCGACGTTATTGCCCAGGGTGTAATCGATGAAGGACGAGACCGTATCGATTTCGCTGGCCAAGGTGCTGGTCTCGCTGATCACGTCGCCGATGTTGTCGATGACGTAGGTGTCGTTGCCAGCGCCGCCGATCATGAGGTCAGTGCCGATGCCGCCATTGAGGAGGTTGTCGGCATTGTTGCCCGTCAGGGTGTTGTTCAGGTCGTTGCCCAGCGCGGTAAAGGCGCCGGCACCGAGCAGCAGGACATTCTCGACATTCTGCAGGTTGCTCAGATTCAGATCGACGACATCGGTGTGTGCCGCGGCGTTATAGAGAACGTAAAGCGTATCGGTGCCTTCGTTAACGTTTTCCTGGACCAGTGCCAACTCGGCGGCCTGATCAAGGCCGTAGTCGTCATTGCCCCTGCCACCGATCAGGGTATCCAGACCGGCGCCGCCAACAAGCTGGTTATTGCCGTCGTTGCCGGTGATCACGTTGTTTGAGGCGTTGCCGATACCATCGATGTTGGCCATACCGGTCAGCGCGAGGCTTTCCAGGTTGTTACTCAGGGTGTAGCTCACCGAAGAGTGCACGGTGTCGATCTCGTTGGCCAGGGTGCTGGTTTCAACAATCACGTCGCCGGTGTTGTCGACGATGTAGGTGTCGTTGCCAGCGCCGCCGATCATGAGGTCAGTGCCGATGCCGCCATTGAGGAGGTTGTCGGCATTGTTGCCCGTCAGGGTGTTGTTCAGGTCGTTGCCCAGCGCGGTAAAGGCGCCGGCACCGAGCAGCAGGACATTCTCGACATTCTGCAGGTTGCTCAGATTCAGATCGACGACATCAGTGTGTGCAGCGGCGTTATAGAGAACGTAAAGCGTATCGGTGCCTTCGTTAACGTTTTCCTGGACCAGTGCCAACTCGGCGGCCTGATCAAGGCCGTAGTCGTCATTGCCCTTGCCACCGATCAGGGTATCCAGACCGGCACCGCCAACGAGCTGGTTGTTGCCGTCGTTGCCGGTGATCACGTTGTTTGAGGCGTTGCCGATACCATCGATGTTGGCCATACCGGTCAGCGCGAGGCTTTCCAGGTTGTTACTCAGGGTGTAGCTCACCGAAGAGTGCACCGTGTCGATCTCGTTGGCCAGGGTGCTGGTTTCAACAATCACGTCGCCGGTGTTGTCGACGATGTAGGTGTCGTTGCCCGTACCGCCAGCCAGGTAGTCGGCACCGATGCCGCCGTTCAGGATGTTATTGCCGGTATTGCCGAGGATCACGTTGTTCAGGGCGTTGCCGGTGCCGTTGAGGTTGGTGCCGCCTAACAATGTCAGGTTCTCGACGTTATTGCCCAGGGTGTAATCGATGAAGGACGAGACCGTATCGATTTCGCTGGCCAAGGTGCTGGTCTCGCTGATCACGTCGCCGATGTTGTCGATGACGTAGGTGTCGTTGCCAGCGCCGCCGATCATGAGGTCAGTGCCGATGCCGCCATTGAGGAGGTTGTCGGCATTGTTGCCCGTCAGGGTGTTGTTCAGGTCGTTGCCCAGCGCGGTAAAGGCGCCGGCACCGAGCAGCAGGACATTCTCGACATTCTGCAGGTTGCTCAGATTCAGATCGACGACATCAGTGTGTGCAGCGGCGTTATAGAGAACGTAAAGCGTATCGGTGCCTTCGTTAACGTTTTCCTGGACCAGTGCCAACTCGGCGGCCTGATCAAGGCCGTAGTCGTCATTGCCCTTGCCACCGATCAGGGTATCCAGACCGGCACCGCCAACGAGCTGGTTGTTGCCGTCGTTGCCGGTGATCACGTTGTTTGAGGCGTTGCCGATACCATCGATGTTGGCCATACCGGTCAGCGCGAGGCTTTCCAGGTTGTTACTCAGGGTGTAGCTCACCGAAGAGTGCACCGTGTCGATCTCGTTGGCCAGGGTGCTGGTTTCAACAATCACGTCGCCGGTGTTGTCGACGATGTAGGTGTCGTTGCCCGTACCGCCAGCCAGGTAGTCGGCACCGATGCCGCCGTTCAGGATGTTATTGTTGGCGTTACCGGTGATCACGTTGTTCAGGGCGTTGCCGGTGCCGTTGAGGTTGGCGCCGTCCACCAGAATCAGATTCTCGACATTACTGCCCAGGGTGTAGTCGATGTAGGAATAGACCGTGTCGATTTCCGAGAGCGTCGTGCCACGTTCAATGACTACATCGCCGACGTTGTCGACGATGTAGCTGTCATTCCCTGCACCGCCATCCATGGTGTCCGCGCCAGCCATGCCGTTGAGCAAGTTACTCATTGCGTTGCCGATCAGCGAATCGTCAAACGCCGAGCCATAGGCGTTTTCAATCTTGGCACCAAAAGCAATTGCCAGCCCTTCATTGAAAGCATCACCGTTCTGGTCGGTGAACGCTTTGCCGATCTGGCTGAACTGACCTTCATTGAGGTTGATGCGCACGGCGGCCAACTGGTTGCTGCCGTCGATGCTGTCGTTGCCGCCAGCGTCCCAGATGGTTTCGAACACCGATTGGGTCGGTGCCCAGGAATAAACGTTGTTGCCCGTCGCCCACAGGTTGTTGGCACCATAGAGGCTCTGGATCGCCAGGATATCGAGCAGCATGGGGGTGGTGGGTTCGTAGGAGTACGCGTTGTTGTAGCTCATGACGGTGAACTTGACGTCATCCAGCGACGGGTCGATCGTGATCGAATTCAAGCCGCCCGGCGCAAACGAATGCTTGAGGCCGATCGAATGACCGACTTCATGGATGAACGTCATGAAGTCATAGCTGCCTTTATCAGGCGTCAGGTCATAGGTATTCGGCCCGATCCAGACATCGCCACCACTCGGGGTGTCAGAAGGGTAATAAGCCCAGGCAGCCGCGTCGTCATCCAGCTGCGTATAACCACCGAAGCGTATATCGCCCACGTTGAACAACGTTTCAGTGGTCTGCTGGAAAGTAATGTTGGCGACTGCACTCCATGCAGCGAGTGCACCGGTGGCCGCCGTCTGCTGCGCAGCCGTCAATGCGTACATGTCTTTGTACTCATTGTCGGCACTGTAGTTGTAGGCGAATTTGGAAGTGGCAGGTGATATAAAACTATAAGTCAGGCTAGTCACCGCCCCAGGCACGTACCACTTCGTGCTTTCCCATTGGAAACCGGAAATTAGACTGTCGACCGGTGCAAATCCGGTCAGTGAAGAGGTCGTGCTATAGGAGTAACCAGTGGGGCGTGGCATGTGAAATTCCTGAGTTAGGCTGCGACCCTTCCTGAATGCGGCCGCTACAATCTGCAATTTTGCATGAGAAATAGCGCCATTGACATCATATGGCCACTATTTTTTTGATGAGGGCCGACGTATGGCAGCTCCGGCCTTTTATATCGGCCGCGCCCGTATAATCCTTAGGTCACCAAACCAATCCTGCACAAGACCGCCATGCCCTTCCCAGGACCCGTTATGAACACCGTAAAAACCACGCTAATCCGCGAAACCTTCCCCGTCGGCCCGTTGCAGTGCAACTGCACGATCATCGGCGACCCGATCACCAAAAAGGCCATCGTCGTCGATCCGGGCGGCAATCATGAGCTGATCCTGGCGCGCCTCGACGCCTTGGGCCTGAAGGTGGTCAGCATTATTCACACCCACGCGCACCTTGATCACTTCCTGGCCTCGGGTCAGTTGAAGGAGAAAACCGGCGCGACGTTGCATTTGCACAAGGAGGATCAATTTCTCTGGGACAACCTTGAGATGCAGTGCCAGATGTTCGGTGTGCCCTACACACCGGTGCCGTCGCCGGATCGCTGGTTGGCCGATGATGAAGAACTGGCGTGCGGATGCGGCGTGGCGTTGCACACGCCGGGTCATACGCCGGGTTCCATGAGTTTCTGGTTTTCCGAGGCCAAGCTGCTTATTGCCGGTGATACGCTGTTTCGTCGCGGGGTAGGGCGCACGGATTTGTGGGGCGGCGATCAGGCGACTATCGTGCGGTCGATCAAGCAGCGCTTGTATACCCTCGATGAAGAGGCGACTGTCGTGACGGGGCATGGTCCGGACACCCGTTTGGGTGATGAAATGCGCGAGAACCCTTTTGTGCGGGCCTGACCTGCATTTGTGAAAAGCCGGGCGGAATTTTTGTCGTCCAGAATGATCCAACGCCCGCAAAGGCTGATGCCTTAAGTCCGTTGCACCACAGAATGCAAAAAGTAGGAGCTCTTCATGTTCACCAAGCAGCATTTGATTATTGTCGCTACGGCTGTGGCCTTGCTGTCTGGCTGCGCCTCGCCTAACCCTTACGACAGCCAGGGCCAGGCCGACGGTGGCTCCACGGGCATGAGCAAAACCGCCAAGTACGGTGGCCTCGGTGCTCTGGCCGGTGCGCTGGCCGGTGCCGCCATCGACCACAATAACCGTGGCAAGGGTGCACTGATTGGCGCCGCGGTGGTCGGTGCTTCCGCCGCCGGTTACGGCTACTACGCCGACCAGCAAGAGAAAAAATTGCGTGCCAGCATGGCCAACACCGGGGTGGAAGTGCAGCGCCAGGGCGATCAGATCAAGCTGATCATGCCGGGCAACATCACGTTCGCCACCGATTCGGCGAACATCGCCTCCAGCTTCTATCAGCCGCTGAACAACCTGGCCGGCTCGCTCAAGGAGTTCAGCCAGAACCAGATCGAGATCGTCGGCTACACCGACAGCACCGGCAGCCGCCAGCACAACATGGACCTGTCCCAGCGTCGCGCCCAGAGCGTGGCGACTTACCTGACTTCGCAAGGCGTGAGCGGCACCAACTTGAGCGCCCGTGGCGCCGGTCCGGATAACCCGGTTGCCAGCAACGGCGACGTCAATGGCCGGGCGCAGAACCGTCGGGTCGAGGTCAACCTGAAGGCGATTCCGGGTCAGCAGTATGGTGGCCAGCAGCAAGGCACCGTTCAGCAATATCCATAACACCGCAAAACCCTGTGGGAGCGGGCTTGCTCGCGAAGGCGGCGTGTCAGACAACAATGATGTTGACTGACACTCTCTCTTCGCGAGCAAGCCCGCTCCCACATTGGGCGCTCGTAAAACTTTCTAATTCGCCTCTTTCACCGCGCTGAGAAATGCGCAGGTGCGCTCCTGCTGTGGGTGTTCGAAGATTTGCGCCGGGGTACCCTGTTCGTGAATCTGGCCCTTGTAGAAGAAGCACACGCGATCGGCAAACTCCCGGGCGAAACCCATCTGGTGCGTGACCATCAGCATGGTCAGGTTGTGCTCAGCACCGAGTTTACGGATCACGTTGAGCACTTCGCCGCACAGTTCCGGGTCCAGCGCCGAGGTCACTTCGTCGAACAGCATGACTTTGGGTCGCATGGCCAATGCGCGGGCAATCGCCACCCGTTGCTGCTGGCCGCCGGACAGTTGCGAAGGGTAATGCCCCAGTTTGCTGCCCAACCCCACCAGTTCCAGCAAGTCCGCCGCTCGCTCGCGCGCCTCGACCGGTTTCATGCCGAGGACCTGCACCGGGGCCTCGATGACGTTTTGCAGCGCCGTCATGTGCGGGAACAGGTTGAAACTCTGGAACACCATGCCGATCTTGCCGCGCACGCGACGGATATGCCGATCGTTGGCCGGCACCAGCACGCCGTTGCGATTGGGCATGTGGGTCAGCAGGTCGTCTTCGATGCGGATCACGCCGTCATCGATGCCTTCGAGCGTCATCAACACCCGCAGCAAGGTGGATTTGCCCGAGCCGCTGGGGCCAATGATCGCGACTTTCTCGCCCGGCGTGACGTCCAGGTTCAAGTGGTCGAGCACGGTGAAGTTGCCATAGCTCTTGGTGACGTCCTGGAAGCTGACAATCGGCTTGACCGGTTTGGTTTCCTGCATGGTCATGGCCTCCTGCGGATGCAGCGGGGTCGTGTTGCTGTGCCGGGAAAGGTCGTTGGGTGTCGAGAGTGGAGAAGTCATTAGCGTAGCTCCAGACGCACTTCAAGGCGCCGTACCAGATAAGCCAAAGCGATGCTCAGGGCGAGGAAAAACAGACCGACCATGGTGATCGGCTCCAGGTAGCGGAAGTTCTCGGAGCCGATGTTCTTGGCCTGTTGCATGATTTCCACCACGGTAATGGCCGACAGCACCGGCGTGTCCTTGAGCATCGCCACCAGGTAGTTGCCCAATGGCGGCAGGATCGGCCGCAGGGCCTGGGGCAAGATGATGTTGCGGTAGGCGCTGTACGGGGCGATGTTCAGCGCCGTGACGGCCTCCCACTGCGCCCGCGGCACTGCATCGAGACCGCCGCGATACACCTCGGCGATGTAGCAGGCGTAATGCAGGCCGATGCCGAGAATCCCCACTTGCATGGCGCTCATGCTGACGCCGTAGTTGGGCAGCACGTAGTAGAGGAAATACACCTGGATCAGCAGCGGCGTGCTGCGAATGAATTCGATCACCCCGGTGGCCGGCCACGACAGCCAGATTCGGCGGCTGCGCCGGCCTATGGCCAGGAACAGCCCCAGCACAATGGCGATCAGGAAACCGATCAGGGTAATGCCCACGGTGTTGAACGAGGCGCGCAGCAAATCGGGGAGGATCTGCCAGGCGTAGGTCCAATCGAACAGTGTCATGACAGACCTCCGCGCATCCGCCCGCGAGCCAGGTGCCGCTCAATGCGGCGCATTCCGAAGTTGATGGCTTGCGCCAGGACGAAGTACATCACCAGCGCCAGGCTGAAGATTTCCAGGGTTTGGAAGGTTGCCTGATCCAGTTGCCGAGCGCGGAAGCTGAGGTCGGACAAGGTGATCAGCGACACCAGCGAGGTGTTCTTCAGCAACTCGATCAGCAGGTTGGTGCCCGGTGGGATCGCGGCCAACAACGCTTGCGGCAGAATGATGCGGCTAAAGCGTTTGTAGCCGCTGAAGTTCAGCGCCGTGGACGCTTCGTACTGACCCTTGGCGACCGAGCTGATCGCGCCGCGCATCACTTCTGCGCCGTAAGCGCCGATGTGCAGGCCGAGGCCGACGATGGCCACGGCGTAGGGGCTCAATTCAAGATTGAACGGCGGCAGCGGCAATACAAAAAACAGCCAAAACAGTTGCACCAGCAACGACGTGCCGCGAAACACTTCGATGTAGGCGATGGAAAACCAGCGCAGCGCCCGCCATGGCGACATGCGCCCGAGGGCCGCGAGTATCGCTGCGACAATCGCCAGCAGTGAGCCGAAGAAAGTCACCTGGAGCGTTACCCAGGCGCCTTGTATCAATAGCGGAAGTAATTCACCCATGGTTCAAACCTGTCCATCCGGATTAAGCAGGGGAAATAGGCATCGCGCCGTGGCGCCATGCCTGTTTCGACTATTGAGCGCAGAGCTCGGCAGCCGTTTTGCTTGTCACGTTGGATTTGTCGAAGCCGAACGGCGCGACGGTCTTGAGGTGCTCTTCAGAGCCCAGCCACTTTTTCAGCTCGGCGTTGACCGCATCCCGCAGGTCTTTGTCTTCGGGGCGGAAGGCGAGGGCGCCGTAGCCGATGTGCGACGGGTCATCCTTGAATTCGGTGACCGCTTCGACTTTTTCACCACCCTTGGATGCCAGGCCTTTCATGGTCAACTGGGTGCCCACGGCCGCATCGGCACGCCCAGCGCGCACGGCTTGCAGTTGGGCGGTGGTGTCCGGCACCTGGAGGATTTGCGCATCTTTCACGCCCGAATCCCGCGCATACGCCAGGTTGACCGTGCCAGCCATGATCGCCAGTTTGACGTCCGGGTTCTTGGCGATGTCTTCATAGCTGTGCAGGTTCTTCGGGTTGCCTTTGGCTGTCAGCAGCGCGTCCGGCAGTTGATACTGCGGATCGGTGAACAGCACCTGCTTGCAACGGGCCGGGGTGATGTACATGCCGGCGGCAATCACGTCGAAGCGTCCGGCGCGCAGGCCCGGGATCAACGAACCCCACTCGGTCAACACGCCGTCGACCTTGGAGATGCCCATCTTGGCGAAGATGGCTTTGGCGATTTCCGGTGATTCACCGGTGACCCTGCCGTCGGTTTCGGTAAACGCGAACGGGGTTTCGTTGGCGTAACCGATGCGGATGCTGCTGTTCTGTTTGATGGTTTCCAGCGTGGTGGCGGCGTTGGCGCTGGCGGCCAGGCCGAGCATCGCGCAAGCCACGAACAGGCGACGCAAAGCATGGGGGGTGCGGGTGGTGAAATTGCTCATCGGTAAAATCTCCTGTTTCTTGTGGACCCGTCGGTGACGGCTCTGTGGTAGGAGGCAGTGTGACAAGAGCAAAACGTACAAAGGACTGATCCCATGGATCGGGACACAGTTCCGGTACAGGTCGATTGGTTTTGTTGTGGGGGCTTGAAACCTGCCCAGGCATCGACCTTGACCCGAGCATACAAAAGCCCTGCGCTTCATTGCATTGCACTAGGACAATTGCTTTGCACGGATTCTCGCGGGATGCTGTCCCGACGAGCACAGACGCGGGTTTTAGCGCTGATGGACAAGTGGAAAGCAGCATTGGAAATCGCCCGCAGTGGCGAGTCCAAATACAAAATTCTGGTGCAGGCGATCGCCGATGACATCGAACAGGGTGTGCTGGCCAACGATCAGCGCCTGCCACCCCAGCGGCACGTTGCCGATGCCATGGGCATCAGCGTGCAGACGGTCACCAATGCCTATAAGGAACTGGAGCGTCAGGGCCTGGTGCGTTGCGAAGTGGGGCGCGGCAGCTTTGTCTCGCGGCGCATGAGCGACCGGGTGGCCACTTATATTCTTGATAGTCCCGAGCGGGCGCTGGTGGACTTTTCCATCGCGCGGATTCTGCACACTCGCGAGCATGACCAGTTCTGGCGTGACACCTGTCGCGAGCTCAGCACCGAAGAAGATCAGCCATGGATTCACGCGTTTCGTCCGATCGCCGGTTTCGAATCCCACCGTGAGGCGGCCATGCACTGGATCGGCCGGCAGGGTCTGCGGGTCGAGCGCGATGACATCCTGATCACCAACGGCGCGGCCCACGCGGTGTTTCTCGCCCTGGCTTCGCTGGCCGGCCCTGACGATGTGGTGCTCTGCGAAGGCGTGACCGACCACGGCGTGATCGGCAATTCCCAAGTGCTCGGGTTTACCCTCAAGGGCCTGGAGATGGACCGCCACGGCATCGACCCGGAGCATTTCGAAGACATGTGCAGCAACGAGCGCATCACCGCGCTGGTCTGTACGCCGAACCTGAACAACCCGACCACCAGCCTGATGCCGGACAGCCGCCGGCGCGAAATCGCCGACATCGCCCGGCGCTTCGGCGTGCACATTATCGAAGACGATGTCTACGGGCCGTTGCTGGATGAGCGCCGCGCACCGCCGATCAGTCATTACCTGCCGGAGCTGTCGTTCTATTGCACCAGCATGACCAAGTCGGTGCTGACCGGTTTGCGCATCGGCTACCTGGTGATGCCCAAGCGTCTGGCACTGCGCACCGAAAGTATTTTGCGGGTCAACAGCTGGATGGCCACGCCCATGGTGTCCGAGATCGCCGCGCGCTGGATTCGCGACGGTCGCGCCGACACCCTGGTAAGCCTGCAGCGCAAATTGTTGGCCGGACGCCAGGTGATGGTCAGCGAATACCTGGGCGACTACCTGCTCGGCCAGCATCCTCATGCACTGAATGCGTGGGTCGGCATCCCGCCGCACTGGGAGGTCGACAGCCTGGTGCGAGCCCTGCGCCACCGGCACATCGCGGTCACTTCTCCTGATCCCTTTACCGTGCGTGGCACACCTCGGCCACGGGCGGTGCGGATCTGTGTCGGTGCCGAATGCAGCGACGAAGAAATGCGCGATGCGCTGATCAGCATGCGCGAGATATTCGGTCAGTACCCGCAAATCCACGACTTTTGACCGGGTAAAAAGTCGGCAAAAAGTTTGTCGGCTAAATTGCCCTAGTACATTCATCGTGACAATCCAGCCCTCTTAGACTGCGCCCAACACCTCAGTGGGATGCGGTCATGTCAGCGCTGCAACTAAACGATATTTACCTCGCCCGCCAGCGAATCGAATCGCTGGTCCGGCGTACCCCCATGGAATATTCGCCCAGCCTTTCCCGGCGATTGGGCGTGGCGGTGTACCTCAAACTCGAATCCCTGCAAATCACCGGCAGCTTCAAGTTGCGTGGCGCGAGCAATGCCGTGGCGCAACTTAGCGCCGAACAAAAGGCCCATGGCGTGGTGGCGGCGTCGACTGGTAATCATGGTCGTGCGCTGGCGCATGCCGCTTCTCGGCAAGGGGTGAAGGCGACCATTTGCCTGTCGCACCTGGTGCCGGCGAACAAGGTTCAGGCCATTCGTGAACTCGGCGCCGAGGTGTGCATCGTCGGTCAGTCTCAGGACGATGCACAGCGCGAAGCCGAGCGCATTGCCCGCGAGGACGGTGCGACATTGCTGCCGCCGTTCGATCACCCGGCAATCATTGCCGGGCAGGGCACGCTGGGGCTGGAAATCCTCGAACAGCAACCGGACGTCGCCCAAATCCTGGTGCCGTTGTCCGGCGGCGGGCTGTTTGCCGGCGTGGCGCTGGCGATCAAAAGCGCCAATCCGCAGATCGTCACCCATGGCCTCAGCATGCAGCGTGGTGCGGCCATGCACGCCAGCCTGGCGGCCGGGCATCCGGTGGAAGTCGAAGAGCTGCCGACCCTGGCCGACTCACTCGGCGGCGGCATCGGCCTGGACAACCGTTACACCTTCAACATGACCCGCGACCTCTGCGATCACTTGCACCTGCTCAGCGAACCCTCCATCGCCAATGCCCTCCGTCATGCCTACCGCGAAGAGCGGCTGGTGCTGGAAGGCGCGGCGGCGGTCGGCATCGCGGCGTTACTCGACGGCTTGATCGAGCCGCGCGGGCCAATCGTCGTGGTGGTGAGCGGGCGCAACGTCGACATCGATCAGCACTTGCGCGTCCTCGCTGGCGCGGATGCGTGAACCCCAACAATAACGACTGAATGGAGTGCCGCGTTGATGAGTGAAATCACCTTGTTGAGCGAAGCGGATCTGCGCGCCTGCGTGGCGCTGGATTTGCCGAGCATCGAAGCCATCGAACAGGCATTCGTGCTGCTGGCCACGGCCGCCGTGGCCATGCCGCCGATCCTGCGTCTGGACATCCCCGAGCACAACGGCGAAGTGGACGTGAAGACCGCGTACCTGCCGGGCCTGGAGCGTTTTGCGATCAAGGTCAGCCCGGGGTTTTTCGACAATCCGAAACTCGGGCTGCCGAGCCTCAACGGCATGATGATGCTGTTGTCGGCACGCACCGGTCTGCTGGATGCCCTGTTGCTGGATAACGGTTACCTGACTGCCGTGCGTACGGCGGCGGCCGGCGCAGTGGCGGCGCGCGCATTGTCGCGAGCCGACAGTCGCAGCGTGGCGCTGATCGGTGCTGGCGAGCAGGCCGCGTTGCAGCTTCAGGCCTTGCGCTTGGTACGGCCGATTGAAAGCGTGCGGGTCTGGGCCCGCGACCGCGCCAAGGCCGAAGCCTTCAGTGTCGAGCTGGCGCGCAGCAGCGGCCTGGCAGTCATGCCGTGCGCCAGCATCGACGAGGCAATGGCTGAAGTAGACATCGCGATCACCTGCACCCCGAGTCGCGAACCCTTGATCGAAGCGCGCCACTTGCACCCCGGCCTACACATCACGGCCATGGGCTCGGACGTCGAACACAAAAACGAAATTTCCCCCCAGGCCCTGGCGCAAGTCGATCGCTACGTGGCGGATCGATTGAGCCAGACCCGCATCCTCGGCGAGTTGCATCACGCCCTCGTGGCTGGGGTCATTGCCGACGAATCGAACCTGGCGGAACTGGGACAAGTGCTGGCGGGCCAGCGCCCCGGTCGGGCCCACTCGGCGCATATCACCTTGTGCGATCTCACCGGCACCGGCGCCCAGGACACCGCCATGGCCAACCTGGCCTTCGAGCGCGCGCGCTCGGCCGGCAAGGGTTTTCAGTTCGGCAGCTAAGCCGTTTTTTCATCCGCGCGTCATTTATCAGAGGGCAGGTGCATGTCTCAGATAGTCGTCAATCTTCCGTTCGAACGGGAGGAATACGCCCAGCGTCTGGCCAAGGTTCGAGCGGCCATGCAGGCGCAAGGTATCGAGCTGTTGCTGGTCACCGATCCGTCGAACATGGCCTGGCTGACCGGCTACGACGGTTGGTCGTTTTATGTGCATCAATGTGTGTTGCTGGCGCTCGACGGCGAGCCGGTGTGGTTCGGTCGCGGGCAGGATGCCAATGGCGCCAAACGCACGGTGTTCATGCAGCACGAGAACATCGTCGGTTACCCGGACATCTACGTGCAGTCCCGGGAACGTCATCCGATGGATTACCTGTCGCGGGAAGTCATCACCGCCCGCGGCTGGGATGCGCTGACCATCGGCGTGGAAATGGATAACTATTACTTCAGCGCCGCCGCTTATCTGTCGCTGAAGAAACACCTGCCCAAAGCCACCCTGAACGACGCGGTCGGGCTGGTGAATTGGCAACGGGCGATCAAGTCACCGCAGGAAATCGCCTACATGCGCATCGCGGCGCGCATCGTCGAAAACATGCACGGGCGCATCCTCGAACGGATCGAACCGGGCATGCGCAAAAACGAACTGGTGGCCGAGATCTACAGCAGTGGCATTCTCGGTGCGGACGGGCATGGCGGCGATTACCCGGCCATCGTGCCGCTGTTGCCGACGGGCGCCGACGCCAGCGCGCCGCACCTGACTTGGGACGATTCGCCGTTCGAAAAGGGCGCCGGGACGTTCTTCGAAATTGCCGGTTGCTACAAACGCTATCACTGCCCGTTGTCGCGCACGATCTACCTGGGCAAGCCGCCGCAGCACTTTCTCGACGGCGAAAAAGCCGTGGTCGAAGGCATCGCCGCCGGGCTCGATGCAGCGAAACCAGGCAACACCACTGGTGACATTGCCGTCGCGTTTTTCAAGGTGCTGGAGAAGTTCGGCATCCACAAGGACAGCCGTTGCGGCTACCCGATCGGGATCAGTTATCCACCGGATTGGGGCGAGCGCACCATGAGCCTGCGTCCCGGCGACACCAGCGTATTGCAGCCGGGCATGACGTTTCACTTCATGCCGGGCCTGTGGATGGACGATTGGGGGCTGGAAATCACCGAAAGCATTTTGATCACCGACTCTGGCGTCGAGACGCTGTGCAACGTGCCACGCCAACTGTTCGTGAAGGATTGAGCCATGAGCGAATTGCCTGACAACCCCATCAGCGCCACGGTGGATTTTGCCCGCGAAGGCGTGCAGCACGGGTTCCTCAAATTACCTTATTCCCGGGACGATTCAGCCTGGGGCGCGGTGATGATTCCGGTCACGGTCATCCAGCGCGGTCATGGACCGACCGCGCTGCTCACTGGCGGTAATCACGGTGACGAATACGAAGGCCCGGTGGCGTTGAGCAAACTGGCGCAGGGTTTGACGGCCGCCGAGGTTGCCGGGCGAGTGATTATCGTCCCGTTCATGAACACTCCGGCGTTTCATGTCGGCCGGCGCACGTCGCCGATCGACAAGGGCAACCTCAATCGCAGCTTCCCCGGCAAACCGGATGGCACGGTGACAGAGAAAATCGCCGATTACTTCAACCGCACCTTGCTGCCGTTGGCCGATATCGTGCTGGACATTCATTCCGGTGGCCGCACCCTGGATTTTCTGCCGTTCGCTGCTTGCCACGTGCTGCCGGACAAAAATCAGCAGGCGCAATGCGAAGCCGGCATGCGCGCGTTCAGTGCCCCGTACAGCATGCGCATGCTGGAGCTCGACGCCGGGGCGATGTACGACACCGCCGCTGAAAGTCAGGGCAAAGTGTTTGTCACCACTGAACTGGGTGGCGGTGGCTCGTCCAGTGCGCGCAGTGTGGCGATTGCCGAACGCGGGGTGCGTAATCTGCTGGTGCATGCCGGGATTCTCGAAGGTGAGGTTCAGACCGCGCCGTCGATCATGCTCGACATGCCCGACGCCGATTGCTTCATTGCCAGCGAGCACGACGGGTTACTGGAAATGTGCTGTGATCTGGGCGACAACGTAAACAAGGGCGAAGTGATCGCCCGGGTTTACGACGCCACTCGCACGGGTGTTGCACCGGTGGAATATCGCGCAGCCCGCAGCGGCTTGTTGGCGGCGCGGCATTTTCCCGGGCTGGTGCGCTGCGGCGATACCGTGGCAGTCATCGCCGAAGTGCTGACCTAACCAAAATCTCCTGTGGGAGCGGGCTTGCTCGCGAAAGCGGTGTATCAGTCAACACACATGTTGAATGTCAGTCCGCTTTCGCGAGCAAGCCCGCTCCCACAGGATCTCATCGCACTGGAGATCTTCGGCCCATGCACAAACTCGATCGCTACGACCTGAAAATCCTGCGGATCCTCGCCGAAGACGGGCGTATCACCAAGTCGAGCCTGGCCGAGGCGATCAATCTCTCCGTGACCCCGGCGTGGGAGCGGGTACGCAAGCTGGAGGCTCTGGGGTTGATCAAGGGCTACCGCGCGCAGATCGACTGGAATGCGGTGTTCAAAAGTCAGCAAGTGCTGGTGGAAATCACCCTGGCCCGTCATACCGCCCAGGACATGCGGCGCTTCGAGCAACGCATGAACGAGGCGACCGAAGTGGCGTTCTGTTACGCCACCGGTGGAGGCGTCGATTACATGGCGATGATCCAGGCACCGGACATCGACCATTACCAACGGTTTATCGACCAGTTGTTACTCGATGATCTGGGCATCGAACGCTACTTCACCTACATCGTGACCAAGACCATCAAGACTGCGGGCGCGTTGCCCGCCGAGCTGGCGCAGGAGCCATAAAAACACCGCAAATAAAAATGTGGGAGCGGGCTTGCTCGCGAAGGCGGTGTGTCAGGCAACACAAAGCTCGACTGACACTCCCTCTTCGCGAGCAAGCCCGCTCCCACAGTGGATTCTCTGTGGTTTGAGGACAGTGCTCCCTGGCTGACATTGCGGCGAAACCCTCACCGCAAAAATCCCCGATTTACCGCTGCTCAATCAGAAAAAACCGCCTGCCACACCTGGGTTTTCAGCAAATCCCCCAAGCCACGCCGCCCTAACATGGATTCACGCACACGGATTGGAGTGAACGCCATGACCTACAAACATCCACTGCTGTTCAAAGCGCTTTGCTACGTCGACGGCCATTGGGTCCACAGCGACAGCGGTAACAGCGTCGCCGTGCACTACCCGGCTGACGGCAAGTTGATCGGCCATGTGCCGATGCTCGATCAGCCGCAGATCGTCGCGGCGGTCGATGCCGCACACCGGGCGTTTGCCGACTGGCGCGAACAAAGCCTGGAGGCGCGCGGGGCGATTCTGCGGCGCTGGGCCGCGCTGATTCTGGAGCATCAGGAAGACTTGGCGCGGATTCTCAGCCAGGAACAAGGCAAGCCACTGGCCGAGTCTCGTGGTGAAATCGCCTACGCTGCCAGTTTCATTCCGTGGTTCGCCGAGGAAGCGCGGCGCCTGTATGGGCAGAACATTCCCAGCCATATCCCCAACGCGCATTTGGGCACGGTCAAGGAACCAGTGGGCGTTTGCGCGCTGCTGACACCGTGGAACTTCCCTTCGGCGATGATCACCCGCAAAGCCGCGGCAGCCTTGGCCGCCGGTTGCACTGTGGTGATCAAGCCGGCCCATGAAACGCCGTTTTCGGCATTGGCCTTGGCACAACTGGCCGAGGAAGCGGGTTTCCCGGCCGGCGTGTTCAACGTGGTGCTGGGCGACCCCCAGATGACCATGGAAACCCTGGTGCAGGACAGCCGCGTGCGTTCGGTCAGTTTCACCGGCTCGACCCGCGTCGGTAAGTTGGTCTTGCAAGCGGCGGCGCAGGATGTGAAGAAAGTGTCTCTGGAGCTGGGCGGCAATGCGCCGTTCATTGTCTGCGCCGATGCCGATCTGGAGTTGGCGGTAAAAGTCGCGGTGGAGGCGAAGTTCCAGACTTCGGGCCAGGATTGCTGTGCGGCCAATCGGATCATGGTCGAGCGTTCGATCTACCCGGAATTTCTCCAACGTTTTGCTGCGGCAGTGCGCGAGCTGCGGGTCGGCCCGGCACTGGTGGGCGGTCAGGAGCAAAACGTCGACATCGGACCGTTGATGCATCAGGCCGCGTTCGATGTCACGGCTGAACGTGTTGCAGACGCTATTCAACTCGGTGCGCTACGCCTGGTCGGCGGCGAGGCCCATGCCCTCGGCGGGTTGTTCTACCAGCCGACGGTACTGGCCGATGTCACCCCGCAGATGCGTATCTACCGCGAAGAAAATTTCGCGCCGATTGCCGGGGTACTGCCGTTCGACACGATTGAGCAAGCCATCGAAATGGCCAACGACACCGAATACGGTCTGGCCGCCTACATTTGTTCCAACCGTCTGGACCTGATCTACCCCCTGATCCGCCGCCTCGACCATGCGATGGTCGCGGTCAACGGCGTCAAGTTCACCGGCCATCCGATCCCGTTCGGTGGCATGAAAGCCTCGGGACTGGGCCGCGAAGGCGGCACCGAGGGCTTCGAAGCCTTTGTCGAAACCAAATATTTTTGTCTGCACCATCAAGGCCAGTTCTAAGGCCAGTTCTCAGGAGACATGCCATGAACCAAGAACTCGATACGCTGTTCGAACAAGACCGCGCGCACTTCATGCACCCTTCGACCCACGCCCATGATCACGCCAGCGGCGCGCTCAAAGGGCGCATCATCAAGAGCGCCTCGGGCATCCGCATTCGCGATCACGAGGGCCGCGAGTTCATCGACGCCTTTGCCGGCCTGTACTGCGTGAACATCGGCTACGGCCGCACCGAAGTCGCCGATGCGATCTACAAGCAAGCCAAGGAGCTGGCCTATTACCACACCTATATGGGCCATTCGAGCGAGGCGATCATCGAGCTGTCCAGCCGCATCATGGACTGGGCGCCCGAGGGCATGAAAAAGGTCTATTACGGCCTGTCCGGTTCCGACGCCAACGAAACCCAGATCAAACTGGTGCGTTACTACAACAACGTGTTGGGTCGCCCGCAGAAGAAGAAAATCATCTCTCGGGATCGCGGTTACCACGGCTCGGGGATCATGACCGGTAGCCTCACCGGACTGGCGGCGTTCCATCAGCATTTCGACTTGCCGGAGCAAGGCGTCACACACACTGTTTGCCCACATTGGTACCGCAAAGCTCCTGCCGGCATGGACGAGGCCGCCTTTGTCCGTTATTGCGCCGACGAGCTGGAGAAAATGATCCTCACCGAGGGCCCCGACACCGTCGCCGCGTTCATTGGCGAGCCGGTCATGGGTACCGGCGGCATCGTGGTCCCTCCGGCCGGTTACTGGACGGCGATTCAAGCGGTGCTGAACAAGTACGACGTGTTGCTGATCGCCGACGAAGTGGTCTGCGCCTTCGGTCGCCTGGGTTCGAAAATGGGCAGTCAACGCTACGGCATGCGTCCGGACCTGATCACCACGGCCAAAGGCCTGACCAGCGCCTACGCACCGTTGTCGGCGGTGATCGTCGGCGAAAAGGTCTGGGACGTGATCGAAAAGGCTTCCGAATCCCAGGGCGCCATGGGCCATGGCTGGACCTATTCCGGGCATCCGATCTGCGCGGCGGCGGCCTTGGCCAACCTCGATATCCTGGAGCGGGAAAACCTCACGGCTAATGCCGAGCAGGTCGGCAGCTACCTGAACCGCCGCTTGCGCGAAATCCTGGAAGGCCATCCACTGGTAGGCGAAGTGCGCGGCGACGGTATGCTCGCCGCCGTGGAGTTCATGGCCGACCGTGAACAGCGCACCCCATTTGACGCCGCCTTGAAGGTCGGCCCGAAGGTTTCGGCTGCGTGCTTGGAGCGCGGCATGATCGCCCGTGCGATGCCCCATGGCGACATCCTCGGCTTCGCCCCACCGTTGATCCTGACCGAGGAAGAGGCGGACTTGATTGTCGACATCACTAAGGGTGCGGTTGATCAGGTGGCTAGCGAGTTGTTGGGCTAACTCTTTCCGGCATGAGCTGTTTGTGTCGCCTGTACTGGCCTCTTCGCGAGCAAGCCCGCTCCCACAGGATTTGTGTTTGATCACTGTTTTGTGATCGACATAGAACCCATGTGGGAGCGGGCTTGCCCGCGAAGCGGCCAGTACAGGCACCAGAGATACCGGACCAGAAACAAAAAGCCCTCGAACAATCACTTGCTCGAGGGCTTTTTTGTTTCTTACGAAACTTGATTACTTCTTCAGGCCGTAATGCTCATCAAGCATGCCCGGCGCGTTCGGGGCTTTTGGCGCGTAATCGCGAGGCGGCTCCTGATTGCGCGGCGGTGTCAGGCGTTCCCGTGGCGCCTGCGCCGCGTCGGCTTGCAGGGAAGCCAGCAAGCGTTGGCGAGTCTGTTCGTCCAGGGCCAGGCGGTTGGCGCCCTCGGCGAGATGATCCTGCACTTCCTGATAGCTCTGAGTCAGTTTCTTGACCAGTGTTGCAGTGCTGTTGAAGTGGGTAACCACCTCATTCTGATAACTGTCGAAACGTTCCTGAATATCGTCCAGCTGACGCTGCGTGCGGTTAGGCGCGGCATTTGGCACCAGGCGAGCGATCAGGAACCCAATGGCGACACCCACAACCAGGGCAAGAGTCGGCAACAACCAAACTAAGAGCGAGTGTTCCACGAGTCCTTCCTCTATAAACGGCTTTGCTTTACGTTAACGGCTCGAACCTGCGCTGTATACCGCGATTCACTCGCAATAGATTGGCACAGACAATTTGCTAGACGAGTCGACCCGATTCGAGGTCACGGAGTTCCTTCCTTGCTTATGCGCGAAACCCCTGTAGTAATTGATGGCCCGGTCGGCCAACTGGAAGCCCTCTACCTGGACAACGACCAGCCCCGCGGCCTGGCGTTGATCTGTCACCCTAACCCGGTGCAGGGCGGCACCATGCTCAACAAAGTGGTCTCGACCCTGCAGCGCACCGCGCGCGACGCCGGTTTGATTACCTTGCGCTTCAATTATCGTGGCGTCGGTGCCAGCGAAGGCACCCACGATATGGGCACCGGCGAAGTCGACGACGCCCAAGCCGTTGCCGAATGGCTACGAGCCAAACACCCCGGGTTGCCGCTGACGCTGTTCGGATTCTCCTTCGGTGGTTTTGTTGCAGCAAGTCTCGGCGGACGTCTGGAAGTCAAGGGTGAGCAGCTCAAGCACCTGTTCATGGTCGCGCCTGCGGTGATGCGTCTGGGCGATCAACATCAACTGCCGCAGCAAGGCGAGCTGACCCTGATCCAGCCGGAAACCGACGAAGTCATCGACCCGCAAGCCGTCTACGACTGGTCCGAAAAACTCGAGCGTCCCCATGAGCTGCTGAAAGTGGCAGAATGCGGACACTTTTTTCATGGCAAGCTGACCGATCTCAAGGATCTGATCCTGCCGCGTCTTTCGAATTGATTGCAGTCTGACAAGCGATTACCCATGACGACTCGTACCCGTATCCTCACCGGCATCACCACCACCGGCACGCCGCACCTGGGCAACTACGCCGGCGCCATCCGCCCGGCGATCCTTGCCAGCCGCGACAGCAATGCCGATTCGTTCTACTTCCTGGCCGACTACCACGCCCTGATCAAGTGCGATGACCCGCTGCGCATCCAGCGCTCGCGTCTGGAAATCGCCGCGACCTGGCTGGCCGGTGGCCTGGATGTGGACCGCGTGACGTTCTATCGCCAGTCCGATATCCCGGAAATCCCCGAGTTGACCTGGCTGCTGACCTGCGTGGCCGCCAAGGGCCTGCTCAACCGCGCCCACGCCTACAAGGCTTCGGTGGACAAGAACGTCGAAACCGGCGAAGACCCGGACGCCGGCATCACCATGGGGCTTTACAGCTACCCGGTGCTGATGGCGGCGGACATTTTGATGTTCAACGCTCACAAGGTGCCGGTCGGTCGGGACCAGATCCAGCACGTGGAAATGGCTCGTGACATCGGCCAGCGTTTCAACCACCTGTTTGGCCAGGGCAAGGAATTCTTCACCATGCCCGAGGCGCTGATCGAAGAAAGCGTCGCCACGCTGCCCGGCCTCGACGGTCGCAAGATGTCGAAGAGCTACGACAACACCATTCCGTTGTTCAGCAGCGCCAAAGAGATGAAGGACGCGATTTCGCGGATCGTTACCGACTCCCGCGCGCCGGGTGAAGCCAAAGATCCGGACAATTCGCACTTGTTCACGCTGTTCCAGGCCTTCGCCACCCCGGCGCAATCCGACGAGTTCCGCAGTGAACTGTTGCAGGGCCTGGGATGGGGCGAGGCGAAAAATCGTCTGTTCCAGCTGCTGGACAATGAATTGGGCGAGTCCCGCGAGCGCTATCACCAGTTGATCGAACGCCCGGCGGACCTGGAAGACATCCTGCAAGCTGGTGCGAAAAAGGCTCGCTCGGTGGCGACGCCGTTCCTCCACGAACTGCGCGAAGCGGTCGGCCTGCGTTCTTTCGTCGCCCAGACCCAAGTCGCTGCGACCGCCAAGAAGAAAGCCGCGAAAGCCGCTCGTTTTGTCAGTTTCCGCGAAGAAGACAGCAGTTTCCGTTTCCGTCTGCTGGCGGCCGACGGCGAACAACTGCTGCTGTCGCGCAACTTCGCGGACGGCAAAACCGCAGGTCAAGTGACCAAGCAGCTGCAATCGGGCCAGCCGTTGGATGTGCGTAGTGAAGACCGGAGTTTCAGCGTCTGGCTGGAAGGCGAGTGTGTTGGCGACAGCCCGACTTTTGCTGACAACGCCGCTCGCGACATCGCCATCGACACTTTGCGGGTTGCTCTGACGCCTGTTCAGGAATAAACAACGGTTCGGTCCGACCAAGGGCCGATTGCCATTCCCACGGGCCGTCGCTACAGTGACGGCCCGTTTTTGTTGCCTTGCTAACGAATTATGACGCCCCTAGAACGATATCAAGCTGATCTGAAACGTCCGGAATTCTTCCATGACGCTGCGCAGGAAACTGCGGTGCGCCATTTGCAGCGCCTGTACGACGACCTGGTTGCTGCGTCGAACAACAAACCGGGCCTGCTCGGCAAACTGTTTGGCAAGAAAGAACAGGCGCCGGTCAAGGGCCTGTACTTCTGGGGCGGCGTTGGCCGCGGCAAGACTTACCTGGTCGACACCTTCTTCGAAGCGCTGCCGTTCAAGGAAAAGGTCCGGACGCACTTCCACCGCTTCATGAAGCGCGTGCACGAAGAGATGAAGACCCTCGGCGGCGAGAAAAACCCGCTGACCATCATCGCCAAGCGTTTCTCCGACGAAGCCCGGGTGATCTGTTTCGATGAATTCTTCGTGTCTGACATCACCGACGCGATGATTCTCGGCACGTTGATGGAAGAGCTGTTCAAGAACGGCGTGACCCTGGTCGCGACCTCGAACATCGTGCCGGACGGCCTCTACAAGGACGGCCTGCAACGCGCACGCTTCCTGCCGGCCATTGCGTTGATCAAGCAGAACACCGAAATCGTCAACGTCGACAGTGGCGTCGATTATCGTCTGCGTCACCTTGAGCAAGCCGAATTGTTCCACTTCCCGCTTGACGACGCGTCCCACGAAAGCCTGCGCAAAAGCTTCCGCGCCCTGACGCCGGAATGCACCGCAGCCATCGAAAATGACGTGCTGATGATCGAGAACCGCGAAATCCGTGCCGTGCGCACCTGCGATGACGTGGCCTGGTTCGACTTCCGCGAACTGTGCGACGGCCCGCGCAGCCAGAACGACTACATCGAACTGGGCAAGATCTTCCACGCCGTATTGCTCAGCGGTGTCGAGCAAATGAGCGTCACCACCGACGACATCGCCCGACGCTTCATCAACATGGTCGATGAGTTCTACGACCGTAACGTGAAGCTGATCATTTCTGCCGAAGTCGAGCTCAAAGACCTCTACACCGGCGGTCGCCTGAACTTCGAGTTCCAGCGCACCCTCAGCCGTCTGCTGGAAATGCAGTCCCACGAATTCCTGTCCCGGGCGCACAAGCCGTAGGACGTTTCGGAAAATAAAAAAAGGCCTGCAATGCAGGCCTTTTTTTATTCTCCGAAGAACCAATGTGGGAGCGGTGTTGATTCCTACGCCGCCTGCTGAAACTGCTGCCGATACTGGTTCGGCGAGAGCTCAGTGTGCTGGCGGAACAACCGCGCAAAGAAACTCGCATCGTCGTAACCGACTTCATAGCTGATGGTCTTGATGCTTTTTCTGCTGCCGGATAGCAAGCCCTTGGCGGTTTCGATGCGCAGGCGTTGCAGGTAATGCAGGGGCTTGTCGCCGGTGGCGGTCTGGAAGCGGCGCATGAAGTTGCGGATGCTCATGCCGTGCTCGCGAGCGACGTCTTCGAAGCGGAACTTGTCGGCGAAGTGTTCTTCGAGCCAGTGCTGGATCTGCAGGATGATCACGTCCTGGTGCAGCTTCTGCCCACCGAAACCGATTCTTCCCGGAGAGTAGCTGCGCCGTACTTCGTAGAGAATGTCGCGGGCCACGGCCTGGGACACGTTGGCGCCACAGAAACGCTCGATCAGATAAATGTAGAGGTCGCACGCCGAGGTGGTGCCGCCGGCGCAATAGAGGTTGTCGGCGTCGGTCAGGTGCTTGTCCTGATTGAGCTGAACCTTGGGGAAGCGTTCAGCGAAGGCGTTGAAGAAACGCCAGTAAGTGGTCGCTTCCTTGCCATCGAGCAGCCCGGCTTCGGCAAGCCAGAACACGCCAGTGGCCTCACCGCAAAGTACCGCGCCGCGAGCATGTTGCTGACGCAGCCACGGCAGGACCTGTGGATAACGTTGGCAAAGGGTTTCGAAATCGTCCCAGAACGCGGGCAGCACGATGATGTCGGCGTTTTCCAGACCGCCGTCCACCGGCATGATCACATCGCTGAAGCTGTTCACGGGTTTGCCGTCGGGACTGACCAGCCGGGTTTCGAACGCCGGCGTCAGGCCGTGGCCCAGTTGTTTGCCATAGCGCAAGCTGGCCAGGTGGAAGAAATCCTTGGCTTGCATGAGGGTGGAAGCGAAAACCCGGTCGATAGCCAGGATGCTGACGCGCCGCAGGGGCGTGGAGACTTGCTTAGACATAATTCAACTTTATTTTTATAAGGGGAAAGTGGTCACCAGACGGCTGGATCGTCTTATTTTTTGTCGGATGTGTCCAGTGTCCTGTATCGGACGCGAGGCTTAGTCTCTGAAGGTCAATTCCCTCTAACAATAACGACAGGTGCCGCATGATCCCCAGAACCTTGTTCAGTTCCGAGCACGAACTTTTTCGCGACAGCGTACGAACGTTCCTTGAAAAAGAAGCCGTGCCGTTCCATGGGCAATGGGAAAAACAAGGCTACATCGACCGCAAACTCTGGAACAAGGCAGGGGAGGCGGGGATGCTGTGTTCGCACTTGCCGGAAGAATATGGCGGGCTGGGAGCGGACTTTCTCTACAGCGCCGTGGTGATCGAAGAGGTGGGACGCCTGGGCCTGACCGGTATCGGTTTTTCCCTGCATTCCGACATCGTCGCGCCCTACATCCTGCATTACGGCAGTGAAGCGCTGAAGCACAAATACCTGCCAAAACTGGTGTCCGGGGAGATGGTCACCGCCATTGCGATGACCGAGCCGGGCGCCGGTTCCGACCTGCAGGGGGTGAAAACCACCGCAGTGCTCGATGGCGACGAGTATGTGATCAACGGCTCGAAGACTTTCATCACCAACGGCTATCTCGCCGACCTGGTGATTGTCGTGGCCAAGACCGATCCGAAGGCCGGCGCCAAGGGCACCAGTCTGTTTCTGGTGGAAGCCGACACTCCGGGCTTCGCCAAGGGCAAGCGCCTTGAAAAGGTCGGCATGAAGGCTCAGGACACCTCCGAATTGTTCTTCCAGGATGTGCGGGTGCCGAAGGAAAACCTGCTGGGCCAGGCCGGAATGGGGTTCGCTTACCTGATGCAGGAACTGCCGCAGGAGCGACTGACGGTCGCCGTCGGTGGCCTGGCATCGGCCGAAGCGGCGCTGCAATGGACACTGGAGTACACCCGCGAGCGCAAGGCGTTCGGCAAGGCCATCGCCGACTTCCAGAACACCCGCTTCAAACTGGCGGAGATGGCCACCGAGATCCAGATCGGCCGGGTCTTTGTCGATCGCTGTCTGGAACTGCACCTGCAAGGCAAGCTCGACGTGCCGACGGCGGCGATGGCCAAATACTGGGGCACGGACCTGCAATGCAAGGTACTCGACGAGTGCGTGCAGTTGCATGGCGGTTACGGGTTCATGTGGGAATACCCGGTGGCCCGGGCGTGGGCGGATGCGCGGGTGCAGCGGATCTATGCCGGGACCAACGAAATCATGAAGGAGATTATTGCGCGGTCGCTTTGATGCATTTCAGGGACTGTTAGACCGCTTTCGCGAGCAAATCCGCTCCCACATTCGACCGCTTTCTTTTTGGGAGAACTCGGTTAAATGTGGGAGCGGGCTTGCTCGCGAAGGCTTCTTGTCAGGCAATCAAGGCGCCGGGTTTGGGTGATCCTTGTGAATCGCCTCAATCCCCGCCAGCACTTCATCCGACAGCTTCAAATCGAAGCTGGCAATGTTGCTGTCCAGTTGCTCCAGCGTCGTCGCGCCAATGATGTTGCTGGTCACGAACGGCTGTTGCGTCACGAACGCCAGTGCCATTTGCGCCGGGTCCAGGCCGTGTTCACGGGCCAACGCCACATAACGGCTGCACGCCGCTTCCGACTGCGGATTGAAATAACGGCTGAAGCGGCTATAGAGGCTCAGGCGACCTTTCGGCGGACGCGCACCACCTTCGTACTTGCCCGACAGGAAACCGAACGCCAGCGGCGAATAGGCGAGCAGCCCGCACTGTTCGCGGATGGCGATTTCCGCCAGGCCGACTTCAAAGCTGCGGTTGAGCAGGTTGTAGGGGTTCTGGATCGACACCGCTCGCGGCCAGCCACGGGCTTCGGCCAGGGCGAGAAAGCGCATGGTGCCCCACGGTGTTTCGTTGGACAGGCCGATGTGGCGGATCTTGCCGGCCTTGACCTGTTCGTCCAGCGCTTCGAGGGTGTCCTCCAGCGGCGTGAGGTTGGCTTCGCTCTTGTGTTTGTAGCCCAGTTGACCGAAGAAATTGGTGCTGCGTTCCGGCCAGTGCAACTGATACAGGTCGATGTAGTCGGTTTGCAGGCGCTTGAGGCTGGCGTCCACGGCTTCGGTGATGTGCTGGCGGTTATGTCGCAGGTTTTTGTCGCGGATGTAGTCGATGGTGTTGCCGGGGCCGGCGATCTTGCTGGCGAGGATCCAGTCGGCGCGATCACCGCGACTTTTGAAGTAATTGCCGATGTAGCGCTCGGTGG
The DNA here is from genome assembly GCF_059716075.1 of Pseudomonas sp. LBUM1657. Lineage (NCBI taxonomy): Bacteria > Pseudomonadati > Pseudomonadota > Gammaproteobacteria > Pseudomonadales > Pseudomonadaceae > Pseudomonas > Pseudomonas sp. LBUM1657. Next base: position 5,355,287 of record NZ_CP166799.1, on the reverse strand, counting down.
TGGCGTAGGTTTCGGCCTTTGGTGGCACCGGGTACATTTCGGCGGTATCGATGAAATTGATCCCGGCGCTCTTGGCCCGTTCGATCTGCGCGAAGGCTTCAGACTCGCTGTTTTGCTCGCCCCAGGTCATGGTTCCGAGGCAGATGGCACTCACGTTCAGATTGGTTCGGCCTAGCTGGCGATAGTCCATCGGGTGCTCCTTGGGCAAAACAATCATAAAAGCAGGTTGAATTATTTTTCGCAATCTGCATAATTGCGCACCTCTTTCTGCAGTGGAAGTGATGCGCCGCCGCCGAAGAATCTTGCCGTTGAACGGACGCGCCGACCCGAGCCCCCGAAAGCGTCTGTATCCGGCTGCCTTTGACTTGTCAAAGTACGCACTATTCAGTAAGATCCGCCGTCTAATTTACAGGGCGGCCCCTGAGGCTATAAAGAATGAAAACTTTTACTGCTAAACCGGAAACAGTACAGCGCGACTGGTTTGTCGTCGATGCTGCGGGTCAGACCCTGGGTCGTCTGGCCACCGAAATCGCGAGCCGTCTGCGTGGCAAGCATAAAGCTGAGTACACTCCTCACGTTGACACCGGCGATTACATCGTCGTTATCAATGCCGAGCAGATTCGTGTAACCGGTGCTAAAACCACCGACAAAATCTACTACTCCCACTCCGGTTTCCCGGGCGGCATCAAGTCGATCAACTTCGAAAAGCTGATCGCTAAAGCCCCTGAGCGCGTGATCGAGACCGCGGTCAAAGGCATGCTGCCTAAGAACCCGCTGGGTCGCGACATGTATCGTAAGCTGAAAGTCTATGCGGGCGCTGTTCACCCTCATACTGCTCAGCAGCCCCAAGAACTGAAGTTTTAACGGAATAGTTCATTATGTCGGCGACTCAAAATTACGGCACTGGCCGTCGCAAGACCGCAACCGCACGCGTTTTCCTGCGTCCGGGTACTGGTAACATCTCCATCAACAATCGTTCGCTGGATAATTTCTTCGGTCGCGAAACTGCCCGCATGGTAGTTCGTCAGCCGCTGGAATTGACTGAGACTGTCGAGAAGTTCGACATCTACGTCACCGTGATCGGTGGTGGTGTAAGTGGTCAAGCTGGCGCAATCCGCCACGGTATCACTCGCGCACTGATGCAGTACGACGAAACCCTGCGTGGCGCTCTGCGCAAAGCTGGCTTCGTTACTCGCGATGCTCGTGAAGTTGAACGTAAGAAAGTTGGTCTGCGTAAAGCGCGTAAGCGTCCGCAGTACTCGAAGCGTTAATTCGCTTTCGCGTTCAAAAAGAACGCCCAGTTTCCTCGCGAAGCTGGGCGTTTTTTTATGGGCGCGATTTATCAAGGAATTGCTCTGTGACAACTTGCCACAGCCGTAGAAGCCCTATACTGCAAGGCTTGGCAGTGAAGCCCTTAGGTAATTACCTTGTCAGAATTGGGGCTTTTCATTACCATTCGGCAAAATTTTTATAAGTTCAGATTTTTACTTAGTAGACGCCTGATTTAACAGGCCACAAAGCTGATGGGAGAGGACTGAATGAGCAATGACGGCGTGAATGCAGGCCGGCGTCGCTTCTTGGTAGCAGCCACATCCGTGGTGGGTGCTGCAGGAGCGGTGGGGGCTGCGGTCCCGTTCGTGGGGTCATGGTTTCCCAGTGCCAAGGCGAAAGCCGCAGGTGCACCGGTGAAGGTGAATGTCAGCAAAATCGAACCAGGTCAGCAAATGATTGCTGAGTGGCGTGGTCAGCCGGTGTTCATTGTCCGCCGTACCGAGGAAATCCTGGGGAATCTGAAAAAGATCGAGGGCCAGTTGTCTGACCCGACCTCCAAGAACTCGACACAACCGACCTACGTCGACCCGGAAACGCGTTCGATCAAGCCAGAGGTTCTGCTGCTGATCGGTATCTGCACGCACCTGGGTTGCTCGCCGACCTTCCGTCCGGAAGTGGCGCCTGCTGATCTGGGCAAGGATTGGGTGGGTGGTTATTTCTGCCCTTGCCACGGTTCCCACTACGATCTGGCTGGCCGCGTCTACAAGTCGCAACCTGCGCCTTTGAACCTGCCAGTTCCCCCGCATTCCTATGAGACCGATGAGATCATCATCATTGGCGTCGATACGGAGAAAGCGTGATGAGCAAGTTCATGGATTGGGTTGATGCGCGCTTTCCCGCGACCAAAATGTGGGAAGACCATCTCAGCAAGTACTACGCCCCGAAGAACTTCAACTTCTTCTATTTCTTTGGCTCCCTTGCACTGCTCGTTCTGGTCAACCAGATCGTTACCGGTGTCTGGCTGACCATGAGCTACACCCCGTCGGCGGAAGAGGCTTTTGCTTCCGTTGAAGGGATCATGCGTGACGTCAACCACGGCTCGATCTTGCGTTTGCTGCACGCAGTCGGCGCCTCGATGTTCTTCATCGTGGTTTACCTGCACATGTTCCGTGGCTTGCTTTACGGTTCGTACCAGAAGCCCCGTGAACTGGTGTGGGTCTTCGGCATGCTGATCTACCTGGCGCTGATGGCTGAAGCGTTCATGGGTTACCTGCTGCCTTGGGGCCAGATGTCCTACTGGGGTGCCCAGGTGATCATCTCGCTGTTCGGTGCGATCCCGGTCATTGGCAACGACCTGACCCAGTGGATCCGTGGTGACTACCTGATTTCCGGTATTACCCTGAACCGCTTTTTCGCCTTGCACGTCGTTGCGCTGCCAATCGTGATTCTCGGTTTGGTGGTGCTGCACGTTCTGGCGCTGCACGAAGTGGGTTCGAACAACCCGGATGGCGTGGACATCAAGAAGCACAAAGACGAAAACGGCGTACCGCTGGATGGCATCGCCTTCCACCCGTACTACACCGTTAAAGATATCGTCGGTGTGGTGGTGTTCCTGTTCATCTTCTGTTCCATCGTGTTCTTCTTCCCGGAAATGGGTGGCTACTTCCTCGAGAAGCCGAACTTCGAACAGGCCAACCCGTTCAAGACGCCTGAGCACATTGCTCCAGTCTGGTACTTCACTCCGTTCTACGCGATTCTGCGGGCGGTTCCGGACAAGCTCCTGGGCGTTATCGCCATGGGTGCTGCGATTGCAGTGTTGTTTGTCCTGCCGTGGCTGGACCGCAGTCCGGTGAAGTCGATGCGCTACAAAGGCTGGCTGAGCAAGATCTGGCTGGTGCTGTTCTGCATCTCCTTCGTGATCCTGGGGATTCTGGGCGTGTTGGCGCCGACTCCAGGCCGTACGTTGCTGTCGCAGGTATGTACCTTCCTGTACTTCGCCTACTTCATTCTGATGCCGTTCTACACCAGGCTTGAGAAGACCAAACCGGTTCCGGATAGGGTGACTGGCTGATGAAAAAGCTATTTGCTGTACTGATTCTTGCTGCCATGCCTGCGCTGTCCTTTGCGGCCGAACAGGGTGGTCCCGAGCTGGAAAAAGTCGACATCGACGTTTCCGACCAGGCTGCCATGCAGGATGGCGCGCGTACTTTTGCCAACTACTGCATGGGCTGCCACAGCGCCAAGTTCCAGCGTTACGAACGTGTGGCCGATGACCTGGGCATTCCTCACGATCTGATGCTCTCGAAGCTGGTGTTCACCGGCGCCAAGATTGGCGACCACATGAACATCGGCATGCAGCCGGCTGACGCCAAGACCTGGTTCGGTGCCGCGCCACCCGACCTGACCCTGGTGGCTCGTGTTCGTGGTACTGACTGGCTCTATGGTTACCTGAAGTCCTTCTACGAAGACCCATCGCGTCCTTGGGGTGTGAACAACAAGGTGTTCCCGAACGTCGGGATGCCTAACGTTCTGGTCGGCCTGCAGGGTCGTCAGGTGGTAGGCTGCAAACAGGTTCAAGTCGTCGAAGACGGCAAGAAGCAATACGACCCGCTGACCGGTACGCCTTTGACTCATGAAGCGTGCGACCAGCTGACCGTGTTGCCAAAAACCGGCACGCTGAACGAAGAGCAGTTCGACGAGAAGGTCAAGAATCTGGTGACCTTCCTGGCCTATTCGGCCAACCCGGTGAAGCTGCAGCATCAGCGCATCGGTACCTATGTGTTGCTGTACCTGGCGTTCTTCTTCGTATTCGCTTACTTGCTCAAGCGCGAATACTGGAAAGACGTCCATTGATAAAGCTGTAAGCAATTGCTGTTAATCGCGCGCGCCCAAGGGCGTCTCTGAAGGTGTAACGAGCCTGGTGATCCAGGCGTTACGAGAGGCGCCCTCTGGGCGCGCGCGTTTTTCCGCTTCCGATAATTTCAACAAGCGAGGAGGACCGCCATGGGCGTGACCAATCGGTTGGCCTGTTACTCCGACCCCGCCGACCACTATTCCCACCGAGTGCGCATCGTACTTGCAGAGAAGGGTGTCAGCGCCGAGATCATTTACGTGGAAGCTGGTCGCCAGCCGCCTAAACTGATCGAAGTGAACCCTTACGGCAGCTTGCCCACCCTGGTCGATCGTGACCTGGCGTTGTGGGAGTCGACCGTGGTGATGGAATATCTGGATGAGCGTTACCCGCATCCGCCTTTACTGCCGGTTTATCCAGTGGCGCGTGCCAACAGCCGTCTGCTGATTCATCGTATTCAGCGTGACTGGTGTGGTCTGGTGGATCTGATCCTGGATTCGCGGACCAAGGAAGCAGCCCGTGTCGTGGCTCGTAAAGAGCTGCGCGAAAGCCTGACAGGCGTGTCGCCGTTGTTCGCCGACAAGCCGTTTTTCCTCAGTGAGGAACAAAGTCTGGTGGATTGCTGCCTATTGCCAATACTCTGGCGATTGCCGATTCTGGGTATTGAACTGCCGCGGCCTGCCAAGCCGCTGCTTGATTACATGGAGCGCTCGTTTGCGCGTGAGGCTTTCCAGGCGAGTCTGTCTGGTGTCGAACGCGATATGCGCTAAGGCTTAAGGAGCCGCTATGAACTCCAGTCGACCTTATCTGGTCCGCGCGCTCTACGAGTGGATTGTGGACAACGATTGCACCCCGCACATGCTGGTCAATTCCGAGTATCCGTCGGTGCAGGTACCTCAGGGTTTTGCCAGTGACGGACAGATTGTCCTGAACGTATCACCGGCAGCCGTGCGTCATTTGCACATGGACAACGAAGCGGTCAGCTTCGAGGGGCGCTTTGGTGGCGTGCCGCACACCCTGTACGTGCCTATTGCATCGATCCTGGGTATTTACGCTCGGGAGAATGGCCAGGGCATGGTGTTCGATCTGGAATCGCCTATGGAAGACGAGGAAGAGATCGAGCCGGATGACGATATTCCGCCACCCGACAGCGAGCCGCCGCGTCCCAGCGGTCGACCCAGTTTGAAAGTGGTGAAGTAATAAAAAAGGCGATCCGGATGGATCGCCTTTTTTTATGCGCTCCCCAAGGGAGATCAGTCGATGTATTCGAACAACTTCACGATCTTCTGCACACCGGCAACGCTTTGCACCAGATTGGTGGCCTGGGCGGCTTCCTGCTTGGTCAGCAGGCCCAGCAGATAAACGATACCGTTCTCGGTCACAACCTTGATGCGCGAACCGGGGATGCTGGCATCGGCGAGCATCTGGGTCTTGATCTTGGTGGTGAGCCAGGTGTCGTTCTGACGTGCGATGAAGCCGGACGGCGGCAGGACCTGCAGTTCGTTATGGACCTTCTTCACGCGCTGGACGGCAGCGGCAGCCTGTTCGGCCTTGGCCTTGAGGTCCGCACGCGGCGTTTGCCCGGCGAGAAGTACCACGCCATTGAAGCTGGTGACGACGATGTGCGAGTCGTTATCCAGGGCCGGATCGGCCTTGGCAACGTTCACACCGACCTTGGTGTCGATCAGGGAGTCATCGATCTTGCTGCCGAAGGTGCGGGTGCCGCGGTCATCTTCAATCGGTGCTTCACGGCTGGCTTTAACCACCGAGGTGCAGCCGCTGATGCCGAGGCACAGGGTCAGGGCCAGTAGGCCTAGTCGATTAGGGGTCATTCTTCACTCCCGAACAGTTGGCTGTCGATCAAGTCGCAAAGGCAGTGGATCGCCAGCAGGTGGACTTCTTGAATACGTGCGGTGACATTGGCCGGTACGCGAATCTCGACGTCCTCGGGCAATAGCAGCGACGCCATGCCGCCGCCATCGCGACCGGTCAATGCTACGACAATCATTTCGCGATCATGTGCGGCCTGGATCGCTTGAATTATGTTTGCCGAGTTACCGCTGGTGGAAATAGCCAGCAATACATCGCCCGGCTGGCCGAGGGCTCGGATCTGTTTGGAAAAGATTTCGTTGTAGCTGTAGTCGTTGGCGATCGAGGTGATCGTCGAGCTGTCAGTAGTCAGCGCAATGGCTGGCAGGCTCGGGCGCTCGCGTTCGAAGCGGTTGAGCAGCTCCGACGAGAAATGCTGGGCGTCACCAGCGGAACCGCCATTGCCGCAGGAGAGCATTTTGCCTTCGTTGAGCAGGGCGTTGACCATCACCTGGCTGGCTTGCTCGATGTGCGGTGCAAGTACTTCCATCGCCTGTTGCTTGGTGTCGATACTGGCCTGAAAAAGCTGGCGAATTCGGGATTGCATGTCCATCTGTGTGACCTTAATTAGCGCGGCTACTCGGCACATGAATGTGCAGCCCGCAAAGCAAAGAGCAAAAGTGTTGGGTGAAAGTGTCCGGTTCGGGGCGCATGCGATCAGCTGTCGAAGGCATTCTGCAACCAGTTCAACTGATCGAGGTTGCTGTCGATGGCAACCACGTCGAAGCGGCAAGGGGAATTGGCCCAGCGCGACTCGCGCTGAAGAAAATACTGCGCGGCGAAAATCAGTTTCTGCTGTTTGCGCCCATCGATGCTATCGAGCGCACCACCCCATTGAGTGTTTTTTCTGTAGCGGACTTCAACGAATACTACTGTATCGCCATCAAGCATGACCAGATCAAGCTCACCGCGTTTACACAACCAGTTCTGCGCCAGCAGGCGCAGACCTCGTTGTTGAAGATGCTCGAGCGCCTGTCGCTCGGCATCTTTACCGCTTTGCTGGCGTGACCTGTCGGGCATCAGCGCGAGGTGTCCGGCAGGCGTTGAACCTGACCGTTGACGAACTCTGCCCATGGCAGCTGGCGTTCGACACGTTGGTTCTGAGTCATGCCCAGGCTGCCCGATTGACCTTCGATGCGGCTGTCCGGCAATGCCTTGAGTTGCCCCAGGCGCGGTGCCAGGCGATAGGCGTCGACACCCATTGCGTAAAGGCGACCCAGGCTGCCACCGGCTTGTGGCCATTGAGCGGTGACCTGTTTGCGCAGTGGATCGTTGGCATCCAGCAACCATGGGGTTTCGCAAAAGCGAATGCCGGTCATGTCGTTGTACTGGTTCTGATCGCCGCTGGCGCTGAACACGTGAGAGGTGGCGTAAACCGGCACGTCACCCGCGTATTGGAAGTTCAGGGTCGGTTTGATCTGCTGGGCTTGCTGAGGCGTTGCAGCCAGGAAAATGAATTCGATATCCTGGCGACGCGAAGGCTGGGCGGCGACCTGCGCACCAACAGTGCTTTGCAGGCTCTTGGCGCGGCCTTCGCTCTGACGCAGCTGGAACATGTCGGCAATCTGCTGGGCCAGTTGCACCGGCTGGTCGACGCGTTCGGTGGCGACGATGCTGCCACCGTTGGCTTGCCAGTCCTGACTGAACGCCCTGAGTACACGGTCGCCCCATTCGCCTTTCGGCACCATGATGGCGGCGCGATGCAAGCCATCGGCGCGAGCGCGACGGGACACTTCGCGTGCTTCGTCCTCAGCGGCAAGGCCGAACTGGAACAGTTGGGCCGGACCTTGTTCGCCCTCGCTGTAGTTCAGTGCCAGGGTGGTGATCGGCAACTGCGGGCGAACGCTGAGCTGTTTGACCAGCGGCTTCTCCAGCGGACCGACGACCAGTTGCACGCCATCGGCCTGGGCCTTGCGATAGAACTCGTCCATGGACGTCAGGCGCGAGCTGTCATAGACCTCGATGGCTGGCGGTTTCTGCCCGGCTTGTTGTGCCTGGTAATGAGCGGCCATGAAGCCTTCGCGCAACGCTTTGCCGACCGAGGCCAGCGGGCCGTCTTGCGGCAACAGCAGGGCGATCTTGCTCAGAGGCTGGCTGGCCAGCTCCTTGAGCTTGGTCAGGGGTAGCGGTAATTGGATGGCTGCCGGGTGTTTAGGATTCTGTTCGCGCCAGGTGTCGATCGCGGCTTGCTGCTGTTCCAGGGTGCCGGCGGTTTTCACGGCCAGGGCCAGGCTCATCCAGCCGCCGAGGTCATCGGTGGAGGTTGGTTGCAATTGATCGGTCGGCAGCGAAGCAATCAAGGTCCAGATGGCTTCGTGGTTTTTGCCGGCGGCTTCACCCTCAAGCATCGGAGCGATGAAGATTCGCTCCCGCGCAGCGGCCAGGGTCTGCCCATCGGCTTCAAGGGCGCGGGCGTGAACGGTGCCGGTGCGAACCTGTTGTTCGACTGGCAGTTCACTCAAGCGTTGCAGGCTTGGATGGCTCAAGGCAGTCAACGCCGCTTTGGGCTGATTGCGGGCCATCGCCAGTTCCGCCGCCAGGGTACTGGCGAAGACCTGTTGCCCCGGCTTGAGTTGTTCGACAGGCACTTGTTGCAGGATTTGCGCGGACTGGCCGGCATTGCCCTGACGATAGGCCAGGTCTGCCGCGCTCAGGCGCAACAGGGCGGCTTGTTCCGGCGTTTTGCTTTTGGCAGCCTGGTCGAGCAGTTGCTCGATACTGGCGTCCGGGGTCCGTGGAAGTTCGCCAAGGCTGGAAGAGGGCGAGCTGGCGCAAGCCGCCAGCAAGGCAGCGAGGCAGAGGGCAGTGAACAGCCGCAGGCAAGCGATCATGTAGTGTTCCTGATACTCGATCAAATTAGCGTGGAATTGTACCCAAGCACTGGCCGGGGCGCGATGTTACTGGTGTGAATCGATCAATTTAGCTCGTGCAAATGTTGCAGCGCTGCACAAAAGGCTGCAAAACCGAGGGTGGCTTGCGCGTATCGCGGACGTCGCGACGCGCTACAATGGCGGTTTTTACCGATCATGAGGTGTGCGCTTTGACTGCTCCAGGTGCTTTGAATTCCGCTGCTGGCTCGCTTTATGTGGTGGCGACGCCCATCGGCAACCTGGACGACATCAGTGCGCGTGCGCTGAAAATCCTGCGCGATGTCGCGTTGATCGCCGCCGAAGACACCCGCCATTCCCAGCGGCTGATGCAGCATTTCGGTATTCCCACGCCACTGGCGGCCTGCCATGAACACAATGAGCGGGATGAAGGTAGCCGCTTTATCACGCGATTGCTTGCTGGCGATGACGTGGCGCTGATTTCCGACGCCGGCACGCCGCTGATTTCCGATCCGGGTTATCACCTGGTACGTCAGGCTCGCGCCGCGGGGATCAATGTCGTGCCGGTGCCGGGTGCTTGTGCATTGATTGCGGCGTTATCGGCGGCGGGTCTGCCGTCGGATCGTTTCATCTTCGAAGGATTCCTGCCCGCGAAGGCTGTTGGGCGACGTGCGCGTCTTGAACTGGTAAAGGAAGAGCCGCGCACATTGATCTTCTATGAGGCCCCGCACCGTATTCTTGAGTGCCTGCAAGACATGGAGCTGGTATTCGGCGGCGAGCGCCCGGCGTTGCTGGCGCGCGAACTGACCAAAACCTTCGAAACCCTTAAAGGCTTGCCGCTTGCCGAGTTGCGCGAGTTCGTCGAGTCGGACAGCAATCAGCAGCGCGGCGAATGCGTGGTGTTGGTGGCAGGCTGGTCTGCTCCCGAGACTGAGGACGCGGTCAGCAGTGAAGCGATGCGTATCTTGAACCTGTTGCTGGAAGAGATGCCGCTCAAGCGAGCCGCGGCATTGGCAGCGCAAATTACCGGGGAGCGCAAGAATGTGCTCTATCAGGTCGCGCTGGATAAACAAAAGGGCGAGTAAAACCCGACGTGCAGGCGTGGTCCAAGGCGTTTAGCGCTTGTTCTTCGGCCGCTCTGCCGTTAACCTTTGCGGCGGAGAGTCGATCGGACAGTCGCTGCCCTCTATGAAAATTAGGGGGGGGAGGAAAGTCCGGGCTCCATAGGGCGAAGTGCCAGGTAATGCCTGGGAGGCGTGAGCCTACGGAAAGTGCCACAGAAAATAACCGCCTAAGCGCTTCGGCGCCGGTAAGGGTGAAAAGGTGCGGTAAGAGCGCACCGCACGTCTGGCAACAGTTCGTGGCTAGGTAAACCCCACTTGGAGCAAGACCAAATAGGGTCCCAAGGCGTGGCCCGCGCTGGGACCGGGTAGGTTGCTAAAGATGTCCAGTGATGGCCATCGTAGACGAATGACTGTTCAAGACAGAACCCGGCTTACAGATCGACTCTCCACCTTTTTTCTTCCCTCTGCTTTAATCATTGAGCAGGGTGCTGGTGATAGCCATTTTCCTCCTTCCAGACTCTTCAGAAGAAGGAGGTTGGTAATATCGATTGGCCTGCGCTGGTAGGAATCGCGTGACCTCAACGCAACACAGATTTCCCTCCTTTCAGAATCGTCAGCAGAAGCACTTTCGTAATACCGAAAAAATCTTACTCTTAATAAATTACTTTAACTTTCGAACGCAGCCTTCAGCGCTGATTCAAGTTATTGAGCAAGAACGCACCTCGGATTCTCGTTAGCCCTCCTTTTATGCTCCTAAATCTCAGTTCTGTAAGGCTTTTCCTTTAAACCGCGCCTTGACGGTGCGGTAGCCGCATTCCTATAGTGTGCACAAGTGGCGGAAAGTGGCATGAAGTGGGTTTTTTGAGCTCAAAACGCTAAAATTTGGAGAAACGCTGACGTGTTTCGCGGAGCTAACGCTATCAGTCTCGATGCAAAGGGCCGTCTCGCCATGCCGAGCCGGTACCGTGACGAGCTCGTTTCGCGTAGTTCCGGTCAGTTAATCGTCACAATTGATGCCGTTGATCCGTGTTTGTGTGTTTACCCCCTCGATGAGTGGGAAATTATTGAAACCAAACTGCGCGCACTGCCTTCGCTTCGCGAAGAGAACCGCCGCCTGCAACGTTTACTGATTGGTAATGCCGTCGACCTCGAGCTCGATGGCAGTGGTCGTTTTCTGGTTCCACCGCGTCTTCGCGAATATGCCAAGTTGGATAAGCGCGCGATGTTGGTAGGCCAACTGAACAAGTTCCAATTGTGGGACGAGGATGCCTGGGATGCGGTTTCTGCCGCTGACCTGGCTGCTATTCAACAACCGGGCGCCATGCCTGATGAACTGCGTGATTTGATCCTGTGACTATTGATAGCGGCTTTAACCACATCACCGTACTGCTTGACGAAGCCGTGGAGGCTCTCGCCGTACGTCCTGATGGCTGCTATCTGGACGGCACGTTCGGGCGCGGCGGGCACAGTCGGTTGATCCTCAGCCAGCTCGGTCCCGATGGTCGGGTACTCGGATTCGATAAAGATCCTCAAGCGATTGCCACAGGGCAAACGCTAGCGGCCGAAGACGGCCGCTTTGTCGTTGTACAGCGCAGCTTTGCCGAGCTCGGATCGGAAGTCGCCGACCGCGGTCTGGCCGGCAAGGTCAGCGGTGTCTTGCTCGACCTGGGTGTGTCCTCGCCACAGCTCGATGACCCGGAACGCGGCTTCAGTTTCCTCAACGATGGCCCGCTGGACATGCGCATGGACCCGTCCCGCGGGATCAGCGCCGCCGAATTCGTCAACACCGCGCCAGTGGAAGAAATCGCTCGTGTGTTCAAGGAATACGGCGAAGAACGTTTTTCCGGTCGCATGGCCCGTGCCGTGGCTGAGCGTCGCGACATCAAGCCATTCGAGCGCACGGGCGATCTGGCTGAAGTCCTGAAAGTCGCCAACCCGGCGTGGGAAAAGGGCAAGAACCCGGCAACCCGTGCGTTCCAGGGCCTGCGTATTCACGTCAACAACGAATTGGGCGATCTGGAAGCCGGCCTTGAAGCCGCACTGGAATCCCTGGAAATTGGCGGTCGTCTGGTGGTGATCAGCTTCCACTCGCTGGAAGACCGCATCGTCAAACTGTTCATGCGCAAACTGGTAAAGGGCGAAGCCGACAACCTGCCGCGCAACCTGCCGGTGCGTCACGTCGCCTTCGAACCGAAAATCAAAGTCCATGGCAAAGCGCAGTCCGCCTCCGAGGCCGAACTCAAAGCCAACCCACGTTCCCGTAGCGCCGTCATGCGTGTCGCGGAGAAGTTGCGGTGAGCAAGCTTTTCGCCAAGCCACTTCCCGGCGGAAGCTTTTTCATGCTGCTGCTGTTTATCGGCGTGCTCGTGTCGGCCATCGGCGTGTCTTATAGCGCCCACTGGAACCGTCAACTGTTGAACTCGCTGTACAACGAATTGAGCGTGCGCGACAAGGCGCAGGCAGAGTGGGGCCGGTTGATTCTCGAGCAGAGCACCTGGACCGCCCACAGCCGTATCGAAGTGTTGGCGACCGAGCAACTGAAGATGCGTATTCCTGGCGCCGCTGAAGTGCAGATGGTGGCGCCATGATGAAACTTGAAGGCGCGCTCTTCCCATGGCGGTTCCGCTTGGTGCTGGGTTTGCTCGGTATCATGGTGGCGGCGATTGCCTGGCGCATCATTGACCTGCAAGTGGTCGACCGTGCCTTCCTGAAAGGCCAGGGCGACGCGCGCAGCGTTCGTCATATCCCGATTCCGGCTCACCGTGGTCTGATCACCGACCGTAACGGCGAGCCTTTGGCCGTCAGCACCCCGGTCACCACCCTGTGGGCCAACGCCAAGGAAATGCAGTTGGCCAAAGAAAAGTGGCCTGCACTGGCGGCGGCTCTGGGGCAAGACCCAAAAGCCTTGAGCGAACGTCTCGAGGCTCAAGCCAATAAAGAATTCATTTACCTGGTGCGCGGGCTGACGCCTGAGCAGGGCCAGTCCGTGCTCGATCTGAAAGTACCGGGCGTTTACGGGATCGAAGAGTTCCGGCGTTTCTATCCGGCCGGTGAAGTCACGGCCCATATGGTCGGATTTACTGACATCGATGACCACGGTCGTGAAGGTGTCGAACTGGCCTATGACGAATGGCTGGCCGGGGTCGCCGGCAAGCGGCAGGTCATCAAGGATCGGCGCGGCCGACTTATCAAGGATGTCCAGGTCACCAAAAACGCCAAGGCCGGAAAGCCCTTGGCGTTGTCCATTGACCTGCGTCTGCAATACCTGGCCAACCGCGAACTGCGTAACGCAATCATCGAGAACGGCGCCAAGGCCGGCAGCCTGGTGATCATGGATGTGAAGACCGGCGAGATCCTCGCCATGGTCAACCAGCCGACCTACAACCCGAACAACCGTCGCAACCTGCAACCGGCGATGATGCGTAACCGCGCGATGATCGACGTGTTCGAACCGGGTTCGACCATGAAAGCGATCTCCATGAGCGCCGCGATAGAAACCGGTCGCTGGAAACCGAGCGATACCGTCGAGGTGTACCCGGGCACCTTGCAGATTGGTAAGTACACCATCAAGGACGTATCCAAGAGCGAAGGTCCGGTCCTCGACCTGACCGGCATTCTGATCAACTCCAGTAACGTCGGCATGAGTAAGGTCGCGTTCGATATCGGCGGCGAAACGATTTTCCGTCTGGCGCAGAAAGTTGGTCTCGGCCAGGACACCGGCCTCGGCTTCCCGGGCGAACGCGTCGGCAACCTGCCGAACTACCGCGAATGGCGCAAGGCTGAAACCGCCACGCTGTCCTATGGCTACGGTATTTCCGTGACGGCGATCCAGTTGGTCCATGCCTTCTCGGCCCTGGCCAACAACGGTCGCCTCGCGCCATTAACACTGATCAAGACCGACAAGGCGCCGCAAACCACTGAAGTGCTGCCGGAAGCCGTCGCGAAAACCATGCAAACCATGCTGCAACAAGTGATCGAAGCCCCGCGCGGCGTGTTCCGTGCGCAGGTGCCGGCGTATCACGTGGGCGGCAAGTCCGGTACCGCGCGTAAAACGTCGGTCGGCACCAAAGGCTATGCCGAGAATTCCTACCGCTCGTTGTTCGCCGGTTTCGGCCCGATGAGCGATCCGCGTTACGCGATTGTGGTGGTGATCGATGAACCGACCAAAGCCGGTTATTACGGTGGCCTGGTCTCGGCTCCGGTGTTTAGCAAAGTGATGTCCGGGACCCTGCGCCTGATGAACATCACCCCGGACAACCTGCCACCGACTCAACAAGTGAACGCAACACCAGTCGTTCCGCTGAAAGCCAATGGAGGGCGCGGCTGATGTCTCTGAGCCTGAACAAGATTTTCGCCCACGCCGGCCGCGATCTGTTGATCCGCGAACTGACCCTGGACAGCCGTAATGTGCGGGCTGGCGATCTGTTTCTCGCCGTTCCTGGCGGCAAGTTCGACGGTCGTGCGCACATCGCCGACGCCTTGCAGCGCGGTGCTGCCGCTGTGGCCTATGAAGTCGAAGGCGCCACCGTGCTGCCGATTACCGATGTGCCGTTGATTCCGGTCAAGGGCCTGGCCGCACAGCTATCGGACATCGCCGGGCGTTTTTACGGTGACCCGAGCCGCCACCTGAATCTGGTTGGCGTGACCGGCACCAACGGCAAAACCAGCGTGACCCAGTTGGTCGCGCAAGCCCTTGATCTACTCGGCCAACACTGCGGTATCGTCGGCACTCTGGGCACCGGTTTCTACGGCGCGCTGGAAAGCGGCCTGCACACCACGCCGAATCCGATTGCCGTGCAAGCAACCCTCGCCGACCTGAAAAAGGCCGGTGCCAAAGCCGTGGCCATGGAAGTCTCTTCCCATGGTCTGGATCAAGGCCGTGTCACTGCGCTGGCGTTCGACGTGGCGGTGATGACCAACCTGTCCCGCGATCACCTGGATTACCACGGGACCATGGAAGCCTACGGCGAAGCCAAGTCCAAGTTGTTTGCCTGGAACGATCTGAAATGCCGGGTGGTGAACCTCGACGATAATTTCGGCCGGCAACTGGCCGCCGAAAAACGCGAGTCGCGGCTGATCACCTATAGCCTGGAAGATTCCAGCGCCTACCTCTATTGCCGCGAAGCACAGTTCGACGATGAAGGTGTGCGCGCCACGTTGGTCACGCCGCAGGGCGAGCACCATTTGCGCAGCACTCTGCTTGGTCGTTTCAACCTGAGCAACGTCTTGGCCGCAGTGGGCGCTTTGCTCGGTCTGGATTACGCCCTGGACGAAATCCTCAAAGTCCTGCCGAAACTCGAAGGCCCCGCCGGTCGCATGCAGCGTCTTGGCGGCGGCAACCAGCCGTTGGTGGTGGTCGATTACGCCCACACGCCGGACGCCCTGGAAAAAGTCTTGATGGCCCTGCGTCCTCACGCCAAAGGCCGGCTGCTGTGCCTGTTCGGTTGCGGCGGTGATCGCGATCGCGGCAAGCGTCCGCTGATGGCCGAAGTGGTCGAGCGTCTGGCCGATGGCGTGCTGGTCACCGATGACAACCCACGCACCGAAGACCCTGCGGTGATTTTCGACGACATCCGCGCCGGTTTTACGGCTGTGGATAACGTCACCTTCGTCGCTGGCCGTGGCCAGGCGATTGCCCAATTGATCGCCAGTGCTTCGGCGGATGACGTGATTGTCCTGGCCGGTAAAGGTCATGAGGACTACCAGGAAATCAACGGCGTACGCCACGCGTTCTCCGATCTGGTCGAGGCCGATCACGCCTTGACCGCGTGGGAGGTGGCCCATGCTTGAAGCCTTGAAACTGAGCGAACTGACCGGCGCACTGAATGCCCGTCTGGTGTCTGCTGATGCAAGCTTCGATGGCGTCAGCATCGACAGCCGCGCGATCAAGCCGGGCCAGCTATTTATCGCCCTGACCGGTCCACGCTTCGACGGTCATGATTATCTGAACGATGTCGCGGCCAAGGGCGCCGTGGCTGCATTGGTCGAGCGCGAAGTCGCCGACAGCACGTTGCCGCAATTGCTGGTCAAGGATGCCCGCCAGGCACTGGGGCAACTTGGCGCGTTGAACCGTGCGGCTTACACCCAACCGGTCGCGGCCATCACCGGTTCCAGCGGCAAGACCACGGTCAAGGAAATGCTCGCGAGCATCCTGCGCACGCGCGGTCCGGTGCTGGCCACCCGTGGCAACCTGAACAATGACCTCGGCGTTCCGCTGACCCTGCTCGAACTGGCGCCGGAACATACCGCCGCCGTCATCGAACTCGGCGCTTCGCGGCTCGGCGAAATTGCCTACACCGTTGGCATGACCAAGCCCCACGTAGCTGTGCTCAACAACGCCGGGACCGCTCACGTTGGCGAATTCGGCGGACCAGAAAAAATCGTCGAAGCCAAGGGCGAGATTATTGAAGGGCTGGATGCCGATGGCGTCGCCGTTCTCAATCGCGACGACAAGGCGTTCGACATCTGGAAGACCCGCGCCGCCGGTCGCAAAGTGCTGACATTTGCCTTGAGCAATACCATCGCCGATTTTTACGCCAGCGATCTGGACCGCGATGCTCGCGGCTGCCCGGCGTTCAATCTGCACAGTCCTGAAGGTGTGGCGCGCGTTCAACTGAACCTGCTCGGCACCCATAACGTCGCCAATGCCATGGCCGCCGCCGCTGCCGCTCATGCCCTGGGCGTGTCGTTGTCCGGCATCGCTGCCGGCCTCGGCGCGGTACAACCGGTCAAGGGTCGCACCGTCGCGCAGCTGGCTACTAATGGCATGCGCGTGATCGATGACACGTACAACGCAAACCCCACCTCGATGTGCGCCGCCGTTGATATACTTGCCGGCTTTTCCGGCCGCACCGTCCTGGTGCTCGGGGATATCGGCGAATTGGGCGATTGGGCGGAGCAGGGGCACCGCGACGTGGGCGAGTACGCCCGTGGCAAGGTTTCCGCGCTTTATGCCGTCGGGCCAATGATGGCTCACGCCGTGAACGCTTTCGGCCCACAGGCCTTTCATTTCAGCACTCAGGCTGAGCTGATCAAGGCACTGGGCGCCGAACAAGACACAAACACCACCATTTTGATCAAGGGCTCGCGCAGCGCTGCGATGGAAAACATCGTCGCCGCTTTGTGCGGGTCCAGCCTGGAGAAACATTAATGCTGCTGCTGCTAGCGGAGTATCTGCAACAGTTCTACAAAGGCTTCGCGGTCTTTCAGTACCTGACCCTGCGCGGGATCCTCGGTGTGCTGACCGCGCTGGTTTTGTCGCTGTGCTATGGCCCGTGGATGATCCGCACTTTGCAGAACCGTCAGATCGGTCAATCCGTTCGCAACGACGGTCCACAATCGCACCTGTCCAAATCCGGCACCCCAACGATGGGTGGCGCGCTGATTCTTTCGTCCATCGGCGTCAGCACCTTGCTCTGGGCTGACCTGGCCAACCGTTATGTCTGGGTCGTCTTGTTGGTGACCTTGCTGTTCGGCGCCATCGGCTGGGTCGACGATTACCGCAAGGTGATCGAGAAAAACTCCCGTGGCTTGCCGAGTCGCTGGAAATACTTCTGGCAATCGGTGTTCGGCCTGGGCGCGGCGATCTTCCTTTATATGACCGCGGCGACGCCGGTAGAAACCACCCTGATCCTGCCGATGCTCAAGGACTACAGCATTCCGCTGGGCGCGGGCTTTATCGTCTTGACGTATTTCGTGATCGTCGGCTCGAGCAACGCGGTCAACCTGACTGATGGCCTCGACGGTCTGGCGATCATGCCAACCGTGATGGTCGGCGGCGGGCTTGGGATCTTCTGCTACCTGTCGGGTAACGTGAAATTCGCTGAATACCTGCTGATCCCTTATGTGCCGGGCGCCGGTGAGCTGATTGTGTTCTGCGGAGCGTTGATCGGCGCCGGCCTGGGTTTCCTCTGGTTCAACACCTATCCGGCACAGGTTTTCATGGGCGACGTCGGCGCACTGGCGCTGGGCGCGGCTTTGGGCACCATTGCAGTGATCGTCCGTCAGGAAATCGTCCTGTTCATCATGGGCGGCGTGTTCGTGATGGAGACCCTGTCCGTCGTCATTCAGGTTGCTTCCTTTAAGTTGACCGGTCGCCGTGTGTTCCGCATGGCTCCGATTCACCACCACTTTGAACTCAAGGGCTGGCCCGAGCCGCGTGTGATCGTCCGTTTCTGGATTATCACCGTGATTCTCGTATTGGTCGGCCTTGCCACCCTGAAGCTGAGGTAGAACGAGTGTCTCTGATCGCTTCTGACCACTTCCGCATCGTTGTCGGCCTCGGCAAGAGCGGCATGTCCCTGGTTCGCTTCCTGGCGAACCGGGGCACGTCGTTTGCTGTCGCCGATACGCGGGAAAATCCACCGGAACTGGCCACGCTCAAGCGTGACTATCCGCACGTGGAAGTGCGTTGTGGCGAGCTGGACGTCGAATTCCTGTGCCGTGCCGACGAGCTCTACGTGAGCCCCGGCCTGGCGCTGGCGACCCCGGCCCTGCAGGCTGCCGCCGCCCGTGGCGTGAAATTGTCCGGTGATATTGAGCTATTCGCGCGTAACGCGAAGGCGCCGATTGTCGCCATCAGCGGTTCCAACGCGAAAAGCACCGTCACCACCCTGGTGGGCGAAATGGCGGTCGCGGCTGGCAAGCGTGTCGCTGTCGGCGGCAACCTTGGCACGCCGGCGCTGGATCTGCTCAGCGACGATGTCGAGTTGTACGTGATGGAGCTGTCGAGTTTTCAACTGGAAACCACCGACCATCTCGGTGCCGAAGTGGCGACCGTGCTCAACGTCAGCGAAGACCACATGGACCGTTACAGCGGCCTGCCGGCTTATCACCTGGCCAAGCACCGAATATTCCGTGGTGCCAAACAGTTTGTGGTCAACCGTCAGGACGCCCTGAGCCGTCCATTGATGGGCGAAGGTCAGCCATGCTGGACCTTCGGTTTGAGCAAGCCAGACTTCAAGGCATTTGGTATCCGCGAAGAAGACGGCGAGAAGTACCTGGCCTTCGAATTCCAGAACCTGATGCCCGTGCGCGAGTTGAAAGTCCGCGGCGCCCATAACCAGTCCAACGCCCTGGCGGCATTGGCTCTGGGCCACGCCGTCGGCCTGCCGTTCGACGCCATGCTCTCAAGCCTGCGTACCTTCGCCGGCCTCGAGCATCGCTGCCAGTGGGTGCGCGACCTTAATGGCGTGAGTTACTACAACGATTCCAAAGCCACCAACGTTGGCGCCGCACTGGCCGCCATCGAAGGCCTGGGCGCGGACATCGACGGCAAACTCGTGCTGATCGCCGGTGGCGATGGCAAGGGTGCCGAGTTCAAGGACCTGCGTGATCCAGTCGCGGCCAACTGCCGCGCCGTGGTGCTGATGGGCCGCGACTCCGACTTGATTGGCCAGGCCATCGGCGATGCCGTGCCATTGATTCGCGTCAACTCGCTGAGCGAAGCGGTCGAGCAATGCCGCTCCATCGCAGAAGAAGGCGATGCGGTGCTGCTGTCGCCGGCCTGCGCCAGTTTCGACATGTTCAAGAACTACGAAGATCGCGGTCACCAGTTTGTCCGCGCCGTGGAGGACTTGGCATGAGCCTGCGAAATATCATCAAGCCATATCCGTCGCCGATCATTACCGGGCGCGGTATCGACCTCGACTTCCCGATGCTCGCCGGCTGCCTGGCGCTGCTTGGCCTGGGGCTGGTGATGATTACTTCCGCGTCGTCGGAAGTCGCCGCCGTGCAGTCGGGCAACACCCTGTATCACATGATCCGCCACCTGATTTACCTGGTGATCGGTCTGGGCGCGTGCATCGTCACCATGATGATTCCGATTGCCACCTGGCAACGTCTGGGCTGGCTGATGCTGATCGGTGCCTTCGGTTTGCTGGTGATGGTGCTGTTGCCGGGGATTGGCCGTGAGGTCAACGGCTCGATGCGCTGGATCGGTTTCAGTTTCTTCAACGTGCAGCCGTCCGAAATCGCCAAGGTCTTTGTCGTCATTTACCTCGCCGGTTACCTGGTGCGTCGGCAAAAAGAAGTGCGCGAAAGCTGGATGGGTTTCTTCAAGCCTTTCATCGTGCTGCTGCCGATGGCCGGCCTGCTGCTGATGGAGCCGGACTTCGGCGCCACCGTGGTGATGATGGGCGCGGCGGCCGCGATGCTATTCCTCGGCGGGGTCGGGCTGTTCCGCTTCACGCTGATGGTGGCGCTCGCCGTCGGCGCCGTGACGGTCCTGGTTCAGGCGCAGCCCTACCGGATGGCACGTCTGATTACCTTTACCGACCCGTGGGCTGATCAGTTCGGTTCCGGCTACCAGCTGACCCAGGCGCTGATCGCTTTCGGTCGCGGTGAATGGTTGGGCGTTGGCCTGGGCAACAGCGTGCAGAAGCAGTTCTACCTGCCTGAAGCGCATACCGACTTCGTGTTCTCGGTCCTGGCCGAAGAGCTGGGTGTGGTTGGCTCCTTGCTCACCATCGCCCTGTTCACTTTCGTCTGCGTACGGGCTATGTACATCGGTCTGTGGGCCGAGAAGTCCAAACAGTTTTTTGCCGCTTACGTGGCGTACGGCCTGGCGTTCCTGTGGATCGGTCAGTTCCTGATCAACATAGGGGTGAACGTCGGCCTGCTGCCGACCAAGGGTCTGACCTTGCCGTTCCTCAGTTATGGCGGCAGTTCGTTGGTGATCTGCTGTGCCTGTCTCGGCTTGTTGCTGCGCATCGAATGGGAGAGTCGAACCCACCTGGGCAGCGAAGAGATGGAGTTCCATGAGAGCGACTTCGCCGAGGAGCCGACCCATGGGCGCTAACGTGCTAATCATGGCGGGCGGCACCGGTGGCCACGTGTTCCCGGCGCTGGCCTGTGCTCGCGAATTCCAGGCCCGCGGTTACACCGTGCATTGGCTCGGGACGCCGCGGGGCATCGAGAACGATCTGGTGCCGATGGCCGGTATCGAACTGCATCGGATCAACGCCAGCGGTCTGCGCGGCAAGGGCAAATTGTCCCTGCTCAAGGCACCGTTCATGTTGCTCAAGTCGGTCTGGCAGGCGCGGGCGATCATTCGCCAGCTGCGGCCGGTCTGTGTGGTTGGCTTCGGCGGTTATGTGACCGGTCCTGGCGGCGTTGCAGCCAAACTGGCCGGTGTGCCGGTGATCGTTCACGAACAGAACGCCGTAGCCGGTACCGCCAATCGGCTGCTGGTGCCGTTGGCCGCCCGAGTCTGTGAAGCGTTCCCCGACACCTTTACCCTGTCGAACAGCCGTCGGACCACCGGTAACCCGGTGCGCACCGAGCTGTTCCTCGAAACATTGCGCCCCGCCCTGGCGGGTCGCAAGGCGCGTTTGCTGATCCTGGGCGGAAGCCTGGGCGCAGAACCGTTGAACAAATTGCTGCCTGAAGCCCTGTCGCAAGTCGCCCCCGACCTGCGCCCGGAAGTGTTTCATCAGGCCGGCAAAAACCACGATGAAGTGACTGCAGAGCGCTATCGCGCGGCTGGCGTCGAGGCGCAAGTGCAGCCTTTCATCAAAGACATGGCCCAAGCCTATGGCTGGGCCGACCTGGTGGTCTGTCGCGCAGGCGCGCTGACCATCAGTGAACTGGCCGCCGCCGGTCTGCCCTCGATGCTGGTGCCTTTGCCCCACGCGATCGACGATCACCAGACCCGCAACGCCGATTATTTGGCCCGTGAAGGTGCAGCCTTCCTGATGCCGCAAAGAACGACTGGCGCGGCGGATCTTGCCGCACGCCTGACAGAGGTCCTGATGCAACCACAACGACTCAACGATATGGCGACCGCGGCCCGCCGCCTGGCCAAACCCGATGCCACCCGTAACGTGGTCGATACCTGTCTGGAGGTGGCCCATGGTTGAGAATCAGAAAGCCATGCCGCACCCGGAAATGCGCCGCATCCGTCGCATCCACTTCGTCGGTATCGGCGGCGTGGGCATGTGCGGCATTGCCGAAGTGTTGCTGAACCTGGGCTATGACGTGTCCGGTTCCGACTTGAAAGCTTCGCCGGTGACCGAGCGTCTCGAATCCTTTGGTGCCCAGATCTTCATCGGTCACCGCGCCGAGAACGCCGCGAGCGCCGATGTTCTGGTCACGTCGAGTGCCGTGAACACGTCCAATCCGGAAGTCGCCAATGCTTTGGAACGCCGTATTCCGGTGGTGCCGCGCGCAGAAATGCTCGCCGAGTTGATGCGCTACCGCCATGGTATTGCCGTCGCCGGTACCCACGGCAAAACCACCACCACCAGCCTGATCGCTTCGGTGTTCGCGGCCGGTGGCCTGGACCCGACGTTCGTCATCGGTGGCCGCCTGAATGCCGCGGGCACCAATGCCCAGCTCGGCACCAGCCGTTACCTGATCGCCGAGGCCGACGAAAGCGACGCCAGTTTCCTGCACTTGCAGCCACTGGTGGCCGTGGTCACCAACATCGACGCCGACCACATGGCGACCTACGACGGTGACTTCAACAAACTGAAGAAAACCTTCGTCGAGTTCCTGCACAACCTGCCGTTCTACGGTCTGGCAGTGGTGTGCCTGGACGATCCGGTGGTGCGTGAAATCCTGCCACTGGTGAAACGCCCGACGGTCACCTACGGCTTCGGCGATGACTGCGACGTGCGCGCTATCAATGTGCGTCAGCAAGGCATGCAGACTTTCTTCACCGTGCTGCGTCCTGATCGCGAGCCGCTGGATGTGTCGGTGAACATGCCGGGCAACCACAACGTCTTGAATTCACTGGCCACCATTTGCATCGCCACCGATGAGGGCGTCAGCGATGAAGCCATCGTCCAGGGCCTGTCGGGGTTCCAGGGTGTCGGTCGTCGCTTCCAGGTCTACGGCGAACTGCCGGTCGAAGGCGGCAACGTGATGCTGGTCGACGACTACGGTCACCACCCGACCGAAGTCGCCGCCGTGATCAAAGCCGTGCGCGGTGGCTGGCCGGAGCGCCGCCTGGTGATGGTTTACCAGCCGCACCGTTACAGCCGGACTCGCGACCTGTACGACGACTTCGTCCAGGTGCTGGCCGACGCCAACGTCTTGCTGCTGATGGAAGTCTATCCGGCCGGTGAAGAGCCGATTCCGGGTGCCGACAGCCGTCAGCTGTGCCACAGCATCCGCCAGCGTGGCCAGCTCGACCCGATCTACATCGAGCGCGGCGTCGACCTCGCGCCGTTGGTCAAGCCGCTGCTACGTGCCGGCGACATCCTGCTGTGCCAGGGCGCCGGTGATATCGGTGGTCTTGCTCCAAAACTGTTGAAGAGTCCGTTGTTTGCTGGCGCGGTTGCCGCGCCAACCGTGGGGAAGTTGAAATGACTGCTGCTTACGCCAACCTCGTCTCTACTATCGCGCCGAAAGACTTCGGCCGCGTCGCCGTGCTGTTCGGCGGCAAGAGTGCCGAGCGTGAGGTTTCTCTCAAGTCGGGCAATGCAGTTCTCGACGCGCTGCAAAGCGCCGGTGTGGATGCGTTCGGTCTCGACGTGGGCGATGACCTGCTGCAGCGGCTGCTGAACGAAAAGATCGATCGCGCCTTCATCATTCTTCACGGTCGTGGCGGTGAAGACGGCAGCATGCAGGGCCTGCTCGAATGCCTGGGCATTCCGTACACCGGCAGCGGCATCCTGGCCTCGGCGCTGGCGATGGACAAGCTGCGGACCAAACAGGTCTGGCACAGCCTCGGCATTCCGACGCCACGCCATGCGGTACTGAGTTCCGAGGCCGATTGTATTTCGGCGGCCACGGAACTGGGCTTCCCTTTGATCGTCAAACCGGCCCATGAAGGTTCAAGTATCGGCATGGCCAAAGTGTCTTCAGCTCTTGAGTTGATCGACGCCTGGAAAGCGGCCAGTACCTACGATTCCCAAGTGTTGGTCGAGCAATGGATTCAAGGTCCGGAGTTCACCATCGCCACCCTGCGTGACCAGGTGTTGCCACCGATTGCCCTGGGCACGACCCACAGTTTCTACGACTACGACGCCAAGTACGTGGCTTCCGATACCCAGTACCGGATTCCGTGTGGCCTGGACAGCAACAAAGTAAAAGAACTGATGGACCTCACAACCAAAGCCTGTGAGGCGCTGGGTATCGCCGGTTGGGGCAGGGCAGACGTGATGCAGGACGCCGACGGGCAGTTCTGGTTCCTGGAAGTCAACACCGCACCGGGCATGACCGATCACAGCCTGGTGCCGATGGCGGCCCGTGCTGCCGGCCTGGATTTCCAGCAACTGGTTCTGGCGATTCTGGCTGCAAGTTTCGAGGCGCGAGGTTAAGAGCATGCAAGGCGCACAGCTGAGACATCAGCCCTCCGCACCGCCCGGCCGCAAGCCGGTACCGCGGGGTGCCAGCCGAATGGTGGCTAAAGAGCCGATGTCTGCGCGCCTGCCGAAAGCCAATTTTGGTTTTCTGAAAACGTTGTTCTGGCCGGTGCTGTTGGTCGCACTGGGTTTCGGCACCTACGAAGGCGCTCAGCGTTTGCTGCCGTATGCCGATCGGCCGATCACCAAGATCGCAGTGCAGGGCGACTTGAGTTACATCAGCCAGCAAGCGGTGCAGCAGCGAATCGCCCCGTTCGTGGCGTCGAGTTTCTTCACCATCGACTTGGCGAGCATGCGCACCGAACTGGAACAGATGCCATGGATTGCCCACGCCGAAGTGCGCAGGGTATGGCCGGATCAAGTGGTGATCCGCCTGGAAGAACAACTGCCGGTGGCCCGTTGGGGCGATGAGTCGCTGTTGAACAACCAGGGCCAGGCCTTCACTCCGCGTGAACTGGCGAACTACGAACACTTGCCACAGCTGTTCGGCCCGCAGCGGGCCCAGCAGCAAGTGATGCAGCAATACCAGGTGCTGAGCCAGATGCTCAGGCCGTTGGGCTTCTCGATTGCACGCCTGGAGTTGCGTGAACGAGGCAGCTGGTTCCTGACCACCGGCGCCGGCAGCGCGGGCCCGGGAATCGAACTGCTGCTGGGACGCGGCAACCTGGTGGAAAAGATGCGCCGTTTCATTGCCATCTATGACAAGACGCTCAAAGAACAGATTACGAACATTGCGCGCATCGATCTGCGCTACGCCAACGGCCTCGCTGTTGGCTGGCGGGAACCTGTAGCGCCCACGGCAGCCCAACCCGCTGTCGCGAAGAATTAAGAAGAGGCAGGACCCATGGCAAACGTGCAAAGCGGCAAAATGATCGTCGGTCTCGATATCGGCACCTCCAAGGTGGTGGCGCTGGTAGGCGAGGTCTCGGACGACGGCACGCTGGAAATCGTCGGGATCGGTACTCATCCGTCCCGTGGCCTGAAGAAAGGCGTGGTGGTAAACATCGAGTCCACCGTGCAGTCGATCCAGCGCGCGATCGAAGAAGCGCAGCTGATGGCCGGTTGCCGGATCCACTCGGCGTTCGTCGGCGTGGCCGGTAATCACATCCGCAGCCTGAACTCCCACGGCATCGTGGCGATTCGAGATCGCGAAGTCAGTTCCGCCGACCTTGAGCGCGTGCTCGACGCCGCCCAGGCCGTGGCGATCCCGGCTGACCAGCGCGTGCTGCACACCTTGCCGCAGGATTACGTAATCGATAACCAGGAAGGCGTTCGTGAGCCTCTGGGCATGTCCGGCGTTCGTCTGGAAGCCAAGGTCCACGTGGTCACCTGCGCCGTCAACGCCGCACAGAACATTGAAAAATGCGTGCGTCGCTGCGGTCTGGAAATCGACGACATCATTCTCGAGCAACTGGCCTCGGCCTACTCGGTCCTGACCGACGACGAGAAAGAGCTGGGCGTGTGCCTGGTGGACATCGGCGGCGGCACCACCGACATCGCGATCTTCACCGAAGGCGCGATCCGTCACACCGCGGTGATCCCGATTGCGGGCGACCAGGTGACCAACGACATCGCCATGGCGTTGCGCACCCCGACCCAGTACGCCGAAGAAATCAAGATTCGCTATGCCTGCGCCCTGGCCAAACTGGCCGGTGCCGGTGAAACCATCAAGGTCCCGAGCGTTGGCGATCGTCCACCGCGCGAGCTCTCCCGCCAGGCCCTGGCCGAAGTGGTCGAGCCACGTTACGACGAGCTGTTCACCCTGATCCAGGCCGAGCTGCGTCGCAGCGGCTACGAAGACCTGATCCCGGCCGGCATCGTGCTGACCGGCGGTACGTCGAAGATGGAAGGCGCGGTCGAACTGGCCGAGGAAATCTTCCACATGCCGGTCCGCCTGGGCGTGCCCCATGGCGTCAAGGGCCTGGACGACGTGGTCCGCAACCCGATTTATTCCACCGGCGTTGGCCTGTTGATGTACGGCCTGCAGAAGCAGTCCGACGGGATTTCGTTCTCGGGCATCAGCAGCCGCGACAGCTACAGCAATGAAGAACCGAAAGCCGCCTTGCTCGATCGCATCAAGAGCTGGGTACAAGGCAACTTCTAAAGATTTACCGCAGCACCGTTGTAGATACAGGCAGTAGGCGAAAAAACTAGAGAAATGAAAGGAGAGGGAAAATGTTCGAACTCGTAGACAACATCCCCGCAAGCCCGGTTATTAAAGTTATCGGTGTTGGCGGAGGCGGCGGCAACGCTGTCAACCACATGGTCAAGAGCAACATTGAAGGCGTTGAGTTCATCTGCGCCAACACTGATGCCCAGGCGCTGAAAAGTATCGGCGCGCGGACCATCCTGCAACTGGGCACCGGCGTGACCAAAGGTCTCGGCGCTGGCGCCAACCCTGAAGTAGGTCGTCAGGCCGCTCTCGAAGATCGCGAGCGCATTGCCGAAGTCCTGCAGGGCACCAATATGGTGTTCATCACAACCGGCATGGGCGGTGGTACCGGTACCGGTGCTGCGCCAATCATTGCTGAAGTGGCCAAGGAAATGGGGATCCTCACCGTTGCGGTGGTGACCCGTCCGTTCCCGTTCGAAGGCCGCAAGCGTATGCAGATCGCTGACGAAGGTATCCGTCTGCTGTCTGAAAGCGTCGACTCGTTGATCACCATCCCCAACGAGAAGCTGCTGACCATTCTGGGCAAGGACGCAAGTCTGCTGTCCGCTTTCGCCAAGGCCGACGATGTACTGGCCGGTGCCGTTCGCGGTATCTCCGACATCATCAAGCGTCCGGGCATGATCAACGTCGACTTTGCCGACGTACGGACCGTGATGAGCGAAATGGGCATGGCGATGATGGGCACTGGCTGCGCCAGCGGTCCGAACCGTGCACGTGAGGCCACCGAAGCGGCCATTCGCAACCCGTTGCTGGAAGACGTGAACCTGCAAGGCGCACGCGGCATCTTGGTGAATATCACCGCCGGTCCTGACCTGTCTCTGGGTGAGTACTCCGACGTGGGTAGCATCATCGAAGCCTTCGCTTCCGAGCACGCAATGGTCAAGGTCGGTACCGTTATCGATCCGGACATGCGTGACGAGCTGCACGTGACCGTGGTTGCCACTGGTCTGGGCGCGAAAATCGAGAAGCCTGTCAAGATCATCGATAATACCGTGCACACTTCCATGGCTTCCCAGCCACAACAACAAGCCCCTGCTCGCCAGGACCAGCCCGCGGTAAACTACCGTGATCTGGACCGTCCGACCGTCATGCGCAACCAGGCTCAGGCCGGTGCTGCGACTGCCGCGAAGATGAATCCGCAAGATGATCTGGACTACCTGGACATCCCGGCTTTCCTGCGTCGTCAGGCTGATTGATGGAATGTATCAGGGCTATGAAGGTGATTGGTGTTCAGCAAAGGTCTGGTCTGCTATTATCGCCAGCCTTTGTTGATACCAGTTCGCAATTTGCGCTGAAGCGGCCCAAGCCATGATTAAACAACGCACACTGAAAAATATTATCCGTGCCACAGGTGTAGGCCTGCACTCCGGGGAGAAGGTATACCTGACCCTCAAGCCCGCACCTATCGACACCGGCATTGTGTTTTGTCGTGCCGATCTCGACCCTGTGGTGCAGATTCCTGCCCGCGCGGAAAACGTTGGTGAAACCACGATGTCGACCACGCTGGTCAGTGGTGACACCAAAGTGGATACGGTGGAGCACTTGCTCTCGGCCATGGCTGGCCTGGGCATCGATAACGCCTACGTCGAGCTCTCCGCGTCCGAAGTTCCGATCATGGATGGTAGCGCTGGACCTTTCGTATTCCTGATTCAATCGGCCGGCCTGGAAGAACAGGACGCCGCCAAGAAGTTCATCCGGATCCTGCGGGAAGTGACAGTGGAAGACGGCGACAAGCGCGCCACTTTCGTCCCTTTCGAAGGCTTCAAAGTGAGTTTCGAGATCGATTTCGATCACCCGGTTTTCCGTGACCGCACACAAAGTGCAAGCGTGGATTTTTCCAGCACTTCGTTCGTAAAAGAAGTCAGCCGCGCCCGTACCTTTGGTTTCATGAGTGACATCGAGTACCTGCGCAAGCACAACCTCGCACTCGGCGGCAGCGTTGAAAACGCTATTGTGGTCGACGCGGATGGTGTACTGAACGAAGACGGTCTTCGCTATGAAGACGAATTCGTGAAGCACAAGATCCTCGATGCAATTGGTGACCTCTACCTGCTGGGCAATAGCCTGATTGGTGAGTTCAAGGGCTTCAAGTCCGGACATGCATTGAACAACCAGCTGCTGCGCAAGTTGATTGAGCAGACAGATGCTTGGGAAGTCGTGACTTTCGAAGACGCCAGCACTGCACCGATCTCTTACATGCGTCCCGTTGCGGCCGTGTAAGTAAAAAACCTCTCTAGTTTTTAAAGGCTGCCTTCGGGTGGCCTTTTTTTATGCCCCGAATTTTCGGTGTTTGGGCGGGCCTCTTCGCGAGCAAGCCCGCTCCCACATTTGAATCGCATTTCAATGTGGGAGCGGGCTTGCTCGCGAAGAGGCCAGTCGATACACCGCAGGTTTTCAAGCCGCCACCACCCGATTACGCCCACCTTCCTTGGCCTGATACAGCGCTTTATCCGCTGCAAACAGCAACTGCTCCAGACTGATGTCAGTCGTGCTCGTCCAGGTGCTGATCCCAATACTGACAGTCATCGGTGTTTCGTCTTCCGCCATGAACGGTAATTGCTCCACCGCCTCACGAATGTGTTCGGCAATCTGTTGTGCACCCTCACGGCCGGTTTCCGCCAGGATCACGGAAAACTCCTCACCACCGTAACGGGCGACCAGATCGGTCGGACGCCGCACGTTGGCGAGTAGAACCTTGGCCACCGCGCGCAGGGCGTCGTCACCGGCCTGATGGCCATAGCGGTCGTTGAAGGCCTTGAAGTGGTCGGCGTCGATCATCAGCAACGACAGCGGTTTGCCGGAACGCTGGGCGCGAAACCATTCATGACGAAGTGTCTGATCCAGGGTTCGGCGATTGGCTACACCGGTCAACGCATCGGTGGCGGCCAGTTGCGCCAGTTCTTGCTCGGCCCTGTGGCGCAGGCGTAGTGCCCGGCACAGCAGCCAGCTCAGCCAAAGCAGGCCGATGCACAACACACCAGTGGCGCCGCTGATCACGATCGCTGTCCGCTTCCAGGCCGCGAACACTTCGTTGCCGGAGAGGGCGACGATAACGATCAACGGCAAGTTGCCGACCCGGGAAAAGGTGTAGAGGCGCTGCCGATGGTCGATACTCGACACGCTGTTGAAGCTGCCATTGCCCTGACGCAGGATTCGCACCACGTTGGGTCGATTGGCGAAGCTTTTGCCGATCGAGTCGTTTTGCAGGTATGGCTTTTGCGCCAACAGAATGCCGTCGTTGTTGATGATGTTCAGCGTGCTGCCGGTACCGATGTCCAGGCTGTTGAACAACTGGTCGAAGTAACCCAGGCGCATCGACGCCACTGCCACACCCAGAAACTCACCGGTGGACGAGGAGATGCGCCGACTGAAACTGATCTGCCATTCGTCGCTGAACTCGCAATCGCAGCGAGGTTTGAACGGTCGGCTGATAAACATGCCGGTGTCGCGGCTGGAAGCATGGGCGAGGAAATAATCGCGATCGGCGAAATTACCAGGCTTGGGTTCGATCAGCGATGAGTCAGCGAGCACGTCGCCGTGTTTGTCCAGCAGCAGGATGTCGCCCTTGAAGCGCGCCGTGGTGGAGCGGTCGAACAGCGCCAGATGGCGGATCTGCGGTGAAACCTGTTTCAGATCGTCCCGTTGCGCAGCGGCAATCAGGCCTTGCAGGGTGAGATCGTAGAGTTCGACGGTGCGCAGTACGTCAGCGTCGATCAGTTGCGCGATGGTGGTCGCGCTGCGAGTGGCCGCCTCCTGGGCGTTGCCGTGTTCACGGATCAGCAAGTAGGCAACGATGCTGAGAATCGCGATGACGGTCAGGGAGCTGCCGAGGATCACCATGAGTTCAGGTCGCCCGGTCTTGCCTGGAACGTGTGGGGTACGGCTTGCGGTCATGGGTCTGATGTCTGCTTGAGGGACTTTGTAAGCGTAGTTCCATAATCGAACGGGACGGCTCGTCGCAGAGATCAGTCATTGAGGCTCTGGTGTCACGTGGCGACTGTATAAATCTGGAGCAAATAAAAGGCCAGCGAAATAGGCTGACCTTTTATTTTGTCGCGGGATCGGAAAAGTTGTTGAAAGAACATTTTGTATTCAGGTGGACGCAGTGAGCGGTAGCTTTTTCACACCGAAAAAAAAGCCGCTGATAGCAGCGACTTTGAAGACAACTTTTCAAAGGGAAGAGCCAATGAGAAGTGTCGAGGGAAACTGAGTGAAGTTTGGAAATCAGCTGTCTTTTTCAACGTGCGACCGGGTCTGAAGCGTCGACGCTTGAGGGGTTTGCGCTGCGTCGTGTGCCTTGGCCGTCATTTCGTCCTGATGCTCTTCGAATGCTGCGGCTCGCGCTGAGTTCTGCGCGACGAAAGTCTGCGACTCTTCAGCCATCGCAACAGGCGACAGGATCAATGAGGACAAAACGAAAGCGCTGGCAATACCCATAGTGTTGGACATCTCTAAAACCTTCTTGCTTGGCAAGTGCTGTTTGGTGGGGCAACGATAAGAGGCTTTAGAGAGGGGAAAAAGAGCGGATTCATGAAAGGACTGTTGCGCTTGAGGCAATAGTAAGTGAACTGGCGGGTGCCAAATCCTGTGGCGAGGGGTTTAGACGGGAAGATGAATGCCGAAGGTATTCATGCCGTGATCACTGCGAACAAACACATCGCCGCCATGCATCAGCGCAATCGCCTTGACGATCGCCAGTCCCAGCCCGTGGTTGTTGCCACTGTTGCTGCGTGACGCATCGACCCGGTAGAAACGCTCGAACAAACGCGGCAGGTGCTCGCTGGCAATCGGCGAACCGGGGTTGGCAACCCCGATGCTGACCCGATGCTCCTCGACCTCGATCCGCACTTGAATCACTTGCCCGGGCTCGGTGTGCTGCACCGCGTTGCTCAGCAGATTGATCAACGCCCGGCGCAGATGGGCGATCTCGATCCGCACGTGCGCATCGCCGCTGACCTCGACCTGAACCTGGGCGTCTTCGAGGATAAAGTCCAGATACTCCAGCGTCGTCGCCACTTCATCCGCCAATGAGGTGGACGTCAGTTTGGTGGCCTTGCTGCCCTGGTCGGCGCTGGCGAGGAACAGCATGTCGTTGATGATCGAGCGCAGCCGCTCAAGCTCTTCGAGGTTCGATTGCAGGACTTCGAAATAATGCTCGGCCGAGCGCCCGCGAGTCAGTGCGACCTGGGTCTGGCCGATCAGGTTGGTCAGGGGCGAGCGCAATTCGTGGGCAACGTCGGCATTGAACGATTCCAGCCGCGAGTACGCCTGTTCGACCCGCTCTAGCGTGGAGTTGAACGAGTTGACGAACTGATTCAGCTCCGGCGGCAACGGTGACAGTTGCAGGCGACCAGACAACAACGGCGGCGCCAGGCGTTGGGCTTCTTGTGACAACTTGATCAGCGGTTTGAGGCCGATCCGCGCCACCCAGTAACCGAGGGCCGAGGCCAGTAGCACGCCGATGATCGCCAGGCTGATCAAGGCAATCAACAGATGGTGCTGAGTCTCGAAAAACGTTTCGGTGTCGATCCCGATCATGAAACGCAGCGGCGGTCGTTGATCCTTGGCCGGGAACTGGCTGACCAGCACTTTCAACGGGTAAGGCTGGTCCGGCAGTTTCAGGTCACGCATGCCCAGCGGACCTTCGGCAAAGGCGCGGATCTGCGGCGTCGGGTTGCCGTATTCGTAATGTGGGTCGCCGCTGATGATCCAAAAACTGATGCGCTTGTCTTCTTCGCCCAGCAGCTTGAGTTTGTTGTTGATCTTCACCCAATGCTCGGGTGTGCCGTAACGGCCGACGGTGGATTCGAGCACGCTGTAGCGCGCATCCAGTTCGGCTTCGGGCAACAAACCCAAGCCTTTGTCGACCTGCTGATACAGCGCCCAGCCGATCAACAGGAACACCAACAAAGCCACGAGCGTGAACATTCCGCTCAGGCGCAGGGCAATCGAGTTACTGGACACTACGGCTCTCCAGCACATAACCCATGCCACGGATGGTGTGCAGCAATTTCTCTTCGAACGGCCCATCGAGCTTGGCGCGCAGGCGTTTGATCGCGACTTCGACGACGTTGGCGTCACTGTCGAAATTGATATCCCAGACCATCTCGGCGATGGCGGTTTTCGACAGAATTTCACCCTGACGGCGAGCCAGTACGCTGAGCAGCGAAAACTCCTTGGCAGTCAGGTCCAGGCGTGTGCCGGCGCGGGTGGCTTTGCGGCTGAGCAAATCGATCCACAGGTCGGCGACGCTGACTTGCACCGGTTCATGGCCGCCGCTGCGGCGGGTCAGCGCTTGCAGCCGCGCCACCAACTCCAGGAAGGAAAACGGTTTGCCGAGGTAATCGTCGGCGCCGTCGCGCAGGCCTTTGATGCGGTCTTCGACCCGTTCCCGGGCGGTGAGCATGATCACCGGGGTTTGTTTGCGCGCACGCAGGGCGCGCAGTACGCCGAAGCCGTCGAGGCCCGGCAGCATCACGTCGAGGACGATCACCGCATAGTCACTTTCCAGCGCCAGGTGCAGGCCCTCGACGCCATCGCGGGCCAGGTCCACGGTGTAACCCTGTTCCGTCAGGCCGCGGTGCAGATAATCCGCGGTTTTTTCTTCGTCTTCGATAATCAGAACGCGCATGACCCCGCCTCAGTCTGTGGTCGTCAGCGCCGGCATCGGGGCTGGCGCTGGAGTGGGAGTGTGCCGATGGAAAAGCCGCTCGAGCCACAAGTATATGACCGGAGTGGTAAACAGCGTCAGCGCCTGGCTCACCAGCAAGCCGCCAACGACCGCAATCCCCAAGGGTTGGCGCAGTTCGGCGCCGGTGCCGTAGCCGAGCATCAGGGGCAGGGCGCCGAGCAGGGCGGCGAGGGTGGTCATGATGATCGGTCGGAACCGTGTGATACAGGCTTCGAAAATTGCCTCTTCCGGCGGCAGACCACGCTTGCGCTGCGCTTCGAGTGCGAAGTCGATCATCAGGATGCCGTTTTTCTTGACGATCCCGATCAGCAACACCAGCCCGATCAGCGCCATGATCGAAAAGTCCTGGCCCCAAATCCACAGCATGATTACCGCACCGAGCCCCGCCGAGGGCAGCGTCGAGATGATGGTCAGCGGGTGGACGAAGCTCTCGTAGAGCACGCCGAGAATGATGTACACCGCCACCAGTGCCGCCAGAATCAGCCAGGGCTGGCTGGCCAGAGAACTCTGGAACGCCTGGGCCGCGCCCTGGAAGTTGCCGCTCATGGCCGCCGGCATGCCGATTTCGGCCTTGGCCTGGTTGAGCATGATCACCGCGTCACCCAGCGCCACGCCGGAAGCCAGGTTGAATGACAGGTTGGCGGCCGGGAACATCCCGTCGTGGGCAATGGACAACGGGCCGACGGAGGGTGCATCGAATTTCGCCAGGGCCGACAGCGGCACCATCTCCCCGCTCAAGGGTGAGCGCAGGTAGAAATAGTTGAGGCTCTCGGCCTTGCCGCGCTGCTTGGTGTCCAGTTCGAGGATCACGTTGTACTGGTTGATCTGGGTCTGGAATTCGTTGATCTGTCGCTGACCGAAAGCGTCGTACAACGCTTCGTCGACGTCGCTGGCGGTCAGGCCAAAACGTGCCGCCGCGCTGCGGTCGATGCTGATGTGGGTGATGCTGCCACCCAGTTGCAGGTCGTTGGAAATGTCGCGGAAAGCCGGATTGCCCCGCAGTTTTTCGGTCAGGCGTTGGGTCCAGGTACTCAGGACGGCTCCGTCGTTGCTCTTGAGCACGTATTGGTACTGGGCGCGGCTCGGGCCGGAGCTGAGGTTGATGTCCTGGCCGGCTCGCAGGTACAGCACGATGCCGGGGACTTTCATCAGTTGTGGGCGAATCCGGTCGATGAATTCGCTGGCCGAGACGTCCCGATCGCCGCGTTTTTTCAGGGCGATCCAGAACCGACCGTTGGCGATGGTCTGGTTGCTGCCGGACACCCCGACCGAGTGGGAAAACGTCTGAACGGCCGGGTCGGCGGCAACGATTTCCGCCATCGCCAAGTGTTTTTTCACCATGTCGCCGTAGGAAATGTCCGCAGCCGCTTCCGTCGTGCCGAGGACGAAACCGGTGTCCTGCACCGGGAAGAAGCCCTTGGGAATGAAAATGTACCCGGCGACCGCCAGACCGAGTGACAGGCCGAACACGCCGATCATCAGTTTCTGATGGGCGAGGGCGCGACGCAGGCCTTTTTCGTAGAACCCAAGCAAGCGCTCGCCGAAACCCGGTTTGCTGTGGGCGTGATGCACCGGGGCACGCATGAACAGCGCGGCCAGGGTCGGCGCCAGCGTCAGGGACACCACCACCGAAATCATGATGGTCGACGTGGCGGTCAGGGCGAATTCCTTGAACAATCGCCCGACCACGCCGCCCATGAACAGCAGCGGAATAAACGCCGCCACCAGCGAAAAACTGATGGACACCACGGTGAAGCCGATCTCGCCGGCACCCTTGATCGCGGCTTCGCGCATGCCGTCGCCGGCCTCCAGGTGCCGGTGGATGTTCTCTACCACGACGATCGCATCGTCCACCACAAACCCCACGGCCACCACGATCGCCACCAGGGTCAGGTTGTTCAGGCTGAAGCCCATGATGTACATCAGGGCGAAACTGGCGATCAGCGACACACCGAGCACCGCCGTCACAATCAACGTTGCCGACCATTGGCGCAGGAACAGCGCCATCACCGCCACCACCAGCATGATGGCAATCAGCAGGGTGATTTCCACTTCATGCAAGGACGCGCGGATAGTCTGGGTTCGGTCGATCAAGACCTTGACCTGCACCGAGGCCGGGAGCATCGCTTCCAGACCGGGCATGGCCGCTTGAATACGGTCCACGGTCTCGACGATGTTCGCCCCCGGTTGCCGGAAGATCACCAGGTTGACGCCGGGCTGAGTACCGGCCCAGGCCTGGACGTAGGCATCTTCCGAACCGTTGACGACTTTGGCCACATCCTTGAGATGAACCGGTGCGCCGTCCTTGTAGGAAACGATGAGTTGGCTGTATTCGTCGGGATGGAACAGCTGATCGTTGGTGGACAGGGTCGAAATACTCGACTCACCGTACAGCGCGCCTTTGGCCAGGTTGAGGCTGGTCTGCTGGATCGCCAGACGAATGTCCGCGAGGGTCAGGCCGATGGCGGCGAGTTTGTCCGCCGAGGCCTGCACGCGGATCGCCGGACGTTGCTGACCGGTGATGTTGACTTGGCCTACACCGTCGATCTGGCTGATCTGACGGGACAGCAGGGTTTCCACCAAATCACTGAGTTCGGGGCCGGGCATCAGGGCCGAGTTGACGCTGAGGATCAGCACCGGGCTGTCGGCCGGGTTGACCTTGCGCCAGGTCGGCAGGTTCGGCATGTCCTTGGGCAATTTGCCGGCGGCGGTGTTGATCGCGGCCTGGACTTCCTGGGCCGCGGTGTCGATGCTTTTGTCGAGGGTGAATTGCAGGGTCAGGTTGGTCGAGCCCAAGGCGCTGCTCGAGGTCATCTGGGTCACGCCGGGAATGGCGCTGAATTGCACCTCAAGCGGCGTGGCCACTGAGGAAGCCATGGTTTCGGGGCTGGCGCCGGGCAGTTGTGCCGCCACTTGAATGGTCGGGAATTCGGCCTCCGGCAGCGGGGCGATCGGCAGCTTCGGGAAGGCGATCACGCCCAGCATCACCAGGGCAAAGGTCAGCAGGATGGTGGCAACCGGATGGTCGATGCACCAGGCGGAGACCGAACCGTGGCCCTTCATGGTTTCGACTCCGATTGGACCACTTGCGGAGGGTCAGTCAGTACCTGAACAGTGACGCCGGGCTTGAGCCGTGACTGACCGTCACTCACCAGTATGTCGCCGGGCTTCACGCCTTTGATGATGTCCTGGCCGCTGGCTTGATGGACCATTTGCACGGTGACGGTTTCGACCTTGTCACCGTTGAGCCGATAAACGAAATGTTGATCGAGCCCGCGTTGTACGACGGTGGGCGGCACGACCAGCGCGTCTTTATCCAGCGCTGTCTGAATCTTTACCGTCACCAGCAGGCCAGGCCAGAGTTTCTGCCCGGAGTTGTTGAATTCAGCCTTGGCGCGGATGGTCCCGGTGTTGGCGTTGATCTGGTTGTCGATCAGGGTCAGGTGGCCTTCGCCCAGCAGGTTGCCGGTTTCGCCGTCGGTGTCGGCGCCGATGTAGGCCTTCACTTGTGCGCGCTCGGGATCGCCGATCAGGCCTTGCAGGGTCGGCAGCATTTGCTGGGGCAGGGAGAATTCCACGGCGATCGGGTCGATCTGGGTGACCGTGAACAAGCCTTGGGTGTCGGTCATGCGCAGGAAGTTGCCTTCGTCCACCGTACGAATACCGACGCGGCCGGTAACGGGGGAGCGAATCTGCGTGTAGGAGAGTTGAACCTGAGCGGCGTCTATCGAGGCCTGATTGCCTTGAGCGGTGGCTTTGAGTTGGTTGACCAGGGCTTGTTGCTGGTCGTAGGTTTGCTTGGAAACACCGTCGTCGACGCTCAGCAATTTGTAGCGCTTGAGGTTGACCAGGGCCACTTGCAGTTGCGCCTGGCTTTCGCCCAGTTGCGCCCGGGCCTGGTCCAGGCTGGCGCGGATCGAACGGTCGTCGATGGTCGCCAGCAAGTCGCCTTTGTTCACCAGTTGGCCTTCTTTGACCAGGATTTTGGTGAGAATGCCGTCGATCTGTGGGCGTACCACGACGCTATGCAGGGACAGCACCGAGCCGATCCCGCTGACGTAGCGCGGGACGTCTTTTTCGGTGACGCTGACCACGCGCACGGGGATGGCGGTGGGGGCGGCCAGTTTGGTCGTGGCGGGTTTGGTCGCGTACCACAGGCCCAGCGCTGCCAGGGCGATCAGCAGACCTGCGATCAAGGCGTTTTTTTTCTGAATTCGCATGCGAGTGAGGCGCCGGGGCTGGGTGGTCGGGGGGTAGGGTCAGGTTTGTACCTTTATAACCCTGTTACCCGGTCAGGAAGGTGACTGCTAACTGACGGCATTGTCAGTTTGAGCCCTTTTTCGCTGTGCGCCGACTCCCGTTCAGCGCCGGGATTGTGGGCTTCATGTCGTCCAGTTTCTCGCAGATGTACCCCATTCAAAATGTGGGAGCGGGCTTGCTCGCGAAGGCTGTGTGTCAGGCGACGTGTTTTTTAGGTGTACAAATCCATTTCTGCGGTAACGGCCACTTATGGTTTCGCCCTTACGGCGACTCCCTTTGGCAAACGCCCCAAAGGAAGCAAAGGTCTCGGCCCGAGCGTCCGGCTCCTCGCTAAAGCTCGGCGTTCCTTCGTTCCGGTATCCATCCGGGGACACTGCCCTCCGGTCTGCTTCGCGACGACCTACATGCAGCGTGTTCGACTGCGTCGAACGGCGCTGCGCGCCACTCCCCGGATGAACACCTCCACTCAGCCTCCCGAAGGGGCGGGCAGATCAAAAGCTGGCGAGGCGAGCTAACGCTCGGCCTCGTGGTTTGGTTTGGGTGTTCGCAGGTCTGCTTTTTTGTGGGCGCTGGCTTGCCTGCAATGGCGGCCTCCGGGCCGACCAATCTGTCGCTGATGTATGCAGTCACAACATGTGGGAGCGGGCTTGCTCGCGAAAGTGGAGAGTCAGTCAACATCAATGTTGATTTGGAATCGTTTTCGCGAGCAAGTCGAATCGTCGCACCGCCGCTCCCACATTGGTTCGGCTGTGCAGCAAAGATTAAGCTCAATTCGCCACCCGAACCCCGCTCATGCTCCCGCTCAGTTCATACGCCGCCAATTCCGCCTGATGCGCCGCCAATATCTCCGGCAACGACCCGCGCAAATACTCGACCCACGTCTTGATCTTCGCATCCAGGTACTGCCGCGACGGGTAGATGGCGTACAGATTCAGTTCCTGCGACCGGTAGTTCGGCATCACCCGCACCAACGTGCCGTTGCGCAACCCTTCAATCGCCGCATACACCGGCAGCACCCCGACCCCCATACCACTGGTGATCGCGGTTTTCATCGCATCGGCGGAGTTCACCAGGAACGGTGAGCTGTTGATGGTGACCATTTCCTGGCCTTCAGGGCCGTCGAATGTCCATTTCTCCAGCGGGATCACCGGGCTCACCAGGCGCAGACAGGCGTGGTTGAGCAAATCGCTGGGTTTATGCGCACAACCGTTGGCTTTTACATAGGCCGGGGAGGCGCAAACGATGCTGTAGGTGATGCCCAGGCGCTGGGACACAAAGCCCGAGTCCGGCAGTTCGCTGGCCAGCACGATGGACACGTCGTAGCCCTCGTCGAGCAGGTCCGGGACGCGATTGGCCATGGTCAGGTCGAAGGTTACGTCGGGGTGGGTCTTGCGATAGCGGGCGATGGCGTCGATCACGAAGTGCTGACCGATGCCGGTCATGGTGTGCACCTTAAGCTGCCCGGCCGGGCGCGCGTGGGCGTCGCTGGCCTCGGCTTCGGCTTCTTCGACGTACGCCAGGATCTGCTCGCAGCGCAACAGGTAGCGCTTGCCCGCTTCGGTCAGGGCGATGCGACGAGTGGTGCGGTTGAGCAGGCGGGTTTGCAGGTGGGCTTCCAGGTTGGAGACCGCGCGCGAGACGTTGGCCGTGGTCGTGTCGAGTTGCACGGCGGCGGCGGTGAAGCTGCCGGCCTCGGCCACGTAACTGAAGGCGCGCATGTTTTGCAAAGTGTCCATGGGGTGCTCTCGGGTTCGATGGCAAATTGTGACACGAAGTTTCAGGGGCTGAGACCCCGACTAACGGATTATCGCTCTAACGGTAACAAAGATTCACAAGAATCCCAGCTTATCGCCATTCCAGTCGACCCATAGAATTGCGCTCTTGTGGGAGCGGGCTTGTTCGCGAAAGGGCCATAACATTCAACATTGAAGATGGCCGACAGACCGCTTTCTCGAGTAAACCCGCTCCCACAGGTTTGCCGTACCTCTCCCATTTCAGGAAATCGCAGCAGTGCCGCGTCGCATCAACAGAGCGCTTCAGACGCTCAGTGTTTTGGCTCTATCCCTGGCAATCAGCGGCTGCATCGGAACCGGAGGTATTGTCCCGCAGGGCAAGGCGCTGGAGGCCAATTCTCTGGCCACCGACGAAGCCATCCAGAGCGCCGCCCAGGACGCTCACTGGCCCACCGCGCAATGGTGGAAAGCCTATGGCGACCCGCAACTGAACCGCTGGATCGACCTCGCCGTGCAAGGCAGCCCGACCCTGGCCATGGCCGCTGCCCGGGTGCGTCAGGCCAGGTCCGTGGCCGGCATCGCCGAATCCGCCGAATCGCTACAGATCAATGGCGAATCCACCCTCAAACGCCACAACTGGCCGACCGATCAGTTTTACGGCCCGGGCGATCTGGCCAACAGCACCACATGGGACAACAACGCCGCGCTGGGCTTCAGTTATGCCCTCGACCTCTGGGGTCGCGAAAGTAACGCGACCGAGCGCGCGGTGGACCTGGCCCATATGAGCGCCGCCGAAGCGCGGCTGGCTCAACTGGAATTGCAGAACAACATCGTGCGCGCCTACATCGAGCTCTCGCTGCATTACGCGCAACGGGACATCGTCGCCGCGACGCTGAAGCAGCAACAGCAAATCCTCGACCTGGCGCAAAAGCGCCTGGACGGTGGCATCGGCACGCATTTCGAAGTCAGTCAGGCCGAAACGCCGCTGCCGGAAACCCATCGGCAGCTCGATGCCCAGGACGAAGAAATCGCCCTGAGCCGCAACCAGCTTGCGGCCCTGGCAGGCTTTGGACCGGGGGAGGGCGCGCAGTTGCAACGGCCGACGTTGTCGTTGGGCACGGCGCTGAAATTACCGTCGTCGTTGCCTGCACAATTGCTCGGTCAGCGTCCGGATGTGGTCGCCAGCCGCTGGCAAGTGGCGGCGCAGGCGCGGGGCATTGATGTTGCCCATGCCGGTTTCTATCCCAACGTCGATCTGGTGGGCAGCCTCGGCTACATGGCCACCGGCGGCGGGGCGCTGGAGTTTTTGACCGGCAAGAAGCTCAACTACAGCGTTGGCCCGGCGATCTCGTTGCCGATCTTCGACGGCGGCCGTTTACGTGCGGAACTGGGCGAGGCGTCTGCCGGTTACGACATCGCCGTGGCCCGGTACAACCAGACGCTGGTCAACGCACTGAAGAGCATCTCCGACCAGTTGATCCGCCGCGAATCCATGGACAAGCAGCAGGCCTTCGCCGCCGAGTCGGTGGCCACCGCGCAGAAGACCTACGACATCGCGATGATCGCCTATCAGCGCGGGCTCACCGATTACCTCAACGTGCTCAACGCCCAGACGTTGCTGTTCAAGCAGCAACAAGTCCAGCAACAGGTTCAGGCAGCACGCCTGAGTGCTCACGCCGAATTGGTGACCGCGTTGGGTGGCGGATTGGGCGCCGGCAGCGACGTGCCGAAAGACAGCCAGACCGCTGTGCCGAAAACGCCGACTCTTCTTAAGAGCCTATCGAATTGAACACAAAACCTGTGGGAGCGGGCTTGCTCGCGAAAGCGGTGTGTCCGGCAACATCAGCATTGGCTGGCACTCCCTCTTCGCGAGCAAGCCCGCTCCCACAGGGATCGAGTTCCCGCCGCACAACTTCCGACCACTGAGCAGGATTTCATGACTCCCTTGCCCGCACCTTTGCGCTGGCTGTATTCCCTTGAATGGCGCCGGGGTTTCTTCGACTGGGCGCGCAGCGACGGCGTGACCTGGGTCTACATTTTCAAGGTGTTGTTTGCTGCGTTCCTGACTCTGTGGCTGGCCATGCGCCTGGAGTTGCCACAGCCGCGCACGGCGATGATCACTGTGTTCATCGTCATGCAACCGCAAAGCGGTCAGGTGTTGGCCAAGAGTTTTTATCGCTTCCTCGGCACGTTGGCCGGGTCGGCGGTGATGGTCGCGCTCATTGCCTTGTTCGCGCAGAACACCGAATTGTTCCTCGGCTCGCTGGCGATCTGGGTCGGCCTCTGCTCGGCCGGCGCAGCGCGGTATCGCAACTTTCGCGCCTATGGTTTCGTGCTCGCCGGGTACACCGCCGCGATGGTCGGCCTGCCTGCACTGGCGCACCCGGACGGCGCGTTCATGGCGGCGGTCTGGCGGGTGCTGGAAATCTCCCTCGGCATTCTCTGCTCGACCCTGGTCAGCGCCGCGATCCTGCCGCAAACCGCCAGCGCCGCCATGCGCAACGCCTTGTATCAGCGCTTCGGCGTCTTCGCTTTGTTCGTCACCGATGGCTTGCGCGGCCGCAGTCAGCGCGAGGCGTTCGAAGCCGGCAACGTGCGTTTCATCGCTGAGGCGGTGGGCCTGGAAGGGTTGCGCAGCGTGACCGTTTTCGAAGACCCGCACATGCGCCGGCGCAACGGTCGGCTCAGTCGCTTGAACAGCGAATTCATGGGCATCACCACGCGCTTCAACGCCTTGCACCAGTTGCTTGAACGCTTGCGCAGCAGCGGCGCCGACCACGTGGTGGCAGCGATCAAACCGGGTTTGCAGGACCTCGCCGAATTGCTCGACGGCTTCAGTGGTCGGGCCCTGACTCACTTGGACGCGGCGCGCCTGGTCATCGAGTTGACCGCCTACAAAGAAGGCTTGCCGACCCGCGTGCGCAGCTTGCGGACGATCTTTCAAGAGACCGCTCCGAGTGATGCCGAGTTGCTGGATTTTCACACTGCGTACGAGCTGCTCTATCGCTTCGTCGATGACTTGCACAGTTACGCACAGACCCACGCCTCCCTGGCCGATCACAGTCACGAACGGGAGCGCTGGGATGAACCCTTCACCCCGCAAACCAACTGGCTTGCGTCAGCAGCCTCGGGAATTCGCGCAGCCTTTATTCTGATTGTGCTGGGCAGCTATTGGGTGGCCACGGCGTGGCCAAGCGGGGCGACGATGACCCTGATTGCCGCCGCCACGGTCGGTTTGTCTGCCGCCACGCCGAACCCGAAACGCATGGCTTTTCAGATGGCCTGCGGCACCTTGCTCGGCGCGTTGATCGGCTTCTTCGAGATGTTTTTCATCTTCCCCTGGATCGACGGTTTTCCGTTGCTCTGCGTGATGCTCGCGCCGGTGATCGTGCTCGGTTCGTTCCTCACGTCGCGACCGCAATACGCCGGTGTCGGCCTCGGTTTGCTGATCTTTTTCAGCACCGGATCGGTGCCGGACAACCTCACGGTCTACAACCCTTACGCCTTCATCAATGACTACATCGCCATGGTGCTCGGCATGCTGGTGTGCGCGGCAGCCGGGGCGATCATCCTGCCGCCCAACAGTCGCTGGCTGTGGCGGCGACTGGAGCAGGACTTGCGCGGGCAAGTGGTGTACGCCATCAGCGGCAAACTCAAGGGCCTGGCGTCGAGTTTTGAAAGCAGCACGCGGGACTTGCTGCACCAGGCCTACGGTCTCGCGGCGGGCCAGCCGAACGTACAGCGGGACTTGTTGCGCTGGATGTTCGTGGTGCTGGAGGTCGGTCACGCGATCATCGAGTTGCGCAAGGAGCAGGCGACCCTGCCGGTGCATCCGGCCTATGCCGAATCCCAGCCGTGGCGCCAGGCAATCCGCGTGATGGGGCGCTCGCTGGTGCGGCTGTTTCTGCAACCGAGCCAGAGCAATCTGGAGCGTGGATTGATCGCCGTCGACCACGCCATCAGCCGCGTGCAAGCCAGCGACGAACCCTTCGCTCCGCACTTCGACACCTCGGCGTTGCGCCGGGTGAAGAGCTATTTGCACTTCATCCGCACTTCGTTGCTAGACCCGCAATCACCGCTCGCGACGTACTCCGCAGCCAAGCCCCAAGGACTTGAACATGCCTCGTGAAATCGCCTTCCACGGCGTGTACATGCCGACCATGACCCTGATGTTT
Organism: Pseudomonas sp. LBUM1657; assembly: GCF_059716075.1. Taxonomy (NCBI): domain Bacteria; kingdom Pseudomonadati; phylum Pseudomonadota; class Gammaproteobacteria; order Pseudomonadales; family Pseudomonadaceae; genus Pseudomonas; species Pseudomonas sp. LBUM1657. The sequence continues at coordinate 5,312,062 of NZ_CP166799.1, read as the reverse complement.
TTCATCGCGGCGGCCCTGGCCTGGGCGCTTGATCGGTTCCTTTCCGGGTTCGACCTGTACCGCTTCTTCTGGCACCCGGCGCTGTTGCGCCTGAGCCTGTTTACCTGTCTGTTCGGCGCGCTGGCGCTGACTGTTTACCGTTGACTCTCTATCTCTGAAGAAGGCCCTGATGAAAAAGCTTTTCAGCCTGCTCGCCACCCTGCTGGTGCTGGCCCTTGCGATAGGGATCGGCCGGACCCTTTGGGTGCATTACATGGACACGCCATGGACCCGTGATGGCCGGGTGCGCGCCGACATCATCAACGTCGCCGCCGACGTCACCGGGGAGGTGGTGGACGTACCGGTGCGCGACAACCAATTGGTGAAAAAGGGCGACCTGTTGATGCGCATCGACCCCGAGCACTACCGCATCGCGGTCAAACAAGCGCAATCGCTGGTGGCTTCGCGCAAGTCGACGTGGGAGATGCGCAAGGTTAACGCCCATCGCCGCGCCGACATGGACAACCTGGTGATCTCCAGGGAAAACCGCGACGACGCCAGCAACATCGCCGACTCGGCCCTGGCCGATTACCAGCACGCCCAGGCGCAGCTGGAAGCCGCCGAACTGAACCTCAAACGCACCGAAGTCCGCGCAGCGGTGGATGGTTACGTGACCAACCTCAACGTCCATCGCGGCGATTACGCGCGCATCGGCGAAGCGAAAATGGCCGTGGTCGACATGAACTCGTTCTGGGTCTACGGCTTCTTCGAAGAAACCAAACTGCCTCACGTGCGCGTCGGCGATAAAGCCGACATGCAATTGATGAGCGGGGAAGTGCTCAAAGGGCATGTGGAAAGCATCTCTCGCGGGATCTACGACCGTGATAACCCGGAGAGTCGCGAGCTGATTGCCGACGTGAATCCGACGTTTAACTGGGTGCGGTTGGCACAGCGGGTGCCGGTGCGGATTCATATCGATGAGGTGCCGGACGGGGTGCTATTGGCGGCGGGGATTACGTGTACCGTCGTGGTAAACCCTCTGATCGGCAAGTAACCCGGCAGCCCCATAGACACCTCTATCACAGTGGATAGAGGTGTTTTCCCTCAGCGTGGGTACGCCACGAGATTAGGCAGGCTACGCAACGCAGGATCCTGTCCCGATGACAACGGATAGAGAATCTGGATGGACACCGTCAAATCCTTGCCCGGTTCCAGCAGGTACTGGTCATCGGCCGGAGTGTGAAGCTCGATCACTCCTTCGGTGCCGTCATGCGCCACATTCAGCCAGTGATCAACATGAATTTTCGTGCCCAACGGCAAGTCGGCGCTTGATAATTTCCACTGGGCAAACGAACTGCCAATAGCGCTCAGGATCACGTCATAACTGTAGATCCAGCCTTGGGTGACTTGGTCTTGCCATGCCCCTTTGAACGTCTGAAAGGCTTGAATTTCCTGCTCTTCAATACGCCTCGCCAAGACTGAACAATAGATTTCTTCCTGATAGGTGGGCTGGCAATAGACAATCCCACACAGCTCGGCGATAGACGATCCGGGCAGGTTTTTATCGGACTTCAATGTCACCGTACGTTTGGAATTCCACCCCTGCGTTTGCGTATCAGTAATCGCTATGATGCCGAAACGCAGTTGTTCGTGTTTGATCATTTCGGCGCCATTGACCGGCATGGAGGCGTGCAGCACGGTCACCTCCGATGATCCCCGGAACTGTAGACTCGACCCTACAGGAGGTGGGGCGCCATCGGTCTCAAGCGTGAAGCCGAGTGTCACCGGCACACCTTTCTGGATACCGTTAATAAAGTTGTCCATTTTGATGTTGAGTAGTGTTGTCATTTCAAAGTCCTTTTGAAAAAACAGGATCTCCTGCTCGCGGATCAGCCCAGGTAGCCATAAATATGGCCGAGCGCCCCACCTAACCCCAGCGTATTGCCCGCCAGCAGAATGCGCCCGTTGGCTTGCATCTGTAGTTGAGCCGGAATGGTCACCAGTTGCGTGTCTTCCTTGATGCTGCCGTGTTGGCCGAAGCTTCGGTCTATCAAACCGTTGGCCTGATAGCGGGCGGTGTAGAGACGCTGTGAACCACCGGCGGTGATGATTTTTCCATCGGCTTGCTGGTGGCCGCAGACCCATTCGTTGCCATGTTCGGGATCGAACAACGTCAACACGGGCCGACCACCATTGAACGCCGGATGCGGGTTACCGGAAGCGTCCATCCCCAGCAACAGCCCCCAGTTTCTGTAAGCGGTACTGGCTTGGCCAATGCCGACGACCTTACCTTCGCCGGCATCGATCAGGTCATGAAAAATCACCGTGCCAGTCGGTATTTTCAGGGTCGAGAAACCTGGTGTTTCCTGACTGCCAAAGTTGCTATCAAGTTCGCCTGTGACAGAATAATGTGCGACATAGCCCTGTGTTTCTGAAGTTGCATATCGGGCGCTTCCGGCAACGAGAATAGTCTCGCCTTGCGCTAACAATGTATTGACTGAAGTGTCAGTGAACCCAGCATGTTTTATTTCGATTCGGCCTGTTTTGTTGAAACTTCTATCCAGATCGCCACGACTGTCGATGCGCATGACCACTCCGGTGGAAGTCTCCCCGTTAAAGTAAGTAGCGCCGATCAGGATCCTCCCGTCTTCCAGTATTTGCAGTGTGCTGGAATCGCTGTCCAGTTCGCCGAGGGCACTGTTGTCGATAATCACGCAACCCTGTTGGCCGAAGCTCTGGTCAACGCCACCGTCCTGCTCGAAGCGAGCGATCACCAGGCGTTTTGGGCTGTAGACGTCTGCTTCTCGCGACCAGCCCAGCATCAGGATATGCCCGTCTGCCTGGACGGCCAGCCTGCCGCCAGCCGAGTCGTAGCCATCGGCGAAGTTGCCGAGTACCAGGCCGTTGTCGGCGAAGGAGGTGTCTACGCTGCCATCGGGATTGAAACGTGCCAGGCCATAAAACCCTTTCAGATTGCGTGCGAGCCATGCGCTGACCAGGATTTTATCGTCTGCCAGCACCTTGATTCCCTTCACATGCCGGTCGAGATCAAGGTCATGTTCAAGTCTGAACAGAGTGATAACACCTTCGTCGCCGAAATTCGGATCACGTTCTTCGGGGATAAAAAAGGTAAATTGGTTGTGAGTAATAATGTCCATATTATTGCCTTTGTCTAATTTGTTTTTTTGAGTTGTTAGAGGGTTCTAACCCATTGGTTGATGGGTTAACAGGCAAGTTATAGGGCGGGTTGTTACTTGGCGAGAGTGGTTTGTTGATTGAGTGTTTTAGATTGTTGCTATTGCCCTGTGGCAGCGGTGCATACAATAACCGCTAGACCGAGTCGTCTGCATTCGCGAGCAAGCCCGCTCCCACATTGTTCGGTGTCGTGCACAAATGCTGTGTTCAACAAAGATCGAATGTGGGAGCGGGCTTGCTCGCGAAGGGGTCACCGCAATCTAAAGCTGCCCGCGCAATCCGAACCGCTTCATCAACCCCGATTCCAGCATCCCTTTGGGCAACAATCCCGCCAGCAACGGCAACGCCCGGCTGCCATTGCCCAGGCGAATCAATCGCGGCGGTTTGCTTTGCTGTGCAGCCTTGAGCAATCCGGCGGCGAACTCACTGGCCGGGGTCGGGTTGTCCTGTGATGCTTTGGCCCGTGCACGAATTCCGTCGCGCAGCGGCCACCAGGGGGATTGCTCGTTGATCAGTTGTTCGGCCTCATGGCCGGCATTTTTGGCAAAACTGGAGGCAATGGCCCCCGGCTGAACTTCCATGACCCGCACGCCGAACGGCGCCAGTTCCATGCGCAAGGCATCGCTCAAGGCATGCACGGCGGCTTTCGAGGCGCAGTAGGCGCCGGCGAACGGTGTGACCAGAACCCCTGACACGCTGCCAATGTTCACCACCAACCCTTTGGCCCGGCGCAGCACCGGAAACAGCGCGCGCGTCACGCCAACGACGGCAAATACATTGGTTTCAAACTGGCGCTGCATCGCTTGCACACCGCCATCGAGCAACGGTCCCATGGCGCCGTAACCGGCGTTGTTGATCAGCACGTCGAGGCCGCCGTGCTGCTGGTTGATCCGTTCGGCCAGTTGCTCAAGTGCCGCGCCGTCGTTGACGTCCAGTTGCACGGCGGTGAAACCGGCGGCGCTCAAGGCGGCGACGTCTTCAGCCTTGCGGGCGCTGGCCCAGACTTCGTAACCGGCGCCTTTGAAGGCATCGGCCAAGGCGCGGCCAATGCCGCTGGAACAACCGGTAATCAACGCAACGGGCATGGCGCGGTCCTTGTGCAGAAAGAGAAGAACGGATCAGTCGGAGAAACTACCCTGCAAACGCTCGGCGCGAAACTCCAGGGTTTGCGGGCGGTAGCCGGGGCGCAGGGGCGGCAGCGGTAAACAGTCTTCCCAATTGGCGCCGGCCTGCAATTCACCGGGGCCGCGATAGCGGGGGGCGGCGTATTGATTGTCGGCCAGGTTGACCGTATCGCCGGGTGCGTAAGCCGCGACACGCCAGCGTAATTCGGTCAGCGGTACATCGTTGCCGTTGTTCATGGTCAGTTGCAACGGGCGATCCGCCGGGCAGTGCTGGGGGGCGTAGGTGATGCGCAACTCAAGGCGCGCCAGTTGCTTGACCTCGCGGTGGTCCGCCCAGATCACCCAGGTGGCTACCACGCCCAGCGCCACGGCGGCGGCCATGGAAACGGGCAAGGCCTTGGCCGGATAGCGCAGCAACAGGATCAACCAGGTGATGATCAGCAGGACGCCGATGAACATGACGCGCAACCTCGGGAGTAGAGAGGGTCATCCTACCTAAGGCTGGGGGCGATTGGCGATGGGCTGATTTCAGTAGTGGGTTATCCGGTCTCTTCGCGAGCAAGCCCGCTCCCACCGTTGATCACTTTAGTGCACACATTCCATGTTCACCGAAGATCCAATGTGGGAGCGGGCTTGCTCGCGAAGAAGCCCTGCGAGGCAACAAAAAACCCAGACCAAAAAAAGCCCCCACCCGGCCCGCTGCGGATAGGGAACGCAGCGGACCGGGCGGGGGCTTTTATGTTTTACAGATCGCTTACTGCGCGATGGTTTTCACCGACACGCCACGCTCGATCGGGTTTGAACGACCATAGATATCTTCGAACCGCTCGATATCGTCTTCACCCAGGTAGCTGCCCGATTGCACTTCGATGATCTCGAGTGAAATCTTGCCCGGGTTGCGCAGACGGTGGACCGAAGCGATCGGGATGTAGGTCGACTGGTTTTCAGTGAGCAGGAACACGTTTTCGTCGCAGGTCACTTCGGCAGTGCCGCTGACCACGATCCAGTGTTCGGCGCGGTGGTGGTGCATTTGCAAGGACAGGCACGCGCCCGGCTTGACCGAGATGCGCTTGACCTGGAAGCGGCCGCCCATGTCCACCGAGTCGTAGGAGCCCCACGGACGATAGACTTCGCAGTGGTTCTGGGTTTCGCTGCGGCCTTGCTCGTTGAGGGTGTTGACCATCTGTTTCACGCCTTGGACCTTGTCCTTGTGGGCGATCATCATGGCGTCCTTGGTTTCGACGACCACGATGTTTTCCAGGCCGATCACCGACACCAGTTTGCCGTTGCCGTGGATCATGCAGTTCTTGCTGTCCTGAATGACCACATCGCCTTTGGTGACGTTGCCATTGGCATCTTTTTCATTCACTTCCCACAACGACGACCAGCAACCGACATCGCTCCAGCCGGCAGTCAGCGGCACGACGCAGGCGCGCTGGGTTTTTTCCATCACGGCGTAGTCGATGGAATTGTCCGGGCAGCAGGCGAAGGTGGCGGGGTCGATGTCGACGGTGTCGGCATCCTGCTCGCTGCGTTCCAGGGCCAGTACGCAGGTGTCGTAGATGTCCGGATCGTGCTTTTTCAGCTCTTCGAGGAAGCGGCTGGCGCGGAACAGGAACATGCCGCTGTTCCAGAAGTAACCGCCGGACTGGACGAACTCGGTGGCGCGTTTCACGTCAGGTTTTTCAACGAAGTGCGCAACACGGCTGACGCCTTCGGGCAGCAGCGAGTCATTGGTAGACTTGATGTAGCCGTAGCCGGTTTCCGGTTTGGTGGCCGGTACGCCGAACAGCACCATTTCGCCGTTTTCGGCAGCGACGGTGGCCAGGGCCAGGGCGCGTTGCAGGGCTTTCTGGTCTTCCAGCACGTGGTCGGCCGGCAGTACCAGCATCAACTCGTCGCGACCTTCATTGACCAGCATCATCGCCGTCAGGGCCACTGCCGGAGCGGTGTTGCGGCCGAAGGGTTCCATCAGGATGCGTTGCACGTCCAGGTTACGGGCGGCCAGTTGCTCGTTGACGATGAAGCGGTGGTCCTTGTTGCAGACCACGATCGGGGTGTCCATACCTTCGAACACCAGGCGTTCCAGGGTTTGCTGGAACAGCGTGTGTTCGCCGGTCAGGGCGAGGAATTGCTTAGGGAACTGTTTGCGCGAAAGCGGCCAAAGACGTGAGCCGCTACCACCTGACAAGATCACCGGAATCATGTTGTTACTCCTTGAAAATCGTATGGGTTAGAGCTACTGCGTTCTGTCGTTTCACTCTTTTTCTTATTCCGTGTCCGGGTTGACGCCTCGGTCCCTTGTGGGAGCGGGCTTGCTCGCGAAAGCGGTGGGTCAGCCAACATCATCGTTGAATGTGAAACCGTATTCGCGAGCAAGCCCGGCTCCCACAGGAATGGGTCAACCGGGCAAATGTATTAGCGCGTCGAAACCGGGCGTTTTACCCAGACTGGCGACAGGCTGCTGCCGGTGCCGGTGACGTACAGCACGGCGGCTTCACCACGCTCCAGGGCAACCGGTTTAACGTCGCCGACTTTCTTGTCGCCTTCGTATAGTGCCAGGCTGACTTTGACCGGGTTGATTTCACGCTCGCCACGGCCCTTGGCCGCAACGTTCGGGACGACTTCGGTCTTGCCGTCGGCGGTTTTCAGGGTCAGGGCCTTGTCGCTCAGGTTTTGCACGCGAACCAGGGATTTCTGCTTGTTCTTGAACGGCGGCTCTTCGATCAGTTGTGGCGCGCCGCTGGCGTTGTTGACCAGGGTGTAATAGTGATCACCGGCCAGTTTCACCGGCAGGGTCTGGCTGCCGACCTTGGCGCTGTAGTCGCCGCCGGGCATGAAGCTGAAGTCACTGCTCGACAGCGGCGCGACTTCGCTCAGGTTGGTGCTGCCGACGGTAGCGCTGACTTCAGCGTTGGCGGCGTTGTAGATACGCACGAAGCTTGAACCTTTCGGTGCGGTCGGGCCGTAGAGTGCGGCGTCACCGGCGAAGGCCTGCATGGACAGAACGCTCATGCCAGCGACGAGTGCAAGGGTCTTGGCGAGACGGCGAGGAGTAGTAGTGAAAGTCATGGTAGTACCTCTCTCTTTCAGTTTTGCGCCCGGTCGGGCGTCTCGGATTTAGTGTTTGCGGCTACGTTTTGTTGGCGAACGCCGGCTTGTTTAAGCTCTGCGACCCACTGCGGGTCGGCGTCACCGATTTCGTTGTTCACAGGCAGATAACGTTCAGGAAACTCCCAGATCAGCACTTGTGGCGGGCTGTTCTTGAAAGCATCGCTTTTGAGATAGCTGAGCATCGGCAGAATCGGGCCGTGGCCGTCTTCGGCGTAATTGACCACGTCGCTGTTCAGCGCTTGTTTCAGCGCACCGACGAAGTTCCAGTTGGGGTTGGCGCTGTAGCTGGTGCCAATCAGGGCCACCGGCACTTCAGTGTTAGCGAACAGTGCGTCATCAGCGGCAGGCTGGTCCTGGGCCACGACGGTGTTGCGCTTCTGCAACGGCTCTTGCGCCGGCATCAGGTTTTCGAACAGCGGGTCCAGCGGCAGGAACAACCGCAGGTCACCCTTGTGGGTCACTTTCTCCGCGGCTTCGGTGACGAAGCGTTGCGGTTCACCGCTGAGCGGAGTTTTCTCGGCAATGGTCTTGGCCAGGGTCTCGGCAGCGATTTGCGCGCCTTCCGGAGTCCAGTGGGTGTCGGTGCGCAGGAACACTTGCTGACCGTTCAACTTGCCCTGTTGCAGTGGGCCGAGCAGGTCGGGAGCGAGGATCTTGGTGGCCGCCACACGAGAGTGGAAATCCTGATAGAGATTGGCGTGGATGCTCGAAGGCTTCACTTCACCCAGGTGTTCCGGATACAGGCGAGTCTTGGCCGGCACGATCGCCATCACCAGTTTCACGCCTTTCTCTTTCAGGGTCTGGCGCACGCCTTCGACCAGCGCGTAGTTGCCTTGCAGGTTCAGCTCTTCGTTGACGATCGGATTGAATTCCTCATCGCTGTACAACCACTGATCCTGGCCGAGCACGACGCCCGGACGACCTTCGTTGAACAGTTTGAAATCCAGCGCGGCCCAAAGGTTGGTGCCCAGGCGCTTGATCGGAAACTCCTCGTCGTAGTGCGTTTCCACGGCTTTGCTCCAGCGGCCGTTGAGCACCGTCGCGTCGGCGTTGGTGCTGAAGCCCATGAAGCTGCGCGTGGACCACAGGCCCAGGGCCAACAGAGTCACCATGAACAGGGCGATGTAGAAGATGCGTAATGAGCGGGTCATGTTCAGATCCCTCAGAACTGGAAGTAAAGGAACGGCGAGAAGCTTTGCGCCGAGAGTTTGAGAATCGAGGCGATAAACAGCAGCAGCACCAGGGCGCGCATCACGTAACGCGACCAGTCAGCGGTCCAGTAGGCCGGCTGTACTTGCGCGTCAACGCCGACGGTGTAGCCCGGCTCGTGAATGCTCGCGGGGTTGTCGCCCGGTACGGCTTTGATCATTCCTGGCTGTGCAGTGGCCGGGCCATCGGCCTCGACGTCCACGGCAGGCTTGGTCTTTTCCGGTGGCAGGTTGCTGTAGAAATCACGGATGCCGAAGAACGCCAGGGTTGCGTACGCCACCACCATAGTCGCCACTTGCAGACCGGTGAGGTTGGCCTGGTTGAGTTCCGACAGCGACCATTCGCCGAAGCTGAACATTGCGCCGTACATGCGACCGGCTACGTGCAGGTTCTCTGAACGGAAGATCACCCAGCCCATGACCACGAGCAGGAAGGTCAGTGCCCAGCGGATCGGGTTGATGCTGCGTGGCGAGGTGTTCAGGCCCAGGGCCTTTTCGATCGCCAGCCACATGCCGTGCCAGGCGCCCCAGATGATGTAGGTGATGTTTGCACCGTGCCACAGACCACCGAGCAGCATGGTCAGGAACAGGTTGCGATAGGTCATCAGCGTGCCTTTGCGGTTACCGCCGAGCGTGATGTACAGGTAGTCACGCAACCAGGTCGACAGGCTGATGTGCCAGCGACGCCAGAACTCGGTGATCGACTGGCTGATGTACGGCTGTTTGAAGTTTTCCATGAAGCGGAAACCCATCATCAAGCCCAGGCCGATGGCCATGTCGCTGTAGCCGGAGAAGTCGAAATACAACTGCGCGGTGTAGGCCAGCGCGCCGAGCCAGGCGTCGCCCGTGGTCGGGTTCTGCAAGGCGAAGCAATGGTCGGCCACCACCGCGAGGGTGTCGGCGATGAACACCTTCTTGATGAAACCCTGCATGAACCGCGTGGCACCTTCGGAGAACTTGTCGAGGGTGTGGGTGCGGTTGTTGAACTGGTCGGCCAAGTCGCGGAAACGCAACACGGGACCGGCGATCAAGTGCGGGAAGATCGCCACGAACGCGGCAAAGTCGATCAGGTTGCGGGTCGCCGGGGTATCACCGCGGTAGACGTCGATGATGTAGCTGATGGACTCGAAGATGTAGAACGAGATCCCGATCGGCAACAGCACGTGGGTCAGGATGAACGGCGACAGACCGACCGACGTCATCATCGCGTTGATGCTGTCGACACCGAAGTTGGCGTACTTGAAGTAGCCGAGAATGCACAAGTCGACGCCCACGCCCAGGAGCAACCAGCGCTGGGCCGGTTTGGTCCGAACGCCTGCTGCACCGACTTTCAGGCCGATCCAGTAGTTCCACAGCGTGACCGCGGCGAACAGTGCCAGAAAGTCCACACGCCACCAGGCATAGAACACGTAGCTGGCGATCAGCAGCAGCAGGTTGCGATAGCGTATTCCGCTCAGGTAATACATGCCGAGAAAGATCGGCAAGAATAAAAACAGGAATACATTGGACGAAAATACCATCCCGATCTCTCCGTGTTTAACCAACAGTCAAGGGCCGCAGCCCCCCCAAACCCCCCACCAAAAACCTGGGGGACACATCACACAAAAACTCATGTCTTGCACTGACCCTATGGGAGCGGGCTTGCTCGCGAAAGCGGTGTGTCAGTCGACATCATTGGTGAATGTCAGACTGCAATCGCGAGCAAGCTCGCTCCCATAGGGTTTGCGTTTGGCTCTAGGAACCTTTTTTGCCTTTCTCGCTGGCCGGGTCGTAGACCTTGGTCAAGTCCCCGCCGAGGCGGAAGGTCTTGAACGGCTGCATCTCGCGCTTTTTCTCAAGCACATCGGGCGAGCAGGTGTAGAGCGTGCAGAACGGTTCGAGCCAGGCGAATTTCGAGTCGACCTTGAGGTCGGTCATGTCCTGTTCCTTGCCGCTCTTTTCTTCGAAGTCATCTTGGTCTTCAACCCCGGCGAGCACTCGATCACCCAGGCGTTTGAGTGCGCCGTTGTTTTCCTGACGCAAGTCCACACCGTTGACCTGAGCGAAACTGGCGATCATCGCCAGCGGCGGCAGGGCATAGTTGTGATAGGCGAGGGCGCGTTGCTGGCGCTTGAGTTCGTTAGGCAGGAAACCCTGGGCGTCGATCTGATTGACGCCGACCTTGTATTCCTTCACGGACCAGTCGAACAGGTCGCGACGGTTGGTGGCGATGGACGTTGCCATCACTGACCAGGCGGACCAGTACGAGTGGTTGTTGGTTTTTTCCAGCGGCAGGTTGTCCCAATCGCTGACCACCTGATCGGCCATCTTGCTGAACCAGGCTTCGATCAGTTGCGATTCTTGCTGATGGTTCGCCAACGGATGGGAGTCGGAAAACTTCAGGCGGATATAGGACGACGCCATGCTGCCCAACGCCCATTTGCGCATGGACTTGCCGGTGTGGTTGAAGTCCTTGGACATCAACGCATCGGCCTTGGCCCAGGCGGTCAACCAATTCAGGGTGCATTCCAGTTGTTCCGGACGACCATCACGCATGTACTGCATCACGCGCTTGCTGGTGCCGCGCTCAATCTTGGTGATGTCGGCCGTGGTGTCGCGGAAGGCTTTTTCCGATGCCTCGTTCAGGGTCGAACGGGCCTTATCGGAGCCTTCGTACTTGCTGCGAAATTGCAGCGAGCCGGTATAGGGCGTTGGCATTGCATCGCAGCCTTCGCTCTTGTCGCCGGTTTTGACTTTTTCAATCGGCGCGAAATAACCCTGGGGTGGACGCAGGGGCGCGGCGGCCTGGGTGGCACCGGCGAACATCGCCAGTGTCAGCAGGGAGGGCGCGAGTAACTTTTTCAAAGTTCGGGTTTGCATGCATGTCATAAGAGGTTGCCTCATTGCCCGGCTTGAGCGGTACGTTGCCCAGCGCCAGGGAATACATTGCGTTTGCAGATCTTCGCTTCGACTTTCTGTGGCGCGGCACCTGCTTCAGGGCCCTGGATTTCGACGGCCAGCAGATTCTGCGAGGCCCAGTCTTCGTCCGTGCGCAACTCGAAGGCGAAACGCCCGTCGGTGTCGGAGGTTTCCGGTTTATCGATCTTGATGTCCTCGTGGCGACCGTTCATGTACCAGAGGGTGGCTTGCAGAGTTTTCACCGACGGATCGGCGAAGCGGATGTCGATCTGGTGGCTGCGGTTTTGCAGATTCAGGTTCTTGCTGTTGACCATCAATTCGTTTTTGCCCGGTTTCAACGTGGTGCTGCCGGTCATCTGTGCATCCTTTCCTTCGCAACCGTTGTCCAGCAGCGCCATCATCTGGCGGTAGATGGTTTCCTGGTCGAGGCGATAGAGCGGCGAGAATTCCCAGATCAGAATCTTCGGCGGCTTGGTCTGGAACTCTTCGCTGCCCAGGTACTGCAGCATCGAACCTTCCAGGCCACCGCCGGGGAACGCCACGTTGAGGATGTCTGCGCCGATGGCCTCTTCGAGGAAACCGGAGAAGTTGTAGTTCTTGCCGCTGTGGCTGGTGCCGACCAGGGTGATCTCCGGATTGCCGGAGTCACTGAACAGATCGCCATCAGCTGCTTCACCTTTCGGCTCGGTGGTGAACTGATCCATGTACTGGATCGCGTAGCTGGTGCCACAGAGTTGACCGGCCATGTTGTGTAATGTTCCGGTCTTGCCCATGCGACCCGACTTGTGGCTCTCGAATTCGCGTTTTGGAATGCCAGCAAACTCAGGCAATTGCTTGATTTTTTCGCCGACGATTTTCGCCGTGCGTTGGGCGCCATAAGGCGTCCAGTGTTGGTCGCCGCGGAAGTAGAAGTCGTGCGCCGGCAGGGTGTCGGGCAGCGATTCATTGGTCAGCGGCGACAAGTCAGGCACCACGTAGCCCATCTGCTCGAAACGTCCGAGCATGGTCTTGTAGTTCTTCAAGGCCTTGTCGAAATCGAATTTGGCCTTGTCTTCCGGGTTGAGCTTGTTGCGGTTCACCAGCCCACGTGTCGGCTGGTAAACCACGACCAGTTCAATGCCTTTGCTCTTGAACGCATCGTGCAGTTCTTTCATGCGTTTGTAGCCGGCGGGTGTGGTGTCGAATTCGGTGCGCAAGTCTTCCTGCGTACGGAACAACCAGTCGCCTTGCGCCTGCACCAGCGTGGTGAAGTTCTGCTGATAGCGCGTGGTGTAGTTCTTCGCGTCGTGGGCTTCCGGGCACAGGTTGCAGCACGGCTCGGCGTTGAAGCTGGGCGCTTTGGCTTCATCGGCGCGTGCGCCGGCGCTGGCGGCCAGAATGCCGGCGGTCAGGGCCGACAGGCTGAGTAATTTGATCAAGTGTGGGTGCATAAAATTATCCTCAGTCCTGCATTTCGGTCTGGCGTTCGACAGGGTCGATCAGCACGGCTTTCTGCTGGCGCACCAGCAGGTCGAGAATTTCATCCTGGCGTTCGCCGAGAATCCCGTTGAAGCTGATGCCGCTGGATTTGGTCGGGGCCAGCATGGACACGCGATACAACTCGACGCTCAGCGGCGAGTCGATGGACAGCGGTCCGCTGCCGTTGCCGGCTAGTTCGCCGCCAACCACGATCAGCGACACCTGGGCGTCGAACGGATCGAGCTTGATGTCCCGGTCGGTGTCGGTCAGGTCCTTGATGTGGCCGTAGACACCGGTCAGGCCGTTGGCCATGGACAGGTTTTCGTAGAGGCGGATGTTCACGCTGTTACGAATACGGATGCCGTGGCGGCGGTTGCTGATCACCTTGTTGCCCCACAGCAGATTGTCGCCACTCTCGTAGAGGGTGATGCCGTCGGTGTGGTTCTTGTAGATCTCGTTGTAGGCGATCAGGTTGTTCACGCTGTTACGGTCGATCACCAGGCCCGACAACTTGTTGTCGTAGCTGCGGTTGTTGAAGATGAAGCTGTTGTTGACCTCACGGGAAATAATGATCCCGTGCTTCTTCTTGGTCCCGTACACCGTGTTGTCGGCAATGATCAGACCGTGGGAACGGTCATGGGGGTCGATGCCGTAGACGATGTTGTCTTTGTAGGTGTTGCCCTTGACCACAAAGTTCTCGGTTTCGTAGCAGTAGAAGCCGTACCACATGTCCGAGAACTCGGAGCCGACGATCCAGCCGGTCGGTTCAGGGCGCTTGAGCACCTTGGCCATGTTTGGCGTGTACTGGGAAATACTCACGCCGTAGGACTTACTGTTGGCGTAGCCGAAACTGGCCATCTTGCTATTGGCGATGTAGGTCTGGGTGCCGCCCCAGGACAGCAGGAACGGACGGAATTCTTTCGGCGACTTGAACGTCGCCGGGCCGTTTTCCTTCTCGCGCCAGCCGGTGATTTTGGTATCACGCACAAACAGCTGGCCGTCGTTGACCAGGAACGAACCGGCTTCCTGGGACAGGCGCAATTCCTGGGTCTGCTTGTCGATTTCCAGAATGCCTTTGTTGCCGACCACAATCGGCAACTTCGCCAGATACACGCCCGGCGACGTTTCGCTGAAGTACTGCTTGGGCAGCTTCTTGGCCAGGTCCTTGAGGTTCATGTAGCCGTCGTCGATGAAGATCGCCTGCGGGATGCCGTGCTGACGCACCACCCATTCGGCCATCTTGTTATCGCCGCCGATAAAGTCCTTCAACGCGTTTTCCTGCATCATCCGGCGCACGCTGACTTTGCCGGCCTTGGTGCGCACGATTTTCGCGGCGATGGCTTCGGCGGTGTAGCCAGAGGTGTCCGGCAGCTTTGGCTTTTCCAGCTCCAGCGGCGCGGTCGGTGCGCTGCTGACGGTGTAGGTCTTGGCCTGTTGCAATCCCTTGGCAATGGTCGCCGGCTGCTCTTTCTGGGCAGGCGCGGTCGGCTCCACAGTGGCGAAGGCTGCCGAGCTGGCCAGCAGCATCGCGCCGGCCAGCAAGGTGATCGAGCCTCTCTTCGGACTGTTCATGTCAGGAACTCCCTTCGCGGTTCGCATCAGAAGCGCCAGATCACGTCGATAAACGCGCGGTGCATGTACGAGTCGACGCCTTTGCCGTAGGCATCGCCTGGCTTGAACACACCGCCACGCAAACGCACCAGGGCCGAAGGCTCATCGATCGATTGGCTCAAGGAGGCAGGCAACAGGCCTTGCTTGAAGTACTTGGTGACGACCACGTCCATTTCCTGACCGAGGTCTTTGTTGCCATCTTCCAGCGGCAGGGACGTGCTGGAGAGCACTGCGCCGGTCACGTCGTCGGTGTCGTTCTGGACAGCGTTGATGCCGTTGCTGCCGACCGGCTTGTTGCCGTCGACGCGCCAGAATTTGTGGTAGATCACGCTGGCGTCGTATTCGTCGTTGAGCATCCACGAACCGAACAAAGTAGCGGTCTGCATGTTGTTCATTTCGCCGCGGAAGGCTTCGCCGAAACGGTGAACCCGCGAGCGAGTACCGGTGTAGTTCGAGCGGTTGCTTTCCAGGCCGTTCTGTTCGTAATCGGCACTGGCGCGGGCATAGGCTGCACCGACTTGCCACTGCGGATCGAGGCGCAGACGCACGCCCAGGTCGGTGGCCCAGCCATCAACACTGCCACTGGTCTTGGCTTGTGCCGGGGCGGTGCCCTCGGCGGTCAGCGGGTTGACCGTGTCGCGGTCGCCGCTCATGCCGGTCACGCTGCCCCAGTAATTGACGGTGTTGGTGTTGCGCCAGTTGTAGGCATCGCTGTCGGCGGTGAGGCCGATCCAGCTGATGTCGCCGTTCTCTTTCTTGTCCAGAGAATCGGCGGCAACACCCGGGGTCGGGTAATCGAGCTTGCCGTTATCGTGGGTGTGATGACCACGAATGCCGACCCAGTTGCCCGGGTTCCACTGGTACGCCGCATCAGCGTAAGCGTGCAGGCGATCCTTGTCCTTCGGTGCGAGTTCGGTGAGGTCGGTGCGGTATTCGCTGAAGCGTTCGGCAACACCGGCGTTGGCGCGCAACAGGGTGGTGTCGAAGGTCCAGTTCAGGGCTTCGATGTTGGTGTCGCGCCATTGGCCGTCGTCGTTGCGCAGGCGTTGGCGACCGAGCTTGAGGATCTCGCCGGGGTACGGCGTGAGGCCGCTGTAGCCAACCCAGAACTCGCGCATCGCCAGGTAGTTTTTCTTGCTCTTGCGATCACCGTTGTCGGTGGCCTGGGTGCCGTCGCTGTCGGACTGTTGCAGGGTGTCCGTCTCGATGATGTCGGTGGACGTCACGGCCTGCCCCATGGCGTAGCCGCTCCACGCGCCGCTCTCGCCATAGATCCACGGACGCAGGTCGAGGCCGACGCCGTTGACGTCGCCGCCGCTCTGCGTACCGAGGTCGGTGTCGTCTTCGGACTGGGCGGTGACTTTCACATCAAGGCCGTAGTTCTTGCTTTCGGTCAGGGCCGCCAGGGTCGGGCACGACCACAGCAGGGCGAATGACAGGCCGATACCGGCCTTAACGAATGGATTCAACTTCATAGGGATTCCTCGCCGTCTTCTTCTTCCAGGGCATGCAGTTCCAGCGTGTTCTGGCTCAAGGAACTCCGAACGGCCTGTTCTTGTTTCAACAGGCGTTGGGCCTCGGCAAGCTGGGCAGGCGGCAGTTGGGCTTCGAGTGTTTGCGCAAGCTCAGTGGCTTGCGGGGTGTCCTGAGCCTTGGCCAGCTGGCTGAAGACGTAAGCGTTGAGCGGGTCGGGCCGGGTGCCCTTGCCTTGGGAAAACAGCTGGGCGATGGCGAAGTCGGCACTGTTCTGGCCGTTACGCGCCGCTTTGAGCAAGTGATCCAGGGCTTTCTGCGAGTAGACCTTGCCCAGATAACCGCGGCGGTAGATCTGGCCGAGGTAGTAATCGGCGGCGACTTCCCTGCCGACAGCTTTCTGAAAGTGCTCTTCCGCGGCCTTGGCGTCGGCCGGCACCATTTTTCCTTCGTAGTAGAGCTTGCCCAGCAACAATTCGGCGCGGGGTTGGTCAGCGGCGCGACCGTTGTCCAGGTACTTCATCATCGTGTCGACGTCGCCCAGTTCAGGGAAGTCGTAGAGCAGTTGCGCCAGGCTGACCCAGGCAGCGGGGTAGCCGGGGGCGATGCCTTCGAGCAGCGACTGAGCGGTTTTCTCGTCGGTCGTGCCCAGGGTCGCATCACCCAGTACGCGAGCCACGCTGTCCACGCGCTGAGCGGAAACCGCGCCGCGAGCCTGAGCGGCTTGCATCTGCTTGATCAGCTCGGCCTGTTGTTCTGGCTGGGCCTTTTTCTGATAGACCGTGGCCAGTTCGACGTAGCAGATGTCGGTGGTGTTCAACGCGGCTTTGCAGATGGTCTCCACTTCGTCCAGGTGCTGGTCGTAAGTGCCTTGGGTGCGATAGAGCAGCACCTGGGCCAGACCCGCTTCCGGTTTGCCTTCGGAGCGCCACTGGCTGATCTGCTCCTGCGCGTTGACGTTCGGGAAACTGTGGGGGTATTGCAGGTACAGCATTGCCAGCGGGATCAGGGTATTGCCTTCGCCAGCGGCCGAGGCTTTCTTCAACAGGCCTTCGGCTTCGTGTTGTTCGGCTTCGGTGGAGCCGGGTTTGGCCACCAGCAAGCGACCCAGGCGAGCCTGAGCCCGCGGCGAGACGCTGGCCGCGGCGCGGTAAGTCGCCTCGGCTTGCTTGATCTGCGCTGGGTCACGGCTGTCGACCTGGATATCGGCCAGGCCTACCTGCGCTTCGCTGTAGCCCAGTTCTGCCAGTTGCTGATAGTTCTGCGCCGCCAGTGCGGTGTCGCCGCGCTTTAGGGCTTCGTTGGCCAGGCGCTGGTCGGGCAGGCCGGCGCAACCTGCCAGGCTTACGGCCAAAGCCAGCGAGCAGAACGCGTAACCCATGTGGGAGCGGGCTTGCTCGCGAAGCAGGCGCTGCGGTGCATCAGGCAGACCGCGTTGTTCCCTTCGCGAGCAAGCCCGCTCCCACAGGGTTTGCGGTGTTTTCAAGAGACTGATAATTGTCACAGGCATGTCCTCGACTTAGATTCCAGCGGCCATGGCTTTGTCGATCAGCCAGTTCAGGTTCGGGCCACGAGTGCTGTTCACTTCAACCGGGCGACCGGCGAACTTGCTGTCCAGCGGTTCGTCAGGCTTGATCTGCACACGAATGTCGGACGACAGGTCGGCGCTTTTCAGGCTGGTGCTGCTGATGATCGTGCCGGTGCGGTGCTTGTCTTCACCGGCAATCTGGAAGCTGACGGTGCTGCCTGGCAGCACGTCGCCGAACTGACGATAGGAGAAGCGTGCTTCAACGTTGGCTTCGCTGTTACGCGGCACCAGTTGGAAGATCACGTCGCCCTTGCTGGCGTACTGACCGTCGGCAACCATTTGCTGCGCCACGGTGCAATCGCACGGCGAAGTCAGGGTGCCGGTCATTTGCTTGCCGAACAGTTCTTCAACCTTGGCCGGTTGCAGTTGATCTTCGTCAAGATGGCCCTTGAGTACGTCGAGCATGCTGGTGCTGAAGGTTGCCAGCGGTGCGCCTTTGGCGGCGACGCCGTCGGTTTTCACCAGGCTCTGTACGGTGCCGTCGCGCGGCATGGTGATGTTCATGCCCGCTACGCTGACCAGTCCGGCCTGGGCGTGGCTGACGAAGTACATGCCGTACACCGACTTGAAGATGAACCCGAATGCGGTCAGGCCGACGAGGAAAATCGCCAGACTGAAAGTCACCGCACGCAGACGCCCGAACGGGGTCATGCCGTGGCCGCCATCCTTGACCTTGCGCGCCTTGGTGAAGTTGTCGCGCTGCAGGGTCGCCAGCACTTCACCCATGCTGACGATGTCGCCGGCCAGGTGAGAAGTGATGAGGTGGCGCAGGGTCGAGATGTCTTGTTGTTCCAGGTTCTGGAACTGGCAACCGACACGACCGGTCTGGCGGTCGAAGGAGCGGATCAGCAGCTCCACGTCCATGGCCAGGCCGAGGTTATCGATGACGAATTGCAGGCGAGCCTTGTACACGTCGCCGACTTTCAGTGGCAGCTGACCGGCGTTGAACGCCAGGCCGCCAGCGGACAGGTCGATCACACGAGCTTCTACCGGAGTCCGGTCGGGACCGTAGAAACGCAGCTTGGCCGGGATTTTCACTCGGGCGTGTTGGCGCTGGGCTTCTGATTCATGCACTACGTTGGCGTTGACGGCGGTATTCATATGGACGATTTCCTAGTTAATTCAGGCGAGTTCGGTCAGACCATCATCAGCAGCACAGCAACAAAAATGCTGCCGGCGGAGAAGGTCATGGTCCGAGACGACCAAGTGTTGAACCAACGTTGAAAGCTGGCGAGATCACGGGTCAGGGAAGTGGGCTGGCGAGTCCAGGACTGTTGGTCGAGGCGGAAGAACACGTAGATCTTCACCAGCGCGCCGACGATCTGGTTGTAATAGAGAATCGCCGGGTAGGCCGGGCCGATCCGGTGACCGGAGCAGGACAGCAGCAAGGTCAGGATCAAGCGGGTAATGCCGATCCACAGCAGGTAAACCAGGATGAACGCGGTGCCGTACTTGACGGTGGCGATGATCGCGACCGTCAGGCCCAACAGCGACGTCCACATCGATACACGCTGATCGAACAGCACCACCGAGGTGAACAGGCCAAGGCGTTTCATCCCCAGGCCCAGGGCGCGGGAGTTCTGGCGCAGGTTGTTGCCGTACCAGCGGAACATCAGTTTGCGGCTGGCCTTGATGAAGCTTTTTTCCGGCGGGTGTTCCACGGTGTGGATCGCGGCATCCGGCACGTAGAACGTGTCGTAGCCCAGGCGCATCAAGCTGAACCAACTCGACTTGTCATCACCGGTAAGGAACTTGAAGCGGCCCAGGCGCCAGTGTTGCAGCGAGTCGCTTTCCACGTCGGCGATGAAGTCCGGGTTGGTCACCACAGTGGCGCGGAATACCGACATCCGGCCGGTCATGGTCAGTACGCGCTTGGACAGGGCCATCGAGCACATGTTGATGTGACGCTGGGCGAATCGCAGTTTGTGCCATTCGCTCATGATGTAGCCGCCGCGCACTTCGCAGAACTCGTTGGTGGTCAGGCCGCCGACATTGCCGAACAGCTGGAACCACGGCACGGTCTTGAGCACAACGCCTTCGGCCAGCACGGTGTCGCCATCGATCACTGCAACCACGGCGCGGTCGTCCGGCAAGTGGCGGGAGATGGCGCGGAAACCGTAGGCCAGGCCATCGCGTTTGCCGGTGCCGGGAATGCGCACGAAGTCGAGCTTGACGCGAGCAGGTGGATTCATCCGGGCCCACAGGCTTTTCACCAGCTTCTCATCGGACATTTCCACGATGGAGCAGACCATGGTGGTCGGCAGGCCGCAGTCGATCGCTTCGCGAATTACCGAGGCGTAGACCTGCGCGGTGGTCAGCGCGTCGATACGAAAACTGGTGACCATGAGGAACACATGGGACGGGTCTGCCGCTTTGCCCAGCTTGCGCACTTTGCGCCGCAGGTGCGGGTAGACCACGTACAGAAACAGCATGCCGCGCAGAAAGTGCGTGGCACCCATCGAGTAGCGCCAGATACCGACGATACCGATCAGGAGGATGAAGTCCTTCGACTCGGAGTCGAACGTGGACGCAGGCAACGCCATGGCGATGCCCATCAAAATACTTAAGTAAAACAGCCAACCGGCGACCTGAAGTAGGCCGTGCTTTAGCCTGTGCATAATCTGCATCCGTCTCTATCTCGGGCGAGCCTGTGGGGTGGCCCGATGGGGTTAAGGCAGGCGAAAAAGCCGGGAGGGTTTGCAGGCAATGTAAACGCCGCAAACCCTCCCGATGCCGCTTGTTACCAGCAGATGCCTTCAGTCCGGCCACTTACGCTGGTGGCTTGGGACATGAAGCCGACCAGGTCGATCACTTGCTTGCCGTGTGGAGCTTGTTGCGCCAGAGCGCGGAATTGCTCGTCACGGTTGCCGAGGATGATCACGTCGGAGTTGTTGATCACGTCGTCGAAATCGGCGTTGAGCAAGGACGAGACGTGAGGGATCTTCGACTCGATGTAATCCTTGTTCGCGCCGTGAACACGGGCGTATTCGACGTTGCTGTCGTAGATGCTCAGGTCGAAGCCCTTGCCGATCAGCATTTCCGCCAGGTCAACCAGCGGGCTTTCGCGCAGGTCGTCGGTGCCGGCCTTGAAGCTCAGACCCAGCAGGGCGACTTTGCGTTTGCCGTGTCCAGAGACGATGTCGAAAGCGTTCTGCACCTGGGACTCGTTACTGCGCATCAGCGAGTTGAGCAGCGGTGCTTCCACGTCCAGGGAACCGGCGCGGTAGGTCAGGGCGCGGACGTCTTTCGGCAGGCAGGAACCACCGAACGCGAAGCCAGGGCGCATGTAGTACTGGGACAGGTTCAGTGTCTTGTCCTGGCAGACCACGTCCATCACTTCGCGACCATCGACGCCGACGGCCTTGGCGATGTTGCCGATCTCGTTGGCGAAGGTCACCTTGGTGGCGTGCCACACGTTGCAGGTGTACTTGATCATCTCGGCGACGGCGATGTCCTTGCGGATGATCGGAGCGTCGAGCTCTTCGTACAGCGATTGCAGAACGTCACCCGACGCCTTGTCGAACTCGCCGATGACGGTCATCGGTGGCAGGTCGTAGTCGGCGATCGCGGTGCTTTCACGCAGGAACTCAGGGTTCACGGCGACGCCGAAATCAACACCGGCTTTCTTGCCGGAGCAATCTTCCAGGATCGGGATCACTACGTTTGCCACGGTGCCTGGCAGGACGGTGCTGCGAACCACGATGGTGTGGCGGGTGGCCTTGTCACGCAGGACAAAACCGATCTCGCGGCACACGGCTTCGATGTAGTTCAGTTCCAGGTCGCCGTTTTTCTTGCTCGGCGTACCGACGCAGATCATCGACAGGTCGGTGTCGCGAATCGCCTCGGCGAAGTTGGTCGTACCGCGCAGACGGCCGGTCTCAATACCCTTTGCCAGAAGTTCGCCCAGACCCGGTTCAACGATCGGCGATTTGCCGGCGTTGATCATATCGATCTTGTCTTTGGCGACATCGACGCCAACGACGTCATGGCCCCGTGCAGACAGGCAACCGGCACATACTGCACCGACGTAACCCAAACCAAATATGCTGATGCGCATCGCATTTACCTCTGTGTTAATCAAGCCATTACATGGCAGGAGTTAATGGTGTTCAGCGGTGATAGTGCACTCGCAACTGCGGCCATACAGGCGCCACAATGCCGCGTGCAGGCATATAAGTTCCGAGTGTCTAAATAAGTTCACTCAAGATGTGCGCAACTAGGCTTTATTGTTATGGCTTGCCCTGTTATGCAGCTGATCTTCTAATCAGAAGACATTCGTGCAAAGGTCTTGCGCGCTCAATGCCAGGCCAGAAGCCCGTAAATCAAGCGGTTGGGTGCTCAGGAGAGCACGTTTATAGGGGCGCAGCCTTGGCCGTATAGGGGATAGTATTGATGTGTTATCTCCCGTCCTTCATGTGTTGCCCAAATCAGGGATTAATCAGCAGAAGTTAATGTGACAACTTCGCTGCGTGAATCTCTTCTCTGCGTAAGTTATCTCGTACAAGCACTGTGAGAATCGTTACCGGTGGTATGAGCTACGCATTTGGACATAGTTCCGGTCCGCTCATCGCGAATTCTGAAATTTCTTGAAATATTGAAAAAGATGGCACTGCTTTCATATTGATAGCAACGGCTGTTTCACCCTTGATACATAGGGTAATCAGCGAATTAGATGGGCATCTGCCACTACGGATAAAAAATTTCAGTGCCACTACTGAAAAAAAACACCAAAGTCGAGTGAAACTAAAGTTAGAAATTCGAGCGCTTGATTTTTGGCGTCAATAATGTGGCGATACAAGAGGGGGATTGTTAGACAATCAGATGGTGGCGCACGACCATTTTTCGAGGTCGTGCGCCTATCGGATGCTTACTCTGCCGGGTGATCACGCAGGAACACCAGATTGTCCGGTTTAGACTGCTCGGCGCTGTAGCGATAGCCTTGTACGTCAAATTCTTTGAGGGTTGCCGGGTCGTTGACGCGCTCTTCAATGACGAAACGACTCATCATGCCGCGGGCTTTTTTCGCATAGAAGCTGATGATTTTGTATTGGCCGTTCTTCAGATCCTTGAACTCGGTATTGATGATGCGCGCGTTCAGGGCGTTGCGTTTGACTGCCGAGAAGTATTCGTTGGAGGCCAGGTTCAGCAGCACGTCATCGCCTTGATCGGCCAAGGCTTCGTTCAGCCATTCGCTGATTCGCGTACCCCAGAACGCATACAGGTCCTTGCCACGGGCATTGGCCAGTTTCGTGCCCATCTCCAGTCGATACGGCATCATCAGGTCCAGCGGGCGCAACAGGCCGTAGAGGCCGGACAACATACGCAGGTGCCGTTGGGCGTAATCAAAATCGGCTTCGCTGAAAGTTTGGGCATTCAGCCCGGTGTACACATCGCCCTTGAACGCCAGCAGTGCCTGTTTAGCATTGTCGGGGGTGAAGGCTGGGGTCCAGCTACCGAAACGCGCGGCGTTGAGCCCGCCGATCTTGTCGGAGACGTGCATCAACTCGCTGATTTGCGCAGGGGTCAGATCGCGCAGTTGCAGGATCAGCTCCTGGGAATGGTCGAGGTATTGCGGCTGGGTGAAGCGCTGGGTCGCCGGCGGCGTTTCGTAATCGAGGGTCTTGGCGGGGGAAATCACCATCAGCATGAAGTCGTCTCCTTTAATCGTGGGGCGATTCTAGGGGGTTGGGCGAGTTGACTCCAGCTATCGAGTTCATAGGTGATGATCGGTGGCTATCCGCAAAACCTGTGGGAGCGGGCTTGCTCGCGAAGGCGGTGTGTCAGTCACCAACAATGCCAACTGATAGATCGCCTTCGCGAGCAAGCCCGCTCCCACATGAGATCTGCGCTGCTGCGGGAATGTGGGGTGGATCAGCTATAGTGCCGCGCGGGTTTTGTTATGGAGACATCCCATTGCGTATCGTTTTTCTCTTCTCGGCGTGGCTCTTGAGCTTCGGTGCCCTGGCGGCGCCTGGCGATGAGGCGACGCTTGATCGCAGCACCTGGCCGGAACAACTCAGCAGCCCGACCCTTTTCGACGTCGCGTCGCGGGCCGAGATCCTGATGTTCGCCCGCGTTCTGCTGGCCAGCGAGGCCCTGGATGAAGCAAGCCTTGCCCAGCGTCTGGGCCTGCGCACGATCAATCTGGATTCGATCAACCGCGTTCGCCAGCACATGTGGCAACGCCTGCTGGCCAACTACAACTTCGCCCAGCAAAGCTGCGATCAGGATGCCTCCTTCTGTTTCCTGGTTGAGGACATGGAAACCCTGCGCCAGCAAGCGGACAAGTTTCAGGTCAGCGACGACAGCTACTACATAAAGTGGGCCGAACCGAGCCGACTGTTTCATGCCCGATACCTGGACGAGCAACTGCGCAAAGCGGCGCTATTCCCGCAAGCCAGCAGTGAAGTCGATCGTTTTGGTGACTATGAGCGTAACGGCGACGAGATGAACGACCGGCTGTTTCTGCTGACATTCGACAGCGCCGCCAATGCCGCACCGGACAACACCACCTGGATCACGGAGTACCTGCGCAAGTCGAACATGAGCAGCACATTCTTCGTCCTCGGCAAGGATATTCAGGCGCGCCTGGCGGAGCGTGCGGTGGCCGGCCTGCAAGCGACTTATTCAGCGCAGTGCATCGGCGTGCAAGGCTGGGAATTCCGCTCCCACAGCCATTGGCAAGACTGGCAGGATTCGGTGCGACGCAGCGTCGAACTGGTCAAAAGCAAACTGCCGGAGAACTACGTGCCGCTGTTTCGCCCGCCTGATGGCCAGCGTCGCTCCGATGCGCAGAGCTTTTTCCAGTCGCAGGGCTTGCAAGTGGCACTGTGGGACATCGACGCCCAGGACGGCGCCGGCAAGCTCAAGGGCAACCAGAGCGCACAACGGGTGTTGACCCTGATGCTGTTGTGGCGACACGGGGTGATCAATTTCAACGTGAAGCAGGATGCCGTGAAAACAGCGCTGCCTTGGCTTGTCACGCAAACGGCGCCTAGCGGGATCGGTTGGGAAGATTGTCAGGATGCGTTTCGCTGAAAAACGGCAAATTCCCGTAAACATTGGGGGAGGGGCGATTTCTGAAGAGATTTCGATGCAGGCGGACTTCCGACTTTAACGGGGTGATGGCAATCCGCCTAGTGCTATTGGTCACTCTGAAAAATAAACTTCAAAAAAACGTCAAAGTACTTTTTTCTGTCATGGGTTTTGGAGTATTACGAAGACAGACCGCCGAAACCTGCAACACAGGTGGCGTCTTCCAAGACCCAGCTATGGATGCAGTTCACTTGAGTCCCAACAGGTGAATTCGGTGGCCACTTCGAGGCGCAGCACTGTCACGGTATTGCGTCGACTGGCTCCCACAAAGGTGACCGAGTATGGATGATCACGGACGTAGTTCTTCCTCCAACCAGCCAATCCTTTATGTACTCGATACCAACGTATTGATTCACGATCCAAACGCCCTGCTTAACTTCGAAGAACACCACGTTGCCATCCCGATGACCGTGCTTGAGGAGCTCGACAAGCTCAAGAGCGGGCATCACAGCGTGGCCGCGGAATGCCGTCAGGCCATTCGCCTGATCGACAAGACGCTGGGCGATGCCAGTCCTGAAGATGTTGAACTGGGTGTGCCGATCCAGCGTGGCAAAAGTGGGCCCAAGGGTTTGCTGTCAATTTTGATGAGCAAGCGTGCCGAACCGAACATCATTCTGCCCGAGCATCTGAACGACAACATCATCATCAACCAGTTGATCGACCTGCACGCGCGCGAGCCAAAGCTGCCCGTGGTGCTGGTCACCAAAGACATCAACATGCGCCTCAAGGCCCGGGCCTGCGGGATTGCGGCCGAGGACTACAGCACCGACCAACTGGTCGACGACGTCTCGCTGCTGCCTAATGGTTATCACAACATGGACGGCTCCTTTTGGGACCGCGTGAAGAATGTCGAAACCCGTCAGGACCACGGTCGCACCTGGCATCAGGTGCAGCTGATCGACAACCTGCCGGCGGTGCATATCAATGAGTTCATCATCGACGAACAGGGTTTTGTCGGCTGGATCAAGGAGATCGAGGAAGACCGGCTGCTGATTCTCGACCTGCATCAGGAACCCCTGTTGCACCAAGAAGCCTGGGGCCTGAAACCGCGTGACATTTATCAGAGCCTGGCGCTGTACGCCTTGCTCGATCCGGACATCCACCTGGTCAACCTGACCGGTGCTGCCGGTTCCGGTAAAACCATCCTGGCACTGGCGGCAGCGATCGAGCAGACCATGGTCAGCAAACGCTACCGCCGGATCATTGCCACCCGCAGCGTGCAGGGTCTGGATCAGGAGATCGGCTTCCTGCCAGGTACCGAAGCGGAAAAAATGGAGCCTTGGCTGGGCGCGATCACCGACAACCTCGAAGCCTTGCACATGGATGACGAAAGCACCCATGGCAGCGTCGACTACATCCTCAGCAAAGTGCCGTTGCAGTTCAAATCCCTCAACTACATCCGGGGCCGCAGCTTCCAGCAGAGTCTGATCCTGATCGATGAATGCCAGAACCTCACGCCGCACCAGATGAAAACCATCATCACCCGCGCCGGCGCCGGTTCCAAAGTTGTATGCCTGGGCAACCTGGCACAGATCGACACCCCTTACCTGTCCGCGACCAGTTCCGGGCTGACGTACCTGACAGAACGCTTCAAGGATTTCCCCAACGGTGTCCACATCACCCTGCAAGGGGTGCCACGGTCGATTCTGGCTGAATACGCTGAATCGCATTTGTAACTCCACCCAGACCGGGCGACTTCAAAGTCGCCTGGTTTTTTTCTATCGTATTTATCTATTATTAAATTTGCGCTTAACGTCCTCCAGGCATTCCTCATCTACATTTTCCAGAAAAAATTTACAAGTATCCATACTCCTAAGCCAAGGCAGTAAGATTCAGGATGAATTATTTCGGGAGCGATTTTATTCGTTGGAAATGCGAATTGTCTCTGAAGAAAAAACATCGCGGTACTTTATATGTAATAACGCACTGAAAAATATTGCGCTAATACCAGAGGCAACGAGTACGCCTCCGATTGAAACGAATGTTGACAGCCACGCTCCAAAAATCGGCCCGGTGATCATAAATATCAACATTAAACTGCGTGCGGTGGCTGATACTGTTCCTAAATTAGACAAAGGGCAGTATTTCTGAAGGGTTATGCCAAACCCTAAAGATGTCAGCCCATATGCATAACCTGCAATGGAGAACACTAGTATTAGTATTGCTAGAGTTGCCAAATTACCTAGTTCAGTTAAGAATCCTGCTATTGCTACCATTACACCGAATGTCAGTAGGGAGAGCGTCGAGCAGAAGAAGATTCTTTGAGGGTACACTAATTTGAAGGTCAGGCCCGCAATAATTCCCCCTAGTGCGGTAGAGCTAACGATGACTCCAAATGCGTATGCATCAAGACCTATGTTTTTTATGTGTAGACTCAGTAGCGAATCATAGCAACCCAGTACGGCAGATTGGATTAAAGCACACATAAAGAATAGTTGTGTTGATGGGCCTGTTTTTAATAATACTTTTTAGGGCTTTTAAACTTCCAAAGGATCGTTTCTCAGTTTCGTGTATCTTCGTCTGCCGGCTATTTATAGAAAGAAGAATTACGCAAAATATCCCGAGCAGTGAAAAAAAAGCAGAAATCAAAAAGCCGTACGTCTTGTCTGACATGCTTGCAATAACACCCGCTGCAAAAGGTGAGCAGACTTTAATAAACTGATCCATTACCGTAATCAGTGAAATATTGCTGACCAGATCTTTATTTTTAAGCAACTTTCTCGTCAGGATTATTTCTGCTGCACCAGAGCCAAGGTTAGATATTCCCTTAAGGCAGACTAATGTTAAGAAAATAGATTCAGAGTCCGCTCCAAATAAAAGGCAGGCCACGATAAGTCTAAGGGTGAAGCTTACTAATAAAAATTTTACAGGGCTAGTATGGTCTGCTAGTGTACCGATTAACGGCCCCAGGAAAAGTGTTGGTATTCCGTATAGTGCCGCCGCATAACCCAAAGTTTGTGGAGATGCTTCATATCCAAATGTAAGTACAGTGAAGATTAAAATGAAGTCTACCCAAAGTGTTACAGAGCTACTAAATCGTATTCCACATAGATATCCATACCCGTTCACCGCAGGAACATTCACTGCGCTATCCCCTTGGCTCGGTACATAACGTTATCTACAACAAATGTAGATATAAGATTGGTTGAACAAAATAACTCAAGATCTGAAAGTGTGTTGATGAATCCTTTGCCTTTTAGGTTTAATGAGGTGTTGCAAAGAACACTGACTCCCGATTGTTTTTTGAATTCCAGTAATAGCTTATACATTGGTATGTTGTCTTGATGGCTGACCGTCTGAACTCTTGCTGTTCCATCAATGTGAGTGATTGCTTTGAGTCGATTGTCAATTACATGATGGAACGACAGCATGAATTTACTTTGAGCACAGTTTTCAAAATACAGCCGGGCATCTTCTTCTATGCAGATAGGGGCTATTGGGCGATAGTGTTCTCTTTTTTTTATGGAATTTAATTTTTCTGTGGTGCTCACAGAAAATGGTGCCGCTATAATTGATCGATTACCAAGGGCCCTAGGTCCTATCTCACAATTTCCCTGAACCCAACAAATAATCTCACCAGCCAGAAGCGCTTCGCACACATGTTCAAGTACCAATGGGCTGGGTGAAAATGAAGACTTCTCTCCTTGGTTGAAAATAAAAGGTTGTCCTGAATATACCGACCATTCAAGTTTGGCTTTACCAGTTAATAAATTTTGTGCAACGGCGCTTGCCCCGATACCGACGCCTGTATCATTTGTGCAAGGTGGAATAAAGACCTCTTCGAACAATCCAGAGGTTTCCCATTTTTTGTTCCATTCACAGTTCAAACCACAACCGCCGGCGATTAAGAGTGGAGCTTTTTCGGTAACTTTTGTACTAATGAAGTCATAGAATTCATTAAAAAGTCTATCTGACAATTTTCTTGCTAAGTTGCAAAACTTCAGAGAGTTTACACCTATGTTGTAATAGCCGCTATCCATCAGGTCGAGTTTGTCAAGTGTGTCTATTGCTGATTCGCAGTTTATTATGTAGTCAATAACTTTTGACTCGAACGTGTCCGGCTCACCGCCTGATCCAAAGGCAGCCAATGCCATCATTTTTCCTGCGTCGCCAAGTCTGCAGTAACCTTTTTTTAGATTAAAAGTTGGATCGGCTACGCCATAGGCAAACGCATAGCGAAGACCGGGTCCTTGCATAACATTACCTAAAAGTTGAATTGTCATGTTTGGACTGATTTTATAAAAATTGCCTATAAAACCTTCCCAAAGTAAAACATAGCAGGATTTTTTATCCGCATAGGGAGATAGTGCGTACGAGGCGAATATGTGGGAGATTTCATGGCTGCAGTTAATCCACGCAATATTTTTTCCTCCAAAATTGCAGATGTTTTGTTCGATGTTAAGGCCAAGATACCCGCCTTCAGTTGGGGGATTTCTGGGGTCCATACCTTCAGCCCATCCACTTACAGCGATTGCGTCCAGATTCTCAAAGTTTTGAACGGCGTGAATTATTGCTGCACTCAGGGAAAGAGGGGCGTATCTATTGCCGCTATTTTTTTTCGCTTCATAACTGAAAACCAATTTTCCATTTTCAATAAGACATACGTGGCCGTCATGACCAGTATTAATGCCTAGTATTTTCATCGTTATTTCCTTATGGGTTTCAACCAAAACAGGTACATTTCGCTGAAAAAGTTTGGGTTAAAGCTTTCGAACAATTCCCAAGCGGAAAAAAGAAAATTCATGTTCGAATGTTCATTAAATTTTCTAAATTCAGGAGACTTTTTTTGTCCTCCTTTTTCAAATCCTGCAAATTCACAATTTAAGATTCGTATGAGTGAGTGGATGTCATGGGTTGTGAACGTTTTTTCTAGAGGGTTGAAAAGTAAGTCCATACACCCACTTCTGCTGAAGAAGTCTCGTGAGTTAACTATTTCATTTGTTCTTTTGTATTTGTAGTTCTGAATTGCCAGGTTCCGTATGCTTTCTAAATTTCTTGACATGTAGAGGATGTTGTTTTCAGACGCAAGGCTAGCCAAGTCTGCTATAGGAGTTCGAGCGTGTGTGCTATACAGTCCTATTTTAGCAATACCACCATCTTCGAGGGCGGAGAGAATCACTTGGCAACCCTTAAAAGCATCTTGCAAGTGATGCAATACTCCAATGCACTCAATAAGACTGAAGTTCATATTTAAAGAGGGGATGTTGTTTAGGTCGCCGCGGATGAACTCCAGGTTTTGTATTTTGTATTCGTCTCTCTTGTTTTTGGCATATTGCAAACTCGTTTGACTAATATCCAGTCCTGTAACTTTTGCGTGTGGGTAAGTTAAGGCGAGTTGAATTGCATGCCGCCCTGTACCGCATCCCGCGACTAATATGTTGTTGTTTGGAGGTGCTTGTTTTAAGCCTAACTTTTTGAAAAGTTCACCAAGTGTCGATTGGGAATGTTTTGGTTTGGAAGTCCACGTTGGATATGGATTTGATTCATAAAAATTCTGGATAAGTATTTTGCTTTTCAAGAGAGCGAGCGATGTAATTTCGTTGTTTTGCTTCTTAGGGATTTGCCAGTCAAAATTGTTTGGGCTGTTTGATAATTTTGTGATGTCCGATTCTGAGTAGGATTCTAATATTAATCGTGCGTCAATTTGTATTGTTCGCGACTCTTTTGGGATTTTTGCTTTTAATTGTTCAATGTTTGACAGTTCTTCTTTATCAACAAGGTAGATAAAGTCATTTAGCTTACATTGTTTTTTTAAGGCAGCAAGGAACGCTTGGTGTGTTGTGTTGTAGCTGTTGTTGAGTATGGATGCTATTAGTTTTTTTCTAATGGCTATAATGGCTTTTTCTATGATGTGGTTAGAAATTAGGCTATTGCTCAGAAGTTTTAGTGCGACCTGCTCTGATTCGATAATCTCCAGCACAAGTGCGGGGTAGTCTTCTTTCGTATAATTCGTCTTAGTAAGTTTAAGTGCGAGCTGTGAAAAGTACACATCGGCTAGCGCGTCATTATCTATCCCTTCAGTATTGAAAAGTACCGATAGGCTGGCAAATATTGCGGCATCGAATGAAGTAAGGTGGACTGATTGAAGTAAATCAAGATAGCTAAAGGCAATAGTGCCTTCTGTGAAGCCCTCTATTTTTATGGCTGATTGGTAAGTCCAGAGTGCTGCATTGATTTTCCCATTTTTTTCTTGAATAGATGCTAAGTTTTGATGGAATTTAAGCTTGTCCGCTGCAGGGGTGTCTGGTAAGTCACAAGCAAGATTATAGAGATACTCTGCTTTCTTTTCCTCGCCCAACTCCTCGGATAAAGCTGCCAAATTGTTCAGCGCTTTTGCGTTGTTTGAATTGTTTTTTATACTGATTTCGTATAGTCGCGCTGCCTCTTGGAAGTCGTTGTTCTTGAAGCAGTGATCAGCCATTTTTCTGGTTTGCTCCGAGTACTCTTTTTTTCTCATTGTGTCATCGTGCATGTGAGTACCTATGGGCAGTTTTTATTTTATGTTATTGTTGTCTTCAACAGTTTTACGACTCCGGGACTAAGTGGGTCTTGCAGGCCATGTCCTCCTGCTAAAACAAACAACGAGTGCTCTTTGAAGCCATCAATCTTGATAAGTTTGTTTAGTAGGTCGTCTATAAAATATCCAGTTAGCCAAGTGTTAAGATTATGAGCTGTAGCTACGAGGTTGAATGTCTGAGACAAATGTCCAACATCCATTAAAGCCGTTCGGTAGGCGCGGGAATGTGGGTATTTCCACCAGAGCTTATCAAAGCGCGAGGTCATTACTATTAGAAAGCCTGCATCCACTGCAAAGCTTTGATGGCATAAAATTTGTGATAAGTCGGCCTTTATTCCACTATCCAATTTTGTTAATACATGTTGGTGGGACCTATAGTGATAGATGCCTCGCTCTAGGTTGCTAATATTTAAAGCAACCAAGTAGGCCTCGGTCGCTTGTAGGCACCCCGCACTCGGTGAAGACCTACGATAACCAACGGTCAAGATGCCGCGCTCTGCGAGATTTTTTTTATGCGAATCCCCGTGGACTTTTCCGAATGTGGTAAATAATATGTTAGCTACAGTTTCTAGCGGGACAGGCTCCCCATTGAAATTTCGGCTTGTAATCCTCTCCCATAACGCTTTTTTCAAGCTATAAGAGTCAATGGCGTTGCTATTCCAAGAAGGGAGTTTTACTAATTCTCCTTCTCGCTCAATATCGAGGTTCGGAGCGCTTTCGGCGATGCTTTCGCAAAAGCTCACATATCCTGTCTCTTTATTTTCTTCCGTGTTTGCCAAGTCGCTCGGAAAGTTGTGTTTGCTTCCAAGGTGAAATATTTTTGAAACAAGGTCCCAACCCCAAGGGCCATTTAATTTTTGTTTTTTTTGATGCAGTTCAGCTTCTTTGCCAATTAGTAATAATCCTGCTTCAATAAGTATTCCATCCTCGGGCTTCGAAATGTACGGCATGCCAAGCGATTCATTGAGTTCGAAAATTCTATCAAGGTAGCGTCGATCGAATATTTCGTACTGTTCACCTGTTTCCAGGTTCCATAATCCGAAGATTCCTTCGTTTAAGGTTATTGTTAGGTTTTCATTGACAGTGAACTCGTTCATCTTCTCATGCTCCGCGAAAGTTATGCCGAGAGAGCGTGATGACCCCCTCGGCATTGGCCGAAATTAATTGACCAGTTTTGATTTCGATTTCGCAGGCGTAATTAGAATGTTGTAAGCGTTGTTGGAAAGAGCAGTAAGTCGAGTTTGCAGATTTGCTTTGCGCATAATAAGAATCTCTTAGTTTGTTTGTGGTGAAGTCATTTGACTTCATTTGCGAAGCTAATCGCCTTGTAGTTGCTAGTCAATAATTCGACTTGTAGGAGGGTTCGGGTTTAATGGGTTAGTAGGTCCTACGATAAACTCCTACTTGCGGCTATTTTTCTCAAGGTAATCAAATTATTGCAGATACACCCTTCAACCTTATTAGTTCTGAGGTATTTTGAAAAAGCCTTAATCGGTAGTATTTAGTTACATAGCAGGCCCGTTGGGGCGTCTGCCAGTTCCAGAAAAATAGTGGCCAAACAAAGAAGAGAAGAAGGATTCTGCTCGTGAATGCCAGAACCTCACGCCGCACCAGATGAAAACCATCATCACCCGCGCCGGCGCCGGTTCCAAAGTGGTGTGCCTAGGCAACCTGGCACAGATCGACACCCCTTACCTGTCCGCGACCAGTTCCGGGCTGACGTACCTGACAGAACGCTTCAAGGATTTCCCCAACGGTGTCCACATCACCCTGCAAGGGGTGCCACGTTCGATTCTGGCTGAATACGCTGAATCGCATTTGTAATCCTCACCAAAACCGGGCGGCCCAACAGCTGCCCGGTTTTTTTATGCCCGACGAATAACCCTGTGGGAGCGGGCTTGCTCGCGAAAGCGGTGTATCAGTCGACATAAATAGCGACTGTCAGACCGCTTTCGCGAGCAAGCCCGCTCCCACATTGGGTTGTGGTGATTGGATAATCTAGCGTGCGGAAATTTGACCCACAGGTTTACAATCGAGGCTCCTGATAAGGAGTAACCCTGTGCTGACTCATCTCGATTCCCAAGGTCGCGCCAACATGGTCGACGTCACTGAAAAAGCCGTGACGTTCCGTGAAGCAACGGCCCAGGCGCTGGTGCGCATGCTGCCCGAAACCCTGCAGATGATCGTCAGCGGCGGTCACCCCAAGGGTGATGTGTTCGCCGTGGCGCGTATCGCGGGCATTCAGGCGGCGAAGAAAACCAGTGATCTGATTCCCCTGTGCCATCCGTTGATGCTCACCGGCGTCAAGGTCGAACTCAGTGCCGAAGGCGACGACACCGTGCGCATCGTCGCGCGCTGCAAGCTGTCCGGGCAGACCGGTGTAGAGATGGAAGCGCTGACCGCGGCCAGCGTCGCGGCACTGACCATCTATGACATGTGCAAGGCCGTTGACCGTGGCATGACCATCGAAAGCGTGCGATTGCTGGAGAAACTCGGCGGCAAGAGCGGTCACTTCCAGGCGGATCAGCCATGAACGTCACCGTTAGGTTTTTTGCCCGTTACCGTGAAGCGCTCGGTGTGGATTCGGTGAAGGTCGAAGGCGATTTCGCCACCGTCGACGATGTACGGGCGCTGCTGGCCCGGCGCGACGGTGCCGAGGTGCTGAGCGAACAGAACCTGATGTGCGCCCGCAATGAAGACCTGTGCCAGCTCGACGAGCCGGTGAGCGATGGCGATGAAGTGGCGTTTTTTCCGACCGTGACCGGAGGCTGAGCCATGGCCATTCGTGTGCAGGCCACGGCGTTCGATCCGGGTGCTGAAGTCAACGCCATGCATGCCGCCAATGTGGGCGTCGGTGCGGTGGTGAGTTTTGTCGGCTACGTGCGCGACTTCAATGACGGACTCGACGTCGCCGGGATGTTTCTCGAGCACTATCCGGGCATGACCGAAAAAGCCCTCGGCAAGATCGCCACCGAGGCCGAACAGCGCTGGCCGCTGCTCAAGCTTGAAGTGCTGCACCGCATCGGCGCCCTGGAACCGGGCGAACCGATCGTCTTCGTCGGCGCTGCCAGCGCCCATCGCCAGGCAGCGTTCGATGCCTGCGCTTTCGTCATGGACTACCTGAAAACCCGCGCGCCGTTCTGGAAGAAAGAAAACACCCGTGACGGGCCGCGATGGGTGGAAGGGCGTGACAGCGATCATGCGGCGGCGGATCGCTGGAAGCAGTAAACAGCCTGGTATTTCTTGGTTGGCTGTTCTGACGCCTTCGCAAGCAAGCCCGCTCCCACATTGGATCTGCGCCGTATGGAGATCCAATGTGGGAGCGGGCTTGCTCGCGAAGAGGCTATTTGCATCACTTGATTTCCCACTGACTCACCTCCCGACCACCGGCCGGCACATCTTCATGCGCCCCGATTGACGGACAATACATAAAAGTCCATTATGGAATTATAAGTACAAAAAAGGTATTCCTCCGTTTCAGCTCTTTCTTCTGTCTTGCCAAACCAACAACAACCCGCGAGAGAACGAACATGAAGAAATTCCCCCTTATTACCGGTCTGGCTCTGAGTCTGTTGGCGTGCAGCAGTCTCTTCGCCGCCGATAAAACCCTGCGCATTGGTATTGAAGCGGCGTATCCGCCATTCGCGTCCAAAACCGACAAAGGCGAAATTGTCGGTTTCGACTATGACATCGGCAATGCCCTGTGCGCGCAGATGAAGGTCAAGTGCGTGTGGGTCGAAGGCGAGTTCGACGGTCTGATTCCTTCCCTGAAAGTGAAGAAAATCGACATGGCGCTGTCGTCCATGACCATCAACGAAGACCGCAAGAAGTCGGTGGACTTCACTCACAAGTATTACTTCACGTCTTCGCGTCTGGTGATGAAAGAAGGCGCGACCGTGGATGACCAGTACGCCAGCCTCAAGGGCAAGACTGTCGGCGTGCAGCGCGCAACCACCACCGACCGTTACGCCACCGAGGTGTTCGA
Source organism: Pseudomonas sp. LBUM1657 (assembly GCF_059716075.1). Lineage (NCBI taxonomy): Bacteria > Pseudomonadati > Pseudomonadota > Gammaproteobacteria > Pseudomonadales > Pseudomonadaceae > Pseudomonas > Pseudomonas sp. LBUM1657. The sequence goes on along the minus strand of NZ_CP166799.1, from coordinate 5,276,817 downwards.
ACCGAAGGGCATCAACGTCAAACGTTACGGCAACAACGAAGAGATCTACATGGACCTGGCAGCCGGTCGCCTCGATGCGATTTTTGCCGACACCATCCCCCTCAATGACTTCCTGACGATGCCGCGCGGCAAAGGCTACGCGTTTGTCGGGCCGGAGTTGAAGGACCCGAAATATGTGGGCGAGGGTGCCGGGATTGCGGTGCGCAAGGGCAATACCGAATTGGTTTCCGAGCTGAACACAGCCATCGACGGCATTCGCGCCAGTGGCGAATACCAGAAGATTTCGGAGAAGTATTTCAAGTCGGATATCTACGGCGACTGATCAACCGCCTTCGCGAGCAAGCCCGCTCCCACATTGGTCCTGCGAACACAGGCTCATTGTGGGAGCGGGCTTGCTCGCGAAGAGGCCCGATCAAACAACACACATCTCAAGGCTCAGCCCTTCAATTCCTTCAAATGCTTGTAAACAGTCGCCCGTCCCATGTTCAGCACATTGGCCACATAGTTGGAGGCGCTTTTGCCCTTGAAGGCACCTTCGGCATGCAGGGCCAGCACCAGTTCGCGTTTGTGGTCGCGGGTCAGCAGGTTCAGGCTCAGTTGACGCTCGCGTAGCCAGGCGTGGAGGAAGGTATTGATCCGCTCCTGCCAGTCATCGCGGAACAGTGAATCCGGTTGCGGGATGACTTTGGTCGGCGACAGGAACAAGTCCAGCGCAGCCTTGGCATTCTCGAACAGCGAAATATTCAGATTGATACACAGCACCGCCAGTGGATGACCTTCGCTGTCGCGCAGCACACTGCTCAGGCTGCGAATCTTCTGACCATCCCAATTGAGCTTTTCGTACGGCCCGATATTTCGTTCGCTGACATCGTCGCTGAGCATGTCCTCCAGCGCCGAGTCGTCACCGATTTCTCGCTTGGACAGGTTGTTGGCGATGTAATCGACTTTCTGCGTGCGCAGGTCGTGCAGCACCACCTCGGCATGGGGGAAGAACAACGTGGCGATCGCATCGGCGATGGCTCGGTAGTTGTCCAGGGAAGCGTTATCCAGGGCCGGGTCTTTTTTTTCAGGTGCGTTCATAAGGTGGAGCTCCAGGCAGCATCAGCGCCCCGTCAGAAAAGGGCGCTGGAAGTTTGCCGTAATCGTGTCGACACGTCACCTGAGGCCGAGCATCAGGTCAAGCGAGCGGGGGAGAGCATCCCGGCGTTTAGACCGAAGCGGGTGAGCTGTTCGGGCAAGGCTTCACCGCGTACCAGTGCGGCGCTCGCCTGGCCCATGGCTGGCGAGGTCTGAATGCCGTAGCCGCCTTGTGCCGCGACCCAGAACAGCCCAGGCACCTGCGAATCGAAACCGGACAGCAAATCACCGTCGTGCACAAAGCTGCGCAGTCCGGCCCAGGTTCGGGCCGGGCGGCGGATGGTCAGGGTGGTGGCTTCTTCGATCTGATAGATGCCCATCGCAATGTCCAGCTCTTCGGGCTGCACGTCGTGGGGTTCCACTGGGTCCGCATTGGCCGGTGAGCCGAGGAACATTCCGGCATCGGGCTTCATGTAGAAGGATTCGTCGAGGCTGACTAGCATTGGCCAATGGTGAATGTCTACACCCTCAGGGCCGGCGAAGATGAACGCCGCGCGCCGCTTGGGCTGCAGGCCCAATGGCTTGGCGCCGGCCAGCTCGCCGATTTTGTCGGCCCAGGCGCCGGCGGCATTAAGGATAATCGGCGCGCTGAAGGTCTGACCGTTGGTTTGTACTTGCCATACACCTTCGGCATCGCGTGTCAGGCCGAGGACTTCATGGTCGGTATGCACTTCGCCTTTATTGCGGCGGATGCCGCGCAGATAGCCCTGATGCAGGGCATCGGTGTCGATGTCGCTGGCGGTTGGGTCGTAGATCGCGCCGTGGACTTTTTCCCGACGCAGAATCGGCAGGCGCGCGCAGGCTTCATCCGCGGTGAGCAGTTGCATCTCCGGCACTGTGGCTTTGGCGCTCAGGTACTGATTGTTCAGTTCGGCCGGATCGCCAGTGAAATCCACGGTCATTTCGCCGCGCGGGGTCAGCAGCGGGTGTTCGCAGAAACCGGCCGGAGGGGCGTCGAAGAAGTCGCGGCTGGCCTGGGTCAGCGCCCGGACCTGCGGTGTGCCATAGGCGGCGGTGAACAATGCGGCCGAACGTCCCGTGGAGTGATAGGCCGGATGGGATTCGCGTTCGAGCACGATGACCCGGGCGTGCTGCGACAACCAGAAACCGGTGGAAGCGCCGGCAATCCCGCCGCCGATAATGATGAAATCTGCCTGGCTCATGAACGTCTCCTGTGGTGCGCATTTCCAGATTTTGTAGATGTCCCTTGTGGGAGCGGGCTTGCTCACGAATGGGATTTCACATTCAACAATGAGGTTGATTGCCAGTCCGCTTTCGCGAGCAAGCCCGCTCCCACAGGGATCGAGGTGTTAGGGCTGCAAGCGATACAGGGCATTGGCCAGCGCGATGTCTTCCAGGCCCAGGCCGATCGAGCGGAAGAACACATGACGGTCGTAGGCGGGGCGCTGCACCTTTTCGCTGAGTAAATCAGGCAGGTCGCCGATGATCGCGCTTTTGTCCCAACCATGCTGTTCACCGGCAAGCAGCATTTCGCCCGCCGAGCCCGGGGTGGTCAGACGATAGTCGCAGAACACCTGCATGTCATTGAGGCTCTGCGGCGGCACTTCGTGGGCACGCGGCGCATTGGTGCTGATGGAGGTGATCAGCGCCGGTTTGCTCAAACTGGACGGGTCGATCACCGGACCTGCGGACGAGGTGCAGAGCATGATCACGTCGGCGTCGTGGACGGCTGCTTCGCGACTGTCCGCGATAGTCAGGCGTGGGTGGAGGTTTTTGAGCTGTGCCAGTTCCTCGGGATTCTTTTCGCTCAGGCTTGGCGAATAGAGGCTGATGCTTTCCCAGTCTCGCAAATCCTTGACGTAATGCAGGTGCGCCTGGGCGACCTTGCCGCTACCAATGATTGCCAAACGCCGGGCTTCCAGCGGGGCGAGGGCATCGACCGCCACCGCTGTCGTGGCTGCGGTGCGCGCCGTGGTCAGTTCCCCGGCGTCGCAGAGCAACAGTGGCTGGCCTGTTTGCATCGACATCAACAGCGTCCACGCCGTGACCAGTGGGCCTTGCTCGCGCACGATGTAAGGCGAAGTCTTGACCCCATAGACGCCATCTTCGGCCAACACTCCCAGGTAGTTGATGAAGTCACCGGCACCCTGTGGGAATTCCACCAGTTGCTGCGCCGGTTGCACCGCTTGCCCGGCGGCCAGGTCACGAAACAGTTTGCGCAGGATCTGCGGCACGTCGACCTGCGCCAGCAGTTCGCGGGCCTGGGGTTGGGTGATCACATAAGGCGTACTGGACATGGTCGGCTCCGGGAGCTGGAAGTAAACTAATTTGTCCATTATGGACTTTTAGTTGTCTCCCGCAATATCCGGGCGAAAAAAAAGCGCAGTCCGTTTCCGGCTGCGCCTCTTTCCATGCGGCCCGTGTTACGGGCGCTTGCGCTCAACCGCCCGCAGTAGATGCGTCGGTGGCGTTTCACAGCTGATCTTGCGACCCAGCAGCGCCTCGATGGACGGTAGCTGGTAGGAATCGTCTTCGCCGGCAAAGCTGATGGACACACCATCGGCACCGGCACGACCGGTCCGACCGATGCGATGCACGTAATCGTCCGGGACTTCCGGCAGGGTGAAGTTGATCACGTGGCTGATGCCGTCGATGTGGATGCCGCGACCCGCAACGTCGGTGGCGACCAGTACGCGAATCTTGCCTTCGCGGAAACCTTCCAGGGTCTTGATGCGCTTGTGCTGTGGCACATCGCCGGACAGCTGCGCAGCGTTGACGCCATCGCGTACCAGGCGTTCTTCGATACGCCGCACTTCATCCTTGCGGTTGGCAAACACCATCACCCGCTCCCAACCGTTGTCGTTGACCAAGTTGTAGAGCAGTTTGTATTTGTCGGCACCGGCCACGGCGTAGATGTGCTGCTCGACGTTTTCGCTGGCCACGTTCTGCGACTCGATCTCGACGATCGACGGGTCGGTGGTCCATTGCTTGGCCAGGTTCATCACGTCTTCGGTGAAGGTCGCGGAGAACAGCAGCGTCTGACGCTCGTTCTTAGGTGGGGTCTGGCGAATGATCTGACGCACTTGTGGGATGAAACCCATGTCGAGCATGCGGTCGGCTTCGTCCAGGACCATGACTTCGACCATGTCCAGATGCACATCGCCACGCTGGTTGAAATCCAGCAAGCGGCCCGGGGTGGCTACGAGAATGTCGCAGTGACGGGCTTCGAGGTGCTTGAGCTGCTTGTCAAAGTCCATACCGCCCACAAACGTCATGACGTTGAGGCCGGTGTACTTGGTCAGGTCGGCTGCGTCCTTGGCGATCTGCACCACGAGTTCACGGGTTGGTGCAATGATCAGCGCCCGCGGCTCACCCATGTAACGCTCTTTCGGTGGCGGGGTTTGCAGCAGTTGGGTGATGATCGAAATCAGGAATGCAGCGGTTTTGCCGGTGCCGGTCTGGGCGCGACCGATGGCGTCTTTGCCCGCGAGGGTGAAGCCCAGCACCTGGGCCTGGATCGGCGTGCAATACGGGAAGCCCAGGTCCTGGATGGCGTGCATCAGTTCAGGGGCAAGCTTGAAATCGTGGAAGCGGGTTTTGCCTTCCAGGGGTTCGACGGCGAAGTCTTCGAGTTTCCAAGGAATCACCGGCGCTTTCGGCTTCGGTTCGCGACGCGGTTTTGCTGGTTTCGGAATTTCGCTGAGCGGTTGTTCAGAGGCTTGAGCCTCAACGGGTTGGACGGCCGGGGTGGGCATCGGCTCGTGCTTCGGTACCGCTACGGTTGCGGTCCGGCCAGACTGATTACCGTCGGTGCGGTGGCTGGGAATGTGAGACGGAGCGCTGGAGACTGGCGCGAGTTGCTCAGTCTCGCTTTTACCGAACATTTTCTTGAGTGCTTTGAGCACGGTCATCTCATCAATTGATTAAGGAATATACGCCGGCCAGTGTAATGCAAGAATCGGGCGCGGCGTAGTGGGATGGATCAATGGGCTGCTTTTCGCATAAACCGTTAACGCAAGCGCTCGGCGAGCCAGACGCCAATGTCGCGAATTTCCTCGGGTAACACTTCGTGGCCCATTGGGTATTCCTGCCATGTCACGGTGACACCATGCTGCTTTAAATACTCGTAGGCGGTCCGGCCCATGGAGTTTTGCACCACATCATCGTACTGACCGTGCAGAGACAACACGGGAATGCGCTGTTGGCTGGCGGAAAGCTCCAGTTCATCGCTGAACGTCGGTGCATAAGTAGAGAGGGCAAGTACGCCACCCAACGGCCCCTGCCATTTCAGAAAGGCGGTGTGCAACACCACGGCGCCACCTTGGGAAAAACCGGCCAGAAAAATCCGCGAGGCGTCTATTCCGCCAGCGCGCTGCTCTTCGATCAAATCAAAGACCCTCTGCGCAGACGCTTCCAGCTGCTCGCGGCTGATTGCGCGCGCCGGGCTCATGGCCAATATGTCGTACCAGCTCGGCATCTCGTAGCCACCATTAATAGTGACTGCGCGCGTTGGTGCCTGCGGAAGAACAAAGCGCGTGGTCAGCAGGATTTCCTGCAGCGCTTCGGCCACCGGCAGGAAGTCGTAACGGTCGGCGCCCAGGCCGTGCAGCCAGATAACGCAGGCGTCTGCGGGCTTGACGGGTTGAAGAATCAAGGGCTCGGTCATGGGTGCTCCATATTTGTGCGTGCGCTCTCAATGAGTGCGAGATCTGAGTGCGCGTCTGGTTGATCAGTTAAGAAGATGTCGCAAGGCTACAAGTTTTGCTATTGACCTGTCTCTGAATTGCTTTGGCGAGCGGTCTGGTACGGGCTTTGCTATGGGAAATCGGTGCAACCCATCTCGCGCCTTGCGGTAACACTATCAGTGTACTGCTGGCTGCGGGATAGCAAAGAATCCGGTGATGGATGTTCGCCAGTGGCCGCTACGGGCTTCGCGAACGTGAAAGGGCTACAGCCCGTTCGGCCGATTGGTGAGAAGTGAGTTGTCCATGATGTGGATTTTCTCCTACTAGACTCATAGCGCAGGTCCTACGTCGGTTGACCCTAAAAAAAGCCAACACGGGTCAACTACGCCTCATAAGGGTGCGACTGGACTCAAGCTCCGACACAACAAGAGCAAAACTGGAGGTTTGAATGAAGATGTTGAAATCCACCCTGGCCGTCGTGACTGCAGCCGCAGTGCTTGGCGTCAGTGGGTTCGCTCAGGCGGGTGCAACCCTGGATGCAGTGCAGAAGAAAGGTTTCGTACAGTGCGGTGTAAGTGACGGTCTGCCGGGCTTCTCGGTTCCAGACTCCACTGGCAAGATCATCGGCATCGATGCTGACGTCTGCCGCGCTGTGGCCGCTGCCGTATTCGGCGACGCGACCAAGGTCAAATTCAGCCAGTTGAACGCCAAAGAGCGCTTCACCGCGCTGCAGTCCGGCGAAATCGACGTGCTGTCGCGTAACACCACCTGGACCAGCTCCCGCGATTCGGGCATGGGCCTGGTGTTTGCCGGCGTGACTTACTACGACGGCATCGGCTTCCTGGTGAACAACAAGCTGGGCGTGAAAAGCGCTAAAGAGCTCGACGGCGCGACCATCTGCATTCAAGCCGGTACCACGACCGAGCTGAACGTTTCCGATTACTTCCGCGGTAACGGTCTGAAATACACCCCGATCACCTTCGACACCTCCGATGAAAGCGCCAAGTCGCTGGAATCCGGTCGTTGCGACGTGCTGACTTCCGACAAATCCCAGCTCTACGCACAACGCAGCAAGCTGGCGACCCCGACCGACTACGTCGTTCTGCCGGAAACCATCTCGAAGGAGCCTCTGGGCCCGGTCGTGCGTAAAGGCGACGAAGAGTGGTTCAGCATCGTCAAGTGGACTCTGTTCGCGATGGTCAACGCTGAAGAAATGGGTATCACCCAGAAAAACGTCGAAGCTGAAGCCAAAGCCACCAAGAACCCGGACGTTGCTCGTCTGCTGGGCGCTGACGGTGAATACGGCAAAGACCTGAAAGTGAAGAAGGACTGGGTCGTCCAGATCGTCAAGCAAGTGGGTAACTACGGTGAAGTGTTCGAGAAAAACCTCGGCAAGAGCACTCCACTGGCCATCGACCGCGGGCTGAACGCTCTGTGGAACAACGGCGGCATTCAATACGCACCACCAGTGCGCTGATGGTTCTATCACCCGGTGGGCCAACCGCCGGGTGATGTTCTGTTCCATTATTTGCGGGGCACTTCATGCAAAATTCAATCGGCGCACCAAAGCAGAGGCTCAGCCTCAGCGATCCAAAAGTGCGTGCGTGGCTATTTCAGATCATCACCATTGTGGCGGTGGTCTCGATGGGCTGGTATCTGTTCGATAACACTCAGACCAACCTTCAGCACCGGGGCATTACCTCTGGTTTCAGCTTTCTGGAGCGCAGTGCCGGGTTCGGCATCGCTCAACACCTGATCGACTACACCGAATCGGACAGCTATGCCCGGGTGTTTGTCATCGGCCTGCTCAACACACTGCTGGTGACGTTCATCGGCGTGATCCTGGCGACGATCCTCGGGTTCATCGTTGGTGTGTCACGGCTGTCGAAGAACTGGATCATTGCCAAGCTGGCGACGGTGTATGTGGAAGTTTTCCGTAACATTCCACCACTGCTGCAGATCCTGTTCTGGTACTTCGCGGTATTCCTGACCATGCCGGGGCCGCGCAACAGTCATAACTTCGGCGACACCTTCTTCGTCAGCAGCCGCGGCCTGAACATGCCCGCAGCGTTGGCGGCCGACGGTTTCTGGCCGTTTGTAGTCAGCGTCGTCGTGGCTATCGTCGCCATCGTGCTGATGAGCCGTTGGGCCAACAAACGCTTCGAAGCGACCGGTGTACCGTTCCATAAATTCTGGGTGGGTCTGGCGCTGTTCCTGGTGATCCCTGCGCTGTGCGCATTGATCTTCGGCGCGCCACTGCACTGGGAAATGCCGGAGCTCAAGGGCTTCAACTTCGTTGGTGGCTGGGTGCTGATCCCGGAACTGCTGGCGCTGACCTTGGCCTTGACGGTGTACACCGCGGCGTTCATCGCCGAGATCGTGCGTTCGGGCATCAAGTCGGTCAGCCACGGCCAGACCGAAGCGGCGCACTCGTTGGGTTTGCGCAACGGTCCGACCCTGCGCAAGGTGATCATCCCGCAAGCCCTGCGCGTGATCATTCCACCGCTCACCAGCCAATACCTGAACCTGGCGAAAAACTCCTCGCTGGCGGCCGGTATCGGTTATCCGGAAATGGTCTCGCTGTTTGCCGGTACGGTGCTGAACCAGACCGGGCAGGCGATCGAAGTCATTGCCATCACCATGAGCGTGTACCTGGCGATCAGTATCAGCATTTCCCTGCTGATGAACTGGTACAACAAGCGCATTGCGCTGATCGAGCGGTAAGGAAAAGCGCATGAGTACTCATACTTTCAAACCTGACATGCCACCCCCGAACCGCAGTATCGGTGTCGTGGCGTGGATGCGCGCCAACATGTTCTCCAGCTGGCTCAACACCCTGCTGACCTTGTTTGCGTTCTATCTGATTTACCTGGTGGTCCCGCCGATCCTGGGGTGGGCGATTATCGACGCCAACTGGGTCGGCACCAGCCAGGCCGACTGCACGAAGGAGGGCGCCTGCTGGGTGTTCATCCAGCAGCGCTTCGGCCAGTTCATGTACGGCTACTATCCGGTGGACCTGCGCTGGCGCGTGGACCTGACCGTGTGGCTGGCGGTTATCGGCGTGGCACCGCTGTTCATCTCGCGCTTCCCGCGTAAAGCGGTGTACGGGCTGAGCTTTCTGGTGGTGTATCCGATTGTTGCCTGGTGCCTGCTGCACGGCGGCGTGTTCGGCCTGAGCGCCGTGGCGACAAGTCAGTGGGGCGGCCTGATGCTGACCCTGGTGATCGCCACCGTCGGTATTGCCGGTGCGCTGCCGCTGGGTATTGTCCTGGCATTGGGCCGTCGTTCGAACATGCCGGCGATTCGTGTGGTCTGCGTGACCTTCATCGAATTCTGGCGCGGCGTGCCGTTGATCACGGTGCTGTTCATGTCCTCGGTGATGCTGCCGTTGTTCCTGCCTGAAGGCATGAACTTCGACAAGCTGCTGCGGGCGCTGATCGGCGTGATCCTGTTCCAGTCGGCCTACGTGGCCGAAGTGGTGCGCGGTGGTCTGCAAGCGATTCCCAAAGGTCAGTACGAAGCGGCTGCAGCGATGGGCCTCGGTTACTGGCGCAGCATGGGCCTGGTGATTCTGCCGCAAGCCCTGAAGATGGTAATCCCCGGCATCGTCAACACCTTCATTGCGCTGTTCAAGGACACAAGCCTGGTGATCATCATCGGCCTGTTCGACCTGCTCAACAGCGTCAAGCAAGCCGCCGCCGACCCGAAATGGCTGGGCATGGCCACTGAAGGCTATGTGTTCGCAGCCCTGGTGTTCTGGATTTTCTGTTTTGGTATGTCCCGCTACTCCATGCATTTGGAACGTAAGCTGGACACAGGCCACAAGCGTTAGGAGCGTAATTTATGAGTGAAGCGATCAAACAGCCTGTGAGCCCTGAAGGCATTATTCAGATGCAGGGCGTGAACAAGTGGTATGGCCAGTTCCACGTGTTGAAAGACATCAACCTGAACGTCAAGCAAGGCGAGCGTATCGTCCTGTGCGGCCCGTCGGGTTCCGGCAAATCCACCACCATCCGTTGCCTCAACCGTCTGGAAGAACACCAGCAGGGCCGCATCGTGGTCGATGGCGTGGAGCTGACCAACGACCTCAAGCAGATCGAAGCGATCCGCCGTGAAGTTGGCATGGTGTTCCAGCACTTCAACCTGTTCCCGCACCTGACCATTTTGCAGAACTGCACCCTGGCGCCGATGTGGGTGCGCAAGATGCCCAAGCGCAAGGCCGAAGAAATCGCCATGCATTACCTGGAGCGCGTACGCATTCCGGAGCAGGCGCATAAATACCCGGGGCAACTGTCCGGCGGTCAGCAACAGCGTGTGGCGATTGCTCGTGCCCTGTGCATGAAACCGAAAATCATGCTGTTCGACGAACCGACCTCGGCACTCGACCCGGAGATGGTGAAAGAAGTTCTGGACACCATGATCGGCCTGGCCGAAGACGGCATGACCATGCTTTGCGTGACACACGAAATGGGCTTCGCCCGCACCGTGGCTAATCGCGTGATCTTCATGGACAAGGGCGAAATCGTCGAACAGGCTGCGCCGAACGACTTCTTCGATAACCCGCAGAACGAGCGCACGAAGCTGTTCCTGAGCCAGATTCTGCATTGATCGGCACTTGGCAGTGAAATAAACCCGGACGTGTTCCGGGTTTATTTTTGTCTGATATTCGAGATCAGGATGCCTGCACCGTTTCCTGTTCCGGGAAGCGTGCGGCGAGTAGCCGCTTCAATTCAGTGCCTTCGTTCATCGCTTGTATTTCAGCGAGTAAGTGAGGATGACGATCCAACAGGCGCATTAGCGTGAACAAAGCTTGAGGTGGGGGAAGTTCCCCGCGCTCGTATCGTGAAAAGGCGTTGTGACCAGCGCCGGAAAGCAGCTTCACCGCTTCCTTCTGCGTGAGGTGCAGTTTGCGACGGATACGTTTCATCTCGGCGCCCATGATCTGAAAGCAATCTTCGAGTAGCTGATCGCCAGCGTCGGAGTAGCGCTCGGCGCTGTCAGTATCGTTATCGAAAATGATCTCACTGCAGACCTTGCACTCCCAGCCGGCAATATCATGCACCCATCGAGAAACGTTCTTGTAATCGACAGCGAGACTGCGACGTTCGAAATGTTGCATTGCGTCTTGAGCGCCACAACTCATGCATTGCCGCGTATTCATAAGTTCTTCTCCTTGAAAGAGATCACCGGAGGCCCGCCGTTGGGGCAATAGGTCACTTTGATGTAAAGCTCCAGGTCATGAAATGCAGTGTGATAAACGTCCTGCCAATTTCGGTGATCGGTATAGCAAGTCATCGACTTGTAGAGCATCCGGCGCTCCAGTGAGCAAACCGCTTGTTGCATGTCTTGAAGGTTCAGCCCCATGCGCTTGCCCGAACTCATTGCGCTTCCAGTAAAGGCTTTGGCTCCTCGCCTGATGACTTCTTCCTTAACGACCGACAAGTCGTAATGGGGTGTGTTCTTTTCCATAAGAAACCGTAAACCCTATCCCTTAAATTACCCTTAAAGGGTAATTTTGACTAATCGAAAATCCCGCCCAATTTCCCTCCCTATGACCGTAGGCGGTTGCCGTCCTACGTGAAGCTGACTAACATGTCAGAAAATTCATCCTATGATTGGATGAAAGGGCGAATCTTATGTCAGACATTTCTCCGTTAATTAAACGCTCCTTGGTCGACCAGGCCCTGGACCAGTTGCGCCTGCGCATCACCGAAGGTGTCTGGACAGTGGGCCAGCGCTTGCCCAGCGAACCTGAGCTTTCTGCGGAGCTAGGCATCAGCCGCAACACCGTTCGTGAAGCCATGCGCGTGCTGGCGTTCTCCGGATTGATCGAGATTCGTCAGGGTGACGGCAGTTACCTGCGGTCCGTGATCGATCCGCTGGATACCATGAAGGCATTGTCCCGTTGCACCCATGAGCAGGCTCGAGAGACCCGGCACATCCTTGAGGTCGAGGCCATTGGACTGGCCGCGCTGCGTCGCACTGACGAAGACCTGGCGGCGTTGCGCGAAGCGCTGGGCGTCAGTGGCAGCCACTACCACGGCGATCTCGACACCTACATCGCTTGCGACCTGGTGTTTCACCGTCGTCTGGTGGATGCCGCGCACAACCCGACACTCAGCGAGCTGTATCGCTATTTCTCCAGCATTGTCGGCGCGCATTTGCGCCAGACGCTGAACATCAACCCCCGACGCCAAGCGGTGTTTGACCTTCATATCGAATTGCTGGATGCCGTCGAGCAACGCGATCCGGAACGGGCCAAAGCCCTGTCGAGGCAGTTGATCAATGAACCTTGAAACCGAGAAAGCCATGTCCAGCAGCCACAACCACATCACCCCACCCAAGCGCACGGCAGAGCTCGAAGAGCTGCTGATCGACGCCGAGGCCGATGACGAACAGGTCCAGCAAAGTCACCCGCTCCTGCGGCGGCCTTGGCTGTTGTTGCTCGGTCTGATTCTGGTGGCGCTGAACCTGCGTCCGGCGTTGTCGAGCATGGCGCCGATGCTCAGTGAGGTTTCGAAAACCCTCGGTTTGTCGGCGGCCCAGGCCGGTTTGCTGACGACCTTGCCAGTACTCTGCCTGGGCTTGTTCGCGCCCTTGGCGCCGCTGCTGGCACGACGTTTCGGGGCTGAACGCGTGGTGCTGGGCATTTTGCTGATGCTGGCCGGTGGGATCATTTTGCGCAGTTCCTTTGGCGAGATCGGCCTGTTTGCCGGCAGCGTCCTGGCCGGTGCCAGCATCGGTGTGATCGGTGTTTTGTTGCCGGGCATCGTCAAGCGCGACTTCCCCAAACAGGCCGGAACCATGACCGGTGTCTACACCATGGCTCTTTGTCTGGGCGCTGCGATGGCGGCCGGCGCGACCGTGCCGCTGAGCGAGCATTTCGGCAAGAGCTGGGCGTTGGGCCTCGGCTTCTGGGTGGTTCCGGCGCTGGTCGCGGCGATTTTCTGGTTGCCGCAAGTCGGCCAGAAACACGGCGCACATCACGTTGCGTACCGCGTCCGCGGGCTGTTACGTGACCCGCTGGCCTGGCAAGTGACCTTGTACATGGGTCTGCAATCCTCGCTGGCTTACATTGTGTTTGGCTGGTTGCCGTCGATCCTGATCGGTCGCGGCCTGACGCCGACCCAGGCCGGCCTGGTGCTGTCGGGTTCGGTGCTCATTCAGTTGGCCAGTTCGTTGGCGGCGCCATGGCTGGCGACTCGCGGCAAGGATCAGCGCCTGGCGATCGTGATCGTCATGGCGCTGACTCTCGGTGGTTTGTTCGGTTGCCTCTACGCTCCGATCGAAGGTCTGTGGAGCTGGGCGATCTTGCTGGGGCTGGGGCAGGGCGGCACGTTCAGCCTCGCGTTGACCCTGATCGTCCTGCGCTCGCGGGACGCCCACGTAGCGGCGAACCTGTCGAGCATGGCCCAGGGTTTCGGTTACACCCTGGCGTCCATGGGGCCGTTCGCAGTCGGCATCGTGCATGACTGGACCGGTGGCTGGACCGCGCTGGGCTGGATCTTCGGCGTCATCGGCCTCGGCGCGATCCTCGCCGGTCTCGGCGCCGGGCGCTCGCTGTACGTTCAGGTGGAAAGCGAAAAGGTCTGACAACCGCGTACTCTCGGTATTCGGGCCACGAATGCCGATAGTTTTTCACGCCGTTGCAGACTATCGTTCAGGCATCTTTCAAACGATCGGAGCCTGTCCATGAGCGATGCCCACAACGCATTGATCACCCAGTTCTACCAAGCCTTCCAGCGGCTGGATGCCGAGGGCATGAGCGCCTGCTACACCGACGACGTGGTGTTCAGTGATCCTGCGTTTGGCGAACTGCGCGGCCGCGATGCCGGTGATATGTGGCGCATGCTCACCACCCGAGCCAAGGATTTCTCCCTGACGTTCGATGATGTGCGCAGCGATGAACGCACCGGCGGCGCTCACTGGGTGGCGACATACCTGTTCAGCCAGACCGGTAATACCGTGGTCAATGACATCCAGGCGCGTTTCGTGTTTCGCGACGGCAAGATCTGCGAACATCACGACAGCTTTGATATGTGGGCCTGGTCCCGGCAGGCGCTGGGTTTCAAGGGGCTGTTGCTGGGTTGGTCGCCAGCGGTCAGAAACGCCGTTCGCGCTCAGGCCTTGAAGGGGTTGAAGGCATTCCAGGCCAGTCGCTGATAAGATCGCGGCTTGTTTCCTTTCAAGCTTGATCGTCACGTGACCACCCTCAGCGAAATCCCCGTCGACGCCGATACTCCGGTGAGCAAACCCTGGTTCGTCTACCTCGTTCGTGCGGCCAACGGTTCGCTCTACTGCGGGATCAGCGACGATCCCGTTCGCCGATTCGCCACTCACCAGAGCGGCAAGGGCGCGCGCTTTTTTCTTTCCAGCCCCGCGGTAGCATTGGTTTACACCGAGATCTGCCGCGACAGAAGCGAAGCGTTGCGTCAGGAACGGCTGATCAAAAAACTCAAGAAAAGCGCTAAGGAATGTCTGGTGGCGAGTGCTGCCAAGGGCTTATCAATCTGACTGATCAGTTCCCATCAGGCAGACCCTGTAGGCTGCCTATGGATTGCGCGCTAAGCTGGGATTCCTAGTCCGTGCGGCGGAGCCGAGCATGTCAGAGTTGATTCTCCATCATTACCCGACGTCCCCTTTTGCTGAAAAAGCCCGCTTGCTGTTGGGTTTCAAAGGGTTGTCCTGGCGCTCGGTAAAGATTGCGCCGGTGATGCCAAAACCCGATCTGACCGCATTGACTGGCGGCTATCGCAAGACGCCGGTGTTGCAGGTTGGCGCGGATATCTATTGCGACACCGCGCTGATCGCTCGCCGTCTGGAGCAAGAGAAAGCCCTGCCAGCGTTCTTCCCGGAAGGTCAGGAAATGATCGCCGCGACCTTCGCCGCCTGGGCTGATTCGGTGGTATTCCAACATGCGGTCAGCCTGGTGTTTCAGCCGGAATCGATCGCCGTACGCTTCGGCAATCTGTCGCCGGAAACGATCAAGGCGTTCATTGCCGATCGCGCCGGGCTCTTCAGCGGTGGCAGCGCTACACGGTTGTCGGCCGAGCAAGCCCGGCATCAATGGCCGACCATCATGGCGCGTCTGGAGCAACAGCTTCAGCGTGAGCAGGGCGATTTCCTGTTCGGCGAGCCGTCGATTGCCGACTTTGCCCTGGCCCATCCGTTGTGGTTCCTCAAAGCGACACCTGTGACGTCACCGTTGGTCGATGCCTGGCCGGCGGTTTCGGCGTGGTTGGGTCGCGTGATGGGCTTCGGTCATGGTGCGTTCAGCGAGATGACGTCCGAGGAGGCGCTGGAGGTCGCGCGCAACGCCGTGCCAGCGGAATTGCCGGATGAGCAGTTCGACGAGCCAAATGGTTTTGAGGCGGGTCAGCAGGTGGTGATCGCGGCTACCGATTACGGTGTTGATCCGGTGGTCGGTGAGTTGCTGTTTGCGGGCAGCGAAGAATTGATTCTGCGGCGTGAGGACGAACGTGGCGTCGTGGTGCATGTGCACTTTCCGCGGTTGGGCTTCCGCATCGAGGCACGCTGACGGACAACTGTGGGAGCGGTCTTGCTCGCGAAGGCGGTGTGCCAGTCGGCATTATTGGTAACTGATACACCGATTTCGCGAGCAAGCCCGCTCCCACAGTTATTTCAATGCGGCAAGAATCGCGTCCGGGTCATACCCGCGAATCAGCGTCCCGTTCACATCAATGATCGGGATCCCGCCGCCGCCCAACGCCTCATAGGCCTGGCGCGCCTCGGCATCCTTCTCGATATCGAATTCCTTGTACGGAATGCCTTTCTGATCAAGAAAGCGCCGGGTCAATTTGCAGTAGCCACACCATTCAGTGGCGTAAAGCACAACGCTGGCCTTGGCCTGAGTCTGCTCGGACACAACTTGCGACGGGTTAAACACCCGCTCGATCTTGCCCCAGTTCTGATAGACCACGATCACCAGCAGGATCAGCAGACATTTCTTCAGGACGCCGCCGAGCATCAGTTGCGTCGCTTGAGCTGGTCGGTCAGCTGCGTCGGCAGGCCTTTGATGATCAGCGTGCCGGCTTCTTCGTCGTACTCGATCTTCGAACCCAGCAGGTGCGCTTCGAAGCTGATGGACAGGCCTTCGGCGCGACCGGTGAAGCGGCGGAACTGGTTCAGGGTGCGTTTATCCGCCGGGATCTCTGGCGACAGGCCGTAATCCTTGTTGCGGATGTGATCGTAGAACGCCTTCGGGCGCTCCTCATCGATCAGTCCGGAGAGTTCTTCCAGGCCCATGGGCTCGCCCATTTTTGCCTGGCTGCTCGCGTAATCCACCAGGGTCTTGGTTTTCTCGCGGGCGGACTCTTCCGGCAGGTCTTCGCTTTCGACGAAGTCGCTGAAGGCCTTGAGCAAGGTGCGGGTTTCACCGGGGCCGTCGACGCCTTCCTGACAGCCGATGAAGTCGCGGAAATACTCCGAGACCTTTTTGCCATTCTTGCCTTTGATGAACGAAATGTACTGTTTGGACTGTTTGTTGTTCTGCCACTCGGACACGTTGATCCGTGCCGCCAGGTGCAACTGGCCCAAGTCCAGGTGCCGGGACGGGGTCACGTCCAGTTGATCGGTCACTGCAACGCCTTCGCTGTGGTGCAGCAGGGCAATCGCCAGGTAATCGGTCATGCCCTGCTGATAATGCGCAAACAGCACGTGGCCGCCCACCGAGAGGTTCGATTCTTCCATCAGCTTTTGCAGATGTTCCACCGCCACCCGGCTGAACGCCGTGAAATCCTTGCCTCCATCGAGGTATTCCTTCAGCCAGCCGCTGAACGGATGCGCCCCGGACTCGGCGTGGAAGAAACCCCAGGCCTTGCCTTGTTTGGCGTTATAGCTCTCGTTGAGGTCGGCAAGCATGTACTCGATGGCACTCGACTCGGCCAATTCAGAGTCGCGGGCGTGGAGAACTGCAGGTGTGCCGTCGGGTTTTTTGTCGATCAGGTGGACGATGCAATGACGGATCGGCATGGGCTTCTCGGCTGATTGATGAGAGGAGGGCGTGCTCCCCCGAAAAAGCGCCCAGTGTACCGCAACCATTGGTTTTGGCGTGTTGCGAAGGGCAATTGGAGGGTGCGCGCTGGCGCTTATGCTGTTTTTTGCTGGTTTAGAGCAATAAAGCTGACCAAATGGGTAGCTAGAGGCGGATATTTCCCCGTCTCTGTGCTAGTTTTGCCCGGTCTTACGCGAAGTCACTGCGTTAAGCGTGCATTCAGCATTTGTCAGGTCGAACCAAACCCTGATTTCGGTATCTATAACCCCGATCCCGTGGTTATTTGGCCGAGGGTGCCAGATCCAAAAGATAGGGCTCGATGGCTGACACTGCACTCTGCAATCCATATGAATTTGATAGGGAAGGAACACTACATGGCTCTTACTAAAGACCAACTGATCGCCGACATCGCTGAAGCTATCGACGCGCCAAAAACCACCGCGCGTAACGCTCTGGACCAACTGGGCCAAATCGTTGCTGATCAGCTGGAAAACGGCGGCGAAATCACCCTGCCAGGTATCGGCAAACTGAAAGTGACCGAGCGCCCTGCCCGTACTGGCCGTAACCCTTCGACTGGCGCTGCCATCGAAATCGCTGCCAAGAAAGTTATCAAGCTGGTTGTGGCCAAAGGCCTGACCGACGCTGTTAACAAGTAAGACGCAGTAAAAAAACCGTGCTCCGGAGCAATCCGGGCACGGTTTTTTTGTGTCTGCGATTTGAGCGATTGACCCGCAAACACCGCTAAACCAATGTGGGAGCGAGCAAGCCCGCTCCCACATTTGATTTGCGTCGGTCAGTTACTCAGCTTTTCTTTACCCAACGCTCTCGCCAGGTCTGCTGCTCGGATTTGGTCTGGAAGGTCCAGGCGACAAAGCGGCTTTGCTTTTGCCCTTGTGACATCTCCACGACCTGGCTTTCCAGCACGCCGGCCTTTTTCAGCGCCGTCTGGATCGCAGGCAGGTTCGAAGCTTTCGAGACCAGGGTGCTGAACCACAGCACTTTGTGTTGAAAGTGCGCGCTCTCGGCGATTAGTTGCGTCACAAATCGTGCTTCGCCACCTTCACACCACAGTTCTGCCGATTGACCGCCGAAGTTCAGCACCGGCAGCTTGCGTTTCGGGTCGGCGCGGCCCAAGGCACGCCATTTACGTTCGCTGCCCTTGGTCGCTTCGTCCATCGAGGCGTGGAACGGCGGGTTGCACATGGTCAGGTCAAAGCGTTCGCCGGGTTCGAGCAAGCCCAGCAGAATGTGCTTGGGATTGTTTTGTTGGCGCAACTGGATGGCTTTGTTCAGTCCATTGGACTGCACGATGGCTTTGGCGGCGGCGACGGCCGTCGGGTCGATTTCCGAGCCGAGGAAGTGCCAGCGATAGTCGCTGTAGCCAATCAACGGATAGACACAGTTGGCTCCCATGCCGATATCGAGCACCTTGACCGGCGCGCCGCGAGGGATTTCCCCGTCGTTGACGCTGGCCAGCAGGTCGGCCAGGAAGTGCACGTAGTCGGCACGGCCGGGAACCGGTGGGCACAGGTAATCCGCCGGGATGTCCCAGTGGGCCACGCCGTAGAACGACTTGAGCAGCGCCCGGTTGAACACCCGCACTGCGTCCGGGCTGGCGAAGTCGATGCTTTCCTTGCCGTATGGATTGATGATCACGAACTTCGCCAGTTCTGGCGTGGTTTTGATCAGTGCCGGGAAGTCGTAGCGACCCTGATGGCGATTGCGCGGATGCAGGCTGGCCTTCTCGCGCGGTTCCACGGCTTTGGCCGGGGTCGCGGATTCAGGCTTTTTACGCGCAGGTCTTGGTGTGCGGGGGGCGTTCATGGGTGTGATCGATTCGGGTATGGCTGAAAGTGGCGGGTATTGTCCCACACTTGATCGGTGTTGCCTGCGATCGGGTGACCAATGCTGGGCCAATGTGGGAGCGGGCGTGCTCGCGAATGCGGTGTGACAGCCGACATTGATGGCGCATGTAATAAACCGCCTTCGCGAGCAAGCCCGCTCCCACAGGGGATTTGTGGTGTTTGGGGGAAGCGGCAGGCATAAAAAAGGGAGACCACTCGGATCTCCCTCTTTCATAGCGATTTGCCGTTACAGGCTGGCAATCCGCGCATGCTGCTCGGCCAACTTGCCCAAAGCCTGTTCGGCTTCAGCCAGTTTGGCGCGTTCTTTCTCGATGACTTCGGCCGGGGCCTTGTCGACGAAACCGGCGTTGGACAGCTTGCCACCGACCCGCTGAACTTCGCCCTGCAGACGCAGGATTTCCTTGTCCAGACGTGCAAGTTCGGCGTCTTTGTCGATCAGACCGGCCATCGGTACCAGCACTTCCATTTCGCCTACCAGCGCAGTGGCAGACAATGGCGCTTCTTCGCCAGCAGCCAGAACGGTGATCGACTCCAGACGCGCCAGTTTCTTCAACAGGGCTTCGTTCTCGGTGAGACGACGCTGATCTTCGGCGCTGACGTTTTTCAGGAACAGGTTCAGGGGCTTGCCCGGACCGATGTTCATTTCGCCACGGATATTGCGCGTGCCAAGCATCAGGCCCTTGAGCCATTCGATGTCGTTTTCGGCGGCTGGATCAATGCGCTCTTCATTGGCCACTGGCCAAGGTTGCAGCATGATCGTCTTGCCTTCGATACCGGCCAGCGGCGCGAGGCGCTGCCAGATTTCTTCGGTGATGAACGGCATGAACGGGTGCGCCAGGCGCAGAGCAACTTCAAGCACCCGAACCAGCGTGCGACGGGTGCCACGCTGACGTTCGACCGGCGCGTTTTCGTCCCACAGGACAGGCTTGGAAAGCTCCAGGTACCAGTCGCAATACTGGTTCCAGATGAACTCGTACAAGGCTTGGGCGGCCAGGTCGAAACGGAACTGGTCGAGTTGACGGGTCACTTCGGCTTCGGTGCGTTGCAGCTGCGAGATGATCCAGCGATCCGCCAGGGACAGCTCGTAGGCTTCGCCGTTCTGGCCGCAGTCCTCGCCCTTGTCCAGCACGTAGCGCGCGGCGTTCCAGATCTTGTTGCAGAAGTTGCGATAGCCTTCGACGCGGCCCATGTCGAACTTGATGTCACGACCGGTGGACGCGAGCGAGCAGAACGTGAAACGCAGGGCGTCGGTGCCGTAGCTGGCGATGCCGTCGGCGAACTCGTCGCGGGTCTGCTTCTCGATTTTCTTCGCCAGTTTCGGCTGCATCATGCCCGAGGTGCGTTTCTGCACCAGGTCTTCGAGTTCGATACCGTCGATGATGTCCAGCGGGTCAAGGACGTTGCCCTTGGACTTGGACATCTTCTGGCCCTGGCCATCGCGCACCAGACCGTGAACGTAAACGGTCTTGAACGGAACCTGCGGCGTGCCGTCTTCGTTCTTCACCAAATGCATGGTGAGCATGATCATCCGGGCAACCCAGAAGAAAATGATGTCGAAACCGGTCACCAGGACGTCGGTGGAGTGGAATTTCTTCAGGAACTCGGTCTGCTCCGGCCAGCCAAGCGTGGAGAATGTCCACAGGCCCGAACTGAACCAGGTATCGAGAACATCGTTGTCCTGTTGCAGCGCAACGTCCGGCCCGAGGTTGTTTTTGGCACGGACTTCGGCTTCGTCGCGACCCACGTAGACTTTGCCCGACTCGTCGTACCAAGCCGGAATCCGGTGGCCCCACCACAGCTGACGGCTGATGCACCAATCCTGGATGTCGCGCATCCACGAGAAATACATGTTTTCGTATTGCTTTGGCACGAACTGGATGCGGCCGTCTTCAACAGCAGCGATGGCCGGCTCGGCCAACGGCTTGGTGGAAACGTACCACTGGTCGGTCAGCCACGGCTCGATGATGGTGCCGGAGCGATCGCCTTTTGGCACTTTCAGGGCATGGTCGTCGACGCTGACCAGCAGGCCGGCGGCTTCGAATGCTGCCACGATCTGCTTGCGCGCCTCGAAACGGTCCAGGCCTGCGTATTCGGCTGGCAGTTTGCCGTCGACCTCGGTGTTCAGCGTGCCGTCCAGGTTAAACACCTGGGCCGCTGGCAGAACATTGGCGTTCTTGTCGAAGATGTTCAGCAGCGGCAGGTTGTGGCGCTTGCCGACTTCGTAGTCGTTGAAATCGTGGGCCGGGGTGATTTTCACGCAGCCGGTGCCGAACTCAGGATCGCAGTAATCGTCGGCAATAATCGGGATGCGGCGGCCGACCAGCGGCAGCTCGACAAATTTGCCGATCAGGGCTTTGTAGCGATCATCGTTCGGGTTCACAGCGACGGCGGCGTCGCCGAGCATGGTTTCCGGGCGAGTGGTCGCGACGATCAGGTAATCCTTGCCTTCAGCGGTCTTGGCGCCGTCGGCCAGCGGGTACTTCAGGTTCCATAGGAAACCTTTCTCGTCGTGGTTTTCCACTTCGAGGTCGGAAATCGCCGTGTGCAACTTGGTGTCCCAGTTGACCAGGCGCTTGCCGCGGTAGATCAGGCCGTCTTCGTGCAGACGCACGAAAGCTTCTTTAACCGCTTCCGAGAGGCCGTCGTCCATGGTGAAGCGCTCACGGCTCCAGTCGACGGACGAGCCGAGGCGACGGATCTGACGACTGATGTTGCCGCCGGACTGATCCTTCCATTCCCAGACTTTATCGAGGAATTTCTCGCGGCCCAGGTCGTGGCGATTCTGGCCCAGGGCTTCAAGTTGACGCTCCACCAGCATTTGCGTAGCGATACCGGCGTGGTCGGTACCCGGCTGCCACAGGGTGTTGCGACCCTGCATGCGGCGGAAACGGATCAGTGCGTCCATGATCGCGTTGTTGAAGCCGTGACCCATGTGCAGGCTGCCGGTGACGTTCGGCGGCGGGATCATGATGGTGTAGGACTCGCCCGCGCCTTGCGGGGCGAAGTAATTCTCTGACTCCCAGGTGTTGTACCAGGAAGTTTCAATGGCGTGCGGCTGGTAGGTCTTATCCATGCGCGGCGGGACCCTATTGGCATTTATTCAGGAAAAGCCGGCAAGTATAGCGGGGATGTTCCGATGCGCGTAGAGCGAGGTGACAACGGGTGGGAGAAAATTGGTGATCAATTGAGGGCACCAGGGCGATCAGCGCAAATCCTGTGGGAGCGGGCTTGCTCCCACTTGGATTTCGCTTAACTGAATGGCACGCGATAGCGATGTATCAGGCGATGCGATTCAAATCGTTATGGCGTGTCTCCTTCAGGCACAGCACCGCGATCAAGCTGAGCACCGCCGCCCCAGATACATACCCGCCGACATAACCCAAGCCACCCATCGCCACCAGTTTTTGTGCGAAGAACGGTGCCGCCGAGGCTCCGACAATACCGCCCAGGTTGTAGGCCGCCGATGCGCCGGTGTAGCGCACGTGGGTCGGAAACAGTTCTGGCAGCAACGCGCCCATCGGCGCAAACGTGATGCCCATCAGAAACAGTTCGATGCACAAGAACAGTGCCACGCCCCAGGTCGAGCCTTGGGTGAGCAGCGGTTCCATCAAGAATCCGGACAACATCGCCAACACACCGCCGATGATCAGCACCGGTTTGCGTCCGTAACGGTCACTGGCCCAGGCCGACAGCGGCGTGGCGGCGGCCATGAACAGCACCGCAAAGCACAACAGGCCGAGGAAGGTTTCGCGGCTGTAACCAAGGGTCGATACGCCATAACTCAGCGAAAACACCGTCGAGATATAGAACAGCGCGTAGCACACCACCATCGAGCCAGCACCCAGCAGCGTCGGCGCCCAATACTGGCTGAACAGCTCGACCAGCGGGATCTTCACCCGTTCCTGGCGGGCCATTGCGTTGGCAAATACCGGGGTTTCGTGGAGCTTGAGGCGTACGTACAAGCCCACCATCACCAGCGCTGCACTGAGCAGGAACGGAATCCGCCAGCCCCAGGAGCGGAACTGCTCGTCGTCGAGGGTCATGGCCAATGTCAGGAACAGACCGTTAGCCGCCAGGAAGCCGATTGACGGGCCG
Source organism: Pseudomonas sp. LBUM1657 (assembly GCF_059716075.1). Taxonomy (NCBI): domain Bacteria; kingdom Pseudomonadati; phylum Pseudomonadota; class Gammaproteobacteria; order Pseudomonadales; family Pseudomonadaceae; genus Pseudomonas; species Pseudomonas sp. LBUM1657. The sequence goes on along the minus strand of NZ_CP166799.1, from coordinate 5,254,060 downwards.
AGCTGCGGGAACATGCCGAACCAGGCGCGTTTGCCCTTGGGTGCATTCTCCGTCGCCAGCAATGCCGCGCCGCCCCATTCACCGCCCAGCCCAAGACCCTGGCCGAAGCGCAGCACGCAGAGGAGGATCGGCGCCCAGGCCCCGATGCTGTCGTAACCCGGTAGCACGCCGATCAGCGTGGTGCAGACACCCATCAGCAGCAGGGAAGCAACCAAGGTCGATTTACGGCCGATCCGGTCGCCGAAGTGGCCGAACAGCGCAGAACCCAGCGGTCGGGCGAGGAAAGCTATACCAAAGGTGAGGAACGCCGAGAGCATCTGGGCGGTGCCGGATGTCTGGGGGAAGAACACCGGACCGATCACCAATGCCGCCGCAGTGGCGTAGACATAGAAGTCGTAGAACTCGATCGCAGTACCGATAAAGCTTGCCGTGGCCACTCGAGTGGCGGAGTTCGTCGGTTGCGCAGGCGTGGTTTCGGTATAAGTCGTGCTGGTCGTCATGCGGTTATCCCTGACAGTCATGTGCCCCAGTGGAGCGAATTATTATGGTCTAACACCCAGGGATGTGGGCTGAAATACGTCGCTGTTCAAGGTAGGAACAGTCGTCGGTGTGATGCGGATATTGCCGATGGTCTGGCCGGAAGCTGCGGAGTGCGGGATAAGCACATGGTCCGGCGGGGCTTGGGTAAGCGGCTCGATTATAGGAAGGCAGCTATCTATCGAACAAGGAAGAGGTAAAAAAGAGCTAGCGGATGGGGGCGGCGGTGGGAACCGAGCTGTTATGCCATATCAAAACCCGGCTGACGCGATTGTCTTCTGTCTCCAGAATTTCCAGCCGATAACGCCCGATCTTCAGGCACACCGCACTTTCCGGAATCGTTTCCAGCGCTTCGGTCACCAGGCCATTGAGGGTTTTTGGCCCGTCACTGGGCAAGTGCCAGCCGAGGCTTTTGTTCAGGTCGCGTATGGAAGCGGCGCCATCGATTACCAGTCGTCCGTCGGCCTGCGGATGGATATGCGGATTGTCCAGGCTGTGCTGGCTTTCGAATTCGCCGACGATCTCTTCGAGAATGTCTTCCAGGGTCACGATGCCGAGTACTTCGCCATATTCGTCGACCACCATGCCCAGGCGCCGCTGCTGCTTGTGGAAGTTCAGCAGTTGCAGCTGCAGCGGGGTGCTTTCCGGCACGAAGTACGGTTCGTGACTGGCTGCCAGCAGTGCTTCCATGGTCAGGCTCGCATCGGCCAGCAAGTGGCGGATCTGGCGGGTGTTGAGCACCGCTTCGACCTGGTTGATGTCGCTGTGGAACACCGGCAGGCGCGTGCGCTTGTTGTTGCGCAGTTGCTCGATGATGTCCGGGAGGGAGTCGTCGAGGTTGATCCCGTCGACATCACTACGCGGCACCAGAATGTCGTTGACCGTGATGTTGTCCAGCGCGTGGATGCCCGACAGCGGGTGTGGGCGGCAAACGGTGTGTTCGTGATCGTTCTGTCGATCTATCGGTGCTTCGTCTTCGCTCTGTTGCACCACTTTGACTTTGCGGGCGAAAGGTCGCATCAACAACAGGCTGATGCCATTGAGCAGCCAGGCCGCCGGGTAAATGATTTTCAGCGGCGTGCGCAGCAAGGTATTGCCCAGGGCCAGGATCGCATCCGGATAGCGGACGGCGAGGGTGCGCGGCAGGTAATCGGCCAATACCAGTAGAACGGCCCCGGCCCCAAGGCAAGCAGCCCATGGACCGTTTTCCGCCCAGGTGAAAATCGCCAGTAAGGTGCAGATAACCACCACGAGCGCACGGCACAGGGTATTGCAGAAGATCAAACTGTTGAGCGCAAAGCTCAGCTTCGCCACCGGTTTGTCGCTGGAGCGCGAGGCGTTGCGCTGGGCCAGCAAGTGCTGTTGCGCAGCTTCGATGGCGGTAAACAGTGCCGACCATAAAATCAGCAGGGCCACTACTGCAAGCATCGGCCCTATGGGCAATTCGTCCATTAATGCCGCCCGTCAGATGTGCAGGATGTATTCACGGACCAGCTTGCTGCCGAAATACGCCAGCATCAGCAGGCAGAAACCGGCGAGGGTCCAGCGAATGGCCTTGTGTCCGCGCCAGCCGAGACGGTTACGGCCCCAGAGCAGCACGCTGAAGACGATCCAGGCCAGGCAGGCCAGCAAGGTTTTGTGTACCAGATGCTGGGCGAACAGGTTGTCGACGAACAGCCAGCCGGAAATGAGCGACAGCGACAGCAGGGTCCAGCCAGCCCAGAGGAAGCCGAACAGCAGGCTTTCCATGGTTTGCAGTGGCGGGAAATTCTTGATCAGCCCGGACGGGTGCTTGTGTTTGAGCTGATGGTCCTGAACCAGCAGCAGCAAAGCCTGGAACATCGCGATGGTGAACATGCCGTAGGCGAGGATCGACAAGAGGATGTGGGCGAGGATGCCCGGTTCTTCGTCGATGATCTGCACGGTGCCGGCGGGGGCGAACTGCGCCAGCAGCACGGTCGCGGCACCGAGCGGGAACAGTAATATAAGCAAGTTCTCCACCGGTATCCGCGAGCAGGCCAGCAGGGTCAGGGCGATGACCGCTGCGGCAATCAGGCTGGCGGCACTGAAGAAGTCCAGGCCAAGACCGATCGGCGTCAGCAGATGGGCGAACAGGCTGGCGCTGTGAGCCAGCACCGCCAGTGCGCCGAGCGTGACCAGCAGGCGCTTGTTCGCCTTGGCGCCAGTGGCCAGACGAGTGCCCTGATAGAGAGTCGCAGCGGCATATAAGCAGGCGGCGGCGAGGGTGGTAAGCAAGCTGGGTGACAAGGGGAGCATAAATCCTGTTAGGCAAGCCCGAAAGGCGCTGAGTTTGGCATAGAACCCACATCGCACGAAAGACCATGCAACCTGACAGCGAGGTGTCCGCCAGGCGCAGTCTTCGCTATAATCCGCGACCTGCCCACGCCGCAGGCTCGCCGAGCACATGTTGATTCCGGTCTGGGCCGCCATTATCCCGGTCTACACAGGGCCTGAAAGGATCGCGCAATGTTTGAAAACTTAACCGACCGTCTCTCGCAGACGCTGCGCCATGTCACCGGCAAGGCCAAGCTGACCGAGGACAATATCAAAGACACCCTGCGTGAAGTGCGCATGGCGTTGCTCGAAGCCGACGTCGCCCTGCCGGTGGTGAAGGACTTCGTCAATTCGGTCAAGGAACGCGCTGTCGGCACTGAGGTGTCGCGCAGCCTGACGCCGGGCCAGGCCTTCGTGAAGATCGTCCAGGCCGAGCTCGAAAGCCTGATGGGCGCGGCCAATGAAGACCTGAACCTGAGCGCCGTTCCTCCTGCCGTCGTGCTGATGGCCGGTTTGCAAGGCGCTGGTAAAACCACCACCGCCGGCAAACTCGCGCGCTTCCTTAAAGAGCGCAAGAAGAAGTCGGTGATGGTCGTGTCCGCGGACGTTTACCGTCCGGCGGCGATCAAGCAGCTGGAAATGCTTGCGGGTGAAGTCGGCGTTACCTTCTTCCCGTCCGACCTGAGCCAGAAGCCGGTCGACATCGCGCAAGCGGCTATTAAGGAAGCAAAACTCAAATTCATCGACGTGGTCATCGTCGATACCGCCGGTCGCCTGCACATCGATGAAGAGATGATGGGCGAGATCAAGGCGTTGCATGCCGCGATCAACCCGGTCGAAACCCTGTTCGTGGTCGACGCCATGACCGGCCAGGACGCCGCCAACACGGCCAAGGCCTTTGGCGATGCATTACCGCTGACCGGTGTGATCCTGACCAAGGTCGACGGCGACGCCCGTGGCGGTGCCGCACTGTCGGTCCGTGCGATCACCGGCAAGCCGATCAAATTCATCGGTATGGGCGAGAAGAGCGAAGCGCTCGAGCCGTTCCACCCTGAACGCATTGCTTCACGCATCCTCGGCATGGGCGATGTGCTCAGCCTGATCGAGCAGGCCGAACAGACCCTCGACAAGGACAAGGCCGACAAACTGGCCAAGAAGCTGAAGAAGGGCAAGGGCTTCGACCTCGAAGACTTCCGCGATCAGCTGCAACAGATGAAGAGCATGGGCGGCCTCGGCGGCCTGATGGACAAACTGCCGAACATCGGCGGCGTGAACCTGGCGCAGATGGGCAATGCCCAGGGCGCGGCAGAGAAGCAATTCAAGCAGATGGAAGCCATCATCAATTCCATGACCCCGGCCGAGCGCCGCGACCCTGAGCTGATCAGTGGTTCGCGCAAGCGCCGGATCGCCATGGGTTCCGGCACCCAGGTGCAGGACATCGGTCGCTTGATCAAGCAACACAAACAGATGCAGAAGATGATGAAGAAATTCTCCGCGAAAGGCGGAATGGCCAAAATGATGCGCGGCATGGGCGGTATGTTGCCCGGCGGCGGCATGCCCAAGATGTAAAGAATCCGCGCCGGCAGACATGTCGGCGCAGACCCACACGGAAGTGGGATCTCCAGCAAACCCGCACTTGGCGGGAGCTGACTGGCCGTTTTCAACGACGGCTCTATAGCAAATCTTGATGGCGGCCGAAAGACCGTCGGAAAAAGACATTTGCAAAAGTCCGGATATTCCTTAGAATATGCGGCCTTTCGGGCACCTATGCCCGCTGTGCCTTTAGATTTGCAGCACCGACTACAGGAACGATGTTCACATGCTAACAATCCGTCTTGCCCTTGGCGGCTCCAAAAAGCGCCCGTTTTACCACTTGACCGTAACCGACAGCCGCAACCCGCGCGACGGTTCGCACAAGGAACAGGTTGGTTTCTTCAACCCTGTTGCTCGTGGTCAAGAAGTTCGTCTGTCCGTGAACCAAGAGCGCGTAGCCTACTGGCTGAGCGTTGGTGCACAACCTTCTGAGCGTGTTGCTCAGTTGTTGAAGGACGCTGCTAAGGCTGCGGCCTGAGCAATATGAACGCGACGCCAGCCATTGCTGATGATTTGATCGTTATCGGCAAAATCTATTCGATTCACGGTGTTCGCGGCGAAGTGAAGGTCTTTTCCTTTACTGATCCAATTGGAAACCTGCTGGACTACAAAACTTGGACGCTCAAGCGTGACGGTAATGTAAAGCAGGTAGAGCTGGTCAGCGGCCGTGTACATAACGGCAAGTTTCTGGTCACAAAGCTCAAGGGTCTCGATGATCGTGAAGAAGCTCGTCTTTTGGCCGGTTATGAGATCTGCGTGCCGCGTAACCTGTTTCCAGATCTGACCGACGGCGAGTACTACTGGTACCAGCTGGAAGGTCTCAAGGTCATCGACCAACTCGGGCAACTGCTCGGGAAAATCGATCACCTGCTAGAGACTGGCTCGAACGATGTCATGGTAGTCAAGCCTTGCGCTGGCAGCCTGGATGATCGCGAACGCCTGTTGCCCTATACAGAGCAATGCGTGTTGGCCGTCGACCTGGCCGCAGGTGAGATGAAGGTGGATTGGGACGCGGACTTCTAAACGTGGCTAATTTGCGCGTAGAAGTGATCAGTTTGTTTCCCGAGATGTTTTCCGCCATCAGCGACTACGGCATCACTAGCCGAGCGGTGAAACAGGGGCTCTTGCAGCTGACCTGTTGGAATCCGCGAGACTACACAACGGATCGACATCACACTGTGGATGATCGCCCATTTGGCGGTGGCCCGGGCATGGTGATGAAGATCAAGCCCCTGGAAGATGCTCTGGTTCAGGCCAAGGCAGCAGCCGGGGAGGCGGCGAAGGTAATTTACCTGTCCCCCCAAGGCCGTCAACTGACTCAGTCGGCGGTACGCGAGTTGGCGAATCTGGATGCATTGATCCTGATTGCCGGCCGTTATGAAGGCATTGACGAGCGATTTATTGATGCTCATGTCGATGAAGAGTGGTCGATTGGCGACTATGTACTGTCTGGCGGCGAGCTGCCGGCGATGGTCCTGATCGATGCGGTTACACGACTGCTGCCTGGAGCTTTAGGGCATGCGGACTCCGCAGAGGAAGATTCCTTTACGGATGGTTTGCTGGATTGCCCGCACTACACCCGACCGGAGGTGTATGCGGATCAGCGTGTTCCCGACGTATTGCTAAGTGGCAATCACGCGCATATCCGGCGTTGGCGTTTACAGCAGTCCCTTGGTAGGACCTTTGAACGACGCGCCGATCTTCTGGAAAGCCGCTCGCTTTCTGGAGAAGAGAAGAAGCTGCTCGAGGAATACATCCGCGAGCGGGACGATAGTTAACAACGTATCGATGGTAGATCCGACGATTTACCTTAGGAGCACAGCATGACTAACAAAATCATCCTTGCACTCGAAGCAGAGCAGATGACCAAAGAGATCCCTACCTTTGCCCCGGGCGACACCATTGTCGTTCAGGTGAAAGTGAAGGAAGGCGACCGTTCGCGTCTGCAAGCGTTCGAAGGTGTTGTAATCGCCAAGCGTAACCGCGGCGTAAACAGTGCTTTCACCGTTCGTAAAATCTCCAACGGTGTTGGCGTAGAGCGTACTTTCCAGACCTACAGCCCGCAAATCGACAGCATGGCCGTTAAACGTCGCGGTGACGTACGTAAAGCCAAGCTGTACTACCTGCGTGACCTGTCCGGTAAAGCAGCTCGCATCAAGGAAAAACTGGCTTAAGTCCAGCTTCCGATGCAGAAAAAAGCAGCCTACGGGCTGCTTTTTTGTTGCCTGGAGTTTATTGCCCCTACCGTATTGCCCGGTTATGCAGCCCGAGGGCGCGTAATGGTTCCGCGAACGAGCGGGCTATGAAAGACTAGCCGTCAGTTTTCCAGTTGCTTGAGCCTTTATGCCCGCCATCGATCATCCTTTGATAGACCAATTCCTCGACGCCCTGTGGCTGGAAAAAGGCCTTTCCGATAACACTCGTGACGCCTATCGCAGTGATCTCGCCCTGTTCAACGGCTGGCTGCAGGAAAAAGGCCTGGAATTGATCAACGCCGGACGCGAGTTGATCCTCGATCACCTGGCCTGGCGTCTGGAGCAAAACTACAAACCCCGTTCTACTGCGCGATTTCTCTCCGGCGTGCGTGGCTTCTATCGCTATCTGCTGCGGGAAAAGCTGATTGCCGTCGATCCGACCCTGCGCGTCGATATGCCGCAGCTCGGTAGGCCGTTGCCCAAATCCTTGTCGGAAACTGATGTGGAGGCGCTACTGGCCGCACCCGACTTGAGCGAAGCCATCGGTCAGCGAGACCGCGCCATGCTCGAAGTGCTTTATGCCTGCGGCTTGCGGGTAACGGAGCTGATCAGCTTGACGCTGGAGCAGGTCAACCTGCGTCAAGGTGTGCTGCGAGTGATGGGCAAGGGCAGCAAGGAGCGGTTGGTGCCGATGGGCGAGGAGGCGATTGTCTGGATCGAGCGCTACATGCGTGATGCCCGTGGCGAGCTGCTCGGCGGGCGCCCCAGCGATGTGCTGTTTCCCAGCCAGCGTGGAGAGCAGATGACGCGCCAGACCTTCTGGCATCGCATCAAGCACCAGGCCAAGGTGGCAGGGATCGGTAAGTCGTTGTCGCCGCACACGCTGCGACATGCCTTTGCCACGCACCTGCTCAACCATGGCGCCGACTTGCGGGTGGTGCAAATGCTGCTCGGCCATAGCGACCTGTCGACCACCCAGATCTACACCCATGTCGCCCGCGCACGCTTGCAGGATCTGCACGCCAAACACCATCCGCGCGGTTAACCGATCTGCGCGTGATTTTATGTGGGGGCGGGCTTGCTCGCGAAGAGGCCCTGACATCCACCATTAATGCTGCCTGACACACCGCTTTCGCGAGCAAGCCCGCTCCCACATAAAACCCCAGCGTCTTCACGATGCCTTGCATCACCGAGAGTCGGCCCCACGGGCCTTATGTGGTAGGCTTTGCCGGTTTGCACGATGGGCGGTTATGACCCGGTGTTTCGGCACGGGCGTTCTGATCGTCCCATTTGTCCGCCTTCAGGAGTTCTCATGCGTCTGACCCAGATTTTCGCCGCCGCAGCCATTGCGTTGGTCAGCACCTTTGCCGTCGCCGATGACGCGGCCGACAAAGCCATTCGTAAAAGCCTGGAAAACCTCCAGCTCGAAGTTCCGGTAGAAAGCATTTCGGCCAGTCCATTGCCTGGTCTGTACGAAGTCAAGCTTCAAGGCAGTCGCGTGCTCTATGCCAGTGCCGATGGCCAGTACGTGGTCCAGGGCTATATGTTCCAGCTCAAGGACGGCAAGCCGGTCAACCTGACCGAGAAGACCGAACGCCTGGGCGTTTCCAAACTGGTCAACGCAATCCCGATCGCTGAAACCGTGGTTTACCCGGCGATCGGCGAAACCAAATCGCACATCACCGTGTTCACCGACACTACTTGCCCGTACTGCCACAAACTGCATGCCGAAGTGCCTGAGCTGAACAAGCGCGGCATCGAAGTGCGTTATGTAGCGTTCCCGCGCCAGGGCCTCGGCTCGCCGGGAGACGAACAACTGCAAGCGGTCTGGTGCTCGAAAGACAAAAAAGCGGCCATGGACAAAATGGTCGACGGTAAGGAAATCAAGGCCGCCAAGTGCGAAAATCCGGTTTCCAAGCAGTTCGCCCTCGGTCAGTCGATTGGCGTGAACGGTACACCGGCCATCGTTTTGGCTGATGGTCAGGTCATTCCGGGCTACCAGCCTGCGCCACAAGTCGCCAAACTGGCGCTGGACGCGAAATAAATTCGCATCGTCACGGTCAGCCTTTGACGATCATGGTTCGGCGGCATTGTTCGCCGGGCCATTAATAGAGAGCCGCGAGCATGCGGCTGTTACCACGGCCGGCCTTGAGTCGGCCGTTTTATGGGGAGTTCACAGTGAAACCGGTCAAAGTAGGCATCTGTGGGTTAGGGACCGTCGGTGGCGGTACCTTCAACGTACTTCAGCGTAACGCCGAGGAAATTGCTCGTCGTGCCGGGCGTGGAATCGAAGTGGCACAAATTGCCATGCGCACGCCAAAGCCTCAGTTCCAAACGACCGGTATTGCGATTACCACCGATGTCTTCGAAGTGGCCACGAACCCTGAGATCGACATCGTTATAGAGCTAGTGGGCGGCTACACCGTTGCCCGTGAGCTGGTACTCAAGGCCATCGAGAATGGCAAGCATGTGGTCACCGCGAACAAGGCACTGATCGCCGTTCACGGTAATGAAATTTTCGCCAAGGCTCGCGAGAAGGGCGTGATCGTTGCGTTCGAAGCGGCCGTGGCGGGTGGCATCCCGGTGATCAAGGCTATCCGCGAGGGCCTGTCTGCCAACCGCATCAACTGGGTCGCCGGTATCATCAACGGCACCGGTAACTTCATCCTCACCGAAATGCGCGAAAAGGGCCGGAACTTCGAAGATGTACTCGCCGAGGCGCAAGCCCTGGGTTACGCCGAAGCTGATCCGACCTTCGACGTCGAAGGAATCGATGCAGCACACAAGCTGACGATCCTGGCGTCCATCGCATTCGGCATCCCGCTGCAGTTCGACAAGGCTTACACCGAAGGCATCACCAAGCTGACCACCGCTGACGTGAACTACGCCGAAGCGCTGGGCTATCGCATCAAGCATTTGGGCGTGGCCCGCAGCACCTCCGCCGGTATCGAACTGCGCGTACACCCGACGCTGATCCCGGCCGATCGCCTGATCGCCAACGTCAACGGTGTGATGAACGCGGTGATGGTCAACGGTGATGCTGCCGGTTCGACCCTGTTCTACGGCGCTGGTGCCGGCATGGAGCCGACCGCGTCGTCGGTCATCGCCGATCTGGTCGATGTGGTTCGTGCGATGACGTCCGACCCGGAAAACCGCGTACCGCACCTGGCTTTCCAGCCGGATTCGCTGTCGGCTCACCCGATCCTGCCAATCGAAGCCTGCGAAAGCGCCTACTACTTGCGCATCCAGGCCAAGGATCATCCGGGTGTACTGGCTCAAGTGGCGAGCATCCTGTCGGAGCGCGGCATCAACATCGAATCGATCATGCAGAAGGAAGTCGAAGAACACGATGGCCTGGTGCCGATGATCCTGCTGACCCACCGCGTGCTGGAACAGCACATGAACGACGCGATCGCCGCCCTGGAAGCCTTGGCTGGCGTGGTCGGTCCGGTTGTACGGATCCGCGTCGAGCACCTGAACTAAGCCGTTATCGTTCACCGGGCTCGCGTGCGGGCCCGGGTTTGCGAACACTGTCTATTGGAGCCAGTCATGCGTTATATCAGTACCCGCGGCCAGGCACCGGCCCTGAATTTCGAAGACGTCCTGCTGGCAGGTTTAGCCACTGACGGCGGCCTGTACGTGCCGGAAAACCTGCCACGTTTTACCCAGGAAGAAATCGCTTCCTGGGCCGGCCTGCCATATCACGAGCTGGCCTTCCGGGTGATGCGCCCGTTCGTCACCGGCAGTATCCCTGATGCCGATTTCAAAAAGATTCTTGAAGAAACGTACGGCGTGTTTTCCCACAATGCCGTGGCACCATTGCGTCAGCTGAACGGCAACGAATGGGTGCTGGAGCTGTTCCACGGCCCGACCCTGGCGTTCAAGGACTTCGCCCTGCAACTGCTCGGTCGCTTGCTCGACTACGTGCTGGAAAAGCGCGGCGAGCGCGTGGTGATTGTCGGCGCCACCTCGGGTGACACCGGTTCGGCCGCCATCGAAGGCTGCAAGCACTGCGAAAACGTCGACATCTTCATCCTGCACCCGCACAACCGCGTGTCCGAAGTGCAGCGTCGCCAGATGACCACGATCTTCGGCGAGAACATCCACAACATCGCCATCGAAGGCAACTTCGATGACTGCCAGGAAATGGTCAAGGCGAGCTTCGCCGACCAGAGCTTCCTCAAGGGCACTCGCCTGGTTGCGGTGAACTCGATCAACTGGGCGCGGATCATGGCCCAGATCGTTTACTACTTCCATGCAGCCCTGCAGTTGGGCGGCCCGGCACGTTCGGTATCGTTCTCGGTGCCTACCGGCAACTTCGGCGATATTTTCGCCGGTTACCTGGCACGCAACATGGGCCTGCCGATCAACCAGTTGATCGTCGCTACCAACCGCAACGACATCCTGCACCGCTTCATGAGCGGCAACCAGTACGTCAAGGAAACCCTGCACGCCACGCTGTCGCCGTCCATGGACATCATGGTCTCGTCAAACTTCGAACGCCTGCTGTTCGACCTGCACGGTCGCAACGGCGCAGCGATTGCCGGGCTGATGGACAGCTTCAAGCAGGGCGGTGGTTTCAGCGTCGAAGAGGAGCGCTGGACCGAAGCCCGCAAGCTGTTCGACTCGTTGGCGGTGGATGACGCGCAAACCTGCGAAACCATCGCCGAAGTCTATGAGCAGACGGGCGAGTTGCTGGATCCGCACACTGCCATCGGCGTCAAGGCGGCACGGGAATGCCGTCGCAGCCTGGATATTCCAATGGTGATCCTGGGAACCGCTCACCCGGTCAAATTCCCGGATGCCGTGGAAAAAGCCGGTGTAGGAAAAGCACTCGAACTGCCTCTACATCTTTCTGATTTGTTTGAGCGAGATGAGCGTTGCACCGTGTTGCCGAATGACCTGAAAGCCGTGCAGGCCTTTGTCAGTCAGCATGGCAACCGCGGCAAGCCGCTGTAACCGGCAAAACCTGTCACATTTTGAAGCCCGTCTCCTGACGGGCTTTTTCATTTGCGCATGCCAAACTTGCCAGGTTTTCGCCCAAAGGACGGGCGAGTCGATCATCAAGGAAGTGGCATGCTGTTTTTCAGAGGGTTCAAGCCAGCCGCGTGCTGGATGTTTTTGGTCGGCGCTCTGCTGGGCTTTGCTCATTGGGCGGTGGCGGCGCACCTGGCGATTCCTGAAGCCCGGGGCGCAGTCGCAGGTGCAATGATCGAGCTGGACGCACAGGAGCGCCAATGGATTGCAGAGCACCCCCGAGTCATTGTCGCGTCGACGCAATATCCGCGGTACTTGTTCAAGGATGAGCACGGGCACTGGAACGGGTTGAACATCGATGTGCTCAATCGCATCAGCACCATGACCGGTTTGCGATTCGTGCATGAAGAGACGTTTTCCACCGACCAGTTGCTGGGGCGTCTGGAAAGCGGGTCGGCGGATATGAGCACGACGCTGGCCATGAATGATGAGCGCAAGGCCTTCCTGGATTTCAGCCATGCGTTCGGAGGCGCAGGCTGGGTGTTCGTCGGCCATGCAGATGCGCCGCAGGTGCAATCCCTGGCGCAGCTATCGAAACGCGTACTGGTACTGCCGGCCGGACATGCACTCGAGACGGTGATTCGCCGTGACTATCCGGCCATCGAATTGCGCTCGGTCAAAACCTACGCCGAGGCCCGGGCGCTGGTCGAAAGTGGCGAAGCCTATGCCACCATCGAAAACGAAATCGGGGCACAACTCTATCCGTTGGGGCAGCTCAAGGTGGGACACATGGTGGAGGGAAAGTGGGAGGCCGATCACCTGGCGGTCCGTGAAGGGCAGATGCAGTTGTTGAGCATCCTCAACAAGGCGCTTGAGGCCTTTCCTCCTGCCGAATTGCGGGCCATTCGCCTGAAATGGCTCAATGGAATTATCCCGGTGCAGGTGCCCACTGCCTGGCAACGGTTTATGCAGTGGGGTTGTTGGGGCGTGTTTATCGCGAGCGTATTCGCGGTGCTTTCCATGCTCTGGAATCGTCGGCTCGCCGCGCTGATCCAACAGCGGCTGAACGCCGAAAAGGATCTTCGTGATCAACTGGCGTTTCAGCATGCGTTGATGGACGCCATGCCCGATCCGATGTTTGTTCGTGATCTGGACGCGCGTTTGATCATGTGCAACAAAAGTTATGAGGAGGGTTTTTCGACCCGCTTCGATCAGATCCAGGGGCGGCAGTTGATCGAGCTTGATGTGTTGCCCAAAGAGACCGCCGCACGGCTGCATGCAGAGTTCCTGACCCAGCTTCATACACGCAAGCCCCGCTTCAGTGAACGTCAATTGCTGTTCAAGCACGGCGTCAGGGACATCTACCAGTGGACGGTGCCGTTTTACAGTGCCGACGGACAATTGCGCGGACTGTTGGGCGGATGGGTTGATATCGGCAAGCGTACGAGTGAGGTGTGAACTGACTGTTTTTTCCCTGTCATCTTTGCCGTGCATGCTCTATCGAGCAGCGACGCAGGGTTCTCCTGCCATTGATATCCAGAACTTTCTACTCGGACCAGTGGTCATTTAATCTAGACATGCCCCAGGCACTTTGTTTTCGGACTATTGAGTGGTGATCGAGATGGAAAGTATCAGTCTATTGCTCGGTGAGGCTCTGAGCCCGTATCAAGTGACGTTGACCCCGTCGGGAACCCATGGCGAATGCCTGGTGACACTGAAAAATGCGACCGGCGCCATCGTGGTCGAAAGGGAGTTCAATCAGGCCCAGTTGACCGATAAGCGTCTGCTGACGGATGTGGTCGACGGCTTGCATCGCGACGTGCTGATCGCCGAGGGACGCTTGGAGCCCTGCGTTATCGCGGCGTTACGCAATGCTGCCCAGGACAAGATCCTGCCCAGCCGAAATTGAATTGTTTTTTGTGGGAACCTTCCTGCACCAAGGTCAGTCAGACCATGTAACAGCAGGATCAAGCATTGTGCTCCGGTGCTTGTAGCTTGCTGCCACTGGTCTTTATGTAGGCCACGTTTAACCCCGAGTCGTCTCCCCACTTCTCGGGGTTTCTTTTTGCCTGCGATTTGTCATTGCCGAGCCTGCTGCTCGAAAAATACCCGGCTGGCTTCCAGGTAGTCGCTGCGACTTTCCGGGTCCAGCCACGCGGCGTAGGCCTCGCTCAAGTGATCGTGGGGCAGGTTGTGCAGTAGTTGGTTGATTTCGGTGATCGCCTGCCGGCCTTGAGGGGTGTCGGTACAGCCGATGTAGCCGGACAGGTATTTGCCTGTGCCGTGAATCGGGAAGAACTGCAATTCATCCTCGGCGATCCCTTGCTGTTGGGCCTGGTAGCGAATTTCCGAGCGATACCCCAACAGCATCCGCAAGCGGCCCAGCCGTTGCATTTGCAACAGGCTGCCCAAGGCGTCATTGCCGTAGTGGAGGGTCAGCGAGTTGGCCGGCGCTTGTTTGAGCAGCGCATCGAGATACTCGCCGTAATTGCGCTCGGCAATAATGCCCAGCTTCTCGTGGCCGCTGGCGAGCAGGGCCGCCAGGTCCACTTCACCGTCCTTGATAAAGGGCGTCAGTACTTCTCGATCAACGCGCCGCACCGCCAGACCATTACTCATGGCCCGAAAGACCGGAACGGAAAACGCGATCCAGGTAGCGCGTTCCTTGCTCCAGTTCAGCGCCGCATCGCATGTCAGGGATGGCTCGTGAAGCATTTGCAGTCCGCGAGCGCGATTGACCCTCAGCAGGCTGTGCTGGTACTGCGGCATGCCGGCGATCAATAGCGGCAGTAGTTGATCGATGACCCCCTGGCCCTTTTTCGAGCCTTCGAAAATCATCAGCGGCGGAAGATCGCGCAACAGCCAGATCAGGGTTTCCTTCGGTTGCGCCAACGTTGACGGAGCCTGGCCGGCGAGCAAGAGGAAAACCGCGAACGCGCACAATACTCGCCCACCGCGCGTCAGGCTGTGCTTGATGGGCCGCGCAAACAGGCGCCTCAGCTTAGATGGCCCCGTCTTCACGCAGCTTTGCGATCTGTTCCTTGTCATAGCCAAGATCGTTGAGTACCTGAGCATTGTGTTCGCCCAACTGCGGCCCGACCCATTCTGAAGTGCCAGGTGTCTCTGAGAGTTTCGGCACGATTCCCGGCATCTTGAAATCTTTGCCGTCCGGCAGCTTGGCTTTGAGGAACATTTCCCGGGCCAGGTACTGCGGATCGCTGAACATGTCTTCGGCGCTGAAGATCCGGCTGGCCGGTACTTCGGCCTGATTCAACTGCTCGATGATCGTGTCCAGTGGCAGCGAATTGACCCAGCGATCGATGACCCCGTAAATCTCGTCACGACGGCTGTCGCGGCCATCGTTGCTGGCCAGCACCGGGTCGTTGGCCAGATCCTCCCGGCCGATGATCAGCATGAAGCGTTTGAAGATCGCATCGCCATTGGCGCCGATCTGCACATGTTTGCCGTCGGCGCTGGTGTGGATCGAGGAGGGCGTAATGCCCGGCATGATGTTGCCGGTACGTTCGCGGATGAAACCGAATACGTCGAACTCCGGAACCATGCTTTCCATCATTGCGAAAATCGCTTCATACAGCGCCACATCTACTACTTGCCCCTGACCACCGTTGACCTCGCGATGACGCAAGGCCATCAACGCACCGATCACACCCCAGAGCGCGGCAATCGAGTCGCCGATGGAAATCCCGGTGCGCACCGGCGGACGATCCTCGAACCCGGTGATGTAGCGCAGGCCGCCCATGGATTCACCGACCGCGCCAAATCCGGGCTGATCTTTCATCGGTCCGGTCTGGCCGAAGCCCGAAAGACGCACCATCACCAGTTTCGGGTTCAGCGCGTGCAAGACTTCCCAGCCCAGACCGAGTTTTTCCAACACGCCAGGGCGAAAATTCTCGATCAGGATGTCCGCTTCGCTGAGCAGTTTTTTCAGGATCGCCAGGCCGTCCGGGTGTTTGAGGTTCAGTGTCAGGGACTTCTTGTTACGCGCCTGAACGAACCACCACAACGAGGTGCCTTCATACAGCTTGCGCCATTTGCGCAACGGATCGCCGCCGTCCGGGGATTCGACCTTGATCACGTCGGCACCGAACTCACCACAAATACGCGAGGCAAACGGGCCGGCGATCAAGGTGCCCAATTCGATGACTTTCAGACCTGAGAGTGGTTTGGCGGTGAACGGCATACTGGATCCTGTAGGACAAAGGCTGAGCGGGTAGAGGGTTTTAACATAGCCGAACGTCAGTCGCCCAAGGTTGATCGCCTTCAATTCGTTGATTGCCTGCCGCATCGGTTAGACTTGCGGCCTTTCCACGTATCAAGAAGCCCGTTCATGGCCCAGCCGTCCACGACCTACAAGTTTGAACTGAACCTCACCGACCTCGACCACAGCATCTACGAGACCGTGAAGCAGACCATCGCCCGTCACCCTTCGGAAACCGAAGAACGCATGACCGTGCGGCTGCTGGCCTACGCCTTCTGGTACAACGAGCAGCTGTCGTTTGGCCGCGGTCTGTCGGACGTGGATGAACCTGCCTTGTGGGAAAAGAGCCTGGACGACCGTGTCCTGCACTGGATCGAAGTCGGCCAGCCGGACGCCGATCGCCTGACCTGGTGCTCGCGCCGCACCGAGCGCACCAGCCTGCTGGCCTACGGCAGCCTGCGCGTCTGGGAAACCAAAGTGATCCCGGCGATCAAAAACCTGAAAAACGTGCATATCGCCGCGGTGCCGCAGGAAATCCTCGAGACCCTGGCCAAAGACATGCCTCGCGTTATCAAGTGGGACGTGATGATCAGCGAAGGGACGATTTTCGTTACCGACGACCGTGGTCAGCACGAAGTCCAGTTGCAGTGGTTGAGCGGCGAACGCGGCTGATTTTTCGCCGCTGGTTCGCGTCACCCGGTTTTATCCTACGTATTCAAGAGAAGCACCTGTCACCCCATGCGCATCGAACCTCGCCTGTTGCCCGACACCCTGCCATTCCTCGGTGATCTGCCGCCGCTACTGACCCGCCTGTATGCGGCGCGGGGCGTGCAGTCCGAAGCCGAACTGGACAAGAGCCTGGCGCGGCTGATCCCGTTCCAGCAGCTCAAAGGCATCGACGCCGCCGTGGATCTGCTGGTGGTGGCGCTGGAGCAGCGGCAGCGGATTCTGATCGTCGGCGACTTCGACGCCGATGGCGCGACGGCCAGTACCGTGGGCGTGTTGGGTTTGCGCCTGCTGGGCGCGGCGCACGTCGATTATCTGGTGCCCAACCGATTCGAGTATGGCTACGGCCTGACCCCGGAAATCGTCGAAGTGGCGCTGACCCGCACACCGCAGTTGCTGATTACCGTGGACAACGGCATCTCCAGCGTCGACGGCGTGGCAGCGGCGAAAAAGGCCGGACTCAAGGTTCTGGTCACCGATCACCATTTGCCCGGCGATGAACTGCCCTTGGCCGATGCCATCGTTAACCCGAACCAGCCAGGTTGCGAGTTTCCGAGCAAAGCGCTGGCCGGTGTCGGGGTTATTTTCTACGTACTGATGGCCTTGCGTGCGCGGTTGCGCAGCCTGGGATGGTACGAGAGCAAGCCACAGCCGAACATCGGCGAATTGCTGGATCTGGTCGCCTTGGGCAGCGTTGCCGACGTGGTGCCGCTGGATGCCAACAACCGGATTCTGGTGCATCAAGGGTTGGAGCGGATTCGCGCCGGCCGCGCCCGACCGGGGATCAAGGCGATCCTCGAAGTGGCCAAGCGTGATCATGCGCGCATCACCTCCACGGATCTGGGGTTCATCGTCGGCCCGCGCCTGAACGCGGCGGGACGGCTGGATGACATGAGCCTGGGCATCGAATGCCTGCTCACCGAAGACGCCGGTATGGCGCGTGAGATGGCGGTGCAACTGGATGGCATGAACCAGGACCGTAAATCCATCGAGCAGGGCATGCAGCGTGAAGCACTGGCTCAGCTCAAGGATTTGCCGGTGGATTCGATGCCGTTTGGTTTGTGCCTGTTCGATCCCGAGTGGCACCAGGGTGTCATCGGAATCCTCGCGTCGCGTATGAAAGAACGATATTTCCGCCCGACAATTGCCTTTGCCGATGCAGGAGATGGTTTGCTCAAGGGCTCGGGGCGTTCGGTCCAGGGCTTTCATATTCGCGATGCCTTGAGCGTGGTGGCAGCGCAGCATCCGAACCTGATCAGCAAGTACGGCGGCCATGCGATGGCGGCCGGCCTGACGCTGCCGGAAGCGAATTTTCCGCTGTTCGCCGAAGCCTTTGACGCTGAAGTGCGTAGGCAATTGCGCGAAGAAGACCTGACCGGGCGCCTGCTGTCGGACGGAACCCTGGCGGTCGAAGAGTTCCACCTCGAACTGGCTCGCGCCTTACGCCACGCCGGCCCTTGGGGGCAGCACTTCCCGGAGCCCTTGTTTCATGGGGTGTTTCAGTTGGTCGAGCAGCGCGTCGTCGGCGAGCGACACCTTAAAGTGGTGCTCAAAAGCGAATGTGGCTCGGTCAAACTCGATGGCATTGCCTTTGGTATCGACCGTGATATCTGGCCGAATCCGACTATCAAATGGGTGGAACTGGCCTACAAACTCGACCTCAACGAGTTTCGTGGAAATGAAACCGTTCAGTTGATGATTGCCCATATCGAACCGCGTTAAACCCTTCGCGGGCAAGCCTTGCTTCTACAGGTTTATGTGATCCGTAGGAGCGAGGGCTAGCCCGCGAAAGCGACTTCCGTCACGCCCAATCCATCTGAACCCTCCCGCATCCCTCGTTGTCGACTAGGCTCTAAGCACTGCTTGATTGGCCTTGTGACGTCTTGTCGAATCTTTTACCCGCGGGGGCGGGTGTTGCACCTTTTTCCTGTCACTCGTCGACTTTTCAAACAGAACCCTGGAGCCTGCCCACTGATTCGAGAGGTGCCCCATGAGTCTGCTGCTTGAACCCTATACCCTTCGCCAATTGACCCTGCTCAACCGCATTGCGGTATCGCCGATGTGCCAGTACTCCAGCGTCGATGGCCTGGCCAACGACTGGCACCTGGTCCACCTCGGCAGCCGCGCTGTCGGCGGGGCCGGGCTGGTGTTTACCGAAGCCACGGCGGTGACCGCCGACGGCCGCATCACTGCCGAGGATCTCGGCCTGTGGAACGATGAACAGATCGAACCGCTGCAGCGTATTACCCGCTTCATCGCCGCTCAGGGCGCCGTTGCCGGCATCCAGTTGGCCCACGCCGGGCGTAAGGCCAGCACCTATCGTCCGTGGCTTGGCAAGCATGGCAGCGTCAAGCCTGATGAGGGCGGCTGGGTCCCGGTCGGTCCTTCGCCGATCGCTTTCGACCCACAGCACACTCAACCCAAACAACTCGATGAAGGCCAGATCGCTGAAGTGATTCAGGCCTTCGTCGATTCGGCCAAACGGGCGCTGGTCGCCGGCTTCAAAGTAGTCGAAATACATGCCGCCCACGGTTACTTGCTGCACCAGTTCCTGTCCCCGCTGAGTAATCAGCGACGTGATCAATACGGCAGCTCGTTTGAGAATCGCATTCGGCTGGTCTTGCAAGTCACCGAAGCGGTGCGTGCAGTCTGGCCCGAAGAGTTACCGGTGTTTGTGCGCGTGTCGGCCACCGACTGGGTGGAAGATGGCTGGAACCCCGATGAAACCGTCGAGCTGGCGCGGCGCCTCAAAGATTTGGGTGTGGACCTGATCGATGTGTCGTCGGGCGGTACGGCGGTTAACGCCGAGATTCCCACAGGGCCTGGTTATCAGACGCGCTTCGCCGAGCGTGTGCGCAAGGAGTCAGGCATTGCCACCGGCACCGTAGGAATGATTACCGAACCGGCGCAGGCCGAGCACATTCTGCGAACCTGTCAGGCTGACATCATCTTCCTCGCTCGCGAGCTGTTGCGTGATCCGTACTGGCCGCTGCATGCCGATGATGACCTGGGAGGGCACAAGGCAATCTGGCCGGCGCAATACCAGCGGGCAACCCATCGGGATCAGCCCATACATGAGTCGGACTTGCGTGACTAAAATCTGCTGACATGAAAAAGCCCCTGAATCGCGAGATTCAGGGGCTTTCGTTTGAGCGGGTTTCGATCAGGCCGCTTCGATCTTGCTGCGGTTCTGTTCGACCCTGTTCAGGTAGTCCTTGAGTTTTTCCTGTTCCGCCGGGGTGGTGAACAACCCGAGTTTGCTGCGACGCCACAGAATGTCGTGCGCGCTGGTCGCCCACTCTTCGCTGCACAAGTAATCGACTTCGCGGGTGTAAAGACCGCCGCCGATGTGTTCACCCAGATCGCTCAGGTTCTGCACGCCTTCAAGCATGCGCCAGGTACGGCTGCCGTAGGTGGTGGCCCAGCGGCGCGAGATCTCTGTCGGCACCCAGTCGAACCTGTCGCGGATCAGCGAGCTCAGCGCCTGCGGGGTGGTCATGTCTTCGCCACCCGGCAGCGTAGCACTGGCCGTCCAGCTAGGCTTGATGTCCTTGAAGTACGGCGCCAGTTGCGCCAGCGCCGACTCGGCCAGTTTGCGGTAAGTGGTCAGCTTGCCGCCGAACACCGACAGCAGCGGTGCTTCTTCGCCACTGCCCGACAGCGCCAGGGTGTAGTCGCGGGTAACGGCCGACGGGTTGTCGGATTCGTCGTTGCACAGCGGACGAACACCGGAATAGCTGTGCAGGATATCGTCGCGGCTGATGCGTTTCTTGAAATGGGAGTTGACCACTTTGAGCAGGTAGTCGGTTTCGCCTTCGGTAATCGCCACTGCAGCCGGATCGCCGATGTACTCGCGGTCAGTGGTGCCGATCAGGGTGAAGTGGTTCAGGTACGGGATGGTGAACACGATGCGCTGATCTTCGTTTTGCAGAATGTGCGCGTGTTCGCCTTCATACAGTTTTGGCACGATCAGGTGGCTACCCTGGATCAGACGGATGCCGTAGGGCGATTCCATCTTCAGGTCGTCACGGATGAACTTGGCGACCCATGGGCCGGCCGCATTCACCAGCGCCTTGGCGCGGATCGAAAACAGGCTGCCATCGGCGCGTTCCAGATGCAGGTGCCACAGACCTTTGGTGCGACGAGCGCTGACGCAGCGCGTCTGGGTATGAACGTGGGCGCCTTTCTCGCGGGCGGCCATGGCGTTCAGCACCACCAGGCGAGCATCGTCGACCCAGCAATCGGAGTATTCGAAGCCTTTGGTGATTTCGCTTTTCAGCGGGCTGTCCGGGCCGAACTTCAGGCTTTTCGAACCTTCAAGTTTTTCCCGTTTGCCGAGGTGGTCATACAGGAACAGGCCGGCGCGGATCATCCATGCCGGACGCAAGTGCGGGCGGTGCGGCAACACGAAGCGCATCTGCTTGACGATATGCGGTGCCTTGGCCAACAGCACTTCGCGTTCGGCCAGGGCTTCACGCACCAGGCGGAATTCGTAATGTTCCAGGTAGCGCAGGCCACCGTGGATCAGCTTGCTGCTGGCCGAAGAAGTGTGGCTGGCCAGATCGTCCTTTTCGCAAAGGAATACCGAAAGGCCGCGGCCCGCGGCGTCCGCTGCGATCCCCACGCCATTGATCCCACCACCGATGACGGCGATATCGTAGACCTCGGCGAGAGGGGGCGTAGGCAAGGTAGAAGTGGGCATCGGCTGGCCTCGGTTTTTTTAGATTTCGATATTTGAATTCGAACATTAATGTTCATTTGCGAAAATGGTAGCCCATAAACGCGCGCACAGCCAGTCAACTTCGATTGAAAATACTGATCGAAGGGCGGTTAAAGGAAAATTTGCGAACATTCAGACGAGGGGTAGGGCGGGGGAGGTGCAGTGCGCGGGCGATTGTTTTCGCAAGCAAGCCCGCTCCCACAGGATTAGTGCATAACCTGTGGGAGCGGGCTTGCTCACGAAGGCGCCGGTACAGGCACCGCAAATGGCAGGGTTAGATTTACACCACTTCCAACCGAATCTTGTGCTGACTCAACAACTGCGCCAAGGCCGGCACAGGCTGCTGATCAGTCACCAGGCAATCAATCAGACTGATCGGCCCCAGACGAATCATAGCATTGCGCCCGAACTTGCTGGAGTCAGCGGCGAGGATCACTTTCCGGGCGTTGGCGATGATCGCCTGGGACACCCGCACTTCCTGATAATCGAAGTCCAGCAGACTGCCGTCTTCATCGATACCGCTGATGCCGACCAGGGCGAAGTCGACCTTGAACTGGTTGATGAAGTCGACACTGGCTTGACCGACCACACCGCCGTCACGCCGCACGTTGCCACCGGTCAGCAGAACGTCGAAGTCGTCCTTGGCACTGAGCATCGAGGCCACATGCAGGTTGTTGGTAATGATCTTCAGGTGGTTGTGATTGAGCAGCGCCCGGGCAATCGATTCGGTCGTTGTACCGATGTTGATGAACAGCGAGGCATGGTCGGGAATCTGGGCCGCAATGGCCTCGCCGATACGCTGCTTTTCATCGCGCATCTGATCGGCACGCATGGCGTAGGCGGTGTTTTCGACGCTGGAATCATAGGCTGCGCCGCCGTGGTAGCGACGCAACAAATTGGCTTCCGCCAGCTGATTGATATCGCGGCGGATGGTTTGCGGTGTAACGACGAACAGCTGAGCCATTTCCTCGATGCTGACATAGCCGCGTTCCCGGACCAGTTCGAGGATTTGTTGCTGACGGGGAGGCAGATTCATGGGGCTTCCTTTGGGCTGCCGTGCAAAATTTGCCCATGATGCCGCAGGAATCTGCTCCCGACCAGTTACATACGGATACGAGTCCTCAGCTTGGCTTATTCAGCGCCCTCATGAGGTTCCCAGTCGCGGGTTCGGCTGACGGCTTTTTTCCAGCCGGCGTAGAGTTTTTCCTTCGCGGTTTCGTCCAGGGCCGGTTCAAATTCGCGCTCGATCACTGCCTTGCCGCGCAATTCGTCCAGGCTGCCCCAGAAGCCACACGCCAGGCCAGCCAGGTAAGCCGCGCCAAGTGCTGTGGTTTCGCGCATTTGCGGACGCTCTACCTGAGTACCCAGGATGTCGGCCTGGAATTGCATCAGGAAGTTGTTGGCTACCGCGCCGCCGTCTACGCGCAGGGCTTTGAGGCGTTCGCCGGAGTCCTGCTGCATGGCGTCCAGAACGTCGCGGGTCTGGTAGGCAATCGACTCAAGTGCTGCACGAATAATGTGATCCACGCGTACGCCGCGAGTCAGGCCGAACAAAGCGCCACGGGCATACGGGTCCCAGTACGGAGCGCCCAGACCGGTGAAGGCCGGTACCAGGTAGACGCCGTTGCTGTCCTTGACCTTGTTGGCGAAGTATTCGGTGTCGTGGGCGTCGTTGATGATTTTCAACTCGTCACGCAGCCACTGAACGGTAGAGCCACCGTTGAATACCGCGCCTTCCAGCGCGTAGGACACTTCGCCACGCGGGCCGCACGCGATAGTAGTCAACATGCCGTGCTTTGATTTCACCGCTTTGTTACCGGTATTCATCAGCAGGAAGCAACCGGTGCCATAGGTGTTTTTCGCCTGGCCCGGCTCTACGCACATCTGGCCGAACAGGGCCGCTTGCTGGTCGCCGGCAATGCCGCCGATGGCGATGCCGCTTTTGGTGTGGCCGTAGATTTCCGACGACGATTTAACTTCCGGCAACATTTCACGCGGGATATCCAGCACCTCCAGCATCTTCGCATCCCACTCCAGGGTGTGGATGTTGAAGAGCATGGTGCGCGAGGCGTTGGTGTAGTCGGTGACGTGTACTTTGCCGCCGGTAAATTTCCAGATCAGCCAGCTGTCGATGGTGCCGAACAGCAGTTCGCCCTTGCGCGCTCGTTCACGGCTGCCTTCGACGTTGTCGAGGATCCACTTGAGTTTGGTGCCGGAGAAGTACGGGTCAGTGACCAGGCCTGTGGTTTCGCTGATGTATTGCTCGTGACCGTCGCGCTTGAGTTGCTGGCAGATCTCGGTGCTGCGTCGGCATTGCCAGACGATCGCGTTGTAGATCGGCCGGCCGGTGGTCTTGTCCCAGACCACAGTGGTTTCACGCTGGTTGGTGATGCCGATGGCTGCGACCTGGTCGTGATGCAGGCCGGCTTGAGCCAGGGCCTCGACCATCACGGCGCTTTGGGTAGCGAAGATTTCCATCGGGTCATGTTCGACCCAACCGGCTTGCGGGTAATGCTGGGCGAATTCACGTTGGGCGGTGCACACCACGTTCGCGTCGCGGTCGAAAATGATCGCGCGGGAGCTGGTCGTACCCTGATCGAGGGCAATGATGTAGTTCTTATTCTGAATGTCGGTCATGTCGATTGCCTTGGACGAAATAAGGGAGTGAGGTCAGGCGCGCGATCTTGTGGGCAGGATCTCGCGCCAACGGTATCAAGAAGTTCTTGGTTTGCCGTCAATGGCAGGTGTTGCATCCTTTGTAGCAGGTATGGCGCTGGGCAGATGACGGGCAATCAGCCCGCGATAAGCGGCAGCACCGAGGCAGGCACCGACAATCGGTGCAAAAATCGGAATCAGGAAATACGGGATGTCGCGTGCACCGGTGAAGGAAATTTCACCCCAGCCCGCAAAGAAAGTCATTAACTTGGGACCGAAATCACGCGCCGGGTTCATCGCAAAACCGGTCAGCGGGCCCATCGAGCTGCCAATCACCGCGATCAGCAAGCCGATCAGCAAGGGCGCCAGCGGCCCCTTTGGCAAACCGTTGTTGTCATCGGTCAGGGACATGATCACGCCCATCAGGATCGCCGTGATGATCACTTCAACGAGGAAGGCCTGGGCGGTGGACAGGGCGGGGTTGGGGAAGGTGGAGAACACCGACGCCAGTTCAAGGCTGGCCTGAGTGCCGCGAACCATATGATGTGTTTGTTCGTAATCGAAGAATAGATTGCTGTACAGCGTGTAAACCAACAACGCTCCGCAGAAAGCGCCAGCGATCTGGGCGAGAATGTAGAACGGCAATTTGCGCTTTTCGAAATCAGCGAAAATGCTCAGGGCGATGCTGACGGCAGGATTGAGGTGAGCCCCGGAAACACCGGCGGTCAGGTAGATCGCCATGCTCACGCCAACACCCCAGATGATGCTGATTTCCCACAGGCCAAAGCTGGCGCCCGCGACCTTGAGCGCAGCAACGCAACCCGTACCAAAAAAGATCAACAGCGCAGTACCCAGAAACTCGGCCATGCATTGGCTCGAGAGCGATGGTTGTTGTAGAGCAATTGTCATTGAAAACCTCGTTTTTGTTTTTGTCTGGCGCTTCTTTCATCATGGCCAAAGCGCGATTTCCACCGAGGCAGGATCCCCATCCTGTTCTCGGACTACGGCTGGGTGCTGCAGTGATACATTCGTACAGTATTCACATTCGAAAAAATATAGACAAGAAACACTGCTGTCAAAGGTCGAAAGTGAACGGTCGGTCACATTTAAACTATTACTCACGTGAATGATCGTATCGTTCACGAGTCGGGCAGAACCTGGACAGACGGCACACGGCGCCGCCAAGTCTTTGAAATAGCGCTGCAATAGAGCCTTTTCTGGATCAATGTCCTAGAATCCAGCGCAGTGTTTTTCATCTGCCGCCAAGCTTGGAGCTGCCATGACCCCCGCATTGGATTTGTTGAAAAAAGTTCGTGCCGAACATCGCGTGCACAGTTACGAACATGATCCAAAGGCAGCGTCCTATGGCCTGGAGGCCGCGGAGAAACTGGGGTTGGACCCGGCGCAGGTGTTCAAGACATTGCTGGCCGCCAGTGAGAAAGGTGAATTGTTGGTGGCCGTCGTGCCGGTCGTCGGAAGTCTCGATTTGAAGGGGCTGGCTCACGCAGCGGGAGTGAAAAAAGTCGAAATGGCCGACCCGGCCGCTGCGCAACGATCCACTGGTTACCTCCTGGGCGGGATCAGTCCGCTGGGGCAAAAGAAGCGCTTGCGCACATTCATCGATAATTCAGCCCAACCCTTTGCCAGCATTTTCGTCAGCGCCGGTCGACGCGGTCTGGAAGTCGAATTGGCCCCCGCCGTGCTGGCCGAACACACTCAGGCGAAATTCGCCGATATCGGCCGTGCTTGAGCCGCTGTATGGTGAAAATTAGCGTGCTCTGCTACTGGTGCAGCGTTGCTTGCAGCTTCATGCTCGGTGGTCGGACATAAGGAGATGGTCATGCAGCTTGAATTTCACCAGGTCGATGCGTTCAGTGATCGGCCATTCAGTGGCAACCCGGCAATGGTCTATCGGCTTGACGCCTGGCTCGCCGATGAGTTGATGCAAAAGATCGCCGCTGAGCACAACCTCGCCGAAACCGCCTTTGTGGTGCGCGAAGGGCAGGGCTGGCACATCCGTTGGTTCACGCCGACCACCGAAGTCCCGTTGTGCGGTCATGCGACCCTGGCCAGCGCTTATGTGTTGTTTGAGATCTATAAAGAGCCGGTTGAGCGATTGGACTTCATCTGCAAGTCCGGCCCGTTGAGTGTCAGTCGTGACGGCGAGCGGCTGTGGCTGGACTTCCCGGCCATCGTGCCGTCCGAAGTGGGCGTGACCCTGGATGTCGAGCGCGCGCTCGGTGTGGAAGCAGTCGATGTGCTGGGGTCAAATGAATTGTTCGTAGTGCTGGAGTCCGAGCAAGCCGTGCTCGATTGCCAGCCCGATATGGCGGCTCTGGCGAAACTGCCGTGGCTGGGCGCCATCGTGACTGCGCGGGGCAGCAAGCACGATTTCGTTTCCCGTTACTTCGCCCCGGCGATCGGCATCAACGAAGACCCGGTGACTGGCGCTACCCATTGCAGCTTGATTCCGTATTGGTCGAAACGCTTGGGTAAGTCGAGTCTGACGGCTTATCAGTGTTCGGCGCGGGGTGGGGAGTTGTTCTGCCGGCTGGAAGGGGAGCGGGTGAAGATCGGCGGGAATGCGACGCTCGTTGCAAGCGGAACGCTGATTCTCGGTTGACCATAATCCAATGCGGGAGCGGGCTTGCTCGCGAAGACGGTGTGTCAGTCAATGATGCTAACTGACAGCCTGCCTTCGCGAGTAAGCCCGCTCCCACATTGTCCGTGTGTATCAGCTGGCAGTGCTGTAGCGCCGAACGCCAGACTCGACCACCGGAATTTGCGCCGCCGTGCTGCCGGATGCCTGGAACAGCACCAGATGTTCAGCCGCGACGCGAATGCCAACTTCCGAACCGACCTGATGATCGGCATGACTCGGAAAAATCGACTCAAGCTGTGCGCCCGTCGGTAGCTGCAAGCGATACAAGGTCGATGCGCCCTGGAAAGACTTGCCGATAATCCGCGCCTTCAAACCGTTGTCCGGTGCATAGACGATATCGTCCGGGCGCAGCAAAACATCCACTGCACCACCAATCGGCCAGGTGTAGGCCCGATTGCCGCGCAATTCACCCAGCTCGGTCTGCACCGATTCCGGACTGGTCAACAGACCGCGAATGAAGTAGCCCTGGCCGATGAAACTGGCCACAAACGGCGTCAGCGGTTCGTGATACAGGTTGTAGGGCGTGTCCCACTGCTCAAGCCGACCCTCCTTGAACACGCCGACGTGATCGCTCACTGCGAAGGCTTCTTCCTGGTCGTGGGTCACCAGAATCGCGCTGGTGCCACGGGCCTTGAGAATGTCGCGTACCTCATGGCTGAGCTTGCGTCGCAGTTCGCCGTCGAGGTTGGAGAACGGTTCGTCGAGCAGCAGCAGTTGCGGTTCCGGTGCCAGGGCACGGGCCAGTGCGACACGTTGCTGCTGGCCACCGGACAGCTCGTGGGGGAAGCGCTTGCCGAGGTTCTTCAGGTTGACCAGTTCCAGCAACTCTTCGGTGACGCGATCCTTTTGCGGATGCTTGCGGATACCGAAGGCGATGTTCTCGGCCACGCTCAAGTGCGGAAACAGCGCGTAGTCCTGGAACACCATGCCGATCCGGCGTTTCTCCGGAGCGAGGGTGAACCCGGCGCGGGAAATCGTCTCGCCAGCCAGCTGGATTTCACCTTCGTGTACCGGTTCAAAACCGGCGATGGCGCGCAAAGTAGTGGTCTTGCCGCAACCCGAAGAGCCCAGCAGGCAACCAATATCACCGGCATTCAAATGCAGGTTGAGGTTCTGCACGACCCGTTGGTCTTGATAGCCGCAGGCGAGGTTGCGCAGATTAAGCAGTAATGGCTGGCTCATGCGTGGTGGTACGCCGGCTCGACGAGAAACTCGAGCAGGGCCTTTTGTGCGTGAAGACGGTTTTCGGCTTGATCCCAGGCAACAGAGCGGGTGTCGTCGAGCAAGTCGACGCTGATTTCTTCACCACGGTGGGCCGGCAGGCAGTGCATGAACAGCACGTCCGGGGCGGCCAGGTCGAGCAGGGCACGGTTGACCTGGAACGGCGCGAACAGCTTCAGGCGTTTGGCGGTTTCCTCTTCCTGGCCCATGGAGGTCCAGACGTCGGTGCTGACCAGGTGGGCGCCGCGAACGGCATCCTTCGGATCGCGGACGATGGTCACCCGATCACCGGCCTTGGCCACGAACTCGGGGTTGGGTTCGAAACCTTCCGGACAGGCGATGCGCAACTGGAAGTCGAATTGAATCGCCGCTTCTATATAGCTGTTGCACATGTTGTTGCCGTCGCCGATCCAGGCCACGGTCTTGCCCTGGATCGAACCGCGGTGTTCGAGGAACGTCTGCATGTCGGCCAGCAACTGGCACGGGTGCAGGTCGTCGGACAGGCCGTTGATCACGGGCACGCGGGAGTTGGCGGCAAATTCGGTCAGGGTGCTATGGGCAAAGGTACGGATCATCACCGCATCGAGCATGCTCGACATGACGATCGCGCAGTCGCCGATCGGCTCGCCACGGCCCAATTGGGTGTCGCGAGGCGAGAGGAAGATTGCCTGGCCGCCGAGCTGGATCATGCCGGCTTCGAACGAGATGCGGGTACGGGTCGAGGACTTCTCGAAAATCATCCCGAGCACGCGGTTTTTCAGAGGCTCGAACAGTACGCCGCGGTTACGCAGGTCTTTGAGCTCAACGCCTCGACGGATCACGCTGACCAGCTCTTCGGGCGTGCAATCCATCAGGGAGAGAAAGTGCCTTGCGCTCATCATTGACTACCTTTTTGCTACAAACCGCAGATGCTCAAAGCCTTGTTTAACGGAACAACGGGCGAGACCTGCGGCGTAAGCCGCACGGGGCGACGAAATAGGGGAAGGCGCGATCTTATAATTAAATGTCGCGTCTTACCAATAGGGCTACGGTTTTTAGGGGAGTTCAGAGGGGCTACGGGGTGACCGCAGTAGCGCTTTTGAAGCCTGTTTCCTGACAGCAGCCAACCATTTGTACACTGGGGCTGCGGGGGATTGCAATCAAACGGGGCGGGGATGGCACAGTGACAGTCGGTTTTTGACCTGTCATTCGGGGGGCTTTTCCGTCAGGCCACACAGAGGTGTCTGGTCTGAAACACTTGCTAATGCAAAGTGGTAGGTTATAACTAAGTCACGCCGACGCAGGAAGCCTCTGGAATGGAATCGAAAGAACAGCAGTTAATGGAGCTACTTGGCCTCACCGCCCGCTCTCTGACCCACCTCACCGCCTCAATGACCTCGATGTCTTTCGAATTGATGCGCAGTAACGACGAGGTTACCAAGGCCGCTGGCCGACGGATGATCGACCGAATGGCCACCATCAGTAGCGGGCTCGACGAGCACTGGCGACTGATCGGCGAACTCACAGGCGTGCACCTCGCCCAGGAGCAGGTCGAAACCGTTCAGGAGATTCAGCTGCAGGCGCCGCCCAGATTGCCAGTGAACTGATCCCGAGCGGCCATCGGCTGGCCTGATAGCCGCCGATTCACAAGACGAACGTCGCTGGCGCAGTAGCGGGTCACGCGCCATAGTTTTGTTCCCGCGGCTGATATTGCCCGCCCAGAACAAAATAGAGACTGGCCATGACCAAGACTCTCCATCACCGTGCCTGCCACCTGTGTGAAGCCATCTGCGGCCTGACCATCGAAACCACCGAGGTCGAAGGCGGCCATGTGCAGATCACCTCAATCAAGGGCGACCCCCAGGATACGTTCAGCCGCGGGCACATCTGCCCCAAAGCTGTCGCGCTGCAAGACATTCAGAGCGATCCGGATCGGCTGCGTCAGCCGATGCAGCGGGTGGGCAGCGAATGGCAGCCTATCGAGTGGGAAGACGCCTTCAACCTTGTAGCCGAACGCCTGGCGGCGATTCAGGCGCGTCACGGGCAAAACTCGGTGGCGGTCTATCAAGGCAACCCCAGCGTGCACAACTACGGGCTGATGACCCATAGCAATTACTTTCTCGGCCTGCTGAAAACCCGCAACCGGTTTTCTGCGACGTCGGTCGACCAGCTGCCCCATCACTTGACCAGCCATTTGATGTACGGCCATGGCTTGCTGTTGCCGATCCCGGACATCGATCACACCGACTTCATGCTGATCCTCGGCGGCAATCCGCTGGCCTCCAACGGCAGCATCATGACCGTGCCGGATGTGGAAAAACGCCTCAAGGCGATCCAGGCCCGGGGCGGCAAAGTGGTCGTGGTCGATCCGCGCCGCAGCGAAACAGCGGCGATTGCCGACCAGCATCTGTTTGTGCGCCCTGGTGGCGATGCTGCGTTGTTGTTCGGGTTGCTCAATACCTTGTTTGTTGAAGGCCTGACCCGCGACAGCCATCTGCCGGTGGACGGTCTGGATGAGGTGCGTGAGGCGGTCGCGGGTTTCACCGCCGAGGCCATGAGCCCGCTGTGCGCCGTGCCGGCCGGGCAGATCCGCCAACTCGCGCGGGACTTCGCCGCGGCGCCGACAGCGGTCTGCTACGGTCGCATGGGTGTGTCGACCCAGGCGTTCGGCACCCTGTGTCATTGGGTGGTGCAGTTGATCAATCTGGTCACCGGTAACCTCGACCGCGTGGGCGGGGCGCTGTGTACCGAGCCGGCGGTCGACCTGGTGGCGTCCACCTCGGGCGGGCATTTCAATCTGTGGCAGAGCCGGGTGTCCGGCCGTCCGGAATACGCGGGAGAACTGCCGGTATCG
Source organism: Pseudomonas sp. LBUM1657 (assembly GCF_059716075.1). Classification (NCBI taxonomy): domain Bacteria; kingdom Pseudomonadati; phylum Pseudomonadota; class Gammaproteobacteria; order Pseudomonadales; family Pseudomonadaceae; genus Pseudomonas; species Pseudomonas sp. LBUM1657. Next base: position 5,223,427 of record NZ_CP166799.1, on the reverse strand, counting down.
GCACTGGCCGAAGAAATGCTCACCGAAGGGGAAGGGCAGGTTCGCGCGCTCATCACCGTGGCGGGTAATCCGGTGCTCTCCACTCCGAATGGACGGCAACTGGAGCAGGCGCTCGATGGGCTGGAGTTCATGGTCAGTGTCGACCTGTACATCAACGAAACCACGCGTTATGCCGACCTGATCCTGCCGTCCACCTCGGCCATGGAAAACGATCATTACGACACCACATTCAATATGTTTGCAGTGCGTAACGTCACCCGGTTCAACCGGGCGATCCTGGCCAAGCCCGAAGGGGCATTGCACGACTGGGAAATCTTCGTGGGGCTGGCCAAGGCGTTTGCCGCGAAGACCGGCAAGGAGTTGAAACCTACGATTGCTCCCGCGCAGATGATTGATCGTGGTTTGCGGATGGGGCTGTACGGCGACGCTTCGGAACACAAACTGTCGCTGGCGACCTTGTTCGATCACCCCCATGGTGTCGATCTCGGGGCATTGAAGTCCAACCTTGCGCCACGGCTGAAAACCGCCAACCAGCGAATTCAGGCAGCGCCGGCAGCAATCCTCGCCGACCTGACGCGTTTCGCAGCCTTGCAGGCGCCGGCTGACGATGAATTGCTGATGATCGGCCGCCGTCATGTGCGCAGCAATAACTCGTGGATGCACAACTATCACCGTCTGGTGAAGGGCAAGCCGCGCCATCAATTGCTGATGAACCCGGACGATCTGGCCAGCCGTGGGCTCAGCGATGGGCAGCGCGTGCGGGTCAGTTCGCGGGTCGGCGTGATCGAAGTTGAAGTGCTTGGCAGTCTGGATATGATGAAAGGCGTGGTCAGCCTTCCTCACGGTTGGGGTCATGCGCGGCCGGGCGTGCAGATGACGATTGCCAGCGGCCAACCGGGTTCCAGTGCCAATGACCTGACCGACGAGTGTCAGCTCGATGAGTTGTCGGGAAATGCGGCGTTGAACGGTGTACCCGTGACCGTGGCGGCGGCTTGATCGAGTCTGTCCGGGAGACCGAGCATGGCGCTCGGCTTTCCGTTACAATGCGCCACCGTGCCGACCACTGAGTCGGAAAGTTCAGCCGAGGTGCTCCATGGATATCATCGAAACGATTAAAGAGCAGATTGCTAACAACACCATTCTGCTTTACATGAAAGGCTCGCCGAATGCCCCGCAGTGTGGCTTCTCCGCGAAAGCCGCACAGGCCGTGATGGCATGTGGTGAAAAGTTTGCGTACGTGGACATCCTGCAGAACCCGGAAATCCGCGCCAACCTGCCAAAATACGCCAACTGGCCAACCTTCCCGCAACTGTGGGTGGGTGGCGAGCTGGTTGGTGGTAGCGACATCATGACTGAGATGGCTGCAGACGGTTCGCTGCAAACCACCATCAAAGCCGCTGTTGAAGCTGCTGCTGCCAACAAGACTGAAGCCTGATCGGTTTCTGTAGGCATTAAAAAGCCCCGCCTCTTTAAAAGAGAGCGGGGCTTTTTATTGCCTCGAGTTTAGCGGGCGCTAACTTACTCTTCGCCCATCTGCGATTGCAGATAGTTCTCAAGACCGATTTTATCGATCAGGCCCAGTTGGGTTTCCAGCCAGTCGATATGTTCTTCTTCGGATTCAAGAATATCTTCGAGCAGTTCACGGCTACCAAAGTCGCCAACGGTTTCGCAATGCGCGATGGCCACTTTGAGATCGGCATGACCGGTGCGTTCGATACGCAGGTCGCACTCAATCATTTCCTGGGTGTGCTCGCCGATCTGCAGCTTGCCCAAGTCCTGGACGTTCGGCAGGCCTTCAAGGAACAGGATGCGCTTGATCAGCTTGTCCGCGTGCTTCATCTCGTCGATGGATTCGTGGTATTCGTGCTTGCCGAGCTTGTTCAGACCCCAATCTTCATACATGCGCGCATGCAGGAAATATTGATTGATCGCGACCAGCTCATTGGCAAGGATCTTGTTGAGATGCTGGATGACTGTAATGTCGCCTTTCATGATGGGGTCCTGCCCTGTATTAGCTGTCTATAAGGCAGAGTTTGAGCCGCGTAATTAAGGGTGTCAAACCTAAGTTATTGAAACTTAAGTGAAAATTAATCGGAATAAGAATGTTTGTGTTCCGCGTCTAGAGTGTAAGCGGTTGATTTTCAGACATAAAAAAACCGGACATCAAGTCCGGTTCTTTGAAATAGGGTATTTACGCGGCAGTAAATTCTACGGGATAGGGAATCGAAGCCTGGGCCGATTGCAGTTTGGTCAGGGTTTCGCGTACCACTTCCTTGGCAAGGCAGGCGCATTTACCGCATTGGCTGGCTACGCCGGTAGCCTGACGGACTTCCTTATAGCTGCAGCAACCTTCATAGATTGCATCGCGGATTTGTCCATCGGTGACGCCAGTGCAGAGGCAAACATACATAAGTGAAAACCGTCGCTGGTTGTGACTCAATTGCGATGGATCTTAATGTTAACGAGAATGATTGTCAAAGTGCTTTCCGAACGCTTTGCCTCATAAGGGCTTGTGGCTGACGAACGGTTTTATGAGGTGGCCTGAGCGAGGAACACAGCAGCGATCTTTTTACCATGCTCGAAAACCGCGGAGGACAGCTCAAAAAACGCGCTGTATGATGGCCGGTCCTTGCGAAGCGGGTTCGTGTCACAGGGCTGTCGCCTGAGGGTGGCAGGCTGACACAAACCCAGTTCTTCACGTTATTACTCCAGGAGAAACTCAATGAGCGTACTCGTAGGCAAACAAGCCCCAGACTTCACCGTACCGGCCGTACTCGGCAATGGCGAAATCGTAGACAGCTTCACCCTGTCCTCGGCCATCAAAGGCAAATACGGCCTGGTGTTCTTCTACCCTCTGGACTTCACCTTCGTTTGCCCGTCCGAGCTGATCGCTCTGGACAACCGCATGTCTGACTTCAAGGCACGCAACGTTGAAGTGGTCGCCGTGTCGATCGACTCGCACTTCACCCACAACGCCTGGCGTAACACCCCGGTCAACAATGGTGGCATCGGCGAAGTTCGCTACACCATGGCTGCCGACATGAAACACGAAATCGCCAAGGCCTACGACGTTGAGTCCGAAGGCGGCGTGGCTTTCCGTGGCGCGTTCCTGATCGACGACAAAGGCGTTGTCCGTTCGCAGATCATCAACGACCTGCCGCTGGGCCGTAACATTGAAGAGCTGATCCGTCTGGTCGACGCTCTGCAATTCCACGAAGAGCACGGCGAAGTTTGCCCTGCCAACTGGAAAAAAGGCGACAAAGGCATGACCGCTTCGACCGAAGGCGTCGCGGCTTACCTGACCGAGAACGCTGCCGCGCTGTAAGGCACGTTTGAGGCATAAAAAAACCGGCCGTTGAGGCCGGTTTTTTTATTGGCGGGATAAACCCAACGACAGGAATCAGTCGTTGAAGTCTTCCCAGCCGCCCATTTGTTTCCAGCGATTGACGATGCCGCAGAACAGCTCAGCCGTCTTCTCGGTGTCGTAACGAGCCGAATGGGCCTCGCGACCGTCGAAGTCGATGTCGGCTGCCTGACAGGCCTTGGCCAGCACGGTTTGACCGTAAGCCAGACCGGCAAGCGTTGCAGTGTCGAAACTGGAGAACGGGTGAAACGGGTTGCGCTTCATGTCCAGGCGCGCGACAGCGGCGTTGAGGAAACCCAAATCGAAACTGCTGTTGTGGCCGACCAGGATCGCCCGTTTGCAGCCATTGGCTTTCAACGCCTTGCGGATGCCACGGAAGATATCGGTCAGCGCAGCTTCTTCACTCACCGCCATGCGCAGCGGGTGGTCGAGTTTGATCCCGGTGAATTCCAGGGCGGCCGCTTCGATGTTCGCGCCTTCAAACGGCTCTACGCGAAAGAAGTAGGTGTGATCGGGGTATACAAACCCTTTTTCGTCCATGCCGATCGTGGTCGCGGCAATTTCCAGCAAGGCGTCAGTGGCAGAGTTGAAACCACCGGTTTCAACGTCGACAACGACTGGCAGGTATCCACGGAAGCGAGCAGCCATCGGGTGGCGCGAACCACCTCCGCCGCCTTGACCGTCCTGTTCGTCGTCGTAATGGTCTTCACTCACGCGTGTTCCTCCAGCAGGCGCCAGCGCAGTTTTTCACCGGCGCGCAGCGGGATTACGGTCAGCTCGCCAAATGGCAGGCTGGTTGGGGCGGTCCATTCTTCGCGGACCAGGGTAATGCGATCGGTGTTCACCGGCAGGCCATAGAAGCGCGGGCCGTTAAGGCTGGCGAAGGCTTCGAGCTTGTCCAGCGCGTTGCGTTGTTCGAACGCTTCGGCATACATCTCGATCGCCGCATAAGCGGTGTAGCAACCGGCACAACCGCACGCGGCTTCTTTGGCGTGCTGGGCGTGGGGCGCCGAGTCGGTGCCGAGGAAGAACTTGTCGCTGCCGCTGGTGGCGGCGTCGAGCAGGGCTTCCTGGTGGGTGTTGCGCTTGAGGATCGGCAGGCAGTAGAAGTGCGGCCGAATCCCGCCCACCAACATGTGGTTGCGGTTGTACAGCAAGTGGTGAGCGGTGATGGTCGCGCCGACATTGGCCGAAGCCGCGTTGACGAACTGCACGGCATCCGCGGTGGTGATGTGTTCGAACACCACTTTGAGCGTCGGGAAACGCTCGACCACACGACGCATATGCTCATCGATGAAGATTTTTTCGCGGTCGAACACGTCGACATCGCCACGGGTGACTTCACCGTGGACCAACAAAGGCATCCCGACTTCGGCCATGGCCTCAAGTGCAGGGAAGATCTTGTCGATGCTGGTGACGCCAGAGTCCGAGTTGGTGGTCGCGCCGGCGGGGTACAGCTTGGCGGCGTGGATGAAACCGCTGGCCTTGGCCTCGCGAATTTCTTCTGGCTGGGTGCGGTCGGTCAGGTACAGGACCATCAACGGTTCGAAACGGCTGCCGGCCGGGCGTGCAGCGAGAATCCGCTGGCGATAGCCGTCGGCTTCAGCCGCATTACGCACCGGAGGTACCAGGTTAGGCATGATGATGGCGCGACCAAAGGTGCGCGCGACATCCGCAACGGTATTGGGCAACACAGCACCATCGCGAAGATGAATATGCCAGTCGTCGGGACGCAGCAGGGTCAGGCGGTCGGACATGAGGGGATTCCAGGCGGGTCAAACTGAGGGGAATGCTACCGGAAAAGACTCTTGCAGGCACTCGCTATCAAGTTTTGCAGGAAGCTTCCGATATCCAACAGGTATGCCGTAAACATGTGTGTGTCGGTCTTTTTGTTGTAGAAGCCAGTGGAGCCTCCCGTGCGCCAGCGTTATTTAGCCTTGCTCAGTGTGTTTGCCAGCCTCCCTGCGATGGCGCTCACTTTCCAGACCCGTCTGGAGAGCATCGAGTGGACGGTCGAAGGTGACAAGTTCGAATGCCGCCTGACTCAGCCGGTCACCGATTTCGGCTCGGGTGAGTTCGTGCGTCGCGCCGGCGAGCAAGCGACGTTTCGGCTGAAGGCCTACAACTCGATGATCGGCGGTGGCTCGGCGACCTTGCTGGCGGCCGCTGCGCCCTGGCAACCGGGGCGTGGCGACATTAACCTCGGCTCCGTACGCATCGGCAGCGGCAATGTGCTGTTCAACAGTTCGCACGTACAGGCCGGGCGCCTGATCAGCGGCTTGATGGACGGCCGCAGTCCCGTCGTCAGGCATCACGCGGGCGATGGTCGGGTGGCGGAAGTGCGTTTGCTGCCGGTCAAGTTCAGCCAGGCTTACGCCGACTATCAGGGGTGCGTGGCCAAATTGCTGCCGCAGAACTTCGAGCAGGTGAAGCAATCCGAAGTCGGTTTCCCGGGCGGCGGGATCGATCTGGATGCTGATGCCAAAGCCAAGCTGCAAGTGATGCTGGAATACATGAAGGCCGATCCGACGGTCAATCACATCGAACTCGACGGCCACTCCGACAACGGCGGCAATCGCCTGACCAACCGTGACCTGTCGCGCCGCCGGGCGCTGGCGGTCATGGACTTCTTCAAGGCCAACGGCATCCAGGAATCGCAGATCACCCTGCGCTTCCACGGCGAGCGGTATCCGCTGGCGCCGAATACCAATTCCTCGAACCGGGCGAAAAATCGTCGGGTCAATGTGCACCTGGCGCGGGTCGCACCTACCGAGAAACCGGCCTCTCAGGCCACGGCATCGGCAAGCGCCACGTCGACCTCCGTAAACCGCTGAAATCGTCGCTCGCTCGACATAATCTGTCGCTTCGTCGTCATAAGCTGTCGCGCCTCTGTAAATTATTCTGCATGACCGGTAGACTTGACGGCTTTCCGTAGAACCCCGTGGAGTGATGGCATGGCGGACGTAAACAAGGTCGTTCTGGCGTATTCCGGCGGCCTGGACACTTCGGTGATCCTCAAGTGGCTGCAGGATACTTATAACTGTGAAGTCGTAACCTTCACCGCTGACCTGGGTCAGGGCGAAGAGGTCGAACCAGCACGCGCCAAGGCTCAGGCCATGGGCGTGAAAGAGATCTACATCGACGACTTGCGCGAAGAGTTCGTGCGCGATTTCGTTTTCCCGATGTTCCGCGCCAACACCGTTTACGAAGGCGAGTACCTGCTGGGTACTTCCATCGCTCGTCCGTTGATCGCCAAACGCCTGATCGAAATCGCCAACGAAACCGGCGCTGATGCCATTTCCCACGGTGCCACCGGCAAGGGTAACGACCAGGTTCGTTTCGAACTGGGCGCCTACGCCTTGAAGCCAGGGGTGAAAGTGATCGCTCCGTGGCGCGAATGGGACCTGCTCTCCCGTGAAAAGCTGATGGATTATGCTGAAAAGCACAACATCCCGATCGAGCGTCACGGCAAGAAAAAATCCCCGTACTCGATGGATGCCAACCTGCTGCACATCTCCTATGAAGGCGGCGTGCTGGAAGACACCTGGACCGAGCACGAAGAAGACATGTGGAAATGGACCGTCTCCCCGGAGAAGGCTCCTGACAAAGCGCAATACCTGGAACTGACCTACCGCAACGGCGACATCGTTGCACTGGACGGCGTCGAAATGACCCCGGCCACCGTGCTGGCGACCCTGAACCGTATCGGTGGCGAACACGGCATCGGCCGTCTGGACATCGTCGAAAACCGCTACGTCGGCATGAAGTCCCGTGGCTGCTACGAAACTCCTGGCGGCACCATCATGCTGCGCGCTCACCGTGCGATCGAATCGATCACGCTGGACCGCGAAGTGGCCCACCTCAAAGACGAGCTGATGCCTAAATACGCCAGCCTGATCTACACCGGCTACTGGTGGAGTCCTGAGCGTCTGATGCTGCAACAGATGATCGATGCGTCCCAGGCACACGTGAATGGCGTTGTGCGCCTGAAGCTGTACAAGGGCAATGTGATCGTCACCGGCCGCAAGTCCGACGAGTCGTTGTTCGACGCCAACATCGCGACCTTCGAAGAAGATGGCGGCGCCTACAACCAGGCCGACGCGGCGGGCTTCATCAAGCTCAATGCCTTGCGCATGCGCATCGCGGCAAACAAAGGCCGGAAGCTTTTCTGAGACCTTTGAGTTCGTAACGGGATGCGTGGCCTTGGCGACAAGGCCACGCATCTGAAAAGGGGGGGCGTTCTGCCTGCGTTTTCGATTCGGTTTTTTTATTTTCTGTTAATACCTTTCCGGCAATTTCCCTCTGGTTGATCTTCAAGCGCTTACTGACGGCTGCGTGTCCGTCGGAAAATTTTGATCAATTAGCGTCACGCCCTGTGAATTCCAGTTGTAGGCAATACAGAAACTTGCGCCACTGCGTTTCTTTGCGTGCCTTGAATGTTTCAGTGCGATTTCCTTCAGTAATGCCTCCGATTCGGCACAGGTTAGAAATACGATCACATGCGCAGGTTTTCCCTGTCCTTTTTGTATCTTCTCTATCAAATAACTGAACTCGACTTTTTTGCTCATCCCCCGTGCATCAATGATGTATAGATCCTTCAGTCGCTCGGGCAGACGAACGTAGTGCTGAGCGCAGAGGGGCGTGTGCAGTCGGCCCTCGGCTGGCGGGTCCTGTGGGTTACAGGGACGGTGAGCGGCTCGCCAGTGAGGCGCCCCGGGCGCGTTGCTATCCGAGCGCTCGGTATTGTCCATGACCTTTATGAAATGCTTTCCTTTTTCGAAATCGGAGGGCGCGTAAAGCGATCTATAGTTGAAGTTGAGTGTGACGAAGAACAGAAACAGCAGATAAAAAGGAAAGCTGATCAAAAACCAGATATAGATCTCTCTTTCCTTGTTGTCGAGGAAAGGTAGAGAAACGGCCGCCGATGTTTCAGACAGTGTTGCGAATATCGCGATGACGGTCATGGGATTGGTGATTCTTTTTTTGAGTTTTGTCATGTTGTGAACTCATGAAAGTTGTCTTTCTCTCGTTGCGTTGATGGGGGGGTTGGGTGTTGGTTGATATATTAGCTATATTGTCTGTGATTCGGATATATCTGTTTTTCTTGTAGTAAGAAGTGCCTGGTGTTTTTTGCGGCGGTTTGCGTTGTCGTTTCTTCATTTTTATTATCTGTTTCATCATTGTTCATGTGCGAATTTTTGCTGTAAGAGTAAGCGGATACTTTATGTGTGATATTTCTGGAATGAAGACTGAAGCTGAAAATATCGGTTACTTTTTAACCGAGGTGCAATAGCCAATCTCTTTCGGATGGCTGTTGCCAGGCCTTGTTATTTAATTTTCAGGTTGTAAATCGATACAAAAAATTGTTTAAAAGTGAAATTCCAGCAAGCGGATAAATTTTCTGATGCATTGTATTCGAGGATTTTTTGTAAGATTAATCCGCGTTGTTTGTAGGGAATGTCTCTTGGTGTGGGTGGCCGAGGGGGGCGGCATGCCATGGATGAAACGACTAGGCTATTGTGCGGGCTCTAAAAATTCGAACAGCGAAACTGGACTTGCCCATGAATAAAGTGCTGATCGTGGATGATCACCCCGTCATTCGTCTTGCGGTACGTATGCTAATGGAGCGTCATGGCTACGAAGTCATTGCAGAAACAGATAATGGCGTGGACGCATTACAACTTGCCCGTGAACATATGCCGGACATTGTTATCCTGGATATTGGAATACCGAAACTGGATGGGTTGGAAGTCATTGCGCGTTTGACGTCAGCAGCGATGACAATGAAAGTTCTGATATTGACTTCGCAGGCGCCTGGACATTTTTCCATGCGTTGCATGCAATCGGGTGCAGCCGGGTATGTCTGCAAGCAACAGGATCTGACCGAATTGCTCAGTGCAATAAAGGCTGTATTGTCAGGCTACAGTTACTTTCCTAATCAGGCTTTGCACACCGTGCGCTCCAGTCTGGGGAATGCCAGTGAAGCCGATATGGTGGATCGTCTGTCAGGGCGGGAAATGATGGTGTTGCAACAATTGGCCCGAGGCAAGACCAACAAGGAGATAGCAGACGGGATGTTCCTCAGTAATAAAACCGTCAGTACCTACAAGACTCGTCTGTTGTTGAAACTCAATGCTCGCTCACTGGTGGACCTGATCGAGTTGGCGCAACGCAACGGGTTGGTGTGATTTGCCTCAGCGTTTGGCGAGGCGCAATGAGCGGGTATTTATCAGCGTTCGGCACTTAGTAAAAAGCCTCCGTTTCGGGAGGCTTTTAGGTGTCATAAGTCAAAATCGTAATCGGCCAATTGCTTTTGCAGTCGGCGCTCCTCCAGCAGGTTGTCGATGGTGCGGCGTTTGCTCAGGTTGGTCTTTGCCACTTCAACCACCGGTTCAGCGTCATCGGCCTCAACGGGGGTGAAGTCTTCTTCTACGTCCAATTGCTCTTTGCCAGTGCTCATTTTGTTACTCCAGGCTAAGACTGCCTTTGGCGCTCCTTATAACGACAATCTCCCGGCGGGTAAAAAAGATTTTTTCAATCGATAAATCAAAAAACCTAATAGCGCCTCAATCGTCCGAGGTCTTGTGCTTGTATTCGCACAAGTCTTCGATCCGGCAACTGCCGCAGCGAGGCTTGCGGGCCAGGCAAACGTAGCGTCCGTGCAGGATCAGCCAGTGATGGGAATCGAGCAAAAACTCCTTGGGCACGAACTTCATCAGTTTTTTCTCAACCTCGACCACATTCTTGCCTGGAGCAATGCCTGTACGGTTGCTGACCCGAAAAATGTGGGTGTCCACGGCCATGGTCAGCTGACGGAATGCGGTATTGAGCACGACGTTGGCTGTCTTGCGGCCAACACCGGGTAGCGCTTCCAGCTCTTCGCGGGTCTGCGGCACTTCGCCTCCATGGCGTTCCACCAGCAAGCGACACGTTTCGATCACGTTTTTCGCTTTGCTGTTGAACAGGCCGATCGTCTTGATGTACGCCGACAGCCCCTCGACGCCCAGGGCATGAATCGCTGCCGGGGTGTTGGCCACCGGGAACAGTTTGGCCGTGGCCTTGTTGACACCGACATCGGTCGACTGCGCCGAGAGAATCACGGCAATCAGCAATTCGAACGGCGAGGAATAGGCCAGTTCCGTCTTCGGTTCCGGGTTGTCTTCGTGCATCCTGCGGAAAATTTCCAGACGTTTTGCGGCATTCATGGGCAGAGCGTTTCCTCGAAAGCAGTCAGAGTGAAGGAGTCGGACGGGCGCAGGCCTGCCATGCGGCAATCAGCAGACCGAGCAAAATAAATCCACCAGGGGCCAGGATAGCCAGTTGCAAACCGCCGTCGGCGGTCAGTACCCAGCCTTGCCAGTCCGCTTGTGTCGCACCGGCCAGCCACGACAGATGGCTGCCGAATGTTCCGCTGCCGATGAATTCGCGCAGCAGGCCCATGCCCACCATCAACGTGCCGAACAGGCCACACAGGCGCAGACGATCACGCCATGGGCTCTGGAAAAAACCAGTGTGTTCCAGCACGACGCATTGCAAGGCGATCAAACCTGCATAGAAACCCAGATTCCGATGCCATTGCAGCGACCAGGCTTGTGCAACAATTTCCGCGCAGCTGGTCAACGTTGCCGCCAGCAGGACGCCGGCCAGCAAGTGTGTCGCCGGGATGAGTCGGGATCGCAATGCGGCCATGCTCGCGCCAAAGGCACTGATCACCACCACGAACATCACCCACACGCCCAGCGCGGTCACCAACGAGTGGGTGGCACCGATCAGTGGGGCAAGCATCAGCGAGTTTTGCAGCGTCGATGACTTATTCATGGGCATTGCTCCCGATCAGCTGTTGCCGGTGTTCATCGAAGTAGCGCAGCGCATCATGGATGGCGTTGATCACCGCCCTTGAGGTGATGGTCGCGCCCGCCATTTGATCGAATTGCCCCTGATCTTTTTTCAATGCCCAGCCGCTGTCGACCGGTTCGGTTCGGGACTTGCCGGAAAATATTTGAAGCCAGGTGTTGGGCCAGTCGGCAAGTCGACCACCGAGCCCGGGGGTTTCTGATTGTTTGAGGGTTTTAACGCCCAACAATTTGCCGTTGGCACCGATGGCGATCAGCAGCTCGATGGAGCCCGCGTAGCCCAGGGTCTGGCTGCGCAACAACACGGCGGTGGATTGGCCGACCTTGGTCGCCCGGTATCCACCCAGCAGTGTGCTGCTGTCCAATGCAATGTTTTCGAAGGCGAGCGGTTGTTCCAGCGGCTGATTGTCGTAGCTGTCAGGGGGGAGCATGTCCAGCAGATTGCGGCTGTCGATCAGACGCTGTTCGGCCGCTATCCGCGGCGCACTGGCGTGTTGCGCAAAGTAGGTCGCGCCAATCCCTACGCAGGCCAGTAACACCAGGGTCGCAACGCTCGTCGTTCGGTTCATGGTGCAACCCGTTCCTGTCTGGATACGACGAGTCGTTCCAGCGCCGGCACACAAAGGTTCATCAGCAACACCGCGAACGCCACGCCGTCCGGATAACCGCCCCATGTACGAATCAGGTACGTCAGCAGGCCCACACCCGCGCCGAAAAGCAGTCGGGCACCGGGGCTCTTCGCACCCGACACCGGCTCCGTGACGATGAAGAATGCACCCAGCATGCTCGCGCCGGTGAGCAGATGAAACAGCGGCGAGCCATGGGAATCGGAGCCCGAACCGTTCCAGCACAGCAGGCTGATGATAAACAGGCTGGCGATCATGCCGACCGGCGCGTGCCAGCTGAACACTCGTTGTTGCAGCAGAAACACGCCGCCCGCCAGAAAGGCCAGATTGACCCATTCCACGCCGCGCCCACCGAATTGGCCGAACGCCGGGTTGCCGGCGAACAGTTCGTCCATGGTCAGGCTTTTGTTGATCCGCAGGCTGTCCAGCGCCGTGGCTTGAACCCAGGCATCCGGCGTCTGGCTGAAGCTGAAACCGAACACCTGCTGCAAACCACCGAGCAGGTCCATGCCATGGGACGACGGCCAGTGAGTCATCTGTTGGGGAAAGGTCACCAGCACCAGGGCGAAACCCAGCATTGCCGGGTTGAATGGATTCTTGCCGACGCCGCCGTACAGGTGCTTGCCGAACACCATCGCGAAAGCCGCAGCACAGACCGTCAGCCACCATGGGCAATAGGGCGGCAAGGCCAGCGCCAGCAGCGTCGCACTGACCAGGGCGCTGCCATCGCTCAAGGTTGGTTTGAGCGGCCGCTTGCGCAGGTGCAGCACGGCAGCTTCGACGGCCATTGCAGTAATGCCGGCCAGAATCAGGTTGATCAATACGCCCCAACCATAAAACCAGAATAACGCCAGCGTTCCCGGCACGGTGGCCAGCAATACCAGCTTCATGGCCTGCTGTAGGCGTTGGTCGACCGACTCAAGGGGCGACATAGGCATCCACCTGACGCTCGGCTTCCTGCAGGCGGGCACGCGCCTTTTCGAGCAGCTCGACGGGGGTGTCGATGCGCCGTTCGAGTTTGTTGACGTCGGCGCGGGCGTAGGCCAATTCGGTTTTCAACTGTCGAAGTTGACTGTCGATGGGACGTTTTTCGATGCGCGCCAAGTCAGGCAAAGGTTGTTCACTGGCCGCTTCAGCAGCGTGCAGGTTTTCCTCGGCTTCACTGAGTGCGCGCTCCAACGTTTCAATCTGCTCAACCGGTGCTTCGCTGGTTTGAGCTTTCTTGAGTTCGGCGCGGCGCATGGCCAACTGGATTTTTGCCCGTTTCAATTCGGCATCCTTCGCCGGAGCAACAGGCGTCGCCGGTGGCGGTGTGATGCTTTCCAACCGGGCCAAAGCTTGTTCAGCGGCTTCGAACTGCTGTTGCAGAACGATCAACTGCGACTGCTGTTCGAAGGTCGGCGGATGTCCGAATGCCTTGAGCGACTTGTTCAGTTGCGCCCGACTCATGGCCAGATCGATCTTGGCTTTTTTCAACGCCGCATCGGCATTCGCTGCTTTCTGGATGCGAACCCGCTCCAGGGCGGCTTGCACTGGGTCGATCGTCACTTCGCTGAGCGGCTGCGGGGCGCGATGTGCCCGGGCCTGACGTTCGGCAAGTTTCTGTTGTTCTTCGCGCTGTAAACGGGCGTTGCGCTGTTCGAAGCGCCGCCGTGCATGGTTACGTTTGGCGGTGCGAGCCCGTTGCTCTTCAAGATTGAACGCCAGGCCACCGACAATCGGCACCACAGTGGCCAGAGGCAACGGCCGCATCTCGATGCAATCCACGGGGCAGGGCGCTACGCAGAGGTCGCAACCGGTGCATTCATCGACGATCACCGTATGCATCAGTTTGGCCGCGCCGACAATGGCGTCTACCGGGCACGCCTGGATGCATTTGGTGCAGCCGATGCATTCGGCCTCGCGGATGTACGCGATCTGCGCTGGCGCCGAGCCGCGACTGACGTCCAGCTCCAGCACCGGTACTTTCAACAGTTCGGCCAGGGCCGAGATGGTTTCACTGCCACCGGGTGGGCACTTATTGATCGGCTCGCCGTTGGCGATGCCTTCGGCGTACGGCTTGCATCCGGGATGGCCACACTTGCCGCACTGAGTCTGCGGCAAGAGGGCGTCGATGCGTTGAATCAGACTCATGTTTTGATCAGTCCACTGAATCCGAGAAAGGCCACTGCGATCAGTCCGGCGCCGATCAGATCGATCGGCAGGCCGCGAAAGGGCAGGGGAATATCGTTGTCGAGTGTGCGTTGGCGCAAGTCGTTGAACAGACTCAACACCAGCCAGAAACCCAGCCCGACGCCGAGGCTCAGGGCCGCGGCGTGGAAGAAGCCTTTGTCATCCCCGGCATTGAGCAGTGCCAGTCCGAGCACGCCGGCGTTACCCAATAGCAGCGGCCAGAGGCCCTCAAACGAAAGCTTTGCAAACAGTCGTGAAAGCAGCGTCAACAATGGACCGATCAGCAGAACGCTCAGGGGCAGGAACACGAACAGGCGCAGCGCCGTCAGCTCCAGCGGTAGCAGCAGCCAGCGGTAGAGCGCATCACCCAGAATCCCGACGATCAGCATCAAACACGTCGTTGCCAAGCCCAGCGCATGGACCTGACGACGCGCGCTGGCCAGCAACGGATCGACGCCCAGCGGCCAGTGCAACACGAGGTTGTTGATCAAGGCTGCGCTGATAAGCGTAAGAAGTATCTCGGTCATGATCGTGCCGGCAAGAACAGGGCTGTCTAACAAGACTAGGCATTATCCGGCAAGGAAGGAGGGTGGGCCAGACATGAAAATCCCACAGTCGCGCCAGGCACGACTGTGGGATCGATTTACCGCAGAACCTTACTTGATCCGCTGACCCGGCTTGGCGCCGCTGTCGGGGCTGAGCAGGTAGATTTCTTCACCGCCAGGGCCGGCAGCCATCACCATGCCTTCGGAGATCCCAAACTTCATTTTGCGTGGCTTGAGGTTGGCGATCATCATGGTCAGGCGACCTTCGAGCTTGGCCGGGTCCGGGTAAGCGCTCTTGATCCCGGAGAGCACGTTGCGTTGCTCATCACCGATGTCCAGGGTCAGGCGCAGCAGTTTGTCGGCGCCTTCAACCGCTTCGGCCTTGAGGATCAGGGCGACGCGCAGGTCGACAGCGGCAAAGGCATCGAACTCGATTTCTGGCGACAGCGGGTCCTTGGCCAGTTCGCCGTTACCGACCGGTGCAGCATCGCCGGTGTCGGTCTGGCTGGCGGTCAGGTCTTCTTTCGAAGCGTCGGTCATGGCTTGCACTTTTACTGGGTCGATTCGGGTCATCAACGGCTTGAACTCGTTCAGCTGGTGATTGCTGAGCAAGGTCGCGTGGTCGTTCCAGGTCAGCGGCGCGACGTTGAGGAACGCCTCGGCGTCGGCGGCCAGCAGCGGCAGTACCGGCTTGAGGAAGATCACCAACTGGCGGAACAGGTTAATGCCCAGGGCGCAGATTGCCTGGACTTCTTCCTGCTTGCCTTCCTGCTTGTTCAACGACCACGGTGCCTTGTCGGCGATCCAGGCGTTGGCGCGGTCGGCCAGGCCCATGATCTCGCGCATGGCGCGGGCGAAGTCGCGAGCCTCGTAGGCTTCGGCGATGCTCGGCGCGGCCGCCAGGAATGCTTCGGTCAATTCCGGCGCGGCGTTACCCGCCACCAGCACACCGGCGTTGCCTTTCTGGATGAAACCGGCGCAACGGCTGGCGATGTTGACGACTTTGCCGACCAGGTCGGAGTTGACCTTCTGCACGAAGTCTTCGAGGTTCAGGTCGAGGTCGTCGACACCACGGCCCAGCTTGGCCGCGTAGTAGTAGCGCAGGTATTCCGGCGACAGGTGATCCAGGTAGGTCCGGGCCTTGACGAACGTGCCACGGGACTTGGACATTTTCTGGCCGTTGACGGTCAGGTAGCCGTGCACGTTGATGCCGGTCGGTTTACGGAAACCGGCGCCTTCGAGCATGGCTGGCCAGAACAGGGCGTGGAAGTTGACGATGTCCTTGCCGATGAAGTGGTAAAGCTCGGCGGTGGAGTCTTTGTTCCAGAACGCGTCGAAATCCAGTTCCGGCGTGCGGTCGCAAAGATTCTTGAAGCTGGCCATGTAGCCGATCGGCGCATCCAGCCAGACGTAGAAATATTTGCCCGGCTCGTCGGGAATTTCGAAGCCGAAGTACGGTGCATCACGGGAAATGTCCCACTGTTGCAGGCCAGCATCCAGCCATTCGGCGATCTTGTTGGCGACCGCGTCTTGCAGCGTGCCACTGCGGGTCCAGGCTTGCAGCATTTCCTGGAAGTCCGGCAGTTTGAAGAAGAAGTGCTGGGAATCCTTGAGCACCGGGGTGGCGCCGGAGATCGCCGACTTCGGGTCCTTCAGATCAGTGGGTGCGTAGGTCGCGCCGCATTTTTCGCAGTTATCGCCGTACTGGTCTTCGGTGCCACATTTCGGGCAGGTGCCCTTGATGAAGCGGTCGGCCAGGAACATTTTCTTTTCCGGGTCGAAGTACTGGGTGATCGAACGCGTGGCGATGTGCCCGGCGTCGCGCAGCTTCAGGTAGATCTGGCTCGACAGCTCACGGTTTTCTTCGGCGTGAGTGGAGTGGAAGTTGTCGAAGTCCACCAGGAACTCGGCAAAGTCGGCGCTGTGTTCAGCCTGGACGTTGGCGATCAGTTGTTCCGGGGTAATGCCTTCCTTTTCCGCGCGCAGCATGATGGCCGAACCGTGGGCGTCGTCGGCGCAGACATAAATGCATTGATTGCCACGGTGCTTCTGGAAGCGCACCCACATATCGGTCTGGATATATTCCAGCATGTGGCCAAGATGGATCGAACCATTGGCATAGGGCAGGGCGCTGGTGACGAGGATCTTGCGTGGCTCGGACATGGGGCTCGGCTACTTGATGAAACGGAGGTCGGCCACTATAAAGCGCTGGCGCATATTTTTCACCCCGTGCACCTGTTTCATTGGATGAGTAACGAGCGAAGCAATCAAAAGATCGCAGCCTTCGGCAGCGCCTACAGGGCTTGCGGTGAACTTGTAGGCGCTGCCGAAGGCTGCGATCTTTTCGGCATCCCGCCAAACGATCAGAACAGGTACGATACCCGCCTGATTTTCCAGTCTTGCTATCGGAGTTGCCCATGAGCGCCGTCAATCGCGCAGCGGTGGAAGCCGTCCTTCGCCAATACACCGACCCTTACCTGAACCAGGACCCGGTCAGCGCCGGGTGTGTGCGCAGCATCGACATCCAGGGTGATCGCGTCAGCGTCCAGCTGGAACTGGGCTACGCCGCCGGTCTGTTCAAAAGTGGCTGGGCGCAGCTGCTGCAAATGGCCATCGAAGGCCTGGACGGCGTGACCATCGCTCGCGTCGACATCACCAGCGTGATCGCTGCACACAAGGCCCAGGCGCAGATTCCGGGCCTGGCGAACGTCAAGAACGTCGTGGCCGTGGCGTCCGGCAAGGGCGGTGTGGGTAAATCCACCACCGCCGCCAACCTCGCACTGGCCCTGGCCCGCGAAGGCGCCAAGGTCGGGATTCTCGACGCGGACATCTACGGTCCGAGCCAGGGCATCATGTTTGGTATTCCCGAAGGCACCCGACCGAAGGTCAAGGATCAGAAATGGTTCGTGCCAATTGAGTCCCATGGCGTCGAAGTGATGTCCATGGCATTCCTGACCGATGACAACACGCCGATGGTCTGGCGTGGGCCGATGGTCTCCGGCGCGCTGTTGCAACTGGTCACGCAAACGGCCTGGGGCGACCTGGATTACCTGGTCATCGACATGCCGCCAGGCACCGGCGACATCCAGTTGACCCTGGCGCAAAAAGTCCCGGTGGCCGGTGCGGTGATCGTCACCACCCCGCAGGATCTGGCATTGCTGGACGCACGCAAGGGTGTGGAGATGTTCCGCAAGGTCAACATTCCGGTGCTGGGCGTGGTGGAAAACATGGCCGTGCACATCTGCTCCAACTGCGGGCATGCCGAGCATCTGTTCGGTGAGGGCGGCGGGGTGAAACTGGCCAACCAGTATGGCGTCGAACTGCTGGCATCGTTGCCGCTGTCGATGGTCATCCGCGAGCAGGCCGATGGCGGCAAGCCAACGGTGATCGCCGAGCCAGACAGCCAGATTGCGATGGTTTATCAGGAACTGGCCCGCCACGTCGGCGCGCGGATTGTGTTGCAGGAAGCGGTATCGCCGGCGATGCCGAACATCACCATCAGCGACGATTGATCCGCTGAACAAATGCGATTCATTATGGGAGCGGGCTTGCTCGCGAAAGCGGTGTGTCATTCAACGGATAAGTTGACTGATCTACCGCATTCGCGAGCAAGTCGAATCGTCGCACCGCCGCTCCCATATTTGTTTTGCGGTGGCCTTAAATGCGCAACCCGCCATCCAATTCCAGAATCCGCCCGGTGTAGTAATCGTTCTCGAAAATGTAGGCCGCCGAATGGGCGATCTCTTCCGGCTTGCCCATGCGCTTGAGCGGAATCCCTGACGTCATCTTCTCCAGCGCTTCCGGTTTCATGCCCAGGGTCATCTCGGTTTCGATGAAGCCCGGCGCAATGCCCGCCACACGAATGCCGTAGCGCGCCAGTTCCTTGGCCCAGGTCACGGTCGCCGCGGCCACACCGGCCTTGGCGGCGGAGTAATTGGTCTGGCCGACGTTGCCAGCACGGGAGATCGACGAGATATTGATGATGGTGCCGCTGTTGTTCAGCTCGACCATTTTCGCCGCGACTTCACGGGTGCACAGGAACACGCCGGTCAGGTTGACGTCGATAACCGCCTGCCACTGGGCCAGGCTCATCTTGGTCATCTCGCCGTCCTTGACCTTGAGCAACAGGCCATCGCGCAGAATGCCGGCATTGTTGATCAGGCCATGGATCGCGCCGAAATCTTCGGCCACCTGGGCAACCATGTGGGTCACTTGCTCTTCATTGGCGACGTTGCACAGGTAGGCGCGGGCCTCGACGCCCTTGGCCTTGCACGCGGCGACGGTGTCGTCGAGCTTTTCCTGGTTCAAATCGACCAGCGCCAGTTTCGCGCCCTTGCCGGCGAAATACTCGGCCATGGAACGGCCTAAACCCTGGCAACCGCCAGTGATAATGATTACTTTGTCAGTGAGTTGCATTCGCATGCCCCAATAGCAGGTCAGAGTGGTTTCCTTCTAGAGGGCCTCTCGATCTGCACCTGATGTGGCCTGGTTGCACATGAGAACTGCCCCGATGGTGTCACTGGAACTTATCCCCAGGCACCTGTCCGTTTTTTCGACGGATTCTATATAAGGAGTCATAAATTGAGCGTTGAAGCGGCTAAGAATGCACGAGAATTGCTTCTCAAGGAATACCGCGGAGTGCTCTCGACGCACTCCAAGGCAATGCCCGGTTTCCCGTTTGGCTCTGTGGTTCCGTACTGTCTGGACGAGCAGGGCCGGCCGCTGATCCTGATCAGCCGCATCGCCCAGCACACGCATAACCTGCAGAAAGATCCGAAATGTTCACTGTTCGTGGGCGAGCGTGGGGCCGAAGACGTGCAGGCCGTTGGTCGCCTGACCTACCTGGCCGAAGCGGAAAAACTCGAAGACACCGCCGCCATCGATACCGCCGCGCAGCGTTACTACCGTTACTTCCCGGATTCGCAGAACTATCACAAGGCCCACGATTTCGATTTCTGGGTACTCAAGCCGGTGCGTCACCGTTACATCGGCGGTTTCGGGGCGATTCACTGGGTCGATCAGCTGACCCTGGCCAATCCGTTCGCCGGCAAGGCTGAAGTGAGCATGGTCGAGCACATGAACGCCGATCACGCCAAGGCTATAGCGCACTACGTCGAGCTGGCCGGTCTGCCGAAGACCGAGCCGGCGCAATTGGCCGGTATCGACACCGAAGGCATGCACCTGCGCATTGGCCAGGGGCTCTACTGGCTACCGTTCCAAGCGCCATGTAATACGCCGACACAAGTGCGGGAAGCCTTGGTTTTTCTGGCTCACGCTGAACATTGGCCGAAAAATGAAGTGGCCGACGCTTGAATTCACGAAACGGCGACGTCATCTAGGGGAGACTGGCAAGGCATTCTTGCGTTGAGGAACCATTTGATGCGCCCTTTTTTATTGCTCTTTGTACTGTTCCCGGTGTTGGAGCTGTTCGTATTCGTCAAGGTCAGCGGGGCGATCGGGTTTTTCCCGGCCCTGCTGCTGGTCATTCTCGGCTCGATGCTCGGCGTGTTCGTGCTGCGTATCGCCGGTCTGGCAACCGCGCTGCGTGCGCGTGAAAGCCTGAACCGCGGCGAGCTGCCGGCCCAGACCATGCTGGAAGGTTTGATGCTGGCACTGGCCGGCGGCCTGTTGATCCTGCCGGGCTTCGTCACCGACGTGCTGGGCCTGATCATGCTGCTGCCGATCTCGCGTCGACTGCTGGCCAATAAAATGCGCCTGCGCGCCGAAGAGGCGGCGATCCGTCAGCGTGCATTTGCTGATGATCTTCAGCCCCGTGGCGGTCCCGCTCCGCGTCAGCCGCTAGGCCGCGAACCCGACGTGATCGAAGGCGAGTTCGAACACCGCGATTCCAAGTAAACCGATTCACCTGCACGGCACCTTCGGGTGCCGTGTTCGTTTTCGGGGTAACAATGTAAAAAATTTCGATCCCCGCCCTTGTAATCAGCTTGTGCGCCCTTATGTAACGGTCACCGCAAGGTTTCTGGCGATCACGCCAGACAGACTTCCGCGGTTCGCTTGACGAACCGCACCCGGCACCGCCGGATTTGTTAAACCCGCCGGGAATACACCGGCCGATGAAAACCACAATTAGGAGAGATCGACAATGAAGCTTCGTCCTCTGCATGACCGCGTCGTCGTCCGTCGCAGCGAAGAAGAAAAGAAAACCGCTGGCGGTATCGTCCTGCCAGGTTCGGCTGCTGAAAAGCCAAACCAGGGTGAAGTCCTCGCTGTAGGCCCAGGCAAAGCGCTGGACAACGGTGAAGTGCGTGCGCTGGCCGTGAAAGTGGGTGACAAGGTTGTGTTCGGCCCTTACTCCGGCAGCAACACAGTGAAAGTCGACGGCGAAGACCTGCTGGTAATTGGCGAGAGCGAAATCCTCGCTGTTATCGAAGGCTGATTCCCCGCTCATTTTCCCGCTACTACAAAGTATTTAAGGAATATCGATCATGGCTGCTAAAGAAGTTAAATTCGGCGATTCCGCCCGCAAGAAAATGCTCGCCGGTGTCAACGTCCTGGCTGACGCAGTAAAAGCGACCCTGGGCCCTAAAGGCCGTAACGTGATCATCGAGAAGAGCTTCGGCGCTCCGACCATCACCAAGGACGGCGTTTCTGTAGCCAAAGAAATCGAGCTGAAAGATCGCTTCGAAAACATGGGCGCGCAGCTGGTCAAAGACGTTGCCTCCCGTGCCAACGATGACGCAGGCGACGGCACCACCACCGCTACCGTTCTGGCTCAATCGATCGTCAACGAAGGCCTCAAAGCCGTCGCTGCCGGCATGAACCCGATGGACCTCAAGCGCGGTATCGACAAAGCGACCATCGCTATTGTCAAAGAGCTGAAAGCCCTGTCCAAGCCTTGCGCTGACACCAAGGCCATCGCTCAGGTCGGCACTATCTCGGCCAACTCCGACAGCTCCATCGGCGACATCATTGCCGAAGCCATGGAAAAAGTCGGTAAAGAAGGCGTGATCACCGTTGAAGAAGGCTCGGGCCTGGAAAACGAACTGTCGGTTGTTGAAGGCATGCAGTTCGACCGTGGCTACCTGTCCCCGTACTTCGTCAACAAGCCAGAGACCATGACTGCCGAGCTGGACGGTCCGCTGATCCTGCTGGTCGACAAAAAAATCTCGAACATCCGCGAAATGCTGCCAGTACTGGAAGCCGTTGCCAAAGCTGGCCGTCCACTGCTGATCGTGGCCGAAGACGTTGAAGGCGAAGCCCTGGCGACTCTGGTTGTGAACAACATGCGTGGCATCGTTAAAGTCGCAGCCGTCAAGGCTCCAGGCTTCGGCGACCGTCGCAAGGCCATGCTGCAGGACATCGCTGTTCTGACTGGCGGTACCGTTATCTCCGAAGAGATCGGTCTGAGCCTGGAAAGCACTACCCTGGAACACCTGGGTAATGCCAAGCGCGTGATCCTGTCCAAAGAAAACACCACCGTGATCGACGGTGCCGGCGTTGAGGCTGATATCCAGGCTCGCGTTCTGCAGATCCGTCAGCAAGTGGCCGACACTTCGTCCGACTACGACCGTGAAAAACTGCAAGAGCGTCTGGCCAAACTGTCCGGCGGCGTTGCAGTGATCAAGGTTGGCGCTGGTTCCGAAGTTGAAATGAAAGAGAAGAAAGCCCGCGTTGAAGACGCCCTGCACGCTACCCGTGCAGCCGTTGAAGAAGGCGTGGTACCTGGCGGCGGCGTGGCACTGGTTCGCGCTCTGCAAGCTATCTCCGAGCTGAAAGGCGACAACGATGACCAGAACGTGGGCATTCAGTTGCTGCGTCGCGCTGTTGAAGCGCCACTGCGTCAGATCGTTGCCAACTCCGGCGACGAGCCAAGCGTAGTTGTAGACAAGGTCAAGCAGGGTTCGGGTAACTACGGTTACAACGCTGCGACCGGCGAATACGGCGACATGATCGAAATGGGTATCCTGGACCCGGCCAAAGTGACTCGTTCGGCTCTGCAAGCGGCTTCGTCGATTGCCAGCCTGATGATCACCACCGAAGCCATGATCGCCGAGATCAAGGAAGACGGCCCAGCTGGCGGCGGCATGCCAGACATGGGCGGTATGGGCGGCATGGGCGGCATGATGTAAGCCAGCCTTACCCCTGTACTAAAAACCCCGTCTGCGAAAGCAGGCGGGGTTTTTTATTGCCCGGATTTTGAGCGCAACATCGGTTTAGCGTGGGAGAGGGCTTGCTCGCGAAAGCGGTGGATCAGTCAGCATATCCGTTGCCTGACACACCGCTTTCGCGAGCAAGCCCGCTCCCGCATTAGATCTGTGTTCAGGCGCTGACCGATTCCGCTTCGGGCACTCGCTCAGCCTTGGAAGCCGGTCGATACAGGATGTAGTAATACGCCCCCAGACAAATCAGCCAGCAGAAAATCGCTGTCCACACGTTGTGCGAAAAGAAGTGCGCACCCTGCATCATCCGGCTGATGGAAAACACAGAACCCAGGGCGAAAGCAAAGACTAACGCCTTGCGTGCCAGTCGTGGTCGACGGTCGCGCAACACGAAGAACAGTGCAAACAACGTGAAACCGGTCGCTGCGTGACCGCCGGGCCAGCAACGGCCAGGTTTGTCGGTGGGCGGACGATGGCTCAGCAACTCGCTGTAGGTTTCGTGACCGCCGAACTGTTCGAGGCTCCAGGGGCATTGCACCGCCGTCACCGCTTTGACTGGTGTGACAAAGGAGGTCGCCAGCCCCAGGGACAGCACCAGGCAGCCCAGTTCCCGTTTGAACGGTTTGAGCCTGTTCATGAAGAAGGAGCCGATGTAACCCAGGATGGCCAGCACCGAAAAGGCGATAACCACTTGCTTGGCGCGGTCATGCAGGATGTTTTCGAGGAAGTAACTGTGTCGCCCGATGAAATTCCCCGCGACCGGGTCATAGAACAGCCTGGCCAGGTCCATGTCCAGGGAGGTCAGTTCGAGCAGCACCAGAATGATCGCCGCAACGGCGGGAACACCCAGGCACACCCAGAAATTGAGGGGGCGGGAGGCGGGGCGGACAGTAGTCGACACCATGGCAGTTCCTTGGTCGGTTAAAGGGTCTGAAGAGCGCAACCGCGCGGAGTCTGAGCCTGCTCCTGTCGCCAGCCTGTGAATCGATAGTGAAAAAGTCGTTAACGTGAAAACGGGTTTAATGGCGGGATTGACCACTGCACGCAGTCCTAGCCCTGAGCCACACTTGGCCTTAAGCTGCGCGGTCCAAGACGGCCGTAACTGTGTACGGAGGAGGTGCCCATGCGAATTCTATTGGTTGAAGACAACCGCGATATCCTGGCCAATCTGGCGGATTACCTGGGACTCAAAGGCTACACCGTGGATTGTGCACAGGACGGTCTGTCGGGTCTGCACTTGGCTGCCACCGAGCACTACGACTTGATCGTGCTCGACATCATGTTGCCCGGCATCGACGGCTACACGCTGTGCAAGCGCCTGCGCGAAGACGCCCGCCGCGACACACCGGTGATCATGCTCACCGCCCGCGATCAACTGGATGACCGGTTGCAAGGCTTCAAATCCGGTGCGGATGACTACCTGATCAAACCCTTCGCCCTGTCCGAGTTGGCCGCGCGTATCGAGGCGGTCATGCGTCGTGCCCAAGGTGGCGGTCGCCGAACGTTGCAAGTGGGCGATCTGAGCTACGACCTCGATACCCTGGAAGTGACCCGCGAAGGTCGTCTGCTGAAACTCAACCCGGTAGGCCTGAAATTACTGGCCGTGCTGATGCAAAAAAGTCCTCACGTGTTGCGCCGCGAAATTCTCGAAGAAGCGCTGTGGGGCGATGACTGCCCGGACAGTGACAGTTTGCGCAGCCACGTCCATCAACTGCGCCAGGTGATCGACAAGCCGTTCGCCAAACCGTTGCTGCAAACCGTGCACGGTGTGGGTTATCGCTTGGCTGAGGGTCGTGATGGAGTTTAGACAGAGCCTTGCTCAACGGATCATCATCGCCTTCGCGCTGATGAGCGCACTGGTCGCGGGCGCCTTCGCCATGGGCATTGTGGCGACCGTGCACCTGGTGGAAGAAAAACTGATCTCGGCAGGTCTGGGCGGCGATCTTCAACGTTTGTTGTTGATGGACAGTGTCTCGGACTGGAGCCATCGCCCGGAGCCGGACCAGTTGTTCTATTTCAGTGGCGGGCCGGGCGACTTCGAGCTGCCCAAGGATTTGCGACACCTGGACCCCGGTTTTCACGAAGTATTTCGCGAGCAGCTGTCGTACCACGCGATGGTTGAAGTCGTCGATGGCCGTCGTTATGTGCTGTTGCAGGATCAAAGCGATTTCGAAGAACGTGAGCGCGTGCTTTTCGCGGTGGTGTTGGTGGGCTTCGTACTGAGCCTGGCGTTGGCGGTGTTCCTTGGCTGGGTGCTGGCGCGCAAGGTGATGGCACCGGTGGTGCGTCTGGCTCGTCAGGTGCGTCACCGCGATCAGCTATTGGGTCTGGCACCGCCGTTGGCACCGGATTACGCCGCCGATGAAGTGGGCGAACTCGCCGTGGCCTTCGACGCCACCCTTGGGCGCTTGCGTCAGGCACTGACCCGGGAGCGGCTGTTCACCAGTGACGTCAGCCACGAACTGCGCACACCCTTGATGGTCCTGGCCAGTTCCTGTGAACTGCTGCTGGAAAACCCCGGTATCGATCAGCGTGGCCGGGCTCAGGTCGAGCGGATCGCCCGGGCCTGCGGGGAGATGCGTGAGTTGGTGCAGACCTTTCTCATGCTGGCCCGTGCTCAACATGAAGATACCAGTATGTCGCCACAGCAAAACCTGAGCCAGGTGGCTGACGGGCTGGTCAATCAATGGCGTGAGCCGATCGAGGCCAAGGGTTTGACGCTGATCTTTGAGCCGGGCCATCCGACAGGCACCTGTTACAACGCAACCCTCCTGCACGCAGTGATGGGCAACCTGTTGCGTAATGCACTGCATTACACCGAACGCGGGTTCATCCGCTTGACCTTGACTGCCACCGGATTCGTGGTCGAAGACAGCGGGGTGGGCATTCCCGAGGAAAAACGCTTAGCGATGTTCGAACCTTTCGTGCGCGGCAACGAAAAGCGCGGAGAGGGCCTGGGGCTTGGGTTGTCGCTGGTGCAACGGATCTGTGAGAACCAGGGATGGAATGTCAGCCTGACGAACATGGAACCCAATGGCTGCCGTTTTCAGGTGGACCTGGATTCAGCGGCGGTGAACTGATAGGTCTCTAGGGGGTGGTGGCCCAGAGCCATTACCGGCTCCCTGTAAAACGCTGAAATAGTTCGGGCTGTTACATGACAATTTTTTCACAAAGGCACGACCTGACGCTGACACGGCGCTACCTAACGTAGTGGTCATAAGCAGCTCAGGAGCCCTTGATGATGGATAACCCGATCAAACTCGATTTTTCCGAAAAGTACGACGATCAACACGCACAAGAATACCTGCTCAAGCATCAGGATGGCCTCAGTCGCAAACTGTCCCATTGGCGTGACGAGCAACTGGCGCGAAAAGCACTGACGCTGGTGGGTGAGCCGGGGCTGGTCCTCGATTTGCCGTGTGGCGTGGGGCGCTTCTGGCCGTTGCTGGCGGAAAAACCCAATCGCGTGATCATCGGGGCCGACAACTCCGAGTCAATGCTGAAGGTGGCTACCAAGGCACAACCCGCCGATGTGGTGAAAAGGGTACAACCCTTGCACACATCTGCATTCGACATCGCCTTGCCTGATAACGCCGTCGACAGCATTTTCTGCATGCGTTTGCTCCATCACATCGGTGAAGCCACGCATCGACTGGCCATTCTCCGTGAATTCGAGCGCGTCACGCGAGACAGCGTGATCCTTTCGTTTTGGGTGGACGGCAATTTCAAAGCCTGGAAACGCAAGCGCCTCGAGTCCACGCGTGAGCAGGAAAGTTACCAGAATCGATTTGTGTTACCGGCTGCCACGGTTGAACAGGAGTTCGAGCAAGCAGGTTTTCGCATCCAGGAACGACTGGATTTTTTACCGCTCTATGCCATGTGGCGGGTCTACGTTTTACGCAAGAGGTAACACAATGGCAGTGCCATGTGCAGCACAAGCGCAAGTCGCTCCTGAGGATCGCTTCGACTACTTCTGGAATCTGCGCGGTGAGTGGGTAGAAGAACCCAACGTTCGTCGCGGTGGGGAAAGTGGCGTCCAGCGCGTCCTGGACAGTAATGGACAGCTGCTCTACACCAAACGTCAGACCGGGCACATCTATCGCAGCGGGAAGCATCCGTTCGGCCGGCCGACTGTGCTGCGCGAGCGTGATGCTCTGATTGGCCTGAGCAGGATCGATGTTCGCGTTCCGGAAATCGTTTACTGCGGTGCACAGCGTGATCCTGTGCACAAATGGCGCGCGTTGCTGGTGACCAAATCGCTGGACGGCTTCGAGGAAATCGAGCACTGGTACGCTGGTGGCGGTCGCGAGCGGCACGGCGAGGTGGCGCATGATCGGATCTTGAAGGACTTGGCCGACAATCTGGCCCGAATGCACAAGGCCCGTTGGCAACACAGCTGTCTTTACGACAAGCATGTATTCGTCCGTGTTATCGGCGAAGGAGAGTCTGCCAAGGCCGAAGTGGCCTTGATCGATCTGGAGAAGTGCCGGCAGCGATTGACCGCCCGTCTTGCGGCTAGCCATGACATGAAGCAACTGCGCCGCCACTCGTCGTTCAGCACGACGGACTGGCAAAAACTCGTCTATTTTTATGAGACGGCGTTTGGCAGCGCTATCAAAGGTTTATAGCAATGAAACTCGAAATTGCACGAGGTGTATTTTTGTTAGGAGCCTTGGCAGTTGCTTCACTGGCGGTGGCGGCTTGGGAGCAGCCTCGCCCGCAAGTTTTGAGTTCAGTAAACGGTGACGCGCACTGTCCGTTGCCACGAGTTGCCAAGGCATCCGTGGCCACCCAACCCGATCATGATTTATTGCTGTTCATGTTCGGACTTTCTCAAGGACTGAGGCCACAAAGTTGAACAAATTGAAGCCCAAATAAAAGGCCTCGCCAATGCGAGGCCTTTTTTATTGCCCTAACTTCAAAATTCACGCGGTCAAAAGTGGGAGCAAGCCCGCTCCCACAGGTTCATCGATGATCTTCAGGTTTATCGGGTTTAGCCAGCAAGGTGTACACGCACGGCAATACGAATAACGTAAACAACGTCCCGATCGACATCCCCGTGGCGATCACCGTGCCGATGTCGAACCGGCTGACTGCACCCGCACCCGTGGCGATGATCAGCGGCACCATGCCGAACACCATCGCGGCGGTGGTCATCAGCACCGGGCGCAGACGAATGGCCGCCGCTTCCTCCACGGCCTCGCGCGGTGTCAGCCCTTTTTCCTTGCGCAACTGGTTGGCGAACTCGACGATCAGAATCCCGTGCTTGCTGATCAGCCCGATCAACGTCACCAGGCCGACCTGGGTGTAGATGTTCATGCTCGACCAGCCCAGGAACAACGGGATCAACGCGCCGCAGATTGACAGCGGCACGGTCACCAGAATCACCAGCGGATCGCGGAAGCTTTCGAACTGGGCCGCCAGCACCAGGAAAATGATCGCCAGTGCCAGGGCGAACGTGACCCACAGCGCACTGCCTTCCTGAACGTATTGCCGTGACGCACCGGCATAGTCGAAGGCATAACCCGCCGGGGCTTCTTCCCCGGCGATCAGGCGCACGGTGTCGATGGCTTCACCCATGCTGACCAGCGGCACCCCGGACAGGATCGCCGAGTTGAGCTGCTGGAACTGATTCAACTGGCGTGGCCGCGCTCGGTCGGTCACGGTGATCAGGGTCGACAAGGCCAGCAGTTCGCCCTGGGTGTTCTTGACGTAATAGTTGTTCAGCCAGTCGGGGTTATCCCGGAAAGGTCGCTCGACCTGAGCGATGACTTTGTAGCTGCGACCTTCAATGGTGAACCGGTTGATCTCCGCCTCGCCCAGCAACGTCGCCAGTGTTCCGCCCAGATCCTGCATCGAAACGCCCATCTGTGCAGCCTTGGCGCGATCGATATCCACCACTACTTCAGGCTTGTCGAAGGCCAGGTCGACGTCGACGAACGCGAACTTGCCGGATTCCATCGCGCGCTTTTTCACCCGGTCGACCACTTGCAGCAGCGACTCGTAATCGTTGGCGGAGTTGATGACGAACTGAAACGGCAAGCCCTCACCGGTGCCCGGCAGGGACGGCAGGTTGAAGCCGAAAATCTGCAGCCCCGGAATGCTCTCCAGTTTCGCCTGAACCTCGGGCAGGATCGCCATCTGGGTTCGGTCCCGGTCGTTCCACGGTTTGAGCAGGAAACCGCCGATCCCCGATTGCACGCCGTTGAAGCCATTGATCTGGAACGAAGAGTAGTACTCGGGAAACGCCTTGAAGATGGTGATGAACTCGTCGGTGTAGGCGTTCAGGTAGTCGAGGTTGGTCGGTTGCGGGGCGTTGGCTAGCATAAAGATAATGCCCTGGTCCTCATCCGGTGCCAGCTCCGCCTTGGTGAACTTGAGCAGCACCGGAATCAGGCACAGCACAATCACGGCGAACACCAGCACCACCGGCCGGGTGTTCAGCGTGCCGTGAAGCATGCTTTGGTAGCGGCGTTTGAGACCTTCGAAAATCACGTCCAGGCGATGGGCCAGGCCGGTAGGGTTTTCATCGTGACGCAACAGGAAGGCGCACATCATCGGCGACAGGGTCAGGGCGACGACGCCGGAAATCACCACCGCCCCGGCCAGGGTCAGGGCAAACTCCTTGAACAATGCCCCCGTCAGCCCCGTCAGGAAGCCGATCGGCGCATAGACCGCCGCCAGTGTGATGGTCATCGAAACCACCGGCATGGCGATTTCCCGTGCGCCCTCGATGGCCGCATCCAGCGGCGTCTTGCCTTCTTCGATGTGCCGATGGATGTTTTCCACGACCACGATGGCGTCATCCACCACCAGGCCGATGGCCAGGACCATCGCCAGCAGCGTCAACAGGTTGATCGAGTAACCCATCATCTGCATGAAGAACATCACGCCGATCATCGACAGCGGGATGGTGACCACCGGAATCACCACCGAACGCAGGGCGCCGAGAAACAGGAACACCACCACGATCACGATCAGCACCGCTTCGAACAGGGTTTTCACCACTTCGTCGATCGAGGCCTGGATGAACAGAGTGGCGTCGTAGGCGATTTCACCTTTGAGATTCGGCGGCAGCTGGGCTTCCAGGTCCGGCATGATCTTGCGCACTTCCTTGATCACGTCCAGCGGGTTGGCACCGGGCGTGGCCTTGATGCCGATGTACACCGACGGCGTGCCACCGAAAGAACTGATGGTGTCGTAGTTTTCCGCACCCATTTCCACCCGTGCGACATCGCTGAGCAGTACACGACTGTCGCCATCGACCTTGAGCGGAATCGCGGCAAAGGCCTCGGCGGATTTGAGCTCGGTGTTGGCGTTGATGCTGGTGACCACGTACTCGCCTTTCACTTCGCCGGCGGCGGAGAGGAAGTTGTACTGGCGCACCGCATCGGTCACGTCGCTGGCGCTCAGGCCGAAACCGGCGAGCTTGATCGGGTCCAGCCACAGGCGCATGGCGAATACCTGGTTGCCGAGAATCTCGGCTTCGGCCATGCCCGGCAGGGTCGCCAGTTTCGGCTGGATCACCCGCGACAGATAATCGGTAATCTGCGGGTTGTTCAGCTCCTTGCTGAAGAAACTGATGTACATCAGCGCCGAGGCGTCGGCGGCTTCCTTGCTCAGGACCGGGTCTTCGGCGTCCTGGGGCAGCTGGTTCTTGACCTCGTTGGCCTTGGCCAGCAACTCGGTGAACAAGCGGTCGCTGTTGGCGCCGATGCGCGCATAAATCGAGATCACCGAGAAGTTCTGACGACTGACCGAGGTCATGTAGTCGATGCCCTCGGCGCTCGCCAGGCTCTGTTGCATCGGTTGGGTGATGTAGCCCTGGATGGTTTCGGCGTTGGCCCCGGGATAAGCGGTGGTCACCGTGATCAGGGCGTTTTCCATTTGTGGATATTGGCGCAGCGGCAACTTGCTCCAGGCCTGGAAACCCAGCAGCACAATCAACAGGCTGACCACGGTGGCGAGCACCGGGCGGCGGATGAACGGGTCGGTAAAAGCCATGGGGATTCCTTGATCAGTCCGCGCGCGGCGGACTGCTCTTCTCGGCTAAAGTCTTGTCTTCGCTGATGGCAATGTGTGCGCCGTTATCCAGTTTGATCTGGCCGGCCGTGACCACTTTTTCGCCGTTCTGCACGCCTTTGGTAATCACCACCACCCCGTCGCGTCGCTCGCCGGTTTCGATGAAGCGCCGTTCGGCGATCAGGATCGGTTGGCCCTTGTCGTTTTTTTCGACGCTGCCGTCTTCGGCTTTTTTCTGCGCGACGACGTAGAGCGAGTTGCCGTAAAGGGTGTAGGTGATCGCGCTTTCCGGCACGACGATGCGTGGCTGCGGGTCTGGCAACATCACTTGCAGGTTGGCAAACATCCCCGGTAGCAGTTTGCTGTCGGGGTTGGCCAGGGTGGCGCGCACCAGCACGTTACGGGTGGTGTCCTCGACTTTCGGGTTGATTGCGCTGATGGTGCCGGGGAAGTTTTGCGTCGGGTAGGCCGAGACAATGACCTGCACCGGCTGGCCGATCGCGAGCTTCGGCACCGACTGCTCGGGCACATAGAAGTCGACATAGAGACTGCTGAGGTCTTGCAGGGTGGCGATCATGGTGCCGCTGGCGAGGTAGTCGCCGACGTCCACCTGACGAATGCCGATGGTGCCGCTGAACGGCGCGACGATGCGTTTTTTCGCCAAGGATGCCTTGAGCTGATTGACTGTGGCTTTGTTCTTTTGCAGTTGCGCCGAGAGGCGGTCGAATTCGCCTTTGGATATCGCCCGGCTGCCCACCAGTTGCGCGCCGCGGCCGTAATCCAGCTGGGCCAGCCCGAGGTCCGCCTGAGCGGTTTCCAGCAGGGCGCTTTCGACGTCGCTATCGAGTTGCAGCAGCGGTTGTCCGGCTTTGACTTTCTGCCCTGACTGGAACTGCACATCCGTGACGGTGCCCGCGATCTCCAGGCTCAGGTCGACGCCTTGCAGCGCGGTGAGTGTGCCGACTGTCGGCAGGCGCGCTTGCCACGGCTGTTCGGAGGCCGTAGCCACGGCCACATTGATCGGCGGTTTCGGCGCGGAGAAGCCCTGAATCATCGTGTAGATGGAGAAGGCTTTGTAACCGGCCAGGACCAGCACGATCAGCAGAACAACACCCAACATGATCAGCATGCGGCGGCGCAGCATATTTCCACTTCCTTGGAGAAAATCAGGTGACAGGCGGGCACATTACTCCGAGTGGGAGGGTGATTCCAACTGACACTTCTTGCAGGCAGACCCTGCGCCGAAATCGACGCAGGGAAGGGAAGGTCAGATCAAATGAAGATGGTTGTCCCAGAGACCTGCCGGAAGCTCCAGGGGTTTTGCAACCAAATCTGTCTGACGACAATCGTAAAACCGGCAACGCCCCTGACCCGACGTCACGACAAAACCATCGGCCACCGCCCCGACGCCGGCGCAATCGGGAAGCGGCGCATCCAGGCGCACTTCACCGCTGTCCAGGTCCCAGATGAAAAAACGGTTGCCCCGAGGCGCCGTCAACGCGACCAGGCGCAGCTCGCTGTGCACCGCGACGCTGGCGGTGTAATGCCCCATGGCCTGTAGTTGATGCTCGGGCACGGGAAAGGCTACGAACGGTAGGCCTGGCCGCTTGATCGCAAGCAGCTCCGAAGACTCATGAGACGGCCCCATGAACTGTTGACCGGCAACGATGGTGCCATCGCTGGCGATCCCCAGGTGACGCACGCTGTTCATCTGTTGGGCCAGGGTTTCCTTACTCAGCAGGGTGCCGTCGCGTTGCATCAGGACCAGGCTCGGTTCCATGGCGTTGAGGTTCATTTCGACCCGGCTTTCGGCCTCGGTGCGAATCCCGCCGTTGGCCACCACCAGGGTTTCGCCATCGGGCATCCACGACACCTGATGCGGGCCAACGCCGTGGGTGGGGATCTCGCCGCTGTGGATAAGTCGCTCACCGTCGAACTTATACACACCCAGCAAGCCACGACCCGGATCGGAAGTGTCGTTCTCGGTGGCGTACAGCCAGTCACCGCCCTTGTGAATTACCGCGTGCCCGTAGAAATGCCGGTTCGGCTGCGAGACCACGGTTTGCAGCAGCGAGCCGTCGCGCAGGTCGATCAGGTAGCTTTCGGTGCCCGGACGCCGGGCAACGAACAGCGCGATCGGCAGCGTCGGGTGGTTGATGATGTCGTGGCAACGCTGGCCGACCTGGGTGGCGAACACCCGGGTGCCGTCCAGCCGATAACCGACGGCGTAGTGTTTGCCGTCGGTATCGTCCCGCGCCGAGAGCAGCAGTGGGCTCTTGTCCTTCTGCTTGAACAGCGTCCAGCCGCCCAGTGTCACCGCACCCAGCAGCAAACTACCTAACGTCAGAGCCTGGCGTCGCAGCATGGCACTCGCCCTCATCAGTCACCGTCGTTGGCGTTGAAGCCCAGTTGAATGCCCAGCGCCTTGGCCAGTTCGCCTTCGTGCAGGCGGTGGACGACGTTGAGGCTGTCGTAGATAGCGTTGAGTTGCTGGCGCCCGGCATCATCATTGAGCATTTCGGTCAGCGAGCGCTGGTTGCTGGCAAACAGCTTCAGCGACGCGGCATAAGCGGCGTCGATCTTGTCGGCCAACGGCTTCTGCTCGCTCGGCAAGAGGCCGCGCAGGCCTTTGTTGTCGACGCCTTCCCACACCGTTTTGGCAGCAGCGAGGCTGGCTTCGAGGCCGGCCAGGGACGACTGGCTACGCCAGGCATCGGCCTGGAACGGTTGCGGCACACCCTTGCTCTGACGGCCCATTGGCGTGCCGAGTTTTTTCTTCAAGCTGTCGAGGGCGGTAACTTGCACGCGCAACAGATCGGCGATGGCTTCGTGGGAATCGGCGTAGCGCTGGTTCGGAAACTTGCTCATCTGCGCGAGCATGCCGTCGGTGTTGTTCCAGCTTTTCAGAATGTCTTCGGCCAACAGTTTCTGCCGCTCGCCAATGGCCTTGAGCAACGGGCAGTACTTGGCTTTCTGTGCGTCGTTGGCCACGTCAGGCTTGCTGTCGAACAGGATGTATTCGTAGGCCGAGAGACCTTGAACCACGACGCTGGACTTGGCCAGGCCGGCGGCATCGATCTGCGGCTGCGCGGTCACCAGTTGCTCGACCTGACGACCGACGAGGTTTTTCTTGTCCGGCCAGAACTGCACCTGCCAGGCTCGATTGCCTTCGGCCAGCGGCCCGATCAGCAAAGGCTGCAACTCGGCCCAGGCTTTTTGCGCGTGTAGGAAATCGGCGCGGGCGGTGTCCAGGTTTTCCTTGCCTTCGCAGTAGGCGAGGGCGCTGACGGCCAATTGGCGATCGGCTTCAACCCAGCGCGTGTAGGTCGGCAGGATCACCGATTTGGCGATGGCCGCCGAGGTGACGGCCTGCGGATCCTGCGGCGAACAGGCGCCCAAGGCTAGCGCGGCAAGGCTGGTGAATAACAATTTGGGACGGAACATGTCGGGCTCCCGCTGATGAAAGGGGTATTAAAGGGAATTCAAAAACGCCAGCAACGCAGCACGCTGCTCGGCATTGAAAGACAAAACTTGTTGTTGCGCCGCCTTCGCCTCGCCGCCGTGCCAAAGCACGGCTTCGAGTAGATTGCGAGCACGGCCGTCATGCAAAAACTGGGTGTGGCCACTGACCGCCTGCGTCAAGCCGATGCCCCACAACGGCGGGGTGCGCCAGTCGCGGCCACTGGCCTGGAATTCTGTGCGGTTGTCCGCCAGACCGTCGCCCATGTCATGCAGAAGCAGATCGCTGTAAGGGCGAATCACTTGATTGGCCAGTTCAGGTTCGGCGGCATTGGCAGCGGTGGTGTATTTCGGGGTGTGGCAGGACTGGCAACCGGCCTGGAAAAACAGATTCTTGCCGGCCAGCACTTCAGGCGTACCGACATCGCGGCGGGCCGGTACGGCGAGGTTACGGCTGTAGAACAGCACCAGGCGCAGGATGTTATCGCTGACTTCCGGCTCGCCATCCGGGCCGTTGCCGTTGGGCGCCTGCTTGCAATCGGTTTGCGCGTCGCTGCAGTCATCAACCGGCCTGAGGTGGGTGGTCAGGCCCATATCACCGGAAAACGCGTGAACATTCTGCTGATTGAGGTTCGGTTGCCCGGCCTTCCAGCCAAACCGGCCGAGGACGGTTTTCTGCTGGGCGTCATCCCAGACCTGATTCGGGCGTCCGGCGATGCCCTTGTTATCTTTTTCCTGAGCGTCGGCGTTGGCCAGGATCGCCTCGTCCGGGATGGCTTCGAGCAGGCCCAGGCCGATCATTGGCGGTGCAATGCGGGCCGAGAAACGGGTGTCGGGGTGCATCGGGCCATAGCCCAACTGGGTGATATTCAAGCGAGGTTTGCGCAACTCGACTTCAGTGCCGTCCTTGAAGCGGATCGGCACCGGGGTGTAGTCGACGCGCACTTTGCCTTCCGGAGCGACGCCGGGCACGGCCATGTCCTGGAACTGTCCGCCATAGACCGGTTCGGGCACCACGCCGAGCTGCTCGATGACCTTGGCATACGCCGGTGCATCGGGGATTGACAGGCGCACCAGCATCGACACGGCATTCGGCGCATCAGGCGTCGGCGGATGACCGCGACCGTCCTTGATGTGGCAGTTCTGGCAGGCGTTGGTATTGAACAGCGGTCCGAGGCCATCCCGGGCGGTGGTGGTCGACGGGGCGATCACCCAGGGGCTGCGGAAGAAACTGTTGCCGACACTGAAATCCACGCGCCGCGATGGGGGCAGGTTGGCGGATGGCAGGGAGAATGAGTTCTGATCGGTCTTGCGTACCGTCGCGCTGCCACCGGACCGGGCTTCACCGGGTTCGGCCTGGGTAAAACGTGGGGCGTCATCGCAGGCACTCAGGCCCAGGGCCAGAAACAGTGCGGACAAGCGAAGAGGCAGCGAGGGCATCAGACATCCTGCAAGACGAGCAAAACAAAGGCGCAAAGTCTAACAGGGCAGGGGAGATTGAATAAGAGGAATTATCGTTTGGTTGATGTGGGGCAGGTTTAGCCTGGCCGACGATCTCCTGTGGGAGTTCGGCCCAACAAAAAAGGCGACCCGAAGGTCGCCTCTTTCGTCACTCAGCCAGCGTTGATCAGAACTCGTGATCAGCGTTGTCCGGGTTCAGGTCGCTGATGCCCAGTTTGCCGGCAGCCGCTTCGATCGAACCGGTCTGCTTGACCAGGGAGGCGATGGCGTCACGAACGATCTGGTTGCCAGCGGTGTTGCCGGCCGCGATCAGTTGATCGTAGTGCTCACCCTTGTTGGCGTGATCGACGATGACCTGCATTTTGGCTTCGGTTGCAGCCAGGTCGGCTTTCAGCGCGGTGTCGGCAGCCGGGTCGGCTTTGGCCACCAGGGACGACAGGCTGGCGCCGGTCATTTTGGTGCCGTCGACGCGGGTGTATTCGCCCAGGTAAACGTTACGAACGCCTTTGGCATCGTAGAACTGCGAGTTGTGGGTGTTGTCGCTGAAGCAGTCGTGTTCGTCTTCCGGGGAGTTGGCTTCCAGGGAAACCTTCATGCGCTCGCCCGCCAATTCGCCCAAGGACAGGCTGCCCATGCCGAACAGCATTTTGCGCAGGCCGGTTTCAGCCGGTTCCGCTTCCAGGGTGGCGCGGTAGTTGTCGGCCACGTTCGGCTTCCAGTTACCGACCATTTCTTCCAGGTCGTTGACCAGCAGTTGGGTCACGGACTTCAGGTAAGCGCGACGGCGATCGTTGTGACCGCCGGTGGCGCCTTTGCCTTCCAGGTAGTCGGACACCGGGCGGTTGCCGGCGCCAGGGCCGGTGCCGTTCAGGTCCTGGCCCCAGAGCAGGAATTCGATGGCGTGGTAGCCGGTGGCGACGTTGGCCTCGGAACCACCCAGCTCATTCAGGCTGGCGAGTTTTTCCGGGGTGATGTCTTTCACGTCGATCTTGTCTTCGCCGACCTGAACCTGAGTGTTGGCGATGATGTTGGCGGTGGCGCCCGGGTTACCCAGTGCGTGCTCGTAGGATTTGTCGACGTAGTCGATCAGGCCTTCGTCCAGGGGCCAGGCGTTCACCTGACCTTCCCAGTCGTCGATGATGGTGTTGCCGAAGCGGAACACTTCGCTCTGCAAGTAAGGAACGCGGGCTGCGACCCAGGCAGCCTTGGCGGCTTTCAGGGTGTCGGCGTTCGGCTTGGCCAGGAAGGCGTCGACGGCGGTTTGCAGGGTTTTCGCGGTGGATTCGGCATCGCTGTAAACGGCGAAGACGATGTCGGCGTAATGCGCGACAACGGCTTTGGCAGCGGCTTCGTCGACTTTACTGGCAGCGGCAGGTGCCGTGGCAGGCGCAGCCGGAGTAGCAGTGCTGGCGGCCGGTGTAGGCGTTTGCGGAGCGGCAGCCTTGTCTTTGCCTTCGCCGCAACCGGCGAGGGAAATAGCGATGGCCAGCAGACTGGCGGTAGCCAGAGGCATACGAATCATGGCGAACATCCTGCTTCGGTGATTGATTGGACAGGCGCGGGGTGCGCAAAACTGCGACATAATGCAAATCTTTCGCATTATGTGTAAAGAGTTGTACCTGTAAATATTTCTTATTCACGGTACGTGACTGTAGCAGCTGGCGAAGCCTGCGCCAGAGGCTAAACGGGCACGCCAGATCAGTGAATGGCCGCGCTACTGCGCTGGGCCTGCTTCAGATAGGCACTCAATTCCCGTGCCGGTAGCGGTTTGCTGTAGAGGTAACCCTGACCTTCGTGGCAGCCTTCGGAGATGATGTAAGCTTCTTGCTCCGGGGTTTCCACGCCCTCGGCAATCACCTGCATGCCAAGGCTCTTGCCCAGCTGGATGATGGCCCGGACGATGGTCGCATCGTCGTCGTCATCGAGCAGGTCCTGAACGAAACTCTTGTCGATCTTGATCTTGTCCAGGGGCAGGCTTTTCAGGTAGCTCAGGGACGAATAACCGGTCCCGAAATCGTCGATAGCGATCAACGCACCGGACCGGCGCAGGCTCAGCAAGTGCTGAGCGGCGGTGCTGATGTCTTCCATCAGGCCGGTTTCAGTGACTTCCAGCTCCAGGCTGCGCGGAGGCAGGCGGTACATCTGCAGCAGGTTATTGACCACCCGAGGCAGCTCGGCGTGGTGCAGCTGTACGGTGGACAGGTTCACCGCCATGCGCAGGTCGACGAAACCCTGATCATGCCAGTCGCGCAATTGCTTGCACGCCTGATCCAGCACCCATTCACCGATGGCGATGATGGTGCCGTTCTGTTCGGCCAGCGGGATGAACAGGTCTGGCGGAACCAGGCCATGTTCCGGATGTTGCCAGCGAATCAACGCCTCGACGCCCACCACCCGGTTATCGCGGTAGCTGATCTGCGGTTGATAAACGAGAAAGAACTGGTCACGGGTCAGGGCATCACGCAGGTCTTTTTCCAGTTCACGCCGGCGGCGCATTTCGGTGTCGACGCTGGCGATATAGAACTGATAGCGGTTGCGCGAGCGTGTCTTGGCCAGGGTCATGGTCTGCTCGGCTTTTTGCAGCAGCTTTTCGGTGCTGTCACCGTCTTCGGGGAACAGGGTGATGCCGATGGTGGCGCGCAGGCGAATTTCTTGATGATCGAGGGCAAACGCCGCTTCCAGGTCATCGAGAATGCTTTGGGCCAGTTCGGCCGCTTCGTAGGGTTGTTCAATGTCGGCCTGAACCAGCGCGAACTGGTCGCCGCCGAGGCGGGCGAGGGCGCCGAGGCGACCGCTGTGGGCCCGCAAACGATCGGCCAGGGCCAGTAGCAGTTGGTCGCCGGTCTGGTAGCTGAACTGTTCGTTGATGCCCTTGAAGTCATCAAGGCCGACCACCAATACCGCGACCCGTCGTTGCAGTTTGCCGGCGTCGACGAGGATTTTGTCCAGCTGTTGCTGCAACTGCTGGCGGTTCGGCAGACCGGTAAGGAAATCGTACTGGGCCATGCGCAGCAGGCTGTTTTCCGCTTCGTGGCGCAGATGAGTGTTGCGCTCGATGGACTCGAGCAACTGGTTGGCGGTGTTGATCCAGATGCCTAGTTCGTTTTTTTCGTGGCCCTTGAGCAGCGGAATCTTGTGTTCGCTGGGGCGGTCCGGATTGATTTCCGTCAGGTGCTCGATGATCCGCGACAGCGGTTTAGTCAAAAGCCAGTGATAGACCAGGTACAGCACCAGCCCCATGGCGAGGGCGCGCAACACGCCGGAGATGAAGATAATGACCGAACTGACGATAAAACCCTGGCCGTAGGTGGCGGTATCGAGGGTGATGCTCAGATCGCCGTAGTACTCGCTGTAAGGACCGCGACCCACCAGTTGAGTGGTGAAGGTGCGTTCCTTGCCGAGGATCAGATCGGTCAGCCAGCGACTGCTTGAATGCTGCAACTCGCGAGACTTTTGCGCGAGCATCGCTTCGTTGGGATGGCCAATGGAGGCCTGGCGCACGGCGTCGTCCTGAAACAGGCCTTCGATCACCTGCATACCCATTTCCCGGTCCAGGCTGTAGACCGCCTGGGTCGAGGGATCGCGGAACATGTCGAGGATGCGCTCGGCGTCGCTGGCCACGGCCTGGCGTGTTTTATAGGCATCAAAAACGATCTGCGCGCAGCTCAAGACCACGCCGACGATCAATGCCGACAGGAGCACGACCCGGAGCAACTTCACCGACAAGCTGTTCTTGAGTTCCAGCTTCAAAGAGTCATTCCTTGTTCCGTGCGGGTAGCATCAAGTTGCCATGAGTATTGGCAATCCGGTGATGGCAGTCAAAGGGACAATCAATCACAGGGGAATTTGCCTGTGGGCTTGGCCGATATGCTGTTGTTTGGAGTAATTGCCCTATTAGTACTGTGTCGGTTGTCGAGTCCTTCAACTTGAGGGGGATTTGGACATATTTTCCATTTGGTTGATGGTAGACGGCTGTGGCGTTGGGGCAAGGGGTTGAATGCTGGTTTCATTGTGGGAAATTGCCCCAGTTTTTTCGGATGTATGCGTTTTAACTGTGGGAGCGGGCTTGCTCGCGAAGGCGTCCTGATAGACGACCTGATTTAGACATGTGTACTCGATTTACTGTGGGAGCTGGCTTGCCTGCGAAGGCGACCTGACAGCCGACCAATCCCTTTCCACTACCCCCAACTGATCATTTCCACGCTCCCGCCTGGGAATGCCGCCAGAGACGTCCGCGTTCCACTTTTGCGTGTTTATACAATGTGTAAATCGCCAGACGTTTCCCACGCAGTTTTCAGGTTGTCCGTCGGAAGCGGGCTGAATAACCTTTGGCTGTCGCTGAACCTCAGCGATCGGGTGTGAGAACCCGGCAACTTATGGTCATACAGAGCCCGTACACGCATAATTGCGGCCAGCTTATCCTGTCGTAAATGCGTTATGGCGGCTGTGTGCGGGCAGACTTTTGTCTGGCCCGGGTGTCCATGACCGGTTTCTCACCCCGCACATAGCTGCCACCTCTCCACCGCGTGAGAACGGTAAGTGGTAGCCCTCAACGCGTGAGGAATTGTTCCATGGATAAATTAATCCCAGACCCACCCTTCAACACCACCAAACCCCATCACACCACCCCCATGTTCATGATCGCCCCCGACATGGATACCGAAAGTCTCCTCGCCCACGCCTGTGAGTCATTGGCTTCAGCCAGTGTCATGGCCAGTGATTTCGCCACCTATCTGACCGGCCCTCAGCGCAGCACGGCGCTGGCCATTGCGCAGATCGTTATGTTGGCGGAGCTGGCAGTGAACCGCGCGCTGGATAACGTTGATCCGCAGTAGTCAGCAGGCTAACCGCGTTATCGTTCTTCGCGAGCAAGCCCGCTCCCACATTAGATCTGCAGTGATCACAGAATTGTGTGCGACGCGGATCAAGTGTGGGAGCGGGCTTGCTCGCGAAGACGGCCGGACAATCGACTGATTTTTTATGGCTGTACCCGCTTCCCGGATTTTCCCGCGTCCATAAAAAACCCCGGCATAAAGCCGGGGTTTTTGTCTGGCATCGAGCTTAAGCGGTGAAGGTTTTGCCTTCGAACTGCTCAGCCACGAATTTCCAGTTGACCAGGTTCCAGAACGCTTCGACGTACTTCGGACGCAGGTTGCGATAGTCGATGTAGTAAGCGTGTTCCCAGACGTCGCAGGTCAGCAGCGGGGTGTCGCCGCTGGTCAGCGGGTTGCCGGCGCCGATGGTGCTGGCCAGGGCCAGGGAACCGTCAGCCTTTTTCACCAGCCAGCCCCAACCGGAACCGAAGGTGCCGATGGAAGTCTTGCTGAACTCTTCCTTGAACTTGTCGAACGAACCGAAAGCCGTGTTGATGGCTTCAGCCAGTGCGCCGGTTGGTTGACCGCCGGCGTTTGGCGCCAGGCAGTTCCAGTAGAAAGTGTGGTTCCAGACCTGAGCGGCGTTGTTGAAGATACCGCCCGAGGAAGTCTTGACGATTTCTTCCAGAGTCTTGCCTTCGAACTCGGTGCCTGGCACCAGGTTGTTCAGGTTCACGACGTAGGTGTTGTGGTGCTTGTCGTGGTGGTATTCCAGAGTTTCCTTGGAAATGTGCGGCTGCAGGGCATCGTGTGCGTACGGCAGCGGCGGCAATTCGAAAGCCATGATGATTCTCCTAATCAGGTCAGTTGCGGTGAGCGCAAGGCCGATCACGGGCGGCCAAACAAGCGCCGGGGAGTTTGTACTCTTTGCGGCGCAGGGTTCGGATCATAGCACCGGGGGTGCGGCATAACCACGCAACAACTGTGTGGAATAGAGGTTCCAGAGCCTTTTGGAATAAATCAGCCGCTGGTGATTAGTTGAGCCGCCACAGTGAACATCATCACCGCCACCAACAGATCAAGAATTCGCCAGGTACTCGGGCGAGCAAGCCACGGCGCGAGCCACGCCGCACCGAGCGCCAGGGTGAAAAACCACAGCAACGAAGCACTCGCCGCGCCCACTACATAGGCGCCGGGCTCGGTTTGTTGCGCGCCAAGAGAGCCGATCAACAAAACGGTGTCCAGATAGACATGCGGGTTGAGCAACGTCACCGCCAGTGCGCTGAGCATCACCGCCCGCAGCGAGCGTACGGTCTGGTTTTCACCCTGTTGCAGACTTTGTTTCGAACAGGCCCGACGCAACGCCAGGCTGCCGTACCACAGCAGAAACGCCGCGCCACCCCAACGGGCGATGGCCAGCAATGTGGGGTTTTGCGCCAGCACGGTCGCC
Source organism: Pseudomonas sp. LBUM1657 (assembly GCF_059716075.1). Taxonomy (NCBI): domain Bacteria; kingdom Pseudomonadati; phylum Pseudomonadota; class Gammaproteobacteria; order Pseudomonadales; family Pseudomonadaceae; genus Pseudomonas; species Pseudomonas sp. LBUM1657. Next base: position 5,181,541 of record NZ_CP166799.1, on the reverse strand, counting down.
AGGCCGAACACGCCGGCGGCCACCAGTAGCGCATCGCAAGTCACGCAGAGTGCCGCCACTGGCAGATGGTGTTCGCGCCGCAGACTTTGAGCCAGCACAAATGCATTTTGAGTACCGATCGCCATGATCAGCCCCGCGGCCACTAGCAGGCCATTCACATAGCTTTGCCACATAGTAATTACTCCGCGTTGGCTGCCAGGTCGCGCAGTACTTGCATGGCGCGTTCTGCATCGGCTTGGCCGACGAATAAATGGTCGTGGTAATAGCCGGCGATCACGTTGCAGCTGATGCCGGCCTGGCCCAATGCCGTGGCGAATGCGGCGGTCAGGCCGACGGCTTCGAGGGCTGAGTGCACGTTCAAGGTGATCCAGGCGGCGACGTAATCGAAACTGAAACCGGCCTTATCGGCGTGGGATCGTTCCAGAATGACCGTCAGACCTTCTTGCTCGCGGAAGCTGCCGACAATCTCAAGACCCGCCGGCAACTGACCATCGCGCAGGGTGCAGAACACGTATTCGCCGGCGTTGAGCTGCGGGCTCATGCTGCGCAGCAGGGTTGTCAATGAGGTTTCGCCAGCCATGTCGGTGATCCTTGTTCAAGAGTTCTTGCTGGCCATTCTCCGGTGTCAGGCTGTATAAGAAAAACCAATCATGCTGATCGCTCATTAGGAAAACTGATGTTCGACTATAAATTACTTTCTGCCTTGGCCGCCGTGGTCGAGCAGGCCGGATTCGAGCGCGCGGCGCAGGTGCTGGGGTTGTCGCAATCAGCGATTTCCCAACGCATCAAGTTGCTGGAGGCGCGGGTCGGTCAGCCAGTGCTGGTGCGGGTTACACCGCCAGCCCCAACGGAAATCGGCCGACGCCTGCTCAACCATGTGCAGCAGGTGCGTTTGCTTGAACGCGATTTGCAAACCCTGGTGCCGGCGCTGGACGAAGAAGGCCTGCCGGAGCGTCTGCGTATCGCCCTGAATGCCGATAGCCTCGCTACCTGGTGGGCTGTGGCAGTGGGCGACTTTTGCGCGGAGCAGCATCTGTTGCTGGACCTGGTGGTCGAAGACCAGACCGTCGGCCTCAAACGCATGCGCGCCGGTGAAGTGGCAGCGTGCGTTTGCGCCAGTGAACGCCCGGTGGCCGGTGCGCGCAGCGTGTTGCTGGGGGCCATGCGTTATCGGGCGTTGGCCAGTCCGGCGTTTATTGCCCGGCATTTTCCTCACGGTGTGCGCGCCGATCAGTTGTCGAAAACCCCCGCGCTGGTCTTTGGCCCGGATGATTTCCTACAGCATCGCTACCTCGCGTCTCTCGGCGTCGATGGCGGTTTCGAGCACCATTTATGCCCATCGTCCGAAGGCTTTATCCGTCTCACGGAAGCGGGTCTTGGTTGGGGACTGGTGCCTGAATTGCAGGTGCGCGAACAACTGGAACGCGGCGTATTGGTGGAGCTTTTGCCAGATAAGCCGATCGATGTGCCGCTGTACTGGCATCATTGGCGCAATGGCGGTCAGCTGTTGGGTTTACTCACCGATCAATTGGTGCGCTCGTCGAAGCAATGGCTGGTGCCGTTGGACTGACGGGCAGCGTCAAGACCTCACGAAATACGCAAAACGAAATATTCGGAGCAATTCATGAAGATTCTGGTTACCGGCGCAAGCGGCTTCATCGGCGGGCGCTTTGCGCGTTTCGCCCTGGAGCAGGGCCTGGACGTGCGGGTCAACGGTCGCCGGGCCGAGAGCGTGGAGCATCTGGTGCGCCGTGGCGCCGAGTTCATTCAGGGGGACTTGAGCGACCCGCAACTGGCGCGCGATTTGTGTTCCGACGTCGAGGCGGTGGTCCATTGCGCCGGTGCCGTCGGCTTGTGGGGGCGTTATCAGGACTTTCATCAAGGCAACGTCCAGGTCACCGAAAACGTGGTCGAAGCCTGCCTGAAACAGCGGGTCCGGCGACTGGTGCACTTGTCGTCGCCCTCGATCTACTTCGATGGCCGCGATCATCTGGGGTTGACCGAAGAACAGGTGCCCAAGCGCTTCAAGCATCCCTACGCCGCGACCAAATACCTGGCCGAGCAAAAGGTGTTCGGCGCCCAGGAATTCGGCCTCGAGACCTTGGCCCTGCGCCCGCGTTTCGTGACGGGCGCCGGCGACATGAGCATCTTCCCGCGCCTGTTGAGGATGCAGCGCAAGGGACGGCTGGCAATAATCGGTAACGGTTTGAACAAGGTCGATTTCACAAGCGTGCAAAACCTCAACGAAGCGTTGCTCAGCAGTTTGCTGGCCAGCGGTTCGGCCTTGGGCAAGGCCTACAACATCAGTAACGGTGCGCCGATTCCGTTGTGGGACGTGGTTAATTACGTCATGCGCAAGATGGATGTCCCACAGGTGACACGTCACCGTTCTTACGGTCTGGCCTACACCGTCGCGGCGCTCAACGAAGGGGTGTGCAAGCTGTGGCCAGGCCGTCCCGAGCCGACGCTGTCGCGACTGGGCATGCAGGTCATGAACAAAAATTTCACCCTGGACATCAGCCGAGCCCGGCATTATCTGGACTACGATCCGAAAGTCAGCATCTGGACGGCCCTCGATGAATTCTGCGGCTGGTGGAAGGCTCAGGACATTCACTGACAGCCCCCGGCACTGAACGGAGTTCGGGGTTCAGGGTCAATCGATGCGGCAGTGGGGTTTATACTCGCCGCATCACGCCATCACCGCGTTCCACAAAGGTTGACTCAATGTCCATGCGTAACGATGCCAACGACGATTTCGACGATGTACCGAGCCTGCGTGCCGACAGCCTCGACGACGATGATTTTGTGCCTGCTGCTCGCACCCCTGTGCATTCGCGGACCGCTCCGGTGGCCAAGGTCAAAGGCCCGAGCACCGGCCCTCTGTGGGCGCTGGTCGGCGCCTTGTTCTTTGCCTTCGCCGGCCTTGCCTGGTGGAGTTTTCAGCAGATTTCGCTGATGGAACAGCAACTGGTGGCGACCCAAGAAAGTTTCGCGCGTATCAGTGAGGAAGCGGCGGGGCGTTTGCAGGACATTTCCGGCAAGGTGGTCGCCAGCCAGACCAACGTCACCAGCGGCAGCGAAGCCCTGAAGCTGCAAATCAAACAGCTGGAAAGCAAACTCCAGGATCAGAGCAAGCAGCAGCAAGGTGTTGTCGGCCAGGCTTCGGAACTGGACAAGCGTCTGGCGCAAATGACCGCGCAGACCACCGATCTGGACAAACGCCTGACGCAGATGACCACCCAGAACACTGAACATCAGACTGCCAACACGCAATTGCAGGCGCAGGTCAAAGAGTTGAACAGTGAATTGGCCGCGCTGAAAAACGCTCCGGCCGACACCAGCAAAGTCGACGCGCAGTTGAAAAGTCTCGGCGCCGACATCGCTGCGCTAAAGAAACAAGGCAACCCGAATGCAGCCATCGAGAGCCTGGAACAGGACTTGATTGTGCTCAAAAGCCAACAGGACAACCGTCCGGCCGCCACTCAAGGCGCCACCAACACCGCCGAGTTCGACGCCTTCCGCGCTCAGGTCACCCGCAACATCAACACCCTTCAGGCGCAGATTCAGAATCTGCAGCAGCAGTTGCGCGCACGACCGTAAGAATCGGTTACAGAGCGCTTCCCTGAATACTCGTACATATCCCCAAGCCGTCTACGCTCTTGAAACACCGAAAAGAACGAGGGATGCGCAATGGGGGTTCTGCATAAGTTGGCCTGGCTGGGCGCGATGCTGTTGCTGTGTCTGGGTCAGGCGCAAGCCGCCGGGACGGAAAAGGATGACAGCAAGGCCGCCATCGCCTTGCTGGAAAAGGCCCTGGCCTACTATCACGACAATGGCGACAAAGCCTTCGCGGCATTCAGTCGCCAGGGCGAATTTGTCGACAAGGATCGTTATGTCTTCGTGGTCGACACCAAGGGTGTGATGCTTGCCAGCGGCGGACCGTCCTCGGCGCTGATTGGCCGGGATGTGTCCGACGTACTCGGGCCGGACTTGCAGAAAGCCTTCAAGAATGCCTTGAAAGTGCCCGAGGGCAACGGCATTCAGCAGGCGGAATATCGCTGGCAGAACTGGTCCGACGGCAAGGTCGAGCGCAAGCATGTGTTCTATCAGCGTATCGGCGAACGGATTCTGGCGGTCGGTTACTACCTGCCACGAGCTTCGGCGGAGCAGGCGATGGCCTTGCTGAACAAAGCGGCGACGGATCTGGCGAAGGACGAGAAGGGCACCCTCACGGCGATCAATTCCCTCAAGGGCGGATATTTGCAGGATGACCTGTATGTGTTCGTCGTCGATCTGGACACCCAGCGTTATGTCGCTCACGGCACCAACTTGCGATTGATCAATACCGATTTCGGCAAGATCAAGGACCCGGAAGGCAAGCCGGTGGGTGAGCCGATCCTGGCATTGATCAGCAAGCAGGATTACGGCGAATACGAATACCGCTGGAAAAACCCGGTGACCGGGAAGGTCGAAGACAAGCATGCCTATCTGAAAAAGGTCGGGCATTTTCTGGTGGCTGTCGGGTATTACAGCCCTTGATTCGTAGTGACTGACAGGCCGCATTCGCGAGCAACTCGGTCCAACTATCGAACCTTGTCCTCCCGCCCCCGCAACAACATATTCGGCATGGCAATCGCCGCCGCCAGCCCCAGCAACGACACCGCCGCGCTGACCATCAACAAATGCCGGAACGTCAGCAGCAGCTCCGCCCGCAAGGCGTTCTGCGCATCTCCCGGTGCCGCGTTCAAACCGTCCAGCAAGACATTCCCCGAACTGCCCTCGCCAATCATCGAAGAGCCGGCCAGGTGAGCGAAACTCGAATCCTGCAGCAACGCCAGCAGCAGCGCCGACATCAACGCCACACCCACTGCGCCGCCCAGCGAACGGAACAGGTTGGTGGTGCTGGTGGCGACACCGATGTCCCGTTGATGCACCGAGTTCTGCGTTCCCACCAACGAGGTCGGGAACTGCATGCCGGAGGCGATCCCACTGAGCACCATGAACACACTGCTGAACAAAAATGCCTGAGGCGGACTGAACGCCATCCCGAGAATCGAGATCGGCATGAGCACGGCGCCGGTCAGGATCATTGGCTTGTAGCGACCGGTCACCGAGGTTCGGCGTCCGGCGAAATACGCACCGATCGGCAAGCCCATGGCCAGCGGCAACAGGTGCAGCGCGGCGCTGTCGGCCCCGGCGCCGGTCACGCTCTGGAAGCGCAATGGCATCAGCACGATCAGCGAGATCGCCTGGAAACTGGTGAAGAAAATCGTGCACCAGCACAGGATCGCATTGCGGTTGGCGAACAGGTGCATCGGCAGCAGGGGCTCCCGCGTCCGGCGCTCATGCCAGACGAACAGCCCCAGCCCCACCACTGCACAACCGAGCAGGCCCAGCACTTCGACGCTGTGCCACGAATGTCCCTGACCCACCTCGGTTATGCCCAGCAGCAACGCGGTCAAACCGATGATCATCAACAACGTGCCGAAGTAATCGATGATCGGTTTACGCTGCGGCACCGGCAATCCCACCAGCGTGCGACTGGCCACCAGCCAGGCACCGAGCCCCAGCGGCAGGTTTATCAGAAATACCCAGCGCCACGACAGATACTCGGTCATGTAACCGCCGAGCACCGGGCCGGCCACGCTGGCGACCGCGTACATGCTGCTGAAATAGCCTTGATAGCGGCCGCGCTCCCGGGGCGGCACGATGTCGCCGATGATCGCCTGGCTGACCGAAATCATCCCGCCCGCACCGATGCCCTGAAAAATCCGTGCGAGCACTAACTGCTCCATGCTCTGGGCCATGCCGCAGAACAACGAAGCAAGCGTGAACAACCCCATGCCGAACAGCATCAACTTGCGCCGACCGTACAGATCGCCCAGCTTGCCGTAGATCGGCACTGCCACGGTCATCGCCACCATGTAGCCGGAAATCACCCAGGCCAGCAGGCTGACATCTTTGAACTGCGCGGAAATGGCCGGCATCGACACCGCGACAATGGTCTGGTCCAGCGCGCCGAGAAAGATCGCCAGCATCAGGGCAATCAGCACGCTGCGAATGGCCGGTTTGGGCGTTTCAGGCTGGCTGAGATTGGTCACGGGTTAAAACCTGCGGACAGAAATTGACCCGCAAGGAGCAAGGCGAGCGGGAATACTCGCCAGTGTAAGTCGATAGGAAGCTATTCGATAGCCTCATATGGAAGGCCGACGTAATTTTCGGCAATGGTTTTTCGGCCGGCCTCGGAGTCGACGAAGTACGCCAATTCCGACTCGGCGATGCGCTGACTGAAGGCGTCATGATCATCGAAGCGGTGCAGCATCGAGGTCATCCACCAGGAAAATCGCTCGGCTTTCCAGACCCGGCGCAGGCAGACCTCAGAGTATTTTTCCAGCAAATCCACACGCCCCTCGCGGTAAACCTTCAGCAGGATGTTGAACAGCGTGCTGACGTCACTGGCCGCCAGGTTCAGGCCTTTGGCACCGGTGGGCGGGACGATGTGCGCGGCGTCACCAACCAGAAACATCCGCCCGTACTGCATTGGTTCGACCACGAAACTGCGCAGCGGCGCGATGCTTTTTTCGATGGACGGCCCGGTCACCAGTTTTTCAGCCAACGCTTCTGGCAGGCGGGATTTGAGTTCATCCCAGAAACGTTGATCGGACCAGTTTTCGACCTGCTCACCGGCTGACACCTGAAGGTAATAACGAGAGCGAGTTGCCGAACGCATGCTGCACAGGGCAAAACCGCGCTCATGGCGGGCGTAGACCAACTCTTCATGCACTGGCGGAGTGTCGACAAGAATCCCGAGCCAACCGAACGGATAGACCCGCTCGAACACCTTCAGGCATTCGTCGGGAATCGACTGCCGCGCCACGCCATGGAAACCGTCGCAACCGGCGATGTAGTCGCAATCGAGCCGCCACGTCTCGCCATCCTGTTCGAATGTCACGAAAGCTTCGTCGGTTTTCATGCCGTGGGGCACGACGTTGTTCGCTTGATAAATCGTCTTGGCACCGGCGACCTGACGAGCGGCCATCAGGTCGCGGGTGACCTCGGTCTGCCCGTAGATCATCACGGTTTTGCCATCGGTCAGGGCTTGCAGGTCGATGTGCACCTGACGCCCGTCCAAAGCCAGTTCGAAGCCACCATGCACCAGCCCTTCGGCGTCCATGCGCTGGCCCACCCCGGCCTGACGCAGCAGCTCTACCATGCCTTGTTCGAGGACACCGGCACGGATTCGACCGAGCACATAGTCCGGGGTCTGGCGTTCGAGAATGAGGGTATCGATGCCGGCGTTGTGCAGCAGCTGGCCAAGCAATAAACCGGAAGGGCCGGCACCGATAATCGCGACTTGAGTTTTCAGCGTTTTCATTGTTTTTATGACTCGCAAGCGCCACGCGACCAAGGCCGGTGAATGATTTTTATGGATCGAGTGCTTGCATTTTTCACTTGCGAGTCTGTCAATTGAAGGTGAAAACTGAGCCGATACCTGTACATTCTGCCAATCGGTGCGATTATCGCCCGCTACCCCTGAGGCCTGGATTGAAGTGATGAACAAGCCTGACTTGCCTTCGATTCCAGTGTTCAAGCTCTACGGTGAAAGCCTGGACTGGCCGACCCCCGACTTGCTGCACTGTGAAACCATTTCCCAACGCAGCCGCGAACATCAATGGGAAATCAAACCCCATCGTCACGCTGATTTGTGCCAGTTGCTCTTCGTATTCAAAGGTCAGGCAGAGCTTGAAATCGAAGGCAAACGCACGCAAATGACCGAGCCGGCGATTCAGGTCTTGCCGCCCTTGTCAGTCCACGGCTTTCGGTTTTCCGAGGACGTGGAGGGTTTTGTGGTGACCCTGGCCGCACCGCTGATTGCCCATCTGCAGGCGCAACTGGGGCATTCGGTAAGTGCCCTGGCCCATGCCGAGAGCTATCCGGCGGGCAAGGACGGCGAGTACCTCAACAGTCTGTTTGCCGCGCTGCAAAACGAATACACCGGCCATCAACCGGCGCGGGAAATGCTCATGCATTCGCTGGTCAGCGTGATCATGGTCTGGGTCAGCCGTCAGGTGATTCAGCGCCGTTCCTCCAGTCAGCGTCCGCAGCGCGCCCGGGAATACCTCAACGGTTTTATTCAGTTGGTGGAGGAGACCTACCGCCAGCACGTCAAGGTCGAGGACCTGGCCCATCGGCTGGGGATTTCCGTGTCTCACCTCAACGGCACGTGCCGTGAGCTGGCGGGACAACCGGCGTTGCAGATCATGCACGAGCGGCAATTGCTGGAAGCCAAGCGCTTGCTGACTTACACCAGCATGACCATTTATGAAATGTCCGATGTGTTGGGCTTCTCCGATCCGACCAACTTCACGCGTCTGTTCCGGCGTCGAGTGGGGATCTCGCCCAAGGCTTTTCGCGACCGCTTGAAGGCCGATCAGGACAACGAGGCCTGATCCCTTCGTTACCGGAGGGCGTTGAGGGTCGCGTTGTGGGGAATGCAGCGTTCGAAGTTGCAGCTCGCGTATTCGCGGGGCGATTGTCGCAATTGCTCGACACGCCAGGCTGCGGTGCCATACAACGCGAGCGTGGCCGCGCAGGTGATGAAAATCGCGAGGTATCTTTTTGTTTTGATGTTCATGGCGTTGACCTCTGAACGAATACCCTTCGGTACTCCTTTGAGCATAGGTCAGCGCCGGTGAGTTGCCAGCAAAGCGGCTTTTGCATGTAACCCGGTATTCAGAACACTGATATCCCCATTGTGAGAGCTGGCTTGCTCGCGAATGCGGTTTAGCATCCAGCATTGATGCAAGCTGACCCACCGCCTTCGCGAGCAAGCCCGCTCCCACAGTCGTTCCGGTTACAGGCCGATATCCCAGGCGGGTTCTTCGGGAAATCTGAGTACCAGAAAATCCAGCATGCTGCGCAGCGCAGCCGGCATGTGTTTGCGTGAGGCATACACCGCGTACACGTTCATCTGCCGGGGTTCGGCCTGGGACAGCAGGCGGATCAGCTCGCCGCTGTGGATGTGCACGCCGGCCTGATAGCTGGGCAGCATCGCCACACCTGCGCCGGCCATCGTTGCGCGCAGCAGCGTGCTGGCTTCGTTGGCACTGATGTTGCCTTGCACCGGCACCGAGACCGGCTCGCCGTCCTGCTCGAAATGCCAGAGACTTTTGCCGAAGTAGGAATGGGTCAGGCAATTGTGCTGGCTCAGGTCCTCGACCCGCAGCGGCGTCGGATGTTCGCGCAAGTAAGCGGGGGAGGCGCAGATCACCGAGCGGCAGACGGTCAGTCGGCGGGCGATCAGGTTCGGGTCCAGGTCATTGCTGGTGCGAATCGCCAGATCGATGCGCTCATCCACCAGGTTCACCGTGCGGTCGAGCATCTGCATGTCGATGCTGACGCCGGGATAGCGTTTGACGTAAGCCGCCATGGCATCGGCCAGCTGCGCCTGGCCGAACGACGTGCTGACGCTGATCCGCAACAGCCCGCGTGGTGCTTCGTCCGGTTCGCTGACGGCGGCCTGCATGTCGGTGGAGAGGTCGAGCATCTGCCGACAGCGGGGCAGGATTTCGCTGCCAGCGGCAGTCAGACTCAACTTGCGCGTGGTGCGGTGCATCAGGCGCGCGCCGACCCAGTCTTCCAGCTCCGCCAGATAGCGGGAAACCACCGGGCGCGACAGGTCCAGGTGATCAGCGGCGGCCGATTGGCTGCCGAGGTCGACCACCGAGACGAACACCCGCATTGCTTGTAGACGATCCATGATTTGCCCGATTTCAGAAACAAACTATGTTCCAGCATCGCATTTTTTGTACTGAGTCAGGCAACTAAGCTCTGTTCCATCGCCAGGCATGGCATTCGGACTACGGAGTAACAGATGATCGGCTTCACCTCGTTCAAACGCGTTCTGCTGGCAACCGCCGCATTGGGTTTCGCGGCCCATGCGTCGGCATCGACCCTGGCATTGGATGTCTACAACCCCGGCGATAAGGCGATCTTCCCGGTCACTTCGGTGCTGGTCAGCGGCGAGAAAGACGCCATTTTGGTGGACGCGCAATTCGGCAAATCCCAGGCCGAGCAGGTGGTGGAAAAAATCCGCGCCAGTGGCAAGCGACTGACCACCATCTACATCAGCCACGGTGATCCGGATTACTACTTCGGCCTCAATACGCTGACGGCCGCATTTCCGAACGCCAAAGTGCTCGCCTCGCAGCCGACCGTTGATCACATCAAAAAAACCGTGGACGGCAAACTCGCGTTCTGGGGCCCGAAAATGGGCGCTGACGTACCGGCCAAAACCATCGTGCCGGGCGTGCTCAAGGGCGATAGCCTGATGCTCGAAGGGCAGAAGTTGCAGGTGATCGGTTTGGACGGCAAGCAGCCGGATCGCAGCTTCGTGTGGATTCCGTCGCTCAAGGCGGTGGTCGGCGGGGTGGTCGTCGCGGAAAACATCCACGTGTGGATGGCCGACACCCAAACCCCGCAATCCCACGCCGATTGGCTGACGACGTTGCACGCCATCGAAACCCTGAAACCGACCACCATCGTGCCAGGTCATTACCTGGGTGAAAGCGCCCGGTCCCTGGCTGCCGTGCAATTCACCGCCGATTACATCAAGGCCTTCGACGAAGAAACCGCCAAGGCCAAAGACGCTGCCGCACTGATCGCCGCGATGAAAAAACGCTACCCGACACTGGGTGAAGAAAGCTCCCTGGAGCTAAGCGCAAAAGTCGCCAAGGGCGAGATGAAGTGGTAACCCGCTGTACCTGAAGTTGAAACAGTTTGGCTCCCACACTTGATCTCTGTCGTACACAAATGCTGTGTTCACCGGAGATTCAACGTGGGAGCGGGCTTGCTCGCGAAGCTTTTCAGCGGCTCTGCGCCTGTTCCACCAACCACCCCATCAACTCGCGCAACTTCGGCGAAGGCCCGGGTTTTTCAGGGAACACCAGGTAATACGCCAGCCCCGTTTTCACCTTCAATTCAAACGGCATGACCAGCCGCCCGGCACTCAGGTCATCGCCTATCAACGACCAATCCCCGATCGCCACGCCCGTCCCTTGGGACGCCATCGACATCGCCAGGTCCAGTGTTTCGAAATGCTGGCCCTTGCCGACATTGCTCAAATGAATATCCGCAGCTTTCAACCAGGCGTTCCAGTCGCGTTCATCGCGGGTGGGGTGCAGCAACAGGTGCTGCTGCAGATCGGCCGGCGTCTGCAAGGCCGTTGGTCCTTCCAGCATCGGCCGGGAACAGACCGGCGTCAGTTGTTCATCGAACAGGTGATAAGAGGCCAGAGCGCTATCGGGAGGTGCGCCGTACATCACCGCCGCATCGAATTGCTCACGATGAAAATCCACACCGTGCTTGACCGTGGTGGTCAATTCCACTGGCACGTCCGGGCGCTCCCGTTGCCACTGCAACAGGCGTGGCAGCAGCCAGCGCATCACGCAGGTCGGGGCCTTGAGTTGCAGGGTTTCACGCTTCTCGCCGATCTGCTCTACCGCTTCGTCGATCAAGCCGAAAATCTGCTGGACCCGTGGCAGCCATTCCCGCCCTTCGGCCGTGAGATCGAGACCGCGGGCCTGGCGAATGAACAGCTCATAACCCAAATGATCTTCCAGCCCGGCGATCTGCCGACTCACGGCGCCTTGGGTGATGTGCAGCTGCTCGGCGGCCCGGGTGAAGTTGCAGCACTGCGCGGTGATCAGAAAAGTGTGCAGCGCCGGCAGGGGAGGCAGTCGTTTCATTGGGTTCCAAGGTATGACGTGAGGACATGGCTAGTATGACTTTTTATCCATTGTTGCGGCTACGTGTCGCCCGTTCCAATGAGGCCATCCCTGGACCTGCCAATCCATCATAAACACAGCGCAGGCCCGGCGTCTCAAACGAACAAGAAGGGCAATGACATGGCGACGTGCGGCGAAGTATTGGTCAAGTTACTCGAAGATTACGGGGTTGAGCAGGTGTTCGGCATTCCCGGGGTACACACCGTGGAGCTGTATCGCGGGCTGGCCCGTTCGAGCATCAACCACGTCACGCCGCGTCACGAGCAGGGCGCCGGTTTCATGGCCGACGGTTACGCCCGCACCAGCGGCAAGCCGGGTGTGTGCTTTATTATCACTGGCCCCGGCATGACCAACATCACCACCGCCATGGGCCAGGCCTACGCCGATTCGATCCCGATGCTGGTGATCTCCAGCGTACAAACCCGCAACCAGTTGGGTGGCGGGCGCGGCAAGCTTCACGAGCTGCCGAACCAGAGCGCATTGGTCGGCGGCGTGGCAGCGTTCTCCCACACCCTGATGTCGGCGTCCGAATTGCCCGGCGTCCTGGCCCGCGCGTTTGCGCTGTTCCAGGCCGGTCGCCCGCGTCCGGTGCACATCGAAATTCCATTGGACGTGTTGGTCGAAGAGGCCGATGACCTGCTCGCCAGCGTGCCGGTGAATATCGACCGTGCCGGCGCATCGCCGACCGCGATTTCCCGCATGACCACGTTGCTGGCCGGTGCCAAGCGACCACTGATTCTCGCCGGTGGCGGTGCCATCGATGCCGCCGCCGAGTTGACTGAACTGGCCGAACTGCTGGACGCGCCGGTGGCGCTGACCATCAACGCCAAAGGCATGCTCGAATCCAACCATCCGTTGCTGATCGGTTCGACCCAAAGCCTGGTCGCCACCCGCGCCCTGGTGGCCGAGGCTGACGTCGTGCTGGCGATCGGCACCGAGTTGGCCGAAACCGACTATGACGTCACCTTCGCCGGTGGTTTCGAAATTCCCGGCGCACTGCTGCGCGTGGACATCGACCCGGACCAGACCGTGCGCAACTATCCGCCGCAGGTGGCGCTGGTGTCCGACTCGCGCAATGCCGCCCAGGCTTTGCTGAGCGCGCTGTCGCACAAATCCCTGGCCGAGCGCCGCAACGATTGGGGCCAGGTCCGTGCCGCGCGTTTGCGTGAAGAACTGGCGGCCACTTGGGATGCGCCTACCCTGGCCCAGACCCGCTTCCTGGAAACCGTGCTGCATGAATTGCCGAACGCCGTTTTCGTCGGCGATTCGACCCAACCGGTATACACCGGCAACCTGACGTTCAACCCGGAACGTCCGCGTCGCTGGTTCAACTCGTCCACCGGTTACGGCACCCTCGGTTACGCTTTGCCGGCGGCGATTGGCGCCTGGCTCGGCGGCAGCGTTGAAGGCGGTGCACGACCTCCGGTGGTGTGCCTGATCGGCGACGGCGGCCTGCAATTCACCCTGCCGGAACTGGCCAGCGCCGTGGAAGCGCGCACGCCGGTGATCGTGCTGTTGTGGAATAACCAGGGCTACGAAGAGATCAAGAAATACATGGTCAACCGCGCCATCGAGCCGGTCGGCGTGGACATCTACACCCCGGATTTCATTGGTGTGGCCAAGGCCCTGGGTTGTGCGGCCGAGGCCGTCAACGGCGTCGAGCAACTGCGCAACGCCTTGCGTGCCGCCACCGATCGCCAAGGCCCGACCCTGATTGAAATCGATCAGACCCAGTGGATGAAGGCGGTGTCGAAATGAGTTTTCCAACCACGTTGGACGGTCTGTTCATCGATGGCGAATGGTCAGCCGGTAGCGAACATTTGCGCGTGATCAACCCGGCGACTGAAGCCTTGTTGACCACCGTAAATGGCGGTGATGAACACGCGGTCGATCAAGCCGTCAGCGCCGCGACCAACGCCTTCAAGCAATGGTCGAAAACCACCGGCGCCGAGCGTGGCGCGATCCTGCGCAACATCGCGGCGGGCGTGCAGGCCGGTCGCGAACAGTTGATGCATCTGCAGTCGAGCAACAACGGCAAGCCGCTGTTTGAAGCGGCCATCGACGTCGACGACGTGATCGCCACGTTCGAGTACTACGCAGGTCTGGCCGAAGGGCTCGACGCTAAACAGGACAGCGCTGTAGAGCTGCCAAGCGACGACTTCAGCGCCCGCGTGCGCCGTGAACCGTGTGGTGTTGTCGGCCTGATCGTGCCGTGGAATTTCCCGATGGTCACCACCGCCTGGAAACTCGCCCCGGCCCTCGCCGCCGGTTGCTGCGTGGTGCTCAAACCATCCGAAGTCACGCCGCTGCCGGAGCTGGAATTGGCGGCAATCATCGCCGAAGCCGGCCTGCCCAAAGGGGTCTTCAACCTGGTCTGCGGCACCGGTCTGGCGGTCGGCGCGCCGCTCTCGGCAGATCCGCGTATCGCCAAGATTTCCTTCACCGGTAGCAACGCGGTCGGCGTGCAGGTGATGCAACGTGCTGCGGAAACCGTGAAGGGCGTGAGCCTGGAACTGGGCGGTAAGTCCTCGTTGCTGGTGCTCGCCGATGCCGATCTCGAACTGGCCGTGGAAGTGGCCTGTGGTGGCGGTTTCTTTAACGCCGGGCAGATGTGTTCCGCCACCAGTCGCGTGCTGGTCGCCGATGAATTGGCTGATGAATTCCTCACCCGTTTGAAAGCCCGCGCCGAAGCGATTCGCGTAGCCGACCCGTTCGATCCGAACGTGGAAATGGGCGCGTTGGTCAATCAGGCGCAATACCAGCGTGTGCTCGGTCACATCGATCGTGGTTTGAGTGCCGGCGCCAGGCTGATCTGCGGCGGCAATCGTCCGGCGGACCTGCCGCGCGGATATTTTTTGCAGCCGACGATTTTCACCCACGTGCCCCTCGACAGTGCGCTGTGGTGTGAAGAGATTTTCGGCCCAGTGATCTGCGTGCGCAGTTTCACCTCTGAAGCCGAGGCGATTGCCCTGGCCAATGACAGCCAGTTCGGTCTGGTGGCCAGCGTGGTCACCCGCGACCACGAAGCCGCGGACCGGGTCGCCAACGCTTTGCAGGCGGGGCTGGTGTGGGTCAACGCGCCGCAAGTGATCTTCCCGCAGACCGCTTGGGGTGGCTACAAACAGAGCAGCATCGGTCGCGAGTTGGGGCCGTGGGGCTTGCAGGCTTTCCAGGAAATCAAACACGTGATTCGAGCCGTCTGAAGGCGCTAAAACGGTGAGCGCATGCCTCTTGATGAGGCATGCGCTGGCGTCATGGCTTCAATGAGTTTTTATCGATAGTCAGGTGTTTTGCACGACCTCAGGATGAACCCGTCGGATCAGCCAAGACCCTTTGAAACCGGGGGCTTGAAGCAGATTCGACCGCGCGGATGCAAGGGTTGCGACCAACCTCATACTTAAAAAAACAAAGGGAGTCCTTCATGGGCGAGCATGATCTGAACAGACGTCAATTCATCAAAACCGTGGGCGTGGCGTCCGTCGCCGCGGCGGCCATGAGTCTGCCCTTCGTCCGGGCCAATGCCAGCGATACGCGCTTCCAGGGCAAGACCCTGCGCCTGCTGACCTGGTCCGATGACACGGGCCTGGCTGCGCTGCGTAACATCGCGGCAACCTTCGAGGACAAGTACGGCTGCAAGGTCATCGCTGACCGCACCGGCAGCACCTCGGAAATGGTCGCCAAACTCAAGGCTGCCGGTGATCGTCCGCAGTACGACATCATCACCCTGGCCGGCGTCGGCGCCGAAGGTCTGGCAGCCGCCGGGCTGCTGGAAAAACCCGATCTCAACCGCATTCCCAACCTGGTCGATGTCCCGGAGAAATACCGCACCGGCGCCAATGGCCACGGCATCGGTTACCTGCTCTGGTGCAACAGCCTGGTCTACAGCACCCGTACTGTAAAAGAAGCACCGAACAGCTACGCCGCCCTGTGGGACGCGGACCTGTCGCCGAATATCTTCCTGCCGCCGCCGAACTGGACCGAGGCCATGGACCTGATCATCATCGCCGCGAAACTGGCCGGCGGTGACGAACACAACATTGAACCGGGCTTCAAGAAACTCGCCGAGCTCAAGGATCGCGTGGTGACCCTGGGTGAAAACCCGAACCAGATCGCCGAACTGTTCCGCACCGGCTCCCTGGACATGGGCGGCCTGTACGCACCGGCGTTTTTCCCGAAACAGATCCGCGACCCGGCCTACGGTCTGGGCGCTACGTTCGGTATGAAGGAAGGTTTCTACACCGACCTGATGCTCTCGGTCATGCCGAAGAATCGTCCGGGCGATACCGACCTGGTCTACGCCTTCATCAACCACTCTCTGGACCCATTGGTGCAGGGCAAGATGGCCGAAGACATCTACAACGGTCCAGTCAACGCCAAGGCGATCATCTCTGCCGAAGCGCGCAAGAGCCCGTTCATCCTGACGCCGGAGCAGATTGCCGAGAAAGCGATCATGCACGACAACGCCTTCCTGGCCTCCGTGCATGACCAATGGATTCGTCGTTACACGGAAATCTTTTCTTCCTGATCGAGTGGCGAACACAGGATCTTCAACCACTGAAGATCCCCTGTGGGAGCGAGCTTGCTCGCGATTGCTGACTGTCATTCAACATTGATGTCGACTGATACACCGCTATCGCGAGCAAGCTCGCTCCCACAGGGGCTGATGTGGATTAAGGAATTGTGTTTGTCAGCTGCTTTCCATTGACGAGACCCTTGCTATGGAACACCAACCTCTGACCCATCCGGTAAGTGTCGCTCCCGTGCGCGCCCATCGGGGTGTTTCGCCGACGACCCGCGCCTGGTTTTTCCTCTCGCCGTCGATGCTGTTTCTGGGCGTGCTGATTGCCGCCAGCCTCCTGGTGCTGCGCATGAGCGTGGGCACCAAAGGCGCGGAATGGACCGGGTTCAGCCTGGCCAGCTACGCCCAATTGCTGGAACCGTATTACCTCAAATCCTTGCTGCTGACCCTGCGCCTGGCTCTGATCAGCGCAGCGATCGCCGTGGTGCTGGCGATACCGGTGGCCTACACCATGTCGCGCCTGACTTCACCGTTTGTGCGACGGATCTTCCTCGCTGCGGTGCTGCTGCCGTTGCTGGTCAACCTGTTGCTGCAAAGCTACGGCTGGCTGGTGATTCTCGGCCCGGGCGGGATGCTCAACCAGGCGCTGATGGGCCTGGGCCTGATCAAGCGCCCGATCATGCTGCTGTACAACCAGAACGGCGTGTTGATGGGCCTGGTGCAAACCGCGTTCCCGCTGGCCGTGTTGCCGATTGCCAGCGCCATGCGCGGCGTTGCCCGTACTTACGAAGAAGCCGCCGCGACCTTGGGTGCCAGTCGTTTGCAGGTGTTCCGCCAGGTGGTCTTGCCGATGAGCATGCCGGGGATCATCACCGGTGCGACGCTGGTGTTCGCCTACAACGCCAGCAGCTTCGTGGTGCCCTTGCTGCTCGGCGGCCGGCGCGTGCCGATGCTGGCGGTGATGGTGCATGACCAGATCGCCCCGCTGATGAACTGGCCCGCCGCGTCCGCTGCCGGTGTGGTGCTGATCGTTACCACCCTCGCGATCATGACCTTGTCCGAATTCATCACTGGCCGTCGTCGGCGCATGCTGGAGGCTTCCCAATGAGCACCCTGATCAAGAAGCGCTACTCGCTGTTGCCGGGCGAGACCGGCAAGTTCGCTGGCATCCTGTCGGGCTTCATCCTGCTGCTGGCGGTGTTGCCGATCCTGACGATGATCGTGATGTCGTTCAGCGGCGCGTCGAACCTCGATTTCCCGCCGAGCAGCTATAGCCTGCAATGGTACAAGGCCGCCTGGCACACCTTTGTCTCACCCGATTCCAGCGATGTGCTGAGCCTGGGCAAAGCCATGAGCACCAGCCTGATGGTCGCGTGCCTGACCATGGTGTTCGCCACGATTGTCGCGGTGCCCGCCGCTTATGCCCTGACCCGTTGCGAGTTCCGCGGCAAGGCCGTGGCGCTGCAATTGATGTCGCTGCCGCTGGTGTTTCCGATGGTGGTGTTGGGCCTGGCGTTGCTGCTGGTGTTCGACAGCCTGCCATTCCAGATGACGACGTCGCGGTTGGTGATCGCTCACGTGATCCTGGCGTTGCCGTTCGTGGTGAAGAACTGCACGGCCGCGATGCTCTCCATCGGCAGCGAAGTCGAAGAAGCCGCGCAGATGCTTGGCGCTTCGCCTACCCGGGCGATTATCGATGTGGTGGTGCCACTGATGAAGTCCGGGATACTGGCGGGCATGCTGCTGGCGTTCATCGTTTCGTTCAACGAATTCACCGTGACCTATTTCCTCTACACCATTGACGTCATGACCGTGCCGATCTGGATGTACAGCCGCACCGTGTCTTCGCTCGACCCTACCGTTTTCTCGTTTGCCGTGCTGATCGTGCTGATCGACTTCGTCCTGATCTGGGCGTTGGAGAAGCTGGTGGGCGAGGGCGGCGTTTCCTTTTGATTTGAGGTGCAACATGACTGGTCTGATTCTGGAAAACGTCGAGAAATATTACGGCTCGGCCTGCGCGGTAAAAGATGTAAACCTGCATTTGCCCGAGGGCAAGCTGGTGTGCTTTCTCGGCCCTTCGGGCTGTGGCAAAACCACGTTGCTGCGGATGATCGCCGGGCTCGAAACTTTGAGCGGCGGCGAGATTCGCCTGGACGGTGAAGACATCGGCCACACCCCGGCGCATCAGCGCAATTTCGGCATGGTGTTCCAATCCCTGGCGCTGTTCCCGCACATGACAGTGGGGGAGAACATCGCTTATCCCCTGAAGTTGCGTGGGGTCAGCAAGGCTGATCAGCAGGCGCGGGTAGTGGAACTGCTGCAACTGATTCAGCTGCAAGAGATGATCGACCGTCCGGTGTCGAAACTGTCGGGCGGGCAACGTCAGCGCGTGGCGATAGCCCGGGCGATTGCCAATCACCCGAAGATCCTCCTACTGGATGAGCCGCTGTCGGCGCTGGACGCCAAGCTGCGTGAGTCGATGCAGGTGGAAATCCGTCAGCTGCAACAGCGCTTGAACATCACCACCATCCTCGTGACCCACGACCAGCGCGAAGCCATGACCATGGCCGATATCGTTGTCGTGTTGGGTGAACATCGGGTGCAGCAGGTGGGCACGCCGATCGAGATTTACCGGCACCCGGCCAATGAATTCGTCGCGGACTTTATCGGGTCGGGCAACATCTTCCCGGCCACCGCGTTGGGCAACGGCAAGGTCAGCCTGCCGGGCGGCGATGCGCTGGAAGTGCCGATCTGCAGCAGCATCGTGGTTGGCGAGAAGGTCAAGATGCTGATTCGCCCTGAAGACCTGCAACTGTCGAATCCGCAAGCCACGGCGGGCAATCGGTTGCTGGGCAAGGTGACGTTTGTGCGGGATATCGGCGCGACGATTGAAACCACGGTGGAGTGTTCCGGGGTATCGTTTACCGCGTTGAGCACGCCGTGTCAGGGGATTGGCTTGAGCATTGGCAATCCGGTGTCGGTGACGATTCCGGCGGAGGCTTGCCGCGTGTTGAGCGCCTGACTTTAGAGGTGGGTTGTTCTTACAGGCCTCTTCGCGAGCAAGCCCGCTCCCACAGGTTGACCGCGTTCTCAGGAACCAATCTGTCTAATGTGGGAGCGGGCTTGCTCGCGAAAAGGTCAGCACCACCAATACAAATTTCAGCTAGACACTCAACCGCAACCGCGCCAAATCCCTTAACGGCGGCGCCCCGAACAATCGGCTGTACTCACGGCTGAACTGCGAGGGACTTTCATACCCCACCCGATACCCTGCCGCTGATGCTTCCAACCCTTCCGCCAGCATCAACCGCCGCGCTTCTTGCAGGCGCAACTGCTTTTGATACTGCAACGGACTCATGGCGGTCATCGCCTTGAAGCGGTGATGCAACGTCGACACACTCAGGTTCACTTCCCGCGCCAGGTCATCGATACGCAGCGGCTGCTCATAGTTGCCGTTGAGCCATTTGATCGCTTGGCTGATGCGGTGGCTCTGACTGTTTGCGATGGCGATTTCATACAACCGATGGCCCTGCTGGCTGCGCAACAACCGATAAAGAATCTCCCGGCGAATCAAGGGCGCGAGCATGGCGATGTCTTTCGGTGCGTCCAGCAGCCGCGCCAGACGCAGCACGGCGTCGAGCATGGCGGTGTCGATCCGCTCGACGTACAAACCGCGCCCCGTCGGACGGGTGGGGACACCCAGGGGACCGGCGTCGGCAATCAGCGCGGTGATTTCTGCCGGGTCGATGTCAAGCCGTACCGCGAGGATCGGTTCTTCAGACGTGACATTCACCACGCGCCCACTCAGTGGCATCGAGACCGAGACCACCAGGTAATTCAGTGGGTCATAATTGAAATATTCATCGGCCAGCCGAACCTCTTTGCGCCCCTGAGCCATGATGCACAACGCCGGTTGCGCCAGCACCGGGGCAAAATCATGGGACTGGCTGTGGCGCGACATGAACAGCGAACCGACGGCAGTGGCATAAGTGCCATCCTCCGTGGTGTTGCGGCGGATGATCGCGGCCAGTTCCGCGCGCTGTTTCTCCATGTCGGCGTCCAGCGGAGCGTGAAAATGATCGAGCGACGACATGCGGGGCATCCTCGTTGAGGCGTTGGTGATGAGCTGAGCTTAAATTTGTGCAAGGCACAGCGGTAGACACATCCTGCCAAAAGATTGCCTGATTCTGCACGGGGTAGACGGGGGGCGCTTCTATGGCAGGTTGTCGCCCGGAAAACTTGCTTGAAAGTCGTATTACAGTGCTGTGACGGGTTTACACGTTGTTACAGGTGCGCGGAACAGCTTCGCAGGATTGTGCAACAAGCCGGCAGGAATCGACTAACGACACATCGCACGGGCGCTTAACCTTGGATCCTGTCGCAGCCCGTCCCACGGCTGCCACTCGACTCCCTGGGAGGGTTGAACATGTCTAATCAGATCCCCGTCAGCCACATGGCCTTTGTCCGTGCCCGCGCCGGGCGTTCGGCGGAACTTGGCGCGCGCCTCAGTGCCTTGATCGAGCCGTCTCGCACCGCACCGGGCTGCCTGAGCTTCGCCCTGCAACATTCGCAATGCGATCCCGAGTTGTGGCTGGTGTCCGGTTTCTGGACTAACCAACAAGCAATGACGGCGTATTTCAGTAGCCCGGCCATGGAGATTTTTGCCGAGCTGGTTCAGGAGTTGGTGGTCAACAGTCTGGATTTCCATACCTTCAAGGAAGTGTCGGCCGATCAGGCGCTGGGTCAGTCTCAGTCGTGGGTACACAAAATGGCGGGTTGAGGGTTTAATGGCTCAATTCTCCATTAGCCAGGATCCGCGACATGGCACGCAAAGCCTTTGAAACCTTCGAAGCCGTATCTGCCGTAGTACCCCGCGAGGGCGGTTATCACGCCGCGATCGCCACCAAAGCCATCGGTGGTACGGGTGCGCCGCGCTTTCATAAGCTGCTCGAAGCGCAAACCTTCAAAACTGCCCACGATGCCGACCAAGCCGCCGCGTTGGAACTGACACGCCTCAAGGGCGTCAGCGAAGACGGCGACCTGATCTGGTAATCACTTGACCGCCCCCGGGCGGAACATCTTGAACAACGCCTCTGGCCCCAGCTGGAAATAATCCGCTGGCCCACCGCCGCGCAGGATCGGTTCTGCCGCGGCGGTGTCGTACACCCCATCCTTCAACAGCCACTTGGCGATATGCACGGCGACCACTTCGCCGAGAATCAGCCAACTCGGCACCACGTCGCCGTCCGCTCGCTGCAACTGAATGATCTGCGTGACCTTGCATTCGAAGGACACCGGACTCTCGGCGACTCGTGGCACCTGAATGATCTTCGAGGCGGCTGGCGTCAGCCCGGACAGCTCGAACTCGTTGACCTCAGGCCCGACCATGGCGCAGCTCTGGTTCATCTGCTCGGCCAGTGGCCGGGTCGCCAGGTTCCAGGCGAACTCGCCGGTCTGTTCGATGTTATTCAGGCTGTCTTTGCGCCCGACGCTGGAAAAACCAATGATCGGCGGAATGTAGTTGAAGGCGTTGAAGAAGCTGTAGGGCGCCAGGTTCAAGCGGCCATTGGCATCCTGTGAAGAAATCCAGCCGATGGGACGCGGGCCGACGATGGCGTTGAACGGATCGTGAGGCAGGCCGTGGCCGTTGGCGGGTTCGTAGAAGTGGATGTCGTCGGGCATGGAGCGAATTCCTGGGGCTCTCGGGAGGCGGTCATGGTGCAAGGACCGGCGGCAGATTTCCAGTCGAACCCTCTATCGGATTCAACGAAAATAAAATGTGGGAGCGGGCTTGTTCGCGAAAGCGGCTTCACATCCAACTCATACGCTGACTGATACACCGCTTTCGCGAGCAAGCCCGCTCCCACCATGGATTTGTGTTGTGTCGAACATTTCGTTTCTCCAGAAACGACGAAGCCCGGCCGAAGCCGGGCTGTAACCTTCCTCCCACTATCAGCCGATAGCCTCTGCGGTGCCGGTTTTATCGAACCCGTCAGCCGCGTAGGTGCCCGAATGAGCGCGGTCAACGGAGGCACTGGCTTCGGCGTTAAAAGAAGCCGAGCCGGTTTTGTCGTAACCGTCGGCGGCGAAGGTATTGGCCGCCAGGACGGAAAGGATCATGGCGAGGAACAGTTTGGTTTTCATCTCAGTCACTCCAGATTCGTTGGCGCTTGTGTCTTGGGCATGAATGCCATGCTGCGCCGATTAAGTTGATTGAAAATCGCCAAATGATGCTAGAAGTAATCGATTAATTAGATGTTAAGACCGTCAGGCTTTTCCGCTTTCAAAGACTGAAGTGGGCGCATAACAATGAATCGATCGAGCAGGTGCAGGATGGATTCCGCGCATTAACCGGTGATTAATCCGGGGCCGTGCTTGAGTGACAGATTTTTCATTCAGCGCTTTCACGCGCAATAAAAAAGGGGCAGACCTCAGCAGGTCTGCCCCTTTTTTGTGACGCTAGCGGAGTTAGTCAGTTTCGATCCGCGAATGCTTGCGGGTGTCTTTCATGGTCACGTAGACCAGCAACGACACGGCAATGCACCCCGTGACATACCAGTAGTAACCGGTTTCCATGCCGATGCTCTTGAACCACAGCGCGATGTATTCAGCGGTGCCGCCGAAGATCGATACGGTCAGCGCGTACGGCAGGCCAACGCCCAGGGCGCGGATTGAAGTCGGGAACAGTTCAGCTTTGACCACGGCGTTGATCGAGGTGTAGCCGCTGACGATGATCAGCGCCGCCATGATCAGGAAGAACGCGCCCCACCAGGTGGTGATGGTGTGGAGGGTGGTGAGGATCGGCACGGTGAACAGCGTCCCGAGGACACCGAAGGCAATCAGGATCGGTCGACGACCGACTTTATCCGACAGCCCGCCGATGATCGGTTGCAGGCACATGAACAGGAACAGTGTGGCGGCGGAAATGGTGGTGGAGTCGGAGATGCTCATGCCGACGGTGTTCACCAGGTATTTCTGCATGTACGTGGTGTAGGTGTAGAACGCCAGGGTGCCGCCCATGGTCAGGCCGACCACGGTCATCAGTTCCTTCGGATGGCGCATCAAGGTGCGCATTGCGCTTTCCTTGGCCTTTTCCTTCTTGGTGAACGACTCGGTTTCTTCCATGCCGCGACGCAGGTAGAGCGCGACCACGGCACACAGTGCGCCGATGGCGAACGGGATACGCCAGCCCCAGGCATACAGCTCTTCGGTGGTCAGGACGTTTTGCAGCACGATCAGCACGCCCAGCGCGATGAGCTGGCCGGAGATCAGGGTCACGTACTGGAAACTGGAGAAGAAGCCGCGACGTTCCTTGGTCGCCATCTCACTGAGGTAAGTTGCCGAGGTGCCGTATTCGCCACCGACCGACAGGCCTTGCAGCAAACGCGCGAACACCAGCAGGATCGGCGCGCCGATACCGATGGTTTCGTAACCCGGGCTCAGGGCGATCAGCAGTGAGCCGAAGCACATCAGGTACACCGACGCCATCAACGCCTTTTTGCGCCCGACTTTGTCGGCATACAGGCCCATCAGCCAGCCGCCGATCGGACGCATCAGGAAGCCCACGGCGAAGATCGCTGCGGTGTTCAGCAGTTGTGCGGTGGTGTCGCCTTTAGGGAAAAAGGCCTTGGCGAAGTACAACGAGAAAGCAGCATAAACGTACCAGTCGTACCACTCGACCATGTTGCCGACAGAGCCGCTGAAGATCGACTTGATGCGGCTGGACGTGGTTCTTGCTTTGGCCGGCGCGACAGCCGACCCAAGGGGCAGGGTATTGGAGTTATCCATTGAAGGATCCTTCGTTTAATTGTTTTTGTGGAGCGCGTTGAAACGCAGCCTGCGTGAGCTATAGCAGGAGCTGTGCCAATCGAGGGAGGGCCGGTTTAGAGGGGGTAGGATGTTTGTTTGAGCGGAAATCCGCTTGCTTTCTGGAGGGTGGTGAGCGGAAATCCGCTTATCTGGCTTATGGATTTGCATTGCCTGTGCTGGCCTCTTCGCGAGCAAGCCCGCTCCCACAATGGACCGGTGTACGCAGATCAAATGTGGGAGCGGGCTTGCCCGCGAAGAGGCCACTACAGGCGCTAAAGAACTCAGTTCTCTTGCAAAAACATCTCCCGACTCAACCCATGCCGCTGCATCTTTTCATTGAAGGTTCGGCGCGGCAGTTGCAGTTCTTCGAGCACCGCTTTCACATCGCCCTTGTGCCGAGTCAATGCCGCGCGCAAGCAGTGCGCTTCAAACGCTTCCTGCTGCGCCGCCAGCGACTGTCCGGGGTCGATGCCCGCAGGTTCCGGCTCGTCCAGCCCCAGCACCTGACGTTCGGCCACGTTCGCCAATTCACGCACATTGCCCGGCCAGTCGTGGCTCAGCAGATGGCTCAACTGCGGGCCGCTGAGCGGTGGAAACTTGCGACCCAAACGCTCGGCGGCGTTCTGGGCAAAGAATTCGAACAGCAACGGAATGTCTTCACGACGCTCGCGCAACGGCGGCAGACGCAACTCGGCGACGTTCAACCGATAGGCCAGATCCTCGCGAAAACGCCCGGCCCGTGCTTCGTCCAGCAGATCGGGTTTGGTGGCGGCGATGATCCGCAAATCCACGCGGATGCTCTGATTGGAACCCAGTCGCTCCAGCTTCTGCTCCTGCAACACCCGCAGCAATTTCACCTGCTGGGCCAGGGGCATGCTTTCGATTTCATCGAGAAACAATGTGCCGCCATCGGCGTATTCAAGCTTGCCGATGCGCTTGCCCGACGCGCCGGTGAACGCACCGCTCTCGTGACCGAACAGCTCCGCTTCGAACAACTGTTCGGGGATCGCCGCGCAGTTCAACGCCACAAACGGCTTGTCGGCGCGGGGGCCGAAGTCATGCAGGCAACGGGCAACCAGCTCCTTGCCGCTGCCGGTTTCACCGCGAATCAACACGTTGACCGGCAGCGCGGCCAGGTCCAGCACCTGCCGGCGCAGCGTCTGCAAACCACGGGACACACCCAGCAGCGTTGCATCGAGTTTGGCGCGGTTGTCCGCCTGTTCGTGCAAGGCGCGGTTTTCCAACACCAGTCGGCGCTTGTCCAGTGCTCGACGCAGACTGCCGAGCAGGGTTTCCGGGCTGAAGGGTTTTTCCAGGAAGTCGTAGGCGCCGTCACGCATGGCGTCGACGGCCATCGGCACATCGCCGTGGCCGGTCAGCAGGATCACCGGCAAGTCGGCATCGCGGCGCTGCACTTCGGCCAACAGTTCCAGGCCCGTCATGCCGGGCATGCGCACGTCGCTGAGGATTACTCCGGGGAAATGCTTGGGCAATTGCGCCAGGCATTCATCGGCACGGCTGAACAGCTGCACCTCGAAGCCCGACAGGCTCAGCCATTGTTCGACCGCGCTGCGGATGCTGCTTTCGTCGTCGACCACCATCACGGAATTCAGCATGGGTCATGAGCCTCCAGATCGATCGGCAGGGTCAGGGTGAACACCGCGCCGTTGGCCTGATTGTCCGCGCTCAGGCGTCCGCCCGATTCGTGCACGATGGCGAACGATACCGCCAAGCCGATGCCCAGGCCGTCACCCACCGGTTTGGTGGTGAAAAACGGATCGAACACCTTCGGCAGATGTTCTTCGGCGATGCCGCCACCGTTGTCGGCGACGGTCAGGCGCCACAGTTGTTCGTCGGCTTCGAGACGGATTTCCAGGCGTTTGCAGGGTTTATCGTGCATCGCATCCAGAGCGTTGCGCAGCAAATTGATCAGTACCTGTTCCAGCCGGATCGCATCGCCGCGCACCCAGGCCGGGCGCGTCAGGTGCAACACCGTACTGACCTGTTCATCGCGTATCCGAGTGTCGAGCAGTTGCAATGATTGGTCTACCACCGCCGCCAGGTCCAGACGTTCGCGCAAGCCGCTGGGGCTTTTGCGGGCGAAGGTTTTCAAGTGGCCGGTGAGGGCGGCCATGCGCGTGAGCATGTCATCCACCGGTTTGAGCGCCTTGTAGGCTTCGTCGACGCGGCCGTGATCGAGCAGCAGGCGCAAGGTCGCCAGTTGCATGCGTTGGGCGGTCAGCGGCTGGTTGATCTCATGGGCGAGGGCGGCGGACATCTGGCCGAGGGCCGCGAGTTTGGCCGATTGCACCAGCCCGTCCTGGGCGGTGCGCAGGTCGCGGGTGCGTTCTTCCACCAGTTGTTCGAGTTCTTCGCGACTGCGCTGGCGCATTTTGGCCAGGCGCCAGCGCTGGTTGAGAAACAGCAACAGAAACACCAGCGTCAGCCACACCCCGGCAGCGGCGAGCGCGGCGTTGCGGCTGTCTTCGAAGGCGATTTGCGGGCGGCGCAGCAGGTGCAGCGTCCAGCCTTCGGCGTCCAGCGGCAGGGACTCCCACAGATAATCGGCCTGGCCGCCAGGGCCCTCGACCCGCGTCAGGTCGCTGTTGTCGTCGAAGCGTCGCAGTGATTTAAATTCAAGGGGTGTCAGAGGTTGCTTGTCGTACTGACGAGTGGCTTTCAGTTCGGCATGATCACTGTCGTTCAGCGGTTTCAACAGGCGATAGCGCCAGCCTGGCTGATTGGCGATGAAGATGACTCCGCGTGCATCGCTGACCAGCAATGTGTCGGTGCCCTGACGCCATTCGCGTTCGAGCTCCGGAAACTCGAGTTTGACCACCATCGCGCCGAGAAACCGGCCATTGTCATTGGTCACGGCGCTGGATAAGAAGTAACCGGGAATTCCACTGGTCACTCCCACCGCATAAAAGCGCCCGGTGCCCTGGGTGCGGGTCTGGCTGAAGTAGGGGCGAAATCCGTAGTTGTGGCCAACGTAACTGCTGGGCAAACGCCAGTTGCTCGCTGCCACGGCGAGGCCGGTGTGATCGAGCAGTTCCAGGGTCGAGGAGTCGGCGACGCCGTTGATCTTTTCCAGTTTGCGGTTCAATGCGTCCTGTTGCTCGGGCGTCACCGGACCGTCGAGCGCCGTGCGCAACTCCGGGTCCAGGGCCAGCACGGCGGGCAGGGCGCGGTAACGTTCGATCAGGGTATGCAGCGACGTCGCGTACAGCCCCAACTGCTGACTGGCGCGGGCAGCGTCTTCCACCAGGGCCTGACGCTCGGCGTGGCGTATGGCCAGGGTGGCGGCGATGGCTGCACCGGCGACGATAACAACGGTATAGAACGTCAGGCGCAGTGGGCGGGATGACTCAAACATGCTGGGCGTTACACACGTGTACGGAGGGGGCGCACGATAGCATGCACAACTTGGGCATTCCCATGTTCAACAAGTCACCGGTCAAAACGCGCGCAATAAAAAAGGCGACAGGAGGATCACCCCTGTCGCCTTTGCTTGGTCAGTCGATGCGCTTACTGCACTTCTACGGCCAGGCTTTCACTGATCTTTTTCTGCCAGATGGCAGGACCGGTGATGTGTACCGACTCACCCTTGCTGTCGACCGCAACAGTGACCGGCATGTCTTTCACGTCGAACTCGTAGATCGCTTCCATGCCCAGTTCGGCGAAAGCCACCACGCGGGATTTCTTGATGGCTTGCGCTACCAGGTACGCCGCGCCGCCGACAGCCATCAGGTAAACGGCCTTGTGGTCCTTGATCGCTTCGATCGCGGTCGGGCCGCGTTCGGATTTGCCGATCATGCCCAACAGGCCGGTTTGCTCGAGGATCTGACGGGTGAACTTGTCCATCCGCGTGGCGGTAGTAGGGCCAGCAGGGCCAACCACTTCTTCGCGCACCGGATCAACCGGGCCGACGTAGTAGATGAAGCGACCTTTCAGGTCCACCGGCAGGGTTTCACCCTTGTTCAGCATCTCGACCATGCGCTTGTGCGCAGCGTCGCGACCGGTGAGCATCTTGCCGTTGAGCAGGACGGTTTCGCCCGGCTTCCAGTTCTGCACGTCTTCCGGGGTCAGGGTGTCGAGGTTGACGCGACGGGCCGACGGGCCGGCTTCCCAGACGATTTCCGGGTAGGCGTCCAGCGGTGGCGCTTCCAGCGAGGCCGGGCCGGAACCGTCGAGCACGAAGTGCGCGTGACGGGTGGCGGCGCAGTTCGGGATCATGCACACCGGCAACGAAGCGGCGTGGGTCGGGTAGTCCATGATCTTCACGTCGAGCACGGTGGTCAGGCCACCCAGGCCTTGGGCGCCGATGCCCAGTTGGTTGACCTTCTCGAACAGCTCCAGGCGCATCTCTTCGATACGGTTGGACGGGCCGCGCTTTTTCAGCTCGTGAATGTCGATGGATTCCATCAACACTTCCTTGGCCATCACCGCGGCTTTCTCGGCGGTGCCGCCGATGCCGATGCCGAGCATGCCCGGTGGGCACCAGCCGGCGCCCATGGTCGGCACAGTCTTCAGTACCCAGTCGACGATCGAGTCGGACGGGTTGAGCATGGCCATCTTCGATTTGTTCTCGGAACCACCGCCCTTGGCCGCCACGTCCACTTCCACGGTGTTACCCGGAACGATGGAGTAGTGGATAACGGCAGGGGTGTTGTCCTTGGTGTTTTTGCGAGCGCCCGCCGGGTCGGCGAGGATCGAGGCACGCAGGACGTTTTCCGGCAGGTTGTAGGCGCGACGCACGCCTTCGTTGATCATGTCGTCCAGGCCCATGGTGGCGCCATCCCAACGCACGTCCATGCCTACGCGGACGAACACGGTCACGATGCCGGTGTCCTGGCAGATCGGGCGGTGGCCGGTGGCGCACATGCGCGAGTTGATCAGGATCTGCGCCATGGAATCGCGGGCTGCCGGCGATTCTTCACGCAGATAGGCCTCGTGCATCGCCTGGATGAAGTCAACGGGGTGGTAATAGGAAATGAATTGCAGGGCGTCGGCAACGCTCTGAATCAGGTCGTCTTGCTTGATCACGGTCATGAGTCG
This sequence comes from Pseudomonas sp. LBUM1657, assembly GCF_059716075.1. NCBI lineage: Bacteria > Pseudomonadati > Pseudomonadota > Gammaproteobacteria > Pseudomonadales > Pseudomonadaceae > Pseudomonas > Pseudomonas sp. LBUM1657. Next base: position 5,152,369 of record NZ_CP166799.1, on the reverse strand, counting down.
CGCTCCTCTAAAAGACGGGAACATTCAATAAGGTGCTTGCAGCTTGGGTGCATCGGTCGGTTGCAAGCACCTTTCAAGGCACGCCGGGCATGCTGGCGCGACGCTAAAAAGGCGCGGCAGTATACCGCGCCTCGCTGGCGGGTACACGCGCCGACAGTCAAACGTTGGTCGCATAAGCCGGCGATGCAGAAGAACCCTGTGGGAGCGGGCTTGCTCGCGAATGCGGTCTGACATTCAACAGACAAGGTGGCTGACACACCGCTTTCGCGAGCAAGCCCGCTCCCACAGGTTCATGTGCAAATTTGCGGGAACAGGGTCATGACTTTGACGCCAGTTTTTTCGCCCTGAAAATTGAATGGTCATTTATCAGGCACGCCACTAAAGTGGCAGTCGGCCTGTAGAGTAGGACACTCTGACAGCCTCCTTTCGCACGGTGAGTCAACGATTGACGCATAACGCCATCCAGCGCCTGTTACTCAAACGCTTTGCCCTCGCAGCCGGCACCTACGCCCTGGCTTTACTGCTGCTGTGGCTGGCGTTTTTCACTGGCCATTACGATGAACCACTGACCAGCGTGGCCGTCGGCAGTGCGCTGGTGGTCATCAGCCAGGCGACGTTGTTCGCGGTGTTCTACAGCGGCTGCAATTTGCGTTTTTCCGACCCCAGCCTGACCGAAGCCCAGGTGTTGATGGGGCTGGGATGGCAAACCTGGCTGATCGCCAACCTGGATGAGGCACGCGGCACGTTCCTGGTGTTCTATGTGCTGATTCTGTTGTTCGGATTATTTCATCTGTCGCGCCGGGCCTTTTTGCGTTGCGTGTTGTTGGTGTTCTTCAGTTTCAGCGCGATCACGCTGTGGGAGGGCTACCACTTCCAGTTAGCCGACCCGGCGCTGTCCGCGCTGCAAGTGTGCGTGCTGTTCATCGTGCTGGTCTGGCTGGAGCTGTATGCCCGTTACGTCCAGGCCTCCCGCCAACGCATGCGCCAGCGCCGATTCGCCTTGCAGGCGCATCAGGACACCCTGCGCGGGATGATGCGTCAGCTTGAAGACCTGGTCGCCACCGACGAACTGACCGGGCTGTTCAATCGCCGGCATTTCCTGCGCCTGGCCTCCCGCGAGCTGAATGCCATGGACGTTGGTGTCGTGCACGGCCTGGCGCTGATCGACCTCGACCATTTCAAACGCATCAACGATGTGCACGGCCATGCCGCCGGCGATCAGGTGCTGCAAGCCTTTGCCGGCGTGGCCACCGCTTGCCTGCGCGAGGGCGATGTTCTGGCGCGCTACGGCGGTGAAGAATTTGTGGTGCTGCTGCCTGATTGCGACACCGAAAGTTTGACCTCGTGCTGCGAGCGGCTGCGCATTGCGTTCACCGATGTCGAGCTGATCGGTCTCGACGTCAACCATCTCAGTTTGTCGGCGGGCATGACATTGCTGGAGCTGGGCGACGACCTTGACGATGCGTTGCAGCGGGCCGATCAGGCGCTGTATCGCGCCAAGCGTGACGGCCGCAATCGCTGCGCGGCGGCGTGGGAGAATGTCGATGCCTGAGCTGCGCGTCGGTGAACGTCAATGGTCGGTCGCGACCGGCAGCAACCTGCTCGATGCGCTGAATCAGAACGGCGTGTCGGTGCCCTATAGCTGTCGCGCCGGCAGTTGTCATGCGTGCCTGGTGCAGTGTGTGCAAGGGTTGCCGATCGACAGCCGGCCCGATGCCTTGAGCGCGGACCAGCGTCAGCAAGGCTGGCGGTTGGCGTGTCAGTGTCAGGTAGTCGAAGACCTTGAAGTGCACACCTTCGACCCGCAACAGGATGGCAGCCCGGCCGAGGTGGCTGCCGTCGATTGGTTGAGCGCCAGCGTGTTGCGTTTGCGCCTGACTCCGCAGCGGCCGTTGCGCTACAGCGCCGGGCAGCATCTGGTGTTGTGGGCAGGCCACATCGCACGCCCGTACTCCCTGGCCAGCTTGCCGGATGAGGACCGTTTTCTGGAGTTTCACCTCGATTGTCGGCAGTCGGGGGAATTCAGTGATGCCGCCCGTCAATTGCGGATCGGCGACTCTATCCGTCTCGGTGAGTTGCGCGGTGGGGCCTTGCATTACGACCCGGACTGGAACACCCGGCCATTGTGGTTGATGGCTGCCGGCACCGGGTTGGGGCCGTTGTTCGGTGTCTTGCGCGAAGCATTGCGTCAGGATCACCAAGGCGCTATCCGCGTCATTCACCTGGCTCATGATGCCGACGAGCATTACCTGGCCAAACTCCTGCAAGCCATGGCCGGCAGCCGCCCGAACCTCAGTATCGAGCTGTGGACCCCGGCCGAGTTGCCTGAGGCTTTGGCGCAACTGCGGCTTGTTTCCCGGCAAACCCAAGCCTTACTCTGCGGAGCCCCTGACAGCGTCGATGCCTTTGCCCGGCGTCTGTACCTGGCGGGACTGCCGCGCAATCAACTGCTGGCCGACGTCTTCCTGCCCCGCGGTTGAGCGCTGAGTTTTTCAGACGCGAGACCTCCCATGACCGATGCCATTACCGTTGAACGAGAACGCGGCCTGCTGACCTTGCGTCTGAACCGCCCCGACAAGAAAAACGCCCTGACCCGCGCCATGTACAGCCACCTGGCCGAAATGTTGAAGCTGGCCGATACCGACCCGGAAATCAACGCGGTGCTGATCACTGGCTCCAGCGAATGTTTCACCGCCGGCAACGACATCGCCGACTTCCTTCAGCAACCACCGAGCAACCTCGACAGCCCGGTGTTCCAGTTCATGCTCACGCTGCTGGAATGCCGCAAACCGGTGATCGCCGCCGTGGCCGGTGCAGCGGTGGGCATTGGCACGACGATGCTGCTGCATTGTGATCTGGTGTATGTCAGCCGCGATGCACGCTTGCGCATGCCGTTCGTCAACCTCGGGTTATGCCCGGAATTCGCTTCCAGCCTGATCCTGCCGCGTTTGCTCGGGCATGCCAAAGCGGCGGAGTTGCTGTTACTGGGCGAAGGGTTCAGTGGTGAGCAAGCTGCCGAATGGGGGATTGCGACCGAGGCATTGGGCAGTGGCGAAGCGGCGCTGGCCAAGGCGCGGGAGATGGCGCTGCGTTTCGAGTCGCTGCCGCCGGAGGCCGTGCGGATCAGCAAGCAATTGATGAAAGCACCGGACCGGGCGTTGTTGCGTCAGGTCATCGAAGAAGAGGGCGCATTATTTACCCAGCGGCTGCGCTCGCAGGAAGCGATTGCGGCGTTGTCAGGGTTTATCAACCGGCATTGATTTTTCGTTGACTGGGCGGGCCTCTTCGCGAGCAAGCCCGCTCCCACATTCGACCGTATTTTTCCTGAAGGAACTCGGTTAAATGTGGGAGCGGGCTTGCTCGCGAAGACGGCATTCCAGGCAACACTGTCGCTGGACCAGAAACCAAAAAGCCCCGCCATTCACATGGCAGGGCTTTTGTTTTTTCAGCAACCGGTCACTCAGACCATTGGATCGCCAACATGCAGGATCTTCATGCCGTTGGTGCCGCCAATGGTGTGGTAGCTGTCGCCCTTGGTCAGGATGACCCAGTCGCCTTTCTCCACGACGCCGCGCTTGAGCAACTCGTCGATCGCGGCCTGGCTGACTTGCTCAGGCGGCAACGATGCCGGGTCGAACGGAACGGTGTAGACGCCACGGAACATGGCCGCGCGGGCCTGGGTTTCGCGGTGCGGGGAGAACGCGTAGATCGGCACCGAAGAGCGGATGCGCGACATGATCAATGGCGTGTAGCCACTTTCGGTCAAGGCGATAATCGCCTTCACGCCCGGGAAGTGGTTGGCGGTGTACATGGCCGCCAGGGCGATGCTCTGGTCGCAGCTTTCGAAGACCTTGCCGATGCGGTGGCTGGAGGTCTTGCTGGTCGGGTGCTTTTCAGCGCCGATGCAGATGCGGGCCATGGCTTGCACCGCTTCCAGCGGGTACAGACCGGCCGCACTTTCAGCCGAAAGCATCACGGCGTCGGTGTAGTCGAGCACGGCGTTGGCCACGTCGGACACTTCGGCGCGGGTCGGCATCGGGTTCTGGATCATCGACTCCATCATCTGGGTCGCGACGATCACCGCCTTGTTGTGGCGACGCGCGTGCAGAATGATCTTCTTCTGAATGCCCACCAGCTCGGCGTCGCCGATTTCCACACCCAGGTCACCACGGGCCACCATGACAGCGTCGGAAGCGTTGATCAGCGCGTCGAGGGTTTCGTCATCGGCCACGGCTTCGGCGCGTTCGATCTTCGCCACCAGCCAGGCAGTACCGCCGGCTTCGTCGCGCAGTTGACGAGCGTATTCCATGTCGGCAGCGTCGCGCGGGAAGGACACGGCGAGGTAGTCGACCTGCATTTCTGCCGCGAGCTTGATGTCGGCCTTGTCTTTTTCAGTCAGGGCTGGAGCGGTCAGGCCACCGCCGCGACGGTTGATGCCTTTATGGTCCGACAGCGGACCGCCGATCAGCACGGTGCAATTCAGTTCGGTGGCGTTGGCGGTATCAACACGCATCACCACGCGGCCGTCGTCGAGCAGGAGCTCGTCGCCCACGCCGCAGTCCTTGACCAAGTCCGGGTAGTCGATGCCGACAACTTGCTGGGTGCCTTCGGTCAGAGGATGGCTGGTGGAGAAGGTGAATTGATCACCGATCTTCAGCTCGATTTTCTTGTTGGCGAATTTGGCGATACGGATTTTTGGGCCTTGCAGGTCACCCAGCAGGGCGACGAACCGGCCGTGCTTGGCAGCCAGGTCACGCACCAGCTTCGCGCGAGCCTTGTGCTCGTCGGGGGTGCCGTGGGAGAAGTTCAGGCGGGCGACGTCCAGGCCAGCCAGAATCAGCTGTTCGAGAACTTCCGGCGAGTTACTGGCCGGGCCAAGGGTAGCGACGATTTTGGTGCGACGGACGGACATGCATAGACTCCTGAGTTCAAGCGCTGAGTGAGGCTACTATGGTCTTTGGGTGTAGTCATTGTTCATGTGCACTACTTATTCGCTTCTTTCTTTAAACGAACATTCCTGAAGATTTTCGCCAACGGGTCGATACAGAGCTCAAGACAGGAGAACTCCCATGCGATTCGTGCTCATAGCCGTCCTTGCCCTCAGTGTTGTGGGCTGCACCCGTTGGTCGATGAACCATCATTTGAATAATGCCTACAAAGCCTATGATCGCGGCAACTGCGAGCAGGTGATGCTCGAACTGTCCAAGGTCGACCGCGCCAGCCGTGCGCGGCGCTATGTGCAGCCGGAAGTGTCGATGATGCGTGGCCAGTGCCTGGAACGGCAGAAGATGTTCATTGATGCGGCGCAAACCTATCAGTTCATCATCGCCTCGTACCCACAAAGCGAATACGCCTTTCGCGCCCGCGCTCGCCTGGAAACCTTGCAGAGCCTGGGTCACTACCCGACTCGCAGCGCAGCGGCGGTACGTCCGACTCAATTCTGAAACACTTGCCCTTCAAACGGTGGCCGACCGGCGGCGGTGAGCTATAGTCGAATAGAGCGGTTTTAGAGCCTTGTTTCTAAACCGGCGTAACACCTGATATCGGCAGACGTCGGCGGCAGCGGTTTTTTGCACTGTCGCACCGGGATCGGGGAGAGCGCGCTTATGCCTATGCCTATTCAGCAACAGTGGCAGGCGCGTTCCGAAGCATTAGTGCGGCCCTGCTTAAGGGCCTTGCGTAGCGAATTCAGCATGTTCACCGACCGCCGGATCGAGCGGCATCAACTGCCGTATTTTCTGAAAGTGTTCAACAGCGTCACCGACAAACCCATCGGTTATCTGGGCAACGTCTCTGAAGATGGATTGATGCTTATCAGCCAGTTGCCGATGATGATCGGCGCCGACTTCGATTTGCGTCTGAAAATCCCCGCCAGCGACGGCATCCTGCAGGTTATCGACGTGCAGGCGTGTTGCCTGTGGTGCCATGAAGACGAAACGCCCCAACACTATGACGCCGGGTTCAGCCTGAAATCGACGCCCCCGGAATATGGGCAACTGGTGGAGGCGCTGAAGCAGTACTTCAGTTTTCAGCCGTTGCCGGCTTCGGCGTGAGTTGAATCGCTAAAAGCTTCGCGAGCAAGCCCGCTCCCACACTTGATCGGTGTTGTGCACAAATTTTGTGTACGCAGCAGATCCAGTGTGGGAGCGGGCTTGCTCGCGAAGGCGTCAGCTCAAACAAAACATCTGAACGGATAAACGCTAAGCCGCGCCATGTCCCGATCTGCACACCGCATCACAGACACTAAAACACCCCGGCTTTCTTCCATTCCAGGTAGCGCGTCACCAGCGTGGCGCCCAGCTCCTGCGTGGTTGCATCCAGCATCGGCACGCCATGGGCATTCAAGCGTTCATGGAGTTCGGCCCGTGCATTCAAGTAATCCACCGTGCCGCAATAGGTCAGCGCCTCGGGCAAGGTCTGCACCGGCGCCTGACGCAAATGGTCGAGCACGTCTTCGCGCAAACTGGCAACCATCACCCGATGCTGTTTGGTCAGGCGTTTGACGGCGGTGAGCAGTTCTTCGTCGTCCTCGTCCCGCAGGTTGGTCACCAGCACCACCAATGACCGGCGTTTTTGCCGGGCCAACAGTTGGGTGGTGGCGGCTTGATAGTCAGCGCTGCGTTGGGTGCTTTTCAGGTCGTAGACCGTATTGAGCAAAACGTTGAGTTGGCCGGTGCCTTTCACCGGCGCGAGGTAGCGCGGTTGCTCGCTGGCAAAGGTGCTCAGGCCCACCGCATCGCCCTGGCGCAAGGCGACATAACTCAGCAACAGACAGGCATTGAGCGCGTGATCGAAATGCGCCAGCTCGCCGTCCTGGCTGCGCATGCGCCGACCACAGTCGAGCATGAAAATGATTTGCTGGTCGCGCTCGTCCTGATACTCCCGGGCAATCGGTGTGCGCTGGCGGGCGGTGGCTTTCCAGTCGATCTGACGCAGGCTGTCGCCTTCGCGAAATTCCCGTAGCTGATGAAACTCCAGCCCCAGGCCTCGACGCTGCCGCTGACGCACGCCGAGTTGGCTGAGCCAGTTGTCCACCGCCAGTAACTGACCGCCGTAGAGTCGGGCGAAATCCGGGTAGACGCGGGTGTGGTCGGTCACGCTCACGTGACGTTTGTCGGACCACAGCCCTAACGGGCTCGGCAGGTTGACTTCACACTGTTCGAACGTGAAGTGGCCGCGCTTGAGCGGGCGCAGGCGATAGCCGATCTGGCTGTGCTGATCGGGGTGAAGCTCGACGGACAAGGGAAGGTTTTCGAAGCTCAGGCCGTCCGGGACATGATCAAAGATCTGAATCTTCAGCGGGTGGGTAAAGTCGTGCTCGACCTCCAGTCGTACTTCACCCCAACGGCCCAGTGCCAGACTGCCGGGCATTTGGCGTTGCACGCGCGGGGAGGGCAGGCGTTTGAGGCGCATGCCATCGAGAATCGCCAAGGCCAACAGCGCAAGCAGCAAGCCCCAGTGGATCGACACAAGCCTCGATGGAACATCGAACTCCAATGCCCGCAAGGCGCCCAGCACGATACCGATGACCAGCAGGATCGCGAGCCAGATCAACAGCAGGCGGGTCGGTTTCACGCCCGTGGCGCCGGCACTTGATCGAGCAATTGTTTGAGCACCTGATCCACCTCCAGCCCTTCGATGTCCAGCTCCGGCGCGATGCGCACGCGATGGCGCAGCACCGCCAGCGCGCAGCCTTTAATGTCATCCGGAATCACGAACTCGCCACCGCGCAACAAGGCTCGCGCCCGGGCGCAGCGCACCAGGGCAATGGAGGCCCGAGGCCCGGCGCCGAGGGTCAAACCGGGCCAGCTACGGGTGGTCCGCGCCAGGCGCACGGCGTAATCGAGCACCTGATCGTCCAGCGGCAAATCGCTGGCGATGCGTTGCAAGGCCAGCACATCCTTGGCTTGCAGCACCGTGCGCAGCGGTTGCACGTCGAGCATGTCGGCCCGGGTCGAACGGCTGACCTGACGCACCATGTTCACTTCCTGATCGGCGTCGGGGTAGTCCATGCGCACCTTGAGCATGAAGCGATCCAGCTCGGCTTCCGGCAGGGGATAAGTGCCTTCCTGTTCGATGGGGTTTTGCGTGGCGAGCACCATGAACGGTTGAACGATGGGCAGGGCACGGCCTTCGAGGGTGACCTGGCGTTCCTGCATGGCTTCGAGCAGCGCGGCCTGGGTTTTCGCCGGTGCGCGGTTGATTTCGTCGGCCAGCAACAGGTTGGTGAACAACGGCCCTTTGCGCAGTTTGAATTGCTCGGTCTGCAAGTCGTACACCGCATGGCCGGTGACGTCACTGGGCATCAGGTCCGGGGTGAACTGGATGCGCGCGAACTCGCCGCCGAAGCAGCGCGCCAGTGCTCGCACCAGCAAGGTCTTGCCCAGCCCCGGCACGCCTTCGAGCAACACATGGCCGCCGGCGATCAGTGCGGTGAGAACGTCGTCAATCACCGTGTGCTGGCCGATCACGGCTTTTTGCAGTTCGACACGTATCGCTTGGGCCAACTGGCTGGCGCGTTGGCGTTGCTGGACGGCGTGACCCTGTGCGTCAGGCTCGATCTGTTCACTCATCTGTTCTGGAGCCTTGCTAGCTGTTACATGTGTTTTATCTTCCATAATTCAGTCACTTACCTAATTTAACTTTGTTTAAGTTTTTTTCGCGCGTAACGAGTGAGTGATTGCCAATCTGCACGACTGTAATTCGACTGAACAGCCTCCGTGCTTGTAGTGCTCGCGTAGCGACAATCGCGGGTAAGTCGTCCGCACCTTGAGCGTATGCGTGGAGTTTGGAACACGAGAGACTTAGACTCAATGGCGCTTGTACTACAAAAGGAGGGGTGGGCATAGCCGCGAAGGGTGGCGTATCGACCACTAGGGCCGATCACCCTTGCGGGTGCCGACGCGACCCCGCCCAAAAAGCATACATCGCGGTGATGCGGTTACAAAACACCCTAAGCAGTAGTTATCTACCTAAGATTTCTTGTACGGTCAGTTCTAACCTACGCGATATGAAGTCTTTGTTGAGAACATATTCAATATAAAATTTATCAACCGAACTCCCTGTCAGAATGCTCTATGCAGCTTGGGTCGTGCCAGCAACGAGCAATTCACGATCTATTATTTGACTAAGGTTATTGGTATATCCGAGAGTTGAATCACCTTAGCCGCGACAGAACCCAGAAAGATCCCCGCCAGAAAACCGTTACCATGTGAGCCTAAAATGATGCTGTCACATCCGAGGGATTGGGAGCTCGCCACGATTCGGCTGGCTGCATCGCCTTGTAACGTATGGAGTGTGAATGCAATCCCTTCCTGCTTCAGAAGCTCGACAGCCTTTTGTGAATCTTCAGCACTTTTATCACCGTAGTAACAATCAAGCTCATCCTCGCTCATGTCGTGTGCGATTCGAGTTGGTAAAAGTGGCTGCACATTCACCAGATATACCTCAACACTCCCTCCCAGTAATCCGCCATCTTGGATCAGCCCAATAAGGTAACGCACCGCCCGTTCCGAATGCTCGGAACCATCGACAGCTACAAGTATTTTATGCATTTTCTATATCCTCTTTCACTGGCATGAAGATGCTTGTCGTTAGCGTATGGCTAGCTTGCAACCCTCCGTTCTACTCGGACAAACGGATTCGAATCTGTTTTTCAATCTCAATGATCGCAAAGAGCGCAACACCAACCCCGATGATCAGTAGACCATCAAGGAAGGGGATCGCTTCAGTGGCAAACACCCTTTGCAGCGGTGGTGCATACGTGATGGAGAACTGAGCGACGGTAACCACTGCGACGGTCATCCACACGACCTTGGTGCCGCGAATGCCCTTCCAGGTAAGCGATGTGCTGTAGAGATTGCGAATGAAGAACAAATGGAATATTTCCATCACGACTAGCGTGTTCACTGCGATGGTTCGGGCCAACTCCACGGAGTAGCCACGGTCCAGCGCATACGAAAAAATGCCGTAAACGCCGCAGAGAAACAGAATAGAGACAAGCACCATGTGCCAGACTAATGCGCCACTTATGAGTGGCTCTTTGCGTGAACGGGGCGGTCTGCGCATAGTGTTTTCTTCGGTAGGCTCGAACGCCAGTGCAATGCCAAGTGTCACTGCAGTAATCAGATTGATCCACAGAATCTGTATCGGCGTCACCGGCAGTGTAAGGCCGAGTAGCAGGGCCACGATGATGGTCATGGTCTCGCCCGCGTTGGTAGGCAGCGTCCAGCTCAGTACTTTCTTGATGTTGTCGTAGACCGTCCGGCCTTCGCGCACCGCTGCCACGATGGACGCGAAGTTGTCATCTGCCAGTACCAGGTCTGCTGCTTCCTTGGCCGCTTCGCTGCCTTTTTCGCCCATGGCGATACCGGCATCGGCGCGCTTAAGCGCTGGTGCGTCGTTAACGCCGTCACCGGTCATGGCCACTGTCATGCCATTCGATTGCAGCAGCATTACCAGCCTCAGCTTATGTTCAGGGCTGGTGCGCGCAAAGATATTGACATCCTTTACCGCCTCCTTGAGGGCGGCATCATTCATGGCGTCTAGGTCTACGCCAGTCAGCACCTTGTCGGGATTTTGCAGGCCAATCTGGCGACCGATAGCGGCGGCGGTGCCGCCATGATCGCCAGTGATCATTTTTACGACAATCCCCGCCGCTTGGCATTGCTGAACTGCCGTTATCGTCTCGGGTCTAGGGGGGTCAATCAGCCCGACCATACCCAGCAGGGTTAACCTTCCTTGCACGTCCTCAAACTCCAAAACAGTGTGTTCGGGCGGAACTGATCTAACTGCAAACGCCAATACACGCTGCCCCTTGGCAGCAATGGCGTTTGCCTGTGCGTGCCAGTAGTCCGCATTGAGCGGTTCAGTCCCGCCGGCGTTTACGAACTGCTGCGTGCTCATGGCCAATATTTGCTCTGGCGCGCCTTTCACATAGATAGAGGCATGGCGATCGTGGTTGTGATGAAGCGTCGCCATAAAGCGGTGTTTCGCGTCAAACGGAATGGCATCGGTGCGGGGCCAGACCCGATGATCTTCATCGCTATCAATTCCGGTCTTTCCGGAAAATGCTAGCAAGGCACCCTCCATCGGGTCTCCCTCTACCTTCCATAAGTCATCATGCAGGCGCAGCGCAGCATCGTTGCACAGGCCAGCTGCTCGCCCCAGTTCTACCAACGCAGGATAAGTAGATACATCGACTAGCTGATCGGCAAGACTGATGCTTCCCGCTGGCTGATAACCTGCGCCATCGACCGTGAAGATGAGATCGTTCGTGACGACCGATGCCACCATCATTTCGTTGCGGGTCAGTGTGCCAGTCTTGTCAGTGCAGATGACGGATACCGAGCCTAGTGTTTCGATGGCTGGCAGGCGACGCACGATGGCGTTGCGGCGAGCCATTGCCCGAACTCCGACAGCCAGCGTAATGGTAAGGACGGCGGGCAGCCCTTCAGGTATCGCCGCTACCGACATCCCGACCACGACCATGAAGATCTCGGTGAACTCGTAGTGCCCGACATAATGGCCGAACACGAGCAAAAGGCCGCCGACTAACAAGATCAAGATCGTCAGCCAGCGCGCAAATACGTTCATTTGCTGCACCAGCGGGGTTGTCAGCGTTTCTACTCTTGCAAGTAGAGTGCTGATGCGGCCGATCTCGGCTGCAGCTGCAGTGGCAACTACAACGCCTGTCGCTTGTCCGCAAGTCACGAGCGTACCGCTGAACGCCATGCATGTACGATCACCCAGGGCGGCTTCAAGCCCCACAGGTTCGGTATGTTTTTCTACTGGTATGGATTCACCGGTGAGAATTGCTTCTTGAATTTGTAGTCTTTTCGCGTGCAGCAGGCGTAAATCAGCAGGCACTTTGTCTCCGGCCTCCAGCATTACGATATCGCCCGGTACTAGCTCCTCGCCTACAACACTCGAGCGTTCGCCTGCGCGAATCACTGCGGCGTGCGGTGCCAGCATCTGCCGTATAGCGTCCATGGCTTTTTCTGCTTTGCCTTCCTGGACGTAGCCAATGATTGCGTTTGCGATAACCACCGCAAGAATCACCACCGTATCCCACAGATGTTGCAGCATCGCGGTAATCGCAGCAGATCCTAGAAGTACATAAATCAGAATGTTGTGAAATTGCAGCAAGAGACGCAGCCACGCAGGTCGACGTGCTGCTTCTGGTAGGCGATTGAAACCAGTGCGGTCAAGACGGGCTTGAACCTCGGCGGCCTCTAGCCCGACATGTTCATTGACCTCAAGTAGGTTCGTCACCTGCTCTGCAGGAAGTGTGTGCCAGGCCACGGAATGCGTGGAAGTTGGTGTTTGCTCAGTTGTTGCGTCGGCCACCGCCTTCATCAATGAGTATCTCCTGTGCGCACAGCTCGACTGAACGGGGCTGAGGTGGTCATGGGCAGGCGTGGGTATAGCAGAACGCTAAAAAATCGTTGGATGTTCTTACATTCTCTCAATTATCCAGTTGATACGAACTAAAAGACCCATGCAAACAACAGCTTGATGATTATTGACTCAAATCAGGTTTTTAGCGGTCGGTAGTGTGACAAGATATTTTAATTGGTAATCCAATCTCGGTGTCATTAATGGTGCTGGCTCATAATATTGCTCAGATTAGGAGCGGCAATATATAAAATGTGAAATGCCGCAATTTGCGTCAGTCTCATCCATTAAATGTATGGCACGCAGCTGCAATGCTTTGATAGTTAATTACTTTACAGTCCGCATATGGGTTGTACCCAAAGTAGGAGACTATTGATACGAAGTCCCCTAGCTTGATTGAATACTGCTATCGACCGAGGTCTGTCCAGCACCCCTGGTGCTTCTGGTAACCGGGAAATCAACCCAAACTGTATCTCGGCAGATGGACCAAGAACACCTTGCGCGATTGTGGATTGTCGAACTGAAGTCCATCTCCAGTGGCTGCTCTGCAGTGACAACCATTTCTTCCGGCACGTCCAATCACGTATCGGCTCCAGCTCCTTTGCCTTGAAGGAGGTAGATGGTATGGATATCGTTGCTCGCGCAGCTCTGTTAGCCCCCAATCCAGAGCGCCGAGAGTGGAATGTTTTGAGGCTGTTTAATACAGCCATGTTTATCTAGGCCAGCTGTTAATATATTACCTTTTAAGTGATCCAAGGACGCTGATGACCAAGCAACAAGCTACCGCCGAAACCCCTAGAGCTGCCGCAATTCTGGCCCGCTTCCTATCGTCGGAATCCGCGGGAGGTCTTGTGCTGATGGGCGCAGCGCTGGCAGCTCTGATTGTGGCTAACTCCCCTCTATCCCAGGGTTATTTTGCAGCCCTGCACACGGCTTGGTTGGGCATGTCTGTTGCGCACTGGGTGAATGACGGGCTGATGGCGATCTTCTTCCTGATGGTCGGCCTCGAGATCAAAAGAGAAGTGCTGGCGGGCGGGCTTTCCACCTGGGGCCAGCGCGCTTTACCAGGGTTTGGTGCCTTTGGCGGCATGGTTGTCCCTGCGCTGATCTACATCGCAATCAACTGGGGCCATCCTGAGACCCTAGGTGGGTGGGCCATACCTGCTGCTACCGACATCGCATTTGCCTTGGGTGTCTTATCGCTGCTGGGCAAGCGAGTCCCGATTTCACTGAAGGTATTCCTCGCCGCCTTAGCGATAATTGACGATCTCGGTGCGGTCGTGATCATTGCCTTTTTCTATACATCGGGCCTTTCCATGCCGATGTTGCTGGCATCACTCGCGACTCTGGTCATTCTTATCGCAATGAATCGATTGGGCGTAAGACGGCTGCTCCCGTATCTCCTGGTTGGGGGCGTGCTGTGGTTCTTCGTGCTGCAATCGGGTGTGCATGCCACCTTGGCGGGCGTCGCACTGGCAATGTGCATTCCAATGGGCAAGCCGGAAGAAGAAGCACGTTCCCCATTGATGTTCCTAGAAGAGAAGCTGCACTCATGGGTAGCGTTTGCTGTAGTGCCTGTATTTGGCTTCGCCAACGCAGGTGTTTCATTGAACGGTATTTCCATGGAAAACCTGGTCGACCCCGTTCCGCTGGGTGTCGCGCTGGGTCTGTTGGTAGGCAAACAGGTCGGTATTTTTCTGTCGGCTGCGCTGGCTATTCGTTTTGGCCTGGCCAAATTGCCGGAAGGGAGTAGCTGGATACAACTTTATGGCGTAGCGCTCTTGTGTGGCATTGGCTTCACCATGAGCTTGTTCATTGGCAATCTGGCGTTCCCTGGATCGCCTCATTTAGTCGATGAAGTCAAAGTCGGGGTATTGATCGGTTCGATTCTGGCTGCGATTTGTGGCGTCACCGTTCTGCGCCGCTGCAGCGCCCAAGCGAGTGCTGCCGTTGCCAAGTAATCTCGCCTGAGATGACCGCAGTATTTCTCGAGGCGAAGAAATACTGTGGTTTAGTAACCTGCGTCAGTGAACAAGATTCCCGTCGAAATTTTACGCAAAAATTACGGGGGAGATGAGGGTACGTATCTGATACTGCGCGGCGTTGATTTGGCAGGTTACTTTTATGTCCCTCGCGGCAATGCGGCTTATCGGTTTCATCTTAGGTATTTTTCTGATCACGCTGGCCGTAAGCATGGCTATTCCAATGATCACACTGGTGGCCTTCGAGCGTAGCGACGACCTGTCGGCCTTTCTCTGGTCGAGTTTGATTACCTTCATCTGTGGCATTCTGTTGATCGTGCGGGGGCGCCCAGAAACTACCCAGCTTCGTCCGAGGGACATGTACCTGCTGACGACTGCCAGTTGGGTGGTGGTGTGTACCTTCGCGGCGTTGCCGATGGTGTTCATCAGTAACATTAGTTACACCGATGCTTTCTTTGAAACAATGTCCGGTATCACGACCACTGGCTCCACTGTTCTGAGTGGTTTGGATACCGCTTCACCAGGATTGTTGATCTGGCGCTCGATGCTTCACTGGCTGGGTGGTATCGGCTTTATCGGCATGGCTGTGGCGATTCTTCCGCTGTTACGAGTAGGTGGCATGCGTCTTTTCCAGACAGAGTCCTCAGACTGGTCGGAGAAAGTGACCCCGCGCTCCCATGTGGCAGCCAAATATATTCTTTTACTCTATTTGGGGCTCACTGGCGCCGGGACTCTGGCGCTCTGGATCGCGGGGATGACGCCGTTTGAAGCGATCAACCACGCAATGTCGTTGATCTCTACTGGGGGATTCTCAACGTCGGACGCTTCACTTGGGCACTGGGCGCAGCCAGCGATTCACTGGATAGCTGTGGTCATCATGATTCTGGGTAGCCTGCCCTTTACCTTGTACGTCGCGACATTGCGCGGCCATCGGCGTGCGCTACTGAAGGATCACCAGGTACGTGGATTTCTCGGATTCTTGATTGTCACCTGGCTGGCTGTGGGTACATGGCTATGCTTTCACAGCGACTACGTTTGGTGGGATGCATTTCGTATCGTGGCGGTCAACGTGACCTCCGTCGTCACGACCACAGGAGTTGCGGTTGGCGATTACACGCTATGGGGTAGTTTTGCCGTTCTGTTGTTCTTCTATCTGACCTTTGTCGGCGGATGCTCAGGCTCGACGGCTGGTGGACTGAAAATCTTCCGTTTTCAGGTTGCTGCATCTCTACTTGTGAGTAGTTTGAAGCAACTGATTCATCCTCGAGCTGTTATTCAAAAGAAGTACAACGGTCACCCCATTGACGAGGAGATCTTGCGCTCACTCTTGACCTTCTCGTTTTTCTTCACCGTCACCATTGCCATAATCGCCTTAGGGCTAGCTCTGATCGGGCTGGATTGGACGACTGCCTTAAGTGGCGCTGCTACTGCGGTGTGTAACGTTGGGCCAGGCTTGGGCACGATTATCGGGCCTGCCGGTAACTTCTCATCATTACCTGATGCAGCGAAATGGTTACTCACTATCGGTATGTTACTGGGGCGCTTGGAAATCCTCACCGTACTGGTACTTATTACTCCGGTCTTTTGGAGGTATTAGCCGACCAATTGTGAGTTTGAGCCGAGTGCGGTGCAGACGTTGTTGAGTCGTGGCGCACTCAATAACATCATTTGTAAGTACAAAGGGCCCTGTGAGGGTAATGCCAGTCAGCTAAGCTGACTGGCATTTTTTTTTCGGGGGTGAGAATCCCGATTAGGCGCCATTGCAGCGACCGATTGAGATGCCCAAAATTATTAGGCTAACTCAGCTACCCACTCAAGGCGTTGGTTTCGACTACAGTAGAAAGACTCTGCATAAAGCCATAACAAGACGGAGAGTTTCCATGCGAGTAAACAAACGCTTTAGCCTCTTTGCGGCCACCGCTGCGTTGACAGTCTCGTGCGCAGCTAACGCCGCACCTGTGTTCATAAACATCCTTACAGGTGGTACTAGCGGGGTTTATTACCCCATTGGGGTTGGGCTGTCACAGATATACAGCGATGGGATTCCGGGGGCGAAGACTTCTGTCCAAGCGACCAAAGCCTCAGTGGAAAACCTCAACCTTTTACAAGCTGGTCGTGGGGAGCTCGCTCTGGCGCTTGGGGACTCTGTGGCTGATGCAAAAAGCGGCGTGGAAGATGCCGGATTCAAGGCCCCGCTGACAAAGTTGCGAGCAATTGCAGGAGCCTATCCGAATTACATTCAAATTGTTGCGAACAAAGAGTCCGGCATCAAAACCTTGGCGGATTTGAAAGGGAAAACCATCTCCGTCGGCGCCCCGAAGTCCGGTACCGAGCTGAACGCGCGTGCGATCTTCAAAGCTGCGGGATTGACGTACGAAGACATGAGCAAAGTCCAATACCTACCCTTTGCGGAGTCGGTCGAGCTGATCAAAAACCGTCAGTTAGATGCCACGCTTCAGTCCTCGGGGTTAGGAATGGCAGCCATCCGCGACCTTTCCTCAACCATGCCATTGAACTACGTCTCCATCCCTCCTGATGTGGTTTCGAAAATCGGCAATGCCGCTTATCAGCCTGCACAAATTCCAGCCAATACCTATGACGGACAGCCTGAGTCAGTGCCTACGGTGGCGATCACTAATATTTTGGTGACGCGCGAGGACGTCTCGGATGACGTTGCCTACCAGATGACTAAGCTGATGTTCGAAAACCTCACTCGCTTAGGTAATTCTCACTCAGCCGCCAAGGACATCAAGTTGCAAAATGCTGCCAAGAATCTGCCCATTCCACTTCACCCCGGCGCCGAGCGCTACTACAAGGAAGCTGGAGCGCTGTAATCCAAAAATGCGCCACGGGGATGGTCGCTAGAGCGATAGAGCGGTTCGTACCCTTCTATGTAGTTTTGAGGCAGGTACCCAATGAGCGAAGATCATCATGGCATCGCCGCCAACCCACGCGACTGGCCTAAGACGCTGTTCTATGTGGCGTTGTTGTTTTCAGTTTTCCAGATTGTCACCGCTGCGTTTGCGCCTGTTTCCAGCCAGGTGCTGCGCGCGGTGCACGTTGGTTTCTTGCTGTGGGTGGTGTTTCTGAGTTACCCGGCGTATGGCAGAGCACGTCCTTGGCAGCCGTTGGCCTGGATATTGAGCCTCGCTGGGATTACCACTGCCTTATATCAATGGTTCTTCGAGGCGGATTTGATCCAGCGCTCAGGTGACCTGACATCTGCAGACATGGTGGTTGGGCTGGTATTGATCGCATTGGTGTTTGAGGCGGCCCGTCGGGTGATGGGGATCGCGTTGCCTGTCATCTGTGGACTGTTTTTGGCATACGGTCTATTGGGTGAATACCTGCCAGGCGACCTGGCACATCGAGGCTACGGATTCGATCAAATCGTCAACCAGTTGTCATTCGGCACCGAGGGGCTCTACGGCACACCAACTTACGTTTCCGCTACCTATATTTTCCTGTTCATTTTGTTCGGTTCCTTTCTCGAACAGGCGGGAATGATCAAATTGTTCACTGACTTCGCGATGGGATTGTTTGGCCACAAACTCGGGGGGCCGGCAAAAGTATCAGTCGCGTCATCGGCTTTGATGGGGACGATCACAGGCTCAGGCATTGCAAACGTTGTCACGACCGGACAGTTCACGATTCCATTGATGAAGCGCTTCGGCTACAAGGCAGCATTTGCTGGCGGCGTAGAGGCAACTTCGAGCATGGGCAGCCAGCTGATGCCGCCTGTGATGGGGGCTGTCGCCTTCATTATGGCGGAAACAATTAATGTCCCGTTTGTAGAGATCGCCAAAGCTGCGTTAATTCCAGCCATCCTGTATTTCGGTTCGGTGTTCTGGATGGTTCACCTTGAGGCAAAACGCTCCGACCTTAAGGGGTTACCCAAAGACCAATGTCCCAGCGCATGGGGTGCGGTAAAGGAAAGCTGGTATTTGCTGATTCCGCTTTTTGTCCTGGTCTACCTACTGTTTTCGGGACGTACTCCCCTATTCTCCGGAATGGTGGGTCTGGCGCTAACAGCCATCGTTATTCTCGGTTCGGCAATCATTCTTCGGGTGTCCAGTTTCGCGTTGCGGTGTGCGTTTTGGATCGCTCTTGGTGTCCTCTGCGTCGGTTTTTTCCAGTTGGGTATCAGCGTGATCTTTGCGGTGATCGCCACGTTAGTGGTCATCTGTTGGTTCATTCAGGGGGGCCGAGAAACCCTGAGTATTTGCCTGCATGCGTTGGTCGAAGGTGCTCGTCATGCTGTGCCGGTCGGGATTGCTTGCGCGTTAGTGGGAGTCATCATCGGTGTAGTGTCATTGACGGGCATAGCCTCGACCTTCGCCGGTTACATACTGGCCATTGGCAGGGATAACTTGTTGTTGTCACTCATACTGACGATGGTTACCTGCCTTGTGTTGGGTATGGGTATCCCGACGATTCCCAACTACATCATTACCAGTTCGATTGCAGCACCCGCTTTGCTTGAGTTGGGTGTGCCGCTGATCGTGTCGCACATGTTCGTTTTCTATTTCGGAATTCTTGCAGACCTTACTCCACCGGTTGCTTTGGCATGCTTTGCCGCAGCGCCCATCGCCAAGGAAACAGGATTCAAGATCAGTCTGTGGGCGGTTCGTATTGCACTCGCTGGCTTTGTCATTCCTTTCATGGCGGTCTACAACCCTGCGCTCATGATGCAAGGCGACAATTTGTGGATGACTGCCTACATGTTGGTGAAGACGGTGTTGGCCGTTGGCCTCTGGGGAATGGCGTCCACAGGCTATCTGCAACAGAAGATGCCGATTTGGGAGCGTCTATTGAGTTTCGCCGCAGGTGCTTTGTTGGTCGTTGCGCTGCCGTTGACTGACGAAATCGGTTTCGTGCTGGGTGTGTTGATAATACTTCAGCATGTCTGGCGGTCTCGTCGTGTCGGACCGGCCATAGCATGATTGGCTTGTGCCTGGGTTTGGCCGGCGTCGCCTGGGCCGAACTCCCTGTTTCAAGCTTTACACTGGCTTGGAATCACACAATTGAAAAAATTCGTTGGGAAGAAGACTACCGCGTCTCGGAACAGGGACTTGTGCTCACCGAGGCCAGGGTCAAAGGGAATGGCGCAGGAATGGAAATTCCCCCTGGGGCCAGGTTGGTAAAAGGCAGTTGGCACTATCAGCGCCAACTGCCGCCCTTACAACCGCTGAACCTTGGACGTACCCCGCAAGCAGGTGACTACCAGTTATGCTTCGATCAGCAATGTCATGAGATGAGCGAGTGGCTGGGGCCACCTGTCAGCAATCCGTCCTCAGTAGAGCTATGGAGTTGCTGGACGGACTCAGGACAACAATAAGTGGCCAGAAGCACAAACGTGAAAGCCCTGTCCGGATACGAACGTCCAGTACCCGGACAGGTAGGCATCAACTCATGCCCAGCCAGTTTGGCAAAACCAGGGAGATCCAAGGCACATAGGTAATCAGGATCAGGAACAGGAACAGTATCATCAGCCAAGGCATGGCTGCTCTGATCGTTGCAGGCAGCGTCATACCTGTCACAGCAGAGGTCACGAACAGGTTCAGACCCACGGGCGGCGTGATCAAGCCGATCTCCAGATTCACCACCATAATGATGCCCAGGTGAATGGGATCGATACCCAGTTTCATGGCGATGGGGAAAAGGATCGGTGCCAGGATCAGGATGATGGCCGAAGGTTCCATAAAGGCCCCTGCAATCAACAGCACAATGTTCACCACCAGCAGGAACATTACCGGTGTCAGGCCCGCTTCAATCACCCACGCGGTGATCTGTTGCGGTAGCTGCTCGGTGGTCAAAACGTGCGCGAAGAGCATGGCGTTGGCAATAATGAACATCAGCATGATGCTCAGCTTGGCCGAGTCCAGCAGGACCTTTGGCGTTTCGCGGAACGTTAAGTCTTTGTAGACGAACAAGGCGATGAAGGCCGAGTACACGGCCGCCACCGCCGCAGCTTCGGTGGGGGTGAACATCCCGGAGTAGATACCCCCCAAGATGATGAACATCAGCAATAGACCCCAGATCGCCTGGCGTGCCGTGCCAAGCCATTCACGGAACGTCGCGCGCGGCATGGCGGGCAGTTTTTTCTTCACGGCGACGATGTAGATTGCCACCATCAACGCCAGCCCCAGCAGCAGGCCCGGTAACACGCCCGCCATGAACAATTTGCCGACAGACGTTTCGGTCGCGGCTGCGTAGACCACCATGACGATCGAGGGTGGAATCAGGATGCCCAAGGTCCCCGCGTTACAGACGATCCCTGCACCGAAGGCCTGCGGATAACCGGAGCGGACCATGCCGGCAATGGCAATCGAACCCACCGCGGCGACAGTGGCCGGGCTCGATCCGGAAAGGGCAGCGAACAACATGCACGCCAACACGGCAGCGATGGCCAGACCACCACGGATATGGCCGACGCAGGCATTGGCAAAGTCAATCAGTCGCCGAGCGACGCCACCGGTGGTCATGAAGGCCCCCGCGAGCAGAAAGAACGGGATGGCCAGCAGGGTGTAGTGCTCGGACGTCTCGAACAGTTTGATCGCCAGAGAGCGCACGGAGTCAGGACTGAAGAAAACGATGGTCAGTGAGCCCGCCAACCCCAGGGAGATGGCAATGGGAACGCCGATCAACATCAGCACGAACAGCGATGCAAACAGGAAGGCAATGGTCATGACTTGTCATCCTCGTGTTCGGTCAGTTTCATCGCATCTGCGGCTTCATCGGCCAAGCCCAGGCCGGTCTGCCTGTTTTGCAGGATGCGCACGAGAATTTCAGCGAAACGGATGAAGACCAAGGCGAACCCTACGGGGACGATCAACCCAATGTGCCATTGCATGATCCCGTACTGGCCCAGGTCTTCGGCACCTATGCGCGCAATCATCAGGGTCTGGATCCACCCGAAACTGGCAATGCTGAGCAGTCCGGCATAAGTCAGGCAGAAAATACAGGCGATGATGCCAATGAGCCGTTGCACCCGTTTACTAGCCAGCCTGACCAGCGCGTCGACGCCGATATGGCCTGCCGTGCGCACGCCGTACGACAGGCCGAAAAATATCAGCCAGCCAAACAAGGCCTTGGTCAGTGAGGTGCTCCAAGTCATAGCCTGGGCCATTCCCATGACCCCATCGCCGATGGCGAACAGCGATTCGCTGGCGCCTTCCCAGCTCTCGGCGAGGCTGTAGAACAGGGTGTAGAGATTGTTGAGGACAACGTAGACGAATGTTACCAACGTCATGGCGGCCAGCAGGAAGACGATGAAGCCTTCCTCGAAGTGTTCCCAGATGCGCCGAATAGCATTCATGGATGGCATCTCCTGTAGCGGATGACAGGCAGGTGCTGCCAGGGCGGCAACACCTGTCGTCCACCGATCATTGGGCCTGGTTGGCAGCTTCAGCAGCAGTGATCAGCTCGGCGCCGATATCGCCTTCGAACTTCTTCCACACTGGCTTCATCGCGACACGCCATTGGTCGCGCTGCTCAGGCGTCAGGGTGATGATCTCGGTGGTTTTGGCCGCAATGATGCTCTGCTTGGCGTTCTGATTCAGTTGCTCGGCCTCTTTGTTCACATGGGCGGTGACTTCGACGAGGATCTTGTCCAGCTCGCCACGAAGCTCCGGCGATAAACCACTCCAGAACTTGGTGTTGGTGATTAGCATGTAGTCCAGTACACCGTGGTTGGATTCGGTGATGTACTTCTGCACTTCATGCATTTTCTGGCTGTAGATGTTCGAGTAAGGATTCTCCGCGCCGTTGACGACACCGGTCTGCAAGCCTTGATAAACCTCGGCGAAACTCATCTTGCGCGGATTGGCGCGTATGACCTTGAACTGCTCCTCGAGCACTGCAGAGGCCTGCACCCGGAACTTCAGGCCACGGGCATCACCCGGCACTCGTAGCGCTTTGTTCGCGGACAGTTGTTTCATCCCGTTGTGCCAATAGGCCAGTCCTGTGATGTTTTTGTCTTCCATGGACTTGAGCAGTCCCTGGCCCTGCGGACTCAGCTGGAAGCGGTCAACAGCGGTGATGTCATCAAACAGGAAAGGCAGGTCGAACAGTTGAACGGTCTTGGTGTAGTGCTCGAACTTGGCCAGCGACGGTGCAATCATCTGTACGTCCCCGAGCAGTAAGGCCTCCATCTCTTTGCCATCGCCAAACAACGAGGAGTTGGGGTAGACCTCGACTTTGACCTTGCCGGGCAAGCGTTCTTCCACCAATTTCTTGAACAACAGGGCGCCCTGGCCTTTGGGAGTCTGCTCTGCAACGACGTGGGAGAATTTTATAATCACCGGATCTGCAGCCATGGCCGTGCTCATGGTGCCAAGGGCAAGGGCGCAGGCGACTGCTTTCCACATAGGTTTGAACATTGGGGGGGATTCCTCTTGTTTTAGTTTTTCGTACAATTCCATGCTCTGAAAAGCATGTGCACGGCGGACAAGAGCAAGTCTAGGCAGAAAACTGCCATTTGGAGGGTGATGACTGAATGTAGTTAGAAATCTTGCATGTAATATGCTATTTCCCCTGGAAACACCCTCTTACATATGAATGCTTGGGGCGATTGCGCTAAGGGTTAGCGGTGTGCGGTGTTGGAGTGCAACCGCCCGGTGTGCCCAAAACCCTGGATGCCTGTGGAGAGGGTCGCACCGCGGAGCCCCATTTCTTTGGCCAAATCAACGATCCAGTCGCCGAGCATCTTTCCCTGATAACGACGGTTCTGTTGGGTAAAGAAAATCACCAGAAAACCTTTCATTCTCATCTCCTCAACGCGTGCCAATCATTTGATAGGAAAGAAGCCCGGCAGCCGTCATCGTCAACGAGCCTAAGACATGCAATGAAATTGAGCCGAGTGCCCACAGAAGTCTGCCTTCCTGAATCAGGGCGACTGTTTCGGCGGAAAAAGTGGAAAAGGTGGTAAGTCCCCCACAGAAACCCGTAATGATCAGCAGGCGCCATTCAGGGCTTAGGGAGGGGGAGGCAGCCAAGAACGCGATGGCCAAGCCAATGATGTAGCCTCCCACCATGTTCGCTGCCACAGTCCCAGGGGGAATCGTAGGGAACAGGGCGTTGAGCTTCATGCCCAAGAGCCAGCGCAACCAGGCACCCAACGATGCGCCGACAGCGATGACTAGAAATGATTTCAGCATGGTTGTAAGTCTCCTCTGGGCTGATATGGCCGAGGAGGTGTCGATAACCGCACGATACGAGGGGGCGCTGATATGAGCTTGGAAGTCACGATCCTGTCCTGAATTGGGGGACAGGGAGACACACCTACGCACCCTGTCCAGGGTTCACGTAGGCATCATCAGCACAAAGGCGGTTAAAGGAGGAATGCCATCTCCTGTTTTCATCCTATAGCGGCGGCGCTAAGACTTTCAAGCTAACAAACACTCGTATCAGTACAGCCCGTAGAGCCGAGATTGCTTTGGTACACCATTTGCCCTCCGAGAGGCGCTGTACGGTGACGCGAGATCTTGGCGAACAGTTTCGGCACATGCCCTGCATTAACCGCCGCGTCTGCATCACCTCCACAACTGACTCAACTACGCTTTAAGTGAAGGTTGCAGGCTGCCGAACCCGCAACCGGGAGGGTCCCATGAACAGTCGCTGGTGGTGCCGCCTGCTCCTGCTGATGATACTGGTCGGGTTGCCGATGGGGTCGGTGACGGCTGCGGGCAGCATCGTGGTCCTGACGGTCAACGATGCCATTGGCCCGGCCAATGCCGATTACGTGGTGCGGGGCCTGACGCGTGCGGAGACCGAGGGCGCACAGTTGGTGGTCATCAAGCTCGACACCCCCGGCGGGCTGGACACTTCGATGCGCTTGATCATCAAGGCGATTCTGGCCAGCCCTCTGCCAGTGGCCAGTTTCGTCGCCCCCAGTGGCGCACGCGCGGCCAGCGCCGGCACCTATATCCTATATGCCAGTAACATTGCCGCCATGACCCCGGGCACCAATCTAGGCGCCGCTACGCCGGTGCAGATCGGCGGCCTGCCCGGGACCGCGCCAGATCCACCGCGCCCACCAGCCGCACCTGCCACCGACAAAAACTCACCGCCCGAGCCGCAAGATACCTTGACTCGCAAACAGATCAACGATGCAGCGGCTTACATCCGCGGCCTAGCACAACTGCGCGGACGTAACGCCGACTGGGCCGAACAAGCGGTACGTGAATCGCTCAGCCTGTCGGCCGACGAAGCGCTCAAACTCAAGGTGGTCGATTATGTAGCCAATGACGTGGCAGACCTGCTCAAGCAACTGGACGGTAAGAGCCTGAATGTCGCGGGTCAGACGTTGAAGCTGAGTACCGCCGGGGTTGCACTTCTCGATCATGCACCTGATTGGCGCACACAACTGCTGGCGGTGATCACTAACCCCAGCGTGGCATTGCTGCTGATCATGTTCGGGGTCTATGGGTTGATATTCGAATTCATGAACCCAGGGTCGGGCGTCGGTGGAGTGCTCGGTGGTATCTGCCTGTTGCTGGGGCTGTATGCCCTGCAACTTTTGCCCGTGAATTACGCCGGGGTCGGACTGATTCTGCTGGGACTCGCCTTCATGATCGCCGAGGCGTTTCTACCGAGTTTCGGTGTAATCGGCTTCGGTGGGGTGGTTGCTTTTGTAGTCGGCGCAGTGATTTTGATGGACACCGATGTACCGGGCTTCGGCATCCCGTTGGCGCTGATCATCGGCATGGCACTGATCAGCGCCCTGTTGCTGATGACTCTGGTTGGCATGGCGCTCAAGGCCCGACGCCGTGCCCTGGTCAGCGGCGATGCGGGCTTGGTCGGCAGCCTGGTCACGGTGACGGGGTTGCTGCCGGGTCTGCCGATGAGCGGCTGGGTGCAACTGCAGGGCGAAAAATGGCAAGTTCAGAGCCGCTCGCCCCTGCACCTGGGCCAACAGGTCCGGGTGGTGGCGCGCACGGGCGTGATGCTGGACGTCATTGCGCCGGATGAAACGCCACCGCGAGGAGGTTGATCCGACCGATTGAATCCACAGTTGAATGCAGTCTTTGGTGAACGACCGTTATGGGCGTTCTCTGCTGGTGATATCAGGATGTGTGCAGCCAAGTCCGATGCAAGCTGCTGGTTGGGTGGAACAGGAGTGAAGCTATCGTTGTGTGAATGACAGGTACATTACAAAAAACGTATATGTAATTTTCTAAATATTTCTAAAGCGTTCTGCCCACTGAATACCTATTCAGCTTGAAATTAAGGGCTTTTATAGGATGCTTTTCGGCAGGAATTAGGACCCTGCAGAACTATTTCGAAGCGGGGGCTTTACCTTATATGCGGGAAAACATATATTCGTTATGCCGTATATGAGCTGAGACTTCACAATGACCACCGACTCAAAGCATTTGGAGGCGTTCAGCGCCGGCACACCTCCGACTCAGGTAGATCCACGCACCTTTGAGGCGCTTTCACACATCGGTGTGAGCACCGAAGGATTACGCAGCAAGTCGATAGACGAGTTCCGTGGTGAGCGTTTCGATTACGTCATCACCTTGTGTGATAAAGCCGCAGCGGAATGCCTGTCTTTACCAAGCGCGGGTGAGGCACTGGCCTGGAGTTTTGAGGACCCGGTCACCAGCACCAAACTCGCCGCCTTCCGTCACACCCTTCACGAAATTCATGAGCGCATCAAGATGTTCGTCTTGGTCAAAAACAAACACTGAGAAAACGATATGGCTGACCATCTGACACCGACCACTGTTTTCAAATGCCTGGCTGACGACACTCGGGTGCGCACGATGATGCTCATCACTCGTGAAGGAGAGCTTTGTGTTTGCGAGCTGACCTGCGCGTTGAATGAAAGTCAGCCAAAAATCTCCAGGCACCTGGCGCAACTGCGTACTTGCGGCTTGTTGTCGGACCGTCGGCAAGGCCAATGGGTGTATTACCGACTGCACCCAAATCTCCCAGATTGGGTTCATCAAGTGCTGACCACCGTGCTGGAAAGCAACAAGCATTGGTTGAGCCCTGATGCCAAACGCCTTGATGAAATGGGTGACCGTCCTGAACGGGCAGCCGTGTGCTGTGAAAGCAAAATCGCCTGATTCCGCCTTCGACTACGAGATCGCTCGATGAAAATCCTGTTCCTCTGCACTGCCAATAGCTGTCGCAGCATTCTCTGTGAAGCGGTCTTCAATCACTTGGCACCGGAAGGCATGAAAGCCTACAGCGCGGGCAGTCAGCCCAAAGGTGAAGTGCATCCGCTGAGTCTCAAGACTCTGGAAAACGCGGGTATGTCGACGCTCGGGCTGTTCAGTAAGTCCAGCGATGTCCACGTGAACTTGGCACCTGATTTCGTCATCACTGTGTGCGACAAGGCTGCCGGTGAGGCCTGTCCGGTATTTTTCGGGCCGGCCACCAAGGCCCACTGGGGGCTGGCTGACCCTTCGGATTACCACGGAACTCAAGAAGAGATCGAGGCGGCTTTTGAAGCCACTTTGGAGCAGATCAAAACCCGTATTGAAGCCTTCCTGGCTTTACCGCTTTCGCAACTGAGTGCCCAACAGCTCAAGGCAGAGCTGGCCCTGATTGGCACGCTGTAACCACAGGAGCAATGACCATGAGTAAAAGCCGCCTTTCCTTTCTAGACCGTTACCTGACGCTGTGGATTTTTCTCGCCATGGCCCTGGGCACCGGTCTGGGGAGTCTGTTCGAAGGCTGGCCGCAGTGGCTCAACAGTCTTTCTGTGGGCACAACCAACGTCCCCATCGCTATCGGCTTAATCGTGATGATGTATCCGCCTCTGGCCAAGGTTCGTTATGAGGAACTGCCGGAAGTCTTCAAGGACAAGCGCATTCTTGTTTTGTCTTTGGTTCAGAACTGGGTCATCGGCCCGGTGTTGATGTTCGCACTAGCGATCATCTTCTTGCGGGACCAGCCGGAATACATGACGGGCCTGATCCTGATCGGCTTGGCTCGTTGCATCGCGATGGTGCTGGTCTGGAATCAGATCGCAGGTGGCAACAATCAGTACGTCGCCGGGCTGGTGGCGTTCAACAGCATCTTCCAAATCCTGTTTTTCAGTGTGTATGCCTGGGTCTTCCTTGGTCTGCTGCCGCCGCTGTTTGGGTTAGAAGGCAGTGTGATTCAGACCAGCTTTGTCAGCATTGCCGAGTCCGTCCTGATCTACCTGGGTGTGCCATTCCTGGCGGGCTTCCTGACCCGCAAGATTCTCATCGCCCGTAAAGGCGAAACTTGGTTCCAAGAACGCTTCATTCCGAAGATCAGCCCGCTGACGCTGGTGGCGCTGTTGTTGACCATCGTGGCCATGTTCAGCCTCAAGGGTGACGTGGTGCTGCAATTGCCATTCGATGTATTGCGCATCGCGATCCCTCTGACGATCTATTTCGTGGTGATGTTTTTCATCAGCTTCTGGATGGGCAAGCTGCTCAAGGCTGACTACCCGCGCACCACCGCATTGGCTTTCACCGCCGCAAGCAACAACTTCGAACTGGCGATTGCCGTGGCCATTGCCACATTTGGCCTGGCTTCTCCGGTCGCCTTTGCCACGGTGATTGGTCCGCTGGTGGAAGTACCGGTACTGATTTCCCTGGTCGGTGTGGCCCTCTGGTTGAAGCGCCGCTGGTTCGATGAATCCAAGAGCGCTATTGCGCAGGACAAAGACTATGTTTGATGACCATATCCCCCAACTCGATACCGAACTGGTTGATCTCCCATCGACAGACAAACTCGGTATCGAAAAGACCTCCATTCATAAACCGCGAATTTTGCTGCTGTACGGATCAATCCGTGGGCGCTCCTTCAGTCGCCTGATGGTCGAGGAGGCTGCTCGACTGCTGGAGCACTTCGGCGCCGAGGCGCGGATTTTCAATCCTTCAGGCTTGCCGCTGCCAGATGACGCCCCCGACGATCATCCCCGTGTGAAGGAACTGCGCGAGCTGATGCTGTGGTCCGAGGGGCAGGTCTGGTGCTCTCCAGAACGTCACGGCTCCATGAGCGCAGTGTTCAAAGCGCAGATCGACTGGGTGCCGCTGGCCATGGGCGCAGTGCGCCCGACCCAGGGCAAAACCCTCGCCGTCATGCAGGTGTGCGGTGGCTCGCAGTCGTTCAACGTGGTCAATCAGCTACGAGTGCTGGGACGTTGGATGCGCATGTTCACCATCCCCAACCAATCCTCTGTGCCGAAGGCCTATATGGAATTCGACGACAACGGCCGGATGAAGCCCTCTCCGTTCTACGACCGTGTCGTGGATGTGATGGAAGAGTTGGTGAAATTCACGCTGCTGCTTCGCGACCGTCAAGACTATCTGGTGGATCGTTATTCCGAGCGCAAGGAGTCGGCGGAAGAACTCATGAGCCGTGTCAATCAGCGCTCCATCTGAGGAATTTTCACTGTGCAACAACACCCATATTCCGTACTGCCCCTGGCACAGTTCAATGGCCAATTAATCTTCACTCCGTGCCCAGGCACGAAGGGCACCCGACCTTTCGAGGCGTTGCAAACCCTCAAGGATGCGGGGACCTCGGCGTTGCTGACGCTGATGCCAACCGAGGAGTTGCTCCAGAACGAAATCGACCTGCTGCCCGAAAAGTGCCAAATGCTTGGCATCGAGTGGTTTCACCTGCCCGTCGAAGATGATCAAGTGCCTGGCGAAGCATTTAAAGCCGCCTGGGAACAGCATCATCCGCGACTCCAGCAACTGCTGACCGATGGGAAAACCATTGCCATTCAGCATCCTGCCCACATTGAATACATCGGCAAGTTCGACACCCAGTCGAACTCCCACTGACAGCAGATACAGAGCACAACAACATGACTATCAAAGTTGGCATCAATGGTTTTGGACGGATTGGTCGCCTCGCGCTGCGAGCCGCCTGGAACTGGCCAGAATTCGAATTCGTGCAGATCAACGATCCGGCGGGTGACGCGGCGACCCATGCGCACCTGCTGAACTTCGACTCCGTGCATGGCCGTTGGAATTACCAGGCCGACTCCGAGGGTGACAGCATCGTCATCGACGGCAAACGCATCAAGGTAACGGCCAACAAGGCGATTGCCGACACTGATTGGTCGGGCTGCGATCTGGTGATTGAAGCCAGCGGCAAGATGAAGACCGTCGCGGTGCTTCAGGCTTACCTCGACCAAGGCGTGAAGCGCGTAGTGGTCAGCGCCCCCGTGAAGGAAAAAGGCGCGCTCAACATCGTCATGGGCGTCAATCATCAGCTGTTCAATGCGGCGGAACATCGCATCGTCACGGCGGCGTCATGCACCACCAATTGCCTCGCTCCAGTAGTCAAAGTGATCCACGAAAAGCTGGGCATTCGCCACGGTTCGATCACCACCATCCATGACCTGACCAATACCCAAAGCATCCTCGATCAGCCACACAAGGATCTGCGTCGTGCGCGTGCATCCGGGATGAGTTTGATTCCGACCAGCACCGGCTCGGCCACCGCGATTGCGGAAATCTTCCCAGAGCTGCGCGGACGCCTGAATGGTCACGCCGTACGCGTACCGCTGGCCAACGCGTCGCTGACTGACTGTGTCTTCGAGGTTGAGCGAGCCACAACTGTCGAAGAGGTGAATCAATTCCTCAAGGACGCTGCCGAGAACGAGCTGAAAGACATTCTCGGTTTCGAGGAGCGTCCATTGGTGTCCATCGACTATCGAACCGATCCGCGCTCATCGATCATCGACGCGCTGTCGACCATGGTCATCAACGGCACCCAGGTCAAACTCTATGCCTGGTACGACAATGAATGGGGTTACGCCAACCGCACAGTCGAACTGGCCAGAATGGTCGGTCTGGCAGTCTAAGGAGCGGTCATGAAAGCGTTGTCAGCCCTCGCTCCGCAAGTGCGGCAGTACCTGCTCGTCACGGGCAACTACTGGGCCTTCACCCTCACCGACGGCGCTTTGCGCATGTTGGTGGTGCTGCACTTTCACGCGTTGGGCTACAGCCCACTGCAAATCGCGGCGTTGTTTCTGTTCTACGAACTCTTTGGCGTGATCACCAACCTGGTGGGTGGCTATCTCGGCGCCCGGCTGGGGCTGAACCGAACCATGAACATCGGGCTGGGCATCCAGGTCGCGGCGCTGCTGATGCTGACCGTTCCTGTGGCTTGGCTAACCATCCCGTTGGTGATGGGTGCTCAGGCGCTGTCGGGGATTGCCAAAGACCTGAACAAGATGAGTGCCAAAAGCTCCATCAAGCTTCTGGTTCCGGATGGGCAACAGGGCAAGCTCTACAAGTGGGTAGCGATCCTCACTGGCTCGAAGAACGCACTCAAGGGTGTTGGCTTCTTTCTTGGTGGAGCCTTGCTGGCACTCATCGGCTTCAAAGGCGCCTTGCTGGCCATGGCGGGTGTCCTGGCGCTGATCTGGATCAGCAGCTTGATCCTGTTGAAGAAGGACCTGGGCAAAGCCAAAGCCAAGCCCAAATTTCGCGACATCCTGTCCAAGAGCCGGGCGATCAATATCCTCTCAGCGGCCCGAATGTTCCTGTTCGGCGCCCGCGATGTCTGGTTTGTAGTGGCCTTGCCGGTATACCTGAGCAGCGTGTTCGGCTGGGACTTCTGGAGGGTCGGTGGATTCCTCGCAGCCTGGGTGATCGGCTATGGCATCGTGCAATCGTTCGCACCGCGAATCACCGGCAAGAAACGTGGGCACGTACCGGATGGTCGTGCGGCATTTCTTTGGGCACTTGCACTGGCGGGTCTGCCGGCGGCAATTGCTCTCGGGCTGAACACCGGACTGTCGCAACAGGTGGTGTTGTTGGGGGGGCTGATGGTTTTTGGCGTGCTGTTCGCGGTGAATTCGTCGTTGCACAGCTATTTGATTGTGTCCTACGCCAAGGAAGACGGCGTGTCGCTGGATGTGGGTTTTTATTACATGTCGAACGCCATGGGGCGACTGATCGGCACAGTGCTCTCCGGCTGGGTTTATCAGGTGTATGGTCTGGGCGCGTGCTTATGGATATCGAGTACATTCGTGCTGTTTGCAGCTTTGATTTCGATTGCATTGCCTCGTCATGCGGTTAGTAAATGACTGCTTTTGGCCGATAGCTACTTGTGTGGGACGTTGTTGATCCCCTCGGTTGGAAACGGCACTCAAGTCGAGACAGGTCCCGCCCGAGGCGTGGGGGCCAGTCTCGCTGATAATCCGGTTGAGGCTCTTGCTGTCGTCGCCATAAGGTTCCCCGGACTGGTTTAGGAACAGCGCCTTTTGCAGGATCTTGCTCAGAGAGGCGCGCTCGCCGCGTAGCTTCGTCACATAGCGATAGAGTTCGGCCATGAACTGGCGGCTGACGTAAATATCTCGCGGCTTGCTGCCCTTAGTCACCATGCCGCTGCCGTCGAACGGATCGAGCCGAATGCGGAGGTTGCGTTCGGTTCGTTGAGCCTTGTCCGGGTCAAAAACATAGGCTAGCGGGATGGCGGCGATTTCCTCGCGACACAGACCTGTATGCAGGGCCAGACGCATCATCATCCGTTGATGGGGATTCTCCGTTGCGGCCAAGAGACCTTTGATCTCGGCCATGCTCAGGAACTTGGGCAGGGCCTTGTGACTACGCGGCATCACATCGTTTGCCATGGCCTTGCCGCCACTGGCATCGACAAGGAAACCTGTTTCGCACCTCACGATGCGCTCTTCGTAGGCGAAAGGCAGGCGCTTAACCCACCCCTCCTTCAGCGCGAACTCGTAGAATTTGCAGATGTACTGCAGGCGCTGGCGAGTGGTGTTCGGTGCCAGCTCGCACGCCACCAGGCAGTAGTCCCGATAGGCACTAGCTATGAGAGCTTGTAAGTGGCTGTTTCTAATATAGTGGATGTCTAACGCTTGCAAGGCGCCGGATCATAAGGCGTTCCTCAAGGTTTGCAGGTGGGCGACCAGACGGCTGAATTCAACGCTGGAAAGCCGTTGCTTCGGTCGCGGGCTCATGGCCTGGCTGATAGCGCGTGTGGGTTGGCCGGTCAGTCGCGCAAGCACCAGCCATTGTTCGGCAACGCCGAGTTGTTCGAAACCGGGATGACGCCGCCGCACGCGCCGCAGAATGTCTTGCTGCAAGGCGCGCAGCAGGCTGCTTTGACCGTTGCGGCGCAACATGAAATCGGCGCTGGCGCGCAGGTGTTCCTGAAGTTGTCGACGGGCTTTCGGGGCCGGTTCCACCAGCGGACCCTCGCGCACGCCAACGTGCCAGGCACCCAGGCCGATCAGGGCGACAAGGGCAACCAACGCCTGGGGGAAATAGCGAAGCAGCAGCGTCAGCAGACTGTCGTGCTCGGTGTTGAACAGTAGGGTCACGTTGGTATCGGCGGTCAGGTACCAGAGCAGCCAGGCATTGTCGTATTGGTCGATAGCTGGGGTTTTCCACAGATCAGCGTCGGTGACCACGATGATCGAACCGAGCCCGTGATTGAGCTGCATCATGTGCGTGGCTTTGCCACTGTTGGCCCAGGCCTGGGCGAGGTTTTTCGGATCGTCGAGATGGAACGCGGTATCGAAGCTGGCGTAGGCCGGCGCGTTTTCGTCTTCCAGGTACAGCTTGGTCAGTTTGGGGTAGGGGTCGTCGAGAATGTCGGGCGGCGGGTCTTTGAGGTTTTTGCTCAGTGACTGGCGCAACTGCACCCGGTCGAGCAGCAGGTCATTGCTCTGGCCGGTCTTTTCATCCCACAGCGATTGGGCGACGAACATCAAACGCCCGCCGGCGCGGGTCCAGTTCATCACTTGATCAATCTGGCGCGGGGTCATGTTGTAGCGGTCCCCGAGCAACAACAGGCTGCGTTGATGCGGCTCCAGGGAGGGCAGGATGTCGAGGCTGTTGGCATGGCTGACGGCCAGTCCCTGTTTACGCAGGAAATGCTCTGCGGCCAGATACGGATTGGCCAGGGCTTCGGGCGAGGGGCCGTGATCGATTTCTGCCGGATAGGGTGTCACGTTCAAGTAAAGATAAACGCTCAGCGCACTCACCAGCACGGCGATGACCGCGCCTGCCGTCAGCCATCCCCGCCGGTTCAACGCGAGGCTCCCGAACCGAACAAGGCACGCCAGCCGTCACACAGTTCCTGTTGCAGATGCGCGGGTGGCAAGTGATGCCCGTAGGCCATGTTCTGCCAATGCCTGGTCAGGATTTTGCTGAAGGCCAACAAGGCGGGTTGTTGCAGTTGCTCGACGCGCTCCAGCACCTGGCCTTCGGTATCGGCGGCTTTGAGCGCAATGTTGAAGTCGTGCAGCAGGTGGCTGAGCAGGGCGCGATAGAGCAGCCCGAGCGCCTCGCGCGGGTTGGACTGCCAGAGGCTTTCGGCGCTGGCGGCAATGTCGGCGGGCAGGGTTTCGCGATTGAGGTCCAGGCGAAACGCCTGCTGTGGTGGCGGTCGTTCGAGTTTACTGTTGAGGGCCGGTCGCTGACTGACGAAGGCTTGCAACCAGTCACGGTAACGCCAGATCACTAAACCGATGGCGGCGATCAACGCACCCCACAGCATGACTTCAAGCAGGGCGGCCAATGTGCCGAAACGTTGGCTGTCCAACAGCTTTACCAGCGCTTTGAGCCATTGAGGTGTTTCGTCGTCGTGCTGTGTTTCGGCGGTCGGCGTGTCCTTGCCAAAACGATAACGCGTGACGGTTTCCGTGTTCTTGAACGGCGGCTGATCGAGTATCGCCTTGATACTGTCCCGCGACGCCTGACTGGTCAGCGGCTGGTCCAGCAGCCGCGGAGTGTCTGGCGTAACAACCGGCTCGGCAGCCCAGACGCTGTGCGGCGTCGACATCAGCACACAGGCCGCGAGCAGCAGGGTGACGGCTGTCGTGCTCAGCCGTTGGCGCATGCGGCGAAACACCAGTTCGATGTCCCAGGCCTCCAGCACCGTGCGCCGGTTCAGATACAGGCTGAAGCCGCAGGCCACGTAGATAGGTTCCCAAATCACCAACACCAGTGCGTAAAAGGCATTGGTCAGGTGTTCCAGCCAACGCCAGTCCTGTGTGGCAGCGGTCAACAGGGTCTGCCAGCTCCAGTCGACTTCGACCTGTTGCGGCAAGAACATGTAGAACAGCACCATCAGGCCGATCCACAACGCGGTTTCCAGATGTACGCCAATGATCGTCAGCCACCGCGCAGCACCGGCATTACGCTGCAACAGCACCTGCAACCGCTGTTGCCGTGCCTGACCATCCAGGCCTTCGAGCTGCACCACCGGCATCAGGAAACTGCGGCTCAGGCTCAGGCGTCGCCAGGTCAGGCTCGCCAGCAGTTGCGGTTTGAGCAGTTGCGGCCATTGGCACAAGGCTTCCTTCAAAGTGGGCGTTTCACCGAACATGGCTTTGGACAAGATGTACAGCGGCAGCCGTTCGTAGGCCGGCTTCAGCCACCAGAAGATGAACACGGCGAGGGAAGGC
Organism: Pseudomonas sp. LBUM1657; assembly: GCF_059716075.1. NCBI lineage: Bacteria > Pseudomonadati > Pseudomonadota > Gammaproteobacteria > Pseudomonadales > Pseudomonadaceae > Pseudomonas > Pseudomonas sp. LBUM1657. Next base: position 5,117,605 of record NZ_CP166799.1, on the reverse strand, counting down.
GAGTCCCAGAGCCCCCAGCTGAGCAGGGCGAAAATCGGCAAGGTGACGATGGCCCAACTGGTCATCAGCAGGCGTCGGTGCCGTTGACTCAGCAGCACCCCCAGGTCCATGGCTTCCCAGGTTGTGCGTGGGCGGATCACGACGCTGGCATCACTCAGGCGCATGGCGGTTCCGTCCGGCAAACAGCAGATATGCGGCCACCAACAACCAGAGCAGCGCCCCCACCAGGTATTTGATCATGGGCGCGGGCGCGGTCATCGACGACCAGTAGGCTTCGATAAACGCCGCAATCAACAGAAACACCATGACTCCGCAGATCAGCAGCACACTTTTGCGCGCCGCACGTTGCAAGGCTTCAGCACGGGTCAACCGGCCCGGCGCGATCAAGGACCAGCCCAGTTGCAGGCCCGCCGCACCCGCCAGGCAGATGGCGCTCAGTTCGAAGGCGCCGTGGCCGATCACGAACGACCAGAAGGTTTGCCCGTAGCCAATGTGCGTCAGGTGCCCGGCCACCGCGCCGATGATCAAACCGTTGTAGAAGAGGAAAAACGCGCTGCCCAGGCCAAACAGCAAACCACTGGCGAAGGTCTGAAAGGCAATGCCGATGTTGTGCATGATGTAGTAACCGAACATCACCCAGTCTTCACTGGCCGCCCGTTCCGCCGAGCGCCCCAGGTGACCGGCTTCCGGGTCGTACATGCTTTGCATCTCGCTGACCTGTTCGGCGGGGATCAGGTTGTAGACCAGTTCCGGGAAGAGGTACACCAGCAAAGCAATGCCGATCAGGCTGCCAAAAAAGATCAGGCCGGAGGCGAGCACGTAACGCCACTGTTCGCGCACCAGGCGCGGAAAACCGGCGAGGATGAACGCCAGCACGTTTGCCCCCAGTCGACTGCGATGCCGGTAAAGCTGTTGATGTCCGCGCAGGACTTGTTGCTGTAATGAGTCGATCAGAAAACTGCTGTAACCACGTTCCTGAGCCAGCGCCAGGTGTTGGCAGAGACGTCGATAATCCTTTGGAAAACTGTCGACACGTGAGGCCGACTTGTTCTGTTCCAACTGATCAAGGGTGAGGGCAAATTGCGCCCAATCGGCCTTGTGGCGACTTTCGAAAAGGCTTTGCTTCATGCCGGGCCCAACAAGCCGCGGGCGATGCCGTTGAGTTCGGCCACCGTCCGTGGCGCGGCAACTTGCAACGGTTGGGCGAGAATGGACGCCAGTTCGCTGACGCGCGCCTGGGAGAGTTCACCCTGACGTTCGGCAAAGCCGAGGATGGCCCGCTGCTCGGTCAATGTCAGGGTAAACGCCGCGCGTCGAGGCTCGGCGTCGGGCAACTGCGGTCGGGTGAGTGGCTTTTCGCGGTAAACCACCAGCGTGCCGGCGGCCAGGTCGCCGAGGCGCTTGAAGTTGGGATGTTGCAGGCAACTGATGGCCCCGAGGAAATAACCAAACGGCAGCATGTCGACAAAACGCAGCAGGTTGCGCAGCAGCGAAGCGGACCAGCCGATCGGCGTGCCATCGTCCTGCACCACCCGCAAGCCCATCCACTGCTTACCCGGCGAGCGGCCCTGGTTGAGCACCTCGAACAGCACCATGTACCACCAGCTCACCACGAACAGCAGAATCGAGCCGAGCCCGGCACCGAGTTGTCCCAGAAACGCCAGGACAATAAATAGCAGGCCGAGGATCAACCCTCGCAGCCCCAGGTCAATGGAGAACGCCAGCGCACGAACCATCAACCCGGCAGGACGCAGTGGCAAGTCGATGCCTTCGGGCGTTTCAACCTGATACCGCGTATCCAGTGGCGGGGACAGCGTCGCTTTCCTTGGCTGTGCTGTGGTCTCGAGCATGGGCTACCTGATGATGTGGCCTGATCGGGAATGTCTGTCCGTCGATGCTAGCAGTCTCTCGGGGGAAAACGACATAACTATGTAGTGCACGTTGGCTGGCCAGAGGTGATTGAATGACAGATTACTGGCCGGGGCGGGATGTGAACGCCTAGACTTTGCCGATCTTCAGTTCAGGAATCGCCCGTGACCTCCATCTTCTGGTACGACTATGAAACCACTGGCATCAACCCCCGTTGCGACCGCCCGCTGCAAATGGCGGGGCTTCGCACTGACTTCGATCTCAATGAAATAGACGAGCCGGTCAATCTTTACTGCCAGCCCAGTGACGACATCCTGCCGCATCCGGCGGCCTGCGCGATCACCGGCATTACGCCCCGCCAACTGGCCGAACAAGGCTTGAGCGAAGCCGACTTCATGACCCGAGTGCATGCCCAACTGGCTGCGCCGGGTACTTGTGGCGCGGGTTACAACACCTTGCGTTTCGACGACGAGATGACCCGTTACAGCCTGTACCGCAACTTTTTCGACCCCTACGCACGTGAGTGGCAGGGCGGCAACAGCCGCTGGGACCTGATCGATGTGGTGCGTGCGGCGTACGCGTTGCGTCCCGATGGCATCGTTTGGCCGACGGACGAAGAGGGGCGAGTGACGCTCAAGCTCGAACGCCTGACCGCCGCCAATGGCATTGATCACGGAAATGCCCACGAAGCACTGTCTGACGTTCGCGCCACCATTGCCCTGGCCCGTCTGATTCGGGAAAAGCAGCCGAAACTGTATGACTGGCTGTTTCAGTTGCGTGGCAAACAGAAGGTGATGGATCAGATTCGGCTGTTGCAGCCGATGGTGCATGTTTCCGGACGGTTTTCGGCGGCGCGCAGCTATATCGGCGTAGTGCTGCCCTTGGCTTGGCACCCGCGTAACAAGAACGCCTTGATTGTGTGTGACCTGCACCTCGATCCACAGGGCCTGCTCGATCTGGATGCCGAAACCCTGCGCCAACGGTTGTATACCCGCCGGGATGACCTGGCCGATGGCGAGTTGCCGGTGCCGCTCAAGCTTATCCACATCAATAAATGCCCGGTGGTGGCGCCGTTGTCGGTGCTCCGTGCTGAAGATCAGCAACGCCTGGGGCTGGATATGGCGCTTTATCAGGAGCGCACGCTGCGGCTAAGTGACGCACAGAAAGTCTGGCGCGATAAAGTACAGGCGATTTATGCCAGCGAGGCTTTCTCCCCGAGCCAGGACCCGGAGCAACAGTTATACGATGGTTTTATCGGTGACCGGGATCGACGTCTATGTGAGCAAGTCAGGGCGGCCGACCCTGCGCAATTAGCACAAGAGCAATGGCCTTTCGATGACGAACGTTTGCCAGAATTATTGTTTCGATATCGCGCACGCAACTTCCCCGATACGTTGAATTTCGAAGAGCAAGAGCGCTGGCGAATATTCTGTCAGCAACGTTTGTCAGATCCTCAGTGGGGGGCACCAAATACGCTGGAAACTTTTGTAGATGCCGCCGCTCAATTGGCGATTGCTGCTACATCGTTTCAGCGGGAGGTGCTGGATGAATGGCACGATTATGTTCAGGGACTACGCAAACGTTTAAATCTTTGAAAACGAAAATACCTGGAGTGAATTCCGGGCATAAAAAAACGCCAGCATCAGCTGGCGTTATTTTTTGTCGCGGATGAGTCTTTGACAAACTCTGGGGCTTAGCCCAGCAGAGTTGCCCAACCTTCAACCACGTCACCGCCCCACTTGGCTTTCCACTCTTTCAGAGTCTTGTGGTTGCCACCTTTGGTTTCGATGACTTCACCGTTGTGCGGGTTTTTGTATTGTTTAACTTTGCGAGCACGCTTGGTGCCGGTAGTTTTTACTGCGCCGCCACGTGGAGCCTTGGTTTTAGACTCTGGATCCAACAGTGCGATGATGTCACGCAGGGACTTGGAGTATTCGCCCATCAGGGTGCGCAGTTTGCCTTCGAATTCCAGCTCGGTTTGCAGTTTGTCGTCTTGGGACAGGTTCTTCAAACGAGCTTGCAGCTCTTTGATAGCTTCTTCGGTGGCACGATATTCGTTGATCAAGGACATGAGGACTACCTTATGTTGGGCGCTGGATGGCAGGTGACAGTGCGGCAATAATAGTCAGGCTGTTTCATCAAGTAAACATTAACCGGTGTTTTATTTAATTTAGTTGCGGTGAATAGGGCGCAAATTGCAGGTGCAGTTAAATAGTGTCATGCAATGATCACAGATAATCACAATTGAGCTCTTGAAGATTGGCTGAAAGAGCACCATCGCGCGGGCAATGAACGCCACCAGAACCTGTGCTGTCGACCTTCGTGCAAGGCAGGCTGTCATCAATACTGCAGTTTTGCTGCGCAATCGCTAGAATGACGGCCTTTGCGAAGTTCTGGAGTTTCCCCCTCATGCGCACTTTTCGGCTGGTGATTGCTTGCCCGGACCGCGTCGGCATCGTTGCTAAAGTCAGTAACTTTCTGGCGTCACATAACGGCTGGATCACTGAAGCGAGCCATCACTCGGACAACCTCAGTGGCTGGTTCTTCATGCGTCACGAAATTCGTGCCGATTCGCTGCCTTTCGGTATAGAAGCATTCCGCGAAGCGTTTGCACCGATTGCCGAAGAGTTCTCGATGGACTGGCGCATCACCGATACCGAGCAGAAGAAGCGCGTGGTGCTGATGGCCAGTCGTGAGTCCCATTGCCTGGCAGATTTGCTGCATCGCTGGCACAGCGATGAACTGGACTGCGAAATTTCTTGCGTGATTTCCAACCATGACGACTTGCGCAGCATGGTCGAGTGGCACGGCATTCCGTTCTACCACGTACCGGTCAATCCGCAGGACAAACAACCTGCCTTTGCCGAAGTCTCGCGCCTGGTCAAACAGCACGATGCCGAAGTGGTGGTACTTGCTCGTTACATGCAAATCCTGCCGCCCGAGTTGTGCAGCGAATATGCCCACAAGGTCATCAACATTCACCACAGCTTCCTGCCGTCGTTTGTCGGTGCCAAGCCCTATCACCAGGCATCCTTGCGTGGCGTGAAGTTGATCGGCGCTACTTGCCACTACGTGACCGAAGAGCTGGACGCCGGCCCGATCATCGAGCAGGACGTTGTGCGCGTCAGCCACAGTGACAGCATCGAAGACATGGTACGCTTCGGCCGCGACGTCGAGAAGATGGTACTGGCCCGTGGTCTGCGTTATCACCTGGAAGATCGGGTGTTGGTGCATGGCAACAAGACTGTTGTGTTCTGACGGAGATACAGCACGGTTGAAATTCGAAGGGCCTGGGCGTTCAATCGCTTCAGGCCCTTCGCCGTTTCTGCATTGAGGACATGACCATGGCCGATCCACTCGACAAAGCGACTTCCAGGGCACCTGCCACGTTAGGCGAGGGGTGTTTGAGTCGCTTTGATCCGGATGACTTGAGCACTGAAGATGGTACGGAGTTTCCTGGGGCGCAGGAGTTGTGGGATGCGTTGCATCCCGAGCCTGACCTTGTACTTGCGGGGGGTGGGTTACCGGTGAAGAAGACGTGAAGTCTGGCGATATTTTCCCGGGTTCTGGTTCCGCGACTCTTTGATTGTGTACATATCCGTTGCTTCGGTGATGGCGGTTTTTTTTGATCGTGTACATATCCTTTGATCGTGTACATATCCGTTGCTGCGGTAGCGGCTGCTGGCGGTTTCGCTTTTACAGCGAGTCACTTGGAAGAGCCCCAAGTAACCAAGGGCTTTTGCCCCTTTCGTTCGGCCCTTCGCCTAGGCTCAGGGTGCCCTCGCTCCGGTCCTGCTCCGTGGGCCCGCCGCCATCGGCCATCCATGGCCGGGGGCGGCTAACCCGGCATCCATGCCGGGTTGCCCACTGCGCAGAACCTCCACTCTGCCTCTCGAGGGGGCGTGCACCGCAAAAGCGAGGCGGCCTACCGGCCGGCCTGATCTTTCAAGCGCACGCGTTCCCCTGTGGGAGCGGGCTTGCTCGCGAAGCTGTCGATCTTGCCGTTGCCGTTGCTTTGCTTTGCTTCGGCTTCAGATCTGCCGCCCCTTTCCCAGAGGCCGAACGCAGGCGTTGCGCAGGGGGCACCGCGGCAGGGATGCCGCGGTAGCCGCCCCCGGCCATGGATGGCCGATGGCGGCGGGCCCCCGGAGCAATGCCTTCGTTACGGCATGCCGAGCCTGGGCGAGGCACCGAATGGCGGGGTAAAAGCGCTTTGGTTACTTTCGCGCTTTTCGAAAGTGACTCGCTGTAAAGCGAAACCGCCAGCCGCCGTTACCGAAGGAATGGATATGTACACGATAAAAAACCTCAGCCCTAGCAAGACCAGGCGCCCTAACCCCTAAGCCTGCTTGAACTTCATCAACTTCTTCAACAACGGCCGCCCAAGCATCAACAAAAACACCGGCCCACCGACTACCAAATAGAAGTAATAAGTCACCGCCCGCCAAATCAGAATCGCCGCCGCTGCAGTCGATTTCCCCACCATGGGCGCCAACAACGCCGCCGAGGTCAATTCCGCCGCTCCGGCACCGCCCGGCAACAGGCTGAACTGCCCCGCACTCAGCGAAAGCATCTGAATCAGAAAACTCCAGGCCCACTGCAAGTCCGCGCCGAGCCCCCGCAGTGCCAGATACAACACGCTATAACGCAAAAGCCAATGCAGGCAGGTCAAGGCAAACACCGTGATCAACGTCTGGAAGGGCAACTTCAGCGTGTCCGTAAACGCCGCCAGGAAGTGCAGGAGTTTTCGCGCCCAGCGTAGGCGCGTGGTCACTTTGACATTCAGCCGGGCGAGCAATCGACCGCTCAGGCGAATCAGCAAACGGTGGTAACGGGCCACCACCACGCAACTGAGCAATCCACCGAACATTGAAATGGCACTGATCGTCAGCAACCACTCCAAGCGCTCGCTGAGATGCTGGAACAGGGCATAGATCAGAATCCCGCTCAGTGCGCAGAGAAAAAACAGCAGATCGCTCAGTTGATCCATGGCAAATACGGCGCTGCCCCTTGCCGGACGCACGCCGTTGCGCGCCAGCAGCGCCATGATGGTCAGTGGTCCGCCGCTGCCGCCGGGAGTGGCGCAGTAGGCGAATTCAGCGGCCATTACCACCCCGAGGCTTTTGAGCCGACTCACCTTGTCGCACTGATCACCCAACAGCAGGCGCAAGCGCAGCGTGTTCAGCACCCAGCACAGCAGGATCATGCCGAACATGATCAGCAACCAGTTCAGCGGAAAACTTTGCAGGCGATACCAGGTTTCGCTACCGCCCAACAGCGACGGAATGAGCACCGCAGCGAGCAGTGCGACGAGCAGCAGAATCCCCCGACTCATGCGGCGCGACCGACACGGTCGTTTTGCAGCGTCAGCCAATGGGATTTGGTCATGGGAATGCGGCCCTCCTCAAGCAAGCGTTTCAGGGTATTGAGCCAGTAAGTGCGCGAGAATTCATGGCGCATGTCAACCGGGTGCAGACCGAGACGAATCACCGGTGCGTGTCGCCAGTGTTGTTCGAGCTGGTCGCTGACGAGCTTCGACAACCCCCGGCGCCAGGCGCTGCGCGCACTCCAGACCAGGCCCGGGGCATCGATCGCGGTGAAGTCTGGCAGACGATATAAATGCTGTGGGCCACTGGTATAGCTCACAGGTAGCTGGCGCAGGGCCTGGCGAGTGCCTTCGCTCATCAACCAGGCGGGGGCGACGAAGCCCTCTAGCGGCCAGTTGTAACGGTGGAACATTTCAATCCCGGCGCGAAGGCGGGCGAGGGCCGCGTCCCGAGACAGGCTGTAAAACTCGCCTTCGTGGGTGTAGATCCGGCGCATGAACCAGTCTCGGGGATTGCCGGGAGGCGTTTCTTCATCGCAATGAAAATAGCCATGCAGTGCCAGTTCGTCCCCTCGAGTGACACGGCTGCTCAGCAAACATCGAAATCCGGGGTGGGCTTGCAGGTCATTGTGTTTATGGAAGTCGGGCACCACCAGCCAGGTCATCGGAACGTTGCCCATGGCGTCGACGGCTTCCACAAAGGGTTGGTAATCGCCCCAAGTTTGCGGCGCGACGTCGTGCAGCACCAGAAGCAGGCCGGGGGCGTTCATAGGCTCAACCATTGACGGCCAGCGGCCATTGGCTGCCGAGCACGGCGTGATAGTGCCCCAACAAGCTGTTGACCACCGTGTCCCAGGCGTAATGCTGCTCCACATGGCTTCGGGCCTGCTGGCCCAAAACGGCGCTGCCCGAACTGAACAGCTCGCGCACGGCGTTGGCCATTGCCAAGGGATCGTTCGGCGCGCAGAGCAGGCCGCATTGGTTGGTCACGATTTCCTGAAAAGCCCCGGCCGCCACGGCCACCACCGGAATGCCACTGGCCATGGCTTCGAGAATCACCAGCCCGAAGGTTTCCTGGTCACCGGCATGCAGCAGCGCGTCGGCACTGGCCATCAACCGCGCGACCTGCGCCGCCGGGCAGAACTCATCGACTACCGTGACGTTGTCCGGCACCACGGCCGGCATCGACGAACCCACCAACAGCAGGTGATAGCGACGACCCAGGTGTTTCATGCAGTCGAGCAGGACCGGCAGGTTCTTTTCCTTGGAACCGCGCCCGGCGAAGATCAGCAGGTGGGTGTTTTCATCGATGCCCAATTCGGCCCGCAGGCCCGGGTCCCGTGCATCGGGATGGAAGGTTTGCAGGTCGACGCCCAGCGGTTGGACGAAAACGTTCTTCACCCCCAGGCCGATCAGTTTGTCGGCCATGACCTGGCTCGGCGCCAGAACCCGGTCAAAGTTGCCATAGAGCCTGCTGACATAGGCTTCGACATTCGTGGTCACCCAATTGCCCATGCGATTGCTGACCAGCATTGGCAAGTCCGAGTGATAAAAGCCGATCACCGGCACATCGAGTTGCCGTCGGGCGTCCAGAGCTGCCCATGCGGTGAGGTAAGGATCGCCGACTTCAATCAGGTCGGGTTGCAAATCCTGCAGAACATTGCGCCAGGGCGCGAGACGGAGGGGGAATCGATAGCCTTTGCCGAAGGGCAGGGCGGGGGCCGGAACCGTATAAACGCCATCCTGTTCACTCAGGTGTGATCCCGGGATCAGAAGACTGTGGCGGATGCCTGGCTTGATGCTCAGGCGACGGTGCTTTGCATCCAGATAAGTGCGCACGCCACCGCTGGCAGGGGCGTAGAACATGGTTATGTCAGCGATATGCACGATGAACATCCCTCCGGGCCGTTGTTCTCCCTTGGTTGACCTATATGAAGGATAGATGTTCGGTTGGAGTTTTGTGGCGGGGGTGTCAGCGGGTTTTGCGGTGTTTGAAAGGTCGCCTTCGCGAACAAGCCCGCCCCCACACGGGTAATGTGTAGAACACAAATCCAATGTGGGAGCGGGCTTGCTCGCGAAGAGGCCAGTTCAGACGCTAGATACGGAAACTGCCTACCAACTGTTTCAACCGCGCCGCCTGCTGCTCAAGATCCGCACAAGCACGCAACGTCGATTGCAGGTTTTCCACCCCTTCCTGGTTCAGCGTGTTGATCTCGGTGATGTCCACATTGATCGACTCAACCACAGCATGCTGTTCCTCGGTCGCGGTCGCCACCGACTGGTTCATGCCGTCGATTTCGCCGATGCGCAAGGTCACACTGTTCAGGCGCTCGCCTGCCAGGTTGGCGATTTCCACGCTGTCCTGACTGTGGCGCTGGCTGTCGCTCATGGTGCTGACGGATTCCCGGGCGCCGACTTGCAGTTCCTCGATCATGGTTTGCACTTGTTGCGCCGATTCCTGAGTGCGGTGCGCCAGGTTGCGAACCTCGTCGGCTACCACCGCAAAACCGCGACCGGCTTCACCCGCCCGTGCTGCTTCGATGGCCGCGTTGAGCGCCAGCAGGTTGGTTTGCTGGGAGATGCTGGTGATCACTTCGAGAATCTGCCCGATATTCACGGTTTTGCTGTTTAGCGATTCGATATTGGTGCTTGAAGCGCTGAGCATGCTCGACAGCTGATTCATCGCGACGATGCTGCGATCCACCACTTGTTGACCGTCTTCGGCCAGGCTGCGGGCGTCGCTGGCCTGACTCGACGCTTGCGCGGCGTTGCGGGCGATTTCCTGGGCCGCGGCCCCGAGCTGATTGATCGCCGCGGCCACGCTGCTGGTGCGCGAGGCTTGCTGGTCGGAGTTGAACATCGACGAGTTAGAAGCCGCGACCACCCGCAAGGCCACTTCGTTGACTTGCCCGGTGGCCGAGGACACTTCACGGATCGAACCGTGAATACGTTCCACGAAACGGTTGAACGCGGTACCGAGGACGCCGAATTCATCGTTGTTCACAATGGCCAGGCGTTTGGTCAGGTCGCCTTCACCGTCGGCGATGTCGGCCATGGCACGGGTCATGACGTGCAGCGGCTGGATCAGGATGCGGATCAGCATGCCCAGCAGGGCGATGATGATCGCCACGGCAATCACCGTCGCAACGACCGCCGAGGCGCGGAATTCGCTGAGCATCGAGAAGGCTTTGTCTTTATCGACTGACAGTCCGATGTACCAGTTGACGGATGGCAGGCCTTTGATCGGGGTGAACGTGACGATACGGGTCTTGCCGTCGACGTCCACTTCACTGAAGTCGCTGCTGATACGCGGGGTGTTTTTCGGGTACGCCTCGCTCAGGGACTTCATCACCAGCGCTTTGTCCGGGTGAACCAGGATCTTACCGTCAGCGCTGACCAGAAAGGCGTAGCCCATGCCGTCGAAATCACGGGCGCTGAGGGTGTCGATCAGGGTTTGCAGGCTCAGATCGCCGCCGACTACGCCGACGCTTTGTCCGGCCTTTTTCGAGGCGCTGGCGATGGAGATGATGGTCTGGCCAGTGGCCGCATCGATGTAGGGTTCCGTCAGGGTGGCGGTGCTGCTGCTTTCGGCGCCTTTGTACCAAGGGCGCACTCGCGGATCGAAGCCAGCGGGCATTTTGGCGTCGGGGCGAATCGTGAAGCTGCCGGTGGCATCGCCCAGGTAGGACGCCATGAAGGTCGACGTCAGGGCTTTCTGATCAAGCAGGCTGGCGACGATGGATTGTTCCTGGTTGAGGGCGATGTTCTGGGCGAGGTTATCGATCAGCAGGATGCGCCCGGCCAGCCAGGTCTGGATGTTATTGGCGGTAACATCGCCCATCTCGTTGAGGTAGTTGTCCAGGTCTTGGCGAATGGCGTTGCGCTGCAGATAGTCGTTGTACAGCGTAAACGAAGCAAAGGCGGCAATGACGATGAGGGCGGCGGCAAGCAGGATTTTATGGCTGAAGCGCAGATTTTTGTTCATGGCTTGGGGTTCCGCTAAGGTCTTAATGTCCAGGGCGTGCTTTTATAAAGGCACGCAAAACGGGCAGTGTTGAATGCAAGCTGATATTTCCGTCCTCTCCTTAGGGAATTACCGACGCTATTCAGTCTTTAATATCGGCCGTGAACGATCAAAGATTAACCATGGGTGACAAAATGCCTGACTCATCGCAACTCGTTATCGGCGCCGACCTCGCAGGCCAGGCCATCGCCCAGGCCATGCGCCTGGCCAACCGTCACGGCTTGGTCGCGGGCGCGACCGGGACGGGTAAAACCGTCACGTTGCAGCGGCTGGCCGAGGCCTTCAGCGATGCCGGCGTGGCAGTGTTCGCCGCCGATATCAAGGGTGACCTGTGCGGTCTGGGCGCCGCGGGCGACCCTCAAGGCAAAATCGCCGAGCGGATCGCCGGGATGCCCTGGCTGAACCACAAACCTCAGGCTTATCCGGTGACCCTGTGGGACATTCACGGTCAGTCCGGTCATCCATTGCGCACAACCTTGAGCGAAATGGGGCCGTTGCTCCTGGGTAGCCTGTTGGAGCTGACCGACAGTCAACAGTCGGCTTTATATGCCGCCTTCAAAGTTGCGGACCGCGAAGGTCTGTTGCTGCTGGATCTGAAGGATTTGAAGGCGCTGCTCAATCACCTGCGTGACAACCCTGAATTGCTCGGCGACGACGCGGCGCTGATGACCACCGGTTCCAGCCAGGCATTATTGCGGCGCCTGGCAACCCTGGAACAGCAGGGCGCAGAAGCGCTGTTCGGCGAACCGGCACTGCAACTCGAAGACATTCTGCAGCCGGCCGCTGATGGTCGCGGGCGCATTCACTTGCTCGATGCCAGTCGTCTGGTCCACGAAGCGCCGAAGGTCTACGCGACGTTCCTGCTGTGGCTACTGGCCGAACTGTTCGAGCAACTGCCGGAGCGCGGTGATTCCGACAAACCGCTGTTGGCGCTGTTTTTTGACGAAGCGCATTTGTTGTTCGCCGGTACGCCGAAGGCATTGCAGGATCGTCTGGAGCAGGTGGTGCGGCTGATTCGCTCCAAAGGTGTGGGCGTGTATTTCGTCACCCAGTCGCCGGGCGACTTGCCGGATGACGTACTGGCTCAACTGGGCCTGCGCATCCAGCATGGATTGCGCGCGTTTACCGCCAAGGAGCAGAAATCCCTGCGCGCGGTGGCCGAGGGCTTCCGGCCGAACCCAGCGTTTGATGCCCTGTCGGTATTAACCGAGCTTGGGATCGGCGAGGCGCTGGTCGGTACGTTGCAGGACAAGGGCACGCCGGGGATGGTCCAGCGGGTTTTGGTCGCGCCGCCGCAATCGCGGATCGGGCCGTTGAGCGAGACTGAGCGCACGGTGTTGATCGCCGGATCGCCATTCAAGGGGCGTTATGAAAAACCGATCGATCGTGAGTCGGCTTATGAAGTGCTGATGGGGCGCAAAGGTCTCGCGCCTGAGCCTGACGCCGCGCCGGGTAAATCTGCGCCAGAAGAGCCGAGCTTCACCGACAAGGCCGGGGAGTTCCTCGGCACGGCAGCCGGGCAAGCACTGAAGTCGGCGATGCGCCAGGCGGCCAATCAACTGGGCCGACAGTTGGTACGCGGGTTGATGGGCTCATTGCTTGGCGGCAGCAAACGCCGATAGCGAGCGGCCAATCAAAATTTTTGTCAGGTTTTGGGTTTGGCGTGAGCCGCCAACCGCTCCAGCGCCGCCCGCAAATTAGGATCGCTGATGCCATCGGCCGTCGCCTGAATGGTCGCGCCCGCATCGGTCGACAAGCTGATGGTATGACCCGCCGCCCCTTGCTGAACCGTGGGTGGCTGCACCTTGAATAGAATCCGCGTCAGGCTGGCAAATTCATCAAACATTTGTAACTGCCGTTGCAGACGCTTTTGCTGGTAACGCAGACGGGTAGCCCAATGACCGTCGGTGACAATCAGCAACAAACTACCTTCGCGCCACGACGCTACATGGCAATGCTCGCGGGCGGCGGGCTGCAATTGGCTTTCCAGCAGACGTTGTAAATGACCCAGGCGTTGAGCATGGCCAAAGATGGCTTTCAGCGGTTTGGCTTCGCGAAGCAGAACGGCGGGTGCTCTGGCCGTAAGAGGGCGAAATGCCATGATCAGACACCTGAAGTAACAGAGCCGCCATGGTAGCAGAAAGCACCGGATGCACCCGACCCATTGCTTTGCGGGCGCTTTACCCATTAAATCAACGAGTAACTTCTGCTGTACATGGCTTGAAGTTCAGCAAAAAGCCCTTATTTTAAGTGAGCCCCGTCACAGCGCTGTGCCAGCATCGTGGAATAACGCCACTTTCCTCACCACCGTTTCCGGGTAGAATGCTCGTTCGCATGCGGCCATGAGGGCTGCACGGGCGACTCACGGGGCCGCCCTCCATCCCTTTAGTGTGGAAGATCCTGCCGATATGTTTGCGCCTTTGTTAAAGAAACTTTTTGGAAGCAAGAACGAGCGTGAAGTCAAACGCATGCTCAAGACGGTGCAATTCGTCAATGCCTTCGAAGAGCAAATGGTGGCCCTTTCGGACGATCAATTGCGTGCCAAGACAGATGAGTTCAAGGCCCGCATCGCCAACGGGGAAACCCTCGACAAACTGCTGCCTGAAGCCTTTGCGGTCGCTCGCGAAGCCGGCAAGCGGGTCATGGGTATGCGCCACTTCGATGTCCAGCTGATCGGCGGCATGACCTTGCATGAAGGCATGATCGCGGAAATGCGTACCGGTGAAGGCAAGACCCTGGTGGCAACACTGGGCGTTTACCTCAACGCACTGTCCGGCAAGGGCGTGCACGTTGTGACGGTGAACGACTACCTGGCCCGCCGTGACGCCAACTGGATGCGTCCGCTCTACGAATTCCTCGGCATGACAGTCGGCGTGGTAACGCCGTTCCAGCCGCCGGAAGAGAAACGTGCCGCTTACGCCGCCGACATCACCTACGGCACCAACAACGAATTCGGTTTCGACTACCTGCGCGACAACATGGCGTTCAGCATGGAAGAAAAATTCCAGCGCGAACTCAATTTTGCCGTAATCGACGAAGTCGACTCCATCCTCATCGACGAAGCCCGTACCCCGCTGATCATTTCCGGTCAGGCCGAGGACAGCTCCAAGCTGTACATCGAGATCAACAAACTGATCCCGCAGCTGGAATTGCACGTCGAAGAAGTTGAAGGCGAAGTCACCAAGGCGGGTCACTACACCGTCGACGAGAAGACCCGTCAGGTCGAACTCAACGAAGCTGGTCACCAGTTCATCGAAGATATGCTCACCCGCGTCGGCCTGCTGGCTGAAGGCGAGAGCTTGTATTCGTCGCACAACCTTGGCCTGCTGACCCACGTTTATGCCGGTCTGCGTGCGCACAAGCTGTTCAATCGCAACATCGAATACATCGTGCAGGACGGCCAGGTCGTTCTGGTCGACGAACACACCGGTCGTACCATGCCGGGTCGTCGTCTGTCCGAAGGCCTGCATCAGGCTATCGAAGCCAAGGAAGGTCTGAACATCCAGGCCGAAAGTCAGACCCTGGCCTCGACCACCTTCCAGAACTACTTCCGTCTGTACAACAAACTGTCCGGCATGACCGGTACGGCCGACACCGAAGCGTTCGAATTCCACCAGATCTACGGTCTGGCGGTGATGGTTATCCCACCGAACAAGCCGTTGGCGCGTAAAGACTACAACGACCTGGTGTTCCTGACCGCCGAAGAGAAATACGCGGCGATCATCAACGACATCAAGGAATGCATGACCCTAGGCCGTCCGGTGCTGGTGGGTACTGCAACCATCGAAACTTCCGAGCACATGTCCCGCCTGCTCGAGAAGGAAGGCATCGAACACAAGGTTCTGAACGCCAAGTTCCACGAAAAAGAAGCCGAGATCATTGCCCAGGCCGGTCGTCCGGGCGCACTGACCATCGCTACCAACATGGCCGGTCGTGGTACTGACATCCTGTTGGGCGGCAACTGGGAAGTGGAAGTGGCGTCGCTGGAAAACCCGACACCTGAGCAAGTTGCCCAGATCAAGGCCGACTGGCAGAAACGTCACCAGCAAGTGCTCGAATCGGGTGGCTTGCAGGTGATTGCTTCCGAGCGTCACGAGTCGCGCCGTATCGACAACCAGTTGCGTGGTCGTGCCGGTCGTCAGGGTGACGCCGGTTCGAGCCGTTTCTACCTGTCGCTGGAAGACAGCCTGATGCGTATCTTCGCCTCTGATCGGGTGAAGAACTTCATGAAGGCCCTGGGCATGCAGCCTGGCGAAGCGATCGAGCACCGCATGGTGACTAACGCCATCGAAAAGGCTCAGCGCAAGGTTGAAGGCCGCAACTTCGACATTCGCAAGCAACTGCTCGAGTTCGACGACGTCAACAACGAACAGCGTAAAGTGATCTATCACATGCGTAACAGTTTGTTGGCCGCCGACAACATCGGCGAAACCATCGCCGATTTCCGTCAGGACGTACTCAACGCGACCGTCAGCGCTCACATTCCACCGCAATCGCTGCCTGAACAGTGGGACGTGGCCGGTCTGGAAGCGGCGTTGCAGAGCGACTTCGGTGTGGCGCTGCCGATCCAGAAATGGCTCGACGAAGATGATCACCTGTACGAAGAAACCCTGCGCGAGAAACTGCTGAACGAATTGCTGGCTGCGTACAACGAGAAAGAAGAGCAGGCGAGCGCCGAAGCGCTGCGCACCTTCGAGAAGCAAATCGTTCTGCGTGTGCTCGACGACCTGTGGAAAGATCACCTGTCGACCATGGATCACCTGCGTCACGGTATTCACCTGCGTGGTTATGCGCAGAAGAATCCGAAGCAAGAGTACAAGCGCGAGTCCTTCACGCTGTTCTCCGAACTGCTGGATTCGATCAAGCGCGACTCGATCCGTGTGCTGTCCCACGTTCAGGTCCGCCGCGAAGATCCGATCGAAGAAGAGCAGCGCCTGCGTCAGGAAGCCGAAGCACTGGCGGCGCGCATGCAGTTCCAGCACGACGAAGCCCCGGGTCTTGAGCAGCCGGAACTGCTCGGTGAAGAGGTCGATGTAGCCCTCGCCACCGCGCCGGTACGCAACGAACAGAAGCTGGGCCGCAACGAACTGTGCTACTGCGGTTCGGGCAAGAAATTCAAGCATTGCCACGGGCAGATCCAGTAAAACCCGTTTCATACGCTGAAATACCCGCGCCGCGACCGGCTTATGCCGTCGCGGCGTTTTGCCATTTAAACCACCGTTCTTCCTGAAAGCGGTGCTGACATCATTTATTAAGGAGCGCATTCATGGCTGTTGGTCTTGGTCCTTTGCCAACGTTGCACCCGGTTGCCGGTTTTGAACTCGGTATCGCCTCGGCCGGCATCAAGCGCCCTGGGCGCAAGGATGTCGTGGTCATGCGCTGTGCCGAAGGTTCCACGGTGGCGGGCGTGTTCACCCTGAACGCGTTTTGCGCCGCTCCCGTTATCCTGGCCAAGCAGCGTGTGCAAGGCCCGGTGCGCTACCTGCTGACCAACACCGGCAATGCCAACGCCGGCACCGGCGAACCAGGCCTGGCTGCCGCCGAGCGTACCTGCGCGAAACTGGCTGAGCTGACCGGTGTCGATGCCAGTCTGGTGCTGCCGTACTCCACGGGTGTGATCGGCGAGCCGTTGCCTGTCGAGAAAATCGAAGGCGCGCTGCAAGCCGCCCTCGACGACCTGTCGATCAACAACTGGGAAGCCGCCGCCACCGGCATCATGACCACCGATACCCTGCCCAAAGGCGCCAGTCGGCAGTTCCAGCATGACGGCGTGACCATCACCGTCACCGGTATCAGTAAAGGCGCGGGCATGATTCGCCCGAACATGGCGACCATGCTCGGCTACATCGCCACCGACGCCAAAGTTGCTCGCGACGTATTGCAAAACCTGCTGCTGGACGGCGCCAACAAGTCGTTCAACCGCATCACCATCGATGGCGATACGTCGACCAACGACTGCTGCATGCTGATCGCCACCGGTCAGGCTGCACTGCCGGAAATCACCGAGGCCAGCGGTCCGTTGTTCGCCGCACTGAAACAAGCGGTGTTCGAAGTGTGCATGGACGTAGCCCAGGCCATCGTTCGCGACGGCGAAGGCGCGACCAAGTTCGTGACCGTTGAAGTCAACGGCGGCGGCAATCACCAGGAATGCCTGGACGTCGGCTACACCGTGGCGCACTCGCCGCTGATCAAGACCGCATTGTTCGCCTCCGACCCGAACTGGGGTCGCATTCTGGCCGCCGTCGGCCGTGCCGGCGTTCCGAACCTGGACGTGAGCAAAATCGACGTGTTCCTCGGCGACGTGTGCATCGCCAGCCGGGGCGCTCGCGCATCGACCTACACCGAGGCCCAGGGCGCGGCGGTGATGCAGCAGGAAGAAATCACCATCCGTATCGAGTTGGGTCGCGGTGATTGCAGCGAAACCATCTGGACCACCGACCTGTCCCACGAATACGTGAAGATCAACGCCGAGTACCGTACTTAAGTCAGACCGTGTCGCCCCCATCGCGGGCAAGCCCGCTCCCACAGGATTTACACTGACCCTGTGGGAGCGGGCTTGCCCGCGATGACGGACGACCAGACACTAAAAATTCTGGCCTGCACCCCTATCAAAAGGTCCCGAACATGAGCCTTCACCTGATCATCGGCGACAAACTGCATTCCTCCTGGTCCCTTCGCGCTGCGCTGGCCCTCGACCTGGCCGGCGCTCCTTACACAGAACAACTCATCAAGCTGAACCAGCCGGACACCCGCGAACGTCTGCTCAAGCACTCGCCAACCGCAAAAGTCCCGCTGCTGAAAACCGAACATGGCACCATCGCCGATTCGATGGCGATTGCCGAATACCTGGCCGAACAGTTCCCCGACGCCGGCCTCTGG
The DNA here is from genome assembly GCF_059716075.1 of Pseudomonas sp. LBUM1657. NCBI lineage: Bacteria > Pseudomonadati > Pseudomonadota > Gammaproteobacteria > Pseudomonadales > Pseudomonadaceae > Pseudomonas > Pseudomonas sp. LBUM1657. Next base: position 5,099,507 of record NZ_CP166799.1, on the reverse strand, counting down.
CCCAAAGACACCGCCGCCCGTGCCCAGGCGCGTTCGGCCTGTGCGCAGATGCATGCCGGATTCTTTGCCATGCGCGGCAACATGCCCTTCGACCTGAGCCACGATGCACCGCTGGCGCCGGTCCCGGCTGACGTCCAGGCAGATATAGAGCGCATGTCGGCGTTGTGGGCCGAGTGCCGAGCGGCAGCGGTCGAAACCGGTCCGTTCCTGTTTGGCGGCGCGACCCTGGCCGACGCGTTTTTCGCGCCGATCGCCGTGCGTCTGCGCACCTATCAGGTGAAGTTGTCGGCGGCCGACGAAGCCTACATCAACACTATCTACCAATGGCCAGCCTTCAAGGCCTGGCAGAAGGCGGGTCTGGAGGAGGTCGGGCAGTGAAACGAGTACACGTAGCCGCTGCAGTTATCCGAGATAGCAGCGGCAAGATTCTCATCGCCCGCCGTGCCGATACCCAGCACCAGGGCGGTCTGTGGGAGTTTCCGGGTGGCAAGGTCGAGGACGACGAATCCGTCGAAACCGCCTTGGCCCGGGAGCTTCACGAAGAGTTGGGCATTGTGGTCAATGCGGCGCGACCGCTGATCAAGGTTCGGCACGATTACCCGGACAAGCAAGTGTTGCTGGATGTCTGGGAAGTCTCGGACTTTGCCGGCGAGCCTCACGGCGCTGAAGGCCAGCCATTGGAGTGGGTGGCGCCCCGTGATCTGCTGAACTACGAGTTCCCGGCGGCCAATCAACCGATCGTCGCGGCGGCACGGTTGTCCGCGCAGTACCTGATTACCCCCGAAGACCTGGAAACCCCGGCCTTGCTGCGAGGCATTCAGAAAGCCCTCGCGGGCGGCATCAAGTTGATCCAGCTGCGGGCACCCAACGGCTACGATCCGAAGTATCGCGATCTAGCGGTGGATGCGGCGGGGCTGTGTGCCGGCAAGGCGCAGTTGATGATCAAGGGGCCGTTCGAATGGCTGGGGGATTTCCCGTCCGCCGGTTGGCACATCACCTCGCAACAACTGCGCAAGTACGCGTCGGCGGGTCGACCGTTGCCGGCCTCGCGCTGGTTGGCGGCGTCCTGCCATAACGCGGAAGGGCTGGCGCTGGCCGAGCAGATGGGCGTGGACTTTGTAACCCTGTCACCGGTGCAGCGGACCCAGACTCATCCGGATGCGCAGCCATTGGGTTGGGAGCAGGCCTCAACGTTGATCGATGGCTTCAGCAAACCGGTGTTCTTGCTCGGTGGTGTTGGTCCGGCGGATCTTCAGAAAGCCTGGGCTGCGGGCGCGCAAGGTGTGGCGGGGATTCGGGCGTTTTGGCCTGAGGCCTGATTCTGCGGTGTAACTACTGGCCCCTTCGCGAGCAAGCCCGCTCCCACAAGGGTTCTGTGTCGAACACAAATCCAATGTGGGAGCGGGCTTGCTCGCGAAGACGGCCTGACAGGCGCCGGTTAAGCCTCAGGTTTCGCTGCTGGCTGCCACAAAATCTCGGCAACCCCCTGACGCTTGGCAATCAACCGCGCGACCACGAACAACAAGTCCGACAACCGATTGATATAAGCCAGGCCAACCCCGGCCAATGGCTCTACCGCATTCAAATGCTGACAGCGCCGTTCGGCACTGCGCGCAAGACTGCGGCATACGTGCGCCTGGGCAATCAGCGCTGATCCGCCCGGTAAAATGAAATTCTCCAGCGGCCCCAGCTCTTCATTCCACACATCGATCGCGGCTTCCAGGCGTTCGATTTCCGCTGCATTCAAAGCCTGATAAACCGGCATCGCCAGTTCGCCACCCAAGTCGAACAACCGATGCTGACAGGGCGCCAAAACCTCAATGACTTCATTCAGCCCCGGAAATTTTTCGCTTTGCGCCGCCAGTCCGGCCAATAGCACGCCCACCTGACTGTTCAGCGTATCGACCTCGCCAATGGCTTCGATCCGGGGATGGTCCTTGGGCACGCGACGGCCGTCGCCCAGCCCGGTTTCGCCTTTGTCGCCGGTACGGGTGTAAATCTTCGACAAGCGAAAGCCCATGGTTACCTCGATAGCTGATTGAGTTCTTGAGAGACGAGCGTGGTGCCCGCCAGGGGCAGGCGCAAGGTGAAGCACGTGCCTTGGCCCAGGGTCGATTGCACTTCCATCTGACCCTTGTGGTTGTTGGTGATGATGAAATACGAGACCGACAGACCAAGGCCCGTACCCTGACCGATTTCCTTGGTGGTGAAGAACGGCTCGAAAGTGCGTTTGCGCACGCTCTCACTCATGCCGATGCCATTGTCCTCGACCTGGATTTCCGCCCAGGGCGGATTCAGCTTGGTTCGCAGGATGATCCGCCCCGGTTCACTGTCGTCTTCGCGCTGGTGAATGGCTTGAGCGGCATTTTTCAGCAGGTTGAGCAGTACTTGTTCCAGTTCGTTGGCGGTGCCGGGCACCGGGCCGAGCGCCGGATCGAACTGGCGGATGATCGCCTGACCCTTGAAGTCGAAACCGATCGCAAGGTCGAAGTCGTTACCGGCGATTTCCACCGCTTGATCGATCAGCGCGGGCAGGTCGCACGGTGCCATTTGTCGGGTGCTGCGGCGGCTGAAGCTCAGCATGTGCGTCACGATCTTCGCCGCCCGGGCTCCCGCCTGTTGAATGCCATCGAGCAATTGCGGTACTTCCCGCGCTTGCAGGTACTGGTTAACCGTGTCCAGTTCAATTCCGACTTGCTCGGCCTGTTCGAGGTTCTTCGGTAGATCGGGTGACAGGCGCCGGCGAATGTTTTGCACGTTGTGCAGGATCGCGCCCAGCGGGTTGTTGATTTCGTGGGCCATGCCAGCGGCGAGGCCACCGACCGAGAGCATTTTTTCCGACTGCACCATCATTTCCTCGAGGGACAGGCGCTGGGTGATGTCGTCGATCCGGATCACCACGCCACGCCCGGCACCGCCCATCAACGGATAGAACGTCAGTGCGTAATGCCTGGCTTCTTCGTCCTTGAACCAGGTCACGCGCTCGATCTTGGCCACCGTGTGCTGCTCGACGGTTTGCTTGAGCTGCGGCAGAAAAGGCTTGAGCGGTTCGAAGGCGAGGAAAATCGGCTGGTTCAGGGCTTCGTCGAGGCGCGTGCCGGACAGGGCGCTGGCCTCCTGATTCCACTGCGTCACGTAAAGCTGCTCGTCGAGGGCAATCAGCGCCGACGGCATGGAATCGATGATGCTGTTGAGGTAGTTCTGGAAACCGGTGAGCTTCTTCTCGATCTTGCTGCGCACCTGGACTTCGAGTTCCAGTTTTCGATTGGTATGACGGGTTTCTTCGGCCAGCCCCTGAGCCTGGTCATAGGCGGCCTGGGAATCGTCACGGGCCCGTTTGAGTTGCTGCTCGCGAGCTTCGATGCGCGAAAGCATGGTGTTGAACGCTTCGGCGAGGCTGCCGATTTCATCATGGTTGCCCCGGGAGGCGCGCAGGGCGTAGTTCTCTTCCCGGGTCACTTGCCGGGACAGCTCCTCGAGTTGATGGATCGGCCGGGTGATCAGGCGTTTGATCTGCCGGGCGATTACCAGCCACAACAGCACGCTGAAGATCAGAATCCCCAGGCTGGCGGTGAGGGTCCCGGTGTAGAACGCCATCGGCAGTTCGCTGCTGGCGACCAGCAATAAGTGACCGGGCGCAGTGCCGGGACGGGGCAGGGTGATCACTTGATTGCTGCGAAACTCCGTGGCTTGCCAGGATTCAATGTGCCGGTAACGTTCCGGCAGATTCAGCTTGTCGCCATGCTGCAATTGCGCCAGTCGCTCACCTTTGCCGTCGTAAAGGGCTGCCGCACGCAGTGGCGAATAACTGTTGAGTTCGTTGAGCAGGCGTTCGGCGCTTTGCGGCGACTTCAGGGCGTCGGACACCAGGCTCGGGTTGGACACCAGTCGGCCGATGGTCTGCAACGCCTGGGGCGCCATGCTTTCCTGGGAAATGTAATACGCGGCGCTGATAAAGGTCAGGTTGGCGACCAGCAGGACAGTGGTCAACAGCACCAGCAGGGCGGCCAGCAGTTTCTGGCCGACCGGCAGGTTTTCAAGGCGCTGGCGCAATGGCATCGGGTTCGTCGCAGAGAAGGAACAAGTGGCCAGCGTAGCCGCTGCTCAGTCGCTGGGCAATCCAAGGCTGTGCAGATGGGTGATCAGCCGCTGTTGCAATTGATTGAGGTGAGGCAGGTTCAGTCGATGGCGCGACGCGACTTTACAGGCATGGCCCAATAGATAGCTGATCTCGGTCCGGCGCTGATTCGCAACGTCCTGGTACATCGACGAGTAATTGGCGGCGGTGGCATGAATCACCCGTTCGACTTCCTGTTGAAGGTCCTCGGCCGCTGCCGGCTGACCGCAACGTTCAAGCAGCTCGGTCAGCTCCCCACAGAGGGTCGCGACTTCGCAATGGTGCTCCTGCAAACCGCCGTTGCGGCAATCGTGGAGCACCGTCAGCGGATTGATCGCGCAGTTGAGTGCGAGTTTTCGCCACAGCCTTGTCAGAATGTCGGTGCTCCACTCGTGGGGAATGCCGGCAGCGCTTACGTCGTCCAGCCAGATCGGCGCCACCGGATGCCCCGCGTCCCCCAGCCAGGTGTAGCCGTGGCCGGCAAATACCACACGCCAGTCGCCTTCGCGAAAGGCGCCTTCAGTGCTCGATGCCCAGATGCAGCGCGCTTGCGGAACCTGCGCCGCGACGGCGTCCTGGCTGCCAAGACCGTTCTGCAACAAAATCAGCTCGGCGTCGGGAGCCAGGCGCGGTGCGAGTTGGGCCACCGCGTGTTCGGCATCGTAGGCTTTGCAGGCCACCAGCAGACGGGTGATCGGTTCGCTGCTGTCCGGCGTTTGTGCCGGGATGGCATAAGTGTTTGCCTCGCCGTGCTCCACCAGCGTCAGGCCGCCTGCTGCTTCGTAAGCCTGTAAGCGCGCGGCGTCACGTACGATCAGGCTGACCGGCACGCCGGCCCGTGCCAGGCGTGTGGCCCATAAAGTACCGAGGCTGCCGGCGCCCAGAACATGCCAGGTGGTGGACATCAGCTTTTTGCTCTGTTTATCGCGCGCATGGGAGGCTCGCAGTGAATGATGGGAAAGACCCGTTATAATCAGCGCGGATTTTAACCGCAAGCCAGGCGTGCTCCATCGTGATCGAGCGCGCCCTTTTATTGGAGAGATTACATGCCGTCGTTCGACGTGGTATCCGAACTGGACAAACACGAAGTCACCAACGCGGTCGAGAACGCCGTCAAGGAACTCGATCGTCGTTATGACCTGAAAGGCAAAGGCAGCTTCGAGTTCAAGGAAAAGGACCTGACCGTCAACCTGACCGCTGAAGCCGATTTCCAGCTCGAAGCGATGATTGAGATCCTCAAGCTGGCGCTGGTCAAGCGCAAAATCGACGTGCAGTGCCTTGAAGTCAAGGACGCCTATGCGTCGGGCAAGCTGATGAAGCAGGAAGCAGTCCTCAAGGAAGGCATCGACAAAGAGCTGGCGAAGAAAATCGTCGCTCACGTCAAGGACGCCAAGCTCAAGGTGCAAGCTGCCATCCAGGGCGAGCAGGTACGCATCACCGGCAAGAAGCGTGACGATTTGCAAGACGCCATCGCCGCGCTGCGGGCCAAGACCTTCGATATGCCGCTGCAGTTCAACAACTTCCGCGACTGACCTTCGAAGCGGGAACCTGTGGGAGCGGGCTTGCTCGCGAAGGTGGTGTGTCATTAACAGCGATGTTGACTGACACACCCTATTCGCGAGCAAGCCCGCTCCCACCGGGATTGTGCATAACGCGGCGGGTCTTTTCTGCCGCTTATTTTTCGCGTGCCGGGTAGCCGGAAATCAGGAGAACGTAGATGGATTTAAATGCTGAAGTAGACAACCTGGTCAAGGCGTCTCAAGCCTGGATTCCGATGATCATGGAATACGGCAGCCGCGTATTGCTGGCCGTGATCACTCTGGCCGTCGGCTGGTGGCTGATCAACAAGCTGACGCAAAAACTTGGTGGCCTGCTGGCGTTGCGTAACGCTGACCTGGCGCTGCAAGGGTTTATCAGCAGCCTGGCAAACATCATTCTCAAAGTTTTGCTGATCGTCAGCGTGGCGTCGATGATCGGGGTGGAAACCACTTCATTCGTCGCGGCCATCGGTGCGGCCGGCCTGGCCATCGGTCTGGCGTTGCAGGGCAGCCTGGCGAACTTCGCCGGCGGCGTGCTGATTCTGTTGTTCCGCCCGTTCCGCATTGGTGACTGGATCGAAGCTCAAGGTGTCGCTGGTACCGTCGACAGCATCCAGATCTTCCACACCGTGCTGCGTACTGGCGATAACAAAACGATCATTGTCCCTAACGGCAACTTGTCGAACGGCATCATCACCAACACAAACCGTCAGCCGACCCGTAAAGTGGTCTTTGATGTGGGCGTGGACTACGAAGCGGACTTGCAGAAGGCCCGTGAAGTGTTACTGGAACTGGCCAACGATCCGCGTGTATTGACCGACCCGGCTCCACAAGCAGTGGTTTCGACGCTGGGTGACAGTTCGATCACTCTTTCGCTGCGAGTTTGGGTGAAAACGGCGGATTACTGGGATGTGATGTTCATGTTCAACGAACAATCCCGTGATCGTCTCAAAACTGCCGGTATCGATATCCCGTTTCCACAACGGGTCATTCGAGTGGTTCAGGAATCCGCTGTACAGTGATCCGCTTTTCGAACAATGTCTGACTCTTAAGTCAGGCATGTTCTGGAAAAAGTCGATCATTTAAATGCAGTGTTGTAGCCAATAAAAAGGCCCATCCGAAGATGGGCCTTTTGTTTGTTACCGCAAATTAACTGCTTGCGATTACAAGATCGACAGCGGGTAGTCAACGATCAGACGGAACTCTTTGATATCGCCTTCACCTTGGTCAGCGTTAGCGAAGTGCCATGCTTGACGAATGCGGAAGGAGAGGTCTTTTGCCGGGCCAGTCTGAACAACATACTTGGCTTCGAAGTTGGTTTCGTTGTGTTTGCCATCTTCACCGTACAGGCCGGCGTAAGCGCTGCCTGCTGGAGTGTTGGTACCGTCGATGTCCCAACCTTTCACGTAACGGGTCATGAAGCTCAGACCTGGAACGCCGTACTCAGCCATTTTCAGGTCGTAACGGACCTGGGCAGACTTCTCGTTCGGACCGTTGAAGTCAGAGTACTGGATGGAGTTGGCGAGGAAGATCGAGTCGCCGCCGCGGTTGTTCTTGCCCACACCGATGTAGTCGAACGGAGTGTCGCCGTTGACCTTCTGGAAGCCGACGGTAATGGTGTGTGCTTTCAGGAACGAGAAAGCAGCTGCCAGGGAGAACGTGGTGTTGCTGATTTCGCCTACGTTCGCGTCACCGGTATCGGTAGTGCGGTAGATGTTACCGTCCAGGTTAACCGACTGATCGCCACCCATTGGGATGGTGTAGTTCAGGTTGGCGTAGTACTGGTTCCAGATGTCTTCCAGCTTGGCGCCGTACAGGGATGCGCTCAGGTTGTCAGTGATGCCGTACTTGCCACCGAAATAGTCGATGGATTTGGCTTCTTCGCCGGCGTAGTTTGCGTACAGGCCGCCATCGCTGGAGTTGTTATCCTGGCTGCTGGCCGAGTAGAAGTGACCTGCTTCCAGATCAAGATCTTTGACTTCGCTGCTCTGCAGCTGGAAGCCCGTGGCAGTTTGAGGAAGGATCCGGGAGCCGCCAACAGCGAACACCGGTGCGGTGCTTGGCTGCATTTCGCCGAACTTCAACTCGGTTTTGGAGATACGGGCCTTAATGGATCCGCCTGCCTTACCTTGGCTGTCGCCGGCGTGGCGAATACCGTTTTCATCGGCGACGCCGCGGGTCATGTTGCCCGAGCCGCTTGTGCCATCACCACCGTCCAGTTTGACGGCCAGGTAACCGAATGCATCAACGCCGACGCCTACAGTACCTTGGGTGTAACCGGAGCTGAAATTGCCCCAAAGACCCTGAGTCCAGTCTTTCTGGTCTCTGCCGCCATCTTTGTTGTCACGGTTGAAGTAGTAGTTGCGAACCAGCAAGTTCAGATTTGCGTCTTCAACAAAGCCTTTGGCTTCAGACTGGTCACTTACAAAAGGTGCGGCCGTAGCCAATTGAGTACTGGCTGCTGCTGCAACTGCCAGTGCGATCATGCTCCACTTCATCACGCGCATCGTGATTTGCTCCTTTGGTTTTAGAAGAGTACTGCCGTCCCACCTGTTTTATTATCTGGGCGGCTCTTTCTTTTTGTGTCGGCGCAAACTTATATCACGCCGACCATGTTGGCGATACTTGCGCATCTAACCTTTCAGCTTCTTTACGACCCTGTCGCAAACAGCTTGGTAGATGTCGCAAATTTACAGCCTCGACGCAAGCCGACTGACAACTTCAGCGCTGTTTTCCAAGGCTTGAGCGTCGGTAAAAAGAGTCCCTGGTGAAACGTTTGAATCTCCATCGGGCTACCCTGCCACTGTTTTTATTTGCCTTGGGGCTTCCACTTCCAGCGGATGCTTTCAAGGCGATGTGGGTGTGAATGCAACAAGCGTGCACAAATCAGAATTCCACTGCTGTTTTTTTCTGAAAGCCTGCTTGTCGCTGTAAAAACCTCATAAAACCGGGGGTTTCAAGCACCTTTTGGTTGGGCTTGACGCCATGGTTTACATCGTGTTGCGCCCACTTGGCCGACAGCAAGACAACCAAAAACGTTACCGGTTCACCCCGCCAGTGAGTAAAAGGCGGATGCCCGACGCACTGAGCGTAGACGCAATGTGCGGTTTTGGTGCAAAAAATCTTAATCGCTGTGCTGAATTCATACAGCGTGGCCTTTCGGCGGATTCGAACACATCGTTGTTAATCAGTCATTTCGGTGTGTTTTGTGAGGTCGTTGGTTCTGTGTTGGTGCGTCCTGGTGAAAAATGTCTCATGTCGGGGCGTGCTTTCGATTTCCGGACTCGCGTTGACGTGGTTCATCGTGAAGCGCGCGGCGATCGCAGGTATGCTGCCGTCCTGTCGCTTGGTGCGCCGTCTTTCGGGAGGGGCGCTAAGCTGAAAAATGATGACCAGGCGGGAGTGCGCGCAGTGTTCGCTTTAGATCCACGACTTCAACAAGACTCGCTACCGATCGGGGATTTCCCCCTCTGCCGGTTGCTGTTGTCCAACGATTCGAACTACCCCTGGTTCATCCTGGTGCCACGCCGGGAGGATATCAGCGAGATATTTCAGTTGGATGTCGCAGATCAACAGCTGCTGTGGCAGGAAACGACCGCGTTGGCGGAGATGCTCAAGGACTCGTTCGACGCGGACAAGCTGAATGTCGCAGCCCTGGGTAACGTCGTCAGCCAGTTACACATGCATGTGATTGTGCGCAAGCGAGAGGATGCCGCCTGGCCCGCCCCGGTCTGGGGCAAACACCCGGCCAAACCCTACAGTGCAGAACAGATCGCGGTGATTCGCGAACGACTGCGCCTGGTATTGACCGAAGATTTCACGTTTCTGGAGGGTTGAATCATGAGCCTGGAAGATCGCGTTACCGATCTGGAGAGCCAATTGGCGTTTCAGGATGACACCATCCAGGCATTGAGTGATGTGCTGGCAACGCAGCAGCGTTCGGTGGAGCGTCTGCAACTGCAAATGGCCGCATTGCTTAAGCGGCAAGAGGAAATGGCCGGCCAGTTCGAGACGTTTGAAGAAGAAGCGCCGCCGCCACATTATTGAGTCCGTCCGCTGCTGCCGGCCAGTAAACCGCCGGTCAATAGAAGCAGCGCAATAAAAGCCGGGCAATAAAAAACCGCGAACAGCCAGGCTGTTCGCGGTTTTTTTCAGCCTTGAATCAGCGTCGCGGCAGTGCGGCGATCACATCTTCGGCTTGCAGTCCCTTGTCACGATTCATGACGGAGAACTCCACGCGCTGGCCTTCGACCAGGACGCGGTGACCTTCGCCGCGAATGGCCCGGAAGTGCACGAAAATATCATCGCCGGAGTCGCGGGAAATAAAGCCGAAGCCTTTGGAGGTGTTGAACCACTTGACGGTGCCGGTATCGCGGTTGCTCATGTCATAGCTTGGCGAGGCGGCGGCCGGTGACGATTTGTAGAAGCTGATGGCCAGATGCAAAAGAACGGCGACCAGAGCGGCGACCAGACTGAACAGAACGGCAGGTTGACCGGCGATGACAGGCATCGGTGCGATCAGCGTCAGGGTCTGCAGGACTACGGTCAGAACCAGCAAGGCGCTGACCAGGTTTTGCAGTTGATGGCGCGGGCCTTTGTTCCAGTAAGGGATAACAGGAGCGAGGGTCAGGTTAAGCAGGCCGAAAAAGGCCAGGTACAGCGCATCGGGTTGTTGCAGGTAAGGAACAGCTTCGGATTTCAGGCTAGGGATGAAGGACAGCAGCAAAGCCGCTGCGCCCATTAGCAGGTGGACGATTTTCAACATTTTGATTAACTCACGTTAAGACGGATCACAAGGAAGAGCTGATGGGGGCACGGTTCGCTTCAGAACAATAAGAGGCGTTGGGCACGTACCCGGTATCAGCCTATGCGCAGCGCCCGGAAAAATAGGCGCTGGCGACACACTGCCTATTTAACAGTAAAGCTTGCGGCTACTCAAATCAGGGAGTCCAGCGGTGCACCGGGGGCGATTTGTCGCAGGTGGCCAGCTCATCCAAAGCTGCGGTGCGGCGACAGGCTTGCTAGAGTGGTTCTGCACCTGTCGGATGAATCTCATCACCTTTAGGGGAAACACATGGCAATCGATATCGGAATCAGTGAAGAGGATCGCAAGTCCATCGTCGACGGACTTTCGCGTCTGTTGTCGGACACTTATGTACTTTATTTGAAGACCCATAACTTCCATTGGAACGTCACCGGTCCCATGTTTCGGACCCTGCACCTGATGTTCGAGGAGCAATATAACGAGTTGGCCCTGGCGGTCGATTCAATTGCCGAGCGCATTCGCGCTCTTGGATTTCCTGCCCCGGGTGCCTATTCCATTTATGCACGCCTTTCTTCCATCAAGGAAGAAGAGGGCGTTCCCAGTGCCGAAGCCATGATCAAACAACTTGTCGAGGGTCAGGAAGCGGTCACGCGTACCGCGCGCGGGATCTTCCCGTTACTCGACAAAGTCAGTGACGAGCCGACCGCGGATCTGCTGACCCAGCGCATGCAGGTCCATGAGAAAACCGCGTGGATGCTGCGCTCCCTGCTGGACCAGTAACCCTGCCAGTGCGCGGACGACACCCGTCAGGTGTGTTCGCGCGCTGTCCTCCTGCGTCGATAACTACCGTTTCATTGAATGATCTTGCGCCAGACTGTGTAGGAAACTATCCGGAGTAGGACGCTCTCCACGATCCGCCTTCAGTTGTTGGCTTATCCTACGTTGATGGTCATAAAGTCATCTGGATATAACTTTGCGCCTGCGCTTTTATAAGAACACAACATTGCTCTTATAAAGAACCAGGGATGGCAAAGGAGTGTCAACGGTATGGTTTATGAAAGCAGGCGAAGCGAGGGGAGGGACGGTCCGCTTAAGGATATAAGGATCGACCCGTTTGTCAGCGAATTCGATATGGGCTTGGCCCAACCTTTATCCCGATCCGTGCGATTGAATGGATTTGCGACCTGTTTGCGGCTGGAACAGGTTTATTGGGATATTTTGGGCGAAATGGCCAAGATCAATTGCTGCTCGGTCAGTGCGCTGTTGTCCCACGTGGATCGCGAGGTGCATCTGCGTCACGGCGGGGTGAAGAATTTCAGCGGGTTGGTCCGGGTTGTCTGCGTTGTGCACAGCCTCAAGGAGGGGAATTGCAGTGTCATGGCGTAGTCGCCGGCGGGGAAATGGGTAGAGTGTCGGTCTGTGCCGTCTTACGGCTGCACAGGCCGCATTTAATGGATATAATCCCGCTCTTTGCCGCAAAACCCAGCGTGCGCGGTAGCAATCTGATCGCCGAGACAACCCCCATGCCGATGTACGACTATCAATGTGCTTCCTGTGGTCATCAGTTGGAAGCCATTCAAAAGATCAGCGCAGCACCGCTGGTCGACTGCCCTGCCTGCCAGGCGCCAGAGCTTAAAAAGATGCTGTCCATGCCGGGTTTCCGCCTCAGCGGTACCGGCTGGTACGAAACCGATTTCAAGACCGGCTCCAAGAAGAACCTGGCCGGCGGCGACAAAGCTGACTAGGGTCTAGGGCCTGAGTTGAACGACACGTGCGAGCTCTTGCATCATCCTCCACCCGATGTGCGCAAGGCCTCCAACCGAATTTCGAATTACGAGAAGTGAAACCACTACCATGATGCGCAGCCATTATTGCGGCCAACTGAACGAAAGCCTGGAAGGCCAGGAAATTACCCTTTGCGGATGGGTCCACCGTCGTCGTGACCACGGTGGGGTGATTTTCCTCGATATCCGTGATCGTGACGGTCTGGCCCAAGTGGTGTTCGATCCGGACCGCGCTGAAACCTTCGCCGCCGCCGACCGTGTGCGCAGCGAATACGTGGTCAAGGTCACCGGCAAGGTGCGCCTGCGTCCGGCCGGTGCCGGCAACGCCAACATGGCGTCGGGCATGATCGAAGTGCTGGGCTACGAGCTGGAAGTATTGAACGAAGCGGAAACCCCGCCGTTCCCGCTCAACGAGTTCTCCGACGTCGGCGAAGAAACCCGCCTGCGTTATCGCTTCATCGACCTGCGTCGCCCGGAAATGCTCGAGAAGCTGCGTCTGCGTTCGCGCATGACCACCAGCATCCGTCGCTACCTGGACGAGAACGGCTTCCTCGACGTCGAGACACCTATCCTGACTCGCGCCACCCCTGAAGGTGCCCGCGACTACCTGGTGCCGAGCCGTACCCACGCTGGTTCCTTCTTCGCCTTGCCGCAATCGCCACAGCTGTTCAAGCAACTGCTGATGGTTGCTGGCTTCGATCGTTACTACCAGATCGCCAAGTGCTTCCGCGACGAAGACCTGCGTGCCGACCGTCAGCCTGAATTCACCCAGATCGACATCGAAACCAGCTTCCTCGATGAAAAAGACATCATGGGCCTCACCGAAGGCATGATCCGCAACCTGTTCAAGGAAGTGCTGGATCTGGAATTCGGTGACTTCCCGCACATGACCTGGGACGAGGCCATGCGCCGTTACGGTTCCGACAAGCCGGACCTGCGTAACCCGCTGGAACTGGTTGACGTTGCCGACCAACTGAAAGACGTCGACTTCAAAGTCTTCAGCGGTCCGGCCAACGACCCGAAATGCCGCGTTGCCGCCCTGCGCGTTCCTGGCGCGGCGAGCATGCCGCGCAAGCAGATCGACGACTACACTAAGTTCGTCGGCATCTACGGTGCCAAGGGCTTGGCGTACATCAAGGTCAACGAGCGCGCCAAAGGCGTCGAAGGCCTGCAATCCCCTATCGTCAAGAACATTCCTGAAGCCAACCTCAATGTGATCCTTGATCGCGTTGGTGCGGTCGATGGCGACATCGTGTTCTTCGGTGCCGACAAAGCCAAGATCGTCAGCGAAGCCTTAGGCGCGCTGCGGATCAAGGTCGGCAACGATCTGAACTTGCTGACCTGCGAGTGGGCACCGATGTGGGTTGTCGACTTCCCGATGTTCGAAGAGAACGACGACGGCAGCTTCACTGCATTGCACCACCCGTTCACCGCGCCGAAGTGCACCCCGGAAGAACTGGAAGCCAACCCGGCGACAGCTCTGTCCCGTGCCTACGACATGGTGCTGAACGGCACCGAGCTGGGTGGCGGTTCGATCCGTATCCACCGCAAGGAAATGCAACAGTCGGTGTTCCGTCTGCTGGGTATCAGTGAAGCGGAACAGGAAGAGAAATTCGGCTTCCTGCTCGACGCCTTGAAATACGGCGCGCCACCGCACGGTGGCCTGGCCTTCGGTCTGGACCGTCTGGTGATGCTGATGACCGGCGCCCAGTCGATCCGTGAAGTGATCGCCTTCCCGAAAACCCAGAGCGCGGCTTGCGTCATGACTCAGGCGCCGGGTGTGGTAGACGCCAAGGCACTGCGCGAACTGCACATTCGTCTGCGCGAAACGCCTAAAGCTGAGTAAGGCAGTCCCTGCGGGCGCATCTTCGGATGCGCCCTTTCTTTTATAGACAGGGTCTAGATTTTTGTTTGCCGGCTGGCGCGTCATGGCGCGGCGGGCAATGTTTCAAAGAGAATTCGGAGCGAGTTATGGCGGGTCATTCCAAGTGGGCGAACATCAAGCACCGCAAAGAACGTCAGGATGCCAAGAAGGGCAAGATTTTCACCAAGTGGATTCGAGAACTGACCGTCGCTGCCCGTCAGGGCGGTGCTGATCCGGGCTCCAACCCGCGTCTGCGCCTGGCGCTGGACAAGGCGCTGGGTGCGAACATGAGCCGCGACATCATCGACCGCGCGGTTGCCCGTGGCGCCGGTGCTGCCGACACCGACGACATGGTCGAACTGACCTACGAAGGCTACGGCCCGGGCGGCGTGGCAGTGATGGTCGAGTGCATGACCGACAACCGCAATCGCACCGCCGCCGCTGTTCGCCACGCCTTCAGCAAGTGCGGCGGCAACCTCGGTACGGACGGTTCGGTAGCTTATCTGTTCGAGCGCAAGGGGCAGATTTCCTTCGCGCCGGGCGTTGATGAAGATGCGCTGATGGAAGCGGCCATGGAAGCCGACGCCGATGACGTGGTCACCCATGAAGACGGCTCGATCGACGTGTTCACTTCGTTCGCCGGTTTCTACTCCGTGCGTAATGCCCTGGAAGCAGCCGGTTTCAAAGGCGATGATGCGGAAATCGTCATGCTGCCGACCACCAGCGCCGAACTGGATCTGGAAGGCGCCGAGAAGGTGCTCAAGCTGATCGACATGCTTGAAGACCTGGATGACGTACAGAACGTTTACTCCAACGCGGATATTCCAGAGGCGGTGGCCGCACAGCTCGGTTAAGCGCGACTAAGATTCAATGTGGGAGCTGGCTTGCCTGCGATAGCAGTGTGTCAGGCGACATCAGTGTTTGATGTGCCTGCGCCATCGCAGGCAAGCCAGCTCCCACATTTGTTATTCGCTGTATTGAATATCGTGCTCTTACCTAATCCGCAGGCGTTATGACTTTAATTCTTGGTATCGACCCCGGTTCGCGCATTACCGGTTATGGCGTGGTACGCGATACCGGTCGCGGCTGCGTTTACGTGGCGTCGGGCTGCATACGCACGGGCTCCGGCGAGCTGCACGAGCGCCTGCAAATCGTCTATCGCGGCGTGCGTGAAGTCATCCAGACCTACGGCCCGGTGACCATGGGCATCGAAAAAGTCTTCATGGCACGCAACGCAGACTCTGCACTGAAACTCGGTCAGGCCCGTGGCGCAGCAATCGTCGCTGGGGCCGAAGAAAGCCTGGAAATCGCCGAGTACACCGCGACTCAGGTCAAGCAGGCGGTCACCGGGACCGGTGCGGCAAATAAAGAACAAGTGCAGATGATGGTCATGCATATGCTGAAATTGACCAGCAAACCGCAAATCGATGCTTCGGATGCCCTGGCCATCGCCATTTGTCATGCTCACACCCGTTCCAGCCTGTTACCCCATGGGCTGGGCACGGCACGCAGTCGTGGCGGGCGCCTGCGTCTCTGATAGCATCAGCAATCATTTTTTATGGAGTGAGGGTTCTGTGCCTGTGTTGTCGGCGCGAAACCCTTGCTCTGTCAGTCGCCAGCACTGATCTGGCCAACGCTCAAGGATCTGAAACGTGATTGGACGCTTGCGCGGCACACTGGCTGAGAAACAGCCGCCGCACCTGATTCTGGATGTAAACGGTCTGGGGTATGAGTTGGAAGTGCCCATGACCACGCTGTATCGCTTGCCGTCGGTCGGTGAACCGCTGACCTTGCACACCCATTTGGTCGTACGCGAAGACGCGCAGTTACTCTATGGCTTCTTCGGAAAGCGCGAGCGAGACTTTTTTCGCGAGTTAATCCGTCTCAATGGTGTAGGCCCGAAATTGGCCCTGGCCTTGATGTCGAGCCTGGAAGTCGACGAACTGGTCCGTTGTGTGCAGTCCCAGGACACCTCGGCGCTGACCAAGGTGCCGGGCGTGGGCAAGAAGACTGCCGAGCGTTTGCTGGTAGAACTCAAGGATCGCTTCAAGGCCTGGGAAACCGTGCCGAGCATGTTCGCGCTGGTTCCCAATCAGCCGGATGCGCCAGCGCCAGTCGCTACCGCCGAAAACGACGCGGTCAGCGCGCTGATCTCCCTGGGCTACAAGCCACAGGAAGCCAGCAAGGCGATTTCCTCGATCAAGGAGAAAGGTTTGAGCAGTGAAGACATGATTCGTCGTGCCCTGAAGGGAATGATCTAAGTGATTGAAGCTGATCGTCTGATCGCCGCCACGGGTGGTCCCCGTGACCGCGAGGAAGTCCAGGACCGGGCGATTCGTCCCGTCAGCCTGGCCGAATACATTGGCCAGCCGACCGTTCGCGAGCAAATGGAGTTGTTCATCCAGGCTGCCCGTGGGCGCAACGAGTCGCTGGATCACACGTTGATTTTCGGCCCGCCGGGCCTGGGTAAAACCACCCTGGCCAACATCATTGCCCAGGAAATGGGGGTCTCGATCAAAAGCACCTCGGGTCCTGTGCTTGAGCGTCCGGGTGACCTGGCCGCGCTGCTGACCAACCTTGAACCTCACGACGTGTTGTTCATCGACGAGATCCATCGCCTCTCGCCGATCGTCGAAGAAGTGCTGTACCCGGCCATGGAAGATTTCCAGCTCGACATCATGATTGGCGAAGGCCCAGCGGCGCGCTCGATCAAGCTTGATCTGCCACCGTTTACGCTAGTAGGTGCGACGACGCGGGCCGGGATGCTGACCAATCCGTTGCGTGACCGTTTCGGCATCGTCCAGCGCCTGGAGTTCTACAACACTGCCGATCTGGCAACAATTGTCAGTCGCTCGGCGAATATCCTCGGTTTGCCGCTGGACCCGGAAGGCGCCTTTGAAATCGCCCGCCGTGCCCGTGGCACCCCGCGGATTGCCAACCGATTGCTGCGCCGTGTACGGGATTTCGCCGAAGTTCGCGCCAAGGGTCACATCACCAAGCCGATCGCCGACCTGGCACTGAACCTGCTGGACGTCGACGAACGTGGCTTTGATCACCAGGACCGACGTCTGTTGCTGACCATGATCGAGAAGTTCGACGGCGGTCCGGTCGGAGTAGACAGCCTGGCGGCGGCCATCAGCGAAGAGCGCCATACCATCGAAGACGTGCTGGAGCCGTACCTGATCCAGCAGGGCTACATCATGCGCACACCGCGGGGGCGGGTGGTTACCCGGCATGCGTACCTGCACTTCGGTTTAAACATTCCGTCACGATTGGGCGAGATGCCCGTGGTAGACGAGTTCCTCGATGCCGTAGACGATTAATTAACTTTTGCGCGCTGAATTTTCGGGCATTGTGCTGTCCTAGGACCGTACTTTCGCGAGAAAGCCGCAGAACAATGAAAAACAGTTGCCTGGCCGGATTGGCAACCTGAGGAGTAAGCACTAGAGTATGCGCGCGCAAAACGGGCTTGAGCCTTTCGCACATCGTTGTCGCGTTTATTACGAGGACACCGATGCGGGCGGCATCGTGTATTACGTCAATTACCTCAAGTTTATGGAACGGGCTCGAACCGAGCGGCTCCGGGAGCTGGGCTTTGCCCAGTCGGCGCTTGCGGGGGAGGACCTGTTGTTTGTCGTGCATTCCAGCGAAGCGCGTTACCACGCGCCGGCGCGACTGGACGACGAGCTTCTGGTAAGCGCTGAAGTAATCGAATTGAACCGTGCCAGCCTGCGCTTCAAGCAGCAGGTCAGGCGGGCTACGGATAATGCGCTGCTCTGCGAAGGGCAGTTTTTGGTGGCCTGTGTGCGCACTGACAGTTTAAAACCCCGGGCCATTCCCGAAGCTCTACGTGCGGCCTTTGCCGACGTGAGCGGCGCGGGTACACACTCAAAGCAGGAGATAAAGCGTGGAAGCTAACGTCGTCGACCATTCCTCCATGTGGAGCCTGGTCAGCAATGCCAGTATCGTGGTGCAACTGGTAATGCTGATCCTGGTAGCCGCATCGGTGACCTCATGGATCATGATCTTTCAGCGCAGCAACCTGCTGCGCGCCGGTCGACGTGCCCTGGAGAGCTTCGAGGAGCGCTTCTGGTCGGGTATCGACCTGTCCAAACTCTACCGTCAGGCCGGCAGCAATCCTGACCCGGATTCGGGCGTCGAGCAGATCTTCCGTGCCGGCTTCAAGGAATTCTCCCGTCTGCGTCAGCAGTCAGGTGTCGACCCTGAAGCGGTCATGGAAGGCGTAGCCCGTGCCATGCGCGTGGCCATTTCCCGCGAAGAAGAAAAGCTCGAGCAGGCCCTGCCGTTCCTCGCGACCGTCGGTTCCGTCAGCCCGTACATCGGTCTGTTCGGTACGGTCTGGGGCATCATGAACTCCTTCCGTGGTCTGGCAACTGCCCAGCAAGCGACCCTGGCCACTGTGGCCCCAGGTATCGCCGAGGCACTGATTGCCACTGCAATCGGTCTGTTCGCAGCCATCCCGGCCGTTATCGCTTACAACCGTTTTGCTGCCCGCAGCGAAACCCTGCTGAGCCGTTACTACACCTTCGCCGACGAATTCCAGGCGATCCTGCACCGCAAAGTGCACACCAGCGAAGAATAAGCAGGTAATTTCCAATGGCTTTAATCGCTCGAGCTCGACGCAAGCGCAAGCCGGTCGCCGAGATGAACGTGGTGCCTTACATCGACGTGATGTTGGTACTGCTGGTCATCTTCATGGTGACCGCACCGATGCTCAATCAGGGCGTGAAAGTTGATCTGCCCAAGGTTTCCAGCGAAGCCTTGCCGCAGGACAACAACACCCAGGTCCTGACCATTTCGATCAAGTCTGACAAGACCTACTACTGGAACCTTGGCAGCGAAGTCGATACCGAAAAG
The DNA here is from genome assembly GCF_059716075.1 of Pseudomonas sp. LBUM1657. Taxonomy (NCBI): domain Bacteria; kingdom Pseudomonadati; phylum Pseudomonadota; class Gammaproteobacteria; order Pseudomonadales; family Pseudomonadaceae; genus Pseudomonas; species Pseudomonas sp. LBUM1657. The sequence continues at coordinate 5,080,561 of NZ_CP166799.1, read as the reverse complement.
CAGCAAGACAAGGCCATGACCTTGCCACAGATGACCGATGCGGTGACCAAGATCATTCGCGCCGGTACTGAAGGCGGCAAGCGTACCCAGGTATTCATCCGCGGTGACAAGACCGTTGATTACGGTTCCGTGATGGGCGCCATGGGCGGGTTGCAGAAAGCCGGGGTCGGTAATGTTGGCTTGATTACCGAGGCACCCTGATGCAGCAAATGCGAGAGCCGTCCGCCTCGGAAAGCTATTTCTGGCCTAGTGTCTGGGCGCTTGTCTTGCACGTGCTGGTTTTTGGCATGCTGTTCGTCAGTTTTGCCTTCACACCGGAACTGCCGCCTGCCAAGCCAATTGTCCAGGCGACCCTGTACCAGCTGAAGTCGAAAAGCCAGGCGACCACCCAGACCAATCAGAAGATTGCGGGTGAGGCGAAGAAGTCCGCCGCGCGCCAGACCGAAGTCGAACAGATGGAACAGAAAAAGATCGAGCAGGAAGCGATCAAAGCCGCGGAACAAAAGAAGGAAGATGCGGCTCAAAAAGCCGAAGAATCCAAGAAAGCCGACGAGACGAAGAAAGCGGAAGAGGCAAAAAAGGCTGATGAAGCCAAGAAAGCCGATGAAGCGAAGAAGACCGCCGAAGCCAAAAAGGCCGAAGAGAAACAATTGGCTGATATAGCCAAGAAGAAGTCTGAAGAAGAAGCCAAGAAAGCTGCTGAAGAAGAGGCCAAGAAAGCGGCCGCTGAAGAAGCGAAGAAAAAGATAGTCGAAGACGCGAAGAAGAAAGCCGCGGAAGACGCCAAGAAGAAATCTGAAGCTGAAGAGGCGAAGAAGAAAGTCGCCGAAGATGCGAAGAAGAAAGCTGCTGCCGATGCCGCGAAGAAAAAATCGCAGGAAGCGGCACGTAAATCGGTCGAAGATAAAAAGGCTCAGGCCTTGGCAGATTTGCTTTCCGATACGCCGCAGCGTCAGCAGGCCTTGGCGGATGAGCAGGGTGATGAGGTCGCGGGTAACTTCGACGATCTGATTCGCTCGCGGGCTTCTGAGGGTTGGGCGCAACCACCGTCGGCGCGCAAGGGCATGAAAGTGATCCTGCAAATCAACATGCTGCCTGACGGAACGATCTCCGGAGTGTCGGTTGCCCGTTCCAGCGGTGATGTTCCGTTCGACAGTTCAGCGGTAGCGGCGGTAAAAAATATTGGTCGTTTGACCGAAATGCAGGGTCTGAAGCCAGCTGATTTCGCACCCTATCGTTCATTCAAGATGACATTCACACCTGAGGATCTAGCCTTGTGAGAAACCTTCTTCGAGGACTGTTCGTAGTCATGTTCTGCTTTGCAGGACTGGCCATGGCAGAAGAAAAAAATATTCTGGTCAGCAGTGGTAGCTCCCAGGCAACTCCGATTGCCGTCGTACCATTCGGCTTCCAGGGTGGCACCGTGCTGCCGGACGACATGGCCGAAATCATCGGCAATGACCTTCGTAACTCGGGTTACTACGCGCCGATTCCAAAGCAGAACATGATCAGCCAGCCGAGCCAGGCCAGCGAAATCATTTTCCGTGACTGGAAGGCTGTTGGCGCCCAATACATTATGGTCGGCAGTATCGTTCCAGCAGGCGGTCGCCTGCAGGTTCAATACGCTCTGTTCAACGTCGCCACCGAGCAGCAAGTGCTGACCGGCAGCGTGTCGGGCAGCGTCGATCAACTGCGCGATATGTCGCACTACATCGCCGACCAGTCGTTCGAAAAACTCACCGGTATCAAGGGTGCGTTCTCGACTCGTCTGCTGTACGTGACCGCCGAGCGTTTCTCCGAGAAGAACACTCGCTACACGCTGCAACGCTCGGACTATGACGGTGCCCGCGCCGTGACCCTGCTGCAATCGCGCGAGCCAATCCTGTCGCCGCGTTTCGCACCGGATGGCAAGCGCATCGCTTATGTTTCGTTCGAGCAGAAGCGTCCGCGCATCTTCATGCAGAACATCGACACCGGTCGCCGTGAGCAGATCACCAACTTCGAAGGCCTGAACGGTGCTCCAGCATGGTCGCCGGATGGCAATCGCCTGGCCTTCGTGCTGTCGAAAGACGGCAACCCGGACATCTACGTGATGAACCTGGGTTCGCGCCAGATCACGCGCGTCACCAACGGTCCCGGCATTAATACCGAACCGTTCTGGGGTAAAGATGGTTCGACTATCTACTTCACTTCCGACCGTGGCGGCAAACCACAGATCTACAAAACCAGCGTTGGCGGTGGCGGTGCGGAGCGTGTGACCTTTATCGGTAACTACAACGCCAACCCTAAACTTTCGGCTGACGAAAAGACCCTGGTGATGATTCACCGCCAGGATGGTTTCACCAATTTCAAGGTGGCAGCCCAGGATTTGCAGCGAGGTAGTGTAAAGATCCTCACTGATAGCACTCTGGACGAGTCGCCTACTGTTGCGCCCAACGGCACCATGGTAATCTACGCCACCCGCCAGCAGGGCCGGGGAGTCTTGATGCTCGTGTCCATTAATGGACGCGTAAGGCTCCCGCTTCCTACCGCACAAGGCGAAGTCAGAGAACCTTCCTGGTCCCCTTACCTGAACTGACGCGGCGCTACACGTTTTACTTAACACACTGGGGTTCATTAGGAGTTTCACGATGGAAATGCTGAAGTTTGGTAAATTTGCTGCGCTGGCTCTGGCCATGGCTGTAGCTGTAGGTTGCTCGTCCAAAGGCGGCGACAACGCCGGTGAAGGCGCTGTTGATCCAAACGCTGGTTACGGCGCTAACACTGGTGCCGTTGACGGTTCCCTGAGCGAAGAAGCTGCTCTGCGCGCAATCACCACCTTCTACTTCGAATACGACAGCTCGGACCTGAAGCCAGAAGCCATGCGCGCTCTGGACGTTCACGCCAAAGACCTGAAAGCAAACGGCGCTCGCGTTGTTCTGGAAGGCAACACCGACGAACGTGGTACTCGTGAGTACAACATGGCACTGGGCGAGCGTCGTGCGAAAGCCGTTCAGCGCTACCTGGTACTGCAAGGTGTTTCCCCAGCTCAGCTGGAACTGGTTTCCTACGGCGAAGAGCGTCCAGTTGCTACCGGCAACGACGAGCAGTCCTGGGCTCAAAACCGTCGCGTCGAACTGCGTAAGTAATTCGTCATGCGAACGTGCCGTCGTGCTGTAACTGTTCTGGCTCTCAGTCTCGCACCGCTTGCGGTGTGGGCTGCGGTTCCTGTGGTCGAGGACAACTCTGGCTATAACAATAGCGGGAGTAGTTATCCGCCTGCGGGTTACGGTACGAACGGCGCCTATGCCGGGGGAGGGGTTTCGGCCCCTGTCTCGGCACAGGGCGAGCTGTTCAACCAACTGCAATCCATGCAGGAGCAGATCTCACGCCAACAGGGTGTGATCGAAGTTCTGCAAAATGAAGTAGCGCGCATGAAGCAAGAGAACCTGGAGCGATATCAGGATCTTGATCGGCGCATAGGAACCGGCGTTGCACCAGCCGCGACTCCTGATAATTCTTCCCCCGGTGGCGACTTGAACGCCCCCGGTGCAGCAGCTGGCGCAGGTGCGGGAGCGGCAGCCGCTCAGGCACCCGCCGCGGGTAGCGAGCCAGCTGATCCAGCGAAGGAAAAGCTGTATTACGATGCAGCCTTCGACCTGATCAAAGCCAAGGATTTCGACAAGGCCAGCCAGGCTTTTGCCGCTTTCCTGCGCAAGTACCCGAACAGCCAATACGCGGGCAATGCCCAGTACTGGTTGGGCGAAGTGAACTTGGCCAAAGGCGATCTGCAAGGTGCAGGTCAAGCATTTGCCAAAGTTTCGCAGCTGTACCCAAAGCACAACAAAGTGCCTGATTCGCTGTACAAGCTTGCTGATGTAGAGCGCCGTCTGGGTCATCCCGACAAGGTCAAAGGCATTCTGCAGCAGGTTGTGTCGCAATACCCGGGCACTTCCGCCGCTCAGCTGGCCCAGCGCGATCTGCAGCGCATGTAAGCCTGCTTGACCCGTTTTGAAGAAACCCGCGCTTGTCGCGGGTTTTTTCGTTAGAATTCACGCCCTTTTTATGAAACACGCTTTTTGGGATCTGCGCGTTGGCGGGGTTCCTTGAAGTGCCTGACGGAGGCGGACAGCCTGTTTAGCTGTTATGCCCGTGGCGACTATGCAAGACACATTGAGAATCACCGAAGTTTTCTACTCGTTGCAGGGTGAAACGCGGACTGCCGGGCTGCCCACTGTTTTTGTGCGCCTGACCGGTTGCCCATTGCGTTGTCAGTACTGTGACAGCGCTTACGCGTTCTCCGGCGGCACGATCCGCACGCTCGACGATATCCTCGAGCAAGTGGCCGGTTTCCGTCCGCGTTATGTCTGCGTCACGGGCGGCGAGCCCCTGGCGCAACCCAACGCCATTCCCTTGCTCAAACAATTGTGTGACGCCGGTTACGAGGTATCGCTGGAAACCAGCGGTGCCCTGGATATCTCGGCGGTCGATCCACGGGTCAGTCGCGTCGTCGACCTGAAAACCCCAGGCTCGAAAGAAGCCCACCGCAACCGCTACGAGAACATCGAGTTGCTCACGCCCAACGATCAGGTGAAATTTGTCATCTGCTCGCGGGAAGACTACGACTGGGCCGTGTCCAAACTGATTCAGTACGGCCTGGACCAGCGTGCCGGAGAAGTCCTGTTCTCGCCAAGTCACCATGACCTCAATGCTCGGGATCTGGCTGACTGGGTGGTGGCGGACAACCTGCCAGTGCGTCTGCAATTGCAGCTGCATAAATATCTTTGGAATGACGAACCGGGGCGCTGATATGACTGATCAACTGAACACTGCTGAAAAACGTGCGGTCATCCTGCTGTCCGGTGGTCTGGACTCAGCAACCGTCGTGGCCATGGCTCGTGCTGAAGGCTACAGCTGCTACACCATGAGCTTCGACTACGGTCAGCGGTCTCATGCCGAATTGCACGCCGCTGAACGTGTCGCCCGCGACTTGGGTGTGGTCGAACACAAGGTTATCGGTCTGAACCTCAACGGTATCGGTGGTTCAGCGCTGACCGACAGCAGCATCGACGTGCCGGAAGTGCCGGGCGAAGGTATTCCGGTGACTTACGTGCCGGCTCGCAACACGGTGTTTCTATCCCTGGCGCTGGGTTGGGCTGAAGTGCTCGGCGCGCGTGACATCTTTATTGGTGTGAACGCAGTGGATTACTCCGGTTACCCGGACTGCCGTCCAGAGTTCATCGAGTCCTTCGAGCGCATGGCCAACCTGGCGACCAAGGCCGGTGTAGAGGGGCTGAGTTTCCGTATCCGGGCACCGCTGCAGAACCTGAGCAAGGCGCAGATCGTCCAGGCAGGCGTGAAGTTGGGCGTCAATTATGGCCTGACCGTTTCCTGCTATCAGGCCGACGATAAGGGCCGTGCATGCGGCAAATGCGACAGCTGCCGACTGCGCGCAGAAGGCTTCGCAGTGGCCGGAATCAGCGACCCAACACCTTATTTTTGATTTAATTCAAATTAGGTGTTGAATAGTCCTTAAAAATCAGTATTATACGCGCCACCACACAGCGGGTCGTTAGCTCAGTTGGTAGAGCAGTTGGCTTTTAACCAATTGGTCGTAGGTTCGAATCCCACACGACCCACCATTTTTGTAGCAGTTTTAAAAGTCTGGAAGGCCCACGCAAGTGAGGATTTCCGGATTTTTTTTTGCCCGCGATTTGAGCTTCGCTCAGTCCGGGTCTGCATCGAGTGACGCAGGTCAGAATCATCTTTTGCATCCACGGGATATTCTGTAGCCTTGCGCAGCTTCAACGCTGTCCGTGCCTGATGATACTCACTCTCCCGGCGGTACCCCTGAAGGGGCCGGAGCCGGGTGTATACTCGACTTTCGCGCGAAAGCGCCTGCAGGTCTTGCGAACATGACGCAGATTTCCGAACGCCTTCTGGTTCAAGCCCATCTCGACGCCAAGCAGCCCAAGCCGCTGACCGCCGAGGAGGAGGCCTATTACCGTGCCGCCATCGCTGCCGAGCTCAAGGCTCAGGACGCGGTGCTGGTTGCTCACTTCTATTGCGATCCGGTCATTCAGGCCCTGGCCGAAGAAACCGGTGGTTGCGTCTCCGACTCGCTGGAGATGGCCCGCTTCGGCAACGCTCACCCGGCCAAGACCGTGGTGGTCGCCGGTGTGAAATTCATGGGTGAGACCGCCAAGATCCTCAACCCTGAAAAGCGCGTGCTGATGCCGACGCTGGAAGCGACCTGCTCACTGGATCTGGGTTGCCCTGTAGACGAGTTCTCGGCGTTCTGCGATCAGCATCCAGAGCGTACGGTAGTTGTTTATGCCAACACGTCGGCGGCGGTCAAAGCCCGGGCGGATTGGGTGGTGACTTCAAGCTGCGCGCTAGAGATTGTCGAAAGCCTGATGGATAACGGCGAAACAATCATCTGGGGTCCTGATAAACACCTGGGCACTTACATCCAGCGCAAAACCGGCGCGGATATGTTGCTGTGGGATGGTGCCTGCATCGTCCACGAGGAGTTCAAGTCCAAGCAGCTCGAAGACATGAAGGCGCTGTATCCGGATGCGGCGATTCTGGTACATCCGGAGTCTCCGACGTCGGTGATCGAGTTGGCGGATGCCGTCGGTTCCACCAGTCAGTTGATCGCGGCGGCGCAGAGCCTGCCGAACAAGACGTTCATCGTGGCGACCGATCGCGGCATCTTCTACAAAATGCAGCAGCTATGCCCGGATAAGGTCTTCATCGAGGCTCCTACGGCGGGTAACGGCGCAGCGTGCCGCAGTTGCGCGCATTGCCCGTGGATGGCGATGAACACCCTGGAGCGCACGCTGAAGAGCTTGAAGGAAGGGACAAATGAGATCTTTGTTGATCCGGCGTTGATTCCCCAGGCGATTCGACCGCTCAAGCGGATGCTCGACTTCACTCAGGCTGCGCGGATGAAGTTGGCGGGTAACGCCTGAGTTCTATCAGTCCATCGCAAAACTGTGGGAGCGGGCTTGCTCGCGAAGAGGGCGTATCAGTCGACATCGATGTTGTCTGACACACCGCTTTCGCGAGCAAGCCCGCTCCCACAGTGATTTTCGTACGGCTGAATTACTTGGTCTTCTTCGGAATCCGCACCAACTGCGTGTTGGAATACATGTCATGCCAGCTGCGCTTCTGTTTATCGAACAGCGGCCAGAGAAACCCCAGCCCCACACACAACCACGACGCGATTGACACCACAAAGCGCAGCAGTGCCTGCCACAGGCTGATGGAGGAGCCGTCGGCGTTCTGCACGCGGATGCGCCAGACTTGCATGCCGAGGGTCTGGCCAGACCAGGTCCAGAACTTGGCGAAGAAACCGAACAGCACAAACAGCAGCACCGTCGACAGCAATGGATCGCCGTCCAGCGCGCCGGCTTCGGTCAGGGTGCGCATTTTGTCTTCACCGATGATCGCCATCTGGATCATCTTGTAAATGCCGCTGGTAACGATCAGCAGGGCAGTACACAACAGAAAGTCATAGAACATCGCTGCCAGACGACGACCCAGGCCAGCGGCGGGAAATTCGCCCTGGGGAGTAAGCAGGTGTTTCGACATGGCAGGCTCTCGGCGGAAAAAGAAGCCATTTTACGGATTTACGCGCACAAAAAAGCCCCTGATGTCAGCATCAGGGGCTTTTTCGTTACAGAAGGTTAGGCTTCTGCTTGTACTTCGTCAGCCTGCATGCCTTTCTGGCCTTGCACAGCAACGAAAGTCACTTTCTGGCCTTCTTTCAGGCTCTTGAAGCCGTTGCCCTGGATGGCGCGGAAATGTACGAACAGATCCGGACCGCTTTCAGGAGTGATAAAACCAAAACCTTTCTCGTCGTTAAACCACTTGACGGTACCGCTCTGACGTTGGGACATTTCTTATTTCCTTTGACGCAAAAATTAATGACAGTCTCCTTCTCATGAAAGAGTACTGGGGCTGGTTGCAGGAGAGTAAGAAGACGTCGAACGGGATGTAGCTAACTTGTAGGCTACTGCCCAGGTCACGATTCCAAGCGACCCATGCAAACACAGTGAACAAACTCTACGCCAACTACGGGAGAAAAAACAAGCCCTGTGAGAGGCCCGGTTTTGCTCAGGTTGAGGGCACTAGTCGATCCACTAGAGCCGTCTTATTCTTTGATGTTGATCAATTGTTTTCGATTGTTATAAGCAAAGTTCATAAACGAAGCTTACAGTCGAAGACTTGCACTGTTTTATGGCGGTTGCGTTACACATTAGTGCACTGTTAACGCAACCGCGTTACTTATAGAAACAGTCAATCAACCGCGATAGTAGCGTTGTGGAACAAATGGCATTTTGCTTACAAGCAATGGCACCTTTTTCCCACGAACGATGGCCCATACCGGCGTATCCAGCGTGATGTAGGCGCTGTCGACGTAACCCATCGCCAGAGGACCGCCGAGGGTTGGACCGAAGCCGCCGCTGCATACAGTACCGATGATGTCGCCCGCTTCGTTGACGATTTCTGCGCCTTCACGCACGGGGGTGCGTTCCTGAGGCAGCAGGCCAACGCGCTTGCGGCTAACGCCACCTTGCTGTTGAGCGAACACAGCTTCTGCCCCAGGGAAGCCGCCAGCCCGAGCGCCATCGGCACGACGAGGCTTGGAGATGGCCCACAGCAGGCTCGCTTCGATCGGAGTGGTCTCGGTGTTCATGTCGTGGCCGTACAGGCACAGACCGGCTTCAAGGCGCAGCGAGTCGCGAGCGCCAAGGCCAATGGCGGCTACTTCCGGCTCAGCCAAGAGGGCGCGAGCGAGGGCTTCGGCGCTGGCGGCGGGTACCGATATTTCGAAACCGTCTTCACCGGTGTAACCGGAACGGCTGACAAAGCAGTCCACGCCCAACAGTTTTACGCGAGCGAACTGCATGAACGTCATCTTCGCCACTTCCGGCGCCAGGCGCGCGAGCACGGTGACGGCGGCTGGGCCTTGCAGAGCCAGCAGAGCGCGCTCTTCGAACAGCGGCTCGATAGTGCACTGGTCGCCAATGTGCTTTTGCAGGTGCGCCAGGTCCTGATCCTTGCAGGCGGCATTGACCACCAGGAACAGTTCGTCGTTACCGAGGTTGGCGACCATCAGGTCGTCGAGGATGCCACCGGTTTCGTTGGTGAACATCGCGTAACGCTGCATGCCCACCGGCAGATCGATGATGTCCACCGGCACCAGGGTTTCCAGGGCCTTGGCGGCATTGGCGCCTGTCAGGCGGATCTGGCCCATGTGCGAAACATCGAACAACCCGGCCTGATCACGGGTGTGCTGGTGTTCTTTCATCACGCCCAGCGGGTATTGCACGGGCATGTCATAGCCGGCGAACGGCACCATGCGGGCGCCGAGCTCGATGTGCAGTGCGTGCAGCGGGGTTTTCGACAATTGTTCGGTGGACATATTCAGCTCCTGAAAAAGTGTGCAGATGCAGATGAGCGCACATCAGCACTCGATAATGTTGACCGCCAAACCGCCACGGGCGGTTTCCTTGTATTTGCTTTTCATGTCGGCGCCGGTCTGGCGCATGGTGCGGATGACCTTGTCGAGGGAGACGAAGTGCTGACCGTCGCCGCGCAAGGCCATGCGCACCGCATTGATCGCCTTGACCGAACCCATCGCGTTGCGCTCGATGCAAGGCACTTGCACCAGCCCGCCAATCGGGTCGCAGGTCAGGCCGAGGTTGTGTTCCATGCCGATTTCGGCAGCGTTTTCCACTTGCTGCACGGTGCCGCCCAGGACTTCGCACAAGGCACCTGCCGCCATGGAGCAGGCTACGCCGACTTCACCCTGACAGCCGACTTCAGCGCCGGAAATCGAGGCGTTTTCTTTATAGAGAATGCCAATCGCGGCCGCCGTCAGCAGAAAACGCACGACGCCGTCGTCACTCGCGCCGGGAATAAAACGCATGTAGTAATGCAGCACTGCCGGGATGATCCCGGCCGCACCGTTGGTGGGCGCAGTGACCACGCGCCCGCCGTTGGCGTTTTCTTCGTTGACTGCCAGGGCGTACAGGTTGACCCAGTCCAGCACCGACAACGGGTCACGCAGGGATGATTCCGGGTTCTTGCACAGTTGCCGGTGCAGCGCCGCCGCACGACGTTTGACCTTCAATCCGCCGGGCAGGATGCCTTCATTGCGACAACCGGCAGCGACACAGTCCTGCATCACTTGCCAGATTTTCAGCAGGCCGGCACGGGTTTCCGCTTCCGGGCGCCAGGCACTTTCGTTGGTCAGCATCACCTGGCTGATCGACAAACCATAGGTGGCGCAATGACCGAGCAGGTCCTTGGCGCTTTTGAAGGGAAAGGTCAGCGGTGTGGCGTCTTCGACAATGCGGTCGGCGCCAGCGGCGTCTTCATCGACCACAAAACCGCCGCCGACCGAGTAGTACTCGCGGCTGCGGATTTGCAAACCCGCTGCGTCGAACGCGCGAAAAATCATGCCGTTGGGGTGATAGGCCAACGGTTTGCGAATCATCGCCAAGTGTTCTTTCTCGTTGAACGCAATGATGTGTTCACCGAGCAGGTTCAAGCGTCCGTTGCCGCGAATCTCTTGCAGACGAGCGGCGACGGTTTCGGTGTCCACGGTGTCCGGGTGTTCGCCTTCCAGGCCTAGCAACACAGCCTTGTCGCTGCCGTGTCCCTTGCCGGTGGCGCCGAGTGAGCCGTACAGCTCGACTTTGACGCAGGTGGTTGCATTCAGCAGGTTTTCACGGCGCAAACCTTCGGCGAAACGCGCAGCGGCACGCATCGGGCCGACGGTGTGGGAGCTGGAGGGGCCGATGCCGATCTTGAACAGGTCGAACACGCTTAAAGACATGGTTGTTCTCCGGTTTCTTGTTATAGGGATCGGCACGGATCCTTTGGAGATACGGGATCCTGTGGGAGCGGGCTTGCTCGCGAAAGCGGCGGGACAGACATCATTGATGGTGACTGAGCCACCGCTTTCGCGAGCAAGCCCGCTCCCACAAGGGGATATGCGGTGTTCTTGAGTGGGGCGGATTAACCGCCCCACACAGGTTTAAGCGTAGCTTTCGATCGACGGGCAAGCGCAGATCAGGTTGCGATCGCCAAACACGTTGTCGACGCGACCGACCGGTGGCCAGTACTTGCCTTCGATCAGCGACGCAACCGGATAGACCGCTTGTTCACGGCTGTACGGATGGGTCCACTCGCCGACCAGTTCCGCCGCGGTGTGCGGAGCGTTTTTCAGCGGGTTGTCTTCCTTGTCCAGGGTGCCGTTTTCCACCGCGCGGATTTCTTCGCGGATGCGGATCATGGCGTCGCAGAAGCGGTCCAGTTCTTCCTTGGATTCGCTCTCGGTCGGCTCGATCATCAACGTGCCGGCGACCGGGAACGACATGGTCGGGGCGTGGAAGCCGAAATCGATCAGGCGCTTGGCGACGTCATCGACGCTGATGCCGCTGCTGTCTTTCAGCGGACGCAGATCGAGGATGCATTCGTGCGCCACCAGGCCATTGCTGCCGGTGTAGAGCACTGGGTAGTGCTCTTCGAGGCGACGGGAAATGTAGTTGGCATTGAGGATCGCCAGTTGCGAGGCACGCTTGAGGCCGGCGCCACCCATCATCCGAATGTACATCCAGGTGATCGGCAGAATGCTTGCGCTGCCGAACGGTGCCGCGCAGACCGCGCCTTCCTTGCGTTCCATTTGCGCGTGGCCCGGCAGGAATGGGGTCAGGTGCGATTTCACGCCAATCGGGCCAACGCCCGGGCCGCCACCGCCGTGGGGGATGCAGAAGGTTTTGTGCAGGTTCAGGTGCGACACGTCGCCGCCGAACTTGCCCGGTGCGCAGAGGCCGACCATGGCGTTCATGTTGGCGCCGTCGATGTACACCTGGCCGCCGTTGTCATGAATGATGCCGCAGATTTCGCGGATGCCTTCTTCGAACACGCCGTGGGTCGACGGATAGGTGATCATCAGCGCGGCGAGGTGTTCGCGGTGCTCGATGGCCTTGGCGCGCAGGTCTTCGATGTCGACGTTGCCGCGGGCATCGCACGCTGTCACGACTACGCGCATGCCAGCCATGTTGGCGGTGGCCGGGTTGGTGCCGTGGGCGGACGAAGGGATCAAGCAGATGTCGCGACGGTCTTCGCCACGGCTCTGGTGATAGGCGCGAATCGCCAAGAGACCTGCGTATTCGCCTTGCGAACCGGCGTTCGGTTGCAGGGAGATCGAGTCGTAACCGGTGGCGGCGCAGAGCATCGCTTCCAGTTCATCGGTCAGCTGCTGGTAACCGGCACTTTGCTCGGCTGGGGCGAACGGGTGCAGGGCACCGAATTCAGCCCAGGTCACCGGGATCATTTCGCTGGCGGCATTGAGTTTCATGGTGCACGAACCCAGCGGGATCATGGTGCGATCCAGCGCCAGGTCCTTGTCGGCCAGCTTGCGCAGGTAGCGCATCAGCTCGGTTTCCGAGTGGTAACGGTTGAACACCGGGTGGCTGAGGATCGGCGACTGGCGCACGAGAGCGGCCGGGATTTTGCTTTCGATCGAGGCGGCCAGCGCGGCGAAGTCCGGCAGGGTTTTGCCGTCGGCCAGCAGGCTCCACAGGGTTTCTACGTCGGCCTGGGCGGTGGTTTCGTCGAGGGACAAGCCCAGACGTTCGCCATCAACGACGCGCAGGTTGATCTGCTGCGCACGCGCCTGGTCGTGCAACGCGGCAGTGTTTGCACCGGTTTTAACCGTCAGGGTGTCGAAGAAGTTTTCCTGCTCGACGCTCAGGCCCAAAGCGCTCAGGCCTTTGGCCAGAATGGCGGTCAGGTGATGCACGCGATTGGCGATCTGCGTCAGGCCTTTCGGACCGTGATACACGGCGTACATGCTGGCGATGTTGGCCAACAGGACTTGGGCGGTGCAGATGTTGCTGGTGGCTTTCTCGCGGCGGATATGTTGCTCGCGGGTCTGCATGGCCAGGCGCAGGGCCGGCTTGCCGAAACGGTCCACGGAGACACCGACCAGACGACCCGGCATGTCGCGCTTGAACGCATCCTTGGTGGAGAAGTACGCCGCGTGCGGGCCACCGAAGCCCAGCGGCACGCCGAAGCGTTGTGCGCTGCCGATGGCCACGTCGGCGCCGAATTCGCCCGGCGGGGTCAGCACGGTCAGGGCCAGCAGGTCAGCGGCGACCGCGACCAATGCGTTGGCGGCGTGGAAGCGTTCGGTCAGTTCGCTGTAATCGAACAGGTCACCGTTGCTCGCCGGGTATTGCAGCAGGGCGCCGAAAAACGCGCTGACGTCGGTCAGTTCACGCTCGTCGCCAACCACCACATCGATGCCCAGCGGCTCGGCACGGGTGCGCAGCACGTCGAGGGTCTGCGGGTGGCAATGCACGGAGGCGAAGAACGCGTGGCTGCCCTTGTTCTTGCTCAGGCGTTTGCAGAAGGTCATGGCTTCGGCAGCGGCGGTGGCTTCATCCAGCAGCGAGGCGTTGGCGATCGGCAGGCCGGTGAGGTCGCTGATCAGGGTCTGGAAGTTCAGCAGCGCTTCGAGACGACCCTGGGAAATTTCTGGCTGGTACGGGGTGTAGGCGGTGTACCAGGCCGGGTTTTCCAGCAGGTTGCGCAGGATTGGCGACGGTGTGTGAGTACCGTAGTAACCCTGGCCGATGTAGGTCTTGAACAGCTGGTTCTTGCCGGCGATGGCCTTGATTGAGGCCAGGGCCTCGGCTTCGCTCAGACCGTCGTCCAGGCCGAGTACGCTGGTGCCTTTGATGCTGTCCGGAATGACGCTGGCGCTCAGGGCTTCCAGGGAGTCGAAACCAAGGCTGTTGAGCATGGCTTGCTCGTCGCCGGCACGCGGGCCGATGTGACGGGCGATGAATTCGTTGGCGGTCGTCAGGTTTACTTGAGTCATGTCTGCGCTCCTCAGGCTTCGGCGTTGGCTTTGATCAGACGGTCGTAGGCGTCCTGATCAAGCAGTTTGGCGACAGCCGAGGCGTCGGTTGGACGGAAGCGGAAGAACCAGCCTTCACCCAGCGGATCTTCGTTGACCAGTTCAGGGCTGCTGTCCAGTGCCGGGTTGGCTTCCAGCACTTCACCGTCCAATGGCATGTACACGCCGCTGGCGGCTTTTACCGATTCCACTGTGGCGGCTTCGGCGCCTTTGTCGTAGGACTGCAGCTCAGGCAGTTGTACGAAAACCACGTCGCCCAAGGCGTTCTGCGCGAAAGCGGTGATGCCGACTGTGACGCTGCCGTCAGCTTCGGTGCGCAGCCATTCGTGATCTTCAGTAAAACGCAACTCGCTCATGGAAACTCCTGATGGGGGCCAGACTTGTCTGGTGGACGCGATTGAATGCTTGGGCAAAGCCCTGCTTTATGAGCGGTTACTAAGCAATTTCGCGGCCAATGTTATTTATTCTTTATAAATCAATATCTTATGCATTTTTTGAGGATATGAATGTTTGCCGGCTGTAGCGAAATCGCTACAGTCAGAGGCGAAGAAAAAAGCCTAGGCGGATCAAAGCCTTGCACAGCGGTGATCAGGGGAGGGTGTATCGATATCGTTCCGCTGTAGCGCTTTCAGTACAGATAGAGGTCGTTTTTGAGCTCGATTCTGAAGTCACCGCAGAACCTGTGGGAGCGGGCTTGCTCGCGAATGCGTCCTGTCAGGCAACATTGATGGTGACTGACACATCGCTTTCGCGAGCAAGCCCGCTCCCACATTTGATCTGAGTGAGGCTTACGGCTTGTTGGGAATGCCGTACTTGCGCAACCGATGGGCAATCGCGGTGTGGGAGGTTTGCAGGCGGTTGGCCAGTTGCCGGGTCGAGGGGTAGCTGACGTAGAGTTTTTCCAGCAGGGTTTTTTCGAACTCTTCCATCGCCTGTTCCAGGCTGTCGACTTCGGTATCGCTCTGGCGCGCCACGGAGGTGCCGGCGATGTCGAGGTCGCCGATGTCCACGAGGGTGCTTTCGCAAATGGCCGCCGCGCGGAAAATCACGTTCTGCAATTGGCGTACGTTGCCCGGCCAGCGGTTGCCCAGCAGCGCAGGATAAGTCCCGGGAGCCAGTCGACAGACCGGGCGCTGAATCTGCGCACAGGCCTGCTGCATGAAGTAGCGGGCCAGCAGCAGAATGTCCTGGCCCCGTTCGCGCAGGGGCGGGACTTCGACATTGAGGACGTTGAGGCGATAGAACAGGTCTTCGCGGAACGTGCCTTCGCTGACCATTTTTTCCAGATTCCGGTGAGTGGCGCTGAGGATCCGCACATTGACCTTCACCTCGCGATCCCCACCCACCCGACGGAAACTGCCGTCGTTGAGAAACCGTAGCAATTTCGCCTGCAAGTACGGTGACATCTCGCCGATTTCATCAAGAAATACCGTGCCCTGGTTGGCCAGTTCCATCAGCCCTGGTTTGCCGCCTCGTTGCGCGCCGGTGAAGGCGCCGGGGGCGTAGCCGAACAGTTCGCTTTCAGCGAGGTTCTCCGGCAACGCCGCGCAGTTCAGCGCCAAAAACGGTGCACTGTGGCGGGCGCTGATGGCGTGACAGGCGCGCGCCACCAGCTCTTTGCCGGTGCCGGTTTCACCTTGGATCAACAACGGCGCATCGAGGGCCGCGACGCGCTGGGCGCGGGCCTTGAGGGTCCGAATCACCGGGGATTCGCCCAGCAGCGCATCAAACCCTTCGGCGTGATCGTGGTGCAACGCCGAGAGGCGTTCGCCGATGCGGTTCGGTTGGTACAGGGTCAGCAAAGCGCCGGCATCGGTGATCGGCGTGGCGTCCAGCAGCAGGGTCTGACCGTTGACGGTGATTTCCCGCAGCGGCAATCGAAAACCGTGTTCCAGCAACGCATCCAGCAAGGCCGGGTCGGCAAACAGATCGGCGACGCTTTCACCCGCCGGTTCGCGGCCATACAGCGCGATCAGGGCCGGGTTGGCTAGCAAGATTTTACCGGCACTGTCCAGAGCCAGCACCGGGTCGGTCATCGCCGCCAGCAACGCATCGAGCTGCAAGTGCCGACGCTGGCCGGGCAGGATGTCGACCACCGTTACCGCTTGCACGCCACGTACGCTGAACAGCGCATCGCGCAGCTCTTCGAGGACTTCCGGACTCAGGGTCGGGGCGTCGATGTAGACGTTGGGCGGGACCATTTCCACCGCATCCAGATTGAGATTGCGCCCACCGAGCAGGGCCAGGACTTCCTGGGTAATGCCGACGCGGTCGATGAAGCTGACGTGGATACGCATGAGGCGGTATTGGGTTCTGGAGTGCGGAGGGTGGCAAGTATGCCTTGGGGCGGGCCAATGGTGAAATCCTGCGGGGGACTTCAGCTCAACACCACACCCATGTGAGAGCGAGCTTGCTCGCGAAGGCGGTGTGTCAGTCGACATTAATGGTGAATGTCAGACCGCTTTCGCGAGCAAGCCCGCTCCCACAAGTGATAGGTATTATTCGAGGTGTTCTGGCTTTACCGGATCGCCGGATTTGACGTCGAGCTGCGCCCTTACATCTTCAAACATCGCGTCGTATTCCTTGTGCATCGAACCGATGCTGGCTTCCTTGGGCAGGCCGTATTTTTGTGCGATGCGCGTGGCGTGTCGGGCGAAGTCGAATGCCTGGTCTTTGGCCAGGAAGAATTCTTCCTTCAATTCCTTGTCCTCGACCGTGCCATGCATTTTAAACAGCATGCCCTGGCCTTCCTTGGGATCCTGAGTGACTTCATAGTCGATGCTCAGGTTGTAGCTGAAATCTTCCTTGTTCAGCGCATGACGTTCGATGTGCAGGTGACCGGGCTCAAATGTAGCCATTGTTCGTCTCTCCTTCAAAAAGGCATTGAATCAGGGCAGACCTCAGGCCTGCCCCCGGAGTTTCTTTTATTGGTAGCTGATTCCAGGCGTCGCCGTGCTGATGCGGGTGCCGGCCTTGCCCTGGACGATCGCTTCGATGTCCGAGAGTGAGCCGATCACAGCGACTTTTCCAGTATGACGGGCAAACTCGCAGGCGGCCTGGACCTTCGGTCCCATGGAGCCTGCCGCGAAGCCGAGTTTTTCCAGTTCGTCCGGGTGCGCCTGGGCGATGGCTTTCTGGGTCGGCTTGCCAAAGTCGATGAAGGCGGCGTTGACGTCGGTGGCGATCACCAGCAGATCGGCTTCAAGTTGTTCGGCCAGCAGCGCCGAGCACAGGTCTTTGTCGATGACCGCTTCCACGCCTTGCAGTTTGCCGCTGGCGCCGTACATCGTCGGGATGCCGCCACCACCGGCACAAATCACGATGCTGCCTTTTTCCAGCAGCCATTTGATCGGGCGGATTTCGAAGATGCGCTTGGGTTTCGGGCTGGCCACCACGCGGCGGAATTTGTCGCCGTCCGGGGCAATCGACCAGCCTTTTTCAGCCGCGAGTTTTTCTGCTTCGACCTTGGTGTAAACCGGGCCGATGGGTTTGCTGGGGTTCTGGAACGCCGGGTCATTGCCGTCGACTTCAACCTGGGTGAGCAGGGTCGCGAACGGCACTTCGAAGTCCAACAGATTGCCCAGTTCCTGTTCGATGATGTAGCCGATCATGCCTTCGGTTTCGGCTCCGAGCACGTCCAGCGGGTAAGGCGAAACCGAGGTGTAGGCAGCGGCCTGCAGCGACAGCAGGCCGACCTGCGGACCATTACCGTGGGCGATCACCAGTTGGTTGCCGGGATGGACTTTGGCGATCTGTTCGGTAGCGATCCGGATGTTGGCGCGCTGGTTGTCCGCGGTCATGGGTTCACCCCGGCGGAGCAGGGCGTTACCGCCCAGAGCAACGACGATACGCATAGTGCAGTCCTTCTGGAGAGGGTGCGAGCAACGCGATTTCCTTGTGGGCGCGTGGCTTGCCCGCGATGCAGACACCTCGGTGTATCTGATACACCGAGTCGATCCCATCGCGGGCAAGCCACGCTCCCACAGAGAGCAAAGCGTCACCATCGTTAGATATCCGCCAACGCCGACACCAGGATTGCCTTGATGGTGTGCATGCGGTTTTCCGCTTGCTCGAAGGCGATGTTGGCCGGCGATTCGAAGACTTCCTCGGTCACTTCGACACCATTGGCCAGGTGCGGATAGCGCGCGGCGATGTCTTTGCCGACCTTGGTTTCGCTGTTGTGGAACGCCGGCAGGCAGTGCATGAATTTCACGCGAGGGTTGCCCGCGGCTTTCATCATGTCGGCGTTGACCTGGTACGGCAGCAGTTGCTCGATGCGCTCGTCCCATGCTTCCACCGGCTCACCCATCGATACCCAAATGTCAGTGTGGATAAAGTCAACGCCCTTGACCGCTGCTTTCGGGTCTTCGGTGATGGTGATACGCGCGCCGCTTTCCTCGGCGAAGGCCTTGCACTGGTCGATGAAATCCTGATGCGGCCACAGGGCTTTCGGTGCGGCAATGCGCACGTCCATGCCCAGTTTTGCGCCGATCATCAGCAGCGAGTTACCCATGTTGTAGCGGGCGTCACCGA
This sequence comes from Pseudomonas sp. LBUM1657, assembly GCF_059716075.1. Classification (NCBI taxonomy): domain Bacteria; kingdom Pseudomonadati; phylum Pseudomonadota; class Gammaproteobacteria; order Pseudomonadales; family Pseudomonadaceae; genus Pseudomonas; species Pseudomonas sp. LBUM1657. Next base: position 5,062,104 of record NZ_CP166799.1, on the reverse strand, counting down.
GGTAGGCGTAGCTGATTTCATGCAGCGGCTTGTCGCTGTGTTCGCGCATGGTCAGGGTGTCGGCGATCATTTGCGTCGGGTGGAATTCCGCAGTCAGGCCGTTGAATACCGGGACGCCAGCGAACTTGGCCAGCTCCTCGACGATTTCCTGTTCGAAGCCGCGATACTCGATGGCATCGAACATTCGCCCCAGCACGCGGGCGGTGTCTTTCATGCTTTCCTTGTGGCCGATTTGCGACGACACCGGGTCGATATAGGTGACGTGGGCGCCCTGGTCATGGGCCGCGACTTCGAAGGCGCACCGGGTGCGGGTCGAAGTTTTTTCGAAGATCAGCGCGATGTTCTTGCCTTGCAGGTGCGGACGCTCGGTGCCGGTGTACTTGGCGCGCTTGAGGTCGCGGGACAGGTCCAGCAGGTAGTTCAGCTCGCGAGTGGTGTGGTGCATCAAACTCAGCAAGCTGCGGTTGCGCATATTGAAAGCCATGATTGGATCTCCTTGCCCGACACTGTGAAAGCTACTGCAGGCTGTGCGCCTTCGGCGTTACGCACGAAATACTGCGTTAAAAACAGGCTCGGAATGCTCATTTACAAGCAGTAGACTCCGCTTCCTCGCCTGTTTTTGCCTTGTCTTTCCTGCGCTCGCTACGCTTTCACAGCGTCGGGTCGTCATTAGTCAAAATAATCAATAGTCGATAGGGTCGCGAATGATCGGGCAGGTCATGCAGTGGCCGCCGCCGCGCCCGCGGCCGAGTTCGCCGGCGCTGATGGTGATGACTTCCACGCCGGCCTTGCGCAGCAGGGTGTTGGTGTAGGTGTTGCGGTCGTAGCCGATGACGACGCCCGGTTCCAGGGCCACCACGTTGTTGCCGTCGTCCCATTGCTCGCGTTCGGCGGCGAAACTGTTGCCACCGGTTTCGACCACGCGCAGCGCTGGCAGGTTGAGGGCTTTGGCCACGGTGTCGAGGAAGCTGGTTTCTTCGCGGCGGATGTCGATACCGCCCGGTTTGCTTTCGTCAGGGCGCAGGGTGAAGGCGACGATCTGGCTCACCACTTCCGGGAAGATGGTCACAAGATCCCGGTCGCAGAAGCTGAACACGGTGTCCAGGTGCATCGCCGCGCGGGACTTGGGCAGGCCGGCAACGATGATGCGCTCCACGGCTTTGTGCTTGAACAGGCTGATCGCAAGTTGACCGATGGCCTGGCGGGACGAGCGTTCGCCCATGCCGATCAACACCACACCGTTGCCGATCGGCATCACATCGCCGCCCTCCAGGGTGGCATTGCCGTGATCCTGATCGGGGTCGCCGTACCAGATCTGGAAATCGGCGTTGGTGAACGCGGGGTGGAATTTGTAGATGGCGCTGGCCAGCAGGGTTTCCTGACGACGCGCCGGCCAATACATCGGGTTCAGCGTCACGCCGCCATAGATCCAGCACGTGGTGTCGCGGGTGAACTGGGTGTTGGGCAACGGCGGCAGAATGAAGCTGGAGTGGCCAAGGAAGTCGCGGAACATCGCGAGGGTCTTGCCGCCGAAGCTGTCCGGCAGATCATCGGCCGAGACGCCGCCAATCAGGAATTCGGCGATCTTGCGTGGCTCCAGGCTGCGCAGCCATGAACCCACTTCGTGGACAAAGCCCAGGCCGACCGAGTTGGCGGTGATCTTGCGTTCCAGGATCCAGTTCAGCGCTTCAGGGAGGGCGACGATGTCGGTCAGCAGGTTGTGCATTTCCAGCACATCGACGTTGCGCTCGCGCATTTTGGTGACGAAGTCGAAATGATCGCGCTTGGCCTGGGCGACCCACAGCACATCGTCGAACAGCAGTTCGTCGCAGTTGTTCGGGGTCAGCCGCTGGTGGGCCAGGCCTGGGGAGCAAACCATGACTTTGCGCAGTTTGCCGGCTTCGGAATGGACGCCGTACTTAACTTTTTCCGTGGTCATTACAGTGATCCTCCAGTGACAAAACAATCAGTGATTACAGAGTCAGGAAGCCGTCGTAGAGACCATAGGCGGCCACCAGGGCGCCCGCGACCACTGCGGCGAAAATCAGCTTCTCGACGTGGGTGAAAACCGGTTTGTTGACTTCAAGTTTGGCCTTGGCGAACAGGATCGCGCCGGGGGCGTAAAGCAGGGCGGAGAGCAGCAGGTATTTGATGCCGCCGGCATACAGCAGCCAGACCGCGTAGATCAGGGCGATGGCACCGATGATCAGGTCTTTGCGGCGTTCGGCCATGGCGTTTTCATAACTCTCGCCACGGACCGCCAGCAGCAGGGCATAGGCCGCTGACCACAGGTACGGGACCAGGATCATCGAAGTGGCAAGGTAGATCAGCGACAGGTATGTACTGGCCGAAAACAGCGTGATGATCAGGAAAATCTGCACCATCGCGTTGGTCAACCACAGCGCGTTGGCCGGCACCTGGTTGGCGTTTTCCTTGCGCAGAAACGCCGGCATGGTGTGGTCCTTGGCAGCGGCGAACATGATCTCTGCACACAGCAGCACCCATGACAGCAGTGCCCCCAGCAGCGAGATGATCAGGCCGACGCTGATCAGCGCCGCGCCCCACGGCCCGACCACGTGTTCCAGCACGGCAGCCATCGACGGGTTCTGCAGTTTCGCCAGCTCTGGCTGAGTCATGATGCCCAGCGACAGCACGTTCACCAGCACCAGGAACAACAGCACGGTGATGAAGCCGATCACAGTGGCTTTCCCCACGTCGCTGCGTTTTTCTGCTCGGGCCGAAAAGATACTCGCGCCTTCGATGCCGATGAACACCCAGACCGTGACCAGCATCATGTTGCGCACCTGGTCCATCACGCTGCCCAGGTCAGGATTCTTCAAACCCCAGATGTCGGCGGTGAAGATGTCCAGTTTGAACGCGAACACCGCGATCAATACGAACAGCACCAGCGGCACGATCTTGGCGACCGTGGTCACCAGGTTGATGAAGGCCGCTTCCTTGATGCCTCGCAGCACGAGAAAGTGCACCGCCCAGAGCAGCACTGATGCACCGATCACGGCGGCAACGGTATTGCCTTCGCCAAAGATCGGGAAGAAGTAACCCAGGGTGCTGAACAGCAAAACGAAGTAGCCGACGTTGCCCAGCCAGGCACTGATCCAGTAACCCCAGGCAGACGAGAAACCCATGTAATCGCCGAAACCGGCTTTGGCGTAAGCGTAAACACCACCGTCCAGATCAGGCTTGCGATTGGCCAGGGTCTGGAAGACGAACGCCAGGGTCAGCATGCCGACGGCCGTGATGGCCCAACCGATCAGAACCGCCCCCACATCGGCACTGGCGGCCATGTTTTGCGGCAAGGAAAAAATCCCGCCACCAATCATTGAACCGACGACCAGCGCAACCAGTGCGCCCAGTTTCAGTTTTACGGGGGATTCAGACATTGCATGACTCCAATGCAGGAGAAGAGAGGCAACAGACTAATTCTGTTGGCTAAACAATCAGCTGATCTGGATCAGTGCATGGGTACATTCCATTGTTAATGAAAGACTTGAGACATAACTGGAAAAGCCCTATTCCAGAGGCTTTGGGCAGATCAGAGAGGCGCAGCGAGTGTCGCGTGGAGCTTTGAAGTTAGTTCGCTTTGGTGATTTCGCAACTTTCCTGAATTGATCAGTTATAAATAAAAGACTCAAGTGCGCGTTATCCGAAAACGTTATTACGCGTTATCTATTTAGTTCAACTTATTTGTGTGATGAAGCCCCGCCGGAAATTGGAGCCATTGGAAGTGACGTTGGACTTTCCTGATGCCTCGGCCGTGCCCGAGATCGTCACGCGATTGCGACGGATGTTTGATCTGGATGCTGATCTTGTATGTGTGTTGATTGTCCGGCCCCTTCGCGAGCAAGCCCGCTCCCACACTGGATCGAAGTTTACTCAGATCCCATGTGGGAGCGGGCTTGCTCGCGAAGGGGCCGGAACAGTCACCACCACTGCGCGCGATGGGACCCCAATTCTCCGGCCGCAATCGACCACTGCAACGGCGTCCCGGTCATCTTCAGCGGCACTTGCAAGCGATGCGCCGGCCCCCAGGGCGTCTGTTCGACCAACATGCCCTGATCGTTTTCATCTTCCGCCCGCAACGGCTGATCTGTCCCGGCGCCATGCTCGATCAACAGCTTCGCCGTGCGCGCCAATGACAACCTGGCCGATCCACCACGCCCGCTACTCAATCGCTGCGCCAACAACTTGATCGCACTGGCGGCCATCAAATACCCGGTGGCGTGATCCAGTGCTTGCAGTGGCAACGGTGTCGGTTTGTCCGTGTGCTTCCAGCGCATACCGGCTTCGGCAATCCCGCTGCTCATCTGCACCAGGCTGTCGAAGCCGCGCCGGTTTTGCCACGGGCCGCTCCAGCCGTAGGCATTGAGGCACACATCAATCAGGCCAGGAGCCATTTGTTGGCGTTCGGCGACGCCGTAACCCAGGCGTTCCAATGCATCGGCGCGGTAACCGTGAAGCAGAATGTCGGCGTTCTTGAGCAGGCTTTCGAACACGGCACGGTCGGCCTTGTCATGCAGGTCCAGTCGCGCGCAGCGTTTGCCCAAGGTGACTTCCGGCACCACGCCCGGCTCGTTCCAGGTTGGTGGATCGATGCGCAAGACATCGGCGCCGAGGCCGGCCAGAAAGCGGCTGGCGACGGGGCCGGCGAGCACCCGGGTCAAATCCAGCACCTTGATCCCGGCCAGGGGTTGCGCCATCGAACCTTGCCACGGCTTAGCGTTCTGGCTGCTGTTGGCCGCGAACTGAATCAACGGCTCGGCGTTCACGGCCTGGCCTTGGGGATGTGCCTGCCATTGCTTCCAGCTTCGCATCTCGGCGGCGCAGCCACCGGCCGCGACCACGGCGTGTTCCAGATCGCTTTTGGCCCATTGCGCCACTTTGCTCGCCATCGCTGGGCGATCGGCACAGGCGCCGAGCACTTTTTCGGCGGCGGCGCGATGGTGGGGTGCATTGGTGTGCAGACGGATCCAGCCGTCCTGGGTGGCGTAGTCGCCCGCGACCGGGTCCCACAGCGGTGGAACGCTCCAGCCCTGCGGCCGGATCGAAGTGGCGAACCAGAACGAAGCCAGGCGTCGGTCGACTTCAATGTTGGGCAAGCGACCGGTTTGCTGATTCAGCAATTCGCTGATGGCCTGGCCGGCGGCGGCAATGCTGGCGCAGGCCAGGTCGGTGACGGCAAACGCCGAGGGCAGGGCGCCACTCGACGTGAACGAAATCGGGGTGTTAGGCAAGCCGAGTGCGGCTTGAATGGACGTGAGTAAATCAGTCATCGAAGGCCCTCCGGAACGAGAGCCCGATCATAGATCAAATTAGGTGACAGGCCGGATGAAACCTGTGGGAGCGGGCTTGCTCGCGAAGGCGAAGTGTCAGGCAACATCAATGTCGACTGACACTTCGCCTTCGCGAGCAAGCCCGCTCCCACATTGTTCGGCGGTGTTATCTACACCCGAAACTGATCCATCAATTTCATCTGCTGAGTGGTCAGGGAGTTGAGGTGGCTGCAGATCTGCGCCGATTCGGTGGCCTGGCCGGTCAGGGTTTCGGTGACGGTGCGGATCGCCGAGACGTTGCGATTGACCTCTTCGGCCACGGCGCTTTGCTGTTCGGCGGCGCTGGCGATTTGCAGGTTCATGTCGCTGATCACGGTGACCGCGTCGCTGATTTTGCTCAAGGCCTGGACCGCTTGCTGGATCTGGCCGGCGTTGCTGTGGGCCTGGGTCTGGCTCGAATGCATGGTGGCGACCACGCCGCGTGTGCCGGTCTGGATGCGCTCGATCACGATGCGGATTTCTTCCACCGAATCCTGGGTCCGTTTGGCCAGGTTGCGCACTTCGTCGGCGACCACCGCAAACCCGCGACCGCTTTCACCGGCACGGGCCGCTTCGATGGCCGCGTTGAGGGCCAGCAGGTTGGTTTGTTCGGCGATGCTGCGGATCACTTCCAGCACCGAACCGATTTGCTCGCTGTTGACCGCCAGCGCTTCGACTTCGGTCACCGCTTTGCTGACTTCGTCGGCCAGTTGATTGATGTCGCGGGTGCTGCGCTCGATGATCGACATACCGTCGCGGGCCGACTGATCGGCTCCCTTGGCGGCATTCGCCGCGTTCGAAGCGCTGTTGGCGACGTCGTGGGCGGTGGCGCTCATTTCGTTGGACGCGGTGGCGACCTGGTCGATCTCGCGGAACTGCACCTGCATGCCTTCGCTGGTCTGGCGGGCGATTTCCGACGATTGATCGGCCGTGCCGCGGGCGTCGGTGATGCTCTGTTTGATCTGTGCGATGGTCGGTTGCAGCTTGTCGAGGAAGCGGTTGAACCAACTGACCAATTCGCCCAGTTCGTCTTTCTTGCTGTAGTGCAGACGCTGAGTCAGGTCGCCGTCGCCGCTGGCAATCGCCTTGAGCATTTGCGCCACGCTGTTGATCGGCCGCGTCACGCCGGATGCGGTAAGCCAGATCAGCAGCAAACCGACCAGGCCGGCAATGACCGCCACCACGACGGCTTTGATCGTGCCGCTTTGCTGGGCGTCATCGAGTACCGCTTGCAGCTTGACCGAGTCAGCCAACAACACTTGTTTCGGCAGGTCGATCACCACGCCCCAGGCTTTGGAGTCGGTAATCGGGCTGACCGGGTACACCGCGCGGATCAGGTCGCCTTGTTCGAGAATTTTTGGCGAACCACCGCTGAGCAATTGCAGGACGTCCTTGCCGTCTGCGCCCAGGGTGTCACCGATGCTTTTACCGACCTTGCTCGCATCGACACTGTAACCGGCAAGTACGCCGCTGCCGGAGACGATCAGCATGTGCCCGGCGCTGTTGAACAGATCACGCTGCGAATCGACCGCTGCCGCTTGCAAAGCGTCGAGGGCGATGTCCACACCGACCACACCGATGGATTTTCCGTCCACCAGCAGCGGCACGGAAATGGTGGTCATCAGCATTTCCTTGCCGGCGACGGTGTCAGCGTACGGGTCCAGCAGGCAGGTGCGCTTGCTGTCGCGAGGGCAGGTGTACCAGCTGTTGTAAGGTGTTCCGCTGAGGCTCAGGGTGGTTTTGGTCATGTCGTCTTCGACCATGATCGTATTGATCCCGACCCCGCCGGCACGGCTCCAGTAACTGGCGAAACGTCCGGCTTCGTTGGACTGCCGAGCGGCATCGTTGGCGAACTCGCTGTCCTTGCCATCCAGGCCATTTGGCTCGAATGCCAGCCAGATCCCCAGCACTTTGCTGTTGCGCTCGAAGGCGGTTTTCAGGCTCTGGTTCAACTCTTCACGCAGGGCGCCAGCTTCAAGGGAGCGCTTGCTCGCCATGGCCCGCATGTCGTTGATCTGATCGGCCAGGGCCGTCACCACCAACAGGCTTTCACCGAATGTCTTCTGCACCCGCACCGCTTGCTCGGCAGCCTTTGCCTGGAGCAGGTTCTGCACACTGGCGGTGAGCATCTTGCTGCTGGAGGCGCTGACCAGTTCATCGTTCTGATTGGTCTGGTAGATGTTCATGCCGACGATCAACGCGACCACGCCAAGCAGGCACAGGCCGGACAGCAGAACTATTTTCAGGCGGATAGAGAGAGCGTCGAACATAAGGCGAACTCGCGAATGGATGAGGTGTTGGCTGTGAGTCGGGGGTGACTCGATTCGCCAAGTCCATTCAGCGCCATTCAATGCACATCGGCGTGGGCAGAACTTGCATGAATGGCGAGCCGACGAGCGGTATCAGGTGAACGTTTGCGCAGGTAAATACCCTGAAAAGGACTGGAATTCAGGAGATTTCCGGCACCGATTCCGGCCGCGACCAAATCCACAGATTGCCCAAGCTCATGCCAGCGATGGCCAGGTAAATCGGCCAGCCGTGATCGAGCATGACCAGCATCAACCCGGCGCACAGCAGCATGCTGACGGTGGCGCTGACCTTGGCCCGACGGGCGATGATTTTACCGTTGCGCCAGTTGTAAAGGATGGGCCCGAACAACCGATGATTTTCCAGCCAGGCACTCAGGCGCGGTGAGCTCCTGGTCGCGGCCCAGGCGGCCAACAGGATGAACTCGGTGGTCGGCAGGCCCGGTATGACGATGGCGATCAGGCCGATGCCGAGGCTGACGTAAGCCAGCAGGCCGAAGAGGACGCGGGCGAGTTTTGAAGTGGAGGTTGGAAGTTGAGTCATGACCAACAATACGTGGAGGGTATCCGGTCGCGATCAGCGACCGTTTTTTCGACGGTGACGATGGCTTGCTTAAGCCGGCTGAGCAGTGGTCTCGCGTTTTCCCACCGTCCTGAGGAGCAGCTCCAGGCGTGCGAAAGCAGCTCTGGAAGCCTGATCCACCTGGGCTTCTTCTTCGGCGCTCAATTGCAGATTGTCGAAGATAGCATTGAACGCTTTCCAGCCTCTTGCGCGACCGCCTTCCGGTTCTGCCAGGTGACGTGCGCCCCTGGTTTCGCTGTAGCCCAGGTTGACAGCCTGTTTGAACAGGATGGCTGCACCCAGTTTCGAGCCTTCCGAAACCCGTATCCAGGCCAGCGCCTGGGCCCGAGTCGGCGCCTGTAGTGCGCCCGGAACGGCTTCCGGGATTGCAGAACCGAGATCTGCGAGGTCGGCCTCGGCCGCTTTTACCCGGCAGAGCTCTGGCAAGTCTGGGAAGAGCTTGATCAGCTCCGCGTCGTGGTACAGCGACTGGATTTCCGATTGAAACAAGTACTGCATTTGGACAAAGCGAGTGAAGCCAGCATGCGTGTCGGTAGGCGCCCACTTGCTCACGGTGTCCTCAAGACTTTTGTGCAGGTCATGCGTGAGCGCTCTGACGCGCTGGGAGCGTAATAGCGTTGGCTGGCTGGCGTCGGAATCCGGGGTTTGGGAGGTCATGGTGTTCTTTCCTTGAGAAGACGGTGTACGGGTGGCATTGGCTTATGAACTAGACGAACCAGACGTCGCGGCACAGTAAAAAAACTCACTGCGCGGCGTTATCGCCCGCGCAATGAGGTGGCCGGGGTCAGATATCCCAGACCAGATTGACCGCGAAGTTGCGACCCGGCTGAGTCAGGCGATCAAGGTTGGCCGGGCTCAACACGGCAGCTTCGCCGACGCTGTCGTAACCGCGCACGTCATCCCACAGCCAGTATTTCTTGTCGGTGAGGTTGTAGAGGCCGGCGCTGACGGTCACATCGTCGGTCACCTTGTAGAACCCGGTCAGGTCCAGCACGCCGAAGCCTGGCGACTTGAATTGGCTGCTGACGCCGTCCGGCGATTTGAAGTTGCTGTCGTCGACGCGATCCTTCTTCTTCACCAGCGTCCAGCTGAGCAAGCCGCCGTAGTTGTCCTGGTCGTAACCGAGGCCAAACACTCCGGTCAGCGGATTGACGCTGTTGAGCGGCTCGCCGGTGTCGTTGTTGCGGCCGTAGGCGTAGGCCACCGAACCCTGGGTATAGAGACCTTGCGGCGCGCCAAATGCATCGAGGTTCAGACGGCCCTTGATCTCTGCGCCCTTGATGGTGGCGCGCTTGATGTTGTTGCTCTGGAAGGTTGGCTCGTCATAGCCCGGTGTGATCGCGTCTTCGTTGATGAAGTCGCGATACTTGTTATAGAACACCGCCACATCGAACGAGCCGGATTCGAAGTTACCGCGCAGGCCGGTCTCGAAGCCTTTGCTTTTTTCCGGTTCCAGATCCGGGTTGGGTTCCACGCGGTAGCCTTCGGCGGTGTTATCGAAGCGCCCGTACAACGCCTTGGCGGTCGGCGTGCGGAAACCTTCGGCGTACTGGCCGTACCAGGTGTATTGATCGGTCAGGGCGTAGGTCAGGCCGAACTTCGGTGAGACTTTGTGCCAGGTTTTGTTTTCGTCGCTGACCGTGCCGCGACCGTCGGCCGCCACGGTGTTGAGGAATTCCTGGGTGATGTGCGGCTTGAGCTGGGTGTAGTCGTAGCGCAGTCCCGGCAGGAAGGTCCACTTGTTCCAGCTGATCTGATCCTGGGCGAACACGCTGTAGGTGTTGATGGTCGGGTCCGGGAAGTCGCTGGATTTTCTCAGCACGTCCGCTGCGCTGGTGGCGCCGATGGCGGTGCAGCCGCGACCGACCGCCAGGCAAATGCCGTTGCCGCTGCGCGAGCCGGTGACTTTCTGCTGCTTGAGGGTGGTGCCGTAAGTCAGCACGTGTTCGGTGTCGGCGATGTTGAAGGCTTTATCCAGTTGCGCGTCGAGTACCCACTGCTTTTCTTCGTAGATCGTGTCCCGTGTGCGTAGCACCTGTCGGGTGATCGGGAAGTAGAACTCTTCGGTGCTCTGGTCGGTTTTGGCGGCCTGGTGGTTCAGGCTCCACTTGACGTTGTCCGCCAGCAAGCTGTCGAGGGCGAAGCTGTTTTCCAGGCCGAAACGCTCACGGGTGATGGTGTCGTTGCCGGTGCGCCACTGGTACATGCCACCGGGCAGCACGCTGTTCGGAATGGTCGGCTGGCCGTTGAAGTACGGGCCGCCGTAAGCGCTTTTCAGATCCGCATCGCGATCGTCCTTGTACTTCTCGTAGGTCAGGCCCAAGCGCGAATCTTCGTTGTAGTTCCAGCCGATCTTGGCCAGCACGTTGGTGGCTCGCACGTCTTCCGGGTTGGCGGCGGTGCGCGCCAGACCGGTGCCGTTGTTGCTGCCATAGGATTCGGTTTCGTGACCGTCGCGCTGACTGAAGTGCAGCAAGCCATCGAACTGATCGGCGCGGCCGGCAACGGTCGCGGATTTCAGCCAGCTCTCGTCAGCGGAGCTGTAGCCGGTCTTCAGACGCGCACCGACATCCTGGCCTGGCTTGATGATGTCGTCCGGGTCGAGGGTGAAGTAGCTGACCGCGCCGCCGATGGCGTTGCTGCCGTACAGCACCGAGGCCGGGCCGCGCAGGATTTCCACGCGCTTGATGATTTCCGGGTCGACGTAGTTGCGTTGGGTCTTGGCATAAGGGCCGTTGAAGAAATCGTTCGGTACTTCGACGCCGTCGACCTGGGTCAGAATCCGGTCGCCGTCGATACCGCGAATGTTGTATCCGCTGATGCCGCCGCGCTGACCGGCGCCACCCACCGAGACACCTGGCTCGTAGCGCACCAGGTTCTTGATGGTGTTGACGTTGTTGCGGTCCAGTTCTTCACGGGTGTGGACGGTGACGGTGCCGGGCACGCTTTCGATGGTCTGCTCCTGACGGGTGGCGCTGATGGTCACCTGTTGCAGGTTGAGTGCGCCGCCGCTGCTGCTGCGCTTCTCCAGGACAATGTTGTTATTGCCCAGTTTGCGATAGCTCAGGTTGGTCCCCACCAACAGGCGATCGAGGGCTTTTTCCGGCGACAAGGACCCGCGCACACCCGGCGAGGCCACGCCTTCAGCCAGTTCGGCGGGCAAGCCGACCTGCCAGCCGGTCACGGCGGTGAAGGCATTGAGTGCCGAGACCAGCGACTGCTGAGGAATGGCGAACGAGTAATCGCCCATGTTGCGGGTCGGCTGGTCGGCGGCGGTAGCGGCCATCAGCGGCGCGCTGCCTGCCATCAGGATGGCGGCGGTCAGCAGCGACAGCACGCGGGAGGGTGAAGAGGCTTGGCGGGTAAGGCGAGAGGACATCGATAGCGCTCCGTGTCGCACGAATCTTTATAGGTGCTGATTGGCATTCTTAGATGCGAATCAATTGCATTGGCTATAACGAGACGAACGAGCTTCAGCTATCGAGTAAAAATAATTCTCATTTAGTTCAGAATCACCAGCGCCGGGAATTCCTGGAGCCGTGCCGAGGTGATGTGGGCCAGGGAGCGGACCACGTCCAAAGGTTGATCAAGACGATAATTGCCGGTCACTGCAATGTCGGCCAACTGCTCGTTGGTGTTGATGATCCAGCCCGGATAGTAGCGACGCAGCTCCGCCAGCACCTCGCTCAGCGGACAGTTTTCGAACACCAGTCGACCCTGGACCCAGGCCAGGTCGGTGGCGGCATCGAGCTTGGCCGGTCGGTCGAAACCGTTGGGACCGATTCGGATGCTTTCCCCGGCGGACAACCGGACCCGTGCGTCGTCGCGGGTCGCACGCAAGTCGACATCGCCACGCTGCACCCGAACCTGCGCTACGCCGTCGAGGTAGCGCACCGCAAACGCCGTGTCGTGCACACTGGCTTTCACCGGCCCTGCATCGATTTCCAGCGGCTGGCCGCGATTGGCCGGCACTTCGAAATACGCCTCGCCCTGATACAAACGGGCCACGCGCAGTTGATCGTTGATGGTGCTGGAGAAGGCCGAGTTGGTATTGAGCAGGACCTTCGAGCCGTCCTCCAGTTGCAGCCGCTGACGTTCACCGACCACCGTCAAGTGGTCGGCCTGGATGCGCATCGGCAGGTTGCTGAAACTGAACAGGCCGAGGATCAACACGGCAGCGGTGGCCAAGGGTTTCCAGTGTGGTCGCAGGCGTGACAGGACGGTCAGTTTCGGCGGTCGGGCAGCCAGGTTTTGCGCGCATTGCGTGACTTGCGGGCCGTCCCAGATCGCCCGGGCCTTGGCGAACGCCTCGGCATGCAGCGGGTCGGCGGCCAGCCAGTCATGGAATTGCCGGGTCTGTTCTTCGCTCGGACTGCCCAGCACGATCAGCCAGTCCAATGCCTGGTCCATCGCGCTTGCGGGGTCCCGCGCCGGGGAGGGCGGAGGGGAGCGGTGGGTGTCCGTCACGGTGTTTCCTCGGCAGTGTCTGTGCACGGCTGTTTTATGAGTGAAGCTTGAAAAGAGGGGGCAAGGGTAGCAAAGCCCGATGGTCTGCGCAGTCGATGCAGGCACGTAGGGAGTAAATCTACAGACTCAATCCCCGTTTAACCGTTCGGCCACGCCGATGCAGATGGCCATGATCAGCTTCAGTTCCTTCTGCACCGTGCTCAACGACACGTCGAGCTTCTCGGCAATCTCCAGGTAACTGTGCCCGTGCAGGCGACTGAGGATGAAAATCTGCTGCTGACGTGAGCTGAGTTCATTGAGGCTCACGTTCAATCGCTCCAGCAACTGTTCGGCATGGGCAGCCTCCTCGGCACTGCTGGCGGGGGCGGCGACGCTTTGCACCACGTCCAGTGGCACGTCGTCGAGCATCGTGCGCGATTGAATTCGACGCGCACGCAAATGGTCCAGTGCCAGGTTGCGGGCGGTCTGGAAGACGAAGGGTTCAAGGTGATCGATGGCCCGTTCACTCAACGCCCGGGTCACCCGCAGGTAGGTTTCCTGCAAGAGGTCTTCGGCGGTGCTGTGATTGTTGACCATCCGCTCCAGCGTGCGCAGCAGAGAAACTCGCTGGGCGATGAAGACGTGATTGAAGCGCGATTGACTCACGGGAGGACCTGATCCATTTCGAGCTAATGATAATGCTTATCATCCGCTCGAGTGGTCAAGTACTGATTTGTGAAGGTTTACGTACGACCCAGCAAATAGGTCGCGTAGTCTGGGATGCGGTGCGGGTGAGCCTGGTCCATCAGCGGGCTGCTGAGCAAGTAGTCGGCGCTGCATTCATTACAGGCCACCGGGATGTTCCAGACCGCCGCGACCCGCAACAGCGCCTTGATGTCCGGGTCGTGTGGCTGCGGCTCGAACGGGTCCCAGAAGAACACCAGCATGTCGACCCGCTGCTCGGCGATGCGCGCGCCGAGCTGTTGGTCGCCACCCAATGGTCCGCTGATCATGCTTTCCACCGGCAGGTCGAGGCGTTGTTGCAACAACAACCCCGTCGTGCCGGTGGCGACCAGTTCATGTTGCGCGAGCTTGTCTTTGTGGCGCTCAGCCCAGTCGAGCAAAAACACCTTGCAGTGGTCATGGGCGACCAGGGCGATACGCTTGCGCGCCGCCACGGTCTTTTGCGTAAAGCTGATACCGATCATCGATTGTTGCCCCTGCTTCTGCAACGAACGTTATTCGGCGTTGCAAAGCGCCAGGCAGTTATCGAGCATGCGGTTGGAGAAGCCCCATTCGTTGTCGTACCAGGCCAGCACCTTGAGCAGCTTGCCGCTGGATTTGGTGTGGTTGGCGTCAAAAATCGACGACAGCGGGTTGTGATTGAAGTCGCTGGAGACCAGCGGCAAGGTGTTATAGCCGAGGATCTTCGAGTGCTGGGCGGCTTGTTTGAGCAGTGCGTTCACTTCATCGGCCGACGCTTCGCGCTTGAGCTGTACGGTCAGGTCCACCAGGGAAACGTTGATCACCGGAACACGCACCGCCATGCCGGTCAGTTTGCCCGCCAGTTCCGGCAGCACCAGGCCGACCGCTTCGGCAGCGCCGGTCTTGCTCGGGATCATGTTCTGGGTGGCCGAACGGGCGCGGTACGGGTCGGTGTGATAGACGTCGGTCAGGTTTTGATCGTTGGTGTAGGCGTGGATAGTGGTCATCAGACCGCTTTCGATGCCCAGCTCGCGATGCAGCACCTGGGCTACCGGGGCCAGGCAGTTGGTGGTGCACGACGCGTTGGAAATAATCTGGTGCGATTGGCGCAGAATGTCGTGGTTAACGCCATAAACCACCGTGGCGTCGGCACCTTTGGCCGGGGCCGAGATGATGACTTTGCGCGCGCCGGCCGTAATATGCGCGGCGGCTTTGGCACGGTCGGTGAACAGACCGGTGCATTCGAACACGACATCAATTTTTTCCGCGGCCCAAGGCAGGTCGGCCGGGTTGCGGATCGCGCTGACCGCAATACGGTCGCCGTTGACGGTCAGGCTTTCCTGATCGTGCTGGACATCGGCGTCGAACGTGCCGTGAACAGTGTCGTATTTGAGCAGATGCGCGTTGATCGCGCTGTCGCCCAGATCATTGATCGCGACAATCTGCAGATCCTGACGATAGCCCTGGGTATACAGTGCGCGCAGGACGTTACGGCCAATTCGGCCAAAACCATTGATTGCGATTCGAAGAGTCATTTAACAGGGCCGCCGTCGTTTTGTTGTTGGAATTACAAGATTATTCGCATAAAAATAGAAAACAAGCCTTTTTAATGGCAATATTTTGTTCAATCTACAACGAGTGACCTGAATCAACTGGTCCGACCGATCAAGAAAACCGTCTGTCATCCCATCGACAACGGCTCTTGCTCAGCATAGACAATCAGGTCGCCACATCCGTTAGCCTGGAGTTCTACACATGCATCCCCGCGTCCTTGAGGTCACCGAACGGCTTATCGCCCGCAGCCGCGCCACGCGCGAGGCTTACCTTGCACTGATTCGCGGAGCAGCCAGCGACGGTCCGATGCGCGGCAAGCTGCAATGCGCCAACTTCGCCCACGGCGTAGCCGGTTGCGGCACAGACGATAAGAACAGTCTGCGGATGATGAACTCCGCCAACATTGCGATTGTTTCGTCATATAACGACATGCTCTCGGCGCATCAGCCGTACGAAGTCTTTCCTGAACAGATCAAAAAAGCCCTGCGCGAGATCGGCTCCGTCGGCCAGTTCGCCGGTGGCACTCCGGCCATGTGCGATGGCGTGACTCAGGGCGAGCCGGGCATGGAGTTGAGCCTGCCCAGCCGCGAAGTGATTGCGCTGTCCACCGCCGTGGCGTTGTCCCACAACATGTTCGATGGTGCGCTGATGCTCGGCATCTGCGACAAGATCGTGCCGGGCCTGATGATGGGCGCACTGCGCTTCGGTCATCTGCCGACGATCTTCGTGCCGGGTGGGCCGATGGTCTCGGGCATTTCCAACAAGCAGAAAGCCGACGTTCGTCAGCGCTACGCCGAAGGCAAGGCCAGCCGCGAAGAGCTGCTGGAGTCGGAGATGAAGTCCTACCACAGCCCTGGCACCTGCACCTTCTACGGCACCGCCAACACCAACCAGTTGCTGATGGAAGTCATGGGCCTGCACTTGCCGGGCGCATCATTCGTCAACCCGAACACGCCGTTGCGCGATGCTCTGACACGCGAAGCGGCGCATCAGGTCACGCGCTTGACCAAGCAAAGCGGCGACTTCATGCCGATCGGCGAAATCGTCGACGAGCGTTCGCTGGTCAACTCCATCGTCGCCCTGCACGCCACCGGCGGTTCGACCAACCACACCTTGCACATGCCGGCGATCGCCATGGCGGCGGGCATTCAATTGACTTGGCAGGACATGGCCGACCTCTCCGAGGTGGTGCCGACCCTGAGTCACGTCTACCCGAACGGCAAAGCCGACATCAACCACTTCCAGGCAGCGGGCGGCATGTCGTTCCTGATCCGCGAACTGCTGGAAGCCGGGTTGCTCCACGAAAACGTCAACACTGTGCTCGGCCACGGCCTGAGCCGCTACACCATGGAGCCATTCCTCGATAACGGCGAACTGGTCTGGCGCGAAGGCCCGATCGAAAGTCTCGACGAAAACATTCTGCGCCCGGTCGCTCGCGCCTTCTCGCCAGAAGGTGGTTTGCGGGTGATGGAAGGCAACCTCGGTCGCGGTGTGATGAAGGTTTCAGCGGTCGCGTTGGAAAACCAGATCGTCGAAGCACCGGCCATGGTATTCCAGGATCAGCAGGATTTGGCCGACGCGTTCAAGGCCGGTCTGCTGGAGAAAGATTTTGTCGCGGTGATGCGCTTCCAGGGCCCGCGCTCCAATGGCATGCCGGAACTGCACAAGATGACGCCGTTCCTCGGCGTGCTGCAGGATCGCGGCTTCAAGGTGGCGCTGGTCACCGACGGACGTATGTCCGGTGCGTCGGGGAAAATCCCGGCGGCCATTCACGTCAGCCCAGAAGCTTATGTGGGCGGCGCTTTGGCGCGGGTCCAGGAGGGCGATATCATCCGCGTCGATGGCGTCAAAGGCACTTTGGAGCTTAAGGTGGACGCCGAAGAATTCGCAGCGCGCGAACCTGCCAAGGGCCTGCTGGGCAATAATATTGGCAGCGGACGCGAACTGTTTGGTTTCATGCGCATGGCCTTCAGCTCCGCAGAGCAGGGCGCCAGCGCCTTTACTTCTGCCCTGGAGACGCTTAATTGAAACTGGCTTTGGTCGGTGACATCGGTGGGACCAACGCACGTTTCGCGTTGTGGAAAAACCAGCAGCTGGAATCTGTCCAGGTGCTGGCGACGGCAGATCACGCCAGCCCGGAGGAGGCCATTGCCCTCTACCTGAGCGGGCTCGGTCTGGCGCCGGGTTCGATCGGTTCGGTGTGCCTGTCGGTGGCAGGTCCCGTGAGTGGCGACGAATTCAAATTCACCAACAATCACTGGCGGCTCAGTCGCAAGGCGTTCTGCCAGGCCTTGAAGGTGGATCAACTGCTGCTGGTCAACGATTTCTCGGCCATGGCATTGGGCATGACCCGTTTGCAGCCGGACGAGTTTCGGGTGGTCTGCGAAGGCACGCCGGAGCCGTTGCGGCCGGCCGTAGTGATCGGCCCGGGCACGGGGCTGGGTGTCGGCACGTTACTCGATCTGGGCGAGGGTCGTTTTGCCGCGTTGCCGGGGGAGGGCGGTCACGTCGATTTGCCGTTGAGCAGCCTGCGCGAAACTCAGCTGTGGCAGCACATCTTCAACGAGATCGGTCATGTCAGCGCTGAAACGGCGTTGAGCGGCAGCGGCTTGCCGCGTGTCTATCGAGCGATCTGCGCGGTGGATGGTCACGAGCCCGTTCTCGAAACACCGGAAGCGATTACGGCGGCCGGACTGGCGGGCGACCCGATTGCCCTGGAAGTGCTCGAGCAGTTTTGCTGCTGGCTCGGTCGCGTGGCCGGCAACAACGTGCTGACCACTGGTGCACGAGGCGGTGTTTACATCGTTGGTGGGGTGATTCCACGGTTTGCCGATTTCTTCATCGAAAGCGGTTTCGCGCGCTGCTTCGCCGACAAGGGCTGCATGAGCGATTACTTCAAAGGCATTCCGGTGTGGTTGGTGACAGCGCCGTATTCCGGTCTAGTGGGTGCGGGTGTGGCGCTCGATCAGGCCTGAAATGCAATTAAATGTGGGAGCGGGCTTGCTCGCGAAGGCGTCGTGTCAGTGATATCAATGTTGCCTGACACACCGCATTCGCGAGCAAGCCCGCTCCCACAGTGTTTCTGCGGTGTTTGTAAATTTGGTGCTTAAGGCATAATCCGCCCAATTCAAATAACAAGGACGCCTTCCTGTGAGCTCAGTCAACAAGTCGATTTTGTTGGTCGATGACGATCAAGAGATACGCGAGTTGCTGGACACCTACCTGACCCGCGCCGGTTTCCAGGTCCGTACCACGCCCGACGGCGCGGGCTTTCGCCAGGCCATGAACGAGGCGCCGAGTGATCTGGTGATCCTCGACGTGATGCTGCCGGACGAAGACGGTTTCAGTCTGTGCCGCTGGATCCGCCAGCACCCGCGTCAGGCGCAGGTGCCGATCATCATGCTCACCGCCAGTTCCGACGAGGCCGATCGGGTCATTGGCCTGGAGCTGGGCGCCGACGACTACCTTGGCAAACCCTTCAGCCCCCGTGAATTGCAGGCGCGCATCAAAGCGTTGTTGCGCCGCGCGCAGTTCGGTCAGGAGCGTTCCGGCAGTGAAGTGCTGGCCTTTGATGACTGGCGCCTGGACATGGTCAGCCATCGGCTGTTCCACATCGACGGCGAAGAAGTGATTCTTTCCGGCGCTGATTTCGCGCTGCTGAAACTGTTCCTCGATCACCCCCAGGAAATCCTCGACCGCGACACCATTGGCAACGCCACCCGTGGTCGCGATCTGATGCCGCTGGATCGTATTGTCGACATGGCGGTCAGCCGTTTGCGCCAGCGCCTGCGCGACACCGAAAAACCGCCGCGGCTGATCCGTACCGTGCGCGGCAGTGGCTACCAACTGGCAGCCAATGTGGTTGCCAGCAATGGCCACTGAATTTTTCCGCAAGCTCGCCGCACAGATTCCGGTGCCGCGTTCGCTGCTGGGTCGCATGTTGCTGCTGACGCTGTTGGCGGTGCTGTTCGCGCAGACGCTGTCGAGCGTGATCTGGGTCTCGCAACTGCGCGCCACCCAGCTTGAAGGCCTGGTCACCAGCGCCCGCAGCCTGGCCCATTCGATGACGGCCAGCGTCAGTTATTTCCGCTCATTGCCGGTGGCCTTCCGGCCGCTGGTGCTCGATCAATTGCGCAGCATGGGCGGCACCCGGTTCGTGGTGACCCTCAACGACAAACCCTTGGGCATGGAAGTGCTGCCGATCACCCCGCGCAAAGAAGCGGTGCTCAAAGCGGTGGACGAAGTGCTGCGCCAATCGCTGGGTCAGGACACGGATATCTCGGTGACCTTCGTCAGTCCCGAGGACCTGCGAATCTTCAACGGCGGCCTGAAACTCGATGAATTGCCGCGTTCCTGGGCGCACTACGCGCTGACCCTGGAACCGGTGAACCCGCCGGTGCTGGTCACGCAAATCCAGATGGCGCCGGGGGAATGGCTGTACATAGCCTCCTTGTTGCCGGAGCCCTACACCAGCCTCGAAGAGCAAGGCCTGCCGGCGCAGCAGGTCTGGTTTATCGTGCTCACCAGTGGCTTCTTGTTGTTGTTTATCGGCCTGTTGGTGCACTGGCAGAGCCGGCCGCTCAAGCGCCTGGCGCGGGCGGCGCGAGACATGTCCCTCGGTGCCGAAGTCGAGCCAGTGGCCGAGGGTGGCGGCAGTGAAGTGGTCGAGGTGGGCCGTGCCTTCAATGCGATGCGCGAGCGCATCAGCCGCTACCTGACGGAACGCAGCCAGTTGTTCAGCGCCATTTCCCATGACCTGCGCACGCCAATCACCCGGCTGCGACTGCGGGTTGAATTGCTCGAAGACGAAAAGCTGCAGGCCAAATTCGGTCGCGATCTGGATGAACTGGAGCTGCTGGTCAAAGGTGCGCTGCAATGCGTGAAAGACACCGACATCCACGAAAACATCGAGCCGGTGGATCTCAATCATGTGCTCGATTGTCTGGTGGAACCGTACCTGGCGCCGAACGGCAATGGCCGCGTGACCCAGCAGGGTCGGGCGCTGGCGGCGTATCCGGGCAAACCGCTGGCGCTCAAGCGTTGCATCGGTAACCTGATCGATAACGCGTTGAAGTATGGGCAGAACGCGCACCTGCATATCGATGACGACGAAAGTGCGTTCATCCTGCATGTCGATGATGAAGGGCCCGGTGTTCCTGAGCAGCGGCTGGAGCAGGTGTTCGAACCGCACTTCCGGTTGGCCGGGCAGCAGCAGGGTTATGGGTTGGGGTTGGGGATTGCCCGCAACATTGCCCATAGCCATGGCGGTGAAGTCAGCCTGCAAAACCTGCGTGAAGGTGGGTTGCGAGTGACGTTGCAGTTGCCTCGCAGTATTGATTAGGAACACCGCGTATCGTTCTTCGCGAGCAAGCCCGCTCCCACATTGGATTTGTGTACGACGCATAACCACTGTGGGAGCGGGCTTGCTCGCGAAGGCGTCAGAACTTTAAACACATCCCTCAAGGCAAATGTCACAACTCAGTGACAAAACCCGCCCCCTTCGTTACAAGCCCGCCAC
The DNA here is from genome assembly GCF_059716075.1 of Pseudomonas sp. LBUM1657. Lineage (NCBI taxonomy): Bacteria > Pseudomonadati > Pseudomonadota > Gammaproteobacteria > Pseudomonadales > Pseudomonadaceae > Pseudomonas > Pseudomonas sp. LBUM1657. The sequence continues at coordinate 5,041,662 of NZ_CP166799.1, read as the reverse complement.
TGCCCGTTGTTTAGACTGCCCGCAGTCATAACAACAAAAAAGGTACCCCATGGACACCTCCCAACCTGCTTTGCGCAGTTGGCTGAACGCGCCTGCCCATCAGCAATGGCTCGCCGATGAAGGCCTGCGCCTGCTGGCGTTTGCCAAGGCTTCCAAACTGCCTGACGGCTTCGGCAACCTTGATGATCAGGGTCGCTTGCCGGCCAACGCGCAAGCCGAGACCATGAACACCGCGCGCATGACCCACAGCTTCGCCATGGCCCATATTCAAGGCCTGCCGGGGTTTGCCGAACTGGTGGATCACGGCGTTCAAGCCCTCAGCGGCCCGCTGCGTGATGCCGAGCACGGTGGCTGGTTCGCTACCCCTGATCATCGCGATGGCAACACCGGCAAAGCCGCCTACCTGCACGCGTTCGTCGCGCTCGCAGCCAGTTCCGCAGTGGTCGCCCGACGGCCCGGCGCCCAAGCCTTGCTTGATGATGCGATCAACATCATCGACACGCACTTCTGGAGCGAAGAGGAGGGCGCCATGCGCGAATCCTTCAATCGCGACTTCAGCTGCGAAGAAGCCTACCGAGGCGCCAACAGCAACATGCACGCCACCGAAGCCTTCCTCGCACTGGCGGATGTCACCGAGGACAACCGCTGGCTGTGCCGCGCCCAGCGCATCGTCGAGCGCGTCATCCACGGTCACGCTGCTGCCAATGACTACCTGGTGGTCGAGCATTTCGATCGCGACTGGCAGCCGCTGCGCGACTACAACCACGACAACCCGGCGGACGGTTTTCGTCCTTATGGCACCACGCCGGGCCATGGTTTCGAGTGGGCGCGGCTGTTGCTGCACCTGGAAGCGGCGCGGGTGCAGGCAGGCATGCTCACGCCGGGCTGGCTGGCCACCGACGCGCAAAAACTCTTCGAGCACAACTGCCGTCACGGCTGGGATGTCGACGGGGCGCAGGGCATTGTCTACACCCTCGACTGGGACAACCGCCCCGTGGTTCGTCACCGCCTGCACTGGACCCATTGCGAAGCCAGCGCTGCCGCCAGTGCTCTGCTCAAACGCACCGGCGATGCGCAGTACGAAACCTGGTACCGATTGTTCTGGGAGTTTTGTGACAGTCATTTCATCGACCGCGAAGGTGGCAGTTGGCACCACGAACTCGATCCGCAGAACCGCCCGAGTGCCGACATCTGGCCCGGCAAACCCGACCTGTATCACGCCTGGCAAGCCGTGCTGATCCCGCGCCTGCCTCTGGCGCCGAGCATGGCCACGGCGCTGGGGCAGTTGTCCCAGAGCGTTCCTGTGTAACCATGTGGTGACATTCGCGCGTCCCTTCGTTACCTGCGAGGGGATGACTCCTGTTTAAAATCCTATGCAGCGCAAGCACCAGACTTGCATGCATAACAACAAGAAAGGTACTACTAGATGAATGCGATTTCTCGCCTCGCTACTGTCATTTCTCTCGCTTCACTGCTTCCTCTTTCTGCATTTCCGCTGAGTACCCTTGCTGCCGATTCCAAAGGTTCGGTGGAGGTTGTTCACTGGTGGACCTCTGGTGGTGAAAAGGCAGCGGTCGATGTGCTGAAGGCTCAAGTCGAAAAAGACGGCTTTACCTGGAAGGACGGCGCAGTCGCCGGTGGTGGCGGTTCCACGGCCATGACCGTACTCAAAAGCCGAGCCGTCGCCGGTAACCCGCCGGGTGTCGCCCAGATCAAAGGTCCGGACATCCAGGAGTGGGGCAGCACTGGCCTGCTCAGCACCGACACCCTGAAAGACGTGGCCAAGTCGGAAAAGTGGGATGACCTGCTGTCGAAGAAAGTCTCCGACACCGTGAAGTACGAAGGCGACTACGTTGCCGTGCCGGTGAACATTCACCGCGTCAACTGGCTGTGGATCAACCCGGAAGTCTTCAAGAAAGCCGGGATTGAAAAAGCCCCCACCACCCTCGAAGAATTCTATGCCGCCGGTGACAAGCTCAAGGCCGCAGGCTTCATCGCGTTGGCCCACGGTGGCCAGCCTTGGCAGGACAGCACCGTGTTTGAAGACGTGGTGCTCTCGGTCATGGGCGCCGACGGTTACAAGAAAGCCCTGGTAGACCTGGATCAGAAAACCCTCTCGGGCGCGGAAATGACCAAGTCGTTCACCGAGCTGAAAAAGCTCACGGGCTACATGGACCCGAACCGCGCCGGTCGTGACTGGAACATCGCCGCCGCCGACGTCATCAATGGCAAGGCCGGTATGCAGATGATGGGCGACTGGGCCAAGAGCGAATGGACCGCGGCCAAGAAAGTAGCCGGCAAGGATTACCAGTGCGTGCCGTTCCCGGGCACCGAAAAAGCCTTCACCTACAACATCGATTCGATGGCCGTGTTCAAGCTCAAGGCTGATCGCAAAGGTGACATCGCCGCTCAACAAGACCTGGCCAAGGTCGCTCTGGGCAAAGACTTCCAGAAAGTCTTCAGCATCAACAAAGGCTCGATCCCGGTGCGTACCGACATGCTTAACGACATGAGCGGCCTGGGTTTCGATTCCTGCGCTCAAGCGGCGGCCAAGGACTTCCTGGCTGACGAGAAGACTGGCGGCCTGCAACCGAGCATGGCGCACAACATGGCCACTTCCCTGGCCGTGCAGGGCGCGATCTTCGACGTGGTCACCAACTTCATGAACGACAAGGATGCTGACCCGGCCAAGGCCAGCGCCCAACTGGCATCGGCTGTCAAAGCCGCCCAGTAATCCCTGACACCGCGTGTCCCCATGTGGGAGCGGGCTTGCTCGCGAAGACGGACTGACATTCAACATGGATGTCGACTGACACACCGCTTTCGCGAGCAAGTCCGCTCCCACAAGGGATCGCCGTGCGGATTTCATTTCTCTTCACCTGGATTATCCCGATGAGCTCTGTGGCGGTTTTCAGCAAAGCCTCACCGTTCGACGCACTGCAGCGCTGGCTCCCCAAACTGGTTTTGGCGCCAAGCATGCTGATCGTCCTGGTTGGTTTTTACGGTTACATCATCTGGACATTCGTACTGTCCTTCACCAATTCCAGCTTCATGCCGAGCTACAAGTGGGTCGGCCTGCAGCAATACATCCGTCTGATGGACAACGATCGCTGGTGGGTCGCGAGCAAGAACCTCGCGGTGTTCGGCGGCATGTTCATTGGTATCAGCCTGGTGCTGGGGGTGTTTCTGGCGGTGCTGCTGGACCAGCGCATTCGCAAGGAAGGTTTCATTCGCACCGTTTACCTGTACCCGATGGCGCTCTCGATGATCGTCACCGGTACGGCGTGGAAATGGTTGCTCAACCCAGGCCTGGGCCTCGACAAAATGCTGCGTGACTGGGGCTGGGAAGGCTTCCGTCTCGACTGGCTGGTGGATCAGGATCGCGTGGTTTACTGCCTGGTGATCGCCGCCGTATGGCAAGCCTCCGGGTTTGTGATGGCGATGTTCCTGGCCGGCCTTCGCGGTGTCGATCAGTCGATCATCCGCGCCGCGCAAGTCGACGGTGCGAGCCTGCCGACCATCTATATGAAGATCGTGCTGCCGAGCCTGCGCCCGGTGTTTTTCAGCGCCTTCATGATCCTCGCGCACATCGCGATCAAGAGCTTCGACCTGGTGGCGGCGATGACCGCTGGCGGACCCGGTTACTCGTCCGACCTGCCGGCGATGTTCATGTACTCCTTCACGTTCAGCCGTGGCCAGATGGGCATTGGTTCGGCCAGCGCCATGATGATGCTCGGCGCGATCCTGGCGATTCTGGTGCCGTACCTGTACTCCGAATTGCGAGGCAAACGCCATGAATAAGGGCTCATCATCCGTTATTTCCTGTGCCGCGCCGGGTCTGCTGTTGTGCAGGGCAAGGCGCGAGGAGCGTGGTTTGGTCATTCCAAATAAGCTCCGAGCAACGCAGCCCTGCACAACAGCAGGCCCGGCCCTTCGGGTTGTGTCTGAAAGCGGGCCAGGCTGCGTTGCAGTCCTTGGCAAGGGAACAACCATTACCAGCGGACTGCGCCTTGCCTGGCCCGCTTTCAGACCACAACGCGGCGCAGGAAATAACGGATGATGAGCCCTTCACTTGGAAAACCGGCGATCAGCTTCAGCCGTATCGCGATCTACGCCACGTTGCTGCTGGCTGCTGCGATCTATCTGATTCCGCTGGTGGTGATGCTGCTGACCAGTTTCAAATCCCCGGAAGACATCCGCACCGGCAACCTGCTGAGCTGGCCACAAGTGATTGACGGCATCGGCTGGATCAAGGCCTGGGACACCGTCGGTGGCTACTTCTGGAACTCGGTGAAAATCACTGTGCCGGCGGTTTTGATCTCCACCTTCATCGGTGCCATGAACGGCTACGTGCTGTCGATGTGGCGCTTCCGGGGTTCGCAATTGTTCTTCGGCCTGCTGCTGTTCGGCTGCTTCCTGCCGTTCCAGACCGTGTTGCTGCCAGCCTCGTTCACCCTCGGCAAATTCGGCCTGGCCAACACCACCACCGGCCTGGTGCTGGTGCACGTGGTCTACGGCCTGGCGTTCACCACGCTGTTCTTCCGCAACTACTACGTGAGCATTCCGGATGCGTTGGTTAAAGCCGCGCGGCTCGATGGCGCGGGCTTCTTCACGATCTTCTGGAAGATCCTGCTGCCGATGTCGATCCCGATAGTGATGGTCTGCCTGATCTGGCAGTTCACCCAGATCTGGAATGACTTCCTGTTCGGCGTGGTCTTCGCCAGTGGCGATGCCCAGCCAATTACCGTGGCCCTGAACAACCTGGTCAACACCAGCACCGGGGCCAAGGAATACAACGTTGATATGGCCGCCGCGATGATCGCCGGGCTGCCGACACTGCTGGTCTACATATTCGCTGGCAAGTATTTCCTGCGTGGGCTGACGTCCGGCGCGGTCAAGGGGTAGAACATGGCAACTCTCGAATTACGCAACGTCAACAAAACCTACGGTGCCGGTTTGCCGGACACCCTGAAAAACATCGAACTGAAGATCGATGACGGTGAATTCCTGATCCTGGTCGGCCCGTCCGGCTGTGGCAAATCCACCTTGATGAACTGCATCGCCGGCCTGGAAAACATCAGCGGCGGGGCGATCCTGGTGGACGACGCCGACATCAGCGGCATGAGCCCGAAAGATCGTGACATCGCCATGGTGTTCCAGTCCTACGCGCTGTACCCGACGATGAGCGTGCGCGACAACATCGCGTTCGGCCTGAAGATTCGCAAAATGCCCGCCGCCGAAATCGACGAAGAAGTCGCTCGCGTGGCCAAGTTGCTGCAGATCGAACACCTGCTCAGCCGCAAGCCGGGCCAGCTCTCCGGTGGTCAGCAACAGCGCGTGGCGATGGGCCGTGCCCTGGCGCGGCGGCCGAAGATTTACCTGTTCGACGAACCGCTGTCCAACCTCGACGCCAAGCTGCGGGTCGAGATGCGCACCGAAATGAAACTGATGCACCAGCGCCTGAAAACCACCACGGTCTACGTGACCCATGACCAGATCGAAGCGATGACCCTGGGCGACAAAGTGGCGGTGATGAAGGACGGCATCATTCAACAGTTCGGCACGCCGAAAGACATCTACAACAACCCGGCCAACCTGTTCGTGGCGAGCTTCATCGGCTCGCCGCCAATGAACTTCATCCCCCTGCGCTTGCAGCGCAAGGAAGGTCGTCTGGTGGCGCTGCTCGATAGCGGCCAGGCGCGCTGCGAATTGCCATTGGGCATGCAGGACGCCGGTCTTGAAGATCGCGAAGTGATCCTCGGCATGCGTCCGGAACAGATCGTACTGGCGGGCAGCGAGGCGAACGGTTTGCCGACCATTCGCGCCGAAGTCCAGGTCACCGAACCGACCGGTCCCGACACGCTGGTTTTCGTCAATCTCAACGATACCAAAGTCTGCTGCCGTCTGGCGCCGGACGTTGCGCCGGCCGTGGGCGAGACCCTGACCCTGCAATTCGATCCATCGAAAGTGCTGCTGTTCGATGCCAAGACCGGGGAGCGCCTGGGGGTGGCCGGTCAGCCTAAAACCGAGACTCACAGTGCCAATGTGGCGCAGTTCAAGGGCCGCTGAAGAACAAAATGTGGGAGCGAGCTAGCTCGCTCCCACAGGGGATCTAGATGTAACCGCGTTAAATAAAAACAGTTAATAACAATAAAACGAGGATGTAGGGATGAAGAAGAACAACAACGCTCAGCTTATCTGCCAGTTGTCAGCGATTGCGGCAATGATGCTGGCCGGTAGTGTGCACGCGGCTGACGCGTTCAGCGCCGATTCCGAATGGATGACCGGTGATTGGGGTGGCGAGCGGACCAAGCTGATCGAGCAAGGCATCGACATCAAAATGGACTACGTCGGTGAAGTGGGCGGCAACCTCCACGGCGGCTACAACAACGACAAGACTGCGCGTTACTCCGACCAGTTTGGCCTGGGCGTGGCGCTGGACCTGGAAAAACTGATGGGCTGGGATAACACCCAGGCCAAGATCCAGCTCACCAACCGTAACGGTGAGAACATTTCCAATGACCGTGTCGGCGACCCGCGTGCCGGCACCTTGAGTTCTTCCCAGGAAGTCTACGGTCGTGGCCATATGGTCCGTCTGACCCAATTGTGGATCAAGCATCAGTTCCTCGACAATAAACTGGACGTCAAGGCCGGTTACTTCGGCGAAGGCGAAGACTTCAACACCTTCCCTTGCGAGTTCCAGAACCTGGCCTTCTGCGGTTCCCAAGTGGGTAACTGGGCGACCAACATCTGGTACAACTGGCCGGTCAGCCAGGCCGCGATCCGCGTGAAGTACAACATCTCGCCTGAGTTCTATGCGCAGATCGGCGCGTACAATCAGAACCCGTCGCAACTGGAACACGGTAACGGCTTCAAGCTCAGCGGCAGTGGTACCAAAGGCACCGTCTTGCCGGTCGAGCTGGTCTGGTTGCCTAACCCTAACAACCTGCCGGGCGAATACCGTGTCGGTTACTACAAAAGCACCGCCAAGGCCGACGACGTTCGTGAAGACGAGAACGGCGATGATGCGGCAACCAGCGGCAACGCCTATCGCAGCCACAGCAGCAAATCCGGCTACTGGTTCGTCGCGCAGCAGCAACTCACCGACCACAACGGTGACAAGAGCCGCGGTCTGAGCATCGCCGCCAACGCCACCTTCCACGACAAGGACACCAACATCGTCGACAACTACCAGTCGCTGATGTTTGTGTACAAAGGGCCGTTTGATGCACGTCCGAAAGATGACATGGGGATCGGTTTTGCCCGTATCCATGTCAACGATGACGTGAAGAAAAACGCCGAGTTGGTCAACGCCTCCAATGGCGTCAGCGACTACCAGGATCCGCTGTTCTCGCCACTGCGTAACACCGAGTACAACTACGAGATCAACTACGGCTTCCACGTCACCAACTGGCTGACCGTGCGTCCTAACCTGCAATACATCACTCACCCGGGTGGCGTGGATGAAGTCGACAACGCGCTGGTCGCCGGCCTGAAAATTCAGTCGGTGTTCTAACGCGTCTGCGATAAGCTCCTCTCTATGTGCGCATTTTTGCGGACGGCCATGGCTGTCCGCTTTTTTTTGGGGGCTGCGCACCCCGGGTGACAGATGATTTTCAGGACCGTGGCACATGCATGAGCATCCGCTACAACGCTTCTTCAAATCCTTGCGCGAACGTCCGGTGTTTGCGTGGGAGCGCTATCAGATGCGCGATGTGCTGGTGATCGATCATCCGCTGTGTCAGGCGGTGTTCAGTCGGCAGGGCGCGCAGTTGCTGCACTTTCAGCCCAAGGGCCAGAAACCCTGGCTGTGGTGCGCCGCGAAGTGGCCGCATGTCGGCGCGATTCGTGGCGGCGTGCCGGTGTGCTGGCCGTGGTATGGCCGTCACCCGAGCGAAAACGCCTGGCCGTCCCATGGATGGGCGCGGTTGCTCGACTGGAAGCTTTTGGACAGCAGCAGTGACGACGATGGCGTGCGTCTGCACTGGCAACTTCAGCTGTGCGACTGGCAAGTGGACCTGCATGCACACCTGGGCGAACGTATGGAGCTGCGCCTGAGTACCGAGCACCAGGACAGCCTGCCGTGCCAATTGAGCCAGGCGTTGCATGCTTATTGGCGTATTGGTGACGTGGGTGAGGTAGCGCTGTCTGGGCTCGATGGCGCGCAAGGTTACGACCAGTTGAACCGGCAGATTTGCCACCAGGAAGGCGAGTTGCGAGTCGAGGGCGGTTGTCAGCGCGTGTTCCAGCACGACGGCGAATTGCAGCTCAAGGATCACGCCTGGCAGCGGGAACTGTGTATCGATACCGGTGACCATGGGGACACCGTGGTCTGGCATCCGGGCACGCGGCCATTGCTGGGCGTGAGCTGGAACGAGATTTCCGAGTTTGTCTGCGTGGAAGCGGCGAGCGGCGGGACTGACAGCCTGAGCCTGGCGCCGGGGGAGAGGGCGCATTTGAGTTTGCAGGCGCGGGTTGGGGTGTAGGTCAAGACCAGCGGTGTTGCGGCTGACCCCTTCGCGAGCAAGCCCGCTCCCACATTCAACCGAGCCCTTTCAGAAAGAATGCGATCGAATGTGGGGGCGGGCTTGCTCGCGAAGGCGGCATTTCAGGCAACAAAGCCCTTAAGCCGGGTTAATTGAATTCATCCCCAATCGGATACCGACTGGCATTCAGGCTTTCCTTGATCTTGCGCAAATGCGGCTGGAAATCCACGCCTCGACGCAAGGTCATGCCGGTAGCCAGCACATCCAGCACGGTCAGCTGAATGATCCGCGACGTCATCGGCATATAGATGTCGGTGTCTTCCGGCAGCGGGATGTTCAGGCTCAAGGTGCTGGCCTTGGCCAGCGGTGAACCCTCGGCCGTCAGCCCCAGCACCGAAGCGCCGTTTTCCCGGGCGATGCGCGCCACTTCCACCAGTTCGCGGGTGCGGCCGGTGTAGGAAATGATCACGAACAACTCACCGGTGTGAGCGACCGAAGCAATCATGCGCTGCATCAGCACGTCCGCGTGGGCGGTGACCGCGAGGTTGAAGCGGAAAAACTTGTGTTGCGCATCCAGCGCCACCGGGGCCGAGGCGCCGAGGCCGAAGAAGTGGATCTGCCGAGCCTGGATCAACAGGTCGACGGCACGGCTGATCAGGTTCGGGTCCAGTGCCTGCAAGGCACTGTCCAGAGAGGCGATGGCGCTGCCGAAGATCTTTTTTGTGTACGCCTCAGGATTGTCATCGGCCTCGACCGCACGGCTGACATACGCCGCGCCACTGGCCAGGCTCTGGGCCAGCTGCAGTTTCAGTTCGGGGTAGCCGCTGACACCGAAAGAACGGCAGAAACGGTTGACCGTCGGCTCGCTGACCTTCGAGGCCTGGGCGAGCGCGGCGATGCTGAACCGGGTGGCCTGCTGTGGGTTGAGCAGGATCACTTCGGCGACTTTGCGTTCTGCTTTGTTCAGGTCTTCAAGGCGATTCTGGATCTGCTCCAGTAAATTTCGCACGCGGTCCATATAAGTTCCTTAGCTCCGCAAACAATAGAGCAATGCAAATAAGGGCCCCGGCTATGCAAATTGGGACTTTGATCGGGCCCGTAACGGTGGCCTATCCTACTGATGGCTCCGACCGACCACCACTCGGAATCGATATTTTGCGAAAATGTTGTGGTTATTACTACATTTTCCCTTGAGTGATGCCTTGAAAAAAGGTATTTGTAGCTTAACTTGATAAAAGAACAAACATCATGCCTTCGATTACGGTTGAACCGTGCACCTTTGCCTTGTTTGGCGCCCTCGGCGATCTGGCCTTGCGCAAGCTGTTTCCTGCCCTTTATCAACTCGATGGCGCAGGCCTGTTGCATGAGGACACGCGGATTATCGCGCTGGCCCGTGAGCCCGGCAGCGAGCAGCAGCATCTGGCGTTCATCGCCGCTGAGCTGCGCCGCTACGTCAGTGACAAAGAGCTGGACGAAGCTGTGGTCGAACGCTTCCTGGCCCGATTGAGCTACCTGCACGTCGACTTCCTCAAGGCTGACGATTACGTCGCCCTGGCTGAGATGGCCGGCAGCGCCCAACGGGTGATTGCCTACTTCGCCACGCCGGCTGCCGTCTACGGCGCGATTTGCGAGAACCTGTCGAAGGTCGGCCTGACCGAAAACACCCGCGTCGTGCTGGAAAAACCTATCGGTTCGGACCTGGAATCCTCACGCAAGGTCAACGACGCCGTGGCGCAGTTCTTCCCGGAGAACCGCACCTACCGCATCGACCATTACCTGGGCAAGGAAACCGTCCAGAACCTGATCGCCCTGCGTTTTGCCAACAGCCTGTTCGAAACCCAGTGGAACCAGAATTACATCTCCCACGTGGAAATCACCGTGGCCGAGAAGGTCGGGATCGAAGGCCGCTGGGGTTACTTCGACAAGGCCGGTCAGCTGCGGGACATGATCCAGAATCACCTGCTGCAACTGCTCTGCCTGATCGCCATGGACCCGCCGGCCGACCTGTCCGCCGACAGCATCCGCGACGAGAAAGTCAAAGTGCTCAAGGCCCTGGCGCCGATCAGTCCGGAAGGCCTGACCACGCAAGTGGTGCGCGGCCAGTACATCGCCGGTCACAGCGAAGGCAAGTCAGTGCCCGGTTACCTGGAGGAGCCTAACTCCAATACCCAGAGCGACACCGAAACCTTCGTCGCCCTGCGTGCCGATATCCGCAACTGGCGCTGGGCCGGTGTGCCGTTTTACCTGCGTACCGGCAAGCGCATGCCGCAAAAGCTGTCGCAGATCGTCATCCACTTCAAGGAACCATCGCACTACATCTTCGCTCCCGAGCAGCGCCTGCAGATCAGCAACAAGCTGATTATCCGCCTGCAACCGGACGAAGGCATTTCCTTGCGCGTGATGACCAAAGAACAAGGCCTGGACAAGGGCATGCAGCTGCGCAGCGGTCCGTTGCAGCTGAATTTTTCCGACACCTGGCGCAGCGCACGGATTCCCGATGCCTACGAACGGTTGTTGCTGGAAGTAATGCGCGGCAATCAGAACCTGTTTGTCCGTAAAGATGAAATCGAAGCCGCGTGGAAGTGGTGTGACCAGTTGATCGCCGGGTGGAAAAAATCCGGCGATGCGCCCAAGCCGTACGCGGCCGGGTCCTGGGGACCGATGAGCTCCATTGCACTGATTACGCGGGATGGGAGGTCGTGGTATGGCGATATCTGAATTGAAACTGCCTCAGGGCGTCAGCGCCCATGAGTTCAAGAGCCCGGTGCTGCTGGCCGATGGTTTGGCGCTGAATGTAGCCAAGCAACTGAGTGACGCAATCGACGCTCGCGGCACCGCGACCCTGGTGGTCTCCGGTGGACGCAGCCCGGTGGCGTTTTTCCAGCACCTGGCCAAGCAGAAACTGGAGTGGTCCAAGGTTGTCGTCACCCTGGCCGACGAGCGCTGGGTGCCGGTGGAACACGCCGACAGCAATGCTGGCCTGCTCAAGCGCTACCTGTTGCAAGGCCCGGCGGCCAAGGCGCAGTTCCTGAGCTTGTACAGCGCCACCGCCAACGTTGAACAGGCGGCTGAGCAGGCTGATCGCTTGCTCGGCGAATTGCCGCCGATCGACGTGCTGATCCTGGGCATGGGCGACGACGGTCACACGGCCTCGCTGTTCCCGAACAGCCCGAACCTGGCCGACGCCTTGAAAGCCGACGGCACACGTCGTTGCTACCCAATGCTGGCGCCGACCGTGCCGCATCAGCGCCTGACCATGAGTCGTGCGCTGCTGGCCTCGGCCAAGACAACCGTTCTATCGATTTCCGGTCAGTCCAAACTGACCACTTTGAGTGCCGCATTGGCCGGTGACGATGTCGCCGCCATGCCGATTCGCGCGTTTCTGCAACCTACGTTAGAGATTTACTGGTGCCCATGAGCCAAGGATCAGCCGCTATGACAAACACATTCCCGACCGTTTCCATGGCGGACAAAATTGCCCTGATCGACAGCCTCTGCGCCAAGGCGCGGATCCTGCCGGTGATTACCATTGCTCGCGAGCAGGACGTTCTGCCGTTGGCCGACGCCCTCGCGGCCGGTGGCCTGACAGCCCTGGAAGTGACTCTGCGTTCGCAGTTCGGCCTCAAGGCCATCCAGATTCTGCGCGAGCAGCGTCCGGAGCTGGTGACCGGTGCCGGCACCGTGCTCGATCGCAACATGCTGGCGGCAGCAGAAGCGGCGGGTTCGCAGTTCATCGTCACGCCGGGCATCACCCGTGATCTGTTGGAAGCCAGCGTCGACAGCCCGATTCCGCTGTTGCCGGGCATCAGCAACGCCTCGGGCATCATGGAAGGCTACGGCCTGGGTTATCGCCGCTTCAAGCTGTTCCCGGCGGAAGTCAGCGGCGGCGTCGCGGCCATCAAGGCCCTGGGCGGCCCGTTCGGCGAAGTGAAATTTTGCCCGACTGGCGGCGTCAGCCCGGCCAACATCAAGAGCTACATGGCGTTGAAAAACGTGATGTGCGTGGGCGGTAGCTGGATGCTTGATCCGGAGTGGATCAAGAACGGCGACTGGGCCCGCATTCAGGAATGCACCGCCGAGGCACTGGCGCTGCTGGATTGACCTGATTTACCAAACACTTCGTTGTGTGTTCTACGGCTTTACGGTGCGCTTGGTCGGTGCACCGTTTTTTTTTGCCCGGTGAAAAACCCTGTGGGAGCGGGCTTGCTCGCGAAGGCGGCGGTACCTTCAATGAAGATGTTGATCGTCATACCGCTTTCGCAAGCAAGCCCGCTCCCACAAAGTCATCAAGCGATACATAGTTACCGCATCTCGTCGCTCGTCCAGCGTTAACCTGCCTCCATCTTATGGAAGAGAGAACGTCATGGACGACTACACCTCGGTTTCACCCGTATCACCGGTTTACCTGTTTTCACCCGAACAGATCGCCGGCCCGTATTTTCGAAACCCGAAACTGATCAGACGAAACATCAGCGAAGGCATGGATGGCATCCCCTTGGTGTTGCGCCTGACGATCGTCGATGCCATGACCGGTGAGCCGGTCAGCGGAGCGGTAGTCGATATCTGGCATTGCAATGCGCGAGGCGCGTATTCCGGCTGGAGCAAGATCAATCCAGACCAGAAAGTCAGCGTCGGTGATATCGGGGCGATCCCGCGCACCGATGACGATACCTATCTGCGCGGAGGGCAATTCACGGACAAACAGGGCATCGTGCGATTTACCACGATCTGTCCGGGGTTTTATGCCGACCGCGCCCTGCACATTCACGTCGCGGTACGCATCACGGCCGGCAACAACTATCTCGAAGAACGCCATGTCGCCTGGGTTGGCCAGCTCTACTTTCCGGACGTCGCGTCGAGGTCGGTGCTCAATGCCAGAGAGTACAGCGGTCGGATGGCATCACCGCTGACCAATGAAGAAGACTTTCACTACAAACACCGTGGCGGCGAAGCATCGACTTTGAACATTCAGAGCCTCAGTCGAGACTCGAATGAAGACGGTTTCTTCGGACACATGACCATCGGTGTCGACACGTTCGCCATTTCATCGCACATCAAGCCCGAGGACTTCGACAAGTACACCGTGTGACGTCAGCGCAGCTCATTCAGTGCCTTGGCCAGCAACCCCATGTCTGCCGCAGTCGTGGTGAGCCCTGGCGTGATGCGGATGCATGGACCACACGCCGCACCACTGCGCGCAATGGTAAACAGGTTGTAGTCGTTGAGCAGCCGCTCGACCATTACCTGTTGATCGACATGCCGGGTGAAGCGCATCGAGGTGATGCCGCAATACAGTCGCGGGTCATCCGGGGTCATGACTTCGATGCCCGGCAGCTCGCGCACCGCACTGACCCACAGGTTGCGCAGGTAATTGAGTCGCGCGCCCTTGGCGGCGGAACCGCCCAGGGTTCTATGCTCCTCGATCACCAGCGGGAGGGTCAGCAGCGCCGGGATATTGGGCGTGCTGTGCGGTGTGCGGGCGCGAATGTCGGTGACCGGATAATGCATCTCGCCCATGTCCGGGTCGATGTCGTCCAGACGCTCGGGGGCGATGTAGATGAACCCCAGGGTCAGCGGCGCACCCATCCATTTGTGCAGGTTGTAGCCGGCAAAGGCGATGCCCAGTTCGTCGAGATTGAACTCGAACTGGCCGAGCGCATGGGCACCGTCGAGGATGACGTCGATCCCGTGTTCCCTGGCCAATGCGGCGATGGCCTGCACCGGCATCACCAGGCCGGTTCGGTGGGTGACGTGGGTCAGGGCCATCAGTTTCAGTCGTGGATAACGCACAAACGCTTCACGGTAGCTGGCCAGCAAGCTGTCGAAACTGGCGGGGTGCGCGTGTTCGATCTCGACCACCTCGACCCCGCGGTTGCGCGCCAGCCAGCGCATGGCGCCCTTGACCGTGTCGTATTCCAGATCGCAGATCAGCACCTGATCACCTGGTTTCAGCCGGTTGTAGTTGCGGATCAGCGATTGCAAACCATCGGACGCATTGCGGGTGAGGGCGACGGCATCGGCAGGTACGCCAATCAGTTCGGCGAGCTGCGCCCGGATCTCCTGACCGTGGCCCTGATCGAAACGCTGGCGCACGTACACCGAGTTGCTGCGGTTGATCAGTTCGATGTTGCGCTGATACTCCTCGACCACCGTTCGCGACATGCGCCCGAAGTAACCGTTTTCCAGATTGATCGGGCCGGGTTCGATCGCATAACGGTCGGCAAAGGTCAGCCAGAAAGCTTCATCACGGGCACGGCGGGTGTTATCGGGCATGGGCTACTCGGTCAGGATCAATGGCGGGGGGCAGGTTTGCCATGTTTGGCGCGCAGGGGTTCGAGCAGTTCAGACAAGCCGTTGTGGTCGATTTCCTGCATCAGGGCCAGCAAGCCACCGAGTTCGCCATGGGGAAAACCTTCCCGGGCGAACCAGTTCAGGTACGGACCGGGCAGGTCGGCAATGATGCGACCCTTGTATTTGCCGAAGGGCATTTCACGGGTAATCAGCAATTCGAGCTTTTCAGGGTTCATCAATCAGTCGTCTGGATTCAATCAGTCTGGAAAATACAGGCATTCTGCATGCAGGCCAATTGACAGATCATGCAAAAAAAGCGGATACAGATTTGTTTGTAATAACTAACTGTTTGAAAAATAACGAATAATTTGTCAATTCAAAGCTGGCATGCAGGGTGCAATAGCTATTACATCTTTCATCAACCCGCGAGGAATTGAAAATGACCGACATGAATAAAGAAGCGATCTCTGTACTCAACGACCTGATCGAAACCAGCAAAGACGGTCAGGAAGGGTTCAAGACTTGCGCTGAAGACATCAAACATCCAGAACTCAAAACGCTGTTCATTCAGCGTTCCGCCGACTGCGCTACCGCTGCTTCTGAACTGCAAGCCGCCGTGCGTTCGATGGGTGGGGATCCGGAAACTTCCACCAGCGTCAGCGGCGACCTGCACCGTCGCTGGGTCGACGTGAAAGCGATGTTCACCGGCAAGGACGAAGAAGCCGTGCTGAACGAAGCCGAACGCGGTGAAGATCACGCGCTGAAGGCTTACAAAGAAGCCATTGAAAAAATCAACAAGCACAACCTGGTGGGTATTCGTGACCTGGTTGAACGCCAGTACCACGGCGTGCAACGCAATCACGATCAGGTAAAAGCCCTGCGCAACCAGGCTCGCGCACGCTCGTAAGCGGTCGTTGCCTGTCAAAAACGCCAGCCAGTCTGGCGTTTTTTTGTGCCCGGGATTTAGCACTGGACGGGTTATAGTTAGCTAGCTAATAATTTGTTTTTCAAGTGACCGAACCGAACACGACTATCGTTAAATCGTCCTTTCAAGAGTGTTTTACGTGCCTATCACTTTGCAGGCTTTGTTTGCGCCTGACCGCCGCGCCTTGCAGTTCGCGATCAAGACCTTGATCGGCGGCGGCCTGGCGCTGTGGCTGGCGTTACGCTGGGGCCTGGAGCAACCGGCTTGGGCCTTGATGACGGCGTTCATCGTTGCGCAGCCCTTGTCCGGCATGGTGGTGCAGAAGGGCTTGGCGCGACTGCTGGGGACATTGGTCGGGACGATCATGTCGGTGGTGTTCATGGGCTTGTTCGCCCAGACACCATGGCTGTTTTTACTCGCATTGGCATTGTGGCTCGGCCTGTGTACGGCGAGTTCGACCCTGCTGCGCAGCGCATGGTCCTATTCATTCGTGCTGGCCGGTTACACGGTGGCAATCATCGCGTTGCCGGCGATTACTCATCCGCTGACGGTGTTCGATCAAGCCGTGGCTCGCTGCACGGAAATCTGCCTGGGCATTCTGTGCGCCACCGCTGCCAGTGCGTTGCTGTGGCCAATGCGCGTCGAGCGGACTCTGGCGGATCAGGCGCGAGCGGCCTGGCAGAGCGGGATGAATGCCGCGCGTGCGACATTGGCCGGCGATGGTCAGGCGCGCAAAGGTCTATTGGAAATCCTCGGCAGAATCGTCGCGGTGGATGCCCAGCGCGAGCATGCCTGGTTCGAAGGCGGCCTTGGCCGGCAACGCGCGCGGGCGATCAGCGGCTTGAGCCAGAAACTGTTGATGCTGCTGCGCATCACCCGTTCGGTGCGCCGTCAGTGGAAACAACTGGAACCGCAGGAAGCCGAGCAATTGCGACCCTGGATGACCGAGGTTCAAGACGCCCTTGGCGGTTCCGATTCCGCGACCCTGCTAGCCTTGCGCCCGCGTTTGCTCGACGCCTCCCACGATCCGCAGATCAGTTCTGCGCAAAGTTACTGCCTGGCCCGTTTCACCTTGCTGCTCGACACCGCGATGGCGGCGACCGCAGCGTTGAAAGCGGTAGAAGAGGGCAAGGAAACCGTCGATCCACCGAGAACCCTCACACCGCACCGCGACCTGTCATTGGCGCTGGTGTTCGGGACGCGCAGCGCGCTGGCCTTTCTGGTGGTGTCCTGTTTCTGGTTGGCGACGGCCTGGCCTGCCGCAGCGGGGGCGCTAGTGCTGACCTGCGTGGTTTGCAGTCTGTTTGCCAGTCGCGAGAACGGCGCGCAGATCGGCATGAGTTTCCTGCGCGGGATTTTCCTGGCGATCCCGGCCGCGTTTATCGTCGGGCAGATTCTGCTGCCGCAATGGAGCAGCTTTGCGATGCTCTGTCTGGGGATGGGCGTGCCGTTGTTTCTCGGTGCGCTGGGCATGGCCAAGCCGCAGATCGGTGCCACGGCGACTTCATTCTGTTTGCACTTCATCGTGCTGGTTTCGCCGCTCAACACGATGGCCTTCGACGTCGCGACGTTCTTCAACAGCGCGCAAGCCATGGTGGTGGGTGTCGGCGCCGCAGTGCTGGCGTTCCACTTGCTGATCCTGCGCAACCCGACGTGGCATGGACGACGTTTGCTGGCGGCGACCCTCGACGATCTGGTGCGCCTGACCCGACGCAATCTGCGCGGTGCCGAAAGCTGGTTCGGTGGGCGCATGGCCGACCGCTTGCTGCAACTGGCGCGACACTATCCCGAGTTGCCGGAGCCGGCGCGCAGTCGCTGGGACGACGGTTTGTTGGGTCTGGATATCGGTGACGAATTGCTGCATTTGCGTTTGAGCCTGGCGGTCGCGCAGGCGCCGGTCAGTGCACCGCAACGGCGCTATCTGGAACAACTGGAAAAAGTCCTGGCGCTAGGCCCGGCCGCCAGTCGCGCCGAGGCGTTGGCTCAACCGAGCGAAGAATTTCTGAAAACCTTGTACGCCTTGCCCCCCAGCGATCCGGTGAAACTGGCTCAGGGCGCGGTGCTGCAACTGCAGAACAGCTGGCGTGCCTGGTGTCGCCAGCAGGAGGAAAGCCATGGGCTTGCGTGAGTGGTCGGTGGGCGGTGTATTGCTCAGTCCGTTTCTGATTTATGTGCTGCTGGCGCTGCTCGTCACCGGGGCCTTGCGCATGCTTTTGCGCCTGACGCCGGCCGGTCGCTGGATCTGGCACGAAGCATTGTTTGATTGCGCCTTGTACGTCTGTGTATTGACCCTGATCACCGTCGTCCTCGGACCTTTATAAGGAGTTGAACATGCGTACACCCGTACGTGTCGCGGTAACCCTGTGCCTGGTGGCCGTGGCGATTTTTGCCGGCTTTCACTTGTGGCAGTACTACATGTTGTCGCCCTGGACCCGCGACGCGCGGATTCGCGCCGACGTGGTGGTGATTGCCCCGGATGTGTCGGGCTGGGCGCGTGAACTCAAGGCGTTCGATAACCAGTCGGTCAAGGCCGGGGACCTGTTGCTGAGCATCGATCGCGATCGTTTTGAAGCGGCGCTGGAGAAGGCTAAAGCGGTGGTTGAGACTCGTCAGCAACAGCTCAATCTGCGTGAGCGTGAAGCCAGTCGCCGCGCCAGCCTCGGGCCGCAAGCGATCAGTGCCGAGTTGCGGGAGAACGCGCAGATCAATGCCGGAATCGCCCGTGGCGAACTGCGCGAAGCCCAGGCTGAAGCCAAGGTCGCGGAGCTCAATCTTGCGCGTAGTCAGGTTCGCGCGCCCCGCAGCGGCCACATCACCAACCTGCGCCTGGCCGAAGGCAATTACGTGAACGCGGGTCAGCCGGTCATGGCGTTGATCGACGATTCAACGTTCTATGTGCAGGCCTATTTCGAGGAAACCAAACTGCCACGGATTCGCGTCGGCGACCCGGTGAAGGTCTGGTTGATGAGCGCCGGGGAGGCGTTGCAGGGGCATGTGCAAAGCATCAGCCGCGGGATTACCGACCGCAACACCACGCCGGACGGGCAGTTGCTGGCGGAAGTGGAGCCGACGTTCAACTGGGTGAGGCTGGCGCAACGGATTCCGGTGCGGATCAAACTGGACGAGGTGCCCGAGGGGATCAACCTGAGTTCGGGGATGACGGCGAGTGTGCAGGTGCGGGAGAGGAAGTGATACCGAGGTGATGCCATTCGCGAGCAAGCCCGCTCCCACATTAGATCACCAGTGAACACAGATTTTGTGTACGACAGAGTTCAAGTGTGGGAGCGGGCTTGCTCGCGAATAGCGCTGAAAGCGCTTCAGCCGATGCTGATCGCCGGCAATGTCGGCAACGTCACAGTCTGCTGTTTACGCGGTGCCAGAATCTCCGCCTCGCCATCTACGACCAATTCCTCACGCTGGTTAAACACCCGAGTGGCAATCCGCACGCGAAACTTCGGCAGCTTCTCGAGAATTTCCAGGCGCACGGTCAGCGTGTCGCCAATTTTCACCGGCTTCTGAAAGCTCATCTGCTGACCGATATAAATAGTCCCCGGCCCAGGCAGCTCACAGGCAACCGCAGCACTGATCAACGCGCCGCTGAACATGCCGTGGGCGATGCGTTCCTTGAACATGGTGCCGGCGGCGAATTCAGCGTCCAGGTGCACCGGGTTGTGATCGCCGGACATCGCGGCGAACAACTGAATGTCGCGCTCTTCGACCGTCTTGGTGTAGCTGGCGGTCTGGCCGACTTCGAGGGCTTCGTAAGGGGTGTTGGTAACCTGGGTCATCTGTCTCAATTCCTGTGACGAATAAAAAAATCCACAAAAAAACTATTCGGACCTGGGTGGCCGGCGATGGCTCAGCGCCTGGGCGATCCAGTTCAACACGTCATTGATCACTTCATCGCGGTTGCTCTCGTTGAACAGTTCGTGCCGTGCCTGCGGGTAAATAGTCAGTTGCAGGTTCTGGCTTCCGGCCGCGCTCAGCGCATGGGCCAGATCTTTCAGACGCTTGCCTTCGCTCACCGGATCACATTCGCCGCCAATCACCAGCAACGGCAGGCCCGGATCGATCTGAGCGAGATTGGACGCTTTGCTGATTTGCTGCAAGCCGCCGAGCAAATCGATCCACAGCTGATTGGTGCAACGAAAGCCGCAGAGCGGATCGTTGGCATACTTGTCGACCTCGGCCGGGTCGCGACTGAGCCAGTCGAACCGTGTGCGTACCGGCTTGAATTTTTTGTTGAACGAGCCGAAGGACAACCATTCGATCAATGCGCTGCGACCCTTGCGCCCCTGGCGCAATCGTTCGAGACGGGCAATCTGTCGCGCCGCGCGATAAAGCGCCACGGGCTGGAAGTTCGAGCCGCTGAGAACGGCCCCGTGCAGGCTGGCGCTGTGATGCAGCAGATAGGCCTGGGCGATGTAGCTGCCCATGCTGTGACCGAGCAGCACGATCGGCACGCCTGGATGCTGTTGACCAATGTGCTGGTTGAGGCTCGCCAGGTCGCCGACCACCTTGCACCAACCGTCATCGTCGGCGAAGTGGCCCAAGGTCCCGTTTTCGGCAGTTTTGCCATGTCCACGCAGGTCCGGCGCATACACACCGTAGCCCTGATCACAGAGTTTTTCCGCCAGCCGCGCGTAGCGACCGCTGTGTTCCGCCATGCCGTGGGCCAGCAGGATGACTGCCTTCAGCGGGGCGGCGGGCAGCCACTGGTTGACGAAGAGGCGGCTGCGGTCACTCGCGGTCAGCCAGAAAGTGTCGTGGATCATGGCGGTTCCTTTGCATACATGGGCACGGGCTCGATGCATTGTATAGCGCATCCCACGCCTGGCGTCTGATCAGGCCACGCCACGGCAGGAAGATTCACACGGTCAATGACGCCCGTGCGCATATTTGCCTGATTCGTCATAACTGCTAGTGTCCGTGAAGCCCCGCTCTTCAAAAGTGACAGAAAAGCGGCCCCGGATAGGTTCAGGTAAAGAGGACAAGAACAATGCAACCTGATTTCTGGAATGACAAACGCCCGGCCGGCGTGCCCCTGGACATTGACCTTGGGGCCTATAAGTCGGTGATCGAGGTGTTCGAGCGTTCCTGCAAGAAATTTGCTGACCGCCCTGCATTCAGCAACATGGGCGTTACCCTGACCTACGCCGAACTGGAACGTTACAGCGCGGCGTTCGCCGGTTACCTGCAAGCCCACACCGACCTGGTGCCAGGGGATCGCATCGCGGTGCAGATGCCCAACGTCCTGCAATACCCGATTGCGGTGTTCGGTGCCTTGCGCGCCGGGCTGATCGTGGTCAACACCAACCCGCTGTACACCGCGCGGGAGATGCGTCATCAGTTCAAGGACTCCGGTGCCCGGGCGCTGGTCTACCTGAACATGTTCGGGCAGAAAGTCCAGGAAGTGCTGCCCGATACCGACATCCAGTACCTGATCGAAGCGAAGATGGGCGACTTGATGCCCACCGCCAAGGGCTGGCTGGTCAACACCTTGGTGAACAAGGTCAAGAAAATGGTCCCGGCCTATTCCTTGCCCCAAGCCATTTCCTTCAAAAGCGCGCTACATCTGGGCCGGGGCCTGGGCATCAAGCCGCTGAATGCCGGTCTCGACGACATCGCCGTGCTGCAATACACCGGCGGCACCACCGGTCTGGCCAAGGGCGCGATGCTGACCCACGGCAATCTGGTCGCCAACATGCAGCAGGTGCGGGCGTGTCTGGAACAGTTCGGCAATGACGGCCAGCCGCTGTTGCGCGAAGGGCAGGAGGTGATGGTCGCGCCGTTGCCGCTGTACCACATCTATGCATTCACCGCGAATTGCATGTGCATGATGGTTTCGGGCAACCACAACGTGCTGATCACCAATCCACGGGACATCGGCGGCTTTATCAAGGAGCTGAAGAACTGGCGGTTCTCGGCGTTGCTGGGGCTCAACACGCTGTTCGTCGCGTTGATGGACCATCCCGATTTCAAGACCCTGGATTTCTCCAGCCTCAAGCTCACCAACTCCGGCGGCACTGCGCTGGTCAAGGCCACCGCCGAGCGCTGGGAGCAGCTCACCGGTTGCCGCATCACCGAAGGCTACGGCCTGACCGAAACCTCGCCGGTGGCCTGCACCAACCCGTACGGCGACCAGTCGCGCCTCGGCACGGTCGGCCTGCCGGTGCCGGGCACTACGCTGAAAGTCATCAACGACGAAGGCGTCGAGCAGCCATTGGGCGAACGCGGCGAGCTGTGCATCAAGGGCCCGCAGATCATGAAGGGTTACTGGCAAAAAGCCGAAGCCACCGCCGAAGTGCTGGATGCCGAAGGCTGGTTCAAGTCGGGCGACATTGCGGTGATCGACCCGGACGGGTTCGTGCGCATCGTCGATCGCAAGAAAGACATGATCATCGTCTCGGGTTTCAACGTGTACCCGAACGAGATCGAAGACGTGGTCATGGCCCATCCGAAGGTCGCCAACTGCGCAGTGATCGGCGTGCCGGACGAACGTTCGGGCGAAGCGGTGAAGCTGTTTGTGGTGGCTCGCGAATCGGGGGTCAGCCTCGAAGAGCTGAAGGCCTACTGTAAGGAAAACTTCACGGCGTACAAAGTGCCCAAGCACATCGTGTTGCGTGAGTCGTTGCCGATGACGCCGGTGGGCAAGATTCTGCGGCGGGAGTTGCGCGATATCGCCTGATGGGTGAATGGCCGCGTTTAGCGCGGATCGCGGGCAAGCCACGCTCCCACAGGTTCAGTGTTGTTCACAAACAACGCGAACTTGTGGGAGCGGGCTTGCCCGCGATGCTTTTTACCGAATGCAAACCCCCGGTTTTCAAGGCTTTCAGGGCTTTATAGATTTTTTGCTCTAAAATGACTGCTTATTAATCTTGAGTCATTAAAGTGACTATAGAGGCGACTTTTGGCTCTAGTCGGCCTTTGGCAAAGCTGCTACTCTCGGCGCGCTTTGTGACTTCTCGGCCTTCTGTAAAGCCAGACTCACCAACACAGAAACACCAATGAACACACACCAATAATAATCGCATCAAATGCGGTGATGAATTCGCGTTGCTGAGGAGTGGGCTTCCATGATCGAAGACTTTTGGAAGGATAAGTACCCTGCCGGGATTGCTGCCGACATCAATCCAGACGAGTATCCGAATATTCAGGCGGTGTTGAAGCAGTCCTGCCAACGCTTTGCCAACAAACCGGCATTCAGCAACCTGGGCAAGACAATCACCTACGGTGAACTGTACGAATTGTCCGGTGCCTTTGCCGCTTACCTGCAACAGCATACCGACTTGCAGCCAGGCGATCGAATCGCCGTGCAACTGCCCAACGTGTTGCAGTACCCGGTCGCCGTCTTCGGTGCCATCCGCGCCGGGATGATCGTGGTCAACACCAACCCGCTGTACACCGCGCGGGAAATGGAACACCAATTCAACGACTCCGGTGCCAAAGCCCTGGTCTGCCTGGCCAACATGGCGCACCTGGCCCAGACCGTCGTGCCAAAAACCGGCGTCAAGCACGTGATCGTCACCGAAGTGGCCGACCTGCTGCCGCCGCTCAAGCGCCTGCTGATCAACAGCGTCATCAAGTACGTGAAGAAGATGGTCCCGGCGTATCACTTGCCCAAGGCCATCAAGTTCAACGACGTGTTGAGCAAAGGCCATGGCCAGCCCGTTACTGAAGCCAACCCGGCCAGCAGCGATGTGGCGGTGCTGCAATACACCGGTGGCACCACCGGCGTGGCCAAGGGCGCGATGCTGACCCACCGCAACCTGGTGGCGAACATGCTCCAGTGCAAGGCGCTGATGGGTTCCAACCTCAATGAAGGTTGCGAGATCCTGATCACGCCGCTGCCGCTGTACCACATCTATGCCTTCACCTTTCATTGCATGGCGATGATGCTGATCGGCAACCACAACGTCCTGATCAGCAACCCGCGCGATCTGACGGCGATGGTCAAAGAACTGTCGAAGTGGAAGTTCAGCGGTTTCGTCGGTCTGAACACGCTGTTCGTCGCCCTGTGCAACAACGAAGCGTTCCGCAAGCTGGATTTCTCGGCGCTGAAAGTCACCCTGTCCGGCGGCATGGCCCTGCAATTGGCCGCGGCGGAACGCTGGAAAGCGGTCACCGGTTGCGCGATCTGCGAAGGCTACGGCATGACCGAAACCAGCCCGGTGGCGACGGTCAATCCGATCCAGAACATCCAGATCGGCACCATCGGGATTCCGGTGCCATCGACCCTGTGCAAAGTCATCGACGATGCCGGCGTTGAACAGCCGTTGGGCGAAATCGGCGAGCTGTGTGTGAAAGGTCCGCAGGTCATGAAAGGCTACTGGCAGCGTCAGGACGCCACCGATGAAATGCTCGACAGCGAAGGCTGGTTGAAGACCGGTGACATCGCGGTGATCCAGCCTGATGGCTACTTGCGGATTGTTGATCGCAAGAAAGACATGATCCTGGTGTCCGGTTTCAATGTGTACCCCAACGAACTGGAAGACGTGCTCGCGACCCTGCCGGGCGTGCTGCAATGCGCGGCCATCGGCGTACCGGACGAGAAGTCGGGCGAGGCGATCAAGATTTTCATCGTGGCCAAGCCGGGCGTGACCCTGACCAAAGAACAGGTGATGGAGCACATGCGCGCCAACGTGACCGGCTACAAGGTGCCGAAAGCCGTGGAGTTCCGTGATGCGCTGCCGACCACCAACGTCGGCAAGATTCTGCGTCGTGAGTTGCGCGACGAAGAGCTGAAGAAGCTGAACGCCAGGAAAGTTGGCGCCTAGCAAACAAAAAGCCCCGCAGATGCGGGGCTTCTTGTTTCTGGTCGGGAGATTTTCAGCGCCTGTCCGGCCCTCTTCGCGAGCAAGCTTTTGTTTTTAAAGGCGGAATTGCGCGAAATTGACGTTGGTGCCCGCCGGGCGCATGTCCTGCAAGTACGAATCCTTATCCGCGCTCAGTTCCAGGCTCAAAGCGGCTTTGCGCTTGCCTTCGTTGCGCACCACCAGGCCTTCAAGCTTCTCGCGCAGGAACACCGTCGGCACTTTCAAATGCAGCAGTTCGTCGGTATCCGGGGTGTGCATCAGCAGGTGAACCCATTCGTACTGACCAATGGCCAGACGCGCCACCGGGATATCGAACCACCAGATGTTGCGGTTGCGGTTCAATTCGGTGAAATGGCAGTTGTTGACGCCAAGCACAGCACCGCCGAGTTCCTGGTTTCTGCGGGCAATGGCCTGCTTTTTATCGAGTTTCATAACATTCCTACGGGATTGGATCTTCAGCGCCATGGCCTGAATACGTTGCGCATTCTCGGGGGTTGGTCGGCAAACATAAAGCCCAACCTGCACTGAACGATGAAATGTCGTGATGAAAAATAAATGAAACTCCGTGCAAACGCCCCCGGTCAATCTTTATGTAACCACTTTCCTCGTTGAATTGTTCACAGGAGAAATACCATGGGCAGCACTGGCGATAAAGTTAAAGGCATGGCCAACGAAGCCGCTGGCAACGTCAAGCAAGGCGTTGGCAAGGCAACCGGTAACGACAAAATGCGCGCCGAAGGCGTGGTGCAGGAAAAGAAAGGCGAAGCCCAGCAAGCGGTGGGCAAAGCCAAGGACGCCGTCAAGAAAGGCGTCGACAAGGCCTGATCCGGCCTTGAATGAGCGATCGATACGGCCATCCACGGATGGCCGTTTTCGTGTCAGCCTGAACTTGAGCAAGGAAATTGTTTCAAAGCCCCCAAGTAGGCTACTTTGATGTAGAAAACGGCCCCTGAGTCGCCACGACTTCGACCAAATTTGCGGCGAAAGGAGACGCTAATGTTTTTCCCACACATGAAAGGCTTGCGCCTGCACCGTGTCATGGTGCGCACGGTCACCGAGTTCGTCGACGACGAGATGTCGACCTATGCCTCGGCGCTGGCCTATCAAATGCTGTTTTCGTTATTCCCCTTCATCCTGTTCCTGATCGCGCTGATCGGTTTCCTGCATCTGCCGGACTTCTTCTCGTGGCTACGAATGCAATCGGAACTGGTGCTGCCACCCCAGGCGCTGGAACAGGTGAACCCGGTCATCGATCAGCTCCAGCAGTCCAAGGGTGGCTTGTTGTCGGTGGGTATCGTGATTGCCCTGTGGACCGCGTCTGCCGGCGTGCGGTTGATGATGAGCGCGATGAATGCCGCCTACGACGTGGTCGAAGGCCGCCCGGCGTGGAAGCGTTTCCCACTGTCGATTTTCTACACCATTGGCATCGCCGGCATGCTGCTGATCGCCGCTGCGCTGATGGTGCTCGGGCCGCAGGTGATGGGCTGGATCGCCGCGCAAGTCGGCCTCGAAGATTTCATCGTGACCCTCTGGACCATCGTCCGCTGGCCGGTGGTCGTGATTCTATTGATGATGGCGGTGGCGCTGATTTACTACGTCATGCCCGACGTCAAACAAGAGTTTCGCTTCATCACCCCCGGTTCGGTGTTGGCGGTGGTGGTGTGGATCCTTGCCTCGCTGGGCTTCGGTCTGTACGTCAAAACGTTCGCCGACTACAACGCCATGTATGGCAGTATCGGCGCGATCATCGTGCTGTTGCTGTACTTCTATATTTCCGCCGCGGTGCTGTTGCTCGGCGCGGAAATGAATGCGGTGATCGAACACATGTCGACCGAGGGCAAAAATGATGGCGAAAAAGTCCCCGGCGAACACGAACACGAACAAAAACACCATGTTTCAGGACTGGGTCGGGATCACTCGATCAAGCCGACCACTGACGAAGCCATCAAATGATCCGTGAAATTCTGAAAATGGGCGATGAACGCCTGCTGCGCATTGCCCCGCCGGTACCCGCCGAGATGTTCGACAGCCCCGAGCTGTGGCAGCTGATCGACGACATGTTCCAGACCATGGAAAGCGTCGGCGGCGTTGGCCTGGCCGCGCCGCAGATCGGGGTTGATCTGCAACTGGTGATTTTCGGTTTCGAGCACAGCGAGCGGTATCCGGACGCTGAAGCGGTGCCGCAGACCATTCTGATCAATCCGCTGATCACCCCACTGAGTCCGGTTCAGGAAGAAGGATTCGAAGGCTGTTTATCGGTGCCCGGCCTGCGCGGCGCGGTGGACCGCTATCAGCACATTCGCTACGAAGGTGTCGATCCCAAGGGCCAGCCAATCGTGCGCATTGCCGAAGGGTTCCATGCGCGGGTGGTGCAGCATGAATGCGATCACCTGATCGGCCGGTTATACCCGTCGCGCATCACGGACTTCAGCAAGTTCGGGTTTATCGAAGTGATGTTCCCGGATCTCGATCCGAACGCAGACGATTAAAACCACCACGAAACTCAATGTGGGAGCGGGCTTGCTCGCGAAGGGGATATGTCAGTCAACATTGATGTTGACTGACACTCCGCTTTCGCGAGCAAGCCCGCTCCCACATCTGGTCTTCATAAGGCTTTCGTTAATTGGCCGTTTCCAGGCCCATGGCGATCATCGGTTTGCTGCGGGCATAACGGCTCAGGCGTTCGGCCATCGAGTAGGGCAGCGGTGGGTCGAACGTAAACCCGCGACGCTCATAAAAACCGCGCAAGTCCGGATGACAAAACAGCCAGACCGGCCCGTCGAGGCCTTTGGTGGCCTGAGCGATCAACGCCGCAGCGATCCCCTGTTCACGACACGCCGGATCGACAAACAGACCCGTCAACCAATGCCCGTCCGCCACCGGCCGCAAACACAGCGCGCCAATGATCTCGTCGCGCCGGGCGACCCAGAGTTGAGCGTCGCGGACCGCTTTCATCGAGGATTGGTGAGCGCGATAAAACTTGTTCATCAAGGGCCATAACGGCTCGGCGAGCAAGGTGTATTGGGTGTTGGGCATGGTCTTCGACTGTCGGTGTGCAAAGCGGTCGATTATAAAAGAACGCGGGCGCGGGGATAGGTGTATACCTGATCTCACATCCCGTATGAGTGGAGTACGTATCATGGCCAAAGGCATGGATTCAAAAAAAGCGGCAAAGAAGAAACCGGCGAAAACCGCCGATGAAAAGCGCGCGGACAAGAAGGCCAAGAAGGTGGATGTGTTCGGTCATTGATCCCGCGACAAGGGAGCCCGGTCCTCGGGCTCCTGCTGTTCGTCTAACGAAATAGCCAAATAATCTGCAAGAAAACCCTGCGCCATTGCACAGAAGGGGACTGGTCCCCGATCTGAGCAACGCCATGCCTCATTACTTCGATAGCGCCCACCGTGAAGAAATCGAAACCCTGCGCCAACGCCTGACTGCCCGAACCGAGTGGCCGACCTGGTTGCTGTTGATTGGCGTGTACGTCGGCTGGTTCGGCATTGTCCTGGCCAGCCATCGGTTAGGCCTGTGGTGGAGCACGCTGTTGCTGATTCCGCTGGTGGTGCTCTGGTTGTCGGTGCAGCACGAATTGCTTCACGGTCATCCCACTCGCTGGCCGACGCTGAACAAAATCCTCGGCTATGCGCCGTTCGCTGTCTGGTATCCCTACACCCTGTATCGCGACAGCCATTTGCTGCATCACCGCGACGAAGACCTGACGCTCCCCGGCATCGATCCGGAAAGCCGTTACCTGAGCGCCGAGCAATGGCAGGGCAGTTCGCTGTTCGAACAGAGCGTGCACTGGCTGAATAAAACCGTGCTCGGCCGTTTCGCCCTCGGTGCGCCGCTGGCCTTGCTGGCGCTGGCCCGTGAAGAGTTGCAACGCTTGCGTGCGGGGTCGCGGCAGGCCTGGTTGATGTGGTTGACCCACGGCACGCTGACCCTGCTGATGTTGCTGTTCATCGCTCGCTACAGCGCGTTGCCGATATGGCATTACTTGTTGCTGATCAGTGTACCTGCGCTGTCGGTTGCCATGATTCGCTCCTACTATGAACACCGTCCGCACATGCAACCGGAGCAACGCACGGTGATCAATGAAGCCGCCTGGCCCTGGCGCTGGCTGTTCCTGAACCTCAACTTGCACCTGGTGCATCACGACCTGCCGGGGCTGCCCTGGTACGACTTGCCACGCGCTTACCGCGCGCGCCGCGAGCAATGGCTGGCGCGCAGCGGCGGGTTTCTGGTGCAGGGTTATGGGCAGCTGTGGCGCGAGAACGGAGTAAAAGCCATCGACAGCCCACGACATCCCTTTCACTGATTGCGAACGCATTCCCCTGTGGGAGCGGGCTTGCTCGCGAAGGCGTAGTGTCAGTCAACATTAATGTCGACTGACACACCCTCTTCGCGAGCAAGCCCGCTCCCACATTTGAATTTCGTTGCCCGGAAGATTTTGATGACACAACACATCGCTGAATTACTGATGTACGTCGCCCCCGAACCAATTCGCCAGGCCAACGAGCGCTGGCTCACACGCATCCTCGAACGCCTCGATGCCACCCGCCACAACGCCGACGGGCTGTCGCTGATGGACCTGTGGCTATCCCCGCAACTGCTGCTGACCCAAACCTGCGGCTATCCGCTGATGACCGCATTGCGCGGCCAGGTCCGGGTTGTCGGTCGCCCTCGGTATGAGCTTCCCGACAGCAGCGGCGGCAACCATTGCAGCCTGTTGCTGAGTCGCGCCGATGATCCACGGCGCACCCTGTCTGCCTTTCGCGACAGCCGCGGTGTGATCAATGGTGAGGACTCCAACAGCGGTATGAACCTGTTGCGTCACCGATTGGCGCCGCTGCATCGAGATGGGCAGTTCTTTGCCAGTGTAGGCATCAGCGGCAGCCACCGCGAAAGCCTGCGCTGGCTGCGTGAAGACAAAGCCGACCTGGCAGCCATCGACAGCGTGACCTTCGCTTATCTAGCACGGCATGCCGAAGCAGAAGTCGCCGGCCTGCGGGTCATCGTTCGCAGTGCGTTCAGCCCGACCTTGCCGTACATCACCGTCACCAGCGCCACCGATGAACAGGCTGGAGATCTTCGGCGGGTGATGAATGAGACGTTGCGGGCGTTGCCTGATGTCGCTGAGATCCTTGGTCTGCGAGAGGTGTTGCCGGCTAGTGAAAGCGACTATCAGATTGTTCTGGGTTATCAGCAAGAGGCGGAGGCTTTGGGGTACGGGCGATTGCGGTGACGATTGAGATGTGTGTCGATAGTGCCATTTTTCGCGGGCAAGCCACGCTCCCACAGAATTATGGATAATTCATTTATGGAATATAAAAATTCGTTTTAAATATTATTAATGAATAAGACTCCTTGCTAGGATCGCGTCACCGGACCACCGGACATTCAGCGACCCCTAACCCTTGGAGCCTCTATGTCCGGCACCGACCTTTCCCAACGCAACGACGTGGGCGGCTTGTTCCGCGCCCATTACCCCTGGCTGTGCGCACGGTTGCGCCGGGATCTGGGGGCCAGTTCCAGCATCGAAGACATCGCCGCCGAAACCTTCGTGCAGCTGCTCGAATCGCCGGGGCTGACGCCAATCCGCGAACCTCGCGCCTTGCTGACCACCATTGCCCACCGGTTGATCTATCAGCTCTGGCGCCGCCGCGATCTGGAACGCCAGCACCTCGAACAGTTGCAACATGTCAATCAACATCAAGCGCCGTCGCCCGAGGAACTGGTGCACCTGACCCAAACGTTGCATGGCCTCGACCGCACGCTTGAGCGCTTGCCGGGCAAGGTCAGGGCGACCTTCCTGCTATCGCGAATCGATGGTCTGACCTACCCGCAAATCGCCGCCGAACTGGGCATTTCCCAGCGTTCGGTCAGCGTCTACATGACCCGCTCCCAGGCCTTGTGCGCCCGGCACAGCGCCAATGAACCCTTGAACCGAACATCCTTGACCCAGAGGTCCGCATGAGATCGATCAAAACCCTGCTCGGCAGTTCGCTGCTGGCCCTGAGCCTTGTGGCTACCCACGTTCCCGCGGCGGAAAAAATCGCGCCCATTCACTTCGGCGACATCACGTGGGAAAGCGGCAGCCTGATCACCGAGATCCTGCGATTGATCGTCGAGAAGGGTTACGGCTACCCGACCGATACTTTGCCGGGCAGCACCGTCAGCCTCGAAGCAGCACTGGCCAAGAACGATATTCAAGTGATCGGCGAAGAGTGGGCCGGGCGCAGTCCGGCCTGGGTCAAAGCGGAATCGGAAGGCAAAGTGTTCGGCCTGGGCGACACGGTCAAAGGCGCCACCGAAGGTTGGTGGGTGCCGGAGTACGTGATCAAGGGCGACCCGGAACGCGGCATCAAACCACTGGCGCCGGAACTGAAATCCGTCGCCGACCTGGCCCGCTACAAGGACGTGTTCCGCGACCCGGAAGACCCGAGCCGCGGGCGCTTCCTCAACAGCCCGACCGGCTGGACTTCGGAGATCGTCAACAGCCAGAAACTGAAGGCCTATGACCTGACCGCCAGCTATGTGAACTTCCGCACCGGCTCCGGCGCGGCATTGGATGCCGAAGTGGCGTCGTCGATCCGTCGTGGCAAACCGGTGCTGTTCTATTACTGGTCACCGACGCCGTTGTTGGGTCGCTTCAAACTGGTGAAACTGGACGAACCGCCGTTCGACGCCGAGGCCTGGAAGACCCTGGCCGACGCCAACAACCCAAACCCTAAGGGCACCCGTTCGATGCCGGCGAGTTTGGCCATCGGCGTGTCGGCGCCGTTCAAGGCGCAGTATCCGGATCTGGTGGCGTTCTTTGAAAAGGTCGACTTGCCGATCGATCTGCTGAACCAGACGCTGGGGCAGATGAGTGAAAAACGGCAGAAGCCGCGAGAAGTTGCCGAGGCGTTTTTGCGGGATCAACCGCAGGTGTGGAAAGTTTGGGTGCCGGGGGAGGTGGCGACCAAGGTGAGTGCGAGTTTGTAGATTTTCCTGATGTTTTTGCGGGATTGCCGAACAGAATGAAAAAGGGTCCCGTGAAGGGACCCTTTTTATTGATGACCTCGCCGTTACAGTGAGGCGAGTAACTTGTCGACCTGGCCGCTGCTTTTTTCGCTGCCGCTGTTTTCTTTCTCGGCTTGCGCCAGCTTTATCTTGTCTTGCATGCGCTCGGCAATCTCTTTATAGACCGCTTGTTGCTCTGCCGGCGGCATCTTGTCTACTTCTTCTTGCGTCAGCCCCATCTCTTCCAGAATGGCGTCACGCATGCGCTCTTCCGGGGATTTCTTCATGTATTCCTGGAATTCTTCCGTAGGTGTTGTAGGAATAGTGGTCGGTAGCGGTTCGGTAGACGCCTGCAATCCCACGCGGGTTTTCGCGAATGCTTCATCAACGTTGTCGCTGATTTTGCTCGCCTCACTGACTTGCTGCGTGGCGATTTTGGTGGCGGACGCCTGGACCTGCGCGCTGGCCTGCGCGGTTTGCGCCTGAACGTTGTTTTGCAGGGTTTGCAGCATTGCGCCCTGAAGGCCGGCGGCGGCTTCGGCGGTCGGATCTTCGCCGGGCTTCTTGGGGAGCGGTGTCATTAACGTTTGTGTATTAGCACTGACCAACATGATGAGTAGACCTTGTAGGTGTTTGCGGTGCAGTGCTTTCAGCAAATAGTATGCCTAATACAAAAATATCAATATTTTCATACAGTTATAGTTTATCGATCCTCGATTCCTGGCCCGGCAGCGGTCAATTATTGCCGTTCGTCGGCAGAGCTCGGCCGCAGCGATGCAACCATCAAGGCAGGCCGTTGCAGCCGTGTTTCAGGAATCCCGGACGTTGTGCCAACCGCTGGAAGTACTCGTCGATAGCCGGGTAATCAGGCCGATCCATTGGCGTCATCAGCCAGCGATTGACCGCCAGCCCGATCACGATGTCGGCCAGCGTGAACCGTGGTCCGGCGACATAAGCCTTAGTGGTCACAAGCTGATGTTCGAGGATGCCCATCTTCTGATTCCAGCCCCGTATGCCAGCGGCAATGTGATGCGGGTCCTGGAATTCCGGGTCCTTGCGGACCAGCGCCGTGAACGCGTAGCTCCAGGACGCATTGAGTTCGGTGGCTTGCCAATCCATCCACTGCTCCACCCGAGCGCGCGCCGCCGGCTCGTGGGGTAGCAGATCAGTGTTTTGGTGTTTGCCGGCCAGATAGCGGCAGATGGTGTTGGATTCCCACAGCACACCGGCCTCATCGATGATCACGGGCACCAGTGCGTTGGGATTGAGCCTGAGGAACTCCGGCGTGTGGGTCGACGCATAACCGCCGCCCCAGTCCTCACGTTCGTAGGCAACACCCAGTTCCTCACAGGTCCACAGGACCTTTCTGACGTTGATCGACGAGGCTTTACCCAGAATCTTCAGTGCATGTTCCATGAGGGGCTACTCCGTTAGCGGATCGGCTTCGGGAATTTAATAGTGTGCCTGCCAACGGGGGACATCAAGTCTGCTGGGCTGGGTGTTTGGTCAGGTTGACCGTGTCATCGTGCTTCGCGAGCAAGCCCGCACCCACAGTTGACCGAGGTGTGGAGACGGATGCGGTCCAAATGTGGGAGCGGGCTTGCTCGCGAATGCGCCCTGACAGGCAACAACTTTTATCGATGGAAAAGTGCTGTCAGGTACTCTCCCGCACCTTCAATTCAAACCCCATGTCCTGCACCGGTTTAGCCACCGAATTACCCGCCAGCAATGTCAGCATCAACTCCGCCGAGCGACGGCCGATGGCCTCGCGCGGGGTGCTGATGCTGCTCAGGCGCGGAACCATGTGGGCCGACGCCGGGAGGTCGTTGAAGCCGAGGATCGCTACCTGTTCGGGGATTTTGATCCCGAAACGCATGGCTTCGAGCAAGGCGCCCTGGGCCAGGTCGTCGTTGCCGAAGAAGATCGCATCCACCTGGGGATGGCTGGCCATCAATTGCAGGAACAGCTCACCCCCCAGGCCGACGGAGGAGGGGCGCGGGGTCAGCACTTCCAGATCCGGGTTATACAAGCCGGCCTTTTGCAGGGCGCGACGGAAACCTTCACCGCGCAGCAACGTGCGCTGATCGAGTTGCGCGCCGATGTAAGCCAAGTGCTTGCGACCACGGGACAACAAATGTTCGGCCGCCGTCTCGCCGGCGGCGAGTTGCGAAAAGCCGACGCAATTCAGGCCCGCCGCGCTGTCCAGTTCCATCATGTACACGCAAGGAATGTTGCTCGCCTCGATCATCCGCCGCGAACTTTCAGTGCGGTCGAAACCGGTCAGCAGCAAACCACGAGGCTGATAGGCCATGTAGTTGCGCAGCAGGTTTTCTTCTTCGTCACGGGAATAATGGAAGTTGCCGATCAGCACTTCGAAGCCCTTGGGGCGTAAAACCTGATGAATGGCTTCCAGGGTGTCGATGAACAACAAGTTGGACAGCGACGGCACCAAAACCACCACTGAATGGCTCTGGGCCGAGGCTAACGCGCGGGCAGCAGGGTTGACCACGTAGTTGAGCTCAAGGGCCGCTTTCTGGACTTTTTCCACCAGTTCGGTGGCCACCGTGCTAACGCCGCGAAGGGCGCGGGAGGCGGTGATCGGGCTGACACCGGCCAGGCGTGCGACTTCGTTCAGGGTGGGGCGGCCAGTGGTGCGCGGATTTTTATCGTTTTTAGGGGAGATCATCGGACGGCTTGCCAAACAAAATTCGAGGCACTAAGGTAGCGCTGTCTCGATGCAGCTGCAAATGCATGAGCGGGGGTTGCCTGATCCTCGCTTTTCGGCGTCGAGAACGAACATGCTGCAACCCACAAAAATGACAAGAAGGCGTCGGCAACTTCTGCTTTTGCTCCAGTGTCATAACCGGCAAAGGTAGCGCTGTCTGCGCGCTGAGGTGTTACATGACTCATCCCATCACCGCCCTGGTCATCATGGGCGTTGCCGGTTGCGGCAAGACTTGCGTCAGCGAGGCCTTGTGCCAACTCAGCGGCGCGACCGCCATTGAAGGCGACACTTTCCACCCTGCCGCCAATATCGAAAAGATGAGCGCAGGTATCCCCCTGAACGACGACGACCGTGCCGGCTGGCTCGACAGCCTGTGCGACGAATTGCGCCGCGTCGACGTCACGGGCCAGCGCCCGGTGCTGACTTGCTCGGCCCTCAAACACATTTACCGCGAACGTCTGCGCAGCGCCTTGCCGGGTCTGGGCTTCGTTTTCCTTGAACTGACCCCTGAAGTTGCCGCCGATCGTGTGTCGCACCGGCCGGGCCACTTCATGCCATCGACTTTGATCGACAGCCAGTTCGCCACCCTTGAATCGCCTGTCGGTGAGCCCCTGACCCTGGCTCTGGATGCATCAAACCACAGCGTCGACGAATTGGCCGCTCAAGCGCACCACTGGTGGCTGGAACATGGCCTGAAGCGCGCCGTATGAGCCGGGCTCGAATAGGTAGCGCTGTCCTGATGGCCCCTGAATTCCCCGCTTCAATAACAACAACAACCAGGAGACACCCCTAATGTTTGGCATGTCCCACGAGACGTTCCTGCTGCTCGATGCAGTGGTCACGGTGATCGGGCTTATCGTCCTGATCACCAAGTTCAAGTTCCACCCTTTCATTGCCCTGATCATCGCCGCAGCTTTTCTCGGGCTGACTTCCGGCATGCCGTTCGGCACCATCATCAAGGCGTTCCAGG
Organism: Pseudomonas sp. LBUM1657; assembly: GCF_059716075.1. Lineage (NCBI taxonomy): Bacteria > Pseudomonadati > Pseudomonadota > Gammaproteobacteria > Pseudomonadales > Pseudomonadaceae > Pseudomonas > Pseudomonas sp. LBUM1657. The sequence goes on along the minus strand of NZ_CP166799.1, from coordinate 5,006,446 downwards.
ACGGCTTTGGTGGCGTGCTCGGTTTCGTCGGGATCATCCTCGCGCTGGGCACCATGCTCGGCAAAATGATGGCCGAGTCGGGCGGGGCGGATCAGATTGCCCAGACCCTGATCCGCGCGTTCGGCAAGGACAAGGTGCAGTGGGCGATGATGTTCGCGGCCTTCCTGGTCGGCATTCCGCTGTTCTTCGAAATCGGTTTCGTGCTGCTGATCCCGCTGGTGTTCATCGTTGCCCGACGTACCGGCGTGTCGATCATCAAGATCGGTATCCCGCTGCTGGCCGGTCTGTCGGCCGTGCACGGGCTGGTTCCGCCGCACCCGGGTCCGTTGCTGGCCATCGGCGTGTTCGGTGCCGATATCGGTAAAACCATTCTGTACGGCCTGATCGTTGCGCTGCCGACGGCCATCATTGCCGGCCCGATTTTCGGTACGTTCATTGCCAAACATATCCCCGGCCATCCTAACCAGGAGCTGGTGGATCAACTGGCTCGCGAGCCAGAATCCGCCGAACTGCCGAGCTTCAGCATCACCCTGATCACCGTGCTGCTGCCGGTGTTCCTGATGTTGCTCAAGACGTTTGCCGACGTGGTCCTGCCGGAAGGCAATTTCGCGCGCTCCTTCATGGACCTGGTCGGTCACCCGATCTCGGCGCTGTTGCTGGCGTTGCTGCTGTCGCTGTACACCTTCGGCCACAAGCAGGGCATGGGTTCCAACAAGATTCTGAAGTTGCTCGACGCCAGCCTTGCGCCGACCGCCGCGATCATTCTGATCATTGGTGCCGGTGGTGGCTTCAAGCAGATGCTGGTGACCAGCGGTGTGGGTGACGTGATCGGCCACATGGCAGTCAACGCACAAATCTCGCCGATCCTGTTGGCCTGGCTGGTAGCGGCGGTGATCCGAATTGCTACCGGTTCGGCAACCGTGGCGACCATTACTGGCGCGGGCATCGTGGTGCCGGTGGTGGGGATGATTCCGGGTGTGAACCGTGAGCTGCTGGTGTTGGCCACCGGTGCCGGTTCGTTGATCCTGTCGCACGTCAACGACGCCGGTTTCTGGCTGGTGAAGCAGTACTTCAACATGACCGTGGCCGAAACCTTCAAGACTTGGACCGCGATGGAAACCATCCTGTCCATCGTTGCGCTGGGCTTTATTCTGCTGTTGTCGTTGTTCGTTTAAGTAACACTGCAAAACAAATGTGGGAGCGGGCTTGCTCGCGAAAGCGGTCTGACAGTCAACATCTCAGTTGAATGTCAGGCCCTCTTCGCGAGCAAGCCCGCTCCCACATTGTTATGCGTCAGGCGTTGGTTTTGCTGATCAGCCCATCCGCCCGGAACATCCCGCGAATCCCGCGCACGGCCTGACGAATCCGGTCCTGGTTTTCGATCAGCGCGAAGCGCACATGATCATCCCCATACTCCCCGAAGCCGACGCCCGGCGAGACGCAAACCTTGGCCTCGGCGAGCATTTTCTTGGCGAATTCCAGCGAGCCCAGGTGCGCATAGGCCTCGGGAATCTTGGCCCAGACGTACATCGACGCTTTCGGGTTTTCCACCATCCAGCCCAGTTCATGCAGGCCTTTGACCAGCACGTTGCGCCGCTGTCGGTATTGCTCGGCAATGTCTTTGACGCACTGTTGATCGCCTTCCAGCGCCGCGATAGCCGCGACTTGCAGCGGGGTGAACGTGCCGTAGTCGTGGTAGCTCTTGATTCGCGCCAGGGCGTTGACCAGTTCGGCGTTACCGACCATAAAGCCGATGCGCCAGCCCGCCATGTTGTAGCTCTTGGACAGGGTGAAAAACTCCACCGCAATGTCCTTGGCGCCGGGTACTTGCATGATCGACGGGGCTTTCCAGCCGTCGTAGACGATGTCGGCGTAGGCCAGGTCGTGCACCACCAGTACATCGTATTGCTTGGCGAGGGCGATCACCCGCTCGAAGAAATCCAATTCCACGCACTGGGCGGTGGGGTTGGACGGGAAACCGAGGATCATCATTTTCGGTTTCGGGATCGAGCCGCGAATGGCACTTTCCAGTTCGGCGAAGAAATCCACGCCCGGAATCAGCGGCACCGAACGCACCTGGGCACCGGCAATCACGGCACCGTAGATGTGAATCGGGTAGCTCGGGTTCGGCACCAGCACCGTATCGCCCTGGTCGAGGGTGGCCAGCATCAAATGCGCCAGGCCTTCCTTGGAACCGATGGTGACAATGGCTTCGCTTTCCGGGTCGATATCGACCTCGTAGCGATCCTTGTACCAATTGGAAATCGCCCGGCGCAGACGCGGAATGCCCTTGGAGGTCGAGTAACCGTGGGTGTCTTCGCGCTGGGCGACGGTCACCAGTTTTTCGACGATGTGCGGCGGGGTAGGGCCGTCGGGGTTGCCCATGCTGAAGTCGATGATGTCTTCGCCACGACGACGGGCGGCCATCTTCAGCTCGGCAGTGATGTTGAAAACGTAAGGGGGGAGTCGATCTATGCGCGCAAAGCGGCGCGGCGAACCTGGGTTAGCCATTGTTGCCTCGGATAACGTGAGCGCCCGGAACCGTCCGAGCGACGCTGGCCACTGCGGTGGCCTGTGGCGGAATGTAAGGGCTGGTGTGGCAAACTGTCCAGCGTCTATGTAAACAAATTTGTCCGAAGGAAATCGGTTGATGGAATTTACCAGTGGCTTTCTGCTGAGCCTTTCGCTGTGCCTGGATATTGGCGTGGCCAATATCGCGATCATCACCCTGGCCATGCAGCGCGGCTATTTTCAAGGCTTTGCCCTGGGCTTGGGGACCTGTGTCGGTGACCTGATTTACGCGGTGCTGGCGCTGGCCGGCATGACCGTTTTGCTGCAATACGAAAGTGTGCGCTGGGTGCTGTGGATCGGCGGCTCGGCGCTGTTGCTGTACTTCGCGGCGAAGATGATTTATTCGGCGATCCACCATGAAGCGGTACTGGCGCAGACCGCGGAGGTAGGGCACAACTCCCATCGGCGGGAGTTTTTCCGCGGGATCTTCCTGGCCATGTCATCGCCCAGTGCGATTCTCTGGTTCGCAGCGGTGGGTGGCACGCTGATCGCCCGTTCCGGTGGCGGGGGCGCGCTCAGTTCGGCGCTGTTTCTCGGTGGATTCCTCTGCGCCGGGATTCTCTGGTGCGTGGGCTTGTGCTTCGCCGCCAGTCACGGCGGCAAGTTGCTGGGCGACAAACTGCTGCGGTACTCCTACATGGCTTCGGCGGCGATCTTCTGTTATTTCGCGGTCTACGTGATCCTATCGGGCTATAACGAGTTCGTCGGCTCTGGCGCCGCCGAACAGTTGCACGCACTGTAATTGGGCGAATCGGGTTTGGCTTCTATACTCCCAGCCGAACCCACTTTTTCGTACCAGGAGTCGAGTCATGGATGAGCAAACAGGCGTCAAACTGGCCGAGCCACGCTTCGAAAACGGCCACTTCCTGCTCATTGCAGGGCTTGGCGGACGATTTACCCAGCAAACCACTGCAGGCATTCCCGATCTCTGGGAGAAATTCATTCCCGAGATAGGCAAAATTCCTGGCCAAAAAAGCGAAGTGACCTACGGCATTTGCTGCAATCCGGATGGCAAGGGCGGTTTCGAATACATCGCCGGCGTTGAAATCAGCAAGCTCGACGACCTGCCTGAAAAATACCGTTGGGTCGAAGTTCAGCCCCAGCATTACGCGGTGTTCGAACACAAGGGCTCGCTGGATCAACTGCCCGAGACCTTTCAATACATCTGGAAAACCTGGTTGCCGCAGTCCGGTCGTCAGGCGGCGGATGCACCGGAGTTCGAACGTTACAGCGAAGACTTCAACCCGAAGCTCAACACCGGTGTGCTGGAAATCTGGCTGCCGATCAAGGCACAGTGACCGAATCGAGAGGCGGATCAGCGATTCGCCTCTCGATGTTGTGCAAACGCTGATTTATGATCCCCGGCCTTTCCCACGCTGATTCCGAGCTGCCATGAACACCGTCATCCGCCACGTCACCCCAGCTGACCTGGACCGCTGTTATGCCATCGAAACCGTTGCCTACGAGGGCGACGAAGCCGCGACCCGCGAGAAAATCGCCACCCGCATCGCCACCTGGCCCGAGGGGTTTATCGTGGCCGAGGTGGATGGCGTTGTAGCCGGTTTCATCAATTCCGGTGCGGCGTTTCAGGTGGAAATGTCGGATGAGGCGTTCAAGGAACTGATTGGCCACGACCCGGCGGGGCCTCACGTGGTGATCATGTCCGTAGTAGTGCACCCGGATTACCAGGGGCAGGGTTTGGCGAAGCGCCTGATGGGGGAATTCATCGAGCGGATGCGTGCGTTGAACAAGACCAGCATCAACCTGATGTGCAAAGAGCGGCATATTCCGCTGTATGCAGGTTTCGGCTTTGCCTACATCAAGCCATCAGCCTCCGACCATGGCGGCATGGCGTGGCATGAGATGGTGTTGGCGTTGTAACCCACTGAAGATCCCCTGTAGGAGCGGGCTGCTCGCGAAGAGGGAGTGTCAGTCGACAGCAATGTTGACTGACCCACCGCTTTCGCGAGCAAGCCCGCTCCCACATTGGTTAGTCATTGTGTCAGTAGAGACTGTCGCGCACCCGAGTCGGCGCTTCCCGGTCATACGTTTCGGCATCGAACTGCCCATCATTCAGGCGCTTGTGAAACGCACCCGCCGTCGGCAATGCAGAGCGATCCAGATGCTTCTCGGGATTCCACAAATCCGAACGTACGATGGCTTTGGAACAGTGGAAATACGCCGCGTCCACCGTCACCAGCATCACCGTGCGCGCCGGTTTGCCATTCACCGCAAAGCTTTCCAGTAACGCCGGCTCTGCGCTGATTTGCGCCGTACCGTTGACCCGCAACGTCTCGCCAATCCCCGGAATGATGAACAGCAGCGACACCCGCGAATCGAGCACCACATTGCGCAACGTGTCGATGCGGTTGTTGCCCGGCCGATCCGGGATCGCCAGGGTCTGCTCATCGATGATCCGCACGAAACCCGGCGTGTCACCCCGTGGCGAGCCGTCCATGCCGTCGGGACCGACCGAGCTGATAATCACCAGTGGCGAGGCGCGGACCATCGCTTGATAGTCCTCGTTCAAAAAGGGGATTTGCTTGCGCACAGCGCGGTCGTGGGGGTGGCCGTAGATTGCTTCCAGTTCTTCAATGCTGTTGAGCATAACCACCTCAGAAAATCAGACCCATGCGCCGTTCATAACCGATCCGGCCCTTGTAGGCTTCGCCGCTGTCGACCCAGCCGAATTTTGCATAGAGCGCGATGGCCGCCGTGTTGTCCGCATCCACCGATAACTCCAGCCCCTTGATTTCCGGCCAGGCCTGGTGCGCAACCTCGGGCAGCGCTTGCAGGCAGGCCTTGCCATACCCTTTGCCTTGCGCCCGACGATCGACTTGCAGTGCGTGCAGGGTGGCGCTGTGTTCGTTGGCCCAGGCGGGCAGGACCGGTGGGCGTTTGAGCAGCAGGAAGGCCACCGGAACGTCCTCGGCCAGCAAGGCAAATCCTTTGACGCCGGGGCCGGGTTTGGACAGCAGAGTGTGCAACGCACCGTGGATGTCGCCGCTGAATTTTACTTGTTCTTTGTGCACTTCGATGGACTCGACCTGCTGGCGTTGCAGCGGGTTCAGGGTTTCGTAAGGCACGAGTCGGGTTGTCACTGGAGTATCCTTTTTCCAACACAAATGTGTTTCGGATTCTAGCGAGTTTGCGTTCTTGGATTATTTTTATTTCGACTGTCGATTTGGCTTTTCGCCAGTCGACTAAGGGTGTCTTCACCACAAAAACCACGGAGAACCACCATGAACGCCCAAACACAAATTCATAACCTGATCGAAAACTACCGCCAGGCCGTCATCGCCAAGGACGTGGAAAAAGTCATGGCCTTGTACGCCGAGGACATCGTCTCGTTCGATGCGGTCAAGGCCCTGCAATTCAAGGGTAAAGCCGCCTACCGCGCGCATTGGCAGGAATGCATGGAAATGTGCCCCGGCCCGGGCATCTTCGAGTTCCACGAGATCGACATTGTGCCCTCACAGGAAATCGCGTTCGCCCACTGGCTGGCCCATTGCGGCGGCACCAATGAAAAGGGTGAAACCCAGGCCTGCTGGATGCGCGTCACCGCGTGCTACCGACAAGAAGCGGGGCTGTGGCAGATCGTCCACGAACACTGGTCGGCCCCGTTCGACATGACGAGCGGCGCGACGTTGTTTGACCTGAAGCCCTGATCGTCGGTTTTTCCACCGAAGCGCCCATCAGCAGCCATAGTTGATCAGTTCGATTAGGGAGTGCCACATGAAATATCTATGCCTGGTCTACAGCAGCGAGCTTGAGTTGCACTCGCTGCCCGAAAGTCCCAAGGACGCCGAGTGCATGGCCTACGCTGAGTCGATCCAGGGCAGTGGCCGGATGATCGCCGCTGAGGCGCTGGAGTCGGTGCAGACCGCGACCACCGTGCGCATGCGTAACGGCAAGATGTCGATCACTGACGGCCCGTTCGCCGAAACCAAGGAGCAGTTGGCCGGCTTCTACCTGATCGATGCCAAGGACCTCAATGAAGCCCTGCAGGTCGCCGGCAACATTCCGGCGGCCCGGGTCGGCTGTGTCGAGGTGCGTCCTGTTCGCCAGTTGAATCCCTGAATAACAATCAAAACAAGCAGGAGATCCCATGTCACCGCAACCCTATAAAAAGCAGCCTGCCGAGTTCGAGTTGTCCATCAGCCGCCTGATCGACGCGCCGCGCCAGAAAGTCTTCCGCGCCTGGACCGAGCCCGCCTTGCTCGTCCAGTGGTGGGGCCCCCACGGCATGACCACCCCCGAGTGCGAAATGGACCTGTGGGTGGGGGGCCGGTTTCGCACGTTGATGCGCGCGCCGGATGGCACCGAGTACCCGACCATGGGCGTGTTTCTGGAGATCGTCGCCCCCGAGCGGCTGGTCTTCACCGATGCGTTCCTGCCCGGCTGGATTCCTTCGGGAAAACCCTTCATGTCGGCCGAAGTGACCCTCGAAGACCGGGACGGCAAAACGCTGTACACCGCCCGCGCCATGCACTGGTCCGAAGAAGATCGTCAGGCCCACGAGGCGATGGGGTTTCACGACGGCTGGGGACAAAGTCTGGATCGGCTGGTGACGCTGGTGACCGAAGGCATGCCGGACTGATGCCCGGCGTGTCGGTGGCGGCGCGGGTTGAGCAGGTCTACCGCGAAGACTCGCGGCGGATTCTGGCGACCCTGATCCGCTTGCTGGGCGATTTCGACCTCGCCGAAGAGGCCTTGCACGAGGCGTTCTTCGTCGCGGTCGAACGCTGGCAACGTGACGGTGTGCCGGACAATCCGCGCACCTGGCTGGTGTCCACCGGGCGCTTCAAGGCCATCGATGTGTTGCGTCGGCGGGCGCGGTTTAACGCGTCCCGGCCAATGTTGATCGCGCAACTGGAGGCGCTGGAGCAGGCTGACTGGAGTGACGAAGACGTGGAAGACGATCGCCTGCGCCTGATCTTCACCTGTTGTCACCCGGCATTGGCGGCAGACGCGCAAGTGCCGCTGACATTGCGGGAAGTCTGCGACCTGACCACCGAAGAAATCGCCCGGGCCTTTCTTTCTGCACCGGCCACCATCGCTCAGCGCATCGTGCGCGCCAAAGCGAAAATCCGTGACGCGAAAATCCCCTATCAAGTGCCGACCCTGGCCGAATTGCCCGAACGCCTCGACAGCGTGCTGCGGGTGATTTACCTGGTGTTCAACGAAGGTTACTCGGCGTCCATCGGCGCCGAACTGACCCGTGAAGACCTGACCCGCGAAGCGATTCGCCTGGGGCGGTTGTTGATGGAATTGCTGCCTGAACCGGAGGTGATGGGGTTGCTGGCGCTGATGCTGTTGCATGAGTCGCGACGCCCGGCCCGGACCTCGGCGAGTGGCGAACTGGTCCTGCTGGATGAGCAGGACCGCTCATTGTGGGATGCCGGGATGATTGCCGAAGGTTGCGCGCTGGTGGAGCGAGCGCTGACGACTCGGGGATTCGGGCCGTATTGCTTGCAAGCAGCAATCGCGGCGGTGCATGCCGAAGCACCGACGGCGGCGGAAACGGACTGGCAGGAGATTGTGGGTTTGTATGACGTGCTGCTGGCGGCGGTGCCGTCACCGGTGATCGAGTTGAACCGCGCGGCGGCGATCTCCCGACGGGATGGACCGTTGGCGGGGCTGACGTTGGTTGACGGGATTCTGGGGCGGGGAGAGTTGCTGGATTACCACCTGGCGCATTCGGCGCGGGCGGAGTTTTGTCGGCAGTTGGGGCGAGTGGACGAGGCGCGGGCGGCGTATGAGCGCGCACTGGAATTGACGCAGCAAGTGCCGGAGCGGCGGTTTATCGAGGGGCGTTTGCGGGAGTTGGAGTGAGGTGACCTTGCGGGCTTGCTCGCGAATGGCCGCGCCGCTATTCCAGCATCTTGCTGAGCAACCAACTCCCCGCCGGTCCCGGCGGATGCAGCCGCGACCACAACGCATCCACCGACACCGTTTTCGGCCAGCCGCGAACCCGCAATTCCTGTAACGACCCCGCGCCAAAACGCTCGACCAGCCATCGCGGCAACGGCGCCCAGCCGAACCCGCCTTGGGCCATTTCCAGCAGCATCAAATAACTGGGTGCAGACCATACGCGGCCTTTCGCGCGGCTTTCGTACGGATTGACGATAGTCGCCAAACGCAGCTCGCGGTGCTGGTGCAGCATGTCCTGATCGATATTGCCCAGCACTGCCAGCGGATGTGCAGGGGACACGAACAGGGCGATTTCCGTGCGCTCGTCCACCGTCGAGCTGACCAGGTCTGGTGGATAACTGTCCTGCATTTCGGCGAAGGCGACCTGCGCCCGACCGCTTTGCACCAGCGCCACCAGGTCATCGCATTCGGCGATCAGGCATTCAAGTTCCAGGTCCGGATAACGCTGCTCGAAGTCAGTCAGTGCCGCTTCGAAACGGTGGGATTGATAGGTGTCGGAAATCGCCACCGTCAGCTTCGCCTCGACTCCCTGGGACAGTTGGCTGGCGGTCATTTCCAAGCGGCTGGTGGCGGCCAGAATCTCCTCGGCCCGTTGCAGCATGACGTGCCCGGCCGGAGTCAACGTGGGCTTGCGGCTGCTGCGGTCGAACAGAATCAAGTTCAGATCGATTTCCAGGCTGGCGACCGCCGCGCTGATGGTCGATTGACTGCGACCCAGCTTGCGCGCCGCCGCGGAAAACGAACCTTGAGTCGCCGCTTGGACGAACGCGAGCAGCACTTCGTGGGAGGCCATGAACTATCGCCTTGATCGATGGTTATTGGTTATGAAGTATCGGAGCTGTAATGGATCATGGCAACCACAGTCACTCAGGGAGTCTGGCCATGAATGCCAACAAATCCATTACTGAACGTATTTTCCAGGCCGTTGGTTTCGAACTGCTGGCCATTCTGATCTGTACCCCGCTGCTGGCCTGGATCATGGACAAGCCGATGCTCGACATGGGCCTCGTGACCATGGCTATCGCGGCCCTGGCCCTGGCTTGGAACGTGGTCTTCAACGGCCTGTTCGACCGCATGCTCGATCGCCTGCAGATCGCGCAGAACGCTTGGGTACGGGTTGTCCATGCGCTGTTGTTCGAAGGCGGACTGGTTGCGGTCGGTGTGCCGCTGATTGCCTGGTGGCTGAACATCAGCCTGTGGCAAGCGTTCCTGCTGGATATTGGCGTGTTGCTGTTTTTCCTGCCGTATACCTACGTTTACCACTGGGGGTATGACGTGGTGCGCGAGCGCATGCTGATGGCTCGCGCTGTTCGCTAGAGTGAGGGCGCTTTTGTGGCGAGGAGACTTCCTCGCCACAGGAAGCCTCCTCACCACAGGTTTTGCCTTTACAGAAACATTCCGCCCGACGCTTCAACCCGCTGCCCGTTGATCCACTGGCTGCCCGGCGCCAGCAGCAGCGCAATGGCAGCACCGATGTCGTCCGGCTGACCGACGCGACCCAAGGCGGTATTGCCGGCGATGTAGCTGTTCACGTCATTGTTGTCGCGCACCGTGCCGCCGCCGAAGTCGGTTTCGATGGCGCCAGGCGCGAGGGTGTTAACGGTGATGTTGCGTGTACCCAGTTCCTTGGCCTGGTAGCGCGTCAGCACTTCCATGGCCCCCTTCATCGCCGCGTAGGCGCCGTAACCCGGCAAGCTGAAGCGGGTCAGGCCGCTGGAAATATTGACGATGCGAGCGCCGTCATTCAGCAGCGGCAACAGGTGCTGGGTGAGGAAGAACGGCCCTTTCAGATGGATGTTCATCAGCAGGTCGAACTGCGCTTCGGTGGTGTCGGCGAAACTCGCGTTCAAGCCAATCCCGGCGTTGTTGATCAGAAAGTCGAAGTGCTGGCGATCGAAATGGCTGCGCAACACCTCTGCGACCTGCGTGGTGAAATCTGCGAAGCGCTCACTCTGGCCGACATCCAGTTGCAACATGGCAGCGCGACCGCCGAGGCTTTCGATTTGCGCGACCAGTGCTTGCGCCTCATCCGCCTTGCTGTTGTAAGTGCCGATGATGTCGATGCCTTGGGCGGCCAAATGCAAGGCTGCGTTTTTGCCGAGGCCGCGGCTGGCGCCGGTGATCAGTGCGATTTTACGGTTCATGGGACTTCCTCTCAGGAGCAGTGGGTGGTTGATGTGAGGAAGTTTATTTATCCGGTGGGAGGTGATAAACAGGGTGAAAGCGGAATCACTGATCGGTTAATCCGAACAATAAAAGGTCGGGGCCATGAACAAACTGGAACTGCTGCGCACCTTTGTCCGGGTCAGCGAAATGTCGAGTTTTACCCTCGCGGGGGAAAGTCTGGGGCTGCCCCGATCCACAGTGTCCGAGCATGTGCAGGCGCTGGAAGCGTTGCTCGGCACGCGCCTGCTGCAACGCACCACGCGCAAGGTTCAGGCGACTCAGGACGGCTTGGTGTTGTACGACCGTAGCAAGGATTTGCTGTCGCACATGGATGAAATCGAAGGGCTGTTTCGCCAGGACGCGGCCTCGCTCACCGGGCGGATTCGCATCGACATGCCGAACTTTCTCGCTCGCCGCGTGGTGATGCCACGCCTGCCCGAATTCATGACGCTGCACCCCCATCTGGAGCTCGAAATCAGCACCACCGATCGCCGGGTCGATTTGATCAGCGAAGGGTTTGATTGCGTGGTGCGGGTCGGCGCGCAGCCGGATCAATCAGTGGTCGCGCGACACTTGTGCGATTTTGTCATGGCCAATTGTGTCAGCCCTGCGTATCTGCAGCGCTATGGCGTACCTGAACGGCTCGAAGATCTGGCGCAGCACCGGATGGTGCATTACGTCGGCGTACTGGGGTCGCGGTCGGAAGGTTTTCTGTATGAAGTGGACGGCAAACTGCATCGACTGCCGATGGCCGGCAGTGTCACGGTCAACAGCACTGATGCCTATGAGGCGGCGTGTCTGGGGGGCTTCGGTTTGATTCAGGCGCCGCGCATGGGCATGCAGTCGTATTTGCTCAGTGGCGAGATGGTGGCGGTGTTGCCGCAGCTCAGCGCGCCGTCCATGGAGGTTTCGTTGCTCTATGCCCGGCAACGGCATTTACCGTTGCGGGTGCGAGCGTTCATGGACTGGTTGGGGCAAGTCATCCAGTCAGCCACTTAACCTGTGGGAGCGGGCTTGCTCGCGAAAGCGGACTGACAGTCAACATCATTGTTGAATGTACAACCGCCTTCGCGAGCAAGCCTGCTCCCACAGGGTTATGTGTCAGACGTGGAAGTAGCCTACGCAGGAATCAAACGGCAGCCGCTTGAGTTCGATCTTGTTCAGGTCGAGCACTTCGCGCAGGGCTTTGGTTTCGCCCGGGAAATTGCGGTAAGCGACTTCGTCCAGCACCACGACCGCGCCTTTTGGCATGTACGGCAGGAAGGTTTCCAGGGCGACTTTGGTCGATTCGTACAGGTCAGTGTCGAGGATCAGCATGGCCACGACCAGGTCCGGACGGGTCTTGACCCACTCAGGCACGGTCTTGACGATGTCACCTTTGACCAGCTCGCAACGTGGGATGCGGTTGACCGGGCGCAGCAGGTCGTTGGCGTCGATCATGTCCTGGATCAGCGACTGGTCGGTGTCGGAGAACATGGTCTCGTTGACGTCGGCCGGGTCTTCTTTCTTGTCGATGCTCTGGAAGCCTTCGAAGGTGTCGAAGCCGACGATCGAGCGGTTGATCGCGTAGGGCTCGAGAATCATCGACAGGTGCATGTAAAGCATCAGCGAGTTGCCCTTGTACACGCCGCACTCGATGATCGCGCCAGGTACTTCGGCAACCTTCTTGAACAGCTCCATGCGCGACAGTGCAGCGGTCACGCCGATGCGGTTGGCGAAGACGAACGGCGCGTCGGCCACGTACTCGGCATCGACCCGTTTCAGGACATTGGCACGGGTTTCGTTGTACTGGGCCTCGGCAGGCGTGATGCGACGCTTGGTCATTGGTCGATTCCTTGGAAATTCGAAAAGTCGTGGGCGTGGAAATAGTCTTTGAAGCCTGCGCCGACGTCCGGGCAGGCGCTGTCGACGTTGATCGCGCCACGCTTGTGCTTGAGGTCGTCGAGGTGCATCAGGCGGAAGTCCACGCTGAAGCGGGTTTGTTCGGTGTGATTGGCGACTGTGCCGTGCAGGTGCGAGCCGGAGAAAATCAGCATCTCGCCGGTGTTGCCGGCGATGCGCACTTCAGACGCGGTATTGATCGCCTCCAGCGGCACCGGGTGCACCCGGACTTCCTCCTTGAGGTTGTCCTTGGCCTTGTGCCGCTGGTTGCTAATCCAGTCGTTGAGGCTCCATTCGCTGGAGGTGTTCTTCACTGGCACGTCGAAGTAGCCGGCGTTGATCATCATGGTCTGGTCGGGGCGAATGGTGTGCACCGGCATCCAGGTATTGATCTGGCAATCGACGCTGCCGTACCACGTGTCGCGATGAGGTTTGTAGGCGTAGCTGACCCCCGCGTGCAGGTAGTCATAGTTGGGCACAACGCGAATGCGCGGCACGTCGAAAATGTACTCGCGCGGGTCGACACCGATCTCGTCGATAAACGACAGGATCAGGTCCTTGGCGCGCTGGCTGTTGGTGAACTGGCCCTTGAGGCGTGTTACCAGCACCACGAATTCTTCCACCGGCATCAGCGTGTGCAGCGCCTGGTGATTGGTCTCGCCGTCGAACGCGGCCGTGATGCTTTCCTGGGCGAACGCACACAGCTCTTTGGCGGCGCGCAGCTGAGTGTTCAGGAAAATATCGCCTGCATAAATGGCTTCTTTGAAGTCAGCTTTTTGTTGCAGCTGATTGATGTACAGATTCACGATTTATCTCCTGAATACATCGAGTCACTTATGAATCGGCAACACGTTAGCAAACTGAAGTGCGATCTGGTCGGGACTGGATCAATAAACGCGTAATCCGCTGAGTTTGCGACGAAATGCCCGGGCGAGAACGAAAAATCCCGGCTCAGGGGGCTGGCCGGGATTGAATCAGTCTCGGAAGGTTGTGGTGAAAGTGCCGCCGCCTTCGCGAGCAAGCCCGCTCCCACACGGGATCTTTGTCGGGCACCAAACCTGTGTTCACTCAAGATCACTGTGGGAGCGGGCTTGCTCGCGAATGGACTCAAGTCGCATTCAGTAATCCTGCCGCTTACGAAACGCCCAGCGCCCGGCAATCACGGTAAACGTCGCGACCAGCGCCACCAGAATCCAGAACCCTTCGGGATCACCGGAAAGCGGCACCCCGCCGACGTTCATGCCAAAGAAACCAGCGATGATGTTGATCGGCAACGCCAGCACTGTCACCACGGTCAGGGTAAACAGCGTGCGGTTGCTCTGTTCGTTGAGGTTGGCGGCGATTTCTTCCTGCAACAGCTTGATCCGCTCGCCCAGCGCCGTGAGGTCGTTGATGATCAGCGCAAACTCCTCGGTGGATTTGCGCAACTCCTTCACGTCCTCCTTCTGCAACCACTGTGGCGGGCGGTTGAGCAGGCGCAGCAAGGAGCCCGGTTCCAGCGCCAGTAACCGTTGCAAGCGCACCAGTACCCGGCGATTGGCACCCAGTTCGGCGCGGTTGGTGGACAGACGCGAGGACAGCAACTCGTCTTCGATCTGATCGACGCTCAGGCTGGTCTTGCGCACGATCTGGGTCAGCACTTCGCCCTGATCGCGCAGCAAATGCACCAGCAATTCCAGTGGCGAGCGAAAGCACTCACCGGCCTTGACCGAGGAGCGCAGCTTGTCCACTGAGTGCAGCGGTTGCAGGCGCGCGCTGATGATCAGCCGACTGCGGGCACAAACCCACAGCGTCGATACATCGGACGAAACCATGCTGCTGAGGTTGAACACCACGTCGTTGACCACCGCCAGCAACGCGGAATCCACATGCTCGATACGCGTCGAACGCGAGCCTTCATGCAACGCCTCGAAAAACTCGTCGGGCAATTCCAAATGACTTTTCATCCAGCGCTCGCACGCGGCATGCGCCAGATTCAGATGCAGCCAGAGAAACTCGTCGCCGTTGTCCGATTGTTGAAGGCACTGCAACGCCCTGGCCGAATCGATCTCCCGGCCGCGTTCACCGGGACGAAAACTGAACCCGTAAAGCAGGCCGAACAGGTCCGGGTCGCGATGGCTTTGGTCGATGCTGTGGTTCATGAGCTCTCGCTGTGAGGAAGCGCCTGTCGCGGGTTTCACAGGTTCACTTGAGCCGCATCATCGCAAGGCGTGATGACGTTTTTGTGACGGTAAAATAACCGCAAACGATTGCTATACCGATGGTCGGATCTACTTAAAGAACCGCTCTGGCACGCCGATCACGCTTAGGTTGAGTTGCGCGCCTTCGGCCATGTGCCAACGCTGCAGACAGGGATGTCCGGACACCTTTCACGCCTGACCGGGCGTGCCTCATTCCTGTCATGAGTACCTTCCGATGTTTTTGCAAAAGTCCTTGAGAGCGCAAATTCTCGCCCTGCTGAGCGGCAGCCTGTTCGCGGTGTTGTTGATCGCCCTGGCCTGCTTTCACTTTCTGTCCAGCGGAGTCCAGAGCTACGCCAACCTGATCGAGGGTCCGCTGTACACTTCGCAATTGATCGATGAAGCCAACCTGCAATTCAAGGTGCAGGTGCAAGAGTGGAAAAACGTCCTGCTGCGCGGCAAGCAACCGGCGGACCTGGACAAATACTGGAAGCAATTCGAAGCGCGTCAGCACGATGTGCAAGGCATCCTCGGCGAGCTGGCCGGGCAGAAGGGCATCGAGCCGCAACTCAAGGATCGCATCGAACGTCTGCGGGACGAACATCGCCTGTTGGGCGCCGCTTACCAGAAGGGCCGTGATGCCTACGTGGCGGCCGGTGCCGACCCAACGGCCGGCGACATGGCGGTCAAAGGTGTGGACCGCGCGACCAGTGATCAGATGAGCGAACTGGTCAGCGAGTTGCGCAAGCAGGGCGCCGAGCAATCGAAGCTGATCAACGCCAGTGCCGATCGCACGGTATTGCTGGGGATCATCGTGATGCTGGCCTCGGGTCTGTCGATCGGCCTGTTGAGCCTGTGGCTGGTCAACCGCAACCTGGTCGAGCCGATTCGCAAATTGATCGAATACGTGGCGCAACTCAGCCAGGGCCGCTTCGCCGAGAGGGTGGCGAGCACCCGTCAGGACGAACTGGGCAAACTGGCGATGGCGGCCAATACCCTGCGCGATTTCCTTGCTGAAACCTTCAACCGTTTGCAGCGCAGCGCCTCGGACTTGGACAGTGCCAGCGGCGAGCTGAACTCGATCGCGACCTTGATGGCCAGCGGCACCAACGAACAATTCAACCGCACCGATCAGGTCGCCACGGCGATGAACGAAATGTCCGCCACCGCGCAAGAAGTCGCCCGTCATGCGGCCGAGGCGGCGCGCGCGGCCGACGACGCCGACCAGTCCGCGCAGCAGGGCGGAAAAGTCATGCAGGGCACCATTCACACCATCACCCAAATGCGTGGCGAAATTGCCAACACCGCCACGGTCATTCGACAGCTGGAAACCGACAGCGGACGCATCGGCAAGGTGCTCGAAGTGATTCGCGGCATCGCCGAACAAACCAACCTGCTGGCGCTCAACGCAGCGATCGAAGCGGCCCGCGCCGGTGAAGCCGGGCGTGGTTTCGCGGTGGTGGCCGATGAAGTCCGCAGCCTCGCCCAACGCACGGCGGCGTCGATCATCGAGATCAACCAGATCATTCAAACCGTGCAAACCGGTGCGGTGGACGCGGCCCAGGCCATTGAAAGCGGTCAGTCGCGCAGCGAAGAAAGCGTCGAACAAGTGACCCAGGCCGGCGCCATGCTGGAGCGCATCACCCATGCCGTGGAGGCCATTCGCGACATGAACCGCCAGATCGCCACCGCCGCCGAAGAGCAGACATCGGTGGCCGAGGACATCTCGCGCAACCTCACCGAGATCACCAGCATTGCCAGTACCAACCTGGACAACGTGCAACGCACCGAAGCGGCCAGCCAAAACCTGCATGGTTTGTCGGGGCAGTTGAATGAGGTGACGTCGCGTCTGAGCGCCTAGTGTGAATAAAGTGAGTCAGAGTCGCTTGTTCAAATGGGGGTGGGCAGGCTGAAGGTAAAGGTCGTGCCCTGTTCCGCGCTGGAGACCACGTCCAGTTTTCCACCATGGGACTTTGCGATTTCGCTGGCGATGTACAAGCCCAACCCGAGGCCGGCCTGCGGTGTATCGCGGGTCGGTCGCGAGTAGGGCCGGAACAGATGCGGCAACGCCTGCTCGGCAATCTGCCCCTGATTGTTCACGCTCAGCACAAACACTTGTTGATCGATCCGCGCACTGACCTCTACCGCACCCGCGGGATCGCCATGGGTGACCGCGTTGGCCACCAGATTGGAAGCCAATTGCGTCACCCGCTCGCGATCGCAATGAACACCGCGCACGTCACCAATGGACGACACAATGCTGCGGTCGGGGTGCACGCTCTGAATTTCCGCAATCACATGCAGCAATGCTTCTTTCAGATCCGGGCATGGCTCGATGTTCACCGGGATGCCCTTGCCCAGGGAACCTCGGGTGAAATCCAGCACGTCGTTGACCAGTCGGGTCGCGCGGTGGGCGCTGGTCAGGATGTGCCTGACCCGCTGCTCGCTGGTCGGGTCGGGATGTTTGCGCAGGAGCATTTCCGCGCCGGCACTGATGGCGAACAAAGGGTTGCGCAAGTCATGCCCGAGCACGGCGATAAACTGCTCGCGCAGTTCGCCGGTTTCCCGTTCTTCAACCAGCGCCGCTTCGGTCTTTTGCTGGTTTTCTTCGAATTCGATCTGCAGCGCGAGCATCCGCGCGAACGATTCCATGGTGCTCTGGATCGTGCTGGATTTGAGCGGCGCCGGGTTGGGATCAAGGGCGCAGATGGTGCCGAAGAAACGCCCGTCGGTGCGGAAAATCGGTACGGCAATGTAGCTTTCGAATTGATAGAGACGCGGTGTGTGATGGTCGCGGTAAAGCGGGTCGTCACTGGCCTTGTCGATCACCACGGCGTGGTGGGCCTGACGAATTTCGTGGCACAGGGTGGTGGCCACTTCCAGCTCACCACCGACCTGCAGGCCGAAACCCAATTGATCGAGCACCGCGCACGCGGTCCAGGAATCTTCGGTAACGCGAGCTACGGCGGCGAAGCGCAGGCCGGTCATTTCGCGGATCACTTGCAGAATGGCCGGCACGGCGCTGATCCGAGCGATTGTGGCGATGTCTGCTGCCGCTGTTTGCCCCATATCAATCAATCTCTGCGTGAACTTCGTGGGAAGAGTCTAGCGGGCCGGTGCTGAGTTGGCGCGACTTCATTGTCCGAATCGGACACGCAAAAAAGCCGCACGATCCGAAAATCGTGCGGCTTTTTGTGTGGGCATCAGGTGTCTTGTTTGTCGCTCAGTACTTTGCCCGTGGTGGCATCGAAGTCCACGTCAAATTCTTTGCCGTCAGCGGTTTTCAGTTCCACTTCGTACTCATAGTTATTGAAGTGGTTGTCCAGGTCCGTGTCGGTGATGGTCGCACCCGGATGCAACTTCAGGGCGGCCTGGTTCATTTCTTCCAATGGCTTGATCTTGCCACTTTTAACCAGCTCAGGGATCTGGTCGACGCGAACATCAGCCTGAGCCATGCCAGCGGTAAGCGTCAGGGCAGCGGCAGTGAACAAAGCAGTCAGGGTTTTCATGAGGTTCTTTCCTTGGGTGAGCTGTTTAAGTGGGTTCAGATTAGTAGTGGCAACTTAATTCAGCCTTAATTCCTAAAAAGCATTCGCGAGCAAGCCCGCTCCCACAGGTTTTGTCGATTCCTTGTGGGAGCGGGCTTGCTCGCGAACGGAGCGACGTGATGCATCGTCAGCCCCGATCAGTACCCGTTGTTTTGCAGCAACTGCGCCACGCTGGCTGCCGCCGGGCGTTTGTAGAACTTGAGCAGTTCGCTGGCGCGATTGGTGAAAATGCCGTCGACGCCGGCCGCCGCCACTTTCTGGTAATCCACGGCATCGTCGATGGTGTAGACGTGCACCAGCAAGCCCTGATCGTGGGTGTACTGGTTCATCCACGGTTGCACCAGGTCTGAATAACTCTGATCGCCACCCTTGGTCAGCGCGGCAGACGGGCCGGTGCCGACCGCGCCCTGGGCCTTGGCGTACTCGACCCATTGCTGGAATTCGGCCTTGGATTTCGGTTCCTGCTTGGCGTAATAAGTGGCCTTGTCCTTGTCGCCGGACTCAGCGAATTTCACCTTGGACTTGGGCTCGATGCTGCCTTCGCCGACCCACAGCAGCAAAATCTTCGGTACTTGCGGCATTTCCTTTTCCAGCAGTTCCAGGCTGCTCTTCTCGAACGTTTGCAGCACGACCTTGCCTTTGCCCTGGCCGACCGCCAAATCGCTTTTCGCCAGTTTCGAACCCGCCGGGCTCAGCCAGCCGCGATCCTGAAGCTTGTCCTTGAGGTCGCGTTCAAGGCCGGGAAACTGCTTCGGCTCCTTGGTTTCGATGTACAAACCGGGCTTGTGCAGCGGGTTGCCCTGGGCGATGTCGATGATTTCGTCGAGGGTCAGGATTTTCAGGCCCGCATAGGAAGGACGCGCGCGATCCGGGTAAGCGGTGTTGAACCAGCTGCCGGCATCCAGGGTTTTCAGCTCGGCGAGGGTGAACGCGTTGGCCGGGCTGTCCTTGCGCTCCGGGAATTTGATGGCAACGTCGGTGGTGCGTTGCAGGTTGTCGTCGTGCAGGGCGAACAGCACGCCGTCTTTGCTGCGTTGCAGGTCCAGCTCCAGGTAGTCGGCACCCAGGTCGCGGGCCAATTTGTAGGCCGCAGCTGTGGATTCCGGGGCATCGAAGGACGCGCCACGGTGGGCGATCACTGCCGGGTGTGGAATGCCCAAACGGGTCGCCAGCGCGGTGGGGCTGGGTTCGCTGGAGGCCTGAGCCTGGCCGAGGCCGAGTAGCACGCTCAGCAGCAGGGCGCTCTTGGTGAAGGTAACAGGCATGGTCGAGATCCTTTCGCAGAGTATTTTCAAAGACGTCTCTTTTAACAACTGAGCGCCGCGAGCGCTATCGCCAGACCGACATAAACGTGTTTAAAGCAGATTTTTTCTACGCTTTTGTGCGGTTCTTTGCAGTACTCTTGGCCCCGGTAACTTCCCCGCCAGAGGGAAACCCGTTCGCTTGCCCTGCGTGTAAACCATCGATCACCGGTCCTTTGCGACCCTTTGTGAGGTTTATCATGCGCATCACTTCCCAGCTCATCTGCCAGGCCGCCGACCAACTCAAAGGCTTCGTCGGCCTCAATCGCAAGACCGGCCAGTACATCGTTCGTTTCAGCGAAGACTCCTTCGGCATGGACGTGGCGGACGACGGCATAATTCCTGTCAGCGAATTTGTCTGGGCCTCGGGTCCCGATCAGGCCATGACCCTCAAGCGCGAGTTGATTCAGTTGTTGCTGGATCAGAACATCGATGACCGGATCAACATTACCGAACCGTTGCGGGTGTACATGAATCGGCGGGAAGTGCCGGAGATTTCGGCGGAGCGGAATCTCGTGCGGGGCTGAGTTTTTGCGTTGTTTGTGCTGGCCTCTTCGCGAGCAAACCCGCTCCCACAGGTTAACCGTGTTGTCCGGACAGACGCGGTCTAATGTGGGAGCGGGCTTGCTCGCGAAGACGGCCTCAAGAACACAACATCAATTACTGCTTGAACGCATACGCCCGCTCAACCCTGCACACCCGCGTATGACACGCCGAATACCAGGTCGAGCGCCCACGCTCACGAATCGCACTGTGCTCGGGGTGATGCTTCCACGCCAGAATCGCCGCTTCACTGGCCCAATAGGACACCGTAATTCCCAGCCCGTCCTCGCCCCGCGCCGACTCCACACCGAGAAATCCTGGCTGTTCGCGAGCCAACGCCACCATCCGTTCAGCGGCCTCGGCATAACCCTGGTCATCCTCAGTCCGCAGCGAGGTGAAGATCACCGCAAAGTAGGGCGTTGCAGGTGTCTGGCCGATCATGATGTCTGCCTCACACACGCCTTGATAAAGGCGCGGATCAGCGGCGGAAGAATGCCTTTGAGCGCGGCGCGTTCTGGCTGGAACAGGGTGGCGACGAAAAACGGGTGACCTTGAAGCTCTACCGCCCGCAAGTCTTGTGCTGAATCGTGGCCGACGCTGTGAAGTTCGTGTTTAAGCAGTTCCCGTTCGAATTCGGGATTCACACCGTAGCGGCAGCGATAGCCTTCACGAATCTCGGAGGTTTCGTACGCCTTGGCGATCAACGAGCCTTCAACCAAATGAATCGTATCGACGGCTTCCACCAGTGAACACGTCAGCGGCGTGAGTAACGCTCGCACTGAATTGGGAGACGTCTCGCCATGCTCGGCATGCTCGGCATCTTCCCACCCCAGAACATGGCGGGCGTATTCCAGCACTGCATGTTGAAAACCGCCGCAGGTGCCGAGGAAAGGTCGCTGTTGTTCGCGGGCAAAGCGGATCGCGCGCAACGCGCCGTCCATGCTGCGATACGGACTGGCGGGCACGCACCAGAAGCCATCGAACTCGTCCAGCGGCGTATCGGCGTGAATGCTTTCAGTGGCCAGCCACTGGAATTGCACGTTCAGGCCTGTCTGCTCGGCGGCCATGCCGAGGGCCACGGGGATGGCTTGGTGGGCGGTGACTTGCGGGTCGTAATCGCCGATCAGGGCGATGCGGATTGCGCTGTTTTCCATGAGTGACCTCGACGCTTGTTGATTCCTGGCATCCACTATAGATTGGCGTTCACGCACTCAACATTGGCGTTATCCCAAGTGATCAATGCAGCGACGCACTATCGACTGGACTACCCGGACCTGGCGTTGATCCTCGCGCTGATACGCGGCGGCTCTCTGGCCCGGGCTTCTGCGCTGTTGAAGGTCGACGTGTCGACGGTGTTTCGCGCCGTGCGCCGACTGGAAGCCGCGCTGGGCCAGCAACTATTCGAAAAAAGCCGCGCCGGTTACTTGCCGACCACCCTGGCGCAGACCCTGGCCGAACAGGCTGAACGGGCCGAACAAGCGCTGGAGGCGGCGCGCATCGGGGTGGAGCAGGGCGGTGAAGTCATCAGCGGCACCGTGCGCCTGACCTGTACCGATTCGGTCCTGCAAGGTTTGTTGTTGCCGGCGCTGGCGCGGTTCATGCCCGGCTATCCGGCGCTGACCATCGAGCTGAGCACGTCCAACGACTTCGCCAACCTCAGCCGTCGGGACGCCGACATCGCCCTGCGCCTGACCCGCACACCACCAGAGCATTTGGTGGGGCGGCGTCTCGCGGATATTTCCTACCGGGTCTGCGCCAGTGCGGGTTATCTGCGATCGGTCGATGCCGACGATTTGGCCTCGCTGACCTGGATCGCCCCGGACGATTTCCTCCCCGATCACCCCACCGTCGCGTGGCGCCGTCAGCAGTTGCCCGGCGTGACACCGGCTTATCGTTGCAACAGCATGTTGTCGGTGACCGAGCTGGTGCGGGCCGGACTCGGTGTCGCGGCATTGCCGGACTTTTTGATCGGTGACGGGTTGCAACCATTGAGCGAACCGTTACACGGCTACGACACGGCGCTCTGGTTACTGACCCGCCCGGACTGCCGCGCCTTGCGCTCGGTGGTGACCCTGTTTGACGAATTGGGCCGCGCGCTGAAATTGCCGTGAGGCCGGTCAGGTCTGCGGTTGATCCTTGCGCAAAACGTGCTGATGCATTTCCGTGGTCAGGCTTTCGATGCGCTCGGTCAGGTTCTTGGTCATTTCGGTGAGGCGGGTGTTTTGCTCGAGCAGTTCCAGTAATTGCGCGGTGTTCTGCGCGGCCTGTGCCTGACGTTCGGCGTTGGCCACGGCCAGTGCTTCGCGGTGCTGTGCATCGGCGTCGGACTGGGCTTTGTCCCGCGCAGCTTGACGGGTCTGTGCCAGCAGAATCAAGGGCGCGGCGTAAGCCGATTGCAGGCTGAACGCCAGGTTGAGCAGGATGAACGGATAGAGGTCGAAATGGGCCACGCCGAACAGGTTTAGGCAAACCCACAACACCACAATCAGCGTTTGTGCGCCGAGAAAGGTCGGCGTGCCGAAGAACCGCGCGAAGGCCTCGGCACGCAGGGCGAACTTGTCGTTGCCGAAGGTGGGCGCCAAGTGAGCGTGGGGGCGGTGGAAGCGCAGATGATCGACGGGAGCGGCGGGCTTGGTTTCGGTGGTCGTGCGGGTCATGGTGCTCTCTGCATGGCGCTGGGACTGAGGCTCACTATAGCCCCAGCGCCAGTTTCATTCTGAAACACATTGCGGCGTTTAATTCAGAGCGACCGATCGTTCGACAACGCAACCGACAGTTGTCATTTATGGCAGCTGGTAGCAGGCCAGAAACATATCCAGCGCTGACTCCACAACGGCGTTCTGCCTCTCGGGCGACAAGCCCGGCAGGCCCATGGAAATCTGCGGCCAGAACGCAAATGACTTGAGCAGGCCCTGGACCTGTTGCGCGGCAAATTCGGGATCAATCGGTTTCAAGCGGCCATCGGCCTGGGCGGCGCGAATCCACACGGTCAGGCCTTCTTCGCGCTCACCCATGCGGGCGACCATATTTTGGGCGCGCTCGGGGGAATGGATGGTGGCGGCGATGGCCACTCGCGCCAGGTCGAGAAAATTGTCATCGGCCAGCATCTGCAATTTCGCCATCAGCATCAGGCGCATTTGCTCGCGCAAGGGTTGGTCGTTGCGGTAGGGCGTTTCCTGTTCCGCTGTCACCCGCGCCCATAATTGATTGAGGATTTCGGCGAACAACTCTTCCTTGCTGGGAAAGTGGTTGTACACCGTGCGCTTCGACACGCCTGCGGTGGCGGCGATCTTGTCCATGCTGGTGATGTCGAAACCGTTGGCACGGAATTCGGCAATCGCCGCCTGAATGATGGCTTGGCGTTTTCGGTCGGTGAGGCGCTGTGGAACTGTCATAAATACGCTTCGGCAGGAAGAAGTGGAGAATTACACTCAGCAGTTTACTTGCGATCGGCTTTGATGCAACCTAGAAACTACACTGCTCAGTGTAATGTTCCGTTAATCCTGTGCAGTGAACAATGCAATCCCCGGCTGATGCGTGCGTGCTTTGGCCAATTATCGTCCCACCGTGAAAACAGGACTCTTCGCGGTTTTTCTGGAGTATTCATGGCCAATTCTACTTCTCCTGCGGAAAACGCCTCCACGCCTGAAGCTTCCCTTCAGGTTGAAGGACTTTTCCGAAACCATGCACCCGTGAAGCGCGAAGGCTTTCGCAAAACCCTGCGCATCCTGTGGAACGTGATCTTCCACAAACCCCGCGACACCCGCCCGAGCGCACCTGTGCCGGTGCAAACCCTGACTCAAGCCGCCCTGATCGCCGCACCCAATCACAGCGTGTACCGGCTGGGCCATTCCACCGTATTGCTCAAGCTGCGGGACAAATTCTGGATCACCGACCCGGTCTTCGCCGAACGCGCCTCGCCGGTGCAATGGGCCGGCCCCAAGCGTTTTCACCAGCCGCCGATCAGCCTGGATGACCTGCCGCCGATTGAGGCGGTGATCCTGTCCCACGATCACTACGACCACCTCGATTATCAAGCCGTCCTGAAACTGGCGGACAAGGCCAAGTATTTCCTCACCCCACTGGGCGTGGGCGACACTCTTATCAAGTGGGGCATCGATGCCAGCAAAGTCCGGCAACTGGACTGGTGGCAGGGCACCGAAGTCGATGGCATCCAGTTCATCGCCACGCCATCGCAACACTTCTCCGGTCGCGGCCTGTTCGATGGCAACAGCACGCTCTGGGCGTCTTGGGTGATGATCGACGGCGACACACGGGTTTTCTTCAGCGGCGACAGCGGCTACTTCGACGGCTTCAAACGCATCGGCGAACAGTACGGCCCGTTCGATCTGACCTTGATGGAAACCGGCGCCTACAACGTCGAGTGGCCGCATGTTCACATGCAACCCGAGCAAACCCTGCAAGCGCACATCGACCTTAAAGGCCGCTGGTTGCTGCCGATTCACAACGGCACGTTCGACCTGTCGATGCACGCCTGGTACGAACCCTTCGACCGCATCCTCGCACTGGCCTGGGAGCGGAGTGTGTCGATCACCACGCCGCAAATGGGCGAGGCATTTAATGTAAAGCACCCGCAGCGGGGCGGCGCCTGGTGGTTGGAGGTTGAGCAGCAGGTGTACCAGGATCAACAGACCATTGGCTGAAGCGGCTACAGATGAGAGCGAACATTCATACGTGAACTGAAGATAAGTGATGACGGACATTTCCAGCCGCTTCTGTAGGCTGGATAACGAGTGAGCTCATTCACTCACGATCAATCATCACAAGGATCTTTTTACATGGATGTAACATTAAACGGCTGCATGACGCGGCTGGCCCAGATTGTCCTGCTTTCGATTGCAAGCGCCGCCCATGCGCAAATGCCAGCAGCGGAATCAAGACTGGAATATTTAAGTGTTGATGAAATCAGTCAGAGAATGGAGCGCAATCAGCTGACTGCCGCAGGACTCGTGCAGCACCTGCAGCAACGGATCAATGCGTTGGATAAACAAGGGCCCGCGATCAACGCGATCATCGAGCTCAACCCCGATGCGTTGGCGATTGCCGAGTCGCTGGATCAGGAGCGGCAACGAGGGCATATCCGCGGGCCGCTGCATGGCATTCCGGTGCTGCTCAAAGACAACATCGATACCTCCGACTCGATGCAAACCAGTGCCGGTTCCTTGGCCATGGTCGGGCAACCTGCCGCGCAGGATGCCTTCATCGTGCAAGGGCTCAGAGCGGCCGGGGCGGTGATTCTGGGGAAAACCAACCTCAGCGAGTGGGCCAACTTTCGCGACGCAGCCATTCCCGACGGTTGGAGTAGCCGAGGCGGGCAGACCAAAAATCCGCATGTGTTGAGCTTTTCGCCATGCGGTTCAAGCTCCGGCTCTGGCGCGGCGGTTGCCGCAGGTTTTGCACCGCTGGCAGTCGGAACGGAAACCTCCGGCTCGATTATCTGCCCGGCCTCCCTCAACGGCGTAGTGGGCCTCAAGCCTACCGTCGGCCTGCTAAGTCGCAGTGGCATCATTCCAGTCAATTACAACGTCGATACCCCCGGGCCAATGGCGCGCACCGTTCGCGACGCTGCATTGCTATTGAATGCCATGACCGGTAATGACGACGCCGAATCGATCAAAAAGCCTCAGGCCCTCAGCGGCGTTGACTACACGCAATCGCTGGGTCCAAACGCGCTGGTTGGACGGCGGATTGGCTACCCGGTCAAGTTCGATACAAGCGGCGAGGCGGCACAAAGCGACCCTCAGTTTTCCCGGGCGCTGGAAGTCATGCAGGCCGCAGGCGCCACACTTATCCCGGTTGCGTTCAACGACCCCGAATCGGAACGGGTGGATGAAGCGTTTTTGATGGGGTTCAAACGGTCCCTACCCGATTATCTTGCGACGCGAACCGGTCTTGCGGTCCGCAGCCTGGAGGACCTCCTGCACTACAACGAGAACGCTCGCGGTGCCGAAGGTTATGGGCAAGCCATATTTGACGCAGCCAGCAAACTTGATTTTGACGAGAGCAGCTACAACGCGTTGTGGAAAAAAATTCAAAGTGAAAACGCGGCGGTCATCGATAGTCTGCTGGTTACGCATCAACTGGATGCGCTGGTGTTGGATGTCGGCTCACCTGGCTTGAACGTCATACCACTGGCGGGTTATCCCGGCATCATGATGCCTTCCGGAGTGGACGATGACGGAGTGCCCACCTCGGTGTTCTTCTTCGGAACCCGCTGGAGTGAAGCCAGACTTCTGGCATTGGCTTACGGTTATGAACAAGCTTCCCATGCGCGACAAACACCAGCTTTCAAGCCGTAGGCACTGATTGGTGTAGGCCGGGTCGTAGCTCGAGCGTTTAGTAGGTGTTGGAGCTACGACCTGCCATGTCACTCAACCATCGCATAATCCGCCCGCCCCACCGGATTCGGTGTAGACCCTTTCACGTTCATCCCGCGCCCCGGAGCAAACCCCGGGAAGAACACCAACCCCTCCGATTCAAACCGATAAGCCAACGCCAGCCGCGTGACATCCAGCACATCAAGCTCCGCCTCAAACCGCTCAATGGCATCAACGGAAACCCCAGACTCTGAAGACAACTCATCAACACTCCAATCCAGCATCGCCCGGGCCTGGGCGCAATGCGCGGGGGTGAATTGGAAAAGGGCGATACGTTCCAGGGTGATCTTCATCGCAAGAGAGGCCATGGTGTTCTCCGGGCTCAAGAGTGTTGATTCAAAAAATACTGTGTTTTTGTACAGTTGTTTTGCGCCCGGATCAAATTGATTTTTTGATTTTTTCTATTTCGCCCCCTCCAGCCAGACGGACGGCGCCTGCCCCAGTACGCGACGGAACATGGTCGAGAACGCCGCCGGGCTGTCATAGCCAAAATCCAGGGCAATCCGCGTCACCGGTTCGCCTACCGCCAAGCGCGCGAGGGCCAGCACCACGCAGGCCCGCTGCCGCCATTGGCTGAAACTCAGATCGGTTTGTTGGCGAAAAAGACGATTGAACGTGCGCAGACTGATGTGCATCTGATCGGCCCATTGTTGCGGCGATTGATGAGCGTCGGGCCGTTGCAGGAAGCCTTGGCACAACGCGAGCAGCCGAGCATCAACTGGCAGCGGAATGTGCAAGGGCAGGTGAGCGCTGCGCGCCAGTTCGTGCAGCAACAAGTCGATCAGCGCGCCATCGCGCCCGGCCTCCTCGTACTCCAGCGGAATCTCCACCGCCTCCATTAGCAAGTGCCGCATCAACGGCGAAACGCTGATCACCTGGCAACGGCTGCCCAAATCCACCGCCCCCGGTTCGATGTACAAACTGCGCGTGCTCACGCCCAGCATCAACACCTCATGGGGCACGTCCGCCGGAATCCACACCGCCCGCTGCGGCGGCACCACCCAGTTGCCGTCGTGACTGCTGACTTGCATCACCCCCGTGGCGCCATACAACAACTGCGCCCGCCGATGCGTATGACGGGGCAACAAATGACCGTGGGAATAATCCGTACCGATGGCCACCACCGGCCGTGGCGTGTGGTCCAGCAGATCAATCGAAACATTGCGCATCGAAGCAACATCCAGTGGTTGGCGTAAACGCAAACATTATTGGCTGACTTACTGAGGCAGGCCAAGACACATCGCTCTATCGTCGACCACTCTCAACCAACGGACGACGCACGATGTTCTATCTCTTGCTGGCACTCTTCGGCTGCATGACCGGCGTCACCGCCGTGCTGTTCGGCTTCGGCGGCGGATTCGTCGTCGTGCCATTGCTCTACCGCATGCTCCTGGCCAGTCACGGTGCCGACCACCCCATTAGCCAATCGGCAATGCACATCGCTGTCGCCACCTCGACCTGCGTGATGATCGTTAATGCGCTGATCGCCACCGGAAAACACCACCGCGCCGGTAATCTCATTCGCCATTACCTGTGGCCGTTGGGCGGATTCATTGGATTGGGCGCGATCGTCGGCGCAGTTGCAGCGATGTGGGCAAGTGGCGAGCTGATTCGCTATGCCTTCATCGCCTACCTCGGCGTGACGATTCTGGATTGCCTGTTCAGACGCGGTTTTCTTACGCAATCCGCTGTCGGAATCCCACGACGATTGGGAAGGGGAGAAGTGTCTGGCGGCGGTGTAGGAATCGGCACCATCGCCACGTTTCTCGGTGTAGGAGGGAGCGTCATGACCGTGCCGTTGTTGCGGCGTTGTGGGTTGAGCATGAGTCAGGCGACGTCCATGGCCAATCCGCTGAGTGTGCCCGTGGCGCTGGCCGGGACGCTGACTTATATGTCCATGGCCGGTTTCACCGAGTTTGATCTTGGGACGTGGTTTGTCGGCTATGTGGATGTGCTGGCGTTTGCGGTGTTGACGGTCGGGTCGTTGGTGGGCATTCGGTTGGCTTCGCCGTGGATCGGGCGGATACCGGATCGAATACATGCTTGGGTCTATATTGGATTGTTGATAATCGTGATGCTGAGCATGTTGGTACGGTAAACCGCGCCGCGCGGTATCGCACAAATCCAGTGAAGGAGGGTGCCATGTCGATATCCGACAGTGATTGGAAGAAGTACCAGGAACTCCACGAACTGGCGCTGGATCGCTTCTGCCAAGGCGTTCTTGCTAATGCCCAGACTATCGCGCAAAACGAGGCTTTATCAGCGCACGCTCGGTTTCGTACGCTCTATCGCCTGATGCGGAGTCGGGACAAGGATTTGGCGAGTGCATTCAACACAGGTCGACGCTCGGATGTCTGGTTATCCTTGATGTTAATGGTCGCGTATGACCTGCTGAGCGATGAGGAGTTGTCAGTTCTGAGTGAGGAATTACGGCAGAGAATTTCCGACGCCGTTCGCCAGCCTTTTGAGATTGAATGGGCTAAAGACTCATAGCATTTTTCAACCATTGACCAGAGAACCAGGATGTTGATCTTCAACTGCACCGAAGCGGCCAGCAACTTTTTCAGCCGCGTGAACAAGGGTAAGAAAATTACTCCGGTGGAGAAACCACCATCGCCCGTTATCGAGGACGATGAGGCAACCGAATCCGCCGAGCAATGGCTGGTCCACGCCATCACCGTCCAACGCAAGCACGTGTTGTTAGTCATCCATGTGCAAACCCGTTATTGCATGATTTTCGCGGACGCTAAAAAAGCGGATCTCGACGGTTTTGTTCATCGTTTTGCCGAGCGTTGGATAAACGGCCTGATGCGCCATGCGGGACAGCACGACATCCTTCGCTGGATCGATGACGAGCCGATGATGGAGCGTTTCCTGGAGAGTTGCGGTGAGTACGTGTTTTACAAACGCGGCCGTTATGGAGGCTTGGATGAGGCTGCTGTTAAGGCGGCTTGTGAGCGGCGCATGGAAATGAAACGGGAGATATGGGCGTTTGAAAGGCAGCTTAAACTCGAAGCGCAATGAGCCATCGTGGTAACGCCGCGGCTCGGTCTTTTAACCCTTGAGTCCCGGCGCTTCACGAACAATAAAGTGATCCAGGTTCTCGATATTCGCACTGAACACCCCGAACGTCTGCTCGGGGTTTTTCTTGCTCGGCACCTGCTTCAACTCCGGCGTCACGCCATAAAAGAAGCAATACAACTCTTTCCCGCTCTCGATGGCGTGCTTGATCTCTTCCAGAAACGCTTTGCGCTTGCGGTAGTTGTCGATCAACTTCTTGCTCAGGTAAACGTTGACTGAATAAGGCTTCTTCTTCGCCTCGTCCGCTTGCTTGAACCAGACCTTCTGTTCGAAATCGATACGAAAGCTCTGCGTGTAATCCTTGATCTCCTTGATCTTGCCCCAGTAAATCAGCCCCTTGTTGTCCTGCAGATACTCGATCTTCTTGAAGAACGATCCGTAGGGCGCGGTGTGCTCGCCAATCTTCAGCGGCATACGCTTGAGTAGTTCCTTGTCCTCGAAATTGGACACAAAACATTCCACCGGATGGGCGAAGACACTGGTCTTGTCCGGTGCTGTTTCTCGGCTCGGATGCTCGGTATCGCTGGGCTTTGTAAGAGGTTTCGGATCGTCCCTCAGAACATCCGCAGCCCCCGCCGGGTTCGACGGCTTACGCACATACTCGCGCCGAGTCAGCAACAACTCCGACGGGAAATGCTCCTCGCGGCTGTCATCCGATTCCGTACCGTCCGAGTCCATCCCAGACGCCGATGCCTTGAGACTCGCATAAGGACAATCCGCCACATGCCGGGTGCTAGGAATGTTCTTGAAGTGCGGCGTGCGAACGTAATTCACGTTCTTGGCGTTGAACGTGGTCAAGACATTCGCCGCATCGAAGGCCAAACGACAGGCATCGTTGGGGCATTGGAAGTGTTCTTTGGCGGAGTCGAAATCCATGGTTTCGTCGAAATTCAAATCGCGCACGTCATAGATCGACAGCTTGTCGTCGAGGCTGAGGCAGTAGGCGAGGTCGAATTTCATGGCAGGCTCGGGTCCTTGAGGGGGGAAGGGTATTAATAGCGGGAGGCGGGGCGGGTTGCACTGACTGTTTTCAGAACACAATAAAATCTGCGGCAACTCACCAGCTCTGTGGGTGTGAGCCTGCTCGCGAAAAACCTAAGAACACCAGGGGGCTTCTGGTTGAACGCATTGTCGATTTTCTCGGTCAAGCTCGTTTTTTGACAAGCGGTCAGCTCGACACCTTGCCTATTGGAAATCTCCAGCTTAGGCTAGCTTAGCTAACTCTATGGAGGTGCCATATGAATGAACTGGTGCAAGTAAACATGCACGAAGCAAAATCCCAACTCTCCCAACTTGCTGAACGTGTATGGCATGGCGACAAGGTCGTGATCGCGAAGGCCGGCAAGCCTTATCTCGATCTGCTGCCTCATGTCGATACACCTCGGGCGCGCAAGCCTGGCCGGTTGAAGGGGAAGATTCGGATGTCTGCAGATTTTGACAAGACCCCCGAGGACATCATCGATGGATTTGAGGGCCGTCTATGAGGCGCTTGTTGTTGGATACCCATGCGTTTCTTTGGTGGCTGTCTGATGATCCTGCACTGGGCGCAGATACTCGACAGATGATCGGGGAGCCGCGCAATCAGGTCTTGGTGAGCGCCGCTTCGATCTGGGAGATATCGATCAAGCAGGCTAAAGGGATGCTGGAGGCTCCAGTGGATCTTGAGGCGCTGGTTGAAGACGAGGGTTTCACCAAACTGCCGATTTCGCTGTTCCATGGACAGCAGGCAGGAAAGTTACCGGAGATTCATCGCGACCCGTTTGATCGGATGTTGATTGCCCAGGCTCAGGCGGAAGGGCTGGAGTTAGTCACCGCGGACGGGATTATTCCGCAGTATGGGGTGAGGGTGGTTTCGGCACGTTCGTGAGGGGGGCGGGACGCCGATGCTCCCAAACCTGCTGCAAATCCCTGTGGGAGCGAGCCTGCTCGCGATTCATAAGAACACCATATTCCCCAAGCCGACCACCAATCTGTGGCGAGGGGGCTTGCCCCCGTTGGCTGCGCAGCAGCCCCAGCCCCGGCAAGCACGAGCTGACGAGCCGCGTTTCGCATTGAGCGAAGAAAGCGCGTAAACAAAAACCGACCAGAAGATCAGTCTTTTTTTGTATTGGCTCTTTCGTCCACTATCACTTCGATGGCCACTTGTCTCGATAGACGAACGCAACTTGGTAGTCATAGGAGAGCAACTGAATGCCATGGTGGAAATGGGGCTGAAGAATGCACTTCTAAGCGAGCTGTCGCCCAGATTCGATTGTGTGACTTTCAAAACACCGTTAACCCATCACACGTCAATTTTGACTGGTGGTTAAAAAAAGAATGAGATCGGATGGAAACGAAACCGAGCAGGCCTGTTCAATGGCTGTAATTTGATCCTTCGTCAATTGGTAGTCATACACATAGTCCTCTTGATCCTTCCAGCCCATCAATATCGCGAGCTCCTCGCTTTTGATCGGAAGCACGTTCTCATAAGAAGCAAAGTCTTCTCCCTCATAGATACCCATCACCGTGTGCTTCATGGCTCTACCGTCCTCGTTGGGTCTGCAGGTTTTGTCTGATTGCCTGATGCGTGATCAAACTCGCCCAAGTGTTTTCCGCGTTTGTTGTATTTCTCCACTGCGCCGTGCTGGAAGTCCCATTCGTAAATCGTGCCTTTTTTATCCTTCCAACGAGGACGTAGGCCCCCGCCCTTCATGCGGGTTTTTGCCTGGGGCCCATTTTGCATCCGGGAAGGCCGGCAATGTATGTGGCTTCGGGTAGTAATGATGAGAAATACTGACAACGACATAGACCGGCCTTACCCCCGAATCAGCCGGGAACACCAGAATGAAATCCTTGTACTCCGGCGGATACACCGGGTTCACGATGATGCTGTCAGCCGCTTTCGTCGGTGGGTAAACCCAGATATGCGGTGCTTGCGGGGCAGCCTCCAGCGCCGGAATGCCCAGGATTTCGGAACCATCCACAGCCGGTGTCCAGATCAGTTCAATGCCGTCACCCAGGTCAGTCACCTGCTGGCTGCTACGCAAGGTGAACTGCACGACATCCACCATTTCCCAATCGCGATTTTTGCCGGTGTAGAAACCGTACCCCTTGAGGCTGCCGTCAGTCTGTTGCTCGACCCGCAGGCGAACGCGGGTGCGGGCCTGTTTGAGCGAACGGAGTTGGTCTTCGGTGTAAAGCGAGCTGTCGCCGAGACTCGATGGGGTGACCAGCGCAACAAGGCCAACCAGCGTTGCTGTTACGGCGCTCGCCGCGGCCATGGGAGCAGCGGCGAATGCCGAGCCGGATTTGTCTAGGTGCCTGCGCGTGTTCCGATGAAGTATTCCAGTCCCTCTGGGAAATCAATTTTGAGTAAATCTGCAATCTGCCTGACTTGATGTTCAGCAAGTTGCAGTTCACCGGGCTCTAATTCTTCGAGGGTTTTTGACTCAGTCAGTTGAGCCAGAATCTGGTTGAGCTCGTAATCCTTTAGAGCCAGTTCGAACTGCAATGTATCGTCCTGCTTCTCATCGGGGTAAAAGCCGGTGATGGAAAGATAGCGCATGTTTTTTCTCTCTTGGGTCACTTTGGGGTCTTCCTACCTGGCTTAGCGTCCTTTGTTCGTTCTCCCGTTAAATGATTAAACTCGCCCAGATGGTTTCCTAATTTATCGTACATCTCAACTGCACCGCTTTTGGAGTCCCACTCATATATCCGCCCTTTACGGTCTAACCAACGAGCTCGTTTTTTACCTCCGCCTTGAACTGAAGCTTTCGATTTCACGCGGGTCGTGTCGGGGAAGGCAGGAAGGGTTTCCGGGTCATCGTAATACTTATGATCCCCCGGCATACTCATGACGATGTACACCGGCTTCACGAGTGACCCCGCCGGAAACACCAGAATGAAATCCTTGTACTCCGGCGGATACACCGGGTTCACGATGATGCTGTCAGCCGCTTTCGTCGGTGGGTAAACCCAGATATGCGGTGCTTGCGGGGCAGCCTCCAGCGCCGGAATGCCCAGGAAGTCGGAACCATCTACAGCCGGTGTCCAGATCAGTTCAATGCCGTCACCCAGGTCTGCCACCTGCTGGCTGCCGCGCAACGCGAACTGCACGACATCAACCATTTCCCAATCGCGATTTTTGCCGGTGTAGAAACCGTATCCCTTGAGGCTGCCGTCAGTCTGTTGCTCGACTCGCAGGCGAACGCGGGTACGGGCCTGCTTGAGTGCACGGAGTTGATCTTCGGTGTAAAGCGAGCTGTCGCCCAGATTCGATTGTGTGACCAGCGCAACAAGGCCAACCAGCGTTGCTGCAACGGCGCCTGCGGCGGCCACGGGAGCAGCGGCAAGTGCCGAGCCGGCCAAGGCGAGGGAGCCCAGACCGACGGGAATCGCTGTGCTACTGATCTTCTTCAGTGGCACAGCGCCCGATACATCCGCTTCGCGAGCACCCAGCAGAATCAGGTCACCGTAGTCTTTCAGGCTATCGGTAGGCACCATCCCTGAGGGATTCGAATAATCGATGATGGCGTCCGGCAGCTTGCAGGACTTGGCGAAGACACATCCGGCTTGAGTGGGCTTTTGCTTTTCAGCCATGACCTGACGGCCGCGTTCGAAGGCGTCTTGCCTTGCGAGCATGGCCTCGTAAGCTTTTTGTCTAGCATCCCGCTCGGCCAGTTCGGTGGCGGTCATGTAGCGGTAGGTGACGTGATGCCCATCACCGGAGGGTGGATTTTTAATCCGGGGAATGTCCTTGTTGCCAGCCACTGATCATCCTTTCGTTCATCCATCGGCAGCCCTCTGAAAAGGGGCTGCGCGACGTTAACGAACGGGACACATTGGGGCTGTAGGACGCGTCTTGAATGATGTTAGGAGATGTCGCTGTTTATCAGGATGGCAGCGCAGAGTCCTTGCGACCCGCCGCCTTCGTGCATATGTGCCGATGAAGTTTTGCAGGCTCGATCACTCAAACTTCAACCGCTCCACTCTCTTATAAAGCGAAGCAGTGAACTCATCCCGATCACTCGAATGGTGACAACGTCGATGACAGTTCGGGCACAGCGCCACAGCATTGCTCGGGCGATCCGATCCTTGTTGCGCCAAATGCTTAACGTGATGAACCTCAAGAAACGGCCTGCCATCCTTTTCAAACGGCGCCGGTTTTCCGCAACCCTCGCAGATACCCTTAGCCTCTTTTCGGACCCAGGCTCTAACTACAGGATCGCGTACAAAAGAGTTGCCCGAACTGGGTATTTGTTGCGGTTTCAAAATCCCCTTCGGCTCAGCCTTGAGCGGTTGCTTTTCAAGTTTGGCTGCACGTCGTTCTAGCGTTGCCTCATCAGCGGTCGGGGCAAAGTCGTCCGGCGTTAAGGTGCTAGGCGCGTTCAGCGCTTCACGAATGCTACGCGCCACATTCGCACCGACATTCTTGGCGGGTTTGTATCCCTCAATGCGATCTCGTTCGAGTTCGACCAGCACGGTGGAAATGTTCTGCATCCGAAACTCAACCGAGCCTTTGGTGCGGCCCGTTAAAGCACCCTCGCGCAGGACTCGGTTCTCATGAGCTTTATTGATCTTCTGACCGCTTTGCTCGCGTGACAGCATGCTGAGATAAGCATCGACCGCTGCCTGAATCTCCGCGTGACTCCAATCGCTGTTGCTCTTTTCCGTGTCCATACAATCGCCGAGGGTTGAAAACCCTCGGACGATACTGAGTGGCCATTACGACTGTCTACGAAAACTCCTACGGAAAAGAGCGACGCCTCGCTCAGTCGACTCCTACAAGAAATCGCGCTCTAACCCACCGAATGCTTTGAAGATTGAAATACTTCTAAAACCCTCCGCCACCAAGGCTTAACCATCGGCACCCGCCGCCGCGTGCGATTGAGCAGCAGATAAGGCATGTCCCGCAGGCGAATCCAACCGTCATCCTGCCAATGCAACAGACTCAACGACATCTCCGGCCAATCCAACAAACTCAACATTGGCCGATCCGCATTGTTCGACTGCTCCGCGTCGCGCAAGGCCGGCACCACCTGATGGGTCAACCATTCACGCAACAACCGATGCCCCGGCGCGTAGTGATAGACCAGCAGCGCATACACACCTGATTCACTGAGCATCAACCGCTTCTCTGGTTGGCCGTGGTAGCAAATCAACAGCGTATGCCGCTGATCTTCGTCCAGTTTGCTGACGACACGATCACTCAGATGGAGCCCCATTAAGCGACCCAGATCGCGGGCGCAGAACCATGGCTGGTTTTCCAGGAGAAGGGCGTGGAGGTGGAGGTTGTGGCGGGTGAAGACCGTTGGAACGAAGTGATCAGACATGACCGATCTCCGAAACGGAAGGAGAGCGGTGTGGGTTTGTTGTAGGCATATTCATAACCTCTACGTATGAATTTGGAGAGAGCCATACCCGACGTAGAGGACTTAAGAAATCCCAACTAGCTATCTCTTTCAAACAAAAAGTTGCGCATATGTCTTTGAGACAAACGCAATTCTGTGTGAGGAGGTAGCTTCTACGTTGGGTGTTTCTTAGGCACCTGCAATGGAGCTTAGAGATGCTTTGAATGGGGATCAATGCGGAAGTAGCTGGAAGTGCTGTAGGTTTTTTTGCGCAGAGGCGTGGGATGAGTAATAAGTTTTCCTACTCAATAAAAAAAGCCCCGATCAGATCGGGGCTTTTTGTTTTTCGATTTATCACATCAGGTTCTATCGAATAAATCGCGGCCAGCTATAGGAAATCAATCCCAGCTCAACGCCCCACCAGTCTGATACTCAATAACCCGAGTCTCAAAGAAATTCTTCTCTTTCTTCAAGTCCATAATCTCGCTCATCCAAGGGAACGGGTTAGTCGTCCCTGGATACTCTTCTTTCAAACCGATCTGCGACAGACGACGGTTAGCGATGAACTTCAGGTAGTCCTCCATCATCGCCGCGTTCATGCCGAGTACGCCGCGAGGCATGGTGTCACGCGCGTATTCGATTTCCAGCTGAGTGCCCTGCAGGATCATCTGCGAAGCTTCTTCCTTCATTTCAGCGTCCCACAAGTGTGGGTTTTCGATTTTGATCTGGTTGATCACGTCGATGCCGAAGTTCAGGTGCATGGATTCGTCGCGCAGGATGTATTGGAACTGCTCGGCGACGCCGGTCATTTTGTTGCGGCGGCCCATGGAGAGGATCTGGGTGAAGCCGCAGTAGAAGAAGATGCCTTCCAGAACGCAGTAGTAGGCGATCAGGTTGCGCAGCAGTTCTTTGTCGGTTTCGACGGTGCCGGTTTCGAACTTCGGATCGGAGATCGAACGGGTGTATTTGAGGCCCCAGGTGGCTTTTTTCGCGACCGATGGGATCTCGTGGTACATGTTGAAGATCTCGCCTTCATCCATGGCCAACGATTCGATGCAGTACTGGTAGGCGTGGGTGTGGATCGCCTCTTCGAACGCCTGGCGCAGGATGTACTGGCGGCATTCCGGGTTGGTGATCAGGCGGTACACGGCCAGGACCAGGTTGTTGGCAACCAGGGAGTCGGCGGTGGAGAAGAAGCCGAGGTTGCGCATCACGATGCGGCGCTCGTCGTCGGTCAGGCCTTCCGGGTCTTTCCAGAGGGCGATGTCGGCGGTCATGTTGACTTCTTGCGGCATCCAGTGGTTTGCGCAGCCGTCCAGGTATTTCTGCCAGGCCCAGTCGTATTTGAATGGCACGAGTTGGTTGAGGTCGGCGCGGCAGTTGATCATGCGCTTTTCGTCGACAGCCACACGGGCGGAGGCGCCTTCGAGTTCGGCGAGGCCTTCGGCGATGTCGAGGTTGTCCAGGGCAGCTTTGGCACGGGCGATTGCGGCGGAATCGGACGCGGTCACGGCGCGAGCTTCTTGAGCAGCGACACCACCGGCGGTGTCGAGGCGGTCCATGTTGGCTTCAGTCGCGTGGCCGGCGTTGGCGCCTTTTACCACGGTTTCGCCGCTGTCTTCTTTGTCGAATTCGTCCCAGCTCAGCATGACGTGTCGTCTCCTGCGTGAGGGCCAGATGCCCGTGTGAAAACTGATAGGTTGGTTTTTCACACGGCCGTACTGGCCGCGTTGGATCTAAAGGAAATCGTTTTTTGCAGCAGTACAACGCAGGCAATAAACAGAATTTTGTACGGGTGTTCTGAGGCCACTGACGGGCGCAGAAAGTGTGAACAGCTTCTGCGTGGGCTTCAGACTGGCTTGTTCCCCTGTAAGGGAATATTGCAGGCCCGATTTACGCCGCATTATAGGGAAATTTTCGGTCGAGTGGTGCGACGAAGTGGCACTGAGAAGGGTAGGCAGGGGGCGTTTTTAGGCCGGAGTGAGGGTTTACAGGGCTTTGACTGGTATCGCGGGTGCAGATTTTTTTTTCATAAAATTTGGCGCTCAATTATTTTTGTTCAAAAAACAATCAAAAACCGCCTTTTCCACTACATGTTGTGTTTTGAGTCGGTTTTCGGCAGCTCCAGACACAACTAAGCCCGACCGAAGTCGGGCTGTGAAGTCGCGCACATTAATCAGCTGAGGCGACCTGCACCAACGTGGTCAGAACCATCGGCAGCGACCTTGGCAGCACCAACGTGATCTGAACCATCGGCAGCCACTTTGGCGGCGCCCGTGTGATCAAAACCATCAGAAGCAAGTTTGCCCGCAGCGGTGTGATCGGAGCCATCGGAAGCGAAGGACGCCGAACCGGTGTGGTCGTAACCGTCAGAAGCGACAGCCGCCGATGTATTGAAAGCAGCCGAGCCCGTGCGGTCGTAACCGTCAGCGGCGAAGGTGTTGGCAGCCAGGACAGAGAGGGTCAGGGCGATGATCAGTTTGGTTTTCATGGTGTGGCTCCAGGTTCGTTGGCGTTTTGTGCCTTGGTGTGGAATTGATACTACGCCAACTAATTTGATTGAAAAGCGCAAATAAATGCTTAAAACAATCGAATAAAACGATATGTAAGGTTCGGCGCTTCATCTGCCTTAAATAGCGGGCGGGTGGGTCGAACCTTGGGAAAGTGAGAGCGGGTGGATCAGCCGTTGGAGCAGCCGTTACCCATGACGCTGTAACGCAGAATGTGGCGCTGACCTTTGGAGTCGTCGTATTCCATTTTTGCCGGAACAACTTCGCAGACGTTCGGGATTTCGCTCATGGAAACAACTTTGGCGATGTCCAGGTGAGTCGAGTAAGTGTATTCCTCGATGGCGGGTTTTTGCTGTGCGACATCAGTCGGGACCTCGTCTGCCATGGCGGTGGCGCACAGACTGCTGAGGGCCAGAACTAATAAAGCTTTCATTTCGGATTTACCTTTTAGAAGTCGAGTAGGGTCACGCAACCTTTTTGGGGTTGCGTGTGGAACTTCATTACCGGGTTTTGGATTAACGGCCTTCGTGGGGGCTGCAACTTGGTTAATCACGTTGCCTTGTTGGCGAGGCTGATTTTAGGCGTGGGGGGTGCATTCATATAGCCGTGCTTTTGATAAACACTTTTGACAGATCCTGTAACAATCCCCGGAAAAGCGACTTTTGGCTCGCGGATGAAGCCTATTTCATAAACGCTCACAGCCCCTGAAATCACCGCGTTTGAGCGCTTCGTCGAGGTATAGCCACATTTTGTAGGGGCTTGTTACTACCATCGTCGAATGGTTCTATAGGCCCGCCCCGGCTACAACTGGGTCCATACAAAAACAACTATTCCACCGAGGTAGAAAAGATGAGTGCGGCTTCCCTGTATCCCGTTCGTCCCGAGGTTCTGGCCAATACGCTGACTGACGAGGCGACCTACAAGGCCATGTACCAGCAGTCCGTCGTCAACCCGGACGGCTTCTGGCGTGAACAAGCCAAGCGCCTCGACTGGATCAAGCCTTTCACCACGGTCAAGCAGACTTCCTTCGACGATCACCATGTCGACATCAAATGGTTCGCCGACGGCACCCTGAACGTTTCCTACAACTGCCTCGACCGTCATCTGGCCGAGCGCGGCGATCAAATCGCGATCATTTGGGAAGGGGATGACCCTGCCGAAAGCCGCAACATCACCTACCGTGAACTGCACGAACAAGTCTGCAAGTTCGCCAACGCCTTGCGCGGTCAGGATGTACACCGCGGCGACGTGGTGACTATCTATATGCCAATGATCCCCGAAGCCGTGGTCGCCATGTTGGCATGCACCCGGATCGGCGCGATTCACTCGGTGGTATTCGGTGGTTTCTCGCCGGAAGCCCTGGCGGGTCGCATCATCGACTGCAAATCCAAAGTGGTGATCACCGCTGACGAAGGCATTCGCGCCGGCAAGAAGATCCCGCTCAAGACCAACGTCGACGACGCGCTGACCAACCCGGAAACCAGCAGCATCCAGAAAGTCATCGTGTGCAAGCGCACCGGTGGCGACATCAAGTGGAACCAGCATCGCGACATCTGGTACGAAGACCTGATGAAAGTGGCGGGCAGTGTTTGCGCGCCGAAAGAGATGGGCGCTGAAGAAGCGCTGTTCATCCTTTACACCTCCGGTTCTACCGGCAAGCCGAAGGGCGTACAACACACCACCGCCGGTTACCTGCTGTATGCAGCCATGACCCACGAGCGCGTGTTCGACTACCGTCCGGGCGAAGTCTACTGGTGCACCGCCGACGTCGGCTGGGTCACCGGCCACAGTTACATCGTCTACGGCCCGCTGGCCAATGGCGCGACCACGCTGCTGTTCGAAGGCGTGCCGAACTATCCGGACATCACCCGGGTGGCGAAGATCGTCGACAAGCACAAGGTCAACATCCTCTACACCGCGCCAACCGCGATCCGCGCGATGATGGCCTCGGGCAAAGCCGCTGTTGAAGGCGCCGATGGCAGCAGCCTGCGTCTGTTGGGTTCGGTCGGTGAGCCGATTAACCCGGAAGCGTGGGATTGGTACTACAAGAACGTCGGCCAGTCCCGTTGCCCGATCGTCGACACTTGGTGGCAGACCGAAACCGGCGGCAACATGATGAGCCCGCTGCCGGGAGCTCACGCCCTCAAGCCGGGTTCGGCTGCACGTCCATTCTTCGGCGTGGTACCGGCGCTAGTGGACAACCTGGGCAACATCATCGAAGGCGTTGCCGAGGGCAACCTGGTGATTCTCGACTCGTGGCCGGGACAGGCGCGCACGCTGTACGGCGACCATGACCGTTTCGTCGACACCTACTTCAAGACCTTCCGCGGCATGTACTTCACCGGTGACGGCGCGCGTCGTGACGAGGATGGTTACTACTGGATCACCGGTCGCGTGGATGACGTACTTAACGTGTCCGGCCACCGCATGGGCACCGCCGAGATCGAAAGCGCGATGGTCGCTCACCCGAAAGTCGCCGAAGCAGCCGTGGTCGGTGTGCCGCACGACATCAAGGGCCAGGGCATCTATGTCTACGTCACCCTGATCGGTGGCGAAGAGCCGACCGAGCAACTGCGCCTGGAACTGAAAAACTGGGTGCGTAAAGAGATTGGGCCGATTGCCTCGCCGGATGTGATCCAGTGGGCGCCGGGGCTGCCGAAAACCCGTTCGGGCAAGATCATGCGCCGCATTTTGCGCAAGATTGCTACGGCTGAATACGATGGGTTGGGGGATATCTCCACCCTGGCCGATCCGGGTGTGGTGCAGCATTTGATTGATGAACACAGGACTATGAACGTCGCTTAACGGCGGTTCTTGAGTCAGTGAAAGCCCCGTTCGGTGTCATGCCGGATGGGGCTTTTTTTGTCTGATGGTTTTGTGTTGGCAGGGCGGGCCTCATCGCGGGCAAGCCCGCTCCCACAAGGATCTGTGGCGTGCATGCAATCTGAACAACATCCCGAAAAACCTGTGGGAGCGGGCTTGCTCGCGAAGGCGTCCTGTCAGACACCACATCAACAACGACCAATAATTATCGACTACTTCTGTAGGTCAATTCCCACTGTTACCCATCACCCTTCAAGTAACTGAATGTGTAACCTCCCGCCCGATGACGGGGCATTGAGAAACGCAAATCCACCGCTACGGGCCTCAAAACCGCCCATGAAAAATAAGACACCACGCTGCGCTTGCCGGATTAGAAGGCTTTGCCAATAATAGGCCCGCAATTTGCAGCATAGATCGGTTCACTCTCTTTTGCTCTTGCATGAAATTGCAAGGCTGTCAACGCGCCCAAACGGCTTTCTCAGTGCATCTGTAATTTGTTGTCGCATTGAAGAAATATCGGCTTCGGGCCTGTCGTTAGAATGCCGATCACTCGCTCGTCGTTGCCTGCGTTGAAAACAGCGTGGGTTTCCTAGGACGT
Source organism: Pseudomonas sp. LBUM1657 (assembly GCF_059716075.1). Classification (NCBI taxonomy): domain Bacteria; kingdom Pseudomonadati; phylum Pseudomonadota; class Gammaproteobacteria; order Pseudomonadales; family Pseudomonadaceae; genus Pseudomonas; species Pseudomonas sp. LBUM1657. The sequence continues at coordinate 4,964,583 of NZ_CP166799.1, read as the reverse complement.
AGCACTGCTTTGCGGTTTCACTCATTCGCATATTGGGCTGTCGCTCACTCTGCCGTTTTAGCCCTTTACCGATGGAGTCCCAAGATGAAGAAACTCGTGCTGCTTGGCGCCCTGGCACTGTCCGTGCTGTCCCTGCCGACTTTTGCTGATGACAAGCCCGTAAAAATCGGTATCGAAGCGGCTTACCCTCCGTTCGCTTCCAAAGCGCCGGACGGCAGCATCGTTGGTTTCGACTACGACATCGGCAACGCCCTGTGCGAAGAGATGAAGGTCAAGTGCGTCTGGGTCGAGCAAGAGTTCGACGGCCTGATCCCGGCCCTCAAGGTGCGCAAGATCGACGCGATCCTGTCGTCCATGTCGATCACTGAAGACCGCAAGAAGTCCGTGGACTTCACCAACAAGTACTACAACACCCCGGCGCGCTTGGTCATGAAGTCCGGCACTGCCGTGAGCGACAGCCTGGCTGAGCTGAAGGGCAAGAACATCGGCGTGCAACGTGGTTCGATCCACGAGCGTTTCGCCCGTGAAGTCCTGGCCCCGCTGGGTGCCGAGATCAAGCCTTACGGTTCGCAGAACGAAATTTACCTCGATGTGGCTGCCGGTCGCCTCGACGGCACCGTGGCAGACGCTACGCTGCTGGATGACGGTTTCCTGAAAACCGACGCCGGCAAAGGTTTCGCCTTCGTTGGCCCGGCCTTCACCGACGTCAAATACTTCGGCGACGGCGTGGGTATCGCGGTTCGCAAGGGCGACGCGCTGAAAGACAAGATCAACACCGCGATCGCTGCCATTCGCGAGAACGGCAAATACAAGCAAATCCAGGACAAGTACTTCGCCTTCGATATTTACGGCAAGTAACACGTCCAAGCGACAAGTCCGAAATGGCGCAAGCAACAGGATCTCTGAGGTTTGCGCCATTTTTTCATCCCAACTTTCGAGGACCTGAATCATGTTGAAAGGCTACGGGGCTGTCATCCTCGATGGCGCATGGCTGACGCTTCAGCTCGCCTTGTCGTCCATGGTCCTGGCCATTGTTCTGGGTCTGATCGGCGTTTCGCTGCGTCTTTCGCCGGTGCGCTGGCTGGCCTGGCTGGGCGATCTGTATGCCACGGTGATCCGCGGTATTCCCGACCTGGTGCTGATCCTGCTGATTTTCTACGGTGGTCAGGACCTGCTCAACCGCGTCGCACCGATGCTCGGTTTTGACGACTACATCGACCTGAACCCGTTGGCCGCCGGTATCGGCACCCTGGGCTTCATCTTCGGTGCGTACCTGTCGGAAACCTTCCGCGGCGCCTTCATGGCGATCCCGAAGGGTCAGGCAGAAGCCGGCATGGCGTACGGCATGAACGGTTTTCAGGTGTTCTTCCGGGTGTTGGTGCCGCAGATGATTCGTCTGGCGATTCCGGGCTTCACCAACAACTGGCTGGTACTGACCAAGGCCACCGCGCTGATTTCGGTGGTGGGTCTGCAAGACATGATGTTCAAGGCCAAGCAGGCGGCAGATGCTACCCGCGAGCCTTTCACCTTCTTCCTCGCAGTGGCGGCGATGTACCTGGTGATCACCAGTGTCTCGTTGCTGGCATTGCGTCACCTTGAGAAGCGCTACTCGGTAGGCGTAAGGGCGGCTGATCTATGATCTTCGACTACAACGTCATTTGGGAGGCCATGCCGCTGTACTTGGGCGGCCTGGTGACCACCCTCAAATTGCTCGCGCTGTCGCTGTTTTTCGGCCTGCTGTGCGCCTTGCCGCTGGGCTTGATGCGCGTCTCGAAAAATCCCGTCATCAACATGAGCGCCTGGCTCTACACCTATGTGATCCGCGGCACGCCGATGCTGGTGCAGCTGTTCTTGATCTACTACGGGCTCGCGCAATTCGAAGCCGTGCGTGAAAGCTTCCTCTGGCCGTGGCTGTCCAGCGCGACGTTCTGTGCGTGCCTGGCCTTCGCGATCAACACCAGCGCCTACACCGCCGAAATCATCGCCGGCAGCCTGCGCGCCACGCCGAACGGCGAGATCGAAGCGGCCAAGGCCATGGGCATGTCGCGCTTCAAACTGTACAAGCGGATTTTGCTGCCGTCGGCCCTGCGCCGGGCACTGCCGCAGTACAGCAACGAAGTGATCATGATGCTGCAGACCACCAGTCTGGCATCCATCGTGACCCTGATCGACATCACCGGTGCCGCGCGCACGGTCAACGCGCAGTTCTACCTGCCGTTCGAAGCCTACATCACCGCCGGCGTGTTCTACCTGTGCCTGACGTTCATTCTGGTGCGCCTGTTCAAACTGGCCGAGCGCCGCTGGCTGGGCTATATGGCCCCGCGGAAGCATTGATATGGAACGCATCGATCATGCATTGCCGTGGAGCCACCTGGGCAGCGAACGCCATATTTCGGTGTTCCGCTTCGGCAGTGGCGAGCGCAAGGCCTACATTCAGGCCAGCCTCCACGCCGATGAGCTGCCGGGCATGCGCACGGCCTTCGAACTGAAAAAACGCCTGAGCGAACTTGAAGCCCAAGGCTTGCTCAACGGTGTGATCGAACTGGTGCCGGTGGCCAACCCGGTGGGCCTCGATCAACTGCTTCAGGGTAATCATCAAGGACGTTTCGAAGCGGGCAGCGGCAAGAATTTCAACCGCGATTTCGTCGAGCTCAGCGCGCCCGTGGCCGCCGAGCTCGATGGGCACCTCGGTGATGATCCACACGCCAATATCCGCTTGATCCGTCAGGCCATGGGCGATGTGCTCGCTGCGTTGCCACCGGCCGCCAGTCAGTTGCAAGGCATGCAACGCATCTTGCTCAGCCATGCCTGCACTGCCGACGTGGTGCTGGACTTGCATTGCGATACCGACGCGGCGCTGCACATGTACGCCTTGCCGCAGCACTGGCCGCAATGGCGTTCGCTCGCCGCGCACCTGGACGTGAAGGTTGGTTTGCTGGCGGAAGATTCTGGCGGCAGTTCCTTCGACGAAGCCTGTTCGCTGCCGTGGCTGCGTTTGTCGCGTCTGTTCCCGGATGCGCAGATTCCCCTGGCCTGCCTGGCGACTACCATTGAATTAGGTGGTCAGGCCGACACCGGTCGCGCGCAAGCCTGCGCTCACGCCGAGGGCATTCTGGCGTTCCTCGCCGAACAGGGTTTGATCAGCGGCGAATGGCCAAAGCCTGCGCAGGACGCTTGCGAAGGCATGCCGTTCGAAGGCACTGAATTGCTGTTCGCGCCGCACCCTGGCGTGATCAGTTTTCTGCGTAAGCCTGGTGAGTGGATCGAAGCCGGCGACGAGATTTTCGAAGTGATCGATCCGTTATCGGATCGGGTCAGCACGGTGTGTGCTGGTACGTCCGGGGTGCTGTTTGCCATTGAACGGCTGCGTTATGCCCAACCCGGTTTCTGGCTGGCCAAGGTGGCGGGGCGCGAAGCGCTGCGTCACGGGCGCTTGCTCAACGACTGACTGACTGTTTTTGTGAGAACCGACCGCATGTACAAACTTGAAGTCCAAGACCTGCATAAACGCTATGGCAGTCACGAAGTGCTCAAGGGTGTGTCCCTGAAAGCGGCGGCTGGCGATGTGATCAGCATCATCGGCTCCAGTGGCTCCGGCAAAAGTACCTTCCTGCGCTGCATCAACCTGCTGGAGCAGCCGCACGCGGGCAAAATCCTGCTCAACAACGAAGAGCTGAAACTGGTGGCCAACAAGGACGGCGCGCTGAAGGCCGCCGACCCGAAACAGCTGCAACGCATGCGTTCGCGCCTGTCGATGGTGTTCCAGCATTTCAATCTGTGGTCGCACATGACTGCAATGGAAAACATCATGGAAGCGCCGGTCCACGTTCTCGGCATGTCCAAGGCTGAAGCTCGCGAGAAAGCCGAGCACTACCTGAACAAGGTTGGCGTGGCGCATCGCAAAGACGCTTACCCGGGCCACATGTCCGGCGGCGAACAACAGCGCGTGGCGATTGCCCGTGCGTTGGCGATGGAACCTGAAGTGATGCTGTTCGACGAACCGACCTCGGCCCTCGACCCGGAACTGGTCGGCGATGTGCTGAAAGTCATGCAGGCCCTGGCCCTGGAAGGCCGGACGATGGTGGTGGTGACCCACGAAATGGGCTTCGCCCGTGAAGTGTCGAACCAGCTGGTGTTCCTGCACAAAGGTGTCGTCGAAGAAAGCGGCAACCCGCGTGAGGTACTGGTCAATCCACAGTCCGAACGCTTGCAACAATTCCTGTCCGGCAGCTTGAAATAATCAGGACTGCCGTTGTGCACCGGGATAGTGCATGCTTCGCGATTTAGAAGCTGGCCTCGATCCCCTGTGGGAGCGGGCTTGCTCGCGAAAGCGGTGGACCAGTCAACATCGTTGCTGTCTGATCCACCGCTTTCGCGAGCAAGCCCGCTCCCACATTTAGATCTTTGCTGGTTTCGAGATTTGCGTTCATTTACGGGCTAGCATTGGCCCATGCCTTCATCACCGTTCTTCGTTTCGGATTGCCCGCCATGACTGCCCATCGAATTGGTTTCCTGATTTGGCCCAGCACTAAAGCACTGACGCTTGCGCTGGCTGAGGAGGCCTTGCGTGTTGCCCAGCGTGTGCATCCAGACGTCGTCTACGAACTGTCGTTCTTGCAAGCCGAGCCGCCGGCCGAAGGCGCCTGGCAATTGCCGGGTGAGCCGTGGGCGGGCAAGCTCGAAAACTTCCAAAAACTATTCCTGCTCGCCGATGAGCCGCCGACCACCCTCGCGCCGGCACTCAGCAGTGCGCTCAAACAATTGGTGCGCGCCGGCTGCGTGATCGGTGGTTTGTCTGCCGGTGTTTACCCGTTGGCCCAGTTGGGTTTGCTCGACGGTTATCGCGCTGCCGTGCATTGGCGCTGGCAGGACGATTTCACCGAGCGCTTCCCGAAAGTCATCGCGACCAGTCACCTGTTCGACTGGGACCGCGATCGCTTGACCGCTTGCGGCGGCATGTCGGTACTCGATCTGTTGCTGGCGGTGCTGGCCCGTGACCACGGTGCGGAACTGGCCGGTGCGGTCTCGGAAGAACTGGTGGTCGAGCGCATCCGCGAAGGTGGCGAGCGACAACGCATCCCGTTGCAGAACCGTCTCGGCTCAAGCCATCCGAAGCTCACCCAGGCGGTGTTGCTGATGGAAGCCAACATCGAAGAGCCGCTCACTACCGACGAAATCGCCCAGCATGTGTGCGTGTCCCGTCGTCAACTGGAACGCATCTTCAAGCAGTACCTCAACCGTGTGCCGAGCCAGTACTACCTGGAACTGCGCCTGAACAAGGCTCGGCAGATGTTGATGCAAACCAGCAAGTCGATTATTCAGATCGGCCTGTCCTGTGGCTTCTCCTCGGGGCCGCATTTCTCCAGCGCCTACCGCAACTTCTTCGGCGCCACGCCGCGGGAAGATCGTAACCAGCGGCGCAGCAGCAGTCCGTTCGAGTTGTCGTCGGTGCCGTCCGAGCGAGGGTGATTATTCGTCGACCTCCGAGTCTCCGGAAGACGACACTTCCACCTCCGCGTGATCGACGATCGCATCGAGTCCGAAATCAACGTTGTTCAGCCTGAAGTAATCGAAGAGTCGTCGAAAGCTGTCTGCGGACAACGGATTCCCTCTCAGGTTGAGGCTTTCGCCGATTTCCATTGGCAGCTCCAGAATGTCACTGGGTATCTCAATGATCGCGTTTGCACTCAGATCTGCCACGTCCAGGAACTTGAGTTGCAGCAGGCCCACGGGAAACTCAGTGATGCCGGTATTGTTCAACAGCAGTACGGCAAGGTCGGGCATCTGGCTGACGTCGGGTGTCAGTCCCAATGGGTTGTTGCTCAGCTCCAGATAGTCAAGGTGCTCCATTTGCGCCAGCTCGAGCACGGTTTGCGCGGTCAGGCTGAGTTGACACCGGGTCAGGGCCAGCGCCTTCAGATCGCCCATCCTGAACACGGCTTCGGGTATTTCGTTCAGCTCGTATTCGCGGATGGTCAGGCTTTTGAGACGGGGGAAACACTCCAGAAAAGGCCCGACCCCTGACGTCAGTCCGGCATTACTGTGCAGATAGAGCAGCGAGACGTGGCTGAAATCGGCGCTCAGCACCGGCAGGTCGCCGGTGATGTTGATGGTCAGTGTCAGCTCATAGGTCGGCGAAAGTGTTTCGTTGAAGTCATCCAGATCGGTTTCATGGCGCCAGCAACGCTCCAGAATCCGTTTGGTTTCAATCCGGTTCAACTCATCGAGCACCCGCTCCATGGCAGTGAGAGGCTGACCAGAGGTCGGGTGATGGGTGGGAGTGTCCAGGGTCCAGACTTCCAGGGTGGTCCTCAGCGTTTCGTACTCGCCTTCCAGGCGCGTCAGCTCTGCCCGGCCGTCTTGCAGTGTGCCGGGCAGACGATAAATGCAGTCGCTGGCTTGCTCTTGATCCAGTAGCGGATAGAGTCGTTGTAGTCGTTGGATATCCGCCTGTTCGGCAAAGACACCGAGATCCTGGCCCGAGCTGGCGAAAAGGCGCTTGATGCTTTCGCGGTCGGCGGCGGAAAGCGGGTTGTCTCCCAGGTCAAAACCATTCTGCATGTTACGGGGCAGCTCGAAGAGGGCGGCGGGCAGTTCCGGAATGCGGTTGTCATTGAGCAGAGCGGTTCGCAGGTAAGGACGCGACAGCAAACCGGTGGGGAAGATGGAAATGCCGGTTTCTGCGACGTCGATGTAATCCAGATTGGGCATGTTCTCGACGCTGGGGAGTAACCCCAGCGGATTTCGATACAGATCCAGCGTTATCAGGTTGCCAAGCGCAGAGAGTGTCGCCTGGCTCTGCGGGGTGAGCGTGAGCGCGCAGTCGCTGAGAATCAGCTCTATGAGGTGTGGCCATTGGGTGATGGCGTCCGGAAGATTGCCAAGGTTGAAGTTACGCAGGGCCAGGCGATGCAGTCCGGAGAAACGCATCAAGAATCCATTCACACCCCGAGTGGCTCTATGGCCTGCCAGTGCCAGGTTGGTGACGTGAGCGAAATCGATGCTCAGCGCCGGTAGCTCGCCCAGAATCGGTCGGGAGAAAATAAAATCGATGTGCCCGGCGTCAGTCGGAGGATGAGTGGTTTGTCGACGCCAGCAATCGAGTAGCTGGTTCATGAACTGTCTGCGATTCTGCTGTTGAGCGGTGAGTTGGGCCGCACTGATTTCGACGTCGGTATCCGGAATAAACGGCGGAATGTCGCGGGCCCATTGTTGCAGTTCATTAGTGAGCGTTGTGTGTTCGGCGATCAGTCGCGTCAGTTCTGCGCGTGGACCACTCGGGTGCTGCTGCAGCCGTTCGACGTACGCTTGCAGTTCTTCGGCGGAGAGATGGGGAAACAGGCTCTGTGTTCGGGTTTGTAGCGTCGGCGTCCTGTTCGGCATGCGCCGATAGCCTTCGGAGCCACCCAGCAGGCGCATCACTGACGGGTCGTAAGTCGGCTTGAAGATGGGGTGATGCGATAGCAGTACGCGCAACTCGTTGCGCTTCAAGGCATGTTCGCGGATCGATTGTTTGAGTTTTTCACCCTCGCCGATATTGATCTTCAGCGCGGTACGCTCAAGGTCGGGGAATGCTTGCAGCATGCTGGCATACAGATCGCTGGCGGAATTGAGTGCCTGGCCTGTCTCGTCATACGCCTGAAACGAACCCTCTTCGGTCATGACCACGACTTTGCGCAGCGGTGCATCGGACTTGCCGACGCTGTCGATCAGCTGCCCCTCATCGCTGTACAGTCGGAGTTCAATGCGCAGTTGCCCCGACCAGCCCGGCAAGCGTTCCAGTGAGTGCAGGGCCAGGCGCTGCGTGTCGAGGTTGTGGGCGGTCGACTTCAGATCAAGGCCTTCGTAGGCGCGAGTCACCCGTGTTTGCAGGCCGGCTTCACGGCTCAGATCCGCCAATCGTGCGGACACTGTTCCGCGTCCGAGTTGTTGCCGTTCCTGGACGCTCGCGGTGTCGAGCACCGCTTCTGCGAAGCTTCTCGGCAGTCCGGGTTCGGCGTTGATGAGGGTTTGAGCCAGGCCGTGCGCGCCGCGTTCGAGTTTGCGATAGCGATAGTCGAACAACGTTTCTTTTTTACGTTCGACAAGCTCCGCCAATGTGTGACGCAGTGTTCGAGTGCGGATGTCGAGACGAGTGATGGGGGCGCCGAATTCCTCGCCCATCAGGGTTTTTATTTCGCTTTCATTCAGGGCCAGGAAAAACGTTTTGAGCAGATCGCCCTCGTTCAATTGTGTGACATCGATTTGCAGGTCGGGCACCCCGCCGCCAGGGCTTTGCCAGAGGGTTTGCGCCTTTTCATCAATCAGGCGCAACACTTTTCGGTCGGGCCAGTATCCGTTTTCGTGGAGTAACTCCAACTGAGTCACGGGATCGGCGTTGAGGAAATCTTCCGGCCGGTCGCTGTTCATCTGATCGATAAAGGTTTGAATGTCCTGATCGATCATGAACCGTTTGAGGGTGTCGGCGAGCAATGGTGGCAGGGGTTCGGCATCCACGGACATCTTGTGTAGCGCGTTTTCATGGTCGCCACTGATCTCGAGCATTCGCTCTCGTTCGGTGGCGGAAAACCGCTGCATGTCAGCACGGCTACGGCGCAACAGCGTCGCCTGACTCCATTCCAGCGGTTGGTCCAGCCCGGTCTGCCACGCGCTTTCGCCGTCGTGGTTCAGCACGGGTTTCCAGTAACGGGTTTCGTCATTCGGCGTCTTGATCGGTTGGAAACGGTCAATGAACTCAACGATTTCTCGCGGCAGGACTGCTCGAAATTCCCCTACGGCAATGGCGCCTCCTACCGCGAAGATGCCCAGCTGTACCGCAGACTGAACCGTCGTCATGAAATGCTCGAGCGCTTCAGTCGTCTGGCCCTCTGCCCATTCGACGATGCCTTCGAAGGTTTCGTCGAGCAATTGGTACGCCACGTACGCCAGCATGACTTCGCCGAGTAGCGGCACGAACGGCAGGGCGATAAAGGCTGCGGCGTTAAGCAGCGCCTGGGCGATTTCTGCGAAAGAATCCCATAGCGCCCATCGGGCTTTCTGGTCGACCAAGGCAGTAGAGACTGCGATGACCCGTGCATCGTTGAGGATCTTGTCCAGTTTGCGCTGGTAGAGATGAACCCACAGTTCGCCCTGGATCGGCGTTGCTACCATTTGCAGGGTGGGGCGCTGATCCGGGTTTTCTCTCCAAGTGGGGCGCGGATCGCCGGTTCGCACCGGTTGCCAGGTGATGGGGCTGAGGCGGTTGTTCAACTGAGCGAAGAAGTGTCCACGATCCTGATGATCGATAAAGCGACTGAAAAACTGTTGATAGTCAGGGCTGCGCAAGCGCTGGCTCAGGTCCTGAGCGAATGCGCCGGTCGAGGAATACTCCTTGATCGGGTGTTCGGGGTCGTCGGGAATGTAGGCCACGACCCGAACCGTTTCGTGCGAGCGTTCCAGGTTCGGGGCAAACAGCACGATCCCGGTCAGGCTGGCGTTCATAATCGTCATTTCATGACAGACCCATGCCTGGTCGCGCAGACGTAGGTGTTGTACACCGTCGAGCAATCCGAGGATCAGGCCATGGGTGTCGTCACTGAGTGTGTTTTGCAGGTGCGCCATGTGCAGCGCTGTGGTGAGTGCCGCTTTCTGGCTGTTGCGAACCTTGGATTGCAGGACCGCCGTCGCCACCGGGTTGTGAATGCCCAGATTGTCTTCGAGGTGTTTTTTGTAGCGCTCGCCAATGTCCAGTTCCCGGCACAGTAAGGTGAACGCCGTGATGGGCATTTTTGTCAGCACCTCCTGCAGTACGTCGAATGGCCCCGACGGAGGGGCGCTGATATAGGTGGAAGCGGGATCAAAGGCTGCCTCTTCGGTCTCGCTGCTTTCGAAGTTGTGCAGCGCGGCATCCAGCAATGACACCGTCCAGATGCGTGCGGCCCCCGACTTCAGTCGCAGCCAGGGAATATGGGCAGGGATATAAAGACGCAGAAAGGTCTTGCGGACATCCAGGTCCAGGTCAAAGCGTTCCTTAAGAGCGGCATGAAGCAGCGGTTCAGCGAATGCGCTGGCATTCTGCAAGTGAGCCAAGGCCCGATCGACACGGTTTTGCGCCATCCAGTGCCGGGCGTTTAGCTCGCGCAACCTGGCGTGCTCACTGCGTTGGGCTTCCTTCAGGGCGTCCGGAAGGCGGGGAATGGTCCTTTTCAGGGCCTCGCGCTTTTGCGCGGATGCCTGAGTCAGCCACGGTGGAATCGCGCTCATCAGGTGCTGATAGTGAGCGTCCTGTCTGAAGGATGCAGCGCTGGTGTCGGGTTGTTCGGTATCGATGCTCATGGGAAGGCCGTTAACTTTGATAGGCCCACAGCAAAACCCACGATCGCCTTCAGTGTGCGGTACATAATTACCGCCAGGGTCAGGCTGTCTTGAACTAGCCTGCCGCAAACGCACGCCGCCAGTTAAACTGCGCCTTTGCGACCCTATATGTCGCATTGCCGTAAACCCGGCTGAAACCGGGGTTTGCGCTATAAGAAGTTGTCGCTTGGCGGCAAGGCCGGGCTGAAAACTGTCCTTACAATCCCCCCATCGCTCGCCAGTTTCAGGCGAGCGTTCCTCTTCAGGAGACTCCGATGTCCGTTGAGCACGCTGCGGTACAACGCGCAGATTTCGACCAGGTAATGGTTCCCAACTACGCGCCTGCCGCTTTCATTCCAGTGCGTGGCGCCGGTTCCCGCGTCTGGGATCAGTCTGGCCGCGAGCTGATCGACTTCGCCGGCGGGATTGCCGTCAACGTATTGGGCCACGCGCACCCGGCGCTGGTCAGTGCGCTGACCGAGCAAGCGAACAAGCTGTGGCACGTGTCCAACGTGTTCACCAATGAGCCGGCCTTGCGCCTGGCCCATAAGCTGATCGACGCCACGTTTGCCGAGCGCGCGTTCTTCTGCAACTCCGGCGCCGAAGCCAACGAGGCCGCGTTCAAGCTGGCCCGTCGCGTCGGCTTCGATCGGTTTGGCAGCGAGAAGTACGAGATCATCGCAGCGCTCAACAGCTTCCACGGCCGTACCCTGTTCACCGTCAACGTCGGTGGCCAGTCGAAGTACTCCGATGGCTTTGGTCCGAAGATCACCGGCATCACCCACGTCCCGTACAACGACCTGGCCGCGTTGAAAGCCGCCATTTCCGACAAGACCTGTGCTGTGGTGCTGGAACCGATCCAGGGCGAGAGCGGTGTTATCCCGGCCGAACTCGAATACCTGCAAGGCGCCCGTGATCTGTGCACCGCGAACAACGCGCTGTTGATTTTCGACGAAGTGCAAACCGGCATGGGCCGCAGCGGCAAGCTGTTCGCCTACCAGCATTACGGCGTGATCCCGGACATCCTGACCAGTGCCAAGAGCCTGGGCGGTGGTTTCCCGATCGCGGCAATGCTGACCACCGAAGACCTGGCCAAACACCTGGTCGTCGGCACTCACGGCACCACGTATGGCGGCAACCCGCTGGCGTGTGCTGTCGCCGAAGCCGTGATCGACGTGGTCAACACCCCTGAAGTGCTGGCCGGCGTTAACGCCAAGCACGACAAGTTCAAGGCTCGCCTGGAGCAGATCGGCGAGAAGTACGGCCTGTTCACCCAGGTTCGTGGCATGGGCTTGTTGATTGGTTGCGTGCTGAACGACGCCTGGAAAGGCAAGGCCAAGGACATCTTCAACGCCGCTGAAAAAGAAGGCCTGATGATTCTGCAAGCCGGCCCGGACGTGGTTCGTTTCGCGCCAAGCCTGGTGGTTGAAGACGCCGATATCGATGCCGGCCTGGACCGTTTCGAACGCGCCGCTGCAAAACTGACCCAAGCCTGACAGGCACTTCGACGCCTGAGTGTTCAGGCGTCGATCCAAATTTTTATGCCGGGCCAGAATCAATGTGGGAGCGGGCTTGCTCGCGAAGGCGGTAGGTCAGACAGCAACAATGTCGACTGATACGCCGCCTTCGCGAGCACGCCCGCTCCCACAGTTGGCTCTGAGTAGTTTCAGGGCCGGCCCGGCTATTTTCCCCTAAGAGTTTTACGAGAAAGGAGTGACACCATGCTGGTGATGCGCCCCGCGCAAATGGCTGATCTGGGCGAGGTACAGCGTCTGGCTGCGGACAGCCCGATTGGTGTCACTTCCTTGCCGGATGACGTTGAACGCCTGAGCGACAAGATCGCAGCAAGCGAAGCCTCGTTCGCTGCCGAAGTCAGCTTCAACGGTGAAGAAAGCTATTTCTTCGTTCTCGAAGACTCCGCCACCGGCAAACTGGTGGGCTGCTCGGCGATCGTGGCGTCGGCCGGTTATTCCGAGCCGTTCTACAGCTTTCGAAATGAAACCTTCGTGCACGCCTCCCGTGAGTTGAAGATTCATAACAAGATCCACGTGCTCTCCCAGTGTCACGACCTGACCGGCAACAGCCTGCTGACCAGTTTTTACGTGCTGCCGGAGCTGGTGGGTTCGCCATGGTCGGAGCTCAACTCCCGTGGTCGCTTGCTGTTTGTGGCCAGTCATCCGGAGCGTTTTGCCGATTCCGTCGTGACCGAAATCGTCGGTTACAGCGATGAAAATGGCGACTCGCCGTTCTGGGATGCCATCGGTCGCAATTTCTTCGACCTCAACTACGCCGAAGCCGAGCGTCTGTGCGGCCTGAAGAGCCGGACGTTCCTCGCCGAACTGATGCCGCATTACCCGATCTACGTGCCGCTGCTACCGGACACCGCACAAGAAGCGATGGGTCAGGTGCACCCCCGGGCGCAGATCACCTTCGACATCCTGATGCGCGAAGGCTTCGAGACCGATCACTACATCGATATTTTCGACGGCGGCCCGACCTTGCACGCCCGCGTCTCGGGAATCCGTTCGATCGCCCAGAGCCGTCTGGTCCCGGTGAAAATCGGTGAACCGGTCAAAGGCGCCGGTCGTCAGTACCTGGTGGCCAACGCCCAGTTGCAGGATTACCGCGCGGTTTTGCTCGAGCTCGATTACGCGCCGGGCAAACCGGTGACCCTGGATCTTGAAGCAGCCGAAGCCCTGGGCGTCGGTGAAGGTGCCAGCGTGCGCCTGGTGGCGGTTTGACGCCTGCTGTACTACTTAGAAAGCAGCGAGTTTCACGGGTGGCGCAAGCGGCCCGTTTGAGGAGATAGCATGATCGTTCGTCCCGTACGCAGCAGCGATTTACCCGCTCTGATCGACCTGGCCCGCAGCACCGGCACTGGCTTGACCACTTTGCCGGCCAACGAAGAACGTCTGGCCCATCGGGTCGGCTGGGCCGAGAAGACTTTCCGCGGCGAAGCCGGGCGGGGCGATGCAGACTATCTGTTCGTGCTCGAAGACGATGACGGCCGCGTGGTGGGGATTTCCGCCATCGCCGGCGCCGTCGGCCTGCGTGAGCCTTGGTACAACTTCCGGGTAGGCCTGACGGTCAGCGCTTCCCAGGAACTGAACATCTATCGCGAGATTCCGACGCTGTTCCTGGCCAACGACCTGACCGGCAATTCCGAGCTGTGCTCGCTGTTCCTGCACGCCGATTACCGCAGTGGCCTCAATGGCCGCATGTTGGCCAAGGCGCGGATGCTGTTCATCGCCGAATTCCCGCAGCTGTTCGGCAACAAGATTATTGCCGAGATGCGCGGCATGTCCGACGCCGCTGGCCGTTCGCCGTTCTGGGAAAGCCTGGGTCGGCACTTCTTCAAAATGGAATTCAGCCAGGCCGATTACCTGACCGGCGTGGGCAACAAGGCGTTCATCGCCGAACTGATGCCGAAATTCCCGTTGTACACCTGCTTCCTCTCGGAAGATGCGCGCAACGTGATCGGCCAGGTTCACCCGGACACCGAGCCGGCGCTGTCCATGCTCAAGAGCGAAGGTTTCAGTTATCAAGGCTACGTCGACATTTTCGACGCAGGCCCTGCGGTGGAATGTGAAACCGGCAAGATCCGCGCGGTCCGCGACAGCCAGGCACTGGTGCTGGCCATCGGCACGCCGGGTGACGACGCCACGCCTTTCCTTATTCACAACCGCAAGCGCGAAGACTGTCGGATCACTGCCGCTCCCGCACGCTTCGCCGCCGGCACGCTGGTAGTCGATCCGCTGACCGCCAAACGTCTTCAACTCAACGCCGGCGATCAAGTGCGCGCCGTTCCGTTGTCTGCTGCTCGGGAGTCGAAATAATGAATTCGCTATACATCGCAGGTGAATGGCTGTCCGGCCAGGGTGAAGCTTTTCAATCGCTGAACCCGGTGACCCAGCAGGTGCTGTGGGCCGGCGAAGGCGCCACTGCCGCTCAGGTTGAATCGGCCGTGCAAGCCGCGCGTCAGGCGTTCCCGGGCTGGGCCCGTCGTACCCTGGAAGAACGCATCACTGTGCTGGAGGCGTTTGCCGCCGCGCTGAAGAGCAACACTGACGAACTGGCTCGCACCATTGGTGAGGAAACCGGTAAACCCCTGTGGGAAGCGGCGACCGAAGTGACCAGCATGGTCAACAAGATTGCGATCTCGGTGCAGAGCTACCGCGAACGTACCGGCGAGAAGAGCGGCCCGCTGGGCGACGCCACCGCCGTGCTGCGTCACAAGCCCCATGGCGTGGTGGCGGTGTTCGGTCCTTATAACTTCCCTGGCCACTTGCCGAACGGTCACATCGTGCCGGCGTTGCTGGCCGGTAACAGCGTGCTGTTCAAGCCAAGCGAATTGACCCCGAAAGTCGCCGAGCTGACGGTCAAGTGCTGGATCGAAGCCGGCCTGCCGGCAGGTGTGTTGAACCTGCTGCAAGGCGCTCGCGAAACCGGCATCGCCCTGGCGGCGAACCCGGGCATCGACGGCCTGTTCTTCACCGGTTCGAGCCGCACCGGCAATCACCTGCATCAACAGTTTGCCGGTCGTCCGGACAAGATCCTCGCGTTGGAAATGGGTGGTAACAACCCGTTGGTCGTCGATCAGGTCGCCGACCTCGATGCCGCCGTTTACACCATCATCCAGTCGGCATTCATCTCTGCCGGTCAGCGTTGCACCTGTGCCCGCCGCTTGCTGGTGCCGCAAGGCGCCTGGGGTGACACGTTGCTGGCGCGTCTGGTGGCGGTCAGTTCGACCATCGAAGTCGGTGCATTCGACCAGCAACCAGCGCCATTCATGGGTTCGGTGATTTCCTTGGGCGCGGCGAAAGCGCTGATGGATGCGCAGGAACATTTGCTGGCCAACGGCGCCGTAGCGTTGCTGGAAATGACTCAGCCGCAGGCGCAAGCCGCATTGCTGACCCCAGGCATTCTGGATGTCACCGCAGTGGCTGATCGCCCGGACGAAGAGCTGTTCGGTCCACTGCTGCAAGTGATCCGCTACGCTGATTTTGAAGCAGCGATCGCTGAAGCCAACGACACCGACTATGGCCTGGCGGCCGGTCTGCTGTCGGACTCCGAAGCGCGTTATCAGCAGTTCTGGCTGGAAAGCCGCGCCGGTATCGTCAACTGGAACAAGCAGCTGACCGGTGCGGCGAGCACCGCACCCTTCGGCGGTGTCGGCGCCTCGGGCAACCATCGCGCCAGCGCCTACTACGCGGCGGATTACTGCGCGTACCCGGTGGCTTCGCTGGAAACGCCGAGCCTGGTGATGCCTGCGACCCTTACGCCAGGCGTGAAAATGGCGTAACGCCCAATCGCGGGCAAGCCCGCTCCCACAGGATTTGCGTCGGACACAAAGTGTGTGAACACCTCCGAACCTGTGGGAGCCGGGCTTGCCCGCGATGGCCGCGACTCGGTCGCACTGAACAGTTAGTTACTGATGCCTATAACAAACAGATTCTCGTGGAGCCTCGCTGATGAAATCCTATGAAGTCAATTTTGACGGTCTAGTGGGGCCGACCCATAACTACGGCGGTCTGTCCTACGGCAACGTCGCGTCCCAGAGCAACAGCCAGCAGTCTTCGAACCCGAAGGAAGCGGCGCTGCAAGGCCTGGCGAAAATGAAGTCGCTGATGGAAATGGGCTTTCAGCAGGGCGTTCTGGCGCCACAAGAGCGCCCGGACGTAGCAGCCCTGCGTCGCTTGGGTTTCAGCGGCACCGACGCCCAGGTGATCGAGCAAGCCGCCAAAGACGCGATGCCGTTGCTGGTGGCCAGTTGCTCGGCGTCGAGCATGTGGGTGGCCAACGCCGCCACGGTCAGCCCGAGCGCCGACACCGCGGATGGCCGCGTGCATTTCACCGCTGCCAACCTCAACTGCAAATATCACCGCAGCATTGAGCACCCGACCACCAGCCGCGTGCTGGGCGCGATGTTCGCTGATCAAAAGCACTTCGCTCACCACGCCGCATTGCCGGCCGTGGCGCAGTTCGGTGACGAAGGCGCGGCCAACCACACGCGTTTCTGCCGTGAATACGGCGAAGCCGGCGTTGAGTTCTTTGTGTTCGGTCGCAGCGCGTTCGACACCCGCTACCCGTCGCCGCAGAAATACCCGGCGCGCCAGACCCTCGAAGCCTCTCAAGCCGTTGCGCGTCTGCACGGCTTGAGCGATGACGGTGTGGTTTACGGCCAGCAGAACCCTTCGGTGATCGATCAGGGTGTGTTCCACAACGACGTGATCGCAGTGGGTAACGGCGAGGTGTTGTTCTATCACGAGGACGCGTTCCTCGACACCGAGCAGATGCTTGCCGAATTGCAGAGCAAACTCGCCAAAGTCGGTGGGAAATTTCAGTCGATCTGCGTACCGCGTTCCGCGGTCACCGTGGAAGACGCTGTTCGTTCCTACCTGTTCAATAGCCAGTTGCTGTCGCGTCCTGACGGCTCCATGCTCTTGATCGTGCCGGAAGAATGCCGTGGCAACGAGCGTGTCTGGCAATACCTGCAAGGTTTGACCAGCTCTGGCGGCCTGATCCGCGAAGTGAAAGTGTTCGATCTCAAGCAAAGCATGCAGAACGGCGGTGGCCCGGCTTGCCTGAGACTTCGCGTCGCCCTCAACGAAACCGAACTGGCGGCGGTCAACCCAGGGGTTATCATGACGGCACCGTTGTACGGCACGTTGACCGAATGGGTCGACAAGCACTACCGCGACCGCATGACCGAAAACGATCTGGCGGACCCGCAATTGCTGCTTGAGTGCCGGACGGCACTGGATGAACTGACGCAAATCCTTAAACTGGGCGCGGTTTATCCATTCCAGATCAATTGAAAGTCGAGAGCGTAAAAAACATGAGCGATACCCTGCAGCTGATCCTTGAAGACACCGACGGCACGCAACTGGAAACTACCTGCACCCGCGTCGCGGTCATGTGGCAAGGCAAAGAGCTGTGGATCCAGCAGGACGGCCGCGGCCAACTGCTGATCGGCGTGGACGTCGAAGAAGGTGACGCTGAATACGCAAACCTGCTGCTGCGCCCATTGGCGACTAATCTGGTAAGTCTGCAACTGGAAATGGAACCGGCTGAAGTCGGTGACGAAGACCACGTGCACGGCCCGGATTGCGCACACGACCACTAAGGAAACTGCTCTATGCTCGCCCTCGGCAAACTGCTTGAACTGACCCTCGCCGGCCGCGAACCGGCGGAGAAGACTCAACTGACTGTCGAAGGCGTGCGTATGCGCTGGTTGAGCGAAGGTGCGCTGGAAGTCCGGCCACCTGAAGCTCGCGACAATGGCCTGGATCTGCTGCTCTCAGCCGGCATCCACGGCAACGAAACAGCACCGATCGAGTTGCTCGATCGCCTGTTGCATGACATCGCCCGCGGCGATCTGAAACCGCGTGCACGCATTCTGTTCCTGTTTGGCAACCCCGAAGCGATTCGCAAAGGCGAGCGTTTCGTCGAGCAGGACGTCAACCGGCTGTTCAACGGCCGTCACGAACAAAGCAGTGGCTCCGAAGCCCTGCGCGCTTGTGAATTGGAGCGGCTGGCGGCAAGTTTCTTCAGCCTGCCGGACCGCGGGCGCCTGCATTACGACCTGCACACGGCGATTCGTGGCTCGAAAATCGAGCAGTTCGCCCTGTACCCGTGGAAAGAAGGCCGTCAGCATTCTCGTCAGGAACTGGCTCGCTTGCGTGCCGCCGGCATGGAAGCGGTGCTGCTGCAGAACAAGCCGTCCATCGTTTTCAGCTCCTACACCTACGACAAGCTCGGTGCCGAGTCCTTCACCCTCGAACTGGGCAAGGCACGGCCATTCGGGCAGAACGACGGCGTCAACGTCGATCTGCTCGAAACCCGCCTCAAACAAATCATTGAAGGCAACGAGCCGCCCGAGACTGCAGAGGCGCTGGACGGTTTGCAGTTGTTCAGCGTGGCCCGGGAAATCATCAAGCACAGCGATAGCTTCCGCCTGAACCTGCCGGCGGACATCGAAAACTTTTCGGAGTTGGAAGTGGGTTATCTGCTGGCCGAAGACATCGCCCAGACGCGCTGGATCATCGAAGAAGAGGGCGCCCGGATCATCTTCCCGAACCCCAAGGTCAAGAACGGCCTGCGTGCGGGCATCCTGATCGTGCCGACCACCGACGAAAATCTCGCCTGACTTCAACGCATAACCAATGTGGGAGCGGGCTTGCTCGCGAAGGCAGTGTATCAGTCACCCAACGTATCGACTGACACAACGCCTTCGCGAGCAAGCCCGCTCCCACAGGTTTTTCGGTGTTTAGACGGCTACCGCGCGGTGTTCACTGCGACGCAACGCACGCATCTTGTGCAGCGTATCCGCGCAGGTCTTCGCCGCTTCCTGGCCCTTGTGCACGAAATGCTCGAAGAAGAACTTCTGATGTTCTTCGCCGGCATGGAAGTGGTGCGGGGTTAGGACCACCGAGAACACCGGCACTTCGGTTTCCAGCTGAACCTGCATCAGGCCGCTGATCACCGACTGGGCGACGAATTCATGACGGTAGATCCCGCCATCGACCACCAGGCCTGCGGCAACGATGCCGGCATAACGACCGGACTTGGCCAGCAGCTTGGCGTGCAACGGTATTTCAAAGGCGCCGCCGACTTCGAAGAAATCGATTTCCGACTCCTGATAACCCTGAGCAATCATTTCAGCGACAAAGCCTTTACGGCTCTGATCGACGATTTCCTTGTGCCAGCAGGCCTGAATGAACGCAACGCGCTCGCCCTGATGGTTTTTGCTTTTGCTATCGATTGCGGTGGGTTGCATGTTCTGACTCCTGTTTATGAAAAAAACAGGGCATATGA
The DNA here is from genome assembly GCF_059716075.1 of Pseudomonas sp. LBUM1657. Classification (NCBI taxonomy): domain Bacteria; kingdom Pseudomonadati; phylum Pseudomonadota; class Gammaproteobacteria; order Pseudomonadales; family Pseudomonadaceae; genus Pseudomonas; species Pseudomonas sp. LBUM1657. Next base: position 4,945,434 of record NZ_CP166799.1, on the reverse strand, counting down.
ATCGAATGGGATTTAAGGGTACGCACGCTCGCACGAATGCCCGCGGACGGCCCTTTGGCGCCAATCCCGTTCTCTCTTCATCCGGACTATGACCGTCGGCCCCGGGATCACACCGGGTCTGCTGACCTTGTCGCCATTCACAGCCATTGCCGTGCTGTCGCCAAGCGCTCGCGGGCTATGCGCATTGCGCGCAATTACCGCCGGTGGGGAGTTGCACCCCGCCCTGAGAACGTTTTGCCGCCAGATTGAATTGATTGGCGGCGCAGCGTTTTTAACACATATTCCTCACCTGTGCATTGCTGCTATCTGATGATTGCTATCGACTTTTTCGTTGGCTTAAGAAGCCTTTTCCTACCACAAGGGTTGATTATTCGTCGGCATGACCGCAGTAATTCCTTTCTGAAAGGGATTTCCCCCTGTTTACCGAGGCCAGATTCATGAGCGTTATCGATCTTCGCAGCGACACCGTCACCCAACCGACCCAAGGGATGCTCGACGCGATGGCCAGCGCGGCCACCGGTGACGACGTGTATGGCGAAGATCCGACGGTCAATCGCCTGGAAGCCGAACTGGCAAAACGCCTGGGTTTTGCGGCAGCGCTGTTTGTTCCGACGGGCACCATGAGCAATCTGCTGGGCCTGATGGCCCATTGCGAGCGCGGTGACGAGTACATCGTCGGCCAGCAGGCCCACACGTATAAGTACGAAGGTGGCGGCGCGGCAGTGCTCGGCTCGATCCAGCCGCAGCCGCTGGAAGTGCAGGCCGATGGCTCGCTGGATCTGGCGCAGGTCGCCGCCGCGATCAAACCGGATGATTTCCACTTCGCCCGCACCCGTTTGCTGGCGCTGGAAAACACCATGCAGGGCAAGGTCCTGCCGCTGGAGTATCTGGCCCAAGCTCGAAGTTTCACTCGTGAACACGGTTTGGCTCTGCATCTGGACGGTGCTCGGCTGTACAACGCAGCGGTCAAGCTCGGCGTCGATGCACGGGAAATCACCCAGTACTTCGATTCCGTTTCGGTCTGCCTGTCCAAAGGCCTGGGCGCACCGATCGGTTCGGTGCTGTGCGGCTCGGCGGAGTTGATCGGCAAGGCGCGACGCCTGCGCAAGATGGTCGGCGGCGGCATGCGTCAGGCCGGGATTCTCGCGGCGGCAGGTTTGTATGCCCTGGATAACCAAGTTCAACGCCTGGCCGAGGACCACGCGAATGCCCAATTGCTCGCTGAAGGCCTGCGAGCAGCGGGTTATGAGGTCGAGCCGGTGCAGACCAACATGGTTTACGTACAGATGGGCGACAAAGCCGAAGCAATCAAAACCTTCGCCGCCGAGCACGGCATCAAGCTCAGTGCTGCCGCACGTCTGCGAATGGTCACTCACATGGACGTCAGCCGGGCGCAAATCGAGCAGGTCGTCGCGACATTCGTCGAGTTTTCGCGCAACTGACCGCGTTACCGGTCCAATTGACTGTTTCTATCGTATAAACACGCTGTACCCCGCGCGCAGGGCCGATATAATGCGGCCCTTTGCCGTCGCTTCGTCTGTTGACGTTTCGCACAGGCCTTTGGCCGCAGCCTCCGTGGAAGAACCTAATGAAAAGCGCAGAAATCCGTGAAGCCTTCCTTCGCTTCTTCGAAGAGCAAGGCCACACCCGTGTAGCCTCCAGCTCTTTGATTCCGGGCAACGACCCAACCCTGCTGTTCACTAACGCGGGGATGAACCAGTTCAAGGACTGCTTCCTGGGCCAGGAAAAGCGCGCGTACACCCGCGCCGTCAGCAGCCAGAAATGCGTGCGCGCCGGCGGCAAGCACAACGACCTGGAAAACGTCGGTTATACCGCCCGTCACCACACCTTCTTCGAAATGCTGGGTAACTTCAGCTTTGGTGATTACTTTAAGCGTGACGCGATCACCTACGCCTGGAACTTCCTGACCTCCGACAAGTGGCTGAACCTGCCGGAAGAAAAGCTCTGGGTCACCGTCTACGCCAGCGATGACGAAGCCTACGACATCTGGACCAAGGAAATCGGCGTTCCGGCCGAGCGCATGGTTCGTATCGGCGACAACAAAGGCGCGCCGTACGCGTCCGATAACTTCTGGACCATGGGCGATACCGGCCCGTGCGGTCCTTGCACCGAGATTTTCTACGATCACGGCGCCGACATCTGGGGTGGCCCACCGGGCTCGCCGGAAGAAGACGGCGACCGTTACATCGAAATCTGGAACAACGTGTTCATGCAGTTCAACCGCACCGCCGATGGCGTGTTGCACCCGTTGCCAGCGCCGTCGGTTGACACCGGCATGGGCTTGGAGCGGATCAGTGCCGTGCTGCAGCACGTTCACTCGAACTATGAAATCGACTTGTTCCAGAGCCTGTTGATCGCTTCGGCCAAGGCTATCGGTTGCACCAATGACGACCAGGCTTCCCTGAAAGTCGTCGCCGACCACATCCGTTCCTGCGGCTTCCTGATTGCCGATGGCGTGCTGCCATCCAACGAAGGTCGCGGCTACGTGCTGCGTCGGATCATTCGTCGTGCTTGCCGTCACGGTAACAAGCTGGGCGCCAAGGGCAGCTTCTTCTACCAGATCGTTGCGGCCCTGGTCGCCGAGATGGGCGAAGCCTTCCCGGAACTGAAATCCCAGCAGGCGCACATCGAGCGCGTGCTGAAAGCTGAAGAAGAGCAGTTCTCCAAGACCCTGGAGCACGGTCTGAAAATCCTCGAGCAGGATCTGGCTGAGCTCAAAGGCGACGTGGTGCCGGGCGATGTAGTGTTCAAACTCTACGACACCTACGGCTTCCCGATGGACCTGACCGGCGACATCGCTCGTGAGCGCAGCTTGACCATCGACGAAGAAGGCTTCGAGCGCGAAATGGAAGCCCAGCGCGTCCGTGCCCGTTCCGCCAGCTCCTTCGGCATGGACTACAACAGCCTGGTCAAGGTTGATGTGGCCACCGAATTCACCGGTTACAAAGCCACCACCGGTTCGGCAAAAGTCGTTGGCCTCTATAAAGACGGCCAAGCGGTTGACGTCTTGAGCGAAGGTGAGGAAGGCGTGGTTGTTCTCGATCAGACGCCTTTCTACGCTGAATCCGGCGGTCAGATTGGTGATTGTGGTTATCTGCAATCGAGCAGCGGCCGTTTCGACGTGCGCGACACCACCAAGACCGGTGGTGCTTTCCTGCATCACGGCGTTTTGGCGTCGGGCAGCTTGACCATCGCTTCGCCCGTGGAAACCCACGTTGAAGCCGATGTGCGTCACGCCACCTCGCTGAACCATTCGGCGACTCACTTGCTGCACGCCGCGTTGCGTAAAGTGCTGGGTGATCACGTCCAGCAGAAAGGTTCGTTGGTCGACAGTCAGCGCTTGCGCTTCGACTTCAGCCACTTCGAAGCCATCAAGCCTGAGCAGTTGAAGGCGCTGGAAGACATCGTCAACGCCGAGATTCGCAAGAACTCCGCGGTTGAAACCGAAGAAACCGACATCGAAACCGCCAAGCAAAAAGGCGCCATGGCGCTGTTTGGCGAGAAATACGGCGACAGCGTGCGCGTGCTGAGCATGGGCGGTGATTTCTCCGTCGAGCTGTGCGGCGGTATCCACGCCAACCGTACCGGCGACATCGGCCTGCTGAAAATCATCAGCGAAGGCGGTGTGGCCTCCGGCGTGCGTCGTATCGAAGCGGTCACCGGTGCTGCGGCGCTGGCATACTTGAACGCTGCCGAAGAACAACTCAAGGAAGCGGCCAACCTGGTCAAGGGCAGCCGCGACAACCTGATCGACAAGCTGTCGGCTGTGCTGGAGCGCAACCGTCTGCTGGAGAAGCAACTCGAACAGTTGCAGGCCAAGGCGGCCAGCGCGGCGGGCGACGATCTGTCGGCTTCGGCGCTGGATGTCAAAGGCGTGAAAGTTTTGGCCGTGCGTCTGGACGGTCAGGACGGCAAGGCACTGCTGGCGCTGGTCGATCAACTGAAAAACAAACTCGGCCGCGCAGTGATCCTGCTCGGCAGTGTCCATGAGGAAAAGGTCGTTCTGGTTGCAGGCGTAACCAAAGACCTGACTGGCCAACTCAAAGCCGGTGATTTGATGAAGCAAGCCGCTGCGGCAGTGGGCGGGAAGGGCGGTGGTCGTCCGGACATGGCGCAGGGCGGTGGTACTGACGCTGGCGCACTGGATGCTGCATTGGCCCTGACTGTTCCATTTGTAGAGCAGGGTTTATAAGGCAGCGTGTCCGGCCCGCAGTCTAGTGGTGGGCCGGAATGCTGTTTGAGTGATTATTTGGGCGCCCTTCATGGGCAGAGGCGGCTTTGAAATGGCTTTGATCGTACAGAAATTTGGAGGCACCTCAGTCGGCACTGTCGAGAGAATCGAGCAGGTCGCCGACAAGGTTAAGAAATTCCGCGAGGCGGGCGATGACCTGGTGGTCGTGCTGTCTGCAATGAGCGGCGAAACCAACCGTCTGATCGATCTGGCCAAGAAAATCAGTGGCGACGGCCAACCGGTTCCCCGTGAGCTGGATGTGATCGTCTCCACCGGTGAGCAGGTGACGATTGCACTGTTGGCCATGGCGCTGATCAAGCGCGGCGTGCCAGCGGTGTCCTACACCGGCAATCAGGTGCGGATTCTGACGGACAGCGCGCACAATAAAGCGCGTATCTTGCAGATTGATGACCAGAAGATTCGTGGTGATCTGAAGGCCGGTCGTGTGGTTGTGGTCGCCGGTTTCCAGGGCGTCGACGAGCACGGCAACATCACCACCCTCGGTCGTGGCGGTTCCGACACCACCGGCGTGGCGCTGGCGGCAGCCTTGAAGGCTGACGAGTGCCAGATCTACACCGACGTCGACGGTGTCTACACCACCGACCCGCGTGTGGTGTCCGTGGCTCAGCGCCTGGACAAGATTACCTTCGAAGAGATGCTGGAAATGGCCAGCCTCGGTTCCAAGGTGTTGCAGATCCGTGCGGTGGAATTCGCCGGCAAGTACAACGTTCCGCTGCGCGTACTGCACAGCTTCAAGGAGGGTCCGGGCACCCTCATTACTATTGATGAAGAGGAAACCATGGAACAGCCGATCATTTCCGGCATCGCTTTCAATCGCGATGAAGCCAAGCTGACCATCCGTGGCGTGCCAGACATCCCGGGCGTCGCGTTCAAGATTCTCGGCCCGATCAGTGCCGCGAACATCGAAGTCGACATGATCGTGCAGAACGTTGCGCACGATAACACCACCGACTTCACCTTCACCGTGCACCGCAATGACTTCCAGGCGGCGCAAACCGTGCTGGAAAACACTGCTCGCGAAATCGGTGCTCGTGAAGTCGTTGGTGACATCAAAATCGCCAAGGTCTCGATCGTCGGTGTCGGCATGCGTTCCCACGCAGGCGTGGCCAGCCGCATGTTCGAATCCCTGGCCAAGGAAAGCATCAACATCCAGATGATCTCGACGTCGGAAATCAAAGTTTCCGTAGTGATCGAAGAGAAGTATCTGGAACTGGCTGTGCGCGCTCTGCACACGGCTTTCGAACTGGACGCACCGGCCCGCACAGGCGAGTGATGCGTTTACCGAAGGGCGCGGTCTGACCGCGCCCTTTTGTTTTTTTGAATGGCGTGACCCGAGGCTGTTCTTTTGCTCGCGCTAGTCAATACTCAGGCATGTAGGGCTGCGATCGCTCCGGTTGTAGGTCGAGTGCCTTTTTTTTGCAGACTGTTGTCCCTGAAATGAAATGCGTGAGGAGAAAGGTATGCTGATTCTGACTCGTCGGTGCGCAGAAAGCCTGATTATTGGTGATGGCGAAATCACCGTGACCGTGCTCGGCGTCAAAGGAAATCAAGTGCGTATCGGTGTCAACGCCCCGAAAGAGGTTGCGGTCCACCGTGAGGAAATTTACCTGCGTATAAAGAAAGAGAAGGACGAAGAACCAAGCCATTAATTTTTATCGTTTTTTATGTTTGCAAACGGGGAAGAAGCTGGTTAATATACGCCCCGTGTTGCGGAGAGCTGGCCGAGTGGCCGAAGGCGCTCCCCTGCTAAGGGAGTACACCTCAAAAGGGTGTCGGGGGTTCGAATCCCCCGTTCTCCGCCATTATTTGCGTAGTACGTTGTAATCTGGCTTCTTCGGTAAGTTGTTGAAATTACTAGAAAAAAGCGCTTTACAAAACGATTAGACGGCCTATAATGCGCGGCAACAAATGCACTCGTAGCTCAGCTGGATAGAGTACTCGGCTACGAACCGAGCGGTCACAGGTTCGAATCCTGTCGAGTGCACCATTTAAGAGTTGTTTGCAGTAATGTGAATGACTTGGCTTCAACCAGTTGTGATCTGGTATAAAAACACAAATGCACTCGTAGCTCAGCTGGATAGAGTACTCGGCTACGAACCGAGCGGTCACAGGTTCGAATCCTGTCGAGTGCACCAAACACCAAAAAGCCCGCGTTTTACGCGGGCTTTTTGCCGTCTAGGATTTGGCTTTTCCTTTAGTGCATCCCCTCTCATCAAACTCGACGTGTGCACTGCGACCTCGCTTGAGGTCGTAACGGTAGCTCGTGGCTGAATTCCTGATACTGATCTTGTCTGGCTTACCGAGTGCGCTTTCAACGTCCTGCTGACTCATGCCGGCGACAACCCGCTGATTGATGATGGCTTCACGGCGCTCCCTGGCATTGATCAGGTTCCCGCATTTGTCCTCCTGCTGGCCGACGACAGTGGGATCTCTCCTTTTGTTTTTCATACCTGATGTTTCTCGAATGTCCGCTTCCGGCATCAGCGCAGTCGTGCTGCCAGGTGTGAAGGTGCGCACATCTTGCAGCGAAAGGCTTTCTCCGACCGCACAGCTCAATGTCGTGAAGGTTATGCGCCCGTTGGCCGCCTCGCAGCGGTGAACGGTTGTAGCAGGCGCACAGAGCGGCGTGCAGAGCAGGGCGAGCAGCAAAAAACAATGTGCAATCAATCGCATCAAACGTCCTCCATGACGGTCCAACTCAGGGTAGCCGCTACATTTTTCGACGACGGTGTGTTTTCTTTTCAGGATGAGTCGTCGCATTTTGATGGATCAGGACCGCGCTCATGTTTGTCTCGCAAGCGCTTGTTTCAGCCGCGATTTTTTAACGTTTAAAACCGCCGGGCGGTGTATCATTGCGCCCGTCAGCCCCGCCGGGGCTTGTGGAATACCTCCATGGACTTACCCAGTAGTTACTCAGTAAACCGTTTTTCCAATCATGAATTGACTGATTGATCCTTCCGGCGTGCCCCGCTGCTGGGAGTGGAGTTCGCCTATGTCTGAAGTTGAAGTAAAGAAAACGCAAGAAAGCTTGCAGGACCGCCTCGCTCAAGTCGTTGAGCTGCTGCAGCGCCAGCGAGTGGTCGAAGACCTGACTCATCGCCAGGAAGGTCCGCATCACGACCGGGTCGAGAACCTGGTTCACCGGCAAAATCTCGTCGAGCTGCAACGCAAGCTCGATGATCTGCACTCTGCCGACGTCGCCTACATTCTTGAAGCCTTGCCGCTGGATGATCGTCTGACGCTCTGGCAACTGGTCAAGGCTGATCGCGACGGCGACATTCTGCTCGAAGTATCCGACTCGGTTCGTGAAACCCTGATCGCCGACATGGACGATCACGAGCTCCTGGCTGCGGCCAAGGACATGGATGCCGACGAACTGGCTGACCTGGCCTCCGAGCTGCCGCGAGACGTCGTCCACGAGCTGATGGAAACCCTCGATGGTCAACAGCGTGAGCGCGTCCGCTCCGCGTTGTCCTATGACGAGGAGCAGGTCGGTGCGCTGATGGACTTCGAGATGGTGACGATCCGCGAGGATGTCAGTCTGGAAGTGGTTTTGCGTTACCTGCGTCGCCTGAAGGAATTACCGGGCCACACGGACAAACTGTTCGTGGTCGATTACGACGGCGTGCTCAAGGGCGTGTTGCCGATCAAGCGTTTGCTGGTCAACGACCCGGACAAGCAGGTTTCTGAAGTCATGGCCAGCGACCCGGTGAGTTTTCACCCGGACGAAGACGCCTACGATGCCGCTCAGGCGTTCGAGCGTTATGACTTGATCTCGGCGCCTGTGGTCGACAAGAACGGCAAGTTGATCGGCCGTCTGACCATCGATGAAATGGTCGACCTGATTCGTGAAGAGAGCGAAAACGAAGTTCTCAACATGGCGGGTCTGCGCGAAGAAGAAGACATTTTCGCGTCAGTCTGGAAATCCTTGCGTAACCGCTGGGCCTGGCTGGCGGTGAACCTGATTACCGCGTTCATTGCATCGCGGGTAATCGGTCTGTTCGAGGGCTCCATCGAGAAGCTGGTGGCGCTCGCGGCGTTGATGCCGATCGTGGCCGGTATCGGTGGCAATTCGGGCAACCAGACCATCACCATGATCGTTCGGGCCATGGCGCTGGACCAGGTCAGCACCGGCAATACCTCGCGCCTGATGCGCAAGGAGTTGGCCGTAGGTCTGATCAATGGTTTGGTGTGGGGTGGTGTAATCGGCGTCGTTGCCTATCTGCTGTACGGCAGTTGGTCCCTTGGGGTGGTGATGACCGCGGCCATGACGCTCAACCTGCTCCTTGCCGCGTTGATGGGGGTGTTGATTCCCATGACCCTGGCCCGCCTGGGGCGAGATCCGGCCATGGGTGCCAGCGTGATGATCACCGCCATGACCGACAGTGGTGGCTTCTTCATCTTCCTTGGATTGGCGACGATCTTCCTGCTCTGACTTTCCTGCTTTTAATGAACCCGCCAATCGGCGGGTTTTTTTTCGCCCGAATTTCAGGCAAAAAAAAGCCAGCGATTATGCTGGCTTGTACTTTCGGGATGAATCAGGAAGCGTCTGCGGCCATTTCGGCATCATGCGCAATCAGTGAAACAAGAGCGTTCTGCTGACGATGGGAGAGTTGGCGGAAGCGTTGCAGCAGTTCACGTTCGTGCAATGACAGCTCCGGGCTGTCCAGGCGCATGCTCAATTCTTCGCCCAGCGCACCTTCCTGAATAAGACTCTGCTCAAGGCGCGCGATGATTTCGGAGTTCATGCTGCGATGATGATTGCGAGCCACCTCGGCAATGCGTTCACGCATTCCGTCTGGCAGACGTACGACGAACTTGTCAGCCGTACGGCTGGAATAAATTGCCTGTTTCAATGGGCGCATATATTTAACCGGTTAGTTCAGGGGAGCGGTTCTCGGGATTGGCCGCAGGATGTCTGATAGGACAAGCGCTCTGGCCAAATGTTCAACCTGAATTGATAGAGGCGCGCATCATGCCTCAAAGTAGCCAGATCATTGGCGTCAATTCTGTGACAAATATTGAGCTGGGTAAAGGCTTAATGCCAGCACCCATTATCAGAAATGCGGACTGGTTTGAAAAATTTTCCCCGGTCCGTATCACTGTCCGCGTCCTGTTGCCCGGCAGGTGATGTCCGAAGACGCCTGAAGGTGCATGCTATGCGGATTCGATCATTGTTCCTTACTTATACAGGATAGTGGCAAATGGCCGATTTACTAGTGGCAGACGTACAGTGGGGGACGAATTCAGGATGGAAGGCAGGCTGATTTTCCTGATGGGGCCGTCCGGATCCGGTAAGGACAGCCTCATCGAAGCGGCTCGAGAGCCGTTGCAGATGCTCAATTGTGAAGTGGTGCGTCGGGTTATTACGCGTTCGGCCGAGTCGGTAGGGGAGGATGCCATTGGCGTTTCCCGGGAAGAGTACGAGCAACGCAAGACCAGGGGCGATTTCGCGCTGTCCTGGCATGCCAATGATCTGGATTACGGTATTCCAAGCGAAATCAATCGATGGCTCAAGGAAGGTCGTCACGTCTTGGTCAATGGCTCACGTGGCCATCTGGCAGAAGCGCTGCGCCTCTATCCGACGTTGGTGCCGGTGCTGTTGACGGTCAAGAATGATGTCCTGCGCGAGCGCTTGCTGCGGCGTGGTCGCGAGAGTCTCGCGGAGATTGAAGCAAGGCTGCGCCGCAATGGGCTATTCATGGCGCAGGATTCGATCGGGGATGTGTACATCCATCGACTCGACAACTCCGGCGAACTCGTTGACACGGTCGCCAATCTGCTTGAGTTGCTGAAGGTCAACGGAGTATCGGGTCGAACTTGAACTTGCGCCCGGCGATCAGCGCCAGCACGAACAACGTGCCGAATACGCCGCAGGCAATCAAGGGGACAGTGAGCAGCGTGTCCTGGACCACTGACAAATGAAGAATGCCGCTCAGTAAGGCGAGGATGAAAAATCCAGCGGCTGATTTGGACATGCTGTGCTCCTGATGGGGTGAATCAAAATACCAAACGTTCGGAAGATTGGGCTGGCAGCAGGATGGTTTCCTCACTCACCCCTTGGCTGACGAAACCGCGCTGATCGTTCATGACTGCCAACTGAGGCGCCTTTTGCACCTGCAAGTAATGGGGCATGCGCTGGGCGACCTGCGCAGCGCCGCGCTCTGGAGCAAAATGAAAACCTACCAGAATCGCCAGAGCAATCGCATTCGAGAGAAAAAGGGCGCGGTTCATGAGGGCTGGCCTCCGTTGTTCTTTGAGAACAGCTAAAGCAGCCGGCATGCCAAGAGTTTACAGGCGATTAAATCCTTTAAAAACAATGAATTAAGATAATTACGCGAAGTGTCTGCATTGCATTTTGCAATGATGGCTTTTTGCGGTGATGCAATTTGCACGGTAAACAATGCCACGCCCTTGTGAGGCGTCTGCCTACACTTAAAAAGCCTACGGACGACATGACAAAAGCAGGCCTGCCCGTTAACATGCACGCCGTCCACCGCGCCGTAATCCTTGCGGGACGACTTGTGTCTCAGTAGCTCAATTGGATAGAGCATCCCCCTCCTAAGGGGAAGGTTGGCAGTTCGAACCTGCCCTGGGACACCATATAATTCGGGCCTCTCAAGACCTCCTCTGACAGATTGGTTTGGTTGTGACAGCAGGGTGGCAGCAGCAGGCAAAAGAAAGCCCCGCCGGGCCATGCTCGAGCGGGGCTTTTTATTCCAATCACCTTCGGTATCTTAGCCGCGAGAACTGACCAAGCCCTCGTGAAGCGAAGCATCGGCCTCAATACTCGCTTTCCCGGAGTTCCCGCTCCACCTCCTGTTCGATGAGATGTTCAAGCTGTTGGCGATGCTCCTTTAGCCACATGCGGACGTTGTCGTTGGTTTCGACATCAGAGTGGGCGTCCAGAGCTACGAGCTTTTGACGGTAATGATCGCTAGCAGGTCCGCTCCAGCTCTCAGAGAAATTGTTAGCGTGCAAGCCGCGCCGAACCTGCTCAATTGCACCGTAACGCTCAAGCATTTTTCGCGCGAAGGTGGCCCGCTCGTTCGGTCTAGCGATGATCGGTGGGCAACGCTCGGCAAGAAGCGGCGCGCGATGTAAGGCGTCGACATCCACCCATTCAAAGACCAAAGACGCCGGGATGGCCTCAAGGGTCGCCTCGTCGGTGTCATACATCGATAGGCCACCTCGAAGCCAGCTCAACAGACGCCAAGTCCCTACATCGTTTCGTTGCATTTCTAGCCGCAACGCAATCGCTCGCCAGATGATGGAAGGCTTTGCCTGCGCAGCCCTGGACAGGAACTTCCACGGATCTGGGTGGTAGCCGGCGGTAATGCTGTAGACACTAGCGAAATTAGCAATGCACCTCACCGCTAGGCTCCAGCATCGGGATTGAAGTCAAGCAGGCGGTTCGCGAGCTCCTTCCAGCGGAACTGCAGCATGGTGTTCGGAAGCTTACTTGTCGCTCCTTCAACGAACACTGGCGAACTCAATACTCGCTCGATGCGGGTCGAAAGGACGCTGAATTCGTTGGCGTGGCCTCGCAGCCGTGAATCAAGAAAATCCAGCGCCTGCTTGCCGAATCTGCCTTCGGCTTTACTGCCTGATGTCAGGGGTTTCGGTACGAAGGTGGTGATGCCAGCCTGTTCACAGGCAAGGATTTCCAGACCTTTGTAATAGCCTCGGTCGGCTACCACCGTTAGCGACTCAGCCTCGATTTCTTCACACGCCCGGTTCGCCATATTGCTCAGCTGCCCACGATCATTGCCTACGTTAGTCACCTCGTGGGCGATGATCAGATGGTGTTTGTCGTCGACCGCTGTTTGGACGTTGTAGCCAACCGTTCCAGTGCCTCGGCCGCTCGTGGCCATTGAGCCGGTGGTGATAGTCAAAGAACGGCCAGAAGCAGTCATGGGGCAGACTCGGGGGGTAAGGTAGATTCGGCCCCTGCAAAGTGTGGAGACTTTCCGAAGTACTCGATCAGGAGTTCGGTGAGGACACGGATCTTCCGCGCGGGATGCTGACCTGGAGGGCGGACCAAATACGCTCCCGCGGGAGGCGGTGGATAACTCGTCATGATTGGCACCAGTGCCTCCGAGGCGAGGCTGTCATGGGTGAGGCTATCGGGCAGGTAAGCGACCCCCAGCCCTGCTAAGGCGGCGGCGACAAGCGCGACGCCGTTGTCGGCCTTGAATCGCCCCTGAGGGCGAACCGAAATAACCTTGCCGCCATCCATAAACTGCCAGGCCTCAGTGCTCTGCATCAGGGCTTGATGGGAGGCCAGTTCCTCCGGCCGTTGCGGTGATCCAAAGGCCTTGATATAGCTTGGGCTCGCGACCAGCTGGACTCCGATCGGGCCCACACGTCTGCCGATAAGGTTGGAGTCAGGAAGGTAGCCAACCCGTATGCCACAGTCGTATCCCTCGGCAATGAGATCTACAAAGCGATCGCTATAGCAGGTCTGGATATTCAGCTGTGGGTGTCGGCGCGCCATCTCTGCCACCACCGGGGCAAAATGCGTCGGTCCGAAAGACAGCGGTGCGGCAACGCGCAGACGACCACGCAGGGGACCCGCGGGCAGAATTGCTTCCCGTGCTAATTCAATCTCGGCACACACCTTGGCGGCATGTTCGCGAAACGTAGCACCGGCTTCTGTAAGCGCTGCGCCACGGGTGGACCGTGTCAGCAGCTGCACACCAAGCTCCGTTTCCAGGCGCGCCAGCCTGCGACTGACGATCGACTTGGATATTCCAAGCCGAAGCGCAGCAGGCGAAACGCCTCCGGCATCGGCAACCTCGACAAATGTCCGTAGCTCTTCGATATCCAACTCGGCGTTCCTCTATTCGCGACACAGCTAGTCGAGCGATGCTACTACCGGTGCGCTTAAGGGAACAGCAAAATGCCGCTCACAGGCAACGACGCCTCTGACGCATGGCTTGTTAACGGCCCGCCCCTTACTCGCAGCAGTGTCAGGTTCGTGATCGTCGCCTGAGCGCGCGCGATATCCAGCCCTACTGCACGCGTGGATCACATTCATAACGAGGACCAGCTATGACGAGCGAAACGATCCGTAACCCCCACACCGACCAACTCCTGACGCCCGATAACTCGGTTTTTATCATCATCGACTACCAGCCAGTCCAGGTGTCCTCGATCCGCTCGATGCCGCGCGAGGAGCTTGTGTTCAACATCACAAGCGTCGCCAAGGCGGCGGTTAACTTCAATCTCCCCATCATCCACTCGACCGTCAACGTCGGCACCGGTCGCAACAAGCCGCCTGTTCAGGAACTGCAAGACGTGCTCGGCCACTTGCCTACCTACGACCGCACCTCGATCAATAGCTGGGAGGACAGCGAATTCAAGCAGGCGGTTAAAGCCTGCGGGCGCCGCAAACTGATCATGACCGCGCTGTGGACCGAAGCCTGTCTGGCCTTCCCGGTACTCGACGCGATCCAAGAAGGTTATGAGGTCTATATTCCGGTCGATGCGGTCGGTGGAACCTCCCTTGCCGCGCACGAAGCAGCATTGCGCCGCATGGAGCAGGCGGGTGCGAAACTGATCAGCCGCGTACAGATGTACTGCGAACTGCAGCGCGACTGGGCGCGTGAAGCGAGCGTTCCGGGCTTTATGGGCGTGTTCGATAATTTCGACGGCTTCAACGCCGAAAAAAAGGCCATCTAAACAAGAGCGCAGGCTCCAGCATCGCTAACGAATGAAGGTGACACTCAACGCGACCGTCACCTTCATTGCAGCAAGACATGCGCTTTCCACCCTTGGGGTTGTATGCCTGGCGAGTTCGAGATCTGATTGGCTGGCCGTCCACTGTTCGATCAAGCCGGCCCGGATGCGATGCGTCGCCTGGATATCCTGTTGTTCGATCGTCTTGATGGCGACGAAGCGCATGCTGGGACGGCTCAACGCTTCGCAGATCGCCTCGGCATCGTTCGCGTCGTTCTTGTTGCTTTTGACATAAGGTTTAACGAACTGAGGGCGATCAGCTTGACTCGAAATCCGAGAGCTTCGAGTTGCCGCGCCCAATGATGGGCCCAACCGCAACTCTCCATGCCGATCTCACAACCAGGTTCGACCTTTTCCAGCACCGTTTGAAGCCAGAGATCACGTGGTAGCCGCTGCCGCCAGATCGGCTTCTCATGACAATCCACGCCATGGATCTGAAACACGTTCTTGGTCAGGTCGACCCCAATTCGCATAAGCTTCATGTGTGGACTCCTTCTCACTGTTGACTGTGGTTCACACTTTCAGTCTGGCACTCAAGATGCCGAAGTGAGGAGGAGTCCATCCCATTGCTTTTGGCCGAGGCTGTGCAAAAACGTTTTTGAGCGCGACAGCTACTCAAAACCGGACTGGAAATCGCGCTTCTACGCGTAATCCACATCTGCTGACGTGCCGATAAATTTCAGATTTAACGTAGACGCGCACACTTCAATTTTGGCGAAGCGTTTTTACACACTCTGGGCCGATTGCTGCCGGCCGCAAACGGACCTGGGCGACCCTCAAACAGGCCTTTCGGGCGCGACATGTTGTTGAACAAAAGCCATTTTCTCCAGAATTTCGTACAGAACCTAAAGATTAAAAAATTGGTTTCTACCCCGTTCTTTAGCTATGTAGAGAGCTTTATCGGCTCGGGCCAGTAGTACGTTATACGGGTGCAGTGGAGCAAATGTATGCACTGAAAAACCAACGCTTATAGTTAAGTATCCCGTGCTGGAAGCGGAGTGCGGTATTCTCAAGTCTCGCACTAGTTGGCATAGAGTTTCGACGTGCCGAGCTGATTGGTCTATCGTCATGCCGCTGGAAAGAATTACAAACTCTTCACCGCCATACCTGGCTGCAAAATCAGAGCCTCGCTGGAAAGACTTATTCAAACTATCAGCGACACGTATTAATGCTTCGTCGCCAGCTTGATGCCCATAAATATCATTGAACGCTTTGAAGTTATCAACATCAATTATGGCAAGAGTCAATGAGTCGCTGTTGCGGCATGCAATTTTACATTGAATTTCGAACTGTGTATCAAAAAAGCGACGGTTGTAAATTCCTGTCAGTCCATCTTTTATGGATAATTGTTCGAAGTGTGCTTTCATTTCCTCGAGGGACTGATGCTCATCGCGAAGTTGCTGTTGTATTAGCATGCGAGATGTTACATCTTTTTGTATACCCAAAAAATTGGTTACAACTCCATTTTCATCATGAATTGGAGATATGCTTAGCTCATTCCAAAACATCGTTCCATCCTTGCGGTAGTTTCGCAAGGTTACGAGGCAGTACTCACCTTCTTTAACGGCTTTGTGAACAATTTCAAGTTCAGGCTGTTCTTGATCGTTTTTTTGTAGGTATCGGCAGTTAATGTTGGTGATTTCTTCAAACGAGTAACCGGTCATGCGCTCAAAAGCAGGATTTACAAAAATCAGCGGATTGTCGTCAATACAATTATCGGAGATGGTGATGCCGTCTCGCGAATCCATAACTGCCTGTTTAAGAATTTCAATCTTCATGCAAATTCCGTTAGTAGGATTGAATGGAGGAGCGCTGCTTTAAAAGGGTATAACATCTAGATAGTGCAGTTAACTAACTTGCTTATGTGTAAGTGTAGTCGTTAGAGAAATACAACGGTTGTTTTTTTATGCTTTCGATAGCCGTTGCGATTGATTTCAGTCAAAAGCTCCGCAGAAATAGCCTTGGCTGGCTGATTGCGTCAGAAATGACCTGCGTCAGGGCATAAGTATTAAAGGCTTAACTGGTCACTTCTTTTTCGCGCGACTGCTTGGTGACCGGTAGCTTTTGGCCGGTTGTTGCCTGTCGCGAAGGGCTGAGTGGCTAAGAATCGTCTGCAACAATGACTTAGACTCATTCAGCGCCAGCAGAATACTTTGTTACAAAGCTGTTGGTGTCTTTTTGATATGCGCCTGCTGCGCTGATCTATACCCACTTCAGCGCATGGCTCTTGTTGGCTCTTCATCGCAAGAGTCGCATTGGTTGCAGCCCGCTAGCTGTTCGAACACCCTAAATGGCCGATTCAGCTTGTCCATCGCGCATACACTCACCAAACACTTTTATAACAACGCCCCTAACTCCACCGGGAGGCATCATGAGTGCATTGCAGAAGCTACAAGACCGAATCAAACAAAAAGGCCTGCGTCGCACCGTCAATACTCTGTGGGAGCGCTATGTGTTTTTCCACTGGGAGTTACTGTGGATGGAGCGTGACTTGGTCACGTCGGTTCCACCTCACAAGCTCAGGCCCTATTCGGGATTACGGTTGGTCGACATCGATACCCATAACGCGGATGCGTTCGCCAAGCACTTTGGCGACCGAGTGGAAACCATGCGTGAACTGGCAGCCGAAGGGCATACCGGACATATGTACCTGGACGACAAGGGCGATGCCGTGGCCTTTATTTGGGGTAGCAAACGCAATTACCATGATCGTCACTATTACGGCTGCTGGTTCCCGGTCAAAGAAGGTGAGTTCTTCGAGTTCGGGGGCGAGATGACGCGACCGTACTTCGGTACGGCACTTTCAGTCGATGCCCAAATCTGTCTGTGGCAGGCCATGCAAGCACAAGGCTGTAACAAAGTGGTGGACGTCTGTGAGACGCACAACATTCCAGCCCTCAAATTGCACATTCGCATGGGGTATCACGAGCAGGGTCGGGTCATGCATGTCTACGGTTTATTCGGGCGCTGGCGTTTATTCCGCGAATCCCGCTACAGCGGCTCGCGACTCGATATCCTGTGCAAACCCGGGTGTCCCACGGTGGCCGCGCCAGCGTGAGATGCGAAAGCTGAGACCGATTGCTTCCACATGATCACCTCCTTGTCGATCCCGCCACCGGTTGTTGTTTTTTAAGATCTAACAACCGGTGGTTGAATTCGACCCTCCCTCGACGACTCTGAAGTTTCCGCACCGAGGATTCCGCTTGTTTGATGCTGTCAGGGCGTCATGCACCAGTACATAGAAAACTCAGCTCAGACCGATGTGGTGCTTAAGTGTCCGGAAAAATCAAGGTTGGATCTGCCGTAAAATTTTTACGCTTTCTTTACGGTAGATGATTTTGCCCGCAACGATACTGGCCGCGATTTTGTCGATAGTCCATGCGCCTTGCTTTTCCGATGGCTCCTGGAAATGTATTGCCCAAGGATGGCGTGCAGTAACTCCCCGTGAATTGAGAGAAGCGCCCTTTGAGTCAGACAGCTACCGTTGCAAACGAAGAGTCCCAATCCAAAACCTCAGGAGTGGGCTTGCTCGTCGCTGCTGTCGGCGTGGTCTACGGGGACATCGGCACTAGCCCCCTCTACACGCTGAAAGAAGTATTTTCCGGTCACTACGGCGTCCAGGTGAATCACGACGGCGTGCTAGGCATTCTGTCGTTGATCTTTTGGTCACTGATCTGGGTCGTTTCGATCAAATACGTGCTTTTCATTCTTCGTGCCAACAACCAGGGTGAAGGCGGGATCATGGCGCTGACGGCGTTAGCCCGCCGCGCGGCCACTCCTTATCCGCACATGAGCAAGGTACTGGTGCTGCTCGGCCTGTTCGGCGCGGCACTCTTTTACGGCGACAGCATGATCACCCCGGCGATTTCGGTGCTCTCTGCGGTTGAAGGGCTACAGCTGGCGTTTGACGGAATCGAGCACTGGGTCGTGCCCTTGTCAGTGATCGTGCTGGTGGCGCTGTTCTTGATACAGAAACATGGCACAGCTCGCATTGGCATTCTGTTTGGCCCGGTCATGGTGCTGTGGTTTGTGGTGTTGGGTGCGCTCGGGGTCTACGGCATCTTGCAGCGCCCCGAAGTGCTGCAAGCACTTAACCCTGCTTGGGCAGTGCAATTCTTTGTGGTTCATCCGGGAATGGGTGTGGCGATTTTGGGCGCCGTCGTGTTGGCCTTGACCGGTGCTGAAGCGCTGTATGCCGACATGGGCCACTTTGGTCGCAAACCGATTTCCCGTGCCTGGTTCATTCTGGTGTTGCCAGGGCTGGTGCTCAATTATTTTGGCCAGGGTGCCCTGATCCTGGAGAATCCGGAGGCTGTGCGCAATCCGTTCTATCTGCTCGCGCCGAGTTGGGCACTGCTGCCGATGGTCGCGCTTTCCACACTTGCGACCATCATTGCTTCTCAAGCCGTGATCTCCGGTGCTTTCTCCCTGACACGCCAGGCGATCCAGCTAGGGTACGTCCCTCGCATGTTTATCCAGCACACCTCCAGCCAGGAGCAGGGGCAGATTTACATCGGTACGGTTAACTGGGCATTGATGGTCGGTGTCGTGCTGCTGGTGATCGGTTTCGAGTCGTCCAGTGCCTTGGCTGCTGCCTATGGGGTCGCGGTGACGGGCACTATGTTGATCACCACCATCTTGTCTTCGGCTGTCGTCCTACTGCTTTGGAAAACCCCGCGCTGGCTGGCCATCCCGATGTTGCTTGGTTTTCTGCTGGTCGACAGTCTGTATTTCGCCGCCAATGCGCCGAAGATTTTCCAAGGTGGTGCGTTCCCTGTGATCGCTGGCATTGGCCTGTTCATCTTGATGACCACCTGGAAGCGGGGCAGGAAAATCATTGTTGAACGACTGGATGAAACCGCGCTGCCTTTGCCTCTGTTCATCAGTAGTATCCGTTCACTGCCACCCCATCGTGTGCAGGGCACCGCAGTGTTTCTGACGGCCAGAGCCGACGCTGTACCGCATGCTTTGCTGCACAACTTGCTGCATAACCAGGTCTTGCATGAGCAAGTCGTGCTGCTCACCGTGGTGTCTGAAGACAGCCCTCGCGTTGATGCTGACAAGCGGTTTGAGGTTGAAGCTTATGGCGAAGGGTTTTTCCGGGTAAGTCTCCACTTTGGTTTTATGGAGGAGCCTGACGTACCCATGGCGCTGAGTCTCTGCCACTTGAATGAGCTGGATTTCAGTCCGATGCGCACGACCTATTTCCTCAGCCGGGAGACAGTGATTCCCACCAAGCGTATTGGGATGGCGCGCTGGCGGGAGAGTCTTTTCGCGTTTCTGCTGAAGAACGCCAACAGCAACCTGAAGTACTTCAAATTGCCACTGAACAGAGTGATTGAACTGGGAACTCAGGTAGAGATGTAACAGATAAACAAGGCCGCCTCTGCGGCCTTTTCATCCAACGGCTTATGGTCAGATCACTTTAACGGCCCGTCCAATGAACTGCACCGGTCCTGTGGGTTTGCCGGTCTGCGATCCATTGGGATTCTCCAGAGTCAATTCAAAGAGCTGGTTGGGTTCCAGCGGAGGTAATTTATCCAGAGGGACTGAAAGCGTCTGCCCAGGTTTGACCAATCCAAGGGACACCGGTCCTTGCCAGCCGTCCGCTTTTGTCCAGAACTCAAGTGCTTTGTCGGTTGGGACTTGCGCTACCCCCAAAGGTATCAGTTGGATTTCCTTTGGGTTGCTCGCTTGAATGACCCAGCCGGGTGCCTGGTTCTGCGGAGCCACTAGAACGACCAGGTAGGTGGTCGGATTCACCGGCGCGGTTCGTGTCAGCATTACTGTTCCGAGCAAAAGCGTTGCGACGAGACCTGCTCCCGCGAGCCCACGCCATAGTGGAAGTAGGTTCCACCACGAGATTGGCTGCGCGGCGGCCATCGCTCGTGGTGCTCGCTGTTCATTGCTACTCAAGCTGCGCTCGATTCGCCCCCATAGCAGCGGAGTAGGGGGTTGCGGTTCAGCCAGTTCGGTCAACGCAAACAATCGCTGTTCCCACGCATCTACAGCAGCTCGCAAATCGCCCTCCTGAGCGAGGCGCTTTTGTATCTCGATGCGTTGCTCGGCCGGCAACGTGCCTAACACATACTCACTCGCCAGTTCGTCAATATTGTCGGGGTTGTCCCCCTCTGGGCCTAAGGTCATCCCATGCACTCCCGCAATGCCACCAGACTGCGCTTGATCCAAGCTTTGACGGTTCCCAGCGGGGCGCCCAGTTTCTGCGATATTTCTGAATGCGAATAGCCGTCTACATACGCATAAAGTATGCAGTTGCGACGAACCGGTTCCAGTTGCTCAAGGCACAGATAAATACGTCCTGAACGGGCTCGACAATCGAAGGAGTCCGAACTCTCTGCCGATGTCTCTATGGACGCTAAAGCTTGCAGTGCCATTTCGCTGTGCTCGCTAACTTGAGCCTCCCGGGCGTTATCTCGTATGAAGTTGAGCGCCAAATGCCGCGTAACGCTGAAGATCCAGCCACGCGCAGAGCCTCGTGCCGGATCGAAACTGGCGGCACGGGTCCATATCTTGATATAGACATCGTGCACGATGTCTTCAGCCAAGGCGTTATCGCGGGCGATTCGCTTGGCAACTCCCAAAAGACGAGCACTTTCCTGCTCATACAAGTCCCGCAATGCTTGCCGATCGCCTCGGGCGCACGCAAGCAGGCAGGCTTCATAGTCAAAACAGAGCTCTGGTAAGGACAAGGTTTTCAGCCGCCAGCAGGTGGTAAATACCCCAGCCATAAGGCTGGGGTTCCCATCGGAGCAGAGTAGACGACTTTGTGCGCTAACAACCTGTTCTGAATCGTCGGCTTAATTGACGGCCCAAAAAATATAGTCGGCCTGATATTTGACTACCTCACGTTTGCCTTTGTTTGCGGCGGTGCATTCGGTCATGGGCGCTACGCCGCCTTTAACGGCCACCCGCTGGATGTAGCTGACGCCGTTCATCGCGCCTTTGCCTTCAGCAGGGTTGGCCTTGACCAACTGATAAGGGAGGTCGCCGGTACCTGAGGGTGCAACCGCCAGTTGCGTCCCGGTGATTTTAGAGCCGTCTTTGGCTAGCCAGGTGGCAGGCGGTCCGAAGTAGGTGCCGACCTGTTTGCCACTGCGATCATTCAGCACCGCTTTAGGTCCGACAAAAACCCATTCAGTCTGGCCGGCGGAGTTAGCCTTGGCGCGACACTCATACGTGATTTCGCCCACGCCCACGGTCTCCAGCGCGACCTTATGACCATCCGGGACCTTGATGCTGTCGGGCAGATCTGTTTGCGCATAGGCAGTTGGCACTGTGACCAACAAGCAGGTGGCGGTTAGCGTAGTACTGACAATGCTCAGGAATCGTTTAGCGTTCATGCAAATCTCTCCAGAAAGGTAATCAGTTCAGCAGCTGTGGCTACTACCTGTACTACCCGCTGGAGGACGAACTGGATGCAGCTGATTGAAAAAATATCAGTACTGGAAGGGTTGCAGCGTTTTCGTTAAATCATTTGACTGTGCGAGTGTCAGCTGATGGCCGATATCCGCCGTCCGAGAAAGGCAGCAATGCGTGGTTCTCCGCCAGTCTCTTATTCGGCATGCAGCGGTCAACCCAGGTAATAACGGCTGTCAGCACAAAATCAATTGGATGTTGGTCGCCCGCCCCGAGTGGGCTATGCCTTAGACAGGTCGCTTGGTGATGGTCTACGCGCGCGCGTACTGCTCCGAAAACTATCAAATCCCCTCGCCCGTTAGGGCTTTCCTAAATCGTCAATTTCTTTTTGGCGACTGCTGAAAACAGCTCAATGGTTCTGAATTCGAACCACGGTGCCAGTTTCTTTTTGTCGGTGATCAGCACGGCGGCGCCCATATTCGGGAACCCACATAGCACCGGCTCCGGAGTGCGAGCGAATCACTCACAACTCCCAGAGCGACGAATGGGTTGACTCCATTCGTGTGTTGTCATGTTCCTAATGAGGTGTTTCTTTTAAGGTGCACCTAAGGTGCTACACGTAACCGGATTTAACCCGCAAAATATACCGTAACAAGGAGTGGGGGTAGGTGTAGGGCCTCCACCGGTACAGCCGTCAGCATTACAGGGGGGGAATTTTGGCCCCTCTGGTGGTGTTGGTGTTGGTGGCGGAGTCGGATCTGGAAATTCAGCTTTAGAGGCTGAGGGCTTTTTCAGGACAGTCGGGAGCGGCTACTCATCGAGGGTCGAGCGTTGTTACAGCAACGCTCACAACGAGCCCGGATACATTAGCGCAAGCCAGCTTTACCGAAAACAGCCAATGAGGTTGCAGGAGATGGGCTGACCATACATTTTTGTTGCCGGTCACCCGACGATCTACATTGGAAACTCTGTCATAGCTGTGCCTTACTCCACGGACATCTCATGGAGCGAAGTCGATGCGACGCCGAGGCGCAAAATTCTGGTTATGGACCAACACACGGCTGCCTCTTCACATCCACGATGAAGTGCTGAGTAATGGTGTACAGATCGACGTTCAGACGCGTGTCAGTCAGGAGGGCGTTACCCAGGTATTTGTGGGTGTTTACGGGACGGATGGCTGGGCGATTTGCGAGGAGTTTCATGACCGGCATGTCGGTGAGCATTACTGCATGGCGTTGAAGTGGGGAGCTCAGAGGGCGAGGGAGGTTGTGGCGGATAGTCAGACGTTCGTTGCGCCACATCGGGTGCAATTGACCTTGAGTACGGTCATCACCGATGAGTCGGTGCTGGCGCTGCGACGGATGGAAATGACTGAGCGCGAGTCGTTGAAACTCAGGACTGAAGACGCTTGGGCGGAGTACCAGGCCGCCAAGGCGGCCATGCTCGCTCTGATGCGCTCAACCAAAGTCGATCCCAAGGCCTGGACAGACCACAAGGATCGTCTGAGGCAGGCAATTGATCGGCGAGCCAGCGTGCAACGTGCCTATCTGTGCTGACGCTGTCTCAGCTCTGCGTGCGCCGTAGGGCCTCGATGGTCTCGATCAAATCATCGTAGGAAACCGGCTTTCCAATATGCTGATCAAAGCCTGATTGCCGCGATTTTTGAATGTCGCTATGGGCGCCATAACCGGTCAGCGCGATGGCCGGGACATCTTTGACGTGCGGTAGCTGACGCAATGCGCTCATCAACTCGTGACCGTTCATGACCGGCATGCCCAGGTCCGAAATGATCAGGTCGAACCGCGTGCTTTTTGCGGCATCCAAGGCAGCCACCGGACGGTCGAACGCCACCACGTGCGCGTCCTCCATCTCCAGCAGCATTTTCAAGGTTTCCAGCACGTCGGCGGAGTCGTCGACCAGCAGGATTGTCAAGCCGCTCAATCTTCCAGAGGCTTCGTCGATCTGACCCGCGGATTGAACCTCGCCCTTGGTTTTGGCCAGTGGCAAATACACCGTGAACGTACAGCCCGTTCCCACCCCGGCAGAACTCACCTCGACCGTGCCCCGTTGCGCCTCGGTCAACTGGCGCACCAGTGACAAGCCAATTCCCAGACCTTCACGGTTGTGAGTGGCGTGCTGTTTTTCAGCCTGGCCAAACAGGTCGAACACATGCTCGAGGTTCTCGGGCGCGATGCCGGCACCGTTGTCTTTGATGTCCAGCCTCGCCATGTTTCCGGCCTGGCTGATGATCAGTTGCACGCGGCCCTTGGGTGGCGTGAATTTCAGTGCGTTATTGACCAGGTTCCAGATGATTTGCTCAAGGCGCGTCGGGTCGGCATAGATCATCAGCGTGTCGCCAGGCACCAGCAATTCAACCGTCACGTCGTGTTGATCGCTGAGTACGACGGTGTGGATATCGCGCATCACGCCGATCAGATCCACGGCGACCGGTTTCAGCTTGAGCTTGCCGGTGCGGATTCGCGCGACATCCAGCAGGTCATCGATGATGCGAGCCTGACTGTTGACGGCGTCGCAGATCGTGTTGACAGCCTTGGCTGCCGGCGCTGCGGATTTGGTCATGGGCAGGCGCCGCAGCAGTTCCGCATTGAGCTGGATCAGGTTCAGCGGATGCTTGAGTTCGTGGGACATGACCGCGAAGAACTCATCCTTGAGGTAATTGGTATTGCGGGTCTCGGCCAGTTGCAGGCTCTGCTCTTCATGCTGGCGTTTATGGCCGGTCAGGTCCCGGGCGATTTTCACGTAGCCTTGAAGATTGTCGCCACGGAGCAAGGTCACTTCGCCGCTGCAAAAGAAGCGGCTGCCGTCCTTGCGCAGATGCCAGCGCTCATCTTCGGCGCGGCCATGGGTGCGTGCTGCCAGCAGTTCGTTTTCAGGCACACCGCTGGCACGATCCTCAGGCGAGAAAATGAAGTCGTAATAAGCACTTTCGGCCTGGGCCTTGCTGTAGCCGAAGATCAACTCGGCACCTTTGTTCCAGCTGGTGATCACGCCCAGTTCATCGAGCGTGATGATCGCGTAGTCGCGGGTGCTTTCCGCCACCAGGCGCATGCGTTCTTCGCCCAGGCGCAGTTCTTCTTCGGCCGCACGACGTTTGGTGATGTCGATGAACGTCAGCACGGTGCCGTCGATGTGGTCTTCGCTGGAGCGATAGGGCAGTAGGCGGGCGATGTACCAGCGGTTGTCGGTGCTGCTGACTTCGCGCTCGATCATGTTCAGCGATTCGAACACCAGCGCCGCGTCACCCGCCAGGTTGTCGTAATCCAGGCGATGGGTGATGTCGAGCAAGGAGCGGCCGGTATCCACGGGCAACATGCTGAAGATGTCGGTGGCGCGTGGGGTGAACCACTTGATGCGCATGCTGCGGTCGACAAACACCGTGGCGATGTCGGTGGAGGCGATTAGGTTGGTCAGGTAGTCATTGATCTTGTCGGTTTCTTCGACCTTGGATTTCAACTCGAAGTT
Source organism: Pseudomonas sp. LBUM1657 (assembly GCF_059716075.1). NCBI lineage: Bacteria > Pseudomonadati > Pseudomonadota > Gammaproteobacteria > Pseudomonadales > Pseudomonadaceae > Pseudomonas > Pseudomonas sp. LBUM1657. Next base: position 4,920,560 of record NZ_CP166799.1, on the reverse strand, counting down.
GACCGTCAGCAACTCTTCGTTGATCGACTGCAGTTCTTCCTTGCTGGTTTCCAGTTCTTCGGTGGCCGAGCGCAGTTCTTCGTTGATCGCCTGCATTTCTTCGTTGGAAGCCTTGAGCTCTTCGCTGGAGACTTCCGATTGTTCGATGGTGTCCTGCAAGTGCAGCTTGGTGCGTTGCAGTTCGCGCTCCAGGTTGGACAGCACCTGGTTTTCGGTCTGTAGCACGGTGGTGGCCGCCTGCTCTGAAGGGTCGACCTCAACCTCCTCGAAAATCACCAGTACGTATTCGCCATCCGACTCTTCATCCTTGTAAGGATGGGCCACCAGATCAATCAGGTAGCGTCGCTCTCCGCGTTTGATCGGTACTTCGCGAGACTTGACCGACGACCCGATCTGCTGGACCTGGAACAGTGTCGTGCGAATTTCCAGGCGCAATTGCGGAAGAATCAGCGTCAGCAGGTTGCGCGACAATTCACCGCCGACATGCCGCAGGAAACGCCCGGCACTTTCACTCATGTGCAGGATGTCGGCGTTGGCATCGACAATCACGCTGGGTGGTGCAGACTGTTCGAGGGCGCGTTGATGGATGTCGGCAAATGACAGTTTGCGCTGCACGCTGTTTTGCGGGGCCTCGCGCGAAACATTGCTGCGCACATAACCGCCGCGCGGCATGGTCGGCGTACGCCGGCTGGTGGTGGTGCCGGTCTTGGCGCGGAATATCCGGTGGCGCTTATCCACTGGAGCGAACAGTTCGTGGCAGGCATCCGCGCTCTCGGAAGAGCCAAGAAACAGGAAGCCGCCAGGGCGCAGGGCGAAGTGGAACATCTGCAGGATTTCGCGCTGCACTTCGCGATCCAGATAGATCAGCAGGTTGCGGCAAACAATCAGGTCAATTTGCGAGAAGGGCGGGTCGGACAACAGGCTGTGTTTGGCGAACAGCACCTTGTCGCGGATTTCCTTGCGAATCCGATAGTGATCGTCTTCCTTGATGAAGTAGTGCCGCAGTCGCGTTGGCGGTACGTCGGTGATGATCGCTTGCGGATACAAACCGGACCGGCCGACGCTGATGGCGCGCTCGTCGATATCGGTGGCGAACAGTTGCATCGACGCCATGCTGGCGTCCAGTTGCAGTTGGTCGTTGAGCAGCATCGCCAGGCTGTAGGCTTCTTCGCCCGTGGAGCAGCCGGCAGACCAGACGCGGATTTCTTCTTTTTCTGGATAGGCCGACACGGCGGCACTGACCAGTTGCGGAATGACGTCCCGTTCCAGGGCTTCGAAGGCTTCGCGGTCGCGGAAGAAGTTGGTCACACCGATCAGCATGTCCCCCAGCAGCGCCTTGGTTTCTTCGGGGTTGCTTTGCAGATACTGGTAGTAGGCGCGCAGATCCGGCTGGGCCGTGACCTGCATCCGGCGTTCGATCCGGCGCAATACGGTGGCGCGTTTGTAGTGTTTGAAGTCATGGCCGGTACCCGTGCGCAACAGGATCAGGACGTCGTGCAGCAGTTGCTCGGCAAATACCGCTTCGCGCTCGGACACCGCGGCAATGGTTTGCAGTTCCGGATCGTTGGCGGTGGGCAAGCTGATTTCCTGGGAGTTGCGCCACAGTTCCAGCAGCTTTTGCGGCATTTCTACGACCGGTAACACCAGATCGACCATGCGGGTTTCGATGGCCGCGCTCGGCATGCCGTCAAACTCGGCGTCCTCCGGTGCCTGGGCCAGGGTGATGCCACCCTGTTCCTTTATCCGAGACAAACCGACCGCACCGTCCGAGCCAGTGCCCGACAGCACCAGGCAGAAGGCGCGCTCGCGGTGCACGTCGGCCAGGTTGCGGAAGAACAGATCGATGGAGGCATGGCGACCCTGATGCGGGTCGGAATTGCTGACTTCAAGAAAACCGTCATTCATCGTCAGCTGTTGCGCCGGTGAAATCACGTACACCCGGTTTTTCTCGATGGGCACCGTTTCGGTGACCTGCAGGACCGGCATCTTGGTCGATTCCTGGATGATCTTGTCTGCGATGCTTTCGTGATCCGGCGACAGATGAAGAATGATCACAAACGCCATGCCGTTGTCCTGGGGCATGTTTTCAAAGAACAGCTTGATGGCTTGCAACCCTCCCGCCGACGCGCCGATGCCGACCACCGGAAAGTCCAGGGTACTGGGGCTCTGGGTCTTTCGCGTGGGAGCAATGGTCGAGTGCGGGGGTAGGGTGGTCATAACTACTGCCTTTGGCGACGAACGGAGGGCTCGGCGCCTTGAGTTAACCGGTTGGTGTGTACCTGCAATGGATCAGGATAATCCCGTTTTTCAATAACGCCTTCAAATATTTAGCTCGCTGCCAAGGGGTCCATGATTTCTTTGACCGCCAGATGCACATTTGCGCTCCCATGCCTTCAAGGGAACGTCACTACTGGCCGATAACCCGAACGGTCTTCTTAAATTGCCTGGAAATCCTCGATGCTGTCGTATCACCAAAAGCGTTTTCTGATCGTCGATGATTTCTCGGATTTCCGCAGTTCCGTCCGGTCCATGCTGCGCGAGTTGGGCGTCAAGGACGTCGATACCGCTGACACCGGTGAACAGGCGCTGCGCATGTGTTCGCAGAAGGCCTACGATTTCATCCTGCAGGATTTCCACCTGGGCGATGGCAAGAAGAACGGTCAGCAGGTGCTCGAAGACTTGATGATCGAGAAGCTGATCAGCCATGAGGCGGTGTTTGTCATGGTCACCGCCGAGACGAGCCAGGCCATGGTGCTCAGCGCCCTGGAGCACGAGCCCGATGCGTACCTGACCAAACCCTTCAACCGTTCCGGCCTGGCCCAGCGCCTGGAGCGGCTGGAGCAGCGCAAGACCTTGCTCAAGCCGATCCTGCAGGCCCTCGACCGGGGCAAACCGGTTGAAGTGCTCAATGCCTGCATCGCCCTGTGCAAGCAAGACATCCGCTACTCGCCGTTGTGCCTGCGCTACCGCGCCGATGCCCTGCGCGACCTCAATCAGAACGAGGCGCTGGAGCGACTCTACGACAGCATCATTGCCGATCGACCGTTGCCGTGGGCGTTTTCCGGGCTGGGCAAGTTGCTGTTCAAGCGTGGCCAGGTCGCTCAGGCCAAAGGCGTCTACGAAAAAGCCCTGAAAGTGTTCCCGTTGATGCCGGCACTCTACGACGGCATGGCTGATGTGCTGGTGGCCGAAGGGGACACCAAGGCGGCGCAGAATATATTGGAAGAGGCGATTCGCTTGTCGCCATTGGCCGTGCGCCGGCAAGCGCTGCTGGGTAAGTTGGCGATGGCCAACGAAGATTTTGACACCGCCTCCAAAGCCTATCGGCAGGCGGTGACCCAAGGTGCCCAGTCACGTTTCAAGGACGCTGAAAGCAACCTCGGCCTGGCCCACGCCTTGATCAGTAAAGGCAGTGAGAAGGGGCTGGATACCCGGACTCGACTGGAAATCAACACGACACTGAGTGCGGTAGCCAAGGAGAACCCGACCGATCCAGGCTTGCAGATTCGCGCGCGGCTGATGAAGGCCACCAGTCTGTTGCTCAACGATGCCGAAACCGCCGAGAAGCTCACCGAGCAAGCGATGATGCGCCTCGATGGCATGGAGCAGTTCATGAGCGCCGAAGCGGCGCTGCTGGTGGCCAAGCAACTGCAGATGCTCGGGCAGGCCGGCGCTGGTGCCTCGATGCTGAAAAATTGCGCGGAAATCTACGGCGACGACCCGGTGGTCATGCAGGGCATCGCCAAGCTGACTGATGACCCGACGATCCTCAATTCCAGCAACGCGGCGGCTGACCTCAACCGTCAAGGTGTGCGGGTGTACAAGACCGGCAACCTGGTGGAAGCCCGGGATGTGTTCCGCAAAGCCCTGGCGCTGCAAGCGAAGAACATCAGTATCGCCCTGAACCTGGCGCAGTCGCTGCTGCACGGCACCGATACCAGTGTGCCGTCGGCGGAACTGGAGGAATGTCGGGCTTGCCTGAAAATGGTCGGTCTGATGCCCGACACAGACGCGCGATACGCGCGTTATCAAAAACTGAAAATCAAGGCATTCGGCGGATGAGCCAAGACAACCCGGCACTGGATTTTTCCACGGTTATTGCTTCCACCGTGCACGACATGAAGAACTCCCTGGCCATGCTGATGCAGGCCCACAGTCAATGGTTGGCGCGTTTGCCCGACCCTGCGCGGCAGACCCCGGAGCAGGGTTTGATCGACTTCGAGTTCGCCCACCTCAACGGCATGCTGGTGCAGTTGCTGGGGTTGTACAAACTCGGCGTCAATCAGATGCCGTTGCAGCCGGCCTACCATGAATTGGATGATTTCATCGAAGCGCAACTGGCCTGCCACCAGGACGTGTTCGCCAGCCGCGGCATCATGGCGAGCTATGAAGTGGACCCGCTGAGCCCCTTGGGTTTCTTCGACCGGGAGCTGATTGCTTCGGTGCTGGCCAACAGCATCAACAACGCCATTCGCTACGCCCGCCACGCAGTGTTGATCAGTGTCAGCGATGATGCCGGGCAACTGGTGCTGACCATCAACGACGATGGCGAGGGTTACCCGCCCGAGATGATCGAGCGTCAGGCCGATTACGTGCAGGGCATCAATCACAGCAGTGGCAGCACCGGGCTGGGCCTGTACTTTGCCGGACGCATCGCCGCGCTGCATCAACGCAATGGTGTGGGTGGCCGCACCGAAATCAGCAATGGCGGCCCATTAGGCGGCGGCGTGTTCAGCCTTTACCTGCCCTGACGTTCTTTTTGTTGGCCGCTGCTTGATATTCCGAACAGGCGGAGCCTATTTTGTACGGGTCGCCGTTCGCGGCTCGCACAACAACAAGGATTGCGTCATGACAACCGATGGCCATCGTTCACTCGCGCAGCGATTGACGGGCATTGATGAGATTGAATGTGTCACGCCGGACTTGAATGGCGTACCCCGTGGCAAGGTCATGACCTCCGAGGGTTTTCTCGAAGGGCGGCGCTTGCAGATGGCGCGGGGCGTGCTGTTGCAATGCATCATGGGCGGATATCCGCCAGCACGCTTTTACGGCAGTGACGATGGCGATCTGGCATTGATTCCCGATCCTGCGCAGATCCACCGCTTGCCCTGGAGCAAGCAGCCACGAGCCTTCGCCATTTGCGATGCCGATGAGCTGACCGGTGAAAGCTCAAGCCTGTCGACCCGTGGCCAGCTCAAAGCCGTCATCGCGCGTTATGCGGCCCAGGGCCTGGCACCCGTGGTGGCGACCGAGCTGGAGTTCTTTGTCTTCGCGCCGAACTCCGACCCGACTCAACCCTTCCAGCCGCCGGTGGGCCTGGACGGGCGTCGCGAGGACGGTCATTCGGCGTTCAGCGTCAGTTCCAATAACGGTCTGCGGCCGTTTTTCAGTGAAGTCTACGAATGCATGGCGGCCCTGGGTTTGCCGCGCGATACCTTCATGCACGAGATGGGCGTCAGCCAGTTCGAGATCAACCTGCTGCATGGCGATCCGCTGCTGCTGGCCGACCAGACGTTCCTGTTCAAGCACCTGCTTAAAGAAGTCGCGCTCAAACACGGGCTGACCGTGGTGTGCATGGCCAAGCCACTGGCGCATACGCCGGGCAGTTCGATGCATATTCACCAGAGCCTCGTCGAGATCGGCAGCGGGCGTAACGTGTTCAGCGACAAGGCCGGTGAGCCGACCGCGATCTTCCGTCATTTCATTGGTGGTCAACAGGCCGGCATGGCGGACTTCACCGCGCTGTTCGCGCCGAACGTGAACTCCTATCAGCGCTTGTGCCATCCCTTCGCATCGCCGAATAATGCCTGCTGGTCCCACGACAACCGTGCGGCCGGTTTGCGCATTCCGGCCAGTTCGCCGGTCGCTCGTCGGGTCGAGAACCGTTTGCCGGGAGCCGATGCCAACCCGTATCTGGCGATCGCCGCGAGCCTGGCGGCCGGGTTGTATGGCATTGAACACAAACTGGAGCCGAGCGAGCCGATCCAGGGTGAGTTCGACGTGCCGGATAAACTTTCATTGCCGTGTACCTTGCATGCCGCTCTTGAGCGTCTGAAACGTAGCCAATTGGCGAAGGAACTGTTCGGCAAGGAATTCATCGAAGGCTACGTCGCTTCGAAGACCATGGAGTTGACCAGCTTCTTTGATGAAATTACTCCCTGGGAGCGGCGTGTTCTAGCAGCCCAGGCCTGACGAACCGTCGACATCGGGCTATCTTTTCGGATAGCCCGTTTCTCACTGCAAGGAGCCGCTCGGAACGCCGATGCGCCAAATCTGGAAACCCTTTCGAGCGCTTTATTTCGCCTCGCTGATGATGTTGATCGGCTCCGGCTTGCTGAGTACTTACCTGGGCCTGCGCCTGGCCGCCGACAATGTCGACAGCCTGTGGGTGGGTGCGTTGATGGCGGCCAACTATTTCGGCCTGGTGCTGGGTGGCAAGATCGGCCATCGGCTGATTGCCCGGGTTGGGCATATTCGAGCCTATTCGGCCTGCGCCGGGATTGTCGGCGCGGCGGTGCTCGGCCATGGGCTGGTGGACTGGCTGCCCGCCTGGCTGTTCCTGCGGGTCATCGTCGGCCTTGGCATGATGTGCCAGTACATGGTCATCGAAAGCTGGCTCAACGAGCAGGCGGAAGCCAAGCAACGGGGCATCGTTTTCAGCGGCTACATGATCGCCTCCTACCTGGGGCTGGTGTTGGGTCAGCTGATTCTGGTCATGCACCCGGCGCTGGGCCTGGAACTGTTGATGTTGGTCGCCCTGTGCTTTGCGCTGTGTCTGGTGCCGGTGGCCCTGACTCAACGGATTCACCCGGCGGCGTTGCACCCCGCGCCGATGGAGCCGAGGTTCTTTATCAAGCGCGTGCCGCAATCGTTGAGCACGGTGCTGGGGGCGGGGCTGATCGTCGGTTCGTTCTACGGTCTGGCGCCGCTGTATGCCTCGCAGCAAGGCTTGTCCACGGAGCAAGTCGGTCTGTTCATGGGTAGCTGCATTTTCGCCGGCCTGGTGGTGCAGTGGCCGCTGGGTTGGCTGTCCGATCGTTATGACCGGGCGCTGTTGATCCGCTGTTTTGCATTCAGCCTGGCGCTGGCTGCATTGCCACTGGCGATCATCAAGCAAGTGCCGCTGGAGGTGCTGTTCGTCGCCGGGTTCCTTTGCTCGTTGGTGCAGTTTTGCCTGTACCCGCTGGCGGTGGCGTTTTCCAACGACCACGTCGAGGGCGATCGCCGGGTGTCACTGACAGCCATGTTGCTGGTGACCTACGGCGTTGGCGCCAGTATTGGGCCGTTGGTGGCCGGGGTACTGATGAAGCTGTTTGGCAGTCAGATGCTTTACGCCTTCTTCAGTTTCTTCGCGTTGGTGCTGGTGTGGCGGATTCGACCGAAAGCGGTCACCAACCTGCATCAGGTGGACGATGCTCCGCTGCATCACGTCGCCATGCCGGACAGCATGTCGAGTTCGCCGCTGGTGGCTTGCCTTGATCCGCGGGTCGATGAGCAAGTGGTGCAGGAGCAGATGCACAACCCGGTCAACCCAGAGCCGGACCCTGAACCGGAACCTGAGGCCGACACCGATACCGACACGCCTCCCGATGATCCTGATTCGGGGCGCGAGCAAAGTTTTACCGAGGCCAGGCCTTAAAACCAACGCATAAAAAAACGGGCAGTCACCGCAAGGGACTGCCCGTTTTTTATTGACGCATCGTATTACATGTCGTCTTTGTCGAAGCGCCGCGCTTCGCGCTGAAGCTGATAGACAAATCGCTCGACCTGGCGCTGTACCTGCCCGCTCATGTTATGGAAGCGAATACCGGCAAAGGTGGTGGAGATTCTTTCTTCGAAATGCAGGTAACGCAGTTCGACCGGTGCCGTCATGTTGCCGAAGGGCAGGGCGGCGACGAAGCGGTCGTAGACCTGGCCCAGCTGCAGGCTGCCTGTGATGTCGCCTTCAAAGCGCAATTTGCAACCGGTGGCGGAAATGTCCAGCAATTTGCCATTGATCGGGAACTTGAGTTTTTCACCCCCCAGTTCGACATTGACCAATTGCGCCAGCTTCAACGCTGCGCGGAAGGCATTGCGGCGCTGGTGGTAAACCACCTCGTCGGGCAACGTTCCATGATAGCAGCGGGCGTCGCCCGACTCGTCGATGGTCAGGGGCCCGTTACTATCCCAGGCAATGCGCACGCCGTCGTGGAAGCCTTCGATCCGAAACGACTCGCCTGCCAGCAGATAGCGTTCGCCGTCGCGGGGCACCATCTCGTCCAGGGCAATCATGTTGCCTTCACGGTCGATGTCTACCAGATAGGTCTGGAAGCGTTGATTCCGTTCGTGGAACGTAATGATCAGCGGGTCATGGCTTTCTTGCAGCTGTCGCAGAGTGCCAGCAATCTCCATTGGCGTGGATAGCACCTTGGGTGGTTGCGGAGCATCATCCGCGTTTAAGGCATTGAACACGGTTCATCCTTCTCCAGACAAAATATGACTGCAATAAGCCAGCATACTGCCAGCATGTGACGCGTCTTGAAAGAGTGTGCTCACGGACAGGTTCAAGCCTGACTGAGCGGACGCGGCTTCGCTAGCCTGGAGGTTGACCCGCGGGCATCGTAAAGCGCTGGCGGTTCTCCGCCGGTGAGGATTTTCAGCTGATTGGCCGTGGCGGCCTGCTGGGCCAGGATGGACTGGCCATTATTGATATTGGCGTTCTGGCATTGAGCCAGGAGGTCATTCAGCACATCGCTCTGCGCCAGCAACTCTTCGCCAATGCTCGAATGACTGGCCAGTTGCTCCAGACCGTTGCGATTGGTTGGCAGATTGAGGCTGGCGAGGACTTCACTGCGCTTGCGGCCATGCTGTTCGAGCAGAATGATCAATGCCTGTTTCTGCGCCAGAATCTCTTCGAGCAGTGGCATGTCGCGACCGTGCAAGGCGAGGGATTCGGTTTGCAGTAACTCCAGCAGTTGTTGCGCTGGAGCAAAGTCGTCGGTGATCAGTTGCAGTAAATTAGTGTCGTGCATGGCTGGCCTTGGGTTTTAAGCGTCCAAAAGCCTGGCGCAGGCCGTGGTGGCCTAGCGCTGGGCTTCGAAGTTGAGCAGTTTGCTGGCTACACGGTTGCTGTCGACTTTATAGCTGCCATCGGCAATCGCTGCTTTCAACTCGGCCACGCGGGCTTTGTCGACGGCAGGCTGATCGCGCAGCTTGTCAGTGACCTTCTGCAACTGCTGAGCCTCATTGCTGAGGTGTACCGATTCCCCGCTTTTGACGGTACTGGCCTGTTCGGCCGGGGTATTCAGCGGCGCGGATTTGCCGGCTTCGGCGGTTTCCTTGGCAACGCTGGTACGTGTACTGCCCGTAAGTGACGAGGAGCTGTTCAAACGGCTGAAATCGATGACCATGATAAAAAACCTCTGGGTATTTGGACGCTTGCCATGTTTTCGGCCATACCCTGAAAAACTTTAGGCCCATTTATCAATGAGCTTGCGCGCGTCAGCGCTTGCCCTGCATGGGGCACAGTTTAGGGAACAGTCGAGCGGGGCGCCATATTTTCGCCAATAGAGGTTTCTACATAGCCACTTCCACCTGGCCCGGCGCAATGACTTGCGCCTTGATGACCCGCTGGGAGTTAAGGTTTTTGACCCGAATCTGTTCGCGCAACCCGCCATTGGACAGCGCTTCGCCCGGCATACGCACACTGAGCGTACCACTGCGGGCGGTAATCACTACCTGATCACCCTTGCTGACTACTTCTGCCTGTTCCATGTGCACCAAGGTCACGACCTGGTCGGCGACCATTGGTCGGGTAAGTTTCTGCCCGATCGCCTGGTCGACGGAAGTCAGGTAACCCTGGTTGATCAGGCCGATGTCGCGCTCGCGCAGGGTCACGTCCTCGGGCTCGACAATGTCGGCGCGGCGCAGCGGCCGGGTGGTCGTCACGATGTCGCGAAACAGCCGCACTTGAGCGGGTACGAACACGGTCCAGGGGGAGGTGCCTTCGCAGCGAACCTTCACCGTGACCCGGCCCATGGGCTTGGCCGGACTCTCGAGGGTCGCTGTCAATTCCTTGTCGCACATCGGCATGCGCAGGCGCGGATCGAGCTGGTTGACCTGGATTTCATAACGGCCTTCCGTTTGACTGGTCGCCAAATAGTCTTCTACGGTGAATTCAAGAAAGCCCTGAGTGACGCCGATAAGCATGTCAGGCAAGGTAACCGCGTCAGCAAGGGCAGGGCTGCCAGCGTTGAACAGGCAAACGGCCGACATCACGCAAAGCAATTTGCGCAAGTTTGATGTCAGGCGTCGGAAAAATGTCGGTTCTGTGTTCATAAGAGTTAAAAAGCAAGCGCCGTGCCGTTTCGTGATGAATGCGCGTCGCAACACACTTAAGCGTTGGTGTAGGAGTCTGTGCATGGCTGGTGTAATGGATGCGGTAAACCAGCGCACGCAACTGGTTGGGCAGAATCGCCTTGAGCTGTTGTTGTTCCGTCTCGACGGCCAGCAGCTGTATGGGATCAACGTGTTCAAGGTTCGGGAGGTGCTGCAATGCCCCAAGCTGACCCTGATGCCCAAGTCCAGTCCTGTTGTGTGCGGTGTGGCGAATATCCGGGGGGCGACCATTCCGATTCTTGATCTGGCAATGGCGACCGGCTCCGGTGCCTTGAAAGACAAGAACAACCCGTTCGTGATCATCACGGAGTACAACACCAAGACCCAGGGTTTCCTGGTGCGCTCGGTGGAACGCATCGTCAACATGAACTGGGAGGAGATTCATCCGCCACCCAAGGGCACGGGACGCGATCATTACCTGACGGCTGTGACTCGGGTCGACAATCAGTTAGTCGAAATCATCGACGTCGAGAAAGTATTGGCCGAGGTGGCACCGACACCGGAAGCGATCTCCGTCGGCGTGGTGGATGTCGAAACCCAGCACAAGGCGCTGTCCCTGCGAGTGCTGACGGTCGATGACTCGTCGGTGGCGCGCAAGCAAGTCACGCGTTGCCTGCAAACGGTCGGTGTCGAAGTGGTTGCGTTGAACGACGGTCGGCAAGCGCTGGATTACCTGCGCAAACTGGTCGACGAAGGCAAGAAGCCGGAGGAAGAGTTCCTGATGATGATTTCCGACATCGAGATGCCGGAAATGGACGGGTACACCCTCACGGCCGAGATCCGCAACGACCCGCGCATGCAAAAGCTTCATATCATCCTGCATACTTCGTTGTCGGGTGTGTTCAATCAGGCGATGGTCAAGAAGGTCGGTGCCGATGACTTCCTGGCCAAATTCCGTCCTGATGACCTGGCATCCCGGGTAGTCGACCGGATCAAGGCAGCAGATATCAGCTAGGGGCCTTCTGCCCCTGGTGGTTAACACGATTTAAGAGGCGGCATCTTTGTCTACGGGTAATTTGGATTTCGAACAGTTCCGGGTGTTCCTGGAAAAAGCCTGTGGCATTTTGCTCGGTGAAAACAAGCAGTACCTGGTCTCGAGCCGTCTCAACAAACTGATGGAACAGCAGGGCATCAAGTCCCTGGGTGAGCTGGTCCAGCGCATCCAGACCCAGCCGCGCAGCGGTTTGCGCGAAATGGTGGTGGATGCGATGACCACCAACGAAACCTTGTGGTTTCGTGACACCTATCCGTTTGAAGTCTTGAAGAACAAGGTGCTGCCCGAAGCGATCAAGGCTGCCCCCGGTCAGCGTCTGCGCATCTGGTCGGCGGCGTGCTCGTCGGGTCAGGAACCGTATTCGCTGTCGATGTCGATCGATGAGTTCGAGCGGGTCAACATGGGCCAGTTGAAGATGGGGGTGCAGATCGTTGCCACCGACCTGTCCGGCACCATGCTGACCAACTGCAAGACCGGCGAGTACGACAGCCTGGCCATCGGCCGTGGTCTGTCGCCCGAGCGTCTGCAGCGTTACTTCGACCCGAAAGGGCCGGGGCGATGGGCAATCAAGGCGCCGATCAAGAGCCGGGTGGAGTTTCGCTCGTTCAACCTGCTGGACAGCTACGCGAGCCTCGGCAAGTTCGACATCGTGTTCTGCCGCAACGTGCTGATCTACTTCTCCGCCGAGGTGAAGAAAGACATCCTGTTGCGCATCCATGGCACGCTCAAGCGTGGTGGTTACCTGTTCCTCGGCGCTTCCGAAGCGTTGAACGGTTTGCCGGATCATTACCAGATGGTCCAGTGCAGCCCGGGGATCATTTACCAGGCGAAGTGATTCGTTGGCGGCATCAAAAAACGGGAGTCCTCAGGGGCTCCCGTTTTTTTTTGCCGATTTTTCGGCATCACAAGCGGCAGAAAAGCGGCAGACGGCGGAAACCGGTTGCCGCTTTTCTGGCATTGCCGCGTTGCCACTGCCCGCAAAGCCCCGGTTTACGGGCTTTTTTATATTGGCACGACGCTTGCTATGTTCATCGTACGAAAAATCAGGTCACCCGAAGGTTTCCCGACATGAGCATCAGCTTCGATAAAGCGCTCGGTATCCACGAACAAGCCCTGGGCTTCCGCGCTCAGCGTGCCGAAGTCCTGGCCAACAACATCGCCAACGCCGACACCCCGAACTACAAGGCTCGGGATCTGGACTTCTCGAAAGTGCTCGCCGAGCAGAGCGAGAAAACCAAGAACGGCACGTTCGCCCTGAACAAGACCAACAGCCGTCACATCGAAGCTGAAGGCCTGGGAAATGGCGACGAGTCGCTGATGTATCGCACGCCGATGCAGCCGTCGATCGACCAGAACACCGTGGACGCCCAACTGGAACAGTCGAGTTACGCGGAAAACGCGGTCAACTTCCAGGCCAGCTTCACCCTGCTCAACAGCAAATTCAAAGGGCTGGTATCAGCCCTGCGCGGAGAGTAAGTCATGTCCCTTGCCAGCGTTTTCAACATTGCCGGTAGCGGCATGAGTGCCCAGACCACTCGCCTGAACACCGTCGCCAGTAACATCGCCAACGCCGAGACCGTCTCGTCGAGCATCGACCAGACCTATCGCGCGCGCCATCCGGTGTTCGCCACCATGTTCCAGGGCGGCCAGAGCGGCGGCAGCGATTCGCTGTTCCAGAACCAGGACGCGGCCGGTCAAGGCGTGCAAGTGCTGGGCGTGGTCGAAGACCAGAGCAACCTTGATGCACGCTATGAGCCGAACCATCCGGCTGCCGACGCCAAGGGCTACGTCTACTACCCGAACGTCAACGTAGTGGAAGAAATGGCCGACATGATTTCCGCGAGCCGTTCGTTCCAGACCAACGCCGAAATGATGAACACCGCCAAAACCATGATGCAGAAGGTCCTGACCCTCGGTCAGTGATAAGGGGCGACTCAGATGAGTGTTACCGATACCACCAGTGGCCTGAGCCTCAAAGACATCCTGGCCAACTCCTCGATCAAGACCAACACCAGTGCCGATGGCATTGCGTCGGCAGCCAACAGCGCCACCGGCAAAAATGCCCTGGGCAAGGACGCGTTCCTGCAGTTGCTGGTGACCCAGCTGAAAAACCAGAACCCGCTGGAACCGCAGGACAACGGCGAGTTCGTCGCCCAGTTGGCGCAGTTCAGTAGTCTGGAAGGCATTACCACGCTCAACGACACCGTGACCGGCATTGCCAGCAACTACAACTCGTCCCAGGCCTTGCAGGCTTCTTCGCTGGTGGGGCGTTCGGTCATCGCGCCGGGCGACAAAGCCGTGGTCGATACCTCCAAGAGCCTCACCGGGACGGTCGTGGTACCCGCGTCGGCAGACCCGGTCAAAATCAAGATCACCGACGCCGATGGCAAGACCGTTCGCACCATCGACCTGGGCAGCCAGAAAGCCGGCGACGCCACTTTCATCTGGGACGGCAAGAACGATGCCGGCGAAGTGGCCAAGGCTGGAACGTACACCTTCGCCGCCACAGCGACCTACGACGGTCAGGCGACCGCGTTGATCACTAACCTGCCAGCGACGGTCAGCAGCGTGACCATCAGCCAGACCGGCGGTGAGTTAATGCTCAACCTCGCAGGCCTGGGCAGCATCGCCCTGTCCAAAGTACAAACCATTGGTATGTAGAGCCGGCTAACACGGCACAAAGGAGTGGAATATGTCTTTCAATATCGGCCTTAGCGGTCTCTATGCAGCCAACAAACAACTGGACGTGACCGGCAACAACATCGCCAACGTCGCGACCACCGGTTTCAAATCGTCCCGTGCGGAATTCGAAGACGTTTACTCGGCGACCAAGTTGGGCACGGGCAGCAAGACCATCGGCAACGGTGTGCGTCTGTCCAACGTTTCCCAGCAGTTCACTCAGGGTGACATCAGCAACACCGGCAACGTGCTGGACATGGGCATCAACGGCTCCGGTTTCTTCGTACTGAACACCAACGGCTCGCTGTCCTACACCCGTGCCGGTACGTTCAAGGTCGACAAGGACGGTTTCGTTACCAGCTCCGACGGCTCTGCACGTCTGCAAGGCTACGGTGTGGACGCCAATGGCAAAATCATCAACGGCATTCTGACCGACCTGCGCATCGATACATCGAACCTGGCGCCGAAATCCACCAGCACCGTTTCGTCGACGATCAACCTGAACTCCACCGCTTTGGTCATCGACCAGACTGTGGTCGCGAACAAATTCGATCCGACTAACAAAGACACCTTCACCAAGCAGTTCAGCACCCCGATTTTCGACAGTCAGGGTAACCAGCACACCATGGATCAATACATGGTCAAGACTGGCCCGAACACCTGGGACACCTACACCTTGATCGATGGTCGCAACCCGGACGGTAGCGACCCTAAAGCTGTTGCAACCCCTCCAGTCGCTTCGACCATGACGTTCGATACGTCGGGCAAGCTGGTTTCGGTCAGCACTCCGGCCGTACCGGCGCCGATCATTAGTCCTGATCTGTTGATCACGGGCTGGGTTCCGGGCACCGTGACCAATGGCGTGTGGACAGCCAACGGCGCCGCCGCCAACCCGGCAGGCGTGACCATCTCCATGGCCAACACCACCCAGTACAACGCCGACACTGCGCGTTCGATCCCTGCGCAGAACGGTTACGCCACAGGCCAGATTACTAACCTGACCATCGACACCACCGGTGTGATGCTGGCCAACTTCAGCAACAACCAGACCAAAGCCATTGGCCAGATCTCGCTCGCCAGCTTCACCAACGAACAAGGTTTGCAGCCAGTAGGCGGCACCAGCTGGAAAGAAACCTTTGCCTCAGGTATCCCGGGCTACGATGCGCCGGAAACCGGCACCCTGGGTGAAGTCCACTCCAACGCCCTGGAAGAGTCCAACGTCAACCTGACCAGCGAACTGGTCGAGCTGATCAAGGCGCAGAGCAACTACCAGGCGAACGCCAAGACCATCTCCACCCAGAGCACCATCATGCAGACCATCATTCAGATGACCTGATGACGGTTGGCTGAAAGCGCTGCACAAGGAGCCCCTCGCAAGAGGGGTTTTTTTGTGGCTGGGATTTGCGTTGTCGGTCAGGGCGTCTTCGCGAGCAAGCCCGCTCCCACATTGGATCTCCGGTGTTCACAGGTTGGGGGCTCACAGCAGATTAAATGTGGGAGCGGGCTTGCTCGCGAAGACGTCAGACCAGTCGCCACTTTCCTCCAGGCAAAAGAAAACCCCCGACAAGCCAGAGACTCATCGGGGGTTTCGAGTAAGTGCCTTGCGGCGCCTACCGGTTCAGCTTATTGGCAGGCTTCGCAATCCGGCTCGTCGATGGCGCAAGCCTTCGGCACTGGAGCAGGACCGGCCGGAGCCGCCAGGACCGAATCTTCACCGTGGTTGCCGCCGCTGGAAACAGCGTTCAGCTTGCCGGTGTTGATGGTCGACTTCTCGGTGCTGGTCGCGGCCAGGGCACGGAGGTAGTAAGTGGTTTTCAGACCACGGTACCAAGCCATGCGGTAGGTCACGTCCAGCTTCTTGCCCGAAGCGCCGGCGATGTACAGGTTCAGCGACTGAGCCTGGTCGATCCACTTCTGACGACGGCTGGCCGCGTCAACGATCCACTTGGTGTCCACTTCGAAGGCAGTCGCGTAGAGCTCTTTGAGTTCTTGCGGGATGCGCTCGATCTGCTGCACGGAACCGTCGTAGTACTTCAGGTCGTTGATCATGACCGAGTCCCACAGGCCGCGAGCCTTCAGGTCGCGAACCAGGTACGGGTTGATCACGGTGAATTCGCCCGATAGGTTCGATTTCACATAGAGGTTCTGGTAGGTCGGTTCGATCGACTGCGATACGCCGGTGATGTTGGCGATGGTCGCGGTCGGTGCGATGGCCATGATGTTGGAGTTACGAATGCCTTTCTGCACACGGGCACGAACCGGTGCCCAGTCCAGGGATTCGTTCAGGTCAACGTCGATGTACTTCTGGCCGCGCTGTTCGATCAGGATCTGTTGCGAATCCAGCGGCAGGATGCCCTTGGACCACAGCGAACCCTGGAACGTCTCGTAGGCGCCGCGCTCGTCGGCCAGGTCGCAGGAAGCCTGGATCGCGTAGTAGCTGACCGCTTCCATGGACTTGTCGGCGAACTCGACGGCAGCGTCGGAACCGTAAGGGATGTGCTGCAGGTACAAAGCGTCCTGGAAGCCCATGATGCCCAGGCCGACCGGACGGTGCTTGAAGTTGGAGTTCTTCGCTTGTGGCACCGAGTAGTAGTTGATGTCGATAACGTTATCGAGCATGCGAACGGCGGTGTTCACGGTGCGTTCCAGCTTGGCGGTGTCCAGCTTGCCGTTGACGATGTGGTTCGGCAGGTTGATCGAGCCCAGGTTGCAAACGGCGATCTCGTCCTTGTTGGTGTTCAAGGTGATCTCGGTGCACAGGTTCGAGCTGTGGACCACGCCGACGTGCTGCTGCGGGCTGCGCAGGTTGCACGGGTCTTTGAACGTCAGCCAAGGGTGGCCGGTTTCGAACAGCATGGACAGCATCTTGCGCCACAGGTCTTTGGCCTGGATGGTCTTGAACAGCTTGATCTTGCCCGGGTACTGGGACAGGGCTTCGTAGTACTCGTAACGCTCTTCGAAGGCCTTGCCGGTCAGGTCGTGCAGGTCCGGAACTTCGGATGGCGAGAACAGGGTCCACGGGCCGTCATCGAAGACGCGCTTCATGAACAGGTCAGGGATCCAGTTGGCAGTGTTCATGTCGTGGGTACGACGACGATCATCACCGGTGTTCTTGCGCAGTTCGATGAACTCTTCGATGTCCATGTGCCAGGTTTCCAGGTAGGCACAGACAGCGCCTTTGCGCTTGCCACCCTGGTTAACGGCGACGGCGGTGTCGTTCACTACTTTCAGGAACGGCACAACGCCCTGGGATTTGCCGTTGGTGCCCTTGATGTACGAACCCAGTGCACGAACCGGCGTCCAGTCGTTGCCCAGGCCGCCAGCGAATTTCGACAACATGGCGTTGTCGTGGATCGCGTGGTAGATGCCCGACAGGTCATCCGGCACGGTGGTCAGGTAGCAGCTCGACAGCTGTGGACGCAGGGTGCCGGCGTTGAACAGGGTTGGGGTCGAGGACATGTAGTCGAAGGACGACAACAGGTTGTAGAACTCGATCGCACGGTCTTCTTTCTGCTTCTCTTCGATCGCCAGGCCCATGGCCACGCGCATGAAGAAGATCTGCGGCAGTTCGAAGCGGATACCGTCCTTGTGGATGAAGTAACGGTCATACAGGGTTTGCAGGCCCAGGTAGGTGAACTGCTGGTCGCGCTCGTGGTTGATCGCCTTGCCGAGTTTTTCCAGGTCGAAGGTGGCCAGGACCGGGTTCAGCAATTCGAATTCGATACCCTTGGCGATGTACGAAGGCAGGGCCTTGGCGTACAGGTCGACCATCTCGTGGTGGGTCGCGCTTTCGGCTACTTCCAGGAAGCTCAGGCCTTCGGCACGCAGGGTGTCCATCAGCAGGCGAGCGGTCACGAACGAGTAGTTCGGCTCACGCTCTACCAGGGTACGAGCGGTCATCACCAGGGCAGTGTTGACGTCGGTCAGGGCCACGCCGTCGTACAGGTTCTTCAGGGTTTCGCGCTGGATCAGGTCGCCGTCGACTTCTTCCAGGCCTTCGCACGCTTCGGTGACGATGGTGTTCAGGCGACCCATGTCCAGCGGCGCAAAGGTACCGTCGGCGCGGGTGATACGGATCGACGGGTGAGCCTGTACCGCTTCATCGGCCGGTGCGCGTACGGCGCGTTCCTTGGAGCGGGCATCGCGATAGATCACGTAGTCGCGTGCGACTTTCTGCTCGCCGGCACGCATCAGGGCCAGTTCGACCTGGTCCTGGATTTCTTCGATATGGATAGTGCCGCCCGAAGGCATGCGACGCTTGAAGGTCGCGGTGACTTGTTCGGTCAGGCGGGCAACGGTGTCATGGATTCGCGACGAGGCGGCTGCGGTGCCACCCTCAACTGCGAGAAACGCTTTGGTGATAGCGACGGTGATCTTGTCATCGGTGTAAGGAACGACAGTGCCGTTACGCTTGATCACGCGCAGTTGGCCAGGCGCGGTGGCGGACAGATCCGAAGTCGAATCAGCGGCCTGCGGCAAGGTGCCCTGCGGGTTCTCGCGAGTTGTGTCGGTTTGCATGGGGGGTTGTCTCCACATTCTCTATGTTTGTTTGGGCACCATCACGGTGCCCACCGTTCCGTCCTGAAGCACTACAACCGGCGAGCGCCGGGCATACCAACTTCGGGACAGATCAGGAAGGGGCTATTAGGTGCCGCTTCCATGCCGAAGTCTTTGGTGTCACGCCTTGGGCCTGAAACCGAATTCCGTTTTGGGTGGCAGTTATTGACTGCAACACCCGTACCGTTATCGCCGTTTCGGGCTCAAAAACAGTAGCCATCCGCATGCGCGGTTTGGTCTTTCGAAAATACGTTTGGTTCAACCGGACAGAGGCAATAAAAGCGCTTGAAATTGGTGTCTGGTTTGTGTTTGGTTTTTTGCGCAAAACCCTACATGTAGGGTTTTTTTGGCGCCGTGCTACAAGATAATGCGTTTTGGAGGGTGTTGCAACGTACTGCCTGTGGATAAACCTGTGCGTAAATTGTGTGTGAAAGATGGAACAGGCGTGTAGGCCGCGACCTAGCTGGAGCGCACCGTTTTTCACTGATTTTCAGCGCTTGAAAACAGTCATTCGGATTTTTAAGGGCGCGAACCCTATCACAAAAAACCGGCTTGTCCGAACGCATTTGCCGGCTTGTGTTCTCGGCGAGCGACGTTTATACAATCGGCCAGTGCATACGCATTCTTATCCTCCCCAATCATTACAAAAAGACGGGCGGATCCTTCCTTATCAGTGTTGTTGGCAAGTAGAGGTCACCGTGGAGCAAGAAGCCTGGCAGGTATTGATTGTCGAGGACGACCAGCGTCTGGCCGAACTGACCCGCGACTACCTGGAAGCCAATGGCCTGCGCGTATCGATCGAGGGCAATGGCGCCCTGGCCGCGGCTCGCATCATTAATGAAAAGCCGGACCTGGTGATCCTCGACCTGATGCTGCCCGGCGAAGACGGCTTGAGTATCTGCCGCAAGGTCCGCGACAAGTATGACGGCCCGATCCTGATGCTCACCGCGCGCACCGACGACACCGACCAGATCCTCGGCCTGGACCTGGGCGCCGACGATTACGTGTGCAAACCGGTGCGCCCGCGCTTGCTGCTGGCGCGCATCCAGGCGTTGCTGCGGCGCAGCGAAACCCCTGAAGTCGCCCCGGAGAAACAACGACGCTTGCAGTTCGGACCGCTGGTGGTGGACAACGCGTTGCGCGAAGCCTGGCTGCACGACAACGGCATCGAGCTGACCAGCGCCGAGTTCGACCTGCTGTGGCTGTTGGTGGCCAATGCCGGGCGCATTTTATCCCGGGAAGAAATCTTCACCGCGTTGCGTGGGATTGGCTATGACGGCCAGGACCGTTCCATCGACGTGCGCATCTCGCGCATCCGCCCCAAGATCGGCGATGACCCCGAACATCCGCGGCTGATCAAGACCATCCGCAGCAAAGGTTACCTGTTCGTACCTGAAGCTTGCGTAGACCCGTCCCTGTGAACTCGATCTTCCTGCGCATCTATGGCGGCATGTGCGCGGCGCTGATTCTGGTGGCAGTGCTCGGTGTGCTGGCCTTGCACATGCTCAACCAGGTGCGCAGCGAGCAGTACCGCGAACGCCTGGCCCACGGCACGTTCTCGCTGATGGCCGACAACTTGCAACCGATGAACGAGACCGAGCGCCACCGTGCCTTATTGGTGTGGGAGCGTCTGCTCGGCATTCCGCTGGCGCTGAAGACCTTTGCCCAGACCGACCTCGACCTCACCCAGCGCACCCGCGTGCTGCGCAGCCAGGCACTGGTGGAACAGACCGGTCCGCATGCGGCAAAGGTTTACCGGTTGGTCAGCGACAAGGAGCAACTGGTGCTCACGGGGGAGGTGCAGCAGATCAGCGAGCAATTGGCCCGGGCGACCATTTACCTGCTGGCCGACGAGTTGGTGCGTGTCCCGGTGGCCGAGCAGCCCAGGCGACTGGCGCAGATAAAGGAAGAGAAGGGCTTTGGCTTTGATCTGCGGCTGGTCACGGTCGATGAAGCCGACATGGACGAAGACCAGAGCCGCCGCGTTTCCGAAGGCGACACGGTGATGGCGCTGGGCAAGGGCGGCGATTCGATCCGGGTATTTGCCGGCATGGTCGGTACGCCGTGGGTGCTGGAAATCGGCCCGCTGTACCAGATGAATCCGTATCCGCCGGAGTGGCTGGTGCTGATCGCGGCCCTCGGTTTGAGCCTGATCGGTTTGATCGTTTATCTGTTGGTGCGTCAATTGGAGCGCCGGTTACGCGGCCTGGAAGCGGCCGCCACGCGCATTGCCAAGGGCAGCCTGGAAACCCGCGTGCCAGCGCGCGGTGCGGACTCGGTAGGGCGCCTGGCCTCGGCGTTCAACGGGATGGCCGAGCACTTGCAGCAGTTATTGGCGATTCAGCGAGAGTTGGTGCGTGCGGTATCCCACGAGTTGCGCACACCGGTGGCGCGCTTGCGGTTTGGCCTGGAGATGATTGGCTCGGCCACCACCCCGCAAGCGCTGGAAAAATACCGTGAGGGCATGGACCACGACATCGAGGACCTCGACAAGCTGGTGGACGAGATGTTGACCTACGCGCGGTTGGAACAGGGCTCGCCGGCGCTGAATTTCCAGCGGATCGATCTCGATGCGCTGGTCAATCAGGTGATCGAGGAGCTGGCACCGTTGCGGGCCGAGGTCACGGTTCAGCGCGGATTGTGCCTGTCGGCCGCCGATTGCGACGATGCCTGGGTCGAGGCCGAACCGCGCTACCTGCACCGGGCGTTGCAGAACCTGGTGAGCAACGCCATGCGCCACGCATCGTCGAGGGTGACGGTCAGTTATCAGGTGGGGCAGCAGCGCTGTCGGGTGGATGTCGAGGACGACGGACCGGGCGTGCCGGAGTCGGCATGGGAGAAAATCTTCACCCCGTTCCTGCGCCTCGATGACAGCCGTACCCGCGCTTCCGGCGGGCATGGATTGGGGTTGTCCATCGTGCGGCGAATCATCCATTGGCATGACGGACGCGCATTGATCAGCAAGAGCAAGAGTTTGGGTGGGGCTTGCTTCAGTTTGAGCTGGCCGAGGAATCAGGAGAAGCGATGAGATTTTCGGTGAATGTGCCACCGCTTTCGCGAGCAAGCCCGCTCCCACACTGGATATGTGTCACGGCGAAGATCCCTGTGGGAGCGGGCTTGCTCGCGAAGAGGCCCTTACAGATGCCGAAAATCTTCAGGCCTTGATGCTGACCAGACTCAACAACTGTCCATCCATCACCCCAAACTGCGCATCCAGTTCGGTGCCGTTACGCCATTCGCTGGACAGGTCGGTTAGAAGCCGCAGTCGCACTTCACCACGCTCGCTCCACTCCAACACTTCGGCGTGTTCGAAGTAGAAGCGCTGCTGCACGATGGGGTAAAGCGCCTTGAACAGGCTTTCTTTCACCGAAAAGGTCAGGGTCACTAGCATCGCCAATTGATCGCGACTGCCCGCGGCCATGCGCTGCAACTCAGGCCCGGTGAGGATTTCTCCGGCCAGACGTTCAGCCCGTTCAGGGTTGAGCAGGTTTTCCAGGTCCATCCCCAATCCGCGCCAGTGGACTTTGTTCGCGACAATTGCCGCGGCCCGACCGGTGCTGTGGGTGATCGAGCCGGTGATATGGGGTGGCCACACGGGCGCCCGGTCTTCGCCGATGGCCGGACTGAAACTCAGCCCTTCCAGTTGTTGCAACGCCGCCCGTGCGCAGACCCGTCCGGCCAGAAACTCCGCCTGACGCTTGGCGACTGAGCGCTGGATGCTGGCGGGTGCCTCGATGGCGCTGCGTTGAAAGTCATCGCTGGCCAGTTGCGAGGTCGTGAAGTGGGTACCCAGCAATACCGTATCGGGCAGCACAAACGGCAACGGCCAATGGGCATCGAGCGGGGTGCAGCAGACGGGTAGGTCGGGGGCGGGATTCATGACGGGCATTTTGCCGGGTTGCATTGACGCTGGGTAGTGCAAGGGTTCAGATCGCGCGCGGCCATTCGCGAGCAAACCCGCGCCCACAGGGGATCTTCGGTGTGAAATAGATCCAATGTGGGAGCGGGCTTGCTCGCGAAGGCAGCGCCACGGTCTACCTGCTCAACCAAAAATCTGCTTGAAGAACGCCTGCATGTCCGCCCAGGACTGTTCATCCGCAGCCTTGCTGTAACCGATGTCCGGCCCACCGTGCTCGCCATGGCCCAGGCGATCCGCCTCAGGATTACTGAACCCGTGCTTGGCCCCTTCGAGGTTGACGAACTTGTAGTCGGCACCGGCCTTGTCCATCTCGGCCTTGAAGGCTGCGACGTTATCCGGGGTGATCATGCTGTCCAGCGAACCATGCTCGACCAGGATTTTCGCTTTCACGCTACCGGGTGTCGCGGGCGACTTGGTCGCCAGCGCACCATGGAAACTCACCACGCCGGCCAGTGGCACGCCCTGACGCGCCGCGTTCAGTACCACGCCGCCGCCGAAGCAATAACCGATGGCGGCGATTTTATTCGGGTCGGTTTGCGCCTGTTTTTTCAGCAAATCGAGCCCGGCCTGGAAGCGTGCGCTGGACGCCGCGCTGTCTTTCAATGCGGTCTGCATGAAGGCCATGGCGTCCTTGGGATGTTCGGTGTTCTTGCCATCGCCATACATGTCGATGGCCAGCGCGCTGTAGCCCAGGCCGGCCAGATCACGGGCGCGGCGCTTGGTGTAGTCGTTTAGTCCCCACCATTCATGCACCACCACCACGCCCGGGCGTTGGCCTTTGATGGCGTCGTCGTACGCGTAGTAACCGATCAGCCGGGTGCCGTCGGCGCTTTGGTAGGGAATTTCCTGGGTCTTGATGGCGGCCTGGGTCAGCCCGCTCAGGGCCAGTAAGACGAAAGCAAGGAATACGCGCATGGTCGATCTCCTTAACAAAGTCGTTAAACCGCCGAGTCGATTTGATTCAGCTCAGGTTCAGAGTGCGTTCAGGGGGAGTTCAGGGCGGGGTGAGTAATCTTGCCCCGTACCCAAAACGCCAACAGCGCATGAGGAAACTCCCTATGACTCGCTTCACAAAACTGCTTCTGGCTTTCACTGTCCTGGGCGCGAGTGTTGCAGCCCACGCGGCCGACGACAATTTTGCCAGCCTTACTTTTGGACAGACCAGCGACAAGGTCAAAAAGTCCAACGCCTTGAACACAAACCTCAACAACCCGAACGCCGACGGGGTGATCGGCAAGGACAACACCTGGGGTGTGCGTCTGGGTCAGCAAAACAGCCAGGGCCGCTACTACGCCACTTACGACAACGTGTCGGGCTCGCACAATGGCATTAAACTGCGACAGGAAAACCTCCTGGGCAGCTACGATTTGTTCTATCCGGTGGGCGGCAGCACCAAGTTGTTCGGTGGTGCCACGGCCGGATTGACCAAAATGACTCAGGATTCTCCAGGCTTCAGTCGCGACAGCGACATTGGCTACGCCATCGGCGGGCAGATGGGTGTCTTGCAACAAGTTTCGCAAAACACCTCGGTCGAGCTGGGTTACCGTTACTTGCGCAGCAACGCCAGCACCGAGATGAGCGAACGCGGCGGCAGCAAACAGGGATCGCTGGACCTGACCAGCAGCGCCCAGACTTACCTGTCTGCCAACTACGCTTTCTAAAAAGGGCATGCGTCAGTTAAGCGAAATCCCTGTGGAAGCGGGCTTGCTCGCGAAGACGACGGCACAGTCAACATTGATGTCGCCTGACACTCCGCTTTCGCGAGCAAGCCCGCTCCCACAGATTCCGCTTATCTGACTGGCATTAGTGCACAAGACGGATTGCCTTTGGAGATGATGATTTGCCCTGGAGATCGTTATGAAACTGCTGGTCGTCGAAGATGAAGCGCTGTTGCGCCATCACCTGCAAACCCGCCTGACGGATAGCGGCCACGTGGTCGAGTCCGTCGCCAATGCCGAAGAGGCGCTGTACCAGGTCGAGCAGTTCAACCATGACCTGGCGGTGATCGACCTCGGCCTTCCGGGCATGGGCGGGCTCGACCTGATCCGCCAGCTGCGCCAGCGCGGCAAGAGCTTTCCGATCCTGATCCTCACCGCGCGCGGCAACTGGCAGGACAAGGTCGAAGGCCTCGCCGCCGGTGCCGACGATTACGTGGTCAAGCCGTTCCAGTTCGAAGAGCTGGACGCCCGGCTCAATGCCTTGCTGCGCCGCTCCAGCGGTTTTACCCAGTCGACCATCGTCGCGGGTCCCTTGCTGCTGGACCTCAATCGCAAACAGGCGTCCCTCGACGACCAGCCTTTGGCACTGACCGCGTATGAGTACCGAATCCTCGAGTACCTGATGCGGCATCACCAGCAGGTGGTGGCCAAGGATCGCTTGATGGAGCAGCTCTACCCGGACGACGACGAGCGCGATCCGAACGTGATCGAAGTGTTGGTCGGCCGACTGCGCCGCAAACTCGAAGGCCCGGCCGGCTTCAAGCCGATCGACACCGTGCGTGGCCTCGGCTACCTGTTCAATGAGCGCTGCACTTGATTCGGTCTCTTCGTGTCCGCTTGATGCTTGCCGCCACCCTCCTGGCGGTGTTGTTCATGCTGGCGTTGCTGCCGGCGATGCAGGGCGCGTTCAGCCTGGCGTTGCAGGACTCCATCGAGCAGCGCCTGGCGTCGGACGTCACTACGCTGATCTCCGCCGCCCGGGTGGAGAACAACCGCTTGCAGATGCCGGCGCAGTTGCCTGATGAGCGCTTCAACCTCACCGACAGCCGTTTGCTTGGCTACATCTATGACCGCGACGGTCATCTGGTGTGGCGCTCCAAAGGCACCCGGGAAGAGAACATCAATTACAAACCGCGTTACGACGGGCGCGGTAACGAGTTCGCGAGAATCAGGGAGGCCAACGGTCAGGAGTTCTTCGTCTATGACGTCGAGGTCAAACTGTTGGGTGGCAAAAGCGCAGCCTTCAGCATCGTCGCGCTGCAACCGGTTCGTGAGTACGAAGTCACCCTCGAAGGCCTGCGGGAGAACCTCTACCTCGGTTTCGGCGCAGCCTTGCTGGTGTTGCTGGCGTTGCTCTGGATCGGCCTGACCTGGGGCTTGCGCGCATTGCGCCGGCTGAGCCAGGAACTGGACGAGATCGAAAGTGGCGCCCGCGAAAGTCTCAGCGAACAACACCCGCGCGAACTGCTGCGCCTGACTGGCTCCCTCAACCGCTTGCTGCACAGCGAGCGTGAACAGCGCAGCCGTTATCGTGACTCCCTCGACGATCTGGCCCACAGCCTGAAAACCCCGCTGACGGTGTTGCAAGGTGTCAGCGAAGACATGGCCCAGCGCCCGGCAGACCGCGACCAAGCCAGGGTGCTGCAAACCCAGATCGAACGCATGAGCCAGCAGATTGGCTACCAGTTGCAGCGCGCCAGCTTGCGTAAAAGCGGTCTGGTGCGCCATCAGGTGCGCCTGCGTCCGGTGTTGCAAAGCCTCTGCGACACCCTGGACAAGGTCTACCGCGACAAACGCGTGCGGGTCGCCTTCGATCTGCCGGAACAGTGTTACGTGCCGATCGAGCAGGGTGCCTTGCTGGAGATGATGGGTAACTTGCTGGAAAACGCCTATCGCCTGTGCCTTGGCGAAGTGCGCATCAGCGTGCGCGAGAGCTTGAACGGCGTCGAGTTGTGCGTCGAGGACGACGGCCCCGGTGTGCCGCCGGACCAGCGTGCGCGGATCCTGCAACGCGGCGAACGGCTGGACCGCCAGCATCCGGGGCAGGGAATTGGCCTGGCGGTAGTGAAGGACATTATTGAAAGCTACAGCGCCAAGCTGACCCTGGGGGATTCGCCGATGGGCGGGGCGGCGTTCAGGATTCATTTTCCGGAATAAATCTGCGGTGTAATTACTGGCCTCTTCGCGAGCAAGCCCGCTCCCACAGTGGATCTTCGCTGAACACAAGATTTGTGACCGACAGAGATAAAATGTGGGAGCGGGCTTGCTCGCGAAGGGGCCACACCATTCAACCCAGAAATCAGCTCTCCTGAGCCCGATAAGCCCCAGGCGTCAACCCGGTCCACTTCTTGAACGCCCGGTGAAACGCCGACGGTTCGGAAAACCCCAGCTGTTCGGCAATCTGTTGCAACGACAGGTCGGCGCGGCTCAGGTGATAAATCGCAATGTCGCGGCGCAATTGGTCCTTCAATTCCTGAAAACTCGAACCCTCTTCACGCAGATGCCGACGCAACGTCTGCGGGCTGATGTGCAGGTGCGCGGCAACCGCTTCAAGGTCCGGCCAGCGCGAACTGTCGCGGCTGAGCAGACGGCGCAACTGGCTGCTCAGGCTGTCGCCGTCATCCGGGCGTGACAGCAAGTCGGCGGGGGAATGTTCGAGGAAATGCTTGAGGGTCCGTTCGTCCTGCAACAGCGGCATGCCGAGGTAGCGACTGTGGAACAGCAGGCTGCTCTGCGCCGTGGAAAACTCGAGCGGGCAGGGGAACAGCAAGTCATATTCGGCGCCGTGTTCGGGGCGTGGGTAGCTGAAGGTCACCTGCTCCAGTCGAATGCGCTGGCCGATCAGCCAACTGCCGAGCCGATGCCAGACCATCAACTGGCTCTCGGTGAGGAAATGGTCCGGGTCCCACAACTGCGCATCGTCCAGGCTCAGGCGGATCATTTCGCCTTCGCGAGTCAGGTTCAGCCGCGGCGCTCCGGGGAACAGGCTGTAAAACAATACGCCGCGATGGAGTGCTTTCTCCAGATTGCGGCAATGAATCACCGCGTGACACATCATCGCGAAGCTTCCCGGTTTGCTCGGCGCCTGCCCGAAACCCAGGTATTCGTCATCCAGTGCCAGCCACAGGCCCTGGATCAACCGGGTGAATTGCTCTGGCGCGATGCGCGCACGCGGCTCGTCGAGCAATTCGGGGCTGATGCCCAGTTGCTGCAGCAGGCTCGAATAGTCGTAGCCACGCCGGCGTGCGCCACCGAGGGCGGCACGGGCGAAATGACTGGCGATGGTGCGTTCGCGCATAGATGACAGGTCCGTCCATTGAACGGCAGATGGTAGCCGCGATGCGTTTCAATGAACAAGGCGGATATCCGCCAAATTGTAGGGCGAGGTCTGACTGATGGGCGGGAATCCGCCACTCTTCTGTAGAGGCTCAGTGACCTATAAAAACCAGCAGCCCTGATGTCGAAAGGCTTGCAGACGATTCGGCAAAGGTGGCACGCGGTTTGCGATACAACGAGCAGATGCCTGCCCGCGCGCAGCTCGACAAAACAAATCCCTCCAGTGCAGGAGGGTTCGCAAATGAGGTGTCGTTGATAACAGTTGGATGTTATCGCGGGACACTCTTGAGGAACTTTGCAATGACGACTCGTCAGCCACTGTACAAATCCCTGTATTTCCAGGTGATCGTTGCCATCGTTATCGGCATCCTGCTCGGTCACTTCTATCCGCAGACCGGTGTAGCCCTCAAGCCGTTGGGTGACGGGTTCATCAAACTGATCAAAATGGTCATCGCACCGATCATCTTCTGTACCGTCGTCAGTGGTATCGCTGGCATGCAGAACATGAAATCGGTCGGCAAGACCGGCGGCTACGCGCTGCTGTACTTCGAAATCGTCTCCACCATCGCCTTGCTGATCGGCCTGATCGTGGTCAACGTCGTGCAACCGGGTAACGGCATGCACATCGACGTGTCGACCCTCGATGCTTCCAAAGTCGCTGCTTATGTCACTGCCGGTAAAGACCAGAGCATCGTCGGCTTTATCCTCAACGTGATCCCGAACACCATCGTCGGCGCCTTCGCCAACGGCGACATCCTGCAAGTGCTGATGTTCTCGGTGATCTTCGGTTTCGCCCTGCATCGCCTCGGCGCTTACGGCAAGCCGGTTCTGGACTTCATCGATCGCTTTGCGCACGTGATGTTCAACATCATCAACATGATCATGAAGCTCGCGCCAATCGGTGCCTTCGGTGCCATGGCGTTCACCATCGGTGCCTACGGTGTCGGTTCGCTGGTGCAACTGGGCCAGTTGATGATCTGCTTCTACATCACCTGCGTCCTGTTCGTGGTTGTCGTGCTGGGCGCCATCTGCCGCGCGCACGGTTTCAGCGTACTGAAGCTGATCCGCTACATCCGTGAAGAACTGCTGATCGTGCTGGGTACTTCCTCTTCGGAATCCGCCCTGCCGCGCATGCTGATCAAAATGGAACGCCTGGGTGCACAGAAATCCGTTGTCGGTCTGGTGATCCCGACCGGTTACTCGTTCAACCTCGACGGTACGTCGATCTACCTGACCATGGCGGCCGTGTTCATCGCTCAGGCGACTGACACCCAGATGGACATCACCCACCAGATCACCCTGTTGCTGGTGCTGCTGCTGTCCTCCAAAGGCGCTGCGGGCGTGACCGGTAGTGGCTTCATCGTGTTGGCGGCTACCCTGTCTGCCGTTGGCCACCTGCCGGTTGCCGGCCTGGCGCTGATCCTGGGTATCGACCGCTTCATGTCCGAAGCCCGTGCGCTGACCAACCTGGTGGGTAACGCGGTAGCGACCCTGGTCGTAGCCAAGTGGGTGAAAGAGCTGGACGAAGACAAACTGCAAGTCGAGCTGGCTTCTGGCGGTCGCGGTATCTCCGACGAGCGTGAAGAAGACGACCTGGGCGTGGCCGAAGGCCCGACCCCAACCAACGTCAAGTAAGACTGCCTGAAATGAAAAACCCGCTTCGGCGGGTTTTTTCATGCCTGCGATTTGAGCGTAACGGTCACCGTCACTGGCGCAAAAGGTGATTGCTGCAATGTCATTGGCCAGCCTAGGCTGCAGGCATCGTTTACGGAGAACGCGCATGTTCGGTCCACTGGCATCACTCAAGGTTCTGGATTTTTCGACACTGTTGCCGGGGCCGTTTGCCTCGTTGTTGCTGGCGGACATGGGCGCCGAAGTGCTGCGCATCGAGTCGCCGAGCCGCATGGATTTGCTGCGGGTACTGCCGCCGCACGATCAGGGTGTGTCGGCCAGCCACGCCTACCTCAATCGCAACAAGCGCAGCCTG
Organism: Pseudomonas sp. LBUM1657; assembly: GCF_059716075.1. Taxonomy (NCBI): domain Bacteria; kingdom Pseudomonadati; phylum Pseudomonadota; class Gammaproteobacteria; order Pseudomonadales; family Pseudomonadaceae; genus Pseudomonas; species Pseudomonas sp. LBUM1657. The sequence continues at coordinate 4,890,993 of NZ_CP166799.1, read as the reverse complement.
GCGCTGGACCTCAAGCAGCCTGAAGCGCTGGAGGTGATCAAGCAGTTGCTGCAGGACTACGACATCGTGCTGGAGCAGTTCCGTCCCGGTGTGATGGATCGGTTGGGCCTGGGTTACGAAGCCTTGAAGGCAATCAATCCGAAGCTGATCTACGTCTCGATCACCGGTTACGGGCAAACCGGGCCCTACAAGGACCGCGCCGGTCACGACATTAATTACCTGGCGCTGGCGGGGCTGGCGAGCTACACCGGCCGCGCCGACAGTGGGCCGCTGCCATTGGGCATGCAGGTGGCGGATGTCGCCGGTGGTTCATTGCACGGGGTAATCGGCCTGCTGGCCGCGGTCATCGCCCGGCAGCAATCCGGTGTAGGGCAACACCTGGATGTCAGCATGACCGACTGCGTGTTCAGCCTGAACGCCATGGCCGGCGCCGGTTATCTGGCCTGTGGCGCAGAGCCGCACGGGGATGACCAGATGCTCAATGGTGGCAGTTTCTATGACTATTACCGTTCGCGGGATGGCCGCTGGTTATCGGTGGGCAGCCTGGAGCCGGCGTTCATGAAACAGTTGTGTACGGCGTTGGGGCTGGAGGAGCTGGCGACGTTGGGCCTGTCGCCGCAACCTGCCCAGCAGAAGAAACTCAAGGAGGCGCTGAAGACCGAGTTCGAAAAACACGACTTTGCCGAGTTGTGCGCGCTGTTTGCCGAGCTCGATGCGTGTGTCGAGCCGGTATTAAGCCTGGGGGAGGCTGTGCGGCATCCGCAGTTGAAGGCGCGGGAACTGGTGACGCAAGTGCCACGAGGTGATGGAACGAGCCAGGCGCAGATGGCTTGCCCGTTGAAGTTTTCTGAGGGTTTGCCTGAGCCTAAACACATCGGTGCGGCGCTGGGTCAACATACCGATCAGGTGTTGGGGGAGTTGGGGTTCAGTGCGCAGCGGATTGAGGCATTGCGGCGTGCCAGGGTGGTTGTTTAGCGCCTCATCAGATGCCTTAGCGAGCAAGCCCGCTCCCACAGGGATCTTCGCTGTGACACATATCCAGTGTGGGAGCGGGCTTGCTGGCGAAGAGGCCGGCCCAAACACCACAGATCTGACCTACTCGACCCGCATCTCCCCACTGAACACCAACGTGCTGCGGCAACGCCGGCACAAATACCGCCGCCCCTGCCGCACCAGGCTATGGCGCTGCGCTGAAAACGGGAAATCGCTGTCAACGCACGGGCATTTGTAGATGTAGCGGGTGACGCTGCGGCGTTTCACATCGTAGGTGTGGCAGCGGTTGGGCGGCAGCTCGTACACACCGCGCATGATCAGTTGCCACTCTTCGCCATGGGGCTGGATGCGATCGCCGAACAGCTGGTGGGCGATCAGGTGCGCCACTTCATGGGCCACGGTCTGCTTCAGGAAATCTTCGGTGTTTTCCCGGTACAACTGCGGATTGAAGCGCAGCAGGTTCTCGTGCAAATGCGCGACACCGGCTTTTTGCCCACGCAGCTTGAGGCTCACCACGGGGCGTTTGAAAGGTCGTTTGAAAAAAGATTCGGCTAATTGGTAACAGTCTTCGACGCGGGTATTGAGTTGCTCGGGCATGCTTGATGGATCTCCAGAGGCGTCGAGTATGCCGCAACCCTCGGGACTTGCGAATCGTCGAAGCGCCGAATGGTCACCCATTAAAAGGCCGCCTTACGGCGGCCTGTATTGGCAGATCTTGATTTTATAGAAGCGGTCAGTTGGTATAGACGGGCCCCACGCCCAGTCCCCAGACAATCACGGTGAACGCCATGATCGCCACCAGTACTACCAACCCGACAGCAAGTACCGAACTTGAAAACAGAAAACCCTCGTCAGATGGAATGTTCATGAATGTCGGTAGCCCCACATACAACAGGTACACCGTGTAACAGATCGCCGCGGTACCGACGATCATTCCCAGCCACATGTGCGGGTACAGCGCCGCCAGGCCGCCAATGAACAGCGGAGTCGCGGTATAGGTGGCAAACGCCACGCAACGCGCCAGGCTCGGGTTGGCGTCATAGGTGCGGGCCATCCAGTGAATGAACGCGCCCATCACCGCGACGCCGCCGAGCATCGCCAGGTACGACATGATCGTCATCCATAGCGCACTCTCTGTCGTCAGCATCACCGGCGCTCGATTGCCGATGACCCAGCCGACCTGCGTGGTACCGATAAACGCTGACACCGCAGGGATCGCCGCCAGGATCAGGGTGTGGGTGAGATACATGTGGCTGATGCTTTCCTCCTGGTCGCCACGGATCTCTTTCCATTCTTGGTCGGGGTGGGTGAAGAGCCCCACTACGTGATGGATCATGCCATGCACTCCTCTTGTTTTTACCGTCGCCCCCCAGTGGAGCGCTTACAGGCCAAAGTGGCCAAGTAAGTAAAGGTCTGGATATGTGTGCGACCTTATGTCGCAGTATAGAAAGTACTTACCCGCGCAGGTGATAGGGGCTTAGAGCAAATTGCGCTGTAAACACTTCTGCTAATCGCCGCAGGGTCTGTGGTCAGCAATCCTTGTGGGAGCACTTCGCCCGCGTGGGGTTTTTGCGTAAAATGCGGGCCTTTCGTCACACCTCACGGATTTCGCGTCATGGGCACTCTTACGGTCAACCAGAACAAACTGCAAAAGCGCCTGCGCCGCCAGGCCGGTGAAGCGATTGCCGACTTCAACATGATTGAAGACGGTGACAAGGTCATGGTCTGCCTGTCCGGTGGAAAGGACAGCTACACCATGCTCGACGTGCTGATGCATTTGCAGAAGGTCGCTCCGATCAAGTTCGAGATTGTGGCCGTGAACATGGACCAGAAGCAGCCGGGCTTCCCCGAACACGTGCTGCCGGCGTACCTGAAGCAACTGGGCATTGAGTACCACATCGTCGAGAAAGACACCTATTCGGTGGTCAAGGAGCTGATTCCGGAAGGCAAGACCACCTGTTCGCTGTGCTCGCGCCTGCGTCGCGGCACGCTGTACACCTTCGCCGACGAAATCGGCGCAACCAAGATGGCCCTCGGTCACCACCGCGACGACATCGTCGAGACCTTCTTCCTGAACATGTTTTTCAACGGTTCGCTCAAGGCCATGCCGCCGAAGCTGCGAGCCGACGATGGCCGCAACGTGGTGATCCGCCCGCTGGCCTACTGCAATGAAAAAGACATCCAGGCCTACTCGGACCTCAAGCAATTTCCGATCATCCCGTGCAACCTCTGCGGCTCCCAGGAAAACCTGCAACGCCAGGTGGTCAAGGACATGCTTCAGGAGTGGGAACGCAAGACCCCGGGCCGTACCGAAAGCATTTTCCGCAGTTTGCAGAACGTGATCCCCTCGCAACTGGCCGACCGCAACCTGTTCGACTTCACCAACCTGCGCATCGACGAAACCGCCGCTTCGCGGTTCGTCAATGTAGTGAACCTCTAAACAACATTGTGGGAGCGGGCTTGCTCGCGAAGGCGGTGTGTCAGCCAACATCAATATTGATTGGTACACCGCCTTCGCGAGCAAGCCCGCTCCCACTTTAGTTTTTCGTTTCAATCCTCAGGAGAGGGCATGCGTGATTACAAGTGGCTGCACGAGTACTGTCTGAACCGTTTCGGTTCGGCGGCTGAACTGGAAGCCCATCTGCCCGTTCCCAAGACCCCGGCTCAATTGCGCAAGATCAGCGACGACCGCTACCTTTCGACCATGGCGCTGCGTGTGTTCCGCGCCGGGCTCAAGCACAGCCTGGTGGACGCCAAGTGGCCGTCCTTCGAAGAAGTGTTCTTCAAGTTCGACCCGGAAAAAGTCGTGCTGATGAGCGCCGAGCACCTGGAGCGCTTGATGCAGGACGCGCGAATCATCCGCCACCTGGGCAAGCTCAAGAGCGTGCCGCGCAATGCGCAATTCGTGCTGGACGTGGCCCATGAGAAGGGCAGCTTCGGCGCGTTGATCGCCGATTGGCCGGTGACGGATATCGTCGGTTTGTGGACTTACCTGAAAAAACGCGGCCATCAATTGGGCGGGTTGTCGGCGCCGCGCTTCTTGCGCATGGTCGGCAAGGACACGTTTGTGCCGAGCTACGACGTGGTAGCGGCGTTGAACGCGCAAAAGATCGTCGACAAGGTTCCGACCAGTCAGCGGGATCTGGCCACGGTGCAGGGTGTGTTCAATCAGTGGCATGAAGAGAGCGGTGGGCGGCCGATGAGCCAGATTTCGATGATGCTGGCATATACCGTCAATCATTGAGACCGAGTCGTCCCATTCGCGAGCAAGCCCGCTCCCACAGGATTTACGCTGTCCTTGTGGAAGCGGGCTTGCTCGCGAAGACGTCAGATCAGGCGACGGAAGTCTCTCCTTCACCCGCCAACTTGCGATTCAACTGAAACCGCCAGCGCACATACAGCAACGCCGAGCAGAACACGGCCAGGCTCGCGCCCATCTCCAGCAAACCGAACAGCTGCCGGTTCGGGTCATACGCGGCCAACGCGCCCTTGATGAAATACAGGTTCACCACAAAACACATCCACGAATGCCCGCGCGCGCTGCCGACGATCATCCCCGGCGCCAGTATCAGCAGCGGCACCAATTCGATCAGCAGGATCACCCAGGGCCGCGCGCCATGCAGGTCGGCGACCAACAGGTAATAAGCGCAGAGCAGCCCCACCAGCCCGAAATAGCACAGCAGGCTGATGACGCGCATTGCCCGTACTCGAGGCTCCAACCACTCGATGGAGGGCAGAATCTTTGGCTTCTTGGCCACGTTAGCTCTCCAGTTTCTGCGCGGTTTTCGCCAAGCGAAGGCCCAGGGCCCGGCACAGCGCCACTTCATGTTCATTCAAACCGCTTTTGCCATCGGCCCCGGCGTGATGACTGGCGCCATACGGCGTGCCGCCGCCACGGGTTTCCAGCAGGGCGGACTCGCTGTAAGGCAGGCCGGTGATCAGCATGCCGTGGTGCAACAACGGCAACATCATCGACAACAGCGTGGTTTCCTGGCCACCGTGCAGGCTCGCGGTGGAGGTGAAAACCCCGGCCGGCTTGCCCACCAGCGCGCCGGTCAGCCACAGGTTGCTGGTGCCGTCGAGAAAGTACTTGAGCGGCGCCGCCATGTTGCCGAAGCGGGTCGGGCTGCCCATGGCCAGGCCTGCGCAGTTCTTCAGATCATCGAGACTGGCGTACAACGCGCCTTCGTCCGGAATGTCCGGGGACACGGCTTCGCATTCAGAAGAGATCGCCGGCACCGTGCGCAGCCGGGCTTCCAGGCCGGCCTGTTCGACGCCTCGGGCAATCTGCCGGGCCATTTCATTGGTCGAGCCGCTGCGGCTGTAATACAGAACCAGAATGTACGGCGCGCTCACGGCAGCAACTCCAGCACATTCTCCGGCGGACGGCCGATGACGGCTTTGTCACCGACTTCGAGAATCGGGCGCTCCATGAGTTTGGGGTGGGCGGCGATGGCAGCGATCAATTGCGCCTCGCTCAAGGAGCTGTCGGCCAGGTTGAGGGTTTTGTACTCGTCCTCGCCGGTGCGCAGCAGTTGCCGGGCGCTGATGCCGAGCTTGGTCAGCAGACCCAGAAGTTGCGCGGCGTCCAGCGGAGTTTCCAGGTAGCGGACCACGGTCGGGGTCAGGCCACGGGCTTCGAGCAGTTCGAGCGCACCGCGGGATTTCGAGCAGCGCGGGTTGTGATAAAGCGTCAGATCGGTCATGTGCGGGTCGCATCTTGCGTAAGGTGGCGGCTATTCTAACTGTGCGGCGCGTAATCCAGAACCTTGGGAGGCAATGGGTCGCGGCAGTATTCTTTTTTCGACAAGGATCACGACATGACAAGGCGACTGGCAGCGGCATTGGCGATCATGGGGACGTTGGTGCTGGGGGGCTGCGGCAACGACTATGGTATCGATCAGAACGGCCAGAAAGTCGCCGCCGAGCGCCTGGACAAGCAATGGCTGGTGCTCAATTACTGGGCCGAATGGTGCGGCCCGTGCCGCACCGAGATACCGGAGTTGAACGCCCTGGCCGAACAGCTCAAGGCCAAGAAGGTTGGTGTGTTCGGGGTCAACTTCGACAATGTGCAGGGTGAGGAACTCAAAAACGCCAGTGAGACACTGGGGATCAAGTTCACCGTGCTGGCCCAGGACCCGGCCGATCTTTTCGAATTGCCGCGCAGTGAAGCATTGCCAGTGACGTACATCATCGACAACAAGGGCAAGGTGCGTGAGCAACTGATGGGCGAGCAGACAGCGGCAGGGGTGATGGCGAAGCTTGAGGCGTTGCAGGCGACTAACTGATCGTTCCCACCTTTTGATGATTGTTCCCACGCCGCTCTGTGTGGGAACAATCAGGTAGAGGATTAACCCTCTTCAAGCCACCAGCGCAACGGCTTGCCTTGCGCCGGCCAGAAGCGCATCTGGTCGATCGGCGAAACGTCCCAGCGCTGCACGTGTTCCAGCGCCTGCAGGAAACGCTTTTCCTGTTCCATCAACGCTGGCGCGCACAGTTTGCGGGTGCTGCCGACCTTGCCGAAACTCAACTTGTCGCCTTCCAGGGTGTACGGTGCGAACCAGTGGTTGCAGCCACCGTTGCCGTAGGCCCGACCGTCGTCACCGAGGGTGATGGTCAGGTGGCTGTAATCCATCAACGGACGTTCGCCGATCCACTCCAGAATGTAGCTGCGGTTATGTTGCAGTTGCACCGGTTCGGCGGCGCAGCCCAACAGACTGGCGCCAGCCATCGCAGTCAAAGCGAGGCGTTTCATCACGCGGGCTCCTGGCATTTCGGGCACAGGTGCTTCTCGCCAACGGTGGTCCAGCTCAATTCGGTGATCCGCGCAGTGGCAGCCGGCTTTTCTGCCTTGTTGCCCAGCTTGGCGTCGACCGCGAATTCGAAGCTCAGCTCTTTGGCGCAGCTGTCGCAATTCACTTTCCAGGTGTGGATCGCCAGTTCGCCGAACACCGGACCACTGGCCACCGCGACCCATTGGCCGGGCGGGTTGATCAAGTGGCGAACCGTTTCGACGGTCAGGCGCATGGACAGGTCCTTGCTACCTTTAAGGGTCACGATCAGCACGTCGTTATTACGAATCGAGCCGCCGTTGCCGGTGACCTGATAACGCCCCGGCACAAGGGCGCGGCATTCGGTGAGGGTGTGTTGCGGGTTCATCAGGCTATAGCGGAAATCGTGTTCGACCATGGGTCCTCCAAATATGCGCGGTATGCTATCACGGGCCTGCACGCAGCATGGCGCGGGCATATGACCTTCGATCAGGTTCAAATTGCCTGCCGAGTCATGGCACACTGCCGCTTTTGCATTTCTAAGGAATGGACATGGCGTTAATCGAATGTTTTGAATGCAAGCAAAGCATCAGCTCCATGGCGCCAGCTTGCATTCATTGCGGTGCACCGGCGGGGACGGTGAAAGCGACCACTTCGCAGGCAGCGTTGAAGGAAGCGCCTCTTTCTTTCGGGCGTTTACCGGCGGATGAGAAGGTGGCCAGGGTGACGCCTGCCGCTTTCGGGCGTCGGCGTAAAGCCGAAAGCGATGTCGCGCCAGAGGTCGAGGCACCAGCAGGGGCACGCCCGGTGGAGCTGTGGCTGAAGATCATGGTGTTTTTGCTGCCGCCGTTTTTTGTCTGGTTCCTGCTGCGTCGCGGGCATTCCCTGCAACAGCGCCTGATCGGTTTCGGCTGGTTGGCACTGATGATCATTTTGTCCAAGGCCTGAATCGGTCAACCCTCGACCCGATTCTGCGCCGTACCGGCCGCCCAGGCAGCGATGTTCTGCAGGGTGGTCGCGGCAATCGCGCCCAGGGCTTCGCGGGTCAGGAAGGCCTGGTGAGCGGTAACGATTACGTTAGGAAAAGTCAGTAGCCGCGCCAGCACATCGTCCTGCAGTGGCAGGTCGGAGCGGTCCTCGAAGAACAATTGCGCCTCTTCTTCATACACATCCAGCCCCAGATACCCCAGTTGACCGTCTTTCAACGCGTCGATCAGCGCCGGCGTGTCCACCAGGCCGCCACGTCCGGTATTGATCAGCATCGCGCCGGGTTGCATGTGGGCCAATGACTCGCTGTTGATCAAGTGTTTGCTCTGCTCGTTGAGCGGGCAGTGCAGGCTGATGATCTGCGACTCGGCCAGCAGTTCCGGCAAGCTCAGGTAGCGGGCACCGAGAGCCTCGACTTGTGGGTTGGGGAAGGGGTCGTAGGCCAGCAACTGGCAGCCAAAACCGTTCATGATTTTCGCGAAAGTCGCGCCGATCTGCCCGGTACCGACCACGCCGACGGTTTTGCCCACCAGGTCGAATCCGGTCAGCCCGTGCAGGCTGAAATCCCCTTCGCGCGTGCGGTTATAGGCGCGGTGCAAGCGGCGATTGAGCGCCAGGATCAGCGCCACCGCATGCTCGGCCACCGCATGCGGCGAGTAGGCCGGGACCCGGACAATCGACAGTCCCAACAGCTTCGCAACCGCAAGATCGACGTGGTTGTACCCAGCCGAACGCAGGGCGATCAGGCGTGTACCGCCCGCTGCCAGGCGTTCGAGCACCGGCGCGCTGAGATCGTCATTGATGAAGGCGCAGACCACCTCGTGATACTCCGCCAGGGCCACGGTATCGAGGCTCAGTCGCGCCGATTGAAAGTGCAACTCGATGCCGGCCGGTAGCTCGGCCGCGAGAAAACTGTCGCGGTCGTAGGTCTGGCTGCTGAAAAGAATCGTGCGCATGGCGTCCTCCTGGAAAGCTCACCTACTTTAGCCTTCATGACGCGCGGCGTTATTGCGCTGAATCAGGCATTGATACGGGCATGGGCCGCCAGGCGATTGATGGCCCGGTCGAGCTCTTCGAGTGCGCTGTAGGCCTTCGCGTCCTGTTGCTTGAGCAAGGTTTCGCTGCGTTGGCAGGCGGCGCGCAGTTGCGGTACGCCGCAATATCGGGTCGCGCCGTGCAGACGATGGACTCGCTCGATCAGCGCGTTCTGGTCGTTGGTTTCCCGGGCGAAGCGAATGGCTTCGCGGTCGGCTTCAAGCGAGGCCAGCAGCATTGCCAGCATGTCCGCCGCCAGATCAGCCTTGCCGGCGGCCAGGCGCAAACCTTCTTCGTGGTCGAGCACCTGCAATTCGTGGCTGCCGCTGTGGCTGTCGCTGGCACGCTCCGGGCCATGATTGCGCAGCGCCAGGCCGGTCCACTTCAACACCACCTGCGCCAGTTGCCGTTCGCTGATCGGTTTGGTCAGGTAGTCGTCCATGCCGCTTTGCAGAAGTGCGCGTTTTTCGTTGGCCATCGCGTGGGCGGTGAGGGCCACGATCGGCAGTGGCGTGCAATGCCGTTCGCTTTCCCACGCGCGGATCGCTTCGGTGCTCTGGCGCCCGTCCATGCCGGGCATCTGCACGTCCATCAACACCAGATCGAAGGTTTCGCTTTGCACGGCTTTGACCGCGGCGTAACCGCTTTCCACCGCGAGTACCTTGGCGCCCATGTCTTCGAGCAGGGTTTGCACCAGCAACAGGTTGGCCGGATTGTCGTCGACGCACAGGACCTTCGGCGCCCGACTGGACAGCGGTTCGCCGGGTTCGCTGCGCTGCTGGCGCGGGTTGACCAGATCGGACAAGGCCCGCCGCAGCTTGCGGGTGCAGGCGGGTTTGGCCTGGAGCTGACTGTGGGGGTTGGGCACCGAGAGATGGAACAGCGTCTGTTCGGTGGTCGGGCACAGCACCAGCACTTTGCAGCCCAGGTGTTCGAGGTCCCAGATGTGCTGGTTGAGACGCTCCGGCGGCATGTCATTGCTGGTGATGCCGAGCACCGCCAGGTCGATCTCCTGATCGGTCTGGTGGGCGCCGGTGACACCATTGGTCAGGCTTTCCAGCGTACTGAACGGGGTGACTTCGAGGCCGCAGTCTTCCAGTTGATGCTGCAGCGCCTGACGGGCCAGTTCATGGTTTTCCAGCACCGCCACCCGGCGCCCGAGCAACGGTGGGCCGGGCAGGTCTTCGGCGTCGTCGCGGGTTTTGGGCAGGCTCAGGCTGATCCAGAATTCCGAGCCTTCGCCCGGTGTGCTGTCGACGCCTATTTCGCCGCCCATCTGTTCGATCAATCGCTTGGAAATCACCAGCCCCAGGCCGGTGCCACCAGGCTGTCGGGACAGCGAGTTGTCGGCCTGGCTGAAGGCCTGGAACAGTGCGCGCACGTCCTGGTTCGACAGGCCGATGCCGGTGTCCTGAATGCTGATGCGCAGTTGCACGCTGTCTTCATGTTCTTCTTCGAGCATGGCCCGGGCGACAATGGTGCCTTCGCGGGTGAACTTGATCGCGTTGCTCACCAGGTTAGTGAGGATCTGCTTGAGCCGCAGCGGGTCGCCCACCAGCGACAGCGGCGTGTCGCGATAGACCAGGCTCACCAGCTCAAGCTGCTTGGCGTGGGCGGCCGGCGCGAGGATGGTCAGGGTGTCCTGGAGCAAGTCGCGCAGGTTGAACGGAATATGGTCGAGCACCAGTTTGCCGGCCTCGATCTTCGAGAAATCGAGGATCTCGTTAATGATCCCCAGCAGACTATCGGCGGACTTTTCGATGGTGCCCAGGTAGTCGAGCTGGCGTGGGGTCAGTTCGCTTTTTTGCAGCAGATGCGTGAAGCCGAGAATGCCGTTGAGCGGCGTGCGGATTTCATGGCTCATGTTAGCCAGGAATTCGGATTTGATCCGGCTCGCCTCAAGGGCTTCCTTGCGCGCCAGGTCCAGTTCGATGTTCTGGATTTCGATGGTTTCCAGGTTTTGGCGCACGTCTTCGGTGGCCTGATCGATGCTGTGCTGCAATTCTTCTTGCGCGTTCTGCAGGGTGCCGGCCATGCGGTTGATGCCGGAGGCCAGTTCATCCAGCTCCTGGCTGCCAAGGGGCGGCAGACGGGTTTCCAGATGTCCGTCCTTGAGTTGCGCCACTGCCTGCTTGATCTGGCTCAGCGGCCGATTGATGGTGCGGCCCATGCGCAACGCCAGCAGCGCCGCACCGGCCAGGCCCGCGCCGATCAACAACAGGCTGGCGAACAGGCTGCGGTAACCGCGCAACAGCATGCCGTTATGGGACAGTTCGAGTTCGACCCAGCCCAGCAGACGGTCGGCTTCATCGGGAATCAGGTCGCCGGCCAGGTTGCGGTGTCTGCCGAACACCGGCAGCAAATAGCGAGTGGCGTCGTTGCCGCTTTGGCGCAGCATCTGCGAGCTGTTGCCGATGGGGGCCTTGTTGAGCATGATCGGGCCGGCATGGGCCAGCAGCGTGCGGTCGGGGGCGAGGAAGGTCACGGCGCGCACGTCCGGTTCTTCGAGGGACTGGGTGGCGATGCGTTCCAGCAGATCGGTGTTCTTGTGACCCATGGCCGGGGCCACCAGGGGCGCCAGTTGTTCGGCGATCATCTCGCCACGCTGCATGAGTTGGGTTTGCAGGTCGGACTGCTGCATCCAGGTGAAATAGCCGCCCAGAACCAGGGCCATCAAGCTGGTCGGCAACAGGGTCAGCAACAGCACGCGGCCTTTAATTCCCAGTTTCTTGAGCACGCATCTCTCCCGCATCCAGCTATTTAATGACCTGCACGTACGTCCGGCACGCGCCACCTGCGCAGTGTAGCGATTTGCTTGCGGGCAATCCTCGTAAAATTGATGTCGTCATTCGTCGGTCAGTTCAATGCTTTTGCCTCGTGGGCAAACCGTGGGTTGCCCCTGGCGAAGCAATCTTGAATAATCGCCAACTGAGAATTATTTGCAGATACTCATGACTCCCATCTCTGTTGACCATCCCCGAATTCTTTCCATCGAAGACGATCTTGTCCTGGGTGCCTATGTTCATGAGCATCTGGGCCGCAGCGGTTTTCAGGTGACTTGGTGCCAGAACGGCCAGGAAGGCCTGACGATGGCCCGCCAACAAGCCTTCGATGTGGTGCTGATGGATATTCTGCTGCCGGGCATGGACGGTCTGTCGGTGTTGACCCAATTGCGCCAGAGCCATTCCACCCCGGTGTTGCTGATGTCGGCGCTGGGTGCCGAGGCGGATCGCGTCAGTGGTTTTCGTCTGGGCGCCGATGATTACCTGCCCAAGCCCTTCAGCATGGTTGAATTGCGGGTGCGCATCGAAGCGATCCTGCGGCGCGTGGCGCTCGACCGCCGGCCGTCGCCCGCGCCGATCGCCCCGGCAGTGGACAGCCTGCGATTCGATGATGAACTCTGCGATGTGTTTTACGGCGAGCATGCCGGTCTTACCCGCAGCGAGTACCGGCTGCTGGAAACCCTGAATCGCCACGGCGATGAAGTGCTGAGCAAAGCCTTCCTTTATCAGCATGTGCTGCAACGTGGTTACGCGATGCACGACCGTAGCCTGGATATGCACATCAGTCAGATTCGTCGCAAGCTCAAGGCCATCGGTTATACCGAGCGGGAAGTCCGCACGGTGTGGGGCAAGGGCTATGTGTTGAGCGCTGTCGATGAAATGGTCTGACCTGCCAGGCAGGCATTCGCTGTTCTGGAAGCTGGCCTGCCTGTTGGTGGCATTCTGTCTGCTGATGATCTGGTTGAGCTGGTCTTGGGGTCGCTACATGGAAGAGCGCAACCAATTCCTGTCGGATGACGCCCGAGCCACGCTGACGCGCTATGCCGCCGAAGCCGAGCAGGAATGGCAGCAGCGCCAACGGCCTGGCGTCGATGCCTGGCTACAAGCTATGCATCAGCGCGAAGCGGGCTGGGTGGGCGTGATTGGCGGTGATTTGCAGTCCTTGAGCAGCAGGCCACTGACGGACAAGGACATCGAGCGACTGACCTTTTTGCGCGGCCTGGATTGGCCCATTCACAAGAAGCGCCTGCCGTGGCTGCGCGTGCCGTTTCCCAATGACCCATCCGCCGGCAGCCTGGTGATCGAACTGCCCCAGCGCTTCATGCCCGGTCACTACCGAGTGTTCTGGCGCGTCATCACCAACGGCGTGATTCCCGGGCTATTCACCTTGCTGCTGTGCGTCGGCCTGTATCGGTTGCTGGTGGTCCCTCTCAATCACCTGCGCGAACAGGCCAATGCCTGGCGTGCCGACCAGTTGGGTGTGCGTCTGTCGCGCCGCACGACCAACCGTTCCGATGAACTGGGTGAGCTGGGTCGAGCGTTCGATCACATGTCCGAACGCCTGCAAAGCACGGTGGCGTTGCAACAACAATTGCTGCGCGACTTGTCCCACGAATTACGCACACCGCTGAGTCGCCTGCGCGTCGCCAGCGAAAGCGAGCAGGATCTGGCGCAATTGCGCGAGCGCATTGGCCGGGAGGTCGATGGCATGCAACGTCTGGTGGAAGACACCTTGCAACTGGCCTGGCTCGACACCGAACGCGCGCCATTGCCCGACGAAGCGATCCAGATTCAGGCGCTGTGGGAAATGCTCACGGAAAACGCCTGTTACGAAAGTGGCTGGCCGGCGGCTCAATTGCACTGCGCGGTAGATTCGTCCTGCTGGGTGCGCGGCAATCTCAATACCCTGGCTCAGGCCCTGGAAAATATTCTGCGCAATGCCATTCGTCATTCACCGTGTCGCGGCATCGTCAGTCTAGGTGCACGGCGTGATGGCGACTTCTGGCATGTGTGGCTGGAGGACCAGGGCGGCGGAGTGGCCGAGGTGGATCTGGAGCGGATCTTCTCGCCATTTATTCGGCTTGATGGGTCGCGACCGGGGGGTAGTGGATTTGGTTTGGGGTTGAGCATTGCCAGGAATGCGGTGCAGCGCCAGGGTGGGGAGCTTTGGGCTGAAAACACTGAGACCGGGTTGCGGCTGAATATGCGGTTGGTGGCTGATGAGGGTGGAGTCAGTGAGGACGCCTTCGCGAGCAAGCCCGCTCCCACTGTGGATGTTTGTCGCCCACAAATTGTGTGAACAACCGCCGAACCTGTGGGAGCGGGCTTGCTCGTGAAGAGGTCTGCCCAGCCATCACCACTGTGATCATGCCGGAGCGATCCGGTGTTGTTGTACGACATTTCCTAAAGGGTTTTGCCGGCGCCTTGAAGCCACCTTGACGGTTTAAGCTCTCGCTTTTCCTCGTCTTCAAGGAGTAGGGCATGACTGCAACCGACGTTCCCCGCAGCACATCCGATGATCGTTTCAATGAAGCGCTTGTGCTGATTCACAGTGCCAGGCAACAGGCCATGCAGGCGGTGAATACCCAGTTGATCGAACTGTACTGGCAGGTCGGTGCTTACATCAGTCGCAAGCTGGAACGGGCCGAATGGGGGGACTCAGTGGTCAATCAGTTGGCGGAACACCTGGCTAAAACTCAACCAGGGTTGCGCGGGTTTACGCGGCGCAATCTGTTCCGTATGCGTCAATTCTACGAGGCTTACCGGAGCGACGAAAAAGTGTCAGCACTGCTGACACTATTACCTTGGACCCACAACCTGTTGATCCTGACTCAGAGCAAACACCCCCAAGAGCGTGAGTTCTATCTGCGTCTGGCCGTGCAGGAAAAGTGGTCAACGCGTGAATTGGAACGTCAGCTCAAAGCTGCGCTGTTCGAGCGCAGCGTGATCCAACCAGCAAAAGTCTCAGCAGTGCTGAAACAAACTCACCCCTCGGCGCTTGAGATATTCCGTGACGCCTACATGGTCGAGTTTCTTGGCCTGCCCGGCGGCCATGCCGAAACCGATCTGCATCAGGGGTTGTTGGGGCGACTCAAGGAATTTCTGATCGAGTTGGGGCGCGACTTCTGCTTTGTCGGCTCCCAATATCCGCTGCAAGTCGGCGGGCGTGATTTTGCCCTGGATCTGCTGTTCTTCCACCGTGGGCTCAACTGTCTGGTGGCCATTGAGCTGAAGGTCGGTCGTTTTGAGCCAGAGTATTTGGGCAAGCTGGGCTTCTATCTGGAAGCGCTGGATCGCGACGAACGCAAACCCCATGAAAACCCTGCCATTGGTGTGTTGCTCTGTGCCAGCAAGGACGATGAGGTGGTCGAGTACGCCCTTAACCGTAGCCTTTCGCCTGCGTTGATCGCCGAGTATCAGGTCCAGCTGCCTGACAAACAGTTACTGCAAGCCAAGCTGCATGAGTTCTATGCCTTGAATGTCGCGCAGGGTGAAGAGCACTGAGTCAGCCGCTTATTCCCATAAGCCATAAGCACCACACTTTGCGTGATATGGCCTGCGCAGGTTTGCCGGTATGATAGGCGCCCCCGCAGTCTGGATTGCGAATACGCCATGATCTTGCAGTACCCAACCATCGCCGATTGCGTCGGCAACACTCCGCTGGTTCGTTTGCAGCGCCTGCCTGGCGCCACCAGCAACACTCTTCTGCTCAAGCTCGAAGGGAATAACCCGGCGGGTTCGGTCAAGGACCGTCCGGCGCTGTCGATGATCACCCGCGCTGAACTGCGCGGGCAGATCCACGCTGGCGATACGCTGATCGAAGCGACCTCGGGCAACACCGGGATCGCCCTGGCGATGGCCGCCGCGATCAAGGGTTACAAGATGATCCTGATCATGCCGGACAACTCCAGCGCCGAGCGCAAGGCAGCCATGACAGCCTATGGCGCCGAGTTGATTCTGGTCACCCAGGAAGAGGGCATGGAAGGCGCCCGCGACCTCGCCCAGCGGATGGAAGCCGAAGGTCGTGGCAAGGTGCTGGATCAGTTCGCCAACGGGGACAACCCCGAAGCGCACTACACCACCACCGGCCCGGAAATCTGGCGACAGACCGAAGGCACCATCACCCATTTCGTCAGTTCGATGGGCACCACCGGCACCATCATGGGCGTTTCGCGCTACTTGAAAGAGCAGAACGAGAGCGTGCAGATCATCGGTCTGCAACCGATGGAAGGCTCGGCGATTCCGGGCATCCGTCGCTGGCCGCAGGAATACTTGCCGAAGATCTACCAGGCCGAACGCGTGGACCGGATCGTCGACATGGCCCAAAGCGAAGCCGAAGACGTGACCCGTCGTCTGGCCCGCGAAGAGGGCATCTTCTGCGGCGTGTCCTCGGGCGGTGCCGTGGCGGCGATGCTGCGTCTGTCCAAAGAAGTTGAAAACGCGGTGATCGTCGCGATCATCTGCGACCGTGGCGACCGTTACTTGTCGACCGGCATTTTCGACGCGCCCAACTGATGGCCAAGCACGAGAGAGGCCTGCGCTTCCAGCCCACGGGCGGCAGCAAGGCCCCGCAAGTCCCGACCGGCAAAAAGCAGCGCCTGAGCATCGAGCGTCTGGCCAACGACGGTCGCGGGATCGCGTTTTTCGAAGGTCGCACCTGGTTCGTCATCGGCGCATTGGCCGGTGAAGAAATCGAGGCGCGCGTGCTGGGCGCCCACGGCAAAGTGGTCGAGGCACGCACCGAGCGGGTTTTCCAGTCGAGCGAATTGCGCCGTCCGGCGCCGTGCCCCCATGCCGGTCGTTGCGGCGGCTGCAGCGTGCAACATCTGCCTCACAACGAACAGCTCGCCCTGAAACAGCGCATGCTCGCCGAGCAATTATCGAAGGTCGCCGGTGTCGAACCCGAAGAGTGGGCAGCGCCGTTGAGCGGTCCGGAATTCGGCTACCGCCGTCGCGCCCGTGTAGCGGTGCGCTGGGACATGAAAGCGAAAAAACTCGAAGTCGGTTTCCGTGCTGCCGGCAGTCAGGACATCGTGGCCATCAACGAATGCCCGGTGCTGGTACAGCCCTTGCAACCGATCATGACCCGCTTGCCGGAGATGCTGCGACGCTTGAGCAAACCTCAGGCACTCGGGCATGTGGAATTGTTCAGTGGCTCGTCGTTGGCCGTTCTGCTGCGGCACATGGCGCCGTTGTCCGATGCCGACATGACGATCCTCAAGGATTTCTGCGCGTTTCATGAAGCCCAGTTGTGGCTGCATGGAGATGGCGAACCGCAACCGGTCGAGGCCGATCAGTCCCTGGGCTATCGCCTCGATCAGTGGGACTTGAACCTGGCGTACCGGCCGGGAGATTTCATCCAGGTCAACGCCGGGGTCAACGAAGCGATGATCGCCCAGGCGCTGGACTGGCTGAAGCCGCAAGCCGATGAGCGCGTTCTCGATCTATTCTGTGGTTTGGGTAACTTTGCGTTGCCGCTGGCCAAGGCTGTTCGCGAAGTGGTGGCAGTGGAAGGGGTGCAGGCGATGGTCGAGCGGGCAGCCGCGAACGCCACCAGCAACAATCTGCATAACGCGAAGTTTTTTCAGGCCGATTTGTCCCAGCCTTTGACCGATGCCGAATGGGCCGGTGAAGGCTTTTGTGCGGTACTCTTGGACCCACCGCGTGACGGTGCTTTCGAGGTCGTGCGCAAGCTTGCGTCCCTGGGCGCCAAACGGTTGGTGTATGTGTCGTGCAACCCTGCAACGCTGGCGCGCGACACGGTCGAATTGATCAAGCAGGGCTACCGGTTAAAACGTGCCGGGATTCTCGATATGTTTCCTCAGACGGCACATGTCGAGGCCATGGCGTTATTTGAAGCGAGCTAGGAAGGCTCGTCTGGTCCGACTGGCCCGCCCGTGCAGCCACGCACTAGCCCGACGTGGGCTCACGGGCAACGACGGTCAGCGATTTTGACGCATTGAATCTGCGTCGTAGGGAAGGTAAGCAAGATGGTACAGGTGAGAGCACACCAGCCGATCAACACCGACGGCAGTATCAATCTCGAGGCTTGGCTCGATCATGCGGTCAGTGTCGATCTGGCACTGGATCGCGAAGCCTTGAAGGAAGCGTGCGAGTTCGCTCGCGCGTCTGAACAACAGGCCAATGCGGCGAAGAACCTGTGGTCCGAAGGGACTTCGAGTTTCCGCACCGGCCTTGAGATCGCCGAGATTCTCGCCGACCTCAAACTCGATCAGGATTCGTTGGTTGCGGCGGTCTTGTACCGCGGCGTGCGCGAAGGCCAGATTGAATTGCCGGCGATCAGCCAGCGCTTCGGTCCGGTGGTCGCCAAACTCATCGACGGCGTGCTGCGCATGGCGGCGATCAGCGCCAGCCTGAGCCCCCGTCAATCCCTGGTGCTGGGCACCCAGGGCCAGGTGGAAAACCTGCGCAAGATGTTGGTGGCGATGGTCGACGACGTGCGCGTCGCGCTGATCAAACTGGCCGAACGCACTTGCGCGATTCGTGCGGTAAAAACCGCCGATGACGAGAAGCGCAACCGCGTGGCCCGGGAAGTCTTCGACATCTACGCGCCGCTAGCCCACCGCCTCGGTATCGGTCACATCAAGTGGGAACTGGAGGACTTGTCCTTCCGTTACCTGGAACCCGACCAATACAAACAGATCGCCAAGTTGCTCCACGAGCGGCGTCTGGATCGCGAGCGCTTCATCGCCGATGTGATGAACCAGCTGAAAGTCGAATTGCAGGCCACCGGCGTCGATGCCGACATCAGCGGCCGGGCCAAACACATCTATTCGATCTGGCGCAAAATGCAGCGCAAAGGTCTGGAATTCAGCCAGATCTACGACGTGCGTGCCGTACGCGTGCTCGTGCCGGAAATGCGCGACTGCTACACCGCGCTCGGCATCGTCCACACCTTGTGGCGACACATCCCGAAAGAATTCGACGACTACATCGCCAACCCCAAAGAAAACGGTTACCGCTCGTTGCACACGGCGGTCATCGGGCCCGAGGGCAAGGTGCTGGAAGTGCAGATCCGCACCCACTCGATGCATGAAGAGGCCGAACTGGGCGTCTGCGCGCACTGGCGCTACAAAGGCACTGACGTCAAATCCGGCTCCAATCACTACGAAGAGAAAATCTCCTGGTTGCGTCAGGTGCTCGAGTGGCATGAAGAACTCGGTGACATCGGTGGCCTCGCGGAACAGTTGCGGGTCGATATCGAGCCGGACCGGGTCTATATCTTCACCCCGGACGGTCACGCCATCGACTTGCCGAAGGGCTCGACGCCGCTGGACTTCGCTTATCGCGTGCACACTGAAATCGGCCACAACTGCCGCGGCGCGAAAATCAACGGGCGGATCGTACCGCTCAACTACAGCCTGCAAACCGGTGAACAGGTCGAGATCATCACCAGCAAGCACGGCACCCCGAGCCGCGACTGGCTGAACCCGAACCTGGGTTACATCACCACGTCGCGGGCACGGGCGAAGATCGTTCACTGGTTCAAATTGCAGGCGCGGGATCAGAACGTCGCGGCCGGTAAAACCCTGCTCGAACGCGAACTCAGTCGTCTCGGTCTGCCCGCGGTGGACTACGAAAAGCTGGCTGACAAGGCCAACATGAAGACGGCCGAGGACATGTACGCCGCCCTCGGTGCCGGCGACTTGCGTCTGGCACAACTGGTCAACCTGGCGCAGCAACTGGTCGAGCCGGAGCGCGGCAACGAACAGCTGGAACTGATTCCGCGCAAGGCCACCGGTTACAAGCCGGGCAAGCGCGGCGACATCCAGATTCAGGGTGTCGGCAACCTGATGACCCAGATGGCCGGCTGCTGCCAGCCGCTGCCGGGCGATGCGATCGTCGGTTACATCACCCAGGGCCGTGGCGTGAGCATTCACCGTCAGGACTGCGCCTCGGTGTTGCAACTGGGCGGGCGCGAGCCGGAGCGGATCATCCAGGTCAGCTGGGGCCCGGTGCCGGTGCTCACCTATCCGGTGGACATCATCATCCGCGCCTACGACCGGTCCGGTTTGCTGCGTGACGTTTCGCAGGTGCTGCTCAACGAGCGGATCAACGTGCTGGCGGTCAACACCCGCTCGAACAAAGAGGACAACACGGCGTTGATGTCCCTGACCATCGAGATTCCGGGGCTGGATGCGCTGGGGCGGTTGCTGGGGCGGATTTCCCAGTTGCCGAACATCATCGAAACCCGCCGTAACCGTACGCCGTGACGATGATGTTCATGTCTGGCACCAATCCACTGTGGGAGCGGGCTTGCTCGCGAAGAGGGAGTGTCAGTCGCCATCAATGTTGCCTGACACACCGCTTTCGCGAGCAAGCCCGCTCCCACAGGTTCTTGCAGAGATTGATTGATGTATTCACTTGAAGACTTGCTGCACCTGATGAACCGTCTGCGCGACCCGCAGTTCGGTTGCCCGTGGGACATCAAGCAAACCTACGCCTCCATCGTCCCGCACACGCTCGAAGAAGCCTATGAAGTTGCCGATGCTATCGAGCGCGGCGACTTCGATCACTTGCAGGGCGAGTTGGGGGATCTGCTGTTTCAGGTGGTTTATTACAGTCAGTTGGCCCGGGAAGAAGGGCGCTTCGAATTCGACGGCGTGGTCGACAGCATCACCCGCAAGCTGATCCGCCGTCACCCTCACGTGTTCCCCACCGGTGATCTGTACGCGCCGCTGGATATCCCGCGACTGAGTGAAGAGCAGGTCAAGCAGCGCTGGGAAGAGATCAAGGCCGAAGAACGCGCCGAGAAATCCGCGGCGCCGGAACAACTGTCCTTGCTGGATGACGTACCCGCCGCACTGCCGGCGTTGTCTCGTTCGGCGAAACTGCAAAAGCGGGCCGGGCAGGTCGGTTTCGACTGGCCGGATGCGTTGCCGGTGCTGGACAAGGTCCGCGAAGAACTCGATGAAGTGCTCGAAGCCATGGCCGACAACGACTCGGCAGCGATTGCCGATGAAGTCGGTGATCTGCTGTTTTCCGTGGTCAATCTGGCGCGACACCTGAAGGTCGATCCGGAAACCGCGTTGCGCGGCGCCAACTCAAAATTTGAAAGACGGTTCCGTTTTATCGAACAAGCATTGCGCGACACCCACCGTCCCATAGAAGATTGCACCCTCGAAGAGTTGGACGCCTTGTGGGGCGAAGCCAAACGTCAGGAAAAGAATGTGCCCAGCTGCGGTTGAGCAGTTGCCTAAGTGAGTAATAAGCACCATGAGCATTTCCCTTCGCGACCAGTTGCTCAAAGCAGGGCTGGTCAACCAGAAGCAGGCCAAACAGGTCGGCAAAGAGAAAAAGAAGCAGCAACGCCTGGCCCACAAAGGTCAGATCGAGCTCGATGACTCGCAGCAGCGTGCAGCCCAGGAAGCCATGGCCGAGAAGGTCAAGCGCGACCAGGAGCTGAACCGTCAACAGCAGGAGAAGGCCGAGGCGAAAGCCCGCGCGGCCCAGGTCAAGCAATTGATCGAAGTCTCGCGCCTGCCGAAGCTGACTACCGAGGACTACTACAACTTCGTCGACGACAAGAAGGTCAAGCGCATCTGCGTCAACACCCTGATGCGCAACAAGCTCAGCAGCGGTTCGCTGGCAATCGTGCATCATGCCGGTGGCTACGAAGTGATCCCGCGTGAGGCGGCCCTGAAGATCCAGGAGCGCGATCCACAGCGCATCGTGCAGATGAATGTGAAGACCGAAGAAGTCGCTGCTGAAGACGATCCGTACGCGGCTTATCAGATCCCGGACGATCTGATGTGGTAAGCCCTTAGGGCTTCAACAACGACAAACCCCGCTCATGGCGGGGTTTGTCGTTTTCAATGCTGTAATTGCTCAAGCGGAGCGTAGTTCTCGTTGCTGCTCCAGTTTTTCAAGTTCGGCCTTGTAGCTGTGGGCATCGGTTTCGGAATGGAACATTCCTACCAGCATGTCTTGTTGATGTACATCCCAGATCCGGATACCGGCGGCTACGCCTTCATGGGACATATGTGAATCGTCGCGTTCAGTTACTTTTACAGTCATCTGCTAGCTCCAATCTCTGTTATCTGCAGCAAGGCGTGTGCAGGACTCCGTTATATGTTTGGTTAGCCTGCTAAGTAAACGACAGAATTCGATAACGGATTTTTGCAAAATCAGAGAAAGTCCTGCAGCCCGCGAAACACGCGGCATTCGGTCGCAGGCCGCTGAGTTTTATGACAAAAGCTTCATGTTCGCGACGACGAAAACCGAGAGTTCAACACAGATCCTGTGGGAGCGAGCCTGCTCGCGAAGACGGCGTCACATTCAATATCAATGTATCTGTCAGACCGCCTTCGCGAGCAGGCTCGCTCCCACAGGGATTGCGTTGTTCCACATTATTCAGGCACAAAAAAACGCCCCGAACCAGTCGGGGCGTTTTTGTGTGCAGCGTAGAAGGGCGGGGTACTACTTACCGGCCCAGCGCTTCAGTACCAGCGTGGCATTGGTGCCACCGAAGCCGAAGCTGTTGCTCATCACTGTGTCGATGGTGGCGTCTTCGCGAGTCTTGGTCAGGATCGGCATGTCAGCCACTTCCGGGTCCAGTTCGTCGATGTTGGCAGAACCCGCCATGAAGTTGCCTTCCATCATCAGCATGCAGTAGATCGCTTCGTGAACGCCGGCGGCGCCCAGGGAGTGACCCGACAGGCTCTTGGTGGAGCTGATGGCCGGAGCCTTGTCACCGAACACTTCACGCACACCTTTCATCTCCATGACGTCGCCGACCGGGGTCGAAGTGCCGTGGGTGTTCAGGTAGTCGATCGGAGCGTCGACAGTGGACATGGCCATCTGCATGCAGCGGATGGCACCTTCGCCGCTTGGGGCGACCATGTCGTAGCCGTCGGAGGTCGCGCCGTAGCCAACGATTTCCGCGTAGATCTTCGCGCCGCGAGCCAGAGCGTGTTCCAGCTCTTCGACCACGACCATGCCGCCACCGCCGGCGATGACGAAACCGTCACGCTTGGCGTCGTAGGCACGGGAAGCTTTTTCCGGGGTTTCGTTGTACTGGCTGGACAGTGCGCCCATGGCGTCGAACAGGAACGACTGGCTCCAATGCTCTTCTTCACCGCCGCCGGCGAACACGATGTCCTGCTTGCCCATCTGGATCTGTTCCATGGCGGTACCGATGCAGTGAGCACTGGTGGCACAGGCAGAAGCGATGGAGTAGTTCAGGCCCTTGATCTTGAACGGGGTGGCCAGGCAAGCGGAAACGGTGCTGCTCATGGTCCGCGTTACACGGTATGGGCCGACGCGCTTGACGCCTTTCTCGCGCAGGATGTCCAGCGCTTCCATCTGGTTCAGCGTGGAGGCGCCACCGGAACCGGCGATCAGGCCGGTACGCGGGTTGGAGACTTGCTCATCGGTCAGACCGGAGTCGGCGATGGCATCTTTCATGGCCAGGTAGGCGTAAGCCGCCGCGTGGCCGACGAAGCGAAAGATCTTGCGATCGATCAGTTCTTCGAGGGGAAGGTCAATGGAGCCGGAAACCTGGCTACGCAGACCCATTTCGGCATATTCCGGGTTGAACCGGATGCCAGGGCGGCTTGCACGCAGGTTAGCGGAGACGGTCTCTTTGTCATTGCCCAGGCACGAAACGATGCCCAGACCAGTGATAACGACGCGGCGCATGCGGATAACCCTTAGAAGTTTTCAGTGGAGGTGAACACGCCGACCCGGAGGCCTTCGGCGGTGTAGATTTCGCGGCCGTCGACACTGACCGAACCATCGGCGATAGCGAGGTTCAGCTTGCCTTTCAGGACGCGCTTGATATGAATGTTATAGGTCACTTTCTTCGCGGTCGGCAAAACCTGACCAAAGAACTTCACTTCGCCCGAACCCAGGGCGCGGCCGCGGCCCGGCAGACCTTGCCAGCCGAGGAAGAAACCGACCAGTTGCCACATGGCGTCGAGGCCCAGGCAGCCTGGCATCACCGGGTCACCTTCGAAGTGACAGGCGAAAAACCACAGATCCGGAGTGATATCCAGCTCGGCGACCAATTCACCTTTGCCGTACTTGCCGCCTTCTTCGCTGATCAGTGTAATGCGATCCACCATCAGCATGTTCGGGGCGGGCAGTTGCGCGTTACCTTGGCCGAACAGCTCACCGCGACTGCAGCGCAGCAGGTCTTCCCGGGTAAAGGCGTTTTGTTTGGTCATGCGAGCTCCTCAATAGTCCCATGCGGCAGGTGGGGCAAATCTTCCCGGCCGATCGAAGCGTTCATGCCTCGAATCAGCAGCCTACTCATAGACTATTGCGTTGTGGTGAAAGTCACAGCACCAAGGACATGAATGTACACTTGTGCACTGAAATTATTATTCAAGCCCCTTTTCGGGCCTGTTCGGGTGCCTAAGACTGCCGCACTTTCGCCTTTCACGCCAGTCGCAGATAGCCGAAAGGCCTGCACTACTGCACCCAACGCTGCAGAATTTGCTGTAGATCAGCACGTTTGAAGGGCTTGGCCAGGTAATCGTTCATTCCCGCCGATAAACAGGCTTCGCGGTCGCCCTGCAAAGCGTTGGCGGTCAGGGCGATGATCGGCAAGTCCGTACAACCGGGCAACTGGCGGATCTGTCGGGTGGCTTCATAGCCGTCAATGATTGGCAGTCGGCAATCCATCAGAATCGCTTCGAAAATCAGACTCTCGGCACTGCGAACCGCCTGGGCTCCATCGGTGGCGACGCTGACAGTAAAGCCCAGACTGCGCAACATTGCTTCGATGACCGTCTGGTTGACCGGGTTGTCTTCCACCAGCAGCACGTTGCGTCCTTCGCCATCATCGTTGCTGGCCTGTGTGCGAGGCGTCAGCACGGGCAGCGACTGTTTAGAGAGCGCCAGCGGGATTTCCAGGGTGAATACCGAGCCGCGACCTTCCTCGCTCTGGGCACGCAAGGTGCCGCCCATGCGTTCAGCCAGCGTGCGGGCAATCGGCAGGCCCAGTCCGGTACCGCCGTAACGCCTTGAAATAGAACTGTCCGCCTGCTGGAAGGCGTGGAACATCAATTCCAGGCGTTCGGACGAGATGCCGATGCCGCTGTCGCGCACGGTGCAGGTGAACCACAACAGTTCATGGTCCAGCGACTGCCACTGCGGTTCGATGGTGATGCGCCCCTGCTCGGTGAACTTCAGCGCATTGCCGACCAGGTTCACCAGAATCTGCCGGATTCGCGTCGGGTCGCCCTGAACCTGCAACGCGCGCATGTCGTCGGGAATCAACAGTGCCAAGTCGAGCCCGCGTTGCGCGGCGCTGTGCTGGAACGACTGGGCGCAACTGCTGATCAGGTCCGCGAGGTTGAACGGAATGTGCTCCAGCTCCAGTTCCGAGCGCTCGATACGCGAGAAGTCGAGGATGTCGTTGATGACTTTGAGCAGGTGTTCGGTGGACTCCGAGGCCAGCGCCGCGTATTCGACCTGCTCCTCGGTCATGTCGGTGGTTTCGAGCAGTTGCAGCATACCCAGCACGCCATTCATCGGTGTACGCAGTTCGTGGCTCATCATTGCCAGGAAGTCGGACTTGGCGTTGTTGGCCTTTTCCGCTTCCTCACGGGTCTGGATCAATTGCGCCATGGCTTGATGCTGTTCGCGACTGGCTTGTTCCAGGCCGTTGGCGAGGTTGTTGATGTGTTGCGACAGCGCCCCCAGTTCGGTGTCGTCGACAATGGGCAAGGGCGTTTTATAGTCGCCGTCCTGAATCGCCTTGACCGCGTTGCCGATATCGCGGATCGGTTGCGACAGGCTTCGTGCCAGGCGCCGGGCCACCAGAAAAGTGAATAGCAGCGCGAACAACGCCAGGATCCCGGCTTTAAGCAGGATTTCCTGCTGGCGCTGGCTGAAGGCGTCGTTCGACAGGCCGACAATCACCCGCCCCAGATAATCCTCGACGGGGGCGTTGTTGACGACTTTGCCGCCCTGGAAAAAATCATTGTGCAACGGCACCCGTTGCAGCCGCACCGGAGCCTGGAACACTTCGACCTGTTTTGACCGGGTGTGGGTTTCCGACGGTTGCTCGACGTATACCAGTATCCGGTTGGCGCTGTCCTGCACTTCCAGGAAACGCACATGGGGCGTGGCCAGGGTGGCCTTGAGCAACGTTTCGAGCACTTCGTTATTGCCCGAAATCACACCGTACTCGGTGGCCGGCGCCAGTTGGTTGGCGATCAGCTGACCGGTGTGGTTGAGCTCCTGACGCAGGTCCTGGATCCGCACGAACGTGAAGAAACTGATCAACAGCAATGTCAGCAACAGGGCAGGGCCGAGGCTGATGATTTGGGTGCGCGTGTTGATGTCCCAACGACGACGGAAGGTCATGGGCGGCGTTCTCCTGCGGCCAACTGTGTTGCGACAAATGCATCAGGCATCTGTTCAATCCCTAATGAACGCGCCACTTGCGGGTTACTCAAGACTTTGAAGTGTTGCGGGTAATGTGCGCGTGGCCATGTCGCCGGTGGCCGGTCGAGCAGGTCATCGAGAATCTCCAGCCAATCGCTCTGATCGCTGTAGGTGCTGGCCAGGCTGCCAGCCTTGACGAATCCGGGGTTGGGGCCGATCAGCGCCATTTGCCGCGCGTAGCTGCTGAGCAGCAGGTTCTTCGCGGTTTTCGGGTTGTACAGGTCGGGATCGTCGAGGCCCAGCAGCACGTCGCTGTTTTTCAGCAGAGTTTGCAACGGCCGGCTGTCATTGGTGTTGTCCCAACGCTCGGTGATGACCTCAAGGCCCAGGGACCGGGCGGCCTGGGCCAACTCTTTCAAGAGAAATTCGCTGTGATCGTCGTAGAGCACACCCACCCGTTTGGCCTGGGGCAGGAGGGTTTGGGTCAGGCGCAATTGTCGGTCCAGAGGCTGATCGCTCCAGAGCAGGCTCAATCGCGAGGGCCGCGCAGTGCCCAGGCGCTGGCGGGCTTGCAGGCGGCTGATGCGCAGCACCAGCGTCGCCGGGCCTTGGGCGTCTTGCAGGCGCCAGTCGAGGCTTGCCAGGTCGAGGAGAATCAAGCGGGTGCTGTCGGGCAGTTGGTCCGGCGCGGGTAAGTTTGCCAGTGCCTGGAAGCGCACGCTGTCGTCGAGGCGCATTTCGCGCAGGGCCTGGGCGAAGGATTGCACGGCCGGGCTGTCTTCGGCACCGATCAGCAAAATGTCCGCGGCCCTTGCCGGCAGGCTAGACAACAATCCGGCAAACACCAGGCATAACCCGACCAGCAGGTGGCCAAGGATTGGCGTCTTGCGTGCCGGACGATTACGCATCTTAGAACGCCAGCTCCGCACTGAAGTAAATCACCCGACGCTCATCGTAATTGTTGTCGATGAAGGTAGTGGGCTGATTGTCCAGGCGTTGCTGGAGCACTGCGGCCAGTTCCAGGTTGGCCTTGCCCAGGCCGATGTGTTTGGCGATACGTGTGTCGACCCGTTCGAAGCGGTAGCCGTTGAGGGCGTCGTCGCCATAATAGAAGAGTGCGCTGTTCCAGCCATGCCCCCAGTTTCGCAGCCAGCCGGCGGAGCCGCTGTTGCGGGCGGTCTGTTGCGCATCCAGCGGATTGCTCGCCTCGGCATCGACGTAGGCATAAGTCAGGCGCAGGCGATCGGCGCTGCCGATTCTCCAGTCAAGCTGGGTTTCTGCCCCAGAAAATCGCGAGTTGTTGGAGTTGCTGGCGATGTACTGATTGTTGCGCAGCGGTTCGCTGATCATGCCGGTGATTTCGTCGTAGAACAGCTTCACATCGACTGCCAGCCCCAGGTCGGCGAAGTAGCCGTTGTAACCCAGTTCCCGTGATCGCATGTGTTCCTGTTCGAGATCGCCGGGGCCGCGGGTCCTGACGAAATAGCGCGCGCTGTTCTGGCCGTATGCAGCGGGGCGCAGGTTGGTCACCTGGTAACTCCAGTTGACGTTGTTCTCGAACATATCCGGTGAGCGGACCGCTTCCGAGTACACCGCCCGCAGGCCATGGCGCGGGTTGATCAGGTAATTGACCGCCACCCGAGGGGTGAGCGAACTGCCGATCAATTGGGTGTCTTCGAACATCGCACCGCCCTGAAGCAACCAGTGCTCGGTGGCGCGCCACTCGAGTTGACCGAACGCCCGCCAGGTAGTGTCGTCGAGAGTGCCATTGAAGTAGGTCTCGGAATCCGCCCGGTCGTAACGATAGTTCATGCCGCTGACCAGTCGCAGACTATCGGACAGGCTCAACGTGTCCTGCAATTCGAGGTCGTAGCGCGTCTCTCGGGTGCTCTGGTCGATGTCGCCGCACAGGGTTTGTCGGGCACCGTTTTTCCACTGATCCAGCACCTGATTGCCCAGTGCACGTTCGGCCGGTGTACCTTCCGGTGCGCCGGACCCGGTATAGCGCTCGATATTGCGCGCCAGACGTTCGGTGTAGTTCGGATTGAGCTGCCAGAGTTCTGTCAACTCCGGGCTGAACGAGACCTCGGCATCGCAGGCGCGCCAGGTCTGCTGACGATCCCAGTGTTGCGCCGAACCCTGGATATAAAGGCTGTGATCGGGATTGATGTCCAGATTCCAGCGCAGCGAGCCTGCGTAGTCCTTGGCGATGACGTCGGAATTGTTCCCCGCATCGGTAATCCCCGAGAACACCGGACGGTAGGTATACGGTCGCTGGTTGGTCCCGTCCTTGGCATTTAATTGCCAGTCGATGCTCTGGCTTTCAGTGAGCGTCTGGCTGACGGCAAGGTTGAAACGGTTCAAGCGGCGACTGTCACGGTAATCGGCGCCGGTGCGGTCCGAATCGAAGCCGTCGTCTTGCTGTCCGGACAGCGACAGGCGCAAGTCGCCGCCGTCCCAACCCACACCCTGACTGGCGTAAAAGTCGTCGATGCCGCGCTGGCCCCGGGTGATTTTCATCCGCGTGCCGTGGCTGTCGGCCGGGTTGCGCGTGATGATGTTGACCACGGCCATCAACGCATTGGCGCCATAGCTGACGGTGTTGGGGCCGCGGAAAACCTCGATGCGTTCGATGTCTTCCATGGCGACCGGAATGTCACTCCAGTCCACCGTGGCCAGGCCCGCACGGTACACCGAGCGGCCGTCGATCAGCACTTGCATGCGCCGCGCTTCGCTGGCGTTGGTGCCGTGGTAGTTCACTGCCGCCTGATTGCCGCTGATGTTGCCGACCATCATCCCCGGCACCAGGCGCAGCAATTCGCTGATATCCCGGGCGCCACTGGCGTTGATCAGTTCGCTGTCGATCACCGTCATGCTGCCCGGCACCGCAGCCGGTGACTGCTTCAGCCGCGTGGCGGTCAGCACCTGTGGCAGCGGCTCACTGTCGAGGAACAAGTCGTCGGCCAGCAATGGCGGGCTGAGAATCAGCGCCAGTAGCAGTGGCGAGCGAGGTGATGGAGAGCCGAAAGACACAACACATCCTTGATAGCGAACAATTGGCGCGCATGTTAACCGAGCTGGTCGACTTTTCCAGTCACGTTACCGGCATTTTCCTCGGATTTATTGGTCTTCTTTCTACATGAGTCGGTAATTGACGCGGGGGCTGGCCGCCACTGGGCCGCTCCGTATAATGCCGACATCGCCACTGGTATGGATTAACGGATTGCATATGACTGAACAGCGCCCGATTGCGGTCCTGGGAGGCGGAAGTTTTGGTACCGCCGTGGCTAATCTGCTGGCCGAGAACGGCCATCAGGTCCGGCTGTGGATGCGTGACCCCGAGCAGGCTGAGGCCATTCGGGTCAATCGCGAAAACCCGCGTTACCTCAAAGGCATCAAGATTCTGCCGGCCGTGGAAGCGGTCACCGACCTGCAAGCCACCCTGGAAGCCTGCGACCTGAGTTTCGTTGCGCTGCCGTCCAGCGCGCTGCGCTCGGTGCTGGCACCCCACGCCGAACTTTTAAGCGGCAAGTTGCTGGTAAGCCTGACCAAAGGCATCGAAGCACACACTTTCAAGCTGATGAGCCAGATCCTCGAAGAGATCGCCCCGCAAGCGCGCATTGGCGTGCTGTCCGGGCCGAACCTGGCCCGTGAAATCGCCGAACACGCACTGACCGCGACGGTGGTCGCCAGCGAAGACGAAGACCTCTGCCAGCAAGTCCAGGAAGCATTGCACGGCCGCACCTTTCGTGTGTACGCCAGCGCCGACCGCTTCGGCGTGGAGTTGGGCGGGGCGCTGAAAAACGTCTACGCGATCATAGCCGGCATGGCGGTGGCCTTGGGCATGGGCGAAAATACCAAGAGCATGCTGATCACCCGGGCGCTGGCGGAAATGACCCGCTTCGCAGTGAATCAGGGCGCAAACCCAATGACCTTCCTGGGGCTGGCGGGCGTGGGCGATTTGATCGTGACCTGCTCGTCGCCGAAAAGCCGTAACTACCAGGTCGGGTTCGCCCTCGGCCAGGGCCTGAGCCTGGAAGACGCGGTGACGCGCCTGGGTGAAGTCGCCGAAGGTGTGAACACCCTTAAGGTGCTCAAGGCCAAGGCTCAGGAGGTGGGCGTGTATATGCCGCTGGTCGCCGGGTTGCACGCGATCCTGTTCGAAGGGCGCACGCTTAATCAGGTGATTGAGCTATTGATGCGCGGCGAACCGAAAACCGACGTCGACTTTATCTCCACCAGCGATTTCAACTGAACACTCTATCGACAGGGAAGGGAGCGAGACATGAACGATCCGAAAGTAGAAGCCAAGTACGAATCCATCCTGCTGCGGGTGTTGTGGATGATCGTCTATGTGCTGGTCTGGCAAGTGGCGCAGTTCATCCTGGGCGCCGTGGTGCTGGTGCAGTTGATCTATCGTTTGATCTATGGCGCCCCGAGCGCCAGCCTGATGAACTTCGGCGACAGCCTGAGCCAGTTCCTGGCGCAGATCGGTCGTTTCGGCAGCTTCCACAGCGACCAGAAACCCTGGCCGTTCGCCGATTGGCCAACGCCGCGTACCCCGGAAGGTGAAACGCCGCACGTTGTGGCGCCGGCACCGCACCCGGCCCGAGATGAGGAGCCCAAGCTATGAAACTCTGGGTATTGCGTCATGGTGAAGCCGAGCCACACGGCACTCGCACAGACTCCGAACGGGCACTGACTGCCCGCGGTCGTGAAGAGGTACTGCGCACGGCCGCACAGTTGATCGGCCAGCCGATTACGGCCATCTATGCCAGCCCTTACCTGCGAGCGCAGGAGACGGCGCAGTTGGTGCGCGAGGCATTGGGGTTTGCGCCGGAGATCCGCACGGTTGAATGGCTGACTCCGGATTACAGTCCGCAAGTGGTATCGGAACAATTGGTATCTGTAGACCGCGTGTTGCTAGTCAGTCATAACCCGCTGGTCGGCAATTTGTTGGGCTACCTGCAACACGGCCATGTGCAGGACCCGGAAAGGGTGGCCACCGCCGGCCTGGCGGAGCTGGAAGGCGATTTGCCGCTGGCCGGGGCGATGAAGCTCAACGGCATCAAGCACCCGTAACCCTGCTTTTGTGGGAGCGTCGCCAATGTCGAGCGAAATAGCGGGGTGATGCTGATCTAACGTGGGAGCGGGCTTGCTCGCGAAGAGGGCGTGTCAATCGGCATCTACGTTGCCTGACTCACCGCTTTCGCGAGCAAGCCCGCTCCCGCAAGGTTCTGCGGCTAACCTGATTTTTTGTGTGAAATAGTCAACCAAGCAACCGCTTGGTTGACTACGCTTGCTCCAGACCAAAAAACAAAGGAGCGAGTCGCATGCCTGCTGCTTTTCGTTTGCCGCTGGACGTCTTCTACGAGCGTGAAGCCCGTCATCCCCGCCAGCGCTATCTGGTCCAGCCTATCGGTGGAGGCCAGGTCGAGACCCTGACCTGGGCCGACGTCGGTCATCAAGCCCGCTGCGCCGCCCATTGGCTGCGGGCGCGCGAGTTGCCCCAAGGCAGCCACATCGCCCTGATCTCGAAAAACTGCGCTCACTGGATCATCGCCGACCTGGCGATCTGGATGGCCGGGCATGTGTCGGTGCCCCTTTACCCGAACCTCACCGCCGACTCCGTGGCCCAGGTGCTTGAACACTCCGAAGCGGCACTGGCCTTCATCGGCAAACTGGACGATTGGCCCGGCATGTCCCGTGGCGTCCACCCGGATCTACCGACCATCAGCTTGCCATTATGTCCGGCCGGCACGTTCGATTTCAGCTGGGCCGATCTGCAACGCAGCTCGCCGATCCAGGACGACCCTCAACCCACAGCCGATCAACTGGCGACCATCATTTACACCTCCGGCACCACCGGCCAGCCCAAAGGCGTGATGCACAACTTCGGCAATCTGGGGTTTGCCACCACCCACGGCACGCAGTTGTTCGGCCTCAATGAGTCGGATCGACTGCTGTCGTACCTGCCGCTGTGCCACGTCGCCGAGCGAATGTTCGTCGAGCTGGCGTCGATCTACACCGGGCAAACCGTGTTCTTCGCCGAGAGCCTCGATACTTTCCTTACCGATTTGCGTCGTGCTCGACCGACCGCGCTGTTCGGCGTGCCGCGCATCTGGACCAAGTTTCAGATGGGCGTCTACAGCAAGATCCCGGCAAAACGCCTCGACTTCCTGCTCGGACTGCCGATCATCGGCAAGCGGGTAGGGCACAAAGTCCTCGCCGGGCTGGGGCTCGATGCCTTGCGCGTTGCCTTGTCCGGCGCCGCGCCCGTGCCGCATACCTTATTGCTCTGGTACCGCAAGCTCGGGCTGGATGTGCTGGAGGTTTATGGCATGACCGAAAGCTGCGGCTATTCGCACATCGGCCGTCCAGGTGAGTACAAACCCGGCTGGATCGGCAAGCCCTGCCCGGAAGTCGAAGTGCAGATCGCCGAGTCCGGCGAGGTCATGGTGCGCAGTGGCGCGACCATGCTCGGGTATTTCAAGGAGCCGGAGAAAACCGCCGAGACCATCACCGAGGACGGCTTCCTGCACACCGGTGACAAAGGCGAGCAAGACGCCGAAGGTAACCTGCGTCTGACCGGGCGCTTGAAAGAAATCTTCAAAACCAGCAAAGGCAAATACGTCGCTCCGGCACCGATCGAAAACCGTCTGGCGGTGCATTCGCGAATCGAACAGGTGTGCGTGGTCGGCGATGGTTTGAGCGCGCCGCTGGGCCTGTGCGTGCTCTCGGCCGTTGGGCAGCAGGACGCAGGTGGCACGGCGCGGGCCGGCCTGCATTCAAGCCTGGAAAAATTGCTGGAGGAGGTCAACGGCGCTCTCGACAAACATGAGCGCTTGCACCGGTTGGTGGTGGTCAAGGACAGTTGGGCGGTGGAAAACGGCTTCCTGACACCGACCCTGAAAATCAAGCGCAACGTGATCGAAGCGGCGTACGGTGGCCGGTTCGCGGAATGGAGCGAGCGTAGCGAGACGGTGCTGTGGCAGGATTGAGCCGCGAATAAAACCAACAAAGGAAAATCTGCGATGAGTCTGTGGCGTACCGCACCCAACATTGAGCAGTTGAACGCAATCCAGAAAAACACCATCGGCGATGTGCTGGACATTCGTTTCGAAGCCTTCGACGAAGAGTCCCTGACCGCGAGCATGGTCATCGACCACCGCACTCACCAGCCTTACGGTTTGCTGCACGGCGGCGCTTCAGTGGTGCTGGCTGAAACCGTCGGCTCGATGGCCAGCTACCTGTGCATCGACGCCAGCAAGTTTTACTGCGTGGGTCTGGAAATCAACGCCAACCACTTGCGCGGACTGCGCAGTGGACGGGTGACGGCGGTGGCCAAGCCTATTCACATTGGTCGCACCACCCATGTATGGGATATCCGGCTGAGCAGCGATGAAGGCAAGGCCAGTTGTGTGTCGCGGTTGACCATGGCGGTGGTGCCGCTCGGCGAGAATCCGCCGGCTCGCTGAAATGCGGCTGTTACACGGATCGGCATAACCCTGGCCGGACTGTCATTATTCCTGGCAGTTACGGTCATTGCTGTAGGACGTCGTCTTACGGACAATCAACCCTTGTTTTCGTTGATGGATCGACCGGTATGTCGCAGCAGATATTTTTCGCTCACGCCAATGGCTTTCCTTCGGGGACCTACGGCAAGTTGTTCGCGGCGCTGGCGCCCGAATATCAGGTGACGCATCTGGAGCAGCACGCCCATGACCCGCGTTTTCCAGCGGACGACAACTGGCAAAACCTGGTGGATGAGCTGATTCATCACCTCAAGCAACAACCGGAACCGGTGTGGGGCGTTGGCCATTCCTTCGGCGGCGTGTTGCACCTGCATGCGGCGTTGCGCTGCCCCGAGCTGTATCGCGGGGTGGTGATGCTCGATTCGCCGGTGCTGACCCGCGCCGATCAATGGGTGATCCGCGCCGCCAAGCGTTTCGGCTTCATCGACCGTTTGACGCCCGCCGGCCGCACGCTGGGACGACGGGAAGAGTTCGCTGATCTGGACGCGGCCCGACTGTATTTCGCGGGCAAAACCCTGTTTCGCAGTTTTGACCCAGAATGTTTCGACGCCTACCTGCAACACGGTTTGCAAAAGGTTGGCGACAAGCTTCGCCTGCGCTTCGACCCGGCCACGGAAATCAGCATCTACCGCGGCGTGCCGCACACCAGCCCTGGCCGCGCACGTCAGTTGAAAGTGCCGCTGGCGGTGGTGCGCGGGCACAAGAGCCGCGTGGTGATGCGCCATCACGCCAGTTCGGTCGGGCGCATGCCGATGGGCGAGTCCCTGACCATGCCCGGCGGCCACATGTTTCCTCTCGAACGTCCACAGGACACCGCCACGCTGCTGAAAAATCTGTTCAGCCGTTGGGAAGGTCGCCGCCAACAGGATTGCGCATGAGCAGCGTCGTCGAAGAAGTCCGCCTGAGCCTGCCGCACATCGAGCTGGCAGCGCACCTGTTTGGGCCCGAAGACGGTTTGCCGGTGATCGCCTTGCACGGCTGGCTGGACAACGCCAACAGCTTTGCCCGATTGGCGCCGAAGCTCAAAGGGCTGCGCATCATCGCCCTGGACATGGCCGGTCACGGTCATTCCGGGCATCGGCCGAGCGGTGCCGGTTATGCCCTGTGGGACTACGCCCATGACGTGCTGCAAGTCGCGGAACAACTGGGCTGGAAACGCTTCGCGCTGCTGGGGCATTCCATGGGCGCGATCGTTTCCCTGGTGTTGGCCGGGTCGTTGCCGGAGCGGGTGACCCATCTGGCGTTGATCGACGGCATCATTCCTCCTACAGACAAAGGCGAAAATGCTGCCGAACGCATGGGCATGGCCCTGCAAGCGCAGCTGGATCTGCGGGAGAAGCGCAAACCGGTCTACAACACCCTCGACCGCGCCATCGAAGCACGCATGAAAGGCCTGGTGGCGGTCAGCCGCGAAGCCGCAGAATTGTTGGCCCAGCGCGGGTTGATGCCGGTCCCCGGTGGCTATACCTGGCGCACCGATAACCGTCTGACACTGCCATCGCCGCTGCGTCTGACGACCGAGCAGGCCATGGCTTTCGTTCAGCGGGTCAGTTGTCCGGCACAACTGGTGGTCGCCGCTGACGGCATGCTCGCCAAACATCCTGAGTTGCTGGAACGTCTACCCTTTAGCCGTGAACAGCTGCCTGG
Source organism: Pseudomonas sp. LBUM1657 (assembly GCF_059716075.1). NCBI lineage: Bacteria > Pseudomonadati > Pseudomonadota > Gammaproteobacteria > Pseudomonadales > Pseudomonadaceae > Pseudomonas > Pseudomonas sp. LBUM1657. Next base: position 4,855,884 of record NZ_CP166799.1, on the reverse strand, counting down.
CGGCCATCATTTGCACCTGAATGACGACCCCGGCGCCGACCTTGTCGCAGACTGTTTCAATCGGTTTTTCGCCGTTCCTTGACTTGCGCCGGGCAACTGTCGAGGCTGGGCGGGTTGAAATGGGAGACAACCATGATAGATCTCTACACCGCTGCGACCCCGAATGGCCACAAGGTCTCTATCGTGCTCGAGGAACTCGGCCTGCCCTACACGGTGCACGCCTTGAGTTTCGACAAGAAGGAACAGAAGTCCGAGGACTTCCTCAAGATCAATCCCAATGGCCGCATTCCGGCCATTGTCGACCGCGCCAACGGCGATTTCGCCGTGTTCGAATCCGGCGCCATCCTTGTTTATCTGGCTGAGCTGAGCGGCAAACTGTTGCCCAAAGACCCGAAGGGGCGCTCGGTGGTCCTGCAGTGGCTGATGTTCCAGATGGGTGGGATCGGCCCGATGCAGGGCCAGGCCAACGTGTTTTTCCGTTACTTTCCTGAAAAGCTCCAGGGCGCCATCGACCGCTATCAGCATGAAACCCGTCGCCTCTATGAAGTGCTCGACACGCGGCTGCAAGCCGTAGAGTTTCTCGCAGGCGAGTACAGCATTGCCGACATTGCGACCTTTCCGTGGGTGCGTGGCTACGAGTGGTCTGGTGTCGAAGTGGACGGCTTGCCAGCCCTGCAGCGCTGGATGGCGACCATGGAGGCACGTCCGGCGGTGCAGCGCGGTTTGTTGGTGCCCGAGCGCATCGATGACGCCAGCATTATCAAGGGCGCCCAGGCCATGCTGATCCGATGAGCTTGCCCATGCGTTCACTCAGTCTGCTGGCGCTGTGCTGTTTCAGTCCCCTGTTATTCGCCGCCGATGTCCCTGGCAGTCAGGACCTGCCGATCGTTCCGCGTCTGGCTGACTCGCAGATTGTCGACTACCGCCCTGCGGTCGAGCTCGAGCGGATCTATCCTTTGGGTTCGATTCGCAAGATCAGCGGCCAGCTGCGCTTCGATGGTCAGGTCAGTGCCCGGGGACAAGCGACTTCGGTAACTTACGAGCTGCCACCGGAACATTCTGCGACCGTCGCCTTCACCGCCGCTCGCGAAGCCTTGCAGAAGCAGGGCGCGGAGTTGCTGTTCTGGTGCCAGGCCCGTGATTGCGGCGAAAGCAGCCTGTGGGCCAACGAGGTGTTCGGCAACGCCAAGCTCTATGGCTCCGATAATGAGCAGGCGTACCTGCTGTTGCGCCTGGCGGCACCGAAGGACAACACGCTGGTGGCGCTTTACAGCATCACCCGAGGCAATCGCAAAGCCTATCTGCACGTCGAACAGTTCGACGCCGCGGCACCGTTGGGCGATTTGTTGCCGACCTCCGCGACCTTGCTTCGAGAGCTCAAAAGCACCGGTGAGCTCGATTTCCCCAAACTGACCGGCGATCCTGACGATACCTGGCTGCGCTTGATTTCCCGTGGATTGAATCTGGACACCTCTTTGCGGGTCAGTGTATCCGGGCCGAAGGCTGAAGCCTGGCGTCAGGCACTGATCGGGCAGGGAGTGCGTACGGCCAGGATGGAAACCGGCAGCGTCGAAGGCTCTGGCCTGCACATCGAACTGTTGCGATAAGCTTCATCAGGCGGACGCGCTTGGCGCGTTCGCCTACTCTTTTGCTGACTGACTTTTTTCGAGACTGGGATGATCAATAACGATCGGCTGTTGGTGCAGATCCTGCTCCTGGTGCTGTTTGGCGCGAGCTTCTGGGTGATGGCGCCGTTCTGGTCTGCGTTGTTCTGGGGCGCGGTGCTGGCGTTCGCCAGTTGGCCGCTGATGCGTCTGCTGACCCATTGGCTCAATGGCCGCGAGTCCCTGGCTGCGGCATTGTTGACGCTGGGCTGGATGTTGGTGGTGGCGGTGCCGTTGGTGTGGCTGGGGTTCAACCTCGCGGACCATGTGCGCGATGCCACGGCGCTCATCAAGGATGTGCAAGTCGATGGGCTGCCTGAAGCGCCGACTTGGCTAGGCAGTATTCCCCTGGTTGGCGAACGGCTGGTCGGGATCTGGAACAGCATCGATCAGCAAGGCGCGGCAATGATGGTGGCGGTCAAGCCCTATCTGGGCCAGGTCGGCAACTGGTTGCTGGCGCGCAGTGCGCAGATTGGTGGTGGCATTCTCGAGCTGACGTTGAGCATTGTCTTCGTGTTCTTTTTCTATCGTGACGGGCCGCGGTTGGCGGCGTTTGTTCATGGGCTGCTGGAGCGGCTGATCGGTGACCGTGCCGGTTATTACATCGAGTTGGTGGCGGGTACGGTTCAACGGGTGGTGAACGGGGTGATCGGCACGGCGGCGGCGCAGGCGGTCCTGGCGTTGATCGGCTTTTTGATTGCCGGGGTTCCCGGAGCGTTGGTGCTGGGGATCGTGACGTTTTTGTTGAGCCTGATTCCGATGGGGCCGCCTTTGGTGTGGATACCTGCCACGGCGTGGCTGGCCTGGAAGGGTGAATACGGGATGGCGGTGTTTCTCGGCAGTTGGGGGACGTTCATCATCAGCGGGGTCGACAACGTGCTGAAGCCGTACTTGATCAGTCGCGGCGGCAACCTGCCGTTGGTGATCGTGCTGCTGGGGGTGTTTGGCGGGTTGATTGCCTTCGGGTTTATCGGCCTGTTCATTGGCCCGACCCTGTTGGCGGTGGCCTATAGCCTGTTGACCGACTGGAGCAAGAGTCAGGCACGGGTCTAAGACAGCCGAGCCATCTCTTGCAGGTGTCCTCAGTTCAATTGTGGGAGCGGGCTTGCTCGCGAAGAGGGCGTGTCAGTCGACATCAGTAGTGACTGACACACCGCTTTCGCGAGCAAGCCTGCTCCCACAGGTTCCGTGGTTCAACACCAATCAAAGGTGGGAGCGAGTCTGCTCGCAATCTCAGGTCGCAATATCCAGGTACTTGCCCACGGTCGCCACCTTGTCGAGCGAGTACTGCTTGCTCAGGTTGGCGATCATTTTGTCGACCGACTGATCAGTGGAGCTGTCAGTGTTTTTCTCGCGGTCGGCATGCAGCGCGGCTTTCAGCTCGTCGCTGCTGACGCCGCCACTGCTGTCGCTATCCAGTACCTTGAGCAGCGCGGCGCTGGTGTCGGTGTCAGTCGCTGAGGTGCTGGCTTGCAACGCGCTGTTCAGTTCGGCGGCGCTGACGCTGCCGTCACTGTCCGTGTCGAGTGTGCTGAACAGTTCTTCGCTGGACACCGGTTGAGGTGGCGGTGGTGGCGGCGCGAGGCTGGCGGCGAGTTCGTCCTTGCTGACCGTACCGTCCTGGTTCTTGTCCAGGACCGAGAACATTTCTGTGCTGTCGGCATTGCTGCCGGCGCTGGTCAGGCCGTTGCTCAGTTCATCACTGCTGATGGCGCCGTCACCGTCGGCGTCCAGGGCGCTGATCAACGCGTCGGCCAGTTCGGTGTTGGGGGCCTGATCCCGTGGTGGTGGAGGTGGTGGGGCTATCGCCGCCATTTCTTCGCTGCTCAGGCTACCGCTGTCATCGCTGTCCAGATCCGCAAAGTTTTTGCTCAGGCTGACCAGCAGACCGTCGTCGGTTTTCTGCGACAGGGCGCTATTGAGTTCGTCCTGATCCACCGAACCGTCGCTATTGCTGTCGAGTTTGGCGAGCAGTTCTTTCTGGAATTGCTGGCTGCGGGCATTGTTGGTTGTGGTGCTGCTGGTGCTGGTATAGCTCGTGTAGTTGCTGACGCTACCGATCATTGGGCTCGCTCCCTGGAATGGAAAGCCGGTGGGTGCACCGGCTTATGCAGCCTCAAGGACCAAGTTGTCTTGGGTGTATAGAGTTTGTACAGTTCGGTACACAAGTATCAGATCAGGCTCAGATCCTGTGGGAGCGGGCTTGCTCGCGAAGAGGGAGTCTCAGTCAACATCAGTATTGACTGATCCATCGCTTTCGCGAGCAAGCCCGCTCCCACATTAGAAAGGTGAGCGGTTCAGATTCGGGGTAGACGAATGACTGCAGTGAGGCCTCCCCCCGGGGTTTCCTCCAGGCTCAATTGCCCACCCAAACGCTCCGCCGCTTCACGGGCAATGGTCATGCCCAGACCGACGCCGCCAGAATTACGATTACGCGAACCTTCAAGTCGAAAGAACGGTTCAAACACCGCTTCACGCTTGTCCACCGCAATACCCGGCCCATGGTCGATCACCCGGATCACCAGGGTTTGGCGCGTGTCTTCGAGGGTGATCAGCGCCTGCCCGGCATAACGCAGGGCATTGTCCAACAGGTTGTTGATGCACGAACGCAAGGCCATCGGCTGAACTTGCAGGGGGGCGCAGTGGCCGCTGGCCTGGACGTCGGCGCCCTGGTCCTGGGCGTTTTCGCTCAGGGACTCGACCAGCGCCTGCACGTCCATCCACTGCGGCGCTTCGCTGGTGCGCTGTTCATGCAGGTAGGTGAGGGTGGCGTCGAGCATGCTGATCATGTCGTCCAGATCCTGACGCATCTGGCCTTGCAGCTTGTCGTCGTCAATCTGTTCCAGCCGCAATTTGAGCCGCGACAGCGGCGTGCGCAGGTCGTGGGACACAGCGCCGAGCATCCGCGCGCGCTGCTGCACTTGTTCGATGATTCGTCGCTGCATCTTGTTGAAGGTATGCGCGGCTTGCCGTGCTTCCCGCGGGCCGGACTCATCCAGAGGCGGGCTGTCGAGATTTTCGCTCAAGCGCTCGGCAGCATCGCTCAGGCGTTGGATCGGCCGGCTCAGCAGTTTGGCGCCGTACCAGGCGGCAATGATCAGCGAGACGAATTGAAACGTCAGTGGCACCAACGGCCCGCCGAACCATGGCCGTGGTGGCCGGTTGTCGAAACGCGGGTCCATCGGCGGGCGCTGTCCGGCGATGCCTTCGGAAAACCCCGGCGGCGGAGGGGGCGGTGGCGGGCCGTAATGGTGAAACCAGGCAAACGCCAACAGGTGCGCCAGGATGATCGCGATCAGCAGCACGCCAAACAGGCGGCCGAACAGCGTATCGAAGCGCGCACGCATCAGCCAATGTCTCTCGCGTCGAACAGGTAACCCTCACCGCGCACGGTTTTGATCAACTGCGGGGCTTTGGGGTCATCACCGAGTTTCTGACGCAGGCGCGACACCAGCAGGTCGATGCTGCGATCAAAGGCTTCGATCGAACGACCGCGCGCAGCATCGAGTAATTGTTCGCGGCTGAGCACCCGGCGCGGACGTTCGATGAACACCCAGAGCAGACGAAATTCCGCGTTGGACAGCGGCACCACCAGGCCATCGGCGGCGATCAACTGGCGCAGCACGCTGTTCAGGCGCCAGTTGTCGAAGCGAATGTTCGCACGCTGTTCGGTACGGTCATCGCGCACCCGACGCAGAATGGTCTGAATCCGCGCCACCAGTTCTCGCGGTTCAAATGGCTTGGCCATGTAATCGTCAGCGCCCAGTTCCAGGCCGATGATGCGGTCGGTGGGCTCGCAGCGGGCGGTGAGCATCAGGATCGGGATGTCCGACTCGGCGCGCAGCCAGCGGCACAACGACAGACCGTCTTCGCCGGGCAACATCAGGTCGAGCACTACTACGTCGAAATGCTCCGCTTGCAGCGCCAGTCGCATCGCGGCGCCATCGGTGACGCCGCTGGCGTGGATGTTGAACCGGGCCAGGTAATCGATCATCAGTTCGCGGATCGGGACGTCATCGTCGACGATCAGGGCGCGAATGCTCCAGCGTTTGTCGTCGCCGGGCGATTTTTGATCGTCGTTCAGAGGTGCTGGGGTGCTGTGCATGCGTGGGTTCATCTGCCAGGTAGGCTGCCAACCACAAAGTTGGGCTGCGAGGTTGTGGCTTCAGCATAGGCGTCCGGCCCGGAGGCGGGAAGTGCTGTAAGGACGTGCTGCGGCTGGCGAGGGTAGCCTTGAAGGGTGTTGGGGGCATGTCAGGTGTGTATCGAACTCGACACAATGAACGCAAGGGCTAGTCTTGCTTGAGCCGTCTCGACGATTTACCGATCATCGGGTCCCGCAGCGCCGCTGGTTCCGCTACAATGCGCGCCGATTTCGACCTGCCTGAGAGCCCACTCATGTCCGCCTGCCAGACTCCTATCATCGTCGCCCTGGATTTCCCCACCCGTGACGCCGCACTGAAGCTGGCCGATCAGTTGGACCCGAAGCTGTGCCGGGTCAAAGTCGGTAAGGAATTGTTCACCAGCTGCGCTTCGGAAATCGTTGGCACCCTGCGTGACAAGGGTTTCGAAGTGTTCCTGGACCTCAAGTTCCACGACATCCCGAACACCACCGCCATGGCCGTCAAGGCCGCTGCGGAAATGGGCGTGTGGATGGTCAACGTGCACTGCTCCGGTGGCCTGCGCATGATGGCCGCCTGCCGCGAAGTGCTTGACCAGCGTACCGGCCCGAAACCGCTGCTGATTGGCGTGACCGTGCTGACCAGCATGGAGCGTGAAGATCTGGCGGGTATCGGCCTGGACATCGAGCCGCAGGAGCAAGTGCTGCGCCTGGCCGCACTGGCGGAAAAAGCCGGGATGGATGGTCTGGTGTGCTCGGCCCTGGAAGCCCAGGCCTTGAAATCGGCTCACCCGTCGCTGCAACTGGTGACCCCGGGGATTCGTCCGGCGGGCAGTGCCCAGGACGATCAGCGCCGTATTCTGACCCCGCGTCAGGCGCTGGATGCCGGTTCCGACTACCTGGTAATCGGCCGCCCGATCAGCCAGGCAGCAGATCCGGCCAAGGCGTTGGCGGCTGTAGTGGCGGAACTCGCCTAAGTAAACGCTGAAGATCCAAATGTGGGAGCGGGCTTGCTCGCGAAGAGGGCGTCTCAGTCGACATCAATATTGACTGACACACCGCTTTCGCGAGCAAGCCCGCTCCCACATGGTTTTGTGGTGTTTTCAGATATCGGTTAAACCTTCAACACCAACTTCCCGAAATTCTCCCCGCTGAACAACTTCATCAGCGTCTCCGGGAAAGTCTCCAGACCTTCCACAATATCTTCCTTGCTCTTGAGCTGCCCCTTGGCCATCCAGCCGGCCATTTCCTGCCCGGCGGTGGCGAACTGTGCGGCGTAGTCCATTACCACGAAGCCTTCCATCCGCGCACGGTTGACCAGCAACGACAAATAGTTCGCCGGACCTTTGACCGCTTCCTTGTTGTTGTACTGACTGATGGCGCCGCAGATCACCACGCGTGCCTTCATGTTCAGACGGCTCAACACCGCGTCGAGAATATCGCCGCCGACGTTATCGAAATACACATCGACGCCTTTCGGGCATTCGCGCTTGAGGCCGGCATGGACGTCTTCGTTCTTGTAGTCGATGGCGCCATCGAAACCCAATTCATCGATCAGGAACTGGCACTTGTCCGCGCCGCCAGCAATGCCGACCACGCGGCAGCCTTTGATCTTGGCGATCTGCCCGGCAATGCTGCCCACTGCACCCGCCGCGCCGGACAGCACCACGGTGTCACCGGCCTTGGGAGCGCCGACGTCGAGCAAGGCGAAGTAAGCGGTCATCCCGGTCATGCCTAGCGCGGATAAGTATCGCGGCAGTGGCGCCAGTTTCGGATCGACCTTGTAGAAACCTCTTGGTTCGCCGAGGAAATAATCCTGTACACCCAAGGCGCCGTTGACGTAGTCCCCGACCGCAAACCCTGGATTATTCGAGGCAACGACTTTGCCTACACCCAATGCACGCATCACTTCGCCGATTCCCACAGGCGGGATGTAGGACTTGCCCTCGTTCATCCAGCCGCGCATGGCCGGGTCCAGGGACAGGTATTCGTTTTTGACCAGAATCTGACCCGTTGCCGGTTCGCCGACCGGTACTTCCTGATAGGTGAAGGTCTCGCGGGTGGCCGCACCCACGGGACGTTTGGCGAGCAGGAACTGGCGATTGGTCTGGGTAGTCATGACAGGCACTCAAGATGAATGAAGCCTTGTTGATAGCCCTTCATGGTCAATGCCGCAAGTTTGGCTGATGCGGCGAATGCACATCGATCCAGAGCAGTGATAGTCAGTCCGGCAGTTCTATCACTGCCACTCATGGGCGCTCAACCGGCCTTCTGATAGTGCTGCCGCGTAGAAGGCCCCTGTGGCTAGACTGCGAACACGCGATCCCCCGCATTCTTCTCTTCGAGGACATAACAATGAGCATGACGTTTTCCGGCCAGGTCGCCGTAGTGACGGGCGCCGCTAATGGTATTGGCCGTGCGACCGCCCAGGCGTTCGCCGCCGAAGGCTTGAAAGTGGTGGTCGCTGACCTGGACACCGCCGGTGGCGAGGGGACGGTGGCGCTAATTCGTACGGCTGGCGGCGAAGCGACCTTCGTGCGTTGCAACGTTACTTTGGAAAGCGATGTAAAAAATCTGATGGACGAGGTGATCAATACCTACGGCCGTCTCGACTACGCCTTCAACAACGCTGGCATCGAGATTGAGAAAGGCAAGCTGGCCGAGGGCACGGTCGACGAGTTCGACGCGATCATGGGCGTCAACGTCAAAGGCGTCTGGCTGTGCATGAAGTACCAGTTACCTTTGCTGCTGGCCCAAGGGGGCGGCGCGATCGTCAACACCGCCTCGGTGGCCGGCCTCGGGGCTGCGCCGAAAATGAGCATCTACGCGGCGTCTAAACACGCGGTGATCGGCCTGACCAAATCGGCGGCCATCGAATACGCCAAGAAAAAGATTCGCGTGAATGCGGTGTGCCCGGCGGTGATCGACACCGACATGTTCCGTCGCGCTTATGAAGCCGACCCGAAGAAAGGCGAATTCGCCAATGCCATGCACCCGGTGGGTCGTATCGGCAAGGTCGAGGAGATCGCCAGCGCGGTGCTGTACCTGTGCAGTGATGGTGCCGCCTTCACCACCGGTCATTCGTTGGCAGTGGATGGTGGCGTTACGGCGTTTTAAAGCCAGATACCAATCTATAGAAAACACCAAACCTGTGGGAGCGGGCTTGCTCGCGAAGAAGGGGTATCAGCCGACATGAATGTTGGCAGACACACCGCTTTCGCGAGCAGGTTCACTCCCACAGGTTTTTTCGTTTGCCTTGAGACCTTCGGGAACGGACCCGGCATTGTGTTTCAAATGGTTAGAACCGAGGGTTTTGGCGGCGTTGTCGCACATCCCGTCGACCACTCCTGTGATTAACTGTTTCCCGCAAAACGAACAGGAGTTTGCTTGCTCATGGAGTTGAGAATCGATCGACAGGCATTGGTGCCGGTCGTACAGCAAATCGTCGACGCGCTATCCGGCTGGCTCCAGGGCAGCGAGATACCGCCAGGGACACGCCTGCCTTCGGTGCGGCAAATCGCTCGCATCAATTTGTTGAGTCAGTCCAGTGTCGTTGAGGCCTGTGAGCGTCTGGTGGTTCAAGGCGTGCTGGCGTCGCGTCGTGGGGCGGGATTCGTTGTCGCCGTCCCGGCGCAGGTCTCTCAGGGGCCAAGGGAGGGTTGCTGGTTCGAGGGCGCAGAGGTGAAACACGCCAGTCGCTTGGGTGAACTGAAACTGGGTTGTGGCGGATTGCCCGAAAGTTGGCGCGAGACCGACGACTTGAGCTATGCGATCCGTGAGATCAGCCGCACCGACATGGAAGGCTTGTTCAACTACAGCACGCCGCTGGGCCTGCCAGCCTTGCGCCAGCAGATCCTTAAACGCCTGAAACCGCTGGACATAGCGGTGGAGGACAATCGCATCCTGACGACGGCGGGTGCCAGTCAGGGGCTCGACCTGATCGTGCGCACCCTGTTCAGACCGGGTGATTGCGTAGTGGTGGAAAACCCCGGTTATTCTTTGCTGTTCGATTTGCTCAGGCTGCACGGCATCAGAATGCTCGAGGTGCCACGGACCCCGCGCGGACCGGACATCAAAACGCTTGAAGCACTGTTTGTGAAGCACAAGCCCCGCGGGTTATTCATCAATAGCTTCTATCACAACCCGACGGGCAGCAACTTGGCGCCGGTGGTGGCGCAGCGGGTTCTGGAGCTGGCCAAAACCCACGACGTGCGGGTAATAGAAGACGACGTCTATGCGGATTTGCACAGCGGACCCGGCACGCGGCTGGCCGCTCTGGATGACAACGTGATCTACGTCGGCAGTTTTTCCAAAACCCTCAGCAGTTCGTTGCGGGTCGGTTTTGTGGTGGCCGACGCCGGAGTGGTTTCGCGACTGGCCGAGGTCAAGATGGTCAGCAGCATGGGGGCTTCCCGGTTTTGCGAGTCGGTGCTGGCCAGCCTGTTGGCCAGTGGTGCCTATCGCAAGTTGGTGCAGCGTCAGCGCCAGCGTTTGAACAGTGACAGGGAGGCGGCGTTGCAAGTGCTCGAAGACGCCGAGTGGGAGGTTTTCGGCAAGCCCGTCGGCGGTTTGTTCATCTGGGCGCGATCGCGGATGTCCGACTACGCTCAGGTCCGGACCCAGGCACGACGCTTCGGTGTCCTGCTGTCTTCAGCGACGGCATTCAGTCCTACCGGTGAGCCCAATGACTGGCAGCGAATCAATGTGGCTTATGCCTGTGATCCGCGAGCCCGCGCGTTTTTTCAGGCCACCGCTCTGGATCGACCTCAAGCGTTCTGAAAACGACGTTGGCGTAGCTTTTTGCCATTATTCCGACGCCAGAGACTTGTGTTGCTACAGGCCCATTGCGAATCTGCATCAACAGACTATGTCAGGGGACTAAGTGCAATGATTTCGGCCGTGCAAGGACGTTTTGCCAACCTCGGTATGGCAAAAAAACTGGGTGTCGGGTTTGTCCTGGTGTTGTTGTTGACAGCCCTGGTGGCGGCCATCGGTGTATGGTCCCTGCAAACCATCAGCCAGCGCTTCGAAGGGCTCAAGCAAATGTCGTCGCTCAACAGCGGTTTGCTCAAGGTGCGAATGCTTGAGCAGGAATACGCCTTGCACGGCAATCCGAAAACCGCTGATGCCTTGCGTCAGGGCGTTGATGGTCTGATCGCTCTGGCCAACGAACTCAAGGCAGCGTCTGCGGCGAACGTGCCAGTGATGAATGACGTCGAGCAGTCCCTGGGGGCCTATCGCAAGGCCTTCGACGAGTTCGTTTCCCTCAGCCAGGCCAAGGATCTGGCACTGGAAATGGCCAGTTGGTCGGTGTCCAGCGTGGCCAATAACCTCGACGTACTGCAGGCGGGGCTGGCCGATGACGGCGCTTATACCCTGAAGGAATCCGAGGGCAAGGACGGTGCGCAATTCATCGAGCAAGCCAATCAGGTCAGCCAGGTTTCGCGGTTGATGCTGCAGGCGATGAACGAAGCCCGTGTGCGCCTGGACCAGAGTCGCAAGGGCGACGACACCGTCGCGCAGGGCAAGATCGAGCAGGCCGACCAGGCATTGGTCCAGGCAGAACAGCTGAAAACCACGGTCAAGGATGAGGGCTACCAGACGGTCCTCAATGAAGTGGTCGGGCACATTGGCGGTTTCAGTGAAAAGCTCGCTGAGTACACTGGCCTGCTGGTGCAGGAAAAAACTGTCTACGGGCAGTTGCACCAACGCGCGGCTCAGGTGGTGGCGCGGGTGGATCAGGCATATGTCGCCGAAGACCAGTCAATGCAGACGGAGCTGAAAAAGAATTCATTGCTGATTATCGGCTCCTCGGCGCTGGCCTTGCTGGTCGGGCTGATTGCGGCGTGGGTGATTACCCGGTTGATCGTGGCGCCGTTGCGCAGCGTGATCCGTGTTGCTCAGCAGATTGCCGCTGGCGATTTGAGTGCAACGATCGAAGTGACCCGCCGTGACGAGATCGGCCAGTTGATGCAGGCCATGCAGCAAATGGGGGCCGGGCTGAGCAGCATTGTCAGCGGGTTGCAGGCCGGCATCGAGCAGTTGGCCAGTTCAGCGCAATCGCTGTCGGCGGTGACCGAGCAGACCAATCTTGAAGTCAGCAGTCAAAAAGAAGAAACCGAGCAGGTCGCCACGGCGATGAATCAGATGACGGCCACCGTGCACGACGTGGCGCGTAACGCGGAAGAGGCCGCCCAGGCGGCGCAGACGGCGGATGGCAAGGTTGAAAGCGGTCAGCAGGTGGTGCGCCAGAGCATGGCGCGGATCGAACAACTGGCGGATTCGGCAACCTCGGCCAGTTCGAGCATCGAAAGTTTGAGTGCGGAAATCCAGAACATCGGCACGGTGCTCAGCGTCATCAAGAGTGTGGCCGAGCAGACCAACCTGCTGGCGCTCAACGCGGCTATCGAGGCTGCCCGGGCCGGTGAACAGGGCAGGGGCTTTGCGGTGGTGGCCGACGAAGTGCGGGCGCTGGCCAAGCGCACTCAGCAATCGACGGAGGAGATCGAGCGTCTGGTCAGTGCCTTGCGCTCGGCGGCCCAGTCATCCGTACAGCAGATTCAGAACAGTGGCGAGTTGGTGAAGCTGGCGGTGAGTGATGCCTTGCAGACCGAGAGTGCGCTGGGAAGTATTGCGGCGGCGGTGTCGTTGATCCAGCAGATGAACCAGCAGATTGCGGCGGCTGCAGAGGAGCAAAGCTCGGTGGCGGAGGAGATTAATCGCAGCGTCACGAGTATTCGCGCCAGTGCGGATCAGTCTTCGTTGGCAATGCAGGGGAATGCGGCGTCCAGTATCGAGCTGGCGCAGTTGGGGATTGAGTTGAAGGGCATGGTGGGGCATTTCAGGCTCTGAGGCCTGTTTTTATGGATGCACCCGATCTCCCTGTAGGAGCTGCCGAAGGCTGCGATCTTTTGACCTTGGCGGTCTCTGCGAGTACATATCCATTCCTGCGGTAACGGCCACTTATGGTTTCGCTCTTACAGCGAGTCCCTTTTGGCAAACGCGGTACGCCCCAAAAGGAACCAAAAGGTCTCGCCCCGAGCGTCCGGCCCCTCGCTAATGCTCGGCGTTCCTTCGCTCCGGTATCCATCCGGGGACACTGCCCTCCGGTCTGCTTCGCGACGACCTACATGCAGCGTGTTCGACTGCGTCGAACGGCGCTGCGCGCCACTCCCCGGATGAACACCTCCACTCAGCCTCCCGAAGGGGCGGGCAGATCAAAAGCTGGCGAGGCGAGCTAACGCTCGGCCTCGTGGTTTGGTGGGGTGTACACCATTCAACTGTGGGAGCGGGCTTGCTCGCGAAGGCGACCTGTCAGCCGACCAATCTCCCGCAGATGTACTCAATCCAACTGTGGGAGCGGGCTTGCTCGCGAAGGCGACCTGACAGCCGACCAATCTCCCGCAGATGTACTCAATCCAACTGTGGGAGCGAGCCTGCTCACGAAGGCGGCCTGACGGCCGGCCAATCTTTTTTGGGCGAATATCTCTATCAAACCCAACGCAAAAAAAAAGCCACCTTTCAGTGGCTCTCCTGCTTTCTCTTATCAGTCGTAAATCGCTTTCTTCTTCCAGTCCGCATCAGCCTCGACGTCTTTGAGGCCCACGTTCAATTGGTTGGCTTCGCTTTCGACCGCCGCGATGTTGTCCATCACCATGGCGTTGGCACGAGCCAGGAGTTTTTCCAGGTACTCGAGTTGCTCGGCGTAGACTTGCGGCTCCTGTTGCTTGCGCAGGTATTGCACGCCGCGTTCAAACGCCAGGCGAGCCTGGCCCGGCTGGTTTTGTTGCAAACAATGCTGGCCGAGGTTGTTGAAGAATTCGATGTGCAGCAGCACCAGAATATGGCGGACTTCACGAATCCAGCGTTTGGCTTCGTTGGTCGGCAGGAAGCCGTCCTGTGCGGCGCGGGTGATTTGGCCGTGCAAGGCTTCGAGCAGGAAACGTACGTCCTTGGCTTTGGCTTCGGTCTGGATCGGTGCCGGCGGGTTATTGACCGGGATCGATTCACCTTGGGCAACCAATGCGTTCAGTTCGACGATCCGTGCCTTGAGGTTGGCGCTGGATTTTTCCAGGTTGAGCAGGCGTTGGCAGACGTTCAGTTCCAGGCGGGTCAACAGCAGCTTGAGTGCCGGTGTCATCAACTGACCGGGGAAGGTCTCGGTAATTTCGCCGCAGCGACGCAATCGGTCGTTGAGCTCAACCTTGGTGCGGGCCTTTTCCAGCTTGTTGTTTTCCACCACATGGTTCATGTAGCCAATGGCGATCAATAGTGCGATCCCGGCTACGACTAGCAGGGTGATCATGAGTGGTGTCACCGGTAAGACCTCTTTATAGGGTTCGCGTGCGAGTGTAGTGGCTTGGCCTGGGGGCGCATAGGGCCGCTCGACGAGTTGAATCGGCTACTTCTCTGCTTGTATCGGCCGCTTTCCTGCTTATATAAGTAATGATGTGCGAGGTGCACTTTGCCATCATCCAAAGCACGGGTGGACTATAGCGTCTTGGCGTGTGTCGGAATATAGGTGTCAAACCCAGGACGACGGAAAGCCCGGATCAGCGTCCTAAAGCAGGGCGAAGTCATTGATTTAAATAAATTTATATCTGGGGGTTGACGACCCCTCAATCCATCCATAGAATGCGCGCCACTTACAGCGTAAAGCACACAGCGAAACGCGGTAGGAAGTGAATGTTGTACGTGTGTCCCCTTCGTCTAGTGGCCTAGGACACCGCCCTTTCACGGCGGTAACAGGGGTTCGAGTCCCCTAGGGGACGCCAATGCGGGAATAGCTCAGTTGGTAGAGCACGACCTTGCCAAGGTCGGGGTCGCGAGTTCGAGTCTCGTTTCCCGCTCCAATTTTAAACAGCGTTGCTTTCGGGCAGGGCTGAGTGAAACCAGAACCAAGTCTTCGGATGCGGATCTGGGCACTGGAACACACACCATGTGTTCCGGGCAGCGTGTCCCCTTCGTCTAGTGGCCTAGGACACCGCCCTTTCACGGCGGTAACAGGGGTTCGAGTCCCCTAGGGGACGCCATTTGCGGGAATAGCTCAGTTGGTAGAGCACGACCTTGCCAAGGTCGGGGTCGCGAGTTCGAGTCTCGTTTCCCGCTCCATATTTAACGAAAACGCCGCTCATTGAGCGGCGTTTTTGTTTGTGTGGGAGCGGGCTTGCTCGCGAAAGCGGTGTATCAGTCAACAAGTCATCAACTGATAGCACGCTTTCGCGAGCAAGCCCGCTCCCACATTTTACATAGCCGTTCGACTTCACGACGGTATCAAAGCAGAGGACCCGCCAGTACAGCGGGTCCGAAAGAGCATCAGAGCTTAGGCATCTGCCCAATGCGCCCCATCATCTCGGTCACGATCTGCAGGTCCAGCAGGAACTGGTCGACAGTCTTGAACTCGTTGTCGGTGTGGCCGGTGTACTTGACTTCAGGCCTGGCCAAGCCAAATTGCACGCCATTGGGCAGCTCATGGACCGAAGTGGCGCCGGCAGAAGTGCCGAACTTGTGTTCCATGCCAAGGTTTTCGCTGGCCACGGCCAACAGGGCCTTGACCCATTCACCCTCGGGGTTGCGGTACATCGGCTCGGCAATCGAGTAGTCGAAGGACACCGCAACGTGGGTTTTCTTGCTCCAGACGTCAAGCTTATCGGCGATTTCGGTCTTGAGCGTTTCCGGGGACTTACCCTTCGGCACCCGCAGGTTGACCGCGAGTTTGAAGGCTTTCTCATCCATCCCGATATAGGTCAGGGAAGCGGTCAGCGGCCCCATGAAGTCATCTGAAAAGCCGACCCCCAATTTACCACCCAGGTAATCCAGCCCCCAGTTGTCGGCAGCGTAACGGGCGGCGTCGGTAATGTGGTTGTGCTTGAGCGCGACTTTTTCGTCGAGGCTGTTGATAAAGTCCAGCATCCTGGCCACCGGGTTGACGCCTGACTCGGGCTCGGAGGAGTGGGCCGAAACGCCGGTGACCGTCAGCTTGACATCCTTGCCGACGACCTTGGCACTCACCTCGAAATTGCCGCCGTTGCGCTTGGCATAATCAGCACCGGCCTTCTGCAGGCTGGCGGCCAATTCAGCAGGCTTCTCACTCAAAAGGGTGGCGACCGATGTCGACGGAATCTGGTTGGTGGCCATGCCGCCCGTCATCGAGACGATTTCAGCGCCCTTGCCGTCAGCCTTGCGCTTGGCAAAGTTCGCCATGACGGTGCCATAGCCTTTCTCGGCAATCACCACCGGGTAGCCGCCATCCAGCGCCAGGTTGTAGTTGGGTGTCGGGTTGTGTTCGAAGTAATAAGGGATGGCGTCGCCAGTGGTTTCCTCGGTGGTGTCTACCAGCAGTTTGAAATTCCTGGCCAGCGGCAGTTTCTCTTCCTTGATGATCTTCATGGCGTAGAGCGCCACGACGATGCCATTCTTGTCATCCTCGGTGCCCCGGCCATACATGCGGTCGCCGATCAGCGTGATCTTGAACGGATCGAGTCGGGTGCCGTCTTTCAGAACCCAGTCCTCCGGCGTCACGGGTACCACATCGGCATGCGCGTGAATGCCTACGACTTCATCGCCGCTGCCCTCCAGGGAGATTTCATAGACGCGGTTGTCGATATTGCGAAAGTTCAGGTTGAAGGCCTGGGCCAGGCCCTTGATCTTGTCGGCGATCTTGATGAACTCGGGATTCTCGTGCTGGGCAACACCGTCCACGCGGAAGGTCGGGATGGCCACCAGCTCGCGCAGCGTCTCGGTGGCAGCGTTGCCGTATTTCACCCGTGCGTAGAGACCAAGCAGGCGATGGATTTCGTTTTGCTGTTCAGGGGAAAGGGTTTTGTTGTCGAGGAAGGCACTGATTGCCGGGCCGAGCTTCGCGGTTTTGCCAAGGTCGCTTTTCGCCAGGCTTCCCAGGAACTGCCTGAAATCCGTTACTGATGCGTCACTGAAAGTCTTGAGAATAGTGGTGCTCTGTTGCGGCGTGATGTTGGCATGCGCTGACAGGGTGAACGTCGAAAGGCTTGCCAGTATCAGGGTTGACGCGGCCAGGTGCTTGAGAGAGAAATCCATTATTGGGGGCATTCCTTTGCAGGCAGTTTGAGAGAAGTTTCTGATCGATAAGACAGAAACGTTCCCAAACTAACGGTAGAACACGACTTTGCCAAGGCCGGGTTCGCGAGTTCGAGTCTCGTTTCCCGCTCCATATTTAACGAAAACGCCGCTCATTGAGCGGCGTTTTTGTTTGCGTACGATTTGTATCCAAGTCAGAAAAAAACGCTCTGCCAGTCAGATTTAGCCTGAAAGAATGCGTCCATAACACGCCTTCAAACTACTGCCGACCCGCAAGCGCCTGGGTGCATTCACAAAGCGCTATTCCACAAATCGGTTACCAGCATGCATCCGGGAGCATGGGTGATGCACAGCGGTGGGCGTGAAGCTTGCACCACCGATTGGGGCGTCACGCCACAGGCCCAGAACACTGGGATTTCGTCGGCTTCGATGGGCACGGCATCCCCGTAGTCCGGCTTGTTCAGCGAGTGGATGCCAATCAGCGACGGATCACCGATGTGAACGGGGGCGCCGTGGACATTTGGCATGCGTGCGGTGATCTGAATGGCTTGAATCACCGCTGCAGCTTTCATCGGCCGCATGCTCACCACCAGCTTGCCACCCAGGCGAGCAGTGGGGCGAGTATCAATATTGGTCTGGTACATGGCGACATTGCGCCCCAGATCGATGTGCTTGAGAACGATGCCCGCATCCAGCAGCGGTTGTTCGAAGGAAAACGAGCACCCGATGGCAAAGGCCACCAGGTCGTCTCTCCACAGATGCTCGATATCCAGTGGCTCTTCGTTCAGTTCCCCGTGGCGATAGACCCTGTATCGAGGCACATCATGGCGAATATCAATGGCGGTCCCGAGATGGCGGAAATACGGATCTCCAGGCTCGGTGACGTCGAGCAACGGGCAGGCCTGCCGATTGAGGGTGCAATACCTGAGGAATTCGTTGGCCCAATCACTGGGCAGTATCACGATGTTGGCCTGCACCCGGCCTTGACCCAGGCCGCTGGTGTGGCCCTGATAGTGCCCGGCGGCGATGGATTGGCGCAGGTCCATTGGAGGACGCTGCTGCAATTGCTCGAAGGACAGGGCGGGCTGATTCATCATGGCATCTCCACAGGTTCGTGGGTTCTTTTTAGAAAACCGGAACGATGGCGTCCAACTAGGAATGTTGTTACCCCAGGATAACTAAAAGTTATTCAATGGGCCGTCGCCGGTCGAGACCCGGTGTCGGAACCATGCGGAGCGGGCCAACATCTGCCGCGTATTGACAGACCACCTGGCGGCTCATGTCGACGATACTCTCGATCAGTTCCAGTCCGACCCCTGCGCGCCACGAAGCCACGACATCCAATTGTGGCAATAACGTCCCCGGTTCCAGCTGAATCAGCTCGCCACTGGCCAACGGCTTTGCCACCAGCGCCGCCGGCAACGCGCCAATGCCGAAGCCGTCACGAATCAGCCGGGTCATGGCCGACACAGAGTTGACGCAACTGACGCGCGGAGTACTGATGCCATGGGCATGCAGCAGATTGAGTACGTCCTGATGCGGTCGGGAGTTTTTTACGAAAGTGATGATGCGTTCACTGGCCATCTCGCTCAGTGAGGCATAGGGGCGGGCATAGATCGAGTTGCTGGCGGCGATCCAGTGCATGGGATAGTGCGCCAGTTCGAGGTTTCGTACGCTTTCGTGGCGGATCAGATCAGTCTGGAAAACGATGTCCAGATAGCCTTTTTGCAGTTGTTCACACAGGTTACGTGCGGCGTCGGCGGTGATTTCGATCTCCACGGCGGGGAAGGTTTGCATCAGGGTCGACATCAGCGGGCTGAGCCAGGTATGGATCACCGTATCCATCACGCCAATGCGCACCAGGCCCTGCTGTGGGCTGGTGTTGTCCAGCGAATGCTTCAACGCTCTTTGAACCTCGAGCATCTGCTCGGCGTAGTCGAGCACCTTGAGACCTTCAGGCGTCAGAGACACCCCGCGCGAGTCACGCACAAACAAGCGCAGGCCTAATTCATCTTCCAGCGAGGCAATCCGGCTGGAGATGGCAGCCTGGGTGCTGAACATTTTTTCTGCAGTCAGGCTGAAGCTTTGCAGGCGGGCGACCCAGACGAAGGTTTCGAGGAATTTGAGGTTCATGGCGGTTCTCATGGCTCTCGTGGAGGCGGTTGCTCACTGTTTTCCACAGAGAACCGTGTTCGGCGCGCAGTAATTGTTACTCCAGAGTCCATCGCGTGGGGTATCAAATTTTCTTATGCATAGCCTCTTTGTTTTCCCGTTTGACGTCGCTTGCTCCCCGCACGAAGAATCCGCTCCACGACGCAGGTCACTGCGTCTGTTCCCCACGACAACGCCTTCACAAAAAAATAATGAGGCGTGTCCGTCATCTTCGCTTGCTGCCGCAGGAACTCCCATGGAAAAGACCATGACTGACCACGTGCCTTCAGGTACGGGCCGCACCGGCCCGTTCAGTTGGTACGGCCCCCTGTCGAAAAATGAAAAGCGCACCTTCTGGAGTTGCAAGATCGGCTATGCCCTGGACGGCATGGACACACAGATGTTGAGTTTCGTCATTCCTACCCTGATTGCCACTTGGGGCATCTCCAAGGGCGAAGCCGGAATGATCGGCACCTGTACGCTACTGGCCTCAGCGGCGGGTGGCTGGATTGCCGGGATTTTGTCCGACCGTATTGGCAGGGTACTGACCCTGCAACTGACGGTTCTGTGGTTCGCCTTCTTCACCTTCCTCTGCGGGTTGGCACAGAATTACGAGCAATTGCTGGTGGCCCGGACTTTGATGGGTTTTGGCTTCGGTGGTGAATGGACGGCGGGTGCGGTGCTGATTGGGGAGGTGATTCGCTCCCAGGATCGCGGCAAGGCAGTGGGCATGGTGCAGGCCGGATGGGCCTTGGGCTGGGGGCTTACGGCATTGCTCTATGCCGGATTGTTCAGCTTTCTGCCGCCGGAGGAAGCCTGGCGGGCGCTGTTTATGATCGGGTTGGTGCCTGCCTTGTTCGTGCTGGTGATCCGCCGGCTGGTCAAGGAATCGGACACCTTCGAGCAGGCCCGCTCCGAGCGCAAGGCCAAGCCTGAACAGGATTCGCGTTGGGCTTTCTTCGAAATATTCGCGCCACGGATGCTCAGTACCACCTTGCGCGCTTCGTTGTTGACCACCGGCGCGCTGGGCGGCTACTACGCGATCACCACGTGGTTGCCGACCTACCTGAAAACCGAACGTGGCCTGAGTGTGCTGGGCACTGGCGGTTATCTGGCGATGGTGATCGTCGGCTCCTACATCGGCTATGTGACCAGTGCGTTGCTGACCGATGCCATTGGCCGCAAGAAAAACTTCATCCTGTTTGCCATCGGCTCCATGGCGATTGTTCTGGCCTACACCCAACTGCCCATCGATAACACCTGGATGCTCTGGCTGGGCTTTCCGTTGGGGTTCTTCGCCTCGGGCATTTTCGCCGGAATGGGCGCGTTCCTGACCGAATTGTTTCCAACCCGCATGCGCGGTTCGGGCCAGGGATTTTGCTATAACGCCGGGCGCTCCATCGCCGCGCTGTTTCCGTTGTTCATCGGAGCGCTGAGCGAAACGTCGCCGATTGGGACCGGGATCGGAGTCTTCGCTGCCGGTGCTTATGGCGTGGTGATTCTGGCCGCGTTAAGCCTGCCGGAAACCCGCGGTCGGCAACTCGAATCCTGAACCCTGATACGTCTGGGCAATTCTGCTCAGGCGTCGCTGGTCCACAGCTGATCGACAAATTTCGGACGCGATCGCAACGCCCCCGAGAGGGCTCGCTCGCGTCCGTAAAAGGAGCACGGCATGAGTTTTTCGCTTTCCATCCAACGGTTGTACATCCCGGTCGGCACCTTACTGGGCATGAGTGTACTCAGCGCACCGGCCGCTCAAGCGGATTTTATTGCTGACAGTAAAGGCAGTCTGGAAGCACGCAACTTCTACTTCAATCGCGACTTTCGTCAGGACGGCTCGCGAGACAAGGCCGAGGAATGGGCGCAGGGTTTTCTGTTGCGGATGGAGTCAGGGTATACCGCGGGCACCCTGGGGTTTGGCCTGGATGCACTGGGCATGGCCGGTTTTAAACTGGATTCCGGTGGTGGTACGGCCGGCACTAATCTGTTGCCGCCGGATTCATCGGGCGGCTCTCAGGATCGCTATGGCGAGTTGGGCCTGACGGTCAAGGCGCGCTTATCCAACAGCACCCTGAAGCTGGGTACTTTGCAGATAAAGGATCCGGTGGTGAACTCCAACGACACACGCCTGTTGCCAGGAACGTTCAAGGGCGCACTGGTGAATGTTCAGGAAGTCGACCGATTGAAGCTGACAGCCGGGCAGCTTACGCAGATCAACTTTGTCGATTCCACCGACTATCAGGACATGACTGCCAATCGCATCGGCGGGCAGAGCGACAGGTTCCAGTTCGCCGGAGCCGACTATCAGTTCCTGCCGAACCTGACGGCGCAGTACCGCTACGGCAAGCTGGAGAACATCTACCAGCAAAACTACCTCGGATTGGTGCACGTGCTGAATCTGGGGGCAGGCCAGTCGCTCAAGAGCGATGTGCGTTATGCGCGCAGCATCGAGGATGGCAACTTTCGTGACCTCGATAACCAGGCTTTCGGTGCGTTGTTTACCTACAGTCTTGGTGGTCACGCGCTGGGCTTCGGCTACCAGCGCATGAGCGGCGATGATCCGTTTCCGTACATTGGACGCAGCGATCCTTACTTGGTCAACTTCGTGCAAATCGGTGACTTCGCCAACGTGGACGAACACTCCTGGCAAACACGTTATGACTATAACTTTGCCGCATTGGGTGTGCCGGGTTTGAGCTTTATGACCCGCTACATTTCGGGTGACAACGTGCAACGCAGAATGCCGGGGGAAGGCAAGGAGTGGGAACGCAACACTGATATTGCTTACGTGGTGCAGGACGGTACTTTGAAAGGACTGGGTTTCAAATGGCGCAACGCGTCGGTACGTTCCAATTTCGGCAATGATCTGGACGAGAATCGATTGATCGTCAGCTATACCCTGGCACTTTGGTAACTGTCTCGGCTATCCGACGAGGAATGAAAGCTACGGCCCGCCAGTCAGACTGAGTGGGCCGTTGTTTTACATCGACAGAATCAACCGCCCGGCGAACAGGATCAGAATCACCCCCATGGTGCGTTCGAACCAATGCCCCATGCGCATGAACAGCAATCTCACCCGGGCGCTGGAAAAGAACAGCGCGACGATGACAAACCATAGCGCGTTCACGAAGCACATCCAGAGGCCGTAAAGCGCCTGGATCTTGAGCGGTGTCGTGGCGCTGATGAGGGTGGTGAAGATCGCCAGGAAAAACAGCGTGGCCTTGGGATTGGTGGCGTTAGTCAGAAAACCGGTGGTGAACGCCTTCAGCAGCGTTTGCTCGACGATCGGTTCGTCAGCGTTTTTTTCACCTTCCAGCACGGATTTGGGTTTGCTGCGCAGCAGGCTGATGCCGAGGTAGAGAATGTAGGCACCGCCCACGACCTTGGCCACCGTCAACAGCCAAGGCGTGGTGTGCATGAGCGCGCCGACGCCAAGCAGGGTGTAAAGCACGTGCACGGAAATGCCCGCGCCGATACCCAGTGCTGTGCAGATGCCGACCAATCGACCGAAACGCACGCTCTGGCGAATCGTCACGGCGAAGTCTGGTCCAGGAGCGACCACGGCCAGAAAGTGGATAGTCGCCAGCGCCAGAAACTCGCCCAGGTAATTCGAAAGCATCTCAACTCCAGAAAGTAAGGGGTGAAGCATTGCCGCGATAGCCGACAAAGAATGAAAGGCTCAACCGCGGATCGGCCACACCCGGTGTCACCGAGTGCATGCGGCGCGAATTGAACATGATGAAATCACCCGGCTCAGGACGAATCTCCAGGGTCGGAGGGCCGAGCAAGGCCGGATCGATGCCGTAACTGTCGCCACGCATTTCGTCGAACTGATCCGGAGAAATGTCGTCGTCCCACATCTGCAACGCGCCACCTTCGGTGGGCATGTTCAGGTAAACGTTGCAGGCGAACTGCGCTTCCAGGCTTCTGGCCTGGTAACTGTCCGGGGCGTCCTTGGCGAAAATGTCGTGATGGGCCAGAAAGCACACCCCGGGTTTCACCACCCGGGAAAGTCCGACATACATTTTGCGACCGTAGAGGTTCTCCAGGTGCGCACCCGCGGGCCACGTCTCGTCGAGCATGCAACGCAAGGTGTCGACCGGGGACGAGTAGGGCGCGCATCGATTGCGTAACTCCGCGATGTTGCGGGTGGCGCGCTCGAAATAATCTTCGATCAGCAGTGGTTGGTTTTCCGCTTCATAAAACGCCATGCCGATGCGGCCGATACTCGGCGCGTTGATGTAGCCTTCGAAACCGGGGGCGAGGATCTTGTCGCCAATCTGAATCGCCAGCGGTCGGGGCAGCAAGCCTTTGACGCGGATGGCGAGGACTTCTTCGTTGGCCAGTTTTTTTATGCACGTCTCATCGAGACGCTCGACGTCAAGCATCATGTCTTAGGTCCATCTATCAGATAGTCAACGGAACCTACGGCTGCAGGCTCCCCCCGGCGTCAGGCGATGCCGGGCTCGGCATCGCCCAAATGCTCAGCTCACGTCGTAGTGAACTGACAGCGTTCCTTTCTTCTGCGAAACGGAAGCGATCGTGACGGTGCCCAAATCCTTCAGGCTACGTACATGGGTGCCGCCACAGCCGTAGGCGGGCAGTTCACCGAAACCGATTTCCCGGGCGCCTTCGCGCAACGACGTCAGGCGCGGCAGGTCATGGGCAATCCACTGCTCGATGCCGTACTGAACGGTCTGGGCATCAACCTCTTGTGCTGAATCCGTCGGTTTGAATTGCACGCGCCCTTCGCCTGGCCAGTGATGCGCCTTGATCGGCATCCAGCCCATGGCCTGGACGAAGTGGCCGATCAGGTGGCCGGCGGAATGCATGCGTGAATTGAACTGGCGACGTTGCTCGTCGACCCGAATTTGGGTCATGCCGAGTTTTACTGGGTGGTCGACGAAATGGGTGATTTGGTCCGGATCCTGGACGACGCGCAGTACCCGGCTTTCACCGATCCAGCCGGTGTCGAAGGGCTGTCCGCCGCCCTGAGGGTGAAACAGCGTGGCGCGCAGCACCACGGCGAATTCGTTCTCGTGGGGCGTGCAATCCAGGACTTCCACGTTAGCCTTGAGATCATCACTATGGAAAAAGAGGCGAAGCGTCATATTCCATGCCCTTATTAAAATTTCTATTTTTTATTATATGGAGGCTGGAATTGCGTGATAATCCGTTCAAACATCAAAGGACTGTTGCGCTGTGAGCATAAATCTTCCACTGCCACTGCTGGGTGAAATGGCGATTTTCGTCAAAGTCGTCGAGACCGGAAGTTTCTCCGAGGCGGCTCGCCAGTTAGGGTCTTCACCGTCGGCGGTCAGTCGCAGCATTTCGCGTCTGGAGAAGGCACTTGCCACCCGCCTGCTGCAACGAACCACGCGCAAGCTGCGCTTGAGCGACGGTGGCGAAGAAGTCTTCAAGCGTTGCCAGGAGATGGTCAGCGCGGCCAAGTCGGTGATGGAAATCAGCGGTCAGTTCACCCATGAAGCGGAAGGATTGGTGCGAGTCAGCGTGCCGAAAGCGGTGGGGCGCTTTGTGATTCATCCGCATATGCCGGAGTTTCTGCGGCGTTATCCCAAAGTGGATGTGGAGTTGTTGCTCGAGGACCGTCAGGTGGATTTGATCGACGACAACGTTGATTTGGCGATCCGAATTACCGACCGGCCACCCGCAGGACTGGTAGGGCGGCAACTGCTGACCATCGACCATTTGCTGTGTGCAACCCCGCAATACCTGGCCGAACACGGCACGCCGACCCATCCCCACGACTTGCTCAACCACAGCTGCATCTACCTGGGCGAAACCCCAAGCGATGCGCGCTGGAAATTCAAGAAAGGCACCAAGGCAGTAACCGTCGGCGTGCGCGGACGTTATGCCGCCAATCACACCGGTGTGCGTTTGGGCGCGGTGTTGCAGCACATCGGGATTGGCAGCCTGCCGTATTTCACCGCGCGTTATGCGCTGGAGCAGGGACTGATCGTTCAGGTGCTGCCCGATTGGACTTTTCTCGCCTCTTACCACGGTGGTGCGTGGCTGTTGCACTCGCCGACCCGATACCTGCCGCCCAAGCTTCGGGTGTTAATCGACTATCTGGTGGAGTGTCTGGGGAAGGAGCCGACCTTGAGCAAGCCGGGTAAGCCAAATACGGCGGGCAAGGTCGCGGCGCAGTATGAGTTGCCCGAAAGTGACGGGTTGCTTTGAAGGGCCCCTTCGTGAGCAAGCCCGCTCCCACATTTGATCTGCGGCGTTCATAAATCAAATGTGGGAGCGGGCTTGCTCGCGAAAGCGGCCGAACAGTCACCGAATCACTCGGCAATGCCGCATAAAAAAGGCCCGCATGAATAACCATGCGGGCCTTTTGCATTACTGATCGTGGATCAGTGCTTGCTGTCCTGTTCCGACATCGCCAGCAGTTGTTTTTCCTGATTCCAGTCGAACGGTTCATCGTTCTGTTCGGCTTGAAAACGACGCTCTTCCAGAGCCTGGTACAAGTCGATTTCATCGTCGGGCATGTAATGCAGGCAGTCACCGGCGAAGTACCACAGCAGGTCGCGCGGGACCAGGTGGGCGATTTGCGGGTAGCGAGTGATCACCTGGCAGAGAATGTCCTGGCCCAGGTATTGGCTTTCGATCGGGTCGACCGGCAGCAACGCACGCAGTTCGTCGAAGCGCTCCAGGAACAAGGCATGGCTTTCTTCGGGAACCTGATCGGCCTCACCCACGGCGACCAGGATGCTGCGCAGGTGGTCGAGCAAAACGAGATGATCGGCAACGATGTTGGACACGAGATAAGTCCTCAAGAGCAAAACGGGCGCCGGAGTATAAAGCTCCTGCGCCCTTTTTCCCATGGCAGACGCGGTCAGCTGGATCAGCGGACTTTTCCTTGCGCCAGCGTCAGTTCTTCTTTGTCGAAATCATCGACATCAATTACCTTGCGACGCGCTGCTTCGGCGTCACGCAGGGTCTGCGCCTCCAATGGCTGCAACACGCCGGCCTCAAGCGCCGCATCGATTGCATTTTCCCCGGCGACCGGTTTGACCTGCCCGCTCTTGAGCGCCATATGCAGCTTCTTCTGCAACGGTTGTGCAGCGCTCAGCAGGTTACAGGCGTGTTGCAATGCGCCGACCGGGTCCTCGGCCGATTGCGGACGGTAGCAACCGCCGAGCAATTCTTCGAGGGCCGGGTCGCCCTTGGCACGGCCGATCACCGCGGCCACTTCGGCACCGAGTTTGTCCGACGGTCCTTTGTGACGACGGCCAAACGGGAACACGATCACCCGCAACAGGCAACCCAACACCTTGTTCGGGAAGTTGGTCAACAATTCATCCAGCGCACGTTCGGACTGGCCCAGACTCTCTTCCATGGCCCAAGTAAACAGTGGCGCCATATGCTCTGGCGAATCGAGGTCGTGGTAACGCTTGAGCGCGGCGGACGCCAGGTACATGTTGCTGAGCACATCGCCCAGCCGTGCCGACAACCGTTCGCGACGTTTCAGTTCACCGCCCAGCAACATCATGCTGAGGTCGGCGAGCAGGGCGAATGCAGCGGCCTGACGGTTGAGCGCACGGAAGTAGCCTTGGCTGAGCTTGTTCCCCGGCGCCTTTTCGAAGTGACCGAAACCGAGGTTCAACACCAGTGTGCTGGCGGCGTTGCTCACGGCAAAACCAATGTGTTTGAGCAGCAGACCATCGAACTCGGTGAGCGCCTGTTCCTTGTCTTCACGCCCGGCGAGGGCCATTTCCTTGAGCACGAACGGATGGCAGCGAATCGCGCCCTGGCCGAAGATCATCAGGTTGCGCGAGAGAATGTTTGCGCCTTCCACAGTGATGAAAATCGGCGCGCCATTCCAGCTGCGACCGAGGTAATTTTTGGGCCCCATGATGATTGCCTTGCCGCCGTGAACATCCATGGCGTGGCTGATGCATTCGCGGCCGCGTTCGGTGAGGTGATACTTGAGAATCGCTGACAGCACCGAGGGTTTCTCGCCCAGGTCCACCGCGTTGGCGGTCAGCATCCGCGCGGCGTCCATCATCCAGGCATTACCGCCGATGCGCGCCATGGCTTCCTGAATGCCTTCAAACGCCGACAGCGGAACGTTGAACTGCTCGCGCACCTGAGCGTACTGGCCGGTCACCAGGCTGGTGAACTTTGCCGCACCGGTGCCGACCGCAGGCAACGAAATCGAACGCCCGACCGACAGGCAATTCATCAGCATCATCCAGCCTTTGCCGAGCATTTCCTGGCCGCCGATGAGGAAGTCCAGCGGCACGAACACGTCCTTGCCGGAATTCGGGCCGTTCATGAACGACGCGCCGAGCGGCAAATGGCGGCGGCCGATTTCAACGCCGGCGGTATCGGTCGGGATCAATGCCAAGCTGATGCCCAGGTCTTCCTTTTCACCCAGCAGGTGATCCGGGTCGTAGGCCTTGAATGCCAGGCCGAGGAGGGTGGCCACCGGGCCAAGCGTGATGTAACGCTTTTCCCAGTTCAAACGCAGGCCGAGGGTTTCCTTGCCTTCCCACTCGCCTTTGCAGATCACCCCGGTGTCGGGCATCGCGCCGGCGTCGGAACCAGCCAGTGGCCCGGTCAGTGCAAAGCACGGAATGTCGTCACCGCGAGCCAGTCGTGGCAGGTAATGGTTGCGTTGTTCATCGGTGCCGTAATGCAGCAGCAATTCGGCCGGGCCGAGAGAGTTGGGGACCATCACGGTGGACGCAAGATCACCACTGCGGGTCGCCAGCTTCATGGCCACTTGAGAGTGGGCGTAGGCAGAAAAACCCTTGCCGCCGAACTCTTTGGGAATGATCAGGGCAAAGAAGCCATTGTCCTTTATATGGGTCCAGGCTTCGGGGGGCAGGTCCATGGCTTGACCGATTTGCCAATCGCTGACCATGGCGCAGAGTTCTTCGGTCGGACCGTCGATGAAGGCCTGTTCCTCTTCGCTCAGATGCGCTTTCGGATAGGACAGCAGTTTGTTCCAGTCCGGGCGGCCGCTGAACAGTTCACCATCCCACCACACCGTGCCGGCGTCGATCGCATCGCGTTCGGTTTGCGACATCGGTGGCAGGGTTTTCTGGAACCAGTTGAACATCGGTGCGCTGAAGAATTTGCGGCGCAGGTCGGGCAGCAGCAGTGGCGCTGCCACGGCCGCGGTCAACACCCAGAAAATCAGCAGCAGCCAGCCCGGTGCGCGGCTGAAGGCGCCCATGGCCAGAAGGTAGACAGCCACAATGCCCAAGGCAGGCAGCGGGGCGATGCGGCGGTGGGCTAACCAGGCAATCCCGACAACCAGAACCAGTATCCACAACAGCAGCATATTTAATCCTCCGTGAACCAGGGTAAAACCAACCTTCAGAGCTTAGACGGCATCCGCAAAACAGGGTGGTCAGAGCAAGGTGATTGAATTCGTGGGAAATCGTGGATGATTTTGTAGGCCCGATGGGCGTCAGACCGTGAAAAATCGTTCATCGAGCGAACGACAATACGCTCATGTTTGGCCGAAACGTCGTTATCTCTGTGCTGAAGGGGTCGTTAGACTCATGGCTTCCCCAGGAGATTGTTCTCATGCACGAGTATCTGAGTGCCGGCCGCTTCATCGATAGTGACCACCCGTCGGTGGTGGAGTTCGCCGAAAAACATCGTGGTGCCCGTCGCGATCCGCTTGAGCAGGCGATCAATCTCTACTATGCCGTTCGCGAAGCCGTTCGCTACAACCCCTACACCTTCAGCCGTGATCCAGATACGTTGCGCGGCAGTTATGCGCTGGCCGCCGGGGAAAGTTATTGCGTGCCCAAAGCCACGCTGCTGGCCGGCTGCGCCCGGCATTGCGGGATCCCCGCGCGTATCGGTCTGGCGGACGTGCGCAATCATTTATCGACACCGCGACTGCTTGAATTGCTCAAGAGCGATGTGTTCGCCATGCATGGCTACACCGAGTTGTATTTGAACGACCGCTGGGTCAAGGCCACACCCGCGTTCAATCAAGGTTTGTGCGAACTGTTCAATGTCGCGCCGCTGGAATTCGACGGAATCAATGACAGTGTTTTCCATCCTTTCAATCGCGATGGCGAGAAGCTGATGGAGTACCTGATTGATCACGGCCAGTTCACCGACGTGCCCGAAACGTTCTTTTTCGAGCACCTGGAAAAGTGCTACCCGCATCTTTTCAACGAGCAACTGCCGTCGTTGCTGGGGGATATGCAGAGCGATTTGAGCCGCGCCTGATCCGGCGTATGCTGCCTGCGCATTCATCCATTAAGAGGCGGTCATGCTGAAGATCTGGGGTCGGAAAAACTCGTCGAATGTCAGAAAACCTTTGTGGGCCGCCGAGGAACTGGGCCTGGCCTATGAAGCCATCGATGCGGGCGGCGCCTTTGGTGTAGTCGACACGCCGGAGTATCGCGCGATGAACCCCAATGGCCGCGTCCCAGTGATTGAAGACGACGGTTTCGTGCTGTGGGAATCCAACGCCATCGTGCGTTATCTGATGGCCCTCCATGCCAGTGGCACGCCCTGGTATCCGGAAGATCTCAAGGCTCGCGCCTCGGCCGATAAGTGGATGGACTGGACCACTTCCAGTTTTGCCGGCCCGTTTCGTACGGTGTTTTGGGGCGTGTTGCGCACACCTGAAGACAAGCAGGACTGGCCGGCAATAAAAGCCGCGATCAAGGAGTGCGACGATCTGCTATCGATGGCCGATCAGGCGCTGACGACCCAACCGTACCTGTCCGGCGATGAGATCGGCATGGGCGACATTCCCCTCGGCAGTTTCATTTATGCCTGGTTCGAGATGCCGATCGAACGCGCACCACGGCCTCATCTTGAAGCCTGGTACGCACGGTTGAAACAGCGTCTGGCGTATAAGAAAGCCGTCATGACCGCGTTGACTTAATACTCACTATCGACACACTTGACTGTACTTGTGTGGCAGCGACAAGCACCATTGCGCTCATGCGCCGCGGTTGCATTGCTCGCCGCCCGCCCTTATTTGTCCCTTTCTTCCCTTCTTGGTGCGTAAATCCGATATGAGTTCCGCTCTGTCCATCCGGCAGCTAACCAAAACCTACGGCAACGGTTTCCAGGCCCTGAGTGGTATCGATCTGGATGTCGCCGAAGGTGACTTTTTCGCGTTGCTCGGCCCTAACGGCGCCGGCAAATCCACGACTATCGGCATTCTCTCGACCCTGGTGAACAAGACCAGTGGAACGGTGAATATCTTCGGTCATGACCTGGACAAGAATCCTGCACAGCTCAAGCGCTCTATCGGCGTAGTGCCCCAGGAATTCAATTTCAACCAGTTCGAAAAGACCTTCGACATCGTCGTGACCCAGGCCGGTTACTACGGCATCCCGCCGAAAGTCGCCAAGGAACGCGCCGAGCAGTACCTGACCCAGCTCGGTCTGTGGGACAAGCGTGATACGCCGTCGCGTTCACTGTCTGGCGGCATGAAGCGTCGACTGATGATCGCCCGCGCACTGGTTCACGAACCGCGCCTGCTGATCCTCGACGAACCGACAGCGGGGGTGGACATCGAACTGCGTCGCTCGATGTGGACATTCCTCACCGAGCTGAACAAGAAAGGCATCACCATCATCCTCACCACCCACTACCTGGAAGAGGCTGAACAGCTGTGCCGCAACATCGGCATCATCGACCACGGCACCATCGTCGAGAACACCAGCATGAAGCAGCTGCTCAGCCAGTTGCATGTGGAAACGTTCCTGCTCGATATTAAAAACACTTTGAACGTCGCGCCGCAGTTGCTCGGTTATCCAACCAAGTTGCTCGACAGTCACACGATTGAAGTTCAGGTCGACAAGGCCATGGGCATCACCGCGCTGTTCACCCAATTGGCGCAGCAGAGCATTGAAGTGCTGAGCCTGCGTAACAAAACCAATCGACTCGAGGAGCTGTTCGTGTCCCTGGTGGAGAAAAATCTGTCGAAGGTGGCGGTATGAGTTCCGAGCTGCAACCCAACCTTGTAGCCCTCAATACCATCGTTTACCGGGAGGTCAAACGCTTCACCCGGATCTGGCCGCAGACGCTGCTGCCGCCGGCCATCACGATGGTTCTGTACTTCGTGATCTTCGGCAACCTGATCGGTCGGCAGATCGGTGACATGGGTGGCTTCACCTATATGGAGTACATCGTGCCGGGGTTGATCATGATGTCGGTGATCACCAACTCCTATGGCAACGTGGTGTCGAGTTTCTTCGGTAGCAAGTTCCAACGCTCCATCGAAGAGTTGATGGTGTCGCCGGTTTCGCCGCATACGATTCTGATTGGCTACACCCTGGGTGGCGTGCTGCGCGGGTTGATGGTCGGGATTATCGTGACGCTGTTGTCATTGTTCTTTACGCATCTGCAGGTGCATCACCTGGGTGTGACCATTTTGGTGGTGGTGCTAACGGCGACGATCTTTTCGTTGCTGGGCTTTATCAATGCTGTGTTTGCGCGCAACTTCGACGATATTTCGATTATTCCGACATTTGTGCTTACACCGTTGACGTATCTGGGCGGGGTGTTTTACTCGATCTCTTTGTTGCCGCCGTTCTGGCAGACCGTGTCCCTGGCTAACCCGGTGTTGCATATGGTTAACGCTTTCCGTTACGGCATTCTGGGTGTTTCGGACATCAGGATCAGTGTGGCGATTACCTTTATGTTGGTGGCGACTGTGGTGTTGTATATCGGTTGTGCGCGGTTGCTGGTGAGTGGGCGGGGGATGCGTACTTAACCCTTTATCTGGGTATGCGGCTTCTGGGGCTTCTGGGGGTGGGGTACATATCCGTTTTTTAGGTCACGGCGGCTTATGGTTCCGCCCTTACGGCGGGTCACTTTCGAAAAGCGCGAAAGTGACCAAAGCGCTTTTTCCCCTAATGAGATGGTCAGCCCGGCGAGAATCTCCACAGCAAAACGAGGCGGCCTACCGGCTGGCCTGATCTTTCACGCGTACGCGTTCCCCTGTGGGAGCGGGCTTGCTCGCGAAGCTGTTGATCTTGCCGTTGCCGTTGCCGTTGCCGTTGCCATTGCCGTTGCCGTTGCCGTTGCCGTTGCCGTTGCCGTTGCCGTTGCTTTGCTTTGCTTCGGCTTCAGATCTGCCGCCCCTTTCCCAGAGGCCGAACGCAGGTATTGCGCAGGGGGCACCGCGGCAAGGATGCCGCGGTAGCCGCCCCCGGCCATGGATGGCCGATGGCGGCGGGCCCCCGGAGCAATGCCGGAGTGAGGGTATGCCGAGCCTAGGCGAGGCACCGAATGGCGGGGCGAAAGCACTTTGGTTACTTTCGCGCTTTTCGAAAGTGACTCGCTGTAAAAGCGAAACCGCCAGCAGCCATTACCGCAGAAACGGATATGTCCCCAATCCAGCCGCAAAAAAAAGGCCTCCCAATCTGGAGGCCTTTTTGCATTCACTGCATCCGCTTTCTCTTGCGCCGCGCCCATTGCCGGCTAACCCACCAGCGCCAATACATCATCACCAGGCAATAAGCCACGGCTCCGAGCACCAAGCCGGTCACCACCGAACCCAGCAAAAATGGCTGCCACAGCGAAGAGAGTTCCCCACTGATCCATTCCCAGGTCAATTCATCCGGCAGGTGACGAGCGGGGACGTCCATCAGCCATGCACCGGTCTGGTAGGTGCAGAAAAACACCGCCGGCATGGTGATCGGGTTGGTCAACCAAACCAGACTCACCGCAATCGGCATGTTGCCGCGCACGATGATGGCGAGGATGGCTGCCAGCAGCATCTGCAACGGAATTGGCAAGAACGCCGCGAACAAACCCACCGCCATGGCCCGTGCGACGGAATGGCGGTTGAGGTGCCAGAGGTTCGGGTCATGCAACAGGGTGCCGAGAAAGCGTAAGGATTTGTGTTCCCTGATGCTGGTCGGATCTGGCATGTAACGTTTGAATAAGCGCCGGGGCATAAGGCTTCTCGGTCGGTTAAGGCGGCAAGTATGTCTGGATTCCATGAACCGCCCATTCAGACTTTGTGACAATTGATAACGGCGAGCGTGCGATCAGCCAGCTATGCCTAGGGAGGGAACCCTCAAGGACGGGCTTATGCGCACAGGGATGATGGCGCTGGCAGTCGGTCTGCTGGCCCTGCGTTTTTTTCCGGTATTACCGCCGGTTGGGTTGTGGCTGCTGTTGCCAGTCGTGGGTTTGATGCTGCTGCCGTTCAAAACTTACCCGGTGGCTTTTTTCCTGTTAGGCGTCAGTTGGGCGGGTGCTAACGCCCAGTGGGCGCTGGATGATCGCCTGGCGGTGAGTCTGGATGGCGAAACCCGTTGGGTCGAAGGCCGGGTGGTGGGATTGCCACAGAACAATGAAGCCGTGGTGCGTTTTGAATTGGCGGACGCTCGGTCACGACATGGCAAGGTTCCGCAACTGATGCGCCTGGCCTGGTATGACGGGCCGCCGGTGAGCAGCGGCGAGCGTTGGCGACTGGCGGTTAAATTGAAGCGCCCGAGCGGGTTGCTCAATCCCCATGCCTTCGATTACGACGCCTGGCTGCTGGCTCAACGCATCGGCGCCACCGGGACGGTCAAGGATGGCGAGCGGCTCGCCGAAGCCCGATGGGCCTGGCGCGACGGTATCCGAAAGCGCTTGCAAGGCGTGGATGCTCAAGGGCAAACAGGTGCGCTGACGGCGTTGGTGCTGGGGGACGGCGCCGGGTTGAGTCGCGAAGATTGGCAGGTGCTGCAAGACACTGGCACCGTGCACCTGTTGGTCATTTCCGGGCAACACATCGGTTTGCTGGCGGGACTGGTGTATTTGTCGATCGCCGGGCTGGCTCGTTACGGTCTATGGCCAAACCGTCTGCCCTGGCTGCCCTGGGCGTGCGGCCTGGCGTTCGCGGCCGCCCTCGGTTATGGGCTGCTGGCTGGTTTCGAGGTGCCGGTACGCCGAGCTTGCGCGATGATCGGTCTGGTGCTGTTGTGGCGCCTGCGTTTTCGTCACCTGGGTGCATGGTGGCCTTTGTTGCTGGCGCTCAACGGCGTATTGCTGCTGGACCCGCTGGCAAGTCTGCAACCGGGTTTCTGGTTGTCCTTTGCGGCGGTGGCGGTGCTGATCTTTACCTTCGGCGGGCGGTTGGGGCCCTGGCGCTGGTGGCAGACCTGGACCCGCGCCCAATGGCTGATTGCAATCGGTCTGTGCCCGGTGTTGCTGGTGTTGGGGTTGCCGATCAGTCTCAGCGGGCCGCTGGTCAATCTGCTGGCAGTGCCCTGGATCAGTCTGGTGGTGCTGCCGCCAGCCTTGCTCGGGACGCTGCTGTTGCCAGTGCCTTATGTGGGTGAAGGGTTGCTGTGGCTGGCGGGCGGTTTGATCGATTGGCTGTTCAAGGGCCTGGCGTTGATGGCCGGTCAGGTTCCCGCGTGGGTGCCAGTGGCAATCCCGCTGTGGGTATGGGCCTTCGGCACATTGGGTGCCTTTCTACTATTACTGCCGCCCGGCGTGCCATTGCGTCCGTTGGGTTGGCCAATGCTGCTGTTGCTGGTTTTTCCGCCTCGGCAATCCTTGCCCGAAGGCATCGCCGAAGTCTGGCAACTGGATGTCGGTCAGGGTTTGGCGATCCTGGTGCGTACCCGTCATCACACGTTGTTGTATGACACCGGACCGCGTTTCGGCGATTTCGACCTGGGTGAACGGGTAGTTCTGCCGTCGTTGCGCAAACTGGGTGTAGAAGGACTCGATTTGATGCTAATCAGCCATGCCGACGCCGATCATGCCGGCGGTGCCCGGGCGGTTGCCAACGGGCTGCCGGTGAAGACGGTACTCAGCGGTGATCCACTGGCGTTGCCGAGCGAGTTGCAGGCCGAAGCCTGTGAGAGCGGGCGGCAATGGACCTGGGACAATGTGCAGTTCCAGCTCTGGCAATGGTCGTCGGCCACGGACAGCAATCAGAAGTCCTGCGTCTTGCAGATCGAAGCCAATGGCGAGCGCTTGCTGCTGACCGGCGACATCGACATCGCAGCCGAACGAGCGCTGCTCGACAGTTCGCTGGCCGTGTCCACCGATTGGTTGCAGGCGCCGCACCACGGCAGTCGCAGTTCGTCTTCCATGGCATTGCTCACTGCGCTGAAACCCAAAGCGGTGCTGATCTCCCGTGGCCACGGCAATTCGTTCGGCCATCCCCATCCCACCGTCGTGGCGCGCTATCAAAAGCGCGGCATGCTGATCTACGACAGCGCCGAACAGGGCGCCATCCGTCTGCAACTCGGGCACTTCAAGCCGCCATGGACAATGCGTCAAGAACGGCGTTTCTGGCGCTCTGCGCAGTAATCGTCTGCTATGACAGCCCGACCGGATGCGCCACACGGTCTTCGGTGCGCCCACCCCCTATGTTAGAGTGGCGCACTTTTTCGAGGGGACTGTCACTGTGTGGGAATTGGTCAAATCCGGCGGCTGGATGATGCTGCCGATCATTCTGAGTTCCATCGCGGCCATGGCGATCATCGCCGAGCGTCTCTGGACCCTGCGAGCCAGCCGTGTGACCCCGGAGCACCTGCTCGGGCAGGTCTGGGTCTGGATCAAGGACAAACAACTCAATAAAGACAAACTCAAGGAACTGCGCGCCCACTCTCCGCTGGGCGAGATCCTGGCTGCCGGTCTGGCGAACTCCAAACATGGTCGCGAGATCATGAAAGAGTGCATCGAAGAAGCCGCCGCGCGGGTCATTCACGAGCTCGAACGCTACATCAACGCGCTTGGCACCATCGCTGCCATGGCCCCCTTGCTGGGCTTGCTCGGTACTGTGCTGGGGATGATCGATATTTTCAGTGCGTTCATGGGCACGGGCATGACCACCAACGCCTCGGTGCTGGCGGGTGGTATCTCCAAGGCATTGATTACGACGGCGGCGGGCCTGATGGTCGGTATTCCGGCGGTGTTCTTCCACCGTTTCCTGCAACGCCGGATCGATGAGCTGGTGGTGGGCATGGAGCAGGAAGCGATCAAGCTGGTCGAGGTTGTACAGGGTGATCGTGACGTGGACCTGAATGGAGGCAAAGCGTGAAATTCCGCCGCAAGCAACGGGAGAATGTGGACATCAACCTCGCGTCGCTGATCGACGTGGTGTTTATTCTGCTGCTGTTTTTCGTTGTCACCACTACGTTCACCCGTGAAACCCAGTTGCGTGTCGATCTGCCGGAAGCGGTCAGTGGTTCGCCTGCCGAAGACCCGCAGGCCAAGCATCTGGACGTTACCATCAGTGCCGAAGGTGTCTTCTCGCTGAACAACCAGATATTGCCGAAGAACGATCTGGCAACCCTGATGGATGCGCTGCAGAAAGAAGCCAATGGCGACACCAGCCTGCCGCTGTCCATCAGCGCCGATGGCAAGACTCAGCATCAAGCCGTCATCACCGCCATGGACGCCGCCGGCAAGCTCGGTTTCAGCCACCTGCGCATGACCACTGTCGAGGCGGCGCCGCCCGCGCCCTGATGGCCATGTCCGATCGCTTGCTCGCCGCGTGGTACCAAGGTCATCCGGCCCTGAAACTGTTGCAGCCGCTTGAGTGGCTGTATCGGCGCGTGGTCATGAACAAGCGCAAGCGTTTTCTGGCGGGTGAGGGCGAGATCTACCAGCCGCCCGTGCCGCTGGTCGTGGTCGGCAACATCACCGTCGGCGGCACCGGCAAGACGCCACTGATTCTATGGATGATCCAGCACTGCCAGCGCAGCGGTTTGCGGGTCGGTGTGGTCAGCCGCGGTTACGGCGCCAAACCACCGCAATTGCCGTGGCGCGTCGAGGCGGAGCAAAGCGCAGACGTTGCTGGCGACGAACCGTTATTGATTGTCCAGCGCACCGGCGTCCCGTTGATGATCGACCCGGACCGCAGCCGCGCCGTCAAAGCCTTGCTGGCGAGTGAGCCGCTGGACCTGATCCTGTCCGACGACGGCATGCAGCATTACCGATTGGCCCGGGACCTGGAGCTGGTACTGATCGACGCCGCCCGCGGCCTTGGTAACCAGCGTTGCTTGCCGGCCGGGCCGTTGCGCGAACCGGTCGAGCGCCTGCAAAGTGTCGACGCGGTGCTCTACAACGGCGCCGCTGCCGACCGCCAGGGCGGTTTTGCCTTCCTGCTACAACCCACCGCGCTGGTCAATCTGAAAAGCGGCGAACGTCGTCCCCTCGACCACTTTCCCCCAGGCCAGGCCCTGCACGCCGTGGCCGGGATCGGCAATCCGCAGCGTTTCTTCACGACCCTCGAAACGCTACACTGGCAGCCAGTCCCGCACGCGTTTGCCGACCACGCCGAATACAGCGTCCAGGCGTTGAATTTCACACCGTCATTGCCGTTGGTGATGACCGAAAAGGACGCGGTGAAGTGCCGTGCCTTCGCCGCCGCCGATTGGTGGTACCTGGCGGTCGATGCTGCGCCATCGCCGGCCTTCGTGGCCTGGTTCGATACGCAGCTGATGCGCCTGTTGCCGGCTCGTCTTTTGCCTTAACTCCGTTTTTATCCAGGGAATGCTCATGGACACCAAATTGCTCGATATCCTCGCTTGTCCGGTCTGCAAAGGCCCGCTCAAGCTCAGTGCCGACAAAACCGAGCTGATCAGCAAGGGCGCCGGCCTGGCGTACCCGATTCGCGACGGCATCCCGGTGATGCTCGAAACCGAAGCCCGCACCCTGACCACCGACGAGCGTCTGGATAAATGACCACAGCCTTTACCGTTGTCATTCCATCGCGTTATGCCTCCACCCGCCTGCCGGGCAAGCCGCTGCTACTGATCGCCGGCAAGCCGATGATCCAGCATGTCTGGGAACAGGCGAGTAAAAGCAGTGCGCAACGGGTGGTGGTCGCCACTGACGATGCGCGTATCGTCGAGGCCTGCAACGGCTTCGGTGCCGAAGTGGTGCTGACTCGCGAAGACCACAATTCCGGCACCGATCGCCTGGCTGAAGTCGCAGCGAAACTGGGCCTGGCACCCGACGCCATCGTGGTTAACGTCCAGGGTGACGAACCGTTGATCCCGCCGAGCGTGATCGATCAGGTCGCCGCCAACCTGGCTGCCCACACCGAAGCGCGCATGGCCACCCTGGCCGAGCCGATCGAAGACGTGGAAACCCTGTTCAACCCTAACGTGGTCAAGGTCGTCAGCGATCTTAATGGCCTGGCACTGACCTTCAGTCGTGCGACATTGCCGTGGGCGAGGGACGCGTTTGCCAAAAGCCGCGAGCAACTTCCGGAAGGCGTGCCCTACCGCCGCCACATCGGCATCTACGCCTATCGCGCCGGTTTCCTGCATGACTTCGTCAGCTGGGGGCCGTGCTGGCTGGAAAACACCGAATCCCTGGAACAACTGCGGGCCCTGTGGCACGGCGTGCGGATTCACGTTGCCGATGCGCTGATCGCTCCGCCCACCGGCGTCGACACCGTTGAAGACCTTGAGCGCGTTCGTCGCCTGCTGGAGGCCTGATGCGGGTTCTGTTCGTTTGCCTGGGCAACATCTGCCGTTCTCCCACGGCCGAAGGTGTGCTGCGGCATAAACTGCGCGAAGCGGGGCTGGCCGATCACATCGAAGTCGCCTCCGCCGGCACCGGTGACTGGCACGTCGGCAAAGCACCGGACAAACGCAGCCAGGCCGCGGCCAAACTGCGCGGTTACGACCTGTCCACCCAGCGCGCCCAGCAAGTCACTCGCGCCGATTTCGCCAGCTATGACTTGATCCTGGCAATGGACAACAGCAACCTGCGCAACCTCAAGGCTCTGCAACCGGCCAAGGGCAAGGCCGAACTGGATTTGTTCCTGCGGCGCTACCCGTCGCAAGTCGATGAGGTGCCGGACCCTTACTACGACGGCGACCAGGGTTTCGAGCAGGTGCTGGACCTGATCGAGCGCGCCAGTGATTTGCTGGTGATCGAATTGAAGGGACGGTTATGAGTTTGCAGGTTCAACCACGGGTATCGCTCAAACCGTTCAACAGCTTTGGTGTGGACGTTCGGGCCCGGTTGTTTGCCGAAGCCCACAGCGATGCTGACGTCCGCGAAGCGCTGGCTTATGCCGCGGAACATGACGTGCCGCTGTTGGTGATTGGCGGCGGCAGCAACCTGCTGCTGACGAGTGATATCCAGTCACTGGTGTTGCGCATGGCCACACGCGGGATTCGCATCCTGAGTGACGACGGCAACAAAGTCGTCATTGAAGCCGAAGCCGGCGAGCCTTGGCATCCGTTCGTGCAACACACCTTGGCGATGGGGTTGTCGGGTCTGGAAAACCTCAGCCTGATTCCCGGCACCGTGGGCGCGGCCCCGATGCAGAACATCGGCGCCTATGGTGTGGAGATCAAGGACGTGTTCGCCGGTTTGACGGCCCTGGATCGCCGGACCGGCGAGCTGCGGGACTTCACGTTGGAAGAATGCAACTTTGCTTACCGCGATAGCGTATTCAAACAGGAACCGGGTCGCTGGTTGATCCTGCGTGTGCGTTTCACCCTGAACCGCGCCGCGCACCTGCATCTGGAGTATGGCCCGGTGCGTCAGCGCTTGACGGAGCAAGGCATCGATCACCCGACTGCCACCGATGTCAGCCAGGCCATTTGCAGTATCCGAAATGAAAAACTCCCGGACCCGGCGGTGCTCGGCAATGCCGGCAGCTTCTTCAAGAACCCCTTGGTGTCAGCGGCATTCGTGGCGCAACTCAAGGTCGAATACCCGGACCTGGTGGCCTACGCGCAACCCGACGGACAAATGAAACTGGCCGCGGGGTGGCTGATCGAGCGAGCGGGTTGGAAGGGTTTCCGCGATGCCGACGCGGGCGTGCATAAATTGCAGGCGCTGGTGCTGGTCAACTACGGCAGCGCAACCGGGCTGCAATTGCTGGGCCTGGCGCAGCGCATCCAGAAAGACATATCAGAACGTTTCCACGTCGATTTGGAAATGGAGCCCAATCAGTATTGAAGCTACGCTTTAAAAGCTGATTTCAAAGCCCTGCATAACTTCTAGTGTGCAGGGCTTTTTTGTTAATGCTGGGTTAACTTAGCCACCTAACGATGCAAACGTTTGCTCCATCAAAGGCCCGATGCAGACGCAACCGTCCGCATAAGAGAGCCTCATTAGCCTGAGCCGATCTGCGTGATACCCACCGCCGACACTGGCGGCAGATTGCTCGACCCCATAACCAATAATATGCGGGCGTGCCCATGATTACCCTGAAGCTCAATGGTCAAGACCATCCACTCGACGTCACCGAGGATATGCCGCTGCTCTGGGCGATCCGCGATGTGGCCGGTTACAACGGCACCAAATTCGGCTGCGGCATGGGCCTGTGCGGCGCTTGCACCATCCATATCGATGGTGCTCCGGCACGCAGCTGCATCACACCGATCGGTTCGGTGGTCGGTCAGAACATCACCACCATCGATAACCTGCACGCCGACCCGGTCGGCAAAGTCGTCCAGCAAGCCTGGCTCGACACGGCAGTCGCCCAGTGCGGTTACTGCCAGGGCGGGCAGATCATGTCCGCTACCGCCTTGCTCAAGACCAATCCCGATCCGAGCGACGCACAGATCGAAGAAGCGATGGTCGGCAACATTTGCCGTTGCGGCACCTATAACCGTATCAAGACCGCCATCCGCCAGGCGTCTACTCACTTGAAGGAGGCCAAGGCATGAGCCAGCTAGCGAATGATTTCGCCCTGAGCAACCTCAGTCGTCGTGGTTTCCTCAAAGGCGTTGGCGCTACCGGTGCGCTGGTCGTCGCCGCCAGTTGGGGCTGGCAGGACGCTTTCGCTGCCGAGAAAGAGAAAAAATTCGGCGCCGACGGCATGCCCAATGGCTGGATCGATGATCCGAAGGTTTACGTCAGCATCGCCTCTGACGGCACGGTGACCGTGGTTTGCAACCGTTCGGAAATGGGCCAGGGCGTGCGCACCAGCCTGACCATGGTAGTGGCCGATGAGTTGGACGCCGATTGGGCGATGGTGAAGGTTCAGCAGGCGCCGGGTGACGAAGTGCGTTTTGGCAACCAGGACACCGACGGTTCGCGCAGCATGCGTCACTGGTACGAGCCGATGCGTCGCTGCGGGGCTGCCGCGCGGACCATGCTTGAACAGGCCGCTGCCGAGCAGTGGAAAGTCCCGGTCAGCGAATGCCGTGCGCAGCTGCATAAAGTCATTCACCAACCGACCGGTCGGGAGCTGGGTTATGGCGCACTCGCCGCCGCGGCCGGTGTGTTGGCAGTACCGGCCCGCGACAGCCTTCGGCTCAAGCAGCCGTCGGAATTCCGCTACATCGGCAAGGAAGGCACCAAGGCCATCGACGGTGACGACATCGTCAACGGCCGTGCGGTCTACGGTGCCGACGTGCATTTCGATGGCATGCTCTTCGCGACCATCGCCCGTCCGGCGGTCTACGGCGGCAAGGTCAAATCTGTTGATTCCAGCGCGGCGCTGAAAGTCCCGGGCGTGATCAAAGTCATCCAGATCGAAGGCCGTCCGCTGCCGTCCGAGTTCCAGCCGTTGGGTGGCGTGGCCGTGGTGGCCAGCAACACCTGGGCGGCGATGAAGGGCCGTGATGCGCTGAAAATCGAGTGGGATGACGGCCCCAACGCCAGTTACGACTCGATCGCCTATCGCAAGGAAATTGAAGCCGCGTCCCTCAAACCCGGCAAAGTGGTGCGCAATACCGGCAACATCGACGAGGCCATGGGCAGCGCCAACA
Source organism: Pseudomonas sp. LBUM1657 (assembly GCF_059716075.1). Classification (NCBI taxonomy): domain Bacteria; kingdom Pseudomonadati; phylum Pseudomonadota; class Gammaproteobacteria; order Pseudomonadales; family Pseudomonadaceae; genus Pseudomonas; species Pseudomonas sp. LBUM1657. The sequence goes on along the minus strand of NZ_CP166799.1, from coordinate 4,814,230 downwards.
GCACCCTGGAAGCGTCCTACTACCTGCCGCACCTGACGCAGGCGCCAATGGAGCCGATGGTCGCTATCGCGCGATTCAAGGACGGCGTATGTGAAGCCTGGGCCCCAAGCCAGGCGCCGCAGGTCACCCGCGAACGGATTGGCGAACGCCTTGGCATTCCATTCGATAAGGTCACTTTCCACGTCACGCTGCTGGGCGGCGGTTTCGGGCGCAAATCCAAGCCGGACTTCATCATCGAAGCAGCGATCCTCGCCAAGGAATTCCCCGGCAAGGCCGTGCGGGTGCAATGGAGCCGTGAAGACGACATCCACTGTTCCTACTTCCACACCGTGTCGGCCGAATACCTGAAGGCCAGCCTGAACAAGGATGGCCTGCCGTCCGGCTGGCTGCACCGTACCGTAGCGCCGAGCATCACGGCGTTGTTCGCGCCGGGCATGAACCACGAAGCGGCGTTCGAGTTGGGCATGGGTTTCACCAACATGGCTTACGCGATTTCCAACGTGCGCCTGGAAAATCCGGAAGCAATGATTCACACCCGGGTTGGATGGTTTCGCTCGGTGTCGAACATTCCTCACGGTTTTGCGATTCAGAGCTTTGTCGATGAACTGGCGCATAAGGCCGGCCAGGATCCGCTCAAGTATCAGATCAAATTACTCGGCCCGGACCGTCAGATCGATCCGCGAACCTTGAGTGAAGAGTGGAACTACGGCGAATCCCCCGAGCGTTATCCAATCGACACCGGGCGGATGCGTACGGTGCTGGAGACCGCCGCCAAAGCCGCCGGTTGGGGGCGTGAATTACCCAAGGGCCGAGGCCTGGGCCTGGCGGTGCATTACAGTTTCGTCACTTATGTGGCGGCGGTGATCGAGGTCGAAGTTAAAGAGGACGGCACCTTGATCGTGCACAAGGCTGACATCGCGGTGGATTGCGGCCCGCAGATCAACCCCGAGCGGATTCGCTCGCAGTTCGAAGGCGCCTGCGTCATGGGCCTGGGCAACGCGGTGCTGGGGGAAATCAGCTTCAAGGATGGCAAGGTCCAGCAGGACAACTTCCACATGTTTGAAGTGGCGCGCATGTCCCTGGCGCCGAAGGAAGTCGCCGTGCATCTGGTGACCCCACCGGGCGACGTGCCATTGGGCGGTGTTGGCGAACCGGGCGTGCCGCCGATTGCGCCGGCACTGTGCAATGCGATCTTCGCCGCCACGGGCAAACGCATCCGTGACCTGCCGGTTCGCTATCAGTTGCAGGGTTGGCAGAAGGCAGAGGCTTGATGGACAGCGTTGATCTGAACGTCCTGCGCAGCGTACTGGAATGGCGCCGCGCCGGTCAGCGGGTGGTCTTGTTCAGCGTGGTCCAGACCTGGGGCACCGCGCCCCGGGCGCCTGGCGCCATGCTGGCTTTGCGTGAAGACGGCGTAGTGATTGGCTCGGTGTCCGGCGGGTGTGTCGAAGATGACCTGATTGCCCGGCTGCACGACGGTCGGATTCCCGCCGAAGGGCCGCCGGTGCAGTTGATCACTTACGGCGTCACCCGCGAGGAGGCTGCACGGTTTGGCTTGCCGTGCGGCGGCACGTTGCGCCTGACCGAGGAACGGGTTGGCGATCCGGCTTGGGTCGCCGAATTGCTCGCGCGTTGTGAAGACCATGAAATCCTCGCACGCGAGTTGAATCTCGAGACCGGCGAAGTGCTACTGAAGCCGGCAAGCAAGACGGATGTGCTGACGTTTGACGGGCAGACCTTGCGCGCCATTTACGGGCCGCGTTGGCGATTGCTGCTGATCGGCGCTGGGCAGCTGTCCCGTTACGTCGCCGAGATGGCGCGGTTACTGGATTTCGAAGTGCTGATCTGCGATCCGCGCACCGAATTCGTTTATGGCTGGGAAGAGCAACACGGGCGCTTCGTCCCGGGTATGCCCGACGAAGCGGTGCTGACCATCCAGACCGATGAACGCACGGCCATCGTCGCGCTGACTCACGATCCTCGGCTGGATGACATGGCGCTGCTTACGGCCCTCGATTCCAAGGCTTTTTATGTCGGTGCACTGGGTTCGCGGGTCAACAGCTTGAAGCGCCGGGACAACCTGGCTCAGCTAGGCTTGTCACAACAGGCTATCGAACGACTGCATGGGCCGATCGGCTTGCACATTGGCAGCCATACCCCGGCGGAAATCGCCTTGTCGCTGCTGGCCGAAATTGTCGCGATCAAGAACGGCGTCGAACTGAAGCAGAAGAAGCCGTTGCAGGAGGACGTATGAGCGAACCTATCGGCGTCATCGTATTGGCGGCGGGGCAGGGCAGTCGTTTCCGGCAGGTGGCAGGTGAGGAGAAGGACAAGTTGCTGGCTGACTGTGCCGGGCGTGATGGCGCTGTTCATTCGGTGATCGAGCAGGTGCTGGTGAGTTTGCCGGCCAGCCTTGAAAAGCGCGTTCTGGTGACTACCGCAGACCGCCCGCAAGTGATTCGCATGGCCCAGGCTTATGGTTGCGAGATTGTGTTGATCGAATCCACCGGCATGGGTGACAGCATTGCGGCTGGCGTGGCGGCGTGCCCGCAGCTCAGTGGTTGGCTGATTGTGTTGGGGGATATGCCGTTCGTCTTGCCGTCGAGTATCGAGCAGGTGCTGGCGGGGATTGCTGATGACTCTGTCAGTGTGCCGGTGCAGGACGGTCAATACGGGCATCCGGTGGGTTTCGGGCGCACGTTTGGGCCGGGGTTGATGGCGTTATCGGGTGATCATGGTGCCAAGCCGTTGTTCGCGCAGGCGCGGGTGTTTGAGGTGGCCGTGGATGATCTCGGTGTGCTGTGGGATGTGGATGTGCCTGAGGAATTGGTCTTCAAGCAGTCCTGACGCAGACTCCCTTGTGGGAGCGGGCTTGCTCGCGAAAGCGATTGAACACTCAACATTGATGCAAGCTGACACACCACTTTCGCGAGCAAGCCCGCTCCCACATTAAATCGGTGCGATGCTCACGCGCATGAAAAAGCCCCGCCTGGATCACCAGGCGGGGCTTTTTAGTGGCCGATGGAATCAGGCGAGGGGTTTAGGCTCGTGCTCTTTTTCCAGGGCTTGCTCGTGTTGCTCTACCGCTTCCTGAACGGAGCGCGGCGCTTCGTCGATCACTGATTCAACTGGTTCGGCGGCGACTTCAGCAATCGGGGCGGCAGCCTCGATGACTTCAGCAACAACCGGTGCCGCTTCGACAGCGACCGGAGCAGCAGCGGCAGCCAGTTCGGCTTCCTTCTGCAGACGCTCGGCTTCACGCTTGCGACGACGCACTTCACGCGGGTCGTTCGGCGCACGGCCACTTGGCGTCAGTGCGCTGACTGGAGCCGCTTCGACTTCCGGTGCAGCCACTTCGGCAACTACCGGCGCTTCAACCACCGGAGCAGGCTCAACGGCAGCAACCACTGGCTCAGAGACCCACGCTTCAGCAACCTGGGCTTCAACGGCTGGCGCTGGAGTTTCGGTAGCGACTGGCTCGGCAACCCAATTGAACGCGGTTTGCTCTTCGCGAACCTCACGAACAGTTTCGGTCACTGTTTCGGCAACGGTTTCGACACCCGGTTCTGCAACAACTGCAGGCGCTTCAGTGACGACGGCAGCTTCAACTTCAGGCTGTGCTTCACGAACCGGAGCGACTTCGATTTCCGGGGACGCTGTTGCTTCCACCGGAGTGGTCGCTTCTACGACTGGCGCTTCCACTGGAGCAGTTTCCAGGGTGGCGGCAGTGGCGCGTTCGGCTTGCTCGTTGGCCTGTGCTTCGGCTGGAGCGCTGATCACGGTGCTGGCAACGGCTGCGGTAACAGCCAGGCCGGCGGCCAGATCGGCAGCGCTTGGCGCTTCGCTGGTTTCGCTACCTTCGGCGGACTCGGATTCATCCGAACCTTCGATCACGTTGCCGTTGGCATCACGTTGACGCTCGCGACGGTTGCTGCGACGACGCTGGCCACGGGAGCGGCGGCGTGGACGATCGCCTTCGGCGCCTTCCTGACCGTCTTCCTGCAGTTGCTCTTCGTTACCCGTCAGCTCTTCTTCGGCAACGGCGGCTGCAGCTTGCTCGGCACGTGGTTGACGCTCTTCACGCGGTGGGCGTGGAGCGCGTTCTTCGCGTGGCTGGCGGGCTGGACGCTCTTCAGCAGTGGCGGTAGCAGCAGCGGCGGCCGGAGCGGCATCCAGAGGTTCACGCAGTTCACGAACCGGACGCTCTTCACGATCGCCACGGGGCTTGCGGTCTTCGCGTGGAGCGCGCGGTGCACGTTCTTCACGAGGAGCACGTGGTGCGCGTTCTTCACGTGGAGCGCGTTCTTCGCGGGCGACTGCTGGCGTTTCTTCACGAGCTTCGCGCGGCTCACGTGGTGCGCGTTCTTCACGCGGTGCACGTTCTTCGCGAGGTTTGCGTTCTTCATCGCGGCGACCGTTACGGTTGCGGCTCTGCTGACGACCGTTGCGACGCTCTTCGTTGCGGGCCGGACGCTCGGTGGCCGGTTTTTCAACCACAACCGGAGCAGCAGGCTCTTCTTTGGTAGCGAACAGACTGACCAGCGACTTCACCAGACCTTTGAACAGGCTTGGTTCAGGTGCAAGGGCCGGTGCGGCAACAGGTGCGGCAGCGACGACTTCGGTCGGAACCGGAGCGTTGGCGCGGGCCGGAGCCGTCTTGACCGCGGCTTCCTGGCGAACCAGGGTGCGGGTCGCAGCGGCTGGCTGGACTTCTTCGACTTCGGCAGCGGCAGCAGCGATCTCGTAGCTGGACTGGCCGACCGCGGCTTCCGGGCTGTCGTCGCGCAGACGCTGAACTTCGAAGTGCGGCGTTTCGAGGTGATCGTTCGGCAGAATGACAATGCGGGCACGGGTGCGCAGTTCGATCTTGGTGATCGAGTTGCGTTTTTCGTTGAGCAGGAACGCGGCCACCGGGATCGGCACTTGTGCGCGAACTTCGGCGGTGCGGTCTTTCAGGGCTTCTTCTTCGATCAGGCGCAGGATCGCCAGCGACAGCGATTCGACGTCACGGATGATGCCGGTGCCGTTGCAACGTGGGCAAACAATGCCGCTGCTTTCGCCGAGCGATGGGCGCAGGCGCTGGCGGGACATTTCCAGCAGGCCGAAGCGCGAGATGCGACCGACTTGCACGCGAGCGCGGTCGGCTTCCAGGCATTCGCGGACTTTCTCTTCCACGGCGCGCTGGTTCTTGGCAGGGGTCATGTCGATGAAGTCGATGACGATCAGGCCGCCGATGTCGCGCAAGCGCAACTGACGGGCGATTTCTTCGGCGGCTTCAAGGTTGGTCTGCAGGGCGGTTTCTTCGATGTCGCTGCCTTTGGTGGCGCGCGCCGAGTTGATGTCGATGGACACCAGGGCTTCGGTCGGATCGATAACGATGGAGCCGCCGGAAGGCAGTTCGACGACGCGCTGGAACGCGGTCTCGATCTGGCTTTCGATCTGGAAACGGTTGAACAGCGGAACGCTGTCTTCGTACAGTTTGATCTTGCTGGCGTACTGCGGCATCACCTGGCGGATGAAGGTCAGGGCTTCGTCCTGGGCTTCAACGCTGTCGATCAGCACTTCGCCGATGTCCTGGCGCAGGTAATCGCGGATGGCGCGGATGATCACGTTGCTTTCCTGGTAGATCAGGAATGGCGCGGAACGATCCAGCGACGCTTCTTTAATGGCGGTCCAGAGTTGCAGCAGGTAATCGAGGTCCCACTGCATTTCTTCGCTGCTGCGGCCAAGGCCGGCAGTGCGCACGATCAGACCCATGTCGGCCGGGGCAACCAGACCGTTCAGGGCTTCACGCAGTTCGTTGCGCTCTTCACCTTCGATGCGACGGGAGATACCGCCGGCACGCGGGTTGTTCGGCATCAGTACGAGGTAACGACCGGCCAGGCTGATGAAAGTGGTCAGGGCCGCGCCCTTGTTGCCACGTTCTTCTTTTTCGACCTGAACGATGACTTCCTGGCCTTCGCTCAGGACGTCCTTGATGTTGACGCGGCCTTCGGGGGCTTTCTTGAAATATTCGCGGGAGATTTCTTTGAGGGGCAGGAAGCCATGGCGCTCAGAGCCGAAATCGACAAAGGCAGCCTCAAGGCTTGGTTCAATGCGAGTAATCCGGCCTTTATAGATGTTGGCCTTTTTCTGCTCGCGTGCACCGGATTCGATGTCCAGGTCGTAGAGGCGCTGGCCATCTACCAGTGCAACACGCAACTCTTCGGGTTGAGTTGCGTTAATCAGCATTCTTTTCATGTAGTACCGTCGGTTTCCGGGCTGCCGGAAACGGCGTTCGGCACACACGACTTCTCACGGTCGGTGTCAGGTGCGTCAGGAGTGGTTGGACACTCCAGTGTCTAGCGATGGCGGCCAATGTGGGCCGGCGTCGCGACGTACGCGTCCTGCTTGCTGTGGCTACTTAAGCACTCAGTCAGGAGGAGGAATCAACCAGCGGCTGTGGACGAGATGAAGCGTCTTGATAAAGCCTATTGCTACACAGTCCAGCGGTTGTGCATCTCCACCCTACACGTATCCCTGATAATTCGGGTGCTGCCGCGCGCAGAATCCGCAGCGGGTTGGCATTTACCGTGAGCTCCGAAAGGGGAGGTCACGCATCATGGCTAATTTAGGCGTTGTTTCCGAAGCGTTCGCTCGGGGTCGTTCGTAGCTGACTGCACTTTGTGAACTGGCCGTGAATATTTGCTCGCAAGGCGAGTGAAAACTCTGCTTTGCGGCATGCTTCAGGCCTCATGTCACCTGCGTTCGTTACAACTGCAAACTCTACCGTTACGTAGCGAAAGCCCCGTAGGACGGCCTCTCGTCCTCGTGAATTGCGTTGGTCAGGGCCGGTTTTTGACCGTTAGTCCGCTGTCCAGGCCACTTTTGGCGGCGTTCGCGACTATAGCAGCAATGATTAAGTGCTTCAATTCCATAAAAAATTGTTATCATTCGCGCCATGACGACTACTGCCCCTTCGACCCCAGCCGTACAACTGCTGGAGGTCTCGCCGGAATATGCCGGCCAACGTATTGATAACTTCCTTCTCGCTCGGCTCAAAGGCGTGCCCAAGACCTTGATTTACCGCATTTTGCGCAAAGGCGAAGTGCGAGTGAACAAAGGTCGGATCAAGCCCGAATACAAGCTGCAAGCGGGCGATATCGTGCGCGTGCCGCCGGTTCGCGTGCCTGAGCGCGACGAACCGGTGCCGCTGGCCCAGGGCCTGCTACAACGCCTCGAAGCCTCGATTGTCTATGAAGACAAAGCGCTGATCGTGATCAACAAGCCTTGCGGCATCGCTGTTCACGGCGGTAGCGGCTTGACTTACGGCGTGATCGAAGCCTTTCGTCAGTTGCGTCCCGATTGCAAGGAGCTCGAACTGGTTCACCGTCTCGACCGTGATACCTCCGGCCTGCTGATGATCGCCAAGAAGCGCAGCATGCTGCGTCACTTGCACACGGCATTGCGCGGCGATGGCGTCGACAAGCGCTACATGGCGCTGGTTCGCGGCAACTGGGCGGCTTCGATCAAGCAAGTCCGAGCGTCGCTCGGCAAGAGCAATCTGCGCTCCGGCGAGCGCATGGTCGAGGTCGACGAGGAGGAGGGCAAGGAGTCTGTGACCGTGTTCAAGGTCCTGCGCCGCTTCGGCGACTTTGCCACCCTGGTCGAGGCCAGGCCGATCACCGGCCGGACTCACCAGATCCGCGTCCATACACTGCACGCCGGGCATTGCATTGCTGGCGATACCAAGTACGGCGATGACGATTTCAGCAAAGAGATTCGGGATCTGGGCGGCAAGCGCCTGTTCCTGCACGCCTACATGCTGACCGTGCCGCTGCCGGATGGCGGCGAGCTGAAATTGCAGGCCCCTGTCGACGAGATGTGGGTCAAGACTGTGGAGCGATTGAGTGCGCCCATCTGATTACAAGCTGCTGATTTTCGATTGGGATGGCACGCTCGCTGATTCCATTGGTCGGATTGTCGAGGCGATGCACGTCGCGTCCGAGCGTTCCGGGTTTGAGTTGCGCGATGATTTTGCCGTCAAGGGCATCATCGGTCTGGGCTTGCCGGAAGCGATTCGCACGTTGTACCCGGAAATCGGCGATGCCGAGCTGATCGCGTTTCGCGATCACTACGCCGATCACTACATTGCGGCTGAGGCTGTGCCTTCGCCGTTGTTCGAGGGCGTGGTCGAGTCGATGGAGGCGTTTCGCGCCGAGGGATATCACTTGGCAGTCGCGACCGGCAAGGCTCGTCGCGGACTGGATCGGGTGCTGAAGGCGCATGGCTGGGAAAATTATTTCGCTATCACCCGTGCCGCCGACGAAACCGCCAGCAAACCCCATCCGCTGATGCTGGAGCAGATCCTCGCCCATTGCGAAGTTCGTCCGGAGCAGGCGTTGATGGTGGGCGATTCGTCCTTTGACCTGCAAATGGCGCGCAACGCTAGCATGGATTCGGTGGCAGTCAGCTATGGCGCTCAATCGATCGATGCGCTGAAGCTGTTCGAGCCACGGCTGGCCATTGACCGTTTTTCAGAATTGCATGCCTGGCTGAGTCAGGCTTAAACCGTTTTTGCTGGGGTACATGGCATGACCGACGAATGGAAAGCGCCCGCCAAGGCGAGCGCAGAGAGCGGTGACGAAAAAAGCTGGAAGCTGCTGGAAAAGACCCTGCTGGCCAGTGTGCAGGAGCAGCGCCGGTCACGTCGCTGGGGAATTTTCTTCAAGTTGCTGACCTTTGTGTACCTGTTTGGTGCGCTGATTCTGTTCACACCGCTGATGGACATGGAAAAAGCCGGCACGCTCAGTGGTCACTACACCGCGCTGATCGACGTGAACGGCATGATCGCCGACAAGGAGCCGGCCAGTGCTGACAATATCGTGGGTAGCCTGCGCGCGGCTTTTGAGGATAAGAAGGTCAAGGGTGTGATCCTGCGGATCAACAGTCCGGGCGGCAGTCCAGTGCAGTCGGGTTACGTCTATGACGAAATCCGCCGTCTGCGCGGCCTGCATCCGGACACCAAGCTTTACGCGGTGATCTCGGATCTGGGCGCTTCAGGGGCTTACTACATCGCCAGTGCGGCAGATCAGATCTACGCCGACAAGGCGAGCCTGGTGGGTTCCATTGGTGTGACGGCTGCCGGTTATGGCTTTGTCGGCACCATGGAAAAGCTGGGTGTCGAGCGTCGTACCTACAACTCCGGTGAGCACAAATCGTTCCTCGATCCGTTCCAGCCGCAGAAGCCTGAGGAAACCCAGTTTTGGCAGGGCGTGCTCGATACCACTCATCAGCAGTTCATCAACAGCGTCAAGAAAGGCCGTGGCGATCGCCTCAAAGACAAAGAGCATCCGGAGCTGTTCTCCGGCTTGGTCTGGTCCGGCGAGCAGGCGCTACCGCTGGGGCTGATCGATGGTCTGGGGAATGCCAGTTCCGTGGCGCGTGATGTGATCGGCGAAAAAGAGCTGGTGGACTTCACCGTTCAGGAGTCGCCATTCGACCGCTTTTCGAAGAAGCTCGGCGCCAGTGTGGCCGAGCATTTGGCAATGTGGATGGGCTTCCAGGGGCCTTCATTGCGCTAAGTGTGGTCGCTACATAAGAGCCGGCCCAAGTGGCCGGTTTTTTTATTCAAGGGATTTGGATGTCCTCGATCAGCAGCATGTCCACCAGGCGAATCAGCGGCAGGCCGATCAGGCTGGTGGCGTCCGGGCCTTCGGTGCTTTGGAACAGGCTCACCCCCAAGCCTTCGGCCTTGAAGCTGCCAGCGCAGTCGTAGGGCTGCTCGGCGTGCAGGTAGCGTTCGACGCGGTCGATGTCGAGCGCGCGCATGTGTACGGTGAAGGGCACGCAGTCAACCTGGCAGTCGCCGGTTCTGCTGTTGAGCAAGGCAAGGCCGGTGAGGAAGGTTACGCTGGCACCGCTTGCCGCCAGCAACTGCTCGCGGGCCTTTTCGAAGGTGTGAGGCTTGCCGATAATCCTGTCGCCGAGCACCGCAACCTGGTCGGAGCCGATGATCAGGTGAGCAGGGTGGCTGTCGGCCAGTGCGCGGGCTTTCTCTTCGGCGAGGCGCTTTACCAGTTCGATGGCTGACTCGCCCGGACGGTGACTTTCGTCGATATCCGGCGAGCTGCACGTGAAAGGCAGCTGCAAGCGGGCCAGCAATTCCCGGCGATAGACCGAGCTTGAAGCGAGTAATAAAGGCAGCATGCGCATCTCCAAAAGGCAGGGGCGAATTCTAGCGAGGCTTCCAAGTGACGGACAGGGCTGAATTTCCTTTGACATGGCCGGGTGCATCCCTATAATGCTGCGCCTATGTTGAATGACCCGATTCCACCTCACGTTGACCCGCGCAAATTGGCTGATCGTGGCACCACCCTTCAAGGTGAACTGCTGCTGGCCGATTTGGAGAGACTCTGCGACCCGCTTTCCGATACTGTCGGTACGGTGCAGGCTAAATTCGTTTTTGAACGAGATGAACGTAAGTCTGTGGTAATCCACAGCTTTATCGACACCGAAGTCAAAATGGTTTGCCAGCGTTGTCTTGAGCTGGTCACCCTGCCGATCCATAGCGAATGCAGTTATGCTGTGGTGAAGGAGGGTGCGAATACCCAGTCGTTGCCGAAAGGTTATGACGTGCTGGAACTGGGCGAAGATCCTTTGGATCTGCAGTCACTGATCGAGGAGGAGCTTCTGCTCGCCTTGCCCATTGTGCCTGCTCATCATCCGGAAGAATGCCAGCAGCCGGCGGGTCTCGATGAGCCCGAACCGAGCGAGGACGAGGTAACGCGGTCCAACCCGTTCAGTGTATTGGCGCAGTTAAAGCGTGACCCAAACGTTTAGGAGTTAATCAATTATGGCTGTTCAGCAGAACAAAAAATCCCGCTCTGCCCGTGACATGCGCCGTTCGCACGACGCTCTCGAGGCTAGCACCCTGTCTGTAGAAAAAACCACCGGTGAAGTTCACCTGCGTCACCACGTATCGCCAGAAGGCGTATACCGTGGTCGTAAAGTGATCGACAAGGGCGCTGACGAGTAATCCTTGTCTGCTCAAGTCATCGCGATTGACGCAATGGGCGGGGACTTCGGTCCCCGCAGCATTGTTCAGGCCAGCCTTGCTTGTCTGTCTGTTACGCCCTCGCTTTACCTGACCCTCGTCGGTCAACCCTCCCTTCTTGAAGAACTGATCGCCAGCCAGCCGGTTGTGGATCGCGCGCGCCTGTCGATTGCCCCGGCATCCGAAGTCATTACGATGGACGAGAAGCCTGCCCAGGCGTTGCGAGGCAAGCCTGATTCGTCAATGCGCGTGGCGCTCGAGTTGTTGCGTGATGGCAAGGTCCAGGCCTGTGTCAGTGCCGGCAATACGGGCGCGCTTATGGCGTTGTCGCGATTTGTCCTCAAGACCTTGCCGGGTATTGATCGGCCGGCCATGGTGGCGGCCATCCCGACGCAGAAGGGTTACTGCCAGTTGCTCGATCTGGGCGCCAACGTCGATTGCAGTGCCGAACATCTGTTGCAGTTTGCGGTGATGGGGTCGGTGGCAGCGGAAACCCTGGGTATCGTTCGTCCACGTGTCGCATTGCTGAATATCGGCACTGAAGACATCAAGGGCAATCAGCAGGTCAAACTGGCCGCCACCTTGCTACAGAGTGCCCGAGGCATCAATTACATCGGTTTTGTCGAAGGGGACGGTTTGTACCGTGGCGAAGCGGATGTGGTGGTGTGTGACGGCTTTGTCGGCAATATCCTGCTCAAGTCCAGCGAAGGTCTGGCGACCATGATTGCCGGGCGCATCGAAGCCTTGTTCAAGAAAAACTTCGCGTCGAAAATGGTCGGCGCTCTGGCTTTGCCGCTGATGAAGCGACTGCAAGCCGAACTGGCACCCGCACGGCATAACGGTGCAAGTTTCCTCGGATTGCAGGGGATAGTGGTGAAAAGCCACGGTTCGGCTGGGGTTCAGGGGTTCCAGAGTGCCATTTCCCGTGCCTTGATCGAGATTCAGGAAAACCTCCCGGAGCGGATTCACGGTCGTCTGGAGGATTTGTTGCTTTAGGCGTTTTCGTCGGACAATGCTTAAATGTGACCGCTCAGTTCAATTTGCCATCCAACTGTCAGTTTCTTGCGTCCCCAGGCGGGACGTCAATTCTCCGACGACAAGATCATTAGGGGCTTGTTACATGTCTGCTTCCCTCGCATTCGTCTTTCCGGGACAGGGTTCGCAGTCCCTCGGCATGCTGGCCGAGTTGGGCGCGCAACATCCGGTTGTCCTTGAAACATTCAAAGAAGCTTCCGATGCTCTGGGTTACGACCTGTGGGCACTGACTCAGCAAGGGCCGGAAGAGCATCTCAATCAAACCGACAAAACCCAACCAGCCATTCTGACCGCCTCGATCGCCCTGTGGCGTCTGTGGTTGGCTGAAGGCGGCGCGCGTCCGGCTTATGTTGCCGGACACAGCCTGGGCGAATACAGCGCCCTGGTGGCTGCAGGCAGCCTGAGTCTGGGCGATGCGGTCAAGCTGGTTGAGCGCCGTGGTCAGTTGATGCAGGAAGCCGTTCCGGCCGGGCAGGGCGGCATGGCCGCGATCCTCGGTCTGGAAGATGCTGACGTGCTCGCAGCCTGTGCCGAAGCGGCACAAGGCGAAGTGGTGAGTGCGGTTAACTTCAACTCCCCTGGCCAAGTGGTTATTGCCGGTGCCAAGGCTGCGGTCGAGCGCGCCATCGAAGGCTGCAAGGCCCGTGGTGCCAAGCGCGCCATGCCATTGCCGGTCAGCGTACCGTCCCACTGCGAGCTGATGCGTCCGGCCGCCGAGCGTTTCGCCGAGTCGATCGCGGCGATCGACTGGCAGGCTCCACAGATTCCTGTAGTACAGAACGTCAGCGCTGCTGTGCCGGCCGATCTGGAAACCCTCAAGCGCGATCTGCTTGAGCAGCTCTACAAACCTGTGCGCTGGGTCGAATCGGTCCAGGCGCTGGCCGCCAAGGGCGCTACCCAGTTAATAGAATGCGGCCCGGGCAAAGTGCTGGCCGGTCTGAACAAGCGCTGCGCCGAAGGCGTTTCGACATCCAACCTCAATACCCCAGACGCTTTCGCTGCCGCCCGCGCAGCGTTGGCCTGAATCAGGAGAAGCTTGCATGAGTCTGCAAGGTAAAGTTGCACTGGTTACCGGTGCGAGCCGCGGAATCGGCCAGGCTATTGCCCTGGAACTGGGTCGTCAGGGCGCCATTGTTGTCGGCACCGCGACATCCGCCTCGGGCGCCGAGCGTATTGCCGCCACCCTGAAGGAAAACGGAATTCAAGGTACTGGCCTGGAGCTCAATGTCACCAGCGACGAATCTGTCGCGGCGGTATTGGCGAGCATCATTGCGCAGTTCGGTGCGCCGGCGATCCTGGTCAACAATGCCGGTATCACCCGCGATAATCTGATGATGCGCATGAAAGATGACGAATGGCATGACGTCGTCGATACCAATCTGAACAGTCTGTTCCGCCTGTCCAGGGGCGTTTTGCGCGGTATGACCAAAGCCCGTTGGGGACGAATTATCAGTATTGGCTCGGTTGTGGGTGCCATGGGCAACGCAGGCCAAGTAAACTACGCTGCCGCCAAGGCCGGTCTGGAAGGTTTCAGCCGTGCACTGGCGCGTGAAGTCGGTTCGCGTTCGATTACGGTAAACTCGGTGGCCCCAGGGTTCATCGACACCGATATGACCCGTGAACTGCCCGAGGCACAGCGTGAAGCCTTGCAGACGCAAATTCCGCTGGGTCGTCTGGGGCAAGCTCAAGAGATCGCGTCTGTGGTCGCTTTTCTTGCATCTGACGGTGCGGCTTACGTTACTGGGGCTACAATCCCGGTGAACGGCGGGATGTACATGAGTTAAATGTGACGGATTGCTTCAAAAAAATGTCATACGAGCTGTCTAAAATCCGTTATAAAGCTGCAATCTATTTTATAGGCAGAGGGCTGCAGGGTTTGAGGAGTGAAGCTTTCAGTTGAAAAACTGAAAAGTCTTTCTATACACTTACCCACTGGCCAGCTGCCTGAATTTGTCCATTAGGAGTGAAAACAAGGTATGAGCACCATCGAAGAGCGCGTCAAGAAAATCGTTGCTGAGCAACTGGGCGTTAAAGAAGAAGAAGTGGTCAACACCGCTTCCTTCGTCGAAGACCTGGGTGCCGACTCCCTTGACACCGTTGAGCTGGTGATGGCTCTGGAAGAGGAATTCGAGACCGAAATCCCTGACGAAGAAGCTGAGAAGATCACTACTGTACAAGCTGCAATCGATTACGTTACTAACCACCAGGCTTAATAGCTTGTAATCGTTGCTTGCTGTCATGGAAAAACCGCACTGCCATCACGGCGTGCGGTTTTTTCTTTAGGCCTGATGCAAAGTCGTCATTTGAAAAAGGAGAGTGCTGTGTCGCGTAGACGCGTCGTAGTCACCGGTATGGGTATGTTGTCGCCACTGGGCACGGATGTGCCAAGCAGCTGGCAGGGCATTCTGGCTGGCCGCAGTGGCATTGGTCTGATCGAACACACCGACCTTTCTGCCTATTCCACCCGTTTTGGCGGCTCGGTAAAGGGCTTCAATGTCGAGGAATACCTGTCGGTCAAGGAAGCCCGAAAGCTCGACCTGTTCATTCAGTACGGTCTGGCCGCAGGTTTTCAGGCAGTTCGTAATGCAGGTTTGGAAGTCACTGACGCCAACCGTGAGCGCATCGGCGTGGCCATGGGGTCCGGTATCGGCGGATTGACCAATATCGAAGAAACCAGCCGCACCCTGCATGATTCCGGACCGCGACGGATTTCTCCGTTCTTCGTGCCTGGCTCGATCATCAATATGATTTCCGGTTTCCTGTCGATCCACCTGGGTGCACAGGGGCCTAACTACGCCATCGCCACAGCATGTACCACCGGTACGCACTGCATCGGCATGGCGGCACGCAACATCATGTATGACGAAGCCGACGTGATGATTGCCGGCGGTGCCGAGATGGCGGCTTGCGGTCTGGGCATGGGCGGCTTCGGTGCTTCCCGCGCACTGTCGACACGCAACGACGAACCGACCCGCGCCAGCCGTCCATGGGACAAGGGCCGTGACGGCTTCGTACTGTCCGATGGCGCCGGTGCGCTGGTGCTCGAAGAGTTGGAACACGCCAAGGCCCGTGGCGCGACCATCTACGCCGAGTTGATCGGTTTCGGCACCAGTGGCGACGCTTTCCACATGACTTCGCCACCTGCCGACGGTGCGGGCGCTGCACGTTGCATCACCAATGCCTTGCGCGACGCGAAGATCAATAGCGATCAGGTCCAGTACATCAACGCCCACGGCACTTCGACCTCGGCTGGCGACCTCGCCGAAGCCTGCGCGATCAAGTCCGTGTTCGGCGATCATGCGTACAAACTGGCGGTCAGTTCGACCAAGTCCATGACCGGTCACCTGTTGGGTGCGGCGGGCGCGGTCGAAGCGATCTTCAGTGTGCTGGCGATCAACAGTCAGGTGGCGCCGCCGACCATCAACCTTGATGAGCCGGACGAAGGCTGCGACCTCGACTTCGTGCCACACACCGCGCGCAATATGGATATCGATGTGGTGCTGTCCAACTCCTTCGGGTTTGGCGGTACCAACGGCTCGCTGGTGTTCCGCCGGTTCGCTGACTGATGGACAGCTGGGTCGACGGTCAGCCGGCTGACGCTTTGTCGCTGAAGGATCGCGGCCTGGCTTACGGCGATGGTCTGTTCGAGACCATTGCCGTGCGCAACGGCACTCCAGTGCTGCTGGATCGGCATACGGTGCGTTTGGTCAAGGGTTGCCAACGGTTGGCAATTAATCTCGACCATGCAGCAATGTGCGCTGAGTTGCTGAACTATGCCCAAGCGTTGGGCGACGGTGTGCTCAAGCTGATCGTCACCCGGGGTGAAAGCGCCCGCGGTTATGCGCCCGATCCTTCGGCCCAGGCGCGACGCATTATGCTGGGCAACCCTCCTGCGGCATATCCAGCGGCCAATGCGGAGCAGGGCGTTCGCCTGTTCCCCTGCACGACGCGGCTTTCCAGGCAGCCATTGCTGGCTGGGCTCAAACACCTGAACCGTCTCGAACAGGTCATTGCCCGTTCCGAATGGCAAGACACCGATCATGCCGAAGGCTTGATGCTCGATCAGGCCGGGCGGGTCATTGAAGGCGTGTTCAGCAACATGTTCCTGATCCGCGATGGCGTTCTGATCACGGCCGATCTCAAGCGCTGCGGCGTAGCCGGGGTGATGCGTGCGGAATTATTGTTTCAAGCCGAGTCATTGGGGATCCCCACGCAAGTCACCGACATCACCCTCGATCAGCTGCAATGGGCCGATGAAGTATTCGTGTGCAACAGCGTGTATGGCGTTTGGCCGGTGCGCGCCTATGCAGCACTGAGCTGGCCGGTTGGGCCGCTCACCCGTAAACTCCAAACCATTGCCCGCGCGCTACTGGATGCTTGATACGTGAGACGTAAATTCTTGCTGCTGCTGGAAACCGGATTGGTTCTGGCGGGGCTGTGCCTGGGTGCTTCGGCCTGGAAAATCCATTCGGCGCTGGAACAGCCGCTGAATATCACTCAGGAAGAACTGCTGGAAGTGCCCAAAGGCACTACGCCGACCCGAACGCTCTATCGACTCGAAGCCGATGGCGTCATCAAGGACGCTTTCTGGCTGCGGGTTTACTGGCGCTTCAATCTCGCCCGACAACCGTTGCACAAAGGCGAATACCGCATGCAGCCCGGCATGACTGTCGAAGGGCTGATTGATCTGTGGAAACGCGGGGAAATGGTTCAGTACAGCCTGACCCTGGTTGAAGGCTGGAATTTCCATCAAGTTCGCGCGGCCTTGGCCAAAGACGAAAAACTCGAACAGACCATCGATGGTTTGAGCGATAGCGAGGTGATGGAGAAACTGGGCCACCGCGGGATCTTTCCCGAAGGGCGATTCTTCCCCGACACTTACCGCTTCGTGCGTGGCATGACTGACGTCGAGCTGCTGAAGAAAGCCTATG
Source organism: Pseudomonas sp. LBUM1657 (assembly GCF_059716075.1). Lineage (NCBI taxonomy): Bacteria > Pseudomonadati > Pseudomonadota > Gammaproteobacteria > Pseudomonadales > Pseudomonadaceae > Pseudomonas > Pseudomonas sp. LBUM1657. The sequence continues at coordinate 4,797,229 of NZ_CP166799.1, read as the reverse complement.
ACCGGCTTGATGAAGTCCTCGCCAAAGAGTGGAGCCAGCGCTCCGCTGATGTGCCGTATACCGAACCCTATCAGGCGCTGATCATGGCCTCGCTGGTGGAAAAGGAAACCGGGGTCCCACAGGAGCGCGGGCAGATTGCCGGCGTATTCGTGCGACGCATGGAAATGGGCATGCTCCTGCAGACCGATCCGACCGTGATCTACGGCTTGGGCGATCGTTACAACGGCAAGCTGACCCGCGCCCATCTCAAGGAAGCGACCCCATACAACACGTATATGATTTCCGGTTTGCCGCCGACCCCGATTTCGATGGTCGGGCGCGAAGCGATCCATGCAGCGCTGAATCCGGTGGCTGGCAATAGCCTGTACTTCGTTGCTCGCGGTGATGGCAGTCACGTGTTTTCCGATGATCTGGATGCTCACAACAACGCGGTGCGTGAATTCCAGCTCAAGCGTCGTGCCGACTATCGCTCCAGCCCGGCGCCAGCCACCGCGCCAGAGATGTTGGATGAGCAGGCACCGATCCCGGCTGCTTCACCCAACATAGCGCCTGACGCTTTATCGCCAGTGCCACCGCAAGAACCTGCGCCAGTACCGCCGCAAGAACCTGTGCCAGTACCGTCGCAAGAATCTGCACCGGAACCGCCGCAAGAACCTGTTCAAGAGCCGACGCAAGAGCCCACTCAAGAACTCGCGCCGGAGCCGGCATCCGAGCCCGAGCCGGATGCACCCGCGCCGCAAAGCCCGCAATGACTCTGATTAAGGACTGCCTGTGACTGGCTTGTTTATTACCCTGGAAGGCCCGGAAGGCGCCGGCAAGAGCACCAACCGTGAATACCTCGCTGAGCGCCTGCGCGCCGCCGGTATCGAGGTGGTGCTGACCCGTGAGCCGGGTGGTACGCCGTTGGCCGAGCGAATCCGCGAAGTGCTGCTGGCACCGGTCGATGAAGTCATGAACCCGGACACCGAGTTACTGCTGGTATTCGCCGCGCGTGCCCAGCACCTGGCCGAAGTGATTCGCCCGGCGCTCACCCGTGGTGCAGTGGTGTTGTGCGATCGTTTTACTGATTCAACCTATGCCTATCAGGGTGGTGGTCGCGGTTTGTCGCTGGAGCGCATCGCGGCGCTGGAAACCTTTGTCCAGGGCGATCTGCGCCCGGACCTGACGCTGATCTTCGATCTGCCGGTGGAAGTGGGTCTGGCCCGCGCCAGTGCTCGCGGTCGTCTGGATCGCTTCGAGCTCGAAGGCCGGACGTTTTTCGATGCAGTGCGCAGTGCGTTCCTCAAGCGCGCTGAAGCGGATCCCGCGCGTTATGTCCTGGTTGATGCGGCTCAACCGCTGGCGCAGGTTCAGCGGTCTCTGGATGCCTTGCTGCCACGTCTGCTGGAGTTGACCCGTGGCTGAAGCCTATCCGTGGCAGGACAGTCTCTGGCAGCACTTGGCCGGTCGTGCCCAGCACGCCCACGCCTACTTGCTGCATGGCCCGGCCGGGATCGGCAAGCGTGCGCTGGCCGAGCGCTTGATGGCGAGCCTGCTGTGCCAGCGTCCAACCGCGCAGGACGCCTGCGGCGAATGTAAATCCTGCCTGTTGCTGAAGGCTGGCAGCCACCCCGACAACTACATCCTGGAACCGGAAGAGGCGGACAAGGCGATCAAGGTCGATCAGGTGCGCGATCTGGTCAGCTTCGTTGTGCAGACTTCGCAGATGGGTGGCCGCAAGGTGGTGCTGATCGAGCCGGTCGAGTCGATGAACATCAACGCTGCCAACGCCTTGCTCAAAAGCCTTGAAGAACCCTCCGGCGATACCGTTTTGCTGTTGGTCAGCCACCAGACCAGTCGTCTGTTGCCAACCATCAAGAGCCGCTGCGTGCAGCAGGCCTGTCCGTTGCCGAGCGAAGCCATGAGCCTCGCCTGGCTGGCAAAGGCACTGCCCGACTGTTCGGAAGAAGAACGCATCGAGTTGCTGACCCTGGCCGCCGGTTCGCCATTGGCTGCGGTCAACCTGCAAACCCAAGGCGTGCGTGAGCAACGAGCGCTGGTGGTCGATGGCGTGAAGAAGTTGCTCAAGCAGCAGCAATCGCCGACGCAACTGGCCGAAGGCTGGAATGCGATCCCGTTGTTGCTGCTGTTCGACTGGTTCTGCGACTGGTCGAGCCTGATCCTTCGCTATCAGTTGACTCAGGATGAGGAAGGGCTGGGATTGGCGGACATGCGCAAGGTCATTCAGTACCTCGCGCAGAAAACCGGTCAGGACAAAGTCCTCAACATCCAGGACTGGATTCTCGCCCAACGCCAGAAAGTACTGAGCAAGGCCAACCTCAATCGGGTGCTACTGCTGGAGGCGCTACTGGTGCAATGGGCAACCTTGCCTACCCAGAAGTAACCGTCGAGCCTAGACTCTGAACATCAGCAGTGGAGGTCAGCATGAATGAAGCCGTCAATCCGGGGCCGCGCAATGGCATCTTGTCCCTGACCATCAAAGACAAATCCGTGCTTTACGCGGCTTACATGCCGTTCATCAAAAACGGTGGCCTGTTTATCCCGACCAACAAGAGCTACAAGCTGGGCGATGAGGTGTTCATGCTGCTGAACCTGATGGACGAGCCGGAAAAGATTCCGGTCGCTGGCAAGGTCACCTGGATCACTCCCAAAGGTGCTCAGGGCAACCGGGCTGCCGGGGTCGGCGTGCAGTTCAACGACGGCGACAACACCGCGCGCAGTCGAATCGAAACCCATCTGGCCGGAGCCATGAAGTCCGACCGTCCCACTCATACGATGTAAGTTGCAGCCTTTTTATGCTCGTAGATTCCCATTGCCACCTTGATCGCCTCGACCTTGCCGCCCATGACGGCTCCCTGGATGCCGCCCTCGATGCGGCCCGTCAACGCGGGGTAGGGCACTTTCTGTGTATCGGCGTCAGCGTCGACAACGCCGCCGGCGTCAAAGCCCTGGCCGAGCGTTATGATGACGTCGACTGTTCGGTCGGCGTGCATCCGCTGGATGTGCAGCCGGGTGCCGCGCCAGCGCTGGATTGGCTGTTGCAGGAGCTCAATCATCCGCGTGTGGTGGCGATCGGTGAAACCGGTCTGGATTATCACTACGAACCGGAAGCGGCTGAGTTGCAGCAGGAGTCTTTTCGTCTGCACCTGCAAGCAGCGCAGCAGACTGGCAAGCCGGTGATCATCCACACCCGTGGGGCCCGTGCCGACACGTTGAACCTGCTGCGCGAAGCCGCGCTGCCTCAGGCAGGTGTTCTGCATTGCTTTACCGAAGATTGGGACATGGCGAAGGCTGCGCTGGACATGGGTTATTACATTTCGCTGTCCGGTATTGTCACTTTCCGCAATGCCGATGCGTTGCGTGATGTGGCCAGCAAAGTCCCGGCTGACCGCTTGCTGGTGGAAACCGATTCGCCGTACCTGGCGCCGATCCCCTATCGCGGCAAACCGAACCTGCCGCAGTATGTGCGGGAAGTGGCAGAGTTTCTGGCAATGTTGCGCGGTGAGTCCTACGAGCGGTTTGCCGAGCAAACCACCGGGAATTTCAAGCGGCTGTTTCCGCTGGCGCACGTAAAAGGTTAAATCGCAGGCAAAAAAAACCCGGGTTCTGGGGGGTGAATCCGGGTTAAGACCATTAGGAGTAAAACAAAGGTACGCGGTCCGTTGGTACCTATATCGGCGCAACACTTGGGGGAGATGTCTCGCCGACAGTTGAAGTATTGATCAGTATTGCGCTGAGTCCAGTTTAGCTCGTCGGGTTTTTAAACAATTTTGGAATACGGCCGCTTCGGAAGAGTTCTCATCAACCGGCGACCCTGTCCGAAATCATCAAGAAACACAGATATGGTCGGATGATCCGTGCATTTTTGCCCAATTTAGGCATAATACGCGGCTTCGAATTTTGACCCCTACAGACCTTTTCTTATGCATAAAGAACCTCGTAAGGTCCGTGAGTTTCGTCGCCGCGAGCAAGAAATTCTCGATACCGCGCTCAAGCTGTTCCTCGACCAAGGTGAAGACAGTGTCACCGTCGAGATGATTGCTGATGCCGTCGGTATCGGCAAAGGCACGATCTACAAGCACTTCAAATCCAAGGCCGAGATCTATCTGCGGTTGATGCTTGATTACGAGCGCGATTTGAACGAGCTGTTGCATTCGGCCGATGTTGACAAGGACAAGGAAGCCTTGTCCCGGGCCTACTTCGAATTCCGCATGCGCGACCCGCAACGCTATCGGCTGTTCGATCGCCTGGAAGAAAAGGTGGTCAAGGGCAACCAGGTGCCGGAGATGGTCGAGGAGCTGCACAAGATCCGCGCCTCGAACTTCGAACGTTTGACCCAACTGATCAAGGGCCGGATCAGCGAAGGCAAGCTTGAAGACGTGCCGCCTTACTTCCATTACTGCGCGTCCTGGGCGCTGGTGCACGGTGCCGTGGCGCTGTATCACTCGCCGTTCTGGAGCAATGTACTGGAAGACCAGGAAGGCTTCTTCCAGTTCCTGATGGACATCGGCGTGCGCATGGGCAACAAACGCAAGCGCGATACCGACACCCCAAGCAGCTGAACCATTCAGTTGCCTTATTGCGCCATGATTTCGCTACATGGCGCAGTACCGCAGGAATATACTCAGGCTTAGGTATTGCTAAAACTTGATTTGTGAGTCAAGTTTTAACGGTCCGAATTTACTTTCGCCGGAGTGATCCATGATCGTTGACCGTCAAGGCAGGCGTTTTCGCAATTTGCGCATCAGCCTGACCTCTGCCTGCAATTACGCTTGTACCTACTGCGTGCCCAATGGCAAGCGGCTGGTGGCTGCGCAGGATGAATTGTCGGCCGAGGCCATGGCACGCGGCGTGGCGTATCTGATCGAGGCCGCCGGCATTGAGCGTTTGCGCATCACCGGTGGCGAACCGCTGGTCAGTCCAAAACTTGAAGCGTTCATGACCGCTGTCGGGAAAATGGGCCTGGCGGACATCAGTCTGACCACCAACGGTCAGCTACTGGCGAAGAAGCTGCCCTTGCTGGTGGACGCTGGTATTCGCCGCATCAACGTTTCCCTCGATACCCTGGATGCCAGCGCATTCCGCAGCATTGCCCGTGGCGGTGATCTGGCGACGGTGCTTGATGGTATGGACCAGGCCAGCGCAGCCGGCATGAAAATCAAGGTCAATATGGTGCCGCTGCGGGGACAAAACCTCGATCAGGTGATGCCGCTGCTCGATTACTGTCTGGAGCGCGGCTATGAATTGCGCTTCATCGAGTTGATGCGCATGGGGCACCTGGCTAGCGACAACAACGCCTTCCTGCAACAGTTCGTCAGCTTGCAACAGTTGCTCAGCTTGATTGGCGAGCGTTACGAATACCTGCAAGCCGATGCGCCGGTCGATGCGACAGCGGTGCGCTACGAGATTCCGGGGCAGGGTCACTTCGGCGTGATCGCCAACGAAAGCGTTCCGTTCTGCCGCACCTGCTCGCGCCTGCGCCTGTCTTCCACGGGTTGGTTGCATGGCTGCCTGTCGTCGAGCAACCGTCACTATGTCGGCGATCTGCTCGACAAACCCCGTCATCAGGCGTTGCCGGCCTTGCAGCGGCTGCTGGTCAAAGCGTTGGGCGACAAGCAGGAAGTGGCGTTCTCCGGAGGGGCGACCATCATGAAAATCATCGGCGGCTGAGTAACCGTTTCACGAGCAAGCCCGCTCCCACAGGAGAAATACAATTCTCTTGTGGCAGCGGGCTTGCTCGCGAATGCAATCTACACGGCGTTGATGCTCTCGAGCTGGCGCGGAAGCTGCATCCCATGGCCATTCGCCGGTTTTCCGTCACCGGCCTCTGGAGGGTAGGATGCGTAGCCTGGTTTTGCTGCTGGCCGTTTTGGCGCTTGGTGGCTGCATGAATGTCAGCGATATGGCCGAAGGCACTCGCTACCACATGAGCGACGCGGGGCTGCTCGACCATAGCGACAGCCGTCGCGTGAACAACATCCGCATTCAACCGGACTCCTTTGTCTACATCGCCCAAGGCGCCTTCGTGCCGCCGGGCAGTACTGCCTACCCTCGTCCTAACGTGATCGCGGAAGTCGCCTTCGATGGCTTTATCGAATACTTCCCGATGGTCCGTCGCGCCCGCATGCCGGAAGGCCTTGACCAAGCCATGGGCGAGGCTCGTGCGGCAGGCGCTCATTACCTGCTTTACACCCGTTTTGCCAAGGCCGACGATCGTATCGGCAACTCGGACGAATGGCTGGATCAGGAGGCGGTGGATCGCCTCGGTATCGACAGCGGGGTCATTCAGATCATGTTGATCGAGACCAGCACCCAGTATTTGATTGATACTGCACGTATCAAGAGTCGTGGCGGTTTACTGACGTTCCACGATGAAAAGCCCGAAGACCTGATGGGCCCGCCGCTGGAACAATACGCGCGCAGCCTGCTGGGGCTCAGCGATCAGTAATTAAAGGAGAACACCATGAGTGGCCCGCAAAAAGCCAACGACCTGTTGGGGCAAATCCCCAAAACCAAAGGCTTGCCGCCGGTTCACCTGTGGAATCCCGATTTCTGCGGCGACATCGACATGCGCATCGCCCGCGACGGCACCTGGTACTACCTGGGCACGCCGATCGGGCGCAAACCGATGGTCAAGCTGTTCTCCACCATCATTCGCCGCGACGGCGATGATTACTTCCTGATCACTCCGGTCGAAAAAGTCGGTATCAAGGTCGACGATGCGCCATTCGTGGCGATTGCCGTGGAGGTGGAAGGCGAGGGCGAGGCTCAGGTCTTGCGCTTCACCACCAACGTAGACGAGACCGCCGAGGCCGGCGCCGAACACCCGATGCGCGTGGTGATCGACCCGGTGACGCAAGAGCCAGCACCCTACGTGCATGTGCGCACCAACCTCGAAGCCCTGATCCACCGGAATGTGTTTTATCAACTGGTGGAGCTGGCGGTGAGTCGCGAGATCGACGGGCAGCGCTGGCTGGGCGTGTGGAGCGGTGGTGAGTTCTTTCCCATCGGTCTTGAACCTTAAATCGTACAAAAGTGGGAGCGGGCTTGCTCGCGAAGGCGGTGGAACATTCAGATGAGATGTTGAATGTGATGGCCTCTTCGCGAGCAAGCCCGCTCCCTCATTTGGTTTCTGTAGTCTTCCGTAAAAATCAAATTGACACCCAATCGTATGATGATTAGCGTGGGCATCCATCGCGAACGGCTTTGTGCCGTCCCTGTTTCGAGGTGTCCATGTCCAGCAGTTTTCATGCGTCGACGGTCGATTGGCTGGGTTGCTGGATCGCCGCGGGTCAAGTGAAGCCGGGTGAGACCATCAAGGTCGAAGCCGACCTCGGTGAACAACTCGGGGTCAGCCGTACAGTCATCCGCGAGGCCATCAAAACCCTCGTCGCCAAAGGCATGCTCGAAGTCGGGCCGAAGGTCGGCACACGGGTGTTGCCGGTGCGGCGCTGGAACCTCTTCGATCCGCAAGTCGTGGGTTGGCTGTCGCGTAGCGGCTTGCCGGAAAACTTCGTCGACGATTTGCTCGACTTGCGCCGCACCATCGAGCCGATGGCCGTGCGCTGGGCCTGCGAGCGGGCCACCGTCGAGCAGGTGCAGGCGGTGCTCCAGGCCTACAACGCGCTGGAACGGGCAGTGGACAGCGGCATCGATTACAACCGCGCCGACCAGTTCTTCCACGAGTGCATCCTCGCCGCCAGCCATAACCAATTCATCGAACAAATGGTCCCCGCCCTCGGCGCGCTGCTGGCGGTGTCCTTCGAGGTTTCGGCCGCCGATCCGGACGAACTGCGCCGCACGCTGCCGATTCACAAAGACATGGCCGACGCCATCGCCGCCCGGGATTCCGCGCGGGGTGTCTGGGCCTGCATGACCCTGATCGATAACGCCGACTTGGCTATCAAGCGCTTCTACCCACAAGTCATGGCCGACAAAAAAGCCAGCTGACACCACAAACCACTGTGGGAGCAGGCTTGCTCGCGAAGACGTCGGCGCATCCAATAGCGATGTGTCAGACAGACCGCTTTCGCGAACAAGCCCGCTCCCACATAAAAGCAATAAGAGAGGAGGTTTCATGGAGTGGACTGCGGTTACCGAGCACCGTGCGCAACTCGGCGAAGGCCCATTCTGGGATGTACCAACCCAGGCCCTGTACTGGGTGGATATCGCCGGCAAGCAAGCATTGAGGCTGATCGGCGCCAACGTACAAATCTGGCAGATGCCGGAGCATGTGTCCGCCTTCATCCCTTGCGAAAGCGGCGATGCGCTGGTGACGTTGAGCAGTGGAATCTATCGGCTGGACCTGGATTCCCCCGGCCTGGAGCCGCGCCTGACCTTGTTCTGCATCGCCGACCCGCAACCGGGCAACCGCGCCAACGAAGCCCGCTGCGATGCCCAGGGCCGGCTCTGGCTCGGCACCATGCAAAACAACATCGGTTTACAGGGCGAAGATTTGCCCATCGAGCAGCGTTCCGGCGGTCTGTTTCGCATCGATCGCGATGCTCGGGTCACGCCATTGCTCCGTGGCTTGGGCATTCCCAACACGTTGCTGTGGAGCGATGACGCCACCACCGTATATTTCGCCGACAGCCTCGACAGCACGATCTATCAGCATTTCATCCGCACCGACGGCAGCCTCGAACCGGCCAGGTCCTGGTTCGGACCCCATGAACGCGGTGGCCCCGATGGCTCGGCAATGGATGCCGAAGGCTTTATCTGGAACGCCCGATGGGACGGCAGCTGTCTGCTCAGGCTGAGTCCGGACGGTCGCGTCGATCGGGTGGTTGAACTACCGGTCAGCCGTCCCACCAGTTGCGTGTTCGGCGACGACGACCTGCAAACGCTGTTCATCACCAGCGCCAAGAGTCCGCTTAATCATCCGTTGGACGGTGCGGTGTTATCGGTTCGCGTCGATGTGCCTGGAAAAAGTTGTATACGGTTCGCGGGATAGATCCCAAAATATGGGATGTAAAATTATATATTGAGATTATTTGGTGGTCGGGTTTATAGTCGGCGCCATCAGTGACACGCACTCACACTTAAAAAAACAAAACAGGTGAAGTGATGCAGCGATATTCCACCGCACTCCCTTGCGGACTCAGTGCTTCAGGCCGCCTCGACGCCCAGGCGTTTTCGCGCCTGTCTTCCTATTCCCAAACGCTTTTCGACCGGACATCCACAGATGCCCGGCTTTCGTCGTGCCTTCGAAAAGGAGTCTTGATCCATGGCTGAACCTCTTTCCTTGCCTGCGGTGCCCGAACCGCCCAAGGGCGAGCGCCTGAAAAACAAGGTCGTGCTGCTGACCGGCGCCGCTCAGGGTATCGGCGAGGCGATTGTCGCGACCTTCGCCTCCCAGCAGGCCAAGCTGGTCATCAGCGATATCCAGGGCGCGAAAGTCGAAAAAGTCGCGGCGCACTGGCGAGACAAAGGCTTTGAAGTTCAGGCGATCAAGGCCGACGTGTCGCGCCAGCAAGATCTGCACGAGATGGCCAGGCTGGCGATCGAGCTACACGGCCGGATCGACGTGCTGGTCAACTGCGCCGGTGTGAACGTTTTCCGTGATCCACTGGAAATGACCGAAGAGGACTGGCGCCGCTGCTTCGCCATCGACCTGGACGGTGCGTGGTACGGCTGCAAGGCGGTACTGCCGCACATGATCGAGCAGGGCATCGGCAGCATCATCAACATTGCCTCGACCCACTCCACTCACATCATTCCCGGCTGCTTCCCGTACCCGGTGGCCAAGCACGGTTTGCTCGGCCTGACCCGCGCCCTGGGCATCGAGTACGCGCCGAAGGGCGTTCGCGTCAACGCCATCGCGCCGGGCTACATCGAAACCCAACTGAACGTCGACTACTGGAACGGTTTCGCCGACCCCCATGCCGAACGCCAGCGCGCCTTCGATCTGCATCCACCGCGCCGTATCGGGCAACCGATCGAAGTGGCCATGACCGCGGTTTTCCTGGCCAGCGATGAAGCGCCGTTCATCAACGCTTCCTGCATCACCATCGATGGCGGTCGCTCGGTCATGTACCACGACTGAACAATCGTGATTTCAGGCGCGGAACTACGCCTGAAATCCAATCATCATACGATATGACTATTGGCTGCACCGTTGGATTGGCTTTCAAATAACGCTCAAAAAAAATAACAAGGAGTCAGCTTATGAATCGTCGTCGTGGGATCCGTTCCCTGTGCTGTGCCGCTTTGGCGGTCACTGCGGTCAGCCTGAGCAGTACGCTGCTGGCGGCCGAGGAAGTGAAGATCGGTTTCCTGGTCAAGCAAGCGGAAGAGCCCTGGTTCCAGACCGAATGGGCGTTTGCCGAAAAGGCCGGCAAAGAGAAAGGCTTCACCGTGATCAAGATCGCCGTGCCTGACGGCGAGAAAACCCTCTCGGCCATCGACAGCCTGGCGGCCAACGGCGCCAAGGGTTTCGTGATCTGCCCGCCGGACGTGTCCCTGGGACCTGCCATCATGGCCAAGGCCAAGCTCAACGGTTTGAAAGTGATCGCCGTCGATGACCGGTTCGTCGATGCCAGCGGCAAGTTCATGGAAGACGTTCCGTACCTGGGCATGGCGGCGTTCGAAGTCGGCCAGAAACAGGGCAATGCCATGGCCGCCGAAGCGAAAAAACGCGGCTGGGACTGGAAAGACACCTACGCGGTGATCAACACCTACAACGAACTCGACACCGGCAAGAAGCGCACCGATGGCTCGGCCAAAGCCCTGGAAGACGCCGGCATGCCCAAAGACCACATCCTGTTCTCGGCGCTGAAAACCCTCGACGTGCCGGGCAGCATGGACGCCACCAACTCAGCGCTGGTGAAACTGCCAAGTGCGGCGAAAAACCTGATCATCGGCGGCATGAACGACAACACCGTGCTCGGCGGCGTGCGCGCTACCGAGAGCGCCGGTTTTGCCGCGGCCAACGTGATCGGCATCGGCATCAATGGCACCGACGCCATCGGCGAACTGAAGAAAGCCAACAGCGGTTTCTTCGGCTCGATGCTGCCGAGCCCGCACATCGAGGGCTATAACACCGCCAGCATGATGTTCGAGTGGGTCACCACCGGCAAAGAACCACCGAAATACACCGCGATGGACGACGTGACGTTGATCACCCGCGAGAACTTCAAGCAGGAACTGGAAAAGATCGGCCTGTGGAACTGAGGGGCGGTTGATTTCATCGGCGGCCCTGGCGACGGGGCTGCCTGATCTGTGTGATGAGGTGGTTATGCAAGCGCAAACACAAACACAACAACACAGTGCTGGCGGCAGCTTGCGCTTCAACGGGATCGGCAAGACCTTTCCCGGTGTGAAGGCGCTGGATGGCATCAGCTTTGTCGCCCATCCGGGGCAGGTGCATGCCTTGATGGGCGAGAACGGCGCCGGTAAATCCACGCTGCTGAAAATCCTGGGCGGGGCGTATACGCCGAGCAGCGGCGATCTGCAGATCGGCGAGCAGACGATGGTTTTCAAATCCACCGCCGACAGCATCGGCAGTGGCGTCGCAGTGATCCATCAGGAGCTGCATCTGGTCCCGGAAATGACCGTGGCGGAAAACCTGTTCCTGGGGCATCTGCCCGCCAGTTTCGGCCTGATCAATCGCGGGGCTCTGCGACAGCAGGCATTGGCATGCCTCAAAGGCCTGGCCGATGAAATCGATCCGCAAGAGAAAGTCGGACGCCTGTCCCTCGGTCAGCGGCAACTGGTCGAAATCGCCAAGGCGTTGTCCCGTGGCGCCCATGTGATTGCGTTCGACGAACCGACCAGCAGCCTCTCGGCGCGGGAGATCGATCGCTTGATGGCGATCATCGGGCGCCTGCGCGACGAAGGCAAAGTCGTGCTTTACGTCTCCCATCGCATGGAAGAAGTGTTCCGCATCTGCAACGCGGTGACGGTGTTCAAGGACGGCCGTTACGTGCGTACCTTCGAGGACATGAGCGAACTGACCCACGATCAACTCGTCACGTGCATGGTCGGTCGCGACATCCAGGACATCTACGATTACCGCCCCCGCAAGCGTGGCGCGGTGGCGCTCAAGGTCGACGGCTTGCTCGGGCCTGGCTTGCGCGAGCCGGTGAGTTTCGAGGTGCACAAAGGCGAGATTCTCGGGTTGTTCGGCTTGGTCGGCGCCGGTCGCACCGAGCTGTTCCGGATGCTCAGCGGTCTTGAGCGCAACACCGGCGGGCGGCTGGAGCTGCGGGGTCATGAGCTGAAGCTGCGTTCACCCCGCGATGCCATCGCGGCGGGGATTCTGCTGTGTCCCGAAGACCGCAAGAAGGAGGGCATCCTGCCGCTCGCCAGCGTCGCCGAGAACATCAACATCAGCGCGCGCGGCGCCCATTCCACCTTCGGCTGCCTATTGCGTGGCCTATGGGAAAAGGATAACGCCGACAAGCAGATCAAGGCGCTGAAAGTGAAGACGCCCAACGCGGCGCAGAAAATCATGTACCTGTCCGGCGGCAACCAGCAGAAGGCCATTCTCGGGCGCTGGCTGTCGATGCCGATGAAAGTCCTGCTGCTCGACGAGCCGACTCGCGGCATCGACATCGGCGCCAAGGCCGAGATTTACCAGATCATCCACAACCTGGCGGCCAGCGGTATTGCGGTGATTGTGGTGTCCAGCGACCTGATGGAAGTGATGGGTATTTCCGACCGCATCCTGGTGCTCTGCGAGGGCGCGATGCGCGGCGAACTGAGCCGTGAACAGGCCAACGAATCCAACCTGCTGCAACTGGCTTTGCCGCGCCAACGCGCTGACGGCGTGGCGAACTGAGAGGTGACTATGACAATTCAAAACAACGCTCTGCCAACCACGCGCAAACCTCTGGACCTGCGGCGCTTTCTCGATGACTGGGTGATGCTGCTGGCGGCGGTCGGGATCTTCGTGCTCTGCACCTTGCTGATCGACAACTTCCTTTCGCCGCTGAACATGCGCGGCCTGGGCCTGGCGATTTCTACCACCGGGATTGCCGCGTGCACCATGCTGTATTGCCTGGCGTCCGGGCATTTCGATTTGTCGGTGGGTTCGGTGATTGCTTGCGCCGGCGTGGTGGCGGCGGTGGTTATGCGCGACACCGACAGCGTGTTCCTCGGGGTAAGCGCGGCGCTGGTGATGGGGCTGATTGTCGGGCTGATCAACGGGATTGTGATCGCCAAGTTGCGGGTCAATGCGTTGATCACCACGCTGGCGACCATGCAGATCGTTCGCGGCTTGGCTTACATTTTTGCCAACGGCAAAGCGGTGGGCGTTTCCCAGGAGCAATTCTTCGTTTTCGGTAACGGCCAGTTGTTTGGCGTGCCGGTGCCGATTCTGATCACCATTGTCTGCTTCCTGTTTTTTGGCTGGTTGCTGAATTACACCACCTACGGGCGCAACACCATGGCCATCGGCGGTAACCAGGAAGCGGCGTTGCTGGCCGGGGTGAATGTCGATCGGACCAAGATCATCATCTTCGCCGTGCATGGGGTGATCGGGGCGTTGGCCGGGGTGATTCTGGCGTCGCGCATGACCTCCGGCCAGCCGATGATTGGCCAGGGTTTCGAGCTGACAGTGATTTCGGCGTGCGTGCTGGGCGGGGTGTCGCTGAGCGGCGGGATCGGCATGATTCGGCATGTGATTGCCGGGGTGCTGATTCTGGCGATCATCGAGAATGCGATGAACCTGAAGAATATTGATACCTTTTATCAGTATGTGATTCGCGGTTCGATTTTGCTGTTGGCGGTGGTGATTGACCGTTTGAAACAGCGTTAACACCCATTCCCTGTGGGAGCGGGCTTGCTCGCGAACGCAATCTGTCTGACACATAGATATTGGATTTGCCGACGCCTTCGCGAGCAAGCCCGCTCCCACATTTAACCTGTGCTGTTCACAAGGTTTGTGTGCAACAGGAGAGCCCTGTGGGAGCGGGCTTGACCGCCTAGAGGTTCCTTCTTAAAGCACATCCTTCCGTCACTTCCCTTAAATATTCCTTGCTCGCCTCAACCCGTTTCGGTTATCAATTTGTACATGATTAGACAGGTACGATTTGACAAGAAACAACGGGTGGTCGACGAACTCATCCGGCGCATCGAAAGCGGCCTCATGGAGGACGGTTTTCTGTTGCCGGGCGAGCATCAGTTGGCTCAAGAATTCAAAGTCAGCCGCGGAACGCTGCGTGAAGCCCTGGCCGAACTGAAACGGCGCAACTACATCGCGACGCAAAGCGGGGTAGGGTCCATCGTCACCTTCGACGGTGTGGTGCTCGATCAGCGCAGTGGCTGGGCTCAGGCTCTGGCCGACAGCGGCGCGCTGATCAACACCGAAGTGCTGCGGCTGGAGGCGGTTACCCGCCCCGATCTGCTGTCGCGTTTCGGCACGGACCAGTTCATCACCCTCGACCGTCGTCGCCGTTCCAATGACGGCACGCTGGTCTCCCTCGAACGCTCTTTGATGCCTGCCACCGGAGGCCTGGAAAGCCTGCCGCGCGTGGGTTTGATCGATAACTCCCTGACCATCACCCTGGCCGCCTACGGCTACATTGGTGAGCGTGGCGATCAATGGATCGGCGCTGAACCGTTGAACGCCGAAGACGCCGAACTGCTGGGCCGTCCGGTCGGTACCGTATTCCTCAAAGCCTTGCGCACCACCTACGATCGTCAAAACCGCTTCATGGAACAGGTCGAAAGCCTGCTCGACCCCGTGCACTTTCGTCTGCACTTGCAATTTGGAACGCCACAATGACCGCGCTCAATCGTGCTTTGGGCGCGTTCTATGGACTGGCCCTGGGCGATGCGCTGGGCATGCCGACCCAGTCCCTGAGCCGCGCCGAAATCAAGACTCGCTTCGGCGAGATCACCGATCTGGAAGATGCCGGCCCGGATCAACCGATCGCGGCGAACATGCTCAAAGGTTCGATCACCGACGACACCGAGCAGGCGATTCTGGTCGGTCAATTACTGGTTGAAGGGGAGGGCCGGATCGAACCGGCGCTGCTCGCCCAACGGCTGATTCAATGGGAGGCCGAGATGCAGGCCAAGGGCTCCCAGGATTTGCTCGGTCCTTCGACCAAACGTGCCATCGAGATGATCCTCGCCGGGCATTCGCCGGAAGAGGCGGGGCGCTACGGCACCACCAATGGCGCGGCGATGCGCATCACCCCGGTGGGGATTGCGACGGATGTTGCCCATCCTGAACGCTTCATCGACGCGGTGGTGCAGGCTTGCCAGGTCACCCACAACACCACACTGGGGATTTCCAGCGCGGCGGCGGTGGCGGCGGTCGTCTCGGCCGGCATCAACGGCGTGGACCTGGGTGAAGCCTTGAACCTGGGCCAGCACATCGCTCAGCAAGCGGAAAGCCACGGTCACTGGGTGGCAGGCGGACGTATCGCCTCGCGCATCAGCTGGGCGCGGACCATCAGCGTCGACAGCGACAAGGTGATGCTGGCGGATTTGATGTACGACGTGATCGGCACTTCGGTGGCCTCACAGGAGTCGGTGGTGGTGTCGTTTGCCCTGGCCCAGCAAGTGGCCATTGGCGAAATGAGCGCCTTCGAAGCGCTGTGCATGGCAGCGAGTCTTGGTGGCGACACCGATACCATCGCCGCGATTCTCGGGGCGATGCTCGGGGCTTGTCTGGGGCTTGAGAGTTGGCCTGCCGAGATGATCGAAAAGGTCAAATCCGTCAATGAGCTGGAGCTGGAACCTTTGGTAAAAGGGCTTTTGGCTTTGCGTTGACCGGACTGACGCCATCGCGGGCAAGCCCGCTCCCACAGGGATAGTGCAAATCTCAAGGTACACGCCGTACCTGTGGGAGCGAGCTTGCTCGCGATAGGCGCGCCGCGTATTTGAATTGATAACCCCGCAATGGATCGCACGGACTTGGCCAGGACTGCCGGGATGTTGTGTCGACTTCCGTCATTGCCCACAACCACAACAAAGGCAACAGGAGCATTTTTCATGAGTTCATCAAATACCGGGCAAATCGCCGGGCAACTGGAAACCCGCGGTATCGAACCGGTGCCGGAAGCCGAGTGCAACGGTCATCCGCTGCAACTCTTCTGGGTCTGGTTCGCCGCCAACATTTCCATCCTCGGTCTGCCGCTGGGCGCGACTCTCGTGGCGTTTCGCGGCTTGGCGATCTGGCAGGCGATCATCGTCGCGATCCTCGGTGCCGCCGGTTCCTTTGCAGTGGTCGGGATCATTTCCATCGCCGGCCGTCGTGGCCGCGCACCGAGCCTGACCCTGTCGCGAGCGATCTTCGGCGTACGCGGCAACATCGGCCCGACCCTGGTCTCGCTGATGTCGCGTCTGGGCTGGGAAACCGTCAACACCACCACTGCCGCGTTTGTGTTGCTGTCGCTGTGCTCGATCCTGTTTGGCTCGCCCGTGGAAGCCAAAAGCGCTCCTGTCCTGACCTTGGTCTTTATCGCGATTTTCGTGTTGCTGACGCTGTCGGTTTCCGGCCTCGGTCACGCCACATTGCTGGTGATCCAGAAATGGGCGACCTACGTGTTCGGCGCGCTGAACATCCTGGTGGGCGGTTTCCTCTGCGCCACCATCGATTGGAGCGCGGTGTTCAACGCCACGCCAGCACCGTTGAGCGCGATGATCATCGGCGTCGGCACCATGGCCGCTGGCACCGGGATTGGCTGGGCGAACGCCGGTGCGGACATGTCGCGCTACCAGCACCGCAGCGTCAAAGCCGTGCGCCTGGTGGCGTCGGCGGCGTTCGGTGCGGGGATTCCGTTGGTGCTGTTGATTACCCTCGGTGGCTTGCTGTCGGTGGGCAACAACGACCTGGCCTCGGCCACTGACCCGATCATCGCGATCCGCGACATGCTGCCGACCTGGATGGCCGTGCCGTACCTGATCACCGCGTTCGGCGGGTTGCTGCTGTCGAACAACCTGTCGGTGTACTCCGCGGGCCTGACCACGTTAACCCTTGGCCTGAAGGTCAAGCGCGTTTATGCGGTGGTGGTCGATATCGTCGCGATCTTCGCCGGTTCGATCTACTTCATGCTGATCGCCGACAGCTTCTACGGCCCGTTCATTACCTTTATTTCCCTGCTGGCGGTGCCAATCACCGCGTGGGTCGGGATCTTCGTGGTCGACCTGATTCACCGTCATTACTACAGCCCCACGGACCTGCTGGACGTCAGCCCGAGCAGCGCCTACTGGTATCGCGGCGGCGTCGAGTGGCGCGCGTTCGGTGCGTGGGCGGTGGCGATCGTGCTGGGTTTCAGCTTCACCACCATTGGCACCACCGAACAAAACGTCTGGTTCCGCGGCTTCCTGTCCGACTCCTGGCTGGGTCATAACGGCCTTGGCTGGATCGTGACGTTCCTGGTGGCCGGCGGGATTTACTTTGTACTCGGCGGGGCCAAGGATCGTCGCGCTGCGCTGACTGAGAACGCTCATGCCTAAGATGTTGCACACCGGCCAGGTCATGATCGACCTGGTCATGGCCGTGGATAAACTGCCTCAGTCGGGCGGCGACGTGCTGGCGCAGTCCGCCAGTTTCGAAGCCGGGGGCGGTTTCAATGTGATGGCCGCCGCTCAGCGCAATGGTTTGCCGGTGGTTTACCTCGGTCGCCATGGCACCGGCCGCTTCGGCGACCTGGCCCGCGAAGCGATGCAGTCTGAAGGTATTCGGATCGGCATCGTTCACCGGGCCGAACGGGATACAGGATTGTGCGTGGCCGTGACTGATGCCTCGGCCGAGCGCAGTTTCATTTCCTACATCGGCGCCGAGGGCGAGCTGACGGCCGAGGACCTGGCGAGCGTGCCGGCCGAGGCGGGTGACTATGTCTACGTCAGCGGCTACAGCTTGCTGCATGGCGGCAAAGCTCAGGCGTTGGTGGATTGGGTGCTGGAGTTGCCGACCGGAATCAACGTTGTGTTCGATCCGGGGCCGTTGGTGGACTCGCCGGACGAGCCGCTGATGAAGGCCTTGCTGGCGCGCATCGATCTATGGACCAGCAACAGTGTCGAGGCGTTGCGGTTTACCGGGGCAACCGATATTGGCGAGGCGCTGGACCGGTTGGCCGATCATCTGCCGGCCGGGGTGCTGATGGTGGTGCGCGATGGACCGCAAGGGTGTTGGATCAGCCAGCGTGGTGACCGTCGGCATGTTCCGGGATTCAAGGTCGAGGCGGTGGACAGCAACGGCGCCGGCGATGCTCATGCCGGGGTATTTGTGGCCGGATTGGCACAAGGATTGGCGCCGGTTGAAGCGGCGCGGCGGGCCAATGCGGCTGCGGCGCTGGCGGTGACCCGGTGGGGGCCGGCGACTTCACCGGGGGCGGCTGAGGTGGATGCGTTGATCAGCAAGACCTCCGGCGCCTGACCCGCCGCCTTCGCGAGCAAACCCGCTCCCACACTGGATCTGTGAACGACAAAAATCCAATGTGGGAGCGGGCTTGCTCGCGAAGACGCCATAAGATTCAACAAAAGATCCTGGCCTCAACCCGCCTTGCGCAACGCCTCGATCAACTCCTGCTTGCGCATACTGGAACGCCCCGGAATCTTCTTCGCCGTGGCTTCCTTCCTCAAACTGTCCACGGTCTGAGTATCGCGCGAAGCCTTGCTGTTGCGCGAATGACCTTCACGGCTGGCCACCGCGCGCCGGGCTGATTCCTTGCGATCTTCGGACTTGGCACTCGCCGGTTTCCTGCGCCCCGAGCCCCCGCTGCGTTCACCACCACCCGATTGCTTGTTCACCGTCGCCCAGGCGCGCGTTTGTGCTTCATCTTTCGAGATGCCTTTTTTCTCGTAGCTGTCTTCGATGTGCTCGGCCTTGCGCTTCTGTTCGGCGGTGTATTTGTCTTTGCTTCCACGAGGCATGGGATTTCTCCTGCTGCTTGTAGAGTCAGGCAAACGGTCGCAGCCGCGCACGACTACGACCTGATTCGTCTTACTGAATGTCCAGCTTGCGCGCCGCTTCAACCCCGGCGGCACTGAGTTTGATCGGCAGGTTCAACGAGTGCTCGCCGGCCTCATTGCAGATCACATGACCGTGCTGGATCAGCCCGCGTTCCTCCAATGTGGCGAGGGTACTGGCCACGATTTTCTCCCCCCGGTAATTGTCCAGAACCTCCTTGCCCAAACCACTGGGGTGGGCGTGCAGCAGGCGGGTCAGGACTTCTTTTTCCAGGTTTTTATCGACGTTCATGGTTACCTCTTTCATGGCTGTGGATAGGTCTTGCTCGTCGCTCGCGTGGGCGAACTATTGGCTGGCACCGCCTTCGGAACCCGAACCACCGGTGGTGGTTTTGGAGCCGACGCCGGTGTCGGCGTTATCGGGTGTGCGGGTGTCCGGCATGTTCATTCCACCTTGACGGCCCGCATCGTTGCCCTGGGTCCGTGGGTCGGTGCCCGTGGACGGAGGCAGGCTGCTGTCGACACCCGTGCCGTTGGTGTTCATGCCGGGGGCGCTCTGGATGGCGGGGGCTTTCGGTTTCTCGACCGGATCGGTCGGGCCGGTGCCGGAGGCAGTGGTGGCGGCGAAGGTGGCAGAGGACAGCAGCGTGGCGAGAGCGAGGGCGGTCAATCTGGACATGATCATGGTGTCGTCTCCATGTGATTAGAGTCCTTACCTGATATTGGTCCGCCCCGACCGGGATTGGTGCCTGATTAACGACGGGCGGTTCAGGTCTGCTGCGGTAGTAGCTGTGAGGCATGGAAAAAGTGTGGGATCGGGCTTGCCTGCTTCTCCATGAAAGTGTGACGAGCGCGGTTTGCCGACTTAGTATGGCGTTTTCCACTTTTGACGAAGGCACGTCCATGACGATCGACATCCGCCCGGCGACCCCCAGCGATGCACCGCAAATTCTCGCGTTCATCACTGAACTGGCCGACTACGAACGTGCCCGCCACGAAGTCATCGCCAGCGTCGCCGATATCGAGCGCAGCCTGTTCAGCGAAGGTGCCACCGCCCATGGCCTGATCTGCCTGCGCGACAGCTTGCCGATCGGCTTCGCGGTGTTCTTCTTCAGTTATTCCACGTGGCTGGGCAGCAACTGCCTTTACCTCGAAGACCTCTACATCACCCCGGAACAACGCGGCGGCGGGGCGGGCAAAACCTTGCTGCGCCACTTGGCGAAAATCGCCTGCGCCAATGATTGCGGCCGCTTCGAATGGAGCGTGCTGGACTGGAACAAACCGGCCATCGAATTCTACAAATCCCTTGGCGCGCAGCCGCAGGAAGAGTGGGTTCGATATCGGATGGATGGCGCGGTGTTGAGGGAGTTTGCCGAGGGCACATGATCTCCCGCAGTATCTATTAAAGATCGCAACCTTCGTTAGCGCCTACGGATTGAGGTAGGTGCTACCGAGCGTTGCGATCTTTTTTTGTTTGTTTTTTATTATCCCAATATATGGGAGTGATATTTATATATTGAGATTTAAGCGTATCCTGGTTTATAGTCCAGCTCACTCACTGCCAATAAACAAAACAGGTGAACGATGCTGGCGCAATTGATCGCGCTCGACTGGGGGACAACCTCATTACGTGCTTACAAACTCGCCGTCGGTGGCCAGGTGCTCGAACAGCGTTCGCTGTCATCGGGGATCATGCAGCTGCCCAAGACGCCGCGAATCATCAACGGTCAGGCATGCGCCGACGGTTTTGAACTGGCCTTCTCTGATGCCTGCGGTGACTGGCTCGACGAGCAGCCCGACCTTCCGGTGATCGCCTGCGGCATGGTCGGCAGTGCCCAGGGCTGGCGCGAAGCGGCCTACCGCGACACGCCGGCGAACGTCGCCAATCTCGGAACATCCCTACAAACGATTCGCAGTCTTCGCGGTGTCGACGTGCACATCGTGCCGGGCGTGATTCAGCGTTCGCGTCTGCCAAACGTGATGCGCGGCGAAGAAACCCAGGTCCTCGGTGTTCTGCAGAGTCTGCCGAACGAGGAGGGCGGTGATCTGTTGATCGGCCTGCCGGGCAGTCATTCGAAATGGGTAGAAGTGGCCGATGGCTGCATCGTGCATTTCGATACCTTCATGACCGGCGAAGTCTTCGCCGTGCTCAGCGAACACAGCATTCTCGGGCGCACCCAACAGCACGGCGGGTCTTTCGATGGCCAAGCGTTTGATCGTGGCGTGCAAGTGGCGTTGTCGGCGGACGGTGAAATCGGTCCGCTGTCGACGTTATTCAGCGCACGCAGCCTGGGGCTGACCGGCGAACTAAGCGCCACGGCTCAACCGGACTATCTCTCGGGCCTGCTGATCGGTCATGAACTGTCGGCGCTGGCCAGCGTTCAGCGGCGTCGGCGCAACAGCGTCCACCTGCCTTCGATCATCCTCATCGGTAATGCCCAACTCTGTACGCGTTACAGCCGGGCCCTCGACGCCTGCGGCTTTGCCCGGGTGACCCTGGCCGAGCAGGCTACTGAACGCGGGTTGTGGCAACTGGCGGTTGCCGCCGGCCTGATCAAACCCACCCCATCTCGTTAAACCTGACTGGAGGTCTGACATGCTCAAGCAAGCACTGGCGCAAAACGGTCTGATCGCGATCTTGCGTGGCCTGCGTCCGCAAGAAGCGGCGGCCATCGGTGAAGTCCTGTACACCGCCGGATTTCGCGTCATCGAAGTACCGCTCAATTCCCCTGAGCCGTACGAAAGTATCCGCATCCTGCGCAGTACCTTGCCCGCCGATTGCCTTATCGGCGCCGGCACGGTGCTCACGCCGGAGCAGGTTGACCAAGTGAAAGCCGCGGGTGGCCAGGTGATCGTCATGCCCCACAGTGACGCCAAGGTGTTGCGGGCGGCGAAGGCGGCCGGTTTGTACCTGTCACCCGGTGTCGCCACCCCGACCGAGGCCTTCGCGGCACTGGCCGAAGGTGCGGATGTGCTGAAAATGTTCCCGGCCGAGCAGATGGGCCCGGCGGTCGTCAAAGCCTGGCTTGCGGTGCTGCCTGCGGGAACGATTCTGGCGCCGGTCGGCGGGATCACACCGGACAACATGCAGGTGTTCATCGAGGCCGGCGTCAAGGGTTTCGGCCTCGGTTCCGGGCTGTTCAAACCGGGCATGACCCCGGAGCAAGTGGCGGCCAATGCCAAGGCTTATGTCGCTGCCTGGAAAGCCCTTCGCTAAGACTTTTTGGCGCTGCGAGCGCTGCATCTAATAAGAGAGGCAACAGATGAAAATTACCAAACTGACCACCTTTATCGTCCCGCCGCGCTGGTGCTTCCTCAAGGTCGAAACCGACGAGGGCGTGACCGGTTGGGGCGAACCCGTGGTCGAAGGCCGCGCCCACACCGTCGCCGCTGCCGTTGAAGAATTGTCCGACTACCTGATCGGCAAAGACCCACGCAACATCGAAGACATCTGGACCGTGCTTTACCGCGGCGGCTTCTACCGGGGCGGCGCGATCCATATGAGCGCACTGGCCGGTATCGATCAAGCGCTGTGGGACATCAAGGGCAAAGCCTTGGGTGTGTCGGTCAGCGATTTGCTGGGCGGCCAGGTGCGGGACAAGATCCGCGTCTATTCGTGGATCGGTGGCGACCGGCCGGCAGACACCGCTCGCGCGGCGAAAGAAGCGGTGGAGCGTGGTTTTACCGCGGTGAAAATGAACGGCACTGAAGAACTGCAATTCCTCGACTCCTTCGAGAAAGTCGACCTGGCCCTGGCCAACGTCGCCGCCGTGCGTGATGCGGTGGGGCCGAACGTCGGCATCGGCGTGGACTTCCATGGCCGGGTGCACAAACCCATGGCCAAGGTGCTGATGAAGGAACTCGACCCGTACAAACTGATGTTCATCGAAGAGCCGGTGCTTAGCGAAAACTACGAAGCGCTGAAGGAGCTGGCGCCGCTGACCAGCACGCCGATTGCTCTTGGCGAGCGACTGTTCTCGCGCTGGGATTTCAAACGTGTGCTCAGCGAAGGTTACGTCGACATCATCCAGCCCGATGCGTCCCACGCCGGTGGCATTACCGAAACCCGCAAGATCGCCAACATGGCTGAAGCCTACGACGTGGCGCTGGCACTGCATTGCCCGCTGGGCCCTATTGCCCTGGCGGCGTGCCTGCAACTGGACGCGGTCTGCTACAACGCGTTCATCCAGGAACAGAGCCTGGGCATCCACTACAACGAGAGCAACGACCTGCTGGATTACGTCAAGGACCCGCGGGTGTTCGACTACGACAAAGGCTTCGTGAAAATCCCCAACGGCCCGGGCCTGGGCATCGAAATCAATGAGGAATACGTCATCGAACGCGCGGCCGTCGGCCACCGCTGGCGCAACCCGATCTGGCGTCATGCCGATGGCAGTTTTGCCGAGTGGTGAGTTCTCTCTGACACCACGGTTCCAATGTGGGAGCGGGCTTGCTCGCGAAGACGGTGGCACATCTTGCATCGATGTCGGCTGACACACCGCTTTCGCGAGCAAGCCCGCTCCCACAGTTTGATCTCCATGGACAGGGGGATCTGCGTTTAGACGCGATTTTTGATCGACCTCAATAAACATAAAAAGAGGCACTCCTCATGCAACCGCAAACCCTCACCGGGCAGGCGTCGTTGGTGACGCCCAGTCGCAAGCGTTTTTTCATCATGGTCCTGCTGTTTATCACCGTAGTGATCAACTACCTGGACCGCAGCAACCTGTCGATTGCCGCCCCGGCGCTGACCAGTGAACTGGGCATCGATCCAATCCACGTCGGCCTGATTTTCTCGGCGTTCGGCTGGACCTACGCCGCCATGCAGATCCCTGGCGGCTGGCTGGTGGATCGGGTGCCGCCGCGCATCCTTTACAGCGTCGCACTGCTGCTGTGGTCGATCGCTACGGTGATGCTCGGCTTCGCCGCGAGTTTCATCGCGCTGTTCGTGCTGCGTATGGCGGTTGGTGCGCTGGAAGCACCAGCGTATCCAATCAACAGCCGTGTCGTGACGACCTGGTTTCCGGAGCGCGAACGTGCCACCGCCATCGGTTTTTATACTTCCGGGCAGTTTGTCGGTTTGGCATTCCTCACGCCGGTGCTGGCGTGGCTGCAGCATCAATACGGCTGGCACATGGTGTTTGTCAGCACCGGTGCGGTGGGCATCATTTGGGCGGTGATCTGGTACGCGGTGTATCGCGAGCCGCGAGATTTCAAAGGCGCCAACGATGCTGAAATCGAGCTGATCCGCGAGGGCGGCGGGCTGGTGGATATCCAGGCCGAGACGGCCAAGGCCAAGGCGAAATTCAGCTGGATCGACCTCGGCATCGTTCTGAGCAAACGCAAACTCTGGGGCATTTATCTGGGCCAGTTCTGCCTCAACTCGACGCTGTGGTTTTTTCTGACGTGGTTCCCGACCTACCTGGTGAAATATCGTGGCATGGACTTCATCAAGTCCGGCCTGTTGGCGTCGCTGCCGTTTCTCGCCGCCTTCGTCGGTGTGCTCTGTTCGGGGTTCTTTTCCGACTGGCTGATCCGCCGCGGCTACACCGTGGGTTTCGCCCGCAAGTTGCCGATCATTGGCGGCCTGCTGATTTCCACTTCGATCATCGGCGCCAACTTCGTCGAGTCGACGCCTCTGGTGATTGCCTTCCTCGCGTTGGCGTTCTTCGGTAATGGATTGGCCTCGATCACCTGGTCGCTGGTTTCAACACTGGCGCCAGCGCGTTTGCTCGGGCTGACCGGCGGGGTGTTCAACTTCATCGGCAACCTGTCGGCCATCACCACGCCCATCGTTATCGGTTTCCTCGCCACCGGTGATTCGTTTGCTCCGGCGATTACCTATATCTCGGTTCTCGCATTGATTGGCGCACTTTCCTACGTGTTGCTGGTCGGCAAAGTCGAGCGTATCAAGTTGTAGTCGTAGCCGTCGGGCGACCATAATGCCGCCCGTTCACTCGCTCAACGGTAAAGGCTGGATATGCAGGAAGACGCCCCAAAAATCGCCAAGGATGCCGCGCCGACCGGCACCCAGACACTGCTTCGTGGTTTGGGTGTGGTTCAGGCCGTGGCCAGTGGTGCCCGCGATCTCAAGGAGATCGCCCGGCTGATCGGCACGACGCGCAGCACCACCCATCGACTGGCCAGTTGCCTGGTGGACGAGCGCTATCTGCGGGTGGTGCCGCAAGTTGGCTATCTGTTGGGGCCGAAGCTGATCGAACTGGGTTTCCAGGCGCGCGAAGAATTGCCGTTGGTGACCCTCGCCGGACCGTATCTGGATGAGCTGTCGGCATTGACCGGCGACACCATTCACCTGGCGATCCGCGAGGGCGATGAGGTGCTGTACCTGCACAAGAATCCGGGACGCAATGGTCCGGAAATGCGTTCGCGGGTCGGCCATCGCATGCCGTTGGCGCGTACCGGGATTGGCAAGGCGTTGATGCTGGATGACACGCAGGAAGAATGGCAGCGGCTGTATGAAGTCAGCCTGCCGGCGGGTGGGAAAAATCTGTTCTGGCCGCAACACCCGGAGCAGTCCTGGGAGCAGTTTCAGCAGCGCATGATTGAATACGTGGCGGGTGGTTACGCCTTCGATCTGGAAGACAACGAACCGTCGATCCGCTGCGTGGCGGCGCCGATCCGCGATGCCAGCAAGCGCATCGTCGCCGGCATCAGCATCGCCAGCACCGTGCCCTACATGCCACTGGAAAAAATGGCCGAGCTGATTCCCCTGATCAAAGGGGTCACGGCTCGGCTGTCGGCAGAGCTGGGTTTGAAGGTCTGATCAGACCTTCAGCGTTGCCATATCAATGACAAAACGGTACTTCACGTCACCGGCAATCATGCGCGCGTAAGCCTCGTTGATCTGGCGGATGTCGAGCATTTCGATGTCGCAGGTGATGTTGTGCTCTGCGCAGAAATCCAGCACTTCCTGGGTTTCGGCGATGCCGCCGATCAGGGAGCCGGCCAGCACGCGGCGACTCATCACCAGTTTGCCGGCATGCACCGGCGGGTCCACCGGTTCGATCAGCCCGACCAGAATGTGCACGCCGTCGAAACGCAGCGTATCGAGGTAGGGATTGAGGTCGTGCTGCACCGGAATGGTGTCCAGCAGGAAGTCGAAATGTCCGGCCGCGGCCTTCATCTGCTCGGCAT
The DNA here is from genome assembly GCF_059716075.1 of Pseudomonas sp. LBUM1657. Classification (NCBI taxonomy): domain Bacteria; kingdom Pseudomonadati; phylum Pseudomonadota; class Gammaproteobacteria; order Pseudomonadales; family Pseudomonadaceae; genus Pseudomonas; species Pseudomonas sp. LBUM1657. The sequence goes on along the minus strand of NZ_CP166799.1, from coordinate 4,771,207 downwards.
CGGTGGACACGATCACGTGGTCCGCGCCCTGACGACGACCTTCCTCAGCCTTGCTCGCCGAGCGGGTGAACAGCGTCACCTCGGCGCCCATTGCCTTGGCGAACTTGATGCCCATGTGCCCGAGGCCGCCCATGCCAAGAATCCCGACCTTGTCGCCTGCCTTAACGCCGTAGTGCTTGAGCGGCGAGTAGGTGGTGATGCCCGCGCACAGGATCGGCGCGGCGCTGGCCAGGTCGAGTTTTTCCGGGATGCGCACCACGAAGTGCTCGCTGACCACGATGCTGTCGGAGTAGCCGCCCATGGTGTTGCTGCCATCGACCCGGTCCGGAGTGGCGTAGGTCATGGTCGGACCTTCGAGGCAGTATTGCTCGAGGTTCGACCGGCAGGCTTCGCAGCTGCGGCACGAGTCGACCATGCAGCCGACGCCGACCAGATCGCCAACCTTGTGCTTGGTGACGTTCGCACCGACGGCGGTAACTTTGCCTACGATCTCGTGGCCGGGCATCAGTGGGTAAACGGCAATGCCCCACTCGTTGCGTGCCTGGTGGATGTCGGAATGGCAGACGCCGCAGTAGAGAATATCGATCGCAACGTCGTCGGCCCGAGGGCTGCGGCGTTCGAATTTCACGGGGGCGAGGGGGGTGGTGGCTGACTGGGCGGCGTATCCGATGGCGGTGTACATGAGGAACCTCGCAAAAGCAGTGACAGGTGAGGTGGGGAATTCTGGGCGCCGCACCTGTCACCGGCCATGGCGATTCCTCCGGGTGTCATGCCTAATCCTCCGGCATCAGCGTTTGATTGGTCGCATTGGCAATCAGACCTGCGATGATGCTTTCATGCCTTTTTTCGCGACTTTTTTTGTGAAGAACTCTCATGTTGTTGACCCGTCATCTTGATGCCAATGCCTCCCTGGTTTCACTGATTCAGCCACTTACCACGCGTGACGGTTTCGCGCCTACGGCATTGCCGGGTGTGCAGGTTTTGCGCGCCAGTTGCGACGTGGCCCGTGGTCCGCAGATCTACGAGCCGAGCCTGGTTATCATCGCCCAGGGCAGCAAATTGGCGTATCTGGGCCCGCGTACGCTGGAGTACGGCGCCGGACATTATTTGATTCAGGCGCTGCCGGTGCCGTTCGAATGCGAGACATTTTCGGCACCGAATGGCCCGATGCTGGGCGTTTCCATCGCCATTGATCGGGTGTTGCTCGGTGAGTTGGTCTTGGCCATGGGACTGGCGCCGGGACGTAATATTGCGGCACAGACGCCAGAGTCCATGACCTCGGCGGTGCTCGATGATGGAATGCGTGGTTGTGTTGAACGGCTGTTGCGCTGTCTGCACGATCCGCTGGAATGCCAGATCATGGGGCAGGCGCGTTTGCGCGAGTTGCTGTTCGTCGCCTTGCGCGGCCCGCAAGCCGATGTGCTGCGGGCGCTGGTCGAGCAGCAGGGGCAATTCGCCCGGATCGCGGCATCGCTCAGTCATCTGCATGCGCATTACACCGAGCCGTTGAACGTCGAAACCCTGGCCAGCTGTGCGAACATGAGTGCGTCGACTTTTCATGAGCATTTCAAACGCAGCACCTTGCTGTCGCCGGTGCAGTATTTGAAACGCTTGCGCCTGCTTAAGGCGCAGGCGTTGCTGGTGGCCGAAGGGTTGGGCGTGGCGCAGGTGGCGCATCGGGTGGGGTATCAGAGCACGTCGCAGTTCAGTCGCGAGTACAAGCGCTACTTCGAACGAAATCCCGGTGATGAACGCGCCGCCTGATCTTCTATCGCAAATTTAATGTGGGAGCGGGCTTGCTCGCGAATGCAGTTGATCATTCAACATCAATGTTGACTGACACACTGCATTCGCGAGCAAGCCCGCTCCCACAATGGTTTCGTGGTGTGGCTTTTAAATCGCAGGCAACAAAAAGGCCCCCATTTCGGGAGCCTTGATGTTCAGACAGTCGACTTACATGTTCGGGTAAGTCGGGCCGCCAGAGCCTTCCGGTGCCACCCAGGTGATGTTCTGTGCAGGGTCCTTGATGTCGCAGGTCTTGCAGTGAACGCAGTTCTGGGCGTTGATCTGGAAGCGCTTCTCGCCGTCTTCCTTGGTGACCACCTCGTACACACCGGCCGGGCAGTAACGCTGGGCAGGCTCATCGTACAGCGGCAGGTTCTTGGCGATCGGGATGCTCGGGTCGGTGAGCTTCAAGTGGCAAGGCTGTTCTTCTTCATGGTTGGTACCCGAGATGAACACCGAGCTGAGTTTGTCGAAGCTGATTTTGCCGTCCGGTTTCGGATAGTCGATCTTCTTGCAGTCGGCCGCCAGTTTCAGGCACGCGTAATCTGGCTTGTTGTCGTGCAGGGTGAACGGCAGTTTGCCGCCGAAGATGTTCTGGTCCAGCCAGTTGAAACCGCCGCCGACAATGGCGCCGAACTTGTGAATCGCCGGGCCGAAGTTGCGGCTGGCGAACAGTTCGTCGTAGAGCCAGCTCTTCTTGAACGCGTCGACGTAAGTGGTCAGCTCATCGGTGCCATCTTTTTCGGCGAACAGCGCCTCGGCCACGGATTCAGCGGCGAGCATGCCGGACTTCATCGCGGTGTGGCTGCCCTTGATCTTGGCGAAGTTCAGGGTGCCGAGGTCGCAACCGATCAGCGCGCCGCCCTTGAAGACCATTTTCGGCAGCGAGTTCAGGCCGCCTTTGCAAATGGCACGCGCGCCGTAGCTGATGCGCTTGCCACCTTCCAGGTACTGTTTGAGCACCGGGTGATGCTTGAGGCGCTGGAACTCATCGAACGGCGACAGGTAAGTGTTGCTGTAGGACAGGTCGACGATCAGGCCGACCACCACCTGGTTGTTTTCCAGGTGATAGAGGAACGAGCCACCGGTGTTTTCGGTGCCCATGATGTCCAGCGGCCAACCGGCGGTGTGGACCACCAGGCCTGGTTGATGCTTGGCTGGGTCGATTTCCCAGATTTCTTTCAGGCCGATGCCGTAGTGCTGGGCGTCGGCATCGCTGTCGAGGTTGAAGCGCTTGATCAGCTGCTTGCCGATGTGGCCACGGCAGCCTTCGGCGAACAACGTGTACTTGCCACGCAGTTCCATGCCCGGTGTGTACAGGCCTTCTTTCGGTTGACCTTCGCGGTCAACGCCCAGATCGCCGGTGATGATCCCGCGAACCACGCCGTTCTCGTCGAACAGCGCTTCCTGGGCAGCGAAGCCCGGGTAGATTTCCACGCCCAGGTTCTCGGCCTGCTGGGCGAGCCAGCGGCACAGGTTGCCCAGGGAGATGATGTAGTTGCCTTCGTTGTGCATGGTCTTGGGCACAAAAAGGTCAGGAATCTTCTGCCCGCTGTCGGCGTTCTTGAGAACGAAGATGTCATCGCGGGTGACCGGCGTGTTCAGCGGGGCGCCGAGTTCTTTCCAGTCCGGGAACAATTCGTTCAGGGCGCGTGGTTCGAACACCGCACCGGACAAGATGTGAGCACCGACTTCGGAGCCTTTTTCGACCACGCAGACGCTGATTTCCTTACCGGCTTCGGCGGCCTTCTGCTTCAAGCGGCAGGCGGCGGAAAGACCAGCGGGGCCGGCACCGACGATGACCACGTCGAATTCCATGTATTCGCGTTCCACAGGTTATCTCCTACTCAAGGCTCAACAGTTTTTTTTCTAATTGGAGGTTTGGTGTCGCATCCATGAATTCCTGCGCAATGCAGGAAGAGGACAATCGATTAACCACCTTTCTCTCTAAGGTGGCGCATTATATCTACACCACTCCTAGCGTCCAATACAAACGTTTGTTTGAATCGGCTCAAAGCCAGATAAATCAAAGTCACGCGGCTTATGACTGGCCATTTTGCCGTATTGACCGGAATAGGCGTTCCGGTCAAGATACGGTCGGTTTTGCGCTCGCCGTAGGCTGACTGTTGGTTTCAAGAGCACCTCTAAAGACAGGGCGATGGCAGTACAAGGTGACGCGTTGCAACCTTTTGGCACGCAGTTTACACGCCGCGATATTGAATGACTTGTCGGTCACGTCTGACGAACGGTCATCACCCTCGTGAGCAAGGTCACCCGATACACCTGCCAGCGTTTTTAGAGGTGCCCTTGCGCCGATGAGCATCAAACCGCCAGGTTCGCCTAGGCGACTTTCTTTTCACCGGAGAGTAACGAGGAATCCATGAAGGTTCTTGTAGCTGTCAAACGCGTTGTGGATTACAACGTCAAGGTTCGCGTCAAGGCGGACAATTCCGGCGTCGACCTCGCCAACGTCAAGATGTCGATGAACCCGTTCTGCGAAATCGCAGTGGAAGAAGCCGTACGCCTGAAAGAGAAAGGTGTTGCGACTGAAATCGTCGTCGTCTCCATCGGCCCGACCACCGCTCAAGAGCAACTGCGCACCGCGCTGGCTCTGGGTGCCGACCGTGCCATCCTCGTCGAGTCCGCCGAAGACCTGACTTCCCTGGCCGTTGCCAAACTGCTGAAAGCGGTTGTCGACAAGGAACAGCCTCAGCTGGTGATCCTTGGCAAACAAGCCATCGACAGCGATAACAACCAGACTGGCCAGATGCTTGCTGCATTGAGCGGCTACGGTCAGGGCACCTTCGCTTCGAAAGTCGAAGTCAGCGGCGACACGGTTGCCGTGACCCGCGAAATCGACGGCGGCGCACAGACGGTTTCCCTGAAACTGCCAGCCATCGTCACCACCGACCTGCGTTTGAACGAGCCGCGCTACGCGTCCCTGCCAAACATCATGAAAGCCAAGAAGAAGCCTCTCGAAGTGCTGACTCCGGACGCTTTGGGCGTTTCCACCGCCTCCACCAACAAGACCGTGAAAGTCGAAGCGCCTGCTGCACGCAGCGCGGGTATCAAGGTCAAGTCGGTGGCTGAACTGGTCGAGAAACTGAAAAACGAAGCGAAGGTAATCTAAATGACTATCTTGGTTATTGCTGAACACGACAACAAAGTGCTGGCCCCGGCCACGCTGAACACCGTGGCTGCCGCCGCCAAAATCGGTGGTGACATCCACGTTCTGGTCGCAGGTCAGGGCGCGGGCGCCGTGGCTGAAGCCGCTGCGAAAATCGCTGGCGTGGCTAAAGTGCTGGTGGCCGACAACGCCGCCTACGCTCACCAACTGCCGGAAAACGTAGCGCCGCTGGTTGCCGAGCTGGGCGCTGGTTACAGCCACATCCTGGCTGCCGCCACTTCCAACGGCAAAAACATCCTGCCGCGCGTTGCCGCGACCCTGGACGTTGACCAGATCTCCGAGATCATCTCGGTTGAAAGCGCTGATACCTTCAAGCGCCCGATCTACGCTGGTAACGCCATCGCCACCGTTCAGTCGAACGCTGCGATCAAGGTGATCACCGTGCGTGCCACCGGTTTCGACCCGGTTGCTGCTGAAGGTGGTTCTGCTGCTGTTGAAGCGGTGGCTGCTGCTCACGACGCTGGCACTTCCAGCTTCGTCGGTGAAGAACTGGCCAAGTCCGATCGTCCGGAACTGACCGCTGCCAAGATCGTCGTTTCCGGCGGCCGCGGCATGCAGAACGGCGACAACTTCAAACACTTGTACGCCTTGGCCGACAAGCTGGGCGCTGCCGTCGGTGCTTCCCGCGCCGCGGTCGACGCAGGTTTTGTACCCAACGACATGCAGGTCGGTCAGACCGGCAAGATCGTTGCTCCTCAGCTGTACATCGCCGTCGGTATCTCCGGCGCGATCCAGCACCTGGCCGGCATGAAAGACTCCAAAGTGATCGTTGCGATCAACAAGGACGAAGAAGCGCCGATCTTCCAGGTGGCCGATTACGGCCTGGTGGCGGACTTGTTCGAAGCCATCCCTGAGTTCGAGAAGCTGGTCTAATCCAGCGGCTTGACTTATAAAGAGCCCGACCTTTTGGTCGGGCTTTTTTTTGTTCGGGATTTGAGTGGGAGAGTGTCGCCATGGATCTGCGCCGCGTGTGTGGCTGGTCATTGTTGCTGGGGCTGACGGTGTTGCCGGCGCTGACCCTCGCGGCGGGCAAATGCGAGCGCCTGGTGGTGACTGGCAGTCCGGATGCGCCGCCGTACCTGTGGCAAGACCCGCAAGACCCCAAGCACCTGATCGGCGCCAACGCCGATTTGTTGCAGCAAGTGGCGGGCGAGTTGGGCATCAAGATCGAGTTGCTGTATGCCGGCAAACGCTCCCAGGCTCTGGACGAAGTGCGCAGTGGACGCATGGACATGCTGGTTGATGCGCCATTGACCGTTGGTGAGCTGCAAACCCTGGACTACATTCATCCGCCGTTGGTGGAAAACGACTATCTGGTCTGGACCCGCAAAGACTCGCCGCTGGTCTACAACGAAGCGCAAGACCTTCACGGTCATCCTGGTGCCTTATCGGAAAAGTCTCGGATGACCCAGGCATTTGGCACTTTCGCTGAGCAGCAATTGACCCTCTCGCGTACGCCAAACCTGACTCAGGCATTTCAGAAATTGCTGTTGGGCGAGGTGGAATTTGTCCTGGCCGGACGCTACTCAGGCATGGCGACCGTACAGACACTGGGTATGGCCAACGACCTGATCGGCCGCCCACAACCCATCGACAAACCCGGCCTGTTCCTCGCGGTTTCCCACAACTCTGCCTGCAACGATCCGTGGTTGCGCGGACAGCTGGCCAAAAAGATGACAGAATTGCCCGCGTCCGGACTGACGGAAGCCGCACTGCTGCGCAATATCGAGCGTTGGAAAGCACAGCGCTCACAACCGCAGCAACCGCCTGTCAGTACCCCAAAACAGTAGGGATTTTTAGTGAGTATTCGACCTCTTTTCGCTGCCCTGGCCGTACTGGCTCTGGCGGGTTGTGCAGCCGATCCGGCGCCGAATGAACAAATACGCCTGACCGAGCAGGCACTCGAGCAAGCCAAAGCCGTGGGTGCCACCGTCGACGATGTGCCAGAACTGAAATTGGCCGAAGGAAAATTCACCCGTGCCCAAGGCGACATGACGGATCAGTCCTACAAACATGCGCGCATGCGGGCCGAACAGGCCGAGCTGGATGCGCGTCTGGCCGAAGCCCGGGTCCTGACCCTCAAGAGTCAGGAGCAGTTGAACGTGCTCAATACCCGCATCACTCGTCTGCGCAAGCAACTGGGAGATGCCCAATGAGCCTCAAGACCAAAGTACTCGGCGGTTTGCTCCTGGCCGGCTGCGTCAGCCTCTATGGCTGTGCCGGTCAGCACAGCGAAGCCTCGTTGCAGCAAGCAGGCACTGACTTCCAGAAGGTCAAGGAAGACTCCAACGTGCTGCGAATCGCGCCCAAGGATGTGATTCGCGCCGGTGAGTCCCTGGCCCGTGCCGATCGTCTGTCCAGCTACTGGGGCAGCGGTTCGGATGTGGCGCATTACGCTTACCTGAGCCAGCGCTACAGCGCAATCGCCCGTGAGCACACCAATCAGGTGCTCAACGAAGAGCTTGCGGCGAAGCTCGAGCTGGAGCGTCAGCGCCTGCAACTGGCCTTGCGCGAATCCAAGCTGCTGAGCGTGCAGCAACAGGGCAAGTGGCTCGAAGAACAGATTGTCGCGCTGGCCACCACCCAGACTGACCGTGGCCTGGTGATGACCCTTGGGGATGTGCTGTTCGACACGGGCGAAGCGGAGTTGAAAAACTCGGCGAATCGCGTGGTGTTGAAGATCGTGCAGTTCCTGCAGCTCAACCCCAAGCGAGTGGTGCGCATCGAAGGTTACGCCGACAGTACTGGCGGCAAGCAGGAAAACCTCAAGCTGTCCCGTGATCGTGCTCAATCGGTGGCGAATGTGCTGATGGACCTCGGCATCGATGACAAGCGCATCCAGGTCGAAGGTTACGGCGACGAATATCCAGTGGACGTGAACGCCTCCGAACGGGGTCGTGCGCAGAACCGTCGGGTGGAAATTGTGTTCTCCGACGAAAAAGGCCAGCTCGGCGCCGCCCGCTAAGGGGGGCGTCACTGGAAAACCCGGCCTGTCAGTCAGCGCCGGGTTTTTTTGCGCCTGGCATTTGCTCGTGCCATTCATAAAAGCAGTACAGTTTTTGCTGACACTGCACTGTACGGTCGACTATTGTGGCAACTGTCCCAGTACACTTCTAAACTGTTCCGGTATTGTTTCACACAAGAATAAAATGCCCGTGAAATCGAGTGCTGCGTCATGACCAATCTCTTGCTCTACCAACGTATTGCTCAGCAACTGGCCGAAGACATCCGCCGTGGGGTCTATCAGCCGGGGGAGCGCGTGCCTTCTGTACGCAAGATGAGCTCGCAGCTCAACGTCAGCCATGCGACGGTGTTGCAGGCTTACGCCAACCTCGAAGATCAGGGGCTGATCCGCGCCCGGCCGCAGTCGGGCTACTACGTTCACCAGACGCCGGCCCTGACCGCGCCGACCCCGGACATCGCCCGGGTCGAGCGCCCCGGTCTGGTTACCCGCAGCAGCATCATTCAGCAAGTCCTGGTCGAATCCCGCCGCGAGGGTGTCTTTCCCTTGGGCGCAGCGGTACCGAGCGTCGATTATCTGCCGGTGCGGGCGCTGCATCAGCAACTGGCCAAAGTCACTCGTTTCCATAGTCCACGGGCTTTCAGCTACATGTTCAGCCCCGGTTTCGAGCCGTTGCGCCGGCAGGTGGCGATCCGCATGCGCGATGCCGGCGTGGTGGTCGACCCCTCTGAAGTGGTGATCACCCACGGCTGCGTCGACGCGTTGCAAATGTCGCTGCGAGTATTGACCCGGCCGGGCGACTTGATTGCCGCCGAATCGCCGACTTACTACGGTTTGCTGCAACTGGCTGACTTGCTGGGCCTTAAGGTCATCGAAATCCCCAGCGATCCGGCCACCGGCATGAGCCTTGAAGCCCTGCAACTGGCGGCCAACCAGTGGTCGATCAAAGCGCTGGTGCTCACCACTCGTCTGAGTAATCCATTGGGCGGCACCATGCCCGAAGAGCGGCAGAAACAACTGCTGCGCCTGGCCTCGGATTTCGACATACAGATTGTCGAGGACGATATCTACGGCGAACTGATGTTCGAGCAGGGGCGCACTAAATCGCTCAAGGCTTACGACCGGCTGGATCGGGTGATCTATTGCTCGAGCTTTTCCAAAACCCTGTCGCCGGGCGTGCGAATTGGCTGGATGATTGCCGGCAAGTACCAGCAGGAAATCCAGCGCTTGCAGACCTTCAGTACCCACTCGGCCTGCAGCGTCACGCAAATGGGCATCGCGGCCTACTTGGAGAATGGGGGTTACGACCGGCATTTGCGCTACATCCGTCAGGAGTACCGCAAGAATCTCAGCGCTTTTCAGCTGGCGGTGCAGCAGTATTTCCCGGAAGGCACACAGATGACCCGGCCTACGGGCGGCTTCATTCTATGGGTCAGCCTGCCGGGGCGAGTCAACACTCAGGAACTGCACGTGCGGGCCTTGCAGCAGGGCATCAGCATCGCGCCGGGGTTGATTTTCAGTAACACCGAGCAGTTCAATCACTGCATTCGGCTGAACTGCGGCATACCCTGGAACCGTGAAGCCGAGCGTGCATTGATGACCCTCGGCATGTTGGCTACCCAGCTCTGCCAGGAAATGGCTGGTGGTTTTTGACGGGGCGGGCAGGTTATTCCTGCCCGAGCTTGTCTTGTCACGTCCAACAGGCGAGCATATGGCCCTCTGCCGTTAGCGCTGTTGGGTCCATGAAGCCTATTTTTCCCGCCGTCTGGCTATCGATCTGCCTGTTGATGACCTTTCACGCCGAAGGCGTCATGGCGGCTTCCGTCCAGGAAAAACCGGCAGCCAGCACCCCCGCGAAAAAAACGGCAGCGGCCAAGAAAGTCGCTCCCGCCAAGGCTCCCGCCAAGAAAGCCGCACCGGTCAAAAAGAAAGCGGCGGTGGTAAAAAAACGGCCACCGATTGTCTCCAAGTCCAAATCCGCCAGTGAGGTGGTGAAAACCAAGCTTCCTACTGTCGACCTGGATTTGAGTCTGCCCGAGGAGATGGCCGAGGAGTTGAAACCGATCGGTACAGTCCCATTACCCCGGCGCGATCCGGTGTTGCCGCAAATGTTCGGTGACAAGGCCGGCAGCACTCCGTTTCAGCTCAACGGACGGCTGATCAGCAACGAAATGCAGTTGCAACTGCGCAACGAAGAGCGCCGTGAAGTCGAAGGTGCAGCCCTGGAATTCGAGTTCAAGCGCTAATTCCTTCCCATCCGTGACCCGCTGGCCAGACGCTTTGTCGGAGACTGGTCAGTCACGTCCGTTTGAAGGTAAAAACCCGCTCCCGGGTAATTTTAAACAGCCGTTTTAGCGGGTACTCTGTGCCCCGTCCTTTAACACATTGCTCGTCGCGAGGAGCTTGTCGTCATGAAATGCCGTGAGGGCTGTGGCGCCTGTTGCATTGTCCCTTCCATCAGTTCGCCGATTCCCGGCATGCCCAATGGCAAAGCCGCGGGAGAGCGTTGCGTCCAACTTTCGGTCGAAAACCTGTGCGGTATTTTCGGCCAACCGGAACGTCCTGCCGTTTGTTCGGCATTTGAAGCCGATGTCGAAGTCTGCGGAAACAGCAGTGATGAAGCGATCAGATTGCTGGGATGGTGGGAGCAAATGACGGCCGCGTGATGTGTTTAACAAATGGAACTTCAACAATAAGGAAAAGATTATGGGTTCGCTGCATCGTATGGCTGTGTTGTGTGGTTTGACGGTAATGCTGGCAACCACGGCCGCTCAGGCCGAGGACTGGAAAGTCGCCAAGAACGAAGACGGCATCAAGGTATCCCTGAGTGAAGTGGCCGGTTCCGATTACAAGGCCTACCAGGGCGTCACCCTGATGAAAACCACCATGGCCAAACTGCGCGCGCTGCAGGAAGACGTGCCCGGCGCCTGCGCCTGGATTCACGAATGCAAGACCCAGAAGTTGCTTAAGCACGAAGGCGATCAGAGCTGGACCTACACGCAGTTCAATACCCCTTGGCCGGTGACCGCGCGTGACTCGGTGCTGCATGTCACCACCCTTACAGGCGCCGATGGCAGCCTGACCCGCAAACTTGAAGGCGTGCCGACGTACATTCCTGAAGAAAAGGGTTTTGTGCGGGTTACCAAGATCGACGGTTTCTGGAAGTTCGTGCCCAAGGGTGACCAGGTCGAAGTGACCTATCAGGTGCACACCGAGCCGGGCGGCAGCATACCGTCGGTGGTTGCCAATAAGTTTGTGGTTGATGCGCCGTTCAATACGTTGAAAGCCTTGAAAGAACGTGCCGAGAAGTAAGCACGGCTTTGGGGGGGACATATCCGTTACCGCAGAAACGGATATGTCCACGATCAAAGAGCAGCCGTCACCGCAACAACGGATATGTACACAATCAAACACCCCCAATGGGCCATTCAAGTCGAAGCCTTTATTTTGTTTCCGGATATGCGTTGCACGAAATTTTCACAACGCCTCCAAGACAATTCGCCCGCGCCAGACTACCGGACAGTAATGAATGGCAATGCCGCGAGTGATCGTGCAACATTTGCGCACCGCGCAAGCCCCGGGGCCGAGAACTGGCCAACAGAGGGCAGGGCGCAGCTGTATTTTTGAAACTTTAACTTCCAATGGGTCCTAAAACGACATGGCAAACCCGGACGCCCTGAGTCAGCAGCGAGCTTCTAGTCGCCTGCTGCAACCGACCGTCAAATCGCATCTGGCCTACACGCTGCTTTGTGCTCTGATCATGATGGTGATGTTTTCCGTGCTGCGCGTCGCGCTGCTGGTCTACAACAGCGAGATGATCCTCGACACCCCAGCCTCGACTTTCCTTGAGGCCTTCGCCAACGGCCTGCGTTTCGACCTGCGCCTGGTGGTCTACCTGAGCATTCCGCTGGTGCTGGCGCTGTTCAGTGCCCGGGCCATGGCCGCTCGTGGTTTTTTCCGCTTCTGGCTGACCATCGCTTCGAGCATCGCGCTGTTCCTGGGCCTGATGGAGATGGACTTCTACCGTGAATTCCACCAGCGGCTCAACGGCCTGGTCTTCCAGTACGTGAAGGAAGACCCGAAAACCGTGATGAGCATGCTCTGGTACGGTTTTCCGGTGGTTCGCTACCTGCTGGCCTGGGCCGTGGGCACCTTGATCCTGACCCTGGCCTTCAAGGGGGCCGACCGCGCTACCCGTCCTCGCGGTCCATTCAGCGGCGGTAGCATCAGCACGCGCCAGATTGCCCCGTGGTATGCACGCATCGGCGTGTTCGTGGTGTGCCTGCTGATCTGCGTGGTCGCGGCTCGCGGCACCCTGCGTCAGGGCCCGCCGATGCGTTGGGGTGACGTCTACACCACCGATTCCAATTTCGCCAACCAATTGGGCCTCAACGGTACGCTTTCTCTGGTCGCTGCGGCCAAGAGCCGGATGTCCGAAGATCGTGACAACATCTGGAAAGCCACGCAGCCACAGCCTTTGGCGCAGCAGACTGTGCGCGACATGCTGATGACGGCGGACGACAAACTGGTGGACGGCGAAACCGCAGCGGTGCGCCGCGATTACATGCCGCCGGCCGACAAGACACTGCCGATCAAGAACGTCGTTGTGATCCTGATGGAAAGCATGGCTGGTCACTCGGTGGGCGCGTTGGGTGCGCCGGGCAATATCACGCCGTACCTCGACAAACTGTCGAAGGAAGGCCTGCTGTTCGATCGTTTCTTTTCCAACGGCACCCATACCCACCAGGGTATGTTCGCGACCATGGCCTGTTTCCCGAACCTGCCGGGTTTCGAATACCTGATGCAGACCCCGGAAGGCAGCCACAAGCTGTCCGGTCTGCCGCAATTGCTCAGTGCTCGTGATTTCAACGATGTGTACGTCTACAACGGCGACTTCGCCTGGGACAACCAATCGGGTTTCTTCAGCAACCAGGGCATGACCAACTTCATCGGTCGTAACGACTTCGTGAACCCGGTGTTCTCCGATCCGACTTGGGGCGTGTCCGACCAGGATATGTTCGACCGTGGTCTGGTAGAGCTCAAGGCGCGGGAAAACGGCAAGCCGTTCTATGCGTTGTTGCAGACCCTGTCCAACCACACGCCATACGCCTTGCCGACACCTTTGCCGGTCGAGCGCGTGACCGATCGCGGCAGTCTGAACGAGCATTTGACCGCCATGCGTTACTCGGACTGGGCACTAGGCCAGTTCTTTGAAAAGGCCCGCAAGGAGCCGTACTTCAAGGAAACCCTGTTTGTTGTCGTCGGCGACCACGGTTTTGGCAACGAGCGTCAGATCACTGAAATGGACCTGGGCCGTTTCAACGTACCGATGCTGTTGATCGCACCGGGCATCCAGGAAAAGTTTGGCACCCTGGACCACACCGTCGGCACTCAGGTCGACATCGTGCCGACCATCATGGGCCGCATCGGCGGCGAAGTGCGCCATCAGTGCTGGGGCCGCGACCTGCTCAACTTGCCTGAAGGCGACACCGGTTTTGGCGTGATCAAACCATCGGGCAGCGAACAGACCACGGCGATCATCACGGTCGACCAGATACTGGTATTGCCGAAGGACAAGGACATGGCGCCGAAGATGTATAACTACGAACTGGGTGCTACGCCGCGTGCCGTGGTCGTTCCGGATGCACCGCGTATGGCAGAGATGAAAACCAAGCTCGAAGCGTTCCTGCAAACCGCCACCAAAAGCCTGATCGATAACACCGCCGGTGTCATTGATGGCAAGCCGGACTAAGCGTTGACGCAATAAAAAAGAGGCCCATCAAGGGCCTCTTTTTTTTGCCTGTTAAATCTTTATATCTTGCCGAGCAACAACAGGATCAGCAGTACCACCAATACTACACCGATGATCCCCGACGGACCGTAACCCCAACTTCTGGAGTGAGGGAACACTGGCAAACCACCAATCAACAACAGGATCAGTATTACGAGGAGAATTGTGCCCATGTCTATTTCCTTGTTGGAGAAGTGTTCTGGAGTTACCTGGCGTATTAACTGTCAGCCTGGATGTTTATAAATCTAGCTGCTTAAAACGTCCGACTGTCGCGAATGAAGGAAAATTCCAAGTTTTTTTCATGTTTTTCGAACAAAGGCTTATTTGTTCAATTAGTTGGCTCAGGGGCTTCCACGGTTTGCTCGGGCCATTCAGCAATCTGATGGAGCGTGGGTCGGGCGTTGTCCTTCGCTACACTCGACACATCTTCCCCGGAACAACAAGGCTGTTTGCTATGCAAAATCGCATGATGATCACTGGCGCAGGCTCTGGCCTGGGTCGCGAAATCGCGCTGCGCTGGGCGCGTGAAGGCTGGCAGCTGGCCTTGTCGGACGTCAGCGAGCCCGGTTTGCAGGAAACCCTGAAGCTGGTTCGCGAAGCCGGTGGTGACGGTTTTATCCAGCGTTGCGACGTGCGCGACTACAGCCAGCTCACTGCTTTCGCCCAGGCTTGTGAAGAAAAGCTCGGTGGTATCGATGTCATCGTCAACAACGCTGGCGTTGCCTCGGGCGGGTTCTTCAGTGAACTGTCCCTGGAAGACTGGGACTGGCAGATCGCAATCAACTTGATGGGCGTGGTCAAGGGCTGCAAGGCTTTCCTGCCGCTGCTGGAAAAAAGCAAAGGCAAGATCATCAACATCGCGTCGATGGCGGCCCTGATGCAAGGCCCGGCCATGAGCAACTACAACGTGGCCAAGGCGGGTGTGGTGGCGTTGTCCGAAAGCCTGCTGATCGAACTGGCGCAGCAGGAAGTCGGCGTACATGTGGTGTGCCCGTCCTTCTTCCAGACCAATCTGCTGGACTCTTTCCGCGGCCCGACGCCAGCCATGAAAGCCCAGGTCGGCAAACTGCTGGAAAGTTCACCGATCACGGCGGCCGAGATTGCCGACTACATCTATCAGCACGTCGCCGCAGGCGAGTTCATGATTCTGCCCCACGAACAGGGCCGCATGGCCTGGGCGCTCAAGCAGAAGAACCCGCAGCTGCTTTACGACGAAATGACCGTCATGGCCGACAAAATGCGCGCCAAGGCCAAACAAACCGCAGGTTGAGCTTGCCCCCTACACAAAACCGTCGTTAGGGTGGCCGCCATCGGCCATCCTCGCGAGACGTTTTGCATGCTTAATTACCTGTGGTTTTTCCTCGCCGCGCTGTTTGAAATCGCCGGCTGCTTTGCGTTCTGGATGTGGCTGCGCCAGGGCAAAAGCGCCTGGTGGGTGGTGCCGGCACTGCTCAGCCTGACCTTGTTCGCGCTGCTGCTGACCCGCATCGAAGCGACTTACGCCGGTCGCGCCTATGCCGCTTACGGCGGCATCTACATTATTGCTTCGATTGGTTGGCTGGCGGTGGTCGAGCGGATTCGTCCGCTGGGCTCGGACTGGATCGGTGTGGCGCTGTGTGTGATCGGGGCAAGCGTCATCCTTTTCGGGCCGCGCTTCTCCGCAGCCTGAAGGATCGGTCCTTCAATCAAAGGTTTTGTCAGACGTTTCCGTAAGAGCGGCTAGTCCTGCGCCGTAGGTTGGGTCTGGTTTGCTGTCGTCGCATTGAAGAGCCGCCAAGTGCCGGGCATCTTCAGGGTTCGATAACCCTGAAGGACGAATGCCATGCTTGTACTCAGTCGCGTTGTGGGCGAATTGATTTCCATCGGTGACAACATTTCCGTGCGCATTGTTGCCGTTAACGGAAACACCGTGCGCTTCGGTGTCGAAGCGCCGCAGGACGTCAACGTGCACCGCGCCGAAGTCTACGAACGCATCCAGGTCAAACTGGCCAGAAACAAGGGGCGCTGAAGGCCTCAGTCGAACAGGTGCTTGGGCACGTCGTGCTTGAGCATCAACTGGCATTGCTCGCTTTCCGGATCGAAGACAATCAGCGCCTGGCCCTTGGTCAATGCCTGACGAACACGCAGTACGCGGGTCTCCAGCGGCGTGTCATCACCGTTGTCGGTACCGTCACGGGTCACGAAATCTTCGATCAGGCGGGTCAGGGTGTCGACTTCAAGTTGGTCGTAGGGGATCAGCATAGGCACCTCGGTGAAAACAATGGCGCGATGCTACGGCGAATGATCGGTTGCGGCTAGCCTGGGCTCATGTGTTGCTTGATCTACCGCCTTCGCGGGCAAGCCCGCTCCCACAGTTGGCCGAGTTCTTTCATGAGAATGCGGTCGAATGTGGGAGCGGGCTTGCTCGCGAAGGCGACCTTTCAGACACCAAACATCTCAAGGTCAGCTATCCGACCGCTGCCCCACCAGACTGTCCACCGACGGCACGCGGGTATCGCTTTCCATCTGTGTATCGTGCTCGATCTGGTGACTGAACCGGTCCAGTGAACCTTTGGCCGGCTGCGCATCGCTGGCGAACACCGGTGGGCTCAGTATGTAAGCGCCGAGCAAACGACTGAGCGCAGCGAGGCTGTCGATGTGGGTGCGTTCGTAGCCGTGGGTAGCGTCGCAACCGAAGGCGAGCAGGGCGGTGCGAATGTCGTGGCCGGCGGTGACGGCCGAGTGGGCATCACTGAAGTAGTAGCGGAACAGGTCACGGCGCACGGGCAACTCGTTGTCACTGGCCAGGCGCAAAAGATGCCGTGACAGGTGATAGTCGTAAGGCCCGCCGGAGTCCTGCATCGCCACGCTCACTGCGTGCTCGCTTGAGTGCTGGCCCGGCGCGACCGGCGCAATGTCGATGCCGACGAATTCGCTGACATCCCACGGCAATGCCGCCGCCGCGCCGCTGCCGGTTTCTTCGGTGATGGTAAAGAGCGGATGACAGTCGATCATCAGTTCTTCGCCGCTGTCGACGATCGCTTTCAGCGCCGCCAGCAACGCCGCAACACCCGCCTTGTCGTCGAGATGACGGGCACTGATGTGGCCGCTTTCAGTGAACTCCGGCAGCGGATCGAAGGCGACGAAATCACCCACACTGATGCCCAGTGAGTCGCAATCGGCGCGGGTGGCGCAATAGGCATCCAGGCGCAATTCGATGTGATCCCAACTGATCGGCATTTCATCCACGGCGGTATTGAACGCGTGCCCGGAAGCCATCAGGGGCAATACGCTGCCGCGGATCACGCCGTTGTCGGTGAACAGGCTCACCCGACTGCCCTCGGCAAAGCGGCTGGACCAGCAACCGACGGGGGCGAGGGTCAGACGGCCGTTGTCCTTGATCGCGCGAACCGCTGCGCCGATGGTGTCCAGGTGGGCGGAGACCGCACGGTCCGGGCTGTTCTTCTTGCCCTTGAGGGTGGCGCGGATGGTTCCGCGGCGCGTCATTTCGAAGGGAATGCCCAGCTCTTCAAGCCGCTCGGCGACGTAGCGCACGATGGTGTCGGTGAACCCGGTCGGGCTGGGAATGGCGAGCATTTCCAGCAGGACTTTTTGCAGGTAGTTGAGATCCGGTTCGGGAATTTTGCTGGTCATGGAAACTCCTGATGAGTTGAGAGCATCGATGGTTTCGATGAGGGAGAGGAATCTTTGGTGTCTGTCAGGCCGCCTTCGCGAACAAAACCGCTCCCCCAATGGAATGCGGTCGCATGTGGGAGCGGGCTTGCTCGCGAAGGCGTCAGTCCAGGCACTCCATCACTAAGAGACCGCTGGCTGACTATGGGGAAACAACAAATCCACAAACCGCTCCGCCGTCGGCTGCGGTTCATGGTTGGCCAGCCCGGCGCGTTCATTGGCTTCGATAAACACATACTCAGGTTGGTCGGCGGCAGGCACCATCAGGTCGAGCCCGACCATCGGAATATCCAGGGCCCGTGCAGCGCGCACCGCCGCATCCACCAACGTCGGATGCAGGATCGCGGTGACATCCTCAAGAACCCCACCGGTATGAAGATTCGCCGTACGGCGTACGAACAGATGTTCACCGGCCGGCAGAATGCTGCTGTAGTCGTAACCCGCCGCATGCAGGGTGCGCTGGGTCTCATGGTCCAGCGGGATTTTGCTTTCACCGCTGGTGGCGGCCTGACGACGTCGGCTCTGGGCTTCGATCAGTTCACCGATGGAATGCTGGCCATCGCCCACCACTTCCGCCGGCCGGCGAATGGCCGCGGCAACCACTTCAAAACCGATCACCACAATCCGCAGGTCGAGACCTTCATGGAAGCTTTCCAGTAGCACGCGACTGTCAAATTGGCGGGCGGACTCGATGGCTTGTTGAACCTCTTCGATGGTCCGCAAATCCACCGCCACGCCTTGGCCCTGTTCGCCATCCAGCGGTTTGACCACCACCCGCTCGTGCTCGTCGAGAAACGCCAGATTGTCATCGGCGTTACCCGCCAGTTGTTGCGAGGGCAGGTTCAGGCCGGCCGCCTTGAGCACTTTGTGGGTCAGGCTTTTGTCCTGGCACAACGTCATGCTGATGGCGCTTGTCAGATCGCTGAGGGATTCGCGGCAGCGCACCCGACGGCCGCCAAGGCTGAGGGTGAACATCCCGGCATCGGCGTCATCGACCTGTACATCGATCCCGCGTCGATGAGCTTCCTCAACGATGATCCGCGCATACGGATTGAACTCGGCTTCGGGGCCTGGGCCGAGAAACAACGGCTGATTGATGCAGTTCTTGCGCTTGATTGCGAAGGTCGACAGGTTGCGAAAACCCAGCTTGGCGTAAAGACTTTTCGCCTGCCGGTTGTCGTGCAGCACCGACAGGTCGAGGTAGCTAAGCCCGCGGCTCATGAAGTGTTCGATCAGATGCCGCACCAACACTTCACCGACACCCGGTCGCGAACAATGCGGATCAACGGCCAGGCACCACAAGCTGCTGCCGTTCTCCGGATCATTGAACGCATTGTGATGGTTGAGGCCCATGACGCTACCGATGATTGCGCCGTTGTCTTCATCTTCGGCCAGCCAATACACCGGACCGCCTTCATGGCGTGGGGTCAGCAAACTCGCGTCAATGGGCAGCATGCCGCGGGACTGATAAAGCTGATTGATTGCCTGCCAGTCGGGCTCGCTCTGGGCCCGGCGAATGCGAAAACCACGAAACACCCGGGTTGACGGGCGGTAGTCGCTGAACCACAGGCGCAAGGTGTCGGACGGGTCGAGAAACAGTTGGGCGGGCTCCAGCCCCAGCACTTGCTGGGGGGCGGCCACGTACAGGGCAATATCGCGCTCTCCCGGCTGCTCGTTGAGCAACTCGTGAGCGAGGCTCGCCGCATCCGGAAACGTGTGGCCGATCAGCAATCGGCCCCAACCGCAGTGCACGGCAATCGGCGCCGCGCCCAGTTCGCTGCCGTCTTCGGCCAGACGCGCCTGCAAGCGTTCGTAGGACGGCGTCTGACCACGCAACAAGCGTTGGCTATAAGCCGTGGCATGGGGTTTCATCGATCAGATTCCTTGTTCACTGAGCCACAGGTTCAGTGCCGCCAGTTGCCACAGCTTGGAGCCGCGCAACGGGGTCAACTGGCCTTGTGGATCGGTCAGCAGGCGGTCGAGCATGGCCGGTTTGAACAGGCCGCGATCCTGGCTTGGATCGAGCAGCAGTTCACGAACCCAGTTCAGCGTGTCGCCTTGCAAATGCTTCAGGCCCGGCACCGGGAAGTAACCTTTCTTGCGATCGATCACTTCGCTTGGAATCACCAGCCGCGCCGCTTCTTTCAACACTTGCTTGCCGCCGTCCGGCAGTTTGAACTTGCCCGGCACGCGGGCCGACAATTCCACCAGGCGATAGTCGAGAAACGGTGTGCGCGCTTCCAGCCCCCAGGCCATGGTCATGTTGTCGACGCGTTTGACCGGGTCGTCCACCAGCATCACCGTGCTGTCCAGACGAAGGGCTTTGTCCACCGCTGCATCGGCGCCGGGCTGTGCGAAATGTTCCTTCACGAAGTCGCCGGCGGCGTCATTGGCCGTCAGCCATTTCGGCTGCACGGTCGCGGCGTAGTCGTCGTAGCTGCGGTCGAAAAACGCATCGCGATAAGCCGCGTAGGGATCGGCAGCGCCGTCGACCTGCGGATACCAGTGGTAACCGGCAAACAGTTCGTCCGCGCCCTGGCCGCTCTGCACCACCTTGCAATGCTTGGCCACTTCTCGCGACAGCAGATAGAAGGCAATGCAGTCATGACTGACCATCGGCTCGCTCATGGCGCGGAACGCCGCCGGCAGTTGCTCGATGATCTCTTTTTCGTCGATGCGCAATTGGTGGTGCTGGGTGCCGTAATGCTTGGCAATCAGGTCCGAGTACTGGAACTCGTCGCCGCGCTCGCCACCGGCATCCTGGAAACCGATGGAAAAGGTCGACAGGTTTTCAACACCGACTTCCCGCAGCAGACCGACCAGCATGCTCGAATCGACACCGCCGGAAAGCAGCACGCCGACGTCTACCGCCGCACGCTGACGGATCGCCACGGCGTCGCGGGTGCTGTCGAGCACGCGGTCACGCCAGTCTTCGAGGGTCAGATTCATCTCATCGGCGTGTGGGCCGTAGGGCAGGGTCCACCAGGTTTTCTGCTCGGTGGTGCCGTCCGCTTCGATGCGCATCCAGGTCGCTGGCGGCAGTTTTTCGATGCCCGCCAGCAAGGTGCGCGGCGCCGGAACCACGGCGTGGAAATTCAGATAATGATTGAGCGCTACGGGATCGAGGATCGGGTTGATGTCGCCGCCCTTGAGCAACGCCGGCAGCGACGAGGCAAAACGCAGGCGTTGGCCGGTGCGCGACAGGTACAGCGGCTTCACGCCGAGACGGTCGCGGGCAATAAACAGGCGTTTGGCGTCGCGCTCCCAAATGGCGAAGGCGAACATGCCGTTGAGTTTGGGCAGGAGCGCTTCGCCCCAGGCGTGATAGCCCTTGAGCAGCACTTCGGTGTCGCCACCGGAATAGAAGGCATAGCCCAGGCTTTCCAGCTCGGTGCGCAGTTCCGGAAAATTGTAGATCGCGCCGTTGAAGGCCAGGGACAAACCCAATTGGTTGTCGATCATCGGCTGCGCCGAACCGTCCGACAGGTCCATGATTTTCAGGCGACGATGGCCCAGGGCAATTGGCCCTTGGGCATGAAAGCCCCACGCGTCAGGGCCGCGAGGGGCCAGGTGATGGGTGATTCGCTCAATGGCTGCAAGGTCTGCAGGTTGATGATCAAAACGTAACTCGCCAGCTAATCCGCACATAAAATCCTTACCGGTTTTTCCGTTGGGGAGGGTCAAGCAATACCGCGCCAAAAACGACGGGTACTCAGAAACTGACTCCCCTCGGTATCGGTAGTTTTAGATCGATAAGTTATAAGGCGCGGTGGCCGGGACTTTGCGCGTTACCACGATGGCATCGCGGGTGAGCGGTAAATAGTTATATCTATGAGGGGAATTGTTGATCGGAACCCGGGGTGTTACTTGCCCCGGATCAAGCGCCGCAATACAAACCGATTGGGATGACAGGCTTCGGCCACGCTTCTGGGCAATGGCAGAGGCTCGTTATCCAGCCAGGCCGCGAGCAGTTCACCGGACAGCGGCGCGGTTATGAGACCGCGCGAGCCGTGGCCGCTGTTGATGTACAAACCTTCAAGCCATGGGCATGCAGCGTCCGGTACTTGCCGGGCGTCTTTGCTTAATGCGGCATACGCCTGGATAAAAGCCTGGTTGTCGGCCAAGGGGCCGACGATGGGTAAATAGTCGGGGCTGGTGCAGCGGAAAGCGGCGCGACCTTGAAGGGTGTCCGGGTCAAGTTCCTCGATGTGCAGACGTTCGACCAGATCATTGGAGATCTCTTCCAGCATGGCCAGATTACCCAGATGCTCAGCCGTGGTGGGTGTCAGGTCATCGCTCTTGAAATCGAAACTGGCGCCCAGGGTGTGCTCGCCCAGACGTGCCGGTGCGACATAACCTTCGGCACACACCACGGTGGTCAGTGTCTGGCTTTCAGGGGTTTGCACGAGGCGGGTAATCTGCCCGCGAATGCGTTTGAGCGGCAGTTCGGCGCTTTGCTCGAAGCGCCGGATCTCGGCGGCGCCGGCCAGCACCACCACGGGTGCGCTGGCAAGCAGGAGCTCGCCGTCCCAGGCCTGCCATTGGCCATCGGCTTTGCGCAGTTCAAGTACATCGTGGTGCGCAAGCAGTTGAATGCTCGGATGCGCAGCCTGCCATTGGCACAACGCCGGTGGATGTACCCAGCCGCCCTCGGGAAAGTACAGGCCGCCATAGTCGAGACCAATACCGGCTTGAGCCTGCGCTTGAGATTGATCCAGCAGGTGCAGCAAGTCGGCAGGGAACGCCGTCGCCAATTCTGCCTGACGTTCGGCTTCCTTGGCGTTGAACGCCAGTTGCAAGACTCCGCAATCGTCCCAGTCAACACCCCGGTGCAACTGCTCAAGCAAGCGCCGGGTGTGGCCGAAACCACTGACGATCAGTTGTGACAAGGCAGTGCCATGGGCCGACAGCTTGAGGTACAACACGCCTTGAGGATTGCCCGAGGCTTCCTGCGCCAGCGCGTCGTGACGTTCCAGCAGACTCACTTGCCAGCCCCGCGCAGCGAGGCTGGCGGCAGTGGCGCAACCGGCCAGACCGGCGCCGATCACCAGGGCGCGGCGTTCGCCAGTGACCGGCGTCGGACGGGCGAACCACGGTTTCGCCGCGACTGGCGCCGCTACCGTTTCGGGCCAGCCGAGGAACACACCCCGCAGGATTTCCCATTTGTGGCCGATACCCGGCGTGCGCTTCATCTTGAAACCCGCCGCATTCAGCAAGCGTCGCACCCAACCGGTGCTGGTGAAGGTGCTGATGGTGGAGCCGGGCGCTGCCAGACGCGCGAGTTCGGCGAACAATTCGGCGGTCCACATGTCGGGATTTTTCGCCGGGGCGAAACCATCGAGAAACCAGGCATCGATCTGTGCATCCAGCTGTGGCAACTGCTCCAGCGCATCGCCGATCAACAGGGTCAGGGTGACACGGCCGTTGTCCAGGATCAGGCGCTGGAAGCCCTGATGGATTGCCACGTATTGCGCCAGCAGTTGATCGGCAAACGGCTTGAGCTCAGGCCATAACCCCAGAGCCCGCTGCAAATCGGCTGCGCTCAGCGGGTACTTTTCGACACTGACAAAATGCAACCGCGCACCGGCCACCGCGTGCTGTTCGAACAACTGCCAGGCACACAGGAAATTTAACCCGGTGCCGAAACCGGTCTCGCCAATCACCAGTCGACCGTCCGCCGGCAATGCGGCGAAGCGTTCACGCAACGCGTTTTGCTCCAGAAACACGTAGCGGGTTTCATCAAGACCCGACAGGTCGGAAAAATACACATCATCGAACACCCGCGAGCGCGGGAGCCCTTGGTCGTCCCAGTCGAGCTGGGCGTGGGGCAATACAGGTTTCATGGCAGGCTCGGCAACGGCAAGGCGGCCATTCTAGCCGATCGCCAGCGGGGTGCTTGATGCATGGCAACGATCGGGTTTGAGAAGCTGCAGTCTTGTTGTGGCGAGGGGCAAGCTCCCTCGCCACAAAAGACCAATACACAGGGAATTTTCTGCGCTGACTACCTGCCCAAACCGCTAGTCTTGCTCAATCCTGGAAGGAGCGGTCCCATGTTCGAATCTGCCGAAATCGATCACGCCATCGACAAAGAATTCTATGAAGCCGAAGTGCCGGCCCTGCGTGGGGCGTTGCTCGAAGCGCAGTTCGAACTTCATCAGCAGCGTCGTTTTCCGGTGATCATCCTGATCAACGGCATCGAAGGCGCCGGCAAGGGTGAGACGGTCAAGTTGCTCAACGAATGGATGGACCCGCGCCTGATCGAGGTCCGCACGTTCGATCAGCAGACCGACGAAGAGCTGGCGCGGCCGCCCGCGTGGCGGTACTGGCGGATGCTTCCGGCCACGGGGCGCATGGGGGTTTTCTTTGGTAACTGGTACAGCCAGATGTTGCAGGGCCGGGTGCATGGCGAGTTCAAGGACCCGCGACTCGATCAAGGCATCAACGCGGCCGAGCGGCTGGAGAAGATGTTGTGTGATGAAGGCGCGCTGATCTTCAAGTTCTGGTTCCACCTCTCCAAGAAACAAATGAAGGCGCGGCTTAAAACCCTGGCCGATGACCCGCTGCACAGTTGGCGCATCAGTCCGCTGGACTGGCAGCAATCGCAAACCTACGACAAGTTCGTGAAGTATGGCGAACGCATTTTGCGCCGCACCAGCCGCGACTATGCACCGTGGCATGTGATCGCAGGAATGGACCCGCGCTATCGGAGTCTGGCAGTGGGCAAGATTCTGCTCGAAGGTCTGCAAAGCGCACTGAAACGGCCCAGGATTCACCCCACCAAAGTCAGCGCCGCGCCCGTATTCCCCAGTGTCGATCAGGTGAACCTGCTCGACAGCCTGGACCTGACCCAGCGCCTGGACAAAGACGATTACGAAGAGCAACTGATTACCGAGCAGGCGCGTTTTTCGGGGCTCATGCGCGACAAACGCATGCGCCGGCACGCCTTGATCGCGGTGTTTGAAGGCAACGATGCGGCGGGCAAGGGCGGGGCGATCCGGCGTGTTGCCGCGGCGCTGGACCCGCGTCAATACAGCATCGTGCCGGTCGCCGCGCCCACCGAAGAGGAACGGGCACACCCTTATCTCTGGCGTTTCTGGCGGCATCTTCCCGCGCGGGGAAAATTCACAGTGTTCGATCGCTCCTGGTATGGCCGGGTGCTGGTGGAGCGCATTGAAGGTTTTTGCAGCCAGGCAGACTGGTTGCGTGCGTACGGTGAAATCAACGATTTCGAAGAACAGATCGCCGATGCGGGTGTGATCGTGGTCAAGTTTTGGCTGGCCATCGACAAGCAGACGCAACTGGAACGCTTCCAGGAGCGCGAAGAGATTCCCTTCAAGCGCTTCAAGATCACCGAAGACGATTGGCGCAACCGCGACAAGTGGGACGACTACCGCGCGGCGGTCGGCGATATGGTCGATCGCACCAGCACGGAAATCTCGCCGTGGACGTTGGTGGAAGCCAATGACAAGCGCTGGGCGCGGGTCAAGGTGCTGCGCACTATCAACCAGGCGCTGGAAGAGGCGTTCGAACAGTCCGACAAACGCGGCAGGAAGGCGAAGCAGAACAAGAAGTGAACCGATGGTTGCGCATACGCGGGGTGAATGATTGTCGCGGTCGGTAATGAGGTGGACTTATGCTCGGTCCACTTTCAACCGACAACAACAATGAGGTATGCCATGCGTGAAGTGGTGATCGTCGACAGCGTGCGGACCGGCTTGGCCAAATCCTTTCGCGGCAAGTTCAACATGACCCGTCCGGACGATATGGCGGCACATTGTGTCGACGCATTGTTGGCGCGCACGGGCATCGACCCGGCCAGCGTCGAGGACTGCATCGTCGGCGCCGGTTCCAACGAAGGCGCCCAGGGTTTCAACATCGGTCGCAACGTCGCGGTGCTGTCGCGCCTGGGCATCGGCACCGCCGGCATGACCCTCAACCGCTTCTGTTCGTCGGGCTTGCAGGCGATCGCCATCGCCGCCAACCAGATCGCTTCGGGTTGCAGCGACATCATCGTCGCGGGCGGCGTCGAGTCCATCAGCCTGACCATGAAAAGCGTCAATACCGACAACCTGATCAACCCGCTGCTTAAAGAACACGTGCCGGGCATCTACTTCCCCATGGGCCAGACCGCCGAAATCGTCGCGCGTCGTTACAACGTCAGCCGCGAAGAGCAGGATCTGTACGCGCTGCAAAGTCAGCAACGTACCGCCCAGGCTCAGGCTGCCGGGTTATTCGACGATGAAATCGTGCCGATGGCCGTTAAATATCGCGTTGAAGACAAGGCTACCGGTCAGGTGCAGATACTTGACGGCATCGTCGATCATGACGACTGCAACCGCCCAGACACCACCCTGCAAAGTCTGGCCGGGTTGAAACCGGTGTTTGCTGAAGACGGTTCGGTGACGGCGGGTAATTCGTCGCAACTGTCCGACGGCGCTTCGATGACGCTGGTGATGAGCCTGGAAAAAGCCCTGGAGTTGGGGCTGAAGCCTAAAGCCTTCTTCCGCGGTTTCGCCGTGGCCGGTTGCGAGCCGGATGAAATGGGCATCGGGCCGGTGTTCTCGGTGCCGAAGCTGCTCAAGGCCAAGGGTTTGCAGGTGGCAGACATTGATCTGTGGGAACTCAACGAAGCGTTTGCCTCGCAGTGCCTGTCCAGCCGTGATCGGTTGGAGATCGATAACGAGAAGTACAACGTCAACGGTGGCTCGATTTCCATCGGTCACCCGTTCGGCATGACCGGATCGCGACAGGTCGGGCATATCGTGCGTGAATTGCAGCGGCGCAACTTGCGCTACGGCATCGTCACCATGTGCGTGGGGGGCGGGATGGGGGCGACGGGGTTGTTTGAGGCGGTGCGTTAAAGCCGCAAGACTTTGTGGTGATTGAAAGGCCGTGTCACGAGCAAGCCCGCTCCCACATTGAACTGCATACGCGGTCAGATGTGGGAGCGGGCTTGCTCGCGAATGCAGGCGCCGCGGTTCACAGGTTCATACGCAACAGCAGCATCCGCTCGATATAAGCCTCAATCTCCCGCGTAGCCGTCTCCGGGTTTTCAAACGGCCCTTCCAGGGTGTTTTCCCGAGTAGCGAAATACAACTCCCCATTCACACGACACATCCGGTCACTGCGAAAGTGCGTGGCGGGGGCGTTGTCCTGGGCGCGCATGCCGTACATGGTGATCTCCTGAGGGGGTATTCCTGTTGGTGGATCCAATCAGCTTATGCATGAACGAGTTACCACGCCTGGCCATCCGATCGACGGCATAGCGCCAATTTAATGATGCGACCTGCACAGTTTCATACACGGTCGGTCGCCAACTGTCCCTGTGTGTCGAACGGCAGTGGGCCTAGAATGGCCTTTCTCGTTACCAGGCTTTGGGGTTTGCATGCACATTTCATCGGGTCGCTGGGTTTACGGTCTGTTCCTGGCCTTGTTGACCGCGTTGTTGTGGGGAATCCTGCCGATCAAACTCAAGCAAGTGCTGTTGGTGATGGACCCGGTGACGGTGACCTGGTTTCGTCTGATGGGGGCCGGTGGGTGCCTGTTCATCTACCTGGCTGCGACCAGGCGCCTGCCGAGTCGCAAAGTCCTCGGTCCGCGCGGTGGCTGGCTGGTGTTGATGGCGGTGCTCGGTCTGGTGGGCAACTACGTGCTGTATTTGATGGGCCTGAACCTGCTTAGTCCCGGCACCGCACAACTGGTGGTGCAGATGGGGCCGATCATGTTGCTGATTGCCAGCCTGTTTGTGTTCAAGGAACGGTTCAGCGTGGTGCAGGGCATTGGCCTGCTGGTGCTGCTGATCGGGTTTGGATTGTTTTTCAATCAGCGTCTGAGTGAATTGCTCACCTCGTTGACCGATTACACCGCCGGCGTGCTGTTGGTATTGTTGGCTTCAACGGTCTGGACCTTCTATGCACTGGGTCAGAAGCAATTGCTCACAGTGTGGAATTCGCTGCAGGTGATGATGGTGATCTACCTGTTCTGCGGGCTGTTGCTGACACCGTGGGTGCATCCGCTGGAAGCGCTGCAACTGAACCCGCTGCAAGGCTGGCTATTGCTGGCGTGCTGCCTGAACACCTTGATTGCCTATGGCGCGTTTGCCGAGGCCCTGGCCCACTGGGAAGCGTCGCGGGTCAGCGCGACCCTGGCGATTACACCGCTGGTGACGTTCGCTGCCGTGGCCGTAGCTGCGTGGTTGTGGCCGGAGTTTGTGCATGCCGAGACGATCAATGGCTTGGGTTACGGCGGGGCGGTGCTGGTGGTGCTTGGATCAGCGCTAGTGGCGTTGGGGCCGTCGTTGATTGCGGGGCTCAAGGCGCGGCGGGTGCGCATAGCGGCCAGTTAGACCGCGTTATCGTTCTTCGCGAGCAAGCCCGCTCCCACATTCGACCGCGTACGCAGTCCAATGTGGGAGCAACTGTCAGACGCCAAAAATCTCAGCCCTTGGCACCCGCCTCCAGCATATTCTCCGGCCGCACCCAGGCATCAAACTCTTCATCAGTCAGATACCCCAGTTGCAACGCCGCCTCACGCAAGGTCAGGCCTTCGGCGTAAGCCTTCTTGGCGATCTCCGCCGATTTGTCATAGCCAATATGCGGATTCAGCGCCGTTACCAGCATCAACCCGCGTTCCAGGTGTTCAGCCATTTTCTCCGCATCCGGTTCCAGGCCGGCGATGCAATGCTGCTGGAAGTTGCTGCAGCCATCACCCAGCAGACGGATCGATTGCAGCAGGTTATGGATGATCACCGGTTTGAACACGTTCAGTTGCAGATGCCCCTGACTCGCGGCAAAACCGATGGCGACATCGTTGCCCAAGACTTGGCAAGCGAGCATTGACAGCGCTTCGCACTGGGTCGGGTTGACCTTGCCGGGCATGATCGAGCTGCCCGGTTCGTTGGCCGGCAATTTCACCTCGGCGAAACCGGCGCGCGGCCCGGAACCCAGCAGACGCAGGTCATTGGCGATTTTCATCAGGGTCACGGCGAGGGTTTTCAGCGCGCCGGACAACGTGGTCAGCGGTTCATGACCGGCCAGCGCGGCAAATTTGTTCGGTGCAGTGACAAACGGCAGGCCGGAGAGGGCGGCCAGTTCGGCAGCGATCGCTTCGCCAAAACCGTGGGGTGAATTCAGTCCGGTGCCGACCGCCGTGCCGCCCTGGGCCAGTTCGCAAACGGCGGGCAGTGCGCTGCGGATCGCCCGTTCGGCGTAATCCAGTTGCGCGATGAATGCTGAAAGCTCCTGACCAAAGGTGATCGGCGTCGCGTCCATCATGTGCGTGCGGCCGGTCTTGACCAGCTTCATGTGCCGCGCGGCCAGCTCGGCCAACCCTCCGGACAGCTCACTGATCGCCGGCAGCAAATGTTGCTGCACCGCTTGGGCTGCTGCGATGTGCATGGCCGTCGGGAAGCAGTCGTTGGAACTCTGGGAGCGGTTGACGTGATCGTTGGGATGCACCGGCGCCTTGCCGCCACGCGGGTTGCCGGCCAGTTCGTTGGCGCGACCGGCAATCACCTCGTTGACGTTCATGTTGCTCTGAGTGCCACTGCCGGTCTGCCAGACCACCAGCGGGAATTGGTCGTCGTGGCTGCCGTCGAGCACTTCGTCAGCGGCCTGTTCGATCAGCCGGGCGATGTCGGCGGGCAGGTCGCCATTACGGTCATTGACCCGCGCCGCGGCTTTCTTGATCAGCGCCAGGGCATGCAGCACGGCCAGCGGCATGCGTTCGTTGCCGATTGCGAAATTAATCAGCGAGCGTTGCGTCTGAGCGCCCCAGTAGGCTTCATCGGGGACTTCCACCTGGCCAAGGCTGTCGGTTTCGATACGGCTCATCGTGCACACTCCTGTAGGTCTGATAGCGCAGTTTAGGCCGTGATCGCCGGCCGTGGTTCCATCAGTCTGGAATTTGACCGTTCAACCCCTCTAAATCAGGCACGACAAGGCTTGGGGTTGAGCGACACACTTTTTTAGGCGCAGAATGGTCGCCCTTGGGGTTTTACCTCGCCTGCTAGAAAAGGAAACTCGATGACTCGTCTTCGTGCCATCTGTACCGCGGTTGCACTGGTTTGCGCCAGCGGCCCTGTTTTTGCCGATACCGCCAGCCACAACGCCAGTGCCGAAGCTTTCCTGACCCTGGCGCACGCTGACAAATTGGGCACTCCGGTGTACATGCAAGTGCAGCAAATGTTCGCTCAGCGCTTTGAACAGACCAAAGCCCCTGAATCGAAAAAAGCCTTGCTGGAAACTTACCAGGCCAAGGCCAACGCAGCTCTGGACCAAGCCATTGGCTGGAACAAGCTGAAGCCGGACATGGTCAAGCTCTACACCACTAACTTCAGCGAATCCGAACTCAAGGACCTGGTCGCGTTCTACAAGTCGCCACTGGGCAAGAAAGTCCTGGAAAAAATGCCGCAGCTGACTCAGCAATCGGCCCAGATGACTCAAGCCAAGCTTGAAAGCGCAGTGCCTGTGGTCAACAAACTGCTGGCTGACATGACGGCCGAGCTGGAGCCTAAAGGCGCCGCCGCTCCAGCCAAGAAGAAGCCTTAAGCGGAGTTCGGTATGACCATGCAACAACGCATCGAATCGACGCTGGGCCTGTTACAGCCCGAGCATCTGCAAGTGCTGGATGAGAGCCACATGCACAGTCGTGGGTTGCAGACTCACTTCAAGGCCGTGGTGGTCAGCCAGCAGTTTGAAGGGCTCAACCGCGTCAAGCGTCATCAAAAAGTCTACGGCACGCTCGGCGAGCTGATGGGCGAATTCCATGCGTTGGCGCTGCATACCTACACGCCAGAGGAATGGGCACAGATGGACGCGGCTCCGGCCTCACCCACCTGTGCCGGCGGTAGCAAGCACTGAACAGCTGTTTTTGCTAGAATCCGCAACGCGCCGCTCACCCGGCGCGTTTTTTTTCGCATCCGGTTCACCCCTTACGAGGGTAGCCACCTGGAGAATCACCCATGACACAACAGATTGTCGTGGCGGCACTGTATAAGTTCGTCACTCTGGAAGATTACGTCGCCCTGCGCGAGCCGCTGCTGCAAGCGATGGTCGACAACGGCATCAAAGGCACTCTGCTGATCGCCGAAGAAGGCATCAACGGCACCGTGTCCGGCAGCCGCGAAGGCATCGACGGGCTGATGGCCTGGCTCAAGAACGACCCACGCATGGACGACATCGACCACAAAGAGTCGTACTGCGACGAGCAGCCGTTCTATCGCACCAAAGTCAAACTCAAGAAAGAAATCGTCACCCTCGGCGTTGACGGTGTGGACCCGAACAAAAAGGTCGGCACCTACGTCGATCCAGAGAACTGGAACGCGCTGATCAGCGATCCGGAAGTGCTGTTGATCGACACCCGCAACGACTACGAAGTCTCGATCGGCACCTTCGAAGGCGCCATCGATCCGAAAACCACCAGTTTTCGCGAATTCCCCGATTTCATCAAAGCCAACTTCGACCCGGCCGTGCATAAGAAAGTCGCCATGTTCTGCACCGGCGGCATTCGCTGCGAAAAGGCTTCGAGCTACATGCTCAGCCAGGGCTTCGATGAGGTTTATCACCTCAAGGGCGGGATTCTGAAGTACCTCGAAGAGGTGCCGCAGGAAGAAACCAAATGGCAGGGCGACTGCTTCGTGTTCGACAACCGTGTGACCGTTCGTCATGACCTCAGCGAAGGTGACTACGATCAGTGCCACGCCTGTCGTACACCGGTCAGCGTTGAAGACCGCGCATCCGAGCACTACGTGGCTGGCATCAGTTGCCCGCATTGCTGGGATAAGCTGAGCGAGAAAACCCGTCGCAGCGCCATCGACCGGCAGAAGCAGATCGAACTGGCCAAGGCTCGCAACATGCCTCACCCGATCGGCTACAACTATAAGCAAGCATCCTCCGAGGCCTGAACCATGTCTGCGCGCCTGCTCTATGTAATGGACCCGATGTGTTCCTGGTGCTGGGGCTTCGCACCGGTCGCTAACGCGCTGGTCGAGCAGGCGCAGGCAGCGGGGGTGGACGTGCATCTGGTGGTGGGCGGTTTGCGTACCGGCAGTGGTTCGGCGCTTGAGCCGACCACCCGACGCTACATCCTTGAGCATTGGCAGGCGGTCACCGAGGCCACCGGCCAGCCGTTCAAGCTGGAAGGCGCGTTGCCCGACGGCTTTGTCTACGATACTGAACCGGCCTGTCGGGCACTGGTGACCGCGCGCAGCCTGGCGCCGGATTGTGCGTGGAAATTGCTCGGGTTGATTCAACATGCGTTCTACGCCGAAGGGCGTGACGTCACTCACGCCAGTGTGCTGGTGGAGTTGGCGGAGCAGGCCGGGTTGCCGCGTATCGAGTTCGCCGCCGCATTCGACCGCGCCGATCAACACTTGGCGACGGCCTCCGATTTTACTTGGGTCCAGGACCTGGGCATCGCCGGTTTCCCTACCTTGCTGGCTGAGCGTGATGGTCAATTGGCGTTGTTGACCAATGGCTATCAACCGCTCAGCGTATTGTCACCATTGCTCGGCCGCTGGCTGGAGCGCGCTGCCTGTGCATGACCTGCCCGATGACGCCCCGATTACTCCACGTGTCGACCGCCTGAGCTGGGCAGAAATCCGTCGTTTGGCCCTGCATCACAAGAAATCCCTGTGGATCGCCAACGGCGTGGCCGTGCTGGCGACCCTGTGCAGCGTGCCGATCCCTTTGCTGTTGCCTTTGCTGGTAGACGAAGTGCTGCTGGGCCACGGTGACAGCGCGCTGAAAATCATGAATCACGCGCTGCCCGAAGTCTGGCAGAAAGCCGCGGGCTACATAGGTCTGATGCTGCTGGTGACCCTGGGCCTGCGTTGCGCTGCGCTGCTGTTCAACGTCGTGCAGGCAAAGTTGTTCGCGGCGCTGGCCAAGGACATCGTGTACCGCATTCGCGTGCGATTGATCGAACGGCTCAAGCGTATTTCGCTGGGTGAATACGAAAGCCTGGGCAGCGGTACGGTGACCACGCACCTGGTCACCGACCTGGACACGCTGGACAAATTCGTCGGCGAAACCCTCAGCCGTTTCCTCGTGGCGATGCTGACGCTGGTCGGTACCGCCGGCATTCTGATGTGGATGCACTGGAAACTTGCGCTGCTGATTTTGCTGTTCAATCCGCTGGTGATCTACGCCACGGTGCAACTGGGCAAGCGGGTCAAGCACCTCAAGAAACTCGAGAACGACAGCACGTCGCGCTTCACCCAGGCCCTCACCGAAACGCTGGATGCGATCCAGGAAGTGCGCGCCGGTAACCGCCAGGGGTTTTTCCTCGGGCGCCTCGGCCAGCGCGCCCGGGAAGTACGCGATTACGCGGTGAACTCGCAGTGGAAAACGGATGCGTCGAATCGTGCCAGCGGTTTGCTGTTCCAGTTCGGTATCGATATTTTTCGCGCCGCGGCAATGCTCACGGTGCTGTTTTCCGACCTGTCCATCGGCCAGATGCTGGCAGTGTTCAGCTACCTCTGGTTCATGATCGGTCCGGTGGAGCAGTTGCTGAATCTGCAATATGCCTTCTACGCAGCCGGTGGCGCGCTGTCGCGGATCAACGAGCTACTCGCTCGGGCTGACGAGCCTGAATACCCAGGGGAGATCGACCCGTTCAACGGGCGCGAAACCGTAGGAATCGAAGTTCAGGGTTTGAGTTTCGGTTACGGCGACGAGCTGGTGTTGAACCAGATGAACCTCTCCATCGCCCCCGGTGAAAAAGTCGCGATTGTTGGCGCCAGCGGTGGCGGCAAGAGCACGCTGGTGCAGTTATTGCTCGGCTTGTACACGCCGCTGGCCGGCACCATCCGCTTCGGTGGCTCGACTCAGCAAGAGATCGGCCTGGAAACCGTACGGGAAAATGTCGCCGTGGTCCTGCAGCATCCGGCGCTGTTCAACGACACTGTGCGCGCCAACCTGACCATGGGCCGCGAACGCAGCGATGAAGCCTGCTGGCAGGCACTGGAAATCGCACAACTGCACACAACGATCCGCGAGTTGCCCAATGGTCTGGACAGCATCGTCGGGCGTTCGGGTGTGCGTTTGTCCGGCGGGCAGCGTCAACGCCTGGCCATTGCACGAATGGTGCTGGCCGAGCCCAAGGTGGTGATTCTCGATGAGGCCACCTCCGCACTGGACGCCGCCACTGAATACAACCTGCACCAGGCGCTGGCGCGTTTTCTGAGCAACCGCACCACGTTGATCATTGCCCATCGTCTTTCTGCGGTGAAACAGGCTGATCGTGTGCTGGTGTTCGACGGCGGGCAAATTGCCGAGGATGGCGATCACCAGCAACTGATTGCCGACGGTGGTTTGTACGCCAAGCTGTATGGGCATTTGCAACAGTTGTAGCAACAGGTGCCGCACCACGCCTGCAAGGCGCGGTTTGCCGCTTGCCGGGAGCGGAATCGCAACCTAGTCTAGCTGTAGCGATTTCGTCCGGACGACGATCGAGCAGTGCTAATCAAGGGACCTCATGAATCAAACGCGGACTCTCGGAACGCCACGGTTGTTGGGCATCGTCTGGCCATTTATCGCCGTCGTGTTATTTCAGGCCCTGTTGGGGGGTGTCAGTCTTTACGTTCTGTCGGCGGTTCGCGGCTACGTTGCCGGTGAAAGCCTGTGGTCCAAGGGCCAGAAAGACGCCATCTATTACCTCAATCTGTACGCTGACAGTCGCGACGAGACGATTTTTCACAAATACCAGACTTCCATTGCCGTGCCTCAGGGTGGCCACGAGTTGCGTGTGGCGCTGGATCATCAACCACCGAATATCGAAGCGGCACGACTGGCCATTCTCAAGGGCGGCAACCACCCGGACGACGTCGCAAGTGTGATCTGGCTGTACCTCAATTTCCGGCACTTCAGTTATCTCGAAAAAGCCATCGACCTCTGGACGGTGGGCGACGAATACCTGGTGCGACTCGATAACGTTGCGCGGGAGATGCATCAGCACATCACCGTCAATCAGGCCAGCAATGAAGACATCAAGCGCTGGAAGGACCAGATATTCGCCATCAACGATGGCGTGAGCCCGGCGGCAAAAGCCTTCAGCGATGCCTTGGGCGAAGGTTCTCGTGTCATCCTGCGGCTGCTGCTGGTGACCAACCTCGCCACCGCTCTGGGCTTGATTGCATTGGCCTTGATGCGCACGCACAAACTGCTCAAACAACGCCATGCATTCGCCGATGCGCTGCAGCTGGAGAAAGACCGGGCGCAAATCACCCTGCAGTCGATTGGCGATGGCGTGATCACCACGGATGTCGAAGGCGCGATCGCCTACATGAATCCGGCCGCCGAGGCGTTGACCCACTGGAAGGCCGAACAGGCGACGGGTTTGCCGTTGGCAGCGCTGTTCAATCTGCTGGACGAGAACGCTCAGACCGATGGCTTTACGCTGATCGAGCACATTTTGAGCGGCCAGCTCAGTGGGGGCAGCGAACATTCCAAATTGATCCAGCGCCTGGATGGCAGCACGGTATCGGTCACCCTGGTCGGTGCGCCGATCCGCAATGCCGGCAAGGTCAGCGGCACCGTGCTGGTGCTGCACGACATGACTCAGGAGCGGCAATACATCGCCAATTTGTCCTGGCAGGCGACTCACGACGCCTTGACCGGCCTCGCCAACCGCCGCGAGTTCGAGTATCGCCTGGAGCAGGCATTGCACGGTCTGATGCGGCACTCGGGGCGCCATGCCCTGATGTTCCTCGATCTGGATCAATTCAAACTGGTCAACGACACCTGTGGCCACGCGGCGGGTGACGAATTGCTGCGGCATATCTGCGCGTTGTTGCAATCGGGCTTGCGCGAAGGCGATACCCTGGCCCGGCTGGGCGGCGACGAGTTCGGCATCCTGCTGGAGAACTGTGCGCCGGAAGCCGCGGAGAAAATTGCCGAGGGCTTGCGTCAGACCGTACAGAACCTGCATTTCGTCTGGAAAGGCCGCCCGTTCGTGACCACCGTGAGCATCGGGCTGGTTTATGTCACGCAAAACCCGACCACCCTCGAAGCCTCACTGCGCGCGGCCGACATGGCCTGCTACATGGCCAAGGAAAAGGGTCGCAACCGGGTTCAGGTCTATCACGCCGACGATTCGGAACTGTCCCTGCGCTTTGGTGAAATGGCCTGGGTGCAACGCTTGCACATGGCGCTGGAAGACGACCGCTTCTGCCTGTACGCCCAGGAAATCGCACCCCTTGGCCATGTCGAACAGGGCGGCGGGCATATCGAAATCCTGTTGCGCCTGCATGACGAAGCCGGGCGCATGATTCTGCCCGACAGTTTTATTCCGGCCGCTGAGCGCTATGGTTTGATGACCTCCCTCGACCGCTGGGTCGTGGAAAACGTTTTCAAGATCATTGCCCAAGGCATCGCCGAAAAACGCAAAGGGCCGTTGGCCATGTGTGCGATAAATCTGTCAGGAACGACTATCGGAGATGAGGCGTTTCTGGTCTTCCTGCGTGAACGTTTTGTGACATACGCGATACCGCCGGAAATGATTTGTTTTGAAATCACAGAAACCAGCGCAATTTCCAATCTCGGCAGTGCAATCAGATTTATCAATGAGCTCAAAGGGTTAGGGTGCCATTTTTCGCTCGACGACTTTTGCGCCGGTATGTCCTCATTCGCCTACCTGAAACATTTGCCTGTAGACTTCCTGAAGATCGACGGGAGTTTCGTAAAGGATATGCTGGACGACCCGATTAACCGCGCCATGGTCGAAGTGATCAATCACATCGGTCATGTCATGGGTAAGCGTACGATTGCCGAGTTTGTTGAAACACCCCAGATCGAGCAGGCATTGCTGGAGATTGGTGTGGATTACGCTCAAGGGTATGTCATAGAACGCCCGCATCTGTTTACCTGCGACAGTTTACAAAGTCGTCCTGCCAGGCCTCGACCTTTATTGTTCAAGGCACCTGGCACGTTCCGTTGAAAACTCTTGCTGATCCTTACAATCACAATCAAAAGGAGCCCGACAGTGATCGACACATTCAACCGAACCGGACCACTCATGGAAGCTGCAAGTTATCCCGCCTGGGCTCAGCGCCTGATCCAGGATTGCAGCGAGAGCAAGCGCCGGGTTGTCGAACACGAGCTGTATCAACGCCTGCGTGATAACAAGCTCAGTGCAAAAACCATGCGCCAGTACCTAATCGGTGGCTGGCCTGTGGTCGAACAGTTCGCGTTATATATGGCACAGAACCTGACCAAGACCCGCTTTGCCCGCCACCCAGGTGAAGACATGGCGCGTCGCTGGTTGATGCGTAACATTCGCGTCGAATTGAATCATGCCGATTACTGGGTGCACTGGAGCCGAGCTCACGGTGTCACCCTGGAAGATCTGCAAGCGCAACAGGTTGCCCCTGAACTTCACGCCTTGAGCCACTGGTGCTGGCACACCAGTTCGGCGGACTCGCTGATCGTGGCCATTGCCGCCACCAACTAC
This sequence comes from Pseudomonas sp. LBUM1657, assembly GCF_059716075.1. Lineage (NCBI taxonomy): Bacteria > Pseudomonadati > Pseudomonadota > Gammaproteobacteria > Pseudomonadales > Pseudomonadaceae > Pseudomonas > Pseudomonas sp. LBUM1657. The sequence continues at coordinate 4,734,361 of NZ_CP166799.1, read as the reverse complement.
GCCATCGAAGGCGCGACAGGGGAGTGGTCGGCGCTGGTTTGTTCCAGTGGCGTCTACGCGGCATCGTTTGCGGAAGAAGATCGCAAGCGAGCCATGAAGTGGCTGAAGATGCACGCCCAGTATGACGATGCTCATCCATGGGAAGCACTGGAAATCATCTGCACACTGGCGGGCATGAACCCGAGCAAGTCGCTGCAGGTGGAGTTGCGCCAGGCCGTCTGCAAGAGCTACGACTACATGTACTTGTTCCTCGAACGCTGCATGCAGCTGGAGCACGCAGAGCGAGTCCCGGTAGCCCGTGAACGGATGGAACTGGCTGAAAGCTGATCCTCTGAAGGCAACACCAACACAATGTGGGAGCGGGCTTGCTCGCGACGGCGATCTACCATTCAACGATGATGTTGACTGATAGTCCGCTTTCGCGAGCAAGCCCGCTCCCACATTTGTATTGCGGTGTTGGTGGGGGCTCAGCCCGCCATCGCCAACCGGTTGCGCCCCTCGCGCTTGGCCACATACAGCGCACTGTCGGCCCGACGCACCAGGCTCTCGACAGACTCGCCAGGCAACAGCGTCGAACAGCCGAGGCTCACCGTCAGATCAATCGAATGGCCATCGGCCGAGTAATCCTCTGCCTGTACCGCAAACCGCAGGCGTTCGCCGACCATCGCGGCTGCTTCCCGGCTGGTGTTGGAAAGCAGGATCAAAAACTCTTCGCCACCAAACCGGAACACCATGTCCACGTTGCGCAACTGGCGTTTGATCGAGGTCGCGACAGCCTTGAGAACGACATCGCCAGTGCTGTGGCCGTGGTTGTCGTTGATGTGTTTAAAGTGATCGATATCCAGCATCAGCAGCGACAAGGGTTGCAGATGCCGGCGCGACATCTCGATTTCCCGTTGCAGCGTCTGATCCATGGCGATGCGGTTGCCGGTATCCGTGAGTGGATCGCGCAATGCACTCTGGGTTGCCGCACGGTAGAGCAGGGCGTTGCGCATCGGATACAGCAACGTCGACAACAGCGACTCGATATTGGCCTGTTCCTGGTCGCTGAAACGCTGATTGCGACGGAACACCAGTTCGCCCAGATGCTCGCCTTCATGGCTGAGGCTATAGCTGATCGAATGATGGCCGCGCAGACCGAACTCCAGGCGCAAGTCACTGGCCTTGTGCTCGTAACTCAAGGCATCCAGCGGTACAAGTTTCTGAATTTCACGGAAGAAGAGCCCGAGAATGCGTTGCGGCTCAAGACTGGTTTGCAGCAGTTGGCTCAGTTGCTGGCGCAATAGCGCAAGACTGATGGGCCTCGCCAGCAAGGCGGGCTGTTGACCAAACCCCAGGCGTTGCAATTTGGCGCTATCGAAGTCAATTGCGTTGGTCTGGGAAGGTGATTTCATATGGAATGCGCCCCTAAGCAGTAAGGCTGTCTTACAAGCTGGGTGAGAGCGGCTTTGGGCTGCGCGTCGTACTGGTCCATCAGTCCCGTAGGACATGTGGCACGAGTTTAGTCCGCTTTGCCGAAGATAAGAAACCTATCGACGCAATCGCTGCCCGCCTTCTTTCACTCGGCGTGTCTGAGCAAATTTAGAGCGAAAGTCGTGCCATTCGGTTCAGTCGGATAAAAGTCGTTCTAAATCAATGTTCTGAGGGGGCTGTAGCGGAATCTTGTCAGTCTCGGTGACGGTTGTTTGACTGAAAGCGGGTGTAGTTACGACGCACTTTGTGTGCCGCGACGGGAATTCGCCGCGGCACAAAAGCGACGCGCGGACGTTACTGAGCGTTAAACGCCTGGCCATTGATGCCGGTACTGTCCGGTCCCATCAGGTAGAGGTAGACCGGCATGATCTCCTCAGGCGTCGGGTTGGTCAGCGGATTTTCACCTGGATACGCCTGGGCGCGCATGCTGGTGCGGGTGGCGCCGGGGTTGATGCTGTTGGAGCGCACGGGTGCCACGGTGTCGACTTCGTCCGCCAGGGTTTGCATCAAGCCTTCGGTGGCGAACTTGGAAACCCCGTAAGCGCCCCAGTACGCACGACCCTTGCGCCCGACACTGCTGGAAGTGAACACCACTGAGGCATCCTGGGACAGCTTGAGCAGCGGCAACAGGGTGCTGGTGAGCATAAACATGGCGTTGACGTTGACGTGCATGACGCGCATGAAGTTTTCGCCGGACAACTGCTCGATCGGCGTACGCGGACCAATGATCGACGCGTTGTGCAGCAAGCCGTCGAGATGGCCGAATTCGGTTTCGATCATCGCTGCCAGCTCATCGTATTGATGGGGCAGGGCGGTTTCGAGGTTGAACGGGATCACGGCCGGTTGTGGATGGCCGGCGGCTTCGATTTCGTCGTAGACCTGAGTCAGATTGGCTTCGGTCTTGCCTAGCAACAGCACGGTGGCACCATGTGCCGCGTAGGTTTTGGCGGCGGCAGCACCGATGCCTCGGCCAGCGCCGGTGACCAGGATGACCCGGTCCTTGAGCAATTCAGGGCGGGCGGAATAATCAAACATAAAAAACCTCACAAAACGGAAGAACACATCGCGGCGCGGCCATCGCGGGAAAGTCCGCTCCCACAGGTTCTGCTGGTGGATACAAAATATGTGAACACCCTAGATGCCTGTGGGAGCGGGCTTGCCCACGAAGACGTCAGCATTCGCGCCTCATACCCCAAGCTTGAAACCGATCCTCAGCAACCACACAAAGCGTTATCCAGCACCTTGCGCAGCTCTAGCGGATGATCCACCACCACATCCGCGCCCCAGTGCCGCGGGTTATCGTCCGGATGGATGTAGCCATAGGTCACGGCGGCCGTCTTGGTGCCTGCATCGCGCCCCGACTCGATGTCGCGCAAATCATCACCCACAAACAGCACGCTGGCCGGATCGAGGTTGAGCATCTTGCACGCCAGAATCAACGGCTCGGGATCCGGTTTGCTGTTTTTCACGTGGTCCGGGCAAATCAACAGCGCCGAACGCTCAGCCAGCCCAAGCTGCTGCATGATCGGCTCGGCGAAACGCACGGGCTTGTTGGTGACCACACCCCAGATCAGGTTGGCTTTCTCGATATCAGCCAGCAGTTCGCTCATACCGTCAAACAGCTTGCTGTGAACCGCGCAACCCGCAAGGTAACGCTCCAGGAACTCCAGGCGCAGTTCTTCAAAGCCTGGAGATTCCGGGTCCATGGAGAAGGTCACGGCGACCATCGCCTTGGCGCCACCGGAAATCTCGTCGCGAATGTGCTTGTCGTTTATCGGTGGCAAACCACGATCGGCACGCATTGCCTGGCAGATGGCAATGAAGTCCGGTGCGGTGTCGAGCAGGGTGCCGTCCATGTCGAAAAGGACTGCTCTGATACGCATCGTCTTACTCCTCGCGCAGGGTCTGGATCATGTAGTTGACGTCTACGTCGGACGCCAGTTTGTAGTGCTTGGTCAGCGGGTTGTAGGTCAGCCCGATGATGTCCTTGACGGTCAGGCCGGCCATGCGGCTCCAGGCACCGAGCTCGGACGGGCGGATGAATTTCTTGAAGTCGTGGGTGCCGCGCGGCAGCAGCTTCATGATGTATTCAGCGCCGACGATGGCGAACAGGTACGCCTTCGGGTTGCGGTTGATGGTGGAGAAAAACACTTGGCCGCCGGGCTTGACCATGCGGAAGCAGGCGCGGATGACCGAGGACGGATCCGGCACATGCTCGAGCATTTCCAGGCAGGTAACCACGTCGAACTGCTCCGGCATTTCCTCGGCCAGGGCTTCGGCGGTGATCTGCCGGTATTCGACGCTCACGCCGGATTCCAGTTGATGCAGTTGCGCGACCGCCAGCGGCGCTTCGCCCATGTCGATACCCATCACGGTCGAGCCGCGCTGAGCCATGGCTTCGCTGAGGATGCCGCCGCCGCAGCCGACGTCGAGGGCTTTCTTGCCGGCCAGGTTGACCCGTTCGTCAATCCAGTTGACCCGCAGCGGGTTGATGTCGTGCAGCGGTTTGAACTCGCTTTCGCGGTCCCACCAGCGATGGGCCAGGGCTTCGAATTTGGCGATTTCGGCGTAGTCGACGTTGCTCATGGTTAAGTCCTCTAAAACTTGAAAAATCCTGTTGCCCCGGATGTTCAGGCCGGGGGGCTTACGATTCGGTGTGGCCGCTGATGCGCTGGCCCCAGGCCTTGGCGGTGGCGCAGAGCTGGTCTTCATCCAGGCGGGTCAGGCGCTTGTCGTCGAGCAGTTGCTTGCCGGCGACCCACAGGTGTTTCACGCAGTCCCGCCCGGTGGCGTATATAAGCTGCGAAACCGGGTCGTAGATCGGTTGCTGGGCCAGGCCCGACAGGTCGAATGCCACGATGTCCGCGGCCTTGCCCACTTCCAGCGAGCCGACCTCAGCCTCGATCCCCAATGCGCGGGCGCCGTTGAGGGTCGCCATGCGCAGTGCGCGATGGGCGTCCAGCGCGGTGGCCGAACCGGCGACGGCCTTGGCCAGCAATGCTGCGGTGCGGGTTTCGCCCAGCAGGTCCAGGTCATTGTTACTGGCTGCGCCATCGGTGCCGACGGCGACATTGACGCCCGCCTGCCACAAACGCTCGACCGGGCAGAAACCGCTGGCCAGCTTCAGGTTCGATTCCGGGCAATGAATCACGTTGGTGTTGCTTTCTACCAGCATCACCAGGTCTTCATCACTGATTTGAGTCATGTGAACGGCTTGGAAGCGCGGCCCCAACAGACCCAGGCGACCGAGACGGGCCAGCGGGCGTTCGCCGCGCTGCTCGACCGATTGCTGCACTTCGAAGGCGGTTTCATGGACGTGCATGTGGATCGACGCGTCCAGTTCTTCGGCGATCATCCGGATTTTCTCCAGGTTTTCGTCGCCCACGGTGTAGGGTGCATGGGGGCCGAAGGTGACTTTGATGCGTTCATGGTGCTTGAGATCGCCAAACAATTCGACGCCCTGACGAATGGCTTCGTCCGCCGTGCTGGCGCCCGGGATCGGGAAGTCGAGGATCGGAATGGCGATTTGCGCACGGATGCCGCTGTTATGGACGCGCTCGCTGGCAACCTTCGGGAAGAAATACATGTCAGAGAAGCAGGTGATGCCACCTTTGATCTGCTCGGCGATCGCCAGGTCAGTGCCATCGCGCACGAACGCCTCGTCGACCCACTTGGCTTCGGCCGGCCATATGTGGTTTTCCAGCCAGGTCATCAGCGATAGATCGTCGGCCAGGCCGCGGAACAGCGTCATCGCCGCATGCCCATGAGCATTGATCAGGCCAGGGCTGAGCAACATGCCCGGCAGTTCGCGGATTTCGGTTGCGTTAAGCTTCAGCGCAGCCGAGCGTGTGCCGATAAAGACAATGCGCCCGTCACGGATACCCAGGCCATGCTCTTTGAGGACAACGCCAGCGGGTTCGACGGGTACCAGCCAGGTCGGCAGCAATAACAGGTCGAGCGCAACGGCAGTGTTCGGCATCGAGGATCGGTTCCAGTGCTTTTGTAAAGGATGGCGAAGTATACCCGAGCGTCTTCGCGGGGGGATCGCTATAATCGGCGGCTTTGTTCATGAGTGCGGGGTGTGGGATGCGCGATCGACTGTTGGCTGCGGAGAAGGTGAAGGCCATCGATTGGCGTGATGGCGCCCTGTACCTGCTGGATCAGCGTATTTTGCCGTTCGAGGAAACCTGGATCGCCTACACCAGCGCCGCTGGCGTGGCCGAGGCCATTCGGTCGATGGTGGTGCGCGGCGCACCGGCCATTGGCATCAGTGCTGCCTATGGCGTAGTGCTGGCGGCCCGCGCCCGGTTTGCCGCGGGCGGCGACTGGTTCGCCGCGCTGGAAGAGGATTTCGCACTGCTCGCCGACTCCCGTCCGACGGCGGTCAACCTGTTCTGGGCGCTGGGCCGCATGCGCGAACGGCTTGAGCGCCTGAGGAACCACGCCGATCCGTTGGCCGTACTGGAAGCCGAGGCGATCGCCATCCATGAGAGCGATCGCGAAGCCAACCTGACCATGGCGCAACTGGGGGTGGACCTGATCCGCAAGCACCAGGGTAACGCGCAGGCGATCCTGACCCACTGCAACACAGGCGCACTGGCCACCGGCGGCTTCGGCACGGCGTTGGGGGTGATTCGCGGGGCCTTTATTGAAGGCATGGTCGAGCGTGTCTACGCCAACGAAACCCGTCCCTGGCTGCAGGGTTCGCGCCTGACCGCATGGGAATTGGCCAACGAAGGCATTCCCGTGACCCTCAACGCCGACTCCGCCGCTGCCCACATCATGAAAACCAAGGGAATTACCTGGGTGATCGTCGGCGCCGACCGGATCACCGCCAATGGCGACGTGGCCAACAAGATCGGTACCTATCAACTGGCGGTGAACGCCATGCACCACGGCGTGCGCTTCATGGTGGTGGCGCCGAGTTCGACCATCGACATGAACCTGGCCAGCGGCGACGACATTCCCATCGAAGAGCGTGATGGTCGCGAGTTGCTGGAAGTTGGCGGCCAGCGAGTCGGGGCCGATGTCGATGCGTTCAACCCGGTGTTCGACGTGACCCCGGCTGACCTGATCGATGTGATCGTCACCGAAAAAGGCATCGTCGAGCGTCCGGATACGGCGAAGATGACGCAGTTGATGTGCCGCAAGCGTCTGCATTGACGATCTCTGGCGCCTGATAAATCGCCTTCGCGAGCAAGCCCGCTCCCACACTCAACCGTATCTAACTGAAGAGCGCGGTCAAATGTGGGGGCGGGCTTGCTCGCGAAGAGGGCCTCACAGCCACCAAACAACCCCTTTCACCCCCGAAATTCTTCAATCAAAAAGCCTCTAAGCCTCTCTCGTCCCCTTCAAGCCTGTCACCGGTCAACTAACTATGCTCCATGCGCATCTGGGGGATAGGTGCGTGGCGGCTCTTGTGATAACATCCGGCGTTTTCCGAGGCAGTCCCACGGGGTTGTCTTTACTGCGCAGATCCATGGCATAACTCGTTGATTTGTCGTAAGTCGGTGCATGGCACTCAGCCTGCAGCGGCGAGCTTCGTTCGTCCCATATGGATGTGACGAAGTTTCACCAGAAAAAGGAATCAGGCTTCTCATGGGCGAACTGGCCAAAGAAATCCTCCCGGTCAATATCGAAGACGAGCTGAAGCAGTCCTACCTCGACTACGCGATGAGCGTAATTGTCGGGCGGGCACTGCCGGATGCGCGCGATGGCTTGAAGCCCGTGCACCGGCGTGTGCTGTTCGCGATGAGCGAGCTGGGCAACGACTTCAACAAGCCGTACAAGAAATCTGCCCGTGTTGTCGGTGACGTGATCGGTAAGTATCACCCGCATGGTGATACCGCGGTGTACGACACCATCGTTCGGATGGCGCAGCCATTCTCGCTGCGCTACCTGCTGGTGGACGGTCAGGGCAACTTCGGTTCGGTGGACGGCGACAACGCCGCGGCCATGCGATACACCGAAGTGCGCATGACCAAGCTGGCACACGAGCTGCTGGCTGACCTGCATAAAGAAACCGTGGACTGGGTGCCGAACTACGACGGCACCGAAATGATCCCGGCGGTCATGCCGACCCGTATTCCCAACCTGTTGGTCAACGGCTCCAGCGGTATCGCCGTGGGCATGGCGACCAACATCCCGCCGCACAACCTCGGTGAAGTCATCGACGGTTGCCTGGCCCTCATCGACAACCCTGAGTTGACCATCGATGAGCTGATGCAATACATCCCCGGTCCGGACTTCCCGACCGCCGCGATCATCAACGGTCGTGCCGGTATCATCGAAGCCTACCGCACCGGTCGCGGCCGCATTTACATGCGCGCCCGCTCAATGATCGAAGACATCGACAAGGTCGGTGGTCGCCAGCAGATCGTCATCACCGAACTCCCGTACCAGTTGAACAAGGCCCGTCTGATCGAGAAGATCGCCGAGCTGGTCAAAGAGAAAAAGCTTGAAGGCATCACCGAGCTGCGCGACGAGTCCGACAAGGACGGTATGCGCGTCGTGATCGAGCTGCGTCGCGGCGAAGTGCCTGAGGTGATCCTCAACAACCTCTACGCCCAGACCCAGCTGCAAGCGGTGTTCGGTATCAACATCGTGGCGCTGATCGACGGCCGTCCGCGGATCCTGAACCTCAAGGACCTGCTGGAAGCCTTCGTTCGCCACCGTCGCGAAGTCGTCACCCGTCGTACCGTGTTCGAGCTGCGTAAAGCCCGCGAACGTGGCCACATTCTGGAAGGTCAAGCGGTTGCCCTGTCGAACATCGACCCGGTCATCGCCCTGATCAAGGCCTCGCCAACGCCGTCGGAAGCCAAGGAAGCGCTGATCAAGACCGCGTGGGAATCCTCCGCCGTGGTCGCGATGGTTGAACGTGCTGGTGCCGACTCGTGCCGTCCAGAGACCCTGGACCCGCAATACGGTCTGCGTGAGGGCAAGTACTTCCTGTCGCCAGAACAGGCGCAAGCCATTCTGGAACTGCGACTGCACCGCCTGACCGGTCTGGAACACGAAAAGCTGCTGGCCGAGTATCAAGAGATCCTCAACCAGATCGGCGAGCTGATCCGCATCCTCAGCAGCGCCACGCGCCTTATGGAAGTGATTCGCGAAGAACTGGAAGTGATCCGCGCCGAATACGGCGACGTGCGCCGCACCGAGATTCTCGATGCCCGTCTCGACCTGACCCTGGGTGACATGATCCCGGAAGAAGAGCGCGTCGTGACCATTTCCCACGGTGGCTACGCCAAGACCCAGCCGTTGGCTGCGTACCAGGCCCAGCGTCGTGGCGGTAAAGGCAAATCGGCTACCGGCGTCAAGGACGAGGACTACATCGCTCACCTGCTGGTCGCCAACAGTCACACCACGCTGCTGCTGTTCTCCAGCAAAGGCAAGGTGTACTGGTTGAAAACCTATGAAATTCCGGAAGCTTCCCGTGCTGCCCGTGGTCGTCCGCTGGTCAACCTGCTGCCGCTGGGCGATGGTGAATACATCACCACCATGCTGCCGGTCGATGAGTACACCGAAGGTCACTTCATCTTCATGGCCACCGCCAACGGAACCGTGAAGAAGACCCCGCTGGAATCCTTCAGCCGTCAACGCAGCGTCGGTCTGATCGCGCTGGAGCTGGACGAAGGCGACGTACTGATTTCTGCCTCCATTACCGATGGCGAGCGCGAAGTCATGCTGTTCTCCGACGGCGGCAAGGTGACTCGCTTCAAGGAAACCGACGTTCGCGCCATGGGCCGTACCGCTCGCGGTGTCCGCGGCATGCGTCTGCCGGAAGGCCAGAAGCTGATTTCCATGCTGATCCCGGAAGAAGGCAGCCAGATCCTCACCGCTTCGGCGCGTGGTTACGGCAAGCGCACGGCGATCACCGAGTTCCCTGAGTACAAGCGTGGCGGTCAGGGCGTTATCGCCATGGTCAGCAACGAGCGTAACGGCCGTCTGGTCGGTGCAGTCCAGGTGCTCGACGGCGAGGAGATCATGCTGATTTCCGACCAGGGCACGTTGGTGCGTACTCGTGTCGACGAAGTCTCCAGTCTGGGTCGTAACACCCAGGGCGTGACCCTGATCAAACTGGCCAGCGATGAAACGCTGGTAGGTCTGGAGCGGGTCCAGGAGCCGTCGGAAGTCGAAGGTGAAGAGCTCGAAGGTGAAGAGGGTGCAGTGTTCGATGGTGAAGTCGTGATCGACGACGCTGTTGAAGACCAGCAACTCGACGCCGCAGCCGACGAAGAACCGCAGGAATAAGCGGACATGCAGGGGGCGGATGAAAATTCGCCCCCTTGTTGTTTGTCCCTTGAGAAGATTTCGACACCCATGGAGATTCAGTGTGGGAGCGGGCTTGCTCGCGAAGACGGACTGACATTGAGCACAGATGTCGCCTGCAACACCGCTTTCGCGAGCAAGCCGCTCCCACATTGGATCTGTGTCGACTGAGATGTTTGTACGATCCACCAAATCAGAGCGAGATTGGATGTGAGCAAGAGAGCCTATAACTTCTGTGCCGGTCCTGCGGCACTTCCCGAAGCTGTCCTGCAGCGCGCCCAGGGTGAACTCCTTGATTGGCACGGCAAGGGCCTGTCGGTCATGGAAATGAGCCATCGCAGTGATGAGTTCGTGTCCATTGCCACCAAGGCCGAGCAGGATCTGCGTGATCTGCTGAATATCCCCTCGAACTATAAAGTGCTGTTTCTGCAAGGTGGCGCGAGCCAGCAATTTGCTCAGATTCCTCTGAACCTGTTGCCGGAAAGCGGCACCGCCGACTATATCGACACCGGTATCTGGTCGCAGAAAGCCATCGAAGAAGCTTCGCGCTACGGCCACGTCAACGTTGCCGCCACCGCCAAGCCTTACGACTATTTCGCTATTCCCGGCCAGAACGAATGGACGCTGTCGAAAGACGCGGCCTACGTTCACTACGCGCCGAACGAAACCATCGGCGGCCTGGAGTTCCAGTGGATTCCGGAAACCGGTGACGTTCCGCTGGTGGCCGATATGTCTTCGGACATCCTGTCGCGTCCGTTGGATGTTTCACGTTTCGGCATGATCTACGCCGGCGCCCAGAAAAACATCGGCCCAAGTGGTCTCGTTGTGAACATCGTTCGCGAAGACTTGCTGGGACACGCCCGTTCCCTGTGCCCGACCATGCTCAACTACAAGGTCGCGGCCGATAACGGCTCGATGTACAACACGCCGCCAACCCTGGCCTGGTACTTGTCCGGTCTGGTATTCGAGTGGCTGAAAGAGCAGGGTGGTGTCGAAGTCATCGGCAAACTCAATGAAGTGAAACAGCGCACGCTGTATGACTTCATCGACGCCAGCGGCTTGTACAGCAACCCGATCAACAAGTCCGATCGCTCGTGGATGAACGTGCCGTTCCGCCTGGCTGACGACCGTCTCGACAAGCCGTTCCTGGCCGGTGCCGAAGAGCGTGGCCTGTTGAACCTCAAGGGTCACCGTTCCGTGGGCGGCATGCGTGCCTCCATCTATAACGCCGTCGACATCGTTGCGGTCAACGCACTGGTTTCGTACATGGCAGAGTTCGAGAAGGAACACGGCTAATGTCTGAGCAAGAACTCAAGGCACTGCGCCTGCGCATTGATGCCCTGGACGAGAAAGTCCTGGAGCTGATCAGTGAGCGCGCACGCTGCGCTCAGGAAGTTGCGCGAGTAAAGATGGCCTCGCTGGCCGAAGGCGAAGTGCCGGTGTTCTATCGTCCTGAGCGCGAAGCTCAGGTGCTCAAGCGCGTGATGGAGCGCAATCAGGGGCCGCTGGGCAACGAAGAGATGGCGCGGCTGTTCCGCGAAATCATGTCCTCGTGCCTGGCCCTCGAACAGCCGCTGAAAGTGGCTTACCTCGGTCCTGAAGGTACCTTCACTCAAGCGGCGGCCATGAAGCACTTCGGTCACGCCGTGATCAGCAAGCCGATGGCGGCGATCGACGAAGTGTTCCGCGAAGTGGCGGCCGGTGCGGTGAACTTTGGCGTGGTCCCGGTGGAAAACTCCACCGAAGGCGCGGTCAACCACACCCTCGACAGCTTCCTCGAGCACGACATGGTGATCTGTGGCGAAGTCGAGCTGCGCATTCACCACCACCTGCTGGTCGGTGAAAACACCAAGACTGACAGCATCAGCCGCATCTATTCCCACGCCCAGTCCCTGGCTCAGTGCCGCAAGTGGCTGGACGCTCATTACCCGAATGTCGAGCGCGTGGCGGTGTCCAGCAACGCCGAAGCGGCCAAGCGGGTCAAGGGTGAGTGGAATTCGGCGGCGATCGCCGGCGACATGGCTGCCAGCTTGTACGGATTGACCCGTCTGGCCGAGAAAATCGAGGATCGCCCGGATAACTCCACGCGATTCCTGATGATCGGCAGCCAGGAAGTACCGCCGACCGGCGACGACAAGACCTCGATCATCGTCTCCATGAGCAACAAGCCCGGCGCGCTTCACGAGTTACTGGTGCCGTTCCACGACAACGGCATCGACCTGACGCGGATCGAGACCCGTCCGTCGCGCAGCGGTAAATGGACCTACGTGTTCTTCATCGACTTCGTCGGCCATCACCGCGACCCGCTAGTCAAAGGTGTGCTGGAAAAGATCAGTCAGGAAGCAGTGGCACTCAAAGTGCTGGGTTCCTACCCGAAAGCAGTTCTCTAAGGGCGGTAGCAAATGAGTGGTAATTTCCTCGCTCTGGCACAGCCGGGCGTGCAACAACTTTCGCCTTACGTTCCGGGCAAACCCGTGGACGAACTGGCGCGCGAGCTGGACATCGATCCGGCCAGCATCGTCAAACTGGCCAGCAACGAAAACCCGTTGGGTGCCAGTCCCAAGGCTTTGGCGGCCATTCGCGAAGAATTGGCCGAGCTGACCCGTTATCCGGACGGCAACGGTTTTGCGCTCAAGACCCTGCTGGCCGATCAGTGCCGCGTCGAGCTGAACCAGGTAACGCTGGGCAACGGTTCCAACGACATTCTGGAACTGGTCGCTCGTGCGTACCTGGCGCCGGGCCTGAATGCAGTGTTCAGCGAGCATGCGTTTGCGGTCTACCCGATCGTGACTCAGGCCGTCGGCGCTCAGGCCAAAGTGATCCCGGCCAAAGACTGGGGCCATGACCTGTCGGCCATGCTGGCCGCCATCGATGCGGACACCCGTGTGGTGTTCATCGCCAACCCGAACAACCCGACCGGGACCTGGTTCGATGCCGAGGCGCTGGACGAATTCCTGCAGGACGTGCCGGAACACGTGCTGGTCGTGCTGGACGAGGCCTACATCGAATACGCCGAAGGCAGCGATCTGCCGGATGGCCTCGACTATCTCGCGGCGTACCCGAATCTGCTGGTTTCGCGCACCTTCTCCAAGGCCTATGGCTTGGCGGCGCTGCGGGTCGGCTATGGCTTGTCCACCGCTGTGGTGGCGGATGTGCTGAACCGCGTGCGCCAGCCGTTCAACGTCAACAGCCTGGCCCTGGCCGCTGCGTGTGCTGCGCTGCAAGACGCCGAGTACCTGGCTGAAAGCCGTCGCCTGAACGAATCCGGCATGCAGCAACTGGAAGCGGGTTTCCGCGAACTGGGGCTGAGCTGGATTCCGTCCAAGGGCAACTTCATCTGCGTCGATCTGGGTCGTGTCGCGGCACCGGTGTTCCAGGGCTTGCTGCGTGAAGGCGTGATCGTGCGTCCGGTGGCCAACTACGGCCTGCCGAACCACCTGCGTGTCACCATCGGTTTGCCGGCGGAAAACAGTCGCTTCCTTGAGGCGCTGACCAAGGTTCTGGCTCGTGGTTGATGTCACTGCACTGCAATCTGCTGAACCTATGATCGGTCGCCTGGTGGTGGTCGGTCTGGGGTTGATCGGCGGTTCGTTTGCCAAGGGCTTGCGTGAAAGCGGCCTGTGCCGCGAAGTGGTCGGGGTCGATCTCGACCCGCAGTCACGCAAGCTGGCGGTTGAGTTGGGTGTGGTGGATCGCTGTGAAGAAGACCTGGCCGTTGCATGCCAGGGCGCTGACGTGATTCAACTGGCCGTGCCGATCCTCGCCATGGAAAAAATGCTCGGCCGATTGGCCGGCATGGATCTGGGGCAAGCGATTCTGACCGACGTCGGCAGCGCCAAAGGCAATGTCGTGCGCGCCGCCACCGAAGCGTTTGGCGGCATGCCATCGCGTTTCGTACCCGGGCATCCGATCGCCGGTTCCGAGCAGAGCGGGGTGGAAGCCTCCAACGCCGAACTGTTCCGTCGTCATAAAGTGATTCTGACACCGCTGGATCAGACGGATCCGGCAGCCCTGGCAGTGGTCGACCGGTTGTGGCGCGAATTGGGCGCCGATGTCGAGCACATGCAGGTCGAGCGTCACGACGAAGTGTTGGCGGCGACCAGCCACTTGCCGCACTTGCTGGCGTTCGGTTTGGTCGATTCGTTGGCCAAACGCAATGAAAACCTTGAGATCTTCCGTTACGCTGCGGGCGGTTTCCGCGATTTCACAAGAATCGCCGGGAGCGACCCGGTCATGTGGCACGACATCTTCCTCGCCAACCGCGAAGCTGTCCTGCGCACACTCGATACATTTCGCAGCGACCTCGACGCCTTGCGCGACGCGGTCGATGCAGGGGATGGGCACCAATTGTTGGGCGTATTCACTCGCGCCCGGGTTGCCCGCGAACATTTCAGTAAAATCCTGGCCCGCCGGGCTTATGTGGACGCTATGAACTCCAACGACCTGATTTTCCTGGCACAACCTGGTGGCCGCCTGACTGGGCGGATTCGTGTACCGGGCGATAAATCGATTTCCCACCGTTCGATCATGCTCGGCTCCCTGGCCGAAGGCATCACTGAAGTGGAAGGTTTCCTCGAGGGCGAAGACGCCCTGGCGACGCTGCAAGCTTTCCGCGACATGGGCGTGGTGATCGAAGGTCCGCACCACGGTCGCGTGACCATCCACGGCGTCGGCCTGCATGGCCTGAAGCCTGCGCCGGGCCCGATCTATCTGGGCAACTCCGGCACGTCGATGCGCCTGCTGTCCGGCCTGTTGGCTGCGCAGAACTTCGACAGCACCCTGACTGGCGACGCTTCGCTGTCCAAGCGTCCGATGAATCGCGTGGCCAATCCGCTGCGTGAAATGGGCGCCGTGATCGAGACCGCCGCTGAAGGTCGTCCACCGATGACCATTCGTGGTGGCAACAAGCTCAAAGGCCTGACTTACACCATGCCGATGGCCAGTGCCCAGGTTAAATCCTGCCTGCTGCTGGCGGGTCTGTACGCCGACGGCAAGACCACCGTCACCGAGCCAGCGCCGACCCGCGACCACACCGAGCGCATGCTGCGTGGCTTCGGCTACCCGGTAACCGTCAACGGCGCGACGGCGTCGGTCGAGTCCGGCCACAAACTGACCGCAACCCACATTGAAGTGCCGGGCGATATCTCGTCGTCGGCGTTCTTCCTTGTGGCTGCCTCGATCGCCGAAGGTTCGGAGCTGGTGCTTGAGCACGTCGGCATCAATCCGACCCGTACTGGCGTGATCGATATCCTGCGTCTGATGGGCGCTGACATTACTCTGGAAAACCAGCGTGAAGTCGGCGGCGAGCCGGTGGCGGACTTGCGCGTACGTGCAGCTAAACTCAAAGGTATCGAGATTCCCGAAGCGCTGGTCCCGCTGGCCATCGACGAATTCCCGGTGCTGTTCGTGGCTGCCGCCTGCGCCGAAGGGCGGACCGTCCTGCGTGGCGCCGAAGAATTGCGGGTCAAGGAGTCGGACCGGATCCAGGTCATGGCGGATGGCTTGCTGGCGCTTGGCGTCAAATGCGAACCGACGCCGGATGGCATCATCATCGACGGCGGCCAGATCGGCGGCGGCGAAGTGCACGGTCACGGCGACCACCGGATCGCCATGGCTTTCAGCGTGGCTTCGCTGCGAGCCACTGCGCCGATTCGCATCCATGATTGTGCCAACGTCGCGACCTCGTTCCCGAACTTCCTCGCGTTGTGCGCGCAGGTCGGTATCCGTGTAGCACAAGAGGCTCAGTCGTGATTATCAAGCCACCGGTCATCACCATCGACGGCCCAAGCGGGTCGGGCAAAGGCACCATCGCCGGGATTCTGGCCAAGCGCCTGGGTTGGTGTCTGTTGGATTCCGGTGCGCTGTACCGTCTGCTGGCGTTCGCCGCGCGTAATCATGGCGTCGATCTGACCAATGAAGAGTCGTTGAAGCTGCTGGCCGCTCACCTGGACGTGCAGTTCGTCGGAGCGACAGAAGGGCATCCGCAGCGAATCATCCTCGAAGGTGACGATGTCACTGATGATTTGCGCAACGAGCAAGTGGGTGCCTGGGCCTCGCAAGTGGCCGCTTTGCCGGCAGTGCGCGACGCTCTATTGCAGCGCCAGCGGGCGTTTCAGGAGATGCCGGGCCTGGTGGCCGATGGTCGCGACATGGGCACCGTGGTTTTCCCGGATGCGCCGCTGAAGATATTCCTCACTGCCAGTGCCGAGGAGCGTGCGCGCCGTCGATACTTGCAGTTGAAGGGCAAAGTCGATGGTGTTAGTCTGTCGAGTCTGCTAGATGAGATACGTGTCCGCGATGAGCGTGACACCCAGCGAGCGGTAGCCCCGCTCAAACCGGCGGCTGACGCCATACAGCTGGATTCCACGGAATTATCCATCGATCAGGTGCTGGAACGCATCATGAGCGAGATCGCCATTCGCGATATCGCCGGGTGACCAAGAAACGACCCAGGGGACCAGTCATAGTCCTGTGTCGTTTCTTTAAATGAACGTAACCCACGTCGTCTGGGATGTGGAGCTGGGCGTATCCTTCGCCCTTATTCAACAGGAATTAAAATGAGCGAAAGCTTTGCGGAACTCTTTGAAGAAAGCCTAAAAACCCTGAACCTTCAGGCAGGCTCCATCATCACCGGTGTTATCGTTGATATCGATTACCAAGCTCGCTGGGTAACCGTTCACGCTGGCCTGAAGTCTGAAGCACTCATCCCGCTTGAGCAGTTCTACAACGATGCTGGCGAACTGACTATCAACGTCGGTGACGAAGTTCACGTTGCTCTGGACTCGGTTGAAGACGGCTTTGGCGAAACCAAGCTGTCCCGTGAAAAAGCCAAGCGCGCTGAATGCTGGATTGTTCTGGAAGCAGCCTTCGCAGCCGAAGAAGTGGTCAAGGGCGTTATCAACGGTAAGGTTAAAGGCGGCTTCACAGTCGACGTTAACGGCATCCGTGCGTTCCTGCCAGGTTCTCTGGTTGACGTTCGTCCAGTGCGCGACACCACGCACCTGGAAGGCAAAGAGCTGGAATTCAAGGTCATCAAGCTCGACCAGAAACGCAACAACGTTGTCGTTTCCCGTCGCAGCGTCCTCGAAGCCGAGAACTCCGCCGAGCGTGAAGCTCTGCTGGAATCCCTGCAGGAAGGCCAACAAGTCAAAGGTATCGTCAAGAACCTCACCGATTACGGCGCATTCGTCGATCTGGGTGGCGTCGATGGCCTGCTGCACATTACCGACATGGCTTGGAAGCGTATCAAGCATCCTTCCGAAATCGTCAACGTTGGCGACGAGATCGATGTCAAGGTTCTGAAGTACGATCGCGAGCGCAATCGTGTTTCCCTGGGCCTCAAGCAACTGGGCGAAGATCCATGGGTTGCTATCAAAGCCCGTTACCCAGAAAGCACTCGCGTTACCGCTCGTGTAACCAACCTGACCGACTACGGCTGCTTCGCTGAGCTGGAAGAAGGCGTTGAAGGCCTGGTACACGTTTCCGAAATGGACTGGACCAACAAGAACATCCACCCTTCGAAAGTCGTACAAGTCGGCGACGAAGTGGAAGTCATGGTTCTGGACATCGACGAAGAGCGTCGTCGTATCTCCCTCGGCATCAAGCAGTGCAAATCTAACCCATGGGAAGATTTCTCTGGCCAGTTCAACAAGGGCGATAAAATCTCCGGCACCATCAAGTCGATCACCGATTTCGGTATCTTCATTGGTCTGGACGGCGGCATCGACGGTCTGGTTCACCTGTCCGACATCTCCTGGAACGAAGTGGGCGAAGAAGCCGTTCGCCGCTTCAAGAAGGGCGACGAGCTGGACACCGTTATCCTGTCGGTTGACCCAGAGCGCGAGCGCATCTCCCTGGGTATCAAGCAACTGGAAAGCGATCCGTTCTCCGAGTACGTTCAAGAGAACGACAAAGGCGCAATCGTTAAAGGCATCGTGAAAGAAGTTGACGCTAAAGGCGCCATCATCACTCTGGCCGACGATATCGAAGCGACTCTGAAAGCCTCCGAAATCAGCCGTGACCGCGTTGAAGACGCGCGCAACGTTCTGAAAGAAGGCGAAGAAGTAGAAGCCAAGATCATCAGCGTTGACCGCAAGAGCCGCGTAATCCAGCTCTCGATCAAGTCGAAAGACGTTGAAGACGAGAAAGAAGCAATCCAGAGCCTGCGCGACAAGCCAGCGACTTCGGAACCTGCTGCTGGTCCTACCACTCTGGGCGACCTGTTGCGTGCACAAATGGAAAAACAGAACTAAGTTCTGTCAGACCATAGAAAAAGGGCGACTTCGGTCGCCCTTTTTTGTGCCTGGGATTTGGCGAGCTTGATGATTCCTTTCACCCATGGCGTTCACCGGTGAAACCAATGGCCGCCACGAGCTGTCTCTTTCTTTAATCGGATCAATCGTTTATTTGCAGCTAGTCTTTAGCTGAAGCGAACGACAGCCGGGCAGGATGCCTGACCTAAGGAAGCGAATGAACAAGCTCATTGTCGCAATCGCAGTACTGGCATTGGCGGGCTGTACCACTAGTGCAAAGACTCACGCGGTGCGTGGGGTCAGTGGCATCGAGGTTGATTGCTCGGGCCTGGGCATGGGGTGGGAAAAGTGTCACAAGCGAGCGGCGAAAGAGTGCAAGGGGGCGGGCTACAAGGTGGTGGCAAGGTCCGATGATGCCAAAGATGAGGATGAATTTCCCTTTGGCTTTAATCCTGCCGGCTTGCTGACGCGCACCATGCTGGTTATCTGTAGATGACACATTGAGGGCGTGATCGTTGTTCCAGTGCCCTGTATTCGAGCATCTCGGTGATGGCACAGATAAGTCAAAACTCGGGCTGTTCAAATTCACTCGGGCATGCTAAAACCTTTGAAGCGCTGATCTAGCTGCTTGAAAAAGAAGGGAAAAATATGACGAAGTCGGAGTTGATCGAACGAATTGTCACCCATCAAGGGCTGCTCTCATCCAAGGATGTGGAGCTGGCCATCAAGACCATGCTCGAACAAATGTCCCAATGCCTGGCCACCGGTGATCGTATCGAGATCCGTGGTTTCGGCAGCTTCTCCCTGCACTACCGCGCACCGCGAGTAGGTCGCAATCCAAAAACCGGTCAGTCCGTCAGCCTCGACGGCAAGTTCGTGCCGCATTTCAAGCCGGGCAAAGAACTACGCGATCGCGTGAACGAAGAAGAGGAGGAAGGGCTTTGACAGCCGCCAGTCAAGGAGCCGCTCATGCGTAACCTCAAGCGCATACTGCTCGCCGTGTTCGTCCTGTTGCTGGTTTTGGCGATCCTGGCGTTTGTTCTCGAGAATCAGCAATCGGTTTCCCTGCTGTTCCTGGGTTGGGCGGGGCCGCAACTGCCGGTATCGCTGGTCATGGTGGCTGCTCTGCTGATTGGGATGGTGATCGGGCCGATTCTGGGTTGGTTTCTGGGGCGTACTTCTAGAGTTTCGCGCAAGCGCCTTGTCTGATGCCGACAAAGGAGAAAAGGCGCACTAAGCCTTAGCCACAGCTTGTCTATATCCATTAGTAAAACCTTCATTAAGCTGTAAAATGCTGCGCTGGCCCGATAGTGGCGTATTCCCACCTCGGTTCAGAGTGACTCTGTCAGGAGCCTCAGCTGACTTGATGGCTTTTGCATTCATGGATTAGACAGCGCTCGGTTGGCGGCCCTGTCAGCATCTCAAGGGTATGGTTTCGCGTGAAAATTCTAGTTACCGGCGGCGCCGGGTTTATCGGCTCGGCAGTCATCCGTCATATCATCTCCAACACTACCGACTCAGTCGTTAACGTCGATAAGCTTACTTATGCCGGTAACCTCGAGTCATTGGTCGGAGTTAGCCAGAACTCACGTTATGTGTTCGAGCGCGTCGATATCTGCGACCGCGGTCAGGTCGACCGTGTCCTGCGTGAACACCAGCCGGATGCAATCATGCACCTGGCCGCAGAGTCCCACGTTGATCGGTCGATCTCTGGTCCGTCTGAGTTCATCCAGACCAACATCATCGGCACTTATACTCTGCTGGAAGCTGCACGCCACTATTGGGTGGCGCTGGACGATGCACGTAAAGCCAACTTCCGCTTCCACCATATTTCGACTGATGAAGTCTACGGAGACCTTGAAGGTCCGGAAGATCTCTTCACCGAAACCACGCCGTATCAACCAAGCTCACCGTACTCCGCCAGCAAGGCGAGTTCCGATCACCTGGTTCGCGCCTGGAGCCGTACTTATGGCTTACCGACTCTGGTGACCAACTGTTCGAACAACTATGGCCCATGTCACTTCCCTGAGAAGTTGATCCCGCTGATCATCCTCAATGCTCTGGAAGGCAAGCCACTGCCGGTCTACGGCAAAGGAAATCAGGTCCGTGACTGGCTCTACGTCGAAGACCACGCTCGCGCACTGTACAAAGTCGTCACCGAAGGCGTTATCGGTGAGACGTACAACATCGGTGGTCATAACGAAAAGCAAAACATTGAAGTGGTGCATACCCTTTGCGCACTGCTCGACGAGCTGCGTCCAGACTCCGCTCATCGTCCACACGCAAGGCTGATCACTTACGTTCAGGATCGCCCGGGCCACGATCAGCGTTACGCGATCGACGCCAGCAAAATCCAGCGTGAACTGGGTTGGACGCCGGAAGAAACCTTTGAAACCGGAATTCGCAAAACGGTCGAGTGGTACCTTAACAACACTGAATGGGTGGCTCACGTTAAGAGCGGCAGCTACCAACAGTGGATCGACGAGAACTACGCGGACCGTTCGAGTAAGGCATGAAAATTCTCCTGCTGGGAAAAAACGGCCAGGTCGGCTGGGAGCTGCAGCGCGCCCTCGCGCCGCTTGGTGAGTTGATTGCGCTGGATCGTCACGCGGACAATGGTTTAAGTGGCGACCTGTCTGACCTCGACGCCTTGCGTAAGACGATCCGTCAGGTCAGTCCCAACGTTATTGTGAACGCCGCGGCCTACACGGCCGTCGATAGAGCTGAGTCCGAGCCTGAGTTGGCCGACCTCGTAAACGCTCAAGCAGTTCAAGTCCTGGCCGAAGAGGCCGCGACTCTGGACGCTTGGCTGATTCACTACTCGACCGACTACGTCTTCAGCGGTCGAGGTTCAACACCATGGCAAGAGTTGGATGCAGTCGACCCGGTAAATCACTACGGGGTCAGTAAATTGGCTGGCGAGGAGGCGATTACGGCGTCTGGTTGCAAGCATTTGATCTTCCGCACCAGTTGGGGTTATGGCGCTCGGGGTAACTGCTTCGCCAAGACTATGTTGCGTCTGGCTAAGGATCGCGAAACCCTGAACGTTATCGCGGACCAGATCGGTGCACCTACTGGTGCAGATCTGATCGCTGATGTGACAGCGTTGGCCATTCGGCAAGTCCTGCAGCATCCTGAACTCGCAGGCCTTTATCACCTCGCTGCGAGTGGCGAGGTGTCCTGGCACGGTTATGCCAGCTATGTGATCGGTTTCGCCCGGGCTAATGGCGAGCAGCTCGCTGTAACGGAGATCAACCCTGTCGCAACGACAGCTTATCCCACGCCCGCATGTCGCCCTCTGAACTCGCGTTTGAATACTCAGAAGCTGCGAGACAATTTTTCTCTACACTTGCCGGATTGGCAAAGTGGCGTAACCCGAATGCTTAGGGAAGTTCTGAATAAATGACCTCGACAAATCGCAAAGGCATCATCCTCGCTGGCGGCTCGGGCACGCGTCTGCACCCATTGACCATCGGTGTGTCCAAGCAGATGTTGCCGATTTATGACAAGCCGATGATTTTTTATCCTTTGTCAGTGCTGATGCTCGCAGGCATACGTGAAATTCTGATCATCTCCACGCCCGATGATCTGCCGAATTTCCGCAAGTTGCTGGGGGATGGCAGCCTTTACGGTATCGAGCTGACTTATGCCGAGCAGCCTAGCCCTGACGGCCTGGCACAAGCCTTCATTATCGGCGAAGAGTTCATTGGCGAAGATCCTTGCTGCCTGATCCTGGGTGATAATATTTTCTATGGTCAGATTACGGAGCATCTGCGGTCCGCTGGCAGACAGGTTCAGGGTGCAACCATCTTTGGTTATCACGTGTCTGATCCGGAACGTTTTGGTGTCGTGGAGTTTGATGCAAACGGTCAGGTGCTGAGCATCGAAGAAAAACCGCAGGATCCCAAATCCAACTATGCGGTGACTGGTTTGTACTTCTACGACAATCAGGTCGTCGAGATCGCCAAGAACATCAAGCCGTCCGCACGCGGCGAGTTGGAAATCACGGACATAAACCGTGTTTACCTGGAACAGAAGTCCCTGAAAGTCGAAATGCTTGGACGCGGCTTCGCTTGGCTGGATACCGGTACTCACGATTCGCTACTTGAGGCCAGCCACTTTGTGCATACCATCGAGAAGCGCCAAGGCTTGAAGGTCGCTTGTCTGGAAGAGATTGCTTACAACAGTGGGTGGATTTCTGCAGCTGAATTGTCAGCTCAGGCCGCGCGCCTCGGAAAGACTGGGTATGGTCAATATCTGGAGAAACTCCTGGAGACGCAAGGCCGTTGAGATTCTGGTCGGCACTGGAGGTTGATGTTATTTTGATGGCATGCACGTGTTTGTTTTTCAAATGATTTTTTATCTCCGGTCGGCGCATCAGTTATTAATTCCCGGCACTACCTGTAGAATGGCGGGACGAATTATCTGATCTCGTTCAACATTGCATTTCGATCTCAATTGCTCCGCTTTTCCTTTCTATGGAAGACTTCTTTGTAGTGATTGCCTCCAATAGAAGAGGGGGCAAGATGAAACATCCGATAAGCGGTCGAGCGGTTCAGTCAGAGAAGCGCGTAAGGGTAAGTCCGATGGGTTTGGATCGAAGTTGAGCTGTCACTCTAGCGGTCGCTTTGAGCAACATTTTGCATCGATTGCGATGCAGGAATGACTGGAAACATAACTGAGCCCACTTTCTGGATACAATCTGCCAGAAGGGGATTAAGGATTTAGAGCATGGAACTGATTCCCGTAATTTTGTCTGGCGGAGTGGGCAGCCGGTTGTGGCCTGTTTCTCGAGAAGCGCACCCAAAGCCGTTCATGGATCTGCCTGATGGCCAGAATTTAATCCAGAAGACCTTCCTTCGGGCGTCGCGCCTGGAAGGTGTTGTGGAAGTTTTGACGGTGACCAATCGCGAACTCCTGTTCAAGACCGAAGATGAATACGGCGCAGTCAATACAGCCAAGCATCCGCAGGGTTTTATCCTGGAACCTTTCGGTCGTAATACGGCTGCTGCCGTTGCCGCCGCCGCGCTTCAGTTGGAGGCCACGCATGGCCATGACGCACAAATGCTGGTGCTGGCCGCAGACCATCTGATCAAAGACGAAAAGGCCTTTGGCGCGGCAGTGACTAGTGCCATGGCGCTGGCGGCCGATGGTTGGCTGGTGACCTTTGGCATTCAGCCGACTTATCCTGAAACCGGATTTGGCTATATAGAAGCGCAAAAAACTGCCCCATTGAAGGGGGGGCTGAAGGTCGCGCGTTTCGTCGAAAAGCCTGACCTTGAAACTGCTCAAGGTTATGTCAGTGCAGGCAACTACTACTGGAACTCAGGAATGTTCTGCTTCCGAGTGGGCTCTGTCCTCGAAGAGCTTCGCCAGCACGCACCAGACGTCGTAGAGGCGGTCAGCAAGACTATTGAGAAATCACGCCTCACCTCGTCGACCAAATTCCGTTGTCTGGCACTCGATGCTGAAGCGTTCGCCGAGGTTCCGGATATCTCCATCGATTACGCCTTGATGGAGCGTTCCTCCAAAGTAGCCACTATCCCCTGTGATATCGGGTGGAGTGACATCGGTTCCTGGAACGCTGTCAGTGAACTGACCGAGCCCGATGAAAACGGCAACCGCTTTGAAGGCGAGGTGTTGTCCCACAACTCTCGTAACAACTATGTGAACAGTGATGGTCGGCTGACGGCATTGGTCGGCGTTGAAGACTTGCTGGTAATCGACACCCCTGATGCGGTGATGATTGCCCACAAGGACCACGCCCAAGACGTGAAACATATCGTCAACCAGCTCAAGGCCTGCAGTCACACGGTTCATTTGCTCCACCGTACTGTGCACCGCCCTTGGGGCACTTACACGACACTGGAAAATGGCGAGCGCTTCAAAATCAAGCGCATTGTGGTGAAACCCAAGGCTTCTCTGTCGCTGCAGATGCATCACCACCGAAGCGAACACTGGATTGTCGTCAGCGGGATGGCAGTGGTGGTCAACGACCAGCAAGAACTGATGTTGAACACCAACGAGTCGACCTTTATTCGTGCTGGCCATCAACACCGTTTGAGCAATCCAGGGGTCATCGACTTGGTGTTGATTGAAGTGCAAAGCGGTGACTATCTGGGTGAGGATGATATCGTTCGCTTCGACGATAATTACGGCCGTGCCGATAAGTAATAACCATTTGGCAAAATAAGTCAGGTCGGTGCGGTTTCCACCGACCAGACTTTTTTGCATTTAGCCGGCCCTGATGCATTGTCATCCTCACAAGCGGGCAGGGCAGCCACCCCTGGCCTCACGTCCACATACCTCAGCAAGAGAGCGGTATGAATACCCCGATCAAAACAAAGTGTTTCAAAGCCTATGATATTCGTGGCCAAGTGCCGTCCGATCTCAATGAAGATGTTGCTTACCGGATAGGCCGGGCCATGGCTGCCGAGTTGCAGGGCAAAAACATTGTGCTTGGGCGAGATATGCGGCTTGAAAGCCCGATGCTGGCAGAGGCGACGACACGTGGATTGCTCGAGGCCGGTGCCAACGTCATCGATATCGGCTTGTGCGGCACCGAAGAGGTCTACTTTGCCACAAGTGCTTTCAAGGCGGACGGCGGAATAATGATTACCGCAAGTCATAATCCCAAGGGTTACAACGGGATGAAGCTAGTAAAGTCTGAATCTCGTCCTATCAGTGGTGATACTGGCCTCAATGCCATACGTGACCGCGTGGAAAGTGGTGATTTAGGCGCGTTGGCCGTAACGCCGGGCGCAGTTCGATTCGAACTGAATAAAACGGCCTACATCGAGCACCTTCTCAGTTATGTCAATGTGGCGGATCTCAAACCGCTAAAAATCCTTGCCGATCCGGGCAATGGTGCTGCAGGGCCTGTGTTGCAGCAATTGATCAAAAAGTTGCCGTTCGAATGGGTGGTCATAAATGCCGAGCCCGATGGCCACTTTCCCAACGGCGTACCTAATCCGCTTCTTCCAGAGAACCGCACGCTGACACGGCAAGCGTTGTTGGCAAACGGCTGCGATTTAGCGATTGCGTGGGATGGTGACTTCGATCGCTGTTTCTTTTTCGACCAAGAAGGCCGCTTCATCGAAGGCTATTACCTGGTTGGCCTGCTGGCGGAAATGCTGCTCAAGAAGAACCCTGGCTCGAAGATCATCCATGACCCAAGGTTGACTTGGAACACCATCGATCAGGTTCGATTGGCGGGCGGTGTTTCAGTACAATGCAAGACCGGGCACGCCTTTATCAAGGAGCGCATGCGACTGGAGAATGCGATCTACGGCGGTGAGATGAGTGCTCACCATTATTTCCGGGATTTCGCCTATTGCGACAGCGGCATGATTCCCTGGTTGTTGGTGACCGCACTGATGTCCGCGTCCGGTAAAAATTTAGCCCAGCTCGTTGATGAGCGCATTGCCGCCTATCCATGCAGTGGCGAAATCAACTATCGGGTGAACGATGTATCAGCGGCGTTGGAAGAGGTCCTGGCACATTATTTACCTCAAGGGCCGCACCTTGATCAAACCGATGGAGTCAGTCTGGAGTTTCCCGACTGGCGATTTAATCTCCGAGGTTCAAACACAGAGCCTTTGTTGAGGTTGAATGTAGAAAGTAGAAGGGACCCAGCGCTGGTAGCGCTGAAAGTTAAAGAAATTGAGGAACTGCTGAACAGTAGATATATGGAATGACAAAAACGAGTCTCACTTCCAGACAGAAGGTGAGGGGCAGCAAAAAGTTGGCTCTCTGATAGAGACTTACTGTTCGATTGATTAATTTAAATTGGTGAGAAAATGAGCGACAAGAAAGTAGCGTTGATTACGGGTATTACTGGTCAGGATGGTGCTTACCTTGCTGAGTTCCTGCTTAAAAAAGGTTATTCGGTACACGGTATCAAGCGCCGTAGCTCTCTGTTCAATACTCATCGTATTGATCATCTCTACCACGACCCGCACAATCAAGGCTATGATCTTAAGCTGCATTACGGAGACCTGACCGATTCGAGCAGCCTGATTCGTATCGTGCAGGAAATACAACCGGACGAAATCTACAACCTGGCGGCTCAAAGCCACGTTGGCGTTTCCTTCGAAGCACCAGAATATACTGCTGATACTGATGCTATGGGTACACTACGTATTCTTGAAGCAATCCGCATCGCAGGGCTCGAGAAAAAGACCAAGTTCTATCAGGCATCCACATCGGAACTATACGGTCTGGTTCAGGAAATCCCACAGAAAGAAACCACGCCTTTCTATCCGCGCTCCCCATATGCCGTCGCCAAGTTGTACGCCTACTGGATTACAGTGAACTACCGTGAGTCTTATGGCATGTATGCCTGCAACGGTATTCTCTTTAACCATGAATCGCCGATCCGCGGTGAAACCTTCGTAACCCGCAAGATCACCCGCGCCCTGGCACGTATCAAGCTGGATCTGCAAGATTGCCTGTACCTCGGCAATATGGACGCCCTGCGTGACTGGGGTCATGCCCGTGATTACGTGGAAATGCAATGGCTCATGCTGCAACAAGAAACACCAGAAGATTTTGTGATCGCGACCGGTGTTCAATACTCCGTTCGGCAATTTGTTGAGCTCGCGGCGAACGAAATCGATATCAAGATTCGTTGGGAAGGCACGGGCGTAGAGGAGAAAGGTTACGACGTCGCAACCAACAAATGCATCGTTGCCGTCGACCCACGTTATTTCCGTCCAGCCGAAGTTGAGACCCTGCTGGGTGACCCTAGTAAAGCCAAAGCCAAATTGGGCTGGGTACCGGCTACTTCCTTCGCCGAGCTGGTAGAAGAAATGATGCGTGAAGACATGCGTGAAGCCGAACGCGACCAACTGGTCCAGGCTCACGGCTACAAATACTTCAAAGGTCAAGAATAAGAGGGGGCTGGCATGATACCGGTATATCAGCCCTTTCTGGGCGGACGCGAAAAGGAATATGTAAACCAGTGTCTTGATTCGACCTGGATTTCCTCTCGCGGAGAATTTATTTCCCGCTTTGAGAGCGAGTTTGCCCGATACATCGGTGCGGAACATGCGACCACAGTGAGCAATGGCACGGTTGCCCTGCACCTGGCAATGGCTGCTTTGGGGCTTGGGCCTGGCGATGAGGTGATTGTCCCAACGCTCACTTACGTGGCGTCCGTCAACACCATCATGCAAACCGGAGCCAGCGTCGTATACGCTGAATCCCTGGCTGATACCTGGAACGTCAGCGTTCCAGACATCCGCAGCCGCATTACGCCCAACACCAAAGCCGTTATGGTCGTGCATCTGTACGGCCTTGCGTGTGACATGGATGAAGTCGTTGCTCTGTGTAAAGAGCACAATCTGCTGCTGATCGAAGACTGCGCAGAAGCCTTTGGCTCTCTGTACAAAGGTCAGCATGTAGGGACTTTTGGTGATGTCGCAACGTTCAGCTTTTTTGGAAACAAGACCATTACTACCGGTGAGGGTGGAATGGTGGTGTCCAAAAACAAGGACATCCACGAAAGAGCCTGTCATCTCAAAAGCCAAGGCGTGTCCAAGACTCGCGAATACTGGCATGACGAGTTGGCATTCAACTATCGGATGACCAATATCTGCGCTGCCATTGGTCTAGCCCAGTTGGAACGTGCAGACGAGATCATCACCCTTAAGCGGCAGGTTGCGGACTGGTATCGCGAAGCGCTCGAAGGGCTTCCGCTGCAGATGCATGCAGAGCAGCCAGGTACTCGTCACTCCTACTGGATGTGCTCGGTGCTGTTGGATGATCCGAGCCGGCGTCAGGCATTGCGTGATCATTTGAAAAACAAGGGCATTGAGACACGTCCTCTGTTTGCTCCCGCTCACAACATGCCGCATTGCAAGACGGAAGAAACCTTTCCGGTAGCGCAGGACCTCAGCTCGCGAGGGATGAACCTTCCGAGTTATCCGACGCTGAGCCGCGAGCAGGTGCAGCAAGTAGTAGAAGAAATTCGATCTTACTTTGCCAGCTGATGTTGCGTTGGGATTGAGGCTGGCGACAGCCTCAATTCTCATAAAATTCAAAGAGGACGAATAATGTCCAGGCTTTCGAATTTAATTATTCAGGGGAAGTAATGTTTTCGTATTTTTCTCGCGTTTGGGCTGCTCGATACTTTTGGGTGCATCTTGCTTTAGCTGATTTGCGGTCCCGCTGGCGCAGGTCTTTTTTTGGCGTGACATGGTCAATTATCCAGCCATTGGGTATGACCGTGCTCCTGACGCTGGTATTTAGCAAGCTGTTCAACACCGATGTATTAACCTACGCGCCTTATGTTCTCTCAGGGATAGTCGTTTGGGAGTTCATTTCCGCTAATACAATTGGTGGCTCCTTATCTTTCGTTCAGGCGGATGCCTACATTAAACAATGTAATCACCCCCTGGCAATTTATACCTTGCGAACAGTTCTCGGTAGTTCGATCGTGCTTATGCTGGCCAGCGTCTCACTCTATCTTTGGGTGGCGATCATGATGCCTCAGAATTTTGGGTGGAGTTGGTTGGCGACGCTAACGATATTCCCTGTTGTCGCGTTGATAGCCTGGCCTGTATCGACACTTTTATCCTACATCAGTACCCGCTTTCGTGACGTTCCCCACGCGCTGGGGCTTGTGATGCAATCATTATGGTTTGTGTCTCCGGTATACTTTGAAGCGAAAATGTTTCAAAACGGTGGATTGCATGCATTGGTAGATTACAATCCGATCTATCACATTCTACAGTTGTTTAGAGCTCCACTACTGCAAGGGGAGTGGCCCACTCTTGCCAACTACGCTTTCAGTTTAGGCACTGCTTTGTTCTTTGGTCTAATCGCGATGTATGTTGGTTATAAAGCAGAGCGGAAGGTGATTTTTTACCTATGAGCACGAATAAAATCAACCAGATCAATGTAAAGAACGTAAACCTTCATTACGCAGCTGCGGCATATAAAGAACGTTCATTAAAGTCATTGATGGCCAATGTCTTTTCAAAAAAAGAAACCAATAATCATGTGGCCGATATCCACGCGCTCAAGAACATAAATGTTAAAATTGTCAGCGGTGAGCGCGTAGGGCTTCTTGGGCACAATGGCGCGGGTAAGAGCACATTCCTCAAGACTGTTGCCGGCCTTTATCCAATTTCCAGCGGTGAGCTGGTGGTACAAGGTCAGGTTCGCTCTCTGTTCGACTTGAGTTTGGGCTTCGAGCCAGACGCGACGGGACGCGAGAATATTCTCTACCGTGGACTGCTGCTTGGTCTGTCTCCTAAGTTTATGCGAGATAAGATCGATGAAATTGTAGCGTTTGCCGATCTGGGCGAGTTTATTGATTACCCGATCAAAACGTACTCTGCAGGTATGCAAGTACGACTCGCTTTTGCTATATCAACCACCGTTGGTGGTGACATTTTGTTGTTGGATGAGGTTATTGGTGCGGGCGATGCCAACTTTATGGCAAAAGCCAAAATACGCATTACTAGTCTGATCGAAAAGGCTGAAATACTTGTTCTGGCCTCTCATGACTTCGGTGCTTTGCAATCCATCTGCACCCGAGGTCTGGTATTTCATCATGGTGAGTTGTTGTTCGACGGTGAAATAACAGACGCTATTGCCGAATACAAGAAGATAAATGGACTTGCTGATGCAAACTAAACCTTTTCGTGTGATGTGGCTGCTGAACCATGGTGCGGCTCGTAAATTCGAGCTTGAAATGCTCAAGTCCTTGGGTATAAAAGAATTCTTTCTGCCAAAGTCATTTCCACAGGAGATCGGTTTTCGTTCGGCAAGCATAGATCATTCGGAAGATGCGAACCTTACTATTCCGGCTGAGGATCTAGAAGTACTAAATCAGCAGAACTGGTATGTGTCTCCGTCGAAAGAAGCCTGGGAGATAGCCAATAGATACTTTGATGTATGTTTTTTTATCTGCCACTCAAAAGGCTTCATGAATGAGGTGTCACGATCATTCACCGGTGCGGCTATTTGGCGCGCTTATGGGCTGGATAAAACGCTAAGTTATTCAGAAGTCGTGAAGGTCTTGACGCTAGGTACGCAGTCAGTCAAGAAACTTGGACGGCGTTTGTGGTTGGGGATCGCGTATGAGCATCTTGCCGACTCTGAATCCATGTACCTGCAAAAGCGAAAGGCATTTTTACCGCTGGGCCTGAACAACTGCGCGATCAATGACATCTGGAACGGCAAGCAGAAGCACATTTTTTTCGTGTGTCCGGATATTGGTTTTAGTAGTTACTATAAACAAGTATACGAAGATTTTATTTTCAATATGCAAGGATTGCCGTACAAAATTGGCGGTTCTCAGCCGATAGAAGTGAATGATCCGAATGTGTTGGGATTTGTCACTCACGAAGAGCATGAACGTAATATGAGGGAGTCGCGAGTGATGTTTTATCATTCAAGCGAACCCAACCATATTCATTATCATCCCTACGAAGCCATTCGTGTCGGTATGCCACTAATCTTTATGAGTGGCGGCATCCTTGATCGCATGGGGGGAACGACCCTTCCTGGTCGATGTGAGTCTGTCAAAGAAGCGAGAGAGAAAATTCGCCGCATCTTGAATGATGACACGAAGTTTATTGAGCGAGTACGTAGAAGTCAGGCAGTGCTGCTGGAGCCCATGCGTGCAGAGAACTGTGAAGCAGCTTGGATAAGCAGTTTCAAAGAAATCTTGCAAGAGTTGGAAGTTAGCCGCTTGGAGCAAAGCCAGCGGCCAGTAAAACGCAAGAAAATTGCGGTGGTAGTCCCCATTGAATATCGAGGCGGGAGCCTGCGAGGAGCTCAGCTATTAGCGCAAGCATTGCATGAAGGAAGCAGGCAATGGGGAGAAGATGTCGACGTCGTCCTCTTGCATTTGAAGTCTGCTGACGAGGACTCGGAAGATTTTCCCGATATGGATGAGAGAGTCCAGCATCGGACTTTTCACTGGAAAACCCTCGATGCGCAAACTGCACGGAGGGCCATGCGGTACGCAGGGCACGACGGCTGGGAGCCCGACTCCGTAAGATATGTTGTCCCTGATGATGGTATCAAGCAGCTTTTGGACTGCGATGCGTGGATCATAGTCTCTGATCGTGTGCAGGCCCCCCTGGTGCCTCTGCGGCCATGCATATTCATGGTCTATGACTACCTTCAACGGTATGAGAAGGTACTGTCCAAAAAGGGAGATGAGCATTTTATTAGTGCCGTGCGCAGAGCTCAGAAGCTTCTTGTGACGACTGAATTTACGAAACAGGACGCCATTCAATATGCCGGCGTTGAAGTAAATCGGATCGCTAAAGTACCTATGCTCGCTCCGGATTTCTCTAAAGTTGAACTTGGGATAGTGTCGGCGCCCGAACAGCCATATTTTCTGTGGACAACTAATGCCGCTGCGCACAAGAATCATGTTAATGCTCTAAAAGCTCTAAAGTACTATTATGAGGTTTTGGGAGGACAATTGTGCTGTTATGTTACGGGAGTGAATACTGATAACTTGCTGACGGATGCTGCGCCGCATCTTAAGTCTTTATCTGCTCTCGTTAATGCAAGCAGCGCCTTAAGAGAAAAAGTTCAATGGCTTGGCGAACTCCCTGAGCTTGCCTATCGCGGTACTTTGGCGAATGCAACATTTTTATGGCATGCAGGTAAAATTGACAACGGTTCTTTTAGCGTTGTTGAAGCCGCTAGCTTGGGGGTGCCGTCGTTGAGTAGCAATTATCCGGCTATGCAGGAGATGGATGTACAGTTTTCACTGCAGTTGTCGTGGATGAATGCCTCCGACTATAAAGAGATGGCACACAAGCTAAAAGAGATGGAACTGACTTACTTGTCCAAGAAGGCCCTGCTTCCACCGCCTGAGGTATTGGCAGAACAAGGCGTTGAGAAGTTGGCGGCACAATATTGGGGAGTCATACGAGAGTGTCTATAAATAAATATGGAATCTACCTGGCCTACGCGCCGGGCTTGGATCTGCGTCATGAAGGACTGGGTAGATACCTCGCTGCCTTTCTGAAAGGAGCAGAGGACAGGAAAGATGTTCGCTTTGTACTGGTATGCCCGAGTTGGTCAAAAGAAGGGCTTGAAGACCTATTTCGCAGTGAAGGGGTGTCTAAAGAGCGCTTTGAATTAGTTTCTCCCTCCAAAAAGCCGATGGTGCTGCGCGTCTATGAAGCCTACATCGCCAGAAAGAAGCGAAAGCGGAAGCCAGGAATACTCAAAAGACTTTCAAATGGGTTCTCAGCGATTAAAACAGCTGCCGTTGATCACGTTGAGCAGCAGTTAGTCACGACCAATTCTTATTCGGGCGTGGCGTTGCTGTTTATAGAAGGGCTTTTTCTTGCGAGCTTTGCGCTGCTGGTTAGCCCAATCATTATCTTGGCGTTGATTGTTCTTTTCTTCATAAAGCTCAGGTTCGTTTTTAAACGACTGACACGACCATTCCTGCGCCATTTATCACGCGCACGAGTAGCTGTCGGGCAGCCGAAGGACGATGCTTTCATTTTTCGACTTTATAAGCGTATGGAGCGTATTGAGTCAGAACGGATGCTTCACTTGATTGATAACCTGACTGATGTGAAAGCTTGGTACAGTCCCACTGCTTTTTGGCCAGCCTTCAATAAAATAGATCGCCCACGTCTGATGTGTGTACCCGATGTAGTGCTATCGGATTTCCCTGTAGGGTTCTCAAGTGTGGGAGGCGAACGCTTTCTGCAGACCTATGAGGATGTTCGCCGGTCGATCCAGACCGGGCAGCACTACGTTACCTATAGCAACGCGATCAAGTGGGAAACATTGGTCGAACAGTATTCGATCCGAGCTTCTAATGTATCGGTGATCCACCATGCGCCAAATATGCTGAACCAGTGGGTCACTACGCGAGGTTTTGCGGATCTGGGGGCCACGTCTCTCCACTATTCACAATTACTTCTCGCTAGTGCGATGCGTAAATCTTCTAATAAGAACTATACGATCGGTTTCGCAAATACCTCGTTCAAGTTTATATTTTACGCCAGCCAGTTTAGACCCAACAAAAATCTTTTGATGTTGTTGCGCACGTACGAATTTCTTTTAAGGAAAAAATACGTCAGTCACAAACTGATTTTGACTGGTGATCCTGAGCGTTACCCGTCCGTCCAGAAATTCATTGCCGAACACGGCTTGGAAAACGACGTTTTATGCTTGCACGGTTTGACGGTGCAGGAGCTTGCCGCTTGTTATAAATTGGCGGATCTCGCAGTAAATCCTAGTTTGAGCGAAGGGGGTTGCCCGTTCACCTTCACCGAGGCTTTGTCTGTAAACACTCCGGTGGTCATGGCTCGAATCGCGGTTACTGAGGAAATACTTAATCAGCCAGAACTTCAGGATACGACGTTTTTTGACCCGTTTGATTGGGAAGATATGGCTCGTCGGATTGAATGGGCGCTTTCTCATCGAGAAGAGCTTCTTACACTGCAGAAGAATATCTATCAGAGCTTGATTCAGCGTACCTGGACGGATGTTGTGAATGAGCACATCACGGTTCTAGAATCTATTTCTGCGGGCGGCGGTAACCCTTCGGAGGTCAATGTATGACGTCAATCACTGGGCTGTTGATTCTAGGGTTTGGCGGGCATGCCCGGAGCGTGGCTGACGTCGCACTTGCATCGGGTATCACGCAGTTGTGCTTTATCGACGCCAACGCCAGACCAGATGAATCGTTTTTTTCGTTTCCAGTGAAAGCGTCCGTGGATTTTGAGCTGCCCGAGGATTGGTCAGTTATTTCCGCAGCTGGCGACAACAAAAAGAGAATAGAGCAGTGCGAATGGGTCATTCAGCAGGGATGGCCTTTAGCGACACTTATCTCTCCTCACGCCACCATAGGCATCGGAGCCCAAATCGCTGAAGGGACGTTTATTGCTCATCACGCGCATGTGGGGCCGATGGCATCCGTCGGACGTGGCTGTATTATCAATACCGGTGCAATTGTCGAGCATGAGTGCGTAGTGGGTGATTACAACCACATTTCGGTTGGCGCTGTAGTTGCTGGTCGGAGTCGTGTCGGCGATCGCTGCTTCCTTGGCGCTGGCTCAACGGTGATCGACGGGTTGCAGGTGGCAGACGATGTCATGCTGGGCGCGGGGGCGTGTGCTCATCGCAATCTGGAAGAGGCGGGGACCTACGTGGGAGTTCCCGCGAAGTTTTTGGGGCGTACACATTGAAAATCCTGCATTTTTTCAAGACTTACTACCCTGACACTATGGGTGGTATAGAGCAGGTTATTTTTCAGCTCGCTGAGGGGGGAATACAGCACGGTATAGAGTCCGAAGTCCTGTACCTCAGTCCCCGTGGCGCAATGCGCAACGAACGGCTCGGACACCATATTACCCATCGGTCATATGAGAACTTTCAGATCGCCTCCACTGGCTTCTCAATCGGAGCGATCAAGGACTTCATAGAACTCGCAAAGCAAGCCGATATTATCCATTACCATTTTCCATGGCCATTTATGGATATGGTGCACTTTCTATCCAGAGCGAAGAAGCCGACCGTTCTCACGTATCACTCGGATATTGTGAAACAGCAGACGCTGCTTCGATTCTATAATCCGCTTTTACATGCATTTCTTCGAAATGTAGATGTAATAGTTGCTTCCTCACCTAACTATGTTGCAAGCAGCGAGACACTAGGCAAGTACGTAGAAAAGGTTAAAGTCATCCCGATCGGTATAGACCGCAATACATACCCTGAGGTGACTGATGCAACAATCACTCATTGGCGTGAGACATTGGGTGAGCGTTTTTTCCTGTTCGTTGGGGCGCTTCGTTACTACAAGGGCCTTGATTTTCTTCTGGAAGCTGCTCAGCAGACAAAGTTGCCTATCGTGATCATGGGAAAAGGGCCCATGGAAATGGCGCTAAAACAGAAGGCTAAGGATGCGAACCTGACTAATGTCTTATTTGTTGGTGCCCTGCCTGACAGTGACAAGTCTGCACTAATGAGTCTTTGTTTCGCTTTGGTATTTCCCTCTCACCTCAGATCCGAAGCCTTTGGAATTACCCTGCTGGAAGGGGCGATGTATGGGAAACCGCTCATCTCCTGTGAAATTGGAACGGGTACGACGTACATCAATATCGAGGGTGAAACGGGCTGTGTGGCACTCCCTGGAGATAGTGCATCTCTCGCAAGCGCTATGAAGAAATTGTGGGATGACCCATTGGGCGCAGCCCAAATGGGCAGGAATGCTCTAAAGCGATATGAAGAGAATTTCAAGGCCGATGATATGGTTAAGTCTTACAGCGATGTATATCACTCGCTGTTGAGTGCATAACACGTGCGCTCAAAAAATTCAATGTATCACCAAAGCGTTGTACCCAGTGCTGTGCCGTTTTATTAAGGACTAGCACCAAGTGCTGTAGTTTAGGTCCAAACCGCGCAGACACTAAACTGAGTGATCAAGCATGCGGATATTTATTTGATGCTCTCGCTGTGAAATATCCCTCTAGTCTTATCGAACAAGCCGAAATGTTGTAGTGACGCACTGACCACTAGATGGGTAACGCCAAGGAAGTAGAACCTGTTACCGTAAACAATCGCATAGCTGGACTTTTTAAGCTGCCGACATATAGTGGTAACGCCAGTTTCACTATTATCGCCGGCTGTTGATTTGTACTTTTAGTTAATGTGCTTTCGCAGTGGAAGTTTGCTGAGTATGGCGGACTTTCACTAATTTCATCAACCACCGCCTGCATGGTTTTTCTACAGTTAAATGCAGCCCGATTGACATCGTGATAATCAACCCCAAAAACATAAGTTCAAATGCTACTCCAGTGGCCAATGATCTGTGGACATTCGCAGCGAATAAAGGGAGCGCTATAATGTGTATTAAGTAGAACGCGAACGAAGCCTCACCTAACAAAATAATTGGTTTTACTGATAGAAACTTGCTCAGAAGACTTGAGCTTGTTTTGGCGATAGCAAGTATAAGTAGGGTAAATAACGCTGCATACGATGCATCCCAGCTGAATGAAGATAGATAGTTGGCCTTTGATGCCATTAGAGTGATAATTGCAATTATTGAGCCGTAGCAAACGCAACTCCAATATTTTCCATCATGTTTTTCTTTTTTACTCCTGCAGTAATAGGTGGCAGCAAAAATTCCGAGGATGAAATCCAGCACCCTCGTAAGCGGAAAGTTGTAAAGCCATCGATGTGCGGAATCGGGATCTGTAAAAGGTAAGCCATGCCTTGGAGGTAGCGCCAAGTACCCGGCCAACGTTAACTGAAGGGCAACGACGAGAAGTGCTGCAACCAGCATTTTAATACCAGGCTGGTTAACACCAATTCGCATAAATACGGGAATTAGAACTGGGAAACATAGGTATAAAAAAGCCTCTACGCTGATACTCCAAGCAGGACTGTTAAGACCTCCTATTACGCTAGCGTCTGGGTGCCAGGCTTGCGCTGCAAACAGATAAATCGTTATTGGGGTTGCTGCATCTTTCTGCAACCACACAAAAAGCATAGTCAATATATACAGCGGGTAAACTCTGGAGAATCTTGCCCAAAGGTACTTCGGAACATTATGTAAGGGCTTTGACTCAAATTCGTCTAGATAGTTATAGGTAATAATAAATCCAGATAGTACGAAGAAAAACGTAACTCCGGCGTAACCGGAAGCCATGATTCTCTCTGGCAACGTACCAAGACCTATCAAAGGGTAATGAGAAAAGAACACCATCAACGCTGCAATAAACCGCAGTCCAGTTAGCGCCGGGATCGTCCCTAATTTCTCGTTTGGTGTTGACATTCCCGCCTCCTGAATTACGTGGCATTCTACAGCAATTTGTTTTAAGAGGTGATCTGATGCGGTAGATGCTTAGCGCATCCAGCTTGAGCGTTTTTTTGCCCGAAGAATCAATGGGTAGTCGCTCTTTTTAAGCTAGGTAGGCAGTCACAATGCGGTAATCTTCACTGACATGTGATCAATGCAGCAAATCGCGCCAACGGCGATGGAGGGCTAAGACGTGATCGATGCTCGATTGAACAAAGCTTCATAAAAAAAGCCGTACTGTTGAGATCTCTCACAGTACAGCTAATACCTTTAATAATTAAGGCAGACTATACGATACGCAGGCCATGGCTGCAGTGGTTACAGCCAGAAACGAGGCGGCGAGCAAAGTATAAGCAGCTAGGATCGGCAACCAGTGCTTCTTTAGAAGCTCTAAAAAGCCTGACCATTCAAATTGCGTTGCGATGGCACCAAACAAAACAACATAGAGAGGCATGAAGAATCGGGTTTCGACTGCTCCTGGAAGAATCGCGAGCACAGGGATCAGCAGGGGGGCGAGATAAGCGACTTCAATCCATCGAGGTTTTCGTCTTGTGCAAAAAATCAGCGCGCCAAAAAAGAACAGACTGTAGCAGAGGAATGCGACGACACTTTTGTTGATTGAAGGCTTTGTGACGTAAACCAACCCATCGCGAACATCAATACCATTAATAAAGTGTCTTCCGTAGATGCCAAGAAACTGAACTGGGTGTTTCGCAACTAGTGCAATGTAACCGCCAATAGTCGGATCGTCCGTGAATAGCGATTCATCTAATGAGCGCAAGACAATTCCGGCGGGGTCCCTGTAGTAGAGGCTAGGTGCGGGGGTGTCTCCCCCATTATAGGTTTCATAGCGTTGTATCGTTATTCCCCAATACAACTGCGTCGCCATCAGAGATTTACCTTTGACCGTAGCAAACACTAACGGAGTGGCGACGTCATGAATGCGTTTATTAATTGCCATTTGCGGCAAAGCGACAACGAATGCTCCCAGAATAAATGCGACCAAACCAAATCCGCGAGCGCTCCATGATTTGCTCCGCAGGAAAACAAATGGAATGATAAACAGCAACGCAATAAAGGCGAAGAGGTAAATGGTTCGGATGTTATAAGCCGCGCTAGCTGCCGCGCCGGAAAAAAACAGAAATGCTAGCCAGTACTTTCGTTTCGCACTGTCCGCGAATGAAATCGCAATTATTAGGGCTAATGCGGCGGGTATATCAGACAGCGGATAGAGGAATAATCCGGGGAAAACAGCAATTACAAGCAATGCAAATAAAATTCGGCGTATTACATTAAGGCGACCACCGAAGCACTGCAGGAAAAAGTTAGCTACAGGGCCTGTCAAAAGATAGGCGTAGATAGCCGATGTACTGATCCTGAATATAATACGGCCGGTGTCATTTATTGCGTCGGTTAAAAAGTGTATCGGAAATAGCAGGTAAGCGTAGACGTAGCCTCGAACAATATCGGGAAAGTTTGCGATGAAGGCGGGAGTGCTTAGATTCCAATAGGTTGACGAGTCGTAGGGGAATTCAACAATGCCAAAAAATTGGTGAGCTACGAACAATATCAAAAATACTACGAAGAAAGAATAGAGCTTGGGTTTGCTCTCTAGTAGTGAATAGAGTAGGGATTTGCTCTCTACTGTTGACAATATTTGCATAGGTGATCCTTCTCTGATCCTGAACTTTGGGCGCTTGCCCAGAGTTGTTAGTCAATGCTGATATAGTGTTTTATTGATTTTGTAGATGATATTTTTTTATTTCAACCCAATCTAGTCTTCCGGCGAAGCCATAGTAATTTTCGTCAACGTCACTAATGAAAGCAATAGTATTCATTCCGTCTCTAAGTTGATTTTTGGCGAGTTCGGATTCAAATTGATTGGCGTCGTTCCATTGAAATGGAATATTGATGCCATTTATTTCAATTTTCATGCTGGCTTTTATAGATGGATTGACGATTGTATCGAACTGTCCTTTCAGAAGATATCGCTCTGATGAAGGTACGAACTTAAAGTCAAGGTACGCTTGTTTATTGGTTTTCCACGCTGCAGCATTATGCTCAAATTTGTTAACGGTCCATTCGGCTTCGCGCCATCCGGAGCCTGCTATCGGTAACTCCATACTCCACCAGTTACCGAATCCCCAGAAGTAGTGCTCACTGGATTTCTGGTCAGTGAATCCAATCAGAAGATTGTGATAGTCCGGTTTTTTAATAAAACCACGATAGATGGCCCCTGTGCGGTTTTGTTCACTGCGCAACATCTGCACTTGGTTTGGACTGGCTATGGACTCTTCATCTGGATTTACTGTAATGGCGACGACTTCAGATTTGGCCAGTTTTTTATCTTGTGATTGCTTGGTTGGTTCAAAGCCTGGACCACTTATTGGTGTCGGATAATGGAAAATCCATTCGTCAGCTGTTTCTTCACATGTCCCCTTTCGGCCAACGCTGTCGACGTGCTGCCATTCGTTGCCATCTTCGCGGCATACCTCTATGCTATTAAATGGATGCCCGTAAATATAGTTAAGAGTCGCTTGTAAGTTTTCGTTGATAAATATCCATGTATTATTCAGTTGGTTTGTCTTATCAATTATTACAAGTGTTTTGTTGTTAATTTGACCATCGAAATTGTCGACAATATTTTTCACAATGTTTCGTTGTCTGTCCGATATTTTTACGTAGTGGTGAAATTGATATAGCTGGGTTGATAGTCCGATAAATAGTAATAGGGCTGCGCAAAGTGTTGCCAGATTCCTGCTGACTTTGGCGATGCCTATAAGTACGGCGAGCGTCACAAATACCCCGCCAGGTGACGCAAACAAGAAGGTACGTTGGCTTATCGCTTGGTGCGATGTAGAGAGCAGAAAAGGGGCATACCCTAAAAGTGCTAACAGGATTCCCATGATCAAAAATCTGATGGGAATCTTCATCGAGATTATTGTATCTGCGGGTTTTATTTTTTTGGAATTGGAAAGCAGCAGAATAAAGGTGATGGATATTACAAGCATTACGCTTATGGCGTACCAATATGTATTGAATTCCACTACGGTTATACTGGCTGCATCATACCACCCCCCCCATACCGTTCTCAGCAAGCCTATCGAGAATAAATTCGGAAGAGAATGCATGAGAGTGGTAATAATGCTGGTGCTGCCAGCAATACCACTCTGATAGCTGTTGACTAGTGGCGCGGTGTGGATGACATATGCGATATAGGTAGAGGCGCCCATAAGCCAAATTAGATGTTTCCATAGTTGCTGGCGCAATTGGGAAACAGCTGGCTTTAGATCCGATTTTATAAGTATTGCTAAAAGCGGCAGTACTGTAAGCAGCAGGGAAGCTTCATACATTGCACATGCGGCCAGCAATAGCACTGCTGATACGATGCTCAGTAAATAAGGCAGAACCTTCGATTTTGCTTGCAGGGCAGCAATGAATATCGCGGTTCCGAGCAGTAAGGAACTCAATGCCCAGTTTATGTGAAGCGCTCTGAACGATAACTGCATTGTATCCGCTGGATATACAATAATTAGCAGGCCTGCGATAATTCCCCACTTTAACGAGCCAGTAATATAGCTAGTTATGTAGCTCAGACTTGAACCTTTTACGCATAGTGAGAGGGCAAGTAGTATATTCCAGTACTTAAACGAATAGGGGTCTAAATAATAAGCTATAGCTTGAGGAAGGATGGTCAATGGGCGTAGCGCATGTGCCGCTAGAGGACTGGAAGTGTCAGTTATGAAGAAGAGTCCATTAGTTGTAAACGCCCCTAACAATCCCCATTCTTCAATTAAACCGATTAGAGAAAATCCGTAGGGTATCCACAGCGCCAAGACCAAAATTGCAACTGGCAGGATGTGCGATATCCAACATTTCACCGCAGCGCGAGAATGCGACTGGGAAAACTGTTGAGATAAGGGTTGCTCTATCATGTTTGTCATTTGGCTCTACTGATCCATTCCTGTCTTGGGCTGATCTGTGGCTTTAAGTATTGTTTTGCTCAGCAAGTAGGTCACAGGCAGAAGCAGGACAATGATCAAAAGCGGGGCTAATTCTTCAGGTATCCCTAATTTCTCCACCATAAGGCTAAGCAATAGGGCGCCTAATCCATACTGGAGTAAATAAACTAAGGGGTAAGCCATCAACCCTTTCCATGATTTTTTTACATTGAAAACAACTTGTGCGTTAAACAGGTATGAGAAAATTATTCCGCTTATGTAGGCAATCACATAAGACTTTTGATAGCTCATGTACATGTTCAGCAATAAATAGATTCCATAGGTCAGGAGGGTGTTTAAACACCCGCCCACTAGGAACGAAACCCATCGACGTATGTTTTCTTTTGTAACGGTAATGCCCACTAGTTTTTCGAACCTGTGATTTTTATAAAGTCTGAATAATCCCGAATGTAGTCGGCCGCGTCATAGTAATCTGAAGTGAACACCAGCAGCACTGCATCTTCTGAGTACTTGTACTGAATCCCCCATATCAAAGGCGGCAAATAAATGCCTTTGTTTGGAGCGTCGAGCATTACTTCCGCGCGGCTTAGACCGTCATCTACCACGACGGCACAACTTCCTTTGACGCAGATAAGGAACTGATGGCATTTATGATGAGCGTGTTCGCCGCGGGTTTTTTGGCTGGGTACGTTAAACACCAGAAAATAGCGCTTTGGAACAAAAGGGATTTCCTTCTCGAATTCCCCTACCGACAAATCTCCCCGCATGTCTGCGACGAATTTGAAGTTGTGTGTGGTGACATCGCCCACTCCAATCTTTGTGATTCCTTCCTGCGACTTCGTATCTTCAACGATTTTCGGTTTATCGCTGATGTCACTTGCCGCGGAATTCTCTACGTATCCGGTAATTCTCGCCGGTGAGCCTGTCACGATGGCATATGGAGGCACGGATTTGGTAACCACCGCACCCGCTCCAACCATTGCTCCCATACCGATGGTGACGCCAGGGAGGATGACGGCACCACCGCCGATCGAGGCTTTGTCATGTATTACCGTTGGCAAAAACGTTTCTGGGTAGACCTTTGAACGAGGAAATTTGTCATTGGTGAACGTGACGTTCGGACCTACGAACACATCATTACCAATTCGCAGTCCATCCCAAACATAAACACCAGACTTGATCGTTGTTCTATCGCCGATTACGACATCATTTTCAATCAAGCAGTGGGAGCAAATGTTTACATCCGAACCAATTACAGCTTCAGGAAAAATAACAACGTACTGCCAGACACGAGTGTTTTGACCGATCTTGGTACTTTTGACATCTGAACTAGGATGGATGGTTGGATTAGACATGACGGGATTGCTCCTGATTGTTCAGCTGTATGCTCACGACTGCCAACGGTCGCTGTTTGGTATTTTCATATGCCCGCCAGGCATAGGTGCCTACAAGGCCCAGACCCAATAGGTTCAAAGTGCCCAGCAGCAAGACCACGACCATGGTGGCGGCATAACCTGGTACGGCGATGGCGCCGTGAATTCGCGCAATGATGACCAGCAGGCCTATTGCAGCTGACACCAATGAGCCAATTGCGCCCATTTTTATCAATAGTCGAATAGGGTAATCGGTGAAGGCGAAGATGCTGTCCATCATATATTCCAGCTTCTTCTTGAACGTCCAGGCCGACTTGCCTTCCTGGCGAACCTGGCGGTCGTAATCGACGAATTTCCTTCTGAAGCCGAGCCAGAATATTAGTGCGATCAAAGAAGAGCGAGACTCTTCAAGCTTCAAAAGTTGCTCTTTGAACGCGTTGTTGCAGCCAAAGATGTCGACGCCACCCTTGGGCATATCGTGAACGACCAGCTTTCGGTAGAGACCCCAGAACATTGAAGAGGCCACTCGGCTGAAAAAGGGGTCCTTTCGGGCGTTGCGCGTACCAATGGCAACATCACATTCATCATTTGAAAGTGACTGAAAGAAGCTTATCAGCAGTTCCGGCGGCTCCTGCAGGTCTGCAGCCATGACGCCGAAGTATTCTCCGGTCGCTGCCATCAGACCTGTTCGAATCGCCGGGAATGAACCGAAGTTCCTCGAATGGGCAAGTAACTGCGCTGCAAACGGTAGGTTTGGCAGTTCTTTTTGAATCAACTCAAACGATGCATCCGGGCTGCCATCGACGACAAAAACCGCTTCTACCTCGTTATTCAGGCTCTCGTTGATTTCACCAAGGGCCTGAATCAAACGTGGAATGGATTCTGCGTTTTTGTAGACCGGGATGATGATCGAGTATTTCATGCAGCCCATCCATTGACTGCCTTGATCACTGCGCTGACTTCATCCTCTTCCATTTCTGGATAGCAGGGCAATGTCAAAATCTCTTTTGCCAAACGTTCGGTGTTAGCCAAGTGGTAGTCGGCGTGGACGTTCTTAAAGACTGGTTGTTTGTAGTCAGGAATCGGATAGTGAACCTCAGAGGCGATATCCAGGCCACGAAGATGTTGCTGCAGGGAATCCCGATTCTGGCTCTTGATGACATAGAGATGAGCGACCCAGGCATCACTTTTCCCTTGCGGATGAATGATGCCGGGTTGATTGATTTCGTTGCGGTAACGTTCGGCGATCTCATTGCGTCGCGCATTGCCCTGATCGAGGTGGGGCAGGAATTCGGAGAGAATGGCGGCTTGCATTTCGTCCAAGCGGCTGTTTCTGGCGCCGGCCAACTCCACGCAATATTTGGAGGACCACCCGTATTGACGTAGTTGTG
Source organism: Pseudomonas sp. LBUM1657 (assembly GCF_059716075.1). Classification (NCBI taxonomy): domain Bacteria; kingdom Pseudomonadati; phylum Pseudomonadota; class Gammaproteobacteria; order Pseudomonadales; family Pseudomonadaceae; genus Pseudomonas; species Pseudomonas sp. LBUM1657. Next base: position 4,690,840 of record NZ_CP166799.1, on the reverse strand, counting down.
CAACTCGTTGCGCAGTTTCAGCGGAGTTGGTCACTACTGCTCCGCCGTCGCCAAGCGCACCGAGATTCTTTGTAGGGTAGAAGCTAAAGCTGGAAGCATCTCCAAATGTGCCTACACGTTTGCCATGCATGCTGGCTCCGTGAGCTTGTGCGCAATCTTCCAAGAGTGGAATACCTTTTTCCGCACAGTAAGCGGCAATTTCCTGGATCTCTGGTATGGCTAAGCCGTAAAGGTGCGTCACGACGACGGCTTTGGCACCAGATTCAACGGCACGTTTCACTTCCGCAAGCGTCACGACCTGTGTTTCAAGGTCGACATCCATGAAGGTGGGTACGGCACCGATGGACAAAACAGAAGTGGTTGTGTACATGCCAGCATTGGCAACCGTGGCCACGGTCTCGCCTTTTACAACCCCCAGCGCCTTGAGGGCCAGTTCAATTGCGTCGGTGCCATTGGCTACAGATACGCAGTGGCCAGCGCCCAGGTAGTCGGCAAAGGATGCTTCAAATCGCTTGACCTCTGGTCCCAGGACGACCCATCCGCTGGACACCACGCGCTGAATAGATGCATTGATCTGATCTCGATATTTAGCGATTTTCGCGCTGAGATTGTTGATTTGCTGCATCGATGTACTCCCTTCGAGGCGTAGCCCGCTAAAATTATTTGATTTTGAATCACTTGCTGAAGCCACCCATCACGGCGAGGCGTTCCAGGCACTACCAGCGCTTTCCGTCAAAATTGGGGGGATTCTATCTCTCCCGGGAGTTTGCTCCAACCTGTGTGATGGCAATTAGTCTTGAACCAACGGGCTTTTAATCCACAGGCAGGGAACCAGAAGCCGGTGGGTCTGGGGGGAGGTGGCTCCCAACACACAAATTCAGCACTCAAAATGACGCCTTTTCATGATAGATTATTCCATTGCTATCTATTTTTTGAATCGGTTTGAAATGTCAAAAAAAATACTTGTGACCGGTGCGACGGGTTTTTTGGGAAATGCTCTGGTAAAGCATTTCTGCACTTTAACCGATACATTAGTTGTTGCTCCGCTCAGGAACTTGAATAGCAAGTTGCCCGATAAGGTAGAAAAGACTTATATATCAAATATAGATCAAGCCACTGACTGGACTCAGTCTTTCGCTGGAGTCGATGTGGTTGTGCATTCTGCGGCTCGAGTACACGTCATGCAGAAGAACTCGGCCCAATCGCTGGAAAAATTTCGCTCTGTGAATGTTGAGGGGACACTTAATCTTGCGCGCCAAGCAATTCAGGCCGGTGTTAAAAGATTTATTTTTATTAGCTCTATAAAAGTTAATGGGGAAATGACTACGCCAGGTCATGCATTTTCTGCTGATGATATTCCTCTTCCTTCGGATTCTTACGCCATCTCAAAATACGAAGCAGAACAACAACTCATGCAACTCGCCAATACGGGAGTGATTGAGGTTGTCATCATCCGCCCAGTGCTTATTTATGGTCCAGGTGTAGGCGCAAATTTTCAGCAGATGATGCGCTGGCTGGTGAAGGGCATTCCGTTGCCGTTCGGGGCCGTGGCTAATAGTCGAAGTCTAGTCTCACTGGACAATGTCGTGGATCTGGTCAAAACGTGTCTCGATCACCCCCGCGCTGCGAATCAGGTCTTCCTGGTAAGTGACGATGAAGATGTTTCAACGACCCAGCTAATGAAGCGTCTTGTCGCGCATTTGGGTGTAAGAACGTGGCTCGTACCCATTCCTGCCGGAGTGCTGAGTTTCCTGGCCGGCATGTTGGGCCAAAGCGCAACTGCGCAACGGCTTTTCGGCTCATTGCAGGTCAATATCCAGAAAAACCACGAAGTTCTGGGCTGGCGTCCACCGGCAAGTCTGGATGATGGATTGAAATCGACGGCGAAGCATTTTCTGGAGTCTCGCCAATAATGAAATATGCGTGGTTCATTCCGGTGGCTGTCGGTATCTCCTTTTTGCTGACGTCTACGTTACGCAAGTATGCAATTTCTCGAAGTCTGATGGACGTTCCGAACGCCCGTAGTTCCCATGTCGTTGCAACACCACGTGGCGGCGGTGTCGCGATTGTCGTGGCTTTTATCCTGTCGCTAGGTTTTTTGTACGCCGCGGGATTGATTTCCCCTTCGATTTTTTTCGCGATTGCCGGGGCAGGTGTCTCGATAGCGTTGATTGGCTTTATGGACGACCACGGACATATCGCCGCACGCTGGCGTTTGCTCGGTCATTTTACCGCGGCAGCCTGGCTTCTGGTCTGGATGGGGGGATTGCCTCCCATTGAGCTATTCGGCTTCGATATCAATTTAGGCTGGACAGGTCACGTACTGACAGCTTTTTATCTGGTGTGGTTACTCAATCTCTACAACTTCATGGACGGAATCGATGGCATTGCCAGTGTGGAGGCCGTTTGTGCCTGTCTGGGCGCCTGTCTGCTTTACTGGTTGGCAGGCCTCGACAATCTGATGTGGGGACCGTTGTTGCTCGCTGCTTCAGTCGCAGGCTTCCTGTTCTGGAATTTCCCACCCGCGAAGATTTTCATGGGGGATGCCGGCAGTGGATTTCTCGGCATTGTACTGGGTGGTCTTTCTCTGCAGGCGGCGTGGGTCAGTGCACCGATGCTGTGGGCCTGGTTGATTTTGCTGGGGGTATTCATTGTCGATGCAACGTTTACACTGCTTCGCCGTTTGTTGAGAGGGGACAAGGTCTATGAAGCGCATCGCAGCCATGCCTACCAATTTGCCTCACGTCGTTTCGGCAAGCATTTGCCGGTGACTATCGCTGTTGGCGTGATCAATGTGTTCTGGCTGTTGCCGATAGCCGTATGCGTGACACGTTTTGGTCTGGACGGTGCTCTGGGAGTCACTTTGGCTTACGCACCATTGCTTACGCTCGCTATAAAGTTCCGCGCAGGGGAAATGGAAGGCCCGTCGGCGAAGAACTAAGCAGCAACTAATATGTCATTTAGGTTTAGAGTGATCGCGAAGTGCCTTTCATATTTACTAGATTTAATGGGCGCTGCAAGGAGGGAATCAAGGTGTTTGAAGGGCTTATGGATAAAATCAGAGCGTACCTGGTAGGACTCCCTCGGCGTCGAAAAAGGTTGATACAGGTCTCCACAGACATCCTGCTGGTCTGGATTGCCTTGTGGTTGGCCTTCATCGTACGGCTGGGCCTGGACGATATGTACAACCCCTTGAAGGTTCATTTTTGGCTCTTCGTGTGTGCCCCGGTTATCGCTATTCCCCTGTTTGTGCGTTTTGGCATGTACCGCGCTGTCATGCGCTATTTCGGCAATGATGCCCTCATCGCCATTATTAAAGCCGTTAGCCTTTCGTCGCTTATTTTGGCTGTCGCTGTCTATTGGTACAGCAATCACGAAGCGGTGGTCCCGCGCTCCATTGTCTTTAACTATTGGTGGCTCAGCCTGGTCATCATTGGCGGCCTGCGATTGTGCATGCGCCAGTATTTTATGGGGGACTGGTTCACTGCTGCCCAGCACGTACCATTCACCAATCGAGACGACGGCCTCACCAAAGTCGCGATTTACGGTGCAGGCATGGCCGGTAATCAGCTTGTCGCGGCGCTCCGCATGGGCCGGGTCATGCGCCCCGTAGCGTTTATCGATGACGATCCGAGTATTGCCGATCGCTCGATCGCCGGGCTGCAGGTCTACAAACCCAAACACATCCAACAAATGATCGATGAAACAGGCGCACAGGAAATCCTCCTGGCGCTGCCTTCTTCTACTCGGGCACGCCGTAGGGAAATTCTCACGATGTTGGAGCGTTTCCCGCTTCACATACGGAGCGTCCCAAACTTCACCGATCTGGCCAGTGGCCGCGTAAAGGTCGAAGACATTCAGGAAGTGGACATCGCCGATCTGTTGGGCCGCGATTCAGTACCCGCGCAACCGGACCTGCTCGAGCGCTGTATCAAAGGTAAGACAGTCATGGTCACGGGTGCCGGCGGATCGATCGGCGCCGAGCTTTGCCGGCAGATTTTTGCACTGGGTCCGACCACGCTTTTGCTGTTCGAGCATAGTGAGTTCAATCTCTACAGCATTCTGTCGGAGCTGGAGCAGCGTGGCTGTCGGGAGTCACTGACTGTCCGTCTTCTGCCGATACTCGGTTCCATCCGTCATCAGGACAAATTGCTCGACGTTATGAAGACTTGGGGGGTCGACACGGTCTACCACGCCGCAGCTTACAAGCACGTGCCCATGGTCGAGCACAACATCGCCGAAGGCGTGTTGAACAACGTTATCGGCACGCTCAACACCGCTCAGGCTGCCTTGCAGTCAGGTGTGTCCAACTTTGTGCTGATCTCCACCGATAAGGCCGTACGTCCGACTAACGTCATGGGCAGTACCAAGCGACTGGCCGAGATGACGCTGCAAGCCCTCAGCCATGAAATCGCTCCGGTGCTGTTTGGTGACAAAGCCAATGTCTCCAGGGTCAACAAGACCCGCTTCACCATGGTTCGTTTCGGTAACGTGCTGGGATCTTCCGGCTCGGTGATTCCGCTGTTCCACAGCCAGATCAAGTCCGGTGGCCCGTTGACGGTCACCCACCCGAAAATCACCCGCTATTTCATGACCATTCCCGAAGCCGCGCAATTGGTGATCCAGGCGGGTTCCATGGGGCAGGGGGGTGATGTCTTCGTGCTGGACATGGGCGAGCCGGTGAAGATTGTCGAACTGGCAGAGAAGATGATTCACCTGTCCGGCTTGAGTGTTCGTTCGGAGAAAAATCTGCAAGGCGACATTTCCATCGAATTCACCGGGCTGCGTCCCGGTGAAAAGCTTTATGAGGAGTTGCTGATTGGCGACAACGTGTCGGCCACCCCGCATCCGATGATCATGAGCGCCAACGAAGATCATCTGCCCTGGGATGTGCTCAAAGGCCGTTTGAGGGAGTTGCTGATTGCCGTCGATCAGGATGATTACACCCGCGTACGCCAACTCCTGCGCGAAACCGTCAGCGGCTACACCCCCGACGGCGATATCGTTGACTGGATCTACCAACAACGCCGCCTCGAACCCTGATTGCTTCATATCCGGTAACAGACACACTTTTGACAGCTCCAACCCATCGCCTAAGTTTGAGAGGCAGCTTCGGAAAAGCTGCTTTCTCAATCGATGTCATGGAGCGTCATTTATGCGTACTGGCTACTTCTACTCTCTGGTTTTCGCCCTGCTCACCAGCGCCTCAATTGCTGCCATTGCTGCGCCGGCTGCGAAGCCAGAGGCTGGCAATCCTCCACTGGTTCTGGAGGTTTCTCCCAAAGCTCAATCCGGCAAGGTTGATCTGAATCAGGCCGATGCACCGACCCTGCAGCGCGAGTTGTCGGGTGTTGGTGAAGCCAAGGCCAAGGCGATTGTTGCGTATCGTGAGAGTAATGGGCCGTTTGCGTCTTTGGACGAGCTGCTCGAAGTGAAGGGAATTGGTAAAGCGATTCTGGATAAGAATCGCGAGAAGCTTGAGGTGAACTAAGCTTGTAAATCAGCGCCAAGAGGGCCGGTCATTGACCGGCCTTTTTGCTTTTTGGCGGAAGCTGCGATGTTTTACCTTCCGTCGAGATGGTAAAGATTACGGCTATCATATTCAGATAAGATTATGCCTATAATAAAAGAATCATTCGCCAAAGCGTTCTGAGTTTCAGGCGCTTGTCTTTCCTGCAAGCATCTCCCAGGAGCACAGTCATGAATTCTGTCCAGATCCAAGGTACGGCCCTCGTCACCGGTGCTTCTTCAGGTATCGGTGCGATTTACGCCGAGCGGTTGGCGGCGCGTGGTTTTGATTTGTTGTTGGTCGCTCGTGATCAGGAGCGGCTGGACGCGGCGGCCAGCAACCTGCGCGCCGAGCACGGCGTTCAGGTCGAGGTGCTCAAGGCTGACCTGACTCAAACAGACGACGTGCTTAAACTCGAACAACGCCTTCGCAGCGATTCGAGCATCAGCTTGTTGCTCAACAACGCCGGTGTTTCACTGGATGGTCTGTTGGCCAATGCGGACATGGATCAGGTGGAAAAGCTGATTCAACTGAACGTCACGACCGTTACGCGCCTCGCATCGGCGGCGGCCGCCAGTTTTGCCAAGGCAGGCCGGGGCACGATTATCAATATCGGCTCGGTGGTGGCGTTGTTTCCCGAGCGCTTCAATGCCACATATACCGCGAGCAAGGCGTATGTTCTTAGTCTCACCCAGTCGTTGAACGCTGAACTCGATGGCACCGGTGTCAAGGTTCAAGCCGTGTTGCCTGGCGTGACGCGCACTGAAATCTGGGAGCGTGCCGGTATCGATATCAACCAGATCCCGGCGGACATGGCCATGGATGCAGGTGAAATGGTCGACGCGGCGTTGTCCGGTCTGGACCAGGGTGAGTTGATTACCATCCCTTCGTTGCCGGATGCCGCCGACTGGGATGCCTTCGTTGCGGCGCGTCATGTGATGGCGCCGAATCTTTCCAAAAGCAAGGCCGCCGCGCGTTACAAGTGAGGCGCCTTCTAATCGGTTTGAGGTAATTGCGGTATGAATGATCGTCGAGTGGTTGTTACGGGCATGGGCCTGGTGTCTCCGCTGGGAAGCGGTGTCGAAGCCGTGTGGGCGCGTCTGTTGGCCGGGCGGTCCGGGTTAAGGAATTTGCCGGATGAGGTGATTGCCGATCTACCGGCCAGGGTCGGCGGCGTAGTGCCGACGCTGGCTGACGATGCCGAGGCGGGTTTCGATCCGGACCTGGCGACGCCGCCCAAAGAGCAGAAGAAGATGGACCGCTTCATCGTGTTTGCGATGGAGGCGGCGCGTCAGGCGTTGGAGCAGGCGGGTTGGCAGGCATTGGATGCCAAATCCCAGGAACGCACGGCAACCATTATTGGTTCCGGCGTGGGTGGCTTCGGCGCGATTGCCGATGCGGTGCGCACCACGGACAGTCGTGGCCCGCGACGTTTGTCGCCGTTTACCATTCCGTCGTTTCTGGTCAATCTCGCCGCTGGCCATGTGTCGATCAGTCACGGTTTCAAAGGCCCGTTGGGCGCACCGGTCACTGCGTGTGCGGCCGGGGTTCAAGCGATTGGTGATGCGGCGCGGCTGATTCGTTGTGGCGAGGCGGACATCGCGGTGTGCGGCGGCGCCGAAGCGGCGATCGATCGCGTCAGTCTCGCCGGGTTCGCGGCGGCTCGTGCCTTGTCCAGCGCTTACAACGACACTCCGGAGCGTGCCTCACGGCCGTTCGACAGTGATCGTGATGGTTTCGTCATGGGCGAAGGATCAGGCCTGCTGGTGATCGAATCCCTGGAGCATGCCTTGGCACGCGGCGCCCAACCGTTGGCGGAGCTGGTCGGCTACGGCACCAGTGCCGACGCGTATCACCTGACCGCTGGACCCGAAGATGGCAGCGGTGCGCAACGGGCGATGTCGCTGGCTTTGGCCCAGGCGGGCATTTCGCCGGCGCAGGTGCAGCATCTCAACGCACACGCCACGTCGACCCCAGTGGGTGATCTCGGGGAGTTGGCGGCCATCAAGGCGCTGTTCGGCACGGATAACAAGATTGCGGTGACCTCGACCAAATCTGCCACCGGACATTTGCTCGGCGCAGCAGGCGGGATCGAGGCGATCTTTACGCTGTTGGCGATTCGCGATCAGATCGTGCCAGCCACCCTCAATTTCGATAACCCGGATCCCGCCGCCCAAGGTGTGGACATCGTTCACGGTCAGGCGCGACCGATGGACATCGAGTACGCGCTGTCGAACGGCTTCGGGTTTGGCGGGGTGAATGCCAGCGTGCTGTTCAAGCGGTGGCAGGGTTAGTCCCGGACTGCTTGAGAAACTCGCGAGTGACGTCGAGAATCCGCTGAGCCAGCTCGGGATTCTCGACACTGCGTGCTAGCAGCAATGCCCCGACCAATGTCGACATGATGACGATGCTGCGATCGGCGGTGTCCTCGCCTTCAAGGGTGCCTTGTATTTGGCTGAGCCGTGCGTTGAGCACCACGTCAGTGGTCGGGCTCTGCTGTCCGCGCAGGCCGAGTTCCGATGACATCGTCGGCAGCGGGCAACCTTCATCGGGTGATGTCTTGTGCCATTCGGACAGATAGGCGTCGATGAACGCCTCCAGCGGTTGATCCTGTGCAAAGAGCTTGGCACAGGTGATGTCGACCTGATCGCCAGCAGCTTGCAACGCCTTCTCTACCAGTTCGTCCTTGGACTTGAAGTGCGAGTAGAAGCCACCGTGAGTCAAGCCCAAGGCTTTCATCAGCGGTTGCAGACCGGTGGCGCCAATGCCATCGCGGCGAAAGCGCGCTGAAGCCTCCTTGATAATGCGTTGATGGGTTTGGGCTTTGTGGTCCTGCGAGTAACGCATCTGGAATCTCCGCGACGATGCGCCATATTAACCAATGAAAATGGGATGGTGACTGTACTTCTACTTCTAAAAAGCATGCAGATGCGTCGATCTTGGTAGAAAGACCTGTTAACAAGTGGCACGAATAGTGATTACTCGTCAGCTGAGGATTGTTCAACAATCACGAGGCGATGAGCATGAACAGCGGACTGTCCCTGGCCGACCACATCACATTGGAGTTGCGCGCCGACATCATTGGCGGTCGTTTGCTACCTGGCATGGCGCTGGTGGAGAACGATCTGGTGTCTGCCTACAACGCATCCCGCAACACGATTCGCGAAGCGTTGCATCGCCTGGGGCAGGAAGGCCTGACCCTTTATGTGCGGAATAAGGGCGTGATGGTGCGCAGACTGGGCGTTGATGATGTGCGGGATCTGTTCCGGGTCAGGCGCACCCTGGAGTTGCAAGCCATCAGCGCGAGTCAGCCACTGCGCGACGATCAGTCCGACCAGATGCTTGAAGCCCTTGAGGCCACCGAGCTGGCCCGGGAGCGCGAGGACTGGCGCGCGGTCGGCACCCACAGCCTGGCCTTTCATCAACATATCGTCGGGTTGCTGCGCAGCCCGCTGTTCGATGAGTTCTTCACCAACGTCGTCGCGCAATTGCGCCTGGTGTTTTGCACTGCTCCCGATGAATCACGTTTTCAGGCGCCCTGGCTGGCGCGCGACCGGCAGATACACGAGTTGCTGGCCGAGGGTGACAAACGCGCGGCCGAAGACGCCATGAGCCTGTATCTCGACGATTCCGAACACCTCCTGTTGCAGCTCCTTGCTCCCACTTCCCATCACTGATCGAGGATTCGTGCCATGTACAAAGACTATCCGGCGGCTTATCAAGTCAGCAAAGGCTCGGCCTTGCAGGTGGACAAAGCCTTCTACGAGCGGGTACGCGATACCAAGGACGGACGTGAGTTGATCGAGTCATTCGAAGTGCCGATCCGCACCGGTCGCGCCTGGCACGTGCCGGCCGGGCATGTGTTTCGAGTCACTACGCCGGTCGGGCCACAAGTCGGGGATTTCAACGTCTGGAACGCCAACGATCCGCGTGAACGCTTGTGGGCCGCGCGGACCCGGCAGTTGCAGGGCGCGCACGTCAGCACCCATGACCGGCTCTGGTCGAACCTGCCTTTTTTACGGCCGCTGGTGACCATCACCGATGACAGCCTGGCCGGTTATGGCATCGACGAGCATGGGGGGCGGTTGCACGATTTGCTCGGCACGCGTTGTGATCCCTATGTGAACAAAATGCTTACCGGCGAGGACTTCCATCATCACTGCCACTCCAACCTGACGCGGGCGGTGTTACCTCATGGCCTGACCGAGTTCGACGTGCATGACGTGCTGAATATTTTCCAATGCACCGGCCTGAACCACGACGACATGTACTTCATGAAAGCCTGTCCGGCACAGAAGGGTGACTATCTGGAGTTCTTTGCCGAGATCGACCTGCTGTGCGCACTCTCGACCTGTCCGGGCGGCGATCTTTCGCTGGCGATGTGGGGGCCGGATGCGCAGGACCCATTGAGCGTGTGTCGCCCGCTGGGGGTGGAAATTTATCGGTTGGAGGATTCGCTGCTGGAGGGTTGGAGCCAGCCGGAGCGTGCGGCATACAAAGGGCTGCATGGCTTGCACATTGCCAAGGCGGATTGGGAAAAGTAAAAACGCAAACCCCCGTCATTCGATGAGAATGACGGGGGTTTTCTTTTAGCGGTCCTGCGCGTCCTTGGCGTCCGCTTCCGCGTTGCGTTCCGCGACGCGCTTACGTTGCTCTTCGGTCAGTTCGACCTTGTGGGCGGTGTCGCGCAACATCATCAAACCACCAACAATCGAGCCGATCGCAACGACCAGAATCAACCAGGCATACCAGGGCATAAGGCTCTCCTTGAGGGCAGGCCGATTGGCGGGTTTCGCCAATCGATCGTGCATACCACTTTGAGCGATTTATTTTCGCAGTGGTTCAATTCTATGCCTGTTATGGCAGCCGCACTGCGACTGTTTAGAGCCCGGTTAACATGGCGTCCGCTGGCGCATCGGCACGCAGTTGCGCGGTGAGCATGAAGTAGCCGAAACCCACCGCCATGAAGCCGAGGAAGATCAAGCCGATCAAGGTGTTGAACCAGGCCATCGCTACCAGGCACACCACCGCGAGCACCAGGGCAATGAACGGCACCAACGGGTAGCACGGCGCGCGGAAAGTGCGTTCCAGGTTCGGTTCGGTTTTGCGCAGTTTGAACAGGCTGAGCATGCTCATGATGTACATCACGATGGCGCCGAATACTGCCATGGTGATCATCGCCGCGGTCAGTGTCATGCCGCCCAGATTGATCAAACCGTCGCTGTAGATCGCCGCGATGCCGATCACGCCGCCGGCGATGATCGCCCGGTGCGGCGTCTGGAAGCGTGACAGTTTGGCCAGGGACGCCGGCAGGTAACCGGCGCGGGCGAGGGCGAAGAACTGTCGCGAGTAGCCCAGAATGATCCCGTGGAAACTCGCCACCAAGCCGAACAGGCCGATCCACACCAGCATGTGCAACCAGCCAGAGCTTTCGCCGACGACGGTTTTCATCGCTTGCGGCAGCGGGTCGTTGATGTTCGACAGGGTGCGCCAGTCACCGACGCCGCCAGCAAAAAACATCACGCCCATCGCCAACACCACCAGGGTCAGGATGCCGCTGATGTACGCCTTGGGAATCGTGCGTTTCGGGTCCTTGGCTTCTTCGGCGGCCATGGCAGCGCCTTCGATGGCGAGGAAAAACCAGATGGCAAACGGAATCGCCGCGAACATCCCGGCAATCGCCGGCGCGCCGAACACATCGGAACCGGCCCAGCCATTGAGCGCGAAATTGCTGAAGCTGAACGCCGGGGCGACCACGCCCATGAACACCAGCAGCTCAGCGACCGCCAGCACACAGACCACCAGTTCGAAGGTCGCCGCCAGTTTCACCCCGAGGATGTTCAGGCCCATGAACACAATGTACGCACCGACCGCCGCATGTTTTGGGTCGAGCGCGGGAAACTGCACGTTGAGATAGGCACCGATTGCCAGTGCGATGGCCGGTGGAGCGAAGACGAATTCGATCAGGGTGGCCAGCCCGGCGATCAATCCGCCTTTCTCGCCAAAGGCGCGGCGGCTGTAGGCAAAGGGACCGCCGGCATGGGGAATCGCGGTGGTCAGCTCGGTGAAACTGAAGATGAAGCAGGTGTACATGGTGGCGACCATAAAGGACGTCACCAGAAAACCGAGTGTGCCCGCCACACCCCAGCCGTAACTCCAGCCGAAATACTCACCGGAAATCACCAGCCCGACCGCAATGCCCCACAGGTGCAGCGTGCCCAGCGTGGGTTTGAGTTGTGTGTTCATGCGTTTGCTCCCTGAACGGTTTGGAAAGCTCGGGGAGGGTGTTTGCAGTGGGCGTGCCATTTTGTATTTGTGCGTCGTAAAGCGCCGAAAGCTGTCGTATCGGGGATTTTCGGTGCTGGATGTCAGTGTTTTGTGCGCCAGTTGGGAGCAGTGTCGCGTGTTATGCCGCCTTCGCGAGCAGGCTCGCTCCCACATTTGGAATGCGTTCGCCCAAACAACACTTCTCCCCTGTGGGAGCGAGCCTGCTCGCGAAAGCGGTCGCGCAAACACCGCTGTAACGAAGCCATAAACCCACTCTTTACGCATTCTTTATGCCCCGCCTTACTCCTCGCTCTCGTTCCTTTACAGCCTCCCTCCCGACAATGACTCCACACGCGGCAATACGCCGTAACACGGAGAACTTCCATGAGCGTTCTGGATGGGGTGTCACTGCTATTGGCAGTGGGGCTGTTCATTTATCTGTTGGTTGCGCTGTTGCGCGCGGACCGGAACTAGGAGCGGCTATGCACAGTTATGACTATTGGCTGATCCTCGCCTTCTTCGCCCTGGTGCTGATCCCGGCACCGTTTCTCGGGCGTTTCTACTACAAGGTGATGGAGGGGCAGCGCACCTGGCTTTCGCCCATCCTCGGACCGGTCGAACGCGGGTGTTATCGGGTGGCCGGCGTTGATTCGCAGGCCGAACAGAGCTGGCAGAAATACGCCCTGGCCTTGCTCGCCTTCAACCTCGCGGGCTTCTTGCTGTTGTTCGTGATCCTGTTGTTCCAAGGCTACCTGCCGCTCAACCCGCAAAACCTGCCGGGTCAGGAGTGGACGCTGGCGTTCAACACCGCCGTCAGTTTCATGACCAACACCAACTGGCAGGCCTACAGCGGTGAAGCATCGCTGAGCTACCTGAGTCAGATGGTCGGCCTCACCGTGCAAAACTTCGTCAGCGCCGCCACCGGTCTCGCCGTACTCGTTGCGTTGTGTCGCGGCATCGGTCGCAAGTCGACCAAAACCCTGGGTAACTTCTGGGTCGACATGACCCGCGCCACCCTCTATGGCTTGCTGCCGCTGTGCCTGCTGCTGGCGCTGTATCTGGTCTGGCAGGGCGTGCCGCAAACCTTCGCGCAGTACGTGAATGCCATGACCCTGCAAGGCGTCGATCAGGTGATCCCGCTCGGCCCGGCCGCCAGCCAGATTGCGATCAAGCAATTGGGCACCAACGGTGGTGGCTTCTTCGGCGTCAACTCGGCGCATCCATTCGAGAACCCGACAGCCTGGAGCAACCTGTTCGAACTGAGCTCGATCATCCTGATCCCGGCTGCGCTGGTGTTCACCTTCGGCCACTACGTGAAAGACCTGCGTCAGAGTCGCGCAATCATCGCCTGCATGCTGGCGCTGTTCCTGATCGGCGGCGCGACCTCGCTGTGGGCCGAATACCAGCCGAATCCGACCCTGAACAACGTCGCCGTCGAGCAGACCGCGCCGCTGGAAGGCAAGGAAGCGCGTTTCGGCACCACCGCCACGGTGCTCTGGTCGGTGACTACCACATCGGCGTCCAACGGTTCGGTCAACGGTATGCACGACAGCCTGAGCCCGTTGAGCGGCATGGTCGCGCTGGTCAACATGATGGTCGGCGAAGTGATCTTCGGCGGCGTCGGTGCCGGGCTCTACGGCATGTTGCTGAACGTGTTGATCGCAGTGTTCCTCGCCGGCCTGATGATCGGCCGCACCCCGGAATACCTCGGTAAAAAGCTGCAAGCCAAGGAAGTGCAATTGCTGGTGGTGACCTTGCTGGTGATGCCGGTCGGCGTGCTGGTGCTCGGCGCGATTGCTGCCAGCCTGCCTGGCCCGGTGGCAGCGGTGAGCAACCCCGGCCCTCATGGTTTCAGTCAGTTGCTCTACGCCTACACCTCGGCCGGTGCCAACAACGGCTCTGCGTTTGGCGGCTTCGGTGCCAACACGCCGTTCCACAACCTGATGCTGGGACTGGGCATGTTGATCGGTCGCTTCGGTTACATCCTCCCGGTGCTGGCCCTGGCTGGCAGCCTGGCGATGAAGAAAACCGCACCGATCGGCCAGAACAGCTTCCCGACCCATGGCCCGCTGTTCGTGACATTGCTGACCGTGACCATTTTGCTGGTGGGTGGTTTGACGTTTTTGCCGACACTGGCATTGGGCCCGATTGCTGAACATTTGAGCATGGGCTTCTAAGGAGTCAATGATGAATATGCACGTTCCAGCTTCAAAAAAAGCGTCGTCAACCAAATCGGCCGGAGCATCGAAAACCGCACTGTCGGCCCTCTGGCGTCCGGCGCTGGTACAAGCCTTCGTCAAGCTCGACCCACGGCAATTGAAGCGTGCACCAGTGATGCTGGTGGTCGAACTGACCGCGGTGCTGACTACCGTGCTGTGCTTCATTCCCGACAGTGCCGTGCCGACCTTCGTCGCGGCGCAAATCGCCTTGTGGCTGTGGTTCACCGTGTTGTTCGCCAACTTCGCCGAAGCCTTGGCGGAAGGTCGCGGCAAGGCTCGCGCCGACAGCCTCAAGGCCGGCAGCGAAGGCTTGAGCGCCCGCCGCAAAACCAGCAACGGTGCCTTTCAAGTGGTGCCTGCGACCAGCCTGCGCAAGGGCGATGTGGTGCGCGTCGAAGCGGGGGAAATGATCCCCGGTGATGGCGAGGTCATCGAAGGCATCGCGGCAGTCAACGAAGCGGCGATTACTGGTGAATCCGCGCCGGTGATTCGCGAATCCGGCGGCGACCGTTCGGCCGTCACCGGTAACACTCGACTGGTCTCAGACTGGCTGTTGGTGCGCATCACTGCGAACCCTGGCGAGTCGACACTCGACCGGATGATCGCCCTGGTCGAAGGCGCCAAGCGCCAGAAAACCCCGAACGAAGTGGCGCTCGACATTCTGCTGATCGGCCTGACTCTGATCTTCCTGCTGGTGGTCGTCACCCTGCAACCGTTCGCCCACTTCGCCAACGGCAGCCTGCCACTGGTGTTCCTGGTGGCGTTATTGGTCACGCTGATTCCGACCACCATTGGCGGTTTGCTGTCCGCCATTGGGATCGCCGGGATGGACCGCCTGGTGCGCCTGAACGTGATCGCCAAGTCCGGTCGCGCCGTGGAAGCGGCGGGGGACGTGCACGTCCTGCTGCTCGACAAGACCGGCACGATCACCTTCGGTAACCGTCGTTGCACCGCCGTTTACGCAGCGCCGGGTGTCAGCACGAAGGAGTTGGCCGAAGGCGCGTTATTTGCCTCGCTGGCCGATGACACGGCTGAAGGCAAGTCCATCGTCGAGTACCTGCGCGGCACTCAACCACAGCCTGAACCGGCCGCCGAGTTACTGACGGCGGTGCCCTTCAGCGCCGAGACGCGTCTGTCCGGTGTCGACTATCGAGGTCGGGTTTTTCGCAAAGGCGCGGTGGATTCCTTGCTCGCCTTCGTCGGCCTGAAACGCGCCGATCTGGCAGCGCCGCTGTCGCGGGAAATCGACAAGATCGCCCAGAGCGGCGGCACGCCGTTGCTGGTCTGCGCCGACGGTAAATTGCTCGGTGCGATCCACCTCAAGGACGTGGTCAAGCCCGGCATCCGCGAGCGTTTCGCCGAGCTGCGCAAACTGGGGATTCGCACCGTCATGGTGACCGGCGACAACCCTCTGACCGCCGCGGCAATTGCTGCCGAAGCGGGCGTCGATGACGTGCTGGCTGAAGCCACGCCCGAGAAGAAACTGGCGCGTATTCGCCATGAGCAGAACGACGGTCGCCTGGTCGCGATGTGCGGCGACGGCGCCAACGACGCCCCGGCCTTGGCCCAGGCGGACGTGGGCATGGCGATGAACGACGGCACGCAAGCGGCGCGCGAGGCGGCGAACATGGTCGACCTCGACAGCGACCCGACCAAGCTGCTGGACGTGGTGCAGATCGGCAAGGAATTGCTGGTGACTCGCGGCGCGTTGACGACCTTTTCCATCGCTAACGACGTGGCCAAATACTTCGCGATCCTGCCGGCACTGTTTGCCTCGATCTACCCGCAACTGGGTGTGCTCAACGTCATGCACCTGAGCAGTCCGCAGAGCGCGATTCTCTCGGCGATCGTGTTCAACGCCTTGATCATTGTGGTGCTGATCCCGTTGGCGCTGCGCGGTGTACGGGTGCAAGCGGCCAGTGCGGCGGCGTTGTTGCGACGCAATTTGCTGATCTATGGGCTGGGCGGGATTCTGGTGCCGTTCGTGGGCATCAAGGCGATCGACATGCTGTTGACGGCGTTGCATCTGGTTTGACCCTGAGCGGTGTGCCAGGCACGCCGCCTTCGCGAGCAAGCCCGCTCCCACGGGGGAATGCGGTGCTTTTGTGGGAGCGGGCTTGCTTGCGAAGAACACAACACGGTGCATCTGACTGAACGCTGCACTTGTTCACTGAATTCGAGGATTTTGAAATGTCCACAATGATACGCCCGGCCCTGAGCCTGCTTGTGCTGATGACCCTGGTCACCGGCGTTGCCTACCCCTTGATCGTCACCGGTGTCGCCCAGGTCGCGTTCCCGGATCAGGCCAATGGCAGCCTGGTGCGCGATGCCGACGGCAAGGTCCGAGGTTCTTCGTTGATTGCCCAGGATTTCGTCGGTGACGCCTGGTTCCATCCACGGCCATCGGCCGGTGCCTTTGCCACGGTGTCGAGTGGTGCGAGCAATCTCTCGCCGAGTAACCCGGCCTTGGCCACCCGCGTGATCGACGATGCCAACAAACTGCTGGTGCCCGGCCAGGGACCGGTGCCGCTGGCCATGCTCACCACTTCCGGCAGCGGCCTCGATCCCCACTTGCCACCAGCCGCGATTGCCTATCAACTGGCGCGTGTCGCGCAGGCACGCCATTTGCCGGTGTCTACGCTTCAACAACTGCTGGATGCGCACATCGAACAGCCGTTGGTGGGGCCGCCGGTGGTGAATGTGCTGGCGCTGAATATGGCGCTTGAGAAGCTATAAATCGGTGGCGCCGCCATTCGTGAGCAAGCCCGCTCCCACATTGGTCCTATGAACACTGAAGATTCCCTGTGGGAGCGGGCTTGCTCGCGAAGACGGTCGAATAATCAACACATCACTACCTGAATAAAGAGAGCTTCAAGTATGAGCAACTCCGGCCGCGCCGACGCGCTGTTAGCAGACCTGCCTCGGGATGGCCGTGGCCGGCTCAAGGTATTCCTCGGCGCGGCTCCCGGTGTCGGCAAGACCTACGCCATGCTGCAAGCGGCCCACACCCAACTGCGCCAGGGCGTGAAAGTCATCGCCGGGGTGGTCGAAACCCATGGCCGTGCCGAAACCGAAGCGCTGCTCGGTAGCCTGCCGCAGCAGCCATTGGTGCGCTCGGAATACCGTGGCGTGATGCTGGAAGAAATGGACCTCGACGGCTTGCTCGCGGCCAAACCGAAACTGGTGCTGGTGGACGAACTGGCCCACACCAACGCCCCCGGCAGCCGTCACGCCAAACGCTGGCAAGACATCCAGGAACTGCTCGCCGCGGGCATTGACGTGTTCACCACGGTCAACGTCCAGCACCTGGAGAGTCTCAACGATCAGGTGCGCGGCATTACCGGCGTACAGGTCCGCGAAACCCTTCCGGACTGGGTTCTGCAAGAAGCCTATGAACTGCTGCTGATCGACCTGCCGCCGCGGGAACTGCTGGAGCGTCTGCGTGATGGCAAGGTCTACGTGCCGGAGCAGGCGAGGGCGGCCATCGATGCCTTCTTCACCCAGACTAACCTCACCGCCCTGCGGGAACTGGCGATGCAAACCGCTGCAGCCCAGGTCGATAACGATCTGGCCCTGGGGTATCGTCAACTCGGCCAGGCCGCGCCGGCGGTGCGCGGTCGTTTGTTGGTGGGCGTCGACGGCGATGCGCAGGCCGAGCGCCTGGTGCGTCACGCCAGTCGCGTCGCTCAGCGCCGACATCTGCCGTGGAGCCTGGTGCACGTAGACAACGGCAGCGTGCGTGACGAGCAATCGCGACTGCGCCTGCAAAGTGCCCAGCAACTGGCCGAACGGCTCGGCGGCGAGGTGGTATTGCTGCGGGCGGGCGAGGTGGCGAAAACCCTGATCCAGCACGCTGGCGAACGTCGCGCGAGTCTGGTGCTGGTCGGTCAATCCCGTCAGCGTTTGCGTCGGCGTTTGTTCGGTGGCGGACTGGCGTCCCGCTTGCTGCGCGATGCCCGTGGCCTGGAAATCAACGTCCTCGACAGCGATCACGAACAGCATCAGCCGCGCCCGCGTTCGGCGCAGTCGCTGGTCTGGTTCGACTATGCGTTGGCCGTGGTCGCTACGCTGTTGGCCAGTGCCTTGGCCTGGGCGGTGGCGAGTGTCTTGCCATTGCCAAACATCTCGCTGGTGTTCCTCGCTGCCGTGTTGCTAGTGGCGGTGCGCAGCAGTCTCGGCCCGGCGCTGGCCTGTGCGGCGCTGTCGTTTCTGACCTATGACTTTCTGTTCATTCCGCCGAATTTCTCGTTCAGGATCCAGCGCGAAGAAGACGTGCTGACCTTGCTGTTTTTCCTGCTGATGGCGGCGCTGACCGGCAACCTCGCGGCGCGTCAGCGGCGGCAGTTGCAAGCCCTGCGCGACACCCAGGAAGAGACCACCGAGCTGCTCGACCTGTCGCGCAAACTCACCGCCGCCACTGATCGCCAAGCCGTCGTCAGCGCGGCGGCCCAACACCTCAACGGCTGGAGCGACCTGCAACTGTGCCTGCTCAATCGCGACAGTCAAGGCGGCTGGAAAGTCGAAACCGGTGGCCCGCTGGAATTCTCCGAAGCCGAACGTGCTGCCGCCGATTGGGCTTGGCAACACGATCAACCGGCGGGCGCGGGCACCGGCACGCTGCCGCTCGGCCGTTGGTGGTGGTGGCCTTTGTCGGTGGAGGACGGGCCGCTGGCGTTGCTCGGCGTGTGTGCCAAAGAAGGCCAGACCTTGAGCGGTCAGCGTCGACGCTTGTTGACCGCGTTGAGCCAGCCGCTGGCCCAGGCGCTGGCCCGTGCGCAATTGGCCGATGACCTGGAAGCGGCCCGACTGCATGGCGAAACCGAGCAATTGCGCAGCGCCTTGCTGGCCTCGGTGTCCCACGATTTGCGTACGCCGCTGAC
Source organism: Pseudomonas sp. LBUM1657 (assembly GCF_059716075.1). Classification (NCBI taxonomy): domain Bacteria; kingdom Pseudomonadati; phylum Pseudomonadota; class Gammaproteobacteria; order Pseudomonadales; family Pseudomonadaceae; genus Pseudomonas; species Pseudomonas sp. LBUM1657. The sequence continues at coordinate 4,671,965 of NZ_CP166799.1, read as the reverse complement.
CTCCATGCGCGGCAGCATCGACAGCCTGTTGGCCCTCGGCGAGGCCATCCCCTTGGAGGATCGTCGTGAGTTGCTCGAAGGCACCCGCGATGAAGCCGAGCGCCTCGATCGCTACATTCAAAACCTGCTGGACATGACCCGCCTCGGTCACGGCGCCCTGAAACTGGCGCGGGACTGGGTGTCGCCGGCAGACATCGTCGGCAGTGCACTCAATCGCCTGCGTGCGGTGCTGGCGCCGTTGCAGGTGACCACCGAAGTGCCGCCGGAGTTGCCGTTGCTCTACGTCCACGCCGCGTTGATCGAGCAGGCGCTGGTCAACGTGATGGAAAACGCCGCGCGCTTTTCACCGGCCAACGGGCGTCTGCAATTGCGCGCCGGATCCGACGACAGCGAACTGTTTTTCTCGGTGAGCGATGAAGGGCCGGGGATTCCGGAGGAGGAGCGGGCGAAAATTTTCGACATGTTCTACACCGCTGCGCGCGGTGATCGTGGCGGGCAGGGCACGGGGCTGGGGCTGGCGATTTGTCAGGGCATGGTCGGTGCCCATGGCGGGCGGATCAGCGTCGCCGACGGCATTGAGGGACGCGGCACCTGCATCACTCTTCACTTGCCGCTGCAGGAACAACCTGGCTTTGAAAGTGAAGCCTGATACCCTTTGGATATCTTTATTGCGCGATCAGAAACCATGAGCCAGACCGCGACCATTCTGGTCATCGACGACGAACCGCAGATCCGCAAATTCCTGCGTATCAGCCTCGCTTCCCAGGGCTACAAAGTACTGGAAGCCGGCACTGGCAGCGAAGGTCTGGCGCAAGCCGCGCTGAGCAAACCCGACCTGCTGGTGCTCGACCTCGGCCTGCCGGACATGGACGGCCAACAAGTGCTGCGCGAGTTACGCGAATGGTCGACGGTGCCGGTGCTGGTGCTCTCGGTGCGCGCCAGCGAAGGTCAGAAAGTTCAGGCCCTGGATGGCGGCGCCAATGACTACGTGACCAAGCCATTCGGCATCCAGGAGTTCCTCGCCAGGGTGCGTGCCTTGCTGCGTCAGGCGCCGGTTGGCGAGGCTCAGCAAGTGGCACTGACGTTTGGCCCGCTGACCGTGGACCTGGCGTATCGCCGGGTGCTGCTCGACGGCACTGAAGTCGCGTTGACCCGCAAGGAGTACGCGGTGCTGGCGCAACTGGCGCGGCACCCGGGGCGGGTCATCACCCAGCAGCAGTTGTTGAAAGACATCTGGGGGCCGACCCACACCGAGGACAGTCACTATTTGCGGATCGTGGTCGGGCATTTGCGGCAGAAACTGGCAGACGATCCGACCCGGCCGCGGTTTATCGTGACAGAAGCGGGGGTTGGGTATCGGTTGTTGAGTGAGGGCAGCCTCTAGTTTGGTGTTGTCCGGTCTGGCCTCTTCGCGAGCAAGCCCGCTCCCACAGTAGTTCTGTGTTGTGCCTGCAACTTTATGGCCACCGAAGATCCATTGTGGGAGCGGGCTTGCTCGCGAAGAGGCCCTCACATTCACTCGAGAATCTCAAGAATCCCGCTTCTGCTCATCCTCATACCGATCCAGCGTATCCCGCGCAATCTCCCGTCCCAGCGCGATCAGTTCCGGCGCCTTGTAGAACTCGAAAAACCGGCACACCCGCTTCGGCACGTTGATCAGAATATCCGGTGGATACCCGGCAATCTTGTACTGCGCCAACGACGTCTGCATCACCTCGAAACTCTGGTTGATCAAGTCCAGCAAGGACGCCGGCCCCACGTTGTCGATGATGAACGAGCCGGTGGCGGATTTCGGTGCGCCGTCGCTTTCAGGTGCGGCTGCCGGTTGTTGGGCTTCGGGTTCGGCGGATTCGACCCAGGGGTTGATCTCGGCCGCTTCGGCCATCAACGCTTCCTTCTCCAGCAGCAGCAATTGTTCGGCCTGTTTGCGTCGGAACGGCAATTTCGAACCCAGCGAGTTGATCAGGCTGTCGAAACGGGTCTTGAACGCCGCCGGGCGCTGGATCACCGGCAGTTGATAGTGGCGCTGGTTGGTGGAGTTGAGGTTGACCGCGATGATCAGGTCGCAATGACTCGACACCACCGGCACGATCGGCAAAGGGTTGAGGATGCCGCCATCCACCAGCATGCGATTGCCCTGCATCACGGGCGTGAACAGGCTGGGGATCGCCGCCGAGGCGCGCATGGCCTGGTGCAGACAACCTTCCTGGAACCAGATTTCCTGCTGGTTGGTCAGGTCGGTGGCGACTGCGGTGTAGGGGATGCGCAGGTCTTCGATATTGATCTCGCCGACAATCTTGCGGATCTGCCCGAACACCTTCTCTCCGCGAATTGCGCCCAGACGAAAACTGACGTCCACCAAACGCAGGACGTCGAGGTAATCGAGACTCTCGATCCAGTCGCGATAATCGTCGAGTTTGCCGGCGGCGTAGATCCCGCCGACCACCGCGCCCATGGAGCAACCGGCAATGCAGGCGATGTCGTAGCCACGCCGCTCGATCTCTTCAATGACCCCGATATGGGCGTAGCCCCGGGCCCCGCCTGAACCCAGCACCAGTGCGACACGCTTTTTCATGAATCGCCCTCGTCTGACAAGGTTCAACAATGCACCCATCGAGGGGCGTGCTTCAATCGCTAAGGTCGCTCGGTGGGGCGAACGCGTCGTTTTTTCGACACTCCGTGGCGGCAGATGGGTATTCTCCCCAGCGCTATCGTTTGAGTGACGGCACCAAGGCACTTTTCACGCGCCAGACCGTCCTACCTGCATGACTGTTTACCTATCTTTGAGGTGTGAGTGATGAAAGCCTGGATCTGTGTGCCATTGATTGCCTTGGCCCTCGCCGGTTGTGCCGGAAAAACCGCTTATCGCGACAGCTGCGCCAGCGGGCTCGATGCTGCGTGGCGTGAACTGGACCTGGCCAAGGCCGAAGGTTTTGCCGGGAACGTCAGTTACTCCAAGGCCTTGTCCCTGCTGACCGGCGCCAAGACCCAGCAGCAATTCGAAGCGTTCGAGGGCTGCACCAAGAAAGCTGAAAAAGCGCGTTTCTACATTCGCGAGTCGCGCGCCGGCCGTTGAGGCATGATGTAGCGCTACGAGGGATTTCGATTCAGGGAGCAAGCGATGTCTGCCTTGGTTGATCAGTTGGTGGCTCGGGTCCTGGGCCTGGAAGTTCGTTTGCTGGCCTGTCAGGCGCGTTTGAGTGCCCGTACCGACCCTGAAGCCTTGCACGATCTGCGCACGACGGTTCGCCGTTTGCGCAGTCTGTTGCGACCATTGCGCGGATTGCCCGGGGTCGAACAACTGGAAACGGCGGCCTCCCGGGTTGGCGACCTGACCACGCCGTTGCGTGATCGCGAGGTGCTGGCGGCGTACTTGCTCCAGCACGATCAACCCGAGGCCGCGCACCGGCGCATGGCGCAGATGCACGAGGCTTACCCGGCGGTGGCGGTGAGTTCTGAGCTGGCGCAGTTACTGATGATCCTCGACGCCTTTCCGCGTTTTGTGCGGGCCTCCCAACGTCAGGGTTTGCTCAAGGGTTTGCGCCAGCGCATCGAAAAGCGCCTGGCCAAACAATGGGAAAAACTCGATCAGGCCTTGCACGATCCTGCCCACGACCGCCATCGCTTGCGCCTGCTGATCAAGCGCGTGCGCTATGGCATCGAAGCCTATCCCGAACTCGATCGACTGCCGAAAGCGGCGATGCCACGTTTGAAGTCCGCGCAAGGTGCCTTGGGCGACTGGCATGACTGCTGGCAATGGCTGGCCCGGGCCGAACAGGAAGCGGATTTGCAGCCTTGCGTCGTGGTTTGGCAAACCACCATGGCCAAGGCCGAAAGTCGCGCCGATCGGGTTCTCGACAAACTCAGCGCCGCTTGTTTCAAATCCTGAAACCAGCGAATCCCCTGTGGGAGCGAGCTTGCTCGCGATAGCGGTATATCAGCCAACATCAATGTTGAATGTCACTGCCTCATCGCGAGCAAGCTCGCTCCTACAGTGGTTTGGTGTTGGGCATGGAATATGTGTTTCAGCCGAGCGCGGCTTATCTGTCAGTCAATTTGGCCGGAATAGGTGCTGTGCCAGCTCCGTTGGCTGGTTAAGATCCCTTCATCCTTTTTCTGCCTCTTGAGGTTTTCATGCGCTTTTCTGATCTGCTCGATGCCGTCCGCAGCCAGCCGCTGGAGCTGTCTATCCCGGCCGAATGGGCGCAGGGGCGTGCCAGTTTCGGTGGCCTGGTGGCCGCCTTGCAATACGAAGTCATGCGCGCAAAAGTCCCGGCGGATCGTCCGGTGCGCTCGCTGGCGATTACCTTTGTCGGCCCGGTCGAGCCGCAAGTGCCCGTCAGCTTTGAAGTCGATGTGTTGCGCGAAGGCAAGGCCGTCAGCCAGGTGCTGGGCCGGGCGATACAGAAGGGCCAGGTGGTGACGTTGATCCAGGGCAGCTTCGGCGCCTCGCGTCCGTCGGAAGTGGCGGTAACCGCCGAACCGGCCCCGGAGATGAAACACTGGGAAGATTGCCAGGAACTGCCGTACATCAAAGGCGTGACCCCGGAATTCATGCGCCACCTGGCGATGCGCTGGAGCATCGGCGGCCTGCCGTTCACCGGCAATAAATCCCGCGAGATGGGTGGCTGGGTGCGCTTGCGTGGGGATGTGAAGGAGGAGGCAGTCAGCGAATCGCATATCCTGGCGCTGGTGGACGCCTGGCCTCCGGCCTTGTTGCCGCACCTGAAGAAACCGGCGATGGGCAGCACGCTGACCTGGACCATCGAATTCGTCCAGCCGTTGCTTGAGCTGAGCACGCTGGACTGGTGCAAATACTTCGTCGAAATCGAGTATGCCGCCGACGGCTACGGACACGCGGCCGCGAAGCTGTGGAACGCGGACGGTCAGTTGATTGCCATGAGCCGGCAGACCGTGACGATTTTTGCCTGATCAGTGACGACGGTGGCGTTCCTTCCAGGCGCGCCACCAGCCGCCGCTCAGGAAAAACCGTGGGAAGGTCAGGAACTGCTCGACCAGCAAGCGCGATACCGCATCTTTGCGATCACTGAATGGCTCGGCGGCTTGCGCCTCCAGTCTGTGACCGTGGCGTTGCAGGCCGAGTGCGGCCAGCAAGCCCACCACGCCGATGGCGAGATTCCCGAGGTTCGGGCTAAACACTCCGCAAACAATCAGCAGAAACGCCACGATGAACAGGGGCACTGCAATCAGGTGCAGCACCAGATTGGTCGGGTGCTGGTGATTGTTCGGGTACGCACGCCATTGCCAGGCGGGAAGGTTGGGGTGACGTTTGCCCATGATGAAAATCCTCGATCCATGTTGAACACATGATTGAAGAATAGGCTTGGCCCATGCGGGCGGCGAATCAAGGTTGGCTATCGAAGTGATAGGGGTCATGTTCGGAATTGATGTTGACGGCGAAGAGGCCGTCAGAGCTTGAGCTGACCGATCGCCTTGTTCAATTCCCCCGCCAACGCCGCCAACTCATTGCTGGTCGTGGCCGAATCCACGGTCTGCTGCACGGTATTCTCGGTTACATCGCGAATGCTCACCACCGCCCGATTCATCTCTTCCGCCACCTGGCTTTGTTGCTCGGCCGCCACTGCGATCTGCGTGTTGCTTTCGCGCATCTGTGCCACCGCGCTGGTGATTTCTGCCAGCGCGGCCCCGGCCTCTTGCGCTTGTTTCACGCAATCGTCAGCCTTGAACGAGCTTTCCTGCATGAAGTCCACTGCATCGCGAGTCCCGGCCTGCAACGCGGAAACCATCAGGGTGATCTCGTCAGTCGACGTCTGTACACGCTTGGCCAGATTGCGCACTTCATCGGCGACGACCGCAAAGCCGCGACCCATTTCGCCGGCCCGTGCCGCTTCAATCGCGGCATTGAGGGCCAGCAGATTGGTCTGCTCGGCGATACTGTGAATCACACTGACCACGCCATTGATCTTCTGGCTGTCCTCGGCCAGGCGCTGAATCATCTCGGCCGTCTGCTGCACTCCGGTGGACAATCCGGCGATGGACTTTTGCACGCGGCTGACCACTTCCTGCCCGCTGCCGGCCAGGGCGTCGGCGGTTTGCGAGAGGTCGCGGGTGGCGCCGGCGTGTTGGGCGATGTGATAGACCGTGGCGGTCATTTCGTTGATCGCCGTGGCGGCCTGATCGGTTTCGCTTTGCTGGCCGAGCATGCCGTGGCGCACCTCGTTCATGCTCGACGCCAGTCGCGCTGCGCCGACATCCAATTGCCGGGCGGTGCTTGCGACCGTGTTCACCACCCGCTGATAACCGGCCTGCATCGCGTTAAAGGCGTTGGCCATCTGCCCGACTTCGTCAGCGCAGGCCAGCGGGACACGGGCCGAGAGGTCACCGGTTTTCTCGACGTGGAGCATCACGTCTTTCAAGGTATTGAGTTGGCTGAGCAGGAAGCGGATCAACAGTTGCGAAGCGCCGAGCATCGCCAGCATCAGGATGAACACCGCCACCGCGTAGTGGGCGAAACGATCGCCGAACACTTCGGTCAGGCTCTGGCCATAGGCGATCACCGCGACCTGCTGGCCATCGGTGCGCGTGAACACTTCGGCGCCCATCAGCGGATTGTCGCCAAACAGCGGCATGGAATTGATCTCGACCCAGCCGTTGGCATCGGCCAGTTCCAGTACCGGCTGCCCGTTCAGCAACGGTGCCTGCCCGCGACTGAAGGTCAGCAGGTTATCGGACTTCGGTAGCGGTTGCCCGGCAGGCCAGGCGTTGAGCAATCGCGCCTGGGCCTGCGCCGACGCCTGGGCGCCGTGGCTGCGGGCCTGTTGTTCGAGTTGCACGGCGTACAGCACCAGCAGCAGGGTAGTGACGAAGGCGACCGCATTGACCGCCCAGAATTTGTATTTCAGTGAAATGTTGCTAAGCCAGGCACCCATGGAGGTCTTCTCTGATAGCGGAAACAGCATTGGCAAGGTGCCAGCATTGTGCCGCTACTCAGGGAACTGGATCTTGATGTGAATCAACAATCACCACCCTTCCAATGTGGGAGCGGGCTTGCTCGCGAAAGCGGCGTGTCAGTCAGCATTGTTGTCGACTGATACACCGCTTTCGCGAGCAAGCCCGCTCCCACAGGTGAGGTGTGTTTATTCCGGGATTGAGGGAAGTCCATAGAACGCCCGTGCGCATGCTGTGCTGTGCGCTGCCAGGTCTTCCTCGCTCTCCCCGCGATGCAGCGCCACTTCCCGCAACACTTCGGTCAGGTAAGCCGGCTCGTTGCGACCGTTTTTCGGCTTGGGGCGCAGGCTGCGTGGCAACAGATACGGCGCGTCGCTCTCGAGCATCAAGCGTCCGCGTTTGATCTCCTTGACCAGCGGATGCAAATGCGTGCCCCGGCGTTCGTCGCAGATCCAGCCGGTGATGCCGATGTGTAAATCCAGATCGAGGTAACTGAACAGCGCTTTCTTTTCGCCGGTAAAGCAATGCACCACGGCGGCCGGCAACTGGTCACGGTAATCGCGCAGGATTTCCAGCAACCGCTGACTGGCATCGCGCTCGTGAAGGAACACCGGCAATTGCAGTTCGACCGCCATGGCCAGATGCTCTTCGAGCACTTTTTCCTGTTGTGGGCGCGGTGAGAAATCACGATTGAAGTCCAGCCCGCATTCACCCACGGCCACGACGTTCGACTCCTTGAGCAAACTGCGCAGACGCTGGGCACTGTCGGCATTCCAGTCGCTGGCGGAGTGCGGGTGAATCCCGGCGGTGGCGAACAGCCGTTGAGCGCTTTCATCCAGTTGCTGGCACAGCTCCAGCGCCTGTTCGCTGCCCTCGACACTGGTGCCGGTGAGCACCAATTGACAGACCCCCGCTGCGTAAGCGCGGTCGAGCACAGCCTGGTGTTTGTCGGCAAAACTGGGGTTGGTCAGGTTGACGCCGATATCGATGAGTTGCATGGTGCTACCTCGGACCAAAGGCCGGAAAGCATATCAGAGCTGTAGATTTATAAGAAAAGCCAAGAACTACAACGAGTTGTAGCTGTCTCTTGATGCCGCGAGACAGGTCGGGGTGGCTAGCGAGCCATCACTGTGCCAGTCTTCCGCACTTTGCCAGCGCTCCAGGCGCTCTGTTTCTTCGTTCGATTTCATGAAAAATCTTGAGGTCGGCCCAGTATTCTTTCCGGAGAGTGGATGATACGTCCCTCGGTTTTGCTACTGCTGTGTTGTTCGTTGCTGCTGCCGATGCCGGCGGTTGCGCGCCTGGCCGGACCGCTGCAAGCCGTGCCGGCCGCCAAGGTGCGCGATCTGGCGGAAATCCGCAGCAGCCGCGTGCTGCGGGTGCTGGTCAACCAGAGCCGCAACAGCTCCGGCGAAGTCCAGGGCCAGGCCATCGGCGTCGAATACCATCGCCTGCGCGCCTTCGAGCTGTACCTCAACGGTCACGCCCGTGACGGTCAGGAAATCACCCTCAAGATCATCCCCAAGGCCAAGGATCAACTGATTGGCGCGTTGCAGCGCGGGGAGGGTGACCTGGTTGCACCGGGTGAACTGCTGGATCTGCAACCGGGGCACGCTGTCAGCACCAGCACACCGATCGCGAGCAACATTCCGTTTGTGCTGGTCGGGATCAAAGGCGAGCGACGTTACACCCGCCTCGAACAACTCTCTGGTAAAACCCTGGCGTTGCCCACCGGCAGCGCGGCTGGCGATGCGGTCAGTCAAATCAATCAAAAGCTTGCCCTGCATAAACTGCCACCGGTGAAAATCGAGTGGGTCGATCCCTCCCTGGCGGTCGAGGATGTGCTGGAGATGGTTCAGGGTGGAATCTTTCACCTGACCATCGTCGAACAGCCGATTGCCGAGCGCTGGGGCAAGATCCTGCCCAAGTTGCGTTTCGATCGGCAGGTGCTCATCAGCGAACCGGGCGAAGAGTTCTGGTTCGTGCGTCGCGATGCTTCGATGCTGCGGGCGAGCATCGATCGCTTCCTGACCGGCTACAAGAAACCGTCGGATCAGGATGCGGCGTTTTTGCGGATCTATCGACGCCTGTATCAAGTCCACTATCCATTGGCCAAGGCTGATCGGCAGCGCCTGGAAAAACTGCGACCGGTCCTGCAGAAACACGCCGATGCCCAAGGCATGGACTGGCTGAACCTCGCGGCGCTGGCGTTCAAGGAATCCGGTCTGCAACCCAATGCACGCAGTGGCAGCAGCCCTACCGGCTTGATGCAGATCACCCCGTCCGCGGCCCAGCGGGTGGGAGTCAGCAATATCCAGAATCTCGACGCCAACGTGCAGGCCGGGGCCAAGTACCTGGCGATGATCCGTCGCAAGTTTTTTGCCAGCCCCAAACTCAACGAACGTGAGCGCATGGCCTTCGTGCTGGCGGCCTACAACATCGGGCCGGAGCGGGTCCAGGGCATGCGCGCCGAAGCGCGGCGACGGGGGTTGAACCCCAATCAGTGGTTCTTCCAGGTCGAGCGCGTTGCCATGGAACAGGTGGGAATGGGCCCCGTCAGCTATGTTAATAGCGTGAACAAGTATTACTTGGCGTTCGATCGGGAGCGGGAGTCGTTGGAGCCCCAGGGGCAGAAAGTTGCCTCGCGGAAGTGATCGAATAAACTGATTGTTAATGTGCAATATTTGCGCTTTTAACATGAGATTTACTGATTAATATAGCGGCCAACCAACACACTTCTCAAAATGGATGACACAGCATGAGCACACTGATCAACAAGGTATTGTTTACCCGCGCTGGCTACGGCCTGACTGTCCTGCGGATCTTCGTCGGCATCATCTTCGCTGCCCACGGTGCGCAGAAACTCTTCGGGGCATTCGGTGGTTACGGTCTGGCGGGCACCGCGCAGTACATGGAGAGTATCGGTCTGGCGCCGGGCTACATGATGGCGACGCTGGCGGGCGGTACCGAGTTCTTCGGTGGTCTGGCGCTGATTATCGGTCTGTTGGCACGCCCGGCAGCACTGGGGCTGACGTTCCTCTCGCTGGTCGCGATTTTCACCGTCCATATCGGCAATGGCCTGTTCATGGCCAACAACGGTTATGAATTCGCGCTGGCCCTGCTCGGTGGCAGCATCGCGGTGCTGATCGAAGGCGCCGGCAAGCTGTCGGCAGACCGCGCCATCGCTGGTTGATCGCTCTGGCTCAACGAAAAGGCCCGCATTGCGCGGGCCTTTTTTGTTGCTCGTCATTCTTGACACTGTCCGGTCAGCTTCTCTAGGATGCTGCCCATGCGCCGATTTAAACAGCTACTTGCGGGGCGCCAGGTGACTCATTCAGTTGCCGATAGAAGCTTGAAACAGGCTTCGAAATACCGCTAAAGCGCTGGTTCGGTGTTGCCTCTCACCTGCCATGCAGACTTTTTGAGGCAGAGACACGAAACAATGAACGCACTAAGCCCTGTTGTACGTCCCGCGCCGATCACGGCACATCTCACCCAGCGCAATCCAAAAATCCTGCTTGGCGGCAAACATCAGCCGACGCTCCTGCGTTATCTCGATGGCTGGCCACGTCGTACTGGCGGCCCCGCAGCTTTCCTGATTCAGTTTGTCGAAGACGGCGAGTCCCTGGCGCGATTTGCCAGCGACAGTTTCGATCTGGCGGTGATTCAATCGCCCGGCGTCGATGACGCCCTTGAAATGATCAAACAATTGACCCGCGTCGCCCGACAAGGGTTGATTACCCGGCGCTGAAGCTCAGGGATAGTCGATCGCCACGATGTACACGCATTGCTCACCGGTCGGTGTCTGGACCCGTACTTCGGCGTCCAGTGCCTTGCCGATCAGGGCGCGTGCCAGCGGTGAATCGATGCTGATCAGGCCTTGTTTCAAGTCCAGCTCATCCGGCCCGACGATACGATAGCGCGACTCTTTGCCATCCTCGTCTTCGATCGTGACCCAAGCGCCAAAATAGACCTTGTTCGGATCGCTGGGCTTCTCGCTGACAACCTTGAGCGCTTCCAGCCGTTTGGTGAGAAAACGCACGCGGCTGTCGATTTCGCGCAGCATCTTTTTACCGTAGGTGTATTCGGCATTTTCAGAGCGATCGCCCTGGGCCGCCGCCTCGCTGACCGATTGCGTGACCTGAGGCCGCCGCACGTGCCAGAGCTCATGAAACTCGGCCCGCATCCGCGCTTCACCTTCGGGGGTGATCAGCGCGGTGCCAGCGGGGCGGGGAGGGCGATAACGGCTCATGGCAACTTCTTTGGATTGAGAGGGCTTGAGTCTATCAACCCTCGCGCAGAACTGTCAGCGGGCTGGCGTTTAGCGCGCGTCGAGTGCCGAACACGCCGGCGCCACCGATCAACACGGCACCGATCAGCGGCAGCAACAACAGCCACGGGTGCGGGTGCCATGGCAGGTCCAAGGCGAAGCGGTAGAGCACCAGGCTCACCAGTTCCGAACCCAGCGCCGCCAACAGTCCGCTGACCGCGCCAAGCAGACCGAACTCGATCCGCCGTGCCTTGACCAGCAACTGCCGCTCGGCCCCGAGGGCTCGCAATAAGGCGCCTTGGCGAATGCGCTCATCCAGCGTCGCCTGCAGGCCGGAGAACAGCACCGCCATCCCCGCCGCCAACACAAACAACAGCACGTATTCCACCGCCAGGGTGACCTGGGCGAGGATGCTGCGCAACTGGGCCAACAAGGCTTCGACTTGCAGAATGGTCACCGCCGGAAAAGACCGGGACAGGTCGACAATCTGTTGGTCATGGCCTGCAGCCAGATAGAAGCTGGTCAAGTAGGTCGCGGGCAGATCCTTCAGCGTGCCAGGCTGGAAGATCATGAAAAAGTTCGGCTGGAAGTTGTCCCAGTTGATCTCTCGCAGACTGGTGACTTTCGCTTCGCGATTGGCCCCGCCGACAGTAAAGACCATGTGATCGCCCAGCTTGAGTTTCAGGCTTTCGGCGACTTTGCCTTCCACCGACACCCCAGGAATCTCATCCGGCGCCTGTTCGGGCCACCAGTTGCCTGCGGTCAGTTTGTTGCCCGCCGGCAGGTCCGCTGCCCAGGTCAGGCTCAGGTCGCGCTGGATTGCCCGGTCGCCGGCCGAATCCTTGCTGACGATTTCCTGCACCGGCTCACCGTTGATGCTGATCAGTCGCCCCGGTACCACCGGGTACAGCGGCGCCGATTGCGCCGACAGTTCCATCAGCCGATCGCTGAATGCCTGCTTGTCCGCCGGCAGGATGTTCAGCGCGAAGTAATTCGGAGCGTTCTTCGGTAATTGGTTCTGCCAGGTGTCCACCAGTTCGCCGCGCAACAAGGCGATCAGCGCCATGGACAGCAGAATCAAACCGAAGGCCAGGGATTGCCCTGCGGCGGCCAGCGGATGGCGCAGCAATTGCCCCAAACCGAGTCGCCACGGCAAGGCGGAACGGGCCAGCATCCGGCGCAGACTTTTCAGCAGCAGCAACAGCAATCCGCCCAGCACCAGTGCGGCGACCACGCCACCGCCGAGCAGGGCGAAGGTCAGCAGCAGGTCCAGGCTCAGGCGCCACATGATCAGCCCGAGGGCGCCCAGTGCCGCGCCGTAGACCATCCAGGTGCTGGTCGGAATCGGCAGCATGTCCCGACGCAACACCCGCAATGGCGGCACGCGACCCAAGGCAGCCAAGGGCGGCAAGGCAAAACCGGCCAGCGCCACCAGCCCAGTGCCGATACCGGCGATGGCCGGAAACAGACCGCCCGGTGGAACATCGCTCGGCATTAACTCACGCAGCAGCGCAAACAGTCCAAGGTGTGCCAGCCAGCCGATCAGGGCGCCGCTGATGCTCGCCAGCAGCCCGAGTACGGTCAGCTGTAAACTGAACAGCACCATGGTTTCCCGACGGGACAGCCCCAGGCAGCGCAGTAGTGCACTGGCGTCAAAGCGGCGGGTGGCGAAGCGCGTCGCCGACAGCGCCACCGCCACACCGGCCAGCAGCACGGCCACCAGACTGGCCATGTTCAAGTAGCGCTCGGCCTTGCCCAGGGCGCCGCCGATTTGCTGGTTACCGTCCCGGGCATCCTGAATGCGCTGGTTGGCGGCCAAGCCGGGTTTGAGCAATTCGCGATAGGTTTCCAGGGCGTGTGCTTCTCCGCGCCAGAGCTCGCGATAGCTGACTCGACTGCCGGGTTGCACCACGCCGGTCGCCACAAGGTCGCTGAGGTTGATCAGTACGCGGGGCGTCAGGCTATAGAAATTGCCGGCGCGGTCCGGTTCGTAAGTCAGCACCCGGGCCAGTTTCAGGGTACGCATGCCGACGTCGATGCTGTCGCCGATCTTCAAGTCCAGCGCGGTCAGCAGCCGCGCTTCGACCCAGGCTTCACCAGGTTTCGGCCCGCCACCGGATTCCTCCGAGGCAAATGGCGCGGAGGCGCTTTTGAGTTCGCCACGCAGCGGATAGACATCATCGGCTGCCTTGATGCTGGACAGTTGAATGCCGTTGTCGGTGGCGATGACGCTGGAGAATTCCACCACCTGAGCGTGTTCGAGACCCAATTCGGTGCCGCTTTTTATCTGTTCGGGACGCGCCGGCGAACTGCCTTCAAGCACCAGGTCTGCGCCGAGAAACTCGGTGGCGCGCAGCATCATGGCGCCATTGAGGCGAGCGCCGAAGTAACCGATGGCGGTACTCGCCGCCACGGCTACTACCAGGGCGAAGAACAACACGCGCAATTCACCGGCACGGGCGTCGCGCAGCAATTGGCGGATGGCGAGACTGAACAGGCGCAACAGCGGCAAGCGTGCCATCAGGCCTCCAGAGGGGTGACGAGCACGCCGGCGTCGAGGCGGATCAGGCGGCGGCAGCGATGTGCCAGGCGTTCATCGTGGGTCACCAGCACCAGGGTCGTGCCGCGCTCCTGGTTGAGTTCGAACAGCAGATCGCTGATGCGCTCGCCGGTGTGGCTGTCGAGGTTGCCGGTGGGTTCGTCGGCGAACAGCACATCGGGTTCGGCGGCAAACGCACGGGCAATCGCCACACGCTGTTGTTCGCCGCCGGAGAGCTGGCGAGGCGAGTGGGTCAGGCGTTGGCCCAACCCGACGCGTTGCAGCAACTCGGTGGCGCGCTCACGTGCATCTTTGCGGCCATCGAGCTCCAGCGGCAGCATGACGTTTTCAAGGGCGTTGAGACTGTCGAGCAACTGAAAGGACTGAAAGACAAAACCGACATGTTCGGCGCGGATGCGGGCGCGCTGGTCTTCGTCGAGATTGCTCAAGGCTTGACCGGCGAGCGTGACTTCGCCGCTGCTCGGCAGATCGAGACCGGCGAGCAGTCCCAGAAGGGTGGATTTGCCGGAACCGGAGGCGCCGACGATGGCCAGACTGTCGCCCTTGTTCAGTTTCAGGCTCAGTTCGTGCAGGATGGTCAGTTCACCTTCCGCGCTAGGAACCACTTTGCTAAGGTTCTTCGCGGTGAGAATGCTTGCGCCCATGGAGAATCCGATGCGTGTGTGGTTTTTGAGTGCTGGCCTGGCCTTGATGTGCATGGCCCAGAACGCAGCGGCGGGTACAGTCCTGATCGTTGGCGATAGTATCAGCGCGGGTTTCGGCCTGGATACCCGGTTGGGGTGGGTGTCGTTGCTCGAGCAGCGGCTCAAGCGCGAAGGTTTCGACGATAAGGTGGTCAACGCGTCCATCAGCGGTGACACCAGTGCCGGAGGCCAGGCGCGCCTGCCTGCGCTGCTTGCAGAGCATAAGCCGGAGCTGGTGATCCTCGAGTTGGGAGGCAATGACGGCCTGCGCGGACTGCTGCCAACGCAATTGCAACAAAATCTTGCGTCGATGATCGACAGCTCGCGGGCCAGTGGCGCCAAGGTGCTATTGCTCGGCATGCAATTGCCGCCCAACTACGGTGTTCGATATACCGAGGCCTTTGCGAAGGTCTACAGCACGCTGGCCGAGGAGAAAAAGGTCCCGCTGGTACCGTTTTTTCTCGACGGCGTGGGCGGTCATTCAGATTTGATGCAGGCCGACGGTTTGCACCCGGCTGCCGGGGCTCAGGCCAAGTTGCTGGAAAATGTCTGGCCGACACTGAAACCGCTGCTTTGACGCTTTTCTAGCGGCGGTGTTTCGGCTAAGGTGGCGCCCCCGATTTGGAGCCCCCGATGCCGCGTCCCGCCTGGTCCCTTTTTGCCTATCAACTGATCGAGCCTGACGAACAGCTGGATCTGTTCGCCTGCCAGGAAGTGCGGGTGCATCTGGTGACCCGTCAGCTGGAGCTGGGCGGTTCGGCGGACCGTACGTTGTGTGGCAGCCTGCTGCCGGCGCAGCCACGCTGGTCGAGCGTCGACCGCCGAGTGTTTCAGGATCAGCGCCTGTGTTCGCTGTGCCGGGCCATTCTGGAATCGCAAAAACGCGGCACATCGCCAATCTGGCCAGAGTTGCGGTTCGAGCTTTAGTGCGACAAAGATAGCTCGCTATCGGCCAACTCCCCGAAATTCCGGACGCCGGTGTACAATCCCGTTTTTATACCCTTGTTGATCATGCGAAGGATTTTCCGGATGTTGCCGCGCTTTCCTGTCGTCACCCGTTGTCTGACCCTTGCCGCCCTCTGTGTGGCGGGTCCCGTTGCAGCATTGGAGCTGCCCCTGCCACCGCCCGGTGAAGACATCATCGGCCAGGTGCAAGTGATCCAGGCCAAATACGAAGACACTTTCGCTGACCTTGGCACCACCTACGATCTGGGCTATTCGGAAATGGTCGCGGCCAACCCTGGCGTCGATCCATGGTTGCCGGGTGCTGGCACCGAGATCGTCCTACCGACGCGCTTCATCCTGCCGCCGGGCCCGCGTGAAGGCATCGTCATCAACCTGGCCGAATACCGCCTCTACTACTTCCCGAAAGGCCGGGACGTGGTCTACACCTTCCCGCTGGGTATCGGTCGTGAAGGTTGGGGCTCGCCCATCGCTCACACCAGCATCATCGCCAAGACGCCGAATCCGACCTGGACGCCTCCTGCGTCGATCAAGGCCGAACACTTGGCCGATGGTGACCCGCTGCCAAACGTGGTGCCGGCAGGCCCGGACAACCCGCTGGGGCCGTTCAAGTTCACCTTGGGCACGCCGGGCTACCTGATCCACGGTTCGAACAAGAAGTTCGGCATCGGCATGCGCACCAGTCACGGTTGCTTCCGCATGTTCAACAACAACGTGCTGGAAATGGCGGGCATGGTGCCGGTCGGCACGTCGGTACGGATCATCAGTGATCCTTACAAGTTCGGCATCAGTGGCGGCAAGGTGTATCTGGAAGCGCACACACCGCTGGACGACAACGGCAATCCGTCGGTGGTCGACAAGCACACGGCGGTGATCAATGCGATGCTCAAGCGTGAGGACATCACCAACAACCTGCGCATGAACTGGGATGTGGTCCGTGACGTGGTTGCTGCTGAAGATGGTCTGCCGGTGGAAATCGCCGTGCCGAATACTTCCGCGCCGATGGTGACGAGTGCGCCGATCGACCCGCTGCAGTAACGCTTGAAAAGAACCCGCCGACGCAGGCCGCGTCGGCGGGTTTTTTGTTGCCTGTACGAAACGACAGGCAATAAAAAAGCCGACCCATAAATGGGTCGGCTTGATAACAATCCCGAGGGACTATTACTTGCGGCTAGCTTTTTCCAGCATGCGCAGAGCACGCTCGTTAGCTTCGTCAGCAGTCTGTTGTGCTTTTTGAGCAGCAGCCAGAGCTTCATCAGCTTTACGGTAAGCTTCGTCTGCACGAGCCTGGGAGCGAGCAGCTGCGTCTTCAGTAGCAGTCAGACGTGCTTCGGTTTCTTTCGATACGCTGCTGCAACCGGTAGCCAGAACTGCGGCCAGAGCCAGAGCAGAGAATTTCAGAACGTTGTTCATCGTGTTCCCCTTCAAGGACTTTCTATTAAGTAGCTGTCTCCTCAGAGTGAGGAAATAGCCGGCGTACATACTACCCATTACTTGTCGTAAGTAAACTGACGTAAAGCAAGAAGCAAAAAAAATTGTAGGCGTTGATTCTTTTTCGAGCAACTTTTAACTGCATTGTTTAAAAAATATCCAGCTGCGAGGCCCGAGCTGAGCGAGCCGGCGAGAAAAAGTTCCCCGTGCTCGCAGCTCTTTTGCCGGTCTTGGTTAAAGTCTGTCTATATGGATTCGTCTACACTTTTGTTCGGGATTTGCGCAGCGCCTCTCATATCTTTCTCCATGTTCAGGTGACTTTAACAAAGGGCGTTCGTCTCAAGTCTCAACATCCGGCAATGTTCGGGCTTTCGACCTTCAGAGATCTTCGGTCGAGCCTTTCCTGCGTAACCCGGAGCAGCACCCGCCAACCTGCGTGATGACGAGCGAACCTTGAGCATTTTTGCCAATGGTGCCTACTATTTGATACGTGCTCGGTTGCGCGAGAACGGTGCAGCTCTTCTCGGTGTCCATTCAGGCACGGGGTGGCGTAGATGTTCCTTCGCCGGAAAAACATCGGTAAGGTAGGGGTCAGAATTCCAGACCCGCGAGGAGTAGTGATGAGCGAGGCGTTGTCCATCCACCATGACCAGGCTGGTCATCAGTTCGAGACCAATGTGGACGGTCATCGTGCCTACCTGACCTATATGGATCTGGGGAAACAGACCCTGGATATCTATCGTACCTTTGTGCCCAACGCATTGCGCGGTCGCGGCATTGCTGCGGCATTGACCGAGCAAGCGCTGCAGTACGCCGAAGAAATGGGCTACACCGTCATTCCATCGTGCTCCTACGTGGAGCGCTACATGGAGCGTCACCAGCGGCATGCCGCCAAGCTGAGCCAGTGACATAAAACAACGCATAAAAAAACGCCGGGTTTAAGCCCGGCGTTTTTGTGTGTGCAGCAAACGGCGATCAGATGCGATCGCGTTTAGGCAGCACATCCTTGAGCTTGGCATGCATGCTGCGCAAGGTGTTTTCGGTGGCGGTCCAGTCGATGCAGGCGTCGGTGATCGAGACGCCGTATTGCAGGTCGGCGAGGTCTTTCGGAATCGCCTGGCAGCCCCAGTTCAGGTGGCTCTCGACCATCAAACCAATGATCGACTTGTTGCCTTCGAGGATCTGGTTGGCGACGTTCTCCATCACCAGCGGTTGCAGGGCCGGGTCCTTGTTGGAGTTGGCGTGGCTGCAATCGACCATGATGTTCGGCTTGATCTTCGCCTTGTTCAGCGCTTGCTCGCACAGTGCGACGCTGACCGAATCGTAGTTCGGTTTACCGTTGCCACCGCGCAGCACGACGTGACCGTAGGCGTTGCCCTTGGTTGTCACGATCGATACGCCACCTTCCTGGTTGATCCCCAGGAAACGGTGCGGGCTGGACACGGACTGCAGGGCGTTGATCGCCACGGTCAAGCCGCCGTCGGTGCCGTTCTTGAAGCCGACAGCCGAAGACAGGCCGGAGGCCATTTCACGGTGGGTCTGGGATTCGGTGGTTCGCGCGCCGATGGCCGACCAACTGATCAGGTCCTGCAAGTACTGCGGGGAGATCGGGTCGAGGGCTTCGGTCGCGGTCGGTAGGCCCATCTCGGCCAGGTCCAGCAGCAACTGGCGGCCAATGTGCAGACCGTCCTGGATCTTGAAGGAGTCGTCCAGGTACGGGTCGTTGATCAAACCTTTCCAGCCGACGGTGGTGCGTGGCTTCTCGAAATACACGCGCATGACCAGATACAGGGTATCGGACACTTCCGCAGCGAGCGTCTTCAGGCGCTCGGCGTATTCGTGGGCAGCCTTGATGTCGTGGATCGAGCAAGGCCCGATGACAACAAACAGGCGGTGGTCGGTGCCATCAAGAATGTTGCGAATGACTTCGCGACCCTTGGTGACGGTGCGCAAGGCAGCGTCGCTCAGAGGGATATCACGCTTGAGCTGATCGGGAGTGATCAGCGTCTCGTTGGAGGCGACGTTTAGGTCGTTGATCGGTAAATCAGCCATCGTTTACTCGTCAGGTCACGGGTGCCGGCCGCCAGCGAACCCGCGCGGCGGAGCACAGCAAATTAAGCGCGTCGGGGAGCCGAACCTTAGCGCGTTACACCGCCGCTCGACAATGGGCAGACACCGGTTTAGGGGGCATTCTCAATTAGTTTCTCTGACGGGGAAACCAGTTGCGAACGCCTCTTCATCCAGCACTGGCTGTGCAAATGCCCTGCGAACCGTGTCGTGAGAGAACTCGTCGGCATGCTGCTGGACCCATTCCAGCGCCAGGGCCTGGTTATCCTGCAGGTCGCTGTGCGACTCATGCATGCGGCAATATCGCTCGATCTGGCACACCTGTTCGCCCATCCGGGCACTGAACAGCGTCTGTTCGTCAACGAAGGCGATGCCCACCAGATAGCCGTGCTTGCGTCGCAGGCACCAGGCCACATACCCCAGAAACTGCAAATCGGGATTTACGGTCGGCATGCGTACTTGCAGTGCCGTACCGTAGCGCCACGCGCGGTGGTAATTGCAAGCCATGCCCCCGAGGCTGATAGTGTGCAGCTGTTGTCGCGAAAGACACTCAGGCTTGAGCAACGTTAATTCGACGGGCACTTCGTCAGGATGCGGAAGAAAACGTCCCATGAACACAGACTCCATGTGTCGGCCATCTGACATTGTTTCCCCCAGTATAGTGGTCGAATTGGAACTGACCGATTTCGACGCCGACCAACGGCTGCTGGCGATGAGCGGTGTATCGCTGGTGATTTTTACCAGTGTCGGTTGCGCCAGCTGCCGATTTGCCCGCGAGCAATTGCCCCAGCTTGATCTGCAGGTCGATCGACTGTGCTGGATCGATGCCGGGGACAATGGCGGGGTGGTCGAGCGTTATCAGGTCTTTCATTTGCCGGCGCTGTTTGTGGTACGCGACGGTGAGTTCTTCGGGGCGCTTAAATCGCGCCTGACCCGCATCGAGCTCAATGCAGCCGTGGGGCAGGCGCTGAGTCGAACAGCAGAGGAGTTGCCATGATGGGGGCAGTTGCCAAACCGACAATCGGTATTATCGGAACCGGTGCGATCGGCGGTTTCTACGGGTTGATGCTGGCGCGTGCCGGCTTCGATGTGCACTTTCTATTGCGCAGTGAATTCTCGGCGGTGGCCGAACGCGGGTTGCAACTTGACAGTGCGGTGCATGGCGCTTTGACGCTGAACCCGGTTCAGGCCTATTCGACGGCCGAAGACATGCCGCGTTGCGACTGGCTGCTGGTGGGTGCGAAAACCACCAACAACGCGGAACTCGCTCCGGCAATCATTCAAGCCGCGGCGCCGAATGCCAAAGTGCTGCTGTTGCAAAACGGCCTGGACGTCGAAGACAGCCTGCGCGCGTTGCTCCCCGATTCGCTCCATGTGCTCGGCGGGCTCTGCTTTATTTGCGTCCATCGCGCCGGTCCCGGGGTCATCACCCATCAGGCGCTCGGCGCGGTGAATGTCGGTTACCACAGTGGTCCGGCAGCCGATGAACAGGCGCGCATGGCGATTGTCGAGGAAGGCGCCGGACTGTTCCGCGCCGCCGGCATCGATTCCCAGGCCATGCCGAACCTGCATCAGGCGCGCTGGCAAAAACTGGTCTGGAATATCCCTTACAACGGTCTGTCGGTTCTGCTCGGGGCAAGCACCACGCCGTTGATGGCCGATGCCGACAGTCGGGAACTGATCAAGGCACTGATGGCCGAAGTGGTTCAGGGCGCAACGGCCTGTGGACACGACATGCCGGCCGGCTATGCCGACCATCTGTTCATGGTGACCGAGAAAATGCCCGACTACTGGCCGAGCATGTACCACGATTTCCTGCACAAACGGCCGCTGGAACTGGAGGCGATTTACGCCCGGCCACTGGCGGTAGCCAAAGCCGCGGGATGCGAGTTGCCGCGAATCGAGGCCTTGTATCGCAGTTTGAGTTTTATCGATCGACGTAACACCTGAGTCGATCAACCCAAGGGGAAGGGCATGGCAAAGACGATTGACGACAAACTGGTGCTGGCGATTTCTTCGCGTGCGCTGTTCGACCTGAGCGAAAGCCACAAGGTTTATCTGTCGAGCGGCGTCGAGGCCTATCGGCAGTATCAGATCGAACACGAGGACGAAATCCTCGAGCCTGGTGATGCCTTTCCGTTGGTGCAGAAGCTCCTCAACTTGAACTCCAGTCTTGGCCGCGCCAGGGTCGAAGTGATCCTGGTGTCGCGCAACAGTGCCGACACCGGTCTGCGGGTGTTCAACTCTATCCACCACTACGGACTGGCGATTTCCCGTGCGGCGTTTGTCGGCGGGCGCAGTCCTTATCCTTATCTCAAGGCGTTTGGTTGCGACCTGTTTCTCTCGACCCATGCCGAAGACGTGCGCAGTGCACTGGATGCCGGGTTCGCCGCGGCAACCATTTTGTCCGGTGGCGCCAGCCGTGCGGCCAGCGATGAATTGCGCATTGCCTTCGATGGTGATGCGGTGCTGTTTTCCGACGAATCGGAGCGTGTCTATCAGTCCGGCGGCCTGGAAGCGTTCCAGGCCAGCGAGCGAGAATCGGCCCGCGAGCCCTTGCGCGGAGGGCCGTTCAAAGGCTTCCTCGCGGCTCTCAATCTGTTGCAGCGCGAGTTCCCGGAAGACGCCTGTCCGATCCGCACCGCCCTGGTGACGGCGCGATCGGCGCCGGCTCATGAACGCGTGATCCGCACCTTGCGTGAATGGGACATTCGTCTGGACGAGTCGCTGTTTCTCGGCGGCTTGACCAAATCGGCGTTTCTCGAAGCCTTTGCCGCCGACGTGTTTTTCGACGATCAGGCCGGTCATTGCGAGTTGGCCCGCGAGGTGGTTGCCACCGGTCACGTGCCCCATGGCATAAGCAACGAGCAAAAAGTTTAAGCCCGCGCTTCAACGCGTTACACGGCACGTCGTACTCGCCAAGGCACTGCTAAGCTGAATCAAATCTCCGCCATGTTGGCACTCGAGGAGGTCATATGATTCATTCGATGCTGTATGCCACTGACCTCGGCCTGTACGCACCTGTGGTGATGCAGCATGCCCTGGCGCTGGCTCGCACATTCAATGCCGACTTGTATGTGGTGCATGCGGTGGAGCCCATGGGGTTGTTTGCCGAATCGGTGCTGCAGAGTTACCTCGATGAGCAGTCGTTGAACGAGTTTCACAGTCAGGGCCTGAACACGGTGATTGCCAATATCGAGCAGCGAGTGCTCGACAGCTTTCGTGAGGAACTGGGGGGGGAGGGTGAGCAAGACCTGGCGCGGATCAAAGCGGTGCGGGTGGTTCAAGGCGATCCATCGCAGGTGATTCTCGACCAGGCGCAGAAACTCTCCGTGGATTTGTTGATCGTAGGTAGTCATAGCCATGGTGCTGGCGCGGAAACGCCTTTGGGCCGGACCGCAGCGCGGGTGTTGCAGTTGGCGCATGTGCCGGTCTATCTGGTGCCGCTGGTGCAGCGTCGTCGTCAAGGGGATCGCTAGAACACGAATAATGGCTGTTTGATAAAAAGTTCTAGATTTATTCTTCAAACCATTAATATAGTTATATACCGTCGCTGATGCCCGTGGCGTCTACCTGCTTTGAGGGATTCATATGAAGCTTCAACAACTGCGCTACATCTGGGAAGTGGCGCACCACGACCTCAACGTTTCCGCTACTGCCCAAAGCCTCTACACCTCGCAACCGGGTATCAGCAAGCAGATCCGTCTACTGGAAGACGAATTGGGGGTCGAGGTTTTCGCTCGCAGCGGCAAGCACCTGACCCGCGTCACTCCGGCCGGCGAGCGCATCATCACCACCGCTGGCGAGATCCTGCGCAAGGTTGAAAGCATCAAGCAGATCGCCCAGGAATTCTCCAACGAGAAGAAAGGCACCCTGTCGATCGCCACCACCCACACCCAGGCGCGTTATGCGTTGCCTCCGGTGATCAGCAGTTTCATCAAGCAATACCCGGACGTTGCCCTGCACATGCACCAGGGTTCGCCGATGCAGATTGCCGAAATGGCCGCTGACGGCACCGTGGATTTCGCCATCGCCACCGAAGCCCTGGAGCTGTTCGGTGATCTGGTGATGATGCCGTGCTACCGCTGGAACCGCTGCGTGGTCGTGCCACAAGGTCACCCGCTGACCAAGGTGCCGAAGCTGACCCTTGAAGCCCTCGCCGAATACCCGATCGTGACTTACGTATTCGGTTTCACCGGCCGTTCGAAGCTCGACGAAGCGTTCAGCCATCGCGGCCTGACGCCGAAAGTGGTGTTCACCGCCGCCGATGCCGACGTGATCAAGACTTACGTTCGTCTCGGTCTGGGCGTGGGCATCGTGGCGAAAATGGCGGTCGATACCAAACTCGATGCCGACCTGGTGGTGCTCGATGCCAGCGAGCTGTTCGAGTCCAGCGTGACCAAGATTGGTTTCCGTCGCGGCACGTTCCTGCGTGGCTTCATGTGCGACTTCATCGAGAAATTCGCCCCGCACCTGACCCGTGAAGTGATGGCCAAGGCGATCCAGTGCCACAACAAACAGGAACTGGAAGAGTTGTTCGACGGGGTCGAACTGCCGGTCCATTAATCTCGCTAGACCACCTCGGTGACAGCAAACTGTTGCCGAGCGCCCGCCACCAGAATCTCCACTTCATCCCCTTCGAACTTGCCCAGCAGGCTTTTGCCCAGCGGCGAGCGGGGGGTGATGACAGTAATCAATTGCCCCACCAGGTCGATCTTCAAGCCCGCCGCGTCGGGGGCCAGAAACAGCCATTGCTCACGACCTTTTTCGTCTTCCAGACCGAGTAGGGCGCCCACTTCGATGCCGCGCTGATCGTCGTAAGGGCGCAGGTTCAGGTTCTGGCAAAGCGTCAGTGACTGCCTGATTTCTTCGACTCGTTTAGCTTGTCCGGCCGCCAGGTAAGACGCCTCCAGCCCGAGGGTGTCGTACTTGTTTTCGGCGATGTTTTCTTCGTGGGTCGCGGTTTCGTAAGCGGTTTGCGCGGCACGTTCGGCGATGTCGAGATCGATCCGCAGCTTGTCGAGAATCAATTGGTGGACGGCTTGTTTATTCATGATCAATCGCAGAATTGCAGGACATTGGCGCGGCTTTTTTCGCTCGGTGCCGTCTGGTCCTGCTGCAACCAGAACTGGCATTTGGCGTTCGACAGGTTGCGGTTACTACTGCGTGCCTGATCGAGCCTTTGCTGCTGCTCGTTCTTGCGCAGGTTCTCTTCGTACTGTTCGAACATCGGGTTTGGGGGGGCGAGCTCTGGCGCGGGTTGCTCCACCAACGGTGGCTTGGCCAGTTGTTGCACCGCCTGGGCCACGGGCGCCAGTTGCTCGCTGAACAACAGGCGAGAGGCGAGCCAGCACGTCAGGGCGATCGCGATAAACCCCAGCCACAAACCCAGGGCAATGCTGCCGGTCAATTGCACGGCATTGATCTGGATCGGCAAGGGCCGGCGCGGGTTGGGACGGTAGGGCATGACTGCCTCCTGGCGGGTGGTCGCGGGCAAGTGGCGATTGTCGCATGAAGATTAATCGCCGTCGGCTCTTCTGCACGGGGTAATTTATGCGGACAATCGGCGCCTTTGCCAACGGGAGCCTGGAATGCCTGAAATGAAAACCCGCTGGGATATTTTTTGTACCGTGGTCGACAACTTTGGCGACATCGGTGTGACCTGGCGTCTGGCCCGACAACTGGTGGCCGAACATGCGGTGACGGTGCGCTTGTGGGTCGATGATCTGCGAGCCTTCGAACGACTATGCCCGGCAATCGACATCCACGCTTCGCAGCAGTGGCAGCAAGGTGTCGAAGTGCGTCAGTGGCCGACCGACTGGCAACCAGCCGAAGCCGCCGATGTGGTGATTGCCGCGTTTGCTTGCCAGTTGCCGCCTGCCTACATGGAGGCCATGGCCGAACGGGAAAAACCGCCGTTGTGGATGAACCTCGACTATCTGAGTGCCGAGGA
Organism: Pseudomonas sp. LBUM1657; assembly: GCF_059716075.1. Taxonomy (NCBI): domain Bacteria; kingdom Pseudomonadati; phylum Pseudomonadota; class Gammaproteobacteria; order Pseudomonadales; family Pseudomonadaceae; genus Pseudomonas; species Pseudomonas sp. LBUM1657. The sequence continues at coordinate 4,647,108 of NZ_CP166799.1, read as the reverse complement.
CTGGATCATTGGCTGCCACGGCTTGCCGTCGGTGAAGTACAAGAACGTGCAGAAGTTCTTTTTCTTCCCGGGGTTCCAGAAGGGCACCGGCGGCTTGCTGCGTGAGAGCGGATTGCTTGAGCGGCGTAGGCAGTTTCAGCAAAGCCCCGCCGCTCAAAGAGAATTCCTGCAAGGTTTAGGGATTGATCGTGCGCACGATGCGCAGTTGATCTCGCTGTTCGCCTACGAAAACACCGGGCTGGCCAGCTGGCTCGACGCAATGGCTGCCGACTCGACGCCCACTCATCTGCTGGTGCCGGAAGGCCGGGTGCTCGGCGATGTCGAGCGCTGGCTCGGTGTCGACGGCCTGGCGGCCGGCGCCCTGCATGTGCGCGATGCCTTGACCGTGCAAGTGCTGCCGTTCGTCCGACAAGACCAGTATGACCTGCTGCTGTGGAGCTGCGATTTCAACGCCGTACGTGGCGAAGATTCCTTTGTCCGGGCGCAGTGGGCGGGGCGGCCGCTGCTCTGGCACATCTATCAGCAGGAGGAAGATGTCCACCTGGACAAGCTCGATGCCTTCCTTGAGCTGTACACCAAAGGCCTTTCAGCACCCGCCAGCGAGGCGATCAGCGGTCTATGGCGTGCCTGGAATGCAGGCGACAATATGACCGGGCATTGGCAATCAACCCGCAAACACGGGCCGGAACTGCAAAAGCATGCCGAAGCGTGGTGTCTGGAACAGGCCTTGCAGGCCGATCTTGCCGCAGCGCTGGTACAGTTTTATGTAAATTGGATATGATACGCGGCCTAGATTTTTGTAAATCCCATCCAAATTCGGATATTCGCAATGAAAACTGGTAAAGAACTGAAACCCGGTACCGTGATCCGTCTCGAGAACGATCCTTGGCTGGTTCAGAAAGCTGAATTCACCAAGTCCGGTCGTAACAGCGCGATCATGAAGACCAAGCTGAAAAACCTGCTGACCGGTTACAAGACCGAGATCGTTTACAGCGCAGACGACAAACTGGACGACGTAATCCTCGACCGCAAAGAAGCGACCCTGTCCTTCATCAGCGGCGACACCTACACGTTCATGGACACCACCGACTACACCATGTACGAGCTGAACGCTGAAGACATCGAAGCCGTTCTGCCTTTCGTTGAAGAAGGCATGACCGACGTTTGCGAAGCGATCTTCTTCGAAGAGCGTCTGGTTTCCGTAGAACTGCCGACCACTATCGTGCGTGTAGTTGACTACACCGAAGGCTCCGCTCGCGGTGACACTTCCGGTAAAGTAATGAAGCCTGCCAAGCTGAGCAACGGTACTGAATTGCAAGTTGCTGACTTCATCGAAATCGGTGACCGAATCGAAATCGATACCCGCGAAGGCGGTTCCTACAAAGGCCGTGCTAAATAAGCACAGCTTCAGGAATGAAAAAGCCCGACCATTGAGTCGGGCTTTTTTGTACCTGCCGGAAAACACGCGGACCAATTGTGGGAGCGGCGGTGCGGCGATCCGACTTGCTCGCGAAGGCGGAGTGTGAGGCCACATTGATGTCACTGACACTCCCACTTCGCGAGCAAGCCCGCTCCCACATTGATCTGCGTTATTTCTTCAGGTGCTGCTTGAGCTCTTCGGACGCCTGCAACATTGCTGAGCGCACCGCTGGCACCTGGCTGACCACGTTGAGCAAACCGTAGTCGTGGATCATGCCGTTGTAGCGAACCGCTGTGACCGGCACGCCGGCCTCGTCGAGTTTGCGGGCGTAGGCTTCACCTTCATCGCGCAGTACGTCGGCACCAGCGGTCTGCACCAGAGCAGGTGGCAGGCCCTTGAGTTGTGCGGTCGTTGCCCGCAGCGGCGAGGCGTAGATCTCGTTACGCTGTTTGGCGTCGGTGGTGTAGTTATCCCAGAACCACTTCATCATGTTTTTGGTGAGGAAGTGCCCCTCGGCAAACTGGTTGTAGGATGCGGTTTCGAAGTTCGCATCGGTCACCGGCCACAGCAGCACCTGGAATTTGATCGTCGGCGTGCCCTTGTCCTTGGCCATCAGCGCAACCACGGCTGCCATGTTGCCGCCGACGCTGTTACCGGCAACCGCCAGGCGCTTGCCATCGACGTTGATCTCTTTACCGTGCTCAGCCACCCATTTGGTCGCGGCGTATGCCTGGTTGATCGCCACCGGGTAATGCGCTTCCGGCGACGGGGTGTAATTGACGAACACCGCCGCCGCACCCGAACCCACGACCAGGTCCCGAACCAGGCGTTCGTGAGTCGGGAAATCTCCCAATACCCAGCCGCCCCCGTGGAAGAACATGAACACGGGCAGTTCGCCTTTGACCCCGGCCGGCCGGACGATGGTCAGGCTGAGCGGTTGGCCGTCGACTTGAATGGTCTTCTCGCTGACATCAGCCTTGGGCAGTGTCAGTTTCACCCCGGCCTGCGCGCCCACCAGCACTGCGCGGGCTTCTTTTGGCGTGAGTTGTTCCATCGGTTTGCCGGTGCCAGCATTCAGTGCGTCGAGGAATGCCTGGGTGTTGTGTTCAACCCCATTGCCTGCGATTGCATTGCCAATGGACAAGGCGAGAAGGGTACCGGTCAAGACTTTGCTGAAAGTGTTCATGTTTGTTTCCTGTTCGGCCTGGTGATCAGCGGTTAGACGGTAACGTGCAGGCGCACATCGACATTGCCGCGGGTGGCGTTGGAGTACGGGCAGACCTGGTGAGCGGCGTCGACCAGGCTTTGCGCATCGGCTTGTTCCAGACCCGGCAGGCTGATGTGCAGGTCGATGTCCAGACCGAAACCGCCAGGGATCTGACCGATGCCGACATGGGCGGTGATCGAGGCATCGTTCGGGATGGTGCGTTTGGTCTGGCTGGCAACAAACTTCAGCGCGCCAATGAAGCAGGCGGAGTAGCCGGCAGCGAACAGTTGCTCAGGGTTGGTCGCTGCGCCGCCAGCACCACCGAGTTCTTTCGGGGTGGCAAGTTTGACGTCGAGGATGTTGTCGCTGGAAACCGCACGACCGTCACGGCCGCCAGTGGAGGTTGCGATTGCGGTGTAGAGAGTTTGCATGGTTTGAGCCTCGTTTGATTCTGGTTGTTTGCGCTAAATGTTTGCGCGCTAAGTAACTGCGAGATAAATGTAGCTCGCGAATATTTAGCGCGCAATATAAATTTTGAAAAAAGTTTTGGCGAGGCCTTGGGGCGCGCAGCAATTGCTGAAAAGACTATTGAGTTAGAGCTGTCGGGACTGGTTTTTCGAAGGAGAATTTTTTTCGAGGGGGCGAGGTGGCAGGCACCCTAAGACAAGTGTGGGAGAGGGCTTGCTCGCGAAAGCGGTGTGTCAGTCAACATCAATGCTGGATGTCACTCCGCTTTCGCGAGCAAGCCCGCTCCCACAATGGGGAGATGGTGTTCTTTAGGTCAGAGGCTGTCTTGCAAATTACTGCGCAGCGTTTGCAACTCCGCTTGCAGCTTCTGCAGTCTCTCCAGGGTCATCCCGCTGGCGCCGAGGATGCACTGGGGAATGCCGCGCGCCTGTTCCCGCAAGGCGCGACCCTGTTCGGTCAATTCGACAATCACCACTCGTTCATCTTCGCGGCTGCGAGTGCGACTAAGGAAACCTTCGACTTCCAGGCGCTTGAGCAGCGGCGTCAGTGAGCCAGGATCGGTCAGCAGCCGCGTACTGATTTCGCCTACGGTCAAACCGTCCTGTTCCCACAACACCATCATCGCCAGGTATTGCGGATAGGTCAGGCCCAACGCTTGCAACAGCGGCTTATAGACCTTGGTCATCAGCAACGAAGTGGAATGCAGGGCAAAGCAGGCCTGATTATCCAGCAGTAGTTCGTCGCAGTTATCCGGGGTGTTGCGCTCGGTGGTCATCTCGAAGCCTTGAAAAGTGATCGTCATGAATCTAGCGGGCGAATCTTTAATGCGCTAGACAATTCTAGCCTAGTGCTGCTCCAGGGTGTTTTGCAGTGCCAAGTCCCACGGCGGGATCGGGCTGAAGCGCGTTTTCAGGTATTCCAGCAACAAGCGGCTGCGGGAATTGGGTTGTTGTTCCAGGCGCAAGGCGTAGATACCGGTGGATTCAGGTGGTGGCAGGCCATTTTCGCAAAACAGCGGCCGCAGTTCGCCGCGCAGCAGATACTCACTGGCCAGCCAGGTCGGCAAGTGCGCGATACCCAACCCGGCCAATGCGCCGCAAACCAATGCTTCAGCATTGTTGGCGCTCATGCGAATGCGTGCCGGGCGGTGCAAATGCATCTGCCCGTCCCGTTCGAAACGCCAGGCGAAGGGCGGGGCCAGGCCTTCCCAGTCGAGGCCGTCGTGTTCGTTCAACTGCGCTGGACCGCTCGGCACGCCACGACGCTTCAGATAGTCTGGGCTCGCGCAGGCAATGCGCACCATGCTCGCCAGCGGCGTGGCCACTAGACGCGTATCGGCCATTTGCCCGGCGCGCAGCACCAGATCGACCTTGCCCAGATTCAAACCCTGCATGTCGACAAAACTGTCGATCAGGTGCAGTTGCACGTCGAGGCCGGGATACAGCATCAGAAAATCAGCAATCACCGGCGCCAGATGCCGCCGCCCGAACGCGGCCGGGGCATCAATCCGGATCAAGCCTTCCGGCGCACTGCTCAGGGACACCGCTTCCGCCCGGGCTAGCCGCAGTTCAGCAACAATGCGCCGCGCGCGCTCGGCAAATGCCAGGCCTGCCGGAGTAGCACGTACAGCGTGAGTACTGCGAATGAACAGTTGGCTGCCGACGGCGTTTTCCAGGCTGTCGATACGCCGCGCGACCGCCGACGGGGTCAGCGGATGACGACGGGAAGCCGCGGAAAAACTGCCGGTTTCCAGCACGTCGAGAAACAGGCCCAACTGTTCCGTCAATTGATTGGGATTCATGGTTTTACCGCTGCTTGTGCGAAGTTGGCACAGCCATTGTGCGTTGCTATGCGTTTCGCCGCCAGCGTCAACTGCGTAGGATGAACGCCCTGACGTAATGGGAAATCGCCTGTGATTGAGTTTTTGATGTATCTGGTCTTTGGCGCCGCCTTAGGCACACTCGGTGGCATATTCGGTATTGGTGGCGGATTGATCGCGATTCCGCTGCTGGGCGTGTTGTTCGGCCTCGATCAGCAGATCGCCCAAGGCACGGCGCTGGTGATGGTAGTTCCGAACGTCATGCTGGCGTTGTGGCGTTATCACCAGCGCAACCGGATCGAATTGCGTCATGCGCTGCCGCTGGCCTCGATGGGTTTCTGCTTCGCCTGGATCGGCTCGATTTGGGCCGTGGGCATTGATGCGCAAACCATGCGCGTGGGATTTGTCGCGTTCCTGATCGCGCTGTCGGCCTATAACCTGGTGCGAATGTTCTACGCCAGCGCGCCGGCCTCTTCGCAGATGAATTACTCATGGCCCTGGCTGGGGGCGCTTGGTGCGGCATCCGGCACCATGGGCGGGTTGTTTGGCGTGGGTGGGGCGGTGGTCGCGACGCCGGTGCTGACCAGTATTTTCGGCACCACCCAGGTGGTCGCACAGGGTTTGTCGCTGGCGCTGGCGTTGCCGAGTACGGGCGTCACGCTGGTCACCTATGCCGCGCACCATCAGGTGGATTGGGTGATCGGTGTGCCCTTGGCAGTCGGCGGTCTGATGAGCATCAGTTGGGGCGTGAAGATCGCCCATGCCATGCCGGAACGACTGCTGCGCGGGCTGTTCTGCGGCTTCCTGGTGTTCTGCGCGGTGATGCTCGCCTTTAAAGTTTGAAACCTTCGACGATGTGTTCGGCCAGGCATTCGGTGATCGGCGAAGGATTGTGCAGGTTGCGCACCAGCATGATGCTGGCCTCGGGCAGTATGGGCAGGTCTTCGGCTTCACCGAGAATGCGCATGTCCGGGGTCACCAGGCTTTCCAGTTGCGCGGTCACCGCCAGCCCGGCGCTGACCACCGCCATGATCGCCGACAGGCTGTCGCTGTTGTACGCCACGCGGTAATCGCGACCCATCGCATCGAGGGCATTGCAGGCCCATATGCGGCAGAAGCAATCACTGTTGAACATCGCCAGCGGCAACGGCGTTTGCTCGTGGGCGCTGAAACATTGCGCTTCGGCCCAGACAAAACGCTCCTTGCGCAACAACTGGCCGATTTCGTTGCCCGGCTCGCGGGTGACGATGGTCAAGTCCAGGTCCTGGCGCATCAGCAATTGTTTTGATGATTCGCAGTGAACCTCGATCTGGATCAGCGGATACGACTGGGCAAATCGCCGCAGAATCCCCGGCAGAAATCGCATCACATAATCGTCCGGGGTGCCGATGCGCACCAGGCCGACCATGTGCGGCTCACGCAGGGTGTTGAACACTTCGCTGTGCAGCTTGAGGATGCGCCGGGCATAGCCAAGCAACACCTGGCCTTCGGCGGTCAGCCGCACTTGGCGTCCGTCGCGCTGGAACAACTGGCGCTGCAACACGTCCTCTTCCAGCCGCTTCATCTGCATGCTCACGGCTGACTGGGTGCGGTTGACCAGTTCACCGGCGCGGGTGAAACCGCCCTGATCGGCAATGGCGACAAAGGTGCGCAGCACTTCGGTGTCGATACTCGGGTAGGCAGACATTCATCAATCTCCGAGATGTGTTACATCAGAAACATTCGTTGGATTGATCTTAGCCCCGGCGCGACACTTGAGCCATCCTAAACGGAGGGCAACAAGATGAAAGGTCAAAAAGGTTATGCAGAGGTAGAAAAACATTCCATCCACCTGATATCGGATTTGCTGCACAAGTTTAATCGCTGGTACGAACTGCACCGCGAACGTGAAATGTTGGCGGGCATGAGTGATGAAGCGTTGAAGGACATCGGGCTGAGCCGTGCGGATGTCGAGCACGAAGCCATCCGCCCATTCTGGGATGACCCAATGCACAAATGAGTCATTGCCAACTACACAAACCGTCTCCCGGTGAGGTAGGTTGCGAGCAGACAAGGAGATGCTCATGCCCGCGACACTGTCCTTTTCCCTCAAACAGGCTCGGCGTCTGGCGCTGGCTGCCCAAGGATTCAACGGGCGCCAGCCGCCAGCGGCGATCAAACCGGTTCAGCTCAACCGGCTGATCGAACGACTGGGCATTCTGCAAATCGATTCGGTCAATGCGTTGGTGCGTTCGCACTACCTTCCCTTGTTTTCCCGCCTTGGTAATTACTCATCCGACTTGCTCGACCAGGCTGCCTGGAGTCAGGGGCGGCGACGCACGTTGTTCGAATATTGGGGCCATGAAGCGTCGTTGCTGCCGTTGTCGATGTACCCGTTGATGCGCTGGCGAATGTTGCGCGCGACCCGTGGCGAAGACATCTATCAGCAGCTGGCCCGTTTCGGTCGTGAGCAACAGGACACGATTCGCCGGGTGCTGGCGTCGGTTCAGGAATTGGGCGCACTGGGCGCCGGCAGCCTGTCGACCCGTCAGGAGCGGGCAGGGCCGTGGTGGGACTGGAGCGCGGAAAAGCATGCGCTGGAATGGTTGTTCGCCGCCGGTGAAGTGACGGTGGCCGGTCGGCGCGGGTTCGAACGCCTTTATGATTTGCCGGAGCGGGTGATTCCTTCGGCGATTCTTGCGCAGCCGCTGCTTAATGAGGCCGAAGCCCAGCGCGGTTTGTTACGGCATGCCGCGACGGCCTTGGGTGTGGCGACAGAAAAGGATCTGCGCGATTACTTTCGTCTCAGCCCCGGTGATGCCCGTCCGCGTTTGGCGGAGCTGGTCGAGGCCGGTGAACTGCTGACCTGCGAGGTCCAGGGGTGGCGGCAGCCGGCGTTTTGTCTGCCCGAGCCTAAGGTGCCGCGCAAGGTCGAGGCCAGTGCCTTGCTGTCACCCTTCGATTCGCTGATCTGGGAGCGCAGCCGCACCGAGCGCCTGTTCGATTTTCGCTATCGGCTGGAAATTTATACGCCGCCGGACAAGCGCGTCTTCGGCTATTACGTGCTGCCGTTTTTGCACAATGAACGAATTGCCGCGCGCGTCGACCTGCGCGCCGAGCGGGCGTTGGGCAGGCTGGCGGTGCATGCCGTGCATGAGGAGGAGCCGGGGCTGGATGACGAAGGGATGCTGGCGCTGGCGGTCAATCTGCGGCAGATGGCGGATTGGCTGGGGCTGGCGCAGGTTCAGTTGAATTGTCCGCGGGCGAGTGCGGCGCGGTTGCGGTTGGCGTTGGCTCAGACTGGTGGTGAGTGAACCGACGCCTTCGCGAGCAAGCCCGCTCCCACAGTTGACCGAGTTGTCCAGACGGACGCGGTCCAATGTGGGAGCGGGCTTGCTCGCGAAGGCGATGGATCAATCAACGACAGACTTACTGATTCACCGCCGAACTTGCTTCAGGGTCTCGGCAATCAGAAACGCCAATTCCAGCGATTGATCGGCATTCATCCGCGGATCGCAATGGGTGTGATACCGGTCCGACAACCCGTCTTCGGTGATCGGCCGCGCACCGCCAATGCACTCGGTGACATTCTGTCCGGTCATCTCGATATGGATGCCGCCGGCATAAGTGCCTTCCGCTTCGTGAACCTGGAAGAACTGCTTCACCTCGCCAAGGATCTGCGCGAAGTCGCGGGTCTTATAGCCGCTGCTGGCCTTGATGGTGTTGCCGTGCATCGGGTCGGAACTCCAGAGCACGTGCTTGCCTTCACGTTGCACGGCGCGAATCAGCTGCGGCAAGTGATCGCCGACCTTGTTCGCACCCATCCGCGCAATCAGGTTCAGACGGCCCGGATCGTTGTCCGGGTTGAGCACGTCGATCAGGCGGATCAGGTCTTCTGGGTTCATGCTTGGGCCGACCTTGACCCCGATCGGGTTGTTCACCCCACGCAGGAACTCGACATGCGCGCCATCGAGCTGACGGGTGCGGTCGCCGATCCACAGCATATGGGCCGAGCAATCGTAGTAATCGTTGGTCAGGCTGTCGCGACGCACGAAGGCTTCTTCGTAGTTGAGCAGCAGCGCTTCGTGGGCGGTGAAGAAACTGGTTTCGCGCAGTTGCGGCGAACTGTCCATGCCGCAGGCACGCATGAACGCCAGGGTTTCATCGATACGGTCGGCCAGGTGGCTGTACTTTTCCGCCAGCGCTGAGTTGGCAATGAAGTCCAGGTTCCACTTGTGCACCTGATGCAGGTCGGCAAAACCGCCCTGGGCGAAGGCGCGCAGCAGGTTCAGGGTGGCGGTGGACTGGTGATAGGACTGGAGCAGGCGCTCCGGGTCCGGCACGCGGCTTTTTTCATCGAAACCGATGCCGTTGACGATGTCGCCACGGTAGGCGGGCAGCGTCACGCCATCGATGGTTTCGTCGTTGGCCGAACGCGGTTTGGCGAATTGCCCGGCCATGCGCCCGACCTTGACCACCGGGCAACCGGCGGCGAAGGTCATGACGATCGCCATCTGCAGCAGCACTTTGAAGGTGTCGCGGATTTTCGCGGCGGAGAACTCGGCGAAGCTTTCAGCGCAGTCGCCGCCCTGCAACAGAAACGCTCGACCCTGAGTCACCTCGGCAAACTGACGGCGCAATTCCCGGGCTTCACCGGCAAACACCAGCGGCGGATAGCTGGCCAGGGTTTGCTCGACGTGCGCCAAGTGCGCGGCGTCGGGGTATTGGGGTTGTTGCTGGATCGGCAAGGCGCGCCAGCTGTCAGGGCTCCAGGGTTGGCTCATCACGGTCTCTAGTGTTTTACGCTCGGACGTCCATGTTATCAGCAAATTAGTGCGTGACCTGTTCCCGTCGCTTCGCGGACAATCGCGCCTTTGCCGCTTCATGTTGCGGTGTATTGCGTTGCTGTTTGCCACGTTGTAGGCCCGGTGACCATCAGGAGACGAAATGACTGAGGAGCGCGTCGAGCATCTGCTCGCCGAGGTACAGGATGAGTTCGGCGTGATTCGCGTGCTGGAAGTGGCCGACTACCGTTTTCTCGAGTTCGGTGATGCCATCGAACAGAGCTGCGTGTTCACGGCCGACCCGAGCTGGCTCGAATACGATTACACCCGGGCCATGCTGATTGGCGCGTTGTGTCACGAGCAGCCGGAAAGCGCGCTGTTCCTTGGCCTCGGTGCCGGTACGCTGACCCAAGCCTGCCTCAAGTTCCTGCCGCTGGAAGATGTCGAGGCCATCGAACTGCGCCCCGACGTGCCGCGCCTGGCCATCGAATACCTTGGGCTGGATGACGACCCGCGCCTGTATATCCGCGTCGGTGATGCGCTGGAGCTGCTCGACACGGCAGAACCGGCGGACCTGATTTTCGTCGACCTCTATACCGATGTCGGTCCGGGCGTCGGGCACTTGGCCTGGAACTTCCTGGAAAACTGTCAGAAACGCCTGAATCCGGGTGGCTGGCTGGTGATCAACCAGTGGGCCACCGACGATGGCAAGCCGCTGGGTGCGGCGTTGCTGCGCGGGCTTTATCACCGGCATTACTGGGAACTGCCGGTGAAGGAGGGCAACGTGATTCTGATCGTGCCTTCGGAGTTGGATCAGGATCTGGACATGGACGGCTTGCTCGCAAGGGCCGAAGGGCTGGCGCCGCGTCTGGGGTATTCGTTGCAGTCGTTGATCAAGGCGATTCGGCCAGCGACATAAGTGTTGCCTGTGAGGACCCCTTCGCGAGCAAGCCCGCTCCCACATTAGACTGCGATCCAATGTGGGAGCGGGCTTGCTCGCGAAGGCTATCTACCCGTCAATACATCCCTCAGAGCCCTTTGAAGACGCCCGGCCGTTTCTCGATCATCGACCGCACACCTTCCCTGGCATCCTCACTGGCCAACAACTTCTTCACCAACGACGGCAACGCCAGTGTTGCCGCGGTTTCCCCTTCGTAACGCGCCTGTCGGGCGGACATCAGCGTTGCCTGAACCCCAAGCGGCGCCTGCCGTGCAATCCGTTCTGCCAATTCAATCGCGCGGGGCAGTAAATCCTCACTGGCCATGACTTCCTGCACCAACCCCAGGTGCAAGGCGTCATGGGCGTCGAACTCGTCGCCGGTCAACAGCCAGCGCATGGCATTGCCCCATCCCGCCACCTGATGCAGACGCAACGTAGCGCCGCCGAACGGGAATATCCCGCGCTGCACTTCTTTCTGGGCAAAACGGGTGTTGCTGGCGCACAGGTTGATATCAGCGGCCAGCATCAATTCGATGCCGATGGTCAGGCAGTAGCCTTGCGCGGCGACAATCACCGGTTTGCTGACTCGCGGACCGGCCAATACACCCCACGGATCGCAACCACCGGGCGGTGCTTTCCAGCCTTCGGCCAGCGCGGTGCTGGCACTGAGCAGATCGAGCCCGGCGGTAAAGTGCTCACCATGGCCGAACACCACCGCCACTCGAGCCTCGCTGTCAGCCTCGAATTCGCCATAGGCCAGGCTCAGCTCGTTGAGTAGGGCGAGGTCGAAGGCGTTGCGCTTGGCCACCCGATCCAGGCCGATCATCAGGACGTGACCGTGCCTTTCACGGCTGACACGACTGGGGTTGGGCTCGTTCATGCTGCATTTCCTCTGGGCGGGGAAGGGGGATCAGACCGCAGGTCTGTGGCACAAGGGTGAACCGTTTTAGCGTCATCAGCAGCAGGGCCGGGCCTTTGAAAAATAGACCGTTGCACGATTATCCGCAAAGCCTGTGACAGAACGCTGTACACGCCAGTTTTCCGACAAATAAAGCTCCCTTTTTGGGCGAATTCCGGTATAGTGCGCGCCGGCCTTTAACCGGGCCGCGTTTAGGTAGCGCAATTCCCCGAAGTCAGCTTCGGCTGCACGTCCGCACAGCGGACTCTCCCTTAACGAATCTTTTTCATTCATTCGTTTTCGCAAATCCCCGCCGACAAAGCAGCCAGGGCGACTCTTGAGTCTTACACGGCATGCGCAGCTTTGGAGCATGGGTCTTTGCGGATGCACTTAGAGGCAGACCCATGACCCAGGAAACCGGCGGCTTCGCCGCTTTTAATCTTAATCCGAACATTCTTGCAGCCGTCATCGCGACTGGCTACGAAGAGCCTTCGGCTATTCAGCAGCAATCGATCCCGATCATCATGGCCGGTCACGACATGATTGGTCAGGCGCAAACCGGTACGGGTAAAACCGCTGCGTTCGCCCTGCCGATCCTGCACCGCATCGATCCTGCAAAGCGCGAGCCGCAAGCCCTGATCCTGGCGCCAACCCGTGAGTTGGCGCTGCAAGTAGCAACCGCTTTCGAAACCTACGCCAAGCAAATGCCGGGCGTTACCGTTGTGGCCGTTTACGGCGGCGCCCCTATGGGTCCACAACTGAAAGCAATCCGTAATGGCGCACAGATCGTTGTCGCCACGCCGGGCCGTCTGTGCGACCACCTGCGTCGCGACGAAAAAGTCCTGTCGACCGTGAACCACCTGGTTCTCGACGAAGCGGACGAAATGCTCAAACTGGGTTTCATGGACGACCTCGAAGTTATCTTCAAGGCTCTGCCGCCAACCCGTCAGACCGTATTGTTCTCGGCCACCCTGCCGCAGTCGATCCGTGCCATTGCCGAGCGCCATCTGCGCGATCCGCAACACGTGAAGATCCAGACCAAGACTCAGACCGTTACCGCGATCGAACAGGCTCACCTGTTGGTTCACGCTGACCAGAAGACCTCGGCTGTATTGAGCCTGCTGGAAGTGGAAGACTTCGACGCCCTGATCATGTTCGTGCGCACCAAGCAAGCGACCCTGGACCTGGCCAGTGCCCTGGAAGCCAAAGGCTACAAAGCCGCTGCGCTGAACGGTGACATTGCTCAGAACCAGCGTGAGCGCGTGATCGAATCCCTCAAGGATGGCCGTCTGGACATCGTTGTGGCGACTGACGTTGCTGCTCGTGGTCTGGACGTTCCGCGTATCACTCACGTGTTCAACGTTGATATGCCGTACGACCCGGAATCCTACGTTCACCGTATCGGCCGTACCGGCCGTGCCGGTCGCGAAGGTCGTGCATTGCTGCTGGTGACTCCGCGTGAGCGCCGCATGCTGCAAGTGATCGAGCGTGTAACCGGTCAGAAAGTTGCCGAAGTTCGCCTGCCGGACGCTCAGGCCGTTCTCGATGCCCGCATCAAGAAACTGACCAACAGCCTGTCGCCGCTGGTGGCCGATGCCGAATCGACTCACGGTGATCTGCTGGATCGCCTGACCGCCGACATCGGTTGCACCCCGCGTGCCCTGGCCGCAGCCCTGCTGCGCAAGGCAACCAACGCTCAAGCGCTGACCCTGGCTGCGATCGAGAAAGAACGTCCACTGGTGCCGAACAACGCACCGCGTGGCGATCGTCCAGAGCGTACCGGTGATCGTCCGGACCGTGGTGATCGTGAGCGTCGTGCTCCGGTTCCATTGGCCGAAGGTCGTGCTCGTTGCCGTACCGCGCTGGGTGCGCGTGATGGTATCGCTGCCAAGAACCTGCTGGGCGCTATCCTCAACGAGGGTGGCCTGGCGCGTGAAGCGATCGGTCGCATCCAGGTGCGTGACAGCTTCAGCCTCGTCGAGCTGCCGGAAGATGGTCTGGAGCGTCTGCTGACCAAGCTGAAGGACACTCGCGTTGCCGGTAAGCAGTTGAAGCTGCGTCGCTATCGCGAAGATTGATCCGCTCTCGGGCTGATTGATCGAACATAAAAAATCCCCGACTGGTTCGGGGATTTTTTTTGCCTGCTGTTTGTGCCAGGTCAGGAGAACGGTGGCGCTCCATTCGCGAGCAAGCCCGCTCCCACATTGGATCTGCACTGTTCACAAATCCCCTGTGGGAGCGGGCTTGCTCGCGAAGGAGGCGACTCGGTCTACCGGTCAGCCAAAGCGATAAATATCCATACCCAGCGCCCCCATGGTGAAACCCTGATGGGCAACGCTGAATTCACCCCCGGCACCGCGAGCAAAGTACAGCGGCAGCAAATGTTCGTCGCTGGGATGGCTGCGCACGGCGTTCGGTGCTTGCTGGCGATAATCGTGCAACGAGTCTTCGTCGTTCGCAGCGAGCTTCTCGATCATCCAGTCGCGAAACGCTTTCGCCCACGGCTCGACGCTTTCCGGGCCGGCGTGCCAGTCCAACTCACGCAGGTTGTGGGTGATGCTACCGGAACCGATCAGCAGCACGCCGTGACCGCGCAGGCTGGCCAGGGCATGGCCGACGCGGTTTTGCAGCTCCGGGCCACCGCGGGTCGGCAGCGAGACTTGCACCACCGGGATGTCGGCCTGCGGATACATCAACGACAAGGGCACCCAGACGCCATGGTCGAACGGCCGTTCGGTGTCGATACGTGCAGGCAGGCCATCGGTCTTCAGCAGTTCGACAACCTCTGTCGCCAGTTGCGGATCACCGGGTGCCGGGTATTGCACCTCGAACAAGGCCCGTGGAAAGCCGCCGAAGTCATGCCAGGTGTCTGGCTGGGGATTTCCGCTGACCAGCAGTTCATTACTTTCCCAGTGCGCGGAAACGATGACAATCGCCTTGGGTTTAGGTAATTCGGCGGCCAGGCGGGCGAGGGCAGGGCCACTGGCGCCCGGTTCCAGTGCCAACATGGGGGAACCATGGGATATATACAGGCTGGGGAACATGAATGAGCTCCTGAGGGGTAAGATGGCACCATCTTCAGTCAGATCATTGATCTAAATCTAATATAAGTTTTTGGGTCTTTTGATCGAATTTTCGGGATTAATTATGCAGCCGGAGTTTTGGCACAAGCGGTGGACGTCGAATCAGATCGGCTTTCACCTGCCGGAAGTGAATCCATATCTGCAACGGTACTGGCCGCAGCTCGGCCTGGAAGAAGGCGCGCGCGTACTGGTGCCGTTATGTGGGAAAAGCCTGGATCTGCTGTGGCTGGCAAAATGCGGTCACGAGGTATTGGGCATCGAGTTGTCGGAAAAAGCGGTGGAAGACTTTTTCCATGAGCACCAATTTGACCCGGATGTCAGCGATCAAGGACCCTTCACAGTCTATCGGGCGGGATCGATCGAGATCTGGTGTGGCGATTTCTTCGCATTGACTGCTGGCGATGTCGCTGACTGCAGCGCGCTGTACGACCGCGCGGCGTTGATCGCCTTGCCGCCGACAATGCGTGAGCAATACGCCGAGCATCTGAAGCGGATTCTGCCGAAGGATTCTCTGGGGCTGTTGATTACCCTGGATTACGACCAGGTGCAAAAGGACGGGCCGCCGTTTGCCGTGCTGGATGACGAAGTGCAACGGTTGTTTGGCGCTTCGTGGGCGCTGAAGGTCCTGGAAGACCAGGACGTCCTGGGTGAGAGCTGGAAGTTTATCGAGAGTGGCGTCACGCGGCTTGAAGAGCGGGTGTATCGGGTTTCGAGCTGATAACTGCGTCGACAGTGCCGGCCTCTTCGCGGGCAAGTCCGCTCCCACAGTTGATCGAGTCGTTCAGACGGGCGCGGTCTAATGTGGGAGCGGGCTTGCCCGCGAGGGGGCCAGAAAGAACACCGCACCCATCAGAAGACAAAAAAAAGGCCCGCATCGCTGCGGGCCTTTTCTTTTATCGCGGAACCTCTCAGCCCCGACGACGCAGTGCGTCAATACGCTCTTCCAGCGGTGGGTGGCTCATGAACATGCGAGCGAACCCTTGCTTGATGCCACCGTTGATGCCGAAGGCATTCAGGGTGTCGGGCATGTGCACTGGCAGCCCCTGTTCTGCACGAAGGCGTTGCAGTGCGCCAATCATCGCGCTGGTACCTGCCAGGCGAGCACCGGCTTCGTCGGCACGGAATTCACGTTTGCGCGAGAACCACATGACGATCGAGCTGGCCAGGATGCCCAGCACCAGTTCGGCGAAGATGGTCGCCACGTAGTAGGCGATACCCTGGCCTTCTTCGTTCTTGAAGATCACCTTGTCGACAAAGTTGCCGATGATCCGTGCGAAGAACATCACGAAGGTGTTCACCACGCCCTGGATCAGCGCCAGCGTAACCATGTCGCCATTGGCCACGTGGCCGATTTCGTGGGCCAGAACAGCTTTTACTTCATCCGGCGAGAAGCGTTCGAGCAAGCCCTGGCTGACCGCGACCAGAGCATCGTTCTTGTTCCAGCCGGTGGCGAAGGCGTTCGCCTCGTAGGCTGGGAAAATCCCGACTTCGGGCATCTTGATCCCGGCTTCGCGGGACAGTTGCTCGACGGTTTGCAGCAGCCATTGCTCGTGACGCGTGCGCGGTTGAGTGATGATCTGGGTGCTGGTGCTCATCTTCGCCATCCACTTGGAGATGAACAGCGAGAACAGCGAGCCGGCGAAACCAAAGACCGCACAGAAAATCAGCAGCTGATTGAGGTTGAGATCAACCCCGTTGGCCGCCATGAACCCGTTGAAGCCGAAAAGGCTCAGGGTGATGCTGGCAATCAGCACGACCGCCAGGTTAGTGGCCAAAAACAGCAGGATGCGCATCATGGTTGTAGAAATCTCCTCATGCTAAAGATGTAGCGTACTGCGGGGTATATAAGGTGCTGCACCGGGCTATTCAACCGAGTGACTATTTCAAACTGTGTCCTACGGCAAGAGTCTAGCTGCTTGCAGGGCATTTCCGACGTCGATACGGGAAGTGTTTGTCAGCCAATTAACGTCGCAAGCCCCGTCTTTGTTAGACACGAGCACGCAATGAGTCATCAGTCAGTGATAGAAGCAGCGATGTTTGCAGGGGCGCAAAGATATGTTGCTGAATCAATCACCGTGCGACTTCAGCAAGCGTCGCACGGTGACAGACCACTTACTGGCGATAGGACTTGAGGAAGTTGCCGATACGTCCGATGGCCATGTCCAGGTCATCCAGGCGCGGCAGGGTCACGACACGGAAGTGGTCCGGCCATGGCCAGTTGAAGGCTGTGCCTTGGACCACCAGCAGCTTCTCGGAGAGCAGCAGGTCGAGCACGAATTTCTCGTCGTTGTGAATCGGGCAGACTTTCGGGTCGATGCGCGGGAACGCATACAGCGCGCCCATCGGCTTGACGCAGCTCACACCCGGAATGTCGTTGAGCAGTTCCCAGGTGCGATTGCGCTGTTCCAGCAGCCGACCTTGCGGAAGTACCAGATCATTGATGCTCTGATAACCACCTAGGGCGGTCTGGATCGCGTGCTGGCTCGGCACGTTGGCACACAGGCGCATGTTCGCCAGCATGTCGATGCCTTCGATGTAGCTCTGGGCGTGGTGTTTCGGGCCGGAAATGGCGATCCAACCGGAACGGAAACCGGCGACGCGATAGGATTTGGACAGGCCGTTGAAGGTCAGGCACAGCAAATCCGGTGCGAGGGAGGCGGTGCAGATGTGCACGGCATCGTCGTACAGAATCTTGTCGTAGATCTCGTCGGAAAAAACCACCAGATTGTGCTGGCGAGCCAGTTCCAGCATGCCCAGCAGGACTTCCTTGGAATACACCGCGCCAGTCGGGTTGTTCGGGTTGATGATCACCAGCGCCTTGGTGTTCGGGGTGATCTTGGCCTTGATGTCGGCCAGGTCAGGCCACCAGTTGGCCTGCTCGTCGCACAGGTAATGCACCGGGTTGCCGCCCGACAGGCTGACCGCGGCGGTCCACAGCGGATAGTCGGGAGCCGGCACCAGCACTTCGTCGCCATTGTTGAGCAGGGCCTGCATCGACATCACGATCAGTTCGGAAACGCCGTTACCCAGATAGATATCTTCAATGCCGACGCCTTCCACCTGCTTTTGCTGGTAGTACTGCATGACGGCTTTGCGGGCGCTGAACAGGCCCTTGGAATCGCTGTAGCCCTGGGCGGTCGGCAGGTTACGAATCACGTCCTGGAGGATTTCATCCGGCGCTTCGAAACCAAAAGGCGCCGGGTTGCCGATGTTCAGCTTGAGGATGCGATGGCCTTCCTCTTCCAGGCGTTTGGCGTGCTTGAGCACTGGGCCGCGAATGTCGTAGCAGACGTTGGCGAGCTTGTTCGATTTGCTGACCTGCATGGCGATGTGTTCCCGAAAATGAACGATCCAGGCGGCGTATGAACTACCGTACTGGGAATCCTGCGTATTCACACAGGCCTGACGCCTTGAAGTGCAGCACCCATAAATCCGTTTGAATGCGCGTGGTCTGGCTGCCAGACTGGCGTTTGACGAGGCGCAATCATACGTGCCGCCCGATCCGTGGAAAAGGTACAGATCGGGCTTTTTCAGCTGCTGAGGTGTGATGATGGAAAAGTTGGATAAAACCCTGGAAGAATGGAAGGCGATGCTCGACCCAGAGCAGTACAACGTTTGCCGCCTCAAGGGCACTGAGCGCCCGTTCTCCGGCAAATACAACGACACTAAGACCGACGGCGTTTACCACTGCATCTGCTGCAATGAGCCGTTGTTCGATTCGAAAACCAAGTTTGATTCCGGCTGCGGCTGGCCGAGCTTCTACGCGCCGATCGGCGACAGTGCGATGGTCGAGATCCGTGACGTCAGCCACGGCATGATCCGCACCGAAGTGGTCTGCGCCAAGTGCGATGCGCACCTGGGGCACGTATTTCCGGACGGCCCGCCGCCCACCGGTCTGCGCTATTGCATCAATTCGGTGTGCCTGGACCTGGTGCCGCGGGTGTAAGAGGCCGGGAGCGATCTTTCGATCGCTCTTCGGATAATTAAATTGCACGCAATTCAATTGCTCGCTATGTTTGTCCTTTCTTCCTGGATATGGACTCTTTGCCATGAGCGACAACCTGCTGAGTATCCCTTGCACCACCATCAAGGGTGAGCAAAAGACCCTGGCGGATTTCGCCGGAAAAGCCGTGCTGGTGGTCAACACCGCGAGCAAATGCGGTTTTACCCCGCAATACAAAGGTCTCGAAGAACTGTGGAATACCTACAAGGATCAAGGCCTGGTGGTGCTCGGTTTTCCCTGCAATCAATTCGGCAAACAAGAGCCGGGCAACGAAGGGGCGATTTCCGAGTTCTGCGAGCTGAACTACGGCGTCAGTTTCCCGCTGTTCAAAAAGATTGAAGTCAATGGAGCCGACGCCCATCCGCTGTTCGTGCAGTTGAAAAAACGCGCACCGGGTGTACTTGGTTCCCAGGGCATCAAGTGGAACTTCACCAAGTTCCTGATCGGCAAGGACGGCCAGTTGGTCAAGCGCTTCGCTCCGGCGACCAAGCCGCAGGATTTGAGCGCCGAGATCGAAGCCCTGCTCAAATGAACACGTTGTCAGTCGATTCCCTGAAGCTCGACAGCCAACTGTGCTTCAAGCTGTACGCCGCTTCCCGCGCGGTGATCCGCGCCTACAAGCCGATGCTCGATCAGCTCGGCCTGACCTACCCGCAATACCTGGCGATGCTGGTGTTGTGGGAATGGCAGGAGGCCGCTCCCGAACAGCCGACGGTCAAGGCGCTGGGCGAACGCCTGGCGCTGGATTCCGGCACGCTGACGCCGTTGCTCAAGCGTCTTGAGCAACTGCAACTGGTTCAGCGTCAGCGTTCGGCACGGGATGAGCGGGAGGTGCATCTGAGCCTGTCGCCAACCGGCAAGGCGTTGCGTGATCAGGTCGGGCCGCTCAAGGCTCGTCTGCTGTGCGATAGCGGCGTTGATCTGGACCGCCTGAATGACCTGCGCGATGGCCTCGATCACCTGTTGGGGCAAATCAGATCACTGTCGTAGTGGGAATCCACAAGTCCAGCAGGGCGGCGAGTTCCTCCCGACGGAAAGGCTTGGCCAGGTAGTCGCTCATGCCCGCCGCACGACAGCGTTCGCGTTCTTCGGACATGGCGTTGGCGGTCAGGGCGACGATGGGCAGCTGCGGCCAACGCCCGCTACGCCGGATTTGCCGACTGGCCTCGTAGCCGTCCATGACCGGCATGTTGCAGTCCATCAGCACCAGATCGAATTCGCTGTGCTCCAGCTGATCCAGGGCCTCGCCACCGTGCGCGGCGACAATCACCTCGCAACCGAGTTTTCCGAGCATCCCCTTGGCCACCAATTGATTGACCGGGTTGTCCTCCACCAGCAGCACGCGTCCGCGTCGTTGGGGGGAGAGCAGGTCGAGCCGGGCATCGTTGATCGTATTGATTTCCGGCAGCAGGATGCGCCGCAGCGTCTGGTACAGCGCGTTGCGCGCCAGCGGCCGGGCCTGTTGCTGCAACGGGGCGAGGGCGCTGGCTTGTTCGATGGGCATGAAACTGCCGTAAGCGGTCACCAGCAGAATCGGCGCAGTACAGGAGGGACGCAGGCCGAACAGGCATTCAGGGCAATCGGTGATCACGACATCGGGGTTCAGTCCGATCAACGAGTCTTCGATGGAGCGCTGCTGATAGTCCAGCCCCCAGCCGGGCAACAGACTCTTGAGCAACTCCGCCAAACCACTGCTGGCGGCGGTGATCGCGATGATGCTGCCGCGCATGGTTGCGGGTGGTAGAGCCCGGGTGTGGCAAGGTAACGGCAAGTCCGCGCAGAACTGGCTGCCGAAGCCCACTTCCGAGCTGATGGTCAGGCGTCCTTGCATGGCTTCGCAAAGGTTAAAGGTCAGGGCCAGCCCCAGCCCGGTACCGCCAAATTGCCGGGTGATTCCGGCACCCGCCTGGGTGAAGGGCTGGAAGATCTTGAGCTGGGCGTCCTGGGCGATACCGATGCCCGTGTCGCAGACTTCGATTCTGACGCCGTCCTCGAACGTCGACAGGCGCACATCAACCCGACCGAAACGGGTGAATTTGAGCGCGTTGGACAACAGATTGCTGACGATCTGCCGCACCCGGGTCGGGTCCCCGAGCACCAGCGCCGGAAAGTGCGGATCGATCAGGCAGGCCAGCTCGACGCTCGGCGCGGCGTTCTGCGACAGCAGGTTGGCGGTGTCCTCGATCAACGAGCCGAGGTCGAACGGAATGTGTTCGAGCTCAAGTTGGCCGGCATCGAACTTCGACAGATCGAGAATATCGTTGAGCAGTTCTACCAGGACTTTGCCGGAGTCATGGGCGATAGACAGCTGTTGCTGTTGCTCGGCATTGAGTGGGCCATCCAGGGAAAGCGCGATCATCCCCAGCAAACCGTTGAGGGGCGTGCGGATCTCGTGGCTCATGTTGGCCAGGAACACCGAGCGCGCTTCGGCCATGTCCAGCGCGGTGCTGCGGGCTGTTTCCAGTTCCTCGTTGGATTGGCTGAGCCGGGTGTTGATGGCCTTGAGTTCCGCGGTGCGGGCCGAGACGATGTTTTCCAACTGCCCGAGGTAGTCGGTCAGGCGGTTTTCAGCGTTGCGCCGTTGCTGGATCTCGGTGGCGATGTTTTCGAATTGCTGGTTGGCCACTTTGACCAGTACGCCGATCTCATCGTTTTCATGGCCGGTCGGACACTCCAGCGACGTCGGCTCCGCGCTGCGCGGGTCGCGGCTGCTGAGTTCGCGGATCACCCGCGCAAACGGTTTGGTCAGCATCACATAGAACAGCGCCAGCAGGATGCCGGTCAGCAACAGGCTGCGGGCAAAGCCATTGAGCAGGGTTACCTCGGCCCGACGCAGGAAACGATTGCCGAAGGAATAGGTGTCGACGTCCAGGCGCAGGATGCCGAGGGATTCGCTCGGCAAGTGATCCAGGTAGAGACGGTCTTCGAACTGCCGGTTGGCGCCGAACAGAAAGTCGCTGATCACCCGATAACCGTTTTGCACCTCCGGGCGTTTGACGCTGGCCAGCACCGTCCCGTTGTTATCGGTCAACTGCGCGGCGATGATTGCGGGCGAGCGCAGCAGGCCCAGGGTCAGTTCTTGAGCGAGTTCAGCGTCGATGTTGTAGGCAATGCGGGAGGCAGGGTTATGGCTGATTTCCAGTAAAGACAGTATTTCGCGGTTGATGGAGGCGTCTTCGCTGGCATAATCGATGCCTATTTGCAGCAGACTGAGCAGCGTGCCCAGAATGAAACCGACCAGCACGGTAAGCCGGGCTTGCTTGTAGGACAGCCGGTTGGTGAACTTGATATCCATGGGGTGTTGAACCACTTCCGTTTCCCTTCGCTGCTCAAGCATAGTCGATCATGCATGGATACCGATGTTCTCGCGAGCCCTTGTGCAACAAGGGATGAACCGGACACCGAGCGCTGTGCTTCGTCGCTGTAGCGCCATCATTACTGTGAACGTGCCCGAGGAGAAGACGTGGATTCCCGATTGAATGCTTTTCTTGAACGCGCCGATGCCGTTCTGGCCCGTATCGAACCGCTGTTGCCCGCCCCCCGGCAGGCCATCGACTGGAATCAGTGCCTGGCCGCACGCTGGCAGCGCGAGGGGCGCAGCGGTTTTCTGCTGCCGCTTGAAGTCAGCCTCGACATGCGTCTGTCCGACCTGATCGGCGTCGACCGGCAACTGGAGCAACTGGGGCGCAACACCCAACAATTCCTCGATGGCATGCCGGCCAACCATGCCTTGCTCTGGGGCTCGCGTGGCACCGGCAAATCGTCGCTGGTGCGCGCCTTGCTGGCCGAACACGCCAAGGCCGGTCTGCGGCTGATCGAGATCGAGCGCGATCACCTGGCCGACTTGCCGCGAGTGGTCGAACAGATTGCCAAATTGCCCCAGCGTTTTGTGCTGTTCTGCGATGACCTGTCGTTCGAGTCGGGCGAGGGCGACTATCGCGTGCTCAAGAGCGTGCTCGACGGCTCTCTCGAACAGGCGCCGGATAATGTTCTGCTGTACGCCACGTCCAACCGCCGCCACTTGGTGCCGGAAAAGGAAAGCGATAACGAAAACTGGAAAAGGGTCGACGGCGAACTCCACCCCAGCGAAGCGGTGGAAGACAAGATCGCGCTGTCGGACCGTTTTGGCCTGTGGCTGTCGTTCTATCCGTTTACTCAGGAACACTTCCTCAATGTCGTCGAACACTGGATCGGTCAATTGGCCGACAAGTCCGGCCTGGCCTGGCAGCGCGACGAAGAACTGGACATCCTCGCGGTGCGCTGGGCCACGGGCCGCGGCAATCGCAATGGACGTTGCGCGTATCAATTTGCCCGCTATTGGGTCGGGCTCAAGCTGTTGGAGCACAAGGCATGATCGATTTACAAAAGAGCGGCCAGGGCCTCGAAGGCTACGGCATGCTGTGGGCGCAGCTGGAATCGTTGCTGGCGGACGAGCGGGATTTTATCGCCAATGCCGCACAGTTTTCAGCGTTTTTGTACAACCAGCTCGATGACCTGAACTGGGCCGGTTTCTACCTTAATCGCAATGAAGAGCTGGTGCTTGGCCCATTCCAGGGACAGATCGCCTGCGTGCGTATTCCGTTCGGCCGGGGCGTGTGCGGGACGGCGGCTGCGACCTTGCAGACTCAGTTGGTCGAGGACGTGCACGCGTTCCCCGGGCACATCGCTTGCGACAGCGCGTCGAATAGCGAGTTGGTCGTGCCACTGGTCAAGGACGGTCGGCTGATCGGTGTACTGGACCTCGACAGTCCGAAACTGGCGCGTTTTACCGCTCAAGACCAAGCCGGCATCGAACAACTGGCGGCGATTTTCCTGCGCCTGACCGATTGCTGATCACACCCTCAAGCCTGCCTTGACCAGCAGGCTTGAAGCATCCACCGCATCGATCTGCTGGGGATCAAGGAAGCGATCGGCGTACTGCAAATAGATTTCGGCGTTGATGAACAGCCCGAACAACTCAGGATCGATGTGGGCGTCACGGCACATGGTGGCCATGATCCCCAGCGCCTCGCTCAAGGACTTGGCTTTCTTGTAGGGGCGATCGGCGGCGGTCAGCGCTTCGAAAATATCGGCAATCGCCATCATCCGCGCCGGCAGGCTCATTTCTTCGCGCTTCAACTGTTTGGGATAACCGGTGCCATCCATTTTTTCGTGGTGGCCGCCGGCGATTTCCGCGACGTTGTTGAGGTGACCGGGGAAGGGCAGATGACTGAGCATCAGGATCGTCTGCACCATGTGGTGGTTGATGATGTAACGCTCCTCGCGCGTCAGGGTGCCCCGGGTAATGCTCAGGTTGTAAAGCTCGCCCCGGTTGTACTTGTAGCGCGGCACGTCGAGCTTGAAACCCCATGGATTGTCTTCCGGAATCAGCTCGGCTTCGGCACGCTCGAACAGATGCTCGGGTTTGTCCGCCAGCAGCGGCTCGCTGACCGGCAGGGGCGGCGCCGGTGTTCGGGCCTGGCGCCGGTTCTCTTCCCAGGAGACGCCCAGCCGGTCATCCAGCGTCCGGGTCCAGGTGCGCTGGGCCAGGCCGCGCAGGCGTTGCAGGTCGATCTCGGCCATCGCCTCGCCGCCCAGGTTGCAGCGGGCAACGAACGCAAAATCATCGTCCAGCCCCGCCAGACTGGCGTTGCGCAGGGCGGCCAAGTGCTGCTCGTCACCGCCCAAGGCAATGGCTTGCCAGTAGTTGATCCAGGCATCGCGCTTGAGCACTTCAAAACGGGTGCGGATTTCGTGGATGCGGTCGTTCAAGGTTTCCAGTTTCGTGGCTTTATCGACCACGTATTCCGGGGTGGTGACCTTGCCGCAGTCGTGCAGCCAGGCGGCGATGTGCAGCGCCTCCCACTCATCCTCGGTGGGTTGATAGGCGCTGAAGGCAGGTTCCTGGCTGGCTGCGGCGGCTTGGGCGAGCATCAGGGTCAGCGCCGGAACCCGCTGACAGTGGCCGCCGGTGTAGGGACTCTTGGCATCGATCGCGCCGGCCAGCAGTTGAATGAACGCGTCCAGCAGTTGTTTCTGTTTGGCTTGCAGACGCTGACTTTCGATACTCACGGCCGCCGCGCCGGAGACAGCCTGGAGAAACGCGATGCGGTCCGGGCGAAGTTTTTCCAGATCACTTTGGTTGCCGCTATCGCCCAGCAGCAGAACCAGCAAGCCCACGGTTTCGTTGTGACGATTGTGCAGCCGGATACCGATCAGATGGACCCGCGGACATTCCAGCGCCAGCAACACTTTCTGCAAGTCCCCGACTTGTTCGAAACCGAGATTGGCGACGATATTGTCGGTGTTCCCCAGCTGTTGCAGCCATGCAGGGCTTTGCGGGTCCTGAAGTCCGTGCCCGCGCAGGTCGAACGATGGCAATGCCTGAGAGGTGCCGTTGATGACCAGGCCATGGGGTTCCATGCGATCGCCATCGTTTTCCCGCAGGTAGATCAGCCCGGCCTGGGCCTGGCCGATTTTCACGGTTTCGAACAGCACCCGTTCCAACAGCGGGGCGAAACGGGTTTCGGCGCTCAGGCTGTCGGTGATCTGGAAAAAACTCGCCAGGGTGTCTTTCATGCGCGTCATCGACACGCTCAGTTGATCGACCTCAAGCACGGGTGAGCGCCGCGAGGCCGGAAAATTGAAATCGAAACTGCGAATCGCATCGGCTTCCTGCACCAGCGTGCGCAAGGGTTTGACCAGGATTCTCGACGTCAGCCAGCCCAACGGCAGACACAGCAACAGCGTGGCCAGGGTAATCAGCGCGCCTTGCCAGCGCATGCGGTAGGCATCGACGAGCAATTCATCTTCCGGCACCAGCAGTGCCAGTTGCAGTCCCTGGGGGCCGCCCTCCTGCATGCGGCTGCGGGCAACGATCCATTGACGTCCGGCGGCGTCCAGGCGATTGCCGCTGGGGGGATTGTTCAGCAGCGCACCGAGGCTGGGGCTCAGATCCGCCGCCTTGATCAGGCGAGCGGTCTGATCGTCGATGATCAGTTTGCCGCTGTCGGGATAAGCGATGGCATTGCCGTCGGCATCGAACAACACGATTTCGGTACTGGGCGTTACAACGTGTTTTGCCAGAGTTGCGGAGAGTTCGGCCAGCGTGAGATCGGCCCCCATGACCGCATTTTCACCACTGCGTCGGGCCAAGGTCGTGCCGACGTAGCGGGTGGAGAAAAAGAGGTAGGGTTCGGTGGTGATCTGATCGCTGTCGCTGCTGGCACTGGAGAACCAGGCGCGGGTTCGTGGATCGTAGCTTTCGTCGGGGTTGTCCTGACGGCTGAGGAGAACCAGTTCCTGATCGAAAAACAACGATTGGGAACGCAGCTGGCCGCTGCTGCCGTTTCGCTCGATGCTCCACACTTGATAAACCGCCGTGGCCGGGGCGTTAACGAGCGCTTTCAGGTCGGCGGTTCGCAGCGGACGAACCATGAAGAAATCGCCGTTGCCGTAGCCCAGATACAGCGAGGCCAGGTTGGGGTTGTCCTTGAGTGACTGGCTGAACGGTTTGAGCAGCGCCAGGCGTTGCTCCAGATCGGATGCCTTGGCCGCCGGGTTGTCCGCCAGCAGGCTCAGCAGATGACGAATCGGTTCATAGGTGTTGTGCAGGTCCAGCCGGACGTCTTGCTCGATGCGGTTGAAGAGTTTTTCACTGCTGGAAAGAATGATCTGCGTGGTTTGCCGATAGTTGAAAATGCCCAGCACCACCCCGGTCAGCAACAGCAGGAAGGTGAACATCACGCTGATATGGACATGCAGGGGAAACCGGCGTTGGTCCGGGCGCAGTGGGCTGGGCATTGCAGGTCTCTCCATGATGGTAAACACACTGCTCAGCGACCAAGCATAGTTAAGGCTCTGTCATTCTGCTTTTGTCGTTTTGTCCGATTTGTTGCTGCAATGCCTGCTCCAGTTCGAGCATGGCGCGCTCCATGGCCTTGCTGCAATCGGCCACTTCGTCATGATGAAACACGTCAGTACATGACTTCTCCAACGCCTCGCAACTGTCGATCAACCGCGAGGCCTGTACGATTCGAGCGGCACCCTTGATTTTGTGGGCGACATCGAGAAATGCCTGCGGGTCCGTTGACCGGGACAACGCCAGCAACGCTTGTCGGTCCAGGCGGTTGCTGTTCAGCAGTTCGGTCAACAATCTCTGGTTCAACACCGGGTTGCCACCCGTCAACATGTGCAGCCCTTTCATATTGAAAGCCGGATCGCGGACGGTCGGCCCGATACCTTCCAGCCACTGGCCCAAGGCTGTCAGAGTGAGGGGCTTGAACAAGCAGTCGTCCATCCCGGCTTGTTTGCAGCGTTGTATTTCTTCTGGTTGTGCGTTGGCGGTAAAACCCAGAATGGTGCAGGGCAGGCGACGGTTTTGCCGTTCATGTTGGCGGATGAGGCGGGCCAGTTCGTATCCATTCATGATCGGCATGTTGCAATCGACAATCACCAGATCGAACGGCTCGACGTTCCACGTCTCGAACCCCGCCTGGCCATCTGCTGCGACGCCGAACCGATGCCCCAGAAACTCCAGTTGCTGGCACATGAGCAAGCGATTGGCCGCGTGATCGTCGATGACCAGTACGTTTAACGGGGCAGTCGTGGGGGGAATTTGTGCTCCAGCCTTTTTCGGCGTGTATTCGAGTGGCAGTGTCTCCAGATACAACGAAACCTGGACCTGAGTGCCGATACCCGGCTGGCTGCTCAAGTCCAGGCTGCCGCCCATCATCTCGCACAGGCTGCGGCTGATCACCAGCCCAAGCCCCGCGCCCCCTCTGTCGGGCTGCCCGGCGTTATCGACCTGGGCGAAGGGTTCGAACAACCGCCGCTGATCCTGCTCGCTGATCCCGATGCCGCTGTCATGAACGTGCAACAGCATCTGGACCCGCGCCGGATCGGCCGTCGGGTGCAGGTCGACGGTGATTCTGATCTGTCCCTGCTCCGTAAACTTGATGGCGTTGCTGATCAGATTGGACAGCACCTGTTTGAACCGCATCGGGTCCAGCAGGACATCGATCGCGGGGTTGGCAGGATGAAACTCCAGCAGCAGTTCAAGACCTTTCTGGCGAGCCAGTCCATCGAAGATTCGCACTACAGAACCCACGATCTCGCCCGGATTGACGCGCTCGGGGCTCAAGCTCAGGCGCCCGGATTCGATGCGTGCAATGTCGAGAATGTCCCCGATCAGCTCCAGCAGATCCTTCGCCGAGTTGTACGCCACCTCGATGGCGGGACGATCCGGGTGGTCGTGATCGATACGCTTGAGCGTCAGCTCGAGCATGCCGATGACTGCATTCATCGGAGTGCGGATCTCATGACTCATGGTCGCCAGGAAAATGCTTTTGGCCCGGTTGGCTTCATCCGCGCGCTCTTTCGCACAGCGCAGATCATCGAACAGTTGGCGCCGTTCGCTGATGTCGATCCAGCCGCCGATGATGCCTTGCACTTCACCGCTCGAATCGCGGTAAGGAAGAATCCAGTGATAGATCGTCAGTCTGCGGCCACCGATGTGCAGCGGCCGATCGAGAATCAGCGGTATGCCCTCGGCAACGACACGCTGGTAGTCGGCCTGATACTCCCGGGCTTCGAACGCATTGCTCAGGGAGCCCTGCATGACGCCTTTGCCGATAACGTCCTCACGTTTCGCGCAGAAGGCTTCCAGGTAACTGTCATTGCAGCTTTGCAACAACCCCTGGCGATCGCGCACGTAAATCGGATGGGGCGTCCCGTTGACCAGTGAGCGCATGAATTCGAATTGATCGTTCAAGGCGCGCTCGGCCGCTTGCCGCTGCTTTATCTGGCGTCGCATGTACGCGTTCCAGGTAAAGGAAATCAGCAGCAGCAGGCCGGCACCGATAACGATCTGGTAGAACACGCGGTGATAATTGCGCCAGGTACTTTGCGAGGACGCCGAATAGCCCCGCCAGCGGCTGTTGATGATGCCCAGTTCTTCCGGTGCGATGCTCAGCAGCGCCTTGTTGAGGATGGAATTCAGTTCTTTGGCATCCCGGCCGGTCGCCAGGGAGAACGCGGCCTGCCGGGTGCCGATCGTGGTGCTGATCTGAAGGGTGTGCTCGAAGAGCCGCGACGAGATGAAATAGTTGGCGATCACCAGGGAGTTCACCGCACCTTCGGCTTTGCCCTCGGCGAGCAATTCCACGGCACTGAACGAGTCCGGGGTTTCAATCAGCCTGATCCCCGGAAACTCGCTGCGCAGGTAATCCACCAGCGGGTTGCCCTGAGGGATTGCCAGGCGTTTGTCCTGCAGTTGCGCAAGACTTGTCGGGCTACCGGTGGCTTTACGCGTCATCAGGACAAAGGAGTTTTGCAGATAGGGGCGGGTGAAGTTCAGCGTTGCTTCGCGTTGGGCGGTGGGGAGTAGTGCGGCGATCAAGTCAGCCTGATTGTTCCTGACCTGTTCAATCATCTCGCCATCGCTGCGGCTACGACGAATATCGAAACGCAAACCGGTGCGCAGTCGAATCAGCTCTAGCAAGTCGGCGGTAACGCCACGAAAGTTGCCATCGCTGTCGAAAAACGTCAGCGGTGCAAAGGCTTCATTGACCACCACGCGGACCACCGGATGTTGCGCCAACCAGCGCTCCTCGGTGTAGCTGAGCTGCAGTTTTTGATCGGTGAGCAAAATGTCACTGCCGGCACTCCAGCGTTTGGCGATGATCTCCCGCTCGCTGGTGGGGGTGTTCAGCAGCATCGCATTGATGATGCCGAGCAGTTCCGGGTTGTTTTTATGCACCGCAAAGCTGAAACCGTGGGCTTCGTGTTTGCCGAAGTTGGCCATGCGGATGTTGTTCAGGTACCCCTTGTTGATCGTGTAGTGGGTTGAAATGGTGTCGCCGAGAAAAACGTCGGCCTGGTCGAAGGCCACGGCATTGATTGCATTCTGGTAGGAGGGATAGGACGTGATGATCGCCTTTGGATACAGCGCCCTGACTTCCTCAAGCGGCAAATAGTGATACACCATGCTCAGCCGCAGACCGGCGAGGCCATCGGTCAGGGATCTGGTTTCTCCTTCGCGGGTCACAAGAACCGGCTGGTCTACGGCGTAGGGTGTGGAAAGCGCAATGTCCGGGCTGCGAGCCTCGAACCCATTGGCCGTGCCCAGCAAGTCGACCTCGCCGTTTTCGAGCGCCTCGATCGCCGCCCCCCGGGACGCGAAGCGTTGGACCTTGATCGGTAAACCGGTGGTCTTGCCAAGGATGCCGGCGTAATCGGCGGTGAAACCTTCATAGTCACGCCCGCTGATGCTGAGATCGAAGGGCGGATAATCCGGGGCGGAGGTGCCGAGGATCAGTTCACGTTTATGCCTGATCCATTGTCGTTGTGAGGTATCCAGTTGGACTTCCAGATGTCCGGCCGTTGAGCGGCTGAGCAGGGTGTAGGGCTCGCTGGCGTTCTGTGCCGCATGCAACGAGGTGCTCAGGCACAAACCTGCGGCCATCAGTATCAAATAATCCTTTATAGGACTGGGCATCCTGTCTCTCACACTAACGCGTTACGTTTTGCCATCTCGATGAGCTCAACCAAGGATTTGGCTTTGAGCTTTTGCATGAGTCGTTTTTTATAGGTGCTGACCGTCTTGTTGCTCAGAAACATGCCTTTGGCAATTTCCTTGTTGGTGCGGCCTTGGGCAAAGAGTTGCAATACCATTAACTCCCGGTCATTGACTGACTTGAACAACTCCAGCTCGGCATAACGAACGTCATCGCCACGAACAGGATTCAAGGCCTGACTTGGAAAATAGTTGTAACCTGACAATACCGCTTTTATGGCGCTGACCAGTTCACTCAGATCTTCTTGTTTACACACATATCCCGATGCGCCGGATTGCATGCAACGAATACCGAAAAGTGTCGGGCACTGTGCAGTTAATACCAATGTTTTCAGGGGCGTACTCATTGCGTTGAATCGGGCGAGCACTTCCAGGCCATCCAGTTTGGGAATGCTGATGTCGAGAATGACCAGGTCGGGCATGCATTCGCGAACCATCTGCATGGCGTCGACCCCGTTATCGGTCTCACCGACGACTTTGTAGCCTTCGTGTTCCAACAACATTCGAACGGCAAGGCGGATGACGGGGTGATCGTCGACAATAAAAACGGAGTTCATAATCAAATCCCATGCGAGCTCAAATAAAGCGCGCACCTTAGCTCAGATAATTGAGGTGACGCATGAACTGTCGGACCTGTAGCAGCAATATAGGAATAGTCCTACAAGCGAAGAAGAAATGGACTACGCATCAACTAGGTTTTTTATGAGGATGGGTGAAAGTTGCTGATATTTAGTCGGCGCGCCGAAAAGCTTGATTCGTAAGTTTCAAATTGTTTTCTAGTGAGATTTTTAGTTGTTTGGCACGGGTTCTTTATATTGATGCCAAGGTCAATAAGTTCCTGAATTCGGATTGTTTCAGCGGCCTGATCAAGTAACCCAGCAATGGCAATCCATGTTCGTTTGCCACTCTTTCAAGTCCATCCAGTTCAGCGGACGTCAAGCTGCTTAGAAGTATTGCCTGTCTGATCATCCCCCGATGACTGGCGAACTCGACCAAATCCAGCCCGGGCAAGTCGGGCAGGCATTGATCGCACAAAAGAATATCGAACGGTTGCACGGCCCCGAGCATTTGATGCAAGGCACCTTCGGCACTGTCGGTGGCGGTCAATTGAGTGAAGCCGTAACTCTCAAGCAGGTATTGAGTCGCCCTGAGTTGAAAGGGATGATCTTCCACCAGCAAAATGCGCAGATCGTCATTGAACATTGGATTATTCACGCTTCATCTATCGTACAGAGTGAAGCGGAATTATTTCGCGAGAATTCCGCGCAAGCGATCAGTTCACTCGCCGCGTGATGTAGGGCGATTCAGCGAACGTTGAATGCAGTTGGATTTTCAGGGGCTGATCAGCCATTCCAGGTGGCGTAATGGCTGATCAGCCAACAGGCATCAATGACTTGAGCGCCCCGTCATCTCCAGCGCCATGTCGCTGGCATAGCTGTCGGTCATGCCGGCAATGAAGTCAATCATCCGCAGAAACGAGGTGTGCAATGGGCCATGAGGATCGGGCGCATTGTTGCCCAACAGGTCGAGGATGCGCCGACTCTTGAAGGACGGCGTTCGACCATCGTGCTGTTCGAGCGCCGCGCCGCAGAAGGCGTTGAGCAGGATTTCCAACGTGGTGTAGGCGCCGATTTCGTGCAGGGTCTTGCGCTTGTCCTGGAAGATTTTCTTGCGCGCCATGTCCTTGGCATTCAGTACGCAACGTTTGGCGGGGCCATGCATGTGCTCCACCAGATCACCGGGTAGCGTGCCGGCCAGCAACGCGTCCTGTTGCTCGACGAAGGCACGGGCTGCGGCGTTGGTCAGGTGCTCGATGGCTTTGCCGCGCAGGATCGCCAGTTTGCGTCGACGTGAATCCTTGGGGCCGAGCTGACGATAGGTTTCCGGAAGATCATCACCCACCAGGTCCAGCAGCAGGGACTCGACTTCGGCGTACTCCAGCAACTCCATCTCGAGACCGTCTTCCAGATCGATCAGCGCGTAGCAGATGTCATCGGCAGCCTCCATCAAGTACACCAGGGGATGGCGTGCCCAGCGCTGTTCTTCGAGTTGTGGCAGGCCAAGTTTATGGGCGATCTGTTCCAACAGCGGCAGTTCGCTCTGGTAGCAGCCAAACTTGTGCTTCTTGTAGCCCAGAGAGTCAGCGTGTTTTGCCGTCCATGGGTACTTCAGATAAGTACCCAGCGTGGCGTAGGTCAGCCGGGTACCGCCGTCGAACTGGTGATACTCCAGCTGGGTGAGTACCCGGAAGCCCTGGGCGTTGCCCTCGAAATTGAGGAAGTCATTGCGTTCGGCTTCGCTCATTGCATCCAGCCAGCCGCGGCCGGCGGCTTGCTGGAACCAGTGACGAATCGCGTCTTCGCCGGAGTGACCGAAGGGCGGATTGCCGATGTCGTGGGCCAGGCAAGCCGATTGCACGACCATCCCCAGGTCACTCGGTTCGCACCAGTCGGGCAGCGCGCTGCGGATGGTTTCGCCGACGCGCATGCCCAGCGAACGGCCAACGCAACTG
The DNA here is from genome assembly GCF_059716075.1 of Pseudomonas sp. LBUM1657. Lineage (NCBI taxonomy): Bacteria > Pseudomonadati > Pseudomonadota > Gammaproteobacteria > Pseudomonadales > Pseudomonadaceae > Pseudomonas > Pseudomonas sp. LBUM1657. Next base: position 4,614,441 of record NZ_CP166799.1, on the reverse strand, counting down.
ACTTCCAGCGAGTGGGTCAGGCGCGTGTGAATGTGATCGTTGCTGGTAACCGGATGGACCTGCGTCTTGCGCCCCAGACGGCGAAACGCGCCCGAGAAAATGATCCGGTCATGGTCTTTATGGAAAGGACTGCGGCCGAGTTCTTCCGGGCTGTGCAGAGGCTTTCCGAGGCGTTCGCGGGTAAGCAGGGTTTGCCAATCCAAGGCTGGTACTCTCCGTCAGGTGACTGATGACACTAGCTTCCGGGTTCGCGTCAGGACCTGCAAGGGGAACTACAGCCCGGCGGCGTCGATATCGATGAGCAGCAGTCGCTCGCCGTTGTCGAAAAATTGCCCGGCCGTGAGGCAGTACTGGTTGCTGGTGGCATCGCGATAAGTGTTGGAGAGCGTCAGTCGACGCTCATCCCAGCCCTCCGCCAGCAGATGGTAGAAGTAGGGGCGCCAGGACCAGTTGTGGCCCAGGTAGCGATTGTCGGACTCCCAGCCGTTGTTGCGCCATTCAAGGTTAGGTGTCAGTTGCGTGCCGTGGCGGTCGCATTGATAGAAGCGCAACAGCCACGGAAATGCATCCAGTTGCGGCAGGGCGCTGAGAGGGGCGCGGGCCTGAGCCCAGGCTTGCAGGATGGCCATCAGCTCGCAGAGTTGCTGGCGCATGATCATCAGACGAGCGCGCTCGGCCAGTTTCTGTTGTACGTAGCGCTGACGCAGTTGCGCGAAACGCTCGACAAAGGCGTGCGTGGTAAAGAAGTTTTCTTGCGCCTGGGCAAACAGAAAACCCTGCACGTAGCGCGAACCGCACTCCAGGGCAAAATTCAATTGGGCGTCGGTTTCCACCCCTTCGGCAATGATCCAGCAACCGGTTTTCTCCGCCATTTGTGCCAGCGCCTTGACCACATCGCTGCTCGGACCACCCAACGCGGCGGCCTGGAACAGCCGCATGTCGAGCTTGAGAATGTCCGGTTGCAAAGCCAGCACGCGATCAAGCTGAGAGTAACCCGCCCCGAAATCATCGATGGCGATCCGCGCGCCGGCTTGTCGGTAACGCGCTACCACTTCGGCCAGCCGCTGAATGTCGCCACCCAGTTCAGTGATTTCGAAGACGATTCGCTGAGCGTCGACGTTGTGCCTGCTCAGTTGCTTGAGGCTCGGCAACGGCTGGTCCGGGCGCAAGCGGTTGATCCAGCGCGGAGAGATGTTCAGGCTCAGGAACCAGTCCGATGGTGCCTCATGCAAACGGCTGAGGGCGTTATCGCGGATCTGGCGATCAAGGAGACGCAGGGCGATGGCGGGTGTTCGCGGGTCTGCGAACAGCGGTCCCACCGAGACCAGTGAACCGTCGGCCTGACGCAGTCGACCCAATGCCTCGACACCTGCGATACGGCCGGTGGCGGTATCGATGAACGGCTGGAAACAGGCGAGCGGTTGCCCGTCGATCACGAGGCCTCCTTAGTAAGGTCTTGTTCTTGGATGAATCCTGATGACCGGATAGGCACGCAGGGTTGAACCCCTCGATAGAGAGGTTCATCCCGGTGTCATTGCAAGAATGTAGCCAGAAAGTGGCTTCAGTGTTTGCGCGAAGAGCCCTGCATGACCAGCTTGAACAAAGGCCCCAGCGTGGTGCCCAGTTGAACCAGTCGAGTCAGGCTGCTGACGCCGCCGCTCTTGGCGCCCTTGCCGGTCAGAAAACCCAGCAGGGTGACAGCCGCCACGCCCCAGAGCGGGGCGTGCTTGATACCAAAACCATCGTGCAGGTTTTGCGTCATCCCGCGCACGCGCTGCAGCGGTTGCAGCAGTTGCGCGGATTCGTGGCGGATTTCCTGGCGATGCATTTCCATGCGCAGGCGGATCAGCGCCTTGCGCATTTCCGTGCGCGAGCTGTTGTGAGGCAGTTCAGGCAGGCTCATGGCAGCAGGCGCTCCCGATCGTTGGCCAGTTCTTCCAGGGTGCCGTGGAAGGGCGAGGACTCATCGAAAATCGCCGCTCTCAAGCGCATCCCGCAGAAGACGCAGGCAAGGGTGTAGAACACGCAGAGCGCGATGATGGCTGGCAGGCGGTAGGTGTCCCAAAACAGGATCAATACCAGCGTCGACAGCCCCACCAGCAACAGCAAGGCAAACACCAGCGCCAGGCCTGCAAACAGCAACAGGCTTACCGTGCGGGCTTTTTGTTCCTGCAATTCGATGCCGAACAGTTCGACATGGCTGTGCAGCAGTCCAAGGAAAGCGGCACCCAGGCGCCGCGGTGAGGAGCTTGGGCCCGTCGCGGACGAGCCGGATTCGCCGATCGCCATAATCAGCGCCGGGTTGCCAGCAGACCAATCAGGAAACCCACGCCGGCCGCGATCCCGACCGATTGCCATGGGTTGGCCTGGACATAGTCTTCAGTGGCAGTGACGGCGGCCTTGCCGCGTTCGCGCAGGGAGTCTTCGGTCAATTTCAAGGTTTCGCGGGCTCGCAGCAGGCTGTCGTGGATCTGCTCGCGCAGTTCATCGGCCTGATCGCCGGCCAACGTTGCGGTGTGTTCCAGCAGCCGTTCTGTGTCGCTGACCAACGTCTGAAAGTCGGTCATCAGGATTTCTTGAGCAGTCTTTGCCTTGATGCTGGCCATTGGTGATCTCCGTAAGTGGCTTCTGTTGCGTTCGAGTATGAGCCTTGCGCGAAGGTTCAGTACAAATGACTGGTACAACTTTTGCTATGTGGTGGTGCGTCTGCCTGCGCCGATGCGCTGTTGCCGGGCATGATTTCAGGAAAACCTTAACTCAAACAATCAAAACCCGCGCAATTGGCCCGGTCCTGATTTGCCTTGAAGAATTTTGTGCGCCAAAGCGGTTCATCGCGTGTGGCTCCCTGATTTGACAAGTCGCAACTTGGTGCATGAATGGTCTGCGCGAACTGCTTTGGTGCTTTTTTTCAGCCTTAAGGTCTGCCAACCCCATGGATAATCTGCAAAGCGCTGTGGACAGTCTGGTCCACAGCTCCAATACGTTGTTCATTCTGATCGGTGCGGTCATGGTGCTGGCCATGCACGCCGGTTTTGCCTTTCTCGAAGTCGGCACGGTTCGACAAAAGAACCAGGTCAACGCCTTGTCGAAGATCCTCAGCGACTTTGCCATTTCGACCCTGGCCTATTTCTTTATAGGCTATTGGATTTCCTATGGGGTCACCTTCATGCAACCGGCGGCGGTGATCAATGCCGATCATGGCTACGGGTTGGTGAAGTTCTTCTTTCTGCTGACGTTTGCAGCGGCGATCCCGGCAATCATTTCTGGCGGGATCGCCGAGCGCGCCCGGTTCGTCCCGCAGTTGTGTGCGACGGCACTGATCGTGGCGTTCATCTACCCCTTCTTTGAAGGGATGATCTGGAACGGTAACTTTGGCCTGCAAGCCTGGTTGCTGGTGCGCTTTGGCGCCAGCTTCCATGATTTCGCGGGTTCGGTGGTGGTCCACGCCATGGGCGGTTGGCTGGCGTTGGCGGCGGTGTTGTTGCTCGGGCCACGCGATGGTCGTTATCGCGAAGGGCGCCTGGTGGCGTTTGCCCCCTCGAGCATTCCTTTTCTGGCGCTGGGTTCGTGGATTCTGATTGTCGGCTGGTTCGGGTTCAACGTCATGAGTGCGCAGACCCTGCAAGGCGTCAGCGGGCTGGTGGCGATTAACTCGCTGATGGCTATGGTCGGCGGTACGGTGGCGGCGTTGATCGTCGGGCGCAATGACCCGGGCTTTCTGCATAACGGCCCGTTGGCCGGGCTGGTGGCGATCTGTGCCGGTTCCGATCTGATGCACCCGGTGGGTGCACTGGTGACCGGCGCCATTGCCGGGGCATTGTTCGTTTGGTGTTTTACCGCGGCTCAAGCCAAATGGCATATCGATGATGTGCTGGGTGTATGGCCATTGCATGGTCTGTGTGGCGTGTGGGGCGGGATCGCCTGCGGCATATTCGGCCAGAGCGCTTTGGGTGGCCTGGGCGGTGTGAGCCTGATCAGTCAGTTGATCGGCACCGCGTTGGGCGTGGTGGTGGCATTGGCCGGTGGTTTTGCGGTGTATGGCGTGATCAAGGCGTTCCATGGTCTGCGGCTGAGCCAGGAAGAAGAGTATTACGGTGCGGACCTGTCGGTGCACAAGATCGGCGCCGTGAGCCAGGACTGACTCAACGTTCTTCATCGTCTGCACCGGGATAAAAACCGTGTAGCAGGCGATAGCGGTCGTGCCGTACCTGATCGACCCGGTCCTGCACTTGCTGGCCGGGCAGTCCGAGCATGATCAGCGCATGGGAGGCGAGCATCAGGCTGGACTCCAGCAATTCGGGCACGACTTCGCTGGCACCGGCGGCCTTTAACTCGCTCAACTGACTGTCGTCGCGAGTACGCACCAGAATCGGCACGCTCGGGTTGTACCGGCGTGCCTCCTTGAGTACCAACAGCGCGATGTCAGTCTGGTCGACGGCAATCACCAGCAGTCTGGCGCGCTCCAGTCCTACGGCCACGAGCAGTTCGCCACGTCGGGAGTCGCCGTAATGCACACAGGTTTCAGCGACGGCGGCTTCCTGGACTCGCACTGGATCATTGTCCAGGGCGATGTAGGGTTGATTCTCATGGCGCAAAAAACGGCCAATGGATTGACCGACACGACCATAGCCACAAATCACGACATGGTTGTGCAAACCGGCGTTGAGCGCACTGATTTGCTCGAGTTGCGCTGCTTGATTGGGTTTGCGATGCAGGCGTGCCGCGATGTGGGGCGCCGCGCGCAGCAGCAACGGCGTGACCAGCATCGAGCAGAATGTCGCCGCCAGCAGAAGACCGCCAAATTCGGCGGGCATCAGTTTGTTTTGCTGCATCAGCGCCATCAGTGCAAAACAGAACTCGCCGCCCTGAGCCAATGCCAGGCCGCTACGCCAGGCGGTTTCACTGTCGCTGCCGCGCCATTTGACCAGTAGCGCAACCACGCTGCCCTTGATCAGCAGCAGCCCCAGCGTCAGGCCAAGGATCAGCAGGCCGTGGCTGGCGAACAATTGCACGTTGATCAGCATGCCGATACTGACGAAAAACACCCCGAGCAGGATGTCGCGGAACGGGCGCAGGTCAGCCTCGATCTGATGTCGGTAATGGCTTTCCCCCAGTAGCATGCCGGCGAGAAATGCACCCAAGGCCGGAGAGAGACCGAGCAGGTGAGTCAGCCAGGCCGTCAGCAAAACAATGACCAGCGCCAGCAACACGAACAGTTCCGGGGAGCGCGCCGCCGCCACTTCATGGAACAGCCGTGGTAGCAACCAGCGACTGGCCAGCAGCAGACCGACAAACAACACCACGGTCTTGCCCAGCGTCAATGGCAATGCCCAATACCAGACCTGGTCGCTGCTGCCGGCGAATACGGGCACCAGGGTCAGCAGCAACACTGCCACCACGTCCTGGAACAGCAGCACGGCAATGGCATTCTGGCCGTGGCTGCTGAAAATTTCGCCGAGACTGCTTAACTCCTTACTGACAATGGCGGTGGAGGACAGCGACAGGCCGGCGCCCAGCAACAGCGCGGGCGTTGTCGACATGCCAAGCAACATCAGCAAACCACTCAGCAGAATCCCGGTGCACAGTACTTGCAGGCTGCCTAGCCCGAACACCACCTTGCGTAACGCAAGCATTTTGGAGAGGGAAAACTCCAGCCCGAGGGTGAATAGCAGGAACACCACTCCCAATTCGGCGAGGTCTGGCAAATCTTCATTTTCATTCACCCAGTTGAATGCCGTCGGCCCGATCATCAGCCCCACGCACAGGTAACCCAGCACTGGTGGCAAGCGCAGGCGCTGGAACAGTGCGATGACCACCAGGGATGAGGCGAGGATGATCAACAGGTTGGCGAACACAACGTACTCCGGTGATGGGCTTAGCTTTCAAGCGTAGAGGCAAATACGGCGTGAGCATCGCGCAGACGGTATTGAAGGCGACTGATGTGCGTCAGGGTATTGCCGTGACCCATTGCCGTTCATGGCCCAAGGGCAGAGTATTCAATGGCTCGACGACTATTCGGTGCAAGCCTAGAATAATTACTTAATTTTTTGGTTGAGCGCTCATGCTTCCTGAATGTCAGCTGTTCGGCACCTTGGGGTGTCATCTCTGTGAAGTGGCCGAAGCCATGTTGATGGAATTTGTCGAACGCGGTCTGCTGGTGGAACTGGTGGATATCGCTGACGACGAAACATGGTTCGAAGCTTACAGCCTGCGTATTCCGGTGTTACGGCGGGTCGATACCGGCGCAGAGCTGGGCTGGCCGTTCTCCTCCGACCAAGTGGTAGCCTTCCTGCGTTAAGCGATTTTGCGATGCCCGTGCTCCCGTCCGTCGAACTTTTGCGATTGATCCCTTGGCTTAATCGGCGTTGATCGGATACTGTATGCGCATACAGTTATGCGCAATGCCTGCCGGGCAGGCGGCTCGGGCGTGAGAGGGATGAATCGTGGTCAATGTCGAACAATTGAAGAACAGCGTGAACCGGATGTCGGCAGACGTGGTGCGCGAGGCTGTCCTCGAATTGCGTCTGGATGGCCTGGTCACGGAAGGAAAAACCCCCTTCAATAAACTGCATTTCAATACCTGTTTTGCCGAAATCGAAGCCTTGTTCCAGCGTGCGGGCTATCACAAGCAGCTGGATGTCGTGGGTTATCAGGGTTTGTTGTATGCGCTGTATGACCCGGGGCGCTGGGAGGCGGTCGATGTGTTGCGCTGGCTCAAGGAGTTCACCGAAGCGGCAGCGCGCACGCAGGTACCGGCTTGAGGATTCTCTTCTAGGTTCAGTCCGGTTGCTGTTGGATAATGTTGCCCTGTATTGAGGGTTAGAGCTTTCGTATGTCCATTTCGTCTTTTTCTGCTGCACACAACCAGGCCAGCACGCTCTATTTGCCGCCGGGTTCGTGGCAGACCGTACTCGATTGCCTGTGCGAACACTTCAGCGCCATCGGTCGTGAACAATGGCTGGACAGGATTGCACGCGGTCGTGTCCTCGATGGTCACGGCCTGCCGATCACCTTGGATCTGCCTTACAAGGAAGGGTTGCGGATTCACTATTTTCGGGAAGTGCCGGACGAAAAGCCGATCCCGGTGGTCGAGTCGATTCTGTACGCGGACGAGCACCTGGTCGTGGCGGACAAGCCGCATTTTCTGCCAGTGACGCCGGCCGGTGAATACGTGGAGCAGACTTTGCTGAGGCGGTTGATCCGTCGACTGGATAACCCGAATTTAGTGCCGTTGCATCGTATTGACCGGCATACGGCGGGGCTGGTGCTTTTTTCCGCCAACCCTCGGAGTCGTTCAGCGTATCAGTCGTTGTTTCCTACTCGACAGATCGAAAAGCGCTATGAGGCCATTGCCCCAGCGTTGCCTGAGCTCACTTTTCCACTGGTCTACAAGAGCCGGCTTGTCGATGGCGAGCCGTTCTTCCGCATGCAGGAAGGCCCTGGCGTCAGCAATACCGAGACGGCGGTCGAGGTCAGGGAGAAGAGCGGTGATCTGTGGCGTTATGCGCTCTACCCGGTGACGGGCAAGAAGCATCAGTTGCGGGTGCACATGACCGCCTTGGGCGCGAGTATCTGCAATGACCCGTTTTACCCGCAAGTGCTCAAGGATGTTGAGGATGATTATGCCAATCCTTTGAAGCTGCTCGCGCAGGGGTTGCGGTTTGTAGATCCAGTCACAGGCCAGGAAAGAGACTTCGAAAGCGCCATCACTCTGCAATGGTAAGCACTGTTCTTCAGCCACGAAAAAGCCCGCATAACGCGGGCTTTTTTGTATCCGGTTGACGCCGTAAAGATTACAACTCTTTAACGGTACGAACCTGATCCTTGTTGACACGGGTTTGTTTGCCATCCAACTGCTCGAACTCGTAGAAACCCGATTCGTCATCGTATTGTGGTGCGTCGACGGCCTGGATTTCGCGACCGTCATTCAAGGTGATCACTGTAGGCGATGCGCAACCTGCAAGGGTCGCGAGGCCCAATGCGAGCATGAAAGTGGCGAGGGTCCGTTGAGTCATGAGTGTGTCTCCGAATATGAATTCTTTTAGTTACTGAGCTTGAGACGTGCGCGACACGCGCAAGTTCCTTCTCGTGTCAGTCTGACACACTGCCGTGTGTACTTAACAGTTCCGGCGTATTCAAATTGGCCAGGCGAGGATCGTTGTCGGGACATTGCAGGGCGTTGGCGCCCAGCTTGCGCATGAGACGACCCGGGCTGCGCTCCCCATCGTGCCAGGCACTTTCGAACGCTGCCGAGAGTGCTACGGGGATAATGCACAGCAAGGGCTCCCAGTGATCATCATGGCGTAGCATCAACGGTTGGTCCGGATGCTGGTTGGCAGCTTCGCGCATGTTCTGGAGCAGGGCGGCATCGATACGCGGCACGTCACAGGGCAATACCATCAGATGCGTATGGCGAGCGGCCTTCAGGCCTGCGCGAATACCGGCCAAGGGGCCCGGGAAGTCGCCTTCGTCGTCATGGACCAACTGGTCGGCGTAGGGCGCATATTTTTCCAGGTTTCTGTTGCAGGAAATAATCAGGTCATCAGTCAACGAGCGGGTCTTGCGATGCAAATGCGCAATCAGCGGCTCGCCGTGCCATTCCAGCAACCCTTTGTCCTGACCCCCCATGCGTTGGCCACGTCCTCCCGCCAGGAGCAGAATGGAGCAGGGCGGAAAATGTGTATTCGATGTCATGGCAGGTCTCCATGGGGGCGGCGGAAAAATGGGGCGCTGTGATATAACACCGGGCTGTTTCTCCTACAACTGGACGAGCCTATGAAAGCCAAGGCTGATGTACCTTTCGCGCCGCTGAACATCGCGGTGCTGACTGTCAGCGACACCCGTACCCTGGAAACCGATACTTCGGGCCAGGTCTTCGTCGACCGCTTGAGCGCCGCAGGTCATAACCTGGCGGCCCGGGTGCTGCTCAAAGATGACCTGTACAAAATCCGCGCGCAAGTCGCCAACTGGATTGCCGACGATGTGGTGCAGGTGGTGCTGATCACTGGCGGCACCGGCTTCACGGGGCGTGACAGCACTCCAGAAGCGGTGAGCTGCCTGCTGGACAAGCAGGTCGATGGTTTTGGTGAACTGTTCCGGCAAATATCGGTTGCCGATATCGGCACCTCGACGGTCCAGTCCCGGGCCCTGGCCGGTCTGGCCAATGGCACGCTCGTTTGCTGCCTGCCGGGTTCGACCAATGCCGTTCGCACCGGTTGGGATGGCATTCTCTCCGAGCAGCTGGATTCGCGTCACCGTCCGTGCAATTTCGTGACTCATCTGAAACAGGCGGCACCCTGTGAATCCCGCGGGTAAGCCAGGCAAGGCGGGCGCTCTGATGGCTGTCGAGGTGGCCTTGGCACGCTTGCTCGAAATGGCCGAAGCCTCACCGATTCGTGAGCGCGAGCGCTTGCCGTTGGCACAGGTTCAAGGCCGCGTGTTGGCCGATGACCTGATCTCGACGCTCGATTTGCCGCCTTGGCCGAACAGTGCCATGGACGGTTACGCCTTGCGCATGGCCGACTGGACGGGCGAGCCGATGGTCGTCAGCCAGAAGATTTTCGCCGGTCAAGCGCCGGAGCCCTTGAAGCCCGGTACCTGCGCACGAATCTTCACCGGTGCGCCTGTGCCGGCAGGTGCCGACTGCGTCGAGATGCAGGAAAACGCCGAGGTCCAGGCGGATGAGCGAGTTCGTTTCATCGAAACGATGAAGTCGGGACAAAACATCCGTCCACAAGGCCAGGAAACTACCGTCGGTGAGTTGATACTGCCCGCCGGTACGCGCCTGGGGCCGATCGAACAGGGACTGGCTGCATCCCTGGGGTGCGCCGAGCTGGAGGTGATTCGCAAAGTTCGCGTTGCGGTTCTGTCTACTGGGGATGAATTGATTGAGCCAGGTCAGGCGTTGGGACCAGGGCAGATCTACAACAGCAATCGAGTCTTGCTCTGCAGCTGGTTGCAGCGCATGGGTTGTGAGGTGATCGACGCAGGTATTCTTCCGGATGATTTAGCGACCACTCGTGCCCGTCTTGGCGAATTGAAGGATGTCGACCTGATCCTCTCGACCGGTGGCGTATCGGTGGGGGAGGCGGACTTCCTGGGCATTGCCTTGCGGGAAGACGGCGAGTTGACGTTGTGGAAACTCGCCATCAAACCCGGCAAGCCGCTGACGTTCGGTCATTTTCGCGGCGTACCTGTGATTGGTTTACCCGGCAACCCGGCGTCGACCCTGGTGACCTTTGCATTGTTGGCAAGACCCTATCTCCTGCGCCGTCAGGGCGTCAAAGAGGTTGAGCCCCTGAAGATTCAGGTGCCGGCAGGATTTGCCTGGCCAAAAGCAGGCAATCGGCGCGAGTACTTGCGTGGACGTCTGGAGAATGGACGGGCAATCATCTACAAGAATCAGAGCTCCGGTGTGCTGCGCAGCGCCGCCTGGGCCGATGGTCTGGTTGAGGTATTGGAGGAGCGCACGTTGATCGAAGGTGACTGTGTAAACTTCATCCCGATGAGCGAAGTTCTGAGCTGATCCCTGCCGCTGTCTTATCACGCCAACCCGGTTGATCGAACCGGGTTTTGCGTTCATGGGTGGCCCTTAAGACGCCAGGAGTGTCACGACCTGGTCGAAACGGCTATTGGCGATCCAGGCCAGAAGCCCGAGGACCACGGCTGTTCCGCCAGCGGAATAGGCAAGGCGGTGCTTGATGGATTTGACGTCACCACGGACTTCATCCATGTCTCGTCGGATGTATTTGAGGTGTGTCTCCAGTTCAACGACGCGAGGTTCCATATTCACTTCTCCAGTGGGTTTTGCGCTGTCTTTGAATTCAGCTTGATGATTGGTGCGTTTTTCTGCGAATGGTGCGACCGGAATGACCGGTGACCGGAGGTTTTGGCTTTGCATGGCACGTCCCTGTGTATTTCTGCTGATGGCTGATAACCGCAGACACCAAAGTGTACCAATCGCACTTATCGGTCAATTGAGCCGATTCCTCACGTTTTGTAAGAAAAATCCCGCCTTGTAGGACTCAAGACTGCGCGACTCGAAATAATTGAATTTCTTGCGACTTTTATGAAGGGTAATGGGGTCAACATCTTCCATACGGACTCAATCATGGGAGTGACAACAATGAGCGAACGCAAGGCGCTGTTGATTCTGCATGGCAAGCAGGCGCTCAACGAGGCGGTTCGTGCTGCCGTCGAGGGCAAGCGTCAACAAGGTTGGGAGCTGGCCGTTCGACTGACCTGGGAGGCGGGCGACGCACAGCGGCTGGTGAATGAAGCGTTGCAAGCAGGCTATAGGCACGTCATCGCGGGCGGCGGTGACGGCACCTTGCGTGATATTGCCGAGGCCTTGGCGGCGCATTCGACGCCGGCCAGCCTGGTGCTGTTGCCCCTGGGGACGGCCAATGATTTCGCGCGTGCCGCCGGTGTGCCGCTGGAGCCCGCTGAGGCACTCGATCTTCTCGACATTGCCCCCAGTGCCATTGATCTGGGAGAGGTCGGTGGGCAGGTGTTTCTGAACATGGCTACGGGTGGTTTTGGCAGCCAGGTCACGGCAAACACCTCGGAGGACCTGAAAAAAGTGCTCGGAGGCGCGGCTTACCTGTTCACGGGTTTATCACGTTTCAGTGAGCTGCATGCCGCCTATGGCGAATTGCAGGGACCGGATTTCCATTGGAGTGGCGAGTTGCTCGCATTGGGCATCGGTAACGGCCGCCAAGCTGGCGGTGGTCATGTGCTGTGCCCGCAGGCACTGGCGGACGATGGTCTGCTGGACATCAGTATTCTGCCTGCGCCGCAGGAAGTGGTGGGTACGTTGAAAACTTTGCTGGCTGACGGATTCGGTATCGACAACATGTTTGTGCGCGCACGCTTGCCATGGGTCGAGATCAAGGTCGCGGAAGGCCTTTATATCAACCTCGATGGTGAACCTCTGGAGGGCGAAAATCTGCGGTTTACTGCGCGTCCGGCGGCACTGCGGGTGCATTTGCCCGAGAACTCGCCGCTACTGAGTGCGTCCGCAATAGCTAATCATCCAGACTGATGATCTGCTCGCGCACGGCAAACAGCACCAGGCCTGCCACGTCGTAGATCTGCAGGCGCTTCATGATCTGCGAGCGATGGGTTTCGACTGTCTTGATGCTCAGGCCCAGGCCATTGGCGATTTCCCGGGTGGATTTTCCGCGGACAATCAATCGCAGGATTTCCAGCTGTCGTGCCGTCAAGTTGTGAGAGTCGGCGGGCTCCGGCTGGTGTTTCTGGGACCGGGTCAGCGCCTGGGTGATGACGGTGTGGGCGATGGCCGGGCTCAGGTAGCGTTCGTTGTTACGCAAGGCATCCAGGGCATGTTCGAGTTCGGTGGCCGTGGTGTCCTTGAGCAGGTAGCCATGGGCGCCGGATTCCAATGCCTGCATGATGAGGGCCGGGTCGGTGTGCATTGACAGGATCAGCACTTTGCTCTGCGGGCGCACTCGCTTGAGTCGCTGCAATGCTTCTAGGCCGCCGGTTTCCTTCATGGAAATATCCAGCAGTACGATGTCCGGAGACAGTTGCTCGACCATTTCGAGCAACTGTGAGCCGTCATTGGCCTCGCCGATTACCGCGTAGCCGGGAATATCCAGCACCAGGGCGCGTACGCCTGCCCTGATAAGCGAGTGGTCATCCACCAGAAGTAAGTTACAAGTCAATGCATAACCTTATTCGAACTGGCCCGTTCGAGCGCACGAGGCGCCCAGGGGAAGAGAGCTTCGATTTGAGTGCCTTTGCCCGGTTCGCTGGTCACGCTCAATGTGCCGCCCAATTGATCGATGCGTTCGGACATCCCGGCCATACCGCGTTGTCCCTCGCGACCCGGATCTGTCGCTGGCGCGAAACCCAGACCATCATCGCTGATCAACAGCGCCAGGCCCTGCGGCAGTCGTTGCAGGCGGACCAGCAAATTTTTTGCATCGGCATGGCGCAATATATTGGTCACCGCTTCCTGGGTAATTCGAAAGGCGGCGAGGGCCATTTCCTCCGGAATACCCGTCAAGCGTTGATGGCATTCCAGGCTCCAGTGCACCGACGTATTGGCCAGTGTCTTAAGCAAGTGCGCACGCAGGCTGGCTTCAAGACCGAGGCTGGCCAACTGCCGAGGATTCAGAATGGCCGATACATTACGAACTTTGGCCAGGGTTTCGTCCAGCGTGTCACAGAGCATTGAGCATTGCGCCTGAAGTTCTTCGGGCATCCGGCGTTTGAGCCATTCACTTTGAAGTTTTGCGGCGGTCAACAATTGGCCGATGTCGTCATGCAGTTCCCGACTGAGCCGGTGACGCTCGTTTTCCTGAACCTCCAATAATCGGTCGGCCAGTTCCTGGGGTTGAAATTTTATCGACTTGAGCGAGATTCGATGCTGAACCCAGACAGCTGTCAGCATCGCAATATTGAGCACCAGCAGGCTCAGTGGCAGCCGAGCGGACAGGCTGTAGACCAGAAGGCTGCCCAGCGCCGAACAGGTACACAGCAACAGCGTGAACCGGCGCGCGTTTGTTCGTGAGGTTGGCCATTGGATGATTGACTTGAGGCTGGCGTACATAGCGGATGGAGCCAATGGATGTTCGCTGCGGGAAGACCGGTCATGGTGAATGATGGGTCTCGGTGTGGAGATACTCTGCCATTAATTGACGTCAACTAATGGGCGGCATAATACCACTTAAGATACCGTTGGTCGCGTTTGGTATATATATCCGCAGAGTCAGGAAACATGAGTTTCTGGAAGGTAGTTCCACAATGGAAAAAGTTGTGCAGCGGGAATGGTTTATTTGTTTCGAGTTGTCGTTGGCAGATATGAAATCTTCAATTGCGACATAACCGTGCACAAGTTGGTGTGCCGGTCATGGCAATAAAAAAACGGGGCACGGCATAAATTTGATGAATTTAAGCTTGCCGACCTGAATAGGAAACGAGCGTGAACGGTTTGGAATTAGTGGGTGGCTGAAACTGACTGTGTCCAACCTGAAAAGCAAAAGCTTCGATGAGAGAAGTCTGCTCACTGTCGTCAAGGGTGAGTTGGCCCGTGGTCTGATCGATGAGCTCGAGCTGCCAGGCGATCAACGTCAGGCAATCTTTCAGCGCCCCCAGGGCCTGATCGTGCAGATCCATGTGGTTCTGGGCATGGTTCAGCAAGCCATGAATATGTAGCGAAAACTCCGAAACGGCGGCCAGTGCAAGGGCATCCGCCTTGCTGGACAGTTTGAGGAGGTTGCTGAGCATGCAGTCGATGGCGTCCTTGTCATTGCTGATCAGTTGCAAATGACAGAGGCATTCCTCGGTTTTAGCCAGGAGCATTTCAGCTTCTACGAGAAACTCTGGGAGCCGTTGAGCCCACTGTTTACGATCGTTCGGCATGTTTATCTCCACAACGTCATGTCAAATGAGGGAATGCCGTGTGTGTCGTCGAGCCGGCCGGCCTGGGTGCAGGCGGGGAAACACGAGAGGGTGGATGGCCACTGACCTGCGATCGCACACAAAAGCCTGACTCCGTTCATGCAATGAGAATGGCGTCACATTAATGGCTATTAGATATTGCGAATATCAGGTTGGGCCTGATTGTTACTAGGGGAATCCCTTACACAGGGGAACCAAACGCACGAACCATGGTCGTGTCGTCGGAAATGAAGCGGATGAAATCACAGCGCCAGTAAAGCATGATGTTAATGTGACATCAATGCCTGAGCATGGCATTTTGTGTGGGGGTCAAGGTCCGGCAACAACAGCCGATAACCCCCTTTAGTGAATTCATCAGAACAAGCCCAGGAGTCATTGATGGCCGGCATTCTCGACACGGTAGACCAACGCACGCAACTGGTGGGTGAGAATCGCCTGGAAATTCTCATGTTCCGGCTGGCCGGGCGACAGTTGTTCGCGATCAACGTCTTCAAGGTCCAGGAAGTGCTGCAACTGCCGAAGCTGACTCTGATGCCCCAGCGCCATCCCTTTGTTTGCGGCGTGGTCAACCTGCGTGGCCAGACCCTGCCGGTGATCGATCTGTCCCAGGCCATCGGCATGCGTCCGCTGGTGCCAAGTCCCACCAGTACGATCATCGTGACCGAGTACAACCGTTCGGTGCAGGCGTTCCTGGTCGGTGGCGTCGACCGTATCGTCAACATGAACTGGGAAGCCATCCTGCCGCCGCCGGCCAGCGCCGGTCGCCAGCACTACCTGACGGCCATCAGCAAGGTCGACGATCAGTTGGTGGAAATCATCGACGTCGAAAAAGTCCTGGCCGAAATCGTCCCGTACAACGCCAAGGTGTCGCGCGAAAAACTCGACGATCCGGTTCTGGAACGTGCCCGTGGCCGCGAAGTGCTGCTGGTGGACGATTCCAACGTGGCCCTGTCGCAATTGCGCGACACCCTCGGTCAGTTGGGCGTGAAGATGCACATTGCCAGCGATGGCTTGAAGGCGCTGAACATGCTCAAGGCCTGGGCCGATACCGGCGTTTCCATGACTGACAAACTGCTGATGGTCTTCACCGATGCAGAAATGCCGGAAATGGACGGCTACCGCCTCACCACCGAAATCCGTAACGACCCGCGGCTGCGTGGCCTTTATGTGGTGCTGCACACGTCGTTGTCCGGCAGCTTCAACGACTCGATGGTCAAGAAGGTCGGTTGCGACAACTTCCTCTCCAAATTCCAGCCGGACAAACTCGTCGACGTGGTGCGTCAGCGCCTGATGCTCGATGAAGTGCCTGCCTGATTCCGACACGAGCGATCAACCGGTGGGAGCAGACTTGCTCGCGAAAGCGGTAGGACAGTCAGCTTAAATGTTGAATGTTGAACCGCCCTCGCGAGCAAGCCCGCTCCCACAAGGTGTGCAGTGTCCAATTCTCAGCCTTTGATTCGGCGACCAAGCTCGTATAGGGTGGCATTTTTTGCCCACCAGGGAGCTGGCCATGCTGCGTCTGAGCGCGCTTTACCGTTATCCGTTGAAATCCGGCAAGGGCGAGTCCCTGCAGCAGATCGGTCTCGACATGCTGGGCCTGGATGGTGACCGACGCTGGATGCTGGTGGACGAAGCCAGCGGGCGCTTCATGACCCAGCGTACGGTGGCGCAGATGAGTCAGCTGTCGGCGTTGTGGAATGCCGACGGTGGCTTGACCCTCAGTGCCCCCGGCCGTTCAGCGATCGATATCGCCTTGCCCACCAGTGATGCCGAGTTACGTGGCGTCACCATCTTCCGCGACACCTTGCGTGTGCCCGATGCCGGTGACGCGGCGGGTGCCTGGCTCAGCGAGTTCATTGGCAAGCCGACGCGCCTGGTGCAAGTGCCCGTTGAACGTGCGCGGACCACTCAGGCCGGTTATGGCAAGGACGACGATAAGGTGGCCTTCGCTGATGGCTTTCCGCTGCTGCTGATTGGGCAGGCGTCGCTGGAAGACTTGTCGCAAAAGGTCGGGCGTCCGCTGGAGATGCTGCGTTTTCGACCGAACCTGGTGATCGAAGGCAGCGACGCGTATGCCGAGGATGGCTGGAAGCGCATTCGCATCGGCGATGTCGAGTTCCGTGTAGTCAAGTCGTGCTCACGTTGCATTCTGACCACGATCGACCCGCAGACCGGCGTGCGCAGCGAAGATCGCGAACCGTTGGCGACGTTGCAGAAATACCGTTCCGAGGCCGACGGCGCGATGTTCGGGCAGAACCTGGTCAATGATGGTAATGGCCGGCTTGAAGTCGGCATGCCGGTGACCATCCTCGAATAAAAGCCCTTGAAATAAAAATGCCCGTGTCCAAGGACACGGGCATTTTTTTTGTCGCTGTGAACCCTCGGGTTTAGCCGCGGTATTCGCACAGGTAAGCGGTGTCGACGGCCACTTTCAGCTGGAACTTGCTGTTGGCAGGCACGTTGAACTGACTGCCGGCGGCGAAGGTTTCCCAGTCGGTGCTGTCCGGCAGTTTAACGCTCAGGGCACCGGTCACCACGTGCATGATTTCACGCTGGCTGGTGCCGAATTCGTATTCGCCCGGTGCCATGACGCCGATGGTCGCCGGACCTTCAGCGGTGCCAAAGGCGATCGACTTGACGGTGCCGTCGAAGTACTCGTTGACTTTAAACATGGGCGATTCCTCGAAAAGGGCTTAAAAGGGCCGGCCAGTATGCACAAGGGACCCGGCGCCGTCACCTCTCCAAAGGAGGGAGAATCTGCGGTAACAGACGCGCCGTATTGCGCGCATCTTCCAGCGCCCGGTGTTGCTGGCCATTGAATTGCAGGCCAGCCAGTTGCAGGGCGCCGTTGAGCCCGAGCGGACGCTCCAGTCGACGGGCCTTGGCAAAACGCTGTTTGAGGTTCATGTGCGGAAGGCGGCTCAGGGCGCTGTCGAGCTGCAGGCGCTGCCATTCCTGAAGCAGCTGCTTGCGATCGTAGTCGCCCCAACTGACCCAGCCTTCCAGATGCGAATGATGTGGCCCCAGCCACTGCTCGAACGACGGCCAGACCTCGGTCAGCGGCTCGGCCGCATCGACGTTGGCCTGGGTGATGTGCGTCAGCTCCCGGCAAAACGGCGTCAGCAGTGGCCGCCGCAGTGGCCGCACGAAGCGCTGGAAATGATCCACTTCACGCCCTTTGCGGTCCACCAGGGTGGCGCCGATTTCGATAATTTCCATTTCCGTTACTGGCCAACCACCGTCATCGGTGGTGGCTTCCAGATCAATGACCAGCCAGTGAGGCATCGCAGGGTTCCTGGTATCCGCGTCCTGATAGGGCTTGAGCGTAGCCAAACCCGGCGGATCCGCCTAGCGGCTTATTCGACCTCCAACAAAATCTGACGATTTTTCACCTGATCGCCGACCCTGACCTGCAAGCGCTTGAGCACCCCGTCGATGCCCGACTTGAGCGGATGCTCCATTTTCATGGCTTCCAGCACCACCAGTAACTGACCTTTGCTGACCGGGCTGCCCTCACTGACCAGTACATCAACGATCGCGCCGTCCATCGGTGCCTTGAGAGTACCGGTGCTGACGCTGGCCTGGCGACTGATCAATGCCTGGGTTCGATCCTCCAGCCGTAGACTGCCAGGGCGGGTGAACAGCCAAAGCTGCCCGGCCTCCAGACGATAGGCATGCCGCTGCCGGATACCGTCGATTTCCAGGGTGGTCCGGCGTCCGTCGCACTGGATCACTTTCAGCTCAAGGGTCTGGTTGGCGACTTGAATCCGGTACGGTTCGCCAGGTACAGCGTTCAGTTCCACCGGCCAATCCTGATCTTCCTGGCCGATCCGATAGTGCAGGGGCACGCTGGCGTTACTGCGCCAACCGGCCAGGGGCGGGCGATGAACCTGGGCCGATGCCTGATAGAACAGTGCCACGGCGATCGCCAGTTCTTCGGCGCTCGGTGCATGGGGATGCAGGCAGGGATGGTCAGAAAAATGCTGCGGGATGAAACCGGTGCTGAACCCGCCACTGATAAATTGCGGGTGTTCCAATAGGCTGGCGAGCAAGCGCTGGTTGCTTTGCATGCCCAGCAGCACGCTGTCCTGCACCGCCCGCAGCAGCTTGCGCCGGGCTTCTTCGCGAGTAGCGCCATGGGCAATGATCTTGCCCAGCAGCGGATCATAGAAAGCGCTCACGTTCTGACCTTCGATCAGGCCGTGGTCGAACCGCACGCCGTCCTGCAGCGCGGGTTCCCAGGTCGCGATACGCCCGGTTTGCGGCAGAAAACCCTTGGCCGGGTCTTCGGCATACAAGCGCACTTCCATGGCATGGCCGTTGAGCTGCACCTGTTCCTGACGCAGCGGCAGCGGTTGTCCTTCGGCGATGTTCAATTGCCAGGCCACCAGGTCCAGCCCGGTGATCAGCTCGGTCACCGGGTGTTCCACTTGCAGTCGGGTGTTCATCTCCAGAAAGTAAAATCGGCCCTGCGCATCCAGCAGAAATTCCACCGTGCCGGCGCCGACGTAATTGACCGCGCGACCGGTCTTGAGCGCCGCTTCACCCATGGCCTGGCGCAATTCGGCGGTCATCACCGGGCAGGGGGCTTCTTCGATGACTTTCTGATGCCGTCGCTGGATCGAACAGTCGCGCTCCCCGAGGTAGATCAGGTTGCCATGGTGGTCGCCGAACAATTGAACTTCGACATGACGGGGATCGATCAGCGCCTGTTCGAGGATCAGTTCGTCGCTGCCAAATCCGTGCTGCGCTTCGGAGCGCGCGGTGCGGATCTGCTCCAGCAGATCACCGGCGTCGTGCACCAGACGCATGCCGCGCCCACCGCCGCCGGCGCTGGCCTTGATCATCAGCGGATAGCCAATACGCGCGGCTTCGCGGGTCAGGGTCGCGTCGTCCTGTTCGGCGCCTTGATAGCCTTTGATGCACGGCACGCCTGCGTTGATCATGGCGACTTTCGAGAGGCGCTTGCTGCCCATCAACTCAATGGCTTCGGGGCTGGGGCCGATGAAGGTGATGCCGGCGTGGTGGCAGGCGAGGGCGAATCCGGCGTTTTCCGAGAGAAAGCCGTAGCCGGGGTGAATCGCGTCTGCACCGGTGCGCCGGGCGGCGTCGATGATCGCCGCAATGTTCAGGTACGACTGCTGCACTGGCGCCGGGCCGATGTTCACGGCTTCGTCGGCCATTTGCACATGCAGCGCATCGGCGTCGGCATCGCTGAACACGGCGACCGTGCGGTAACCCAGCGCCTGGGCGGTGCGCTGGATGCGGCAGGCGATTTCACCGCGGTTGGCGATCAGGATTTTTCTGAATCCGGGCATGGGTTCTTCCCTTGGGTTTTGCTGTGAATGTGCGGGCCTCTTCGCGAGCAAGCCCGCTCCCACATTGGATTTGTATCGGTCACAAAACCCCTGTGGTAGCGGGCTTGCCCGCGAAGCTTTTAAAGAGCCCACCCCGGTTTACGTTTTTGCACGAAGGCCATGGTCCCTTCGACTCCTTCAGCCCCGGTCACCGCTTCGCTGAACCACTGCGCCGCTTCATCCAGCAATGCACCCGATGGCTGCCCGGCACTCGCCAGCAAGAGTTTTTTGGTCAGCGCATTGGCCCCCGGTGCGCAGCACAACACATGCGCCAACACCTCATCGAGGCGCTCGGCCAGCGCTTGCGCGTCATGCTCGACAAAATGCACCAGCCCCATGCGCCGCGCCTGTGTACCGTCGAAACGCGCGGCGGTCAGGGCCAGTCGACGGGTCTGGGTCAAGCCGATGCGCTGGACCACGAACGGCGCGATTTGCGCCGGCAGCAGGCCGAGGCTGGTTTCCGGCAGGCCGAACTGCGCCTGATGATCGGCCATCGCCACGTCGCTGACGCAGGCGAGACCCAAGCCACCACCGAGCACCGCGCCTTGTAGCACCGTGATGACCACCTGCGGTGCGTGTTGCACTTCTTCAAGCAGCGCGCCGAACGCACGGTTCAGATCGCGGTAAGCCGTTGGACCCTGGGCACGGGCATTGGCCATGTCCTTGATGTCGCCGCCGGCGCAGAAGTGCCCGCCGGCACCGCCGATTATCAGGGCTCGAATGTCTCGGTCATCGCGCACTGACGCCAGCACCGCGCGCAGTTCGGCAACCATCTGCAAGCTCATGGCATTGCGGGTTTCCGGGCGGTTGAGGGTGATGTGCAGGACGCCGTTATGCAGCTCCAGCAACAGGGTCTGGTAAACGGGCAGGGTGCTCATTTCTTTTTCCCCGGCAGGATACCCATGAGTTTGCAGATGATCCCCAGCATGATTTCGTCGGCCCCGCCGCCGATCGACACCAGCCGCACGTCGCGGTAAGCCCGGGCCACCGGGTTGTCCCACATGAAGCCCATGCCGCCCCAATATTGCAGGCAACTGTCACTGACTTCGCGCCCCAGCCGCCCGGCCTTAAGTTTGGCCATGGACGCCAGACGCGTGACGTCCTGGCCTTTGATGTATTGCTCGGTGGCCTGATAGACCAGCGCCCGCAGGCATTCGATTTCGGTTTGCAGTTCCGCCAGACGAAAGTGAATGACCTGGTTGTCGATCAGCGCATTGCCGAACGTTTTGCGTTCCTTGCAGTACTCGATGGTGCTGTCGATGCAGTACTCCAGGCCTTTGATCATGTTTGCCGCGCCGAACAGGCGTTCCTCCTGGAACTGCAACATCTGCATCATGAAACCGGCGCCTTCATGGCCGATGCGATTGCGCTGCGGCACACGAACGTTGTCGAAAAACACCTGGGCGGTTTCCGAGCTGCGCATGCCGAGCTTGTCCAGGTGCGAGCTCAGGCTAATGCCGGGGGTGTTCATCGGCACCATGATCAGCGATTTGTTGATGTGCGGCTTGTCGTCCGAGGTGTTGGCCAGCAGGCAAATAAAGTCGGCGCTTGGCGAGTTGGTGATCCACATTTTGCTGCCGTTGATCACGTAGTCATCACCGTCCTTGCGGGCGGTGGTTTTCAATCCGGCCACATCGGAACCGGCGCCGACTTCAGAGACGCCGATGCAGCCGACCTGTTCGCCGGTAATCGCCGGCCTTAGAAATTCTTCGCGCAATTCATCGGAGCCAAAACGCGCCAACGCCGGGGTGCACATGTCGGTCTGCACCCCGATGGACATCGGAATACCACCGCAATGAATGGTGCCGAACTCTTCGGCAGCGACGATCGAATAGCTGTAGTCGAGCCCCATGCCGCCGAACTTTTCCGGTTTGGAAATCCCCAGCAGACCCAGTTCGCCAGCCTTGCGGAAGATTTCGTGGATCGGAAAGCGCCCAGCCTTTTCCCATTCTTCGACGTGCGGGTTGATCTCATGATCGACGAACTGGCGGACGGTGCGACGCAGTGCTTCGTGTTCCTGGGTGAAGATCATTTTTATTGTTCTCCTCTGATCCGTATTGATCCCGCTCTTATTAAAAGCGCGCTACACCAAAACTGTTGGCTTGCAACGGACGCACTTCGGCCTCATGGCAAATATCCAGCAAGTACCCAAGCAACGTCCGCGTATCCCGCGGATCGATCAACCCGTCGTCCCACAGACTGGCGCTGCCATAGAGCGCGGTGGACTGACTGTCGAGTTTTTGCGCGGTGACCTGTTCCAGCATGTCGAGCATTTTCGGGTCGGGCACCAGGCCGTCCTTGGCCTGTTTGGCCTCGGTAACGATCCGTAGCACCTTGCCCGCCTGGGCGCCGCCCATCACCGCGGTGCGGCTGTTGGGCCAGGCGAAGATGAAGCGCGGGTCGAGGCCGCGGCCGCACATGGCGTAGTTGCCGGCGCCATAGGAACCGCCGACAACGATGGTCAGTTTAGGCACCCGGGCATTGGCCACCGCCTGAATCATCTTCGCCCCATGCTTGATCACGCCTTGCTGTTCCGATTCGGTGCCGACCATGAACCCGGTGGTGTTGTGGAAAAACAGCAGCGGTGTCTGACTCTGGTCGCAGAGCTGAATGAACTGCGCGGCCTTGCTCGCACCCTTGGGCGTGATCGGGCCGTTGTTGCCGATGAACCCGCAGGCGCGGCCCTGAATCTGTAGATGACCGCAGACGGTCTGCTGATCGAACTCACCCTTGAACTCGAGGAAGTTCGAGCCGTCGGCAATACGGGCGATGATCTCGCGCACGTCGTAGGGTTTTTTCGGGTCATCCGGGATCAGGCCCAGCAGTTCGTCGATGGGGTAGAGCGGTTCTTCCCACCGACGTTCAGGTAACCATGACAGCTGATCGTTCCACGACAACAGGCTGACAATCTCGCGCACCAGGCGCACGCCGTCGGCGTCGTTTTCGGCGAGGTATTCGGCGGTGCCGGCGGTTTGCGCATGCATCTCGGCGCCGCCCAATTCTTCATCGGTGGCGACTTCACCGGTCGCCGCTTTGAGTAGTGGAGGGCCGGCCAGAAACAGCTTGGCTTTGCCGCGCACCACCACCACGTAATCCGATAATCCCGGTTGATAAGCGCCGCCCGCCGTGGCCGAGCCGTGGACCACGGTGATCTGCGGCAGGCCCATGGCCGACATCCGCGCCTGATTGGCAAAACTGCGCGCGCCTTCGACGAAAATTTCCGCCGCATAGTTGAGGTTGGCACCGCCGCTTTCGGCGAGGGTGATCACCGGAAGTTTGTTCTCCATGGCGATTTGTTGCAGGCGCAGGGATTTTTTCAACCCGCTGGGGGAGATGGTCCCGCCCTTGATGGCACTGTTGTTCGCCACCACCAGTACGCGAACACCGGACACATAGCCGATCCCGGCGATCAACCCGCCACCGGCCGAGCTGCCGTCCTTGTCGTCGTGCAGTTTGTAGCCGGCCAGGCTCGCTAGTTCGAGGAACGGTGCGCCGGGGTCCAGCAGCAGGTTGAGGCGTTCCCGGGGCAGCAGTTGCCCGCGCTTGTCGAACCTGGGTTTGGCCTCGGCCGCCTTGTTCAGCAGGTTTTGCTCGAGCTGGCGGACTTGCTCGATGCCCACCAGCATCGCCGCGCGGTTACGGGCGAACTGTTCACTGAAGGGGTCCACTTGCGACTGGATGATCGGCATGGCTTATTCCTTGTCCTTGAGCACGTCCGGCTGCAATACGTCTGGAAGGTATGCACGATGGAAGCCGTTGTACGACTCACTGTTCGTCGCCTTGTGAATCGGCCATGCGCGCCCGCCCAGGCTTGCCGCACCATCAATGCGCAAGGTGCTGCCGCTGATAAAACCCGCCGCCGGGCTGAGCAGGAAAACGATCGCCGCGCTGACTTCCGATTCAGTGCCGATGCGTTTGAGTGGCACGTGTTCGCGCAACGTGGGAATCACTGCTTTGAACGCGCCTTCGTAAGTGTCCATGCCGCTCGACGCGATCCAGCCCGGCGCCACGGCATTGACCCGCACTCCGGCGTAACCCCATTCGAACGCGGCAGTCTTCGTGAGGTTGTCCATACCCGAGCGCGCCGCGCCCGAGTGGCCCATGCCGGGCATGCCGCCCCACATGTCGGCGAGCATGTTGACGATGGCGCCGCCGTGCTTGCTCATGGATTGATTGAAGACTTCCCGGGCCATCAGAAAACCGCCCACCAGGTTGGTACGCATCACGGTTTCGAAACCCTTCTGATTGATCGAGGCCAGGGGCGAGGGGTATTGCCCGCCGGCATTGTTCACCAGACCGTGAATCGGGCCATGCTCGCGGATCAGTTCGCTGACCAGATACCTGACCGCTTCTTCTTCGCGAATATCACAGGCCTTCCAACTGGCTTTACCGCCGTCTTCGGCAATCTCGGTCGCGACGGCTTTCAACTTGTCGACCTTGCGTCCGATCAACAGCACATGGGCGCCGAGGGCTGCCAATTCGTGGGCGGTGCAACGGCCAATGCCGCTGCCGCCGCCGGTGACGATAATAGTTTGGCCAGCAAACAAATCGGCTTTGAAAATCGAATCGTAGGCCACGGCGGCAGTCCTCTAGTTGACCTGGTCGGCGATGCGCTGAGGCACCGGAATCTGGATTTCCAGCAACTGCTGGGCAAAGGCTTTGCCTTGCGGATCAATCCGCAGGCTGGCCACGCCACCGCCACCGAGGGCGTTCTCCAACAGAAAATTAAGGCTGTGGGTGCCGGGCAGATACCAGCGCTCGACACGGCCGTGGATGGGGTCGAGGACATGACTCATCCAATCGACAATCACCTCGGGTGTCAGGGCTTCGGCGATCCACGGCAAATACTCGGGCTCGCGGGCCATGACCCCGATGTTGCTGTGATTGCCCTTGTCTCCGGAGCGCGCCACCGCGAGTTTGATCAGGGCCACGCTGGCATCGGCGCGGTCTGTGGGTTTGGGTGCTTCGAACGGTATGGGCAAGTCAGCGGTAGCGAGCGTATCGAGGGCGGGCAGGGCGCAGGGGTGGCGCTGGCCGTTGAGATCAATGTCCAGCGTGCAGGCGGTTTTGTCGATGAGGAACGAGAACAGCCGGATCAGCGGATACACCGTCGGCCGTCCGCCGACGATCCCGGTCAACCCCGGCGCCATGCCAGTGGCGGCCTGGGCGATTTCCCGGGAAAACACGATCAGCGCTTGTTTGTTCGGATGGCGCACCGCAAGTTTGATCACCACTTCGCGGCTGTCCTGGCGCTGGCCATGGGGGCCGTAAGTGGCTTCGCTGCCGAGCAGTTCGATGTTCACTTCGCTGTAGGGTGGCCAGCCGCGCTGGCTGAAGATTTCCGAAGTCTTGTTGATGATCGCTTCGCTGACGCGCCGAGCCTTGTCAACCGCATCGATTCCGGCGATCAGGCAACTGGCGGTGCAACGGAAACCGTCCGGATACGTCGCACTGACCTTGTACTGATCGGTTGGCGGCAGGCCTTTTGCGCCATGCACCCGGACTGCGTTTTTGCCTTGTTGCTGGAGTTTGACCTGACTGAAATCGCAGACGACGTCGGGCAGCAAATAGGCCTGCGGGTTACCGATTTCATAGAGCATCTGCTCGCCCACCGTCAGCGGCGTGACCAGTCCGCCCGAGCCGTCGGGCTTGCTGACGATGAACTGGCTGTCGGCGCTGACTTCAACGATGGGGAAGCCGATGTGTTCGTAGTCGGGCACATCGCGCCAGTCAGTGAAATTGCCGCCGGTGCACTGGGCGCCACATTCGATGATGTGACCGGCCAACGCGGCTTGGGCGAGTTTGTCGTAGTCGTGCCACGACCAGTCGAACTCGTGCACCAGCGCCGCACTGACCACGGCACTGTCGACTACGCGCCCGGTGATCACAATATCCGCGCCAAGGCGCAAGGCTTCGACGATGCCCGGTGCGCCGAGGTAGGCGTTGGTCGAAACGCACATCGGCGGCAGGGGCGCACCGCTGAACATTTCATGAATGCCACGAGTACTCAGCTGTTTGAATTGCGGCTGCAGGTCATCACCCAGCAGCACGGCGATCTTCAGCGCGACCCCGGCCTTGTCGCAAGCCGCTTGCAGGGCTGCGGCGCAGGCCTGTGGATTGACCCCGCCGGCGTTGCTGATGACGCGGATTTTTTGCCCGGCGAGCTGAGTGAGCAGGGGGCTGAGGACTTCGATGAAGTCACTGGCGTAGCCGGCCTGGGGATCTTTCATTCGGGCGCCGGCCATGATCGACATCGTGATCTCGGCCAGATAATCGAAGACCAGATAGTCCAAGCGCCCGCCTTCCACCAGTTGCGCGGCGGCGGTCGAGGTGTCGCCCCAGAAGGCGCTGGCGCATCCGATGCGAATTGTTTTAGGCACAGTCAACTCCATAGCCACCTCCGACAACAGTGCATCGAGACTACCAAGCAAGCGCTTGGTTTGTAAACGGCTTAAATTTCTTCTGCCCGAGCGCTTGCTTGGTCGCCCCGGCCAGCTTAAATTGCCCGCGCAACCCCGCAGTTTTAGGGGGTGAACGGCGCATTTGATTGATCGACTGTAGGAGAGAACGGGTGGACGAGCAAAAAGCCCTGAGGGTGATGCGCGAGTTGGTCGACAACGGCCAATTGACCGACCCGGACAGCGCCCGCGGCAAATTGCTGCAAGTGGCCGCTCACCTGTTTCGCAACAAAGGCTACGAGCGCACCACGGTGCGCGATCTGGCTGGCGCCGTGGGCATTCAGTCGGGCAGCATTTTTCATCACTTCAAAAGCAAGGACGAGATCCTGCGGGCGGTGATGGAGGAAACCATTCGCTACAACACCGCGTTGATGCGTGCCTCCCTGGCCGAGGCCGACAGCGTGCGCGAGCGGGTTCTGGCGCTGATTCGCTGCGAATTGCAGTCGATCATGGGCGGCAGCGGCGAGGCCATGGCCGTGTTGGTCTATGAATGGCGTTCGCTGTCCGCAGACGGGCAGGCGAAAGTGTTGGCGTTGCGTGACATTTATGAAGACCTCTGGCTGCAGGTGCTGGGGGAGGCCAAAGACGCCGGTTTCATCCGCGGCGATGTGTTCGTCACCCGACGTTTTTTGACCGGTGCACTGTCCTGGACCACCACCTGGTTT
Source organism: Pseudomonas sp. LBUM1657 (assembly GCF_059716075.1). Classification (NCBI taxonomy): domain Bacteria; kingdom Pseudomonadati; phylum Pseudomonadota; class Gammaproteobacteria; order Pseudomonadales; family Pseudomonadaceae; genus Pseudomonas; species Pseudomonas sp. LBUM1657. The sequence continues at coordinate 4,587,534 of NZ_CP166799.1, read as the reverse complement.
CGCACGGGCGGCAGCATGAGTCTCGATCAATTGGCCGAGGAAGCATTGATTCTGGTGTTGGAAGAGAAACAATAGTGTTGTCTTGGTCAGCAGGAAACTGGCTAACTGGCCGAAACCGCCTAGCTTGAATGCATTGATGCGTCTTTTCTCGGGGAGTGGGTTGTTTTGATGTCTTCGCCAATTCGGATGGCCTCGCGGCTTTTGCTGACGGTGCTTGCGGCGTTATGCATGGTGCCGTCCCAGGCTTCGCAACTGGTGCGGATCGGTGCCGCACATTTCCCGCCTTATACCGTGCGCCCGGAATCCGGCGCCGACACCGGGCTGTTGCCGCAACTGGTCGAGGCGCTCAATGCCTTGCAAAGCGAGTATCAGTTCGTGCTCGTACCGACTTCCATTCCCCGGCGCTTCGGTGACTTCAAGCAAGGCCGGGTGGACATGGCGATTTTCGAGAACCCCGATTGGGGCTGGAAAGACATCCCCCACGTCACCGTCGACATGGGCCTGGAAGACGCCGAGATTTTTGTCGCGCATTGCCAGCCTCAACGCGCGCAGAACTACTTTGCCGACCTCGCCGGCAAGCGTCTGGCACTGTTCAGTGGTTATCACTACGAATTCGCCAACTTCAACGCCGACCCTAAAACTCTCGCGAAAGACTACAACGCCACGCTGACCTATTCCCATGACAGCAACCTGCTGATGGTGCTGCGCGGGCGGGCAGACATTGCTTTGGTGACGCGCTCTTACCTGAGCGACTACTTGCTGCGCAACGAAAAAGTCGCCAATCAGTTGCTGGTGTCCCAGCGGATCGATCAGATCTATCATCACTACGCCATTCTTCGCCCCACCGCACCGATCAGCGGTGAGGCATTCGGCAAGTTGCTCCAGGGTTTGCGGGACAATGGCCAGATGCTGAAGATATTCGATCCCTACAAAATCGCCGTCGTGCCGATACCGGGCAACTGAGATCGCGCCACAGGTCGCGTATTTACCGACTTCTCTTAAATTTCCCGGGCGGGATCACGTCACATCGTTGAACTGTCGACGATTATCGTGAGCCCGACCCATGCCCAATCCGAATGACCTGACTGCCCTGGCGTTGCCGACAGGCAGTAGCCTTGTAGCTGATGAAACCGAAAGCCGACTGAGCCTCAGCCTGGAAGGGCAGCCGCTGATCGAGCTACGCCTCAACCGCGCGCCAGCGTTACAGGTGCAACTTGAGGCACGAAGTGGTCGCCCCGACACTCAAGCCGTGTGGGCGGCGTGTTATTGGCTGTTTGCCCGCGACCCGGCCTGCCATCACCTGACCTGGCAACTCGATGAAGCACCCGCCGAAGCCGTGCTCAGCGGCTTGTTGATCCCCACCGATATCGCCGGCCAGTATCGTTGCGAACGCACGCTGTTCTGGCAGCTGCCGCAGCCTTGGCTGGGTCAGGCGCTGACGAGCAGTTATCCGCAGCAGATGGTTATCAGTGGCGGCAAGCGCCATCCATTGCGGCCGGTGAAACCGCGAGGCGAGGTGTATCGGCGCTTTGATGCGCGGCTGGGGGCGTGGATTTCGCTGCGTACCGTGGACATCGATCACGACCTTGCGCGGTTCAATCGCTGGCAGAACAGTCCGCGGGTAGCGAGTTTCTGGCAGGAGGAGGGCAGCCTGGAGAAGCATCGCGAATACCTGAGCAAACTCGAAGCCGATCCCCACACCCTGACGCTGATCGGCTGTTTCGACGATCAGCCGTTCGCCTATTTCGAAGCTTACTGGGCCAAGGAAGATCGCATCGCCCCGTTCTACGATGCGGGCGATTACGACCGTGGCATTCACATGCTGGTGGGCGAAGAGAACCATCGCGGCCCGCACAAGGTGGTGAGCTGGTTATCGGCGCTGGTGCATTACCTGTTTCTCGACGATCCGCGCACCCAGCGAGTGGTCGCCGAGCCTCGTGCCGACAACGCGAAGATGATCGGGCACATGCAGAACCAGGGTTTCCACTGCGAGAAAGAGTTCGATTTCCCGCACAAGCGCGCAGCGTTGATGGTGTTGGGGCGCGAGCGGTTTTTTGATCGGTGCACGTTGGCGTGACAGGTAAGGCTCAAGGTCTGCGTTGATCTTGAGCCCGCCTTCGCGAGCAAGCCCGCTCCCACATTGAATTTCCAGCGAACACAAAAATTTGTGAACACCAGAGATCAAATGTGGGAGCGGGCTTGCTCGCGAAGGGGGCGACGCAAATTTCAGATATCAACGACGGGCGAAGGTATCCACGCGGTTGCCCGACACCTTGCGGCAGTGCACCAGCGCATCACGGATCATGAAGTTCACCAGCGTCGGCGAGACGCCCAGTTCCTTGGCGATGTCCTTTTGCGGCACGCCGTGCAGGCGGTACATCTCGAACGCGTAGCGGGTGCGGCTCGGCAACTCGGTCAGCGCGTCGGCAATGTGTTCCAGCGTCGAGAAGTTGATGTGCGAGGTTTCCGGCGAAGCGCCCTGGATCACGACGTTCAGGCCTTCTTCTTCAGGGCCCGAATACTTCTGCTCCAACGCCTGTTTGCGGTAGTGGTCGATCGCCAGGTTGCGCACGATCTGGAACAGGTAACTGAGCTGAGCCTTGAACGAAGACGTGATCTGCGGCGCTGACTGCAACCTGAAGAACGCATCCTGCACCACATCTTCAGCACGTGACCGGCAGCCGGTAATGCGGGCTGCAATCTTGACCAGAATCAGTCGATTGTCGACGAATGCCTGAAGTAGCGGTGAATCGCACCTGCTTGTGGATACTTGTTCCGTCATGGAAATCACCCTGCTGCAAATAGGTTAGTGGGGCGGCAAGCAACCTGCGCTGCCCTACACATCGAGCGACAAATTATGTTGAATGATAATGATTGTCAATTGAGAAAGAGAATTAATGATCCACAAAGGTGCAGAGTGAGAACTGCGACACGCTGCCGCACCGCAGCCCAGTTGACGATCGAGCCCGCGGACTAATTATTTCAAGACGTCATCCGTTCTCATTGGTGAATGGTTCCGGGCGGCAGTCCCGGTTACCACAGCATTCCCAATGCCTTGCGCGGTCGGCGAAGACCGCGTCCTGCACGCCCTCGAATGGGGCGTGACGTAAGAAACCCGATTCCATTTGCAAGCCGAATTCAGGCAGGAAACCTCATGACCGACGCGTTCGAACTCCCAAGCAATCTGGTCCAAGCCCTCCAGCGCCGCGCGGCCCTGACGCCGGATCGGGTGGCCTTGCGTTTTCTCGCCGAAACCCCGGATCAGGCTGTGGTGCTCAGTTATCGCGAACTGGATCAGCGGGCGCGAACCATTGCAGGCGCGTTGCAGGCCGAGGCGGCGTTGGGTGATCGCGCGGTGCTGCTGTTTCCCAGTGGCCCGGATTACGTCGCCGCATTCTTTGGTTGCCTGTATGCCGGTGTGATCGCGGTGCCGGCCTATCCGCCGGAGTCGACGCGTCGTCATCACCAGGAGCGTCTGCTGTCGATCATCAGCGATGCCGAGCCGCGTCTGCTGCTGACCAGCGCCGGCCTGCGCGATGCGTTGCTGCAAATCGAAGGGGCTCCGCCATTGCTCTGTGTCGATACCCTCGACAGCGCATTGGCCGAACGCTGGGTCGCGCCGGATCTGCAAGACGATGATATCGCGTTCCTGCAATACACCTCCGGTTCCACCGCGTTGCCTAAAGGCGTGCAAGTCAGCCACGGCAACCTGGTGGCCAACGAACTGCTGATTCGCAACGGCTTCGGCATCGACCTGAACCCCGACGACGTGATCGTCAGCTGGTTGCCGCTGTACCACGACATGGGCCTGATCGGCGGTCTGTTGCAGCCGATTTTCAGCGGCGTGCCCTGCGTGTTGATGTCGCCAGCGTACTTCCTGGGCCGACCGTTGCGTTGGCTGGAAGCGATCAGCGAATACGGCGGCACCATCAGCGGCGGGCCGGATTTTGCCTATCGATTGTGCAGCGAGCGGGTCAGTGAATCGGCCTTGGAGCGCCTCGACCTCAGCGGCTGGCGCGTGGCGTATTCCGGTTCCGAACCGATTCGTCTCGACACCCTGGAGCGCTTCGCCGAGAAGTTCGCGGCCTGCGGATTCACCGAGGACAGCTTCATGGCGTCTTACGGGTTGGCCGAAGCCACGTTGTTCGTGGCCGGCAGCCCTCGTGGCCAGGGCATTGGCAACTTGCGGGTGGACGATCAGGCCCTGGCGCAGAACCGTGCCGAGCCGGGCGAGGGCGCCGCGATCATGAGCTGCGGCATCAGCCAGCCGGATCACGCGGTGCTGATTGTCGATCCGATGGCGCTCAACGAACTGGCCGACAACGCTGTCGGCGAAGTCTGGGCGGCCGGGCCAAGCATCGCCCACGGCTACTGGCGCAACCCTGAGGCTTCCGCCAAGACCTTCGTTCAGCACGTCGGTCGAACCTGGCTGCGTACCGGCGATCTGGGCTTTGTGTGCAACGGTGAATTGTTCATCACCGGCCGCCTGAAAGACATGCTGATCGTTCGCGGTCACAACCTTTATCCGCAAGACATCGAACAGACCATCGAGCGCGAAGTGGAAGTGGTACGCAAAGGTCGTGTCGCCGCTTTTGCCGTCAACATCAACGGCCAGGAAGGCATTGGCATCGCGGCGGAAATCAGCCGCAGCGTGCAGAAAATCCTCCCGCCCGACGCCTTGATCAAGGCCATTCGCCAAGCCGTGGCCGAGGCGTATCAGGAAGCGCCGAGCGTGGTGGTGTTGCTCAATCCGGGCGCGCTGCCCAAGACCTCCAGTGGCAAACTGCAACGCTCGGCGTGCCGCAATCGTCTGGCGGACGGCAGCCTCGACAGCTATGCGGTGTTCCCGTCGGCAGAAGTCGAAAACGGATCCGGAACAGCGTCAGGTTCCGAGCTGCAAACCTTGATCGGCCAGATCTGGTGCGAGCAGTTGCAGGTCAAGCAGGTCAACGCCGACGACCACTTCTTCCTGCTTGGCGGCAACTCCATCGCCGCCACTCAAGTGGTCGCGCGTCTGCGCGAAGAACTCGGTTTGGAGCTGAATCTGCGCCTGCTGTTCGAAGCGCCGACGCTGGGTGCGTTTACCGCCTCTGTCGCTGCGCAACAACAGGACGGCGGGCTGGCCCAAGGCGCGATCACCACGTTGTCGCGCGCAGAAGCGATGCCGCAATCCCTGGCACAAAACCGTCTGTGGATCACCTGGCAACTCGACCCGCACAGCAGCGCCTACAACATTCCCGGCGCTTTACGCCTGCGCGGCGAACTGGACGAAGACGCCTTGCGCTCCAGTTTCCAGCAACTGATCGAGCGTCACGAATCCCTGCGCACGCGCTTCTTCGAACGTGACGGTGTGGCGCTGCAACAGGTCGGTGCCGCGGGTATTTTTAATCTGCAATTGATCGACATCAGCGACATGCCCATCGCCGAGCGTGAAGCCTGTGCCCTGCAAATCCGAGAGGACGAAGCGCGCACCCAGTTCGATCTGGAAAAAGGCCCGTTGCTGTGGGTGACGTTGGTACGTCTTGATGATGAAGATCACCAACTGCTGGTGACGCTGCACCACATCATCGCTGACGGCTGGTCGCTGAACGTGCTGATCGACGAGTTCTCGCGGCTGTATGCGGCGGCGTCCCAAGGACAACAGGTGGCGCTTGCGGCGCTACCGACCCAGTACGCTGACTACGGCAGTTGGCAGCGCCAGTGGTTGGCGCAAGGTGAGGGCGAGCGGCAACTGGCGTACTGGAAGGCGCAGCTGGGCGACGAGCACCCGACCCTGAGCCTGGCCACCGACCATCCGCGCGCGGCGCAACAGACTCACAGCGCCGCTCGCCACACCGTGCGTTTGGGCGCGACCTTAAGTGATGCCATTCGCCAGACCGCCCAGACCCATGAATCAACTTCATTCATGGTGTTGCTCGCGGCGTTCCAGAGCTTGCTGCACCGCTACAGCGGCCAGCGCGACATCCGCATCGGCGTGCCCAACGCCAACCGTCCGCGCCTGGAAACCCAGGGGCTGATCGGCTTCTTCATCAACACCCAGGTGCTGCGCGCCGAGGTGGATTCGCGGCTGCCATTCGATGAACTGCTGGCGCAAACCCGTCACGCCGCATTGGGCGCGCAGGCCCATCAGGATCTGCCGTTCGAACAACTGCTCGAAGCGTTCCCGCAGGCGCGCGAACAAGGCTTGTTCCAGGTCATGTTCAACCACCAGCAGCGCGACTTGAGCGCACTGCGTCGCCTTCCTGGATTACTTGCCGAAGAGTTGCCATGGCACAGCCGCGAAGCCAAGTTCGACTTGCAACTGCACAGCGAGGAAGACCGCAACGGGCGTCTGAGCCTGTCCTTCGACTACGCCAGCGAGCTGTTCGACGCCGCGACGATCGAACGTCTGGCCGAGCATTTCGCCAACCTGTTGCGGGCCATCTGTGAGCAACCGACAACCGCCATCGGCGACCTGCCACTGCTGACGCCGTGCGAGCACGATCAGCAATCGGCCTGGAGCGCCGCACCGTGCACTCCGGCCAGCCAATGGCTGCCGGAACTGCTCAATGAACAAGCGCGCCTGACCCCGGAACGTATTGCATTGATGTGGGACGGCGGTCAGCTGGACTTCGCCGAACTGCACACCCAGGCCAATCGCCTGGCCCATTACCTGCGCGACAAAGGCGTCGGCCCGGATGTCTGCGTGGCCATCGCTGCCCAACGTTCGCCGCAACTGCTGATCGGCCTGCTGGCGATCATCAAGGCCGGTGGCGCCTACGTGCCGCTGGACCCGGATTACCCGGCCGAACGCCTGGCCTACATGCTCAATGACAGCGGCGTCGAATTGTTGCTGACGCAAACCCAGTTGCTTGATCGCCTGCCTGCCACCGACGGCGTCAGTGTGATCGCCATGGACGCCCTGCATCTGGAGAGCTGGCCGAGCCATACGCCGGGTCTGCATTTGCACGGCGAAAACCTGGCCTACGTGATTTACACCTCTGGCTCAACCGGCCAACCGAAGGGCGTCGGCAATACCCATGCGGCCCTCGCCGAACGCCTGCAATGGATGCAGAACACCTATCGCCTGAACGAAACCGACCTGTTGATGCAAAAAGCGCCGATCAGTTTCGACGTGTCGGTGTGGGAGTGCTTCTGGCCGCTGATCACAGGGGCGCGGTTGCTGATCGCCGGCCCCGGTGAACACCGTGATCCACACCGTATCGCGCAGCTGGTTCAGCAGTACGGCGTGACCACGCTGCACTTCGTGCCACCGTTGCTTGCGCTGTTTATCGACGAACCGCTCACTGCCGCATGCACCAGCCTGCGCCGTGTGTTCTCTGGCGGCGAAGCCTTGCCTGCCGAACTGCGCAACCGCGTGCTGCAACAACTGCCCGCCGTTCAATTGCACAACCGCTACGGCCCGACCGAAACCGCGATCAACGTGACCCACTGGCACTGCTCAACGGCCGATGGCGAGCGTTCGCCGATTGGTCGTCCACTGGGCAACGTGCTGTGCCGTGTACTTGATGGCGAGCTCAATCCAGTGCCGGCCGGCGTGCCGGGTGAGCTGTGCATCAGCGGCATCGGCCTGGCCCGAGGCTACCTCGGCCGTCCTGCGCTGACCGCTGAACGCTTTGTGGTCGATCCACTGGGCGAGCAGGGCGCACGCTTGTACCGCACGGGTGACCGTGCACGCTGGACCGCCGAGGGCGTGATCGAATACCTCGGCCGTCTCGATCAGCAGGTCAAGTTGCGCGGCTTCCGTGTCGAACCGGAAGAAATCGAAGCGCGGCTGCTGGCCCAGGACGGCGTCGCTCAAGCGGTGGTGCTGGTGCGCGAAACAGCGGCCGGCGGACAGTTGATCGGTTACTACACTGCAAATGAAACCAACGAAACTGAAGACGCTCAAACCGCGCGCCTGAAATCTGCGCTGGCGGCTGAACTGCCCGAATACATGGTCCCGGCGCAGCTGATGCGTCTGGACGAAATGCCCCTGAGCCCCAGTGGCAAACTCGATCGTCGTGCCCTGCCGGAACCGCAGTGGCAAATCCGCGAACACGTTGAACCGGTCTCTGCCCTTGAGCAGCAAATCGCCGGCATCTGGCGCGAAGTATTGGGCCTTGCGCAAATCGGTCTGCGCGACGATTTCTTCGCCCTCGGTGGCCACTCGCTGCTGGCCACGCAAATCATTTCTCGCACCCGTCAGGCCTGCGACGTCGAATTACCGCTGCGAGCGTTGTTCGAGAACAGCGAGCTGGGCGCATTTGCCGAACAGGTCCGACTGATTCAAGTCAGCGGCAACACCAACAAACAACCGCCGATCGAGACAGTCGACCGCAGCCAATCGGTGCCGCTGTCATATTCCCAGCAGCGCATGTGGTTCCTCTGGCAGATGGAGCCGGACAGCCCGGCCTACAACGTCGGCGGTATGGCGCGGCTGCGCGGGGTGCTCGATGTCGGGCGCTTCGAAGCGGCGTTACAAGCGCTGATCATGCGCCACGAAACCCTGCGTACCACGTTCCCGAGTGTCAACGGCGTGGCTCGGCAACAGGTGCACCCGGACGCCGGCATGCGCATGGACTGGAAGGATTTCTCTGCGCTGGATGCCACCAGCCGCGAATGGCAGGTGCAGCAACTGGCGGATGACGAAGCTCACCGGCCGTTCGACCTGGAAACCGGACCGCTGCTGCGGGCCTGCCTGGTCAAGACCGCCGAGCAGGAACATTACCTGGTGCTGACCTTGCACCACATCGTCACCGAAGGCTGGGCGATGGACATCTTCGCCCGGGAATTGAGCGCGCTCTACGAAGCCTTCGTCGATGACCGCGAATCACCGCTGGCACCGTTGCCGGTGCAGTACCTGGACTACAGCGTCTGGCAGCGTCAGTGGCTGGAGTCCGGCGAGCGCCAGCGCCAACTCGACTATTGGACTGCGCAACTGGGTCGCGAACATCCGCTGCTGGAACTGCCGGCCGACCGTCCGCGTCCCCCGGTGCAAAGTCACCAGGGTGAGCTGTTCCGTTTCGACCTGAGCGATGACCTCGCCGCCCGGGTCCGTGCCTTCAACGCGCAAAACGGTCTGACCCTGTTCATGACCATGACCGCCGCGCTGGCCGTGCTGCTTTACCGCTACAGCGGCCAGACCGATTTGCGTATTGGCGCGCCGGTAGCTAACCGGATTCGTCCGGAAAGCGAAGGGCTGATCGGCGCGTTTCTCAACACCCAAGTGTTGCGTTGCCAGCTCGACGGGCAGATGTCCGTGGGTGAGTTGTTCGAGCAGGTTCGCCACACCGTGATCGAAGGCCAGTCCCATCAGGACCTGCCGTTCGATCATCTGGTGGAAGCCCTGCAGCCACCGCGCAGCGCCGCTTACAACCCGCTGTTCCAGGTAATGTGCAACGTGCAGCGCTGGGAGTTCCAACAGAGCCGCACTTTGGCCGGCATGACCGTTGAGTACCTGGCCAACGATGCCCGGGCGACCAAGTTCGACCTCAACCTGGAAGTCACCGACCTCGACCATCGCCTGGGTTGCTGCCTGACCTACAGCACCGATCTGTTCGACGAACCACGCATTGCGCGCATGGCCGGGCACTGGCGCAATCTGCTCGAAGCGCTGTTGGCTGATCCGCAACAGCGCCTCAGTGAGCTGCCGCTTCTTGAAGTCAAGGAACAGAAGAACCTGCTCGACAGCCTCGGCATCGAGCCGGGCGAACACCGTCTGGATCAGTGCATTCATCACCTGTTCAGCGAGCAGGCATTGGTGCGCAAGGATGCGCCGGCACTGACCTTCGCCGGGAAAACCCTGAGCTACGCCGAACTCGACAGCCGCGCCAATCGCTTGGCCTGGATGCTCCGCGAGCGGGGTGTCGGGCCGCAGGTTCGGGTCGGTCTGGCGTTGGAGCGATCCCTGGAAATGGTCATCGGCCTGCTGGCGATCCTCAAGGCGGGCGGTGCCTATGTGCCGCTGGACCCGGAGTATCCGCTGGACCGCTTGCACTACATGATCGAAGACAGCGGCATCGGCCTGCTGCTCAGCGACGCCGCGATGTTCGATGCCCTCGGTGAACTGCCGGCCACCGTCGCGCGCTGGTGCCTCGAACACGACGCCGCCGCACTGGCCAATTACCCGGCCACCGAGTTGCCGTTTATCAGCCTGCCGCAACATCAGGCGTACCTGATTTACACCTCGGGCTCCACCGGCAAGCCGAAAGGCGTGGTGGTGTCCCACGGGGAAATCGCCATGCACTGCCGCGCCGTGATCGAACGTTTCGGCATGCGTGCGGACGACTGCGAGCTGCATTTCTATTCGATCAACTTCGACGCCGCCACCGAGCGTCTGTTGGTGCCATTGCTCAGCGGCGCACAGGTCGTGCTGCGGGCTCAGGGCCAGTGGGACGCCGAAGAAATTTGCGGGCTGATCCGCCGTCACAACATCAACATTCTCGGCTTCACTCCAAGCTACGGCAGCCAGTTGGCACAATGGCTGGCGACCCGGAACGAAACCCTGCCGGTGCGCATGTGCATCACCGGCGGCGAGGCCCTGACCGGCGAACACTTGGCGCGAATTCGCGCAGCGTTCAAACCGAGCCTGTTCTTCAACGCCTATGGTCCGACCGAAACCGTGGTCATGCCGCTGGCCAGTCTGGCGCCTGAACAACTGGAAGAAGGCCTGGGCAGTGTGCCGATCGGCAGCGTGATCGGCGCTCGTGTGGCTTACATCCTCGATGCCGATCTGGCCTTGGTGCCGCAAGGCGCGACCGGCGAGTTGTACGTTGGCGGTGCCGGTCTGGCGCAGGGTTATCACGAGCGCGCGGGCATGACGGCCGAGCGCTTTGTGGCGGATCCGTTCGCCAACAACGGCGGGCGTATCTATCGCACCGGCGACCTGGTGCGCCAGCGCACCGATGGTCTGGTGGAGTACCTTGGGCGCATCGACCATCAAGTGAAGATTCGCGGTTTCCGCATCGAACTGGGCGAGATCGAAACCCGTCTGCTGGAACACGCGTCGGTACGCGAAGCGGTGGTGCTGGCCCTCGATGCACCGAGTGGCAAGCAATTGGTCGGCTATCTGGTGACCGAGGTCGCCGAACAGGACGAAGCGCAACACGCCGCACTGCGCGAATCCCTCAAAGCGCACCTCAAATCGCAACTGCCGGATTACATGGTGCCGACGCACCTGATTCTGCTGGCCAGCATGCCGCTGACCGCCAACGGCAAACTCGACCGCCGTGCGCTACCAGCGCCAGACCCGGAGCTCAATCGTCAGGACTACGTGGCACCCAGCAACGAACTTGAGCTGACGCTGACGGGGATCTGGTGCGAAGTGCTGAACGTCGAACAGGTCGGCCTCAACGACAACTTCTTCGAACTGGGCGGCGACTCGATTCTGTCTATTCAGGTGGTCAGTCGTGCGCGCCAGCAGGGTATCCACTTCAGCCCGCGGGACCTGTTCCAGCACCAGACCGTGCAGACCCTTGCCGCCGTGGCCACCCGCACCGAGCAAGTGACGGCCGAGCAAGGTTTGCTCACGGGCGAATCGCGCCTGACGCCGATCCAGCACTGGTTCTTCGACACGGACATCCCCGAGCGTCAACACTGGAACCAGGCATTGCTGCTGGAGCCGACCGTGACGCTGGAACCCCATCGCCTGGAGCAAGCGCTGCTGGCGGTGATCGAACAGCACGACGCCTTGCGCCTGCGTTTCACGGAAGTGGCAGGCCAATGGCAGGCCGGGCACCAGGCGGTTTCCGACGCTGCGGTGCTGTGGCAGGTGCGCGTGCCGTCCATGGACAAATGCGCCACATTGTTCGCCGATGCCCAGCGCACACTCGACCTCGAACAGGGGCCGCTGGTGCGTGCCTTGCTGGTCGACGGTCCGCGAGACCAGCAACGGCTGTTCATCGCCATTCACCACCTGGTGGTGGACGGGGTCTCGTGGCGGGTCTTGCTGGATGATCTGCAAACGGCGTATCGCCAACTGAACGCTCGACAGTCGGTCAAACTGCCGGCGAAAACCAGTGCCTTCAAGGACTGGGCCGCACGCTTGCAGGCCTATGCCGGCAGCGAATCCTTGCGTGAAGAACTGAGCTGGTGGCAGGCGCAACTGGCAGGTCCAAGCGCCGAATTGCCGTATGAGCGTCCCGAGGGCGGCCGGCAGAATCGTCATGCGCAAACCGTCAGCGTGCGCCTCGACAGCGAGCGGACTCGTCAATTACTGCAACAAGCCCCAAGTGCTTATCGCACCCAGGTCAACGATCTGCTGTTGACCGCATTGGCCCGCGTGCTGTGCCGCTGGAGCGGTCACGAATCGGCACTGATTCAACTTGAAGGCCATGGCCGCGAAACCCTGTTCGATGAGATCGACCTGACCCGCACCGTCGGTTGGTTCACCAGCGCTTATCCGCTACGTCTGATGCCTGAGAAAGAGCAGGGCGCATCCATCAAGGCGATCAAGGAACAACTGCGTGCCGTGCCACATAAAGGCCTGGGTTATGGCGTACTGCGTTATCTCGCCGACGACCTGTGCCGCACGACCATGGCCGCGCTGCCGGTGGCGCCGATCACCTTCAACTACCTCGGCCAGTTCGACCAAAGCTTCGGCAATGACGCGTTGTTCCGTCCGCTGGATGAGCCGGTCGGTGCCGCACACGATCCAAAAGCCCCGCTGCCCAATGAGCTGAGCGTCGACAGTCAGGTCTACGGCGGCGAACTGGTGCTGCGCTGGACTTTCAGTGCCGAACGCCATGATCCGCAAACCATCACCGACCTGGCAGATGCTTACCTCGGCGAATTGCAAAGCCTGATCGAACATTGCCTGAACGACGATGCGGGCGGCCTGACGCCATCGGACTTCCCCCTGGCCAAACTGACTCAGCCGCAACTCGATGCGCTGCCGATTCCGGCGGCCGTCATCGAAGACGTCTACCCGCTGACCCCGATGCAGGAAGGCATGCTGTTGCACACCTTGCTGGAACCGGGCACCGGCCTTTACTTCATGCAGGATCGCTACCGCATCAACAGCGAACTCGACCCACAGCGGTTCGCCCAGGCCTGGCAAGCGGTGATCGCCCGTCACGAAGCCCTGCGCGCATCGTTCTGCTGGAACGTCGGCGAAGACATGCTGCAAGTGATTCACAAGCCTGGCAGCACACCGATCGAGTATCTGGATTGGACGGCTATCGTCGAAGCCGAGCAAGAACCAAAGCTGCAAGCGCTGCTCAAAAGCGAGCGCGAGGCCGGGTTCGATTTGCTCAACCAGGCACCGTTCCACCTGCGTTTGATCAAGGTAGGCGCGGCGCGTTACTGGTTCATGATGAGCAACCACCACATCCTCATCGATGCCTGGTGCCGTTCGTTGCTGATGAACGATTTCTTCGAGATCTACACTGCCCTCGGCGAAGGCCGGGAAGCGCAACTGGCCGTGCCGCCGCGCTATCGCGACTACATCGGCTGGCTGCAACGCCAGAGCCTGGCCGAAGCGCGGCAGTGGTGGAAACACAACCTGCAAGGCTTCGAGCGGACCACGCCGATTCCGAGCGACCGACCGTTCCTGCGCGAACATGCCGGTGATAGCGGCGGCATGATCGTCGGCGACCGTTACACCCGGCTCGATGCCCGTGACGGTGCGCAACTGCGGGAGCTGGCCCAGGCCCATCAGCTGACCATCAACACCTTCGCCCAGGCAGCGTGGGCCTTGGTACTACGCCGCTTGAGCGGTGATCGCGACGTGTTGTTCGGCGTCACGGTGGCCGGGCGCCCGGTGGAAATGCCGGAGATGCAGCGTACCGTCGGGCTGTTTATCAACAGCATCGCGCTGCGGGTGAAAATGCCGGAAGACGATCAGCGTTGCAGCGTGCGCCAATGGCTGAGCGGCTTGCTCGACAGCAACATGCAGCTGCGCGAGTACGAGTATTTGCCGCTGGTGACCATCCAGGAAAACAGCGAACTGCCCAAGGGCCAGCCGCTGTTCGACAGCCTGTTCGTGTTCGAAAACGCCCCCGTGGAAGTCTCGGTGCTGGACCGTGCGCAAAGCCTTAACGCGACATCGGATTCGGGCCGCACCCACACCAACTTCCCGTTGACGGCGGTGTGTTATCCGGGCGATGACCTGGGCCTGCACCTGTCCTACGATCAGCGTTATTTCGACGAGTCCACCGTCGAGCGCATGCTTGGTGAGTTCAAGCGCTTGCTGCTGGCGCTGGTGGAAGGTTTCCATGGCGACATGGCCGACTTGCCGCTGTTGGGCGCCGAGGAGCAGGACTTCCTCATTCATGGCTGCAACCAGAGCGAACACGACTACCCGCTGGAGCAAAGCTACATCGAGTTGTTCGAAGCCCAGGTCGCTCAACATCCGCAGCGCGTGGCCGCCAGTTGCCTGGATCAGCAGCACAGTTACCTTGAGCTGAACCAGCGCAGCAACCGCCTCGGTCATGCCTTGGTCGCCGCCGGTGTCGGGCTCGATCAACCGGTGGCGTTGCTCGCCGAACGCAATCTTGATTTGCTGGGCATGATCATCGGCAGCTTCAAGGCGGGTGCCGGTTATCTGCCACTGGACCCAGGCCTGCCGAGTCAGCGCCTGAGCCGGATCATCGACCTGAGTCGCACGCCGTTGCTGGTCTGCACCCAGGCGTGTCGCGAGCAAGCCGTGGCATTGCTGGATGAGTTCGGTTGCGCCAACCGGCCGAAGTTGTTGGTCTGGGAGGACGTGCAGGAGAGTGATGTGTCTGTCGCCAATCCGGGCATTTACAGCGGGCCGGATAACCTCGCCTACGTGATCTACACCTCGGGTTCCACGGGTCTGCCGAAGGGTGTGATGGTCGAGCAGCGCGGCATGCTCAACAATCAGTTGAGCAAGCTGCCGTATCTGAATCTGAGCGATGCCGACGTGATCGCCCAGACCGCCTCGCAAAGCTTCGACATTTCGGTCTGGCAGTTCCTCGCCGCGCCGTTGTTCGGTGCTCGGGTGGACATCGTGCCGAACACCATCGCCCACGATCCGCAAGGTTTGCTGGCGCATGTCCAGAGCCATGGCATCACCGTGCTGGAAAGTGTGCCATCGCTGATTCAGGGCATGCTCGCCCAGGACCGCATGAGCCTCGACGGGTTGCGCTGGATGCTGCCGACCGGTGAGGCGATGCCGCCGGAACTGGCGCACCAATGGCTGCTGCGTTATCCGGACATCGGGCTGGTGAATGCCTACGGTCCGGCGGAATGCTCGGACGACGTGGCGTTTTTCCGCGTCGACATGGCTTCGACTCGCGGCAGTTATTTGCCGATCGGCACGCCCACCGACAACAACCGTTTGTACCTGCTCGATGGAGCGCTGGAACTGGTGCCGTTGGGCGCGGTGGGTGAATTGTGCGTCGCCGGCACCGGGGTCGGGCGCGGCTATGTCAGCGACCCGTTGCGCACCGCTCAGGTGTTTGTGCCGAACCCGTTTGGTGAACCGGGCGACCGGTTGTATCGCACTGGCGATCTGGCCCGTCGTCGCAGCGACGGCGTGTTGGAATACGTCGGGCGCATTGACCATCAAGTGAAGATTCGCGGTTACCGCATCGAACTGGGTGAAATTGAAGCGCGCTTGCACGAACAACCGGAAGTCCGCGAGGCGGCGGTGGGTGTGCAGGAAGGCGTGAACGGCAAGCATCTGGTGGGTTATCTGGTAGCCGTGGATTCGGCGCTCAATCCGACTGAACGACTGGAGCGCATCAAACAACGCCTGCGCGCCGAATTGCCGGAATACATGGTGCCGCTGCACTGGTTGTGGCTCGACAAAATGCCGCTCAACGCCAACGGCAAACTGGATCGCAAGGCGCTGCCGGCCCTGGAAATCGGTCAGTTGCAGAGCCAGGACTACCAGGCGCCGCGCAGTGAACTGGAGCAGACCCTGGCCGGTATCTGGGCCGAGGTGCTGAAGGTCGAGAAGGTGGGTGTTCGCGACAACTTCTTCGAACTGGGCGGGCATTCGCTACTGGCGACGCAAATTGCCTCGCGGGTGCAGAAAGCCCTGCAACGTGATGTGCCCTTGCGGGCAATGTTCGAATGCAGCACGGTGGAAGAGTTGGCCGAGTACATCGACGGGTTGGCGGCGAGCGACATCACCGAGGAGAAGGCGGATCGGTTGAATGATCTGATGGCGGCGTTGGAGGGCCTTTGATTCTTTAGCGTCTATGAAGGCCCCTTCGCGAGCAAGCCCGCTCCCACATTAGACCGTGTCTACCATGAGTACGCGGTCAACTGTGGGAGCGGACTTGCTCGCGAAGGCATCAGCCCAGACACCATAAGGCACCCTGTACAAACGAGTACATCCTCGCGATTGACTACGGACCGTCAGCGGCTCAGTCTTCCTCCTCCATTTTTTCACGCGGAGACAGTCAATGCCCTTCGTAACGGTAGACGGACAAGCGCTTCACTACATTGATCAAGGCACGGGCCCCACGGTTCTGCTGGCCGGCAGTTATCTGTGGGACCAAGCCATGTGGGCGCCGCAGATTGCCGCGCTGTCGCAGCACTATCGGGTCATTGCCTTGGACCTCTGGGGCCATGGTGAATCCGGACCTCTGCCTGAAGGCACATCGTCGCTGGACGACGTGGCACGCCAGGCCTTGGCGCTGCTCGATCATCTGGATATCGACCGGGTGACGCTGGTCGGCTTGTCGGTCGGCGGCATGTGGGGCGTGCGTCTGGCACTGTCGGCACCGCAGCGGCTGAACGGTCTGGTGCTGATGGACACCTACGTCGGTGTCGAGCCGGAACCGACTCGCCAATACTATTTCTCACTGTTCAAGCAGATCGAAGACACCGGTGTGATCTCGCCGCAGCTGCTGGATATCGTGGTGCCGATATTCTTCCGGCCGGGGATCGATCCGCAGTCGGCGCTGTACCAGGACTTCCGCGCCAAACTGGCCGCGCTGCCGCCGCAACGTCTGCGGGAGAGCATCGTGCCGATGGGGCGGATCACGTTTGGTCGGGATGATTTGTTGCCGCGCCTGGGCGAGCTCAATCCTGAAACCACGTTGGTGATGTGTGGTGATCAGGACAAACCGCGACCACCGTCCGAAACCCGAGAGATGGCCGAGTTGATCGGCTGCCCTTATGTACTGGTGCCGGAGGCGGGGCATATCTCCAATCTGGAGAACCCGCAGTTTGTCACTGAGGCGCTGCTGAAGTTTCTGGCTGAGAGAAATTAGTCGATCTTGATGACGCCATCGCGGGCAAGCCCGCTCCCACAGTGATTTTATGGTGTGCACAAATGATGTGTTCACCACCGTTCCTTGTGGGAGCGGCCTTGCCCGCGATGGCGTCAGTGTTATCACCGTAAATTCGACGGCCGAATACTTACTTCGGCCCGAGAATCTTCATCAACTTGTCCGGCGACGGTGCACCTTGTTGCTGTTGCAACTCGCCTTTGTCATCCATGTAGAAAATTGCCGGAGTTGCAGACAACTCCAGGTCTTCCATCAACTGCATGTTCGCCGCCAGTTTCGCCTGAATCGCTGGTGGCACATCTTTCAATGCCTTGAGTTTACTGCCCTTGCCAGCCTTCTCATGTTCTTCCAATGCTTTCTGCGGGTCCTTGGCGGCGAGTAACGTGGCGGATTTGCCGGGGCTGTCTTCGCGAATGATGCCGACCATGATGTGTCGCAGTTGCACCTTGCCGGCCTTCACCCACGGCCGTGCCTGTTCCCAGAACATGTTGCAGTAAGGGCAGTTCGGGTCGCTGAACATGTAAACCACCCGCGGTGCGTCTTTGTTGCCGTCAGCGATCCAGTTGCTCGCTTCCATCTTGCCCCACACTTCCTTGGCCATCGGTGCATAGACCAGTTTCTGCAAGGGCGCGGAGCTCAGGTCATTGCCGTCGGCGTCATACAGATTGCCCAGCAACACATGTTTGCCATCCGGGGTCAGGTACAACGCCATGCCGCGGTTCTGGTATTGCGCCGCATAACCGCGCAAACCGCCCGGCGCATCGAACTGGCCGACGATTTTCGCGCCTTTGGCTTCGATCTTCTTGATGGCGTCAGGCAGCTCTTCAGCCTGCACCGACGGCAGGTGCAGCAGGGCTGCACCGAGGGTCAGCGTCAGCAGGTGGCGGAGGCGGGGCATGGCAGTTTCCTTGAGGAGGTGGCCGGTGTGGCGGGATTCGGGGTGTCGAAGTTTTCCAGGGCGCGGGCCAGGCTGGCTTCTGACAGTTCGCCAAGATGGCTGCCCAGCAGGCGACCGTCGTTGCTATAGAACAGCGTAGTCGGCAATGCCATGGAGCCGACGGCCTGGCCCAAACGGCCACTGCCGTCGAACAGTACGTTGGACAGGCTCAGGCCCTGGGTTTCCAGAAAGGTGCTGACGCTTTGCATGCTTTCGGCCTGATTGACGAACAGGAAGGTCAGGTCCGGGCGCTGTTGCTGAGCGTTTTCCAGCACGGGCATTTCCCGGCGACACGGTGGACACCAGGTGGCCCAGAGATTGATAACCAACGGGCCGCCCTTGTAGTCGGACAGTTGCACGATTTCACCGGCGGCATTGCGCAGGGTGATTTCCGGAAGGCGCGTGCCTTGTTCGTAGATCGCCAGGGAGAACGTCGCCAGCAGCCAGAACGCCAGGCCGCTGCCCACGCCAAAACCCAGGGGACGGCGCAAGCCCGGACGCCGCCAGCCGCGATACAACGCGGCGAGCAGCAGCACGATTACGCCCGGCCAGGCGAGGAAACCACCGTCGCGCAGGTCGATCATCTGCCACGGATCGTCACGATAATGGGCCCAATAAACGGCCACGAAACCCACCCGTGCCGCCAGCATACCGAGCAGGAACAGGCTGAACAGCACCGACTCGGGATTCTCGCCACCGCGCTTGGCCACCCGCCAGCCGACAAACGTCGCCAGCGCCAATGCACTGATCAGCAGCAGGTGATTAAGCGCGATGGCAAAAGTGCCGAGGGTAAAGGTCAGCATTAACGGGCGTCTCGGGTGGTGGTCCAGCGTTGCAGGAAAGTGTCGGCATCGACCTCACCGGTGATGCGCTGGCTGCGACGCTCGACGCCGTCGGTGCCGATCCACAGCAGGCTCGGTGGCCCCGGCACTTTATAACGGCCGAGCAATTCGCGGCTGGCGGCATTGTCGGCGGTGACGTCCAGCCGTAGCAAGCGCACATCACTCAGGGCTTGCAGCACCTGGGGTTTGCCGAAGACCTGTTTTTCCATGACCTTGCACGACACGCACCAGTCGGCGTAGTAATCCAGCAGCACCCATTGGCCCTGAGCCTGTGCCGCGTCGAGTTCTCGTTGGAGCGCAGCGGGGTCCTTGATGGAAGTGAAGGCGTCATGGCCCGTTGGAACGGCGGCAACGGCCGAGTTGGACGCGCGGTAGACCTGCAACGGTTTGAGCAGATCATCGCTGCCACCGGCGGCGCCGACCATCAGCAGGCTGCCCCACACGCCCAGCAGCAGCGAGCTGGCACCGAACAGATGGGCGATGCGACCAAAGCCTTCCGACTGCTTCCAGGCGCTGTAGGCAGCGATCAACAGCAAAGCACCGCACAAACCGACCCACAGGGATTGATCCAGCACCGGGCGCAGCATCAGCAACGCGGTGGCAAGGAACAAGAAGCCGAACACACCTTTGAGCAGGTTCATCCAGGCGCCGGGTTTAGGCAGGAATCGATTGCCGACGGTCACCAGCAACAACAGCGGCACCCCTATGCCGATGCCCATGGCAAACAGAATCAGCCCGCCATGCAGCGCATTGCCGCTTTGCGCGATATAGAGCAGGGCGCCGGCCAGCGGGGCGGTCATGCACGGACCCACCAGCAGACCGGACAATGCCCCCAGCACACCGGCGCCGATCAGGCTGCCCCCGCGCTGACTGCGCGAGACATTTTCCAACCGGTCGCGCACGGCCACCGGCAGTTGCAACTCGAAGAAACCGAACATCGGCAACGCCAGCAGCACAAACACCGCGGCAAAACTGCCCAGCAACCAAGGATTTTGCAGCAGCGCCTGAAGGTTGGCCCCGAGCAGCGCCGCCAAGACGCCCATCGCCGCATACACCAGCGCCATGCTGATGACATAACTGCTGGCGAGGGCGAAACCACGTTTGGGCGTGGCGCCGCTGCCGACGATCAAACCGGCCAGAATCGGCAGCATCGGCAGAGAGCACGGGGTGAACGCCAGCAGCAGCCCCAAGCCAAAGAACACCAGCAGGCTCCAGCCCAGCGCCCGTTGTTGCAGGTCGCTGGCCAAGGCTTGATCCGGCGCCTGGTTGGCCACAGGCGGAGCAGATTTGCCGCCCAGATCAACTACCTGGGTTTGCGGCGGATAACACAAACCAGCATCGGCACAGCCCTGGAACCCCACCTTGATTTGACCCGTGGCCCCGGCCGGGATCTTCAGTTCCAAGCCCTGGCGATAGACCTGCTGTTCACCGAAAAACTCGTCACTGTGAGCTTCACCTTCAGGCAGTACCGGTTTTTGCTCCGCAGGCAATCCATCGAACTTCAGTCGTTGTTGGTACAGGTAGTAACCGTCGGCAATCTGCCAGAACAGCTGGGTTTCACCCGACTCCAGGCGCTCGGAAGTGAAGATGAACGCTTTTTCGACGGGGAGAAAGTCGGGTTTGCTTTCGAACGGATTGTTCCCGGGCGCCGCTTGAGCAAGGCTGGCGCACAGCCAGAGGAAAAAAACAAAAATACCGCGCATCGACAAAGCCTTAGAAATTGCAATTGTCGAGCACGATGATGGCTGCCGATTAACCGGGTGTTAACGAGATGGACAGGCTGGTTTGCCAGATTGATTCGCGCTGAAACCCTGGACTGACAGCGCGAATCGCCCTCGGTGACTTACCGAAGATCGCTATAGGTCAATCTGAATTCCGACATCGGCGGATGCGTACGCTTCCACTCTTGCGCAAATGTCTTGGCCGCTTCTATGTCAGCGCTGGACATGTCTTGGGCGATGATTGAAAGATTGTCCAGTGCGGTGCTGTAGCGCGTGGATTCCCGAGAAGTATCGAGCACCAGCCAAATGAGGCCGTAACTTTTGATCAGATCCTTCTCGAAGCCATATTCGGTGTCGACGCCGTCCTCATCCTCAAAAACGCCACCGAGCCCATAGCCGTAATCGAGCACGGCGTTGATATCGTTTAATTGCGCTCTTTTGATCAGCCACTCTTTCCTGGCGGGAAGATCATGACTGATGGGGGGGCGGTTGCTGTACCAGTTCATCGCTCGGGAGAACCCCGCCTCGGCGGCTCGTTTGAGCCAGCTGTCGATAGTGGCTCGGCGTTCAATTGCATCCGGAATCAGGGTGTGGTCCGTGTCGTACACGATTGCCAGTATGTATTGCCCTTCCAGAAAACCTGCTTCAGCCGATTTTTTGAGCCAGGCGATATCTTTGGTCATTTCATAAAGTTGCAACATGGCTTCGCCGTCGCCGTCGCCGTCGCCGCTGGCGACACGCGCTTGCGCAAGTGTTTTGGCCTGTTCGAGGGACGCGTCATCAGCCAATCGCAGCAGGGCGTAGATGTCACCCTGAGCCGCTGCCAGCGCGTACCAATCTTTGTCGGCGTGGGTTTTATCCTCTTCCTTGAGGCTGGTTTCCCGGCGTCTGATAACTTCTGCGAGTGCGTACTGCGATTCACGATCCCCAGCCGTGGCGGCAATGGTCAGATAAGCCTCCGATTCCCGGAATTCCCCCAGTTTGTAAAGTTCCAGACCCTTTTTCCGGGCGTTTTCTTGCTGATCGGTCAACCGGGTAATCAGCGAGCTCAGTGCATTGAGCAAGCTGAACAGCGTCGTCAAAGCGGATGAGTGTGTATACATAGTCAATACCTGTGTTGATGGATGATTTGGGTGGTACGCAACACAGGTTATTCAGGCGAGAAGGCGCGGGTGCGTTACATATGTATAGGGCGCTCGGCGAACCACCAGTCTTGAGAACAAACAGCAATCGCCAGCCCAAGGCATAATCCTGGTTTAATCCGGTGCCCTTTTAATCAACGCTTTTCTACAGGTTCCCCCATGCACGTACTGGTTTGCGAAGACGATGAGCTGATCGCCAGCGGCATTGTCGCCGGCCTGACCGCCCAGGGCCTGACCGTGGAGCATGTCGCCACGGCATCCGCCGCCCGAGCGATGCTCAAGGTGGCCGAGTTCGACGTGATGGTGCTCGACCTGGGTTTGCCTGACGAAGATGGCCTCAAGTTGTTGCAGCAGTTGCGCCACAACGGTCTGGAATTGCCGGTGTTGATCCTCACGGCTCGGGACTCGGTCACCGACCGCGTCGACGGATTGCAGGCCGGCGCCGACGATTATCTGCTCAAGCCTTTCGACCTGCGTGAACTCGCCGCGCGCCTGCACACCTTGTTGCGCCGGGTGGCAGGGCGCAGTGTCAACCTGATCGAACATGGCCGCCTGACCTACGACCCGAGCAGTCGCGAAACCCTGCTCGGCGGCCAGCCGGTGGATTTGTCCCGGCGTGAGCAGTCCCTGTTGCAGGCCTTGCTGCATAACCGTGGGCGGGTGCTGTCCACCGAACAACTCAAAGACAGCGTCTACGGTTTCAACGACGAACTGGAAAGCAACGCCCTCAACGTCCATATCCATCACCTGCGGCGTAAACTCGGCAACGGGATTGTCGAGACCGTGCGCGGCCTGGGCTATCGCCTGGGGCCGGCCGATGGCGGAGAGCAATCAAAGTGATGAGCCTGCGTTTGCGCCTGAGCCTGACACTCGGCGCCGCTTTTGCGCTGATCTGGGCCCTGGCTGCGGCCTGGATGCTCAGCGACTTGCGCAATCAAATGATGTTTTCCCTCGACCAGCGGCTGGTGGCGTCGGCGCGCATGGTCGCCGGCCTGATGGAGCAATTGCCAGCGTTGCCGAGCAAGGGCGAAGGCACCCATTTCAGTGCGGAACAACTGAACATTCCCGGCGGCATGGCGTGCCAGGTCAGCTCGTTGCGTGGCGAAATCCTCGCTCGCAGTCACACGGATCCGCAACAAACCCTCGAAGCCGAGAAAATGGGCTTCCATGATCAAATGATCGACGGCGCGCCGTGGCGCAGCTTCACCCTGGCCCGCGGCGATCTGCGCATCACCACCGCCGACCGGCAGATCGAGCGTGAAGCCCTGAACATGTCGATTCTGCTGGCTGCTTCGGTGCCGGTGGGCGTGGCGTTGCTTGGCTGCCTGTGCCTGCTCTGGCTGGGTATCGGCCAGGGGTTGGCGCCGCTCAACCGCATGCGCGATGCCTTGATGCGCCGCAGCGCCGATTCCCTGGAACCCTTGCAGATCCAGCCGCTACCCAGCGAATTGCAACCGTTACTCGACACGCAGAACCAGCTGTTCCAACGGATCGGCAAGACCATCGAACGAGAACGCCGCCTGACCGGTGACGCGGCTCACGAATTGCGCAGCCCGCTGACGGCGATCAAGACCCACCTGCAAGTGGCGCGCATGACTGACGGCGCGGCCCGGGATCAGTCCCTGGCCCGGGCCGAAGAGGGTGCCGATCGCCTGCACCGCACCCTTGAACAATTACTGCTGCTGGCGCGGGTCGAGGGCAGTTTGTCGTTCGACGATGGCGTGCAATGCAGCGCCGAACAAGTGGCGAAACTGGCGATTCAGGACGCGGGCAGCGGTGATCGTCAGCGCATCAAGTTTCAGTTGCCGGCCAGGATGTCTCACGCTCCGGTGCAAATGCCTGCGGTGCTGTCGATTGCCGCGCTGCGTAACCTGCTGGACAACGCGCTGCGCCATACCCCGGACGACGGGGCGGTGGAGTTGAGTCTGGAAACCACCGGCAACCGCGTGCAGTTCGTAGTACGCGACCATGGCCCGGGCATCGCCGAAGACGACCTGCAACACCTGACCCAACGCTTCTGGCGCAACGGCCAAAGCACCGGCTGTGGTCTCGGCCTGGCCATTGTCCAGGCCATCGTCCAGCGTTGCGGCTGCACCCTGCATTTCGACAGCCGGCCGGACGGGTTGCGGGTTGAGCTGAGCATGCCGTTGCAGCCGGTCTGACAAGCA
Source organism: Pseudomonas sp. LBUM1657 (assembly GCF_059716075.1). Taxonomy (NCBI): domain Bacteria; kingdom Pseudomonadati; phylum Pseudomonadota; class Gammaproteobacteria; order Pseudomonadales; family Pseudomonadaceae; genus Pseudomonas; species Pseudomonas sp. LBUM1657. The sequence goes on along the minus strand of NZ_CP166799.1, from coordinate 4,563,535 downwards.
CCACATTAGTGCTGCGTTGCACATCAAATGTAACCTCTCTCCATTAGCCACCCGCCCCCCGCAGCGCTATCGTCCCCGGCAGCTTGACTCAATGGATTGAGGTAACAGCGCCATGGATGCATCGATTCACATTTGCAAGGCAACCCCGGTCGACGCCGGCATCATCAGCCGCATCATCGAGCGTTCCATCCGCGTCGGTTGCGCGCTCGACCACCGCAACGAACCGCTTACCGTTGCTACCTGGACCCACAACAAAACCATCGACCATATTCAGCCGTGGCTCACGGACCAACGGTTGTACCTGAACATTGCCTTGTTGCAGGACAAACCGGTCGGTGTGGCCATGGCCGCGATCAGCGGCAAGGTAGCGTTCTGTTACGTGCAGCCGGAATGGTTTCGTCGGGGGGCCGGACAAGCGCTGGTGCAGGATCTCGAAGGCTGGTTGATTGATCAGGGGTTGCGTACGGCACGACTCAACAGCACCCGGACCAGCGAGGCGTTTTACCGTCATCTGGGTTACCAGCCCTGCGCCCAGACCTTCATGGTCGGGGGCCTCCACGCCATTCCCATGCACAAAGGTCTGGTGCCACCTGTGTAGAAAGCTGATCACGGGTCTAAATCCTTGAACGTCTGATGCGTTTCCAGAACAGGAAAACCTGCAAGTGCGCCCCATGACCGGAACGCGCACCTGCCCGGTGTGCAGTTTTGGTCACTATCAACAGCGTATTGAGGGGTCGAGAGATGTCAGTCGCTACCAGCCTTATGGAAGATCAGTCGGCCCGGATCACTCCGGCGCCGGCCGAGACGCTTTATCAGTTCAACGAATCGCCGTTGTTGGCCCGTCAGAGCCAGCAGGAGTCCAATGCCCGCAGCTACCCGCGACGCATTCCCCTGGCACTCAAGCGCGCCAAGGGCATTTATGTCGAAGACGTTGAAGGCCGCACGTTCATCGATTGCCTGGCCGGCGCCGGGACCCTGGCCTTGGGGCATAACCATCCGGTGGTGATCGAAGCGATCCAGCAAGTGCTGACCGATGAGCTGCCGCTGCATACCCTCGACCTGACGACGCCGGTCAAGGATCAATTCGTTCAGGACCTGTTCGGTTTGCTGCCGCCGGCCCTGGCCGCTGAAGCAAAAATCCAGTTTTGCGGCCCGACCGGTACCGACGCGGTGGAAGCTGCGTTGAAGTTGGTACGCACCGCCACCGGGCGCAGCACTGTGCTGTCGTTCCAGGGCGGTTACCACGGCATGAGCCAGGGCGCGCTGAGCCTGATGGGCAGCCTGGGGCCGAAAAAGCCGTTGGGCGCCTTGCTCAGCAGCGGCGTGCAGTTCATGCCGTACCCCTACGATTACCGCTGCCCGTTCGGTCTCGGCGGTGCGCGGGGTGTACAGGTCAATTTGAATTATCTGGAAAACCTGCTCAATGATCCTGAGGCCGGGGTGCAATTGCCGGCAGCGGTAATCGTCGAAGTGGTGCAGGGCGAGGGCGGGGTAATCCCCGCTGATCTCGACTGGTTGCGCGGCCTGCGACGCATCACCGAAAAGGCTGGCGTGGCGCTGATCGTCGATGAGATTCAGAGCGGTTTTGCCCGCACCGGCAAGATGTTCGCCTTCGAGCACGCCGGGATCATTCCGGATGTGGTGGTGATGTCCAAAGCCATCGGCGGCAGCCTGCCGCTGGCGGTGGTGGTCTACCGCGACTGGCTCGACACCTGGCTGCCAGGCGCTCATGCCGGAACCTTCCGCGGTAATCAGATGGCCATGGCCGCGGGCTCCGCGGTGATGCGTTACCTGGTTGAACACAAGGTCTGCGAACACGCCGCCGCCATGGGCGAACGCTTGAGCGAGCACCTGCGCATCCTGCAACGGGACTTCCCGCAACTGGGTGACATTCGCGGCCGCGGCCTGATGCTCGGCGTCGAACTGGTCGATCCGACCGGCGCGCCGGATGCACAGGGACATCCACCGATTTTCGGGCGTCTGGCGCCATTGGTGCAGCGTGAGTGCCTCAAGCGAGGTTTGATCCTGGAACTGGGTGGCCGCCACGGTGGCGTGGTGCGTTTCCTGCCGCCGCTGGTGATCACCGCTGCGGAAATCGACAGGGTCGCGGAGATTTTCGGCCGGGCCATGGCCGCTGCCACCGCCAGCCTCTAAATTTTCCGGCACCTGGAACGTTCCTTCTACATACCGGCTGCGCACGCAGTGCAGCCCACCCTACAGCGATGGAGAAACACCATGACGTCAGTATTCGACCGCGAGGACATCCTCTTTCAGGTCGTAGTCAACCACGAAGAGCAATACTCGATCTGGCCCGACTACAAGGCCGTGCCAGAAGGCTGGCGCACCGTGGGCAAGAGTGGTCTGAAGAAAGAGTGCCTGGCTTATATCGAGGAAACCTGGACTGACATGCGCCCGCTGAGCCTGCGTCAGAAGATGGAAGAACAGGCGGCTGTGATTCACTAAAGTCACCGCGCAAAAAAGAAGCCCGCTGGACCGGTAAGGTCAGCGGGCTTTTTCTGGTCTGGGATTTTTGTTGCCTGTCAGGCGAATATCGCGGCCCGCTCCAATGGGGGATTTGTGTGTGATGCAAAACTTGTGGGAGCGGGCTTGCTCGCGAAGAACGATAACGCGGTGCAACTGATTCAAACGCCGCTCAACCCCTTGATCACCAAATCCACATTCCCTTCAAGCTCGGCCACCGGATCCGCCGCATCGACACTCAACACCACCAACCGGCTGCCAGCCTCGGCAATCACCGCTTTCACCGCGTCCGACGGCTGCCGATGATGCAGCACGACCGCCACATCATTGTCCTTGAGCATCGCGCCCAATTGTTTGAGCGCTTCAGGTGTCCACTCGGCATCCGGCCGAGCATCAAGACCGATCAGCTCCAGGTTGAGACCGCCGATCAGGTAGCCAAAGTGATCGCTCAGGCTCATCACACTGAGGTTGTAGGCACTGGCCAAACGCGATTCGCTGTCGGCGCTGAACTTGAGCAAACGCTGCTTGAGCGCCGCCAGGTTGCTCTCGATCTTCGGCTTGGCGTCGGGCGCCAGGCGTACAAGATCTGCCGCTATCACATCTGCCATGCGGCCCATGTTGTTGCTGGAAAACCATGGCTGGCTGTTCAAGCCATCGACCTTGTTGTCAGGCTGCACAGCGATGCCGGGCAGGGCGCCATCCACCGGGCGTGCGGCATCGATTTCAATGATGCGGATGTTGCTGCGACGAGCATTCGGGTACAACGGATCATCGGGCCACAAAGAGCGCAGACCAATCACCGCATCGGCGTCAGTCGCCAGTTTGGCCAGTGCAGGCGCACCGCGACCGGTGAAATAAGCGGTCTGACGGCTGCCGGGAAGATTGGCCGGAGCCGCACGCTCGATCTTGATGTCGGTGCCTTCCAGCAGCAATGCGCCCAAACCATACGTCACGGGCAACGCCGCCAGAACCAGTATTTTGTGAGTGGAGGTCGAAGCGAAGAGCGCGGTATTGCCGACGCCTTGATTGGCCACCAGGCGCATCGGTTCAAAAGTATCCGTGGCGAACGCGCTGAAACAAACGGGCCCGCACAGGGCCACGGCCAGGGTCAGTTGACGCAGAGAAAAAGACATTTATCCGAGGTTCCCTTTCAGACTTGGAACGACGCCGCGTGCAATGGCAGACAGGGCGAAGGCAATACCGGCCACCAGAATGATCGCGGCGCCAGACGGAATAGGCAGGTCGAAGACAATCGGCGCGAGAATCCCGCACAGCGTACTGACCGTGGCAATCAACACCGAGCACCAGAAGAAGCCCTTGAGCGACTGACTGAGCAAGCGTGCCGCTGCCGCCGGAATTACCAGCAGGGCGCCCACCAGAATTGCGCCGATGACTTTTACCGCCGCAACGGTGATCAAGGTCACCAGAATCACGAACAGGTAATCCAGGGTCTTCACCGCCACGCCACGGACCGCCGCCAGTTGCGGGTTGAAACTGGCCAGCATGATGCGGTTATACAGCGGCAAGGCCAGCGCCATCACCAGCGAACCGACGATGGCCAGCACCAGCAAGTCATTGCCGTTGACCGTCAGCACCGAGCCGAACAGTACGTTTTCCAGAATGTGCACGTTGATCTTGCCCGCCAGAGTCAATAGCAGGCTGGCACCCAGTGCCAACGACACGGAAAGAAAGACGCCGATCAACGTGTCCGGGGCCAGGCCGGTGCGGTTGCGCAGGTAGTTGAGCAGAATGCCGAACAGCAGGCAGTAACCGAACAGGCTGCCGTAAGGCCCGGTGTAGGGTTCGCCGAGCAGAATGCCGATGGCCACGCCCGTCAGCGCTGCGTGACCTACCGCTTCGGAGAAAAACGCGAAGCGCTTGACCACCACCAACGTACCCAACCCGCCCAGCACCGGACCGATCAGCAACCCGGCGAGCAGTGCGTTGACCACAAATCCATAGGCCAGCGCTTCGGGCAGATAACCCGCCGAGGCCCAACCCTGGACCATCAAACGAAAGGCTTCGTAACTCATCAGGCAGCGCTCCGTGGATGAGTGGAAAACAGGGTCAGCAAGCGATCCGGTGTCAGAGCCTGTTGCGGCGTGGCATCGAACAACACCCGGCGATTGAGCCCGGTGACGCGATCCGCCAGACGCCCGACCGCTTCCAGATCATGCTCGATCCACAGCACGGTGATTCCAGCGGTGCGCCAGTCGCCGAGCAGCCGTTCGAACACACGGATGCCCGCCTCATCGAGGGCCGACATCGGCTCGTCGAGCACCAGCAATTGCGGCGACGGGATCAGCCCCTGCGCCAGCAATACCCGCTGGCGCTCACCACCGGACAGCGCGCCCATGCGTCGCTTGCGCTTGTCCTGCATGCCAACCCGTTCCAACGCCTCGCCAATCGCTGCGGCGTAGTGCTTGCTCAAACCGAGAAAAGCCGGACGTCGTTGGCACATGGCGGCCATGAAATCGTCGACGGTCATCGGCAAGCCCCGGTCGAATTCCAGCGCCTGTGGTACATAGCCGATGGTCCCCGGAGTGCCAGGCCATTGCAGGCTCAAGCGACCCTGATGGGGCATCTGCCCGAGCAGGGTTTTGATCAGCGAACTCTTGCCGCCACCGTTGGGGCCGACCAGTGCATGCACGCTGCCGGGCTGGACTTGAAAGGTCACGTTGTCGAGGATCGTCGTGCGCCCGAGGGTTAGGCTGACGTCGGCGAACTCCAGGGTCGGGCCCGATACCTGCGAGCTTGCTCGCGATTGCGGTGTGTCATTCAAGGATGATGGCGACTGACCGGGCGTCTTCGCGAGCAAGCCCGCTCCCACAGAGGATTCGCTGATGGTTTCTTTAGCCGTCATTTTCCCGACTCCTGAATCGCCCGGACCACGGTGTTGAGGTTGCCGGTCATTTCCTTTTCGTATTTGTCAGCCGTGTACTCGCCATAGGAGATGTGCGACAGCGGGTACAGCTTCACGCCGGATTCGCGTTGGATGGTGTCGACATAGCTGGATGGGAAATCCATCTCCGAGAAGATCACTTTCACGTCCAGTTCACGCAGTTGGTCGATGGTTTTTTTCAGCTGGCTCGGGCTCGGTTCGATGCCGTGGGCCGGCTCGACCACGGCGGTCACTTCCAGGCCGAACTCGCGCAGCAAGTAGTCGTAAGCGGCGTGCACGGTGGCGACCCGCAGTTCGGCGTTCGGCGCCTGGGTCAGTTTCGCCAGGGCGTCGGCGCGCATCTGGCGTAGGCGTTTGCCGTAGGCGCGGGCGTTCTGGGTGTAGGTCTTGGCGTTGGCCGGGTCGAGTTTGCCCAGTTCCCGGGCGATGTTATTGACCTGGGCAATTGAGGCGCTGATCGACAGGAACGTGTGCGGGTTGACGACCTTGCCCGCGCCCCGGGCGGCGACACCGGTAGCGGCCAGCAGGGGCACGTTTTCGTTGGCTTCGATCACCGCGACATTCGGCGTTTCACTGGCGGCGATCATGCGATCGGCGAAGTCATCGTGGCCGACGCCGTTGAGCACCACCACGTCCAGCCCGCTGATGCGCTTGATGTCTTCGGCCCGGGGCTCGTAGGCGTGGGGGTTGAAACCGGCCGGAATCAGCGGCACCACCTCGGCCTTATCGCCGACAATATTGGCCACGTAGCTGTAATAAGGGTGCAGGGTAATGCCGATGCGCAGGCGCTTGGCCTCCTCGGCACTGGCCAGGGGTGTCAGCAGAGTGGCCAACAGGCCGACCAGCAGCACGCGCAAGAAGGGACGACGTTGAGATGAAATTGGCATGGGAAAGCGGTCTTCTCTCGGGTGAAGGCGAGGGTTCAGTGCCGGTGCTGGCGGGTCACGCCGGCATCGAATTGCGCGACGATCTGCTGCCAGCCGGCGCTTTCGAGCGCAGCGTCAGTGAGGTCTGTCGGGGCGGTGAGGGCTTTGCCGCGGTTGAGCCAGACGTCCGGAGCGTCGTCATCGGCGGTCAGGCGCATCAGAAACGAACCGGCCACGGTGGGCGTCTGGCTCTGCCCGAAGTAGGCCTTGGCCTCGAGCAACTGCCAGGCATGGCCGCCACGGCTGACGGAACTGGCATCCTGAGCGAACGGCGCAAAGCCTTCCTCGGCGAGGGCTGCCGGGGCGGGGAGCACTTGTTGTTCCTGGCGCAGCAGATGAATCTCGTCCAGGGTCACGCGCAAATCGGCGTAGATGCCTTGCTCGGAGGCGCTCAAATCGCGGCGCGCATCCAGCTGATGGCTGCTCACGCTATTCACTTCCTGGGACTCGCCGCGCCAGGCAACCACCGAGCCGGCAACCGCCAGGATCATCAGGCACAACAGCAAGACATAGAGGGTTTCATGGCCGGCACCGGCCGGACGGACGACTTGCGTGGTGGGCGTAGTCATGGGGCTTGGATGTCCGCTTGGTCGATTTCGACGACGTGGCCGGGGCCGGCATCAAACAGCACGTAGAACTCGGCGCCGGGTTTCTTGAAAGTGAGGGTCGAATCGGCGCCCAGTTTGCCCGGTACCAGGATGGTCTCGTCATAGCCGATCACGTCCAGAGTCACCCCCGGCGCGCCGCTGCCATCGGAAAAACCGCCGGTGCATTGAATCTGTTCGGCGTCGATAGCCTTGCACTCGCACATCGGGTTGTGGGCCAGGGCGCTGGCGCTGAAACCGGCGCACAGCACCAGCAACGCGGCGCTGAGAGGACGGATAGCGTTGATCATGGTTTGCCTCCTTGTGTATTCAGCCAGGCGAGGGTAGCGGGGGAGGCCTGACTCAGAGGAATGGACGCCTGATGCATGGCGCCATCCCAGCCTTCCATGGTGATCCACAGCTCGGCGTCGGCCTTGGTTTTTTCCGGGATCGGCAGCATCGCGCCCATGCGGTACGGCGTGCCGAAGAAAATCACCCCGGCGGCGCGCAGGCTGCGCGGTTTGCCGATGCGCAGGTAAGTCGCCTTGACCTGGTCGCGGCAGCTGTCGCACAGCGCCGCGTTGAAGTTCTTCATGTAACCGGCCGGGCCATCGGGCCGCGGTGCTTCGTTGCGCAACTCGGCCAGGCGCACGCTCCACGGCCCGACCTGAACCTCACCGATTTCCCGCTCACCCAGACCGGTGTCACCGCGAAACAGCGCGGCATCGGCGAAGTACTTGGGCATGAAACCCAGGGGAACCAGCAACAGCAGAACGTTGATGTGGAAGCGCCATTTGTGCCAGAAACGGCTTAGCTTTGAAGCCGGTTTTTCCGCGATGAACAGGCTCATTGGCTGATCTCCGTTGTCTCGCGGCTGTTGGCCGTAGCGGTTTCATCGATGTCGGCAGCGCGTGGACGCTTGTTGCTGCGCTTCAGGGCATTGGCCGTGGCCAGAGCGGTGCGCTTGGTCCAGATCAGCAGGCCGCTGAGGACCATCATGCTCAGGAGCAGACCGAAGAAGAACCAGATCAGTTTGATCCAGAGACCGCCGAAATCGCCGGTGTGCAGCGGCCGCATGGATTCGGTCACCAGCTCCAGGCCAGAGCGGTCCGACAGCAAGCGGGTGGCGACGATGTCACCGGTGTAGGGGTTGACCTCGGCGGTCTGGAACATCAACGGATACCAACTGCGTCCGCCAACCGACAGGTAGCTATAGGCGTTGGCAGGCAGGCTGACAAAGCTGTCTTCCAAGCCGGGAATGCGTTCCTTGGCCTGCGCAATCGCGGCCTCCAGGCTGATCATCGGCGCCGGCGAGCCATCGGTGGTTACCGGCACGCCTTCGCGCGGGACCACCAATGCCACTGGCGCCGTGGAAATTGAAACCTGGTTATCGAACATGAACGCTTCAATCAGGAACCAGGTGCTGGTGACGGAAATCACCGCGATGAACCAGATCGACCAGATGCCGCTGAGGCGGTGAAAGTCGCCCCAGAAAATCCGTGCGCCGTGACGAATGCGCAAGGTCGGTCGCAAGAAGCCTTTCCAGAAGCGCTTGTAGACCACCAGCCCGGTCACCAGCGACGCCAGCATTGGCAGACTGAGGAACGACACCAGGTACCAGCCCCAGCTGTAGCCATTGGTGAACGGCACCAGCCACCAGCCGTGCAGGGCGCGGGTAAATGCCTTGAAATTGAATTGCGGGGCCGTGCCCTGAATATCGCCGGTGTACGGGTTGACGTAGACCGTCACGGAGCGCCCGTCGGGGTAGCTGACCTCCACATCCAGCGCAAAGTGCGATTCGTCGGGACGACTGATGGACTCGACGAGAGTGTTGGGCTCAGCCTTTTTGATGGCGGCGATGATCTGGTCGTAGTTGAGCAGCGGCGCATCGTCGGAGGGTTGGCTGGCGCGCATTTGCGGGTTGGCCAGCCAGACGATTTCCTGGCTGACCACCGCCAGGGTGCCGGTCACGCAGACGATCAGCACGAAAAACCAGATCGGCAGCGCGAGCCAGCTATGGACCAGAAACCAGAGTTTTGAACGGGATTTCTTCGACATGATTAAAGGTCTTGTTTCGATGAGAGGGCCTCTGCTGCGGGCTTCGTAGCGAGGAGGTCCATGAAAGGTCCGGCCGTGGCTTTTGCCTACGCGGTCTGACTGCATCTATATAAGACGGATGAGCATCGAAAATCCCGAAGGGCTATATGAAAGAAAATGTTTCGCGTTCCTGCAACGCATCACCCTGTGGGAGCGGGCTTGCTCGCGAAGGCGTCGGAACATCCAACATCACTATGTCAGACAGATCGCATTCGCGAGCAAGCCCGCTCCCACAGGTTCTGTTTTCACATTTGATGAAGGTGGTGCGTCGATCCAACACGAAACATGGTTCACGGGATCACTTTCAGGCCATTGATGGGTTCGGGCCACTCCCTAAGATGGAGCGCAGACGCCTGTCACCCGCGAGCCTGAGCGAGCACACCCATGACCCCAGCAAGAACCCTCTACGACAAACACATCGATTCTCATACGGTGTGTCGCCTCGATGACCAGGGCCATGTCCTGTTGTACATCGATCGGCAAGTCATCAACGAATACACCAGCCCCCAGGCCTTTAGCGGTTTGCGCGAGGCCAAACGCGGGGTCTGGCGTGCCGGAACCGCGTTGGCGGTGGTGGATCACGTCAACCCTACGGCACCGGTACGCACCGCCGCCATGCCCGACCCCGGAGGCGCGCGGCAGGTGTCGTATCTGGCGGAGAACTGCCGGGATTTCGGCATCGAACTGCTCGACATCCTCGACAAGCGCCAAGGCATCGAACACGTCATTGCACCGGAGCAGGGCTTCATCCTGCCAGGCATGGTGATTGCCGCGGGTGACAGTCACACCTCCACGTATGGCGCTCTCGGTGCGTTCGGCTTCGGCATCGGTACATCCGAGATCGAACACCTGCTGGCGTCCCAGACTCTGGTCTACAAACGCCTGAAAAGCATGCGCGTGACAGTTGAGAACGCGTTGGCACCGGGGCTGACGTCCAAGGACGTGATCATGGCGCTGATCGGCCGGATCGGCGCGTCGGGTGCCACTGGTTATGCCATCGAATTTTGCGGTTCGACCATCGATGCCCTGAGCGTCGAAGCACGCATGACCATTTGCAACATGGCCGTGGAGGCCGGCGCCCGGGGCGCATTCATGGCGCCGGACGAAAAAGTCTTCGCCTACCTCAAGGGCAAGCCCCGCGCGCCCAAAGGCGAGTTGTGGGAGCGCGCCGTCGAGAAATGGCGCGCCTTGCACAGTGACTCGCACGCCCAGTTCGACCGTGAGGTTCATTTGGACGCCAGCGCTCTGGAGCCCATGGTGACCTGGGGCACCAGCCCGGATCAGGCCGCACCGATTGGTGCTCGCGTCCCTGATCCGCAAGACGTCAGCGACCTGATTCTGCGGCAGGACATGCGCCGCGCCCTGAACTACATGGGCCTGGAAGCGGGCATGCCGCTGAGCGAAATCGTCATCAGCCACGCGTTTATCGGCTCGTGCACCAACGCGCGCATCGAAGACCTGCGCGATGCCGCCAGCGTCGTGCGTGGCAAACAAGTCGCCAAGCATGTGCGGGCGATGATCGTGCCCGGTTCTACCGAAGTCCGTAACCAGGCCGAAGCCGAGGGGCTGGCGGCGATCTTTATCGACGCCGGGTTCGAGTGGCGGCAGTCCGGTTGTTCGATGTGCCTGGCCATGAACGATGACGTGCTGGCGCCCGGCGACCGCTGCGCGTCCAGCACCAACCGCAATTTTGAAGGCCGACAGGGCGCTGGCGCCCGCACTCACCTGATGAGTCCGGCCATGGTCGCCGCCGCTGCGATCACCGGCCGCCTCACCGACATCCGACACTTCGGAGACCGCCCATGAGCCTGCAACCTTTCACCCAGGTCAGCGGCAAGGCCGCGCCGATGCTGGCGGCCAACATCGACACCGACGTGATCATGCCCAAGCAGTTTCTCAAGGGCATCGACCGCAAGGGGCTGGATCGCGGCTTTTTTTTCGATCTGCGGTTTTTTCCGGATGGTTCGCTCAACCCTGAGTTCGTACTGAACCAGCCGGCGTGGCAGGGCGCGAGCTTCATGGTGGTCGGGCCGAATTTCGGCTGCGGATCGAGCCGGGAACATGCGGTCTGGGGTTTGAAACAGATGGGTATCCGGGCGCTGATCGGCAGCAGTTTTGCCGGGATCTTCTATGACAATTGCCAGCGTAACGGGGTGTTGTTGATCACCCTGGAAGAATCGCAATCGCAGCGCCTCGGTCGGGTGGTCAGTCAACCTGACAGTGCGCAGATTGATGTGGATCTCGAGTCGCAGCAGATTCGACTGCAGGACGGGCAGGTTATCGCGTTCGACATCGACACCTTGCGCAAGACTTCACTGTTGCTCGGCCTCGATGCCATCGGCAGCACGCTTCAGCGTAGCGACCAAATCAAACTTTTCGAACGCGAGCATCTGACCGCCAACCCCTGGCTAAGCTAAACGCAAATCCCCTTTGGGAGCGGGCTTGCTCGCGAAGGCGGTGGTTCAGTCGACATCAATGTTGAATGGCCCACTGCTTTCGCGAGCAAGCCCGCTCCCACAGGTTGGATTGCATTGGCTACACCGACAACCCCTTGAAATGCTCCTGCAAAAACTCCACACACGCCCGCAACTTTCCGGAATACGCCAGCCGCGTCGGGTACACCGCCCAGACGTTGGCGCTTTGGGTGTACGCCGGCAGCAACTGGACCAACAGTCCCTGGTCCAGCAGCGGTTTCACATCCCACAAGGAGCGCAGCAACACCCCGCGCCCATCCAGTGCCCACTGCAAGACAATCTCCCCGCTGTTGGACGACAACGGCCCGCTGACCCGCACGCTGTCCTGAACCCCGTCACGCTCCAGATTCCACACGCCGAACGCGTTGTCCCGTTCCTTGAGCACCAGGCAGTCGTGTTGCTCCAGATCGCTCAGTGTTTCAGGCATACCCCGACGTTGCAGATACGCCGGCGCCGCACACAGTACCCGTCGGTTAGTCACCAGCCGCCGACCGATGTGCTGACCGGGAATGTCATCACCGACACGAATCTCCAGGTCGAAACCTTCGCTCACGATGTCCACCACCCGGTCGAACAAGTCCAGGCGAATCTCCAGGTCGGGATAACGTTCGGCCAGTAACGACAGGGCCGGCGCCACGTGAATGCGCCCGAAACCGAAACTGGTGCACAGGTGCAGACGCCCGCGCGGACTGTCATGGGCGTCGGAGAGTTCGTCATGCAGTTGCTGAAAGTCATCGAGAATCCGCAAGGCCCAGCGCTGGACCCGCTCGCCGTCTTCGGTGAGGGCGATGCGGCGGCTGGTGCGGTGCAGCAGACGGGTGCCGAGGGTGGTTTCGAGAATCTGGATGCGTTTGCTGACGTAGGCGGGCGACAGGCCCAGTTCATCCGCGGCGGCGGCGAAACCGCTCTTGCGGATGACGGTGAGCAATACGCGCAGGTCTTCGGGTAGGGGCACGGTGTCTTTCTTGATGGTCATGTCAGAGCGAACACTGGCGGCATGAGCCGCCAGCATAGCATCGCCGCAACAGGGGAATCCGGCAGTAAAACCCGGGGATCAGCGCAGGAAACCCAGCACTTCGGCGAGCAGCAGTTCAGGCGCTTCTTCGGCGATGTAATGACCGGTGGGCAAGGCTTTTCCGCGGACATCGGTGGCGACGTGTTGCCATTCCTTGAGCGGTTCGAAGCAACGCCCGACCGTGCCTTCAGCGCCCCACAACACCAGCAATGGCAGGTTCACGTGCCGACCGGCCGCGATATCGGCGCGGTCGTGGTCCAGATCAATACTGGCGCTGGCGCGGTAGTCCTCGCAGATCCCGCGTGCGGTGCCCGACAGTTTCAGGCAGCGCAGGTATTCGCCAAAGGCTTCAGGGGTGAACGGCTTGAGCCCGGCGCTGCGGCTACCCATCACGCTGCGCAGATAGGCTTCGGGGTCAGCTTCAATCAGGGTTTCCGGCAGCGGCGCCGGGCGGATCAGGAAAAACCAGTGCCAGTAGGCACGGGCAAAGGCTTCGTTGGTTTGCGCGTACATCGACAGGGTCGGCGCGATGTCGAGCAGCACCATGCGCTGCACGGCATCGGGATGATCCAGCGCCAGGCGATGAGCGACGCGGGCACCACGGTCGTGGGCCAGCACCGAGAATCGGTCGAAACCCAGGGACTTCATCAGCTCGACGCCGTCCTTGGCCATTTCGCGTTTGCAATAGTGGGTGTGGTGATCGTTGGCCGGCGGTTTTCCGCTGTCGCCGTAACCGCGCAGGTCGGCGGCGATCACGGTGAAGTGTTCGGCCAGTTGTTCGGCGACCTTGTGCCAGATGACGTGGGTCTGCGGATGGCCGTGCAGCAGTAACAAGCCCGGCCCGCTGCCGCCGATGCGGTAAGCAATATCCACACCGTTGACGTGGCGCTCGTCTTTGAGGAATCCGGCGAACATGGGGTGACTCCTTGCAATAGATGCCGCCATCCTGAAATCCCTGGGTGCTTACGGCAAGGTGTGAAGCGTGGTGTGCCTGTTCATGAAATGTGTACAAGGAGGGCGGTGCGGTGTCTGTGCGGGCCTCTTCGCGAGCAAGCCCGCTCCCACATTGGATCTGCGGTGTACACAAAGCCAATGTGGGAGCGGGCTTGCTCGCGAAAGGGCCCTGTCAGGTACCGAAAATCTCAACCCTGCTGAAACATTTCCTTGGCCCGCTGCTCAATCTGCTCCTGAGACAAGTCCTCCTTGTGCGTGGCCAGAAACCACAGATGGCCGTAGGGATCTTTCAAAGTCCCCGTGCGGTCGCCATAAAACTGATCCTTGACCTCGGACACCACCGTTGCACCGGCATCAATGGCCTGTTTAAAAGACGTGTCCACATCGTTCACATACAAATGCAGCCCCACGGAAGGGGAATTGTCAGGATTGCTCAGTGGACCCTGATCGCACGGCGTGCCCAGCATGATCGGGCAATCACCGATGCGCAGTTCGGCGTGGCCGATACCGCCGTCGGGCATGGCCAGGCGCATGGTTTCGGTAGCGCCAAAGGCTTTCTTGTAGAACTCGATGGCTTCGGCAGCTTTTTGAATGCCCAGATAAGGCGTGATGCTGTGATAACCCTCTGGAATAGGTTTGATACTCATGATGGATCTCCCTGTTCTTGTCGTGAGTTGATGAGATTGAATCGCTGGTCTGCGGCAACTCGATAATTGTAGGTGCCGCCGAAGGCTGCGATCTCTTGATTTTTGATCTTCAGCACTCGCCAAGTTCACAAAAGTTCGAAGTCTGCGGCAGCGCCTGCAGGCGTGATTCGAGCAATAACGCCACTGTTTAACCATGAACAGCGAAGCAACAGATTGTTCGGGTTCATCACCGTGAAGTCATGGGGATAGCCTTGAGTCGCCCGAAGTCATTGGCTTTGGCGCTCGGCACAGAAGCTGCAATGACTCTCGTCATCACTGGTGCCGAGAGTCTTGTATGTCTGAGTCTGCCGTTTATCCGATCAACCCAGCGGCCGCCCATCGATCGCCGACGAAGCCGAAGGGAGCGTGGCTTGCTCGCGAACGCCGCACCGCTATTTCCGATCGGTCTGCGACTCAAGCAGCTGCGCCCCCGGCCCCTGTTCCCCCAGCACATCGCCAAAATTACGCAACGGACACGCCTCCATCGACAGACACCCGCACCCGATACAGCCATTGAGCCGGTCCCGCAGCAAGGTCAGCTGATTGATCCGTTCATCCAGATCCCGACTCCACTGCGCCGACAACACCTTCCAGTCCTCCGCCGTCGGTGCGCGGTTATCCGGCAGGGACTTGAGCGCCTCGCCAATCTCCGCCAAGGGAATGCCCAGCCGCTGGGCCACTTTGATCAGTGCCACCCGCCGCAATACTTCCCGTGGGTATCGCCGCTGATTGCCTTGATTGCGTTGGCTTTTGATCAGTCCCTTGGACTCGTAAAAGTGCAGCGCTGTCACCGCCACGCCGCTGCGCGCAGCCACTTGGCCGACGGTCAGTTCCTTGTGCAGGTTTTCCGAGGTGATCATTTTAAAAATGCCTCTTGACCTCTAGTTAACTCGAGGTTTTACCCTGCACGCCTTCGGATCGCAAGATCCGTCTTACGTATGAGTGGGGGCTATTCATGCAAGCGCCAGAAAAAAATCGCAGCTTCACCCAACTGATCGAATTCGAGATCGAACCTCACCAGCAACCCGCATTGGTGTCGGCGCTGTCGGCACAAACCGAACGCCTGGCCCAGCGCTACTCAGGTTTTCTGAGCGCCAGTATCCAGACCAGCGACGACGGCCGGCGGGTACTCAATTACCTGCAATGGCAATCCCGCGAGGCGGGGGAGGCCGCGTTTCAGAGTTTTGAAAGCGGCGAACAGGATTTCTGGCAACTGATCCGCGCTCATCAGGCGAAAACCGTGACCTTCGGCTCGTTCCAGGTGCTGCACAGTCTGGAACGCAGCCACGACAACGCGCTGCATTGCAATCTAGTGAGTTAGATCGACAGCTGCATCAGGCGCTCGCCCTGTACGTTTTCCGTGGGTCGGCGCTTGTTCACCGCCAGCTCGCCGATCTTGATCAGCCGCGTGCGCGTCACGTTGCGGCTCAAGCCGAGCAGGGCGGCGGTGTGTACCTGGTTGTAATGGCTGAAGCGATAGGCCGCCCGCAGCAGCGCGTCTTCGACTTTCTCGTGCAGCGCGCCGGCCTGTTCCTCGAAGAGTTTCTGAAAGGCGCGGTCGAGCAAGGCTTGCGCTGAGTCGTCGACGTTGTTGTGGTAATCGTCCTGACGCTCGATGCGCATGTTCGACAGGCGCAGGTCATCGCGTTCGATCACGCCGTTGCGGCAGATCAGCAGGGTGTGGTGAATGACGTTTTCCAGTTCGCGGATGTTGCCCGGCCAACTGTAGCTGCGCAGTTTCAGTTCGGCCTCTTTGCTGATGGTGATGGTGCCGTAGCCCAGACGCTGGCTGTAGGCTTCGACGAAATGCCGGGTCAGCGGCAGGATGTCACCGGGGCGATCGCGAAGCGGGCTCAATTCCAGGCTGACCACGTCGAGGCGGTAATACAGGTCCTCGCGAAAGTGCCCGGCGTTGATGGCTTTTTCCAGTTGCACGTTGGTTGCCGCGAGCACACGCACGTCGATGGGAATGCTCTTGCGCGAACCCAGTCGCACCACTTCGCGTTCCTGCAAAACTCGCAGCAACTTGACCTGAATTGCCATCGGCAGATCGCCTATTTCATCGAGGAACAACGTGCCGCCGTCGGCCTCTTCGAACCAGCCGGCCTTGGCGCTCAGCGCACCGGTGAAGGCACCTTTTTCATGACCGAACAGCTCGGCTTCCACCAGGGATTCGGAGAACGCGCCGCAGTTCACTGCCACGAATGGCCGGTTGCGCCGGGCGCTGAGGTTGTGGATATGCCGCGCCACCAGCTCCTTGCCGGTGCCTGTTTCGCCGATGATCAGCACGCTGGCTTCACTCGGTGCGACCTGCTGTAAATGCGCGAGCAAGGCTTGGGATTTCGGGTCTTCGAACACCTGGGCAGTGGCGCGGATCGAAGTGGCCAGGGCGGGCGAGGGCGGTAAGGTCAGGAGCTGCATGGGAGGCAATCTCTATGAATAGAAGGTTGGAATCGGCAGGGACTGGTTCAGTGCCCAGTCACCCAGTTCATGGAGTTTGTAATCCACCGGGTCGTGCAGGGTTTGCGTGCGCAGGTTGCGCCAGTGGCGGTCCAGTCGCAGCGAGGCGTGGGTGGAACGGGCACCCGTGACCTCGAACAATCGGTTACAGATTTCCAGGCCGTTTCGCGTGGCGGCGACCTTGGCTGTGGCGATGGCGGTTGCCAGATGTCCGCGTTCCTCGACGCTGAGATTCGGACCTTTGGCCCAGGCTTTGTCGAGCAACCCGGCAGCACGCTCCACCAGCAGTCGAACGCTTTCGAGGGCGACCCAGAATTCGCCGTAATGGCCGAGTACATAAGGGTCCTGTCGCACGTCCTGAGTGCTGGATTTGTGCCACGGACGGGTTTCGGTAAGGGTGTATTGCCGCGCTTCCTCGAAGGCACCTTCGGCGATGCCGAGGAACATGTGCGTAAAGGTGAGTTGGGCAATCAATGGCCGCAGGCAAGCGAACGGTGTGCTCAGCGGGCCCGGGTCGAGCAGCAATTCTGACTCTTCGACCCGCACCCGTTCGAACGTCGCGCTGCCGCTGTCGGTCTGGCGCTGGCCCATGTTGTTCCAGTCATTGTGCAGGGTGATGCCACTGCGACCGCTGGGGATGGCGGCGATCAACAGTTTGCCGCCGGCGCTTTCGTCCACCGCCGAGGCGATCAGCATTTGCGAATCGCTGGCACCGGAGCAGAAGCTTTTCTTGCCGGAAAATTCACGCCAGCCGCCGAGGTTTTTCACCACGGTGCGGGTGTCCAGCGGGTTGAGGGCGTTGCCCCAGAACCAGTTCTTGCGGGCGGTCTGTTCGTACCACGGTTGCCACTGCTCGGGCCGGGCGAACAGGCGCACGGTGGCGAGCATCAAGTGATGAAAGCCAAAAACATGGGCAATCGAACTGTCGACCTTGGCGAACTCTCGCACGACACCCAGGGTTTCACTCCAGCTCGCGCCGAGGCCGCCGAACTGGACGGGAATACTTAACGCCAGCAGGCCGCTTTGGCGCAGCGCGTCACGTTCAGCCTTGGGCGTGCCGCCGCGCTCGTCACGCTCGACGGCGGTCAGGGCAAACTCAGCGGCCAACTGGCGGGCGGTCTGCAACGGAGTTAACAGGGCGTTTTGCGGCTTGGCAGTCACGCGGGGTTCCTTATGGATATCGACACAATCCCCTGTGGGAGGGGTTTGTTCGCGAAGGCGTCGTAACATTCAAAATAAATGTCGACTGTACGGACGCTTTCGCGAGCAAGCCCGCTCCCACAGGTATTGCGTGGTCAGGCCGTGGCTTTGGCAGGCAGCACATCATTGGCGATCATTTCGCCAAACGGCCCGGTGAGGTTGGTGACGCCGCGCCCGGCAAGGCTGGCGTACGGTTCCGGCAACAGCGGGAACACCAGCTCGGCAAAGCGATAGGCTTCTTCAAGGTGCGGATAACCAGAGAAGATGAAACTCTCGATCCCCAGGTCCGCGTATTCCTTGATCCGCGCCGCCACTTGCTGCGGACCGCCCACCAATGCCGTCCCGGCACCACCGCGCACCAGACCGACGCCGGCCCACAGGTTGGGCGAGATCTCCAGGTTGTCGCGACGCCCGTCATGTAAAGCCGCCATGCGTCGCTGACCTTCCGAATCAAACCGCGAGAACGACTTCTGCGCGGCGGCGATGGTGTCGTCGCTGATGTGCTCGATCAATTTGTCGGCGGCTTTCCAGGCCTCTTCGGCGGTCTCGCGAACAATCACGTGCAAGCGAATCCCGAACTTCACCGTGCGCCCGTTGCGTGCTGCACGCTCACGGACATCGGCGAGTTTTTCCGCCACGGCAGCCGGTGGCTCGCCCCAGGTCAGGTAGACATCGACCTGCTCGGCGGCGAGTTCATGGGCCGCCTCTGATGAACCGCCGAAGTACAACGGCGGATAGGGTTTCTGCACGGGTGGATACAGCGCCTTGGCGTTCTGCACTTGCAGGTGTTTGCCTTCGAAATCCACCGATTCACCTTGCAGCACCCGGCGCCAGATTTTCAGGAACTCATCGGTGACTTCGTAGCGTTCACTGTGATCGAGGAAGATGCCGTCGCCACGATTCTCGTCGGGGTCGCCACCGGTCACCACGTTGATCAGCAGACGGCCGTTGGATAAGCGATCCAGCGTGGCGGCCATGCGGGCCGAGACTGTCGGCGAGATGATCCCCGGTCGAATCGCCACCAGATAACGCAGGCGTTCGGTCAGTGGCACCAGGGCCGAGGCGATCACCCACGAGTCCTCGCAGGAACGTCCAGTGGGAATCAGCACGCCGTGGTAGCCAAGGCTGTCGGCAGCTTGCGCCACTTGTTTCAGGTAGTTGAGGGTCACCGGGCGCGCGCCTTGGGTCGTGCCCAGGTAATGGCCGTCGCCGTGGGTGGGCAGAAACCAGAAAACATCCATGAAGAAATCCTTAAGCGATTTTCAGCAGATTTTTGGGGTGCGCGCCGAACAACGGCGCGGCGCGTTCTGCAGCAAGGCGTATGCGGGCCTTCAAGGGCTCACTGGTTATTTGGTAATTGGAGAAATCGGCTTCGGTGGCGTAGACGCCAATCGGCAATGTCAGGGCTTGGAAGAAACTGAACAACGGGCGCAGCTGATGATCGAGCACCAGCGCATGCCGCTCGCTGCCACCGGTGGCCGCCAGCAGTACCGGCGTGTCGATCAACGCGTTGAGGTCGATCAGATCGAACAGGTGCTTGAGCAGGCCAGGGTATGAGCCGCGATAAACCGGTGCGGCGACGATCAGCAGGTCGGCGTTCTCGATGGCCTGCAGCTCGGCTTCGATGTCCGCGCTCAGTTCCTGGCGAGACAGTGCCGCGCCCAATGGCCGGGCAATGTCGCCCAGTTCGATCAGCTTGCTCTCGATCGGCAATTGCTCGGCCAGTTGTGCCAGTAGCGCCTGGGTCAGCACCAAAGTGCGGGACGGACGCCAGGTACCGCCGGAGAGGGCAACGACTTTCAATGGACGCGACATGATCAGTTCCTTTTTAAACAGTTGCTCTGGGAGCAGTGAGTAGTCACTGGGTTGAGCAAGAGCTGTACCAATCCCTCGGGGCCACGTTTTACGGGGCTTTCAGCGCATGGATGGGTGAGCGCTGTTCGATTTGAAGGGCTGTTTGTTGATTGACTGTTGCCGGGCAAACAGTTGCGTGGGCAACAGTGCGTGAGGCGATGGGGTTGTTATAAAGGCTGATTGTTATTCCGTAAAAGACCATAAATTAATATTTATAGGTCATATGGGAATATGGGGTGTTGAATCCAAGGGGTGTTTAGCAAAACGAATAACGACTATCGAGAACGTTGATTTCTACCCGTTCAGTGGCGCGAGTAGCCTGTGTTCATTGCCCCGAACCCAGATGCCAGGACGCCAATCATGAAACCTCTACTCGCCACTTTCTTGCTGCTCGCCGCCTCGGTTCTCGCCGGATGTGCCAGCCACGTTTCCCCGGAACTGCGGCCCTACACCGCTGAAGAAAGCAAGGAACTGGCCTTGGAGGCGTTGAACCGCCGCGGTTTGTCCTTCGACGAATACCACGCGAAAAAAGCCGAATTGCTCGGCGAGCCGCAAAAGACTTTCAAGTTCGACAACCAAGGCGAAATGAATGCCGAGCGAGCTGTACAACTTCATGGTCGCCCAAGCTGAGCGACAACTGTACTGCTTGAAGTTTTGCGCAACTGTCCGTGGGTTTCCCTCAGTGCGTGCGATAGGGTCAACACCTGACTGACCTGATGGACTGCCGCTCATGACGCTTTCACTCGATCTGCTGCTGGGCTTTGCCCTGTTTGCGCTCGTCACCTCGATCACTCCGGGCCCGAACAACACCATGTTGCTGGCATCGGGCGTGAACTTCGGCTTTAACCGCACCATCCCCCACATGCTCGGCATTACTTGTGGTTTCTTTGTGCTGGTTGTGGCGGTCGGTTTCGGTCTGGGCGCAGTGTTTCAAACCTATCCCTTGCTCTACAGCGTGCTGCGTTACGTCGGCGCGGCGTACTTGCTGTACCTGGCGTGGAAAATCGCCCATTCCGGGCCAGTCTCGGATGGCGAGCAGAGCGAGGCGAAGCCGATCAGTTACCTGGGCGCCGCCGCCTTTCAGTGGGTCAATCCCAAGGCCTGGATCATGGCCATCGGTGCCATCAGCACCTACACGCCGATGCAGGGCTATTTCACCAACGTGATCGTGATTGCCGCCGTCTTCGCGCTGATCAACCTGCCGAGCGTTGGTGTGTGGGCCGCTTGCGGCACGCTGTTGCGCAATGTGCTGAAGGACCGTCGCTGGTTGCGCCTGTTCAACTGGGGCATGGCCGCGCTGCTGGTGGTTTCGTTGTATCCGTTATTGCTTGAAAGCTTTAGCTAACGCATTGCTTCAACCGGTTGCCCGATGCCTGTTAAGCTCGCTTTTCAGGAGCGTTCCTACGCACTTTTAAATGAAGTTGTTCTTCTTTAATGGCATCCGATCAGGTATTTCTAACGCTCTGAACGATCGGCGCAGCTCACGAGGCTGCGTTTTGACATTTCGGTGACGAGCTTCCTGATCCCGGAACACGCTCTGCGAGTCCTTATGAATAAACGTCCGCTGTATTTCGACTACGCCGCCACCACGCCGGTGGATGAGCGAGTCATCAAGGTCATGGTCGAGTGCCTGGGTTTTACCGGCAACTTCGGCAACCCGGCGTCCAGCTCCCATGCGTTCGGCCAACAGGCCCGGCAATCGGTCGAGCAGGCACGGCATCAAGTGGCGGAACTGGTCGGCGCCCAGGCGGAGCAGATCGTCTGGACCTCCGGCGCCACCGAATCCAACAACCTTGCCCTCAAGGGCGTGGCCCAGGCCCGTGGGGTATCAGGCGGCCATATCATCACCAGCCAGATCGAACACAAGGCGATCCTCGACACCGCGAAACAATTGCAGGATGCCGGTGTGGCAGTGACTTATCTGGTGCCGGATGCGCAAGGTCTGATCACCCCGCAAGCCGTCAGCGAGGCGATGCGCGAGGACACCTTTCTGGTGTCGCTGATGCTGGTCAACAACGAACTGGGCACCGTCAATGACATCCCGGCTATCGGCCAGGTGGTGCGTGATCGCGATGCGCTGTTCCATGTCGACGCGGCTCAGGGCGCGGGTAAAGTGGCGATCGACCTGGGCCGGTGGCCGGTGGATCTGATGTCCTTCTCGGCGCACAAAATCTACGGTCCCAAAGGCATCGGTGCGTTGTACGTTGGCCCTCGCGCGCAACAGCGTTTGCAGGCGCAGATTCACGGTGGCGGCCACGAGGGCGGTTTGCGTTCCGGCACCCTGGCGACGCACCAGATTGCCGCCATGGGCGTGGCGTTCGCGTTGGCGGCGACATTGTTCGATGAAGAAAAAGCCACGATCGTGCGTCTGCGTGAACGGTTGCTCGAACAATTGCTGAGCATCCCCGGCGTTCGCCTCAATGGCAGCCCGTCCCAGCGCATTCCCCATACCCTGAGCCTGACCTTCGACGAGGGCGAGTTCAATTCCGCAGCGTTGAGCCATTCGATCGCGTTTTCCGCGACTTCGGCCTGCAACTCCGCCAGCAATGCTCCATCCCACGTGCTGCTGGCCCTGGGGCACGATGCCCGCTCGGCGAGCCGCACCATTCGCTTGAGCCTGGGGCGTTTCACCACCGAGCAGGATATCGACCAAGCAGTGCAAATGATTAAAACGGCCTGCGCCAGTGCTCCGGCATTCTGGCAGTAGCGCTTTAAAGCGCCGGCGTTGATCGGCACTCAACAATAATGATGAAGTGGTTAGCAGGAGACACGATGAGTACGCAGCTTTCGATCAATGGATCGGTGCCCGAGCGCCTGGCGCAAACCCGCGAGCTGATGAGCCGGGAGGGCATTCATGCCCTGCTGGTGCCGTCGGCCGACCCGCACCTGTCGGAATATCTGCCGGGTTACTGGCAAGGGCGGCAATGGCTGTCGGGCTTCCATGGCTCGGTCGGCACGCTGATCGTGACGCCGGACTTTGCCGGCGTCTGGGCCGACAGTCGTTACTGGGAACAAGCCAGCAAGGAACTCAAGGGCAGCGGTATCGAACTGGTCAAGTTGCAACCGGGTCAACCCGGCCCGCTGGATTGGCTGGCGGAGCAAACCCCGGAAGGTGGTGTCGTCGCGGTGGATGGTGCGGTGATGGCTGTTGCCTCGGCGCGTACTTTGGGTGGCAAACTCGAAGAGCGAGGCGCACGCCTGCGTACCGACATCGACCTGTTGAACGAAGTCTGGAGCGACCGTCCGACGCTGCCAAACGAGCCAATCTATCAACACCTGCCGCCGCAAGCGACCGTCAGCCGTGGCGAAAAACTCGCCAAGTTGCGTGAAGTCTTGAAAGAGCGCGGGGCTGACTGGCATTTCATCGCCACCCTCGACGACATCGCCTGGCTGTTCAACCTGCGCGGCGGCGATGTGTCGTTCAATCCGGTGTTCGTCTCTTTCGCCTTGATCAGCCAGCAGCGGGCCACCTTGTTCGTGGCTCTGAGCAAAGTTGATGCCGAATTACGCGCAATCCTTGAGCAGGATGGCGTGACCCTGCGCGATTACAGCGAAGTGGCCGATGCCTTGCGCGCCGTGCCGAGCGGCGCGAGCCTGCAAGTCGATCCGGCGCGAGTGACTGCCGGTCTGCTGGATAACCTGAACAGTGGCGTGAAACTGGTCGAAGGTTTGAACCCGACGACCCTGGCCAAATCGCAGAAAAGCCTGGCCGATGCCGAGCACATTCGTCAGGCCATGGAGCAGGACGGCGCGGCACTGTGCGAGTTCTTCACCTGGCTGGACACGGCGTTGGGTCGTGAGCGCATCACTGAACTGACCATCGACGAACACCTGACGGCCGCGCGTACCCGACGTCCGGGTTACGTGTCGCTGAGCTTCAACACCATCGCGGCGTTCAACGCCAATGGCGCAATGCCGCACTACCACGCCACCGAGGAAGAACACGCGGTGATTGAGGGTGACGGTCTGTTGCTGATCGACTCTGGCGGTCAATACCTGGGTGGTACCACCGACATCACGCGGATGGTGCCGGTCGGTACGCCGACGGATGAGCAGAAACGCGATTGCACCCGCGTGCTCAAAGGCGTGATTGCCTTGTCCCGCGCACAGTTCCCGAAAGGCATTTTGTCGCCGTTGCTGGACTCTATTGCCCGTGCGCCGATCTGGGCTGAAAGTGTCGACTACGGTCACGGCACCGGCCATGGCGTCGGCTATTTCCTGAACGTTCACGAAGGTCCGCAAGTCATCGCCTATCAGGCCGCCGCGGCACCGCAAACGGCGATGCAGCCGGGCATGATCACTTCCATCGAGCCGGGCACCTATCGTCCGGGCCGCTGGGGTGTGCGAATCGAGAACCTGGTGTTGAACCGTGAAGCAGGCAAGAGCGAGTTCGGCGAGTTCCTGAAGTTCGAAACCCTGACCCTGTGCCCGATCGACACTCGCTGCCTGGAACCGTCGCTGCTGACCGAAGACGAAAAGCAGTGGTTCAACGCCTACCACGCCGAGGTGCGCGAGCGCTTGAGTCCGTTGCTCGACGGTGCGGCCCTTGAGTGGTTGAACACTCGAACCGCCGCTATCTGATCGGCCGCAGTTCAGGCGCTTGTTCGAGCGCCTGGCTCATGTAATCGACAAAGGCTTTGATCCTGGCGGATTGGCGACGATTCGCCGGGGACACGGCGTGAATCGGCAGCGATTGCGGGGTGTAGTCCTGCAAAATCGCCGTCACCCGCCCAGCCTTCAGATCCTCGCTGAATAGCCATACCGGCGACAGCGCAATCCCCAATCCCCCCAGCACCATCTCGCGAATCGCTTCGGAGTTGTTGCTTTGCGCATTGCCCTTGATCCGCACTTCATGGCGTCT
Organism: Pseudomonas sp. LBUM1657; assembly: GCF_059716075.1. NCBI lineage: Bacteria > Pseudomonadati > Pseudomonadota > Gammaproteobacteria > Pseudomonadales > Pseudomonadaceae > Pseudomonas > Pseudomonas sp. LBUM1657. The sequence goes on along the minus strand of NZ_CP166799.1, from coordinate 4,539,041 downwards.
GGCATCTTTCTCGTAAACCCACAGGTTTTGACTGTTCAGCAGGTTGAACAGGAGGCAATTGTGCGCGCTCAATGCCTGCGGCGTTTGCGGCTGGCCGTATTGCGCCAGGTACTCAGGCGCTGCAACGGTCACCCGGTGGGTAGTGCCGATACGGCGGGCGATCAAGCCGCTGTCATTTAGCTCGCCGATCCTGAACGTGACATCCAGGCCTTCGCTGACCAAGTCTTGATTCTGATCGCTCAATTGCAGGTCGATGTCGATCTCGGGATGGCGTTTGAGGAATTCCGGTAGTCGCGGCGCAATCTGCAATCGCCCGAAGCTGACCGATGAGCCGATTCTCAGATGCCCGGCGATGGTTTCCCGGCCGGATTGGAAGCTGTGCTCTGCCGCGTCCACTGATGCGAGGATCTGTCGGCATTCGTTGTAGTACCGCTGGCCTTCGTCAGTCAGGGATAGCTTGCGGGTGCTGCGGGCAATCAGCTTTCCACCCAGCCGGGTTTCCAGTGCGCTCAGCACTTTGCTGATAGTCGGCTGGCTGGTCTGCAATTCCCGGGCAACCGCAGAAAAGCTGCCGCGCTCCACTACCCGGACGAAGATAGCCATCGCATTGAGTTTGTCCACTGGGTTCCTCATTGATGCTGTATGGGCATGGTCACTATAGCTATTTGGCGTCTTATCGACATGAGTGGGTTGGCGGAAGATTGATCCTACAGCCACCTCTGACGGGAAATTGCGAAATGACTGACCCACTTGAAATGCGCGTTCTGATTGTCGACTCGGCTAACGCACCGCTACGCTTGGCTTCCATTCAACGACCTGTACCTGGAGCGGGCCAGGTGTTGGTCAGGATCCAGGCCAGTGGTGTGAACCCTCTGGACGGGAAAATCCGTTCCGGTCAGGCCGCCCATGCGCGACAACCGCTGCCGGCGGTATTGGGCCTGGATCTGGCCGGAACTGTTGAGGCATTGGGGGAGGGCGTCAGTGGATGGCGGCCGGGTGATGAGGTCTATGCCATGGCCACTGGCATCGGAGGGGCGCAGGGTTCGCTGGCGGAATACGCTGCGGTCGATGCAAGACTGCTGGCGCGCAAACCGGGCAATCTGACTATGCGTGAGGCGGCGGGGTTGCCGTTGGTACTGATCACGGCGTGGGAGGGCCTGGTGGACCGTGTTCGGGTGCGGGAGGGGCAGAAAGTGCTGATTCACGGTGGGGCGGGTGGCGTAGGTCATGTGGCGGTGCAAATCGCCCGGGCATTCGGTGCCGAGGTGTTCGCCACGGGGTCAATCGGCCAGCAATCGATCATCGAAGGGTTCGGTGCGACGTTTATCGATTACCGCAAATCCTCCGTTGAGGAGTACGTGGCGGAGCATACCGCTGGAGAGGGGTTCGACGTCGTCTACGACACGGTGGGTGGGGAAACCCTGGATGCGTCGTTCAAGGCTGCTCGTGTTTATGACGGTCATGTGGTGAGTTGCCTTGGTTGGGGACAGCACAGCCTTGCCCCGCTTTCGTTTCGTGGGGCGACATATTCCGGTGTGTTTACCTTGTTGCCATTGCTGACCGGCAAGGGGCGAGAGCATCACGGGGAGATTCTTCGTGAGGCGGCTCGGTTGATCGAAGCGGGCCAACTCAAACCCTTTCTCGACCCTCGGCAGTTCACGTTGCAAACCGCCGAGGCCGCCCATGAGCTGCTCATTTCGGGAGCTGCGCAGGGGCGGTTGGTCATCGAGATTTAACTCAGGGCTTCAAGGACGAAGTCCAACCGATCTTGGCCGAAGAACAGCTGGTTATCGACAAACATGCTCGGAGCGCCGAACACGGCTCGCTGGACTGCTTTCTCGGTGTTGTCCTTGAGCGTGGCTTTGACTTCTTCATCGGCGGTCAGGGCCAGTACTTCATTGGGATCGAAACCGTTTTGTGTCAGCACTGCCGCGACAGTTGCCGGGTCGTCGAGGCTGCGGCCCTCGACCCAAAGGGCATTAAACAGGCACTGGATAAACGCTGGAAAACGATCGGGGTGGCGCAACTGCATGCCCGTGACCGCGCGCATGAGCATCAGGGTGTTGATAGGGAAATGCGGATTGAATTTCAGCGGCACGCCGTAACGTCTGGCATAGCGGTCCAAGTCCTGAAACATGTAGCGACCCTTGGCCGGAATGGTCGCCGGGGAAGCGTTTCCGGTGGCTTTGAATACGCCGCCCAGCAGTATCGGAACGTAGATCAGCTGACTGTCGGTCTGCTCGCAAATCTTTGGCAGTTGGGTGTACGCCAGGTAGGTGGCGGGGCTGCCGAGGTCGAAAAAGAACTCCACGCTTTTGCTCATGGTTATTGCACTCTGCTTATTGTTATAGGGGAGGGCTTACCAGCGTTCGTTCCAGGGGCGCAGGTCCAGCTCGAAGGTCCAGGCGTCGCGGGGCTGGCTGTGCAAGTACCAATAATTCTCGGCGATGTGCTCGGGATTGAGGATGCCGTCCTGGTCCTTGGTCGCGTACTTTTCGGGGAAACTGTCGCGGATAAAATCGGTATCAATGGCGCCGTCCACTACCACATGGGCAACGTGAATGTTCATGGGGCCCAGTTCGCGAGCCATGCTTTGTGCCAGCGCCCGAATCCCGTGCTTGGCGCCGGCGAATGCCGCAAACCCTGCTGCACCACGCATGCCGGCGGTGGCCCCGGTGAACAGGATGGTGCCCCGTTGACGCTTGGCCATGCGCTTGGCTACTTCTCGGGCATTGAGAAATCCTGAAAAACAGGCCATTTCCCAGATCTTGAAATACTTGCGGGCGGTTTCTTCGAGAATGCTGCACGGCACGTTGGCACCGATGTTGAAGACGAACGCTTCGATGGGGCCGATCTGGCTTTCGATCTGCTCGACCAATGCAATCACGTCGTCTTCCTTGCGCGCATCACAGGCAAAGCCGTGAGCTTCACCGCCATTGGCCTTGATGGCATCCACCAGCGGCTGGAGTTTGTCCGCGCTGCGCCGGGTGACGCATGCGACGAAGCCTTCTTGGGCAAAACGTTTTGCGATGGCGCCGCCGGTGGCATCACCCGCGCCGACAACCAGTACGACCTTCTTGTTATTCATGGGTAGGGTCCTTTTGCTAAACGATCGTTAACTGAACGAACGTTATGCTACGATTCGACTAGCGTCAAGGCAATCAACCTGAGGGCAAGGCAATGCGTTACTCGGCCAATCACAAGCTGGAAACCAAAGAAAAACTGCTGGAAAGCAGCGCGGTGTCGGCCAAGAAGTCTGGATTTTCTACCGTCGGTGTCGACGGCTTGATGAAGGCGATTGGCTTGAGTGGCGGGGCGTTTTACAGTCACTTTTCGTCGAAGGACGAACTGTTCGCTTCAATCGTCGAGCGTGAGTTGTGTCAAAGCCTGGCCCGTCTGGGAGCCGACCAGGACCGAGGCAAGCTTGAGCGTTGTCTGAAGCATTACCTGACTATGGCTCATGTCGAGCACCCGGAATCCGGTTGTGCTCTGCCGGCCTTGGGAGCAGAAATTGCCCGTTCAGATATCCTGATTCGCCAGCAGGCGGAGAACTGGATTTGTCGGCTTCAGGAGAGTTGGGCGCAGGTTCTGGAAAGTGACAGCCTGGCCTGGGCGATTCTGTCGCAATGCATCGGTGCATTGGTGGTGGCGCGGATGCTGGCTACGCCAGACCTCCAGCGGCGGGTGCTGAAGTCCAGTTACGATGAGATTGGCCGCCAGATCGCAGGTCCTAGAACCTGACAAGGCGGCATCAACCTATTTGCAGATGACGATCATGCTGCGGCTGGTATAGCCGGCGGGGTTGAGGCCGAACGGGTAATCACCGGGTTCTTCCACGCTATCCCCCGATTTGGCAATAACCTTGTACCCCTTGGGTGCGCAAGAGTTGGCGGCGCTGGTGTAGCATTTGTCCCAGGATGACGAAAGCCCGGAACAGTTGATATGAAGTCCTTTCTTGTTGCGTTTGACATGAGTTTCCGATGTCGCCGCGCAACCCGCAACTGCAAGTACGGCGATCAGTATCAAAATTCGTTTCATTGCTGTCCTTAATAGCGTCCCCGGATCTTGCGCCCGGGTTAGGCTGTATTCGCTTTCGCTTGAAGCGTTTTATATCCCTACCTTGAAAAGTCCATGACTGACACTGGGTTACGGGCCTAAACATGGCCTAATTGAGCGGCAAATACCAGACCCGCGTCAAATCCTGTCTCAATCCGCCGCGACCGCAGGCTTTGCGTTACTCCCCATGGTCATGGTCGCGCCGACGGAAGCCAGAATGATGCACATGATGGCCATCCACTGTGACAGCGTGAGGTATTCCTGGAGGAACAACAGGCCGGACAGTGCGCCGATCGCAGGTTCAATGCTCATCAGCGTGCCGAAGGTCCGGGCCGGCATTCGGGTGAGGGCGACCATCTCCAGCGTGTAGGGCAGCGCGGTGGAGAGAAGGGCGACACCGATGGCCACTGGGATCAGAGATGGAGTCAGCAGTGCAGCGCCAGCATGGACAATGCCGATAGGGGCTACGAACAAAGCGGCAATCATCACCCCCAGTGCTGCGGTCTGCACGCCATTGTCGGCACCGGCCTTTTGGCCGAACAGGATGTACAGCGCCCAGCAGACCCCTGCGCCCAAAGCATAGCCGGCGCCTACCAGATCGATTCCCGCGGCCGCAGTTCCTATAGGTATTAACAGCAGCAAACCTGCGGCGGCCAGGGCTATCCAAAGAAAGTCGATCGCGCGACGTGAGGCATAGATTGCGACCGCCAGTGGTCCGGTGAACTCCAGCGCTACTGCGATACCTAGAGGTACTGTCTGCAACGACATATAAAAGAGGAAGTTCATGCCGCCCAGCGCCATCCCGTAGACGATGACAGTGCGCAGGGATTTAGCAGTGAGTTTCGCCCGCCATGGGCGCAGTAGCAGCACCATGATCACGCTGGCGAAGATCAGGCGCAGGGTGGTCGTTCCCTGAGCGCCAATGACAGGGAACATGCTTTTGGCCAGGGAGGCTCCCGACTGGATCGATGCCATGGCTATTAATAGCAGGCCAACCGAGAACAGGGTTGAGGCAAGACTGCGAGGCTGGTCATTCATTGCGTGGCATCATCCAAAGTAGGAAGCGAGAGCGTCGTTCTATGTGTTGGGCAATATACTGCGCAATCGCTACCGGTCCGTCTATATATAAGCAGTGTTTTTGAGCATCTTGATAGAAAGGTGTAATTAACGGTTGACGGCAGATTCTGGACGTCTATAATTCGCCCCACTTCCGGCGCAGTCGAAACGGAAAACTCCTTGGTAAACAAAGAGTTGCGCAGTTTTCGACAGCGAGTTGCTTCAGGTCATCGAAGCCTGGAAGGAGTTGAAAGGGCAGGGTTGTGTGGCTCTTTTGACGGTTCGATCTTCTCGGTCGACAGCGGTGAAAAAGAGGTGTTGACAGCAGCGAGTAACGCTGTAGAATTCGCCTCCCGCTAACGAGAGATCGAAAGCGCAAGTGGTTGAAGTTGCAGAGGAAACTTTGAAAACTTCGGAAAATAACCGCTTGACAGCAACAGAGGCTGCTGTAGAATGCGCGCCTCGGTTGAGACGAAAGATCTTAACCAACCGCTCTTTAACAACTGAATCAAGCAATTCGTGTGGGTGCTTGTGGAGTCAGACTGATAGTCAACAAGATTATCAGCATCACAAGTTACTCCGCGAGAAATCAAAGATGTAGCCAACGATTGCTGAGCCAAGTTTAGGGTTTCTTAAAAACCCAAAGATGTTTGAACTGAAGAGTTTGATCATGGCTCAGATTGAACGCTGGCGGCAGGCCTAACACATGCAAGTCGAGCGGCAGCACGGGTACTTGTACCTGGTGGCGAGCGGCGGACGGGTGAGTAATGCCTAGGAATCTGCCTGGTAGTGGGGGATAACGCTCGGAAACGGACGCTAATACCGCATACGTCCTACGGGAGAAAGCAGGGGACCTTCGGGCCTTGCGCTATCAGATGAGCCTAGGTCGGATTAGCTAGTTGGTGAGGTAATGGCTCACCAAGGCGACGATCCGTAACTGGTCTGAGAGGATGATCAGTCACACTGGAACTGAGACACGGTCCAGACTCCTACGGGAGGCAGCAGTGGGGAATATTGGACAATGGGCGAAAGCCTGATCCAGCCATGCCGCGTGTGTGAAGAAGGTCTTCGGATTGTAAAGCACTTTAAGTTGGGAGGAAGGGCAGTTACCTAATACGTATCTGTTTTGACGTTACCGACAGAATAAGCACCGGCTAACTCTGTGCCAGCAGCCGCGGTAATACAGAGGGTGCAAGCGTTAATCGGAATTACTGGGCGTAAAGCGCGCGTAGGTGGTTCGTTAAGTTGGATGTGAAATCCCCGGGCTCAACCTGGGAACTGCATTCAAAACTGTCGAGCTAGAGTATGGTAGAGGGTGGTGGAATTTCCTGTGTAGCGGTGAAATGCGTAGATATAGGAAGGAACACCAGTGGCGAAGGCGACCACCTGGACTGATACTGACACTGAGGTGCGAAAGCGTGGGGAGCAA
>NZ_CP166799.1:0-4530000 GCF_059716075.1 Pseudomonas sp. LBUM1657 | reverse complement strand
TGCGAATGCTGACATGAGTAACGACAATGGGTGTGAAAAACACCCACGCCGAAAGACCAAGGTTTCCTGCGCAACGTTAATCGACGCAGGGTTAGTCGGTCCCTAAGGCGAGGCTGAAAAGCGTAGTCGATGGAAAACAGGTTAATATTCCTGTACTTCTGGTTATTGCGATGGAGGGACGGAGAAGGCTAGGCCAGCTTGGCGTTGGTTGTCCAAGTTTAAGGTGGTAGGCTGGAATCTTAGGTAAATCCGGGATTCTAAGGCCGAGAGCTGATGACGAGTGTTCTTTTAGAACACGAAGTGGTTGATGCCATGCTTCCAAGAAAAGCTTCTAAGCTTCAGGTAACCAGGAACCGTACCCCAAACCGACACAGGTGGTTGGGTAGAGAATACCAAGGCGCTTGAGAGAACTCGGGTGAAGGAACTAGGCAAAATGGCACCGTAACTTCGGGAGAAGGTGCGCCGGTGAGGGTGAAGGACTTGCTCCGTAAGCTCATGCCGGTCGAAGATACCAGGCCGCTGCGACTGTTTATTAAAAACACAGCACTCTGCAAACACGAAAGTGGACGTATAGGGTGTGACGCCTGCCCGGTGCCGGAAGGTTAATTGATGGGGTTAGCTAACGCGAAGCTCTTGATCGAAGCCCCGGTAAACGGCGGCCGTAACTATAACGGTCCTAAGGTAGCGAAATTCCTTGTCGGGTAAGTTCCGACCTGCACGAATGGCGTAACGATGGCGGCGCTGTCTCCACCCGAGACTCAGTGAAATTGAAATCGCTGTGAAGATGCAGTGTATCCGCGGCTAGACGGAAAGACCCCGTGAACCTTTACTATAGCTTTGCACTGGACTTTGAATTTGCTTGTGTAGGATAGGTGGGAGGCTTTGAAGCGTGGACGCCAGTTCGCGTGGAGCCAACCTTGAAATACCACCCTGGCAACTTTGAGGTTCTAACTCAGGTCCGTTATCCGGATCGAGGACAGTGTATGGTGGGTAGTTTGACTGGGGCGGTCTCCTCCTAAAGAGTAACGGAGGAGTACGAAGGTGCGCTCAGACCGGTCGGAAATCGGTCGTAGAGTATAAAGGCAAAAGCGCGCTTGACTGCGAGACAGACACGTCGAGCAGGTACGAAAGTAGGTCTTAGTGATCCGGTGGTTCTGTATGGAAGGGCCATCGCTCAACGGATAAAAGGTACTCCGGGGATAACAGGCTGATACCGCCCAAGAGTTCATATCGACGGCGGTGTTTGGCACCTCGATGTCGGCTCATCACATCCTGGGGCTGAAGCCGGTCCCAAGGGTATGGCTGTTCGCCATTTAAAGTGGTACGCGAGCTGGGTTTAGAACGTCGTGAGACAGTTCGGTCCCTATCTGCCGTGGACGTTTGAGATTTGAGAGGGGCTGCTCCTAGTACGAGAGGACCGGAGTGGACGAACCTCTGGTGTTCCGGTTGTCACGCCAGTGGCATTGCCGGGTAGCTATGTTCGGAATAGATAACCGCTGAAAGCATCTAAGCGGGAAACTAGCCTCAAGATGAGATCTCACTGGGACCTTGAGTCCCCTGAAGGGCCGTCGAAGACTACGACGTTGATAGGTTGGGTGTGTAAGCGCTGTGAGGCGTTGAGCTAACCAATACTAATTGCCCGTGAGGCTTGACCATATAACACCCAAGCAATTTGTTGGCCTGAAAGGGCACCAGATTGCGGTGTGTGAAGACGAAACGAACCGAAAGTTCGAGAAACAAACACACAAACTATCGCATACCCATTCGCTGGAGCGTGAACCTGCAAAGGCCCACGACCTGGCTCCCGAATTTCTTGACGACCATAGAGCATTGGAACCACCTGATCCCATCCCGAACTCAGCAGTGAAACGATGCATCGCCGATGGTAGTGTGGGGTTTCCCCATGTGAGAGTAGGTCATCGTCAAGATTAAATTCCGAAACCCCTATCTGCGTATGCAGGTAGGGGTTTTGTTTTGCCTGCAGAAAAGTGGCGTAAAAAGGGACAGCCGAATGGCTACCCCTTGTTCCCAGCAGCTTCGTTAAAGAAACCTCGGCAAAACGTGTTCGGCAATCTCTTCAATAACCTCAGCAACCGGTCGTTCGCTTCGACGTAGATGCAAACCAACATGCTGCACGCCGGCCTCACGCAGCGCTTGAAGCTCGTCGATTAACGCCAGGCGTCCACAACTGCCGCCGAAACGCACACGTCGCATCGGAGCGTGGGGATTGCTCGCCAAGTCCAGGTGCACGAAGCTGATATAGGGTTTGTTACCTCCCACCTCCCGCCACAATCCCACTCTGCGGCGATGTTCGTCCGGAATGCCAGGGTAGGCGAGCCATCCATCCATGTGCTCACCGATCCACGCAGGAGATTGCTGACCAAGCCCTGCAACCAGCAATGGCACCGGCTGATCAGGCTTCGGAAGCAATTGGGCACCTTCAGGCAGTCGCCCTTCACCTTGGCTACGCAACAACTCAACCGTATCGCGGAAGATCTCCCCGCGTTGATCGTAGTCCACGCCAAACAACGGATATTCCATTGGTCGGTCGCCACTGGCGACACCCAGGAGCAGACGTCCATCACTCAACTCATCGACACTGTTAGCCGCCTTGAGCGTTAGCCAGGGCTGGCGCAAGGGCAATACCACTGCCGCTGTACCCAGCATGATGTTTTCCGTGATTCCCGCCAGGTAGCCAAGGTAGGAAAAGGTTTCGAACACTTGTGCGGCATCACCAAAGTTGGGGTCGTAAACCGGTACGTCGCGAACCCACAGCGCGCCGAAACCTGCCTTGTCAGCCAGACGTGCCATGGCAGCATGCTGCTTCAAATTGGGAACACCAAAAGGCCGATTCTCGGCCAATCGTAGTTGTTGACCATTGCTAGACCAATCGTTATCCAGCGGCAATTCCAGCCCAATGGAAAACCCACTCAAGCGGAGTAATCGTTGAAATCGTGGATGCATGAAAAAACTCCCAAACGGAATGACATACACCCAGTATCTAGAGGCATACCCGCAAGAAAAATGCATGAATGGGAATATCAATCTTGAGTAATGCGCACGAGTCAGCCCATTCGAGGAAATCGCGCTAAAGTGACCGCCCAGATTTTGGTATGGTGCAGCTCGATTTTTTACGGATTGATTTCATGCCCACGGATCGGCGCCCTCCTTTTTAGTCAAAGAGCTGCCGCAGAAATGCCCCAACCGATACCGATCAAGGACCCCGAAAAAGAGACGCGCCTGGTCAACAAAAGACTGATGGCCTGCGCCTTGTTCGTGGTCGCCATTACCTGCGCGCTGGTGGTGCGCCTGTATGTTCTTCAGGTGGTCGAGTTCGATTACCACTCGACCATCTCCGAAAACAACCGAGTCCACGTCCTGCCAATCACACCCACCCGCGGTTTGATCTATGACCGCAATGGCGTGGTCCTGGCGGATAACCGGCCCAGCTTCAACTTGACCATCACCCGCGAACGCGCATCCGATGTAAATGAAGAGCTGGATGAGGTGATCAACCTCCTGCATCTGCCCGCCGAAGACCGCGCGCTGTTCGACAAGGCCATGAAACAGGCGCGGCACCCGTTCGTGCCGGTCACCCTGTTCTATGAATTGAGCGAAGAACAGATTGCGGTACTGGCGGTCAATGAGTTCCGTCTGCCCGGCATCGATGTCGAACCACAGTTCGTTCGCCATTATCCGATGGGCGCGCATTTCGCCCATTCCATTGGCTACGTCGGTCGTATCAACGAGAAAGAATCCAAAGCCCTCGATACGGTGGAATACCGTGGCGCCCAATCCATCGGCAAGACCGGCATTGAAAAATTCTACGAGTCCGAGCTGCACGGCCACGTCGGCTACGAAGAAGTCGAAACCAACGCCCAGGGCCGCGTGCTGCGGGTGCTCAAACACACCGATCCGATTCCCGGCAAGAACATCGTACTGAGCCTGGACGTCAAACTGCAGCAGGCCGCTGAGGACGCCTTGGGTGATCGGCGTGGTTCCGTGGTCGCTCTCGATCCGTCGACGGGTGAGGTGCTGGCCATGGTCAGCAAGCCAAGTTTCGACCCGAATCTGTTTGTCACCGGCATCAGCTTCAAAGAGTACGCGGCGCTGCACGACTCCATCGATCGACCATTGTTTAACCGTGTGCTGCGCGGCCTCTATGCGCCGGGCTCGACCATCAAGCCTGAAGTGGCGATTGCCGGTCTCGACGCCGGCGTGGTGACCCCACAGACCCGCGTCTTCGATCCGGGTTATTACCAATTACCCGACTACGATCACAAGTACCGCAACTGGAACCACAGTGGCGACGGCTGGGTGGACATGGACGCGGCGATCATGCGCTCCAACGACACCTACTTCTACGATCTCGCTCATAAACTGGGGATCGATCGCCTGCACGATTACATGGCCATGTTTGGTCTTGGCGAGAAGGTCTCGCTGGACATGTTCGAAGAGTCTGCCGGTCTGATGCCGTCCCAGGCCTGGAAGCGCGCCACGCGCCGGCAGCCATGGTTCCCCGGCGAAACGGTGATCCTCGGCATTGGTCAGGGCTACATGCAGGTCACGCCGCTGCAGCTGGCCCAGGCCACGGCGCTGATCGCCAACAAAGGTGTCTGGAATCGACCGCACCTGGCCAAGACCGTGGACGGTGTAGCACCGGTGGATGAGCATCCGATGCCGAACATTCTGTTGAAAGATCCGCGTGATTGGGAACAGGTCAACCACGGCATGCAGATGGTGATGCACGATGCCCGCGGGATTGCCCGAGCGGCAGCGGCGGGGGCTCAGTACCGCATCGCCGGCAAGAGTGGTACCGCGCAAGTGGTGGCGATCAAGCAGGGCGAGCGCTACAACCGGGCGAAGACCCTGGAGCGTAACCGCGACAACGCCTTGTTCGTTGGTTTCGCCCCGGCGGAACATCCGAAGATTGTCATCTCGGTGATGATCGAAAACGGTGAGGCCGGTGGTCGTGTCGCCGGCCCTGTGGTGCGGCAGATCATGGATGCCTGGCTTCTCGATCAGGACGGTCACTTGAAGCCACAATACGCCACGCCGAGCAAAGTGCCTGGCGCCCCTCACGTCTAAACGATCAACGCTTCACAGCACAGGCTCACGAATACTGAGCATGTGCTGGAAGCTTTCGAGGAATACGGTTTCGGCCTGACTCATCTTCTGCTCGCGATTCCACAGCAGCTGGATATCGAAATCCACCACCCCGTCTTCCGGCGGCAAACGCCAGAGCAAACCTTGCTCGACATCCCGCCGCACCAAATGCGTGGGCAGGCAGCCAATACCGAACCCTGCGCAGATCAAGCGATAAATCTCTTCAAAACTCGTCGATGAAGCGACGATCTTGCCAGTAAAGCCTTGCTGGTCGCGGAACAGTGTCAGCGGTGAAAGGTTGCCGCCGAGCTGGTCGCTGGTGAAGCTCACGAAGTTCTCTGCGGCGAGCTGTTCCAGCGTCAAATTCTCCTGTCCAAACAACCGATGCCGCTGTCCACAAAAGTACGCATAACGCTCGCGAAACAGCACGCGTTGCTCCAGTCGCGGTTGCGGTAAACGGCACAGGCCAACGCCAATGGTCGCGGTCTTTTGCAGCAGCGAACTGATGATGTTCGAGCTGCCCATGACTTCCACTTCAAACTCGATTTTCGGGTGGGTTTCATGGAAGTCAGCGAGGAACTCATCGTAGTGCCGCGCTTGCACGCCGCTGACGGTGAGGATGCGAATCTTGCCGACGACGTCGTCGTGACGACTTTCCACCACCGTGCCCAAGCGAGAAATATCCCCATAGATATCCGCTGCAATGCGCAGGACTTCTTCGCCGGTTTCCGTCAGATCAAACCGCCGCCCGCTCCGGGCAATCAACACACATTCCAACTGTTCTTCCAGCCGTTTCAGCGCCTGGCTGACGGCCGACTGCGTGATGTGCAAGCGTGCAGCTGCGCGGCTCATGCTGCCTTCCTGGCCGATCACCAGATAGGTGCGCAACAGGTTCCAGTCGAGGCGGTCATTGAGAAAGCGGCGACCGACCCACGGGTTGGTAGTGGAGGGCATAGGGTTCCATGTAGTAGCAGGGCTAATAGTAAAGATAAGAATTTGAAAATTGACTAATCCTGGCATGGAAGCGATAAAGCCCACAAGCGCCACAGAGTGCAAACCGTCACCAGCCTTCAGCACCTGCCCAAAACTATAAATACACAGGGTCCTTGCATGCACACTACCCCTCAACCGCGTCGAGCCGCGGCCGCAGCCTTCATTGGCACGACCATCGAGTTCTACGACTTCTACATTTACGCCACGGCGGCGGCGTTGGTGCTTGGGCAAGTGTTCTTCCCTAGCAGCGACCCGGTGATGAGCACCTTGGCAGCCTTCGGCAGTTTCGCCGTCGGCTTCATCGCCCGTCCCATGGCCGGCATGGTATTCGGGCACCTGGGTGATCGCCTGGGCCGCAAAAAAATGTTGCTGGTGACCATGGCCCTGATGGGCGTGGCGACTGCCGGTATCGGTCTGTTGCCCAGCTACGCCAGTGTCGGCATCTGGGCACCGATCGGTCTGATCGTGTTGCGTTTGATCCAGGGTATTTCGGTCGGAGGCGAGTGGGGCGGTGCCGTGTTGATGGCCAGCGAACACGCACCGGCCAAGCGCAAAACCTTCTACGCGTCTTTTGCCCAGCTCGGCAGTCCGGCCGGTTTGTTGCTCGCCTTGATTGCCTTTCGCCTGGTGACCTCCCTTGAGCCGGAAGACTTCCTCGCCTGGGGCTGGCGTCTGCCGTTTCTCGCCAGTGGTGTGCTGATGATGGTCGGCTTGATGATCCGTTCCGGGGTCCATGAGTCGCCGGAATTCGCCAAGGCCCGGGACAACAACGAGACCGCCAAGTACCCGGTGAAGGACGTGATCCGCACCTGCTGGCGGCAGATCCTGTTTGCCGCCGCCGCTGTGACCATCGGTTCGGCCGGGTTCTTTTTCACCAACACCTTCATGATCACTTACGTCACTCAGTATCAGGGCATCCCGCGTTCGACGATTCTCGATTGCCTGTTCCTGGTGACCGTCATTCAGTTGCTCTCGCAACCGCTCTCCGCGCTGCTCGCCGAACGCATCGGCGAAGGACGCTTTCTCAAGCTTGTCGCATTGTTGTGCATGGTCACGCCGTACCCGATGTTCTTGCTGGTGGGCACGCAGAACATCGTCCTGATGACCATCGGCATCGCCCTCGCGGTCGTGATCCTCTCGGCGCTGTACGCGGTGATCGCCGGTTACATGACCCAGGCGTTCCCGGTGCACCTGCGCTATTCAGGCATTTCCATCGCTTACCAGTTGAGTTGCGCGCTGGCCGGCGGCACCACGCCGCTGATCGGCACGCTGCTGGCCAGCAAGTTTTCCGGACAATGGTTGCCGCTGGCGGTGTTCTTCACCTTGCTCTCGGCCCTGTCCCTGATCGGTGTTTGCGGCCTGGCCCGCCTGCGCGCCAACCCGGTCGTCACCCACGCTGCTAAAGAGGTGTATTCGTGAGTAAACCCGCACACATCGACCCGGTTGAATGGCAAGCCCGATGCGAGCTGGCGGCGCTGTATCGCCTGGTCGCGCACTTTCGCATGACTGACCTGATCGACACCCACATCACCCTGCGGATTCCGGGGCCCGAGCATCATTTTCTGATCAATCGCTACGGGGTGATTTTCGACCGCATGCGCGCCTCGGATCTGGTGCGCATCGATCAGGAAGGACGTGTCGTCGACCCGACTTACGCAGGTCATCGAGTCAATGGCGCAGGCTTCGTCATCCATTCCGCAATCCACATGGCCCGCCCGGACCTCAACTGCGTGATCCACACCCACACGGCCGCCGGCATGGCGGTGGCCGCGCAGAAGCAAGGCTTGTTGCCGATCAGTCAGCACGCGTTGAAGTTCTATGGGAAGTTGGCGTATCACACCTATGAGGGCATCGCCCTGTCGCTGGATGAGCGCGAGCGTTTGATTGCTGACCTAGGGCCACACCGGGCGATGATTCTGCGCAATCACGGGTTATTGGTCGGCGGCTCGGGTGTGGCCCAGGCGTTCCAGGAAATCCATTTTCTGGAGCGTGCCTGCCAGGCGCAGGTTGCGGCCCTGGCCGGTGGTTCGGAACTGCATTACCCGTCCCCGGAAGTCTGTGCGCACACCGCCGAACAGTTTGACCGCGATGAACAGGACAACATCATCGACCTGGCCTGGGAGGCCGCTTTAACCCTGATCGAATCCCAGCGCGAGTCCTACTTATCTTGAAAACCGTCATTAATACCGTGGTTTTGCTGTCTCGCGACAACCTGCTGCTCAAACAACTGCAGGCTGCGTTTGCCCGCAGTGCGCCGCAGCTCACTACCGTGCTGGCCGATGATCCGCAGGCGAGGAATGCGCAGATTGCTGCGTGCTGGTTTCCCTTGCCCGGCAGCCTTGCGGCGTTGCCGAACCTGCAAGTGATTCACTCGGTGGCGGCGGGGATTGATCATCTCGATCATGACCCGTTGTGCCCAGACTTGCCGGTGTGCCGAGTGGTCGATCCCGGCCACCGCCAGGGCATGACCGAGTACGTGCGCTGGGCGGTGATTCACTACCATCGCGGCTTCGACCAAGTACTGACGCAGCAACAGGGACAGCGTTGGGAACGGCCGCTGCAACGGGCTGCGGGGCAGTTCAAGGTCGGTGTGATGGGCCTCGGTTCTTTGGGCAGCGCCATCGCCCAGGATCTGGCCGCAGCGGGTTACGACGTCCGTGGCTGGGCACGTCGCAGCAAAGACTTGCCGGGTGTGCAGACGTTCGCCGGCGCGCAGAATCTGAACCCGTTTCTCGACGGACTGGAGTTGCTGATCAACCTGCTGCCGCTGACCAGTGAAACCCGCGGCATCCTCGGCAATGCCACGTTCGAACGATTGGCGAATGGCGCAGCGCTGGTCAATTGTGGTCGCGGCGGGCATCTGAATATCGATGACCTGGAACACGCCCTCAGCCGAGGAAAACTTCGCGGTGCTTTACTGGATGTTTTCGAACAGGAACCGCTGCCGGTCGATCATCGTCTCTGGACAATGCCCGGCGTCACCCTCACACCGCACATGGCCTCTGCCGCTTCCCACGACTGTATTGCCGAGCAAGTAGCGGAGAACTTTCGCCGTTTAAATGCCGGTGAATCGTTATTGAATTGCGCCGACAGAACACTGGGTTATTAATAAGAAAGTGCCTTGCAAACTCGCCCACTAAGTTGGGCGAGATATAACAACAATCCCTCACCCTCGAACGTATTACTGCCAGTCAAAACAATTAAATAAACGAGTTCTAGAAGAATTCCTGGAGACAGTGATGAGCGATCTATCGTCTGTAGAAAAGTCCGGTGCACCTGCGCAAACGGAAATCAGCATGAAGAAAGTAGCCGTGGCCAGTGTCATCGGCACCACGGTGGAATGGTACGACCTGTTTGTGTTCGCCACGGCTTCGGCGCTGGTGTTCAACAAAGTGTTCTTTCCGGACTTCGATCCGTTGATCGGAACATTGCTGGCTTTCGGTACATTTGCTTCGGCGTATCTGGCCCGGATTGTCGGCGCGGCCCTGTTCGGTCATTTCGGTGACCGGTTAGGGCGCAAGTCGATGTTGTTGGTTTCGCTGTTGACCATGGGTGCCGCTACTTTCGCCATCGGGTTATTGCCGAACTACGCAGCCATTGGTATCTGGGCGCCGATCCTGTTGTTATTGCTGAGGGTGATTCAAGGCCTGGCACTGGGCGGAGAGTGGGGCGGGGCGGTGTTGATGGCGGTGGAACATGCGCCGGCCAACAAGCGTGGTTTGTACGGTTCCTGGGTGCAGATTGGCGTCCCGGCCGGGACCATGATTGCCAACCTGGCCTTTTTGGTGATTGCGGCGTGGTTGTCGCCGGAAGACTTGTTGGCCTGGGGCTGGCGTATCCCGTTCCTGGCCAGCGTTCTGCTGATTGCCGTGGGTTTGTATATTCGTCTGAACATCGCCGAAACCCCAGCCTTCAACAAGGTCAAGGAAGCCGAGGTGCAGGTGAAGATGCCGCTCGCGGAAGTGTTTCGCAAGTACTGGAAGCAAGTGGTGCTGGGCGGCATCGCCACCATGTCGACCGGCGCATCGTTCAACATCATCGTTGCGTTCGGCCTGACGTACGGCACGCAGAATCTCGGGTTCAGCCGCAGCGTGATGCTCGGCGTGGTGTTGCTGTCCTGCGCCTGGTGCATCGTCATGTTGCCGGTGTTCGGCGCATTGTCGGACCGCTACGGACGCAAGCCGATCATCGTCGCCGGCATCGTGGCCGAAGCCCTGGTGGCGTTCCCGTTGTTCTGGTTGATGGACACCAAAGAGCTGTCGCTGGTGATCTTCGGTTACCTGCTGTTGATGACCGCGTTCGCCGCCAACTACGGGCCGATCGCGACCTTCCTCGCCGAGCTGTTCGGCACGCGGGTGCGTTATTCCGGGTTGTCGATCAGCTACATGTTGTCCGGTCTGCTCGGCAGTGCGGCGACGCCTATTGTCACCACTGCATTGCTGGCGGCCACCGGCCAAGGTTCTTCGGTCGCCTGGTACATGATCGGCGCGGCGTTGATTTCCCTGATCGCACTGTTGCTGCTGACCGAAACCTTCAAGAGAGACATCAGCGAAATCCCGACGGCCGTTCCGGCCGGCGATCCAGCCCTTGGCAAACCTTTCAAATCGGCCACCGCCTGATCAATGGAGTTCAACAGCATGCGCAGAATCCAGTCAGCCCCGGGCTTCATCGGCCCGGTCGGCCCTTACTCCCAAGCGGTGGTCAGTGGACATCTGGTGTTCACCGCCGGGCAGATTCCGGCCCAGTCCGGGCTCGAAGACCAACCGGCCCATTTCACCGAACAAGTGCGGCAAACCTTGCGCAATCTGGAAGCGATCCTGATAGAAGCCGGCTCCGATTTCAGCCACGTGATCAAGGTCAACGCCTACCTGACAGATCCCGCGCAACTGGAGCCGTTCAACGCGGTGTATCGCGAACTCCTCGGCCATGCGCCGCCGGCCCGCACCACGGTCTGCGTGGCTCTGTGGGGCGTTTCGTTGGAAATCGATTGCGTCGCCGAATTGATTACGAAGGAGTCGAAAAATGGATGAATCACAGCTGATCGAGCAGCTCAACGCAGTGAGCTTTCCAACCCTCGGGCATTTTTTGGAGGAGGGTTTTGCCGACTCGCAACTGCGGGCCATGGTGCCCAATGTGAAACTGGTCGGCCGCGCGTTGACCCTGAAACTGGTGGGCGCCGATGCTATCGCGGTCAACCAGGCATTGGCGCTGATCCGGCCCGGTGATGTATTGGTGATCGACACCGGTGGCGACTGGCAGCACGCGCCGGTGGGCGCGGTCACCAGTTGCGCGGCGCGTTGCGCGGGGGCGGTGGGCATCGTGGTGGATGGCGTGGTGACGGACCTGCTGGAGTTACGCGAGGCCGGGCTGCCGGTCTTCGCTCGCGGCACCAGCCTGCTGACCACCAAGCTGCATGGCCGTGGCGACAGCCAGATCAATCAACCGATTCACTGTGCCGGTGTCACGGTACATCCGGGGGATCTAGTGCTGGCGGATGACAACGGTGTGCTGTTTCTGGATCAGCAAACAGCAGCCGGCGTCATCGAACTGGCCTTGGCCTCCGATCGCGCCGAGCCGCGTTTATTGGAGCGCTTGCGTGCCGGTGAGCCGGTGGCGCAGGTCTTGCGCGTTTAGGCCGTCAGGCAGCGTTGCAGGCTCTCGATGAACATCGTCTCGGCCCGGCTCATGCGCTGCTCGCGGTTCCACAGCAAATGAATGTCCACATCGGCAATTCCTTCGTGGGGCGGCAGGCGCCAGAGCAATCCGGCGTCGACGTCAGCCGCCACCACATGCTCGGGCAGACAGCCGATGCCGTACCCGGCGATCACCAGTCGCCGGACTTCTTCCAGGTTCGGTGACGCGGCGACGATCCGTCCGCTGAAGCCTTGCTGATCACGAAAAATCGTCAACGGCGAGAGCATGCCGCCGATTTGATCGCTGGTGAAACTGACGAAGTTCTCCCGCTGCAAATCCCCTTCCGCGACGTTCTGCTGGCCGAACAGTGCATGGTGCTTGCCACAGAAAAAAGCATAGCGCTGACGCAGGAACAGCCGCTGTTCCAGGCGCGGTTGCGGGCGGCGATTGAGACTCAGGCCAAGGGTGGCGGTCTTTTCCTGCAAGGCGCTGACGATGTCGGAACTGGTCATTACGTCGACTTCCAGATCGACCCGCGGGTGTTGCCGATGAAAATCGGCGAGGAAGTCATCGAAGCGTTCCGAGAAGATCCGACTGATGATCAACAGCCGCACCTTGCCGATCACTTCGTCGGCCGGTTGCTCCAGCACGCTGCTGACTTGGGACATCTGCCCATAGATTTCCCCGGCCAGCTCGAAGATCTGCTCGCCGACTTCGGTCAGGGCAAAACGCGGTCCGCGCCGGGCGATCAACTGACGACCCAGTTGCTCCTCCAGCCGCTTCAGCGCCTGGCTCACCGCCGGTTGTGTCAGGTGTAAACGGGCGGCGGCGCGGCTGATGCTCAGCTCCTGGCCGATCACCCGAAAGGTGCGCAGCAGGTTCCAGTCGAGTCGGTCATTGAGCAGGCGTTCGGCCATGGTGAGTCTCGATTATAAGGTGGCGTAATAGTTCGCATAATAAATAGAAAATTGACTAATCATAGCCCCGAGTCGATAAATCAACCCCAGACAGGCGCCGCCAGAGCGCCTTGAATCGCCGTTTCTCTCCTGCCAAAAAAACAATCAAAGGAGCTCGACCTATGAAGCCCCAAGCTTCGCCCCAGCCGCGCCGTGCGGCAGCCGCTGCCTTTATCGGCACCATGATCGAGTGGTACGACTTCTACATCTACGCGACCGCCGCCGCCCTGGTGTTCGGCGCGTTGTTCTTTCCCTCCGACGACAAACTGTTCAGCACCATGGCGGCCTTCGGCACCTTCGCCGTGGGCTTTTTTGCTCGACCGTTGGGCGGGATTATCTTCGGCCATATCGGCGACCGCATCGGCCGCAAGAAATCGCTGATCATCACCTTGCTGATGATGGGCGTGGTCACGGTGTGCATCGGTTTGCTGCCGACCTACGCACAAATCGGCGCCGCGGCACCGGTGCTGCTGATTCTGCTGCGCATCGTCCAGGGCATCGCCGTTGGTGGTGAGTGGGGCGGGGCGGTGTTGATGGCCGGTGAGCATGCGCCGAAGGGCCGTCGCAATTTCTTCGCGTCGTTTGCCCAACTGGGTAGCCCGGCGGGGTTGATCCTGTCGCTGCTGGCGTTCAGTGCAGTAACCCGTTTGCCGGAAGAAGACCTGATGAGTTGGGGCTGGCGTCTGCCGTTCCTCGCCAGCTCGCTGTTGTTGCTGGTGGGCCTGGCGGTTCGCCTGGGTGTGAACGAATCACCGGAGTTCCTCGCCAGCCGCGAACTGGCCGCCAAAAGCACGCGCAAGGAGCAGGCGCCGGTGATGGAAGTGCTGCGCACCGCGTGGCGTCCATTGCTGCTGTGCATCGGCGCCAACACCCTCGGGATCGCCGGGGTGTATTTCACCAACACCTTCATGATCGCCTACACCACCCAGCAACTTGAACTGCCACGCTCGCTGATCCTTGAGTGCCTGTTTGTGGTGGCGATCATTCAGTTCTGCATTCAGCCATTGGCGGCGTGGGTCGCGGAAAAAATCGGCGCGACACGTTTCCTATGCCTGGTGTCGTTGCTGGCCATGGCCTCGCCATATCCGATGTTCGTGCTGGTGAGCTCGGCCCAGGCGCCGCTGATCATCCTCGGCATCGCCCTGGCGGTGGTGTGCATGGCGTCGTTCTACGCAGTGATCGCCGGTTACGTCAGCGGCATGTTCGAGACCCGCGTGCGCTACACCGCGATCTCGTTGGCGTACCAGATTTGCGGTGCCGTGGCCGGTGGCTTGACGCCGCTGATCGGCACGATGCTGGCGCACAAATTTGCCGGTCAATGGTGGCCGATGGCGGTGTTCTACAGCCTGATCGCCGCGACTTCACTGATCTGTGTCCTGTCCCTTGCCCGTCGCCATGCCAGCGCTGAACGCGTGGAAATGGCCAACGCTTAATCAAAGTTTTCCAGGAGTGACTCATGTTGAAGATCAATGGCGAACGCCTGTGGGCGAGTCTGATGGCCATGGCCGAAATCGGCGCGACTGCACGGGGCGGAAGCTGCCGCCTGGCCCTGAGCGATGAAGACAAGGCCGGTCGCGAACTGTTTGCCCACTGGTGCCGCGAAGCCGGAATGACCCTGAGCGTGGATGCCATCGGCAACCTGTTCGCCCGTCGCGCCGGCACCGATCAGGATGCTGCGCCGGTGATGATGGGCAGCCACCTCGACACCCAACCCGAAGGCGGCCGTTTCGATGGCGTCTACGGTGTACTCGCCGGCCTGGAAGTGGTGCGTTGCCTGAACGATTTGGGCATCCAGACCCGCAAGCCGCTGGAAGTCGCGGTGTGGACCAACGAAGAAGGCGCGCGCTTCACCCCGGCGATGTTTGGCTCGGCAGTGTTCACCGGGATCATGGACCTGGACGCGGCGTTGGCGGTACGGGACGTCGATGGCATCAGCGTTGCCGAGGCCTTGCAGCGCACCGGGTATGCCGGCGGGCGTCCGTTGGGCGGCGCGGTGGACGCGTACTTTGAAGCGCACATCGAGCAGGGGCCGATTCTTGAAGACAACGCCAAGAGCATCGGCGTGGTCAGTGGCGGCCAGGCGATTCGCTGGCTCGACGTGCGTGTCGAAGGCATGGCCGCCCACGCCGGCACCACGCCGATGCCGTTGCGCAAGGACGCCTTGTACGGCGTGGCGCGGATGATTCAGGCGATTGAAAGCCTGGCCACTGACTTCGCCCCCGAAGGCTTGACCACCGTCGGCGAGTTGAGCATCAACAAGTCGTCGCGCAACACCATTCCGGGGCTGGTGAATTTCACCGTCGACCTGCGTCATCACCGCGACGAAGCCATCGATGCGATGGAGCAGCAGGTTCGTGCGCGACTCCAGGCGATTGCCGATGGCCGTGGTTTGAATCTGACAATCACGCCGCATTGGATCAGTCCGGCGACACCGTTCGATGCCGATTGCGTGGCAGCGGTGCAGCAGGCGGTGGACGCGCTGGGCTACGCTCAGCAATCGATTGTCAGCGGTGCCGGGCATGACGCGATTCACCTGGCGCGGTTCTGCCCGACGGCGATGGTGTTCATCCCGTGCGTTGGCGGCTTGAGTCATAACGAAGCTGAAGATGTGCTGCCAGAAGATGTGCGTCAGGGGACTGATGTGCTGCTCAATGCTGTCCTGAGTCGTGCCGAAAAAGTCGAGTAAAAACGCAATCCATGTGGGAGCGGGCTTGCTCGCGAATGCAGAGTGTCAGCCAACGTCAATGCTGAATGACACACCGCATTCGCGAGCAAGCCCGCTCCCACAGTTGGACGCGTTCAGTTTCAAGAATTGCTTTAGCTGACAGGAATTTATCCCATGCGCAGTTTTTTCCATCCCGAACAATTGCTTCACCATCCACGCAGTTACTACTCCCGTGGGCAGATGCGCACGCCGCAGGAAGTGCCGGAGCGCGCTCAACGATTGGTGCAGGCTTCGCACTCGCTGGGCTTCAAAGTTGAACAGCCGACCGATGCCGGGCTCGATCCGCTGCTGGCGGTGCACGGTGCGCCATACCTGGCGTTCCTGCAGGAAGCCCATCAGCGCTGGAAGGAAATCCCCGAGGATTGGGGCGATGAAGTGATGTCCAACATCTACGTCCGCGAGCCCAACGCCCTGCGCGGGATTCTCGCCCAGGCCGCCCGTTATCTGGCGGACGGCAGTTGCCCGGTGGGCGAGCAGACCTGGCGCTCGGCTTATTGGTCAGCGCAGAGCGCGATTGCGGGTGCGCAGGCGTTGCTTGATGGCGAGCCGGCTGCGTATGCCTTGTGCCGTCCACCGGGGCATCACGCCCGGGCGGAAGCGGCGGGTGGCTTCTGTTATGTGAACAACGCAGCAGTGGCTGCGCAGGTGTTGCGCGGCGGGTTTGCGCGCGTCGCGATGCTCGACACTGACATGCACCACGGTCAGGGGATTCAGGAGATTTTCTACGACCGCGATGACGTGCTGTACGTCTCGGTGCATGGTGATCCGACCAACTTCTATCCGGGAGTCGCCGGGTTTGCCGATGAGCGCGGTGTCGGGGCGGGCGAGGGCTTCAACCTCAACTTGCCGATGGCGCATGGTGCGAGTGAGGCGGATTTTCTGGGACAACTGGACGTGGCACTCAAAGCGGTGACGGACTTCGATGCCGAGGTGCTGGTGCTGTCCCTGGGGTTCGATATCTTCGAGCTGGACCCACAGAGCAAAGTGGCAGTGACGCGTGAAGGATTTGCCGTGTTGGGCGAGCGGATTCGCAGCCTTGGGTTGCCGTGTTTGATCGTGCAGGAGGGCGGGTATCACCTGGAGAGTCTTGAGGATAATGCCCGGGCGTTTTTTGTGAACGCCGAGGTGTGGCAGATCTGAGTTTGGTGGTGCCTGGGAGGCCGCTTTCGCGAGCAAGCCCGCTCCCACATTGAATCGCGTTTACGGTGAGAACGCGGTCAAATGTGGGAGCGGGCTTGCTCGCGAAGAACGATAACTCGATCCACCAGATGAAACACAGGCGCTCTATGGCACTTGCCATCGCCCTGACGTTAACGTAAAGATTGCGGCAGGGCGCTGATCTTGAAAAGCGCAGGGCGGACCGATCCGGAGCGCTTGATGACGCTAATAAAAACAACTTCCCCCAAGCTGCACCGTGAAGCCCGGCTGGCCCGGGAAAAACTACATCTGGAAGGCGAAGTCCCCGATGGCGTGTTGCGGGCGGAAATCGATGCGTCGTGGCGGCGCAGCCTCAGTCATGGCGTGCATTTCAACGCCAAGCACGAGCTGGCGCTGGAATCGAGCGCGAGCCTGGACGTGCTGTTGGCGAGCAATCGGCTGCTGATCGACGCGGCGTTGCCGGCGATCGATTACCTGGCTGAACGCCAGGGCAAGGAAGGGCTGATCATCCTGGCCAATTCCGACGCCACCATTCTTGCCGTCGAGGGGCGCGCCGATCGCCTCAAGGGCAGCGGCCTGCAAGACATCACCCTCGGTGCCTGCTGGAGCGAAGCCGCTCGCGGCACCAATGCCCTCGGCACCGCGCTGGTAGAAGCCCGACCGACGTTGATCGATTGCGGTGAACACTACCTCGATCGCCTGACCGATTTTTCCTGCACTTCGGTGCCGATCCATTGCCCGCAGGGCGACATCCTCGGCGTCCTCGACCTGACCCGCGAAGGCCCGCTCGGGCGCGTCCACGACAGCACCGCGTTGCTGGCGATGGCCGTCAGCCAGATCGAAAGCCGGGTGTTCAACGCCAGTTATCCGGACCAGATCGTCCTGGCGTTCCACAGCCGGCGGCAATACCTCGAATCCCCATGGCAAGGCCTGCTGGCGGTGAGCCTCGGCGGACAGATTCTCGCGGTCAGCGCCCAGGCCTGCCAGTTGCTGCATGCCGAGCGTTCGGCGCTGGTCGGTCGACGCTGCGAAGAGTTCCTCGGGGTCGATGGTTTGCAACTGTTGTCGCGTCTGCACCAGGGCGGCGTCGGCAGCTTGCAGACCGCCAAAGGCGAATTTTTCTACAAAACCCTGCGCGCGCCGCAACGGTCGATCAACGTCAGCACGCCACCGCGCAGCACCGTCAAAACCGCCAAACCACAACCCGATCTCGAATCCCTCGCTGGTAGTAATGTCCGTTATGCCCGGGCCTTGCGCATGGCCCGCCAAGGCCTGGCCAATGAACTGCCGGTGTTGTTGCTGGGTGAAACCGGCACCGGTAAAGAAGTGATCGCCCGCGCCCTGCACATGGCCGGAACCCGTTGTGACAAACCCTTCGTCGCGGTCAACTGCGCAGCGATCCCCGAAGGCCTGATCGAGTCGGAACTGTTCGGCTACCGTGAGGGCGCGTTCACCGGCTCCCGCCGTGGCGGCATGATCGGTCGCCTGCAACAGGCCCACGGCGGGACCTTGTTTCTCGATGAAATCGGCGACATGCCGCTGGCCTTGCAAGCCCGTCTGTTGCGGGTGTTGCAGGACCGAAAAGTTGCGCCGCTGGGCGCCGGCGAGGAGCAGGACATCGACGTCGCCCTGATCTGCGCCACCCACCGCGACCTCAAGCGTCTGGTGGAAGAAAAGCACTTCCGCGAGGACCTGTTCTACCGGGTCAACGGCATCAGCGTGATCCTCCCGGCCCTGCGCGAACGCGACGATTTCAGCGGTCTGGTCGGCCGCCTGCTGGCCAAGCTCGACGCGCCGACGATGGTTCTGCACGACGATTTGAGCCGTTTGCTCGGTCACTATCACTGGCCTGGCAACATCCGCCAACTGGAGATGGTCCTGCGCACCGCGCTGGCCATGCGCGAGCCGGGGGACACCGTGCTCACCCTCGACCATTTGCCCGACAGCATGCTCGACGAGTTGACCGCTACCGAACGTCCGCAGGCCGGCAGCATTCGCGAAAATGAACTGGAGCTGATTCGTCAGTCCCTGGACACGCACCAGGGCAACGTCTCGGCCGCCGCCGACGCCCTGGGCATCAGCCGCGCGACCCTGTATCGCAAGCTCAAACAGTTGCGCTCGTGATGCAGCGCTTGATCGTTCGGCTGATCCACAGCCAGGACCCCGAAGCGCTGCAAGTGGCGTTGCGTTGGCTCTACAGTTTTGTGCGACCCCATCGTCTGGCGATTGCCGGGCTGCTCGGTTTATCGGCCTGCGCTTCGGCGCTGGTGCTGGTGCAACCCTGGTTGACCAAACTGCTGATTGACGATGGCCTGCTGGCGCGCAACTTTTCCATGCTGGTGCTGATCGCCGGGCTGATGATCGTCGCCGGGTTGCTCGGCACGCTGCTGTCGGGCATCAATCGTTACCTGCACACGCGCCTGTCCGGGCGGATTCTGTTTGCTCTGCGCGACGACCTCTATCGGCATTTGCAAACCCTGTCGCCGAGTTTTTACGGTCAGCGACGCATCGGCGACCTGATGTCGCGCCTCGATGGCGACGTCGCAGAGATCCAGCGTTTTGCCGTGGACTCGCTGTTCTCGGCGGTATCGAGCGTGATCGGTCTGGTGGTCGCCGTGGCCATGTTGCTGACCCTGTCGTGGAAGCTCTCGTTGCTGGCGCTGGTGCTGATTCCCCTGGATGTGCTCTGGCTGCGCTGGATGCGGCGCAAGGTCGAACGTGACGTGCGGCAGTTGCGCGAACGTTCGGCGGACATGTCTTCGTTTATGGTCGAGACATTGCCGGTGATGAAATTCATCCAGTCCGCCGGCCAGCAACAGCGTGAAGCGCGACGGCTGGAAACCCTGGGCCATGGCTACATGAGCCAGTTGCTGCGCCTGCAAGTCACCGAGTTTTTCACCCAGGCAGTGCCCGGCACGCTGACCTCGTTGTCCCGGGCATGCGCATTTTTGATTGGTGGTTACTGGGTGGTGCAGGGGACTTGGCAACTGGGGGCGCTGATTGCTTTTTCGACTTATCTGGGCATGGCGGTCGGACCAGTGCAGAGTCTGCTCGGGCTCTACGTCGCCATTCAGCGCATGACCGTCAGCCTCGGGCGCGTGATGGAGTTGCGTGGCGAAGAGCCGACCGTCCTCACACCGGTTACGCCGAAGCCGATGCCGACTTCCGGCGAACTGCGCTTCGATAATGTGCACTTCAGCCATCCCGGTCGCCCGACCACCTTGCGCGGCATCGAAGCGTGCATTCCCTACGGTTTGAAAGTCGCCCTGAGCGGCGGCTCCGGGGTCGGTAAATCCACCCTGATCGACCTGCTGCAACGCCACCACGATCCGCAGTCCGGCCGGGTGTTGCTGGGGGAGGTCGATCTGCGGGAACTGGACCTGTTCCAGTTGCGTCGGCGGATTGCCGTGGTCAGCCAGGACATCGTGCTGTTTCGCGGCAGCCTCGCCGACAACCTGGCCTACGCCGTGCCGGACGCCAGTCGCGAAGCGATTGCCGAAGTCGCTCGTCTGGCGCAACTCGACAGCCTGATCGCGTCCTTGCCCGAAGGCCTCGATAGCCCGTTGGGCGAGCGCGGCCAGCAGTTGTCCGGTGGGCAGAAACAACGCATCGCCATCGCTCGGGCACTGTTGCAGGACCCTTTGATTCTGGTGCTGGACGAAGCCACGTCGGCGGTCGATGAAGCCACCGAGCGGGAAGTGATCGAAGCCATCGACCGACTGTTTGCCGGGCGCACGCGCATCCTGATCAGTCACCGTCCCTCCACCCTGGCCGATGCCGATCTGCGCTTTGAATTGCTCGACGGCGTGCTCACTTCAAAAACGGTGCTGCATGAAGCCTGAGTTGCGGATCGGCGTGGTGGACAGTGGTCACTCCGCGGCGCAGCGGGTGCAAGTGGTCGGTGGTCGACGGTTTTCGCTGCTGGAGGACGGGCTGGCGGAAAGCGACTTGCGTGACGATCCGCTCGGCCATGGCAGCGCAGTCATCGAGGCCATCGGTCGGCGAGCACCCTCGGCGGTATTTTATGTGGGCCAGGTGTTCGATCAGCGTGGCGTCACCAGCGCCTTGCAGATCGCCACAGCCATCGACTGGCTGGTGGCGCAGAACGTTCGATTGATCAATCTGAGCCTCGGTTTACGACAGGATCGCAGCCTTCTGCGTGAAGCCTGCGCAGCCGCGGTGGCGCGGGGCATTTTGCTGTGTGCGTCCAGCCCGGCTCAGGGCGAAGGGGTGTTCCCGGCGAATTATCCGCAGGTGCTGCGAGTGACCGGCGATGCGCGTTGCGCCGAACAGGAATGGTCGTGGCTCAACAGCGCTCAAGCGGATTTTGCGGCGTGTGTGCATGGCACGTATCCGGGGCAGTCGGGCGCCAGTCTGGGGTGCGCGGCGTTGAGCGGGCACATTGCGGGTTTTCTGGTTGCACATCCCGAGGCGAGCAACGAACAAGTGATCGAGTGGCTGCGGGAGAATGCCCGCTATCGCGGTCCTGAACGGCGCTTTGGCCCATGATTTTGATTCTTGGCGCTGGGCCTGCGGGAGCGGCGGTTGCCTTGGGTTTGCGTCGGCTGGGTTACCCCGTGACGCTGATCAGCGAGTGGCGCCGGTTTGCCGCGCTGGAAGGGGTTTCCGTGCGGGTGCTCGACGCCTTGCGCGGCGCGGGCCTGAATCAGGCGCTGGCGGATGCGGCGTTGCCTTCCCAGCGACAGGTGTCGTGGAACGGCCAGCAGCATGCGCAAAACATCGAATTCCTGTTGGACCGCCCAAGCTTTGATCGAGGCTTGCGCGAAGATTTGCGTCTTGCGGGTGTCGAGGTGATCGAAGGCCGGGTGCTTGCGGTCCAGACATCGGCAGAGGGGCATCGGATCGAGTTGGAAGGGCGTGAAGCACTGCTCGCGGACTTTCTGGTGGAAGCCCGCGGGCGTCAGGCGCCAGCCCTCGGCAAAGGCCTGCGTGGCCCGGAGACCGTCAGCCTGCTCAATCGCTGGCAAGGCACGCCGGGTCACACCGCCAGCGCCGTGGAAAGCCTGGTAGGCGGCTGGGCCTGGATGGCACGGCGGGCCGACGGCCAGTGTTATTGGCAATGGACGGTGGATGTGGCCAGCGCCGAATTACCGGGCAAGGCGATGTTGCTCGATTACTGTCGTCAGCGGCGCCAAGGCTCAGCGCTGGCTCAGGCGTTTTTCGGTGCCGAGCCGGAGATCGATCTGCAGCTGCATGCTCGCAGCAGCACCGCGATTCTTTGCCCACAGGTGTGTGGCGATAACTGGATTCGCGTCGGCGATGCGGCAATGGCGGTGGACCCGCTGTCGGGCAACGGGATTTTTCAGTCACTGTCTTCGGCATTGCAGGCACCAGCGGTGATCAACACGCTGCTGCGTAAACCCGAGCGAGCAGGGCTGGCCCAGCGCTTTCATCAGCAACGGGTGGCGGAGTTGTTTTTGCGTTTTGCGCGGATCGGTCGGGACTTTTATGCGGATGAACAACGCTGGTCGGATCAGCCGTTCTGGCTGGCTCGGCGGCAGTGGCCGGATGCGGAAGTTGCGCATGCCGAGGCGGATTTTGCTGCGCTGCGCATTGAGCGGGCGCCGGTGCTGAAGGATGGTCTTGTCGATGAGGCCGAGGTGGTGATCACGGCGGATCAGCCGCTGGGGATCTGGCATGTGCAAGGGGTTGAGCTGGCGCCGTTGGTGCGGCGGTTGCGTAGCGAACCGGCGGAACAGGCGTTGGCCGGGTTGTCGGTGGAGCAGGGGCGGGTGGTTCGGGGGTGGTTGTTAAGTCAGGGGTTCAAGCCCTGATATGTGTAGCGGCTGGTCTGGCCTCTTCGCGAGCAAGCCCGCTCCCACATTTGATTTGTGTACGACGCAGATCAAGTGTGGGAGCGGGCTTGCTCGCGAATGGATCTAAAGAACGCCGCGAATTACAACTTGATCAACACCGACTTCAACTCGGTGTAATGCTCGATCGCCGCATACCCCATCTCACGTCCGACCCCGGACATTTTGTACCCGCCAAACGGCAGCGCCGGGTCGAGGGCGCTGTGGCAGTTGACCCATACCGAACCTGATTTGATCCGCGGAATCATCCGGTGCACGGCCGCCAGATCATTGGACCAAACGCTCGCCCCCAGCCCATAAGGACTGTCATTGGCCATGCGTAACGCATCGGCCTCGTCATCGAACGGAATCGCCACCAGCACCGGGCCGAAGATTTCCTCCTGTACCAGTGAATGCTTCTGATCGACATCGACGATCACTGTCGGTTTGACGAAGAAGCCTGGCCCGAACTGTTCGCCGCCGCAGGCGATCGTCGCGCCGCTTTCGCGGCCCATTTCGATGTAACGATAAACCCGCTCCTGCTGACGCGCGGAGATCAGCGGTCCCATCTCGACACTCGGGTCCAGGCCGTTACCCAGCTTCATAGCGTTGGCGATGTCGGCGATGTCCGCCACCACATTGTCGAAATGCTTGCGCTGCACATACAGTCTGGAGCCGGCGCAGCACACCTGGCCCTGATTGAAGAAAATCGCGCTGGCGGCACCCGCTGCGGCGGTTTTCAGGTCGGCGTCGGCCATAACGATGGTCGGCGATTTACCGCCCAGTTCCAGGGTCACGCGGGTCATCGAGTCCATGGCGATCTTGCCGATCTGCTTGCCCACGGCGGTGGAGCCGGTGAAGGTCAGTTTGTCGACCAACGGATTGTGGGTGAGCGCGGAGCCCGCGGTGATGCCAGTACCGGTGACCACGTTGAACACGCCCTCGGGGTAACCGGCTTCCAGCACCAGTTCGGCGAGTTTCAGCGCGGTCAACGGTGTTTCGTCGGCGGGTTTGAGTACCACGGTACAACCGGTGGCCAGGGCCGGGCCGAGTTTCCAGCACGCCAGCAGCAGCGGGAAGTTCCAGGCGACGATAGCACCGACCACGCCCACCGCTTCGCGGCGAATGAAACTGTGGAACTGATCGTTGGGCATCAACGGCATCGAGACCTCAACGCTGGAACCCTCGATTTTGGTCGCCCAGCCTGCCATGTAGCGCAGGAAGTCGATGGACAGTTGCACGTCCATGACCTGCGCCACCGCCGCGCTTTTGCCGTTGTTCAGGCATTCCAGTTGCGCCAGCAGTTCGGCGTCGCGCTCCATCAGGTCGGCGAGTTTCCACAACAGGTTCTGCCGCTCCCGGGAACGGGTGCGGGTCCAGGCCGAATCATCGAACGCCCGGCGGGCGGCGAGCACGGCGCGGTCGACATCTTCAGGGGTGGCCCGTGGCACCACGCACAGCACTTCGCCGGTGGCCGGGTTGTGCAGGGGCATGGTCTGGCCGTCGGCGGCTTCGACCCAGTCGCCGCCGATAAGCATGCGCGGGGCGCGCTGGATGAACGCTGACGTGGCGGGAAGCAAATAAGGGAGGGGCATTTGTCGAGACCTCTTGTTGTTCGTGAAACGTGGCTTTCTTAACGGCTGGCAATGGCTGTGCCAAGTATCCGGCAGGGTTGGATAGGCCTTGGTCCACGGGGTTTCGCATGATGCAAACGGATCATGGTAACTGCGTTTTTTTCGCAAATTGCGACAACTCTGAGACGACGAGCAACCGGGTTGCGACCTTGAGACACCGACTATTGAGGACTAGAATTTTCAGGCTCGGTGGGTGAAATGACGGACCATTCATCCGGCCACACATCTGGCGCAAGGGAGGTAACGATGTTCCTTTCAACCCTGGAAATTCAAAACATCATTGAGCACAGTTTTCTGCCGTCGGTCTGCACCTGCAGCATGGAGGCGGACCAGTCCATGACGATTCGGGTCTGTGATTGCATGACGGGGAAAGTGGATCTGGTGGCCACTCACGTTCCCGTGTGGACACTGGACAGTCCCCATGCGATTGCAGTGCTGATTGCAGAAATGCACCAAGAAATCAACGCGCACAAAGGTGTGCCCCCGACGTTTTCCAGCTAAACCGACGTCACGCCGCACCACGTGGGTGGTGCGGCCCGCGCCGACTGTTCAGGCTGCAAATTTTCGACAAATTTCTTCGAACGTGTTGCCATCCACGGCGGCCAAGAGTTTCCGGTCGTCCTTGAGCGTCGCCAGAAACGTCACCTCAGTCTCCTTGCCAGCCAGCATGAACCCGGCAATCGCACCAATGGGCCCCAACAGCATGGCCCCGGCGACGCCGAACCCGATGGCATCCTTGATGTTGTTGATCGAATCTTCGTTGGCCACATCCACGCGCTTGAACGATGAGAGCGGGAGGGTGATGCCGGGCCACGGATGAAGCGACGTTCTTAGGGTAAAAACGCCATCCCGATACTCTCCATCACCCTGCAGAAAGTCCCCGGCCAGGACAGTGATGCTTGCCATTGTTTTATCCCCTGATCGGCAATCGGTGAACAACCATTTCGCGCCTGCTGGCGAGGGGCGTCAATCGTTGGGCGATGAACTGTTCCGGCGAGGGCATCTATGCTGTCTCAGACTGCAACACCTGTCGCGATATTAGACGCGGGTGACCTCGTTCAAGCCTGGCCGAATGCAGCCAAATTAACGCAACTGCTTGATTCAAAAGCTTATCGGCAAGCTGGCACGCTCCGTGTATTGCTCACTGCAGACGTTTCTCTTGCCTCCGTCTGCGGTTCGCCGCCGGCGGCAGAAACCATAAAAACGATAAGCCACAAAAATAAGAAAGCACCGTGCGAGGTTCGACGTTGATGAAGAGAAAACTCCGATCAGGCCTGAGCGCCAGCCTGCTGGCCGTGGCCGCTTGCGTAGCGCTGCATTCGCCTTACAGCCTGGCAGCCCGTGATGCCCAGGCCATCCTCAAGGAAACCTGTCAGGGCTGCCACACCCCCGAAGCCGATAACGGCCTGAGCCGCATCAGCCATCAGCGTAAAACGCCGGAAGGCTGGTTGATGAGCATCGCCAGGATGCAGATCATGCACGGTTTGCAGATCAGCGATGACGACCGCCGCACCCTGGTCAAATACCTGGCCGACACCCAAGGCCTGGCGCCCAGCGAAACCGACGGTGTGCGTTATGCACTGGAGCGTCGGCTCAATACGGTCGAGAAGTTCGACGACCAGGTCAGCCAAATGTGCGGCCGCTGCCACTCCGGAGCGCGGGTCGCCCTGCAACGGCGTCCGGCCCAGGAGTGGGAGCGCCTGGTGAACTTCCACCTCGGCCAATGGCCGTCCCTGGAATACCAGGCCCTGTCTCGCGACCGCGACTGGTTCGATCTCGCTCGCAAAGAAATGGTGCCGCTGTTGGCCAAGCGTTATGCGCTGGACAACCCGGCCTGGAAAAAATGGCAGAGCACGGCACCGAAAGCCGATGCCCTGGTGGGGGACTGGAGCTTCAGCGGCCACTTGCCGGGTAAAGGCGAACTGGCCGGGGTGATGAGCGTCAGCGCCGATGGCAGCGATACCTTCAAGGTCAGCGTCAAAGGCCAATACGCCGACGGCAGCCCGTTCAACGGCGACGGCAGTGCGATTCTCTACACCGGCTACGAATGGCGCGGCAACGTGACCATCGATGGCGTGACCATGCGCCAGGTGTTCGCCGCCCAGGGCAACGCCATGCAAGGCCGGATGTTCGAGGCTGAGCACGACGAACGCGGCCTGGACTTCATCGCGGCGAAGCAGGGCAGCAGTCGCTTATTGGCGGTGCAACCCGGTTATCTGAAGGCTGGCAGCGAAACCGAAGTCACATTGATCGGCAGCGGTCTGCAAGGCAAACCGAACTTTGGTAAAGGCGTGGAAGTGGTCGAAGTGCTGGAACAAAGCCCAGAGCGCATGCGGGTCAAACTCAAGGCCGCGACCAATGCCCAACCGGGTGTGCGCACGGTGACCGTCGGCACGCTGAAAGGCCCGACACTTGCGGTCTACAGCAAGATCGCCGAAGTCAAAGTCGTGCCGGCGTTCTCGGTGGCGCGGGTGGGCGACGGCGGCGGTTCGACGCCGAAAGTCCAGGGCCGGTTCGATGCCGAAGCCTGGGGCAAGGGCGCCGATGGCAAGCCGTATCGCATCGGTGTGTTCCCGGCGCAATGGTCGGTTGAAGCCTTCGACGAGCGCGCCAAGGAAGACGAGGACGTCAAGTTCGCCGGCACCATGCAGGCTGACACCGGCGTGTTCACCCCAGGCGATGCCGGGCCGAACCCGCAGCGCAAAATGTCCACCAACAATGCCGGCAACCTGAAGGTCATCGCCGCGGTCGACGACGCAGGCAAAGCCCTGACCGGCGAAGGCCAGATGATCGTGACCGTGCAACGCTGGAACAATCCACCCATTCCATGAGTTGGCTGAACTCTTACCGCTTCAGACACTTTTCGGAATGACCGCAGGCCTCGTAAAACGGGGTTTGCACAGGAGGTTGCAATGGGCGCTATTTTGAATCTGGTCGAGCGGAACCTGCACGAAGTGCACGTCGATGCCGACCGCATGCTGTTTCACATCCCTAGCAGTTCGCTGTTCGCCAGCGATGAGCTGACGGGCACCATCATCGATACGTTGCGCGGTCCCGGCTGTTCGTCGGACGACTTGATCCAGCGTTTGGCCGCGCGCTTTAACGGCGAAGAAATCACCGAGACCCTGCGCGAGCTGATGGCCCTGGAACTGGTCAGCGACGGTTCACCGCTGACCCCGGACATCGGCACCAAACGCGTCGAGCGCACCGCGATCAATACCGTGGTGTTGAACGTCAACACCGGCTGCAATTTGAGCTGCACTTACTGCTACAAGGAAGACCTCGACAAACCGTCGGCCGGCAAGAAGATGGACGTCGAAACGGCGGTTGCGTCGGTGGAAATGCTGTTGCGCGAATCGCCTGATGAAGAACGCTTCACCGTGGTGTTTTTTGGCGGTGAGCCGCTGAGCAACCGCAAGCTGATCGAGTACATGGTCGACTATTGCGAGAAGCGTTTCCGCGAGGCGGGCAAGTTCGTCGAGTTCGTCATGACCACCAACGCCACGTTGCTCACGGAAGAGACAGTGGACTATCTCAATGCCCACCGTTTCGGGCTCTCGGTCAGCATTGACGGGCCAAAAACCGTGCACGACCGCAACCGCATCACCGTGGGCGGGCAGGGCACGTATGACGTGGTGCGGCGCAAGGCCGAGATGCTGCTGTCGCGCTACAACAGCCGTCCGGTGGGCGCGCGGGTGACCCTGACCACAGGCGTTACGGATGTTGAAACCATCTGGGATCACCTGTTCAACGAACTGGGTTTTGCCGAAGTCGGCTTCGCCCCGGTGACCTCCGGCGACATCAGCACCTTCAATCTGTCCAGCGACGAACTGATCGAAGTCTTCGCCAACATGAAGAAGCTCGGTCGGCGGTATCTGGAAGCAGCCCTGGAGCACCGCAACATCGGTTTTTCCAACCTGCACCAGTTGATCACTGACATCCACGAAGGCCACAAAAAAGCCCTGCCATGCGGTGCGGGCCTGAAGATGCTGGCGGTGGATCACAAGGGTGAATTGAACCTGTGCCACCGCTTTACCGGCTCGTCACTGCCGACCTTCGGCAACGTCCACAGCGGCGTGAAACAAGTGGAGTTGAACGACTTCCTGTCCCAGCGTCTGGACCGCACCAACACCGGCTGCGAAGACTGCCAGATCCGTAATCTCTGTTCCGGCGGCTGCTACCACGAAAGCTACGCCCGTTACGGCGACCCAACTCACCCGACCTATCACTACTGCGAACTGATGCGTGACTGGGTCGACTTCGGCATCGAGGTCTACACCCGGATCATGGCCCACAACCCTGCGTTTATCAGCTGCTACATCACTCCGCGCAAGGCTCACTGATATGAAACATCTCAAGGCAATCAATAACAAAGCGCTGAAACTCGATGAGGCCGCGGCCGAAAACCGTATCGAAGAAGTGGTGGCGATGAGTTCCGTCGCCGGCTGCGCGTCGACCACCGATCCAGGGTGGGAAATCGATGCGTTTGGCGGTGTGTCGTCGCTGTGCCAGCCGATGGAAGCCGACCTTTATGGCTGCTCCGACCCTTGCTGGTGGCCGGCCCAGGTGCCGGACATGATGAGCACCTACCCAGACTGGAACAAGGATGCCCAGGCGTCCAACGACAACTGGCGCAACCTCGGGACTGTCTTTCCAAAAGACAAATGACCGGATACGAAGAAGGATTCCAGCATGCCTAGCATCAACGCCTGCGGCCTGGCCGCGTTCGCCGTCCTGAGCGTGTGTTCGCTCACTGTTGTGGCCGATGAAAACACCGGTCTCCAAACCGGTCACGAGTACATGGTGACCACCAATTACCCGAACAACCTGCACATCATCGATTTGGCCACGGACACCTTGTTCAAGACGTGCAAGCTGCCCGACGCCTTCGGTCCCGGCACCGTCCAATTGTCACCGGATCGCAAGACTGCTTATGTGTTGAACAATCACTATGCGGATATCTACGGCGTCGAACTGGACAGCTGCAAACAGGTGTTCCATGCCAGCATCACGCAGAAGCCGGGGGAGAAAGCGAAGTCGATGTTCGCCTTCACCGTCAGCCACGACGGCAAGGAACTGTTCACCATCGCCAACCCGACGTTGATGCTCAACGATCGCTACGAAGTGCAGCAACCCCGGCTCGATGTGTACGCCACCGATGCCGGCCTGAACGCCAAACCGGTGCGCAGTTTCCCGGCGCCGCGGCAGCTGACCATCATGCAGAGTGGCGATGACGGCACGCTGTACGTGGCGGGGGCGGACGTCTACAAGGTCGATGTGAAAACCGGCAAGTTCGATGTGCTGATCCCCAGCCGTCACTGGAAACGCCCGAACTACAGCGCACCGGACGTGCTCTACGTGTGGAACCAACAGACGTATCGTCACGATTTTTCGCTGCTCTACACCGCCGCGAAATTCAAGGACAAGAAGCAGGACCCGGCCACTGCCGAGTACCTCTATGGGCTGTTCAGCGTCGACCTGAAAACCGGCAAGACCGAAACCACCGACTTCGGTCCGCTGACGGAAATTTACTTCAGCGGCATGCGCTCGCCCAAAGACCCGAACCTGATGTTCGGCGTGCTCAACCGTCTGGCCAAGTACGACATCAAGCAGAAAAAAATGCTCCAGGCAGCAACGCTTGATCACTCCTATTACTGCATTTCCTTCAACAAGGACGGCAGCAAGATCTACCTGGCCGGGACGTTCAACGATGTGGCGATCTTTGATCCCGAGAGCATGAAGCAGATTGGCAACATCAAGTTGCCGGGCGGGGATATGGCGATTACCACGGCGCAGATATTTACTCGGTAACTGTGGCGTCTGGGCGGACGCTTTCGCGAGCAAGCCCGCTCTCACATTTGATTTGTGTACGACGCAGATCAAGTGTGGGAGCGGGCTTGCTCGCGAACAGACCCTTTAAACAATCAAGACTTACTGGCCAGGCACCGGGCAACTCATATCCCCCTCCTGACACTTCAAATAATTCTTGAAAGTCTCAACCCGCGCCTTGGTCAGATCCGTTGTGCAGTTGCTGTAGATCAGCGGATAAACACTGCCGCCCTCCACCCCGGAGGCCGAGAACTTGCACTCGGCATCCCGGAACGCCACCCACGCTCGTTGTGCGCCGACCAGCAGTTTCTTGCTGTCGGGGTTGCCCTTCAAACGCGTGGTGATCTGCTGGTACAGCGCATTCAATTCCTTATCGACTGCCTTGTTCTGCTGCGCCGCACATTGATTCATCGTCGCCTGATCGGTGGCGTTGTCGCAGTCCACGGCATGGGCAGCGGTGGTGAACAGCAGCGGCGTCAGCGCCAGGAGAAAGCGTGGGTGCATAGGGGGCTCGCTGTAGACATGGAAAGTTGAGGTGCAGTGTAGCGAAGCAGTGTCAGCTTGCGGTGTGAGCAGTTGAAGCCCTGAGCAATCGGTCAGCGTAAGCCTCGATGTCTTCACGCCTGTGTATCTTCGTCAGCCAGCGCTCTGGAATGGCCTGCACGCCGTAATGAGCCCCGGCCAACTGACCGACGATGGCGGCGGTGGTGTCGGCGTCTTCGCCCAGGTTGGCAGCTTTCAGGATGGCGGTTTCGAAGCTGTCGGTGTGATGGAAGCACCACAAGGCCGCTTCCAGTGACGCAACGCAGTAACCGCTGCCACGGATTTCACGTTCAGGTTTGTCGAGGTAATCGCCTTTGGCGATGGCGGCAACTTTGGGTTCCAGGAATGTGGTGTTTGACACGTTGAGCACCTCCGCTTTGGGCGTGTCTTGCAACGCTTTATGGATCAGATCGGAAAACAACTGACAGCATTCGACCGCCTCCGGCGCGGCGTGAGTGGTGCGCGAGCTGTTTGCGGCAAACGTCCTGATCCGTTCGCGGTCGGGGAAGTAGTACAGGACCACCGGTACCAACCGCATCAACGAGCCGTTACCAGCCGTATAAGGATCGCTGGACCCCGCAAAGGGTTCGCCGGTTTTTTGATAACGGGTCAGGGCATCGCTCACGGTCATGCCAATGTCGAAGCATTCGCCGGTTGAGCTCAGATAACCCCATTGCCACCAATCGAGGTAGCGGCCCATCTGGTCAGCAGCATCGAAGCCGTTTTGAGTCAGCAGACTTTCCGCCAGGCACAGTGCCATCGAGGTGTCATCGGTCCATTGCCCCGACTTCAGGTTGAAGGGGCCACCGCCAATCATGTCGGTCAAGGGCTCGAACGAACCCCTTGGCTGGAACTCGACGCTGGTGCCCACGGCATCGCCGCAGGCCAGGCCCAGCATAGCTCCGCGATAACGTTCCGAGAGTGAAGGCTGCATGAGTCGTCCTTGTCTTAAGTCAATTTCGCTGTAAACGTTAGCAGCTTCGGGCACTGGCTTTTGTCGTTAAGCCAGAACTTACGGTTGCAAATGCAGCCGAATATTTCAGACAGGGTTGATTGCACAGCCCGATTGATACAACTTTAGGGTTGGTCTTGTGGTCTTACTGGCCTACTGTTCAATACGGGAGGTGACTTATGAATCCAGCATCAGATCGCATCGAAAGGAAGATCCTGCTCAAGGCGCCGCGCTCGCACGTGTGGCGCGTGCTGGCCAATGCCGAAGCGTTTGGGCAATGGTTTGGCGTGGCGCTGGAGGGCAAGCGTTTTGTCGCCGGCGAGTGGACTCAGGGGCAGGTCACATACTCCGGTTATGAGCACGTATTGTGGAATGTGCTGGTGGAACGGGTCGAGCCGGAGCGGGTATTTTCGTTTCGCTGGCACCCGTATGCAGTGGAACCCGAAATCGATTACACCCAAGAGCCCACCACGCTGGTCAAGTTCGAGCTCGAAGACATGGATGAAGGCACGTTGCTCAAGGTCTCCGAATCCGGTTTCGATCACATTCCCCAGTCGCGTCGTCTCAAGGCGTTTCGGATGGACAGTCGGGGCTGGGATGAGCAGATGGGCAATATCGAAGAGTTTCTGAAAACCAGCGCCAAGGAGCGTGAGCGTCAGGCAGATTGATAGCAGCGTGTTCGATGCCTGGTTGAAACGCTGGGCCCTGGTGCCGGATGGTGATCCGATCATCACGCCCGGCAGTCGTTTACTGCCGGTACGGATGGGTGATGTGCCGGCCATGTTGAAGATCGCTATCGATGCCGAGGAAAAATTCGGCAATCTGTTGATGACCTGGTGGGACGGCGAGGGCGCTGCCCGGGTTTTCGCCCATCACGGTAACGGGTTGTTGATCGAGCGTGCCATGGGCCAGCGATCGCTGATGCACATGGCGCTCAACGGTCAGGATGACGAAGCCAGCCGGATCCTGTGTGCGGCTCTGGCGCGACTGCATGCTCCACGTCTTTCACCGCCGCCCCCGCTGGTTCCATTGGCCTCCTGGTTCGAGGCGTTGCATCTGGCGGCTGGACAGCAGGGTGGCCCTTATTCCCGCAGCCTTGCCACTGCCGAAGCCTTATTGGCCGAACCGCAGGACGTGGTGGTGCTGCACGGCGATATGCATCACGACAATGTTCTGGACTTCGGCCCGCGAGGCTGGCTGGCCATCGATCCCAAACGGGTGATTGGCGAGCGCGGTTTCGATTACGCCAACCTGATCTGTAATCCCGAATTGCCTACGGCGTCGGACCCGGGACGCTTCCAGCGGCAAGTCGAGGTGGTGGCTGACGCCGCCGGGCTTGAACGTCGGCGATTGCTGCAATGGGTGCTGGCGTTTGCCGGATTGTCTGCAGCCTGGTTTCTTGAGGATGGCGATACCCTTGCGGCCGAAGGTCAGCTGCAGGTCGCGGATCTCGCGGCTTCCAGGCTGGGTGCCGGATAGGTCTAAGGGTTTTCGGAAGGGCGACTATAGCGAATGTCTTACACGCAATGGTAACTATGTCGCCTATTGCAGATTGGATCCGATGCGTAATCTAGCTTCATCAACTGAAGCACAGGAAGTGCTCAGGATCATGGATGATCGACCATAAGCAAGGAATCGCTGCCGACAGGGAGTCGTAATGGTCTTGGGAAAAACCCGCTTCGGCGGGTTTTTTTTCGTCTGCGGAAAATGTCAGTCATCATCCTGTGGGAGCGGGCTTGCTCGCGAAAGCGGTGTGTCATTCAACAGAGGCGTTGAATGTGCTGGCCCCTTCGCGAGCAAGCCCGCTCCCACAATTGACCGAGTATCGATGTGCTCTGATGGTCAATGGCTTACACCAGAGCGCTGGTATGTCCTCTGTTTACCCTTGGCCGATGCGCTTATTCTGGATCCATCAACTGAGCTGCAGGATGCACTCAGGATCACGGATGATCGACCATTGGCCAGGATGGCTGCCGACAGGATGTCGAAAATGGTCTTGAGAAACCCGCTTAGGCGGGTTTTTTTATGCCTGAGATAAAAGCCCGATCAAAAAATGCCCGGCACATTGGCCGGGCACGGCTGCGAGAGCGTTGTCTCTCGCAGCCTTTCTTTTCACTGAAGGAGGAGCTTCGCCGCCGCTCGTTCGGTGATTTCCGACCGCAATTTCAACGAACCGGCGGCACGATTGCGGGCTTCCTCCAATACGCTCACCGGAGCGGTTTCCGGGCAACCCGAAGCAAACGGTGGCGCCGGCGCGTATTCCAGTTGCAATTGCACCAGCTCTGCCGTGTCCTTATCGAACAACTCCGCGGCCAGGGTCAGGGCAAAATCAATCCCTGCGGTGATCCCACCGCCGGTCAGCAGATTGCCATCGCGTACCACGCGATCGTTCACCGGGATCGCCCCCAGCGGCGCGAGCAATTCGTGATAAGCCCAGTGGGTGGTGGCGCGTTTACCCTTCAATAAACCTGCCGCACCGAGCACCAGCGCGCCGGTGCAGACCGACGTGACATAACGCGCGTTCACGGCCTGAGCCTTGATGAAGGCCAGCGTCTCGTCATCCTCCATCAACGGCCCGACGCCGCTGCCGCCGGGAATGCAGATCACATCCAGCGGCGGGCAATCGTCGAACGTGGTGGTCGGTTTCAGCACCAGACCGGTGCTCGCGGTGACCGGCACCAGGTCCTTCCAGATCAAATGCACCTTCACGTCCGGCAGCGAGGCGAGCACGTCGTAAGGGCCGGTCAAGTCCAGTTGCTGAACCTGTGGGAACAACAGAAAACCGATCTGCAGCGTCATGGTGTTTTCTCATGAGTAGGTGGACGACTTCACTCTAGGCCCGTAGGATCTGGCGCATACGCCAATAACCCCACGAATTACGCCAATCATGCCGAAAACCATTCACGTGCTCGCCTTTGCCAACGTGCAACTGCTCGACGTCACCGGGCCATTGCAGGTGTTTGCCTCGGCCAATGACATCGCACGCCAGCAAGACTTGCCACCGCCTTATGCACCCTCGGTGATTGCCAGTGGCGGCGGGGCGGTCATGTCGTCGGCGGGGTTGGCACTGTTGGCCGAACCCTTGCCCAAGCAGGGCAGCGACACCTTGATCATCGCCGGTGGCTGGGGTGTTTATGCGGCGGCGGAGGACGAGTCGCTGGTGGCTTGGGTGCGTGAACACGCCTCCGGATGCCGGCGAGTGTCGTCGGTGTGCACCGGGGCGTTTTTGCTGGCGGCCAGCGGTTGGCTCGATGGCCGCCGCGTTGTCACCCACTGGACCCGCTGCGAGCAGTTGGCGCAGCAGCATCCGCGATTACGGGTCGAACCCAATCCGATCTTCATCAACGACGGCCCGGTCTGGACCTCGGCCGGAGTGACCGCCGGCATCGACCTGGCGTTGGCCATGGTTGAGGAAGACCTCGGTCGGACGATGGCTCTGGAAGTCGCTCGGCAACTGGTGGTGTTTCTCAAACGACCGGGAGGGCAGTCACAGTTCAGCGTCACCCTGTCATTGCAGAAGGAAGGCAACCGGTTCGACGAACTTCACGCCTGGATCAGCGAGAACCTCACCATGGATTTGGGTATTCCGACCCTGGCCCTGCAGGCCGGTATGAGTGAACGCAGCTTCGTGCGTCACTACCGCGCCGACACCGGCCAGACGCCGGCCCGGGCCATCGAACTGATCCGGGTCGAGACGGCGCGGCGGTTGCTCAGTGATACCTGTGTGCCGATCAAACGGGTGGCGGTGCAATGTGGTTTTGGCAGTGAAGAGACGCTTCGGCGCAGTTTTCTACGGGCCATGGGCGTGACGCCGCAAGCCTATCGCGAGCGGTTTTCCGTCAGCCCTCCAGCAGATCCAGTAGAGCCTTGATGGTCGCGTCGGGAGCTTCTTCGGGAATGTTATGCCCGACACCCGCCAATACTCGGCGCTCGTACCTCCCGGTGAAATGCTCGGCGTCCTCGTCGACTTCCGGCGCCGGTCCGTCCATTTGACTCTCCAGATTGGGCGGTTTTGGCCTGCTTCTCAGACTTCGGTTTCCGCCACCTGATTGAAGTACTTCGACCGATCCGGCGTAAACGTCACCACCATCCTGGTTCGCGAGCAGGTCAACGCCCGTTCTTCACCCAGATCAATATCCAGATCCTCCCCGCGCAACCCCTGCCACTGGGCGAGGTATTTGAGGGAGCCGTATTTTTCGAGTTTCTTCAGGCTGCGGGCGACGCCGCCTTTCCAGCCCAGCACCGGGAGTTCTCCGGCGAGGCATTGTTGGGCGAGGTCGGGGAAGCGGGCGGCGCGCTGGCGGCCGATTTCCCAGCATTTGATCAGGCCTTTGTCCTGGGCTTCCCACAATTGGTCGCGGTTCAGGCCGGATCGGAGTGGCGTGTCGATGCTGCGGTGGATGCGCTGGGTCATTCTGGTTCCTTGAATTCGGGTTTTGTTGGACAGCTCCGCTGTACCCGTTGAGTGTCGATGGTAGGGGGGGATGTAACGAGTGGCAACAAACGTTTTCGGGCTGTAGGAACGCCGTACTTCGTGGCGATTGGGCAGGTTTGTTTAGTGGTTGTAGGAGCCTGGCTTGTACCGGTCACCGATTCTTTCGGCGGTATTCAGTCAATCTGGTGTTGTGACTGATGGCCCCTTCGCGAGCAAGCCCGCTCCCACATTGGAACTGCGCGCTCAAGGCTGCCAATAATTCTTCTCCCCACTCAATTTCCGGTCGAGAAAACTCGCCGCGCTGATCAGCGCCAGGTGTGTCAGCGCTTGCGGGGTATTGCCCAGATGTCGCGCATGGCTGTCGAATTCTTCGGCGTACAAACCCAGCGGGTTGGCGTACCTCAGCAGTTGTTCAAACTCCAGATGCGCCTTTTCCACCTGGCCGGCACGGGCCAGGCATTCGACGTACCAGAACGAACACGCGGCGAACGCGCCTTCGGTGCCGGCCAGGCCGTCGATCTGGTTTTCTTCATTGCGATAGCGGTAGACCATGCCGTCGCGCACCAGGGTTTTCTGGATGGCTTCCAGGGTCGAGAGCCAGCGCGGGTCCTTGGCGCTGACGAAGCGCACCAATGGCATCAGCAGCATCGAGCCATCGAGCGCCGTGCCACCCTTGTACTGCACGAAATGGCCACGTTCTTCGTTCCAGAAGTTGTTCCAGATGTCGGCGTAGATCGCCTGGCGCGTCTGGTCCCAGCGGGCGAACGGGGCCGGCAGGGAGCGTTTGGAGGCCAGGCGAATGGCCCGATCAAGGGCGACCCAGCA
Organism: Pseudomonas sp. LBUM1657; assembly: GCF_059716075.1. Lineage (NCBI taxonomy): Bacteria > Pseudomonadati > Pseudomonadota > Gammaproteobacteria > Pseudomonadales > Pseudomonadaceae > Pseudomonas > Pseudomonas sp. LBUM1657. The sequence continues at coordinate 4,493,397 of NZ_CP166799.1, read as the reverse complement.
CATCAGTCGCGAATGCAGGAAGTGATGCTGTTCGCCGCGCATTTCCCAGATGCCGACGTCCGTTCGTTCCCAGGTTTCACAGACCTGATCGACCACTTCCACGGCGTGTTTCCAGCCTTCGTGGGAGATGGCTTCGCCGTATTTGTTGACCAGGTACACCGCGTCCATCAGCTCGCCAAAAATGTCGAGCTGGACCTGGTCGTAGGCCTGATTGCCGATGCGCACCGGGGTCGCACCGCCATGACCGGACAGGTGCGGGAGTTCGGTTTCCGGCAGTTCCTGGCGACCGTCGATGGCATAGAGAATGTTGAGCTTCATCGGTTTACCGCAGCAATCGCTGACCCGTCCGCGCAACCAGCGCATGTAGGCGTTGGCTTCTTCAACGAACCCCAGGCGCATAAAGGCGTAGACGGTGAACGAGGCGTCGCGGATCCAGGTGTAGCGGTAATCCCAGTTGCGCTCGCCGCCGGGTGTTTCCGGCAGGCCGAAGGTCGCGGCGGCGAGGATCGCGCCGTGTTTGCGCGAGGTCAACAGCTTCAGGGCCAGGGCTGAGCGGCTGACCATTTCCCGCCAGCGACCGCGGTAGTTGGATTGGCCGATCCAGTCGCGCCAGTACTTCAGCGTGCGTTCCAGGCACATCGAGGCACCGCCTTCCTTGAAGCGTGGATCGTCGATGCCGCCGAGCAGGAATTCGGCGCTCTGGTCCTGTTCGAGGGTGAATTCGGCAACGGCCGCGTGGGAGTCGATACGCAAGGGTTGATCCGAACACAGCCGCAGGGACAGTTGATCGGCGGCGTCGAAGATCACGTCTTTTTCATCCATGCGCGCACGGGTCTTGGCGCGTGCGTAGTCATGGCGCACGGCGCAGCGCATGTGGAACGTCGCCTGGCCGCTGACCACCCGCACTCGCCGCATCAGCACCGGCAGGTCGTCCTCGCTGTCACCGATGGGCAGCAGGTCGGTGACTTCGACCACCGCGTGCTCGCTGAGCCAGCGGGTTTGCAGGACGTTGGTGTCTGGCAGGTAGATCTGCTCGCGGCGGGCGTCGGGCAGGTCCGGCGACAGTTGGAAAATGCCGGCGTCGGGCGTGTCCAGCAGCGAGCAGAAGATCGACGGGCTGTCGAATTCCGGCCAGCAGAAAAAGTCCACGCTGCCCTTGTCGTTGACCAGTGCCGCACTGCGCATGTCGCCGATGATGCCGTGGGCATCGATGGCGCTTTGTCGTTCGGGGTGATGATCAGCCATTGCCACGGAACTCCGGATAGAGGCTCATGCCGCCGTCAATGAACAGGGTCGTGCCGACGATGTAGTCGGACGCATCGGACGCGAGAAAGACCACCGCGTTGGCAACATCCTCGACATCGCCAACCCGGCCGTATGGGATCAGTTTGAGCAATGTTTGCTCGCCGGCGTCACGGTTGATCGCCGTGCGGATTGCCCCCGGCGCGACACCGTTGATGCGGATGCGCTGGTGGCTGACTTCCTGGGCGAGGGTTTGCATCAGCAGGTCCACGCCGCCCTTGGACGCGGCGTAATTGACATGGCCGGCCCAGGGAATGCGCTGGTGCACCGAACTCATGTGGATGATCTTGCCGGCGGCCCGCGAGACGCCTTCGCGAATGCCTTGTTGGTTGAAAATCCGCAGGGCGGCGCGGGCACAGAGGAACTGGCCGGTAAGGTTGACACCAATCACCTGGTTCCAGTCGGCGAGGCTCATGTCCGCGGCCGGGGCATCTTTTTGCATCCCGGAATTGGCCACCAGAATGTCCAGGGCACCGAAGGCTTCGAGGGTTTGGGCGAAGAGTCGTTCGACGTCGTCTTCTTTGGAGACATCGGCACCGATCGCGATGGCCTGGCCGCCTCCGGCGTTGATCTGCCGGGCCAGTTCTTCGGCGGGAGCAGCCTGGGAATGGTAGTTGATCACCACGGCGGCCCCGGCATCGGCCAGAGCCTTGGCCACACCGGCACCGATGCCGGAACTGGCGCCGGTGATCAGGGCGACTTGTTGCTCGAGGGAAAGCTGCATGAACGTCAGCGCCTTGAGTGGAGGGCTTAACTAGCTGACTGACGGGTGCTGGCGAGAGTTCACGTCGAACCATGAAAGTTTCGTCATCTGATCGTTCCGGTCTCTTCGCGAGCAAGCCCGTTCCCACATTGGAACCGTGTTTACAGGGCAAATGTGGGAGCGGGCTTGCTCGCGAAGGGGTCTTCACATTCAACCAACAATTAGCGGCTTTCCCCTCCATCAGCCTTTGTGGCAACTTGCAGGCCCTTGTCGAGACCTGCAACCCATGGCAAACCCCTACCGCGAACTATTCAACGCCCCAGGCAGCAGAGCTTTTGTACTGGCGGGGATGATCGCGCGCATGCCGATTTCCATGACTGGCATCGGCCTGATCACCATGCTCTCGCAATTGCAGGGCGGCTATGGATTGGCCGGCGCGGTGGCGGCGACGTTTGCCCTGGCCACGGCGTTTTGCGCACCGCAGGTGTCGCGGCTGGTGGACCGTTTCGGGCAGCGGCGGATCTTGCCGGTGTCGGCGCTGGTCGGTGGCGGGGCGTTGCTGATGGTGTTGCTGTGCACCCGTTTGCAGGCGCCGCAGTGGACGTTGTTTGTGTTCGCCGCGCTGGCCGGTTGCATGCCAAGCATGTCGGCCATGGTGCGGGCGCGCTGGACCGAGTTGTATCGCGGTCAGCCGCAATTGCAAACCGCCTATGCCCTGGAGTCGGTGCTCGATGAAGTCTGCTTCATTGTCGGGCCGCCGTTGTCAGTGGGGTTATGCGTGGTGGCGTTTCCCGAGGCCGGGCCGTTGGCGGCGTTGCTGATGCTGGCGTTTGGGGTTACGGCATTTGTCCTGCAACGTGGCACCGAGCCGCCGGTGCATCCCCACGAGGAACATCACTTGGGCTCGATGATTCGTTCCGTCGAGATTCAATTGCTGATGCTGTTGATGGTCGCCATGGGCACCATCGTCGGCGTGGTGGACGTGGTCAGTGTGGCCTTTGCCCAGCAACAGGGCCAACCGGCGGCGGCGAGTATTGTGCTGTCGGTGTATGCCATCGGCTCGTGCCTGGCCGGGCTGGCGTTCGGGGCGTTGCGCTCGAAAGTGCCATTGCCGCGATTGTTTCTGTACGGCGGGGTGGCGACGGCGGTGACCACGTTACCGTTGCTGCTGGCGGCGAACATTCTCGGGTTGTCGCTGGCGGTGTTCGTCGCGGGGTTGTTCTTTGCGCCGACGCTGATTGTCGCGATGGCCCTGGTGGAGCAAATCGTCCCGCCGGCCAAACTCACCGAAGGCCTGACGTGGCTGGTCACCGGGTTGAGCATCGGCGTAGCCATCGGCGCTGCCAGTTCCGGGTGGCTGGTGGATGCGTTTGGTGCGCGTAGCGGGTTCTGGGTGGCGATTGCGGCGGGGGCGGTGGTGCTCGGTTCCGCAGTGCAAAGTTTCCGCCATTTGAAATAGAGAATAAATGTGGGAGCGCGCAAGTCGAATCGTCGCACCGCCGCTCCCACATTGGATCTATGACTAATTCAAGGCGTGCCTCATCCGTTCTCTAATACAGACAACTTTTGAGGTAAGCCCGGTGACCCAGCTGACATTGCTCTGCCTGCCCTATTCGGGCGCGAGTGCCATGGTCTACAGCCGCTGGCGGCGCAAACTGCCGGAGTGGCTCAAGCTGCAGCCCGTGGAATTGCCAGGACGTGGCGCCCGGTTTGGCGAACCCTTGCACACCGACATGCGGCGGCTGGCGTTGCAACTGGCCCGTGAACAAATGGCCACGCTCAAGGCGCCGTACGCGTTGTTCGGCCATAGCCTTGGCGCGTTGCTGGCCTGCGAGATGGCCCATGCGCTTCGCTCGCTGGGCTGCCCGGAGCCGGTGGCGCTGTTCGCTTCGGGCACCGCCGCGCCAACGATGCGTGCCGACTACGACCGGGGTTTTGCCGAACCGAAAACGGATGCCGAACTGATCGAGCAGTTGCGCACGCTCAATGGCACCAGCGAAGAAGTGCTGGCCAATGAAGAGCTGATGAGTCTGACCCTGCCGGTGCTGCGTGCGGACTTTCTCCTCTGTGGGCGTTTCGAGCCAATCCAGCGCCCGTTGCTCAAATGCCCGGTACACGTGCTCGGCGGCAATGCCGACCGCGCCACCACCGAGCAGTTGATCGGCTGGAGCAAGGAAACCCGCGGCAGTTTTTCCGTGGACATGCTCGCCGGCGGCCATTTCTTCATCCATGAGCAAGAGGCCAAGGTGCTGCGGGTGATCAAGGATCAGCTTGAGGTTCATCATCGGCGGCATGCCATGGCCGCCAGCGCCTGACTCGGTCAATGTGGGAGCGGGCTTGCTCGCGAATGCGGTTAATCATTCAACTTTAATGTTGGCTGACCCACCGCTTTCGCGAGCAAGCCCGCTCCCACATTTCGTTTTGCACCAATCTCATACTCTGCGTTCCACCTCCTTTCTGATACTTGTTCTCATTCGCTAATTTTTCCCGTCTGCATTCGTTTTATAGGGACGACGTGCCTTTGTGCTTCCTGCCTACTGAACCGGATGCTAAGAAATGAATGCTGAAGACTCCTTGAAACTTGCTCGCCGGTTTATCGGGTTGCCCCTGGAAAAGCGCCAGATGTTCCTTGCGGCCTTGCAAAAGGAAGGTGTTGATTTCGCCCGGTTTCCGATTCCTGCCGGCGTAGAAGCCGAAGATCGCCAGGCGTTGTCGTACGCCCAGCAACGCATGTGGTTTCTCTGGCAGCTGGACCCGCAAAGTGGTGCCTATAACCTGCCGGGCGCGGTGCGTCTGACCGGGCGTTTGCACCTGACAGCGTTGGAGCAGGCCTTCGCCAGTCTGGTGGCGCGTCACGAAACCCTGCGCACGGTGTTTCAACCTCAGGCCGACGACACCTTGCAGCAAGTGCCGGCCGCAGCGCCGCTGGTGATCGAGCAGGTGGATTTCAGCGCCTTGCCCACCATCGAGCGAGAACAGGCCGTGGCCCGGGCGGCCGGGCAGCAATCGGTGCTGCCCTTCGACCTGGCGGTCGGCCCCTTGCTGCGGGTGACCTTGCTCAAGCTCGCCGATCAGGAACATGTCCTGCTGCTGACCCTGCACCACATCGTTTCCGACGGCTGGTCGATGAACGTGCTGATCGACGAATTCATCCGTTGCTACGACGCCTTCGAGGCGGGCGCACAACCGCAACTCGCACCCTTGCCGATCCAGTACAGCGACTATGCGTTGTGGCAACGTCGCTGGCTGGAAGCCGGTGAGCAAGCGCGCCAACTCGACTACTGGCAGGCGCAACTGGGGGACGAGCATCCGGTACTGGAACTGCCCACCGATCATCCGCGCCCGGCGATGCCGAGCTATCGCGGGACTCGCTACGAATTCGCGGTCGACGCGCAGTTGGCCGAGCAACTGCGGGCCACGGCGCAGAAACACAACATCACCTTATTCATGCTGCTGCTCGGCGCCTTCAATGTGCTGCTGCACCGCTACACCGGGCAGACCGACATCCGCGTCGGCGTGCCGATCGCCAACCGCAACCGCGCCGAGATCGAAGGCCTGATCGGCTTCTTCGTCAACACTCAAGTGCTGCGCACTCAACTCGACGGTCAGACTCGGGTCGACGATCTGCTGCGCGCCATCAAGGAAACCGCCCTCGGTGCCCAGGCCCATCAGGACTTGCCGTTCGAGCGCCTGGTCGAAGCCCTGAAACTCGAACGCAGCCTCAGCCACACGCCGCTGTTCCAGGTGATGTACAACCACCAGCCGCAGGTCGCGGACATCTCCACCGTCAGCACCGCCTCCGGTCTGGCGCTGGGCGTGATCGAGTGGGAAGGGCGCACCACCCAGTTCGACCTGACCCTCGACACTTACGAGAAGGGCGGCAAGCTGCACGCCGCGCTGACCTACGCCAACGACCTGTTCGACGCCACGACCATTGCGCGCATGGCGCAGCACTGGACGCATCTGTTGCAGGGCATGGTCAGCGATACGCAGCAACGCATCAGTGATTTGCCGCTGCTGGAGAAAGCCGAGTATCAGCGCATCGTGCATGACTGGAATCGCGCGGACGAAAGCTTCGCTCAAGACCTGTGCATTCATCAGTTGATCAGCCAACAAGTCGCCACAAACCCGACGGCACTGGCAGTGACCTTCGCGACCCAACAGCTGACTTACAACGAACTCGACACTCAGGCCAATCGCCTGGCGCACAAACTGATCGAACTGGGCGTGGGCCCGGAAGTCCGGGTCGGTGTGGCGATGCAGCGTTCCGACAGCTTGCTGGTGGCTTTGCTCGCGGTGCTCAAGGCCGGTGGCGCCTACGTGCCGCTGGACCCGGATTACCCAGCCGAACGCGTTGCCTACATGCTCGAAGACAGCCGCGCTCTGGTGCTGCTGACCGAACAGGCGGTTGCCGCGACATTGAACGTGACGGCCGATACTCAAGTCTTGCTGATGGACGACATCGAATCGGTGCTGGCCGCTTACCCGAGCAACGCGCCGACCACTCGCGTCACGCCGGATAACCTGGCCTACGTGATCTACACCTCCGGCTCCACCGGCAAACCCAAAGGCGTGGCCATCGCCCATCGCAACGTGCTGGCGCTGATCGACTGGTCGAAATCGGTCTACAGCCGCGACGACATTCAAGGCGTTTTGGCGTCCACCTCGGTGTGTTTCGACCTGTCGGTGTGGGAGCTGTTCGTGACCCTGGCCAACGGCGGCTCGGTGATCATCGCCCGCAATGCTCTGGAGTTGCCGCAGCTGCCAGCCCGGGATCAGGTGCGACTGATCAACACCGTGCCGTCGGCGATCAATGCGTTGCAGCGCGACGGGCAGATTCCGCCGAGCGTGCGCATCATTAATCTGGCCGGCGAGCCGTTGAAGCAAAGCCTGGTGGACGCGCTGTATCAGCAGCCGACCGTCGAGCACGTCTACGATCTTTACGGCCCGTCGGAAGACACCACCTATTCGACCTGGACCCGTCGCGAGGCGGGTGGCGTCGCCAACATCGGCCGCCCCCTCAAGCACACCGCCAGTTATTTGCTGGATGCCGATCTGCAACCGGTGCCGCAAGGCGTGTCGGCCGAGCTGTACCTGAGCGGCGCCGGCATCACGCGCGGTTACCTGGCACGGCCGGGCATGACTGCCGAAAAATATGTGCCGAACCCGTTCACCAGTAACGGCGAGCGCTTGTACCGCACCGGCGACCTGACTCGTTATCAGGCCGACGGCTCGTTGCAATACGTCGGGCGCATCGACCATCAGGTCAAGGTCCGTGGCTTCCGTATCGAGCTGGGTGAAATCGAAGCGCGGCTGCTGCAACAGGACGCGGTTCGCGAACTGGCGGTGCTGGCCCAGGACAGTGTCAACGGTCAGCAACTGGTGGCTTACATCGTGCCGACCGATTCGGCAGTGCTGGCCGATACCGACGCGCAAGCGACCCTGCGTGAAACCCTCAAGGCCGCTCTACGCCAGCACTTGCCGGACTACATGATCCCGGCATTTTTGCTGTTTCTCGATCACCTGCCGCTGACGCCCAACGGCAAACTCGACCGCAAGGCCTTGCCGGCGGTGGACGGCTCTCAACAACAACGGCAACACGTCGCGCCGCGCAGCGCCCTGGAAAAATCCCTCGCGGCGATCTGGCAAGACGTGCTGACCATCAACAACGTCGGTCTGGAAGACAACTTCTTCGAACTGGGTGGTGACTCCATCGTGTCCATGCAAGTGGTCAGCCGCGCCCGCCAGGCCGGGATCGTGTTGAGTCCCAAGGATCTGTTCCAGCACCAGACCATCCGCAGCCTGGCCCAGGCCGCCCGCAGTGGCGAACAACAGCTGATCGACCAGGGCCCGGCCGTGGGCGCAGTGGCGTTGGCGCCGGTGCAGCAGTGGTTCTTCGAGCAAGCGATCCCCGAGTGTCAGCACTGGAACCAGTCGCTGCTGCTGGTACCGCGCGAGCCGTTGAATATCGAGGCGCTGGATCAGGCCTTGGTGAAACTGCTGACGCACCACGATGGTTTGCGCTTGCGTTACCAACAGACCGACAGCGGTTGGCAGCAGGCCTATGCCGCGCCGACCACGGAGACAGTGTTGTGGCAGCGCCAGGCGCAGTCGGTTGCAGAACTCAATGCCTTGTGTGACGAGGCCCAGCGCAGTCTGGATTTGAAAGAGGGCCCGTTGCTGCGGGCACTGTTGGTGGCAATGGCCGACGGCACCGAGCGTTTGCTGCTGGTCATCCACCACTTGGCGGTGGATGGCGTGTCCTGGCGCGTGTTGCTGGAAGATCTTCAGCAGTTCTACAACGGCGGCGCTTCAATGGCGAAAACCAGCACGTATCAGCGCTGGGTCGCCCGTCTACAGGATCATCTGCCAGACTTTGAACACAGCCTCGATCACTGGCAGAGCCAACTACAAAACGCGCCCGTCGATCTGCCGTGCGAGCGCCCGAATGGCGCGCTGGAAAACCGCTTCGAAGAGAAACTCGAACTCAAATTCGACGCAGAACAAACCCGCAAACTGCTGCAACAGGCCCCGGCGGCCTATCGCACCCAGGTCAACGACTTGCTGCTGACGGCGTTGGCACGGGCGGTTTGCGGCTGGAGCGGGCAGGGCAGCACGCTGATCCAGCTTGAAGGCCATGGCCGCGAAGACTTGTTCGACGGCATCGATCTGACCCGCACCGTCGGTTGGTTCACCAGCCTGTTCCCGGTCAACCTGACGCCTGCCGGCGACGTCGGCACGTCGATCAAAACCGTCAAGGAACAGCTGCGCGCCTTGCCGGACAAAGGCCTGGGCTACGGCGCGCTGCGCTACCTCGGCACCCCGGCGATGCGCGCGGAACTGGCGGCGTTACCGCAACCGCGCATCACCTTCAATTATTTGGGGCAGTTCGACCGTCAGTTCGACGATGGCGCGTTATTCACTCCGTCCACCGAAGGCAGCGGCGTGGCGCAAGATCCGTCGGCACCGCTGGGTAACTGGCTGACGATTGAAGGCCAGGTCTACGGGGGCGAATTGTCCCTGAGCTGGGGCTTCAGCCGCGAGATGTTCGACACCGCGACCATCCAGCGTCTGGCGGATGATTACGCGCTGGAGCTCAACGCGCTGATCGAGCATTGCTGTGCCCTTGAAGCACCGCAAGCCACGCCGTCGGACTTCCCGCTGGCGCGGATCAATCAAGCACAACTCGACGCATTGCCGGTTGTCGTTGCGACCCTCGAAGACCTTTATCCACTGTCGCCGATGCAGCAGGGCATGTTGTTCCACACCCTGTACGAACCCGAAGTCGGCGCCTACATCAGCCAATTGCGCCTGGACATCCAGGGCCTCGACCCAAAACGCTTCGCTGACGCCTGGCAAGCCGCCGTCGAGCGTCACGATATTCTGCGCAGCAGCTTCCACTGGCAGGGGCTGGATACCGCGCACCAGGTGATTGCTCGCCAAGTGGCGCTGCCGCTTGAAGTGCTTGAAGCGACCGATGCCGATGCGTTGGCCGACGCCGAACGCGCCCAGGGTTTTGTACTGGGCACGGCGCCACTGTTCCGCTTGAAACTGGTGCGTACTGGCGCTGACGCCTGGCACCTGATCTACACCAGCCACCACATTTTGATGGACGGCTGGAGCAACGCGCAGTTGCTCTCCGAAGTGATCCAGCACTATGCGGCCGGGCAATCGCTGACGGCGCCGACTGGGCAGTACCGCGATTATCTGGGTTGGTTGCAGCAGCAGTCGGCCGCGGCTGGCGAGCAATTCTGGACCGCCGCATTGGCACCGCTGGAAGCACCCACGTTGCTCGCCGAGGCCTTGCGTCCACCCGTGGGCGCCGAGGGCAGCGAGGACTATCGCGTGGCGTTGGACAGCCGCGCGACCCAGCGTCTGGCCGAGTTCGCCCGTCAGCAGAAAGTCACCCTCAACACCCTGTTGCAAGCGGCCTGGAGCCTGTTGCTGCAACGCTATACCGGCCAAGACTGCGTGGTGTTCGGCGCTACCGTGGCGGGCCGATCGGCGCCACTGCCGGGGATCGAAGAGCAACTGGGACTGTTCATCAACACGCTGCCGCTGGTGTGCGCGATGAAGCCGGATCAGACCGTCAGCCAATGGCTGAGCGAGTTGCAAGGCCTGAACCTGGCCATGCGCGAGTTCGAGCATGTGCCGCTTTACGACATTCAGGGTTGGGCGGGGCAGCAGGGTTCGACGTTGTTCGACAGTCTGCTGGTATTCGAAAACTTCCCGGTGGCCGAAGCGCTGAAGCAGGGCGCACCGGCCGGGTTGTCGTTCGGCAACCTGCACAACCACGAGCGCACCCACTATCCGTTGACCTTGGGCATCGAGTTGGGCGAAGGCCTGGGCCTGGACTTCAGCTACGACGCGGCGCGGTTCAGTGCTGCTCAGGTCGCCGGGTTGTCGACCAATTTGCAGCATCTGTTGGTGCAATTGGTCGCAGCGCCGGACGCGGCATTGGGCACGCTGGAACTGCTCGATCAGGCCGGCAAAAACGCTGTGCTCGCGGTTAGCCAACCGGCCTCGGTTGAGTTATCTACAACGCTTTTGGTGCACGAACAAATCGCGGCTCAGGCCGCCGCCACTCCGCATGCAATGGCCTTGCAGGTCAATGGTCAGTCCTTGAGTTACGGCCAATTGAACGCCCAGGCCAACCGCCTGGCCCATCGGCTGATCGACAACGGTGCCGGTCCCTGCACGCGTGTCGGTCTTGCCGTGCGTCGTGGTCCGCAGTTGATCGTCAGCCTGTTGGCGGTACTGAAAAGCGGCGCGGCCTATGTGCCTCTGGACCCGAACTACCCGGCTGAACGCCTGAGCTACATGATCGACGACAGCCGTCTCAACGTGCTGCTGTGCGAATCCGGTCTGCTGGACGATTTGCCTCTGCCGGTGGAATTGCGTCTTTTGAGCCTGGATGAGTCGTTCGGTTATCCCGACAGCAATCCGCAGAATCACGCGGTCGCCGAAGATCTGGCTTACGTCATCTACACCTCTGGCTCCACCGGCCAACCTAAAGGCGTGGCCATCGCCCATGCTGCGTTGCGTGAGTTCTGCCAGACCGCCGCCGATTACTCGGTGTTGTCGGCGGCGGACCGCGTGTTGCAGTTCGCGACTTTCAGTTTCGATGGCTTCGTCGAACAGTGCTTCCCGGCGTTGTGCGTCGGCGCGGCGTTGATCATGCGCGGCGATGAGTTGTGGGATGCGGGCCGACTGGCCGCCGAAATCGTCCAGCAAAATGTGACCGTCGCGGACTTGCCGGCGGCATATTGGTATTTGCTGGCCCGCGAATGTGCCAGCGGTGCGGTGCGCAGCCTGGGCAATTTGCGTCAGGTTCACGTCGGCGGCGAAGCGATGTCGGTGGAAGGTTTGCGCCTGTGGCATCAGGCCGGTTTGAGCCACGTGCGACTGCTCAACACCTACGGCCCGACCGAGGCGACTGTGGTGTCCAGTGTGCATGAGTGCCGCTTGGAGGATGCCAGCGACGCCTTTGGCATTCCGATTGGTCGGGCCATCGCTGGCCGCGCATTGTATGTGCTGGACGCAGCGGGTCAGTTACTGCCCAACGGTGGCGTTGGCGAACTGTGCATCGGCGCTCCGGCCAGCCTGGCGCAAAGCTACTTCGACCGCCCGGCGCTGACCGCCGAACGTTTCCTGCCGGACCCGTTCGCCCGTGAACCGGGCGCGCGGCTGTACCGCAGCGGCGACCTGGCGCGCTACAACGCCCATGGCGATCTGGAATACGTCGGGCGCATCGACCATCAAGTGAAGATTCGCGGTTTCCGCATTGAAATGGGCGAAATCGAAGCCTGCTTGCAAGCCCGGGACGACGTGCGCGAAGCGGCGGTCATCGCACAGGACGGCACGCAATTGGTGGCGTACATCGTGGCCAGCGGCGCGGTGGTTTCTCAGGTTGAATACCTGGAAGGGCTCAAAGCTGTTTTGCGCCAGTCGCTGCCGGAATACATGGTGCCAAGCCACTTGATCCTGCTGGCGAGATTGCCGCTCAACAACAACGGCAAGCTCGACCGCAAAGCCTTGCCGCGCGCTGAAGCCGGCGATGCGCAACGCGAGTTCGTGGCCCCGGCCGAAGGGCTGGAAACGCACCTGGCGCTGATCTGGCAGGACGTGTTGCAGGTCGAACGCGTGGGTCGCGACGACAACTTCTTCGAGCTGGGCGGGCACTCGTTGCTGGTGCTTCAGGTGATCTCCCGCGTACGTCAGCAATTGCAGCTTGAACTGTCGGTGAGCAGCCTGTTCTCTGCGGCGAATCTGGCGGAGTTTGCCGAGCGTGCAGCAGTGGCGAACGTCAGCGGCCAACCGGTCCTGCAACGCGCGCCGGTCGATCAGCCGCAGATTCTTTCTTATGCCCAGCAACGCCAATGGATTCTCTGGCAACTGGACCCACAAAGCTCGGCCTACAACATTCCAGCCGCGCTACGCCTGAAAGGAACGCTGAATCGCGAAGCCCTGCGCGCAGCCTTCGCTCAATTGCAGGCCCGTCACCAAACCCTGCTTACGACCTTCGAACAGGATGGTCAGCAGGCCCGCCCGCTCGTGCACGCCGACATGCCGTTGCAGTTGAATGAGCGTCAACTCGATCAAGCGTCGATCGACACCGCCGTGGCCGAAGAAATCGCCCGGCCGTTCGACCTGCGCAACGGTCCGCTGTGGCGAGTGTTGCTGCTGCAAGTCGGCGCCGACGACCATGTGCTGGTGCTCACCGTGCATCACATTGCCGCCGATGGCTGGTCGATGCAGGTCATGGTCGATGAGTTCAGTGCGTTGTATCAGGCCGCCGTTGAAGGCAAAGCTGCGAATGTGTCGAGCCTGCCGGTGAACTACAGCGACTACGCCCGTTGGCAGCGTGACTGGCTGGAGGCCGGCGAGGGTGCGCGGCAATTGGCATGGTGGCGCGAACAACTGGCGGGCAGCCAGGCACCCCTTGAGTTGCCGAGTGAACTGACCCGTCCGGCCCGTCGTACCGAGCGCGGGGCGACCCTGGCGCTGAACGTCGACCGCGCGTTGCTGGCCGGTTTGCGCCAACGAGCCCAGGAACAACAGGTGACGTTGTTCATGCTGTTGCTGGCGAGTTTCCAGACCTTGCTGCATCGCCAGAGCGGGCAGTCGAGCATCAGCGTCGGCGTGCCGAGCGCCGGACGTTCGCGCATCGAAACCGAAGGCCTGATCGGCTTCTTTATCAACACCCAGGTGCTGCGTGCCGAGATCGACGGGCAGCAACCGTTCAGTACATTGCTGCAACAGGTCAAACAGGTCGCGTTGGGTGCACAGGCGAATCAGGACTTGCCGTTCGAGCAGTTGGTCGATGCCTTGCAGCCGGACCGCAGCCTCAATCACAGCCCGCTTTTCCAGGTGCTCTACAACCATCAACAGCAGTTGGGCGCCAGCGTCGAACGTGCGGTGGCGGACATGCAGGTCGAACGTCTGCATTGGCAGCAACACACCACTCAGTTCGACCTGGTGCTCGATACTCAGGAGCAGGGCGAAACGCTCGACGCCAGCCTGACCTACGCCACCGATCTGTACGACGAAGCGTCCATGCAACGCCTCGCTGAGCAATGGCTGAACCTGTTGCGAGCGGTGGTTGCCGATCCGCAGCAGCGCGTCGCCGAACTGCCGTTGCTGGAAACGCCGCACTACGATGCGTTGATCCAGCACTGGAACCCAGCGTTCCAGGCGCAACCGCCGTCGCCGACCTTGCATCAGTTGTTCGAAGTCCAGGCTGCCCAGCGACCGGACTCAATTGCGCTGGTCTACGAAGGCGAGCAACTGACCTACGCCGCGCTCAATGCCCGGGCCAACCGATTGGCGCGCAAACTGCGTGAACAGGGCGTCGACCCCGAAGTGCGGGTCGGCATTGCCACCGAGCGGGCGATGCCGCTGGTGGTCGGTTTGCTGGCGATTCTCAAGGCTGGCGGCGCTTATGTGCCGCTGGATCCGCAATACCCGGCCGAGCGTCTGAACTACATGATCGAAGACAGCGGCATCACGCTGCTGTTGACCCAACAACACCTGATCGACGGTTTGCCGTCCCGCGACGGCGTGCAGGTGCTGAGCCTGGAGTCGTTGCAACTGGACGCTTACAGCGCCGATAACCTGCCAGGGCTGGCGACCCCGGACAACCTGGCGTATGTCATCTACACCTCCGGCTCCACCGGGCGACCGAAAGGCGCATTGCTCAGCCATGGCAACGTCGGACGTCTGCTGTCCGCCACCGCTGGCGAGTTCAACTTCGGCCCGGACGATGTCTGGACGCTGTTCCACTCCTACGCCTTCGATTTCTCGGTATGGGAGCTGTTTGGCTCGCTGTGCTCCGGCGGGCGTCTGGTGATCGTGCCGTATTACATCAGCCGCGAGCCGCAAGAGTTCCACCGCTTGCTCTGTGATGAAGGCGTGACGGTGTTGAACCAGACCCCGACCGCCTTCCGCCAATTGCTGCCGATTGCCTGCGCCAGCGAACGCAACCTGGCGCTGCGTCAGGTGATTTTCGGTGGCGAAGCCCTGGAAGTCGCGAGCCTGCGTCCATGGTTCGAGCGCTTCGGCGACCAGCAGCCAACCCTGGTCAACATGTACGGCATCACCGAAACCACCGTGCACGTGACCTACCGTGCCATCCGCCTGGCTGACCTCGATGGCAAGGCCCAGAGCCCGATCGGCTTGCCGATTCGCGACCTGCGCTGGTACTTGCTCGACAGCCAGTTGCAACCGGTGCCGGTGGGCGTGGCGGGCGAGTTGTACATCGCCGGTGCTGGTCTGGCGCGGGGTTATCACGGGCGTTTCGGCCTGACTGCCGAGCGCTTTGTGCCGAGCCCGTTCGATGCCTCGCAGCGCCTCTATCGCAGTGGCGACCTGGCTCGCCAGCGCGCCGACGGCAGCATCGATTACCTCGGACGCATCGACCAGCAAGTGAAGATCCGTGGTTTCCGCATCGAGCTGGGCGAAATCGAGGCTGCATTGCTGGCTCAGCCGGGCGTGCGTCAAGCGGTGTTGAGCGTGCATTCCGGCGATGGCGGGCCGCAGCTGTGCGCCTACGTCGTCGCAGAGCAAACCCCGCACGACCCGATTGCCTGGCGCGACAACCTGCGCACCGCGCTCAAGGTCGACCTGCCGGATTACATGGTGCCGAGTCACTGGCTGCTGCTGGATGCCTTGCCCCTGACCGGTAACGGCAAGCTCGACCGCAAGGCCTTGCCGGTGCCCGATGCCGAGGACTGGCAACGACCGTTCGAAGCTCCCGAAGGCGATCTCGAACGGCAACTGGCGGCTATCTGGGCCGACGTGCTGGGCGTGGCGCAGATCGGCCGGCGCGACAACTTCTTCGAATTGGGCGGGCATTCGCTGCTCGCCGCCCAGGCCAGCGCCCGTGTGGAACTGGAACTGGGCATCGAGCTGCCGCTGCGCGCGCTGTTCGAGTCCAACGACCTTCAGGCTTATGCCGCCATGGCCGGGCAACAAGCCCCGGCTGACAACGATGCACGTCTTGATGCGCTTGAGTCGCTTCTCGACGAGATGGAGATCAACTGATGGAACACACCACTGCCCAGCGCATCGCCACCCGCTTCGCCGGCCTGCCTGCCGACAAGCGCCGCGAGTTTCTGCAACGCATGCAAGAGCAGGGCGTGAGCTTCGGCCAACTGCCGATTCCGCCTGCTGCCGAACCGCAAGCGAGTTTCGAACTGTCGTACGCGCAGCAGCGCCAATGGTTCCTTTGGCAGCTCGATCCGCAAAGCTCGGCGTACAACATTCCTGCCGCCCTGCGTTTGCACGGGCCGCTGAATGTCGCGGCGTTGCAGCAGAGTTTCGATGTGTTGCTGGAGCGTCACCAGAGCTTGCGCAGCCGTTTCGTCGAGGACGATGGTCAAGTCGTTCAGACCCTGGCCGAGTTCACTTCGCTGCCGATCGAACAGATTGACCTGCGCGGGCAATCTGAGGATCAACGCCTCGATTTGGCGATGAACAGCGTCGAGCAGGAAATCGCCCGGCCATTCGATTTGCAGCACGGTCCGCTGTTGCGGGTCAGCCTGTTGCAGCTCGATACCGAGGATCATGTGCTGCTGCTGACCTTGCACCACATCGTCACCGACGGCTGGTCGATGGGCGTGTTGGTCGAGGAGTTTTCCCGACTCTATGCCGCCCATTGCCAAGGGCAGGGTGCTGCGCTGGAAGCACTGCCAATTCAATATTCCGACTACGCGATGTGGCAGCGCCGCTGGATGGAAGCGGGCGAACTGGAGCGTCAGCTCAACTGGTGGCGTGAAACACTGGGCAGCGAACAACCGCTGCTCGAATTGCCCACCGACCGCCCGCGCCCAGCGCAACCGAGCCAACGCGGCGCGCGTCTGGACTTCGCCCTCGACGCGACCCTGGCCAGCGGCTTGATGACCTTGGCCAAACAGCGCGGTGTCACGCCGTTCATGCTGTTGCTGGCGAGCTTCCAGGCGTTGCTCTATCGCTACAGCGGTCAGTCCGACCTGCGCATCGGCGTGCCGATTGCCAATCGTAATCGTGCGGAAACCCGTGGCCTGATCGGCTTCTTCGTCAACACCCAGGTCATGCGTGCGGAGCTCGATGGCCGTCTGCCGTTCAGTCAGTTACTCGACCAGACCCGCGCCGCTTCGCTGGATGCCCAGGCCTATCAGGACCTGCCGTTCGAGCGTCTGGTGCAAGCGCTGCAAGGTGAACGCAGCCTCAGCCACAGCCCGCTGTTCCAAGTGATGTTCAACCACCAGCAAGCCAAACCGGCAGCGGTCAGCGGCTTGCTCGCCGGCCTGCGCGTCGAAGCGCTGAACGCCACGGCGCACACCACGCAATTCGACCTGCAACTGGATACTCAGGAAGAAGGCGACAAGCTGTTCGCCAGCCTGACTTACGCCACCGATCTGTTCGACGCCGAGCGCATCGAACACTTGGTTCGTCACTGGCGCAACTTGCTGGCCGGCGTGCTGGCGAACCCGCAATGTCCGCTCGCCGAGTTGCCATTGCTGGATGCCGACGAGCGCCTGCGCATTCTTGATGACCTCAATGACACGGCTCAGGCGTATCCGGGCGAAGTCTGCGTGCAGCGCCATTTCGAAGAACGCGTGATTGAAAACGCTGAAGCGACAGCGCTGGTGTTCCAGGGGCAGAGCCTGAGTTACGCCGAGCTGAACCTGCGCGCCAACCGAGTGGCCCATCACTTGCGCGCCCAGGGTGTCGGCCCGGAAGTGCTGGTGGGGATTGCTTGCGACCGCTCTTTTGAAATGGTTGTCGGCCTGCTGGCGATTCTCAAGGCCGGTGGCGCCTATGTGCCGCTGGACCCGGAATACCCGCTCGATCGCTTGAGCTACATGATCGAAGACAGCGGCATTTCGTTGTTGCTGACTCAGGAACATTTGCTGGCGCAACTGCCAACCCCGGACAACGTGCGCACCTTGTGCCTGCATGCCGAGGCCGATTGGCTGAGCGACTTGCCGAGCACGGATCTTACGAACCTTGCCGTCGCAGAAAACCTCGCCTATGTGATTTACACCTCCGGTTCCACCGGCAAACCCAAAGGCGCAGGCAACCGCCATATCGCCCTGCATAACCGTCTGGAGTGGATGCAGGAAGCCTACAACCTGCTGCCGAGCGACCGCGTGCTGCAAAAAACGCCGTTCAGTTTTGACGTGTCGGTGTGGGAGTTTTTCTGGCCGCTGATGAAGGGCGCGACCCTGGTCATCGCTGCACCGGGTGAGCATCGCGATCCGCAACGCCTCGCCGCATTGATCGTCGAGCAGGCGATCACCACGCTGCACTTCGTGCCGTCGATGCTTTCGGCGTTTATCGGTGCCGATGAGTCGTTGGCCTGCACCTCGCTGACTCGCATTATTTGCAGCGGCGAAGCACTGCCGATGGAGCTGCAACGTCAAACCCTGCGCAGCCTGCCGCAAGCGAATTTGTACAACCTGTACGGCCCGACCGAAGCGGCCGTCGACGTGACCCATTGGACCTGCGTGGAAGAGGGTCGCGACAGCGTGCCGATCGGCCGTCCCATCGCCAACCTGCGCACCTGCATTCTCGACAGTGAACTGCAACCCTTGCCGCTGGGCGCGGTGGGCGAGTTGTACCTCGGCGGCGTCGGTCTGGCTCGCGGTTACCACCGTCGTGGCGCACTGACCGCCGAGCGTTTTGTGGTCGACCCGTTCGGCAGCGGCGAGCGTCTGTACCGCACCGGTGACCTGGCGCGCTATCGCGCCGATGGCGCCATCGACTACTGCGGCCGCATCGACCATCAAGTGAAGATTCGCGGCTTGCGCATCGAGCTGGGGGAAATCGAAGCGCGTCTGCAAGAACATGCCGACGTGCAGGAAGCCGTGGTGTTGGCCCTCGATGGCCCGAGCGGCAAGCAATTGGTCGCGTACCTGGTGCCGCAGAATCGCGCACTGCTCGACGCCACTACCGAGCAACAAGGCGCCTGGCGCGAAACTCTGAAAAGCCATTTGCTCGCCAGCCTGCCGGATTACATGGTGCCGGCGCAAACCGTGCTGATCGAGCAGATGCCCCTGAGCCCCAACGGCAAACTTGACCGCAAGCGCCTGCCAGCGCCGACTGCACAGGTCAGCCAGCGCGCGTTCGAAGCGCCACGCAGCGAGCACGAGCAAGTGCTGGCGCAGATCTGGCAGGACGTGTTGGGCGTGGAGCAAGTCGGGCGTCAGGACAACTTCTTCGAACTGGGCGGCGACTCGATCATTTCGATTCAGGTGGTCAGCCGTGCCCGTCGTGCCGGCCTGAGCCTGCAACCGCGCGACCTGTTCCAACAACAGACCTTGCAAGCCCTGGCCGCTGTCGTGAAAGAACAAGCGGCGCCGCTGGCGCAACAAGGACCGGTGGACGGTGTGCAAAAGCTCACGCCGATTCAGCGCTGGTTCTTCGACGAGCCGATCCCGCAACGCGCGCACTGGAACCAGGCCGTGTTGCTGGTGCCGCGTGAAACCCTCGAATTGCCTCGCCTGCAAGCCGCGCTGCAACGTCTGCTCAAGCAACACGACGCCCTGCGTCTGCGCTTCAGTCAGGTGGACGGCCAATGGTCGGCACGCTATGTCGGTGCTGACAGTGCCGATGTTATCGACATGCTCTGGACCGCTCGCGTGGCCAGTGATGCATCGCTGGAGTCAGTGTGTGACGAAGCCCAGCGCAGCCTCAGTCTGCAAGACGGGCCGTTGCTGCGAGTGGCGTTGATTGCTCAAGCCGATGGTTCGCAACGCTTGCTGTTGGTGATCCATCACTTGGCGGTGGACGGTGTGTCCTGGCGCGTATTGCTGGAAGACTTGCACGCCGCTTACCAAGGGCAAGACCTGCCGCCGAAGACCAGCGCCTTCCAGGCGTGGGCCGACAAACTCGACGCCTATGCACGCTCCGACGCTGCCGTCAGCGAACTGAACTGGTGGCAAACTCAACTGACCGATGCCAGCGACTCGTTGCCAGCCGCCAACGCCCAGGCCAGTCAGGCCGGGCATCTGCGCCAAGGCGTCAGCATCGGTCTGGACCGCGAGCAGACTCGCCAATTGCTGCAACAGGCGCCGGCGATCTATCGCACTCAGGTCAACGACTTGTTGTTGACGGCGCTGGCCCGCACCCTCAGCCGCTGGACCGGCAACGAATCGGCATTGATCCAGCTCGAAGGCCACGGCCGCGAAGAGCTGTTCGATGACATCGACCTGACCCGCACCGTCGGCTGGTTCTCCAGCCTGTTCCCGGTGCGCCTGACACCGACCACCGACCTCGCGGGTTCGATCAAGGCAATCAAACAGCAACTGCGCGAAATTCCCGGCAAAGGCATGGGCTACGGCCTGTTGCGCTACATGGGCGATGCCACGAGCCAAGCGGCATTGGCCGCGCTACCGCAAGCGCGGGTCACCTTCAACTACCTCGGGCAGTTCGACCAGAGCTTTGCCGAGGACGCACTGTTCACCCCGGCCAAGGAATCCAGCGGCGCCGCGCAATCGGCGGACGCACCGTTGCCCAACTGGCTGTCGGTGGATGGCCAGGTGTATGGCGGCGAACTGAAACTCGACTGGACCTTCAGCCGCGAATGCTTCGACCGCAACGAAATCGAAACCCTGGCCGCGAACTTCCGTAATGAATTGCTGGCGCTGATCGCCCATTGCCTGAGCGATGGCGCAGGCGGCGTGACCCCGGCGGACTTCCCGTTGGCGCGCCTCACCCAAGCACAACTCGACGGCCTGCCGGTGCCGCCGGCGCAAATCGAGGACGTGTATCCGCTGTCGCCGATGCAGGCGGGCTTGTTGTTCCACAGCCTCTACGAATCGGATTCCGGCGCGTATGTGAACCAGCTCAGCGTCGAAGCTCGCGGGCTCGACTCCGAGCGTTTGGGCCGCGCCTGGCAAGCGGTGCTCGACACGCATCCGATCTTGCGCAGCAGTTTCCACTTCCCTGACGGCTTCGACGCGCCGGTGCAATTGGTGCATCGTCATCTGCAATTGCCGCTTACCTGCCTCGATTGGCGCAGCCGTGGCGATCAAGCCGAAGCATTGGCGCAATTGATCGACAGCGAACGCCTGCAACTCGATTCGACCCAGGCACCGTTGATGCGCTTGACCCTGGTGCGACTCGACGATGAGCGTCAGCAACTGATCTACACCCACCATCACTTGTTGCTCGATGGCTGGAGTAACTCGCTGCTGTTGAGCGAAGTCTTGCAGCGTTATGCCGGGCAAGAAGTGCAAGCGCCAACCGGACGTTTTGCCGACTACATTGGTTGGCTGCAACGTCAGGATGCCCAGGCCGACGAGCTGTTCTGGCGCGAGCAACTGGCAACCCTGGACAACCCGACGCTGTTGGCGCAGAGCCTGGCCCATGGCGACAGCAACAACCTGTCGACGGCGGCATTTGCCGACCATCGCCAGACCTTCGATGTCGCCACCAGCCAGCGTTTCAGCGAGTTTGCCCGGCAGCAAAAAGTCACCCTAAACACCTTGGTCCAAGGTGCCTGGGCAATCTTGCTGCAACGCTACAGCGGCCAACGCAGCGTTGCGTTTGGCGCGACAGTGGCGGGGCGTCCGGTGGACTTGCCCGGTGCTGAAAGCCAGCTCGGTCTGTTCATCAACACCTTGCCGGTGATCAGCAGCCCGGACGCGGTCGAAAGCGTCGGCCAGTGGCTGACCCGTTTGCAGGCGCAGAACCTGGAGTTGCGTGAACATGAGTTCACTGCGTTGGGTGACATTCAGCGTTGGGCCGGTCGTGCCGGTGAGCCGCTGTTCGACAGCCTGCTGGTGTTCGAAAACTTCCCGGTGGCCGAAGCGTTACAACAGGGTGCGCCGGCCGGGTTGAGCTTCTCGATTCCACAGAACCACGAACGCACCAACTTCCCGCTGACGTTGGCGGCCAATGCCGAAAGTCAGTTGAGCCTGAACTGGAGCTACCAATGCGCCCACTTCAGCAGCGAAGCCATTGCCCGCATGAGCGAGCATTTGGCTGCGCTGCTGGCGGCGATGGTCGCCGCGCCACAGGCTGCATTGAGTGAACTGGACCTGCTGACCGCGCCGGAACGTGCGCAGCAATTGCTGGAATGGAACCCACCGTTCACCGTGGCGGAAAACCCGCTGTGCGTGCATCAGTTGATCGAGGCCCAGGCCGTTACCCGACCGGACGCCACGGCGCTGATCTTCAACGATCTGGAATTGAGCTTCGACGAACTCAACCGTCGCGCCAACCGTTTGGCCCATCACCTGCGCGCACTGGGTATCGGCCCGGAAGTGCGGGTCGGCCTGTCGATGCAGCGCTCGCCGGAGATGATCATCGGCCTGTTGGCGATCCTCAAGGCTGGCGGCGCCTACGTGCCGCTGGACCCGGCCTACCCAGCCGAACGGCTGCGCTATCTGATGGAAGACAGCGGCATATCGCTGCTGATCAGCCAATCGTGGCTACGGGACAAACTGCCCTTGCCGCAAGGCCTGTCGGTGCTGGAAATCGACCGCGAACCGCTGGAGTTCATGGCGGATACCAACCCGGTCAACCTCACCTGCGGCGAAAACCTCGCGTACCTGATTTACACCTCGGGCTCCACCGGCCGGCCGAAAGGCGTCAGCGTGGCCCATGGTCCGCTGGCCATGCATTGCCTGTCGATCGGCGAGTTGTACGGCATGACGCCGGACGATCGCGAACTGCAATTTGCTTCGATCAGCTTCGACGGCGCCCACGAACGTTGGCTGACGCCACTGGTGTTCGGTTCGGCGGTAATGCCGCGCGACGACGAGTTGTGGAGCGTGGAGCGCACCTGTGCCGAGATCGAAAAACACGGCATCACCATCGCCTGCTTCACCCCGACCTATCTATCGCAGATCGCCGATTTCATGGGCGAAGCGGGGCGTGATTTGCCGATCCGTTCCTACACCCCGTGCGGTGAAGGCATGGCCAAGCACGCGTTCGATGAAGTCCAGCAGGTGCTGCAACCCAAGCGCTTGATCAACGGCTACGGCCCGACCGAAACGGTGATCACGCCGCTGATCTGGCTGGCGTACCCGGATACCGAATTCGACTCGGCGTTCATGCCGATTGGCCGGCCGGTCGGTAACCGCAGCGCCTACATTCTGGACGGCAGCTTGCAGCCGCTACCGGTCGGCGTGGCGGGTGAGTTGTACCTGGGCGGCGAGGGCGTCGCGCGGGGTTACCATCAACGTCCGGACCTGACCGCTGAACGTTTCGTGCCGGACCCATTCGTGCCGGGTGGGCGTTTGTATCGCAGCGGCGACCTCGCACGGTTCCGCGCCGACGGCGTCGTTGAATACCTCGGCCGCATCGACCAGCAAGTGAAGATTCGCGGGTTCCGCATCGAACTCGGCGAAATCGAAGCCTGCTTGCTTGAACACGAAGGCGTGCGTGAAGCCTTTGTGATTGACCGTGAAGGCCCGGTAAGCCGGCAGTTGGTCGGTTACGTGGTGCCGCGCGATCCGCTCACCGATGAGCACGATTTGCGTGAAGCGCTGACGTCTCACCTGCGCAGCCGTCTGCCGGCGCACATGCTGCCGGCGCATTTGATGTGCCTGGCCGCGCTGCCGCTGACGCCGAACGGCAAGCTTGATCGTCAAGGTTTGCCGGCGCCTGAAGCATCGCGTCAGAATCAGGATCAAGTGGCCGCCGCGTCGCCGGCCGAAGCGCTGCTGGTGGAAATCTGGCAAGAACTGCTGGGGCTGGAGTCGGTGGGTGTCACCGAGAACTTCTTCGAACTGGGCGGTGACTCGATCATTTCCCTGCAAGCGGTGAGTCGTGCCGGGCAGCGCGGGTTGGTGTTCAGTCCGAAGCAACTGTTCGAGCAGCAGACTATTCGTGCTTTGGCTGCTGTAGCCAGCAGTCGTGAAGCGGCGTTGATCGAAGCGCCAAAAGTCGAGGCTTTTGCCTTAGTTCCGCACATAGCGCCGCACATCGACATCGCCGCCCGCGAGGGGTTGCAAGACCTGTATCCGCTGTCGCCAATGCAGCAAGGCATGCTGTTCCATTGCCTCGATTCGCCGGAGCTGAACCCTTACGTCAACCAGTTGAGCGTGGCGGTGGACGGTTTGCAGGTGCCGCGTTTCCGTGCCGCTTGGAAAACCCTGGTCGAGCGTCATGAAGTGCTGCGCGCAGCATTCCGCTGGCGCGATGGTTTGGCCGATCCGCTGCAAGCGGTGTTCGCTGACGTCGAGTTACCGATCGAAGAACTCGACTGGCGCGACCGAACCGACACCGAACAGGCGTTGAGTGAACTGGCAGCTGCGGAACAGGCAAAAGGCTTCGACCTGAGCTGCCCGCCGTTGATGCGTTTTATCCTGGTTCGCCTGGGTGACGACCGTTACCAGATGATCTGGATCTACCATCACCTGCTGCTGGACGGCTGGAGTGCTTCGCGTCTGCTGGGCGACATGCTGCGCCTGTACCACAACGACAGCCTGCCAACCCTGACCGGTCGCTACGCCGACTACATCGCCTGGCTGCAACGCCAGGACGGCGCACAGGCCGAAGGCTTCTGGCGCGAGCGCCTGGCGTTGCTGGAAGAGCCAACCATTCTGGCCAAGGCCTCGGGTGCCGCAGGTTCCGGTCACGGCGTGATGTACAGCAACCTCGACGCCGAGGCGACGCGCAAGCTGCACACGTTCGCCAAGCGTCAACGCGTGACGCTGAACACGCTGGTGCAAGGCGCCTGGCTGTTGCTGTTGCAACGCCACAGCGGCCAACGCAGCGTGGCGTTCGGCGCCACAGTGGCGGGGCGTCCGACCGGACTGGCTGGTGCCCAGGACATGCTGGGTTTGTTCATCAACACCTTGCCGGTGATCCAGACCCTCGACCCGCAACAACCGCTGGGCGAGTGGCTGCGTGCCTTACAGGATTACAACCTGATGGTGCGCGACTACGAGCACACGCCGTTGTCGGACATCCAGCGTTGGGCCGGGCAGGGTGGCCAGGGCTTGTTCGACAGCATCATCGTGTTCGAAAACCATCCGGTGGACCGTGCCTTGCGCGGTGGCGAGGAAGGTGAGCTGCGTTTTGCCGAAGTCGGCAGCGGCGGGGTGACCAACTTCCCGATGGACTTGATGGTCAGCGCCAACGAAGAAGGTCTGGAAGTCGAATACCTGTTCCTGCGCGATCGCTTCAGCGAGCAGGAAGTGGAACGGATTCGTGCACAACTGGAAGGCTTGCTGCGTGCGTTGCCGGAGGACGCCGCTTGCCTGCTCGGCAATATTGGCTTGCCGGAAGCACTGATCAGCCTGCCGCAAGCGCCTACCGATGACGCCGATCTGCTGCACGCCTTCAATCAGTTTGTACAAACCCAGCCGCAGAAAATCGCCTTGTTCTGTGAGGATCGGGAAGTCAGTTACGCCGAGCTTGAAGCTCAGGCCAACGGGCTGGCGCAGCAACTGATCACACGCGGCATCGGGCCGGAAAGTCTGGTGGCGGTGGCGTTGCCCCGTTCCGAACGCACCATCGTTGCATTCCTCGCGGTGCTTAAAGCAGGTGCGGCTTATCTGCCTTTGGACCTGGCATACCCAGCCGAGCGACTGGCTTACATGCTCAGCGATTCAGCCGCCAGCCTGTTGCTGTGCGACAGCGATCTCGGTGAACGCCTGACCTTAGCCGCCAGCCCACCACGCTTGTTGCTCGATCAACTGACCGTTGTCGACAGCGCCGAGTGCCCGGTTTCCAACCCGCTTCCGGGGCATCTCGCGTACCTGATCTACACCTCCGGTTCCACCGGCCAGCCGAAAGGCGTGGCCGTGGCCCGGGGGCCGATTGCCCGGCATTGCCGCGGCATCATCGAGCTCTACGAACTGGCACCGCGCAGCCGCGAGCTGCACTTCATGTCGTTCGCTTTCGACGGTGCCCAGGAGCGTTGGCTGAGTGTGCTGTTGGCCGGCGGCAGTCTGGTGATTCGCGATGACAGTTTGTGGACGCCGGAACAAACCCTGGACGTGCTGCATCGCCACAGCGTGACCGTGGCGTGCTTCCCGCCGGCGTACCTGCAACAGATGGCCGAGGTGGCCGAACGTTTGGGCAATCCGCCGGCGGTTGAGGTGTATTGCTTTGGTGGTGACGCGGTGCCGGAGGCCAGTTTCGAGCAGGTCAAACGTGCGTTGCGTCCGCAGCGTCTGGTCAATGGCTACGGCCCGACCGAAACCGTGGTCACGCCGCTGTTGTGGCGCGCCGAAGCCAGCGAAACCTGCGATGCGGCCTATGCGCCAATCGGACGTGGTGTCGCCGGGCGTGGTTTGTACGTGCTAGATGCCGACCTTAATCCGTTGCCGGTCGGTGTCAGCGGCGAGTTGTATTTGGGCGGCGAATGCCTGGCCCGTGGTTACCATCAGCGTCCCGGCATGAGTGCCGAACGATTCATCCCCGATCCGTTCGAGGCGGGTGGTCGCATGTACCGCACCGGCGACCTGGTGCGCCAGCGTGAGTGCGGGTTGATCGACTACCTGGGGCGTCTCGACCAGCAAGTGAAGATCCGTGGTTTCCGCATCGAACTGGGCGAAATCGAAGCGCGTCTGCGCAACTGCGCCGGCGTGCAGGATGCCGCCGTGGTGGTGCACGACACGCCGACCGGCAAGCAGTTGGTCGGTTATGTGGTGGCGGCCGGTGCTGTTGGGCTGGATCGTCGCTTGAAGTCTGAACTGCAAGCGCAACTGCCGGACTACATGGTGCCGGCGCGAATCCTGGTGCTGGAGCGCTTCCCGCTGTCGGCCAACGGCAAGCTCGACCGTCGCGCACTGCCTACACCTGAATGGGCGCTCGGTGGATATCGCGCACCGCGCAACGATTTGGAAACGGCGCTGACGGCAATCTGGCAAGAAGTGCTCGGCGTGCCGCAAGTGGGCATCGACGACAACTTCTTCGAACTCGGTGGCGACTCGTTGCAGGTGCTCAAAGTCATCTCACGGGTACGCAGTCAGCCGCAACTGGGCTTCGAATTGAAGCTGCGGGATTTGATGCAGAAACCGTGCATCGCTGAACTCAGTGGCTATCAGGTTGTGGAGCAGGCGTCTGCGCCTGACCCGTTGCTGGCGCTGAATGCGCGGATTCCAAACGTGCCGGCGTTGTTCTGCCTGCACGCCGGTTTCGGCACGGTGTTCGACTACGAACCGCTGGCCCGTCGACTGGAAGGACGGCGCACGGTGTATGGCCTGCAATGCCGCATGTTGCTCGATCCGCAATGGCAGGACGAGTCGCTGCTGGCGATGGCCAGGGCTTACGCGCAACGGATTCGCGCGCAGCAACCTGAAGGCCCGTATTACTTGCTCGGTTGGTCATTGGGCGGGGCGTTGACGCAACTGGTTGCTCACGAACTGGAAAGCCAGGGTGAGACGGTCGCGTTTGCCGGGTTGGTCGACAGCTACGTGGCGGGTACCGCAGAAGCGGGGGACTGGCGCGAGGACCTGGGGGACTTCCTGAAGTTTGTGCTGGGGCTGCCAGCCGATGAGGCTCAGGCGCTGATCGCACTGAAAGCCGCTGAGCTGAATGAGCGCGAGGGCGCCATCGCGGTGATCGAGGCGGCCATGCACGGTTCCAATGAGCAAGCCGCGTTGGGCGCGGGCGAACTCACGCAGATCTTCGCCACCGGTTCACGCCTCAAGCAACTGGCGCTGGCGCATCGGCAGTTACCGCCGATTCAGGTCACGGCGCATCGCTGGTGGGTGGCGGAACGCGACGACGAACGTCGGGTGTTCGAGGCGCAGGTCGGCCGCCATGGCGTTGATCGTTTGTTGGCCGGTGGGCACTACGAGCTGTTGCGCGGTGATGAGTTGCTCGACGAGCTGGAAGACCTGTTGGAACGCAGGCTGGTTATCGCGTAACCCCTGTGGGAGCGGCGGTGCGGCGATCCGACTTGCTCGTGAATGCGGTGTGTCAGCAACATTAATGTCGACTGACACTCCCTCTTCGCGAGCAAGCCCGCTCCCACAGGATTCAGGCTCGTTTCAAAATTTTGTATTACCCGATTTTTGACCTCTTTGTGTAAAAGGATTCGTCCCATGGCTGTGTTGCCAGAACTTGAAGCTTTTCTCGAACTCGCCGAATTCGGCCGGATGACCGGCAAAAGCCGCGCGATGCATGAACTGTCGCCGCAGCAGGCGCGGATTGATTTTGAGGCGTCGTCGGGCTTTCTCGATGTGCCGCTCGACAGCGTCGCCTGCGAGGACTTCACCATCGCCGCGCGGGATGGCCACAGCCTGTCGGCGCGGTTGTATCGCGACGGGCAAGCGGTCGAAGGGTTGCAACCGGTGGTGCTGTATTTCCACGGCGGCGGTTATGTGGCCGGCAGTCTCGATTCCCATGACGCGCTGTGCCGGCGGCTGGCGGCGCAGGGTGGTTTTGCGTTGTTGACGGTGGATTATCGCCTGGCGCCGGAGTGGCGTTTCCCGACACCGGTGCAGGATGCGTGCGATGCCGGCAACTGGCTGGTGCGCGAGGGCGCGGCACGTGGTCTTGACGCAACGCGAGTGGCCGTGGCCGGTGACAGTGTTGGCGCGACCTTGGCGACGGTGTTGTCGATCATGGCGGTGCGTGAACCTGAGGAACTGGTGTTGAAACCCAAGGCGCAATTGTTGGTGTACCCGGTGACGGATGCCACCACCAAGCGCGCATCGCATCGGGATTTCGCCGAGGGATATTTGCTGGAAACGCCGACGCTGGATTGGTTCTATGCGCATTACGGACGCACGCCGGCAGACTTGGCGGACTGGCGCTGCTCGCCGTTGCTGGCCGATGACTTGTCGGACGTGGCGCCGGCGTTGGTGTACCTGGCCGGGCATGATCCGTTGCATGACGAAGGGCTGGCGTATGCCGAGCGGCTGCGTGCTGCGGGTAATGACGTGACGTTGCTGGAACAGCCGGGCATGACCCATGACTTTATGCGCATGGGTGGGTTGCTGAGTGAAGTGGAAGGGATTCACGCGGAAGTGGCGGGGTGGGTGCGTTCGCGGTTGTGAGATGAAATGAAAAAAACCGCCATCTCTTTGAAAGGGAATGGCGTTTTTTTTGTGCCTGGTGGGGGATTTTTGTTGTGGCAACTGTTGTCATCGCGGGCAAGCCCGCTCCCACAGGGATTTATGTTGGCCGCAAGACTTGAGCACGACTCAAAAAACTGTGGAGCGGGCTTGCCCGCGATGGCGGCATTTCAGTCACCACAAACTGATTATTAAACAGTGCTTGATCGCGCTTGTTTAATCGCCCGCAAGGTTACTTCATGAAAGCTACAACACCTTGCGTCGTTGCCTACAGGTACGCCAGAATCCGCCGGCTTGTGCGCCTTGGGCCTGGGTTTTATCGTTTCCCGGTCGCTGAAAATCAGTGATCGGGTTTGGTAGCCTGGGTTTGTTTGTTAGGTGCAGCACCACCTTTTGCCGAGTATTTCTCGTCTCGGCTTTATGGTGGTCATGCGCAGGGCGCCTTTGGGCGCGCCGGTTTCCTAACGCCCGGTCTACCAACCTGCGTATGGCCACCACCCATCGTTTGGTAGCGAAGGTGATGGCTCCTTATATCTGTTAGGAGTTTCATCTATGTTCAAAGTAACCCCCAACCCGCCAGACACCGATCCGACATCCCCCTACGAAAGCCCCGATTCAAAAAAACTCCACGAAGCCGCCGACCGCGCGCTCGATTACTACCTCGGCTCGGCTGCCGATATCAAAGCCATCCCGCGCAAACTCAGCAGCATGTTCATCGTCAACCCGGAGCTCGATACCGAAACCCTGCTGGCCCATGCGTGCGAGTCGCTGGCCTCGGCCAATGTCATGACCATGGATCTGGCGGATCATGTTGAAGGGCCGAGTCGCAACACCCTGCTGGGGATTGCACAGGTCATCATGCTGGGTGAGCTGGCGGTGAATCGGGCGCTGGATAGACTTGATCCGCCTGAGTAGGCATTGGTAGGGCGACTACCGCTTTCGCGAGCAAGCCCGCTCCCACACTTGATCTCGGTCGTACGCAGGTTTTGTATCCACCAAAGATCCACTGTGGGAGCGGGCTTGCTCGCGAAGACGGCATCACAGTCACCACAAATCCCGCGCCCAAAAAAAATGCCCGTATCTCGCGATACGGGCATTTTTCATTTCAGCTCAGCACTCAGAAATCATACTTCGCGGTGAGTTGCAGGTTGCGCGGCTCGCCGGAGAAGGTGGTGCCGAAGTTGCCCAGGCCCGTCAGGTACTTCTTGTCGAAGACGTTGTTGGCATTGACGGTGAAGCTCAGGTGATCGTCGAACTCGTAACGGGTCATCAAGTCCACGAGGGTGTAGCCACCTTGCTTGATGTTGACGGTACCGCCTTCACCACCCCCTGTGTTGGGGTTGTAGGTCTGGCCGTAGAAACCACTCTGCCAGCTGATACCGCCACCGACGGTGACCTGGTTAAGCGCGCCGGGCAGACGGTAGGTCGTGAACGTGCGCACGCTGTGTTCCGGTTTGGTGGTGGACAACGGGAAACCGAAGATGCGTTGTTCGTCCTTGTCGCGGGTACGGGCGTAGGTGTAGCCGGCGGATACGTTCCAGTCTTGCGCCAGTTCGCCGGCCAGTTCCAGTTCCACCCCTTTGGTGGTGGCGCCGGAGATGGCTTCGTACACGTCCTGGCCAGTGCCGTCGGTGGTGACGTATTGGGCGACGTTGTCTTGCTCGATGCGGAAGAAGGCCAGGCTGGCGTTCAGTTTGCCTTCGAAGTAAGCCGCTTTCAGGCCGGTTTCGTAGCTGTCGCCTTCAACCGGTTCCAGGGTCTTGCCGCTGGCGTCCTTGTAGATTTGTGGCTGGTAGATACTGGTGTAGCTGGCGTAGACCGAGTACGTGTCGTTCAGGTCATAGACCACACCGGCGTATGGCGTGACGACGCCATGTTCCTTGTAGCTGGCGTGGGTGTCGGCCAGGGGCGAGCCTTCGTAGTAGGAGTAATCTTCGTTGTACTTGAAGGTGCTCAGACGGCTGCCGAGGATGAACGACAGGTCATCGGTCGGACGCAGGCGTGTGGCCAGGTAAAGACCGTTCTGGCTCTGGGTGCGTTCGTACTTGCCGTTTTTCGGGAATTCCTGTTCCGGCAGATTGCCTTTCCAGTCGTAGATGCTGCCCGGGACCATTTCGAAGGCACTGGTGTCGTACGTCGCACCGGTCTGGCGCGAGTGGGAGGCCATGAAACCGGCAACCAGTTCATGCTCGCGACCGCCCAGGGTGAACGGGCCGGTGACGTTCACGTCAGCGGTGTTCTGCACGCGATGACCTTCCCAGCGACCCCAGTAAAGGAACATGCCTTCACCGGTGGCGCGGTCCGGGTTGCCGCCGCTGGCCGAGGCCAGACGCGTATCGTGATCGGTGGTTTTCTGGTCGAGGCTGAGCTTGAGTTTCCAGTCATTGGCCAGCGCTTGTTCCAGCGAGGCGAAATAGGTGGTGCTGTCGAAATCACGACGGCTCCAGTCGGCACCCGGGTTGAAACTGCGAGAGAAGTCGGTACGGCCGCCGTCGCTGAAGAACGGCGAGTTACCGGTCCAGGAGCTGCCGCGCGGGGTCGCGCTGGACTTGTCGATACCGAAGGTCAGCAGGGTATCGTCGGTCAGGTCGGCTTCGAGGATGCCGTAGAAGAGGTCTTTCTTCTGGCTGTAGTGGTCGATGTAGGAATCTTTGTCCTGGTAGGCGCCCACAAAGCGGCCACGCACGTTGCCGGAATCGGTCAGCGAACCGGAGATGTCGCCTTCGGTGCGGTAGTTGTCCCACGAGCCGGCGGTGGCGCTGACGGAGGCCTTGAAGTCCTTGGTCGGTTTCTTGCGCACCAGGTTGACAGTGGCGGACGGGTCGCCCGAACCGGTCATCAGGCCGGTAGCGCCCTTGATGACTTCAATGCGGTCGAGGCTGGCCGAGTCGTCGCTGTTGTTCGGGTTCTCGCCGTAGACGCCGTCGTAGGGAATGTTGACGCCATCGTACTGAAAGTTGGTGATGGCAAAGCCGCGGGAGGAAAACTCGGTACGGTCACTGTCGTACTTCTGCATCGTGACGCCGGGCGTGTTGCGCAACACGTCGCTGACACTCGTGGCGCCGCGATCGTCCATTTGCTGGCGGGTCACTACGGTGACCGACTGCGGGGTTTCACGCAGGGTCAGCGGCAGCTTGGTCGCTGTGGTGGTCGCGCCAGTGGTGTAGGAACCGGTGTCTTCAGTAGTCAGGCCCAGGGCCTGGCCGGAAATGGTGGTCGCGCCCAGTTGCAGGCTCGAGCCGCCGCCGGACACCAGGGTGACGCCGTTGCCGTTGATCTGGAACGAGATGCCGGTGCCTTGCAGCAGGGCCTTCAGGGCATCAGACGGTTCCAGCGAACCGGACACGGCGCGGGATTTGATCCCGGCAACTTGGTCCGGGCTGTAGAGGATCTGCAGGTTGGTTTGCATGCCCAGTTCGGTCAACGCACTGGACAGCGGCTGGACCGGAATACTCACTTTTACAGGTGCAGCATTGGCCATCGAGCTCCCCAGCAAGGTGGCGGTCAGCAGTACGCTTGTGAACAGGGTGCGGTGCAAAGTCGGGCGCTGTACGGCCAGCGCGAGCGGTGTGCGGCGTGTTTGAGGTCGCATTACTTACCTGAGCTCCTGAAAAAGTGTTGTGCAGAGTTTTTTTGTTAATAAGAATGATTATTAAGACGGGGCACGAACGCAAAACCGGAAAGAAACCGGAAAAATAAATTTCAGAAGAAGCAAAAAAGTTCGCGGGACCTGTGGGAGCGGGCTTGCTCGCGAAGGCGGTGTACCAGGCAACATTAGTGTTGAATGGCACGCCTTCTTCGCGAGCAAGCCCGCTCCCACAGGTAAACAGTGTTCAGGCGGTGGCCAGTTCGGTGACAACCCGTCCGCTTTCCATGCGCACCAGTTGGTCCGCCACGTCGAAGTAGCGGTCGTCGTGGGAGATCACGATGATGGTCTTGCCCAGGCGTTTGAGGTCCGGCAGCAGTTCGGTGTAGAAGATGCGGCGGAAGGTCGGGTCCTGATCGGCCGCCCACTCATCGAACACCAGCACCGGACGTTCTTCGAGCCAGGCATTGACCAATGCCAGGCGCTTGCGCTGGCCGGTCGACAGGTCGGTGGTGGTGAAGTTGCCGTCCTTGACGCTGACCTTGTGCGCGATTTCCAGGCGTTGCAGGTATTTGTTGGCGTCTTCGGGAATGTGTTGATCGCCCTGGACCACGTCATCGAACAGGTAGTAGTCGGCGAAAATGGTGGTGAACAACTGGCGATAGTCATCGCGATTCTGCGCGTCGATCGCCTCGCCATTGACCTGGATTTCCCCGTGTTGCGGCGTGTACAAACCCAGCAGCAACTTGATCAACGTGGTCTTGCCACAGCCGTTCTCACCGACGATGAACGTGATGTCGCCTTGCTTGATCGTGAGATTCACCGGCCCCAACTGGAACGGCGCGGCCCCTTCGGCGGCCGGGAAGCTGAAACGCACATCGGCCAGTTTCAGTTCATGCACGGCTTGCTTGACGTTGCCCTGATCGCTGAGCAGCAAGTGCGGCTCAGGGGTGGAAAATTGCTCGGACAATTCGGCGATGCGGCGGAAGGCAATCTGCGCACGGCTGACGATTGGCAGGGTACTGATCAAGTGTTCCAGCGGGCCTTTCATATACAGCAGCACCAACACGAAGCCGCTCATCACGGTTTTGTCGGCGCTCGGCCAGTAGGTTTGCAGAGCCAGCGCCAAACCGATGACCACGAAGAACAGCATCGAGCCAAAGGTCTTGGCGATCACGAAAGTATTGATCGAACGCACCTGGGTGTTGCAGATGAACTCGGCGGTGGCCTTGATGCCGGAGACGAACATGCGTTGGCGGCGTGGGCGGTGGATGCGCAGTTCCTTGGCGCCTTCGGCAATCGCGTTGTAGTGCTTTTGCAATTCGTCTTCGGCGTCACGGGCAGCCATGAAACCCTGTACGCCCTTGCTCTGGGCGTAGGCCTGAATCGCCGTGCCGATCAGGATCGCGGCGACCATGATCAGGAACATCGGCCACGACAGAATCGCCAGGTAACCCATGCAGCCCAACGTCACGGTGACGGAAATCGCCAGCGGCGCGAAGGCGAAGGCGAAGTCGCTGATGGTGTCGACGTCGTGGGTCAGCACTGGAATCAGTCGATGACTACGATAGCGTTCGATCTGCTCGATCGGTGCCGACAGAACCTTTTCCCCCAGCTGTTTGCGCAGCTTGGCGATGATGTGCTGGCCGACATAGTTGGTGCCGATGTCGGAGCAAATCGAACTGGCGAGCGCCAGCAGGCACAGGCCGGCGAACAACGCCACCACGCCTTGGGTCAGGCCGGTTTCCGAATGCAGGGCATTGTTGATGGTCGCCAGCAACACCGTGACGCTCAGGCCGCCGACCATGCCCAGGAAAATGGACGCGGCGACGATGAGCCGAAAGGGTTTCAACAGGGCGAACAATTCGCCGATGGCGCCACGGGTTGGCTGGGTCATGGAAGACAGTTCCTTGGGTCGTAAAGGCAGATACCCAGTAGAACGTCTGGTGGAAGGCTTAATTTAGAAGGGGGCCGACTGGCGGTGATCGCGAGTCCCGAAGTCACTGACACCACACATAACCCTGTGGGAGCGAGCCTGCTCGCGAAAGCGGACTGTCAGTCGACACCTTTATCGACTGAAAGACAGTCTTCGCGAGCAGGCTCGCTCCCACAGGTTGAGGGGGGCGGGCCTAGAGATCACGCGCGATGCGGAACCCCATCCAGTCCCCACGCTCTTGCGGGTACTGGCTGTTGCGGTTGCCGGAGCGGGAGAACACCGGGGCTTCACCCCAGTCGTTGCCGCGAATCCGCACGGCTTCGCAATTGGGCTCGACCCAGGCGCTGCCATCGGTGGGGGCGCCGACGTAGTTCGGGTGTTCGCAGTCTTCGACCCACTCATAGACATTACCGTGCATGTCGTACATCCCGAAGGCGTTCGGCGGGTAGCTGCCCACTGGTGAGCTGTAGCTGTAACCGTCCGCCGGGCCATAGGTGTTGGCGTGCTTGGCGATGCTGTATTCCTTGCCCTCATCGAACGGGAAGGGGAACGGACCGTTGGTGCCGCCGCGTGCGGCATATTCGCGCTGGGCCTCGCTGACCATGTGGTACTTCTGCCCGGTCTTTTTCGACAGCCAGGCCACGTAGTTTTTCACGTCATCGAAGTTCATGCACACCGCCGGCTGACGTGGGCTCTGCGGATAACGCGGCTTGCTGGCGACGCACTCGCGACCGGGCCGGGTATCACCGTTGGCGATGGTTACGCCACTTTCGCGCACATAGCTGTCCCATTCACCGGCGGTGACGTGGAAGCGGCTCATGGCGAACGGCTTGGCGAAGGTCACTTCGTGCATCGGACCTTCATCGGGTTCGCGCCCGACTTCATCGTCCGGCGTGCCCATGGTGAAGGTGCCGGCGGGCAGCACGACCATTTCCGGGCAGTCGCGGCAGTCCTTGAACACTTTGCCGGGGTGCGGGTGAGTGGCGGCCTGTGCGGCAACCGGCAGCAGGCCGGCCATGAGGGCTGTCAGGGTGAGAGCCTTGAGCGGGCGGAACAACAGTTCTCTGTCCATGAGTTATCTCGAGTAAAGGAAAGCGGGGTGTCACGGCAGACCGTGGGAGCGGGCTTGCTCGCAAAGAGGGAGTGTCATTTGACAATCACGTTGCCTGACACACCGCATTCGCGAGCAAGCCCGCTCCCACAGGAGGCCAGCGTCAGGTTGTTTTGATTAGCAGGGCCATGAAGCGGTCGATATCGTTTTCAGTGTTGAGCAGGCCGGGAGCGATGCGGATCACCGGGCCGACGTCGCGTTCCACGGCGTCGCAGACCACGCGGTTTTTCATCAGTTGGACCGCGACTTCGTCGCAGTCCCGGTCCTTGATCCGGAAGAAGGTGAAACCGGCGGACAGGTCCGGGCTTTTCGGCGTGACCAGTTCGATCTGCGGCTGCTCCAGCAGACGATTCTTGGCGTAGGTATTGAGCCCGTGGATGCGCGCCTGCACCTCGGCCTTGCCCAGTTCCAGGTGCAACTTGAAGGCTTCGTCCACGGCCCAGCGGTGTTCGAAGCTGTGATAGCCGCCGGGGGTCATGATGGTCGAGAACGTGGTGGCTTCGGAGAAGGTCGGAATAATCGGCGTCACGTCTTTGAGCTCGGCTGAACGTGCGCAGATGATCCCGGTGCCACGAGGGCCGAACATCCATTTGTGGGTGCCGGCAATGAAGAAGTCGCAGTGCATGTCGGGGAAATCGAGGTTCTCGACGCCGAAGCCGTGCACACCGTCGACCACATACAGGATGCGATCCTTTTCCTCGCGGTTGCGGTTGTGTTCGTCCACCAGTTTGCCGATCTCGCCGATCGGCAGCTTCACGCCGCTGCCGGATTGCACCCACGTCAAGCCCAGCACGCGGGTTTCGGGACGAATGCCTTTGGCGATCGAACCCAGCACTTCATCCACCGAAAGGGTTTGCGTGTTTTCGAACAGCTTGAGCTTGCGGATCTTGACCCCGTCCTTTTGCTGGCGGTAATCCAGGGCGTAGTTGGTGGCGTAGTGCTCGTGTTCGCTGGTGAGGATTTCCTGGTCCGGGCGTACATGAATGCCGCCGTAAATCATCGACAGGCCTTCGGTGGTGCTGCCGGTGAGGGCGATCTGCTCAGGCTTGGCCTTGAGATATCGACCGGCCCAGACGCGCACGTCCTGTTCGCGCTTTTCGTTTTCTCCTAAGTCCCAGTCCATGGCCAGGCCGGGGTTGCGGTCGAGATTGGCGCGGTGTTTTTCGATCGCGTCACGCACGGGTTTGGGGTGCGAGGTGACCAGGAAATTGGCGAAGTGCAGGTAGTCCGGGTCCTGATTGAACAGCTGGCGCAATTGCGCCCATTTGTCCCGCGGCAGTGCCGGTGGCGTGGCGGCCAGCGCCGGCAGATTCACGGCAGCGCCCAGGGGCAGGCCGGCCGCGAGAATGCCGGCTTGCTTGAGGAATGAACGACGGTTGGTCATGAGCTCGGTTCGCTTGTGCAAAAGAGGGGATTTCAGTGGTTGGCCACCGGTTTGGAAGATTTCTGCACCTGGTCCCAGACCCGCAGGAAATTACCGCCCCAGAGCTTGGCGATATCGGCCTCGCCGTAGCCGCGACTGATCAGCTCGGCCGTCACGTTGCGTCCCTCGCTGACGTCTTTCCAGCCATCGAGACCACCGCCATCGTTGAAGTCGGAACTGATACCAACGTGGTCGATGCCGATTTTCTTCACCGCATAATCGATGGCGTCGCCGTAGTCCTTGAGCGTGGCCTTGGGTTCTTCGTCGATAATCGCGTAGAGCTGGCTGGCGTATTCGCCGAAACGCTGCTCGGACCAGACGGTGATCACCGGGTCGCCCGGCATCAGCGCCATCTCCAGACCTTGCAATGGTTGCAGGTCGAAGCGGGCGCGCAGGGCGTTGAGTTTGTCCTGGGTGGCCTGGCTCAGCGGGCGGATGTAGGTCGGGAAGCCAACAATCTGCACCACGCCGCCACTGTTCTTGATCAGCTGCATTTCCTGGTCACTGAGGTTGCGCGGGATATCCACCAAACCGCGTGGCGCGGAGTGGGACGCAACCATTGGTGTACGGCTCAGCTGGGCGACTTGCTCCAGGGCTTTGGTCGACATCTGCGATACATCGATGATCACGCCGAGGTCGTTGAGGCGGTGCACGGCTTGTTTGCCGATGTCCGACAGGCCACCGAGGGCATCCCGCGAGTCGTTGAAAAACGGCAGCGGTCGGGACGAGTCGGCCCAGGCGTTGTTGCCCACATAACTGAAGCCGAACATGCGCATGCCGCGGGCGGCCCATTTGTCCAGGGCGTTCAGGTCGTTGCCCAGCGGATAGGCGTTGAGCATGCTCATGAAAATCGCGAACTTGCCTTCGCCGTGCAGGCGTCGGAAATCGTCGGGGGTGTAGGCGATGGCGACCTGATTGGGGAAGTCGCGAACCATCGTGCTGATGATTTTGTAGCGGGTTTCCTGCTCGAACCGTGCCTCGTCGACGAACCCGGCGGTGGGGCGGTGAGGGGCGTTGTCGCCGTTCCAGATTTCCGGCCAGCCGAAAATTGTCAGGGCTGCACCGGACAGGCGTCCGCGTCCGGTCTTGACCAGGTCGAATTGCCCGGTGCCGTCCTTGTCGACTTCATTGCCGGCGGTGCCGAAATCCATCGGCACGGTGATGTGGCTGTCGAACGAGAGGATGCGCTCGTGGAGTTCATCGGCCTGTTTCATCACCTTGACCGGGTAACCGGGATTGTCCTTGAACCAGTAATCCCAGGCGGCAAAGCCTGCACCAGCGCTGATCGCCAGGGCCAGCGGCAGGCCGATGTAAAGAGCCTTTTTCGAACGTGGTTTTGTCATTGCCATCTCAGTCAGTTCGCCGTCGAGGTGCAGGCGCAGAGGCCTTTGCTATCTGGGAAGAACGAGTGGCTGGCCAGAAAATTTAGGTGAATCTGATGGCCTCTTCGCGAGCAAGCCCGCTCCCACATTTGATCTGTGTACGCCTCGGTCCAATGTAGGAGCGGGCTTGCTCGCGAAGCTTTTAAATTTATGGGGGCAACAAACGTTCTAGCTTGGATAAAGCCTGCTTCATGGCTGACACAGGTAGGGCAATGACGATTTCTCGACGATGGTTCATGGCAGGCCTGGCGCTGACTGGCGCCGCCGTGCCTGCGGCTTTTTATGGGCATCGCGAATGGACGAAACCGGATCCGACGATCACCCCCGGCGAAGCTTCGTTCGATGTCGCGGATGTTGCCGGCCAGCATTTGGCGAACACCTTGCGCGGTGTCTGGCAGATTCGTTTCGAAGGGCGTGATGCGGGCATCGAAGGCCTGCCACGGGACGGGTTGGAAGTGTTCCTCGACGTCGGTCATAAAGGTCGCGGCCTGAGCGGGTTCCTCGACACGGCCGAGCGTTTGCGTTCGACCGAGGCACCTCGTTACCGGGTGCTCGGCGACCTGGCCGGCGTCAAACCGGCGCAGTTGAGCTGGCGACTGCTTAGCGTCAACGGCACAACCGATTACGAATTCAGCATGGGGCTGGATGAAGTCTGGGCCAGTTTCGGCAACGCTGGCAGCGGCAGCCTCAGTGGCCGGGTGTTGAACCTGGATCGTCCGTTGATGTTGACGGCGCAGGACAATCGTTTTATCGCGGTCAAACGCGTATTCCCTGAAGCCCGCGAACGCACCGGTCTTAACCCGCCGCTGCTGGCCTGGTTGGTGTCCCCCGAGCATCGTTTGTTTCACCAGCTCTGGCATGCGTCCCGGGATAAATGGCACACGCTGTCTGAAGACCAACGCGGCGCCCTGCGTGGCATCGGCTGGCAGCCTGGCCCGCGGGACAAGGAACGCGATGCCCGTGGCAAGCGCAAGGATCGCAATGGTTCGGGCGTGGACTTTTTCTTCATGCACCGGCACATGCTGGGCACGGCGCGCTCGATGCAGGACTTGCCGTCGTGGCCGCATTTCCCGTTGCCTCAGCCGGAACTGGCCCGTGATCGCGTCGGCTTCGCCAACTATTTCGACAACCACGACGGCACCGCGCTGCCGCCGACCTGGCTGGCCGACGACGATGCCGAGTATTCGCAATGGGTCAGCGACATCAAGACCGCCGAGACCTACCACAGCAATTTCCAGGTCTGGGAATCGCAGTACCGCGACCCGCGTTATCTGTCGAAACTGACCTTGGGGCAGTTCGGTTCAGAGGTTGAACTGGGCCTGCACGACTGGCTGCACATGCGCTGGGCCTCGGTGCCCCGCGATCCGTCCAATGGCCAGCCGGTGCCGTTCGCCCGGGATCCGGCGGACTTTTCCGCGCGTTGGTATGCGCCGGAAAACGACTTCCTCGGCGACCCGTTTTCCTCCCATGTGAACCCGGTGTTCTGGCACTTCCACGGCTGGATCGACGATCGCCTGGAAGACTGGTTCCGCGCGCACGAGCGTTTTCATCCGGGGGAGGTCAGTCGGCTGGAAGTCAACGGCGTGGCGTGGTTTGCCCCTGGCCGCTGGGTCGAGATCGACGATCCGTGGCTTGGCCCGAGCACTCATGGGTGCAGCACCACGCCGGGGCTGCAGACCGGCAAATCGGTGGAAATGGACCCCGAGACCATGAAACTGGCGCTGCGGATTACCTTTGGCGATGACGAGAAAAAACTGGCTGACTTGTTCCGCAAAGTGCCGCAGCGGCCTTGGTATGCGCGGAATCTGAAGGCCAAGCCGGTTACCAGTTAAACGGTCGACCGAGTTATCGTTCTTCGCGAGCAAGCCCGCTCCCACATTAGTCCTGCGAACACAGGTCCACTGTGGGAGAGGGCTTGCTCGCGAAGGCGGTCTATCAATCACCACCATTACAAAGCCAGCCACCCCCCGCCAAGCGCCTTGTACAACGCAATACTCGCCTTTTCAGCGCCAGGCAACACCCTCAATACATCGACGCAGCCGAAAGGCCAATAAACATCCAGTACCTGAAAACATTACAAATCCACTGAGGGGCACTTCTGTGATTTGTAACTGCATTTTGGGAAGCGTCTGACATCAATTCGTTTGCGTTCTTGTTAGCGTGGCTCTAAATCCGAATGCGCAATTTGCTCAAGCAGCATTGAATAAGGACATTACTCAATGACAACGTTGAGATCGCAGGCGATGTCGCTGTTTAAAAGCCCTGCCTGGGGTTGTTGCCTCGCATTAACGGCAGGCTGTGCCACTAGCCAGCCGAATACGTTCACCTTCACCGCTGATTTACCGCCCGATTTTGCATACGTCGCAGCGGTTTACTACGTCCCCGCCGAAGGTGAAACCTGCACCGTTAAAACAAAGGACAACTTGGCGCCTGTTTTCAATTACGAATGGCGAAAAGAATACAAACCCGATTCTGAAATAGAGATTCGCATAACGCGCAAAAGCTGCCCGTTGGTGGTTAGGCGCATCAAGCTGGAGATCAAGTCCGCTTATGGCAAGGACTGGGCGGACATCAGTCGGGATAGCGCCCTGGTTACCATTCGCAATGAACTGAAGGAGCAGAACAAAGGCACTTTCAGTGAAACAGGTGAAAGCATCTTTTACGGTCAGTGCCAGTGGCTGTTTCGTACTGCAGGCAAGCCACGCATCCTCAGAAAAATCCTCGACTGCAAAGCAACTGATGAACAGGGTGAGCCTAAACGCGGCCGTCCATTTTCGGCGTACACCCTCGACCAGCTGCCGGGCAAGACAGTGAAGATGAAGATCAAATTGGCGGCGGAGGAAAAGCCCGGTTGGGGAGACACATGGGTCAAGGTGCCCGGTGGTTGGAAGCGGTGTATGGGTAAAGGTTTTGAGGATCAAGACGCTTTTTGCTTCGGTAACCACACCGATTTCAGCACCTTCCAAATGGTGGATGGGCGCATCTGCACAATTTACCCCGGCTGTACGGAATAAGGACATTAATCAAATGCCAATTTTTTCTTCGCACCAGAAGTTATTACTGAAATTTTCAGCCTTGAGTTGCTGCATCGCATTGATCACAGGCTGTGCAAAGAATCAGCCGGATACGTTCACGTTCACCGCCGACTTACCGCCCGATTTTGCTTATCAGGCCATCGCCATATATGTGCCTGCCAAGGGCGAAACCTGCACCGTGCCAGGGGAAAGAGATACGGAAGTTGGGTACAACATGAAATGGCGTGAAAGTTACATGCCGGCTTCTGAAATCGCTATGTACAGGACAGTCAGTGGCTGCCCGTTGGTTATCTGGAAAATTGATCTGGAAATCAATTCCTCCTACGGCAAAGCACGAGGCGATTTCGGTGGGGATTTTGCCACAGTAGTCATACGCGATGAGGTGGAAGACAAGTACAAAAGCTCTTTCGACGAAACGGGGGAAAGTGCTTTTTACGGTCAATGTCAGTGGCTGTTTCGCACCTCAGGCAAGCCTCGCGTCCTCAGAAAAATCCTTGACTGCAAAGCGGCTGATGCACAGGGCACGTTGGACCGGGGACATCCGTTTTCCGCTTACACCCTCGACCAGCTGCCGGGCAAGACAGTGAAGATGAAGATCAAATTGGCGGCGGAGGAAAAGCCCGGTTGGGGAGACACATGGGTCAAGGTGCCCGGTGGTTGGAAGCGGTGTATGGGTAAAGGTTTTGAGGATCAAGACGCTTTTTGCTTCGGTAACCACACCGATTTCAGCACCTTCCAAATGGTGGATGGGCGCATCTGCACAATTTACCCCGGCTGTACGGAATAAGGACATTAATCAAATGCCAATTTTTTCTTCGCACCAGAAGTTATTACTGAAATTTTCAACCTTGAGTTGCTGCATCGCATTGATCACAGGATGTGCAAAGAATCAGC
This sequence comes from Pseudomonas sp. LBUM1657, assembly GCF_059716075.1. Classification (NCBI taxonomy): domain Bacteria; kingdom Pseudomonadati; phylum Pseudomonadota; class Gammaproteobacteria; order Pseudomonadales; family Pseudomonadaceae; genus Pseudomonas; species Pseudomonas sp. LBUM1657. Next base: position 4,451,557 of record NZ_CP166799.1, on the reverse strand, counting down.
AGGACTCATTCACCTTCACCGCCGACTTACCGCCCGATTTTGCTTATCAGGCTATCGCCGTATATGTGCCCGCCAAGGGCGAAATCTGCACCGTGCCCGGGGAAAGAGACACGGAAGTTGGGTACAACATGAAATGGCGTGAAAGTTACATGCCGGCTTCTGAAATCGCTATGTACAGGACAGTCAGTGGCTGCCCGTTGGTTATCTGGAAAATTGATCTGGAAATCAATTCCTCCTACGGCAAAGCACGAGGCGATTTCGGTGGGGATTTTGCCACAGTAGTCATACGCGATGAGGTGGAAGACAAGTACAAAAGCTCTTTCGACGAAACGGGGGAAAGTGCTTTTTACGGTCAATGTCAGTGGCTGTTTCGCACCTCCGGCAAGCCTCGCGTCCTCAGAAAAATCCTTGACTGCAAAGCGGCTGATGCACAGGGCACGTTGGACCGGGGACATCCGTTTTCCGCTTACACCCTCGATCAGCTTCCGGGCAAAACCGTGAAGATGAAGATCAAATTGGCCGATGAGGAGAGGCCCGGTTGGGGAGACACATGGGTCGAAGTGCCCGGTGGCTGGAAGCGCTGCATGGGCAAAGGTTTTGATGATCAACGTGCTTATTGCAACGGCAATTACACAGATTTCAGCACCTTCAAGATGGTGGATGGCCGCATCTGCACCATTTACCCCGGATGCACTGAATAAGGAGATTTGGACATGACGTCATTGGAACAAGAATTGGCATCACCGTTGAGCAGCACCGTGCTGACGTGCCCCATACAAGGCAAATGGACCAGCTTCCAACTGGTCGACGAACTAGGTTCTGGCGAACCTTACGCGGGACTGGCCTATACAGCGATTGACTCGGAAGGCCAGAAATATAATGGGTACTTGGATCTCACGGGAACAGGTAAGGTAAGTAACCACTTTGCTGGACCCATTGCCCTAATCGTTGACCAGCAATACCAAGGAGCTGATCCTCCTTACAAAGATCTAATAACAAGGCCGCACTACCCGCTCGAAATTACGGAATTACAAGTACGCGCGGAGCAAACCCGCTATTTGAACAAAAACTCAACCCGCACAAAAAACAACCCCGCCCAAGCGTGTGCCGACGAATTCCTCCAAGTGGAAGTGCGCCATTTGGTTAAACATACTTCTCACCTGCCGCCTGAGGTCTATCGACATTACCCGCATAGGCAGGGCAGAGCGAAAATCATGGGTGAACATGGCAAGCAGGGTGTTGCACTGATGCCGCTTAAACACACGGTTCTGGAAGTGCGGCCTTTGCGAGCGTTGCGACCAATGCTGTCGACTGCTCCCGAATTTTGTGCCCTGAACCTCTATCAACTCGCATTGATGGCTACCTTGAGCTACTGCCCCTTTGGCATGAAACCTGAAAAGCTCCCCATTGAAAAAGCCCCTGTAAATTTCCCGCTGCAACCGAGCGTAGGAAACTGGTTCGGAGATGCGTTGGCCAAATCCGATGAACTGTGGCGTGTCGATGCGGGGCAGACCAAAGCTTTCTACCCTCTGTATGAGGATGTGCCGTACTCCAAGCGTCTGGAAATCGTGCCATTCGATCCAGACCTTTATGCGGTTAACAAACCTGATCTGAAAGATGATCAGGAAAATCCTGCGAAAATTCACTTTCTCGATGACAGAAAGCGTGAAGCGAAAGCGACTGATACCCAATCGTTCGTTACACACAACGACGAACTGATCCTGGTTGCCGTGCGTGGAACATCCGAACTTATGGCAGATGGCCTACGCGATGCAGATGCACTCCAAGTGCCGTTTGAAGACGCCGACAGCAAAGTACATCGTGGCTTCTACGAGTCTGCGCAAAAAGCTTACGACTTCGTCGTGAAATACCTGGATAAATTCTACTCCGGGCAAAAACTTCTGATCTGCGGCCACAGCCTCGGTGGCGCAGTGGCGTTGTTGCTCTCGGAAATGCTGCGTCGCCGAACGGAAAGCTACGACATTCAGCTCTACACCTACGGCGCCCCCCGCGCCGGTGACGCCAACTTCGCCAAAGGCGCAGCGCCGCTGGTGCATTACCGTATGGTCAACCACAACGACCCGGTGCCGAGCGTGCCCGGCAGCTGGATGAACACCAAGGCCGAAGTGTATGGCGCTGGAGCGGCGCTGATCTTCGTCAACGTACCTGCCGGATTGTCTGTGTTTTTCGCGGGCATCACCAACTGGACGGGCGAGCCCTACGAACACCACGGCACTTTGCGGCATGCCATGCCGGTGGAATTTGGTCGCAAGGAAAAGTCCTCGATCCTGTGGGAGCCGGGTTGCGACACCATTACCCAACATGCCGCTTGCACCGTGGCAATCCAGCAAAAAAACGGACTACCGGATCGGCCGTCGCTGCTGTCTCAAATTTTCAACGCCGGCAACCACTCGATGGTGGGCGGGTACATTCCAGCGTGCTGGGCAGCGCTGAGGCGTTGGCAAGAAGCGCAGGCGTCGAAACGCTCACTGGTCACCGAGCGGGAATTCGAACGGGTAGAAGCTGCACTGGCAAGCGTCACTCAGCAGTTGCGTAATAAACGGCGTGATTTGCTGGCCAGGCCTGATGCCTATAGACGCGCCCATGAAAAGGTTGTCGATGCCCTCAATCATGAGATCGACAACGTACAAACAACACGGGCTCGGCTGGCGACGCTTCGGTACCTGAGGGTCAGCGAAAAAGATGTTTACGGAACGCTTTCAGCGCAACCGGAACAACTGGCAGACAACCTGCCGCGCTGGCAGGCACATCCGGAAAACCAAGCCGCCGAACAGTTGGCCATGGCACCGGAGAGCGCGAATAGTGACGCGCTATTGTCCTCGATCTACGGGCACACCATTGGGGCGCCGCATACCCTCGATATTGATTCGATTGTTTGAATAAACCGGGCCTCTTCATACTCAGAAACATCGCTTTCGCGAGCAAGCCCGCTCCCACATTAGATCTCCAGTGAACACATTATTTGTGAACACCCGAGATCAAAATGTGGGAGCGGGCTTGCTCGCGAAGGCGGCCTGACAGGCACCGCAAATTACAAAGCCTGCCACCCTCCACCCAGCGCCTTGTACAACGCAATACTCGCCTGCAACCGCGACAACCGCAGCTGCACATTCAAATCCTGCGCCGCATACAGCGTGCGCTGGGTTTCCAGCACCGTCAGCAAATCCTCCGCCCCGGCCTGATAGCGGTTTTGCGCGAGGTTGAAAGCGGTCTGCGCCTGGTTCAGTTCTTCGCCTTGCCACTGGCGCTGTTCGTCCAGTCCACGAATGCTGTTCAGCGCTTTTTCCACGTCGGCGAAACCATTGATGATCGCCCCGCGATACGTCTCCAGCAGTTCCTCGTGACGGGCCGTCGCCTTGTCGCGCTCGGCGCTCAAGCGACCGTTGTTGAAGACTGGCGCGAGCAAACCGGCGGTGAGGTTGTAGAAAGGGTTGCGCAGGATGTCGCCGGCGCGGTCTGCACCGGAGCCAATCTCGGCGGTCAGGGTCACGGCGGGCAGCATGGCGGCGCGGGCGACGGTGACGTCGGCCTGGGCGGCGGCCAGTTGCGCTTCCGCGCGAGCGATGTCCGGTCGACGGCTGAGCAATTGGCTGGGCACCCCGGCCGCGATGGTGGGCCATGACAACTGATCAAAGCGCTCCTGACCGAGGGACAGTTCCTGAACCGGACGACCAAGGAGCGCGGCGAGGCTGATCAACGACTCCTGGGCCTGTTGCTGCACCAGCGGCAATTGCCGTTGTTGCGCCGCGACCAGGCTCTTCTGCTGCGCCAGTTCCAGGGCGGTGGCCGATCCGGAGTCGAAGCGCGTCTGCACCAGTCTCAAGACGTCCTGCGCGTTGGCCAGGTTCAGCTCGGCAATGCGACGTTGCTCTTGCAGCGACAAGCTTTGCGCGTAGCTGTTGGCGACGCCGCTGAGCAGCGTCAGCTCCACGGTCGCCTGATCGAACTCGCTGGCCTGCAGGCCAAACTGCGCACTGTCGCGGGACGCACGTTGGCCGCCCCAGAAGTCGATTTCGTAAGTGGCGGTGAGGTTGGCGTTGAAGTAATCGACGGCCTTGTTATCGCCGTCGGCATCGAGCTGGCTGTAGCCGTTGCCGCGCAGCAGTTTCTGGCGATTGGCGTTCAGGCCGGCCTTGACCTCTGGTAGCCGCGTACCGCCGGCGATTACCGTGTCGGCCTGTGCCTGGCGCACCCGGGCGATGGCGGCGGCCAGGTCGTAACTGCCGACCCGGGCCTGTTCGATCAGGCGATCAAGCTGCGGGCTGCCGAATTGTGTCCACCATTGCAGGTTGCTGCGCGTGGCGCTTTCAGTGTGTGGCGATTGCCAGGAGGAGGGCGGCTGGATGCCGCTGTCCGGGCGCTGGGCAGGACTGCCACAGGCGCCGAGCAGCAGGCAAAGGGTCAACAGGCTGAGTTGCGGCTTCATGGATAGATCATTCACTGGTAAGGGCCGTGACCGGGTCGAGCCGGGCAGCTTTGCGGGCCGGCATGAAGCCGAAGACAACACCGGTGACCAGGGCGCAGCCGAAGGCGCCGAGCACCGCTATCAGGGAGAACGCCACGGCGACTTCGCTGAGAATCAGCACGCCACCGACCACCATCGCCAAGGCGATCCCGGCGAGTCCGCCGACCACCGACAGCATCACCGCTTCGGTAAGGAACTGGCGCAGGATGTCCCGTTGGCGGGCGCCGGTGGCCATGCGGATACCGATCTCGCGGGTCCGTTCGCGCACGGTCATGAGCATGATGTTCATCACACCGATACCGCCCACCAACAACGAAATCGCGGCAATCGAGCCGAGCATCAGCGACAGGGTATTTTGCGTGCGCGCTTCGGCCTGGATCATCGCCGCGTTGTTGGTCAGTTCGAAATCCTTTTTGCCGTTGTGCAGGCGCAGCATCAATTGCTCGATGGCTATTTCCGCCTCTTTGACCTTGCGCGCATCGGCCGCGGCGATGGCCACGTATTCCGGATTGTGGGTGCCGAACAGCCGCACACTGGCTGCTGAATAGGGGATGGCGATGCGATCGTCGCTGTCGGAGTCGCCGGAGCTGGCGCCTTTTTCGGCGAGCACGCCGACCACCTGGAACGGCACGTTTTCAATCAGGATGTATTGGCCGATCGGGTTGGCGACGTCCTTGAGCAACTTGGTCCGCACCTTGTGACCGATCACCGCGACCGCTGCCGCATTCTGTTCATCGGCCTGGGTGAAATAGCTGCCTTCCACCACCGGCCAGTTGAAGATCGCCGGGAAGTTGGTGTCGTTGCCGCCGACGTAGCTCAAGTGGTCGAGGTTACGGAAACGCACCCCGGCTTCCTGGCCATTGACCGGCATGATCCGTTTCACTTGCGGCAGGCTGGCCACCGCCGCGACGTCATCCAGGGTGATGATGCCCAGGGGCGTTCGCGGGTTCGGTGCCGAACCGCTGAGGTAAATGATGTTGGAACCGAACGCGCCCATCTGCGCCATCACCTGACGCTTGCTGCCTTCACCGACGGCCAGCATCACCACCACCGACGCGACGCCGATGACGATCCCGAGCAAGGTCAGTGCGGTGCGAAAGCGGTTGATCCACATCACCCGCCAGGCCGCTTGCACGGCATCGACCAGCTCGCCTTTCCAGGCGCCGGTGGCTTCGGCGCCTTCGGTCAGGCGCTTGCGCAGGTCCACCGCTTGCAGTGCGCCGGGATTGGCGGAGGTTTGTACGTCGGGGTTGTCTTGCGCGCTGTCGCTGATGATCAGCCCGTCGCGAATTTCGATAATGCGTTTGGCCCGGGCCGCCACTTCGCGGTCGTGGGTGATGAGGATGACCACGTGGCCCTGGCTTGCCAGTTCGTCGAGCAGGGTCATGACCTCGGCGCCACTGTGGCTGTCGAGGGCGCCGGTGGGTTCGTCGGCGAGGATGATATGGCCGCCGTTCATCAAGGCGCGGGCGATGGACACCCGTTGTTGCTGGCCACCGGAGAGCTGATGCGGACGGTTGCCGGTGCGCGAGGCCAGCCCGAGCCGGTCGAGCAGGGCGGCGGCGCGGGCGTGACGTTCAGCCGCCGGGGTGCCGGCGTAGATGGCCGGCATCTCGACGTTTTCCTGGGCGGAGCCGGACGGGATCAAGTGGTAACCCTGGAACACGAAACCAAAGGCTTCGCGGCGTAGCCAGGCCAGTTCGTCGCTGTCGAGGGCGGCGACGTTTTCCCCGGCAAAGCGGTACTCGCCCGAGGTAGGACGGTCGAGGCAGCCGAGGATGTTCATCAGCGTCGACTTGCCGGAGCCGGACGCGCCGACAATCGCCACGAACTCCCCGGCGTGAATCGACAGGTCGATGCCGCGCAACACGTGCACTTCAGGGGTGTCGCCACCGCCGTAGGATTTGCGGATGTCCTGCAGGTCGATCAGGGGCGTCAGCATTCAGCCGCCACTCCCGTCGGCAGGGCCGATCAGCAGGTGATCGCCTTCCTGCAAGCCCTCGAGGATCTGCACCCGCAAGCGATCGCTGATGCCGGTGCGCACGTCGCGTTGCTCAATGCTGCCGTTCTTGGCGACCACTTGCGCGGTCTGGCTATCCGCTTGTGTCCCTGCTTGCAGGGCCGCAATCGGCGCTGTGAGAACGTTTTTCGCCTGATCGGCGACGAAGAAAACTTGCGTGGTCATTTCCGCCATCAGCGCGTTGTCGGCGTTGTCGACGTCCAGCAACACGGTGTACAGCACCACCCGCTCGCTGCCGCTTTTGCTTGAGCTGGCGGGGCTGCCGCCGCCCTGGCTGGTCTGGTCCAGCGGCTTGGGCGGCACCGGCAGGATTTGTCGCACGGTGCTGGTCCAACGCCGGTTGCCACCGCTGAGAGTGGTGAACCAGGCCGTCATGCCGGGTTTGACGTGACCGATGTCGGCTTCCGACACCTCGGCCCAGACCGTCATCGGCGACAACTTGGCGATGCGCAAGATCAACGGCGTTTGCTGTTGGGCGTTGAGGGTCTGGCCTTCACGGGCATCGAGCGCGACGACGGTTCCGCTCATTGGCGCATAAATTCGCGTGTAACCGAGTTCCGCCTGATCGCTGCGCAAGCTGGCCTGGGCTTGGCGGATCTGCGCCTGGAACATGTCGATGCGGGCCTGGGTGGCGCGCAGTTCGGCCTCGGCGGTCTGCACGTCCTCTTCGCGGGTGGCGCCACCGGCCTTGAGGTTCTGCTGGCGCTGGTGCTTCTGTCGGGCGAGATCGTGCTGCGCCCGTTGCTCCTGGAGCTGCGCCTTGAGGTTTTCGATGGAGAAACGCCCGGCGTCGAGTTTGGCCTGTTGGGTGGAAGGATCGATCTCCACCAGCAACTGGCCTTCTTTCACCACGTCACCGACTTCCACGTGGATCTTCTGGATCTGCCCGGACGCCTGCGCGCCGACGTCGACATAACGCCGAGGCTGCAGGGTGCCCAGGGCCGTGACGCTGCTCTCAATGTCGGCGCGGGTGACCTGAACGGTGGCGAACTGATCGCGACCGGGCGGGAGGATTTGCCAGGCAGCGACGGCGATAACGGGGATCAGACAAAGTGCTACAAGCAGTGCGCGTCGGGTCTGTCGGGGACGTTTCATGCAGGGTTCCGGCCAATGAATATCGGCCCGTCGTCCAGCCTGCGCACAAAATTCGGCAACAGTTGAACGCTGTCGGGAAGCCGACAGAGACGGGGAGCTGTCCTTTATACGAGAAAAGCAGCGGGGAATTTAGCCGCGGACACATAGCGTTACACGTGTAGTTCAAGACTATTTGTCGGGCAAGGCAAAGCAGTACTTTAAATCTATATGAGAATTACTATAAATTACGCACCTCGAACTGCCACTATCGTGCCACTGCCCATTTCGGCGGTCGTCGATCTGGCTCAAGGATAGAAACCGCACCCGTGCGGCCGGGAGTCATGTTGGAAAACTACTATCGCGAGCTGGTGTGTTTCCTGAACGCCAAGCTGGGCAACCGTCAGGTGGCCGAAGATGTGGTGCATGACGCTTATTTGCGGGTACTGGAGCGCTCCAGCGACACGCCGATCGAGCAGCCCCGGGCGTTTTTGTATCGCACCGCGCTCAATCTGGTAATCGACGACCATCGGCGCAATGCCCTGCGTCAGGTCGAGTCGCTGGACGTGCTGGACAACGAAGAGCGCTACTTCACCCCGTCTCCCCATCATTGTCTCGATCACGGCCAGCGCCTGGAGATGCTCCAGCGTGCCTTGGCGGAATTGCCCAGGCTGTGCCGCGAGAGTTTCCTGCTGCGCAAGATCGATGGCCTGTCCCACCCGGAAATCGCCGCGCACCTGGGTATTTCCCGGGCCCTGGTGGAAAAACACATCGTCAATGCGATGAAGCATTGTCGGGTGCGGATGCTGCAATGGGACGCCCATTGATCTCTGGCGGTTAAATTTTTTTTCATTGTCCTCGTTCCTACTCAACAGACGATCTGCTGTCCTGCTCAAGGCCGGCCAGGTCACTTAGGCTTCCTCCCCGTAGTTGAGGGGTTCATCCAGAGGACACTGGAAATGACACAGGCAATTGCATCGCCCATCGTTCACGACCTGATCGGCGTCGGTTTCGGCCCTTCGAACCTGGCGCTGGCCATCGCTCTGCAAGAGCGCGGGCCGAGCCAGGGCGAGCTGGATGTTCTGTTTCTCGACAAGCAGGCCGACTACCGCTGGCACGGCAACACTTTGGTGACCCAGAGCGAGTTGCAGATTTCCTTCCTCAAGGACCTGGTGACCCTGCGCAACCCGACCAGCCCTTACTCGTTCGTGAATTACCTCAAGCACCACGGCCGACTGGTGGACTTCATCAACCTCGGCACTTTCTATCCGTGCCGCATGGAGTACAACGACTACCTGCGCTGGGTCGCCGGGCAATTCGAAGCCCAGAGCCGCTACGGCGAAGAAGTGCTGACCATCGAGCCGGTGCTGCACAACCAGCAGGTCGAAGCGCTGCGGGTGATTTCTCGCGATACACAAGGCCAGCAGCACGTTCGCACCACCCGTTCGGTGGTGGTCAGCGCTGGCGGTACGCCGCGCATTCCCGAAGCGTTCAAGGCGCTGAAGGGTGACAGTCGCGTGTTCCATCATTCCCAGTATCTGGCGCAAATGGCCAAGCAGCCGTGCGTGAACAACCAACCAATGAGCATCGCGATCATCGGCGGCGGGCAGAGCGCGGCGGAAGCCTTCATCGACTTGAATGACAGCTTCCCGTCGGTGCAGGTGGACATGATCCTGCGCGGCTCGGCGCTGAAGCCGGCGGACGACAGCCCTTTCGTCAACGAAGTGTTCTCGCCGGAGTTCACCGACCTGGTGTTCCAGCAGGCGAGCGGCGAGCGCGAGCGTCTGGTCAACGAGTACCACAACACCAACTATTCGGTGGTGGACATCGACCTGATCGAGCGCATCTACGGCATTTTCTACCGTCAGAAAGTCTCGGGCATCGCGCGTCATACGTTCCGCACCCTGACCACTATCGAAAAAGCCACCGCCACCGAGCGCGGCATCGAACTGGCGGTGCGCAACAACGCCACCGGTGAAGTCACGGTTCGTCTTTACGACGCCGTCGTTCTGGCCACCGGTTATGAGCGCCAGATGCACCGCAAACTGCTGGCGCCGCTGGAGCAGTACCTGGGTGATTTCGAGGTTGATCGCAACTACAAACTGATCACCGACGAACGCTGCAAGGCCGGCATTTATATGCAGGGTTTCTGCCAGGCCAGCCACGGGTTGAGCGACACGTTGCTGTCGATCCTGCCGATCCGTGCCGATGAGATTGCCGGTTCGTTGTATGACCATGGCAAGGCGCGTGGGCATGGCCGTTCGGTGATGGATTTGTTGTTGGCCACTGCCAGCTAATATCTTCGGCGTCTGTCAGGCCGCCATCGCGGGCAAGCCCGCTCCCACAGGGATCTGATGTGGACACAGACTTTGTGAACACCACCGGATACTGTGGGAGCGGGCTTGCCCGCGATGACGGCCTCAAAGACACCACAAACCTTGAAAGCTGAACCCTTCCTGAAGAACCCCGTGATTCCCCCCAATCCACGCCTTTGCAGCGTTTACTCTGTAGAAATCGGGGCGTAAGCTTCGCGCGTTTTCAATCAATAGCGGAGACCCACAGTGGGTACTTGTTCGAGTGACAGTTGTCGGCCGGTTTCAGTAACCGGCATACCCTCGGCAAGATAACGCGCAGCCTTTTTGTGCCGTTGTCTCGCCGAAAAGCGAGCAGCGGCATCCCGAACGCGGCCAGTCCCGGTCCGTGTCCCGACGTCCTCTCATCGACGCTGAACCGTGCGTGATGTTCGACTTTCCAGTCGTCATCGCGGCGCTCTGACACGCCTGCTCGACGGTTTCCCGGCTGATCCTGGGGGAACTGCCATGAACCTGATCCTGCTCAAAGAATTCTTCGCCGGATTCCTGCGCACCCGCCACTTCGCCCGACACTTCCGTCGACTGGCGCTGCTGGAAAACTTCACCGACACCACGGTCAGCCGTGAGGTCCCGCCGACGCTGGCGCAAACTTTAGTGAGCGCCGCCAACAGCGACACCGGCCAACTGCTGGACAATCTCGGCAGCCACACCGACGGCCTGAGCGAACTCGAAGCCGATGCTCGGCGCGCACAATTCGGTATCAACGAAGTCGAGCACGAACAACCGCTGCCGTGGTGGACCCACTTGTGGCACTGCTATAAAAACCCGTTCAACCTGCTGCTGACGTTGCTGGCGGTCATCTCCTGGCTGACCGAGGACATCAAAGCTGCCACCGTGATTTTCTCCATGGTGGTGCTCTCGACCTTGCTGCGCTTCTGGCAGGAAACCAAATCCAACCAGGCCGCCGATGCGCTCAAGGCGATGGTCAGCAACACGGCCACGGTGTTGCGCCGGGATGCGCCACGCACCGAATTGCCGATCAAACAATTGGTGCCGGGCGACCTGATCGTGCTCTCGGCCGGCGACATGATCCCTGCCGATTGCCGGGTGCTCAGCGCCAAGGACCTGTTCGTCAGCCAGGCCGCCATGACCGGCGAATCGATGCCGGTGGAAAAATTCTCTCGCCAGCAGGACTGTGACACCTGCAATCCGCTGGACCTGGACAACATTCTGTTCATGGGCACCAACGTGGTGTCCGGCACGGCCATGGCGGTGATTCTCACCACCGGCAACAGCACCTATTTCGGCGCCTTGGCCCAGCGCGTTGGCGCCGCCGATCGCGCACCGACCTCGTTTCAGACCGGGGTCAATAAAGTCAGCTGGTTGCTGATCCGCTTCATGTTCGTCATGGCACCGCTGGTGCTGTTTATCAACGGTTTCACCAAGGGTGACTGGACCGAAGCGCTGCTGTTCGCGCTGTCGATTGCCGTGGGCCTGACCCCGGAAATGCTGCCGATGATCGTCACCTCGACCCTGGCCAAGGGCGCGGTGTTTCTGTCGCGCAAAAAAGTCATCGTCAAACGCCTCGACGCGATCCAGAACTTCGGCGCCATGGACGTACTGTGCACCGACAAGACCGGCACCCTGACCCAGGACAAGATTTTCCTGGCGCGCAATGTCGACGTCTGGGGCAATGATTCCGATGACGTGCTGGAAATGGCCTACCTCAACAGCTACTACCAGACCGGCCTGAAAAATCTGCTGGACGTGGCGGTGCTCGAACACGTGGAAATCCACCGTGAGCTGAAAGTCGGCACGGCGTTTCGCAAGGTCGACGAGATCCCGTTCGACTTCACTCGCCGGCGCATGTCGGTAGTGGTGGCCGAGCGGGATCACTCGCACCTGCTGATCTGCAAGGGCGCGGTGGAAGAAGTGTTGGCGGTGTGCACGCGGGTGCGTCACGGCGTGGTCGATGAAGCGCTGACCGATGAATTGCTGGCGCGGATTCGCCAGGTCACCGCCACGTTCAATGCTGAAGGCTTGCGGGTGGTGGCGGTCGCCGCGCGACCGATGATTGAAGGGCGCGATACGTACAGCCTGGCCGATGAGCAGGCACTGACGCTGATCGGTTACGTGGCGTTTCTCGATCCACCGAAAGAAAGCACCGCGCCGGCCCTGAAAGCCCTGGCCGCTCATGGCGTAGCGGTAAAAATGCTGACCGGTGATAACGAGCTGGTGACCGCAAAGATCTGCCGCGAAGTAGGGCTTGAGCAGCGAGGCCTGCTGATGGGCAACGATATCGAACGCATGACGGACGCCGAACTGGCGGTGGCGGTGGAGAGCACCAACGTCTTCGCCAAACTGACCCCGTCGCACAAGGAACGCATCGTTCGTCTGCTAAAGGGCAACGGTCATGTCGTCGGTTTCATGGGCGACGGCATCAACGACGCGCCGGCCCTGCGCACGGCCGACATCGGTATTTCGGTGGACAGCGCCGTCGACATCGCCAAGGAAGCGGCGGACATCATCCTCCTGGAAAAAAGCCTGATGGTGCTGGAGGAGGGTGTGCTGGAAGGGCGCCGGACCTTCGCCAACATGCTCAAGTACATCAAAATGACCGCCAGCTCGAACTTCGGCAACGTGTTCTCGGTGCTGGTGGCCAGCGCGTTCATCCCGTTCCTGCCGATGTTGCCGATGCACCTGCTGGTGCAGAACCTGCTCTACGACATTTCGCAGATCGCGATCCCGTTCGATAACGTCGATGAAGAAATGCTCAAGCAACCCCAGCGCTGGCAGCCGGCGGATGTTGGGCGATTCATGCTGTTTTTCGGGCCGATCAGCTCGATTTTCGATATCACTACGTTTGCCTTGATGTGGTACGTGTTCGACGCCAACACCCCGGACCACCAGACCCTGTTCCAGTCCGGCTGGTTCGTGGTCGGGCTGCTGACCCAGACCCTGATCGTGCACATGATTCGCACACCGAAGATTCCATTCCTGCAAAGCCGTGCAGCGATGCCGCTGCTGGTGATGACCGGAGTGATCATGGCCGTGGGCATTTTCCTGCCGATGGGACCGTTGGCGCACTACTTCAAATTGCAGGCGCTGCCATCGCTGTACTTCGTGTTCCTGCCGATGATCCTGCTGGCGTACATGGCGCTGACCCAGGCGGTAAAGGGGTTCTACATTCGGCGGTTTGGCTGGCAATAGGGTGTCGTACTGATCGTTCCCGCGTAGAGCGTGGGAACGATCCATCTCTGTAGGAGCAGTCGAAGGCTGCGATCTTTTGTCTTGAATTCCCCTCCCGCCAGTGGACGAGGCGTCCTGGTTTTTAGGAAAGGTCCTACATAAAGCTCAGTGGGTCTTCCGTAGCCTTGCGCGCTCACAAATCTGCCAACTTCCATAAGGCCGCCCACTGTGCCGAACAAAGCCTTGCGTATCCTGATCGCCGATGAACAACATTTTCACCGCATGAAGATCGAGCGCCTGTTCAATCAGCTCGGCTACTACCGGATAGCGCCGGTACACAGTCTTGAAGAGCTGTTGACCCTGGTCGACTACGGTTGCGAGCCGTTCGATCTGGTAGTCATCAATGCATCAATGGGCGGCGCGGCGTTGAACCTGCCCGATTTCTTGCGCGATAACCGGCAGGTCCATCACGCCTTGATCTACAACGGCCAGCATGCCCGATTGCCGGCAACGCGTGCCGGTGTCCAGCAGGCGGTTCAGGTGAGCCACGGATTGCTGCCTGATTTAGCGAGCATCGAGCGACTGATGGCGATCGTTGATCCTGCACTACCGTTCGTCGGAACTGTCATTTCTGTCAGGTAGAGCCGTACGGATTTCCATGCAACAGTCTTCGCGCAGCCGTTACGTCTAACCCGGGCCTGGCCCATGGGCATTCACGGCCCATCGTCGTGCCTTTGCACAGGAGTTTCCATGAAGTCAGTGCTGATTGCGGACGATCATCCGGTGGTTCGCGCCGCAGTCAAAATCGTACTTATGCAAGAAGGATTCAGGCGGATACACGAGGCATGCAGCGGTAACGAGGTGTTGCCAATGATCCGTGAACATAAACCTGATCTGTTGGTGCTGGATCTGGTAATGCCTGCGCTCGACGGGCTGGATGTGCTGGCCCGCATCGAAGCCAGTGACGTGCCGTGTCGAGTACTGGTCTTTACGTCCCAGGAACCCTTGTTTTTTCAGGAACGTTGCATCCGCGCCGGTGCCTCGGCGTTTGTCTCCAAGACCAATAATTTGCAGCATTTGCATAAAGCGGTGCACGCGGTCATGGCCGGTTACACCTACTTCGCTCAGCTGTCCTCAAGCTCGGTGTCACTGAACACGCTGCAACGCAGCGAAAAGCAGTTGATCGATGCGCTCTCCGACCGCGAACTGACCATCCTCCAATACCTGGCCCGTGGCATCAGTAACAAGGCAATCGGCGAGACCATGAATCTGAGCCACAAGACCGTCAGTACCTATAAGACCCGCCTGATCGAAAAAATCAATGTGACATCCGCGGTGCACCTGAGGGATTTCGCCCTGCGCAATCATCTGATCTGAATGAAAACCCTTTTGCGTCGCCTGACAACGTTGCTATTGCTGAGTCATTGGCTATGGGGTGCGTACGCCTTTGCACAACCACAAACACTGGCCTTGTTGGGACGCTCCAGCGTTGAAGGTTACAAGGTCGAACTGTCTGCGAGCGATTCGCGCTGGTTGCAGCAAAAGGGGCGGCTGGTGCTCGCCGTTTCTGCGCCGGATTATCCACCCTTCGACATCACCACCGCGGGTCATGCGTTCGAAGGGCTGACGGCGGACTACGCCGGTCTGCTCAAGCAGTTGCTGCACGTGGAGATCGAAGTCCAGCGCTACACGTCGCGAGCAGACGCAGTGCGGGCGATCAAGCTAGGGGCGGCGGACCTGCTGGGAACGGCCAATCGTTATGAGGCTGAAGATCCGCAGTTACGGATGTCCAGCGCCTACGCCATCGATCAACCGGTGCTGGTGACAGGCACCGACTCGCCTCAGCCGCTGGACCCGGACCTGGCCGGTAAACGGCTGGCGATGCTGTACCACTATTTACCTGAACACAGCGTTCAGCAGTTTTATCCCGAAGCCGAGGTTCAGCTGTTTCCCTCGACCCTGGGAGCCGTCGGGGCCGTCGCTTTTCGTCAGGCGGATGTGTACCTGGGCGATGCGATCAGCGCTCATTACCTGATCAGCAAAAACTACCTCAACAACGTCGAACTGGCGGATTTTTCGCGCATGGAATCCGGTCGTTTCGCGTTCGCAATGACTCGCGACAACGAACAGTTGCAACGCATCGTCAACAGGGCGCTGGCGGCAGTGCCGACCAATGAGCAAATGAACATCCTGCGTCGATGGGGGGGCAACGGGACGTTCATTTCAGGTACGCAACGGCTGCAATTCAGCGTGGCCGAGCAACGCTGGCTCGATCAGCATCCGCTGCTGAGGGTGGCGATCAATGAAAACCTCATGCCGATTTCCTTCTTCGACAGTGACGGAAAGTTTCGCGGCATCGGCGCTGATGTATTGGCGAAAATCAGTCTGCGCACGGGGTTGCAGTTCGAGATCAAACCGACAAAATCAGTCGCCGAGATGTTGGCGTGGATCAAGACCGGACAGGTCGACGTGGTGGCCGGGATTAGCCCCAGCATTGAGCGTGAAGCCGAATTGCGTTTCACCCGGCCGTTTCTGACCAGTCCGAATGTGCTGGTGACACGCACCACGCCGAACAGTCCCACGACCCTGGATGAAATGGCCGGTAAAACCCTGGCGGTCACTCAGGGCAACAGCGCCGGTGAATTCATTCGCCAGCATTTCCCACAGATCAAGCTCGCCAATGCTCCCTTGACGGCGGATGCCATGGATATGGTTGTCCAGGGCAAGGCAGACGGCGGTATCAATTCACTGATCGGTGCCCGCTACATGATTTCCCGGCACTACCGGGACCGGCTGCAAGTGACCAGCACCGTCGGCACCGATCCGGCCCGCAGTACCCTGGCGACCAGTCGAGAGGCCCTTGAGTTGCATTCGATTCTGGACAAGGCGCTGCTCAGTATCGCGCCCGAAGAAATCGATGAGATGACCCACTATTGGCGCAATGACCTGATGGTGGAGCAAAGCTATTGGCTGCGTCATCGGCAGGACATTCTTCAGGCATTCGCCGCGGCCGGCGCCTTGTTGTTGCTCGCGTTGGGCTGGATCGCCTACCAGCGCCGGCAGATCCGCCTGCGCCAGCATCTGCTGGGCCAATTGCAGGAGGCCAAGGACGCCGCCGACGAAGCCAACCGCGCCAAAACCACGTTCCTGGCAACCATGAGCCATGAGATCCGCACGCCGATGAATGCGTTGATCGGCATGCTTGAACTGGCGCAGAAGCGGGCGGACGAGGGCATCACCGACCGTTCCGCCATCGAGGTGGCGTCCACGGCCGCGCAACAATTGTTGGCCTTGATCGGCGACATTCTGGACATCGCCCGCATCGAGTCCGGGCATCTGTCGCTGACCCCGGAACGGGTGAATCTGCGGGCATTGGTGGAATCAGTGTGTCGGGTGTTCGAAGGCTTGGCACGGCAGAAGAATCTGCAATGGCGGGTCGAGCTGGGCGAGTACAGCGACTGCGACGTACGGGTCGACCCCACGCGCCTCAAGCAGGTGTTGTCCAATCTGTTGAGCAACGCGATCAAGTTCACCCGTGCAGGTGAAGTGAGTCTGACGCTGCGGGTCGAGCCCGGTTTGTCCGGAGCGCTGGCAGTAAGTGTGTGCGTTGAAGACAGCGGCATCGCTATCAGCGCCGCCGACCAGCAGCGACTGTTCAGCCCGTTCGTGCAGGCCGGCAACAACCAGCAGTCAGGTCGCAGTGGGTCCGGACTGGGGTTGGTGATCAGCCGTACGCTGTGCGAAATGATGGGTGGCCAGTTGCAACTCGACAGCGTCCTCGGCCGCGGCACGCGGCTCGACATCAGCCTCGAGCTGACCCCGTTGCCACCGTTACCCGCCGGCGAGATGCCCGGTCGCGAAACACAGAGCCCGACCCGACCGCTGACGATTCTGGTAGTCGACGATTACCCGCCCAATCGGTTGCTGCTGTCACGGCAATTGAGTTATCTGGGGCATAGCGTGTTGGAAGCGGAGGATGGCGAGCGCGGTGTTGCGCAGTGGCGCAAACATGAGTTCGACCTGGTGATTACCGACTGCAATATGCCGGTGGTCAGTGGTTATGAACTGGCGGGGTCGATACGCGATGAAGAACGCGCCAACGGATTGCAGCCGACGCTGATTCTGGGGTTTACCGCCAATGCGCAACCCGAGGAAAAGATCCGCTGCGTGGAAGCGGGCATGGACGACTGCCTGTTCAAACCCATCCGTCTGGCGGACCTGAGCGCATGGTTGGCATCGCGGTTTACCGGCGAGGCGTCCGTAGAGATTGAAGAACCTTCAACCTCGGAGATCGACCTGAGCGAACTGCAACGCTACGTCGGTGCGGACCATGAGCTGATCGAACAATTGCTGCGCGATCTGGCTGTGACTAACCGGGATGATCGCGAGCTTCTGTTGCAGATGCGCGCCAGTGGCAATCATCACGATTTGCAGATACTGGCGCACCGCATCAAGGGCGGCGCGCTCATGGTCCGGGCGGTCGGTCTGATCGACTGTTGCGAACAACTGGAACGTGCCTGCGGCGAGGGCCGCGCGGCACTGATCGACGAAGCCGTCGACCAGTTGCTGCAAGCCATGACGCGCCTGGACCAGAGCCTCAAGCAGGGCTGAAGCTTAATCCCACTGCGGAGCGATGCCTTTGGGGCTGGTCAGTCGCTGGCCCCGATCCAGACCTGCGATCAATGCCATGTCGGCATCGCTCAACGTCATCACGCTGGCTTTCAGGTTGCTGGCGAGGTTGGCGCGTTTGGTGGACGAAGGGATCACCGCGTAACCCAGTTGCATGGCCCAGGCCAGCGTGATTTGTGCCGGGGTGGCCTGCAGGCGATCGGCGATCTGCTGGATGACCGGGTCTTTGAGCACTTCGCCGTAAGCCAAAGTCATGTAGGACGTGATCTGGATGTCCTGGCTCTGGGCGAACTCGACGACTGTGCGGTTTTGCAGGTACGGGTGCAGTTCGATCTGGTTGGTGGCGATGTTCTCGGCACCGACGGCGGCGATGGCTTGTTTCATCAGGTCGACGGTGAAGTTGGACACACCGATCTGCCGGGTCAGGCCCAATCGCTTGGCTTCGAGCAAGGCGCCCATGAACTCTTCGACGGGCACCTGATCTTCCGGGGACGGCCAGTGGATCAGGGTCAGGTCCAGGTAGTCGGTCTGCAATTTTTGCAGGCTCTCTTTGAGGCTGTCGATCAGACGATCCTTGGCGAAGTTGGCGACCCAGATCTTGCTGGTGATGAACAGCTCTTCACGGGCAATGCCGCTGGCGGCGATGGCCTCACCGACTTCGGCTTCGTTCTCGTAGATTTGCGCGGTATCGATGACCCGGTAGCCCAGTTCCAGGCCGGTGCTCACCGAATCGATGACCACCTGACCTTGCAAGCGAAACGTACCAAGACCGAGTGCGGGAATAGACATCTATGACTCCAGGGTTTGCAGTGGGAATGGGCATGAGTATCCGCGCCCGCATCCTTGAGAAAAACCGCTGGATGGGCAAAGCAATGTTTACTGAAAGTCATGAATAGGGTCAGGCTGGGGATTGAGGGTGTTTGGTCTGGCGCCTTCGGGAGCAAGCCCGCTCCCACATTGAATCTGTGTACACACCGGTCCAATGTGGGAGCGGGCTTGCTCGCGAAGGCCACGACTCGGTTTACAGCCTTACCCCCGACCCTCAAGAATCATGCAAGTCGTCGACCCGGTTGCATACAACCGCCCATCCACGTCATAAATCCGCCCCTCGGCCAACGCCGTCGAACGCCCCAGATGAACAATCTTGCCCTCGGCCCGCACCGGTCCGCTGGCGCCAGTCAACGCCCGTACATAACTGATGCGCAAATCCAGCGTCGTGTAGCCCTGGCCTTTTTTCAGCTGTGTATGAATCGCGCATCCCATGCAGGAATCCAGCAAGGTGGCGGCATAACCCCCATGCACGCTGCCCAGCGGGTTGTAATGCCGCGAATCCGGCGTGCCTTGAAAGACGAACAGGCCGGCGGACCATTCGATGGGGATGAAATCCATCAGTGTGCCGATGGGCGGCGAGGGCAGCTCGCCGTTGCCGATACCTTCGAAAAACTCGGCGGGCGAGAGATTGATGACCTCCGCCATGGACAGGCTGCCAGGGCCGGCGAGGCGGGCACGCATGGCGTGTTCCTGAGCGATCCATTGGGCGAGCGTGGCTTCGCGGTTCGGGCTTTGCATGATCATGTCCTCGAAGAGGGGGGGCGGATATTATGGTTGTAATCTCGGACAATATTATGTCCGAAATAAAATCCCCGCTACCCCCACTTATCCTGGCGCTGCACTAGGCAATATCGCTGTGGCTGAACTCCTCCCCCAGAAAGTCGATCAACGCCCGCACCGATGGCAACAATCCGCGACGCGACGGGAAGATCGCATGGACGATCCCGCATTTGGGCGCCCAGCCGGGCACCAGTTCCACCAGGTGCCCGGCGGCGATGTCATCGCGCACCACCACACTTGGTAGATGCGCAATGCCAATGCCCGCGAGCACGGCGTGACGCAACGCCAACAGGTCATCGGTGACCATTCTCGGCGCGTGACGAATCACCGCACTGGCGCCATCGGCACCGAACAGTTCCCACTGATATTCACGCTGCGCCGCCCCCCAATGCAGGCTCGGCAAACCGCTGAGGTCGGCCGGGGAGGCGGGTGACGACAGGCGTTCGCGAAAAACCGGGCTGCCCACCAGGCACTGGGTGCTGTTGCCCAGCACCTTCATCACCATGTCGGTGTTTTCCAGCGGCGGAAAGCGCACCCGCAGGGCGATATCGAAACCCTCGTGGATCAAATCGACCCGGCGGTTAGTGCTCTCGATGAACAACTCCACCAGCGGGTACTTGAGCATGTAGCGGGTCAGCATCGGCCCGACCCAGGAGTTGAGCAGCGCGGTCGGGCAACTGAGGCGCACCAGGCCCTGGGGCTCGGAGCGGTTACGTTCGATCAGTTCGGCGGCGCTTTCCGCTTCCACGCGCATGGCCAGGCAACGCTGGTAATAAGCCTGGCCGATTTCCGTCAGCGAGCAATAACGGCTGGTGCGATGCAGCAGGCGCACACCGAGGCGTTCTTCCAACTGCGAAATGCGCCGGCTGAGCTTGGACTTGGGCATGTCCAGTGCCCGCCCGGCCGCTGCAAAACCACGGTGTTCCACCACTTGAGTGAAGTAATAGAGAGTGTTGAGGTCTTCCACCATCGTTCTCCAAATAGAACGCTAAGGCTGATTTTTGCAGTCTAGTGCATCAAACGCATCGGTTTTAAGCTTTGTTCATCGCGTCACACACCAGATTGGGAGGCAGGATGAAAAACATCATCGGTATCTACACCAGCCCACGGACCCATTGGGTCGGCGACGGTTTTCCGGTTCGCACGTTGTTTTCCTACGACAACCTGGGCAAACACATCAGCCCGTTTTTGCTGCTCGATCACGCCGGCCCCGCTGAATTCACCCCCACCACCGAGCGTCGTGGCGTTGGTCAGCATCCGCATCGCGGTTTCGAAACCGTGACTATCGTTTACAAAGGCGAACTGGAGCACCGCGACTCCACCGGCAGCGGCGGCAAGATCGGCCCTGGCGATGTGCAATGGATGACCGCCGCCTCGGGGATTCTTCATGAAGAATTCCACTCCGAAAGTTTCGCCAAAAGCGGCGGCACCCTGGAAATGGTTCAGCTGTGGGTCAACCTGCCCGCCAAAGACAAAATGGCCGACGCGGGGTACCAGACGATTCTTGACGGCGACATTCCGAGCCTCCCGCTCAAGGACAAGGCCGGCAGCCTGCGCTTGATCGCCGGGGAATTCGACGGCCACACCGGCCCGGCCCGCACGTTTACCCCGATTGACGTCTGGGATCTGCGCCTCAACGGCGGCAAGTTGTTGACCCTGGATCTGCACGAAGGCCGCAACACCGCGCTGGTGGTGCTGCGCGGCACGGTTCAGGTCAACGGCCTGGAACCGGTGCGCGAGGGGCAATTGGCGTTGTTCGAACGCAATGGCCACCAGCTCAGCCTGGAAGCCAATAACGACGCCATCGTGTTGCTGCTCAGCGGCGAACCGATCGACGAACCCATCGTCGGCCACGGCCCCTTCGTGATGAACAGCGAGCAGGAAATCCACCAGGCCTTTGCCGACTTCCAGTCGGGCCGGTTCGGTCGGATGAGCGATTGAAATAATTGTTGTAACGCTGTGGCGTGCCGGGTTGAGCTGACTACGCTTGCCTGGCCGCGTTAAACCAAACATCTGAGTTCACCTACGCCGGCCCGTTCGGCATCGATAAAAAGCGAGGATTACCCCATGACGACTTCCTACAAACGTCTCGACAAGGATAACGCCGCCGTTCTGCTGGTGGATCATCAGGCAGGCCTGCTGTCGCTGGTGCGCGACATCGACCCGGACCGTTTCAAGAACAACGTGCTGGCCTTGGCCGACCTGGCCAAGTACTTCAAGTTGCCGACCATCCTGACCACCAGTTTCGAAACCGGACCCAACGGCCCGCTGGTGCCCGAGCTCAAAGCGCTGTTCCCGGACGCGCCTTACATCGCTCGCCCTGGCCAGATCAATGCCTGGGACAACGAAGATTTCGTCAAGGCGATCAAGGCCACCGGCAAGAAGCAACTGATCATCGCGGGCGTGGTGACGGAAGTGTGCGTGGCGTTCCCGGCACTCTCGGCTTTGGCTGAAGGTTTTGATGTGTTCGTGGTGACCGACGCGTCCGGCACGTTCAACGAGCTGACCCGTCAATCGGCCTGGGATCGCATGTCGTCCTCCGGCGCGCAGTTGATGACCTGGTTCGGCCTGGCCTGTGAGCTGCATCGCGACTGGCGCAACGATGTGGAAGGCCTGGGCACGCTGTTCTCCAACCACATCCCGGACTACCGCAACCTGATGACCAGCTACAACACCCTCACTAACGGCAAGTAACAGCAGCAACACCTATCCAATGTGGGAGCGGGCTTGCTCGCGAAAGCGGTGTAACAGTCAACGTAGATGTTGAATGTTAGTCAGCCTTCGCGAGCAAGCCCGCTCCCACATTGGTTTTGCATCAATTGCTCCTACACTGTGCCCAATCTGTGCGATCTTCCTGCCATTGGCCCTTGCTGGAGTTGTTTGATGCTGTCACTGCTCACCGATCACCCGTTGCTCAGCGCCCTGGCCTTGATCCTGATCGATCTCGCGCTGTGGCGTTTGCTCAGCGCCAGCGGCAGCAACTGGAAACTGCTCGTAAGGCTGGTGATTTTTTCGCTGTACAGCGTGCTGCTGTTCAACGAGGGTTTGAACCCCATGGAGCCGGCGCCCTGGGCGGACAATATCCCGCTGCACCTGGCGGCCATCGGGTTGCAGATCGGCTGGTGGTTGTTCGGTGCGCGCACCCTGACGGTGCTGATCGGCGCGGCGATGATGCAACGGGTCGGGCACACCGGCCGCTTGCTGCAGGACTTGCTCGGCGCAGTGATTTTCCTGATCGCGATCATTGCCGCCCTGGCGTACGTACTCGAACTGCCGGTCAAGGGCGTGCTGGCGACCTCCGGCGCGTTGGCGATCATCGTCGGCCTGGCCTTGCAAAGCACCCTTAGCGACGTGTTCTCCGGGATCGTCCTGAACACCACCAAACCCTATCAACTGGATGACTGGATCTCCATCGACGGCACCGAAGGCCGGGTCACCGATATCGATTGGCGGGCTACGCGCCTGCAAACTGCCCAGGGCAGCATGGCGGTGATTCCCAACTCCCTGGCGGCCAAGGCCAAGATCATCAACTTCAGCCGACCGAGTGACATTTTCGGTGTCTCGATCAGCTTGCAACTGAGTCCGCACGCGCGCCCGCAAACAGTGATCGACGCACTGGAGCGGGCGATGCAGGGCTGTCGCTATCTGTTGACCAAACCGGCGCCGAGCGTCGCGCTCAAAGGTTCCAGCGCGACGGGTGTGGAATACGAAATCAGCGGTTTCGTGGTGTCCATGGATCAGAAACGCATGGTGCGCAATCAGCTGTTCGACCTGGCGTACCGGCACTTGCAGGCCTCCGGTGTCAGCCTGTTGTCGAGTGTTGAACCGACTTCACCTGCCAACCTGTCTCGGCCGCGGGCATTGCTGGACGCCTCGAATATTTTCTCGACCTTGCGTCAGGACGAGAAAGAAACCTTCAGCCAGAACATGAAGCTGCAAACCTTCCGCGCGGGGGAAATGATCCTGCCGGCGGGGGAGGTCAGCGACCATTTGTTCATCATCGAATCCGGCGTGGTCTCGGTGGAGTTGAGCCGTGGCGGGGTCAAGTTCGAATCCGGGCGCATGGGGCCGGGCGAAGTGATCGGAGAGGGCGGGATTTTGTCGGATACGTCGTTGCCAGCGGACTTTAGCGCCAAGACATTCTGCAGCTTGTACCGGATCGAGAAGGAATACCTCAAACCGTGCCTGGATGCGCGGCATGACATCAGCGAAGCGATGAAGGCGTTGCTGGATTTCCGGTTGCACAAGGCGCAGACGCTGACTCAGGAAATGCCGAAAGTGGTGGAGAAGAGGGGGTTTTTGCAGTGGTTGCGGAGTCGGGCTTAGCGACTTGTGGTGGATGGCCGCTGCGCGGTTCGCGGGCAAGCCCGCTCCCACATTTGATCGCATTCCCCTTCGGCAAATCGGTCAATTGTGGGAGCGGGCTTGCTCGCGAAGGCGATGCCAGCCGCGCTACACATCCGGAATAATTAGAAATCCACCGTCGCCGAAACCTTCAATGTCCGCGGCGTACCCTGGGTCAGATACCCACCATTCGCCGAAGCCCAATAAGCCTTGTTGGCAACGTTCTCCAGGTTGGCACGCAAGGTGATTTCCCTATCATCCAGCCTGAAGGCATACCGCGACCCCACATCAAAGCGATTCCACGCCGGGATGCTTTGGGTGTTGGCGGCGTTCAGGTATTGCCCGCCGGTGCGCAACATCCGCGCACTCAGCGCCGCGCCTTCGATCCCCGGCACGTCCCAGTCGGCGCCCACATTGAGCTGAAAACGTGGCACGCCGACGGCGCGGTTACCGTCGTTGATGCCATTGGCGCTGCCTTCGATCTCGGTCTTCATCAGCGTCGCGCCACTGAGCAGGCGCAGACCATCGAGCGGCTCGCCGTAGAGGTTGAGTTCCACGCCTTTGTTTTGCTGCTGGCCGTCGACCCGGAAGATGCCGTTCTGGGTGTAGCTCGACGGTTGTTCGATGCGGTACACGCCCAGGCTGGCGCCGTAGCTGTCCATGTCCAGACGCACGCCGGCTTCGATTTGCTTGCTGCGCACCGGGGCGAAGGTTTCGTCACGGTTGATCGCACTGGTTGGCGGTGTCGGCCCTTTGGCCAGGCCTTCGATGCGATTGGCGTAGAACGACACGTGCTCCCAGGGTTTGATCACCAGACCATAAACCGGGGTGGTGATCGACTCTTCATAGCTGGACGTGCGAGCGCCAGTTGTGGTGTTCCAGCCATCGACGTTCAGCGTCTGGCGTCGTACGCCAAGGGTCAGTAATACGCGGTCGTCGATGAAACCGAGCGTGTCGGAGACGGCGGCGCTGCGCAGGGTGTTCTTGCCGACGATGCGTGGGTCATGAATGTCGCTGCCGAACGACGTCGCCGGTGGTCGTGGTTTATCGGTGACATTGTAGATATTGGTGCTGTAGCGCCCGGCGGTGGCGATGGTTTCGAAGGCCGAGCGCTGTTGGCCCCAGATACCCGCTACGCCGAGGTTCAGTTGATGGCTGATCGGACCGGTGTTCAGATGGCCATTGAGGCCGGCCATCAGGCTTTTGTTGTCCTCGTCATGAGGCGGGTAAAGCATGCCGCCACGGGCGTTGCCATTGAGGTCGGTGAGGGTCAGGGACGAGTACACGCCGTTTTCCCGGGTGTGCTTGGCCCCGCCAGCGACGTAGGCGGTCCAGCTATCGCTCAAGTCATATTCGACGCGAGCCATGCCGAAAGTGTCTTCGAGCTGCGAATAGCTCCAGCTCTGCGCGTAGCCGGCGTTGGCATCAGGCACCTTGGGCACTTTTTGCAGAGTGGAGTCGACGTAGACCACTGAGCGACCCTGATTGATCACCTGTTTCTGGTAGCCCAGGTCGGTCGACACGCGCAGACGATCTCCGCGATAGTCCAGGCCCACGCTGATCAGCGAAGAACGCTGATCTTCATCATCGACGGCGGTATCGCCTTCCCGTTGCAACAGGTTGACCCGGGCACCGAAGCGGTTGTCTTCGCCAAAGCGCTGGCCCAGATCCAGATGCCCACCCACGCGGCCATCGGCGCTGTAATCCAGGGTCACGCTGCGGGTCGGCACATCGCCGGCACGCTTGGGCTGCAGGTTGACGCCGCCGCCGATGCCACTGCCACTGGGCGTCACGCCGTTGACGAAAGCGTTCGGCCCCTTGAACAACTCAACTCGCTCCAGCGCTTCGGTGGCGATGATCTGCCGGGGCAGGACGCCGTACAGGCCGTTATAGGAAATATCATCGGAGGACAGCGGCAAGCCGCGAATCATGAACACCTGGGAGAAGTTGCCGAACCCTGCGGACTGGCGCACCGAGGCGTCGTTGAGCAACACATCGCCCACGCTCTGGGCTTGTTGGTCGGCGATGGTTTTCGCGGTGTAACTGGTGACGCTGAAGGGCAGGTCTTTCAACGCCTGGTTGCCGAGCATGCCGACCTGCGCAACCTTGGCAACCTGACCGCCACCGTAGGTGTCGGCGTTGTCGTCGCGCAGCGCGCTGACGTTGGTGGCGCCCAGTTCCAGCGCGCCGTCGGCAGCCAGCCGCGGTACCACCGTGTAACCGTTGCCACCGGTGCTGATCAGTTCAAAGCCACTGCCCGCGAGCAATTGCGCGAAGCCCGATTGCACACTGTAGGTGCCTTGCAATCCCGGGCTCTGGCGATCGCCCAACTGTGCCGGATCGAACGACAGCGGCACCCCGGCACTCACGGCGAATTGCGCCAGCGTATGGCTGAGCAAACCCGGGCCGATGTTGACGTGAGGACTGGCGCTTTCGTTAACGGTGTCGGCGGCCTGGCTGATGAGAGGCAGCGCTGCCGTTAAGGCCAGGGCAACGCTCAGACTCAAGGCCTTGAGCGGGAAATCGGCGGGACGGTGCAGTGGCGTTGAAGTCATTCGGCGTTCCTGTCGAGCGCGTGGAATTGAAGAGGTATATCCACACACCGAACGAAGCGCAGAAAGGTATCAGGGGGACGTGAAAAAAAAAGCGGCGTCGTCAGACCCTCGGCTCTACCGACAACCAATACCGGGTCAGGCTGCTGATTTTCAGCGGCAGCGTATCGCTGAGCAGACGCAGACTGGCATCGGTATCGCGCAGGGAAAACGCCCCCGACACCCGCAACGCCGCGACATCGGCATGACAGCGCAACACGCCGGGCCGGTAACGGCTCAATTCGCCGAGCAATTCATCCAGGCGCATATTGTTCGCCAGCAACATGCCCTTGTCCCAGGACAGGGCGCTGCTGTCGAAGCTTTCCAATGGCTCGAACCGGTTGAGCTTGAAGCTCTGGCGTTCACCGGCCTTGAGGGTCGTGCTCTGTTGAAGCAACTGCGGTGTAACTTCCACCCTCCCTTCGAGCACGGACACCTGGCTGCGCGAACCATTGATCCGCACGCAAAACCGCGTGCCCAATGCACGGGCGATCCCTTGCGGGGTTTCGACGATAAATGGCCGGGCTCCAGGGTCCTTCGCGGTGCTGATCAACACTTCGCCATCGAGCAGCACGACTCGGCGCTCATGCACGTTGAAGGCGATGTCCACCGCGCTTTCCGTGTTGAGCAGCACCTGACTGCCGTCGGGCAGTTGCAGGTTTTTCTGTTCGCCGACCGCCGTTCGTTGATCGGCGGCCCATTGTTGCCACGGCACATGCTGCGAGGCGATGCCCAAAGGGCCGGCCATCAGCAGCAAACCCAGGCGGGTGAGGGTCTGGCGGCGACTGAGGCCATCCTTGCGCGCGGCTCGCTGCAAAGTCTGGATGGCAAGGTTGGCCGGCACGCTGCGGAATTCTCCGAGCAGCGCTTCGGCCCGTTGCCAGGCCTGGGCATGCTCGGCACTGCGATTGCGCCATTGGGCAATGGCCTGGTGGTCGGATGGCGTCGCCGTACCGGAGTGCAACTGCACCAACCAGTCGGCGGCCTCGCCGAGAATCTGCGGATTGATCACCGACGAATTCATCAAGCGACACTCAGACAGGCAATGAACGCCGCGCGCATGTGCCGTTTGACGGTGATCAGCGACACGCTCAGGCGCGTGGCGATCTGGCCGTAAGTCAGCCCCTCGATCTGTGACAGCAGAAAAGTGTCCCGGGTGATGGACGGCAATTCGCGCAGCAGCGCTTCAATGCGCATCAGGGTTTCAAGAATCAGCAGGCGGGTTTCCGGCGACGGCACTTCGGCGACTGGCAACTGAGCAATGGTCTCCAGATAGGCGCGCTCGATGTCCTGGCGACGCCAGCGGTCGATCACCAGGCCTTTGGCGATGTGCGTCAGCAGCGCGCGGGGTTCGCTGCCGAAGGGTTTGACGACTTGCCGGGTCAACAGGCGCAGGAACGTATCGTGGGCCAGGTCGGCCGCATCGCAGCGGTTACCGAGTTTTCGATGCAGCCATCCCTGCAGCCAACCGTGGTGTTCGCTATAGAGGGTATGGATTTGCTGATTCAAAGGCTGATCGACGGACGACATGGGGGACAGATACTCGTTTCGGGCATCCTGGCCTGAGTGCAATTAAGAATTGATCGCATTCTAGTGGCACCGATCGCGCGCTGGCAATTCTCAATGCGCACTTTCTTTTATGCGGCGCCCCAATGGCCTCCTCGACTTCTGAAATATTGGCTATTTGTGAGCGGGGCAGGCGGGATTAACGTAGTAGCCACCCCGTTTGTGACTGGAGCCCACCATGCAACCTCGTCTCGATTTCTACACTGCCTCCCCCGACGCACTCAAAGCGATGATCGCCCTGGATACCGCTGTCTCCAAGCTGCCGCTGGAAAAGACGCTGATTGAACTGGTCAAGCTGCGCGCGTCGCAGATCAACGGCTGCGCCTTCTGCATCGACATGCACACCGCCGATGCCCTGAAGGGAGGGGAAACCACACGTCGTCTGTTCGCTGTGACCGCTTGGCGCGAAGCCCCTTTCTTCAGCGACCGTGAGCGGGCCGCGCTGGCCTGGACCGAATCCCTGACGCAGTTGAGCCAGACCCACGCCCCGGACGAAGACTACGAAATGGCCGCGGCCCAGTTCACGCCCAAGGAACTGGTCGATCTGACCGTGGCGATTGCCACCATCAACAGCTGGAATCGCCTGGCCGTAGGCTTCCGCAAAATGCCTAAGGCCTGATTTTTTGGAGCCACTCCAGGCTCAATGAGCATCAGCCCTCGGCGCGGTCGGTGGTTGCACCTTGCGCATCAAGGGCACCATCGCCGTGGCGATGATGAAGCAGACCATGATCATCAGAAACGCGTCGCCGTAGGTTTGCGTCTGGGCTTCGCGGTAGGTCAGCAGCCATAGCTGACGCAGGCTGGCGGTGACGCCAACGTCACCACTCTGACCGAGGGCGGCGAAATTGTTGCCGACCTGGGACAGCCACTGATTCAGCGCTTCGTTGGTACTGTTGAGGTTCTCTGCCAACCGGGTGAAGTGCAGGTTGGTGCGGTCGTTGAGAATGGTCGCACACGCGGCGATGCCGATGGCGCCTCCCAGGTTTCGCATCAGGTTGAACAATCCCGAGGCATGTTTGAGCCGCGCCGGCGCCAGTCCGCCGAGGGTCAGCGTCACCGCGGGCGGCACGGCCAGTTGCTGGGCAACTCCGCGCAAGGCTTGCGGCAACATCAATTCTTTAGCCCCCCAGTCATGGGTGATCGGGCTGAAATCCCACATCGACAACGCGAACAGCCCCAGGCCGGTCATCATGATCCAGCGCAGATCGATGCGATTGGCCAGAAAGGCGTAAAGCGGAATCGCCATGATCTGGAACACCCCGGTGGAGAAAACCGCCAGGCCAATATCCAGCGCACCGTAACCACGCACGCGTCCGAGAAACAGCGGTGTCAGGTAAATGGTGGCGAACAGGCCGATCCCGGTGATGAACGAAAAGAAACAACCGAGGGCAAAGTTGCGGTCTTTCAAGGCGCGCAAATCGACGATCGGGTTGGCCACGTGCAGGGTGCGGCCGATGAAGGCCAGTCCGGCCAGGCCGCTGATCCACGCGGTGGTCAAAATCGTGCTGTCGCTGAACCAGTTGAAGCGCGGGCCTTCTTCGAGGGTGTATTCCAGGCAGCCGAGAAACAGCGCCATGAACAGCATGCTCAGGTAGTCGGCGCCCTTGAGCAGCGAGAGTTCCGGCTGGTCGATTTTCACCAGCATCGGCACCGCCACCGCGACGAAAATCCCCGGCACCAGGTTGATGTAGAACAGCCAGTGCCAGGATGAAATATCGGTGATCCAGCCACCGATTACCGGCCCGAGGGTTGGTGCCAGCGAAGCCACTGCCCCGATGGTCGCAGCGGCGATCACCCGTTGTTTGCCGGTGAAGAAAAAGAACGCCGTAGTGAATACCAGCGGAATCATCGAACCGCCGAGAAACCCTTGCAGGGCGCGAAACGCGATCATGCTCTGGATGTTCCAGGCCGCGCCGCAGAGCAGGCTGGCCAGGGTGAAACCCACCGCCGAAGCGCAGAACAACCAGCGGGTCGAGAACACCCGGGACAACCAGCCCGATAGCGGAATCACGATGATTTCGGCGATCAGGTAACTGGTTTGTATCCACGCGGTTTCGTCGGTGCCCGCCGAAAGCCCGCCGCCGATGTCACGCAACGACGCCGAGACGATCTGGATGTCCAGCAGGGCGATGAACATGCCCATGCACATGGTGGCGAAGGCGAAGACCTTGGTCCCCGTCGCCATGTTCGCGGCATCGAACGGTTGCGCGGGGGCGGCGAGGGTGCGACTCATGGCGCGCTGGCCACGGCCGGGATTTGCGACTCTGTGCGGGTATCGACTTCAGCGGTGACTGACAGGCCCGGACGCAGATGGCCGAGCACGCCATCGGCCGGGTCGAGCAGGATGCGCACCGGCACCCGCTGGACGATCTTGGTGAAGTTGCCGGTGGCGTTTTCCGGTGGCAATACACTGAACTGCGAACCACTGGCCGGTGCCAGGCTGTCCAGGTGACCGTGGAAGACTTGCCCCGAGAGCACGTCGGCGTGAATGATCACCCGTTGCCCCGGCGTCATGCGCGCCAGTTGGTCTTCCTTGAAGTTGGCATCGACCCACAAGCCACTGGACGGCACCACCGACAGCAACTGCGAACCGGCCTGGGCATAAGCGCCGGCCCGCGCCCGGCGATTGCCGATCACGCCATCCATCGGCGCCCGCAACTCGGTGTAGCCAACATTCAGTTGCGCCAGATCGCGTTCGGCCTTGGCCTGTACCAAAGCGGCGCGGGCTTGCTGTTTCTGGGTGGCGATCACATTCAACTGCCGTTGCGCGGCCAGCAGTTCCGCCTGGGCCCGGGCACTCAAGGCCTGGGCAGTCTTGAAAGTAGCGTCGGCACGCTGGGCGCTTTCCACCGAAACGGCGTTGCTGCCGACCAGTCGTTTGTAGCGCGCATTGTCGTCCCGGGACCGGGCGGTTTCAGCGCCGGTGGCATCGATGCCGGCGCGGGCCTGACCGATCACGGCGTGTTGCAATTGTTCGGTGGCGTCGAGGTTGGCGAGCAGGGCTTCTTCAGCGGCTACCGCCCCTT
The DNA here is from genome assembly GCF_059716075.1 of Pseudomonas sp. LBUM1657. Lineage (NCBI taxonomy): Bacteria > Pseudomonadati > Pseudomonadota > Gammaproteobacteria > Pseudomonadales > Pseudomonadaceae > Pseudomonas > Pseudomonas sp. LBUM1657. The sequence goes on along the minus strand of NZ_CP166799.1, from coordinate 4,420,712 downwards.
CGGCCTTGGCCAGGTTGGCGCGGTAGTCGCGCGAATCAAGACGGATCAGCACATCGCCGGCCTTGACCTTTTGATTGTCGGTGACCAGCACTTCATCGATATAACCCGCGACTTTCGGCCCGATCACCGTGACGTCGCCGCCGATGTAGGCATCGTCGGTTTCTTCGATGAAGCGGCCGGCGGTCCACCAGTGGACGGCATACACACCCATCAATACCAGCGCAGCAATTCCCAGCGTCGACACGAGCAGACGTTTGAGCAGGGGAGGCTTGGATGCGTTCACCGGGACAGCAAGGTCGGGTTCAACGGTGGGCATGCTGGTCATGGGAATTACCTGTAGGAAACGACGCTTAATTACGCGCGTAATATGACGTAGGTAATATTTTGTCGCAATTGGTTTTTGCTGCCGGTCGTCAGGAGTCTGGTAGATCGGGCGGAGCGTTGGCCTGCTTTCTGATGAAGAAGGACGCTTGCAGCCTTGCCTTGAATTTCATGCTGGAAGCCTCAGTCATATTCGGTAAAGCTCCCCTGAAGGTGAGGTTCCATCCCCTGTGCTAGCTTGAGTAGCAACTTTGATGCGTGTAGCGAATGGCTCGCTGTCATCCTCTGCTCAAGCTTACAAACCTCGAAATCTTCACGTGCAAGGACGCTCAGTTATGCCGTTACAGCGGCCCATTTCCTCGCTACCAGCCTGCGACGATTCCGGTAACACCTTTCAGGTGAAAGTCTCCGTTGTGCCGATGACTAAAGCGCTCGCGAAGCAATGGCATGAAAAGGTTCAGCCGCTCGTCAATAACAACTACGCACATGAGGGCTCAACGAGTAAGAAAGTGCGGGCGGATGTTGGATGGCGGTGGCCAACGTATCTAAAACTCGTGGCGATTCATAACTACCTCACTCAAATGCCAGGCAATGCCTCCGAAAAAGGGAAGGCAATGTGTGTTGTCATTTCAAAGGGCGAGCAAAAGTTTCCGATAGGGATGCTTTCCATTGTTCCGAAGCTTCATTGCAATGTTGAGGGTGTTGAACGGCAGAGGGCTTTCACCTGGTATCTGTCTGACGCACCGTCGGAGGCTTATGAACAGTTCTTGAATCAGCCCGCCGTTCGAGGTGTTGCGAAGGCGTTGATTGATTGCACTATCCAGGCTGCACTGGATGAAGGTGATGACGGGGAGTTGTTGCTGCATGCAGATCCGAAGGGTGGTAAGAAACTCATCGAGTTCTATGCAGCCAGTTGCAAGATGAGGCGCCTGTCGCCGACGAATGGATGCATCACTGCGGTATGGCGCAGAGGACGACCTGAAGAGTATTTCCATTTCAACGGAGCAGACGCTCAGGCGTTTTCTGCCCTGTATGATGCTCGGCGATAGTCGGTCATGGTTACGCTTTGCGCTACTTAACGCCGAAAGGTAGAGTGGATTTTATGACAGATGCCATACCTCAACTCTCAAAGGCTGAACTTGCCCACGCCCTTCTCGAGCTGAAGGGGGTCAGTGTTGACCTTGATACTCAAAGTGGTTACGACGCATCAGCGGCGCTGATCTCTGAAATCATGGCCGATCCGATTCAACGAGATCGACTCATTTCATTGCTGGAGCAGTTTGAAGATGAGCATCCCGAGCGTTCGGCCACTGGCTGGGTAAATGATGGTTCACCCATGGACAGGGCTTCAGGGGCAGTGGTTTCAGATGATCTCTGTTTTGATTTGCCGACAGGAACCGAAGATGCTTGTCTGATGGCCGGATCTGCTGGAGCTACTGTTAAAAAATTCTTGAGTAAATATAAGGAAGACATGGTTGCCTCTGTTTCCTATGGCACGTGCGTATCTTCGGAGCTGCAATATGTGCTCAATGAGTCAACTCGTGAATGCCGTGAATGCCCCAAGTATGTTTCTTTTGACGTTGACGCCTGGAGCCAGGTATTGGTCCTGGCCAAGCAGCGATTGCAAAGGGAAGCTACTCGTCGGACCTCTTTTTTATCCAGGCTTGCTCAGGTTTTTCATGAGGTCGACCCCCCAGAGTGGGAAGTTGAAAAGTGTCCAGTTACCAAGGAATCTTTTTTGATTATTTTGAATCATGGAGATGATCGCGCATCCATCGGTTTTATCGGCAACGGTCAACGTGCTTTTGTCATGGTGTCCATCAACGACACTGCTTTGACAATGAATGAGTCCTTCGAAAATTCTCAAAAGTTTGCAGCACGTATTGCGGACTTTTTTACCGATGCTCCAAAGTCCGGTCACAAAGCTATCCAGCATATGCTTAGAGCTCTGTAATGAGATTTCCGTGCGTAAAAAGTGCCTGCATCTGAAAGGGCAAAAGTGGCCACCTTCACCCCATCCTTTCCATCCCGACTGCTAACCCCCACCAACCAAGCCTCCAGCACCGCCGGATTGGCCTTCAACCACGTCCTGGCCGCTGCCCGGGGTTTCTGGTTCTGGTTCAATATCGCGTCCATCAGCTGGTTTTCCATGACCAGCGTGAACGCCATGTTCTGCAGCAGTTTACCGACGTTGCTGCATTCCTTCAGGTAGTCCTTGCGCACGTTGGTGTAGACCGTGGCCTGGCCGAAATTCGGGCCGAAGTAATCGTCGCCGCCACTGAGGTTCATCTTGTTGGCGGGTGTTCATCGGGTGCGGTTCCCAGCCGAGGAACAACATCCATTCGTTCTTGCGGGTGGCGCGTTTGAGTTGGGAGAGCATTGCCGCTTCGCTGGATTCGACGATTTTGAAGTCCTTGAGGCCGAATGCGTCCTTGTCGATCATGCTCTGGATCAGGCGATTGCCTAATTATCATAATTCATACCCCGGCAACGCACTCGCTATTTCAGTTTTAACTTGTCCTTCAGAGTCTTCATTGTTTCAATCCTGTTTTCCAAAAAACTATTCAGTCCTTTTGCGCGAAGATTACAAGCATCGCAGTTGCTACACCCAGCTCCCTTTATTCCGTTATAACAAGTCAGAGTATGGTCGCGGATCAAGTCCAAGCTCCGATGGTGATCGGCCAAGGCCCATGTTTCCGCCTTGCTCAACCACATTAGCGGAGTTTCAAGATGTAACCTGTATTCCATTCCTAGCTCAATGGCGTTGTTCAGCGCCTTGACAAACTCATGCCGGCAATCAGGGTAGCCAGAGAAATCGGTTTCACAAACACCGGTAATCACCGTATGGGCTTGCACTTGATACGCGTAAATAGAAGCTAAAGTTAAAAACAGAATATTTCTACCCGGCACGAAAGTGCTTGGCAGGCTATCCCCGGCGCTGTTTGTGCTGGGTACTGGAATGTTATCCCGCGTTAAGCTGCTAATGGCCAACTCATTTAGCAATGAAGCGTCTAATATTTTGTGCACCGTCACGCCAAGCTTTTTTGAAAGTGTCTGCGCAACTTCAATTTCCGCACGATGGCGCTGACCATAGTCGAACGTAATACAGTGAATTTCATCGTAGAGCGGCAACGCGTGGATCAAGCAGGTTGTTGAGTCTTGCCCGCCACTGAAAACGATAACTGCCTTTTTAGTCATGCTTTTTTCTTCCTTGGGGAATCCCAACATTTAGCTGGGGGGCATTGACCCTATCGGGAAGCTCAAATTCTGGCTGTGGGACGTTTCCGAAATGACCGTCTCCGTTTTCCGGTTATGGCATTTTTGGCGGACGAGCCGCACCTCGTCTGCCTGTCTTGTTTATGAGGACAGCATCAGCGTCGATGGCTGCTGGCAGTTGCGCATGTCCATGACGATTTCCGGCGGCCTTGCGCCATGGGCCGGGGTCAGGAGATGCAGAAGCAGCACGATGACAGCCATCAGATTCATGAGATGTCCCATCGTGTGATCAGCCGTTGGTATTGCCGCAATCGGTGCCCGCTACGAGGTACCTCAGGCTTTTCAGGTCGCCGTGCGAGTCCCGATAAATCATGGTCACCGGCGATGGATTGCATTTGTCTTGCGGCGGTGTGATGGAAATCACGTGGGCAATATCCAGGTGCATGCCGTAATGGTATTGCTCGGTTGCAGTGGGAGTTGGTGCTTGCGCGAGCACCGGGCCCGAGCATGCCAGCGCAATGAACATCAGTAGCTTTTTCATGACGATCACCTTTTTTCAGGTAATAGCTTCCTGTCCGCCAGTGTCTGGCACCGGCGCGCAAAGGGGCGGATTATCAAATGGTCGACGGCTGTGCGGGGTTCACAGACCGATCAGGTCGCGGTGTACTTCCAGCGAATTGCGTTCGACCCAGTTGTGCTGCAGCAGGCCATCGGGTCGCACTTCCCACACCGCCGTGCCGAGCATTTCGAAAGGCGTGAGGCAGGAGCGTCCACCTACAAAACCTTTGTTCTTGCCGGAGAGTTTCCAGCGCGAAGCCACGCGAGTGCCTTCGGTGTTCTGAAAGGTTTCGATGGCGCCGAACTGGAAGTCTTCGATCTTCGACAGGAAGGCGCCGATCCACTCGATGAATGGCTCGCGGCCGGTGATTTCCACGCCGCCGGAGGTAATGACGAAGTCTTCGGCGACGAACCTGGCAGCGGCTTGGGGATTGCGCGCCTGCCAGACTTCGCGCCAGAAGCTTTCGACGATTTCTACTGATGTGTTAGATGACATGGCGTAGCTCCTCTCGGATAAGGACAGGCTGCCCGGTCGTTTAAAACCGGACCCCATGAGAAGGATGTTCGAGGTTTGCCATCTAGAAGTCGAACGCATAATATTTATGGCATCCAGTTGAAAGGCGAATCAATCATGCAGTCCGGCGATCTTGAAATCGATTTGCTCCGAGCCTTTATCGCCGTGGCGGAGACCGGCAGTTTCACCGCCGCTGCCGAGGTGATTGCCCGTTCGCAATCCGCGGTGAGCCAGAAAATACTGCGCCTGGAGGAGATCCTCGGCATGCGTGTGTTCGAGCGCACCAGCCGCACCCTGACATTGACGGCGGATGGCGAACGGCTGTTGGTGGGGGCGCGAAAAATGATGCTGCACTTCGATACGTTCATGCGTGAGATCAAGGCGCCTTCGGCGGTGAATACCCTACGCCTGGGCATCTCCGAAAACCTGGTGCCGACGCAGCTGCCCAGGCTGTTGTCGCGCTTCAGCAAGTTGTATCCGGACCTGGAGCTGGAGCTGACCACCGGGCTGAGCCATGACCTGCTGGCCGATCACGAAGTCGGGCGCCTGGACGTGGTGATTTCCAAGCGCAAGATGGGCACGGCCGCCCAACGGGGGCGGGTTATCTGGCGTGAGCCGTTGGTGTGGATTGCCGCGAAAGACTACGAAATTGAAGGGGCGCGACCGCTACGTCTGGTGATGATGCGGCCTCCCTGCGCTTATCGCGCGATCATGGTCGAGGCCCTGGCCTCGGTGCGACGGGAATGGTCGTCGGCGTGCCTGGCCAGCAACCTCGGCGGGGTGCAGGCGGCGGTTGCCGCGGGTCTGGGGGTAACGGCCCTTGGCACCTCATTCCTGCAGGAAGGCATGCGGATTATCGAGCCGTCGGAAAAGCTGCCGCCGCTGCCGTCCACGGAAGTCGCGGTCATCGGCGATGAGCCCCGCACCCAGCATCTGATGCAACCACTGATCGCGTTGCTGACCGAAGGCCTGATGGCGGGTACGGGGCTGACCTGACAGGCAGGTTTATCAGACCCGCTCGAAAATCGCTGCAATCCCCTGGCCACCGCCAATGCACATGGTCACCAGCGCGTAACGGCCGTTGGTGCGATGCAATTCGTGGATGGCCTTGGTAGCGATGATCGCGCCCGTCGCACCCACCGGGTGGCCGAGGGCAATGCCCGAGCCGTTCGGGTTGACCTTGGCCGGGTCCAGGCCCAACTCCTGACTGACCGCACAGGCCTGGGCGGCGAAGGCGATGTTGGCTTCGATCACGTCCAGGTCAGCGATGGTCAGGCCTGCGCGCTTGAGGGCCAGGCGTGTGGCGGGAATCGGGCCCAGCCCCATCAGTTCCGGTTCGACGCCGGCATGGGCGTAGCTCACCAACCGGGCCAGAGGGCGCAGGTTGTTGACCTGAACCGCGTTGCCGGTGGCCATGACCAGCGCGGCCGCCCCGTCGTTGAGGCCCGATGCATTGCCGGCGGTCACCGAACCGTCCTTCTTGAAGGCCGGCTTCATCTGCGCCAGTTGCTCCAGGGAGGTGGCACGCGGATGCTCATCGACGCTGAACAGTTTGGTCTCTTTACGATCACGGATTTCGACTGCGGCGATTTGTTCGGTGAAGTATCCGTTGGCGATCGCATGAGCCGCCCGCTTCTGATCTTCCAGGGCAAGGGCGTCTTGCATCTGGCGACTGATGCCATTGCGCTCGGCGACGTTCTCGGCCGTGATGCCCATGTGCATGGCCTGGAAGGGGTCATGCAGGATGCCCAGCATGTAATCGATGGCCTGGACGTTACCCATGCGCGCGCCCCAACGAGCGGAAGGCAGCAGATACGGGCCGCGGCTCATGGATTCGGCGCCGGCACCGATCGCGATCTCGGCATCACCCAGCAACAGGGTCTGCGCCGCGCTGATGATGGCTTGCAGACCGGAACCGCAGAGGCGGTTGACGTTGTAGGCAGGGGTTTCTTTCGGGATGCCGGCGTTGATCGCGGCGACCCGGGAGATGTACGCATCGCGGGCTTCGGTCGGGATGACGTTGCCCATCACTAGATGGCCGATTTGCGCCGGGTCCACGGCGGCTCGTTCCAGGGCAGCCTTGACGGCCGTGGTCGCCAGGTCGGCCAGTGGCACATCCTTGAGCGAACCACCGAAGGTCCCGATGGCGGTGCGCGCGGCGCTGATAACAAAGACTTCTGGGGTGTTCATGATGGATTTCCTCGCCTCGGGCTCTTTTTGGGAGCCACTCTAAACGCCGGTTAACGCGGGATCTATGACAAAAGGCGTCAACGAAACTGCTGTTTTTTGCAATGTAGAACAACCGCGAGACTATTGAACGGGGTGGCCTTCGTCGGCGACCAGCGGAACCCATTGCTTCCGGTTAATAGGAAGCATTACTATTCACGCCCCGTCTCCACAGCACACTGCAATGACCCCCAAGTTGCCCCGCAGACACGGCTTTTTCGAGCATTACGAAGAGTTGGTTGGCACCTGGACCCGTCGCCTGAGAAATCGTCAGCAGGCTGAGGATCTGGCCCACGACACCTTCGTGCGGGTGCTTGAGTCCGATTCGGCGGCCGTGCAACAACCCCGGGCCTATTTGCACCAGACCGCGCGCAACATCGCGGTGGATGGTTATCGGCGTGAAGATCGGCGGGGCGCCATGGAGTCAGAGGCGATTGATCACAGTGTGTCGTCGTCCGGCGACCCGGAGCATTTCATGCATGCGATCCAGTTGGCTGATTCCATCGAACGGGCGCTTACCGAGTTGCCGGTCAACTGCCGCAAGGTGTTTGTCTGGCAGAAGATCGAAGGCCTGACCCAGGCCGAAATCGCCGAACGGCTGGGACTGTCCAAGAACATGGTGGAAAAGTATATGATCCGCACCCTGCGGCATCTACGCGACCGCCTCGACGGACTGCACCCATGATCGGCGGCGTCTTCTTATCCCCAGCCAAACAGGAACTTCCATGATGGATACTCGTGATTGTGCGTGCGGGCAAACGACGGTTCGCGACGAGGCGGCGCGGTGGTTTGTGCGTTTGCAGGAACCTGCCGTGGACGTCGAAGAACATCAACGTTTCGACGCTTGGCTGAACGAACACCCTCAGCATCGCGACGAATTTCAATTGCTCCAGGGATTGTGGACGGCGGCCGATCTGGTCCCCGCCGCACGCCTGCAAGCCTTGTGCGAAACCCCGCCGGAGCGCAGCAAACGTCGCCCGATGATGCGTTATGCCGTGGCCGCCAGTGTGCTGGCGGTGGCGCTAGGGGTGGGGCTGTTCAGCGGTTTGAATCATCAGGCGACGTACACGGCTGAGTATTCCACTGCGCTGGGCGAGCGCCGCCAAGTGGCCTTGCCGGATGGCTCGATGATCGACCTGAACAGCCGCAGCCGGGTGCAGGTGCGATTTGAAAAGGACCGGCGCGGCATCGAGTTGACGCAAGGCGAGGCGATGTTCAGCGTCGAGCACGACACCAAGCGGCCGTTTGTGGTCGAGGCGGGAAGCGGCAAGGTTACGGTCACCGGCACCCGCTTCGACGTGCGCCGCGACGCCAGCAAAACCCGAGTCGTGGTGGAGCAGGGCAGCGTCAAGGTCCAGGGACGTGACGCCGTCGACAGCGATTTCATCAGCCTCACCGCCGGCCTCGGTACGCAAATTGATGGCCAGGGCAAAGTCGCGGCAGCGTATGCGGTCAACGCTGGAGAGCTGACCGCCTGGCGAAGCGGCAAGTTGGTTTTCAACAATGCCAGCCTTCGCGACGTCGCCGAGGAAGTCTCGCGCTATCGGGAAAAACCGTTAACCGTCGGCAACGACAAAGTGGGCAATTTGCGCCTGACCAGCGTGTTCAAATCCGACAACACCGACGCGCTGCTCAAAGCCTTGCCGAGCATTTTGCCGGTGGCCGTGCGCACCCTCGATGACGGCAGTCAGGAAATAATTGCGCGATAGATTCAGGTTTTTTTCGAGTTCTTCGTCTTCTTGTCCAACTGCAACTGGTTTGCATTAACAAACGCACACTCTTGCGATCCACAGGACAACGTTCGACGTGAAAACAACCCGCGCTAAAAACAACAAAACATCCTGGCTGCCGCTCGCGCTCGCCTTGGCGATCAGCTCCGCGCTACCTCAAGCGTTCGCCGCCGATGCCATCCATATTCCGGCGCAACCGTTGGGTCAGGCCTTGAGTCAGCTGGGTCAACAAACCTCGCTGCAGGTTTTTTTCAGTCCTGAACTGGTGGCCGGTAAACAGGCGCCCGCCGTGGATGGCAACCTGTCTCCGGAACAGGCCCTGCGCCAGTTGCTGCAAGGCAGTGGTCTGGAATATCAGATCGATGAAGGTTCGGTCACCCTGGCACCGGCGCCGACGTCCGCCGCTAACGGCCCGCTGGAGCTGGGCGTGACCGACATCAAGGTGGTCGGCGACTGGCTCGGCGACGCCGATGCCGCCGTGGTGCAGAACCACCCCGGCGCACGGACGGTGATCCGCCGTGAAGCGATGGTTGAGCAGGGTGCGATGAACGTCGGCGACGTGTTGAAGCGCGTACCCGGTGTGCAAGTGCAGGAAGCCAACGGCACCGGCGGCAGCGATATTTCCCTGAACGTCGGCGTTCGTGGCCTGACTTCGCGTCTGTCGCCACGCTCCACCGTGCTGATCGACGGCGTGCCGGCAGCCTTCGCCCCTTACGGCCAGCCGCAATTGTCCATGGCACCGATTTCCTCCGGCAACCTCGACAGCATCGACGTGGTGCGTGGCGCCGGTTCCGTGCGTTACGGTCCGCAGAATGTGGGCGGCGTGATCAACTTCGTGACCCGCGCCATCCCGGAAAAAGCCTCCGCTGAAATCGGCACCACGCTGGAAACCTCCCAGCATGGCGGCTGGAAACACATCGATACGGCGTTTGTCGGCGGCACGGCGGACAACGGCATTGGCATGGCGCTGTTGTACTCGGGCGTGAACGGCAACGGTTACCGTGAACGCAACAACGGCAACGACATCGACGACGTGCTGCTCAAGACCCATTGGGCGCCCACTGATGTGGACGATTTCAGCCTCAACTTTCACTACTACGACGCCAAGGCCGACATGCCCGGCGGTCTGACCCAGGCGCAATACGACGCCGATCCGTTTCAGTCCGATCGCAACAATGACAACTTCAGCGGACGCCGCAAGGACGTCTCGTTCAAGTGGATCCGGCAGATCGACGACCGCACCCAGGCCGAAGTGCTGACGTATTACACCGACAGCTTCCGTGGCAGCAACATCGCCGCTCGTGACCAGAGGACAATCGGCTCGTTCCCGCGCACCTATTACACCTTCGGCATCGAACCGCGGGTGTCCCGTGTGTTCGACGTCGGCCCGACCACCCAGGAAGTCAGTGTCGGTTATCGCTACCTCAAGGAAGCCATGCACGAACAGGCGAGCCGCCTGGCGCTGGTCAACAACGAGCCGGTGGTGCGTCCGGGCTCGGACGGCCATGTGTACCAGGATCGTACCGGTGGCACTGAAGCCAACTCGGTGTATGTCGACAACAAGATTGATGTCGGAAACTGGACCATCACCCCGGGCATCCGTTTCGAACACATCAGCACCGACTGGCACGACCGCCCTGTGCTCGACACCGCGGGCAGGCCGGTACCGGAAAAGAACCGCAGCATCGAAAGCAACGAACCGCTGCCGGCCTTGAGCGTGATGTATCACGTGTCTGACGCCTGGAAGCTGTTTGCCAACTACGAGACCTCGTTCGGCAGCCTGCAATATTTCCAGCTCGGTCAGGGTGGTACGGGAGACGAGACTGCCAATGGCCTGGAACCGGAAAAGGCCAAGACCTATGAGGTCGGTACGCGCTACAACGATGATGTGTGGGGCGGTGAAGTGACGCTGTTCTACATCGACTTCGATAAAGAGTTGCAGTACATCAGCAACGATGCGGGCTGGACCAACCTCGGCGCGACCACGCACCAGGGTATCGAGGCATCGGTGCACTACGACATGGCGGCACTGGACCCTCGGCTCGACGGTCTGACCGCCAATGCCGGGTTCACCTACACCCGTGCTGTTTATGAAGGTGAGATTCCTGGCTTCAAGGGCCGTGACCTGCCGTTCTATTCGCGCCAGGTGGCGACTGCCGGCCTGCGTTACGACATCAACCGCTGGACCTACAACCTCGATGCCTTCGCCCAGTCCAAACAGCGCTCGCCGGGCGTTGCCGTGAACGCCGATGGCAGCTTCACCGGCAACTACATCACCGAAGGCACCGCGGACGGCCAATACGGCGACATCCCGGGTTACGTGACCTGGAACGTACGCGGCGGTTATGACTTCGGGCCGACGCTGTCGAACCTGAAAGTCGGCGCCGGGGTGAAGAACATCTTCGACAAGCAGTACTTCACCCGCTCCAGCGACAACAACTCGGGTATGTACGTCGGCGCACCGCGCACATTCTTTGTGCAGGCCAGCGTCGGGTTCTGACAGACCGAGGTGGATTCATCGCGGGCAAGCCCGCTCCCACAAGGCTCTTCGGTGGATACACTTTCTGTATTCGACGCCGATCAAATGTGGGAGCGGGCTTGCTCGCGAAGCTTTTCAGACTTTCAACACCTTCCCGCCAATGGCCACCGCCACCAGCAACACCGCCATCAAGCCGAACGCAAAGCTCAAGCTGCTGCCGTGGGCGATAAACCCGATCAGTGCAGGCCCCGCGAGAATCCCCGCATAACCCAACGTGGTAATCGCCGGCACCGCGATGCTTTCGGGCATGACCGTCTGTTTACCCACCGCGGTGTACAGCACCGGCACAATGTTCGAACATCCCGCCCCCACCAGCGCATACCCCACCAGCGCCGCTTCCCAGCTCGGGGCGAAGGTCGCCAGAAACAGGCCTGCCGCGGCCGTCAGCCCACCGAACACAATCACTCGCGTAGCGCCCAGGCGTCGGACAATCGCGTCCCCGGTCAAACGCCCCACGGTCATGGTCAGGGCAAACGCCGCATAACCCAGCCCTGCATACGCCGTGTCGATCCCTCGCTCCTGCGCAAGGAACACCGCGCTCCAGTCGAGCGCCGCGCCTTCGGCGAGGAACACGATGAAGCACATCCCGCCGATAAACAGCACGATGCCGTGGGGAACGGCAAACGCCGGGCCCGAACTTTCGCTGCCATAGGGCAACAGGTGTGGTGCAGCCTTGAACAGCGCGATCAGCAGAAACACGTTCACCACCAGCATCGCGCCCAACGGTGAAACCCCGAAACCGAGCAGGGCACTGACCCCCGCCGCGCCGACGATCCCGCCCAGGCTGAACAGCCCGTGGAAACCCGACATCATGGTCTTGCCACTGGCCCGCTCGACGATCACCGCTTGCAGGTTTACCGTCGAATCCACCGTGCCGAGGCCAGCACCGAAGATGAACAACGCCGCAATCAACGCCGGAATCGACGACACCGTCGCCAGCAAAGGCAGGGCCAGGCAGATCAGCAAGGTGCCGCCGATCGCGACTTTGCGACAGCCGAAGCGCGTGGCCAGGATCCCGGCCATCGGCATCGCCAGAATCGAACCCACCCCCAGACACAACAGTAGCAAACCGAGGGTCCCTTCATCCAGCCCGGCCCGGGCCTTGGCGTAAGGCACCAGCGGCGCCCACGCGGCAATCCCGAAACCGGCAATAAAAAAGGCGATGCGCGTGGACATCTGCTCCAGGCGACCGGGAACGAACGAGGTTTGGGTGTTGAGGTTGGTCATATCAATCCTTGGCAAAAAACGTCGCGTCCCCAAGGGACAGTGATTCACCGGTGAGGGTTCGATCAGCGTCCGGATGGTTTCGCAGTCAGGCAGGGTGACATCCTTGCACAGCCAGCCGTCGTTTCGCGATATGTTGAACTCATCGACGGTTTATAAGGAGACGCCATGACGCCGTTCTACGATGCGCGAGGCAATATCTACGCGGTGGTGACGCCGGGCGATTTGCGCGACAACGGAATCGACATTGCGGAACAAGCCAGTCATGCGGCCCAAACCCGCGACAGCTGGGCGTTGCCCGCCATCGAAGCGTTCTGTGGCTGGGCACCTGGCACACAACCGTCCGGCAGCAAGTCTCATCGCAGTGATGGTTTGCTGATCGGCCCGTTTCAAGCGGTGCCACCTTTTGATCTGCTGATCGTCAACACCGACGGAACCCTGGCCGAGCGCAGCGGCAACGGGCTGACGATTTTTTCCCAGGCGCTCAATGAGCAAGGGTTGCTGCCAGAGGACGGGGTGTGTCTGCTCAGGGTTCATCACGACAAGACGGATGCGGTGTCGCCGGTGGAAACTTCAGTGAAATCGGCGCGGGTCGATGGCGTGTCTGGATTCTGGCTCGACTTGGGAAGACCGTCGTTCGGGCCGCAGGCGGTGGGTGCTCGCGCGGTTGAACGCACGTTGTTAAACGGTCGCGAGGTTAGCCACGTGCAGCCCTTGTCATCACTCGACCCGGCATGGGCCCGCAGCCAATTCGTGCGGATCGGCAATCCTCATTGCGTAACCCTGGTGGAGCGCGCCGAGGCGTTGCCGAGCAATGAGCAAATGCGCGAGGCGCAATTGTCCGACGGGCTGACGCGTATCGCCTACGCCATGCCGGTCGGGGCAGGGGAGCCTTGTGCGGCTGGAGTGAATCTGCAATGGGCGATGCTTGAGTCCGAGGGACGAGTCGTTGCGCGGGTGTTCGAGCGTGGCGAAGGGCCTACGGCGTCATCGGGTACCAGCGCCAGTGCGGTGGCTTGCGCGGCTTGGCGGGTGGGTTGGGTGAGCGCGGGGGAGGTGAAAGTGGTCATGCCCGGCGGCACGGCGCCGATTTTACTGGAGGAAGCGGAGGGGGAATTGAGTCGGGTCAGGTTGTTTGGTACGGCGCTGTTGATGGGGTGATGTCGAGATTGCCTTCGCGAGCAAGCCCGCTCCCACATTTCGATCTCGGTCGTACACAAGACTTTAATGTGGGAGCGGGCTTGCTCGCGAAGAGGCCCGCACAGTCAACGAAGATTCAGGAGGCCCATTCCACCACCGGCATCTGCCGCTTCATCAACACCTTGCCATCGCGAACCGAATACAACGGCAAGCCCTGGCTGCGAATCACTTCGTAATCGCTGTCCGCCGACAGAATCAGCAGATTCGCCGGCCGCCCGCGCTCCAGGCCATAACGATCACCCAAAGCCAAGGCCTTGGCGCTGTTGTCGGTCACCAGGTCCAGCGCGCTTTGCAGGTTGCGGTAACCGAGCATGTGGCAGATGTGCAGCCCGGCTTCGAGCACTCGCAAGATGTTGCCGTTACCCAGCGGATACCAAGGATCGACGATCGAATCCTGACCAAAACACACGTTCATCCCCGCTTCGAGCAACTCGTTGACCCGGGTCACGCCCCGGCGTTTCGGGAAATTGTCGAAGCGTCCTTGCAGGTGAATGCTTTCGGTGGGGCAGGAGATAAAACTGATCCCCGAATGGCCGAGCAGGCGAAACAATTTGGCGCAGTAAGCGTTGTCGTAAGAGCCCATGGCCGTGGTGTGGCTGGCCGTCACCCGCGACCCCATGTCACGACTGCGGGCTTCTTCGGCCAGCACCTCAAGAAAGCGCGAATGCGGGTCGTCGGTTTCATCGCAATGCACGTCCACCAGACAACCGGTGCGCTCGGCCAGGTCCATGAGGAACTTCACCGAACTCACGCCCTGATCGCGGGTGTACTCGAAATGTGGAATGCCGCCCACCACATCGGCGCCCATGCGGATCGCTTCTTCCATCAGCTCCCTGCCGTTACGGTACGACTCGATGCCTTCCTGTGGGAAGGCGACGATCTGCATATCGATCAGGTGACGGCTTTCCTCGCGCACTTCGAGCATCGCCTTGAGCGCCGTCAACTGTGGGTCAGTCACGTCGACGTGGGTGCGCACATGCTGGATGCCGTGGGCGGCGAGGCTCTGGATGGTTTTCTTGGCGCGGGTCTTGGTGTCTTCCTCAGTGATGGTCACCTTGCGCTCGCCCCAGCATTCGATGCCCTCGAACAGCGTACCGCTCATGTTCCAGCGTGGTTCGCCAGCGGTCAGGGTCGCGTCGAGATGAATGTGCGGCTCGACGAAGGGCGGCACCACCAGGTTGCCGCCAGCGTCCAGATCATCGGCGCCCAGGGTGGGCGCCTCGGTCTGTCGGGCGATGCTGCTGATCAGGCCGTTTTCCAGGTACAACTCATGCAAGCCTTCTTGGTTGCGCAGGCGGGCGTTGATGATGTGCATGAGGCGAATCCTTTTATAGATCTTCTTGTAGTGGTGCGTTGGCGGCACGGGCACCGAGTACGCTGGTCAGTAACACATACGTTAACGCGGCGGCGGCAATCCCTACCAGCGGCGCGACCCACGGTGAACTGAATGCGGCGACGGTGCCGACCGCATAAGCGCTCAAACCAGGCCAGTTGAACGCCGGCAGTCGTGCATCGGCCAGACGTGGATATTGACCACGATAGCGAAAGAAAAAGTCCGCCATGATCACGCCACCAATCGGCGGAATGACCGTGCCCAGCAGAATCAGGTAAGGCACCAGCAGGTCGTACATCCCCAGCAGGGCCAGCAGCGTGCCGATCACCGCACCGGCCAGGGTCACGGTTTTACGACGGCCGGTGCGCAGCAGGTTGCAACCGGCGACGGCGAAGTTGTAGATGGTGTTGTCCTGGGTGCTCCAGATATTGAGCAGCAGCATCGCCATCGCCGCCATGGCGAACCCTTGCAACAGCAGCACTTCGACCACGTCGGGCTGCTGATAGACGATCGCCCCATAGGCGCCGATCAATACCATCAGGCCGTTGCCGATGAAAAAACCGATCAGGCTCGCCAGCACCGCGACCCGGGCCGAGCGCGAGAAACGGGTCCAGTTGGTCGCCTGGGTCGCGCCGCTGACGAAGGTGCCGAACACCAACGTAATCGCCGTCGACCAGTCCAGGGTTGCCGTCGGCACCACCGCCAGCAAACCATCGAGCCCGCCGACCTTTACCGTGGCGACCCACATCGACAGCGTCAGCAGCACCATCATCGCCGGCACCGCGATGTACGAGAGAATCTCCAGCCCGCGATAACCGACGTAGGCGGTTGCGCAAAACACCAGTCCAAACAGCACCATCAAGCCGAGGATGGTGCCTTCGCTCAATTCGAAATACTTGCCCAGCACCACGGCGGCCGTGGCCGTCCCCCAGGCGTACCAGCCGATCTGGGTGAACCCGAGAATCAGGTCGCTGAGCTTGCTGCCCACTTCACCGAAGCAGAAACGCCCCATCAGCACCGAATTGAGACCGCTCTTGAAGGCGATGTAACCCAGCGCCGCGGCATAGATCCCCAGCAGCAGATTGCCGACGACAATCACCGCCATCATCTCGCCGAAACTGAACGCCACCCCGAGCTTGCCGCCAGCAAACATGGTCGCGGTAAAAAAGGTGAAACCCAGCAGCACCATGGCCGTCGAGGCCAAACCCTTGCGGGCGTGCATCGGGACTTCGCTGAGGGGGTAATCGTTGCCCGGAGCGTTCTGCGTCATGTGGCGTTCCTTGCTGAATGGGTGACGCGGGAGAGTGTTGCAGCGGTCGTGCCAAACGGAGTTGGTGTTGTTACTTATAGACGAGCCGGCGAAATTGGCCCGGAGAGGGTGCGAAAGCGGTGCAACTGACGGAGCACAGGACCCATGTGGGAGCGGGCTTGCTCGCGAAAGCGGCGGGTCAGTCGCCATTGATGCTGACTGACCCACCGCTTTCGCGAGCAAGCCCGCTCCCACATGGGATATTGGTTTTTTCAGGGGGATTCGTGTTGCGGTAGAAAGCGCAGCAGCGCCGCGATGATGGCTTCCGGTGCATCTTCCTGAACCAAATGCCCGGCATTGGGAATGGGGTGAAACTGCGATCCAGGAATCATCTGATGCAGCGCGTGGCCACGCTCAATCGGAATCCACTGATCATCCTCGCCCCAAAGAATCTGCACCGGGCAGCGAATTGTCGGGTACAGCCCTTCGGCTTCAAGAGTGTAGCGTTCATCCATCTGCGCGATTTGTCGGTAAAACGCCGCTTGGCCCGGATCGCCCAACCACGGTTGCACGTAGGGCGCGAGTTCTTCATCGGGTATGTCGCGCTTGATCGCCCCACGAATATAGGTCGGTACGATGGCCCGTTGAATGTAGTCGGGTAGCCCGCTGAACGCCGCTTCATGCTGGCGCACATGCTGCACGAACGGTGAACCCCAGGGCGTCAGTGCCACCGGGTCGATCAGTGTCAGGCTGCGGTAATTCTTGCCGTTCAGCAGATGCGCGCGCAGGACAGTGGCACCGCCGAAATCGTGGGCTACCACGTCCGGCCGATCCAGGCCCCAATGCTCCAGCAGTTGCGCCAGCAGTTCGTTCTGCACGCCCAAGGACACATCGCTGTCGCATTTCTCGGACAGTCCGTAACCCAGCAGATCAAAGTAGTGCACCCGGTGCGTGGTGATGAAGTGCGGCGCAATCCGGTGCCATACATAAGAAGAGAAGGGCGTGCCATGCACGAACACCAGCGGCGGGCCGTCGCCACGTACGGCGTAGCGAACGGAGTGCCCGTTGAAGCGATAGGTCTGAGCCAGCGGCCAGTCAGTCATGGGTGTGTCCTCTTGGCGTGTGCGAGCCAAAAAGCATAGGCATAAAAAAACAGCCTTTGAAGGCTGTTTTTCATGTCACTGACGAAACGCAGTTTTACTTGTGGGAGCGGGCTTGCTCGCGAAGAGGCCGTGTCAGTCACCATCAAAGCTGAATGTCAGACCGCTTGCGCGAGCAAGCTCGCTCCCACATTGAACGTGCATCGACGGTTTACTCGCCGCGATAGATGCAGCCGCTGGTGCAGGTCTCGTGGATTCGAATCGCACTGAGTTCCGGCAACAATGGCTTCAACTCTTGCCAGATCCACTTGGCCAGCACTTCACTGGTCGGGTTTTCCAGACCAGGAATATCGTTCAGATAGTTATGGTCGAGTCGCTCGTAAAGCGGCTTGAAGATCTCCTTGATCTCCGAGAAGTCGCGGATCCAGCCCGTATGCGGATCGAGGTCGCCGCTCAGGTGAATCGCCACTTTGAACGAGTGGCCGTGCAGGCGGCCGCACTTGTGGCCGTCCGGCACGTGGGGCAGGCGGTGGGCGGATTCGAAGGTAAATTCTTTGAAGATTTCCACAGTGTTTTGAGCTCTGTCAGGTGGCGATCGCCGCGGCGATGTGGGCAGGCGGCGAGTTTAACAGTTTGCGTTTGGGGTTGCGGGAAAACACTGACCAGTGTCCTGTCTCACCAATACGTTCCTGTTTGACGGCAACAGACGCCGTCAAACAGGAACAGTATTGGCGAGACAGGACACTAGAGGGTCAGTAACCGCTCGCCCAAGCGACCATTGGCAGCCAGTTCGAGAAACTCGTCACCCAGTCTGCGGCTTTCATCCATCGTTGCGCGCCAGTATTTTTGCCGGCTCGGCGCATCGCCCATGAAGCGTTTGAAATCGTTACGGTCCGGCAGTTTGCCGTAAGGCAGGCGAGACAGGTATTCCCTGGACGGCGCCAGCAGCAGAACATCCTGCAAACGTGTTGGGCAGGCACGACGCCAGGGCAACGTCTTGTCGAACCAGCCGGGAATCACCCGGTCGGTGAAGTGCGGGTAAAGCACGATGTCGTTGCCGCTGTAGGGCAGATCGAGGTGATAGTCCAGCAGGCCGCCGTCGCGGAAAGTCCCTGCGCCTGCGCCCGGCAGATCACGCACGCCTTCCATCACCATCGGGATCGAGCCCGACGCGAGCAACGCCTGGCGCAAGTTGCCGGCATTCAACGCGACGAAGCGCGAAGGGAAGTCGTTCAGCGCATGGACCGGCGGCGCCAGACGCGGGTCGTGGATGATCAGCCGCTCAAAGTGCCGCGACAACCGCGCGCGACCGCGCAGGTTGTCGGCGATCACCGACGACAGCCCCAGCCCGAGTCGGCCGCGATGATCGTCGGCCAGCAGGCCGTGGCTTTTGACCACCATGATGTTCAGTCGGTAATGGATGTTGTCGAGAATGGCGGCATCGCGGCCGTCGAGCAGCTCATCAAGCATGCGCCGGGAGCTCTGGCTGATCTGCGCCATGGTCACGCCTTTGGCGAAGTTCTGCTCGGTGTAGAGGTGACCGAGACGGCGGATGCCTTCGGCGGCGTCCGGCAGGCAGGCACTGGCGAAGCGCCAGGAACCCACCGATGCACCAATCAGTGAGCGCTCCCTCGGCGCCGCCGGCAGCCACTCGCCGAACAGTGCCAGGTCCAGACCTTGAATTCCCAATGCCTTGGGGCCACCGGCGGCACCCGGCAATGTGCCCACGTCGGCGGCGTTCAAGCCGTTTTCACGGATGCGCGCAAAGGCACGCGGGCCGGCTTTGAGGGTCAGGGAAGGGAACTTGATGTGGATAGCGGTCATACCGGTCTCGATGTCTGGCAAGCGCAGGATTATGTGGGAGCGGGCTTGCTCGCGAAAGCGGTGTGTCAGCCAACATCAATGCCGGCTGATACACCGCCTTCGCGAGCAAACCCGCTCCCACAGGGTTTTGCGCATCTCTGCGATATCGTGTTGCCACTCCCAATGATGGCAATTCAGTTTCAGTTAAGTTCGGCTCGCTAAGGTGGCTCCCGTAGGCAACACATAAAAAAATACGGAGACACCCCATGAAAATCCTGACTGCCCTGTTCACAACAATCATCATCGGCATGACCGCCAGCATCGCCCACGCTCGCGACCTGGGCCCCGACGAAGCCCTGCGACTGCGCGACGCTGGTACCATTGTGTCTTTCGAGAAGCTCAACGCCACCGCACTGGCCAAGCATCCCGGCGCCACGATCACCGAAACCGAGCTGGAAGAAGAGTACGGCAAGTACATCTACCAGGTTGAAATGCGCGACCCGCAGGGCATCGAGTGGGACCTGGAACTGGACGCTGTGAGCGGGCAGGTTCTCAAGGATCATCAGGATACGTAATGAAGGTGTTTTCCATTGCACATCGGCGCGCCGGCAGCCACCTGGCTCTGGCGCTTCTGGCGCTTCTGGCTTTTTGCTCGGTGGTCATGGCCCGAGACCTGGATCAGGACGAAGCCCTGCGCCTGCGCCAACAGGGCGTGATCCTGCCGCTTGAGCAACTGTTGCAGCAAGCGATGGATCGCTATCCGGGGGCCAAACTGCTGGAAGCCGAGCTCGAAGAGAAACACGACGTCTACATTTATGAAGTCGAGCTGCTGACCACCGAAGGCGTGGTGCGTGAACTGGACATCGATGCCATCACTGGCCATTTACTGAAAGACAAGGAAGATTGACCGATGCGTTTGCTCCTGGTGGAAGATCACGTGCCCCTGGCCGACGAACTGATGGCCGGCCTCAATCGTCAGGGGTACGCCGTGGACTGGCTGGCCGACGGTCGCGACGCGGTCTACCAGGGCAGCAGCGAACCTTATGACCTGATCATCCTCGACCTCGGGCTGCCGGGGTTGTCAGGGCTTGAAGTGCTGACCCAATGGCGAGCCGGCGGCCTGGCCACGCCGGTGCTGATCCTCACCGCCCGCGGTTCCTGGGCCGAGCGCATCGAAGGCCTCAAGGCCGGTGCCGACGATTACCTGACCAAACCCTTTCACCCCGAAGAACTGCACTTGCGCATTCAGGCGTTGTTGCGCCGCTCTCACGGCCAGGTCAATCAGCCGATGCTCCAGGCGGCCGGATTGCATCTGGATGAAGGCCGTCAGTGCGTGACCCGCGACGGCGCGGACATTCAGCTGACCGCCGCCGAGTTTCGCCTGCTGCGTTATTTCATGCTGCACCCCGAACAGATCCTTTCCAAAAGCCACCTCGCCGAACACCTCTACGACGGTGAAACCGAGCGCGATTCCAACGTGCTGGAAGTCCACGTCAACCACTTGCGGCGCAAGCTCGGGCGCAGCGTGATCGAAACCCGTCGCGGTCAGGGTTACCTGTTCGGCGGGCAAGCCCGGTGAGGTCGATCCAGCGCCGCTTGAGCCTGGGCCTGATCAGCGTGATGGTGATCGTCGGCCTGGTGCTGGCGCAAACCAGCCTGTGGCTGTTCGAAATGGGTTTGCAGCGCTATCTCGAAGCAGGGCTGCGCAACGACAGCGAAAGCCTGCTGGTGGCGCTGGTACGCGGGCCACAAGGTTTGCAGCTGGATGAGCGGCATCTGTCGCCGGCCTATCAGCGACCGTTTTCCGGGCATTACTTTCGTATCGATTTTGCCGACAGCCATTGGCGCTCACGTTCGTTGTGGGACCAGGAGCTGCCGCGTCTCGACCATCCCGGTCTGCACAGCAACTTGCAACTGGGGCCGGAAGGGCAGCAGTTGCTGGTCTTGCGCTCGGACTATCGCCGCTTGGGCCAGTCGATCTCCATCAGCGTGGCTCAGGACTACACCCCGGTGCGCGAGAGCTTCCTGCGCATGCAACAGGTCGGTCTGGGCCTGGGCCTGGCCGGGCTGCTGCTGATTCTGTTGTTGCAACGGATCACCGTGCGTCGCGCGTTGCGGCCGCTGGAAAAGGCCCGCGAACAGATCGCTCAATTGCAGCAGGGCCAGCGCTCGCAACTGGATGAAGAAGTGCCGGTTGAGCTGGAGCCGTTGGTGGCGCAGATCAACCATTTGCTGGCTCACACCGAAGACAGCCTCAAGCGTTCGCGCAATGCCCTGGGCAACCTCGGTCATGCCTTGAAAACCCCATTGGCGGTGTTGTTGAGCCTGGCATCCAGCGAGAAGTTCGACGCGCAACCGGAGCTGCGCAAGGTCATCCAGGCGCAGCTGGAGCAGGTCCGGCTACGGCTCCATCGCGAGCTCAACCGCGCCCGGTTGTCCGGCGACGCGTTGCCGGGGGCGTTGTTTGATTGCGATGCCGAGTTACCGGGGCTGCTGGCGACGTTGAACATGATCCACGGCGAGCATCTCGCGCTCAGCTACGTCGCCCCCAAAGGGTTGCAACTGCCGTGGGATCGTGAAGACTTGCTGGAACTGCTCGGCAACCTGTTGGACAACGCCTGCAAATGGGCGGATGCCGAGATTCGGTTGAGCGTGGTCCAGACCCCTGAAGGTTTTCGCCTGAGCGTGGAAGACGATGGGCCGGGGATTCCCGAAGACCGGCGCGACCAGGTGTTCAGTCGTGGTACACGCCTTGATGAACAGACTGACGGACATGGGCTGGGGTTGGGGATTGTGCGCGACATCGTCGACACCTGGGGCGGGGTGTTGCGGTTGGAGGAGAGCGAGTGGGGCGGGTTGAAGGTTGTAATCGAATTACCCAAACGCTGACACCCATCTAAAGAACGCTGGAAAAACCTGTGGGAGCGGGCTTGCTCGCGAAAGCGGTTTGTCAGTCACATCAATGCCGGATGTGCCACCGTCTTCGCGAGCAAGCCCGCTCCCACAGTTTGATCTTCAGTGGATGCAGGGCCTGCGTTAAACGCGGAACTGATCCATCAAGCTCTGCTGCTGATTCGCCAGGCTATTGAGCGACTGACTCACCCGCGCCGATTCATTGGCTTGGCCCGACAGCGATTCGGTCACGTCGCGGATGGTCGCCACGTTGTTATTGATCTCTTCCGCCACCGCGCTTTGCTCTTCCGCCGCACTGGCGATCTGCAGGTTCATGTCGCTGATCACCGTCACCGCCTCGCCAATCTGACGCAGCGCCGTCACCGCCTGGCCAACCTGCTCGACACTGCCCTGGGCCTGACGATGGCTGTTGTTCATCGACCCCACCACATCCTGAGTGCCGCTCTGCAACTGTTCGATCACCAGGCGGGTTTCCTCGACCGACTCCTGAGTACGGCGCGCCAGGTTGCGCACTTCATCAGCCACCACGGCAAAACCGCGCCCGGCCTCACCGGCGCGGGCCGCTTCGATGGCGGCGTTGAGGGCCAGCAGGTTGGTCTGTTCGGCGATGGCGCGAATCACTTCCAGCACCGAACCGATTTTCTCGCTGTTGGCCGCCAGGCCTTCGACTTGAACCATCGCCGCGCTCATGTCGGCGGCGAGGTTGCCGATGCTGGTGGTGGTGCGGTCGATCACAGTCAGGCCCTGACGGGTCGCTTGATCCGCATCCCGCGCCGCCTGGGCCGCTTGCGCTGCGCTGCGGGCGACATCCTGAGCGGTGGCGCTCATTTCGTGGGACGCAGTCGCGACCTGATCCACCTGACGGTATTGCTGCTCCATGCCGGCGCTGGTCTGGGTGGCGATGGCGGATGACTGGTCAGCGGTGCTGCGAGCGTCCTGCACCGAGCGTTTAACCTCGGCGATGATCGGTTGCAGCTTGTCGAGGAAGCGGTTGAACCAGCCGGCCAACTGACCCAGTTCATCCTGCTTGTCGTAGGCCAGGCGGCGGGTCAGGTCGCCTTCACCGCTGGCGATGTCTTCAAGCATGTGCGCCACACCGAGAATCGGTTTGGTCACGCTGCGGGCCATCAGCCACACCAGCAACAGGCCAATCAACGCGGCCAGCACGCCCAGGCCGAGTTCGATCAGGGTCCCGGCTGTGTTGCTTTCATCGAGTTGTTTTTTCAGCGCTTCGGCAGGGCCGACCAGGACTTTTTCCGGTACATCGAGCAACACGCCCCAGGCCTTGCCACCGGGAATCGGCTGGAACGGCGCCAGCACTTTCAATTGCTGGTTGCTGTGCAGGCTCCCGGTTTTATTGCTGGCGGCGAGCAGGCGTACCAGCTCGGCACCGTTGGTTTTGTCCACGGTCTCCAGACGCTGGCTGAGTTGGCTGGCATCCGGGCTGTAGCCGGCGAGCAAACCGACCGGGCTGATGATGCTGACACTGGTCTGGCCGTCATAGAGCTTCTTGCTCGCGCCCTGGCTGACCGCTTGCAGGCTGTTGAGGTTGATGTCCACCGACAGCGAAGCGATGACCTTGCCATTGACCATCAGCGGGAAAACGATGCTGGTCATCAGCACCTTTTGACCGTCAATCACGTAGAAATAGGGCTCGATCACGCACGGTTTGAGCGTCGCGCGCGGGCACGTGAACCAGGCGTTGGCCGGTTCGCCGCTGGGGCCAGTGCTGGTGTCGGCCATGTCGCTTTCCGGCAGTGGCATGGAGGTCAACTGGCCTGGGGTCGGTTGCGACCAGTACAAGGCAAAGCGCCCCTTGTCATTGCTGCCGACTTCGCTCTGACCGGCGAACAATTCGTCCTTGCCGTCCAGCGCGTTGGCTTCGAACACCAGAGACAGACCGAGCAGTTCCGGGTTGGCTTGCAGGGCCGACTTGACCTGGCGGGTCAAGTCTTCGCGCAGGTCGAAGGCATCGAGAAAGCGCTTCTCGGCCTGGTCGCGCAGGAACAGCACCTGACGGGAAAAACCATGGCCGTATTGATAGGCGTCCATGAACTGCTGGCGAATCACCAGTGCCTGGTTTTCACCCTGGGACTCGATCCGTGCCTGGGCGGCTTCGTTCAGCATCTCCATGCTCGAGGCTTTCACCAGCGCGGAGCTGTGCTCCATGCGATACAGCGAAAGACCCACCAGCAGGGTCACGATACTCGCCAGGCAAAGCCCGGCGAGCAGGGTGATTTTCCATTGAATGGAAAGTTGTCTGAGCGACATGGAGACGTCCTTATTCGATAAATATCTGATACCCAGCACTGTAACGGCCGTGGTTCGGCTTTCTTTATGCCGTCCATCGACGCTTTTGTGGCACCTGACTGCCTGTGGCGAGGGGGCTTGCCCCCGTTGGGGCATCACACGCAGTTACGCCCATCATCGGCCAAGCGCTTTGACAGCAGGCCGACTCTGCGGCACAGTGCGCGCCCTCTAATAAAACCCATTCTTCAATCCGCTGGCGGCTCTTCGCAGACTGCCGGCCGGGCTCATTCCGTTTGTCTGAGGTAACGATGATTAATGCTGTAATTGCCGCGGTCGGCATCATGCTGATACTCAGCCTGTCCCGTGTGCATGTGGTGATCGCGCTGATCGTGGGCGCGCTGGTGGGTGGCCTGACCGGTGGCCTGGGCATCGACGCGACACTCAAAGCCTTCAACAGCGGCCTCGGTGGCGGCGCGACGGTGGCGTTGTCCTACGCGCTGCTCGGCGCGTTCGCGGTGGCCATCGCCAAGTCCGGCCTGGCCCATGCCCTGGCGGACAAGGCCCTGGCGATGGTCGATCGCCAGCACGCCACCGGCGGGCGCCAAGTCAAGTGGCTGCTGATCGGTCTGCTGTGGGTGGTGGCCATCGCCTCGCAGAACATCTTGCCGATACATATCGCTTTTATCCCGCTGTTGGTACCGCCGCTTTTATATGTGTTGACCAAGCTGCAACTGGACCGTCGATTGATTGCCTGCGTCATGACCTTCGGTCTGATCACGCCCTACATGTTCCTGCCGGTGGGCTTCGGCAATATCTTCCTCAATGAAATCCTGCTGGCCAACGTCGCCCGCAGCGGCGTGGATATCAGTGGCATCAACGTCACCCATGCCATGGGTATTCCGGCCCTGGGCATGGTCTTCGGTCTGGCGGTCGCGTTCATCAGCTACCGCAAGAAACGCGTCTACGACCTGGAAAAGATCGAACAAGTCGAGCAGGTCGCAGTGCAGTACAACCCGCTGAGCCTGATGGTGGCGGGGCTGGCCATCGCTTCGGCGTTCATTATTCAGCTGCTGCTGGACTCGATGATCATCGGCGCACTGGTGGGGTTTCTGATTTTTTCGGTGTCGGGCATCGTCAAGTGGCGGGACACCGATGACCTGTTCACCGAAGGCATGAAGATGATGGCGATGATCGGCTTCATCATGATCGCCGCGTCCGGGTTTGGCGAAGTGATCAAGGCCACCGGGCAAGTGCAAACGCTGGTCGAAACGTCGGCCTCGTGGATCGGCCACAGCAAAGCCATTGGCGCGCTGCTGATGTTGCTGGTGGGGCTGTTGGTGACCATGGGCATCGGCTCGTCGTTTTCCACCGTGCCGATCCTGGCGGTTATTTTCGTGCCGTTGTGCGTGCAACTGGGCTTCAGCCCGATTGCCATCGTGTGCATCGTCGGCACCGCCGGTGCGCTGGGAGACGCTGGTTCACCCGCCTCGGACTCGACCCTCGGCCCGACCTCCGGCCTGAACATCGACGGCCAGCACCACCATATCTGGGACACAGTGGTCCCGACCTTCCTGCACTACAACCTGCCGCTGCTGGCGTTTGGCTGGGTGGCGGCGATGGTGCTCTAAACCTATCCCCCTGATCACCCGAGATCAAATGTGGGAGCGGGCTTGCTCGCGAAAGCGGACTGTCAGTCACATCAATGCTGGATGTGCCACCGTCTTCGCGAGCAAGCCCGCTCCCACAGGAGATCATCGTGACCTTCGCTCAACTTTTGACCCGGCGTGCCGTTAAAGCCTTTAACCACGCCAACAAAATCAAAAAGAGTGAACGTCATGCGCATGAGCCTGAAGGCTAAAGTCCTGTCCCTTGCCGTCCTCCCGGTGTTGCTCTTCGCGCTGGTCATCAGCCTGACCACGCTGTTCATTCTGCAGGAGCAAGCCCGCAAGGAAGTCGAGGAAACTCGCCAGCGCCTGCTCAGTGATGCGAAGGCGACCCTGCAAAGCTACGTCGCCGTCGCCATGTCTACGATCAAACCGCTCTACGACGCGGCCGCGCCTGGCGATGACGCGGCGCGGGCCCAGGTGGTCAAGTTGCTGTCGAGCATCACCTACGGCAAGGACGGCTACTTCTTCGGCTACGACTCCAACACCGTGCGTCTGTTCAAGGCCAACAGCCCCGAAGGCGTGGGCCAGAGCTTCAAGGACAACCGCGATCCGAACGGCGTCTACGTCAACCGCGACCTGGTGAAAGTCGCCAAGGACGGTACCCACTACCTGCAATACAGCTCGACACTGCCGGGCAATACGCAAGTGTTGGTGCCCAAGCTCGGCTACACCGAATACCTGCCCAAGTGGGACATGGCGGTCGGCACCTCGGTCAACCTCGACGGCATCGAAGCGCAAGTGGCAGTGGTTGAAGCCAAAGTCCAGGAACGCATGCAAGGCGTGGTGCTGAGCATCGTTGGGATTGCCGCCATCGTGCTGTTGGTGATCGCCGCTGCCGGGATGCTGCTGGCCAACACCATCCTGCGTCCGTTGCACCTGATGAAAGCCAACCTCGACGACATCGCGGCGGGCGAGGGCGACCTGACCCGGCGCCTGACCATCACCAGCCAGGATGAACTCGGCGAACTGGCCGGCTCGTTCAACCGCTTCGTCGACAAGATCCACGGCCTGGTGCGCCAGATCACCGAAATGACGTCGCAACTGACCGGGCTGGTGAATCAGGTCTCCGACCAGGCTCAACGCTCGGATCAGGCCATGGAGCGCCAGCGTCACGAGACCGATCAGGTGGCCACGGCGATCAACCAGATGTCCGCCGCCGCTCAGGAAGTGGCGAAAAGCGCGCAGAGCGCCGCGGTTGCCGCCCAGCAGACCGACGAAGAAGGTCAGGCCGCCAAGCGTGTGGTGGCCGGCAGCATCGTGAAAATCCATGCGTTGGTGGACGACATTCGCAGCAGCGGCGTGTCCCTCGACAGCCTGCAAAAGGACGTGTCGTCGATTGTCAGCGTGCTCGGGGTGATCCGTTCGATTGCCGAGCAGACCAATCTCCTGGCGCTCAACGCCGCCATCGAAGCTGCCCGCGCCGGTGAGGCCGGCCGTGGTTTTGCGGTGGTCGCGGACGAGGTGCGGGCGCTGGCCAGTCGCACGCAAATCAGTACCCAGGAAATCCAGGGCATGATCGACCGCTTGCAGGCGGGCACCCAGTCGGCGGTGGAAGCCATGCGCCGTTCCAGTGAAGCCGGTGACGGCACTTCCGCCCAGGCCAACGAGGCCGGCGCGTCACTGGACACCATGGCCGAATTGATCGCCACCATCAACTCGATGAACGCGCAAATCGCCAGCGCGGCCGAAGAGCAAACCGCCGTCGCCGAAGAGATCAACCGCAGCGTGCATCAGATCGCCGTGGCCGTGGACAACGTTGCCGATGAAACCCAGCTCGGTGCGCAGACATCTCGCAGCCTGGCTGATCTTGGTCAGCGCCTCGGCAAACTGGTCGGACAGTTCCGTATCTGACACCCCGGAACCTGTGGGAGCGGGCTTGCTCGCGAAAAGGGAGTGTCAGTCGACATTATTGTTGCCTGACACGCCGCCTTCGCGAGCAAGCCCGCTCCCACAGGGATTGTGGTGTTCAATCCTTAGTTTATAGGCCTGTCCCAGTACGGCACTTCGCCAAAACATTCGACAAAAAAATCAATCACCGTCCTGACCTTCACCGACAACCGTCGACTGCCGGGCCAGAGCACGGCGATCTGTTGTGGTTCAAGGCTATTGGATACCTGATAGTCCCCAAGCACCGGCATCAGCGTGCCTTTGCGCACCGCTTCACCAATCAGCCACGACGGAAACATCACCAGCCCCAGGCCTTGTTCGGCGGCCTGGGTCAGGGTGTCGGCGTGGTTGCCGGTGATCGGCCCCTTCACGGAGTAGGGCGTCCAGTCCTGCTGACCCTTGCGAAAAAACCAGCGCTGCTGGCCGGCCACGCCTTTATAGGCCAGGCATTGATGGGTCATCAGGTCTTCGGGATGTTGCGGCGTGCCGTGACGTTTCAGATAAGCGGGGCTGGCCGCCACTTGGAAGCGTTGCGGCGCCAGAATGCGCGCCTGCATGCTCGAATCGTGCAGCGGGCCGATGCGAAACAGCAGGTCGGCGCCTTCCTGCAAGGGGGCGACGTAACTGTCGGTGTGCTGGATATCCAGTTGCAGTTTCGGGTAGCGCTCGCACAGTTTCCCCAGCCACGGGGACAGGTGCCGCTGGCCAAACACCACCGGCGCGTTGATCCGCACCAGCCCGCTGGGCTCGCTTTGCTGTTCCTGCAAGGCCTGTTCGGCTTCCTCCAGTTGCACCAGCATCAACCGTGCGTGGTCACCGAGCAGGCGCCCGGCCTCGGTGGGCGTGACGGCGCGGGTATGCCGGTAGAGCAATTGCAGGCTCAAGGCTTGCTCCATCAGTTGAATCTGCCGGGAAATCGAAGAGGGCGCCAGGCCCTCGCGGCGGGCGACTTCGGAAAAACTGCCGTGGTCGAGCACCGCGACAAACAGTCGAAGTGCCTTGAATCCCAGTTCGTTGAGGCCGTGCATGGCGAATCCTGCTGTGCGAGTTGCGCAAAAGTGTTGTCAGGATGCTCCCATTTATCGCAAAGGATCGCCAACCGATAATTGTGGGAGCGGGCTTGCTCGCGAAAGCGCTGGGTCATTCGACAAACAATGATGACTGACCGAGCCCCTTCGCGAGCAAGCCCGCTCCCACAAGGGTCCGTGTTCTATCTGATGAATGGTGTTCCTCTATGCAATCTTCTTTAATCGATGACGCCGGCGCTGTCGCAATGCCTGCAACAAAACCCGGGTTGCGGCTTTTGCTTTTACCCCTGGTGATCCTGGCCGGCATGGGCCTTTCCGTGGAGGCCGGGTTGCTGGGGCCGCTGGGGGGTCAGGTCGGTCACTTGTGGGCGACCTTGAGCATCTTCGGCGTCGGCTCGGCGATTCTGTTTTTGCTGTTGTTGTTCAGCGGCCCGCAACAGGGCCCGGCGCTGAGCGAGCTGCCGCGTTGGCAGCTGATTGGCGGTTTCCTGGGGCCGATGTACGTGGTGGTGCTGACCCTGGCCACGCCGCACATCGGCATCGCGATGACCATGATTGCGATCCTGTCCGGGCAGGTCGGCAAAAGCGTGCTGATCGACCACTTTGGCTGGTTCGGCGCTACCCGCAAAAAGGTCAACAGTGAACGTTGGCTGGCCTTGCTGCTGATTGTCGCGGCACTTGTTCTGATCGCTCGGGGTTGATGATGAATCTGATTATTTTGTTGGCGGTGGTCGTGGCGGCCGGTGCGGTGTTGAGTATTCAGGCGGCGATCAATGGCCGGCTTGGTGAAACCGTCGGTGTGTTGCGCAGCAGCTTGCTGACCTTTGTTGTTGGTGCAGTGACCACCGGGTTGCTGATTCTGTTTTTCGAACCGGCCCACGCAGTGAGCTTGATGGACGTGCCGAAATGGCAGCTCAGCGGCGCGCTGTTCGGGGTGGTTTACATGATGGTGATGGTCGGTGCGGTGCCGCGGGTGGGGACAGCGGTGGCGACGGTCGCGGTAATCGTCGGGCAGTTGGGGATGGGGATGCTGATCGATAACTTCGGCTGGCTGGGCAACCCGGCGATCGAGCTGTCCAGCAGCCGGATATTGGCGATGGTGTGTCTCGGGTTGGCGTTGGTGTTCATGTATCGCAGCAGTACCCGGCAGGGCTGACGCAAGCTCCTACACTGGTGGTACGGGTCGCATTTGCGAGGCCCGGACGACCACACCCACGGAGTCAGACCCATGATCGACAGTGAAAGTATCTGCGACTGCCCCAAATGTTCCTGCAAACTCGGCGAACATCCGATTGCGCGCCACGGCAAACACTATTGCTGCGAAGCCTGCGCCAAGCACCACGAACATGGCGAAGAATGTGCCAGCAAGGGCTGCAAGTGCGCCCACGCCAAATAGCTCGTCCAAATAAAGTGGAGCCACTCGGGCTCCACTTTCAGTTCTGACTTGCTCCATCCTCCCTGATGTTCAGTTCGCCGGTCGCCAGGTCACGTTCTCGACGCCGAATTTCTCCGCCATCGGCTTGCTGGTCTTCTGCACCTTTTCCCGGCCAAAGCGTGGGATCCGACCCACACCGGCGTCGCAGCTTGCCCAATGCCAGGCCTCCGCATTATCCATTTTGTCCAGGCGGATAATGAAAGACTTGGGGGCGCCATGAAGGGTGTATTCAATGACGAAAAGTTTTGCGTTGTTCATAAAGCCCGTATTCCTCCCTGTGGTAATAGAGGGATCGTCGGGCTTGCGGAAAATTCAGTCGGATTGTCGGACGGCTGCCGCCGGTAGCGACAAGGTTTGTGGCTCGTTGCCATGCAATACCTGCAAACCCCAATGATCCTTGCTGATTGCCCTTGCTGAGCTCCTCGCACAAGGTCAGCGGCAGGTAAACGCGTTACGGGGGCATGCTCTGCTAGAATCGGCGCCATTGACCTCACGAGATACCCCCATGAGCGAGCCGATTCGTCTGACCCAATACAGCCATGGCGCTGGTTGTGGCTGCAAGATTTCCCCCCAGGTGCTGGAGGTGATTCTCGCCGGCAGCGGGGCGCAGAACCTGGACCCGAAACTCTGGGTCGGCAATGCCTCGCGCGATGATGCGGCGGTGTATGCCATCGACGAAGAGCGCGGCGTGGTCTCGACCACCGACTTCTTTATGCCGATCGTCGATGACCCGTTCGATTTCGGCCGCATCGCCGCTACCAACGCCATCAGCGACATCTATGCCATGGGCGGCGACCCGTTGATGGCGATTGCCATCCTCGGCTGGCCGGTCAATGTGCTGGCGCCGGAGATTGCCCGGGAAGTCATTCGTGGCGGACGTTCGGTCTGCGACGAAGCGGGGATTCCATTGGCCGGCGGGCATTCGATCGATGCACCGGAGCCGATCTTTGGCTTGGCCGTGACCGGGCTGGTGGAAAAACGCCACATGAAGCGCAACGACACGGCCACCGCCGGTTGCCTGCTTTACCTCACCAAACCCCTGGGCATCGGCGTCCTCACGACCGCCGAAAAGAAGGGCAAGTTGCGCAATGCCGACATCGGTCTGGCCCGCGACTGGATGTGCACCCTGAACAAACCCGGCAGCCGTTTCGGCAAGCTTGAGTGCGTGACGGCAATGACCGACGTCACAGGTTTTGGCCTTCTCGGGCATCTGGTGGAAATGGCTGACGGCAGCAACGTGACGGCCCGCATTGAATATGACCGCGTGCCACGCCTGCCGGGTGTCGAGTATTACCTCGAGCAAGGCTGCGTACCGGGCGGTACGTTGCGTAACTACGACAGCTACGCCAGCAAGATCGGACGTGTTCAGGAACTGCACAAACGCGTGCTGTGCGATCCGCAGACCAGCGGTGGCCTGCTGATCGCAGTCACTGCCGAAGGCAACGAGCAATTCCTCAAAGTGGCGGCTGAATTGGGCCTGAGCCTGGAACCGATCGGTGAGCTGGTCGAACGACAGACCAACGCGGTAGAGGTGTTTTGATGTCCATCGACTTCACCGATTACCGCGACATCTTTCTCAACGACCGACCGATGATGGATGCCCGCGCGCCGGTCGAGTTTCTCAAAGGCTCATTCCCCGGTGTGGTCAATCTGCCGTTGATGGATGACCACGAGCGCCAGCGGGTCGGCACCTGTTACAAGCAGCAGGGTCAGCAAGCGGCCATTACGCTGGGGCATCAGTTGGTGTCCGGCGAGATAAAAGCCGCGCGGATCCAGGCCTGGGCTGACTTTGCCCGGGCTCATCCGGACGGTTTTTTATATTGTTTTCGCGGCGGTTTGCGCTCGCAAATCGTCCAGCAGTGGCTCAAGGACGAAGCGGGCATCGACTATCGGCGGGTCGGTGGCGGCTACAAGGCCATGCGGACTTTCCTGCTCGACACGCTCGATCAGTCAATTGCCCAGTGCGACTTCGTCTTGCTCGGTGGCATGACCGGCACCGGCAAAACCGAGGTGCTCACACAATTGAGCAACGGGCTGGACCTTGAAGGCCACGCCAATCATCGCGGCTCCAGTTTCGGCAAGCGCGCCACCGGTCAACCGTCCAACATCGACTTTGAAAACCGGCTGGCGGTGGACGTGCTGAAAAAACGCGCCCGAGGCATTGAACAGTTCGTGCTGGAAGACGAGAGCCGCATGGTCGGCAGTTGTGCCTTGCCGTTGCCGCTGTTTCAGGGCATGCAGCAGTTTCCGGTGGTCTGGCTGGAAGACAGCCTGGAAGGGCGGGTCGAGCGGATCCTGCGCGATTACGTGGTGGATTTATGTGCCGAGTTTATCGACGTGCACGGCGATGAAGGTTTCGCGCTGTTTGCCGAGCGCTTGCTGGCGAGCCTGAACAACGTCCAGAAACGACTGGGCGGTGAGCGTCATCGGCGGATGTTGATCCTGATGGAAGACGCTTTGGCTGAACAGGCGAGCAGCGGAGCGGTGGACCTGCATCGGGGCTGGATCGAAGGGTTGCTCAGCGAGTATTACGACCCGATGTATGCCTTTCAGCGGGAGAAGAAGGGTGCACGGATCGAGTTTGCCGGAGAGCGGGGGGCGGTTCTTGAGTACCTGCGGGATCGAGTCAGTCAGCGAGGGTGAGGGTGGTTTTGCCGGCCCCTTCGCGAGCAAACCCGCTCCCACATTAGATCTGCGTCGTACAGATTTAATGTGGGAGCGGGCTTGCTCGCGAAGGGGCCCTGACAGGCGACCCGAATACTGAAGCCACTAGGTCGGGCAAGTCTCCCGACCATTATCCAGCCCTTGCTTGTAGCTGTGGCTCTCCATGCTGGCCTTGCCGTTGTGCCAGGTCAGCGTGAGCACGTACAGCGAGTCGTAGTCGCTGGACTCCCAGTCATCGGTGATGTTCTGTTTCTTGCCGACGGCTTCTCCCGCGACCTTGTTGATCAGCTCCGGCAGGTAGCCGTGTGACCAGGCGGTGTAGATGACCGCGTTGTGATACTTGTCGTTGAGCAGTTCATCGGCCAGGTCGCTGGTGTCGTTGGCCGAGAAGTTGATGTTCACCGGCAAACCGAGCTTGATCGCGCTGGGGCTGATGGTCATCAAGGGGCGGATGTAGCTGTAGGAATTGTCCAGTTCGCCTTCCTCGACATTGCGCGTCGGGTTGGCCGCAAACACGTAGTTGGCCTTGCCGAATTTTTCCGGCAGCAAAGTGGCCAGATCGATAGCACGGTTCAGGCCCTGGCAGTTGAGCTGGCCCAGGCCGCCGGCGGGTTTTTCCGCGTGGCGCAGGAATACCAGCGTCTGAGTGCCGTCCGCCGGTTGGGCGCGGCTTTCGCTGGATTCCAGCGACAAGAACAGCGCGCTCGTCGCCAGCAAGGCGGGCAGAACGACATACGCGCGATGCTTGAAGCGTTTGGCGAATTTGAGAAGGATCATCATGGAATAAAGGGTTCTTCAGCGCATTCGGTTAAGGCTGACAAACCTTTACACCACGAGCGTCCAGCGTCGGGTGTTTTCCATGTCGTTGAGCCGGTCCGTTTCCGAAAGGGCATAGCTCAGAGTCCTCTGAAGCCCATTGGTTCGATTCCGACGAGTGTGCAGCACTGTATCGGTAACCTTGCACGGCTTGGAGCAAAGGTTACCGACAAGATGTTGCGGATTTATGGACACGGTACACCTATAGGCGCTGATGAAGGCTGCGACTCTTTTGATCTTGTTCATCAGCAATATTGATAACACCAAAAGATCGCGGCCTTCGACATCGCCTGCATTATGATCGTCCCTCTCAATTTTCTTCGTGGATCCTTCCCATGACCGATCTGTCCGCGTTCCCCATCACCCGAAAATGGCCCGCTCAATACCCCGATTGGATTCAGCTGTATTCCCTGCCGACCCCCAATGGCGTCAAGGTTTCGATCATGCTCGAAGAGATCGGCCTGCCCTACGAACCGCATCGCGTGGGCTTCGACAGCAATGATCAACTGTCCCCCGAATTCCTGTCGCTGAACCCGAACAACAAGATCCCGGCCATTCTCGACCCGCACGGTCCGGACGACCAACCCCTGGCGCTGTTCGAGTCCGGCGCGATCCTGATCTACCTGGCCGACAAAAGCGGGCAACTGCTGGCCCAGGAGTCAGCAGCGCGCTACGAGACCATCCAGTGGCTGATGTTTCAGATGGGTGGTATCGGGCCGATGTTCGGTCAGGTCGGTTTCTTCAATAAATTCGGCGGCAAAGACTACGAGGACAAACGTCCCCGCGACCGCTACGTGGATGAGAGCAAACGCTTGCTCAAGGTGCTCGACGGGCGTCTGGAGGGGCGCAACTGGATCATGGGCGAGCGCTACACCATCGCCGACATCGCGATTTTTCCGTGGGTGCGCAACCTGATCGGCTTCTATGAAGCCGGCGAGTTGGTGGGCATCCAGGACTTCCCGAATGTCACTCGGGTGCTGGAGCGCTTCCTGGCCAGGCCGGCGGTGGTGCGCGGGCTGGAAATCCCCAAACCAGTCTCGAACTGATCCACACCAAATCCTGTGGCAGTGGGTTTGCTCGCGAAGAGGCCGTGTCAGCCGACATCAATGTTGAATGACACACCGCCTTCGCGAGCAAGCCCACTCTCACAGGAGTCTTGTGTTGGCTCGAAGATTATTGCGATTCCAGCAATGCAGTCTTGAGCGTTCGACGTTTGTGCGCTGCACCTTGCAGGGCATAAGCTCTACCCCCTTCGACTTTCTTCTCGTCCCTCGATTTTCAGGAATACCCATGTCCAGTCAGTTCCCCGAAGCACGTCCACGCCGTCTGCGCCGCAATGCGAGCCTGCGCAGTCTGTTCCAGGAAACCGAGTTCAGTTTGAATGACCTGGTGCTGCCGATCTTCGTCGAGGAAGAAATCGACGACTTCGTGCCGATCAAAAGCATGCCCGGTGTGATGCGTATTCCGGAGTCGAAACTGGCGGGCGAGATCGAGCGCTATGCCCGGGCCGGGATCAAGTCGGTGATGACCTTCGGCGTGTCGCACCATCTGGACAGCAGCGGCAGCGACACCTGGAGCGACAACGGCCTGGTGTCGCGCATGTCGCGCATCGCCAAGGATGCGGTGCCGGAGATGATCGTCATGTCCGACACCTGTTTCTGTGAGTACACCGACCACGGCCACTGCGGCGTGCTGCACAACCACGAGGTCGATAACGACCTGACCCTGATCAACCTCGGCAAGCAAGCCGTGGCGGCGGCTCGTGCGGGTGCCGATGTGATCGCCCCGTCGGCCGCCATGGACGGGCAGGTCCAGGCCATTCGCCGCGCGCTCGATGAGGCTGGTTTCACCCAGACCGGGATCATGGCCTATTCGACCAAATTCGCTTCGGCGCTTTACGGTCCGTTCCGCGAAGCCGGCGGCAGCGCGCTCAAGGGCGACCGCAAAAGCTATCAGATGAACCCGATGAACCGCCGCGAAGCGGTACGCGAATCACTGCTGGACGAACAGGAAGGCGCCGACGCACTGATGGTCAAACCCGCCGGCGCGTACCTGGACATCATCCGCGATATTCGCGAAGTATCGCGCCTGCCGCTGTCGGCGTATCAGGTGAGCGGCGAGTACGCGATGATCAAATTCGCCGCCCAGGCCGGGGCGATCGATGAAGATCGTGTGGTGCGTGAAAGCCTCGGTGCGATCAAGCGAGCGGGGGCGGATTTGATTTTCACCTACTTTGCGATGGACTTGGCCGTGGCCGGGATTTAAGACCACCCAATATCCAATGTGGGAGCGGGCTTGCTCGCGAAAGCGGAGTGTCAGTCAATCCAAATGTCGACTAACCCACCGCCTTCTCGAGCAAGCCCGCTCCCACATTTTGGACGGTGTTGAATCAGGGTGAGCCGAAAAACGGCCGGATCCCGTGATCCCTGAAATACCGCTCGATCACCTTCGGATCGGAGCACGTCTCGGCAACCGCCACGTACGTATCCGGCCGCAACAGGTAAAATCCATTACGCCCCAGGCCCGCTGTTTCAAACGCCGGCCGCCAGTCAAAAACATGCAACGGCAAATGATGTTCGTGGCACCAGGCGATCATTTCGTCGCTGGTGTCGCCGTACACATGCACCTGCCAGGTCGGACACTTCAGCGATCCGAAATTGTCTGCTTCACCGTCGTGCGCCCAAGGCAGCCGGTCGCCACCATGAACGTGCCCGGCAACACCGGTGCTCAACGGCATCCCGCGATAATTGAGGGTGATCTGCGACACCGTGCGAAACAGCAGCTCGCGGCTGGTTCCCAGTGAGGCGATTTTGGGAATCAGAAACGGCGCGACGCGGGTGCGCAGCAAATCGGCCATGCGGCCTTCGGCAGTGACGAAACTGAACACGCGGTCGGTGGTGGCAACCAGTTTGCGCGCAAAGGCAATGCGCTCGGTTTCATAGGTGTCGAGCAATTTGGCCTCGGCACCGCCACTCAATACCGCCGCCAGTTTCCAGGCCAGGTTGATGGCATCGCCAATGCCGGTGTTCATGCCCTGGCCACCGGCCGGGCTGTGGACGTGGGCGGCGTCACCCAACAGAAACGCGCGCCCGGTGCGAAAGTGATCCGCCACCCGATGATGCACGCGATAGGTCGAGAACCAGTTCACCTGTTCGATCTGCACCTTCAGATGCTCGATGGCCCGGCTGCTGACGTCTTCGAAACGCAGGGTTTCGGCCTGTTCGGCGCGCTCGTCGCGGACCGTGCCGATGAGGCGTGCGCGACCTTCGCCTTTCAAGGGAAACACGGCGAGAAAATCCGCTTCATCCAGGTCCAGGTGCAATTCGCCATTGAGTGCCGGCCCGCTGGCCTGCACGTCGGCGACGTAGAAAACCTGCTGGTAAGTGCCGCCGGGAAAACCGGTGTCGAGGGTCTTGCGCACGATCGACCGGGCGCCGTCGCAACCCGCCAGATAACAGGCCTGACAAGTTTCCTGCTGGCCATCGGGCAAGCGCAGTCGGGCGGTAATGCCGTCGCCGGTTTCCTCGAAACTCTCCAGCTCAGTGCTGCGTTCCACCTTGATGCCAAAGGCTTCAAGACGTTCTATCAGCAGCCGTTCGTGTTCATCTTGCGGGAACATTTCGAGGAACGCGTAGGGTGTCAGGCCTTCGCCGATGGTGGACAGCGGCAAGCGTGCCACGGGTTCGCCCTTGACCCAGAAATTGGCGGCCGCCACTCGGTGGCCGTTGCGCACAATGGCCTCGCTGAGGTCGAGCTGACGAAACAGCTCCAGCGTCCGCGCCTGGACGGCCAGCGCCCGCGACGTGGTGCCAGGTGCCGAGGTCTTGTCGAGAATCCGCACCCGGATGCCCTGTTTGCTCAACCACAGCGCCAGTACCAGACCGGTCGGGCCGGCGCCGATGATCAGCACGTCGCTACGGTTCATGAGCCTGTCCTCCGCGGTTGGGTGGATCTAGTATGGTTCAACCCAGACATACGGACAGGTTGACCGCCCAACGGAACAGGCCCCGCAGCCGTGAAGCTGCGGGGCCTTTTTGTTGAACCGTGGTGATTAGAAGTCGATGGTGCCCGACAACTTCGCCACCCGTGGTTCGCCCTGGGTCAGGTAACCGCCCTGGGCCGATTCCCAGTATTTCTTGTTGGCCAGGTTCTCGATGCCGAAGCGCAAGGTCACGTCTTTTTCCTGGACCTTGAACGCGTAACGGGCACCGGCATCAAAGCGATTCCAGGTTGGCAGGCTGAGGTTGTTGGCCGCATCGGCGTATTGACCACCCGTGCGCAGCATCCGCGCATTCAGCGCAACACCTTGCAGGCCGGGTACGTCCCAATCCGCCGAGGCGTTGAACTGGAAGCTCGGCACGCCGATGGCGTCGTTGCCGTCATTGAGGCCGCCCTGGGTTTTCTTCAGTTCGCTGTCCATCAAGGTCAGGCCGCTGATCAGGCGCAGGCCGCTGATGGGCTCGCCAAAGACGTTGAGTTCGACGCCTTTGTTGACCTGTTCGCCTTCCCGCACGAAGCGCGCGGTGGTGGCGTCGACGATTTCGGTGTAGCCGTCGCTCGGTTGCTCGATGCGGTACACACCGAAGCTGGCGCCGTAGGTGCCCATGTCGACTTTCACACCGGCTTCGAGCTGCTTGGAGCGTGCGGGTGCAAACGCCTGATTGCCGTTGATGACGACGCGTCCGGCTGCCGAAGTAGGCGACGTCGGGCCTTCAGCCAGACCTTCGATGCGGTTGGCGTAGAACGACACGTATTCCCAGGGTTTGAACACGATGCCGTAGACCGGGGTGGTGATCGACTCGTCATATTTGGAAGTCCGGGTGCCGGTGCCGTAGGCGAAGCCCTGGACCACCAGTTGCTGGCGACGCACACCGACGGTCACCAACAGGCGGTCGTCGAAGAAGCCCAGGGTGTCGGACACCGCGCCGCTGCGCACGAAGGTCTTGCCGACGATGCCCGGATCGTTCACGTCGCCGCCCGAGAAACCAGGCCCCGGCGCCGGTACTTCGACCGGATGGTAGATGTTGTTCGCATAGGGGGTCAGGTCGAAATCGAAGGCACTGCGCTGTTCGGTCCAGATTCCGGCCAGGCCGAAGTTGAGTTTGTGGCTGACCGGGCCGGTGGCGAATCTGCCATTGAGGCCGGCCATAACGCTTTTGTTGTCTTCGTCGTGGGGAATGAACGAGCCGCTGGTGGTTGAACTGCCGTCGTTGCCGACCAGCGTGGTGGAGTTGTAGCGCCCGACTTCGCGGGTGTGCTTGGCACCGCCGGCGGCGTAGGCGGTCCAGTTGTCGTTCAGGTCGTATTCGGCGCGCATCATGCCGAAGGTGTCTTCGATCTCGGTGAATCCCCACCTTGGCGCGTAGTTGGTGTCGGCCGACGGCGCATCCGG
Organism: Pseudomonas sp. LBUM1657; assembly: GCF_059716075.1. Classification (NCBI taxonomy): domain Bacteria; kingdom Pseudomonadati; phylum Pseudomonadota; class Gammaproteobacteria; order Pseudomonadales; family Pseudomonadaceae; genus Pseudomonas; species Pseudomonas sp. LBUM1657. The sequence continues at coordinate 4,381,647 of NZ_CP166799.1, read as the reverse complement.
GATGTGCGTGGCGGTGCCGATGTTCACCGTGTTGCGGCCACCGTTGACCCGTTGTTTCTGGTAGGCGAAATCGCCGGAAATGCGCAGGGCGTCACCGCGGTAGTCGAGGCCGATAGCGAACAGCTTGGAGCGCTGGTTTTCGTGATCGATGCCGGTGTCGCCTTCCCGTTGCGCCAGGTTGACGCGGGCGCCGAAGCGGTTGTCTTCACCGAAGCGCTGGCCGATGTCCAGGTGTTCGCCAATGCGCCCTTCATCGTTGATGTCGGTGGTGAAACGGCGCAACGGCACGTCCCCGGCGCGCTTGGGTTGCAGGTTGACGCCACCGCCGATGCCGGAGCCGGTCGGGGTCACGCCATTGATGAACGCGTTCGGGCCTTTGAAGACTTCCACGCGCTCCAGGGCGTCGGTGGAAATGATCTGCCGCGGCAGGACGCCGTATAGGCCGTTATAGGAAATATCGTCGCCGGTGAGTGGCAAGCCGCGGATCATGAAAATCTGCGCTTGGTTGGAAAACCCGCTGGCCTGACGCACCGAGGAATCGTTGAGCAGCACGTCGGCGACATCTTCGGCTTGCTGATCCTGGATCAGTTGCTCGGTGTAGGACGACATGGTGAACGGCACGTCCATGATGTCCTGATTGCCCAACACACCCAGCTGTCCGCCGCGCGCCACCTGACCACCGGCATACGGCGGGGGCAGGGCGGACGGCGAGGGGGCCGGGGCGTTGATGTTGACGTTGTCCAGCACCACCGCCTTGCCGCCGTTTTCCGGATCGGTCGCGGGCGTTGCTGCATGGGCGGTCACGGACAGGGAGCACAGCAAGGCGAGAAGAGTCGGGCGAAAGGGCACGCCGATTCGGGCTGGAGTATTCATATTTCGTACCTGGCGGCGCGCCGCGAGTGAGAAAAAGAAAGTGACCGCGCGGGAACTCCTTGCGCAAATACGACTCCAGAGGCGAATGGTAGTGGTTCTCAGTCACGCCGTGCAATCAGTTTGTCATTACGGTGTGAAGGTAATGATTAATGACTGATGGGCCATGGCTGTCGGTAAAGGCGCAATTCATGTGGGAGCGGGCTTGCTCGCGAAGACGGTGTGACAGTCAATACAAGTGTCGACTGCCCCACCGCCTTCGCGAGCAAGCCCGCTCCCACAGGTATGTGTGTCCGTTGAAGGAACAGTGCGTCGTCGGGACAGTCATAGCCTGCGCCATGCCATTGGTCGTATGGTTAACCCGGCTCAACGGATTTGATGGAGCGACATGCAAGCCAATCGATTGATCATGAGCGTCGCCGCGCTGCTGGTACTGGCCGGTTGCGGCACTCAACGGATTCAGGAACCACCGGCGCGCAAGCCTGCCGTAGTCAAGGCCGAGATCATGCGCCTGCTGCCGGCCAAGACCGTCGACCGGCAAGGCTGGGCCACTGACATTTACGCAGCCTTTGCCGCCCAGGACATTTATCCGTCCACGCAAAACCTGTGCTCGGTACTGGCGGTCACCGAGCAGGAGTCGACCTTCCAGGTGGACCCGCCGGTGCCAGGCCTGGGCAAGATCGCCCGGGACGAGATCGACCGTCGCGCCGCCAAAGTCCATGTTCCCGGCCTGCTGGTGAGCGGCGCGCTGCAGGTGAGTTCATCCAATGGCAAAAGCTACAGCGATCGACTGAATGCCGCGCGCAGCGAAAAGGAGCTCAGCGCGATTTTCGATGATTTCATCGGCATGGTGCCCATGGGGCGGACCCTGTTCGGTGGTTTCAACCCGGTGCACACCGGTGGCCCGATGCAAGTCAGCATCGACTTCGCCGAACAACAGGCCAAGGATTATCCATACCCAGTGGACGGCACGATTCGTCGCGAGGTGTTCAGCCGACGCGGCGGCATGTATTTCGGCATCGCACACTTGCTCGGTTATCCGGTGAGCTACCAGCAGCCGCTGTACCGCTTCGCCGATTTCAATGCCGGTTGGTACGCCAGTCGCAACGCGGCGTTTCAGAACGCGGTGAGTCGTGCTTCGGGTATACCGCTGGCGCTGGACGGTGACCTGGTGCGCTACGATTCCATCATGCCCGGCGCCACGGAATTGGCCGTGCGCACACTCGGCAAGCAGCTGGGCATGCGCAATCCGACGATCAGGGACCAACTGGAGGAGGGCAAAAGCCTCGAATTCGAGGAAACCCGTCTCTATCAAAAGGTCTTCGCGTTAGCCGAAAAGGCCGAAGGCCGCTCATTGCCACGTGCGGTGCTGCCGGGGATCGTGCTGCAGAGCCCGAAAATCACCCGCAAACTCACCACGGCGTGGTTTGCCAAGCGGGTCGATGAACGTTATCAGCGGTGTATGAAGCGTTAAGCGGTCCACCAGTTAAGTGCAATCCATGTGGGAGCGGGCTTGCTCGCGAAGGCGGTGTGACAGTCACATTGATGTTGAATGTAATGCCCTCTTCGCGAGCAAGCCCGCTCCCACAGGTTCGTCACCTCGACTGACGGGACGGCGGTCGTCGGGTGGCACCGGCGCTGTCCATGGCGCCTTCTACACTGGTTAGCTGGCGCGTACCGTTGCCCTTCCGAGGAGTCGATCATGACCAGTCCCTACGTTCCCGCCCATACCGGCTTGTTGCTGGTCGATCCTTACAATGACTTTCTCAGCGAAGGCGGCAAGTTACACGGCCATGCCAAACCGGTGGCCGATAGCGTGGGGACGTTGGCCAATCTGAAAACAGTGGTGGAGGCCATTCGCAAGGCCGGGATTCAGATTTTCTACGTGCCGCATCACCGCGCCGAACCCGATGAACTGGCTCGCTGGAAACACCCCAGCCCTTATCAGCAAGGGGCCAGCCGCGCTCAGGTGTTTGCCGCCGGAACCTGGGGCGGCGAGTGGCATCCGGACTTCCAGCCCGAGGCCGGTGATGTGATCGTCAAGGAGCACTGGGGCGGCAGCGGTTTCGCCAACACCGACCTGGACTTTTTGCTCAAGCAGCACGGTATCGACAAGGTCGTGGTGGTGGGCATGCTCGCCAATACCTGCATCGAAACCACCGGCAAATTCGCCGCTGAACTCGGTTACCACGTAACGCTGGTACGCGACGCGACGGCAGCTTTCAGCCCGGAAGCGATGCATGCCGCCCATGAGATCAACGGGCCGACGTACGCCCATTCGATTGTCACCACGACGGAGTTGCTCGCGGCGCTCGGGTGATGACTAAAAGAAATTATTCCGCGGGCAGAGAGTCAGCTGCTACAAAGAGACCATCCCAAGGAGGTGTTTATGTACCAGCTCTACGGACATAAGAACTCGGGCGCGGCAGCGATTGAGGCTGCGCTGGAACTCTGTGAGATCCCCTATCGATTCATTGACGTTGAATCGTCCCCGGAGGCAGCCAAAGCCCTGGAGAAACTGAACCCGCTCAAGCAGATTCCGACGCTGCAATTGCCCGATGGCGGGGTTCTTACCGAGAGTGCAGCGATCCTGATTCATCTGGGGCTGACGTTTCCCAAGTCGAAGCTGCTGCCGGTAAACGCCGCCGAACGCGATCAGGCCATCCGCGGTCTGGCGTACATCGTCAGCAATTGCTACGCGGCCATCGGCATCATCGACTATCCCGAACGCTGGTTGGCCAAGGCGGATGAAGCGTCCAGGCAAAACCTCATGGTCGGTGCCCGCGAGCGCCTGCATTGGAGTTGGGAAGTGTTTGCCGATCAGTTTTCCGGCGAGCTGTATCTGGGCGATGAAACACCGGGAGCGCTGGATGTGCTGGCGGCGGTGGTCACGCGGTGGGCGGGGAGCCGGGAACATTTGCGCAGTTCCCGACCGGGTTTTTTCGCTTGGCTGGAACGTATCGATCGTCACCCGATATTGGCGCCGGTTTTCGCCCGGCACTGGCCAGCCTGAACATCCCCAACCAATGTGGGAGCGGGCTCGCTCCCACAAAGGGACTACTCGCCGCGAATGTACTGCTCCAACTGCCGAATCAGTTCCGCTTGTTCGGCGATGGCTTCCTTGACCAGGTCGCCAATCGACAGCAAGCCGATCAACTGGCCGTTTTCCACCACTGGCAAGTGACGCAGGCGTTTGTCGGACATGATGCCCATGCAGGTTTCGACGGTTTGATGGGTGTCCACGGTGATCACCGGCGAGACCATGATGTCTTCGACCGGCGTACCGACGGAGGAGCGGCCCTTGAGCACCAGTTTGCGCGCATAGTCGCGCTCGCTGATGATGCCGACGACCTCGCCATTCTTCACGACCGGCAAGGCGCCGACGTTTTTCGCGGCCATGACCATCAGCGCTTCCAGCACCATTTGATGAGGCGCAATGATGTGGACTTCGTGATTTTGTTCAGCCTTTAACTTCAGTAGCTGGGCGACGGTTTTCATGGCGGTTTCTCTGGTGTTGTCGTTGTCCTTGAAGAATCGTAGACACTGGCGCAGAGGGCAAGGCAGAAAGCGGCAGATAACACTCAAAAAACGCCATTCGGCGGATTTTCTTCGGTAAAGCTCGTGTGCCAGGTCGATAAACGTTCGCAACCCGGCGGGAACATGACGATTGGCCGGGTGGTCGATGCACGGGAAATGCACAACCGGCGCACGTAACCTTTGGCATGACGCGGACCTGTGGGAGCGGGCTTGCTCGCGAAGGCGGTGGGTCAGTCAATACAAGTGTCGACTGGCCCACCGCCTTCGCGAGCAAGCCCGCTCCCACAGGGTGCGAGTGGTCAGATCAATCCGAGTGTGCGGCGTCGATGACGCGTAGAATTGCAGCCTTGATCAGGTATTGAGGTTGCAGTGGTGGATTTACAGCGGGGCTTCGTCCTGACCCGGCATTGGCGCGATACCCCGGCCGGTACGGAAGTCGAGTTCTGGCTGGCGACCGATGCCGGTCCCCAGCGTATCCGCCTGCCTCATCAACCGTCCGTGGCATTCATCCCGGCGGCCCAGCGCGAGCAGGCTGAAGCGTTGCTGCGCGGCGAAAAGAACGTCGAGCTACGACCGTTGGCGCTGCAGGACTTTGAGCATCGCCCGGTGCTGGGCCTGTATTGCCAGCAACACGGCCAGCTGATGCGCCTGGAAACCGCGCTGCGCAAGGCCGGTGTCGACATGTTCGAAGCCGACGTGCGCCCGCCGGAACGCTACATGATGGAGCGGTTCATCACCGCGCCTGTGGTCTTTGGCGGCATACTCGATGCCGAGGGCCTGTTGCTCGACGCGCAAATGAAACCCGATCCCGACTACCGGCCGACGCTCAGACTGGTCTCCCTGGACATCGAAACCACCGCTCAGGGCGAGTTGTATTCCATCGCGCTGGAGGGCTGCGGCGAACGCCAGGTGTACATGCTCGGCCCGCCCAATGGCGATGATTGCGAGGTGGATTTCCAGCTTGAGTATTGCGATACCCGAATCCTGCTGCTGAAAAAACTCAACGAATGGTTCGCCCGGCACGACCCCGACGCGATCATCGGCTGGAACGTCGTGCAGTTCGATCTGCGTGTGCTCCACGAACACGCAAGGCGCCTGGCAGTGCCGCTCAAACTGGGCCGTGGTGGCGAAGAAATGCAGTGGCGCGAGCACGGTAGCCGCAATCATTATTTCGCTTCGGCCGCCGGCCGGTTGATCATTGACGGCATCGAGTCCCTGCGTTCGGCGACCTGGAGTTTCCCGTCGTTCAGCCTGGAAAACGTCGCGCAAACCCTGCTCGGCGAGGGCAAAGCGATCAGCAAGCCTTACCAGCGCATGGACGAAATCAACCGCATGTTCGCCGAGGACAAACCGGCGCTGGCCAAGTACAACCTCAAGGACTGCGAACTGGTGACGCGGATTTTCGCCAAGACCCAGTTGCTGACCTTCCTGCTGGAGCGGGCCAGCGTCACCGGACTGCCGGCGGACCGCAGCGGTGGTTCGGTGGCGGCGTTCACGCACCTGTATATGCCGCTGATGCACCGCCAGGGTTTCGTCGCGCCCAACCTCGGCGGCAAGCCACCTGAAGCCAGCCCCGGCGGGTTTGTCATGGACTCGCAACCGGGGCTGTACGAATCGGTGCTGGTGCTCGACTACAAAAGCCTCTATCCATCGATCATCCGAACGTTCCTGATCGACCCGGTGGGCTTGATCGAGGGACTCGAACATCCTGATGACAGCGAGTCGGTGCCGGGCTTTCGTGGCGCACGCTTTTCACGAACCCGGCATTGCTTGCCGGCCATCGTCGCCCGAGTCGCCGAAGGTCGGGAAACCGCCAAGCGCGAACACAACGCGCCGCTTTCCCAGGCGCTGAAAATCATCATGAACGCCTTCTACGGCGTGCTCGGTTCCAGCGGCTGTCGCTTCTTCGATACGCGCCTGGCGTCGTCCATCACCTTGCGTGGGCACGAGATCATGCTGCGCACCCGTCAATTGATCGAGGCCCAGGGCCACGCGGTGATTTACGGCGATACCGACTCAACCTTCGTCTGGCTGCGCCGCGCCCACGGTCAGGAAGAAGCGGCGCAGATCGGCCGCACGCTGGTGGATCACGTCAACCAGTGGTGGCGTGAACATGTGCAGCAGGAATATGGACTGGAGAGTGCGCTGGAGTTGCAGTTCGAAACCCACTACAAACGCTTCCTGATGCCGACCATTCGCGGTGCGGAGGAGGGCAGCAAGAAGCGTTATGCCGGGCTTGTGACCCGCGCCGATGGCACGGACGAGATGGTCTACAAGGGCCTGGAAACCGTGCGCACCGACTGGTCGCTCCTGGCTCGTCAGTTCCAGCAGGAACTCTACTCACGGATCTTCCATCGCAAACCCTATCAGGACTATGTGCGCGATTACGTGCGCAAGACCCTGGCCGGTGAGTTCGACGACCGGCTGATCTACCGCAAACGCCTGCGCCGCACCCTCGACGACTATCAGCGCAACGTCCCGCCCCACGTTCGTGCCGCGCGGATCGCCGATGACTACAACGACCAGCAGGGCCGTCCACGGCAGTACCAGAACGGTGGCTGGATCAGCTACGTGATCACCGTCGCCGGCCCCGAGCCGCTGGAAATCCGCAGCGCGCCCATCGATTACGACCATTACGTCACCCGGCAACTGCAACCGGTGGCGGATGCGATCCTGCCGTTTGTGGACGACGACTTTTCAACCCTGATTGGGGGGCAGTTGGGCCTGTTTTGAATCCATCAGCGTTAACGTCCAGCCGTCCGGTATGCCGTGGAAGTACTGGTCCAGTGCCTGTTTGAAGAGATTGTCTTCGGGGGCGATCTGGGCGAACAACGTCATGGATGAGTGAAATTTGAGATCGTCGGGATGGCCGAAGATGGCGGCAATCGAGCTCTTTTCGATTTTTAGCACCAGCCGGGTGCAGGCACGCAAGCGAGAGCCCAGTAGCGGATGCTTCAGGTACGCCACGGCTTCCTCGGCGGAACGAATGGCGAAGTGGCGCGACATCTCACTGCCGCCTAACCCGGCGAACTGGGGAAAGATGAACCACATCCAGTGACTGCGCTTGTGGCCGGCGTTCAACTCGGCCTGAACCCGGTCGAACACCGGGTCCTGCGCCTGGATAAAGCGTTGCAGATTAAAGGAGTCGAGCTGATCGGTGCTTCTCATGCAGAAGCCCTCTGTCAGACCGCGATGGCTCAGACCATGGCCAGTCGCTGCTTTCGTTGTGGCGCGCGAAACGCTTGGTCCAGCGCCTCCAGACTCTCCTTTTCGAGCTGCAATTGCGCGGCTTGCGCATTGAGTTGCACGTGCTCGGGGCTGACCGCTTTGGGGATGGCGATCACGCCTTCCTGTCGCAGGATCCATGCCAGCGCGGCCTGTGCAGGTGTCACCCCGTGACGGGCGGCGACTTGCTTGAGCGTGTGGTTGTCGAGCAGTTGTCCGCCCTGGCCAATCGGACAATAAGCCATGACGGGCTGTCGCTGTGTGCGGCACCAGGGCAGCAAATCGAATTCTATGCCCCGTTCTTCCAGGTTGTAGAGTACTTGATTGGTAGCGCAGGCCGGTGCGGCCAGCTCTTGCAGGTCATCCACGTCAAAATTGGACACACCCCAACGGCCGATCTTGCCTTGTTCACGCAACCGCTCGAAGGCATCGACCGTTTCCTCCAGAGGGTACTCACCGCGCCAATGCAACAGGTATAAATCGATGTAATCGGTGCCCAGCCGTTGCAGACTGCGCTCGCACGCCTGGGGGATACCTTTGCGGCTGGCGTTGTGCGGATAGACCTTGCTGACGAGAAAGACGTTATCGCGCAGGCCCGCGATGGCTTCGCCGACCACCTCTTCAGCGCCCCCTTCGGCGTACATTTCCGCGGTGTCGATCAGGGTCATGCCCAACTCGATGCCCAGGCGCAGTGCTGCGACTTCTTTGGTGTGTTGGGCGTGATCTTCACCCATGCGCCAGGTGCCTTGGCCAATGACCGGTACGTTGACGCCGGCCAGTTCGAGGGTCCGCATGAAAACCTCCTTTGAGTTACTCGATGGATACTACGGTTGGCAGCAGAATAGCCCGCAGGTTCCCTGGCATGTAGCAGCAGCCTCGCAGGATCGGCTGCTGCAACATACCCAAACGCAGAGCGGTTACTTGGCGGAGAACTTCAACACCGTGCTCTGGGCATATACTTTGCCCGGATCGAGTCGCGTCGACGGGAAGTCCGGCTGGTTCGGCGAGTCAGGATAGTGCTGGGTCTCCAGCGTGAACGCACTCCAGTGCGCATAGGTCTTGCCGGCCTTGCCCTTCACCGTGCCGTCGAGGAAGTTGCTGGTGTAGAACTGCACGCCAGGTTCGGTGGTGTAGAGCTGCAACCTGCGGCCGGACTGCGGGTCGCTGACATCGGCGGCGAGCTTGCCCAGGTCGCCGTTGGCGTCCAGCGCCCAGTTGAAGTCGAAGCCACCCTGTTTCGGTTCGGCAAATTTCAACTGTGGATGATCGGCCTTGATGTTTTTTCCGATGGCCGTCGGCTGCGTGAAATCCATCGGCGTGCCGGCCACCGGAGCCAATTCACCGGTCGGGATCAGCTTGCCGTTGACCGGTGTGTAGTGAGTGGCGTGCAAGGTCGCGACCTGTTTCAGCACATCACCGTTACCCGCGCCGGCCAAATTGAAATAGCTGTGGTTGGTCAGGTTCAGCACCGTGGGTTTATCGGTGGAGGCCTTGTACTCGATGCGCAGCTCGTTGTTCTCGTTGAGGCTGTAGGTAACCTCGGTTTTCAGGTTACCGGGGAAACCCATTTCACCGTCCGCCGACACCTTCGTCAGCGTCACGCCCACCGAATCCTTGCCGTTGCGCGGTTCGGCTTTCCAGACCTGTTTGTCAAAACCCTGGGGGCCGCCATGGAGCGAATTCGAGCCGTCGTTGAGTGGCACTTGATAGCGCTTGCCGTCCAGTTCGAACGCACCGTTGGCCAGGCGATTGCCGAAGCGCCCGATGGTCGCGCCAAAGTACGCCGTGCCGCTCTGGTAGCCCTGAACATTATCGAAACCCAGAACAATGTCCTCGAACTTGCCGTTTTTATCCGGGACTTTCAGCGACTGCAGAATGCCGCCGTAGGTGATGACGGTGGCTTGCAGGCCATGGCTGTTGCGCAAAACGTATTGCTCGACCGGCGTGCCGTCATTGGTTTTTCCAAAGGGCTTATGTTCGCTGGACAAACCGGCGGCCTGGGCGGAGAGGGAGGCGATCATCAGGGACAGTCCGAGGCAGCAGAGTGGGTATCGGGAGTGAAGCATGGTTGACCTTCCTTCTTGTTGTTTTGGTAGATTAGTCAGACTACTGATCGAGTTTTAATGCGATCAAGGAAGGATTTATAGCTTAAGTGCTCAGTGTTGCAATTATAAAGTATGACTAATAAGGCTTGCGGACCGTCGGCACTGCACTTTTTCAGCTTTCATGGCTCTATCCTTGGCCAGCCTGCGGCGATCCCCACCGCCGGCCCATGCCCAAGTCCAAGAACCCATGGCTCGAGTTTCACCCCTCTTTGTTTCGCCAATCCGTCGCTGTTGTCTGGTGCTGGCCGGGCTGTCGATGTTCGCCTCCACCGGTTGCAGTCAACAGCAAGGCCAGGACATCGTCAGCCAGTTCCGCGAAGGCAAGCCCCAGGAATTCCTCCAGACCAGCGTCGACCGCATGGCGACCCTGACGATGCGCGACAATCTGGACAGCCTTTACCTGCTCATGAGCAAGCTCTACCTGCGTAACCCGGACGAGCTGAAAAAGTCCGGTTTCCTCGATGCCCGCACCGCTGGCAAACAAGTGCGCATGGCCATCGAGCAGCAACAGCCACTGCCCACCCTGGGTGGCAAAAAAGACCTGGCAGCACTCAGCTATGCCATGAGCCCGGAGTTCCTTGGCGACCGGGTCGGTGCCTTTATTTATGCCATTGGCAGCATGCTGGTCACCGCCCACGGCAATCGTCTCGAGTTCTACATGACCGATGCGATCAACCCGACGTTCGTTAACAACGCCGCGCGCAACATTGAAAAAGCCACCTGGATACTGAGCCAGCGGCAAAACAAGAACGGCGAACCCTTGCTGTTCTCCAACGAAATTTCGGAGGAGGGCAGCAACCTGAGTTTCGCCGTGGAGTTCGGCAAGATCGTCGCGCGACTGGACCTGCTGACACAGATGCTCGATGAGCGCTACCGGCGGATCGGTCTGAATTACGCCCAAAGCCTGTTGTTCCTCAATTTCCTTCCCGTGCAGTGAGCCCCTTTGTGGGAACGGGCTTGCTCGCGAAGAGGCCGTGCCAGTCGACATTTATGTTGCCTGACACACCGCTTTCGCGAGCAAGCCCGCTCCCACACAGAATTGAGGTGGCTTAGGGTTTAGGGCATAACGATAGACCGCATCGATATAAGTGGTTATAAGAAAAATCGCTATGCTGCGGGCCAGTTTTCCCCTGCGATCTTTGTGGACGTATCGATGGATTTAGTGAATTTCGGGTTGATCGTGGCCGGGCTGGTCGTCGGCTTTATTGTCGGCATGACGGGCGTGGGGGGCGGTTCGTTGATGACTCCCATTCTGCTGTGGTTCGGCATCAACCCTGCGACGGCGGTCGGTACCGACCTGTTGTACGCGGCCATCACCAAATCCAGTGGCGTGCTGGTTCACCGGAAGAACCAGAACATTGATTGGGCCATCACCGGATGGCTGACCCTCGGCAGCGTGCCGGCGGTGGCGATGACGTTGTGGTTCCTGAGCACGTTGCATACCTCGCCGGATGCCATGAACGCTGTGATCAAACAGGCATTGGGCTTCGTCCTGTTCGCCACGGCGCTGGCGATTTTCTTCAAGAAGCGCTTGCTCGATTTCGCCCACAAACGGGCGGGCGGCAACTACAACCCCAGCGGTACAAACCTGAATGCGATGACCGTCATCACCGGCCTGGTCCTCGGCACAATGGTCGCGCTGACGTCCATCGGTGCGGGCGCCCTGGGCACCGTGGCGCTGTTCATTCTCTATCCGCTGCTGCCGACCCGCCGGCTCGTCGGGACTGAGATCGCTCACGCCGTGCCCCTGACCCTCGTCGCAGGCCTTGGCCACGCGAGCATGGGCAATATGGACTGGCAGGTGCTCGGTTACTTGCTGGTCGGTTCGCTGCCGGGGATTTACCTGGGCAGCCACCTGACCGGACGCATTTCCGATGAAGTGTTGCGTCCGTGCCTGGCCACGATGCTGGTGCTGATCGGCTACAAACTGGCGTTCTGATCCCCGCCGTTCCAGAAACAAACCACCTCCTGCGTCATATAGGTGCTACGGTGGAAAGCCAACCTTCATTCGCTCACGAATGACCTGTCGGCATTTCCCCTGTGATCGACAAGGAAGAGGCGGCCCGTGTACGCGCTCATCACCGAATACCAACTCCACGAAGCCGGGTATTGCCTCGACACACTGTCGTGAATGCCCCGCCCAAAAGCCTGCCGCTGATTCTCAGTGAGCTGCGCATCGCAACGACCCGCCAGCATCAGGTGCTGGAAAAGCGCATCCCGTTTTTCACGGCCGATCTGCTGCTTTATACCCGGCTGATCGAGGCCTATTACGGGTTTTATCGGCCGCTGGAAAATCGGTTGTTCCAGCTGGCGATGAACATTCCCGACCTGGATTGGCTGATTCGCAGCAAAACCCCGTCCCTCGAAGCAGACCTGTATGCGTTGGGGCTGGACGCTGCCGCCATTGATGCCATTCCCCTGTGCACGTTTTCCTTGCAGACCCGCTCGGTGGCCGATGTGCTGGGCGTGTTGTACGTCCTCGAGGGCGCGACGCTGGGCGGGCAATCGCTGCGCAACGGGCTGTACTCGCGCCTCGGCGTCGATGAGCACACGGGCGGTCGTTTTTTTGCGGTGTATGGCACGTCGACCTTGTTGATGTGGCGCGGTTTCCTGGCGTGCCTGTACGAAGTGTGTGATCCCATTGAGCGGGCGCGGTCGGTGGTCGCGGCCCAAGCCACGTTCGCGGCCTTCGAAAGTTGGCTTGAGCGCTGCGAGGTGTTGGCATGAATCGCCTCAACGATCCCAACGGCAGCGGCCTGGGTTTATGCATCTGCCGCAGCATCGTCCAGGCCCACGGCGGAGAGCTTTGGGCGGAAAGCGAACCGGGGATTGGCAGCGTGTTTACCTTCTCCATCCCGGCCTTGATGGCTGACGTGGCTAGGGTCGGGTAAGAATTTCCAGCAGATGCCCGTCCGGGTCATCGAAATACACCCGCCGGCCGCCGGCATAATCGTTGATCTCATTCCGTCGCTGCTTGCCGGGGTCGGCCCACCACGGCTGCCCGCGGGCTTGCAGGCGCGCGAAGGCCGCATCGAAATCGTCCTCGCCGATCAAAAACGCATAGTGCTGCGAGGCAATCGGCGGGTCATTGTCGTAGAAGTCCAGCGACACGCCATTGTCGAGCTTGACGATCAGCATCGGGCCGAAGGGTTCCGGGGCGGGCAGGCCGAGGATGTCTGCCAGATAGTTTGCCGACGTCTGCTTGTCGCGGCACCAGACAATGGTGTGGTTCAGCTGAGCGCTCATGGCGAGGTCCTCACGGCGGATCAGATGGGTCGTTTCGAGCTATGAGATTAGCTCAGCCTGTTGCGCAATGACCGCCCTGACCTAAGCTTTGGGCAAGGCGAAACACAATTGCGGTACGTCACCCGGAACGATCGCCGCGATGCGCAATCATTAGAGCGTGGATATCAAAAGGAGATGCGCATGCTCATCAGGTCATTGACCCTGGTTACCCTGCTGGCCTTCGCCGGCCCCTTGTTCGCCGCCGATGGCGACTCACCTCTGGATATGGACAAGGGCAGGTCCCGGCCGTTGATTGTCATCGCTCCGAGCACGGTTGACCCGACGTGGGTCAACCTGAAAAAGTCGCTGGATGAACCGGCCAATCGCCAGGCCTTCACCGAGCGAAACATGGTGCTGTACACCGTGCTCAATCTGATGGGCCAACGCGACGGCAAAGACCTGGACCCGCAAAGCACCGCAGCGCTGATCCGCTCGCTCAAGTTAGGGGCCGGGGCCAAGGCCAAGGTGATTCTGGTCGGCAAGGATGGCGAAAAGAAACTTGAACAGTCGGAGGCGATTGCGCTGAAGGACATTTTCAAAACCATCGACGAATTGCCGGCTGCCGAGAAAGAAGCCACTGTGCCGACACCACCGCCCGTGGCTGAACCTGCCCAACCCAAAGGCGCGAAAAGCAAACCTGCCAAGCCCGCCAAACCGCCGCAAATGCCGGATGATTGATCCCCATACAACCTTAGTGAAGCGAGGCTTACCTGTGGGAGCAAGCTCGCTCCCACAGGTTTTGCACCAGCCTGCAATTTTACGGCGCTATGCAATCTTGTCCACGATGCCTTCCTCGATTGGTAGCTTCTACGGACGGTCCAAAAAATGACGAATCACATTGACCAGCACGGGTGAGAAAGGTCGAAGACGTTGCTCTGCATCAGGCGTTTGCAGGTCCTCCAGAAGTAATCCCAAGAACTCTTCGTCCTCATACTGCAACTCATCAGGTTGCAGGAGTTCGGTGTAAATCAACGTATCTACCAGCGCTTTGCGTGCACCAACGAGACCTCGATTGCTCTCTTCGGTATGACCCAGATTCAATGCTTCGATAGAAGTTCTGGCCCGGTCGGTGTTCCCTGTTACCAACCCAGACAGATAAAACTTCAACTCTGTTTCGCATTCATCCATCAAGGGTGTCAGGGGTAATGATCGTTTGCCTCGGCCATGTCCGCATTGATGGGGTCGCTGGCAACTTGCGACGATATTGGATAAATCCAACGTGCGATTCGGCGCATGATCCTGAGCCTCAACATGTTCGTTATGAGCGCCGTCAATTGTGATTGACTGACAGCAATACGCACACAAACCGTATTGTTGCGAGATACACGCTGAGCGAATAGACCGACTCTCTTCAACTGGCAGATCCCGGTAACGTAGCGTGATGTTCAAGCGTTTCCATTGAGTCAATGTCTGGGGTTCAACTCCTTTACTGATCTTACGCACGGCGCAACTCCAGCTTGCGGATCAACAATGCCGCCTTCGCCAGCTCTAGATGACCCTCTGGAAGCTCGAGTGAAAGCTCGGAAAAAAGTTTCTTTGCTTCGGCCAGATCACCGTCCTGCAAACGCTCAAGTAGGCGATTCAAACGTTTCTGAACCTCGCTGTTGCGAATATCAGTGTCCATGACTTCCAGCAGAACTTGATTGGCATCAAGTCCATAAAGGCCATTGCGTTCCTGAAGTTCGCCATCATCCAGCACGTAGCACAACACGTCTTTTGTGTCGCTTATGACAAGCGGGGAGTGGGTCGTCAGTACGAACTGGCAATTGGGGAATGTTTCACTCAACTGCCGAATCAAGCTGCGCTGCCATTTGGGGTGCAGGTGCAAATCGACTTCGTCGATCAGGACGATGCCATCACCCTCCAACGGGTTGTCCAAAGACTGATTCATCATCGCCAATCGACGAGCGATATCGCCGACCAACGCCATCATCGACTTCTCGCCTTGCGAGAGCTGGGAGACATTGAGCGTCACGCCGTTTTTGTCTATCGCCATGTGCAGGCGCGGTTTGCGCTGCACTCGCAGGTTGCTGAAGCCAGGCATGAACGCGGCGATAGCGGAGCGAACCGCTGTCAACTGACGATCGCGTGACGAAGCCTTCATTGTGGAAAGGGTTTTCCAGATGTCACTGTCCTTGCCGAACTTTTCGGAAATCTCGGCCAAGGCAGTATCAGACACGCCGGTTTCATTTTCGCTGTCTTCGCGTTCTCGAAACCATTCAAAGAACCGCCGGAAATCGACGCCGCGATTCAGTGAGTTGTCGTAGCCGTCGAGTTCGTCGAAGGTGTGTTTGGTGCGGATTTTTAGCGGAATTTCCAGGACTGAACGCTCTACTGGGTAGTAGGCGATCAATGGGAATGAGGATTTATTTGGGGGTCAGTCGATTTGAATACTTGAGCGCGCATTATGTCATTCCCGGCCACGGATTGATCCGATGCCGTTTGGAGGCTTGGGAAGCCCATTAGATACAACGGTTTCGGTCGCATCACAACGATCATAAGGAAAAGATGTTTGTAACGGCATGCGCAAGAAATGAACGTAGGCAAGGGCCTTCATATGCTTCGGAGATTTCCTGCAAAGCGTGGTGGTGTCGGTGAACTGGTGCGCTGGGGAGCGCGACGATAACCTTCTCCAGCCGCTGCAAAATCAGTGGTCGGATGTGGAAGTCCGGTGATTACCGAGAGCGCATGTGCACCTGTAAACACATGTTGGCGTTTTTTTATGCCAACATTGTTGCTTATGGCGGCTGTGCGCAGGAGCACTCTTGAGTGCACTGGGTTTCTTCTCGGTACCCCGGACTTCCACACCTGCGTACAGCTGCCACCCTCCCGTGGAAGTGAGTTCGGCAGTTTCCATAAATTACCGAGGCTTTTCATTTATGAAGAAAGTCAGTCCCAACCCTCCCGAATCCCCAACCGATTCAGATCCCCTCGACCCCGTTCCACTTTCCGATATCACCGAACCCGCCGTCAGCGCTCGTCTACGTAATCCCAACCACGCCGACCCGGTCAGCCACATCTTCACCATCCTCCCGGGCGTCGATACACCAACCCTGCTATGCCATGCCTGCGAAACCCTGGCGTCGCTGAATGTCCTGATCACGGACCTGGCCTGCAAACTGGAAAGCTCCAATCGCAATGTAGCGCTGTCGATTCAGCAGTTAGCGGTGGTAGGCGAATTGTTGGTGAACCGCGCACTGGACAATATCGATCCGCCCGATGGCGCGACCGCTGTTCAGCCAACAACTCAACATTAAGCAGGGGAGATTCAACCATGGCTCGATACATGCCGATAACGGGCATCGACTGCAAAATACCGTCCTTGCTGATTGATACAGAGGCGCCGGTGGATGTGTTGCATGACACGGCGGCGTACCGCATTCGCTGCGTGACTCAACTGCTGGAAACCCTTTCCCTGGGCGAGGGGGTCAGCCGTGATGCGTTGCTGTTGCAGGACTTCGCGCGGGTCTTGGCGATTCCGATGCGCGATGGTTGTGATTTGATGGATGTGATCGGGCGACGATTGCAGTCGCAGATTTAACGGCTGTAACGAAATAGGGCGACCTCAAGAGGTCGCCCATTTTTGTGAGTAAAGTTCATCGACGAATGAATTGCCCACTGCGTGCCTCAGTGCTTTGGCCCTGACTGTAAGACAACACACCGTTGACCCAAACCGCCTCGATGCCTTGTGGTGCCAGCGTCGGTTGTTCAAACGTCGCGCAGTCGCGGATATTCCCGGCGTCGAACAAGACAAGGTCGGCACAGGCACCCACGCTGAGTCGACCGCGATCGCGCAGCCCAAAGCGTTCGGCCGGCAGTCCCGTCATCTTGCGCACGGCTTCCTCCAGCGGAAACAGTCCTTGATCGCGACTGTAATGCCCGAGCACTCGAGGGAACGTGCCCCACAATCTGGGATGCGGGCGCGGGTCGTTGGGCAAGCCGTCCGAGCCGATCATGGTTTGCGAATAAGCGAGGATGCGTGACACATCGGCCTCATCCATCTCGTGATAAATCGCACCACCCGGTTCCAGCCGTCGTGCGGCGTCGAGCTGTGAAATGCCCCAGAGCCCGGCGATGTCCTTGAGATTTTTTCCGGCCATTTCGGGGTGCGGTGAAGACCAGGTGATCTGTATTTTGAAGCTCTCGTCCACGATGCTGGGGTCGATGGTGGTCGAACTGGCGGCATAGGGATAGCAATCACATCCCACCGGATGCTGCTGCCGAGCCGCTTCAATCCGGCCGATAATCGCTTCGCTACGTCCCCAGTTCCTGCGTCCTGCGCATTTGAGATGCGAAATGATCACGGGCACAGCGGCCTCACGACCAATGCCGATGGCTTCGTCGATGGCTTCGACAATAGCGTCATCTTCGGAGCGAATATGGCTCACGTAAATTCCGCCGGCGTCTTGCAGGGTGGCCGCCAGGCAATCAACTTCTGTCGTGGGGGCTTGCAGGGCATTGCGATAGGCCAACCCGGTGCTCAACCCCAAAGCACCTTGTTCCAGCGCAGCCTTGAGGTCTTCGCGCATGGCTTCGAGCTCGTGGATCGTCGCCGGGCGGTCGAACTGTTCCATATGGTTCGCGCGCAATGCGGTGTGCCCCACCAGCGCGGCGACGTTCACCGCAGGTCGCACCGCTTCGATAGCTTCTGCATAGGCAGTAAAGCTCGGGAAGTTGAAGTCCGCGGCCTCACCGAGAAGATTCATCGGGTCCGGTGGTTCGCCGCGAAGGCGCACGCCGGCCGCGCTGATGCCGCAATTGCCGACGATTACCGTGGTCACGCCCTGGCAGATTTTAGGCAACATGGCTGGCTGTTTGAGTAGCGCCAAATCATCATGGGTATGGACATCGATGAAGCCCGGGCAGAGGACTTTGCCGCGACCGTCCACCACGTTCCGGGCATCCAGAGCAGGGAAGCTGCCAATCGCATGAATCCTGCCATCCACTATCGCGACATCCCCGACAAAGGGCGGTGCGCCCGTACCATCGATGAGCGTGGCGTTGCGGATCAGGATTTCGATGACGGTCATGCAGGGTGCTCCAGCTAAGCGGGATTCAATCGCCATAGATGTTGTAATCGAAGTATTTCTTCTCAACCTGCTGGTAGGTCCCGTCGGCGCGCAGGGCTTTGATAGCGGTATTGAAACGCTGGGCCAGATCAGTGTTGCCTTTGCCCACCGCAATGCCGGTGCCTTCGCCAAAGTACTCCTTGTTGCGCAGCTCCGGTCCGACGAAAGCAAAGCCCTGGCCTTGCGGCGTCTTCAGGAAACCCTCTTGCAGCGGAGCGGCATTGGCGATGGTGCCGTCGAGCCGGTCGGACTGCATGTCCAGGTAGATTTCCGACTGGGAGCCGTAGCGAACAATGTCAGCGCCCAGCGGCTGCAGCTTGTCGGTGGCATAGCGATCCTGGGACGTGCCGCGCTGCACGCCGATGCGCTTGCCTTTGAGCTGTTTGAAATCATCATCGACTGGCGAGCCGGCCTTCATCACCAGCCGTGCCGGGCTCGCATAATATTTGTCGGTGAAAGTGACCGAACGCTTGCGCTCCTCGGTGATCAGCATCGAGGAAATCACCGCATCGATTTTGCGCACTTTCAGCGACGGAATCAGGCCATCGAACTCTTGTTCGACCCAAACGCATTTTGTCTGCATTTGCGCACACAGGGCATTGCCGATGTCGTAGTCGAACCCGCCGATACTGCCGTCAGATGTCTTAAAGGCGAACGGCGGATAAGCGGCTTCGATGCCGATGCGCAGGGGTTTGTTCTCCGCCATAGCACTCGTGACACACAAGGCCAATGCAAATCCCAGGCACGTTGTTTTTTTCATGATTTATCTCCTGTTCACAAGGGCGGTGGGTTGTCAGTGAGCGATATGGATGTATTTGTCTATAATGGACATATAGGTCCAGATTCGTCAATCACGACGCGTTAACGAAAATGGGCGACCTGAAGAGGTCGCCCATTTTATTTTCCGGCGCTGAACCCTGTGGGGGCCCGCTTGCCATAGGCAAGTGGTTCCCGGTTATTTGCTCAGTGCGCTCAATACTGTGTGAGCAATTTTGACCCGCTCGGGGATCGGGTAGTTTTTGTTCGCCAGGATCACGATGCCAATGTCTTTCGAGGGCACGAACGCGACGTAAGCGCCGAAGCCACCCGTCGAGCCGGTTTTGTTGATCAGCACGTTGTCCGGTTGTGGTTGCGGAGGGTTCAGCCACTGGGTTTTGTGAGCCTCCATCGCCATTGGCGTCGAGTTACCGTCCAATAGTCCCTCCAGCGTGATCGGGTAGCGATACATCTCCCAACCCAAACCCTGGGTCATGTCGCCAACCGTGTAATAACCGGTGTGAGTCGTGGCGATTGCTTGCTGCAAAGGCTTTTCCAGACCCTCAGGTTTCATGTTCGCCTCAACGTACCGAATCATGTCCGCCGCGCTGGTTTTCACCCCATACGCCTCGGAATCCATCGCCCCAGGCCCCACCCGCACGGGTTTGTCCTCTTTGTTATAGCCCTGGGCATAAAGCCCCATCTGATCCTGAGGCACGTCGAGGTAGGTGTGCTTCAAGCCGAGTTTCGGCAGCAGGGTCTTTTCCATCACGTCATCAAACGGCGCGCCGATGCTTTTTGCTGCCAGATAACCGAACAGCCCCAGGCTCGGGTTCGAATACTGCCGATGGCTGCCTGCGGGGTATGTCGGTTTCCACTGCTGGAAATAGCCGAGCATCGTGTCCGCCGAATCCGCTTCGGTCGGAAATTGCAGCGGCAAGCCGCCAGCGCTGTAGGTGCCCAGTTGCAACACGCTGATGTTGTCGAACGCACTGCCGCGCAATGCCGGCAGGACCTGGCTGGCCTTGTCGGACAGGGACAGTTTGCCCGTCGCCTGGGCGTAGGCGGCGAGGGTGGCGGTGAAGGTTTTGCTGACCGATCCGATTTCGAACAGGGTGTTTTCGGTGACGGGTTGTGCGTTTTCTTTCGAGGCCACGCCGTAGTTGAAGTAATGCTGCTTGCCATCGAGGGTCACGGCCACGGCCATACCGTGTATGCCTTGGGCCTGCATGATGGGGCGGACGGCGTCGTTGACCACCGTCTCGATGTTATCCAGCGCAAAACAAGGGCTGGTGGCGAACAAGGCCAGGCAGGCCGCCAGAATTTTTGGCCGGATGCTACCGGTGTTGTCTTTCATCGTTTCATCGGATTTCATTGGGCTGACCGCTCGTTTCAGAACGGTCATTAAACCCCGTCGCCAACGGCCGAGCCAAATTTCTGTGGGAGCGGGCTTGCTCGCGAAGGCGGTCTATCAGTCACATCGATGCTAGATGTGCCGCCGTCTTCGCGAGCAAGCCCGCTCCCACATTGAGTAATTGACCGGGCAGAAGACTAGCGAACCAGACACGGCCGTTTGTTATCGAACGTCCATCCCGGGATCAGAAACTGCATCGCCACGCTGTCATCCCGTGCGCCCAGTCCCATGCCTTTGTACAGCTCATGGGCCTTGGCCAATTGGTCCATGTCCAGCTCCACCCCCAATCCCGGTTTCTTCGGCACCTGCACGCAGCCGTCGACGATTTGCAGCGGTGCTTTGGTCAGGCGTTGGCCGTCTTGCCAGATCCAGTGAGTGTCGATGGCAGTGATGTCGCCCGGCGCCGCTGCCGCGACATGGGTGAACATCGCCAGGGAAATATCGAAGTGGTTGTTGGAATGCGAACCCCAGGTCAGGCCCCATTCGTGGCACATCTGCGCGACTCGCACCGAACCCTGCATGGTCCAGAAATGCGGGTCGGCCAGGGGAATGTCCACCGATTGCAACTGGATCGCGTGGCCCATTTCGCGCCAGTCAGTGGCGATCATGTTGGTCGCGGTTTTGAGGCCCGTGGCCCGGCGGAACTCAGCCATGACTTCGCGTCCCGAGTAACCGTTTTCCGCACCACACGGGTCTTCGGCGTAAGCCAATACGTGATGCTGATCCCGGCACAGGCGGATCGCTTCCTTCAGTGACCACGCGCCATTCGGATCGAGGGTGATGCGTGCCTCGGGGAAGCGTTCGGCCAGGGCAGTGACGGCTTCGATTTCCTCATCGCCACTCAGCACGCCGCCCTTGAGTTTGAAGTCCTTGAAGCCGTAGCGCGCATGGGCGGCTTCGGCCAGGCGCACCACCGCGTCGGCCGTCATGGCTTTCTCGTGACGCACGCGGAACCAGTCGTTATCGGCCTGCGCTTCGCTGCGGTAGGCCAGATCGGTTTCGTTGCGGTCACCGACATAAAACAGATAACCGAGCATCTTCACTTCGTCGCGCTGCTGGCCTTCGCCGAGCAGCGCAGCGACTGGCACATCCAGATGCTGACCGAGCAGATCG
Source organism: Pseudomonas sp. LBUM1657 (assembly GCF_059716075.1). Taxonomy (NCBI): domain Bacteria; kingdom Pseudomonadati; phylum Pseudomonadota; class Gammaproteobacteria; order Pseudomonadales; family Pseudomonadaceae; genus Pseudomonas; species Pseudomonas sp. LBUM1657. Next base: position 4,360,273 of record NZ_CP166799.1, on the reverse strand, counting down.
AGCAGGGCGGCTTCGAGGCCGGTGACGGCGTGAATGGTGATGCGCAGGTCGAAGGTCTGCAAACCGCGACCGCCGGCATCGCGATCGGCGAAGGTCTGGCGCACCTGGTTGAGGATCTTCTGATAGGTCCCGATCGGACTGCCGACCACCAGGCTGCGTGCATCTTCCAGGGTCTGGCGAATGCGTTCGCCACCCGGTACTTCGCCGACGCCGGTATGCCCGGCGTTGTCCGTGAGGATCACGATGTTGCGGGTGAAAAACGGGCCGTGGGCGCCGCTCAGGTTGAGCAGCATGCCATCGTGGCCGGCCACCGGAACAACTTGCATGCTGGTGATGATCGGGGCTTTCGCGGCTTCTTGTGGGTTCATTTTCAGGTCCTTTAAAAGCAATGTTCAGGCGTGGTTGGGCGCTGGTTTGCCCAAGGCAACGGCAGGTGCGGTTTTCGGTGTGTTGCGTGCGGCAAAGACGATGATTGCGGCGATGATCGAGGTCGCGGCCAGGCCATACAGACCGCCCTGGATCGAGCCGGTGTGTTCTTCCAGCAGGCCGAATGTGGTCGGAGCAACGAAGCCGCCGAGGTTGCCCACCGAGTTGATCAAGGCGATCACCCCCGCGGCGATGCGTGCATCCAGGTACGCCTGGGGAATCGGCCAGAACAGTGACGAAGCGGATTTGAAACCCAGCGCCGCAAAGCAGATGGCGACGAAGGCGAAGATCGGCCCGCCGGTGGTGGACATGAACATCCCCGCCGCAGCGATCAACAGCGCAGCAGCGACCCAGGCTTGCTGGTTTTTCCATTTGGCCGACAGCGAGGCGAAGGCGTACATGCCGACGATCGACAACAACCACGGGATCGAGTTGAACAGGCCGACCTGAATGTCACTCAGATCGCCCATCTTCTTGATGATGCTCGGCAGCCAGAAGGTCGCGGCGTAGATGGTCAGTTGGATGAAGAAATAGATCAGGCAGAACAGAATGATCTGGCGATCCTTGAGCAGTTTGCCCAATGACGGTTTGATCGGCGTCGCGGCTTCGCGGGCCAGTTGTTCGTCGTCGATGGCCTTGACCAGTGCGTCCTGCTCCGGGCGGGTCAGCCATTTGGCGTCGTGGGGTTTGGAGTCCAGCCAGAACCAGACAAACACGCACAGGCACACTGAGAACATGCCTTCGATGAAGTACATCCATTGCCAGCCGTGCATGCCGAAACCGCTGATTTGCAGCAGCAATCCGGACAACGGGCCGGAGATCAGCGAAGCAATCGCCGAGCCGCTGAGGAAAATGGCGATCGCCTTGCCGCGCTCCACACCGGGCAACCAGCGCGTGAAGTAATAAATCACCCCGGGAAAGAACCCGGCTTCAGCCACGCCCAGCAGAAATCGCAGGATGTAGAAGTGGGTTTCGTTCTGGATGAACGCCATGCACGCGGCCACGATGCCCCAGGTCAGCATGATCCGGGTCAACCAGATTCGTGCACCGACTTTTTGCAGGAGGATATTGGAGGGCACTTCGAACAGCGCGTAACCGATGAAGAACAGGCCGGCACCTAGACCGTAGGCGGCAGCGCCGATCCCCAAGTCGTGTTCCATGTGGGTGCGCACGAAGCCGATGTTCACGCGGTCGATGTAGTTGACGATGAACATGATGACGAACAGCGGCAAGACATGCCGTTTGACTTTCGAGATGGCTGATTTCAGGACCGAATCAGTGCCATCGTTCATCCCGGATATGGATGTATTCACTGCGTTTTCTCCCACTCGTTATTTTTATGCGGGGTGTGTCTAGGTGTTGCTTGTTGATAGACATCATACAACTACATTTTTTCACACTGCAAGGGTCCTGGCTCAATAAAATGGTGCTTTACCGATGCGTTATTAATATTTGGCTGATCGTTTGTGGTCTGATTGATGGCGTTATTGTTTGATTTGTTGAGTGTTGTCATACAAGTAGGGCTTCAATTTCTAAGGTTTGCAGTCGATCCCGGTGCTACGATTCCGTTAGCCCTGCTTTCGGATGATCGCCATGCAAGAAGACCTCGACGCGCCTGCGCGCAAGCGCACCCACAACCTGGCCCATGACCTGGTCGCCAAACTGACCCAGAGCATCCTGCTCGGCCAGATGCTGCCGGGGGACAAGCTGCCGTCAGAGAACACGATTGTTCAGGAGCACGGGGTCAGTCGCACCGTGGTGCGCGAGGCGATCTCGAAGCTGCAGGCGTCCGGGCTGGTGGAAACCCGGCACGGCATCGGCACCTTTGTGATCGAGCGGGCGCCGGAGCAAGGATTGCGGCTGAACGTCGATACCGCGCTGGGGGTGCGCAGCATTCTGGAGTTGCGCATGGGTCTGGAAACCCAGGCGGCCGCGCTGGCGGCGATGCGCCGCACCGATCAGCAATTGGCGCAGATGCGCCAGGCACTCGACGACTATCAAAGCCTGCTGACCAACAACGACAGTTGCGTCGAAGCCGACAAGCGCTTTCACCTGCTGATCGCCGAGGCCACCGGCAACGTGTGCTTCACCGAAATCATGCAGCACTTGGGCAACGCCATGATCCCGCGTACCCGGGTGAACGCCGCCGAGCGTGGCGCGGTGGACCTGAGCAAACTCGGGCAACTGGCCAACCTCGAACACGAAGCGATTCTGAACGCGATCAAACGCCAGGACGCGGAGGCCGCACGGGCGGCCATGTGGCTGCACTTGAGCAACAGTCGCGACCGCTTTTCGGCGGATCGCTGACAACCGTTTGTCTACTCGATTGCACGCCGTTCACGCGCTCGCTTCCAACGTGTACGGCCCAGATTTGCTGGACCTCATCAGTGAGGTGCGTCATGGCTAACGACTCAATGTTCCAGGGTGGAACGTCCAACATCGACCCTACCAGACCGATCCCCGGCACGGACGAGTTGCCGCCGGATCACGATACTCCGCCCGGCAGGGACCCTTCGCTGGACCCGGCCAGCGCAGACTCGGATCGACCTGAAGACTGGATGGACCCGGCAGCGGACGAAGACGTGCCGCCAGCGGATGAGCCAACTCCTTTATCGGACGACAGGAGATAAACAGAACCCGGCCGGTGCGCCGGGTTTTTTGTGGGCGGCAGGTTTACCGCGTTATCGTTCTTCGCGAGCAAGCCCGCTTCCACGTTGATCTTGTGAACACTAGAGATCCAATGTGGGAGCGGGCTTGCTTGCGAAGGCGTCCGCCGCATCACCACACATCAGCGATCAAACCCGAGCCACCCCAGCCACCACCCGCCGCTCCAGATTCAACGCCAGCACACTGACCAGCACCACCAGCGCCCCAGCGACGATCATCAACGTCGGCCGCTCACCCAGTGCAAAAGACGCCATCGCCATGGCCGTCGGCGGCACCAGATACAACGTCATCGCCGCGCGGCTCAGGTCCACATGAGTCAGCACGTAGGCCCAGGCGAGGTATGCCAGGGCGCTCGGGAAAACCCCCAGGCCGATCACCGCCAACTGCACATGAAGCGGCGCACTCATGACCTGGCTCGCCAGGCCGGGAAGATAAATCAACAGCAGCGCCGTCCCCGCCCAGACCGTGTAACACACCAGCGTCAAGCCGTCGTAGCGCCGGGCGTGATGCTTCTGCAGCGCGAAGTAGACACTCCAGGACAGCGCCGCCAGCAGAATCAACAGGCCATGGGCATCGATGCTGCCCAACCCGTGATCGCCGGCGACCACAATCACTACGCCGATCAAACCCAGAAACACGCAGCCCCAACGCCACGCGCTCACCTGGTCCTTGAACACGAAGCGCGCCAGCAGTGTGCTGAACAGGGGCGTGGATTGTGCCAACACACTGGACGCACCTGCGCTGACACCTTGTTGGCCGAAATTGATCGCGACGTGATGCAGGCTCACCGCAAAGAAACCGAGGGCGAACATCAGCGGCAGATCACGGAGGCTTGGCAGGCTGATACCCCTGAACAGTGCGACCACGGCCATGAACGCCGACGCCAGCAGAAACCGCAGCAGCGCCAGATGGCCGGGGTCGTAGGCCTGCAAACCGATGTGGATACCGGTCGGGGAATATCCCCAGCAGAGCACGACAAAGGTCATGGCCAAGATGATTTTCACGGGAGAACGGGAAGGGGTTGTGAGCGGTTGCATGGTCGGGCACCTGTGGGCGTATGCACCGAGTATCGGGAAGCCTTACCGTTCTCCGCAACTGACTTATACTGCGGAAACTGTTCACTTTTGGTGATGTATGGAGCTGGCGCAGATTCGCATGTTCAAAACCGTTGCCGACGTCGGCAGCATCGCCCGTGCGGCTGAGTTGTTGCACTGCGTGCCGTCGAACATCACGGCGCGGATCAAGGCCCTGGAGGCGGAACTAGGTGTCGCGCTGTTCCTGCGCGAAGGCCGAGGGTTGCGAATCAGCCCCTCGGGGCAGACCTTTCTTGCGTACGCCTCGAAGATTCTCGCCCTGACGGCTGAAGCCAAACGCGCGGTGGACCCCTCGGCCGAGCCGTCCGGGCCGTTGCGCATTGGTGCCATCGAATCGTCGGCCACCGGTCGCTTGCCGCGTTTACTCGCCAAGTTCCACAAGCGTTTTCCGGCGGTGGCCCTGGAGCTGACCACCGGCACCTGGAGCCAATTGCTCGATGACACCGTCAATCACCGGCTCGACGGCGCGATCGTCGCGGTGGATGTCGAGCGCTCACAACTCAATCGCACGCCGATGTACCGCGAAGACTTGCTGCTGATTGCCTCGACGTCGATGGGGCCGGTGCGCGATATCACGGATTTGCAGGACAAGACTGTGTTCATGTGGCCCCAGGGCTGTCCTTACCGGGCGGCGCTGGAGCATTGGTTGTTGCGCCAGGGGCAGGCGTTGCCGATTGTCAGCCTGGCCAGTTACGGGGCGATTGTCGGCTGCGTCAGTGCCGGCGCGGGCGTCGCCCTGGTGCCCAAAGGCGTCTTCGATCAATACGCCAAGGGCGCCGGTTGTTCGGGGTATGAATTCCCCGAGCTGACCGCCATCGACAACCTGTTTTACTGGCCTGAAAACGCCGGGGTGCACCCGGCGCGGGAAGCGTTTGTGGCGATGTTGCGCGAGGAGTTCGCGTGAGTCCCTGTGGGAGCGGGCTTGCTCGCGATAGCGGTATATCAGCCACATAGAGGTTGAATGTGAAGGCCTCATCGCGGGCAAGCCCGCTCCTACAGGAATGGGTGGTTCTTCATAATCACGTGACGCTGATATCTCGCATCAACAACCCGAAACTCAAATCCACCGCATCAGGTATCGGCAGATACACCGTATGCCCATCCCCTGGCGCCACTTCAATCGGCTCGCCTTTAGCGTTTTGCAGCTCATGCAAATCAAAGTGAAAGTTGCCCTTGGGGGTCATCAGTTCCATGTGATCGCCCAGGCCAAACCGATTCTTCACTTTGACTTCGGCCAACCGGTCACGGCGCTCACCGGTCAACTCGCCGACAAACTGCTGGCGCTCCGACACCGAGCTGCCGTTCTGATAGTTCTGGTATTCGTCATGCACATGCCGACGCAGAAAACCTTCGGTGTAGCCGCGCTGGGCGAGGGATTCCAGATCCGTCATCAGGCTGCGGTCGAACGCCCGGCCGGCCACCGCATCGTCGATGGCCCGGCGGTAAACCTGGGTGGTCCGGGCGCAATAGAAGTGCGATTTGGTCCGGCCTTCGATTTTCAATGAGTGCACGCCCATCTGCGTCAGGCGCTCGACATGCTGCACCGCGCGCAAGTCCTTGGCGTTCATGATGTAAGTGCCGTGCTCATCCTCGAAGGCCGGCATCAGTTCGTCAGGGCGATTGGCTTCTTGCAGCAGGAACACCTGATCGGTGGGTGCGCCGATGCCCAGGGTCGGTTCGGGCTGGAAAGTCTGAACGATTTCGCCGAGCTGGTTTTCCGTGGCCGCGTGTGCCGAATATTTCCAGCGACAGGCGTTGGTGCAGCTGCCCTGATTGGCGTCGCGTTTGTTCATGTAGCCCGACAGCAGGCAGCGACCGGAATAGGCCATGCACAGTGCACCGTGGACGAACACTTCCAGCTCCATGGCCGGGACTTGCTGGCGGATCTCGGCGATCTCTTCCAGGGACAGTTCCCGCGACAGGATGATCCGGCTCAAACCCTGTTGCTGCCAGAACTCGACACTCGCCCAGTTCACGGTGTTGGCCTGTACCGACAAATGAATCGGCATCTGCGGGAAGTGCCGGCGCACCAGCATGATCAGGCCCGGGTCGGACATGATCAGCGCGTCCGGCGCCATGGCGATGACCGGTTCCAGATCCTTGAGGAAGGTCTTGAGCTTGGCGTTGTGCGGCGCGATGTTCACCACCACGTAGAACCGCTTGCCCTGGGCCTGGGCCTCGTGAATGCCGAGGGCCAGGTTGGCGTGATCGAATTCGTTGTTGCGCACGCGCAGGCTGTAGCGCGGCTGGCCGGCGTACACCGCATCGGCGCCGTAGGCGAAGGCATAACGCATGTTTTTCAGGGTGCCGGCGGGGGCGAGCAGCTCAGGTTTGACGAGGATCATGGCAATGTCGGTCGCAAAAGCCGCCGAGGGTAAGCGTCTTGCCCGCGGGGTTCATTGATCTGGATCTATGCTTGATGAACAAACGGATGGCACTCGCGCGAACCGTGGCGGACTAAGCATCAGGACGGCTCTTCAGTACAAGAGCATGCGCGCACTGACATGGATCGGACATGAACGAACAGACACTGCAAAACAAATCACTGGTGATTTTGCTGGGCCTGGTGACCGCCGCCTTCATCTGGATTCTGCTGCCGTTCTATGGCGCGGTGTTCTGGGCGGTGATCCTCGGCATCCTCTTTGCGCCGCTGCAGCGCAAGATACAGTTGAAACTTGGCTGGGAGCGCAACCTGATATCGCTGCTTACCTTGGGCATCTGCCTGGTGATCGCGATCCTGCCGGTCATCATCCTGAGCATCTTGCTGGTTCAAGAAGGGGCTGCGGTTTACAAGAACATCGAAAGCGGTGAACTGGACATTGCCGGGTATGTGACGCATTTCAAACACAGCCTGCCGCTGTACCTCCAGCAGTTGCTTGATCGGTTCGGGGTAGGCGAGTTAGACGGGCTGCGAGAGAAAATCATCAAGAGTGCGGTGACGGGCAACGAGTTTATCGCCACGCAGGTCTTCAGTTTCGGTCAGGGCACTTTTCAATTTCTGGTGAGTTTTTTCATCATGCTCTACCTGCTGTTCTTCTTTCTGCGGGACGGCGCCGAGCTGGCGCGCAAAGTTCGCGCGGCCGTGCCGCTGCAGGAGCACCAGAAACGCCGTTTGCAGCTCAAGTTCAATCGCGTTGTGCGGGCGACGGTGAAAGGCAACCTGCTGGTGGCGATCACGCAGGGCGCATTGGGCGGTATGATTTTCTGGTTCCTGGACATCCCGAGCGCGTTGCTCTGGGCGGTGCTGATGGCCTTTCTGTCGCTGTTGCCAGCGGTGGGGGCGGGTATCGTCTGGGCGCCGGTGGCGGCGTTTTTCTTTTTCTCCGGGGCGATCTGGCAGGGCGTGGTGCTGGCGCTGTTCGGGGTGTTCGTGATCGGCCTGGTGGACAACGTGCTGCGCCCGATTCTGGTGGGCAAGGACACGAAGATGCCGGACTACCTGATCCTCATCTCCACCCTCGGCGGCCTGGCGATCTTCGGCCTCAATGGCTTTGTGATCGGGCCATTGATCGCTGCGCTGTTCATTTCGAGTTGGGCTATCTTCATCGAAACCAAGCCGCGGGTTCAGCTGCCTTAGGCGCTGAGCTGGCCCTGGCCGATTCGTTGCGACAGGGCTTGGGCGGCCGGCAACGAGGTGAGCGGACCGCTGATCGCTTCGCCGTCCTGCACCAGATACCAACAGGCGAGCAATCCTAGCTCTCTAAGCGGTGCGGGAACGGCGCTGCCGATAACGGACATGATCTGAACCTGGGACATAAGTACCTCCATCAATCTATGGAGCTACCTTACGGACCTGCCGGTTCAAGCGACAATCAACGCTTTCGATAGTGGTCATTGATGCCAATGAGTCTTGGGTCTAGTCGACCACCAGATCAAGCATATGAACCACTTCCTGCTCATTGAGCAGGCCTTTGCGCACCAGGTTTTCTGCCAGCAGCGAAAGAAACTTGGCGCTGCGATGGCCTTCCAGGTGCTTGAGTTCGGTCAGTGCGTTGTACACCTTGCTGGAAGTGCACAAGCCGACAATGCGATGCGGGTTTTGCGTGGGCATGAGGTCGTCCTTGTTGTTATCAACCTGTTGTTTTCGGACAGATCCAAGCTTGCGGACCTGATATGGCATAAATATGACCGTTTTCACCAAAGCGGGGGAAGGGCGGCGAGTCAATCTTGCCAACTTGAACCGTTAATACTGTCCCGACAGCGACCTTGACGAGATTTATTCAGACCTGCGCCGACAAACGGTCATAAAAAAGCCCCGCTGACGAGGCGGGGCCTGATGAGCCGTTACCAACGACCATAACCATGGGGCGGGCCGTAGTAACCGCGCGGTGGACCGTAGTAACCACGGGGCGGACCGTAATAAACCGGTGGCGGGCCGTAGTAGACCGGTTGTTGCACGTAGACCGGTGCCGGCTGGTAATAAACCGGTGGGGGTTGCACGTACACCGGTTGAGGCTGAGCGTAAACCGGTTGCTGCACATAGACGGGCCGGTTGCTGTTGATAATTGCCGAGCCGACGATGGCCGAGCCGACGATCGCACCAAACACCGCCGGCCCTTGCCAACCGTGACCGCCGCCAGCTTCTGCCTGCCCTGCGATAGCAAAGGCACCGATCAGCAAGGCCACTGTGGGGATTTTACGGATCATGATAATTCCTCGGTTCTTCGACCCGGCGCTTGCGTCTGCAATAGACCCAAGGATTGTCGCGGGGATACTTCTAAGACAGCGTTTTTTTGAAATTCAGCACAGCCGTTGGGTAAATTTTGTGTAAGGTCTGTACCGGCTTCCTTACGGTCGTGCGAGGCCCCGCCAAGGCACGTCAATATGATCGATCAGAACACGATGGCCGGCTAATCCCGTCCATCTGAAAGTGCTATTGAAGGAGATTCACATGCAGATGAACCCCAACAAAGACACCCAGCTGTGCATGTCCCTCTCGGGGCGCCCCGGGAACTTTGGCCTGCGATTTCACAATCATCTGTACGAACAACTCGGCCTGAATTTCTACTACAAGGCCTTCAGCAGTCAGGACCTGCCAGGCGCCGTCGGCGGCATCCGGGCCCTGGGCATTCGTGGCTGTGGCGTATCGATGCCGTTCAAGGAAGCGTGCATTGCGCTGGTCGACGAGCTGGATGCGTCTGCGGCGGCCATTCAATCGATCAACACCATCGTCAACACCAACGGCCACCTCAAGGCTTACAACACCGACTACATCGCCATTGCGCAGCTTCTGGAAACCCACCAGGTGCCCAAGGAGTCGACCTTTGCCCTGCGCGGCAGCGGCGGCATGGCCAAGGCGGTGGCCAGCGCGTTGCGCGATGGGGGCTACCAAAACGGCCTGATCGTCGCCCGTAACGAACGCGCCGGACGCGCGCTGGCCGAATCCCTGGGCTATCAATGGCAAGCGGAGCTGGGCTCGCAGCGGCCACAGATGCTGATCAACGTCACACCGATCGGCATGACTGGCGGGCCGGAGGCCGATCAATTGGCGTTCGATGCGCAAGTGATTGCATCCGCCGAGACTGTCTTCGATGTGGTGGCGATCCCCTCGGAAACACCGCTGATCGTGCGCGGTCGGGCTGAAGGCAAGCGGGTGATTACCGGGCTGGAAGTGATTGCGATCCAGGCGCTGGAGCAGTTCGTGTTGTACACCGGGGTACGACCGAGCGATGAGCAGTTTCAGAAAGCGGTGGCGTTTGCCCGGAGCTGATCCCACCACTTGTTTGTTGGTTGTACCGGCCCCTTCGCGAGCAAGCCCGCTCCCACATTGACTCTGTGAACACTGGAGATTCAGTGTGGGAGCGGGCTCGCTTGCGAAAGTGGCGACCCAGTCCCAAGCCAAGCCAAGCCAAGCCAGGACAACTGCCCCACAGGGATCTTGCCCGCGATATCCCCGCCTATACTGGTCGCCTGCAAGCAAAGACTTGCCCCCCATACAAACCGTGACCGAGGTTTTTCATGCATCCCGCCATTCTCAACGTGGACCAGGCCGAACTCCTGCCGCTGCCCGAAGAATTTGCGCCCACCGGTGAAACGGCTGGCCGTTATCAACAACGCATGGCGCGCATCGGCCAGCAACTGGGGGCGCAAAAGCTCGGTTATCGCTTGTACGCGCTGGAGCCAGGCATGCGTGGCAGCCCGTTTCATAGCCATCGGGTCAACGAGGAGATGTTCTACATCGTGGCCGGGGAAGGGGAAGTTCGCCTGGGTGCCGAACGTTTTCCGATTCGTGCGGGGGATGTGGTGGCTTGTCCGGCGGGCGGTCCTGAAATGGCGCATCAGATCATCAACACCAGCAGCGGTGAGCTGCGCTATCTGGCGATCAGCACCCAGCAATCGCCCGATATTTGCGAGTACCCGGATTCCGGCAAATATGTGGTGATGGATGACTTCAAGGTCGACGCCGAGGGCAATGCGTCGGGCTTCGTCGCCGTTGCCCGGCAGGCTGATGGTGTGGATTACTGGGACGGCGAATAGCAACAGACACCATCAATCCAATGTGGGAGCGGGCTTGCTCGCGAAGGCGTGTGTCAGTCAACGATGATGTCAATTGACACACCGCTTTCGCGAGCAAGCCCGCTCCCACATTTAGATTGTGGTAACCGTTTATTCGAGCCGTGCCAGCCGCTCTTCCAGCGCTGCAATTCGCGCCTCTAGCTCTTCGATCCGCTCGACCGACACGCCGCTACCCGCGCCACGTTCTGCCGGATTCTGGCGTGCCGCGAGGATCACTTCGATATCCGCCGGATCGCCCAGGGCGTGCATGTAGCGGTCTTCGCGCTGGCCGGCCTGGCGCGGTATCAGCAGCGCCAGACCGCGAGCGATCAAGCGTTCCAGTTGATGCACGACCTGTTCGGCATCTTCGAAATCATGCATGCGGCCACTGCGGGTCAGCAGTTCATTGACCGTTTGCGGACCACGCAGGAACAGCAACCCGGCGAGAATGACCTGCGCTGGCACCAGTTCCAATGCCTTGTCGACCTTATGCTCCCAGCGATCCGCGCGGCTGCCCATCACCAGTTTGGTGAAGCCGCGGCCTTCGAGGGCGCGCAAGCTCTGGCCGACCTGGCCCTGGGTGAGGTTCATCACCGGCTCGCGACTGGTTTTCTGGTTGCAGGCAATCACCAGGGCGTTGAGGGTCAGTGGATAGGTTTCCGGGCTGGTGGCCTGTTTTTCGATCAACGACCCCAGGATGCGGATTTCCGTGCTGTTGAGTCGCGGCTCGTCAAAGGTCGTCTCTTGCTCGGTGCTCATAGGTTCTGGACCCTTACAAACAGTTAGGTTCATGGGCGATGACTGGTTGGCCTGTACTTTAGCTGAAGAGCAGCGATACCTGGTCAGACTTCTCGCGTATCCAGTTGTAATAGCGAGAACCTACGGATATTCAAACATTGCTTCAAATCGCTTGTTTCGATTCAGTGATGGGTATTGTCGAACATCGTGCCCGCCTGGTGTGAGGGGCTGTTAGTTCGGAACAATAAATATCAGTTCTAGGGATTGAATAGCTGCTGGGCTTCAGCAAAACACTTCTCGGCGATTGCCGAGCGCGGTTCTGTCTTGCGCATGACAAGGAACTTGAGTTGTTTAATGTCCATGACGGCACCGGATGGCGGAGGAATGAGAAGGTAAGTATTGACGCAGGTGCCGAAGACACATACCGAGCTCAACAAACATCCCATGTGGGAGCGGGCTTGCCCGCGAAGGGGCCGGCCCATTCAGCATCGATGTCGACTGTCAGTCCGCTTTCGCGAGCAAGCCCGCTCCCACAGGTGGTCGGTGTCCGTCAGCTCAACACATAGTCCACCGGTTCCAGTTTTGGCGGCAGTTGCGTCACACCCAACGCGGCCAGAACGTCCCGCTCGATGGTGCGCACGATGGCATCGGTGGGCAGGTCGTTTTCATCGCGACCAAACGGGTCCTCCAATTCATCGCCAATCGCATCCAGACCGAAAAACGTGTAGCTGACAATGGCCGTGAAAATCGGGGTCAGCCAGCCCAGGGGTTCGGCCATCGCGAAGGGCAGCAAAATGCAAAAGAGATAGATCGTTCGGTGCAGCAACAAGGTGTACGGAAACGGCAACGGCGTGTGTTTGATGCGCTCACAAACCGCCTGCGCCTGGGTCAGGCGCGCCAGATGATTGGCCATGATCGTATAGCGCCACTCACTGATCACCCCTGACTCACTGAGTGCCGAACACTGCTGACCGACCTGCAGCAAAATCTGTCCGCTGATGTCGACAGCGTTCGTCTCGGGTATCGGGTTGAGCCAGTCGCCACTGGCCGCCAGCTCACTCTCCCCGCGCAGTTTTGCATTGAGTGCATGGGCGAAGCCGCAGAGATTACTGAGCAGGGTGTGTCGCTCGTTCGTGTTCTGGACGATATGGGTTTCGCGAATCATCGAGCGTATCTCGACCATCACGTCGCCCCAGGCTTTGCGCGCTTCATACCAGCGGTCGTAGCAGGCGTTGTTACGAAAGCTCATGAAGATCGATAACGACAACCCTAGCAAGGTGAAGGGCGTTGCACTGACCTTCGAGAAATAACTGGGGTGCAATGTTTCGACGAGCACGATGGCCGACGCGAGCAACGTCACCATCAGGCTGCGCCAGGCAATTCGCTTGGCAATCGAGCCCTTGAGCGAAGTCAGGACGCCGATCAGATTGGGTTTGGGTCTGACGATCATGTCTTCAGCCGCCCGTCATGTTCATGAAGCGCACGACCTGAACATCGTCGTTGACTTCAAAGTTATGCCGATAGGGTTTGAGTTTCATCGCCTCGATGATGACTTTCTCCAAGCGCTCGGGGTGGCCGGGATGGCTGCGCAGGACCGCCTTGAGATCGACGGAATGCTCATTGCCCAGGCACAGCAGCAGACGACCTTCAACAGTCAGCCGAACCCGATTGCAGGTGCCGCAAAAGTTGTGGCTGTGGGGGGAGATGAAGCCCAGGCGAATCTGCGGCGCCTCGGCCAGACGCCAGTAACGCGAAGGGCCCTGGGTCGACTCGGCGGAGTCGATCAAGGTGTAGCGTTCGGCGATTCGTTCCCGCACCTGGGCGCTGGAGTAAAACGACTCTGCGCGGCTGTGTTCATGGATGGTGCCCAGCGGCATTTCTTCGATGAAAGAAATGTCGAGTTGGCGGTCGATGGCGAAGCTCACCAGATCGTTGATCTCATGATCGTTGCGGCCCTTCATCACCACGCAGTTGAGCTTGGTGTTGCGAAATCCCGCTTTGTTAGCCGCGTCGATGCCTTTGATGACTTGCGCCAAATCACCGGTGCGGGTCAGTTCGCGAAAACGTTGCGGGTCCAGGCAATCAAGGCTGATGTTGAGGCGTTTGACCCCGGCCTCGAACAGGGGATCGGCGAGCTTTGCCAACTGCGAGCCATTGGTGGTCATGCACAATTCGCGCAGGCCGGGCAGGGCGGCGATCTTCTCGCACAGTTGCACGACACCCGGCCGAATCAGCGGTTCGCCGCCGGTCAAGCGGATCTTGCGAGTACCCAGCGCCACGAAGCTTTCAGCCAGTTGATAAATCTCTTCCAGCGTCAGCACCCTTTGACGCGGCAAAAACTGCATGTCTTCGGCCATGCAATACACGCAACGGAAATCGCAGCGGTCAGTGACAGACATCCGCAGATAGTCCACGCGCCGGGAGAACCCATCGATCAAGACTCGCTCTGACATGAAATCCTCGCCTGCAACCATCAGCTGAATATTCCGTTGTTAACGGACTTGTTGAGTGCAGGCTAAAAGCAACTTGGCAGGCCGTCCAATCACTAATGATGACCAAGTGATCGACGGGCTCTATGATGGATTTTTCTTGCGAAGAAAATTGCTTTCTTATATCTGTATCTATTTGATTTGTAGATAAGAAAATCGGTGATAGATCCCTTCGATAATGTGGTCATTAATAGCGATTAGACAATATTTACACCCCGTTCATATTCTCGCTCCGTCATTTGAACAAAGACTTGGATCAGGTCGAAGCCGTCACGGAGAAGAACCATGTCTCAAGTCGACCGTTACAAACCCTACAAGGGCGCTGCCGCCGGTTGGGGAGCGCTGATCAGTGTGACCAAGAGCTGGCTGGGCAGTGAAAATGCCCTGAAAAATATCCGCGCCATGCTCAAGACCAACCAGAACGGTGGGTTCGATTGCCCGGGCTGCGCGTGGGGCGAGTCGCCGGAAAGCGGCATGGTCAAGTTCTGCGAGAACGGAGCCAAGGCGGTTAACTGGGAAGCGACCGGCCGCCTGGTGAACCCGGCGTTCTTAAACAAATACACCGTGTCAACCCTATCCGAAAGCCTGGGCGTGGGCAAAGGCACCGTGGTGTTTGATGATCTGGAGCATGCCGACGCGATTTTTGTTATCGGGCAGAACCCCGGCACTAATCACCCGCGGATGCTTGAGCCGTTGCGCGAAGCGGTCAAGCGTGGGGCGCAGGTCATCTGCATCAACCCGCTCAAGGAGCGGGGACTGGAGCGCTTTCCAGCATCCACAGCACCCGCTGGAGATGCTGACCAACGGCTCTGAACCGACCAACACCGCCTACTTCCGCCCGGCGTTGGGCGGCGACATGGCGGTCATGCGCGGCATGGTCAAATGCCTTCTGCAGTGGGAGCGCGAAGCACAGGCCAGCGGCGGCGAACCGGTGTTCGACCATGCCTTCATCGCTGAACGTGGATCAGGTCTGGATGACCGCTATCGCGGGGTCTACGGCATGCGCGATGTGATCTTCGTGAACGAGCAGGACATTCGCAAACTGGGCTTCGAGCCGGGGCAGAGAGTCGATCTGGTCGCGCTCTGGGACGATGATCGCGAGCGTCGGGTCAGCGGTTTCACCCTGATCGCCTACGACATTCCGCCAGGCCAGGCTGCCGCGTACTACCCGGAAACCAACCCGCTGGTGCCGCTGGAAAGTTTTGGCGACCGAACATTCACGCCAACCTCCAAGTTCGTGGCCATTCGGCTTGAACAGGCAGGCGCCAGTAACGTGATCCTGTCGTCCGTCGCGTAGTTCATATCGGGGCGGCAGTAACTGCCGTTCCGGTTCAACGCAAACCTTTCGACCTTTGTTGGCTGATGGCTGGATAAAAGACCGGCCGCAGGAGGGGCGCGCATGGCTATAATCGGCCGACGTTTCCCTCCTGTCACAACATGAGACTGCCATGACCATTTCCCTGTACGCCGCTTCCGTTCCGGTTTTCCAACAAATGCTCAACGCCCTGAGCGACGTCCTGAACAAGGCTGAAGCCCACGCCACCGCCAAGAACATCGACCCGAACGCTTTCCTGCAAGCCCGTCTGTACCCGGACATGTTCCCGCTGGTGCGTCAGGTGCAGATCGCCGTTGATTTCGCCAAAGGCGTTTCTTCGCGTCTAGCCGAAATCGAAGTACCGAAATACGACGACACCGAAACCACCTTCGCCGAGCTGCAAGCGTTGATCGCCAAAGTGCTGGCCTACATCGGCGAAATCAAACCGGAACAGATCGACGGCAAGGAAGGCATCGAGATCGTGACGCGTCCGGGCACGCCGAAAGAGAAGCGCTTCACCGGCCAGGCTTACCTGCTGAGCTACGGTCTGCCGCAATTCTTCTTCCACGTCACCACCACCTACGCGCTGCTGCGTCACAACGGTGTGGAAGTGGGCAAGCGCGATTACATGGGCGCGTTCTAAACCGCCCGGGTACAAAAAAGCCCCCGCAGCCTGAGTTGCGGGGGCTTTTTCATAGGTAAGCATTTGTTGTCTACACCGCTCCCCCAGGGATTTGGGTTTAGGCCAAACGCTGGGCTTTCTGATCTTCACCCAGGCACGCCGCGGCGGTGAACAGCACGTCGGTGGAGGAATTCAGCGCGGTCTCCGCCGAATCCTGCAACACACCGATGATGAAACCAACCGCCACCACCTGCATGGCGATTTCACTCGGAATGCCGAACAGGCTGCACGCCAGTGGGATCAGCAACAATGAACCGCCCGCCACACCCGAAGCGCCACAGGCGCAAATCGCCGCGACGATGCTGAGCAAGATGGCGGTCGGAATGTCCACGGCGATGCCCAGCGTATGCACGGCCGCCAGGGTCAACACGGTAATGGTGATTGCCGCGCCAGCCATGTTGATGGTGGCGCCGAGCGGGATCGAGACCGAGTAAGTGTCTTCGTGCAGGCCCAGGCGTTTGCTCAGTTCCAGATTGACCGGAATATTTGCCGCCGAGCTACGGGTAAAGAAAGCGGTGATGCCGCTTTCCCGCAGGCACATGATCACCAGCGGATACGGGTTGCGACGCAATTTCCAGAACACGATCACCGGGTTCATCACCAGCGCCACGAACAGCATGCAGCCGAGCAAAACGGCCAGCAGATGCACGTAACCGATCAAGGCACCAAAACCGGATGTGGCCAGCGTCGAAGCCACCAGGCCGAAGATCCCCAGCGGCGCGAAACGGATCACCAGCTGAACGATCAAGGTCACGCCATTGGACAGGTCGCCGAGCACCTCGCGCGTGGTGTCACCGGCATGCCGAATCGCAACGCCCATGCCGATGGCCCAGGCCAGAATGCCAATGAAGTTGGCATTCATCAGCGCACTGACCGGGTTGTCGACCACGCTGAGCAGCAGGCCTTGAAGCACTTCGCTGATGCCCCCCGGCGCGGTCACTGCAACGTCGGGGGTGGACAGCACCAGGTTCGACGGGAACATCATGCTGGCAACGACCGCGACCACCGCGGCAGCGAAAGTGCCCAGCAAATACAGAAACAAAATCGGCCGGATGTGGGTTTCCTGGCCATGCTTGTGGTTGGCGATCGAGGCCATGACCAGCACGAACACCAGAATCGGCGCGACGGCTTTCAGTGCTGCTACGAAGACTTTGCCAATGAACGCGGTGGGCTTAGCCACTTCCGGCGCGACCAGCGCCAGGGCAATCCCGGCAATCAGGCCGATGATGATTTGCGTGACCAAGCTGGTGCTTTTCAGGCGTTGCAATAGCAAAGGGGATGAAGCGGTCATAAAACGGCATCTCTGATTTTTTTAGGTGCGGGGTATCACGACATCAATGCCAATGACTGGCCGATGAGTAAGGTGTACGTATCGCGGGGCGCGGACTTTATCACAGGGTCGTCTTCATCTTTCAGACCTGTGACGATCTGCCACCCAGGTTTTCAACGCGACAGGCAGGAACGTGCAACCACGTTCGGAAACACTCTGTTAAGATTACGCATCCTCATTTTCATGTTCTGCCAGTGGGCCTTCGGGCTATCGCTGGTGTCGTCGTTTTCTGGAGTTCTGCATGCTGTTGCCCATCCTTCTGTTGTCCGCCGCCGGTTTCACGGTGCTGACCACGGAATTCGTTATCGTCGGCCTGTTGCCGGCGATTGCCCGAGACCTTGCAATCACCATCCCCCAGGCGGGTTTGCTGGTGACCTTGTTCGCGTTTACCGTCGCGGCGTTCGGGCCGTTCCTGACGGCGTACTTCGCCAGGTTTGAACGGCGCAAACTGTTCATCTCGGTGCTGATCATGTTCGGCCTGGCCAATACCCTCGCGGCGTTCGCGCCGAACATCTGGGTGATGGCCGCGGCCCGATTGATTCCGGCGTTGGGGCTGCCGGTGTTCTGGGCCCTGGCCAGTGAGACGGCGGTGGACATCGTCGGGCCGGACTACGCCGGGCGGGCCATTGCCAAGATCGGTTTCGGGATTGTCTGCGCCACGGTGTTCGGCATTCCCGTGGGCACGCTGATTTCCGATGCGTTCGGCTGGCGCAGTGCTTTCGGCATCCTGGCGGTAATCGCGTTTGCCAAGGCGCTGCTGCTGTTTATCTACCTGCCGAAAACCAATCTGCATCAGCATCAGGTGAGCTTCCGTTCGCAGTTCAAGATCCTGCGCAGCCCGCTGATGCTCGGCCATGTGCTGCTGTCGATTCTGGTCTTCAGCGGCATGTTCACCGCCTACACCTACCTGGCGGACATCCTTGAGCGCCTGGCCGGTTTCAATGGAACGGTGGTCGGTTGGTGCCTGATGGGCTTCGGCGCGGTCGGGCTGATTGGCAACTCGCTGGGCGGCCGCGCGGTGGACCGCCATCCGCTGATCGCTTCGGTGACGTTCTGCGCGTTCATGATCGCCGGGATGGTGGCCTTGGTGCCGAACATCCATTCGCCCCTCGGTCTGGCGGCGGCGATGGGCATCTGGGGCGTGACTCAGGCCGCGTTGTTCCTGGTCAGCCACGTGCGCCTGATGAAAGCCGCACCCGAAGCGCCGGCGTTCGCAGCGTCGCTGAACATCGCCGGGGCCAACCTCGGGATCGGCCTGGGCGCGATGGTCGGCGGCCGGGTCATCGACTCGGTTGGCCTGGGCGGCTTGGGTTTCGCTGCGGCCGGTTTCATCCTTGTGTCGATCCTGTTGGCCATGGCGCTGATGACCTTCAAACCCCGCGAAGTGTGCGCCTGACGGCTCACAGTTCGGTAAACAGCTCGCGTCGGGCACCTTCGGTAATGGCGACAATACCGGGGTGCTTGACCTTGCGCTCCACCGAAATGGCGTAGAACGATTCGCTCACCGCGTCGGTTTGGCCAATCAACTCCACGCCATATTGGCGTTTCACTTCGTCGGCAATCACGCTCGGGCCGATGAAAATCCCGCTGCCCGATTGGCCAAAAGCCTGCATCAACGCGCTGTCGTCGAATTCGCCGACGATGCGCGGCTGGATCTGCTGCTCGGCGAACCAGCGCTGCAAGCGACTGCGCACCACAGTTTCCGGCCCCGGAATCAGCAGCGGCGCACCGTGCAGGCTGCGGGGGAAATCCTGACCGTAGCGCGCCGCGAGTTCAGCGGTGGCGAAGAAGCTGATCCCGCATTCCCCGAGTTTCTGGCTGTAGCCCTTGATGTCCAGGTGCGACGGCATCGGGCTGTCAGAGATCACCAGGTCCAGGCGCTGGATGGCCAGGTCGGCGAGCAAGCGTTCCAGTTTGTCTTCGCGACAGGTGATGCGTAGCGGTTCACTCAATTCCATGGTCGGCGCAATCAGGCGATAGACGATGGATTTGGGCACCACGTCGGCCACGCCCACGCGAAACAGAATCTGCTGCTCATTGGGCTGCGCGCGCAGCATCAACTCCAGTTCGCCGCCTAGTTGAAACATTTGTTCGGCGTAGGGGAGGGTCTGGCGGCCGGCTTCGGTGAGTTCGAGCTGCCGACCGACCCGGCGAAACAACTCGATGCCGTAGGTTTGTTCGAGCAGGGAAATCTGCCCGCTGATGGTCTGTGGGGTCAGGTTCAACTGCTCGCACGCACGCACGATGCTGCCAGTCTTGGCCACCACCCAGAAGTAATGCAGCTGTCTATAATTGAGCATAGCTACCTACAGTTCGTAAAAATCGAAGTATAGCCGGGAAAAATACGAATTTTCCTGAAGTGTTCGCCTCCTTAGAATGCCCCGCTATCGACGGATCGCCTATTTGGTCCTGTCTGTTCTATCGAGGAAATCATCATGAAGCTCAAAACCACGGCGCTGCTGATCGCCTCTTTATTGGTACTGGCCGGCTGCGATCAAGCCGAAAAGAGCGCTCAGCAACTGATGGGCAAGGCCGCCGAAACCGCCAAACAGGCCATCGACGACACCCACAAAGCGGCGGAGCAAGCAATCAGTGACGCCACTGGCGGGTTGATCAGCAAGAAAGAACAATCGGGCAAAGAGTCGGACAAAACCGACTCTTCGTCCCAGGAAATCTAAACCGTCTTACAGCGAGCCAGGACTGACCCATGGAATACCTTTTACAACTTGCCGCCAGCCCCACCGCCTGGGTCGCCCTGGCCACCTTGATCGTCATGGAAATCGTGCTCGGCATCGATAACCTGATCTTCATCTCGATCCTGACCAACAAACTGCCGGAGCAACATCGACAGAAAGCGCGGCGCATCGGTATCGGCATGGCGTTGATCCTGCGCCTGGGGTTGCTGAGCACCATCGCGTTCATCGTCCAGTTGACCGAGCCGGTGATCGACCTCTTCGGCCATGCGTTCTCCTGGAAAGACATGATCCTGATTGCCGGCGGCCTGTTCCTGTTGTGGAAGGCGACCAGCGAAATCCACCACAGCATGGACCCTGCACCGGATGATCCGAAGTCGGCGACTTCTACCGTGACATTGGGCTTCGCCGCTGCGATCGGTCAGATCCTGATGCTGGACATGGTGTTCTCCATCGACAGCATCATTACCGCCGTCGGCATGACCGAGCATTTGCCGATCATGATCATCGCGGTAGTGGTGTCGGTACTGGTGATGTTGCTGGCCGCTGATCCTCTGGCCAAGTTCATCAATGACAACCCGACCGTGGTGATGCTGGCGCTGGGCTTCCTGATCATGATCGGCATGACGCTGATCGCCGAAGGCTTCGGCGCCCACGTACCGAAAGGCTACGTCTACGCGGCCATGGCATTCTCGGCGGCGATCGAGGGGTTGAACATGATGTCGCGCCGGGCAAGGCAGAAGAAGGTAGCGACTGAAGCGTAACCGGCGATAAACGAAACGGCCGCCTGGATTCGAAAGAGTCCAGGCGGCCGTTTTTGTTTGGGCGGCTGAAAAAAAACGCCAGTCAGTGGGCGGAAGCGTGGCGTGGAGCTGATTTATCGGTTTTAGCAACCGATGGCGGCGGGGCCGGATGGTGATGGTGCCGACGGGTAATCCGCAGCACTCCCCACAACATGGCGGCGGCCACGGCCAGCCAGCCGGAAATCAACATCACGATTGTCATTGTCAGGCTCATCGGTGCCTCCTCTTTGCCCTGCTGCGGGCACACGCACTTGCAAATGACAGTCTAGTCGCTGCCATGTTTCAGGCTATTGACCAAAGGTCGGCTGGTACCAACCAGTTCGCTCTATCGAATGCAATCAACTGCCGGTTAAGGCTATACCGCTGCCGCGTGGCGTCCTATGATCAACGGCCAAGCCGGGAGCGCGAACGCCTGGCGTCTGAATAAGAGAGTGATGATGGTGCGGGTATTGTCTCGAATTCTATCGGTGGCGCTGGTGGTCGGTTGCGTTGCCGGACTGGCTGGCTGTGCCGGCAGCGTTGCCCCTGAGATCAAGCGACTGCCGGAGCGCGTTGAACTCAGCGGCAGGTTCTACCGGGGCGTGGCCAATCAAAGCGGACCGCAAGTATTGGCCAGCATGCTGTCCCAGCAAGGCATCGTGATCACGCCGGGGCTGCTCGACAAGCCTCTGCGTTTACCGGGCGCCGAGGCCCAATTGCAGCAGAACATGCAGAACCTCGCTCGCGAGTACGGCATGGTCGTGTATCCCCTCGACGGCAACTTGCCGGCACTGTTGACCCAAGTCGCGGCCGGCTATCCGGTGATGGTGCGCTTCACTGAAGGTTCGGCGTTCTGGGCCGAACCCCGTTACGCCATTCTTGCCGGCTACAACCGTCAGAAACAGACCGTGCTGCTGCGCGCCGGGATGAATCGCCGGGCGTTGATGAGCTTCAGCTCCTTCGAATCGGCCTTCAAGGATGCCGGTGGCTGGGCGGTGTTGATCCAGCGGCCGACCCAGATTCCGGCCCAGGTCGATCAACAGCGCTGGCTCAAGGCCGCGAACGATCTTGGCCAGGCCGGTCAGGAGCAGGCCGCCGCCAGGGCGAAGAAAGCGCTGGGCGGACAGTAAGTCCGTTCGTCATCTGCCGGGCACCTCCACACGTTGCCAGCCTCTCATCTATAGCGCCCGGATTTTTCCGGGCCGATGATCAGGAGGCGCCCATGGCACATTCCAATACCCCCACCGGCCCGCACTCGTCTGAGCATTCGTCCGGTGATGACCTGGGATTCGATCCCGATTCTCCGGACCTCGCCGATCCTCAGGTCGATCCCGTCGGACCTGCCAAGGCGCCGAGGGATGTGAAGCCGGGCGACAACAGCAAGGCGCCGGCGAAGCCTTACGATCCACTTGCCGATCTGAAACCCTGAGCCTGAGTGAGGTGCGTATGTCTACCGATTCGAGTTTCAACGACAAACGTCCGGACAGCGTTCCAACCACCCCTGAAAAGGACATCGACCCCGTGATGGACCCGAACGATCCGTTAAGGGATCCGTTGGCCAGGCCGGCGGTAGTGACAACCGAGCATCCCCAGGGCCGCAAAGAACCGAGTGCTGGAGACGGCGTTCCGGATGACGATCAAATGCCACTGCCAAACGATTAGTGTTGGACGAAAAAAGCCCCGAATAATCGGGGCTTCTTTTTTTCTGCAGCTTGTTTACTTCGATGCTTCCACAACACCGGTCTGACGATGTTTGAGGTTTTTATCGGATTTGTACTGCAAGGCTACGGACGGCACATCCGCGCTCCTGCCGGTTTCCACCCAGCTGCGAATACGGCTGGCATCGGCGAAGTGGGTGTATTTGCCGAAAGCATCAAGGATCACCAGCGCAACCTGGCGATTACCCATGCTGGTCACCAGCACCAGGCAGTGACCGGCTTCGTTGGTGAAACCGGTTTTTGTCAGCTTGATGTCCCAGTTCGGTTTTCTGACCAGATGGTCGGTGTTACGAAAACCCAGGCTGTAGTTGGGTTTGCGGAACGTGACGGTTTTTTCCTTGGTCGTACTCAGTTCAGTCAGCAGCGGGTACTTGTGCGCGGCGATCAGCAGTTTGCTCAGGTCGCGAGCGGTGGACACGTTACGCGGGGAAAGGCCGGTCGGTTCGACGAAATGGGTACTGGTCATGCCCAGTGCCTTGGCCTTGGCGTTCATGGCGGCAATGAATGCGACATAGCCGCCCGGATAGTGGTGGGCCAGGCTCGCGGCGGCGCGGTTTTCCGAAGACATCAGGGCAATCAGCAGCATTTCCCGACGTGGCAATTCGCTCTTGAGCTTGACCCGGGAAAACACGCCTTTCATTTCCGGGGTGTCGCTGATGTTGATTGACAGGTATTCGTCCATGTTTTGCCTGGCTTCAACCACGATCAAGCCTGTCATGAGTTTGCTGACGGAAGCGATCGGCACAACCACGTCAGGGTTGCTGGCATAGATGACTTTGTTGGTCTGCATATCCATCAGCAATGCGCTGCCGGAAGCGATCTTCAATTGTTTTGTATCTCGCGGCGCCGAGGTGGTTTCGGCGGCGGTGACTAATGGCGTGATAACAGTCCCTGTAAGTGCAAAAAATAGGCTCAGGATGGAAAGACGGATTTTCACGCTGGCAGACTCATAAAGTGTGGATAAGCCGTTCTGTAACGGGCTGTTTCTTTGAAAACGACGCATTTTAGGAGTATGGCTGAAGAACTGTCGATGGTTGTTCCATGAACAGGTGAAAGTCCTCGAAAACCCCTACAAACAATAGGTTTCCGGCGAGTGGTCGTATTTTTTATCCGGGCAAAAAGAACCCCGCCATTGGCGGGGTTTTTTTGTTCGTCGCTGCAGTGCAAACGCGAACTCAGCTGTGCAGTGTTTCCGCTGCGTACAGCGTGTTTTCCAGCAGGCAGGCACGGGTCATCGGGCCAACGCCACCCGGGACCGGCGTGATCCAGCCGGCGCGGGGCAGGGCGGTTTCGTAGATCACGTCACCGACCAGCTTGCCGTCGTCCTGGCGGTTGATGCCGACGTCAATCACGATCGCGCCTTCCTTGATCCACTCACCCCTGACCAGACCAGGCTTGCCGGCGGCGACCACCACCAGGTCGGCACGACCGACGTGGCCTGCCAGATCCTTGGTGAAACGGTGGGTGACGGTTACGGTGCAACCGGCCAGCAGCAATTCCATCGCCATCGGGCGGCCAACGATGTTGGAAGCCCCGACAACCACGGCGTCCATCCCGTAAAGATCGGCACCGGTGCTTTCCAGCAGCGTCATGATGCCTTTAGGGGTGCATGGGCGCAGCAGCGGAATGCGTTGGGCGAGACGACCGACGTTATAAGGGTGGAAGCCGTCGACGTCTTTGTCCGGACGAATGCGCTCCAGCAATTTGGAGGCGTCCAGGTGTTCAGGTAGAGGAAGCTGAAGCAGAACGCCGTCTATAGCCGGATCGTCGTTCAGGCGATCGATCAGATCGGTCAGCGCTTCTTGAGTGGTTTCGGAAGGCAGGTCGTAGGCTTGGGAAATGAAGCCGACCTCTTCACAGTCTTTACGCTTGTGCGAGACATAAACCTGAGAGGCAGGATCGCTGCCGACCAGGATCACCGCGAGGCCGGGCGTGCGCAGGCCTTGCTGGCGACGCTCGGTGACGCGTTTGGCGATCTGCTGGCGCAGGCTGGCGGCGATCGATTTGCCGTCGATTAGTTGTGCAGTCATTGCGCGTGATTAACCATCGAGAGGGGAAAAAAAGAGAACGCATTCTCGCATGTCATGAGGTGAGGGCAAAGGCGCTTGGTCTGCAAATTCCCCTAACCCCTTTAATTAAATGAATTTTTTTTAAAAAAGAGTTGACGACCTTCAGGCTCACCTATAACATTCGTCGCACTTGTCGGGCACAGCCTAGCACTGGTTAAGAAGGTCGAGCAGAGTTGATGTTTAATTCGGTGAGACTGAAAGCACTTAGTTTGTAATCGTCCAAGAATACAGATTAACAAGGCGCCCGTAGCTCAGCTGGATAGAGCATCCGCCTTCTAAGCGGATGGTCGCAGGTTCGAGTCCTGCCGGGTGCGCCATTAGGCAGCTTTGGCACAAGTAACGCAACATGGCAATATGGTGGGCGTAGCTCAGTTGGTAGAGCACGGGATTGTGACTCCCGTTGTCGAGGGTTCGATCCCCTTCGTCCACCCCATATTTAGAAAGGCGCCAGATTAATAATCTGGCGCCTTTGCTTTAAAAGCTTGATACGCGGATGTGGTGGAATTGGTAGACACACTGGATTTAGGTTCCAGCGCCGCAAGGTGTGAGAGTTCGAGTCTCTCCGTCCGCACCATACAAGTAGCTATTTAATAGCAGAAAACGGCGCAGTACCTGAAAGGGGCTGCGCCGTTTTTGTTTTAGAAGTCTGAAATTTTCAAAGCGGCCGCAGGTCCTGGGTCGAAAGGGTGGGTCGAGTCGTCGGATTTATGTTTCGCGATGATGCCGATTCGCCCGTCGGTCCCCTTGTGGGGTCGGCTGTCAGGGGCGGATTGCCGGTTCCTTCTATATATAGAAGGATTGGTGCAGAGCCCTGGCAGGATTGGTTGTATTTGCTAACAGGGCGAGGCACAACCGTTTGTCCCCGCCTATAAACTGCCTGCTGCTTTTTTACCCGTTTTCAGTAGGGTGACTTCTTGAGTTTGACCCACTAGAATGCATGCCCTTGATTCTGGGGTCGGAAACGGCCGGCTAACGTCTGTGCAACGAGGAATATCCATGCAAGTTTCTGTTGAAAATACTTCTGCTCTTGAGCGCCGCATGAGCATCACCGTGCCGGCTGAGCGCATCGAGACTCAGGTCAACAAGCGTCTGCAGCAGACTGCCCAAAAGGCCAAGATCGCTGGCTTCCGTCCAGGCAAAGTGCCAATGAGCGAAATCAAGCGCCGTTTCGGTGCTGATGCGCGTCAGGAAGCCGTTGGTGACGTGATCCAGTCCTCTTTCTACGAGGCTGTAGTTGAGCAAAAGCTGAATCCGGCTGGCGCTCCTTCGATCGAGCCGAAATCGATGGAAGCCGGCAAAGATCTGGAATACGTCGCAGTATTCGAAGTGTTCCCTGAGTTCACCGTTGCTGGCTTCGAAGGTATCACCGTAGAGCGCCTGAGCGCTGACGTGGCTGATGCCGATCTGGACAAAATGCTGGACGTGCTGCGCAAGCAGAACACCCGTTTCGAAGTGGCCGATCGCGCTGCCCAGAACGAAGACCAACTGAACATCGATTTCGTTGGCAAGGTCGACGGTGAAGTGTTCGCTGGCGGTTCTGCCAAAGGTACTCAGCTGGTTCTGGGTTCCGGCCGCATGATCCCTGGCTTCGAAGAAGGTCTGGTAGGTGCTAAAGCAGGCGAAGAGCGTGTTCTGAACCTGACCTTCCCAGAGGACTATCAGAACCTTGATCTGGCAGGCAAAACTGCTGAGTTCACTGTTACCGTGAACACAGTTTCCGAGCCAAAATTGCCAGAGCTGAACGAAGAGTTCTTCGCTCAATTCGGCATCAAGGAAACTGGCCTGGAAGGCTTCCGCGCCGAAGTTCGCAAGAACATGGAGCGCGAACTGCGTCAGGCGATCAAATCCAAGGTCAAGAATCAGGTAATGGACGGTCTGCTGGCCACCAACCCGATCGAAGTGCCTAAGGCTCTGCTGTCCAACGAAGTTGACCGTCTGCGCGTGCAGGCTGTTCAGCAGTTCGGCGGCAACATCAAGCCTGACCAACTGCCAGCCGAGCTGTTCGAAGAACAAGCCAAGCGTCGCGTTGTGCTGGGCCTGATCGTGGCGGAAGTGGTCAAGCAATTCGACCTCAAGCCTGACGAAGCTCGCGTTCGCGAAATGATTCAGGAAATGGCTTCGGCTTATCAAGAGCCTGAGCAGGTTGTGTCCTGGTACTACAAGAACGACCAGCAACTGAACGAAGTTCGTTCGGTTGTGCTGGAAGAACAAGTTGTGGATACTGTTCTGCAGAAAGCTAGCGTGACCGACAAATCGGTCTCTTACGAAGAAGCGGTCAAGCCGGTAGAAGCTCCACAAGCCGACTGATTGTTTTTGCGGTAAGAAGTACACACCATAAGCCAGCCTTCGTGCTGGCTTATGCGTATTCAAGACATAACTATTTGGGAGTGACTGCGAGACATGTCCCGCAATTCTTATTATCAGCAGAGCTCTGACATCCAGGCCGCAGGCGGCCTGGTCCCGATGGTTATCGAGCAGTCCGCCCGTGGCGAACGTGCCTATGACATCTACTCGCGCCTGTTGAAGGAGCGAGTGATCTTCCTGGTGGGTCCGGTAGAAGACTACATGGCCAACCTGGTGGCGGCGCAACTGCTGTTCCTTGAAGCGGAAAACCCGGACAAGGACATCCATCTTTACATCAACTCACCAGGCGGTTCGGTGACTGCAGGCATGTCGATCTACGACACCATGCAGTTCATCAAGCCAGACGTGTCCACTACCTGTATCGGTCAGGCATGCAGCATGGGTGCCTTCCTGCTCGCTGGTGGTGCAGCCGGCAAGCGTTTCTGCCTGCCGAACTCGCGCATGATGATTCACCAGCCGTTGGGCGGCTTCCAGGGTCAGGCGTCGGATATCGACATCCATGCCAAGGAAATCCTCCACATCCGTTCGCGTCTGAACCAGCTGTTGGCTCATCACACCGGTCAAAGCCTCGAAACCATCGAGCGTGACACCGAACGTGACAATTTCATGAGCGCTGAGCGTGCGGCTGAATACGGCCTGATCGACTCCGTGATCGACAAGCGTAAAATGCCCGCCTAAGCAGCCCAAATGTAGGTGGTTGGGTTAAACCGACCGCCTGCGGACTTGAAAAAGCCCGCAATAGCCTTCATCTTGTGTTGCAAGCCTATCGGATTTGGATCGATCGAATGACTGACACCCGCAACGGCGAGGACAACGGCAAACTGCTCTATTGCTCCTTCTGTGGCAAAAGCCAGCATGAAGTGCGCAAATTGATTGCCGGCCCCTCGGTCTTTATCTGCGACGAGTGCGTCGACCTGTGCAATGACATCATCCGTGAGGAGGTGCAGGAAGCCCAGGCCGAAAGCAGCGCGCATAAATTGCCTTCGCCTAAAGAAATCAGCGGCATCCTTGATCAGTACGTGATTGGTCAGGAACGTGCGAAAAAGGTTCTGGCCGTAGCGGTGTACAACCA
The DNA here is from genome assembly GCF_059716075.1 of Pseudomonas sp. LBUM1657. Lineage (NCBI taxonomy): Bacteria > Pseudomonadati > Pseudomonadota > Gammaproteobacteria > Pseudomonadales > Pseudomonadaceae > Pseudomonas > Pseudomonas sp. LBUM1657. Next base: position 4,332,339 of record NZ_CP166799.1, on the reverse strand, counting down.
CTACAAGCGCCTGAACCAGCGTGACAAAAAGAATGACGACGTCGAACTCGGCAAGAGCAACATCTTGCTGATCGGCCCGACAGGCTCGGGTAAAACCTTGCTTGCCGAAACACTGGCTCGCCTGCTGAACGTTCCGTTCACCATTGCCGACGCAACCACCCTCACCGAGGCGGGTTACGTGGGTGAAGATGTCGAGAACATCATTCAGAAGCTGCTGCAGAAGTGCGATTACGACGTAGAAAAAGCCCAGATGGGCATTGTCTACATCGATGAGATCGACAAGATCTCGCGCAAGTCTGACAACCCGTCGATTACCAGGGACGTTTCCGGTGAAGGCGTGCAGCAGGCCCTGCTCAAGTTGATCGAAGGTACGGTCGCTTCCGTTCCGCCTCAAGGTGGTCGCAAGCATCCGCAGCAGGAATTCCTTCAGGTCGACACCCGTAACATCCTGTTCATCTGCGGTGGTGCGTTCTCCGGTCTGGAAAAGGTTATTCAAAACCGTTCCACCCGTGGCGGCATCGGTTTCAACGCAGAAGTGCGCAGCAAGGAAGAAGGCAAGAAAGTCGGTGAGTCCCTGCGTGAAGTCGAGCCTGACGATCTGGTCAAGTTCGGTCTGATCCCGGAGTTCGTCGGTCGTCTGCCGGTGCTTGCCACGCTGGACGAGCTTGATGAAGCTGCGTTGATGCAGATTCTCACCGAGCCAAAAAATGCTCTGACCAAACAGTACGCCAAGCTGTTCGAGATGGAAGGTGTGGACCTGGAATTCCGGGCCGACGCTCTTAAATCGGTCGCCAAACGTGCCCTGGAACGCAAAACCGGTGCCCGTGGACTGCGCTCGATTCTCGAAGGTGTATTGCTCGACACTATGTATGAAATCCCCTCGCAGTCCGAGGTGAGTAAAGTAGTGATCGATGAAAGCGTTATAGAAGGCAAGTCCAAGCCACTGTATATCTACGAAAACAGTGAGCCGGCTGCCAAGGCTGCGCCAGACGCCTAAGCGTCACGCTGCTGGAATAAAGAAGGGGCCTTCGGGCCCCTTTGCTATTAGCGCGTTTTAACACTGTCTTTGCGCTTGTTTTTTTTGAAGGCAGCCCCCATCTTGGTTTCAAGCTTACTTCCATCTGTTTACGGCCTTATGGCCGCCGTAGAGGCGAAATCATGAAGACGACCATCGAATTGCCTCTCCTGCCATTGCGTGATGTTGTGGTTTATCCGCACATGGTTATCCCGCTGTTCGTGGGGCGCGAGAAATCCATCGAAGCCCTCGAGGCCGCGATGACGGGCGACAAGCAGATCCTTCTGCTGGCTCAGAGAAACCCTGCTGACGACGATCCCGGTGAAGATGCACTCTATCGCGTAGGTACCATTGCGACCGTCCTGCAGCTGCTCAAGCTGCCTGATGGCACGGTCAAGGTTTTGGTCGAAGGTGAGCAGCGGGGCGCCGTTGAGCGCTTCAGCGAAGTGGACGGCCACTGCCGTGCCGAAGTCTCACTGATTGACGAAGTCGACGCGCCTGAGCGCGAGTCGGAAGTGTTTGTCCGCAGCCTGCTGGCTCAGTTCGAACAATATGTGCAGTTGGGCAAGAAAGTCCCTGCTGAAGTCCTGTCGTCGCTCAACAGCATCGACGAGCCAGGCCGCCTGGTCGACACCATGGCCGCGCACATGGCCCTGAAGATCGAGCAGAAGCAGGAAATTCTCGAAATCATTGATTTGTCCGCTCGGGTCGAGCACGTTCTGGCGTTGCTGGATGCCGAGATCGATCTGCTGCAAGTCGAAAAACGCATTCGTGGTCGCGTTAAAAAACAAATGGAGCGCAGTCAGCGCGAGTACTACTTGAATGAGCAGATGAAAGCCATTCAGAAAGAACTCGGCGACAGCGACGAAGGCCACAACGAAATCGAAGAGCTGAAAAAGCGCATCGATGCCGCCGGTCTGCCGAAAGATGCCTTGGCCAAGGCCCAGGGCGAATTGAACAAGCTCAAGCAAATGTCGCCAATGTCCGCGGAAGCGACCGTGGTGCGTTCGTATATCGACTGGCTGGTTCAAGTGCCGTGGAAGGCTCAGAGCAAAGTGCGTCTGGATCTTGCGCGCGCAGAAGACATTCTCGACGCCGACCATTACGGCCTGGAAGAAGTCAAAGAGCGGATCCTCGAATACCTCGCCGTGCAAAAACGTGTGAAGAAAATTCGTGGTCCGGTGTTGTGCCTGGTCGGTCCTCCTGGGGTGGGTAAAACCTCTCTGGCGGAGTCGATTGCACACGCTACCAACCGCAAGTTCGTCCGCATGGCCCTCGGTGGTGTGCGCGATGAAGCGGAAATTCGTGGTCATCGCCGTACTTACATCGGTTCGATGCCAGGAAGATTGATTCAAAAGATGACAAAGGTGGGTGTCCGTAACCCGCTGTTCCTGCTCGATGAAATCGACAAAATGGGCAGCGACATGCGTGGCGATCCGGCGTCGGCGTTGCTGGAAGTGCTCGATCCCGAGCAGAACCACAACTTCAACGATCACTATCTGGAAGTCGACTACGACCTGTCCGATGTGATGTTCCTTTGCACCTCCAACTCCATGAACATCCCGCCGGCGCTGCTGGACCGGATGGAAGTGATTCGTCTGCCGGGTTACACCGAAGACGAGAAGATCAACATCGCCGTCAAATACCTTTCGCCCAAGCAGATTACTGCCAACGGCTTGAAGAAAGGCGAGCTGGAATTCGACGCTGAAGCGATCCGCGACATCATTCGCTATTACACTCGCGAAGCCGGTGTACGGGGGCTGGAGCGCCAGATTGCCAAGGTTTGCCGCAAGGCGGTCAAAGAGCATGCGATGGAAAAACGCTTCTCGGTGAAGGTCACTGCCGACATGCTGGAGCACTTCCTGGGCGTGCGCAAATTCCGCTACGGCCTGGCTGAATCGCAGGATCAGATCGGTCAGGTAACCGGGCTGGCGTGGACTCAAGTGGGCGGCGAACTGCTGACCATTGAAGCCGCTGTCGTACCGGGCAAAGGCCAGCTGATCAAGACGGGTTCCCTGGGTGACGTGATGGTCGAATCGATCACAGCAGCCCTGACCGTCGTGCGCAGCCGCGCGAAGAGCCTGGGGATTCCCCTGGACTTCCACGAGAAGCGTGACACTCACATCCATATGCCGGAGGGGGCGACTCCGAAGGACGGCCCTAGCGCCGGTGTAGGCATGTGCACGGCTTTGGTATCGGCATTGACCGGGATTCCTGTGCGCGCGGACGTCGCCATGACGGGCGAAATCACGTTGCGCGGTCAGGTATTGGCGATCGGTGGTTTGAAGGAAAAACTGCTCGCTGCTCACCGTGGCGGAATCAAGACTGTGATCATTCCTGAAGAGAACGTACGCGATCTGAAGGAAATTCCTGACAATATTAAGCAAGATCTACAGATTAAACCGGTTAAATGGATTGACGAGGTCCTGCAAATTGCGCTGCAATACGCGCCGGAGCCCTTACCGGATGTGGCTCCCGAGATAGTTGCAAAGGATGAAAAACGCGAGTCTGACTCTAAGGAAAGAATTAGCACGCATTAGTACGCATTTGCCTGGGGGGCTTCCTTGACAGCTTTTTAGAGCCCTTGTTATAAAGCGGCTCTTAAGTAGTGTCTGTAGGCCATTCAGCACTCGTTTTTGCTTCACCAAAAAACTTAGAATCATACTCAAATAGATATAAGGGGACTTAGAGTGAACAAGTCGGAACTGATTGATGCTATCGCTGCATCCGCTGATATCCCGAAAGCTGCTGCTGGCCGTGCGCTGGACGCTGTAATCGAATCCGTCACTGGCGCTCTCAAGGCCGGCGATTCTGTTGTTCTGGTTGGTTTCGGTACCTTCTCCGTCACTGATCGTCCAGCTCGCATTGGTCGTAACCCACAGACCGGTAAGACGCTGGAAATCGCAGCCGCTAAGAAGCCAGGTTTCAAAGCCGGTAAAGCACTGAAAGAAGCTGTCAACTAAGTTCGATTCAGGTTTTTGCCTATCCGGGTCGGGGTCATGCCTGACCTGGCAGCGGAGCGGTAGTCCAGTCGGCAAATTGCCGATCCGAGACACCGAGGCTCGCAAGTTCGAGTCATCGGTCCGCTCCGCCAGTTACGAGAAGGCGCATCCTCGGATGCGCCTTTCTTCTATCCGGATTCTACCCACGCTCCACGGTTGCCTAATTTTGAAGTTCAACCGTTTCTGGGGGACGCATGCTGCAGAATATCAGGGACAATTCACAAGGCTGGATTGCCAAGACCATTATCGGGATCATCGTTGTACTGATGGCGTTCACCGGTATCGAGGCCATTTTCCAGGCTACGACCAACAGCCAGGATGCGGCCAAGGTCAATGGTGAAGAAATCAGTCAGAACGAGCTGAGCCAGGCGGTCGATATGCAACGCCGTCAGCTCATGCAACAGCTGGGCAAGGACTTCGATGCTTCCTTGCTCGACGAAAAAATGCTGCGCGAATCGGCCCTCAAAGGTTTGATCGATCGCAAACTGCTGCTGCAAGGCGCAGAAAAATCGAAATTCGCTTTTTCCGAAGCGGCTTTGGATCAGGTGATCCTGCAAACGCCTGAATTCCAGGTGGATGGCAAGTTCAGCGCAGAGCGTTTCGACCAGGTTATCCGTCAACTCGGCTACAGCCGCATGCAATTCCGCCAGATGCTGGCTCAGGAAATGCTGATCGGTCAGCTGCGAGCTGGCCTGGCGGGTAGCGGTTTCGTCACCGACGCACAGGTTCTGGCCTTCGCCCGTCTGGAAAAACAGACCCGCGATTTCGCTTCCCTGAACGTCAAGGCTGACCCGGCGGCTGTGAAGCTGACCGACGATGAGGTCAAGGCCTACTACGACGAACACGCCAAGGAATTCATGACGCCGGATCAGGTGGTCATCGATTACCTCGAGTTGAAGAAGGCTTCCTTCTTTGATCAGGTCAGCGTCAAGGACGAAGACCTGCAAGCGGCTTATCAGAAAGAAATCGCGAACTTGTCAGAACAACGTCGGGCCGCGCACATTCTGATCGAAGTGAACGACAAGGTGACCGAGGCGCAAGCCAAGGCGAAGGTCGAAGAGATCAAGGCGCGCCTGGCCAAAGGCGAGAAGTTCGAGGCCCTGGCCAAAGAGCTCTCCCAGGATCCAGGTTCGGCTAACAACGGCGGCGACCTCGGTTTCGCAGGCCCTGGTGTTTACGATCCAGCCTTCGAAACAGCGCTGTATGCGTTGGCCAAGGATCAGGTTTCGGAGCCGGTTCGCACCGACTTCGGTTTCCACCTGATCAAGCTATTGGGTGTTGAAGCGCCTGAAGTACCGACACTCGCCAGCCTGAAGGACAAGCTCACCCGCGAGCTGAAAACCCAGCAGGTCGAGCAGCGTTTCGTCGAGGCGACCAAGCAACTGGAAGACTCGTCGTTCGAAGCTTCCGATCTGGCTCAGCCAGCGCAGGACTTGAAACTGACCGTTCACACCTCCAAGCCGTTCGGCCGTGAAGGTGGCGAAGGTATTGCAGCCAACCGTGCCGTGATCGCCGCTGCGTTCAGTCCTGAAGTGCTGGATGAGGGTGCCAACAGCACCGCCATCGAGCTCGACCCGGAAACCGTGATCGTGCTGCGTGCCAAGGAGCACCTGAAGCCTGCGCAATTGCCACTGGAAAGCGTCGATGCAAGCATTCGCGTGCAATTGGCCAAGGAGCACGCCAGTGCAGCGGCCAAAACCAAGGCTGAAGAGCTGATCGTCAGCCTGCGCGACGGCAAGACACCGTTGGACAAGGCGATTGACGGCCAGAGCTGGAAAGTGACGCAGGCAGCCACTCGTGGCCAGGAAGGGATTGACCCCACCGTGCTGCAGGCGCTGTTCCGCATGCCAAAACCGGCAGCCAAGGACAAGCCAACCTTCAGCAACGTGACCCTGTCCGATGGTAGCCTGGTGATCGTACGTTTGAACGGCGTGAACGAAGCTGCGGCGCCGACCGAAGAAGAGAAGGCTCAATACCGACGCTTCCTCGCCTCGCGCATTGGCCAGCAAGACTTTGCGGCTTACCGCAAACAGTTGGAAAGCGAAGCGGACATCGAGCGTTTCTGATGCCCGACTGAGTTTTTCGCTACATAAAGACCCCGGCCGAAAGGCCGGGGTTTTTTATGGATGAAAGGTCAACCGGCCGGGGTACCCCGTCGCATGGGGCGTTGTCGAGCGACTTTTTCCTGTAAGCGGCAGTCATTACCCTTGTAACTGTTTCAAGACACTAATCGGTGCGACGCTAAGCATCGATCTGTTGCACAATACGCCTCGGACCGTTTTCTTCAGGATGTTCAATGTTTAAATCAATTCCCATGCGTGTTGCCGGGCTGGCGTTTGTGCTGGCCACCGCGGCCGGTTGCTCGTCGGATAAAGCCGCCATCTATGAGCATGAGAACTTCGACGACTCCGGAACGTTTTCCCGTAACTACCCGGTGACCGATGCACAGACCTGCGAAGCTGCCCGTCGGGCGTTGCTCAGCCAGGGGTACATCATCACCAGCAGCGATCCAAAACTGGTCAGTGGCCACAAGAGTTTCCAGCAGACCGGCGATACGCACATGGAGATCAGCTTCAGTGTGGTCTGCGCCGATGACGGCACTGAGGGGCATCATGCCACTATGTTTGCCAACGCCCTGCAGGACCGTTATGCGCTGAAGAAGACCAACAATTCCGCCAGCCTTGGTGTAGGTGTGTTGGGCTCGGTGTCGATGCCGATTGGCTCGTCCGACGACTCGATGGTCAAGGTCGCCAGCGAAACCGTTTCGTCGGCCAAGTTCTACGAGCGTTTCTTCGCTCTGGTCGAGCTGTTCCTGCCGCCGGAAGCGAAGAAAGCCGCGCATATCCCCGAAAAGCCGAAAACCGATTTGGGCGTACCTGAAGCCAAGGCTGCACCGGCTCAATTGGCGCCGACGCCAGCACCCGCAGCAGAGCCTGCTCCAGCCCCGGCTGCGGAGCCCGCACCCGCACCGGCTGCGGAGCCCGCACCCGCACCGGCTGCCTCGGAGCCGGTTGCACCACCGCCTGAAACCGCGCCGATTACTCCGGCCGAAAACACTGAGCCGGCACCGTCCACGGAAACCGCGCCACCACCAACGGACTCGAGCCTGCCTCCACCGACCGAGCCGATTTCGGCCATGCCTGTTACTTCCCAGTAGTCGGGTCTGACGTCAAGGGATCGTGTCAAACGATCACCTAGCGGTCCTTAAAATTGATCCACGTCACCCCAGGCCGTTGTCCTACGGCCTGTATCGAAAAAATCCTGTGATAAATTCCTGACTGCCTGCTACGTTTTATTAAGTAGCAACAGAGTGTCGTGCCCGCGTCATTTTTCTTTCACGTGGGCACTTTATGCTCAGGGCGCTGGTCATTTATTCAGGCTTTTTTAAACGAACGGTGGGGGATTCAAAAATGGACGATTATCAAGAAGAGTTACTCGAGTATCAGGCATTCGAACTGGACCCGCTGGAGCCCGCAGAAGACGCTACCGAGCTGTAAGCGTCAGGCGGATTGGCGATGACTGCGGCGAAACTCGCCGGGTGTCTGGCCGTTCCAGCGTTTGAAGGCCCGTTGAAACGCTTCGGCTGAGGCAAACCCCAACAGGTAGGCGATTTCTCCGAACGCCAGTTCGGTATCGCGGATATAGGTCATGGCCAGATCGCGACGTGTATCGTTAAGAATCGCGCGAAATTGCGTGCCTTCCTCGGCGAGTTTGCGACGCAAGGTCCAGGTCGGCAGCTTCAGGCGTGCCGCCACTTCTTCCAGGTCGGGTTCCCGACCACCATTGAGTAACGGCCCCAGTAACTGAGTGATGCGTTCACGCAGGCTGCGGGTGCGTGTCAGTTGCTCAAGTTCCCGTTCACACAGTTGCAACAGGTGCCGCCATGTACTGGGGCAGTGCACCGGATTACGTTGAGCGAGGCTGGCCAGACTCAGACGCAATTGATTCTGTTCGGCGCCGAACTGGATCGGGCAATCGCCAAGCACGGCATACGCCTCGCGGTAATCCGGTTCGCAAAACTCGATTTCGATGCGTTCGGCGCGCAGTGGTTCAGGGCTTACGCTGGACAATTGCTGCAACCATCCCGCGATGATCGAGTCCACCACGAAGCGGTTATAGGCGTTGTAAGGGCTGATGGAGTAGAACCGCAGCCAGGCGCCTTGGGCGTCTTCATGAAAGCTCGACTGACCGCGATAGTTGGAGCCGTACAAAGCTTCGAAGCGAATCAGGCAACGCGCCGCTTCTCGCACCGTCGGCGCCTGTGCAGCGGTGACGCCGGCCAGACCAGCCTGGCTCAAGCGGCTGAGTTGGCCCATGCGCAAACCCAATGCCGGGTCGTTGGTCAGCGAAATGGCACCGTGGCCCAAGCGCATGTAGCGTGGGATTGAGAGCCGAGCGCCGGCTTCACCCAACCGCGCTGCATCCAGGCCGTATTGTTCGAGCAGTGGCTGCGGGTCTATGCCGTGGCTGCGCACAGCGTCTGCCAGGCTATGAACAAAGCCCACCGACAGATCACCGAGCCGCATCGGCAACGGTTTCATGGTTACAACCAGAGGTTCAGCAAACGCGCGCCACGGGCATTGCCGTCGGCGAAATGCTGCCCGTTGCGACTGAGAAAACTTTGCCCGGCGCTACCCTGATCCCAGAACTGACCGCGCAGGAATACGCTCATGCCGGCAACGGCCTGGCTGCTGGGCGGTTGAGCGGTCAGTGTCAGGCGATGCCAGGCCTGGCCTTCGCTGAGTTCGCCGGCCTTGAGACTGACGGAACCGGGTGTCGACAGCCCCTTGTAACCGCGCCAGGGTTTATCCCAGGTGCCGCGCCCAGTGACGAATGCCGGGACGGCGACAAACTGTGCGCCCTGGTCGTCGAGCTTGCGGTAGTTGTCCGGGTACCAGCTGTCACTGCCGATCAGCACACCGAGGCGTCCGGCCGGGGTGTCGACGACGTTGAGCGTATGTTCGCCATTGGCCTTGATGACGTCATGTTCATCGAAGATCGGATGCATCTGGCGCTGGGGCTGGCCGATCGGCAGGCCGTCGCGGCCGAACACCACACTGCTGTTGTACAGCGCGCCGCGGCCGATTTTCAGGGTGCCGTCGATGACACTGGGGTCGGGCAGTACGATGGAACCCGCCACCAGCGTCACGTTGAATTCTTTCGCCAGACCACCAAACAGTGCCTGGTAATCCTTGGCCATGCCCTTGGCCTTCATGCGCAGGTGAGCATCGTCCAGACGGTTGTCGCCCTCGGCGCTGATCAGTGCGCGGACGAACTTCAAGGGGTTGCTCACCGCCAGCCAGTTCATGGCTTCCTTGAGCGTGGTGGCCTGGTACAGCTCGTCTTTTTCGCCGCTGACCATCAACCAGGTCCCGACGTGTTCGGGCAGCACGACGATGGTTTTTTCATTCAACAGCCCCTGTTCCCGGGCCTTCTGCAAATAGGCCGCAAGCTTGCGCTGCAAACGCTCGGAGCTTTGATAGTCGGTGGGAAACAACTCGGGCTGGATACCCAGCAGGTTGCCGCGATCGGCAGGCGTGCCCTGATCGACGGCGAGATCGATACGCAGGTCCGACAGGTAATGCCCCACCGGACGATCCGCGGCCCACATGGCGTAGGTCGTGAGGGCGGCGATCAACGCCATGGAGAAGGTCAGGTACAGAAGTTTGCGCATGGAAAACAGTCAACGGCCGTGTGCAGGCATAAGTTTTCATTATGATTAAAATCGACGGCTACAGCAAATCAATGGGTTGGCGGCGAAGTTTCCATCTCTCTTAAAATTAAATTTGCACCTAATGTGAGATTGGTATGGTTCGTGAGCTCTGGCAGTGAAGACGATACACCTATATGAAGCAAAAAAAATTTACAAGCACGTAGCGACGTACGACTGGTTTGAGTTTGAAGTATTTAAACGATATTTTGGATCGTTTTTTGTGACTTCTTGCAGATCAGCAGCAGTGCTAAAAAGAGCTAAAGAGCTAAAGAGCTAAAGAGCTAAAGAGCTAAGGCGCAGAGCGGAAGGAGAGGGTAAATTGCAACAAGTGTTATAGGTATTCTAGTTATGATGTTTAATCACAACTCTCAAAGGACGCCTGGAGTAAAAATTCATAATCGCTTCTTTTGCTTGAGTTCGACTTACAATAATTTGTCCCTTTATATAATCAGGGTCGGATTCGGTGAGTGCATAGATTTTATTGGCGGCAATCAAACTGGATATTGCTTTAACAGTGCATCCTGTTTCTGCGCAGAGAAAATTAAGTGTGGTATATTTTTTATAGTGAGCTTTTATTTTTTTTAAAATTTCATTTGAGACAAAATGATTACACCTAAATTCAGTAAATTTTGCGAATCCAGTTGAAATAAATCTTGTATGAATTAAATGTTGGCTGCACTTTACTTTTAGTGCTACTTCCTTCAGTGAGTGGTGGTTGTTGCGCCAAATAGTCGCTTCTTCTAAACTATCACCAGTGCAATACTCTCGCCCGACTGTTCCGCGTGAAGGTAGAGCATGAGATAATCTAAGCAGGCCACAGGCAATCATTGGTTTTATATCTTTAACATTGACGCGTAACAACTTGGCCGTTTCCGCAAAATTCACCAAGTTATTTGGTCCGAGCGGCTGTTTTATAATGTTAGCTGCCACGTCATTCATCGCATTTAATAGCTCCTTTGGTAGATGGTCTCGACGGTATACCGGGATGTTCGTTACGTACGGGGGGGAACCTATTCTGATAGGGGCACAATTTGAAAGTAAGTAATCAATTACTTTGGCGTGTAATGTGGTTCTGGAGCGGATTTCAGATTTGAGGATGTATTTCTCATTAAACTGCCTGACTGAGGATAGTGGTGTAAAAAATCCTTCAAACTTATGAAGAACTACTGTCTTTAGTAATCCGGACTTTAGAAGCCTTCGAACTCTAGCTGGAGTAGTGTGTAGTAATTCGGCGGTTTCGTTGGTGTTAAGTAGCTTGAATTCTGGTGATATGGTCGTAGGTTTGGTAATTTTATCCCAGGTGACAGCATCATGATTCATCATGGATTCGCACATGTCCGGGCAATTATACAATGCTGGTTGTACGTATTCGTTAGCGTGAATGCAGCGTTGCTCAGATTTTAACTGTGTAACATTTTGCTCGGTTGAAAATACGAACTTAAGTTCTTTTTCGTCGAAGAGTAAATCGCTGCAACAACATCCGGTAGGGTGCCTATTGGGTCTCGCCTGCTGAGAGGAGAAAAGAAACTCCATACCATATTTGCTTAGAGTTGTATCTTGACTGAGGATGAAAGGGGCAAGCAGGGCGCGGCGATGTAAAGAAGGAAATTGCTTCTGTAATTTAATAATTTCGTTAAAAAACGCAGTTTTTTTTCCGTTGGCAATGTTAACGCAGATCTCCATGAGAAATGAGCGATTATTGGTAGTGGACAAAAATCTAAGTGCATTCATACAAGACATAAGCAGGTCAAAAAAATCCGCATTGTTCTCATGCATGGCACAATCAATGATTTTACTGAAGTGATCGTGCACAACAGTAGTGGGGGCCATGCGTAGATCAAAGCCACACTCGCAGTAGTAATCGGCAAGTTTCAACCAGTTAAGAGGGGTGCTGCATTGGGGGCACGTATGAATATAATTTTCATTGTGAATGGGGCAAACGTCGGACCAACGAAAAGTGTGCATTTTGTTGAGATAACCGGCGCGGATGCAAGATGGGCATAGTGCCAACGTAACCCGTAGCATAGACGCAGGGTATAGTACACCGTCGATGCTGATAAAATACCGGGTCCCATCCCGCCTTAATACATGAAACGCACGATTAATTAGCTCTTTATCTTCCAGTGTTAACCTTTCGTGCCGCGTAAAAAGTTTGTGAGCTGGGGAGCCTTGCCATAGACGAGAAACATCGCCATGTAGCTTCAATTTGAAGGCCCGATTAAAGACATCAAGATTGTTAAAGCCATTGCATGCTGCCGTGCGGAGTAACATGCTGATCGCGCTTTCATCTTGCTCAGGTATGGGCGTGTGGCATAGGCGAAACATGGAGACACCGATTAATATAAGGATTTCCTAAGTTGAGCGAGAGACATTTCATAAGGGTTTTTTTTTGTAACTCGCGTTGTAAAGTTGATACGGTCTGCGCTGATTGAAAAGTCAGATGACAATAAATTTTGGTCATCACGTTCTAAGGCATCGGTTATTGCTTCATACAGCAGAGTGCGTATTGAACGCATGTTCCCGCCCGTGAGGGCGTATAGTGCTAACACCATTTTTTCATCGGTTAATGCAGGCATTTTTTTGAATTCCATCGTCCTGGCGATTTCGATAGAAAATGCTCGGATAAGCCTAACAAGATCGTTGTACTCCTTGGGAGAACCAAGTGTGAATGGATTTAGACGTGCAATATGTGGGAAGCGACCAGATAATGCAGAGTGGTATTTAATGATTTCCTAACATACAGGTGTGCCGACTAAAATAACTTCTCCCCTAAATAAATCAGTTAGTACTTTTATCCAATCACAAACGCTTTCTTGTGTCCGTATAGCTCCTCGTCGTAAAAGGTGTTGGAGTTCATCCAAAAATATGAGCTCCGTTTGACAACTGGTTAATAATGCCCTCAGCCGGTTTTCTAGGGCCCACATGGGTTGGTAGGTGCTGTCTGTTTGGAAGCACTGAAGTAAGGCGACAACTACTCCTTTGATTGTGACGTTGTTAGGAATGATGCAATAGATTGAAGGATAGAGTTCTTGAAGGCCCCCCTTAACTTTCAGTGTTGAAGCTTGATCCAGTTTAGCGATTACATGGTCGCAAACACGGGTTTTACCTGTGCCTGGTTCGCCAAGTAACAATGCGCAGCTTGGTTCACCCCTAAGTTTGGTAGCTTGTATTGAACGGTTAATTGTATTCAATGCCTCTCGAAATTGCGGGTGTGCAATTGTGAAAGATTTAAAACGCAATAGTTTTGCTTGCGCTTCACTGTTCATTGGAACCACCCTTTAGAAAAAATGTGGGGTAGTCTGTAGAGTCAACTATGGTTAGTGGACGTTGTGATGGTAGCGATGGTGGAGTCCGTTTTTTTAGTGCGGTTTTTTCTTTGCGCGACTTACCTTTGTAAGATTCTATCAACTGGTTAAGTTCATACATTTTCTGGGAGGCTTTACTGCCATCAAAATCTCGTTTTTCATCTTTGAATGCCTGCAAGACTCGTTCATGATCGGAGAGGGTTAAACCATTCTGATAGCCACTGCGGGTCGCGTATGCCGGGTGCCAATCTTTAGGAGTATCGGGATGGGCCACCCAGACTGTGCCAAGATCGCAGGGATTAAAATAAACAAAGGCTTTTTGTTGAGCCGACAGCCGCTCGGCAACTTCGGGTAAGCCAGGCCCTGTCCAAAACAAGTGTTTTGATTGCACCCTGCCTCGAGAGATTCTTAACCGCCACGTGCTTAAGCACAGTTGTTGAAGATCGTCTGCAGAATAGCGCTCAGCGGGTGGAGACAGCTTTTCCAATTCTTCGCGTTTTTTTGCAGGGCTGGTACCTAGACCCTCATGATAGGTGTTGTGATATACCTCCAGCCACGCTTCAAAGGCGCTGCGCAGTTCGTGAAGTGTCATGCAGGCGCGATCTTCGGAGGGATAGTCACCTAGCGTGAGGTGGCTACTTTTAGTGGTGCCTGGCAGGTTGTTGCAAAAACTCGTATTAACTGTGCCAAAAAAGCGTTCGATGAACGCCTTGGCATCGGGATCCCCTACGGGGACATAATCGATAACAATACCTAGCGTATTGAACGTATTTTGGACCCAGTTGTTAAAAACCTCCGAGCCGCGATCGGTAGTGACACTCGCATATTTACCGTTCCTAATAATTGCGCGGATCGCCGCCCGAATGGTTTTTTCCGCGCAGGGCGCACCTATGTCTATATCATAACCAGGGCACTCTCGACATGCAGGGTTGAATAACGCTGATAAGATAGGACGACCGATACAGCTACCTTGCTGATCGATTACATTAACATTCATGGTCAAGGTGTCATATTGAACGTTGGCGTTCAGATCATTATCGACATATAAATGCCCGCCGAACTTATGGAGCCGCTGCGCAGCTTTCAAGCCCTGTCGTTTACGGGTCACTAGAAAGCGGTCCATCGCTAATATTCTACGTCTAAAAGTTGCATACGACGGAATTTCTAGAGCTAAATTTCCAAGGTTGGATCGGCGGTTATTTTCAACTGTTATATGTGCCTCTAACAATTTATATGAGTGCGTTACGGTAGGGCATTCTCGTTGCAGGTAAGAGGTTTTGATGTAGTGGGTAATGAGTTCTTCCACAAGGTGGGGAGTTCGTTTCGCTCGTTTTGAGTCATAGCGTTTGAGTAATGAAAAGGGGTTTCGATTACTCATGCGGTATTTGTGAGTCCACCTCCACACTGTTGAGACGCTGGGGGCGTGCAGGTCGCCAATTTTATCAGCTATACGTCCTATCAATGCCTTGGTGGCATCTTTTGGTAAGCGACCTTTCAATACTTTGTTACACGCTTCAATGTACTTAAGGCGATATCTGAAATGCTCCTGTTGTTTGGCTGGTAACGAAACTAATTGTGAGGCCTCGCTCAAATCAGCGGGCGCTCGTTGGTGTTGGACTAAGACTCCTTTCTGTTCCATCGTGGCAAATGAGTCAAAGTCAAGATAACGGTGATAGTGATGAATTAGCGAGCACAGAGAGATCGTATTATCTACAATCGAAATAATTTCATACACTTGGCTGTCCAGTGTATATTGTGCACCAATTTTCGGAGTGGTTGTGTCCATCTTTTCGACCCTCAAGTAGGGTGTTCAATGTTATCCGTTTGTTTAAGTTGAAAGTCAAACTTTGGTCGAACATTGCTTTGTAAGTGGAGCGGGCGCTTGGTCTGTTACCCATTGCAAACAGATCTCCCAGCCTAATCGGATAAGTGACCGCTTCGAGTTGTCTAGCGCAGTCGCCGAGTTCATCTTTGCCAACGTTAAAAGAGTGAAGATACAAGAACTTTAAGTTTCTCAATATTTCGCCTTTACGAATGGTGTTTTCGTCGGCAAATCTTAATGAGTGACCCCTGCTACTGAAGTAGTGACTGGCTGCACCCAGTTTGGTCTTGACTCGGCTAGAAAGCTTTTCGAAGTTTGCTTTGACTTCGGTGTAATATAGTGATTCGGAAGTCTCTACTAGAAAATCAGGTATGTAGTCTTGAGTTTTCTCATTGACGCATATTTTAAACGCGCCGGGACGAGCATTATAGCATTCCACTATAGGGTCAAACTCAAGGAGAATGCAATAATCGGCCTCCAGCATGCTATCGCAAACGATTTGTCTCTGGTTCTTCTGAGAGGGGAAATAAACAGTATGTTTACCAAGGTAAAACTTCTTCGGTAATTCGTTGAGGGTTTGTAAAGTATGCATCAAACACCTCCTTGTTTGTCCTGGTTGTGGTTGATCGGCGGGCCTATTCCACAGAGTTTACATAAAATTTCAAATGTTCTTCGAAGCCGTCTAGTTAATAAATTGAATAAATCCTATTTGTTGTTAACTGCTGCTCTCTGGAAAAGAGCGGTAAATCGATTGAGCTTATGAAAGTCTCTAATTGATAAAAATTATTATTGCTACTCCAAGCGAAGAATACGGATGCTCGGTGGCTCATATGGTGGCAAGGTGATTCTATTTTTGGGAGCCATTTTTGGTGTGAGCGCTAGGGTAAAAATAAACCTCATTGTTTGATTTTTCTAGAAGTAAGCGATGAATGGTGCGAGTGGGTTAAATATGTAATCAATAGAAGCTGTTGCGTCAATTGATGTTTACCTTAGTTGGTAAAAAATTTACCTTGGTTGGTAAATTAGTTCTAATATTTCGAAATTACACGTACATCCATCCGATCTCCCATCTCGAGCGTTTCGCCAGGGTGTTGACACTCTTCCAAGGGAGTAGTGGCACATGTTCGGCAGCGTTGCTGGACCTTCTTATGTGCGGCTTCGTTCGGGCAAATGTTTAAGGGCGATCTGACCTTGTTCCGCTGGGGCGGGCAGCTCTTGGCAATCGTTGACGTGTTTTGTTCGGATCAATCAAGGGGGCGAATGCAACCTGTGCGCCCGGTACCCCCGTGGTGAGAGATTCTTCCAGGAGTTAGTTTTTGCAGATGTTTTCTTTGCCGGTTCCCATGTTATAAATGTCGGAGCTTAGCGAGTTAAACACATATCGAATTTTGCTCACTGTCTGGCTATTTTTGTGGCTGACAAAAACTCGCCCCTCGGTGGATATATATGTTTTTGGTTGTCGCTTGTATTTTTTCAATACCGTGAGTTTTTTATCGTCATGCATACCCGTTAATCATTTTCTCTAGAGTTGTTAGGGGGGTATGAAGCCTCTGGCTAGATGGGAATTATAGCTTCTGTTTGTTATGGACGTGCGCACTGGAAACTACTTGTAAGTCGTCGTGCGCTGCGCTCTATGGCTCTATGGCTCTATGGCTCTATGGCCATGGGGAGGGGGTTAGTGTTTCTTTCTCATCGAAGTTTGATAAGGCCGCTGCCCGGTTTCTTTATATTTGTAACGCCGCTATATATTCCGTTTTGGCTTTATCGTTTGGGGGCAAGTCCTAAATATTAATGCGCATTGATCTGCCGTGCCCAGCAGTTGTGTGTGCTGTGCTTTTTGAGAGGCATTGGAAGCTTGAGGTCGGTATCTAGTCAGCAGCTACGCGCACTACTTTGTTTCAATTAGTCGAGAGTAGCAATGGTTTAGCAACGTGCGAAGTGCCATCTATTTATCTGTCGTTAATATGGCAAGTATTTAATGTAGTTGTATTGTTTGGATTCAATTAATATGCCGACGCATATATCTTTATTCTATTGGACTTGCGGTAGTTCTGCGACATGCTCGATTTTCGCATTACGGCTTAGTGATGTCATTATGCCGTGCAGCGTATTATTTTGTACTGTATTACGTAGCATGTAGTTACGCTGTACAAAGGCGGCAATCACACATCTGTTTTTCAAAGTTACTGACACGGGGTAATTCAAAGTTACCCAAGGTGATGACCGTTTATCGGGAATTTAGTCGCAGTTTAGTATCATTTAACGGGTAACCAGCGACTATTGAGGGCGTAGCCTCTCGCGCTTATTCGTCTCAGTGACGTGCATACTTATAACCTGGGGTTAACTTTTAATGAGTTTTGATGCCGATTGGACGTTTAATACTCCAGCATCGGCAGACGATTAGTTACATATACTAATACGACACCTTGCAAAAGTATGCCGCTGTCTTTCCGCCGCGCAGTGAATAGGTGGTCGACGGATGCTGAAGCAGCACGCTCTCACGGCTTTTTCGCCATCTGGAGTTGCCGCTCCTCGTCGTTTAATGCCTGCTTCGAGCTGAAGTGGCAGCCGAATGCGTCATGGGAGGAGGTGGTCGAGCCTTGAGCTGGGCCAGACCCAAAGGAGGCCTCGGCGGTTGAATGGCTGAGGAGTGGCCTGGCAGGAGCGTCCACTCTGGCGACTAACTTCGACTCGGTCATCGTGGCGCTTGTTGCCGTATGTACTGCCGCTACCCTCCCGCGGGCGTACACAGGATTCCGGTGGTTTCATTGGCCTCACGCTTGAAGTATGTTGGACTTCGCTGCCGCATTGATCTAATGACGGCCACCTGATAACGATTGGCCGGACGTTGGTGTACGGTCTTGCTCATCACGGAGTTCCACTCGCGGCGGGTGTCCCAAGATGTCTGATCAGCCTCTGAGATACGGTAGTTACCAATGGTTTGAAGAAACCGCAGAGGAGCTTCCGCTCAACTCGAGTGAGCTCGAGGTGCGCCTGGCCATCGCCGAGTTCGTAATTCGGCGGGTTGCCGGGACACCCACCGGGGAAGAAATTTTCAATGGGTTGTTACAGCTTTTTCAGAATCGATATCCCCACCACAAACTGCTTTCGCATTATTTGCTCAGCCCTGGTTGCTTGGCCCCGGACGGCGAGGACGGCGAGGACGGCGAGGACGTTGAGCCAGAGGCGGAAGAAACGACTTTGGGATTCGGCGCACTCGATGAGCGGCTGGTCAATAACCTGCGCCATCGCGATGAAAGCGTGGAGCCATCCGGCCCGTTGGCGGGAGTAGGTCCCGATCTCCCGCCTGGCGACACTCGTCGTCGAAAACCGTAAGTCAGCAGTCCTGACAGTGACAAAAGCGGATCGACAGATAGTGCCCTCACGTCTCCGGCGGTGATGAAGGGGGTAATTCACTCCCCCGTTGTGGCGTTTTGTGGGGTACAGCTCGCGTCAGAGCTTCACTCCGGCGTCATCATTACCGCGAGGGTCATCTTGATGAATTCTTCATTTCGGTCGATCGCCACCAGGGCGCCGCGTACGTTATCCGCGACTTCAACCGCACCACGCTGCTCTACCCAGTTTGAAAGTTCCAGGATGGCAGCTTCCAGGGCGAGTTGGTTTTCATTGAGTTTGGACAACAAGGAAGGCAGCAGGTCTGAGGTGGGCATGGTGTTTTCTCCGTGAAGAGAAAAGCGTAGCAGGGCGTGGCGGCCTCCGATGGAATTAGCTGGCAGTGGCTGCTTGTGGAAAGCAACTGAGGCTGGGATGGGTAGCTCGCGTGAATCGTTTTTCAAAACCTGGGCTTAACCAGACGTCATGAGTAGCCACTGTAGAGCGGTGTAATCGGATTGGTCGCTCTTGTCGTTCCGGTTTTCCTCAGCCCCATTGCTGAGATTGGCAAATCGGCTAAGCCTGGGAATGGGAGCAGCT
Source organism: Pseudomonas sp. LBUM1657 (assembly GCF_059716075.1). Taxonomy (NCBI): domain Bacteria; kingdom Pseudomonadati; phylum Pseudomonadota; class Gammaproteobacteria; order Pseudomonadales; family Pseudomonadaceae; genus Pseudomonas; species Pseudomonas sp. LBUM1657. The sequence continues at coordinate 4,313,549 of NZ_CP166799.1, read as the reverse complement.
TCGCGCTAGACCGCTTTGACCGATTTGGCGGCCAGTTCCAGGCTCGCTCGATCGGCGGCGTACACCGCATCGATTAACCTGTCTGTGGCCCATCATTTGGCGACCAATATCTGTTCGACGCCGGAGTCTGCCGACAGCTTGCGGTCTTTGTTCAAATGGTGATCCGTTTAAATTTACGGCCATGTACTCAACACATCCGATATCAACACAACGCAGGGGCGCGCGCCATACGCATCCATAATGCTCAGCCGCAGCTCCTTGAAGCGTAAAGCGGGAAGATTGGTACCATGACGGTCATAGAGCAAGCTGTAGACGCACTGCAGAAGGCCAGCAAGGTGGTCTTTTTCACCGGCGCTGGCATCTCCGCCGATAGCGGCATTCCCACGTACCGCGAAAAACTTTCTGGAATCTGGGCAGGATACGATCCAAGGGATTTAGAGACGGCCAAGGCCTTTCGAGAAAACCCAGCATTGGTATGGGGATGGTATCTGTGGCGGCGCCTCCGTGTTGCTCAAGCAAAGCCCAATGCCGCACATCTTGTGATACCGCGCATGGCTAACTCACAACGCCAGGTTTCTGTTATTACCCAGAATATTGACGACCTCCATGAGCGAGCGGGCTCGTTAAATGTGGTGCATTTGCATGGCAGTTTGGCAATGCCCAAGTGCTTCGCCTGCCATCGGCCTGCGGTTGTGTCACCAGATCAATCAGTAGTGCCGGATGAAGGCGCTCTGATCGAGCCTCCTAGGTGTCAGCGTTGTAACGGCAAAATGCGTCCTGCGGTGGTCTGGTATGGAGAGGATTTACCAGCCCTGCCTTGGAAGACTGCAGTAAACCTGGTGAAGGATTGCGATCTGCTGATCTCAGTCGGCACCTCCGGGATCGTCATGCCTGCCGCAGGCCTTCCCGACCTTGCGTTGGCGTCTGGAGCTTCGGTCATTCATGTGAACAAGGTCGACGTTGCAATGGGTGAACCGAGGGAGTTCATGCTGATGGGGGCTGCCACCGAAGTACTGTCGATGCTGCTCGAAAGGATAGAGACGGGTAAGTCCAGGAAGCTTGAGCTTTGAAGCTGCGTTTCGAACACGCGTTTCTGATCTGCCCATTAGACCCCCACAGGCGTCAGAAAGGTGTGTTGGCGGACGCTTACGAATAAGGTTTATAGGGAATTATAGAGCGATTATAGAGCGATTATAGAGCGACTATAGATGACCGAATCTGGTCGCCTTGTATTGGACTGACGACCTCAACGCGTGGAGGCTTAAATGACGATGCCATTTGAACGGAGCAGGTCTGTCGCACAAACTCATGCTTTCCTGACGGAACTTGCTCGCGACACAGAAGTGCCCGAACGCATTAGACAAAACGCTCAATTCCTTTTACGCCACTTTCCGACTAAACATGATGTTCTCCAGGCTGGCCGAATTGAAGAGCAAGCGAAAAAATTAGGGATAGGTGTATTTGGCCCCGTTTTTTGCTCCTCAACTGAAGACTGGTAGCAGCCCATCACGGTAGGCAACTTCCGACCCACGCTGTGTGAAAACGTCTGAAACTGCTCAATCTTCTGATCGTCTAGATCATGGTGGGGATGATCATGAAGTGATTCATTAAGGTGAGGCTCGGACGCAGGTCGCCTTGGTGCCGAGGTGCCTGGATGATTACGTTGCCGAAGAAAAACCAGTACAGGTGATCGACGTTTTCGTCGATGAACTCGATCTGGGTGCACTTGGTTTTGAAGGTGTTGATCGGAGTTCCGTGGGGCGCTTATGTTGGCTGGTACGATGTGCACACCGCCATGCGGTGTGTGGACGCCGATGCGCCGTTCGGTGAGTGGCGGCGTCACCCGCATGATCCAAAATGACTGCGTGGCGATTATTTCTTACTGCGCTACGGCCGATGTTTGAGGAGATCTTTGAGGCTCAACTGACCGCCACACATTGGATGTCGACTCCGAATAAAGCCCTAGGTGGATCTGCACCGATCATGCTCTGTGAAACGGAGATAGGCGCTAAGCAAGTTTGCCGCGTCCTTCAGGCCCTAGCTTGGGGGGCGCAACTTAAAAGGAGCATGGTGTGACTCATACTTGCACAGGCGAGTGCGTGTCCGGCACGACTGACCGGAAATGACCGACATTTGTAGTTGCGGATATTTTTGTTACGGATTCGCCTCCGCCTCCGCTCCCGCCCCCATCAACCGGCACATTTCTCGCCTGTTCTTAGTTATGACGACATTGTGACCTTGGGTGATCAGTGCAAGCATACGACAGAATCGCCGGCGAACCTGGCTACAACTGAAAGTAGTGTGCATCGCTTGACGGAGGTGTCCGGCATCCTGCACAGCCCCGCCGTGGCCACCGAGCGCGCTACCTGTGACGTCAGCCTCGATTGCCTGCGCTTGCACTCATCGCCCAGTTTCGGCCTGCGGTGGTTGATGCCGCGTCTGGAGCAGTTTCGCGAGAGTCACCCGGATACCTAGGCGGGATTCTACGTGATCGTAGTGAGGACTCACTTGAGCCCGCAATTTCGCTTTTGCTTATAAATGCGGACTACACGCTGCTGGTAGGCTTGAGACGTGTGTGTTTTCTTCGCCCCTCCATCAGCACCGCCTTTGCTTCTTCTCTATTACCGGATTGGCAGTGAAGGATGTATTGCCCAAGCCTCGCCTGATTCTCGAAGTCGATCTCCAGCCAATCCAGCTCGGCGTCAACATACTGAATAATGTCTTCGAGTTTCGCACTGAACCACTCACCGTTTGTGCGGTACTGAGCAAAATGCTCGTGACACTTCGTCTCCGCCGCAAGGCAGTCTGCAACCTTGGCATTGACTACATTGACTAGCACGCTCCCATGGCCGCTCATCTGTGCGCGCTGGCGACGACCTGCCGTCTTGGTATGTCCGATCTTGCTGAGTCCTGTCATCCCATCGAACAAGACATAGACATAACCGACCAGTCGGTCAGGCGGGCTCGTTGGGTTCCCAGGCGCACGCGAAGCGAGATGCGGGAGAAACTCCTTCGCGGCTTCCACGAAATGCGCCCAGGTTGGGGTTACATCGAGGTCTTTGAGGCTCTTTAAAATCCGCCGCTGTCCAACGTTTTGATCAAAGTCATCCGCATGCGCCAAGCGGGTGGCCTCATTGACAATCATGCCCCAGCCTAGGAGTGATAGCTCTCTCTGTAAGCGCGTCGCAGGCAGGTCGAAAGCAGCCGCCAAGTCGGCGAGTTCAACCTTTTGCACTTGTTCGACCATGCCGCTTTCCTGAACTTCGTTTTTGATGTTGTTGGCCATTTGAGTAACTTCCCGTTTAAGCACCCCGTAAGCAGAGTGGTAGAGATAATACTTTTCATACAAGCACCTCTTTTTTTGTAGGTTAAGTCAAGCAGTTGACTTCGGAGAACGCATCACACACATGATGCAAATTGTTAGAGTTCAGGCCGGTTACGCAGATACGTCCACTATCTAAGGCATAGATGCCATGCATCTCCTTCAACCGACGGATCTGTTTCGGATTTAGCCCGGTATAGGCGAACATGCCTTGCTGGCTGGCGATGAAGCTGAAGTCGTGGTCAAGCCTGCGGACCTCAGAAGCAGGCTTGACCGCTAAACGCTTTTGGGTCCGATTACTCCTCGCGCTTCACCACCAACGTCAAAATGTCGTAACTGGCGACCAGTTCGCCCAGCTGATTGGTGACTTCCACATCCCACGCCACCACGCCTTGCGGAATGCCTTGCGGGCTCTTTTTGCCCTGGTCGATTTTGCGCTTGCAGGTCAGGCGCGCCTGGATGGTGTCGCCGATGCCGACCGGGTTGATGAAGCGCAGAGTGTCGAGGCCGTAGTTGGCCAGTACCGGGCCGGGCGCCGGGGACACGAACAGGCCGGCCGCCGCCGACAGCACGAAGTAACCGTGGGCGATGCGTTTGCCGAATTGCGATTCCTTGGCGGCGATGTCGTCGAAGTGCATGTAGAAATGATCGCCGGACAGGCAGCCGAAGTTCACCAGATCAGCCTCAGTCACAGTGCGACGGTGGGTGAGTAGCGATTCGCCGATCTGCAAATCCTGGAAGAAGCGGCGGAACGGGTGCACTTCGGTTTCGATGACCTTGGCGCCGCGCACGTATTCGCCGGTGACGGCGGCTAGCATGGTCGGCGAGCCTTGGACTGCTGCGCGTTGCAGGTAGTGTTTCACCGCACGCAGGCCGCCGAGTTCTTCACCACCGCCGGCACGACCCGGGCCGCCGTGCTTGAGTTGTGGCAGGGGCGAGCCGTGGCCGGTGGATTCGGCGGCGGATTCGCGATCCAGCACCAGCAAGCGTCCGTGCCATGCCGCCGCGACCGGGATGGCCTTGGCGGCGATTTGTGGATCCTTGGTAATCAGACTGGCCACCAGACTGCCCTTACCGCGAGCGGCCAGGACCAGTGCTTCATCGAGGTCGTCGTAGGCCATCAGGGTGCTGACCGGGCCGAACGCTTCGATGTCGTGAGCGCCACCTTCGGAGTGTGGGTCGCGGGCCTGCAACAGGGTCGGTGCGAAGAACGCACCCTGGCTGACGTTTTCACCGCGCGGTTCGAAACCGTCGCGGGCGCCGAACAGCAGGTCGCTGCTCTGCAACAGGCTTTCCAGACGCTCGGCGACGTCTTTTTGCTGATCGTGGGAGGCCAGCGGGCCCATGCGCACGCCTTCCACCGACGGGTCACCGACCACGACTTTTTTCAGTCGATCGCGCAAGCGAGTGGCGACCGCATCGATGTGTTTGGCCGGGACAATCGCGCGGCGGATGGCGGTGCATTTCTGCCCGGCCTTGGTGGTCATCTCGCGAGCGACTTCCTTGATGAACAGCTCGAACTCTTCGTCGTCCGGGGTCACGTCCGGGGCGAGGATGGCGCAGTTCAGCGAGTCGGCCTCGGCGTTGAACGGAACCGAGTTGCGGATCAGGTTCGGGTTGACGCGCAGCTTGGCAGCGGTGTCGGCGGAACCGGTAAAGGTCACCACGTCCTGGCCTTGCAGGCGATCGAGCAAGTCACCGGTGCTGCCGATGATCAATTGCAGGCTGCCCGCCGGGAGCAAACCGGATTCGTCCATCAGCCGCACCACGGCTTCGGTCAGGTAGCTGGTGGCGCTGGCCGGTTTGACGATGCATGGCATGCCGGCGAGAAAGCTCGGAGCGAATTTTTCCAGCATGCCCCAGATCGGGAAGTTGAAGGCGTTGATGTGCACGGCCAGACCGCCGCGTGGCACCAGAATATGCGTGCCGGCGAAGGTACCGAGTTTGCTCAGCTGCATCGCCGGGCCTTCGTGGACGATGTTGCCCGACGGCAATTCCCGCGAGCCGAGGCTGGCGTAGGTGAACAACGTGCTGTTGCCGCCTTCGATGTCGATCCAGCTGTCTGCACGGGTGGCGCCGCTGTGGTGCGAGATCGCGTAGAGCTGTTCCTTGCGTTCGCTCAGGTACAAGGCCAGGGCCTTGAGACGCTGGGTCCGTTGCTGGAAGTCCAGCGCCATCAGCCCGCTGACGCCCTGGCGGCGACCGTGCTCGATGGCTTCGGCAAGGTCTGGACGCTCTTCGTGGGTGCGCGCAATCTCATGGCCGTCGATGGCGCTGCGCAGGACCTGGGCGCCGTGTTGGCCGATCCAGCGACCGGCGATGAAACTCTGCAGGGTAGGGGCGTGAGGCATCACGATTCCTCCAATGTATGAAAAGTGTTGGCGCGACCGTGACCGCGCCATTCAGGGATTACCAAAGTGCCAGGGTGTAACCGACAATCAGCCGGTTCTCATCGAGGTCGGTGGTCAAGCCATTGCCGGAGCGGAAGGTCACGTTGCGCCAGCGCAGGCTGACGTCCTTGAACACGCCGCTCTGGATCACGTAACTGATGTCGGTGTCGCGTTCCGTTTCGCGGCCGTTATCGACGCTACCGGCCTTGACGTGGCGGCCGTCGGTGTAGCGGGTCATGAAGGTCAGGCCGGGGATGCCTTGCGCCGCGAAGTCATAGTCGTAACGCAACTGCCAGGAGTCCTCGTCGGCGCGGGTGTAGGTGTTGAAGGTCACCAGGTTGACCACGTACGGATCGCCGCCGTTGAGGAACGGAAAGGCGCTGTCGCCGGACAACTGCTGGTACGTGGCACTGACCTTATGGGCACCGTGGGACACGGTGAACATGCTGTTGAAGTTGCGGTTGTCGATGCGCCCGGCACGCTCGGCGCCATCGCCGCGGCTGTCGAAATAGCGAATGTCGCTGCGCAGGTTGAAACCGTTGCCCAGCGGCTGGGTGTGCACCAGCCCGACGAACTGCTGGCGATAGATCTGATCGAGCTTGCCGTAGTAGTAGCTCAGGTTCAGTTGCGGACTGAAAGCGTAGCTGCCGCCAGCGAAGTCGAAGTGATTGCTGCTGGTGGCGCCGAAGCCGATGTCATCGTTGCTGGAAGAGTCCCGCAGGTTGGCCTTGGTCAGGCGCCCGGCATTGACCGTCAGGCCACCGATTTCCTGGCTGGTCAGCAAGCCGCCCTCAAAAGTAGAACCCAGCAGGCGGGTGTCGTTGTAGGTCGCCACCGGCAGCAAGGGTTGCAGGGTGCCGAGCTTCAACACGCTTTTGGATACCCGCAGCTTGCCGGTCAGCCCCAGCTGGCTGAACTCGTCAGCCGGTTCATGGCTGTTCGGGCCAAACGGCAACAACCCGGTGCCACGGCGATCCGCGCTGGAATCAAGTTTCAATCCAAGCTCCCCCAGCGCGTCGAGACCGAAGCCGAAGGTGCCATCGGTGAACCCCGACTCGACGCGCGCAGTGAAGCCCTGCGCCCATTCCTCGGCCTTGGATTGCGGCGCGTTTTCCTGACGGAAATCGCGATTGATGTAGTGGTTGCGCATTTCAATACGGGCCTTGCTGTCGTCGATGAAGTCGGCCATGGCGCAGGGTGCGACCATGGGCAGACTCAATGCGGCGGCCAACGAAAACAGTGATTCGTAGGGTGCGGTACGTGCGGGCTTCATTATTTTTATTCCCTGCCATCAGATCGATCGTTGTTTAGTGCTTGCTGGCGCCGGAGGCACCGATGCCAGTCATCGAACGGATGAACTGCGCCAGATAACGGCCACGCTCAAGGGCTGCGCGGGGCGAGGTATCGGTGACGGAAAACACCCAGGCGCTTAAAAACGCCAGGCTCATGGAGAACAGCGCCGGGTTGGAGTAGGGGAACAGGGCTTTGTCGTGATGCAGCACGTTGACCCACACCGCCGGGCTCAGCACCAGCAAGACAATCGCCGAAGTCAGCCCGGCCAGACTGCCGGTGACCGCGCCGCGAGTAGTCAGGCCTTTCCAGTACATCGAGAGGAACAGCACCGGGAAATTCACCGACGCGGCAATGGCCAAGACCAGCCCGGAGAGGAAGGCAATGTTCTGCGATTCGAACAACAGGCCTAGGATGATCGCCAGCACGCCGATGCACAGCGTGGCAATCCGTGAGACGCGTATTTCCTGCTGCTCGCTGGCTTGGCCCTTGCGCATCACACAGGCATACAAATCGTGGGACACCGCCGACGCGCCGGACAACGCCAACCCGGCGACCACCGCCAGAATGGTCGCGAACGCCACCGCCGAGATGAAGCCGAGGAACAGGTTGCCGCCGACGGCTTGCGCCAGGTGCACAGCGATCATGTTGCCGCCGCCGATGATTGCGCCGCTGGCATCACGGAACGCTGGATCGGTGCCGACCATGACGATTGCGCCGAAGCCGACGATAATCAGCAGCAGGTAGAAATAGCCGATGAAACCGGTGGCGTAGAATACGCTTTTGCGCGCTTCCTTGGCATCGCTGACGGTGAAGAAACGCATCAGGATATGTGGCAGGCCGGCGGTGCCGAACATCATGCCCAGCCCCAGCGAGATCGCATCGATCGGGTTCGACAGCAAACCGCCAGGCGCCATGATGGCGTTGCCTTTGGCATGCACGGCGGTGGCGCCGGCGAACATCGCTTCGGTGCTGAAACCGAAATGCTTGAGCACCATGAAGGCCATGAAAGTGGTGCCGAACAGCAGCATCACCGCTTTGATGATCTGCACCCACGTGGTGGCGAGCATGCCGCCGAAGGTCACGTAGAACACCATCAACACGCCGACCAGCATCACTGCGTAGAGGTAGTCGATACCGAACAGCAACTCGATCAACTTGCCAGCACCCACCATCTGCGCCACCAGGTACATCAGGGCCACGGTCAAGGTACCGAAGGCCGAGGTCAGGCGCACCGGGGTTTGTTCCAGGCGATAGGAGACCACGTCGGCAAAGGTATATTTACCGAGGTTGCGCAGGCGTTCGGCGATCAGGAATAGAATGATCGGCCAGCCCGCTAGTACGCCCAAGGCGTAGAGCAAGCCGTCATAGCCATTAAGGAACATCATCGCCGAGATGCCGAGGAAGGACGCCGCGGAGATCATGTCGCCGGCAATCGCCAGACCGTTCTGGAAACCGGTCATGCCACCGCCCGCGGTGTAGAAGTCGCTGGCGGAACGGGTGCGCAACGCGGCCCAGCGCGTGACGCCGAGGGTGAACAGGACGAACACCAGGAACATGCCGATGGCGTTCCAGTTCAGTGGGCGGGACGCGCCGTCGGCCGCTGCCGCGAAGTCAGCGACACAGGCCAGGGGCAGCAGGAAAAACGCTAGAAGCCGGCTCATTGGGCGCACTCCTGCTTCAGTTTTTCGTTGAGCGGGTCGATCACGTTGTTGGCGCGATAGACGTAGAAACCGGTCAGCGCGAATGCCAGTACCACGATGACCACGCCGACCAGCATGCCCACGCTGGTTACGCCGCCGCTCAGGGATTGGCCGAGGGTGGCGGGGGAAAACGCCACCAGCAACACGAAGCCGAAATAGATCACCAGCATGATCAGCGACAGCGACCAATAGAGGTTCTGTTTACGGCGGACCAGCTGGATGAAGTCGGGGTGCTGGCGGATGAGTTCTACGTCTGTGGGGGTCATGGCGCGCTCTCTGTGTTGTTGTTTTTGTTGTGGGGTGAAGCAAATTCTGTGGTGCGACCCTGTAGGGGCGAGCCTGCTCGCGAAAAACGTCGGGGCGACGCGTTAATCCAGGAAAAACGCGTCTTCGTTGACGACCATCGCGAGCAGGCTCGCTCCTACAGGTTTTGTGTTGTTTTCAGAGCTGATCGAAGTCGAGGACGACTTTGTCGCTGATCGGGAACGCTTGGCACGACAGCACGTACCCGGCCGCGACTTCGTAATCTTCCAGCGCGTGGTTGCTGTCCATTTCCACTTCGCCTTCGATGACCTTGCACTTGCAGGTCGAGCACACGCCGGCCTTGCACGAGTAGGGCAGTTCGGCGCCCTGGGCGTTGCCGGCGTCGAGAATGCTCTGGCTGTTGCGTGGCAGGTCGAATGCCAGCGCGCGGCCATCGCTGATCACGGTGATCTGGCTGATGGCGGCATCCACCTGGCGCGCTGCTTCACGGGCTTCGCGTTTCTGCTGGCTGCCGGCGGCAGCGAACAGTTCGAAGTGAATCCGGTCCGGCGCCATGCCCTTGGCCTTGAGGCTGTCGCGCACGGTTTCTGTCATCTCCTGCGGGCCGCAGATGAAGGCGGCGTCCAGCGTCTTGACGTCGAGCCATCGGCTGAACAGCTGCTCGCATTTTTCGGCGTTGATCCGGCCGTTGTACAGGTCGACATCCTGCTGCTCGCGGCTGAACACGAAGATCAGGTTCAAGCGCTGCAAATAACGGTTTTTCAGATCTTCCAGCTGTTCGCGAAACAACGCGCCAGAGCTGGAGCGGTTGCCATACAGCAGGGTGACGCGGCTGTGCGGCTCGGTTTGCAGGGTGGTCTTGATGATCGACAGGATCGGCGTAATGCCGCTGCCTGCCGCCACGGCCAGGTAATTGCCATGGCGCGCCGGGTCGAGGTCGACATGAAAGTGCCCGGCCGGCGGCATCACTTCCAGGCTGTGCCCGGCCTTCAACTGCTCATTGGCAAACGCGGAAAAACGCCCGCCCGCCACACGCTTGATGGCGATGCGCAGCTCACCGTCGTTGACCCCGGTGCAGATCGAGTAGGAGCGGCGTACTTCTTCGCCGTCCATCTGGGTGCGCATCACCAGGTGCTGGCCCTGGGTGAAGTGAAAACTGTCTTGCAGGTGCTGCGGAATCTCGAAGGCGATGGACACCGCGTCACGGGTCTCGGCGCGCACGTCCTTGATGGTCAGGCTGTGAAATTTGCTCATTATTGTTCTCCAGCTGAGACGGCCGATCGCCGCTCAGATGCACTTGAAATAGTCGAACGGTTCGCGGCAATCGACGCAGCGGTACAAGGCCTTGCACGCGGTGGAACCGAATTCGCTGAGCACTTCGGTGTGCGCGCTGCCGCATTGCGGGCAGACGATCACCGGGCTTTCGCCGAGCAGGCTGCGCTTGCTGGTGCTGCCGTCGGGTGGTGCGATGCCGTAGGCGCGCAGGCGTTCGCGGCCAGCGTCGGTGATCCAGTCGGTGGTCCAGGCCGGGGTCAATTTGCGCTCCAGTTGCGGCGCCTTGAACCCGGCCAGTTCCAGTGCCTCACGGATATCACCTTCGATCACTTCGGTGGCGGGGCAGCCGGAGTAGGTCGGCGTGACCACCACGTGTAAGTGCCCGGCCTGCCAGTCAAGATCGCGAACGATGCCGAGGTCGACCACGCTGACCACCGGCACTTCCGGGTCCATGACCTGCGCCAAGGTCGCCCACGCGGCGGCCAGGTCGGTCGGTTGTGCCGGCCGTGCGCCCTGGTCGCTGGCGATCAGCTCACCAGGTTGCATCGGGGTACGCTCGGGGCAGGAACTGCATCTCGGCCAGCAAAATGCCTAGGTGTTCGGTGTGCAAACCCTTGCGCGCATTCAGGTAGAAATAGCTCGGTACGGCCGGCACGGGCAGGATGGCGCTGGCGAAAATCGCGCTGACCTTGGCTTGCCACGCCGCAGCGACTTGAGCCGCGTCCGGGGTGATGCCTGCATCGCACAAACGTTGTTCGCTGTCATCGGCGCTGGTCAGTTCGACGGTGAAACGCCAGACCTCGGGGATGGCCGCGAGCATGCGTTTGTGGCTTTCCTCGGTGCCGTCACCCAGACGCTCGACCCACTCGCCGGAGCGACGCAGGTGATAGGTGACTTCCTTCACCGCTTTGGCGGCGATCCCAGCGATACGTTCATCGCTGGATTGGCTCAGGCCGCTGAGCACTTGCAGGTGCCAGGCGTCGTAGAGGAACTGCTTGAGGATGGTCACCGCGTAGTCGCCGTTGGGTTGTTCCACCAGCAACAGGTTGCGATAGGCGCGCTCATCGCGGCGGAACGCCAGGTGATCGGCGTCGCGGCCGTCGTCCAGCAGTTCGGCGGCGTAGTCCAGCCAGTTGCGGGCCTGACCAACGAGGTCGAGGCCGACGTTCATCAGCGCCAGTTCTTCTTCCAGTGCCGGCGCCTTGCCGCACCATTGGCACAGGCGCTGGCCCTGGATCAGGGCGCTGTCGCCGAGGCGCAGCAGGTATTCGATCAGATCAGTCTTAGTGTTCATGGTCGACCTCACATGTGCCCGACTTCGGCCGGCAGCTCGTAGAAGCTGGCGTGGCGATAGACCTTGTCGTCCGAGGGATCGAACAGCGGGTCTTTTTCATCCGGGGAGGAGGCGGTGATCAGCGCCGAAGGCACCACCCACAGGCTCACACCTTCACTGCGGCGGGTGTAGAGCTCGCGGGCGTTCTCGATGGCCATGGTGGTGTCGGCGGCATGCACACTGCCGACGTGCTTGTGGTTGAGGCCGTGCTTGCTGCGCACGAACACTTCAAAAAGGGTCCATTCAGACATTTCAGTGACTCCACATCAGGTGGCCGATCAGGCGGCGTTCTTGTTCTGTTTTTTGCGAGCGTGGGCGACCGCGGCTTCGCGGACCCACGCACCGTCTTCAATGGCTTTGCGGCGGGTGGCGACGCGTTCCTGGTTGCACGGACCGTTGCCCTTGAGCACTTCGTAGAACTCGCTCCACTGGATGTCGCCGAAGTCGTAGTGACCACGTTCGGCGTTCCACTTCAGGTCCGGATCGGGGCAGGTGCAGGCCAGCAGTTCCAGCTGCGGGATGGTCTGGTCGATGAAGCGCTGGCGCAGTTCGTCGTTGCTCTGGCGCTTGATCTTCCAGGCCATGGATTGGGCGCTGTTCGGCGAGTGTTCGTCGCTCGGGCCGAACATCATCAGCGACGGCCACCACAGGCGGTTGATCGCGTCCTGGACCATGTCTTTTTGCGCCTGATTACCGTGGCGCATCATGGTCAGGAGGATTTCGTAGCCCTGGCGCTGGTGGAAACTTTCTTCCTTGCAGATGCGCACCATGGCTCGGGAGTAGGGGCCATACGAAGTGCGCTGCAACACCACCTGATTGACGATCGCCGCACCATCCACCAGCCAGCCCACCGCGCCCATGTCGGCCCAGTTCAGCGTCGGGTAATTGAAGATGCTCGAGTATTTGGCCTTGCCGCTGTGCAGCTTGGCGATTTCTTCGTCGCGGTCGGCGCCGAGGGTTTCCATGGCGCTGTAGAGGTACAAGCCGTGGCCGGCTTCGTCCTGAATCTTCGCCATCAATTGCAGTTTGCGTTTGAGGCTTGGCGCGCGGGTGACCCAGTTGCCTTCGGGCAGCATGCCGACGATTTCGGAGTGAGCGTGCTGGGAAATCTGCCGGATCAGGGTCTGGCGATAGGCATCTGGCATCCAGTTTTTCGCTTCGATCTTGATTTCTGAATCGATTTTTTCCTGGAAGGCGCGTTCCTGTTCGGACATTTCCGACAGGTCCTTGATGCGCTTGACGCCGGTTTCTACGAGCTGTGCGTACATGGAGGGTCTCCCGCCGTGAATCTGTTTGATGGCATGGAGAACTTTATAAGCGATACGGAAATTAATATCAAACATAAAATATAGTGTCGTGTTGTTTTTTGTATCGCTTTGAGATGAATGGTTGATTGGGTGCGGGATAAACACAAAACCTGTAGGAGCTGGCGTGCCAGCGATGGGCGTTAGCGATGACGCGTTTTCATCGAATAAACGCGGGGCCTGAAAATCCATCGCTGGCAAGCCAGCTCTTACAGGGTGGGGGCATCCGCAACGACCAGGTTGGCGGCTTTCACGAGCAGGCTCGCTCCCACAGGGAAGCGCGGGCAAAAAAAACCCCGCAAAAGCGGGGCTTAAAAGGGTGCAGCAGTCATGCTTTCGGGCGTTTATCCATCACGTGGCAAGCCTTGCCTTCAGAGCGCTTGATCGAATGCAGAGGCTGCAAAACGATCCGCGAACTGATCCCGATATACGTCTTGATATGCCGGCTCAACTCGCCACAGACAGCCTTCTGCTGATCATCACTCAGATGCTGATGTTCAGCCTTCAGCTCGACATGCACATCCACGCTGTCCAGATTCCCGTTGCGATACAGGTGAATCTCATAACACTCTGAAAGCTGTTTGATTTTCAGCACCTGCTCCTCGATCTGCGTCGGGAACACATTGACCCCGCGAATGATCAGCATGTCATCGCTACGCCCGGTGATCTTGTCGATCCGTCGCATCGGCCGCGCAGTCCCCGGCAGCAAGCGCGTCAGGTCGCGGGTCCGATAGCGGATCATCGGCAGCGCTTCTTTGCTCAGGGAAGTGAACACTAACTCACCCATCTGCCCATCCGGCAACACTTCACCGGTGACCGGATCGATAATTTCCGGATAGAAGTGGTCCTCCCAGATCGTCGGCCCGTCCTTGGTTTCCGCGCATTCCATGGCGACACCCGGTCCCATGATTTCCGAGAGGCCATAGATGTCCAGCGCAGTAATGCCCAAACGGTTCTCGATGGCGCTGCGCAGTTCGGCGGTCCACGGCTCGGCGCCGAAGATGCCCAGGCGCAGGGCCAGTTTGTGCGGGTCGATGCCCTGACGCTCGATTTCATCGGCGATGTTGAGCATGTACGACGGCGTGACCATGATGATGTCCGGCTGGAAATCCCGGATCAGTTGCACTTGTTTTTCCGTCTGGCCGCCAGACATCGGAATCACCGTGCACCCCAGGCGTTCGGCACCGTAGTGCGCGCCCAGACCACCGGTAAACAGGCCGTAGCCATAGGAAATGTGCACTTTGTCACCACGGCGGCCGCCCGCAGCGCGGATCGAGCGCGCGACCACGTTGGCCCAGGTGTCGATGTCGTTCTGGGTGTAGCCGACAACGGTCGGTTTGCCCGTGGTGCCGCTGGACGCGTGCAGGCGCACCACGTCATGCATCGGCACGGCGAACATGCCGTAGGGGTAGTTGTCGCGCAGGTCGGATTTGGTGGTGAACGGAAACTTCGCCAGGTCTTCCAGAGACTTGATGTCGTCCGGGTGCACGCCCAGCGCATCAAAGCGTTGCCGGTACAGCGGCACGTTGTTGTACGCGTGTTTCAGGCTCCAGCGCAGGCGATCCAGCTGGTGCTGACGGAGTTCGTCGATGCTGGCGGTTTCAATCGGGTCCAGCACTGGATCAAGCACGGTTTTGGCAATTGGCATGTTCATAACTTCACTCGAATTATTTTTGTGTTTCAGCCCTTTCGCACAAGGGCTTAGAGTGCATGCCCCAAGGATACCTCTCGGCTCTTCGGGAATCGCGGTTCTTTAGTCGGACAGGCGCTCGATGATCAGCGCGATGCCTTGGCCAACGCCGATGCACATGGTGCATAAGGCGTAGCGACCCTGACGTTCTTCCAGTTCATGCAGGGCGGTGGTCACAAGCCGTGCGCCGCTCATCCCCAGCGGGTGACCGAGGGCAATGGCGCCGCCGTTGGGATTGACCCGCGGGTCGGTGTCGCTCATGCCCAGCTCACGCAGCACCGCCAGCCCTTGCGCGGCAAACGCTTCGTTGAGTTCGATCACGTCCATGTCGGCAAGGCTCAAGTTAGCCAGTTCCAGTACCTTGCGCGTTGCCGGCACCGGGCCAATGCCCATGATCCGGGGCTCGACGCCGGCGGTGGCCATCGCCACCACCCGGCCGCGTGCCTTCAGCCCGTGGCGTTGGGCGACTGCCGGGCTGGCCAGCAGCAGCGCGCAGGCGCCGTCATTCACTCCCGAGGCATTGCCAGCGGTGATGCTGCCGCCTTCGCGAAACGGCGTGCCGAGCTTCTGCAATTGCTCAAGCGTGGTGTCGCCGCGCGGGTGTTCGTCATGCTCGACGATTTTCGCCGGGCCTTTGCGCTGGGGGATTTCCACCGCGACGATTTCTTTGGCCAGGCGCCCGCTGGCCTGAGCCGCACCGGCACGTTGCTGGCTGCGCAGGGCGAAAGCATCCTGGTCGGCGCGGGAGATGTTGAACTGTTCGGCAACGTTCTCGGCGGTCTCCGGCATGGAGTCGATGCCGTAGGTTTTCTTCATCAGCGGATTGACGAAACGCCAGCCGATGGTGGTGTCGTAGACCTGCGCATCCCGGGAAAACGCTTGCTCGGCCTTGCCCATCACCAGCGGTGCGCGGGACATCGATTCGACACCGCCGACCAGCATCAAACCGGCTTCGCCACAGCGAATCGCCCGCGCCGCCGTGCCGATGGCATCCAGTCCGGAACCGCACAAACGGTTGAGCGTGGTGCCCGGCACGCTGACCGGCAACCCGGCCAGCAGCGCCGACATGCGTGCGACGTTGCGGTTGTCTTCGCCGGCCTGGTTGGCGCAGCCGTAGATCACATCGTCCACGGCATTCCAGTTGACCTGCGGGTGACGGCGCAGCAGTTCGCGCAGCGGCACCGCACCGAGGTCGTCGGCACGCACGCTGCTCAAGGCGCCGGCGTAGCGGCCGATAGGGGTCCGCACCGCATCGATGATCAAGGCGTCATTCATTCGGAGTCTCCGGCGTCAGCACAGTGCCGCGCACTTTGTAGGATTTGCCATGGAACAGCGCGATCAGCTGGCCCTGTTGGTTTTCAATGCGTACGTCGTAGTTGCCGGTGCGACCGGAGCGGCTTTGCTCGATGCAGTCGGCGGTCAAGGTGTCGCCCAGGCGCGCCGGGGCGATGTAGTCGATGCTGCAACCGATGGCGACGGTGGCGTCGTTGTAGCTGTTGCAGGCAAAGGCAAACGCCGAGTCGGCGAGGGCGAACAAGTAACCGCCATGGCAGGTGCCATGGCCCTGGATCATGTCGGCGCGCACGCTCATGCCGACGCGGGCGCAACCCGGTGCGGCGGAGAGCAGGCGCATGCCCATGGCCTGGCTGGCGGCGTCGCGCTTGAGCATCGCTTGCGCGCAGTTGCTGGCCAGGTTCATGGCTTCATGGTTAGTCATGAAACGTCCTCCCTTGTGCAACGCGACGACGCAATAGCAGCGACGGCCGATAGCGTTCTTCGCCGTAATTCGCTTGCAGGTTTTCCAGCACCTTCAGGATGTGGGCGAGGCCGATGGCGTCGGCCCACGCTAGCGGGCCCTGCGGATAATTGACCCCGGCACGCATCGCCAGATCGATGTCGGCGGCCGAGGCCACGCAATTCAGCACGGCGTCGGTCGCTTCGTTGGCGAGCATCGCCACGGTGCGCAATACCGCGAGGGCCGGGCTGTCGCTGAGTGGGCTGACGGTGAACCCGGCCCGTTGCAGCAGCGCGACCGCGTGTTCGAGGGCCGATTGGTCGATGTCGGACGCGTAACTGATCGCGAGGCGGCTGGCCTTGGCGTAATCAAAGGCCAAATCGAGCAGGATCAGATTGCGCAGCCCGTCTTCCCGGGCGCGCTGGCAGGCCATGCGTCCGTCGCTCAAGGCCAGCACCGCGTCGCCGACGCGCAACAAACCCTGGCCGTCGCGCTGAATGACCTCGACGTTGTGTTCACGCAAGCGTGGGATCAACGTGTTGGCGATGCCGAGATCGCCCTCGACTACGCAGGTTTCAACGGCAAAATCGCTGCTGATCGATGTCGGCTGCGGACGCTCCGCGCCTTCGGCATAGCGGTAGAAGCCATGCCCGCTCTTGCGCCCGAGACGCCCGGCCTCTACCAGCTCTTTCTGGATCAGCGAAGGCAGGAAGCGAGTGTCGCCGTAATAGGCGTCGAACACCGAACAGGTCACGGCGTAATTGACGTCATGGCCGATCAGATCGGTCAGTTCGAACGCGCCCATGGCAAAACCACCGGCCTCGCGCATCAGCGCATCCAGCGTCGGGCAATCCGCCGCGTTTTCCTGCAGCAGGCGCAGGCTTTCGGCGTAGAACGGACGGGCCACGCGGTTGACGATGAAACCCGGCGTCGAGCGGGTGTGCACCGGTTTTTTGCCCCAGGCTTTGGCGGTGTCATACAGGCACGCGGCCAATGCGGGATCACTGGCCAGGCCCGAGACGATTTCCACCAGGGCCATGACCGGTGCCGGGTTGAAAAAATGCAGGCCGAGCAGGCGTTGCGGGTGATTCAGTTGCGCAGCGATGCTGGTGATCGACAACGAAGAGGTGTTGCTCGCCAGCAGGCAGTGCTCGCCGCAGATGCCTTCCAGCTGGCGGAAGAGGGCGCGCTTGACCTCGAGATTCTCGACGATGGCTTCGATGATCAGCTCGCAATCGGCCAGCACTTCTATGGCTTCCACGGCTTGCAGGCGGGCGATGGTGGCGGTCCGCGCCTCGGCCGAGAGTTTGCCTTTCTCGACCCGTTTGCCCAGTTGACGGTCAATGCCATCGATGGCCTGAGCCGCGGCGCCCGGACGATTGTCGAGCAATAGCACCGGGTGGCCGGCCTGTGCGGCGACCTGCGCAATGCCTGCGCCCATGGCGCCGGCTCCAATCACCGCGATGCGTGCGTTAGTATTCAGTGCAGTCATGACTCAGCGCCCCTTGAAGCTTGGGTTGCGTTTTTCCATGAAAGCGCTGACGCCCTCACGGTAATCCTCGCTGCGCCCGGCCAAGCGTTGCAGGTCTTTTTCCAGTTCCAACTGTTCGTCGAGCGTGTTGCTCAGGCTGGCGTTCAGGCTGCGCTTGATCAGCGCCAGGCCGTAGGTCGGCTGCGTAGCCAGGTGACGGGCGAGCGTCAGGGCTTCATTGCGCAGTTCTGCGTCATCCACGCAGCGGTAGATCAGGCCCCATTGTTCGGCTTGCTCGGCGGACAAGCGATTTCCGAGCAAGGCCAGCGCCTTGGCGCGGGCCATGCCGACCAGGCGTGGCAAGGTCCAGGTGCCGCCGGAATCGGGGATCAGGCCGATTTTGCAGAAGGCTTGAATGAAGCTCGCCGAACGCGCCGCCAATACCAGATCGCAGGCCAGCGGAATGTTGGCCCCGGCCCCGGCGGCCACGCCGTTGACCGCGCAGATCACCGGCATCGGCAGGTCGCGCAGTTGGCGGATCAACGGGTTGTAGAACTTCTCGATGGACTCACCCAGATCCGGCGCGGCACTGCCCGGCGCAACATTGCGGTCGCTGAGGTCTTGCCCGGCGCAGAAGCCGCGACCTTCACCGGTCAGCAGCAAGACGCGCACGTCAGGACTCTGGCGGACCTGTTTCAGCGCTTCCTTCATTTCGCCATGCATCTGCGCATTGAAGCTGTTGAGTTGGTCCGGCCGGTTGAGGCTGAGCAGGGCGACGCCGGCCTCGATGGAAAACAGGATGTGTTCGAAGTTCATGGTCATGGCGCTCTCTGAGAGGTCGTTCGCTGCTTTTTCGGTGGTGAGGGATGGCTGATCGGCGGGTTATTCGCCGGTGAAGGTCGGCGTGCGCTTTTCCTGAAAGGCCCGGATGCCTTCATCACGGTCGCGGGTGCCGGCCAGCACGGTGAAGGCATAGCGTTCGAAACGCAGACCGCTGGCGAGGTCGGTGTCCATCGCCTTTAGCAATGATTCCTTGGCCAGACGCACGGCCAGCGGTGCTTTGCCGGCAATGCTGCGGGCGATCTGCAAGGCACGTTCGACGGTGAATTCCGGTTGGGTCACTTCACTGACCAGGCCGGCGCGTTGGGCCTGACGAGCGTCGATCGGCTCGCCGGTCAGGACCATTTGCATCGCCATGGACTTGCCGACCGCGCGCAGCAAACGCTGGGTGCCACCGGCGCCCGGCATGATTCCCAGGTTGATTTCCGGCTGGCCGAAACGGGCATCTTCGCCGGCGATGATGATGTCGGCGTGCATCGCCAGTTCACAGCCACCGCCGAGGGCGAAGCCGTTGACGGCGGCGATCAGCGGTTTGTTGAAGCGGGTGATGGTCTGCCACGACGCCTGGCGCGGGTCGTCGAGAATGCCGACCAGATTGCGCTCGGCCATTTCCTTGATGTCGGCGCCGGCCGCGAAGGCTTTGCGGCTGCCGGTCAGGACCACGACGCGGGTGTCGGCGTCGGCTTGCGCGGTCATCAGTTCGGCAGCCAGTTCACCGAGCAATTCGGTGGTCAGGGCGTTTAACGCTTTTGGACGCTGCAGGGTAATCAGGCGGACGCCCGGTTCGAAAAATTCGACGGCAAGGGTTAGAGGCATGGCGGATGCCCTCACGGTGCACGCTCGGCTGTAATGCCGGCTCGTTATTGGATCGGCGCGGTAGGCCGGTTTTGCCCGAGTATACCTGTAACGTGATACTCAAATGCAATACGAAAATATAATTAATGTGTCTTATCGGTATTTTTTTGGTTTGTGAGGTGCTCTTTCAATGGATTGCGTAGCGCGCTGGATGTGTCTATTTCATTGGTTATAATCAATGTTTTTGGGTCTAAATGGTGTCCGGAGATGGCGGTATTCACAAATGATACGGTTTTTGTGCTTTGTGATTAGAAAAGCGATGTGATACAAAATGTACGTGTATCGGCATCGCTTTTTGAATGCTCTATGAGGAAACGTCCCATGACCTGCTACAGCCTTGATGGCCTGACCCCGGTGGTTGATCCCACCGCTTACGTGCATCCCTCAGCCGTTCTGATCGGTGATGTGATCGTGGGCCCGCATTGCTATGTCGGGCCGTTGGCCAGCTTGCGCGGGGACTTCGGCCGGATAGTGCTGGAGGAGGGCGCCAATTTGCAGGACACCTGCGTCATGCACGGTTTCCCGGACAGCGACACCGTGGTCGAGCGCAACGGTCACATCGGCCACGGCGCGGTTTTGCACGGTTGCCGGATTGGCGCCAACGCGCTGGTGGGGATGAATGCGGTGGTGATGGACAATGCGCGCATCGGCGCCCGCTCATTCGTCTCGGCAGCCGCCTTCGTCAAAGTCGGATTCGAATGCGCCGAACAGTCGCTGGTAATGGGCGCACCGGCCAGCGTCAAGCGCAGCCTCAGCGATGAAGAAGTGTCCTGGAAGCAGGCGGGCACTCGCGAGTATCAGCAACTGGCCAAGCGTTGCCTGGAACAGATGCAAGTCTGCGAGCCGTTGACCGCACCGGAACCGGATCGCCCGCGCATCAGTGACAGCGGCTTGCGGCCCAAGGGCAGTGCTCTATGACCGGCACGATCCCTGTAGCAGCTGCCGAAGGCTGCGTTCGAGCGCGAAGCGGTCGCCTTCACGTTCACACGATCATGCCGAATCACCGCATGCGCAGGTTTGACGGCCGCTGCGTAGCCGAACGCAGCCTTCGGCAGCTGCTACAGAGATACGTGTGAACCTTTTGAAAACGGTATATTCCTTTTCTTTTTTCAGCTCGGTACGCCCATGTCGTCCCTGACACCTTTGAACCATCTGATTACCCGTTTCCAAGAGCAGACGCCGATCCGCGCCAGTTCCTTGATCATCACGTTGTACGGGGATGCCATCGAGCCCCACGGCGGCACGGTGTGGCTGGGCAGCCTAATTCAATTGCTCGAGCCCATCGGCATCAACGAGCGGCTGATCCGCACCTCGATTTTCCGTCTGACCAAGGAAGGCTGGCTGACCGCCGAGAAAGTCGGCCGTCGCAGCTACTACAGCCTGACCGGCGCCGGTCGCCGGCGTTTCGACAAGGCGTTCAAGCGGGTCTACAGCTCCACCGTGCCGGCCTGGGATGGTTCCTGGTGCCTGGTGATGCTGACGCAACTGACCCAGGATAAGCGCAAACACGTGCGCGAAGAGCTGGAATGGCAAGGTTTTGGTGCGATCTCGCCGGCTGTGCTGGCCTGTCCTCGCAGCGACCGGGCCGATGTCAACGCGACCTTGCTCGACCTTGGCGTCCAGGAAGACACCATCGTTTTTGAAACCACCGCGCAAGACGTGCTGGCCTCCAAGGCCCTTCGTCTACAGGTGCGCGAGAGCTGGAACATCGAGGAGCTGGCGGCCCATTACAGCGAGTTCATCCAACTGTTCCGACCGCTCTGGCAAGCGCTTCGCGAGCAGGAAAACCTGCAGCCTTCGGACTGCTTCCTTGCACGGGTCCTGCTTATTCATGAGTATCGCAAACTGCTGCTGCGCGACCCGCAACTGCCGGACGAGTTGTTGCCCGGTGATTGGGAAGGTCGTGCAGCGCGCCAGTTGTGCCGCAATATTTATCGGTTGATCTACGCCAAGGCCGAGGAATGGTTGAATAGCGCGCTGGAAACCGCCGATGGTCCGTTACCGGACGTGGGTGAAAGTTTCTATCGGCGGTTCGGCGGGCTCAAGTAGTCCGTTAGCATTCAGGTAGAGTGACTGTTCAGGAGAACCCGTAGATTGGCGTAGATAGTAAAAATAAGCCTGCGTGAGGCCCGACATGATTTCTTCAATTGCACAGCGCCGTGATGGGTTCGATCAGTGAATCCAACAGATCAACCAGATCTGTGGCGCCTTCCGGCCAGACGAGTCCAGGTGCATCGGGCTAAAGAGGTAATTTGGCGTGTGAGGAAGGAACGCGCTGGGCATCTTCAGCAGCAGATCGCCAATTGCTTAGTGTAACCAGTGTCACTCCAACGACCTTCGGCTAATGCGGCGCAGGTGCGATACCAATTGAGCCCGGTACCTCAACCAATTGAACAATTGGAGTGTTTTGGGGAAGTCCCCTAGTCCAGGCAGAAGGTGTACGAAAGCCTCCAACATGGCCCGATGGCGTGCCGGCTAGGTCGACGGATGGTTTGCCCGCATTATGTCCTAGCCGCTGGCTAGATAGACCCCGCGGCTAGTGATATCTGCCAAAGCGCTGGTGAGCCGCAGGATCAAAATGCAAACCCTTCAGCTATCTGAGTCAACATCTATTTAACCCGGCAGGTGCCTGGATGATTGAAAGCATCGCAATTGGGCTTTTGCCCGAGAAGCGATTTTTGGACCTGGAAAGCCAACGCTTCGCCTTCCCGTCGTCCTCAAAGAGCGCCTCGGCCCTGCCCGAGTGCCTGAAAACAGCGACACGCCCACACCGGCCTCGATGAACGGAGTGATCGTCGACAGCGTTGGCCGTTTCGCCAGCGAGCCCGCAGTTGCTCTACTACCCGAGGGGGATCTTGACCGAGACAGGGGTGGATATAGAACAAATCAAGCATTCGAAGGGGGCCTCAAAGAAGCTTACGGCGTTCTTGCCAAGAAAAACTTTGATAAGGTGCGCATATTTGATATTGAGCAATTTTTCAGCAAATCAAATACCTTCAGAAAGAGGGTGCTGGATCAATTTACGAACTACAGACAGGAGTGGAGAAACGCATCTACTTACGATCACAAGTTGGACTTCAGCGATAGTGAAGCTTTCCTTGCGATCGTCTCAGTAACAGCGTTTTCATGTCTTCTTGTTGATGAGATCGCCTTGCAACTGGCGCGCGACCGAGAAGAGGAGGCTGCAAAGTTATTGGCTCAGAGGATAAAGAACAAAATTAACTTTGCAGAAGAAGATCTTATGGGTCGAGTTACAGAAGTCCTTAAGTCGTATTTCACTCTTCGTTCCTTGGATGAGTTGGAAAGTAACTCATATCCTCAGTGGTTGGGGTCGGTGGCGGGATTTTTGTCCGTATGCGTCCGGCGAAGTCATCTAGCAGGTGAATTTGTAGACGTCCGACGTGGGTATCCTTGGACTATCCTGACTCTGCGTCGCCCTGCCTAAACTACAGGGGAATGGGAATCATCTAGCACAAGCCTTTCGACTGCCGCTGCATTCAGGTTTGGATCTCTAGAGATCACTTTTGACAGAGCATGGCACAAAGCTTAACTTTCCCAATTCTCCCCCGATCGCAGGAGCGATGAATGTCTCTATGGACAAGGATCCCCAGCTGGCTCGATATAGAGGCTTATGCCGAACGCCTATTTAGTACGCGCGGCCTAGGGGAACGCGAAAGTGGCATGAATCCTCTCAGCCCACCCCGTTCCATAAATGCACCTAGTATCGATCTGATCTACCGCCGGATCAGATGTGTCCGTCGAGCATGTGATTTGGGCGAAAAAGAGGCCGCCAACAGCATCCTGAAGCGCTTTTCTGACCTTGATATTCGAAGCATCCTTGATGAGATGATTAGCGCAGTGGTCGACATGGCAATGATCATTATCGGCAGTGCGCTAACCGGCGCCACGATAGGTGGAGGGATCGGATTATTTGCAGGCGGCATAGGCGCGTTCCCAGGCGCGACGGCAGGAGCCCTGGTTGGTGTGCAAGCGGGAGCGTGGATTCTTGGCGTACTGGGGCTGGCCTCGATTGCTGAATTCTTTACAGAAGGCCTTAAGCCGATAGCTACGGGCTACATTCGTGGGGTTTCCACCGCTTGGAACGGCCCTCGAGAGCGAACGGGTAATCCGTTGAGCTCCTTTTCCGACGACAGCATGGCAGCACAGCAAGGTGCGTGGGATATTGCACGCTCTCATGAGGCCGTAGTGATTCTCCTGCTAAGCGCTATCGTTGCTTATCTGACGCGAGGCCGCGGAAACGCAAGTGTGCTCGCAACCGAGATGCGAGGCAGCGAGCGAGGTGCAAAACTTGGTCATTGGATGCTCAAGCATGAAGAAGCATTGAAAAAACGCCCCGACCTACAAACGGCAGAGCCTCGCAGAGGCGCACTTGGGCCGCAGGAACCACCACCGAACCGCCCATCTGGAAAAGACAAAGAACCGCCCAAGGGCAAGCCAAATACTATGCCCCGCCATGACGTCGAATGCTTCAAGGCAGACAAGATGCCGGCCTCTAAAGTCGGAGAGTTCGAGCGGCAATTGAAGGGGCAGGAGGACGGGCTGAATCGGCTGACGGTTGATGAGTATCTAGAGAATATCGCTAATCCGGTGAAACGCAGTCCGGCTGCTGCCAGAACGGCTCGCAAGGATCTGCAAGATCAATTGGAAGAGCGTTTTCAAAATGATTTTCCAGACTTGGATGTACTCGAAGCGGAGGAAGCTGCAATTAAAAAAGCCAAGGAAACGATGGCAAACCTTGCTGGACTGCACAACCCCGATCTGAGTGCTGGTGGCAAGGATATCATCGGTGATTTCGGTGACCGACAGGTTAACTCCAGCATTGGGCCTCAGTGGAGACCAAAAATTCAAAACCTCAAAGCAGCTGCTGAGAAAGTGCCAGAATCCCTGCGAGATTCAACTTTCCTTAACGTGAAATTACATAAGTGCTGAAGGAGGCATCCGTGGACAAGGTATTTGCTAGGTTTCTAGAGAAGTTTGGTGGCCCTGTCGACCGCCAGGACGTCCCAGTGTCAAGTATCGAGCACTATAGGGGGAAACTGCCCAATCAGCTTCTGGAATACTGGACTGAGCACGGCTGGTGCGGATACGGTGACGGGATTTTTTGGATAGTGAACCCGCAGGAGTACGAGGGAGTGGTGGCTTCCTGGATTGAGGGGACGGAACTTGAAAAGCGCGACACTTACCACCTGATTGCACGTGGTGCGTTTGGCGACCTATACCTGTGGGGTGAGAAAACGGGATTTTCACTAAAAATAACTAGCGTCTTTTCTCGATGCGTAATCCATGATTTTGAACCCACACCCGAACAAATGGATCGTAAGCTTCAAGACTTTATCGTGTCCAGAAAAGTGGACTCTAACGATGTAGAAGATTTGTTTAGCCCTGCAAGAAGAAAGCTCGGCACGCTGCGCCATGATGAAATGTATGGTTTTGTTCCAGCGTTAATGCTTGGCGGATCGGCATCTGTTGATCATGTTGAGAAACTAAAAGCAGTGGAGCATTTAATCTTGCTGTCCCAGCTTGCAGAGCTTGAGCCATATAGCTTTTAAGGCATGCATGCGTGCCGCCTAGAGTATTTAATCCAGTTGCCACTTATGCGGCAGCAACTGATCGATTTCACTCGCCCGCTGCGTAGGGAGCCGCGTGAGAACATCCTTCAGATAGGCGTACGGATCATGACCATTCAGCTTCGCTGACTGGATCAAACTCATGATCGCCGCAGCCCGCTTGCCGCTGCGAAGCGACCCAGCGAAGAGCCAGTTCTTGCGTCCGAGAGCCCACGGCCGGATCTGGTTCTCCGCCCAATTGTTGTCTATGGGTACGGCCCCGTCATCAAGGTAGCGCGACAGCGCCGCCCAGCGTTTCAGGCTGTAATCGAATGCTTTGCTGATTGCCGAGCCTTCGGGCACAAGATCACGCTGGGCGCTCATCCAAGCATGTAGTATGTCCATTACCGGGACGGCTTTTTCTTGTCGTATTCGACGCCGTAAATCCGGCGGCTGGTCGCGCACTTCGCTCTCGATTTCGTACAACAATTGGATATAGCGCAAAGCTTGCTCGGCGAGCGTGCTTTTATTCGTCGCATGCAGCTCGAAGAACTTGCGCCGTGCATGGGCCATGCACCCGATCTCGGTCACGCCAAGTTCAAAGCTGGCCTTGTAGCCACCAAAATCATCGCACACCAGCTTACCCCTCCAGTCTTTCAGGAAGTTGCGAGCATGCTCACCGGTGCGGCTGGGGCTGAAGTCGTAAACCACTGCTGCTACGTCCGAGAACTGGCTGGTAGCATAGGCCCACACATAAGAACGGTGGGTTTTCTTCGAACTCGGAACGAGCATCTGCACCGGTGTTTCATCGGCATGGATAACCTGCTGTCCTAGCACTACGTCGCGCAGCGCATCGACCAGCGGCTGCAACTCAACTCCAGTCACGCCAACCCATTGAGCCAATGTTGAACGTGGAATCGCCAGGCCCGCCCGACCGAAGATCGACTCCTGACGGTAAAGCGGCAGGTGGTCGGCAAACTTGGCAATCATGACGTGGGCCAGCAGCCCGGCGGTTGGGATGCCCTTATCGATGACTTGAGCCGGCACCGGCGCCTGGATCAGCGTTTCGCAGTCATCGCAGACCCATTTGCCACGGACATGACGCTCAACGGTAAACACGCCAGGCGTGTAATCCAGCTTCTCGCTGACGTCTTCACCGATGCGCTTGAGTGCACAGCCGCATTGGCAGTGAGTGTTGTCCGGTTCGTGGTGGATCAAGGTGCGTGGAAACTCTGGCGGCAAAGCAGTGCGCTTGGGTTTTTGCTTTTTCTCGGCCGGAGTTATAACTGCCTGCAAGCTTTGAAGCTCTGCTTCAGTTGCCGCGATATTGGTATCGATCAGGTCATCGAGCAGGCTGGCCTGCTCAGGATTCATCTGCTCGCTGCGCTTGGCAAATTTCAAACGCTTGAGTTGGGCGATCTCGTGGGTCAGCTTCTCGATCACCGTCTGATCACGGTTGATCTTCTTGCCCATCGTCTCAACGGTTTTACCCATCGTTTCGACCGTCTTGCCCAGCGTGTCGACCTGGTGGTCGAGCGTCTCGACACGCTGCATCAACTGCGCGGCCAAGGCGCGCAGTTGTTCAGGGGGCAGGTGATCGAGATTGGGTAGCGAAGTCATGGGGCCGATTTTGCCAGAGCAGGCAATTCGCAGCGATAGACCGATAGGCTAATGGCAGCCGTTAAAGCAGTGTGATCGAGCCTCTAAAACCTGCGCTTTGCCATGGCAGACCCAGCACCAATGCCTGAAGTTGCTCGGTATCCAGTTCCATTTCAGAGCCATGGCGAATGCCAGGCCAGTGGAACTTGCCTTGGTTCAACCGGCGCGCCGCGAGCCATATTCCGAAGCCGTCATGCACCAGAACTTTCATCCGATTGGCACGGCGGTTGGCGAACAGATAAGCACAGTGCGGCTGCGCCGCACCGAACACCGCGATCACCTTGGCTAACGCCGTTTCGGTGCCTGCGCGCATGTCCATCGGCTCCGTGGCGAGCCAGATGGAATCAATGCGAATCATCGCAGCAAGTCTCGAAGAAAGGTTGCGCAAGCAGCGGCATTTTCAGTCGGCCAGTTCACTTTGATAGTGCCACGCGGGTGCTGGATTTCAACACAGATATTGGACGATGCAGCTTGCGAGTTTGCTCCCATCAGCGGCATGGGGAGCGGAATAAATGCAGGTTGCAGCGCGGTGCTTTTCGGCGTTTGCAGCCGAATCCATTTGTGGACGAGGTTTGCGTTGATGCTATGGCTGAGCGCGACGCTGGCAATAGAAGCGCCGGGTTGGGCACACTCTTGAATGACCTGGGCTTTGAAGGACTTGGAGTAGGAACGGCGTGTTGGTTGCATAAAATACCCGTTTAAAGGCTAGAACTGGTGCCCACTTAAATTTAAGTGCACACCATGTCTTGGCTTTGCGGGGCTGGGTAGATGACTTGGCCGGACGGTTACTTTTGTCCGCCATTTTTCCTGACGCGGATGTGTTGTCTGAGGCCCAAATTGCCGGTGGAGACAGAAAGCTTGTTGCAGACATTCTGGTGAAGAGCGGTGATCAGTCAGTAGTTGTAGAGATCAAGAATACAATAAATATTCGCACTTACGAGTCGATGCTAGTTCAGCTTGAGAACGCCATCGCCAGCGCTGGACACCGAGACGGAATCGTTTTTATCTCCCTACCATGGTTAATTCTGCGGAAGTATTTGAGAAAAATAGACTTTTCAACAACGGTGAAGGTCGTCTTAAAGTGCTCATCGCAGTCCCACTCTAACAACTCGCTGTGGGTGACGTTAACCCGCTCTGAATCCTTAATGCCGCAAGGCTTCACATCACCCGAAGCGCACCTGAGTGCGGCGTTTAGGGGAGGTAGATCGAAAGCTGCCTTAAGTAAGCGAGCGTTTTTGGTCGATTGCTGTCTTGTCCTCAAGAGTGGCTATCGACCAAAAAGATTTTGGCCTTAGTGTTCATCTTAAATAACGGGCTTCATGAGCGATTTTTGCGATGTAAATCCTCAAAATCATAGCAAAGGCTTTCGCTCTAGATAGATACTCCATCGAGGGCTATTAAACCAGTTGGTGGATCCCCAGAGACAAAATCAATCCACCGCATAGTCGATCTATTGCTTTTACCTCCCTTGGTACGCGCAAGCAATCTTAAGTTGCGAAAGAGCTATTGCGACCATTCCATACCAAGCCGTTTAAACCACCAATGCAACTGCTAGTATCGACGAAAATGTGCCTAGTGAAACGTAGGCGGGTACGCTGGCTGAAAAAACAACTGCATAGAAGGCTACGAACTTTAGGTTACCAATGTTGGTAACCACCCCCTGAATAAAGGACTGTCTGCAACTACTGGCGATGGCATCATTTTGCGGGTCGAGAGGATGCTTTCCTGCGTTCATCAGCAGTCGGAATCCGAACCCCATCAGATAGGCAGCCCCCAGAACCTTTACAACAAGCGCAGCCCAAGGCAACGCAACAAATACAACCCCGAGTCATGACTAGTTATATCTTTTGTTATGTGTAGTCAAGCCTCACACAACCAAGGTCTACCGGCATATCAAATGACTAATGGATAGTCCCTCTACGCATGGCGATCACTCCTGCGTGCAGGAGCGTCCGGAATGGCTACTTTCGGCCGATTCTGTTGAAAAAGTCGGCCATGGTTTCCACTGCAGAAAAGTAAGCGCTTGAGATTGAAATCTTTACTTTGTGCAGAGGATTCCGAGCTCAGATTTCGCATAGCTGCGCGCAAAAAAGGCGTTTTCAGCAGCCAGTATGTGGGCAATCTGGAAGGACCGACTTTTTCAACACAATCGGTCGATTGCAGCCCGTCGTGACAGGTAGCAATCAGCTCTCATCTCCAATAAATTGCCTCATCGGCATACTCCGCGCGTTCCGATTCAACTTTGGATTTCTACGATCCTGAGCCAAGGCCAGCGAGC
The DNA here is from genome assembly GCF_059716075.1 of Pseudomonas sp. LBUM1657. Taxonomy (NCBI): domain Bacteria; kingdom Pseudomonadati; phylum Pseudomonadota; class Gammaproteobacteria; order Pseudomonadales; family Pseudomonadaceae; genus Pseudomonas; species Pseudomonas sp. LBUM1657. The sequence continues at coordinate 4,284,573 of NZ_CP166799.1, read as the reverse complement.
TTGATAACTTTTCGCCTTCTGATCGAACAGATCTGGCTTGGGATTCTTTGGATTGATACGAAGTAGCCCTTGCTCTGTGTCGGCCAGGCCGTTGGGAGCATAGACTTCGCCAGTTTCAACATCCAAACCAATGCAGGTACCGGAAATTAGGTAGCGATCAATCCCGTCTTTAGCCGACTGAAGCTGAGGATAATCCCCGCCAAACCGCTGGTTGTACCACAAGTGAACGCGAGCCTGATTCTTGATCTCAACGTTAACTTCGAGGTCTTGGAAGAGACGCTGAGCTGAGTTGATGACCTCATTCTCGGCCTCCCAAGACAGATCGTTGTCGAAGTAAAAAACGTCGTAATCCTTCACCCCCCAAGCTGGCGGCAGTTGTGACTGATGATTCCAGACGGCTTGGAACAGGCAACCCGCAGTGAGCATGCATTGATTCAAACCGAGTGAAGGTAAACGTGAGGTGATTTCAGTATTTATTGGATTGGCCATTGCTATCCTGACCAACCTTTCGACAGTCAATGTCATTTTCATCCCTTTGGAATCGATCTAGTCCTAGCGACGGACAGTACATCATAGATTTGTAAAGTTTCGCGAAAGACAGCGTTTTTACACACTGGCCAGAAATAGTACTTGGATGAACGTCTTCTGGCCGGAAGCAGCCCGTAACGCTGACCGCTTGTTGTTGACGGAGACTGGCATTGACGTAAAATCGCCACCCCCCAAAAAATCAGCTTGCATAGCGAGAAGGAGCTTCGATGCTGCGGGTGATGATTGTTGGGCAACCCGGGTCTGGTAAAAGCACTTTGGCGCGTAAGCTTGGCCAGCTTACGGGCTTACCGATCATTCATATCGACACTATCCACTGGCAGCCAGGGTGGGTCGAACGGAGCTGGGGCGAGAAGACGCATCTTTGTCGGGAGATCGAGGCCCGTGAACGCTGGATATTCGAAGGTGGCCATTCAGCCACTTGGGACAATCGGGTGGCCCGCGCAGATCTTTTGATATGGATTGATCGTTCGGCGACGCTTCGATTCTGGCGCGTAGTGCTCAGAACGCTGCTCCAGTGCGGTCGGTCTCGGCCTGACTTGCCGGAGAACTGCCCCGAACTGCTGGCGAATCTGCCGGAGTTTTTTAGATTCATGTGGCGGACGAAAAAATCAGCGCGAGCAAAGATGCAGCAACTCGTGGCGACTGCGCCATCCACTTGCCGCGTGGTCTGTCTGCGGTCCAATCGGGATACCAGAGTTTTTCTCGCGAGCATTGGAAATTTGACTGGCCAGGCTCCGCGAGATTGATAGACGGTTGACTACTTCAGTACGGAAATTGCCTGTTGCGACCGGCAGCTCTTGGCCGGTTGCTGCCCCTCGCGACAGGCAGCGTTCGGCCAATACCAGACTTTCGATGTGTTTAGGGAACCAAGGGCGATTCATGAGCCACATGAATGCGTCACGCCACGAAGTTTGTCGTGTTGGATTAGCTTGTCAAAGCGCGGCAAATCATTGTTCTGTAGGAAAAGCAGACGGTCGCAGTCAGCTACCGCACGATTTCCAGATCATGACTCACTTTCTTAATGTCGAGGTGAAGGAAGCATCAGCACCTCCGTCAATCATTACGATCTGGCGATTGCAGATGGGATGTCTGATCAATCGCGTAGCGTTTGGCGGCACACACCTCGCGCATCGGCAATGTGCGTGCAATCGTAGCTCGGGCAAATTACCCCGTTTGGAGGGCCGGAAAATTAAAACCATCCTCAATGATCGCAAAAATCTCATCAAGAACATCTGAGTAAAGCGCAGATGAAGATCTTTTTTTCCACAGGTCATGGGCAGCTATATGGGCGTAATCCAGCGCCCACGCGACTACGCTTGGGCGAATGTCATTCTCTGCATTCACCCCCATTCTCCCAGCGATGAGCGCAACAATGGAATCTCGGCGACTTACCCCATTTTGCAGCGTTTTTGCACGGATCAGAGGATGGCTTCTCAGCAGCTCCTGAAGCGTCATGAAACGATCCGCATCAAAACCATATGATCCCTTCTCACAACTCCTTACGACATCTACAGCAGCATGCCTCAAGGCCGTCAGAACAGGTTCGTGGGGTGGGCGTTCACCCAGCGCGGCGATGAATTCCTGATGCTCCGCTTCTTGATAATCCAGAACGACATCCTCCTTGCAGGAGAAATATCGAAAAAATGTACGAGCGGAGACATCCACTTTCTCGGTGATGTCTTCGACTCGCGTTTCATCATATCCCTTCTCAGCGAAAAGCTCATAAGCCGCTGAAATCAGGGCATCGCGCAACATAAGCTTCTTACGCTCACGCCTGCCTACCTCTTCTTTTTCCGCCACGCGTCTGTTTCCTCGATTAGGTCAACTCACGGTACCTGACCAAACATTATTACCACCAAATGACAATTGCGCAATTTTAATAAAATACACATCACAATAAATGCCTGTTGACTTCTTTTGTCACCCAATGACAATATTCACATGCCTTCTCATTTTGCAGCAGTGAACGTAAGACAAAGCTGACAAACACGTCTCCTGCCTTGCCACTTGCTGCTGCTTAAATCATCTAAAGGGAGTTAGATCGCGATGAACAGTGCTGTCGATGAAAAGCAATCCGCCTCGCATACAGCTCAACTGCTCAACCCGTTTGAGCGTGATATCTGGTTTGAATCGCAAAAAGCACCTCACAGCCACCAGTTCACCGTGGCCCTGTGCATTTGCCTGCCAGGGTCGGTCGACGTAGAGAGGTTGAAATCCGTCGCTGAGAACGTTCTGCGATCTGAGCCCGCTTGTTTTAAGACATACCATGACAATGATGGCCATCCGACTGTACGACAAACATCGTGCAAGATCGTCGCAGAGCTATTTGAGCTCACCGATGAATCCGGCTCGGCGGCTTTTTACGAAGAATGGTCCCGCCATTCATGGAATCTCTCCTACGCCCCATTGGTTGAAGCGGCTATCGGGCAGGTTGGCACCTCAGTGATGCTCATGATTCGAGCGCATCACATCGTGATCGACAACTGGGCATTGGACGTGTTGTCCAGGAAGATTTTGAACGTTTTTGAAGGAAGGGAAGCCCTTCCTCAATTAAGTATTCACGACTACGTTGAAAACCACGCTGCAAAGACTCCCGCCCTGCACAGTGCAGCGCTTCATCATGCGATCCGTGAGGTTGCAGGCACATTCAACAACGTGAACCCCGTACTTTTTACGAAGGCCGGCCCGAGGCTCTCCTCGTCCCATCGCTATCGCCGTACATTCACGATCTCGGCTGAAGACGTTCAGCGCACCCTGGGTATCGGCATGACGCCCTTCATGACCGTTTCCGCCTCATTGGCGGTATTGCTGTCATGCCAATATGGCAGCGAGCATTTTTTGATTGGGGTGCCCTTCCTCAATCGGGGCCAGGCAGACATCACCGCAGTCAGCCAAAGAGCCAACACGCTTCCCGTCAGCGTTCAGGTCAGCCACGCTCACACGCTTCGAGACGTTGCAGTTTCACTCAAACAACAGGTCAGCTTTATCAAGGAAAGAGAGTCCATCCCCTTTGGGCAACTGGTCTCTGAAATCGCGAGTTCTGGTCACAATCGACAACTGTTCGATGCGACTGTTTCATACCTACGTTACCCGCAAACAGATGAAGGTGTGCCGGCGTCGACTCACAGAAGCATCGCACACGTTCATGCGCAAGACGCGGTTGCCATTCACTTGCATACCTACGGAAAGAATGCCGATGTATGCGGTGAAATTTGCCTCAACAGTGCGGCTTTCGATTCAGAGTGCCATGCATCGGTGTTTCTCGACGCGTTCCTTCAGTTGGTTGATGGCTTCCTGACTCAGCTGGACAAGCCGTTGGACCAAGTAAGTCTTCTGACTTATGAGCAAGCTGAGACACTCCGGACATTCGAAGAAGGGCCGACCAAGCCTTACCGTGAAAAAGACACTGTCATATCGCTGTTTCGAGCGCAGGCAACACGAACCCCCGGCAACATAGCGTTGCGTGACCACGACAATGCAACTTTCACCTATGGTGAATTGGACAATTGGTCCTCGGCGATCGCCACAGAACTGGAAAACCATGGCGTAGGGCCAGGTGACGTCGTTGCTGTATCAATGATCAGGTCGCCACAACTCATGGCGGCGATCTTTGCCGTACTGAAAACGGGTGCGGCTTACCTGCCAATAGATAGCGAATATCCCGCAGACCGCATTCAGTACATGCTTGAGGACAGCAACGCGAAACGGGTGATCACCAACCTACCTCAGGTGATGAGCAGTGATGATCCACGCAGGTTTGATCTCGACGCAATACCCATGGAGCTTGCGAGCGAAGTCAATTATGTCAGCAAAGCTCGGCCCCAAGATCCCGCCTATATCATCTATACGTCGGGCTCGACAGGCAGGCCAAAAGGCGTCGTGATTGAGCACCACTCGGTAATCAATCGCCTGGAGTGGATGCAAGAGATTAATCCGCTCTCCAGTAACGATGTGATCCTGCAAAAGACCCCTATCTCTTTCGATGTTTCCGTATGGGAGCTTTTTTGGTGGAGCATGACAGGGGCGTCAGTTGCACTGTTGGAGCAAGGGGCGCAGCGAGACCCTCGCGCGTTGATTCAAGCCATCAGCAATCACAACGTCACAGTGGCCCATTTCGTTCCTTCGATGTTTGAACCCTATATTCAGGCTTTGGCAGACGATCGAGAACAACTGCTGAGCGTACAGAGCCTGCGCTGCCTGTTTACCAGCGGCGAAGCACTCTCCTCTGCCGTCGTGAATAAATTCCGCAAACTATTCACAGGCGAAACGCACCCGCCCAGGTTGATCAACTTATATGGTCCGACCGAGACGACCGTGGATGTCACCTGGTATGAGCTGGACCTGCTGAGCAACTCAGATATTGATGAAGTGCCGATTGGTTTCCCCATCAACAACACGTCAATACGTATCGTCTCCCAACATGGTGTCAGGCAGCTCGTTAACGTACCTGGAGAACTGCAAATCGGCGGCGTTCAGTTGGCAAGAGGCTACCTGAACCGCCCGGAACTTACTGCTGAACGTTTCATTACCGACCCCGAGGATGGACGTCGCTGGTACCGAACCGGAGATCTCGCCGCATGGGCAAGCGACGGTTCTATCTTGTATCTGGGGCGAATGGACGGCCAGGTAAAAATCCGCGGAAACCGCATTGAGTTAGGCGAAATCAAGGACACGCTGCTCAATCTGCCAAACATTTTGAATGCCGAAGTCGTTGTTGAGCAGGACGATATGCGGGGCAACCATTTGGTGGCTCTCTTCGTCAGTCGCATCCCACAGGCTGAACGCTCATTGCGCGAGCAAATGGCTAACGCTCTACCAGCGTTCATGCTTCCTTCCCGATTCGTAGCCCTTGAGCATATCCCACTCACCCCCAATGGAAAGTTCGACCGTGGCCAAGCCTTAGCGATGGCCAATACCAAGCAAAATACAGCGCCAAAAGCAGAGTTGAGTGTGACAGAACGCCTGGTTACCGATATCTGGGGGGGCATTCTCGGTCAGCGGGACATTATTGCAGAGGACGATTTCTATTCAATCGGGGGCGACTCAATCCTGATGCTGAAGGTGCGCTCGGAATTAGAGAAGCACGGATATGACGCCAACTTGTCCGATCTAAGTGACCACACCACGGTTCGAGAACTGGGACGCTTCCTGGAGCTTACCGCAGCCAGCGTAACGCTTCCGAAAGCTGCACTGAATGCGTTTGAACTGGTCACTGACAATGAGCGCAAGCGCCTTGCAGAACTGGCCGTAGACGCCTATCCCATTTCGCAACTGCAACTGGGGCTCCTTTTCCATAGCCGAGAGCAAGAGCAAAGCAGGGTCTACAAAGACGTTTTCCGCTACACCCTGAAGATGGACTGGTCTGAGCAAAAATTCCGGGAAGCTCTACAGGGCTTGATCAAGCGACACCCGGCATTGCGCACTACGTTCAACATCGGCGAATACTTAACCCCGCTTCAGCTTATTCACAAGGATCTGTCGGTAAACGACGTTCTGGCCGTATATAAACCACTGGCACGCGCCTATGAACAGGACATAGCCAAGCATATGCGTGAGTGGTCCGCGCACAACTATTCGTTTGCTACAGGCCCACTGTTCAACGTAGCCGTTTTCATTAACGAATCAGGTTCCCCTCTTGACCTGGTGCTCAGCTTCCATCATGCAATCCTTGACGGCGGTAGCGTCGCGAACCTGATCCGCGAACTGCTCCTATGTTATGCGAGGGGTAATGATGAAGGCCTGGGGTATCCCGCGCGCGATTTACCGAACCCGTCGCTCTTTGTTCAGGACGAACTGGCTGCAATGCAAAGCCATGAGCATCGAGCTTACTGGAAAGGCCATCTGGACGGTGCCACCAACACCCTGCCGATTGGGCTCGCGGGGCACCTAGAGAGCGCGGATACAGGGATGTTCTCGTATCGTTTTTTTGTTGAACCCGCCCTCGATGACGCATTGGTCCAACTGGCAAAACGCGCTCACCTGCCCATTAAGACGTTCTACCTGGCAGCCCATTGTTCGGCGATAGCGGCAATGAGCAATGTGAGAGACGTGCTAACGGGGGTTGTGACTCACGCACGCCCCGAGATCCGACACGCCGAACACATTCTCGGACTGTTTCTGAACACACTGCCGTTACGAGTCAACCTGGCCGATGTCAGCGCTCAACAACTGGTTGAGTCAATCTTCCGACACGAGAAGGCTAGCCACCGCCACCGTCGATTCCCATTGAGTGAAATTCAGAACGACAATTCAGACGTATCCATAAGCACAGCGTTCAACTACATCCACTTCCATGTACTGGAGGAAGTCGCCGCACAAACCGGAATCGAAATCGCAGCCTTTGACCCGCAGGAAGAAACCAGTTTTGCCATTCTCGTGAATGTGATGCGCGAGTTCTCGGGCGCTGACGTCGCAATCCGTGTGGATATGGATGGGGCAACCTATGCACGAGAACAAGGTGAAGTCTTTGCCCGGCTTTTCAACGATGCGCTGAAACGCTTGGCCTATCAACCTCACGCAGAGGCAATCCTCAGGTCACCGATTGCGCAATCCGGTTATCTTGCCACGGGGCCAGCAAGGGAGGCATTCATTCCCGTGCCTGCGCAGATCCTTCAGGCCACGCGTCACAAAGGACAGGCTGTTGCTGTTACCTATGAAGATACACAGTGGACCTACGCGCAACTCTGGGACGCCGCCGGCAGGATTGCGTCTCTGCTCAGCAGCAAAGGGGTGCAACAACAGGACGTTGTCGGCTTAGCATTGCCACGCTCTCTCGAGCAGATCGCCACAGCCTTGGCAACCCTACGATTAGGTGCCATCTGTCTACCTATCGACGTGTCTTATCCAGTCGCACGCATTGAACTGATCCTGAAATTCGCAGCGCCAACAGTAGTCGTAACCCGGTCGTCCGTGAACGAACTGCCTGATTTCGCTATGCGCCTGGATCTCACCAATGACCTCATGCAAACGGTTGAGGCAGGATGTCCAGAAGTCGCGATTGAGTCGACCGACACCGCCTACATTTTGTTCACGTCAGGCTCCACAGGCACACCAAAAGGGGTCGCAATGCCTCACAGGGGGATGGCAAACCTGGTCGACTGGCAGAACAAATCGGCCAGTGGCGCCGTTGGGTCGACACTCCAATACGCGCCGCTCAGTTTCGACGTTTCGTTCCAGGAAATTTTCTCCACACTCTGCGCGGGTTCGACGCTGCACCTGATTGGCGAAGAGGAACGCCGTGATCCCTCGGCCCTGCTCAGGTTTATGGACCGCAAGTGCGTGGAACGAGTATTCATGCCCTACATCGCACTGCAGCAACTGGCAGAAGCGGCTGTCGCCCTTGACCTGTTTCCTCGCAACCTGCGCGTTGTCGGCTCGTCGGGTGAGCAATTGCGGGTTACCCAAGAGATCCGTGCATTGATGAGAAATCTGCGCGGGGGCATTTTGGAAAACCAATACGGCCCTACCGAAACCCATGTGGTAACCAGCTATAGCATGAGCGGTAACCCTGATTACTTCCCGGCATTACCGCCTATCGGTAGTGAGATTGACGGAGTGGGTATCCTTATTCTTGACGACGGTACCCACGTCATTCCTGACGGGGTACCAGGAGAAATCTGCGTTTACGGAGACGCACTGGCGTCCGGTTACTACAAAGCCCCGGAAGAAACAGATAAGAAATTCATCCTCCACGATCATGTACCCGGCAAATTGTTTTATCGAACCGGTGACGTCGGTATCAAATGCGCCAATGGCACCGTTATCAGCCTTGGCCGGAATGACAACCAAGTCAAAGTTCGTGGCTACAGAATTGAACTGTCGGAAATCGAACTCAAGGTCCTTAGCTTTTTTGAAACCCGCAACGAACACATTGAAGTGGCGGTGATCGCGAAGCCGCGCGATGAGCACGACGCCTACCTGGTCGCCTACCTGGCAGGAAGCGGGGCGCAGGACGACGAGGTGCTGTCCCAACTCAGACATTACCTCAGCGAGGAATTGCCGACGTACATGGTGCCAACCCACATGGCTTGGATCGCGCAGATGCCAACCACGCCCAGCGGCAAAAGGGATGACGCCACGTTGCGCAAGCTGAACGTCCAGTTGGGAAACGCTGTGAATCACCGGGAGCCTAGCGGCGAGTACGAAACGCAGCTATGCCAGTTGGCAGCCGAGCTCCTGAAGACTCCGAAAATTTACCCCCAACAGAGCATCTTCGATTGTGGGGCCACGTCGCTGACAGCCATGCGCTTGGTCGTGTTGGTTGAGAAGCTGTACGGAATCAATGTACCCCTGTCTTCCTTTGTCAGTGCACCGACCATGGAAAAGCTCAGCGTGCTGATTCAGAAAGGCGGTGGCGCATTCACGTTCGACCCACTGGTCCCCTTGCGCGAAACCGGGCAGCGCACACCGTTGTTTCTTGTCCATCCCATGGGCGGCAATATTCTCTCGTACCTGCGCATGCTTCCGCATTTACCTGCCGAACAGCCTCTCTATGCGCTGCAAGCATCTGGCGTCGATGTAGGCTCTGAACCCATCCCGTCTGTCGAGGCGCAGGCGAGTTTGTACATCAAGGCAATGCGTCGAATCCAGCCAAAAGGCCCGTACGTCATCGGCGGCTGGTCTTACGGTGGGTTCATTGCATTTGAGATAGCCCATCAGCTGATACAGGCAGGCGAGTGCGTTGCCAATGTACTGATTCTGGACACCATGGCACTTAGTTCACATGCCCAGGGCAAAGCCAGTGATGACGCCTTGCTGAGTTGGTTTTTTTGGGAACTGCTCTGGACGTCGAGGGGCTCCGAGCTACCCGTCCAAATTGTTCCTGATCATATTGCCACGCTTCAGGAGCGCTTCGACTTCATCACTGATCACGCAATCTCCATTGGTGCAATTCCGGCCGGTAGCACAAAAGCCGTCATGCAGCGGCTGTTCGAGGTGTATCGCACCAACTGGGAGGCGGCGACACAATACAACTACGAGGCGAAATGCCCAGAACTGGATATCACCCTGATCCGGGCAATTGAACCGCTCCCCCCCATCCTTCGGGATATGCACGACACCATCCGCAGTGAATACAACGACCCACTCAATGGTTGGGCGGCCAAAACCTCGGGAGTGGTCAAGTTGATTGAAGTTGGCGGTGACCATTTGACCATCATGGAAGAACCTTTTGTCGGTGCGCTCGTCACCGCAATTCTTGAAGAAATCAAATAACTATGGATCAGGGTCAGAACATGAAAACCAAACCAGTTGCGCTCATTATCGGAACCGGAGTCGGCGGCTTGTCGTGTGCAGTCGCCTTGAAGAAAATTGGCTGGTCAGTGCGTCTTTTCGAGAAGGCTGACAGCATGAGAGCCACCGGTTCCGGGCTCTCGGTGATGTCGAACGCCAGCGCAGCAATGAAAAAACTGCTCGATATAGATCTTGGACTGGAGCACTACGGAGCCGAAATTCGCAACTTCGAGATTCGGCATAAATCCGGATTTCTCCTGAAACGCCTTCCGTTCCAGGAAATTGCCGAGGAGCAAGGCTCTCCCAGCGTCTGCATTTCCAGACAGCAACTGCAAACCGCCTTGCTGGACAACCTGGGGGAGGTAGACATCAGCCACGCAAAACGATTTGCAAGCTACAACGAAAATGATGACGCCGTACACGTGAGCTTCGAAGACGGGACCATGGCCTCAGGCGATATCCTGGTCGGTGCGGACGGTTACTATTCCGCAGTGCGCGATGCAATGGGGATACCCAGCCAGGTGCAAGAGGCTGGATACATCTGCTGGCTCGCACTGGTCAAATATGATCATCCGCAAATTACCCCTGGCTATGTCGTGCATTACTGGGGCAAGGGCAAGCGGATTGGCATCATTGATATCGGAGGTGGGTGGGTCTACTGGTGGGGAACAGCCAATATGTCGAACCAGGAAGCTGTTGGCTGGTCAGGCACAAGCGCAGACGTTGGGAAGGTCTATGAGGGCTGGCCAGCCATTGTCTCGGACATCATTCACGCCACTCCAAGCGAAGCCATCATCACTGTCGATGCAAAAGACAGGTCCTTTCCAGCGACTTGGTCCAAAGGGCGTGCAACGCTGCTAGGAGATGCAGCGCATCCAATGCTCACAAGCCTGGGCCAAGGGGCGGGCTTGTCCATAGAAGATTCAGCCGTGCTTGGGCATGTCCTTTCGACGTCAACGGACCATCAAGCGGCTTTGCGACGATATGAATCGATCCGCCAACCCAGGGCAAAAGCCATCGTAGACGCATCGAGGGCGCTGAGTGATGTCGAGCAATACGACCAATTCCTCCCTCGACTGAAACGCGACGTTGGCATGCTGCTCGCCCCCGCAAAAACCATGCGAGAACGACTCCAGGCGTCAATGCTGTTCGACGATTTTGCAGTACACGCCCAGTAAGTAACCCCACGGAAATCTTCAGCCAGATAAGGGATTGTCATGTCTAAAAAAAGCGTACTTGTTACCGGAGCTTCTTCGGGCCTGGGCCATGCGGCAGCGTTGATGCTTGCTCGCAAAGGCTTTCATGTTTTCGCTGCTGCAAGAGAGATTCGTGGAGTGTTTAACGGGCAAGCCAATGTGGAGGAAGTCAGACTCGATATCACCGACGATGAGTCAGTTGCGCAGGCATTAAAAAAAATCGCGGCAAAGAACACTGCCTACCCTCTGTGGGGGCTGATAAACAACGCCGGCATTTGCGTGCCCAGCCCGCTCGAGATGCTTAACCCGCAGGAGCTGCGCAGACAACTTGACACTAACGTCATAGGACAACTGCAGGTCACTCAGGCCATGCTGCCTCTTCTGCGTGAAAACCAGGGCCGCATCATCAACATCACTTCTGGCCTCGGAAGTATTGCGGTTCCTTACTTGGGTGCCTATTCCATCGCTCAGTTTGCAAAGATGGCATTCACTGATGCACTCCGTAGAGAGCTGGCCAGCTCTGGCGTCACGGTCAGCGTCGTACAGCCAGGTGCGATCTACACACCTATCTGGGATAAATTTCTCGCAACCGGCCAAGAAATCTTGGATCAGGTAAGCGGCGAGACGCGGCAAATTTATGCTCGCTCGTTCACCGATTTTCTCAAACGAAGCGAAGCACTGGCCCGCGTTGCCACCACCAGCGAAACCGACTTCGCTGAAGTAATCCTTGAAGTGCTGACTACCCAGCAGCCTCTGGCTCAATACAGTGTGGGCGATGATGCGCAAAGTTTTGTGGACATGGCAAAGTCAGCCACCACCGCAGAACTCGATACGATGTTTGCGGCCCAGATGCCCACCAAGGCGGACTTTGTTTTGCCTCAAAAGATCGGCCAGGCATCATGAACATACGCAGATTGAAAATGTGGCGTGATCAGCATTGCCCCATGTTGAATAGTGCGATTGTGGCCGTGAAATCCAGGCAGCCTTACAGTCCGTTTTCCGATGAGTTGACAAGCTATGAAAATGTTCAGATTGAACAGGGCGAGATCAGGTTCAAGCGCTTGCTTGACTCGAAGTTTCAGATCGACCGTCGCCGCTTAGCGGACACAGGGGAGAAAAGAGTCGGTACGGAGACATCGCCTTATGGGTTTCCATTGGGCATTTCATACCGCGCCGAAAACTTCGATAGCCTGGTTAAAAAGGCCAATCGCTCGATGAGCAAATGGGAGCACTTGAGTGTTGAGCTTCGAAGCGCATTGTTATGCGAAGCTATCACGCGAATTCATGCAGACTCCTTCCTGTTTTCTCACGTCGGCATGCACACCAGTGGACATGGATTTTTCATGGGTTTTCATGCCAACGCCATCCATGCCCAGGCGCGAGCGCTTGAGTCCGTTGCCCGTATTTGTCAAATAACGGCAGAGTTGACCCAACAACTTGACTCCGAACTCACTGTAGGAGACGCGCGGCCACAGCGTATTTTGCGCAACTTCCAGCCAAAGCCTGCTGGCCTTTCTCTGGTGTACTCGGGACGGGTCGCCCCCACCTGGGGGGCCTACCCGTGCGTGTTCGCCTCATTGGCTGCGGGCTGTCCTGTTATTGTCATACCCCACCCCGAAGCCACCCTGCCGCTGGCATTGACCATAAAAGCGATTAAATCAGTGTGTGCGGAAGCGGGTGTTTCAGAAGACATCATCAACCTGTTTTGCTCTGATAACGGCGCGGATTACAGAAAGGCCGCGCAACATCGCTCAGTGAAGCTGATTGATTACATGGGCAAATCCGAATTTGGCAAGTGGTTGCGTCAGCATGCATGGCATGCCCGCGTCATGACCCAGCAAAGTGCCCAAACCTCCGTGTTTGTGCACTCTACAGACAACTACGACGGCATGATCGAGAATCTGGCGTTCGGTCTGTGCTCTTACTCAGCACAGCTGTGCACTTCGCCTCAGAACATCTACGTGCTCAAGGACGGCATTCAATTACCTGACAAGATCATAACGGTCGACACATTCCAGCGTGACCTGGTGGCCAAGATCGATCAATTGCTGCAAAGATTTCGGCCACCACGTGATCTGCTGGGTGTGATCATCGGTAAACAAACCGTCGCCGATATCCGACAATGTGAAGGTGCCAGATTTGCCAAAGTATTGCGCCACTGCGAACTGCTGCAGGATCCCGATTTTGCTGATGCGCAGGTGCTGACGCCCTCTGTCATTGCCGTGCAGCCTGGTTTTTCCAGCAGCCTCGACTACTACGCCAAGGAAGTAGCTGGCCCAGTCTCCTTTGTCATTGTCAAAGATGACCTCAAGGCTGTTGCCCGTGAACTCAGCCACGTCGGCCAAGAGTTCGGTGTGCTGGGACTGGGGCTCTACACCACCGATGCAAATGTTGAAAAAGCAATGAAGTGTGTCGCTGCGGACATTGGCGCCCTGCTGTCCGTGAATTTCTGCAGTAACTATTTCATCAGTCAGTGTTCGGTGTTTACCGACATCCACGGCGGCGCGGTTAACTCATCCTCAGATGTCACTTATGGAGCTCCAGGGTTCTACCATTCTCGTCTGCGCATGACAGAAGACAGAAAGGTGGTCTGCACACCATGAGTTCAGCACTTCGCCTATGGCCCTTCAAATACCCGGCGCTACCTCGACTGGAGTTGTTTTCACTCCCCGTCAAGGACGTAGTCGAGCGCGATATGCCGCTGGCAGAGGACTGGCTGGCGTGCGCCATAACATCCAGACGCAAGGAGTTCGCAGCCGGCCGAATCTGTACGACTGCAGCGCTTCAGGCGTTGGGTGGAGACGGCGGGTCGTTGCCTATTGCCAAGCCATATCGTTATCCGAAATTTCCAAAGGATTTCAAGGGGTCGATTACCCACACTCAGGAGTGCGCACTGGCATGTGTGGGCGATGCAGAACGATACCTTGCCATTGGCCTGGATGCGGAGCAGATGGTAGAACATGCAGAACTTGAACAAATGGCCAATCACGTCCTTACTTCGACTGAGCTGAACCAGTTCAAAAAAATGGATAAAGGACGGGCGCTAACCTTCTTCTATCTGTGTTTTTCAGCAAAGGAAACCTTGTTCAAGACACTGTTTCCTCTGTGTCATACCGATATGGAGTTTGCCGAGTCCGAGTTGGCCTCTTGGAGCGATGAGGGCGTATTCACACTGCGCCTTGTCACCGACCGAGTAGGCGACAGGTTTGAGAGCGGCACGCTGTTCTGCGGGCTATGGTCCACGCATGCCAATACGCTGATTACATTGCTCGCCCTATCCCGTAAACAAGTATCACCTACCTTGGACTCGGCTTCCTATGTTCCTGATTTCAGTTACGGACGCCCTTAAGCAAAATTTCAAGTGCCGCCAATGCTTGCACAAGCCTTTTTGAGCCTGGTTCAGCTTCCGCTATCCAGAATGCTGCTTCGCACAAGCCTCCATGGATCAGCATCGCCAGTGCTTCAGGATCGGTTTGCATCACCGTTTCTTGCAGCATCATCTGTTCAAGCATCTTTTGCAGGGAGGCTGTGCAGTGCCGATGCGCTTCAGGTGGGGAGCCTCCTAAGACAGCTCGCGCATCTCGCAGCACGATCCGCTGGATCTCAGGCTCTTGAGCCATCTCCAGGTACATGCGACAACGATCCCTAAAGCCTTCCCAGGCGTTTTCGGTGGCGTCGGACAGTGTTTGCAGCCGCGTATCCATCTCAGCATCAAGCTCAGAGACCACAGCCGTGAGCAATCCCTTTTTGTCGCCGAAATGGTGGTACAGCGCACCCCTTGTCAGGCCCGCCATAGCGGTCAAATCGTCCATGGATGCTTCGGCATATCCCTGCTCGCTGAACACCTTGCGTGCGGTTTTCAGCAATGTGGCACGAGTTTCTTCCATATCAGCGCGTGTCCGTCGAACCATGATGTCTCCAATGCCAACAAGCTATTTACATTCACTGCGTATGATTATATGATTTTAATCATACGCAGTGAATGTATATTTTCAGTTCTGCAAAGCCTCGGCAAGCTGAACTCATTCGATAAGGAGTATCGAGCATGGCTAATCCGTACCGAGTACTATTCCAAGCCCCAGGCACCAAGGGGTTTTCCCTCGCTGGCCTTCTTGCCCGGCTACCGCTGCCCATGACAGGCATCGGGATCATCACCATGCTTTCGCAGTTGCGCGGTAGCTACGCGCTGGCGGGTGCGGTTTCAGCCACTTTTGTTTTGACGTATGCGTTAATGTCGCCTCAAGTTTCACGCATGGTGGATCGATACGGGCAGCGCAAAGTATTACCGTTATCCGCCGGCGTCAGCTTCTTGGGTATTCTGCTACTGCTTGGCTGTACCTATTGGCATACGCCCGATTGGACATTGTTCTTAGCCGCTGTGTTGGCGGGTTTCATGCCGAGCATGTCGGCGATGGTCCGCGCTCGGTGGACGGCAATCTACAGGGGCAAACCACAGCTGCAAACAGCCTATTCACTGGAAACCGTATTGGACGAAGTGACGTTTATCGCGGGCCCGCCGATTTCGGTTGGTTTGAGCGTTGCCGTCTTCCCCCAGGCAGGACCGTTAGCAGCGGTTGTACTCCTTGCGATAGGTGCACTTGCTCTAGCAGCACAGGTATCCACCGAACCGCCGGTAGAATCGGCCGAAGAAATGAGCACCCGAACAGCGTCCATTTTTCGGTTAGCGGACGTTCGGTTGTTAACGTTGCTGATGGTTGCGATGGGCGTCATCGTTGGAACGGTCGATATCGTAAGTGTCGCGTTCGCAGAACAAATGGGTAGTCCGGCAGCGGCCAGTATCGTACTGTCGTGCTACGCCATCGGCTCATGCGCCGCAGGCCTGTTGTTCGGCGCTCTCAAACTGAAAACGCCACTGCATAAACTCTTACTGCTGGGCGGCCTTGCAACCGCCGCAACAACACTGCCTTTATTGATGGCTGGCAATATTGCCAGCCTCTCAGGCGCGGTATTGGTTGCAGGTTTGTTCTTTGCGCCCACCATGATTGTAGCGATGTCTCTGGTAGAGCGAATTGTGCCGGAGCGGCAATTAACCGAAGGTATGACCTGGTTGCTGGCGGGCTTGAACGTGGGTGTGGCGATGGGTGCTGCTGCGTCTGGCCAACTGGTGGATATGGAGGGCGCTCGCTTTGGGTTCAATATTGCACTCGCCGCAGGAGTAGCTGTACTGCTGGTAGCTATTTGGGGGCACCGGCGCATGCGAGAGCATTCAATGGCAGCATCGTATTCGGTATGAAGGCTAAGCGAAGATGCTCCGCGTTTAATGAGATCCGTAACAAGCAAAAAGCCTGCATCGCTGCAGGCTTTTTTGTTATCTAGCCCAATGACCAAGGTTTTAGACCGTTCGCTACCGCATCACCTCCAATGCGCGCCTCACCTGGTCAACATCCACATGGACGTATTTCAGGGTCGTAGCGATGCTTCGGTGGCCTAACAGATCCTTCACAATGTGGAGATTGCTCTTGGGCTGCTTCATCAGCGTCGACGTTCGTGATGCCAATCGACGGTCAGGTGTCTGTCGACGGCCAGGCGTTCGACCTGACTGATCCCAAGGCGCCGGTCAATCTTCCTCAGGGCGCGGATCGGCTTGTCACCCTGCAAGCCAGGACCGGAAATGCCAAGGTTGTCATGTTTTCCGGCACTCCGTTGAATCAACCGGTGTTTTGGCACGGGCCAATGGCCCTCGCTTCGATGGACGCGCTGGCCACAGCGGTAGACGGCTACCGGCGCGGTGAGTATGGAATGCTGCACGCCCGTTAACCGATTCATAGATCCAACAACCGGGGTACGTACCCCATCATAGTCGCCAGGAGAATCACCATAACATTTGAAAACTTCAATGCTGACAATGCGGCCCTACTGCTGATCGATCACCAGGTCGGGACCATGGGCTGGGCTAAATCCATGCCCTTCGAAGAACTCAAGCGCAACGCCCTGATGCTAGCCAAAGCAGCACGCATCCTTAAGCTTCCCGTCGTACTGACTTCCAGCATGGAAGAATATGCCCAAGGCCCGCGGCTGAGCGAACCGGAAGAGATCCTTCCGACTGAGTTTGCCGGCCGCATCAAACGCATGGGCATCGTCAATGCAATGGACGATGAAAACTTCGCCGCAGCCGTGAAGGCGACAGGTCGCAAGAAGCTGATCATTGCCGGGGTGACCAACGATGTGTGCACCGTCTACCCGGCGCTTTCGTTGGTTCGTGATGATTAAGAAGTGCAGGTAGTCGCCGATGGGGGCGCCTCGCCTACCGCCATGGCGGATGACATTGCTTTGCGCCGTATGGATAAAGCCGGTGTGACGCTGACCACCACCAACCAGCTGATCGCCGAACTGGTAGGCAGTTGGGCAACACCGGAAGGCGGCGAGTTGGTTCAAAAGCTTATGGAAGCCTTCGACAAATAAAGAAGCTTCCAACGGCCCGGAATACCTCCACGCGGGGTGTCCGGGCCTCCGTTGATTGCGAAACAGCGTGTTTCTGGTTCGACAGTGCTGACCGACTGCTTTGGCCGGTCGTGAAAGGCAGAAATCGGCCAAAAGCAATGGGATGGACTCCTCCTCACTTCGGCATCTTGAGTGCCAGACTGAAAGTGCGAACCACAGTCAACAGTGAGAAGGAGTCCACACATGAAGCTTATGCGAATTGGGGTCGACCTGGCCAAGAACGTATTTCAGATCCATGGCGTGGATTGTCATGAGAAGCCGGTCTGGCGGCAGCGGCTACCACGTGATCGCTGGCTTCAAACGGTGCTGGAAAAGGTCGAACCTGGTTGTGAGATCGGCATGGAGAGTTGCGGTGGGGCCCATCATTGGGCGCGGCAACTCGAAGCTCTCGGATTTCGAGTCAAGCTGATCGCCCCCCAGTTCGTTAAACCTTATGTCAAAAGCAACAAGAACGACGCGAACGATGCCGAGGCGATCTGCGAAGCAATGAGCCGACCCAGCATGCGCTTCGTCGCCATCAAGACGATCGAACAACAGGATATCCAGGCGACGCATCGCATCCGGGCCGGCTTAATCGAACAGCGGACGGCCAAAGCCAATCAGATCCGTGGGCTGGTCGCCGAGTACGGTCTCATTGCACCGAAGGAATTGCTGATGCTGCGTCGTGCAATACCGTGCTGGCTAGAGGATGCGGATAACGGTTTGACGGCACGCTTTCGTCGTCTGCTGGATGGTTTGTGGGACGACCTTCGTGCGCTGGATGGGCGTGTATGCAAGCTCGACGACGAGATCACTGCGATCGCGACAAACGAGCCGTCCGCCGTTCGCCTTCAACAGCTGCGCGGTGTCGGTCCAATGATCACCACAGCGCTCGTCGTCGCTCTCGGTGATGCCCGTCAGTTTGCCAATGGCCGACAGTTTGCCGCCTCGCTGGGACTGACACCGAGGCAACACAGTTCTGGTGGTAAGGATCGACTACTCGGTATCAGCAAGCGCGGTGATACGTATCTGCGAACATTGATGGTGCATGGCGCACGCTCGGCGCTACGCACAGCCAAATCCAAAGAGGATCGGCTCAGCCAGTGGGCCGTTCGTTTAGCCGAGCGATCGCATCCCAATGTGGCCGCTATTGCGCTGGCCAACAAAACTGCACGCATGGCTTGGGCGATGCTGCGTCACGGCACTGATTACCAACCGAATCAGGCAGCGGCCTGATCTATTTACCCGACGTGTTCTACGAGAGAAACAACTCTTAACCACGATTGCGAAGCAACCTGAACGATGGCAAACCGGTCGAACCGGCGTCGGCAAAACCCTTGAATGTCCAAGTGCGAAAAGCACGAAAAAGCGATCGGGAGCCGGCGCGCGAATAGCCCATCATGGCCCTGCATCGAAACGATGCCGTATTTAGAGGCCGAATATACGTGTGCAGTCGGCACGGGCGCCAAAGCAACGGGGCTTGCAATGAGGAGGAGTCCATATACGGACTTTCAGATGGAACCCTCTACGCAGCCTGGTTTAAGGTAGGCTCAGGCAGGAATGGATTTCTCACTGGAAGGACACGACACTTATGGAAATCGCTTTTTCCCTAATCAACGAGCGTTTGAACAATCGCCGATTCACAGTAGCGAACAACACCAAAGGTCTATCAGGTGCTGGCACGATATTTCATTACTTTGTTGAAGATGGTGCTATTACCAGCCGCTACCAAGGCCGACGGATCCGTATAGGAAGCCAGGTTGGTCGCGTGACAGGCCCCGATACCATTGAACTTCTTTACCACTGTTTAACCACGGATGGTGAGCTTCTTGCTGGTTGGTCACGCGGTACGGTGGGGGTGGATCAAAATGGGCGTACGACTCTTCACTTCGTTTGGGGTTGGTTGTCCGGTGCGACTGGAGGTGGCGAGTCTAATTACGTCGAGTTAGTCGAATAGCTAAACGGTTTTACTTACATTGGCAGACACTCATCGACTGGCTGCGAGGAGCGGTCCCTGGACAGCTCATCCGCGCTCGCGCGGCCAGTGAAGCACAATCGTTACGATGAAAAGATAGACCGTCAGGACTTCAGCTTTGAGCGTCCGCTTCTGGCCGATTGACGCCTGTCGTGAAGGGTCGATTTTGACCAAAGCTGACGTTGCATTTGCCGACGGGCATATGGACTCAGGGGGGGGCTGGAATTAAATGCAAATTGGCACAAAAAGTATGCATGCACCTAAACGGGATCCGTCAATCTGTTGCCGCTGACCGAAAACTGACCCAGGTGTTCAACTACTTCTGCTCACTTTCCGAGAAGGAGAACACAGGGTGATCAGCATGGAAATGTTGGGGAAAATTCGGAGGATGTACTTTCGCGACAAGCTGTCGCTGCACCAGATCGCCTAGCGTACCGGGCTGTCGAGAAACACCATCCGAAAATGGGTTAGAGCACCCGAAGCCACTCAGCCGGCGTACCAGCGGTGCGAAACCTTCAACAAACTCGGCCCATTCCACGAGACGCTGGAGCAGGCGCTGAAGGCTGATTCGTTTCGGGCAAAGCACAACCGCAGGAGCGCCAAAGCACTCTTTGAGCAGATCAAAGCCCAGGGTTCTGACGGCGGCTACAGCCAGCTCACAGCCTTCATCCGCTCGTGGCGCGGTGAGCAAGGCAAATCGTTACGTGCCTTTGTGCCGCTGACGTTTGCACTCGGTGAGGCTTTTCAATTTGACAGGAGCGAAGAAGGTCTGCTGATCGGCGGCCTGTTCCGACGCATCCAGGTCTCCCACATGAAGCTGTGCGCCAGTCGCGCGTTCTGGCTGGTTGCGTATCCCAGCCAAGGCCACGAGATGCTGTTCGATGCCCATACGCGCTCGTTCAGTGCGTTAGGTGGGGTGCCACGTCGCTGCATCTACGACAACATGAAAACGGCTGTCGACAAGGTTAACAAGGGCAAAGGCCGCACGGTCAATGCTCGGTTTTCCGTGATGTGCGCGCACTACCTGTTCGATCCGGACTTCTGCAATGTCGCCTCGGGCTGGGAAAAAGGCATCTTTGAAAAGAACATGCAAGACAGCAGACGACGCATCTGGCTCGACGCTCAAGACTGCATGTTTCACACCTTCGAAGAATTGAATGAGCGCCGATCACATCCTGAATGTTCTAGCTCGACTGACCTCCACTGCACCACCTCCTTCCGTAGAAACCAACCTGCAACTCAAGGTAGCGCCTGTCGCCAAGTCGATGTACGGCCGCAATCAAATGTGGGAACGAGCTTGCTCGCGAAGGCGGTATGTCAGGACTTCGCTTCCTTGGTCCCCAGCACATCGCGGATGCTGTCCACCACATTGCTGTCTTTGATCACATCGATCAGCCAACCCTCGAGCGGCATGTTGCCCCATTTGATCGCGCGTTCGATCAGATAAGGGACGGGGCTTTGGGGCTCGGTCTGTTTGAAGAACTGGGCGATGCCCGCCAGCAGGGTGAACGCTTCATCGCGGGTCTGCGGGGTGGTTCGAAGCGGTGTGCTTGAAAGACTTTGTTCAGGCTGGGTCATTGCGGAACCTGCGGGTTGTTCGCCAGTGCTTTCAGGGATGGCCGGAGCCGGCGCGACAGGGGCCGGGGTCAGTTCGATGCCCCGGTCCTTGAGCAGTTTTTCCGCCAGTTGTCCTGCGCGGAACAGAATGTCATTGAGCCCAGCAAAGCTCGGAGCTTCAGGGCCAAAGTGCCTGTCCGCGGTGCTCTGAAGCTGCTGGCAGGCTTTCAGGCAGGCGGCTATCTCGCCGGCCTTGAGGCGCAGATGATCCGAGTCGGTCAGCACCACCGAACGCTGGAAGACTTCCGCGTTGATCTTGCCTTCGTCGAGGGCGGCCCGCATCGCCTGAGGGTTTTGCAGCGCCAGGTTTTCGATGTGCCTGGATTCGTCATAGCGAAGCAGACCGTAATATTGCCCCTGGGTGATCGGCAATGCGCCGACGATGTCCGCCAGCGAGGTTTTCATCCACGCCAGGCGTGCGGCGCGTTCATCGACGCCGTCCTCCAAGGAGGGAAACAGATCCGCCCAGAAGGTTTGCAGAATGCGCTCGGCCAGCGTCAGGCCGAAGGTAATACCAACAAAATGGTACTTGTGCGCCAGGCCTTCACTGAGCCAGGCGACCAGCATCAAGTCTTTGCTCTGTCGAGCCAGGCCTTGTGCAGCCAAGGTAATGGTCAGATCCCAATCGGAAGCCTTGAGATCGGTTTGCCAGTCACCCTGGGTAAGGTAATCGGGGTCTGCTCGACGAGCTTCCTTCACCTGATCGAACAAGGTGGAAAAACTCAAGTCTTCACCGCTCCCCTCATTGATGGGCGCTGTCAGTTCGGCCAGCGAAAGGTCGTTGAGAAATTCAGACATAGGCAACTCTGATCAAAATAAAAGAACACCGCGCCTGTTTGGCAGGCACGGTGCTGAATGCGGACCGCGTGCGCGGTCCGCTATCGCTACGGGCTTAAGCGAAAACTTTGTTCGCCGTGCGATCCCAACCACCGGTGACGTTACCGCCGCCCTGGCCATCGGCACGGCTTTGTTGGGTGTAGGTAGTCTTGATGCGCGCGAAGTTGAAGCTGATTTCTTCAATCGGCAGATCGCTGACCGCTTTGTCTTCGCCGCCCTGACTGCCGCCGGCGACAGCCTTGACGGAGGAGACCACGACTTCTTCCAGGTTGATGGTCAGGTAAGTGACCTTGTCACCGCCCGCGCGGTTGACGTTCAGCTGGATCTTGGCGATGTGAGTGCCTTTGCAGCAGGCTTCGAACAGCTTGGCAGAAGCCTTGTCAACGGCTTTGCGGATGCTGAAATCGCTCAACGACACACGCTCCGACGAAGCACCGCCCGAAGAGCTTGCAGTCGCGGAAGTCGCCTGAGTTGCGCCGTACTCGTAGCCCAGCACTTCGATCCAGTCCTTGTGCTTGTCGTCGAGCACTTCACCTGGAATGCCTTCGATCTGAATGTATGCGTCAAATGCCATTTCTAATTTCTCCTTACCTTCATTTAAAGGGCTGTAACAACCTGCGGACAGATCACAACCCTTCGTTTTTAACCTCTTTGAAACGATCAAGAGAGGTGTCTTACCGGCCTGGGCCGAACTTCAAGCGGGCCCAGGCAACAGTTTTCCTTCACAAGCACGGCCGACTCAGTTGAGCGCCCGTACTTCGATTTCCACGCGCCGGTTAGGTTCCAGGCACTGAATAAGCTGCGCTCTTGGTTGCTGCATGTTGCATTTGACCAAGGGCTTGGTGCTGCCTTCGCCGACGGCTTCCACCAGTTCACCCGGCACGCCTTTGCCCACCAGGTAGGTCTTGATGGTTTGTGCGCGCTGCCGGGAAACCTGCAGGTTGCCCCGTGGGTCGCCCAGTTGATCGGCGTGCCCGGCGATGATGATTTTGCCGATGTCAGGCGTGCTCAACAGCTTGCCGGCGATGGCGCTCAACTGGCCCTGACCTTCGGTTTTCAGGCTCTGGAAGTCGGCACGGCCAAAGGCGAACAAGGTGTCCGATTCCAGGGTGATGGTCTCGATCGAGCGCAACGATTGCGTGAGCAAACTGTTGATGTAGTTACGCGAACTGGAGGTCAGGAACGCGTTATCGAGGATCCGAGGCACGTCTTCCTCGTGGATCTGGTCGCTGTAGAAATTGGTCTGCCGGCTGGCAAACTCGTAATCCTGATTCGAGGCCGAAGCGTCATTCGAAACACCGATGGTCTTACCGGTCTGGCGGGTAATCGCCGGGTACCAGTAATCTGGCATTTTCGCTTTCAGGAACGCCGGATCAGCCTTTTCGCGCTGGGCACGCGAGAGCATGACGTAGGTGTCCAGCGTCGTCTTGCCGAACGCCGCGATGGACTGCGCCCGGTTGTCGCTAGGCAGCGCCTTGGGTTCGACACTGTCCACGCCGGTCACGGGCAGCAGTTCCTTGCTGTTGCGCTGATACACCTTGAGGGTGGTCAACAGGTACAGCGAGCGGGTCAGGTTGTCGGCGGTCGGCTTGAGCATCACGCTTTCCAGCCGGCTGAAATACTGACTGCGCACCAGCGGCTCGACTTTGTAGCCCTGGTAAAGCCCCAGGCGCATGCGCATCGGCACACCTTCATCGTGGTGCTGCGCGTAGTAATGGGCGGTCCAGAAGCGCATGCGATCCAGCGTTTGCCAGTCGGTGTATTGCCCCGTCGCCGAAGCGTCGGCTTTGGCCGCCTGGGCCAGTTCCGTGGAAATAGTCTGCACGGTGTTTTTGTTGTTCACATAGGACCAGCCCAGCAAGCTGCACAGCAGCACCGCGACCAGACCGGCACCACCAATCCACGCCGCCTTGCGCCGACGTTCGCGATGGTTGGTGGTGTACAGCGCCACCAGATGCTGGTCGGGAATGATGACTTTGCGGAACAGGCTGTTGATGAACAGCGGACGCGGTTGCGCATCGCCGCTGGCGATCTCTTGATCACTGTCCAGTGAGAAACGCTCGGTAACCTGGCGCGTGTGCCCACCCATTTCCGGTTGGTCGGCGTCCAGTGCACTGGTGAAATAGAAGCCGCGCAGCAGTTCGGCCTTTTGGTACGGGTTGGCGCGTAACAGCGCATCGACGAACAACTGCAGCCTCGGCTTCAGCGCCGCCAGTTCCAGCGGAAAGCGATACACCGCTGAATCCTGGCGGGTGATCTGAATGTCCTGCATGACCAGTTGTTGACTCGCCACCTGCTGCCAATAGCTGACTAACTCGTCCATCGCCACGCCGAATTGACGGCCCCAGTCGGCCTTTTCGTACCCTTTATGGGAAAACGTCTTGCCCATGACTTCGCCGCGGGCAACGTCATCCAGTTGGCGATAGAACGGGGCAAAACCCGGCACCAGATCACACTTGGTGAACACCAGGTAGACCGGCAGGCGCACTTCCAGCAGCGCATGGGTTTCCTGGATGCGTTCGCGCAGGCGCTTGGCAATACGCTCCTGGTCTTCGAGCGACGTTTGCAGAATGTCGTGAATGCTGACGGAGACGATCAAGCCGTTGAGCGGCCGACGCTGGCGGTGCTGACGCAACAGTTGCAGGAAGGCCCGCCATTTGCCGGCCTCTTCCTGGTTGTTCATGTAGCGACCGGCGGTATCCAGCAGGACGGCTTCGGAACTGAAAAACCAGTCGCAGTTGCGGGTGCCGCCCAGGCCGGCGACACGCGCACCTTCACGCTCCGCATACGGGAAGTTGAGGCCCGATTGATAGAGCATCGTACTTTTGCCGGCAGCCGGCTGGCCGATCACCAGGTACCAGGGCAGGGCATACAGCGCATCCTTGGGATTGCTGCCCCGCGGCTTGTTGCTGTGCAGCCGCTCGATGCTCTGCAACAGGCGCTCGCGCAACAGGCTGACTTCTTCGCGGTCCGCCGGGCTGGCGTTGAGCACCGCTTGATCGGCGTCGTCGCGCAGCAGCCCTTCAAGGTTGTGGTGTCGCGACACGCCCCGATAAAGCAGCAGCACGTAGCCGGCCGAGAGCAGCAGGAACAAGCCGATGCCGGTCAGCAGGCTGTTCAGCGAGCTGAAATCAAACGCACGACCAATGCCCCACACCACGAAAATGGTGAGGAAAAAACAAACCCCCAGAATGTAGGGTTGGAAGCGCAAGAAGTAATACTTGATCTTGTTCATACGGACTTCAAATCCAGCGCGTCGACAAAACGGTCGATAACGTCATCAAGAGGGCGGTCGATTTCGGGAAAGGCGTGTTTCGGGTGGTGCTCATCAAATGCATCGAATGACGCCAGCACGTCATGGCTCTGCAAGCGGTTGCCGCTACCGGTCAGCACGCGATAGGCATCGCTGTTGTTTCGTGACGGGAAACAGATCAGCCGGGGGCGCATAAAGTCGTCTGCCAACAGACTGACCTGCGGCACGCCGCTGCCGGCGGTCATTCGCGCCAACCAGGTGATCCACAAATCGGCGGTCGGATTTTTCAAACCTCTTTCCGCCGGCAAGGGCAGGGAAATCCCCATCGGCGTTGGCTGATGCAGATGGCTTTTGAACGCCAGCAGCCGGGTCAGTACGGCATTGGTGACAAATTCCGGGAAGGCGCCTTCCAGCGCGGTGGCGATGTCGCGCAGGTTGAAGTTCACCAGGAACTTGTCATGCACGCGCCGGAACAACTCGAAATCCTGACCTTGCAACGGGCGCAAGGCCTTGATGCGGTCGAACAGCACGGACGTACTTTCGCCCTGGGCGGCCATGTGCAGCAACGGCCTGATCTGCCCGCTGAATAGTTCGCTCAGGGTGAAAGGATTGACCAACGTCCCGGAGTCGCTGGCTTTGACCGTTTGAAAAATGAAAAACGGATAACGCCGCTGGCTGGAATCCCTCGAGCTGATCAAGCCGCCGACCAACCAGTTGCCACTGCGTGCGCGGTAGCTGAAAAAGCACACCGGTAACGCGTCGAACAACTCTCGCCAGTCCTCAAGAGGCTGCAGGGCGGCCAATGCGCCTTGCAGCCAGGCATCGAACTCGCAGACGTCGTCGGCTGCACCGTGCAGGCTGACGAAGTCCGGGCTCGCGGGCACTTTTCCGAAACAGCCAATCATTGGCCGTGTCCCTGATTCAAGGCGAGCGTGCTCACTGGACCCGTCCGCCGCTGGCGTTGAGTGCACTCAGTGCCTTGACGTTCGCCAGGTCGGTCAGCTTGACGCCGCCGTAGTTGCGCACGGCGAGGCTGACCTGGCCACTGGCGGTGTTCCAGCTGAAACGTTGCTGGATACCATCCAGATCGCTGACGCGGGCGCTGTCATTCATGCGCAACAGGCCCCAGCGACCGGGGTAGTCGAACACCGTGATGCGTTCGCCGCTCAGCGTGACCACGTCCATGCGTGCACCCGGTGCGGTGGTGGTGCCCGGCCAGGAGAAGCGGCTCCAGCTGGTCTTGCCGTTGCGATAGTGCTGCACCTGACCGTCCAGGGTGAAGATGATGTCGGTGAACCAGGCCGCTGGCTCCAGCATGATCTCAAAACCGTTTTCCCGGTCCGACAGGCTGGCAATGACCTGGCCCAGTGAGCTGGCCTTGTCGATGCTGTTGACCATGTTCGGATTGACCAGCGGCGTTGCTTTGCTGGCGCTGCTCATGCCGAGGCCTTCGCCCCCGGACAGATTGCCGATTTCGTTGCGCTTGAAGTTCGGCAGCAAGCCGGATTCGGGGTCGACGAAACGCTGCAGGTCCTTGACCGAGGCTTCATTGCGACTGCCTGCCGCGATCGGGTAACGGTGCGCCATGACTTGTTCCCAAGGCTTGGTGATCTGTTGTGCCCAGGCCTTGGCGATCTGCTCGCCGGCCGGATCGCGCAGGGTTTCCCAGGCGAACTGAATCGGCAAACTGAACAGGCCTTGCAGCGAAGTCGACAGGCCGCCCTGACTGGTGTCGACGGTGGTCTCCACGTAGTTGCGCACGCTGGTGACTTCGCTCGGCTGACCTTCCAGGGTTTCGCTGATCAGTTGCTTGCTGCTTTTGCCGACGTCTTGGGAGCGCTGGATGTTGTTCATCCGCACTTTGAGTTTGCGCAACGCCGCCAGGTAGCGATCCATGATCGTGCTGTCGGCGCCCTCGGCGTTTTGCACGGCGAAGACCCGCGACACCGGCTCGAAGCGCTTGGCCAGGCTGCCGTCGTCCACCGCAGGCAACGGTGAAATCAGCGCATTGGGCGAGGTGTCCTGCCCATCGAAAATCCCCGTGACCTTGCCCCAGAAACCGTCATCGCGCTTGATCCCCGGTTGCTGCGTTTCACGCGGTGCAGGCACATCCCATTGGGTGTTGTCGTTGACCGCTGCAAGCAGGTTTTTCACCGGCGAGTTCTGCACGTCGCTGAGCAGCGACAGTTGTTGGGTCGCGTTGGCCATGTCAGTGAAATGGCGAACACCGACGCTGTCGATCAGGGTGTACCAGGCTTGGGTGTAGTCGCGTTTGTAACGCGTCATGAACTCACGGATGAAGTTGGCTTTCTGCACCAGGCTGTCGCCGCCTTCGCCATCGAGCACCCAGTCCGATTCGTTTTGCAGGTTGCCCGACAGCAGTTTGATCAGCTCAGGCTTCACAAACTGTTCCCAACCCTGACGGGTGAAAATCGCCGGCACCGCTTCGCTGCCGTACAACAGCTGACGCCCTGGCAGCGGCACCAGATCGCTCAGGCCCACGGCCGGGAACTGGCGGCTGGACTCTAATTGCAGGCGCAGATATTCACGGTCCACCAGCGAGCTGGAAATCATGAACGACTTCAAGCTATTGCGGGTTTCGCTGATCAATTGCTCGTTACGTGGCAGGGACGGCGCCTGGCCATTTTTCAGCAGTTGCACGTAGACCGGCGAGTTGTCCTGAATAACCGCTGTGCTGACCGGGTTGTCGGTATTGGCGGTTTTGGCCCAGGCAACCGGCAACGCCGCGCCGACGAACTCTGGCTCAGGATGGGTTTCAGGTTGCGTCAGCATCAAGTAGAGCTTCAGCGCGTTATAGGACTCGATGATGGAAGCGACCTGGCGCTCATCCAGTCGACCGAGCATTTCTTCGGACAACGAGAGCCCACCGGTGGTCGCCGACAGTTCTGCGGCGTCGCTCGCCGTGGCCGGATTACGCAGTGCGGTCAACGTATCCCCGCGCACCTTGTTCGCGGAACCCTTGGCCGCAGCGCTCAAACGACTGGTGACATCACCGGCGCTGCGCGGAACGCTGCTCAAGCGGGTCGGCAGTTTCAGCCCTTGCGCGCGAGCTTTGGCTGACGGACTACCGGCCTTGGCGGGCGCCGCCGCGAAGCTGTTCTGCGGGTCCATGGTTTTTGCGAACTCATTGAAGGCGCGCATCTGCAATTGAAGTTGCAGGGTGATCGGTTCGAGCGCCTGAGTACGCAACTGCTGCAAATAAGCAGTCTGTGCGACGCGGTAGATGTCGTCACCCCGATAGAGGCCAGCGCTGAGTTGCAGCGGTACGCCTTTGGCACGGTACTTCTCGATGGCGGCGAGTTGATCGCGGAGCAATTCCAGGCCTTGGCCCGAGGCCAGCAACTCGGCGCGCCCCGGTGATTGCTGCAGCTCGTTGAGTTGCTCGCGCAATGCGGCCAGCCACTGACGGTTGTTCTGGAAGGACAGGGTTTGCCAGCCAATGAACACCAGTGCGGCGAGCACGGCCACACCCAGCACGGCCGGGCTGAAGGATTTGTTGTGTCCGGAACGCGACTGATAAAGTGTCAGGTCGCGGTCCGGGAAAATCACGCGGCGGAACGTATCGGTAATGAAATAGCTGCGGTCACTGATTTTCTTGCCGCTGCTGGGTGTGTGCTTGTCGTGCTCGGCTTCTGGCAGCAGTGAAAACGACTCGGCGAGATCTTCTTCATAGACCTGGCTCAGTTGCTGATCGGTCTGCAAAGCACTGGTGAAATACAGGCCGCGCAACAACAGTTGCGTACCCGAATGACCGGTCTGGGCGAAGTGCTGGAGAAACTGTTCGAGCACCACCGACAGTTCGGAAAAATAGTTCGGGAAGTTCAGCAGCGCGCTGTCGGCATCGGCGCCCAACGCAATCATCTGCGCGTCGACGTGACGGCGAATATGACTGTGCAGGTTGGCCAGCTTGGCATCCAGCACCGGGCGCAAACCCTGGTTGCGGATTTCCGACAAACCGAAGGTCATGCCCAGCGGTTGCTGACGTTCGTTCAGGTCCAGGCCGTCAAAAGCCTGGCTGAACCCCGGCAGTTGATCGGTCTTGCTCAACATCAGGTAGATCGGCGGGTTGGCGTCCAGGCAGTCGGTGTATTCCTCAATGCGTGACACCAGTTGTGCAGCGAGCTCGTTGCGCTCGGTGGCGCTGGCGGCCAGCAGTTCAGGCAGGCTCACCACCAGCACCAGGCCGTTGACGGCGGCTTTGTTGCGTTGTTTTTTCAGCATCCGCAGGAACGCGGCGAATTCGCTGGCCGACTGGTCGTCCCGCAGGTAGCGACCGGCCGTGTCGATCATCACGGCCTCAGGGCTGAAGTACCAGTCGCAATGTTGCGTACCGCTTTGTGTGTCATTGGCGCTGTTGGCGATGCTCGCGGACAGGCCGGAACGCGTCAGCAATGAGGTTTTGCCGGCACCGGACATACCGATGACCAGGTACCACGGTAAGTCATACAGCGCCGACGAGCCGCCGCCACCGGCCGAGCGGTCGGTGCGCAGCATCGCGATGGCGTGCTTGAGCCGTTCGCGCAGCACTTGCTGGTCGCGGAATTCACCGGTGGATTTAAGCGATCGATCCACCTCGATCTGCACCAGGTTCTCAAGGTTGTGTTCAGCGCGGATCCGCTTGTACTGACGCAGCACAATGATCAGCAAATAGAAGGCGCTGATGATCGCCATCGCCTCCAGCGTGTAACCACGCAACCAGCTCACGTGCGGTGCCGCGAACCAGCCAACCGCCAGGCTCGCCAGCCACAGAACGGGGATGACAAACCAAAAGCTTTTCAACAAACGCAATAATGTCTTCATGTCTTCCTGACTCGATTACCTGAGGTGTGCTCAGGCACTGAACAGCTGGCTGATTTGTTCGGACAATGCGGCTACGTCCTTGGCCAACAGCCAGTCCAGCGTCAGGTAGACACCCACGCAGACCAGCGCAATGAGCGCCAGATAGAGCCAAACGGGAACTTCATGGCGCAGCATCTGCGAGACCTGGTCGGGCAATGCCCAATCCGGCGAGAGCGCCTTGGGCGTCTTGCGGTATCGCGCGATGTCCTGGCCCAGGGTGTTGGCCAGATAACGCAATTGGTCTTTTTGGCCGAGACTGAATTTGCCTTCGAAACCCAGCGCCAGACACAGGTGATAGACCTCAAGCACATCCAGGTTTTGCTTGACGTCACTGCGCAACGAATCGATTTTCTCGAAAAAGCCTTCGCCCGCCAGGTGCACGCCGAAATAGCGGAACTGCAACGGCTGCAGTTCGAAGTGACGACGCAGATCGTTTTCCCCGGAGCGCAACACGCTTTCGTCGAGGAACGCACACAGTGCGTATTGCGTATCCTTCACCTGTTCAACGCTGTAGTTGGCGTTACGGGCTTCGCATTCCAGTGTCGAGAAGAAGGCATCGATGCTCGCCTCAAAAGCGGTGACCGAGGTCACTTGACGGCCTTTGCGCACGATCAGCGCCATGCTGATGAAGTCTTGCACCAGGTCTTTCAACACCGGTTTTTCAGTGGCGGCCGCCACGGCGCCTTGCATTACGGCTTCGTTCATTTGAGTACCGCCATCAGTTCAAGCTTGAGATTGGTAAAGGCGCTGGGTGCGTAAAAAGAGATGGCCTGGGCACTCATCATGCGTTCATACACCCGGCCATGCGGCTCGATGGAGAAGTAGTGATTGTCCAGTCGCACCGGAATTGCATTGGGCAAGCGGGTCGAGTGATTGAGCGTGACGCCGGGCATGGCGCTGTTGACCACCACTTCAATGTCTTCCGGCGAGCCGACTTTGAACGCGCGCGGCACCAGTTCGAGCAGGCTGGAACCGGGCATGTCGGCGTGCACCGAAATATAAAAATCAGCCTCGGCCAGGCGCGGATCGAGCAGCTGTCCCTGCCAGTACGAAGGCTTGGTCTGGGTCAGGTTGATCATCACGCACTGGTTAGGCACGACGTTGTCGAGCAGTACACGAATCATTTCATCGAGCTTGACCAGCGAGGCCGCCGGGTCGTGATGGTCATACTCGGGGATGTCGTTGAGTTGCGTGTCCAGCGAAAACGTCAGCAAGCCGCCCGCGAGTTCCGCCAGAAACAGATACAAGCGCTCGGGGTGCAGGCGCGGGTGGGCGAGCAGGTGCGCCAGGCCCGGGTGCGCACGGTTCACCGTGTTCAACAGCCAGAACAAGGTCACATCGCTGGAGCCGAACTCGGCAATCTGGTCCGCGCGTTCGCGACGACGACCCGACAGCGCCTTGCTTTTGGATTGCAGCGCGCCGAGCAATCGCTTGCCCAGACCGGTCAGGGTTTCGTGAGTGCCGACATGCAAGGTCGGGTGCACGAAGTGTGCATCGAGGTTGAAGCCGCCGATGTTGTTGCGCGACAGCCGGGCGATCGGGCAGTGGCTGTAGCCATCCAGGTTATCGCCGTCGATCAGCATCACCACGTTCAGGCGCAGGCTGGTGATTTCGTTCTCGAGGTCGCCTTCGTTGAGGTCCGGCAAGGTGTCGAACTGCTTGCGAAACCGCCTTGCGCTTTTTTGTTCCTGGCCGTCTTCGACGTAATTCATGCCGAACGGCTCAGGCAGTTTCAGCGCGGCGTAGACCTTCAGGTCGTTGCCCTTGAGCAAGTCCTTCAAGTCACGCGCTGCCGGCAGCGGGTCATGCTGCGGTGCGTCGTACAGGCTGCCGTCGGGAAACACCAGTTTCAACCGTTTCAGCTGCAAAGAGCCGGTTGCGAGCGCCTCTTCATCGACCTGCAGCATTTGCACACCCCAATGGAAAGGCGTGTTGCGCAGCGTCGCCTCTGCCAGCTGATGCTGGTGGAACTCATCCTGATATTGGAAATGTTGTGGCAAAAGGAACATGCCTTCCGACCACATCACCCGGCTTTGCTTACTCATGAACGCCTTCCAATAGAGAGTTTAATTTTGATTCGGTGGTTTTTTGCGCGGAGCTGGTCGCCGTGTCTTCAGCCTGTTGCACGGCCGCGTCCTGCACACGCTGGGGGAGGGTTGGCTTCGCTGGCGGGTCGGGCAGGGCAGAGGCTTGGGCGAGCTGCTCCTGAGTTTTGGGTTTGTTCAAAACATCGACACCGCTCACGGCGGAAACGGTGTTGTTGTCCACCAACACCCGCAGGCCATCGGCGGAAAGCCAGATGCCATCCTTGCGCAGCGAGTTGGCGTCAAACGCAACCTTCCAGCGGCTGTTTTCATCCGAGCGGAAAAACGCGGCAACGCCGACGTAGCCCGCGGCCTTTTTCAACGGCCACTTGTCGACTTGCCCCATGCCCGGCAGCAAGGTGATTTCACGGTTTTCGAGCAGCGTATTGCCGAGGGCTTTTTGCGGGTCGTCCCACAGCGTGTCGGCGTCGATCGACGAAAAGCGCTCCAGCGACGTCAGCTGATACACGCGAATCACTACGGACAGCGGTTTGCCGGACTCGTCGGGATTGAGCTGATTGCCGCCATCCGACGTCAGGATGACCTTCTCGTTATCGTCGAACAGCATGTCGCCGGCCCACGTATCGTCGACCCGCTTGCTGACACGGTCGGTGACGCCACAGGCCGTCAACGCCATCATCAATGCCACTGCGATCAGGCATTTTGCCAATGCCGGCTGCGCAGGGCGCTTCCTTGAATGTCTGTTATCCATGATGGCTACCTTTAAATACTCATTCAGCACAGGCTGTAGGCGAAATCGCCGTCGCTGCCCAACGCGATGTTCAAACTCTGGATCGGCTTGTCCTGCGCCATCCGCTCCAGGACCCGTTGCGCCAGTTCCGGCATCAGGGTTTTCGACAGGATGTTGTCGATGTTGCGGGCGCCGCTGTCGACTTCGGTGCAGCGCGAGGCAATGGCTTTGACCAGTGCTTCGTCGTAGCTCAGGACGGCTTGATGGTTGCGCTCGAAACGCTGGCGGATGCGCTCGAGTTTGAGCGCGACGATGCGCTCCAGAATGGCGTCCTTGACCGGGTAGTACGGGACGATGGTCAGGCGGCCGAGGAACGCCGGTTTGAACACCTGGTTCAACTCGTCGCGCAGACCTTCGACGATGTCTTCCGGCGTCGGTTGCTGCTCGGCATTCAGGCACCATTGCATGATGCGATCGGTGCCGGTGTTGGAGGTGAGGATGATCACGGTGTTGCGGAAGTTGATCTCCCGGCCTTCACCGTCATCCAGCACACCTTTATCGAACACCTGGAAAAACAGTTCGAGCACGTCCGGGTGAGCTTTTTCCACTTCATCCAGCAGCACCACGCTGTAAGGCTTGCGTCGCACGGCTTCGGTCAGCACGCCGCCTTCGCCATAACCGACGTAACCCGGTGGCGAACCCTTAAGGCTCGACACCGTGTGGGCTTCCTGGTACTCGGACATGTTGATGGTGATCAGGTTACGTTCGCCGCCGTACAAAGTGTCGGCCAGGGCCAGCGCGGTTTCCGTCTTGCCGACACCGCTCGGGCCAAGCAACAGGAACACCCCGATCGGCTTGTTCGGGTCTTCCATGCGTGCGCGGGATACCTTGATGCGCTTGCCGATTTCCTGCAGGGCGTGATCTTGTCCGAGTACCCGTTCGCCCAGCAGCGCGGGCAGGCGCTGGACGGTGTCGATTTCATCACGGAGCATTTTGCCCAACGGAATGCCGGTCCAACCGGAAATCACTTCGCCAATGGTCCCCCCGTCGACCAACGCATGCACCAGCGGTTGTTCACCCTGGACGCTGGTCAGCTCGGCGCGTACCGCTGCAATCTCGCGGGCATCGGGTGTCTGGTTGTCCGGATGGCTGAGCGCGCCGAGTTTTTCCACCAGTTCCAGTTCGCGTTGCCACTGTTGCTCCAATGCATCGCGGGTTTGCTGTTGCGCCAGTAACTCGGCGTCGAGGATCGCCAGGCGCCGGGCATGGTCGCTGCCTTTGGCGGCTTCTTGCTGCAGCACCGCGATTTCAGCCTGAAGGTTGTCGATGGTTCTTTTGCAGTCTTCCAGCGGCCCCGGCTGCGACGATTGGCCGAGGGCAACCCGCGCGCAGGCGGTGTCCAATACGCTGACGGCCTTGTCCGGCAACTGGCGCCCGGTGATGTAGCGATTGGACAAACGCACGGCTTGCACCAGCGCTTCGTCCATCACCGTGACTTTGTGGTGATCCTGCATCTTGGCCAGCAGGCCGCGAAGCATGTGGATCGCCTTGTCTTCGTCCGGCTCTTCGACCTTCACCACCTGGAAGCGACGTGCCAGGGCGGCATCTTTCTCGAAGTACTTCTTGTACTCGGCCCACGTGGTCGCCGCGATGGTGCGCAATTCGCCTCGGGCCAAGGCTGGTTTGAGCAGGTTGGCTGCGTCGTTTTGCCCGGCCTGGCCACCGGAGCCGATCAGGGTGTGGGCTTCGTCGATGAACAGGATGATCGGGTGCAGGCTGCGCTTGGTTTCTTCGATGACCGACTTGAGGCGGCTTTCAAACTCGCCTTTCACCCCGGCACCGGCCTGGAGCAAGCCCAGGTCCAACGTATGGATGGCCACGTCTTTAAGCACCGACGGCACATCTCCCTGGATGATGCGCAGCGCCAGGCCTTCAACCACGGCGGTTTTACCCACGCCGGCTTCACCGGTCAGGATCGGGTTGTTCTGGCGCCGACGGGTGAGGATGTCGACCATCTGCCGAACCTCGAACTCACGTCCCAGCACTGGATCAATTCGGCCTTCGCGCGCACTTTGCGTCAGGTTGATGGTGTATTGATCGAGAGCCGGAGTCTTGCCGTTGCCTTTAACCGTACTGCGCGCAGCGACGTCCGCACCCGCCAACGGCTTGGCTTGCTGCGATTCGGCGCTGCCTTCGACCAGCGCGCCGAGGTTGACCCGCAGGTCGTCGGCATTGATTTTTTCCAGCTCGGGGGCGGACGCGATCACTACCCGGCGCAGCTCGTTGTCATCCAGCAATGCTTGCAACAGATAACCGGTGCGAATCTGTCCTTGCCCGAACTCGATAGAGGCCAGCACCCAGGCTTGCTCAATCATTCGCGTAATGTGCGGCGACAGTGCAGGCGTGCGGGTGTTGCCTTTTTTGAAGGTCCCCAGCGCGGTCACCAACTGAGCCTGCAGGCGATCCGGCACCACATCGTAGTGACGCAGAATGGCCGGCAGGTCGTTGTCGTTGCTGTCGAGCAACTGCAATAACAGGTGCTCGATCTCGACGTCGTAATGCTGTTCCGACAGGCACAAGGCCGCAGCACTTTCGGTGGCGGTGCGACTGGTGTCGTTCAGTTTGGCAAACAGGGACTTCAGGTTCACAGGGAGACCCCATCAAAAGGAATGTGGAAGAGGGCACAACGGGAAGGTTCCACGTCGACACCAGGACGTTTGAGCCAGCCTTGCCAGCCCAGTGCAACGTTGCCCTGGCGACCGAGGCGGGCCACGGGGATTGCTTCGGGTTTGAGCCGGGGCGACAACTGGAAGTCCAGTTCGGCGCCGACGTAGAACCGCACCAGCTCCACCAGTTTCTGGTAGTCGACGGTGCCTGGCTGGAAGCGCTGATAGTCGACCAGGTCCAGCGGACCCAGCTCGATGCGCACGCACGATTGGTAATCCCAGACCCGGTTACCGGCGACTGCGCTTTGCCCGAGCACGGCGTTTTTGCGGCCCAATTGCGTGCATTGGCTGGCGTCGAGTTTCAGCCAGCGTCCGGCAAATGGCTTGACCTTGAATGGCAGCGAAAAATAGAAGGACAGCATCACTTCAAGGTTCAGCGAGTTGCGCGGCTTCTGGGCAAACAGGCCGGAGAAATAGCTGAACAATTCGCGCCGCAGCGGTGAGCCTTGCTTGTCGAATTTCTGCTTCTGCGCCTCAGGCCCGAAACCCACCAGGTTGAGCAGGTAGCGATCGAAATCCGAGGTGCCGTTGCGTTCGTACTCGATGTAGAACTTGTATTTCTGCCAGGCCTCGTAGAACAGCGTGGTCATGCGATGCGAGAACATATCGAGGAAAGCATGGGCCGCATCATCCCGATGCTGGATATGCCGCTCGATCAACAACTCGGTGTAGGGACGCGGCAACACGCCGGACGGTCCGACCAGTCCCATGAACGTGACTTGCACTTCAGACAGCGGCAAACCTGCCGCGGACACCTTGCCTTCACGCTCAAACTGCAAGTCGCTGACTTCACTCGCAGGGAAGTTCAGCGACAGCTGCGAGCGAAAACGCAAAGGGTCTTCGTGCGGTCGAGTGTCCAGGTCCATGCGACCGGTTCTGCTGTAATGCAGGCGGAGCAAACGCACCAATTGGAAAAACTCGAATCGGTGCGGCTCAGCCCGTGCCTGATCGATCAGACCAGGGGTTGATCGCCGGTTCGCGGTGGCCATTGGACGACTCTCTTTTCGCGCTGCAAGGTGCGAAGGGTTAATTGGGTAAAACTGTTCATGGTGCAGTACTGGCCAAAGAAGTGGTCGAGCACCATGCCGAACAAAAACACACCGCTGCCGGTGTATTGGCTTTCATCGAAATTCAGGGTGATGCCGACGCCTCGGACAAAGTTCGGACGCGGATGGCCGATGCGTGCCACCACCGGCTCGCTGCTGACCGAGACAATGCCATTGATCTGTTTGCGCAGCGCCGACACGTTGCGGTAGTTGTAGAGCGACAGCAGCTCCAGCAGCACTTCGCGCCCCTGGGACACCAGCGACATGTGGTTGAGCGAGAGGTGTGAAATCAGCCGCCAGATCACCCCGTTACCCAGCGGCACGCGCGCGGTTGCGGTGGGTTTGCGCAAGCAGCGGATGTCCTGGATCACCGAGTTGCCGGGGATGTTGAAGTCTCCGCGCTCACCGCCGAACGGCAGCATCAACGGCAGGTCACGATTGCTGCAGGTCAGGCGCAGGCTCAAGGTGTCGTTGCTGGAGTTGATCAACTCCAGTTCGCGATCCACCACCCGGATAAACACGTCCGAGCCATCACGCTGGCGCGACTGCACCGGCCGACGTCGTGCGATCCAGAAGCTCTGGCCGGGGCCTTGATCGCCACGCGGTTCGAAGAACGGATGACAGGTGCCGACCTGATCGACACCGCCGACTTTGCGCACCCGACGCACACGATCGATCGACACCACTTCCGCCGAGCCTTGCAGGCGCACATCCGGCGTCACGGCATACTCGTGCTGGGCGTGGGTCAACTTGATTGGCTCTGCCTGTTGGCGGAACAGATTGATGATCGGCGTGCAGTTGAGCTTGAAGTTATTGCGCCCGATGTTCTGCGTCAGGCGCGCCAGGCGATCGCTCAGGTCGTAGTCGGAAAAGTAGAAGTTGATCTCGATTTTCTCGAGGTTCTTGCCCGCTAACAGCCGCGCAAAACCCGACAGGTCGAAGAACATGAACTTGTCCGGGAAGGTGAAGTACTCGTGCAGCAAGCGATAACCCAGGAACGAGCGCTCCGAGTAATCCACCAGTCCTTCATCGCGACCATAACCGACGGCTTTCAATGCGTTCGCCGGCAGCGTGATCTCGCGGGTTCGCCCCTCATCCTCGAACGACAACGTAGCCTTGGCCAGATTGTTGAACAGCAGCTCATAGAGCTGCAGCATCAGGGTGCTTTCGCCGTCGAGGAAAAAGCGCAGGCTGTCCAGTTCCATCTTGCCGAACATCACGTCGGAGGTCGCCGTCAGGCCGATGCGCAGGCGTGCGACCAGGTCAGCGCTATGACCGTTGAACGCCGAGCGCTCCATTTCAATGAACGAGGCCTGATGCACCGCCACCGGCCAGAGTTCAACGGGGTAACAGGTGCGGAACTTGCACACCACGCCATCAATCGGGTTGGCGCTGAGTTCGGTGTGCCGGGCGACGTGGAAGGCTTCGGTGACTTTTTCCTGCTTGCCCAGGTTGAACTCGACGATCGACATCGACGGGGTAGGGCGCAGGTAATGCGGGTACAGCACTTCGAGAAACGACTCGACGATTTCCGGCAGCTCATCGTCGAGTTTTTTGTGCACGCGAGCGGACAGGAACGAGAACGCTTCGATCAAGCGCTCGGTATGCGGGTCTTCGCAGTTATCGCCCTCGATGAGCAACCGCGAAGCAATCTTCGGGTACTGGCTCGCAAACTCCTGCCCTAAAAAGCGCAGGTGCGACAGTTCCTTTTCGTAATAGGGCAGCAGATCGTCGAGCATCAGTTGAGGTTCTGCACTTTGTATTCCTGGGTGTTGACCTGCAGCACCGCGTCGAAGGACACCTGACGGGTGATGTCCTGCAGGCGCAGTACTGCGTCCACGCGAAAGGTCAGCATGCGTTGGCCGGTTTGTTGGGCGAGCAGTTGGACTTTTACGCTGCGAAACCGTCGATCGCCGACGGTGATCGCCTTCTCCAGTTGTCGTTGAATCAATAGACGGTCTTGTGGATCAAGCACGCTGCGACTGGTGAAATCCGGCATGCCGTAGTCGAGGATGGTTCCGTTCAAATTGACGAAACCCTCCAGCTCGTTGGCGACCAGGGACTGGCGCGTGTTGACCAGCACCTCCAGATCGCGAACGATGCTGGCCTTGTAATCGGCCAGCGAACACAAGCGTTGCGACGAGGCTTCCATGGATTGATGCGGATGATCGTCCAGCAATCGATCCAGCAGCGATGGCAACAGCTTGTGTTGACTACTCATATTGCCTCCCTGGCAATGGGGTGGATCAACCGCGAGTCGATTGCGGCAATTCAGCGACCAGGCGCAACGAAGCGGTCAGCTCGTCCAGTTGGTAATGCGGACGCAGATACGTCACGGCCTTATACACACCGGGCTTGCCTGGAACTTCGAACACTTCGGCCCGCGCTTCGCGCAACGGGAACTTGGCCTTGGCTTCCTGGCTGGCGGTGTCATCCAGCAGCACATAGCTCGACAGCCACTTGTTGAGGAACATCTCGACGTCCTTGCGGGACGCGAAGCTGCCGATCTTGTCGCGCATGATCGCCTTCATGTAGTGCGCGATGCGCGACGTGGCGAAGATGTATTGCAGCTGCGCGGAAAGCCGGGCGTTGGCGTTGGCGATGTCGGTGTTGTAGTGCTTCTGTTTCTGCGCCGACTGAGTGCCGAAGAACGCGGCGTAGTCGGTGCCTTTGCAGTGCACCAGCGGAATGAAGCCGAGGTCCGACAGCTCTTTTTCACGACGGTCGGTGATGGCTATTTCGGTCGGGCACTTGAGGGCGATTTCGCCGTCATCGGTTTTGAACGTGTGCGTCGGCAGGCCTTCCACCAGACCGCCACCCTCGACACCGCGAATCGCCACGCACCAGCCATAACGGGAAAACGCGTCAGTGACCCGGGTGCCCAGCGCGTAGGCGGCGTTCATCCACAGGTATTTGTTGTGGTCGCGGCCATCGACGCTTTCGACGAAGTTGAATTCTTCAACGGGCGTGGTATCCGGGCCATAAGGTAGGCGACCCAGCACGTGCGGCAGGGTCAGACCGACATAACGCGAGTCTTCGGAGGCGCGGAACGACTTCCACTTGGCGTATTCGACGGTGTCGAAAATCTTCGCCAGGTCCCGTGGGCCGGACATGTCGGTAAACGAATCCCAGCCAAACAGCTCAGGCGAGGCCGCCGAGATGAACGGGGCGTGGGCCGCCGCGGCGACATGGGAAATCTCTTCGAGCAGGTACATGTCTTCGGGGCTGCGATTGAACTCGTAGTCACCCAACAACATGCCGAACGGCGCACCACCGAAGGTGCCGTATTCTTCTTCGTAGATCTTTTTGAACAGCGCGCTCTGGTCGAATTCGGAGGCCGACTTGAGGTCGCGCACCAGGTCTTTCTTCGACGCATTGAGCAGGTGAATCTTCAGCGTGGTGCTAGTTTCGGTCTGGTCCACCTGATACTTCAGACCACGCCACGACGCTTCCAGTTGCTGGAATTCGCGAGCATGCATGATTTCGTTCATCTGCTCGGAGAGCATCGCATCGATTTCGGCGATGCGCGCGTCGAGCACGGCAATCAGGTCCTTGCTCGGCGTCATTTCGCCTTCCAGCACCTGGCTGACCAGCTCGCCGATCAAGTCACGTGTGCGGGTACGTTCGGTTTCGGAACGCGCGACGCGGCTTTGCGAAATGATGCTGTCGAGCAGCGAGGATTGCGGGGCGAAGTTTTCCACTTCAACCAGATCGCCGTCCTGTTGAGTCACGGTTTGCTTATCGTTCATCTTCAGGCTCCTACTC
The DNA here is from genome assembly GCF_059716075.1 of Pseudomonas sp. LBUM1657. Classification (NCBI taxonomy): domain Bacteria; kingdom Pseudomonadati; phylum Pseudomonadota; class Gammaproteobacteria; order Pseudomonadales; family Pseudomonadaceae; genus Pseudomonas; species Pseudomonas sp. LBUM1657. Next base: position 4,244,302 of record NZ_CP166799.1, on the reverse strand, counting down.
TTTGCCATCGGTGGCTGGAACAGCGGCTTCACGGCCGAATTCCTTGCCCAGCGTTTTCAACTTTTCGGTGTTCTGCAACACGTCCATGAGCAGCTCTTCGAGTTTGTCGTTGCCGCCCATCTTGTTGCGCAGATCTGCCAGCTTGTTGCGTACTTCCAGCAGCTTGCGCAGTGGCTCGACCTGCTTCACCACGTTCTGCGGCTCGAAGTCTTCGAGGGCGTTGAAGTTGAGCTCGACGCCCAACTGCGTGCCGTTCCTGGCCAGCGTGTTGTCGACCCGATAACTCAGGCGCGGTTTGATGCCCTTGAGCACGCCGTTGAAGTTGTCGCGGTCGATGAAAATGAACTTGCGGTCCTTGAGCTTCGGCAGCGGCTCCAGCGGGTTGCCGGAGAAATCGCCCAGCACTCCGACGACAAAGGGCAGCTCTTTCTTTTCCTGAGCGTCACCGATATCCACGTCGTAGGTGATATGGACCCGAGGCGCGCGAACGCGGTCGAGTTTGTGCTGGGTACTTTCCTTCTTCGCCATCGTGATCTCCTGGTGCGAACAATTCGCTGCAAGTCGTTTGCGTTCCGGCCATCGGGTGGTCGGACGCGTTACATTCCTTCGATCGTCAGCAGAAGGCGCTGACGGATTTCATCGTTCATTTCAATAATGTTTTCGTGCCCCACCAACTCTTCGAAGCTGGTGTTGCCGGCGATTTGCGTGCTGCTGCGGATAACCGATTCATCAGGCAATTGGGAGCGCACCGGTGAGCCAATGACGCAAAAGGGCAGGTCACCAAAATCTTTGAGTCGCTCGAAACTGAGGGGGAAGCGCAGGCCGCCAAACAAACGGCCCAGGCCAGGTGACTGGCTCAGGCAATAGAACAACACCAGGTAGTGCACGACGAAGCGGTACAACTCGGCGCTGCTGCGATTGGGGTCTTTGATGACGGTGCGAAAGCGCGCCAGGTCGAACGAGTTGAAGCCCACGACCCAGCGCACAGGGCTGGTGATGCGGATGGTCTGGCCGCTTTGCGAGAGCACCTTGTCGTACTCCAGCGGAAACAGTTCCGGCGTCGTGCCGATCAGGTTGAGAGGTACTTCCAGCTCATTGACCAGCTGGAAGGGCGCTGCCGACCCGATGCGGTCATAGAGTTCCTTGAACTCCTTGAAGTGATGCTGGGTTTCGCGGCCGCTGCTGCGTTGCGCACCTTGCAGGTATTCACCGAAAAACGTCTGCGGACGGATCAGCAATGCGAGTGTCGACAGATAATCCGAAGCCTGCGCCTTGAGCGCATCGGAAATGGCCCGGGTCTGGCTTCGCAATTTGATCAGTGCTTCAACGTCAAACGTCTGAGTCATCGGTATATCGTCCTTGAACCCTTCACGATTGCTTCCCGATTATTCAGGGAAAACGTGAAGAGCTACGAATTTCTCAATTGAGCACCTGTTCACAAAGTGCGATGACCGATGTTTCTACGTCGGAAATGCACATTGCCAGGATTTTGTAGGAACACAGTGCTGGCATATGGATGTCGAGTGGCCAGCAACGTCGTATATGGCAACATCTCGTACGGAAAAGTTCAGTCAGGAAAGGATTTTTTCTCGTTTTTGATACATGCCGCAATGATGTCCGCTTGCCATTAGGCGGTGGATCTGTCTGACAGAAGCCTCTGAAACCCAGCAGGTTCAATGGTTTCAGGCGGGTAATGGATCCAATTTTTAATTAAATAAAATTGCAAAAAGGTGAACCGGTTCACCTACTTCGAGGAATTTCCCTCCTGGAAAAACAATATCGAAACGCAGCGAACGACTTTTTTCAGGGTAAAAGTGATGGCCCTACGTCCATTGGGTTCATTTCTCAATAAAGATTGCCGGGTTGACACCACGTGTTACATGGGTGTTTCCTTTCGCACGTGTTCGGATTCGGCTTCACCAAATGTGACAGGGTTCTCTATTGTTGTTTGGCTCCGGCACTTATCAACAAGGTAGTTGTCGCAAGCCCGGATAAATTTCTGTTTGGTCGCTTCGCAGGGTAGGGAAGGTTGAGGGGATGTATTCGTCCTCGTTTGCTGCAGTGATGCAACCGTAATTTGAGCGTAATAGCCGGGTAAGTGAGTTCGCCCCTGCGCGATGGATAGTTTCCCTACGGAGTTTTTCGGGGGCGGAAATAGGAGAAAGGGACATGGACGAAATGTTTTTACCCTGCGCCGTGGCGAGTTCACGGGGAACTAGGGCCGCACTGAACCAAAGTGAAGGTTTGGCAGTCGCCTATGCTGTCGCGCTGAATGCAGGCTTTCGCCCTTCTGAAAGAGGGTTCGTTGAGTGAATAATGGATTGTATCCATGTACGGCTGCCGATCCGATGGGGATTGGGCCACAGGATGGACTATTGGGGGAGGGGTCATTACCTTGGCCAAGTGAAATAGCCGCCCGAGCGTTCCCTTCCTCGTTAGGTATCGGAGGGCTCTATTCGACAGACGATCTGAGCGCTGCGGAATTTTTGATAAAAGAATTAAGCTCGCAAGAGTCAGAGTTGAGTCAAGAGGAGTCCGAGGAGTACTGCACGCTGCTGATTTTTCTGATGGGCAAGCTGAAGACAGCTGCGAACATCACAAGCAAACAGTTTGTAGACATCAAACAAAAGGCCGAAGCGATACCTGTAGTGGGGCCTCTATTGTTCTCAACGGCCAACCTGCCGGGCACACTAGCAAGTGTTGGAGGCCTGATACACGCGGGTTCAAGAGCGACGAAAGTAGAAAACCTGCTCGATATCAGCCAATCAACCAAGAAACAACTAAAGAAGTGGGCTGCCTCACGTGGCAAACCTGGAGCTGTCTCTGCCCGAAAGGCATTCCGGGGGCGGATAAAGTTAATTCGCATGGGCGGTAACCTCTTCTTTGAAGTACCTGCTACGGCCAACGCCAGTATCTATAGGGTGGCGGGTAAAGTTGTAGGTGATGTTATTCATGTTCCCGCCTATAACACCGCTAAAGCTTTACGAGCAACAAGTCATGTCGATGCCGGTGCCTATGGTCAGCGTGGTGTGGGTCGAGTGCTGGTTGGTAGTGCGGCTGGACCATTGCTCGCCTTTGGGCCGCAGCTCGTGATGGATATTCATAGTTCAACGAGCACTGACGAGTTCCTGAGAAAGTCTGCTTATAGTCAACCTACAAATGGTTTGGTCTTCGCGAGCGGGGTCATAATCGGTGCGACCGTTAGTGCCCCCGCGATTGTAATAATTGCGCTGGGACTTGGGGCCGGATTGGTGATTCAGATGGTCATGAGTGATGAGGGAACAGGCTGGGGCACTGCGTTCGGTAATCTTATTACGGGGAAAAATCAATAATGTTCCACATTGAGTCTCATCGTTTTTTATCCAGGGTTTTCGGCGCTTGGTTTCTGTTTTCGATGCTGGCTGTTTTTTCGGCCGGTATTCAGCCGAAAGTGCTTATTCTGCCAGCAGTCATTGTGGTCCTTGGGCTGAGCTATTGGTGTGTGAACTGCGCTTACAGAACCGAGCGCTTCAGCAAGTACGCCAGCCTACGATTGTTCACCAATCTTGCTGTTGCACCTGGTTTTGCATTCGTTATGGCGTTGATGACTTGCTACAAGCAATTGAAGCTTGATCCAGTCACCTCTTTATTACTCAGCAGTATCCCCATCATTCTTGCAGTGGTGGTCTACGCGGTCTTATACGGCTGGCGCAGTAGTCGCAGTCCTTTGATAGTCCGAGGGGAACGTGTTGAGGTGATTGAGGCTGTACAGGACAATCATTGGTGGCTTGGTGCGCTTGGCGCGGGCTTGGGCACGTTAGTCTATCCGGTGTTCCACGCTTATAAGTCATCATCGTCAATGCTCGTTTTTATTTTTATCGTCATATCATTATTTATGTTGTTTTATCATCGCTCCAGCATCGCTGCGTTGCGGACATTGAAAGAGCAAGAGTCACGCGAGCGCCGCTACTTCACATTTATGAATGTGGAAGAAATTCGTGAAAAGCGCGCTGCGTCTCTGATTGGCCGAATGTTCACAGCAAGGGCAGATCGTTGAGGTCCGTCAGTAATCAGTTTTCAAGGAGAAACCTATGTTGATGGACGTGCTTTCGATGTTGAGCCCGCAGAATAAACGGCTTTTCAAGCTCAACACCTTTGCCCAGGCGGGTGACGAAGATCTGATGCTGGAGCACTTCTCCGGAACGGAAGGATTGTCACGACTTTTCCAAATGGATTTAGCCCTGCTAAGTCAGCGGACGGACGTGAAACTAAAATCTTTGATCGGCCGTCCTGCAACCGTTGAAATTGAACTTGCCGATGGCTCTACACGTTACATCAATGGATACATCAATCGCTTTAGCAGCAGAGGCAGTGATGGCGGTATCGTTCGCTACAGTGCGGTGCTTGCGCCGTGGTTGTGGATGCTGACCTGTCGATTTGATTCGCGAATCTTCCAGGGCAAGACTGTGCAGGACGTGGTGACTGAAGTTTTTGGTGAGTTTGGTGCTTTACCCAAGTTTGAGTTCCGACTGAGCAAGCCGCTTAAACAGCACAGTTACATTACGCAATATCGTGAGAGTGACTTCAATTTTGTACAGCGGTTACTAGAAAGTGAAGGGCTGTTTTACTACTTCGAACACACGGCTGACTCTCATGTAATGATCATCGCCGATGACTCCAGTACGTTGATGCCTTTGCCGGAGCAGCCCCAAATACGTTTTCATAGCGCTTCCGTGACAGAAACGGCCGATGCGATCACTCAATGGAGTGCGACTCGCCAGTTGCAATCAGGAAAAATTGCCGTACGTACGTTTGATTACCGGCAGCCGCGAAATTTCTTGCCTATTACTATGCAAAGTCTCAACGAGCAAGGGGATGTTGATAGTTTTGAAATCTATGATTTCCCAGGCCAGTACACCCATGGTACGTACGAGGCCGGCGAAGCACTGGTACGTAATCGGGTAGAAGCGCTAGAGTTGCTCGGGAAAACATTCTATGGCGACAGTAACTGTCGCGCCATGAAACCAGGTTTCACATTTGAACTGACTCAGCATTACGAACACGATCTGGGCTCTGCTGAAAATCGGCAGTTTTTGCTCATAAGCGTTGAGCAAAGTGGAAGTAACAACTACATGACCGGTGACCAGGCGGGTTACCAGAACAAATTCGTTTGTGTACGAAAAAAAATTGCCTACCGACCTCAACTAGCTACGCGCAAGCCGTCAATTAATGGCCCACAAACTGCCATTATCGTCGGTCCTCCTGGCGAGGAGATCTACACCGACGAGCTCGGACGCGTAAAAGTGCAATTCCACTGGGATCGCTACGGCGAATTTAACGACAAAAGCTCCTGCTGGGTTCGCGTGGCCCAATCGGGAGCCAGCGGCGGCTTCGGCAGCATTCTCATTCCACGGGTCGGCGATGAAGTTGTCGTGGTCTTTCTGGACGGCAACCCCGACCGCCCATTGATCATGGGCAGTCTCTACAACAGCCAGAACACACCGCCGTGGTCGCTGCCGGCGAACAAGACGCAGAGCGGGTTTTTGACGCGGTCGATGAAGGGCGATGGCGGCACGGCGAACTTTTTCCGCTTTGAAGACAAGGCGGGGGCCGAGCAGGTCATCGTGCATGCCGAGCGCAACATGGACACCGAGATCGAGGTCGACGAGATCCACAGCGTCGGCAGCAATCGCACGATCACGGTCGGTGGCACGCACACTGAAACGATCAAGAAAGACACGGTGATGAATGTCCAGGAAGGCTCGTTGACGATCCAAGTCGACAATCAGTTCATTCAGGTCAATGCCAAGCAACACATCATTCTTCAGGTGGGGGAGAGCAGCATCACCCTCACTCCGGATGGCATCGAAATCAAAGGCAAGACGATTGTCACGACCAGCACTGGCACCACCCAAATTACGGGCTCCGAGGTTCGGGTCAATGACTAGGGAATCGTGTCTATGACCAGAACCAGTATTTACGATCGTATTTCCGCCAAGCGTATTGCGCTGGAGGAAGCTGCGCGCCTTGAGCAGCAAAATGCGCCGGTCGTTGAACAAGCGCACGAGCCGGAACCCGTGCCTGTCGTTGCACTGCAAAGCACGCCCAGCAGCTTCAATTTCGGTGGTTTCAATCTGGCATTCCCAGCGGGTTTCAACTTCCGCGATATCCAGACGACCATCGAGCACGAAGGCGAGCCGATCATCTTGACGATCAAGCGTCGTGATGTCGCGCAGGGGCAGAATCTGGAAAAGCTGTTCGACGCCTCCGTGCAGATGTTTCGCACGATTTATCCGCAGTTGCGCATCATCCGTCAACGCGACTACAGCGTGGCGGGCAGTGCCGCGAAGTGCCTGGATTTTCACTTCAAGATCGGTCACGCCGAACGTCACGGACGCCTCGTCGGCGCCATCGTTCCGGTCGCCGGCAGTGACGAAGTGCAGTGGCTGAATATTTCTTGCGTGATTGATCCAACCAAGCCTGTCCTCAGTCTTTGGCTGGTTGATTTTGACAGCATGCTCGAAGGCCTCGCAGCCCGCTGAACGCATACTTTTTTCGATTTTCAGGAATTTACATCACATGGATTACGAGTTGCAGGAAGGCAGCATCGCGTTGCCGCAGGGTTTTCAGGACCGCACGGTCAATATGTTTGTACTGGGGGCGAGTGTTCCTGCGCCGTTAAGCATCACCATCTCCAGGGACATGCTGCTGCCCGCCGAGGCGCTCAAAGCCTACGTTGATCGTCAGGTGAAAATGCTTGCCTCCAAACTGCGCGGCTACACCCTGCTAGGCAAAAAGGCGGTTTCGCTGTCTACCTCTGCGCCGATCGACGGCATCCAGATCGATGCGTATTACATGACCGATGGTCGACCGTTCTATCAGCGCCAAGCGGCCTTTCTGATTGAGCCCGGCCGCGCGATTATTTTCTCCACCACGGCCCAGGCCGATTTCAGCAGCGAGCAAAACCAGAACTGGGTGGACTTGCTGGCCAGCTTCCAGCCTCGCCAGCCCGGCGCAACCAAGACCGACTCCAGCGAACAGGAGTAACGGCCATGTTTGAAGCCGCAAGGTTTGGCGATGAAATCGCCCACACCAGTGCGCTGGGCGGGTTTCTGATCGGTGCCGCGCTCGGTATTGCGCTGATTGCTACGGTTGCCATCGCGACGTTCACCTGTGGGTTTGGTGTGGCTTTGTTGGCGGGTCTCGCGGCAGGCATCGGAGGTAGTTTGCTGACTGCCGCAGGGGAGGCGATCGGCAGTATGTTTTCATCGCCCTCCGGAACCATCGTCACCGCGTCGGACAACGTATTCATCAATAGCCGCAAGGCCGCCCATGTCGAAAAAAGCATTGGCGCCTGTGACAAGCATCCCGGTCCGGTGCAAGTCGCGGAGGGCTCGACCAACGTCTTCATCAATGGCACGGCGGCGGCGCGCAAGGGCGACAAGATTACCTGCGGTGCGAAGATTTCCAGCGGCTCTGGCGATGTCTACATTGGCGGTGGAACACACCGCTATCTACCGGTAGACGACGAGATCCCCGGCTGGCTACGAACCACGGTCGATATCCTCATGGCAGTCGCCGGTGCGGCGGGCGGTATCGCTCAATTGATCAAGGCCGGGACACAGGCCGGCATGAAAGCCATCATGCCCTGCGTGTTGAAATTCACCGCCGGCTTCGTCGCCGGTGAGGTGGCCAGCCGTTACGTGATCGGGCCGTCCATCGAGCGTGCGGTCGGTGGTCTGGTGGGCAATCCCGTTGACGCTACCACTGGCCGCAAGGTCATTCCTGACGAAACCGACTTCAGCCTCCCTGGCCTGATGCCCATCGAATGGTCACGCTTTTATGCTAGTGACTTGACCGTCGACAGTGTGCTCGGCAAGGGTTGGGTGCTGCCATGGGAACAAAGCCTGCGTCGCAGTGGAAGTTTCGTTTACCTGACCGACAACCAGGGGCGCAGCGTGCCGTTTGTGGACGTGCCGCCGGGGGACCGCATCTACAATCCCCACGAGCAGGTTTATCTCGTCTGCACCGAAGGCGGTCACTACCTGCTGCAAACCCTCGACAACATCTTCTTCTACTTCGGCGAAGTACCGGACGACAACGTCCCCGTACCCCTGCAACGCATCGAAAATGCGCTGGGCCATTTCCTGCATTTCACCCACACGGTCGAAGGCACGCTCACCGACATCAGCGCCACCGGCGGCGTTCGTGTTCACTTGCATTACGACAACCCTCTGGGTCGCCTGACCGACGTCAAACGCGTCGTCGACAACCAGGCCGTCGAAACCCTGGCGCAGTATCGCTACGACGACAATGGCCAGCTCATCGAGGTGATCAATCGCAACAGCGATTCGGTCCGGCGCTTCAGCTACGTCGACGGCGTCATGGCCAGTCACAGCAACGCCTTGGGTCTGACCTGCAATTACCGCTGGGAAACCATTGGTGAGCAGCCCCGCGTGGTGGAACACTGGACCAGCGATGGCGAACATTTCCATTTCCGCTACGACGTGAAGGCCCGCACCACCTGGGTTACCGATGTGCTCGGGCGCGAAGCCGAAATTCACTACAACGGCGATCATCGCGTCACCGCCAGTCGCGACTTCGGTGGCGAGCACTACGTCATCGACATCGACGACAACGGCAACATGACTGGCCTCACCCTGCCAGACGGCAATGTCGTCAAGCTCAAGTACGACGAGTACGCGCGACTGCTGGAAGAAACCGACCCGCTCGGGCGCAAGATCAAGTACGAGTATCACCACCTGACGACCCTGGTCACGCAGGTCGATTACCCCGACGGCAGCACCTGGAAAGCCCGCTACGACGCCAAAGGCAACCTCATCGCCGAAGTCGACGCGATGGGCCACAAAACCGAATACCTCAACAGCGATGACGGCCTGCCCCACACCATCATCGATGCCACGCAAAAGTCCAAATACCTGTGGTGGAACACCCTGGCCCAGGTCGAACGCTTCCAGGATTGCTCGGGCAAAAACACCCATTACCGTTTCGACGAACGCCATCACCTGATCGCCGTCACCGACGCCCTGAACCAGACCACCACCCTGGAACGCAAACCCGACGGCGAAGTACTGCGCATCCAGCACCCGGACGGCAGCGCCGAGTCGTTTACCTACAATGCCCTCGGCCAAGTGCTGACGCACACCGACGGCAAAGGCCAGACCACGCGCCTGCTGCGCACCGCCCGAGGCCTGCCGAGCAGCCGTCAGGACGCCAAAGGCCAGCGCATCCGCTACGAATACGATCAGGCCATTAGGCTGACAGCATTGGTCAACGAGAACAACGCGGCGTACCAGTTTGCCTACGACGCGTCCGATCGCTTGATCGAAGAAAAACGCATCGACAACCTGACGCGCCGGTTCAGCTACAACCTGGGCGGGCATCTCACGCGGGTCGACGAAATCGGCTACGGCGAACGCGCCGAACGACCGCAACGCAGTACCGAATTCGAGCGCGATAGCATCGGCCGACTGCTCGCCAAGCTCAACGCCGATGCCCGCCAGGACTACACCTACGACGACGGCGATCGCTTGCTGTCCATCAATCGTTTACCGACAACCGCCGGCAAAAAACTCGGCGTCAGCGAAGAAAAACTCGATTTCTCCTACGACCTGCTGGGCCGTCTGATCAAGGAGACCACACCCCAAGGGGCTCTGTCCTACGACTACGATCCACTGAGCAACCTGACCACGCTGACCCTGCCCACCGGTCAACACCTGAACCACCTGTATTACGGCAGCGGCCACCTGCATCAACTCAACCTCGACGGCCAGCTGATCAGCGACATGGAACGCGATGACCTGCACCGCGAAGTGCTGCGCACGCAGGGCACGCTCACCAGCTGCTTCGGCTACGACGCCATGGGCCGCAAGGCCTGGCAGTTCGCCTCGAGCCTGCCGGCGGAAAAACTCTCGCAACTGCACAACCCCGGCATCCAGCCCGAACTGCTGGTGGAGCACGCCTACAACCCGATCCACCGCCGTCACCAGTACGACCCAGCCGGCGAACTGACCCGCACCCTCGACAAGTTGCGCGGCGAGATCAAGTACGACTACGAAGCCAACGGCCAACTGCACAGCCGTGACACCGGCAAGTTGGTGGACAGTGAAGAGTTCCGCTACGACGCGGCGGCGAACCGGTTGAACTTCAACACCAGTCAGTTTGATCACGTCAAAGACAACCGGATCAAGCAGTGGCGGGATCAGGAATATGCCTACGATGCGTGGGGCAACCTGATTGAAAAACGCAGCGGGATGAGCAGGCTGCAGACGTTCAGCTATGACGGTGAGAATCGGTTGGTTAAGGCTGAGACGTTGGTCAACGGCAAGCTGGAAAGTACCGGCACTTATCGTTACGACAGCCTGGGACGTCGTGTGGCCAAGGTGTCGCGGGTCAACGGCGTCACTAAACAGACGAATTTTCTCTGGCAAGGCTTGCGCATGTTGCGCGAGGAAACGCCGGGGCAGAGCAGCCTCTACATTTACGAGCCGGGTAGTTATGCGCCGTTGGCGCGGGTGGATCAGGCCGAGGGTGAGGAGCAGAAGCTTTACTATTTCCACACCGACCAGATTGGTACGCCGCTGGAGATGACTGACCGGGAAGGGCAGATCGTCTGGCAAGCGACGTACAAGGCGTGGGGGGCGGTGGAGCGGTTGGACGTCAACGAAGTGCAGCAGAATCTGCGGTTCCAGGGGCAGTATTTCGATGATGAGACTGGGCTGCACTACAACACGTTTCGGTATTACGATCCGGAGGTGGGGCGGTTTGTTACGCAGGATCCGATTGGGTTAGCAGGCGGATTTAACCTGTATCGATACGCCCCGAACACAAATAGTTGGGTCGACCCGTTAGGTTGGAGTTGCTGGGCTGCTAAAAGTGTTGCGGGTCGGAAGGTGTACCAGAGAAATGATATTTTTGATTCCAACTACGTAGATGACATAGGAAGAACGAATGTTCAAAGGATGAGAAAAGGGGATGCACCAATAGGTAAGGACGGACGTGAGGTCAACCTCCACCATCTCACACAAGACGAGCCTGGTTCTATGGCCGAAATTCTTAGTAGTTTTCACTCAAAAAATGACCGAGTCTTGCATATTTACTCTAATCAGTGGGATAAAAGTTGGGTTGGGTCGGATGGTGTTAGACGGCTTTACAATAGTGCGCCGCAAAGTATGAATCGAGGACCGTTTAATACTTGGAAGAAAAGCTATTGGAAAGAAAGATCTTTAGACTTTTGAGGATGCCTTATGAGCTATGTTGATTTAATTGAATCCGAGATCAATGCTTCTAGTGATGATCCGGCATATGCGGGTGGCGCAAGTGACACAATGATAGCTGAATTTGAAAAGAGGCTTGGTGTCAGTTTTCCGACTTCGTATAGGTTGTTTCTTAAAAAATTCGGAGCTTTGTCATTTGCTGGAGATACATATTACGGGATCACAAAAAGCGGTTTAGGCGCCACTTCCGTCCCTAGCGTTTTATTTGCTACACAGGACGCACGGTCTCTTGGAGATGCTGACGAGAATATGATTGTCATAAAGTCTTCGGGATATGGTCCTATATACTCTATTGATACTTCTATTATTGGAGAAACAGGTGAGCCGGTAGTTGTGCTGACGGAGCTTTCCTTCAAGAGGGATGGGGAAAAATCTATTATTTTTCAAAGCTTTGAAGATTTTTTTCGTGACACGATTCGACAGTCTATCATTGAGCTTTAAAGTCTTGGCGATGGACTATTCATAATCTGCACAGCAGGGTTATATGGCTCTTGGTGTGGCCTTGCTGGGTGGGATATCGGGAATGAGGACACTAGATGAGAGTATTCCTGAGTGTAACGCTGAAACCTATTCATGCTGGCGCTTCTAGAAGCCCTCGGCAGTCAATGAGGTCCAGTTAAATCTACGATAGGAGTAGTGTTCGATGGCGAGTCGAGGATGCACATGATAAAGAAAAAAGAAAGTATGACTTATGATGATAAATGGAAGCGCTCACCTTTGTGATGTATTAAAACGAAATCAAAAATGTTGAATGTTCTTCTGTTGTGACCATATTCTGGTTCTTTAAAAATTAATTATTGAGGGGCTGTATTGCATTTCAGCTATTCAGTTGTGTAATAACGTTGGCCGACGTCAAACGCATCGTCGACAACCAGGCCGTCGAAACCCTGGCGCAGTATCGCTACGACGACAATGGCCAGCTCATCGAGGTGATCAATCGCAACAACGATTCGGTCCGCCGCTTCAGCTACATCGATGGCGTCATGGCCAGTCACAGTAACGCCCTCGGCCTGACCTGCAATTACCGCTGGCAGACTATCGGCGACCAGCCTCGCGTGGTGGAACACTGGACCAGCGATGGCGAGCATTTTCATTTCCGCTATGACGTGACGGTCCGCACCACCTGGGTTACCGATGTGCTCGGGCGCGAAGCTGAAATTCACTACAACGGCGATCATCGCGTCACCGCCAGTCGCGACTTCGGTGGCGAGCACTACGTCATCGACATCGACGACAACGGCAACATGACTGGCCTCACCCTGCCAGACGGCAATGTCGTCAAGCTCAAGTACGACGAGTACGCGCGACTGCTGGAAGAAACCGACCCGCTCGGGCGCAAGATCAAGTACCAGTATCACCACCTGACGACCCTGGTCACGCAGGTCGATTACCCCGACGGCAGCACCTGGAAAGCCCGCTACGACGTCAAAGGCAACCTCATCGCCGAAGTCGACGCGCTGGGCCACAAAACCGAATACCTCAACAGCGACGACGGCCTGCCCCACACCCTCATCGATGCCACGCAAAAGTCCAAATACCTGTGGTGGAACACCCTGGCCCAGGTTGAACGCTTCCAGGATTGCTCGGGCAAAAACACCCACTACCGCTTCGACGAACGCCATCACCTCGTCGCCGTCACCGACGCCCTGAACCAGACCACCACCCTGGAACGCAAACCCGACGGCGAAGTGCTGCGCATCCAGCACCCGGACGGCAGCGCCGAGTCGTTTACCTACAATGCCCTCGGCCAAGTGCTGACGCACACCGACGGCAAAGGCCAGACCACGCGCCTGCTGCGCACCGCCCGAGGCCTGCCGAGCAGCCGTCAGGACGCCAAAGGCCAGCGCATCCGCTACGAATACGATCAGGCCATTAGGCTGACAGCATTGGTCAACGAGAACAACGCGGCCTACCAGTTTGCCTACGACGCGTCCGATCGCTTGATCGAAGAAAACCGCATCGACAACCTGACGCGCCAGTTTAGCTACAACCTCGGCGGGCACCTCACACGGGTGGATGAAATTGGCTACGGCGAGCGCGGCGAACGCCCACAGCGTCATACCGAATTCGGCCGACTGCTCGCCAAGCTCAACGCCGATGCCCGCCAGGACTACACCTACGACGACGGCGATCGCTTGCTGTCCATCAATCGTTTACCGACAACCGCCGGCAAAAAACTCGGCGTCAGCGAAGAAAAACTCGATTTCTCCTACGACCTGCTGGGCCGTCTGATCAAGGAGACCATACCCCAAGGGGCTCTGTCCTACGACTACGATCCGCTGAGCAACCTGACCACGCTGACGCTGCCAACAGGCCAGCACCTGAACCACCTGTATTACGGCAGCGGCCACCTGCATCAACTCAACCTCGACGGCCAGCTCATCAGCGACATGGAGCGCGATGACCTGCACCGCGAAGTCCTGCGCACCCAAGGCCAGCTCACCAGTTGTTTTGGCTATGACGCGATGGGGCGCAAAGCCTGGCAGTTCGCCTCGACCTTGCCGGCAGAGAAGCTCTCGCAAATTCTTAACCCGGGCATCCAGCCTGACCTATTGGTAGAACACGCCTACAACCCGATCCACCGCCGTCACCAGTACGACCCCGCCGGCGAACTGACCCGCACCCTCGACAAGTTGCGCGGCGAGATCAAGTACGACTACGAAGCCAATGGCCAACTGCACAGCCGTGACACCGGCAAGTTGGTGGACAGTGAAGAGTTCCGCTACGACGCGGCGGCGAACCGGTTGAACTTCAACACCAGTCAGTTCGATCACGTCAAAGACAACCGGATTAACCAGTGGCGCGATCAGGAGTACAGTTACGACCCATGGGGCAACTTGATCGAGAAACGCGTTGGTCTGACTACCCTGCAGACCTTTAGCTACGACTGTGAAAACCGCCTCGTCAAAGCGGAAACACTGGTTAACAGCAAGCTCGAAAGTATTGGCGCGTATCGCTATGACAGCCTCGGTCGACGGGTAGGCAAGACCTCAACCGTTAGCAATACCCAGCACAAAATCTTCCTCTGGCAAGGCCTGCGTATGCTGCGCGAGGAAGCGCCTGGGCAGAGCAGCCTCTACATCTACGAGCCCGGCAGCTATGCGCCGTTGGCCCGCGTTGATCAAAGCGAAGGCGAGGAGCAAAAGCTCTACTACTTCCACACCGACCAGATCGGCACGCCGCTGGAGATGACTGACGCCGAGGGCCAGATCGTTTGGCAGGCGACGTACAAGGCGTGGGGTCCATCGAAACGCTGGCGGTGAACGAGGTTGAGCAGAACCTGAGGTTTCAGGGTCAGTATTTCGATGATGAGACGGGGCTGCATTACAATACGTTTAGGTATTACGATCCGCAGGTTGGGCGCTTTATAACGCAGGATCCGATTGGGCTGGATGGTGGACTCAACCTTTATCGATACGTTACGAGTCCTACTGGTTGGATCGATCCTCTTGGATGGACTGGAATAGATGGAAGCGGCAGGCCGCTATCGAGCAGTCAGTATAGTGTGTGGACCAGTGTGGAAATGCCATCAGAAATTCATGCGTCTGACCGGCCGGTACACTTCCGGTATGCAAACGAAGAGTTATACAATCGGACGTTAAAATATCCAGAGCTGAAATCCTCTCTTCCACCTGAAGTGGTGACGCATATTCAGCCTGGGCTTAGAGGAGGATTTAAGCAAACCAGTCCGCCAAATCATTCTTGGCACCATAATGCTCAGACTCCTAAGGATATCGAGTTGATACCTAGGGCTCAGCATCAGGCGGCCGGACCGGTACAGCAAAGCCTCCATCCTAATCAGCAGGGTGGCTTCAAAAAATTGCAAGACTCTGCGTGTTGAGGTGAGTATGAAAACCTATAGTATTAGAGAAGTTTTAGAGAATATCGGGCAGATGCCAGAGACATGGTTTTATTTGCCAGCTACGACATGGACGTTGGATACGAAAGGAGCATTTTCTTTAGATAGTTGGGATTTTCCGCCCGACTCAACGGATTACCTTCCTCCACAGGTAGCTAGCGAGGGATGGAAGGCATCACTTGATAAAGCATCAATTGAAGATGTGATTTCAAATCTTGATCAGCAGTTACCTAGCCCAACAATTGATGAGTATTTTGAAGCGTTTAAGTTTTACTTTGAAAATGATGCGTTCATTGTTTTATAAGTCTTTCAGTTTTTAGAAGCAAGAGCAATGCGCTTGCTCGTTAGCGGCAAGCGCAGCTCTTTGAAGCTCATTAAGACACATCTTGACGTGATTGGGCTGGGTGAGTTGGGCGTCCCGCTAGGGCTAAATAAAAACTCTATCAGGGCAGGAGTGTGTTAATGAAACTGCTGACACCTTCAAATAATTAACCAGATAACTACTGGTTTTCTTATGGTCACGAGCATAGCCTTGATCACTTGAAGTTTCATGAGTGTAAAAAGATTTCTGCCTCTAAGCCTGCTCCAAAAATGACGTTGAAGAATAAGGTTTCTGTCGCGGCTATTCGCCGGTACGACTATTTATTTAGCGATGGGCCGGATTTGGTAAGCTCTAGGCTTGCAGATATTATTAATTCTTTAGCATTGGCCGATGATGTACAGCTTATTCGCATAGACGTCACCATAAATGGTGAAGGCTATAATGATTATTTTATAATTAATTATCTGAGGTCCGAGTCGGCTTTTGATATGGCTCAGTCTATTCATAAACCACTGGCCAGGTCTATGCCTGAAGGTCCCAAGAAGTTTAATAGCATTGCCCTGCTTGATAAAGATCCAGTCAGTAATATTTTTCGGGCTCTGGAAAGCAGTTCTCACGTAGTGTGTTCTGATCAAGCTGTTGCGTTTTTAAGGCTATGCACCTAACTCGACTGGATGGATAGACCCTTATGGATTGACCTGGTTCTTCGCACCGTCTACATTTATGGCTCCGTCTGGTAGTGTCCACACGGTTTATCAGCAAGCTATCGATTGGGACTTGCCAGTTAATACTCGGGGTGGTATCAGAACTAACTTGGATTTAGCCTCTGAGGGGAGAAGTCCGTTTGTAGTTAAGAACGGAAGCTATTCACAACTTAATTTGCACCATTCAAAACAAGACGGCTTAGGCTCTCTTTTTGAATTATCCGCTGACACGCATTAGAAATCTGGTAAAACTAATGCGCTCCATCCTCATCTGCCTGGTCAGCATCCGATCAATCCTGTGGATAGGGATCTATTTAATGGAGATCGGGAGGCGTATTGGAAAGGGCGTGCGCAGTCGGAAGTAAAAAATAGAAACTCTGGGGGCTCTAAAGGCTCTATGAATTGCGGGTGAAAAAATGATATCTAAAAAGTTGTAGATTATTGTAAGCAGCAAGGTTGGTGGTATGATGATGCTAGTTCGGATTATGAAGAGGAGCTTAAAAAGTTAGGTGTTGATCTTTCAACTGACTTTAGTCAATTCTATCTTCATGTGGAAGATGGACCTACTTTTATTAGTGGTGAGCTCATCAGGAAGGGACATCGTGCCTTGATCAGGCTACGAAGCCGGACAGCCACTCAGCCTTGAAGATCGAAACGGGATCTAGCGTTTTTACACACTCTGGGCCGGTTTCTGCCTGACACTACCGCCAGAGAACGACCCAAAGCCGCCAGTGGTGGACGATTGCAGTCACTCCGGCGTCATCATCACAGCCAGCGTCATCTTGATGAAATCCTCATTGCGGTCGATTACAGTCAAGGCGCCGCGCGCATTGTAAGCGACATCGACGGATCCTCGCTGCTCAAGCCAACTTGTTAGTTCCATAATCGCGGCTTCCAGGGCGAGTTGGTTTTCATTGAGCTTGAAGAGCAGTGAAGGCAGCAGGTCTGAGTTTGGCGTCGCGATTCCTCCTTGGAGCACAGATGTAATGTCATCTTTGGAAAACTAGACGAACCGACGAACACGAGAGCCCAAAACAAAACCACGTTAATCCGCATCTGGTTCGTTCACAGCGGACAAGCAACAGTCAATTGCACTCACCGCCCGCATCAGATCATTCCTCAATGAGGGAAGCGTTGTGCGCATTACAGCGCTATTTCGCTTGGCCATCTCGAGGAATGTTGCCAATGCGGCGTCGGAGTGCTGAACAAGACGGGCTAGATGTTCCCCACGAGGGCCGCAAGTCCCTTTTAACCAGTTTTTGGCAGTCCGTTCGTTTGCATTCGTCCATCTCATCAGTGTCTTGACGGCTTGGTGCGTCGAGCCCAACTCACCTTGTAATGCTACCGCCAACCCCGACGCATACTCTTGTCTGTCCGGAAAAGTTTTGCCCTTTTTAGGAAACATTTTTCCCCCTTTGATCCTCTATGGTTGAAAGACACACCGCTTGCTTGAGTAGCCAGCAGAACGGGTACGCCCCAACGGCGCACGTCCAGTGTGGATGCACGCAGGGGCTATTGCGTATGCGCAGTCGTAAAATTGCTCACTCAGAAAACTCACGCCAAGACCCAGGCCTGGCAGCGGCTTATGTCCGGATGTCCACAGAACATCAGCAGTACTCAACTGAAAACCAGCTAGACACAATCAAGCTTTACGCGGCGGCGCATTCTCTCGAAATCGTCAGAATTTATACCGACGCCGGAAAAAGTGGCCTTCGCCTGGAAGGACGCGATGGGTTAATTCAGCTGTTCAGCGATGTTGAGAGCGGAGCGCTCGGTTTTTCGACCATTCTCGTATACGACGTCAGCCGGTGGGGGCGCTTTCAAGATCCGGATTTGGCCGCCAGCTTCGAGGTCCGTTGCCGACAGGCAGGTGTCTTGGTTCACTACTGCGCGGAGCAATTTTCAAATGACGGCTCTCCCGTTTCTAACATCGTCAAAAGCCTGAAGCGAATGATGGCTGGCGAGTACAGTCGGGAGCTGTCCGTCAAAGTCTTCGCGGGGCAATCCCGACTTATCCAGTTGGGGTACCGGCAGGGAGGGATAGCGGGCTACGGGCTCAGGCGTCAGTTGGTGGACTCGGTTGGCAACCCTAAAGCGGAACTAGCAATAGGCGAACACAAAAGCATCCAAACCGACCGAGTAAGGCTAGTTCCTGGGCCACCCGAAGAGGTTGCAACCGTTCATTGGATCTACCAACGATTTGTTGAAGCGGGTTACTCGGAGACTGAGATCGCCCAGCAATTGAATAGTCGAGGACTTCAGAATGACTTGGCCAGGCCATGGACCAAAGGTGGCGTACATCAGGTCCTGACCAACGAAAAGTACATCGGCAACAACGTCTGGAACCGGTGCTCCTTCAAACTTAAACAAGAGCATGTGCGTAATGAGCCAGACCAATGGATACGCGCGGACGGTGTCTTTCCGGCCTTAGTCGATCACGTACTATTCGCCGCCGCGCGCGAGATCATCCAGTCACGCAGCTATCGTATGCCCGATGCCGAAATGCTGGAAAGGCTAAAAAAATTGTATGAGAAAGCCGGGTATTTATCCGGCCTGATCATCAATGAGTCTGACGACTGCCCTTCCAGCACCGCTTATCAATATCGTTTCGGCAGCCTTCTTCGCACGTACTCTCTCATTGGCTACACCCCCTCGCGGGACTACGACTATGTCGCCGCCAACCATCAACTTCGACTGATGCATCCGCTGCTACTGGCTCGAACGGTGGAGCATATTCAGCAAGTCGGGGGAAGAGTCGCCATCGACCCCATCAGCGACCTGCTTCAAGTGAACGAAGAACTGCTGATCTCTCTCGTCCTTTGCCGCTGTCAGCGCAGTGGCTCGGGAGCAAGTCGATGGAAAATACGCTTCGATCTTGGACTCTCACCGGATATCACCGTTGCCGTACGAATGGAGCCAGGTGAAGAGATCGCCCGCGACTACTACATTCTGCCGACTCTCGATATTCAGCAGCCAAATATTCGGCTGAGAGAATCCAACGCCTCCGATCTGGAAATCTATCGCTACGACAGCCTCGAAGCACTCGCGCAACTGTCTCGTCGCACTATCATTGGGAGAGCCGCATGAATATGCCGCAACACCCTCGAAGCCCACACCACGTGGGGGAAGCCACCACCGTCCAAATAATCAGCCTGGATCGTATCCGCGTCCTCAATCCACGAGCGCGTAACAAACAGGTGTTTGCCAAGCTGGTCGAAAACATTTCGAGCCTGGGCCTGAAGCGCCCGATTACGGTCACGCCCAGCAGCGGCCAGGACAATACTGGATTTTTCGAGCTCGTCTGCGGGCAAGGCCGATACGAAGCCTTTTGTGCACTGGGCGAGCAAGAAATACCCTGTGTTGTCGTCAGTGCCAGTGAAGCAGACCGGTTTCTCATCAGCCTGGTCGAAAACCTTGCACGCCGTAAACACTCGAATAAGGACTTGCTCTACTCCATCCAAATCCTGTCTGAACGCGGCTACACAACTAAACAAATCAGCATCAAAACCAGTCTGGATCCCACATACATCAACGCCATCCTGCTGCTCTTACGTCAGGGAGAGGAACGGCTCATCGCCGCAGTCGAAAAGGGCTGGTTACCGATCACCCTCGCAACGATGGTCGCTAGATCAAGTGATACCGAAGTACAGGTCGCAATGGTGGAAGCCTACGAAACAGGTGTCCTGAAAGGTGAGCAGTTGATCAAGGTCAGGCGCCTGATCGATAGGCGTCGTGCCTTAGGAAAACACTACGGTCAACAGCGTTCAGCCGTCGACCAACCGACGACGCCTCAAAAACTCCTGAGTACCTACCAAACTGAGGTCAGGCGACAGCAAGTCATGATTAAAAAAGCCGACATCAATGAGCAACGCGTATTGATCATCGTCACCGCCATGCGCCGACTGCTGGCCGACGACTATTTCTGCACGCTGCTTCGCAGCGAAAACATCTCGGACATGCCGAAGTCATTGGCTGACCGCATACTAGGAGAGGGGTGATCATGGGTCAGGTAAAACAAGCCTTTGAGCGGGAGATCATCCCGGTCCCACTCGACCGAATTCTCCCGACCCGATCTCTGGATAAGGATATAGAGCAGACCAAAAAATACTCAACCATCCTGACATCCATTCGGGAGTTGGGCGTCATCGAGCCGCTCGCGGTGCATCGGCAACAGACCAACGTGGAGGGCGCGCCAGCCTTCGTGCTACTCGACGGCCACCTTCGCCTACACGCCCTGAAAGCACTGGGCGCCCGTGAAGCCCTGTGCCTGTTGTCAACCGATGACGAAGGCTTCACCTACAACCGGCAAATTAACCGCTTAACACCTGTGCAAGAGCACAAGATGATTCTCACCGCTGTCCGTAAAGGCATATCTCCCGCCCTCATCGCCAAGGTATTGGGCATCAACATTGAGCGCATCCATGAACGGCAACGCTTGCTCGATGGTATTGCACCCGAAGTGGTGGAAATGCTCAAAGTCAAAATGGTCAGCCATGGCGTGTTCCGCACATTAAGAAAAATGAAACCAATGCGCCAAATTGAAACCGTGGAGCTGATGGTGTCCGCCAACTGCTTCACCCAAACCTATGCCGACATGGTACTTGCGGCTACACGCCCAGACATGTTGATCGAAAAGAAATCCAAGCTCTCCGCCGAGGTTAGCGTCGAAGAACTGGCGCGGATGGAGCGCGAGATGGAAAAACTGTTTCACGATTACAAGGTTGTTGAGGACACGTTGGGGGAGACGATGCTGTTTTTGGTCGTAGCCAAGGGCTACCTCGCCCGTCTGCTACGCAATGAAACCATATCCGGCTATTTGAAACGCTGCCACGGAGAACTCCTGGAGGAGCTGAGCGCGATCATGGAAGCAGTCAGCTCCGACGCCAGAAAGCCTGAGCGGGAGTGACCGACCCAGTGAGGATATAGATATTTTCAAATACCCCAGATGGATCTGGAGCGAGTCACAGAGAGTTGCCAAATTCTGAGGCTGTGTTGAGGGCTCGGTCTGATAGCTCGGCGTAAACCTAGAGCTTCTGTTTGCAAATCAGTATCTAGTTTCTCAATGACTGCATTTGGCCGATTCTGTTGAAAAAGTCGGCTTCGGTTTCCAGGGCAGAAAAGTACGCGTCGTAGATTGAAATCCTAACTTTCGGCAGTGGCTTCCTTGCTCAGATTTCACGTAGCAGCGCGCAAAAGAGGTGTTTCCACCCATCAATTTTCGAGCAGTTTGGAGAAACCGACTTTTTCAACACAATCGGCCGACAGCTGCCCGCAATGATAGGCGGCAGATGGAGACGCTGACGCTCGCCGGTACCGAAGCGCCTGTCGCTGACAGATCCTCAGACCCGCTGGACCGCTGGACCGCTGCTCCAGGCGGCCCAGCTTTCTACGCTTACTCCACGAATTATCTGATCGATACCGAGCACGGCGTAATCATGGATGTGGAACCCACACCGGCTCATCGAACCGCAGAAGTCGAGAGCACCAAGACGATGATCGATCGGGTCGAAGCGAAGTTCGACATCAAGCCGGAACGCCTCATTGGCGATACCGCTTACGGTACCGCGCCGATGCTGGCCTGGATGGTGGAGGAAAAAGACATCGAGCCGCATGTGCCGGTGTGGGACAAAACTGAGCGCAAGAACGACAGCTTTTCGAGTAACGATTTCCACTGGAATGAAGCGGCCGAGGAATACCGCTGCCCAGCCGGCAACGTATTACGCAGCGAATGGCGAGCCTTCAGAAACGAGCGTTCGCATGTCACAAAAGCCAACACCATCATCTTCCGATCCCGACAGGCCGACTGCGTAGCCTGTCCGATGAAGGCCAAGTGTTGCCCGAACACTGCGTTTCGCAAGATCGCTCGCAGCGTCCATGAAGCCGCTCGTGATGTGGCTCGGCGCATCGCAGCGACGCCGGCGTATCAGCGCTCTCGCCACGAGCGTAAAAAGGTCGAAATGTTGTTTGCCCATCTCAAACGCATCCTGAAACTGGATCGCTTGCGACTACGTGGCATGAGCGGTGCGACCGATGAGTTCACGCTGGCCGCTGCGGTGCAGAACCTGCGCCGACTGGCCAAATTTACCTCTCAAGGTCCACCGGTCACGGGATAGGTGCGCCTGCACGAAGCAAAAACCTCAAACTAACCCATTAACAGAGCAGCAAAGGTCAACGAAGGGCCGAAAAACCACTCGATGTGGTGAGTAGGTTCTCCGGTGGTGATCGTGCGTGAGTTCAGGAGAAGGGAAAATCCGACTTTTTCAACACAATCGGCCGATTGCAGTCTGTCAGGAAGAGGTCATTCAGCTGCAGTTAATATTGCTAACGCCATGTTGATGAATTCTTCGTTTCGACCAATCGCCTCAAGTGCACCGCGAACATTGCCGGCCACTTCCGCAGATCCGCGCTGCTCGATCCAGAGAGTGAGCTCCATGATGGCGGCTTCGAGGGCGAGCTGATTTTGGTTGATCTTGAAAAGAAGGGAAGGGAGCAGATCTGCGTTCGACATTGTAATTCCTCCGTGGAAGTGGAAAGCGTAGCAGGCCAGAGTTATTCCCGTTCAAGCTGTCTGGCGTCTGAGGTTACCGCTTCCATGATGGATACCAGCTCCTCCAGCAGTTCTGCATAGTAGCGGCTCAGATAGCCGGCAATAGCTTCATTGCGAAGCATGCGGACGAGATATCCTTTGGCCACAACCAAGACCAACATCGTCTCGCCCAGCGTGTCTTCAACCTGCTTGTAATCATGTTGCAGGTTCTCCATCTCTCGTTCCATCCGTGCGATATCCACCGCACTGACATCACTTGGTTTTTTCTTAACTTCCACCAGCATCTCTGGTCGCGACGCCGCCAAGACCATTCGCGCGTAATTTCGCGTAAAACAGTTGGCTGAGATCATCATTTCCACAGTTTCAATCTGTCGGATAGGCTTCATCAGGCGAAGGGCACGAAACACATCCTGCGAAACCATGCGAACCTTGAGCATCTCCGCAACCTCTGGAGCAATGCCTTTCAGTAAGTTCTCTCTCTCATGAACTTTATCGACATTCATCCCAAGCACTGCGGCAATGCGAGCGGCTTCAATGCCTTTCTTCAGCGCAGAGATGATCATTTTATGTTCTTGAATCGGTGTCAGTCGGTTGATTTGCCGATTGTAGGTGAAGCCCTCATCGTCGGTAGAAATCAGGCATAGCGCCTCAATTGCCCCTAATGCCTTGAGCGCCTCTAGGCGAAAATGCCCATCCAAGAGCATGAACGAAGAAACTCCATCCGCGATGATCGGTTTGGGGTGAACCACCAACGGTTCAACGACTCCGAGTTCTTTTATTGAGCTCAAAATGCTGGCGTACTTTTTACTTCCGGGTATTAGTTGTTCGACCCTACGCGAGGGTAGGATCCGCTCCAGGGGAATCGCAATGACTCGCTGCTCGAATGCCTGTTTGATCTCTGTCATCACTGCGCCTCTCCAAAAATCCGGTCGGCCAGGGGTTTGGGCATGTTCGGCATTTCTGCGTTACGAAGCAACGTCCTGAAGTAATCATCGGCCAGCAGTTTGCGCATTGTCGTGACAATGATCAGTAGCCGTTGCTCATTGATATCCGACTTTTTGATCATCACTTTTTGGCGTCGAACTTCTAACTGGTAGGTGTGCAGAAGCTTTTGAGGTGTCGGCTTTTCCGTACGCGGCGCTTGCTGTCCATAGCGCTTGCCGAAGGTTTTCCTTTTATCAATAAGGCGACGAACCCTCATTAGCTGCTCGCCTTTGAGTACTCCGCTTTCGTAGGCTTCCATCATGGCCTTTTGGAGATCAACATCCTTGGAGCGGGCAATTTCCATCGCCAATTTTATGGATAACCAACCTTTCTCGACCGCAGCAATTAGGCGCTCTTCTCCTTGGCGCAATAGCACAAGAATTCCGTGTATGTAGCCTGAATCCAAGCAGGTTTTGTCAGCTATCTGCTGGCAGGTGTATCCACGATCCGAAAGGATTTGAATTGATGTCAAAAGCTCGCGGTTCGAATGTTTTCGGCGCGCCAGGTTCTCAACCAAGCCGATCAGGTACCGATCCGCTTCGCTGGCACTGACCACGATGCAGGGAATTGTTTTCTCCCCCAACGCTTGAAACGCTTCGAAGCGACCTTGGCCACAAACAATTTCAAAAGGCTCGGTTCCGCTAGTCGTCGGTGCAACGGTAATGGGCCGCTTGAGACCTAGCGCCGAAATGTTCTCCACCAGTCTGGCAAACACTTGTTTATTACGTGCTCGTGGGTTGAGCACCCGAATATCATCAAGTGAAATTAGCTGAATCGTCGTCTCTTCCGCGACGTGCATCAGAGCTCTACGGTGGGTTTGAATTGCCGTCATGCCACTCTCCTGTGATCAGTGCGGCGCGATAGCTCAGAAAGGATATCGAGAGTGTCGAACCGGTAGATTTCGAGGCTGGCCTGATTGCTTTCAGCAAGGCGCAGGCGAGGGGTCTCAATGTCGATAGCAGGCAGGATGTAATAGTCCAAGGCTACTTCTTCTTGCTCCTTCATCCGCACAGCGACGGTGATGTCGGGGCTCAAGCCGAAATCAAAGCGTATGTTCCATCGTTTGTTGCCCCCTGGAGACACCTGACATCGGCTGAGGACGAGAGAGATTGTTACTTCCTCGTTGACCAGCATTAAATCAGTGCGAGGGTCGACCGTGACTTTTCCGCCAACTTCTGCAATTTTTGAAGTGGTTTGCTGAAGGAGCAGTGGGTGCATTTGCCGGAGTCGCTTGTTGGCTTCGATGTACTGGTAGTCGCGGGCCGGCGTATACCCAATCAGGGTGTAGCAGCGAAGCAGGCTTCCAAATCGATGCTGGTAGGCACTGCTAGAGGGGCAACCTTCAGCCTCATCAATCACCAGGCTCGATAGGTATCCGCTACGTTGGTAGATGGCCTGGAGCACCTGCAGCATTTCATCATCGGGCATCCGATAGGAACGCGTTTCGATGATCGATTGAGCCGCCTTAAATAGGATGGAATTCACGATAGGGCGGAAGGCGCCGTTTGCCCGAATCCACTCTTCAGGTGGGTTCTCTACACGCGTCTGTTTTAGCTTGAAGGAGCTGTGATTCCAAACATTGTTGCCAACGTATTTTTCATTGATCAACACCTGATGCACTGTGCCTCGAGACCACGATCTTGCACGGTCGTTGAGTACTCCCTGGGCATTCAACCAGTCGGCTATCTCACGTTCACTTCTGCCTTCCTCCACGAACAATCGATAGATGTGCTGCACCATTTCTACTTCGCCCGGTGGGCCCGGCACCAGAATCACTCGGTCTGTCTGGATGCTTTTGTGTTCGCCTATCTGCAGCTCATTTTTGGGTGAGCCGTGACTATCTACCAACTGCCGCCGGAGCCCAAACCCTGCTGGGCCACCTTGGCGGTATCCCAACTCGATAAGTCGAGACTGTCCGGCAAAGACTTTCACTGACAGTTCGCGACTGTACTCGCCTGCCATCATCCGCTTCACGCTCTTAACGATGTTGGAGACAGGCGATCCGTCGTTGGTGAATTGCTCTGCACAGTATTGAACGGAGACACCGGCCTGCCGGCAACGAACCTCGTAGCTCGCGCTCACATCAGGATCCTGAAAGCGCCCCCAGCGGCTAACGTCATAGACCAGGACAGTGGCGTAATCGGCACGACCGCTTTCCACGTCGAAGAACAGTTGCTTCAGCGCATCACGTCCCTCCAGGCGTAGGCCGCTTTTGCCCGCGTCGGTATAAACCTTGGTGATCTCAAGATCATGGGTTACTGCGTATAGGCGAATGGTGTCGAGCTGATTCTCGGTTGAGTACTGCTGGTGTTCTGTCGACATGCGGACATACGCAGCCGCCAAGGCCGTGCTTGATTCGTTGTGAGCAACACCCGCGCCAGTGAGTTTTTGCATCGACAACATCCTCAACCTGACCCACGGCCACTAGGGCGTCATCAAGCCGTGATCAGGCACTTCGTTTTTCGAAAATAGCTCTTAAAGAAGGTAGAAGACTGGGGAGGGAAAAATGTTCACGAAAAAGGGCAATTCTTTTCTGGCCCAAAAACAGTACGCCGCCGGTATCGCAAGAGCCCTGCATATGGAGCTTGGAGGAACGCATCAGGCGACAAAAATACTGATGCGCTGGACGAACGCGAATGAACGAACGGTCAAGAATTGGTTGGCTGGAAGTAATGGGCCCAGCGGCGAGCATCTGGTCGCGTTGGTCAAGCACTCTGACTTAGCACTAGCAGCATTTCTTGGTATGGCAGAGAGACCCGACGCATTGACTGCATCGGAGCTACCTATGCTTAGGCAAAAACTTCAGTCGGTTTTAGAGGGTATTGATTTATGTCTATGTCAGGGGCGACGTGAATGAAGAAAGCGATTTATTTGATTCATCTGCGCGACGTGAGACCGGAGACGCTACCTGCCGAAATCGCAAAGGGATCGCATTTGGGCTAGCAGCGACGGTCGAACCTCGACCGTCGCAGTGGAAGTTAGACTTCCGTCTGTTCTGCCATTTCAAGTTCATCATCTACCTCAATTCCCAGGTACCTGACGGTACTTTCAAGCTTCGTATGACCTAGCAGGAGTTGCACTGCTCTCAGGTTTTTCGTCCTGCGATAGATCAGTGATGCCTTGGTTCGCCGTAGTGTATGAGTACCGTACAAAGATGAGGCCAACAGCGGTCACCCATGCTTTGACTATTCGAGCGTATTGCCTGGTTGAGAGATGATTTGAGATGTGCAGTCGACTCGGAAACAAGAAGTTGTCGCTGCGAAGGTGGGCCTGTTGCATCCAAGCTTCTAGGACCGTTCGGGTCTGTTCAGTGATTTCAAATTGCACTGGACGTTTAGTTTTCTGCTGCATCACGATGGCCCGTGACGACACATGGTCCCCATGAGCAATGTCCCGTACACGCAGCGTGGTTAAATCACAGGCACGCAGTTTGCTGTCAATAGCCAAGTTGAAAAGCGCCAGATCCCGTATCTTCTCCGCAAGCTGGATGAGTCTGACCCGAATGGCCCAGATATCCCTGACTCGAAGCGGGGCTTTCTGTCTGACAAGCTTTCCCTTGTTCCAAGGCTGATGTCTGTTTTTAGCAATAATGTTCATGGCTCGTCCTCCACGTTGAGGGAGGACAAGGGTGGATCAGTCACAATGAGCGGAGGTCGCTAACCGACCCCAAGCGGTCATATTTGATATGAGCACTCTGAGAACGGCGTTAAAGATGGGCCACTACCGCAGGCACGGCCATAAAAATTTCATGTTTGCGGTGCGGTCCGTTATTCCCTGAAACGTCCGTTGCCATCAGCCCTGAGCTGAAAGCAACACGGCTAATCATCTCGCGATTTGAGAGGCTGTTGGTGGGGTCCGAAATGTACGAGTTCAGCGAAATCCATTTTGCGTCCTCGATCTCATCAACGTCCAAGATGTTAATAGCATGCGTCAAGGCTCTCATCTGGCAGATGAAATGGAGGTTTGATTTGCCAAACTGATAGGGGTGTTTGGTCGTAAAACCGACAATTGACTCAAATTTTGCATCGATTCCTGTTTCTTCCAGCACTTCTCGCTGGATTGAATCTTGAATTCGTTCTGTTGCTTCGACGTGACCGCCGGGCAGCTTGAATCCTTTGCTACCCCGTTCTTTTACGACCAAGATTTCGTTTGTGTCGCTCAGGACGATGGCACCTGCACCAATGGTATGTGTTGGGACATACGGTACGAAGGTTGGATATTCCGGTTGTCGAACCAAAGTCAGCTCATCTCGCAGGCAGCTATGGAACGTAAAGCCTGCATTGATGAAAAGAGGAATGCTTGCTGCGGACGCAATCGGGACTGAGATCCAGGCAAGCGATTTTCTCTGCCGCATCAAATAGGTGACTAATTCGTCGAGATCAATGATCAGATCATTAATGTCTGGCGGCAGTGAAGTCGGGTCGATCACGACTCCATTAAATCGATCTAGCTCAAATCTCATCAGCGTCTCCCTTCGCCTTTTATTTCCAAGAGCGATTCTAGAGCATCGACGTGTCTGGCGGGCTCAACCTACACAAATCTTTTGCCGCAATGACTGTTATTGGCCGATTCTGTTGAAAAAGTCGGCTTCGGTTTCCACGGCAGAAAAGCACGCGTCTGAGATTTAAATCCGTGTTTTGAGCAGACGGATCAGGGCTCAGAATTGACGTGGCAGCGCGCAAAAAAGGCGTTTTCACCGCTCAATGCATGAGCATCCTGCCCGGGTCGACTTTTTCAACACAATCGGCCGATTCCCGCCTGTCGCGAATTGGGTGGGTTTGCTTTCCCATTTTAAAAACTAAAGACTTCATTTTATTTTCTAATGACCACTGAAGGGAAGGTAGCCGGTAATTGCAATAAGCTGTGTAAACCCAAAGTTTATAGTGACATCTATGGAAACCTTCAGGTGTATCGAATGCTTTGTGTGCGGTGCCGGAGTCGGTAGCTTCGCCAAGACCGCTTGATGCTTGAGCGGTGCCAACTGCGGGGCCAAGAGTGTCTCCAAGCTGGAGGTGTGCTTCGGATTGCGGCTGTTCAGCGCCGCACCGCGGAAATTCTTCTAGCAATTGCCCAACATCACGACATAAAACCTTTCACAAACGGCGCCCATGCTGGCGTTTAAGGTTTTCACGACACGGCTGGCTATGGTTGGCTGATTCCATTCTTAATGAAAAGAATTCCAATCGTAGTGAAAACTCATGGCAGGGTTCGCGACTAGGGTAGGGCCCATACCGGCGCTTGCCAAGGGGCGCTGCGCATTTGGATCAATAAGTTGTCAGTTACGGTCATTGAGCGGCCAAGGGAGTGCTCATAGTCTGTTACACATGACAGAGGGGCGCCAAAGAGCGCCCACATTTTTTCCGTGATCGCTCGTTGTGGAGTTACCGATGGCCGCCACTCATTATCCGCACCTGTTAGCCCCGCTGGACCTGGGTTTTACCACGTTGCGCAATCGCACCCTGATGGGTTCGATGCACACCGGTCTTGAGGAAAAGCCCGGTGGTTTCGAGCGCATGGCGGCGTATTTCGCTGAACGTGCCCGGGGCGGCGTTGGCCTGATGGTCACTGGCGGTATTGGCCCGAACGACGAGGGCGGCGTGTATTCCGGTGCGGCCAAGTTGACCACGGAAGAAGAAGCGCTCAAGCACCGGATCGTGACGCGCGCGGTGCACGAGGCGGGCGGCAAGATTTGCATGCAGATTCTTCACGCCGGACGTTATGCCTACAGTCCGAAGCAAGTCGCGCCGAGTGCCATCCAGGCGCCGATCAACCCGTTCAAGCCTAAAGAGCTGGACGAGGAAGGCATCGAGAAACAGATCAGCGACTTCGTCACCTGTTCGACCCTGGCGCAACACGCCGAGTACGACGGTGTCGAGATCATGGGCTCCGAAGGTTATTTCATTAACCAGTTCCTCGCGGCGCACACCAACCACCGCACCGACCGCTGGGGCGGCAGCTACGAAAACCGCATGCGCCTGCCGGTGGAAATCGTCCGCCGTGTACGCGAAGCAGTAGGTCCGAACTTCATCATCATTTTCCGCTTGTCGATGCTCGACCTGGTGGAAGGCGGCAGCACCTGGGAAGAGATCGTGCAGTTGGCCAAGGCCATCGAGCAGGCGGGGGCGACCATTATCAACACCGGTATCGGCTGGCACGAAGCGCGGATTCCGACCATCGCCACCAAGGTGCCGCGTGGCGCGTTCAGTAAAGTTACGGCCAAGCTGCGCGGTTCAGTGAGTATTCCGCTGATCACCACCAACCGCATCAACACCCCGGAAGTGGCCGAGCAGATTCTGGCCGAAGGCGACGCCGACATGGTGTCCATGGCGCGGCCGTTCCTCGCCGACCCAGATTTTGTCAACAAGGCCGCCGCGGGCCGTAGCGACGAAATCAACACCTGCATCGGTTGCAACCAGGCCTGCCTGGACCACACCTTCGGTGGCAAGTTGACCAGCTGCCTGGTGAACCCGCGGGCGTGCCATGAAACTGAACTCAATTACCTGCCGGTGCAGCAGATCAAGAAAATCGCCGTGGTCGGTGCCGGTCCTGCTGGGCTTTCAGCGGCGACCGTGGCAGCCGAGCGTGGTCATCAAGTGACGTTGTTTGATTCGGCCAGCGAAATCGGCGGCCAGTTCAACATCGCCAAGCGTGTACCGGGCAAGGAAGAGTTCTTCGAAACCCTGCGTTATTTCAATCGCAAATTGCAGACCACCAACGTCGAGGTGTGCTTGAACACCCGTGTCGATGTTGCGCAGTTAATTAACGGCGGTTACGACGAGATCATCCTGGCCACCGGCATTGCGCCGCGTACGCCTGCGATTCCGGGTGTCGAGAACACTAAGGTGCTGAGCTACCTGGACGTCATTCTCGAGCGCAAGCCTGTGGGCAAACGCGTTGCGGTGATCGGTGCTGGCGGGATCGGTTTCGACGTGTCGGAATTCCTGGTTCACCAAGGTATCGCCACCAGCCAGGATCGCGATGCGTTCTGGAAAGAGTGGGGTATCGATACGCATCTTGAAGCGCGCGGCGGTGTCGCCGGTATCAAGGCTGAGCCCCATGCGCCGGCTCGTGAGGTGTTCCTGCTGCAACGCAAGAAGTCCAAGGTCGGTGACGGTCTGGGCAAGACCACCGGCTGGATTCACCGCACGGGGCTTAAGAACAAGCGTGTACAGATGCTCAACAGTGTCGAGTACCTGAAGATCGACGACGAAGGCCTGCACATCCGCATCGGCGAAACCGGCGAGCCGCAAGTGCTGCCGGTGGACAACATCGTGATCTGCGCCGGGCAGGACCCGCTGCGTGAGTTGCACGACGGTCTGCTGGCGGCGGGGCAGAACGTGCATCTGATCGGTGGCGCGGATGTGGCGGCGGAGCTGGATGCCAAGCGGGCGATCAACCAGGGTTCGCGTCTGGCGGCTGAGTTGTAATACGCAGGTCGAGCGTGCCAATGGCCTTCGCGAGCAAGCCCGCTCCCACATTTGATCTGTGACCTACCGAAGATCAAGTGTGGGAGCGGGCTTGCTCGCGAAGGCTGCCTTTGAGCGACTAGAATGCTGGCTCTTTCCGAGCACAATCAGACGCCGATGCTTTCTCCTCCTGCCAACTGGTTTCCCCAAGCCCCCCTCGAACCCCTCCATCTCGACTGGCTCACCGCCTTCGGCATTGAACTCGCGATCCTGCGTCTGGACCAGATCGACCCGCTGATCAGCGGCAACAAGTGGTTCAAACTCATCGAGCACCTCAAAGCCGCTGACCTCGCCGGTGCCGAAGGCATCATCAGCCTTGGTGGCGCTCATTCCAATCATCTGCATGCGCTGGCTGCCGCCGGTAAACGCTTCGGTTTCACCACCGTCGGCCTGCTGCGCGGACATCCACAGGAAACGCCAACGGTGAAGGATTTGCAGGCGTTCGGCATGCAGTTGCACTGGCTAGGTTATGGCGGTTATCGAGCGCGGCACGACGCGGATTTCTGGTTGCCGTGGCAGGCGCGCTACCCGATGTGTCACCCCGTACCGGAAGGGGGCGGCGGTTTGCCTGGCGCGCGTGGTTGCATGCAACTGAAGGCGCAAGTGGGCGAGCAACTCAACGGATTGGGCTGGAGTGATTACGACGGCTGGTGGCTGGCCTGCGGAACCGGTACGACCCTGGCCGGCCTGGTATTGGCCGAAGCGGGTGAACACCCGGTGTACGGCGCGTTGGCAGTCCCCGACGATCATGGCGTGGCGCAGTGGGTTGAGAAAATTGTGCAGGAAGCGGGAGTGGTCGATCCCGCGTATGAACTGTTCGACGCCTGCCGTGGTGGTTTTGCCAAAGTCGATCCGCCGTTACTCGAGTTCATCGAACAGACCGAACAGGCCATCGGCATTCCCCTTGAGCCGCTGTACACCGGCAAAGCGTTGCTGGCGCTCAAGCAGCACGTCGAGGCAGGGAGATTTGCGCAAGGGACGCGGCTGATCTTCATCCACACCGGCGGCTTGCAGGGTCGCCGGGGATTTCAATGAGCGCCCCCTTGTAGCAGGACGCGACATCGGTCACAAAAAAAAGCGCCAGTTCCTTTCAGGAGCTGGCGCTTTTTTATGCGGCGGGCGTCATCAAGCGGTTTGCGGCATATCGCCGTTGGCCAGGCGCTTGTTGATGTCGGCGATCACTTCCGGCAGGTCGGTGATGGTGTCGATCATGTAGTGCGGTCGCGAGCCTTCGAACATCGCGTGGATGCGTTTGCGTTCGCTGGCCAGTTTGTCGCTGCCGAGGGCTTTATAACCTTCGTAATCCAGGCCCAGCGCATTGCCCGAGCAGATCAACGCCACGGTCCACATGCCGGCGCGACGACCTTCGAGAATGCCCGGCACCGTGTCATCGATTTTCACACAGGCTGCGACATCATCGATGCCCAGGGCGATCACGTTGGCCAGGGCCTGGGCCGGCCATGGGCGGCCGTTGGGCACTTCGTCGGTGGCGACGACGTGGTCGGCCACGTAACCGTTGGTGGCGGCCAGTTCGACCACTTTGTCCATGACCTGTTTTGGATAACCGGAGCACGAGCCGATCTTGATCCCTTGCTGGCGCAGGTTGGCGATGGTGTCCAGGGCGCCCGGAATCAGTGCCGAGTGTTCGGCGATTTTTTCGATTTGCAGCGGCATGAAGCGTTTGTAGATGGCGGTCACGTCTTCGTCGGTTGGCGTGCGGCCGAACGCCTTGCGATAGCGTTCGGCAACTTGCGGCTGATCGCACAAGGTGCGGATGTGGTCCCACTTGCCCATGCCCATTGGCCCGCGGGCTTCTTCGATGGACACCTGGACGTCGAATTCGGCGAAGGCTTCGACAAAAATCTGCGTCGGCGCGAAGGAGCCGAAGTCGACCACGGTGCCGGCCCAGTCGAGGATGGCGGCTTGGAGTTTGGTTGGGTTTGCGTAGTTCATGGTGATCAAATCCTGTGGCAACTGGCTGATAGAGGCGCTGCTTTTGGTGGGAGCGGCTTGCTCGCGAAGGCGGTGGATCAGTTGACATCAATGTTGAATGTCAGGTCGCTTTCGCGAGCAAGCCCGCTTCCACAGTGGATTGCGGTGTGGTTCAGATTTCGAGGACTTCCATCTCGCGCAGCACTTCGGCGACCGCCGCCACGGCCGCATGCATCTCGGCCTGGTTGACGTGCCCGATGCAGCCGACGCGGAAGGTTTCGACCTGGGTCAATTTGCCGGGGTAGAGGATGAAACCCTTGGCCTTGACGCGTTCGTAGAATTCCTTGAACTGGTAGCGCGGGTCTTTCGGTGCGTGGAAGGTGACGATGATCGGTGCCTGGATCGCGGCGGGTAGAAAGCTGTGCAATCCCAGTTTGGCCATGTCGTCCAGCAGCACCTGGCAGTTATTGGCATAGCGCTGATGGCGGGCCGGCAAGCCACCTTCTTCGTTGTATTGCAGCAGGGCTTCGTGCAGCGCGGCGACCACGTGGGTCGGCGGGGTGAAGCGCCATTGGCCGGTCTTGGCCATGTAGGTGTGCTGGTCGTACAAGTCCATCGCCAGGGAGTGCGAGTTGCCGGCGGAACTGGCCAATGCTTCTTTGCGAGCGAAGACGAAACCCATGCCCGGCACGCCTTCCAGGCATTTGCCCGAAGCCGCGATCAGCGCGTCGAACGGCACTTGTTGAGCGTCCACTGGCAGGGCGCCAAAGGAACTCATGGCGTCGATGATCAGGCGTTTGCCGTGTTGCGCAATGACATGGGCAATTTCCGGCAGCGGGTTGAGGATGCCGGTACTGGTTTCGCAGTGAATCAGCGCGATGTGCGTGATGCTGGGATCGGCACGCAGTAGGCGGTCGACGTCGGCGGCGGTGGTCGGTTCGTCTTCGGCGGTTTCAAAGGTGCTGAAGGAGCGACCGAGCACTTCGCAGATTTTCGCCAGGCGTTTGCCGTAGGCACCGTTGATCAGCACCAGGACTTTGCCGTCCCGAGGCACCAGCGTGCCGATCGCCGCTTCGACCGCAAACGTGCCGCTGCCTTGCAGGGGCACACAGTGGTGGCTATTGCCGCCGTTGATGATCGCCAGCAGTTGTTCGCAGAGGCTGGCGGTCAGTTGATTGAAGCGGTCATCCCATGAACCCCAGTCGACCATCATCGCCTGACGGGTGCGGGCCGATGTGGTCAACGGGCCGGGGGTGAGCAGGATGGGTTCGGCAGTACTCATTCTCGTGTCCTCGCATTCGATGGGATGAAGCTACGGGGTCTAAATTGCAATTTGCCGTGCTATCAATCAAATTGTTTGTTGTTATGCCAGCCATCAGTGAGGGTTATTCATGAACCTGTTCCAACTCCGCGCCTTCGACGCCGTGGCCCGCGAGGGCAGCTTCACCCGGGCTGCCGCGCGGCTGTTCATCAGCCAACCGGCCGTCACCGGACACATCAAGGCGTTGGAGGAGCACTACCAGATCACTTTGTTACGGCGCACCGCGCGACGGGTGGAGTTGACGGAAGAGGGCACCAAACTGGCGGCGATCACCCGAGCGATGTTCGGTCTGGCGGAAGAGGCGCAGGTGATGCTCGAGGCCAACCGGCAGTTGCTGACCGGACGCCTGGAAATAGCGGCGGACGGGCCGCACATGGTCATGCCGATGCTCGCGAGCCTGCGTGCGCGCTATCCGGGGATCACCGTGAATCTGCGATTGGGCAATGCTCAGGAAACGCTCGCCGCGTTGTTGTCCGAGCACGCCGATGTGGCGGTGCTGACCGAAGTCGAGCCGCGCAAGGGTTTGCATTTGCAGGGCTTAAGCGAATCACGGATTTGCGCGCTGGTGCCCGACGGCCATCCGTGGGCGCAGAAGACAAAAGGCGTGCAGCTCAAGGAACTGGATCAGGTGATCATGGTGTTACGCGAGCCGAGTTCGATCACCCGGCGTACGTTTGATGAGGCTTGTGCTCAGGCGAAGGTCAATCCACGGGTGTTGCTGGAACTCGACAGCCGCGAAGCGGTGACCGAGGCCGTCGCCGCAGAGTTGGGGGTGGGCGTGGTGTCGTCGGTGGAAGTCAGCCACGATCCGCGGGTGGTGGCGGTGCCGATTATTGGG
This sequence comes from Pseudomonas sp. LBUM1657, assembly GCF_059716075.1. Taxonomy (NCBI): domain Bacteria; kingdom Pseudomonadati; phylum Pseudomonadota; class Gammaproteobacteria; order Pseudomonadales; family Pseudomonadaceae; genus Pseudomonas; species Pseudomonas sp. LBUM1657. The sequence goes on along the minus strand of NZ_CP166799.1, from coordinate 4,209,053 downwards.
GCGGGGTTGGTGAATCGGCACATGATCGGGTGCATGGAGCGGCGGCGGGACTTGCGGTTGATACAGGCGTTTTTTGGGTTGGCGCCTGCCTGATAGACCGAGGTGCGGCCTTCGCGAGCAAGCCCGCTCCCACAGGTGAATGGCGGCGCACACAGATCCAATGTGGGAGCGGGCTTGCTCGCGAAGAGGCCGAACCTGCCTACACAAGACTCTCGCGAACCATCTCCAGAAACGTCGCCACCATCCGCCGCGAACTCTGTTCGCGCAAGCACACCAGTGTCTCGGTCAATCGCCGCTTGCAGTCGGTAATCGGCAGCGCACACACCCGCGAATCCGCACCGAATTCGGCGGCCGACACCACACCCACGCCAATCCCCACCACCACCGCCTCACGCGCCGCTTCCCGGCCTTCAACCTCGATCGCCGGGCGGATGCGGAATCCGGCCCGGGCCATTTCCTCTTCCAGCGTCTGGCGCGTCACCGAGCCGATTTCCCGCAGCACCAGCGGCGTGTCGTCCAGGTCTGCCAGGCAGATCGACTCACGATCGGCCCACGGGTGATTGCGCGAAACGAACGCGACCATCGGGTCATTGCGCAGCGGCAAGGAGATCAGTCGTTCGTCGCTGACATCACGGCCCAATAACGCCAGATCGGCCTGGTAGTTGAACAGGCGAAACAGCGATTCATCGGTGTTACCGGTTTCGATTTTCACGCTGATGCCGGGGTAGCGCTCGCAGAACCGGGCGATCTGCGGCAGCACGTGCACCGGTGCGTCCACCGCCAACACCAGGCTGCCGGTCTGCAACGCTTGGGAGGCCTGAAGCAGTTCCTGGGCTTCGGCTTCAATGACGAACAGTCGCTGAGTAATGCTCAACAGGCGCTCACCCAAATCGGTCAGGCGCACTGAGCGTTTGTTGCGGTGAAACAGCAGCACACCGAAACGTTCTTCGAGTTTGCGCACTTGGTCGGAAATCGCCGGTTGCGTGAGAAAAAGCCGCTCGGCGGCTTTGGTAAAGCTTCCGTGTACGGCCACGGCGTGGAAGGCTTTGAGCTGGGCGTGAGAAACCGACATCGAAATCTCCAGTAACAAGCTGAGCTTATATTGGAAATACGATAAATCGATTTCACTTATTAATCAGTAATTGTTTTTATCGACCTCAGCCCCGGTGACTGGTCAGTCGAACAGCGTCGGTGGCCATGAGCCTGTGCGTGCAAATGCAGGACTCATCTGACCGGTATCGCCTCAGGGAAGCAGCGATATCGCGGTGCTTAACAATAAAAAAACAGGCGTTTTCTTCCAAATTCTGCCGGCACACTCACACCCTGAGGTCAGAACCACAATGAACAAGCACATCGGCACCATCAAGCGTTGGCGCGTGCAGATCTTCGCCATCACCTGGCTCGCTTACGCCGCGTTCTATTTCACCCGCAAAGCGTTTTCCGTCGCCAAACTCGGGATCGCCGAAGACCCCACGTTCACCCTCGACAAGATGGCCATGGCCAACCTTGACGCTATCTACCTCGCCGCTTACGCCATTGGGCAATTCACCTGGGGCATCCTGGCCGACCGCTTTGGGCCACGGGTCGTGGTGCTCGGCGGTTTGTTGATATCCGCAGCGGCAGCGCTGGTGATGGGCAGTTTCGCCACGTTGCCGATCTTCGCCACCTGCATGTTGATTCAAGGGTTGGCGCAGTCCACCGGCTGGTCCGGGCTGTGCAAAAACATCGGCAGTTTCTTTCCCGCCGATCAGCGCGGGCGGGTGCTGGGGTTATGGAGTTCCTGCTATGCCTTTGGCGGGTTGGTCGCGTCGCCGTTTGCGGGCTGGTGGGCGTACACGCTGATCGGCACCTGGCACGCAGCGTTCATTTCCAGTGCGGCAGTGGTTGCCGTGGTGGCGGTGCTGTTCTTCTTCTTTCAGCGTAATAAACCTGAAGACGTTGGCTTGCCTGCGGTGGAGCCCGAACCCGAACTGACCGTTGAAGAAGCGCACGCACAAAGCAAGATCAGCGTCCTGGAGCCGATGCGCGAGATCCTGCGCAATCGCACGGTGCTGGTGCTGGGCCTGGCTTACTTTCTGCTGAAACCGGCGCGCTACGCGATTCTGCTGTGGGGGCCGGTGATCGTCTTCGAACAGATGCCTTCGGTGGGCAAGGTCGGCGCGGCGATCATTCCCACCGCGTTTGAACTGGCCGGGTTGCTCGGACCGATCCTGCTCGGCCTGGCGTCGGACAAACTCTTTGGCGCCCGGCGCATGCCGGCCTGTGTCCTCAGTCTGCTGGCGCTTACGGTGACCCTCGCGCTGTTCATGGCCGCCTTGAACACCGGCAGCGTGATGCTGGTGGTCGCGCTGCTGTTTGTCATGGGCCTGACGCTGTACGGGCCGGACTCGATGATCAGCGGCGCGGCGGCGATCGATTTCGGCACCGCCAAGGCTGGCGCGACGGCGGCGGGTTTCGTCAACGGCTGCGGTTCGGTCGGGGCGATTCTCGGCGGGCTGCTGCCGGGTTATTTCGACTCGGTCACCGTGTTCATCGTCTTCGCTGGCTGCGCGATGTTCTCCGCGCTGGTGTTGATCCCACACTGGAACAGCCGACCGGCCGGATTACTGGCCAAAGACGCCTTCGTGCCCAACCAGCCGATGACCGTCAAACCCCTGCGTACCTGAATCCCTTACCCCTCGCGGCCTGCTGCTTGCGGCAGGCCGACGTGTGGAAATCTGACTGGAGTTTTTCCCCATGAGACCCTTTTGGCTGGACCAGGCCTTGAAGGCCGATGCATCCGAAACCTGTGCGGCGCTGGACGGCGATACCCGTGCCGATGTGTGCATCGTCGGCGGCGGCTACACCGGGTTGTGGACCGCGATCATGCTTAAGGAACAGAACCCCGAACTGGACGTGCTGCTGATTGAAGCAGACATCTGCGGCGCCGGCGCCAGTGGGCGCAACGGCGGTTGTGCGTTGTCGTGGTCGGCCAAGTACTTCACCCTGGAACGGCTGTTCGGCGTTGAAGAAGCCGTGCGCCTGGTCAAGGAATCCGAGCGCAGCATCCATGCCATCGGCGCCTTCTGCGAGCAGTACGCGGTGGACGCCGATTACCGCCTCGACGGCACGCTCTACACCGCCACCAACCGCGCTCAATGCGGCTCGACCGACGCGGTAATCGCCGCGCTGGAGCGCAACGGCATCAACTCGTTTACCCAACGGCCGGTGGCCGATGTGCAACGCATGGCCGGTTCCAGCAAACATCTGGAAGGCTGGTTTTCCCCGGCCGCCGCGAGTGTGCAGCCGGGCAAACTGGTGCGCGGTTTGCGCAGGGTCGCCTTGCAACTGGGCGTGAGGATTCATGAAAACACCGCGATGACCGGGCTGGAGGAGGGCAAGCCGGCGGGGATTCAAACCCCGAACGGCACCATCCGCGCGGATCGGGTGGTGTTGGCGATGAACGCCTGGATGGCCCGCGCGTTCCCGCAGTTCGAACGCAGTGTGGCGATTGTTTCCAGCGACATGTTGATCACCGAACCGCGACCGGACCTGCTCAGTGAGATCGGTTTGACCAGTGGCGTCACTGTGCTCGATTCGCGGATTTTCGTGCACTACTACCACAACACCCCGGACGGTCGAATCATGCTCGGCAAGGGCGGCAACACCTTCGCCTACGGTGGGCGCATGCTGCCGGTATTCGATCAGCCGTCGCCCTATGCCGGCCTGTTACAGCACAGCTTGACGGAGTTCTTTCCGGCGTTTGCCGGGGTCAAGGTCGAGGCGACCTGGAACGGGCCTTCGGATCGCTCGGTGACGGGGCTGCCGTTCTTTGGCCAGATGAGTGCCAGCGGCAACGTGTTCTACGGTTTCGGTTATTCCGGCAGCGGCGTTGGGCCGTGTCATATGGGCGGGCAGATTCTCGCCTCGATGGTTCAGGGACTCGACAACGCCTGGACCCGTTCGCCATTGGTGAATGGTCCCTTGGGATTTTTTCCACCGGAGCCGATTCGTTACCTCGGCTCACTCATGGTGCGCAACGCCATCCGCCGCAAGGAGCGCGCCGAGGATCACGGGCAGCGGCCACGGCACCTGGACGTGCGCCTGGCGAAGTTCGCCGCGGCGGCAGGCAAGGCCGACAAGGGTTGAGCGTCAGGGTGTGTCATCCGGGCGATTGACCAGCCAGTCGAGCAACAGGCGAGTATCGCTGCGTGGCTCATGAGTTCGGGCAGGCCGAGGGCTGTGGTGTCTGCCCACACCGGCGCACAGCACCGGACGGTCCGGGTCGCTGTCGAGGAAGCTGATGAGCACGTCGTTGCCGGCCCTTGGCAGTCTGGACCGGTCGATCCGTCCGTCCGGTGCCGCCATGGCGACCGGTAGCCAGATGCCGACGGATTCCTCCTGATCGGCTTGCGGGTTTGGCCACAACCTGACGTGTATTCGACCCCGATCATCCAGCGCTGCCGGTTGCCCGACAGGGCCGAGCACACGGGCGGGTTGATAGCCCGGGATGCTCGGTCTGGCCTGTTTGAGCGCCGGCCTGAATGCCGTTGACCAGGGAATGGCAGTGAAATGGTTGCGGTAAAGTTCGGCAATGTCGGAGGTGTCTCGGGCAAGAATCGAAGGCTGTTGCCCTTGATGCCGGGTCTCGATGATCAGCCATTGATCGTTGAAAACCGGCTGCGGATGCTCTGCCACTTGCACGATCTGCGCGCTGTGCATCGCGCTCTGGTTGCTTTGGCCATGGATCTGCTGCTGTCGGCAGCGCAGTCGCTCCAGGTGTCGGCGGCTGAGCTGATCGCGATGAAGCTGCTCAGGTGCCGGACGGGCGCGCATCGGGGAGGTTCCGGCAAAGGCGTGGTTGGCCGCTCCATCATCAATGTTCAGCACGCCACGGTTCGGCGCGTCCGGTCGCGCAGGGGAGGGCGGCGAGTCATGCCGCTGGAATAATTCACTGATCGTCGGCTGGACACTTTCGCTGCAAACGTCGCCGTCGAAGGGCATCAGCAACGGCTCCTGCGGGAAGCTCAGGCTGTCATCGGCCAGCACCAGCACATGCCCGTTGCGGTGATGTTCGAAGTGAAAATGGATGCCTTCTTCTTCACACAGCCGTTGCAGCAAAGCCAGATCGCTTTCCTCGTACTGAATGCAAAAAGGTCGCAGGGGATAGTTTCCATTTGCCAGCTCAAAGCGGTAGCTGTCCTCGGGCAAGTCCTGTTCCTCAAGCAACTGGCGCAGGATCATCGGCACACTCGAATGATGAAACACGCGGCGGGAACGGTACTGGTCCAACGCTTGAAGGTAGGGCACCAGCTGCAGTTTGTAGCCGATCCGGTGCGGACCACGATGTTCGCGACTGGCGCTGTGGAGTACGCCGTGAATGCCCTGATCACCCTTAAGGCTGAGGAACGCCGGTTGTTGCAACAGGCGGTCGAGGTTGATGGCCGGCGCCAGTCCGATGATGTCGATGTCGAAGCGATAGGGCTGGTTGAGGGCCTCACGACCACTGAATTGCAACACCTGAAAGCTTAAATCGCCGTCGAGGAGTGTCAGGGTGAAGGGACTTTCCTTGTCGTTGTGCATCGCGCGCGCTTCTGCCATGGAATACGGCTGCTGAGGGTACGAAACCACGGCCCTTTATGGTCACCGCAAATCGATGTTTCAGAATCGCCCTACAACCGCCGGTGAAGATGTCGATCCCTGGCTGGAATTTTTGGTCGATTGCCGACTTTAGGCCGTATAAACTTGCCCAAAGCGTCGGCCAATAGATGTCTCGGCGCCACAGATAAGAGAGTGAGTAATGGGCGCACAGTGGAAGGTTAAACACAAAGAAGCGGCATCTAACGCCAAGGGCAAAATCTTCGGCAAACTGGTGAAAGAAATCACCATTGCTGCCCGTAACGGTGCCGATGTCGCCACTAACGCACACCTGCGTCTGGTGGTCGAGCAGGCGAAAAAGGCTTCGATGCCCCGTGAAACCCTGGAACGTGCGATCAAGAAAGGTTCGGGCCAGCTCGGCGAAACCGTGCAGTACCATCGCGTGACGTATGAAGGGTTTGCGCCGCATCAGGTGCCGCTGATCGTTGAGTGCGTGACGGATAACATTAACCGCACTGTGGCGGAAATCCGTGTTGCGTTCCGCAAAGGCCAATTGGGCGCTTCCGGTTCGGTGGCTTGGGACTTCAACCACGTCGGCATGATCGAGGCGTCCCCGGACAGCCCGGATGCCGATCCGGAAATGGCCGCGATCGAAGCCGGTGCCCAGGATTTCGAGCCCGGTGAAGAAGAGGGCACGAGCCTGTTCCTGACCGAGCCTGCTGACCTGGACGCGGTACAGAAAGCCCTGCCGGAGCAAGGCTTCACCGTGTTGTCGGCCAAGCTGGGTTACCAGCCGAAGAACCCGGTCAGCGGTCTGAGCGATGAGCAGATGGCTGAAGTCGAAGCATTCCTTGAAGGCCTCGATAACCATGATGATGTGCAGGACATGTTTGTCGGATTAGCGGGTTAAGTCTGTGTGTCATTGACGGTCCTGTTGCCTGACAGGCCGTCTTCGCGAGCAAGCCCGCTCCCACATTTGATCTTCCGTGAACACACGTTATGTGTGCGACACGAAACCCAATGTGGGAGCGGGCTTGCTCCGGGCGGCGATCCGACGAATGACCGCGCAGCGGTCACCGGATCTCAAGCAATCGCACAACCTCACTGAACCCCGGCCGCGCCAGCACATCCGGCTGACAACAGCGTTGCTGCAACTCCTCCAGCTGAGCACGCCTCTCATCGCTCAACCCCGACTCGATCCGCTCCAGCAATTCCCCCAGCAAAACCCCGAACGCCCGCACTTCAATCCGTTGCAAGGCGCGGCTTTCCGGGCTGTCCGACGTGGCGTGGAAGGACGCGGCACCGAAGTCCCCAAGCAAACACTCACCGTCGTCGTTCCACAGAATATTGTGACCATAGAGGTCGCCGTGGGTGATGCCTCGTCGGTGTAAATGCTCGGCCACCGAAGCGATGCCACTGGCGATCCGCAAGGCCACCCCAGCGCTGAAGCGGGTGTCGTTGGCGTAGACGTCCCGGGTGCAGGACGCCAGGCTCGGCAGCCCGGCCAGGTTGCGGTAGCTCGGTTCGATCAACTGCATCACCAGGCCGTTTTGCGCCTGGGGATGCCCGACGATCCGGCCTTCGATCCGGATCAGGTTGGGGTGAATGCCTGCGGTGATGCAGGCGTTCATTTCGTGCAACGGCGAGCCATCGCTGGTCATCTCGCCTTTGTAGAGCTTGACCGCGACCTCTAGGGGCGGTTGGTCAGGTCGTTCCCATAGCGCCCGATGAATGACTCCCGAAGCCCCTTCGCCCAGTTGCTGCTCCAGGCGCAGCTGCGACCAGGGGATGCTCGCGGTCGCTTCAAGGGCGCTCGCATCGGCTTCGGTTTCCAGCGGGTTACCGGCGTAGGCCAGCCAAGTCAGGCTCGGCAAAGTCAGCAACCACTCCGGCAGTTCCGTCAGCTGGTTGGCGGCGATGCGGATCAGTTCGAGTTGATGGCAGTGGCGCAAGCTCTCGGGCAAACCCTGCAAGCGGTTACCAGCAAGCATGAGTTTTTGCAGGTAAGGGCGTTCACCCAGCTCGGTCGGCAGCGTTTCGATGCAGTTGTCGGTCAGGATCAACCAGCGCAGTTGCGGCGGGAGGGCGGCGGCCGGCACGTTTTCGATGCGGTTGGCCTTGAAGCCGACCATCGTCAGCGCGGCACATTGGCCCAGGCAGGCGGGCAGTTCAGTGAACAGATTGTCCGAGCAGAACAGCACGCGCAAACGGGTCAGGCGGTGCAGATCGTCCGGCAGGCTGCTCAAGGCGTTGCCGCTGAGGTTGAGCACTTCGAGCGAGTCCGCCAGCTCGAAGATTTCCCGGGGGAACTCGGTCAGGCCGCAAGACAGGTCCAGGCGGGTGATGCCCGACAGTTGGCCGGCCCGCAGTTGTGCAAGGGTATCCATGGACAGATTCGCTATTGATCGAGAGAAGGGCGCGGGGGCCTGGAAATGGGCGACATGATAGCGGGAAAGGTGTGGTGACTGTGAGGTCGCCTTCGCGAGCAAGCCCGCTTCCACAGGTGATTGGCGGCGCACACAGATCCATTGTGGGAGCGGGCTTGCTCGCGAAGGGGCCGGCCGCTACGGCCGAAAAATACCGATCAGACCACTCCCTTGACCTCCACCAACTGCCCCAACCGGCTGCGCGTGCGCGACAGGTCGATGGCATCGCCGCCCAGGCTTTCGCGCAACGACTGGCGGCCGAGCAGAGTCAGGTGCTTGTCCTGGTCATACAAAACGTCGACCAGGTTGATAAAGCGTTGCTGGGCGGCAATCGAACAGTCGGCGAGGTTGGGCAGATCATCGATGATCCAGTGATCGAAACGCCGGCACAATTCCAGGTAATCCATGACCGCGGTCGGGTGATCGCACACATCGCTGAAGGTGAATCCGATGGTTCGCCCGACGCAGTATCGCGCTTGCAGGTGCCGAGTCCCGACGGGCAGCGCAATGGTCGGCGCGGCGTTTTCGGGCAGGTTCAGCGACTGCCGCTGCGCCACCGTGGCCGGCCAGATGTACCGCCCCTGGGTGAAAAGCTGCTGAGTGTGGGTTCTCACCTGACTGCGGTAATCGTGAGGACCGCCGACTTCCATGACCTGCATGCGCCCGTTGATCAGGTCGATCACCGGTTTGAAGCGCGCGTGGTAGAGCGGGTTGGGCAGCAGGCCTTCCGGCGGGTAGTTGGAGGTGACCAGCAGCAGGATGCCCCGGCGAAACAGGGCCTTGAACAGCCGCGTGATGAGCATCGCATCGCCGATGTCATGGACATGAAACTCGTCGAAACACAGCACCCGGCAATCGTGCAGCTGTTCATCGAGGGTCGCTGTCAGCGCATCGGGCTGATCGCGATGGCTGAACATGCCCTGATGGAGTCGGGCAAAAAATTCATGAAAGTGCAGGCGCTGTTTTTCCGCGATGGGGATGGCCTGGAAAAAGCCGTCGAGCAGCCAGCTTTTGCCGCGACCCACGGCGCCATGCAGGTAGAGACCGGGAAGTGTTTTCGCCGATGTGCCCAGCAGCGCGGTGGCGTGCTGCGCCATGCAATCGATCACGCGCTGTTGGCTGTGGCTGAGGGTGTAGCCCTGGGCGTGGGCCTTGTGGTGGAAGTAGTCGTGGATCACTCGCCCGCACGCACCGGCGGGCGCAGCCGATGCCTTGCCGAACAAGCGGCGCAGCGTGGGCCAGCGTGGTGTGAGTCGTGAACGGTTGGGCGGTCGAACGGCCACTGTATGTCACCCCCGATATCTTCAGGCCGGCTTCCCGAGCTGCGGCGGCGTAGTGTAACCAAAGGGGGAATTTCCATTCCAGTTGTGTCGACGAAGCTCCTGGGGCGAGGGAGCTTGTAATCGATGTGGGAGCGGGCTTGCCCGCGAATGCGTAGTGTCAGGCAACATAAATGGCGACTGACGTACTGCCTTCGCGGGCAAGCCCGCTCCCACAGGGTTTGCTGTGTTGCCTCAAGGGTTTGTATCAGCTGCCTACCGCTCGATACTGCGATTCCACCGCGCATTCCACGCCGGCCTTTGTTCGTTCACTTGATCCCAATCGACGGCAATCGCGGTTTCCAGATACTGTTTCATCGCCTCGACTTGACCACGGGTCTTGTCGGTGGTCGGGGTATTCGGGTTGGACGGGATCTGGTCGCCATCTTCCAGCGCGGCGGCCTGGGCTTCAGGTGTCAGCAGGAACGCTGCGAGTTTCTGCGCGAGTTCCGGTTGAGTGTTATTGGCGATGGCGCATTCGGCGACGTTCAGGACCACAGCACCTTCCTTGGGCTGCGCATATTCGACCTGCATGCCCTTGATCTTCAGGGCCGTGACCTGGGTCGGCGTCAGCGGGAACAGCGCCGCTTCGTCGGTCTGGAGCATTTCGGAAATTTTCGCCGAACTCGGGATGTACTCCAGCACGTTGCGCCCAACGGTGTTCGGCCAGGCCTTGAACCCCGGCTCGACGTCGGTTTCGCTGCCGCCCTGAATCCGGTTGAACATCAAGAAACCGTGCAGACCGAAAGTCGAAGAGGCCATCGACTGGAACACCAGTTTGTCCTTGAAGCGTGGGTCGGCCATGTCCATCCACGACGTCGGCGCGCTCCAGCCTTTCTCCTTGAACAGCCGCGTGTTGTACGCCAGCCCCGTGACCCCGAGGCTCACGGCGACGGCCTGATCCTTGATTCGCCCCTTGGCCGGAATCTGCGCCAGCGGCGCGCTGTCTTCGAGTTTGTCGCACAGGCCCATGGCGATGGCGCGGTACATGATGCCGTCGTCGAGGAACATCACGTGCATCTGCGGGTTGCCTTTGCTGGCCTGGACCTTGGCCAGAATGTCGGCGGAGGTACCGGGCACGATTACCACTTTGACGTTGTTGGCCTTCTCGAACGCCGGCAGCACCTTGTCGGCATAGAGCCGCTCCATGGTCCCGCCGTTCATGCCCAGGTAAAGCGTCGGTTCAGCCTGGGCCTGGCCGGCCGTGAGCAGGGCGCTCAGGCAAGAGAAACCCAGCAATGCAGTGCGTTTGACGTTATTCATTGGCGCGACCTTCCTCTATCAAGCAACGGAGATGGAGTGAAACCGGGTGATGGAAAACGCATCCAGCGACGTTTTTGAGGCGCCGCTGCAGATGATTTCGGTGAGCGCCTGGCCCACCGCGGGGCCGATCTGAAAGCCGGCGCCGGCAAAGCCGAACGCGTGCAACAGACCGGGTTGAGTGCCGCTGTGGCCGATCACCGGTTGGCGATCGGGCAGATAACCTTCGGTGCCGCTCCAGGTGCGAATCGCCTGGGCACCTTCAAGAAACGGGTAGAGCTCGACGGCCTGACGCAGGATCTCGATCACGGCGTTCTGCCCGGGACGGGCGCGGGCCTCGTCGAGGGCAAAGCCTTGACCGCCGCCCAGCACGCAATTGCCGCGAGCGACCTGGCGCGCATAAATACCACCGCCCTCGACGCCGGTGCTGGCATTCATCACCCACGGCAAGGGCTCGGTGACCAGCATCGCCGGGTGCCCGGCATGCATCGGCACGGCTTCACCGAACTGTTCTGCCAGGTTTCCCGCCCATGCTCCGGCGCAGTTCAATAGCCAGGGCGCGTGCAGTTCGACGCCGGTTTGCGTGCTGACGCGAAAGCGCTGGCCGTCGTGTTCCACCGCCGTCACCGCGCACTGTTCATGAATCTGCGCGCCATGCCGCCGCGCCGCCCGGGCAAACGCCGGGGACACCAGTCGCGGGTTGGCGTGGCCGTCGTCCGGGCAAAACGAGGCACCGACCGCTACTTCGCCAACCCACGGGAAACGCCTGCGCAATTCGATGCGGTCGAGTACTTGAAGATCGAGGCCGAAGCCCTGGCTGCTGGCGGCATAGTCTTGCAGTGCATGCAGGTCGTGGAGGCTGCGGGCCAGTTTCAGGTGACCGCTGCGCTGATATTCACCGTCGATGCCGATCAGCTGCGGCAGTCGCCCCCAGAGCTCATGGGCCCGTTGCGACAGCGGCAGTTGCGACAGCGGACGACCCTGGCGCCGCACGCCGCCATAGTTCACGCCGCTGGAATGCGAGCCGCAAAAGTCCCGTTCCAGCAGCGCAACGCGCCGACCCGACTGGCTCAGAAAAAGTGCCGCCGAAGCGCCGACAATTCCGCCGCCAATGATGACTGCATCGACCTCGATCATGCTTCGACCTCCAGACCAAACGGCAGGGGTTTAATCGGTGCCTGCGCTCGCAACCGACCGATCTCCGACACCGGGCGTTGGCTTTCGCAGGCAATGATTTCCGCGGCGGCGGCACCGCACATCCGACCCTGACAGCGGCCCATGCCGACCCGGCAATGGGCCTTGACCCGGTTGATTTCCCAATGGCCCTCGCGCACCACCTCGCGGATGTCCCCGGCGTGTACTTCTTCGCAGCGGCAGACCATCACCTCATCCGCGACGTTGGCGGCCCAGCCTTCGGGAAAGGCAAAGGCCTGCTCCAGGCCCTGACGAAAATCGCCCATGCGCTTGAGGGCATGTTCCAGTTCAGCGGGACGTTGCGGCGGGATCAGATGACCGATGTCTTCGAGCAACGCGAGGGCGGCCCGTTCGCCGGCCATTTCCGCCGCATCGGCGCCCATGATGCCGGCGCCATCACCGGCCAGATAAACCTCGGCGACACTGCTGCGACCGGTGCTGTCACGCCGGGGCAGCCAGGCACGGTTGAGTGGGTTCCAGGCGAATTCGCAGCCGAGCAAATCGGCGAGTTGGGTTTCACTGCGCAGGCCGTGGGCGAAGGCGACGGCGTCGCACTCCAGGCGTTGCTCGCCCTTGGCGTTACGCCAGTTCAGCGATTGCACACGTTGTTCGCCATTGACGCACACGAGGCTGGCACCCTGATGCACCGGGATGCCGTGGGCTGTCAGCCAGGCGCGGTAATAGATGCCTTTGGCCAATGTGGCCGGTTGCGACAACAGGCCGGGCAGGGCGCGGGCTTGGGCGCTGAACGGCGAACTGTCGAGCACCGCCACCACCTTCGCACCGGCCTTGGCGTATTGATAAGCCACGAGGTACAGCAACGGTCCACTGCCGGCGAACACCACGCGTTCACCGATGGCGCAGCCCTGGAACTTCAGAGCGATCTGAGCCGCGCCGAGGCTGTAGACCCCCGGCAAAGTCCAGCCCGGAACTGGCAGAATCCGGTCGGTGGCGCCGGTGGCGACAATCACCCGGGAGAACTCCAGCCGCGCGGCGCGTCCCTCATGCAAGGTGTCGAGGGCACCGTCCTCGGCATTCCACACCAGGGTGTCGGGACGGTAATCGAGTTGCTCGCGCAGCGCGTCGATCGTCTGATGCAATGCACTGGCCTTGCGCGCCTCGAAGCCGTAGAGCTTGACTGGAGAGCGCTTGAAATTAGCCGGCTGCCGCCGATAAATCTGCCCGCCACCGCGCGCCGCTTCGTCCAGCAGGACCGGGCGAATGCCATGGGCGACCAATGTTTGCGCTGCACGAATCCCGGCGGGCCCGGCACCGATGATGACTACAGGTTGCATACCCACCTCATTAGTGATCGATGCCGAACCAAAGTGGGAGCGGGCTTGCCCGCGAAGGGGGCGGCACATTGGGTAGAGATGTTGGCTGACTGACCGCTTTCGCGAGCAGGCTCGCTCCCACATTGGATTGGAGTTGCCCAGCGATTTTGTGACGGGCGCAGAACCCCTGTGGGAGCGGGCTTGCCCGCGAAGGGGACGGCACATTCGGTAGAGATGTTGACTGACTGACCGCTTTCGCGAGCAGGCTCGCTTCCACATTGGATTGGAGTTGCCCAGCGATTTTGTGACGGGCGCAGAACCCCTGTGGGAGCGGGCTTGCCCGCGAAGGGGGCGGCACATTGGGTAGAGATGTTGGCTGACTGACCGCTTTCGCGAGCAGGCTCGCTCCCACAGGTTTTACTCGTGTTCATAAGGTGCGCCCCGGCTCGCGGCTGATCTGTTGTCCGGCTTCGAGCAGCGTCGAGCAGGCACGCACCCGGCGGCCATCGCCCAGGCGTACCCAGCAGTCCTGGCAGGCGCCCATCAGGCAGAAACCAGCCCGGGGCTCGGCGCTGAAGTCGCTGCCGCGCAGGTGTTCGCTGCAGGTCAGCACCGCCGTCAGCAGGGTGTCGCCAAGCAGGCCGCTGACCGCTTGGCCGTCGAGGGTAAAGTCCAGAGCCGGGCGGTCGCCTTCGGCCAGTCGTTTCAGCAGAGCCATGGCGCCCTCATTGTTTGCCTACCAGAACCCGATCCAGGCCGTAGACCCGATCAAGCAAAATCATCGTCAGCGCGGTCAGCCCAATCACCAGCGCCGACACCGCCGCCATCATCGGATCGATAGATTCGGTGGCGTACACGTACATCCGCACCGGCAAGGTTTGCGTGGCCGGCGAGGTGACAAAGATCGACAGCGTGACCTCATCGAAACTGTTGATGAACGCCAGCAACCAGCCACCGGCCACACCCGGAAGAATCATCGGTAAGGTGATCTGCCGGAACAGCGTGAAACGCCCGGCGCCCAACGATTGCGCTGCATGTTCGGCACTGCGGTCCAGGCCGATGGCCGAGGCCAGCACCAGGCGCAGCACGTACGGCGTGATCACCAGCACATGGGCGAAGATCAGCCAGGTGAAGCTGCCGTTGACGCCCATCAGCGCGAACAAGCGCAGCAACGCGACCCCCAGCACCAAGTGCGGAATGATGATCGGCGACAAAAACAGGCCATTGAAAAAATCCCGTCCGGGAAACTCCAGGCGTGTGATCGCCAGGGCCGCCGGCACCGCAATCAGCGTTGCCAGCGTGGCGGCGCTGAACGCCAGGATCAGGCTGTTGTAGAACGCATCGACAAAGTCGGCGCGCTCGAATACCGCGCGAAACCAACGCAGGGAAAACTCCGTGGTCGGCAGGCTCAGGGTGTTTTCCGGGGTGAAGGCCACCAGGCAAACCACCACCAGCGGCGCGAGCATGAACAGCACCACCAGGGCATGGAACAGCAGGGCGAAAGGACCGTTCTTGGACATGACGAGTTATCCCAATGACTTCTTGTAGCGGCCTTCGATCATCCGGTTCCACGACAGCATGATCAGCAGGTTGAGCAACAGCAGGGCCACCGCGATGGCTGCACCCATGGGCCAGTTCAGCTCCGACAGGTACTGGTCGTAGATCAGCGTGGCGACCATCTTCAAGCGGCGTCCGCCGAGTAGACCGGGTATCGCAAACGAACTGGCCGCGAGGCCGAACACGATCAACGTGCCGGACAGCACGCCGGGCATGATCTGCGGCAGCACGACCTTGCGCATCACTGTGAGCTGGCTGGCACCGAGGGACAGCGCGGCTTGTTCGGCGGCCGGATCGAGTTTCTGCAGCGAGGTCCAGACCGGAATGATCATGAACGGCAGCATCACGTGGACCAACGCAATCACCACCGCGAACGGCGTGTAGAGCAGCTTCATCGGTGAGCCGCCAAAGGCTTGCAGCGTCTGATTGACCAGGCCGTCGGCGCCGAGCAGCAAGCTCCAGCCGAAGGCACGCACCACCACTGAAATCAATAACGGGGTGAGGATCAGAATCAGGAAAATCGAGCGCCAGGGTGTGCCCATGCGGCTGAGGATGTAGGCCTCGGGCACACCGATCACCACGCAGAGCAAGGTGGTCAGGGCGCTGATCCACATCGTGCGCAGGAAGATCTCGTAGAAGTACGGGTCGCCCAGGAGGCTGCTGTAATGGTCGAAGGTGAAGGCGTCGCTGTTGATCCCCGAGCTGTAGTCGAAAACGTTGAACGACAACACCAGCGTCAAGCCCAATGGGATGACCAACAAGCCGAGGTACAAGGCCAGGGCCGGTGCCGACAGCCAATAACCCTGGCGGCCCTGACGGATCGAGACGAGCGTATTCATGCCGACACCTCGTCGACACTCAGCACCCGCAGCAGCGTCGCGTCCCAGTCGAGGCCGACCGCCGTGCCTTCCGCCATCGGAGCCGAGCCGTCATTGCGGCGCACCACACTGAGTTCGCCCAAGGTCGTCGACACGCCGTACAACCATTGGCTGCCGAGAAAGAAACGGCTGACGATGTTGCCTTGCAGACGGCCCTGACCTTTTTCCCGCAGATCGATTTTTTCCGGGCGCAGGCTCAGGGTCAGTTCGCCGTCGCCACGGTTGCACACCTGAACGACACCGGCGCTGTCACGCTCGCCGGGCAGCAGGTTGGCTTTGCCGACGAACCCGGAAATGAACTCGGTGCGCGGGTGTTCGTAGAGGGTGTAAGGCGCGTCGATCTGGGTGATGCGTCCGGCCTGCATGACCACCACCCGGTCGCTGATCGACAGCGCTTCGGACTGGTCGTGGGTGACCATCAACGTGGTGATCCCGACTTCGCGCTGGATTCGACGGATTTCGAACTGCATCTCTTCGCGCAGGTTGGCGTCGAGGTTGGATAGCGGTTCGTCGAGCAGCAGTACCGGCGGTTCGATTACCAGCGCCCGGGCCAGTGCAACGCGCTGACGCTGACCGCCGGAGAGTTCCCGGGGATAACGCTCGGCATGCTGGTTGAGTCGCACAAGTTTCAACACCCGGTCTACCCGTTGCTGCAACTCGCCGTTGGGCACTTTGCGCATGCGCAGGCCGAAGGCAACGTTGTCCTTGACGGTCATGTGCGGGAACAGCGCGTAACTCTGGAACACCACCCCCAGGCCGCGACTGGCGGGTTTGGCGTGGGTGATGTCGCGACCGTCCAGCACAATGCGTCCGCTGCTGACTTCGACGAAGCCGGCAATCATTTGCAGGGTGGTGGTTTTGCCGCATCCGGAGGGGCCGAGCAGCGAGACGAACTCGCCTTTTTCGACCGAGAGGTTGGTGGCGACGACGGCGTCGATCTCACCGTAACGCTTGCCAAGTCCTTCAAGTTGCACAAAAGCCATAACTGCGCTCCACCTGAGATTGTTATGCGCGGCCTGAGGTCGCGCTTTTTTGTATGGGCAGATACGAAAGATTTTGCTGGGTGCGTTGGCGCTCGACTTGGGTCGGCTGCCGCTGTTGTTCGAATCGCCCCTGTATGGACGCAGAGTAGGACGAAGAATAGGATGGGCTCAATGACCTATTTCACTGAAGCGATAATTATTTTCAGTTTCATTCGGTGAGTAAATTAATTGTTGAGAAAATTCATGCCTGATTCCACTGAGCGGAACGAAAACAAAAATGATGTCGGCGTCGGTGCGGTCTCGAGACTGTTCGCCGTGCTGCGCAGTCTGGGCGACACCGTCGAGGGCGGGGAGCGAGTGACGCAGCTGGCCCAGCGCATCGGTTTGTCCCAACCGACTACGCACCGCTTGCTGCGCAGCCTGATGGACGAGGGCATGGTCGAGCAGGACGCACGCAGTAAACGCTATCGCCTGAGCCTGGAGTTTTTCGCTCTGGCCGCCCGCGCCGGCAATACCGGAAACCTGCGCGAACTGGTGCGGCCGTCGTTGCTGCGGTTGTCGGCATCGTTGGGGGATTCATTGTTTTTACTGGCGCGCAGTGGCTTCGATGCCATCTGCCTGGACCGCAGCGAAGGGCCGTTTCCGATTCGTACGTTTACCGGGGACATCGGTGGGCGGGTGGCGCTGGGTGTGGGGCAGGGCAGCCTGGCGATTTTGGCGTTTCTGCCGGAAGAGGAACGCGACACGGTGATTCACTACAACTTGCCGCGCCTGAAGGATTTCCATTTGTATGACGAGGTGTTCCTGCGTTCGGAAGTCGAGAATGTGAGGAGTCTCGGTTACGCCGGGCGCAACACCGGCGTGCTGCAGGGCATGGCCGGGGTCGCCGTGCCGATTCTGGATCGCGAAGGGCGGGCGGTGGCGGCGTTGAGTGTGGCGACCGTGAGTGATCGGCTGGGGCCGGATCGCCTGCCGACGGTGGTGGAAATGCTCAAGCGTGAAGCGGCGCTGATCGGGCCGCGGATCAATCCGTTTGATCCGCTGCTGCGCCGGCCTTCGCAGGTGTTTGGACAAGGTTGACTCCACCTATCCCCTGTGGGAGCGGGCTTGCTCGCGAAAGCGGAGTGTCAGGTAACATCAATGTCGACTGACACTCCGCTTTCGCGAGCAAGCCCGCTCCCACATTCATTGGCGGTTTGATCAGAAGTTCACGGTTTGCTTGAGCATCTGCGCCGCCGGTGCATCGCTCGGGCTGACCATCGCATAGTTGTAACCGCCCCCCGACCAGTACTCGGCCTGCAACTCGCCATCGCTGCGACTGCCCCGGGGCAGCAGGAAGTTTTTTGGTCCCGGTGGGCGCACGTAGAAGCTGACCTTGTGGCCGCCTTGATCCTCGTAAACCACCATCGCCGCAGGCCCTTGCTCAGTGCTGAGCAAGCGCCCGCTGACGGGTTTGAAACCGGCACCTGTGAGGTCTGGCAAGCGATTGGCCTGGTTGAAATAACGGTCGAGCCAGCCCTGCATATCGCCGTTGTCGCTGACCTGATAGTCGGCCGGCAGGATGCCTTGCTGGGCAAACAGACGATACGCCTGCATGGCATCGGTCATTGGCAGCGGGGCGCTGACGAGCGTCATTTCCCGCGCCTGCCAGCCGCTGAACCCGCCGATGCTCACGGCAATCAGCAGCACCGCAGCGCTGGCCAGGTGGCGACGGGATTGGTGTTTCAGGCGTTGGCGAATCAGCGCCGGGTCGAGATCCGGGTTGGCCGGCTGCTGCAAAGCGCCGCTCAGGGCCGCGCGCAGTTGTTGGGCGTCCTGTTGCCACGCACGGACTTGTGCAGCCATTTCAGCGTTGCCTGCCAGAAAAGTCTCCACCAGATGTCGGTCGGCATCGCTGAGTTGATGGTCAACGTAGGCGTGCAGGTCACGCTCGCTTGGGGGCATGCTGATCATTTGAGTCTCCGCAGGGAAGGGCGGGTGATTTCGCCGTCGCTGAGTTGGCGCAAGGCCTGGCGGGCACGGGACAGGCGCGACATCACGGTGCCGGTGGGCACGTCGAGAATCTCGGCAACCTCTTTGTAACTCAAGCCTTCGACCGACACCCAGAGCAACAATGCGCGCTGTTCGGTGCTGAGCTGATCGAAGGCTTGCAGCGTCGATTGGGCAATCACCGTGCGCTCCACCGATGGCTCTGGTTCGTCACGCCCGGTAAAGAATTCGAGCATCCGCGCATAACGGCGGGAACGCCGGTGAGCATCGAGAAACTGCCGATAAAGAATCGAAAACAGCCACGCGCGCAAGTCGCCCTCAGGGCGTTTGTCGCCCCAACTCGAGAGCGCCCGCTCAAGGCAAGACTGCACCAGATCGTCGGCGCTGCTGGGGTTGCGCGTCAACGACACGGCAAACCGGCGCAATCTGGGAATGATTTCTCTCAGCTGTTCGTCGATATCGTTCATGAGGTTCTGGCTTGTCACTACGCTTGGGGGAGTGTCCGGTCTCACAAATACGTTTCCTTTTTGGCGGCATCTGCCAAAAAAGGAAACGTATTTGCGAGACCGGACACCAGGAAGACGCCCGGCATTCGAGGTTATTCCACGACTGAAAAAATAAATACCGCACGAGGGAATAAACCTTCGTGAGGTTCGTCTGCTTGGTTCTTCTCACTTGTGGCCGATGGCCCTGGAGTCTTTCATGGTAGATCGCTCATCACCGCCAACGGGGCCCGCTCGGCCACCGCTGAGTGCCGCGAGCCTGACGTTGCGCCTCGCCGGCATTGCCGTGGTGGTCGCCGTCGTGGCCGGGGCTTTTGCCTACGTCAACGGCACCCTTGACCCACAGCGTCTGACGCCGAAAAAGCTGATCAATGTGCTGGAAACCAACAACGGCGTGCACCCTGGGTTCCGGCGTAACCACTCCAAAGGCGTGTGCGTGATCGGACACTTCGAGAGCAGCGGCGAGGCGCGCAGCTATTCCAGCGCGCAGGTCTTTAACGATGCGCGGACTCCGGTGGTCGGACGTTTCGCATTGCCGGCCGGTAATCCTTACGCCCCGGATAACAGCGTGCCGATCCGCAGCCTGGCCTTGCGTTTCACCCAGGCCAACGGTCAGCAGTGGCGCACCGGGATGAACAGCATGCCGGTGTTCCCTGTGGGCACGCCCGAGGCGTTCTATCAATTGCAACAAGCACAGTCGCCGGACCCCGCCACGGGCAAGCCGAACCCGACTGCAGTGCCAGCATTCTTCGGCTCCCATCCGGAAGCCGCACCGTTCCTGGCCTGGATCAAAACCGCCAAGCCATCGGCCAGTTACGCGACGGAAACCTACAACAGCGTCAACGCGTTTTACTTGGTGAATGCGGCCGGGCAACGGCAAGCGGTGCGCTGGAGCATGGTCCCGATGGTTCAGGACGCGGCAGGTGCTACGGCACCGGAGGGGGGCGATTTCCTGGAAAAAGACTTGGTTCAGCGTATCTCCACCGGACCGCTGCGTTGGCAGTTGACGATCACACTGGCCAACCCTGGCGATCCGGTCAACGACGCCAGCAAGGCCTGGCCTGAGGGCCGCAAGGTGTTGAACGCCGGCACGCTGGTACTGGAAAGTACACAGCCGCAACTCAACGGCGAGTGCCGTGACATCAACTACGACCCGCTCGTCTTGCCCGCCGGTATCGAAGGTTCCGACGACCCGTTGCTCGCCGCTCGTTCAGCGGGCTACGCCCGTTCATACTTGCGTCGCACCAGCGAAGTCAGCCAGTTGCCCGCTGCCAAACAGGAGGCTCAACAATGAGCACTCAACCGACTCATTTCGCACCTCTGGCGCGACTGCTCCACTGGCTGATGGCGCTGATGGTCATTGCGATGCTGTTTATCGGCGCGGGCATGGCGGCCTCAGTCTCTGAGCGTCATGAGTGGCTGATCAATCTGCACAAACCCTTGGGCGTTGCGATTCTACTGCTGGTGATCGTGCGCCTGGTCGTGCGCTTTTCCACCCGACAGCCACATCTGCCCGCGGACCTGCCGGGCTGGCAAGTGCTGGCGGCCAAGGCTTCGCATACCCTGCTATACGCCTTGATGCTGATTTTGCCGCTGCTGGGTTGGGCGATGATTTCCGCCGCGGGCGACCCTGTGATGCTAAGCAGTTCGCTGCAGTTGCCGTCGATCCTGCCGGCAAATCCACAGGTGTTCGCGTTCCTGCGCAAGGCTCATGGGTATCTGGCGTATTTGCTGTTTTTGACCGTGTTGCTGCACTTGGCGGCAGCGTTGTTTCACGGTTGGGTGCGTCGCGATGATGTGCTGGACAGCATGCTGCGGGGTAAGGATCGCGGGTGATTCCCTGTAGCGGCTGGCGACGCCTGCGTTCGCCACCAATAGATCAACGCCACAGCATTGATGCCTGCGCCCAGCAGGCATACGCCGAGCCATCCGGCCCACGCGTACATAGCCGTCGAACCGATTGACCCCAAGGCGCTGCCAATTGAATAGAACAGCATGTAGCCGGCGGTGAGTCGGCTTTGGGCTTCGGGGCGCACGCTGTAGATCATGCTCTGGCTGGTGACGTGCACGGCCTGCAAACCCAGATCCAAGGTAATCACACCAAGCAGCAATGCCCACAATGAGGACTGGGTGAAGGCGATCGGCAGCCAGGAAACCAACATCAACAAGAGTGACAAACCGCTGGTCCATTGTCCCAGGCCACGATCAGCCAGATGCCCGGCGCGAGCGGCGGCCAATGCACCGGCGGCACCTGCCAGTCCGAATAATCCGATTTGTGTGTGGGACAACGACAGCGGCGGGGCGCTCAGCGGTAGCACCATGGGTGTCCACAGCACCATGGCGCTGGCGAAGGTCAGTAGCGCGAGCACCGCCCGCTGGCGCAGCACCGGTTCTTCCTTGAACAGCGTGAATACCGAGCCCAGTAAGGCGCCGTAGGAACTGGCGGGTTGCGCATCTTCATGTTTGGGCAACACACGAAACAGCAGCAACGCCATCACCAGCGTCAAACCCGCTGACAACAGATAAATCGAACGCCAACCGGCGAGGTCAGCCATGCCGCCGGCCACTGTCCGGGCGAGCAGAATACCGACGACGATGCCGCTGGTGACCACACCGACCACACGCCCTCGCTGTTCCGGGATGGCCAATGTCGCGGCGTAGGCCACCAATACTTGTGTCACGACAGCCAATAACCCGGTCAATGTCATGCCGATCAGCAGCCAGATGTTGTCAGGTGCCAGTACGATCGTGAGCAAGGCCAGCGCCGACAGCACAGTTTGCGTAACGATCAGGCGCCGGCGATTGAGCAGGTCACCCAGCGGCACCAGCAACACCAAGCCTGCGCCGTAACCGACTTGAGTCAGCGTGACGACGATGCCGATGGTTGCGGGGTCCATGGCGAAGGCCTCGGCCATGGCATCGAGCAGCGGTTGTGCGTAGTAAACATTGCCGACGGCCAGGCCGCAGGCGATGGCAAACAGCAGCACCACGGCGCCGCTCAATGGATGTTCAGGTTTCATGACGGGCTTCCTTATGTGGTTTCAAAGTGAAACCAATTGTACGGTAAGGAAGCTGGTTTTATATTGCAACTACATTTGATTGATGTGAGCGCGCTCATGGCTAAACGTACAAGCATGGAAAACGCCGAATGCCCGGTTGCCCGTTCCCTGGATGCCATTGGTGATTGGTGGTCGTTGCTGATCGTGCGTGATGCATTTGACGGCATACGCCGATTCGGGGAGTTTCAGCGCAATTTGGGCATGGCCAAGAATATTTTGTCTGCGCGGCTGCGCACCTTGGTGGCCCACGGCATTTTCGACCTGGTGCCGGCGTCGGACGGCAGTGCGTATCAGGAATATGTGCTGACCGAAAAGGGCAAAGGTCTGTTCCCGTTGATCATCGGATTGCGCCAATGGGGCGAGGCGTTTTTCTATGAGGCAGGGGAGGCGCATTCGCGGGTTGTTGACCGAGAGAACGGCCGACCGGTGCAGACGCTGGAACTACGTGCCGAGGATGGGCGCTTGCTGGGACCAGAGGATTGCGTGCGGATCGCTGCCGAGTGAAGCATGGCTGCATGCCAGGCATGCAGCCATCGAGGGCGATTAACGCAGGGTATCGACTATATCGGCAACAGTCGTCAGGACATCCTTCCCCAACTGCTTCGAACGCTTCCCTGACCACCCAGTCAACGCATTCGGCGCATCATTGTTGTCCTTGAACGGCATTTCCAGGGTCAGCGACAAGCAGTCGAATTTCTCGCCGACGCTGTTGCAGGCCAGGGTCATGTTGGCTTTGCCCGGCTCGTCGCGGGTGTATCCGTGCTTGGTCTGGAAATCCTTGGTCAGGTGCTTCAGATGGCTGCGGAAGTGCTCTTCGAGTTTTTCGATTCGCGGCGTGTAGCCCGGGTTGCCTTCGCAACCGGCGGTGAACACGTAGGGGATTTCTTCATCGCCATGGATGTCGAGGAACAGGTCGACGCCGTACTTTTCCATCTTTTGCTGAACAAAAAAGACTTCCGGACTGATTTCCTGACTGGCGCTCTGCCAGGCGCGGTTCAGGTCCTGGCCCATGGCGTTAGTGCGCAGGTGACCGTGGAAGGCGCCGTCCGGGTTCATGTTCGGCACCAGGTACAGATCGGCGCTGGCCAGGAGTTTGTTCAACACCGTATCGTCGTGTTTTTCCAGACGCTCGATGACGCCTTCCATGAACCACTCGGCCATGTGTTCGCCCGGGTGTTGCTGGGCGATGATCCAGACCTTGCGCCGACCTTCGGCCCCTGTCCCTTTGCGCAACAGTTGGATGTCCCGCCCTTCGACGCTCTTGCCGGTGGCCAACAGTTCGGTGCCGGCCTTGGTCAGCGCCTGTTCGATCAGCCAGTCGTGACGGCCACGGCTATAGGGTTCGAAATAGGCAAACCAGGCGTGGGTGGCGGTGGCTTCGAGACTGAAACGCAGGCAGTCGCCTTCGAATATGGTCGGTACCCGGAACCAGTTAACGTGGTCGTAGGACGCTACCGCCTGATAACCATCCCAGGCTTTGTTATACGAAGATCTGCTGGCATTGTTCAGACGAAACCAGTGCTCCTGACCGACATGCAGACCGCTGGCTTTGAAATGGAACCATTGAAAGTGCTGGCTGCGGGTGTCTGGCTTGATGGCCAGCAGGGCTTGCAACGGGTTGCTGATGTCCAGTACTTCAATGTTGCCGCTGTCAAAGTTTGCGCTGATGCCTAAAGAGGATTTAGCCACGGTCATAGTCGATTCCTGAATATGATTTTTATGGCTGTTACTTTACACGCTGGGAAGGGAAAAACCGGGGAAATTGCGGGGTGAAAAGGGGGGCGTCCTCCTTGACGCCGACGCAGCTTAGAGACTGTGCGATTGATTCTCAAGTGCTATTTTTCATTAGTTTGACCCAATGATGCCGGGCTTCTCTTGCCAACGGATATTCTTTTGATATCATCCGCGCCAATCGAGTTTGCGACACCTAAAGTCTTCATTAGCCTGAAGCCAAAGCCAGAAAACTGGCAAAAAAAAGACCCGGCAAAAAGCCGGGTCAAAAACCGTGATTAGCCTGATGAGGAGATAGTCCAGGAGACCGACCTAAGGTCACTTGGACAATCGACTGATCTCGCGACCAGCTGCATGCAATAATAATCATTCTCGTTTGCAAGTCAAATGATTTTATCTGCCCGATTGGAAAATTCTTTCCCGTCCTCCTTGAAAGCACTCTTGTCTCAGGTGTTCTGATGCCCTTCCAGGGATCGGTCTACCATCGCCTTGGCCATGTCGATCATGTGCACTGTCGAAAATGCCAGATCCCGGTTTACGCCCTGCAGGTGATTGGCTGACTCGTACGCGGTCGCAGCGGCACAGCGCAATAGATCCGAAGCATGAACCAGCGCCTCTTCACTGCTGATGTTGCGGTTCACGTCAAAGAAACGCTCTTCGACCACCTCTTCTGAAACAGCTGGTTTCAAGTAATAGTCCAAAGCTCGCTGCGCGGCGGCAGAGCCTTGGGGCGAGGTGAGGGAGGTGTCGATTTGCATGTCGGGCAGGTCGTTACTGGGGATGTTCATGGCGAGGGCAAGCTCCGTGATAGATTCAGATCCGTGAAGCAATCCTAGTACGGACTGTATTTGTGACGAGGATTTAAATACTACAATTTGTGTTTTGAAGGCCGGAGGCGCCCACGTATCGTGCCGCACATGGATAAATGGATTGAATTGGTCAAGGCCAAGATGAGTGAACTCAAAGTCACTCAAGAAATACTCGCCGATCGCCTCGGGATGTCCCAGGGCGGCATTGGTCATTGGCTGAATAAACGTCGCGACCCCGGCATTGACAACATGAACCGCGTGTTGAAAGCGCTTGGAATGGACTTTCTCGAAGTGGCTCTGGTGATCCGTGAGCCTCTCGTCTCGGATGATGACGAGGTGCCTCTGGCGCATAAGTACAACCCGTACTTCCGCTACCCGGTCAGTGACTGGCGAGAACCGGCTGAGGTGCGTGACGGCGAGCTGACGGTCTACGCCAACGCGCGTTTCGAGCTGACCGATTACCATGCTCAAGGCGCGGCGTTCTGGCTCAGCGTGGTGGGTGATGCGATGACCGCACCCAGCGGTCTCAGCATTGCCGAGGGCATGTTGATCCTGGTGGACCCGGCCATTGTGCCGGAGCCCGGAAAACTGGTGATCGCCCAGTGGCCGGACAGCGCCGAGGCGACCTTCCGCAAGCTGATCGAGGAGGGCGGGCAGCGTTACCTGGTCCCGCTCAATCCGACGTATCCGAAAGCCCTTTACACCGAAGAATGCCGAATCATCGGCGTGGTGGTTCAGGCGACAGCCAAATTCTAATCAGATCGGTCCGCGCAAGGCGTAGGACCGATCTTCATTTCAGGCTTCTTCCAACTCGACCAACGCACTGCCTTCGCTGACCATCTCGCCTTCCTGGCAATACAGCGCCTTGATCACTCCGGCGTGTGGCGCACGAATGCTGTGCTCCATCTTCATCGCTTCCAGCACCACCAGTTGCGCGCCGGCCTCGACCGTTTGCCCGGCCTCTACCAGCACGCGCACGATGCTGCCATTCATGGGGGCAGTCAGCCCGCCCTGATGGCTGTGACTGGCTTCGACAGCGCTGATCGGGTCATAGGACTCAATGCGGCGCAATTCACCTTCCCATTGCAGGTACACAAAGTCGCCACGGCGGATGGCCCGATGCTGGCGACGCAGGCCGTTGTGCTCGGTCAGCAATTGCTCGCCTTTGAGTTGTGCGGTGTGGGCATCGGCGTTGCCCAATGTCAGCGCGCGGTCCTGGCCCTCGCAACTCAGGTGCAAGGTGATTTCTTTAGGAAGTCCGGCACGGAAACCGTTGCTGTTGCCCCAAGGCGAACTCAGGTCGTCGGCACGCGGGGAGTTCGGCTGGCTCTGGGCAACCGCTTGGGCGGCGGCTTGCCAGAATTCGTCACTGAGGTTCGCAGGGGCTGGCAGCAATTGCTCCTGATAACGGGGAATGAACCCGGTATCCAGTTCGGCCGCGGCAAACGCCGGATGGCCGATGATCCGCCGCAGGAAATTGATGTTGGTCTTGAGACCGCCGATCGCAAACTCATCGAGCATGCTCAACAAGCGCAGGCGTGCCTGTTCACGGTCCTCGCCCCAGGCAATCAGTTTGCCGAGCATCGGGTCGTAGAATGGCGAGATTTCATCACCTTCTTCAACGCCGCTGTCTACCCGGCGTCCCGGACCTTCGGCGGATTCGCGATACAGCTCCAGCTGCCCGGTCGCCGGCAGGAAATCATGGCCCGGATCTTCGGCGTACAGCCGCACTTCGATCGCATGGCCCATCAGCGGAACTTCGGCTTGAGTCATCGGCAGCGCTTCGCCACGGGCGACGCGAATCTGCCAGGCTACCAGGTCCAGACCGGTGATGGCTTCGGTCACCGGGTGCTCCACTTGCAAGCGCGTGTTCATTTCCATGAAGAAGAATTCGCCACGCGAATCCAGCAGAAACTCCACGGTGCCGGCGCCGACATAACCGATGGCCTGTGCCGAACGCACGGCGGCCTCGCCCATGGCGCGACGCAATTCCGGGCTCAGACCCGGCGCAGGTGCCTCTTCGACGACTTTCTGGTGGCGGCGCTGAATCGAGCAATCACGTTCGTTGAGGTACAGGCAGTTGCCGTGCTGATCGGCGAACACCTGGATTTCCACGTGACGCGGCTTGAGCAGGTACTTCTCCACCAGCATCCGAGAATCGCCGAACGACGATTGCGCTTCACGTTGGGCCGAGGCCAGGGCTTCGGCCAGTTGGCTGACATCCTCGACTACTTTCATGCCTTTGCCACCACCGCCCGCCGTGGCCTTGAGCAGCACCGGATAGCCAATGCGTTCGCAGGCATCGCGGAAGGTATCGAGGTCCTGAGCTTCGCCATGATAGCCCGGCACCAACGGCACGCCGGCAGTCTCCATCAGGGCTTTGGCGGCGGATTTGCTGCCCATGGCGTCGATGGCCGAGGCGGGCGGACCGAGGAAAATCAGGCCGGCTGCTTCGATCGCGCGAGCGAAGCCGGCGTTCTCGGAAAGAAAGCCATAACCCGGATGAATCGCCTGAGCACCGCTGGCCTTGGCGGCGGCGATCAGTTTGTCGATTTGCAGGTAGCTGTCGGCGGCTTTGCTGCCACCGAGGTCAACGCGGATATCCGCTTCGCGGCTGTGCCGGGCATCACGGTCGGTGGCGCTGTGCACGGCCACGGTGGTCAGGCCCAGGGCCTTGGCGGTGCGCATCACCCGGCAAGCGATTTCGCCGCGGTTGGCTACCAGCAGGGTGGTGAGAACAGGTGCGCTCATCAACGCGGCTCCTTGGTGGTGGTTTCGGCTTGCCAGCTCGGTGGACGTTTTTGCAAAAAGGCGCGCAGGCCTTCCTGGCCTTCGGGGCTGACGCGGATGCGGGCGATGGCATTTTCGGTGTAGCGGCGCAGCGCCGGGGTCAGAGCGCCGTGGCCGACTTCACGCAGCAAGTCCTTGCTTACGCGCATGGCTGCCGGGCTGTTGAGCAGCAGGTTGTCGATCCATTGTTCGACTTTTTGCTCCAGCTCAGTGGCTGGATAACTCTCTGACAACAAGCCGATTTCCCGGGCCCGTTGCCCGCCGAAACGTTCGGCGGTCAGCGCATAACGCCGTGCCGCACGTTCACCAATCGCTTGCACCACAAACGGGCTGATCACCGCTGGCGCCAGGCCGATGCGCACTTCCGACAGGCAGAACTGCGCGTCGTCGGCGCCAATCGCCATGTCGCAGCAACTGATCAGGCCGAGCGCGCCGCCGTAGGCCGCGCCTTGTACCACCGCCAGCGTCGGGATTTTCAGTTTGGCGAGGTTGTACATCAATTCCGCCAGTTCCCGGGCGTCGTCGAGGTTGGTGTGGTAATCGAGTTCGGCCGATTGCTGCATCCACGCCAGATCGGCGCCGGCGCTGAAATGCTTGCCGCGGCCGCGTACCAATAAAAACTTCAGGCTGGCATCGCTCGAGACCTTGTCCAGGGCGAGGATCAATTCGCGGATCATCTCGGCGTTGAAGGCGTTGTTCTTTTCTTCACGGCTGAGCCAAAGAGTCGCAAAGCCCCTTGGATCGCTCAGCAGTTCGAGGGTGTTGAAGTCGTTCATGTTCGTCCGTCTCCACGGTCCTTGTGGGAGCGGGCTTGCTCGCGAAAGCGGTATTTCAGTCACATCAATGCTGGATGTGCCGCCATCTTCGCGAGCGAGCCCGCTCCCACAAAAAATCACATCCGGAACACGCCGAAGCGGCTCGGTTCGATTGGCGCATTCAGCGACGCCGACAAGGCCAGGGCCAGCACATCGCGGGTCTGCGCCGGGTCGATGACGCCGTCGTCCCACAGCCGTGCGCTTGAATAGTAGGGGTGTCCCTGTTCTTCGTACTGGTCGAGGATTGGTTGCTTGATTTCGGCTTCCTGCTCGGCGCTGAAACCCTGGCCACTACGCTCGGCCTGCTCGCGCTTGACCTGCACCAAAACGCCAGCGGCTTGCTCGGCACCCATCACGCCGATCCGCGCGTTCGGCCACATCCACAGGAAGCGTGGGTCATAGGCCCGACCGCACATGCCGTAGTTACCGGCGCCGAAACTGCCGCCGATGATCACGGTGAATTTCGGCACCTTGGCGCACGCCACGGCAGTCACCAGTTTTGCACCGTGCTTGGCGATGCCGCCGGCTTCGTATTTCTGGCCGACCATGAAGCCGGTGATGTTTTGCAGGAACAGCAACGGGATGCCGCGCTGACAGGCCAGCTCGATAAAGTGCGCGCCTTTCTGTGCGGCTTCGGCAAAGAGGATGCCATTGTTGGCGAGAATCGCGATCGGGTAACCGTGCAGATAGGCAAAACCGCACACCAGCGTGGTCCCAAACAGCGCCTTGAATTCGTCGAACACCGAACCGTCCACCAGCCGCGCGATGACTTCGCGCACGTCGAATGGCTGCTTGGCGTCGGCCGAGACCACACCGTACAACTCGTCACTGTTATACAGCGGGGCAATCGGTGTGCGTTGCTGTACTTCGCCAAGTTTGCGCCAGTTGAGGTTGGCGATGCTGCGACGGGCGATGGCGAGCGCGTGTTCATCGCTCTCGGCGTAATGGTCGGCAACACCGGAGATCTTGCAGTGCACATCGGCCCCGCCAAGGTCTTCGGCGCTGACCACTTCACCCGTCGCGGCTTTCACCAGCGGTGGGCCGGCGAGGAAAATCGTCGCCTGTTGGCGGACCATGATCGCTTCGTCGGCCATGGCCGGCACGTAGGCGCCACCGGCGGTGCAGGAGCCCATGACCACCGCGATCTGCGGAATGCCCATGGCACTCATGTTGGCCTGATTGAAGAAAATCCGGCCGAAGTGCTCGCGGTCCGGGAACACTTCATCCTGGCGCGGCAGGTTGGCGCCGCCGGAGTCCACCAGATAAATGCACGGCAAGCGGTTCTGCTGGGCGATGGTCTGGGCACGCAGGTGTTTTTTCACGGTCAGCGGGTAATACGAACCGCCTTTCACAGTGGCATCGTTGGCGACGATCATGCATTCGACGCCTTCTACCCGACCGATCCCGGCGATCACACCCGCGGCCGGCACGTCTTCGCCATAGACCTCGTAGGCCGCCAGTTGGCTGATTTCAAGAAACGGCGAACCCGGATCAAGCAGGCGATTGATCCGTTCACGAGGCAGCAATTTGCCGCGCGAGGTGTGGCGCTCTTGAGCCTTTGGGCCGCCACCTTGCTGCACTTGGGCAAGCAGGGTGTGCAGGGCGTCGACCTGTTTGAGCATCGCCGCGCTGTTGGCCGCGAACTCCGCCGAACGGGGGTTGAGCTGGGTATGCAGGATAGCCATGGACAGCTCCGTTTAGCGGGTTTCGTTG
The DNA here is from genome assembly GCF_059716075.1 of Pseudomonas sp. LBUM1657. Classification (NCBI taxonomy): domain Bacteria; kingdom Pseudomonadati; phylum Pseudomonadota; class Gammaproteobacteria; order Pseudomonadales; family Pseudomonadaceae; genus Pseudomonas; species Pseudomonas sp. LBUM1657. Next base: position 4,179,176 of record NZ_CP166799.1, on the reverse strand, counting down.
AACAGTTCGCGACCGATCAGCATGCGACGGATCTCACTGGTGCCGGCGCCGATTTCGTACAGCTTGGCGTCACGCAGCAGACGACCGGCCGGGAATTCGTTGATGTAGCCGTTGCCACCGAGAATCTGGATCGCGTCGAGGGCCATTTGCGTGGCGCGTTCGGCGCTGTAAAGGATCACGCCAGCGGCGTCCTTGCGCGTGGTTTCACCGCGTTCACACGCTTGCGCTACGGCATAGAGGTAAGCGCGGCTGGCGTTGAGTTGGGTGTACATGTCGGCGACCTTGCCCTGGATCAGCTGGAATTCGCCGATGCTTTGGCCGAACTGCTTGCGGTCGTGGATGTACGGGACGATCAAGTCCATGCAGGCCTGCATGATCCCGGTCGGGCCGCCGGACAGGACAACGCGTTCGTAATCGAGACCGCTCATCAGCACCTTCACGCCGCCATTGAGCACGCCGAGGATGTTTTCTTCCGGTACTTCGACGTCGTCGAAGAACAGTTCGCAGGTGTTGGAACCGCGCATGCCGAGCTTGTCGAACTTGTTGCTGCGGCTGAAGCCTTTGGAATCACGTTCAACGATGAAAGCAGTGATGCCGTGCGGGCCTTTTTCCAGGTCGGTCTTGGCGTAGATCACGTAGGTGTTGGCGTCCGGGCCGTTGGTGATCCAGGTCTTGCTGCCGTTGAGGACGTAGTGATCGCCGCGTTTATCGGCGCGCAGTTTCATCGACACCACGTCGGAACCGGCATTGGGTTCGCTCATGGCCAGGGCGCCGATGTGCTCGCCGCTGATCAGCTTCGGCAGGTACTTGGTTTTTTGTTCGTGATTGCCGTTACGGTTGATCTGGTTGACGCAAAGGTTGGAATGGGCGCCGTAGGACAGGGCGACCGACGCCGAACCACGGCTGATTTCTTCCATGATCACCACGTGGGCCAGGTAACCCAGGCCAGCGCCGCCGTACTCTTCCGGGACGGTAACGCCCAGCAGGCCCATGTCGCCGAATTTGCGCCACAGGTCGGCGGGGAACAGGTTGTCGATGTCGATCTGAGCGGCGCGCGGGGCGATCTCTTTGGCAACGAAGGACTGAACCTGATCGCGCAGCATGTCGATGGTTTCACCGAGGGCAAAGTTCAGGGATGGATAGCTCATGGGTCACCTTTTGGCTTTTTTGTAGGGTAGGGAGGGCAGTGATCTGGCTCTCACCTTTACGTTAACGTAAGCCTGTGACGAATGGCTGTCAATCATCCTTTACGTTAACGTCAACTTGAGCGAGAGTAGAGCCAGTTCTGAATGATCGGGGCTACCCAAAAGTCCCGTTCCAACAACCCACTAATAAAGACAATAGGGGTCGTCATGGATCAACCCAGTGCAAGCCCGCAGCGCAGCTATACCCGTGGTTCCCAGGAAAAAACTTTGCTGGCGATGACCATCGGCCAGGCGTTCGATAACACCGTGGCGCAGTGCTCGACCGGGGAGGCGCTGGTCGTGCGCCATCAACAGCTGCGCTACACCTGGCAACAACTGGCCGAAGCGGTGGATCTGCACGCCAGAGCACTGTTGGCGCTGGGCCTGCAGACCGGTGACCGTCTCGGCATCTGGGCACCCAACTGCGCCCAGTGGTGCATCAGCCAATTCGCCAGCGCGAAAATTGGCGTGATCCTGGTCAACATCAACCCGGCCTACCGCAGTTCCGAACTCGAATACGTTTTGAAGCAATCCGGTTGCCAATGGCTGGTCTGCGCCGGCGCCTTCAAGACCTCGGACTACCACGGGATGTTGCAAGGCCTGGTGCCCGAGTTGGCAGAGCAATCCATCGGGAAATTGCACAGCGAACGTTTGCCCGAGTTGCGCGGGGTCATCAGCCTTGATGCGCAGCCGCCATCGGGTTTCCTGCCGTGGACGCAACTGACGGATCTCGCGGCCAGTGTCTCTGTCGAACAGCTAAGCGAACGCCAGAACAGCCTGCACTTCGATCAGGCGGTGAACATTCAGTACACCTCCGGTACCACCGGTTTCCCCAAGGGTGCGACCCTCAGCCACTACAACATTCTCAATAACGGTTACATGGTCGGCGAAAGCCTGGGCCTGACCGCTAATGATCGGCTGGTGATCCCGGTGCCGCTGTATCACTGCTTCGGCATGGTCATGGGCAACCTCGGTTGCATCACCCACGGCAGCACCATGATTTACCCCAACGACGCGTTCGATCCGCTGCTGACCCTGAGCACCGTCGCTGAAGAAAAGGCCACCGCGCTGTACGGCGTTCCCACCATGTTCATCGCCATGCTCGATCAGCCCCAGCGTGCCGAATTCGATCTGTCGAGCCTGCGCACCGGGATCATGGCCGGCGCGACCTGCCCGATCGAGGTGATGCGCCGGGTCATCAGTGACATGCACATGAGCGAAGTGCAGATTGCCTACGGCATGACGGAAACCAGCCCCGTGTCGTTGCAGACCGGTCCGTCAGACGAGCTGGAATTGCGCGTCACCACCGTCGGCCGCACCCAGCCGCAACTGGAAAGCAAGATCATCGACGAGGCGGGCAACCTGGTGCCGCGTGGCACTATCGGCGAGTTGTGCACCCGTGGTTACAGCGTGATGCTCGGCTACTGGAACAACCCACAAGGCACCGCTGAAGCCATCGATCAGGCGGGCTGGATGCACACCGGTGACCTGGCGAGCATGAATGATGAGGGCTACGTGTGCATTGCCGGACGCAACAAAGACATGATCATCCGCGGCGGTGAGAATATTTACCCGCGGGAGCTGGAAGAATTCTTCTTTACCCACCCGGCGGTGGCGGACGTGCAGGTGATCGGTATTCCGTGTTCGCGCTACGGTGAAGAGATCGTTGCCTGGATCAAATTCCACCCGGGCCACAGCGCCACTGAACAAGAGCTGCAAGCCTGGTGCAAGGAGCGCATCGCCCACTTCAAGACGCCGCGTTACTTTAAGTTCGTCGAAGAATTCCCGATGACCGTGACCGGCAAGATCCAGAAGTTTCGGATGCGCGAGATCAGCATTGAGGAGTTGGCGACCGCGCGCCATCCGGTGCCTTGAATGCCTTGGCCGGTACTGCCGGCCAGGGCATTGCTCCACTTATGAACCTGTCGCGTAACGTGTGGCTCGACTGTCGCTGTCTTTCAGTTCGTCCAGCCACGCCAGGCGGTTTTGCTCGTGGATGCGTCGGGTGGTGATTCGATCCGGGTAGCAGCGCATGAACATATGAGTGAAATGCTCACCGTAATGGATGCGTTCGTGGCTGTCCGGTTCGAACAATGGCCGAGCAGACGCTTCGAAATTCGGCTCGTGGAAGTAGGCGCAGGCGAAGCGCTCGCCGGTATTGAGTTTGACTTTGTGCGGGGTGGATAGCAGGTAACCGTTAGTCATGAACTGCATGATGTCACCCGGGAACACCGTCCACACTCTTGGCGTCGGTGTTACGAAAGTCCAGGGTTTCTTGCGTTCGAACAAGCCTGCTGAGCTTTCTTCCGGCAGCCAGTTGCGGTTGCGTTTTTCGCCCTTCACCGGAGGGCGAATGTACAGGCCGCCGACAGCGTCCTGAGCCGCAATCACCAGTAAGCCATAGTCCGTATGCGCACCAATGCCACGGGATGTCCTGGAATTTTTTGTCGGGAAGCGCAACACGCGCATGTGGTGCCAGCCATCGTGTGTCAGGTCGGTAAACGTACTGATCGGCAGGTTCATGCCCAACGCCGTTAATTGAAGTAGTTTTTCGCCGGCCACGCCGAGCTCATCCATGAACGCCTTCATGCTTTTCTTATAAGCGTTGTCGGGCCATGGCACCGGACCATGGCACGGCCAACCGTCCTGGACGCGTTGATCGGTTTCGGGCAGGTCCTTGCAGACGGTGAAGATTTCCGAGTAATCAGCTTTACCGGCGGTGACCTCCTCACCGGAAGCGATATAGCCGCTGTAGGTCAGGTCGCTGATGCAGCGACGCTTGAAGTCTGGTTGTTGCTGGAAGAAAAGCTTGCTGGTCGCCAATGCCGATTGCGTTATGCGATCTTGCCTCGCACTGGTCTCTATCTGGAAAATGCCGTCCGCACGCCAGGCGCCGATCAGTTTTTCTCCCAGCCTGATATCGGCGGTGTTACCCGTTACCTTGGCGGGCAGTTTGAAGGTCTGCAATGTGCTCATGTTCGTCTCCTTTCATAAGAAGAAGGGACGTGTGCTCATCCGAGAGGCATTGATGAAAAGCTTCGATCAACAGAACAACCCATGGCCTGCGCGGCATGGATCATGAGCGTCCCCGCAAATCCCCGGAGGGAAGGCGAGTTATAGGGCACACAATCTTTGTTTTGACCTGTCATCTCTGACAGTGTCGACGAACGGCCAGTTAGTCGCAGGGGGATATTACGCAGGGAGGAGGGGTGTACTAGAGGGACAGAAAGCACAAAGGGGAGCCGAAGCTCCCCTTTAATTTTGTCGTTACGTGCTCTTTTTTTATTATTGAGGGGCGGTCTGTTGTTGTTTTTGGAAACCGTGACCCTTTACCGCTGTTTTTGTCGATCCCCATCCGGGATCAAGAGCAAACGTATTTTTTTGAGCGCTGATCTACTTTTTCGCTACGCGATCCAACCAGTTCGGGAGCTACCTGAAGGTAGTTTTATTGTTCTCTGCCCGGTTGCGGGTTACTCCGAAAAGCACCCTGAAAAGCACACCTTCTCCAAAAAAATCTGTTAGCTGCGTCTCTGCCGTGTTGTTTTTGTTATGTCAGAGTCGTTACGTCTTATTTTTATTAGGTTTGCCGCTTTTTTTGTTCTTGTTATGCAGTAGAGATAGCAGAAGCCGTGCCAACTTTTAAAAACCCTTTAAAATCAATACTTTGAATTTTTTGAAGGATTTCCGCTCGGCCTGAATCCGACTATTTGTTTCCGTGTTACTCGCTTGTGCCCCACGTTCCGGACGTTGCGGTAACACCCGGACACATCCGCGCCCTCACTGCGCGCTACGAGCCTTCGCCACCCGAGAACCGGTAGGGCGGCCCAGCACGGTGCATATTTGCTGACCGGCGAGAATCAAGGCGTCCAGGTCAATGCCCGTCTCGATGCCCAGGCCGTTCAGCAGGTAAACCACGTCTTCAGTGGCGACGTTACCGCTGGCGCCCTTGGCATACGGGCAACCGCCGAGGCCGGCGATAGAGCTGTCGAATACCGAGATGCCTTCGAGCAAGCTGGCATAGATGTTGGCCATGGCCTGGCCATAGGTGTCGTGGAAGTGCCCGGCCAGTTTTTCTCGCGGCACATCGGCCGAGACCACTTCGAACATTTTGCGGGTTGCGCCGGCGGTGCCGGTGCCGATGGTGTCGCCCAGAGAAACTTCATAGCAGCCCATGGCGTAGAGCTCGCGGGCGACCCGGGCGACTTGCTCAGGTGCGACGTTACCTTCGTAAGGGCAGCCGAGCACACAGGACACGTAACCGCGCACGCTCACGCCGTACTGTTTTGCGGCGTCCATGATTGGCACGAAGCGCTCCAGGCTTTCGCTGATGGAGCAATTGATGTTGCGCTGGGAAAACGCTTCGGACGCGGCGGCGAACACCGCGACTTCCTTGACCCCGGCAGCAATGGCATCTTCAAACCCGCGCAGGTTGGGGGCGAGGGCGCCATAGGTCACGCCCGGTTTGCGTTGGATCTGCGCGAAGACGTCGGCGGAACCGGCCATCTGCGGTACCCATTTGGGTGAAACGAAGCTGCCGACTTCTATATAGCCCAGGCCCGCGGCGGTCAGTGCGTTGACCAATTGCACCTTGTCCGCGACGCTGATGGGCTGGGCTTCGTTTTGCAGACCGTCGCGGGGGCCGACTTCGACGAGGCGTACGTGAGTGGGTAGGGACATGGGATTGACCTGCTTTGGGTTGTCAATGCGCTAGAGGAGTCAACATCGATCAATGTGGGGGCGGGCTTGCTCGCGAAGGCGCACTTACATTCAACATTGATGTTGGCTGACAGACCGCATTCGCGAGCAAGCCCGCTCCCACATTGGATGTGTGTTGGTTATTGAATTGCTTCCTGGCTCTTGATCGTCTGCTCCAGCGCCTGCACGCAGCGTTCCTGCGCGGTGTCCAGTTCCAGCTTCATCTGCTCGATGTCGAGCATCTGCTGTTCCAGTTGTTCACGGCGTTCGGCGATTTTGGTCAGCATGGTTTGTAGCTGTTTCTGATTGCCGCCAGTGGGGTCATAGAGTTCGATCAACTCGCGGCATTCGGCCAGTGAAAAACCGATGCGCTTGCCCCGCAGGATCAGCTTCAGGCTGACCTTGTCGCGGGGCGTATAGATGCGTTCCTGACCGCGCCGTTCGGGGCTAAGCAGGCCTTGCTCTTCATAAAAGCGAATGGCCCGGGTGGTGATGTCGAGCTCGCGGGCGAGGTCGGAAATGCTATAGGTCTGGCTGCTCATGGAAGCGCTCGAAAAAGGTCATGGCGCTAAGCTAATGGCAGGTTGACGTTTACGTCAAGTGGCGTGGATCGTCGGTGTTCTTGCTGGCCTCTTCGCGAGCAACCCCGCTCCCACATTTGACCGGTTGTACTCAGGGCCAGTGTGGGAGCGGGCTTGCTCGCGAAGAACGATGACGCGGAGCAAAGTCCTACACCTTATCGAGCTTCTTCTCATGCGCCGTCACTTGCTGGCACAACTCGATCATCTGCTCACGCATCCAGCGGTTGGCCGGGTCTTGGTCGGTGCTTTCGTGCCAGTAGAGGTGGGTTTCCACGGGCGGCACATCGTTGACCGGCAAGTTCACCGAGTACAGGTCATGGCGACGGGCGAAGCGTTCCGGCACGGTCATGACCATGTCGGTCTGCTGTAGCACTTGAGACGCCATCAGGTAATGCTGGGAACGCAGGGCGATCTTGCGCTGGATGCCCATCTTGCCCAGCGCCAGGTCGACATGGCCCAACCCACTGCGGCGGCTGGAGATATGGATGTGGGTCAGGGACAGATAATCATCGAGGGTGAATTTTTCCTTGCCCGCCAGCGGATGCCCTTTGCGCATGGCACACACATAACGGTCTTCCATCAACTTGACGTGGCGCACTTGCGGGTCGGTGTTGAGCGGCGCATCCACCGCAAAATCGAGGCGTCCGGCCGCCAGTTCCTTGGTGGTCTCGCGGCGTTTGGACAGGAAGCTTTCGATGATCACCGTCGGCGCCAGGCGACGCAGGCGCTGGAACAGCGCCGGCAGGATCACCGCTTCGGTGAGGTCAGTCATGCTGATGCGATAGGTCTTGACCGCCTGCAACGGGTTGAAAATCCGGCTTTCCTGCACCGACACCCGCAGCAGGGAGAGGGCGTTGCGCACCGGGCCGATGATGTTCTGCGCCATGGGCGTCGGCACCATGCCTTGGGCGGTGCGCACGAACAAAGGGTCGTTGAACGTCTCGCGCAGGCGGGCCAGAGCGTTCGAGACCGCCGGTTGGGTGATGCCGACAATCTGCCCGGCGCGGGTCAGGTTGGCTTCGGTGTAGATCGCGTCGAAGACGATGAAAAGGTTGAGGTCGACCTTGCTCAGATTCATTGCGCGGCACTCTTCTTGTTGGTTCTCGATCACCCGATCATATATCGGTGATGAATGTTAATACACGCCGAGAATAGGCTAGGTAAATTTTCGTAGCTGTTCTAGCATCGATTCCATGACCTGAACAACTCATCAAAACCCAGTCAAAAGGTAGAGCTGCCCATGGATTTCGCTTATTCGCCCAAGGTGCAAGAACTGCGTGAGCGCGTGACCGCGTTCATGGACACCTACGTTTATCCCGCCGAAGCCGTGTTCGAGCGCCAAGTCGCCGAGGGCGATCGCTGGCAGCCGACCGCGATCATGGAAGAACTCAAACTCAAGGCCAAGGCTGAAGGCCTGTGGAATTTGTTTCTGCCTGAGTCCGAACTCGGCGCCGGCCTGACCAACCTCGAATACGCGCCCCTGGCGGAAATCATGGGTCGTTCGCTGCTGGGCCCCGAGCCGTTCAACTGTTCCGCGCCAGACACCGGCAACATGGAAGTGCTGGTGCGTTACGCCAATGAAGAACAGAAACAACGCTGGCTCGAACCGCTGCTGCGCGGCGAGATCCGCTCGGCGTTCGCCATGACCGAGCCGGACGTCGCGTCCTCCGACGCCACCAACATGGCCGCCCGTGCCGAGCGTGATGGTGACGAGTGGGTGATCAACGGCAAGAAATGGTGGACCTCAGGCGCTTGCGATCCGCGCTGCAAGATCCTGATCTTCATGGGCCTGAGCAATCCCGACGCGCCGCGTCATGCCCAGCACTCGATGATTCTGGTGCCGGTGGATGCGCCGGGCGTGAAGATTGTTCGTCCGCTGCCGGTGTTCGGTTACGACGACGCGCCCCACGGCCACGCCGAAGTGCTGTTCGAAAACGTCCGCGTGCCGTACGAAAACGTCCTGTTGGGTGAAGGACGTGGCTTCGAAATTGCTCAAGGTCGCCTTGGCCCTGGCCGCATTCACCACTGCATGCGTTCGATCGGCATGGCTGAACGTGCGCTGGAATTGATGTGCAAACGCTCGGTGAACCGTACCGCGTTTGGCAAACCGCTGGCGCGTCTGGGTGGCAACATCGACAAGATCGCCGACTCGCGGATGGAAATCGACATGGCACGCCTGCTGACGTTGAAAGCGGCGTACATGATGGACACCGTTGGCAACAAAGTGGCGAAGAGCGAGATCGCGCAGATCAAGGTTGTCGCGCCAAACGTGGCGTTGCGGGTGATCGACCGGGCGATTCAGATTCATGGTGGGGCTGGGGTTTCGAATGATTTCCCGCTGGCCTACATGTATGCCATGCAACGCACCCTGCGCCTGGCCGACGGCCCGGACGAAGTGCACCGCGCGGCGATCGGCAAGTTCGAGATCGGCAAGTATGTGCCTAAAGAAATGATGCGTAGCGGGCAGTAAGACCGCGTCATCGTTCTTCGCGGGCAAGCCCGCTCCCACAGGTTCAGTGTGATCCTTGTGGGAGCGAGCCTGCTCGCGATGGCGTCAGCCCATTCAACGCAGCAATATCAGATTGAGTGTGATCCTGTGGGAGCCGGGCTTGCCCGCGAAGGCGTCGGCCCATTCAACGCAGCAACATCTGACTCAATACACCCAAACCTCAACCCGCCGATTCTTGATCCGCCCCTCATCCGCGCTATTGGCCGCCACCGGCATTTCGGCACCAAAGCCACGAATCTCGCGAAATACCACGCCGCTTTTCACCAGTTCCCGTCGCACCGCCATGGCGCGCAGTTTCGATAGCAAGTCGGCGCGGGCCGGGTCGCTCTTGGCGTCGCCGAATCCCACCAGCGTCACCTGCCGACGGGTTTTGTCGTGCTGCTTTATATAGTCGAGCACCCGAGACAGGTCTTGCCGGGCCTTGTTGTCCAGCGTCGCACTGCCTTCTTCGAAGCGGAAGTTCACCGTCAGTCGCTGGGCATGACGACTGAGCGCCTGATAACCCTCGGGCATCAGCGCATTCGGCGTGACGGCCATGGCCTGGACGGTCTGGGCGATAAAGCCATTGGCGGCGACGATTGCCTGGCCCTTGCTGGTTTGTGCGTACGACACCAACGCCTCTGCCCAGGGATTTTTCCCGTTGGGCGGCAGGTAAAAGAACAGCCGACGCGACAATGGATAGTCTTCCGTGGCGATCAGGTTATTGAGCGGCAACATCGCTTGGGATTGGCCATCGGCAATCGCCACAGCCTTGGCTTGACGCACGTAGGGCAGGCCGATGAAGCCGATGCCCTGACGGTCGAGGCTGACCGCGTCGGACAATTGCTCGCTGGATTCGAACCGTTTCGCGGCGCCGCTCAGGGTTTTCCCACGACCGCTGAGGACCAATTCCTTGAAGGTGTCGTACGTGCCCGATTGGTCATCCCGCGCATAAAGATGAATGGCCCCACCGGTACCGCCGAGCTCTTCCCAGGTTTTGGTTTCGCCGCTGAAGATTCGCGCCAGTTGTTCGATGTTGAGTTGGTTCAGCGGGTTTTGCGGGTGAAGGATGATTGCCAGACCATCGATGGCGATGACCTGTTCGGCGGCGGGGTTTTTCAGATCGCCCAGCGGTTCGAGTTCCACCCGTTCGCGGTCCTTGATCGGGCGGGATGAGGCGGCCAGGTCGGCGGTGGTGGTTTTCAGGGCGGTGAAGCCGGTGCTGGAACCGTGGGCCGCGACTTCCACCACGACCCGGCGACCCTGAACGGTTTCGCCGACAACGCGCAGTTCGTTGGCTTTGTCCGGGGCCTCGCGGTGGACCTTGAGCAAGCCCTGTTCGCGCATCAAGCCCTCGACCAACGCCGGGCCGAGTGCCGCGCCGATGGTATTGGAGCCCTGGATGCGCAGCACCGGGCCCTGCTCGGGCGTCGGCAAGTCGCCGGCCGAAGCGGTAACGGGCAGCCAGGCGCACAGCATCAACAGGAACAACACGCGCAGCGTCATGCCGGCACCTTATATAGCCAAAGGAAGTGCCGGGAGATTAAGTCAGTAAGATGTCCGAAAGATGACAGTTGCTCCTGTGGGAGCGGGCGTGCTCGCGAAGGCGGTTCATCATTCAACATTGATGTCGACTGATCCACCGCCTTCGCGAGCAAGCCCGCTCCCACATTCGATCTATGCAAGTCTTTAGGGATCAGCTCAATTCAAGCCAGATCGGCGCATGATCGGAGGGTTTTTCCATTCCGCGCAGTTCGTAGTCCACGCCGGCATCCTTGACCCGCGGCAACAACCCATGGGACGCCAAAATCAGATCGATCCGCAGTCCACGCTTGGGTTCATCCTCAAACCCGCGGCTGCGGTAGTCGAACCAGCTGAAACGGTCGGCAACGTCCGGGTTCAGGTGTCGGAAGCTGTCCGTCAGGCCCCAGTTTTTCAAACGGGCCATCCACTCGCGTTCTTCTGGCAGGAAGCTGCACTTGCCGGTTTTCAGCCAGCGTTTCATGTTGTCCGGGCCGATGCCGATGTCGCAGTCTTCCGGGGAAATGTTCACATCGCCCATCACCACGACCGGCTGATCGTTGCTGAACTGGCTTTCCAGTAATTGCTGCAGATCACCGTAGAAGCGTTCCTTGGCCGGGAACTTGGTTGGATGATCGCGGCTTTCGCCCTGTGGGAAATAGCCGTTCATGATGGTCACCGGCACGCCATTGGCGTCGGCGAACGTGCCCCAGATGAAGCGGCGCTGAGCGTCTTCTTCATCGGTGGTGAAGCCTTTGTAGAGTGCCAGTGGTTCTTTACGCGAGAGCAGGGCGACGCCGTAGTGACCCTTTTGCCCATGGAAATACACGTGATAGCCCAGCGCCTGAACCTCGGCCAGCGGGAACTGGTCATCGTGGACCTTGGTTTCCTGCAGGCCGATCACGTCTGGCTGATGCTTTTCAATCAGCGCCGCCAGCTGATGGGGGCGAGCGCGCAGCCCGTTGATGTTGAAGGAGACGATCTTCATGGTCGGCAGTCCTGGCAAAAGGGCGATGCTAGCTGACATGTAGGACGGGGGCCAGTGTGGGGTGAGGGGATTCACTGAGTTCTGTCAGATCTACATTGGCAGCGAAGGCCTCTTCGCGAGCAAGCCCGCTCCCACATTAGATCCCGGAATGGACCGCTGATTTCTTCAGTCTGGTCTATACCTTTGTGGGAGCGGTGGGGCGACGATTCGACTTGCCCGCGAAGACGGCTTAAGCAGCAACACTGATTCGTATCAGCAAGGAACTGTGCCAGCGCTGTAGGCTCGTAATCAGAAGAGCGCTGTCATTTGAACAGCGCCCCGGGGAGAAATACCGTTATGCCCGAAACCTCGACCGCCATCGCCGATATTCACATGCTCGACAGCGGCTATTCCCGCGAAGCCCGCTCCCTGTTGTACCAGGCTTACCGGCATGAGCCGACCTTCGGCTATCTGTTCGAAGCAGAACGCCCCGGTTATGAACAGCGGGTGCGCGCCACCGTGCGCGAACTGGTCAAGCAGCACTTTTTTCAGGAGCTGCCGGCCATTGGCCTGTTGGTCAATGACCGCTTGATCGGCATTGCCCTGATCGCGCCGCCGCAACGTCGCCTGGGCATCACCGAAAGCTGGGCCTGGCGTCTGCGCATGGTGCTCAGTACCGGGTTTCGCTGCACCCGGCGCTACCTCGAATATCAAGATGCGGTGATGGCGTGCGTACCGTCCGACGCGGTGCACGTGCTGCCGTTGCTGGGCGTTCATCCGCAATTCCAGGGCAAACACTTCGGCGAGCAATTGCTGCAAGCGGTGCATAACTGGTGTGCAGTCGATGAGCATTCCCAGGGTGTGGTTCTCGATACCGGGAATCCTCGTTATCTGGAGTTCTATAAGCGTCAAGGCTATGAGGAAATCGGTGAGGTTGCCGTAGGACCGATACGCGAACACGTTTTTTTCCACGCCAATCCTCAGGTCTTACAAACCGCGAGCGCATAAAGGTCGAACTTTCCGGGCGCGCCAGGCTCTATCCCGCTCCCAAGCTCGTGATAGCATCCGCGCCTATGAAGTTTCCAGGAAGAATTACCAGTGGCGTGCTGATGCTGATCACCAGCTGCGCGGCGCTGGCGCAAAGTGAATTGGATGTGCGGATCAAACCGTCCAACGATGAACTGAAGGCCAATATAGAGGGCTATATCGGCAGCCTCGGCGATCGAGATGAAGAAGCCTTGCTGCGCTTCAGTCGGGGCGCCGAGGAACAGGCGCGCAAGGCCGCCCAGGCCTTGGGTTATTACCAGCCGCAGATCGAAAGCGACGTGAAGGGCGGCAAGACGCCGCGCCTGATACTGAACATCGACCCTGGCGAACCCGTGCATTTACGCAATGTCACGGTGCGTATCGACGGACCTGCCGCTTCTCTCAAATCCTTTCGTGTCCCTAAAAGCAATGCGCTGAAAACCGGCGCAGTGCTCAACCATGGGCATTACGAAGACGCCAAGCGACTGATCCAGAATCAGGCTTCACGCTACGGTTTTTTCAGCGGGCGCTTCACCAGCCAGAAGCTCTCGGTAGACCCGCGAGCCGGCGTCGCCGATATCGAACTGATCTACAACAGCGGTCCGCGCTATTCCCTCGGCAAGGTTAGTTTCGAAGGTGACACGCCGTTCGACGAAGACTTGCTGCAACGCATGGTGCCGTTCAAGGAAGGCGCACCTTACGACTCGGAACTGATCGCCGAACTCAATCAGGCCCTGCAATCGAGTGGTTATTTCGAAGGTGTGCGCGTCGATGCGGCGCCCACCGCGTCCAAGGACGATGTGATCCCGGTGGACGTCAAGCTCGAAACCCGCAAGCCGCGGACCATGGGCCTGGGCCTCGGCTATTCCACCGACGTCGGCCCCCGGGTCAAGGCCAACTGGACCCGGCACTGGGTCAACCCGCAGGGGCATAGCTATGGCTGGGAAACCGAAATTTCGGCGCCACGACAAAACGTCGGGGTGTTCTATGACATCCCCCTGGACCCGCCGCTGACCGACAAACTGCGCTTTGCCGGCGGCTATCAGAGCGAAGAAATTGCTGACAAGGACAGCCTGAGCAAGCTGCTGACCGTCGGTCCCGAGTGGCACAGCAAGTTGCCGAGCGGCTGGCAGCGGGTGGTGTCGCTCAAGTGGCAGCGCGAGGAATACCGGCTTGGCGATGACTCGGGGCTCAGCACCTTGCTGATGCCCGGTGTGAGCTATTCGTACCTCAAAAGCGACAACCGCATCGACCCGCACAACGGCTATCGCCTGGAGTTCGAGACCAAAGTCGCCAAGGAAGGGCTGGGCTCGGACAATAACCTGCTGTATGGCACGGCGCTGGTGAAAGGCCTGACCACGGTTTTCGATAAACACCGTTTCCTTGGCCGGGTGCAGGTCGGCGGCAGCGCCACCAACGGCTACAAATCGGTGCCGCCATCCCTGCGTTTCTTCGCCGGTGGCGATCAGAGCGTGCGCGGCTACGACTATCAAAGCCTGTCCCCGGAAAACTCCGACGGTGACCGCATTGGCGGTCGTTACATGATCGCCGGTAGTGTCGAATATCAGTATTCCGTCGCTGAAAAATGGCGGGTCGCGACCTTCATCGACCAGGGCAACTCCTTCAATACACTCGAACTGCCAAACCTCAAGACCGGCGTCGGTATCGGTGTGCGCTGGGTGTCGCCGGTGGGGCCGATTCGTCTCGACCTGGCCCACGCAATGGACGACGACGGCGGCATTCGACTGCACTTTTCCATGGGGCCTGAGCTGTGAAACGCGGTTTGAAAATAACGTTGCTGGCGATTCTGGCGCTGCTGATGCTGGTCGTCCTGACGGTCGCCACGGTGCTGGGCACGGCGACGGGCAGCCGCTGGGCGCTGGGGTTTGTGCCAGGTTTGACCGTCGAGAATTTCCAGGGGCGTTTGGGCGGGCAGTGGAGCGCCGACCATGTGTTTTGGCAGCACGATGCCAGCCGGGTTGAGCTGAGCAAGGTCATTTTCGCCTGGTCGCCGTTGTGTCTGACGCGCATGACCCTGTGCATCGAGCAATTGAAGGCCGATCAGGTCAGCCTGCAATTTCCTCCGGGCACGGAAGAAGACAGCAGCGGGCCGATCAGTCTTCCGGACCTGCAATTGCCTTTGGCAATCGAGCTGGGTGACGTCCAGGTCGGCAGCCTGCTGTTCAATGGCAGCGAAGAACTCAAGGGGCTGCAACTGGCGGCGCACTGGACCACCAATGGCTTGCAGATCGACTCGGTGAAATTGCAGCGGGACGAGCTGAGCCTGAATCTGTCCGGCCTGTTGCAACCGAGCGGCAACTGGCCGTTGACCGCAGAAGGCACACTGACCTTGCCGGCACCGGGCACCGAACCATGGGCACTGGCCCTGAAGATCGACGGCGATCTGCTGAAAACCCTGAATCTGAAAGCCGACAGTCGCGGTTACCTGAACGGCCAACTGACAGGCGAACTGCAACCGCTGGTGGAAAACCTGCCGGCCAAGGTGCGCATTACCGCCGATGGCTTCAAGCCCAGCGCCGATCTGCCGGACACTTTGCAACTCAATCAACTGGAACTCACCGGCGAAGGCGACCTGAAAAAAGGTTACCAGTTGCTCGGCAAAGCCATCTTGCCCGCAGAACTTGGTCCCGTCGCATTGTTGCTGCAAGGCAAGGTCGACGCCAACGGCGCGCAGATCGCCGGGCTGGACCTGACGGCCAACGACAAGCAAAGCCTCAAGCTCACAGGGCAGTTGGACTGGAGCAAAGGCCTGAGTGCCGACGCGAAAATCGACTGGCTGGATTTCCCATGGCACCGCCTCTATCCGCTGATCGACGAGCCGGAAGTGGCGTTGCGCAGCTTCAACGGTGAAGTCTCCTACACCGACGGCAAATACCTCGGCAACTTCAAGGCTGCGCTGGATGGCCCGGCCGGGGCATTCAGCCTGACCAGCCCGTTCGCCGGCGACCTGACAAAAATCTACCTGCAACAAATCCAACTCGAAGCCGGGCAGGGCAAGGCCCAAGGGCACCTGAACCTGCAATTCGCCGACGGCATCGCCTGGGACACCGCGCTGGATTTGTCGGCGATCAACCCAGCGTACTGGGTCGCGGAGTTACCGGGCACGTTGGCCGGACCGCTGCGCAGCAAAGGCGAGATGAAGAACGAGAAACTCAGCCTGACTGCCGACCTGGATTTGAAAGGCAAACTGCGCGGTCAACCGGCCGTTCTCCAGGCCAAGGCCGATGGTGGCGGCGAGCAATGGAACCTCAACGCGCTGCAAATTCGCTTGGGCGACAACAGCATCAACGGCAAGGGCAGCCTGCAACAGAAACTCACCGGGCAGATCGATATCAAGATGCCGCGCCTGGCCCAACTCTGGCCGCAATTGCGCGGCCAGCTCAATGGCCGGGTCGACGTCGCTGGCACGCTCAAGGCGCCACAAGGCAAGCTAGGGCTGCAAGGCACGCAACTGGCCTTTGAAGACAATCGCCTGCAAAGCCTGAACCTGGACGCCACCCTCGACAGCGCGCAACGGGCGAAAATCGACCTCAAGGGCAGCGGGATTCAGGCGGGTGACACATCATTGGGCACGCTGACCGCCAGTGGCCAGGGCGATATCAAAAACCAGAAACTCGCCCTCGACTTGCAAGGGCCGAAGCTGAAACTGGCCCTCGGACTCGACGGCTCACTGGACAAGGGCAACTGGCGCGGACGGCTGGCCAGCGGCACCATCCAGGCCGGTGGTCAGGACTGGAGGCTACAAGGCCCGGCGAAACTCGAGCGACTGGCGGATGGCAAAATCAACTTCGGTGCCCATTGCTGGGCGTCTGGCCCGGCCAGCCTGTGCGGTGAAGACCAGCGGTTGATGCCGGAGCCGAAGCTGCGTTATCACCTCAAGCAATTCCCGATCGACAGCCTGGCGCAGTGGTTGCCGAAGGATTTCGCCTGGAAAGGCCGGCTCAATGCCGACCTGCAACTGGACCTGCCGGCCAGCGGCCCGAACGGCCAGATCAGCATCGATGCGAGCGGCGGCACCCTGCGCATGCGTGAGAAAGACCAGTGGCTGGACTTCCCTTACCAGACCCTGAAACTCACCAGCAAACTCACGCCCAAGCGTATCGACAGCGAGCTCAACTTTGTCGGCGGCAAGCTCGGCGAGTTGATGGTTCAGGCGCAGATCAATCCATTGCCCAAGGACAAACCGCTGACCGGCTCATTCCGCTTGAATGGACTGGACCTTTCGGTGGTGCGGCCATTTGTGCCCATGGTCGAGAAACTGACCGGTCGTTTGAATGGCAGCGGCACGCTGTCCGGCGGGCTGCTGGCGCCTCAGGTCAACGGCAATCTGCTGCTCAGCGACGGCGAGATTTCTGGGCCAGAACTGCCTATGGAGATTGAAGCCTTGCAACTTCAAGCGGTGATTGCCGGCGAAACCGTGCAGTTGAACGGCGGCTGGAAAAGCGGCAAGACCGGGCAGGGCAGCCTGAACGGCACCATCGCCTGGGGTCAGGCGCTGGTGGTCGACCTGGCGCTCAAGGGCTCGCAGTTGCCGGTCACGGTCGAGCCTTACGCCAAGCTGGAAGTGGCGCCGGACCTGAAGATTTCGATGAAGGACGACAAACTGGCGATCGTCGGCAAAGTGCTGGTGCCCAAGGGTGAAATCACCGTGCGCGAACTGCCGCCGTCGACGGTCAAGGTCTCCGATGACACGGTGATCGTCGGCCAGCAGACCGAAGAGGGCAAACCGCCGATGGCCATGGCGATGGACATCGATGTGGTCGTGGGGCAGGACAAACTGAGCTTTGCCGGGTTTGGCCTGACCGCCAACCTGCAAGGCCAGGTGCACATCGGCGACAACATGGATACCCGCGGCGAGCTCTGGCTCAACGATGGGCGTTATCGCGCCTATGGCCAGCGGTTGACCGTGCGCCGGGCGCGCTTGCTGTTTGCCGGCCCGATCGATCAACCGTATCTGGACATCGAAGCGATTCGCCAGACCGACGACGTCATCGCCGGCATTCGCCTGAGCGGTAGCGCCGAGCAGCCGACCACGCAGATCTTCTCCGAACCTGCCATGAGCCAGGAACAGGCATTGTCCTATCTGGTGCTGGGGCGTCCGCTGAGCACCACGGGTGAAGATAACAATATGCTGGCCCAGGCCGCCCTCGGGTTGGGTCTGATGGGCAGTTCCGGCGTGACCGGCGGGTTGGCCAAGAACCTGGGCATTCAGGATTTCCAGCTCGACACCCAGGGCAGCGGCAACACCACCAGTGTGGTGGCCAGCGGCAACCTCTCGGAAAAACTCAGCCTGCGTTATGGCGTCGGGGTCTTTGAACCGGCCAACACCATCGCTTTGCGCTACAAGCTGAGCAAGAAGGTCTACCTCGAAGCCGCTGGCGGCGTGGCCAGTTCGCTGGACATCTTCTATAAGCGGGATTTCTAAACCGCGTCCCTTCTAAAACACCGAGTCGCTCCTTTCGCGAGCAAGCCCGCTCCCACATTTGATCTGCGGTGCACACAAATCCAATGTGGGAGCGGGCTTGCTCGCGAAGGCCGCGCTGCGGTCGTCAATCAGAAGCAACTTTTTCCCCGCCACTCATCACCCAAATAGAAAGCAACCTAACTATTACGTTGACATTGGCTGCCTAGGCAGTAACATCTCGACATACATTCTCTGCTTAGGCAGCTAATTGGTGGACAGATGAAACATTTCACGCCAGACGATTTCCAGAATTGCCATCTCGGCCTCTTGCTCGGGCGCGCTGCGCTGCTCAAGGACCGGATCATCGACACGCACATGGAACCCCACGGCATCACCGCCGCGCAGTTCAAGGTGTTGATCATCATGGCCCAGTTCGGCGTCGATACCCCGGCTGAGCTCTGCCGCCACTTGTCCCTGGACAGCGGTTCGATGACCCGAATGCTCGATCGTCTGGAACAGAAAGGTTTCCTCGCCCGCCAACGTTCCGAGGCGGATCGCCGTCAGGTGCAGTTGGTGCTGACCGAGCAAGGCCAGCAACTGACTGACCGTCTGCCGGAGATCGGCGCCGATGCCATGAACGAACTGGCCGGCGCGATCACCTCGGAAGAACTGAAAACCCTGGAACAGATCCTGAAGAAAATCCTGGTAGCAGCGGGTGACTCCATCACCTTGCTGCGGGTAGGTGACAAATGAGTAGCAAAACCTTGCGTACCGGCCTGAGCCTGGTGTTGTTGGCCATGAGCCTGGCCGGTTGCGCCAGCTACAGCGGCCTGACCACCGAAGGCGTCAGCCTTGAGGCGAAAAACCTCAAGGCCGGGCAATCCCTCAGCGGCGTGACCCTGTCGCCAGCGGCCTGGCCGAAAAGCGACTGGTGGAAAAGCCTCGGCGACCCGCAACTCGACGGTCTGATCCGCGAAGCCCTGCACGACAGCCCCGACATGCAGATCGCCGATGCCCGCGCCCATCAGGCCAGCGCCGCTGCATACGCCGCCGATGCCGCGCGGATGCCGACCCTCGATGCCAGCGCCGGTGTCAGCCGTTCGCGTCTGGCCCGGGACCAGGACCCACGGGGCGAGGGCGATGCGTACTCGACCGTGCGCAACATCAGCGCCAGTTTCAATTACAACTTCGACCTCTGGGGCGGTCAGCGTGACGCCTGGGAAGCCGCGTTGGGCCAGGCCCGCGCTGCCGAAGTCGATCAGCAGGCCGCGCAGTTGACCTTGTCCGCCGACGTCGCCCGTGCCTACAGCGATCTGGGGCAGGCACACATCGTCCATGACCTCGCCAGCGAAGACCTCAAGCGCACCAAGCAAATGCTCGACTTGAGTCAGCGGCGCCTGAGCTCCGGGATCGATAGCCAGTATCAGTTCCAGCAGACCGAAAGTCTGGAAGCCAGTTCTGAAGCCAGCCTGATTGACGCAGAAAAACGCCTGCAAAGCGCGAAAATCGCCTTGGCCGTGCTGCTCGGCAAAGGCCCGGATCGTGGCAACGACATCGCCCGGCCGCAAATCCTCAAGGCCAGCGCCGTAGCGTTGCCATCGGTATTGCCGGCCGAGTTGCTCGGTCGCCGTCCTGACCTCGTAGCTGCGCGCTGGCGGGTCGAAGCGGCGAGCAAGAACATCGAGGCTGGCAAAACCCGTTTCTACCCCAACCTCAACCTGAGCGCCGCAGCCGGTGCCGAGTCATTGCTGGGCGATGCGATGTTCGGTTCGGCCAGTCGTTTCTTCAACATTGCGCCGACGATTTCCGTGCCGATTTTCGACGGCGGCCGCCTGCGCGCCGACCTCGATTCCCGCGACGCTGATTACGACCTCGCCGTGGCGCAATACAACAAAAGCCTGGTGAAAGCCCTGGGCGATGTCAGCGACACCATCAACCAGTTGCGCGATATCGGCCGGCAAATCGGCGCCCAACAGCACGCCACCGACATTGCCCAGCAGTCATACAACACCGTGGTCCAGCGTTACGGTTCCGGCATCGGTAACTACCTGGACGTGCTCAGCATCGAGCAGCAATTGCTCCAGGCCCAACGTCAGTTGGCCAACCTGAATGCCGAGCAGATCGACCTCTCGATCCAATTGATGCAGGCGCTGGGCGGCGGCTTCCAGGGCGAAACCCTGACCGCTGCCAATCCAGCCCCAGCCACGCAGCACAACTAATTCAAGGTATTCGTCATGGCTACTGCCGATACAACTCAAGCCCCTGACAACACACAAGACATCCGCAATCAGCGCAAACGTAAAGTCATGCTGGTGGTGCTGGCGATCGTGGTGATCCTCGCCGGTGTTGGCGTCTGGGGTTATCACGAATTTTACGGTCGCTGGAACGAAAGCACCGATGACGCCTATGTGAATGGCAACGTGGTGGAAATCACGCCGCTGGTCACCGGCACGGTGGTCAGCATCGGGGCCGACGATGGCGATCTGGTCCACGAAGGTCAGGTGCTGATCAACTTCGACCCGAATGACGCCCAAGTCGGCTTGCAAAGTGCCGAGGCCAATCTGGCCCGCACCGTGCGTCAGGTTCGCGGCTTGTACAGCAACGTCGACGGCATGAAAGCCCAGGTCAATGCCCAGCAGGCTGAAGTGCAGAAGGCTCAGGACAACTTCAATCGTCGGAAGAATCTCGCCGCTGGCGGGGCGATTTCCCAGGAAGAACTGTCCCACGCTCGCGATGACCTGACCTCGGCGCAAAACGCCCTGGCCAACGCCAAACAGCAACTGAAAACCACCAGCGCGTTGGTGGATGACACCGTCGTTTCGTCGCACCCGGACGTGATGTCCGCCGCCGCGCAATTGCGCCAGGCCTATCTGAACAATGCGCGTAGCACCTTGATCGCGCCGGTCACCGGTTACGTGGCCAAACGCACCGTGCAACTCGGCCAGCGGGTGCAGCCGGGTACGGCGCTGATGGCGGTGATCCCGCTGGATCAGCTGTGGATCGACGCCAACTTCAAGGAAACCCAGCTGCGTGACATGCGCATCGGCCAACCGGTGGACATCCAGGCCGACCTGTACGGCAGCGATGTGAAATACAGCGGCACTATCGACAGCCTTGGCGCCGGCACCGGCAGCGCGTTTGCCTTGCTGCCGGCGCAGAACGCCACCGGTAACTGGATCAAGATCGTCCAGCGGGTACCGGTGCGGATTCACATCAACGCCGAAGAACTGGCCAAACACCCGCTGCGCGTCGGCCTGTCGACTCAGGTCTACGTGAACCTGCGCGACCAGAGCGGCCCGGTGCTGGCGCAACAGCCGCCGCAAAAGGCCTCGTTCAGCACCAACGTCTACGACCGTCAGTTGGCCGAGGCCGACGCGATGATCACCCGGTTGATCCACGACAACAGCGCGGCGGTCAGCAAAACCGCGCAGCGCTGATTCGCCAATCCGCCAGCGGCGCTCATTAACAGGCGCCGCGCCAGCCAAGTTTCAAAGGATTCGCGATGAGCAATAACGCCTCTTTCACGCCGCCCAGCCTGCTGCTCAGCACTATCGGCCTGTCGCTGGCGACCTTCATGCAGGTGCTCGACACCACCATCGCCAACGTGGCGCTGCCGACGATTTCCGGCAACCTCGGCGTGAGTTCGGAGCAGGGCACCTGGGTCATCACCTCGTTCGCGGTGAGCAACGCGATTGCGCTGCCGCTGACCGGCTGGCTCAGCCGACGTTTCGGTGAGGTGAAGCTGTTTCTCTGGGCCACCATTCTGTTCGTGCTGGCCTCGTTTCTCTGCGGTATCTCGACCTCGATGCCGGAGCTGATCGGCTTTCGGGTACTGCAAGGCCTGGTGGCCGGGCCGTTGTATCCGATGACGCAGACGCTATTGATCGCAGTCTATCCGCCCGCCAGGCGAGGCATGGCCCTTGCGTTGCTGGCGATGGTCACGGTGGTGGCGCCGATTGCAGGGCCGATCCTCGGTGGCTGGATCACCGACAGTTACAGCTGGCCATGGATTTTCTTTATCAACGTACCGATCGGTATTTTCGCGGTGATGGTGGTGCGTTCGCAGCTCAAGGCGCGGCCGGTGGTAACCAGTTATCAACCGATGGATTACGTGGGGTTGATCACGCTGATCATTGGCGTCGGGGCGCTGCAGGTGATTCTCGACAAGGGCAATGACCTGGACTGGTTCGAGTCGAACTTCATCATCATCGGCGCCGCGATTTCGGTGATTGCGCTGGCGGTGTTCGTGATCTGGGAAATGACCGACAAGCACCCGGTGGTCAACCTGCGGCTGTTCGCGTACCGCAACTTCCGGATCGGCACCATTGTGCTGGTGGGCGGGTATGCCGGGTTCTTCGGCATCAACCTGATCCTGCCGCAATGGCTGCAAACCCAGATGGGCTACACCGCGACCTGGGCTGGGCTGGCAGTGGCACCGATCGGTATTCTGCCGGTGCTGATGTCACCGTTTGTCGGCAAGTATGCGCAAAAATTCGACCTGCGCTTGCTGGCCGGCGGCGCGTTCCTGTGCATCGGTCTGAGTTGCTTTATGCGCGCCGGGTTCACCAACGAAGTGGACTTCCAGCACATCGCGCTAGTGCAACTGTTCATGGGTATCGGCGTGGCGCTGTTCTTCATGCCGACCTTGAGCATTTTGATGTCGGACCTGCCACCGAGCCAGATTGCCGATGGCGCCGGCCTGGCGACGTTTTTGCGGACGCTGGGTGGCAGTTTTGCAGCATCGCTGACCACCTGGATCTGGATTCGCCGGGCGGATCAGCACCATGCGTACCTGAGTGAAAGCATCACCACCTACGAACCGGCAACCCGGGATGCATTGACCAGTCTGGGTGGGGCGGGTAACCCGGCGTATGCGCAGCTGGATCACGTGCTGACGAGCCAGGCGTACATGCTCTCCACCGTGGATTACTTCACGCTGCTGGGGTGGGGGTTCATGGGGTTGATCTTGCTGGTGTGGCTGGCGAAACCGCCGTTTGCGGCGAAGGCGGGGCCTGCTGCCAGCGGTCACTGAGTGAAACGCGGTCAAAAATGTGGGAGCGGGCTTGCTCGCGAATGGGGTGTAACAGTCAACAGAGACGCTGAATGTTAAGCCGCCTTCGCGAGCAAGTCGAATCGTCGCACCGCCGCTCCCACAAGGATTTTGTGTTCGGCAGTCAGTTTCCGGGGGCTGCCAACTGCGGCGGCGGGGCGAAGTCGAACGGGGCCAGTGCAAACCCGTTCTCATCCACCTGCAACGCCCATCCCTGACGATCCCAATCCCCCAACACAATGCGCTTGGCCGACTGTTCGCCAATCTGCAATTTGTGAATGGCGGGGCGGTGTGTGTGGCCGTGGATCAGCGTTTTCACGCCAAATGCCTGCATGATCCGCGGCACTTCTTCGGGCGTGACATCAACAATGTCATTCGCTTTCATCCGCGTCTGGGTACGGCTTTCATTGCGCAGCTTGCGCGCCAGTTTTTGCCGGGTGCCCAGGGGCAGGTGACGCAGGATGAACAGGGTGATCGGGTTGCGCAGATAGCGACGCAGCTTCATATAGGCTTCGTCGCGGGTGCAAAGGCTGTCGCCGTGCATCAATAGCACTGGCTCGCCTGCGAGCTGCACGACACACGGGTCCTTCAGCAAGGTGCAGCCGGCCTGTTTACAGAAGGCCTGGCCGAGCATGAAGTCGCGATTGCCGTGCATCAGAAAAATCGCCGTGCCGCTGTCGCTGAGATCGCGCAGGGCCTGGCAGATGGAACGCTGGAAGGCTGTCATGGCATCGTCGCCAATCCACGCCTCGAAAAAGTCGCCCAGAATGTACAACGCACTCGCCGAGCGGGCGCGTCCGGCGAGCAAATCCAGAAACGCCCGGGTAATGTCCGGGCGCTCCTCTTCCAGATGCAAGTCTGAAATCAGCAGTATCACTCAATGATCTCGGCTTTCTCGATGATCACGTCTTCTGCGGGTACGTCCTGGTGACCGGACTTGGAGGTCGTGGCGACGCCTTTGATCTTGTCCACGACGTCGTTGCCTGCAACGACTTTGGCGAATACCGCGTAGCCCCAGCCCTGGGTGGTCTTGGCGCTGTGGTTCAGGAAGCTGTTGTCAGCCACGTTGATGAAGAACTGTGCGGAAGCCGAATGCGGCTCCATGGTGCGCGCCATGGCCACGGTGTACTTGTCGTTCGGCAGGCCGTTGTCGGCTTCGTTCTGGATGCTTGGGCGCTTGTCTTTCTTTTCTTTCATGCCAGGCTCGAAACCGCCGCCCTGGATCATGAAGTTACCGATGACGCGGTGGAAAACAGTGTTTTCGTAGTGACCGGCTTTGACGTACTCGATGAAGTTGGCAACGGTCAGCGGTGCCTTTTCAGCGTTCAGTTCCAGGACGATGTCGCCATGGTTGGTGGTCAGTTTGACTTGGGTCATGATCGGTACTCTTTATATGAATTCGTGGGTTTCGGGGCGTTACAGCCCCCAACCGGTCTGGCCAGCAACAGCCAAGGTGCGCAGTTTAGCGCGACAGACGCGAATTTCGAGGCTGTTTTTCATTTGCATCCGATTAAATGCAGCCGTTTTCGGACCTGCTCTGTCAGCGACTTGACGGCATCGGCTATGATAAGCCCCTTTGTTTTAACAGCCGCTTTGATTTGGCCAACTGGCCGCGCACTTGTACGTTCAAGGATCCTATGAGCAAGCCCACTGTCGACCCTACCTCGAATTCCAAGACCGGCCCTGCCGTGCCGGTCAATTTCCTGCGCCCGATCATCCAGGCGGACCTGGACTCGGGTAAGCACACGCAGATCGTCACCCGTTTCCCGCCTGAGCCCAACGGTTACCTGCACATCGGTCACGCCAAGTCGATTTGCGTGAACTTTGGCCTGGCCCAGGAATTTGGCGGCGTCACGCACCTGCGTTTCGACGACACCAACCCTGCCAAGGAAGACCAGGAATACATCGACGCAATCGAAAGCGACGTCAAATGGCTGGGCTTCGAGTGGTCCGGCGAAGTGCGCTACGCCTCGCAGTATTTCGACCAGTTGCACGACTGGGCCGTTGAGCTGATCAAGGCCGGCAAGGCCTACGTCGACGACCTGAGCCCTGAACAAGCCAAGGAATACCGTGGCAGTCTGACCGAACCGGGCAAGAACAGCCCGTTCCGCGATCGCTCCGTCGAAGAAAACCTCGACTGGTTCGCCCGCATGCGGGCCGGCGAATTCCCGGACGGCGCACGCGTGCTGCGGGCCAAGATCGACATGGCCTCCCCGAACATGAACCTGCGCGACCCGATCATGTATCGCATCCGTCACGCTCACCACCACCAGACCGGTGACAAGTGGTGCATCTACCCGAACTACGACTTCACCCACGGTCAGTCGGACGCCATCGAAGGCATCACTCACTCGATCTGCACCCTGGAGTTCGAAAGCCATCGTCCGCTGTACGAGTGGTTCCTCGACAACCTGCCCGTACCGGCGCAACCGCGTCAGTACGAGTTCAGCCGCCTGAACCTGAACTACACGATCACCAGCAAGCGCAAGCTCAAGCAACTGGTCGATGAAAAGCACGTTTTCGGCTGGGACGATCCGCGCATGTCCACGCTGTCCGGCTTCCGTCGCCGTGGCTACACGCCGAAATCGATCCGCAACTTCTGCGAAATGGTCGGCACCAACCGTTCCGACGGCGTGGTGGACTTCGGCATGCTGGAATTCAGCATCCGCGACGACCTCGACCACAGCGCCCCGCGTGCCATGTGCGTGCTGCGTCCGCTGAAAGTCGTGATCACCAACTACCCGGAAGGCCAGGTCGAGAACCTCGAACTGCCGTGCCACCCGAAAGAAGACATGGGCGTGCGCGTTCTGCCGTTCGCCCGTGAGATCTACATCGACCGTGAAGACTTCATGGAAGAGCCGCCAAAAGGCTACAAGCGCCTTGAGCCGAACGGCGAAGTGCGCCTGCGTGGCAGCTACGTGATCCGTGCCGACGAAGCGATCAAGGACGCCGATGGCAACATCGTCGAACTGCGTTGCTCCTACGATCCGGAAACCCTCGGCAAGAACCCTGAAGGCCGCAAGGTCAAAGGCGTGGTGCACTGGGTGCCGGCAGCGGCCAGCGTCGAGTGCGAAGTGCGTCTGTACGACCGTCTATTCCGTTCTCCGAACCCGGAGAAGGCCGAAGACAGCGCCAGTTTCCTGGACAACATCAACCCTGATTCGCTGCAAGTCCTCACCGGTTGTCGTGCCGAGCCTTCGCTGGGCAATGCACAGCCGGAAGACCGTTTCCAGTTCGAGCGCGAAGGTTACTTCTGCGCGGATATCAAGGACTCGAAACCCGGTCATCCGGTGTTCAACCGTACCGTGACCTTGCGTGATTCGTGGGGCCAGTGATTCAAGGATTTTAACGTGCTTACGATCTACAACACGCTCACCAAGAGCAAAGAAGTTTTCAAGCCGCTGGATGGCAACAATGTGCGCATGTACGTCTGCGGGATGACCGTGTACGACTACTGCCACATTGGCCATGGCCGCAGCATGGTCGCGTTCGACCTGGTAACCCGCTGGTTGCGTTTCAGCGGTTACAACCTGACTTATGTGCGCAACATCACCGACATTGAAGACAAGATCATCAATCGGGCCAAGGAGAACGGCGAGCCGTTCGACGCGCTGACCGAGCGCATGATCACCGCGATGCATGAGGACGAGGCGCGCCTCAACATCCTCAAGCCGGACATGGAACCGCGTGCCACCGATCATATCCCTGGCATGCTGAGCATGATCCAGACCCTGATCGACAAGGGTTACGCGTACGCACCGGGCAATGGCGACGTGTACTACCGCGTCGCCAAGTTCATGGGCTACGGCAAGCTGTCGCGCAAGAAGATCGAAGACCTGCGCATCGGCGCGCGGATCGAAGTCGACGAGTCGAAACAGGACCCGTTGGATTTCGTGCTGTGGAAAGCCACCAAGCCGGGCGAGCCGAGCTGGGAGTCGCCATGGGGCGCCGGGCGTCCGGGCTGGCACATCGAATGCTCGGTGATGTCGACCTGCT
The DNA here is from genome assembly GCF_059716075.1 of Pseudomonas sp. LBUM1657. NCBI lineage: Bacteria > Pseudomonadati > Pseudomonadota > Gammaproteobacteria > Pseudomonadales > Pseudomonadaceae > Pseudomonas > Pseudomonas sp. LBUM1657. Next base: position 4,152,243 of record NZ_CP166799.1, on the reverse strand, counting down.
GCCTCGGTGAAACCTTCGACATTCATGGCGGCGGCAGCGACCTCGAGTTCCCGCACCATGAAAACGAAATCGCCCAGAGCGAAGCGGCCACCGGCAAGACCTACGCCAACGCGTGGATGCATTGCGGCATGATTCGCATCAATGGCGAGAAGATGTCCAAGTCCTTGAACAACTTCTTCACCATTCGCGACGTGCTGGAAAAGTACCACCCGGAAGTCGTGCGTTACCTGCTGGTGTCGAGCCACTACCGCAGCGCGATCAACTACTCGGAAGACAACCTCAAGGACGCCAAAGGCGCACTCGAGCGTTTCTACCATGCGTTGAAAGGCCTGCCGAACGTGGCGCCGGCCGGTGGCGAAGCTTTTGTCGAGCGTTTCACTCAGGTGATGAACGACGACTTCGGTACTCCGGAAGCCTGTGCGGTGCTGTTCGAGATGGTGCGCGAGATCAACCGTTTGCGCGAGAGCGATCTCGATGCGGCGGCCGGTCTGGCGGCGCGCTTGAAGGAACTGGCCAGTGTGCTGGGCGTGTTGCAGCTTGAGGCGGATGACTTCCTGCAGGCCGGCGCTGAAGGGCGGGTTGATGCGGCTGAGGTCGATGCGCTGATTGCTGCGCGTCTGGCGGCTCGTGCCGGGAAAGACTGGGCCGAATCCGACCGCATTCGCGACCAGCTCACCGCCATGGGCGTGGTGCTGGAAGACGGCAAGGGCGGCACGACCTGGCGTCTGGCTGACTGATTGCTGTGTTTGCTGCAAACAAAACCCGCCTTGTGCGGGTTTTTGTTTTTTTGGCTCGGGTACTGCGGTGGCAGGAATGGCGCCTTCGCGAGCAAGCCCGCTCCCACATTAGGTTTGCGTCGTACACAGAACTCAATCCCACCGCCGATCAACTGTGGGAGCGGGCTTGCTCGCGAAGGTCTCAAGTCGAACAGTGCCCGTGCGGCTCGCTTGTCACTCAGCCTGGCGCAATCGCTTGTAGAGCGTATTCCGACTGACTCCCAATCGCCGGGCCAGGTGCGAAATATTCCCCCCAGCCGCCTGCAACTGCCGATTCAATTCCTCGACATCATTCAAATCCACCGCCAACGGCTCCGCCGTATCTACCGGTTGCATCTCCAGATCGACAAAAAAATCATCCGGCAAATGCTCCGGCCGCACCGGTTGCTCCTCGGCCATGGCCAGTGCCACCTGCATCACGCTGCTGACCTGGCGCAAATTCCCCGGCCACGGATGGCGACTGAACAACTCCATGACCTCACGACTCAACCCGGCCCACTGCGATGGTTCACGGTGCTGCTCCCACAGCCGGTTGAACAGCGCCTGCTTGTCACTGCGCTCCCTGAGCGGCGGTAGCTCCAGGGTCAGGCCGCCGATGCGGTAGTAAAGGTCTTCACGAAACCGACCGAGTTGAACCTGTTCGCGCAAAGAACGGTTGGTTGCCGAAATAATCCGAATGTCCACCGGGAATAGCTCACTGCTGCCCACCGGTTGCACGCAACGTTCCTGCAGCACCCTTAACAGCCGAGCTTGGGTTGGCAGTGGCATGTCGCCGATTTCATCAAGGAAGAGGGTGCCTTTGTCGGCCTTGCGGATCAGTCCGATGCTGCCTTTCTGGTTGGCCCCGGTAAACGCTCCTTTTTCGTAGCCAAACAGTTCGGACTCCACCAGTTCGGCGGGAATCGCTGCACAGTTGACGGCAATAAAGGATTGTTTGCTCCGGGAGCTGGCTTGGTGCAGGGCTTTGACGAAAACTTCCTTGCCGACCCCGGTTTCCCCATGAATCAGCAGCGGAATGTCTTTTTCCAGCAAGCGCTCGGCCTGCCGCACGGCTTTTTCCACGCGGCTGTCGCCGAAGTGCAGGGTATTCAGGCTGATCGCTGCCGGAGCCGCTATGACAGTTTCGGCAAACATCCTTGCCTGAATCGGCATCTGTTTCGGGCGCTTCAACAGGCACTGAAAGCGGTTACTTCCGGAGGCTTGCAGGGCGAAGGGCAGGCCGTCGGGCTGGTTCAGCAGTTCCAGCAGCGAGACCTTGAACAGGCTTTCGATGCTGACCCGCGACAAGCTGATGCCCAATAGATTGTCAGCGCGGCGGTTGGCGGACAGCACTTGGCCGGTTTCGTCAAAGATCAGCAAACCCGCCCACTGGCTGTCGAGGTTAGTCAGCCCGGTATTAAACGTCAGTTGAAAGTGCTGACCATGGAACAGATTGAGGATCAGCCGGTTTTCCACGGTCTGGCTCATCATCTTGACCATGCCCAGGGTGTGGGAAGGTGGGAGGTAGCTGTCGCTGGACACATCCAGCACTGCAATCACCTTGCGCTCGGCATCGAAAATCGGCGCGGCTGAGCCGGTCATGAAGCGGTTGGCCTTGAGGAAATGTTCATCGTGCTCGATGTGCACTGCCTGCTCGCAAGCCAGGGCGGTGCCGATGGCATTGGTCCCGCTGCAACGCTCCATCCAGCTGGCGCCAGCGCTGAAGCCCCGGGTCAGGCTCGGCTCGATAAACCGCTGGGTGCCCCAGGACGTCAACACCTGACCTTGATTGTCGGCCAGCATGATCAGGCAATTGGAATTGCTCAGGATGTTTTCGTAATACGGCAGGACTTCCTGATGAGTGGTCTGCACCAGTGAATGCTGGCTCTCCAGCAACTGTGCGATGCCCTCGGCCGGCAGCTGATCGAACGCCGGGGCGCTCTGATGATTGAGGCCGAACGCACGGCAACGGGACCAGGAGTCCTGGATGATGGCGTCGTGGGACAAAACGGGGGCAGGTGCGGCCATGGTCGGCAGTCTCTGTAAATGCTTTGTTGTTTTTGTTATGGCGCTCGTCTTCGCGAGCCAAAAGCATCCGTAGAGTGTTGTTCACTATTGTTCATTGTCAATCCATGAGCTGTTCAATTGTTCAGTCGTGGTTGTTCATTTCTGTTCAGCAACGAACGCTGTTTTCGCTTGAGGTGGATGTTTTTCAAACCAGATCAAAGGCTTGTGATTTCTGGCACGAATGTCGCTCTATTGCTCCGGTCGCTTGACTCCAATAATAAAAAGGCCGAGCCATGTCATTAACCCTGGAGCATGTCAGCCGCACCGTTGAGGGCCAGACCTGGATCGACGATGCGTGCCTAAGTTTCGAACCCGGTTCCTTCAACGTTTTGCTCGGCCGCACGCTGTCCGGCAAAACCAGTCTCATGCGCCTGATGGCCGGTCTGGACAAGCCCGACAGCGGTCGCATCCTGATGAACGGCGTCGACGTCACCCAGCGCCCGGTGCGTTTGCGCAACGTGTCGATGGTCTATCAGCAGTTCATCAACTACCCGACCATGACGGTGTTCGAGAACATTGCCTCGCCGCTGCGCCAGGGCGGAGTGTCCAACGAGCTGATCCAGAGCAAGGTGCTGGAAACCGCGAAGATGCTGCGCATCGAGAAGTTCCTCCAGCGCTATCCCCTCGAACTCTCCGGCGGCCAGCAACAGCGCACGGCCATGGCACGCGCGCTGGTCAAGGACGCCGAGCTGATCCTGTTCGATGAACCGCTGGTAAACCTCGACTACAAGCTGCGCGAAGAACTGCGCCAGGAAATGCGCGAGCTGTTCAAGGCTCGCCACACCATCGCCATCTACGCCACCACCGAACCCAACGAAGCCCTGGCCCTGGGCGGCACCACCACCATTCTTCACGAAGGCCGGGTGATCCAGAGCGGCAAGTCCTCTGAGGTCTATCACCAACCACAAACCGTGCTGGCCGCGGAGCTGTTCTCCGAACCGCCGATCAACCTGATGCCGGGACGCATCGCCGGCAACGAAGTGAGTTTCGCCAATTTCGTGCACTTTCCGCTGAACGTCGACCTGCGACCCGTGGGCGAGGGCGAGTTCCGCTTCGGCGTGCGCCCGAGCCACATTTCGCTGGTGCCGAGTAATGACGACGACCTCGAACTGGCGGTGACCGTCGAGGTGGCCGAGATCAGTGGTTCGGAAACCTTCCTTCACGTGCGCAACGAACATTTCCTGCTCGTGCTGCACTTGCCCGGCGTTCACGAATATGACGTCGATGCGCCGATCCGCATCTACATCCCGACCCATAAACTGTTTGTGTTCGATGCGCAGGGGCGGCTGGTCCAGGCGCCCGGCCGCCGCATCGCGAGGGTTGCCTGATGGCCGAGATCCGTTTGCAGCACCTTGCCCACAGCTACACCAGCACCCCGACTGGCCCTGAGGACTACGCGATCCGCGAGATGGACCACGTTTGGGAGCAGGGCGGTGCCTACGCCTTGCTCGGCCCCTCGGGCTGCGGCAAGTCGACCTTGCTCAACATCATTTCCGGGCTGCTCAGCCCTTCCCAGGGCCAGGTGTTGTTCGACAACAAGGTGGTGAACAACCTGACGCCGGAGAAGCGCAACATCGCCCAGGTTTTTCAGTTTCCGGTGGTCTACGACACCATGACGGTGTTCGACAACCTGGCCTTCCCGCTGCGAAATCAGGGCATGGCCGAGGCGAAAATTCACAGCAAGGTGCAGGAAATTGCCGAAGTCCTCGACCTCCAGGCGCTCCTGAGCAAAAAGGCGCGCAACCTCACGGCCGATGAAAAGCAGAAAGTCTCTATGGGTCGTGGCCTGGTGCGCGATGACGTCTCGGCGATCCTGTTCGACGAGCCGCTGACGGTGATCGACCCGCACCTGAAGTGGAAGCTGCGGCGCAAGCTCAAGCAGATTCACGAGCAGTTCAACATCACCATGGTCTACGTCACCCACGATCAACTGGAGGCCTCGACCTTCGCCGACAAGATCGCGGTGATGTACGGCGGGCAGATCGTGCAGTTCGGCACGCCGCGGGAGTTATTCGAGCGGCCGAGCCACACCTTTGTCGGCTATTTCATTGGCAGTCCGGGGATGAACCTGATCGAGGTTCAGCCTACGCCTGGCGGTGTCGGTTTCGCTTCGACCCATTTGCCCCTGTCCGAGGCGATGCAGCAACGAATCACGGAGTCCGAGTGGAGAACCCTGAAGGTCGGCATTCGTCCCGAGTTCGTGCATGTGTGGGACGAGCCGTTTGATGACGCGATGCAGGCCCAGGTCGTACACGTCGAAGACCTGGGGACCTACAAGATCATGAGCCTGAACCTCGATGGCGCACCGCTGAAAGTGCGCCTGGCCGAAGATAAACCGGTGCCCGAGGGCATTGCGTACATCAGTTTTCCGGGCCAGTGGTTGATGGTCTATGCCGACGACTACTTGCTGGAGGTCTAGCCATGAACAAGGTGCAGAACAACAAGGCCTGGTGGCTGGTGTTACCGGTGTTTTTGCTGGTGGCGTTCAGTGCGGTGATCCCGATGATGACCGTGGTCAACTACTCGGTGCAGGACATCTTCGACCAGTCCAGCCGCTACTTCGTTGGTGCCGACTGGTACAGGCAAGTGCTGCTCGACCCACGCTTGCACGACTCGCTGCTGCGGCAATTCATCTATTCCGGGTGCGTGTTGCTGATCGAGATTCCGCTGGGTATCGGCATCGCCCTGACCATGCCGACCAAGGGTCGCTGGTCGTCGCTGGTGCTGATCATTCTGGCAATTCCGCTGCTGATCCCGTGGAACGTGGTCGGCACGATCTGGCAGATTTTCGGCCGGGCCGACATCGGCCTGCTCGGGTCGAGCCTCAACGCCATGGGCATCAGCTACAACTATGCATCCAACACCATGGATGCCTGGGTCACCGTGCTGGTGATGGACGTCTGGCACTGGACGTCGTTGGTGGCGCTGTTGTGTTTCTCGGGGCTGCGGGCGATTCCGGACGTGTACTACCAGGCGGCGCGGATTGATCGGGCGTCGGCCTGGGCAGTTTTCCGACACATCCAGTTGCCCAAACTCAAGAGTGTGTTGCTGATCGCCGTGATGCTGCGGTTCATGGACAGTTTCATGATCTACACCGAGCCGTTCGTGCTGACCGGTGGCGGGCCGGGCAATGCCACGACTTTCCTGAGTCAGACCCTGACCCAAATGGCCATCGGCCAATTTGACCTCGGCCCGGCGGCGGCTTTCTCGCTGGTGTATTTCCTGATCATCCTGTTGGTGTCCTGGCTGTTCTACACCGCCATGACTCACTCCGACGCCAACCGCTGAGGTCTGCCATGAGCAAAAGAAAGCTGATCCCGTTGCTGATCTACATTCTGTTCCTGCTGGTGCCGATCTACTGGCTGCTGAACATGTCCTTCAAGAGCAACTCCGAAATCCTCGGCGGCCTGACGCTGTTTCCCCAGGATTTCACGTTTGCCAACTACAAGGTGATCTTCACCGATCCGAGCTGGTACACCGGTTACCTCAACTCGCTGTATTACGTGAGCCTGAACACGGTGATCTCCTTAAGTGTGGCGTTGCCAGCAGCGTATGCGTTCTCGCGCTATCGTTTCCTCGGTGACAAGCACTTGTTCTTCTGGCTGCTGACCAACCGCATGGCACCTCCGGCGGTGTTTCTGCTGCCGTTTTTCCAGCTGTATTCGTCGATCGGGCTGTTCGACACGCACATTGCCGTGGCACTGGCTCACTGTCTGTTTAACGTGCCATTGGCGGTGTGGATTCTGGAGGGTTTCATGTCCGGCGTTCCGAAAGAGATCGACGAAACGGCTTACATCGACGGCTACAGTTTTCCCAAGTTCTTCGTGAAGATTTTCGTCCCGTTGATCGGTTCCGGAATCGGCGTCACGGCGTTTTTCTGCTTCATGTTTTCTTGGGTTGAACTGTTGCTGGCGCGAACCCTGACCTCGGTGAACGCCAAGCCTATCGCGGCGGTGATGACGCGCACGGTTTCAGCGTCGGGCATCGATTGGGGCGTGCTGGCGGCGGCGGGGGTGTTGACCATCCTGCCGGGCATGCTGGTGATCTGGTTTGTTCGCAACCATGTGGCCAAGGGCTTTGCCCTGGGCCGGGTATGAGGAACTGATGATGGAATGGATGAGTTGGACCACTCCGACGGCGGTGTTCTTCGGCGTTATCGCCTTGATCCTGGCAGGCATGACGACCTGGGAGTTGCGTTCGCCGAGCATTCTTCGGCGTGGCTTTTTGCCAATTGCCACCACCCGTGGCGATCGGCTGTTTATCGGTCTTCTCGGCAGCGCCTACTTGCATCTGCTGGTAATCGGCGTGACCGACTGGAGCATCTGGGTGGCGTCCGCGTTGTCCCTGGTGTGGCTGTTGGCTGTGATGCGTTGGGGCTAGTCGAATCGCTCGGCAATGTTGCTCCGAAATCTAAACAGGAGGTCTCTATGTTCGACAAAAACAATAAGCTGCGACATAGCATTTCATTGGCAGCCATGCTGGCACTCAGCGGTTTGAGCGCTTCGGCCTGGGCCGATGCCTACGAAGACGCCGCGAAAAAATGGATCGGCAGTGAATTCAAGCCGTCCACCCTGACGGCGGATCAACAACTCGAAGAGCTGAAGTGGTTCATCAAGGCGGCCGAGCCATTTCGCGGGATGAGCATCAAAGTGGTGTCGGAAACAATCGCCACCCACGAATATGAATCCAAGACATTGGCCAAGGCTTTCACCGAGATCACCGGGATCAAGCTGACCCACGACTTGCTGCAGGAAGGCGACGTGGTGGAAAAGCTGCAGACCCAGATGCAGTCGGACAAGAACATCTATGACGGCTGGGTCAACGACTCGGACTTGATCGGTACGCACTTTCGCTACGGCAAGACCGAATCGATCACCGATCTGATGGCCAACGAAGGCAAGAACTTCACTTCGCCGACTCTGGACATCAAGGACTTCATCGGCATTTCCTTCACCACCGCGCCGGACGGCAAGATCTATCAATTGCCTGACCAACAGTTCGCCAACCTGTACTGGTTCCGCGCCGACTGGTTCGAGCGTGCGGACCTCAAAGCCAAGTTCAAGGAAAAGTACGGCTACGAATTGGGCGTCCCGGTGAACTGGTCGGCCTATGAAGACATCGCCAAGTTCTTCAGCGAAGACGTCAAGGAAATCGACGGAAAGCGCGTCTATGGGCACATGGACTACGGCAAGAAAGACCCGTCCCTGGGTTGGCGTTTCACCGATGCCTGGTTCTCGATGGCGGGTGCCGGCGACAAAGGCATTCCCAACGGCTTGCCGGTGGACGAGTGGGGCATCCGTGTCGAGGACTGCCACCCGGTCGGTTCCAGCGTGACCCGCGGTGGCGACACCAACGGCCCGGCGGCGGTGTATGCGACCACCAAATACGTCGACTGGATGAAAAAATACGCGCCACCGGAAGCGGCGGGCATGACCTTCTCCGAATCCGGTCCGGTGCCGTCCCAAGGCAACATCGCCCAGCAGATTTTCTGGTACACCGCATTCACCGCCGACATGACCAAACCGGGTCTGCCGGTAATGAATGCCGACGGCACGCCGAAATGGCGCATGGCACCGTCGCCGAAAGGTCCGTACTGGGAAGAGGGCATGAAGCTCGGTTATCAGGATGCCGGCTCCTGGACTTTCCTCAAGTCCACGCCTGAAAAGCAAAGACTGGCGGCCTGGCTGTATGCGCAGTTTGTCACCTCGAAAACCGTATCGCTGAAGAAAACCATCGTCGGCCTGACGCCGATCCGCGAGTCGGACATCAACTCGCAGGCCATGACCGACCTGGCACCGAAACTCGGTGGCCTGGTGGAGTTCTATCGCAGCCCGGCGCGCGTGCAATGGACCCCGACCGGGACCAACGTGCCGGACTACCCGCGTTTGGCACAGTTGTGGTGGAGCCACATTGCTGAAGCCGCCAGCGGCGAAAAAACCCCGCAACAGGCGCTGGATGGTCTGGCCAAGGACCAGGACGCGATCATGACCCGTCTGGAGCGCTCGAAGGCGCAAGCCACCTGCGCACCGAAAATGAACCCCGAGCGCGATGCCCAGTACTGGCTTGATCAACCAGGCGCACCGAAACCGAAACTGGCGAACGAAAAGCCCAAGGGTGAAACCGTGAGCTACGCCGAACTGCTGAAATCGTGGGAGGCGGCGCGTAAGTAAATTGGTTGTCCTGTGAAATGCAAACGGCACCGGAAGGTGCCGTTTTTGTTGGTACCTGTTCCGCCGCCTTCGCGAGCAAACCCGCTCCCACAGTAGTTTGTGTCGGCTCGCGGATAATGCGTACAGCGCAGATCCACTGTGGGAGCGGGCTTGCTCGCGAAGGCGTCATTGAAAACGACGTCGGCAATTCAGGTAAGCGCCGCCAGTTGCTCTACAGTTTCCGGAAAGCGCTCGACCAGTCGGATCAGCGTGGTGGCTTGAGCATTGGGTTTCGCTCGCCCTTGTTCCCAGTTCTCCAAAGTACGGGTGTTGGTGCGCAGGTACATGGCGAACACCGGCCTGGAGAGATTCAACTGCTGGCGTATCCCAACCACTTCCTCCGCCGTAATCGGGGCGAGCTTGGCCAGTTTTACCTTGTGCGTACGCAGTGTGACTTTACCTTGGCGCTCATCGGCCAAGGCTTCAAACCCCTCTACCAGTTCGGAAAAAATGTCACGTTTCATCATTTGTTCTCGCTTTGATTTCTCTATAAAGCAGTTGTTTAAGCAGCTTTTTCTGATGTGGGGTCAGATCGCCCTGTTCGTTCTTGCCATAAAGGGTAAAGAGCCAGAATTGGTCGAAGCCGGACCACCAGTAATAAATCACCCTCAGTCCGCTGCGTTTACCCTTGTTCCGTCGCTCATCAACAACACGAATTTTGCGCAGGCCTCCGGTACCTTCGACGACATCTCCCGCTTCCGGGTTTCTCAGCAGTTCCTGCTGGAAGCCATGAAAGAGATCATCATCCATATAGTCGCTTCGATGCTTCTCAAATGCGGGCAATTCAATAAAAAGAGCGTCCATGTTCTGTACGTTACCTGCGTATATTTCTATCACAAGAATCGAATAGGTCAAGGCTTCTGTTCCTGCCAATTCGGTCAGGTCGTTACGTTAAGGTCGAAGACAGGGACAGGGATGTAGGACGCGACTGATTTACCAGCGAGGCTATTCTGGATATCCGCAAGGATAGGGGGGAGGCTGGAGTGAGATCCCCTAAACGCAAAAACGGCACCCGAAGGTGCCGTTTCTGTTTTCTGCCAAGTGCGCTACGCGATCAACCCGCCAGACCCGATTGTTGAACCAGGTTCAGCAGCGGTTGCGGATACAGCCCGAGGAAGAACGCCAGTGCGGCGATGGCCAGCAGCATCACGCCGCCTGCCTTTTGTTCCCAGTGCAGTTGTGCATCGTGGCGACGCAGGTTCGGTTCGATCAGGTACAAAGTGACCATGACGCGCAGGTAGTAGAAGACGCCGATGGCGCTGCCCAGTACCAGGGAACCGACCAGCCACCATTGGTGCGACTCGACACCGGTCGCGATGATGTAGAACTTGCCGATGAAGCCCGCGGTCAGCGGGATACCGGCCAGGGACAGCATCATCACGGTCAGTACGGCGGTCAGGTACGGACGGCGCCAGAACAGGCCGCGGTATTCGTACAGGGCATCCGCGTCACGGCCGTTGTACGGCGAAGACATCAGGGTGATCACACCGAAAGCGCCGAGGCTGGTGATCACGTAGGTGACCAGGTACACGCCGATGGCTTCCACGGCCAGACCCTTGCTCGCCACCAGGGCGATCAGCAGGTAGCCGAAGTGCGCGATGGACGAGTAACCCAGCAGACGCTTGAGGTTGCTCTGGGTCAGTGCCAGCAGGTTACCGAACAGGATCGACGCAATGGCGATGATGGTCAGTACGTCGCTCAGCACACCGCTGCTCGCCGCTGGCGAGATCTGGAACAGACGCACCATCACCGCGAACACGGCGACTTTCGAAGCGGTGGCCAGGAACGCCGCCACCGGTGCCGGAGCACCTTCGTAAACGTCTGGCGTCCAGAGGTGGAACGGCACCAGCGACAGCTTGAACGCCAGACCGATCAGCATCATGCCCAGGCCCAGTTGAGCCAGCGAGCTTGGCAGGCCGGTGGCCGCCAGGGCTTGGCCGATACCGACGAAGCTCAGGCTGCCGGAGTCGGCGTAGAGCAGGGCCATACCGAACAACAGAAACGCGGAACCGGCGGCCGACAGCACCATGTACTTGATACCGGCTTCCAGCGAACGCTTGTTGAAGAAGGCATAAGCCACCAGACCGTAGACCGGCACCGACAGCAATTCCAGACCGATGAACAAGCCGGCCAGGTGCTGCGCGCTGACCAGTACCAGGCCACCGGCGGCGGCCATCAGGATCAGCAGGTAAAGTTCTTCACGGTTGCCCGGGTAACCCGAACCGCCATCGCCGAGGTAGGCGTGGGCGAGGGTGACACAAGCGAGGGTGGCGACCAGGATCAGCGCCATGTACAAGCAAGCGAAGGTGTCGATCTGCAGCAACGGAGTCACGGCCAGCGGCGCGACTTTCAGGGCCGGCAGGATCGACAGCAAAGCCAGGTTCAAACCCGCCACGGAAATCAGGAAGGTCTGCGAGTGGTTGCGGCGCCAGGCGATCGCCAGCATCACCACGATGATCGTGGCGCTGGTGATCAACAACGGCGCAAGCGCGATAAAGTGTTGAGTCGTGAATTCCATAGCGCTCTTACCGGGCCGAAGCGAGTTGAGTGAAGGCGGTGCCGAGCCATTGCTGCACGCCATGCATCGTAGCGGCAGAGGTATCGAGGAACGGTTGCGGGTACACGCCGATGTAAATCAGCAGCGCCGCAAGTCCAACCACCATGATCATTTCGCGACCGTCCATGCCATGCAGCACCGCGTCCGATTTGGCCGGGCCGAAGTACGCACGGTGGATCATGATCAGCGAGTAGACCGAACCGAACACCAGACCGGACGTGGCGATGATGGTGATCCATGGGGCGCTCGGGAACGTGCCGAGCAAGATCAGGAACTCACCGACGAAGTTACCGGTACCCGGCAAGCCCAGCGACGCGGCGGCGAAGAACAGGCTGAGGGCCGGCAGGTAAGCGATCTTCGACCACAGGCCACCCATTTCACGCATGTCGCGGGTATGGGTGCGTTCGTACAGCTGACCACTCAGGATAAAGAGTGCCGCGGCCGACAGACCGTGGGCCAGCATCTGCATCACCGCACCCTGCAGCGCCAGTTGGCTGCCGGAATAGATGCCGATCAGTACGAAGCCCATGTGGGAAACGGACGAGAAGGCAATCAGACGTTTGATGTCGGTTTGTGCGAAAGCCAGGAACGCACCGTAGAAAATCCCGATCAGACCCAGGGTCATGGCGATCGGCGCAAACTCGGCCGAAGCGTTCGGGAACAGCGGCAGGGCGAATCGCAGCAGACCGTAGGCAGCCGTTTTCAACAAGATACCGGCCAGGTCGACGGAACCCGCGGTCGGCGCCTGGGCGTGGGCGTCAGGCAGCCAGGAGTGGAACGGCACCACTGGCAGCTTCACCGCGAAGGCGATGAAGAAGCCGAGCATCAGGATGTACTCGGTGGTCAGCGACATCTTGGTTTTCAACAGGTCGGCGTAGTTGAACGTAATCACGCCGGTGTCGTTGAAGTTGACCAGTACCAGGCCCAGGATCGCCACCAGCATGATCAGGCCGGAAGCCTGAGTGAAGATGAAGAACTTGGTCGCCGCGTAGATCCGGGTTTTCTTGCCATCCGAAGAACTGTGACCCCAGAGCGCGATGAGGAAGTACATCGGCACCAGCATCATTTCCCAGAAGAAGAAGAACATGAACAGGTCGAGGGCAAGGAACACGCCGACGACACCGCCCAGGATCCACATCAGGTTCAAGTGGAAGAAGCCAACGTGACGTTGGATCTCTTTCCACGAGCAGAGTACCGAGAGGACACCCAGCAGACCGGTCAGCATGATCATCAGCAGCGACAGGCCGTCGAGGGCCAGGTGCACGCTGATGCCGAAGCGCTCGATCCAGATGTGCTTGAACTCCCGCACCCAGGTCGGATCGGCGCCAGGCGCCGGGGCGAATGAATAATCACCGTTGGCCCACAGCCAGAGGCCGAGAGCGAGCAACAGGGACATGGTGATCAGCGCAATCCAGCGGGGGAGGGTAGCGCCGAAGCGCTCACCCATCCAGCACAGCAGGCCGCCGATGAAGGGGATCAGGATTAGCCAAGGCAGAATCATGACGGGCTCAATTCCTTTCGCAAGTTCGCAAGGTTCATATCAGACCGCTACCAGCACGATGGCGCCGATGACCAGCACGGAGCCGGCAGCCATGGAGGCCGCGTACCAACGCAGTTGACCGGTTTCGGTACGGCTCAGGGCGGAGTGACCGCCTTTGGCCATACGCGGGATCAGACCGATGGTCTGGTCGAGCGGGTCTTTGCGCAGTACGTGGCTGATCGCAAGGTAGGGCTTGACGAACAGTTTGTCGTAGATCCAGTCGAAGCCCCAGGCAGCGAACCACCAGGCCGAAAGGAAGCGGCCGATGCCGCTGTTGGCGATAGCAGTGACGAAACGACGCTTGCCGAGGAACAGCATCGCGGCCAGCAGGATACCGGCCAGGGTGATGGCGCCCGAAGCGATTTCCAGACTGTGCTTGGCGTCGCCGCCGGCATGGCCGACGCTTTCCGGCAGCACGCCATGCAGTGGCGGAACGATCATCGCGCCGATGGCGGTGGACAATACGATCAGCACCGACAGTGGCAGCCAGTGAGCGATACCGTGGCCTGCGTGCGCTTCGGTCTTCGCTTCACCGTGGAACGCGATGAAGATCAGGCGGAAGGTGTACAGCGACGTCATGAACGCACCGACCAGACCTGCGTACAGCAGACCGTGGTTACCGCTGGCAAACGCTTCCCAGAGGATTTCGTCCTTGGAGTAGAAGCCCGCGGTCACCAGTGGCAGGGCCGCCAGGGCCGCGCCGCCGACGATGAAGCTGGCGTAGGCCAGTGGCAATTTCTTCCACAGGCCGCCCATCTTGAAGATGTTCTGCTCGTGGTGGCAGGCAACGATCACCGCACCGGAAGCAAGGAACAACAGCGCCTTGAAGAAGGCGTGGGTCATCAGGTGGAAGATCGCGCCATCAAACGCGCCCACACCCAAGGCCAGGAACATGTAGCCGATCTGGCTCATGGTCGAGTAGGCGAGGATACGCTTGATGTCGGTCTGAACCAGTGCCGCAAAACCGGCCAGCACCAGGGTCACACCGCCGACGATGCCAACCAGTTGCAGGATGTCCGGCGCCAGGGCGAACAGGCCGTGGGTACGGGCGATCAGGTAGACACCAGCGGTCACCATGGTTGCGGCATGGATCAGTGCCGAAACCGGGGTAGGACCGGCCATCGCGTCCGCAAGCCAGGTTTGCAGTGGCAGTTGCGCGGATTTACCGACAGCGCCGCCCAGCAGCATCAGCGTCGCCATGACCATCCAGAAGTCACCCGCCTGGAACTTCTGCGGTGCCAGGACCAGCAGTTCCTGAATGTTCAGCGTGCCCAACTGTTGGAACAGGATGAACAGGCCGATAGCCATGAACACGTCACCGATACGGGTCACGATGAAGGCTTTCAGTGCGGCGTTACCGTTGTTGCGGTTGCTGTAGTAGAAACCGATCAACAGGTACGAGCACAAGCCCACGCCTTCCCAACCGAAGTACAGGAACAACAGGTTATCGCCCAGGACCAGGAACAGCATGCTGGCGATAAACAGGTTGGTGTAGGCGAAGAAGCGCGAGTAACCGGCTTCACCGCGCATGTACCAGGACGCGAACAGGTGGATCAGGAAGCCGACGCCGACCACCACACCAAGCATGGTCAGGGACAGACCATCCAGGTACAGCGCGAAGTTCGGCGTGAAGCCTTCCACCGCCATCCACTGCCACAACACCTGGGTGTAGTGGCCGCCTTCCGGCGGGGCGACGTTGAATTGCCAGATCACATAAGCAGTGACGATGGCAGACAGGCCAATGGAACCGACGCCGATCAGCGCGGCCAGGTTTTCCGAGATGCGTCCACGGGAGAACGACAACAGCAGGAAACCAATGAGAGGGAATACGAAAGTCAGATAGAGAAGATTCATCCGCGCATCTCGCTGGCAGCGTCGATATCGAGAGTGTGGAAGCGGCGATACAGCTGCAACAGAATCGCCAGGCCAATACTGGCCTCGGCGGCTGCCAGGCTGATCACCAGGATGAACATGATCTGTCCATCCGGCTGCCCCCAGCGGCTACCGGCAACGATGAATGCCAGTGCGGAGGCATTCATCATGACCTCCAGGCTCATCAGCACGAAGAGAATGTTGCGGCGGACCATCAGGCCGACCAGACCGAGGCAGAACAGGATGCCGGCAACGGCCAAACCATGTTCGAGAGGGATAGCAGGCATGAGTTACTCCTTCGCCTCGTTACGGCCCAAATGGAACGCCGTGACGGCTGCGGCAAGCAGCAGCATCGAGGCGAGTTCGACCACCAGCAGATAAGGACCGAACAGGCTGATGCCCACGGCCTTGGCGTCTACGGTGGTGTGACCGATGGCCTGACCGCTGGCGTCGCTGAACAGCACGTACAGCAGTTCGATCAGCAGCAGGGTGCCGAGGGCGACCGGGCCGAGCCAGATGCCGGGCTTGAGCCAGACGCGCTCTTGCTGAACCGAGGCCGGGCCCAGGTTCAGCATCATCACCACGAACACGAACAGCACCATGATGGCGCCGGCGTAGGCGATCACTTCCAGCACACCGGCGAACGGTGCGCCGAGGGCGAAGAACGTCATGGCCACGGCGATCAGCGAAATGATCAGGTAGAGCAGGGCGTGCACAGGGTTGGTGTTGGTGATCACGCGAAGCGTGGACACAACAGCGATACCCGATGCGAAATAGAAAGCGAATTCCATCTTTCTTCCTTAAGGCAGCAAGCTCTTCACGTTGATCGGTTCGGCTTCATTCTGCGCGGCGCCTTTGGGCTTACCGGCAATCGCCATACCTGCAACACGATAGAAGTTGTAATCAGGGTTTTTGCCGGGGCCGGAGATCAGCAGATCTTCTTTCTCGTAAACCAGGTCCTGACGTTTGAACTCGGCCATTTCGAAATCCGGTGTCAGCTGGATCGCGGTGGTCGGGCAGGCTTCCTCGCAGAGGCCGCAGAAAATGCAGCGCGAGAAGTTGATGCGGAAGAAGTCCGGGTACCAGCGACCGTCTTCGGTTTCAGCTTTCTGCAGCGAGATGCAACCGACCGGGCACGCCACGGCGCACAGGTTGCAGGCTACACAACGCTCTTCGCCATCAGGGTCGCGGGTCAGGACGATACGCCCACGGTAGCGCGGCGGCAGGTACACGGCTTCTTCCGGGTACTGCAGCGTGTCGCGCTTGCGGAAGGCATGGCCGAAGATCATCACCAGGCTGCGAAGCTGAGTGAAGAAGCCATGCACGATGTCAAATATGTACTTCATGATTCTCTATCCTCACTGAGCCGCGACGGCGGGCGTGTTGAGCAACACGATCGCAGCGGTCACCAGCATGTTGACGAGGGTCAGCGGCAGGCAGAACTTCCAGCTGAAATCCATCACTTGGTCATACCGTGGGCGCGGAATCGAGGCGCGCAGCAGGATGAAGATCATGATGAAGAACGCGGTTTTCAGCGCGAACCAGATGAACGGGATCTGCGGCAGAATGCCGAACGGACCGTGCCAGCCACCGAAGAACAGGGTCACCAGCAGCGCCGAAATCAGCACGATGCCGATGTACTCTCCGACGAAGAACATGCCCCATTTCATGCCGGCGTATTCAATGTGGTAACCGTCGGCCAGTTCCTGTTCCGCTTCCGGTTGGTCGAATGGGTGACGGTGAGTCACGGCGACGCCAGCGATGAAGAAGGTCAGGAAACCGAAGATCTGCGGAATGATGAACCACAGGTTCTGGGCTTGATATTCAACGATGTCGCGCATGTTGAACGAGCCGACCTGGATCACGATGCCCATCAGCGACAGGCCCATGAACACTTCGTACGACACGGTTTGCGCAGAGGCCCGCAAGCTGCCCAACAGGGCGAACTTGTTGTTGCTCGACCAGCCGGCGAACAGCACCGCATAGACCGACAGACCGGCCATGGCGAAGAAGAACAGGATGCCGATGTTGATATCCGCCACGCCCCAGGTCGGGGTGATCGGGATGATCGCGAAGGCAATCAGCAAGGCGCTCATGGCCACGACCGGTGCCAAGGTGAAGATCATCTTGTCGGCGAACGGCGGGGTCCAGTCTTCCTTGAAGAACATCTTGATCATGTCGGCCGCGATCTGGAACGCGCCGAACGGGCCGACGCGGTTCGGACCGTAACGGTCCTGCCAGAGGGCGAGCAAACGACGCTCGACCCAGCTCAGCAGCGCACCGCAGACCACCACGGCGAGCAGAATCACCACGGCCTGGATGACCGCGATGATGATGTCGATCACTTCAGGAGTGAACCAGGTCATAGCGCTGCCTCCTGCAGACCGTCAACGGTTTTGCCAAAGATCGCAGGCGGAATGCCGGCGATACCGGCCGGCAATGCAACCAGGCCGGCACCCAACTCTTCGTTGATGCGCAGCGGCAGACGCAAGGTCTGACCCGCCACGCTCAAGCTCAGCAGGGCGCCGTCATTGACACCCAGGCGGTCGGCTTCGGATTTGGCCAGCGACACGTAAGCGGCCGGGATGCGTTCCTGAACCGGAGCGGCTTTGGAAGAGTTTTCTTCGCTGCCGAACAGGTGGAAGAACGGCACAACCTGCCAGGTGCCTTGAGCCGGGTTGAACGCACGCGGAACACTGGCGAACCAGTTCAGCGAGTCACCGGTGCTTTCGATCAGGCGGGTGCCCGGGTCGCCAGCGCGGATGTGACCACCGACTTCGTCCTGGAACTTGTTCCAGGCCTGCGGCGAGTTCCAGCCCGGCGACCAGGCGAATGGCACTTGTTGACGCGGCTCGACCGAGCCCGAGTAACCTTCCATGGAGAACGAGAACGCGGTGTCGTTATCCTGGGAGGTACGCGGTTCGTGCACGCTGATGTCGGCGCGCATGGCGGTACGACCGGAGTAACGCAGCGGTTCGCGCGCCAGTTTCAGGCCTTTGATACGGAACGCAGCGGACGGTGCGGCCTCGACGATGCGTGCCAGTTGCGGCGTGCTTGCAGCAACGGCAGCGGTGACGTGGTCCAGTTGGGTCCAGTCGATCGGCTGGTTCAGCAGGGTCGCGCGCAGGGCATGCAGCCAGCGCCAGCCTTCGTGAACCAGAATGCTCGCATCGAGGTAAGTCGGGTCAAACACCTGGAAGAAACGCTGGGCGCGGCCTTCCTGGCTGACCAGCGTACCGTCGCCTTCAGCGAAGCTGGCGGCTGGCAGAACCAGGTGCGCGCGATCGCTGGTGGCGGTCTTCTGATGGTCTGCAACGATTACCACTTTCGCGGCGGTCAGGGCAGCATCGACACGGGCTTTGTCGGTACGGGTGTACAGATCGTTTTCCAGCACGACGATAGCGTCGGCCTTGCCGTCAATCACCGCTTGCAACGCGGCATCAACGGAGTCGCCACCGAGCATGGCCAGGCCGAGGCTGTTGGCCTCAGGCACGATCAGGCTGATGGAACCGTTCTTCTCGCGCAGCTTAAGAGCTTTGGCAATGTTTGCAGCCGCTTCGATCAGTGCCTTGGAGCCCAGCGAGGTGCCGGCAATGATCAGCGGACGCTTGGCCGCGAGCAGGGCGTCGGCGATGCGCTTGGCCAGCTCCAAAGCTTCAGCGTCCAGGCCTTCAACAGCAGGTGCGCTGGCGTCGAGGGCGTGAGCCACGGCGAAACCGATGCGGGCCAGGTCGTCCGGTGCAGCGTGTACGCATTCTTCAGCGATGTCGTCGAGCTTGGTTTCAGCCAGGCTGGCGATGAACAGCGGGTTCAGCGCGTGCTGGCCGATGTTTTTCACCGCGGCGTCGAGCCAAGGCTGGACGCGCATGGCGTCGGCCATGTCTTCGGCCTTGCCTTTGACCGATTGACGCAGGGCCAGGGCCATGCGCGCAGCAGTCTGGGTCAGGTCTTCACCGAGGACGAAGATTGCGTCGTGGTCTTCGATGTCGCGCATGTTCGGGATCGGCAGCGGGCTGTCTTTGAGCACCTGCATGACCAGACGAATGCGTTCCAGCTCGGTCGCTTCGATACCGGAGTAGAAGTGCTCGGCGCCGACCAGTTCGCGCAACGCGTAGTTGCTTTCGAGGCTGGCACGGGGCGAGCCGATACCGACGATATTGCGACCGCGCAGCAAATCAGCGGCTTTATCCAGCGCTTCGTCGAGCGTCAGCTTGGCGCCATTGGCCAGCAGTGGCTGACGTGGGCGATCCTTGCGGTTGACGTAGCCATAGCCGAAACGGCCACGGTCGCACAGGAAATACTGGTTCACCGAACCGTTGAAACGGTTTTCGATGCGACGCAGTTCACCGTAACGCTCGCCCGGGGAAATGTTGCAACCGCTGGAGCAGCCATGGCAGATGCTCGGCGAGAACTGCATGTCCCACTTGCGGTTGTAGCGCTCGGAGTGAGTCTTGTCGGTGAACACACCGGTCGGGCAGACCTCGGTGAGGTTGCCGGAGAACTCGCTTTCCAGGGTGCCGTCTTCAACGCGACCGAAGTACACGTTGTCGTGGGCGCCGAATACACCGAGGTCGGTGCCGCCGGCGTAGTCCTTATAGAAGCGCACGCAGCGGTAGCAAGCGATGCAGCGGTTCATTTCGTGGGAAATGAACGGGCCCAGTTGCTGGTTCTGGTGGGTACGCTTGGTGAAGCGATAACGGCGCTCGTTGTGGCCGGTCATCACCGTCATGTCTTGCAGGTGGCAGTGACCGCCTTCCTCACAGACCGGGCAGTCGTGGGGGTGGTTGGTCATCAGCCATTCAACGACGCTGGCACGAAACACTTTCGCTTCTTCGTCGTCGATGGAGATCCAGCTGCCGTCGGTGGCGGGGGTCATGCAGGACATGACGATCCGACCACGCTTGTCGTTCTCATCGGTGTACTGCTTGACCGCGCACTGGCGGCAAGCGCCAACACTGCCAAGGGCGGGGTGCCAGCAGAAATAAGGGATATCGAGGCCTAGCGACAGACATGCCTGTAACAGGTTGTCTGCCCCATCGACTTCGAGCTCTTTGCCGTCTACGTGGATAGTGGCCATGGTTCAAAGTTCTTCGTTGGCCCGGTGTCAGCGGGCGTGGCTAATGGAATCTTGTTGTTCGTCCGAATCCAAACAGCCCATAAAAGGCGTCATCGAACGAAAGGCGAAGGGCACGGACCCTTCGCCTTTTTAAAGCGTTAAGCGCCGACTACGATCGGCCTTGCCAGAGGCGGGACGACGGCGCTGGTAGGCGCGATGCCGGCTTCGAACTCATGGCGGAAGTATTTGATTGCGCTGCCCAACGGCTCCACGGCGCCCGGTGCGTGAGCACAGAACGTCTTGCCCGGGCCGAGGAAACCGACCAGACCCAGCAGGGTCTCGATATCACCGGCTTGCCCTTCACCGTTCTCGATCGCGCGCAGAAGCTTGACGCTCCATGGCAGACCGTCACGGCACGGGGTGCAGAAGCCGCAGGATTCGCGGGAGAAGAACTCTTCCATGTTGCGCAGCAAGGACACCATGTTGACGCTGTCGTCCACCGCCATGGCCAGGCCGGTACCCATGCGGGTGCCCACTTTGGCGATGCCGCCGGCGTACATTTGTGCGTCCAGGTGTTCCGGCAACAGGAAGCCGGTACCGGCGCCGCCTGGCTGCCAGCACTTGAGCTTGTAACCGTCGCGCATGCCGCCGGCGTAGTCTTCGAACAACTCGCGACCGGTGACGCCGAATGGCAATTCCCACAGGCCGGGGTTCTTGACCTTGCCGGAGAAGCCCATGAGCTTGGTGCCCATGTCTTCGCTGCCTTCGCGGGCCAACGATTTGTACCAGTCCACGCCGTCGGCAATGATCGCCGGCACGTTGCACAGGGTTTCAACGTTGTTCACGCAGGTCGGCTTGCCCCACACGCCAACGGCGGCAGGGAAGGGTGGCTTGGAGCGCGGGTTGGCGCGGCGGCCTTCGAGGGAGTTGATCAGTGCGGTTTCTTCACCGCAGATGTAACGCCCGGCGCCGGTGTGGACGAACAGCTCGAAATCGAAGCCGCTGCCCAGGATGTTCTTGCCCAACAGGCCCGCGGCCTTGGCTTCTTCCACGGCACGGTTCAGGTGCTTGGCGGCGGTGGTGTATTCGCCACGCAGGAAGATGTAGCCACGGTAGGTTTTCAGCGCGCGAGCACTGATCAGCATGCCTTCGATCAGCAGATGGGGCAGTTGCTCCATCAGCATGCGGTCTTTCCAGGTGTTCGGCTCCATTTCATCCGCGTTGCACAGCAGGTAGCGGATGTTGATGGATTCGTCCTTGGGCATCAGGCCCCACTTCACGCCCGTGGGGAAGCCTGCACCGCCGCGACCTTTGAGGCCGGCGTCTTTCACGGTCTGGACGATGTCGTCCTGCGCCATGTCGGCGAAGGCCTTGCGCGCAGCGGCGTAACCGTTCTTGGCCTGGTACTCGTCGAGCCAGACGGCTTCGCCATCGTCACGCAGACGCCAGGTGAGCGGGTGAGTCTCGGCCGAACGCTTGATGCGGTTGGCAGGACCGAAGGAAGTCAGGGTCATACGTAGCCCTCGAGCAATTTGGCAACGCCGGCAGGCTGCACATCACCGAATGTGTCGTCGTCGATCATCAACGCCGGCGCCTTGTCGCAGTTGCCGAGGCAGCAGACCGGCAGCAGGGTGAAACGACCGTCGGCGGTGGTCTGACCCAGGCCGATGCCCAGATTGCTCTGGATCTCGCTGACCACGGATTCATGGCCGCCGATGTAGCAGACCATGCTGTCGCAGACGCGAATGATGTGGCGGCCGACGGGTTGACGGAAGATCTGGCTGTAGAACGTGGCCACACCTTCAACGTCGCTCGCCGGGATGCCGAGAATCTCGCCGATGGCGTAGAGCGCGCCGTCAGGCACCCAACCACGTTCCTTCTGGACGATCTTCAAGGCTTCGATCGACGCCGCGCGCGGGTCTTCGTAGTGATGCAGCTCGTGCTCGATGGCCGAGCGCTCGGTTTCGCTCAGGGCGAAACGGTCTGTCTGGATAAGCGTGCTGTTCATGCTTAGCGGTCCACGTCGGCCATAACGAAATCGATACTACCCAGGTACGCAATCAAGTCCGCGACCATGCTGCCTTTGATCACCGAAGGGATCTGCTGCAAGTGCGGGAAGCTTGGGGTACGAATCCGGGTGCGGTAGCTCATGGTGCCGCCATCGCTCGTCAGGTAATAACTGTTGATGCCCTTGGTCGCTTCGATCATCTGGAAGGATTCGTTGGCCGGCATGACCGGGCCCCACGAAACTTGCAGGAAGTGCGTGATCAGGGTCTCGATGTGCTGCAGCGTGCGCTCTTTCGGCGGCGGCGTGGTCAGCGGGTGATCCGCCTTGTACGGGCCTTCCGGCATGTTGCGCATGCACTGCTCGATGATCTTGATGCTCTGGCGCATTTCTTCGACGCGCACGATGCAACGGTCGTAGGCATCGCCGTTGGCCGCCAGCGGCACTTCGAACTCGAAGTTCTCGTAGCCGGAGTATGGACGGGCTTTACGCAGGTCGAAATCGCAACCGGTCGAACGCAAGCCTGCACCGGTGACGCCCCATTCGAAGGCTTCTTTGGTGTTATAGGCGGCAACGCCGATGGTCCGGCCTTTGAGGATGCTGTTGTCCAGGGCGGCTTTCTGGTATTCGTCCAGACGCTTTGGCATCCACTCGACGAAGTCTTTCACCAGTTTTTCCCAGCCGCGCGGCAGGTCGTGAGCGACGCCACCGATGCGATACCACGCCGGGTGCAGACGGAAACCGGTAATGGCTTCGATCACCGTGTACGCCTTCTGGCGGTCGGTGAAGGTGAAGAACACCGGAGTCATGGCGCCGACGTCCTGGATGTAGGTGCCCAGGAACAGCAGGTGGCTGGTGATCCGGAAGAACTCGGCCATCATGATGCGGATGACGTCGACCTTCTCGGGCACCTTGATGCCGGCCAGCTTCTCGACCGAGAGCACGTACGGCAGGTTGTTCATCACGCCGCCGAGGTAATCGATACGGTCGGTGTACGGGATGAAGCTGTGCCAGGACTGACGCTCAGCCATCTTCTCGGCACCACGGTGGTGGTAGCCGACGTCCGGTACGCAGTCGACGATCTCTTCACCGTCCAGCTGCAGAATGATGCGGAACGCACCGTGCGCCGAAGGGTGGTTTGGGCCGAGGTTGAGGAACATGTAGTCCTCGTTCGGACCGGAACGCTTCATGCCCCAGTCTTCAGGCTTGAAGCGCGCGGCTTCTTCCTCGAGCTGTTGCTTGGCCAGGTTCAGGGTGAACGGGTCGAACTCGGTGGCGCGGGCCGGGAAGTCCTTGCGCAGCGGGTGACCTTCCCAGGTCGGCGGCATCATGATACGGGTCAGGTGCGGGTGACCGGCAAAGTTGATGCCGTACATGTCCCACACTTCACGCTCGTACCAGTTGGCGTTCGGCCAGATGCCGGTAACGGTCGGCACGCTAAGGTCGCTCTCGGACAAGGCGACCTTGATCATTACGTCACTATTACGTTCGATCGACATCAAGTGATAGAACACAGTGAAGTCGGCGCCGCTTGGCAGGCCTTGACGCTTGGTGCGCAGACGCTCGTCCACGCCGTGCAGGTCATAGAGCATGACGTACGGCTTGGGCAGGTTGCGCAGGAACGTCAGGACTTCGACGAGTTTGGCACGGGCAACCCAAAGCACCGGCATGCCGGTGCGGGTAGGCTGGGCGGTGAACGCCTCGGGGCCAAAACGGTTGTTCAGTTCGACGACCACATCCTGGTCGTCTGCCTTATAAGGCGGGATGTACAGAGCACTGCCTGTAGTCATGGTTATTTATCGCTTTCGGTCAACGTAAAGAATGAAGCCAGTGTCTCGTTCTATAAAAGAAGCAGATCTGGATCAGACTTCGTCGGGGCTGCGCAGGTTGGTGACTGCGATTCGCTGTTCGCGGCGCTTTTCCTTTTCGGAAGGCATCTCGGCGCGATACACGCCTTGATCACCAACGACCCAGGAAAGCGGACGACGCTCCTGTCCAATCGACTCCTGCAACAGCATCAAGCCTTGCAGGAAAGCCTCAGGGCGGGGCGGGCAGCCAGGCACGTAGACGTCCACGGGCAGGAACTTGTCCACCCCTTGAACGACGGAGTAGATGTCGTACATGCCACCGGAGTTGGCGCACGAACCCATGGAGATGACCCATTTAGGTTCGAGCATTTGCTCGTAGAGACGCTGAATGATCGGCGCCATCTTGATGAAGCAGGTACCGGCGATAACCATGAAGTCCGCCTGACGCGGCGATGCCCGGATAACCTCGGCGCCAAAGCGCGCGATGTCGTGGGGCGCCGTGAAGGCGGTGGTCATTTCCACGTAGCAGCACGAAAGACCGAAGTTATACGGCCACAGGGAGTTCTTGCGCCCCCAGTTGATCGTGCCGTTAAGCACGTCTTCGAGCTTGCCCATGAAAATGTTTTTGTGGACTTGATCTTCTAACGGATCGGAAACGGTTTCCCGTTCGCCAATCGGATACTGCTCGTTAGGAGCATCGGGGTCGATCCTGGTGAGATTGTATTGCATTGCCAAAGCCTCATTGTTTCAGCTTCGCCTGCCGCTTGCGACGAGCTTCCGGAGCCCAGTCAAGGGCGCCCACTCGGAACAGGTAGACAAGACCTGCCAACAGAATTGCTATGAAAACGAGAGCTTCGACGAATCCGGTCCAGCCGCTTTCGCGGACGGACACAGACCAGGCAAAGAGAAAAAGGGCTTCGATATCGAAGATCACGAAGAGCATCGCGACCAGATAGAATTTGGCTGAGAGCCGCAAGCGGGCGCCACCTGTAGGTAGCATGCCGGACTCGAACGGTTCGTTTTTGCTGCGGCCCCAGGCTTTTGACCCAAGGAGGCTGGAGACGCCAAGCATGAAGGCGCAAAGGCCGACGACGCCCAGAAGGAAAATGGCAAAGCCCCAGTTGTGGGCCATGAGTCCTGTCGCTTCGGGCATGCTGGTAATCCTTAACAGAGAGCAAAGGTCTCTGAGCTTGAAAAAGAAACAAAGCAGTGACGATATGTCGCAGCAATCAATCCCGCTGATTTTATGGCTAAACACCGTGCAAGTAAAATTCCTATAGCGAAATTATTTATAGGAATAAGGACATAACGCCTCTTCAAAGCCCCGCAGCCCATGCGTTGCGGGCATTAGCCGGGATTTCATCAATAATGTTTTGTAGGGAATGTAACGAACATAGTTGCGGCTAAATGATAATCAATATTGTTTGCGGTGGTTTTGAAACTGTTTAACGGGTTTATGGTTGGGAAGTTGTCTTATATGCGCGTTACTGCAAGTAGCGGGCGGTGTCGTTTTACCTCGTTTTCCTGATCGCGAAAATGCTCTGGATCAAGGTTTTTCCTTCAGGTCGCCGCCGAACCTTGTGGGAGCGGGCTTGCTCGCGAAGGCGGTGGGTCAGTCAATAGAGATGTTGAATGATAAACCGCCTTCGCGAGCAGGCTCGCTCCCACAGGGGACTGTGGTGTCTGCTGAATCGCAGGCAAAAAAACGCCCCGAACCAGTCGGGGCGTCAGATGTGCGGCGTTGCGGTTAGCTTTTTATTCGGTCCGCAACGGCCGTTTGTTCAGGCGAAGCAGATCAGTGGAACTGTTCTTCTTCAGTCGAACCGGTCAGTGCGGTTACCGAAGACGAGCCACCTTGAATCACGGTGGTCATGTCGTCGAAGTAGCCGGTGCCCACTTCCTGCTGGTGAGCCACGAAGGTGTAACCCTTGGCGGCGTCAGCGAACTCTTGCTCTTGCAGCTTCACGTAGGCAGTCATGTCGTTGCGGGCGTAGTCGTGCGCCAGGTTGAACATGCTGTGCCACATGTTGTGAATGCCGGCCAGGGTGATGAACTGGTGCTTGTAACCCATGGCGGACAGTTCGCGCTGGAACTTGGCGATGGTCGCGTCGTCCAGGTTTTTCTTCCAGTTGAAGGAAGGCGAGCAGTTGTACGACAGCAGTTGGTCCGGGTATTCCTTTTTGATCGCTTCGGCGAAGCGACGAGCTTCGTCCAGATCCGGCTTGGCGGTTTCACACCAGATCAGGTCGGCGTACGGCGCGTAGGCCAGGCCGCGAGAGATCGCCTGGTCCAGACCGGCGCGCACTTTGTAGAAGCCTTCCTGGGTACGTTCGCCAGTCACGAATGGCTGGTCGTACGGGTCGCAGTCGGAAGTCAGCAAGTCAGCAGCGTTCGCGTCGGTACGAGCCAGGATGATGGTCGGTGTGCCGGCAACGTCAGCAGCCAGGCGAGCAGCGGTCAGCTTCTGAACGGCTTCCTGGGTAGGAACCAGTACCTTGCCACCCATGTGGCCGCATTTTTTCACGGAAGCCAGTTGGTCTTCGAAGTGAACGCCGGCGGCGCCTGCTTCGATCATGCTCTTCATCAGCTCGTAAGCGTTCAGTACGCCGCCGAAACCGGCTTCGGCGTCAGCCACGATCGGAGCGAAGTAGTCGATGTAGCCTTCGTCGCCCGGACCTTTACCGGCTTTCCA
Source organism: Pseudomonas sp. LBUM1657 (assembly GCF_059716075.1). Taxonomy (NCBI): domain Bacteria; kingdom Pseudomonadati; phylum Pseudomonadota; class Gammaproteobacteria; order Pseudomonadales; family Pseudomonadaceae; genus Pseudomonas; species Pseudomonas sp. LBUM1657. The sequence goes on along the minus strand of NZ_CP166799.1, from coordinate 4,125,682 downwards.
CTGGATCTGGTCAGCGCGACGGAACGAGTTGTTGATGCGCTTGACCACGGTTGGAACCGAATCCACCGGGTACAACGACTGGTCCGGGTACATCGATTCTGCGGAGTTGTTGTCCGCAGCGACTTGCCAGCCCGACAGGTAGATCGCCTGGATACCGGCTTTGACTTGTTGCACAGCCTGGCCGCCGGTCAGGGCGCCCATGCAGTTGACGAAATCTTTCTCAGGACGGAAGGATGGCTTGGCGCCCTGGGTGACCAGGTTCCAAAGCTTTTCGGCGCCCAGTTTTGCAAAGGTGTGCTCAGGTTGAACCGAGCCACGCAGACGGACGACGTCAGCAGCGGAGTAAGCGCGTGTCACGCCTTTCCAGCGTGGGTTTTCAGCCCAATCTTTTTCGAGGGCTGCAATTTGCTGTTCGCGTGTCAGTGCCATGGAGATAAACCTCGTCGCGTCTTTAATCGAAAGTGGTTCTGGGTGGACAATTCCTGCGTGCCAAGTACGCATTTAGAGGTGCGTAAAAGGCTGCTCGCTGACCAGAAGCTTAGGTGGTCAAGTCGGATTCGGCGGGGTTGGCGACGGGATGAACGATGGGCTCGAGGGGAAGTGAGCAGGTAAGGGCGAACTGGCGAGCGCATTCGGGCGTCGTGGGCCTTGGTGCAAACATCAGTGTGGAGCCGGGTTACCTAATTACGCTTCCGTCCCTCGGGACAACTTCGTTCCAGTCGGCAACCTCGTCAAACACACCTTGTGGGCGGTACAGACACGAAGCGGCTCGCGGGGTAGGTGCGAACGGCGCTTCGAAGGCCCTTGCCAGGGCCCCTGATTAGCGGGAGCGAGGCCATCATGCCTTTGCTTTTTTGGATCGTCAAACGTTTTGTAGTGCTTTTTTTGTGGCACTACATCTTTGGTCTAATACGACTAATCAGTCAGATTTCGGTGGTTTAGTCCAAAGTATCGACTTTCACCCGCAAGGTCATGTCATCCCGTCCCTGGGTCGAGTAGCTGCGGGTTATGGCCTGTTTGTCAGCCTGAGTCTGGCGATTTACGCCGGCCAGGGTGATCCACTCGCCGAGGCGTCCCGTGACAGTTGTGTCGGTGCTTTGCACGTTCACTACATCGGGACGTTCCTGGCTAACTCGGTCACGGTTGGTACTGATCGACAGGTGAACGATTTCGCCGGTAACGCTGGCCGTGACGTAGAAACCCTGAGTCACGTTGCGGTATTCGGTCTGGCTGCGTAAATCACCGTAGGAGTCGGTCTGGGTGCTGGTGAGCGGCACGCTTTGACCGACCTGGATCAGGGCCGGTGCGCCTTCGCTGGCCTGGATCTGCTGGATCCCGCCGTCGCGGCTTTCGGTGCTGCGATTGATGATTTGGGTCTGACTCGGTTTGGCACCGTTCACGGAGTAACCCTGATCGCCCTGAAAGTTGTTTTCGTTGGTGTCGACCGTGATCAGCAGGCGCTTGGGGGCGGTGTCAAGTTGCGCGATAAGGGCCTTAAGTTCGTCGATCCTGCGCTGTTCTGCATTGACGATGAGCTGGTTGCCGTAGGCGCTGACCTGGCCATCCTTGCCGATGAAATCCTGCGCCATCGGCAGCATGTCGGTGCTTGTGCGGTAGTTCAGGGGCACGATCTCGGTGGCGGCCATGACCGAAAAACTGCAGGTCAGCAGCAGCGTGGTGAGCAGGGTGCGTAGGGACATGTCCGTTATCTCCGACTTTTAATCACTTGATATTGCCAGTTTGTCGGCCCGGGGTGGGGCAAGTTGAATCGTAGACAGCAAAACGCCCCGGCATCGGTCGATGGCGGGGCGTTTTGTGGTGTTGTCCATCGCCTTCGCGAGCAAGGCCGCTCCCACATTGGCTCTGTGCCGTTCACAGATCAAGTGTGGGGGCGGGCTTGCTCGCGAAGGGCGCGCCACGGTCTCAAACCGAATGACGCACCATGTCTACATGCGGAATCCCTGCTTCCAGGAATTCCTCACTGACCATGCTGAAGCCCAAGCGCTCATAGAACGCCGTGGCCTGTACTTGCGCGCTCAGCATCTGCTGCTTCAGCCCGCGCTTTTCGGCTTCGCCGATCACCGCTTGCATCAGCGCATCGCCGACATTCAAGCCGCGCCAATCCTTGAGCACCGACACCCGGCCGACGTGACCGTCGGGCAGCAGGCGGGCGGTGCCAATCGGAAAGTCGCCTTCGAGCGCGAGGAAATGCACGGCGCCCTGGTCATCGGCATCCCATTCCAGTTCAGGTGGAACGGACTGCTCGGCGACGAACACCGCTTCACGAATGCGCCGGATCTCGGCGTTGTCCTTTTGCCAGTCTGCGACACGTACGTGAATCTTATTCATCGGCAAACCCCAGGCTTCCTTGCTTGATCAGTTCACACAGCAGGCCGCGACCGTCTTCGTCGCTGAGCCAGTCGCCAAGGTTGTCGACGTGCAGCGCGTCGGCGGCGCAAATCATTTTCAGCAACTCGCGCAGTTTGCCCGGCAAGTATCGGCTCTGGCCGCTGGCGAACAGCAGCAGGTCGTCATCGACTTCGGACCAGGCCAGGCGCGCGCTTGGATTGCGGATCAACACCGCGCCTTGCTCGAGGCTGGCAAGCAGGTCGTCTTCTTCGATTTCTTCCGGGCCAACTACCAGCTCCGGGTAGCGCGGCTCGGTCATGAACTGGCCGAACCAGGTCAGCAACAGGCGCTCGTCGCTCATGTGCTCGGCCAGCAGGCTTTTCAGGCGATCGAGGGCGTCGTGCTGGATCTGATGTGGATCGACCGCAGGCTGGGCGTCGGCGTCGGTGTAACGCTCTTCGTCCGGCAGGAACTGGCTGAGGAAGTCGGTGAAGTGCGTGAGTACTTCAGCGGCGCTCGGTGCGCGGAAACCAACAGAGTAAGTCATGCAATCCTCGACGGCCACGCCGCAATGGGCCAGGCGTGGTGGCAGGTACAGCATGTCGCCCGGCTCCAGAACCCACTCGTCGGTGGCTTCGAAGTCGGCGAGGATGCGCAGGTCGGCGTGTTGCAGCAGCGGGCTCTCGGAATCGCACATCTGGCCGATTTTCCAGTTGCGCTTGCCGTGGCCTTGCAGCAGGAACACGTCGTAGTTGTCGAAGTGCGGACCCACGCTGCCACCTGGGGCGGCGAAGCTGATCATCACGTCGTCAATGCGCCAGCTCGGCAGGAAGCGGAAGTGCTCCAGCAATTCACTGACTTCCGGCACGAACTGGTCGACCGCCTGAACCAGCAGGGTCCACTCGCGCTCCGGCAATTTGCTGAATTCGTCTTCGGCGAACGGGCCGCGGCGCAATTCCCAAGGGCGCTCGCCGTGCTCGATCACCAGGCGCGATTCGACTTCTTCTTCCAGCGCCAAGCCGGCCAGTTCGTCAGCGTCGATCGGGCTTTCGAAATCAGGAATCGCCTGACGAATCAGCAACGGCTTTTTCTGCCAGTAGTCGCGCAGGAATTCCCGGGCAGTGATACCGCCCAGAAGTTGAAGAGGAATGTCAGGATTCATGTGTAACCTATTGAAAAAAAGCACTTTTCAGACGGGAATAAAAACGCCCGGCGCTGCCGGGCGTCTCAAACGGGTAAAGCGGTCGATCAGATGCGCTTGGCTTGCTCTACAGCGTTACCGATGTAGTTCGCCGGGGTGAGCAGCTTCAGTTCGGCCTTGGCGGCGGCTGGCATGTCCAGGCCGTCGATGAAAGTTTGCAGTGCTTCAGGGCTGATGCCCTTGCCACGGGTCAACTCTTTCAGCTTTTCGTACGGGTTTTCGATGTTGTAGCGACGCATGACGGTCTGGATCGGCTCGGCCAGAACTTCCCAGCAGGCGTCCAGGTCAGCGGCAATCTTCTGAGCGTTCAGCTCAAGCTTGCTGATGCCCTTGAGGCTGGCTTCGTACGCGATCACGCTGTGGGCGAAGCCGACACCGAGGTTGCGCAGGACGGTGGAGTCGGTCAGGTCGCGCTGCCAGCGGGAAATCGGCAGTTTGCTCGCCAGGTGCTGGAACAGTGCGTTGGCGATACCCAGGTTGCCTTCGGAGTTTTCGAAGTCGATCGGGTTGACCTTGTGCGGCATGGTCGACGAACCGATTTCGCCAGCGATGGTGCGCTGTTTGAAATAACCCAGGGAGATGTAGCCCCAGATGTCGCGGTCGAAGTCGATCAGGATGGTGTTGAAGCGGGCGATCGCGTCGAACAGCTCGGCGATGTAGTCGTGCGGTTCGATCTGCGTGGTGTACGGGTTGAAGCCCAGGCCCAGCTCGTCTTCGATGAAGGCGCGGGCGTTGGCTTCCCAGTCGATCTCAGGATAGGCCGACAGGTGAGCGTTGTAGTTGCCAACAGCGCCGTTGATCTTGCCCAGCAGCGGAACGGCAGCGACTTGAGCGATTTGACGCTCCAGGCGGTAAACCACGTTCGCCAATTCTTTGCCCAGGGTGGTTGGCGACGCCGGTTGGCCGTGGGTGCGCGAAAGCATTGGCACGTCAGCGAAACGGATGGCCAGTTCGCGGATAGCTTCGGCGGTCTGGCGCATCAGCGGCAGCATCACGTCATCACGGCCTTCACGCAGCATCAGGGCGTGGGACAGGTTGTTGATGTCCTCGCTGGTGCAGGCAAAGTGGATGAACTCGCTGACGTTGGCCAGTTCCGGCAGCTTGGCCGCTTGCTCTTTGAGCAGGTATTCGATGGCTTTGACGTCGTGGTTGGTGGTGCGCTCGATCTCTTTGACGCGCTCGGCGTGCTCCAGAGAGAAGTTTTCCGCCAGGGTGTTCAACACCGCGTTGGCTTCGGCGGAGAACGCCGGCACTTCGCTGATGGCAGGGTGAGCGGCCAGGCGCTGGAGCCAGCGCACTTCAACCAGAACGCGAGCACGGATCAGACCGTATTCGCTGAAAATTGGGCGCAGGGCCTGGGTTTTGCCGGCGTAGCGGCCGTCAACAGGGGAAACCGCAGTGAGCGAAGAGAGCTGCATGGGGTGTTCTCGGACAGTCGGGCAACGAAATGGGGCGCGTATCATACATGAAAAAATCCGCCGGTCCGTTGCCAACTGACCAGCGTATTACGCGTTACAGACTACAAAACGGTGTTGCGGGCGCGATTCAGCTGCTGCGCATCAGCGGGTAAAGCTCTTTAAGCAATTTGCGACGACTGATCACCAACTGCCAGCGGTGGCCGCCCAGCTGCCGCCACAGGCGTGCCGAACGAATCCCGGCCAGCAACAGGGCGCGGATCTTCGAGGCATTGCTCGGTTGCTGCAGGTTGCGCATGTCGCCGTGGACCTGAATCCGCTGGCGCAAGGTACTCAGGGTGTCCTGATACAGCGCGCCGCAGGCCGCGATCACGTTTTCGTGAGCCGGGCCGAAGTGCTCGACCTGGGACTGAATCTGCGGCAGACGCTTGCCGATCTCGTCCAGCATGTCGTCGCGCTTGGCCAGTTGACGCTCCAGGCCGAGCATCGCCAGCGCATAGCGCAGCGGTTCGCGCTGAAGGGTGCTGGGGTCGCGCTCCAGCGCGCCGATCAGCGCCCGGTAACCTTCACGCAGATTGATGTCGTCACCGCCGTAGACTTCAAGAGTGTCCTTGGGATCACGAATCAGCAGGCTGCCGAGCATGCAGGTCAGTCCGGCTTCGGTGGTCTGGCCGGTCTTGGCAATCTTGTCGACCAGTACGGCGGCGAGAAATACGCCGCCCAGCGCCGTCAGTTGCTCCTGAGTCGGGTTCATTGCTGCTCGCCTTGAGAAGTACCCTTGCTCGTCCACGGTTCGGCAATTTCGATCACGCCGCCGCCGAGGCAGATTTCGCCGTCGTAAAACACCACGGACTGGCCTGGGGTGACCGCGCGTTGCGGGTCATCGAAGGTCGCACGGTAACCGGTGGCGGTTTTTTCCAGCGTGCAGGGCTGATCGCTTTGGCGATAACGAACTTTCGCGGTCAACCGGCGCGGCTCGGTCAAATCGATCGGATTGACCCAATAGATGTCCGAGGCGAGCAGGGCGCGGGAGAACAGGTATGGGTGATCATTGCCCTGGCCAACGATCAGCTCGTTGTGTTCCAGGTCCTTGATCAGCACGTACCACGGCTCGTCACCAGCGTCTTTCAAACCGCCGATACCCAGGCCCTGACGCTGGCCGATGGTGTGGTACATCAAGCCGTGGTGACGGCCGATGACTTCACCTTCGGTGGTCTTGATCTCGCCCGGTTGGGCTGGCAGGTATTGCTTGAGGAAGTCGCTGAAGCGGCGTTCGCCGATAAAGCAGATCCCGGTGGAGTCCTTTTTCTTCGCGGTGGCCAGGTCGTGTTTCTCAGCAATCGCGCGCACTTCGGGTTTTTCCAGCTCGCCGACCGGGAACAGGGTCTTGGCGATCTGTTCACCGCCGACGGCGTGCAGGAAGTAGCTCTGGTCCTTGTTCGGGTCCAGGCCCTTGAGCAGTTCGGTGCGGCCATCGATATCGCGGCGACGCACGTAGTGACCGGTGGCGATCAGGTCGGCGCCGAGCATCATGGCGTAGTCGAGGAACGCCTTGAACTTGATTTCGCGGTTGCAGAGGATGTCCGGGTTCGGCGTGCGGCCGGCCTTGTATTCGGCCAGGAAGTGCTCGAACACGTTGTCCCAGTACTCGGCGGCGAAGTTGGCGGTGTGCAGCTTGATGCCAATCTTGTCGCACACGGCCTGGGCGTCCGCCAGGTCATCCATGGCGGTGCAGTATTCCGTTCCATCGTCTTCTTCCCAGTTCTTCATGAACAGGCCTTCCACCTCATAACCCTGCTCGATCAGCAGGAGAGCGGAAACGGAAGAGTCCACGCCGCCGGACATGCCGACAATGACGCGCTTCTTTTGTGTGTCAGAAGGGGCTGGATCACGCATAGGGATTCAATGAGTGTCTTGAAAAAGGACGCGATTCTAACAGGCCGGAGCCCGCAAGGCTAAAGAGAAGGGCGGATCAGTTCGAGGCCGAAGTGTTTGCCGTCCAGATAATCATCGATACAGCGGATGATTAACTCACTGCGCCAGTTTGCGCGCTGTGCCAGCAGTTCGTCACGGGTTAGCCATTTCGCGCCGACAATGCCGTCGTCCAGCTGATAGTCGGGGTGATGTTTGACCGGTTTTGCGGTGAAGCACACTCGCTGGTAGGTCACTCCGTTGCTGGGCGCAGTGTAAAGGTAAATGCCCACGACGCCCGTCGGCTCGACGTCCCAGCCGGTTTCTTCCAGCGTTTCGCGCACGGCGGCTTCGATCAGGGTTTCGTCCGGGTCGAGGTGGCCGGCCGGTTGGTTGAGTACCGTTCGTCCGTGCTTGGTTTCTTCGACCATCAGGAAGCGGCCGTTGTCTTCGACGATGGTGGCGACGGTGATGCGGGGTAGCCAATCCATAGGACTTCCTCGATTTAAATGTTGGTATGCGGTCAATGTGGGGCGGGCTTGCTCGCGAAAGCGGTGGGTCAGTCGATAGAGAGGTTGAATGATAAACCGCATTCGCGAGCAAGCCCGCTCCCACATTTTTCCCGTGTTCACATTGAAGGCCACAAACAGAAACCCCGGCACTGGGCCGGGGCTTCTTTGCAGCCTTACAGCCTTAAACCAGCGCGGCGATCGCGGTGTTGAAGGTGTTGCTTGGGCGCATGGCCTTGCTGATCAGCTCGGCATTGGCGTGGTAGTAACCGCCGATGTCCACTGGCTTGCCCTGAACGGCGTTGAGCTCGGCAACGATGGTTGCTTCGTTCTCGGTCAGGGTCTTGGCCAGTTGGCCGAACTGCGCTTGCAGTGCAGTGTCTTCAGTCTGGGCGGCCAGGGCCTGGGCCCAGTACAGCGCCAGGTAGAAGTGGCTGCCGCGGTTGTCGATGTTGCCGACTTTGCGCGATGGCGACTTGTTGTTGTCCAGGAACTGGCCGGTGGCCTGATCCAGGGTCTTGGCCAAAACCAGGGCTTTAGGGTTGTTATAAGTAACACCCAGATGCTCAAGGGAAGCGGCCAGTGCCAGGAACTCACCCAGGGAATCCCAGCGCAGGAAGTTCTCTTCCAGCAGCTGCTGAACGTGCTTCGGTGCCGAACCGCCAGCGCCGGTTTCAAACAGGCCGCCGCCATTCATCAGCGGAACGATCGACAGCATCTTGGCGCTGGTGCCCAGTTCCATGATCGGGAACAGGTCAGTCAGGTAGTCGCGCAGTACGTTGCCAGTCACCGAAATGGTGTCGAGGCCTTCGCGAGTGCGGTCCAGGGTGAACTTCATCGCGTCGACTGGCGCCATGATGCGGATGTCCAGGCCGGAGGTGTCGTGATCCTTCAGGTAAGCCTGAACTTTCTCGATCACTACGCCGTCGTGAGCGCGCATTGGGTCCAGCCAGAAAATCGCCGGGGTGCTGCTGGCGCGAGCACGGTTGACGGCCAGTTTGACCCAGTCCTGGATCGGCGCGTCTTTGGTCTGGCACATGCGGAAGATGTCGCCGGCTTCAACCGACTGTTCTAGCAGGGTGCGACCAGCGCCGTCGGAAACCCGAACCACGCCGTTGGCCTTGATCTGGAAGGTCTTGTCGTGGGAGCCGTACTCTTCAGCTTTTTTCGCCATCAGGCCAACGTTCGGCACGCTGCCCATGGTGGTCGGATCGAAGGCGCCGTGCAGCTTGCAGTCTTCGATCACCGCCTGGTAGATGGTCGCGTAGCAGCGATCCGGAATCACTGCCTTGGTGTCGTGCAGCTGACCGTCGGTGCCCCACATCTTGCCGGAGTCACGGATCATCGCTGGCATCGAGGCGTCGACGATGACGTCGCTCGGCACGTGCAGGTTGGTGATGCCTTTGTCGGAGTTGACCATGGCCAACGACGGACGAACGGCGTAGACCGCCTGGATGTCCGCTTCGATCTGAGCTTGCTGCTCGGCAGGCAAAGCCTTGATGCGAGCGTACAGGTCGCCGATGCCGTTGTTCAGGTTGAAGCCGATCTGTGCCAGCACGTCAGCGTGCTTGGCCAGTGCGTCTTTGTAGAACTCGGCAACGATCTGGCCGAACATGATCGGGTCGGAGACCTTCATCATGGTGGCTTTGAGGTGAACCGACAGCAGCACGCCTTTTTGCTTGGCGTCTTCGATCTCGGCGGCGATGAAGCTGCGCAGAGCGTTTTTGCTCATGACCGCGCAATCGAGGATCTCACCGGCTTGCACGGTGGTTTTTTCTTTCAGGACGGTGGTGGTGCCGTCTTGAGCGATCAGTTCGATTTTGACGGCGTCAGCGGCGTCGATCAGGGCAGCTTTTTCGCTGCCGTAGAAATCGCCGGTGCTCATGTGCGCTACGTGCGACTTGGAGTCCGCAGCCCAGGCGCCCATTTTGTGCGGGTGTTTACGCGCGTAGTTCTTGACCGACAGCGGGGCACGACGATCGGAGTTGCCCTCGCGCAGGACCGGGTTAACGGCGCTGCCCTTGATCTTGTCGTAGCGCGACTTGGCGAGCTTGTCGGCGTCGCTGGTCACTGTTTCCGGGTAGTCCGGCAGTGCGAAGCCCTGGGCTTGCAGTTCCTTGATCGCGGCTTGCAGCTGCGGAACCGAGGCGCTGATGTTCGGCAGCTTGATGATGTTGGCTTCAGGCGTAACGGCCAGGTCGCCCAGTTCGGCGAGGTGGTCGGCTACGGCTTTGTCACCCAATTGCTCGGGGAAGCTGGCCAGGATGCGCCCTGCAAGAGAGATATCGCGGGTTTCCACGGCGATATCAGCGGAGGCGGTGAAGGCCTCTACGATAGGCAACAGTGAATAGGTGGCGAGGGCGGGAGCTTCGTCGGTGAAGGTATAGATGATCTTCGAGCGGGTGGGCATATTCGGATTAACTCTCTCTTCTTTGCTAAAGCGTGCGCAGAAAAACTCGAGGGGCGCCGGGTAAGCGCGTTCGTTCAAAGTCATCCATGAGCCGAATGTCGAGGTTTCTTCGCGGTGATGTTGGGTGCATCAGTCGAGCGTCAAGCGGGTGGACTGCGGTAACAGTCCGGCTTTTTCAGGCCTAAAGCCTCGTAATAGAAAGGTCGGCCGTCGTGACTCTGTGGTCAGCGGCCGGCATTATACATAGGTAGCTGGCAATCTGCCGATGGTTCACACACAACGATTCTCGTCCATTGGTCTAAAGGTCGCAGGGGAGCACGGGGCGTAGAGTCTTGCACCGTGCTTGAGTTTGGCGCTTTTCCCTTTGCTTTCAGGCTTGTACGCCGTGAACTGTGTAGCTTTGCGGCAGATGGATGGAACATAGGGTTTGCGTGCCGATTTAACTGGGGTACGCTCGAACGAAGCCAGATGTTCAATCCAAACAATGGAGTTCAGCATGGGATACAAGAAGATTCAGGTTCCAGCCGTCGGCGACAAAATCACCGTCAATGCGGACCATTCTCTCAATGTTCCTAACAACCCGATCATCCCCTTCATCGAAGGCGATGGTATTGGCGTTGATATCAGCCCGGTCATGATCAAGGTTGTCGATGCTGCTGTTAAGAAGGCTTACGGCGGTGATCGCAAAATTTCCTGGATGGAAGTCTATGCCGGGGAGAAAGCGACTCAGGTTTACGATCAGGACACCTGGCTACCTCAGGAAACCCTGGACGCGGTCAAGGATTACGTGGTTTCCATCAAGGGCCCTCTGACCACCCCGGTCGGCGGCGGCATCCGTTCGCTGAACGTGGCCCTGCGTCAGCAACTCGATCTGTATGTGTGCCTGCGCCCGGTGCGCTGGTTCGAAGGCGTGCCTAGCCCGGTCAAGAAGCCAGGCGACGTCGACATGACGATCTTCCGTGAGAACTCGGAAGACATTTATGCCGGTATCGAGTGGAAAGCCGGTTCGCCGGAAGCGACCAAGGTCATCAAGTTCCTTAAAGAAGAAATGGGCGTTACCAAGATCCGTTTCGACGAAAACTGCGGTATCGGCGTCAAGCCGGTTTCCCTGCAAGGCACCAAGCGTCTTGCGCGCAAGGCCCTGCAGTACGTGGTCGACAACGACCGCGACTCGCTGACCATCGTGCACAAAGGCAACATCATGAAGTTCACCGAAGGTGCCTTCAAGGAATGGGCCTACGAAGTGGCCGCTGAAGAGTTCGGCGCGACCCTGCTCGACGGCGGTCCGTGGATGCAGTTCAAAAACCCGAAAACCGGCAAGAACGTTGTCGTCAAGGACGCCATCGCCGACGCCATGCTGCAGCAGATCCTGCTGCGCCCGGCCGAGTACGACGTCATCGCGACCCTGAACCTGAACGGTGACTACCTCTCCGACGCCCTGGCGGCCGAAGTGGGCGGTATCGGTATCGCGCCAGGTGCCAACCTGTCCGACACCATCGCCATGTTCGAAGCGACCCACGGTACTGCGCCGAAGTACGCCGGCAAGGACCAGGTCAACCCGGGCTCGCTGATCCTGTCTGCAGAGATGATGCTGCGTCACATGGGCTGGACCGAGGCCGCTGATCTGATCATCAAGGGCACCAACGGCGCGATTTCGGCCAAGACCGTGACCTATGACTTCCACCGTTTGATGGAAGGCGCGAAGCTGCTGTCTTCTTCGGCGTTTGGTGATGCACTGATCTCGCACATGTAAGCGAATTCAGATGTAACAAAAAACCGCCCGACTCAAGTGATTGAGCTGGGCGGTTTTTTATGACTGGATGATCGGTGTGTCAGGTCAATTCGGTTTCTTGTGAATTGGCGGCGGTGGAGGCTGCTGCTGCCTTGGCTGCAGTGTCTTCTATTTTAACCGCATGCAGACCCTTTGGACCCTGGATGATCTCAAAGGTCACGGCCTGTCCGGCTTTCAGGGTTTTATAGCCGTCCATGTCAATCGCCGAGTAGTGGGCGAAGAGGTCTTCGTCCTTGCCTTCCTCGTTGATGAAGCCATACCCCTTGGCATTGTTGAACCACTTGACCTTGCCGACTGCCATGCTCATATCCCTCTGCAACAGACTCCATCACTGGAGTATCATCCAGTTCATCCGCAGTCATTTCTCAGAAATAAGATTGACTCCGCGGACCTTTTTTACCCACTGTGGGCTCTATTGGTTGTAACACCGTTCTGCCGATAGTCAAGGTGACCAGGCAGTCGGAGTTGAAAACGACGTTGGCCGCCCCCACCACTGTATTTGCACAACTGACGAACCTTTCTTTCCATGCATGCAATCAGCCAGATTCGACTAACATTCAATCAGGATCGCCCGACTCTCCAAAAAGATCACCCGGAGGTACACGACGACGATTCCGCAGGCATTGCTGTTCAGGAGGCTAAGCCTGCTTTACAGGCGCCGCCGATGTACAAGGTGGTTTTGTTCAACGATGACTACACACCGATGGATTTCGTCGTCGAAGTGCTCGAGGTGTTTTTTAACCTGAATCGCGAGCTGGCGACCAAGGTCATGCTGGCCGTCCACACAGAAGGACGGGCAGTATGTGGAGTGTTTACCCGCGACATCGCCGAGACGAAGGCCATGCAGGTCAACCAGTACGCCAGGGAAAGCCAGCATCCGCTACTCTGTGAAATCGAGAAGGACGGTTAATCGCCGACCACTTGGGTATGAGGTGAAGCTATGTTAAACCGCGAGCTCGAAGTCACCCTCAATCTTGCCTTCAAGGAGGCTCGTTCGAAGCGTCATGAATTCATGACCGTCGAGCATCTCCTGCTGGCCCTATTGGACAATGAGGCTGCCGCCACCGTTTTGCGTGCCTGCGGCGCAAACCTCGACAAACTCAAGCATGATCTGCAGGAGTTCATCGACTCCACGACGCCATTGATCCCCGTTCATGACGAGGATCGTGAAACCCAGCCAACCCTGGGCTTCCAGCGTGTTCTGCAGCGTGCTGTCTTTCACGTACAGAGCTCGGGCAAACGCGAAGTGACTGGCGCCAACGTGCTGGTTGCGATCTTCAGTGAGCAAGAGAGTCAGGCAGTGTTCCTGCTGAAACAGCAGAGCGTTGCGCGCATCGATGTCGTCAACTACATCGCTCATGGCATTTCCAAAGTGCCGGGGCATGGCGATCACTCTGAAGGTGAGCAAGATATGCAGGACGACGAGGGCGGTGAGTCTTCATCTTCAGGCAATCCTCTGGATGCTTATGCCAGCAACCTCAATGAACTCGCGCGCCAGGGTCGTATCGATCCGTTGGTAGGCCGTGAGCTGGAAGTCGAGCGTGTCGCGCAGATTCTGGCGCGTCGCCGCAAGAACAATCCGCTGTTGGTGGGCGAGGCGGGCGTGGGTAAAACCGCGATTGCCGAAGGCCTGGCCAAACGCATTGTCGACAACCAGGTGCCGGACCTGTTGGCCAACAGCGTGGTGTATTCCCTCGATCTGGGGGCCTTGCTGGCCGGGACCAAATACCGCGGCGATTTCGAGAAGCGCTTCAAGGCGCTGCTCAATGAGCTGAAAAAACGTCCGCAGGCGATTCTGTTCATCGATGAAATCCACACCATCATCGGTGCGGGTGCCGCATCCGGTGGCGTCATGGATGCCTCGAACCTGCTCAAGCCGCTGCTGTCATCCGGTGATATCCGTTGCATCGGTTCGACCACGTTCCAGGAATTTCGCGGGATCTTCGAGAAGGACCGTGCCCTGGCCCGGCGCTTCCAGAAGGTCGATGTGTCGGAGCCGTCGGTGGAAGACACCATCGGCATCCTGCGCGGCCTCAAAGGTCGTTTCGAAGCGCACCACAACATCGAATACAGCGATGAAGCCCTGCGCGCCGCTGCTGAACTGGCCTCGCGTTATATCAACGACCGGCACATGCCGGACAAGGCCATCGACGTCATCGACGAGGCGGGCGCCTATCAGCGTCTGCAGCCAATCGAGAAGCGCGTAAAACGCATTGAAGTGGCGCAGGTTGAGGATATCGTCGCGAAAATCGCGCGGATTCCGCCAAAACACGTCACAAGCTCCGACAAAGAGCTGCTGCGTAACCTTGAGCGTGACCTGAAGCTGACGGTCTTTGGTCAGGATGCCGCGATCGACTCGCTGTCGACTGCGATCAAACTGTCCCGCGCCGGTCTCAAGTCGCCTGACAAGCCTGTCGGTTCGTTCCTGTTCGCAGGGCCTACCGGTGTCGGTAAAACCGAAGCGGCGCGTCAGTTGGCCAAGGCGTTGGGGATTGAACTGGTTCGCTTCGACATGTCCGAGTACATGGAGCGCCACACCGTATCGCGTCTGATCGGTGCACCTCCTGGCTATGTCGGGTTCGATCAGGGCGGTCTGCTGACCGAAGCCATCACCAAGCAGCCTCATTGCGTGCTGTTGCTCGATGAGATCGAGAAGGCGCATCCGGAAGTCTTCAACCTGCTGTTGCAGGTCATGGACCACGGTACGCTGACCGATAACAACGGGCGCAAGGCGGATTTCCGTAACGTGATCGTCATCATGACGACCAACGCCGGTGCCGAAACCGCAGCCCGTGCTTCGATCGGTTTCACCCATCAGGACCACTCGTCCGATGCGATGGAAGTGATCAAGAAGAGCTTCACGCCGGAATTCCGTAACCGTCTGGACACCATTATCCAGTTTGGTCGCCTCAGCCATGAGGTCATCAAGAGCGTGGTGGACAAGTTCCTTACCGAGCTTCAGGCGCAGCTGGAAGACAAGCGTGTGCAGCTGGAAGTGACGGACGCGGCGCGCAGCTGGCTGGCCGCGGGTGGCTACGACACGGCAATGGGCGCTCGACCAATGGCGCGTTTGATCCAGGACAAGATCAAGCGTCCGCTGGCCGAAGAGATCCTCTTTGGCGAACTGGCCGACCATGGCGGCGTGGTTCATATCGACCTGAAGGATGGCGAGTTGACCTTCGAGTTCGAGACCACGGCTGAAATGGCCTGACGTTTACCGCAACAAAGCAAAAGGCGCCGAAAGGCGCCTTTTTGCTGTCTTGAAGAAACTCTCAAATCCCTTGTGGGAGCGGGCTTGCTCGCGAAAGCGGTGGCTCAGCTTGCATCAATGTTGAATGTGCCGCCGTCTTCGCGGGCAAGCCCGCTCCCACATTGACCGGGTGCGGCCTACAAATCCTGGACAAACAAAAACGCCCGGCATAAACCGGGCGTCTTGTATTGACTTGATTAGCGAGCGCGGTAAGTGATGCGCCCTTTGCTCAAGTCATAGGGCGTCAGCTCGACGCGCACTTTGTCACCGGTAAGAATACGGATGTAGTTCTTGCGCATCTTGCCGGAAATATGCGCGGTTACGACGTGCCCATTTTCCAACTCCACACGAAACATGGTGTTGGGCAGGGTGTCGACGACAGTGCCTTCCATTTCGAAGCTGTCTTCTTTCGACATGCAGTAAAGCCCTCGGTGTCCAATGAATGGCCCGGTGCAACTGCGCCAGGCAAAAGCGGCGTGCATTGTGCCCGAAAAAGGGGGTTTAAGCCAAGGGGTTTAGGGGCTGCTCTAGTTCAGGATGACCCAGCGCTGATTAATCAGCAGTTCGATAGGTCGATATTGGGTCTTGTAGCTCATTTTTTTGCAGTTTTTGATCCAGTAGCCGAGGTAGACCGCTTCCAGCCCCAGGCGCCGGGCTTCGGCGATTTGCCAAAGGATCGCGTAGCGCCCCAGGCTACGACGTTCTTCGGCGGGCTCGTAAAACGTATAAACCGCCGACAGACCGTTGGGCAGCAAGTCAGTGACGGCGACGGCCAGCAGCCGTCCGTCGAGGCGGAACTCGTAGAATCGGGAAAACGGCAGGTCACGTACCAGGAACGTCGAAAACTGATCGCGACTCGGCGGGTACATATCGCCATCGGCATGCCGCTGTTCGATGTAGCGCTGATAGAGATCGAAATACTCTTCACTGAACCCGGGTTTGGCCGGGCGCACTTTCAGGTCAACGTTGCGTTTGAAAATGCGTTTTTGCTGACGGTTGGGTGAAAACTGCGCCACAGGAATGCGTGCCGGGACGCAGGCATTGCAATTCTGGCAATGGGGACGGTAGAGATGATCGCCGCTACGACGGAAACCCATTTCCGACAGGTCTGCGTAGACATGCACATCCATGGGCTGACTAGGGTCGAGGAACAAGGTCGTGGCCTGCTCCTCCGGCAGATAACTGCAAGAGTGGGGCTGAGTGGCATAGAACTTCAAACGCGCCAACTCGGTCATGATCAACCCTCGGGGATAAGCTTTGAATTAAGTGTAAGCCACACGCGCAAAAGTCGCTCAGCAAACCCAGGTGGCACGGCTGGGTTGATCCAGATGCTGCGCAAGGTAGCCGGCAAACTCGCGGCGGGGAATCGCCCGGGCGCCGAGACTGTGCAGATGGTCGGTAGGCATCTGGCAATCGATCAGCACGAAACCCGAGTCTTTCAGATGTCGCACCAGTGTGGCAAAGCCATATTTCGACGCATTATCGGCTCGACTGAACATGGACTCGCCAAAAAACAGTTGCCCCATCGCCAGGCCGTAGAGCCCGCCGACCAGTTCGCCCTGGTCCCAGACTTCCACTGAATGCGCGTAACCGCGTTTGTGCAACTCGAGGTAGGCGGTCTGCATCGCGTCGGTGATCCAGGTGCCGTCGGCGTACTCCCGGGGTGCGGCACAGGCACCAATGACCGAGGCAAAATCCCGATCGAAGGTCACTTGATAACGTTGTTGTCGCAGCAATTTGTTCAGGCTGCGCGAGACGTGCAGTTCGTCGGGAAATAGAACGGTGCGCGGGTCCGGCGACCACCAGAGAATCGGCTGGCCTTCCGAAAACCACGGAAAGCAGCCGTGGCGATAGGCCTGGATCAGACGATCAGCGGAGAGGTCGCCGCCCGCAGCCAGCAATCCGTTGGGATCGCGCATGGCTTTTTCCAGCGGCGGGAAGGTCAGGGTATTGCGTTGTAACCAAGTCAGCATGGCATCCGGGCTTGCAGAAGGGGAGGGCGGTGGCGGGCGGTTGGGCCCACCGTGAAGTTTGCCGTCAAACGACAGGAATGTCGTCGAGGTATTTCTCGGCATCCAGTGCGGCCATGCAGCCGGCCCCGGCAGACGTGACGGCCTGGCGATAAACATGGTCGGCCACGTCGCCCGCGGCGAACACGCCTTCGATTTCCGTGGAAGTGGCATCGCCTTCGCTGCCGCCCTTGACCAGCAGGTAGCCGTCACGCATGTTCAATTGGCCCTGAAACAGGTCTGTATTGGGCTTGTGGCCGATGGCGATGAATACACCCGTCAGTGGCAACTCGCTGGTTTGACCCGTGTGGCTGTCCCGCAGACGGGCGCCGGTCACGCCGCTGGCATCGCCCAGGACTTCATCCAGATTCTGGTTCCAGTGCAGGCGGATATTGCCGTTGGCCGCTTTTTCGAAGAGTTTGTCCTGAAGGATCTTCTCCGAGCGCAATTTGTCGCGCCGGTGAATCAGGTGGACCTCTTTGGCGATGTTCGACAGGTACAGTGCTTCTTCAACGGCGGTGTTGCCGCCGCCGACCACCGCGACTACCTGATTGCGGTAGAAGAAACCGTCGCAGGTGGCGCAGGCCGAAACCCCTTTGCCGGCAAACGCCTCTTCCGATGGCAGCCCCAGGTATTGCGCCGAGGCGCCGGTGGCAATAATCAGCGCATCGCAGGTGTAGGTGCCGCTGTCGCCGATGAGTTCGAACGGGCGCTGCTGCAACTTGGCGGTGTGGATATGGTCGTAAACGATCTCTGTGTCAAAGCGCTCGGCGTGTTTTTGCATGCGTTCCATCAGCACCGGCCCGGTCAGGCCTTCGACGTCGCCGGGCCAGTTATCGACTTCGACGGTGGTGGTCAGCTGGCCACCTGCCTGTATGCCGGTAATGACAACGGGCTTGAGGTTGGCGCGGGCGGCATAAACGGCTGCGCTGTAACCGGCAGGGCCGGAACCCAGAATGATCAGGCGGGAATGCTTCGCTTCGCTCATAAAAACACCTCATAAGCCTTTGTCACAAAAGAGAATGCATGCTCAAATTGAATCGCGCGCAATGGGCTTTTGGCTATGCTACACCCAAGGGTCACAAGCATGGCATCGGGCGAACAAACCCGTACAATGCCTGTCTGTAACCGTGCTTGTAACAAAATAAGCAGTGCATGCCGTGTTTATAAAAACCGGGGCACAGTGTTAAAAGTAGTCCCGGTTGCGTCGGTTAACTTTTTTTACCTGCCTGGATTGGGCAGTTTTTTATAGTCATTCAACAGATGGACGCGCCACAGGCGCAGGAAAAGAAGCGTTTTGAAGAAATCCACCGCAGCACCTAAACCAGCCGTCGTTCCGCTCTGGCGCCAGCAATTGCACTACCGACTCAAGGAAGGTGCGTTGATCGCCATCGGTGCCTTGTGCCTGTTCCTGATGATGGCCTTGTTGACCTATGGCAAGGACGATCCGGGCTGGAGCCATAACAGCAAGATCGACGACGTGCAGAACTTCGGCGGTCCGGCCGGCTCCTACAGCGCCGATATCCTGTTCATGGTGTTGGGTTACTTCGCCTACATCTTCCCGCTGTTGCTGGCGGTCAAGGCTTATCAAATCTTCCGTCAGCGCCACGAGCCGTGGCAGTGGAGCGGCTGGCTGTTCTCCTGGCGTCTGATCGGCCTGGTGTTCCTGGTGCTGTCGGGCGCAGCCCTGGCCCATATCCATTTTCACGCGGCGACCGGTCTGCCGGCCGGCGCGGGCGGTGCGCTTGGCGAAAGCCTCGGCGACCTGGCCAGGAACGCCCTGAATATTCAGGGCAGTACGCTGTTGTTCATCGCTCTGTTCCTGTTCGGTCTGACGGTGTTCACCGACCTGTCGTGGTTCAAGGTGATGGACGTCACGGGCAAGATCACCCTCGACCTGCTGGAACTGTTCCAGGGCGCGGCCAATCGCTGGTGGGCCGCCCGGACCGAACGCAAGCAACTGGTCGCCCAATTGCGCGAAGTCGACGATCGCGTGCATGACGTGGTGGCGCCGACCGTCACCGACAAACGTGAACAGGCCAAGGTCAAGGAACGCCTGATCGAGCGCGAGCAAGCCCTGAGCAAACACATGTCGGACCGCGAGAAGCAGGTGCCGCCGGTGATTGCGCCAGCGCCACCCAAGCCCGCCGCACCCAGCAAGCGTGTGGAAAAAGAGAAACAGGCGCCACTGTTCGTCGACAGCGCCGTCGAAGGCACCTTGCCGCCGATCTCGATTCTCGATCCTGCGGAAAAGAAGCAACTCAATTACTCGCCTGAATCCCTGGCTGCGGTTGGCCACTTGCTGGAAATCAAGCTCAAGGAATTCGGCGTTGAAGTCTCGGTGGATTCGATTCACCCGGGCCCGGTGATTACCCGTTACGAAATCCAGCCAGCGGCAGGCGTCAAGGTCAGCCGCATCTCCAACCTGGCGAAAGACCTGGCACGTTCCCTGGCTGTGACCAGTGTGCGTGTGGTGGAAGTGATTCCGGGCAAGACCACCGTCGGTATCGAAATTCCTAACGAAGACCGCCAGATCGTGCGTTTCTCCGAAGTGCTGTCGACCCCTGAGTACGACAACTTCAAGTCACCGGTCACGCTGGCCCTGGGTCACGACATCGGCGGCAAGCCGGTGATCACCGACCTGGCGAAAATGCCTCACCTGCTGGTGGCCGGTACGACCGGCTCCGGTAAGTCGGTGGGTGTGAACGCGATGATCCTGTCGATCCTGTTCAAGTCCGGCCCGGAAGACGCCAAGCTGATCATGATCGACCCGAAAATGCTTGAGTTGTCGATCTACGAAGGCATTCCGCACTTGCTGTGCCCGGTCGTGACCGACATGAAGGACGCGGCCAACGCCCTGCGCTGGAGCGTGGCGGAGATGGAGCGCCGCTACAAGCTGATGGCGAAGATGGGCGTGCGCAACCTGTCGGGCTTCAATGCCAAGGTCAAGGAAGCCCAGGACGCCGGCACGCCGTTGACCGATCCTTTGTACAAGCGCGAAAGCATTCACGACGAAGCGCCGCTGCTGACCAAGCTGCCGACCATCGTCGTGGTCGTCGACGAATTTGCCGACATGATGATGATCGTCGGCAAGAAGGTTGAAGAACTGATCGCTCGTATCGCCCAGAAGGCCCGTGCCGCCGGTATCCACTTGATCCTCGCGACCCAGCGTCCGTCGGTCGACGTGATCACCGGGCTGATCAAGGCCAACATTCCGACCCGTATGGCGTTCCAGGTATCGAGCAAGATCGACTCCCGGACCATCATCGACCAGGGCGGCGCCGAGCAACTGCTGGGCCACGGTGACATGCTCTACATGCCGCCGGGCACCAGCCTGCCGATCCGTGTCCACGGTGCCTTCGTTTCCGATGACGAAGTTCACCGGGTGGTCGAGGCCTGGAAACTGCGCGGCGCGCCGGAATACAACGACGAGATTCTCGCTGGCGTCGAAGAGCCCGGTAGCGGCTTTGATGGCGGCAGTGGCGGTGGCGACGATGATGCGGAAACCGATGCGCTCTATGACGAAGCCGTGCAGTTCGTGCTGGAAAGCCGTCGTGCGTCCATCTCTGCGGTTCAGCGCAAACTGAAAATCGGCTACAACCGCGCCGCGCGCATGATCGAAGCCATGGAAATGGCCGGGGTCGTGACGTCCATGAATACCAACGGTTCGCGTGAAGTCCTGGCGCCTGGCCCGGTACGCGACTGAATTGATTGAAACGCGGTGGCGTAATGACGCGCCATCGCACCCCCACGAATGTTCAAGAGGACTCCCATGCGTCTTATCCGCATGCTGTTGCTGCCGGTACTGGCTTTGACCACGCTTTCGGCCCACGCCGATGACAAGGACGTGGCGCGTCTGACCCAATTGCTGGAAAAATCCCAGACCCTGACCGCACGTTTCTCCCAGTTGACCCTCGATGGCAGCGGCACTCAATTGCAGGAAACGGCCGGGCAAATGTCCTTGCAGCGTCCGGGCCTGTTCTACTGGCACACCGACGCACCGCAAGAACAGCTGATGGTCTCCGATGGCAAGAAGGTTTCCCTGTGGGACCCGGACCTGGAGCAGGTCACCATCAAGAACCTCGACCAGCGTCTGACCCAGACCCCGGCGCTGCTGCTGTCCGGCGACGTGTCCAAGATCAGCCAGAGCTTCGACATCAGCGCCAAGGAAGCCGGCGGCGTGATCGACTTCACCTTGAAGCCGAAAACCAAGGACACCCTGTTCGACAGCCTGCGTCTGTCGTTCCGCAACGGCCTGGTCAATGACATGCAACTGATCGACAGCGTCGGTCAGCGCACCAACATCCTGTTCACCGGCGTGAAGGCCAACGAGCCGATCCCGGCGTCCAAGTTCAAGTTCGACATCCCCAAGGGTGCCGATGTGATCCAGGAGTAAGACGCAGAACCTGTGGGAACGGGCTTGTGGTGTCCAATTCCTAATTGATCGGCATCAGGACCCAGTGAGGTTTCATAAGTAGTGATGGACCTGTTTCGCAGTGCCCCGATAGCTCAGCCCTTGGCCGCCCGTTTGCGAGCGGCCAATCTGGACGAGTACGTCGGTCAGGAACACGTGCTCGCTCGCGGTAAGCCTTTGCGCGAAGCCCTGGAGCAGGGTGCCCTGCACTCGATGATTTTCTGGGGGCCGCCGGGCGTGGGCAAGACCACTCTGGCGCGGCTGCTGGCGGAAGTCTCGGATGCGCACTTCGAAACGGTTTCGGCGGTACTGGCCGGGGTCAAAGAGATTCGTCAGGCGGTGGAAATTGCCAAGCAGCAAGCCGGGCAGTACGGCAAGCGCACGATTTTGTTCGTCGACGAAGTGCACCGCTTCAACAAATCCCAGCAGGACGCGTTCCTGCCGTACGTCGAAGACGGCACGCTGATCTTCATTGGCGCGACCACGGAAAACCCCTCATTCGAACTCAATAATGCGTTGCTCTCCCGGGCTCGCGTCTACGTGCTCAAAAGTCTAGACGAAGCGGCCCTGCGCAAGCTGGTGCATCGCGCGCTGACCGAAGAGCGTGGACTGGGCAAACGGCAACTGACCCTCAGCGATGAAGGCTTCCAGATGCTGCTGTCGGCCGCCGATGGCGATGGCCGACGTTTGCTCAACCTGCTGGAAAACGCCTCGGACCTGGCCGAAGACAACAGCGAGATTGGCGTCGAGCTGCTGCAAAGCCTGCTGGGCGATACCCGCCGGCGTTTC
Source organism: Pseudomonas sp. LBUM1657 (assembly GCF_059716075.1). Lineage (NCBI taxonomy): Bacteria > Pseudomonadati > Pseudomonadota > Gammaproteobacteria > Pseudomonadales > Pseudomonadaceae > Pseudomonas > Pseudomonas sp. LBUM1657. The sequence continues at coordinate 4,103,633 of NZ_CP166799.1, read as the reverse complement.
GACAAGGGCGGCGAAGCGTTTTACGACCAGATTTCCGCGCTGCATAAATCGGTGCGTGGCTCCAACCCCGACGGTGCGTTGTACTGGTTCGCGCGCATGATCGATGGCGGCTGCGACCCGCTGTACCTGGCCCGGCGCGTGGTGCGCATGGCCAGCGAAGACATCGGCAACGCTGACCCGCGTGCCCTGAGCCTGTGCCTCGCTGCGTGGGAAGTGCAGGAGCGCCTCGGCAGCCCCGAAGGCGAATTGGCGGTGGCCCAGGCCATCACGTATCTGGCCTGTGCACCGAAAAGCAACGCGGTGTACATGGGCTTCAAAGCCGCGATGCGCAGCGCCACCGAACATGGTTCGCTGGAAGTGCCGCTGCACCTGCGTAATGCGCCGACTAAGCTGATGAAGCAACTGGGTTACGGTGACGAATACCGTTATGCCCACGATGAACCGGACGCCTACGCCGCTGGCGAAGATTACTTCCCGGAAGAACTTGAACCACAACCGTTCTACCAGCCTGTGCCCCGCGGCCTGGAGCTGAAGATCGGTGAGAAGCTCAACCACCTCGCGCAACTTGACCGACTCAGCCCCCGGCAGCGGAGAAAATAGTGATTCGTACGATTCTTGCGGTGTCCGTGGCCGGTATCGCTGGTACATTATTGCGTTTCGCCGCCAGCAACTGGGTCAGCGCCAATTGGCCCCGACACTTTTATACGGCGACGCTGGCCGTCAATCTGGTGGGCTGCCTGATCATCGGTGTGCTTTACGGGCTGTTTCTCACGCGCCCCGAAGTGCCGATCGAAATCCGCGCCGGCCTGATCGTCGGTTTTGTAGGCGGTCTGACGACCTTTTCATCCTTTTCACTGGATACGCTGCGCCTGCTGGAAACCGGGCAGGCACCGATAGCCTTCGGTTATCTGGCCATCAGCGTGTTCGGCGGGCTGTTCGCCACTTGGGCCGGCCTGTCCTTGACCAAACTTTGATAAACGAGAGACCGACATGCTCGATTCCAAACTGTTACGTGGCAACCTTCAGGACGTAGCGGACCGCCTGGCATCCCGTGGCTACACGCTGGATGTTGCGCGCATCGAAGCGCTGGAAGAACAGCGCAAGACCGTCCAGACCCGCACCGAAGCACTGCAGGCTGAACGTAATGCGCGCTCCAAATCCATCGGTCAGGCCAAGCAGCGTGGCGAAGACATCGCGCCGCTGATGGCCGACGTCGAGCGCATGGCGAACGAGTTGAGTGCCGGCAAAGTCGAGCTCGACGCGATCCAGACCGACCTGGACTCGATCCTGCTCGGCATCCCGAACCTGCCGCACGAGTCCGTGCCGATCGGTGACGACGAAGACGGCAACGTCGAAGTGCGTCGCTGGGGCACCCCGACTGCCTTCGATTTCCCGATTCAGGACCACGTGGCCCTGGGCGAGAAGTTCGGCTGGCTGGACTTCGAAACCGCCGCCAAGCTGTCCGGCGCCCGTTTCGCTCTGCTGCGCGGCCCGATCGCCCGTCTGCACCGTGCCCTGGCGCAGTTCATGATCAACCTGCACACCAGCGAACACGGCTACGAAGAGGCCTACACGCCTTATCTGGTTCAGGCGCCAGCGCTGCAAGGCACCGGTCAACTGCCGAAGTTCGAAGAAGACCTGTTCAAGATCGCTCGCGAAGGCGAAGCCGATCTGTACCTGATCCCGACCGCCGAAGTGTCGCTGACCAATATCGTGGCCGGCGAGATCGTCGATTCGAAACTGCTGCCGATCAAGTTCGTCGCGCATACGCCGTGCTTCCGTAGTGAAGCCGGCGCATCGGGTCGCGATACCCGCGGCATGATTCGTCAGCACCAGTTCGACAAGGTCGAAATGGTCCAGATCGTTGAGCCATCGACTTCGATGGCCGCGCTGGAAGGCCTGACCGCCAACGCCGAGAAAGTCCTGCAACTGCTGGAACTGCCTTACCGCACCATTGCGTTGTGCACCGGCGACATGGGCTTCAGCGCGGTCAAGACCTACGACCTGGAAGTGTGGATTCCGAGCCAGGACAAGTACCGCGAGATTTCCTCGTGCTCCAACTGTGGCGACTTCCAGGCCCGCCGTATGCAAGCGCGGTTCCGTAACCCGGAAACCGGCAAGCCTGAACTGGTCCACACCCTGAACGGCTCCGGTCTGGCGGTCGGTCGTACCCTGGTGGCCGTGCTGGAAAACTACCAGCAGGCCGACGGTTCGATCCGTGTGCCGGACGTATTGAAGCCGTACATGGGTGGCCTCGAGGTCATCGGCTAAATGGACTATCTGCCGCTGTTTCATAACCTTCGCGGCAGTCGTGTGTTGGTCGTCGGTGGGGGGGAGATTGCCTTGCGCAAATCCCGCCTGCTGGCCGAAGCCGGTGCGCTGCTGCGGGTGGTCGCGCCTGAAATCGAACCGCAACTGCGCGAATTGGTGGCCGGCAGCGGTGGCGAGTGCCTGTTGCGCGGTTATCTCGAAGCGGATCTGGATGGTTGCGGGCTGATCATTGCCGCCACCGACGACGAGCCGTTGAACGCGCAGGTCTCCGCCGATGCCCATCGGCGTTGCGTGCCGGTCAACGTGGTGGACGCGCCGGCCCTGTGCAGCGTGATCTTCCCGGCGATCGTCGACCGTTCGCCGTTGATCATTGCGGTATCCAGCGGCGGCGATGCGCCGGTGCTGGCACGGTTGATTCGCGCCAAACTGGAAACCTGGATTCCTTCCACCTACGGTCAACTGGCTGGTCTGGCGGCGCGTTTCCGCAGTCAGGTCAAACGTCTGTTTCCGGATGTGCAGCAGCGCCGGGCGTTCTGGGAAGATGTGTTTCAGGGCCCGATTGCCGATCGGCAACTGGCCGGGCAGGGCGCCGAAGCCGAGCGCTTGATGCTGGCGAAAATCAATGGCGAAGCGCCTGTCGCCACTGGCGAAGTCTATTTGGTGGGCGCAGGGCCGGGTGATCCTGACCTGTTGACCTTCCGCGCCTTGCGTCTGATGCAGCAAGCCGACGTGGTGCTGTACGACCGTTTGGTAGCGCCCGCAATCCTGGATTTGTGCCGTCGCGATGCCGAGCGCATTTATGTCGGCAAGCGTCGCGCCGATCATGCCGTGCCGCAGGATCAGATCAACCAGCAATTGGTGAATCTGGCCAAGCAGGGCAAGCGCGTGGTGCGGTTGAAGGGTGGCGATCCGTTCATCTTCGGTCGCGGCGGTGAAGAGATCGAAGAGCTGGCGGCCCATGGCATCCCGTTCCAGGTCGTGCCGGGGATCACGGCAGCCAGCGGTTGCGCGGCGTATGCCGGGATTCCGCTGACTCACCGCGATTACGCGCAGTCCGTGCGGTTCGTCACCGGCCACCTTAAGGACGGTTCTACCGATTTGCCGTGGGCCGACCTTGTTGCACCGGCGCAAACCCTGGTGTTTTACATGGGACTGGTGGGCTTGCCGATTATCTGCGAGCAACTGATCAAGCACGGTCGCGCGGCGGATACTCCAGCGGCGTTGATCCAGCAGGGCACCACGGTCAATCAGCGGGTATTTACCGGCACGCTGGCCGACCTGCCACGGCTGGTGGCGGAGCATGAGGTGCATGCGCCGACATTGGTGATCGTTGGGGAAGTGGTGCAACTGCGCGAGAAACTGGCGTGGTTTGAAGGGGCTCAGGCGCAAGTCTGAAGACCGAGTTGCTGCCTTCGCGAGCAAGCCCGCTCCCACATTTCGACCGAGTTCTATCTAAAGAATGCGGCTAAATGTGGGAGCGTACTCGCTCGCGAAGGGGCCCTCTAATTCAGTACGAGTTCCAGATCAGCCTTTGTTATTGCGCCAAACCCCTTTCCCTCTCAACCGCTCCCGATCATGGGCCGCGGTGAAATCCTGAGCCGGCCCTTTGGGCACAATACCCGTCGGATTGATGGTCTTGTGGCTGCCGTAGTAGTGATTCTTGATGTGCTCAAAATCCACCGTCTCGGCAATCCCTGGCCACTGATAAACCTCCCGCAGCCAGTTCGACAGGTTCGGATAATCGGCAATCCGCCGCAGGTTGCATTTGAAGTGCCCGTAGTACACCGCGTCGAAGCGAATCAGCGTGGTGAACAAGCGGATATCCGCTTCCGTCAGGTACTCGCCCGTCAGATAACGATTGGCGCCCAGCAGCTGTTCCAATCGATCCAGCTCTGCAAACAACTCATCGAACGCTTGTTCATAAGCCTTCTGCGATGTGGCAAACCCCGCACGGTACACGCCGTTGTTCACCGCCGGATAAATCCGCTCGTTCAACGCATCGATCTCGCCCCGCAACGGCGCCGGATAGAAGTCCAGGTCGTTGCCCGTCAACGCATCGAAGGCGCTGTTGAACATGCGGATGATCTCCGCCGACTCATTGTTGACGATGCGATTCTGCTGTTTGTCCCAGAGCACCGGCACGGTGACGCGGCCGGTGTAGTCGGCGGTATCGGCGGTGTAGCGCTGGTGCATGAAATTGAAGTGATCGAGCTTGTCGCCGGTGGAACCCAGGTTCTGGTCGAAGGTCCAGCCGTTTTCCAGCATCAGCCAGCTGACCACCGACACATCGATCAGGCTTTCGAGGCCTTTGAGTTTGCGCAGGATCAACGTGCGATGGGCCCACGGGCAGGCCAGGGACACATAGAGATGATAGCGACCGGCCTCGGCCGCAAAGCCACCGACACCGCTCGGGCCGGGTTTGCCGTCGACGGTCACCCAGTTGCGACGCTGCGCCTGTTCACGCTGGAATGCGCCGTCCTTGCTGCTTTCGTACCACTGGTCCTGCCAGCGACCTTCAACTAACAAACCCATTTCGAGACTCCTCAACCGATAAGCGTTGGAGAGGAGTCTATTCGGATAGGTTCGATAAAAAAGCGCAAAGGTTGGGCGGTTATGATCGGTTAAATCGATCTGTTCCGTGCGTCCCAATACTGTTGGGCGGTGTCGAAGGCTTGCTCACGGGTCTTGCCGAGGCCGCGCAAGGCCAGGGCCATGGTCGAGATCAGGGCCATTTGCGGGTAGCTGTCGACCACGTCGCCGCGCCACACGGCTTTCAAATGCTCGGGCTCGAGGCTGGCCGGTTTGACGTGGCGATGGCTCGACAGTTGCGGCCATTCCTCATCCCAGCTTTCGCCGCCGGTGGTGCCGTACAGATGACTGTCGGCGTCCGGATTGATCTCGATCTCGCCGCCATCGCCTTTCACCACGATCGCGGTGTCGCCAAGAAGGCCGCTGGCATCGCGGTGTACGGCTTGGTAACCCGGATGGAAAATACTTTGCAAGCCACATCGGGCGCCCAGCGGATTGAGTATCCGTGCCAGGGAATGGATCGGCGAGCGCAAGCCCAACGTATTGCGCAGGTCGATCATTCGTTGCAGCTGCGGCGCCCAATCGACCAGCGGCATAAACGCCAGGCCATTATCGAGCGCTGCGCCCACCTGTTGCCAGTTGCGGCACAACGGAATGTTCAACGCATCCAGCAGTTGCTCGCTGTACAGCCGGCCCGCCGTGTGTGCGCCGCCGCCATGCATGAAGACACGCACGCCGTTCTGCGCCAGGCACTTGGCCGCCAGCAGATACCACGGCAGATGACGCTTCTTGCCGGCATACGTCGGCCAGTCCAGATCGACGGCCAATGCCGGTGGGTTCAAGCGTTCACGCAAGGCTTCGGTGAATCCCGCCATTTCCTCAGCGCTTTCTTCCTTGTGGCGCAGCAGCATCAGGAACGCGCCGAGCTGGGTGTCCTCGACCTTGTCGTCGAGCACCATGCCCATGGCCTCGCGGGCTTCATCGCGGGTCAGGTCGCGGGCGCCGCGCTTGCCTTTGCCGAGGATGCGCACGAACTGGGCGAATGGGTGCTCGGCAGGCGTTTGGAGGGTCAGCGCTGGATAATCGGTCATAAGCAATTCGTCGGTTTGGGCAGGCCCGCCAGTTTCGCGGCGAGTTTGGCAGGGGTGCCTTTGAACAGTCGGTTCAGGTGCAGGCTGTTGCCTTTTTCCGGACCGAGTTTTAACGCGGTGTATTTGATCAGTGGACGAGTCGCCGGAGACAGCTGGAATTCGTCATAAAAACTACGCAGCAATTCGAGGATTTCCCAGTGTTCAGGGCTCAGCTCGATGTCTTCCGCCGCAGCCAGGGCGCTGGCCACCTCAGAGGACCAGTCGCTCAGTTCGACCAGAAAACCGTCCTTGTCCAGCTCGATGGCGCGAGCGCCGACCGTCAGGGATTTCATAGCCAGCTATTGACCTTGTCGTAGTGAATCGACAGCTCGACGAAGGCCGGGTAATCGATGGCCGTGGTCCAGTCTGGAGCGACCACTGCCCGGGCCTGAGCATCTTCGGCCAGCACGAACAGCTTCAAGTTGCGGTCCTTCAGCGCGCTGAACGGCGCGGTGCCAGGCTGCAACGCATAGACCGCGTCACCGGTCAGCAGCAGCGCATCGTCAGCGCCGATCACGCGCAGGCAACTGGTCAGGCGGTCGTCGCCGAACGGGGAATGAGACAACACATGCAAAGTCGACATCAGAGGGTGATCACCTGGTCGTAACGGTCAATAAGTGCGGTGATTTCATGGGCGGCCAGCACCTGGGCTTCTTCAAGCGACAATGTTTTCGGGTCCAGACCCCGTTCGGCCGCACTGTCGCCACAGACGAACAGGTCTTCGACACCAAACATCGGCAACGCTTGCAGGTTGGCGCTCAGGTCTTTCTGTTGCAGGGCCTTGGCGTCCTGTTTCGCGGCGAGCTGGAACACGCCGTCATCGAGAAACAGCAGGCCGATCGGCAGATCGAAGGCGCCGCCGGCCAGTACGATGTCCAGCGCTTCCCGGGCGTTCGGCCCGGACCAAGGTGCCTGGCGGCTGATGATCAATAAGGATCTGGGCATTTCACGCGCCTCCAAAACAGATCAGGCGGTCGGCATCCTGCACTGCATCATGCAACTGGCCCAGGCCGGACAATTCCCATGGAGCGCTGACTGCCACGGCTTCGCGCTGATAGCGCCCGGCTTCCTCTTCATTCAGCACGCCACGGCGCAGGGCGGCGGCGATACACACGACGCCATCGAGTTGATGCTCGGTGACAAAAGTGCGCCATTGCTTGGGCAAGTCCTGCTCATCCTGCGGCGTTACCACGCTACCGGAGGCGTTGTAGACGCCGTCCTGATAGAAAAACAGCCGGACAATCTCATGCCCGCCGGCCAGCGCGGCCTGGGCGAACAGCAAGGCACGGCGCGAGGAGGGCGCATGGGCGGCGGAAAACAGCGCGATGGCGAACTTCATGACGGACTCGATCAGCAAAACTGCGGCCATGATAATGCTTTATCGGCGGGGCAGCGAAGTGCGTTTGTTCGGAGACCGAGTCGCTGCCTTCGCGAGCAAGCCCGCTCCCACACTCGACCGAGTTCTTTCTGAAGAATGCGGTCAAATGTGGGAGCGGGCTTGCTCGCGAAAGCGGACTGTCAGGCGCCGCTCAGCGCGGCATGTACCCCAACTGCCAACGCCGCGGAATCTTCAGCGACAGCAGCCCCAACGCCCCGGCCAGCAGGCCACTGACAAACAACGCCTTGAGCCCCAGATGATGTTCCAGCACGGCGCCGAGTATTGCGCCGGCAAACATCCCGGTCCAAGGGATCAATTGCACGCGCCAGCCGTTGCGCCGCTCGCCGAGCATCCAGCGCCCAAGCCCGCGACCGAAGCGCGACAGCGCGCCAGTGACGTAGGTGAGGCCGACCGGCAGGCCGTTCACTTCTTCCACGGCGGCATTGAGCATGCCCATGGCGATGATCGCCGCCAGCAGCGCCGGCAATTGTTCTTCATAGGGCCAGGCCGCGGCACCGCAGAGCAGCGTGGCGATGCACAGCAGCAGGGGCAGCGCGCGGCGGCCGCCGAGACGGCTGACGACGATGCCCAGGGCGTTGCCGATGATGAACGTGGCCACGAGGATCGTCAGGCGCAGGGTCAGGCCCATATCGCCGTCGCTGATCGCCACGGCGAGGCGGGTGGTGTTGCCGCTCATGAACGAAACGAAATCGCCGCTGGCCATGAAACCGATGGCATCGGTCATGCCGGCGAGCACCGAAAGGCTGGCTACCAGCGACATGCCAATGCGCCCACGCCATTTCTGGGTGTGCAGATGGCCCGGACTGGCACGGGAAGTTGAGGCGGATGGCAACATCGGCGAAGTCGTCCTCAGGCAGCGACCGTCAGGGTCACTTACTCAAACCATATAACTCGCAATACTCCAGCCAGTCCATACCGGCCATTTCGGCCACTTCCTTGTGCACTTCCAGGCGCTGGGCCTGGTAGTCGTCGTCCGTTGCGGCGGTCAGTTGCAACGTCAGCTCCCAGGCAAACAGCCCGAGGCGCTCGGCTTCGGCTTCGAAGGCTTCATGCAGGCGTTCGTCGCGATACTGCGCGGCGGTCTCACCCTTGGCCTGAGCCAACAGCGGGTTGAGGTTGTCGAGTTCCTCGCGCAGTTGAGGGCGCTCATCGAGAAACCTCTTCAGCGCCTGTTCGTGTTGCTGTTCGGTTGCCGCCATGGTCGCTCCTTGAGGATGGGTTACGAAGACTGCTTCTTGCTGGCCTTGGCCGCTGCCGCCAGACACTCGAGGGCAAACTGCTCGGGATAAGTCATCTGGATCGGCGTGGTTTCGCCTTTGACGGTTCTTTCGCCGTCGAGGATGTAACGAATCCGCTTGTCGGTGACGCCGATTCGCTTGGCGATCCAGGAAGGCGTCTGACCGATCTGGCTGATCAGCTTGTCGGCGTATTCAGCGGTTGGTTTGTAAAACTCGGCATTGGGTGTCATGGGACTTCCAGAAAAAATGGGCGAAGCGGTGTTTATGGCGCGACAGGGTGCGCGAATCGTCACGCGGTGTCGCGGTATAAATGAAGTAAAGCAGAACGATACGCCGTGCCACGGTGATACAGTCCGCTTTTTCTTGATGAGCGAACGCAATGCGAATTCTGATAGTGGCGCTGGCCGCAACGTTGCTGGCGGGATGCGCGGGCTCGGCGATGAACGATGCTCGCACTGGAACGCCGTACAAAACCCTGACCTCGGACAAACCTGAAAAAGTCGTGGCGCAGTGCGTGCAGTTTTCCTGGCAGGACGAGGCGGTGTTCGGTGTCGACGCCGGGGCTTACCTGCAGCCGCGCGAGAAGGGCGGGACGACGGTTTACACGCGTTCGGCGGAGTCCTTTGTGGACGTGACCACCGATGCCTCGGGCACGGTGTTGAGCTATTACGCGCAGAAGGATGACTTTGTCGCCAAGCGCCGGTTGGCGGCGTTGGCGACCTGCCTCTGAGGCCAACGCAGTACCCTGTGGGAGCGGGCTTGCTCGCGAAGGCGGCGGGTGAGTCGACATCAATGTTGAATGAAAAACCGCTTTCGCGAGCAAGCCCGCTCCCACAGGTTTTGCGTCTTGATTATTAGGCCAGGCGCTTCTGGAAAAAGAAACGCTTATGCCCCGGCGGGTAGTCGACGATCTGGCCCAGTTCGCTGTAACCGAGCTTCTGGTAAAACCCCGGCGCCTGGAAGTCGAAGGTGTCGAGCCAGATCCCGATGTAACTCTTCTCCCGTGCCAGGTCTTCGGCCATTTTCATCAGTTTCGAACCCAGGCCTTGCCCCCGGGCCTGTTCCGGCACTGACAGCAGCTCAACGTATAACCATTGATAAAACACCCGGCCATACAGGCCGCCGAGAATCTGGTCATTGTCGTCGCGTACCAGCAAGGCCACTGGCTCCGGTACGGTGACGCCGGCCTTTGAGGCGTTATAGGCGCGTAACGGCAGGATAATCGCCTGGCGCTCTTCATCCGTGGGGTTTTGCGTCAGTTCGATTCGCAGGTTCATGGCAATGTCCTTATGGCGGTGAAGCCGCAGCCTATCTCGCTCGCCGCGTTTGATCCATCCCCTGAAGTGAAGCGGAACCGGCACCCGCGCGCAGATGTCTAGCCTCAAGAGCGTCATTTCAGAACGCGGCCTATGAGGATAGCCAGTGAATATTTTTGAAGCCTTGCGCGAAAGCCATGACCGCCAGCGTACCTATGCCGACGCGCTGATCCAGACCAGCGGCGACACTCCGGAACGGGTCGAAGCCTACAAGCAGCTCAAGTCCGAACTCCAGGCCCACGAAACCGCTGAAGAGCGGCATTTCTACATTCCGCTGATGGAGTTCGATAACGGCGTTGATCTCAGTCGTCATGCGATTGCCGAACATCACGAGATGGACGAAATGATGGAAGAACTGGACGAGACCGAGATGTCCAGCCCGGCCTGGCTGGCGACTGCGAAGAAGCTGTCTGAAAAGGTCCATCACCATCTCGAAGAGGAAGAGCAGAAGTTCTTCCAGATGGCCGGCAAGCTGCTCGACGACAAACAGAAAGAGACGCTCGCGGGGCAGTATGTGAAGGAGTACAAGGCGCAGCTTTCTTGACGGCGTTTTCGCCTAACATGTAAGCCTTCTAACGAAAAAAGGAACGCGTTGTCATGTCGAACACAGCCGAACGGGTCAACATCCTCGAGTCCCAGGTGTTGTCCCACGACTGGTACTTGCTCAAGAAAATCACCTTCGATTACCAGCGCAACAACGGCGAATGGCAACGCCAGACCCGCGAGGTCTACGACCGCGGCAATGGCGCGGCGATTCTGCTGTTCAACCGTGAAAAGAAAACGGTCGTGCTGACCCGGCAGTTCAGGTTGCCGGTGTTCGTCAACGGCCACGACGGCCTGCTGATCGAAGTGGCGGCCGGGCTGCTCGATGGCGCGACGCCTGAAGAGCGCATCCGCGAAGAGGCGGAGGAGGAAACCGGCTATCGCGTGCACCATGTGCAGAAGGTTTTCGAGGCTTACATGAGCCCAGGCTCGGTGACCGAAAAACTGCACTTCTTCGTGGCTGAATATGACGCTGCTTCGAAGGTCGGTGACGGCGGTGGTCTGGAGGAAGAGACGGAAGAACTGGAAGTGCTGGAGTGGTCATTCGACGAGGCGCTTGCCGCGTTTTACCGCGGGGAGATCTGCGATGCGAAGACCATCATGTTGTTGCAGTATGCGGCGATGAAAGACCTTTTCATGGCGTAAGCCGTCCTGTAGCGAAGGGGCTTGTTGTGGCGGGGGGGCAAGCCCCCTCGCTACAAGGGTATTGCGCCTCAGGTCGCAAACAAATCACCCGTCCGGCTAACCCCCGACCACTCGCAGCCTTCCAGCGTCAGCAACAATTCCTTCGCCTCAAGCCCACCGGCAAACCCCGTCAATTTCCCTGAAGCGCCAATCACCCGATGACACGGCGCAACAATCGATATCGGGTTTTTGCCGTTCGCCGCACCCACCGCCCTGACTGCACTGGGATTGCCAATCTGTTCGGCAATCTGGCTGTAGCTGCGCGTCTGTCCGAACGGAATGGTCAGCAGCGCTTGCCAGACTTTCTTCTGAAAGTCCGTCCCGGAAAAATCCAGATCCAGGTCGAAACGGTTGCGTGTGCCGGCGAAGTATTCACTCAGTTGTAGGGCGGTGCGCACGAGAATCGGGTTGTCCGGGGCTTCGCTCATCGGGCCGAGGCGAACGCGACCGGGTTTGTCGTTTTCCCAGAGGATGGCCGCCAGTCGCGAACCGTTCGCCACCAGCTTCAGCTCGCCGACCGGCGACAACAGGGTCATGCAGGTGTAAGTCATGCCGGCGGACTCCCGGGAAGTGCGAAACAGAGGGCAAGCATACTGCCTCGGCGGGGAGGCGCAATACGCAATCCCAGCCATACTTCGTACTGCTCTTGGAGCGTTCTCTCTGTCTTCGTGCAGAGCCTAAAAACAAAAAGAGACCGACTCATGAAGTTCGAACCTTTTGCCAAATCGCTGATTGCAGCCTCATTGGCGCTTAGCTGCCTGATGGCTCATGCGGCCTCCGTGGCCCCGGTCGCGGCCGAAAACGGCATGGTGGTCACCGCCCAGCATTTGGCCACGCATGTGGGTGTCGATGTGCTCAAGAACGGCGGCAATGCCGTCGATGCCGCTGTTGCGGTGGGTTATGCGCTGGCGGTGGTGTATCCCGCAGCGGGCAACTTGGGCGGCGGCGGCTTCATGACCATTCAACTGGCGGACGGGCGCAAGACCTTCCTCGACTTCCGCGAAAAAGCACCGCTGGCCGCGACTGCCGACATGTACCTCGACAAAGAGGGCAACGTCATTCCTGAATTGAGTACCCGTGGCCACCTGGCCGTCGGCGTGCCGGGCACCGTGTCCGGCATGGAACTGGCCCTGCAGAAATACGGCACCAAACCGCGCAAGGAAGTGATCGCCCCGGCCATCAAGTTCGCTGAAGACGGTTTCGTACTGGAGCAGGGTGATGTCGAATTGCTGGAATACGCCACCGATGTGTTCAAGAAGGACATGCGCGATTCCGGCTCAATCTTCCTGAGCAACGGCGAGCCGATGCAAGTCGGGCAGAAACTGGTACAAAAAGACCTCGGCAAAACCTTGCGGGAAATCTCCGAGAAGGGCGCCGACGGTTTCTATAAAGGGTGGGTGGCCGATGCCATCGTCACCTCCAGTCAGGCCAACAAGGGCATCATCACCCAAGCCGACCTCGACAAATACAAGACCCGCGAACTGGCGCCGATTGAATGCGATTACCGTGGCTATCATGTGGTTTCGGCACCGCCACCCAGCTCCGGCGGCGTGGTGATCTGCGAGATCATGAACATTCTCGAAGGCTACCCGATGAAAGACCTGGGCTATCACTCGGCCCAAGGCATGCACTACCAGATCGAAGCGATGCGCCACGCCTACGTGGACCGCAACAGCTACCTGGGTGACCCGGATTTTGTGAAAAATCCGATCGCTCATCTGCTGGATAAAAACTACGCGACCAAGATCCGCGCCGCCATCGACCCGCAAAAGGCTGGTGTGTCCCGCGAGATCAAACCGGGTGTAGCGCCACACGAAGGCAGCAACACCACCCATTACTCCATCGTCGACAAATGGGGCAACGCGGTGTCGGTGACCTACACCCTCAACGACTGGTTCGGCGCCGGGGTCATGGCCAGCAAAACCGGGGTCATCCTCAACGATGAAATGGACGACTTCACCTCGAAAATCGGCGTGCCGAACATGTACGGTCTGGTGCAGGGCGAAGCCAACGCCATCGCGCCCGGCAAGGCACCGTTGTCGTCCATGAGTCCGACCATCGTCACCAAGGACGGCAAAGTCGTGATGGTCGTTGGCACCCCCGGCGGCAGTCGCATCATCACCGCCACCTTGCTGACTATGCTCAACGTGATCGACTACGGCATGAACATCCAGGAAGCGGTCGACGCCCCGCGTTTCCACCAGCAGTGGTTGCCGGAAGAGACCAACCTGGAAACCTTCACCACCAGCCCCGATACGGTGAAGATGCTCGAAAGCTGGGGGCACAAGTTTGCGGGACCGCAAGATGCCAACCACATCGCGGCGATACTGGTTGGCGCGCCGTCGTTGGAAGGCAAGCCGGTCGGCAAAAACCGCTTCTATGGCGCGAACGATCCGCGGCGTAATACCGGGTTGTCACTCGGTTATTGAAGGTTGTTTTTGATAGGGGACGGAGCTGTTTTTCGTCCCCCGATCCTCTGACTTTTCAAGGAAGGACTCATGACTACTGCACTGCTGATAATCGATGTCCAGCAAGCCTTGTGCACTGGCGAGTACGAATGCTTTGAGATCAAACGCGTCATCGACAACATCAATGCCTTGAGCGCCAAAGCCAGGGAAGCAGGCATTCCGGTCATCCTCATCCAGCACGAAGAAGAGGGTGACTTGTTGCAACACGGAGCCAAAGGTTGGCAATTGGCGGACGGACTGGAAACGTCACCCCAGGACCTGCGTGTGCGCAAAACCACACCGGACTCTTTTTATCAGACCCACCTGCGGCAACTGCTGCTAAAGCAAGAAGTCGACCGCTTGATCATCTGCGGTTTGCAAACCGACTACTGTATCAACGCAACCGTTCGCCAGGCCTTGTCACTGGGTTATGACGTGGTGCTCGCCGCCGACGCCCACTCCACGGTCGACAACGGCAACATGGCCGCCGACGACATCATTGCCGAGCACAATAAAAAGTTGGCGCGCCTCACCGGCGCGGTGTCCCGCATCGACGTCATTCCGACTAGCGAAATCCGTGTTAAACCCGACAGCGTCCGTTAACCAACAATAGTGTTTCATCGCTCACGATTCCCGCCGCGCTGCCGATTCTCTTCATGCCCCCTGCAAGCCCCGGTTTTTCATCGGGGCTCGATGGCGCGGGGGCGCGAAACCCGCTTGCCTCCCTGAATCGAAAATCGGACTGATCACAATGACCGGAGTCGTCATGAAACACCTGAAACTCGCCTGCCTGTTGCTGGCAACCACTGCGCTGTTTGGTTGCGCGACCAGCCGCTCGGTGGTGGGCATCGATACGCCTCAAGCCGCGAACGGCAATGGCCAGAAAGTCGCTATCACGGTGCTCGACGAGCGCCGCTTCGAACTCAAGCCTGACGTTCCCGAGATCCCGTCCCTCAAGGATGGCGAAATCACTGACAAAACCATCACCGAGCGTGCCATCGCCCGTAAACGCAACGGCTATGGCATGGGCCTGGGTGACGTGTTGTTGCCAGAAGGCACCAAGCTCAGTGACCTGATCGCCAAGAGCATCGCTGCAGCCTATGGCCAGAAGGGCTATCGCGTCGTCCAGAGCGGTGAAAAGACTGCTGATACCCAAGCCGTCACCGTCCACGTCATCGAATTCTGGTCCTGGATGTCGCCAGGTTTCCTCACCGTAGGCGTGAACAACAAGGTTCACCTGAAAGTGGAAACGGGCAACGCATCCCCGGTTGTCGAAATCGTGGGGCACAATCGTGAAGGCGTGCAGGTCGTTACCGAAAACGACTGGAAGGTAAGCACCCAACAAGGTTTGAAAACCATCACCGAGAAGATGGCAGAAAACCTCTAAGAAACACTCAACACAACGGGCACTCGCGAGGTGCCCGTTTTGCTTCAATCTGTCTGGTTACCTGGCACACCGCTTTCGCGAGCAAGCCCGCTCCCACATTTGTATGGGGTCGCTACGGATACCGGGCTGGACGCTTTTACCGCGCCTGTGGCATGGTCAAAAAAAATGACGGCCATGCAGTGGATAGGTTCAGAACAATGAAGGAGGGTGATGAAGTTGGCATCGAGACGTCGATGGCCACGCTGAAAGCGTTCAATCGTTGCGTGCTTCACCTCGGGCGCCTGGCTCGAGAGCGCGGGGCATCGCAATTCATCGCCGACGGCCTGCAGGCCTTCCGGGAACTGGTGCCCTTTGCGTCGGCCTGGTGGGGCGAGATGTCTACTTCAGACGCCAGCGCTCCCCCCAAAAGCTGGATGCACGGGCGGATCAATCTGCCTGAATCGTTTGCCGCCGAATGGCACATGAGTGCGGGCAGCGACAAATTCTCCCATGACACCTTGAGCCAGCCCGGTGAGGTCATCCGCGACAGCGGCTTTACCGACCCCCATGAAGCCGTGGATGCCTTCGCGCGGCGCCACGATCTCTATCACCCGATGTGCATCACCTTCGAGTTGCCCGAAAGCGGTTTGATGTTCTTCGTCTGCCTGTACCGTGGCGTCGATGCAGTGGCTTTCAGCGATAGCGAAGCCGGTTTGTTTTCGGCGTTCTGCGACCACCTGTTGCAGCTATGGCGCTTTCAAGTGCAAGACATGATCCGCTTCGATACCGGCAGCGGCGCGACGGACTTTGGTGTTGCGCGGCTGGACGGCAGTCTGCTGTACGTGGGGGCCGGGCTGTGCGCAGTCATTCAGCGTGAGTTGCCCGGATGGAGCGGTTCAATGCTGCCCGCGGAGGTGATCGCGCAACTGTCAATGGCGCCCTGCGTCATGCGCCTGGGACGCTGTGCACTGACCCTGAGTCCCAACGCCGAGCATGTCATCCTGTCACTGGAGACACAGTCCCGGGGGGCCGTGCTTGCACCACGGGAACGGACGGCGGCCATGCTGTTCGCCGCTGGCCACTCCTATAAAGAGATTGCCAAGATCCTCACGTTGAGCCCCGCCACTGTGCGCACTTACCTGCGCAACTGCTACTTGCAGCTCGGTGTGAAGAGCAAGGTGGAACTCGGTTCTGCTCTACGTTCGCCCGCGCCATTGGCCGACGCAACGCGCCGCGATTAAGCCTGAAAAACTGTCCGACCCTCCTCATTTGCGGAGGTCCGTAGTGATGCGGCGCTCTATATCGTGTGCCCTGCATATCAGGGGTTGCACGGCAGTCTGTTCGGGCCACTTCCAAAACTATAAAAACAGAGGTGAGGCAGTTGAAACTTTCCAGGCTATTTATCGCCGTTGCCACGACAACGGCCTTTTCCAGCATGGCGCTGGTGGGGTGTCAGACACACATCTCGACACCCGCCGACATGGTGATGCGCAACGGTTATGTGTACACCGTCGACGGCCAGGACTCCGTGCAGCAGGCGATCGCCGTCACGGGCGGGAAGATCGTCTATGTGGGCAGCGATGAAGGGGTGGCTTCGTACATCGGCACGCAGACTCAGTTGATCGATCTGGCAGGGCGCATGTTGATGCCGGGCTTTATCGACGCGCACATGCATCCGGGGGATGGCGGCCGCGCCATGACGTTGTGTGACCTGAAGTACCAGACGATGACCCGCAAGGTTTTCCAGGAAACCATTCAGGCGTGCCTGGATGCCGACAAGGATAAGGGCCCCGATGTCTGGCTCGAAGTGGGCAGCTGGGACCGCATGGGCATGACCGGACTCGACGGTGATCCTGACAAATCGACGCTGGACGCGCTCAAGACCAAGCGCCCGATTCAGGTCCGTTCCACTGATTTCCATACCGTGCTGACCAACTCTCGCGGCTTGGAAGTCGCCGGCATCAACAAGCACACGGCCAATCCGAGTGATGGCAAGTACATACGCGACAGCGCCGGCAACCCGACGGGCATCGGCGAAGACGGTGCGGCCGACGCCATGGCCGCCGTGGTGCCGCCGGCCACCGACGCCGAGAAACTCAACCAGTCCCGCGCGGCGCTTGATGCCATGCGCCAGCAAGGCATCACCAGCTTCTTCGATGCCTTGTCGGGCCCGGAGAATGGCAAAGCGTTCACCACCCTGCAGCAATCGGGCGAGCTGACTGCCCGGGCCTTGCTGGCGATCAAGCTGGACCCTGGCGCCGCCGCAGCCGACCCGGCGAAGACCATCGCCGAGGCCAAGGCATTGGCCGACACCTACGACCAGGGCGAAGCGAAAGTCGCGCCGGGGGTGAGCATGCGCCACGTCAAGTTGTTCATGGATGGCATCATCAACGCGCCGGCCGACACAGGCGCCATGTTGACCCCGTACTTGCACAACACTGGAACCGAGGGTGCGCCCAAGTGGACACCTGGCAAGAATCGCGGTGAGCTTTACTTCCCGGCGCAAGTCCTTAATCCGTTGCTGAAGCAGGCGGCACTGGCGGGTCTCGACCCGCACCTTCACGCCACCGGAGACCGCGCGGTGCGTGATTCACTGAACGGCATCGAATACGTGCGTCAGCAACTTCCGGGTAACGGTTTTCGCCCGGCCATCACCCACGCCGAATCGGTGGACCCCGCCGACTATGCGCGCTTCAAGGCGCTGGACGTGACCGCCACCATGTCCTTCCAGTGGGCTCAGCAGGCGCCGTCTACGGTTGATGGCACCAACGAACATCTGGGGCCTGCGCGTTTTGCCCGCATGGAGCCCTCGGGCAGCATCAGCCGCGCGGGTGGCCGGGTTGCGTATGGCAGCGACTGGCCGGTGGATCCGCTCGACGAGTTCCTGGCGCTGAAGATCGGCGTCACCCGCTCGGGCGATCCGCTGAACCCGCACAGCTATGGCCCCAAATATGCAGGCAGGCTCAATGCCGACCCGGCGTTGTCGCGCTCTGATGTGCTGCGCACCATCACCATGAACGCCGCCGAGCAGCTGAAGCTGGACGCGGTCGTTGGCTCGGTCGAGGTGGGCAAGTTCGCTGACTTGATCGTCCTGGATAAAAACTTCATGCAGGTGCCCGAGGATGAACTGGCGCGCAATGATGTGCTGCTGACCGTGGTGGGCGGCAAGGTCGTGTGGGCCAAGGCGCCGTTTGTGGGGCTTGAACAACGAAAGGCGCACGTCGCGGCTACTGAACAACAATAAAAGCACTCAAAACGCGATCCATGTGGGAGCGGGCTTGCTCGCGAAGGCGGTTTATCATTCAACATTGATGTCGACTGACCCGCCGCTTTCGCGAGCAAGCCCGCTCCCACAGGTTCTGCGTCTTAACTGGCAATACCGTCTGCCCCCTCAGAAGAGAACACAACAATGACCAAGGTCAGCGATAGTCAGCAGCGAAGTCCCCTGATCGAGACTCGTTCGATCGATTACATTCCCGAGGCCGAGCGACATGGCAGCCTCTACAGCCAGTTCACCCTGTGGCTTGGCGCCAACCTGCAGATCACGGCGATTGTCACCGGGGCGCTGGCCGTGGTGCTGGGCGGCGATGTGTTCTGGTCACTCATTGGTTTGCTGATCGGCCAGGTGCTGGGCGGTGCGGTGGTTGCCCTGCACGCGGCGCAAGGGCCGAAGCTCGGGTTGCCGCAGATGATCTCCAGCCGTGTGCAGTTCGGCGTCTATGGCGCAGCCATCCCGATCGTGCTGGTGTGCCTGATGTACCTCGGTTTCAGCGCGACCGGTGCGGTCCTGTCCGGGCAGGCGATTGCCCAGTTGATCCATGTCAGCGACAGCGCCGGCATTCTGATTTTCGCCTCATGCATCGCGTTTCTGACGATCTTCGGTTACCGGGTCATTCACCTGGTCGGCAAGGTCGCCAGCGTGTTGGGCATCATTGCCTTCGTCTATTTGTTTACCCGATTGATGACGCTCAACGACATTGGTCTGTTGCTGGAAAACCGCCATTTCGGTTGGAGTACTTTCCTGTTGGCAGTGTCGCTGTCCGCGTCCTGGCAGATCGCCTTTGGCCCGTATGTGGCTGACTACTCACGTTACCTGCCGAGCAAGACCTCGTCCTGGAAAACCTTCGCCGCCGTCGGCTTGGGAACGGTGCTGGGTGCCCAGGCTTCCATGGTGCTGGGGGTGTTCGCCGCGGCGCTGGCGGGCACCAACTTCCGCGGTCACGAAGTGGCGACCATCGTCGGGTTGGGCAGTACCGGCGTGATCGCTTCGCTGCTGTACTTGAGCGTGGTGTTCGGCAAGGTCACGGTGTCTACCCTCAATGCGTACGGCAGCTTCATGTGCGTGGCCACCATCATCAGTGGCTTCCGAAGTCGTCTGGAAATCACCGCCCGGCAGCGCATGCTGTTTGTGCTGGCGATAGTCGCGGCGTCCACCACGCTGGCGCTGCTGGGGCAGTACTCGTTCCTGAGCACCTTCAAGTACTTCATTCTGTTTCTGCTGACCTTCTTCACGCCGTGGAGCGCGATCAACCTGGTGGATTATTACTTCATCAACAAGGAGCGCTATGACATCCCGGCGCTGTCCGACCCGGCGGGTCGCTACGGTCGCTGGAACGTATTGGGGATCAGCGTGTATGTCATCGGCGTGTTGATCCAGTTGCCTTTTGTCGACACCCACTTTTACTCCGGGCCAATGGTCGCGCAGCTGGGCGGTGTGGATATTTCCTGGATCGTGGGGCTGGTGGTGCCGGGCATTCTCTATTACTGGCTGGCCAGGACTTCGGCGCTGACGGTGTCGGTGGAGCGGGATTCAAAGGCCTGAAGCCACTCACGCATTAACGTTCGGGGAGGTTCCAGCGCTCGCGAAAGTGCGCGTATTCCTCCTCGGGCAGTTGAATCAGTAGCGGGGCCTGGCGAGGGTCCAGCCAACTGAACAAACGCGCAATGTCCTCCTGATCCATGGCGGTGCAACCAAGCGTCGGGGAGGCGGGGTCGCGCCAGATGTGGAAGAAAATGCACGAGCCTGAGGCGGGGGAGGCGGGTGTGTTGTGTTCGATGAAAATGCCTTTTCGATACAGCACATCCATGCTGCGCATGTGTTCGGAGCTGTTCCAGTCCCTGGCTGTCGTCGACCCGTCGACCAGCTCGTTGTAGCGTTTGGAATGACTGTCATCCACGCATTCGGTGGTGGATGTCAGCGCCAGGTAAGGCAGTTTGGTGTCGGCTGTCGAGTCGAAGCCAAACGCCGTTCCAAGCTTGAATATCCCGGCTGGCGCGGCTCCATCACCTTCACGTTTGATCGGGCCTTCGCGTTGATCGACGGGGGTGGCACCCTTGCCCCAGGCCAGTCCACTTTTGCCCAACACCACCGGGAACGACGCTTCGTATTTGCGAAAGATTTTGCCCTGCCGTTCGTAGCGCTGGGCGGTCCCCTGGATGTCAGTCCAGCTTTTGCTGGTGACCACAATCAGCTGATTGCTGGTATCGAGAACGGCGCTGGACGCCAGCGGTGTAATGGGGAAATCCATGACGTTCTTCAACGTCTCATCCCGGGTGTATGTGAAGTGCCACCATTCGGCTGAGTAGCCGGTAAACCCCTCTTTTTCCATGGCACGGGTGAGCCGCTGACGATTTTCCCGGGCTGTCGCGTTGATCAACGCACTGTTCGTATGCGCCCGCTCATCGAAGCAATCGAAACCGGTGCCCATATCGAGTGCGCCGTCGCGCCAGCGCTGCCCATAGGGGGCGGTGCAGTCGGCCAGCGCCGCTGAGGGTGTCCAGGTGTCGGCCGGTAATGCCTGCGGACCTGTCAGGGTCAGGTCAACGGTGCTGCCTTTGGAGTGATTCGACACCCGTGCCACATAACCCAGGCGCCAGAAGTCCTGCTTGTTTACGCGCGGATAAAATCCAGCCTTGCGCGGGTCACCCGGTTCCGTGGCGAAGCGCCCCATATCCGCGACGGCTCGACTGGGGCGATAGCAATCAAACACCTTCAAACCATAGCCTTGGGAGCGCAGTGCGGTTTGCACGCGGGCGAGGGCCTGGGCGGCTTCCTGCGACAACAGGCACTCCGCGGCCGCGTAACCGTCGAGGGGGTGCCCGGTGAAGTTGTGGGCGCTGGCATAGCGAATGTCTTGCTCGATACTCGGATCGATCGTACGCACGTACACCATGTGTTCTGGCTTTGGTTCGGCGTCGGCGATGCTCAGGAATGGCATCAACAAGAACATGGGAATGATTTTGTAGAGAGGGCGCATGGCATGCTTCCAGGGAATGCGGGTGCTCAAACCGGATCGGTTGACAGTACAACAATGGGGCCGGGGCAATCCTGAAAAAGATTGCTAGGCTGTAATCCTTCCCCCGACTCAGCCCGATCAGTGGAGCACCTTCATGGCTATCCAGGCCCTTCGCGCCGACGCAACCCACATCGACACAATCGCCAACCTGTTCGACGCCTATCGTGGCTTCTACGGCCAGCCCTCGAATCTGCCGCAGTCCCGCGATTTCATTGCCGAGCGCATCGCCCGTGACGAGTCGGCGATCTTCTTCGCCCAGGACGCCAACGGCGAAGCGTTGGGTTTCGTCCAGTTGTACCCGACGTTCTCCTCCATCGATGCGAATCGAGCCTGGCTGCTCAGCGACCTGTTCACCACACCGGCCGCCAGAGGGCGAGGGGTCGGCACGCTGCTGATGAACACCGCCCGCGCCTTTGCGCTGTTGACCGGCGCCAAAGGCATGGTGCTGGAAACCGCTACGGACAACGACGGGGCGCAACGGTTGTATGAGTCACTGGGCTATGTGCGCGATACGGGTTACTACACCTATTGCCTCGATTTGAAACAAGGCTGAACCCGCGCCACCCTTATGTCAGCTCGCGCAGGAATGTTCCTTGAGCCTTGGCGCACGTGAGGATGCGGTAGCGGGTGCTGCGAGACACATCACGGTCTCCAAAGCGCTCATACACCCCTTGGAACACTTCGCGATTCAATGCCGGCTGCTCAAGCGCCAGGTAGCGTTCACAGCATTCGTTGTAGTGTTCAACCGAGATGAACCGCCTGAACCAGAAGCGATAGAAGTAGCCGAGCAGAAAGCCCAGGCTGAAATCGCGATCCAGCACCGAGTGCGCACAGCATTCGAAGTCGATCAGCCGCAGCCTGCCATCGGGGCCGATCAGGATGTTCTTGGGGTGGGGGTCCATGTGAACAAACCCTTCGGCGAGCATCTGCGCAAACAGGTGGAAGATCTCCATCAGCAGCGTTTGCGCGTGGTCGGGTTGAGCGATCAGTCGTTCATCGACGCTGCAATGATTGTCGAAAAAATTGACCAGCAAATATTCTTCTTTCAGAAAGGGAAAACGCCCGCGGTGACCGAATGCCGCCACTCTTGGCGACGCTTCCGACTTGCCGGACACAACGGACAGATTGATGAATTCGTTGGTCAGGTCATGCAGGCCGAACACGCGCTTGAGGCCCAGATAATTCTGCAGTTGTTTTTTCCAGTGTGTCAGTCGGTTGTGTTTCAACACCCATTTGCGCTGTCCCTCCAGCAAGAAAACACTGCGGGTTTCCTCAGGGATATCCAGCAACGTGTGCTGCCCAGGCTGGGCAAAAAACCGCTGAAGCACCGTAACCAGTTCGTTCTGATGCGGCGGATCGAAATGGAAGGTGACGTCAGCAATTTTTTGCTGATTCAGATGAGCAGTAAGGTGCCTGAGGTGACGCATGTGTTGCCCCTGTCAGTTATTTCCGGACTACAAACGGCGGCAAACGAGCACGACGCCTCGTCGTTATCGGCATGACTTTGCATTCCCTTACTGGCAGAGGCTATTTTTTGCTGACGCTTTCACTGGTGATACCAATTGGCCATCTCATCCGTTAAAGTGTGCGCCGCTCGAGAAACGGATCCCGGGCATTTTTCTCATGGAGTCAGTCAGTGAATTACCTCACTAAAGTTGTTGCCGTTGCCCTGTTCGGTCTGGTTTTGGCGGGTTGCACCGGTGCCCCGATGAACACCCAGCACTACGACAGCAACCAGTACACCGTCGTGGGCCACAGTGAAGCGAGCGCCACGGGCCTGTTGTTGTTTGGTGTCATCCCGATCCGCCAGAACAGCCGTTTTGTGCGTGCGCAGGACGCGGCGATCAAGGCCAAGGGCGGTGATGCCATGATCAACACTCAAGTGCAGGAAAACTGGTTCTGGGCCTGGGTCCTGACCGGCTACACCACCAAGGTCTCCGGTGATGTGGTCAAGCTGAAAAACATTCAGTAAGCACAGGCTGGCGAATGTGTGAAAAAGCCCGGTTCAACCGGGCTTTTTCGTCTCTGGCATTTGGCGGTTTGTGCGACCCGCGGTTCAAGGGCAGCCGTTTGTATTGCAACGTATCCGCCGCGCCGCCAGCTACCTTCACATACAAAACCGGGGGTTGTGCGACATTTGCACGATACATGGCGGCTTCTAAATGGCACCACCGCAAACGCGGCAAACCCTACAGAGCCTTACCGTGCGCAACAGGAGAAATCCAATGTCTCATAACAACACCCGAAAAGCCGCTGGCATGTTCGGCGTCGCCCTGGCCGCCGCACTCACCGCGTTCGCCGGCTTGTCTCAAGCTCAAGAAGTGAAGCCCGCCGAGGCGGCCCCTGCGTCGAAAAGCTGGCAGACAGGGATTCACCGCACCGACCTGGCGCGCCGGGATCTGGACGTCGCCGGACGTGAGGTGATTCAGGTCCGCGTTGATTTCGAACCGGGTGTCGCTTCGCCCAAGCACTCCCATCCAGGGGTGGAAATGGCCTATGTGATCGAGGGCACGTTTGAGTATCAGCTCGAAGGCCAGCCAACGGTCACGCTCAAGGCCGGCGAATCCTTGTACATCCCTGCCGGCACCGCGCATGTGGCGACCAATATCGGGAAAACCAAGGCGTCCGAGCTGGCGACCTACATCGTGAAGAAAGACACGCCGCTCGTCGTGATCCAGAAGTAATCGACGTGCCGACGGCCTGGCGAACCGCTGCGCCAGGCCGTCGGCAGGTACTGATGGGGTAGCCTTGCGGCAATAGTACATTTGCGTCCTGCCGCGTTTGCCCTTGGTTGAAATCGATCTAAAAATCCCGGCCCACGGTTTGAAGCTTTTGCTATCCTTCAACGTGTAGGTGAAGACGCAGACTGATGCGCAAGAGGATAGCGAGGACACGTGGGGCGACGTTCCGAAGGGTACACGGTTAGAAAGATCTCCGCGCTGAGATCCAGCCCTTATGCCGTGTGAAGCAGAAGAGCACAAAACTGTTCTGTCAGAGTCCTGATAAACCTTGTAAGCCGGAGACCAGCACCGGCCACCTACTCAAATTTCAAAGCCCGCCTTGTGCGGGCTTTTTCATGCGTGCTCGTCAGGGGCGACCTCGGTCCCCCACACATTTTGCGTCCTGAAATTGCGATTTCGCACCGCTATCGTCTAATATACGTTTCATATGCATTTCATATTGGATTGAAACTGTGGGCATCGTAAAAATTTCAGAAGATATGCACGAGAACCTGCGCGTCGCCAGCCATGCGCTGAGTCGCTCGATCAATGCCCAGGCCGAGCACTGGATGCGCATCGGGATGCTGGCGGAGTTACACCCCAACCTGGATCACAGCGACATCAGCCGCTTGCTGATTCGTGCCGAACAGGCAGGCGGCCTCGATTTGAACCAGCTTTGCGCACTCGCGGATGTTTCGCTTAACGCTTCGCAGGCGGTATCGGGAGTCAAGCAATGAAGGCCGACGTCCCGATCAATACCCCGCAACAAATCGCCCAGTCACGCGTCGCGGGCATGCTGGCCGCCGAGGTGTTGGCCATGATTACACCCCACGTCAAGGCGGGGGTGACCACCGATGAACTCGACCGTCTCTGTCACGACTACATCGTCAATGTGCAGAAAGCCATTCCGGGCAATGTCGGCTATCACGGGTTCCCGAAAACCGTGTGTGCGTCGGTCAACCAGGTGGTCTGCCATGGCATTCCTTCGGCCAAGCCGCTGGTGAATGGCGACATCGTGAATATCGACATTGCCGTCATCAAGGATGGCTGGTACGGCGATACCAGTCGCATGTACTTCGTCGGCGAACCCGCCCCGGAAGCGCGACGTCTGGTCAAAACCACCTATGAAGCCATGTGTGCCGGTATTCGCCTCGTCCGTCCGGGCGCTACCCTGGGCGATATCGGTCATGCCATTCAGAGCGTGGCCGAACGGGATGGCTTCAGCATCGTGCGCGAGTACTGTGGCCACGGGATCGGCAAGGTGTATCACGATGCGCCGCAGGTCCTTCATTACGGTTATCCGGGCCAGGGCCTGAAACTGAAAACCGGCATGATCTTCACCATCGAACCGATGTTGAACGCCGGCAAACGCCATGTGAAAACCCTCGGTGACGGCTGGACGGTGGTCACCAAGGATCATTCACTGTCGGCCCAGTGGGAGCACATGGTGGCGGTTACCGACGACGGCTTCCAGGTGTTGACGCCCTGGCCTGACGAGGTCGATGAGTATCCCGCCATCGTTTAGGCGCTACTCATAAATCAGCAGGCTGACGCCGCCCTCACGCTCGTTTCGGCAGCTTCCAGTCTGGCCGGATGAAATGGCAGGTGTAGCCGTTGGGATAGTGTTCGAGGTAGTCCTGATGTTCCGGCTCTGCCTCCCAGAACGGGCCGGCGGGAGCTATTTCAGTGACGACCTTGTCGGACCAGAGGCCCGAGGCATCCGCGTCGGCCACGGTGTCCTCGGCGACCCGCTTCTGCTCATCGTCGAGGTAGAAGAGGGCAGAGCGGTAGCTCATGCCCACATCGTTGCCCTGGCGATTTTTCGTCGTCGGGTCGTGGATCTGGAAGAAAAACTCGAGGATCTTGCGATAGCTGGTCTGGTCCGGGTCGAACTTGATTTCGATCGCTTCTGCGTGTGTGCCATGGTTGCGATAGGTTGCATCAGGCACATCGCCGCCGGTGTAGCCCACGCGGGTGGACACCACGCCGGGCTGGCGCCTGATCAGATCCTGCATACCCCAGAAGCAGCCGCCGGCCAGAATGGCGGTTTCAGTTCGCGTCGTCATGTTACGGTCACTCCCGTCAGTGAATTTGCTCTTGAGTGAGCCACTCGGTTGATGCGCCAGGCAATAGGGGCTCGCCTGGCACTGTAGTCGTTATCTGCGCCTTACGAGGTGAGGACGTTCAGGACGACTTCGATGTTACCGCGTGTCGCCTTGGAGTACGGGCAGATTTGGTCGGCGGCGTGGGCCAGCTCTTTCCCGACATTGTCCGTTAAACCTGGCACGCGAAGCGTCAGCCGGGCCTGAAGAAAGTAGTCCTGACCGGTCTGGCCCAGATCGACTTCGATATCGACGGACAGGTCGGGTGGAAGCGTCACCTTCATCTGTTTGGCCGCGAGTTCGACGGCGGCAATGTAACAGGCCGACCAGGCGCCCGAGTACAGTTGTTCTGCGGTCGGGTGCGGCACGATGGCGGTGAACGCGTGGGCCAGTTTTGCGTTGCCGGGTGAGGAAAGCTGGATGTCGAGGCTGCCGCTATGGCCACGGGAGGCACCGCCTGCGTTGTTGAAAGTGGTGTGGGTTTTGCCTGTAACCAGGACTTTTTCGATCTTGCTCATAATGGTCTCCTGAAAGTTTGGATGATTGGTGTTTCGTATGCGTTTATATCGTATGCGTCATATGAGATGCCTTAGAGCTGTCAATCAAGGTCATGCATGCCATTCCGTAATGGACCGTTATGGCCACTTAAAAGTGTAGTCAGCGCTGTTGAAGGTCGTGTGCCTTATGTCTGACCACAGCAGGACAGGCCTCGGCGCCTGCCCCGTTGATCGAACGCTTTAGCGCATCCGCTTGAACACACGCTCGATACGATCAAGACCCCACTCAAGTTCGTCGAGGGTGATCGACAGCGGGGGCGCCACACGCAGCACGTTTTCGTGGGTTTCGCGGGTCAATACGCCCTCCTGCAGCAAGGCCTCGCAGTAAGGTTTGGCCGGGCGATTCAACTCGATACCGACCCATAAGCCGCGACCGCGCACTTCTACAATCGCAGGCTCGTTGAAGCCTTGCAGGCGTTTGATCAAGTGCTCGCCCAGGCGCGCGCTGTTTTCAATCAGGCCTTCTTCGTCCAGCACCTTCAAGGCTTCAAGACCGATGGCCGCGGCCAGCGGATTGCCGCCGAATGTCGAGCCGTGGCTACCGGGATCGAACTGATCGAGAATCTCCCGCCCGGCGACGAATGCGGACACCGGCATGATCCCGCCGCCCAACGCCTTGCCCAGAATCAATGCGTCAGGACGAATCCCCTCGTGTTCGAAGGCGAACCATTTTCCGGTGCGCCCCAGGCCCGATTGAATCTCGTCGAGTATCAGCAGCGTATTGGTTTCATCACACAGCTTGCGCAGTTCACGAAGAAACCCGGCCGGGGGCACGCGAATACCCGCTTCGCCTTGGATCGGTTCGATCAGCACCGCACAGGTTTGATCAGTGATGGCGTCACGAAAGCTGGCGATGTCGCCGAAGCGTGCTTGTTTGAACCCGCCACAAAACGGACCGAAATCGGCCTTGTACGCCGGTTCGGAAGAGAAGCCGACGATGGTGGACGTACGACCATGGAAGTTATTGTCGGCAACCACGATTTCAGCCCGATTCGCCTCGATGCCCTTGACCCGATAACCCCAGCGCCGCGCAGCCTTGATCGCCGTCTCGACTGCCTCGGCGCCGCTGTTCATCGGCAGCGCGCCGGCAAACCCGGTCACCCGGCACAGTGCTTCCAGAAAGGCGCCCAGGGGCTGGCTGTAGAAGGCGCGGGACACGACGCTGATCTTGTCGATCTGGGCCACCGCGGCCTCGCGAATCCGTGGGTGAACATGACCGTGACTGACCGCGGAATACGCCGACATCATGTCCAGGTAACGCTTGCCCTGTTCATCGATGGCCCACACCCCTTCGCCTTGAACCAGGACAACGGGCAGCGGTGAATAGTTATGCGCACAGAAGCGGTTTTCCCGCTCGATCGTACTGACAGGGTTCATTTTCAATTTCCTGAAACGTTGAATTTGGATGCGATGCTTTCAGGCACCCAGGAGCTTGCCGCTGCGGATCGGTACAGGTCCGGAAACCCGGCCCAGTGGATCACCCGGTTTGACGTAGCGGATCTCGCGTCGCATATAGAGCACGCCAGTGGTGTGGCTGCTGATGGTGGTCGCGTCGCCGGTCTGCGGATCGACAATGTCGAACAACGCCTGACCCGCCTCTACGCGACTGCCGACGGGCACGCGATGTACAAGGATGCCCGGCGAGCGGGCGTAAAACTGTTCGCTGCCGGACAGCGGCGTGGCCGGGTTGAGCAGCGGTGGCAGGGGAGAGGGAATGCCTTCGATGGCCCCGCGGTGAATCAAATACTCGATGATCGCGGCGGCGTCTTGCTCTGCCACTTCGTAGGAGACATCACGCTGTCCGCGATGCTCTACCGTCACGGCAACCGTGCCGTTGGGCACCGGGAACGTCTCACCGAATCGGCCTTGCAGATTGGTCCACAGCAGGCACAGGGCTTCATCGAACGAGTAGCCCTGAGAGTCGTTGGCCAACAGTGAAACCTTTGCCCCCAGATAACGCGAAAGTGGCTCCACTTCGCTCCAGATTTCTTCGCCGGTGTAGACATGAATGGCCGCTTCACGGGAGCAATGCAGGTCGAGCACCACGTCCGCGTCGTGGGCCAGCAACATCAGCGTGCGTTGCAACGAAGCGTATTCGTCCATCGGCTCCCAGTCAGTGAGGCACTCGCGCCACGCCGAGCGAATC
Organism: Pseudomonas sp. LBUM1657; assembly: GCF_059716075.1. Classification (NCBI taxonomy): domain Bacteria; kingdom Pseudomonadati; phylum Pseudomonadota; class Gammaproteobacteria; order Pseudomonadales; family Pseudomonadaceae; genus Pseudomonas; species Pseudomonas sp. LBUM1657. Next base: position 4,074,889 of record NZ_CP166799.1, on the reverse strand, counting down.
ACTCTGCGGTTGCTGTCGATGTCTTGCCCGAGCGCGCCTTCGATCTTCTGCGCGATCTCCTGATGATGGACCGGGAAATTGCGGTTGTAATTGCGCCCACTGGCCAACTCGAAACGCCCACTCAGCGCGCCCATGACGTACTGACTCAGCCCCACCGGATTGGCCACCGCCACCAGAACGATTTCGTCCTTGAGCCGGTTGGCTTTTTCCAGGGCAACCAGGTGCCGGCGCAGCAGCGTCGCCACCAGCATGGCGGGAATCTCGTCAGCGTGCAGGGCGGCTTGAATGTAGATCTTGCGGCCCTGGCCAACCGGCCCGTAATGCTCGCTGTCGAGGTGCCTGTGGCTGCCATGTGTCGCCTGAAGCAAGACGTGTTCGCGATGTTCCATAAAGTAAAACTCTCGAGTTCAAAAGTAGGACGGCCACCGGGTGAATCATAAAGATCCGCTCTGGATCGCCGTAAGGGCGGCCCCGGCTATCCCGATCGGTCAAATCGATCAGGCGGCGAAAATCAGTTCATCTCTATTTGCGACGTCGCCGTCGGCCAGGTACGAAACCCTGGCTGACGGCGCATCGAAATCGGCAGGATCAATCGCCTACCACAGCGCCAGGGTGTAACCGAGGATGAAGCGGTTTTCGTTGGTGTCGTTGTAGTAGTTGCCGTTGTTCTGAGCGTTGCGCCAGCGCACCGAAACACCTTTGAACGGCCCGCCCTGAATGACGTAAGAGATATCCAGATCGCGCTCCCACTCGCGCCCCTCGCCATCGAAGCCAATGATTTCGGCCTGATCGCCTTTGGCGTAGCGCGTGGAGAATTTCAGGCCCGGTAACCCGAGCCCGGCGAAGTCGTAGTCATAGCGCGCGTGCCAGGCACGCTCCTTGGTCTGGGAGAAGTTGCCCAACTGGTACTCGGTGAAGAGATACGAAACCGCACCATCAACGTAGGTAAACGGCGTGCTGCCCAGTTGCTTCTGATAGCCGCCACCGATGCTGTGCCCACCCAGAGTCCAGGTCAGTCGCGTACTCAAGGCACGGTTGTCGACCTTGCCGGCCAACCCGGCGCCGTCTTCATCGGCATCGAAATAGCGCACGTCGGTTTTCAGCGTTCCGCCACCGAGGGCGAAGCTGTGTTTCAGGCCGGCATACTGCTGCTGGTAAATGCTGTCCAGCTGAGCGTAGTGGTAGCTCAAAACCGTATTGGGCGTGAGTTTGTAATCGCCACCGGCGAAGCGGAACTCATCGCTGGCAACGCTTTTGTAGGCCTTGTTTTGCGCCGTCAGGCGCATGTCTTCGTAGTCGGTCGAATCACGGTCCTTGGCCTGATCGAGCTGGCCAAGGTTCAGGGTCAGGTCCTTGATGTCGCTGGAAATGAGCTGGGCGCCGCTGAACGACTGCGGGAACAGACGGCTGGTGTTGGGCTGCAACGTCGGCAAGTCGGGTACCAGATAGCCAACGCGCAGTTCACTCTTGGCCAGGCGCGCCTTGCCGGTCAGCCCGAGTTTGGAATAATCATCGTACGCGCGCTTGTCGCTGCCGCGATTGAGCAGGCCGGTGCCGGAACGATCAGGACTGGAATCCAGCTTGATCCCCAGCATGCCCACCGCGTCCACACCAAAACCGACCGTTCCCTCAGTGAAACCGGACTTCACATCGAGGATAAAACCCTGGGCCCACTCTTCACGCTTGGACTGCGTGGATTCTTCACGGTAATCACGATTGAAGTAGTAGTTCTTCATGTCCAGGGACGCACTGCTGTACTTCAGAAACTCGGCGTGGGCCATGTGTGGAATGAAGCCAGTACCGGCGATGCTCACGCCGGTCATTAATTGAGTCAGGGATTTTTTCATGTTGTTAGCTCCTGGCAGATCAATGGTTAGGGGATGTTTTCTTGTTTTTCAGACATGGCTTCGCCGTCCGCGCAAATCGTGGATTTGCGCGACGGTGAAGCTGGGGTCTGGTTAGATCACTGCAGCAACGGGGCTAGGTCGAATGCGATAACCGCCGCCTTCGAGTTTTTCCAGTGGGCTGGCCGCGGCCAGCAGTTTTCGGGTGTACGGATGTTGCGGGTGATCAAAGATCTGATCCCGTGAACCCATCTCGACCACTTTGCCCTGACTCATGACCGCCACCCGATGGGCAATGCGCTCCACCGCCGCCAGGTCGTGTGAGATGAACAAACAGGCAAAGCCGTACTGCGCTTGCAGTCGCTCGAACAGTTCCAGAATCTGTTTCTGGATGGTCATGTCCAGCGCCGAAATCGGCTCGTCGGCGATCACCAAACGAGGGTGGCGCACCAGCGCACGACCGATCGCCACCCGCTGTCGCTGGCCACCTGAAAGCTGATGGGGGAAGCGGTCGACGAAATGGTCGGCCAGACCGACGTCGATCAACGTTTTGCGCACCCGCTCGCGACGTTGTTCGGCATTCAGGTTTGGCTCGTGGCGCAGCGGCTCGGCGATGATTTCGCCGATCTTCATCCGCGGATCGAGGGACGAAAACGGGTCCTGGAAAATCATCTGGCACTGCAGCCGATGTTCGCGGTTACCGGCCTTGAGAATGTCGACACCCTGGAAACGGATCGCACCTTCACAGGGTTTCACCAGGCCAACCACTGCGCGGCCCAGGGTGGTCTTGCCCGAACCACTGCCACCGACCAGCGCCAGGGTTTCTCCTGCAGCGATGCTCAAACTGGCCGAATGCACGACCCGTTTGAATTGGCTGCGACCCCAGAAACTGCGCGGTCCCGGATGTTCGATGCAAATCCCATCCACCTCCAGCAGAGGGCGCTCGCTTGGGGGCAAGGGCACCAGATCGCCGCGCCGGGGCAGGGCTTCGAGCAACTGTCGGGTGTACTCGGCCTGGGGCGCCAACAGGATGCGTTCGATGCTGCCTTGCTCCACGGCTTTGCCATCGCGCATGACCACGACCTTGTGGGCATAGCGCGCCACCAGCGACAGGTCATGGCTGATGAACAGAATGGCCGTGCCTTCTTCCCGGGTCAGGTCCAGCATCAGCTTGAGCACGTCCAGTTGCGCCAGGCAATCCAGCGCCGTGGTCGGTTCGTCGGCGATCAACAAGGCTGGTCGCAGCAACATCACCGACGCGAGCATGATGCGTTGGCGCATGCCGCCGGAGAACTCGTGGGGATAGGCCGCCAGGCAACGCTCGGCGTCGCCGATGCCGATATGGCCGAGCATCTTCAGGCTGCGTTCGCGGATTTCTTCCTCGTTCATATCGGTATGCAGGCGCAGGCCTTCAGCCATCTGCTGGCCGATGGTCAGCGACGGGTTAAGCGAGACCATCGGCTCCTGGAACACCATGCCGATCTTCGCCCCACGGATACGGCGCAGTTCTTCGGTGGTCAGCTGATTGAGATCGCGCCCTTGAAAGCGTACCGCGCCACCACACTGCTCCAGCGGTGGCGGCAGCAGGCCGATGGCCGCGCGCGCCGCCATGGTCTTGCCACTGCCGGACTCGCCCACCAGCGCCACGATTTCACCCGGTGCGATGGTGAAACTCAGGTCGTCCACCGCCAGCGCACCTTCCGGGCCCACCCGAATACTCAGGTTTTCCACTGCCAACAAAACATCGGAGGCCGACATGATCATTTCCTCATCCGCGGGTCGAGACGATCGCGCAGTGCATCGCCAGAAAGGTTGAAGGCCAGCAACGACAGGGCAATGCAGACGCCGGGAAACAACCCGAGCCAGCTGGCGGTGGCGATGTAGGGACGGCTCGCCGCAAGCATGTTGCCCCACGTCGCGGCGGGTGGCGGCACGCCCAGGCCAAGGAAGCTCAGGGAGCTTTCAGCGAGAACGGCCCAGCCGAACATGCTGGTGGCCAGCACGCAGATCGGTGCCACGCAATTGGGCGCGATATGCCGCAGCATGGTGTACAGCTCAGAGTTGCCGATCACTCGGGATGCCTCTACGAACTCTTTCTCGCGCAACGACAGCACGGTGCCGCGCACCACTCGCACCACCGATGGCGTATACGCCAGGCTGAGGGCGAAGACGATGCCGTACAGGCTTGGGCCAATGATCGCCATCAAACCCAGCGCCAGCAGGATGCCGGGGAATGCCAACAAGGCGTCGTTGATCATCATCAGGATGCGATCGACCCAGCCGCGCATGAACCCCGCAAGCAACCCCAACAGGGTGCCGGCGATGACGGCCAGGCTGACCGTCAGCCAGCTGATCCAGAGACTGGTATGCGCACCGATCATCAGTCGGCTGAGCACGTCGCGACCGTATTCATCCGTACCCAGCCAGTGCTGGGCGGAGGGCGCCTGCAAACGTGCCATCAGGTTCAGCGCCAAGGGATCGGACGGCGTCCACACCAGGCCCAGCAGCGCGGTGGCCAGTAACAACACAAGCAGCGCGCCGCCGATCATGCCGTTCAACGGCAACCTGCCTCGCGAGCGACGGCGCGGTACGGCGGCCGGCAGCACGGGGACGGTGTAGGGAGGAGGGGAAACGGGCTTGTTCATAGCTTGACCCTGGGATCGAAGAGCGGATAGAGAAGGTCGACCAGCAAATTGACGAGCACGTAGACGAAGGTCACCAGCAACAGGCAGCCCTGCAACACCGGGTAGTCCCGTGCATAAATGGCATCCACCATCAGGCGACCGATGCCCGGCAGCGTGAACACGGTTTCCAGGACCGCGATGCCGCTGAGCAGGTTGCCGAGGATCAGGCCGATCAGCGTCAGGGTGGGCGCGAAGGCATTGCGCAGGGCGTGTCGCCACAACACCGCCCGCTCGGACAGGCCCTTGGCGCGAGCATGGGTGATGTATTCCAGACGCAGCACTTCGACGGCACTGGCGCGCGCCATGCGGGTGATCGCGCCGAGTTCGACCAGGGTCAAGGTGACAATCGGCAAGACGATGTAGCTGAGTGCCTGCCACGGGTCGTCATGAAAGGCGACATAACCCACCACCGGCAACCAGCCGAGCTTGATCCCGAACCCGTACAACAGCAGCAGCCCTAACCAGAAACTGGGGATCGACAGGAGCAAGGTCGCGCCGGCCACCACACCGAAATCCATCCCGCTGTTCTGCTTCCACGCCGCCAGCAATCCCAGCGGTACGGCGATCAACGCGGCCAGCAACACCGACACCAGAACGATACTGGCGCTCACGCTGAAGCGGTCGAGGATCAACGGCAACACCGCTTGATTGGTGGTGATGGAGAAACCCAGGTCACCACTGAGCACGGCCTTGAGCCAAATCACGAACTGCATGACCAACGGCTGATCCAGGCCCAGCGCTTCGCGCGCGGCGGCCAGGCTGTGGGCGTCGGCCATATCGCCCAGCATCAGCAGGGCAGGGTCGCCGGGCACCAGACGGATGATGGCGAACACCATCAACGAGATCAGCAGCAACGTGGGCAATGACATGGCCAGCCGCTGCAAAATGAAACGCATCATGATCAGAGTCTCCCGGCTTGCAGGTTCACGGTCCACAGACGTGGCTTGGAGACGGGCCACGGACGAAGTCCCTGCACGTAATCGCGATGCGCCGAGATCGAGTTGCCGTTGTACATCACGATCAGCGGCACATCCTTGATCATCTGTTGGTGCAGTTGATCAAACAGCGCCTGACGCTTGGCCGGGTCCGACTCGCGCATGGCTTCTGCCAGCCACTCCCGGGCTTGCGGGTTGTCCCAGACCTTGCGCGGCTCCTTGTTCTTGTCGCCCGTGACCGAGTCGAAACTCAGGGCCGGGTCCAGGCGTTCCGAGTAAGGAAAAGCCATCATCTGGAAGTTGCCCGACTGATAACGTTCAAGCTGCGTCCCCCATTCCAAGGTTTCCAGCACGAGATTGATTCCGCTCTCCTTGGCCATGGCTTGAGTGAAGACCCCCATGTCGAAGATCGAGGGATAGCGTTTGTTCACCAGCAGTTTGATCGGCTGACCTTTGTAACCGGCCTCGGCGAGCAGGCGCCGTGCCTTGACCGGGTCATAGCCATAACCCTTGTCCTCTACGGCCTGGTGATATTTGCTGCCGATGGCGACCATTGACGGGTTGGCCCTGGAGCGGTTTTCCGTCAGGGCCGCGACGATTTGCGTGGTGTCCAGCGAGTAGGCGATGGCTTCACGCAAACGCACATCCTGAAGCAGCGGGTCACGGGTCTGGAACAACAAGGCACTGATCGACATGGTGCCGCTGGAGGAAATCTTCACCTGGGGTATGGCCGCCAGTTCGTTGGCATCCATCGGCGTTACGTCCACCAGCAGGTCGACGTTCTTTGACAACAGCGCAGCCTTGGCGGCGGCCGGGTCGGGGATGACCATGAACTTGATGCGATCCAGCGTCGTCGATTTATTGCCGGTGTAGCCGTCGGGACTGGCTTCCCCGCGCGGGGTGTAATCGGCGAAGCGCAGCAGCTCGATCGATTGACCCGGTTTCCATTCGCCCAGCTTGAACGGCCCGGTGCCAATCGGTGCTTTCCAGGCGCCCGCGACCAGCGAATCGGGATGGACGATCCCGCTGCCGCCACATTCGGGCAGCGCCGTGCTGGCGAGGAAAAGCCCGCTCGGTCGATCGAGGGTGAACACCACGGTCAGCGGGTCGGGCGCCGAGATATCGACAATTTTGCTGCCGCCATTGCCATCAAACGCGCCGAGGCACCGCCATTGGGTTTTCGGATCGAGGAAGCGGCGCCAGGTCCACACCACTTCAGCGGACGTCAAAGGCGCCCCGTTCTGAAACTTCACGCCTTCGCGCAGATGGAAGGTGTAGCGCAGGCCATCGTCGGATACCTGCACATCCTTGGCCAACAGAGGTCCTACGCTGGCATCTTCGCGAAAGGCCACCAGACCTTCAGTCAGGTGCAGGATCACGGCATCCGAGTTGGTGTCACGGTTAACGCCCGGCTCGGTGCTGCGAATGTCCGCGTTCAAGGCCACGGTCAGCGTGTTGTCTGCCCAGGCGTTGGCTGTCAGAGCGGCCGAGAGCCCGCCGGCGAGAAGAAATGCTTTGTTCATTATCAGGAACCTTTGGCTGTCGGCCCGGACCGTTGGCAGGACCTCGAAACAAAGGCACGGCCGGGCACATGATGATTTTTCTTGTTTTAAACGCCTCCCGACGCAGGCCTGGAGGCGTTTTCACATCGGATGTCGTTGTTGTTTTGAGTGCGTGTCTTGCGCCGTTTGAAGGTATTCATGTTGAGTGGGACGGATCTTAGGGGGAGGGCAAGCACGTGAGAAGAACGAACCAGACGATCGTGTTCGGTATTTCCGGCCACCCCCCGGCAAAATCATCGGCTTTGCGAATCAGACGCCCGTCGTACGGGGCTTTGCCCGGGGAGACTCACCGTGCATGATTCACATTGACCGATCACGATCACTTGGATCGATAGCATTTTTGGCCATCCGTTCGGATAAGCTTCGGCCAAATCGATCATCGTATTGCCCATGCACCCAGAGGTTGCCTTTCATGACGCTGGTTCATCTTCGTGCCTTCTGCTCGGTTGTCGAGAAAGGCAGCTTTCGTTCGGCGGCGCGGCAATTGGGTGTGGCCCAGAGCACACTGACCCAATCGATACAAAGCCTGGAAAAAGAGCTGGGTGTCACCCTGTTGGCGCGCTCCAATCAGGGCATTAACCTGACGGCCGCGGGCGAAAGCTTTCTGACCCGGGCGCGCTCGATCACCATGGACTGCGATCGCGCCGTGCAAGACATTCAGCAATGGAAAGGCGAGCCGGAAGGGCAGATCGCCCTGGGCGTCACGGCTGAGCCTCTGGCAGAGTTGCTGATGCCGGTGTTCAGCAGTTTCACGCGCAAGTTTCCCAAGGTGCAGGTTCACGTCGCCAGCGGTTCGACGAAAATGCTGATCGAGAAGATCCGCGACGGCCGGCTCGACTTCGTGTTGTGCCCACTGGCGCCCAATGTTACTGATATCGACCTGGCCATCGAGCGCCTCTACAGCTCCGATGCCAGCATCATTGCCCGCAAGGGGCATCCACAAGCCCACGCCCGTTCCGTACGCGAGTTGACCGACTGTCAATGGATCAGCGTCCGTCCCGCGGGTGTCGTGGGTGGCGCCGAGAACCGATTGATCGAATTGTTCAGGGCTCAAGGTCTACCTCCACCGAAGATCGCCATCACCGCCGACTCGTTGCTGGAAATCCTGCACATCGTGTCCGAGTCGGATTACCTGACCATCGAACCGCGCATGCTGCCAGGCATGAAACTGTTTTCTTCGTCGCTGATCAGCATCCCGATCCGCGAGCCGCTGGCCTCGCGGGACGTGTGCCTGATCAGCCGCCGAACCTCGCCGTTCACCCAGGTCACCCAGGAACTGACCAGCATGCTGATTTCGTATTCGCGCCTGGTCCATCGAGCCAAAGGCTGACCACTCGCTCGTTTCCGTTCACTTCATAAGAGACCCTGACTTTCATGCCTGCGCTCACTACCTTGTCGTCCGTCGCACCTCTCCCAACAGCCGATGACGGACTGCTCCGTGGGACGGCCAGCGAAATCGGGATCGATCCTGATCGCGTCATCGCCTTTCTCGATGATGTCGAAGGCGCCGGGCTGGATTTGCACGGGATGATCCTGCACCGCCATGGCAAGGTTGCGGCCGAAGGCTGGAAATGGCCCTACACCCCGCAACGCCCGCGAATCCTGCATTCCGTGGCGAAAAGTTTTACCGCGTGCGCCATCGGTCTGGCGCGGGACGAAGGCTTGCTGCGTTTGAGCGATACGGTCATCTCGTTCTTCCCAGAGCATGTACCTGCGCACATCGATCCGAAATTGCCGCGCATGACCGTCGAACACCTGTTGACGATGCGCACCGGCCATCAAGCCAACACCTCCGGATCGGTCTGGCGCTCCATCGCTAGCAGCTGGATCACCGAGTTTTTCAAGATCCCGCTGGTCCATGAGCCCGGCGAGCAGTATGTCTACACCAGCGCGGCCAGCTACATGCTGTCGGCGATCGTGAGCAAAGTGACCGGCCAGACCATGCATGAATACCTGCGTCCTCGCTTGTTCGAGCCGTTGGGCATCGCCGACGAGCACTGGGACATCGGACCCGACGGCATCAACCCGGGCGGCAACGGCCTGACCGCCACCCCGGTGGCCATGCTCAAGCTGGGTATCCTTCATGCCCAAGGTGGCATGTGGGAGGGCCAGCGCATTCTGTCGTCCGAATGGGTGCAGGCCGCGACCCGCCCGCAAGGCGGCCCCGACAGCAAATACGGTTATCACTGGGCGATCAAACCCCGGGATGCGTACTGTGCCGTGGGCGTTTTCGTGCAAATGTCGATCGTCTTCCCGGCTTCCGGTGCGACGCTCGCAGTGGTCGGCGCGATGAAAAACTCGGCGCAAATCATCCCGCACATCGAACGGCATTTCCCGGCAGCCTTTCACCACGCCGGTACTGCGGCGGATGAGGCGGACCAACGCCTGATACGACGGCTGGAAGCGATGCGTCAGGTTCCGGTGTTGGTATCCGCAGGCCTCTCGCCGTTCAGCGCTCCCGTCGCCGTCGAGGTCGATGTAGACGACAACAACCTGGGCGTCACTCGGCTCGCGTTTGCCTTCGAGCAAGACACGTTGATCGTGCAACTGACCGACCACGGGGGAACTCATCGCATTGTCGTCGGGCTGCATCGTTGGCATCAGGGCACCACAGATATGCCGGGCAGCGAACTGCATCATGGCTACACCTTCAAGGACGAAGCCGTCATCGCTGGGGCATGTTGGCTCGATGATACGACGCTGGAGATGCAATGGATTTACGTCGCCAGCGCATTCCGCGACACCGTCCGCTGCACCTTCACAGGCGACTCGGTGACATGGACGCGCAAGGTCAACGTCAACAGTGGTGCGCTTGAGCAGCCAACGCTGCAGGGCAGGCGCGTGAGCTAGATTCACCAACCGGCGCAGCCCGTCGCCAAGGCAGGCTACGCCGAGCGCTCGGGTTAAACCAGATTGATCGTGATGTCGATGTTGCCACTCAGTGCCTTGGAGTACGGGCACCGCAGGTGTGCGTCATCCACCACCGCTCGTGCGACAACGGGGTCCAGGCCCGGAAGGCTGACATTGAGGCGCGCCTGGAGGAAAAAGGCGTCTTCGGTCTTGCCCAAATCCACTTCGGCATCCACAGCGATGTCGCTCGGCAGGGTCACCTTCATCGCGGCAGCCGCTTTGCCCATCGCACCGATGAAGCACGCCGACCAACCGGCAGCCAGCAGTTGTTCGGGGTTGGTGCCGCTGCCCGAGGAGCCAATAGGGGAGAGCTTGATGTCCAGACGACCATCGGAGCTGCGCGATGCGCCGTCGCGGCCGCCGGTGGTGTGTGTCTTGCCGGTATAAAGCACGGTGTCGATTGCATTGATCATGGAGGGCTCCTGTTAAGGTTTTGGGCTTTTCACCCTTGATATCGCAGAGCGCTCGCTTTGCGACGGAGCCCACTTTTCCACTTTCATGTACTGCGCATGTGTCCTGATCCGGTGTTTGTGTATCGCTGTGTAAGATCCTTGGAGAACATACAGACCGATACAAATCACCCTGTCGCCGGATACTTCGCAGATACATCGTCGTGGCCAAATCTCCTGACCCCGAAGAGGTTCATCCTGTCGCGGTGGAAAACGGCCTGTCGCTACCGGATGCGCTACGGGATGCCCGTGTTCCACTTTGCAGTGAGTCTCCTCCAGAGGGGTTGCCGTTTTGGCATGATCCGCATGGCCTGGCCGTGCACCGTATCCGGAGAAACACCATGTCCCGTATCTCGAAAAACACTCGTGTTGGTTTGATCGCCGTCGCCCTGGCCGGCGGCCTCAATCTGGCCTCTTCCGCCTTCGCCGCTGAAGCGCTGCCACAAGGCTATCAACTGGCTTCCGCGACCAAAACCAGCGAAGGCAAGTGTGGCGAAGGCAAGTGCGGTGAGGGCAAGTGCGGTGACGCCTCCTTCGCGCGCACCGACACCGACGACGACAGCCGTGTTTCGCGCAAGGAATTCCTGGCCGTGGCCCCCACCCGCGGTGCGGATTTCGACGTGATCGACGCTGACCATGACGGCTACCTGTCCGAGGCCGAAACCTACAAATACATGAAGAGCGTCTACAGCTCCAACGGCAAGGAAGCGCCTACCGAGCTGTTCACGCGCCTGAGCAAGGCTCGCGACTGAGTCGACCTTTCTACCACCGCTCTCCTTGTGCCTTTGGCCGGGGAGGGCGGCTTGCCATTCAAACCCCTCCCTCCCGGATCGCTAATCGCCAACCTGACCTCGGTTCGATAGCGACTCGATAATGCGGCATTGTTCGATAACGCCACCCTGGCAGCAAACGTTGAGACGCGCTAACTCCGTCTCTAACCCTTGCAAATCCCGGATACGCATTCGCACCTGCTCTAATTGCCCTTCGACTTTGGCGTCCACGCCAGCGCAGGATGCGTCGCGTCGATCAGCGAAGCCCAACAGCTCACGAATGTCATCAAGGCTGAATCCCAGTGCGCGGCTTCGGCGGATGAACAATAGTCGGTCGCGCTCCTCATCCGTGTAAAAGCGATAGCCCGATGGTGATCGTCCGGCTGAGGGCAGCAGCCCTGACTGCTCGTAATAGCGGATCGTTACCGCCTTGGTATCGGTCGCCTTCGCCAAGGCACCGACCGTGTAAGTGGCCGCACTCATTTCGCTTGACCTTATAGTCGCTAGAACCTTCATTCTACTCACTTCAGGCGATGAACAAATCCGTGCGCGCCCTGACCACCACGACAAAAAGGGCTTTGATCCGATGCAAACCACACACCCACCGCGTCAATCCGGAGTTTGGGCGCTCTTGCTCTGTGCATGGCTGCTCGCCCTTGTCTCCACACTCGCCGTGTTGTTCGTTGGCGAAGTCATGGGGCAAGTGCCTTGCGTTCTTTGCTGGTTTCAACGTGCATTCATGTTTCCCCTCGTCCTGGTGCTGGGTGTTGCTTGCTGCATGTCGGACGCGGGCGTTTGGCGTTATGCATTGCCTTTAGCCGTAATGGGCTGGTTGATTGCGCTGTATCACAACCTGCTTTATTTCGGATTGATCCCCGAAAGCATCAAGCCCTGTGGTGTCGGCCCGTCCTGCTCTGGCGCTGACATGACCATCTTCGGTGGTGTTGCGCTGCCGTTGTTATCGCTGGGCGTATTCAGCCTCCTGATCCTTCTTCTTGTTCTCATCCGCCGGAGATTTACCGTATGAGCAGACGCACCGTCGTCCTCGCCATCAGCGCCCTTGCCGTGATCGGCTTCGCAGCCGCTGCATTTTTCTATGATCGTGCAACCACGGTGCCCCAGGCCACCGCACCCGTGCAGGAAAACAGCGCTCTGGTGCGCTTTCACTCGCCAACCTTTGGCCCTGCCAATGCACCGGTGACGATCGTCGAGTTCTTTGACCCGTCGTGTGAAAGTTGCCGCGCCTTCTATCCCATCGTCAAAAAGATGATGTCCCAGCACCCGACCGATGTTCGTCTGGTGCTGCGCTATGTGAAGCTTCACGTAGGGTCTGAAGAAGCCATCCGGCTTGTGGAGGCCGCGCGCAAACAGGGCGTATTTGTGCCGGTACTTGAAGCTGTCCTCGAGGCTCAACCGCAGTGGCATGATGATGCTCAGGCAGCCGCCGCATGGGACGCTGCTGCCAAGGCAGGCCTGGACGTGGCCAAGGCTCGAGCGGAAATGATGTCGCCGGATATCACCGCCACGATAGAAAAAGATGCCGCCGATGCGAAAACCGTAGGTGTACGGGGCACGCCGACATTCTTCGTCAACGGCAAGCCGCTGACCAACTTCGGTGCCCAGCAGCTCTACGATCTGATCTGGAGCGAGATTAACCAGCCGCGCTAGTCACAAGCGGCAATGCTGCAAAAGGCGTGGCGATCGCGATAATGCGCTTGACCTTATAGTGGCTATAGGGTGTTCACTCTTCACCCTATCGTGTGGAGAGTGACCTTATGAAAAGCTGTTGCGGTGATCAGCACACACCTGGAAGTCAGGCCGGCGTGGAGGTTTTTGATCCGGCTGCTCCTGCGGGTTGTTGTGCATCTGCCGCAACATCGCCATCCGCCTTGTACACCCTGGCCGAACCGAGCCAACCGGTCGCCCCGGTTGTCAGCGATCTCTTTACCGACGCGTGCTGCCCGTCATCCGGTGCGCAGGGCGCAAGCGCTTGTACAGCAAAAGTGTCGCCCACCACCGTCGGTGACAACGCTCGATTCAGCAGTTTCCGCATCGGTCAGATGTGCTGTCCTTCCGAGCAGACCATGATCGAGGGCAAGCTCGGCAAAATGGGCGGGATTCAGAAACTGGAATTCAACATGATGAACCGCACCCTGGGCGTCTGGCACCAATTGCCGGACACCTTGGGTATCGAAGCGGCGGTGTCATCGCTGGGCATGCATGCCGAACCGTTGACGGCTGACAGCAAGGCACCCGATGCCGCACAAGCCGAGTCTCAAGCGGCACCACCGCGTAAAAGTACTTGGTGGCCATTGGCGCTGTCCGGTGTTTCAGCGGTCGGCGCGGAAGTCTTGCACTTCACTAACTCGGCTCCTGAATGGGTAGTCGCGGTCGTCGCCTTGTTCGCCATCGCACTCTGTGGCCCGACGACGTACAAGAAAGGCTGGATATCGCTCAAACATCTCAACCTGAACATCAATGCCTTGATGAGCATCGCGGTGACGGGCGCCGTGTTGATCGGCCAGTGGCCGGAAGCGGCGATGGTCATGTTCCTGTTTACCGTTGCCGAAATGGTCGAGGCCAAGTCGCTGGATCGTGCGCGCAACGCGATCAAGGGTTTGATGGACTGGACGCCGGAGCGAGCCACCGTGCGTCAGCCGGACGGCAGCTGGCTGGAAGTCGATGTGAAAACGGTCGAGATCGGCGCACTGGTTCGGGTTCGCCCAGGTGAACGTATCGGGCTGGATGGCGATGTCGCTTCCGGCAACTCTACCGTCAATCAGGCGCCCATCACGGGGGAAAGCCTGCCCATCGAGAAAACGGTCGATGATCCGGTGTATGCCGGCTCCATCAACGAATCCGGGTCCTTCGAGTACCGCGTGACGGCTGAGGCCGGCAACACCACGCTGGCGCGAATCATCCACGCGGTGGAAGAAGCGCAAAGTACACGGGCACCGACCCAGCGGTTCGTCGATCAGTTCGCCAAGGTTTATACGCCAGCGGTGTTCTTCTTCGCCGTTGCCATTGCGGTGTTTCCGCCCTTGTTCATGGGCGGATTGTGGACGGACTGGATCTATCGCGCCCTTGTACTGCTCGTGGTTGCTTGTCCTTGTGCGTTGGTTATTTCCACACCGGTGTCCATCGTCAGCGGTCTGGCGGCAGCGGCTCGCAAGGGGATTTTGGTCAAGGGCGGCGTCTACCTGGAAATCGGCGCGAAGCTGAGCTTCGTCGCGCTGGATAAAACCGGAACGATCACCCACGGTAAGCCGGTTCAAACTGATTACCTGCCGATGATCGAAACTTCTGACGTTGCTCCTCAGATTGTTGCCGCCAGCCTGGGTGCGCGCTCGGATCACCCGGTCTCGCAAGCCATCGCCAGGCACGAGTCCCTCGACGCATCGCCGTTCAAGCAGGTCGAGAACTTTGAGGCCCTTCCCGGTCGTGGGGTGAAGGGCATGATCGAAGGGCAGCTCTATCACTTGGGTAATCATCGCCTGATCGAGGAATTGGGGTTGGGTACGCCGCAGCTGGAAGCCTCGCTGAATCAGCTGGAGCGTCAGGGCAAAACGGTGGTGGCGTTGACCAGTGCCACTCAGGTCTTCGCGCTGTTTGCCGTGGCCGATACGGTGAAGGATTCCAGCCAGACCGCGATCCAAGAACTGCACGCACTGGGCATCAAGACCATGATGCTCACGGGCGACAACGCCCACACGGCGCAGGCCATTGCTCAACGAGTCGGAATTGATGAGCCGCGAGGAAACTTGCTGCCTGCCGACAAGCTGGCTGCCATTGGTGAGTTGCAGAGCCGTAATCACGTGGTAGGGATGGTCGGTGACGGAATCAACGATGCACCGGCCCTGGCCAAGTCCCAGATCGGTTTCGCCATGGCCGCCGCGGGTACGGGAACCGCCATCGAAACCGCTGATGTCGCGCTGATGGATGACGACCTGCGCAAAATCCCGGCGTTTGTTCGCCTGTCACGCCAGACCGCTACGATTCTCAAGCAAAACATTTTCTTTGCCTTGGGGATCAAGGCCGTGTTCCTGGTGTTCACCCTGATGGGCTTGGCCACCATGTGGATGGCGGTGTTTGCAGATGTGGGAGTCAGCCTGTTGGTCGTGCTGAATGGGCTGCGCCTGTTGAAAAAATAGTCCGGAGGCTGAGCATGAAAGAGAGGTTGCATGGCGCAATTCGTGAGGGCTTCAGCGAAGCCCGTGTAGCGATTCGTTCCCGGGATTATGGGCGCGCTTACCATTGGCTCGAGCGCACCCACATCCTGACGCAGCGCCGCCCCCTGCTACATGCAAAATCCCACGTCTTGATGTTGTACGTGGGCATCAGGGCACAAGATCCCCGGGAGGTTTTGGGACAAATACCACGTGTCATCGCTGCACTGCTATTTTCAAGAGTCTGGGTGCCTCGGGGGAACACCGGTCGCGCCCGAATCAGCGCTTTTCAGGTGATGCCTCTCTCTCCGGAACTGGAATCTCTTCTTGACGAAGAGTGACCCGCAGACGGTCTTCTGAGCAGTTGCCGCACCCTTTCACCCACATGGAGAGTCATATGAGCGCTGGTCATAGTCACGGTCAAGCTCGTGCAGGACACGAGAAAAAATTGTGGATCGCTCTGGCGTTAACGACCAGCTTCATGATCGCGGAGGTCATTGGAGCTTTCATTACCGGCAGCTTGGCGTTGTTATCTGATGCGGCTCACATGCTGACCGATTCCACTGCCCTGGCTATTTCATTGATCGCAATTCAGATCGCCAAACGCGCGGCGGATAAAAAGCGGACATTCGGCTATGCACGATTTGAGATCCTCGCAGCTGCTTTTAACGCGATTCTGTTGTTCATGGTGGCGGTGTACATCTTGTACGAGGCTTATCAGCGGTTTAAAACTCCGACAGAAATCCAATCGACCGGCATGTTGATCGTCGCGGTGATAGGGCTGGTTGTGAACCTTGTTTCAATGCGATTGCTCATGTCTGCCAGTGCCGAAAGCCTCAACGTAAAAGGCGCGTACCTGGAAGTCTGGAGCGACATGTTGGGCTCCATAGGCGTAATAGGGGCGGCATTGATCATTCGTTTTACCGGATTGACTTGGGTTGACTCGATCGTTGCCGCAGCCATCGGCCTGTGGGTGCTTCCCAGAACCTGGGTTTTGCTCAAAGAAAGCATGAACATCCTGTTGCAAGGGGTTCCGGATGGTATCGATATCGCTGAAGTGGAGGCGAGCATCAGGGCGGTTGAAGGCGTTGAGGATATCCATGATCTGCATATCTGGGCCCTGACCAGCGGCAAGAATGTCATGAGCGCGCACCTTGTCATCCAGCGTTCCTCCCGTGCCGAGCAAGATATATTGGCTGAGGTGACTCGACTGATGAGCGAGGCATTCCATATCAGCCATACGACTCTTCAATTAGAGAACTCGCAGTTTCATGCCGGGCTCGAAGAAAACGAAGGCATGCAGCACTAGAGCGGGATCTTGCGAGCATCCCATGTCAGGGGAGGGCGGGTTATACAAGCTTGATGCGGGCATTTACCCTTGAACCTTTCTAGCCTGTTGCCAGGTGGTCTGTCCGTCGAGGTTTGGGAAGCTCAGCCTGAAAACGGTCATGCTGCCGGGCATGCTTTGAACGTCCGCGGTTCCCTGATGGAGGCTCATGATCGATCGAACAATGGCCAAGCCAAGACCGGTACCCCCTTCTGCACGTGAGCGACTGGTGTCGACCCGATAAAAGCGGTCGAACAAGTGCGACAGATGCTGAGGCTCGATTCCCGCACCAGGGTTGCCGACGAGTAGCGAGACTTGTTCGGCATGGTTTTCGATAATGATTGAAATGCATTGTCCGGCCGGGCAGTGGCGTATCGCGTTGGACAACAGATTGGATATTGCTCGTTGAATCATCAACCTGTCGCCAATGGTCTTGCCGTTTCCGGTGACGCTCAGGCTGATCCGTTTTTCTTCCGCAGACAGTGAAAACAGATCGATGACTTTCAGCGCTTCATCTTCCAGGGTAATGGTCTCGAACGGGACAAGCGCGGCGGGGTGACTGACCTGAGCAAGGAAGAGCATATCCGTGACAATTCGGGTGACACGCCCCAACTCTTCGGTGCATGACTCCAGCACTGCTTTGTACTCTTGTGCCGGCCGATCCCGAGACAGGGTTACCTGCGCCTTGCCCATCAAATTGGTGATGGGTGATCGTAGTTCATGGGCCAGGTCATCGGAGAACTGCGACAGCTGCTGAATACCGCTGTCGAGTCGGTGCAGCATGAAGTTGATGCCGTGAGCCAGCTCACTGAGCTCCTGAGGCATTTTAACCACCGAGAGTCGATGGCTAAGGTCCTGGGCCGAGATCATGGCGGCCACCTTGCGGAACTCTCTCAGCGGCGACAGCCCTCGCTGCACCACGGCCCAGGCACTTATTCCGATCAGTATCAGTAAAAGCGGCAGGGCAATAATCGTCGACCGAAGATACGCGCTGAGCAGTGCTTCATCGTTTGCACAATCCATCGACAGCAATACCGGAACGCTCATGCCGTTCTTTAACCGGATGAGCCTGGACGCGGTAAGAAAGTGTCGACCCTCACCATCGGAATGGGTGGAGTATGAAATCTTGTCGACAGCAGCCGTTGCAGCCTTCAACTCGATCCGCGGATTCGACAAACCCGCCCCGAACTTCAGTAAGGGCGTCCTGAGGTTTGCGAGGTCATAAATGGCCAGGTTCAGATTGTCATGCCCCATGACTTGATCCAGCAGCGAATGCGGTTTCAAGTTTACGTCGGCGGTGTCCTCGTAGAGTGAGAGGCTGTGTTCAACCTGCTCCATTTTCTTTTCCAGGCTGTTTTTTGCCAGTTTGTCCAGCTCATGCGTCAGCGCGATAAAGGCCAGGACAGCCAACAAAACCACCAGCAATGCCCCCAGAATACTGACTGTCAAACCCAGGCGCATCGACAGACTCGCCGGCTTCATTCGCGTGCCTCCAGCACGTAACCAACACCGCGTAGGGTGTGGATCAATTTGTTGTCGAAGGGGTCATCGATTTTGGCTCTCAGCCTACGGATTGAAACCTCGACAACATTGGTGTCGCAGTCAAAGTTCATGTCCCAGACCAATGAAATGATTTGGGTGCGAGAAAGTACTTCTCCGGTCTGACGCATCAGCAGGTGCAGAAGCGCAAACTCCTTGGTCGTCAGGTCTATGCGCTGAGCACCACGGAAAGCACGGTGGCGACCTTGGTCGAGTTCCAGATCGGCGACCTTGAGTACCTGCGGAACAGGAATGTGCTCGCTGCGCCGCATCAAGGTTCGTACCCGTGCCAGTAGCTCGGGAAATTCAAATGGCTTGACCAGATAGTCATCTGCGCCTAAGTCCAAACCACGGATCTTGTCCGCCAAACGCCCTCGAGCCGTCAACATCATGACCCGGGTATTACTGCTTTGGCGAAGATGCTCAAGAACACCCCAGCCATCAAGTTCCGGAAGATTAACGTCAAGTATTACCAAGTCATAGATATGTTGGCGCGCCAGATGAAGTCCATCTGCACCCGTCACCGCGCGGTCGACAATGTAACCACTTTCTGTCAGCCCCTGATGCAAGTATTCGGCAGTTTTAGGCTCGTCCTCAACTACAAGGATTCGCATGATATGTCACCCTTATTAATAGCAAAAAATAATTAGTTGACTCAGAAAAGTTAGTATTTTTTGTAGGGTTTTCTGACCGTAATAATAAAACTTTAAACGCTTGGTAGTTCGCGGCCCCGATGCCCGACCGCTCGGTAACGATTATCACCTTAAAGCCTGTAGCGGCTTTAGGGTCAAGCGCAAAGCCTTGTTTTTTAAGCCTTCAGCCAGGCTCTTGCGACACCATGTCGCATGTAATGTAATTAAACTGATCGATGGAGAGACGGCGTGCATGGTTGTCGAACTTCGACAAGTGCTGTTCGGCAGATAGTCGAGGGGTATTTGTTTCGTCATATTGCCGACTGTATTCGTCTGTTCTTTAACACCTCTCATGTTAGTGCAAAAAATACACCCTGAGCGCTGGATAACATATTTGTAATTCTTCAGTCACCTTGCTGATAAGTGCAGAACTTTACATTAATGCATAGAGAATATTCGCGTTATAGGAACTATGAAATTGCCTTGGCATAGAAAGTTAACTGCACCAATAAAGGCCTTACGGGTAGTAGGCTTTAGTTGTATGTTCTCACTGGTCGACACCAGTTTTGCCGCAGTTTCGTCTTCGCAGACTCTGACCATGGATCAAGCACTGCAGACGGCGTTTGCGAACAATCCCGACTTGGCGGCCGCACAGTGGGAAACAGGCATTGCTCAAGGAGATCGACAGCAAGCAGGTCTGATCCCCAATCCCGAGCTGTCCTGGGAGGCTGAAGATACTCGCCGAAATTCGCGCACTACGACAGTGATGATCAATCAGCCGATTGAGTTGGGTGGCAAGCGTGGGGCCAGGATAGAAGTTGCCAGCCGAGCTCAGGATGCGGTTGGAATTGAACTGGAGCGCAAACGCAATGTTTTGCGAGCCGACGTCATCCAAGCGTTTTACAACTCCTCCACGGCCCAGCAACGATCACTCTTGGCACGTCAATCTCTTGAGCTCGCCGAGCGAGGCGTGCGTGTTGCCCAGGGGCGTATCGAAAGCGGTAAGTCCTCTCCCGTGGAGGGGACGCGTGCAAAGGTTCAACTGTCGCAAGTGCGCCTTGAGCTGAGAAGAGCTGAGCGGGACGAGGCGAATGCCTATCAGCAACTCGCTCAAGTAATGGGGGCACCTTTACCTGCATTCGTGTCTGTGGGGGATGCTGGCCGGCCGATGCCAGCGGTGCCGGAGCCTTCACGGCTGCTTGAACGCATCGGTGAAACGGCGGAGCTACGGTTGGCAAAGCTGCAAATTGATCAGCGTGAAGCATCCCTTGGCCTGGAGAAAGCACAGCGGATTCCGGACCTGACCGTGAGTGTCGGCAGCCAATACGATGAGCGTGAACGCGAACGGGTGAATGTCGTTGGGCTGTCCATGCCCATCCCGCTGTTCAACCGTAACCAGGGCAACGTACTGGCAGCCGCCCGCCGGACCGATCAGGCCCGCGACCTTCGCAATGCCAGTGAGTTGCGTCTGCGCACAGACATCCAGACCACGCTGGATCAGTGGATGACGGCGAATACTGAAGTCGCGTCGTTCAATCAAACCATCCTGCCTGCCGCGCAAAGTGCCGTCGATACCGCTACGCGCGGTTTCGAAATGGGCAAGTTCAACTTCCTGGACGTGCTCGATGCGCAGCGCACCTTGATCAGCGCACGTACCCAATACATCCAGGCCATTTCCGAGGCGACAGACGCGTGGGTACGCATCGAGCGAATTTTCGGCGACGTCGACCAGCTCACTCGTACCCCTTGAATTTCAAACAACACTTTTTTACCGCTGCTCAGCATCGCAGTGTCACGACATTCCGTGACTGCCGACTGAGTTGCGCAGGGAGTCTCCATGGAAAAAAAACAAATCCTTGTCACCGCACTGACCCTGACGGTGGGCATAGGAATCGGTTCGCTCTGGATGGGCTACACGTCGGCACCGCCCACCGAAGTTCTGGCTCAAGAGGAGGCCGGGCACGACGATCACGGTGACGAAGAGGGTAAGACGTCGACTGAAGACAATCATGCCGAAGGCGAATCGGAAGAAGGTCACCTGACACTGAACGATGAGCAGATCAGCTCGGCCGGCATTCAATTGGCAGAAGCCAAGGCGCAGAGCATCAGTCTCTCATTGCCCTTTCCTGGAGAAATTCGATTCGATGAAGATCGCACTGCCCATGTGGTGCCCCGAGTGCCGGGAGTCGTCGAGTCGGTACATGTCAATCTCGGCGAGCCGGTGAAAAAAGGACAACTGCTGGCCGTTATCGCCAGCCAGCAAATTTCTGACCAGCGCAGTGAGCAAGCTGCAGCACAACGACGTGTGGAATTGGCGCGCACAACTTACGCGCGTGAGCGCAAGTTATGGCAGGACAAAATCTCTGCCGAACAAGACTACCTCCAAGCTCGCCAGGCCCTGCAAGAAGCTGAAATCGCCCTCAGCAATGCCCGGCAGAAAATCAGCGTACTCAGTGGCAGCTCGGTGGCCAGCGGTGGCAACCGGTATGAGCTGCGTGCGCCGTTCGATGGTGTCGTGGTGGAGAAACACTTGGGCATTGGTGAGGTTATCAGTGAAACCACCAATGCCTTCACGCTCTCGGACTTGTCGCGTGTGTGGGTAACGTTCGGCGTTTCTCCCAAGGATCTGAACAAGGTGCTGGTGGGCAAGGCTGTCACGGTCAGCGCCCCGGAACTGGACGCTGAAGTCACAGGCACCGTGGCCTATGTCGGGAATTTGTTGGGCGAACAGACCCGTACAGCAACAGTGCGCGTGACCTTGGCCAATCCACAAGGCGCCTGGCGTCCGGGGCTGTTCGTGACCGTGTTGGTTGACACCGATACTCGGCAGACGAAAGTCGCCGTGCCAGAAGCGGCCCTCCAGACGGTCGAGGATAAACCAACAGTGTTCGTTCGGACGGATGACGGGTTCAAGGCGCAACCGGTGGTGACCGGTAGCCGTGCGGGAGGGCTGGTCGAGATTACGGAGGGCCTGGAGCCCGGTGTCCAAGTCGCGGCCGTCGGCAGCTTCATTCTGAAATCAGAGCTGGGTAAAGCCTCGGCTGAACACGCCCACTGATCCGCCACTTCCACGAGAAGGTTCTCATGTTCGAACGCCTGATCCAATTTGCCATCGAGCAACGCATCATCGTGCTGCTCGCGGTTCTACTCATGGCTGGCCTCGGCATCGCCAGCTACCAGAAGCTGCCGATCGACGCTGTCCCCGACATCACCAACGTCCAGGTGCAAATCAACACGGGGGCCGCAGGTTTTTCTCCGCTGGAGACTGAGCAGCGCATCACTTTCCCCATCGAAACCGCCATGGCTGGCTTGCCAGCTCTTGAGCAGACGCGCTCGCTCTCACGCTCGGGCCTGTCGCAAGTCACGGTGATCTTCAAGGAAGGCACCGACCTGTTCTTCGCCCGGCAATTGGTCAATGAGCGATTGCAGGTGGCCAAGGAACAATTGCCCGAGGGCGTGGAAGCCGTCATGGGGCCGATCTCTACCGGCCTGGGTGAGATTTTCCTGTGGACGGTCGAGGCCGAAGAAGGTGCCGTCAAAGAAGATGGCAGCCCCTATACGCCGACCGACCTGAGGGTGATCCAGGACTGGATTATCAAACCTCAGCTGCGCAACGTTCCCGGTGTCGCCGAAATCAACACCATTGGCGGGTTCGCCAAGGAGTACCAGATTGCACCCGATCCAAAACGTCTGGCGGCCTACAAACTGACGCTGACTGACCTCGTGACAGCGCTGGAACGCAACAACGCCAACGTCGGCGCTGGCTATATTGAGCGCAGTGGCGAACAACTACTGATTCGTGCGCCCGGCCAGGTGGCGACGACCGATGACATCGCCAATATCGTGATGGCCAACGTCGATGGCACCCCGATTCGCATCAAGGACGTGGCGACCGTGGATATCGGCCGTGAACTGCGCACTGGCGCGGCTACCGAAAACGGTCGTGAAGTCGTGCTCGGCACGGTGTTCATGTTGATCGGCGAGAACAGCCGAACCGTGTCTCAGGCGGTTGCCGTGAAGCTGGAGCACATCAATCGATCACTGCCCAAAGGGGTGGTGGCGGTCACCGTATACGACCGCACCAACCTCGTGGACAAAGCGATTGCCACGGTCAAGAAGAACCTGATTGAAGGCGCGATCCTGGTCATCGCGATACTGTTCCTGTTCCTGGGCAACATTCGCGCCGCACTGATCACCGCCATGGTTATTCCTTTGGCCATGCTGTTCACCTTCACCGGCATGTTCACCAACAAAGTCAGCGCCAACCTGATGAGTCTTGGCGCGCTGGACTTCGGCATCATCGTCGACGGCGCGGTGGTGATTGTCGAAAACGCGATCCGGCGTCTGGCGCATGCTCAGCAGCACCATGGACGAATCCTCACACGCTCCGAACGCATGCATGAGGTGTTTGCAGCAGCCAAGGAAGCACGCCGCCCGCTGATATTCGGCCAGTTGATCATCATGGTCGTTTATTTGCCGATTTTTGCCCTGACCGGTGTCGAGGGGAAAATGTTCCACCCCATGGCGTTCACTGTCGTGATCGCCTTGCTCGGCGCCATGCTGCTGTCCGTCACGTTTGTTCCTGCGGCCATTGCCATGTTCGTGACTGGCAAGGTCAAGGAAGAGGAAAACATGATCATGCGTGGGGCGCGTCGTGTGTATGCGCCCGCGCTGGATTGGGTCATGGGCCATCGACCGCTGGCATTCGCCATGGCTCTAGGCATCATCGCGGTGTGCGGCGTGGTCGCCAGTCGAATGGGCAGTGAGTTTGTACCGAGCCTCAGCGAAGGGGATTTCGCCTTGCAAGCATTGCGCGTACCGGGTACCAGCCTGACGCAATCGGTAGACATGCAGCAGCGTCTTGAAAAGCTTGTGCTGGCAAAAGTACCGGAAGTCGAGCGGATATTTGCTCGTACAGGTACCGCAGAGATTGCCTCCGACCCGATGCCACCGAACATCTCCGACAGCTACGTGATGCTCAAGCCGAAGGATCAATGGCCTGACCCGAGTAAATCCCGAGAGGCATTGATAGCCGATATCCAGACCGCTACGGCTGCAATGCCAGGCAGCAACTATGAGCTTTCCCAACCCATTCAGCTGCGTTTCAACGAGTTGATTTCCGGTGTGCGCAGTGATGTGGCGGTCAAGGTCTTCGGGGATGACATGGGCGTGCTCAATAGCACCGCTGCGAAAATTGCCGCGTCCATGCAGAAGGTCAATGGAGCCTCCGAGGTCAAGGTCGAGCAAACCACCGGGCTTCCTGTGCTGACCATCAACATCGACCGCGACAAAGCCGCACGTTACGGTCTGAACGTTGGCGACGTACAAGACACCATTGCGGTGGCGGTCGGTGGCCGCCAAGCCGGCACGATGTATGAAGGCGATCGGCGATTCGACATGGTGGTGCGTTTATCCGACGCCATGCGCAAGGATGTCGATGGGTTGTCCACGTTGCTGATTCCGGTACCGGCGCTGCTGAATGGCAACGCCGACAAGATTGGCTTCATTGCTCTTTCAGAAGTGGCGACGCTCGATCTGGTATTGGGGCCGAACCAGGTCAGTCGTGAAAACGGTAAGCGTTTGGTGATCGTCAGCGCCAACGTGCGTGGACGGGATATTGGCTCGTTTGTACAGGAAGCCAGTAGCGCGATTGATCAAGAGGTGCAGGTCCCGGCAGGTTACTGGACCAGTTGGGGTGGGCAGTTCGAGCAGCTCCAATCAGCTGCCAAACGTCTGCAGATCGTCGTCCCGGTCGCGCTGCTCCTGGTATTCGCGCTGCTATTCATGATGTTCAACAATCTCAAGGACGGCTTGTTGGTGTTCACCGGAATCCCATTCGCGCTGACAGGTGGAGTCATGGCGTTGTGGCTGCGTGACATTCCACTGTCGATCTCGGCGGGTGTTGGTTTCATTGCGTTGTCGGGCGTGGCGGTGCTGAACGGTCTGGTGATGATTTCTTTCATCCGCAATCTTCGAGAGGAGGGGCATTCGTTGAGTTCTGCGATCAATGAAGGTGCCCTGACCCGGTTGCGCCCAGTGTTGATGACCGCGCTGGTGGCCTCCCTTGGCTTTATTCCGATGGCACTGGCCACCGGAACCGGGGCAGAGGTCCAGCGCCCACTGGCGACTGTTGTGATCGGGGGCATCCTGTCCTCGACTGCGTTAACCCTGTTGATACTGCCTGCGCTCTATCACTGGGCGCACCGTCGAGACGAGGAAGAAGCCGAAGAAGAAATAACAGCCACCGTATAGTTCGATGAATTTAAAGCCGCTTCTGATATTCAGAGGCGGTTTTTTTATGCCGGTAATAACGGATATGTAATCTTGGCGCCACCGTGTTGATAGGTTCGGATTGATACCCTGACAGCGTTTTCTATATGAGGTGTCAGAATGAAACTTACTCAACTATTTGCTCTCACAGGCGCATTGGTGCTTTCTTCGGTTGCTTTGGCGGAAGGCGGAGGGGATAGAACTTTCGAGAAAATGATGGCGGCGAAGGATCTGGCCGTGGAGAAGTATGTAGCGAAAGAAGGCAAAAGTGTCCCCGTGGTGTCAAGTGATGCTAAAGATGAGACGACTAAAATGTAGTGGTGCTGATTATAAAAAACCGCTGCCGGTTTCCGGTGGCGGTTTTTTTTGTGACTTGATTACACATTGGTAATCCAGATGCCACGCCGTCGCAATGTACGAATTGATATCCTCGTGCCAGGTAATATATGAGGTGCAGGATATGAAACTTACGAACATCATGGCTTTCGCTGGAATTCTGGCAATCTCTTCAAATGTAATAGCTGAGGGGGGAGGGGACAAGGCCTTTGAAAGAATGATGGCTGCTAATGCTAAAGTCATGGAGCAGTACGCCATTGACCAGGGCAAGAATATCCCTGTAGCGAAGCAATACGAGTATGGGATGAAGGTGGATGTTGTAAAGGTGGTGAGTGTCGTGCGGCCAACGAACGTCTGCGCAGTAGTGCCCGCCGCCATGACCTATGAAGACTCCGAAGGGCAGCTGAATACGCTGACATACACAGTGGCAGGGGAGTGCCGTAAACAAGGCGGTTAGCCGCTACGATGATGCAGGACGGATTAATAATGCTCGACCTGTCTCATTACTTTGAGGTGTCGGGCGTTTTTATATAACTGAGTTTTGACAGGCAAAAAAAGACGTCCCGAGGGACGTCATAAAAATTCACCTCTTCCAAAGGAGCAAAGGCGCTTCCAAAGGTGAATGGGTATTTCAACTGAGCAACAATGAGTTCAGATTTTCACAGACTAGTTACTCATCTATAGACAGCCAGCCAGATGCGCTAGCTAGCGTCCTATCAACTCCCGATAAGTATAAATAACTCAATCTAACGTGGAGATGATTGAATAATGACATTTTTGTAACTTTTCGGAGAGAACGGGATGTTCGAACAGCGAATCATCCCGTTCGATATCACAGAATCGCTAATGGGTATTCGACAATCACACGAACTTCATCCAGGTCTGATTCGAATGCGGTTGCGCGAGTGTTAGCTTGGCGCAGGCGGAAAGACATGTCTTTCAAGGAGCCTGTCTGAACGACGTATTTCACCTCTATGTCGCGCTCCCAACGTTTCTGGTCGGTCAACGGGTTACCGTCGGCATCACGTCGCATGTAGGTCGCGTTGGCGTTGGAGTAATCAGCGTCAGTGCCACGACCGTAACGTGTCATGAAGGTCAAGCCGGGCACTCCGTAGGCGCTCATGTCGAGATCGTAACGAACCATCCAGGAGCGTTCTTTCGGCGAGTTGAAGTCGCTGTACTGGATTGAGTTGTCAAGAAAGATAGAGTCGGACTGGCGCAGATAGTCGAAGTCGTCGTCACCATTATTTCGCTGGTGGGAAAGTGCAACCGAGTGTGCGCCATACTTCACGCCCACTTTTCCGCTCCAGATATTGTTGTCGAACTCACCCAGCAGTTTTTTGCCTTCATCAACCGCTTTGTAGTAGTTCACGCCGCCGAATACCGAAAGCTCATCCGTCAATTCGTAATTCAACCCCGTGCCAGCATAGTATTGATTCCAGGCGTCTTTGAGACGGCTGGAGTAAAGACTGATGATGACGTTTTTGTTCAGGTTATAGTCGCCACCAAAGTAGCCGACCCAAGGCGAGTTTACTGGCCCCGCATAGAATGTCGCGAAGTTATCGCGCATATTGCTGGATACGGGTTGACTCATGGCGTGCAAACGACCGCCCTGAACCGTCAAGCCTTCAATGCTAGTGTTCGTTGCCGTCACACCGGTGAAACTTTCTGGCAGAAGCCTCGAGTCGCCGGCAGCAACAACAGGGTTGGATGGGAATACGTCACCGACTTTTACTACGGTATCAAATGCGCGAATTTTTGCCGCGCCACCCACTTTGGTGTATTCGTCCCTTGCCTCTCCTTCGCTATTAACGGGGAGTACGTCGAACGAACTACGACCGCCATTACGGCCGTCACCCGTGTCAAGTTTCAATCCGATCATGGCGAACGCATCGACGCCGACACCTACTGTGCCCTGAGTAAATCCAGACTCGAACTTACTGATAATAGCGTGTGCCCATGCTTCAGAATAACCATTGCCCGTTGGGCTTGATTGGCCGTTGCGATGATCCCGGTTGAAGTAGTAATTGCGGTTAAGCACGGTAAGGCTGCTGTCTTCGATAAACCCCCCGGCCTTTTCCTCCGCTAACACCATGGACGGCCCGGCACTGACAACCACGGCTAAAGCGGCCATCGAAAATTTTGTATTGTTAACCATTAATCACTCCTTAGGTTCGGCAGAACTAGAAAGCTCTTCGGCTGGAATTATTGTTTACGGGAAGCATGCGGCGTCTCCCGTATCGTCGCCGAGTTGTATCGTTGCAATCTGGAGATAACGAGGACATGATTGAAACATTACAATTTAGTAATGTTCATCTGCTTTCTTTAATAATTGACTCGCGTGCAGGCGCTTGCTTTTTTATTTGGTTTGTTTCCATAACTCTTTTAGTTGACGGTGCGGAAACCTCAATTTCCCCGACGTCTTGGGAGAGGATTTCGTTGCTGTAGATTCGACGGGAATCCCGGCCCGTCACGCCGTGGAAGGTGACCGCCGCGAGAGCTTTATCCTGTCAGTTCTTCATTCCACAACCCTGAAGCACAAGCGTACTGACGTTCCCTGCTGTTCGCGGCTGGTCAGGCTGACTTCTCCACCAAAGCTTTCCATGATCTGCTTCACCATGATCAACCCGATACCCAGCCTGCCTTGCTTGGTGGTGTAGAAGGATTTGAACGCCATCATTTCCTGCTGCCGGGACATACCTTCCCCGGTGTCATCAATGGTCAGGTACAGCCATTGGCGGCTCTCATCCAGCCTCGATTTGATGGTCAATAAACCGCCTCCTGGCATCGCCTCGATGGCATTGGCAATCACACTGTTCATCATCTGTGAAAGCAAAATCGGATTGCTGACGACCCGGGGCGCGGGGTCATTAATGAACTCGACCTGGATTCTCGATTGGGTCAGTTGCGGGCTGAAGCTGTTCAGCGTGGTCTGAACCACCTCCATCGGCTCCACCAGTTCGGCCTCTCCACGGATCGGGCGCAAGCACAGCAGGAGTTCATGCACCCACTTCGACATCCGATCCACCTGGCTGACAATATCGGCAATGTTCTTCCTGGCAGGTTGGCCGTCCATGTCGTTTGCCAATTCTGCACTTGAGCGGATGCAGGCAAGGGGATTGCGAAGACTGTGGGCGACCGCCGTGGACATTTCCACGAGGCCCACGTAGGTCTTGTTGGCAACGAGCTGGGCTTCCTGTGATGCCAACAGGATCGATGCCCGGCGGACAATCCAGTACAACCCGAAGTACAGCAGCAGACCGCCAATGGCCGTCGACAGCCAGATGATCAAATGGCCGCGATCGAGTCTTTCGATCAGGTCGAACGGTTCCTTGTAAATTTCAACCACCGCCAGCGTATTCCCCAGGTCATCTACCAGGGGGATGTAGCTCTCGATGAAGAACATTTTCGGGGGATGCAGAAATTGCTGCTCGGCGCGGACTTCATCAACCCCACTGTATTTGGTGGAAACCCGGTCTTTAGAGCTGAAGGCCGCTTCAAGCGCTTCGTCGTTCAGAAATTTTTGTCCGATCAACTGCGGATTGGTTGACCAGACCACCGTCCGAAGCGGGGAGTAAATGGAGATCAAGAGTGAGTCCGGGAGATGCGCAAGGTGGTCCAGAAACTCGGAGCGCGCACGCTGGCGGTTCTGCGCCATTTCTTCCGACAGCATTCCATACTCGATGGGGGCCAGAACATCGCCCATCTTCATTCCAGACAGTCCGTGATGTCGTATCTCACCTTTTGCGATGGTCTGGATAAATTGCGCTGACAACATCGCGTCGCGCTCAAGACTCTCGGTTACCAGGAAACGCGTCGACACAGAGCCCAGCCCAACAGCGATGGCGCTAATGAGAATAAAACTGATAATCGAAAACCAACGCAGAAGATTGAATTGCCGGGTGGGCGTTATTGAACTAGCCGCTTCTCGATGCAAACGCTTGAACAATGCTGATGGTGCATTCATGGAGAGAACCCTGTGGTGTGCTGCATAACCCTATGCAACGGCTTGAATCTCTCACCAGAGCTTAGGCGATGGTTCAGCATTCTCTACAGCAAAAATCGTGCGATGAGCAGCAAGCGCTGAGGTATCACGTCACACATTGATGCCGATCATCCATCGAGCACTGACGAATGGAGGTTATCGCCCGTATTGGCACGGCGTAGAAAAGAAAAGTTGGCTGGCAAACATTGGGTGGGGGGCCTGTGAAGCTTGCTCCACGTGACACGCAGCTTCGTGCCCAGGAGGCCCACAGAGGGGCTTCCAGCGATTCATGGCAAGGTTGATCAAGAGTGGCGTCTTAACGCGACTTCAATACAAGCCACCAGCGCCTCAGTATTGAAAGGCTTGGGGAAATAGCCTTCAGGTTTCCGGGCATTGGCGCTGAGCGCTGGCGGCATGCCCGGCTTTCCGGTGATGAAAATGGTGGGTATGTGAATTTCCCTCGCGGCCAGTTCTTCGTACATCTGTGTACCGCATATACTTTTAGTACATGGGGGTGGCCCCTTCATAACAGGGTATGTTTTTGCCGGGTCGAGCCTGGACCAGCAAACGTTATTCATCGTGCCTTGAGTCTGTCAGTGGAGTTCAGCAGGTTCGAAAGGTGCCTCGCCGACTTCAAAAAAACAGGGCAACGGAACGAGGTGGATGAACAGGTTATGGGCGTGATCGCCATGCGTCTGTCGTACATGAGGACAGCTCGAGCATGCGTTGGCTGGGGGCGTTGATACCTTGGTCTAGATATTTAAAACACTAATGAATACGTGGCGATGGCGTCGCAAGGAAGAGTGAGAGCCGAACGCGCGCCGCTCGACTTGCCTTCACAGGAGCTTTCCATGGTCTGGCGCGCCACCGCGCACAACGATCCGGGTGAGCGTTGGTTACGCTCGCGGTTCTGCGCTTTTTTTTCTGAGCCGGTCAGACTGCAGGCGCTGCCCAATGCTGTCGGGGCATTGTGGCAGCGCAGCCATCCATCGCATGACGGTGCTTCGCCCAAGGCGATGCTACGTGATCAGCCTTTGCTGGCGGCCAGGTAAGCGCCAAGGCGTTGGCCCATTTGCTCGCCCAAGGCTTGCAAACCACTGAAGGGACGGACCATTACTTCAAATTCAATGATCTTTCCTTGCTCGTTGAATTTGATCATGTCGATACCCTTTAACGCTTTTCCGCTGACGGTGGCGCTGAACTCCAGCACGACGCTCAACCCGTCTGCCGTCGCCAGTTCCCGGTGATAGGCAAAATCCTCGAATACTTCGATGACCGTGTTGAGAATCGTCGATACCACGGCCGCGCCCGGATACGGCGTGTGCGCCATCGGCGAGCGGAATATCGCCTGCGGGTCCAACAACTCGGGCAAGGCGCTCAAGTCGCCCTTGCGGATCATGTCGTGCCACTGTTTCAAGGATTCTGCAGCGTTGGGATGCAGGTTCAGTTCAGACATTTTCAACTCCTGTATTTTTGTTGTTCTGCAAGCGTCGGGTGGTGTGAATTGGTTTTTCGAAAGTACTGATCAATGACTTCGGCCGCATCGTCAGCCCACAGACTGTACATCGATGGGCCGGGATGGAAACCATCGCGTGCCATCAAACCAACCACGGGTGTCAACCGGGTTGTCAGCATCGTACAGTGAGCATTGCGCTCGGCCAGGTCGGCGAGATGCTGGTTGAAGCGGCTGGCCCGAGTTCCCAGGTACCAGCGCAGCGGCTGCGGCAGTGCGGGAAACAGATGCATGGGCGGAAGAGGGGAAATGACAATCTGCTTCACTTCGTATTTTCCGCGCAGCAGGTCGATCAACTGATGTTGTCGAGCGACCCACTGCTCAGCCGTCAGGGTGCTGGTGACGTCGTTGACGCCGATAGACAGCAGCGCCACATCGAAGGCTTCTGGCGCGTTGTGTTCCAGCAGTTCCAGTAGTGCTTGCGAGTCAAGACCGGATCGGGCCCAGAGTGTCCACGACACCCGGTAATCAACGGCCAGCCGGCTGACCAGTCTTCCGCTGAGTGCTTCATCCTGCGTCGAGGCCCCGACTCCGGCTGCGGCGCTATCCCCCAGAATCAGCAGCCGCAGGTCAGCGCCACTGCCGACCACGCCCTGGCGTTCGCCTTCGGCTTCCGGCAGCTTTGGCGTTGTCCAGCGGGTGTAGCGGCCCTGCATGAGCAACAAGGGGCCGAGCATGATTCTGGCGAAGGCTTCAGTGTTGCTCATGCGGTGGTTCTCGACTGTCATCGATCAACGACACACAACTCCCCGGTGGCGCGTATCAGTGCCTGACCATGCAGCGCATCCTTGATCAGACTGGCTCGTTCCTTGGCCAACCAGACCGGGCAGTCCGGGTCAACGCGATAGGGCGCGAAGGCGGCGTATTGCTGCAACAGACGGTTTTGCAACTCGTCCAGCCGTGGCCGGATTTGCTTGTTGAGGTCCGGTCGTGGCGTGTCAGGCGCCTTGTGCGCCGCTTGCCATTGAGCGAGTAGCCCGTACTGCACCAACTTGTTGGCTTCGATCTGTGCGGCAATCAATTCGGCGACGTCTTGCGGATTCAGCTTGCGCTGAACGGCCAGCTTTTTGGCGTTAGCGATGACCTGCGCTTCCCGGGCACTGTCCTGGATCGGTTTGCCACTGTCCCACTTGGTCAGCGCCACCAGATCTGCAATGCCCAGGCGTTCGTTCATCGTCACCAACAACGGCAGCAAGGCATCCGGCGCCGGGGCGGGCGTGCTCGCCTGGGCGCCGCAAGCGAATAAGCCGAGTACGGCGCAGGTCAGCAGTTGCGGCAAGCGTGGGGAGCGGGGCATGGGTAAAACCTCATGGGGCACGGGATTTACAATCGGGTGATATGTATCACAGGTTCGGCCTTTTGTATGAGTCCGGTGCCTAGCGAGCATGACTGCGTGTCTCTGCCAGTATCCGCGCGGCATCTCGCGCCGGGGGCAAGCCGAACACGCGGGCGTAATCGCGACTGAACTGGCTGGCGCTTTCATAGCCGACATCGAAAGCCGTGCTGGTGACGCTTCTGGCATTGGCAACCAGCAGCGTCCGGGCCTGAAGCAGCCGGACGCGTTTTTGGTATTGCAAAGGGCTGAGTGTAGTGACGGCTTTGAAATGGCGGTGGAACGCTGAGACGCTCATTGATGCTTTCTGCGCCATTTCCTCTACCCGCAGCGGTGTGGCGAAGTCGCGACGGATCCACTGAATGGCCAGGCTCACTCGCGCCATGGCCGTGTCGGGCGCGGCGATCTCGCGCAGCATCCAGCCGAGCGGTCCTTGCAACACGCGATAGAGAATCTCCCGTTCATAAACAGGACTCAGCGCAGGGATATCCGCCGGCCGGTCCATCAATCGCAGCATGCGCACCCAGGCATCCATCAGCTCGGGCGTGACCGCTGCCACTGAGAAACCGGCCTCCTGTTCATGCCGCCCGACGGGTTTTGGCAGGTCCGCCAACAAGGTCGCCAGCACGGCAGGATCAAGCGTCAGGCTGACGGCGAGATAAGGTTCGCCGGTCGTTGCCGGGTGCACATTGCCGACCGCCGGCAGTTCAATGGACATCACGAAGTAGGTTGCCGGGTCATAGCGCAGCGTACGATTGCCAACCGTCATCGATTTGCTGCCTTGCAGGATCAGGTTGATCATCGGCTCATAAACCGCGGCCAACTGATGCGCAGGGATCGCGCCCTGGATCATCGCCACGCGTGGAATGCCGGTCTCGGTACGCCGGTTTTCAGCCCTGGCGGCGAGGGTTCTCAGTTCATTCAATTGGTTTTCCATAGACAGGCATCTGACCGCAGGGGCAGGCACGACGCAAGCGAAAAGCAGAAACAGGCAGGATTGGAGTAGAAACGGCTGCGTTCGCATCGAGATCAATCGCTACCGTGGTGGCTCACCGTTACATCATCTGAATCAGTGAGGCGTCTTCCATGCTCGATCATATTTTTATCTCGATCAGCGACACCCATCGCTCCGTCAATTTCTACACCGCGGCGCTTGCACCGCTCGGGATTACCCATCAACTGGATTACGACGGCAAAGACGGTCCGCCGGGCCATCCGGACCTCAAGGGATTCGGCGCGCAAGGTCGGGTGTTTTTCTGGCTGCGTGAAGGTGTAGTGGAGGGACGCGCCGCTCACATCGGTTTTGTGGCAACGAGCAGGGAGGAGGTCGATGCTGCCTATGCCGCCGCCATGAACGCAGGCGCTACCGACAACGGCGCACCCGGCGCACGGCTGCATTACGACGCCAATTACTACGCCGCCAACGTGCTCGACCCGGATGGGTACAGCATCGAGTTCGTCTACAAAAACTGGCAGCACCCACAATGAGCAAACTTCTGATTTATGGCGCGACAGGCTATACCGGTCGGATGGTCGCGGCGCAGGCAAATTCAGCGGGGCTGGACTTCGAGATCGCCGGACGTGACGCAGCAGCGTTGGCGACACTGGCTCGGCAGCTGGAGGTGCCTTACCGCGCCTTTGCTCTGGATACTCAAACAGCGGAAGCCTTGAGCGGTATCACCGTCCTGCTGAACTGCGCCGGACCCTTTGTGCATACGGCGCAACCGTTGATGCAGGCCTGCATCAAGGCCGGGGTCGACTACCTCGATATCACCGCCGAGATCAACGTGTATCGACTGGCCGAGCGGTGGGGTGAGGAGGCCGGCGTGATGCTTTTACCTGGCGTCGGCTGGGACGTGGTACCTACCGACTGCCTCGCCATGCACGTCGCTCGGCGCGTCGAGAACCCGCAATCACTGCGTATCGCGCTTCAGGTGGCAGGTTCCATGTCGCGAGGATCGGCAAACAGTGTCAGCGAGATCATCGGTGCGGGGCTGATGGCGCGGGTTGGAGGCGTACTGGTTCCTGCCCCCGATGCCCAACCGCGGCACTTTGATTTCGGCGACGGGCCCGTGCTCTGCGCGCCGCTGTCGTTCGGTGACTTGATCACGGGCGGGCGGTCGACGGGTATTCCTGACATCGCCATGTTCGTGCACATCAGCGGCGACGCTTTCCCCGAGGGCGACCTGTCGCAACTGCCCGATGGTCCCGATGAGCAAGAACGCACCGCGCACCGGGCGCGCGCGGTGGCCGAGGTGACGGGGGCTGACGGTCACGTTGCGCGGTCGGTCATTGAGACCCTCAACGGCTACTCCTACACACCACTGGCCGCTGTGGAAGCGGCGCGTCGTGTGCTGGGTGGCGAACGACGTTCCGGATTCGAAACGCCGGGTCGTTTGTTTGGTGTCGAATTTGCTGAGAGCATTGCGGATACGCGGATCATTGATCTTTAAGGTGTGTGGTGCGCGCCCAGCAGACGCTCAACCTGCGCCAGTTCCCAGGTGCTGAGCAAACTGACCGGGTCGGTGCCGTAACGTTGCCAACTGTCGAACTCACCCTCGCGGCCGTCCGGGCTCTGACAACGTTGGCAGTGGCGCAGGTGATTGCCATCGAAATCGAGAGTCAGGCGCCAGCCCTCGATGTCGACTTGTACGTGGCCGGGTTTTGCGTGTTCGTCGACGCGCTGCAACGGGCGAATGCCCAGGGCGGCGTCTCGCAGTTGCTGGTAAACCTCGCGGGCGCTCAGGGGGTGCACAGATGTCTCCGGTGAGTCGATGGCATATGTCGCATCGGGTTGCACAGGATAGACGATCGTATTATGGAAATGAAAAAGCCCGGCTTGTCAGGCCGGGCTTCTTGTCAGGTACTTCTTTAAGGTTATTCATTCATACAGCGCGGCTTTCGATCAAACGATCCGAACCACCTTCGGCGACGCGGCGTTCGATCAAGCGATCGGAACCACCTTCAGCAACGCGGCGTTCGATCAGTCGATCGGAACCACCTTCAGCAACGCGGCGTTCGATCAGACGATCGGAACCACCTTCAGCAACGCGGCGTTCGATCAGACGATCGGAACCACCTTCAGCAACGCGGCGTTCGATCAAGCGATCGGAACCACCTTCAGCGACGCGGCGTTCGATCAGACGATCCGAACCACCTTCAGCGACGCGGCGTTCGATCAGACGATCGGAACCACCTTCAGCAACGCGGCGTTCGATCAGACGATCGGAACCACCTTCAGCAACGCGGCGTTCGATCAAACGATCCGAACCACCTTCAGCCACACGACTTTCAATCAGACGATCCGAGCCGCCTTCAGCGACAACCGGGTGAGCAGAGGTAGCGGCGAAAGCGTTAACTGCAAAAACCGAGAAAGCGATGCTGAGGAGGGTTTGGCGTTTCATGATGGTGTGCTCCGGGGTGTAGTTGTTTGGTATGGATGCGATGTTACGCCCCGGAGTTTTTAAGAGAACTTCATTGAGTTGATGGTGACTATCGACGGCGACAATGGATGGTGGTGTTCATTCTGAGTGATGGCCTCTGGCTACGCGTTGCTTGATCGAAATTTCGCTTTGAGCACTGTTGTGCCTGCGCATCCTGAAATTTCATTGCCCGGTGTGCACTCTGATCTCGGCGGCGGCTATCGTGACCTGGTGGAGGAGTGCGTGCTGGTGAATCCAATGCAGGCACTGACGGTGCCGCAGGCTACGGATATTCGAACCACTTCGATATACCTCGATACCCAGCGGCAGAAAGCGTGCATGGTGGCCGATGGGTGGCCGGAGTCGATGCTGGACATTGTAACTCCGACGCCGAGCGCGGCGCCTGACTGGGAGCAGGAGAAGACCGGGCCGAAAAAGCTTAGGGCGTATGCCGGCTTGCAACTCAAACGTTCGGTCAGTGGCAAGCTGGCGGTGGTGTATCTGCGCTTGATGCATAAATTGGCGAAGGAGAAAGGTGTGCAGTTCAGAGAGATCCCCGGTACTCCGGAGTACGCCATCCCTTCAGATCTTCAAGCTTTCTGTGACAGAGTCCTCGCAGGGACATACAAGCCAGAGCCGTCCGAAGAAGAGCTGCTCAGACTGAAATACATCCATACATCTGCCAATTGGAATAATCCAATAGGGGGAAGCCGCGAACAGGGTATTACCCTTCGCTACACCAACGCGCCGACTGAGGACGGTATACGGGTGCGTCATCCTCATGTAGCCGACTCCTCTTGGAGAACATTCTGATGCGCGCATTCTTTGTTTCGGGCTAGCTCCTGGTGGAATCGTACAGGTGTGGGTTTTAGACAATTGCATGAAATCGGTAAAGGTTGCTCGAGCTCAGGCGGAGATTGAGCCGCTAGGGCCGAGCCAGGGTAAAAATGAAGGGCGGTATGCCTATCCCGTCAATGAAATGTCGAAACGCTACATCCAGCAATTCGGCATCCCATACGGCAGCTGGTAGCCCCAACACACAAACAAAAAAACGGGCGCCTCCACGGCGCCCGTTTTCATTCAGCCCAAGCAAACATCAACCCTGACGCGACCCCTCATCGTCAAAAATCGCCTCGATGGGCAGCTGAAAAACCCTGGCGATTTGAAACGCCAACGGCAGGCTTGGATCATACCGGCCGTTTTCAATCGCGTTGATCGTTTGCCGTGAAACATTCAGTCGAGCCGCCAGGTCGACCTGCGACCACTTCAGATCGGCACGCAGTTCTTTCAATCGGTTTTTCATTGATAGCGGCGTCTGGCAATCATGAGACCGATGATCCACATCAACCCCATCACCGGCCACACCATCAGCCATGAGAGATGTGGAAACCCGACATTCTCCAGAAAGCCATAGCTGAAGGTCAGCAACGCGGAGGCGGCAAACGCAAAGCCGAGTGCCTCGAACTGAATGCGCAAATGCATTTCGTCCATGCGCCGTAGATTGCGCACGATGGCCCAGCACATCAGGCCGGCCGGTATCACCGGAGCCAGCGTGATGGCAATGCGCAGAGGCATGCCGAAGTTGTCCTGATGCTGCAGCAGCGTCAGCGATACGATCAAAAAAGCCGTGTACAGGACCAGCGCAGAACCCAATTCGAAATAGTACCGTCTCATTTTCCATCATCCTTATGTAAAACGTCCTTTACATAGTCATCGAAGAAATTACGGATGTAAAGGTCGCTTTACGTAAATAGTTCTAAGCAGCGCTCAACTTGAAACGCTTCACTCGTCGGCTACACCGCTCAGCCAGAACCGCCGGGGTATGCTGGATCTCTTAAGCAATCGAGGCTCTCCAGGAAACCGGACCGCTCCAACCGTCCCGGTCTGCAAGGCTTTCCTGCGAGGTTTTATGCTCGGGTCGGGAGGATAAATCGATGCACGACTATTACGATTTGGGCACCTACAGTCGCCCGGTGACGACCAACTCGCCCCAGGCCCAACGCTGGTTCGATCGTGGTTTGGTGTGGTGCTACGGCTACAACCACGACGAAGCCATACGTTGTTTTCAAAAGGTGATCGAACACGACCGCAATTGCGCAATGGCCTACTGGGGCATCGCCTACGCCTCGGGCCCGAACTACAACAAGCGCTGGGATGCGTTCATCGAGCAGGAGTTGAAAGAGGCCGTGGCCCAGGCCCGATTGGCGACGCAAACCGCGCTGGCGCATATCGATACCGCATCGCCGGTGGAGCAAGCGCTGATCCGCGCGCTGGAGCAACGCTACCAGGCCGATCAGGCGACCAGTCTCGAGCAACTCTTTACCTGGAACGATGCCTACGCGGCGTCCATGCGCGATGTCTACAAAGCCTTCCCCGAAGATCCCGACGTTGTTGCGTTGTTTGCCGAAGCGATGATCGACCGCACACCCTGGCTGTTGTGGGACCTGAAAACCGGTCAACCAGCGCCGGGTGCCGACACCGTTGAGGCGGTGGCCGTGCTCGAACGCGCGCTGCAGCGAATGGAGCAGCACGGCGACGCGCCGCACCCCGGCGTGCTGCACATGTACGTGCACACCATGGAAATGTCGCCCTACCCGGAACGGGCGTTGCGCGCCGGCGATGTCCTGCGTGACCTGGTGCCGGACGCCGGACACTTGCGCCACATGCCGTCGCACATCGACGTGCTCTGCGGTGATTATCGTGGCGCGATGATCACCAACAGCCGGGCGATCCAGGCCGACAGCAAATACCTGGAGCAGGAAGGCCCCATCAACTTCTACACCCTGTACCGAAGCCACAACTACCACTTCAAACTCTACTCGGCGATGTTCCTCGGGCAGTACCAACCGGCCCTGGAAGCCGCCGATCAACTGATCTCGACCATTAAGGAAGAACTGCTGCGCGTGGAGCAGCCACCCATGGCCGACTGGCTGGAAGGCTTCGTGTCGATGAAGGTCCACGTGCAGATACGCTTCGGCAAATGGCAGGACATCCTCGCCACCCCGTTGCCGAGCGACCAGACGCTGTACTGCGTAACCACGGCGATGCTGCATTACGCCAAGGGCGTGGCCCATGCGGCCTCCGGGGACGTAGCCGCCGCGGAAACCGAACAGCATCACTTGATTGAAGCCTGGGCCCGGGTGCCCGAAACCCGTTACATCTTCAACAACACCTGCATCGACATTCTGGCGGTGGCCGATGCCATGCTGTGCGGGGAAATCGAGTACCGCAAAGGCAACTACGACTGCGCTTTCGCCCACCTGCGCCAGGCGCTGTCACTGGACGACAACCTGCCCTACGACGAACCATGGGGCTGGATGCAACCGGTCCGGCATGCGCTGGGCGCGCTGCTGCTGGAGCAGGGCAGGGTCGAAGAAGCCTTGCAAGCGTATCGGGCTGATTTGGGGCTGGATAACACA
This sequence comes from Pseudomonas sp. LBUM1657, assembly GCF_059716075.1. Taxonomy (NCBI): domain Bacteria; kingdom Pseudomonadati; phylum Pseudomonadota; class Gammaproteobacteria; order Pseudomonadales; family Pseudomonadaceae; genus Pseudomonas; species Pseudomonas sp. LBUM1657. The sequence continues at coordinate 4,035,793 of NZ_CP166799.1, read as the reverse complement.
CTCAGCCGCGCGTCCTGGCACCTGGACAATGTGTGGAGCCTGCACGGCTACGTGGAGTGTTTGAAACGGCTGGGCCGGGACGAGGAGGCGGCCGCTGCCCGGATTCGCCTCGAGCTGGCGATGGCTCGGGCGGATGTGGAGATCAAGGCGTCGTGTTTTTGCCGGGTGGGGGAGCGGTGCTGCGAGTAATGCTCGGCAGCGCCGGACGAGGCTTCACTCAGTCAATGAAGGCTCATTCACTTCGCGAACGAAAAAACCCGGTTTGTCATTAGGGACTACTTTAAAGCTATTCATTCATGTCGCACGGTTTTCGATCAGTCGATCTGAACCCTGGGAAGAAGTGTGGGCATTCACCCTTCGGCGACTGCAGCCGATAGCTTGATATGCAACCGTATTGCCTCAATGAACAGCAGGAATTTATGCCAAACGATCTCCCTTCTATCGCCTGCTCTGTGGCCAATCACTCAAGCGTGGCACTGACACGTGCCTCTCTGTTCAAGTTTGTTGGTCTTTTGGCAGGCGTGTTTTTACTCGCCAGCTATTCACTTGTTTATCTCGCGCATGATTTAGACCGTGCGGAGGAGGTTGACAGTGCTTTTTACACAAAAAAGGCCATGGAGTCGCTGGAAAAATCTCTGCGTTCAACCGTCAAGGATTATGCGTTTTGGGGAGATGCCTACAAACATCTGCATATTGAAGTAAACGCTGACTGGGCATACGTACGACAAAACATTGGGACAACGCTTTTCACGGAATTTGGATTTTCGGGAGTGTTTGTCGTCAATGACGTCAATCGCACTGTTTACTCTGTGGTCAAGGGTGAGCTGAAATCGGTTGAAGTCGAAGAATGGCTCTCGCAGCCCATTGCCGCCATTCTTGATAAAGCTCGTGAAGGAGCGGAAACAGAAACGCCGATAACAACGTTCATCGATATGGGAGGAGTACCAGCCATTGTCGCGACAGCGGCTATTACGCCGGGAACTGATCCGACAGTGGTACCTGATGACAGGCCGCCCTCGGTGTTGATTTTCGTAGACATTCTGGACAGCGCCAAACTCGAGCTGATAGGCAAGGATTACGGGGTAAATGGCCTGCGCATCGCCACCTCCGGCGACAAGGGCGAAACGTCCATCCTGCCATTGGGCGAGAACGGTACTGCGGGCAGTTTGCATTGGAGTCCGTCCAGGCCAGGTCAGCGGTTATTAGCGCTAGGGTTGCCATTGGTCGGCATCGCCGCGCTGTTGGTGTGCCTGATGACCTGGGTCATTTTGCGTCGCACGACCGCTGGTGCGCAGGCGCTTGACGCCAGCTTTGCATCGCTGAAAAGCAGTCAGGCCGCTCTCGCCACCAGCGAAGCGCGCTTTCGCGATGTCGTTGAAGCCAGCTCGGACTGGGTATGGGAAATAGACGCTGGCTGGCGTTTCACCTACCTATCCGAGCGATTTGAGGTTGTCACGGGTCTCTCCAGGGACGCTTGGATTGGTGCGGCGATGGATGATCTGCTGCATACAGAGTTAGGCACGTTATCTCAGTGGCTCAGCATTCCTAACCGTCGCCCGGATATCAGTGTTCAGTGCCGCTACGTCGATACTAAAGGCCAAGAGCGAATTACCCGACTGTCGGCGAGACAAATGGCAGGTCATGGATTCCGAGGTACTGCAACTGACGTCACGGAAGAAGTCGAAGCCCGTCGGCGAATCGAATTTCTCTCACAACATGACTCCCTGACCGGGCTTCCCAACAGGACACGGCTACAGGAGTTTCTTGACGGTAAACTCAAGGCTTTGCCGACGGTAGAACAACCACTGGTCATGCTCAGCCTGGACCTTGATCGATTCAAGCCAGTGAATGATCTACTGGGGCATGCGGCAGGTGATCGGGTACTTAACGAGGTGTCGAGCCGCCTGGCTGACTGTGTTCGCCACGGGGATCTTGTCGCCCGGGTCGGGGGTGATGAGTTTGTGCTGATTCTCACCGATATGAGCTCCCAGGAAGAAGTCGAGGCTCTGTGTCGCCGCCTGATCGAGTCCATCGAGCGACCTATTGAGATTGATGAGCAGGAAGTGTTCATCAGCGCCAGTATCGGAATCTCGATGGCGCCAAATGACGCTTGCGAGGCTACTGAGTTGCTTCGCTATGCCGATATCGCGTTGTACGAAGCCAAGTCCGGAGGTCGTAATACATGGCGCTTTTACGCGGGCGACATGAACGCGAAGATCATTGAACGTCGCCGTTTGGAAAGCGACCTGCGTTTCGCGATCAAACACGGAGAGCTGCGGCTGCATTACCAACCGCGTTATCGCATCACTGACGGTCACATGGTCGGCGCCGAAGCGTTGGTGCGGTGGCAACATCCTGAGCGTGGTTTGATAACACCAGACACGTTTATCCCTATTGCTGAAGAAAGCGGGTTGATTCTTTCCCTGAGCAACTGGGTAATCGATACCGCCTGCAGGTATGCCTCGCGGTGGCCGGAAAGCCTGTTCGTGTCAGTTAACCTTTCACCCACCGAATTCAAGCGAGGCAATTTGGTAGAGCGCGTCCAGAAAATACTTTTCGAATCTGGAATCGATCCTGCCCGAGTAGAACTGGAAATTACCGAGAGCGTCATGCTCGAAGATGCCGAAGGCGCGCTTGAGATAATGCGTACGCTCAAACGCCTCGGTGTGCGCATATCCATGGACGACTTTGGAACAGGATATTCTTCGCTGAGCTACCTGCGCACATTCCCTTTCGATGGCCTGAAAATAGATCGCAGCTTTTTAAACAGGCTGGGTGAAAGTGAGGATGACAAGACAATCATCCAGGCTATCGTGGGCTTGGGCCGCGCGTTATCACTCACAGTTACTGCAGAGGGCATTGAAACAGCCGAGCACCTGAAGTTGCTCAAAGCAGTGTCGTGCGACGAAGGTCAAGGCTATTTCCTGAGCCGTCCGCTAGATGCTTGCGCGTTCAACGTTTTGGTGGGAGTCAAAGAAAGTACAGGCACCAAAATCAACGTTTAAGAGGCAGTGCAGCACCGTCGAAGTTGACTGTCGTCCTCAGGGCTCGAAGCTGTCAGCCCTACGGCTTAGGTCCAGTTGTACCCACGGCTTGCGCATGAGACGGTCGAATAATGAAGGCTAGTTTCGTTTTCAACTAAGCTCAAGTTTTGGCGGACATTGCCATAAGAATGGAAGCAGCCACGTCTACATGAGGTAGCGCATGAGCAATTTACCGCCAGCAAGCCCGGAACATCCTGAAGCCTTTGCACGCGTGATTACCGTACCCAAGCTCATGCGCTGGAGCAAAACAATACCCAGCAGGTGGGCGCGCTATGGTCTGGTCACCGTACTGCTGGCTATCAGTGGTTTTGCGGTGTGGTCTTCAATTGCCACCGGACGCCTGGGGCAGGAGGCGATCGCCTCTAGCATGCTGTCCGATCACTACACAGTGGCTGCGACTGCCGTGGCAGCCGTCGAGTCTCTGGAACGTAAATATCGACTGGACCCTAGTCCGAAGGTACGTCGTAAATTCAACACTGTCGTAGCTCAACTGACCATTGCACTTGAGCATATACAACGTTCCGGATCGCCTGCAGACCAGCTCCTTGTCGAGGAAGTTGGCTTGGCGCTGACTCTCTACCTGGAAAGCGTCAACAAGTTGTTCGATGCCGTCGATCGTGGAGATGATGCGAAAGTGCGCTGGATCGACAACGAGGAGGCCGATCCGCGGTTCGAAAAAATTGAAAAAGTCGTCCTGCAAGCAGCAGTCGATCACCACCGGGAGTCTATCGGGGCGCTGGAAAAGTTGCGCACGCGAGAGTCCTTCAATGCCAATAGCACGCCCATCGTTTTTTTTGCCGGGCTGCTTCTCGCCGCCCTGTTCGCCCAAGTGCTGCGGCGCACTCGTGTCGAACTCGACAGTCAACGCAAGGACGCTTTACACGCTTCGCTGCATGACAAGCTCACCGGGCTGGCCAACCGTACCCTCCTGGCCGACCGTTTCGAGCAGGCACTGCGCCTGGGGCGTCGCCAAGGAACAACCACAGCCCTGTTGCTGATCGACCTTGACCGATTCAAGGAAGTCAACGACACCCTGGGGCACCACTACGGGGACTGCCTGCTCGACCAGATCGGCAAACGGCTGATCAGTGAAGCACGGGAAATCGATACGGTCGCCCGGTTGGGAGGCGACGAGTTTGCCATCCTGTTACCGGCTGTGGAGGGCTTGGATGGCGCTTTGACTGCTGCGCTACGGTTGCACACCGCGATCACCGCATCGTTCGAAATCGATGGGGTCGAGCTCGATGTCGAGGCCAGCTTCGGAGTAGTGGTTTCGGGGCTGCACGGTGACGATCCTTCGACGCTCATGCAGCGCGCCGACATCGCCATGTATGCAGCCAAGAAGCAGGGCAAGGGCATTCTCGCCTACGACCCCGGATCGGATCGGCGCTCTCCGGAACGCTTGGCAATGCTCGGCGAACTGCGGCGTGGTCTGGACCGCGGCGAGTTATTCCTGGATTACCAGCCCAAGGTCCGCCTGAGCACAGGAGAAGTCACCGGAGTCGAGGCATTGGTGCGCTGGCAGCACCCGGTACGCGGCCTGGTGCACCCGGATGAATTCATTCCGTTTGCCGAACACACCGGGATCATAGGCTCCCTGACTCAATACGTGCTCAACCTCGCTCTGTCTCAAGTGCGGGCCTGGGCCGACGCCGGGATACGCATACCGGTTGCCGTGAACATTTCTGCACGCAACCTGCTGGATGACAAACTGGTGGCTCAGATTGTCGACCTGCTTGAACACCACAAACTGACCCCAGATATGCTCGTGCTCGAAGTGACCGAGTCCGCCATCATGCTCGATTCCTATGCTGCTCGTACCATTCTGACGCAACTCCATACGCTGGGCATTCATATTGCCATCGATGATTTCGGCGTCGGCTATACCAGCCTGGCTCAGTTGAAGGACCTGCCCATCAGCGAACTCAAGATCGACAAATCCTTTGTACTGGCCATGCAAAGCAATCAGGCCAACGAGCTAATCGTACGGAGCGTCGTCGATCTTGGTCACAATCTTGGCATGGCGGTCATCGCCGAAGGCGTAGAAACAGCCGAGCTGCTTGATGCACTGGGTGGTTACCATTGCGACATGGCCCAAGGTTTTCACGTTTGCCGACCGGTAAGCGCCGAGGCGTTCATGCAGTGGTATGAAGAGCGAGGGTGCAAGTAGCTCAACCGTCTCTCATCAACTTGCCGGAAACGGAGTCAGCCGGCACGCTTTGTGAGTGCGCACGAAAAAGCCCGGCTTGTCAGGCCGGGCTTATTGTCAGGTACTGCTTTGAAGTCATTCATTCATGCCGCGCGACTTTCGATCAGGCGGTCGGAGCCACCTTCGGCAACGCGGTTTTCGATCAGACGATCCGAACCATCAGCGGCAACGCGGTTCTCGATCAAGCGATCCGAACCATCAGCGGCAACGCGATTCTCGATCAGGCGATCCGAGCCATCAGCGGCGACACGGTTTTCGATCAGACGATCCGAACCATCAGCAGCGACGCGGTTTTCGATCAGGCGATCCGAACCATCAGCGGCGACACGGTTTTCGATCAGACGATCCGAGCCATCAGCAGCAACGCGATTCTCGATCAGGCGATCCGAGCCACCTTCAGCCACACGACTTTCAATCAGACGATCCGAGCCGCCTTCAGCGACAACCGGGTGAGCAGAGGTAGCGGCGAAAGCGTTAACTGCAAAAACCGAGAAAGCGATGCTGAGGAGGGTTTGGCGTTTCATGATGGTGTGCTCCGGGGTGTAGTTGTTTGGTATGGATGCGATGTTACGCCCCGGAGTTTTTAAGAGAACTTCATTGGGTTGATGGTGACTATCGACGTGGGCAATGGATGCGGACGGTGCATCAGGCCTCGCTGATCTTACTGACACTGGTCACCTGACCATTCCAGACCATCTCGTAATGAGCTGTCTGAATAATGGAAACAACAGGCCTCGGCGTCATCAGCGCCCAGCAGTAACTGTCCTGCATGCGCACCGAGTTATAACGCAGGCCGGGACAACCAGCATCTCTGACGGACTTCCCCAAGCGGCGGGAATGCGTGTAATCGTCTGGATCGTACACAGGATCAGTCATCGGAATAGCCGCCGCATCTTTCATCGCGACATTCACAAAAGAACAGGACAACCCCCGGAAAACAAACCGCTCATAGTTGAGGCTTGGCACATTCGACCAATACAGACTCTGGTGATGCCGCACTTCGGCCAGCGCCGTTTCCATGGAGTCCGCCAAATACAACACCCCAAAACTGCCATCGCTGAACCGCGAACCTGCCGGGTTAACGTGGGTAAAAGGCGCTGTCGCGTAGGAGCAGCCAGGAATACCGAACGGGATCTCACGTCGTGGAATCAACTCAAGGCGACCCACTTCATTTTTCAGCCTGGGGTTGGTGAGTTCCTGTATTTGGTACAGCACTTCAAACTCGTCTGCGTCCGCGACGTCATCAAACAACGCCACCGGTGGAAACTTTGAATTGACCAATCGATAGGCCTGTAGCGACTCACCGGCAAGCTCTGGCAGCTCGCCCAACATCACCATTGCGCGCCTCGCAGCACGTCGATGCGCCGAAAGGTTTCATACAGCGAAATCATATCGCCCTGCGACATGATCTCGAGCGGGCTACGCCCATTGAAAAACTCGTTGTTATTGGCCATCGACGGGAAACCGTAGACGTTTTCCGGGTTGTCGAAGACCAGGCGCAGCGCGGCGTGGATGTTGAGCACAAAACTGATGCGCTGCATCTGGTCCGAGTCCAGCGCCACGGCCCAATCGGGATCGCGCTGCCGGGCGCGGGTGTAGGTGCTGCGAGAAATGCGCAGGATACGGCAGGCCTGTTCGCTGGATGCGCCCCACTTTTCGAGGATGCCAACAGCGGCGCGCAGACCTGTCACGCACTGGCTCTTGGTAAAGGCTTGTTCCTGAAGGGCAACGGCCATGGTCAATACCTCACGTTGAATCTATAGATTCAAATGTATGCAAATAGAATCTGTAGAGCAAGGTCGGCGCGACCAGTGGAGTACGACAGTCCCATGTACGAGGGGCTTGGGCATCGATGGGAGGGCTAGGAACCAACATCCTCAATAGCGTCTAAATTTTATAAAGATATCCCCCGCACTGAAGGAACGACTCATGCTCAGATCTCGCTCATTGATTGCAGCTATTACATGTCTTGCGTTGGTCTCCGGCTCTGCTACTGCATTGGCCGATCCTGGTAATGGAAAGGGCCAGGGAAACGGCAAGGGAAATCCACAAACCAGCCAGGGCCATGGCAACCAGGGAGGTCATGGAAGCAAAGGTCAAAATTCCGGGGGCGGCGATTGGAATAATGGACCAAGCATCAATCGCGGAAGCATTCTCGGAATTGTTGGCGGTTACAGGGACTACTGGAGCCCCGGACCTGCGTTGCCACCCGGCATTCAAAAGAACCTCGCGCGAGGCAAGCCTCTTCCACCGGGCATCGCCAAAAAACTGGATGGTCGGTTGGTCGGGAGACTGCCTCATTATGATGGATACGAATGGCAACAAGCTGGCACCGACTTGATACTGGTGGCGCTGGCAACCGGGCTCATCTATGAAGTTCTCAACGGGGCTTTTGATTAACGCTTGAGTGGCGAATGTGAAGATCGACGCATCGCTGTCGTTGGATGCGTTACTGGTGAAACGTGCGCCCCAGCGCAACCAGGCGTATGGCAATCGGCGGCAAGCGCTGGCTGCTCAGGGCAAGGGTTTCGACATCGTCTGCCGTGTTTTGCGCAATGCTTTGCACTGACTGCAAGCGCCCGACGATTTCGAAGCTCGCCGTGGATTGTTCGCGGGTCGTGGTGACGATGCGCCCATTGAGTTCATCGATGTGCGAAATGTCGCTGCCCACCGCCCGCAACATCGCTGCCGCCAGTTGGCTGTCTTCGACACAGCGCTCCACGCCTTCGCGACTGTCATGCATGGCCTCGACGGCTTTGCGGCTGCCTTGCTGCAAGGCCTCGATGATCGTCCGGATTTCCTTCGTGGAAACGGCCGTCCGTTGCGCCAGGCTGCGCACTTCATCCGCCACCACGGCAAAGCCCCGGCCTTGCTCACCGGCGCGGGCGGCTTCGATGGCGGCGTTGAGGGCCAGCAGATTGGTTTGCTCAGCAATACTGCTGATGACCTCCAGGACCGTACCGATTTGCTGCGCCTGTCCCGCCAGCACCTGTACGGTTTCGTTCGTGCCTTTCAGGCGTGACGCCAACTGCGTGATTTCATGCTGGGCGCGGTTCACACTTTCCTGTCCCCGCGTGATTTGCACACTGGCCTGGCCGGCGTGTTCAACGGCATGCTCGACGTGAACGGCAATATGCCCCATCGCATCTCCCATTCGCTGCATTGAACCCGTCATCTGCGCAATTTCCGTCAGCTGATGCTTCGCCCCTTTCTCCAGCGTATTGCTCGCCTTGGCCAGCTCCTGGCCCAGCTCACCCAAGCCGTGGGAGTCGCGAACCACCCCGTCAACCAGGGCGGTAATCTGCATCAGGAACTGATCGAAACGATCCGCGAGCGACACATGCACCGTGGCCTTATCGCCCTTGCCAGCATCGACGCAGAGCTGGGACGTGGCCGCGAGCATCTTGTCCAGCATGTCCTGGCTCTCCACTGCGTCGGCCTGACTGTGCACGGCCAGATAGAGCAGGGCGACCGTCTCCATGACCACATAAAAGGCATGCACGAACACCATCGTCCAGCCACCGTGATGCGCCATGACATAGACCGGAAAACCTTGATGTTGCAGAACATGGAAGACCACGTGATGCACCGCAATCGTCGCAGCAGCGACCAGAATCGGCAGCCAGTCACGATAAAAAGTCAGCACCGCCAGCAACGCGAAAATGCCGAAGTGCGATTCAATGACCCCCTGTGCCTGATTGATATGCAACGCGGCCATGACCATCAAACCAATGGCAAGGCAACACCGCATCAACCGCGTTCCGCCTATTACGCGATACAGCACCGTCAGCACCAAACTCGTGCCCCCACCCACCAAAAGCGCCTGCATAAAGGTGTCGTACCAGAACGCCAGACCCAACGCGAAGAGGAACATCAGCCAGATCAAACCCAGCATGATTCGGTCGGCTTTGCGGTAGTGGTCGAGGAAACGAGGGGGAAAGGGCATGCACGCTTACTCCATGTAATTGAGCCAGGGTGAAGCAGGTCTAGGGCCAAGGCGTCCTTGAGAAACCGTGAGGAGAGTAGCCGTTTGCCATCACTCTTGGCGCGTTCGATGGGGTACACGCAAAACAATGTCAGAAATAGAGGCAAGTAGTGCTGAAATGACGCGGAGTTCGACAGGCTCCGTTGCAAAGCCTGTCTTACTCCTTAGGTCATCAGGATTTCTTCGGCGGGTAGTTGCCGCGCAAGCCACCGGACTTGTTGCCTGTTTTACTGGGCAGGTTAGGCACGACCGGGCGTGATCTGGGCTGAGGGTTGGAACGGCTGCGGGGTTGAGGTTGTTTGCTCATTGTTCGCCTCCGATAAAAGGGGACCCCCATTGTTGTTATGCAGTCATGCGAAATTCTCAATCAAACTCGTCATTCAAACCAATTAGTGCTGGTAGTAAAGTTGTCGAGCCTCCTCTCTCAGACGCATCGATTTTTCGTAGTTGGTTTCACTACCTTTATTCTTGATGACCGTCACGCCCGGGATTTTCGGTTTCAGGCTGTCGAGGTATTCCTCCTGAGCCCTTAAGCGTCGCTTGATACGACCATCCCTTGTATCTTCATCGGCGGAATCCTGGACTACGGTGGGCGAGTTATGAGATGAATCCGGATCCACGCTTTGGGTTTTCCATTGCCTAAGTGATGATGGTTTTATGGGCTCTCCCATGTTGTTGATTTTCAGCTCTTGTAGTTCTGCGCTCCCGCTTGCGGTTCCACACCCGGTGTTCGAGAAAACCACACGACCATCAGCGGTGGTGCATTTGTACACATCCGCAGCTTGGACGATGGTGGTACAAAGGGCCGCGAGTGCCAGGTGCGAAGTCCATTTCATGATGCAACCCTCAAGAAGGCTGACAACACCGCAAAACTGCTGCGACGCTCCGATTTCAGATCTTAATAGTAAAAAAGTACAGTGGCATTGATGATAGCCGCCGTGGGCAAGAGCTGCCGGGCGCACGCTCTATTATCGGACAACAGGTTTCGAAGACTGACCGCCCGTTCGCTTACCAAAACAAGACAAATAATCAGGAGTCATTGATGCAACCGATCCGTCTCGGCTTGGTGGGTTACGGCAAGATTGCCCAGGATCAACACGTTCCAGCTATCAACGCCAACCCTGCGTTTCAGTTAGTGTCTGTCGCAACGCAAGGGCAGCCCTGCGCGGGCGTAGAGAACTTTCAGTCCCTGAGCGAGTTGCTCGAAAACGGTCCGCACGTCGATGCGATTGCGTTTTGCACACCGCCGCAAGGACGGTTCGTTCTGGTGCAACAAGCGCTGGCTGCTGGCAAACACGTGCTGGTAGAAAAGCCGCCGTGTGCCACGTTAGGTGAAGCGATGGCGGTGGTAAATCAAGTAGCGGAGCAAGGCGTCAGTGGTTTGTTCGCTTGGCATTCACGCTACGCGCCCGGCATCGAAGCCGCGCGTGACTGGCTGGCCACTCGCACCCTGCGAAGCGTACAGATCGACTGGAAGGAAGACGTGCGCAAGTGGCACCCTGGCCAGGCATGGATCTGGCAACCCGGCGGCCTGGGCGTCTTCGATCCCGGCATCAATGCCTTGTCCATTGCAACTCATCTGCTGGCGCTGCCGCTGTTTGTTGAGTCCGCCGAACTGCGAGTTCCCAGCAACTGCCAGTCGCCTATTGCCGCGTCCATTAAAATGTCTGACGCGCGCCACCTCGATGTCCGCGCGGAGTTCGATTTCGACCACGGTCATGAGGAACTCTGGAGCATCGAGATTCGCTGTGCCGAAGGCATTCTGCGACTGGACAACGGAGGCGCACTGTTGAGTATTGACGGCGTGCGCCAAGCTGTATCGGAGGAGGGCGAGTACGCGGCGGTGTATCGACATTTTCAACAGCTGATTGGCGACAAAGCCAGTGACCTGGATCTCCAGCCGTTGCGACTGGTTGCCGACAGCTTTTTTGTAGGCAGTCGGGCGTCGGTTGAGCCGTTCTACGATTAGTCGAGACTGGGTTCAGCAGCCAGTTTCAATCGGTCAGCTTTACTAATGTATTTAGCCTTGCTTGGCGGTGCCAATTTGGCACTGGCCTTTTTTGCGTGGGCCTTTAATAACTGCTTTATTTTTTTACGACGATTCATATTTTCTACTCGGCTTGTATGTTCTTGAATGATGGGCGAGGTTTTGCGCACGAAGCTTAGGTAGTGAGGTAGGGCTTCACTGCCTCTTCAAGCATGTCCACCGGCTCAGGATCCATGTAGCGAAAGTCGTCGGGAACATCCCGAGAGTGAATCAGCTTGTGTTCAAGCAGACGGGCGTACTCGGCCTGCAGGCGATTCAGGTGTTCGCGCTCCATGAAATGCCGCGTTTACGGGCCTGTGTGCGTCTACAGGCGCGGGCTGTTTCCATGGTCATTTCCTCGTGAGTACCGGTTCAGCAGCCGCGGTAATACGAGTTGGGAGTATGGTAAGCGTGAATCGGGGCAGTGGCTAGGTTGTTGAGTTCCCGATACCAGCAGCGTCCGCTTTTGAGTCGGGCTGACTCTAAACAACGGCGGATGATTCTCGTATTGACATATCGATAAATCTCGATATGATCAGGTTATGGAATTGATCGAAATATTCAAAGCCCTCTCAAACCCTACACGCCTTGAAATCTTGAAAGGTTTGAAGGATCCCGCAAAGAACTTCCCTCCGCAGGATGAAGGTGACGTTCTCACGGTAGGAGTCTGCGTCAGTAGTATCCAAGAAGGTATCGGACTGTCGCAGTCAACGGTGTCTGGTTATCTTGCAACGCTGCAACGAGTGGGCTTGGTCGAAGTCAGGCGCATCGGTCAGTGGACCTACTACAAGCGGAATGAAGCAACCATCAGTGCTCTTGCCAAGATCATAGGGAAAGAGCTGTAATTTTTTTACCGCATGATATCGAGATATCTCGATATCCCTTTTTATCGATACGAGGATTCATAATGAAAGCGATGATACTTAAATCATTTGGCGGCCCGGAATCGTTCGAACTCTGCGACGTGCCCAAGCCAGTGCCGCGTGCGGGACAAGTCCTGGTGCGGGTACACGCAACCTCCATCAACCCCTTGGATTATCAGGTTCGACGTGGCGATTATCCCGACCTGGTGCAACTGCCGGCCATTACCGGACACGACGTATCAGGCGTTGTCGAAGAAGTTGGGCCGGGTGTGACGACCTTCGCTCCAGGAGATGAAGTCTGGTACACCCCGCAAATATTTGACGGGCCAGGAAGTTATGCCGAGTACCACGTTGCGGCCGAAAGCATTATTGGGAAGAAACCGCCATCACTGAGCCATCTTGAGGCGGCAAGCCTGACCTTGGTTGGCGGGACGGCGTGGGAAGCACTGGTCGTGCGTGCGGCGCTCAGGGTCGGGGAAAGCATTCTTGTACACGGCGGCGCGGGAGGCGTCGGACATGTGGCAATCCAGCTGGCAAAAGCCATGGGCGCAAGAGTGTTCACGACCGTGCGCGAAGCAAACGTTGAGTTCGCACGAAGTTTGGGTGCCGATGTGGTCATCGACTACGAAAAGGAGGATTACGTCGACGCCATCATCCGGGAAACGGGTGGCCGCGGAGTCGATGTCGTGTTCGACACCATCGGCGGCAACACACTGTCGCGTAGCCCTGACGTGCTCGCACAACTTGGCCGCGTGGTCACGATTGTGGACATTGCACAGCCACAAAACGTCGTTCAGGCCTGGGGCAAGAACGCGAGTTATCACTTCGTTTTCACAAGACAGAACCGCGGCAAGCTTGATGAACTGAGCGCATTGGTAGCGCGCGGTCAGCTGCGGCCACACGTTGGCGCCGTCTATTCGCTTGCCGACATTGCACTCGCCCATGCCCGGTTGGAGAGTCCCAACAACGGCATTCGAGGAAAAATCGCGATTGCAGTCGAGCCATCGCTCATCTCGTAAGTGCGTACTTTTAACCGTTTAAGTTATATCAGAGGAACGCCATGATTTATGAAATCGCTCTGCTCCCCGTTCACAAAGAACACATTGAAAAGTTCAGACGTGCATTTGCCGAGGTCGCTCCTTTGCTCACCCGCGCAAAGGGTTACGGCGGCCACTTGCTAGCGCAAGGGATTGAAACCCCCCAGCTATTCAACCTGATCGTGCGATGGCAATCACTCGAAGATCACACGCCGGGCTTCGAAGCGAGTGAAGACCATCGGGTGTTCATGATGGGCTTACAGGAATATTTTTCGGAAGAACCGAGGGTCTATCATATTGAGGGGGCAGCTTTTGCTACAGGCGAACATGATGAACCGAACAGCGCCGTTGGCATGGGCAATGCTAGTACCTTAAAAAGTGTGTGGCTTTAAAGCAATTGGGCCGTTGTCGGAAATTTGCAATCTTGTTGTCGCCTAATGTGATCGAGATTTGATCTGAAAATTAGTCCAACAAGCTCACAGGTTTCTCGTCCTGCATTGCTTCGACATGTCCACTGTATCGTCCTATGGATCCTTTCGGCGCAGCCGGTCGGGTATTTCAGTGACCGGCTGCGCCGAAGGGATTCAGCGGAAAATCATTGGTCAGAAGTTTTATCTTTTAAACAAATTAGGACCTGGACAGCAGTCCGTCCTGGCGTCCGCTTACCTGGAGTAGCGAACTCCTGTCGCAACCGGAGCACTTACCGAGGCCAGCATGCCCTTAACCACTCTTCTGCGTTGTAACGATCTGGTCAGCACCGCAAACTTCTATCGCGATATTCTAGGTATCACCGTCGCTGATTCTCTCGAGTCGACAATCACTGTCCAGCTACAGGATTGCAGCCTCACCTTTACCCAAGCCGATATTTGGGGCAGTCCTGTAGCCTTTTCGGGCACGTTGTACTTTGCGATTTCGCATGTAGATCAATATTACGAATCAGTGAAAGACAAGGTCGCCATCGCTTGGCCGCTTCAAGATATGCCTTATGGATCTAGGGAGTTTGGGCTCCGCGATTGCAATGGCTACTACCTTGCGTTCACGCAAATTTCGGAAGGTAGCAAAAACGTTGGCTAAGTATTCTGCTACTTCGCCATTGACCTGCCACGATCTGAGTTTCTGCCGCATACCAGCAATGTGAGTGGTTGCTTCTGGCCGACTCCTGCCTGTCGATTGATCTGCATACCTCCCAGTACTAAAGGAGGTGCCAATGAACGCTAAAGGACCATTCCAGTCTGGCGCCATAGGTTTAGGGTCAATCACATGATCAAAAGATACCGGCTGCGATGGCCCATCCACCTCTGCATCTTAAAACACGGTTCGCCTGAACACTTGATGCAGCCCCGTCTCCCGCTGAACTTCGTCAATGATGACAATCAGACGAGCCTCACAGCCTGCGATATGAATAGAAGACCTCACCTGATTTCCGGGCTTCCAGAATAAAAGAGGATTTGTCATGAGCAGCACCTTCTTCATTCCATCCGTGAACATGATGGGCATTGGCAGTCTCGACGAAGCAATGCTCGCCATCCGCAAATATGGTTTCCGTAAAGCCTTGATCGTCACTGATGCAGGCCTGGCCAAAGCCGGCGTGGCCGCCAAGGTAGCAAGCCTCCTGGCCCAGCAGGACATCAACTCCACCCTGTTTGATGGCGCCAAACCGAATCCGACGGTCAGCAATGTCGAGAAAGGCCTCGAGCTGCTTGGCCGTAGCGATTGTGATTTCATTATTTCCCTGGGCGGCGGTTCACCCCATGACTGCGCCAAGGGCATTGCCCTGTGCGCCGCCAACGGCGGGCATATCAGTGATTACGAAGGCGTGGATCAATCCGCCAAGCCACAGATGCCGTTGATCGCGATCAATACCACCGCTGGCACGGCGAGTGAAATGACCCGTTTCTGCATCATTACCGACGAAGTCCGGCACGTGAAAATGGCCATCGTCGACCGTAACGTCACCCCACTGTTGTCGGTCAACGATCCTTCGCTGATGGCAGGCATGCCCAAAGGCCTGACGGCCGCCACCGGCATGGACGCGCTGACCCACGCTATCGAAGCCTACGTGTCGACTGCGGCAACGCCGATCACCGATGCCTGTGCACTCAAGGCCGTGGAATTGATCTCGGCTAACCTGCGCACTGCGGTTGCCCAGGGTGACGACATGACCGCCCGGGAAAATATGGCCTACGCGCAATTTCTTGCCGGCATGGCCTTCAACAATGCTTCGCTGGGTTATGTCCACGCCATGGCGCACCAACTGGGTGGGTTCTACGACCTTCCTCACGGCGTCTGTAATGCGATCCTGCTGCCCCATGTCGCCAGCTTCAACGCCAGCGTATGCCCGGCCCGGTTTAAAGACATCGCCAACGCGATGGGTGTCGATACCCAGCATCTGGATGCGGAAAAAGGCGCCGCCGCGGCCATCACCGCCATCCGTAAACTGTCTTCGGATGTCGGTATTCCGAGCGGCCTCGCCGAACTGGGCGCCAAGGCTGACGATATCCCGATCCTGGCAACCAATGCCATGAAGGATGCCTGCGGCTTTACCAATCCGCGTCCTGCCAATCAGGACGAGATCGAGCAGATTTTCCATACCGCGATGTAACCGATGTAGTGACGCCAGCCAGATCAAAAGCCCCGCCTTCGGTTGAAGTGCGGGGCTTTTTTTGGGTTCTTCACGGGTACTCGACTTTGAACCCCGGCAAGTCCTGAGAAACTCGCCATTCCTTGAGTGTGCGGGTGATGCCTTCGGATGAATTGCGCGCGCGAGCGAGTTGCCTGGGCTTAGCCGAGTTGCTCGCGGTTGGAGCGATGTTGAACGTACTTCGTACGTGTACGCCCGTTCCGCTATGGGTCACTGTTCTTTCCAATACCCAACTAAAGCGTTATGAGCTAATAACCAAGAGCTTATAGCTGATCGTGAAGTTTTATAGTGGCTTAGTTATATGGTCAACCTTCTATCTTTAGAATAAATGGTGATTAGTCACAGATGCTTTTATGTCTTTATGATTGGTCCTACAACAACTCGTGAGACAGGAGGTAGCTCGATGACAATTCAAATCAAACCCGTAGCTGGCCGAATTGGTGCGCAACTGGAGGGTGTGAAACTTGGAGGGAATATTAGTGCCGAGCATTTCGAAGTTATTAATCAAGCGCTGCTGAAATATAAAGTTCTGTTCTTTCGCAACCAACATCTGGATGACGCACAGCACGAAGCTTTTTCCCGGCGCTTCGGTGATCAGGTACCGCATCCGACCGTACGTTCCGCCGAGCAAAGTGCCGCCATCCTGCACCTGGACGCCAAGGAAACCCGAGCCAATTCCTGGCACACCGATGTGACCTTTGTCGCTAATTATCCGAAGATATCCATCTTGCGCGGTGTGGTTATTCCACCTTATGGCGGTGACACGGTGTGGGCCAATACAGCGGCGGCTTACACCGACTTGCCCGAGCCATTAAAACAACTGGCAGACAGTCTGCGCGCGCTGCACACCAACTTATATGACTATGCGGCGCCACGAAATACTGACGAGTCGGGTATCAAGCGTTATCGCGAACAGTTTACCGCCGAAGTCTATGAGACCGAACACCCTTTGGTGCGGGTGCATCCTGAGTCGGGCGAAAGAAGTTTGTTGTTGGGGCACTTTGTTAAACAGATTCAGGGCGTCAGCAATAGCGATTCAAAACAACTTATTCGTCTGTTCCACGATCGTATTACCCATGTCGACAACACCGTGCGCTGGCGCTGGCAGGAGGGCGACGTGGTGATCTGGGACAACCGCGCCACGCAGCACATCGCGATTAACGACTATGGCGATGCCCAGCGAATCGTGCGCCGAACCACCATCGACGGTGATGTGCCGGTTGGCGTTGACGGTCGTTTGAGCCAAGCGCTCAAGCCAAGCCCGGATACCCGCTCGCCGAAAACCGAAGCCGATAAAAAACACCTCGCTGCGTAACAAACGAGTCTCATCGACACAAGGAAGGTTTCTACATGGAACTCAAAGGTATTCCCCTGTTTCACAAAGGCCGCATCGCTGCAGTACTGGCTGCGCTTCTTGCAATACCCTTGGCGCAGGCCGATGTATTGCGCATCGGTGTAGCGACGGCCGGCGGCGGTGACCCGGTAACATTCAGTGGCTCGACCTTGGGCATTGTGCGCAATCAGCAACTGCTGGAAAAGGCCTTCGCTGGAACCGGTACAGAGGTGCAATGGTTCTTTTTCAAGGGGGCTGGCCCCGCGGTAAACGAAGCCTTGTCGAACCAGCAGCTTGATTTCGCCTACCAGGGCGATCTGCCCGCAGTAGTCGGGCGTTCCAATGGACTGGACACCAAACTGCTGGCCGCACTGGGTGTACGTGCCAACCTTTACCTGGCAGTTCCCAAGGGATCTCAGCTCAGAAGCATCGGAGATCTGAAAGGTAAAAAGGTGGCGGTCTTTCGTGGAACCAACGGCCATCTGGTGACGATCAATCTTTTGGCGGAGCATGGCCTGACCGAGCGCGATATCAAGGTAATCAACCTCGATACCGGAAGCACTCAGGCAGCATTGGTATCCAATGGAGTAGATGCCGCATTCGGCGGCCGCGAATTGTTCAAGCTTCGCGATCAAGGCCTGATCGACATCGTTTATGACAATCCCACTCAGGATGTGCGCTACACCCGGCAGACTGCACTGGTGGTTCGGGGCCGCTATGAGAAAGCACATCCGGACAATGTGCAAAAGGTTGTCGATACGCTGGTGGACGCGGCGAAATGGACATCGGATGACAGCCATCGTGAGGCTGTCTTCACTGAATGGGCCAAGAGTAATGAACCCGCAGAATCACTACGCGCCGACTTTACCGGCGTAAGCCTCAGGGACAGAGCCTCGCCTCTGGTCGACAACTTTCTGCTTGGCCGCTATCAGGCCGTGGCGGACCAGGCCAAGGAAGAAAAACTCATCCGTCGCCCCGTCAGCATCGACGGCTGGTTCGAGACCAGTTACTTGCAAAAATCCCTGAAAACCAAGGGGCTTGAAAACTACTGGACGCCCTACGGCCCGGATGGCAAACAGCCGGCTGGCAATGCAGTAGCGACCGCGACCAGCAAGCAAGGGAGCTAGGCAAATGGCCAGGGCGCAGACCGTCAGATTAGAGCAGTACGCGACGCCGGCATTGCCGACCGACAACGTCAAACGCTTGCCACCGTCACCGGCCCGTTCAGTACGCAAGGTAGAGGTGCTGCGCACGTCAGCCTGGTCCTTCAATCTGGGTGATAAAGCCATGCCCTGGCTGTTGCCGCTGGTGTTGCTCGGCTTATGGTACTTGGGGGTGGAACGCGGTTGGCTTTCAGAGCAGGTGCTACCACCGCCAGGCTACGTTTATCAAACTTTGTCGGACCTGGTCACCTCCGGTGACCTGTGGCTGAACGCGTTCGCCAGCTTGCAACGGGTGGTCGTCGGATTTGCGTTGGGCGCATTCGTCGGTATAGCTCTGGGCTTGGCCATGGGACTTTCCAAAACTGTAGAGGATTATCTTTTACCCACCTTCAACGCGCTGGTGCAAATACCGGTACTGGGCTGGTTGCCGTTTGCCTTGCTGCTGTTCGGCATCGGCGAGACGCTCAAGTATGTGCTGATTGCCAAGGCGGCCATGGTGCCGATCACTCTGTGTACTTTGCAGGCTTTCCATCAGGCACCCAAAGGGCTGTTGGAAGTCGGCCGGGCCTACGGCTTCAGCCGTCGGCAAAGCGTCACTTCCATCGTCTTGCCGGCGGCCATCCCGACGCTGTTCACTGGTTTGCGTCTGGGCTTCACCAAAGCCTGGTTATCGCTAGTAGTGGTCGAGTTGGTGGCATCGAGTGAGGGGCTGGGTTACCTGATTGTCTATGGGCGCCAGCTGTTTCAACTGGACTTGGTCATGGCGGCCGTTGTGGTGGTCGGTGCTCTCGGCCTGTTGATAGACCGCGGTTTCGATTACCTGGAACAACACTTGAATCGTGGTCGGCCAACTGCCGGAGGGCGACTGTCATGAGTGCGATCATGTCAGTAGGTAGTCGTAACCGCCGATATCGCGGATGGGTCTTGCCAATTGCCGCTCTTGTCGTGTGGTGGCTGGCTTCGAGCCAGGGCTGGAGCCAATCGGGCTTGCTCGTTTCACCGGAAAAAGTCGCCACCACGGCCTGGGATCAAATTGCCTCGGGCAAATTCTGGCGGGCAATTTCTGCCAGCCTGGCGCGTAACCTCAGTGGCTTTTTTATCGGTACCACGCTCGGCCTGATACTGGGTTGCCTGCTGGGCCTGTCACGGTATTTCCAACGTCTTGTAGGTCCGAGTTTCAATACCTTCAAACAAATTTCTCTGTTCGCCTGGATCCCGTTGATCTCCGTGTGGTTCGGCCTGGGCGATGTGGCCAAGGTAGTGTTCCTGTCACTGGCAGCGCTGGTACCGGTGGTGGTGAATACCTGCGACGGTTTACGCAATGTCCCACCCAACCTGTTGGAAGTGGCGCGGGTGTACGGCTTCACCCGTTGGCAAACCATCATCGGGGTAATGCTTCCCGCCGCCTTGCCGTCGATTTTCACGGGGATTTACCTGGCGCTGGTCTATTCCTGGCTGGCGACCATCGGCGCCGAATATTTGTTGGTATCGGGGGAGGGGATCGGCAACACGCTTATTGATGGCAGCGAACATTTCATGATGGACCTGGTGTTATTTGGAATGGTGGTTATCGGCCTGGTGGGCTGGGGCCTCAACGCATTGGCCCGGACACTTGAGCGGCGCATGCAGCGCCTGTACGGCATCGCCCCTCGTTGATTGGCACTTTCAAAAGGATTGCAACATGCTCAACAACAGCCTGACCCTCGAAAACATCAGCAAGCGTTTCGCTTCCCGACCGGGCAGCTCGACTCAATTGCAAGTACTCGACAACATCCACCTCGACATCGCTCCTGGGGAGTTCATCAGCATCGTCGGCGCCAGCGGCTGCGGAAAATCCACGCTGCTGCGACTGATTCTTGGACTGGACGAAGAATACGACGGGCGCATCCTGCTGGATGGCAAACCCATCGAAGGCACGGGCCTGGACCGTGGCATCGTATTTCAGGACCACCGCTTGTTCCCCTGGCTCAATGTGGAGCAGAACGTCGCTGTTGGCCTCAAGAATTCACCCCTGAGCGCTGGGCAGAAACGCGACACCGTGCGCGAGCACATTGAACTGGTCGGCCTGCAAGACTTTATCGATGCCTATCCTCATCAGATATCCGGCGGCATGGCGCAACGCGTGGCCATTGCCCGCGGCTTGGTCAATCGCCCGAGCGTGCTGCTACTGGATGAACCGCTGGGTGCCCTCGATGCCTTGACCCGTGCGCGCCTGCAGGGCGAGCTGCAAAACATCTGGGTCAAGGAAAAGATCACCATGATCCTGGTCACGCACGATGTTGATGAGGCGGTATTCCTGGGTGATCGCGTGGTGGTGATGCAGCCCAACCCCGGCCGAATCCGGCGCATCCTCGATATCGATCTGCCGCGTTCACGCAACCGCAGTGACAGCCGCTTCATTGCCCTGCGCGACGATGTGCTGAGCGATTTTGCCGAGCTGCACTGAGTCTCTGCGCCTGACGACGTGCGCAGGCTTGTTTTTCAAACTCACTTTTTTCAGGGAACGGGAAATGTCCGAACGCCAGCTCAGCCTCAACCTATTTATCTATCCCAACGGCCATCACGAAGCTGCCTGGCGTCACCCGCAGTCGGTGCCGGAATTTTCCATGGATATCGGCTATTACCAGCAACTGGCACTGCGCGCTGAACGCGAGAAACTTGATGCGATTTTCTTTGCGGATTCGCCGTCACTCGCTGAAAGCGGGCATGAGGGTTTGCGCATTCGTTTCGAACCCATCACCTGGCTGGCAGCGATTGCCGCAGTGACCCAACGCATAGGTCTAATCGCCACGGCCAGCACGACCTACAGCGAGCCCTACAATCTGGCCCGCTCGTTCAGTGCGCTGGACCACCTCAGCAAGGGCCGCGCCGGCTGGAACATCGTTACCACTTCCATGGCCGCTGCAGCCGCCAATTTTGGCCTGGATAAACATCCCTCGGCGTTTGACCGCTATGCCCAAGCCGAAGAATTCGTGCAGGTGGTCGGTGACCTGTGGGACAGCTGGGAGGACGATGCGCTGGTGCTGGACAAGACTTCCGGGGTGTTTGCCGACGGTGACAAGGTGCATGCGATCAACCACGTGGGAACCCACTACAAAGTAAAGGGCCCATTCAACTCTCCGCGCTCGCCACAGGGGCGGCCGGTGCAGGTGCAGGCTGGGTCTTCTGAAGATGGCCGTGATTTCGCCTCCAGGCATGCCGAAGCGATTTTCACCGCGCACCAGACCCTGCAAAGCGCGACCGAATTTGCCAACGATATCCGTGCTCGGGCGAAGGCGGCGGGGCGCGATCCTCGCCAGCTGAAAATTCTCCCGGGCATCAGCCCCTACATCGGTAGCACCGAAGCCGAAGCCCAGCGCAAGTTCGACGAGCTCAACGAACTGGTGTTGCCGCACATCTCGTTAGGTCAGCTACGCCGCATGTTGGGGGTCGACCTGACCGGGCACGATCTGGATGCGCCGTTCCCGCGCCACCTGATCAACTTCGACAGCAGCGAAAGCCAGTCAAGCCGTTTCAAATTGATCATCGACATTGTCGACCGCGAGAAACCGACGCTGCGCCAACTGATCAATCGCCTGGCTGGTGCTCGTGGGCATTGGGTGCCGGTAGGTACGCCGGTGCAGATTGCAGACTTGATCGAGCAGTGGTTCCGCAGTGGTGCCGCCGATGGTTTCAACGTGATGCCGCCAGCGTTCCCCGAAGGCTTTGAAGTGTTCCTCGATGAAGTGCTGCCAATACTGCGCAAGCGTGGCCTGTTCCGCAGTGAATATGCGGGTAGTACGCTGCGCGAGCATTACGGCTTGAATCGCCCGGATTCACGTTTTTCCTTGAAGTCCGCCTGAGCGATCTTACAAGACGCCCGAGGCTGCTCGTGGGGCGTTTAGTTCCTGCAGGTGTGCGCCTTTGGTCAGCTAATGACGAAGCCAGTCCCGACCTGAAACCTTCAGGCTTGAATGCTTGCAGGTTTTAGTGTGATGCTTTTTGTGGCGACCTTAACAGTCGAAGGGATGTAGATTTATCTGCAAAAAGCACAACACCGGCGCTAGGCCGGTGTTGTGCTTTTTGCAACGTTTTGACTGGGGTGGCAGCGCGCAGCGCCATCCAGCCTCGTGCCTTAGAAGCGGTACTTCGCCGAAGCAGTAATGCTACGTGGTGCGCCGTACGTCAGGGCACCATAGGCGTCGAAGATGTCGAAGTACTTCTCGTCGGTGATGTTGTCAGCATTCACCTGAGCCGATAGGTTTTCGGTGATCTCATAGCGCGCCATCAGGTTGACCAGAGCATAGGCATCCTGCTGGATCTTCTCGGAATTGCCTGCCGGGTTGGTGGCATAGGTGTAGATCGAGTCCTGCCAGTTAACCCCGCCGCCAATGGTCAGCTTTTTGAAAGCACCTGGCAGACGGTAGGTGGTAAAGGTCCGCAGCAACTTGGTCGGGTAGAGTGTGTTGACGTCGTCGCCGTGGGCGTCTTCAGCCTTGAACTGGGTGTAACCCACCGATGCATTCCAGTCGGTCGCCAGCTCGCCGGAAACTTCCAGCTCGAAACCTTTGCTGGTTGCGCCTTCACTTGCCTCGTAGGCGAAGCCGCCGACGGGGTTCGAAGGATCGATCAGCTCGCCGGTGTTCTGGCCCAGATTATCCTGTTTGATCTGGAAGATTGCAGCGGAGGCGTTCAAGCGGCCACCGAAGTATTCACCCTTCAGACCCAATTCAGTGCTCTCGCCAACGATCGGTTCCAATTCCTGGCCATTGCGGTCGCGTACCGATTGCGGCAGGAAAATTTCCGTGTAGCTGGCATAGGCCGAGAGGTTGTCGGTGAGGTCGTAGACGACGCCTGCATAGGGAGTCAACTCATGATCGACATCGGTCTTGCTCACTTCCGAGAAGATGTCATCACTGGTCTTCTCGTACCAGCTCTCACGCGCGCCAAGAATCACTTTCAAATCGTCAGTCACGTTCAGGCGGGTTGCTGCGTACAGCCCTTTTTGGCGGGTCTCGCTGTAACCGTAGTCGGTCCGCGGGCCCCATACCGGCTCTGCGAAATTGCCGTTGTAGGTATCGAAATCGGCGATACCGTCAAAGCCTGTTTGCGCGTCGAGTGAATCGGCGTCGAACTTCTGCTTGCTGTCCACGTAACCAAAGGCCAGTTCGTGCTGACGGCCCAGGAACGAGAACGGGCCATTGAAGCGGATGCCATAGTCATCCTGGGTGGTCTCGGTCTTGTAGGTCGCCGGGAACGAGAACATGCCAGAGCTACCGTTCCTGCCTGGGTTGCCGGAGAGGTAGAGCAGGGAGGAGTCGCCGGTGCGCTCGCCACGGTTGTAGCTGAGGTTAACTTGCCAGTCGTTGGCAAAGGTGTGATCGAGATTGACGAAGTAGGTCTCGTAGGTGGTGTCCCACTTGCTCCATTTGGCGGAGGTCGACTTCGAGCGGCTCCAGTTGGTGCGGCCGCCGTCTGCGTACCAGACTGGCAGGCCACCCCACATTGGAGAGTCGGCGTTGCTTTCTTGTCGGCTCAAACCGAACCAGAGCGTGGTGTCGGGCGTCAGGTCGATATCCATTGTGCCGTACAGGGTCTGGCGCTTGTTCGAGTTCATGTCGATCCAGGTGTCGCCTTCGTTAGTCTCCCCGACCAGCCGCGCTCGAATAGTGCCTTCCTCGTTCAGCGCCGTGGATACATCGGCCTCGACGCCATAGGTATCCCAAGTGCCGGCGCTCAGTTCTACTGAACCTTTCAGATCCGTACTGTTGGCGCGCTTGCGCACCATATTGATGGACGCGGAAGGATCTCCCGCACCGGTCATCAGACCGTTGGCACCGCGCACTACTTCAACGCGGTCATACATGGCCAGGCTGCTGAAAATTTCCCCCGAACTCCATGGCTGCTCGTAGATGGTGGGCACGCCATCGATCATCAGCGAGTTGAGTTCAAAACCACGGGCGTTGAACTGCGCCCGGCTTGTCTCGTAGCGGTTGACGGAAACACCGGTGGCATTGTTGACCACGTCGAGGATCGTATGCAGATCCTGGTCCTGGATGCGCTGCTGGGTGATGACGCTGACCGACTGCGGTGTCTCCCGCAGCGACATGCTGAGCGGCGTGGCCGTGCGTGCGGCCTCGGTGGTGTATGAGTGAGTGTCTTCGGTGACCGCACTGCGTTCGCGATTGGCCTCCTCCGTGACAGAGATCGGTGTCAAGGTCAGAGAACTCCCTGTCTCCGTTTGCTCAGTCTGTTCCGCCGCCTGCACGGAAGGCGCAGCGAAGGCGAGACCGGCTGCAAGCATGTGCACTGCGAGAGCCAAGGGGCGCAGCGCCAAAGGCGCGCGCGGCATCATAACGGCGTTTTGTGAACACAGGGAGATTGGGGAGGACATGCGAACTCACATTTGGCGTTGGTATTATTTGAGAATCGATATCATACGCAAATGACATTGGAAGAGGAATAAGGTTAATACGCATTTGAGAATATTTATCATGTGTGGTAGCGTCCAGTGCATCCCCTGACCTGACTGTTTCTCGCTAATGGCCTCCTGTGAACCCCATTCTCTGACCCAACTGGTTGAGATCCATTACGAGGAACTCAAGGGCTATATTCAGCGCAGAGCCGGCTCATCGGTCACTGCGTCGGACATTGTTCAGGAAACGTGGCTGCGCGCGGCCAGGCATTCGAACAAGCAACCTGACAAGCCACTGGCCTATCTCTATCGCACGGCCACTAATCTGTTGCTGGACAAACAGCGCCAGGATACGACCCATGGCCGTTTCCTTGGCGAAATCGAGTTGGCGGAGGAGATCGAATGTCCGTTGTCGCCACCGGACAGGGCTGCCGGTATCCGTCAGGAGTTGGAAATACTGTCCGATGCGCTGGACGATCTGCCGGAGAAGTACCGCGCAGTGTTTCTGCTATCCCGGTGCGAAGGATTCACCATGCGGGAGATCGCCGCGCAACTGAATATCAACGAAAGCACCGTCGAAAAGCAGATCGCCAAAGGTATGCAGCACTGCCGTGCACGCTTGGAACGGGCTACAGCAAGACCCCGTACAGGCCTCTTCTGACCGCAGATGGATATTGCCGGATGGTAGGTTCACCGTTCCAAAGCACGGGGCATTTAGGCGTCAGGTGCAGCAAACGCTCAACTGGAGATAGAAATAGAATTGCCGTCAGGGTCTTTAGCATTGGCAAAGGAATAGCCGTCCTCCCTGTGCGTAGCTCCTAATTTCAGGCCTTGTGTCATGCACTGTTCTTTGAAACTCTCAACGTCCTTGATATCAAAGACAAACTTGACTGAATGAGCTGCGTAACTCCTCGATGACCTGATTGATCGTAGGTCCTTGGGTTGCCGGTGGCTCCGGGTTTTCGCCAAATTCACGCCAGATGAACAGCGTCAATTCCGCTCCATCAGTCAGCGACTGCGCGTTCTCGTTTGTTGCGAAGGTTTCCAGAATTCTGTACTTCCCATTCTTCCAGAACAGATCTTCGACCCAGTGGTACACCGGAATGAAGTGAAAATGGATAGGGAAGCCAGGGGCATGGCCGAATCGACTGATGTAGAGCCACTTAGGCTTTAAGTGCGACTCAATGGTCTTTTGAATGGTGGCGAGCAGGCCACCCAGTTCTGCCAGTGCACCGTCGGATAGCTCAGCCAGCGAGTTGACGTGAATCCTCGACCCCAGCATCAGGTAGCCGGGGAGGGCTGACGACAGGTGATGATTGAGTATCCAATGATCGGTTTCATGAATGATGAATCGTGGTGCAATTTCCATGTGCGTTGGTGTCCTTCGTCGATCGGTCATACAGACTATCAAGGCATCACAATGTCGTCTTTTTTTGGCCGATTCCTGCCTGTCACGACCGACCGAAATCGACCCGGATCGAACGTTTTCGCGCAATGACAGACCGCAACATCCGGGGACGTGAATTGTTCTCCACCGCACCGCCGTATAGCACTTGATCAGGACGCAATTCGCGAACTCACCCCCACCTCTATAATTTCACCACACCCAATAGCGCAACTCGTGAAAATCCATTTCCTTGCGCTCGGGTGTGGCTGCTGCGGCTCGCATTGTTCATCACGTCGTAGAGGCGCAGGCCGATCTGTCTAGTCCTGAACTAGGTTTACACCTTCTGATCTTTTTCAGGAGGGCGCTATAGGCTGCATCGTTCGGCACTTGGGGAATGTGCTGCATCCCCAAAACTGTTGGCCGGTGTTGGCGCCGCTTTTGAAAGTACGCACCACCAGCGCATTGCCACAGCGCGGGCATAGGCGTGAAGCTGATGGATCGTTGCGCTGCTTCAGATGTTGCACATGCTCACGCCGGGTAGCGAGCGTCGGCGCCAGACGACCTGCTTGCAAGGTATCCAGCATGACCGTCACCTGTGCCTCGCTGAACACCGGTTGCCGGAAGGACTTGATGTAGCGGATCGAGCCCATGCTTTGGGTGACATTGGCCGGCATATGGGTCTTGAAGGTGCTCCCGCCGACAAAGGCGATGACCGAGTGCACAGACTCTGGGTCGATCCCCAGCACGGCTTGCAGTGCTTTCACGTGCTTGTAGTTCTGGTGAATCGGGTTCTGGAATTTGAAACGCTTTCTGTAAATCTGTTGCGTCCACTGAGCCTGTCTTTCACTGCCGAAGATCCCCCCCCTTCATGTTCTTCGTCTCCAGCACGAAAATGCCGAAGGGCGAAACAAACACATGGTCGATCTGCGTGGTGCCATCCGGTGTGGTCAGCGTTACGTCATGCAGACGGCGGTAGATCTGACGATCCAATAGAAAGTGTGCAAAGCCCCGTACGAGCTGTTCACCGAACCAGCCTTTGAAAATGCGCGTTTTCAGCAGCCAAAACACCAGCATCAGCGGGAGTAGCCAATTCAGGGTGTCGAATAAGGGTTGCAGGATAACGGAGATGTTCACATGGCAATCCTTTGCAGTGAGAGGGACGTCTCGTTGTGCTACCTGATACTAGCTGCCAGTTAAGTTTTGGGGGCAGACTGTCTTGCTTGGGTACGCGGTCAAGCTACCCCGCAGCACGCAAAACAAAACGGGCGCCTCGTAAGGCGCCCGCCCAACAGTAATTACCCTGCATAAGCACGGAGTTGACACGCTACCGGGACGGTCGGCTTTAGCGTTTGATCAGGGAAATCTTCGTTCCTTCGATGCTGACCCCGGCCATTAATCCTTGCTGGTCGAAAATGAACGCGTAGGCATCGTCCTTCAGCGTTGAGCTGGACAGATTCTTCGAGATCCCTTCATCCACCACCACAACAGTGGGGCCTACGCCGATTTCCCAGCCCTTGGTTTCGCGGATGTAGTTCACGGCTTTATCGGTCATCAGGAACACCACATAGCCATACGACTGAGCGCCTGCCTGCAGCCCCCATGACCCGGTGACGGAGTTGTAATAACCCTCCACTTTCTTGCCTTTCAACAATTCGCCTTCGCCATAGCTGCCACCAAACACAAGGCCCGCCTTGATGATTTTCGGGAAGACAAGAATCGCTTTGGCGTTCTGCGAAATGGTTTGGGCAAAGGGCGTGGCCTTGTAGAGCGTTTGCAACGCTTGCTGAGAGTCGGTATCCAGATCCTCGGCGGTTGCCGCACCTGCGTTGTTCAAGAAACTCGCCGATGCCAGGGAGGCTGTCGCGAGGACGATCGATAGGAAGAACCGCAATGGCTGAGTCATTTTCGTACTCCGATACGGGAGCATTGGATGTGAGCAGCAGTCAGCGCCTGCACACGGCAGAATCCGAGCCTGCTGAAAATTATCCGGCGCACCCTAAAGTGTTTGAACACTACTGGCTTTGCCGTTGAATGAAGCAGGCCAGGGGCCTTTGATCATTGGCGATGCCATCACTTGCTTTGACCTCTGGGTGTGAGCCGGGTTCGTCGTCAGAGAGTGCCATTGGCCGATAGATGTTAGTTGCGAAGGGCTGCAACCAACCCAAAGCAGCCGCTTGCAGATCATCCCCGGGCCGTTCACGCTCATACCTGATCCATAACCTCGGTCACCCCCCGATCCTCACCCAGGAACCCGCCACTCTGATGGTGCCACAGCCGCGCATAGAGGCCGTTCTTAGCGAGCAATTCGGTGTGGGTGCCCTGTTCGATGATGCGTCCATCATCCATGACAATAAGTCGATCCATCGCCGCAATCGTGGACAGCCGATGGGCGATGGCGATTACGGTTTTGCCCTTCATCATTTCATCGAGGCTTTCTTGAATGGCCACTTCGACTTCCGAGTCCAGCGCGCTGGTAGCCTCGTCAAGTAGCAGGATCGGGGCGTTCTTGAGCATCACTCGGGCAATCGCGACGCGCTGGCGCTGGCCGCCCGACAGCTTGATACCGCGCTCGCCCACCAAGGTGTCGTAGCCGGTGTGACCTTGCCGGTCGCTCAGTTGGCTGATGAACTCATCGGCCTGGGCATTGGCCGCGGCACTGCGGATTTGTGCGTCGCTTGCATCGGGTCGGCCGTAGGCGATGTTGTCGCGAATGGAACGGTGCAGCAGGGAAGTATCCTGGGTGACCATGCCGATGGCGCTGCGCAGACTGTCTTGTGTCACGTGCGCAATGTCTTGCCCGTCAATGCGAATCTGCCCGCTGTCGACATCATAGAAGCGCAGCAGCAAGTTGATGAGCGTGGATTTGCCCGCGCCGGAGCGGCCTACCAGGCCGATTTTTTCGCCCGGGCGAATGTTCAGGCTCAGGCCATCGAGCACTTGGCGTTCGCCATTGTAGTTGAAGCTCACATTGTCGAAGGTTACCGCCCCGCCGGAGGTCACCAGCACGCCCGCGTTCGGCGCATCCTGCACCTTGGGGCCGCGGGTAAGGGTTGCCATGCCATCTTGCACGGTGCCGATGCTCTCGAACAGCGAGGTCATTTGCCACATGATCCAGTGCGACATGCCGTTGATACGCAACGCCATGGCAGTAATCGCCGCCACGGCACCGGTGCCGACTTCGCCCAGGTGCCACAGCCAAAGTGCATAACCGCCTGCTGCCATGATCAACGCCACCACCAACGCTTGGTTGACGATCTCGAATTGGCTGACCAGGCGCATCTGGCGAAAGCCGGTCTGCTTGAAATCCTCCATGGCCGCGCGCGCGAAGTGCGCTTCACGATTGGAATGGGAGAACAGTTTCACTGTCGTGATGTTGGTGTAGGCGTCTGAGATACGTCCGGTCATCGAGGAGCGCGCATGGGCTTGTTCCTGTCCGACTTTCCCCAAGCGGGGCACGAAGTAAAGCATGGCCAGCCCGAACAACACGATCCAGGCAAGGAAAGGCAGCATCAGTTTCAGTGCGAAGCCGCCGGCCAGTGCGATGATCGCGATGAAATACACCCCGATTCCGGGTGCGATCTCGATAAGGGTGAACAGCACGTCGCGCACGGCCAGCGCAGTCTGCATCACCTTGGTGGTGACCCGGCCGGAGAACTCATCGGAAAAGAACGAAAGGCTTTGCCGCAGCATCAGGCGGTGGAAGTCCCAACGCAGCCGCAACGGCAGATTGATCGCCAATATCTGGTGCTGCACCATGGTACGCAACGCCACCAGCCCGATGCTGGTCAGCATTACGATGCCCATCCCCCACAACACGCGACTTTCCTGCGCCGCCGCATCACCACCGGCTTGCCAGGTCGAGAGCAGATCCACGACCTGGCCGAGGAAAGAAAACAGCCAGGCTTCGTAGATCGACACACCGGCACTGAGCAGCGCAAATACGAGAATATAGCCGCGTGCGCCCCGTGTGCACGCCCAAAGGAACCGAGCCAGGCCTTCGGGTGGCGGTGGTACCTCGTCGGGTGGGAAGGGGTCGAGTCTTTGTTCAAATGCGCGAAGCATGGTGGTCTCCGAAACGATCAAGTTAAGGAGATTCTGCCATTTAAAGGTTGCTTTGAGGGTTATGTGGAGTGGCGGGTATGGCGCTATTGGCAGGTTGCCCTGGAAGTTGGGTTGCCGAGTGGGGGGAACTCAGACATTGTTTAAGTCCAGGTCGGCGGAGCCAAGGCGGGCTGTCTAGGAGCACCGCTCTCGACCCCTGGCGGCCAGTCGCATCGCGAGAGTGGCTCGGACGCCTCCAAGCCCTATAAGGCTCCCGACGGAAGGCCCTTCAACCGTAGTTTGGCCCTCAAGCTCGAGGCCCAACTCGATAAAGAACGCCTTCACCGCTTCGAGATCGTCGACAACTATCAGGACGTTGTCCATTCGCTTGGCTGTCATGTCCTTCGGTCCCTCTTACAACGATGTCGCGTATTTGGGGGAATTGGTGTCTGGATCGAGCCGGACGGATGAGTGTTCCGTGGCTTTGCACTAGCGACGATAGTAACGGTGATCGTTTTCGTAACGGTGCCGCATGGCTCGATCCTGGTGGCGCTCCCAATAACGATGGCGTTCGGCTTCTCGGCGGGCTTGCTCTCTACGCCACTTATCTCTACGCCTGTCGTCTCGGCGCCAATCGTCTCTACGATCATGCCAACGGCCGTCATGCCAGTATCGGTCGTCATGGGCAAGCAACGGCCCTGGCTGCTTGCCGGCCATACTGGCCAAGGTCGGCCAAGGGTTGCCGGCAGCCTGGACCGGAGCCTGAACGGCTGCGACTTCAGTTGCGAAAGCAGGGGTGGAGGTTTTCATCTGTGTTGCTGACGCCGAGCCCACTGCCGCGAACGCGAACAGGCCGAAGAGCACCATCCGTTGGACATGGAATTTCATGAGCGAAGACAACCTCGGATTGAAAATTGGGGGTGTGGCCATCTGGCTGTGGTAAGCCTGCGGGGGGGCGTGTTTACCGAGCGGATGAGCCTATCCACATAGACCGATAAACAAGGAAAAGTTCTAGGGAACCGTTGCTTAAATAACCACGGTCTCAATGTTCGACACATTTTGACGTTTGCTTTCTCGATGCCCGCTTCTGGTCGATTGTTACCAGTCACGAGGGGCCGCTATCGCCGAGGTTGTGTGAAAACGCACTGAATACGTCGAAAGCTGAGTCCGTTAGACCACAACGCTTACTTATTTCAGTTCCGTTCTTATGTCGGTTCCGGGCACGAAATATTTACCGGGATCATCGGCCTTCTTCAGGTCAATCAAGGCTCGGCAAATGCAATGTGAGAATTGCTTCTGCAACGTTTCGGGGTCTTTCCATGCCATTTGCGATGATTGCAATTGTTGTCCTTCGGACGATTTATAGCAGACACAATTGTCAAGTCGGGTGATGCCGTCATCATTTGTGCTCTGACAAGCAGTGGTCAGCAAAGAGATCGTGATGAGCATTACTACATGTTTCATTGGCTCCCCTCCGAGGCTAAAGCCCGACATTAGAAGGAGCTTAGCTCTCATTTTCCATAGCTCCATCCACGGGCTGTTTTTGGCCGACTTGTGAACGTCACGAAGGGTCGCAACCGACCGATTCTGTTGAAAAATGTAGATTCAGTTCCCTGATAGCGAATAGAACCCTGATTTGCGAATGCATTCATCCAGAGCTTGATCTGGGGATTCTCCTTGGTAGGAAGCCACCAGAAACTCCAAAGACTTGGCAACCACGTCCAGGCTTACATCTTTGAAAGTTACAACCCAAAGAATGGCGAGCCTTCAAGAACGAGTGTTCGCACGTCACCAAAGTCAACACCATCATCTTCCGATCCAGACAGACCGACTGCGCGACGTGTCCGATGAAAGCCAAGTGCTGCCCGAACACGGAGTTTCGAAAAATTGCCCGCAGCGTCCATGAAGCCGCTCGGGATGTGGCTCGACGCATCGCAGCGACACCTGCATACGTGCGCTCTCGCCACGAACGTAAAAAGGTCGAAATGTTGTTTGCCCACCTCAAGCGCATCCTGAAATTGGATCGCTTGCGACTACGTGGTCTGAGTGGCGCGACCGATGAATTCACACTGGCCGCTGCGGTGCAGAACCTGCGACGGCTGGTTAAATTTTCATCTCAAGGGCCACCAGTCACGGGATAGGTGCGCCTGCACCAAGCAAAAACCTCAAACTAACCCACTACCAGAGCAGCAAAGGTCAACGAAGGGCCGAGAAACCACTCAATGTGGTGAGTAGGTTCTCCGATGGTGGTCTTGCCTGAGTTCTGGCCAGCTGAAATTCCGACTTTTTCAACAGAATCGGACGATTACAGCCCGTCAACATCGGCTGTAATCGACTGTGGATTCAACCGGTCGATGCAACACAACTAAATTCTGTGTATGCAGAAGGAGTGTTGCAGATGAAGCAGAGACCGCGGATCTATTACACCGAAAGCCAGAAAAAACTGATGTGGGATCACTGGCAGAAAGGCGACTCTCTCCAGCACATAGCCCAACTATTTGATCGAAACCATTCATCGATACAGCGCATCTTGGCGGAAACAGGCGGTATCAGACCCGCTGTACGCCGCAGGTCCAGATTGGCGCTGACGTTGGCTGAGCGCGAAGAGATTTCGCGTGCAGTGGTGGCAGGTAACTCGATCCGTTCCATGGCTGCGTTGCTAGGGCGAGCTTGCTGACGGATGTTTACCAAAGAGGTAGTGAATAGCTCACCGTCATCCGGTTTTGATCGACGTCGCCTCCTACGTCGCTGCGTAACATGGAGTTGCGCCAGGCTACACCAACGCCTTTGAACCCCCCACTTTGCACGACATAACCGACAACAAAGTCTCGCTCCCATTCTTCAGCGCCGCGTATTTGTTTGATTTGACCACCCTTGAGATACGCGAGGTTGGCGGTCAGGCCTGGCATGCCGAGTGGCGCGAAGTCATAGCCGTACTGGCCAAGGATCGTGCGTTCACCAGCATAATTGAAGCTTGCCGTCATACGGTCGGTAATCAAGTACAGCGAAGTGCCCCCCGCGTCCTTATCAACCAGACTGCCTTGGTTGAGTTGGACAAAGTTGCTGTTGTCCGACACTTCCTGATAGCCGAGGCTAAAAGCATGGCCGCCCACGCCATAGGTAAACATCGAACTCCAGGTATTGTTATCAATCTTCCCGTCGCCGTTCTTTGTGTAGCCCGAAGTTCCGTAGCCGGGAGTACCCCTGGCGTTTGCCCCATCACCTCGCGTTCTGAACCAGCGCAAATCGGTTTTCAGCGATTGCCCACTGTCAAACTTCAGGGTATGCACGGCGCCAAGGAAGTTCTGGTTGTAATAGTCTTCCAGATTGGCGAAGTAGTACTGCAACAACAGGTTCTCAAAGGGGCTGTAGTTTCCCCCGGCAAAGCGGAATTGATTGCTCTGGCGTGTGCCTCCCGCGACGGCGAGTCCGGTGCTGTCACTGGACATTCGGCCAGTGGCATGTTCGATTTGTCCCGCGGTGAACGTAAGGTTGGCGATATCTTTCGAAGTGATCATGGCGCCTTCATAGAGCTGCGGCATAAGCCGTCCGTCGTTGGCGGTGATCACAGGCAAAGACGGCAGCAACGTCCCGACTAGAGCTTCGGATTTGGCAAATCGCAGTTTGCCGGTTAACCCGCCACGGCTGAAATCGTCGACGGCTTCGCCATCTTTTTCTCGGGGAAAAAGAACACCAGGACCGGAAGCGTCAAGCTTGACTGCATAAGTGCCAATGGCGTCTACCCCCAGGCCAAGGTTGCCTTCGGTGAAGCCAGACTTTACGTTGAGTACGAACGCCTGCCCCCATTCATCTACGGTAGGCTTATGCGTATCACGGGTGTCGCTGTTGTAATAAAGGTTTCTCAGGTCGAGAGTTGCCTTGCTGTCCTCGACGAAACCGGCTCCATTTGCAGTGCTCCACAAAGAACCGAGCACAGCCGTACCCGAAGCAAAAAACCGTAGTTGCTTTTGCATTAACTTATTTCCTGAATGCGCTGAGTTCTGTAGCAGCTGACAATGTCTGCGTTATTGTTGGCATTCGCTGCATGGGGGAGACCCCGGGGTCTGCAGCTATTATGTAAGTGTGTTTTTCTTGATACTGCCGCCCTGGATAATCATCACCAGATTTTCGCCCTGGCCGATTAGGCAATCGATATCCGTAAGCGGATTACCGTTGACTACCAGCAAGTCGGCCAGTGCTCCTGGGGCGATACAGCCCAGTTCCCCTTCGCGTTGTAATATCTGTGCCGCCACGGTGGTGGCGCTTCGCAAGGCGGCAAGGTTGCCCAGGATTTCAGCGCGAATTTTCAGTTCATACGTTTGGTGTTCATGCATCTCACCCAGTAAGTCAGAGCCAAAACCCATCGGAACATTCGCTTCGGCGAAAAGCCGCAAAGCATTGCGTCCGGCCAGGCGCACTTCTTCGATCTTGGCTACAGACTCTTGCGCCAATCCGAAGCGTGCACCGTGCTCCGCCAGCATTTCGTAAGTGACTTGAGTAGGCACTGCGAAGGCGTTTCGCTCTGCCATCAGGCGGGCGGTATCATCGTCGATCAGATTGCCGTGTTCGATGGTCCGTACGCCGCATTCAATGGCGCGTCGAATTGCACGGGGAGTGTAGGCATGAGCCATTACGTAAGTGTTGGCGGCTTGCGCTTCATCGACGATAGCGCGAATTTCTGCTTCGCTGTATTGAGTATTGGCGATAGGGTCTGTGGGAGAAGCGACGCCGCCAGAAGCCATGATTTTGATCTGGCTGGCACCTTGTTGAAGCTCTTCGCGAACAGCCAGGCGGACGTTGTCGACACCGTCCACTACCCGTGCGATGGCTCCGGCCCGGAAGCAACACGAGCAAGGTTCGTTAAGCAGCAACGAGCCGCGAGCACGCATGTCGCCGTGACCACCGGTCTGCGATAGCGCCTTGCCCGAAGCGAAGATCCGCGGCCCGGGAATCAGTCCAAGCTCAATTGAACGGGCAAGTGCCCAATCGGCGCCTCCGGCATCACGCACGGTAGTGAAACCTCGACCAAGCATCGCCTCAAGAATCGGCAGCGCACGGTACATGATGATGGCATTAGGTTGCAGTGCATTCAGGCCCAGATTTGCTTTGGACGCCAGCACATGTACGTGGCAATCGATCATGCCAGGCATGATGGTTTTGCCGTTCAGGTCATAGGTTTGCACGCCGACTTCGGGCACGATGCTTTGAGGGCGTACAGCGATAATCCGCTCGCCCTCGATCAGCACTTCCTGTTCGGCAATCAATCGGCCTTGCTGCAAGTCGAGTACTTGACCGTTGCGCAGAATCAAGCGGTTAGGGGTATGAGTGTTCATTGATAAGCTCCCGTCAGGGTAGAGCGCAATTCAGGCTCACGGTCGCGGTACAACATGGCGCCGATACTGCTGATGAACGCAGCAAACATGATGTAGAAGGCCGGAGCCACATTTGAGCCTGTCTGGGCGATCAGCCAGGTAATGGTGAAGGTCGCAAAGCCGCCAAAGATCGTCACTGCGACGTTGTAGGCCACCGAAAGTCCGGTTGAAAGTACGTGGGTCGGAAGCAATTCGCCGAAGGCTGCGAGTATCGAGCCGATGTAACCGGCAATTAACACGCCGAGCACTAACTCGAACACCAGTAGCGAAATCAACCCAGGCACTTGGTTGATGTAAATGAACATCGGATACACCGTGACGAAGATGGCCAAAGCCGACCACAGCAGCCACGGACGACGGCCATATCGGTCTGCCAACGCGCCAACTATCGGCGTGACGATAATCAATACTGCACCGCCCATCATCCCGGCACAAAACCCCATCCAGGAAGGCAGGTGCAGTACTCGTGTGGAGTACGACGGGATATAAAACAAAATGGCGTAGGTGCAGACAGTCCAAAGCACCACGAGCGAAAAGCTGATCATGGTCTGCCGCGGGTACGTGCGGATTACTTCACGCAGAGGAGACTCGACAGGCTTGGATTCGCTGTAGGCGGGAGTTTCGTCAATCCGACTGCGGATGTAGAACCCGATTGGACCGATCAAGGTGCCAATGATAAACGGTACGCGCCAGCCCCAACTTTCCAGTTGTGCCTGCGTCAGATAGCTCGACAGCGTTGCGCCCAGCGCAGATCCGAGCAGCACGGCGACCCCGATGCTCGCCTGAATCCAGCTGGAGTAGTATGCCTTGCGGCCGGCGGGTGCATGCTCAATCAAGAAGGCTGTGGCACTCCCCATCTCGCCACCGGCGGAAAAGCCCTGTAATAGTCGCGCGAAGACGATAAGGATGGGGGCCATAAGGCCAATCTGCGCATAGCTGGGGGTTATCGCGATGATCAGCGTACCGAGAGCCATAAGTAGGATCGTCAGAGACAAGGCGGCTTTGCGGCCGTGTTTGTCGCCATACACGCCGATGACAATGCCGCCAACGGGGCGCATGAAAAAACCGACGCCGAATGTGGCAAGGGCAATCAGGTAAGAGGTGAGTTCGTTGTCGGTGGGGAAGAATACCTTAGCAATAATGACCGAAAAAAAACTGTAGACGGTGAAGTCGAACCATTCCAGGCCATTGCCGATCACGGTGGCAACGATGGCGCGCCGAGCCTGTTTGTTGTGCGTAGTCGATGTGTTTGTTTTTATAGTGTTCACGAATGGCTCCTGCATGCGTCAAGCGCAGGGATTTGACCCTGCGATATTGGAGGGGCGAGTCGATATAGGTGAAGATCATTCGAGTCTCGTGCCCTTTGAATGAGAATAAAGGGAGCTTCGTAAGTCGGAAAACGCTTATTACGCAGATTTGCATGCACTAAACGCATGCAAAATTAACGGCTAAGTTGCAATTGTGCTCATCAACCACTTCTCGAATGCCCGTGCGGCTCGGCTGGGAATCTGTCCCGCCGGATTGAGCAGGTAATAGCCGCCACCGGCCGCGCCCGCATGAGCATTGCATGCAGGAACAAGCGCGCCGGAGCGCAGGTGCCGATCAATCATCGGGCGCCAGCCCAATACGATCCCGTGTCCGGCAATCGCCAAATCCACCAACACTGGATAGTGGTTGACGCTCATGCGCTGGTGGATCAGCGACGCATCAACACCGTAGCGGCTAAACCAGTCGACCCAAGACAGCCATTGGCGTTGGCCGTCTTCCAGCATCAGCAAACGGTACTCAATTAGCTGCTCCGGTTCGAGTACCTTGCCTTTGAGAAAATCCGGTGAGCAATAGGCACCCACGGATTCGACGAACAGTAGCCTGCTGTCGAACCCTGGCGGTGACGGCTTGCGCAGGAAATACAGAGCCAAGTCGAATTCGGCACGTACCAGTGAATCCAGACCATCCACCACACGTAACCGAATCTCCACTGAGGGGAATTCATCGGAGTAACGACCCAGTAAAGGCCCGAGCCACAAAGCCGCCACACCACTTGAGCTGGCCAAGGTCAACTCCTGCTCCCCGGTGTGTGTGATGACTTGTGCTGTTGCTTCTGCGCAATGCGTCAGGACTCGGAGCACCTCCTCAGCATAAATCTGACCTGCCACGGTCAACTGAATACGCTTGTGCTCGCGGCGAAACAGCGCACGACCAAGAAACTCCTCCAGTTGCGCAACTTGCCGACTTATCGCGCTTTGTGTCAGGTGAAGCTCGGCCGCAGCGCGAGTGAAGCTGCCGTGCCGTACGGTAGCTTCGAATGCGATCAGGTTTTGCAGCGGGGGAAGAGGTTCTATGCGCATAGTACGTCCGAGATGTATCGCAGGATGGAGGCTTCGATGGGGCTACAGAGGTCGAAGCGTAAGCCAATGCTACAAGCTTACGGGCGTACTGGCGTACTGGCGCTGTAACCTTTACTAGCTCTAAATCCAATGCATCGATGAATTGAACTACCGCGCGCATATATCTATTAAATCGGGGGGATTCGCGGGAAGGTGGTCTGTCGCTGCCTGCGATATCGTGGTGGCGCTGAGTTCGGGACTACGCTAAAGCTACGCGGGTCATCGATCAATCGTGACCCACTGTTCGCGCTGTATCCGTCCCTGGAGCGCTTGTTCACCCGAGTCTTATGCGAGGTTAGCGGGAGCAACATCCGCTCGCTGACAGGTATAAGGGGCAGCCGGTATTGCCGCCGGCAATCCATTCGAAAGCATCACTCGTCCTGACGACGGGTGTAATGCAACAGCCGATCGGTTTCGGTCTTGACCACCAGGTAGCACTCGCAGCTGAGCCGTTCAAGGCGCGCTCTGTCCAGAACCGTGATTTGGCCCCGGCTGTACTCGATGACGCCTTGACGCTGCAGTTTTCCCGCCGCTTCCGTGACGCCTTCGCGGCGCACGCCCAGCATGTTGGCGATTAGCTCCTGGGTCATGTTTAGGCGATTGCCGTGCAGGCGATCCAGCGACAACAGCAGCCATCGACACAATTGCTGATCGATCGAATGATGGCGATTGCACAGGGCGGTCTGTGACATCTGCGTGATCAGCGCCTGGGTGTAACGCAGCATCAGTAGGAGCAGATCGCCATGACGGTTGAACTCTTTCTTGAGCTTTTGCCCAGGCAGGCGAAATGCACCACCGGCACTTTGCACCACCGCCCGACTGGAGGTGCTTTCGCCGCCCATGAACAGCGCAATGCCGATCAAACCCTCGTTGCCGACCACGGCGATTTCTGCTGACGAGCCGTTTTCCGTGACATGCAGCAGGGAAACGATGGCGTCGGTCGGGAAGTAAACGTGCCGCAGGGTGTCCCCCGGTTCATACAGCACATCGCCCAGCGCCAGACTGACCTGCTCCAGGTGCGGGACAAGGCGCTGGAGGTCGACGGCCGGGAGCGCCGCCAGCAAATGATTGTGGCTTGGCTTGGGGGAGGCATGCATGACAGAGCATCCGTGGCGGAACAGGGGGGGCCCGCTCAGGGTACTCCCATGCACGCCTGGCGGGTGATCAATGTCTATTCATCGGCGACATGCTCGAATTCCAGCGCCTGGGGCCTGGGTGACCGGGCGCGACAATCTACCCGGACCCAATGCTCCAGACCGCCATCATCCAGCGTCAGCGCAGCGTCTTTCAATGGCTGGCCGTCGAGGGTCATCGAGGTCAAGGTCGAACTGCCCTGACGCACATCAAAGTGGTAGAGGGTTTTGCCGAAGCGGTAGTGCAAAAGGAAGCCCGGCCAATCGACGGGTATCAGCGGTTCGATTTTGAGCGTACGGCCGCTGCGTTGTACGCCCAGCAACGACTCGACAATCAGCCGGTACATCCAGCCCGCAGAGCCGGTGTACCAGGTCCAGCCACCGCGACCGGCATGGGGCGCGGTGCCGTAGACATCCGCGGCCATGACATAGGGCTCGACCTTATAGGTCTCGATTTGAGCGTTGTTGGCAGGCGCGGCGGGGTTGATCAGATTCAGCAGTTCCCATGCTTTGCCGGCTTCACCCAACTGCGCAAACGCCATGCCCGCCCAAACGGCAGCATGGGTGTACTGACCTCCGTTCTCGCGCACGCCAGGCACGTAACCCTTGATGTAGCCGGGGTCCAGGGCGCCCTTGTCAAACGGGGGATCGAGCAGCAACACGGCGCGGATGTCGCGTTTGATCAGATGCTCATCCAATGCCTGCATGGCCTTGATCTGGCGGACGGCAGAGCCGGCCCCCGACAGCACTGACCAGCTTTGAGCAATGGAATCGATACGACATTCTTCATTGCTCGCCGAGCCGAGCATTTGTCCGTCGTCAAACCAGGCGCGGCGGTACCAGGCGCCGTCCCAGGCCGTTTTATCGAGGTTGCGTTGCAGTGTCACCGCGCTGTCGCTGCAGCGTTTGGCAAATGCGTGATCACCATGCAGGCGAGCGGTCACCGCAAATTGCTCCAGCACCTGATAGCTGAAGAAACCCAGCCAGACACTTTCACCTGCACCCAGGTGGCCGACGCGATTCATGCCGTCGTTCCAGTCCCCGGAGCCCATCAGCGGCAACCCGTGATGACCGCGGCGCAGGCTGTGTTCAATGGCACGCACGCAGTGTTGATACAGGGACTCTCGCAGGGGCGATACACCGGGGAGGTCATAGTAGGACTCTTCGCCGGCCACCAGTTGGCGTCCTTCCAGGTATCCGGTGACCTCTTCCAGCACACCCACGTCAGCGGTTATTTCGACATAGCGGTTGGTGGCGGCCACCAACCACAAAAAGTCATCGGAGCAGGCGGTGCGAACCCCTCGATTCATCGGCGGGTGCCACCAGTGTTGCACGTCGCCTTCCACATACTGATGGCCGGCGCACAGCATCAGGTGCGCGCGCACGGCTACCGGATCGGCATGGATCATCGCCATGCTGTCCTGCAACTGATCGCGGAACCCGATGGCGCCACCTGACTGGTAGTAGCCGCTTCGGGCCTGGAAACGGCACGCGATGACCTGATACATCAACCAGCCGTTGACCATGACGTCGACCGCAGGGGTGCCCGTTTCAATACGAATCGCCCCGAGCAATGAGCGCCAGTGTTCCCGTACTTTATGCAATTCCTCGGCGGCCACCAGGCTGCCCCGATAACGCTGCACCAGCTGGGTGGCGGCGTTACTGGAAGACGCCGCCCCCAGTCGCAGAATGACTTCCCGGGTATCGCCCTCGCCGAGTTCGATCGACACTTGCAGGGCGGCACAAGGGTCCAGACCGCCGCCCATGCGCCCGGACAGACCGGCGTGCTGCATCGCTGCCGGTGAGGCGAGGGTGCCATTGCGGCCAATGAATTCAGTACGGTCACCGCTGACACCGTGATCGATCGTGTCGGTGTCGAAGAACGCCACCCGCTCGGAAAACTCCACCGAGTAGGCGTTGCGGGCGAAGAAGGCCCCGCTGGCGGGATCCGATTGGGTGACCACATGCATCGCCGATTTGCTGCGCAGATCGCCCAGCACCCATTCCACATACCCTGTGACCGACAATGACCGGCGGCGTCCCGAGCGGTTGCTCAACACTAGCCGCGAGAATTTGATCGGCGCATCCAGCGCCACGTAGATCCATAGCTCGCTGTAAATGCCGTCTTCTTCATGTTCGAACACGCTGTAACCGAAACCGTGACGGGTCTGGTACGGGCCTTGTCCGGGGCAGGGTTGAGGCGCTGCAGACCAGAAGTGTCCGGTCTCTTCATCACGCAGGTAAATGGCTTCGCCGCTGCGATCGGTGACCGGATCGTTGTGCCAGGGCGTCAGGCGAAATTCATGGGCATTTTCCGCCCATGTATAGGCACTGCCGGCTTCCGAGACCACCGTGCCGAGATGTGCATTGGCGATCACGTTGACCCAGGGCGCGGGTGTCGGATCGGGCGCGAGCCCGGTGATGATGTACTCACCGCCATCGGCGCTGAAGCCGCCATATTCGTTGCTCAACAGCAGGAAGGGACGGTTCGGTCGTACCGATGCCGGCCGAGCCTGAAAATGCCGGGTCGCCACAAACGGCGCGTGCACCGGTGATACTTTGCGCCGATGAATCTGTTCGGCCAGGCCGCCCAGATCTTCGTTCAGCACCAGCCTGGCAACCGAGAGGAACAGCACGCGATCCTCATTCGACATCTGCTGCGCGGGGCGCACAAAAATTCCGCCCGGGCGATCCAGCAGAGTGGCTTCACTGCCTGAGGTGATAAGGCCCAGGATTGCGTCCTGCAGTTGCTGGCGATAGCCCGCCTGATCCTCGTTCCAGATCAGCAAATCGACCACCAACCCTTTTTGTCGCCAGTAGGCGTGGGCCTGAATCAATTGCTGCACTAGGGCAATGTTGTCCAGGCTCTGGATTTGCAGCAACACGATGGGCAGGTCGCCGGAGATGGCCTGACCCCAAAGCCCCGGCTGATTGCGGCGATTGGCAATCAGCACCGCATGGTTGGCGCGCATCGAGGCGTTCGCATAAAGCAACGACGAGGCCATCTGCTCGAACAGACGGGCGTCGGACAACGAGGCGTTGAGCTGGCGCAAAAGCACCTGGCTATGGGTCCAGGACAGGTCGAACACGCGGTCGGCGAGGTGGCGGTCGCGGTATTTGTTGATGAGGTAAAGGCAGTCATCACGGCTGTCGGCGACACCGGTGACCAGGTCGATGGTGGCCTGTTGACCGGGTTGCAGGGTAATCCTGCAGCGAATCGCGATCACCGGATCGAGCACCGGGCCTGCACTGCCTGACAAGCGCTGGCAATCGGCATTAAGGGCGGCGGGTGACACGAGGCTGCGTCCTCGGCCGATGAACCGGGCGCGATCGGTTTCGTACGAGATCGCATCGATGTCCACCCCGTGTGCCGCCAGCAAATGGCACATCCACGGCGTCGGTTCATCGCTGGCCCGGGGGCGGCGGCTACAGATAATGGCCTGAAGCGAAGGCAGTAATTCGGTCTGCACGAACAGCTTGCTGAACGCCGGGTGCATCGCGTCGTTGACCGGGGTTGTCAG
This sequence comes from Pseudomonas sp. LBUM1657, assembly GCF_059716075.1. Taxonomy (NCBI): domain Bacteria; kingdom Pseudomonadati; phylum Pseudomonadota; class Gammaproteobacteria; order Pseudomonadales; family Pseudomonadaceae; genus Pseudomonas; species Pseudomonas sp. LBUM1657. Next base: position 3,993,257 of record NZ_CP166799.1, on the reverse strand, counting down.
CACGACTTCGGCGTAGGTGGTGATCTCCAGTGTCTTGGCCGATGACGCTCGGTTGGTGACATGCAGGCGGCGCAGTTCGATGTCGTCTTCAGGCGAGACAACAATCTCCAGGTGCGTGTCGAAATCCAGGTTGCGCGCACGGAACTCTGCACGGGAATCACAGAAGATCGCCTCGTGGCTCTCGGGTTGATGCATCGTCGGTTGATGCGCAGCCGACCAGACCGTGTTGCTCTGGACATCGCGCAGGTAGCAGAACATCCCCCAATTGTCCTGTGAGGTGTCCTCCTGCCAACGGGTGATCGCCATTTCATTACGGCGGCTGTAACCACCGCCGCCGCTGGTCAGCATGACGTGGTAGCGACCGTTGGAGAGCAACTGCACGGCCGGACGCTTGCGTCCTGGATCGGAGAACACCCGAAGCCCCGTATCCTGGCCTTGGCCAACATCGCCGAGTACTGGCGACTGTGCGGTTTGCAGGTACGGCGCGGCGGATTTCGGCACCCGCTCCTGTAGCAGCAGCAGGGCTGATCGCAGCGCCGGGTCGGCCTCGAATCGCTGTTGCATGGGTTGATCGTGCAGTCGGCTGGTCAAGGCGAGCAAGCTCATGCCCTGGTGGTGAGCCATGAACGACCGGACCACGACGAAGTGTTGGCCGCGGGGTAAGCGGGCCTCGGTGTAATCCACGGCTTCATACAGTCCGAAACGTCCAGCGGAGCCTTGCAGGGCGAGGCGTTGCAAGTTCTTGCAGGCCGCATCGGCATCGACCATCAACGCCAGGGCGCTGGCGTAGGGCGCTATCACAATGTCATTGTTCAGCCCGCGTTGGAGCCCCAGAGCCTGAACGCCGAAGGCGCGGTATTGATAATTGAAGTGCGCGTCGACGGTGGAGTAACCCGACTCCGAAACGCCCCACGGAATGCCCAGCCTGTTGCCCTGTTCGATCTGCACCGACACGGCGGCGCGGCAAGTCTGGTCCAGCAGGCTGCCCTCGAAGTTAGGCATCACCAGCATGGGCATCAGGTATTCGAACATCGAGCCCGACCAGGACAGCAACGTCGGTACGCCCGCGTTTTCACTCAGCAGCCTTCCTAGGGTGAACCAGGCGCGTTGGGGGATTTGTCCCTGAGCGATGGCCACGTAATTGGTCAGCCGCACCTCGGACGCCAGCAGGTCGTAGTAACCGGTGTCGAGCCTGCACTCCTCGGCGTTGTAACCGATGACAAACAAGTCACGCTGGTGGTCGTAAAGCAACGAGAAATCCATCTGCGCCAGCGACGTGGCCAATAACGCCAGATGCTTCAGGGTTTCCAGACGCTGCGCGGCGTCACTGCGGACTCGCACGACTTCAGGGTGATGCTCGGGGGCCCAGTCTGCGGGGTTCAGGCTGGCGAGTTGACGCAAAGTACGAGGCGATTCAATCGTGACCGAGGGGGCAGGGAGGCGATAACGCTGCAGTTCTTCTGTCCAGTCGATGCATTGACGGGTAAACGCTTCTCGCCAGTAGAGGCTTTCCTCGTCGGTGTCCGCTGGCTGGCTGGTGACCATGATGCGAGCCGTGTGCAGCAGGTCTGCCAGCGCCTCAGGGGGCGCAATTTGCGAGATCGGTTCAAGGCCTTTTCTCAGTGGCAAGGCGTATTCATCCGCCCCCGAGGCGCGTTGGGAATCTGCAAGGATATCGAGGGTATCGCGCAGGCCCTTGATCACGGCAGGGCCGAACATCGGGGCGTCTGCCAGCTGCGCAATGCCGGTGCTCAAGGTCAACAGCAGGCCCGCCAGGTTGCCGCTGTCGACGGTGGATACGTAATGCGGACGCAGCGGCTCGAGGGTCTGCGTGTCGTACCAGTTATAGAAATGTTGCCGATAACGCTCCAGACCGCCCATGCTGTCCAGCGACGCCGCAAGCCGGGACAGCAGCCGTTCAGTACTCAAGTAAGCGAAATCGTGAGCGGCCAGGTGGGCGAGCAGCGACATGCCCATATTGGTCGGCGAGGTGCGATGGGCAATGGCAGGCCTGGGGTCTTCCTGCACGTTGTCCGGTGGTAGCCAGTGATCCTCGGGCCCGACGTATTGATCGAAGAACGCCCAGGTCTTGCGCGCCAGCAACCGCAGGAAGCGCAAATCATCCGTCGTCGGTGCGAACACCGACTGCTTGGGTGCCGAACTGAGCCACCAAGCGAGCCAGGGGCCGACTAACCATGACAAAAGCAGCGGACTGGCGATTGCCAGCGTCTGCGGATCCTTCACCAACAGGGCTAGTGAAATCAGGGCCGATACGGGCTCGATCCACATTTGGCGATAGAGGCCGGACAGCCGATTTTCGGTGGTGCGCTCCACCTCTCGCGAGGGCTGCCATTGCAACAGTCGGCGTCTGCTGAAGCCGATTCGCCAGAGCGAGCGCAGGATGGCGTCAGCGCTGTAGAACATCTCGAAGGGCAGCCAGGCGAGCGTCAGACCAACGCGGGCGAGGTCTTGTGCCAGATCACCCAGCAGCGCCCGGAGGTATTGCCCATAGGGCACATTAGCGGGGGGCTGCATCAGATCGGTCACCGCTCGCAGCAACGGTTGAATCACCATCAATCCGATGACTGTCAGCGTCCAGTTCATTGGCTGACTGCTGGCAAACCAGCCCCATGCGAACATCAGCAACAGCGCCAGCGGTTCCAGGCTGCGTCGCAGATTGTCCAGAATCTTCCAGCGTGCCATGACGCTCAGCCTGTTGCGCACCCACTTGCCGTCGGCGTTGCGCGCCCAGCGCAATGTCCACGGCAGCAGTTGCCAGTCGCCGCGAACCCAGCGATGCCGTCGTTTGACATCGGCACCGAAGCGCGAGGGGTATTGCTCGTAGACTTGCACGTCGCTGAGCAGGCCGGATCGTGCATAACACCCTTCGATCAGGTCGTGGCTGAGAATCTGGTTATCCGGCAAGCAACCGTCCAGGGCGCAGGTGAACGCGTCTACGTCGTAGATGCCCTTGCCGATGAAGGATCCTTGCTGGAACAGGTCCTGGTAAACGTCCGATACCGTCCGGGTGTACGGATCGACGCCGGCATCACTGCCAAACAGCCGGGCATAGATCGAGCGCGTGGCGCTGGTCAGGCTGATGCCCACTCGCGGTTGCAGTACCGCGTAGCCGGAAATGATCTGCTCGCCGTCACTGTCGAACAACGGACGGTTCAGCGGGTGCATCATGGCCGCCACGCATTGGCGAGCGACATCGCGCGGCAGCAGGGTGTCGGTGTCCAGCGTGATCACGTAACGCACCCCGCGCAATGGCGTGATGTCGCCGACGATGGCGTTGAAGCGCTCCTCTCCATGGCCACGCAACAGGGCATTGAGTTCAATCAGCTTGCCGCGTTTGCGCTCGTGGCCCATCCACACGCGTTCGCTCGCGTTCCAGCGACGCGGCCGATGCAGCAGAAAGAACCGGTCGCTGAGCCCGTCCGCGTATTTTCGGTTGAGCAGGGTGATTGCATGGGAGGCCTGTGTGAGCAGCTCGGCGTCTTGCGGCTGAGCCTCTTCAGGCGCATCCAGAAAATCGCTGAGCAACGCGAAATACAGATTGCTGTCGCGGTTGGCGAGAAACCGTACTTCAAGACCTTCCACCAGTTCGTCCACATCGGCCAGGCTGGCGATCAGCGTCGGGATCACCACCAGGCTTCGCGCGCCATCGGGAATACCGTTGGAAAAATCCATTTTCGGCAACGTCGTCGGCAACAGACTGAACGTCACCAACCAATTTATAAGGCTGATCGCCAGTCGGCTGGTCATGATCAGGCAGGGAATCGCCATCATCAGAAGCGCTGCATCGGGCATGCCGTCGCGCTGCGCAGAGGCCAGCAAAGGCCAGGCGAAGATGAGCGTCAGAACAGCCACCGGCACCAGATAAAACATCAGCGGCGACTGCTGCAACAATCGTTTCCAGCGCTCATGAAGCGGCACCTTGGCATCGAGTCGTCGCTCCAGCGTCGGCAGCCCTGCGCTGATCAGGTAATACCCGACATGGCGCGCCAGCAGTTCGCACGGGACTGAGGCAGTTCCGGCTGCGGCGAGATTGATCGCGGCGCGGGCGACCTGGATTTCCGAGTGCTGGGGGCTTCTGCGGGCAAGGCGTTCTATGACATGTCGGTAGCTGTCGCGAGTGCTGAAATCCATCGCCCGGTAAACCTGCGCCGGGTCTTCGTGGAGAATCTGCTCGACATGACTCATCGACTCGACGAACTCGCGCCAGTCCGTGGCAGACAGAAGGCGCAAGCTGCCGATGCTGTTGCCAATCGACACCTGATCTGCTGCCTGTTGTTGCGCATCGAGCTGCACCTGGCGTTCGATGCTGGAGCCTGTCTCACTCAGCGTCTGCTCCATCCAGTTAAGCGCCAAGGCCAGCGCTGCACTCTGGCCCTGCAGGCGGCGGGTGAATTCGGCGACAAAGGCGGCGGTCATCGGCGGTGCGGAGCGGGCCATGTCGGCTACGGTCAGCACCACGCTTTTGATGTCTCGTTCTGAGGTTTCGATCAGGTGTTCGGCCCAGTCATCGGCCAGATTGCGCTCGTCGGCGTTGGCCATGACCCTGGAGGCCACTCGCCGCAGGTTTTCGATCAGCGCCAGACGCAGCATGATCGGTATCGCCCACAGTTCGCCCAGCGCAAGCGGCATCACGGTCTGATAGGAAAAAATGAAGCGGCTCAGGCTTTCCTCATCGACTCGACCGTCGCCATGGGAGATGGTCTCCAGCGCGATGTCATAGACGCGAGGCAGCCCCGCCGACGGGCCGTTGATCAGGCGTGGCAACTCACGGCTATAGCCTTTGGGCAGGTGCGTTCTGGCGGTGCGAATGTTTTCTTCGATCAGATAGTAATTGTCCAGCAGCCATTCCGCTGCCGGCGTCACTCGCCGGCTGAAAACTTGCGCGTTGGCCAGCGCTGTGCTGCTGCGTTTGAGCAACTCCTCGTTGTCATCGAGCCTGTGCAGCATCGAGTCTCGTGCGGACAGCGTGGTCAGGCGATGCTGCCCGGCCAGGGCGATGCCGTGACTGGCCATCTGGTCGGCGCTGAAAAGCTCCGAGCGCAATATGGGCTCGTATTTGAATCGAGGTGGAGGAAACAGACGGGTTCGCCAAAAACCGGACGAGCGAGAAAATACCTTCTGTAGGCGTGTCCATATGCTGTTCATAAGGTCCTGAGCCTGAAACGCATCATACAATTGCGTGCATTTTTACAGGTGCGCCAACGCATTGCGCCAGCACCGAGCAGCGCTTGGTGGACGTAGCTTTTCAACCTGAGTGTGGAGACTTGGAGGACTGTTCGTCTGTTCGCTGGCGAACATAGCCCGCGTTCTTCGGATGTTCGTAGCAATGTCAGGAGTGACTGCTTTTGGCCGATTGCTGCCCATGGGGAAGGACAGCAATCGACCTAACGGGGACACTCTGTCTCGTGTGTAATCGCCAGTCGTCCGCCGCTCGTGTTCAGCGAAACATCATCGACTGATGTGCCGCGCAGCCCGTGCGTGCGCCGTCCCCCACGGCGATCGCGACATTGCCTGCGCCTATCGCTGCATCCCCGCAGGCAAACACTCCGGACACGTTGGTTTCGCGCATCGCATCGACCTTGATGAATTCGCCCGTCGGCCCGGCTTCAAACTCACAACCCAGTTGCGCTGCCAATGGGCTGCCCATGCGGGTCCGAGGCTGGGTGAACAATCCGGCAAGTTTGATCACTCGACCGCTGGCGAGGGTCACATCGGCTTGTTCTCCGCCGACCGACAAGACTGGCTCGACCACTACCGTAACCCCGCGCCTGGTCAGATTGGCCAACTGATCGGCATCCGGCTCGAATACCTCGTTGAGGAACAATGTGGTTGGCCCCCAGTCCGGTAGCATCAGCGCATGGTGGATGGCCAGTGGTGATGCCGCCAATACACCAATCTGTCCGCCGTGCAGTTCATATCCATGGCAATACGGACAATGAAACACTCGCTGCCCCCATCGTTCTGACAGCCCGGTAACCCCGGGCAGCTCATCCACCACCCCTGTGGCAAGGATCAAACGTCGCGTCGCGAATTGTTCCCCGTTCTCGACGGTTACCACAAAGCCACCGTCGCCCGTTTTCGCCTGGACGGCGGGTTGAGAAAGCCACTCCACCGTTGGGTAGGCCAGCAACTGGGCTCGTGCCTCGCTGGCTATCGTGCCGGGATCGCGGCCGTCCTGACCAAGAAATCCATGTGAGTGGTTAGCAAACCGATTGCGGCGCTGACCTGCGTCGATCACCAGTAATTTTCGGCGCGCCCGTGCCAGTTGCAAGCCTGCGGAAATTCCGGAATAGCTACCGCCGACGATGATCACGTCATAAACCATGGATCAGTCCCTCTGGATGTTTGACCGGTCGAATAAACTCTAGATACAACGTAAGTTACATGATGTTGGGGTGTCAACAGTCTCGTAACTTTTGCTGTATCGAGCGATACTCGCCGACAGTAATTCAGGAAACCGTCCTACATGAGAAATGACACGCGCCTGTCCCGCATGCTGCACGTATTGATCCACATAGCTCGCCATGACCAGCCCGCCACGTCCGATACCATCGCGCAGATGCTTGGTACCAACCCGGTGGTGGTCCGGCGGACCATGGCGCTACTCAAGGACAAGGGTTATGTGCGCTCAGAAAAGGGTCACCGGGGAGGGTGGACGCTGGCGAAACCGCTGGCGGATATGACCCTGTTGGACATCCATCAGGCCTTGGGCTCGTCTTCGCTCTTCGCCATCGGTTTGTCGACCGACCATCCACAATGCCTGGTCGAACAAGCGGTGAACGCAGCGCTGACAGACGCGTTTGACGCGGCACAGGCGTTGCTTATAAACCGCTTGGGAAGCGTCACGCTTGAACAGTTGGCCAGTGATTTCGAGCGGCGCTATCAGGGTCTTTGAACCTGTGTGATCTGCAACCCGGCGTTTCGATGTGACTGGCCGAAAGGCATGCGAATGTCTGCTTTTGGCCCAGGCTGTGTGAAAACACACTGCACACATCGAAAACTGATAGCTACGGGCGTTGCCTGCGAAACCAGCAGACGGAAGCGCGAATTGCTCTAGTCAGCTACATAGGCGTTCGTAAATGCTGTTTGGGCCGCGTCAGCGGCCCAAACAGCCACTCACGGACGATCAAGCAGCTTGGATTCACGCCCTGATCGCTTCAAGCAATCCCGAGATACCGAAGATGCTCATCATTCGTTTGAGGTTGTAGGCGCGAACTGATAGCGAAGCTTTGCATGATCTCAGGATAGCCGTGAGGCGTATTAGGAGCTTACTCCGACCGATGCGCTCTATGAACGAGGTGGTAGCTCTGAGTAATGCTGCGGCTGAAGTGGGAAGGCTAACTACACCTGCACGCGATCTAGAGGTGATGATTCAGGAGTTGGAGGACAAAGGCTTTCCTGTCCAAGCGCAGCTCAGGAAAACTCGGCTAGCGTCAAACTACTCCAAGATTCTAAAAAGTCCGGCGATCAACAACCTATTGGTGCAGTTGGATGAGTGGCCTTCTGCGTTTCGCACAGTTGAAGTCAACGGTGGTTTAAAGCACGTCCTGCCTCAAATTGAAAAAGCGCTGAAAAAGCAGATCGACCGGTTACATGCTGCCGTGGATGACGCTGAATTTGATCGGCACGAATTGAGAATTTTGGTCAAGCGGACGCGCTACCTCACTGAAGCCTTTCCCATACTTTCACCTCTCTCGCGTAAAGCTGCGAGTTCTCTCAAGGCACTGCAATCGGCATTAGGTTCTTGGCACGACCATTATCAATGGTGCCAAAAGGCCCTGGTCGAAGCCGACCTGCGTCCGCTGGAGAAGGCTTGGTTGAGTTCCGCAGCAAGCGCTCTCGAAATAGCTGAGGCTCAATTGGTCGCCTTGGCAAAACTGTTGCCAAAATCGTCAGGCAAAAAACCGCCTGATATGGCCGCGAAAGAACGAGCACGTGTTGAATAGCCTGAGTACTGCTGTCAGGTGGCTAAAAAACGATGACTGTAGTGCTCAGCGCCATAGAAGCAACGTGATAACGGCCCTGCTCAAGTCCAATGCCACCGGTCGCTTGGACGAACCCCGAGCGGTTTGTCATTCCTGCTCGGAATGCAATGTATAAAATTAATGAATTTTTATTATCGCTGTTTATGACCTAAGTTGATTCAAGGACATGGAGAACCGCCTTGAAATCATTGCCACTCAACTTAGCGGAAAAGTTTGATAACGCACGGGCCAATGAGTACGGGCGACAGAGCCGTATCGCACTGGCAGGTTATGACGCCTGTCAGGACTTGGCGGCGTGCATGCTCGCGGCAAGCCTTGGCAATACGGGCTCGGCAAAAATATTGGTAGTCGGCGCTGGCGGTACGGCGCAGGAGATCATCGCGATGGCCATGCTTGAGCCGGGCTGGCGCTTCACCGCCGTTGATCCATCTGAGCCGATGCTTGAAACCGCGAAACAGCAGTTAGCCGTAAACAACCTGCTTGAAAGGACGGACCTGCATCTTGGGCACGTTGAAGACCTGGCGGCAGGTAAGTCCTACGACGCAGCCACTTTGATCGGTGTACTCCATCATCTCGCTGGGGATGATGCCAAAGGACAAATTTTACGATCCATTCGGACTCGTCTGAAACCGGGGGCTCCGCTGATTGTCGCCGGCAATCAGTATGCCTATGCCAGCCAGCCGTTACTCCTCGCTGCCTGGGGGCAACGTTGGCGGCAGCACGGAGCCAGCCCGGATGAAGTGAAAGTCAAGCTTGGGAAAATTCTTCAAGGCGCTGACCCTCCACATTCTGAGGCGGCGCTTCAGAAGCTTTTGCATGACGCGGGTTTCGGGGATGCTACACGTTTTTTCAGCAGCCTGTTCTGGGGGGCTTGGTTGACGTGTAAAGCAGTCTGAGCAGCGATGTGAGAGGCAGTTTCTGACCGATTTCTGCCTCTTGCCAGGGGCAGCAGTCGACCCAGAGCGACCGGGTCTTCGAGATAAGTGCCCGCCGTTCAGTTACGGTCGATCTGCTGCATGTGCATCTCAGACATGCGCTCGCCATGCACCGTCAATTTTGAGAACTGCTGCTCCATGGCCAACAGGTCGTCGCCTGTCAGTTGAATATTCAGTGCTCCAAGGTTTTCGGTGAGGTGTTCGACTCTGCGAGTGCCGGGGATTGGCACGATCCAAGATTTCTGTGCGAGTAACCAGGCAATCGCGACTTGTGCAGGTGTCCCGCCTTTTGCCGTGGCCACATTTCTCAGGATCTCCACGACCGGCATGTTCGCTGTCATGTTTTCAGGGAACATGCGTGGGAAGGTTCCTCGGAAATCAGTCTCAGGATCGAACCTGGTGTTCGCGTCCATTTTTCCGGTCAGATAGCCTTCACCCAGCGGCGCCCATGGGACGAAACCGATCCCCAACTCTTCACATGCCGCGAGTACCCCGTTGTGCTCCGGGTCCCGATGGAAGAATGAGTATTCCGTCTGGATTGCAGACACAGGCTGCACCGCATGAGCGCGACGAATGGTTCTGGCGCTGGCTTCAGACAAACCAAAGTGCAGGATCTTGCCTTCTGCGATCAGTTCCTTGATAGCGCCGGCTACATCTTCAATAGGCACGTTGGGATCGACACGATGTTGGTAATAGAGATCGATACGATCCGTCTGCAATCGCTTGAGCGATTCCTCGACCACCTTTTTGATGTGCTCCGGGCGGCTGTTCAGGCCGATGGTGCCGTCGATGGCGAAACCGAACTTGCTGGCGATCTTCACTTGGTCACGAAAGGGCTTGAGGGCCTTGCCCACCAACTCTTCGTTGGTATAGGGGCCGTACACTTCCGCGGTGTCGAAGAAGGTGACACCTTTGTCGAATGCCGTTCGAAGCGTGCGGATGCCTTGATCAATATCAGCCGGTGGGCCGTAGTTGGCGCTGATGCTCATACAACCTGCGCCGATGGCTGAAACCTCTAAATTACCCAGATGACGTTTACTCATTTTGCCAGTCCCTCCAGAAGGGTTTTGCGAGTTCTGAACAGCGGTGGGCGCGGCCGATGACCCTGCCCATACCGAAGCCCCGAATACCAGGGCAGCTCCTGTCAGCGCGGCTTTGGTCACGAACTCGCGACGGCCAAGAGAGGTGAAGAAATCAGAACCTGTTACCGGCTTGTCGCTGTCCATAAAAACTCCCGAATGAGCATGCACTTCTGGTCAGTCCGATCATGCCTTACCAGGGCAACTAGTCCATTGAAGTCATGAATGGGTTCATGAGGTGGAGCCGCACTGAATGAGGAACCAATCTAGCAGCGCACCCTACAAATGATTAGATGGTATGGTAGGAATGGACCTATATCAGTTGGATATCAATCATGCGAGACAGCGTTAATGATCTGGTTGCTTTCCTGACGGTGGCTCGTGAGCGGAGCTTTACCAAGGCAGCGGCTCAATTGGGGACGTCACAACCAGCACTGAGCCGAACGCTCAGGCGTCTTGAAGAACAATTGGGTGTGCAGTTGCTGACTCGCAGTACCCGGAGCGTTTCACCGACAGAAGCTGGAGAACGCTTGATTGGTTCCATCGGTCCACATTTTGAAGGCATCGAAGCGGGGCTGGCGGACCTGTCCGAGCTAAGCGGAAAACCAGCAGGTACCCTAAGGATCACCTCGGTAGAACACGCATCTGCAACGATCCTGACGCCAGCGGTCAGTAGGCTCATGCTGGATTACCCGGAGGTCCGGGTCGAAATCACCAATGACTATGCGTTGGTCGATATCGTCGAGCAGCGGTACGACGCCGGGATTCGTCTAGGCGAGCAGGTGGCCAAGGACATGATCGGGGTTCGTATAGGTCCTGACTTTCGGCAGGCTGTGGTGGGATCGCCCTCATACTTCGAACGCAGGACCAAACCCGTTACGCCCCATGATCTGACAGCCCATGTCGGAATCAACTTGCGTCTGCCCACATCAGGTGGGCTCTGGTCCTGGCCGTTTGCAAAGAAGGGGCGGGAGATAAGGGTTCGAGCGGAGGGTCACATGGTTTGCAACACGGTCCCACTGATGCTGGACTTTGCGGTTGCTGGCGTCGGACTTGCTCATCTCCCCGAAGACATCGTTGAACAGCACATCCTGGAAGGCCGTCTGGTACGTGTATTAGACGATTGGTGTCCTGCGGTGACCGGCTATCACCTCTACTATCCAAGCCGCAGGCAGCCAAAGCCTGCGTTCAGACTTTTGCTGGACTTGCTGCGTTTAGGTGCCTAGTGCCGTCAACGCCACTACAGATCCCGAGCCCAGGTCTGGCTGACGAGGTCTTTTCCGAAACTGTGTACCTGTTCCTCGTCAACCAATTGAAAACCCGCCTTTTGATAGAGCTTTCGGGCATCGGAAAGCACGCTGGTTGTCCAGAGCATCATGCTCCTGTAACCAGCGCCCCGTGCAAATCGCAGACTTTCTTCAAGCAACCGATTGCCGATTCCCATGCCTCTGGCACTCGCATCCACGTAGAGCATTCGCAGTTTTGCGGTCGTCTCGTCATGTCTGACGACAAAGAGCGTGACCGGCTGAAAACGACCCCATAAAGACGATCATCAAAGAAGCCTCTAGCGCATAAAGTTGGAGACCTCCAGTGGGTTGCCGACGGAACCTATGTTCTCAACGCTTCCCTTGGGGGTAAAAAATTGTACACGTTCTGTACTGATGGCATAAAAACTATACATTGAGCTAGTCTTGTATAGAATTTTATAAAAAAGGCCGAGACGTTGATGAACGTGGCTAACTCCAGACGCTTTCTCGAACATCGTCTGTCGATATGCTGGCTGTTCGCGATGTTACTCGCCGTACCTGCCTGGGCGGACTGGCATCCCGCGCTGCCCGATAGGCGTCTGGTGGGCAGCGGCGACTTTACGTGGTTCGGCGTGAGTCTATACACCGCGCGGTTGTGGAGCTCTGGGTTGCCGCTGACCTGGGATCAGCCCTTTGCACTCGAACTGACTTATCACCGTGTCTTTTCCCGGGACACGCTGGTGGAGGTCAGCCTCAATGAAATGGAGCGCATGGCAGAGGCTCGTCTAGAGGAGTCCACCCTCCAACGCTGGTCCAATGAAATGCGTGAAGCCTTCGTCGATGTTCGGCCCGGAATGCGCATCACCGGGGTCTACCATCCCGGCAAAGGCTGCACGTTCTTCGTCGACGGCCAGTTGCGCCGGCGGGTCGACGACCCTGCATTCGCCCGCGCTTTCTTCGATATCTGGCTTGATCCGCGCACTCGGGACAAGCAACTGCGTCAACGACTGCTGGGGATGGCCGGGCCGGCGGAGTGAGGAGGTTGAGATGCGTCAGATACTGGTACTGCTCGTTAGCCTGTTGCTGGTCAGCTGTAACAACGTTGGCGTGGAGCACTACGCAAAGGAGCGACCGACGCTGGATCTCGTGGCGTTCTTCTCTCGGCCGGTACAGGCTTGGGGCCTGTTCCAGAATCGCTCGGGCGAGGTGGTCAAGCGCTTCCATGTCCAGATCGAAAGCCGCGTCGAGGGCCAGCAGTTGATCCTCGACGAGCGATTTCTCTACAGCGATGGCACGCGTCAACGGCGCGTCTGGACGCTGGAACCGGCCGGCGCCGGGCGTTGGCGTGGTCGTGCGGACGACGTAGTCGGAGAGGCTAGCGGCGAGGTCGCTGGCAACGCGCTGCGCTGGCGCTATCGCCTTGACCTGCCGGTTGACGGCAGGCATTGGGAAGTGGATCTGGACGACTGGATGTACCTTATGGACGAAGACACGATGATCAATCGCTCGACTATGAGCAAGCTTGGAGTCGAGTTGGGACAAGTGATCCTGTTCTTCCGCCGTCAGCCGGAGTCGCTGCCGTAAACCCACAATAACCGGCAAAGCAGGCGATATTCACGCATTCAAAAGGCTGTTGTTTATCAGCGGGACGCAGCCAGTCGCAGGATGATTGGCATCCATACAGCCCACAGCATCGCAAGCAGCAGGGCCGTGCCAAGGGTGCCCCAAGGCAAACCTACACCGGCCAGCGGTGCGCCGGCGATGTAAGCCAGAGGTCCACCGCACAGACCCAGTAGCGCCCCGTACCAGATGGGACGTCGGGCCCACGCCAGGCTGTGGCGAAGCCCACTGGCCAGTACCAGCCACAGCAAGGCAAGCCACAGGGGAAGGGGTTGCTGGGCAAAATCGAAGACTCCCAGCGCACCCAGGCTGGCATCCAGTAAACAGCCTGCCATCCCCACACAGGCCAGAGCGGTTGCTTCGTCGCCTGGTCGTGGGCAAGCAGCCACATGCACCAACAGGCCTGCCACCACGGGGAGTAGCAGCCAAGGATGCCGCTCGCTCAGTACGCAAGCCCACCAGGCGGCCTGCATCCATAGCGCGTTGCCGATCAACCAGGCCCGGCTCAAATCAGGCGCCCGGCAGCGCTGCGCGGCGTGCAGCCGGAGCTGCCCAGAGCAGTTGCGCGACGCCGATAGTACGCTCCTCGAAACCACCCTGGCAGTAACACAGGTAGAACTCCCAGAGGCGCTGAAAGGTGTCGTCATAGCCCAGCTCGGTCAAGGCGGTGCGCGACTGACGCAAGTTGTCGCGCCAGTGCTGAAGAGTCCGCGCATAGTCCAGGCCGAAGTCCTCCATGTGCACCAGGTTCAACGCGGTATGGCAACTGGCGGTCTGCAGCATGACGCTCAGGGAGGGCAGGGCACCACCGGGAAAAATATAGCGCTGAATGAAATCTACCGACCGCCGCGCCTGTTCATAACGCTGGTCACGGATGGTGATGGCCTGCAGCAGCATTAAGCCGTCATCCTTGAGCAGCGACGCGCAGCGCTGAAAGTAAACAGGCAGATAGCGGTGCCCGACCGCCTCGATCATCTCGATAGAGACCAGCTTGTCGAAGCGTCCGCCAAGGTCGCGGTAGTCCTCGCGCAGGACGGTAATGCGGTGTTGCAGACCAAGATCCTGGACGCGCTGCAGGGTATGGGCGTACTGCGCCTCGGACAACGTGGTGGTGGTCACCCGGCACCCGTGGCGGGTAGCGGCGTGGATCGCCAGGCTGCCCCATCCGCTACCGATCTCGAGCAGATGGTCATCGGGGCGCAGCGCAAGTTTGGCGCAGATACGCTCGAGCTTGTTCAGTTGGGCCTGCTCCAGGCTCTGCTCCAGACTGTCGAACATGGCTGCCGAGTACATCATGGTCGGGTCCAGCAGCCGCTCAAACAAGGCATTGCCCAGATCGTAATGGGCGAGAATGTTGCGTCGCGCGCCGCGCCGGCTGTTGCGGTTTAGCCAGTGCAGCAGGCGTAGGATCGGACGGCCCAGGCGTGCCAACCCGCCTTCAAGGGCGTCGAGCACCTCCAGGTTGGCGACGAAGAGGCGAGTGACCGCGGCCAGGTCCGGACTGCGCCAGTAGCCATGGATGTAAGCTTCGCCGGCACCGATAGAGCCGTTGGCAGCCACCATACCCCAAGCTGCCTCGTCGAAGATCTCGACCTCAGCGTGCAGCGCGCTGCCGACGTCGCCGAACAGCCACTGCCGGTCTTGGTAGACCAGGCGCAGCCGGCCTTGGCGCAAGTTGCGAAGCTGAGTGAGCACGGCGCTCCTGGCCAGGCCGCCGAATAATGGCGCCAGGCCCAAGGATTTGCTAACGCTCAGAGTTGGATCGGACATGCTTGGGCTCCTCGTGGACGTGATGGCCAAGGTTTTGGCTGCTCTGACTGGTCTTGTGGGCATAGAGCGGGGTGCGTTTGAGTAACAGGCGCATGGCTTGCCAATAAATCGCACCGAGGGTGCGCAGGCTCATCCAGGGGAAGGCCAGTACGTGCCGTTGTAGTGCGGCGGCATCCAGCGGCTGTCGGCGCAGGGACAGGCCAGCCTCGAATACTTTTTGTCCTTCGCGGCGGTTTTCCATGTGGATGCGCATGTGCGCGTCATCAATGTAAAAACGCATGTGGTACTGCATATCCATTGGCAGGAATGGCGAGACATGGAATGCCTTCGTGACCGAGAACTGCCGGGGCTGACCGGGCAGCACCGGCAACACGTAGTGAAAACGTTCACGCCAAGGGGTGTTACGTACCTCCAGCACAATCGCCGCCAGGAGACCGTCACTGTCATGGCAAAAGTAGAAACTGACCGGATTGAATGAAATCCCCCAACTGCGCGGCTGGGTCAGCAAATGAATGGTGCCGCAGGGCGCCTGGCCCAAGGCCTTGGCCACCACTTCGCGCACCGCTTCCTTCAAGGGGATACCGCGACGAGTCCAGGCTGGCAGGTAATCGGTTTCTCGCCAGCACAACGGCGCCAGGCGAGAAGCACCGAGTAACGGGGACAGGCCCAGCAGCAGATCCTGCTCGTCCAGATCCAGATAAAGCATGCCAATGCGATAACGGAATCCATGGAACCGTGGCACCAGACGCCGGTGGCTGACCCAACCGTAGCAAAGGCTGCTATTCACAGGCGCTCCCCGAATCTTTGGGCGACGTCCAGTGCGCTGACCACGCCATCCTCATGGAAGCCGTTTGCCCAATAAGCGCCGCAGAAGTAGCTGTGCTGGTTTCCCTGTAGCTCACCCTGGCGCGCCTGGGCCGCCATGGCGGCAAGGCTGTATTGAGGATGTGCATATTTGAAGCGAGCGAGCACCTGCGACGGGTCCACGTAATCGCCCTGATTGAGGCTTATGCAGAAGGTTACCGGGGCATCGAGGCCTTGCAGAATGTTCATGTTATAGGTCACGGCCGCCGGGGCGTGCGCGGGTCCACCGAGGCGATAGTTCCAGCTGGCCCAAGCCTTGCGCCGGCTGGGCAGCATGCGGGTGTCGGTGTGAAGCAATACTTCGTTGGCGGCATAGTCGAGGGCTCCTAGCACCTCGTGCTCGGTGGCCGTCGGTTTCTCTAGCAGCGCCAAAGCCTGGTCGCTATGGCAGGCGAACACGACCTTGTCGAAAGTCTCATGGCCTGCCGCACTAGTGATCACCACGCCGTTGTCGTCCCGGCGGACGCTCATCACCGGGCAGTTGAGCCGAATGCGTTCGCTGAAGGTCTTGCACAACGGCTCCACATAGCTGCGCGAGCCACCCTCGATCACTCGCCATTGTGGCCGCTGGCTGATCGAGAGCAGACCATGGTTACGAAAAAAACGGACGAAGAAGTGCAACGGGAAGCGCAGCATATCGGCCCGTGATACCGACCAGATGGCCGAGCCCATGGGTACGATGTAGTGATGGATGAAACGCTGCCCGTAGCCTCGCGTGTGCAGGTAATCGCCAAGACTCATGCCCGGCTCAATGCGGTGGCCGTAAAGGTCGGCCACCGCCTGGCGGTTGAAGCGCACGATATCGCGCAACATACCCCAGAAGCCCGGCGACAGCAGATTGCCGCGCTGGGCGAAGAGGGTGTCCAGGTTATTGCCGTTGTATTCCAGGCCGCTCTGCGGATCGTTCACGGAAAAGCTCATCTCGGTGGGGCGCGAGACGACTCCAAGGCGATCCATCAAGCGGATGAAGTTGGGATATGTCCAGTCGTTGAATACGATGAAACCGGTGTCTACTGCATAACGCTGGCCCTGCCATTCTATGTCGACAGTATGGGTATGACCGCCGATCCAGTCCGCCGCTTCGAACACGGTCACCTCACTGCGACGTGACAGCAGATAGGCACAGGTCAGCCCAGAGATCCCGCTACCGATAATGGCGATACGCATATGACGCTATTCCTGTTCGGTTCGCGCCATCCGAACGCCCAGGGCCAGGCGCCAACGCGCTGGCAGGGCGCCAAGCAGGCGCAGGACGAGAATGAAGAGGCGTGGAAAGTTGATCTCCAACGGTCGTCGCGTCAGGCGCGCGAGGACATGCCGCGCGGCGCGGTCGGCCGTCCAGAGTTGTGGCATGGCAAAGGTGTTGCGCTGAGTCAGGGGGGTGTCGATGAAGCCTGGGCTGACCAGCGTTACATCGATGCCTTCGGCATGTAGATCCAGGCGCAGGGACTCGACCAGATAACGCAGGGCCGCCTTGGACGCGCCATAGGCTCCAGCCCGGGGCAGCGCCAGCCAGGTCACCGAGCTGCCGATCACTACCAGGTGTGGTCTCTGCCCGCGGCGCAGCAGTGGAAGGGCCGCCTGTAGGCAGTAACTGACTGCCAACAGATTGGTGCGCATCACGCGCTCGACTGTCTCGGCCTCGAACCTGCCCGGCACAAGGTATTCGCAGGTGCCGGCGTTCAGGATCACCAGGTCCAGTGCGCCCCAGGCATGCTCGATGTTCTCGCAGATAGCCGAGACCTGGCATGGGTCAGTCACGTCGCCGGTAGCGAGCAGGGCCCCAGGGTAGCGCAGCACTAGCGGCATCAGAGCCTCCGCCCGGCGGCCACCCAAGGCCACCTCATGGCCTTGCTCCAGCAGCCGTTTAGCCAGGGCAGCACCGAGGCCGCTGCTGGCGCCTGTCAGCCAGCAGCGGCTCATGCGAGCCTGCCCTTGATCCAGCCGATCACCCCGCCAAGAACCGGGACGTGCTCGTAGAGCAGGGCGCCGGCATCAAAGTAGTCGTGGTGCAGGTAGACCTGTTGCGCCCAGCGCAGGTGGCTGCAGCCTTGCAGACTGATCGGCTGGCCGTGGGACAGGCGTGGATGACGAAAATGCAGGTTCCAGCGCAGATAACCGTGGCCGGGGGTGGTTTCATCCACGTCAAGGAGGTCGTAGCGGATATCCTCGACGTTGGTGTACAGCTTTTCAAAGTAACTGCGCAGTGCCGGCAGGCCATCCAGCTGATGCAAGGGATCACGAAACTGAACATCGTTGCTGTATAGCTCGCCCAGTCGGTCCAGACAATCAGCGTTCAGCGTTGCGAACGTATCAGCGAAATGGTGGAGATATGCAGACATGGCAGGCTCCAGGCAAAGTTGTACAATTCGAAAAAACTGTACAGATTTACTTGAAGCCTACGGGGAAAATTGTACAAGTCAATATTCTTGTACACTTTTTGTGTCGGTCGTAGCGCTACTCGTCGTTAGCCACCGAGCTTTGCCAATTTTTTGCGAAGCTCGGCCACTTCGGTCTCAAGTGACTGAATCCTTTCCAGAGCGGCAATCTTGTCGCTGACGTCGTGCTGTATGCCAATGTAGTAGGTCAACTGGTCGGCATCATTGTGCACGGGAGTGATAGACAGCTCGTTCCAGAACGGGCTGCCATCCTTGCGATAGTTGCGCAGCACCTGACGGCAGGGCTGACCGAGGCGGATGGCGTCGCGGATTGCCTCCCGGGCGGCCTGGGCATGATCGTCTGCCTGCAGGAACCGGCAATCCTGGTAGAGAATTTCGTCGGCACTGTAGCCGGTCAGGCGTTCGAAGGCAGGGTTGGCATAGATGAGGATGCTGTCATTGCCTTCCTGCTCGGCCACGACGATGCCATCATTTGAGGCTTCGACCATAAGTTGCAGGAGTTTGGCGTCAATCATGGTCTGGGCTCATTGTGATTCGTGGGATTGCCCATAGCGTAGTCGTCAGCGACTGCCATGCCTAGATGGCAGGGCGCAGGGCCGTCGGACATCGATTGGTGCTGGTTAAAAAGTGTCATGCCTGGTTTAGAATGCCGACACACTCAGGATGCAACGACTTTCAATGACCGAGCCCATCGAATCCACCTCCGACGACGCCTTGCTCCCCATGCGGGAAGTCGCCAGCCTGACTGGCGTCAACCCGATCACCTTGCGGGCATGGGAGCGCCGCCACGGGCTGATCCGACCAGTACGCACTGTGGGAGGGCATCGCCTGTATTCGCAACAGGACATCGAACATATTCGTAACATCATGCTCTGGACCAGCCGGGGCCTGCCCATCAGCAAGATAGGCGCTTTGCTCGTCCGGCAGCAGGACACGCCCGGTATCACTGCATCTGGCTCGGCCGAAGCCCCCCTGGTCCAGTGGCAAGAGGCAGTTCATCGTGCCACGCAGGCTTTTGATGGCGCTGAGCTAGAGCGCCTGCACGGGCAACTATTTACGATCTATCCGAAAGCTACTGCACTGGAGGCTATTCTGCTGCCGGTCTGGCGCAGCCTGGCATCCGGTAATAATTTCGGTCGACGCAGTCAGTGGTTGTTCCTTGACGCCTTCTTGCGAGCGCGGATGTTATTGCGACTGCAGATGAACCAGAGCAACGGTGCTTGTGTGCTGCTAGCAGACGGCTCGGGCCATGCGCGCGAATTGGAGCTGTTGTGTGCTGGTTTGTTGATGAGTAGTGACCAGCTGCGCATCGAGGTGTTGGGCACGGGCCAGCCTCTGGAAGAACTGCCGTTGCTGTGTGAAGCAATTCAGCCCGCCGCACTGGTGCTATTGGTTCAGGCGCCACTGCAGGCAGATGCACACAAGCGACTGCGTGCGCTTCAAATGGGCGTTACGTGCCCAGTGGCCTTGGCCGGCGACGCAGCTGCCGCTTCGTCGGTAGAGTTGCGTGGTTCTTCGATTGCCATTTTGGGCAATGACGAAGCGAGTATTTTGCCCAGACTGGAAGCCTTGGTAAGGGGAACACTGCAAATTTGAATCCAGTCGCTCCAGTTAAGGAGGGTTATCTCAAACTTCATCCAGCTCCTGCCAAGGGTTGGATACAGAGCCTGATCTGGAACACTGGGAGATGTGAGGGAATTTGAGTTCTTTATCTGACTCGGACTGCGCTGCCCTGCAGTTTCTGTAGATGATCTTTGTTTGCGAAAGGAACCAGTTTCCGTGCCATGCAACGAGTTTCTCGGAAGGTGTCATGGCCCATCAAAGCCTCTGCAAACTCTGTACAGGGCTTACTTTATTGTAGAGATTTTATTTATTTTCAATCGACTTTGTCCGCTGTTCGACGGGCCAGCCTTGAGACCCATGGATTGGCACTCAAGCCAAGTACCAGCACGCTGAGTAAAACGGTACAGACCGCGGCAGCTGCCTGGATGCGTTCACTTGGAGTAACGGCGAATGGCTTCAAGAAGCTCTTCGACCCCCTTGTCACGCTCTTCTTCACTGAGCGCAGGGTTCGCGACATGCTCCCGCGCGTGGTCCTCGATGATTTTCTCCATCAAGCCGTTGATGGCTCCGCGAGTGGCAGCAACAACGTGCAGTGTTTTGGCGCAATCGAGATCCGATTCCAATGCCCGATCAACGGCTTGAATTTGTCCAGCGATGCGTTTTACGCGCTTGAGAAGATCGTCTTTATTTGCTGCGATATGACCCATGAGATACCCCCCTATACCTATGCAAAGGGGCGGCGGGCGAAGGGATTATCTACGGGCCCTTGCGGGAAAGAGAGACTTCAATTTTCGAAGGGAGAGCGAGAGGATTTGGAGGACCGCTTTTGGGCCGAAAGCTGACATCGTCCATACTCTCTAAATCTTCGAAATGGGAGCGCGTGAGCGTCGGCCCCCTAGCGTAGAATTTGCAAACCGCGAGCCTTCGACCCGAGACGGACCCTCAATGCAAACCCCCGCCACCCAACACCCCCTCTGGAAAACCTACCTCCTTTTCCTGGCCCCCATGGTCCTCTCCAATTTCCTCCAATCCATGTCGGGCACCATCAACAGCATCTACATCGGCCAAATGCTCGGCACCCAAGCCCTGGCTGCCGTGTCCGGCATGTTCCCCATCGTCTTCTTCTTCATCGCCCTGGTCATCGGCCTCGGCGCGGGTGCGGGCGTGCTCATCGGCCAAGCCTGGGGCGCGCGTGAGCCGCATCTGGTGAAAACCATCGCCGGCACAACCTTGCTGTTAGGCGCAATGATCGGCCTGACAGCAGCGGTACTCGGCAGCGTATTCGCAAGGCCAGCCCTGGAAGGATTGGGCACGCCGGCCGACGTTATCGACGACGCCGTGTCTTACGCCCACGTCATGATGTGGATCATGCCGTCGCTCCTGGTCTACGTACTCTTCACTCAACTGCTGCGCGGGGTGAGCGATACGGTGTCGCCGTTGATTGCGTTGGTGGTGTCGACGTGTATCGGGTTGGCGCTGACGCCGGCGTTGATTCGGGGTTGGTTCGGGTTGCCGATGATGGGAATTCAGAGTGCGGCGTATGCGGGGTTGGCGGGTAATTTGTCGGCGATGGGGTGGCTGGCGTGGCGGTTGATTCGCAAGGGGCATCCGTTGGCTCCGGATCGGGAGATGTTTGCGGCGATGCGGCTGGATCTGGTGATTCTCGGCAAGGTGTTGCGCATCGGGTTGCCGACTGGGTTGCAGATGGTGGTGTTGTCGGTGTCGGAGTTGGTGATTCTGGCGCTGGTGAATCAGCACGGTTCGCAGGCGACGGCGGCATATGGCGCGGTGACGCAGATCGTCAATTACGTGCAGTTTCCGGCGCTGTCGATTGCGATCACGGCGTCGATTCTTGGCGCTCAGGCGATTGGGGCAGGGCGGTTGGAGCGGATCACGCCGATTCTGCGCACAGGGCTGTTGATCAATGTGTGCCTGACCGGTGGCTTGGTGGTGCTGGGTTATCTGTTGTCGCACTGGTTGCTGGGGTTGTTTCTCACGGATGATTCCACCCGGGCGATGGCGGAGCATCTGTTGCACATCATGCTCTGGAGCCTGTTGGTGTTCGGCTTCCAGGCAATCATTGGCGGCATCATGCGCGCCAGCGGTTCGGTGTTGGTGCCGATGGCGATTTCGATTATTTGCGTGGTCGGGGTGCAGTTGCCGGTAGCGTATGTGCTGGATGCGCGGTTCGGGTTGCAGGGTGTGTGGATGGCGTTTCCGGTGGCGTATCTGGGGATGCTGGTGTTGCAGACGGCGTATTACAAGATGGTCTGGCAGCATCAGAAGATTGAGCGGTTGGTGTAGATGAAACGGGGCAATGCGCAGGCGCTGCCCCGGTTTTCATTACGGATGCTTCGAAACGTCTACTGCAGCAGAGTCGGTTAAGGCCTGCTCACGATTGCCTTCCTGCAACGCTCGTCGTAGATAAACTTCGAACTTGATGCTTCATTGCCTTGCGCCTTGAAGGATCCCCAATCTTCAAACGGTGGGTGAAGCACCGTTCGTAGTTGCGCAATCACTTTGTCAGGATCAGCGCCTTGTTTCACATCACCCCTGCATTTGCTAAGAAACTCGCGCATCACCTCGGGATTGTCCAGATCGAGCGGCACATGCCAAGGTAAACAACTGGTCGTGCCATCAAACATGCAGAACAACGTCGGACTGTTTTTTAGATGTCTTGTAAATCCTTCTCGGATGCGCATTGCGAAAAACTCAAAATAGATTTCGAGTATTGCGGTCAACGTTGTATCTGCGCCCCAAGCGAAATTACTGACGCTGGCCTCAAGCGTAAAGGTGAAGAATCGAGCCTGACCGTCCAATCCAACAACACCGATTCCGTACTGCCCCGTTTTGTGAACTTCAGTAGGGCGAGTTTCATGGGGGCTGTAGTTGCTTGTTGTCGGGGCAATGTACGAATCGGCGTCGTCGTCGCCACCACCACCGGGGGTGTTACCACTCCTGGAACTTTCATAGGCGGCATTATTTGGGTTTAACTGATTGGATCGGTTGTCATTGTCGCTTTTGCTAGACATGTCCTTTATTCCCTTTCCATGATATCGGCCGATGTCACCGATTTGGTTGAAACGAGTCCTACCCTTGGTAATACCTCTTGAGGCAGTGGATTGCACCTTCTTTCCAGTGAACCGCGGGTCATCCGTTCGTACTCGGGGGGCGATGCGGTTGGCGTGCACAGGACGAGGCAGGTGGCGCACATTTGCGCATGGCGTCAGGGTTGCCCGACGTGCTTCACTCAAGATTACCGATTCAAGGATTTTTCCATTGCGATACGACCTCACGAGCCTGGACCTATTCATCACCGTGGCGCAGGAGCGCAACCTGACCCGCGCGGCCCGGATCAAGCACCTGGCGGTGTCGGCGATCAGCAAGCGGATCTCCGAGCTGGAAGCCCAGGTTGGCGCACCGCTGTTGATTCGTAATGCCCGGGGCGTGGAGCTGACGCCGGCGGGGCAGTCGATGCTGTTTTATGCGCGGCAGTTGAAACAGACGCTGGAGCAGCTCGACAACGAGTTGGGGGACTACGCCACCGGGGTGAAGGGGCATGTGCGGATTCATGCGATTACCTCGGCGCTGTCGCAGTTTTTGCCGGATGACGTGGCGAGTTTTGTCGCGCTGTATCCGCAAATCAAATTCGACATTGAAGAGCGGGTCGGTTCAGGGGTGATACGTGCGGTGGCGGATGGGCGTGCTGATCTGGGCATTATTGCCGAGCAGACGGCGGCGCAAGGGTTGGAAACGGTGCCCTATCGGAATGACGAATTGACGCTGGTGGTGCCTGCCAGTCATGAGTTAGCGTCGCGGAAATCGATCCGGTTCGAGGAAGTGCTGGAGCATGAGTTTGTCGGGCCGCATTTGGAAAGTTCGATGCACACGTTGCTGACCAGTGAAGCGGAAAAACTGGGCATGGCGCTCAAACTCAGGATTCGCATCAGCAGTTTCGATTGCATGTGCCGGATGGTGTCGTCCGGGTTGGGTGTGGCGGTGCTGCCGCGCAGTGTGATCAATCAGTACCTGCGCAGCCATAAGTTGAAAGCGGTGACCCTTGATGAACCTTGGGCGCAGCGGTCGTTGTTGCTGACGTTCAAGAAGTACGAGGCGGCGTCGCCTACTCTCAAGACACTGATTGATCACCTGAGATTGCCTTCGACGTAAAACACATCTCCTGTGGGAGCGGGCTTGCTCGCGAAAGCGGTGGTTCAGTTGGCGTTGATGTTGGCTGTGCTGGCGTCTTCGCGGGCAAGCCAGCTCCCACAGGGATTTGTGGTGGGCGCAGTTCTTGTGAGCACCCAGAGTAAAAATGTGGGAGCGAGCCTGCTCGCGAAGGCGATTTACTGGTTGCCAGCCCAGATCGGCGGTTTGCGCTGATGCCACGGCAACGCCTGTTCCAACTGCCCCGCCAATCGCAACAACACATCCTCTGCGCCAAACCGCGCGGCGAATTGCAATCCGATTGGCAAACCCCGTGTGCGCGACATGCCTAACGGTAGCGAGATCGCCGGCGTCCCCGCCACGTTGAACACTGGCGTGAACGGCGAGTGCTCGAACACTCGCGCTGTCCATTGCAAACCGTCCATGCTCTCGGCGCCGAGGCTGTAGGTGCCGAGGGCTTGGGGCAGGTGCGGCAGCGTTGGGGTCAGCAGTACGTCGAAGTCGTCGAACCAACTGGCCACGCTGCGGGCGATGAGGTTGCGCACTTCCAGCGCTGCCGCGAAATCTACCGCGCGGGACTGTTGGCCATAGGCGTAGCAGGCGAGGGTGGCGGGTTCCAGGGTGCTCAGGTCGATGGGCTTTGAAGTGGCCGCCGCGAGTCCGTCGATCCAGCGCACGAGGGTGGCACACCAGATGCGGGCGTTGGCTTCGACGAACGATTCCCACGATATGCCGAGCGGAGCAGTGACTCGTTCGACGCGATGCCCGAGGGTTTCCAGCTCCCGAGCCACTGCGTGTGTGGCGTCGGCAATCTCGGAGTCGAGCGCGGCGCCATTCCACGGGGTGTCGAGCAACCCGATACGCAACCGCCCCGGATCACGTCCCACCTGTGCCAGAAAACCCTCGGCCGGCGCGGCAGTGTAGTAGGGATCGCCAGGCGTATGGCTCTGCACGATGTCCATCAACGCCGCGCTGTCACGCACGGTTCTCGACAACCCGAGTTGCACGCCAAACCCGGCAAACACTTCGTCGAGCGCCGGGCCGTTCGAGGTACGGCCACGGGTCGGCTTGAGTCCGACCAGACCGTTGAAGGCCGCCGGCACACGGATCGAACCCGCCGCGTCGGTGGCATGGGCAATCGGCACAATGCCGGCCGCGACCGCTGCGCCGGACCCACCGCTCGACCCGCCCGCAGACAGTTGCGTGTCCCACGGATTGCGGGTCGGGCCTTGCAGAGTGGATTCGGTCTCGGTGCTGAACGCCATTTCCGGCGTGGTGGTGCGTCCGAGGGTGGCGAGGCCGGCCGCATTGATGCGCTGCATGAGGTACGAGTCCGACTCCGCCACCAGACCTTGAGCCAATCGACTGCCCAACTCAACGCGTCGGCCAGCGGAGGTGATCGCCAGGTCCTTGATCAGGAATGGCACCCCGGCCAGCGGCCCCGTGCCCTCGGTCACCGTGGGCGACCAATGCTCGATGACGGCGTTGATCTGCGGGTTGAGCCGTTGCACGGCATCGATGGCCAGTTCGGCCAATTCCGTGGAAGTGACTTCGCCCGTCGTCACCAGACGGGCCAGGCCGATGCCATCGTGAGCTGCATATTCGTTGAGGTTCATCGGAAAACTCCAGTTGGGAGAGCCGATGATAGGTTGCACACGCACGGCCGATTAGCCCATAAAAGCGGTATGAAATGTGCCACGCGTGGCACAATTGACCCATCACAAGCACGTCACAGGCTGCTCGATGATCAGGGACTTGAATGACACGCTGGTGTTTGTGCACGTGGTGCGCCTGGGCAGTTTCACCGCTGCCGCCCATGCCTTGCAGATACCAAAGACCACCGTCAGCCGCCGGGTGCGCGAGTTGGAGCAGGCCATCGGTGTCCAGTTGCTGCGCCGCACCACTCGCCAGTTGAGCCTCACCGAGGCCGGGGCGGTTTACTTTGAGCAATGCAAGGACATCGCCACCACACTTGAGCACGCCGAATTGGCGGTGCATCAACTGCGCGATCAACCGCGAGGCTGGTTGCGAGTTACGGTGCCATATTCCTTCGGGGTCAGTTGGTTTTCACCGTTGGTGGCCGGGTTTCGTCAGGCGTATCCGGACATCAGGCTGGAGATCCTCGCGTCCCATGTGCCGCTGGATCTGGTGGGGGAGGAGATCGACGTGGCCCTGCGCCTGGGGGCATTGCCGGATTCGAGTCTGGTGGCGCGACGCCTGGCCAGCTACGCCACGGGCATCTACGCGGCGCCGAATTACCTCGAACACCATGGTCATCCCGCCACACTTGACGAACTGATCCAGCACCGTGCCTTGGTGCTGCACCAGGCCCGGCGCGATGTGGGTTACGTCTGGCCGTTGCGCAAGGCTGGCAGCAAGCTGCGCAATTACCTGGTGGAGCCGACGATCATCGCCAATGATCCGGCGTTGATAAAAGAAGCGCTGTGCGCGGGTGAAGGGCTGAGTCTGGGTATGGATCACAGCCTGCGGGCGGACGTCGAGGCGGGGCGGTTGCGCAGGGTTTTGCCGGAGTGGATCGGCCCGCCGCAGGACCTCAACGCGGTCACGGCGCGCGAGCATTTACCATCGCCCAAGGTCACGGCATTTATCGGCTATTTGAAGGCGCGGATACCGGCGTTGGGGGCGTGAGCTAAGCTTTCTGGCAGCTTGGTCCGCAGGTGTCCAGCCCACACTGCCCCAAGGTGATGTTCTGGTCGGGCAAGCCATGGGCCCGGACAAGCATGGCGTCCCTCGAACTTCGGACTGGATCCTCGCCAGGCAGGTAGAGGATATCGAGATCGGCAAGCAGTGGTTGGCCACGCATGCGACGTATTACCGTGGTAACGCTTGATGGCCAAGACACCGATTCAGACAGTGCCTGCGATTCAAGATCCGTACTGGCGCATTTTCTACTTAAGCCCAAACCTGTTTTGACGCGAACGCTGCTTGCCTGTCCCTTAGATATCAGTGAAGCTCCCCGGAGCCCTATTCCGGGCGAGTTGGCTGCATGATCGAATGATTCAGGGAAGCGTTGAATGGCACTCAGGGTGATGGTGGTCGGTGGCTACGGAAACTTCGGCAGTATTGTTTGCAGACATTTAGTCGAGATGCCGGGCACAGAACTGGTGATCACAGGTCGCGACTCACACAAGTTGTCACGCAAAGTCGATGAGTTGCACGCCCAGTCAGGTCGGCTCTGTGAAAGCTGGTGCGGTGATGCCATGGGCTCGGCGTTCAAGTCCACCCTGAGTTCGATGGGCATTCAGTGGGTGGTTCATACCGGCGGCCCCTTTCAAGGGCAATCCTATGCCGTTGCTGAAAGTTGCATCGACGCCGGCGTGAACTATTGCGACCTGTCTGACTGCCGCACTTTCGTCAACGGTATTGGCGCACTTGACGCACGGGCAAAGCAGTCAGGCGTCGCGATTCTCAGTGGATGCAGTTCGGTGCCGACGCTGTCATCGGCGATCATCGATCAGTACCGGTATCGCTTTGAACGGATCGACTCGATTGAGCATGGCATTTCTTCGTCGGCCAAGATGCCAGGCCTCTCGACCGTCGAAGGCGTGCTCGCCTACGCGGGCAAACCCATCAAGCAACTCAAGGATGGCCGGGTGCACGAAGTGCTGGGTTGGCAGGACCTCACCCTGCGCAAAATGCCCTTGCTGGGGCGGCGCGTCCTTGCCAATGTCGACGTGCCGGACATGGACATCTTCGCGGGACGCTATGGCGCCACGACCTTGAGTTTCAAGGCTGGCGCGGGCCTCAAGCTGGGTGGCGTGGCCAACTTCGTGCTCGCCGAGGCGCTGAGAATGGGGCTGGTTCGTGACCATAAGGCCTGGGCGGCAAGATTGCATCGCTGGGGGACCTGGTTCGAACGATTCGGCGATGGCAACAGTGCGATGTTCATCGACGTCAAAGGGCAGGGCGCTGATGGAAAACCGCTGTCCATGACGGCGCAACTGACGGCAAAAAATGACAAAGGCCCGGAGATTCCGAGCTGCGCGGCTGTCGCCCTGGTGGCAAAGCTTGTTGAAGGCTATGTACCCGAACCTGGCGCCCGACCCTGCGTGGGGGAAATCAGCGTTGAGGAGTACTTGGCCGCCATCAACGATCCGGAAAACCTGCACCTGGCCGTGCACTTCTCTGACGATCGAAGCTGACCATGCTCTATCTATCCGTTAAGTACATCCATGTCATTGCCGCGATCTTCCTGTTCGGGTTCGGCATGGGGTCTTACCTTTATTTGATCGCTGCCAGCCGCACGGCCAACCCTCAAGTGATCGCGCACGTGGCCAGGATGGTCGTGCGGTTCGACACTTGGATTACCACACCGGCAGGTTTCATTCAGATCGCGACGGGCTACCTGCTGATGAAGCTTTCCGGACTGCCACTGACCACAGAATGGATTCTGACCTCGTTGATCATCTTCCTTTGCGTGGGCTCGCTTTGGCTTCCGGTCCTGGTGCTTCAGAAACGGCTGCAGGTGATGGCGCTGAGCGCAGTTGAAACGGGGACGGGGCTCGATGAGGCGTATCGGTCGGTTTACCGAAAATGGTTCTGGATGGGGGTGGTTGGTTTTTCGGGGATGTTTGTGATCGTGATGATGATGGTGACGAAGATGACGCCCGCGCAATGGGTTGAGGTGGTGGGCGCCCCTCCGGTCCACGCAGTCATCGCGATAGCGTGAACACCGGAAGGTCGCGAGCGATTACCGAGGCGACTCAGGTAGGAGCCTGGGCACTTTTGAGCCAGTCTTCAAACCGTGTCCATCCAACAATCGGGTTGTCGCCCGGCGTGAGCGATTGGTCGTTGATCGGCGCGCCGAAGTACGGAACCTTATTGTCCGAGACAGCCTGGCGCGGGTCCTTTTCGTGTTGCAGGTACTGGGCGACAAACTCGACGAGAGGCTTGCGTTCCGGCCCCGCCACTTCCACGGTCTGATTGTCCGGCGTTTTCAAGGCAATGTCGGCCAGGGCAGCCGCCACATCGGTCGAGGCAATCGGTTGCAGGGCGGCGGGGGTCAGGTGGATGGTGTCGCCTTCTTCGCGACCCGAGAACGCAATGGCACTGATGAATTCGAAGAACTGCGTGGCTCGCAGGATGGTGTAGGGAACGCCCGACTTCTTGATGAGTTCTTCCTGTGCCATTTTGGCCCGGAAGTAACCGCTTTCGAGCATCCGCTCGGTGCCAACGACGGACAGTGCGACATGGTGTTTGACGCCGGCAACTTTCTCCGCCGCGAACAGGTTTTTCCCGGCCGTTTCGAAAAAGTGCAATGCCGCGGCGTCTTCGAATGAAGGGGAGTTCGCCACGTCGACCACGACGTCCGTATCTTTCAATGCGTCCGCCAGTCCTTCGCCCGTGATGACGTTGATGCCGACACTCGGTGCCGCCGCTAGTGTCTCATGCCCCTTTTCTTGCAGGTTTTTGCAGACTTGGCTGCCGATGAGCCCCGTTCCTCCTATAACGACGATTTTCATGACCAGTCTCCTGATGCTTTGCATGGAGCACCCATTAAACACCCGCATGGCGGGACGCATCAGGCGCGCCATTGTGCGGACCGACAGGTGGTCGGAAGTCCGCGAGCCCAGTGGAATAAACGGTGGTTCTTTGCTTTAGTCCACCTGTGGCTGGCCTCTGTGCGCGGCACCGAAATTCACCAGGGGAGGCCTGACATGAACCCTCGATTCCCGCGTTCCGCCGCATTGGCTGTGGTGCTCGCATTCGGCGTCTTGCCGCATGTCTTCGCTGTCGAATACACCCAGGTGAATACCACTGCCAGCACGATCAGCTTCACGTTTAACCAGATGGGATCGCGCACGTACGGCACGTTTGGCAAGTTTGAGGCGAGCCTGGATTTCGACACTCAAAACCCGACCGCCGCCCATGCGGCGCTGACCATCGACCTGGACAGCATCGATGCTGGCAGCAGCGATGCCAACGAAGAGCTGCAAAAAACCGCCTGGTTCGACACGGCAACGTATCCGGTGGCGACCTTTGAATCGACCGGCGTAAAAACCCTCGGCAACAACCGTTACCGGATCACCGGCAATCTCACCCTCAAGGGGCTCACACGCGAGGTGCAGGTTCCTGTCTTGCTGAAGGCGGAGAACGCCGTCGGAATATTCGACGGCGAGTTAACGGTCAAACGTGGTGACTTTAAAATCGGCGAGGGCGAATGGGCCAGCAGCATGGTGTCTGACGACATCAACATCCGTTTTCGCATGGTCGCGCCGCAACGGTAGCGATCATCGGGGATCTGCACACGTTGGACAGATCAAACGTGGGGCCATGCCAATGGCGGCATAACAGCTCCCTGGGCATTCACACGAATGAATCGGCGCATGGGCGGACAACTTTAGACCCGCCGGAGTGTTTGTCGGCGGATCGGAAAGCGAAAATGTTGTTCCACGCTATGCTGAGCGAAGGAGAATAATCGGTCGTTTATAAAGGAGATATTCAGGTTGAGAGGCCGCACGACCTGCAGCCGCTGCCGCCCGGCGATCATAGACATTCAGCCTGATACCACAGCCAGGGGTTCTCACTATCCAGGAGAGCTAACCATGTCAGTGATTATTAATGGCGAAACGAAACACATCGGTCTGGCCATGTCGGGTGGCGGCTTCCGGGCCGCCGCGTTTCATCTGGGTGTCATGCGCGAACTGGAAACCAACGGACTTCTCGACAAGATCGATTTGTTGACTTGCGTCAGCGGCGGCAGCATCGCGGGGGCCGCCGTGGCGTTGAACTGGGGTTCTGCAAACAAGCTCGATCTGCTCGACACCTACCTGCGTACTCGCTCGATTGCGGTGTCATCGTTTATCGCGGGTTCTATCGATCCATTTGAGTCCCGGCTTGAGAAACTGGCCGGCTCGTACGACAAGGATCTATTCCTGAAGAAGAAGCTGGCAGCGCTTGGCAATGGGCCGCGCATTTATCTGAACGCCACCAATCTCTCGACCGGAAATCTGTTCTTTTTCGTGGCCGGGGGCGGTAAGGCCTGCGAAATGGGAGAGCATGAACTCGGGGTTATCTCGGCGGTTGATTTCCCTATCTGCCAGGCCGTCGCAGCTTCATCGGCATTTCCACCGGTGTTCCCCCCTTTAAGACTCGATTCCAGTACCTACGGTCCCGCCGCTGACGTTGAATACGTCACGCTGACGGATGGTGGCGTGTACGACAACATGGCCGTCAACCCATTGCTTCGCGACAGGAATGAACTCGACTACGTCATTGTCAGTGACGGTGGGAAACCTTTTGCGAACAACAGTCGACCGACCGAATCCGGCGCCATCGTGCTCAAGGCCGGGCTCGACATCATGATGGAGCAAATCCGTGGCCTGGAATTTGACCGTCTGCAGTACCGGTTTCTGTCAGGGAAGGGGCCCAAGCCCATGTGGTTCTCGATCGACAGTCGCACGGGTGAAGCGCGCACGGGTGACGCGGCGTTTGCCTCATCCATCGATACGAACCTGAGCCGACTGTCTTCGGAAGAAATGGAGGTGCTGACCCGCCACGGTGCTTCACTGGTCAAGGCCCGGCTATCAGCCTATGCCCCGGAACTTCTGACATAACGTGTGCTGAGCCCTGGCGCCAGGAAGGACATCACCGATGACCGCCAACCCGTCGATGCAAAAGGAATGCAGATGAGCAACTACCCACCGCCCCCCATGCGCAAGCTGCGGGTTTATGCCTTTGACCCGCAAGCCTCCACGCAACTGGACACGGCCCGCATCAGCCACGCGACCCTGCAGATTCCCTGGGAGGAGCGATGGGAAGCAGAGATGCAGCCCGGCCCCGTCAACGAGTACTTTGAAGTCATCGATATCGATCCGAGCAGCGGCCAGTTTTACGAGCCGGTGGATCTGAACGACCCTCATTTGTTGGCGCAAGACGGGCTGACGCCGTCCGAAGGTGATCCGCGCTTCCATCAGCAGATGGTGTTTGCCGTGGCGATGAAAACCGTGAAACTGTTCGAGCGGGCACTGGGGCGCAAAGTGTATTGGTGCCCGCAATGGGATGAGCAGTCTTCCTCGTATAAGGAGGTGCGCAAACTGCGGATTTATCCGCATGCGCTACGCGAGGCGAATGCCTACTACAGCAAAGAAAAGAAGGCCTTGCTGTTCGGTTACTTCAAGGCCTCCATGACCGATCCCGGCGCCAATCTTCCGGGCAGTTGGGTGTTCACGGCGCTGTCCCACGACATCATCGCCCATGAAACCACCCACGCCATTCTTGATGGGCTGCACCGTCGCTACAGTGAAGCGACCAGTGCGGACAGCCTGGCGTTTCATGAGGCATTTGCCGACATCGTTGCGTTGATGATGCATTTCACGTTGCCGGAGGCGGTGTCCAAGTATGTGGCTGCCAATGGCGGCAACCTCAACCAGCGTTCCTGGCTGAGTGGCCTGGCCCGGCAGTTCGGGGAAACGACCGGGCGTTACGCCGCGTTACGCGAGGCCATCGACGACAAGGACAGCCAACAGTTGCCCGACCCCACCTTGCTGTCGAAGGTGCGCGAGCCACATCAGCGAGGTGCGATCCTCGTCGCCGCTGTGTTCGATGCGTTCATCAGTATCTACGAGCAACGCTCGGCGGATCTCTTGCGCCTGGCTGATGGAGTCGGCCGCACGGCCAATCGACTGCCACCGGAACTGGTTCAGCGCCTGACCCGTGAAGCGATCAAGTCGGCGGACCATGTCTTGCGCATGTGTATCCGTGCGCTGGATTACTTGCCGCCGGTGGATGTGCGCTTCGGTGAGTTCTTGCGTGGCATCATCACCGCCGACACCGATTTGATCCCGGACGACCCGATGCAGTATCGCCTGGCGATGATTCAGGCGTTTCGTCGTCGCGGCATATTGCCCGACAACTGCCTGTCATTGGCGCCGGACAGCCTGCTGTGGGAGACGGCGAATGTTGGCCCGGAGGCCAGCTATCTATTGAACGGGCCGGATGGGACCCACGTGCTCGATATCACACCGCAATATCAGCGCAGCAAGGGCTTTATTCAGGCCGAGGGCAATCGCAAGATTGTCTGGGACTGGATGATGAAGGTCTGCGAATCGAATCCCAAATGGGCTGAGGCACTGGGCGTCGTTTTCGACACCGCCCGTACCCGTGATTACATCGCCGGCAGCCTGTTCCCCCGATACAACGGCATCCAGCCTGCGGTTGAGGTGCACTCGGTGCGAACCTGCCGCCGCGCAGGCCCCGATGGTCAGGATCTGCGCCAATTGGTGATCGAAGTGACGCAAAAGCGCCAGGGCTTTTTGGATAAAGAAAGACAGACCGCCCAGGATCAACAGGATCTGGCGAGCAACACGCAACCTCTGACCAGTGATTTTCTGTTTCGAGGCGGTGCGACGCTGATCATCGATCTGCGCGATGGAAAGGTGCGCTATGTCATTCGCAAACGCATCGATGACGCGCTCCGGCTTGAGGGCCAGCGACAATTTTTCGAGATGGGCACAGACAGTCTCGCGCTGACCTACCGAGGCGCAGACGCCAAGGATAATCCGTTCGCCATGTCGCATCGGGGAGTCTGACACCATGACGACTACTGAATCACCAGGCACGGTATCGGTGCGCATGTACCGCGGCATCCTTGGCGACTGTTTTCTTCTGCGCCATCAGTTGGAGAACGCCGAGGTCAAACACATCCTGATCGACTGCGGTGTGCTGCAGGGGGTCAAGGGTGCCAGGGACCGGATGAAGGGCATTGTCAGCGACCTCCTTGAAACCACCGGTGGCAAGCTTGACCTGCTGGTGGTGACGCATGAGCATCACGATCACCTGTCAGGGTTTCTCTATGAGCAGGAGTTGTTCAAGAATCAATTCGAGATCCGTGAGTTCTGGCTCGCCTGGACAGAGAGCCCCACCGATCCCCAGGCCATTGCCCTGCACCAGCATTTTGACAAGGCCAAGAAGGCACTGTCGGCAATGGCCGCTCAACCGAAAATGATAGCGCTGAAGGCAACGGACAGACACGTCAATACCGTGTTAAGCCTCAGCGCATTTATGGGCGTCGCCGGCGGCAGTCGCCCGACCGGTGCCAGCACCATGCTGATGCTCAAGGAAAAGGCCACGCCAGCGCGAACCCGTTATCTGGAACCGGGCGATGTGGTCAGGCCGGCAGAGATTGCCGGTCTCAAGGCCTACGTGATGGGGCCACCCAGAGATGAAAAACAATTGCGCAAGGATCTTCCCTCCAAGGGCCCCGCCAAGGAGGTGTACCTGACCGATCAGGAGGACGCCCACGCCATCGAACTTCAAATCGATCAACTCAACGGCAAGGCCGTTCTACCGGTGGATGTGCCCTTTGCGCAGCCCCATCAACGGCTGTTGGCCGAGGTGAAGCAGAAACAATCGAACGTCACCGAAAAGCTGTACTTCGACCCCGCGCAGGAGCAGCGGCAAATCGATGAGGAGTGGTACTCATCGGCCGAGACGCTGGCACTGAAGATGGACTCCGACACCAACAACACCAGCCTGGTCCTGGCGTTCGAACTTCCGGACGAGCAGGTGCTGTTGTTTCCGGGTGACGCACAGGTGGGCAACTGGCTGTCGTGGGCTAACCAGACTTACCCGCGTTCACCTGATCCGGCTGACGGTCATGCTCTCTCCGTCGATGACATTCTGGCGCGCGTCACGCTGTACAAGGTCGGCCATCATTGCAGCCACAACGCGACACTGCGGCAGTTGGGGCTGGAAAAAATGACCGACAAGCGCTTGGTGGCGATGATCCCCGTTGTCGCCGAGGTGGCTGCAGGTAACGACTGGAACATGCCTTATCCGGAGCTTTACAACGCCCTGAAGGAAAAAACCAGGGACCGTGTGTTGGTCGGCGACAGCGAGGTCGGCGAAGAAACCGCAACGTTTATGAAAACGCCAACCGCGGCGCAAAACCGGGCTGTTCTGGACTATCACCCGGACGGCTTATGGGTGGAGCTAAAAATCTCCTTTTGGTCCTGACATCACGCCAGGATCGATCGTTCCCACGGAGTGGGAACGATCACTATGCAGCGCACAACTTTCCAAGACGTTTCCTACGACGTACCCTGTTGCCGCGTTTCAGCATCAACCCCTATAGTTCGGGCTCGCGGAAAACACCGCGAACGACCTTGGCCGGTCGGTCATCTGGAATGCAACAGTGTCATTGTTCAGACCTTTCCATGGCTGGACATTGTGTTATGGCAGCTGTGCGCGGGACACTTTCGAGTGTGCCGGATTCCTAGGTGCCGGTCGGCCAACCCGCACACGGCTGCCACCTTATTTTCGCTTGGCCGCGAATGATGGTAGCTCAACCTAGGAGTTACATCATGTTCGACCAAGTAATGCCCCGTTACCTCCCCATTGACACCTACGACGCCGTCACCCCGGTGCTCTTCATCAATACCCACAAAGAACTCAGTGACCTTGCTGCCTGTGCCATGCATCGATTCACGGTGGTTCGCGACCTGACGGACACCTTGTCCAGCCTTAACCTGAAAGACATTTCCGACTGCGACCTGACCCGCATCACCCGCGCGGTGCACCTGCTCACCCGTGAAGGCTGTGCGGTGCTGGATGTGATTCAGGCGCGGGCGGTGCAGCGGGAGGAGGGGTTCAAGACTGCTGTTTAGTGGCGTCGCCTCTGACACCATCGCGGGCAAGCCCGCTCCCACAGGGTTTTGTGCTGTTCACTCTATTTGTGCGACAGCCTGGATCACTGTGGGAGCGAGCTTGCTCGCGATGAGGCCATGAAAACCAGCACAGCTATCGGGTGACACCCCTCATGCTTCAGCCCCGATACCGCAACGCATCCAGCAATAAAGCAAAGGCCGGCGACGCCTGACGGCGGCTCGGGTAATAAAGATGGAAACCGGCAAACGGCGCGCACCAATCCTCAAGCACCTGCACCAACCGTCCGGCCGCAAGGTGTGGTGCAACCAGGTCTTCGGGGATGTAACTCAAACCGAAGCCATCCAGCGCGGCATTGAGCAACTGATACACACCATTGAACGTCACCTGCCCGGACACCCGGGCCTTCAGGCTTTCTTCTCCCTTTTTGAATTCCCAGGCATACAAGCCGCCGTTGGTGGGCAGGCGCAGGTTGTTGCATTGGTGATCGGTCAGGTCTCGCGGCGTTTTTGGCAATGTACGGTCGCTGAAGTAGGCCGGCGAACCCACCACCAGCATGCGCATGTCCGGCCCGATACGCGTGGCGATCATGCCTTGGGCCACGTCCCCGCCAAGGCGCACACCCGCATCAAAACCCTGGGCGGCGATGTCGACGAAGCTGTAGTCGCAACAGACCTCGACCGAGATATCCGGGTACTTCGCCAGGAACGGTTTCAACGCCGGCCACAGAATGTATTCCAGTGCGTGATCCATCGCGTTGATGCGGATGTTGCCGGCGGGCGTGTCGCGCAGGTTGCTCAGCGCCGCCAGTTCGATCTCGATTTCTTCGAAGTGCGGGCCAACGGTTTCAATCAGGTGTTGCCCGGCTTCCGTCGGCGACACACTGCGGGTCGTACGCGTCAGCAGGCGTAACCCCAAACGCGCTTCCAGCGCCCGGATCGTATGGCTCAGGGCCGACTGGGAAACGCCCAGTTTGGCAGCCGCCTTGGTGAAACTTCTTGCCCGCGCCACCGCCAGGAAGGCGAGCAAATCATTGGCGTTTTCCCGAAGCATTAATGAGCCCCTCTCATAGGTCTTATCCGATTCTAGCGGCTTATTTTAGTAATGCGTAAAGGGTAGATTGAATGGGGAATTGCTTGTCGAAAATACTGGGATGAGTACAGCCATGAAGATAACAACCTGTGGGAGCGCGGCTTGCCCGCGCTCCCACAGGATCGTGGGTCGATCAGATCATTGGCGGCAGCTTGTCCAGCATCTTGTCCAGGGTGATCGGGTACTCACGAACGCGCACGCCGGTGGCGTTGTAGACCGCATTTGCAATCGCCGCACTGACCCCGCACAACCCCAGTTCGCCTACGCCTTTGGCTTTC
Organism: Pseudomonas sp. LBUM1657; assembly: GCF_059716075.1. NCBI lineage: Bacteria > Pseudomonadati > Pseudomonadota > Gammaproteobacteria > Pseudomonadales > Pseudomonadaceae > Pseudomonas > Pseudomonas sp. LBUM1657. Next base: position 3,956,612 of record NZ_CP166799.1, on the reverse strand, counting down.
ATCGGCGATGACACCGCGTCGGTTTCATCGAGGAAAATCACTTCCTGATGCGGGATGTCCGCGTGCACCGGCACCTCGTAACCGGCCAGGTCGTGATTGACGAAAAAGCCCCGGCGCTTGTCCACCGCCAGTTCTTCCATCAACGCCGCACCGACGCCCATGGTCATCGCGCCGATCACCTGACTGCGCGCCGAGGTCGGGTTGAGGATTCGCCCGGCCGCGCAGACGGCAAGCATCCGTCGAACGCGGGTTTCGCCTGTGGCGCTGTCGACCGCGACTTCGACAAAGTGCGCACCGAACGTCGACTGCTGAAACTGCTTGCTCAGCTCGGCGAACTCGATCGAATCCTCGGCGACGATTTCGCCGGCCTGCGCCGCGTTGCGCAATGGGATGCTCTTGTCACCGGAGCGCACTTCACCGTCGGCGAACACCGCATCCTGCGCGCTCACGCCGAGGCGTTGCGCGACCGCCTCACGAAGTTTGACGCACGCCGCATACACGCCCGCCGTCGAACAGTTGGCGCCGAATTGTCCGCCAGAGCCTGCGGATACCGGGAAACTCGAATCTCCCAGGCGCACGACCACCTTATCGAGCGAGACGCCCATCATTTCCGCCGCTGTCTGGGCGATGATCGTGTAGCTCCCGGTGCCGATATCGGTCATGTCGGTTTCCACGGTCACGATGCCCTGATCATTGAGCCGCACCCGTGCGCCCGACTTCACCAAGGCGTTGTTGCGAAAGGCGACCCCCACGCCCATGCCGATCAGCCAGCGGCCATCCCGTTGCGTGCCGGGTTGGGCATGACGCTGACTCCAGCCGAAACGCTCCGCACCGGTGCGCAGGCATTCAACCAACTGCCGCTTGGAAAAAGGCCTTTTCGGATTGGTCGGATCGACCTGGGTGTCATTGAGAATTCGGAACTCGATCGGGTCGAGTTTCAATTTCTCCGCCATCTCGTCCATGGCAATTTCCAAGGCCATCAAGCCGGGCGTTTCGCCGGGTGCGCGCATGGCGTTGCCTTCCGGCAGATCGAGTGTCGTCAGCCGCATCGTCACCAATCGATTTTCACCGGCATACAGCAGTTTGCTGGGTTGCGCGGCGCGTTCGACTTTGCCGCCGGGCAAGTCGCCTGACCAGCCTTCGTGGGCCATGGCGGTGATCTTGCCATCGCTCGTGGCGCCGATACGGATGCGTTGAATAGTTGCCGGGCGGTGGGTGGAATTGTTGATCATCAACGGCCGGGCGAGGGCGACTTTCACCGGTCTGCCGGCCAGGCGTGCGCCGAGGGCAGCGAGCACCGCGTCCGAGCGAATGAACAGCTTGCCGCCGAATCCGCCGCCGATGTAGGGAGAGATCAGCCGCACGTTCTGCTTCGGTATCCCGAGGGTGGTTGCCAGGTCAGTGACGGACCAGTCGATCATTTGATTCGACGTCCATAGCGTCAGCTGGTCGCCTTGCCAGCAGGCCATCGACGCGAAAGGCTCCATCATCACGTGGGCCTGATCGGGAGTGGTGTAGGTCGCATCCAGTTGCACCGGCGCAGACGCGAACGCACCTGCAAAATCGCCATGCACGGTGTCCGCCATCTGATCCTTGGCTTCCACGCCCGAGCCGCGCGAACTGGCGAGATCGAACGCACCTTCCGTGCTGACATAGGACACGTTCACCAATTCTGCTGCGGCCCGTGCCTGCTCGAAGGTTTCCGCTACCACCAACGCGACGGCCTGGTGATAGTGCTGAATGTCGGGCCCGGCGAGTAAGGTCGCGGTGTTGTATTTGCCTTTGCCGAGCTTGCCGGCATTCGCGGCGGTGACGATGGCGATGACACCGGGTGCAGACTCGGCCACCTCCAGATCCATCGACGCGATGCGGCCCTTGGCGATGGCTGAGCCGACCACCACGCCATAGGCCTGGTTGGGCACGGCGTCATGATGTTCGTAGGCATAAGGTGCAAGCCCGGTGGTTTTCAACGGCCCTTCGATACGGGTCGTGGCCTTGCCGACGACCTTCATCTGGTCGATCGGGTTGGTGGTGGCGGGCGTATCGAATTTCATGCTTGAGCCCTCGCTTGTGCCATCACCGAAGCGAGCGTGCGCTCGACCAGGGTCAGCTTGAATGCGTTTTCATCGGTGGGTGTGGCGCCGGCGAGCAGTTGTTCGGTCACCGCTTTGGCGCCTTGGGACATTGCCGATTCGGCTGCCTCCACGCGCCAGGGTTTGTGCGCGACACCGCCCAGCGCGACACGGCCGGAGCCGTCCTTCTGAATTACCGCAGCGACAGAAATGAGGGCGAATGCATAAGAGGCGCGGTCACGGACTTTTTGATAAATGTGCAGGCCACCGAGCGGTGTCGGCAGCGTGACGGCGGTGATCAGCTCATGGGCGGCCAGGGTGGTTTCAATGTTGGGCGTGTTGCCGGGCAGTCGGTGCAAATCGGCGAGCGGAATACTGCGAGTCGTGCCGTCGGGGCGCACGGTTTCGACCTGAGCGTCGAGGGCACGCATCGCCACGGCCATGTCGCTGGGATGGGTGGCAATGCAGGCGTCACTGACACCGATGATGCCCAGGGGCCGACTGAAGCCCTCGATGGCCGCGCAGCCGCTACCGGGCTGGCGTTTGTTGCACGGCTGATGGGTGTCATAGAAGTAAGGGCAGCGGGTGCGTTGCAGCAAATTTCCCGCCGTGGTCGCCCGGTTGCGCAACTGGCCGGAAGCACCGGCGAGCAGGGCGCGGGAGAGCAGGCCGTAGTCCTTGCGAATGCGTGCGTCGGCGGCCAGGTCGGTGTTTCTGACCAGCGCACCGATTCTCACACCGCCTTCCGGCGTGGCTTCGATCCGGTCCAGGGCGAGGTCGTTGACGTCGATCAGGTGCGTCGGCGTCTCGATGTCCAGCTTCATCAGGTCCAGCAAGTTGGTGCCGCCGGCGATGAACCGCGAACCATCGACCTGTGCTGCCAGGGCTGCGGCTTCGGCCGGCGACTTGGCGCGTAAATACGTAAAGGGCCTCATGCGCTGGCCTCCGCGACTTCGGTGATCGCTTCGATGATGTTGGAGTACGCACCGCACCGGCAGATGTTGCCGCTCATGCGCTCCTGGATTTCACTGGCGATCAGTTGTGGCTGATCGGTGAGATTGGGACTGGCATGGCTGGGAATACCGTCACGAATCTCACCCAGCACCGCGACCGCGGAACAGATCTGTCCTGGCGTGCAATAGCCGCACTGATAACCATCGTGCTTGATGAACGCAGCCTGCATCGGGTGCAGTTTTTCCGGTGTGCCGAGTCCCTCGATGGTGATGACTTTCGAGCCTTCGTGCATCACCGCCAATGTCAGGCAGGAATTGAGGCGACGGCCGTCGACAATCACCGTGCACGCGCCGCACTGGCCATGATCGCAACCCTTTTTGGTGCCGGTGAGCTGCAGGTTTTCCCGCAGTGCATCGAGCAGCGTAGTGCGGGTGTCGAGGTCCAGCGCTCGCGGTTGACCATTCACCTGGAAGGACACCTTGGCCTTGATCGGACGTGCCGCGTTGGCAGCGCTGGCTCGCGCGGAAATGAACGGTGGCAGCGCCACGGCCGCCGCCGTCACCGCACCTACAATCAGAAATTTGCGTCGGGAAATCGACATCAGGTCACGGTCGTCCATTTGGTTCGATTCCTATAGGTGGTTGGCGTTGCCAGTCCTCATCAAATGAGTGACCCGCGCGCGGGCGGAATGTTTTTGCGTTTTTCAGCTATAGAGTTATGCGTGCAGTTCATGAATCGGTAGTCGATCGTTTTTCAATCCTTCACATACTAGAAAGGTTCGATAAATCGATTAAGACCAATAAGCCGCATGAAGTCATGAGTCGGGCTCATCAATGAGGGGCGTGCATTTGCGGGTAAAGCGTCGGTAGCGCGTTATGATAGGCAGGCCCGCGATTAGCCCTTACACCGCGCGGGCAACTCTTAGAACCCGGAGTCAGCCACTGCAATGCCCCAGATCACCCATTTCCAGACCCCGTGCCCCGAGCACATCAACAGCCAGATCCTGCAGATGGTGGTCGATTACCTGACCGACATCAGCATGGTCGCCATCGCGCCGAGCAACCTGTTGTACAACGTGTACCAGTACGCGATCGGCTATGAGGTTCACCTCTATCTGGAGGCGTTGAACGGGGCGAAAGGGATTGCCGTGGAGTTGCTCGTCGCGACCGACGATGACGACCCGGAGCAGGTCATCGGTTTTTTGTTGTACCAGCCGGTCAAGGGCGATCCCGAGGCGTGCGGCGTGGCGTATATGGCGGTGCATGCCAACCATCGACGCCAGGGTATTGCGCGAAGGATGGTGCGGGAGATGGTCGGCCGTTATCCCCATGCCGAACTGACGTGTGCCGTGGCCAAGGTGCCGTATTTTGAGTCGATGGGCTTTCAGGTGGTGGGCGCGCGCAGTACCCAGGTGCTGATGAACACCCGCGATCACGGCAGTGATGGCTTGATGGGGCTGTTGGATGTGGCACCGATCTACAGCTCGCTGGAAGTGCGGCAGATTCATACGTACCTGCTGCAAAAACACGGCAAACGGGCGATGCTCGATGCAGAAAAACAGCGTGACCGGCATCTGGACCAGATGACGCGCAAGGTGAATGAATTTGTGCGCGAGCGTTTGGGATAACTCGATCAACGGTGGGGGGGGCTTGCTCGCGAAGGCGGCGTGTCAGCCAACATCAATGTTGAATGTCACCCCGCTTTCGCGAGCAAGCCCGCTCCCACAGGGGATTTCAATGGTGTTGAGAAAGCACAAAGCCCGGTCAATGCCGGGCTTTTTATTGTCTGGAAATCGCGCAGTTAAAAAAGAGCCTCAACGCTCTTTGATGGGGAGGAAGTAGAGCCCTTGAGGCTCAAGATGCGCGTGAAACAAGTGGCGAGCTTGATTAGGGGTTCAGTTCACTCACCACTTACGCAACGGCTTGAACAAACAAGCGGCTGCGTAGAAATATCGTAGAAAGATGGGGTTTTGCACTCAAGTACCGCTAGTCGAATGCTGAGTCACGCATCGCCCCCAGCGACCTTTCCGGCACTTCTTGCAACCATCCCGACGATCGTTTCAAACAGTTCGTCCTGTGCCTGCGCGGCAGTGATTTCTCCATTCGCCGCCGCGTTGGACAAGGCTTCCGCCGCACCGAGCATCGCCCGCAGTCCTGCAGCCCGGATTTCACCCGTGCCCACGAAGGGGGAGAGCGCGGTTCGGCACTTATTCAAGAAAATCGCTTCGTATTCGCGCTTGATCTTCTCCAGTTCCGGCGAACTGGCCAGTGCCGCGATGACGCCGGAAATTTCGCTGCCCTGAAGCAGCACGCAGTCGACGTAGGACGAAGCGATCACCTTGGCGGTGCCGGGTAACGTCGCTTCGCTGCTCTGAAGCGCTGCATCCATCAGCGCTGTCTGGCGGGCGTCGAAGTCTTGATAGAGCGCCGCCAGCAACCCGGGTCGCGTGCTGAAGTGATCGTAAACCACCGGTTTGGTGATCCCGGCCTGTTCGGCGAGACGGCCCAAGGTCAAGGCGTCCGTCCCTTCCTCCCGGACGAGTTGCCAGGCGACATCCAGCAACTGGCGTTGACGATCCTCCCGCGACATCCGTCGGCGCGGCTGAGGGCTGGAATCTGGTTCGGTTATTTCTGTGGTTGACATGGCTATGTACCAAAAGTAACTTACTGTTCGTAACTTACCAAGAGTATATAAGGTCCGTCCTGTGCTCTCAATCAGGAGTTTCAAGCATGCACGCGCTTATCGTTGTGGCTCATCACGATCCCCGTTCGCTCACCCATAGCCTCGCTGCACAGATTGCTGCAGGCCTGTCGCTGGGGGATTCCGACAACACGTTTGAAATCGCCGATCTGTGGGCCGAAGGATTCGAGCCGAGATTCGGTCCCGCTGATCTGGCGGTCCATCACCGGGAGGCGCAGCCCCCGGCGGATGTGCTGGCCGAGCAGGCGCGGATCGAGCGCGCCGATGCCATTGTGCTGGTCTATCCGGTCTACTGGTGGTCGATGCCGGCGTTGCTCAAGGGCTGGATCGATCGGGTGTTCTCCAACGGCTGGGCGTTCGATTTCACTGCCGACACGCTGGAGAAGAAGCTTGGCCATCTGCGGGTTCACCTGGTCGGAGTAGGTGGTGCGGACGCGGGAACCTTTGCCCGCCACGGTTATGCCGAGGCCATGAAGACGCAGATTGATCATGGGATTTTTGAGTATTGCGGCGCACGTGTGATCACGTCCCAACTGCTGCTCGAATCGGAAACCCAGGATCCAGCGATTCATCTGGATACCGCGCGAGCCTTGGGTCGTGCGCTCTTTGCGGCATCCAGTCACCTTGATTCGGCTATACCTGTTCGCCCGGCCAGCCAGCCTGACGCAATGCGTTGAGCAGCGTCCCGGCATCCAGCCCCGGCACTGCATGGCCATTGCCTTCAGCCGTATCGGAGGCCAGCAAGGCGTTGATGATCGCTTCTTCCACGGCTTCGGTGGCGGCGAGGAACAACTCGCTGATGTGGTCGTTGTTGACCATGCTCAGGTTGTCGCACGTCGGCGCGCGCTTGGCTTCATAAGCGGCTGGCGGCACGTGGTTGCCGGTGGCGAAAGCGATGAAGATGTCGCCGCTGTGGTCTTCGTTACCGCCGCCGGTGCGGGCGAGGCCGAGGCTGGCACGTTGCGCGAGGCGAGTGCACTGGTGCGGCAACAGCGGTGCATCGGTGGCCAGGCAGACGACGATCGAACCCATCCCCGGATGGGGCAGGGACGCTTTGAGGAACGGCGAGTCAGCCTTTTCCATGTAGCGTCCGACCGGGTAACCATCGACGCGCAATTCGTTACGAATGCCGTGGTTGGCCTGAACGATGGCGCCGACCGTCCAGCCGCCCTGAGCCGGGTCCAGACGTCGCGAAGCGGTGCCAATGCCGCCCTTGAATTCGTGGCAGATCATGCCACTGCCGCCACCTACCGACCCTTCGGTGACCGGGCCGCTCACCGCCGAGCGCAAGGCTTCGGTCACGTGTTCGGGCTTCACGTGAAAGCCGTTGATGTCGTTGAGCAGGCCGTCGAAGGTTTCCAGCACCACCGGCATGTTCCAATACAGTCGTCCGTCATCGGGTTGCTGCTCGCGGTCCAGCACCACCAGCGCATCGCGCACCACGCCCAGGCTGTGGGTGTTGGTGAAGGCGATCGGACTGGTCAGCAGACCGGCCTCGCGAATCCACTCAAGACCCGTGGCGTCACCATTGCCGTTGAGCACATGAACGCCCGCGAAGCACGGTTGCAGGCTGGTAGAACCGGCGCGCGGCTCGATCAGGGTGACGCCGGTCAGGATGTCGCGGCCGTTGGCGGTGCGTCCTCGCACATTGCTGTGGCCGACCCGGACGCCGGGTACGTCGGTGATGGCGTTGAGCGGGCCGGGTTGCAGTTGGCCGAACTGGATGTTCAGGTCGCGGGCACGTGGTTTCATGTGTTTTCTCATCGTTGATTTGTGGCAGAAAAATGCGGGGCTCAGGCCAAGATGCGCAACCTGTGGGAGCGGGCTTGCTCGCGACGAGGGAGTGTCAGTCGACATTAATGTTGTCGGGTGCACCGCTTTCGCGAGCAAGCTCGCTCCCACAGGGATTGCGTTTAACTCACTGGCCGTTTTTCACTTTGCTCCAGACCCGCGTGCGCACACGCTCGGTCGCCTTCGGCAGCGGTTCGAGGGTGAACAGCTTGGCCATGGCCTCGGCCGGCGGGTAAACGGCAGGGTTGGAGCGGGTCGCCTCGGCCACCAGCGACGTCGCGTTGCGGTTGCCATTGGGGTAGGACAAGTGATCGGTCACCGGGGCGATGACGTCGGGGCGCATCAGGTAGTCGATGAAGGCCAGGCCCTGTTCCGGATGTGGCGCGTCCTTGAGCAGCACCAACGTGTCGAACCACACCGGCGCGCCTTCCTTCGGCAAGCTGTAGGCGATCTTCACGCCATTGCCCGCCTGCTCGGCGGTGGTCTTGGCTTCCAGCATCGCGCCGGACCAACCCACCGCAACGCAGATGTTGCCGTTGGCCAGATCGCTGATGAACTTCGACGAGTTGAAGTAGGCGATGTGCGGGCGCAGTTTGAGCAACAGCGCTTCGACTTTTTTGTAGTCCTCGGGATTGGTGCTGTTGGGCGGCAGGCCCAGGTAGTGCAGGGCGACGGGTAGCATCTCGGCGGGCGAGTCGAGCATGGCCACGCCGCACTCGCCGAGCTTGGCCAGGTTGTCTTCGTTGAACACCAGGTCCCAGGAATCCACCGGCGCCTTGTCGCCCAGCACGGCGCGTACCTTGTCGATGTTGTAGCCGATGCCGTTGGTGCCCCACAGGTAGGGCACGGCGTACTGATTGCCCGGATCGTTGTTGGCCAGTTTCGCCAACAGGTCGGCGTCCATGTTTTTGAAGTCCGGCAACCGATCACGGGGCAGTGGCGCAATTGCACCGGCCTTGATCAGGGTCGGCAGGCTGAAGTTACTGGCCACCACCACGTCATATCCGCTGCGGCTGGTGAGCAATTTTCCTTCCAGCACTTCAGCGCTGTCGAAGGTGTCGTAGACCGGCTGAATACCGGTGTCACGCTTGAAGTCCTGCAGGGTCGTCGGGCCGATGTAGTCGTACCAGTTGTAGACGTGAACCGTGGGGCCGTCGGCGGCAACGGCCGACAGCGAGGCGCACAAACAGGCGCTCAGTCCAAGATTGATCTGTTGACGGGGACGACTCATGATGCGGCACTCCTGGCCTGCTGCAGGCCGGTGATGAACAGGTGCTTGCAGCGTATCGGCAGGCAGGTTGCTCACCCATTCCCATCATGGGTTACTCGAAAGGGGTAGTGCGTGGACGCGTTGTTGAAAGAGTTACCGGTGCACCAGGGACTGGCGCGGGTCTTTGCTGCGTTGGGTCAGGACGGCTTCTGGCGCGCGCTGGTGGATACCCTGCGTTTGCTGGTGCCGCTGGACAACGCGCTGGTCGCGGTGATGCGGGCGGGGCGAGTGCCACGCCTGCTGATCGATTTCGATTCCAAGGGTAGCGGCGACGAGCATGAGGAACTGGCGGACTACCGCGCCGGCATGTACCTGCTCGATCCGTTTTATCACGCCGTTTGCGCCGGCATTGCCGACGGTTTGCACAGCCTGGAATCGGTGGCTCCCGACCAGTTCCAACAGAGCGAGTACTACCTGAGTTATTTCCGCAGCGTGGTGGGCGCGGACGAGTTGCAGTTTATGGTCAACGTCGACGGCGCGGTGCTTGGTTTGTCCCTGGGTCGCTCGACGCGCTTCAGCCTTGAAGAGCAGGGCCGTCTGATTTGCGTGCGTGACTGGGTGCTGGCGGCGATGCGCCGTCACCTGCAATTCATGCCTCCGGAAGGTCCGGCCGCCGAAGCACTGGCCGGTGACCTGGCGAGCCTGCTCGATCGCTTCGACGCACGTTTGACGGTGCGCGAAGTCGAGACCGCTCGCCTGATTCTTCAGGGGTTCTCAAGCAAAGCCATTGCCCAGCAACTGAGCATCTCCCCGGAAACGGTGAAAGTGCACCGGCGCAATCTCTACCACAAGCTCAATGTGAACGGGCATGGCGAGCTGTTTGCCTTGGTGTTGCAGCCGCGTTGATGGAGTTGGCGCACAGCAAATCCCTTGTGGGGGCGGGCTTGCTCGCGAAGGTAACGACTCGGTCTTACTGCCGGAACACCAGCGCCTTCAACCCGCACTCCACATCGGCATCCGGAAACTCCGGCGGGTTTTGCAGGCGCTGTTCAAAGTGCAGGCTCGGTGCTTCGCGGGTAACGCCGTCGATGAGGAAATCCGCACCGAAGGCCGGGTCGTTCATGCAGGCCAGCACGGTGCCCTGAGGGCTGAGCAGTTCCGGCAGACGGCGCAACACGCGCTGGTAGTCTTTGGTCAGCAAAAAGCTGCCTTTCTGAAACGACGGCGGGTCGATGATCACCAGGTCATAAGGCCCCTTGCCAATCACCTTGCCCCAGGACTTGAACAGGTCGTGGCCGAGAAAACTGACCTTGCCCAGGTCGTGCCCGTTGAGTCGGTGATTCTCGCGGCCACGGCTCAGGGCCGGGCTGGACATGTCCAAGTTGACCACGTGCGTTGCACCGCCCTCGATGGCCGCCACCGAGAAGCCGCAGGTGTAGGCGAACAGGTTCAACACTCGCTTTCCTTCAGCGTTGGCCCGCACCCAATCGCGGCCGTAGCGCATGTCGAGGAACAGGCCGGTGTTCTGTTTGCGGCCCAGGTCCACCCGATAGTTCAGGCCGCCTTCAGTGATGGTCATTTCCTCGATGACGTCCCCGAGCAGCCATTCGGTGGTGCTCTGCAGCAGGTAGCGATGTTGCAACGCCAAGGTGTGCGCGCCGGATGTCACCCACTCGGATGACTGAGTGACTTCCATCAACCGCTGTTTCAACGCGTCCAGTTGCGAGGCTTCAGGCTCCTTGAACAGCGAGGCCAGCACCACACCCTGCAACCAATCGACGGTCAATTGCTCCAGCCCCGGCCAGCAGCGACCGCGCCCGTGGAACAGCCGGCGGGTTTCTTCCGGGGCTGTTGCCAGGGCCTTCAGCAAATGGTCGTGGAGGACGGAGAGGGCGTCTGAGTTCATCGGGCAGAGTCGGCAATTTGAAGGGGGCGGCATTGTATCCCACAGCGTGCAATTCGGCTGATTCGTGTTCTCCCCGCATCAAAAATGAATTTCCACGAAGTCCGCTGCTCATACCTGTAAGCAGCGGATTTGAGCCCGCGAAATCATTTACGCAGATCAGGGAGTGGCACAGTCATGAGTCCAGTAACGACGACAGGCGAGTCGCTTCCTGGCGGGTTGATTCTTGTGGTGGAAGACGATCCGCTGATCCTGGAGTTTCTCTGCGAAATTCTTCAGGATGAAGGCTTTGTGGTTCAGCCGCAAACCAGTGCAGACGCCGCATCTGAGTACCTGGAGCAACACTCCGACAGCGTCCGTCTCTTACTCACGGATATCACCATGCCCGGCAAACTCAATGGCGCGGATCTGGCCAACCTGTTCGGTGATCGCTGGCCGGACAAACCGATCATGATCATGTCCGGCTTCGAAACCCCCGAGACTTCCGGTGTCAGGCACCCGGTATCGTTCATCAAGAAACCCTGGGCGCTTGGGCAACTGCTGGATTGTGTGGAAGGCGCCTTGAAGTCGAAGACGGTCGGCTGAACACGTCGCGTGCAGGTTTGAACTCAGTCACCTCGCAAATGCTACATTGCTCGAAAACCCGACTGGCCCTTGCGAGAAGGATGCTCACCTTTGTCTGCCCACAAATCCGTCTTCAACACCTCATACCGCGCCTTTCTGTTCGACATGGATGGCACCGTCCTCAATTCCATCGCCGCCGCCGAGCGGATCTGGGCTGCCTGGGCCGAGCGCCACGGCGTGGATGTCGAGTCGTTCCTGCCGACCATCCATGGTGTGCGGGCCATCGACACCATCAATCGTCTGGCATTGCCCGGAGTGGATGCCGAAGCTGAAGCGGCGTTTATCACCGAGGCGGAAATTGAAGATGTCGAGGGGATTATCGAGGTGATCGGCGCGGCGAACTTCCTGAAGTCGCTACCCGCCAACCAATGGGCCATCGTGACCTCTGCGCCCAAGGCGTTGGCGTTGCGGCGGATGGCGGCGGCGGGGATTCCAGAGCCTGAGGTGATGGTCACGGCTGAAGATGTCAGCGCTGGCAAACCCGACCCTGCAGGTTATCGACTGGCGGCCAAGCGGCTGGGTGTCGAGCCTGGCGACTGCCTGATCTTCGAAGACGCCCCGGTGGGCATTCTCGCGGCCGAAGCGGCGGGCGCCGATTTGATTGTGATGACGTCGACTCACGTTCATCCGATCGAGACGCGGCATGCAACACTCGCCAGCTATGACTCGGTAATCATCCGCGTAGACACCGATGGGCTGATGACCCTACACAAAATCTAAAGGTGGGAGCGGGCTTGCTCGCGAAAGCGGCGGATCAGTCAACATCAATGTTGGATGTGATGGCCCCTTCGCGAGCAAGCCCGCTCCCACATTTAAAGGGGCAGTTCTACGCTGACCGCGCATTACGCCGAATCACCTGCGGCGGCTGACCGAATGCTCTAAGGAAGGCTTCGCGCATGCGCCGGCAGTCGCTGAAACCGGACTCTTCGGCAATTTGATCGAGGGTCAGGCGCCCGCGTTCCAGCATCTGCCGCGCGGCTTCCAGCCGCAGGTTCTCGATAGCCTTGGCCGGCGATTGGCCGGTTTCCGCACGAAAGGCCCGGCTGAATTGCCGAGGACTGAGGCGTGCAACTTCCGCCAGTTTGTCCACCGACAACGTCTCGGTCAGGTGTTCCCGTGCATAGCCAAGGACGGTTTGAATGCGGTCGGATTTCGGTTCCAGCTCCAGCAGCGCCGAGTGTTGCGACTGGCCGCCCGCGCGACGTTGGTACATCACCAGTTTCTGCGCCACGGAGCGGGCCAGTTGGGCGCCGTGATCCTTTTCGACCATGGCCAGTGCCAGGTCGATTCCAGCAGTCATCCCGGCGGAGGTCCAAATCGAACCGTCGATGACGTAGATGCGATCTTCTTCGACCTTGATCGACGGAAACCGCGCCTGCAGTTCCCGCGCGTAAGCCCAATGCGTGGTCGCCCGGCGTCCGTCGAGCAAACCGGCCTGAGCCAGCACAAAGGCCCCGGAGCAAATCGATGCGGTGCGCCGCGCGGTTTTAACGCTGTTGCGCAGGTAGCTCAGCACGCCGGCCGGTGCCTGTTCGAGGATGGCATCGCCGCCGACCACGATCACCGTGTCGAACACCCGCTCGTCGAACGCTTCGGTTCCCACGCTCAGGCCACCGGAAGCGCGCAAAGTGCGGCCGTCCTCGGACAGCACACAGACCTCATAAAGTGCTTCGCCGGCGCTGAAGTTGGCGTACTCGAACACCGGCATGGCCGCCAGCGCCATGGACTGGAAACCTTCAAAAACCACAAACGCTACGGAAGTCATCGATAGGTCCTCGAAAGGTTGTGTCCGAAAAACGTACTTTAAACGTCATTTGAGACAAGCGTGAGTCCATTTATAACGGTTCACACCCGGCGAGCGTATCGCCTCACTGTGAAGGAAACTGAACATGGCTCTCTCATCCAAAGGTACCGCACTGATCACTGGCGCTTCTTCCGGCATTGGCGCGGTGTATGCCGACCGTCTCGCCCGACAGGGTTACGACCTGATTCTGGTAGCCCGCAGTCGCTCTAAACTGGAGTCCTTGGCCAATCACCTGAGCAACGAAACCGGCCGCGCCGTGGAAGTGGTCGCCGCCGATCTGAAAGACAAGGCCGACTTGCGGCGGGTCGAAGACATTCTGCGCCGCGACGCGAGCATCACCTTGCTGGTCAACAACGCCGGGGTCGGCGCCGTGATGCCTTTGCTCGGCAGCCCCGTGGATGACATGGAAGACATGATCACCCTAAACGTGACGGCTTTGATGCGGTTGGCTTACGCGGTGGTGCCAGGCTTCGTCGCGCGTGGGACCGGGACCGTGATCAACATCTCCTCGATCGTCGCCATCGCGCCGGAAATCCTCAACGGCGTCTACGGCGGGACCAAGGCGTTCGTCCTCGGCCTGAGCCAATCGATGCACCATGAATTGGCCGACAAGGGCATCCGCGTCCAGGCCGTATTGCCCGGCGCCACGGCCACTGACTTCTGGAGCGAGGCCGGCAACCCGGTGGAAAACCTGCCGCAAGACATCGTGATGTCCGCCCAGGATATGGTCGATGCCGCGCTGGCAGGGTTGGCGCAAGGCGAAGTGGTGACCATTCCCGGCCTGCACGACGGCGAGCAGTGGGATCGTTATGAAAGCCAGCGCAAGACGCTCTCCGGGTTGTTCGGCAACTCCACGGCGGCACCGCGTTATCGCTGAGACGACAGGCCAGGGGGCAGGGTGAACTAAGCTTGAAGAAGGACCGCTCGGCATTGGTTGGTTGAAACCTCGACCAACCGGTGCTGCCAAAGGGAGCCCAGCATGCTGCACATCAGAACACCCCTGATTCTGCATCCAGGTTTATCGACCCCGACCCGACGCATCTGGCTCAAACTGGAAAACCTCCAGCCCAGCGGTTCGTTCAAACTGCGCGGCATGGGCCTGTTGTGCAGTCAGGCCGCGGCGCAGGGCAAACGCAAGGTGGTCTGTCCTTCCGGCGGCAATGCCGGGTTCGCCACTGCCGTGGCCGCCGCCAGTCTTGGCCTCAAAGCCTGCATCGTAGTGCCCAGCACCACCCCTGAAACCACCCGCGCCAGGATCAGCAAAACCGGTGCTCAGGTGATCGTCCATGGCAAGGTCTGGGACGACGCGAATCAACGGGCGAAAGAACTGGCACAGGGCGCGGACACCGAATACATACCCGCTTTCGATCACCCGGTGTTGTGGGAAGGGCACAGCACGATGATCGATGAAATTCTCGAGGATTGTCCTCAGGTCGATGCGCTCGTGACGTCGGTGGGCGGCGGGGGCTTGTTGGCGGGCATCCTCACGGGATTGATCCGGCACGACCGCATGGAATGCCGGATCATTACGTGCGAAACCCAAGGCGCGGCGTCCTTCGCCGCCGCTGTCGCTGCCGGACATCCCGTCAGACTGCCCCGGATCGACACCGTCGCCACGTCGCTCGGCGCCGCTCAAGTGGCCGCATGGCCGGTGCAGCATATCCTCGACTTTACCCACGAGTGCGTGGTGCTCAGTGATGAGGAGGCAATCATGGGCGTGGTTCGCTATGCCAGCGACCTGCGTCAATTGGTCGAGCCGGCTTGCGGCGTTTCGTTGGCGGTGGCCTACCTGGACCACCCGGCGATTGCCGAGGCCCATGACGTGGTGATTGTGGTGTGCGGCGGGGTCAGCATCAGTGCGCAGCTGGTGGCCGGGTGGGCGCGCTTGTCCCCTACCATTGAGCGGTAGTGCGCAAGCAAGGCAGGGCTGGAAACGCTATCTCGGTTTCACGAGCCCCACCGCCTCTCTTCAGCGCTTATTGACCCGCAGCAACGCCTTCCTGGACGAGGATGGCTCTGGCCAGCTCTTCGTCACTGGCCTGGAGGCCGGGGTGATCTTGTCGAACCTGATTTAAAAACGATTCCAGGTAAACGCCGCGAATCGTACCGCCACTGGCGACGAAGGTGGTGGCGTCATCCCGGGCGGGAATCACCATTTTGTCATCCTTGAAGGTCGAATACAGGGACGCGGAAAGCCCCGCCGAGGTGGCGACATCGCCTGCATCCACATCGGCCATGGCCGAACCAAAGGGCAAGCAAAGCACTAGCGAAGAGATGAGAAACAGACGGCGCATGACGGTGTCCTCCGAAAGCGTGAAGCGTAAAGGAAGTACCACATTATTTAGGATGCGCTGTGGTGGTCAGGAGTTCCCTGTCGATGCGTCATCAGTCCTGGGCACGGTGTTCAGCCCTTCGCGGCGCACGTCGCCATTCCGGGGATGGCCAACTTCGCGATCGGCTTGCTCAAGGACACCTCCCTGGCCTCGGCAGCGGCAGTCCCGGAGTTGACCTTCAAGGCGCGGATGCTGATCAGCGAGACCTACCAGACCAACCTGATCTACTTCCTGCTGGCGATTATTTACCTGGCGTTGAGCCTGGTGCTTTCCCACTGGGCGGCGCGGATCAATGTTGATAGAGGCGCCGATGGAGGTAGGCACAGGTTGACGGAGAGGCTCAGGGCGTGAGGGGGCGGGTACCGCACAAGCAAAAGCGAGGCGGCCTACCGGCCGGCCTGGTTGAAAACTGTGTGCGTTTGCCAAGGAGTCATCGCAGTCAATCCAGCTCCCACCGTTGATCTGGGTACATCCGGGAGAAATTGGTCGGCTGTCGGGCCGTCTTCGCGAGCAAGCCCGCTCCCACAGTGGATCGGGGGGCATCCTGTCGGGCCGCCTTCGAGCGGCCCATTCACCGCGAAAAGCGGTTGCGATAGTCCCTCGGCGAGACACCGAGGTTGCGCTGAAAAGTCAGGCGCATCCGTTCTTCATCTCCAAACCCGCACAGCCGGGAGATTTGATCGATGTTGCGCCCGGAGTCTTCCAACAGCCGCCGGGCGGCCTCAACGCGCAGTACTTCCACGGCTTTGGCCGGGGTGCGGCCGGTCTTGAGTTTGTAGACCCGGGCAAAGTTTCGCGGGCTCATTTGCACCTGTTGCGCGAGTGTCTCGACCGTGAGGTTTTCGCCCGCCAGGTTCTGCGAGATCCACAAGTGCAAGTCGTCGAAAGCGGCGCCTTCGCTGGTTTGCGCTTGCAGCAATTGACTGTACTGGGCCTGGCCACCGGGCCGCTTGAGAAACACCACCATTTCCCGCGCCACCAGCAACGCCACTTCCCGTCCGCCATCTTCTTCGACCAACGCCAGTGCCAGGTCGATACCGGCGCTGACGCCCGCCGAAGTCCAGACCGAACCTTGCTGAACGAAGATCGCATCGTTGTCGACTTCGATCGACGGGAAGCGCTCCTTGAGCAGGTCGCACATCGCCCAGTGGGTGGCGGCACGTCGGCTATCGAGCAAGCCAGCCTGGGCCAGCAGGAACGTGCCGCTGCACACCGAGGCGGTACGCCTGGCCTTGGTCGACGCCTCTTTGAGCCAGTCGACCAGGTTCAGGGAGTTGTTCATCGCCAGAACGATGGCTGGCGCACCGGGGACGATTAGCGTGTCGATCGATTGGTCGGCGAAATCGCTCACCGGTACGGTATCGACGGCCAGGCCCTCGGCGGTGTAAATCAGGCCGCCGGTCAGGCTGGCGGTTTGCAACCGGTAGCCGGGCAGATTGCTGCTGTTCAAATAGCGGGAGGCGGCCCAGAACACGGTTTGTGCGCCGGTCAAGTCCAGCAGGCCCATTTCGGGGTAGGCGAGGAACACGATCAAACGCGGTTGGTCGGGCGCAGGTGCGGGGCAATCGGAAATGCTGGCGATATCGTTCATAGGCTTCTGAATCAGCGAGTTGGAATAATCATAATTCGCAAACGGTATAAGCGTTATCGCAATTGGTCGGCTGTCAGGATTTCAGGGTTTTATGTCATTTGGCCCGGCAAAGTTCAACCCTACCATCGGCAGTTGGTTGTACCCCAGACAGTCGCTCTCTGTCTGCCTCCATAACTAGAATCGAAGGT
Source organism: Pseudomonas sp. LBUM1657 (assembly GCF_059716075.1). Taxonomy (NCBI): domain Bacteria; kingdom Pseudomonadati; phylum Pseudomonadota; class Gammaproteobacteria; order Pseudomonadales; family Pseudomonadaceae; genus Pseudomonas; species Pseudomonas sp. LBUM1657. Next base: position 3,939,442 of record NZ_CP166799.1, on the reverse strand, counting down.
AGCAATCATGTCCCGGAAAATATTGATCGTCGGCGCCGGTTTCGCCGGTGTCTGGAGCGCCTTGGGCGCGGCTCGTGTGCTGGATATCAACGGCAAATCCGAAGACGTCGAAATCACCCTGATTTCCCCGAAACCGGAAATCGTCATTCGCCCGCGCCTGCATGAACACGCCCCACACGAAATGAGCGCGCCGTTGCTGCCATTGCTGGAAGCGGCGGGGGTCAACTTCATCGAGGCCGAAGTCGAGCGCATCGACACCTCCAGCGCGCGTTTCGTGCATGCACGCACCGCCGATGGTCGTCACATCGCCGTGCCCTATGATCGCCTGGTGCTGACCAGCGGCAGCAAGCTCAATCGGCCTCCGGTGCCGGGCCTGCTGGAAAATGCCTTCGCCGTGGATCAGTTGTCCGACGCGGTCAAACTCGACCGGCACCTGGCGGAACTGGCCGATCTGCCCGCGTCGCCTGCGCGCGATACGATCGTGGTGGTCGGGGGTGGTTTCACCGGGCTGGAAGTGGCCACCGAATTGCCGGAACGCCTGCGCACCCTCCATGGTCCGGATGCCCAATTCAAGATCATCGTGGTCGAGCGAGCCGACGAGATCGGTCCGGATCTGGGCCCGAGCCCGCGGCCGATTATCATCGAAGCGCTGGCGTCGATGGGCATCGAGTTTCAGGTCGGTTCCGGGGTGGTCGCCATTGACGAAAGTGGTGTGTTGACCGCTGCCGGCAAGCGAATCAACGCCAAAACCGTGATCTGGACCGGCGGCATGCTCGCCAGTGGCCTGACGTCGCAGGTATCGTCCCGACTGGACCGCCAGGGGCGTGTCGAAGTCACCGGCGACCTGCGTGTGGTCGGCACCGAGCACGTCTTCGCGGCTGGCGATGTGGCCATGGCGCTGACCGACGATGAAGGTCATTACGCGCTGATGTCCTGCCAACACGCGATTTTCATGGGTCGCTATGCCGGGCATAACGTGGCCGCCGATCTGGTGGGCGCGCCGACCCTCGAATACCGTCAGCCGTTCTATGCCACCTGCCTGGACCTGGGCGAATGGGGCGCCGTGTACACCGAAGGCTGGGACCGCCAGGTGCTGCTGACCCACGACGAAGGCAAGGCCCGCAAGCGCATGATCAACACCCAATGGATCTATCCACCGGCAGCCAACCGCGCCGATGCACTGGCAGCCGGTAACCCTGAACAGTCCTACGGCTGACAGCGATCAAGCCAAGTTCCCGGCGAGATATGCGCGACTGACCTCAGGGGCTGCGGTAGTCATTTGACTACTGCCTGAAAACAGAGCGGCTGGGTGACTCAGCTAATTGGGCAGAAACGGGCGCTCGTCATGAGCGCCCTTTTTTTGTCCATGCCCTGGCGCGAACCACACTCGTGAATATCCAGAACAATTGTATTGCCCGTACCTGTCTGTTTCCCCACAGACGGGCTGCGTACCTTGGGTCCACTGCAATCAGACAAGGACCCCCTCATGCTGAATCGATTGATACTGCCGTTTGCCCTGTTGTTTTCCTTCAATGCTGCACACGCAGCAGAAGCCGAAAAATGGTACCCGTCCAAGTACGGCGCCAACGATGAAATCGGTGCGCTGAACCTGCTCAATGCCGAGTCGGTGATCAACGCCGCGAAGCTGATCAAAACCGGTAAAACCTACCCCTTGGCCGTGCCCATCGACAAGACCCTGCCGGCCTTTCGTCATCGCAGTTTTCATCTGACCAACATCCAGCCGGGCGAAGCGGGCGGCACCACCATGGGGCCGAACAAATTCACCTTCAACGATGAACTGGTGGTGGGCTGGACCGGCGTCGGCACCCAGCTCAACGGCATCGGCCACATCGGCATCGATAACGTCTATTACAACGGCAACCGCGCGGCGGACTTTGTGACCGTGGAAGGGGTGAAAAAACTCGGCATCGAAAAAGTGCCGCCGATCGTCACCCGTGGCGTGGTGCTGGACATGACGGCGGTGTACGGCAGCGCGATCGTGCCGGAGAAAACCGAGTTCAGCGTCGCCGACATTCAGAAGGCGCTGGACCTGCAAGGCATCACCATTCAGAAGGGTGACGTGGTGTTGTTCAATACCGGCTGGCTGGAACTGCTGGGCAAGGACAACGAAAAATTCCTCGCCGTGGAACCGGGCATCGGCATGGCTGCGGCCAAGTGGCTGGCGGATAAACAGATCGTCGCGTTCGGCGGCGATACCTGGGCGTCTGAAATCTACCCGGCCAAAGACGGCCAGGAATTCCCGGTCAACCAGTTCATGCTGGCCAAGAACGGCATCTACAACCTGGAGCTGATCGACAGCCGCGCGCTGGTGCGGGACAAGGCGTGGGAGTTCATGTTTGTCCTCGGACAGCCGCTGTACAAGGGCTCGACCCAGGTCAACATCAACCCGGTCGCTATTCACTGACAGCGACTGTTCGCCCACAACGGGCCCGGTGATGACGAACACTCATCGCCTGGCCCGTTGTTGTCATTTGTATGTCCCTTGAATCGAGTACACCACACATGGATAGGGTTCCGTCACTTGCCAGCATTGCTTCGCGCCTGCGCCTCAAACAACTGCGGTTGCTGATCGCCCTGGAAGATCGCGGCTCGCTGCACAAGGCTGCCGAGCACATTTCGATTTCACAATCCGGCGCCACCAAGGCGCTGCATGAGGTCGAGTCGTTGCTCGGCATGCCGCTGTTCGAGCGTCTGCCCACCGGCCTGGTGGCCAACGAAATGGGCCGTTGCATGATTCGATACGCCCGGCTGATCTACAGCGACGTGGAACACCTGCGCGAGGAAATGCTCAGCATCCTGCAAGGTCAAGGCGGGCGATTGTCGGTGGGGGTGATCATGGGCGCCGTGCCGCTGCTGACCCGGGCCCTGACTGAGTTGCGCCTCAAGCAACCGGAGCTGTCCATCGAACTGGTGGAGAACACCAGCGCCACCTTGCTCGGATTACTGGATCAGGGGCGGCTGGATTTGGCGATTTGTCGCACCAGCGTTGGCTTGCGCTCGGACGCCTACGACTGCATCGAGCTGAGCGATGAGCCTTTGGCGGTGGTCGCCAGCAAGGACCATCCGCTGGCCGGCGCGCATGATTTGCAGCTGTCGCAGTTGAGCGATTATCGCTGGGTGGTCTATCCCAAGGACATGCCGATGCGCCAGGCCCTGGAGCGGGAACTGCATGAAGCGGGGCTGGAGATTCCGCGTTATCCGCTGGAAACCTCGTCGACCTTCGCCACCATTCTGTTGGTGCAACAGGACCCGACCTTGTTGGCGGTGATTCCGGTGGAAGTCGCAACGTTCTGCGAACAGTTCGACTTGCTGGTGAAGCTGCCCGTGTCGATGCGTGCCTTGATCGAGCCCTATGGCGTGATCAGCCGGGCCGGCGCCGACTTGCCGCCGGCGGCGACCCTGCTGATCAACGAACTGCAGCAGACGCCGGTTACTTGATCACAATGGGATTTACCGGTGCGCCCGTACCGCCGACGATCTTCAGCGGCGCGGCGGTGTAGAGGAACTGCCACTGGCCGTCCGCGGCGCAATCGCTGGCCAGCTCGTCGAGCAATGCCACCTCGGTGAATGTCACGCCGAGGTTGCGCATCAAGGCATTGTGCAGCGGGATCAGCACGCCGGAACTCGGGTCGACCGCCACTTCGTTGGCCATGGTGTCAGTCACCAGATTGGGGATTTCCATCTGGTGAAACCATTCCACCAGCTCGCGGCTGAAGGTCAGTCCCGGCTCGGCAAAGTCCTTGTAGAATTCTTCCGGCTCGCGCTCATAGAACGAGCCGATCCAGCCGGTGCGGATGATCAGGATGTCGCGTTTCTGGATCTCGATGCCCTGGGCTTTCGCTGCTGCCAGCAAGTCCAGGTGATTGAACGTCTCGCCCTTGTCCAGCACTGACTTGCCGCGATGGCGGGCCATGTCGATCAGCACCGCGCGCCCGACAATCCCGCGCTCGGCAATCGGCAGGATGCTGGCCTTGTCCATGCTGCCAATGGTGCTCATGGCGTCGTAGCCGTTCCACAGTTTGTTGTCGTGCCAGACGTGGCCCAATGCGTCGTATTGGGTCGAGCCTTGCAGGTGCATGAAGATCACATCGTCGGCGTATTCCACGTGGCCGTCGAAGTGGGTTTTTCCGGCCAGGAAGTGCCCCTTGTCCAGCACATTGACGCGCATCGACGGACGTCGGCCGGGCCACAAAGGTTCGCCCTTGGGATGGCCGATCTGCACTTGCAGGGTGAAAGTCTTGCCTTGGCGCACGGCGGCGATACCCCGCAGGATTTCCGCGCTCTGCAGGTAATTCAGGGCGCCGACTTCATCGTCCGGCCCCCATTTTCCCCAGTTGGTGGGCAGGCCTTCGAGCAAGGCCTTGATATCAGGAGAACGGTCGGTGGCGGTGTTATTGGGATTGTGGTCGCACATGAGGGTTGTCCTTGGAATTGGCAGACCTGCACAGTTCCCCTGTGGGAGCGAGCCTGCTCGCGAAAGCGGTGTGTCAGACACATAAATGTTGACTGACAGTCCCTATTCGCGAGCAGGCTCGCTCCCACAGGTTCTGTGCATGGCTTCAGGTCAGGGGTTACTTGATCGGTGAGAAATCCGCCGCGATCAGCAGTTTCGATTCCATTTTTTCCAGCATCGGGAAAGCGATCGGCACGAAGCCTTCGAGCCAGTCCGGGTCTTGATACAACGCGGCGCGTTTTTTGATTCGGTCATCCAGGCTCTCGTAGGCCCAGATATGGATCACCTGATTCAGCTCGCCGATTTCGGTGTACCACCAGCCCACCAGCGTGGCGTAGCGGGAGATCACCGGCAGGCCGTTTTCCTCGAAGTGCTTAAGGTAGGTTTGCATCTTGCCGATCTGCAGGGTGTAGGTGCGCATTTCATAAAACATGGGGGACGTCTCTTAAGAATGAATGCCGTGGAAGGCGTGGCTGATGATCCGTTCGATATCGGCGGCCGTGGTCAGGCGCGGGTTGACCAGGACGTTGCCGCTGCGCATGGAATCGCTGACCATTTGCGGCATGTAGTCCAGGTCCACGCCCAGGTCCTTGATGTTGTCGGGAATGCCGATGGCCTTGTTCAGCGCCACCACGTGTTCCACCACTTTGTGGCCGGCGCGGGCAGGGCTCAGGCCGTCGACGTTCTCGCCCATGGCGATGGCGATCTCGCGGAACAGCTCCGGGCAGGCCGGCAGGTTGTATTCAATGACGTAGGGCAGCAGCGTGGCGTTGGCGATGCCATGGGGAATGTTGAACACGCCGCCGAACGTGTGGGAGATCGCATGCACGTTGCCCAGTTTCGATTGGGCGAAGGCGACGCCCGCGAGGAACGAGCCGAGCAGCAGTTGTTCCCGGGCATGCAGGTCGGAACCGGCGAAAAACGCCTTGGGCAAGTACGTGCAGATCATCTTGATCGCTTGCAGCGCCAGGGCCTGGCTGACCGGGTTGGCCTGCTTCGACACATAGGATTCGATGGCGTGGGTCAAGGCATCCATGCCGGTGGCGGCGGTGATCGACGGCGGTAATTTCAGCGTCAGTTCGGCGTCGAGAATCGCCAGTTTGGGAAACAGCGCCGGGCTGATGATCACGGTCTTGAACAGGGTCTTGGTGTTGGTGAATACCGTGGACGCGGTGCATTCGCTGCCGGTGCCCGAGGTGGTCGGAATGGCAAAGACCGGCAGCGGCGGGTGCAGCAGTTTGTCGTACCCTTCGTAGTCGAGAATGTTGCCGGGGTTGGTGGCCATCGCCGCCACACCCTTGGCGGTGTCGATACTGCTGCCACCACCGACGCCGATCACTGAATCGCAATCGTGGCTTTTCAGAAACGCCACGGCGCGCTCCAGCACATCGGTGGTGGGGTTGGGCTCGACGCCGGAAAACACTTCATAACCGATGTCACTTTCGGCCAGCGAGGCAAAAAAACCTTCCATCACGCCTGATGCCATCAGCCCTTCATCAGTGACCACCAGCAGTTTTTTTCGAACATGGGGCTTGAGCAATGCACCGGCCTGGCGCACCAGGCCGTTACCGCTCTTCAAGGTCGTGGGGAAATAAAACTGAAACGGGTTCATGTGCTACTCCGGTTCTTATTGGTCTGGAAACCGAGCCTTGGCGGTCCGCGTCGGGACCTGATCGCAGGCGGGTTTGGGCAACAGTAATAAGCGCCGCAGGCGGCCGGTAATGAAAAGGTCTGATACAGCGATCACCCTTTGTCATCCCCCGGCGAACCGGTGTGCAGTGGTAACGTAAGGCTTTCGAACTGTCGGGAGCATCGTCATGGAATTGGGTATATCGGGGCGCTGGGCGATTGTCTGCGCCGCCAGCAAGGGCCTGGGTCTGGCCTGTGCGCGGGCCTTGGCGAAGGAGGGCGTCAACCTGGTGATCAACGCCCGTGGCAATGAAACGTTGCAGGCTGCCGCCGACGAATTGCGCAAACTGGCACCCACTATTGAAGTGCGCACGGTGGCCGGGGACATCAGCGAGTCGGTGGTGCGCGAGCAGGTTTTGGCGGCCTGCGCGCAGGTGGACATCCTGATCAACAACGCGGGCGGGCCGCCGCCGGGGGACTTTCGCGACTGGGAACGTGAAGACTGGTTGAAGGCGCTGGACGCCAACATGCTCACGCCCATCGAGCTGATCAAGGCCTGCGTCGACGGCATGGCCGAGCGTGGGTTCGGGCGCATCGTCAACATCACCTCCGGTGCGGTTAAAGCGCCGATTGATGTGCTGGGGCTGTCCAACGGTGCCCGCAGCGGGCTGACCGGTTTCATCGCCGGGCTCGCGCGCCAGTCGCGGCTGGCCGGGCACAACGTGACCATCAACAATTTGCTGCCCGGCCCGTTCGAGACCGAGCGCCTGCACAAAACCCTGAATGCCGCCGCCGAAGCCAATGGTGCGACGCTGGAAAGCATCAGCGAACAGCGGCGCAAGCACGTTCCGGCCCAGCGTTTCGGCCAGCCCGACGAGTTTGGCGCCTATTGCGCGTTCATTTGCAGCGCCCACGCCGGTTTCCTCACTGGGCAAAACCTGCTGCTGGACGGCGGCAGCTACCCCGGTACGTTCTAATCCGGCGGGGGATGACGAGTGGCGATCCCCCAATCAGATCCCCTCATTATTCAGCTGTCGGGCGCGTGATTAGAGTGGAGCCCGCTTGCCCAGTGCCAGTCAGTCAAGACGCTCCCACAGGGAATGCGGTGTTTGACCGACAGGCATTGGGCCGCTTGTATCCACAACAATAAGAGCGCCCCTCATGAACAACCCGAGTGCCGAAACACTGCGGCTGGCAGCCGTGTCCGCCACCGAGCGTCCCACCACCGTGCGCTGGCGGATCTTCCTCATCATGTTGTTGCTGACCGCCATCAACTACATCGACCGCGCCTCGCTGTCGGTGGCCTTGCCGCTGATATCCGCCGAGTTCCAGATTCCGCCGGCGCTGGAAGGCTTGATGCTCAGCGCGTTTTTCTGGTCCTACGCCTTGATGCAGATTCCCGGCGGCATGCTGCTCGATCGCTACCAGACCCGCCGGGTCATCGTCATCGCGACCGTTGCCTGGGGCGCCTTCCAGGCCCTGGCAGCCGGTGCGCACAACTGGATCACATTGCTGATCACCCGCATGGGCCTGGGCATCGCCGAATCCCCGATCATGCCCGCCGGCGCCAAACTCAACGGCGCCTGGCTGACGCCCAATGAACGCGGACGCGGCGCGGTGCTGGTGGACGGCGGCGCCCCCTTGGGCAGCGCGTTTGGCGCGATCATTATTGCCGGGCTGATCGGCTGGTTCGATTCCTGGCGCATCGCGTTCGTGATTGCCGGTGTCGGCACCATGCTCGCGGGTGTGCTGGCCTGGAAATACATTCGCAACCACCCCAGCGAACACCCCGGCGTCAACGCTGCGGAACTGGCCCACATCACAGAAGGCAACACCAAAGTCAGCCAACCCGGTGCGGTGACCAGCATTCCCCTCAAAGAACTGCTCAAGGACCGCTCGGTACTGGCGATGTTCGCCGGTTACTGCTGCATCCTCAGCGTGTTCTATGGCTTGCTGACCTGGATGCCAAGCTACCTGCATCAGACCCACGGCCTGAACATTTCGAGCATGGGCGGCGCGACGTTCCTGATCTTCATGTGCGGGTTCGTCGGTGAACTGGTCGGTGGTTATCTGGGGGATAAATGGAAATCCAGCGGCGCCTCGCCCAACCTGGTCATGCGCAGCATGTTCAGCGGCTCGGCGTTGATTGCGGCCGTGTGCATGCTGGCGGTGGCGTATGCGACTGAGGCCAGCAAAGCGATCGGCCTGCTCTGCGTGGCGATGTTCTTTATTCGCTGGTGCGGCATGTACTGGTGCATTCCCTCGATCCTCGGTGGCACCTCGAAAACCGGCGTACTGGCCGGCACCATGAACTTCTGCGGGAACATGGCCGGGGTGATCGTGCCGATCCTGATCGGGCTGATCGTGCAGTTCACCGGCTCGTACTTCCTGGTGCTGATCTTCTTCGTGGTCATGGCCGGGCTGCTGGCGATATTCTCCAGCCTGATCGATTATCGGGAACGAGGGCTGGCGTGACAGAAAGCGGAGGGCAGGTGAGCGTCGATATCGAATGCGTGGTGGTCGGGGCCGGCGTGGTCGGGCTGGCAGTCGCCAGGGCCCTGGCGATGAGCGGGCGCGAAGTGATCCTGGTCGAGGCGGGCGAGGGCAGTGGTGTGGGCGTCAGTTCGCGCAATTCCGAAGTGATCCACGCCGGTATCTATTACCCGAATGGCAGCCTCAAGGCGCAATTGTGCGTGGAGGGCAAGCAACGCCTGTACGCCTTCTGCGAGGAGCGCGGCGTCGGTTATCAACGGCTGGGCAAGCTGATCGTCGCCACCGATGACCACCAGCGCACGGCTTTGCAGACCTTGCTTGAGGCCGGTCGGCGCAACGGTGTCGATGACCTGCAATGGCTGGACGCCGATCAGGCGCGGGAGCTTGAGCCGGCGTTGTCCTGCGTTGCCGCGCTCTGGTCGCCGTCCACCGGCATTGTCGATTCCCATGCATTGATGTTGGCGCTCCAGGCCGATGCCGAAGCTTGTGGCGCGTCGTTGGCGTTTCACACGCCGCTGGTGTCGGCTCGATGCATTGAACAAGGGTTCGCGCTGCAAATGGGCGGCGCCGAGCCCATGACCTTGAGCTGTCGCGAGTTGATCAATTGCGCTGGATTGTCCGCGCCGCAGGTGGCGAGCCGGATTGAAGGCTTGCCGGCGCAGCATGTGCCAACGGCCCGATTGTGCAAGGGCAGCTATTTCAGTTACAGCGGCCGGGCGCCGTTCCGGCATCTGGTCTATCCCGCCCCGGAAAGCGCCGGGCTGGGCGTGCACATGACCCTCGATCTGGGCGGCCAGGCGCGCTTCGGGCCGGATGTCGAATGGGTCGACCATATCGACTATCGCGTCGATCCACGCCGCGCCGACGGTTTTTATCAAGCGATCCGCCGCTACTGGCCGGCACTGCCCGATGACAGCCTGCAACCGGCCTACAGCGGCATCCGGCCGAAAATCACCGGCCCGACAGAACCGGCCGCCGACTTCGTCATCAGCGGCCCGGCCGAGCATGGCGTGCCGGGGTTGGTGAATTTGTTCGGTATCGAATCACCGGGGCTGACCAGTTGTCTGGCGTTGGCCGATCGGGTCGTGGCAACGCTGACCGGATAACCTGTGTACCGATGATCAGCGGCTGCGCTGCCGCTTGTCCATGCGGGTTATGCTTGGAATTACGCCCATTAATGGGAGAACTCTGATGATCAACGTACGCACTGCCCGCATGCTTGCCGATTACAAACGCTGGGCCAATCAGCGCCTCTTTGACAGCCTGGCCGCGCTGCCGCCGGGTGAGGTCAGCAAAGAGCGGGTCTCGGTGTTCAAAAACATGATCGGCACCTTGAACCACATCTACGTGGTGGACTGCATCTGGCAGGCCCACCTCGAAGGCCGAGGGCACGGCTTCAAGACGTCACACGATCTGTTGCATGCCGAACTGCCTGATTTGCGCATGGCACAAAAGGACATCGATCACTGGTACTGCGACTGGAGCGCCCGGCAGACCGAGGCCTCGCTGGATAAACCGGTCGAGTTCACCTTTGTCTCGGGCGAAAGCGGCACCATGAGTGCCGGCGCGATGTTGCTGCACGTGGTCAATCACGCCAGCTACCACCGCGGCTGGGTGATCCAGATGTACTTCGACATTCCGGCCATGCCGCCGATGACGGACATGCCGATCTACCTGCGCGAGACCGATCCGAATTTCAACTCGCTCAGTGCCCCGGCAGTCGCGCCGACATGTGGTGTGCAATTTTCGAGCGCAACCAGCGTTCTGCCGGATCGTTATCGTTGACCCCGTTCCAGACCATGGACAGTTCGGACAGGTTGATATCAAACGGCGCGTCGTCGGCACGCAGCTGGCTGCTGCCTTCGATCAGCGCGCACGCCGCGTAATCCGGCACCGTGGCGAGCATCTCGGTGCCCGCCAGCAGGGCCCGCAGCCCTGAGAACTGAGGCACCGCCAGCACCACTCGCCGCGAGCGACCGATGCTCGCGAGGTCGTTGTCGATGGCTCCGGTCAAATCCCCGGAAAACGACACCAGCGCGTGCGGCCGTTCGCAGTATTCATCCAGGGTCAGGGTGCCGGGCCGATCATCCCCGCGCAGAATCTTGACGCTCAAGTCCCGCAGCTTCTTGCGCTTGGCGTTGGCCGGCAACTCGGTGGTGAAACTGACCCCGACGGAAATCTCCCCGGTGGCGAGCATCGACGACATCAGGAGGAAATTCACCCGCCGCACCACCACAACCACGTTCTGCGCCTCTTCGCGGATTTGCTTGAGCAGCGGCGGAAACAGCCCGAACTCGGCATCGTCGGACAGGCCGATGCGAAACACGTCGCGACTGGTGGACGGGTCGAAATCCTTGGCCCGGCTCACCGCACCGGAAATGGTGTCCATCGCCGGTTGCAACTCCTTGAGAATCGCCAGGGCCCGCTGGGTCGGCTCCAGCACCCGGCCGTTACGCACCAGCAACGGGTCGTCGAACAGATCGCGCAATTTGGCCAGTGAGGCACTGACGGCGGGCTGGCCGAGGAACAGCTTCTCCCCGGCCCGGGTCAGGTTCTTTTCGAACATCAGGGTTTCGAAAATCACCAGCAGGTTCATGTCCACGCGGCGCAGGTCATTGCGGTTCATGGCGGGATGCTCGGAGGTTTCGGAATCTCTTCAGTAAAGCACCAAACCCCGAGTGTGCGATGTGCACGGGTGTTCGCCCCTGACCACGCTCCCTCATTGGATCTTCAGCGAGCACAAATGCTGTGTACGACATCAATCAACTGTGGGAGCGGGCTTGCTCGCGAAGAGGGAGTGTCAGTAGACATAGAGGCTGCCTGACACACTGCTTTCGCGAGCAAGCCCGCTCCCACAGGGATAATTGTCAGCTCACCGCCACCTCCGGGCAACGCACGGCATCGGACGCCAGCAACGCCTCGATCTCTTCCTCGGAAAAAGCAAACTCCCGCAACACCGACCGCGAGTGCTCACCATTCGTCGGCGCCGGCGCATACGGCGTTTGCGCCGCCTCCAGGCTGTTGATCGGAAACCCCGGGACTCGCACCACGCCGTGTTGTGGGTGGTGCAGATCCACCAGCATGCCGTTGCTGGCGATCTGCGGATGGGCTAGCACATCGTTGTAATCGCTGACCTTGGAACAGAGGATGTCGGCTTCGCGCAGCACCTGCAGCCAATGCGCCGTGGGCCGGGTGCGGAACACGTCGGTCAGCGCCGCGCACATGGCTTGGCGATGCACGACCCGCTGCGCCGAGCTGGCGAAATGCGGGTCGTCGATCCACTCCGGATGCCCGAGCACTCCACACAAGGCTGGCCAGCGATTGCCGTTATAGGCGGCGACCATCAGCCAGCCATCCGCCGCCTCAAAGGCTTCGTTGGGCGCGGAGTAGGGCGCGGCGCTGCCGATCCGGGTCGGCAACTTGCCGTCGCACAGGAAGCTCGCCAACGACGCCTGTTGCAGCGCCAGTGCCGAGTTCATCAGGCTGACGTCGAGGTGGCCGCCCAAACCGTCCTTTTCCCTCGCGTGCAACTTGGCCAAAACGGCCATGCAGGCCATGTAGCCCGTCACCACATCGACCACCGGCGCCTGCACCTTGGACGGTGCGGAACCCGGTGTGCCGATCAGGCTCATCAGCCCGGAATCGGCTTGCAGAATACCGTCGACCCCGGCTCGATCCGCGTAGGGACCTTGTTGGCCGTAGGCGGAAGTCGAGCAGTAAATCAGGTCCGGTTTCAGTGCCGCCATGGCCTCGTAACCCAGCCCGAGCCGGGCCATGACGCCGGGACGCATGCTCTCGATCAGTACATCGGCTTGCAACACCAGGCGTTTGATCACCGCCGCGCTGTCCGGGTGTTTCAGGTCCAGGCTCAAGCCCAGTTTGCCGCGGTTGAAACCGTGAAAGAGCGCGCTGTCGTCGCCGACCCACGCCGGGCCGAGGGTGCGGCCGAGCTCGCCTTCATGGGGTTCGACCTTGATCACCCGCGCGCCCATGTCGGCCATCAGCATCGTGGCCGTCGGGCCAGCGGCGATCTGGGTGAAATCGAGGACGGTCAGGCCGTCCAATGCTTTGCGTAACATGTTCGCCTCCTCGGGCCGTTAACGGCCCGTGTAGTGCGGCGTGCGTTTCTCGGCAAATGCCTGGCGGCCTTCGATGCGGTCTTCGGTGTCGCGCAGCACGCCCCAGTACAGTTCAGTCAGGCGCTGGGCATCGCGGTCGCTCAGGTGCGCGGTGCTGCGGGCCAGGGTTTGCAGGGCCTGGATCGCCAGTGGCGCTTGCCGGGCAATCTGCTCGGCCAGGGCCAGTGCCCGTTGCAGCAGGGCATCGCGAGTGTCCAGGCGTTCCGAAATCAGGCCGATGGCCTGGGCCTGCGCGGCGTCGATGCGCGCTCCGGTCAGCGCCATTTGCATCGCGTGCGCCGGGGGCACGGCGCGCATCAGCCGATGCAGGCCGCTGACCGCCGGAATCGAGCCGACCACGGCTTCCGGCAGACCGAAAGTCGCACTGTCACTGGCGATGCGCAGATCACATTGCAACGCCAGTTCCAGCCCACCGCCCAGGCAATGGCCATTGATGGCAGCGATCAACGGCTTGTGCAGGTCCAGGTCGGTGAGGTCCATCTGGCGGATGTAGAGGCCGGCGTCTGCCGCAGCTTCATTGGCGAGAAACAGCGCCTCGGCGTAGGAGGCCGATGAATCCCGCGTACTTTTCAGATCGGCACCGACGCAGAACGCCCGTTCGCCGCTGCCGGTGATCACCGCCGCGCGCAAGTCGCGACGGTCGCGCACTTCCAGCAGATGGCCACGCAAGGCCTGCAGCGAGTCCAGGTCCAGGGCGTTGAGCGCTGGCGGCCGATCAAGCGTGATCAGCGCCACGGCGCCGTGTGTTTCGAAGGTGACTGACATGGCGTTCACCTCACACACTGGCCGAGGACAGACTGCGTCCGCCACACACATACAAGGTTTGCCCGGTGACGTAGCTGCTGGCCGGGGCGAGAAAAAACTCCACGGCGTTGGCGATGTCGTCCGGGGTGCCGATGCGTTTCACCGGTACGGTGTCCTTGAGTTTGGCCTGTACTTCGGGCGCGAAACTCTGGAACAGCGGCGTGTCGACGATGCCCGGCGCAATGGCGTTGACGGTGATGCCCTTGGCGGCGAATTCGATGGCCAGGCTGCGGGTCAGGCTGACTACGCCACCCTTGGCCGCTGAATAATTGGCTTGACCAAAACCGCCGAGCCACGCCCGGGACGACATGTTGACAATCCGCCCGAAGCCTCTCTCCAGCATCAACGGCAGCGCAGCTTTGCAGCAGAGAAATTGCGCCCGCAGATTAGTGTCCACCACCAGGTCCCAGTCCTGCTCGGTCATGTTGAGGAAGCGTTTGTCGCGCACGACGCCGGCATTGTTCACCAGATAATCCAGTCGACTGTGCGTCTCGCGTATCTGTGCGAACGCGGCGTTGACGGACTCGCCTTCGGTCAGGTCCAGGGCAATACCGGCGACTTGCACGTCTTCCGATTGCAGAGCGCTGACGCTGCTGTTCAGCGCCTGTTCGTCGCGGTCCAGCAGGTAAACGAAAACGCCTTGCTGCGCCAGACGTTCGGCGATAGCGAGACCGATGCCACGGGCGGCGCCGGTGACGACGGCGACCTGGCCGGCTGAGAAGTTCTTATTGTTCATGGCTTCAGACTCCGAGAATGTGCACGGCGGACGCCGCGTGGTCGACCCCGGCGATACCGCCGCCGGTGCATTGCGCCAGGCCCAGGCGCGGTGTGCCGGCCTGTCGGTCGCCCGCGCGGCCTTGCAACTGCCAGAACAACTCGACCATTTGCGCGACGCCCGTTGCGCCCAATGGATGCCCTTTGGCGAGCAGGCCGCCACTCGGATTGACCGGCACGCGACCCCCGAGGGAGGTGGCGCCCGAATGCAACAGCGACACGGCTTCACCCGGCGCGGCCAGACCCAAGGCTTCGTAATACAACAGCTCGGCGATGGTGAAAGCGTCGTGCAGCTCGACCACGCCGATATCGGCGGGTGCGACACCGGCCTGTTCATAAGCCAGGCGCGCGGCGCGGGCGGTGATCTCGGCGTCGAGAATGTCCTCGTCACCGCTTTCACGCAGGCCCGAAACGATGATCGAACCCAGCACTTTCACGTCTTTGGCGTGAGGGCCGGGTTTGTTGCCCAACACCAGCGCGGCGGCGCCGTCCACTTGCGACGGGCAGCACTGCAACAGGGTCAGCGGGTCGGCAATCATCCGCGAGGCGAGCACCTCTTCGAGGCTGACTTCCGTGCGTTGCTGGGCGTATGGGTTGAGCGAACCGTTGTGGCGATTCTTCACCGCCACCGCTGCCAGGTCGGCAGGCTTGGCGTCACGCTCGTGGAGGAAACGAGTGGCACGCATGGCGTAGACCGCTGGCAATACCATGCCGGCCGTGGCGTACAGATCGGTCATGCGGTCGTTGCGCTGCATCGGAATCGTGCCGCCGCCCAACGCAGTCAGCTGCTCGATGCCGAACACCAGCACGCGTTCGTACTGACCGGCCAGCAAGGCGTGGCGCGCCAGATGCACAGCGGTGGCGCCGCTGGCGCAGGCGTTTTCGATGTTGTAGACCGGAATACCTTTGAGGCCCAGATCCCGCAGAATCACCTGGCCAAGAATCATGCCGCCCAGCACGTTGGCGCAGTACACGGCCTGAATGTCGGCCAGTTGCAGACCGGCATCGGCCACCGCATCGAGAATCGCCCGTTGCGCCAACTCGGGCGCCATGACGCCGGGGTGACGGCCGAAAACGGTCATTGCGCCGCCCATTACATGCATCTGGCTCATGGACGTGCCTCCAGGGATTGGAAAACGTAGCCGAAAGTGTCGTCGGCGATCACTCGGCATTTTTCGCCGATGTCGGGGCGGGCGGGGCTGTCGATCAGACGCCCGAACAAACGCACCGGACCTGGCAGGTCGACGTAGGCGAGGACGAAGGGTGGAAGTCCGCTTTTCGGGCTCGGGTGCATGATGGTGAAGCTGTAGACCTGGCCCTCGGTGTCGAGAACGGCATCGTCGAATTGGCTGCTGAGCGGGGACTCGGCAGGCACGGCCGGGAAAAACATTTCACCGCTGCGACGATGGCGCGAGGCGCGCAGGCTCGGCGGCGTGGTGGCGGCCCAGACGGGCGAGGAAAAACTCATGATGACCTCCTGTTGTTATGGGCTCGCAGGCGAGCGCTGGAGGTCATGGTCGGATAGGGCAGAAGGTGCGACAAACGATATAAAAACCGGGGTTGATTGAGAAAAAATCAAACCATGATGGGGAGGATGAGGTGCCGATGTCCTTCAATTACACGCAGGACCTGTGGGAGCGGGTTTGCCCGCGAAAGCGGTGTGTCAGCCGATGTAGATGTTAGATGTACCGGCCTCTTCGCGGGCAAGCCCGCTCCCACAGGTTTTGGCTCTACTCAGGCGGGTCGAGTTGATCCAATGCCCGGTTCACCGCCAACTCACCCAACATGATGACTTGGGCAATGCCCAGCAGGGAGTTGCGACTCGGTCCCTCCATATGGTCCGCCAGATCCATGGTCATGACATTGGCCGAGGCCAGCGACTCGCACGCATGGGCCAGCAGGGTTTCGGTGTCGAGCTCCGGATTGACGATGAACATGGTGCCGGGTTTGCGCGGGGTGGCTTGGATGTCGGCGGGCGACTTTAGGTGAAAGTCGAGAGCGCGCTCGGCGGCTTCGTGGAGTTTTTTTGAATCGAGGCTTTCGTAGGGGGATGCTGGATCGGTGTCCGGCGGGTTGGGTGTCGGTTTGAACATGATTTCTTTTCCTGTGGTGATGCAGCCACTCCATCGCTACTAAACGAGGGGTGGCGGCTGTACGCAGGTTAGTAGACCGGGGAAAAGAAGAAAGCCGGCGCGCCCGAGGGCGCCCTACGCACAGCCACCATCAAATGCAGGCATGGACATACCTGTCTGACGGACACTCGTGCAGACTTCTAATACCACGGGCTACTAAACCCGATCACTGATGGGCAGTGACGGGGTTCAAGTTACCGAGCAGCCCCAAGGCGCACAAGCCGGCGGATTCTGGCGTAACCGTAGGCAATGACGCAAGGCGCTGTAGCTTTCGTGAAGTAACCTACAGAGCTTTTAAACAAGCGTTACAGGCGATGTTGAATGTGTGGATGACGCGACAACACATATCTGTAGGACCACCACGGACCTGTGGGAGCGGGCTTGCTCGCGAAAGCGATGTTTCTGAGTATAAAGAGGCCCGGTTTATTCAAACAATCGAATCAATATCGAGGGTATGCGGCGCCCCAATGGTGTGCCCGTAGATCGAGGACAATAGCGCGTCACTATTCGCGCTCTCCGGTGCCATGGCCAACTGTTCGGCGGCTTGGTTTTCCGGATGTGCCTGCCAGCGCGGCAGGTTGTCTGCCAGTTGTTCCGGTTGCGCTGAAAGCGTTCCGTAAACATCTTTTTCGCTGACCTTCAGGTACCGAAGCGTCGCCAGCCGAGCCCGTGTTGTTTGTACGTTGTCGATCTCATGATTGAGGGCATCGACAACCTTTTCATGGGCGCGTCTATAGGCATCAGGCCTGGCCAGCAAATCACGCCGTTTATTACGCAACTGCTGAGTGACGCTTGCCAGTGCAGCTTCTACCCGTTCGAATTCCCGCTCGGTGACCAGTGAGCGTTTCGACGCATGCGCTTCTTGCCAACGTCTCAGCGCTGCCCAGCACGCTGGAATGTACCCGCCCACCATCGAGTGGTTGCCGGCGTTGAAAATCTGAGACAGCAGCGACGGCCGATCCGGTAGTCCGTTTTTTTGCTGGATTGCCACGGTACAAGCGGCATGTTGGGTAATGGTGTCGCAACCCGGCTCCCACAGGATCGAGGACTTTTCCTTGCGACCAAACTCCACCGGCATGGCATGCCGCAAAGTGCCGTGGTGTTCGTAGGGCTCGCCCGTCCAGTTGGTGATGCCCGCGACAAACACAGACAATCCGGCAGGTACGTTGACGAAAATCAGCGCCGCTCCAGCGCTATACACTTCGGCCTTGGTGTTCATCCAGCTGCCGGGCACGCTCGGCACCGGGTCGTTGTGGTTGACCATGCGGTAATGCACCAGCGGCGCTGCGCCTTTGGCGAAGTTGGCGTCACCGGCGCGGGGGGCGCCGTAGGTGTAGAGCTGAATGTCGTAGCTTTCCGTTCGGCGACGCAGCATTTCCGAGAGCAACAACGCCACTGCGCCACCGAGGCTGTGGCCGCAGATCAGAAGTTTCTGTCCGGCATAAAATCTATCCAGATAATCCGCCGCGAAGACTGCAGCTTTCTTGGCTGCCTCATAAAACCCTCGGTGTACCTGACCAACCGCTTCCTTGAAGGGCACTTGAAGTGCATCCGCATCACGCAAGCCATCCGCAACGAGTTCATAAGTGCCACGCACAGCAATCAGGATCAGTTCGTCGTTGTGGGTGATGAAGGCTTGGGTATCGGTAGTTTTTTTCTGATCGGTATCGTCGAGAAAGTGAATTTTGGCGGGGTGTTCCTGATCGTCTTTTAGCTCAGGGTCGTTTACTTCATAAAGGCTCGGATCAAACGGCACGATTTCCAGACGTTTGGAGTACGGCACATCCTCATACAGCGGGTAGAAAGCTTTTGGTTGTTCCGCATCGACACGCCACAGCTCATCAAACTTGGCCAACGCATCGCCGAACCAGTTTCCAACGCTGGGTTGTATCGGGAAGGTCACGGTCGGCGTTTCGACAGGGTGACCGTCTGGCTGCTGCCCGAACGGGCAATAACTAAGGGTAGCCATCAGCGCGAGCTGGTAGAGATTCAGCGCACAAAACTCCGGGGCAGTCGATAGCATTGGTCGCAACGCTCGCAGAGGGCGCACTTCCAGAACCGTGTGTTTAAGCGGCATCAGTGCAACACCCTGCTTGCCATGTTCACCCATGATTTTCGCTCTGCCCTGCCTATGCGGGTAATGTCGATAGACCTCAGGCGGCAGGTGAGAAGTATGTTTAACCAAATGGTGCACTTCTACCTGAAAGAATTCGTCGGCGCAGGCTCTTGCGGGATTTTCTCTGGTGCGGGTTGAATTTTTGTTCAGGTAGCGGGTTTGTTCTGCGCGTACTTGTAATTCCGTAATTTCGAGCGGGTAGTGCGGCCTTGTTATTAGATCTTTGTAAGGAGGATCAGCTCCTTGGTATTTCTGGTCAACGATTAGGGCAATGGGTCCAGCAAAGTGGTTACTTACCTTACCTGTTCCCATGAGATCCAAGTACCCATTATATTTCTGGCCTTCCGAGTCAATCGCTGTATAGGCCAGTCCCGCGTAAGGTTCGCCAGAACCTAGTTCGTCGACCAGTTGGAAGCTGGTCCATTTGCCTTGTATGGGGCACGTCAGCACGGTGCTGCTCAACGGTGATGCCAATTCTTGTTCCAATGACGTCATGTCCAAATCTCCTTATTCAGTGCATCCGGGGTAAATGGTGCAGATGCGCCCATCCACCATTTGGAAGGTGCTGAAATCTGTGTAATTGCCGTTGCAATAAGCGCGTTGATCATCAAAGCCTTTGCCCATACACCGCTTCCAGCCACCGGGCACCTTGACCCATGTGTCTCCCCAACCGGGCTTTTCCTCCGCCGCCAATTTGATCTTCATCTTCACGGTTTTACCCGGCAGTTGGTCGAGGGTGTACGCCGAAAACGGACGGCCTCGTTTAGGCTCACCCTGTTCATCAGTTGCTTTGCAGTCGAGGATTTTTCTGAGGATGCGTGGCTTGCCTGCAGTACGAAACAGCCACTGGCACTGACCGTAAAAGATGCTTTCACCTGTTTCACTGAAAGTGCCTTTGTTCTGCTCCTTCAGTTCATTGCGAATGACAACCAGGGCGCTGTCCCGACTGATGTCCCCCCAGTCCTTGCCATACGCGGACTTGATTTCCAGCTCGATGCGCCTGACCACCAATGGGCAGCCTTTACGCGTTCTGCGAATGGTGATTTCAGAATCAGGCTTGTATTCTTTTCGCCATTCGTAATTGAAAACAGGCGCCAAGTTGTCCTTTGTTTTAACGGTGCAGGTTTCACCTTCGGCGGGGACGTAGTAAACCGCTGCGACGTATGCAAAATCGGGCGGCAAATCAGCGGTGAAGGTGAATGTGTTTGGCTGGTTCTCAGCACATCCTGTGATTAATGCGATGCAGCAACTCAAGGCTGAAAATTTCAGTAGTAACTTCTGGTGCGAAGAAAAAATTGGCATTGATTAATGTCCTTATTCCGTACAGCCGGGGTAAACAGTGCAGACGCGTCCATCCACCATTTTGAAAGTGCTGAAATCTGTGTAATTGCCGTTGCAATAAGCACGTTGATCATCAAAGCCTTTCCCCATACAACGCTTCCAACCACCGGGTACCTTGACCCATGTGTCTCCCCAACCGGGCTTTTCCTCCGCCGCCAATTTGATCTTCATCTTCACGGTTTTACCCGGCAGTTGGTCGAGGGTGTACGCCGAAAATGGACGGCCGCGTTTAGGCTCACCCTGTTCATCAGTTGCTTTGCAGTCGAGGATTTTTCTGAGGATGCGTGGCTTGCCTGCAGTGCGAAACAGCCACTGGCACTGACCGTAAAAGATGCTTTCACCTGTTTCACTGAAAGTGCCTTTGTTTTGCTCCTTCAATTCATTGCGAATGACGACCATCGCGCTATCCCTACTAAAATCTCTTCGGGTTTTGCCATATGACGAGTTAATTTCCAGCTCGATGCGCCTGACCACCAATGGGCAGCCTTTACGCGTTCTGCGAATAGTGATTTCAGAATCCGGTTTGTATTCTTTTCGCCATTCGTAATTGAAAACGGGTGCCAAGTTGTCCTTTGTTTTAACGGTGCAGGTTTCACCTTCGGCGGGGACGTAGTAAACCGCTGCGACGTATGCAAAATCGGGCGGTAAATCAGCGGTGAAGGTGAACGTATTCGGCTGGCCGTTAGAGCAGCCTGCGGCAAACACCAGGCAACATCCCAAACTTGCAGTGCGTAATCCCTGTTTCATAACGGCTCATCCCCCTGCCCAAAATCCACCAACTGCCGCACCCGCTCAAAGTGCTCCATCGGGCTCTCATCAGCCCGCACCTTCCAATGCGGCGACAACGTATAAGCAGGCGCCCGCAAACTCTGAATCAACAGAAACTCCAATTGCTCCGGCTCCAACCAGCCCCACGCATCCGCCAGGGCCAACCGGTCACGCAACCACGCGTCAGGGTCTTGCAGTTCGGCGAGGTTGGCGTAGGCCTCCACGTGCTCGGCCATCAAGTAACGATGGGCGTTTAGCCGGCGAATTTCCGATGCCTGCGGATGAGGAAAGGGAGTGCGCAACCAGAGGGGTTTGTCCGGCACGGGATACGTGCCGGGGGCAGGGTTATGAGCCGTTTTCCAGGCTGTACCGTTCCAGTAGCACACGCTGATCGCCGGCCCGAGGCAGGCCGGATACTCTTCGACCGGCAAATTTTCCAGCGCGCGACTCAACACTCGATTGTCGTGAAATCGATACAGCGCCTGATAGGGACGCGTCCCGACAATCAACCGGTCTTGCCAGTGATAGACCAGTTGGCGCAAGGCGCCTTTTTCCACGCTCGCGAGCCACCCCCAGTTGCGTTCGGGATGATCCAACAGGTCGTCGAGACGCCTGTCGCCGGCCTGATCCAGCGTGAAGATGAACGGACCGGCATCGGCCATATTCGCGAGGGTGGTGCCGTTGTAGACGCCGAGGTACTGGTCATATCCGCAGGACTTCATCAACAGCTGACGGGTTTCTCGCTCGTTCTGCGAGTCCAGTACCAGGCACAGTTCATGGCCTAAGTGTCGTTGTTCGGTCATCCATTGGCGGGGGAGTGCATTGATCATGCGGCAGCTCCTTGCGTCAGACAGACGCCATCACGGCAGGCTTCGCAGATCGGGCAAAAATCCGCCCCCAACGCGTTGCTCGACGCCATCAATACGCTCTGGGAGGGCGCGATTATTGGGGGCAGTTCCGGTTGCGCAGATAAGGGGTCAATCGATCCAGGCATCCATCGCGATGCGGCTAAGCCCGGCACGGGAGTGCCGTCAATCCGGATGTCTCTACTGCTGAAAGGTCCGCCGTGGCTAATGGCGATGTGTTCGCCGTCGACGTTCAAAAAAATGTTCCGCCCTGCATTCAGAAACAGATCACAAATTGCGTTGATGTGAATGTTCTGAGCTTCGAACGTCAGCGTTTGATCGATTTGGGTCTGGCTGTTGCCGGCGACATGCAAATAGTCACTGGCTTTGAGCTGTGTGTGCCTGTCTCCAATTGTGGTTCGATGTTCATTGGCTTCCAGCACGCTAAAGCTGTCGCCCTTGACCGTTGTGCGCTGCTCGTTGCCAATCTCCAGACGGCTGTCGTTTTCGATCCTCTGTTCCATATCCCGCTGGGCGCGCAGGTAAATCAGCTCTTGGCCGGTACGGTCTTCCAAATGCAGTTCGTTGAACCCCGTGCTGTCCGGCGAACTGCGGGAGCGGAATACGCTGCGGGTTTTATGGGCGGGTAATTCGTAGGGCACCGGGTTGGCGCTGTTGGGAAAACATCCGATGATCTCGGGTTGATCCGGGTCGCCTTCCTGAAAACTGACTTGTACCTCCATGCCGACCCTCGGCAGGGCGAAACCGCCAAAAGCATTGCCGGCCAACGTGGAAGATACCCGCAGCCAACAGCTGCTTTTATCGTCGTGGCGGCCTTCGCGATCCCAGAAAAACTGCACCTTGACCCGACCGTACTGGTCACAGTGGATCTCTTCACCCTTGGGGCCGGTGACCACGGCAGACTGACTGCCGAAAATTCGCGGTTTTTTGTGGGTCAGTGGCGATCGGTAGATCACCTCCCAGGGCGTGGCGATGAACTCGTTGCGATAGCCTTGCCACAAGTCTTCTTTAGGGCTGGCGGCAGTGTCGACCAAGGCCTCTTCCAGGACTTGCGGCTGCGCGCCTGTGTGACCAACCTCGGTCAGCAACCAGAGATCATTGCATTCATCCTCCGGGTGTTCGGACACTTGCAGAAAGTGCCCTGAGACCAGCGCCGGCTGATCGCTTTTACCGATAGCCAGTTGGCAATTCGCGCGATGACGTTCCAGAGCATGTCGACTCAGGAGCTTGCCGCGGTCACGATGGGTAAAGCGCCCCGGGTAGGTGTAATCCTCCAGGTCCGGCTGAGTCGGATGGGTAGCAGGGCGATAGTCAGACTCCAGCAGCATGCGTGCCTTTTTAAAGTCGTAATCGCGGCGTGTGGTGCGGCTGGGGCCTGCTTTAACTTCCAGGTCAAACCGGTTGATCACCGGCTCTTCGGCAACCATGCCACTGTCTGTTTTATAGGGTGTGGAGTCGTCGAGCCTGGGAAACACGGTCTGGTCATCGCCAAACACCAGCACATGTTTTTCGCGACTGTGCCGGAAGTGGTAATGCAGGCCTTCCTCTTCGCACAGGCGTTGAATGAAGAACAAATCAGATTCGTCGTACTGCACGCAGTACTCGCGATTCGGATAAGTGCAGCCCAACTGAAACAGATAAAGATCACGATGGATGCCGTGTTCTTCCAGGATCTGCGCGATGATCTGCGGCACGCTCAAATGCTGAAAAATACGGTGGTTGGTGCGGTGGCCCAGATAAAACAACTGAGGAACCAGCGTCAGGCTGTAGCGGATGAGGCGATTACCGATACTGCCTCTGTTCATGCGATGTATTTGCCCGTGAATGCCTTTGCCATCGTCGTTAAACGCGAGGAAGGCTTGTCTGGACAGTAGGTTGTTCAGGTCTAGCGCCGGTCGTTCGCCGACCAGTTCGACATCGAAGGTGAAAGGCTGGCTGATGAAATCCTTGCCGGTAAACGAGAGCACCTGAAGCTCGTGTTTAAAATCGGCGATCGTGAAGCTGAAACGGGTTTGCGGGTTCGTGGTGAACATCCCTGGTTCCTTGTCCGGTGACGTGGCACAGGCTTCGGGACGTTGAGGCAATGTGTGTGAAAGACCTTCCATGGCCAGGTCACAACTAAACGTCCAGAAGCCGGGTTCTGTGCAACGCTAACAAGGGAAAAAAGGAATTGATGTCAGACGCTTCCTAAAATGCAGTTACAAATCACAGAAGTTAAGTCGTCTGTCACGCCGTCATCGCGGGCAAGCCCGCTCCCACAGGGGATTTTCTGTGGCCATAGAACGTGTGTACGGCCGGGACCAAATGTGGGATTGGGCTTGCTCGCGAAGGCGGTGTGTCAGCCAATTGAGATGCTGAATGTACCGGCCTCTTCGTGAGCAAGCCCGCTCCCACAGGAACAGAGTTCGAACTCAGCCTTCCAGCGTCACACCCGCCAACCGCTCCAGCACCTGCACCACATGCGTCATGTCCCGCGTTGGGTCGCCCTCGCTCAACGCCTGATCAAAAAACTGCTTCACCACCGAACTGGTGAACACCGGCGCGCCGGCGTTTTCCGCTTCGGCGAGGAACAGGCGCACGTCCTTGCGCATCAGGTCCAGGCGAAAACCGAAATCGAACTCACGACGCATCACGGTCCCGGCGAGGATCTGTTCGCTGGTGAAACTGCGCGCGGTGCTGGCGTTGAGCATCTCGACCATCTGCCGTGGTTCGAGCCCGGCCTTGACGCCGAACAACATGGCTTCGCTGGTGGCGACCAGGGTGGCGGCGACGATCATGTTGTTGACCAGCTTCAGGGTCTGGCCCAACCCCGGCTCGGTGCCGATGTGTTCGACCTTCTTGCCGAACGCCGCGAACACCGGCACGCAGCGCTCATAAGCAGCTCGATTCCCACCGACCATCACCGACAACGTGCCGTTCTGCGCGCCGACGACACCCCCGGCCAGCGGCGCGTCCAAGGCTTCGATACCTCGTTGGGCCAACGCCGCTTGCAGACGCCGGGCCAGGCTTGGCCCGGTGGTGGAGTGGTCGACCAGAATGTTCACCTGTTGCCCGTGAATCACGCCATCTGGACCCAGCACCACGGCTTCCACGATGTCGGGCGTGGGCACGCAAACCAGCACGATCTGCGCATGGTCAGCCACTTCCCGTGGCGTGGCATGGCTGCGCGCACCGCGTTCCAGTAGCGGCGCAATCGCCTGTGGATTGGGGTCGAACATGCTCAGGGCAAAGCCCTTGTCGAGCAGATGACGGGCCATTTTCTGGCCCATGGCGCCGAGGCCGATAAAGCCGATGGAAGGGGTATCGAGCGGGGTCATGGCAGGTCTCTTTCTTGTGGTTAGAGACCCCATGCTAGACACGACGACAATTGACCGACAAAGCAGTTTTACGCCGCGCTGCCTTGAATAAATCTCAAGCAATGTCCCGCGTGATGCGCGCCTGTTCGAGCAGCCATTCTCGGAAAATCCGCAGGTCTTCGCTTTCTTCGCGATGCTTGGCGATCAGCAGGTAATAGGTGTACACGCCCATGTCCACCACCTGCTCGAACGGCCGGATCAGGCTGCCGTCCTGCAACTCCTTGCTGACCAGAAACAGTTGCGCCATGGCGATGCCCTGGCCGCCAACGGCAGCGGCGTAGACCATCGACGAACTCTGATAGGACATGCCGGCCTGAGCATCGACCTCACGACTGACACCCGCGGCTTCCAGCCAATAGCGCCAGTCTTCCGGGCGGGCGATCGAATGCAACATCGTGTAGTTGGCGATGTCGGCCGGGTTCTGCAACCCCGGACCGTGTTGCAGCAGCGACGGGCTGCACACCGGTGCCAATTGGTTGTCGCTGAGCACGTAGCAATTGCAGTTCGGCCACTCGCCGGAGCCAAGACGGATGGCGGCGTCGATGTCTTCCTTGTAGAAATCCACCGGGTCGAGGGAGGCGGTCAACAGCACTTCGATTTTCGGGTTTTGCGCGTGGAAACTCGCCAGTCGCGGGATCAGCCACTGCATGGCAAACGTGGTGTAGGCGCGGACCTTCAGTTGGCGACGCAGGGGCGGGGACATGAGTTTCTTCGTTGCCCCGCGCAGGTCTTCGACCACCCGGGCCACGGCGCGAAAGTATTGCTCGCCAGCGGCAATCAGGATGATCTGCCGATGCCCGCGCACGAACAGATCGAGTTTGAGGAATTCTTCCAGGGTACGGATCTGCCGACTGACCGCACCGGGAGTGACGTTCAGTTCATCGGCCGCATGGGTGATGCTCAAATGCCGGGCGACGGATTCGAATGCGCGGATGGCATTGAGGGGAGGCAGGCGATCCATAGTGGGCAAACTCTTGTTCTTATGGGAGGAGCGGCGCGCAGTGTACGTAATGCAGAGCCTAAACCCACTTGATTAAAACTCAAGGAAACGGGGTGTTTTTCTCGATTGTCGGCCCATGGCGGGGCTTTCAGGATCGACCTTCGCACGTCTGTCTTGGGCGTGTTCGAACCTGACAACAATAAGAGAAACACGTCCATGAAGAACCACTCGTTCAAAGCCCGAAAGGCTTTCCCAGCGGTATCGTGCCTGGCCATCTGCGTTGCGCCGAGCGCCGTATTCAACCCGGCATGCGCCGATGTTTTTCAGGACAGCAAAGCCAACCTGGAGCTGCGCAACTACTACTTCAATCGTGATTTCCGCCAATCCGGTGTGGCCCAGAGCAAGGCTGAGGAATGGGCGCAGGGCTTCATTCTGCGCGTTGAATCGGGTTACACCGAAGGGCTGATCGGCGCCGGTTTCGACGCCATCGGGTTGGTTGGGATCAAGCTTGATTCGTCGCCGGACCGAACCGGCAGCGGCCTGCTCAACACCGCGCGCGGGGCGGGTGGTCGAGCCGAGGACAACTATGGCGAACTCGGCGTGACCGGCAAACTGCGCCTGGCGCGCAGCACCCTGAAGGTCGGAACCTTGCTGCCGAAAATCCCGGTGGTCATGTACAACGATTCGCGCCTGCTGCCGCAAACCTTTCGCGGCGCGTGGCTCAACAGTGCCGATATCGACAACCTGTCCCTGGACCTCGGCCGACTCGACCAGACCAACCTGCGCAACTCCTCCGACAACGAGGACATGAGCGTCTACAACGGCGTGTCGCGCAACATCCGCCTCGGCCGCCACGCCGCCAGCGACCGTTTCGACTTTGCCGGGGCGACGTATCGCTGGGCACCGTCGCTGAGCACGGCCTATCACTACGGTGAACTGGAGGGTGTCTACCGCCAGCACTACCTGACCCTCAATCACAAATGGACCCTCAGTGAAGGGCAGACTGTCAGCTCCGACCTGCGTTGGGCCCGCAGCCTCGACGACGGCGGCAGCAACGTCGACAACTCGGCCATCGGCGCGATGTTCACCTACAGCGTCAGTGGCCATTCATTGGGCTTGGGCTATCAGCGTATGAGCGGCGATACCGGTTTTGCCAATATCAATGGCACTGACGGTTATCTGGTGAATCTGGTGCAGATCAATGATTTTGGTAATCAGGATGAGCGTTCGTGGCAGGCTCGGTATGACTATAACTTCGCTGCGTTGGGCATTCCCGGTTTGACCTTCATGACTCGTTACCTGTCGGGCGACGACGTCACCGTGCGCAATCGCGCTGATGCAGGCAAGGAGTGGGAGCGTGATTCAGAGTTGGGCTACGTGATCCAGAGCGGGCCATTGAAGAATCTCGGTTTGAAGTGGAAAAACGCCAGTGCACGGAGCAATTTTTCCAGTGATATTGATGAGAATCGGTTGATTGTCACGTATGCGTTGGCACTGTGGTAATTCCCAAATTCGAGCCCTGATGCCCGTTAATCAAGCGCCAAAACCTGTGGGAGCGGGCTTGCTCGCGAAGGCTGTGTGTCAGTCGACGATGATGTCGACTGACACGCCCACTTCGCGAGCAAGCCCGCTCCCACATGGACTGCAGATGACTGGCTGGCATTGAGGAGAGTCTTTTCCCGCGAATAAAAAAGGCGCAGCAATCGCTGCGCCCTCGGGTGATCGGCGAATCACTTCAAAGCCGAATAATCACCGACTTCAGTTGCGTGTAATGCGACAACGCATCCACCCCTTGCTCCCGCCCATAACCACTCTGCTTGAACCCGCCACACGGCGTCTGCACGAAGCCGCCGCTGTATTCGTTGACCACGATGCGCCCGGCTTCCAATTGCGCGGCAACGCGGTGCACACGTCCAATGTCGCGACTCCAGATCCCGGCGCCGAGGCCAAACTCGCTGTCATTGGCGATGCGCAATGCATCGGCCTCATCCTTGAACGGAATCACGCAAACAATCGGCCCGAAGATTTCTTCCCGGGCCAGCGTCATGTCGTTGGTCACGCCGGTGTAAACCGTCGGCTCGATGTACCAGCCGTTTTCGAATCCGGTATGGCTGGCGACTTTGCCGCCGATGGCCGGGGTCAGGCCTTCGCGTTCGGCGATGGCGAAGTAGCTCTGGATTTTCTCGAACTGCGCGTGGGTGGTGATGGGGCCTGAAGTGGAATCGTCCTGAGGACCGACCCGCAACTTGCCGACTTCGGCGACCAATTTGTCGACGAAGCGATCGTGAATCGATTCCTGCACCAGCAACCGCGTACCCGCCGCGCACCATTGGCCGCTGTTCCAGGTGAAGGCGGTGGTCGAGCCTTTGGCGGCGGCATCCAGGTCGGCGTCGTCGAACACGATGTTGGCCGACTTGCCGCCCAGTTCCAAGGTCAGCGGCAGAATCCGGTCCGCCGCGATATGCCCCAGTTCCTGGCCGGCACGAATGCCGCCGGTGAAAGAGATTTTGCGGATATGCGGGTTATGCGCCATGGCCGGGCCGATGATGCTGCCCTTGCCGACGATCACGTTGAACACGCCGGGTGGAACGCCGGCCTCGACCGCCATGCGTGCCAGTTCCACCAGTGATGCCGAAGTGTGCTCGGACGGTTTCGCCACCACGGTGTTGCCGGTGGCCAGCGCCGGGGCGATGGCGCGGGCGGCCTGATGCAACGGAGCGTTCCACGGCAAGATCACACCGATCACGCCGAACGGATCGCGGCGGGTGTAGACGTGGTAGTTCGGGCCCTGGTTGATGACTTCGCCATCCATGACATTGACGATGCCGCCGTAGAATTCGAAGTACTGCGCGGTCAGGTCCATCAGTGCTGCCATCTCGCGACCGGGCTTGCCGGTCTCGGCCCGTTCCAGCGCACCGAGGGTGCTTTCACTGGCGCGAATCAAACGGCCGAAATCGTTGAGGATGCGCCCGCGCTCGGCGGGGCGCATGTCGCGCCAGGCGGGTAGCGCCGCCGCTGCGCTATCGATGGCGATGGCCACGTCGGCCGGGCCGCTGTTGGCCACTTCGTTGAGTTTTTCGCCGGTGCGCGGGTCGATCTTGTCTTCGTATTGGCCATCCTGCGGCGGCACGGAGCGCCCATCGATGAAGCTGTTGGTCTTGTCGAACATTGCCGGTTCTCCTCGTGAAGCTCTTCTTGTTGATGCATTGCATGGGGAGGGCAGTGGGCAGCCCCATGATTGCCTGCCATTACGGCTGCTCGCCGATAACGCTTCAACCGAGTTTTAAAGGGGCGTGCGTTGAGAAAATCTCAACGCAATGGGTTGATATTTAGTCAACCGAACCGTCCTGAAAACTCGCTTCACGAGAAGCAGGCAACGCCGGATATTTCTCCCGTAGCAACGCTGAGGCCGCGTCCAAAGGTCAACAATAATAGCGCCCACGGGAGCCAACAATATGAGCAACTACAACACGGTCGAGGGCGAACTGCCGTCCTCATCCACTGCCACTTCGACCCCGCAAACCCAGGGTCGACAACTGAACAGTGCCGAGAAAAAAGCAATTGTCGCCGCGACCCTGGGCACCATTGTCGAGTACACCGACTGGGTGATCTACGCGACATTTTCGTCCATTCTCGCCAAGCAGTTTTTCCCCGCCGGAGACGGCGTAACGGCATTACTGTCGGTGCTGGCGGTGTTCGCCGTCGGCTTTATCATGCGCCCCATTGGCGGCGCTGTGCTGGGCCAACTGGCCGACCGCTACGGCCGCAAAAAAGGCCTGACGTTGTCGATTCTGCTGATGTCCGTCGCCTCGCTGGTGATCGGCATCTGTCCCAACTATGAAAGCATCGGCATCGCGGCGCCGATCATTCTGGTGCTTGCCCGTCTGGTTCAGGGTTTCTCTGCGGGCGGCGAGTTTGGCTCGGCGTCGGCCTTCCTGATCGAGTCGGCACCGCCGCATCGCCGGGCGTTCGCCGGGTCGTGGCAATGGTTCGCCATTAACGCAGGCACGTTGGTGTCATTCCTGCTTGGTTTCGCGCTCGCTTCGATGGGCAGCGACACCGCGCTCTATGACTGGGGCTGGCGCGTGGCGTTCGTGATTGCCGCGCTGATGGGTCTGATTACGCTGTGGATTCGCCTGTCGGTGCGCGAGACTGAGATCTTCAAGTCGAAGATCGCCAGCCACGCCAAAAAACGCCCGATTCGTGAACTGCTGTTCAGCCATCGTCGTGATGCGATGCGGGTGATCGGCATCGCCATGGCTGGCAATCTGCTCAACTACGTGTGGATGGTCAGCTATCCCAATCAGGTGCATCTGATCACGGGCATGTCGATCCGCGACACCTTGCTGGCCGGGGTGATTTCCGTCGGCGTATCGCTGGTGCTGATGCCGTTCGCTGGCAAGCTGGCGGATCGGGTCGGGCGGCGTCCGGTATTGATCGCCTTTGCCATCGCCTCGATCCTTTGGGCCTGGCCGAGCTTCGGGCTGCTGTACGTCGGGATCAGCCTGATGGAAGTGACGCTGATTCAGACCGTGTCGATGGTGATCATGACCGGCTTCGGCGCGGCGTCGGCGGTGACCATGGCCGAACAGTTCCCGGCTGAGGTTCGCGTTACCGGTATCGCCTTGCCGTATGCCTTGTCGGTGACCCTGTTCGGCGGCACCGCACCGTACCTGATGGCCGCAATGGCGGGCTGGGGTTTTGGCGGGCTGTTCTGGATCTACCTGGTGGTGATCAGCGCGATCAGCGCCGTGGTGTATTTCCGGATGCCGGAGACGCGGGGACAGCCGTTGCGTTGATCGGCTGTCAATGAAAAGCAAAAGATAACTGCAGAACCTGTGGGAGCGGGCTTGCTCGCGAAGAGGGCGTTTTAGTCGATATCGATGTGTCTGACACTCCGCTTTCGCGAGCAAGCCCGCTCCTACAGGGGTTGCGTTTAGCTGACGACTTTCACTCAGCCGAACCCGGCTCTGTCAGCACTTTCCTGAACGTTTCCACCAACGGTCGCAGATTGATCCGGTGCCACGCCGCCCACAGCGGCGTGGTGAAGGAAATCCACGGCACTTCCCGCAGCACCACGCCCGGTGGTGCATTGCGGCTCAGTCCCTTCTGAATCATCGCGATGCCCAACCCCGAGGCCACTAGCCCTAGCGCGGTAAAGGGTTCGGTGGCTTCCATGCGGATGTCCGGGGTGAAACCGGCGCGGATGCAGGCGCTGACGAAGTCTTCGCGGCTGGCGCAATTCTGGCGGTGTTGCACGCCGATCCATTCCTGATCGGCTAGGTCTGCCGGGGTCAGTGTCGACTGTTGCGCCAGTGGATGGTGCTCGGGCAGGGCCAACAACATCGGGTCGTCCAGCACCTGAAAACCCAGCAAGTCCGGATCGTCGGCGACGGGTGGTTCACTGACCAAGGCGATATCCAGACTACGCTGACGCAGGCCTTCAAGTTGTTCGGTGGAGCTCAGGTTATACAGCGCGACATGCACGTTCGGCCGATCACCACGCAGCACCCGCAAGGCATTCGGCAAGACGCCGGCGTGCATGGCGTTTTCGATGTAGCCGATGCACAAACCGCCTTCCTCACCGCGGCCCAGGCGCTTGCCGAGGGATTCCAGACGATTGGCGTGGGTCAGCAAAGCACGGGTTTCGGCCAGGAACGTCTGGCCGTCGCGAGTCAGGCGAATGCGCTGCTGGCTGCGTTCGAACAGGGTCAGGCCCAGGCGTTCTTCGAGCTGGGCGATCTGCCGGCTCAGGGGCGACTGGGAAATGTGCAGGCGTTCGGCGGCGCGACCGACGTGTTCTTCTTCGGCGACGGCGACGAAGTAGCGCAATTGGCGGATGTCGATCATGTCAGACCTCTAGGGACTCAAGTGCTGCGCATTATGTCTTGGACGGTCCGATCATCGCAATCTAGGATCTGCTCAACGGTCACCCGCACTGCTCAAAACGCACTGCTCAAAAAGGGCGACCTCTGAAACTGACGAGGATTGAATCATGAGCTTGAAAGACAAACTGCCCGGCGCGCTGGGCTTCGGTACTGCACCACTCGGCAACATGTTCCGCGCCATTCCGGAAGAAGAGGCGATGGCCACCGTGCATGCAGCCTGGGATGCCGGCGTACGCTATTTCGATACTGCGCCGTTTTACGGTTCGGGCCTTTCGGAAATTCGCCTCGGCGCCGCGCTGGCCAAGTACAACCGCGACGACTACGTGCTCAGCAGCAAAGTCGGCCGGGTGATTCTCGACGAAGTCGAAGACACTGCGGCCCGCGACCTCGGTGAGAAAAGCGGCGTGTTCGAACACGGCCGCCCGAACAAGATCATCAACGATTACAGCGCCGATGCGACCATGCGTTCCATCGAAGACAGCCTCAAGCGCCTGCAAACCGATCGTCTGGACATTGTTTGGGTGCATGACATCGCCCAGGACTTCTACGGCGATCAATGGCTGGAATACTTCAACCAGGCCCGCACCGGCGCCTTCAAAGTACTGACTCGCCTGCGTGAAGAAGGCGTAATCAAGGGCTGGGGCCTGGGCGTGAACAAGGTCGAGCCTTGTGAGCTGACCCTGGATCTGACCGAAGCGCAGCCCGACGGTTTTCTGTTGGCCGGTCGCTACACGCTCCTCGATCATGACCGTGCCTTGCAGCGTTTGATGGATTCGGCCCTGGCGCAGAACGTCGAGATCGTGGTCGGCGGTCCTTACAGCTCGGGCATTCTGGCCGGGGGTACGCACTTCGAATACCAGAAGGCCAGCCCGGCAATCGTCAACAAAGTCGAGCAAATCAAGCGCATTGCGGCTGCCCATGGTGTCGACATCAAGGCGGCGGCGCTACAGTTCTCCCTGGCAAACCCGGCCGTGGCGGCGGTGATTCCAGGTTCCAGCCGTCCGGACCGCATTGCTGAAGATGTCGCTGCATTGTCGGCAGTGATTCCCGCGGCTTTCTGGCAGGCGATGCGCGACGCGAAACTGGTGTCCGAGCGCGCACCGTTGCCAATCACAGGAGCTTGAGCATGAAGATCGATCTGACTGGAAAACTCGCCATTGTCAGCGGCAGCACCGCCGGCATTGGCCTGGGCATCAGCAAGGCACTGGCGGAGTCCGGCGCCACGGTGGTGGTGATCGGCCGCGACACGGCCAAGGTCGAGCAGGCACTGGCGAGCATTCGCCAGAGCGTGCCAGGCGCGCAACTGCGTGGCCTGACCGCGGACCTGGGTACCGCCGAAGGCGCCGAGCAGTTGTTCGCCGCCGAGCCGCGAGCGGACATCCTGGTGAACAACCTCGGCATCTTCAACGAAGTGGATTTCTTCGACACACCGGACAGCGAGTGGACGCGGTTCTATGAGGTCAACGTGATCTCGGGTGTGCGCCTGTCACGGCATTACGTACCGGACATGGTCAAGCAGGGTTGGGGGCGGGTGATCTTCCTGTCCTCGGAATCCGGGATCGCAATCCCGGCCGACATGCTCAACTATGGCGTCACCAAAAGCGCCAACCTCGCGGTGTCCCATGGTCTGGCCAAGCGCCTGGCGGGCACTGGCGTGACGGTCAATGCAATCCTGCCCGGCCCGACGTTGACCGACGGCCTGGAGCAGATGCTCAAGGACGCCACGGCCGAATCGGGGCGCAGTGTTCGCGAAGAAGCCGATGCATTCGTGCGCAAGGCTCGGCCGAGTTCGATCATCCAGCGTGTGGCGGATGTCGAAGAGGTCGCGAATCTGGTGGCTTACATTGCCTCGCCGTTGTCCTCGGCCACCACTGGCGCGGCCCTGCGGGTCGACGGCGGTGTCGTCGACAGCATGGCGATCTGAACTTTATTGCTTAAGAGAGAACTTCACATGGCAAGTGCATCAGCGTTTATCGATATTCCGGCTTCGGCCGATCAGGTCTGGCAATTGATCGGCGGCTTCAACTCGCTGCCGGACTGGCTGCCGTTTATCCCGAAAAGCGAACTCAGCGAAGGCGGGCGGGTGCGCAGCCTGCAAACGGCGGACGGCGCGGTGGTGATCGAGCGTCTGGAAGCGTTCGACAATATCGGCAAGACCTACAGCTACTCGATCCTGCAGGCGCCGTTCCCGGCCACTGATTACCTGGCGAAAATCAGTGTTGAAGCGCAAGGGCAGGGGGCGCGGGTGACCTGGTCCGGGCAGTTCGCGCCGGTCGGTGTGAGTGACGAGGAAGTGGTGAAGTTGTTTACCGGGATCTATCAGGGTGGTCTTGAGGCCCTGCGGGCCAACTACCCGGCCTGAATACACCACAAATCCCCTGTGGGAGCGGGCTTGCTCGCGAAAGCGGAGTGTCAGGCGACATCAACGTTGACTGATAGACCGCCTTCGCGAGCAAGCCCGCTCCCACATTGGATCTTCTTTGTTTTGAAGTTTGGGTCACGTCTGCGGAATCTGGCTCTGCCGACAATCGAGCACCAACCGCGCTCCGCCGCTTTCGCTACTGCCCACCTCAAGCGCAAAACCATGCAAGCTGACAATCGCCGCGACAATCGACAGCCCCAATCCGAACCCGCTTTTCTGGTTACCACCCTCGGCCCGATAGAACCGCTGGAACACCGCCTCGCGTTCGGCCAGGGGAATCCCGGGCCCAGAATCGAGCACTTCGATTCGTGTATGCCCATCCTCATTGACCCCGCGCAAAATCACCTCGCCACCGGGCGGTGTGAATTTGATCGAGTTGCTCAACAGGTTCGCCACCGCTTCGAACAACAGCGCGCGATCACCATTGAGTGGCGGCAAGGATTTCGGCATTTGCAGCTGGAAAACCAGCTCGCCTTCTTCCGCCAAGGGCAGGTAGAAGTCGTGCAGTTCCTGCAACAGCGGCACCGGATCGAGCAGCACAAAACCTGAACGCCGCTGGCGATCCTCCAGCTCGGAAATCCGCAGCAATCCGCGAAAACGCGCCATCAGGGTGTCCGCTTCACCGAGCACGGAATCCAGTTGCACAGCCAGCGTCGAACCGTCTTCGGCCTGCTGCTGAATCCGGTACAACTGCGCCCGCAAGCGCGTCAGCGGGGTGCGCAGGTCATGGGCGATGTTGTCGCACACGCCCTTGACCTCGTTCATCAAGCGCTCGATGCGTTCGAGCATGGCGTTGACGATGGCGGCGAGCATGTCCAGTTCGTCGCGGCGATTGGACAGTGGCAGGCGCCGGGTCAGGTCGCCGGCGACGATGGCTTCGGCGCTGGCCTGAATCGCACGAATTCGCCGCAATGGCCGTCGCCGCAACAGATGCCACCCGGCGATGCCCGGCACAATGGTCAGGGTCACGCCCCACAGCAGCGCGCGAAGAATGATCCGGGTCACGGCAAACAACGAACCGTTGTCCCGCACCAGAATCAGCCAGCGGCCATCCGGGGTCTGGGTTGCCACTGCATCGCAGCTGTCGGTGGGCAGGGTCGGGTCATCGGAGTCGGCGCAGTCGCTGAGCATGTGAATCTTGCCGTCCAGCGGGAGGCCTTCGGGAATGTGACGCAGCGCGCCGCTGAGGTAGCGATGCTGCTGATCGAACAGGCCATAGGCGTCGATGCCGCGAATGTCGAAGGTCATGCTGACGGCGAGGGCGTCTACCAGTTGTTCGCCGGAAAAACGCGAAAACAGATGCTGACGTTGCATCAGCGAGTGTTTGGCCAGGTTGTCCAGGTAGGAGGAAACCTCGTAGTACATGACCCCCATGAGAATCGCGCTCCAGGCCACGAACAGCGAGCTGTAGAGCGCCAGCAAACGGCTGCTGGAAGAGCGCCAGCCTTTAGACGGGTTCAGCAATGACATAACCCGAGCCTCGCACAGTCCGAATCAGTGGGACATTGCCGGGCGGGTCAATCTTCTTACGCAGACGGCCGATGTGCACGTCGATCAAATTGGTGCCGGGGTCGAAGTGGTAACCCCAGACCTCTTCGAAAATCATCATCCGCGACAGAATCTGCCCGGTGTTGCGCATCAAGAATTCCAGCAACTTGTACTCGGTGGGCAGCAGCGTCAGCAACTGGCCGTCGCGGCTGGCTTCGTGACTGATCAGGTTCAGTTCCAGATCGGCCACCCGCAATGTAGTGGCTTGCGCGGTCACGGTGTTTTGCCGGCGCAACAGAACTTCGACCCGTGCGGCCATTTCATCGGTGGCGAACGGTTTGGTCAGGTAATCGTCGCCGCCGGCGCGCAAGCCACGCACGCGCTCATCGACGTCCGACAGGGCGCTGATCATCAGGATCGGCGTGGCCACGCCCATGGTCCGCAACGTCGTGACAATCGCCAGGCCATCGAGCTCGGGCAACATGCGGTCGAGAGTGATCAAGTCATAGTCGCCGCTGACCGCACGCTCCAAACCTTCGCGGCCGTTGTCGACCCAATCCACGTCCAGGCCATGGCTACTCAATTCGGCCACGATTTCCCGGGCGGTCACGGCGTCGTCTTCGATGGTCAAGATGCGGGTCATAGGCTTGCCTGATTAAGTGTTCACAACGTTGAGCGGCATTTTGCCAAGAAATGATCGCTGGCTTTCTAAATAAAACTTCATGAAGGGAGCGGTTCTGATTAATGCATAAAACCCGCTGATATTGCCTGTTCCTTGCAAAATGCATGGCGTGGCGAAGTTCATTATTTGTAACGCTTTGAAATTTATTGGTTTATTCAAACTTGGCGACTGGCACGGTGACTGCAATTCCTCATTCGAAGAGTTGTAACACCATCTTTCCTGCCTGGAGCGATACAACAATGAATAGATCCTCTGATGGTTTCTATCCTGCGGAAGAATCAAGCACGCTCTCTGGCGTGTCCTGGGGCGCGATTTTCGCCGGGGCCGCTGCGGCCGCCGCGTTGTCGCTGATCCTGGTGCTGCTCGGTTTTGGCCTGGGGTTTTCGGCGGTATCGCCGTGGGCCCATGAAGGTGTGAGCGCCAAGGGCTTGGGCATTTCCACGATCGTCTGGTTGGCTTTCACCCAAATTGTCGCGTCCGGGCTCGGTGGCTACATTGCCGGGCGCCTGCGGGTGAAGTGGGCGAACATGCACGGCGATGAGGTCTACTTCCGTGACACGGCCCATGGCTTTCTGGCCTGGTGCGTAGCAACGCTGGTCACCGCGACCCTGGTGGTCGGTTCGGTCAGCAGCATTGTCAGCGGTGGTGTGCAGGCCGGGGCGAATGTGGTCGGTGGCGCCGCGAGTGCGGCAACCCAGGCCGCTGGCACTGCCGCCGGTAATACCGATAGCGATCAATACGGTTACTTCGTCGACAGCTTGTTTCGCGATGATCGTCCGGCCGCCATCAGTGATGACGCCGCTCGCGGCACGGTGACCCGCATCTTCGTGCGCAGCCTTGCCAACGACGGTCAACTGGCCGCCGAGGACCGCACCTACCTGGCGCAACTGGTCGCCCAACGGACCAACCTCACTCAAGCGGACGCGGAACGTCGTGTCGATGAAGTCTATGCCCGCACCCAGAAAGCCGTGGCCGACGCCAAACTGGCCGCTCAACAAGCTGCTGACACCGCTGCCAAAGTCGCTGCCGCGACCTCGTTGTGGATGTTCGTTGCATTGCTGATCGGCGCGTTCTTCGCCAGCCTCGCCGCGACCTTCGGTGGTCGTCGTCGGGATGCGGTGGTGTATCTGGAATCCGACGCTTACGTGACCACGACTTCCATACCTGTTCGCTAACCCAGGAGAACTTCCATGCGCTCATTACTGCTGTTCTTTCTCGGCGTACCCATCCCGATCATCATCCTGATCGCCCTGTTCACGTAACACCTTGGGGCACATGCCTCTGCCGCTTCTGCCTTTGGTGGAAGCGGCGTTTTTGTGTGGGTGGACTGGCAGACACGTTGATGTTGAATGTTATGGCCCTTTCGCGAGCAAGCCCGCTCCCACATTAGAGCTGCTGTGAACACGCACTGTGTGCACGCCGCAGATCAACTGTGGGAGCGGGCTTGCTCGCGAAGGGGCCAGATCAGGCGCAGCAAATCGTCTACTCGATCGGCGTACTCACAAACACCTCAAGCCCCTCGGCATACTCGGTAAACGCACTGATCAGCGGAAACCGCGCAGCCTCCACCTGATCCGGCACTACCAAATTGGTAAAACTCCAGGCCACCGCCAACGTAATCCCGTCCTGAGCAATCGAGCCGTCAGTCTTCAGCGGTTGCTTTTCCAGCTCCCGCTCCAGCGCCGAATAAGCGGCCGCCAGTTGCCCTTCGACTCGTTCCACCCAAGGTGCGTATTGAATGTCTGCAGGACGCAGGTTGCGTTCGTAGTAAAGCTGAACCGACTTCTCACTGGCCGCCAACCCCAGGCCAATCAGGCGCAACGCGCGCAGGCGTTGATCGAGATCGTCAGGCATCAGACTTTTTCCGGGGCCGGCCAAGGCTTCCAGGTAATCGAGGATCAGCGTCGAGTCCATCAACACCTCACCGTCATCCAGCACCAGGCTCGGGGCCTTGACCACCGGGTTGATCTGCTGGAATTGCTCGAAGTGCCGAAACACCGAAACCGACTGGTGCTCCAGCGGGATGCCAAGGCATTTGGCAGAAATGGCGACGCGCCGCACGTAGGGCGAATCCAGCATGCCGATCAGCTTCATTGAACCTCTCCTTTCGCTCGCCATTGGGGATGGACAACCTTAGCTGAGGTTCAGCGCGCTGCAACCGGCGTGGCGCTAATCCTCGAAACCGACCTGCTCGTGAATTTCATCGACCTTCAATTCCAGTCGATAGGCCACGGCAATAAACAGCGCCTGGCACAAACACAGCGTTGCGCTCAGCGAACGGAAGGCAAACGAACTGCCTTCGTTGACCAGCAGCACGGTGTTGGCGCGCTTGGCCAGGGGCGAAAGGTTGCTGTCGGTGATGATCAGGGTTTTCGCCTGATGGTGCTGGGCGATGCGCAGGCAGTGCTGGGTTTCCTTGCCATAGGGCGTGAAGCTGATGGCGATCACCAGGTCGTTGGCCCGCACGCTGCGCATTTGCTCGCGGTAGCTGCCGCCGAGCCCCGAGACCAGGTGAATGCGCTTGTTGGTGTGTTGCAGGTTGTAGACCAGATAGTCCGCCACCGCGAAGGAGCGGCGCACCCCGACCACGTAGATGTTGTCGGCGTTCACCACCAGATCCACGGCCTTGTCGAAGGCCGCGTCGTCGAGTTCCAGCCCCAACCGTTCGATGCCCGACAGGGTCGCGTCGATGCACTCACGCGCCAGGTCGCCGCCGCTGGCCTTCTGCGACTTGTTGGCGATCATGCTGCGAATGCGCTGCTGGTAGTTCTGCACCGGCGTGGTTTTGTGGGTGTACGCCTCGCGGAACAGCGCCTGCATTTCGCTGAAACCGCTGAAGCCGAAGCGCTGGGAGAACCGCACGATGGCCGACGGATGCACTTCGCATTCGCGGGCAATGTCGCTGATGCGGTCGACCATGATCCGGTCGCTCTGCTGGCTCATGTAGCTGGCGATGCGTTTGAGCTGACGCGGCAGGCTCTCGTATTCCTCGGTGATCAGCTGCAGCAGACGCTCGGCATTGATCGGGGGGCTGACAAGAACGCTGTCGGGCGTGCTCTCGGTCGTGGCCGGCTGATCGGTGCGGGACATAGGGAATCCTTCTGGCTTGTTCTTATAGGGCGACGTCTGGCGTCATCCCCTGACAATAGGTTGGCTGTGCGCAGTCTACAGGGTAGGCCCGAATAAAATCTTGAGCTTGCAGCCGGTGTACGCTTTGCTGAATCGATGCACCGTGTCTGGAACGCTCGTAGAAAAGATTATTGGAAAAAATATTCCACGTAAAAAATATTTAGAATAATTATTGATTGTTCGGTCCCGGACGTTTTAGTCTGCATCCACCAAGAGTGTTCGGCGCGGTCATCGCCCCGAACGCAGGCTGATAAAAATAACAGGAGCCAGCGTGGGCCAGACTCGTTTTGCCAGTGGGCGTCAATTGGATCTGATTTGCCTGGGTCGCCTTGGCGTCGACCTCTATGCGCAGCAAGTCGGTGCGCGGTTGGAGGACGTTTCCAGTTTCGCCAAGTACCTGGGCGGTTCTTCCGCCAACATCGCCTTCGGCACCGCCCGGTTGGGGCTGAAGTCGGCGATGCTGAGCC
Organism: Pseudomonas sp. LBUM1657; assembly: GCF_059716075.1. Classification (NCBI taxonomy): domain Bacteria; kingdom Pseudomonadati; phylum Pseudomonadota; class Gammaproteobacteria; order Pseudomonadales; family Pseudomonadaceae; genus Pseudomonas; species Pseudomonas sp. LBUM1657. The sequence continues at coordinate 3,899,534 of NZ_CP166799.1, read as the reverse complement.
GGGTAGGGGACGACCACATGGGTCGCTTCCTGGTCGAATCCCTGACTCGCGAAGGCTGCGACGTCAGCGGCATCAAGGTCGATCCGGAGCGCCTGACCGCGATGGTCCTGCTGGGCCTCAAGGATCGCGAAACCTTTCCCCTGGTCTTCTACCGCGAAAACTGCGCCGACATGGCGTTGCGGGCCGAAGACATCAGCGAAGCCTTCATCGCTTCCAGTAAAGCCCTGCTGATTACCGGCACCCATTTCTCCACCGAGAGCGTCTACAAGGCGAGCATCCAGGCGCTGGACTACGCCGAGAAGCACCACGTCAAACGGGTGCTGGACATCGATTACCGCCCGGTACTCTGGGGCCTGGCCGGCAAGGCGGACGGTGAAACCCGCTTCGTCGCCGACCAGAACGTCAGCCAGCATGTGCAGAAAATTCTCCCGCGTTTCGACCTGATCGTCGGCACTGAAGAAGAGTTTCTGATCGCCGGCGGCTCCGAGGATCTGCTCACTGCACTGCGCAATGTCCGGCGTCTGAGTGACGCGACGTTGGTGGTCAAGCTCGGTCCGCAAGGTTGCACGGTGATTCACGGCGCGATCCCGGCACGTCTCGAAGACGGCGCCATTTATCCCGGCGTGCGGGTAGAAGTGCTCAACGTGCTGGGCGCTGGCGATGCCTTCATGTCGGGCTTCCTCAGCGGGTGGCTGATCGAGGCCAGCGACGAGCGTTGCTGCCAATTGGCCAATGCTTGCGGCGGTCTGGTGGTGTCTCGCCATGCCTGCGCCCCCGCCATGCCGACCCGCGCTGAACTCGATTACCTGTTCAACAGCCCGGTGCCGATTACCCGGCCGGATCAGGATGCGCAGTTGCAGCGTCTGCATCAGGTCAGCGTGCCGCGCAAACAGTGGAAGCAATTGTTCATCTTCGCGTTCGACCATCGCGGGCAACTGGTGGAACTGGCCCACAAGGGCGGTCGCGACCTGAACGCTATCTGCGAACTCAAACAACTCTTTATCCAGGCCGTGGAACGGGTCGAAGCCGATTTGCGCGAGCAGGGCGTCGACGCCGATGTCGGGCTGCTGGCCGATCAACGCTTCGGCCAGGACTCGCTGAACGCCGCCACCGGTCGTGGCTGGTGGGTGGCGCGGCCCGTGGAAGTGCAGGGTTCACGGCCATTGGCGTTCGAACATGGACGCTCCATCGGCAGCAACCTGATTGCCTGGCCGCAAGAGCAAATCATCAAGTGCCTGGTGCAATTTCACCCCGATGACGAGCCGCTGCTGCGCCTGGAGCAGGAGGCGCAGATCAAGGGTTTGTATCAGGCGTCCCAGGTCAGTGGTCATGAACTGCTGCTGGAGATTATTCCGCCCAAGGATCACCCCTCGACCCATCCGGACGTGCTGTATCGCGCGCTGAAACGCCTCTACAACCTCGGCATCTACCCGGCGTGGTGGAAGATCGAAGCGCAAAGCGCCGAAGAGTGGAAACAGCTCGATGAGCTGATTCAGGAGCGTGATCCGTACTGCCGTGGCGTTGTATTGCTGGGGCTGAATGCGCCGGCGGCGGCGTTAGCCGAAGGGTTTCAGCAAGCCAGTCAGAGCCAGACCTGCCGCGGGTTTGCGGTGGGTCGGACGATTTTCCAGGAACCGAGCCGCGCCTGGCTGGCCGGTGAAATCGACGACGAAGCGCTGATCCGTCAGGTGCAGGACACGTTCGTTGAATTGATCGATGCCTGGCGCAGTGCCCGGGCCTGACGAAACACCGCAAAACCAATGTGGGAGCGGGCTTGCTCGCGAAGACGGCGGCACATTCAACATCAATGTCGCCTGACACACCGCCTTCGCGAGCAAGCCCGCTCCCACAGGGGTTCAGCGTCGGTCTTACAGATATGTAAAAACAATAAAAGGTGCAGCCATGCCCGCTATCCGAATTGGCATCAACCCGATCTCCTGGAGCAACGACGATCTGCCGTCCCTCGGCGGTGAGACGCCGCTGAGCACCGCCTTGAGCGAAGGCAAGGAAATCGGCTATGAAGGTTTTGAACTCAACGGCAAATTCCCCAAGGATGCCAAAGGCGTCGGTGACGTGCTGCGGCCTTACGATCTGGCGTTGGTCTCCGGCTGGTATTCCAGCTGTCTGGCCCGCCGTTCGGTGGCCGAAGAAATCGATGCCATCGGCAGTCACGTCGAGTTGCTCGCGAAGAACGGCGCCAAGGTGCTGGTCTACGGCGAAGTCGCCGACTCCATTCAAGGCCAGCGCATTCCTCTGGTCGAACGCCCGCGTTTCCACACCGAACAGGCCTGGCAGGAATACGCCGACAAGCTCACCGAACTGGCGCATTTCACCTTGTCTCAGGGCGTGCGCCTGGCCTATCACCACCACATGGGCGCCTACGTCGAATCCCCGGCGGACATCGACAAGCTGATGGCGCTGACCGGCAGCGAAGTCGGTCTGCTGTTCGATTCGGGCCATTGCTACATGGGCGGCGGCGAACCGTTGCACGTGCTGCGCAAACACATCGAACGTATCTGTCACGTGCATTTCAAGGACGTGCGCAAACCGGTGGTGCAATTGGCGCGCAACAATCTGTGGAGCTTTCCGGACTGCATCATCAACGGCACCTTCACCGTGCCCGGCGATGGCGACATCGATTTTGCCGCGTTGCTGGACGTGCTGCTGGCTGCCGATTATCACGGCTGGCTGGTGGTGGAAGCCGAACAGGACCCGGCCGTTGCGCCGAGTTATGTCTACGCGAAAAAAGGCTACGACACCTTGCGTGCGCTGCTCGATGAGAGGATTAAGTGATGAGCCTGCTGGTCAAAAGCAACGCCCGTGGCCGGACCATGGTCGAGTTGGGCAAAGGCGAACTGGAATACGTCGGTTTCGCCGCCTACCGCTTGAGCCTTGGCGAAACCTTGCCGGTATCGGCCGGTGATAAAGAACTGTGCCTGGTGCTGCTCAGCGGTCGCGTCAGCATCAGCGGCGAGGCACCGGGGCAGGGCGCATTTGACTGGGAAAACCTCGGTGATCGCCAGTCGGTTTTCGAAGACAAATCTCCGTTCGCCGCTTACTTGCCACCCGGCAGTCAGGCTCAGGTTGTCGCCCTGAGTGATGTGCAAATCGCTGTCTGCGCCGCGCCCGGTTCGACGACTGGCAACCTCGGCCCGCGCCTGATCAAACCCGAGACCATGAAGCGCAGCGTGCGCGGCAAGGGCGCCAACACCCGTTACGTCTGCGACATTCTCCCGGACACCGAGCCCGCCCATTCGCTGCTGGTGGTGGAAGTGCGCACGCCGTCCGGGCACTCGTCGAGCTACCCGCCGCACAAGCACGACACCGACGATTTGCCGCACCAGAGCTTTCTTGAAGAAACCTATTACCACCAGATCAACCCGCCCCAGGGCTTCGTGTTCCAGCGGGTCTACACCGACGATCGCAGCATCGATCAAGCCATGGCCGTGGAAAACAGCGACTTGGTGGTCGTGCCCAAGGGGTATCACCCGGTCAGCGTGCCGTACGGCTACGAGTCGTATTACCTGAACGTGATGGCCGGCCCCAAACGCGTCTGGCAGTTCCATAACGATCCGCAGCACAGCTGGCTACTGGATCTCTGATTTTCAACGTCTGAATTCCACTATCTGAACGGAGACAAGAACAATGAGCGACGCCCCGGTAATCGGCCATTACATCCACGGTCAGGTGCAAGACAGCGGCAGCGAGCGGTTCAGCAATGTCTTCAATCCGGCCACCGGCAGCGTCCAGGCACGTGTCGGGCTGGCCAGCCAGAAGACCGTCGATGAAGCCGTCGCCTCGGCCCTGAAAGCCTTCCCGGCGTGGTCCGAGCAATCGTCCCTGCGTCGCTCGCGGGTGATGTTCAAGTTCAAGGAACTTCTCGACCAGCATCACAACGAGCTGGCAGAAATCATCAGCCGCGAACACGGCAAGGTTTTCTCCGATGCAAAAGGTGAAGTCACCCGCGGCATCGAAATCGTCGAATACGCCTGCGGTGCGCCGAACCTGCTGAAAACCGAGTTCAGCGACAACATCGGTGGTGGCATCGACAACTGGAACCTGCGTCAACCACTGGGCGTTTGTGCCGGGGTTACGCCGTTCAACTTTCCGGTGATGGTGCCGCTGTGGATGATCCCGATTGCGCTGGTCACCGGTAACTGCTTCATCCTCAAGCCGTCCGAGCGTGATCCGTCCGCCAGTTTGCTGATGGCCCGTCTGCTCACCGAAGCCGGTTTGCCGGACGGTGTGTTCAACGTGGTCCAGGGTGACAAGACGGCGGTCGATGCGCTGCTGCAACACCCGGACATCGAGGCGATTTCCTTTGTCGGCTCGACGCCGATTGCCGAGTACATTCATCAGCAAGCCACCTCTCGTGGCAAGCGTGTGCAGGCGCTGGGCGGGGCGAAGAACCACATGATCGTCATGCCCGATGCGGATCTGGATCAAGCGGCGGATGCGTTGATCGGCGCTGCTTATGGTTCGGCCGGCGAGCGTTGCATGGCGATCTCGATTGCTGTCGCGGTCGGCGATGTCGGCGACCAACTGATTGCCAAACTGCTGCCGCGCATCGACCAGCTGAAAGTCGGTAACGGCCTGCAGGGCGATAGCGACATGGGGCCGTTGGTGACTGGCGAACACAAAGCCAAGGTCGAAGGTTTCATCGACCAAGGTGTGGCCCAAGGCGCGCAGCTGATTGTCGATGGCCGTGGGTTCAAGGTGCCGGGCGCAGAGAACGGCTTCTTCGTCGGCGCGACGCTGTTCGATAACGTCACGACTGAGATGAGCATTTACCAGCAGGAAATTTTCGGCCCGGTGCTGGGCATCGTGCGGGTGCCGGATTTTGCCAGCGCCGTGGCCCTGATCAACGCCCATGAATTCGGCAACGGCGTGTCGTGTTTCACCAGCGACGGCGGCATAGCTCGCGCGTTTGCCCGCACCATCAAGGTCGGCATGGTCGGCATCAACGTGCCGATTCCGGTTCCGATGGCCTGGCACTCGTTCGGTGGCTGGAAGCGCTCGCTGTTCGGCGATCACCACGCCTACGGCGAAGAAGGCATCCGCTTCTACAGCCGCTACAAAAGCGTGATGCAGCGCTGGCCCGACAGCATCGCCAAGGGCCCTGAATTCAGCATGCCAACCGCCAAATAATTCACCTCTGCGGAGAACAACAATAATGAGCAAACCCCTGCGTTTCGCCCTGAACCGTATGGTCGCCCCACGTTTGTCCCTGCCCGCGTTCATCGAGTTGGCGGTGACCCTCAAGGCCGACGCCATCGAAATTCGCAATGACCTCAAAGGCGTTGAGATCGAAGACGGCACCGCGCCGGAGCGGGTGCGTGAATTGTGCGCGGCCAAAGGCATCACCGTGCTGTCGATCAACGCGCTGTATCCGTTTGACGTATGGAACGACGAGCGTCGCGCGCACGCCTTGAAGCTCGCCGCTTATGCCCGTGATTGTGGCGCGCAGGGGCTGGTCATGTGTCCGCTGAACGAGCGTGCCGACCCGCGAAATGAAGCCGAACGCGCGTCCGGCCTGCGCACCGCCCTGAGCGAACTGGCGCCGATTCTGCGCGATCACGGCATTCTCGGTTTCATCGAGCCGCTGGGTTTCGAAGAGTGCTCGCTGCGGCACAAACGCACGGCCGTGGAGGCGATCAAGGCCATCGGCGGGCTGGATGTGTTCCGTCTGGTTCACGACACCTTTCACCATCACTTGGCCAGCGAACATGAATTCTTCCCCGAGCTGACCGGGCTGGTGCACATCTCCGGTGTCGAGGATGCCGAAGCGCCGCTGGCGACCATTCGCGACGGCCACCGGGTGTTGGTGGGCGAGGGCGACATCCTTGGCAACGCGGCGCAGATCGAGACCTTGCTGAGCAGCGGCTACAACGGCTACCTGTCGTTCGAACCGTTTGCCGACAGCGTTCATGGCCTGACGGACATTCAACAGGCCATCGGCGAAAGCATGGATCACCTGCAAAGATCCCAAGGTTAATGGAGATCCCCTGTGGGAGCGGGCTTGCTCGCGAAGGCGGCGGCACATTCAAAATCGATGTTGCCTGACACACCGCTTTCGCGAACAAGCCCGCTCCCACAGTGATCGGATATGCATTCACAAAAAGGTGCAAGCATGACCACAACAAGACTGACCATGGCCCAGGCCCTGGTGAAATTCCTCGATAACCAGTACATCGAGGTGGATGGGGTTCAGAGCAAATTCGTCGCCGGGATCTTCACCATTTTCGGCCATGGCAACGTGCTGGGTCTGGGGCAAGCCCTGGAACAGGACAGTGGCGACCTGATCGTTCATCAGGGCCGCAACGAGCAAGGCATGGCCCACGCCGCCATCGGTTTCGCTAAGCAACACCTGCGGCGCAAGATCTACGCCTGCTCCTCATCGGTAGGGCCGGGCGCGGCGAACATGCTGACCGCTGCCGCCACGGCCACCGCCAACCGCATCCCGTTGCTGCTGTTGCCCGGCGATGTCTACGCCTGCCGCCAGCCCGACCCGGTGCTGCAACAGATCGAGCAGTTCCACGACCTGAGCATCAGCACCAACGATGCCTTCAAGGCCGTGAGCAAATACTGGGACCGCATCAACCGTCCCGAGCAGTTGATGACCGCCGCGATCCACGCGATGCGGGTGCTCACCGACCCCGCCGAAACCGGCGCCGTGACCCTGGCCCTGCCGCAAGACGTCCAGGCCGAGGCTTACGATTATCCCGACTACTTCCTGCAAAAACGCGTGCACCGTATCGAGCGCCGCCCGGCCACCGAAGCGATGCTCGGTGATGCGCTGGCGTTGTTCAAAGGCAAGCGCAAACCGCTGATCATTTGCGGGGGCGGGGTCAAATATTCCGGCGCCAATGCCGCATTGCAGGCGTTTGCCGAGCGCTTCGATATTCCCTTCGCCGAAACCCAGGCCGGCAAGAGTGCGGTGGTGTCCAACCATCCGCTGAACGTCGGCGGGATCGGCGAAACCGGTTGTCTGGCGGCGAACCTGCTGGCCAGGGATGCCGATCTGATCATCGGCATCGGCACCCGCTACAGCGATTTCACCACAGCGTCGAAGTCGCTGTTCCAGCACCCCGACGTGCAGTTCCTCAACCTCAATATCAGCCCGTGCGATGCCTTGAAACTCGATGGCGTGCAATTGCTGGCGGACGTCAGAACCGGTTTGCTGGCGCTCGCCGAAGCACTGGGCGACTACCGCTCCGCTTGGGGCGATCAACCGCGTCAGGCCAAGGCGCAACTGGACGAGGAAGTCGACCGCATCTATCAGGTCGAATACCAGACCCAGGACTTCGTCCCGGAAATCAACGATCACCTGGACCCGGCGGTGCTGCGCGAATTCATCGAGCTGACCGGCTCCTGCCTGACCCAGAGCCGCGTGCTCGGCGTGCTCAATGAAACCCTGGCAGATGACGCCGTGATCGTCGCCGCTGCCGGCAGCCTGCCCGGCGACTTGCAGCGCAGCTGGCGCAGCAAGGGCGTAAACACCTACCACGTCGAGTACGGCTATTCCTGCATGGGCTACGAGGTCAATGCCGCATTGGGTGTGAAGCTCGCCGAGCCTGGGCGCGAGGTCTATGCGTTGGTCGGCGATGGCTCCTACATGATGCTGCACTCGGAGCTGGCGACCTCGATCCAGGAGCGCCGCAAGATCAACGTCGTGCTGCTGGACAACATGACCTTCGGCTGCATCAACAACCTGCAAATGGAACACGGCATGGACAGCTTCGGCACCGAGTTCCGCTTTCGCAACCCGGAAACCGGCAAGCTCGACGGCGGTTTCGTACCGGTGGACTTCGCCATGAGCGCGGCGGCCTACGGCTGCAAAACCTACAAAGTGAACACCGTTGAGGAGCTGAAAGCTGCGTTGGCCGATGCTCGATTGCAGACAGTCTCGACGCTTATCGACATCAAGGTCCTGCCCAAGACCATGATTCACAAATACCTGTCGTGGTGGCGGGTCGGCGTGGCGCAAGTCTCTACCAGCGCGCGTACCGATGCGGTGGCCAAGACCCTGAATGAACGACTGGCCAAGGCCCGTCAGTACTGATTGCCCCTGAAACTAACAACACATTTTCACAGGAGAATCTTCATGTCTTTGCTCTCTAATCCACTGCGGCTGGGCGTCATCGGCACCGGGGCCATCGGCCAGGATCACATTCGTCGTTGCAGCCAGACCTTGCTCAATAGCCAGGTGGTTGCAGTCACCGATATTAATTTGCAGCAAGCGGCCAACGTCGTTTCAGATTTGAAACTGACCGCCGAGGTCTATCCCGATGGCCACGCGCTGATCAAGGCACCGGAAGTCGAAGCGATCCTGGTCACCTCCTGGGGCCCGAGCCACGAAGAATTCGTGCTGGCCGCCATCGCCGCCGGCAAACCGGTGTTTTGCGAGAAGCCACTGGCCGTCACCGCTGAAGGCTGTCGCAAGATCGTCGAGGCCGAAGTGGCTCACGGCAAGCGCCTGGTGCAGGTCGGTTTCATGCGCCCGTACGATGAAGGGTATCGGGCACTCAAAGCGGTGATCGACAGCGGTCAGATTGGTGAGCCCTTGATGTTGCACTGCGCGCACCGCAACCCGACCGTGGGTGAGAACTACAAGACCGACATGGCAATCACCGACACGCTGATCCACGAACTGGATGTGTTGCGCTGGTTGCTCGATGACGATTACGTGTCGGTGCAAGTGGTGTTCCCGCGCAAGAGCAGCAAGGCCCTTGCGCATCTGAAAGACCCGCAGATCGTGCTGCTGGAAACCGCCAAAGGCACGCGCATCGACGTGGAGGTTTTCGTTAACTGCCAATACGGCTACGACATCCAGTGCGAAGTGGTGGGGGAGACCGGCATCGCCAAATTGCCGGAGCCTTCGCAGGTGCAATTGCGCAGCGGGGCCAAGCTGTCGAATGCGATTCTGATGGACTGGAAGGATCGGTTCATCGCGGCGTATGACGTCGAGTTGCAGGCGTTCATCGATGGCGTACGCGCCGGACAGGTGGGCGGGCCTTCGGCGTGGGACGGTTTCGCTGCGGCCGTCGCCGCGGATGCCTGCATCGAAGCGCAGAACAGCGGGGCGATCGTCAAAGTCGTCCTGCCCGACCGCCCACACTTCTACGGCTGACGATGATCCCCTGTGGGAGCGAGTTTGCTCGCGATGACGGCAGCACATCCAACATCTATATGGCTGTAAGACCGCTATCGCGAGCAGGCTCGCTCCCACAAGGGGAGTGCCAAGGCTGAGCCTTGCTGAAGGAGAACAACAATATGCGCATCGCATTAGACCCCTACATGTACCGCTCTCTGTCCCTGGGCAAGATGATCGATAAGGTCGCCGAGCTTGGTTATGAGCATATCGAACTGTCGCCCCGGGAAGATTTCCTGCCGTTCTACAAAGCCCCGCGGGTCGACAAGGCGCGGATCAAGGAGTTTCGCAAAGCCTTGAGCGACACTGGCGTCAAACTCTCTTCCCTGTTACCGATGTACCACTGGGCCGCGGCCGACGAAGGTTTGCGCGTGGCGGCCGTGCGCAACTGGAAACGGGCGATCCAGATTGCCGTGGAGATGGATTGCGAACTGGTCAACACCGAATTCACCGGCCAGTCGGACAACCCGCTGGTCTGCGAAAACCAGTTCATGCGCTCCATGGACGAACTGATCCCGGAGTTCGAACGCGAAGGCATCAAGCTCGACATCCAGGCCCACCCTTACGACTTCTGTGAGCGCAACAATGAGTCGGTGGACATCATTCGCGGTCTGGATCGCGACTGGATCAACTACCTCTACGCGGCGCCGCACACCTTCTTCTATGACGATGGCAAAGGCGATATCGCCTCGATGCTCAAGTACGCCGGGTCCAAGCTGAGCCACTTGATCATCGCCGACACCTACAACCACAAGGCTTCTTCGGGGTTGCGCTACATCGTCAACCCGCCGGGTGTGACCGCCACCGTGCACCAGCATCTGGACATCGGTCAGGGCGAAGTCGATTGGGACGCGTTTTTCGGCACCTTGCGCGAAATCAAGTTTGACGGTATCGCCACGGTGTCGGTGTTCGCCTGGGAGGACCGGCCGGACGAGTCCAACCGGATGATGCTTGAGCGAGTGACCCGAGAACTGCGCAGTTGACCGGCCTACACAAAACCTGTGGGAGCGGGCTTGCTCGCGAAGACGGTGGCACAGTCAATATCAATGTCGCCTGACACACCGCTTTCGCGAGCAAGCCCCCTCCCACAAGGTCCGGGTACATCCGGCAACTGTCTATAAGGAGAATGTTTTCATGCGTATCGGACTTGTCGGTTACGGCCATGGCGGCCGGTTTTTCCATGCACCGCTGATCAGCAGTTTGCCGGCGGCGAAGTTCGTTGGCGTGGTCACCCGCTCAACGGAGCGCCGACAGTTGCTGGCAGCAGAACACCCCGGCGTGCCGGCCTTCGACAGCATCGGCCAGTTGGTTGAGGCGGGGATCGATGTGCTGGTGGTGTCGACGCCACTCAAGGGCCGCCCGGCGTTGGTGCTCGATGGCATCGAACACGGTGTCGCAGTGGTCAGCGACAAGCCGTTCGCCGCTGACGCGCAGCAGGCGCAAACCCTGATCACCATGGCCGAGCGCCAGGGTGTGCGGCTCAGCGTCTATCAGAACCGTCGCTGGGACTCGGATTTTCTCACCGTGCGCAAACTCATCGAGTCCGGCGCGCTGGGCGAGATTACCCGGTTCGAATCGCGGATCGAACGTTACTCGCCGCAGTCGGTTAACAACGGCAGTGGCGGCGGTTTTCTTCGCGACCTGGGCAGCCATCTGGTGGACCAGGCGTTGTTGTTATTCGGCCCGGTCACACGGGTCTACGCCGAACTGGATTACCTGGAAAAAGGCCAGGTCTTCGACAACGGCTTCTTTATGTCCCTGACCCACGCCAGTGGCGTGACCTCCCACCTGGGCGGCAGTTGCCTGCAAAACACCCCCGGCCCGCGTTTTCGGGTAACGGGTACCCAAGGCTGCTACACCGTCGATGGTCTGGACGGGCAGGAAGCGTCGACGCTTGCCGGGCTCACGCCCAAATCCGAAGGCGAACGCTGGGGCGTGGAAGAGCATCGTCGCTGGGGCTGGTTCGAACAGGGCGAAGTGCGTGAACGGGTGCCCACCGAGCGCGGTTGTTGGAATCAGTTCTATTTACAGCTGCAAACCGCGTTGCAGAGCGGTGGCCCATTGCCCGTGGACGCCCGTGATGCACTGGCGACCACCCGCGTTCTAGACGCCGCGCGACTCAGTGCAGAGCGCCAGCAAGTGGTGGAATTGAGCCCGTTTGAAAGCCATGGAACAAAATTAGAATAAAATTCTAAAATGAGTTGATATAGAAATTATATTCCAATAGAGTCATTTCCAGCGACCTGCCTCGCGACTCGTTTTCACTCTTTTGCCGCTTACTGAAATCGTCACGCCTCATCCATAAAACCAACAAGAATGTGGAGAAAGACTTTTCATGAAGACCAAGATCCGTTTCGCATCCCTTGCCCTGTCCCTGATGTTCGCCAGCGGTGTTGCGCTCGCCGACATGAAGATCGGCGTCAGCATGTCGCAGTTCGATGACACCTGGCTGACTTACCTGCGCGAATCCATGGACAAGAAAGCCAAGTCCTATCCTGACGGCGTCCAGTTGCAATTCGAAGACGCCCGCAGCGACGTGGTCAAGCAACTGAGCCAGGTGGAAAGCTTCATCAGCCAGAAGGTCGATGCCATCGTGGTCAACCCGGTGGATACCGCCGCCACCCGGAAAATCACCGAAGCCGCGGTCAAGGCCGGCATTCCGCTGGTGTACGTCAACCGTCGTCCCGATGACCTGAAACTGCCTAAAGGCGTAGTCACTGTCGCCTCCAACGATCTGGAGGCCGGTGAAATGCAGATGCAGTACCTGGCCGACAAAATGGGCGGCAAGGGTGACATTGTGATTCTGCTGGGCGACCTGGCCAACAACTCCACCACCAACCGCACCAAGGGCGTCAAAGACGTCCTGGCCAAATACCCGAACATCAAGATCGAGCAAGAACAGACCGGCACCTGGCTGCGGGATAAGGGCATGACCCTGGTCAACGACTGGCTGACCCAAGGCCGCAAGTTTGACGCGGTGGTGGCCAACAACGACGAAATGGCCATTGGTGCCGCGATGGCGCTGCAACAGGCCGGTGTCGACAAGGGCAGTGTGTTGATCGCGGGTGTCGACGGTACGCCGGACGGCTTGAACGCGATCAAGAAAGGCTCCCTGGCCGTCTCGGTGTTCCAGGACGCAAAGGGTCAGGCGGATGGTTCCATCGACACGGCGGTGAAAATGGCCAAAAACGAACCGGTTGAACAAGCCGTGTGGGTGCCATACCGCTTGATCACCCCGCAAAACGTCGACACGTTCAACTAGCCCGTCCGTTCAATAACAACAATAAGCACGCAAGGTTGCGACCGCGACCTTGCTGATGGAGTACCTGATCATGTTCGCTTCAGCGACTGCTTCGAGCACCCCGTTGGTGGGTATCCAGCCAGCTGCAACACCTGTCGATGAGCCGTACCTGCTGGAGATCATCAACGTCAGCAAGGGTTTTCCCGGTGTGGTGGCCCTGTCCGATGTACAGCTTCGGGTGCGCCCCGGTTCCGTGCTGGCCCTGATGGGCGAGAACGGTGCAGGCAAATCCACACTGATGAAAATCATCGCCGGCATCTACCAGCCGGACGCCGGCGAACTGCGCCTACGGGGTAAACCGGTGGTGTTTGAAACGCCACTGGCAGCGTTGCAGGCCGGGATCGCGATGATCCACCAGGAACTCAATCTGATGCCGCACATGAGCATCGCCGAGAACATCTGGATCGGTCGCGAGCAGCTCAATGGCCTGCACATGATCGACCACCGCGAGATGCACCGCTGCACCGCGCAACTGCTGGAACGCCTGCGGATCAACCTCGACCCGGAAGAACAGGTCGGCAACCTGAGCATCGCCGAGCGGCAGATGGTCGAGATCGCCAAGGCGGTGTCTTACGACTCCGACATTCTGATCATGGACGAACCGACCTCGGCCATCACCGACAAAGAAGTCGCCCATCTGTTCTCGATCATTGCCGACCTGAAAAGCCAGGGCAAAGGCATCATCTACATCACCCACAAAATGAACGAAGTGTTCAGCATCGCCGATGAAGTGGCGGTGTTCCGTGACGGCGCCTACATCGGCCTGCAACGGGCCGACAGCATGGACGGCGACAGCCTGATTTCGATGATGGTCGGGCGCGAGCTCAGCCAGTTGTTCCCGGTGCGCGAGACGCCGATTGGCGATCTGCTGCTGTCGGTGCGCGACCTCAAACTGGACGGGATTTTCAAAGGTGTGTCCTTCGACCTGCATGCCGGCGAGATCCTCGGGATCGCCGGATTGATGGGGTCGGGACGGACCAACATCGCCGAAGCGATTTTCGGCATCACCCCGAGCGACGGTGGCGAGATCCAACTCGACGGCGAAGTGGTGCGCATTACCGATCCGCACATGGCCATCGAAAAGGGTTTCGCGTTGCTCACCGAAGATCGCAAGCTCAGCGGCCTGTTCCCGTGCCTGTCGGTGCTGGAAAACATGGAAATGGCGGTGCTGCCGCACTACGCCGGCCACGGTTTCATCCAACAAAAAGCCCTGCGCGCCTTGTGCGAAGACATGTGCAAGAAACTGCGGGTGAAAACGCCGTCGCTGGAGCAATGCATCGACACGCTGTCTGGCGGTAATCAGCAGAAAGCCCTGCTGGCACGCTGGCTGATGACTAACCCACGAATCTTGATTCTCGACGAGCCGACCCGCGGTATCGATGTGGGCGCGAAGGCCGAGATCTACCGGCTCATTTCCTACCTCGCCAGCGAAGGCATGGTGGTGATCATGATTTCCTCGGAACTGCCGGAAGTGCTCGGCATGAGCGACCGGGTGATGGTCATGCACGAGGGCGACCTGATGGGCACCCTTGACCGCAGCGAAGCAACCCAGGAACGAGTGATGCAACTGGCCTCGGGCATGTCCGCGGTTCACTAATGGATGCCGGCGCTGGCTGCGGCCAGCGTCGACGATGCGATAGAAGGGTGAGTGGTTATGAACGCGATACTGGAAAACAAACCAGCAACGGCACCGGTCAAGAGTCGCCGGCGCTTTCCGACTGAACTGAGTATCTTCCTGGTGCTGATTGGCATCGGCCTGGTGTTCGAAGTGTTCGGCTGGATCGTGCGGGACCAGAGCTTCCTGATGAACTCCCAGCGCCTGGTGTTGATGATCCTGCAAGTGTCGATCATCGGCCTGCTGGCGATCGGCGTGACCCAGGTGATCATTACCACCGGGATCGACCTGTCCTCCGGCTCGGTACTGGCGCTGTCGGCGATGATCGCCGCCAGCCTGGCCCAGACCTCGGACTTCACCCGTGCGGTGTTTCCATCGCTGACTGACTTGCCGGTGTGGATTCCGGTGATCGTCGGGCTCGGAGTGGGGCTGCTGGCGGGGGCAATCAACGGCAGCATCATTGCCATCACCGGTATTCCGCCGTTCATTGCCACCCTCGGCATGATGGTCTCGGCCCGCGGCCTGGCGCGTTACTACACCGAAGGCCAGCCGGTGAGCATGCTCTCGGATTCCTACACGGCCATCGGACACGGCGCGATGCCGGTGATCATTTTCCTGGTGGTCGCGGTGATCTTTCACATCGCCCTGCGTTACACCAAGTACGGCAAGTACACCTACGCCATCGGCGGCAATATGCAGGCGGCGCGTACGTCGGGGATCAACGTCAAGCGGCATCTGGTGATCGTCTACAGCATCGCCGGATTGCTGGCGGGGTTGGCCGGCGTGGTGGCTTCGGCCCGCGCGGCGACGGGGCAGGCCGGGATGGGCATGTCGTATGAGCTGGACGCGATTGCCGCGGCAGTGATCGGCGGCACCAGCCTGGCTGGCGGCGTCGGGCGCATCACCGGCACGGTGATCGGCGCGTTGATCCTCGGGGTCATGGCCAGCGGGTTCACCTTCGTCGGGGTCGATGCCTACATTCAGGACATCATCAAAGGCCTGATCATCGTGGTGGCAGTGGTGATCGACCAGTACCGCAACAAGCGTAAACTCAAGCGCTGAGCCGCAGACAACACCGCCAATGCGCCACGCCTGACCCGCGTGGCGCAGCCGTTTGTCTTCTATATACCTCCGCTCGGTTGAATTTCTTGCTATAAACGCACTCCGATAACCACCACAAAGGCTACCGCAGAGTGCTTTCGGGGCTTTGTCGGACAAATTCGTTGTCTTTTCAGTTGCTGAGGCCTCAAGTCGGCCTTAGACTGCCGCCCCTCGTAAATTGAGTGCCGGGTGGCGCTTGGAATACACGGCGCCTTTCCGATGGCCAGACCTGGTCCGCCGGAACGCTCCCTAATTCGCCTTAATGCACGTTTTTTTATAGAGATATCAATGACAAAGGACAAGTTGCTGGCCATGCCGGCGGATGACTACATGAATGCCGAGCAACATGCTTTTTTCTCCGAGCTGTTGCAGAACATGAAAGTCGAAACCCATGAGCGCATCGAACAGAACCGCATCGCCATCGAGAGCCTGGACACCCCGGCCGATCCGGCCGACGCGGCGTCTGTCGAAGAAGAGCGCACCTGGCTGGTGAACGCGATCGATCGCGACCAGCGGATGCTGCCTCAGTTGGAACAAGCCCTGGAACGCATCAAGGAAGACAGCTTCGGCTGGTGCGACGACAGCGGCGAGGCCATTGGCCTCAAGCGTCTGCTGATCAGCCCGACGACCAAGTACTGCATCGAAGCTCAAGAGCGTCACGAGCAGATCGACAAGCACCAGCGTCAGGCCTGATTTCGTAGCGCCCGGCATCGCGGGCAAGCCTCGCTCCTGTAGGAGCAAGGCTTGCCCGCGATGCTTTTTGTCGTCTGGAAAATCTCGCGTACTTCTATTGATCTGCTGCGACACCCACTACTAACGGACCATAGATAATGGCCTTGTAGTGGCGTTTAATGCGAAGACAACAATTAGAAGATACTTGGGGTGACGAAGATGACGAGGGATGGATCTCTGGTTGGGCCAGTGCCTGCTCCAGTGCTTTTGCCGAAAAACCGCTGGCTGACGCCGACATTGCAAAGCATCGCCCTGATGCTCTTGTTGTGTGGCATGACGCTGGGCGGCTGGTCGCTTTACCTTGGCCTGCCATTGGCCGTACTGATTATCTGGCTGCCTCGCCTGCGCTCGCGGACCATTGAGGCAATCCCTGAAAACGGCGCCAGCGCTATCGCCGAGCTGACTCGCGATCTTTCCTATACCACCAGTCATAACGCATTGTCGGCCGCCGGCGTGGCGTTTTCGGTCAAGCAACTGGCCGACAAACTTCAATCGCAGCTCGGTGCCGCGGCGCAGATTGTCAGCAACGCCGAAGTGATGATTGCGACCGAACAAGCCACCTCAAAACTCAGTCGCGAAGCTCTCGGCGCCGCCAGCGAGGCGCATCAAAGCAGCGCGGCAGGGCGCACCGAGTTGATCGAGTCTATCACCCGCATGCATCAACTCAGTCAGCGCGCCAGCAACAGCCGCGAACTGATCGAAGCCCTGAGCCTGCGCAGCGACGATATCCAGCGGGTCACCCTGGTGATCCAGTCCATCGCCAGCCAGACCAACTTGCTGGCGTTGAACGCGGCGATCGAAGCGGCACGCGCCGGGGAACACGGGCGCGGGTTTGCAGTGGTGGCCGATGAGGTTCGCGGTCTGGCCGCGCGGACGGCGACGGCGACCGGCGAAGTCGGGGAAATGGTCGCCGACATCCAGCAACGCACCGCGCAAGTGGTGGAGCAGATCCGCCAACTGTCCAGCGATCTCGACACGGGTGTCGAACAGGTCGAGCACACCGGTCAGCATCTGGAAAACATCGCACGCCTGGCGGCCGGTGTCGAAAACCAGGTCGCGCAAATCGCCCAAGGCGCGGACACCAACCGCGAACAACTCGACAGCCTGTTCCATGCCATCGAACAGATGCGCAGCGATCTGGCGATCAGCGACCAACAGACCCAACGCCTCGCTCAGGCCGCTGTGCAAATGGAAGGTCAGGCCGAAACCATCAGCGAGCGCCTCGCCGAAGTCGGGCTGGATGACTATCACCAGCGGATTTATGACCTGGCCCGTGAAGGTGCGAGTCAGATTTCGGCGCGCTTCGAAGCGGATATCGACGAAGGCCGTGTCAGCCTGGATGACCTGTTCGATCGCAATTACCAGACAATACCCAATACCAGCCCGGCCAAATACCAGACCCGTTTTGATCGCTACACCGATCAGGTCCTGCCGGCGATCCAGGAACCGTTGCTGCCGCGCCATGAAGGCCTGGTGTTTGCCATCGCCTGCACGCAGCAAGGCTATGTGCCGACTCACAACAAGGTGTTCAGTCAGCCACTGACTGGCGATGCGCAGGTCGATACCCTGCAAAACCGGACCAAACGCAAATTTGCCGATCGCACCGGGATTCGCTGTGGTAGCCATCAGCAGGCTGTGTTGCTGCAAACCTACACCCGTGATACTGGTGAGCTGATGCACGATTTATCGGTGCCGATCATGCTCAAGGGGCGGCATTGGGGTGGGTTGCGGTTGGGGTACAAGCCGGAAAAGTCTCGCTGAGCTGTTTTGGCGTTGTTGTTAGTGGCGGTTGGGGTTGGGGTTGGAACTAGGGCTAGGGTTGGGGTTGGGGGCATATCCGTTTCTTCGGTGACGGCGGCTGGCGGTTTCGCTTTTACAGCGAGTCACTTGGAAGAGCCCCAAGTAACCAAGGGCTTTTGCCCCTTTCATTCGGTGCCTCGCTCCGGTCCTGCTCCGTGGGCCCGCCGCGATCGGCCATCCATGGCCGTGCGCGGCTAACCCGGCATCCATGCCGGGTTGCCCACTGCGCAGAACCTCCACTCGGCCTCTCGAGGGGGCATGCACCGCAAAAGCGAGGCGGCCGGCCTGATCTTTCAAGCGCACGCGCTCCCCCCTGTGGGAGCGGGCTTGCTCGCGAAGCTGTTGATCTTGCCGTTGCCGTTGCCGTTGCCGTTGCTTTGCTTTGCTTTGGCTTCAGATCTGCCGCCCCTTTCCCAGAGGCCGAACGCAGGCGTTGCGCAGGGGGCAGCTCGGCATGGATGCCGAGCTAGCCGCGCCCGGCCATGGATGGCCGATCGCGGCGGGCCCCCGGAGCAATGCCGGAGTGAGGGCATGCCGAGCCTAGGCGAGGCACCGAATGGCGGGGCACAAGCGCTTTGGTTACTTTCGCGCTTTTCGAAAGTGACTCGCTGTAAAAGCGAAACCGCCAGCCGCCGCTACCGCAGGAACGGATATGTACCCCAGCGCCAGCCGCCGTTACCGCAGAAACGGATATGCCCCCCAGCCCCAGCCCGCCGCAGCCGCGCATTGTTGCGATTCTGGCAACAAATCTGTGCAGCGCAGTTACTGTTTCCGCGCCAATGAACTCATTACCATGCCGACATAGTTAGGTTGCTAATGAAATTCGAGAGGTCAGCATGCAAAGCAGAGTCGATGTCGCGGTCATGATAGGCAGCGGTGTGCCCGCATGTTTGCGAGCGATGGGGCAAAGTGTCTGTTGGGTGGTGCTGCTCAACGGCGAACGTCGGGGGACGGCATTCGCCAGTCGCGAAGAGGCACAGGAATGCAGGGCTGCCTGGCTGGCGCAACTGAACGCCGAAACACCCGACAGCCTGCATTGAATCAGAGGCTAGTGAATCTGGTGCATGCGCAGGTTCAGGTCATCGACCACCCGAGCCCAATCGGCGTCTTCACGTAACTGTTCTTTCAGGAAGCCTGCTTGTTGCGGTGTCCAGAACTCGGCATCGATGAGTTTCTTGTTATCGGCCAGCGGGGAATGACTGGCGATGAAATCGTCGATGGCTTTCTCGCTGGAGTCCAGGCCGAGCTGGTCGAACAAGCCTTTCAAGTCGTGTGTAGGTGAATCCATCTTCATCTCCTTGCAGGTAATCAGTCGCGTCGAGTGCGAGATCTGAGGTGCGGCTTCATTGCATCTGAGGAGGCCGCGCTTCAGGAGTTCGATAGCGATGTTCAACAGCAGGAGTGAGCATAGACTGCAAACCCGATGATCAGGCTTTCAATGCGCCTTCATCGACGGCAAGCTTCAGCGCCTTGGCGGCTTCCTGGGCGGCGATGGCTGCAACATCGGATGTCTTGAACCAGCGATCCTTCTCGACCTGGTGATAGGTCACGGTGGTCAGAGGTGGTTTGGCACGCATGACAATGACAGCCTGGAATTCGCCTTCGACCTCTCTGGCTTCGCCCCGGATAAAAAATTCGCCGATATCAAATTCCGTCACGTAGCAGCCTTCCCATGGAAATATTTTGTTGTGTAGAACGCTGCCCGCACTTGGGAAGGCGTTTCATGGGGCCCAGTATGGCAGTAGTTGCCTGCCGACGGCTGAGTTAAGTCGTCGGCATGACGAAACGTCTATAAGGATGGACGGGGCGGTCGCATCACAGGCGTGACTCGAGTGAACGGGCGAGGGCGCAGGCTTCGTTATGGTTGCCGCGGAAACCTCTTACGTGGCCCGTCGAAATTTCCTTGATATGGAAGAAGGCATTACCGGCCAAAACCACCTGGAATCGAGGCGGGGCAGGCTCATCCGGGTAAAATTCATGGTGTTGAAACACCACGGGGTGCAAGGTAGGCGAGTGGTTTGCGTAAGGTGCGTCAGGATGAGCGAAGTGTGTCAGGGTGCACATGTGAAGTCCTTTTCGTTGTTTTACCGACGTGTGTACGTTGTTTTGGGTAGTCTCGGTGAGCATCGCTGCTCTAGAATCACCGTCACTGGTTGGCGATTGATGGTTATCTAAAGCAATTTTTTGCTTGCGATATGTCGGAAAAGTGCTTTTTTTAAAGAGTTTTTTCCCTAAGGTTGGTAATCCGGTTTTTCTGGCCGTCAGAAGGGCGTTTTCCTTCAACCTCTGACGAATGCCAGGCAAGACGACGCGAGTGACTTTCCAGTAGTCTTCTCAAACCTCGCGATGGATGAGCGCTCTGCTCGTTTCAGGATCTGCTCGTTTCAGGATTTCAACCCGGGTTGTTTGGCGACACCTTCGGCATTGCCGCTTATTTCTGCCGTGTGCTTTTTTTTTGCGTGCGGCATCATTTTCAGATGTGGGGATGTTTCCTTGGCAGTAAGTAATCTCGATATGCATGCTTTGTTCGTGCTGGGTGATTTGCGCGCAAAGCTGGTTAAACAGTTTCAGTCACGTTTCGTTTACATCACCGAACAGAACGCTGAAGGCATCTACATTGCCGAACTCGACACCGAATCAGCGCTGGTGGTGGACGACAAGCCGGGACTTAAACTCAAGGTCGGCGATCATTTCAGCGCTTCGGTATTGCCCAGTCGCGAAGGCGGCAAACTGGACATCAAGTTCCGCGAAATCAAACTGACGGTCTACGGGCTGGGTGATTACGCGTTTGTGACCACCGCCGATGGTCACGGGATTGTGTTCAAGGAAGGTCACAGCGTGGTGATGGTGTTCGCCGCTCACCAACAGTTGCAGGAAGGCCTGACCAAAACCCTCAAAGCCGTTACCGCCAAGGCTGCCAAGTGGCGCAAGGGCGAGCTGATCAGCTTCAAGGCCAGCGAGTAATGACCCTGACCCGCGCCGATTTCCACGAACAGAATCAGGCCAGCGCTCGCGTCGAGGCCCAGCGGCTGTTCGACCAGAAGGCTGTTCTGCAAGGCGCTTGGCTGGGATGGGTGGCATCGCAGATCTACCTGCTGCAACCGGCGGAATACGCCAGCATGGTAAGAAGAGAGCTGGCGCGCTTGCAGGAACCTTCCGAAAAATAATCGACCTCCCTCGAAAGCAGGAACCTCTACTACAGTCAGTTGACTGAGTATTCAGAGGCTTTGCGGTCTTCTGCCAGGCCATTCTGCTATTGCTGTGAACAGCACGAGGTGCAAAAGCATGAAAGGATTTCGACGGTTGCTGGCCGCTACGCTGGCCACGTTCGGTTTGTTGGCTTCACCCGTTCCAGTATTCGCTGCCCAGACGCCCATCCACTTCGCCGACCTGAACTGGGAAAGCGGCAGTCTGATCACCGATATCCTGCGGATCATTGTCGAGAAGGGTTACGGGCTGCCGACCGATACCCTGCCGGGGACGACCATTACCCTGGAGACCGCACTGGCCAACAATGACATTCAGGTCATTGGCGAAGAATGGGCCGGTCGCAGTCCGGTCTGGGTCAAGGCTGAGGCCGAAGGCAAAGTCGTGAGCCTCGGCGATACGGTCAAGGGCGCCACCGAAGGTTGGTGGGTGCCGGAGTATGTAATCAAGGGCGACCCGGCCAAAGGTATCAAACCGCTGGCGCCGGACCTACGCAGTGTCAGCGATCTGCCGAAATACAAAGGTGTGTTCAGCGATCCGGAAACCCCGGGCAAGGGGCGCTTCCTCAACAGCCCGATCGGCTGGACCTCGGAAGTGGTCAACAAACAGAAACTCAAGGCATATGGGCTGGACGACAGTTATGTGAACTTCCGCAGTGGTTCCGGCGCGGCGCTGGATGCGGAGATCAGTTCATCGATCCGTCGCGGCAAGCCGGTGCTGTTCTATTACTGGTCGCCCACGCCGTTGCTGGGTCGCTTCAAACTGATTCAGCTGGAAGAGCCACCGTTCGACGCCGAAGCCTGGAAAACCCTGACTGACGCTGACAATCCGAATCCGAAACCCACTCGCTCATTGGCCTCGAAGCTGTCCATCGGTGTGTCCACGCCCTTCCAGAAGCAATACCCGCAGATTGCCGAGTTCTTCAGCAAGGTCGATTTTCCCATTGATCCGCTGAACAAGGCGCTGGCTGAAATGAGCGAAAAACACACCCCGCCACGGCAGGCGGCGGAGGCGTTCATGAAGGCGCACCCGGATGTGTGGAAGGCGTGGGTGCCCAAGGATGTGGCGGATAAGGTGTCTGCCGAACTGAAGTGAGCAGATGGCTTGGATACATGTGGTGTGGCTTCTGCCGCATTCGCGAGCAAGCCCGCTCCCACATTAGCTCGCTTGTGTACGCAAATCCTGCGAACGACCGAGATCCAATGTGGGAGCGGGCTTGCTCGCGAAGCTCTTGCTTCTAAAACCGCGTCTGCACCGCCAGCTCAAAGGTACGCGGCGTACCCAGGTAATACGCCGGTGAAACATGCGCAAACTCGGCATACACCTCGTTGGTCAGGTTGCGCACCCGGCCGGTCACGGTGGTGTGCCGGTCGACCTTGTAACTGAGGAACGTACCGTAGAGCGTGTACGACGGCACGGTCATGGTATTGGCGCTGTCGGCAAACACCGAAGCCACATACCGCGCATCGACACCCCCTTGCCATTGCGGCGCAAAGTCATAGGTCAGCCACAGATTGCCGACCCGGTCCGGCACGTTGGTCGGTGTATTGCCTTTGCGTGAAACCACCACGCCTGCGGCATTCTTCTCGGTGAATTCGTCGTATTGGGCATCGACCCAGGCGAAGTTGCCCTCGGCCAACAACTTGTCGGTGATCTTGAAGGAACTGGCCAGTTCGATCCCCTTTGAGGTTTGCTGACCTACCGGAATGCTGACGGTCGGGTCCAGCGGATCGGTTACCGCGAAATCCTTGCGCTCAATCGTGTACGCCGCCACCGTCGCCGAACCGCGCCCGTCCAGATAATCGAACTTGCTGCCAACTTCCCATTGCTTGCCGGTGGAGACATCGAAGTCCTGAGTGCCATTGGGTTGTTCGGCGGCGGTGCTGTATTGCGCGTAAACATTGGCGGAAGGAATGAACTGGTAGGTCAGGCCGACCCGACCGGTGACCGGTTCCCAACTGCGTTTCAGATGCCGGGGATTGCTGGCGGTCACTTCCCGGTGATTGGTCACGTCCAGGTCGATGTCGTCGTAACGCAGACCGGTCAGCAATGCCAGTTTGTCGGTCAGTGCCAGGCGGTTTTCGGCGAACAGCGCTTTAGTCGTGACTTCATTGGTCTTGTCGCTGACAAACCCTCGCCGGGTGCCCGGGATGTCATAGAAGTGCCCCGGTTGGTAATGCTCTGGATCGACCGTGCTGGCGCCGCGCACGTTCAGCGGCGAGTTGGTGGTCTGGTTGACCTTGTACTCGAAACCGCCGGACCAGGTGGTGTCCAGACCGAACAAGGTGTTGTCGTGGCGCAGTTCGAACTGGTTGCCGTTCTGCTCACCCTGATGCCGGACCTGGTACGCCGTGGAGCGGTTTACCACGCTGTTGTCGGCGGAGTACTGGTAGGTTTCCAGGTTGCGGTAATCGCGCTGGCTGTCGAGGTGGTAGAGCGTATTGCGCAGGGTGGTGCTGTCGTTGATCCGGTAGTCGATGATCGAACGCACCCAGATCGTGCGCTGCTCGTAGCGGCCGTCCTCGACGTTGTAGTTGTTGAAGCGGTTGTGCTTGTCGATCTTCAGTTCGCCGGCCTTGGGGTTGAGTACCGGGGTGCCCCAGTAAGGGCTGTCTTCGTGTTCGTCCTGATACTCCACGGCCAGGGTGTGGGACAGGTTCGGCGTCAGGTCACTGAGCAAGGAGAACGCCACGCTCCACGCATCGCGCTCCTGACGGTCGATGTAGCCGTTGCCGGTGTTGTGGCTGACGTCCAGGCGCGCGTAATGCTGCACGTCCGAACTGGCCTCGCTCAGGGCGTGGTTTAAGCCAAACGCGGTCTCGGTGGTGTCGTAAGTGCCATAGCTGACCCGACCTTCGACGGCTTGCTCTTCACGGTTCGCCAGTTTGGTCACGTAATTCAGCGAACCGCCCACGGAGCCGGCGCCATTGATCAGCGACGACGGGCCGCCCACCAGTTCCACCCGATCATAAATCCACGCATCCACAGGCCGGGCGAGGCCGCCGGAAACGTTGATGCCGTTGAACATCTGGGTGATCTGACTGCTGGTGAAACCACGGTAGGAGACAAAGCCGCCAAAGCCCGGCGGTGCGCTGGCATTCACCCCCGGCAGGGTGTTGGCGGCGTCCTGGAAGTTCTGCGCGCCGTGGCGTTCGATGTCGTTGCGATCAGCGATGGCGACGGACGCCGGGGTGTCCCGCACGCTCAGGCCCAGGCGCGAGGCCATGCCGCTGGACTGATCGAGGCTCAGCCCCGGTTCGTCGGTCGCCTCACCGTCGATGGTGATCGGTGCGAGATCAACCGTGGATTGCGCCCAGGCGTTAACGGACAGGCTGCCGAACAGGGTCGCCAGTAAAGGAATGTATTTCATCGATGAATCCTGAATGCTTGGCTAGGAACCAGCACACACGCAAACGCCACGCATTGGCGGGGTGGGCTGATCGGAAATAGCGAAGAAACTCAGGCGAGCGGCGGGGCGCGAGGATTGGCCGAGGGCCAGATGAAGCGAGCGGGGAGGTCAGGGTTGGCGATGACAGCCAGCGGCGGGCTGTGCTGCTCGGGGAGCGTCGCCAGGGTCAGGCTGGAGTTGAACGCCGGCCCCATGCCGCCAGTGGAGCACAATGGGCAACCCAAGGATTTCGACAGGATCGGCAGCTTGTCTTCGGAGCTGTTCGACGAGGCCGGTACCTGGGTAGTCGGGTCCACCGTACAGAACTGGCCGCCGATGCTATTGAGCTGCATCCCGACCATTTGCCCGTGACCGATACTGCTGGCGAACACGTTGAACAGGACGCAGCAGTAAAGCGTCCAGGCCATCAATGTGCGATCAGATCGGGCGATTTTCATGGAGCGGCACTTTACCACCGTCGATCACGATTGCCCTTACAAAAACGT
This sequence comes from Pseudomonas sp. LBUM1657, assembly GCF_059716075.1. Lineage (NCBI taxonomy): Bacteria > Pseudomonadati > Pseudomonadota > Gammaproteobacteria > Pseudomonadales > Pseudomonadaceae > Pseudomonas > Pseudomonas sp. LBUM1657. The sequence continues at coordinate 3,874,733 of NZ_CP166799.1, read as the reverse complement.
TCAAGGAAGTTCATTCTGCTCCGACATTTCACGCTGGAAGTCTGAACATGAGCCTAATGATCGCGCAATGGATGGCTGCAATCTTCCTGTTGATCAGCCTGTTCCACCTGTACTGGGCGGCGGGTGGCAAGCTCGGTAGCGAGGCGGCGGTGCCGCGAGTGCCCGGGGAGGGCGGTGGGGAATCGAGACCGGCGTTCAAGCCTTCGGGCTTTGCCACGTTGCTGGTGGCGGTCGGTTTGCTGCTGATTGCGATGCTGGTGTGCTTGCGGGTCGGCCTATACCTGCCCACGGTGCATCACTGGTCGCTGCAATGGGTGATCAGCGCCATTGCGATGCTGATGTTCGCCCGGGCGATCGGCGATTCGAACCTGATGGGCTTCTTCAAACAGGTCAAGGATTCGAAGTTTGCCCGACTCGACACCTGGGCCTATTCGCCGTTGTGTGTGGTGTTGGGGGCGGGGTTGTTGGCGGTCGCCTGGATCTGAGGTGACTGGTCTATCGCCTTCACGAGCAAGCCCGCTCCCACATTGGATCTTCAGTGTTCACACTGTCCTTGTGGGAGCGGGCTTGCTCGCGAAGAGGCCCTGTAAATCAACACACATCTCTGGCTTCAACTGCTGCTTTCTGTACGCCGACTACTCACCTCAGCCGGCACATCATCCCCCGCCATGCGCTTGCGGAACAACGCCGCCCGAGCCAGCAGCAAGGTGGTCACCGGCACCGTGATCGCCAACAGAATCGGAATCAGCCAGGCATGCAGCACCGGCCCGGACTTGAGCGCCGAAAAATAAATGATCGAAGCCAGTGCCACGCACCACGCGCCTAATGTAGACGCCAGTGCGGGCGGGTGCATGCGCTGGAAAAAATCCTTCATCCGCACCAGCCCGATCGCGCCGATCAACGCAAACAAACTGCTGAGCAGCAGCAGGATCGCCACCGGAATTTCCACCCACAGAGACAGTTCCGCGTTCATTCGATTACCTCGCCACGCAGCAGGAATTTGGCCAGGGCAAACGAGCCGACGAAACCGAACAGCGCGATCAGTAGCGCCGCTTCGAAGTACGTGTCACTGGCATAGCGAATGCCCAATGTCAGCATCATCAGCATGGCGATGATGTACAGGTAATCCAGGGCCAGTACCCGGTCCTGGGCTGACGGCCCTTTGAACAGGCGGGTCAGGGTCAGGATCATCGCCAGCGAAAAGATGAACAGGCTCAGCAAGATTGCGTTCGACAGCAGCGGGCTCATTCGAAGATCTCCATCAAGGGGCGCTCATAGGTCGCCTTGAAGTGCTGGATGAACAGCGCTTCGTCCTCCAGATCGAAGACGTGCAGCAACAGAATGCTGCGATCCAGCGCCAGTTCCGACCAGACCGTGCCGGGAACCACCGTGCAGATCATCGACAGCGCGGCCAGGCCATTAGCGTCACGCAGGTCCAGCGGCACCTTGACGAAGTGCGGGCGCGGCGGGCGGCGGCCGGCATTGAGCACGCCCCAGGCCACGGCGAGGTTGGACGCCAGCACGTCGCGACCGACGAGGAAGAACAGGCGCAGAATCACCCCCGGTCGTCGAATGCGGATCGGCAACGGCCGCAACTTGCGCATCATCAACGGTGCACAGAAGCCAAGCGCCGCGCCCAACAACAGATTGCCGGGGCTCATCGACAGGTTCAGCACCAACCACAACAACCACAGTGCCAGCGACAACCACGGCGCAGGAAACAGACGCTTCATGGTTGCACCTCCGCTATTGCGGCCTTGGCTTCCGGGCTCGGGATCGCCCGGGTGCCGAGCACCGCCATCACGTATTGCTGCGGGTTGTTCAAGACATCAGCGGTCGCTTGGGTGTAACGCAATAGCGGCTCGGCCTTGAAGGTCAGCGCAATGCTGAGGCCCAGCAGCGCGATGATCGGCACGCATTCGAAACGTCGCAGCAGCGGCGACGGCCGTTCTTCTGGGGTCCAGAAACGCTGGATGCCCAGGCGCGAGAAGGCGATCAACGACGCCAGTCCGGAGATGATCAGCAGCGCCAGCAAACCCCACGCGGCGTTCGACACCGGTTCATCGCTGCCATGGCCCAGGCCCAACGGGTTGAGCAGGGCGCTGAGCAGGCCGACCTTGCCGATAAACCCGGACAGCGGCGGCATGCCGATAATCAGCAGGGAGCAGGCGATGAAGCTCAGACCGAGGAACGCCATGGTCCAGGGGATCACCTGGCCGACCACGGCTTTCTGTTCGTCGTCGAGGTTGATGCCTTTGGGTGGTTGCAAGGATTCCATCGGTCGTGGCAGCAGGTCGCCGTCATCGAACAGCGGCATTTCATTGGCCGAACGCGAACGCTCGATCAACTCGGCCAGCAGGAACAGCGCGCTCAACGCCAGGGTCGAGCTCACCAGATAGAACAGCGCCGCGCCGATCAGGTTCGGCTGGGCGAAACCGATGGCCGACAGCAAAATCCCCGCCGACACCAGAATACTCAGGCTGGCCAGTCGCTCCAGCCGTTGCGCGGCAAGGATTGCCACGGCCGCGCAGGCGATGGTCACCATGCCGCCGTAGATCAGCCAGTCGCCGCCAAAATACGCCGACGCCCCGGCCTGACCGGAGAACAGCAGCGTCCACAGGCGCAGCAAGGTGTAGACGCCGACCTTGGTCATGATCGCGAACATCGCCGCCACCGGCGCACTGGCCGCGGAATAGGCCGGCACCAGCCAGAAGTTCAGCGGCCACATCCCGGCCTTGGCCAGGAACGCCACTGCCAGAATCGCCGCGCCGGCATGCAGCAAGCCGCGATCGGCTTCCGGCACCAGCGGGATTTTCAGCGCCAGGTCGGCCATGTTCAGGGTGCCGGTGACGCCGTAGATCAGCGCCGCGCCAATCAGAAACAGCGACGAGGCCAGCAGGTTGATCGAGATGTAATGCAACCCCGACGACACCCGCGCCCGGCCCGAACCGTGGAGCATCAAGCCATAGGACGCCGCGAGCAGCACTTCGAAAAACACGAACAGGTTGAACAGGTCCGCCGTCAGGAAGGCGCCATACAGCCCCATCATCTGGATCTGGAACAGCGCGTGGAAGCTCGAGCCGGCGCCGTCCCAGCGGGCCATGGCGAACAGCAAGGCGCTGACGCCGATGATCCCGGTCAGTACCAGCATCAGCGCCGACAGACGATCGACCACCAACACGATCCCGAACGGCACCTGCCAGTTGCCGGGCAGGTACACACCGATGGAGCCGGGAACGCCTGTCTCTTGGGTCCATTGCAGCAACAGCAACGCGATGCCCAGCCCGAGCAAACTGGAGAGTAGGTTGATCCGGGCTTTCAGCGGACGGTGTTTCTCGCCCAGCATCATCATCACGGCGGCGGTCAGCAGCGGCAGCAGAATCGGTGCAGCGATCAGGTGCGGCATCAGATTCATTCTTTAGGCTCCCGGCCATCCACATGGTCGGTACCGGTCAGGCCCCGGGATGCCAGCAGCACCACCAGAAACAGCGCGGTCATGGCGAAGCTGATGACGATTGCGGTCAACACCAGGGCTTGTGGCAGCGGGTCAGTGTAGTGCAACAGGTCCTGGGGCACGCCGTCCTTGATGATCGGTTCCTTGCCGATAAACAGGCTGCCCATGCTGAAGATGAACAGGTTGACCCCGTAGGACAGCAGGCACAGGCCCATGACCACCTGGAATGTCCGTGGTCGTAGCACCAGCCAGACGCCGGACGCGGCCAGCACGCCGATGGCGATTGCGATGACTTCTTCCATCAGACGGCTCCTTTCATGGCGACGGATTTAGGCAGGGCGGCGGTCGCGGTTTTGTGGCCCCGTACCGATTGGTGGGCGAGGGCGGTGAGGATCAATAGGGTCGAACCGACCACCACGGCGTACACGCCGACGTCGAAGAACAGCGCACTGGCGATGTGAATATCCCCCAGCACCGGCAGTTCGAAATGCCAGGTGTGGGTGGTCAGGAATGGATACCCGACCGCCATCGCCCCGAGCCCGGTGACCGTGGCGAACAGCAGGCCGGTGCCCATCCAGCGCAGCGGTCGCAGGCTCATTTGCGCTTCCACCCATTGGGTGCCGGCGACCATGTATTGCAGGATGAACGCCACCGACATCACCAGCCCCGCGACGAAGCCGCCGCCCGGCTGATTGTGGCCGCGCATGAACAGGTAGACCGACACCACAAATGCAATCGGCAGCAGCAGGCGCACCAGCACTGCCGGCACCATCATGAAACCCAGCGCGGTGTCGTTGGCGTGACGCGGGTTGACTAGATCGGTGACCACGTCGGGCGCCAGCAGGCGCTGTTGAGCGGGCAATTGCAGGCTTTCTTTCGGCGGGCGGAAGCGTCGCAGCAGGGCGAACACGGTGAGGGCCACCGCTACCAATACGGTGATTTCACCGAGGGTGTCGAAGCCACGGAAGTCCACCAGCATCACGTTGACCACGTTGCTGCCGCCGCCTTCGGGCAGGGCGCGGCTGAGGTAGAACGAAGAAATGTCGTTGGGTGTCTGGCGCGTCAGCATGGCGTAGGACAGCAACGCCATGCCGCCGCCAACCGCGATGGACAGCAGCAAGTCGCGCAGACGACGGATGCGTGCCTTGCGCAGCGTGCTAGGCAGCGGCGAGACCTCTTCGATCCGTCGCGGCAGCCAGCGCAGGCCCAGCAGGATCAATACGGTGGTCACCACTTCGACCGCCAGTTGCGTCAGCGCCAGGTCCGGCGCGGAGAACCAGACGAACGTCACGCAGGTCATCAGGCCGCACACGCTGACCATGGTCAGGGCCGCGAGCCGGTGATACTTGGCTTGCCACGCCGCGCCGAGGGCGCAGGCAATCGCCAGCAACCAGAGGGTCACGAACACGACTGAACCCGGAATCTTCGGCCGGTCACCCCAGCTCAGGCTGCTGTGGAGCATCGGAATCAACCCGGCCAACACTGCGGCAAGTACCACGAGGAACAATTGGGTTTGCAGGCGCTTGGTGCTGATCCGCCGTTCCAGCCGACGGGCCAGGCGCATCATGATCACCAGGCTGCGCTCGAACGAACGCTTGCCGTTGAACCGGCCAATGAGCGGCGGGTACTTGAAGCGTCCGCGCTTGAGCTGATTACGCAGCAGCAGATAGAGCACGATGCCGCCGGACATGGCGACCAGGCTCATGATCATCGGCGCGTTCCACCCGTGCCAGATCGCCAGGCTGTATTCAGGCAGGATGCCGCCAACCACCGGCAGTGCCGCAGCGGCCAGCAACGGGCCGACCACTTGCGCCGGGAAAATCCCCACCACCAGACAGGCGAACACCAGCAACTCTACCGGTGCGCGCATCCAGCGCGGCGGTTCGTGCGGGGTGTGTGGCAGGTCGGTGGCAGTCGGGCCGAAGAACACGTCGACCGTGAAGCGCAGGGAGTAGGCGACGCTGAACATGCCGGCGATGGTCGCGACGATCGGCAGGGTCAGCTCAACCCACGCGGTCGCATTGATGAACACGGTTTCGGCGAAGAACATCTCTTTAGAGAGGAAGCCGTTGAGCAGCGGCACGCCGGCCATGGAGGCACTGGCGACCATGGCCAGGGTGGCGGTAAACGGAATCAGTTTGATCAGGCCGCTGAGCTTGCGAATGTCCCGGGTGCCGCTTTCGTGGTCGATGATCCCGGCGGCCATGAACAGCGAGGCCTTGAACGTGGCGTGATTGAGAATGTGGAACACCGCGGCCACGGCAGCCAGCGGGCTGTTCAGGCCGAGCAGCAGGGTGATCAGGCCGAGGTGGCTGATGGTCGAGTAGGCCAGCAGGCCCTTGAGGTCGTTCTGGAACATCGCGCAATACGCGCCGAGTAACAGGGTGCAGGCCCCGGCGCCGCTGACGATGTAGAACCATTCTTCGCTGCCGGACAGCGACGGCCAAAGCCGCGCGAGGAGGAACACCCCGGCCTTGACCATGGTCGCCGAGTGCAGATAGGCCGAGACCGGTGTCGGCGCCGCCATCGCGTGGGGCAGCCAGAAGTGGAAAGGGAACTGCGCACTTTTGCTCAGAGCACCGATCAGGATCAGGGGCAGCAGAATAGGGTAGAGGGCATGTGCGCGAATCAGATTGCCGGCGGCCAGGACCTTGTCCAGGTCGTAGCTGCCGACCACATGGCCCAGCAGCATGACCCCTGCCAGCAGGCACAAACCGCCTGCGCCGGTGACCATCAATGCCATATAGGCACCGCGTCGCGCATCGGCGCGGTGATGCCAATAGCCGATCAACAGGAACGAGAAGAGGCTGGTGAGCTCCCAGAAAAACACGATCTGGATCAGGTTGCCGGAAATCACCAGCCCGAGCATGGCGCCCATGAACGCCAGGAAAAACGCGAAGAATCGCGGCACCGGATCGTCGGGTGACATGTAATAGCGGGCATACAAGGAAACGAGCGTGCCGATCCCCAGCACCAGCATCGAGAACAGCCAGGCGAACCCGTCCATGCGCAGAACGAAGTTCAGGCCCAGGCTCGGTAGCCAGAAGAACTCTTCGCGAATCACGCCGCCATGGGCGATTTGCGGGTACAGGAGGGCGACCTGGATCGTGCCAATCAAGGCAACCAGGCCAGCCAACAAAGATTCGGTATTACGCGCGTTGTGTGGCAGCAAGGCTGCGACACAGCTGCCGACAAAGGGCAGAAGCAGTAGAACTATCAGGGACATAGGCTTCTAATCTGCGGAAGTTTGTGAAGCATCATACGTGCCAGTCCCCGGATCACCAAACGCCAAGCTGTCGCAGAATCCTACAAGGTAGACGGAATAAACCTGTTTTTCATTGTTTCAGGAAGAGGGATTTCGCCTGTGCCTGCCCCTTCGCGAGCAAGCCCGCTCCCACAGTAAATCTTCAGTGAACACAAAATGTGTGTACGACAAAGATTTACTGTGGGAGCGGGCTTGCTCGCGAAGGCGATCTACCAGTCGTTCCAGATATCGAGGCCTAACCCTGTGTTTCCCGCTCCAGATCCTCTTCAACCTGAGGCACAGCCTTACCCTTGGTCTTCAACTCACTGACAATCACCGCCGCCACAATCAACCCCGCGCCCACCAGCGCAATCGCCGGCAACCGCTCCCCGGCAATCCGCCCGACAATCCCGGCCCACACCGGTTCACCGGCGTAAATCAACGTCGCCCGGGTCGGCGAGACGCTTTTTTGCGCCCAGTTCATTGCCACCTGAATCGCCGCACTCGCCGCGCCGAGGCCCAGCGCACTGCACAGCAGCAACCATGAAAAGTCCGGAATCACTTCCTGGGTCGGCACCACCAACAGGAACGACAGTACGGAAGTCACCGCCAGTTGCACCACCGTCACCCGGCGTACATCGACCTGGCCCGCATAGGTGCTGATCAAAATGATCTCCGCCGCAATCGCCACCGCGCTGATCAACGTGGCGATTTCACCGGGGCTGAAGTTGAAAGACGCGCCGGAAGGCCCCGACAGCAACATCAACCCGGTAAAGGCCAGCATGATCCCGATGCTCGGCATCAACCCCGGACGCCGTCCCAGCACCAGCCATTGCAGCAGCGGTACGAAGGGCACGTACAACGCGGTGATAAAGGCCGACTGACTGCTGGGAATGCTTTGCAAACCTACGGTCTGCAAGCCATAACCGAGCATGATCGCCACGCCGATAAAGGACCCGGCCTTGAGTTCGAACAGCGTCAGATCCCGCAGATGACGCCAGGAGAACAACGCGACAATGATCGCCGCCGCGGCAAAGCGCAGCCCGACGAAGAACATTGGCCCACTGACCGTCATCGCATGCTGGACTAACAGGAAAGTGCCGCCCCAGACCATGGTGATCAGCACCAGCACGCACTCGGCTTTGCTGAACCGCGAGAAACGGGAGGAGGTGGGGGAGGAGTTCACCGACGTCATGACCTTGCGCGCTACCTGAGGGGGACGCACAATGCGCCGAATGTTGCGCAGTATACTGCCCAACCCCACCAAGTGAGCAATATAGTGCACAAAGATTCCACGCAACGGGCTTCGGTCCTCCAGCACGTCAGCCAGAATGTTCGACGTTTGCGCCATGCTGCCGACTTGAGCCAGACCGCGCTGGCCGAAAAGTCCGGGGTCAGCCGGCGGATGCTGGTGGCCATCGAGGCGGGCGAAAAGAATGTCAGCCTGACCACCCTCGACCGCGTGGCTGAAGCACTGGACGTGGCGTTCAGTGACCTGATCCAGGCCCCGGATGCACGCGACCCGAGCCGTATCAACGAACTGGCCTGGGCCGGGACGATTCCCGGCAGCAAGGCCGTGTTGCTGGCCAAGGCCACTGCCACCCGTGAAGTCGAACTGTGGGAATGGCGCCTGGAACCGGGCGAGCATTACCCCTCGGAACCGGATGCCGAAGGCTGGAGCGAACAGCTCTACGTTTTCGAAGGTTGCCTGACGCTGATGCTCGGTGACCAGCCGCAAAAAATCAGCGCCGGTGAGTTCTTCATGTTTGCCAGTAACCAGCCCCATTCCTATCGCAATGATGGGGACGTGGCGGCGCGGTTTGTACGTAATGTGGTGATTTGACGCCACCCCAGACATGTATACCTGTTACTTCTTACAGTAGACGCCTGGCTTCGGATCCAGACAATGATGAGTGCGCCGGCGAATGGCGGCCCACTTATCAACCTCGGATTCAGCTATGTCTACTCATCACAAGAAGCCATCAACGCTTTTACCTGCACCCGTACTGTCGGTGGCTTGCGGTGACATTGTCTTTCTCGAAGATGTCCTTTCCGGCGCCCGGGTGGATATCGTTTTAAATCGGGGCGTCTATCCGGGCATCCAGGTGACCCTCGAATACAACGATGGCAACACCCCCCAGACATTCACGACGCCACTCAAGGGCGGGCTTGCCTCATTCCTGATTCCTGCCGGCGCGTTCATACGCAGTCTGTGGGTGGGGATGCGGATTCGGTACTGGGTCGACGATCCATCCCACAAAAGTGAACTGCTCGATTTGGGCGTGGCGATGCGCTTTTGAGACAGGCTCGGCTGTTGTCAGGGCAACAGCGATTGAACAAATTGCGTTTTTTTAGTTAATGTCAGTTCTTCAAAAAACATTTAACTAGTTGATTAATAACAATATTAATAAGTGGCACGACTTCTGTAACAGGTCATGGGTATTCACCCGGAACCACGGAGTCGGCCCATGACAACCTCACCCATTACCGCCCATATAATCCGCTCGGACGCCGAAGCCATCGCGGTCGCCCACAAGCTCGCCGCACGCTTTGCCGTCGAGGCCAGCGTGCGGGACCGCGAGCGTCGTTTGCCGGTCGCCGAGCTCGACGAGTTCTCCGCCAGCGGCCTGTGGGGCATCACCATTCCCAAGGCCTACGGGGGCGCCGGCGTTTCCTACGTGACCGTGGCCGAAGTGATCAAGATCATTTCCGCCGCCGACTCGTCCCTCGGCCAGATCCCGCAAAACCACCTCGGCGTGCTCGACATCCTGCTGCAAACCGCCACCGAAGAGCAGAAGCGCTATTACTTCGGCAAAGTCCTGCAGGGTTATCGCTTCGGTAACGCGTTCTCCGAAGCCAAAAGCAAAAACGCCGGGGCCTTTGAAACCCGCATCCGTTTCGACAAAGACACCGCGCAAATCGACGGCGAGAAGTTCTACTGCACCGGCGCGTTGTTCGCGCACATCGTGCCGGCGGTGGCGGTCAACGAACAGAACCAGGCCTTCATCGCGTTCATCGAGCGTGGCAATCCGGGTTTGACCGTGATCGACAGCTGGGACGGTTTTGGCCAGCGCACCACGGCCAGCGGCGCAGTGACGCTGAATGCAGTGAAGGTGCCGCTCAGCGCGGTGATCCCGGCGCACAAGGCTTTCGACGAACCCACCGCCGACGGCCCGATCTCGCAAATCATCCAGGCCGCGGTGGACACCGGCATCGCCGTCGGTGCCCTGGAAGAAACCAAACGCTATGCCCGCGAAGCCCGGCCATGGATCGACAGCCAGCAGGATCATGGCTGGCAGGACCCGTTCAGCATCGCCGCCATTGGCGACCTTGAATGGCGAGTCCACGGCACCGAAGCAATCCTCAAGAAAGCCGGCCAGGCCATCGACGCCGCGTTGCTCAACGCCAATGAAGACACCGTCGCCCACGCCTCAGTGGTTGTGGCGCAAGCCAAAGTGCTGTCCGCCGAGATCGCCTTGCTCGCCAGCAGCAAACTCTTCGAACTGGCCGGCACCCGCTCGGTGCTCGGCAAGTACAACCTCGACCGCCACTGGCGCAACGCCCGGACCCACACCCTGCACGACCCGGCGCGTTGGAAATACCACCTGATCGGCAACTACCTGCTCAACGGCATGAAGCCTGCGCGCCACGCCTGGAACTGAGGAGCCCACCATGAACGCCTTGACCCAACCGATTGCCGCCGGGCAGCCCCTGGCCAAAAGTCAGCATGACCTGCACAACGCTCGCAGCCTGCTTGATGCGACCCTTCGTTTCGTCCGCCAGCAGGCCGATGCCACGAATGATCCTTACGTCATCAGCCGTTTCGGCGATTTGCAGATTCGTATCGAAGTCGCTGCCGCGCTGCTCGAACGCGCTGATGACTTTCTGAATGGTGATGAAGACGATACCGAAATCAGCGTCGCCATCGCCGAGTCGCATCTCGCCAGCGCAGACGCGCTCAATGCCGTCAGCAACGCCGAATTTGAACTCACAGGCCAACGCACCGCATTGCGAGGATCACTGGATGATCCGCTGCGCTGGAAGCTGCACCTGATCGGCAACTTTCGCCTCAACGGCATCCATCCCCCAAGCTTCAGGAGTGCTGTTTGATGGCCCGTGAAATTCGTCTCAACGCCTTTGACATGAACTGCGTCGGCCACCAGTCGCCGGGTTTGTGGGCGCATCCACGGGATCGCTCGTGGCAGTACAAGGACCTGGCGTACTGGACCGATCTGGCGAAAATCCTCGAACGCGGCAAGTTCGACGGTTTGTTCATTGCCGACGTGCTGGGCATTTATGACGTCTACAACGGCAACGGTGACGCGGCGATTCGTCAGGCGGCGCAAGTACCGGTCAACGACCCGCTGCAACTGATCCCGCCGATGGCGCTGGTCACCGAACATTTGGGTTTCGGCCTGACCGCGTCATTGTCCTTCGAGCATCCGTATCCGTTCGCCCGACGCCTGTCGACCCTCGATCACCTGACCAAGGGCCGCGCTGGCTGGAACATCGTCACCTCCTATCTGGAGAGCGGCGCGAAGAACCTCGGCCAGAAAGCCCAGACCGAACACGACGCCCGTTATGACTTTGCCGAAGAGTACCTGGAGGTTTGCTACAAGCTGTGGGAGGGCAGTTGGGAAGAGGGCGCCATCCTGCGGGATCGCGAGCGGCGGATATTCAGCGACCCGAGCAAAATCCACGAAATCCGGCACGTCGGTAAACACTTCCAGGTGCCGGGCATTCACCTCTGCGAACCTTCGCCGCAACGCACGCCCGTTCTGTATCAGGCCGGTGCATCGAGTCGCGGCAAGCAGTTCGCTGCCGAACATGCCGAGTGCGTGTTCGTCGCTGCGCCGTCGAAGGTGCTGCTGAAGAAGACCGTCGCCGATATCCGTCGTCGTGCCGCCGAGGCCGGGCGCGATCCGTCGAAGATTCTTATCTTTAATCTGCAAACGGTGATCCTCGGCGAGACCGACGCCAAGGCCAAAGCCAAGTTCGAGGAATACAAAACCTGGGTCAGCTACGAAGGCGCCATGGCGTTGATCTCCGGTTGGACCGGCATCGATTTCAGTCAATTCAAGCCGGATGAACCGCTCAAGCACGTGCACACCAATGCGATTCAGTCGGCGGTGGAAGCGTTCTCCACGGCCGACCCGAACAAGGTCTGGACGCCCAATGAACTGGCCGATTGGGTCGGCATCGGCGGGTTTGGACCGTTGTTTGTCGGCAGCCCCGAGACCGTCGCCGATCTGCTGCAGGAGTGGGTCGAAGAGACCGACGTGGATGGCTTCAACCTGGCTTATGCGCTGACCCACGAAACTTTTATCGATGCAGTGGAACTGCTGGTGCCGGAGCTCCAGAAGCGCGGGGTGTACAAGACCGAATACGCACCGGGAACCTTGCGCGAGAAGTTGTTTGGCGAAGGGGCGCGACTGCCGGATATCCATCCGGGCGCCGGTTATCGTGACCTCGCGGCGTTGCGGCAGCAGGAGAAGAAGGTGGTGTCTGCGTAGACGCCTTCGCGAGCAAGCCCGCTCCCACACTGGTTCGGCGGTGATTTACAGATTTCAGCCCAGCGGACCACCGCACGCTTTTGCCCATGACATAGAGGTCAACCCATGAGCGTGCATGAACTCAAACGTCCGCCAGTCGCGGACACCACGGAGTGGCGGGTCAAGCGGCCCAAGGCCCTGGAGCAATTGCGCCACTGGGCGCAGGTCAGTCCGTTGCAGCCGGCGTTGCGGCACAAGCGTCACGGTCAGTGGTTTGTCTGGCGCTGGATCGATGCCTTGCGCGATGTCGAGCGTTTGGCCGATGGCCTTCGTCAGCAGGGATTTACCGAAGACTCGCGGCTGGCGCTGAGCGGCGGCTTCGAACCGAATCTGTTGCTGCTGGCCCTGGCGGCCGAGCACATCGGCGGTGAAGTGCTGACGATCCCGGACAACCTCGACCCTGAAACGCTGCACAAAACCCTATGGCACAGCCGCCCCACCCACGCCTTCGTCCACGGACGGCAGACGCAACAACGCTGGATCAACCAGGGCCAATCACTGCTCGATTTTGCCGAACTGCTCGGCTCGGCAGAACCCCCGCAGCGCCTGCGTTTGGGCGCATCCGCCGCGCAGTTGTGGAGCGAAGAGGGCACGCAATGGCAGAACGGCCTGGCCGTGTTATTCGAGCTATGGCTCGGCAGCGGCCAATCCCTGGCCTTCCCGGAAAGCCCCGGCAGCGCCAGCCGCGACCGTCGTGAAGTGGCGCCCTCGGGATTGCTGCTGTCGACCGAGCGCCTGCAACTGCTGGCGACTGAAATCGACACCCGCCTCGCGCCGGTCGGAACCTGGCGTCGGCGCCTCTGCGACTGGGCCATCGCCCACCCGCAAAGACCGCTGCAACGCCTGATCAAAAACCGTGTCCGCCGTTTGCTGGGCTTTCACAACCTGCATTTCATCTGGCAAGCCACTCGCACCCCCAACGTTCAATCCGCGCCGACCTGGCTCGCTGAATTCAAACGGGACATCGCATGAGCTCGACCGATTCCATCCTGCAAGTCAGCGGTATTTCCCTGTCCTTTAAAGGCGTGAAGGCGATCAACGAGCTGTCCTTCGACGTACGTCGGGGCGAGATCTGCGCGCTGATCGGCCCCAATGGTGCCGGAAAGAGTTCGCTGCTCAACGTGCTGAACGGCGTGTACCGCTTCGACGCAGGTTCAATCGTGTTCGAACAACAACCGTTCAAACGCATCGATCCGCTCACGGCCGCGCGCCGGGGTATTGGTCGCACGTTCCAGAACAACGCGCTGTTCAAGAAGATGAGCGTGATCGACAACATCCTCACCGGCCTGTCCCGGCATCTGCGCAGCAGCTTCATCGAACAGGCCTTGGGTTTGCCGCGGGCACGGCGCGAAGCCGAAGCCTTTCGTCAGCAGGCCCAGGGCATTCTCGAGTTTCTTGAACTGCAAGCCCACCGCGATGTGCCGGTGGGCACTCTGTCTTACGGCCTGCAAAAGCGAGTGGAACTAGGCCGCGCCTTGATCGCCGGTCCCAGCCTGTTGTTGCTCGACGAACCCATGGCCGGGATGAACGCCGAAGAGAAACAGGAAATGGCCCGGTTCATCGCCGACATCAACCGCGACCTCGGCACCACCGTGGTGTTGATCGAGCACGACATGAGCGTGGTCATGGGCCTGTCCGACCACGTGGTGGTGCTCGATTACGGGCGCAAGGTCGGCGACGGCACGCCCGCCGAAGTCCAGGCCAATCCGCAAGTGATCGCCGCGTATCTGGGAGTGGTGCACTGATGACATTCTTCTTGGAAACCCTGCTCGGCGGCCTGCTCGCCGGGACCATGTATTCCCTGGTCGCCATCGGCTTCGTGCTGATCTACAAGGCCAGCGGCGTGTTCAATTTCGCCCAGGGCGCGATGCTGCTGTTCGCCGCACTGACCTTCGTCAGCCTGCACGACCAAGGCGTGCCGTTTGCCTTGGCTCTGTTGCTGACCGTCGTGGTGATGGTCATCGGCGCGCTGCTGATCGAGCGGCTGGTGCTGCGGCCACTGGTCAATCGTTCGCAGATCACCTTGTTCATGGCCACCCTGGGTCTGTCGTTCATCATCGAAGGCCTGGCGCAAGGCTTGATGGGGTCGCAAGTGCGGGCGCTGGATCTGGGCATCGACGACGTGCCGCTGTTTATCGGCGAGATGATGGTCAGCCAGTTCGACCTGATCGCCGCCGCTGTCGCCATCGTGTTGGTGACGGTGCTGGCGCTGCTGTTCAACAAGACCCGCATCGGCGTGTCTTTGCGCGCAGTGGCGGATGACACCACCGCCGCGCTGTCGATTGGCATCAACCTCAACCGCATCTGGCAGATCGTCTGGGCCGTGGCCGGCATTGTCGGCCTGGTCGCCGGGCTGCTCTGGGGCGCGCGGCAAGGGGTGCAGTTCTCGCTGTCGTTGGTGGTGCTCAAAGCGTTGCCGGTGTTGATCATCGGTGGCTTCACTTCGATTGGCGGCGCGATTGTCGGCGGGTTGATCGTCGGCGCGGCGGAGAACCTCGCCGAGGTCTACATCGGCCCGTTGATCGGCGGCGGCATCACCCCGTGGTTCGCTTACGTCCTGGCCCTGGCCTTCCTCTACATCCGTCCCGCCGGCCTGTTCGGCGAGCGCGCCATCGAGCGAGTCTGAACCCATGTCGATTTCCCTTACCCGCGAAACCGCGCCGGCGGTGTTGGTCCAGCGTCGCATTCCCTTCGGATTGCCGGGCCTGTTGTTGATTGCTTTTGTCGTCGTTCCACTGATCGGCAACGACTATTGGCTGAACGCGATTCTGATTCCGTTTCTGGTGTTGTCCCTGGCCGGTCTTGGCCTAAACCTGCTCACCGGTTACACCGGCCAGACTTCGGTCGGCGCGGCCGGGTTCATGGCGGTCGGCGCCTTCGCCACGTACGGTTTTTTGTTGCGTCTGCCAGACCTGGGCCTGCCGGTGGCACTGCTGGGCGGCGGATTGATCAGCGCCGTGGTGGGTTTCGTGTTCGGCCTGCCGAGTTCGCGGATCAAGGGTTTTTACCTGATGGTGACGACCCTGGCAGCGCAGTTTTTCCTCGAATGGCTGTTCGTCAAACTCCCCTGGTTCTACAACTACGGATCGTCCGGGACCATCTCCGCGCCGAAACTGGCGCTGTTCGGCCATGACCTGAACACGCCGCTGGGTCGTTATCTGCTGACCCTGACCACCGTGCTGCTGTTGACCTGGGTTGCGGTGAACCTGGTGAAAAGCCAGATCGGCCGCAACTGGATGGCGATCCGTGACATGGACACCGCCGCAGCGGTCATCGGCATTCCGGTGGTGCGCTACAAACACCTGGCGTTCGCCGTGAGTTCGTTCTACCTCGGCATCGCCGGGGCGCTATGGGCCTTCGCTTATCTGGGCACCGCCAGCGCCAGCAGCTTCGATATCAATCGTTCGTTCCAGATCCTGTTCATCATCATTATCGGCGGCATGGGCAGCATCGCCGGCAACTTCGTCGGCGCGGCATTTATCAGCCTGTTGCCGATCCTGCTCAGTCACGCCGGGCAAGCCGTGTTCGGCGGTTCAGTGGACGCCGGGCAACTGCAGAACCTGCAAAAAATCATCTTCGGCGTGCTGATCATTGTGTTCCTGATCAAGGAACCGGAAGGCCTGATCCGCCTGCTGAGCAACCTTCGTGAACGGCTGAGTCACTGGCCGTTGCGCTTCTGAATTCCTCCCACTTATTAGAGAGACAACATGCGTGCATCCTTGAAACGTTCCCTGGCCAGCGCCGCGTTGACGCTGGCGGTTTTCGGCAGTGCGGTACCGGTGGTTCAGGCATCGCCGGACCAGCAGTTCTTCCCGTTGGCCACTTACCGGGTCGGTGCCTACGCCTCCAGCGGTGTGCAGGTTTGGGCCGGCATGCTCGATTACCTGAACTACATCAACGATGTGGAAGGCGGGATCAATGGCGTGAAACTGGTCTGGCAGGAATGCGAAACCGAGTGGACGGCGGAGAAGGGCATCGAGTGCTACGAGCGCTTCAAGAAGGGCCTGGATGGCGCCCCGGTGGCGATCTATTCGCCTAACGGCGCACCGGCGGCTTATGCCCTGAGCGAGCGTGCCGAGGTGGACAAGATCCCGCTGATCACCCTCGGTTACGGGCGCACCGAAGCCACCGACGGCACGGTGTTCCCCTACAACTTCCCGGTGATGCTGACCTTCTACAGCGAGGCGTCGAGCCTGATCAATTACATCGCCCAGCGCGAGGGCGGTTTCGACAAACTCAAGGGCAAGAAGATCGCCACGGTGTACCACGACTCGGCGTACGGACGGGAAACCCTTGGCCCGCTGAAACTGCTGGCCGAGAAGTACGGCTTCGAGAACATCCAGATCCCGGTGGCCGATCCGGGCAACGAGCAATCGGCGCAATGGCGACAGATTCGTCAGGTCAACCCGGACTGGGTGTTCCTGCGCACCTGGGGCGTGTCGACACCAGTAGCAGTCAAGACCGCCGCGCGGTTCGGCTTCCCGGTGGACCACATCGTCGGTGACATCTGGGCCAGTTCCAGCGAAGACGTGTTGCCCGCCGGCGCCGCCGCCAAGGGTTATCTGGCGCTGACGCCATACCCGGCCGGCGCTGATTTCGAGATCCACAAACGCCTCAAGCAACACATCCTCGACAAGGGCAAGAGCGACCTCAAGGACCTGAAGAATTTCGGCAGCGTCTACTACAACTCCGGGCTGGTGAACGCCGCCGTGATGGTGGAAGCGATCCGCACCGCCCAGGGCAAATTCGGCAAGCGTCCGCTCAACGGCGAGGAAGGTCGCTGGGGCCTGGAACACTTGAACATCGACGACGCGCGGCTCAAGGACATTGGCTACTTCGGCCTGATGCAGAACCTCAAGCTGTCTTGCAAGGATCATGAGGGCGGCGGTTCGGCGCGGGTGCAGCAGTGGGACGGCGCCAACTGGACGCTGATCAGCGACTGGATTGCCGCCGACCGCGCCTTGCTGCGGCCCCTGATCGATGAAAAATCCGCCGCGTTCGCCAAGGAAAAAGGCCTGACGCCACGCACCTGCAACGGGGATGAATGACCGATGAGCCAAGCCGCCAGCGACATTGCTGTCCATGACCTGCTGCAAGTCAATGACATCGAGGTGATCTATGACGGGGCGATCCTGGCCGTGGCCGGGGTGTCGCTGACGGTGCCCAAGGGCGGCATTGTCGCGTTGCTGGGTGCCAACGGTGCCGGCAAAAGCACCACCCTCAAGGCGATTTCCGGGCTGGTGCGGGCCGAGCGGGCGCAGGTCAGTCGCGGCACGATCGAGTTTCTCGGGCGCGACACGGCAGGCGTCGATCCGAGCCTGCGGGTGCGCCAGGGGATGGTGCATGTGCTGGAGGGGCGACATGTGTTCCCGCAACTGACAGTCGAGGACAACCTGCGCAGCGGCGGCTTCGTGCGACGCTTGAGTCGACAGGACATGGCGCGGGATCTGGAGCGGATCTACGCCTGGTTTCCACGCCTGAAAACCAAGCGCAAGACCCAGGCCGGGCTGACCTCCGGGGGCGAGCAGCAGATGGTTGCCATTGGCCGGGCGTTGATGACGCGTCCTACTTTGGTACTGCTTGATGAACCTTCCATGGGTTTGGCGCCTATTATCGTCCAGGAGATTTTCGAGATCGTTGCCCAGCTCAATCGCGAGGCGCAGGTGAGCTTCCTGATTGCCGAGCAAAACATTAATGTGGCGCTCAAGTACGCATCCAAGGCCTACGTGCTCGACACCGGCCGCGTGGTGCTGTCCGGCAACAGCGAGGACCTGCTGGCCCGGGGCGATCTGCATGACTTTTATTTAGGCAAACACTGATCAGTGAGAACGGCATGACTGAAACCCAAAACGGACAGGCGACCGACGCCATCCGTCACGCGGACATCCTGATCGTTGGCGGCGGCCTCAGCGGCGCGATGCTGGCGGCGCAACTGTTGCGCCTGCCCGGCAAGCGTCAAGTGCTGGTGATCGAGCCCCGCGCCGAACTTGGCCGGGGCGAGGCCTACAGCGCCGTGGAGTTGGGCCATACGCTCAACGGCAATGCGGCGCGCATGAGCGTCGATCCGGACAATGCAGATGATTTGACCCAATGGCTGACCGAATACATCGCGGCCGGCGGCTGGCCGGAGTCGGACCAGCAACATGTGCCGATCAGCGAATTGTTCCCGCCTCGGGGGCTGTTTGGTGTGTACGTGCAGCAGCGCCTGGCCGAAGCACAAGCGGTGGGGGCGTTGAACGGTTCAACGGTTGAGCATGTGCGCGCCGAGGTGGTGGATCTGCAGACTGAAGACGATTCGGTACGATTGACCTTGAGTGACGGCCAGCGCTTGCAGGGCGCTTTTGCGGTGTTGGCGACGGGGATGTTTCCCGCCGCGCGCACACCGCAAACCGAGTCCAGCGGCTTGAATGCTGCGGCGCTCGATCCGTGGGATGTGGCCGCCATGCAGCAGCTCGATCCGCAGTCGACGGTGCTGATCATCGGCTCGGGCCTGACCATGGTCGATGCCGTGGTGTCGCTGGAACAGGCCGGGCATCGCGGGCCGATCGAAGTGTTTTCCCGTCACGGGTTGCTGCCGCATGTGCGGCGACAACCGCCGGCCTGGGCGGATTTTCTCGCCGAGGATCAGAGCATTCGCACGCCGCGTCAGTTGGTGCACGAGCTGCGTCGGCATTGTCGGGACGCCATCGCCCAGGGCATTGACTGGCAGGCGCCGCTCGATACGGTGCGGGCGCATATCGGTCGGTTGTGGAATCAGGCGACGGACGTGCAGCGTCGGCAATTCGTGCGGCATGTGCGGCCGTGGTGGGAGAGTCATCACCATCGCTCGCCACCGCTCAGTGCCGCACTGGTGGAACGGCTGCACAAGGAAGGGCGGTTGCGGATTCAGGCGGCATCGTTCAAAGGGCTGGAGCCCTCAGTGAATGGCGAAGTGAACATCCGTATTCGGCGGCGTGGCGAGGCGCACACCACGGTCGTCAGTGGCGCGGCATTGATCAACTCCAGTGGCATCGAATACGACTGGCGAAGGGTTGCCCGGCCGTTGCCGCAACAACTGCTGGCACGCGGGTTGGTGAGACCGGGGCCTTTGGCGCTGGGCATTGCTGCTGAGGTTGATGGTGCAGTGCTGGGCGCAGGCGGGCAGGTCGCTCATCGTTTGTTCGCCATGGGCCCACCGTTGCGCGGCATGTGGTGGGAAAGCACTGCGGTGACCGATGTGGCGAGCCAGGCCAAGGCATTGGCGGCACGATTGGCAGGCTGAACCTTCAAACACAAGAAACCCCGGGTAGATTGGATCTATCCGGGGTTTCCTGTTTCAGGCGGCGCAAAGCCGTTGATCAATAACGCTGATATTTCGAACCGAACTCGGGACGGTTTTCAGCGACGTACAGTTTGGATTGTTCAGCGTTTTGTTGCAGGTTCACGCTGCCTTTGCGTTCAGTGTCGATACCGACGGTGTTCACATTCAGCGTTGCCGGTTGGCTGACGTCAGCCGCTGCAACGATTTGCGAAGTGGCGTGCGGTGCAGCGATGGCGGATGTAGCGCCAAGAACCGACAGGGCGAAACCAAGACCGATGATGCTTTTCATGATGCAGCTCCAGGAGAGTGGGGAGAAGATGGGTCCACTGTAGGGCTGGAGCGCCGTGATGAGAAAACACCCTTGCGCATAGTTGTTATCGAGAGCGTTGATCCATCATCAGCGCGGTGTGTGGTCGCTTAGCCAACGCTGTTTGAGTTGATCCAGGCGTCCGTCGCGGTTCATCTCGTCCAGTGCCTGCTGCCAGCGCGCCACCCGGCGAGCATCGGTCTGCGGGGAAAACGCAATGTAAGTGCCTTGCTTCATGAGCGGCATTTGATAGTGCAGCTGGCTGGGTGGCAGTCCCTCTTCCCGGGCCATGGCGGCGATGGAAAGGGTGTCGGCCACTACAAATTCGGCGCGGCCCAGGCGCGCCAGCCGCATCATTTGTTCGGGCGTTTCCACGCCGTACAGATTGTTCAGACCCTGCTTCTGCAAGTAGCTGTAGGCCAGCCATTTTCGCGGGACGGCAATCCGGCCCAGGCTGCCGGCTTCCAGCAAACTGTGGACCGGTGGTTGGTTGCTGCCGGTGGAATACAGCGCCGTTTCCACTTCCATCAGCGGACCGACCCACTGGTACTGGCCATCGCGCTCGGCGGTGCGAAACACGGTAAACACCCCGGTGGCAGGCTCGTTCGTGGCGACATGCAAGGCGCGCAGCAAAGGGACTTGTTGAAAGTGCACCTGATCGCCGGCGCGTTCGGCCAGCGCCTGCACCACCTCCACGCCAAACCCCACCAGCTCGCCACCTTGCTGAAAGTGCAGGGGCGGATGGTTGTCGGTGAGCAGGTTCAGATCGGCCGCGGCCGCGGTCAATGTCAGTAAAGACAACAGACAACCGGCAATGCGCTTCATGAATCGTCCTTGATGAAATGAAGCGCAAAGCTTAGTACGAGCGTACGGCAACTGTCCCGAGGAATTGTCGGGGCTTTTGCGTCAGACCTCAGGATTTATGGGCTCGACAATCAACTGTGGGAGCGGGTGCCGTGCTCCAATCCTCAATAACTCAAGGCAGTTTTACCGGCATTGCTCTGGAACGCACCGATAGCCTTGACCACTCCCAGGACAATCAGGGTGATGCCCAACGCTTCTGGAACCGTGGGCCACCGATAGTAGAAAAACAGACCCAGGCACGTCGCGAACACCATCTCCAGTGACAACAACTGGCTGGCCAGTGTCATGGGAAGGCGTTGCGAAGCGATGGTCCAGGCCCACGCACCCCCGATCGACGCCACTGCCGCGAGTACAAACGCGGGAAGGTAAAGGTGGCTGATAGCGGCTTGCCCGAAGCCGAGCGAGGGGGCGTTGAACAACTCCAGGGCAGTACCCACCGGCATGAACATGAGCGTCTGGACGCTACCGCCAATCATCATCATCGCCGTCCAGACCCAGGCATTCGTGCCGGGCCTTTTGGCGAGGGCTTTTTGATTGGCCAGTCCAAACCAGGTCCACAGTGCGACGGCCCCGATGGATGCGCCGATCCCGATGGCCAGCGTGGAGTGTGATTGACCCTCGAACTGGGCGATGTTCTGGCCGTTGACCAGCAACAAGCCGAGCGAAGCCAGCGCAAAGGGCACTTGCAGCACGCGCCAGGAAATCCCGCCGTGCACATTTGCGCCGATGGCCAGCACGATGGGCACGAGCCCTAAAAACGCGGGCGCGACGACGGGACCGGCGTAGGTGGCGGCGATGACGACGGCCACGAAATATCCCACATACCCGATGAATCCCAGGCCGGCAGTGACGAGCCAATCATTGAAGGTCATGCGCCTACAGGCTTCGATATTCATCATCAGGATCACGACGCCGATCAGCCCGGAAATGATGAATCGGCACGCGGCCAGGTCAAATATCGAATACTCACCAATGAGCAACGGGGCGACAAAGTTCATCGACCAGGTCAGCGCCGCCAATACCGCTGCGCTCACACCTGTGATGGATAACTGCTGGATGTGTGAATTGCTCATCGCCGCCCTCTGTCGCCGTATTTAAGTTTGGGAGTGGTATTTCCTTTCCCATTGCGCCGAGCGGATGCGCTTCCCTTTACAAGAATTCTCAAGCATGTCAAAACAAATTGGAATTCATCGTTTTTTACAAAAATCTGTTCCATTTCGGAACATATAGGGGCACGTATGGACCGTTATAGCGACATGGCGATCCTGGTCGCTGTGGTTGATGCGTGCGGCTTTTCGCCCGCTGCGCGCAAGCTCAAGATGACCCACTCGGCAATCAGTAAAAGGGTTCAGCGCCTGGAAGAGCGGCTCGGCACGCAATTGCTATTGCGCACGACCCGAACAATGACGCTGACGCAGGCGGGAGAAAGGTATGTGCAGGCCGCCCGGCCAATCCTGGAGGACATACTGGCTTTGGAAGTGGCCGTTGTGCATGAATCAGATGCGCCGCGAGGGACGATAAAGGTGTCTGCGCCCAATGCGCTCGGTCAGTACCACGTTGTGCCGGCCCTGATTGATTTTATGCGGCTGTATCCTGAGATAAAGATTGATTTGAACCTGACAGACGCCCTTATCGACATCCGGTATGAGCGCATTGACGTGGCGATACGAAGCGGTGAGTTATCCGATCCAAGCCTCGTCGCTCATAAACTGAGTTCAAACCCGCGCATTGTTTGCGCCGCTCCGGCTTATCTCGAAGCCCATGGGGTTCCTGTCGAACCGGGCGAGCTCGCTGAGCATCTCTGCTTGAAACTCAATTTTGAAAGCCGGTTCAACGATTGGGAGTTACGCGCGCCTTCCACCAGGTCGATCCGGATCGAGGGTGGATTTACCTGCAACAGTCTTGAAGCTATTCGCTCGGTTTGCCTGGCGGGTGCGGGCATCGCTCGTCTGCCCGAGTACATGGTGAAGGAGGATGTGAAAGCCGGGCGCCTGATACCGCTGCTGGAGGCGTTTTCACTTCCAACCACCTCCGCCATTTATGCGCTCCGGCCGGCTGGCGATTATGTTCCGGCCAGAACGCGAGTGCTGATCGCATTTCTCGCGGAGCGCCTCACGGCAGCGAGCTTGAGTGAACGCGGACGCTCATAAACGCGAGTGGAGTCCAGTGCGCACACAGCAAAAAGCCCGGGAGATCCGGGCTTTGGGGTGTTACGGAATGCCTGGCAATCAGTAGCGCTGATATTTCGAACCGAATTCGGCACGGTTTTCTGCAACGATCACACCACCGCGCACGGCGTTGCTCGGGCTGATTGCGGCAACACGTTCGCGCAGTTCCTGCAGGCGATCGGCACCGCCCTCGGCTACGCGATTTTCGATCAGGCGGTCGGAACCACCTTCCGCCACACGTTCACGCAGTTCTTGCAGACGATCAGCACCACCCTCGGCAACGCGATTCTCGATCAGACGATCAGAACCCCCTTCCACCAGCAGCGGCTGGCTCTGGCTGTAGGACACAGCACTCGGGGTGTTGGCCGAAGCCAGGTTCGACAGGCCGAGGCCGCCAACCAGTGCCAGACCGAGTGCCAGGGACGAGACTTTCGAGAAATTGAACATGGGTGATTCTCCGTGCGCTTGAGTTTGAGTGGGTCAGTAGCGGCGAGTGGGTTCGTGCTATCTGGTGTTCACAGTTAAACGCTCGGGTGTATCGCGGATGTGTGCTTGAACGCGACGAAATCGGCATCTGCGTATCTGTCGTGGCTTCTTATACAAACGGATACAAAACCCTTTGAAAAATCCGCACTACTATTTCCGGATCGATCCCGGTGTCGCGGAGTTCCCATGGCAGAGCCTATTGATGTGAATCGCAGGATGTTCCTCGGCAGGGCCGCCCTGAGCATCGCCATCGCGGGTGTTGCTGCCGCGCAGTGGAACTCCATGGGCATCGCCCACGCTGCCGACGCCAAAGTCCCGACCCTCGGGCCGATCAAGCAGATCGACGCAGGAGAACTGAATGTCGGTTACTACGAGGCGGGGCCGAAGGACGGCCCGGCGGTGCTGCTTTTGCACGGCTACCCCTATGACATTCACAGCTACATAGACGTGGCACCGCTGCTGGCGGCCAAAGGTTGTCGGGTTATCGTGCCGCACTTGCGCGGGCATGGTTCGACGCGTTTTCTCGAGGCGGCCACACCGCGGTCGGGTCAGCAATCGGCGGTGGCCAGCGACATGCTCGCGCTGTTGGATGCGCTGAAGATCGAGCAAGCGACGGTGGCCGGCTATGACTGGGGCGCCCGCACTGGCTGCATCATGGCGGCGCTTTGGCCGGAACGGTTGACGGGTTTGCTGACGGTCAACGGCTACCTGATCCAGGACCTGGTGCGTAACGCGACAGTGCCGCTGCCGGCCAAGACCGAGCAGAGCTGGTGGTATCAATATTACTTCGCCACCGAACGCGGTCGCGCCGGGCTGACCGCCAACCGCGCGGACATCGCGCGCATTCTCTGGACCACCAATTCACCACGCTGGCCCTACGACGAGGCGACCTTCGCGCGCACGGCGGCGTCGTTCGAGAATCCCGACTACGTCGATATCGTGATCCACAACTACCGCTGGCGCCTGAGCCTGGCGCCGGGTTATCCAAAATTCGAAGCGCTCGAGAAACGCCTCGCACCGCTGCCGATGATTGGCGTGCGGACGTTGAATCTGGAGGGCGGCGCCGACGGTGTCGTACCGGCCACCGATGGCACGATGGCCGCGACCAAGTTCAGCGGCGCGTATTCGCATCGGGTGATCGACGGCGCCGGGCACAACTTGCCTCAGGAAGCACCGCAGGCCTTTGCCGATGCCGTCATGGAGCTGGTGGCCGCCCGTCAGTGATTCACCTTCGGCTGCACGCGCAGGTCATCAAATCATCGCTTACAGCGCAGCCACATCAATCACCGCATCGGCAAACGCCTGCGGTGCTTCCTGGGGCAGGTTGTGCCCGGCGTTCGGCACCTGACGGTGAATCCGCTTGCCGGTGAAACGCTTGGCCGTGGCTGAACCATCGCTCGCCGGGTAGTTGCCATCGGTCACGCCGTCGAGGGTGATCGCCGGCATGGTGATGGGCGGCAGGGCGGCCAGGCGCTTTTCGATGTCGACGTAAGCCGGGTAACCCTCGGCCAGACCGAGGCGATGGCGGTAGGAGTGAATCACCACATCGACATAATCCGGGTTGTCGAAAGCGACTGCGGTGCGCGCCAGGGTCGCGTCGTCGAAATTCCAGCCCGGCGAGTTGCGGGTCCAAATGACTTTGGCGATGCCGGTGCGGTCAGCCGTCAAGCCGAGGCGGCCGCGTTCGGTCTGAAAGTAATACTGATACCACAGGCCCGATTCGAGCTTCGCCGGGATCGGCGCCGTCGCGTGGGCGATGTCCTGCACCAGGTAGCTGTTGACGCTCACCAGCCCGGTGCAGCGTTCCGGCCACAGTGCGGCGGCAACGCAAGCAGCACGTCCGCCCCAGTCGAAACCGGCGAACACGGCGGTCTTGATCTTTAGAGCATCCATCAGCGCGATGACGTCGGCGCCGATCGCCCCTTGTTGCCCGGAGCGCGGGGTTGCCGCGTCGATAAACCGCGTGGTGCCATGACCCCGAAGGTGCGGCACGATCACCCGGAAACCGCGCGCCACCAGAATCGGTGTGACTTCTTCAAAGCTCTGAATGCTGTAGGGATAGCCGTGCAACAACACCACCACCGGAGCGGTTTTCGGACCCGCCTCGTTGTAGCCGATGTCGAGGACGCCGGCGCGAATCTGTTTCATCGGCATCAGCGCGTTAGCAGGTTTGGCCGGTGCTGTTGCCGCCTGGGCCGTACCGACGTTCAGCCATTGGCTCGCGGCAAGGCTCGCCGCGCCGATCCCGGCGATTTGCAGGAAGTGTCGGCGTTTGCTGTTGATGGTGTCTGACATGGGGAACCCTCAATCTGTGGCGATGACGCTGGAGAGACAATCCCTCCAAACCATGCTCCACAGTTGAACCCGGCGACGTATCTGGCCGGTTTCAAAATGGCGGTCGGGTTCAAGCTCATGTATCGCAGGGGCCGGGAGACACACTGCGATACATGGCGATGTAGCAGCTACTACAAGGGGTTCAGGGCCAGTTCGGCACACAAGCCACCGCCATCGCGGTTACTCAGGGCCAGCGAGCCGCCGATGGCCAGCGCCAGTTGCTGGGCGATGGCCAGCCCCAGGCCGGTGCCGCCGGTGTTGCGGTTGCGCGAGTTTTCCACGCGATAGAAGGGCATCAGGACCTGCGCCAGCTCGTCTTCGGCAATCCCAGGTCCGCGATCCAGGACTTTGATCGACTGACTGCCGTCGGCCTTCGATTCCACCCGCAATTCGGCGGCGCCGGCGAACTTCAGCGCGTTGTCCGTCAGGTTCACCAGTACCCGCCGCAGGGCGTGGGGGCGAATGTCGATAACCCCGGCGCTTTTTCCGCTCAGCTCCACGGCCTTGCCCATGTCCTGATAGTCGAACACCAGGCTGTCGAGGAAGGAGTCGAGATCGATCCGGCAACTCGCCTCTGTCGAGCCGTGAACGCTGCGGGCATAAGCCACGCCTTCGCGCACGAGGTGCTCGATCTCGCTGAGGTCGTTGGAGAGTTTGTCTTTCTCGCTGGAATCGTCCATGAACTCGGCGCGCAGTTTCATGCGAGTGATCGGGGTTTGCAGGTCATGGGAAATCGCTGCCAGCAGCTGCATGCGTTCTTTGAGGTACGCGGCGATGCGATCCTGCATGGAGTTAAAGGCCGCAGCAGCGTAAGCGACTTCGGTGGGGCCGCTCTCGTCCAGGTGCACGGTGTGGGCATTCGGGTCGAGGGTATCGACGGCTTTTGCCAGCCGGGTCAACGGGCGAATAGCCACCCTGACCGCCAACCAGGTGCAGATCAACAACAGGGTCAACTGCACCAGCAGCACCATCGGCAGCCACGAGGACAGCGGCATCACCGACGGCCGGACATCGATGGTCAGCGGGCTGCCGTCGGCCAGTTTCAGGTGCGCCTGGAAATGTTGTTGCGCCCCGGCAATGCGCGTGAACGTCAGGGAGTATTGCTGACCGACGGCGTCCTGGATCGACTGCACCGCGTCATGGGCATCTTTAAGGTCAATCGGTGTGCCGGGCAGGCCTTCGCCCAGCGAATAGCGGTAGGTCCGGCGCTCGAAGCGGGGCACCCAGTCGGCGCGCTCGGCGGCCGGCAAGCGGTCGAGGATCGACACTGCGATCGACACATCGTTTTCCAGATTGCCAAGCAACATGGCCTCGGCACTGCGATAACGCTCGTAGAACTGCACGCCGAAGGACAAGCCGTGGGCGACGATCAGGCCTACCAGAAAAATCAGTGACAGCTGTGAAGCCAGGGTCCGCGGCCAGCGCAGGGTAAAACTCATGGCTGCGCACCGAGCAATTCCACAGGGTAAGAGAACACGTAGCCCTCGCTGCGCACGGTCTTGATGTAAGTCGAGTCCCGGGAGTCATCCATCAAGCGTTGGCGCAGTCGGCTCACCAGCAAATCGATGGAGCGGTCGAACAGGTCGGCGTCGCGGCCCTGGGTCAGGTTGAGCAATTGGTCGCGGCTCAGCACCCGCTGCGGATGATCGAGGAAAACCCGCAACAAGCGGTACTCGGCGCCACTGAGGGCCACCAGGGTGTCATCTTCGTCGAGCAAGTGACGGGCGGTGGTGTCCAGGCGCCAGCGCCCGAACTGCAGCAGTCGGCCACTTTCGGTGATCAGCAGGTTGGGCGGCAGCATCCGGGTGCGGCGCAGCACGGCGTTGATCCGCGCCAGCAGTTCGCGGGCGGCGAAGGGTTTGGTCAGGTAATCGTCGGCGCCCATTTCCAGACCGAGGATGCGGTCGGTTTCATCATTGCGCGCGGTGAGCATCAGGATCGGCGTCGCTTTGTGCTTGCCCGAACGCAATTCGCGGCACAGCAGCAGGCCGTCATCGCCGGGCATCATGATGTCCAGCACGATCAGGTCCACCGGCGTGGTTTCCAGAAAGCTGCGCATCTGCCGGCCATCGGCAACCACCGTGGTGCGCAGGCCGTTCTTCTTCAGGTAATTGCCGACCAGTTCGCGGATCTCGCGATCGTCATCGACGATCAGGATGTGGTTCACGTGTTCCATTGCTCAACCCTCTTGTTATTCGCACGTTGCGCATTCTAGGGAGCCGCGCCGCACCTGCCTGCCAGCCTTTGTATCCCACTGTATCTGGCGATGTATTTGATACATGGACATACAAGACGGTTTTTTTCGGGGGCGGATGTATCGAACTGTATCGAGTGCCCTGTGTGACACCTTACGCCTTAATAGCCCCGGTTTTACGACACATGGCGGATACCTGCGGCGGATTAAATGAGTTCCATCGAGACAAGACGACTTGCCTCGCACCACTACTCATTAAAACCGAAGGTAATCGCCATGAACCTGAACAAACTCCTCGCCGCCGGCTTCTTTGCAGTCCTGAACGTTGCAGCCTTCTCAGCCCATGCCGACATCCAGACCAAATCGCAGACGTATACCTACGGCACCCACCTGGATATCAAGAAGGTGATTTCTACTGTAGAAGACGGCGGCGCCAATTGCGGGATTGTGAATGCGCGGATGACTTACCTGGATTCCAGCGGCACGCAGAAAGTGCTGGATTACAGCAAGTTTGCAGAATGTGGCAATCAGGGTGGTTGATTGCCTGAGGATCAAATCGTGTCCAACACGAAACTGGTGTACGACACAGAACTACTGTGGGAGCGGGCTTGCCCGCGAATGCGGAGTGTCAGTCAGCGTTGATGCTGGATCTGATGGCCCCTTCGCGAGCAGGCTCGCTCCCACAGTGATTACTTGAACAAGGTTACGCAACCACCTGATAACACGGCACATAAGCCGCGCCACCCGGCAATTTCATCCGGTGCTGGGCGACGAAGGCCTTGAGCAGTTGATCCAGCGGCTGCATCACTGCGGCATCACCACGGATCTGGTACGGCCCGTGCTCTTCGATCAGGCGGATGCCTTTGTCCTTGACGTTGCCGGCGACGATGCCGGAGAACGCGCGACGCAAGTTGGCCGCCAGTTCGTGGGCCGGCAGGTCGCGGCTCAGTTTCAGGTTGGCCATGTTTTCGTGGGTCGGGTCGAACGGGCGCTGGAAGCCTTCGTCGATCTTCAGCAGCCAGTTGAAATGGAAGGCGTCGTTGCGCTCGCGGCGGAACTGTTTGACCGCTTTCAGACCCTGGGTCATCTGCCGCGCCACTTCCGCCGGATCATCGATGATGATTTCGTAGTGTTGCTTCGCGCTTTCCCCCAACGTGGCGCCGACGAACGCATCCAGTTGTTCCAGATACGGCGCGGCATGTTTCGGCCCGGTGAGGACCACGGGGAAGGGCAGGCCTGCGTTGTCCGGGTGCATCAGGATGCCGAGCAGGTACAGGAACTCTTCGGCCGTGCCGGCACCGCCCGGGAAAATGATGATGCCGTGGCCGACGCGGACGAAGGCTTCCAGGCGTTTCTCGATGTCCGGCAGGATCACCAGCTCGTTGACGATCGGGTTCGGCGCCTCGGCGGCGATGATGCCGGGCTCGGTCAGACCGAGGTAGCGACCGCCGTGGATACGCTGTTTGGCGTGGGCGATGGTCGCGCCTTTCATCGGGCCTTTCATCACGCCGGGGCCGCAACCGGTGCAGATGTCCAGGCTGCGCAGGCCCAGTTCGTGGCCGACTTCCTTGGTGTATTTGTATTCTTCGGTGTTGATCGAATGGCCGCCCCAGCACACCACGATCTTCGGTTCGATGCCGGGGCGCAGGGTGCGGGCGTTGCGCAGCAGGTGGAAGACGTAGTCGCTGATGCCCTGGGAAGTGCTCAGGTCGATGCGCTGGGCGTCGAGTTCGTTTTCGGTGTAGACGATGTCACGCAGGGCGCTGAAGAGCATTTCCCGGGTACTGGCGATCATTTCGCCATCGACGAAGGCGTTTGCGGGGGCGTTCAGCAGTTCCAGGCGTACGCCGCGGTCCTGCTGGTGAATGCGGATTTCGAAGTCTTTGTAGGCTTCGAGAATGGTTTTGGCGTTATCAACATGGGCGCCGGTATTGAGGATGGCCAGGGCGCACTGGCGGAATAAGGTATAGGTGCTGCCGGAACCGGCTTCGCTCAATTGTTGCACTTCACGTTGGGAGAGCGTTTCCAGGCTGCCTTTAGGGCTGACCGAGGCGTTGATTACATGTCGTTGGGTCATTCAATGATCCTTAAAACGATGTCATTCACCCAGGGAGGGCAAGGGCATCCGAATAATATGCATCCATAAGAGAAGATGGCACGAACTGCGCTGGATCGCCATGTTCCCCCGTTTGACGATGAAAAGATGAAAAGGAGCCCCAGCATAGCTAAATCCCCCGCAGAGGCGATAATGGCCCGCACACTTTTTGCCCCTGCCCCAAGGAAAACCGACGCAATGTTCGAAATCCAGCCGAAGAATGCCCAAACCTATCGACAGCAGACGCGACGCAGCACGGTGATCATCGCTCTGATTTTCCTGGCGCTGGCGATGGTGCTGTCCACTGCGGCGGTGGCGTTGTTCGGTGAGCCCGGCGGGGACAATCTGCGTTTCAACGTCGGTGGCGTATTTGTCGCCGTGCTGCTGATGGTGGCACTGATGCGCGGCACGTTCTGGAGCCAGGACTGGATGGCGCCGGCAGTCTACGGCTGGCAGCTCAAGCGCAGCCTGATGAGCATCACCAACGTCATGCATCAGGTCACGGCGGCGGTGGAGGCGGGTGATCCGACCGCCATGAAGCTGCTGCGCTTCTATCATCTGGGCTTGACCCAGATGCATGAGTTGGACGGTAACTCCAGCGACCACGCCCAACTGAGCCGTGAAGTCGAGCAACACAAGGCGAAAATGGAAGCGCTGGGCATCGAGACCGAACAGACGCAACTGAACCCCGCCTGGCTTGAAGCGATGAAGCAGACGCCTCGCTGAAACCCATGGTGTGGGTAGAAACCGCAGCTAGCCATTGGCGCCGCGTTCATCGGCGGCAGCGTGAGCCCGACACACCGGGTGCTACTCTGGGCTTCAGCAGCGACCTGGCTGACGGCCCACGCGCTGTTTCACTTCTGGGAAGTGGCAGCGGGTATCTGTGGGCCGGAGGTGTTGCTGGTGGACTTTCCGGCGGTCACGTTGCCGGCGATTTTCGGGATTGGCCTGACGTTTTGGGCATGGAAAATGCCCATCACCTATCCGGGCGTGGATCAGGCATAGTGAAGTGACTAGCGTTAAGAAATGGCGGCCAGGAAGCATCGCCATGACATAAGAATCAGGGAGCGCCATGGGAAATCCGTCGATTAAAGATCGTATTGAAAAATCCCGATCCGCTGTGCCGTTCCTGATCGAGTCGCCAGGGGCAACGCTCAAGGTTCGCTCAGCGGTGTCTCTGCTGATTGCGGTGTGCCTGTCGATGATGGCTATCGTGGTGTGGGAAGCCTGGAATTCGCGTCAGTACCATTTGCGTGACAAGGAAGTGGCGATGTCCAACCTTGCGCAAACCCTGGCCTGGCAAGCGCAGGCGTCGATCAAGCAAGCCGATACGCTGCTGTTGACCCTGGTGGACCGCCTTGAAAGCGACGGCATCGACCAGTCCCGGTTGCCCCGGCTGGAGCGTTTGCTCAGCGCCCAGCGCAGTGAACTGAGTCAGCTGCATGGCTTGTTCATTTATAACGAACGGGGGGAATGGATCGCCAATTCCAACGGCGTCAGCGTGCCCAATGCCAACAACTCCGACCGTGAATACTTTATCTTTCATCGCGATCATCCCGACCGTGGACCTCACATCGGTCCGACGATAAAAAGTCGTTCGAGCGGTGAATGGATCATGACCGTGTCGCGCCGCGTCAACTATCCGGACGGCCGTTTTGCCGGCGTGGCCCTGGCAACGATCCATATCAGCCACTTCCTTGAGCTTTACGACAGCATCGACATGGGTAGCAACGGTGTGATCAACCTGATCGCCAACGACTCCACCATCGTGGTTCGCCGGCCGTTCAACGAAGCGGACATGGGCACCAGCGTCGGCAAGGGACCGCTGTTCACGCAACTGTTGCCCATGGGTAATTCCGGCACGGCAACGGTGACGTCTTTTGTGGATGGCGTCGAGCGGGTGGTGGGGTTCCGCCGGGTCGACGGCTATCCTCTGATCGTTTTCACCGCACTCAACAAGAAGGAAGTCCTGGCCGGCTGGCGGCAGCAGTCGATGCTGAGCGCGGGCATCGTCGCCTTGCTGCTGGGGTTTCTGGGTGTCCTCGGGTTTCGCCTGATCCGCCTGATGAAGCAGCAGAATGATGTTCAGAGCAAATTGCTGGACGCTCAGGAAAAACTCATCGAGGTCAACCGCAGCCTTGAGTTGCTGGCCCTGGAGGACGCGCTGACCGGGCTGTCCAACCGGCGTCAGTTTGACTTGTTCATTCTCGCGGAAATGGGTCGTGCCCGGCGTACCCAGACCGGCCTCGCGTTGCTGATGATCGATGTCGATCATTTCAAACTGTTCAACGATCAGTACGGTCATGTGGCCGGCGATGACTGTTTGCGCAAGATCAGCGCGATCATCACGGACAACATCAAGCGCCCTGGCGATCTGGCCGCCCGCTATGGTGGCGAAGAATTTGTCGTGGTGCTGCCTGGGACCGACTATGTGGGCGCGTTTCTGGTGGCGGAAAAAATCCGTCGCGCGGTCCAGCAAGCGGGCATCCAGCACAGTGAGTGTCCGGAAGGCATGGTGACGGTCAGCCTGGGCGTCTGTGCGTACGATCCAGCCTCACAGGACCAACCGGACGACTTGATCAGTGCCGCTGACAAGGCGCTGTATGTGGCGAAGGCCAGCGGCCGGAACATGAGCGTCATTGCCAACTGACCGTGGCGATTCATACAAACCCCAAGGTTATCCGGCCCTGCGCAACCTCCACTGCCTGATCACCCGAAGATAGACCAGCACGTTGATCGCCAGCACCACGCCGCCCAACACCAGTTGAATGGCAGGTGTCAGGCCGGCGGGGTAAATGATCGGCCACACATAGTGTTCGATGAAGCTGGTGCCATAGCCAGTTTGCCCGGCAGCGTGGCGCATCAGGTTTTCCCAGTCAGTCAGCGGGCAAAACAGGTGAAAGACTTCCACCGACACGCCCCAGACCGCGGCGGGCAGATGCAACCAGACCAGCGGGCGCCATTTGAGCACCAGCAGCCCGCCGAACAGCACGAACAGAATGAACAGCAGATGAAATAGCACCAGCCCGTCGGCGGCGATTCGGTAAAACATATCGACTCCGGGACGCATCAGGCGAATCGCTTCATGGTACTCGGGCGGGCGGCTCAATCGCGAAAAACAGCGAACTCGGCGCGCATCTGGCCATTGCGCTGGCCTTGTAGAGCAATTTACCGATCTGTTCGATGAACTCCGGCGCCGTGGCGAATCAAGCGTGCAGCCGATGAATGGCAAAGTGCGCAAGATTGTTCAAGCCATCGGTGGCGACTGCTGGCACAGTCTGACGTCTTTCACTGGTTGTAGAGCGTTATGTCCAACTCACTCATGCCGCGCAGTGCGTTTCTTCGCGGCGCCGCAGCGATCATGCCGTTGTCCCTGGCGACCGCGCCCTGGGGGTTGCTGGCCGGTTCCATGGCCATCGAGGCCAATCTCACGCCGCTGCAAGGCCAGGGCTTGTCGAGCATCGTGTTTGCCGGTGCCGCGCAACTGGTGGCGATCGGCATGCTCAAGGGCGGCGCCGGGGTCTTCTCGATTCTGCTGACCACCTTGTTGCTGACCTCCCAGCATTTGCTTTACGGGATGAGCATGCGTTCGGTGATTTCGCCGTTGCCAGGTCGCTGGCGTGTTGGGCTTGGCTTTTTGCTCACCGATGAGTTGTTCGCCCTGACCAGTCAGCATGACAAGCAGCAGTTCAATCGCTGGTACGCCCTGGGTGTGGGCCTGACGTTTTACATCGCCTGGAACCTCTTTACCCTGGCCGGCATCGTGCTGGGCAGCAGCATTCCGGGG
Source organism: Pseudomonas sp. LBUM1657 (assembly GCF_059716075.1). Lineage (NCBI taxonomy): Bacteria > Pseudomonadati > Pseudomonadota > Gammaproteobacteria > Pseudomonadales > Pseudomonadaceae > Pseudomonas > Pseudomonas sp. LBUM1657. Next base: position 3,840,948 of record NZ_CP166799.1, on the reverse strand, counting down.
CTCGAACATCTGGGGTTGGACTTCTCCATCGCGGCCACCTTTATCGCCCTGATCACACCAGTGGTGCGTAACGTGCCGACCGTGGTCTGCGTGGCGGTTTCGCTGTTCTGTTCGGTGTTGTTCAGTTACTGGCAATGGGGCTCGGCGCTGGTGCTGTCGGGATTGGCGGGCATGACCGCAGGCTTTGTCTGCAACAAATTCTACGGTGGACGCACATGATGGTCTGGGCAGTGATTATCGGGATGGGTGTGCTGGTTTTCCTGAACCGTTACGTGTTTCTGGAGCCTCGGCTACCGCTGCGCCTGAGCAGCAACGCCCGGCAGTTCCTGGGTTTCGCGGTGCCGGGCATGCTCACCGCGATCTGCGGGCCAATCGTGTTCATGCCCGACAAGCAATTGAACCTGCAGTGGGACAACCCGTACCTGATCAGTTCACTGGTGGCGGTGGGGCTGGTGCTGTACACCCGCAACACGTTGCTCAGCATGCTGTTGAGCATGGGGTTTTTCTTTCTGCTGCGCTGGTGGCTCTGAGCCGGGCTGCCGAAATTGTTCTACGCTAAAAGTTGATGACTGATCCCTTAGGAAGAGAGGTGAGCATGGCAAATGAACAAAAGCGTCCGGACCTGGATGAAGACATGGATGAACCCACGGAAGAAGAGCTTGAACAACAGAGGCATGCGGAGCAGACATGGAAACGTGACGACAGCCGAGATCTGGGAGAGCGCGACGAAGAGCGTCCGCTGAAGCCCTGACCGAGCAGCGCATACAACAAAGCCCCGCCATTGAGCGGGGCTTTTTAATGATTTGCTGCCTGAAATGTAATCTCCTGTGGGAGCGGGCAAGCCCGCTCCCACATTTGAGATCAGATCGAAACATTCCAGCGAATCTGCGTAATTCCCAGTTGTTGAGCCTGGACTCGCGCGTTATCAAGGCTGGCATGTGCGGCAATTTTACGGCCGGCCTCAGGGTAAGCATGCGCAGAAGCCGAATGTATTGCCTCGACATCCGAGAATTGCACGGCCAGTTTGAAAAAGTGCTGTCGCACACCGTGGAACAAGTAATGCACGGCATAGGGAACGAGTTCACTCATGTATTCCTCCTGATACCAACGATCGCTTTGGTTCAATAGTCCGATAGGGGAATTCTGAGAGATCTGCAGTACCAACGTTGCGCAGAAATAAGGCGGCAAAAAAATGAGAGACTCAATGAGCCTCTGCTATTGAGATTGTTATAGCTTCAGGTTCGTTCAGTTTTTACTGAACAGATTCCACGTATCGTTTCAAACATCTTCCAGCTGAGCAAAATCCGGGTGCGAGGCCCGAAAACCAAGGGTTTTGTCGATCCAGGCATTCAGTTCGTTGACCATGACCGGAGGTTTGCCCGGATAGTGTTCGAGGGTAGAGCACAGAAGGTCATTGATATCAGGAATTGACCGCAGGTTTCGAGTCGTTATGTATTGCCCGATAAAACAGTCAAGTGGGCAGTGTTCTGTCTTTGAAAGATAAACACACGGCAGGCCACCGACTTGATTAATTGCAAAATCGTCGCGCAATTGGTTTCTCTGCAAGGCTTGATGTTGTAGGGATTTCCTTAGGTGTTGACTCTTTGGTCAAGCGGATGGTGCCGAGGGAAATGCGGCGCGAATGCTAGCGGGAGTTTTTCTAAATGTATGTATGGCGACAGAACTCTCAGACAGGCGGTTGATGGGTAAAACGCCGAGCTTATACAAGTGTTTCTTGAATGAAACACTGTGTGTAACGTTGAAGTGCGAACTGTATTTAAGCTGCTGTTACTGATGTATGCATTGCTGTCGATATTGATAACTTCACGTCAGTAATCAATATGCTGAAAATCAGGGCCATGTCCGGCTGGCGGCTCTGGGGACTTCGTCGGCCCGCGACGTCTATATTTAGAAATCCATCCACTGGAGCATCACTCCCATCAAGCACAAAGGACTGTTCAATCAGGAGATCATCATGACCCAGCTCGAAAAAGTGCTTTATACCGCCAAGGTCCATACCACGGGCGGGCGGGACGGTAAATCAAGCAGCTCTGACGGGCGTCTCGACGTCAAGCTGTCGTCCCCGGGCGGGCCGGGCGACGGCACCAATCCCGAGCAGCTGTTCGCGACAGGTTGGTCCGCCTGCTTCATCGGTGCGATGCAGGTGGCTGCCGGCCAAATGAAGATCAAGCTTCCAGCTGATCTGAGCATTGACGCCGAAGTCGACCTGGGCACCAATGCGGGCGGCTACCTCTTGCAGGCTCGCCTCAACGTCAGCCTGCCGGGGTTGGATCGTGAAACGGCCCGCAAGCTTGTGGATGAAGGGCATAAGCTGTGTCCGTATTCCAAAGCCACACGGGGCAACATCAACGTCGAGATCAATCTGGTCTGAGCGGCTCCACAGTCCTCGCAAGGGGGACGCGCAAATGCGTGCACCCCTTGCTACTCAGCGCAGCGATCGGAACGCCGTGCGAAGTTCTTCGGAGAAGAGTTGCGGCTGTTCCCACGCCGCGAAGTGGCCGCCCTTGTCGGCCTGGCGAAAGTAGATCAGGTTGCGATAAGCGCGCTTGGCCCAGCTCTCGGGGGGAAAGTAGACATCATCCGGAAACACCGTGATCGCCACCGGCAACGTGATTTCGGTGGTCTTTTGTGCGGTGGAAGAAAGCGGGCTGCGTCCCATGTTCTCCCAGTAGAGCCGTCCTGATGAAGCGCCGGTGTTCGTCAGCCAGTACAGCGTGATGTCGTCCAGCACTTGATCCTTCGTCGGCGCCTGTTGCGGGTCGGCGCCGTAGGTCCATTTGGCAAAGCCGGGGTGCACGAGCATCAGCGCTGCGAGGAAGGCCGGTGAATCCGCCACGCCATAGCCCATCATCTGCGGCCGCGCGGCCATCATCGTGCTGTAAGCCAGGTTGCCCTGTTTGACGAGCGTGGAGACGGCGTCGTAGGTCACGCGCTCCTCCGCCGAAAATCCCGCTGGCGCCGGCCCGCCAACCGCGAGTGCGGCACCCGCTTCTGGCGGTATCGTTGCCGGCAGGTTGAGGTGAATGCCGAGCAATCCGGCCGGTGCCTGGCGTGCCATTGCGCTGGTGATGGGTCCGCCCCAGTCGCCACCCTGGGCGATATAACGGGTGTATTCGAGGCGCTGCATCAGCTGCGCCCAGACCCGGGCGATGTGATCCGGGTCCCAGCCGGTGCCACTGGGTTTGCCGGAAAAACCATAGCCAGGGATCGACGGAATCACGAGATCGAATGCATCAGCGGCGCTGCCCCCGTGGGCGGTCGGATCGGTGAGCGGACCGACAACCTTGATGAACTCGAACACCGAGCCCGGCCAACCGTGGGTCATGATCATGGGCAGCGCGTTCGGATGGGGAGAGCGCACCCAGATGAAGTGGATATCGACCCCATCGAGGGTGGTCATGTATTGCGGCAATGCGTTGAGCTGCGCCTCGGCCTTGCGCCAGTCGTAGTCCGTGCCCCAGTAGCGAACCAGCGCCTGCAACTTCGCCAGCTGCGCGCCTTGGGACTGATCGGCAACCGTTTCCTTGTCCGGCCAACGGGTCGCGGCGATGCGGTTGCGCAGATCAGTCAGATCCTTGTCCGGAACTTGAACGTGGAAGGGTTGAATGGCCTTGGGGTCGTCAGCCGTCGCTGGATTGGCGAGGGCCGAGACGCAAAGCGCGAAGGCAACCATAACGACCGCGAATAGGTGCTTCATCTTCATTGTCTCGGTTGAGGACGTTCACCTGAAGGATAGATCCGGGAATCATCGGGCTGTTCTTGTGGTTCGTTTTTCTTGCTTCTTTTTCGACGGGCGTTTGTCCTTGGTCAAGAACAGGCTCAGCAGCACCGAGGTCAGGATGATGCCGCCGACGAGGGCCAGCGACCATTGGATCGGCACGTGAAACCACGGCATGAGCAACATCTTGCTGCCAATGAACACCAGCACGATGGCCAGACCGTACTTGAGCAGATGGAAACGCTCGGCCATATCAGCGAGCAGGAAGTACAGGGCACGCAGGCCCATGATCGCGAAGATGTTGGAGGTGAACACGATGAAGGGATCGGTGGTGACGGCGAAGATAGCGGGGATGCTGTCGACGGCGAATATCAGGTCGCTGACCTCGATCAGTACCATCACCAGGAACATCGGCGTCGCCCACAGCAGGCCGTTCTGGAACACGAAGAACCGCTCGCCGTGAAACGTGTCGGTGATGCGCAGATGCCCTCGCGCCCAGCGCAACACCGGGTTCTTTTCGAGATCAGGCTGATGTTCAGCGAAGATCAACATCTTGATGCCGGTGATCAAGAGAAAGGCGCCGAAGACGTAGAGCACCCAGGCAAACTGCGACACCAGCCAGACGCCAGCGAAAATCATCACGGTGCGCATCACGATGGCCCCGAGCACGCCATACAGGAGGACGCGGCGCTGCAGTTGTGGGGGCACGGCGAAGTAGCCGAAGATCATGACGAAGACGAACATGTTGTCGATCGACAGTGACTGCTCGATCAGGTAACCCGTGAGGAATTCAAGGGTTTTACGCTGGGCGATCTCCGGGCCGAACGTGCCGTTCAGATACCACCAGAGCAGTGCGGCGAAGGCCATTGCCAGACAGCTCCAGGTGATGACCCAGGACAGCGCCTCCCGGGCTGACACGCGATGCGCCTTGCGCCCGCCAAAGACAAAAAGATCCAGCGCCAGCATGGTAATGACGAAGGCGATGAAAGCGGTCCACATCCAGGGTTCGCCGATATTCATGGGGTATGCCATTTTTCGGGACTGACAGGCGGGTTTTTTTACCGATGGGCGTCATGCTATCGGCCAGATTGGATCAAGAAAAATCGTTTATTTTTGGCGAATGGTTCGTTTTTTACGAAGTGTTGGCATGCAGGCCTGCCGGAAGAACACGTGTGGGAGCGGGCTTGCTCGCAAAGGCAGAGTGTCAGTCGAAATCAATGCAACTGACACTCCGCCTTCGCGAGCAAGCCCGCTCCCACATTGATTGAGTTAAGCCTGAACCCAGCGCTGGCGGCTCCAACTGCTTAGCGCATCGACGGCCAATACCAGCAACAACATTGCCAGCATAACCGTGCTGGCTTGCGCTTCCTGGAACAGGCTGAGGCTGACATAGAGCATCTGCCCCAGACCACCGGCGCCGACGAAACCGAGCACGCTGGCCATGCGGATGTTGTTTTCCCAGCGGTACAGGATGTAGGCCAATAGCTGTGGAAACAGGTTGGGCAGTGTGCCGTAGCAGAAGGCCCACACGGCATTGCCCCCTTGCAGGCGGATGGCCTCGGCCGGTTCTGGCGGGGTGTTTTCCAGCGCTTCGGCAAACAGTCGGCCGAGCACCCCGGTGGTGTGCAGGGCCAGTGCCAGGGTGCCGGCATTCGGCCCGAGGCCGGCGGCCAGGACCATCAGCACGGCCCACACCAGTTCCGGAATCGCGCGCAGGGCGTTGAGCACAAGACGCGACGCGCTCCGCAGCGGCCAGCCAAAGCGCCCGGCCGCGGGCAGTGCCAACAGCAAGCCGAGCACGGCCGCGAGCAGCGTGCCCAAGGCAGACATGGCCATGGTTTCCACGGCGCCACGGCCGATGGCCTGCAAATGGCCGATGCTCAGGTCCGGGCTGAGAAAACGCTGCACGTAGGCACCCATCTGGTGCAGGTTGCGGCTGCCGGCCAGCTCGCCGAGGTCGATGCCCAGATAGCTGAAAGAGGCGACCACCGCTGCGCCGATGCAGAAGATCAGTACCAGATTGACCAGGCGATTCATGCCAGCCTCCAGCGCAGCAGGCGGCTGAGTTGATCGGCGAGCAGCACCAGCACGAGGAAGGTCAGCAACATGCTGGCCACTTCACCGCCGGCGAACATGCGCATCGACAGATCAATTTGCTGGCCCAGGCCGCCGGCGCCGACGAACCCCATGACCACCGAGGCGCGGATCGCGCATTCCCAGCGGTACACCGTGTACGACAGCAACTCCGCCGCGACATTGGGCAGGATGCCGTAGCAGAAGGCTGCCAGCCGACCACTGCCGGCCTGCAACAGCGCGTGGGCCGGGCGTTGGTCGACCGACTCGAAGATTTCCGCGTAGACCTTGCCCAGCATGCCGCTGTAAGTGATGGCAATGGCCAGGACCCCGGCCGTCGGACCGAGGCCGACGGCGCGCACGAACAGCAGGGCCCAGACAATTTCCGGCACGCTACGCAGAAAGATCAGCAGGCCGCGAACCGGCCAGCGCAGCAGTTGGGCCCAGAAACTCGGGTGCCCACCACGGGAGGCAGCGGACAGCGACAGCGCACGACTGGCCAGCAGGCTGGCGGGTATCGCCAGTAGCAACGCCAGGGCCATGCCGGCCGTGGCGATGGCCAGTGTCTGCAGGGTGGCTTGCCACAGCAGCTCGATGAATTCCTCGCCATGGGCGGGTGGCCAGAACGCCGAGACAAAACGGCCCATCTCGCTCTGGCTATCGGTCTGTAGCAGAACGCCCAGGTCCAACTCGCTGAATCGGATACCCGGCCACAGCAGGGCAATGGCCAGCAGGCTGAGCAGCAGGCGCGGCCGAGTGGCCGGATCGCGGGTATCGCGCGTCAGCATCGGGGAATCTGCACGCTCAAGGGCGCCACGGGAATCGGCGGGGACTCCAGTTGCTCATTGGCGTAGAGCGTATCGAGCAGCTCGCGGTCGACTTCGCTGGCGGGACGGTCGAACAGGATCTGTCCATCGCGCAAGCCGATGATGCGAGAGAAGTGCGCCAAGGCCAGCTCCACCGCATGCAGGCTGGCGACCAGAGTGACGTTGTGCTCCCGCGCATGGCGGCAGAGGACCGCCAGGGTGTGCTCGGCCAACACCGGGTCCATCGCCGACACCGGCTCATCGGCCAATAGCACCTCGGGCGCCTGGTACAACACCCGGGCAATGCCTACGCGCTGAAGTTGGCCGCCGGACAGTTGCTGGCACAGGGCGAACAACTTGTCGCCAAGATCGAGCCTGGCCAATGCCGCACGTGCCCCCGGAATATCCACCGGATGCAGCAGATTCAACAGACTCTTGCCCAAGCCCCACTGGCCAAGCTTCCCGGCCAGCACCGCCGTCACCACGCGCTGGCGGGGCGGCAGGGGTGGCGCCTGATGCACCAGGCCAATGCGAGCTCGCAGTCGCTGACGCTGACGGGCAGACAGATGCCAGGGCCGCTCGTCGAGCACTCGCAACTCGCCACTGCTGGGCCGCAGGGCGGTGGCCAACAGGTTAAGCAGGCTCGACTTACCCGCGCCGGACGGGCCGATGATAGCGACCTGTTCACTGGCACCGATGTGCAGGTCCACGTCATGCAGCGCACGGACGCCATTGGCGTGGGTGAGGCTGACCCGGTCCAGATGCAACGTCATTTGAGCAGGTCGGCAGCGCGGGCGGCGTCCTCGATGCCCTTGTAGTTCTCAGGCTTGGTTTCGATGAAGCGGCTGGCGGCCTGCAGATCCAGAATCGCCTTGTGCTCAGGATTCGCCGGATCGAGGGCGAGGAAAGCGGCTTTGAGCTTGGCAGTGAGTGCCGGGTCGAGGGTGCCGCGTACGGTCCAGTTGTAGTCGTAGTAGGCCGGGGTGGTGGCAAACACTTTGACCTTGTTGGTATCGACCTTGCCGGCAGCCACCAGTTTTTCCCACACGCTGGCATTGAGAACACCGGCATCGACTTTGCCGGCCTGAACCCAGGCAACGGTGGCGTCATGGGCGCCTGAGTAGCCGACGCGGCTGAAGTAGGTTTCCGGCTTGATTCCGTCCTGGAGCATGAAATAGCGCGGCATCAAGCTGCCCGAAGTCGAGGACACCGAACCGAAGGCGAAGGTCTTGCCCTTGAGATCGGCAAGGGACTTCACCGCAGGGTCCGCAGTGATGAACTTGCTGGTGAACTGCGCATCCTGTTCGCGCTGCACCAGCGGAATCGCGTTACCGGTTTTCAGGCGTGCCTGAACGAAGGTGAAGCCGCCCAGCCACGCCAGGTCGATCCGGTCGGTGGCCAGTGCTTCGACCACGGCCGGGTAATCGGAAACCGGCACGAACTCGACTTTCATGCCCAACTGCTGTTCCAGATAGGTCCCCAACGGCTTGAACTTGCGCAGCAGTTCGGTGGGGGCTTCGTCCGGAATGGCGCTGACTTTCAAGGTGTCGGCGGCCTGCGCCACCAGGGTGGAAAAGGACAGGGCCAGGCCTGCGGCCAGTGCCAGGGTACGTTTGAGCATGGAAGTTCTCCGGTTCAATAGCGGAAAAATATCGATGCGCCTGGCACAAGCTGTTTGCTGCACGACGCTTCGTGAGGGTAGACGAAACGGCGCGATTATATGGGCTCCTGCGTGATTGGCCAGCGTTGTCCGAATCTGCCGCGTTTGAAAAGCCGCGCTTGCTCAGAAAACCAGGCAAGCATGCGTTCCGTTGTCGGCAGGTATGGGGCAATCAGTGGGCCGATTCGCCTTCACGAACGATCAGTTCCTTTCCGTGCGCCATATTGACCCACCACCCGAATCCCGCAGCGGTGAAGAACATGATGAAACTGTAAATGGCGGCCGGAATGGCCATGGTCGAGTTGTTCAACAAACTCGGGCTGAGCGCCAGAGCGATGGCCAGGGTGCCGTTGTGAATGCCGATTTCCATGCCGATGGCCACGGCTTGGCGCTGAGGTAACCGGAGCAGGCGCGGGACCCAGTAGCCAATCCCGAGGCTGAGCAGGTTGAACAGCAGTGCCGCCAGCCCGACCACCGGCGCATAGTCCAGCACGGTCTGCCAATCCTTTGCGAAGGCCAGTACCACAGTGCCGACCAGAAACAGTGCCGAGACGATCTTCATCGGACGCTCCATGCGCGCGGCAAAGCGCGGTGCGAGCTTGCGCACGAACATGCCGAGGATCACCGGCACCAGGACAATCGCAAACACCTGCAATACCTTGGCAAATTGCAGCGGGATGGCCTGATCGGCCTCCATGAAATAGAGAAGCGACAGATTGACCAGCAACGGCATGGTGAGAATGGCGATCACCGAGTTGACCGCGGTCAGGGTGACGTTCAAGGCCACGTCGCCGTGTGCAAGGTGGCTGTAGAGGTTGGACGTGGTTCCGCCGGGCGAAGCCGCCAGCAGCATCAAGCCTACGGCAAGAGCTGGCGCCAGGTTGAAGCCCTTGGCGATGAGGAAGCAGAAAAACGGCAGCACCAGTAGCTGACAGATCAGGCCGATCAGTACCGGCTTGGGGTACTTCACGACCCGAGCGAAATCCGCCGGGGTCAGCGACAGGCCCAGGCCCAGCATGATGATGCCCAGGGCCATGGGAAGAAACGCAGTCAGCAGGGGAGTGGCGGACATAAGTGATACTCGCAGGAAGGACGCTCACAAAGTTGTAGCACACAGGGCAAGCGCCCGCGGTTACACCCCCCGCTCTCAGACCACATTATGTGAACCCCCACCCCACGTTTTGCACCTTGAAGGCCCGGCCCGTCGGCCTAGGATGGTCACCAGCGGTTGCACCGGACTGTCGGCCAGCGCACTTCAGGCTACCTCCATCGGCGCTCCCCATAACAATAAAAGACACGCCTTGATTGGACAGGAGAAAAACTGATGAAACCCCTGATTGGACTTATGCTGGGCGATGTGACCGGCATTGGCCCTGAGTTGGTCGTCAAGCTGTTGTCGACGCCTGCGGCACGTGAGCGGGCGGATGTGGTGATCATTGGTGACGAGCGTGTGCTCGAACTGGGCATGCGCGACGCTGATCTGCGCATTCCAAGGTCGCCTCGAACGAGAAACGCTGCCTATCCTTACTGGCTACCTGGCCAAACAGCAAGGAGCCTACGTTCATGATTCAGTGCAAAGGTGCCTCTACTCCGGCTACCCCCGAAGATGGGCGCCGCATCCTGGTTGACCGCCTGTGGCCGCGAAACTGTCCCAAGGACCAGCTGCCGTTGGATGCGTGGCTACCCGACGTCGCACCTTCTGCTGATTTAAGTAAGGCTTTCAAAACCGGGCAGCTGGATTTTGCCCAGTTCACAACGGCGTATCGCCACGAGCTGGCCGCCCGTCCACAGCATTGGTGGGCGCTGTTGCAGTTGGCTGAAACGGGAACGCTGACCCTTGTCTTCGCAGCCAAGGCTCCGCAGCAAAACCATGCCGTCGTGCTGGCCCACTGGCTGGAAGAGGAGCTGGATCGTCGCGGTGACTCCAGTTCGCCAGTGTGTTACCTGGACGATTTTCCGGATTATTGAAGGGGTGTTTCGCTGTGCGGGACCGGGGCTTGCAATGCCCCGATCCCGCCCGGACTATTTTTTGCCAACCGACAACGGTGGGGTGCGAGGAGGGATCAATCGCTTTGTCCCGGTCGACTCAAACGCCGACGCCAGGCGAAGCAGCGTGGAATCGTCATAGGCGCGCCCGGCAAACGTCAGCCCGACGGGCATGCCGATGTCCGGCATGACGCCCATCGGCACAGTGACCGTGGGCACGCCCAGGTGGCGGATGGCGAGATTGCCGTTGGCGACCCAAACGCCATTGCTCCACGCAATATCCGCGGACTGCGGATCGACATCGGCATTCGCCGGCCCGACGTCGGCCACCGTCGGGAAGATCACCGCATCGAGCGCCAGCCGATCCATCCAGTCCTCAAGATCGATTCGACGCGTCTGTTCCAGTCCCCGCAGTCCGTCAGGCACCGTGGTGATCTCGTCCCACGCTGTAATGCCGCGCTCGGCCATCCTCACATACTCGTCCATGCCGGCGACAAGGTCGCCCTCACGGTTGGGCAGCGTCCCTGGGTCATGCGGGAAAATCAGCGGTCCGTCCACATCGACCAGACGGTTCAATTTCGGATCGCCGTTGGCCTGGAGAAAATCATCGAACGCCCAGGCCGTCAGATCCCACAACTCATGATGAAGGAACTCTTTAGACACCAGGCCTCGAGTGAACACCGTCGGCGCACCAGGCCGATCACCCTCGCAATTGGACACCAGCGGGAAATCGACCTCGACCACTTCGGCTCCCGCCGCTTCGAGTGCCTTGCGAGCCGCTTTCCAGAGCCCGATCACGGAGGGGCGGGTGTTGATTCGCTGCCCCGTCGGCCCGCCGATGCCAGGCGCATCGCTGGTGCCCGCCTCGGGGTCCGCGTTGATGTACATGCGTGGTACGCCAAGGCGCTTGCCGGCGAGGGCATCGGACTTCGCGGCAAGCGACCCATAGGAGGCGGGACGAACCGAAGCGACACTCGGAATGGGCACCCAGGGTTGCATGCGCCACAGATCGCCGCGTGTGTCGGGATCATCCGCCACCACCACATCGAGTACTTCGAGCAGGTCCGCCATGGTTCTGGCAAACGGCACCACAACGTCCATCGTCGGCGTCAACGGCCAGTTACCGCGCACCGAGATCACCCCGCGCGAAGGGGTGTAGGCACACAAACCATTGTTCGAAGCAGGGCCCCGGCCGCTCGACCAGGTTTCTTCCGCCAGGCCGAATGCCGCGAAACTGGCGGCGGTGGCCGTGCCTGCACCGTTCGATGAGCCCGATGCGAAGGGCGCGGTGAGATAGTCAGCGTTGTAGGGGCTCTCCGCGCGGCCGTAGACCCCGCGCTGCATGCCGCCGTTCGCCATGGGCGGCATGTTGGTCTTGCCCAGGCAGATCGCTCCGGCGCCGCGAAGTCGTTCGATGGTGAACGCATCGCGATAAGCAATCAGGTTCGCGAAGGCCGGGCTTCCAGACGCTGCGGTGAGCCCCTTCACCAAGTAACTGTCCTTGGCCGTGTAGGGAATGCCGTCGAGCGGACCCAACGTCTCGCCCTTGGCCCGACGGGCATCGGACGCCTGCGCCTCTTTGAGCGCATCGGGGTTGCGAACCACCACCGCATTGAGCGCGGTGGACGTGTCGAGTCCGTCGTAGGCATCGATCCTGGCGAGATAGGCCTGGACAAGCTCAACCGCCGTGGTCTGGCCAGATTCAAGCGCAGCCCGCAGTTCGGCAATGGAAACTTCGGTGACCTCGATCATGCTGTTACCGCCGACGGCTGATGGATGACGCAGTGAATGTTTCCATCACGCTGGAGCGGGAGCTCAGGGACATCATGTCTCTCAAAATGGTTTTTCATATCGGTTCTCATTGCACGGCGCTACTCGACAGGGGCTGGGCTTACAACCTGAGCGTTGTATTTTGGCATCAACCCGGGAGCAGAGGAAACGGTGTAGCGGTTTGAGCGCCGTGGTCGGGAATCGGAATGTCATGCATCAATCTGTAATTCCAGATCACCGTTGTCCAGTTTGCGGGAGTGAGCCACCGTACCGGTCAAGCGTTTTTCCGAAGAAAAGGTAATGGTTACGGTATGGGCCTTGTGCAGGTCATCGGGCACCGGAGCCAGCACCTGCACTTGAAATGCGCCTGGCGTGATTGGCGTGAAAATGATGTCGCACACAACGCTTTTTGCGATAGGACCGAGCAAGGTGTCATGCATGTAATTCAAACGTACCGGGGAAACAGTCATGGCGATGTCCTCCAACCGGGCAGAGGCGTGAGGGCTTTCGCCTGGGCCCTGCCTATGGGATTGACGACTGGATCAAACTTGAGTTCAACGCCCGGGACCACCGGGCAATACGAGACAGGAGCAAGGCTTGCGTCGGCTACCTTTGGGCAGAATGACTCGCCGAGTAACGAGGAATAACACTGACGCGTTCGAGATCGTTTCGCAGGTCCGCGATCAGCGTCGCGATGGCATGACTGGTGTTCAGCTGGGCAATGGAGATACCGGTGACAGTGAGAATCTCTTGATTCGAGGCGTCTTGATAAAAACGAACGGTCAGTGCTGCCGGTGAGTCGACAGTACATTCGCAGCGGGTGGGGAGGAAGCTTTGCTCTACAAGGTGACGTAGTTCCAGATTCGATAGCATGGAGACTTACCTTGACGGGAGCCTGCCAAATGACTTCTGTCAGAACGTGATGCGAAAACCTCTAAAAGATAGACGCTGAACAGGCTCCCTACACTTGATTGGCCAGGAGCCCCGTATTTCAGTGTACGCCTGTGACCCCGGACGGATTAGACCGTTTTCTCTCAGGCCGCTTTGAAAGGCAATGCATTCGTCGCGGTCCATCGCGTTCGGACCAGGCGTTGGAAATCTGATGAAGGGCGCATGACACGCTGAGCGGGTGAGCTAAGGTTTCCATGTTCACCCCGCCAGTTGCAGTCCAATCAGCTCGTCCCTGTAGCGGCTGGCGGGGTGAACTCTTTCGAGGAGGTCACTCGGGCAACCCGGCCAGCCGCAGTCCATCGGCGAAACGCGCGAAATCCTCGGGCCGTTGGATGGGCAGCCAGTCCTTCAGGTTGGAGATGCGCAAAGATGGGTCCAGTTCGTGCAGGCGCTGCATCGCTTGCTGCGCCTTGTCCATTCGTCCGGTGAACGCATGACTGGCGGCCACCAGGGCCGCCGGGACCAGAAGGCTCGAGCCTTCTGAGCCGGGTCGGGACAAACCAGTCCACGGTGATTGCCTTCGACACAGCGTTCATCGCCGTGGCCCTGCTGTTTGTCATCGCGGCCCCCATGCTGGTCGGCATCAAGATCGGACTCTCGCGATACGCGAAAGTACGCGCTGCGCGAGCCGTAGCGTAAGCCCTCGACACCCTGTGATTCGGGGGGTTGACCGGCTAAGGCACCATTCGTCCATTGCGCCGCACTCCGACGCGTCTGGCCGCTCCAAAGTAGTTCATCACTGCATTGGAGGCCGCCATGAAAACCCATCCATCCAGCACCAAAGAAGGGCCGGCCGAGGATTTGAGCCATCCCAATGACGACGGTTGTGTATTGGGCACCGCTGGCCGTGACGAAGACCCCAATTCCACCACCGACTGGGACAGGAAGAGCGACTCTGCAGGCGATCGTCAAACACCCGACGATGCCCACGGGATGCCGGGTTACCCGCGCGACCCCGCCGATGATCAATCGCGCCCGGCCACCAAGCCTCGGCCTGACAGCAGTGAATCAGAACCGGGCATTGAAACGCCGGAGCAAGGCAACGACAAAGCCGGTTGATCGGTGGTTGTGCGGGCAGGCTCGATACGGGCAGGTCACCTGTCCGCGCTTTGTGCGACGTAATGGATTTTTCGCGCCGAGAGGCTCTTGATCATGAGTTCCGCACCCCGGTTCGGTATTGAAGAAGAGTATTTCCTGACCCGCCTCGACACGCGACAGATGGTGGCCGAGCCGGCTAGCGAACTGTTGCGCGAGTGCCAGGTGTCCGCAGGTGCAGGGTTTGCCTTCGAGATGTTCCAGGGACAGATCGAGGTGGCGTCTCCGGTATTTTCGACGCAGCAGGAGGCGGCTGACTTTTTCTTCGATGTGCGTTCGCGATTGACCCGAACCCTGGCCGGACACGGGATGGGACTGCTCTGTGCCGGCAGCCATCCCCTGGCGCGCTGGCGTGATCAGCGAGCGACACCTCAGCCACATTTCCAACAGTTGTTTCGAGAATTCCAATCGGTAGCACAACGCAGCGTGCTCTGCGGACTGCATGTGCATGTCGAGATTCCAGCGCGCATCGATCGGATTGCCGTGATGAATGAGGTGTCGCCATGGCTGCCATTGTTGCTGGCGCTCAGCTGCTCGTCGCCGTTCTGGGAAGGCGAGGACAGCGGTTTCATGAGCTACCGCCAGGTTGTCTGCGACGGCTGGCCACGGATGGGCGTGCCTGAATATTTTGTGGATGAGGAGGACTACCAGCGTTATCTATCGCTGCTTCGACATATCGGCGTGCTTGAAGAAGGCGGCAATGGTTGGTGGGGCATTCGCCCCGCGTCGCGCTACCCGACCCTGGAACTGCGGATGACCGATGCCTGCCCTCGCTTGAGCGATACGCTGCTGCTGGCCGCCTTGTTCCGGGTCATGGTGGCGTTTGCCATTGCCTGTCCACGCCCTGGCGCGGGATACGGTGCTATTGCACGCCGGCTGCTGGAAGAAAACCGCTGGCAGGCTAAACGGTATGGCGCGCAGGGCCGTTTTGTCATCGATTCCGGGGAGTCAGTGGTCAGCGCCGGGCAGTGGCTGGCACAGGCGCGGTCAGTCCTTCAGCCAACGGCGGATCGGATTGGCGAGTCGTCGGTCTTCGATCGGGCCGAGGCGGTGTTGCTCACCGGCAACAGCGCGTCCCGGCAGTTGGCCTGTCATGCGCAGGCCGTTGCTGAGGGCGATGATCGGCAACATTGTCTGTGGCGGGTGGTTGATCAACTGCTGGATGAAAGCCGCGTTGCTGGCAACCATTGATCGGTTGTCCGCATTGAAAAAAGGAACCGCTGTGATCTTGCGTGTCACGGCCACTGCCATCTGCGGTTCGGATCTGTACCTGTATCGCGGCAAAATCCCGACGGTGGAACACGGTGATATCTTCGGCCATGAATTCATGGGGATTGTCGAGGAAACCGGGCGGGCAGTGACCAAGGTGCAGCGCGGTGATCGGGTGGTCATTCCTTTCGTGATCGCCTGTGGTGAGTGTTTCTTCTGCCAGCAGCAGCTTTATGCGGCCTGCGAAACCACCAATGATGGACGCGGTGCTTTCGCCGATCGCGGAGTCACCACTTTATAGCGGCGAGCGGCACTGAACGTCCTGGCGAAGCGGCTGACTTTACATGTTCGGTTGACGATGGATTCGCCGCCAGTCCGCACGCGCTTCGGACCGCGTGGCTGCGCGCGAAGACACGGCGTTAAGCAACTTTTGGCCACCTCCCGGGTGGCCTCAAGTTTTGCCTAGTTACCATCCGCTACTTTGCGTTCTATCTCGGCTATTTTTCGGCTGAGTTCCTCCGCGTCCTCCTCCTCGGTGCGGGTGGAAGAGGGCGTGATGGTTTGATCGACGCCTTCGGCATCACTGTCCCTGTCCCTTAGGTCTTCTTCGACCACATTGACCGGTTTGCCGGACGTATCGGTGGGCGGGGCGTTTGATGCGCCTTCGGGTTTGACGTCATTGACGCTGTCATCGCTGTTCATTTCGCTTACCTCCAGTGACCTACACATTCGATCTCGCGGTATCGCACGAGTTCGAGAATTGTTGCCGGCGAATCGGTTCTTGCGTCGGAACCGTATCACTCATCATTCCATTGGAACTCCCGATCACGCTGCTCCGTCATTTCGAATGAGGGGGGCTGCGATTAGCTCGTGGCGAACCCTGAAACGCTTTTTCATCCAGAAGGCGAGGGACGTCATGAATACTTCAGACACCAGGGCTGGCAATCAGACAGGAAGTCAGGACAGCGCACGACCAGAACAGGATTTTCAACATTTAAAGGAGGACGTATCAGAGGCACTCGGCGGCGCCAGGCAGCAGGCGGATGCGCAGTTCGGGCAATATCGAGACACCGCCGCCGACCAGATCGAGGCATTGGCCAAGGGGGCGAAATCCTTCGTTTCCGAACTGGAAAGCAAGGATACGCTCGGCATGTCCGACTACCTGGCTGACATGGCCGAGTCCATGAGCAGCCTGGCCGGGAATCTACGCGGGAAGAGTGCCGAACAGCTCCTGCATGACGGGGCCGACCTGGCCCGTAGCAATCCGACACTCTTCATTGCCGGGAGCATCGCGCTGGGCTTTGGCTTGTCGCGCTTCTTGAAAGCCGGCAGCGCCCCTGCGGCGACATTCACCGATACCGGAGATCCGGCCGCTGGCCACTCGGTGCCTCCATCGGGCGGTTTTGGTGCTCAGCGACCTTATGAAACCTCCGTACCGCCACGCACCGATCCAGGCCCCGGCCTGGCCACCGGCATCACGCCGGCCTCGCCGAATGAACAAGACCACCCTTCGGACTTTGCGACGACGTCGACACCGGGTTCAACCCCCTTCAAAGGAGAACTGTGATGAACAGAAATGATGCGGATTTGCCGGGCTCAAGACCGCTGGCCACGCCTGATCAGGACGCTTCGGTTGTCGGGCTGTTGCGGCAGTTGTCCCACGAAGTACCAGCACTTTTTACCAAGGAACTGGCGTTGGCCAAGGCTGAACTTCAGGCCAGCCTCACGACACTCAAGGCAGGCATTGCCGGTGTGGCGGGTGGTGCGATTGTGCTGCTGGCGGGGTTCATCATCTTGCTGATGTCCGCCGTCTACGGCCTGAGCATCGTCATGGCTCCGTGGCTGGCCGCCCTGATTGTGGGGGTGGTGGTGATGATCGTAGGGTTCGCCATGTTGCAGTCAGGGAAAAAACAATTCGAGCCGTCGCACTTCAGGCCTGATCGCACGATGGACGCTTTGAATAAAGACCAGGAAGCGCTGCGGAGGAAAGTGTCATGAACCGTGAATTCGAAGTGGAGTCGCAGAAAAGTCCTGAAGCCATCGAGCGTGAAATCGATGCGCAGCGGCAAACCATCGGCAACCTCGTTGACGCTTTGGAAAGTAAGTTTACGCCGGGACAAATGTTCGACCAGGCGTTGGGCATGATGCAGAGCAACGGCACGACGTTCCTGACCAACCTGGGCACCAGCGTGCGCAACAATCCCGTTCCTGCTGTACTGACGTCGGTGGGATTGTTGTGGTTGATGATGAGCCAGAATCGTCCGCCGACGCCACGCCCAGGCTATCGGGTTGGCCCCGATCAGGACACGGTCGGGGAGTGGGCCGATGGTTTGGCAGACGGGATTGACAGTGCGCGTGACCATTTGCACCACACCTCCGACACCTTGAAGGAGGGTTACCAGACCGTCAAAGGCAAGGCCGCGCACCTGGGGGGCAATCTGAGTGCGGCCACCGAAAACATCAGCCACGCCGCTCACGACGTCAGCGACCGTTTAGTGCGCAGCACACAAGTGATGAGCAATCAGTTCAGTCAGTTATTGAAGGAACAACCCTTGGTAGTCGCTGCTGCAGGAATCGCATTAGGCGCCTTGTTGGGGGCGGCAATACCTTCGACAGCGACTGAGCAACGCTACATGGGCAAGACCAGCGCAAGGCTGACCGAAAAGGTCAAACAACAGGCACGGGAGGGCTTTGAGGCCGTGCGCGACACCGTGACGAAAACGACGGATCACTCGGATGTGAACGAGAGATCGGATGGAGAGCTGCGTACAACACCCGATACGCCAGCCGACCTGTCCCGGGGATTGGGCACCTCATAAAGAGTTGTGTGTGACGGGAGGCCGGCAACTGGCCTCCCGTTTACACCGCGTGTAGTGTGTGTTCGAACGGAATGCGCAATGCATTTCAAGGCAGTTGCTACGGGGTCGTCCACGGGCAACCAACAATCGGGTGAATCGGTAGGAGGTGACATGTCCGATCCAGCGTCCTCGGGTGCAAGTCCTTCGCGTTCTTGGTTTGCACTGGCTCGCACTAGCCGCTGGCCGAGCATCTGTTTCTGGTTGACCCTGGCCGTCGTGACGGTGTTGTTGCTGTTCAGCGGATATACCGGGCTGACAAGCGCCAATCCGGACGTTCTGCGTTATGCGATATTGGGCGGCATTGCCGGTTTCGCGGCCACGGCGCTGGGCGCTTCGCTCGCCTTGGTTTTGCGTGAGGTGGCGGTCCGCACCCAGGACATGATGCTCGGCTTTGCTGCCGGGATGATGCTGGCGGCCAGTTCCTTTTCGCTGATTCTCCCGGGCATTGAGGCGGCACAGGTTATCAGTGGCAATCAAATGCTGGCGGCGAGTATCGTCGTGTTCGGGATGGGGTTGGGCGTGGCGTTGATGGTTGGGTTGGATCGCTTTGTGCCCCATGAACATAAAGAGATTGGCAGGAGAGGGCCCGAAGTTCAGCGTCTCAACCGAGTCTGGTTATTTGTCCTGGCCATCACGCTTCACAACCTGCCCGAGGGCATGGCCATCGGCGTCAGCTTCGCGGACGGCGACATGACGGTAGGGCTGCCATTGACGACGGCCATCGCCCTGCAGGACATACCGGAAGGCCTTGCCATCGCACTGGCGCTGCGGGTGACCGGCATATCGGCGTTGCGGGCTGCGCTGGTGGCTATCGGTTCCGGACTGATGGAACCATTGGGCGCCGTGATTGGCCTTGGCATTTCCTCTGGATTTGCGCTGGGCTATCCCATTGCCCTGGGGCTGGCGGCCGGTGCGATGATCTTTGTCGTCTCCCATGAAGTGATTCCCGAAACGCACCGCAACGGTCATGAAACACCCGCCACCCTGGGATTAATGCTGGGTTTCGGGGTCATGATGTTTCTGGATACGGCGTTGGGATAGCCGTTCTTCACCGCTCAGTTTTTTAGCCCGACTATCAAACGGAATGAACCCCTGGCAGACCTCCACGCCTAAGCCTGAATGAATCAGGAGGAACCATCTTGCCGAGAATTTTGACATCTCATACAGGCGATACCGAACTCAGCGAGCACAACGCGAAGATGTTCGGGTCGCCCAAGGAGCGACTGGATTTTTACCGAAGGGAGATTCAGTACGAGACCAGCATTCTGGCCAATCGGACTGACGCCTATCTGGCGGCACAATCTTTTCTGGTCATCGCTTTTGCTTCCTGCATGGCCAATCTCAACCCCGAATGGGGCAAGCTTTTCACCCTTGTGGTACCACCGTTTCTGGCGCTGCTTGGCGTGCTCAGTTCCTTGAATGCCTGGCCGGGTATTCGTGCGGCATACGACATCATCGACCACTGGCATTTCAAGCAAAGCGAGCTATTGCGCAGCGAGCCGCTGATGGGCTTGGCGTATGACGAATCGCCCTTGTTTTGTGAGCGCGAGTCTACTCATAAGGGATACCGCAAAGCGTTGCTGTTTTCGGTTCGTACCCCTTGGATCTTTGCGATGTTCTGGATATTGCTTGGCATCTGGGCAGTCTTCATCCAGGTCACCAATCCAAGTGCCTGACTAGGTGGAAACCTCTGTCCAATCCAGCGTCGCGGATTCGCGCCATCTGACGTCAGTGACCCCGTACTTTTCGGCTTGAGGTCTGGAGATGACTTTAAGCGGCGGTTTGCCCGGTTTCGGTATGGGAGCGATTCCGGCATCACAGCTTGCCCAATGCCATGCATCGGCATTGCGCATCATTTTTGCGCGGATGATGAATGACTTCGGCTCGCCATGGAGCTTGTACTCAATGATGTAAAAACAGGTATTCATGAGGCCCCCTCCCTATGCTCATAGACAAAGGAGTGGCCGCGTCAAAAAAAATTCAAAACAATTCCAGTGCGGTTATTAATCGTTGATTCAAATAAAAATATGCTTGGGTTTCGGCTATTTCTTTATTTGTTGTTTGATTCGCATCCAGTCCTGATAAGCCTCGTTTCGCTTGGCATCTGCGCGCGCCTTGGCCTCGGAGAACTTCGCCAAGGCCAAGGACCTATCGGAAATATCATCAAGTATTTTGTAGGCGATGGCATCGAGTCGATCTGCCTCGAAAAAAAGCTCGGTGTTGCGCGCTATCTCTTCATTCCAGTCCAGATCCATGGCATCGGTCAGGATTTCTGTAGTCATGTCCGCAAACCCCCGTCAATCCAGGGATGCCGACCCTCGGCATCTGATGTCCGTCATTTCCATATATGCGATTTCCTGGTCTGCATGGCAACGTCGCTCACAACGCGCTCTTCATGCTTCATAAAAAAAGAGTTAGCGCACTTGGGAAAATTCAAAGATTTTTGTCGCTGGTTATAAGTCTTTGATAAATATCATTTATTTTTCTGTTTCTTCTACGGAAGATAAGTTTTTGTATAACCAGGAAAGCAGCGCTAACTGCAAGTAAGGCGGACCGCTTTGGCGGCGCGTTGGAGTTCCTGTTTAACATCCACAGGTATCCGCTGTTCCATACGGCGCTGTTCGAGGAATATCTGATCGCCTTGAGTTTCTACCTCGGCGTCTATGGCGGCAGCCTGTGTCTCTATGGCGGCAGCGTGAGCGTCTATTACCGCCTGCACCTCGGCTTCATCCGTTGCCGCATTGAGCGCAGTGATCAGAGCAGCCACTTTGGCTTCTTCATCCTTGGCGTACGCATCGACAGACAAGCCGGCAGCCAAGGCCCGCGCCCGGATTTCCACACCTTTAAGCGACTCCTTGGCTTCTGCACACCCAGCGTCGCGGTTCTGATTGTCGACGGCTTCCCACTGCATTAATGCATACGTCATCGCGCCCACGATCGCCACGATGACGCCGCCACCCATCAGGACTCGCTTCATGGCAGCACCCTGCAACATCCGGGGAGTGTGCTTTCGGTCTGCATCGGTTCAACTCTGGTTGGGGATATGAAAGCGTAGCAAAGGAATCGGTTGCCCCATTTTAATGTCGTTACAAGGTATTGGCGAAGACCCGCGAGGTGTCTGTGTGTTTACAACCTCAGAGGCTTCTAGTGCTCCTCCTGTCGGCCTCCATGAACCAGCATCGAATCCTTCTGATCCATTCAAAAACGGACTCGGAACTGCACAGCGATGAACTCCTTTAAAAACCTGCTGACACCGGTTCAAGAACGCAGACTTCTTGCATTGGATTGTTGGCACAGGGCACTCGAAAACATCGCGCTGCGCATGGAGTGTCCTGATGCCTATCACGAGGAGCTGATACGACAATCCGATGAGATGGATCGCCGGGGGCTTGTCAGCTGGGAAGAGTGGCGAGACCTGCGAATCGAGGCGGATCAGGCGTATCTGCGCGCGGTCGCGGGAGGGGACTATCACTGAGCATCAGTGCACATTCGTGACCTTGCGGTCGCCCTGGCGAAGTGAGGAGGTGATCGGGCATTGCTGATCGAGACTTCATGCAGGTTGGCGAAGTTGGGCGGGCCATGGCCTCTATCGAGCGGGCGGGGATTACCAAGTTGTCGGTGATGACGGCGAAGTGAGGTGTGAACGTACTTGTTTAAGCGGTCTCGAGTTTACTTCCCGAAAGCTACAAGATCTTGCGTCGTTGCCTACGGCTACGCCAGAATCCGCCGGCTTGTGCGCCTTGGGGTCGCTCGGTAACTTAAATCCTGGCACTGCCCATCAGTGATCGGGTTTAGCAGCCCGTGTATAACCTAAGTCGTACGACGCTTCTATCAGTCAGGTTTGCGCCTGCATTTTGATGGTGGCTGTACGCAGGGCGCCCTTGGGCGCGCCGGCTTCTTAGGTTTCCCGGTCTGCTAACCTGCGTGCAGCTGCCACCCTCTTCGTTTAGCAGCAGGAGGGTTGGCACACCATTAGGAACCTGAGATATGTTCAAAGTCACACCCAACCCGCCAGACACCGATCCGGCATCCCCGTACGAAAGCCCCGATTCAAAAAAACTCAACGAAGCCGCCGAACGCGCCCTCGACTTTCATTTTCCCTCCGTTGCCTACATCAAAGCCACCCCACGCACCCCCAGCACCCTGTTTACCGTCGACCCGGAAGCCACGACCGAAACCCTGGTGGTTTATCTGGTCGAAACACTGGCCTCGGTCGACGTGATGGTCCATCAGTTGGTGGATCACCTAGAAGGGGGGACGCGCAATGCCCTGCTGGGCATTTCCAACAGTGTGATGCTGGCGGAGATCACCGCGAACCGGGTGCTGGATCAGATTGATCCGCCTGAGTAGGCGCTGTCCTGTGGCGAGGGAGCAAACTCCCTCGCCACGGTTTACTCAACGTTTGCTGACCACCGCTGTGCTGTCGCGCACCGTCAACTCAAACGGCAAGACCACATGACGCTGTTCAATCGGTTTCTTCTCAATCAGCGCAATCACCATCTCGACGGCTTTCTGGCCGAAGACTTCGGCGGGTTGCGTGATGGTCGTCAGGGGAGGGTCGCAGTACGCCGCGAAAGGGATGTCGTCGAACCCCACCAAGGAAATATCCTCGGGCACCCGCAAGCCCTGTTGCTTGATGCGTTTCAACGCGCCGATGGCCATTTCATCGTTTTCGCAGAACAGCGCGGTGGGGCGCTCGGGCAGCGAAAGCATCGCTGCCGCGCCGTCATCCCCGGCCTGCAAACTGAAATCACCGTGGCAGATCAACGCGGGGTCGGAGGCGATTCCGGCGTGGTGCAATGCATCCTGATAACCGGCCACGCGGTCGCGGGTCAGCGGGCTGCTTTTCGGGCCTTTGATCAGGCCGATCCGGCGGTGGCCCAGTCCGATCAGATGCTCGGTCATGGCCCTGGCTGCGGCGCGATTGTCGAGGCTGATCGTGGGATGACGCCCGCCTTGAATCACCTCACAGGCGTTGACGATGGGCGGTAACTCGGCGTTGGGGAAGGGCGCTTCAAAAGGGTCGTAGGCGCGCAATTGGATCACGCCGTCGGCCTGATGCGCGTACACCAGCGCGGCGAATTCCCGTTCGATTTCCTCGCGGCCCTGGGTGTCGCACAGCAGCAGCCGATACCCGGCAGCCTGCGCCGCCTGTTGCGCGCCGCTGATCACTCGGGCGAAAAACACGTTGGCGATGGCCGGCACCAGAATCACCAGGTTGCCGGTTCTGCGCGAGCGAAACTGCACCGCCATCAGGTTCGGCCGATAACCGGCCTGTTCCACGGCAGCGTTGACCTTGTCCCGGGTGTCGGGGAGCACGCGCTCAGGCGACTTCAGTGTTCTGGACACTGTGGCCACCGAGACGCCGGCAAGCCGGGCTACTTCACGGATATTGGACAAGACCACCTCGTTATCGAACAGCGTGGCCGGCGAGCTTACCGCAGGTCGGCCGTGCCCTGAAATGCTTGTGGATTTTAATCCGGGGTTTGACACCACCTCGAACTGGGCCTAAATTTCCGCCACGATGTAACCGGTTACATCATAGCCGGATTTCAGCCTCACAACGCCTCAAAACAGAGAAGAGTCGCGATGAACGTTCCAGTGGCAAAAATAAGAATGGGGTTTGTCGGCGGCGGCGAGGGCGCCTTCATCGCCAAGGCCCACCGCCAGGCCGCCGGGCTCGACGGCCGTTTTGAGCTGGTGTGCGGCGCCTTCAGCCGCGACCCACAAAACAATCAGAACACCGGTTCGGTGCTGGGCTTGCCTGCTTCGCGCTGCTACAGCGATTGGCAGCAGATGATCGAGGCCGAACGCGCGCTACCCGCCGAGCAGCGCATGGAGTTGGTGGTGATCGTCACTCCCAATCACTTGCATGCCCCGGTGGCCAGCCAGGCACTGGACGCGGGGTTTCATGTGTTCAGCGAAAAGCCTGCGGCGCTGAATCTGGCCGAGTTGCTGGCACTGAAAGAAGTGGTCAGTCGCAGCAATCGCCTTTATGGCCTGGCCCACACGTACTTGGGTTACCCAATGGTCTGGCAGGCGCGCGAGATGGTGCGCAATGGCGTGATCGGCGCGGTGCGCAAGGTGATTGTCGAGTATCCCCAAGGCTGGCTCAGCCAGGATGTGGCCGGGCAGGGCAACAAGCAGGCCGAATGGCGCGACCGGCCCGAGCAGTCAGGGTTGGGCGGCTGCATTGGTGATATCGGCACCCATGCCTTTTCCCTGGCGGAGTTCGTGGCGGATCAACCCATCCAGCACCTGTGCGCGATGTTGGGCGTGCACATCGCTGGCCGGCAACTGGACGATGACGCCTCGATGCTGTTCAAGATGGCCGACGGCGCGAGCGGTGTGCTGATCGCCAGTCAGGTCTGCGCGGGTGAAGAGAACCCGCTGAAGATCCGCGTCTACGGCGACAAGGGTGGGCTGGAGTGGCGTCAGGAAGAGCCCGCCAGCCTGATCCATCGCGCCCTCGATCAACCCTTGCGCGTCTTGCGTTCCGGTGTCGGCCAGCCGTGGTTGTGCGAGGCCGCCAGCCAGCGCATGCGTTTGCCCGCCGGCCACCCTGAAGGCTATCTCGAAGCAATGGCCAACCTCTACGGCGATTTTGCCCGCGCCATCCGTGGCGAGGCCGTCGGCCACGATGCCCCCGGCGTGCCGGGGATCGACGTCGGACTGCGCGGCATGGCCTTCATCGAGACCGTGATCGCCAACCATCGCGGTGACACCAAATGGACCGAACTGGTCTGCACCCCATGACGCTGGAGAGCCCTGCCGTGAACGACCCGAAAACCTCAACCGGCCTGCGTGGTCCGGGGATTTTCCTTGCGCAATTCATGTCCGCCAAAGCACCTTTCGATACCCTGGCCAACATTGCCCATTGGGCGGCGTCGCAAGGCTACAAAGCCATTCAATTGCCGACCCTTGGCACTCAGTTCATCGACCTGGCGCGCGCCGCCGACAGTCAGGAGTACTGCGACGAATTGAACGCCGTCTGCGCGCAAGCAGGCGTCGAGATCAGTGAGCTGTCGACGCATCTGCAAGGCCAACTGGTGGCAGTGCACCCGGCGTTCGACACGCTGTTCGATGACTTCGCACCGGCCCATCTGCGCGGCCAGCCCCAGGCGCGCACCGAGTGGGCGATCGATCAGTTGAAGCTGGCCGCTCGCGCCAGTCAGCGCTTGGGATTGAAAGCGCACGCGACCTTTTCCGGCGCACTGCTCTGGCCGTACATCTACCCTTGGCCGCAGCGGCCGAGCGGTTTGGTCGAGCAAGGCTTTGCCGAACTGGCGAAACGCTGGTTGCCGATCCTCGATTGTTTTGAAGAGGCCGGCGTCGACCTGTGCTACGAAATCCACCCCGGCGAAGACCTGCACGACGGCGCCTCGTTCGAGCGTTTTCTCGAGGCTGTCGATCATCACCCACGCGCGGCCATCCTGTACGACCCGAGTCATCTGCTGCTCCAGCAAATGGACTACTTGGGCTTCATCGATCGCTATCACGAGCGCATCCGCATGTTCCACGTCAAGGACGCTGAGTTTCGGCCCGACGCCCGTTCGGGTGTCTACGGCGGTTATCAGGGATGGGTCGAACGGCCGGGCCGCTTCCGCTCTCTGGGCGATGGCCAGATCGATTTCAAATCGATTTTCAGCAAACTGACCCAATACGACTTCACCGGTTGGGCCGTGCTGGAATGGGAGTGTTGCCTGAAGGATTCCGCGCAGGGCGCAGCAGAGGGGGCGGCGTTCATTGAGCAGCACATGATCACCAAGACCCAAAAGGCCTTCGACGATTTCGCCAGCGTGTCGTCCGACGAAGGTTTCAATCGTCGACTGCTGGGGTTGCCCGACGCCTGAATAAAACGTTGTTCGCTCCTTTCTCCAACAAAAAAAACAATAAGACGGTGACTGTTATGACCACGATGACCGCGCGATTAAGCGCAATGATGTTCCTGCAGTTTTTTATCTGGGGTGGATGGTTTGTCACCCTCGGCACCTTCCTCGCCAGTAACCTGGGCGCCAGCGGCGGGCAGATCGGCATGGCGTTCTCGACCCAATCCTGGGGCGCGATCATCGCGCCTTTTGTGATCGGTTTGATCGCCGACCGTTTCTTCAACGCCGAGCGCATCCTCGCGGTGTTGCACCTGGTCGGCGCGGTGTTGCTGTACCAGCTGTATCGAGCGCCGGACTTCAGCACGTTTTATCCGTTTGTGCTGGCCTACATGATGATCTACATGCCGACCCTGGCCCTGGTCAATTCAGTCGCGTTCCGGCAAATGACTGACCCGGCCCTGGAGTTTTCCCGCATCCGCGTGTGGGGCACCATCGGCTGGATTGTGGCCGGCGTGGTGATCAGCTTTGTGTTTGCCTGGGACTCCCAAACCGCGATTTCATCAGGCGGGTTGCGCAATACCTTTTTGATGTCGGCGATTGCGTCTCTGGTTCTGGGGCTCTACAGCTTCACCTTGCCGCGCACCGCGCCATTGAAGCCTGAGTCGGGCAGCGGCGGCCTCAAGCAAATGCTCGGGCTGGATGCCTTGGGTTTGCTGAAGGATCGCAGCTATCTGGTGTTCTTCATCGCCTCCATTCTGATCTGCATTCCGTTGGCGTTTTATTACCAGAATGCCAACCCGTTCCTGGCGGAAATCGGCGTAACCAACCCCACGGCGAAAATGGCCATCGGGCAGGTTTCCGAAGTGCTGTTCATGCTGCTCCTGCCGCTGTTCATCCATCGCTTCGGGATCAAAATCGCGCTGCTGGTGGGAATGCTGGCGTGGGCCTTGCGCTACTTGTTGTTCGCTTACGGTAACAATGGCGACCTGGCGTTCATGCTGTTCACCGGCATCGCCTTGCACGGCATCTGCTACGACTTCTTCTTCGTCTCCGGCCAGATCTACACCGACGCCAAAGCCTCGGAGCGCTTCAGAAGCTCGGCCCAGGGCCTGATTACGTTGGCGACCTACGGCCTGGGCATGTTGATTGGTTTCTGGGTGGCAGGGCAGGTGACCGACCACTACGCCTCGGTGGACAGCCATGACTGGAAAAGCATCTGGTTGTTCCCGGCAGGGTTTGCGCTGGCGATTTTCTTCTGTTTTGCGCTGGCGTTCAAAGGCCGGCAAACGGCGGTTGTGCAAACGACTGTCTGATGACTTGGCGCTGTCGGAGGTGAGCAATTGCCTCCGACTGATTGAGTCCAGCAAAATCAGCGGGGTTCATCATTTCATCTGCTGGGACGACCCTCTACGTCACGGCTTTCAGCTCGCCTGATCGCGCCGCAGAGAAGGCTGGTTTTACTTGCGGCGTTTTGCGTTACGCTTACTCAACAATGACAGTTGGTTAACGTGACAGAGTAGGTTGAACATTGATCGAACGACGCCAATTCAGCGGAGGCATGAAGGGGAAAAACCTCCGCTATCTGAACGAGCACCCTGACCAGCCTGCCCAAATGGCACGGGCGGGCTTTTTACTGCTCGAACATTTCTCGTTGCCTGCATTCACGCAAGCATTGGATACGATTGTCACCGCGAATCTACTACGTCCAAAGTTGTTCGCTTCCCGAACGTTCGGCTTGAACGACGGGGAGGTCATCAGCGACCTGGGCCTGGTCATTCGCCCGGACGCACGGATCGATGCTTCAGCCATTCATAACCTGGATCTGCTGGTCATTTGCGGCGGCTACAGGACTGAACTGAAAGCGACGGATGAGCTCATCAGTTTGCTGAGAATGGCGTCAGACCTTGGCGTCAGCCTGGCCGGTTTGTGGAATGGCGCATGGTTCCTGGGACGCGCCGGTTTGCTCGATGGCTATCGTTGCGCGATTCACCCCGAACACCGTCCCGCACTCACTGAAATCGCCAAGGCGACCCATGTCAGCAGCGAGCCCTATGTCATTGATCGCGACCGGCTCACAGCGTCCAGTCCGTCCGGGGCATTCCATATGGCGCTGGACTGGATCAAAGGACTGCACGACAAAGCTCTCGTCGAGGGGATCGAAGACATCCTGGCGTTCGAGGAGTCTCGCTACCGGCGCATCAAGCCGACTGAAAATATCTGTGTGAGCGCGCCGTTACGCGAGGTGGTCAAGCTGATGGATGCCAACCTCGAAGAGCCGCTTGAACTGGAGCAGCTCGCCGTTTATGCCGGTCGTTCTCGTCGCCAACTTGAGCGCTTGTTCAAGGAGCAACTGGGCACCACGCCGCAACGCTATTACATGGAATTGCGCATCACTGAGGCGCGACGACTGCTGCAGCACACCGAACTCTCCCAGGTGGACGTGTTGGTGGCGTGTGGCTTTGTGTCGCCGAGCCATTTCAGCAAGTGCTACAGCTCGTATTTCGGCTACCGGCCGTCTAAGGAAACGCGACTCGTCAAGTAAGCGTGCTCATCGAGTGGCCTTGCTGGTAACCATGCCCTGAACCGCGGGTTGATGGATTGATCAGTAGCCCGTGCTGCGCTCGATGCTGCCAATCATCGCTTCGCCCTGCTGATGGCGCCGGATGTTGGCCAGCAAGACTTCGAAGGCGGTTTCCGGCTGGGTCATGGCGCCGATGTGGGGCGTCAGCCAAATATTCGGGTGTAGCCAGAAGGGGTGGTCGGCGGCGGGCGGTTCGTCATTCAGTACGTCGAGCACGGCATGCTCCAGGTGGCCGCTGTCCAGCGCCTGGAGCAGGTCGGCTTCGACCAGATGAGCCCCTCGGCCAAGATTGATCAGCTTCGCGCCACGGGGCAGGGCGGCGAAGGTCGAGGCGTCGAGAATGCCTCGGGTGTCCTGGGTCAGCGGCAACAGGCAAATCAGGATGTCGCATTGACTGAGGAACTGCGGCAACTGTTCAGTCCCGGCGAAACACTCGACCGTATCGATCTGCTTTGCCGAGCGGGCCCAGCCCTTGAGGCTGAAACCGAAGGTGCGCAAACGATCCAGGACCGCCATCCCCAGATTGCCCAGGCCCATGACGCCAAGCGATGTCGGGCGCCGAACCGCGAACCGGCTCGAACAGACTCGGGAAGTCGCGCTCCGGGTTGATGTTGGCCGAGGGTGCGATCCCGATGGTGCCGGTGCAGGCGGGGCCGAGGTCGGAAAGAATGTCACCGAACAGGTTGCTCGCCACCACCACATCGAACCAGTCCGGGTGCAGGACGAAGTTGGCGGTGAGGATGTCGATGTGGAACTTGTCGACCTTGACGTCAGGGTAACGCTTGCCCATTTCGACGACGCGTTCGTCCCGCGCCTGAGCCTGGAGCTGGGCGGCAACGCACCTTTCATTGAGGGAAAAGTGAATAATTTCGTATTAGAGAGGTGGGGCGGCATGTCCTGCTATGTTTGAACGGGCAGCTTTTTGAGGGGGGGCCAGGAGAAGACATCAGGGATTTATGGGGGCTGCGTCTTGTGCGACTCGTTCGCCAAATCAAGCCCGCTGCCTGCGCTGCTAGAATGCACGTGTCATTCCCGATTCTGGAGATCCAAGATGGTCAGCAAGAATACGATTTGTCTCTGGTATGAAGGCGCCGCGCTGGAGGCTGCGACGTTCTACGCGCAGACGTTCCCGGACAGCACGGTGGGCGCTGTCAATCGCGCGCCGGGTGACTATCCGGCGGGGAAGCAGGGCGATGTCTTGACGGTTGAGTTCACGGTGATGGGC
This sequence comes from Pseudomonas sp. LBUM1657, assembly GCF_059716075.1. Lineage (NCBI taxonomy): Bacteria > Pseudomonadati > Pseudomonadota > Gammaproteobacteria > Pseudomonadales > Pseudomonadaceae > Pseudomonas > Pseudomonas sp. LBUM1657. Next base: position 3,811,166 of record NZ_CP166799.1, on the reverse strand, counting down.
ATCCCGTGTCTCGGGCTGAACGGGGGGCCGGTGTTCAAGCACAACGAGGCTTTTTCGTTCCAAGTCGCCACTGACGACCAAGCCGAAACGGATCGTTTGTGGAACGCGATTGTCGGAAACGGCGGCCAGGAAAGTGCATGCGGCTGGTGCAAGGACAAGTGGGGACTGTCGTGGCAGATCACCCCACGCATCCTGACGGCCGCAATAGCCGATCCCGATCGAGCTGCGGCCAAGCGCGCGTTCGAAGCGATGATGACGATGGGAAAGATCGACATCGCTGGGATCGAAGCGGCGCTTGGGCGTTAACCAGCAAACATTCCGACCGCTTGATGTTAGAGGGGACTCAGCATGGACCGATTCACCGGCGGTTGCCTGTGCGGTAACGTCCGAATTGAGGCGTCGGGTCTTCCATACCGGGTCGGCGTTTGTCACTGTCTCGACTGCCGCAAGCATCATGGGGCGCTCTTTCACGCTTCTGCGATATTCCCTCAGGATGCGGTGACGATCGAAGGCGAAACACGCGACTACGCCGGGCGGTTTTTCTGTCCCCGCTGCGGTTCGTCCGTTTTCGCCCGCACCGCCGACGAAATCGAAGTGAACCTGGGCTCCCTGGATGCCCCTGACCAACTGATGCCAACCTACGAAAGCTGGATCGTCCGTCGCGAGTCCTGGTTGCCGCCGTTTCCGCTCGCGAGACGCTACGAGCGCGATCGTGACGCCACCGGTCGCTTCGAGGAGTAGGTCGCACACTTTCGGAATCATTGCCACTGAGCAGAGTCAACCGACAACTATTGCATCGGACCGATGTCATGCCTATTCCCGCCCACACCTTTGGCGATCTGCGTCACCATCGCTGGCTGCTGCCAACAGCTGATCCCTGCTTGCGTTGGCTAATAGCGGCAAGTGGACGGCATGGACGCGGTTGATTCGGCGCTGATGGCGGCGCGTGTCCAGTTTGCGATCACCATCAGCTTTCATATCGTGCTGGCGGCACTCACCATTGGTCTGGCGAACTTTTTGATGGTGCTCGAAGCGCTTTGGTTGTGGCGTGGGCGAAAGATCTACCTGGACGTCTACCGTTACTGGCTAAAAGTGTTTGCCCTCAACGTGGCGGTGGGCACTGCCTCGGGCCTGATCCTGGAGTACCAGTTCGGGCTCAATTGGTCGCGGCTTTCGACTCAGGCGGGAGATATCCTCGGCCCATTGATGTTCTACGAAGTGCTTGCCGCCTTTTTTCTGGAGGCTGGCTTTCTTGGCATCATGTTATTCGGATTAAAGAAGGTAGGCCCGCGCCTGCATTTCTTCGCCACCTGCGCGGTAGCCGCTGGATCGCTGATCAGCGCTTTCTGGATCCTGTCGGCCAATTCCTGGATGCATACGCCCGCCGGTTACGCCATTGGCACGGATGGCCGCTTCATCGCCGAGGATTGGTGGGCGATCATCTTCAATCCATCGTTCCCGTATCGTTTTGTGCATATGACATTGGCGGTGTTGCTCGGCACCGCCACACTGGTGGCCGGTGCCAGTGCATGGCAACTGTTAAAGGCGCCTGAGAACCCGCGAGCTCGCCTTCAATACTCGATGGCGCTGTGGACGATTGTCGTGCTCGCGCCCCTGCAAATTGTGGCTGGAGAGCTTCATGGTCAGCACAGCCTCAAGGTTCAGCCGCAAAAGGTTGCTGCCATCGAAGGCTCCTGGACGCGCCCGCCTGAAGGTGCAGGCGAGCCATTACGCTTGTTCGCACTGCCAGACATGGTCGAGCGACGCAACCATTGGGAAGTGGCGATTCCGCGCATAGGTTCGCTGTACCTGCGGCATGACCTGAGCGGCACCATCGCCGCGCTGGATGAATTCCCGCCTCAGGACATCCCGCCGGTGCCCGTGGTGTTCTTCGCTTTTCGCTTCATGGTTGGCCTGGGCCTGTTGATGCTGGGGCAGGGCCTGACCAGTTTGGTATTGCGATGGCGAAAACGGTTGTACGCAGCGCGTTGGATGCTCCGAGGGTGTGTGCTGATGGCCCCGGCTGGATTACTGGCGATGCTCAGTGGCTGGGTCGTGACCGAGGTTGGCCGTCAACCCTTCACGGTCTATGGCTTGCTGCGCACGGCTGACAGTCTGTCATCGGTTTCCCGGCAGCAGGTGATCGGGTCAACCTGGGTCATCCTGTCGTTTTACCTGCTGATATTCGGGGTGGGCCTCTGGGTCCTGCTGCGACTTCTACGTGAACCACCGCACAAGGACGAGCCCGGGCCGCAGCCAACCCTGGCTGACGAGACAGGTGAGTCCTGAGGGCATGAATCCATGTTGGACAATGACTGGATAACACTACTTTCCGCTGCGGCCCTGGCGTTCTCGGTACTGAACTATGTGCTGTTGGACGGCACTGATCTTGGCGTTGGCGTGCTGATGGGCTTCACCCGTAGCAGACGGCAGCGTCGTACCATGGCAGTGACCATCCTGCCGATCTGGGATGCCAATGAAACCTGGCTCGTGCTTGGGGGTGGCGGGCTGCTGGCGTTGTTTCCACTGGCCTACGCCATCCTGCTGCCGGCGCTTTATCTGCCGTTTATCCTGATGTTTTTGGCGTTGATTCTTCGAGTGGTAGCGTTGGAGTTTCGTGACTATTCGCCCAGCGACGGAATCAAGCGCGCCGTCGACGGTTTGCTGTCGGGTGGTTCACTGCTCGCCGGCGCCTCTCAAGGGGTGGTGTTGGGTACGCTGGTTCAAGGCATACCCAATCAGGGCGGGCAGTACAGTGGTAACAGTCTGGAGTGGCTGGGCCTGTTTCCGCTGTATTGTGGTGCAGTGCTTGTGGTCGGCTACACGTGGCTGGGCGCCTGCTGGTTGTATTGGCGAACGGACGACGAACTCCAGCAGCGATCAGGTCGTCAGGCGAGGGTGCTGGCCCTCGTAACCTTGGCGCTATTGACCGTGTTGGTTGCCTGGACAGCGACACTGGACACCCGATATGCGCAGCGGCTTTCGGATCACCTTGTCTGGATGCCGGCCGCAACCCTGGTCTTTTCACTGCTGATCGGCTTCATCCTGGGCTTTCGAAGTCGCCGGGAGTACCTGCCGCTGTTCGCGGCATTGGGCATCTTTGTGTTGGCTTTCGCATTGATGCTCGTGGCGCTCTATCCGCTGATTGTCCCGCCTCATCTGACCTTGCAAGCCGCCGCGTCCAGTCCGACCAGCCAGAGGTTCATGTTGGTCGGTTTCGCCGTGCTGATACCGGTGACGCTGATTTACAACACCTACGGCTTTAAGGTCTTTAGCGGGAAGGTGCGTGCCGTTCGTGATTGATTGAAACCTTGGGTTTATCGTTGGCGCTGGCGCGCCCCCTGGTCTGGAGCTTTGCATGAAAGTTGGTGTGATTTCCGATACCCATGGCTTGCTCCGCGCCGAAGCCATTGTTGCCCTGAAGGGTTGTGAACAGATCATTCACGCGGGTGACATCGGCAACCCCGACATTCTCGCTCAACTGGCGTCTATCGCCCCACTGTATGTAGTCCGCGGGAACAACGACCTGGACGCCCCTTGGGCAGAAAATCTCCCCGACGTTCTCCGTTTCGACCTCAACGGATGGCCGACGCTGCTCGTGCATGACATCGCCGACGTTCCAGCTGAACTCGATGGCGATATAAAACTGGTGATCACCGGCCATTCGCACAAGCCGCGCATCGAATGGCATGGCGAAAAACTCTATCTCAACCCCGGGAGCGCCGGCCGGCGACGCTTCAAACTGCCGGTGACGCTGGCGCTGCTTGAAGTGCTTTCGACCTCGATTGAGCCTCGTCTGGTCTCGCTACTGGAATGACCATTCACTTACATCAAACGCCCACCCCTGTGGTTAGCGTCTACTGTAAGAGGATGGTCGATGGGTGGGTTGGAGGCGTCCCGTGACGAATGAACTTGATGCAAACGTGCGAAACATCGTCGTCATTGGCACCTCCGCGGGTGGCGTTCAGGCGCTGATCGCCTTGTTTGAAAATCTACCCGCCGACTTGCCCGCTGCGTTTCTGGTGGTGCTGCATATTCCCGCCCATCAACCGAGCGTCCTTCATCGTGTGCTCTCAAATGTGACGAGCATGCGGGTCGTAGCGGCTCAGGACGGTCAGCGTATCGAAGCTCGTACGGTCTATGTCGCCATCGCGGATCGGCACCTGATGCTGACGGAGGACGGGATACGACTGACGCGTGGACCCAAGGAGTGCCGCGTACGTCCTGCGGTGGACGTGCTGTTCCGTTCGGCGGCGGTCAACTACGGCGCTCGTGTGATTGGCGTCATTCTGTCGGGCGCATTGGACGACGGGACCGCCGGATTATGGGCGGTAAAAGACCGGGGTGGTTTGACTTACGTCCAGGAACCTTCCGAAGCCCTGCTGAGTTCGATGCCCGACAGTGCAATCGAGCATGTGAAGATCGATCTTGTCGGCACCGCGGCAGTGCTCGCCAGTGAACTCTCCAAGAGGGTCGGCAGCCGGATTGATGGCCCACCTGAACAGGATGTAAGGCCCCGCCATGTCATCGAGAACATCATCTCCTTGAAAGGCAACGGTCTCGAGGCTGGTGTCATGGGGTTAGGCAAGGTTTCCCAGTTCACCTGCCCGGATTGTCATGGCGTGCTCGTGCAGATTGAGGAAGGCTCAATCGTCAGATTTCGTTGCCATACAGGCCATGCCTTTTCGATCAAGTCACTCATTTGTGAAGTCAATGCTGCCATCGACTCGGGGCTTTGGGACACCTTGAGGGCGGTGGAGGAAAGGATCCTGCTGCTGCGCCAAATGGCTGGACAGGCGGCGGCGGTGGGCGCCACCGAGGACGCCACCGAATGCGCCCGGCAAGCCGACTTGGCCGAAAAGCGCTTGAAGCCACTGCGCGCGTTGGTGCTCGATCCCAAATTCTTCGGTCACGATGACGATAAATAGCGGGTCCCCCCCGCACCGATACGCTGCCCTGTCATCCACGTCATGTCATGGGCGATTCGCGTGTTGCGCTGCTCAAGCCCTTGGCCGTTACACCGATGCGCGAGAACACCTGCCACACAAAAAGCAGCACGCTGCAGCCAATGAGGATAGATGCGGCGCCAATCAATGGTTCGACTGACGGGAAGCCCTTGAGGCGCAGCGTCAGTGCGCCGAGCATCACCGGGACGCCAACGTTGTACGTCCAGAACTGTGCTGCCGCAGCGCGCCCTTCGGTGATTGAAGGGTGCGCTGTGCCGATGAGTCCGAACAGTGCCATCGACACCCATCCCAACAGATTGACGTGAGCATGTACCGCGAAGAGCGAGTGGTCGCCGGAAGCGCCCATCGCCACACCCAGCAGCACGCCAATGACAAAGTAGAGGGCAGCGAGCCGAAACCAGGTCCGCGAACGGGAATTGTGATTCATGGCATTCACCTCATGCGCCCTTGGGCGCGCTCAGTTGCTGATAACACTATGTGAAGTTGTTTTGCCCGGCGCGGCGGTTGTGCCCACTCATAATGAGCGACCTCTTGTTGGTTGGTTGCCAGGCGTCTATTATGAGACTCAAGTCTCATGATAAGACGGAGTATCATTTATTCCATGTCGATTCCGAAGTCAAGCCCGTCGGTCCGTGACGGCGATCCGCAAGGCCGCGCCAACCAGAAGTTGCGAACACGCCAGGCGCTTATCGATGCCGCCGTCGCATTGCGCGACGAGGGCCATAACCCGACGGTTGCGCAAGTGGCCGAGCGCGCGATGGTGTCGCGCGCCACGGCATATCGCTACTTTCCCTCGACCGAGGCATTGATAAGCGAGACGGCAGCCGATCGTGACATGACGCCGCTGGAGCACATCTGGCGACCGGGCGACGATCCGGTAAAGGGCATTGGCCTGGCGGCGAACGCGTTGAACAAACTCTTGATCGATGACGAGATCGGCCTGCACGTGATGGAACGTTCGTTCATGACGGTGTGGCTCGAAAGCGAGTCCCACGAGCCGCTGCGACCTGGCCGACGCATGAGCTACATCGAACCGATTGTCGACTCGTTGAAGGACGTGCTCACACCCCGGGCGCGCAAACGACTGAAGCAGGCGCTGTCGATTGTCATGGGCACCGAAGCGTTGATCGCCGTGCGCGATATCAGTGGCGCGACCATCGACGAATCACTCGACACCGCCGCCTGGGCGGCTCGGGCGCTCGTTCGCCAGGCACTGGCGGAGGATGAACAGTCGCGACAAAAGCGAAGCGCCAGGCCTGCGAAATCGCGGTCTTCTGCTCCACCAGACTGAATCGCCAGAGACTGCTCGCTACGGGCCCATCTTTTGCTTGAGTTCGGCTTCGCTCCAAACGCCACTGAGCGGTCCACCCGGCAAACCTTCATTAGCTCGCGCCAGCGGTAGAAGTACCGGTACAAACCCGGCGTCGCGCACCAACCGGGCACCCAGGTCCCGGGCCTGGGCATCATCGGCGAAGGTGGGAATCGCCTTGTTTTTGCCGGCCTCGCTTTTCATTGATGCGTAGCCTATGGCGTTGAACGCGCGCACCAGGTGAACGCCGGGCAGATAGTGCTGGTCCGCTAAGGCGACTCCCTGATCCAGCGCCTTGCGCCCAACGTCTCCGTCACGGCCGCTGAATGGGTTGCTGGTACTGAACACCACTTTGCCGCCCAGCTTGCCCTTCAGCTGTTCGGACAGCACCGGCATTGCCCCGTAGGGAACACTCAGCACGATCACATCGCCCCATGCGGCTGCATCGCTGACCGAGCCCGCCCGAGCATTGGGGCCGGCGGTCTTGACCAGGTCCGTCAGCTCCTCGGGGTGGCGTGACGAAAACATCACCGAGTGGCCAGCCTTTACCCATAGCGTGCCAAGTGTACCGCCGACTTTACCGGCGCCGATCACGCTGATTTTCAGGGTGTCCGCCATAGCCTGGCTGGTGAACAGGACCAGACCGGCGAACGTAAGAAAGAGGGTTCTGGACATGCGCTGCGCTCCGGGTTGGAAAACGGTCATGTAACCACCGTAGTAGAGCTTGCGCATAAACGAAAGGCGCGTACGGGTGCAGCGGACCTCGGCTGACCCCCTTCAGCGTTTCTTGTGTCCTCGCCTATGTTTAAGATTGGACGACCACACGGAGGGAGGTAGTGAAGATGGATTGTCAGGTTCGCCTCGCAACGAGCGAGGATGCACGAGCGATAAGCCACGTTGTGATCAGCGCCCTGCGTGAGTCCAATGCGCAGGATTATCCGCCCGATGTGATTGCTCAGGTGGAGCAGAGCTTTTCCCCGCAGGCGATCCATCAGTTGATGACGCAGCGCCGGGTTTATGTGGCCTCTGTCGATCATCGTGTCGTCGCAACCGCCAGCCTGGACGGGGACGTTGTAAGAAGCGTATTTGTCGAACCGCAGCATCAAGGGCGCGGAATCGGCAGGCAGCTCATGGCTGTGATTCATACCGCCGCCCTCAGCGCAGGCCTTGATGTATTGCGCGTGCCATCCTCCATCACCGCAGAAGGCTTTTACGCCTCACTGGGTTTTCGAAAGGTACGGGATGAGTTCCACGGTGCCGAGCGCACAATCATCATGCGGAGACCGTTAACGCAGTAGTGCACCTCTGTGACCCGGCTGGCGGTCAGGGCAGACATCGAACAAAGGCGTTGCAATCGTCCGTCAGCGTGATGCTCTTGAGGCTTGATCGCCTCTATAGATGAACGGCGGCATCAAACTTCGTCTCGACTGCACGTGGGGTAGCCACCGGGTCGTGCAGCAACGAGTAGCCTCGGTCCAGTAACGTACGGCCGATAAAACGCGAACCCACTTCATTCAAGTGAGAATCATCCAGGTACAGCAGTTGGCCCTTGATAATCGGGCTGCACACGCCTGCCGGGCATATCACTTGATTGGGATCGATAAAGTGCACCTGCGGGAACTTCGCGCGTACGTCAGCCCAATAGGGCGCCACGGCACTTTGGGTGACCGAGCAATTGTGGTCGGTACCGAACATCAATTGGCGAATCGGGCAGCTTGCGGCCTTTGCGATGCTCTGATTCCTCAAGATGACGATGACCTCGTCGCTGTGCTCCACCACCCGCTTGATACTCGCTTCGACGATGTCTTTGGCAATCGCGTCCCTGGGCCAAATCGCCGCCAGTACCACGTAGTGGAATTTGTTCTGTTCGATCAGGTTGAACGCTCGTTCGTTACGTTTTGCACAATGCTCGGCATAGACCGCGGACATGTCGACCGTGTAGCCGATGATCGGCGGGCACGAGTCCATGGTGTAGTCCATGATCGAGAGGTTGTCTGGTTTGGCCAGAAGATCGACCATGCCGGTGAAGTGATTGGCAAACGAATCACCGATCATGATGCCGTCCAGCTGTTCTTTTTTGACCCCCAGACGACACGCGTCATTAGGTCCGGTGCCGTACAGCGCGTTGGTGACGTGGCATCCGCTACGAATCTCGCTCGGCTTCTGCTGGGTCATCGCTTCAAGTAGCAAAACATCAGGGCTGAAACGTTGCGGAAAGCCGTTGAATTGCAGGCTCAGTGCCGCCAACGTGGCCAGGCCCAGTGCCGGAAAGGCGAATCGGCGGGCGAAGACCCGGGAAAAGTGCCACGTTGCCCCATTACGCCGAAAGGGCACCTCGACATAACGCCAGGTTAGCCACGCGAGGATGATGGATACCGCGATCAGCATCGCCCCGACAGGCAAATCGATGGGGATCTCCAGGTAACTCAGGTAGGCAATCAACGGCCAGTGCCACAAATACAACGAATAGGAAATCAGGCCGATAAACACCATGGGACGGTTGGTGAGCAAGCGCGAGCGCGTGTCGCCGTTGCCGGCCAGGATCAACAACGCGGCCCCCAGGCACGGGATCAGGGCGTTGATCCCGGGGAAGGTCGAGTTGGCGTTCAAGGCAACCAGCGAAAAACCGATCAACAGGTAGCCTGCCAGCGCAAAACCATGGGCTGTCAGCTTTCCGATGATGCGCGGTTGATGAAGGTAGATCCCCAGCAGCCCACCCAGCATCAATTCGAAAAAGCGCGTAGGCAGCAGATAGTAGGCGGCGGTCGCAAAGACGCCTGTCGCGTATTCTGAAACGCCAACCGCGACTAGCACGCCAATGGCCAAGACCGGCAGCACGTAACGCGGCGCCAAGCGATAGAGCAACACGATGAACAGTGGCCAGAGCAGGTAGAACTGCTCTTCAATACCCAGTGACCAAGTGTGCAGCAGGGGGGCTTCACTGGCGTCGGCGGCGAAATAGTTGCCGTACTTGACCCAGATATAGATGTTCGAGACGCCCAGCAAAGAGAGGAGTGTGCTGACGTTGAGCCGGATCAGGTCGATCGGAGAAAGGATAAAAGCCCCGACGATCGCGGTCGCCAGCAGTACCGTTACCAATGCAGGAACAATGCGATTGATGCGTCGCTGATAAAAAACCTTCAGCGAGAAAGCGTTGCGCTTGACCTCGGAAAACACCTGGGAGGTGATCAAAAAGCCGGAGATGACAAAGAAGATGTCAACGCCCACGAACCCCCCTGGCAGCAGGCTGGTGTTGAGGTGATGCAGGACTACCGCAATCACCGCCACAGCCCGCAGCCCATCTATGTCGGAGCGGTACTTGCCCTGAGCCATGTGCCTGACCATCCCTAACGCTGTTGCCATCAGTCGGACGTCCGACCATGACAGCCACTGTCAAGATTTGGACGCACTCCACCCCAGATATCAGTTGTAGTTGGAAAATTGACGGTAAGCAAAATTGAATGCGAAATAACGGCCTGATGCCTGCTCGCTTCGAACGTGATATGACGCAAAGATGAGCTGCTTTCGACCCAATATTTAGCTAAACGGCGTCCAGCGAATCCCGGTAATACGCCTTCAATGTATCGACGAATTCCTCCGCCAATCGCGTCCTCGCCTGGGCGGTCGGCCAGATCACATAGGTTGGAAACAGGATGTCCGGCCTGAACGGTCTGACCACGATGTCGCGGTGAAGATAATCCTTGGCCACCAGCGGGTGGGCGAGGGTGATGCCCATGCCGAGGGCCACCATTTCGCAGTTGATCGCGCTGTACTGCGCTTCGACAGCCATCACGCGTTCCACGCCCGCCTGCTCGAACAAGCCATCCACCATTGAGCGTGTGCCATCTCCGTGACAGAGCGACACGAACGCTTGCCCTTCGAGGTCTTCGAAAGTGATCTGTGAGCGTTCCGAGAGTGGATGTGCACGTGGCAACACGCACACGGCCGCTACCTCGGCGAGCAGCTCGACCTGTTGGCTTTGGACATCGCCGGGGTGAACCACGATGCCGATGTCGCAGAACTGCGATTTTACCCATTGCTCCACCGTCGGCGAGGAGTTCACGTGTAACGACACCGTGAGCTCCGGGCGCGAATCGGTGAAGGTCTTGAGCACCCTGGGCAGCACGCTCATACCGGTCGATGGCACGGCCGCCACCCGCAGACGACCAGTGCCCAGATTGCGAATGTTCTTCGCCGAATGCTTGAGGCTGTCGAGGCCGACATAAGCACGCTCGACCTCATGAAAGAACGCCTGACCTTCCTGAGTCGGGATCAATCGCACACCCGCACGCTTGAACAAGGTCAAGCCGGTGCTCAGTTCCAGCTGCGCAATCAGCCGGCTGACGTTGGGCTGCGAGGTGTACAGCACTTCTGCCGCCGCCGTCATCGAGCCCAATCGCATCACGCTACGGAATGCTTCTATTTGCCTGAGGTTCATGCCCGACCTTCCATATCAAATATGAATAGCTAACCCGGATATTGTGATTTGACCACATGGATAGTGCATCGCAATACTCCAGACCAGCAACCCATAGCGCACATGAAGATGCGCCATCCCGTGAGGTATTCGCCGGGAACATGCACCGCGCTGCATGGCTTCGATTGACGCCGAAGCAACTGACGCATTGTTCGATCTGCCCCACGCACTTCGGAGATAGTCTGTGAATAGCCATAACTCGACCTCAGCAACACCGTCGTTTCGTCCTCTGACCCGCATTGTCACTGCTGTCGCTGTCGCCCTTGTCGGGTTAGGCAGTGGCTCCGCATTCGCCGAACCCACGCTCTATGTGGCCGGTGTCGGAGGGTCCACCGAGCAGATGTACAAGACCAAAGTCATCCCCGCGTTCGAGAAACAACACAACGTCAAAGTGGTGTACGTCGCCGGCAATTCCACCGAAACCCTGGCCAAATTGCAGGCGCAGAAAGGGCGTCAGCAGATCAACGTGGCGATGATGGACGACGGGCCGATGTATCAGGCGCTGCAAATGGGCCTGTGCGAAAAACTCACCGATGCACCGGTCTACAAAGACCTCTATCCGCTGGCGCGAATCAGCCCCGAAGCGACGGGCGTCGGAGTGGTCGCCACGGGTATCGGCTACAACGAAGAGGCCTTCAAGAAACGTGGTTGGGCAGCGCCGGATTCCTGGGAAGACCTCACCGATCCACGCTATAAGCAACTGCTGGGCATGCCGCCCGTGACCAACACCTACGGCTTGCACACCCTGGTCGAAATGGCCCGTTTGCGCGGCGGTGGCGAAAAGAATATCGACCCTGGCTTCAAGGCGCTGAAAGACGAAATCGGCCCGAACGTATTGGCCTGGGTGTCAGCCCCGGGTGAGATGGACGGCATGATGCAGAACGGCGACGTGGTGATGGCGGTATACGGCAGCGGTCGTGCGGTGGCGTTGCAGGGCACCGGTTTTCCACTCAAGTTCATCTACCCGAAAGAAGGCGGCATCGCCTTGCAGATCGCGGCCTGTGGCGTCACGCCCAATGCGCAGCCCGAGTTGTCGCAGCAGTTCATCCAGTACGTGCTGTCACCCGAAGTGCAGACCATCCAGGCCCGGGAAAACGGCTTTGCGCCGGTTAACCAGACCGTCACCCTTGAACCGGACATCGCCGCACGCATGCCGTATGGCCCGGAGAAGGTGAACGCGTTGATCAAAGTCGATTGGGACACGATCAACCAGAAGCGCAGTGAGTGGACAACGCGCTGGAATCGCACGGTCGAGCGCTAGCCGCTCGACGACTCCGATCCTTCCCGAAACCCTCCTGGAGACGCAGGCCTGTGCCTGCGTGGCAAGCCAATGGCATTTCTCACACTCGAAGGCATCGTCAAGACCTATGGCAGTTTCAGGGCCATCGACGGTTTGAACCTGGAAGTCCGGCACGGCGAATTCATTGCTTTACTCGGCCCCTCCGGATGCGGCAAGACCACCACCCTGCAATCCATTGCCGGCTTCGTGCAGCCCACGGAAGGGCGCATTGTCCTTGATGGCCGTGACATCACCCATGTACGCCCCGAGCAACGGGGCCTGGGCATTGTCTTTCAAAGCTACGCGCTGTTCCCGCACATGACCGTGGCACAGAACATCAGTTTCGGTCTGGAAATGCGCGGCGTGCCCAAGGCTGAACGGAGCAAGCGCGTTGACGAGGCGCTGGACCTGGTGCGCCTCGGCGGCCTGGGCGAGCGTTATCCCAAAGCGCTGTCCGGTGGCCAGCGTCAACGAGTCGCGATTGCCCGGGCTTTGGCGATCCGGCCCAACCTGTTGCTGCTCGACGAGCCCATGTCCAACCTCGACGCCAAGCTGCGCGAAGAGATGCACATCGAGTTGCGGGCCATTCAGCGCAACCTGGGCATCACCACGATTCTGGTGACTCACGACCAGGTCGAGGCGATGACCATGAGCGACCGCATCGCCGTCATGCACAAAGGCCGCATCGTGCAGATCGATACGCCGTTCGAAGCCTATGAACGCCCGCATTCACCCTTCGCTTCGGCGTTCCTGGGCAAGACCAACGCCTTCGCCGGCGCCGTGCAAACCCGCAATGATCGTTGCTGCAATGTTCAGGTCCGGGACACGCTCCTGCACGTGCCCCACGAAGATCGCTCGCTGGGTAATGACGTCAACGTCTACATCCGCCCGGAAAAAATCCGTCTGACGGAGGCGGGCAGGGGGCGTTTGAACGGGCGCATCCGCTTGCGGGTGTTTCTCGGCAATCTGTGGTTGATCGCGGTGGAAAGTCACCTCGGGCTGGTGCATATGACCCAGCCCAACCTCGGCACGCCACCGCCCAATGAAGGCAGCGAAATCGGCCTGGACTGGTCCGACGATGACCTGCGTCTGCTGGATCGAGAGGTCGCCCATGGCCAGGTATGACGCAGAACACGTCGGCGTTGCGCCGTGGTTGCTCAGTGGGCCGGCGCTGCTGGTCTTCATTGCGCTGTTGTTGGCGCCGTTGCTGTTGACCGCGGTGTTGTCGCTCAACCTGTACAGCGACACCGACGGCGTGTTGCCGGTGTACAGCCTCGGCAATTATGTGGAAGTGTTCAAGGACGGTTACTTCCATGAAATCTTTCTGCGCACCGGCGCCATGGCGTTGGCGGTCACGGTCCTTTGCGTCCTGCTCGGTGTTCCGGAAACCATCATCATTGCGCGCATGGCGCCGCGCTGGCGTTCGCTGTTCCTGCTGGTGGTACTCGGACCGCTGCTGATTTCGGTGGTGGTGCGCACCCTCGGCTGGGCGATCCTGCTGGGCAACAACGGGCTGATAAACGATGCGTTGCAAGCGCTGGGCATCACAGATCAGCCGGTGAAAATGTTGTTCACCCAGCTCGGGGTGATCATCGCCCTGACCCACGTGCTGGTGCCGTTCATGGTGATTGCGGTATGGGCGACGTTGCAGCGGCTGGACCTGCAGGTGGAATGGGCCGGCCTGTCCCTGGGCGCTTCGCGCCTCACCGTGTTCCGCCGAATCATCCTGCCGCAGATCATGCCCGGCATTCTCTCCGGCTCGATCATCGTCTTCGCCCTGGCGGCATCCGCCTTCGCCACCCCGGCGATCATTGGTGGGCGTCGTCTGAAAGTTGTGGCGACGGCGGCCTACGACGAGTTCCTCGGCACCCTCAACTGGCCCCTCGGCGCCGCCATCGCGATGCTCCTGCTTGTCGCCAACCTGATCATCATTTTGGGTTGCAGCAAGCTGGCCGAGCGTCGCTTCAAGCAAGTCTTCGAGTAACCGGCCATGCACAAGAACGGATTTTTCTCGCTGCTGTTTCACCTGTCATTCGTCACTTTCATTGTCGCGCCGTTGGTGGTGGTGATGGTGATGTCATTCACCGACAAGGGTTATCTGTCGCTGCCCACTGACGGCCTGTCGTTACGCTGGTTCCGGGCGCTGCTGGACAATCAGGAAATGCTCGACGCGTTTTACCTGTCGCTCAAGCTGGGGCTGGTCTCGGCCACCCTCGCGACGCTGCTGGCGATTCCGGCGGCGCTGGCGATCAGTCGCTACGAGTTTCCGGGACGCAGCGCGCTCACCGGCTTTCTGTTGTCGCCGCTGATGATTCCGTCCGTGGTGCTGGGGATCGCGTTTCTGCGGTTTTTCTCCGTGGCGCAGATCGGCGGATCGTTCTGGGCGCTGAGCATTACTCACGTGATCGTGGTGTTGCCTTATGCGTTGCGACTGACGCTGGCCTCGACCATTGGCCTGGAGCGCGACATCGAACAGGCAGCCTTGTCGCTCGGTGCGCGGCGCTGGACCGCTTTTTATCGGGTGGTGCTGCCGCGTATCCGCACGGGTGTGATTGGCGGCTGGATGCTGGCGTTCATCCAGAGCTTCGACGAACTGACCATGACCGTGTTCGTCGCGACCCCAGGCACCACCACCTTGCCGGTGGCCATGTACAACCAGATTTCCCAGACCATCGATCCGTTGATCACGGCCGTCTCGACGGTGCTGATCGTCGGCACCGTGCTGTTGATGCTGGTGCTGGATCGGTTGGTCGGGCTTGACCGGGTACTGATCGGAGAAGGCAAATGAGCCAGGACATCGCGCAATCGGATGTGATCGTGATCGGCGGCGGGTTGGTGGGCATGGCGGTGGCCTATGGGCTGGCGCGTAACGGCGTCGACACCCGGGTCCTCGATCAGGGCGACGATGCGTTTCGTGCTTCGCGGGGCAATTTCGGTCTGGTCTGGGTCCAGGGCAAGGGCCATGACCTGCCGGATTATTCGCGCTGGACCCGTTCCTCCGCCACGCGTTGGCCGGCGTTGGCGCAAGCCCTTATGGCCGACAGCGGAGTCGACGTGCAGCTCAGGCAACCGGGTGGTTTTCATATGTGCTTCAGCGACGAAGAGCTGCTGGAGCGCCAGTCGCGATTGCAGACCTTGCAGGATGCGCTGGGCAACTACCCGTTCCAGATGCTCGACGCCGCCGATCTGAAAGCGCGACTGCCGTTGATCGGACCTGCCGTGGTCGGTGCCAGCTACACGCCACAGGACGGCCACGTCAATCCACTGAAACTGCTCCGGGCGCTGCATGCCGCGGCGCAGACCAAGGGCGTGCGATTGCACAGTGGCTCGCAAGTCGATCGTATTGATTGCGCGCCCGGTGAGTTTCGCGTCACCACCCGGCAGGGTTGCTTTGTTGCACCACGGATCGTGCTGGCCGCCGGGTTGGGTAATCCGGCGCTGGCGCGGCAGGTGGGTCTGTATGCACCGGTGGCGCCCAATCGCGGACAGGTGTTGATCAGCGAGCGGCTGCGGCCCTTTCTGGATTACCCGACCCTCAACGTCCGACAGACCGATGAAGGCACGGTGCAGCTCGGCGATTCCATGGAGGAGGTGGGCTTTGACGACGGTACGTCCACCGAGGTCTTGGCCGCGATCGCCAAACGCGGTGTTTCGACCTTTCCGTTGCTGCGCGACGTGCGACTGGTCAGGGCCTGGGGCGCGTTGCGGGTGATGAGCCCGGACGGATTGCCCATCTACCAACAATCCAGCGCCCACCCCGGTGCATTCGTGATCACCTGCCACAGCGGCGTGACCCTGGCTGCCGCCCACGCACTGCGCATCGCGCCGTGGATCATAGGCGGCGCGAAGCCTGAGGAAGTGCAGGTGTTCAGTGGTGAGCGTTTTCTAACTGACACGGTGTTTTCACATGCGCACTGATCCGCTGTTTCAACCGGTCATGAGTGAAGTCAGGGCGACGCGGACCGTGAGCCTGAGCTTCAACGACCAACCCCTGATCGTGCCGGCGGGCATGAGCGTCGCCGCCGCGTTGCTGATGTCGGGCATCACCCGGTTTCGCGCTACGCCCGTCAGCGAATCGCCACGGGCGCCGTACTGCATGATGGGCGTGTGCTTCGAGTGCCTCGTGGACATCGATGGCGTGCCTAATCGCCAGAGCTGTCTGATCGAAGTGGCTGACGGCATGCGCATTCGTTCGCAAGAGGGGGCCCGTGATCTGATCTATCAACCGATGAATGTCCAGGCCGTGGAGGTGCAGTCATGAACCATGAAACCGTCGATGTGGTGGTGATTGGTGCGGGCGCGGCGGGCATGTCTGCGGCGATCGAGATGGCCGGGCTTGGCTTGCAGGTGGTGTTGCTGGACGAGCAGGGCAGTCCGGGTGGACAGATTTACCGTGGCATCACCCTGGCACCGCTGTCCCGCCGGGATCTGCTGGGACCGGATTATGCCCACGGTAATCAACTGGCTCAGGCCCTGGCATCATCGAGCGTGCGCTATGAGAAAGGTGCATCGGTGTGGCAGGTGACCCGGGATCACCAGGTCAGCTACTTGCGCGATGGTCGTCTGCAGACGCTGGACGCCAAGGCCGTGTTGCTGGCGACCGGCGCCATGGAGAGACCGTTTCCGATTGCCGGTTGGACCTTGCCCGGCGTGATGAGCGCAGGTGCCGCGCAGATTCTGCTGAAAAGCTCAGGCCTGGCGCCAAGTGAACCGGTGGTCCTGGCCGGCTGCGGACCGCTGTTGTATTTGCTGGGCTGGCAGTATCTGCGGGCGGGTGTCGAGATCAAGGCTTTGGTCGACACCACGCGACCCGAGGACTACTGGCGTGCCCGTCGTCACCTGTTTGCCGCACTGCGTGCCTGGCCGTACCTGCGCAAGGGGCTTGAGCTGATGCGCAGTCTGCGCAGTGCCGGGATCGCCCATTACAGCGGTGCCGAGCAACTGGTGGTTGAAGGCCAGGAGGCGGCGCAGGCATTGTCCTTTACCGCGTCCGGCAAAGCCCAGCGCATCGCCACCCGCTGCGTCCTGCTGCATCAAGGTGTGGTGCCGAATATCCAGTTCAGTCAGTCGTTGCGGGCCCGCCATGAATGGGACCTCGATCAGCTGTGTTTCCGTCCAGTCACCGATCCGTGGGGCGAGCTCGATGTGCCGGGCGTCTACGTTGCCGGCGATGGCGCCGGTATCGGTGGTGCGCAGGCCGCGGCAGTGCAGGGGCAACTGGCGGCACTGGGGATCGCCACGCAGCTGAAGAAGATCAACGCGGCTGCCCGTGATCAAAAGGCTGAACCGTTGCGCTCGCTACTTGAAGCCAACCTGCGAATCCGGCCGTTTCTTGACGCGCTTTATCAGCCAAAAGAAGCCAACCGTATTCCCGCCGATGAGGTGATGGTCTGCCGCTGCGAAGAAGTGACGGCGGGCGAGTTGCGAGGCTTCGTCGCCCTGGGCTGTGCGGGCCCGAATCAGGCCAAATCATTCGGTCGTTGTGGCATGGGGCCGTGTCAGGGGCGTATGTGCGGTCTGACCGTGACCGAAGTTATTGCCAAGGCCCGGGGCGTTTCGCCGGCCGAGGTGGGTTATTACCGCATCCGGCCACCCATCAAGCCGATCACGTTGGGAGAGCTGGCCGGTGATTGAGTCGAACGCGCGCCAGGTTGACGTGCTGGTGATCGGTGGTGGTATCCATGGCTTGAGCACTGCGCTGCATCTCGCGCAAGCGGGCGTGAAGGTGACGCTGCTGGAAGCGGATTACTGCGGCCGTCATGCCTCCGGGGTCAATGCCGGTGGTGTGCGCACCCTGGGCCGTCATACGGCGGAAATTCCGTTGGCGCTGTCATCGAGTAATCTATGGCATGAGCTCAAAAACACCTTGGGCGACGATGGCGGTTTTGTACCCAGCGGCCAGCTCAAACTCGCCGAGAACATGGCCGAACTGGAGGAATGCCGACAACGGGTCCGGCAGCTTCAGGCCATGGGTTTCACCCATGAAGAGTTGATCGATCAGCAACAGGTCTTCGAACGTGTGCCAGCCCTGGCACGGCATGTGGTGGGCGGCATCTGGGTCAAGAATGACGGCTATACGCAGCCGTTCAAGACGGTTACCGCGTTTCGCCTGGCCGCTGAAAAGCTCGGGGTTCGCATTCACGAAAACACACCTGCGCAGCGTATCGAGCAGACAGGTAGCCTGTGGCGTGTGACGACCCCGGCAGGCAGCTTCAGTGCCGAACATCTGGTCGTGACCGCGGGTGCCTGGGCCGCAGAACTGGCAGCGCAGATTGGCGAGCCAGTACCAGTGCATCCGGAAGGCCTGATGCTGATGGTCACCCATCGAGTGGCGCCGTTCTGTACTCCGGTGTTGGGCGCTACGGGCAGGGCACTGTCGTTCAAACAATTTGCCAATGGAACGCTCGTGATCGGTGGCAAGCTGATAGGGTCGCTGGATTTTCAATCACGCCACGGCGAGGTGGAAATGGAGCGACTGGCCGCCAGTGCGCGCACGGTCACGGACCTGTTCCCACACTTGAAACACTTGGCCGTGAACCGCGTCTGGGCCGGCGTTGAAGCCTTCACTGCCGATGATCTGCCGGTGATCGGTGCCAGTCGCAAAGCCAGTAACCTGAGCTATTCATTCGGCTTCTGCGGCAGCGGATTTCAGATGGGCCCCGGCACCGGCAAGCGTCTGGCCCAACTCATACTGGGCGAACACTCCGACATTTGCCTGGAGGCGTTCGCCATCGATCGATTCCAGGTGGCGGCCGTTTTGCCGCCTTCATCCCTTCAACCCGCTACATCTACCCCGCAACATTGAGGAGTTCACATGCTGGAAATCAAGCGTTTCGAAACCAATCAACGCATGAGCCGCGTCGTTCAATGCAATGGTTTTACCTTTCTCGGCGGCCAGACCGCTACAGACCGGACGTTGGACATCAAGGGCCAAACCGCTCAAGTGCTGGAGAAGATCGATAACTTCCTGGCCCAAGCCGGTCTGGACAAGACCCGTATCCTCACCGCGCAGGTTTGGCTGTCGGACATCCAGGCCAATTTTGCGGGCATGAACGAAGTTTGGGACGCCTGGGCGCCAGAAGGTCATGCGCCTGCGCGGGCGACCGTTGAATCGCGTCTGGCCGCGCCGGACCTGCTGGTGGAAATCACCGTCGTCGCAGCGGGCTGATAGCGAGCCGTTTATGGAGTAGACCGGGAGCACCGGTCGACTCCCTGTTTGAAAGTGGCGACATTTGCGCAGCGTTCAGCATCAAAAGTGCTACCAGCATTCCGTTCGATCAAACCCTGGTATTCCAGGCCACCGCACACAGGGCGAGTCCGGCCATATTGAGTGAGACCGGATTGAAGGCATCCCTGAGCATTGCTGGATTGACAATCGCGACATCCAGCAGCAGGCCGACCAGCGCCGTCGAAGCGACGATCAGCGGCCAGGAACTGCGCGGCGCGAGCAACAACCATAAGGCCAGGACAATCTCCGCGGCGCCGGCCATATAGGCAAACAACTCCACCTGATGGATACCATGCGCCTGGATCATTGTCCGCTCGCCTGGACTCAGCCATAGCAGCTTGGGGACCAGGCCATGATAGCCAAACATGAACGCCAGGCCGCCTCGGGCGATCCAGTTGATGCGTACCAAGGTACTCACTTTGGCGCTTTCAAAAATCGGCGTTCATGATCGGGATGGGGCAGCAGGCACGTGTCGTATTTTCCGAAGAGCCGATATCGATTGAGCGCAATGCGGTCATATGCCCAATCGCGCAGCCTGCGTGGGAAGGCGCGCAAAAGGTTCAATGGACGCCAAGCACCGGGCAACTGGGCGATGACTTCAAAGAGTGCATCCGAACGCACCCAGTAGTGCTGGTCGCGGATCACGGCCATGGTATCGAATTGATGCAAGGGCAGATTTGCCCACGCCAGCAGTGCCTGCCCCTCGGGCGATTGAACTGTCGCCAGCCGCACGCGCTGGTGGCGGTCGTGGCGGATCAGAAACCGTGCCCAGCCATTGCACAGCTTGCACACGCCGTCGAACAAGACCACGGTCTCGCCTTGCTTGAGTAATGGCGCTGGTGAAGGCCGGATTTGCGACGCTGGCATAGACGTGGGTCCACGGGGGCTTGGTAAGCCCGGATCATACCCGCCTTTGTAAGGCGGGCACTACCGATCACGACGCCTGCTCAACGCCGGGTATAGATCACCATCAGGATCGCCCCTTGCACCGAGCCCGCGCTGTGCGCGGCATCCGGGGCACGGCAACAGTAGTCGCCGACGTTCAGTGTTCGATCCTGATCGAAGAACGAGCCTTGCAGGACAAACAGCTGCTCAAGCTCTCCTGCATGGGTATGGCTGGCGACATGGGCGCCAGGGTCGACTTTCATCAATAGCGTCTTTTCACCGCGCTCGGCGTCCTCGAACAGCGGTTTGATCCAGAAGCCCTCGGCCTTCGTCGGCAGCCAGTCATCAGCCGACGACGAGTGATAGAGAGAGCCTTCGACCGGTCCCTGAATGCCGTTTTTCCCAGCAATTCTCCAGGACGGCGTTTCGTTGTTTGGCATGTGTTCTTCCCTTGGATAACGGGTTCGTTTACAAGTCCTTGACCAGTCTCAAGGCATCGTAGATCGCGGCGTGGGTGTTACGCGCTGCCACTGCATCACCGATGCGAAATAACTGGAACCTGCCGTCAGGGTTGGTCACCACGTGTTGCGGATGACCGACGATCAAGTCCTGGTGCTCGACCACGCCGCCATTGCTGGAGGCGGGTTTCAACTCGAAATACAGTTCGTCCAGCGGACGGGTGCCGTGGTTGACCACCACTTGATCGACCCGTCGAACCTTGCGCGCACTGCCGTAGTCACTGTCGATGGTCGCCAGCAGGTCCTGACCCTCGCGCTCGACGGCAAGCAGCCGGAAGGTCACGGTGAAGGTGGTATCCAGCGCTTGCAGCGAGCGCATGTAAGGCACCAGGTTCATCGCCATGACTTCCGGTGCGAAGGTCCTGTCCGGCGTCATGATTTCGATTTTTGCGCCACTCTTGGCGATGAACTCGGCAGCTTGCAGGCCTGCGTGATCACCCGCGTCGTCGAACAGCAAAACATTGCGCCCGGGTTTCACATCCCCGGAAATAATGTCCCAGGCCGAGACCACCCACTCGTTCCCTGTCGAGAGAATCTCGGTGTGGGGCAGGCCGCCGGTGGCGATGATCACCACGTCGGGGTTTTCGTCGTGGACGGTGCTGGACTCGGCCCAGGTATTGAACCGAAAGGTCACGCCCCGAGCCAGGCACTGGGCCATGCGCCACTCGACGATGCTGATCATTTCCCGTCGACGCTCCGATTGCGCGGTGAGCCGAACCTGACCGCCGGCCTGGTTGGCGGCTTCGAACACCACCACCTCATGGCCGCGCTCGGCAGCCACTCGCGCCGCTTCCAGCCCGGCGACACCGGCACCGACAATCACGATCTTGCGCTTGCTCGCAGCCTTGGGAATGTCATGGGGCATGCTGGTTTCACGCCCGGTGGCCGGGTTGTGAATGCAATAGGCCGCGCCGCCCTGATAGATCCGGTCCAGGCAATAGTTGGCACCGACGCAGGGACGAATATCTTCTTCACGCCCTTCGATGATCTTGCGCACGATATGCGGATCGGTCATGTGCGCACGAGTCATGCCGACCATGTCGATCTTGCCCGAGGCAATGGCATAACGGGCGGTGGCCACATCCGGGATCTTTGCCGCATGAAAGGTGGGGAAGTCGGTGGCGGCGCGAATCTCGCCGGCGAAATCCAGGTGCGGTGAGTTGCGCATGCCCTGGATCGGAATCAGGTCGGTCAGGCCGGCGTCGGTGTCGATATGGCCGCGCACTACGTTGAGGAAGTCCACCATGCCGCTGTCTTTCAAGCGCCTGGAGATGTCCAGGCCATCGGCCGGGGTCAGCCCACCAGGCAGTTGCTCGTCGCCGGTATAGCGCACGCCGACGATGAACTCATGGCCGACGCGCTGGCGAATGGCGCTGAGGATGTCGAAGGTAAAGCGCAGCCGGTTGTCGATGGAGCCGCCATAGGGGGCGTCGAGGTCGTTGGTCAGCGGCGACCAGAACTGATCCATCAGATGCCCGTAAGCTTGCAGTTCGATGCCGTCCAGGCCCGCCGCCTTCATTCGCTCGGCAGCGTCGGCGTAGTCCTTGATGATGCGTTCCACATCCCAGTCTTCCATCTTCTTCGGGAAGGAACGATGGGACGCCTCGCGCTCGAATGACGGTGATACCACGGGCAACCAGTCGCCCTTGTCCCAGCGCGTGCGCCGGCCCAGGTGGGTCAACTGGATCATGACCGCAGCACCGTGTTCGTGGCAGGCGTCGGTCAGGTCTCGCATCCAGCCGACCACCTCATCCTTGTAGGCGAGGATGTTGTTGAACACCGGCGGGCTGTCCCGGGAAACCGCAGCGGACCCTGCAGTCATGGTCAACGCCACGCCGGCCTTCGCCCGTTCCACGTGGTAGGCGCGATAGAGGTCCTTGGGCATGCCGTCTACCGGATAGGCCGGTTCATGCGCGGTGGTCATGATGCGGTTTCGAAGAGTCAAGTGCTTCAACTGATAGGGCTGGAGGAGCGGATCATTCAGCATCGTCAAGACTCTCCGGAAGAGGGCGAGGACCTAAGTTGAAATTACGTTAGGGTGAAATGTACACCTGTGTCAACAAGCTGGACACAGGTGTACATTTTGCTTGCGCGGCATCGGGTGAGCGACTAGGATCGAGCCATGAACGAACAAACCAAAGCAGTAGAAACCGGCTGGAGAGGGTCCCTGGAAGGGTGGCTCGACGCAGCGTATGAAAGCCTGACCGAGTGCGGTGTCGACACGGTGCGGGTGATGCCGCTGGCCAAGAAACTGGGGCTGTCGCGAACCAGTTTCTACTGGTTTTTCAAGGATCGCGAAGAGCTGCTCGCCGCCTTGATCGAGCGTTGGCGGGTGAAGAACACTGGCAATCTGATCGCCCAGACCGAGTGCTATGCCGAGAGCATTGCCGAGGCGATGCTCAACGTTTTCGACTGTTGGCTGAACCCGGATCTGTTCGACTCACAGTTCGAATTTGCCATGCGCAGCTGGGCCTTGCAGTCCGCCGAAGTGGCCGAACATATCCGGGTGGCCGACATTGCCAGGCGCGAAGCCCTTATCCGGATGTTCGTGCGCTTCGACTATGCATTCGACGCCGCCGATGTGCGTGCTCGCACGATTTACCTGACGCAGATCGGCTACATCAGCACCAACACCCGTGAGGACGTCGGGGAGCGGATGCGGCGAATTCCCGAGTACGTGAAGATTTTCACCGGTGAGGAACCTCTGGAGCGCGAATTGAAACGCTTCTACTCCCGCCATGGGTATGTGATGGATGAGGTTTCCTCGTCTACCCCTGACTGACGAAGGCAGGTTCAAATGTTCGAAGCACCCACGATAGGCATTATCGGTGGATCGGGATGGCTTGGCCGCTCGATAGCCCAGGCAATGCTCGAAAAGGCGTTTATCCAGCCCCGCGCGTTGGTGCTTTCGAACCGTAGCGCGAGCAACCCGCTACCCAGTGAAAAGTGGTCGCAGGTGACGGTGACGCGCGACAACCAGGCACTGGTCGAGCGTTGTGAAGTGGTCATCGTGTCAGTGCGCCCCGAGCAGTTTGCCGACGTGGAGATCGTCGCTGAAAACCGGCTGGTGATTTCGTTGATGGCCGGCGTGCCGCTAGAAGAGGTGGCGCGGCGAACCGGCAGTCGGCAGGTCATTCGCGCGATGGCCAATGCCGCCGCAGAAATCGGCAAGTCCTATACACCCTGGTTGGCTTCGCAGCAGGTCACCGACCAGCAGAAAGCCTTCGCTCAGCGGCTGTTCGAAACGTTCGGCAGCGCCGATGAAGTCTTCAGCGAAAGCCAGTTGAATTACCTCACGGCACTGGTGGGAACCGGACCTGCGTACCCAGCGTTACTGGCTCGCAGCATGCTTGAACATGCCTTGAACAATGGCTTGCCTCCCGCCATTGCTCTGCGCGCTGTCAACGCCGTGGTGGTGGAGGCCAGCCAACTGATCGGCAATGGCCACTCCGTCGACGAACTCTTGCAGGCACTCATCAGTTACCGCGGCGTTACGGCTGCGGGCCTCGAAGCGATGATCGCCAGTGGCTTCGATAAAACAATAAAAGCAGGTCTGGATGCAGCGACTTCAGTCGCCTGTTCCGCGAGTCTATTTGCCCATTCTGCTGACACGAAAGAAGGTCCAATGACGCGGTAGTTGACCCTTCTTAACTCTGGCCGCAATCGAGGGTAGCGTTTATGAATGTAAAGTCGTTCTCGAAGACGGGACTTGCACTGGGCATCGTCGCCTTCAGCGGTTGGGCAGCAGCGGCTGAGTGTGGTGATGTGACGATCGCCAACATGAATTGGCAATCGGCTGAAGTGATGGCCAACGTCGACAAGCTGATCCTCAATGCGGGCTACGGTTGCAACGCCGATCTGGTCACCGGGGATACCGTTCCGACCATCACCTCCATGGTCGAAAAGGGCCGTCCCGATATCGCCCCGGAAGGCTGGATCGACCTGGTTCCGGAGGTCGCCAGGACGGGCATTCAAAGCGGCAATCTGATTCAGGCGGCGAGCTCGTTAACCGACGGTGGTTCGCAAGGCTGGTGGATTCCGAAATACATTGCCGACGCCCATCCGGACATCAAGAGTTTCGATGATGTGAAGAAGCACCCTGAACTGTTCCCGGCCCCTGACGATCGGAAAAAAGGCGCGATCTACAACGGTCCGCAAGGGTGGGGCGGCACCGTGGTCACCGCCCAGTTTTACAAGGCCTACGGCTTCGAGAAGGCCGGTTTCGTGCTGGTGGACACCGGTTCGGCGGCTGCGCTGGATGGCTCCATTGCCAAAGCCTACGAGCGCAAGGCTCCGTGGCTGGGGTTTTATTGGGCACCCACTGCCTTGCTGGGCAAGTACCCGATGGTGAAGCTGGACAATGGCCATGCGGTCGATCCGGTGGAGTGGAAGCGTTGCAATACCGTCGCCGACTGTCCTGATCCAAAACCCAATGGCTGGCCGATCGATCGCGTCTTTACGCTGACTACCAAGTCCTTCGCCGCTCGTTCGCCGAACGTCATGGCGTACCTGAACAAGCGCGCCTGGTCCAACGAAACGGTAAACAAATTGATCGCCTGGATGACCGATAACCAGGCCACCGGTGAGGAAGGCGCCAAGTACTTCCTGAAAAACAACGAAGCGCTCTGGAGTCAGTGGGTCACGCCTGAAGCAAGCGGCAAGATCAAGGCAGCGCTGTAATCCCGAGGGTCAATGCAGTTTGTTGCGACAGGCTGCATTGACCCTCGCGCAGACAACAATAAAAACACCCATGTATTGAAATGACCTGCCAGTGTTCTTACGGTCTTCTACGAAAGGGGAATGTCATGGAGTGGTTACTCAGCTTTCCACATATGGAGGACGAAAGACTCCGGGCTTTGAAAAAGGCCATCGACGGCGCCTTTCGCAACTTCACCAGCACCTACGGCGATAGCTTCGAAGCTTTTTTCCAGCCGTTGCAAGTGTTCCTCAACCAGTCCGAAAGGTTCATGACCACGACGCCGTGGCCGATCATCATTGTGCTGGTCGCCTTGATTGCCTGGTTCGCCAGTCGCAGCTGGAAAATCGTCCTGGGTTGCGTGTTCACGCTAATGTCGATCGGCTATCTGGACATGTGGTCCGACACGATGAAAACCCTGTCGATGATCTTCGTCTGCACAGTGATTTCCATCGTCATCGGCTTGCCGACCGGCATTGCCATGGCCCGCTCCAATCGGCTGCAGAACCTGGTCAGCCCGGTACTGGACGTGATGCAGACGCTGCCGAGTTTTGTCTATTTGATCCCGGTGGTGATGTTGCTCGGGATCGGCAAGGTCGCGGGGCTGATTGCGGTCGTTGTGTACGCCTTGCCGCCGATGATCCGCCTGACCAATCTCGGCATCCGCCACGTCGACGCCGAGATGCTCGAGTGCGCCGACGCCTTTGGCTCGTCCAGTTGGCAGAAACTGAAAAATGTCCAGTTGCCCCTGGCGTTGCCCTCGATCATGGCCGGCATCAACCAGACCATCATGATGGCCCTGGCCATGGTGGTGATTGCCTCGATGATCGGGGTTCAAGGGTTGGGGCAACCGGTACTCAAAGCCATCTCCAACCAATACTTCACCTTGGGCATGTTCAACGGCCTGGCCATTGTCGGTATTGCGGTGATCTTCGACCGGGTCAGCCAGGCCTATGGCAGAAGACTGCAAAAGCATTTGGAGAGGGTTCATGGCCACTAATCTGACCAACGATTTCGGCATCGAAATCAAACATCTCTACAAGATCTTCGGTTACAAGGCGCAGGCCAGTATCGAACGGGTCAAACAGGGCATGAGCAAGTCCGAACTGCTGCGAAACCACAGCCATGTACTGGGTTTGAAAGACATCAACATCAGCATGCCGTCCGGGGGCATTCAGGTGATCATGGGGCTTTCCGGTTCGGGAAAATCGACGTTGATTCGCCATATCAACCGCTTGATCGACCCCACGGCTGGCGAAGTCATCGTCGGTGGCGTGGATGTGCTCAAGATGAGCCAGAACGATTTGCGGGAATTCCGCCGGCATAGAATTTCCATGGTGTTTCAGAAGTTCGCGCTGCTGCCGAACCGCACGGTGCTCGACAATGCGGTCTATGGGCTGGAGATCCAGGGCTTGCCCCGTGGCAGGCAAGTAGAAATCGCCGTGGGCTGGCTGGATCGGGTCGGGCTCAAAGGTTACGAAAATCACTATCCCAATCAGCTTTCCGGGGGTATGCAGCAGCGCGTCGGCCTGGCCCGGGCACTGGCCAGCGATGCGCCGATCCTGTTGATGGACGAAGCGTTCTCGGCTCTGGATCCGCTGATCCGCATGGACATGCAATCAGTGCTCCTGGACCTGCAAAAAGAGATCAAGAAGACCATCGTGTTCATTACCCATGATCTGGATGAGGCGCTGCGCATTGGTGATCGCATCGCGATCCTGCGTGACGGTGAGGTGGTGCAACAGGGCACACGGCAGGAGATCGTCATGAGTCCTGCCGACGATTACATTGCCAACTTCGTCAAGGAAGTGAACCGGGGCCGAGTGATCAACGTCGAGGCCATCATGCGGCCGTTCGTTCGGGTGAAGCCTGGCGCAACGCTGGCACTGCCCACGGGGACGTCACTGGAGTCGGCGGTCAAACGACTGGTGGAAGCGGGGCTCGATGAATTGGTGGTCACTGACAGTCACGGTCAGCCTGTGGGGCAGTTGGCGCTCAAATCGATTATTGCCACGATGGTCACCTCGACCGTGAGCGAGGACTCGAATGTGGTTCAGCTGAGAGCCGCGCCGATAGCGACACGGCTCACTGAAGAGTGACTACTCAGATGGATCGATTTGATCCAATGCCCGGTTCACCGCCAGCTCACCCAACATGATGACTTGCGCAATTCCCAGCAGGGAATTGCGACTCGGCCCTTCCATAGGGTCCGCCAGATCCATGGTCATGACATTCGCCGAGGCCAGCGACTCGCATGCATGAGCCAACAGGGTTTCGGTATCGAGCTCTGGATTGACGATGAACATGGTGCCGGGTTTGCGTGGGGTGGCTTGGATGTCGGCGGGTGACTTTAAGTGGAAGTCGAGGGCATGCTCGGCGGCTTCGTGGAGTTTTTTCATTCCGCCAATCTGGCGTTGACCCTGGTGATGATTTCGAATTCGTGTTCCAGATCTCATCCGACCCCAAAATAAACTTGAATGTAGTGGATAGTGGAAGCCTGATGTTCTGGAAGAACAACACTACTGGCACCTGGGCTATTTACTATGACTTTTACTAAATACTCTGGTAACGCGGCCCAGGCTTATAGCGGACCTGGAAGGCTTTGAGCCCGGTGCGGCGACCGGTGATGGTGACGCCGCGGTGACGTCGGCCGGAGTGACTTTGCTGAGGGCTGTATGGGTGTAATCCGTCTTGATTTGGGTTTAAGCGGGAATGTTTGGCCTAAGTGGCAGCCGTCTGAAAGGCGGCTCTGCTGGGCAATACAGGAATCAAAAACAGCTTATCCGCGATAAAAACTATCCACAAAAAGGGTGGGTATATCTGTGGATAATGCCCCAGGAAGCGCGGAACACCGGGCTTGTCATGTGCTGGTCATTAATTGAGCATTTTTTTCAAAGGGTGAGGAAGGCGCAAGTTCAAGGCAGTGGCTACACTCACAAGCCTGCTCCCAGTAGCTTCAGATACTCGGGGTTCCCGGATATCGAGTTGTGCCCCACACCCGGTATGACCTTCAGCGATGCCACCCCGCGGGCGAAATGCGTGTAGAGCCGCTCAGTGCTTGAACGCGGTATCACCTCGTCGTGTTCAGCGGCGATCAACAGCGTCGGCACGGTGATGTGCGCGGCGTATTTCCAGGATTCAAACTTGTCCTTCAGCAGCCACTTCACCGGGAAAACGGGGTACTGCCGTGCGCCGAGTTCTTCGAGGCTGTTGTAAGGGGTGATCAGGATCAGGCGCGCGGCCGGGCGCAGACTCGCGAGACGGACGGCGACGCCCGACCCCAGGCTGCGACCGACCACGGCGATGTGCGGGTGTTTGGCGTAGACCAGGTCAAACAAGGTCATGGCATCCCGGGCAATCGCTTCCTCGGAGGGCGACCCGGAGCTGCCACCGAAGCCTCTGTAGTGAAGCAGGTAGAGGGCGTGATCCGGGAATGCCTGCGAGAACTCGGGCAGGCTTCGGGAAACATCCTCGGCATTGCCGCCAAAATAAATCAACGCATTGGGCCCTTCGCGTGGTCTGACGGACACCAGCACCTGCGCGTCGTCGACTGACAGCGTGAGTAGCGATTCGGATGCGCCGATGGCCCGTGGTTGCGGGAAATAGATGAGCGAGCGTTGAAACACGAACAGCGCAGCACAGAGCGCCAGGTACACGACGACTACGATGACGATGAGTGACATCAGGGTTCGTGACATTCGACTAACTTTAGTGGGCGGCATGGACTGCTCTGGCCTCAAGGCGGCTATCGCTTGATAGCGATCAGAGTGTAGTAGAGCGCAGCGGGACGCACCGGGAGGGCACCCATGACCATCGGTCTGAAGTGGCTCAACGTTCGGCCATCGGAAAGATCGGCCCTGGTGCTGGGTTTCGCCTTCCATTTCTGCGTGCTCGCCAGCTACTACCTGGTACGACCTTTACGCGATGCGTTGGGCCTGGAGGGTGGCGCCGATAAACTCCAGTGGCTGTTCACCGCCACCTTCGTGGTGATGCTGCTGATGGTGCCGTTGTTCGGCGGGCTGGTTTCGCGCCTGCCGGCCACGCGTTTCGTGCCGTTGATCTACCGCGTGATTGCCCTGTCTATGCTGGTGTTTGGCGGGCTGATCGCCAATCACGTTGCGCCGGTGGCGGTGGGGCGGGTGTTTTTCGTCTGGATCAGCATCTACAACCTGTTCATCGTTTCGATTTTCTGGAGCGTGCTGGTGGACCGGTTTTCCAGCGAGCAAGGGCGACGGCTGTTCGGTTTCGTCGCGGCGGGTGGCACGCTGGGGACGTTCATCGGGCCGTTGCTGGCAGCGACCATGGCCACGCGTCTTGGCCCGGTGGCGTTGACCCTCGCGGCCGCGGTGTTGCTGGAACTCGCGGTGCGCTGCTATCGGGGGCTGCTTGCTCGTACGCAGTCGCAGTCCGGCAGCCAGTTGCTGGATGATCGGCGCATGGGCGGCAGCATGCTGGCGGGCATCACCCTGATTCTGCGTTCGCGTTATTTGCTGGGGTTGGTGTTGTTCATGCTGCTGCACACCAGCGCCGCGACCTTGTTGTATTTTGAACAGGGACG
The DNA here is from genome assembly GCF_059716075.1 of Pseudomonas sp. LBUM1657. Classification (NCBI taxonomy): domain Bacteria; kingdom Pseudomonadati; phylum Pseudomonadota; class Gammaproteobacteria; order Pseudomonadales; family Pseudomonadaceae; genus Pseudomonas; species Pseudomonas sp. LBUM1657. The sequence continues at coordinate 3,781,249 of NZ_CP166799.1, read as the reverse complement.
GATTGTCGCTGGTAGCTATGCTGATGTTGCCAGCCGGACGCAGTTTTTTGCCGTCGTCGATCTGATCGTGTCGGCACTGACGTTGATTTTTCAACTGTTGCTGACGGCGCCGTTGATCCGCCTGATTGGTGTCGGCGGGGCGCTTGCAGCATTGCCGGTGGCGACGATCGTGGCGTTCACCGCCATGGCTCTGGCGCCCGTGCCTGCAACCGTCGCGCTGGCACAGGGGCTGCGCCGCGCGGTCGAGTTCGCCATCGTGCGTCCGGCGCGGGAAGTGTTGTGGACCGTGGTAAGCCGCGAGGAAAAGTACAAGGCCAAGAATGTGATCGAAACCTTGGTGTATCGCGGCGGAGATGCCGCCAGTGGCTGGCTGTCCGCTGGTCTGACGGCGCTGGGCGCGGGGTTTGGTCTGGTGGCGATGTTGATTGTGCCGTTCGCCGGGCTGTGGGGCTGGTTATCGCTATGGCTGGCCAGGCAGCAGGAACAAAAGGCTGACAGCAAGAATGTGGAAGGGCGAGATCATGAGCCACACTGATGGATACACACGTCGGAAAATACTCACGCTGGCCGCCGGTGTTTCGGCGGTCTTCACCCTCGAACCGGTTTTGGGAGAATCCTCGCCGTCGATGGGAACAGGAGGCAAGAACATGCTGACCCGAGCCATTCCTTCCAGCAACGAGCCGCTGCCCGTCGTCGGGCTGGGCACCTATCGCGGCTTTGATGTGCGGCCCTCCGATCCCGCCTACAAACTGCTGCCGGATGTGCTCAGTGCATTGTTTGCCAAGGGCGGGAAGTTGATCGACAGCTCGCCCATGTACGGTCGCGCGGAACAGACCACCGGCGAATTGTTGTCGATTCACGAGCCGCGCTCACCAGCATTTCTGGCGACCAAGGTGTGGACCAGCGGTCGCGAAGAAGGCATCGCGCAGATGGAGCAGTCCTTCAAGTTATTGCAGACCGACCGTATCGACCTGATGCAGATCCACAACCTGCTGGACTGGAAAACCCATTTGCCCACCCTGCGCAAATGGAAGGAAGAAGGGCGCATTCGCTACATCGGCATCACCCACTACACCTCATCGGCTTACGACGACGTGGAGGCCGTGCTGAAAGCCGAAAAGCTGGATTTTTTGCAGATCAACTACGCCCTGGACGACCGCGCTGTCGAGAAACGAATCCTGCCGCTGTGTCGCGAGCGAGGCGTGGCGGTGATTTGTAATCGACCGTTCGGTGGTGGTGGCTTGATCGGCCGATTGAAAGGCAAACCACTGCCTGGATGGGCCGCGCAAGTGGGGGTCAATAGTTGGCCGCAACTGGCGCTCAAGTTCCTGTTGGCACATCCGGCAGTGACCTGCGTCATCCCCGGCACCGGCAACCCGCGCTACATGACGGACAATGCGGGTGCCGGTTTCGGCCCGATGCTGACGGGTGCGCAGCGCGAGCAGTTGATTGATTTGGTGGGCTAGCGTTGCCTTGTCAGGCCCAGTTAGCCCTGTGCGCAGGGGCGCCCAAGGGTGAACTCGTTGCACCGCCATCGACGACAATTTCTGCACCGACGACGTTGCTGGAGTCGCTGGAGGCGAGAAACAGCGCAACGGTGGCCACTTCTTCGGCGTCGCCAATCCGGCCGAGGGGGATAGTGGTCTTCAGCTTTTGCTCAAGGGCATTCATTTCAGTGGCGTTGGAGACGTATGGGCTCCATACCGGCGTGCGTGCCGCCCCGGGGGTGATCTGATTGACCCGAATGCCACGTGGCGCAAACTCTGCGGCCATCACCCGTGTCATCGAGCGCACAGCCCCTTTGGTTGCAGCATAGGCGCTGTAGCCGGGCCAGCCCATCGTGGCGTGCACCGACCCGTTCAAAATAATCGATGCGCCTGGGTTGAGGTGCGGCTCAGCCGCCTGCACGGTAAAAAACGTGCCGGTGAGGTTGGTCTGAATGATGTTCTGGAAAGTCTCCAGGGTGGTGCCGCCAACTGGCGTCTGCCCGGCGATGCCCGCATTTGCGAACACGATGTCCAGTTTGCCAAACGCCGTAACGGCCTCTGCCACGGCACGTTCGATCTGTTTAACGTCGGTAATGTCTGCCTTGATCGCCAGCAGGTTGGGACCCAGCGCCTCTCTGGCTTCATCCAGCGATTGTTGATTGCGTCCGGTGATGGCGACCTTCGCGCCTTCAGCGATGAACAGTTTCGCGGTGGCCAGGCCCAAGCCGCTGTTGCCGCCGGTGATGAATGCAGTTTTTCCAGCCAGTTTCATTGGGAAACTCCTTTGGTTTTATCATGCAACCAATGAAGCCGTGGCAAAGGTGCGCAGGGCATAAGGTTCAATCGCATGAAGTCGGGTTTGTGGTTCTATTATAAAACCACTGGCTGCGATTTTTACCAGCAAAGGTTGTATCATGCAACCACTTGGTCAATGACGTGTCAGCGTCGATGCCGCAAATCTTTAGACAGAGGTACGTTTCGTGAAGCGCAAAAGCTTGCAGGGCAATCCCTGTCCAGTCGCTCGATCCCTTGATCTCATCGGCGATTGGTGGTCGTTGCTGATCATTCGTGATGCGCTTTCCGGCACCCGGCGCTTCGGTGATTTTCAGAAGAGCCTGGATGTCGCGAAAAACATTCTCAGCACACGGCTTAAACACATGGTCGAGGAGGGCGTCATGCGCATGGAGCCAGCGGCGGATGGGAGCATTTACAAGGAATATGCGTTGACCGAAAAGGGCCGGGCCTTGCAGCCAGTGCTCATTGCGCTCTCGCAGTGGGGCAACGAGTTTATGTACGAGCCCGGCGAACCCGGATCAGTGATGGTCGACGCGAAGGATCGAAAGCCCATCAGAAAACTGGAGTTGGTGTCAGCCGATGGACGGCATCTCAAGCCCGAAGATATCGTTACCAAGTTAGGTGTCCCACATTGAGGTTCTGAGGGACAAGCCAGGTCCGGATCACTGTAAAGGGTGTGCCGAATTCGTCATCGACCCAGCCTAAAGCGATCAAGCCACGGACCTTGGAATGGGCCAGTCTGGACGGTCTGTTCAAGGAGTTGATTATGATCCGACTGTCCCTGGCCGAAGCTCGCGAGCTGGCCGAATCGATCCTGCTGCACAACGGTTTCAACGTTGCCCATGCTCAAGCGGTAACCGCCACGGTGATTGCCGGTGAGCGCGATGGCTGCGCCTCCCATGGGTTGTACCGGATTCTGGGCTGTGTGAATTCGCTCCGGGCCGGCAAGGTAGCCGCCGATGCCGAGCCGCGAGTGATCGACCAGGCGCCTTCGATTGTGCGGGTCGATGCGGCGGGTGGTTTCTCCCAACTGGCTTTTCAGGCGGGGCTACCGCTGCTGGAGGCGAAAACCCGGGCAAACGGCATTGCGGCCCTGGCGATCAATCGCTGCGTGCATTTTTCCGCCTTGTGGGTGGAGATCGAGCAGCTCACCGCTGCCGGCCTCGTGGCCCTGGCCTGTAATCCCAGCCATGCCTGGGTCGCGCCTGCGGGCGGCAGCCAACCGGTGTTCGGGACCAATCCCATCGCGTTCGGCTGGCCGCGTTCGGGCAAGGACCCGTTTGTGTTCGACTTTGCCACCAGCGCGATTGCCCGCGGTGATATCGAGTTGCATCGACGTGCCGGCAAAGCGATTCCCGAAGGCTGGGGTGTCGACGCCGAAGGGCAGCCGAGTACCGACCCGAACGTGGTGCTCGATGCCGGCGCGATGCTGACCTTTGGCGGGCACAAAGGCTCAGCGCTGGCGGCGATGGTGGAATTGATCGCCGGGCCGTTGATCGGTGATTTGACCAGTGCCGAATCCATGGCCTATGACGCTGGCAGCAAATCGTCCCCGTACCATGGCGAGTTGATCATCGCGCTGGATCCGCGGCGCTTCCTCGGCGAGGCCACGGAGCAACACCTGGCACGCGCCGAAGTCCTGTTCGAGAGCATTGAAGGGCAGGGCGCACGCTTGCCGTCGCAACGACGTTATGAGGCGCGAGCGCGCAGCCGGGTGGAAGGGGTACAGATTCCCGAGGCTTTGTACAACGACCTCAAGGCACTGCTGGGCTGATCGTATGCCCCGCGAAGAGATCATCACATCCAACATCAACACTGACTGACCCACCGCCTTCGCGGGCAAGCCCGCTCCCACATTGGTCCGTGGTGGAATACAGATTTGTCAGCGATGCAAATCCCCTGTGGGAGCGGGCTTGCTCGCGAAGAGGCCATCACATCCAACATCAACGCTGACTGACACACCGCATTCGCGAGCAGGCTCGCTCCCACATTGGTCCGTGGTGGAATACAGATTTGTCAGCGATGCAAATCCCCTGTGGGAGCGGGCTTGCCCGCGAAGAGGCCATCACATCCAACATCAACACTGACTGACCCACCGCCTTCGCGGGCAAGCCCGCTCCCACAGGATTCCGCCGTTTTCTAAACCGATTCGCGGTGGCTCTTGCCATCAACCAACCGGGCGATGCCCAGTGGATTGGCGTTTTTCAACGCGTCGGGCAAGAGAGCATCGGGGCAATTCTGGTAGCACACCGGGCGCAGGAAGCGGTCGATGGCCAGGCTGCCAACCGACGTGCCACGGGCATCGGAGGTGGCCGGATACGGCCCGCCATGCACCATCGCATCGCACACTTCCACTCCGGTCGGGTAGCCATTGAACAGCACTCGGCCGACCTTCTGTTCAAGCAGCGCAAGCAAGTCGCCATGGGTTTGCAGGTCACCAGCTTCGGCAATCAGCGTGGCCGTGAGTTGCCCGTGCAAACTCTGCAAGGCCCGATGCAGTTCGGCCTTGTCAGCCACTTCCACCAGCACCGTGGTCGGGCCGAAAACCTCTTCCTGCAGCAGTGGGTCGCCGTCGATCAACAGGCTGACGTCGGCCTTGAACAGTTGCGGCTCGGCCTGCTTGCCCTGTTGCTCGCGGCCGGCCAGATGGGTGATTCGCGGATGTGCGTGTAACGTCTGCACGCCCTTGCCGTAGCTGGCTAACGTGCCGCTATTGAGCATGGTTTGCCCCGGTTGTTCGGCCATCACTGCGCTGAGTTGTTCGATGAATGCACTGAGCTCAGGGGAGCGAATACCGATCACCAGTCCAGGATTCGTGCAGAACTGGCCACAGCCGAGCACCACAGAGGCGGCGAGCTCGGTGGCGATTTTCTCGCCACGTACCTTCAGAGCTTCGGGCAATACCAGCACCGGATTGATGCTGCTCATTTCCGCGAACACCGGTATCGGCTGTGGTCGTGCGGCAGCCATGTCGCAGAGAGCGCGGCCGCCCTTCAGTGAACCGGTGAAGCCAACCGCCTGAATCGCCGGATGCTTGACCAGCGCCTCGCCGACCCCCGCGCCGTAGATCATGTTGAACACACCCTTGGGCATGTCGGTTTGTTCGGCGGCGCGAATGATCGCGTCGGCCATCCATTCGGCGGTCGCCATATGCCCGCTGTGGGCCTTGAACACCACTGGGCAACCGGCGGCCAGTGCCGCAGCGGTATCGCCACCGGCAGTGGAAAACGCCAGAGGGAAATTGCTCGCACCGAACACCGCGACCGGGCCGACGCCGATCCGGTACTGGCGCAGATCGGCCCGTGGCAGCGGCTGACGATCGGGTAATGCCCGGTCAATACGCGCGCCATAAAAATCACCGCGACGCAGGACCTGGGCGAACAAACGCATCTGCCCGCTGGTGCGGCCGCGCTCACCCTGAATGCGTCCGGTCGGCAGCGCCGTCTCACGGGTTACCAGGGCCACGAAGTTGTCGTCGAGGGCATCCAGTTGTGCGGCAATGGCATCGAGAAAATCCGCACGACGGCTCGCCGGCAGGGTGCGAAACAGTGGGTAGGCCGCTGCGGCGGCCTGGGCGGCGGCATTTACTTCTTCTTCAGTGGCTTGCATGAACGAGTAGGGCAGCGCGTCACCGGTGCTGGCGTCATGGCTTTGCACGGTGATGTGGCCGGCGGCGCTGCGCGCACCGCCGATGTAGTTGTGGCCGATGATCTGGGGCATGGAAAACTCCTTTCAAAAGGGGGGGCAAGACCTGATGCCAGTCAGTTGGCGAGCGATTAATTGCCTGTGGGAGCGGGCTTGCTCGCGAATAGGCCATCACATCCAACATCAACGCTGGCTGACCCACCGCTTTCGCGAGCAAGCCCGCTCCCACAGGTCCTGCACTCTGACCGGTATTGCGGCTCAAGCCATCGAATCACCCCGGCGTGCAGTCGCCGGCGCCGTGTTGTCCAGGGCAGCAATACGCGCGGCGGATTCGGCATCCACCAGGTGCAGCGACTTGCCGCGGGTTTCTCGCGTGAGGCCGACGGCGGCGATGGAGATCAGCGAGGCACCGACCAAGTACCAGGCGATTGGTGTCGAGCTGTGGTACTTGTTGAGCAAGGTGATCGCAATCAACGGCGCGAGGGAACCGGCGAAGATCGGTGCCACCTGGTAACACAGGGACAGCGCGGTGTAGCGCACGTGGGTCGGGAACATTTCGGCCATCAGCGCCGAATAGGGCGCGTAGGTCATCGACTCGATGGCCAGGCCCAGGGTGATTGCCCCGATGATCAGCCAGTTGTTGCCGGTGTCCATCATCGGGAAGCCGATGAAACCCCAGAATGCGGTAAGTACCGCCCCGATCAGGTACACCGGTTTGCGTCCAACCAGATCGGACAGATAGCCCATCAGCGGGATCATGAAGAAATGCAGCAGGTGTGCGCCGAACATCAGAAACAGAATCTCTGAAGTGTCCTTGTGCACCACCAGTTTCAGGTAGGTAATCGAGAACGTCACGACGGTGTAATAGAGGATGTTCTCGGCAAACCGCGCGCCGATCCCGACCAGCACGGCGCGCCAGTGGTGACGCAGCACTTCGACCACACCCAACTGCTGTTGCTTGTTCTGCGCCTGACGGGCCTGGGTTTCCTTGAAGATCGGCGCGTCATCGACGCTGGTGCGAATCCAGTAGCCAATCAGCACCACCACCGCCGAGAACCAGAACGCCACGCGCCAGCCCCAGGCGAGGAATTGCTCCTCCGACAGGTTCGACGACAACAGCAGCAGGGCGACGGTGGCCACCAGGTTGCCGGCCGGCACACCGGCTTGCGGCCAACTGGCCCAGAAGCCCCGGCGATTGTCCGGGCAGTGTTCGGAGACCAGCAGAATCGCACCGCCCCATTCACCGCCAAAGGCGAATCCCTGGATCAGCCGCAGCAGCACCAACAACACTGGCGCCGCGTAGCCGATTTGGTCGAAGCCTGGCAGGCAGCCCATCAGGAACGTGGTGATGCCGACCACCACCAGGCTCAGTTGCAGCAGGCGCTTGCGGCCGAATTTGTCGCCGTAATGGCCGAACACCAAACCACCCAGCGGGCGGGCAAGAAAGCCCACGGCATACAGGGCGAAAGCGGCGATGATGCCGTCGATGGGGCTGTCGGTCTGGCGAAAGAACAGTTGGCCGAAAACCAGGGCCGAGGCCGTGCCGTAGAGGAAGAATTCATACCATTCGGCGACGGTGCCGGCCATGGCTGCGGCCACGACACGCTTGAGTCCCGAGGGTGTGGTTGCGCGGGCGGTGCTTTGAGGATTGGACATGCTGGCATTTCCTGTAGAGGCGCAAAGACAGGCAGCCGGGCCGGGGCCGCAAGGGCCGGCCCGGCAATCACTCAGAGACCGACGTCCGGCAATTCAGGACGGTTGGCCAGGGCCTTGGCCATGATCTGCTCGACGAAAACCCGATCGGCTTCCGGCAGGGCCAGGCGCGGTGGACGGGTCAACGCGCTGCCGCGACCGGCGATGGCTTCGCACAGCTTGATGCACTGCACCAGGTCGGCACGGGCATCGAGGTGCAGGATCGGCATCAGCCATTCGTAGATCGGCATGGCTTCGGCGAAGCGTCCGGCCTTGGCCAGGCGGAAGATGGTTTCGCCTTCTTTCGGGAACACGTTGGACATGCCCGAGACCCAGCCTTCGGCACCCACCGCGATGCTTTCCAGCACCACGTCATCGAGGCCGGCGAACAGCACGAAACGATCACCGACTTCATTGCGTACGTCGATGAAGCGGCGGGTGTCACCGGAGGAGTCCTTGAAGCACACCACGTTGTCGCAGTCGGCCAGGGAAATCAGGATGTCGGGGGTGACATCGTTTTTGTAGATCGGCGGGTTGTTGTAGACCATCAGCGGTACGTCGGCGTTCTTGGCCACGTAGCGGTAATGCTCGGCGGTCTCGAACGGCTTGGAGCCGTAGACCAGCGCCGGCATCAGCATGACGCCGTCGACACCGACCCGGCGCACGGCGTTGGCCACTTTGGCCGCTTGCACGCTGGTGAATTCGGCCACGCCGCAGATCACCGGCACGCGGCCACGGGAGGCATCGACTGCGACTTCGGTCACGGCGATTTTTTCTTCGGCGGTCAGCGAGGTGTTTTCCCCCACCGAACCGCACACCACCAGTCCCGAGACGCCGTCACGAATAACGTTGGAAATCACCTGGTGGGTTTTTTCCAGGTTGATGGAGAAGTCATCGTTGAATTGAGTGGTCACCGCGGGGAAGACGCCACTCCAGTTAATACGCTTGCTCATTGTTACCTCCGGTTCGTTAATTGTATTTCGTATACGATATTGCATGTGTCAAAGATCGGCCAGTGCTTTTTCAGGTTTAGAAAGGGTTTTTTTGGCCGTTTGTCAGTGCGAGAAGTGCTTCAGGTTTCAGGCGCCAGGCCAGGTGTCTGACAAGCGATAGCCTTGTGGCCAGGGATCGCTCGGATCGAGCAGCAATTGATGCGTGCCGGTAATCCAGGCCCGGCCGGAAATGCAGGGGTAAATAGCGGGCCGACCAGCCACTTCGGCCAATGAATCAATGCGGCAGTGGAACTCGGAACCGATGATCGAACGGCCGATAAAACGCTCGCCCACTTGCATCAATCCTTTGGCGTGCAACACCGCCATGCGCGCCGAGCAACCAGTGCCGGTGGGCGAACGGTCGATCTTGCCGGGCTGAATTACCACCGCGTTGGCGCCGGTAGCGATGCCATTCTCAACAACGATCGGCGCAGCGATCTGGCAGAAGGAAATATGCGACCACTCTGGGTTCAGCGGATGGACGAAGCCCAGTTGTTCATTGTCTGCACGGGTGATTTTCAGTCCGACTTCTACCAGTTCTGCCGCCTCATCGGGACGGATGGAGAAGCCCAGGCGTTGGGCATCGGCGATCACAAAACTGTCGCCGCCGTAAGCGGTGTCGACCTGCAACGAGCCGACACCTTCGACTTCAATCCAGGCGTCGAGGCGGTCAGCAAAGGAGGGCACGTTCTTGATTTCCACCCGTTCGACCTTGCCGTCACGGCAATCGGCCACGGCCTCGATCAACCCACCGGGCGCTTCGAGCACCAACCGGGTTTGCGGTTCGGTCATCGGCAAGATGCCGCTGTCGAGCAGCACCGTCGCCACGCACAGCGAGTTGGAGCCGGACATTGGCGGTGTGTCGGCCGGCTCCATGATGATCCAGGCCATTTGCGCCCGAGGGTCCTTGGCAGGCACCAGCAGGTTGACGTGACGAAACACCCCGCCGCGCGGCTCGTTGAGGACGAAGTTGCGCAGGGTTTCATCCCTGGCAATCCAGCGTGACTGTTCCCACACGGTGGCCCCGGGCGGTGGTGCGACGCCGCCGACGATCACATCGCCGACTTCGCCTTCGGCGTGGCAGCTGACTACATGAATGACTTTCGATGAGCGCATGACTTAATCCTTCTATTGCCTGTGTGGGACTCTTCGCGAGCAAGCCCGCTCCCACAGTGACCTGTGTCGGCCACCGATTTTGGGTACAGCATAAATCCCTGTGGGAGCGGGCTTGCTCGCGAAGGGGCCGGTCGTTATTTCACCGACTTGAGAAACGCCGCAGTCTCCGCATGCACCGGATTGCCAATCACCTGATCAGGCGAGCCAATCTCATGCACCAGACCATTGCGAAAGAACGCCACGCGGTCCGACACGTCCCGGGCGAAGCGGATTTCGTGGGTCACCAACACCATGGTCATGCCGTCTTCGGCGAGCATGCGCATGGTGTCCAGCACCTCGCCCACCAGTTGCGGGTCGAGGGCCGAGGTGGCTTCGTCGAACAGCATGTAGTCCGGTGACATGGCCAGGGCGCGGGCGATGGCCATGCGCTGTTGCTGACCGCCGGATAACTTGCCGGGAAAGGCCTTGAGCTTGTCACCCAGGCCGACGTGGGTCAGTTGCCGGACCGCCAGTTCTTCAGCTTCTGCCTTGCTCTTGCCCAGTACTTTGCGCGGCGCGAGCATCACGTTTTCCAGCACAGTCAGGTGCGGAAAGGCGTTCCATTGCTGGAACACGATGCCGATCTTCTGCCGTAGGCGATTGAGGTCGGTGGCGCTGTGGTGGACCTCGACGCCGTCGACGCGGATGTTGCCTTTCTGGATCGGTTCCAGGCCGTTGATGCACATCAGCAGGGTCGATTTGCCCGAGCCGGAACCGCCGATGATCGACACGACCTCGCCCTTGTTCACCGTCAGGTTGACGCCCTTGACCACTTCGAGGTTGCCGAAGGATTTGTGTACGTTGTCGATCTCAATCATTTTCTTGCCACCTTCTTTCCAGACGAGCGCCGAGGCGAGCGACCACCAGGCTCATGACGTAGTAAATGAGGCCCGCGATGCACAACACCAGCAGCGGCTCCTGGATGCGGGTCACGATGGTTTGCGAGGCGCGCAGCAGTTCGACGATGCCGATCCACATCACCAGCGCGGTGTCTTTCATCACACTGAGCACCAGGTTCAACCAGCCGGGGAACGCCACTCGCGTGGCCATCGGCAGGACGATCCAGCGCAGGTCTTGCAGGAAGCTCAGGCCCAGCGAACGGCTGGCGCGGCGCACGGTGAACGGCACCGACAGCACGCCGCTGCGCACGATTTCGGTGAAGTACGCGGCGGCGTAAACCCCGAGCACAATGCAACCGACACTGAAGGCACTGATGTTCAGGCCGACGATGCTCTTGAGTGAGTTGAACAGCACGAACTGGATCAGCAGCGGCACGCTGCGGAACACATCCAGCACCCAGGCCAGTGGCAGGCTGGCCCGCGGCAACAGGGCGCGCAGCAGTCCAAACAGCAGCCCGGCGACGGAGCCGAGGATGATCGACCAGAACGTCAGTTGCAGAGTGACCCAGGCACCATCGAGCAGGAACAGCAGGTCATTCCAGGAAAAACCGGTGGAAAACATGGTCACGTCCTCAGTAACGGAACAGCCGCCAGGCCATCAGCCGGGCTGCCGCGACGATCGCCTTGGCAATCAGGTAATACAGCACCGCTGCGATGGCGAAGTACTCGAAGGTGCGGAACGTCTTGACGTTGTAGTCCTGGGTCACGCCGGTCAGGTCATTGTTCAACCCGACGATCACCCCCAGCGACGTCATCAACACCGCCCAGACCATCTGGTTGCTCAACGGGTAAAACACGATCCGCAGCAGTTGCGGGACGATGATCATCCGGTAGGCCTGGAAGGCACTCATGCCCAACGAACGCGCGGCGCGCACCTGCGTGCCGGGCACGGCCTTGAGACCGCCGCGAAAGTTTTCCGCGAGATAACCCGCGTTGTTGAAGGTGATCCCGGCCAGCAGCGCGAACCATGAACTGACATGCAGCCCGAGCGAGCCAAGGCCGAAGTACAGGACGTAGATCTGGAACAGCGACGGGGTGTTGCGGGCAATCGACACCCAGCCGTTGCCGATGCCGCGCAACAACGGATGCTTGGTTTCGCGCATCACCGTCAGGGCCAGGGCGATCAGCACGCCGAAGATCATCGACAGCGCGGCGGTCTCGAAGGTGACCCAGGCGCCTGAGAGCATGTCCGGCAGGGCGCGTAGCGTCGCCCGCCATTGGAAGGTGTAATCAAACATACGCGTGGCTCTCCAGTGAGGCGGCAGATTGCAGCCAGGCCGGCAGACGACCGCTGGCCGTGGCGCTGCAAGCGGCGTCGACGCATTCGGCGAGGCTGGCGAAGTGCACCTTGCGGCCGACCAGCCCCGGTGCGTAATGGGCGTACTTGCCTGAGTTGGTCATCAGGGTTTTGGCGGCCAACGGAATCACCGGCTCACCGAGCATGCACCAGCAGGTATCGGTGACCAGGGTCGCGCCGAAGGCTTCGATTACGGCGATATGCCCGGCCTCGCGAGCCAGCTCCAGCACCGCACGACCGCAGGTGATGGCGAGGACCACCTCAGGGTGTTTGTGCCGACCGCGACACAGCCGCGCCAGGTGAGCGAACTCGCTGAGGGAAAAATGCGGGTTGCCCAGCGAAACGACGTCCACCCGGTTGTCACGAGCACTGTTGAGTTCACGCCAACTGAGCAGCAAGTCCTGCAGACGGATTCGTTCAACCGGCAACGGTTCATCCGCCTCCAGCACGTGAGCCGGATCGAGTGCTTCCGGTGTCACCCCGGCGATATGAAACAACGGCGCGGCAGAGGTGGTGGCGAAAGCCGCGCCAAAGGCTTTCAGGTCGTCCAGGCTCGGCTTGCGCTGTTCCAGTCCCAGTACCAGCGGAATCCGGCTGCCAGCCAGGGCGCCGATGTGGTAGCCGAGCAACGGGTAGAAGGCATCGTCCAGCTCGCCCAGTGCCGGTAACTCGATCTGCAGGCGGGCCTTGCGTTGGGCGTCCAGGTGACAGCCGATCAGGGGCGCGCGGCCCGTCAGTGCGATGCAGATATCCAGGTAGTCCGGGTATTTCAGGGTACGTGCGCCGAGCACGCTGTTGGCGTAGACCACGGCGTTGGATTCCGCCCAGACGATCTGCTCGCCAGCCTTCGGAGCGCTGTCGAGCAGGTAGGGCGCGCAGGTGAAACTGAGCTGCGCGCCCATTGCCATATACGCGTCGCCCAAGGCACTGGCCGGTACGCCGAGCGCCGGGTCGATGCCCAGCTCCCGCCAACGGCGCTGGTCGACGGAAATCGAATTGAGGGTGGTGGGCACCCGTACTTTGGCTCCCCACTGCACCAGTTGCTCGGCAAAGCGCAGGCTCGCCGGTCCCGTATAAATGCAGCCATCGATGTGCGCCTGGGTGACATCCACCAACTGGCGAGCGCCTTGCAATTCAGCCATGCGCAGAACGATCTGCATGGCCACCTGGGCGGCCTTGCCATACTGGCCGTCGAGCAGCGCCTGGTCGTGTTTGGTGAGTTTGATCGCCGCGTTCGTGTCGATTGTTTGCGATGGGCTGTCGAGTGCCTGCCAGGCATCGCCGGGCAGGTCTTGGTACAGCGTCATCGAGGTGTCTTCGATCCGGGCGAAAGCCTTGCCGCGCAACGCGGCGAAGGCCTCCCGGCCGATGCACAGCACCGGCAGGGAACGCTCGAAAATGGTCTGTGCGACCAGCACGCCCAGGGTCAGGATCTCATCGGGTTCAGCCAGCACCAGTGCGGCCGGCGCGTGACCGTTGCTGATCAGTTCCATCAACACGCTACTGCCGGTGCACGAGCCGCGACCACTGGGAATGGCCAGCACACGACCGGCCAGGATCTCGCCGCTGAGCGGGTGATGACGGTCGATGACCTCGCCGCTGGACGGATCGACCCCGCCCCAGAAACTCAGCCCGACATCGGCAAACAGCAAGGCGCCCTGGGCGGCGCCCGCGACCAGGCTGCGACCGGTCAGAGAAGTGGGCCTAGGCATGCCGGACATCTCAGTAATAGACCTTGGGCACAGTCAGGTCGGTGGGTGAAATCTCGGTGCCGACCCATTTGGTGAACAGCTCGTTGTAACGGCCGCTGCGTACCTGCTGGTTGACGAACAGGTTGAGGTAATTGAGCAGGCCATACTCGTTACGCTTGGCGCCCAGGGAAACGTAGTCGATTGTGTATGGGGCGTTACCGGCGACTTTCAGGTTCTTGTATTTCCCTGACTTGATGGTGGCAGCGGCCACGGTGTTGGTGACTACCGTCGCGTCAATGTGGCCTTGGGCGACCGCCAGCAGGGTGTCGTTCTGCGATTGATAAGCGCGGAAGGTGCCGGTGCCCCAGCTCTTCACGTCCTTTTCCAGGGCGATGGCTTCATAGGTGCCGCTGGTATTGCCCAGGGCTTTGCCTTTGATGTCGGCGAAGCTGTTGATGCCGGTGTTGTCGCGGGTCAGCACGACCATCTGGAAGGCGAAGTACGGCACGGTCAGGCCGACGGTCTTGGCCCGTTCAAGGGTGTCGGAAGTGGACGCCACGATCACGTCGGCACGCCCGGAGACCAACGCCGGAATACGGTCGGGGAAGGGTGTTTCCACCACTTCGGCATCGACCCCGAGGATTTTCGCCAGGTCGCGGCAGTAGTCCACGTCGAAACCGGCCGGGTTGTTGCCTTCATCGCGAAACCCCATGGGCGGGAAATCCAGGGTCACGGCGCAGCGCAGCTTGCCCGAACCAATAATGTCGTCGAGCTTGTCGGCCTGGGCGGTGGCGATGAAGGAAGTACTGAGAACAGCGCTGAGGGCTACGGCAAGTGCAGGGTTTTTCATAGAGGCCTCGTGGTCGGAATGTGCTGTTAGATATCGTATTGTGAATTTCGTATACGATATTAGATTAGCAATGAGCGTGCCTGTTTTCCAACCGGGACAGGAATTATTTGCCAACCCTTGAGTTAGGGGTCTTGCAGGGTCAAGGGAGCAGCGGGGGCGAGCGGGGCCTGTTTCGGGCCGGTGTTACAGAAGGGAGCAACGGTGCGCGTGACGCCCCTTAAAGGAACACTCGACCGGTGTCAGCGACGGCTGTCGCGATACTGACTGGGCGCCAGGCTGGTCAAGGCGCGAAACTGCCGGCTGAAGGCGCTGTGGTCGGTGTAACCGCAGCGCAGGGCGATCTCGGTGATGGGCAGGTCAGTGTGCAGCAACAGTCGCGAAGACTCTTCCAAACGTGCCTTGTGAATCATTTGCCGTGGGGTGAGTTGGAACACTCGCTTGCAGTGACGCTCCAGTTGCGCCACGGAAAACCCGGCGATCGCTGTCAATTCGGCGAGGCTGATGGGGCGGGCGAAGTGGCTGCGGATATGCGCATCCACGGCGGCGAGTTTCTGGAACGCGGGATGGTTGGACTGCGGCAATTGGAGGTCGCGGGAAATGCCAGCCAGTCCGACAATGCGACCCTGCAGGTCGCGCAAAGCGAGTTTGTGGGTCAGACACCAGATCGGCTGATTACCGTAATAGAGGTGCAGTTCGAGTTGGTCAGCCAGTTCGCGCCCGCTGGACAGCACCCGTCGATCCTGCTCGGTGTAGAGCGGGCCGAAGCGCTCGGGGAAGACCATGTCGGCGGTGCGCCCAAGCAGCTCGTCACTGTGTTTGAAGCCACAGCGCCGGGCCAGGGTCTGGTTGACGAAGGCGTAGCGGGCCTCGCTGTCCTTGATGAAAAACACCACGTCCGACAGGGTATCGAGCAGCGGCGCGATCGGTTGCAGACTGCTCAGCAGGGCCGGCAGGTCGCAGGGTTTGAAGGTGGTGAGCGAGGCATACATGGCGCTGGGCGTCTGGTGGCAATCCTCGGGATCATAGAGACTCGACGGCGGTCCCGAAAGCCCCAGGCCGGCATTCAGGCCGGCGGGGTGTCGTCCAGGCACAACAAGGTCTCGATCCGCGCCGGGCTGAACGGAGGCCTCGGCGTTGAAGGTTGCCAGCCGAACAAGTGCTGCACTGCGCCGCCGCACACTCGGCCCTGGCAGGCGCCCATGCCGCAGCGGCTGGCCAGCTTGGCCTCGCGCCAGTCAGCGTGCCCGATCAGCGCCGCATAGGGTACGTCTTCGCAGCGGCACACCAGGGTGTCGGCCTGCGCCAGCGACTTGAGTTGCGGGTTGAGGGCGAAGGCTTTATTCAGGGCGTTGGCGAAACCCTGCCAGCGCGCTCGGCGTGTCCACAATCGTCGAGCCGCTTCATTGTCACCGACTGCTGCGTGGCCAGCGATGGCGCCTTCGACCAATGCCAGTTCACTGCCACCAAAACCGGTGCATTCACCCGCCGCATAGTGGTCGACTCGGGTGGTGGCCTGCCAGGCATCGACCGCCAGTGCAGTGCCATCGACGGCACAGTCCAGGGCCTGGCCGAGCTGGGTGTTGGGAATCAGACCGAAGCCACAGGCCAGGCGATCACATTCCAGTTCGACGATTTTGCCCTGTTGTTGCAGGCGCACACCTTGCAGCCGCTCATTGCCCAACGCGGCCAGAACGTAAGTCCCGCTGCGGTAATGACGGTCGAATAACGTGAACGACTGCATCAGTTTGTTCGGCCAGCGGGGCAGTTGCGCGGCGAACCCGGCGATGGCGGCGGTGGAGGCCTGTTCGGCGATGCGCAGCACCCGGGCGCCGTTGTGTTTCGCGGTGGCGGCGCTGGCCAACAATAACGGTCCGCTGCCGGCGACCACAACACGCTCGCCCTGCACCGGCAAGCCGCCCTTGATCAATGCCTGAAGGCCGCCCGCGCCGGTCACGCCGGGTAGCGTCCAGCCGGGGAAGGGCAGCAGCAATTCGCGGGCGCCGGTGCACAGAATCAGTTTGTCGTAGGCGATCAACCAGCCGTGATCGGCGTCTTCCACCAGCAGTTGTTTCGGGCCGGCGCAGGCGATCACCCGGGTGCCGGAGTGGCAGTGGATGTTTCTGCAAGCCTCCAGTCGCTCGCGCATCTGACGCGCCTGATCAGGCAGGCTGGCCTGGGGCCCGTCACGCCAGATTTGCCCACCGGGCAACGGGTTGTCGTCGAGCATCACGATGCGGGCATCGCTGGGTGCTGCGGCGAGTGCGGCGGCCATGCCGGCGGGACCGGCACCGATGATCAATAGATCGGCGTATTCGCTCATGCTTGAGTCTCCACCTTCATGCCGTCACGGCACAGTGTCTGGCAAGCGAGGCGCCGCCGACCGTCGATGGTCACTCGGCACTCCTGACAAATGCCCATGCCGCACAGCGGTGCGCGACGCTGGCCACTGACCGATGTGCGACTGCAACCGTCCCCGCCCAGCGCCAATGCGGCAGCGACGCTGGTGCCTTCGACAACCTTCAGGGCTTGGCCGTCCAGCAGCAATTCAGGCATACACAGGCTCCTTGAGAAATCGTTGCGGCAGATACGGTTGCGCAGTCAGTGGCGGCGTTTCGTCGAACATCTGCGCAACCAGCAAGTCGGCCGTGCCGGGGGCGGTCGTCACGCCCAGCCCCTCATGACCCACCGCCAGCCATAAGCCTTTGCGGTGTGGATGCTGGCCCACCAGCGGCAGGCCGTCGGGGCTCGCTGCGCGAAAACCGGTCCAGGCGCGGATGCCGTTGAGCTGCGCCAGCCCCGGCATGTAGTCGGTCGCGCGCCTGAGCATTTTCGCCAGCATCCAGCCCTCAACTTGCGGGTCGGTGGTGCCAAATTGTCGCGAGGCGCCGATGAACATTTGCCCGGTCGTCCGGGGCTGGATATTGCACGCCGTCGAAGGGCCACTGGCGTTGTGAGCACTGGTGACGTAGCCGAGTTCTACCAGGGTGTGGGTGACTTTTCCGGGGTAACGGTCGGTGATCAGCAAGTGCCCTTTCTTCGGCTCGATCGGCAACTCGGGGCACAGTTCGTTAGCCTGGATGCCGTTGGCCAGGATCACCGCATCGGCGCTCAGCCAGTGGCCGTCGTCGAGGCGCACGCGGTTGCCATCGACTTCGCTGACCCGCGCCTGGCGTTGGCTGATGTTGGGTGCGTCGAGCATCCAGCGTGCGGTCGCCGGGGCGTAGAGAATGCCGTCGCCCTTGATCAGCAGGCCGCCTTCCAGGTCCTGGCGCAATTCCGGTTCGCGCTGGCGTAAGCCTTGTCCGGTGATCAGCTCGCAGGCCACGCCGTGTTCCTGCAGGTTGTGGTATTTGCTTTGGGCGACCGCCATTTCTTCAGTGTTGGCCGCCAGCCAGAGCGTGCCGTTGCTGCGGTAGGCGCAGGCGTCGGGCAGGGACGGCGCCAGTTCGCGCCAGCGTTGCAGGGAGTGTTGACTGAGCGCCAGCTCTGCCGGGTTGTCGTCGAGAACCAACAAGTGGCCCATGCCCGCCGCCGTCGCCCCGGGCAGGCCGGCGTCGAGCACCAGCACGCGCAAGCCACGGCGAGCCAGCGCCTGGGCACACGCGGCGCCAATGATGCCGGCGCCTATCACGATGATATCGGCCACCCGGCCCTCGCTCATGGGCGGATGCCCCAGGCGAACGGATCGTCCTGTTCGATGATCAGGCTGGCTTCGGCGCTGATATAAGCACGACCGCGAATAGTCGGCACGATGCGCTCGCCATGGATTTCGTAGGAGCCCTCGAACTCGCTGCCGATGACACTGGCCTGACGCCAAATCTGTCCCGGTTGCAACTTGTCGTCGGCTGCCAGGCACGCCAGTTTGGCGCTGGTGCCGGTGCCGCAGGGTGAGCGGTCGTAGGCTTTGCCGGGGCAGAGCACAAAGTTACGGCTGTCGGCGTGATTGTCATCGGCGAACAACTCGACGTGGTCGATCAGCCCGCCGTCTTCGCCGCGGATGCCCTGAAGCTCCAGTGCTTGCTGCACGGCGTAGGTGTAGACGGTTAGCGCATCGAGGTTGTCGCCGGCAATCTGCAAGCCGTGCTCGGCGATCAAAAAGAACCAGTTACCACCCCAGGCAATATCACCGACCACCTCGCCGACACCTGGCACCTGCAACGTCAGCGCCTTGCGGTAACGGTAGGCGGGCACGTTGCGCACGCTGACCGAACCGTCGTCGTGCAAGGTCGCCTGCACCGTGCCCACCGGTGTTTCGATGCTGTGCACGCCCGCGCCGATCTTGCCCAAATGCGCCAGCGATGCCACCAGGCCGATGGTGCCGTGACCACACATGCCGAGGTAGCCGCTGTTGTTGAAAAAAATCACCCCGGCACAGGCGCTCGGGTCGACCGGCTCACAGAGCAGCGCGCCAACCAGCACGTCGCTACCCCGTGGTTCCAGCACGCAGGCGGCGCGCCATTGATCATGATGCTCGGCCAGCCGCTGTCGACGTTCGGCCATGCTGCCGGTGCCCAGGTCAGGAAAGCCGGCAGTCACCAGGCGGGTAGGTTCGCCGCCGGTGTGGGAGTCGATCACTGTGATGCGTTTCATGGGAGGGCCACGTCCGTTCAGATGAGTGAACGAAAGAGTGGCCTGTGCGAGGGCTTGCCGGCTTGAGGGTTTTAACCAGTGCCGATGACGAAATCGGCACAGTGCGGCGAACGGTCAGTGGCTGTGGGGCAGGTGCTCGAACAAGGTCTTGCAGACGCCGGCAATGTGCTCGTCGAGCAGCTTAACCGCGAGGTCCACGTCGCCGGCGCGACAGGCTGCAAGGATTTCCCGGTGTTCGTGATCGGCGCGATCCTTGCCAGCCGAGAGGCTCATCTGCATGCGCAAGTAGCGCTCCAGCTTATCGTTGACCGAGCGGATCAGGCTGACCAGAAACGGTCGTTGCGCCGGTTCGTAGAGGCAGGCGTGGAGTTCCCAGTTGAGCTCGGCCCAGCGCCCTACATCATCTTCGCCAATGAACTCCTGGCAGATGCGTTCGGCGCGCGCGAAGGTTTCTTCGGTCATGTTGGGAATGGCCAGGCGCAGCACCTTGTCTTCGAGCAACATGCGCACTTCGAACATTTGCGCCAGTTCCGCATCGGACACCCGCGTGACCATCGCCCCGCGATTACGCTGAAACATCACCAGGCCTTCGGCCTCCAGGCGCTTGAGGGCTTCGCGCACGGGAATCTTGCTGACGTTGAACTGGCGGGCGATGTCGTCCTGGCGAATCGGCTCGTCCTCGGCGAAATGCCCGGCGACGATGGCGTCACGCAGGTGACGGGTAATGATTTCCGAAGTCGAAGGCGCATTGCCAAGGTCTGGAGCATTGAATTTGGGTAGGGTCACGGCGGCGATCGTTCGGATTGAGTTGTAGATATGGTATACGAATTTGCTTCGACCATGGCTACGCAGGCAGGTGAGCGGCAACTACCATGAAGTGGCTGACCGCTATCACGAAGGAGGCGAGAACCAACATGAAGAAGGAAACGACCGGCTCAACGGAAGAAACGGCGCAAGGCTCTGCCTCTGAACTGATCGATGCAAAGATCAAGGCGTTGAGTGATTGGCGTGGCGAGAGGCTTGCCCGTCTGCGAACGCTGATCAAGCAGGCCGACCCCGACGTGGTCGAGGAATTGAAGTGGAGAGGGGTTCCGGTGTGGTCCCACGGCGGCATCATCTGCACCGGCGAGACGTACAAACAGGCGGTGAAGATGACCTTCGCCAAGGGCGCGTCGCTGGAGGACCCTTCAGGTTTGTTCAACGCCAGCCTCGAAGGCAACACCCGACGAGCCATCGATTGGCACGAGGGCGACACGATTGATGAAGACGCGTTGAAGGCGCTCATTCGTGCCGCCGTGGCGCTCAATGTTCGACGTTAAACAAGATAGCGTTTAAACCACTCCAAGGTCCGGTCCCAGGCAAGCCTGGCCGCCGCATCATCGTATCGAGGGGTGGAGTCGTTATGGAAGCCATGGTTCGCGCCGGGGTAGATGTAGGCCTCGTACGTGGTACCTGCCGCCTTCAACGCTTTCTCATAGGCCGGCCATCCCTCGTTGATGCGCGTATCCAGTTCGCCGTAATGAATCATGACCGGCGCCTTGATGCGGGCAACATCTTTTGCCTCGGGTTGGCGTCCGTAAAAGGACACGGCCGCCGCCAATTCCGGATAAGCCACCGCCGCGGCATTGGCGACGCCACCGCCGTAGCAGAACCCGGTGATGCCGACTTTTCCGGTGGTCGCGTCATGTTTCATCAGCCACTCGATGGCGGCGAAAAAGTCATTCATGAGCTTTTCCGGATCGACCTTCGCTTGCAGCTCTCGACCTTTGTCATCGTTGCCGGGATAACCACCTACCGAGGTCAGGCCATCGGGGGCGAGGGCAATAAAGCCCGCTTTGGCCACCCGCCGGGCCACATCCTCGATGTAAGGATTGAGCCCGCGGTTTTCATGCACCACCACCACGGCCGGCACCTTGCCGGTGGCTTTCGCCGGGCGCACTAGATAACCACGCACCTGCCCGTTGCCTTTGGGTGAGGGGTAGGTGATGTATTCGGGAATGATGTCCGGGTCAGTAAACTCAATTTGCTCGGCCAGCGCATAGTTCGGACTCAGGGCGGCGAGCAGGGCACCGGCGGTCAAACCACCCAGCGTGAACAACGCCGCACGGTCGAGAAACTCCCGCCGGTTGATCTTGCCGTGGGCGTAGTAGTCGTACAGTTCGAGCAGTTCCGGGGCAAAGTCTTTCGCAGTGAGGCGGGTCATCGGTGCGCTTCCTCTTGGGCGGGTCGAGTGCTCTGCCGGTGCGATGGCGGGAGCGATACCTAACGAGAGTAGCTGCTTACAAAAAAAAGAGGCTTGAGGCTGCCACTATCATCACCCAATGAAACGCGTTCCCTGTGGGAGCGGGCTTGCTCGCGAAAGCGGTGTAAGCGGTGTAAGCGGTGTATCAGTCGCATCAATAAAAGATGTACCACCGTCTTCGCGAGCAAGCCCGCTCCCACATTGGATCTGCGTCCTTGCGGGCAAGCTTCTATTTACGTCTTATGTCCTCGACTGCTTATACGCCCGCCGAAATTTATGCAGCAACGGCTCGGTATAGCCATTGGGTTGTGCGCAACCCTCGAACACCAGCGCACACGCCGCTTGAAAGGCCACCGACTGCTCAAAGTCAGCGGCCATTGGCGTGTACCCCGGATCGCCAGCGTTTTGCTCATCGACCACCCGCGCCATGCGCTGCAACATTTCGATTGTCTGGTCCTTGGTGATCACCCCGTGCTGCAGCCAGTTAGCCATGTGTTGGCTGGAGATGCGCAAGGTCGCACGATCTTCCATCAGGCCCACGTTATGGATGTCCGGCACTTTCGAGCAGCCGATGCCTTGTTCGACCCAGCGCACCACGTAGCCGAGCAAACCCTGGGCATTGTTTTCGACTTCCTGACGAATTTCTTCCGCCGACCATGGCTTGTCGCTCACGACGGGTACGCGGAGCAAGCCATCCAGTAGCGTCTGGCTGACGTCATTGAAATTGGTGCGCTCAAGGGACTCTTGCACCGAGCGCACGTTGACCTGGTGGTAATGCAGCGCGTGCAGGGTAGCGGCGGTCGGCGAGGGGACCCACGCGGTGTTCGCGCCTGCTTTCGGGTGGGCGATTTTCTGTTGCAGCATATCGGCCATGCGGTCCGGCATGGCCCACATGCCTTTGCCGATCTGCGCCCGTCCGCGCAGGTTGCAGTCCAGGCCGACCAGCACGTTATTGAGTTCATAGGCTTCGATCCAAGGCGTGCCTTTCATGTCGCCCTTGCGCAGCATCGCGCCCGCTGCCATGGCGGTGTGCATCTCGTCGCCGGTGCGATCCAGGAAGCCGGTGTTGATGAACGCAACCCGCGAAGACGCCGCCGCGATGCAGGCCTTGAGGTTGACGCTGGTGCGCCGTTCCTCGTCCATGATGCCCATTTTCAGGGTATGACGTTCGAGCTTGAGCAGGTCTTCAATGCGGCTGAACAGCTGCTCGGCAAACGCCACTTCGGCAGGGCCGTGCATTTTCGGTTTGACGATGTAGACGCTGCCGGTTCGCGAGTTGCCGCGGCGTTGCAGGTCATGCAGGGCAATCAGACTGGTGATCACACCATCAAGAATACCTTCCGGAATTTCCAGTCCGCTGTTGTCGAGAATGGCCGGGCAGGTCATCAGATGGCCGACGTTGCGGATGAACAGCAACGAACGCCCGTGCAGCGTCAGTGACGTGCCATCGGCGGCGGTGTACTCGCGGTCCGGGTTGAGGCGTCGGGTGAGGGTCTTGCCGTTTTTCTCCAGGTCTTCTTTCAGGTCGCCCTTCATCAAACCCAGCCAGTTGCGGTACACCTGCACCTTGTCATCGGCATCCACCGCCGCCACCGAGTCTTCGCAGTCGATGATGGTGGAGAGGGCTGCTTCAATCAGCAGGTCCTTGACGCCGGCGTCGTCGGATTGGCCGATTACGCTTTGGCGGTCAATCTGGATCTCCACGTGCAGATCGTTGTTCTTCAGCAGGATCGCTTTGGGATCTGTGACCGAGCCTTGATAGCCAATGAACTGAGCGGCGTTCGACAAGCCGGTCTGGCTGCCGTCTTTCAAGGTGACTTGCAGGGCTCCGTTTTCAATCTGGTAACGGGACGCTGTCGAGTGTGAACCGCCGCTCAAGGGAAACGCCTGATCCAGAAACGCTCGCGCAAACGCGATGACTTTTGCGCCGCGCAGCGGATTGTAAGCGCGGCCCGGTTCGGCGCCATCGTCATGGGGGATCACGTCGGTGCCGTAGAGCGCGTCGTACAGCGAGCCCCAACGCGCATTGGCAGCGTTGAGCGCGTAACGGGCGTTGACTGCCGGGACGACCAATTGCGGTCCGGCCTGCACACTGATTTCCGAATCGACATTGCCGGTGCTGACCTTGACGTCGGCCGGTTGTGGTTGCAGGTAAGCGATCCCGCTCAGGAACTCGCGATACGCCGGCATGTCGGTCACCGGCCCCGGGTGGGCGCGGTGCCAGGTGTCCAGTTCGGTTTGCAGGCGATCGCGCTCAGCCAGCAGGGCGCGGTTTATCGGCGCCAGTTCATGCACCAGGGCAGCGAAACCACCCCAGAAGGTTTGCGGGTCCAGTCCGGTGCCCGGCAACACGTCCACGTCAACGAAATGTTGCAGGACAGGCGCGACCTGGAGGCCATGGCAGTTAACGAAATCGGTCACTTTGTATCTCCATCACACGGTGTTTATCGAGCGCTGACAGCGTTACGTTCAGTTCATTTCAGGCATTGCGCGCCGGCCTTGGCCACTTGTGCATCCTGCTCGGCTTTGACCCCGGACACGCCGACTGCGCCGATCACCTGGCCATCGACGACGATCGGCACGCCACCTTCAAGGGAGGTCAGCAATGGCGCCGAAAGAAACGCGTGGCGTCCACCGTTGACCATCTCTTCATAGCCCTTGGACTCACGTCGACCTAAGGCCGACGTGCGTGCCTTTTCAGTGGCGATGTAGGCGCCAATCGGGGCGCAACCGTCGAGGCGTTCAAGGGCCAGGGGATGGCCGCCGTCGTCGACAACCACGATGGTCACGGCCCACTGGTTGTTCTGCGCTTCGGTGCGCGCGGCGGCGAGGATCTGGCTGACTTCGGTCTGGCTCAGTACGGCTTTGGTTTTCATGGGGATTCTCCAGGGTTCGATTAAGGCAAGGCGGCTTCGACCAGTTCGATCCAGTGCCTGACAGGGGTTCGGCCCGCACCGTCGAGGTGGGACTGACAGCCGATATTGGCCGTGGCAATGACTTCGGGATGCCCGCTTTCCAGCGCGTTCAACTTGTTGTCGCGCAGTTGCCGGGACAGTTCGGGTTGGGTCAGCGAATAGGTGCCCGCCGAGCCGCAGCACAGGTGGCTGTCGGGAACGGACGTGAGGTTGAAGCCCAGGCTGGTCAACACCGCTTCAACCGCGCCGCCGAGTTTTTGCGCGTGTTGCAAGGTGCAGGGGCAGTGAAACGCCAGACGCTGGCAGCTCTGTACGCCGAGTTTGTCCAGCGGCTCGTCGCGCAGCACTTCAACCAGATCCCGGGCCAGCGCGCTGACCTTTTTCGCCTTGTCGGCATAGGCCGGATCGGTGCTGAGCAAGTGCCCATAGTCTTTGATGAAAGCCCCGCAACCGCTGGCGGTTTGCACGATGGCTTCGGCTCCGTTTTCAATGCTTGGCCACCACGCATCGATGTTGCGGCGGGCGCGATCGAGGCCGGCCGCCTGAGCATCCAGGTGATAATCCACAGCACCGCAGCAACCGGCCTCGCGAGTCGGGGTGACGCTGATCCCCAGTCGATCCAGAACGCGCGCGGCGGCCGCGTTGGTATTGGGCGACAGGCTCGGTTGCACACAGCCTTCGAGCATCAGCACTTGCCGGGTATGGCGGGTGGTCGGTCGTGGCTTCGCCGGATAAACGTTGCGCGGCAATTTGACTTGCAGCGTGTTAGGCAGCAAGGCGCGGAACACTTGACCGCTGCTGACCAGCCCTTTGAACAGCCCGGGATTGGGCACGACCGAGCGCAGCCCTTCACGCAGCATCCGCTGGCCGAGTGGGCGCGGCACCGCGGCATCAACCACCGCTCGGCCGATGTCCAGCAAGTTGTGATAGTCGACGCCGGACGGGCAAGTGGTTTCGCAATTGCGGCAAGACAGGCAGCGATCCAGGTGTTGCTGGGTTTTCTGGGTGACTTCGTTGCCTTCCAGCACTTGCTTGATCAGGTAGATGCGCCCCCTCGGGCCATCCAGTTCATCGCCGAGCAATTGATAGGTCGGGCAGGTGGCATTGCAGAATCCGCAGTGCACGCAAGTGCGCAGAATGCTTTCGGCTTCTTCGGCGCGGGGCAGTTGACGGGCTTGTTCACTCAAGGTGGTCTGCATGGGTCAAAGCTCCGCGTACAGGCGACCGGGGTTGAAGATGCCCCGTGGATCGAGTTGTTGCTTCAGGTTCCGGTGGTAGTGCATCAGAGCAGCGGGCAGCGGTTGGAAGGGGTTGTTGATCAGGCCGTGGCTGTAACAGGTCACATGCCCGCCGACCTCTTCGACGACCTTACGAATGAACGCCGCTTCCGCGTTGGATTTGAGCCAGCGCTGGGCACCGCCCCAGTCGATCAGTTGCCGACCGGGCAAGGACAATCGCGGCGTGTGATTCGGCAAAGACAGGCGCCAAAGCGGTTGATCCTCATCGAAGAAACTCAAGCGGTGTTCGTTCAGGTCTTGCCAGTACGAAGCCTCCAGCAGCTCGCCGCCCAGCCGCTCATGGGCCGCCGCCACCGAACCTTCGCCACCCTCAAGCCGCAGGTGCAGGCGCTCGCCATCGTGGCACGCGGCGCTGATCGGCAGCGGTTGCTGCCCCCATTCCGCCAGGCGCAGCAACGCGCGATCGCTGTCCATCTCCAGGCTGATGCTTAAGGCTTGACGCGGTTTGGGCAGGACTTTGAGCGACACCTCGGTCACCACGCCCAGCGAGCCATAACTGCCCACCATCAAGCGCGACAGATCGTAGCCGGCGACGTTCTTCATCACCTCGCCGCCGAAGCGCAGATGCTTGCCCTGTCCGGTGATGACTCGCGTCCCGAGAACGAAATCGCGCACCGACCCTGACCACGGGCGCCGCGGCCCGGACAATCCGCAAGCAATCATGCCGCCTACCGTGGCGCCGTCACCGAATGAGGGCGGTTCGCAGGGCAGCATCTGCTGCGATGCGTCCAGCACTTCAGCCAATTGCGCCAACGGCGTGCCACAACGGACGGTGATCACCAGTTCGGTCGGGTCATAGCTGACGATGCCCCGGTGCGAGCGCGTGTCGAGTACTTCACCCGCCACGATGCGTCCCAGAAACGACTTGCTGTTGGAGCCCTGGATGCGCAGCGGCGTGGCGTTTTGCAGCGCCTGGTTGACCTGCTCCAGCAGCGTGCCGCTGTCGTCGATATCGTGTTCACTGCGCATCAAAAACGCTCCAGTTCAGGGAAGGGCATCTGACCCATGTGAACGTGCATGGCGCCAAACTCGGCGCAGCGGTGCAGCGTCGGAATGTTCTTGCCGGGGTTGAGCAGACCGCTCGGATCGAACGCGGCTTTGACGGCATGGAACACGGTCAGCTCATCGCTGTTGAACTGCGCGCACATCTGATTGATCTTCTCGCGACCCACGCCGTGTTCACCGGTGATGCTGCCGCCGACTTTTACGCACAATTCGAGAATCTTGCCGCCCAGGGCTTCGGCGCGATCGAGCTCACCGGGTTGATTGGCATCGAACAGAATCAGCGGATGCATGTTGCCGTCCCCAGCGTGGAAAACGTTGGCCACCCGCAGGTCGTATTCGGTCGATAACGCCGCGATCGCCTGCAACACACCGGGCAGTTCCCGGCGCGGGATCGTCCCGTCCATGCAGTAATAGTCCGGCGAGAGGCGGCCCACTGCGGGAAAGGCGTTTTTGCGTCCAGCCCAGAAGCGCACGCGTTCGGCTTCATCCTTGGCCAGGCGCACTTCGGTGGCGCCGGCCTGTTCCAGCACCTGGCGCACGCGGTCGCAATCATCGTGGACGTCGGCTTCAACGCCATCGAGTTCGCACAGCAAAATGGCTTCGGCATCGACCGGATAGCCTGCGTGGATAAAATCTTCGGCGGCACGGATTGCCAGGTTGTCCATCATCTCCAGGCCGCCTGGGATGATGCCGGCGGCAATAATGTCACCAACCGCGCGACCCGCTTTTTCGACGGAATCGAACGCTGCCAGCAGCACTTTGGCGGTTTGCGGTTTGGGCAGCAGTTTGACCGTGACCTCGGTGATCACCCCGAGCATGCCTTCGGACCCGGTGAACAACGCCAGCAGGTCGAAGCCGGGGGAATCGAGTGCCTGGGAACCCAGCGCCAGGTGCTCGCCGTCGACGGTCAGGATGTCGACCTTGAGCAAGTTGTGCACGGTCAGACCGTATTTGAGGCAGTGCACGCCACCGGCGTTTTCAGCGACGTTGCCACCGATCGAGCAGGCAATTTGGGAAGAAGGGTCCGGCGCGTAATACAAGCCAAACGGCGCGGCAGCCTGGGAAATCGCCAGGTTGCGCACCCCCGGCTGAACCCGCGCGGTGCGGGCGGCGGGGTCGATGTGCAGAATGTTGTTGAAGCGCGCCATCACCAGCAGCACGCCTTTCTCCAGCGGCAAGGCGCCGCCGGACAAACCAGTGCCGGCACCACGAGCGACCACCGGCACATGCCGCTCATGGCAGACCCGCAGCACGCCCTGGACCTGCTCGATGTGACGCGGCAGCACCACCAGCATGGGCGTGGTGCGATACGCCGACAGGCCGTCGCATTCGTACGGTCTGAGCTCTTCCGGCTGATACAGGATTTCCAGCTCAGGCATCTGCGTTTGCAGGGCCTGCAACAGGGCGCTTTTGTCGACGTCGGGCAGAACGCCATCGACGCGTTCATCGTAGAGAATGTTCATCGGTGCACGACACTCCGGGTGTTTTTATTAGAGGTGTGTAATCCGGATATTGCTCACTTGCATGATTGGCCCGAGGCGATCTACTGTCTATGCGTTGTTTGACTGGTCGAACCAGTTTTTTAATCGTTTTATTTTTTATAGGTTTAAAAAGATTAGTTAAAACAAATAGTTAAGTTATTAATTGGGCGTGCTTGATTCTGGTGTTGAAACTGGTCGTACCAGTTGGAGGTTCGAATGGACAACGTAGAAACGGGCCGTAATCCGCAAGTTGCCGACGTGGTCTGCGAGCGCATTGAGCGGCTGATCGTGGATGGGGTGCTCAAGACCGGGCAACTGCTGCCATCGGAGCGCCGCCTGACTGAAAAACTCGGTGTATCCCGCACCGCCCTGCGCGAGGGGCTGAAGCTGTTGCGTGCGCGGGGGATTATCAAGACGGAGCAAGGCAAAGGGTCATTCGTTGCCGACCTGTCGGGCCACGGTGCCGCGTCACCGCTGATGCATTTGTTCAGCTCGCAGCCACGCACGCTCTACGATTTGTTCGAAGTCCGCAGCCTGCTCGAAGGCGAGTCCGCGCGCCTGGCAGCCCTGCGTGGCACGGACGCCGATTTTGTCCTGATCACCCGCGCCTATGAGGCGTTGCTCGACGCCCACAGCCGTTCGCTGGACGCGTCCGCCCATGCCCGGCTCGATCATGCGTTTCACTTGGCAATCTGCGAGGCCTCGCATAACCCGGTGCTGGTGCAGACCTTGCGCTCGCTGACGGATTTGCTGTTGAGCACGGTGTTCGCCTCGGTCAACAATCTCTACCACCGCGAAACGCAAAAACGCCAGATCGACCGCCACCACGCACGGCTCTACAACGCCGTGACCGGTCGCATGCCGGAGCAGGCGCGCAAGGCGGCCATCGCGCATATCCAGAGCATTTGCGAAAACCTCAAGGAAATCGAAGGCGAAGAACAGCGATTGGTGCGAGCCACGTTGCGGCTTGAGGGGTGGGCGTAAAGCCTGGCCATGCCCGGGCATTGAACCCGGACATGGCGCACAGCTTTGCCCCGATTATTTCCCGCCCACAACCATCAGGCTGAACGGCGACACATACGCCTGCAACGTCACCAGGCCACCGACCAGAATCGCCAGGATGATGGAGTGGAAGAACACGTAACGCAGGATTTCCCCTTCATGGCCGTACCAGCGCGTGGCGGTGGAGGCCACCACGATGGACTGGGCGTCGACCATCTTGCCCATGACCCCGCCGGAGCTGTTGGCGGCGGCCATCAATACCGGGCTGAGCCCCAGTTGTTCGGCGGTGACCCGTTGCAAGCCGCCGAACAGCACGTTAGACGCCGTGTCCGAGCCGGTCAACGCGACGCCGAGCCAGCCGAGCAGGGTGCCGAACATGGGGTAGAAGATGCCCGTCGCGGCGAAGGCCAGGCCCATGGTGGCGTCCAGTCCTGAATAGCGTGTGAGGAAACCGAGGGCGAGCATGGCCACGATCGTGATCAGCGAGTAGCGCACGACCCAGATCGTTCGCAGGTACTGGTGGATCAGTTGCGGAATCGAATAGCCCATCAGCAAGCCGCCGAGGATTGCCGACAGCAGGATGCCGCTACCGGTGCTGGTGAACCAGTTGAACTTGTAGATCGCTTCCTCGGTTTTAGCGGTAGGCACCACCGGTGGGACTTTCTCGATCTGTTGGTGAATGGTGGTGAAGGTCAGGGTCGGGGCAAAGATCGGGTTCGCTTCGCGCATCGGCTTGCCCGTAGGGTCGAGTTTGGCCGAGTTGGTGACCGGATCCATCGCCGGGCGGGTATCGAACAGGTTTTTGAAGCTCTGGGTGCCCCAGGCGAAGACGAAGACCGTGAGGATGATCCACGGCATCCAGGCGCGCATCACCGCAGGTTTGGCATCGCTGGCAAACGCCGCGCTGGCCACGGGTTTCTCGTCATGCTCTTCGGCGATTTTGGAGTTGTCGACGCGCCCGGACAGGGCCGCGGAGGTATGGATGGTGGCCGGTTTCCAGACCTTGATGAAGCCGGTCAGGCAGGCCATGGAAATCAGTGCAGCGATCACGTCCACCAACATCGGCCCGTGATAGTTGGACACGATGAATTGCGGGATGGCGAAACTGACCCCGGCGACCAGGATGGCTGGCCAGATTTCCAGCATCTTGCGCCAACCGGCAAAGGCCCAGATCAACCAGAACGGCACGATCACCGAGAAAAACGGCAATTGCCGGCCGACCATCATCGACAGCTCCATTTCATCCAGCCCGGTGACTTTGGCCAGGGTAATGATGGGCGTGCCCAGGGCACCGAATGCCACGGGTGCGGTGTTGGCGATCAACGCCAGGCCGGACGCGGCCAGCGGCGAGAAGCCCAGCCCGATCAGAATCGCCCCGGTCACCGCCACCGGCGTACCAAAACCGGCGGCGCCTTCGAAGAAAGCCCCGAAGCAGAAGGCAATCAGCAGCAATTGCAGGCGTCGGTCGTCGGTCACCCGCGCCAGCGAATCCTGCAGAACCTTGAACGAGCCGTTCTCGGTGGTCAGTCGGTGGAGGAAAATGATGTTGAGTACAATCCAGCCAATCGGCAGCAAACCATTGGCGGCGCCGTAGAGCGCGGCGGAGCCGGCCATGTCGGCAGGCATGTCGAAGGCGAAGATCGCAATCACTAGCGCCGAGGCCAGGGCAAGCAGTGCCGCCAGATGCGCCTTGATATGGAAAAACGCCAGGGCCGCCAGCATCACCACGACCGGCACCGCCGCCATGAGGGTTGAAAGCACCGCGTTATTGAACGGATCGTAGATTTGCTGCCAGATCATGTTCCACCTCTGCTTTTTATTGTTGGGAATGCAGACCCCGGGGGAAAGGTGGCTTGTAGTATAGGTGGCATTACGCCGCTGTCTCGGCAGATTCATTTGCAGTGAAATGGGCCCTCGCAGGCCCCCCGGCTCAGCTTTGCTCGACGAATTGCGCGATGACCCGGTTGACCTGCTCCGGATGCGTGACCGGCCCCATATGGCCGAGTTCTTCGAACGTAACAACTTCGACGTTCGGCAGCGTACGGGTCAGCAGCCGCGCCACGCCGAGGGAAGACACTGGTGACTTTGCGCCCACCATGTAGAGCACCGGGACCTCAAGTGAGCGAAACGCATGCAGGGGCGTCGGCTCGGTGAACAATGCGTGGCCCCAGCCCTGAACGTTGACTATGGCGGCACGGATGGAGGGTTTGCGTTGTTCCGGTGTCTGCTCCCAGGCGCCGGCACCCATCCAATAGTCAATGAAGCGTTCGGCCGCGGTGTCCGGGTCGTTGGCATCTAGGGCGAGCCCGGCCTGGGCCACGGCCTGGCGAATACCGTCCGCCTCATTGGGGGGCGGCGTTTCGGCGTCCAGCAGCGCAAACAAGGTCGGTTCATACAGGGCGAGGGCGCGCACTCGCTTGGGGTTCAGGAGCGCAGCCATCAATGCCACCGCGGCGCCATAAGAATGGCCGACCAGCACCAACGATTGGTCCGCCCTGGCGAGAACGGGCTCTGCGAAGGCTGCTTCGTCGCTGAGCGTGATAACCCGATTGGCGGGCCATGCCGAGCTCTTGCCGGCGCCAAAGGAATCGAGCGCCAGCACTCGAAATCTGGCGGCCAGCAGTTCCTGCAAGCCCCTCCACTGTGCCGAGTTACTCGCGTTGGCGTGAAAACAGACGACCCCCGGACCCGCGCCGGCGTCGCGGAAAAAGGGTTCGACAGACTCCATGTTCGCCTCCTGGGATGCGTAACGGGTGACGATGGGCATTTTGCAACACAGGCATCGCCGACACTTACCAGATTCGGACGACCGGATTTTCTGTGGGGATGGGGAATTCTCCGCTGAGCTAGCATGACAATAGATGCAGACACGACTCGGGTATCAACGACGAGAGGAGTACGGCAATGACTGAACGCCATATGGTCCACACGGAAACGCTGTCGAATGGATGCAAGATCGAGGTAAAAGCCGAGATATTGAGGGATGGTTCGCTGGGGATGTTCATCGGTGTTTACCGGCCGGACGGCTCGGTCATCGATGAGGACCACAATCCAAGACCGCATATGCTGGACATGGAAGCTGCGCTGGATTGGGGGATTGATATCGCCAAAGGCATTGGTAACAGCCAGAGAACATTGTAAAGACTTTAGAGTTGGCGGCGCGGCCATTCGCGAGCAAGCCCGCTCCCACAGAGGAATGCGGTCACCTGTGGGAGCGGGCTTGCTCGCGAAGCTTTTAATGCTTGAACATCACATGCCGCACCACGGTGTAGTCCTCCAGCCCGTACATCGACATGTCTTTCCCGTACCCGGACAGTTTCTGACCGCCATGGGGCATTTCGCTGACCAGCATGAAGTGCGTGTTCACCCAGGTGCAGCCGTACTGCAACCGCGCCGACAGGCGATGGGCGCGGCCGACATCCGAGGTCCAAACCGACGACGCCAGGCCATAGTTTGAATCGTTGGCCCAACCCAGCACTTGCGCTTCGTCGGTGAACTTGGTCACTGACACCACCGGCCCGAACACTTCGCGACGGACGATCTCGTCATCCTGTTGCGCGTCCGCCAGCACCGTCGGTTCGAAGAAGAAACCATTGCCGTCCACCGCCTTGCCGCCAGTGATCAAGCGAATGTGCGGCTGTGCCACGGCGCGTTCGACAAACCCGGCCACGCGGTCGCGGTGTTGCGCGGTGATCAGCGGCCCGAGTTCGGTCGCTGGATCATCCTGCAACCCGTACTTGATGCTGCTGACCGCTGCGCCGAGCTTCTCGACAAATTTCTCGTAGATGCCTTCCTGGGCATAGATGCGGCAGGCGGCGGTGCAGTCCTGGCCGGCGTTGTAGAAACCGAAGGTGCGGATGCCTTCCACCGCGGCGTCGATATCCGCGTCGTCGAAGATGATCACCGGCGCCTTGCCGCCCAACTCCATGTGCATGCGTTTGACGCTGTCGGCGGTGCTGGAAATGATGTTTGCGCCAGTGGCGATCGAACCGGTCAACGACACCATGCGCACTTTCGGGTGGGTGACCAGCGGGCTGCCCACGGTAGGACCCCGACCGAACACCAGGTTGAGTACGCCGGCCGGGAAGATTTCCGACGCCAGTTCGGCCAGGCGCAGCGCGGTCAGCGGGGTTTGTTCCGACGGCTTGAGCACCACGGTATTACCCGCGGCCAGGGCCGGGGCGATTTTCCAGGCGACCATCATCAGCGGGTAGTTCCACGGCGCGATGGAGGCGATCACGCCCACCGGGTCGCGGCGGATCATCGAGGTATGGCCGGGCAGGTATTCACCGCCCGCCGAACCGCTCATGCAACGGCTGGCGCCGGCGAAGAAGCGGAACACGTCGGCAATCGCCGGAATCTCGTCGTTCAGCGCGGCGCTGTAGGGTTTGCCGCAGTTGTCCGATTCCAGTTTGGCCAGCTCTTCGCCATGGGCTTCGATGGCGTCGGCGAGTTTGAGCAGCAGCAGCGAGCGTTCTTTCGGCGGGGTTTGCGACCAGCTATCGAACGCGGCATCGGCGGCGCGCACGGCGGCGTCGACCTGGGCTTCACTGGCTTCGTTGATTTCTATCAGCACCCGGCCCAGTGAAGGATTGAATACAGGTTGGCTCAGACCTTCACCGTCCACGAGTTGGCCGTTGATCAAGAGTTTGGTTTGCATGGCATTGTCCTCTTCGAAGCTATTGTTCTTCTATGGAAACCGCTCCCACATTGACTCGGTTTCCACAGTGAAAATGAGTTGTCAGATTGTCGATCTGTTTACCGACGCACCGGCCAGATCAGCAGGCGTGGCAACCGGTTTGGAAAACTTCCACGCATCGCCCGAAGGAGCCGTGCCTTTGTCGTAGGGTTTGCCCAGCAGCATGTAAACAACGCCGGCGCCCATCACCACCAGGGTGGTCAGGATCATCGAATAGTTGATGTACCACGGCGCATCCGGAGAACGCGGCCAGACCATGTTGACGATGGCGCACAGGCCGTAGACCAGCGCGGCCAGGTTCACCCACAGGCCCCAGGCACCGAGGGTGAATTGCCCGTTCGGGCGCCAGCCCTTGGCGCGGGCGATCAATGCCGCGATGACAATCAACTGGAACGCAACGTAGATGCCAATCGCCGCGAAGCCGACGATGGTCGCCACGGCATCGGCCATGAACATCCCGAGGCAGACAATCGCTCCCGGTACCAGCCCGCTGATCAGCAGCGCGAACGACGGCACATGGTTGGCCGACAGGCGCTTGAGCAACGAGCTGCCGACGATCATTTCGTCCCGGGCATAGGCGAACAACAGACGGCTGGCTGCGGCCTGCAGACTCAATACGCAAGAGATGAAGGACACCATCACCACCGCCATCACCAGCCGCGAACCGACCGGGCCGAACGCGTTGGCCAGGATGGTAGCCACCGGGTCAGTGTCTTCACCGGCCAGGACCTTGGCCATGTCCGGCACCGAGAGGATCAGCGCCAGGCAGGCGAACATCGCCGCCGCACCACCAATGTAAATGGTCATGCGCATGGCTTTGGGAATGCGCTTGCCCGGGTTCGGGGTTTCTTCGGCGACATCGCCGCAGGCCTCGAAACCGTAGTACTGGAACAGACCGGCCAGGGACGCGGCGAGGAACGCCGGCAAATACGAGCCGTTGACTTCAAGGTTAAAGGTATCGAACAGCACGCTGAACGGCTGATGACGCTCGAAGATCAGCAGGTAGCCGCCGACGAGAATCGCCCCGACCAGCTCGCAGAGAAAGCCGAACATCGCCACCCGCGCCAGCAGTTTGGTGCCCACCAGATTGAGGCAGGTCGAGAGCAGGATGATCGTCAGGGCGATATAGATATTGGCTTCGGGACCGGGATTGAAGCCCAGCATGATCGCCAGATACGGCCCCGCACCTACTGCAACACCGGCAATGGTGGCGCACAAGGCCCACGCATACACCCAGCCGACCATCCACGCCCAGCGCTTGCCCACCAGACGACGCGCCCACGGATAGACACCACCGGAAATCGGGAACTGCGAAACGATTTCACCGAAGATCAGGCACACCAACAGTTGCCCGGCGCCGATCAGCAAATAGGACCAGAACATCGGCGGGCCGCCAGCGGCCAGGCACAAACCGAACAAGGTGTAGACGCCGACCACCGGCGACAGGTAGGTAAAGCCCAGGGAGAAGTTCTCCCACAGGCTCATGCTTCGATTGAAATCCGAGCTGTAACCGAGGGCGCGGAGTTGTTCCGCGTCCTGATCGGCGCTGGCGCTTGCACGCGTATTGGATGAGCCACTCATTTTATTTCCTCATTATCAATGGCAGTTGGATTGCAGTGCTGGCGGGTTGGCCCGCCGATGCTCGTGTCGAGCTTATTGTTAGTACGTTCACCGCCAACCCTATGTGGGAGTGGGCTTGTTCGCGAAAGCGGTGTGTCAGCCAACACAAATGTTGAATGTGATGGCTTCTTCGCGAGCAAGCCCGCTCCCACAGGGGCGCAGTGCTCACATTTTCTATGCCTGTTTCTTGGTCTCGGCATCACGCCCATCGTCGTACTGCGAAAGCCATTCCACCGCAGCATCGCGATAACGACTGAAGCCTTTGTAGTCGACCAGTTGCTGGTTCAAATCGCGCAATACCCGATGCATGCGTCGCGCCCAGGCCGGGTTGGTGGCGATGTCTTCGAGGCTGAGCAGGTAGGTGCGAATCGGGAAGACAATGGCGTTGCTGCGCGGCAGGCGATGCAGCGGTTGCAACTCGATGCGCAGGTAAATCAGCTTGCCGGCGTTTTGCGCGGTCACGATGGTGCGATCCGGTGCCCATTCCGGCAGGCTTTCGGCCGAGACTTCGAGGCGCGGGTTGACGGTCAGCGACCAGTTCAGGCGCCGCACCGGATGGCCGGTGCGCAAGCGCAACAGGAACTTCAGCGCACGGTCGAGCATGCCGATTTCTTTCACCAGCGGCACCGGGCCGTGGAATTCTTCCCAGCTCATGCCGAGGTTGAAACGCAGCGAGTAATCGGCGCGCTGGGTGGCAATCCCGGCGCCCCAGTACAGCGTGCCGTCGCGCTCTTCCTGCAATACCCAGTCACCCTGGGCCTGACGGGTCACGTACTCCATCGGCTCGTAGGGCAGGGTGGTAGGGTCACCGAAAGTGAAGTGGTCGTCGATGTCCAGCAGACGATTGGTCCAGTGCCATTGCCGACCTTCACGCGCCAGGCTGAAGTACTGCGGATAGTCCCGGGCGTAGGACTCCATGATCAATTCCAGCAAATCCCATTGCGCCTCCATCATGTGCGGCGCCGAGACGTAGTGCATGCCCGGATCTTTCTCCAGGGTGATGGCGCGGTCCCGGCACTCGCTGATGTAGTGCTCGTCGATATCGAACGCGGCGCGAAACGCACCATCGCCCACTGACACATGGGGCTCGAGGTTCATCGAGTACATGTAGTCGTCATCGGGGAACGGGAAGGGCGCGCGGGCGATGGTTTCCGGGCTGTTGGCGAAGGTGTAGTCGTCGCGATAGGTTTCGTCGGGATTGAATTTGATATTCATTGTTATTTTTCTCCGTCGATCAGAGGTCAATGACCAGGCGATTGCACTTGGCGCGGGATACGCAGGGCATGATTTTCTTGCGGCTGGTTTTGTCTTCGTCGGACAGCCAGTCATCGCTGTGCAGCAGTTCGCCGTCGAGTTCCAGTACTTCGGTTTCGCAATGGCCACAGGCGCCGCCGCGACACAGGTAGGGCATGGTGTAGCCGGCGGCTTCCACCGCTTCGAGCATGGTCTGGTCGGGCGAAACCTCGATGGTTGCGCCGCTGCGACCGAGGGTGAAACTGAAGGCTTCGCCGCCGCTGCTTTGCTCAAGGAACCGTTCGAAATGCACATGGCTATCGGTCCAGCCGAGGTCTCGGGCGCAGGCCAGCGTGGCGTCGATCATGCTGTCCGGGCCGCACACATACACGTGGCTGCCGAGCGGGCGGTCGGCGAGGATTTGGCCGATGTCCATGCGCGATTCGACGCCCTTGCGATACACATGGACCTGCTCGCCGTAGGTGGCCTGCAGTTCCTTGCCGAGTCGCGCATGGTCCTCGCCGCGCACCGCGTAATGCAGTTCGAAGGGCACCTTGCTCAGGCGCAACTCTTCCAGCTGGGAAATCACCGGCGTGATCCCGACACCGCCGGCGATGAACAGGTGCAAGCGCGCCTGCTTGATCAGCGGAAACAGGTTGACCGGCGGCGTGACCTCGATCAGATCGCCTTCACCGACGTTGTCGTGCAGCGCTATCGAGCCGCCACGACCGCTGTCCACCCGGCGCACGGCAATCTGATAACTGCTGGTGTCGTAGGGCGAACTCAGCAGCGAGTAAGGGTTGCGCAAGGTGTTGTGTTCGTTGGCGATCAGCACCACGACATGACTTCCGCCGGAGAACGCCGGCAGGTGCGCACCGGTCGGTGACACCAGGGTGAAGCGCTTGATTTCCGGGGTCACCGATTCGATTCGGGCCACTCGCAGATTCAAAGTCCCGTTGTTCTGGCTCATGTGTCGAGCTCCTCGGCTTGCGGTAATTCACCCGGCACTTCGGCATCGGCCTTGACCGCCTGAAAGGCCGCCAGTCGCCGGGAATAGTGATCGCGCACCACCAGCGTCACGCCGCAACCGGGGCAGTCATAAACACGTTGGGTGACGTTTTCGGTGTAGGTGTCGCAGTGCACGCACCAGACGCGGCGCACCAGCGTGCCGGAATGCTCGCGCAGCACTTCGTCGCGGTTGAGGTCGTAATGCGTGGCCACTTGCATGGCGCTGCCCAGGAAACTCTCCGAACCGGCGAGGTACAGCCGGGTGCCCATGCGCGCCTCGCCGAGCAGTTTTTTCAGCTCGTCGATCAATGCCTGGTTGGTCGCATGTACGTGCAGTGGATGCTCAGGGTGCTGCTGTAATTCGGCGAGGAAATCCTGGCCGGAAAAAGACTCCTGGGAGTACAGCAGGGTGATTGGTCGATCCAGCCCGGCCATCTCGCCCAACAAGCGCAACATGGCGCGACCGCCGCTGCCTTGACCGGCAATGATGTGCCGGATACCTCCCGGCAGCGGTTGCAACCGGTCATAGACCGGTCGGCTTTTGATCCCGGTAATCAACATTCTTATTATTCCTCCTGGCTACCGGCTCAGCTGATGAAAGCCGGCCTAGATGCGAAGACCCACGATGAGGGTTGCAAGTAGCAGGAGCACAGGTCGTGCCAGAAACATAACTGCATGAAACTAAAGGGTTTTGTTTGAGTGTGGGCGTGGTGAACAGGCAAAAATAACCAGGGCTGTAGGCATTTTTGCAGCGCTTCTTGCAAATCGAGGGGGCGGGCACAATCCCTGTGGGAGCGGGCTTGCTCGCGAAGGCGGTGTGTCAGTCGACATCAATGTTGAATGAAAAATTGTATTCGCGAGCAAGCCCGCTCCCACAGAGACTGCACTTTGGCTGACCCGGCAGCGTAGGGGATTCAGTCCCGCTGAAGCTTGCGAATCAGCGTCCCAATGTCGATGCCCAGATGCTGGGCAGCCTTGCGTTTGCTGCCACACAGGTGCACGGCGCGGAGGATGACCTGGCGTTCGAAATGCTGGACCTGAAGCTTGAGGTTCTGCTCCGAATCTTGCTGTTCATCATCCGCGATGGAGGAGGGCAGATGCTCCTGAGGGCGCGTCGGCTCAAGCAGTTCGGCCGGCAGATGATGCTCCTGCGCTTCATCGTCGGCGAGGACCGCCAGCCGTTCGAAGATATTCACCAGCTCGCGGATATTGCCCGGGAAGTCATAGCTCATCAGCCGCTTACGGCAACCGGCGGACAGGCTCAGCGACGGTTCGCGATCACCGTTGATGCGGCTCAGCAGGATGTCGATGAGAAACGGCAAGTCGCCCCGGTGCTGGCGCAGCGGCGGAATTTCCACCGGCAGGACCGCCAGGCGATAGTAGAGATCGGCGCGAAACTCCCCGGTGCTCACCAGATGCCGCAGGTCCTTGTTGGTGGCCGCAATGACCTGCACCTGGACCGTCTTGCTCAGCGGCGAGCCCACCGACTGGATGGTGCTGTCCTCAAGGAACTTCAACAGCTTGGCCTGCACATGCAGGGGGATTTCGCCGATCTCGTCGAGGAACAACGTCCCGCCCGAAGCCGCCTCGATATAGCCTTGCTTGCCACCCTGCAACGCGCCGGTAAAAGCCCCGCGCTCGTAGCCGAACATCTCCGACTCGAACAGACTCTCCGGAATGCTCCCGCAGTTGACGTGAATAAACGGGCGATCGCCCCAACCGGCGGCACGGTGAATGTGACGTGCAATGGCGGTCTTGCCCACGCCGGGTTCACCCAGCAGCAACAACCGCGCACGGCGGCGGAACGCGCGCACGCCGGTGTCGGCGATGCTCGACAGTTGCGGTGACAAGTGCAGGGCGTTGTCTTGGGGATCGCGCAGGCCTTGCGGTTCGACCGGCCGGCTGCTCAGCGAAGCCCGACGCTGCGGGGTGCTGGCGTCGAAGTCTTTCTGGGTCAGCATCATGAACGGTTTTTCGTAAGCACCGGTGGGGATGGCGTGGGTGCTGCTGAGCAGAACCCGACCTTCCCGCGAGCGCGTCAAGGCGCTGTTGCCGCCGCGATTCAGCGCGGCCTGCAAGTCGTCGTAATTCAGCGCCGAGCGTTGGAAAAACTCACTGTTCGACAGCCCGATGGCTTGCTGTTTGGACAATCGGTTGACGCGCTCGGCGGCCAGGTTGAGAAATCGCACCCGGCCTTCACCGTCCGTCACGATCAGCGCTTCGCTGAAGCTGTCGAGCAAGGCGTGCAGCGCCGGTGTTTCCAGCAACCCACCGAGCACCTCGCTGCTGACATTGACTGAAGAGCGCATACCCATCTGCAAGGTAGGCGGCAGGTTCTTGTCTTTCATGGGTGCAACTCTTCGGCGCGGCGCACGCCCTGACGGCTTTCACGAAACACCGCGACCCGCCAGGCCACGCCTTCGCGAATCAGGATGCGCGAGCAGTGCACATTGAAATTCAGGTCGCGTCCGCTCAGATCGGGCAGGGGCAGGCTATGCCAGGTGCGTTCGGGCATCGCGTTATCGATCAATAGACGGGCAATCCCGGCGCCATTGGTGATGCCGAAGGTCTCTTCAAACGCTGCGTTGCGCCATTGCGGTTGCAGGTGTTCATCGATCACCAGCACCGCATCCGGCACCGCGTCGAAGACCCGGCGCAAGGCATCGATGCGCTGCTCCGCGTCGTGCTGCATGCGCAGCTCCTGACTGACGTCGCGAATGCTGCCCCACATCCGCAACAAGTGCCCATTGACGATGGTCGCGCGCACATCATTTTCCACATAGGCCGGCGAGCCATCGTGACGACGGTCCACCGAGAGCGCGCAATCGACGTGGAACCCGGCTTCGATCAGGCGTCGCACGAACTCTTCGTTGGCAGGGCTGCGCGGCCAGTAAAGGCGTACCGGCTGCTGGTTGAAATCCACGTCCGAAGGCATCTCATAGACGTCGGCCATGGCACGGTTGCACAGACGCCAGTGGGAGTCGTTTTCGAACACCTGGCGGACGATTTCGTCCGGGGAATTGTTGATGTCCACCGCCTCGGCAAACTCGATGCACCAGTACGCGACCTTGGCGCTCTGCAGCATCTGGCTCATCACCTCATTGGCGTTGTGCATCTCCCGCAGTCGATGTCCCAACGCGCCGAGCGGAATTTTCAGCAGATGCAGACGCGCCGGTTGCACCGAACGCCACTCCAGCACGCCACAGGCGACCACCTGCAAAAGGCCGCCGTTGTGGCGAATCAGGTTCAGCTCCAGGCTGTGGATTTGCTCGTCGGCGGGCGGGTTGGCAAACAACGATTGCAACACCCGCACCGACTCGACGCTGTAGATGCGTTCGATCGGCTGATGCAGCAGCTCTTCAGGCGCATAACCCAATTGATCACTGAGGCTGGCGGACAGGCTGACGAGTTGCCCGTCGGCACTCGCGGTGCTGGAAAGGGGCTGGGCTTTGGTGGCCAGCAAATTCAGGATATCCATCGGTCGATCGGCTCGATTTTGGCTTAGGGGGACCTGGCTCAAACCCAGGCTCTAAGTAAAGGGGCATATCGCATGCCAACTCACACGCCGGAGAACATGGGGGTTCAAGGCGTGCTGAATGTTCGAGTGCTGCGATATTGCAGCGAACTGTGCATTTATGCAGCGCATGAGGGGAGGGTAACGCTATCCCGGGAAGAGGCTGATTTTATCCGATCAGTGACCCGATGAAAGGGCGGAGCTAGACGCTCCTTTCTCGTTTGCAGGCTTGCAGACCGGCAAATCCCTGCTTAACTCTGAACCGCTGGTCAGTCAGTGACTCACTGGTCAGGGGAACCATCCGGACGTCCCTCTTGCTGTGCGATTAAGTCCAATTGGTTCAAGGAAGAAGATGACATGATGCCGAAAGCTGCCATCGTCGAGATTTGCAACACCTACAAAGTTTATACCGAGCACTACCTCAACCCCACGGCTGACAAAACCATCATTCTGGTCAACGGTTCGCTGGCGACCACCGCCTCATTTGCCCAAACGGTGCGTTACCTGCAACCGCAATTCAACGTGGTGCTCTACGACCAGCCCTACGCCGGGCAATCGAAACAACACAACCTCCACGGCCAACCGATCCGAAAGGAAGACGAGGCGCAGATCCTGCTGGAGTTGATCGAGCACTTTTGCGTGCACCATGTGCTGTCCTTTTCCTGGGGAGGAGCGGCGGCCTTGGTGGCTCTGGCTCAGCGGCCGCGACGAATCGAGAAGGCGGTGATTTATTCGTTCGCAGCGCGGATCAGTACGCCGATGCGCGAGTATCTGGAAAGCGGCCTGAACGTCCTCGACGCCTGCGATCGCCTCAAAGTCGGGCGCTTGATCAACAGCACGATCGGCAAGCACCTGCCATCGCTGTTCAAACGCTTTAACGATCGCCATATCAGAAGCCTGGCCGAGCACGAATACCGGCAGATGCATTTTCACGTCAACGAGGTGCTGACTGAGGACACCCATTGCTACGTCACATGTGCCGAAGCCATCGACATTCCGTTGCTGTTCGTCAACGGCGAATGGGACGAGTACACCTCGGTGGAAGACGCCCGGCTGTTTGCCAACCATGCCCCTCAGGCCCGGTTTCAGACCATCAATAACGCGGGGCACTTCCTCGATATGGAAACTCCGGCGGCCTGGCACGACACCCAGCAGGCTTTGCTTGGCTTTCTGCAGGCGGACAGCCGGCAATCCGATCGGCCTATGCAAGGGACTAGCGCCTTCAGGTTTGGCGAAAGCGCTCAGGGATAGCCTCTACGAACGGATAAAGAGAAAAGTAGGGTCTGGCTTCGTCGATGACCCGACGAAATGACGGTCGTTGCGTCAACCTGTCGAACCAGGCGCTCAAGTGGCGGTGGTCGTCGGGAAACGGTTGCAGTGTGCTGGCATAGAACAGTGCCGGCGCGGCGGCGCAATCGGCCATGCTGAAATCCGGACCGGCGACCCAGATGCGGGAGGCCATCCGGTGTTCGAGCATGCCGTACGCCGTCAGCAACGTGGAGCGTTCTCGGGTCAAATCGCCGTTCGCCCCGCGCAGGCGATCACTGACAATCT
This sequence comes from Pseudomonas sp. LBUM1657, assembly GCF_059716075.1. Taxonomy (NCBI): domain Bacteria; kingdom Pseudomonadati; phylum Pseudomonadota; class Gammaproteobacteria; order Pseudomonadales; family Pseudomonadaceae; genus Pseudomonas; species Pseudomonas sp. LBUM1657. Next base: position 3,738,585 of record NZ_CP166799.1, on the reverse strand, counting down.
GTTGTAGCGGCCCCTGGACGTAGTGGTCGAAAAAACGGTCCCACAGACGCACCTCCAGCGCGCTATCCCAATCCTCTGGAATCAGGTGGTTCGGACCTGCGTACAACCGGTCCAGATACTCGATGATGACAGTGGACTCCGGCAAGGTGCGCTGGCGTGCCTGATCGTGGAGGACCGGGAATTTGCACATTGGCCATAGCGCTTGCAGCTCTGCTCGGTCGGCCTCGCTCCCGAGGTCGATGATCCTCCTTTCAAATTCGATTCCGTGTTCGTAAAGCGCGATCAGCACTTTGTGACAGAACGACGCCAGCGGATGGTAGTAAAGCGTCAGCGACATGGTTCAGCTCCTTGGCGCAGGTGTGCAGCGCCGCTTACCCCGATGTTTATCAAGAATAGCGAAGGCTGAGAGATCCCTTTCTGCAGGGTTACGGGCGGTCCACACCACCCAGAATTGAAGCGATGGCGAAAGGTTTTCCAGTTCATGCTGCGTCTTCAGAAACCAAACGGCGCATCGCCATAACCCGACTCCCCAACGCAATGGCCAGCCCTACGACAATCAGCACCAGCGCCACGGCGAAGGTCGTCCGCATGCCGAAGGCCACGGCGGCGGGGTGCGCTGTATTGATGTCCGTCGCCGAGGCGAGGGCGAACACGGCGCCCAATGCGGATGCACCGGTGATGAGCCCCAGGTTGCGCGACAAATTGAGCATGCCGGAGATCACGCCGCGCTGGTCTGGCGCAATGTCGCTCATGACGGCCGTGTTGTTGGCGGTCTGGAAGAGGGCATAGCCGAGGGTGATGACGACCATGGGCGCGATGTAGCCACCGATGCCAAATGTCTGCGGCAACATCGAAAGTGTGAGGCAGCCGCTCGCCATGGCGATGAGGCCCGCAAGGGTCATGCGCCGGGCGCCGAAGCGGTCGGCGATGCGGCCTGCCGGCACACCCGTCAGCGCCGCGACCAGCGGCCCGACCGACAGGACCAGTCCCACGCTGACGGCATCCAGCCCAAGTGCTTGCGAGAGATAGAAGGGGCCGACCACAAGCGTCGCCATCATCACCGTCGCGACGAGCGTGCTCATGGCGAGGCTGCCGCTTAGCACCGGATCGCGGTACATCGCCAGGCGGATCAACGGTGAGGCGACTCTCGCCTCAGCCATCAGGAAAAGACCCAGGCCCAGGAAAGCCGCCATCAGCAGGGCGATATTGAGCGCCCCGAAACTGCCTCGCCCAAGGGTCATGGCGAGGGCATACGCGGCAAGTGTCAGTGCCAGCAGTAACGTACCCAGCGAATCGAACCCGGCGCGATCCGCCTTGGGTTTCTGGCGATCAGCGGGCAAGTAGCGATGCGCGAGCAACAACGTCACAAGGCCCAGTGGCACGGTGATCAGGAAGATCGCCTGCCAGCCGAACCCGGCGATCAGCAGGCCGCCGAGGGACGGTCCCATCGCAGTGCCAATCGCCGACATCGTCCCCAGCAAACCCATGGCACTGCCGGTTTTTGCTTTTGCAACGGTCTCGCCGACAAACGCCATGGTCAGCGCCATCATGATCGCCGCACCGAGCCCTTGCAGCGCCCGGGCGGCTATCAGCCATGAGAGCGAAGGCGAGAAACCGCACAGGGCCGAGGCGGCGGTGAACAGGCCGATACCGATCAGCAGCAACCGTCGACGACCCGTGATGTCGCCGAGTCTGCCGACACTGACGATCAGCGTGGTGATGGCGAGAAGGTAAGCGAGGACGATCCACTGCACCTCCTGAAAGGAGGCGTTGAACACTTCCGCCAGCGTCGGCAAACCCACATTGGCAATGCTGGTGCCCAGCGACGACAGCAGCATCGAAAGCGAAAGACTGGCCAACGCCCACCGGACCGAAGAGTTCGGTTGCGCGCGGGTTGCTGCTGCAATGGTCGGTTTCATCCTGTTCCTCTTTTCTGGCAACTCTCGAAGTGGAGCTGTCAGAAATCTACGCTCACGCCTAACATGGCGGAAGACGCACCAGTTGCACTTTATTCGTGTGTTTAACGCCCTATCCCAATTGCGCGGAGCGCAGCATGTCCACTCCCGATCTGAACCTGCTGATCACCCTTGATGTGCTGCTCGCCGAAGGCAGCGTGGCGCGTGCCGCCAAACGCTTGCGGCTGAGCCCGTCGGCGATGAGCCGGGCGTTGGCGCGATTGCGGGAAACCACGGGCGATCCGCTGCTGGTCCGGGCCGGTCGAGGCCTGGTGCCCACCCCCAGGGCGCTTGAATTGCGCGAGCGGGTCAGTCAATTGGTGCAGGATGCAGAAGCGGTTCTACGTCCTGCCGAGCAACCCGATCTCAGCCAACTGGTGCGAACCTTTACCCTGCGCACCAGTGAAGGCTTTGTGGAGAATTTCGCCGCGGCGCTGATTGCCCGCATCGCCGAGCAAGCCCCCGGGGTGCGGCTGCGCTTCGTGCACAAACCTGACAAGGACAGCACTTCACTGCGTGACGGGGCTGTCGATCTGGAAACCGGCGTAGTGGGAAAGAGTGCCGGCCCGGAAGTTCGTACTCAGGCTTTGTTCCGCGACCGCTTCATTGGCGTCGTGCGGGCGGGCCATCCCCTGAGCCAGGGCGAGATCACGCCTGCCCGTTATGCGGCGGGCGGTCATATCAGCGTCTCGCGGCGCGGACTCGACAAGGGGCCTATCGATGAAGCCCTTGAAGCGCTTGAACTGGAGCGACAGATCGTGACCATCGTCGCCGGCTTCTCGACCGCGCTGTCACTCGCCCGGGCCACCGACCTGATCGCCAGCGTTCCGGAACGGCACACCGCAAGCCTGCGAGAGGGCATGCACAGCTTTGCGCTGCCGTTAGTCTTGCCAGTGTTCACGGTAGCGATGTTGTGGCATCCGCGGCTGAATGCCGATCCTGCTCATACTTGGTTACGTGGTTGTGTTCGTGAGATATGTTCGCAATCGATAACAGTGGACTAGCAAGTTGATATCAATCGTAAGTGTTAAATCATGACGCAAGTCTTAAGTTGGTGTAACGATTAAGTCTGGTTTTGGCATGACACGTAATAAGAATACAAATTTTTGATATAAAGACATTTTGAACTTGTTTGGTTACTTGAAGTATTGCCTCTATTGCTGCGACTGTGAAACTTTCTCTTTTGCAGTCGAGATTTGTTTTGTATGGCGTAAGGCTATGATAGTGGCAATTAACAATTAGGCAATGTGGTTGTTGTTAATCGCGACGTGGTCAGATAACTGATTGAAAAATAAAATAATAATTAGTTGCGAAAGTTTCATCGGCAGAAGTTTTGGATTTGCGTAGTTGTAATTGAATTTCGCGTTCGTCGTATAAACAAAGTAAGCGCCCAATAACGGATGCAATTTTTCGTCGCGATGCTAGTGTTTGACGTCTCCAGTTAACCAAGCGTTATCTATCTGCAGGGCGAGCCGTCATGCCGACTCCAAATCCTCGGATTGCAATACTCGGTAATAGAGTCCCAAGCTTGAACCTTCCGGAGCTTGAACGCTTTACTGATCTGGGCAGCCTGCTCGCTGCACCTGCCTTTGATGTCCTGCTGCTTGACATGCCAGCCGCTTACGCAGGGCGAGTGCTTCGAAAGTTGCGCTCGATTCCCCCTTATCGTTACACCCTCATTTACTGCTGCCGGGATCAGAATGGCTGGTGTGAAGCCTTGGGTGATGGCGCGTGCCCCGTCGACTCCAGTGAAATATTCAGCCTCTGGGGGGTGTGGCAAGAACGTTTCCGGCAGTTCACACAGGGATCCGCACCCGAGCGTTTCGAAACTCGGGTGCTTTCCTGGTTGTGGCTACGCGGCAGTGCTCACGTGTACGCCCTGCGAGATCCGGAGGTGCCTCAGCATTATCGCTATCCATTGCTGGATGTCTTGGCTGATAACGAACAGATCAATCCTTTTGTCTGGCTCAGCTTGATGGTGCAACAGGGCTGGCTGGAAGAGGGGGTTCTGATCGATCGCGTGCGCCTGTGTTCGGACTGTGGTTCGGGCCGGCTCAATTACATTGACGTGTGCGCCGAATGCCAATCCCTGGACATTTCACGGCAACCTTCCTTGCACTGCTTTACGTGTGGACATGTGGGGCCACAGGAATCCTTTCTCAAAGACGGGGTGTTGCTGTGCCCCAACTGCCTGAACCGTTTGCGCCATATCGGCAGTGATTACGACCGCCCCATGGAGAACTATCGCTGCCGCTCTTGCCAGGCGTTTTTTGTCGATGCCGATGTGCAAGCGCGTTGCCTGGACTGCGGCCTGTCACACACGCCCGACAAGTTGCGAGTCCGCGAGATCAGGGATTTTCGCCTGGCTGAGGCTGGGCGTTTCCGCTGCCGCCAGGAGTTCAGTGATCGATCGGCGCAACACTTCGGTCGACTCAATCTGTTGGGCGGCAAGGATTTCTACGACCTGCTGAGCTGGCAAATCCAGATCGTGCGCCGCTACCCGGAGCCTGCCTTCTCGCTGATCGGTCTGCGCTTCGTCAACCTTGCCGATACCTTGTCGCGCCTGGGTGAGCACCGAGGCCATGCCTTCATTGATAGCCTGACCGACCGTTTGAAGGAAACCGTCAGGGATACGGACCGTTGTTCGCGAAGTACCGAAGAGTTCTTCTGGATCATGCTTCCGCATACCGAAGGCAAGGGACTGGAAACCGTAAAGCAACGCCTTGGCCGGGTTGCCGAATTGTTTTCAGCACCGGAGGTCAGTGACATCTCCCTGCGGGTCATCAGCATCACGGCGCCCCACGATCTTCTTGAGCAGGAAGATGGCGAACTCCTGCTGGCCCGTCTGGCCAGTGAACTGGTGTGATGCCATGAGCCCATTAATGGAGCAACTCTACATCGCATTCACTGCGCTCTTGGGGCCCGATGGTTTGAGCCGCTTGTTCTTCATGCTTTTTCCGCTGTTTCTGATCTTTGAATTGCCCCTGATGATCATGGTGTTGCTGGGGGTGTTGCGCTGGTTTACCCGTCGGCGCACCCGTATACCGAAGATCAGCGTCTATCGGCCCAGGGTCTCTTGCATCATTACCTGCTACAGCGAGGGGATGGACGTTCAGACCACGCTGCTCAGCCTGTGCGAGCAGACGTACGCCGGCCACATTGAGATGATACCGGTGGTGGACGGGGCCACGATCAACCAGCCGACGCTCAGCGCCGTTCGCAGTTTCAATGTGGATCCGCAGTTGTACCCCAGGCGTCATTTACGCCCGATCGCCAAATGGCAGCGGGGCGGGCGGGTGTCGTCGTTGAACGCCGGACTGTCGCTTGCCAGCGGTGAAATCGTAATGGCGCTTGATGGCGATACGTCCTTCGACAACAACATGGTCAGCGCCATCGTGCGCAATTTCGAGGACCCCTCGGTGCCTGCGGTCGCCGGCAGCCTGCGGGTGCGCAACGTCTGGGGCTCTTGGGTCACGGCGATGCAAGCGCTGGAATATCTGTTATCGATCCATATGTCGAAAATCGGCTTGGCCGAATGGAACCTGGTCAACAACGTGTCGGGCGCTTTCGGGGCTTTTCGACGCAGTTTCCTGGTGAAAATCGGTGGCTGGAACACTCACACAGCGGAAGATCTGGACCTGACGTTACGGATCAAAAGCTACTTCAAGCGACACAACCTGCGGATTCCTTTTGAACCGGAAGCGATTGGGCATACCGATGCACCGGCAACGCTCAGTCAGTTTCTGATGCAGCGCTTGCGCTGGGATGGCGACCTGTTTTTTCTCTATGTCAGAAAGCACAACCACAACATCAACCCGGGCCTGTTAGGTTGGCCGACCTTCCTGATGATCCTGGTCAGTGGCTTCTTTTTTCAGCTGGTGCTGCCCTTCATCATCTTCAGCTACACCTTGTTGGCGCTGTTTATTCTGCCGGGCAAGACGCTGTTGTTTCTGTTTGTCCTGATCTATCTGCTGTACCTGATGATCACTGCGCTGATGTTCGGCGCCATGTTGTTGATGGTGTCCGACCGCCCTCGACAGGACATGACCCTGGGGTTGCTGGTACCTGTCTTCCCTTTGTTCATGCTGCTCATGCGGTGCTGGAGCGCAGTGGCCATGCTCAACGAAATCTTTCGTCGTGGCCATGAAGAAAGCTCGATGGCGCCGTGGTGGGTGCTTAAACGAGCCACGAGATTCTGATATGCGATCGATACTGCTGCTTCTGGCGCTGGTGTTGCCCTCGACGACGCTGGTCGCACAGTCCCAGCCGCTTCAGGCGGTGGGGGGGCAGTCGGGCAAATGGACCCAGGCCAGTTATGTCTGGGACAGCGAAGCGTTGCTCGATCCCGATCATCGGGAGACCGAGATTGATGCACTGGGTAAGGCCGGGATGGACAAGATCTACCTGGGCCTCAAGGCCGCACAGATCAATGATCTGGATACGACGCGCCGACAATTGGGACAACTGCTGCAGGAGGCGGCGAGCAAGGGATTGCAAGTGAGTCTGCTGCTCGGTGATCCGGCCTGGATCGAGCCGCAGGAACGCCAGCAGCTCACCGACTTGTTGGAGAAACTCAAAGGGCTTTCCTTCACCAGCCTGCACTTGGACCTGGAGGTCGAACAGCTGGGCGTGCCAGTGCCTGATCAGCGCTTGAAGAACTGGCTCGACACCTTGCGCGCGGCCTCCCGGGAGAGCCCATGGCCGGTAGAGATTTCCAGCCATCACCGCTGGTTCACTGAGGCAAAACCCGGACAAACCTGTGTGCCGTGCGCGCTTCCCGACGCAGGCGTGCGCCAAGTCAGCCTGATGATCTACACCCGCAACCCGAAAAACAGTGCACGGATGGCAGAGCAGATCGCCAAACGCTGGCCCGATCTGCAGTTTCGCCTGGCGCAAAGCACGGAGCCGCAACTGGATGCCACTGAGTCCTGGGCCGGCGCATCAACCGAACAGTTGCAACGCCAGACCACTGCCTGGCGCGAACAACTGCAACCACGAGGGATTGCCGGCATCGACTGGCAAGCCTGGCGAGACTTTCCAAAACGGTGAGCCGTCATGAAGATTCGTTTCGACAGTCGCAAAGAACTGAGCCCTACCCAGGAACAAGGTTTGACGGTGCTCTACGCACCGGGCAAGCGCATGGCGTTTCGTGTGCGCTGGTATTTGATCCTGCTGCTGGTCGCGAGCCCGTTGATATGGCTGGGTGGCAAGCTGGTCTACGGCATGCTGATGATCGACGCCCCGGCGCAATTGCGCCTGCCGATTCTCGAGGTGCGCGCGCGGGATGCCGGTCGGGTCGAGCAGCTGTTTGTCATCGCCGGAGAACAGGTCCGGGCCGATCAGCCGTTGGTCAATCTCGACAATCCGGAATGGCGAGCCCGACTGGCGCAATTGGCCGCCATGCCGACGGACACGACACGCATTACCAGCACCAAACTGGACGGCCGGGAGCGGCAGTTGCTCAGGACCCGAATAAGCAGGGCGCAGCAACGGGTGCAGACGCTTGAAGACCTGGTTATACGCGGCGCCGTCTCCCGTGGTGAAGTGCTGGCGGCCGAATCCGAACTCGATGCTTTTCGAGCGGACTTGCTGGCGTACGAGCGCCGCGAGCAACAGGCGCGTCAGTCGCCGTTGAGCGTTGAACGCGAGATTGTTCAACAGAACGCCGAGCGGCAGTGGCTGAAAACCCGCCTCTCAGCGTTGTCGGTGAATGCCGCGCAAAGCGGCCGGGTGGCCGAGGTATTGGTTAATCCTGGGGAAAACGTCGGTGCCGGTACCTTGCTGATGCGCATCGAGCGACTGGAGGACCCGCTGCTGTGGATTTATCTGGAACCGCTGAACATCAGCTACGCCGCGATTGGCCAGCCGCTACGCGTGCGCATGCCCGATGGCGAGTGGCTAACGGCCCATGTGGTCCAGGCCGTCGACAGCGCCGGTCGCACGCCGACGGTACTGCGTGGACCGTTTGCGGCCAGCGAGATGGGTTTGCAGGTCGCCGCCCGGTTTGATCAGCCGCTGTCCCCGCGCTGGAGAATCGATCAATTGCCGTTGAATGTGCGCTTCCCGACCGATTGGCAAGAGATGTTCAGCAACAGTCGTGAACTCATCAAGGGAATAGCCGACTTCATTGCCATGGATCGAACCCCCACTACCGCACCGGGGAATAAATGAATCCTGGCGGTGACCGAACACCCTGTCTTTTCAGAACGTGAACTGACGTGCGGAGTGTGATGGAGACTGGGCCATTTCGATCTCCAGCAGATGCTCGACCAGCACATCGTTCAAAAAGCGGAACTGGTCATTGAGCCCGATCACTTCATTGTTGAAGTGATTGGCGGCGGCCGGTATCAGCAGCGCCTCGAAGTCTTTGTCGAACACCAGCGAGAGCTCTTTGCGCGAGACGACTTGCTGGGAATAGTAGTTGTTGCCGAAGACCGGAAAGCTCACGGCCAGGGTGACGGAGACAATCATGACGTGCGCTCCTCGGACAGCAGGTACCAGGAAAAAATGCTCAGGGTCACGCCCGTCAGGGCCAGGCAGGTCAAGAGATGGATAATCATGATTCGCCCCTCCGATACGGGGTTTTGTGTTGGGTTGAGATTGATCCTACGCTGACGGTTTTTGAGCGGAAGGCATTCGCGGCGATGGTGAATATCGATGCCAGTGATGGTCGGTTTTTCGGGGTGACTTGAGGGCCTCTTCGCGAGCAAGCCCGCTCCCACAGTGGATCAGCGTCGGTCACAAATTTGTGTTCCACCACCGACTACTGTGGGAGCGGGCTTGCCCGCGATGAGGCCCTGAGCCACGCAATCAATATCCAGACGAACGGGTAATTGCCGAGGCCTATACTCAAATCAGAAGGCCTTTAACCACCGAATATCCTGTTCGGCGGAAAACTGTAGGACACCGCGATCTTGAACCTGCGTTCGCTGGTCGTCGCCGCGTTGGTGGTGTTGGCGGGATGCGCCACGCCTGTGCGTGCCCCGGTGGAACCGCCGGTCGTGGTTTCCCAGAGCACCTGGCAGCAGGTGGATCGGGAAATTGTCGCGGCGTCGCAATCGGCCACCGAGCAGACCAAAATCTACGCGCGCGGCGCCATGGATTATTGGCGGACGCGGGTCTATCAACTGACCGAAGAGAACTTCATTCCATGGTTCAGCAGTTACTGGACCCAGGAATGGCTGTCGGTGAAAGTCAGTTGGTACACCCTCAGCGCCAAGGGTGAGCAGGACGCCTCGGCCAAGCGCTTGGCGGCCTATCTGCTGGAGCAATACCAGAAGCGCGTGCTGGCGCCCGTCGCGGTGGAAATCGATCCCGACGCGATTCTCGGCCTGGCAACGGCGTTCTACGTGGACATTCTTCAGGAAGAATTGCAACGAACCTCCCAGCGCCACGGCGTGCCGATGGCTCAGCTCAACGGTCGTATCCAGAAAATCCCCGCGATCGCACTGGGGCCGCCGTCCGCCCGGGACGCTTCGCTGTATCAGGTCATGCACACCCAGCCGCTGAACACGCTGCCGGCTTACGCGGCGCTGATCGACAAGATCCACAAGGCCGGCGGCGACAAGGGGGTGGATTCGACAGACACCGCCATGGCGCCGGTGGCCAAGCGCGCCAGCAAACGGATGGAGGCCGAAATGGCCCCGCGCGGGGCGGCCAGTGCGGTGGCTGCCGCGGCGGGCAGATTGGCGGGAGGGCTGATTACCGTGGGGGTGGCGGGAATTCGCGCCATGATACAGGCCAACGATCGGCCGGACAGCGAGGCGCTGATTCGCAGTAGCCTGGGTAATACGTTCGACAAAGCGTGGACGAAGCTGGTGCAAAATCCGACGACCGGCGTGATGGCCGGCACGCTGTACATGGCGGCGCAAATCGAAGGCAATCTGGCGGGGAGCGCTGAAATACCGTCGGTCAGTTCGAGCAGCGGATCGGTCGATTGGAGCCCGACCGAATCGACTAACCAGCAGATGCCCATAACCCAAGGAGAATGACCATGTCTTACGTAGATGGCTTTGTTATTGCCGTACCCACCGCCAACCGCGAAACATTCAGGAAACACGCCGAGTCCGCCGCCGCCGTGTTCATGGAGTACGGCGCGCTCAGCCTTGCCGAATGCTGGGGTGACGACGTGCCTGAGGGCAAGGTGACGTCCTTTCCCATGGCCGTGAAACTCAAGGACGACGAAACCGTGGTGTTTTCCTGGATCATCTGGCCCGATAAGGCCACCCGTGACACAGGGATGGAAAAGGTCATGTCCGATCCGCGGATACAGCCCGACGTCAATTCGATGCCGTTCGATGGCCAGAGAATGATCTTTGGTGGTTTCGACATGATCGTGAAGGCCTGAGACCAACGGCAGGATCACTCCGGCGACGGGGTGGTCCTGCAACTCTTGCGATTGCGAATCTCGCTGTCCGTCGGCCGTTCCTTGACGAACTCGAAGCGCGGTTCACCTTCGTTGTAATGAACCAGCCAACCCCATTCCAGCTCGGACTCATCTTGACCGGGTTTCGGTGGCACGGCCCACCATGGCTCTTTGCTGATGATCTCTCGCATGGCCCCCTCCAGTTGAATCGTTTGCATGAACTATAACTTGGATGTCAGGAGGTGCCACGTATGAGCGACGAATCCCATGAACCGTTAAAACGCCTGTTTTTTGCCTTGGACTGCGCACCCGCACAGCGCCGGGCGATTGCCCAATGGCGCAGCGCGCTTCAACTCAGGAGCGGACGCCCGGTGCCGGCGGAAAACTTTCATTTGACGCTGAAGTTTTTGGGCGCTGTCGAGGTCAGGCAGATTGCGGACATCTGCGCGGCTGCCGCGAGTGTTCGAACGCCAGGTGAGGCCCTGACGGTTGCGCTTGATCGCCTGGAAGTGTGGCGCAAGTCAGGGGTTTTGTTGCTGGTGCCAGAGCAGGCACCACCGCAGTTGCTGCGTCTGGTTTACGACCTGGAGCAGGCGTTGCTGCCGTTCGGATTGGTGGATGCGCCCAAGGAGTTCCGCCCGCACCTGACCTTGATGCGCGACTATCGAGCGCCGGTCCCGGAGTCCGCGACGCCCCCCGAGTTTTTCCTGCGCGCGGATCGTTTCACCCTGTTCGAATCCACCAAGGGCCGCTATCGAGCGCTGGCCGAATGGCCGCTGGCTACGTCATAAGCCAAAACAAAAAAGGCGCCCGAGGGCGCCAAACTTCACCTTAACCGAGGAAGCCAGGTGAAACCGTTCTTCTGAGAGGAGTGCAGCGGTGGTAAGGCGCTGCGTGAACGGAAAACGGGAGAGCACCACTGTCCAAATGTGGGAGCGGGCTTGCTCGCGAAAGCGGTGGGTCAGCCACCATCGATGTTGAATGTGGTGGCCCCTTCGCAGGCAAGCCCACTCCCACAGGGATCAGCGTCGTCCACAAATCTGAGTTCCACCCCGGACCACTGTGGGAGCGGGCTTGCCCGCGATGGCGGCTTCAAGTGCAGCACAGGCTTCGAGTGAATTACTTGCCCAACTTCACCCGCGTCCACCCCCGGGTCATCACCCGCTGGATACCAATCGGCATATCCGGAATGGCATACAACGTCGCCATCACCTGTTGCGACGGGTAGGAACCCGGGTCGTCACGAATCGCCTCATCCACCAACGGCGTAGCCGCTGCGTTGGCGTTGCTGTAGCCGATGTTGTTGGTGATCTCGGCAATGATGTCCGGGCGCATCAGGAAGTTCATGAACAGGTAGGCGTTCTCCACGTTGGCGGCGTCCCGTGGGATGGCGACCATGTCGTAGAAACTGCCAGCACCTTCTTTCGGGATGCTGTAGTCGATCTTCACCGTGTCGCCGGCTTCCTTGGCGCGGGCCTTGGCCTGCAGCACGTCGCCGGAGTAACCGACGGCCACGCAGATATTGCCGTTGGCCAGATCGGAGATGTACTTCGATGAATGGAAGTAAGCCACCGAAGGCCGAATCTTCATGAACAGCGCTTCAGCTTCAGCGATCTGGTCTTTGTCCTGGGTATTCACCGGATAGCCCAGATAGTGCAGGGCGGCCGGGAGCATTTCCGTGGGCGAATCAAGGAAACTGATGCCGCAGGCTTTCAGCTTGGCGGCGTTTTCCGGTTTGAACAGCAAGTCCCAGGAGTTCGTCGGCGCGTGAGTGCCGAGCACTTCCTTGACCTTCTCGGGGTTAAAACCGATACCGATCGAGCCCCACATGTACGGGAACGCATGACCGTTGTCCGGGTCGCTGGTGGAAGCGTTTTTCAGCAGCACCGGGTTGAGGTTTTTCCAGTTCGGCAGCTTTGACTTGTCCAGCTCCTGATAGACGCCAGCCTTGATTTGCTTGGCCAGGAAACTGTTGGACGGCACGACAATGTCGTAGCCGGATTTGCCGGCCAGTAGCCGTGCCTCAAGGGTTTCATTACTGTCGAACACATCGTAGGTCACGCGGATGCCGGTCTCGTCTTCGAACTTCTTGACGGTGTCCGGCGCGATGTAATCCGACCAGTTGTAGACGCGCAGTACCTTGTCATTGGCGTGGGCGCCGGTAGCCATTGCGCCCAATAAGGACAGTGTCAGCAGAGTCCTGCCAAACATTTTCATCGGTACAACTCCATTCTTTTTTCATCGACACAAAACTGTGAAACGCGACGGCACTAGGCCGTCGCTTCTACCATTTGCTTTTTAGGTTGCTGCCAGGATTCGCTGGCGGTCTGGTCCATGGCTTCCTGGATCGCCCGTTTGCGGGTGGCTTCGGCGCGGCGGCTGAAGTACCAGACCATGAAGGTCACGATCGAGACGGCAAGCAGAATCAGGCTGGCCACGGCGTTGATCTCCGGTTTCACCCCCAGGCGCACCGCCGAGAACACTTCCATCGGCAAGGTCGTGGAGCCCGGGCCAGACACGAAGCTCGCCAACACCAGATCATCCAGCGACAGGGCAAACGACATCATGCCGCCGGCCGCCAGTGACGGTGCGATCATCGGAATGGTGATCAGGAAAAACACCTTGAACGGCTTGGCGCCCAAGTCCATGGCCGCTTCTTCGATGGACAGGTCCAGCTCACGCAAGCGGGCGGAAACCACCACCGCCACATAGGCTGCACAGAACGTTGTGTGCGCGATCCAGATGGTGACGATGCCACGCTCCATCGGCCAACCGATCAACTGTGCCATCGCCACAAACAACAGCAACAGCGACAGACCGGTGATCACTTCCGGCATCACCAGCGGCGCCGTCACCAGGCCGCCGAACAAGGTGCGACCCTTGAAGCGCGTCACGCGGGTCAGCACGAATGCTGCCAACGTGCCGAGCGCTACCGCGGCAATCGCGGTGTAGCAGGCGATTTCCAGCGAGCGCCCCACCGAGCCCATCAGTTGCGTGTTGTCGAGCAAGCCGACGTACCACTTCACCGACCAGCCGCCCCACACCGTCACCAGTTTGGAGGCGTTGAACGAGTAGATCACCAGAATCAGCATCGGCAGGTAGATAAACGACAGGCCGAAAATCAGCATGAACTTTGAAAATCCGAAGCGTTTCATCCCCGTGCCTCCATCTCTTTGGCCTGGCTGCGGTTAAACAGCAGAATCGGAACAATCAGGATCAACAGCATCACCACTGCAAGGGCGGATGCCACCGGCCAGTCGCGGTTGTTGAAGAACTCTTGCCACAGCACGCGGCCGATCATCAGGGTCTCCGGGCCACCGAGCAGTTCCGGAATCACGAACTCACCGACCACCGGAATGAACACCAGCATGCAACCGGCGATGATCCCGTTCTTGGCCAGCGGCACGGTGATTTTCCAGAAGTTGTTAAAGTTGCTCGAACCCAGGTCGGAGGCGGCTTCCAGCAGGCTGCCGTCGTGCTTGACCAGGTTGGCGTACAGCGGCAGCACCATGAACGGCAGGTAGGCGTAAACCACCCCGATGTAGACCGCCGTGTTGGTGTTGAGGATCTCGATCGGGTGCGACGTCAGCCCAGTCCACATCAGGAAGCCGTTGAGCAAACCGTTGTTGCTGAGGATGCCCATCCACGCATAGACGCGGATCAGGATCGCGGTCCAGGTCGGCATCATGATCAGCAACAGCAGAACGTTTTGCGTTTCCTTGTTTGCCTTGGTGATCGCGTAGGCCATCGGGAAGCCGATCACCAGGCACATCAGCGTGCTTAAAAACGCGACCTTCAACGAGCCGAAGTAAGCCGAGATGTACAACTCATCTTCGGTCAGCAACGAGTAGTTGCCGATGTTCAGCAGCAGCTGGAATTTCTGCTCGGCGAAGGTGTAGATCTCTGAGTAAGGAGGAATGGCCAGGGCCGCTTCCGAGAAGCTGATCTTCATCACCAGGAAGAACGGCAACAGGAAAAACAGGCACAGCCACAGGAAAGGAATCCCGATGACGAGCTTTCGACCACTCGGCATCAGCCGCATGAACTGCTGATTGAGTGTTTTCATGAGCGCAGTACCACGCCGCTGTCGTCTTCCCACCACACGTAGACCTTGTCGTCCCAGGTCGGCCGCGCGCCACGGCGTTCGGCGTTGGCCATGAACGACTGCACGATTTTGCCGCCAGGCAGCTCGACGTAAAACACCGAGTGGCCGCCTAGGTAAGCGATGTCATGCACCTTGCCTTGGGACCAGTTGTAGCGGGTCTCGGGTTGGGTCGTGCTGACCAGCAGTTTTTCCGGGCGGATGGCGTAGGTGATCGACTTGTCCTGCACCGAGGTGCTGACGCCGTGACCGACGTAAATCTTCTGCTCCAGGTCCGGGCTGTGAATGATCGCATGACCTTCCAGGTCTTCCACAACGGTGCCGTCGAAGGCATTCACGTTGCCGATAAACTCACACACCATGCGGCTGACCGGTGCTTCATAGATGTCGACCGGGCTGCCGATCTGGGCGATCCAGCCCAGGTGCATGATCGCGATGCGTTGGGCCATGGTCATGGCCTCTTCCTGATCGTGGGTCACCATCACGCAGGTCACGCCGACCCGCTCGATGATTTCCACCAGCTCCAGTTGCATCTGCGAGCGCAGCTTTTTATCCAGCGCGCCCATCGGTTCATCGAGCAGCAACAGCTTCGGACGCTTGGCCAGGGAGCGGGCCAGTGCCACACGCTGACGCTGACCGCCGGACAGTTGATGCGGCTTGCGCTTGGCGTATTGGGTCATGTGTACCAGTCGCAGCATCTCTTCAACGCGGGCGTCGATTTCGCTGGCGGACAGACGATCCTGTTTCAGGCCGAAGGCAATGTTCTGCGCCACGGTCATGTGCGGGAACAGCGCGTACGACTGGAACATCATGTTGATCGGCCGTTCGTACGGCGGCATGTCGGTGATGTCCACGCCGTCGAGGAAAATCCGCCCCTCGGTCGGACGCTCGAAGCCGGCCAGCATGCGCAGCAGCGTCGATTTGCCGGAACCGGAGCCGCCGAGCAGGGCGAAGATTTCCCCTTGATGGATCTCAAGCGAAACATCGTCCACAGCGGTGGTTTCGTCGAATTTCTTGGTAACGCGGTCGACTTTTACCAGCACCTTTTTCGGTGCCTGGTGACCTTCAAGAGCCTTCCTGTAGATGCTGGAGGCGTTTGCCATGTGAAACTCCCAACAGGTTTCAGTCGTCGGGCCAACGCGGCCTGACTTAAGAGTGGATTGCAAGCCCGAGCCGTACGGTGCCAGTCAATTCAACCGCGGACCCTGTGGGAGCCGGGCTTGCCCGCGATGGCGGTGTGTCAGTCGACATCATCGTTACCTGACACACCGCTTTCGCGGGCAAGCCCGCTCCCACAGGAATTTGCGCTTACTTCGCTGGCATCGCCCAGCTCGGGCTTATTCGGCACCGCCATCCTGGCTGCCTGTTCGTACTTGTTGTTATTGCGGTTTATCTATTACGTGAGCGACGGCGCGCAAAGGCGCACCCGACTGACTCACGGGGGGCAGTAAATTGATTAGTCGAGGGTGACGTTAGCGCGAACTACGCAACGCCGCCCGTTGCCGGCACGCGTCGCCAAACGCCTGGAAAATACTCAAGTAGGGAGGATTCGAAAGCACCTGCCATTCCGGGTGCCATTGCACACCGACGGCGAAGGCCTTGCTGTGCTCGACCGAGATCGCCTCGATCAAACCGTCCGGCGCAAGCGCTTCAGCTCGCAGGCCGGGCGCCAGTCGGTCGATGCCTTGGCTGTGAATCGAGTTCACCTGAAATTCCGGTGGCAGCTCCAGCGCTTCAAACACGCCGCCCGGTTGCACAGTCACCGCATGCGCCGGTGCGTACTGCACCGCCAGCTCCGGACTGTCCGCTTCCCGGTGATCGAGCATGCCGGGCAGTTCGTGGACCCGCTGATGCAGGCTGCCGCCGAACGCCACGTTCATTTCCTGAAAACCACGGCAGATGCCCAGCACCGGAACACCAGCGGCAATGGCTGCACGTAATAAGGGAAGGGTGGTGCTGTCCCGCGCCGGATCGTGATCCGTGCCGGGGGCGCTGGCCGGGCCTTGATAGTGGAAGGGTTCCACATTCGACGGCGAGCCGGTCAGCAACAGACCGTCGAGCTGCGCGAGCAGGTCATCGATTTCGGTCAGGTCACCTAGGGAAGGAATGACTACGGGCAACCCCAGCGCCGCGACGCTGACAGCACGCAAGTACTTGTCGCCGCTGATGTGGTAGGGGTGCAGGCCAATCTGTTTGACGCACGCTGTAACGCCGATCAATGGCTTGAATGCCATTTTTATCACCTCGAAGTTTCACACTTGAACGAGCTTTTCCGGAGCTTAGCCTTGTTGATTTTAATTAACAACTCTCATGTAAAAAATTCTAAACGCCGATCGTCCGATCTCCAGGGTTTACGCGCGGCTCGCGGCTTAATTGGCACTCTCGTGCCCATAAAAGGCCCGAAAATAAAGGTTGAAAGGCCAAGTGTTCGCTATTGACTTCACTTTGCCTTTCGGATTGACTGGGCTCGTGAAAGGGTAGTGAACATAATAATTAACAGTTAATAGGTGCATCATGTCGGTCCCTCTGCGTGCCGTTCAACTCAACGAAGCAAACGCATTCCTTAAGAAATATCCTGAGGTTTTGTACGTCGACCTTCTGATTGCGGATATGAACGGTGTGGTGCGCGGCAAGCGCATCGAGCGCACCAGTCTTCATAAGGTTTACGAAAAAGGCATCAATCTCCCGGCGTCACTGTTTGCTCTGGACATCAACGGTTCTACGGTGGAAAGCACCGGCCTGGGTCTGGACATCGGCGACTCAGACCGAATCTGCTTCCCCATCCCTAATACGCTCAGCATCGAGCCATGGCAGAAGCGCCCGACCGCGCAACTGTTAATGACCATGCACGAGCTCGAAGGCCAGCCGTTCTTCGCTGACCCTCGCGAAGTGTTGCGTCAGGTCGTGAGCAAGTTCGATGACATGGGCCTGACCATCTGCGCCGCGTTCGAACTGGAGTTCTACCTGATCGACCAGGACAACGTGAACGGTCGTCCGCAATCGCCACGCTCACCGGTGTCCGGCAAGCGTCCGATGTCGACTCAGGTGTATTTGATCGATGACCTCGACGAATACGTCGATTGCCTGCAAGACATCCTCGAAGGCGCGAAAGAGCAGGGCATTCCTGCGGACGCCATCGTCAAGGAAAGCGCCCCGGCGCAGTTCGAAGTGAACCTGCATCACGTCAATGACCCGATCAAGGCCTGCGACTACGCGGTGTTGCTCAAGCGTCTGGTGAAGAACATCGCCTACGACCACGAGATGGACACCACCTTCATGGCCAAGCCGTATCCGGGCCAGGCGGGCAATGGTTTGCACGTACACATTTCGATTCTCGACAAAGAAGGCAACAACATCTTTGCCAGCGAGGATCCCGAGCAGAACGCCGCACTGCGTCACGCGATCGGCGGTGTGCTCGAGACCCTGCCGGCGCAAATGGCGTTCCTGTGCCCGAACGTCAACTCGTACCGCCGTTTCGGCGCGCAGTTCTATGTGCCGAACTCGCCGAGCTGGGGCATCGACAACCGTACCGTGGCGGTACGTGTGCCAACCGGTTCGGCGGACGCCGTGCGCATCGAACACCGCGTTGCCGGCGCCGATGCCAACCCGTACCTGCTGATGGCGTCGGTGCTGGCCGGTATTCACCACGGCCTGACCAACGAAATCGAACCGGGCGCACCGGTGGAAGGCAACAGCTACGAGCAGAACGAGCAAAGCCTGCCGAACAACCTGCGCGATGCACTGCGCGAGCTGGACGACAGCGAAGTCATGGCCCGCTACATCGACCCGATGTACATCGACGTGTTCGTGGCGTGCAAGGAAAGCGAGCTGGCCGAGTTCGAGAACTCCATCTCCGACCTTGAGTACAACTGGTACTTGCACACCGTTTGATGGCCAACACTCGGCAGTTATGGGTAATGGGGTGCACACAAAACAAGTGTGCACCACCAATCCCTGTGGGAGCGGGCTTGCCCGCGATGACGGCAGCACATTCAACATTGATGTCGCCTGACATACCGCCATCGCGGGCAAGCCCGCTCCCACAGGGAATTGCGGTGTTCTGATCCTTTGCTGGTTGGCTTCAATCCAGCAACTACAAATTCCTCTGCGTCGAGTCACAACCATGACAAACACTCGCAGCGACTGGGAACAACGCTTCCAGTCCCTAACACTCGAAGGCCGCGCATTCATCGACGGCCAATACTGCCCGGCACTCAGCGGCGACACCTTTGAATGCATGAGCCCGGTCGACGGTCGCTTCCTGGCCAACGTCGCCAGCACCGACGAAGCCGACGCCAATGCGGCGGTCGCCGTCGCACGCCGCACCTTCGAGTCCGGCATCTGGGCCAAACAGGCACCCGCAGAACGCAAGCGCATCCTGATCCGCTTCGCCGACTTGATCCTGGCCAACCAGGACGAACTCGCCCTGCTCGAAACTCTCGACATGGGCAAGCCAATCAGCGATTCGATGAACATCGACATTCCAGCAACCGCCAACGCGATCCGCTGGAGCGCCGAAGCCATCGATAAGATCTACGACGAAGTCGCCGCCACGCCGCACGACCAACTGGGCCTTATCACCCGCGAACCCGCAGGCGTCGTAGCCGCCATCGTGCCGTGGAATTTTCCGCTGATCATGGCTAGCTGGAAGTTCGCCCCGGCCCTCGCCGCAGGCAACTCGTTCATCCTCAAGCCTTCGGAAAAGTCGCCACTGACCGCCATCCGCATCGCGCAATTGGCGCTGGATGCCGGTATCCCGAAAGGCGTGTTCAACGTCCTGCCGGGCTTTGGTCACACCGTCGGCAAGGCATTGGCGTTGCACATGGACGTCGACGTGCTGGCCTTCACCGGCTCGACCGCGATTGCCAAGCAACTGCTGATTTACGCCGGGCAAAGCAACATGAAACGCGTCTGGCTCGAAGCAGGGGGGAAGAGCCCAAACGTGGTGTTCGCCGACGCGCCGGATTTGCGCGCGGCAGCACAAGCGGCGGCCAGTGCGATCGCCTTCAACCAGGGCGAAGTCTGCACGGCTGGCTCGCGGTTGCTGGTGGAGCGTTCTATCCGCGAGCAGTTCATTCCGCTGCTGGTGGAAGCGCTGCAAGCCTGGAAACCGGGGCACGCTTTGGACCCGGAAACCACCGTCGGCGCGGTCGTCGATCAGCGTCAACTGGACAACGTGCTGCGCTACATCCAGGTCGGCAAAGACCAGGGCGCGCAACTGATCGCGGGCGGCAGCCGCACCCTCGAAGGCACCGGTGGCCTGTACGTGGAACCGGCGATTTTCGACGGTGTGACCAACGCCATGACCATCGCCCGTGAAGAAATCTTCGGCCCGGTGCTGTCGCTGATCACCTTCGACACCGCTGAAGAAGCGCTGGCCATCGCCAACGACAGCATCTTCGGCCTCGCCGCAGGCGTGTGGACCAGCAACCTGAGCAAGGCCCACACCTTCGCGCGCGGTTTGCGCGCCGGCAGCGTCTGGGTCAACCAGTACGACGGCGGCGACATGACCGCGCCGTTCGGCGGGTTCAAGCAGTCGGGTAACGGTCGAGACAAATCGCTGCACGCGTTCGACAAATACACCGAACTCAAAGCGACCTGGATCAAGCTCTAACACCTCTACAACGGCGGTCGCCGGCACATGCCAGCGGCCATCGGAGAAACGTATGAAACCAACAACACATGTAAACAGCTACTACGCCGCCACCCGCAACTTCACCGGCGACTTCCCGATCCTCGAACAAGCGGTGGACTGCGACGTCTGCGTGATCGGCGCCGGCTACACCGGTTTGTCCTCGGCCCTGTTCCTCGCCGAAGCCGGCTACAGCGTGACCGTGCTCGAAGCCGCCAAAGTCGGTTTCGGCGCCAGCGGTCGCAACGGCGGCCAACTGGTCAACTCCTACAGCCGCGACGTCGACGTCATCGAAGAACGCTACGGCGACAAGACTGCCGAAGTCCTCGGCAGCATGATCTTCGAAGGCGCCGACATCATCCGTCAGCGCATCCAGCACTACGACATTCAGTGCGACTACCGGCCGGGCGGCATCTTCGCCGCGCTGAACAAAAAGCAGCTCAAAGGCCTGGCCGAGCAAAAGAGCAACTGGGAACGCTACGGCAACAAAAATTTGAAAATGCTCGACGCGGCGGACATCAAGCGCGAAGTCGGTTGCGACAACTACGTCGGCGGCCTGCTCGACATGCAGGGCGGCCACATCCACCCGCTGAACCTGGCCCTCGGCGAAGCCTCGGCCATCATCGGCCTGGGCGGCAAAATCTACGAGCAATCGGCGGCAGTGGAAATCACCTACGGCGAACCGATCACCGTGCGCACCGCCAAAGGCGTGGTCCGCGCCAAGTACCTGCTGATCGCCGGCAACGCCTACCTGCCGCAAGACCTCGACAACCGCGTCACACGCAAAAGCATGCCCTGCGGTTCGCAAATCGTCGTCACCGAGCCGCTGTCCGAGAAGGTTGCGCGCAGCCTGATCAAAAACAACTACTGCGTCGAAGACTGCAACTACCTGCTCGACTACTACCGCCTCACCGCCGACAACCGCCTGCTGTACGGCGGCGGCGTGGTCTACGGCGCCCGCGAACCGGACGACATCGAGCAACTGATCAAACCGAAAATCCTCAAGACCTTCCCGCAACTGAAGGACGTGAAAATCGACTACCGCTGGACCGGCAACTTCCTGCTGACCATGTCCCGCATGCCGCAATTCGGCCGCATCGAGAAAAACGCCTACTACATGCAAGGCTACAGCGGCCACGGCGTCACCTGCTCGCACCTGGCCGGCAAACTCATCTCGGAAATGATCCGCGGCGACGCCGAACGCTTCGATGCCTTCGCATCCTTGCCGCACATGCCCATGCTCGGCGGCCGAACCTTCCAGGCCCCGCTCACCGCCATGGGCGCCGCGTACTACGCGCTGCGTGACCGTTTCGGCATCTAGCAGTCAACACAATCCCTGTGGGAGCGGGCTTGCCCGCGAAGGGGCCATATCAACCACCATCGATATCGCCTGACACACCACCTTCGCGAGCAAGCCCGCTCCCACAGGAGATCTACGACGAACACAAAATCTGTGCACGACCACGACCAAACTGTGGGAGCGAGCCTGCTCGCGAAGACGGCAGCCCAGCCCCCATCAACATCACATGACCAACCGCCAAAAGTCCTTTTCACCCACCCATTCATCGAACCTGCTGAGCATCACCACCAAACGTGATTTAATACCCGCCTTTCACATTTCCGGGACAGGGAAGCGGTACTTTCGCGGCCAAAAGTCGCCCGCCATCCACCCCCATAACCCTTAAGTATTCTTCGCATAAGGCTGTCATGGACACGGGCTCACGACTCAAATTAGTACGCGAAAGCTACAAACTGTCCCAGCGCGAGCTGGCCCGGCGTAGCGGCGTCACCAATGCCACCATCTCCCTGATCGAACAAAATCGCGTCAGTCCCTCCGTCAGCTCCCTCAAAAAACTGCTCGAAGGCATCCCCATGTCCCTGGCGGACTTCTTCACCTTCGACCAACCACCCCGCGAGCATCAATACGTCTTCCGCGCCAACGAACAGCCGGACCTCGGCCGTCACGGGCTGCGGCTGCTGCTGATCGGCGCTTCGGTGCCTAGCCGGCAAATGCGCCTGCTGCGCGAGCAATACGCGCCTGGCGCGAGTTCGGGAGAAGAGCCGATTGTGCACTCGGAAGGGGAGGAGTGTGGGCTTGTCACTCGCGGCACCGTTGAGCTGACGGTTGATGGGCAGATTAGTGTGTTGAATGCCGGGGATGGGTATTACTTTCCGACGACGCTGCCGCATCGGTTTCGGAATATTGGCCAGAACGAAGCCGAAATCATTAGCGCCAACACCCCGGCTAACTTCTGATTAGTTAACTTTTTCAGTGCTTCCCTGTATTGGATGCAGGGCTCTAGAGGTTTTGAACGTTGTACTCATGATGGATTATGTGTTTATGGATATTCGAACAATTTGCTATTACCTCTGGGCGTGGATCATGGTCTTCGCCTGTGCAGGTTTTTACTCCGTGATACTTATGTTGGGGTTGTTGCAGGTAATAACCCTGGAAGACACGCACTTCTATGCTATAGGGCTTGCCATTTATATGGTTCTTTGCTTTCTCGGCTTGCGCTACTACGTTCCAAGATTGCGGAAAATGGACCTCGATGAGACGTTGAATGGCAGATACACCAGTGTGCGAGCATCCAGGGTCGGAATCTTCATTGGCGCTTCAATTGGGACCATAATTTTTATCCCCCAGATAGATAAGATCAAGTTCTTGAGTGACTTGCCTCATTGGGGTGCCATTGGAGTTTTATTTTTTGCTTTTGCATGTGCCGTGTTTGTTTTTGCTCACTATGTCTGGAAACCGGGTCGCAGGCGCTAATTAATTACATGATCTGCACAAGCCGCATCAAAAGAAGGTGACAGGTCCATTTAGATAAATAGATCTGTCACCTTTTTAGTTTTGGAAGGCCTCTATTTGGATAGTTTGATGAATCGTTTCTGGGTTTGTGGGGATTATATGTAGGATAAAAAGAAATGGTGTGTAGGGCTTTTCGGATCGTCGCTCGTTTATGTCGTTTGTTAGAGTGAGCAATAGTAATGATATGGTTATAATTTTTGATGTATGCACTGATTGTAGCGAAGCTCAAAAACTATAAAACTTTCTGAGGGGGGGTGTTAATGCGGTTGCGGGTTTTCTTTACCGTTTTAATTTCGGATTTACTAACTGTTATGCTTTCCATACTTTATGCGGCATTACTTGCGTGGTTGATAGAAAGAGTGGTCCCTTTAAGTGGGGGTTATTATTGGTTGGTGCTAGGTGCTTTTTTTGTTTTTTGTTGTTTGTTAACTTTTATTATTGTTCTCCCAGTTATATTGATGTTTCACTTGGGCGCGATTTTAATCCCGAAAGAGATTCTGCTTGGGTTGCGTATTTTGGCGCTTTTATCGGTTCTTTGTTTTGGGCTGTTGTTATCGTTCTACAAATTGATCTAGCATTTTCGCTGCGAGGCAAGCTTTCTTTTGTCGTTAGTGTGGCCGTTTTTATATTGGTTTTTACCTGTCTATACGTTTATATAATGAGGCTGCGCCGAAGAAAGTGATGTGCTTGATGACGTGGTTCATTCTAAAGTTGTTTCTTTTGCAATGTTTTTTATTGTGATTGTATCGACCAAGGCTTCAAAGGTCAGTGCCAGTTTTCCCATTTGTCTGTATGCTCGTTCATAGTTGATGGGGTCTTTCCTGAAAAGCTCAAGCATAAAAAAGGGGGCGGATCTATTTCAATAAATAGATCTGTCCCCTTTATTGTCCTTTATTGGTCCTTTATTGCAGGTTACGCGTGGCAATGTTGAGATGACGGTTGATGGGCAGATCAGTGTGCTGAACGCTGGGGATGGGTATTACTTTCCGACGACGCTGCCGCATCGGTTTCGGAATATTGGGGCGGATGAGGCGGAAATCATTAGTGCTAACACACCGGCTAACTTTTGATTGAGTAGATGTTTCAGTGTTTCCATCGATGCTGATGCATGGCTATAATATATTTCAAATATTGTAGCCATGATGGATCATATTTTTATGAATTTAAGCAGTGCTCGCTATTATATTTGGGTAGGCTCTCTTGTTCTCGGCTCGGCGGGGCTTTATACACTAATAGTTGTCGAAGGGATTAAGCAGATAATGCCCTTGGAGGGCAGCGCTCTGCGAGCGACCTATATTGTGATCTATATAGCTATCAGCTTTTTTTGCTTGCGTTTTTATATTTCCAGACTAAGGAGTGTTTGGCTTGGCGGGATGATGGATGAAAAGTATATGAGTTCGCGTGGCTCTTGGATTGGAATTATCATTGGAGCTGCAACTGGGACCATAATTTTTATTCCCCAAGTGAAAAAAATTGAGTTTTTAGACAATGTGCCTTATTTTTTTGTTTTAGCAGTTATGTTTCTTGTTTTTGCGTTGATCTTGTTTTTCTTGAGCTTTTATACAGGCCAATCACGGCGTAGGTAATGATTGGCTTGTACTCGATCATAGTTACTTTTCTTTTATCGTTTCGTTGCTCTCGTTTATCATTGTTTTGATTGTGATGGCGTCAACTAACGCTTCGAAAGCTAAAGCAAGTCTCCCCATTTGTTTGTAGGCCATTTCATAGTTGATAGGGTCGTGGTTAAACAACTGCATTGAGTCTGGCTTTCGAACAAGGGTCGATAAGCCGTTTATAGATAAGTACAAGTCCATGGAATAGTAGGCCATGTTACCCTCGTAAGTGCTTCCTAGACGCTCTTGATAAAACTCTCTCACAGGTCCAACTATACCTGGCGCATCGGGGCCATTGTAGATGTTCCCCAAGCCTTCATAGATGTTGTTGAAACCATGTGCGATTAATGGTATGCCAGCTACTATACCGGCCCCTCTTGTTTTTCCTATCGTGGAAGCACCTGCCTCAAACTGCATGGCGCCTGCCATCGCCCCAGCACCGTTTTGAGCATAAAAAAGCGCCTTGGACGATAACTCGGCATATCCCTCTCTAATCTTTTGTATCCCTTGCCACGCACTGATGACTCTTTCATCAACGGCCCGGATAATTTCGTTCGCATAGGAGGAAACAATCGAACTAAATTGAAGCTGCATAAAGCTATCATAGAGGTGTGTGGCACCGAGAGTGCATCCGAATGCAACAAGGTCGGACGCGGTTTTAGTTACATCGTGAATGTCACAAGATTCGTCACTCATTCTCGTTCCCCCAAGTGCTATAAGCACACGTACCTGCCTGAATATGTGTCCAACTAATATCTCGATAACGAATGGATACCAGTTCTTGGGGTTGTGCATCATTCATATGAATGGCATGCGGAACTTGAAGGTTGATATGCGCGATCTTCGCCCCGGTGAGTCGGATTGAGTAATATTTATCCTGTCCGCCCGCTGAAGATGTTCGATAAAAGTGGATAGTACATTCCACCTCTTCGCGCTCATGAAGTGCGCTGGCCAGCAGCGGTGAAGATTTATCGATGTGTTTAGTGATCATGATCGGCAGATGCTTACCGCGCCCGGCTGAAACTCCACCGTCGTTACCTGTAATCATGTTGTGTGAATACGCCAGAATCATGATTTCGTCTTCATGATCAATCTTACATTTGTTGCCGATAGAATTCAGGCCTGAGCAACCGGCAGAAATCAAACCTTGTCGTTTGCCGGTGATGCTCATGTAACCGTGATTAGCCATACGTGCCACTCCCTATAGTTAGCTGCTCACTTTATTTCGAGCGTAACATTTGCACTGCGGGGAGGGTGCTGGTGTGGCTATGCACCTGAATAAGTTCAGATTCGTCTTACAGCGGGTAAAGAAACTAGAGGTGGAAGAATCCTACAGACAGGCTCTTCATCTATGTGGCTCACGGCTTACTTAGAAAAGGTAGAGGAACGGTGACTAAGAGAAAAGGTGACAGGTTCATTTGAGAGTAGGTGTGCTCAAGAAATAGATCTGTCACCTTTTTCTTCCTCTATTCTCTTAAGTTCGGTATGTGCGCTTATTGATGCAATCAGCGTAGTGAGCTAGGCCCGAGGAAGTGCTTATCGGATGCGGTGATCTCCATAATGAAGATGCCAAATGCGTAAACTCCTACCCAAAAGCCTGCAAAGAGGTTTAGCCACCAATAGCTAAATATCGGCTGAAAAAATAAAGAGCCCATGTACAGAGCAACAGCAGGCACTACGAATATTGAAAGCAATGAGCCACGAATAAAAAAGAACAGCGTTCCCCAAAATATGGGGGCGTGGCGTTTCAAAAAACTTATTTTCCTTAGGTCGGGATAATGTCCAATAGGGAAAACGTTTATAACGTGAGGGTGAACGTTTGTTATGTAATCACTATCCTTGTGGCTTAGTATTTCTCTAAGCCTAGTATGATACAGGCTTCCCAGCCATAACAATAATATTGGTGCTAGTGCAATCTGTAATGCTTGAATAAACGTTGACATGGCGATTTGTATTTTTGTGCCGGCAATTCCAATGATAGCGACTTCGACAAAAAAGGTGACAGATCTATTTAAATAGATCTGTCACCTTTTTATCGTCACCTTTTTATCCGTCAGTCCAAGTCGACGGCCTCAAAAATTTCCCGTTGCTCTATTATTATGTCAAGTGAGCGGTGAAGCATTTTATGGATTTTCATATGGTCAACGCGCTTTATCTCTCCGCGCGTTACAGAGGCTTGATCAACGTACGACCAAATATATGTGTCCATTGCGCCGGTTTTTACTCCAATCGCACCAATTCTATATAAGCAAGAAAGCATGCTGGACAAAACGTCCGCTTCTTTAACACCTTGCGTGTCGTAATATTTTTTAACAGCAGTGACGCAAGGGTCACTATTTTTCTGCTCGTAAAGCGCTAACATTACCTCTTCTAGGCGAGAGTCTTTAATCAATGAGCGTGTGAATGTTGCTTTGAGCCCGCGAAGAATTTCAATGGTGTCGTCGAATGACGGATAAACCTCTCCCCATTCTTCTTTGAGTGATTTTAATCTTTTTTCAGAGTATTGGGCTTCAGCTGCGAACAATGAGCGCCATGAAACTCGTTCTCTATCTGAAGCAATCACAAAACATTCATTTACAAACTGCAAAATGTCCCTAGGGCGACGAAGAGTTCGTTCGATGATGAATTCGATTGATGTTTGCCCGCCTCCTTTACGCGCTTTAGGAAAAATATCATCAAGTATGATTTTTTGTTTTGTATATTGGCTTTTGAATACTTCATTTATACGAAGCTCTATAAGACGCTCGAGCTCTTCAGGTGACCATCTTAACTCGAGGATATATGACTCATATTTTTCTTCTTGGAATCCAGAGTCTCTAGTCATATCAAAAACCAATACTAATAGGTCTTTTCGAAGGGCGGCTATGATCTTGGTTTGCTTTATCCTTCTAAATGTTTTTATTTCTTCGATTAGTGCTCTGATGAATCTAACTCTAGTTTCTGTACCTGCCCATTCTTCATCCAGTTGATCGATTAGAATGTAGAATTTTTTCTGCGGGTCATCAAAAGAATGCTCTGCAAGCAGGTCCAGCACTTCATTGAGTTTTCTAATTTGAAGGCCGTTTACGACTAAGCTAGCGCGTTGCTTTATCTCGCAGCGTTCCTCATCCGAAAGCTTTTTTGCTCCATCCAAAGATAACGATACTTCGGAATATTTTGCGCCAATACTGCTCTTCGTGTCTGTCTCAAGCTTTTTGGTTATTATTTTAAGCTGCTCGTCTGTATCTAGCCAAAATCTATCGCCCCATTCGTTGAAGTACTCTAGTGCTTTTCGTTTCGTCACATCTCTACTAAATTTGCTGAATATTCCATCTAAAAAACTCTTGCTTTCGTACTCGCTTTTTATGTCATATCTTAGCTTCAGAAACTCAACTGTCAGTACGTGTCGCCATAAAAGTTTATAGAATAGATCTAAGTTTATATTTAGGGCGTCAAAAAATTGAATGATGTCGGAGTATTCTAGGAATCTAACCGAAATGTCGTTGGGATCAAGCTTGACAACTTTCTGTGCACTAGATTTTATTTTATACAGTAGCGCGCTTTTTCCTGAGCCTGTTCTGCCAAGTATAATAGATGCCGGGGATTCAACATCCATGAGGCGCTCTAGGTAGCCATTGTCCACAAAGCAACGATTTAATAGTTCGGAGTCTCCTTCTGCATCTAATGCTCCAATTTTTAAGTTCCTGGTGATTTTTAATTGCTTTTCTTCCATGGCACCCTCGTCAGTATCTGGATTACATGCGATTTTTATTGTTGTGTTGGATGACGATATGTAGTTTTTTAACAAGCGATGACGAATGATACCGCCGTTTTATACCGAGCCATGTTTGGCTGGATATGCTTTCTGTCAATGACAAGGAAGCATAGCTAATATGCGCATATTTTCCATCAAAGCTAAAAATTTTTCTATTTTATGAATCTGCGCACGAACCGTGCCCGTCGCGGAATCATGGACACCGTTGTTGGGGATAATAAAAAGTCTGTATTAGTGCAAAGGATGGAAATAACGCAAGCAACGGGGAAATTATTTATTCAATATATTTCGGAGGCTAACGTGAAAGTCAGCTTCAGATCAGGTAATAGAAAACCCGCAGAGCGCGGGTTTCTTGTACTCGATGACCTGTTACTACTTTTTAGGTGTATCAAACCCACGCTGCTCAATCACCCGAAACACATCACTCACATCCTGGACCATGATCCGGGCGATGTTGGTGACGGTGTTGATGTCGTGTTCGGCGTAGTCGGGGAGGCTGGTGCAGGCCATGAGGTGGAGGTATTTGAGGACGGCGTTGAGGCGTTCGCTGACGCAGTTGTGCAGTTCGCGGAGTGGGACGTCGTTGTCGATGAGCAGGACGGGGTAGCTGGTGGCGAATTGGGACATGGGGGTGAAGCGGCGGGGCGGGTGTTGAGTTGACATGGTGTAAATCCTCACAAGAGAAGAATTGCCACCTTTTCTGCTGCGAAACAAATTGGGTGGCAGCTGTGTGCGGGTTCGCAGACCGGGGGATTTACACCAGTTCCGGCAGACCCGTAAGTCTCCCGCACACAACCGCCATAAAACATGATGCAGTCGAAGTCGGCTGCATCATGCCTGACAGTACTTTGGTGTCAATCTCGAGGGCTGCGAAACCCAATCGCTAACTGCGGTCAGCGACGGGTCGAATATAGGTGGCTATTTTGGTGCTCACAACCGGGCTGTAGGACGCTTTTTCGGCTGTTGTGGCAAGGCGGATTGCCACTGTTTGCGGGCGTTTCGCGGCATTCCGGGTGGTGCGGAGCGTCTTAGGAAAACGGTTGCGGGTTTTGGGGCCGCTTCGCTGCCCAACGGGGGCAGCCCCCCTCGCCACAAAAGGTAAATTCCTACACGATTTTCGGAAGTCCAAATCAAAAGATCGCAGCCTTCGGCAGCTCTTACAGGGATCCGGCGACGGCTTCCCAGTTCGGTGTGTCAGTCAGAAACAACAAAGCCCCAAATCACAGGGGCTTTGTCGTTTCAAATTGTGCAGTTCTCGCAATCGTTATCGCCAATCATCCAACGTCACTGCCTGGCCTGCGGTGAATGAGGGTTGTGATCGGTGTGCTTCGGCCCCGCCAATGCCCACGCGATCAGCCCGAACAGCGGCACAAACACGATCATCACTATCCACAAGAGTTTGTTGCTCGATTTGCCTTCGGCTTTGCGCACTCTGTTGATTGCCCATAACTCGACGAGCAAAAGAATTGCTGTGAGTACGATCCAGATTGTTTCGATTTGCATAAGTCACCCTCCAGATAGTCTTTTCGTTAGGTGGGCGGGTGTGGGCAGGGTTCATTAAATTTCGAGGTGTTGTGGGTGAAAGGCGTAGTGCGTTTGCTCGCGGAGGGGGTGACAGTCGACATGGATGTTGAATGTCATGGCCTCTTCGCGAGCAAGCCCGCTCCCACAGGGAATTGCGTTCCAATTACAGGTTGTTGGCGAGTTTTCCGGTCGTCAGTCGGCGTTTGTAAGCGGTGTCGCGGTTGGCCAGCCAGTAGTAGAGCGGCGAGGTAATCAGCAACCCCACCACCCAGGACAAGTCAGCGCCGTTGATGTGTTGCGAGATTGGCCCGACGTACAGCGGTGTGTTCATGAACGGTATCTGCACGGCGATGCCGATCGCATAGGCCAACAGCGCTTGCGGGTTGTAGCGTCCGTAGATGCCGCCATCGACCTTGAAGATCGAGTTGATGTCGTACTGACCTTTGTGAATCGCATAGAAGTCGATCAGGTTGATCGCGGTCCATGGCACGAGGACGACGAGCAGCACCAGCACCATGTCGACGAAGTGGCCGATGAAGTCGGCGGAGGCGCCGACGGCGGCGAAGCAGCAGGCGGCGAGGACGATGATCGAGAGGATCGCGCGGCTTTTGGCGGTGGGGATCCAGCGGTAGGCGAAGGTTTGTACCAGCGTGATCAGCGACAGCACGGCGCCGTAGAGGTTGAGGGCGTTGTGGCTGATGACGCTGAGCAGGAACAGCACGAGCATCAACGGACCGATGGAGCCGGTGGCGAGTTTGACGGCGTCCATGGTGTCCATGCCGACGGGCGTGGCGAGGACGGCGACGGCGCCGAAGATGAACGAGAGGCTGGAGCCCAGCGCCGAGCCGAGGTAGGTGGTCCAGAACGTGGCGGCGACGGGCACGTCTTCCGGCAGGTAGCGCGAGTAGTCGGAGACGTAGGGGGCAAACGCAATCTGCCACAGCGCGGCGAGCGATACGGTGGCCAACCAGCCGGAGATGTTGAAGCTGCCGCGGGTGAGGAAGTCGTCGGTCTGGATGTGGGTCAGGATGTAGGCGAAGCCCAGCACGATGCCGATGCCCAGCACCCAGGTGCCGATGCGGTTGAGCACGTCGATGAAGCGGTAGCCAATGATGCCGATGATGCCCGAACCGAGGGCGCCGATGACGATGCCCACCGGCACCGGCACGCTGTCGACCACGCCGTGCAGGGACTTGCCGGCGAGGACGATGTTGGAGGCGAAGAAGCCGATGTACATGACGCCGGCGATCAGCACCACCAACAGTGCGCCGAGCGAGCCGAACTGCGCCCGGCTCTGGATCATTTGCGGGATGCCCATCTGCGGGCCTTGCGCCGAGTGCAACGCCATCAGCACGCCGCCGACCAGATGCCCAACGAGGATGGCGACGATGCCCCAGACCAAGTTCAACTGGAACAGTTGCACGCCGAGGGCGCCGGTGACGATGGGCAACGGCGCGATGTTGCCGCCGAACCAGAGGGTGAACAAGTCTCTGACCTTTCCATGGCGATCTTCGGGGGGCACGTATCCAATCGTGTGTTTTTCGATGAGCGGGGCGGAGGTTGTTGCAGAGGTGACCATGACGAACTCCAAGGCAATTTGAGTACGTGGACGTACTTCGGTGAGCGCCGCGCGAACGACGCTTTTCTTGTTGGAGTTGATGATGGGCGGTGGGCGGGGAGAGATAAATTAGTAAGTTTGTTGGTATAGACGTTAAAAAATGTATGTCTGCGGGTAGCCGAAAAACCTGTGGGAGCGGGCTTGCTCGCGAAGGCGGAGTGTCAGGCAACATCATTGTCGACTGACACTCCGCCTTCGCGAGCAAGCCCACTCCCACAGGGATTTTGGGTGTTCAGATTCTTTGTGATTCAGCTGATCGATAGCAGCATCCGTTGCAGCATTTCATCGCAGCCGTTCAATTGATCGAGGCTGACAAACTCATCCGGTTTGTGGCCCTGATCCATGCTGCCGGGGCCGCAGACCACCGTAGGGATACCTGCCGCGTCGAACAGGCCGCCCTCGGTGCCGAACGCTACCGTGCCAAATTCCCGCGAACCAGAAAACGCCGCGATCAACTCAGCGGCTTCGCTGTGCGTATCGGTCGCCAAACCGGGGTATGCGGACAACTCACTGAAGCGGATGTCGCTGTGCTCACTCACGGCCCGCATGCGCGGCAAAACCTGCTGCTCGGCATAGGTCTTCAGTTCTTGCGCAACAAGGCTTGGGTCGTGTGAGGGCAGGGCGCGGATTTCGAAGTCGAAGCGGCAATCGGCGGGGACGATGTTCAAGGCTTTGCCGCCGGAAATCACACCGGTTTGCACCGTGCTGAAGGGCGGATCGAAACGGGCGTCGTGAAGTTCTGGCGCTTTGAGCTTGTTGCCAATTCGCCCCAGTTCACCGATCAGTTCGGCGGCGTATTCAATGGCGTTGACCCCGAGCGGCGCGTACGCGGAATGGCACGCTTCACCGTGAATGTCGCAGCGCATCGCCAGTTTGCCTTTGTGGCCCAGCACCGGTTTGAGTTCGGTCGGTTCGCCAATGATGCAGAGCATCGGTTTGACCGGGCGTTGCTCCAGCGCTTTCAAAAGAGAACGAACACCCAGGCAACCGACTTCCTCATCGTACGAAAGCGCGATGTGCACCGGCAGCCGCAGCGTGGCTTTCACCAGCGACGGGACCAGGGCGAGTACGCAGGCGATGTAGCCTTTCATGTCCGCCGTGCCGCGACCGTACAGCTTGCCGTCGCGCTCGGTGAGTTCGAACGGTGGAACGGTCCATGGCTGGCCGTCGACGGGCACCACGTCGGTGTGCCCCGACAGCACGATGCCCGGTCGATCCGCCGGGCCAATGGTGGCGAACAGATTGGCCTTGCTCCGTGCCTCGTTGTAGATCAGTTCGCACGGCACGTCGAAGCGTTCGAGGTAGTCGCGGACAAACTCGATGAGGTGCAGGTTTGATTCGCGGCTCGTGGTGTCGAACGCCACCAACGTTTTCAGCAAATCGAGACGGGTGTTCATCGGTCGTCTCCGGCGACGCCGTAGCCTGGGGATTTGTCCGGGGCGAGGGCGCGGTCGATGTAGTCCTGAACTTGTGGGCGATAGGCGTCCCACAATTTTTCCAACTCACTGATCGGATCGTGATCCGCCCAATCCACTCGTAAATTGATGATTGGCCAGGTCAGCTCGCCGACCACTACCACCGCCGCCGAATGCACCGGCCCGGCTTCACCGCCCTGTGTCATCGCCGCTTTTAGCGCTGCCAGCAAACGGTCGGCCAGTTGACCTTCGCCATGCTCGAACGCTTCGACCATGGCCTCGATCACTGCACGGTCCGCCAGCATGTTGCCGGCGGCCACGCACTGTTCGCCCGACACGGCGTTGTGGTTGCCCAGGGTTTGCGAACCGCTGAAGTGCGCGGAGCGGCCTAGGTGGTCGATTGCC
The DNA here is from genome assembly GCF_059716075.1 of Pseudomonas sp. LBUM1657. Classification (NCBI taxonomy): domain Bacteria; kingdom Pseudomonadati; phylum Pseudomonadota; class Gammaproteobacteria; order Pseudomonadales; family Pseudomonadaceae; genus Pseudomonas; species Pseudomonas sp. LBUM1657. Next base: position 3,705,390 of record NZ_CP166799.1, on the reverse strand, counting down.
GTGATCTGTCTGTATTGGCTGTAGCCGTTGCGGGTCAGGACTTTGTCCAGGGCCTCGGCGGGTGCAAGGCCTTGCTCCATGAGGGCGAGGGTTTCCGGGCCGAGGGACGGCAGGGTGATGTTTTGCGTAGAGACGGCGCCGACGCCGGGCAGCAGCCACGGGCAGCGGGCACCGACAGCGATGCTGGAGGAACTGATCGCAATGCCGAACTGACCGGTGTCGGGGCAACGTGCTGCTATGGAGAAGGTCATGGGTTTGCTCCTTGTATTGCCTTGGCTGAGGTGGTGTCTGGGCTGGCCTCATCGCGAGCAGGCTCGCTCCCACATTTGATCGAAGTCGCTCACAGATTTTGTGTTCGCTGAAGATCCCCTGTGGGAGTGAGCCTGCTCGCGATGGCCGCGACTCGGTAAACCTGCTTACTCAGGAATCACCGCAATCACATCAATCTCCATCAACCACTGCGGCTGCCCCAACGCCGAGACCACCAACCCGGTCGAGATCGGAAACACACCTTTAAGCCACTTGCCGACTTCTTGATACACCGGCTCGCGATAACGCGGATCGATCAGGTAGGTGGTGGTTTTCACGATGTGGCTAAGGTCGCTACCAGCCTCTTCCAGCAACTGTTTGACGTTGCGCATGGCTTGCTCGGTTTGCGCCCGCGGGTCGCCGAGGCCTACCAGCTTGCCTTCGAAATCAGTGCCGACCTGGCCACGAACATACACGGTGTTGCCGGCGCGGACGGCCTGGCACAGGTCGTTGTCCAGGCTCTGGTTCGGGTAGGTTTCCTTGGTGTTGAACATGCGAATACGGGTGTGGGTGGGCGTGGACATATGAAGCTCCTGAAAATTCTTAAGCGCTGACGGTGGTTTTATGGGCGACCGGAACGGTCTCAGCCTCGCGTTGCATGGCATCGCGATAGTCGAGGTAAGAACGCTGGATGGCGATGTGATCAGCCACGTACTTGGCGTCGTGCCAAACGCCCCAGATGAACGAGGAACCACGGCGCGACTGCCACGGCAGGCCGAGGAAATACACGCCGGGCTCGCTCGACACACCGCGCTGATGCTGCGGCTTGCCGTTGTCGTCGAAGGCGTTGACCTTCAGCCAGCTGTAATCCGTGGCAAAACCGGTGGCCCAGATGATCGAGGTCACGCCGGCCTTGGCCAGGTCGAGCTCAAGAATCGGGTTGGTCACACACTCCGGGTCGGGGAAGGTATGGCGGGCTTCAGGCTCTTCCGGCAGGTCCAGGCCGTTGCGCTCGATGTAGGCGTCCGCCGCATTGAGCAGCGCCAGATAGTTCTCATCGCCGCGCGCCAGGTTGTCAGCCAGGTTCGGCTGGAAAGTCGCCACGGCGCCGTTGAACGATTGGGTCAGACCGACGAGCGTCATACCGCGATGGGCCAGCCCGCGGAAGTCCACGGTGCGGCCGCCATGGGCGCCGCTCACAGCAATGGTCACGTGCTCCCGGCCGGGTTTCATGGCGGCCTGATCCCATTCGCCGAGCACACCCAACCACCAGCAGAAATCACGGTTGCGATAGGCGCGAGGAGGGCGGTCGTGTGCGCCGACCGAGAGGTAAACCTTCTTGCCCGCACGCTGCAATTCGTCGGCAATCTGCACCCCCGACGACCCGGCGCCAACGACCAGTACCGCGCCTTCTGGTAGTTGTGCGGGGTTGCGGTAGTCGGCGGAGTGGATCTGCAGGAACTGTTGGTCTTTCGGTGCAATCGGCGGAATCACCGGGGTTTGGAACGGCCCGGTCGCGGCCACCACACGGTTGGCCTCGATCACGCCTTCGGAGGTTTCAATGGTGAAGCCCGGACGACCGACATTGCGCTCGACCTTTTTCACGTCTACGCCGGTGCGAACCGGGGCGTTGAATTTCTTGGCGTAGGCTTCGAAGTAATCGGCGACCCGCTCTTTCGGGGCAAAGCCGTCGGGGCTCAGATCGTCGAACTCAAGACCGGGAAAGCGATCGTGCCAGGCCGGACCATTGGCCACCAGCGAATCCCAGCGACCGGTGCGCCAGCGTTCGGCGATACGGTTGCGCTCCAGGACGAGGTGAGGCACACCGAGTTTGCTCAGGTGTTCACTCATGGCCACGCCTGCCTGACCGGCGCCGACAATCAGCGTATCTATTTTTATTGTTTCAGTGGTCATCTCTCTACCCTTCGAAGTTGGATTTAGGTCGGTAACGGCCTGCCATTTCTTGGGGTCAAGACTAGGGATCACCCTGGTGTCGGTAAAATATTATTAAGCTGGCATTTGAGTATAAATAACTGAGGCAGCGCCTTTGGTCCCGCACCGTCACTGGAAAACAACGCGAAACCCGGCGCTCTCGGATACACTCCGGTGATGCCAAATAAACATCATCCGCCCCTGAGCCTCGCCCGAATCGGCAACAGCGTCGTCACTCGATTGCTGCTACTGGCGTTGTGCATTGTCATTTTTGGTGCGGTGCTGCGTTATTACGTCTTGACCAACTTCCTGCGCGAAGACTTGAGCGCCGTCGTGGAAGGCCAGCAATTGGCGTTGGCGACGTATGTCGCACACGATATCGATAACAAAATTGTTCAGCGTCAGCGTTTGCTGGAGCACCTGGCAGCCGCCATTCCTAAGGATGTCCTGACCCAGCCTGAGCGCCTGCAGGCGTGGCTCAAAGAGCATTACGAGTACCAGTCGTTGTTTTCGGCTGACTTATTCATCGTCAACACTCATGGGCGTTTACTGGCGAACTATCCCGATCCGACGACGGCGCTGACGACCGATTACGCGGGGCTTGATTACGTTCAAGCGGGATTGGCCGGTCGGGCATTTATCGGTCAGCCCACGGTGGGCAGCGCCAAGAACACGCCGATCCTTTCAATGTCTGTTCCCGTAAAGAATGCCGTCGGTGAAGTCCAGGCGGTTCTCGTGGGCGTCACTGCGCTCGGTCCTTCCGGGGTGCTTTATTCGTTACTGCAAAGTCGCGGCGGGGATGCCGCGGGTGGGTTCTTGCTGGTTTTCCCGGACAGCAAATTGATGGTCGAATCCTCGACGCAAGATCTGCAACTCAAGCCAACGCCGCCGCCCGGTGCCAACATGTTGCATGACCGGGCCATGGCGGGGTTTCGCGGGGCGGGTTTGACACTGAACTCAAAGGGTATCGAGGAGGTTGCGGCGATGGCCTCGGTGCCCAGCACCGGTTGGTTCATCGTGGCCCGCCTGCCGACCCGCGAGGCGTTTGCAACCGTGGATCGAACTCAGCGTCTGTTGATCAAGGGAGCGTTTTTATCGATTCTGTTTTTCGCCACGTTCGCCTCCATCGGGTTGTACTTTGTCTTTCGTCATCTGTTCCGAGCCGCCGAGCAGGCCGACCGCATGACCCTGGACGAAATGCCCCTCGCGCCTTTGCCGGTTGTTCGTGACGATGAAGTCGGGCATCTGATTTCGGCGTTCAATCGATTGTTGGTCAAGCTGAATGACAAACAGGATGAACTGAAGAAAATCGCTCATCACGATACGCTGACCGGTTTAAGCAACAGGCATCATCTCTCTGGCCAGCTCCGTCAAGTGTTGGCCCTGGCACAACGCAGAGCGTCTCAAGTGGGCTTGTTGTTTATGGACCTTGATGGTTTCAAGCACATCAATGACTCCCTTGGGCACGAGGCCGGTGATGAAGTGTTGCGCCAGGTTGCGCGACGTTTTGCCAAGGTCGTGCGTGAGAGCGATACCCTGGCGCGCATCGGTGGCGATGAGTTTGTCGTGCTGCTGAGTGATCTTGGGGACAATGCCGAAGAGACCTTGAGCGCCGTGGCGACTCAATGCATCGATGCACTGCGGGCGCCGTTCTTTATTTCCGGCACGGTGTGCATGGTGGGCGTTTCGATTGGTATTGCGCTGGGTGACGGGCAGAGTTCTGCCGATACGCTCCTGTTGGCCGCCGATCGCGTCATGTACCAGGCCAAGAAAACCGGGCGTGGGCGGTTTGTGACGTACAAACTTTAGAAAGACCGCACAATCCATGTGGGAGCGGGCTTGCTCGCGGAAGCGGTTTACCGGTCAGCATTTATGTCGACTGACACACCGCCTTCGCGAGCAAGCCCGCTCCCACAGGTCAGCAACCGCGCCAGCCCCTAAAATTCTTCCCCACTCTGTGGCAACTGCTACGCTTGTCGCTGATGGCCTCGAGCCAGTCCATGGTTGGCTGTCGAGTGCGGCCACCGAGTACGACTTCAGTTTCAGCCTGCGCCTCTTTTGAGGGGGTGGGCGGCTGTCGGCAACCTGCACGGAGGCAGGCGATAGTGATCAAGGGCATTGGCAATGCGAGTGCGGACAGTGTTCCTGAACCACTCGATCGGCAAGAAGTGGAGCGGGTGCTGGCGCAACTGCTGGGCAGTCCGTTGTTCGCCAAATCCAGGCGGATGGGCAGCCTGTTGCGCTTCCTGGTCGAGCATGATCTTCAATTTTCCAACATTCCCCTCACTGAGCACGCCATTGGCATCGCGGTGTTTCGCCGTGACCCGGCGGTGTACTGCACGGGCGATGATCCCGTGGTGCGCGTGCAGGTCGGCCGGTTGCGGCGCAAGCTCGCCAGTCATTACGCCACCATTGGCCAGAAAGACCCGGTGCGTCTGAGCGTGCCGCCCGGTTGTTATCGGCTGACGTACGAGCGGCTCAGGCCCAGGTCGACCGGCATACGTCATCCGGTGTTGCAGCTCCAGCCGTTTACTTGCATCACCCGCGATGGCGACGACTTTACCCGGGGCTTGTGCGAAGAGTTGAGCTGCAGGCTGTTCGAGTCGTTCGAGCAGACCCAGACCCATGCCAATCATGTGTTGATGAAGGTGCCACGAAACAGCGTAAAAATGCCGGAACCCGTGCGGGCCGGGCGCGGCAGTTATTCCCTGGAAGGCAGCGTGCGGGTGGAGCCGACCCGTGTCCGGGCTTCGGTGCGCCTGATTGATGTCGCTCAGGGGCGGATTCGCTGGTCCGAACAGTTCGATCGCAATCGACCCGATGGCATCGCCACCCAGGAAGATCTGGCGGAGTCCATTTGTCGGTCGTTGACGGGCTATTTCGCCCGGGGAGGCGGTGACATTTCTTGAGAAGAAGGGGCAACCGCAAGGTTGCCCCGGGTGTGACGGTTATACCGTTTTCCATTTACCGTCTTCGTAGAGACGGGTTGCATCGTTAACGACGGTCAGGTCGATTTCGATGGCCTTGGACCGCGATGTGCTGAACATGGTGCTGGTCTTCACGTTCTGTTCGAACCACACGAGAATGGTCTCGACGGGGGTCAAAACGGTTTCGCCGGTGACCACCTGGTTGATGGCAACGTAGATGGGGGTGCTGACCTGCTTGCCGTCGACGCCGGTGGACAACTGGTTAATACCAGGGTGGATCGGGCCGTATTCGTTATCCAGGGTGATGGAATTGTCAGGGCCACCAGTGACCGCCGGGCCCAGCAGGCCTTCCGGGCTGAGTTCCGATTGTTGCCCCAGACCGATCGTGACGATGTTGGTCGAAACCTTCACCGTCACGTCAGCCTGAAAAGTATTGGACCCGAACAGCTGATACTGCGGCGTCCAGCTGAAGCCGTTGTTGCTCAGGTACTTGTCATAGGACTGCCAGACCACGTTGTAGGCTTCGTTACCGACCTTCTTGGCAAAGCACAGCTTGTAGCCTGACTGCTTGAGCAGGGTCAGATCATCGGGGGCGATTTCGATCGTGACCGACTTTTGAGTGGCCGCCAGGGTCGACGTCAGCACCTTGCTGTAGTCCGACGTTTTCAGGGCCGTGGGGGCGAGGCTCTGGAACGACTTGAAGGCCTCTTGCACCCTGGTGTGAAGTTCCAGGCTTTGATTGCTGACAGCGTTTGATTTGCTCATGGTTTCCCTATTCCTTGGTGGTGTGTTGGGCAATCAATGGGCTGCGGGCAGCGAATTCGACAAGCGATCAGGCAGCACCCGTAAAGAGCTTCCTTGCCTCCGGTGGAGGCGGGCGGCGCCGGTGATGTGTCACGACCCTGTAAGCACATTGACGGCTTCACTCTAGGCGGCGGGTGCGGGGCGGCGAAGTGTCTTGGCGTTACAACTGAGAGGGGCGTGGACTCGGTACGAATCGGGAAGGTAACAGCCGGCGTAACGGGGTTGTATCAAGGGGAATAGCGGGGCGACCGTTCGATCGCCCCGCTGTGGCTTTAGTGAGTCGGACTACTGACTTTCGCGTCGGCCCAGACAAAGCTCCAGCTGGTTCGTTTGCCTTTGGCAATCTCGATCAGCTTGTTCTCATACACGGTTTGATTGACCGTGCCGGAAAAGGTCAGTTTCCGGGCTGCGTTGTTCCCGGTGACCTCACCCGGTGTGCCGCCAGACTCGACCATGGCTTTTTTCAGATCGGCTTCGGACGGCACACTGCTCTGGTTTTTTTCAACGATTACGAAACTCATGATGTCACCTCTTCCGTGATGGGGGATCGGTGGACAACAGAGAGCGACAAGCCCCTGCCACACACCGAAGGCCATACTCTATTGGCCCGCCGGGCGGCGCAGAAGTGACAACACGGCCGGTGAGGTAACAGCCGGGATACGCCTGGAGCGGGCAACGTAACCGAGACGTATCAACCGCACTCATTTGCTCCACTTGTAAGTTTCTCTTCAAGGCTCTTGCAGCAAATGGCGGTAATGCCACACGGCAGACTCATTAATCTAGTGGTTGGACATTCAAGCGCAACTCAAACGATAAAAACGGATTCATCACTGGATGGGTGGGGAGGCTTCATGGCTCTTAGTCTCAAGATAAATGGCGTCGTCCATGACGTTGATGTGGACGACGACACGCCCCTGTTGTGGGTGCTGCGCGATGTCCTTGGCATGACCGGTACCAAGTTCGGTTGTGGGATGGCGCTATGCGGCGCGTGCACGGTGCACATGAACGGCACGCCGATTCGGTCTTGCATGATGCCGGTCAGCGCACTGACCACGGCGGATATCACCACGATCGAGGCGATCGGGGAAACGGCTGTCGGCAAGCGCGTGCAGCAAGCCTGGCTCGCCCACGAAGTGGTGCAGTGCGGCTATTGCCAGTCGGGCCAGATCATGTCCGCCGTCGCGCTGATCACGAGCAACCCGAACCCGGACGATCAAGCCATCGACAGTGTGATGTCGGGCAACATCTGCCGCTGCGGCACCTATGTGCGGATACGCGAGGCGATCAAGACCGCCGCTGGCCAGACCGTCATCGCCGCTGTGGAGTCAGGATCATGAAGACGATCGAACCCGCATCATTACCCGACCCGACAGCGGACGCACTGGGTATCACCCGCCGAGGTTTCATCAAGGCCGGTGCCGCTATTGGCGGTGGGCTGTTGATCAGTTTTTCGTTACCGGCATTGATGCGCGGCGCACAGGCGCAGGAAGGGGCGTTCGCGCCCAACGCCTATATACGCATCGACCGCGAGGGGCGCATTTTTCTGACGATCCAGCCCGTGGAGATGGGGCAGGGCACTTACACGTCGATGCCGGCGCTGATTGCCGAGGAGCTTGAAGTCGGCCTCGATCAGGTCGTCATTCAACACGCTCCCGCCGACGACAAGCGCTACGCCAACCCCATGCTGGGTTTCCAGGTCACGGGCGGATCGACCTCGGTGCCTGGCAACTGGAAACCATTGCGCGAAGCCGGGGCTACCGCGCGAATCCTGTTGGTCACCGCCGCGGCCAATCAATGGGGCGTCCCGGTCGACAGCTGCAAGGCCGAGAAAGGTGTGGTCCTGCACCCGGCCAGCGGTCGACGACTGGGCTATGGCGAACTGGTGGACGCCGCGTCGAAGTTGCCGCCTCCCGCTAACGTGCCACTCAAGGACCCCAGCGAATTCAAACTGATCGGTACAGCGGCCAAACGCACCGACACCCCCGACAAAGTCAACGGCAAGGCGGTGTTCGGCATCGACGTCCACCCGGACGGCATGAAAGTGGCGGCAGTGATGTTATGCCCGGTGGTCGGCGGAACACTTGAGTCCGTAGACCCGGCACCGGCGTTGGCGGTCAAGGGCGTTCGGGAGGTGTTGCGCACTGACAATTCCGTCGCTGTCGTTGCCGATCATATGGGCGCCGCGCGCAAGGGGCTGGCGGCATTACAGATCAAGTGGAATGGTGGGGCGAATGCCAAGGTGTCCAGCGCATCGATGCTGGAGGACATGAAGACCGCTTCGCTTCAGCCGGGTGTCGAGGTGCGCAACGAGGGCGATGTGCAGGCGGCATTGGCAAAGGCTGCGCAAAAAGTCGAAGTGATTTACCAGGTGCCCTTTTTGGCCCATGCCTGCCTGGAACCGGTGAACTGCACGGTGCACGTGCGCAAGGACGCTTGCGACGTGTGGGTGGGTATTCAGGTGCCGGCACGCGCCAAAGCGGTGGCCGCGCAACTCACGGGGCTGCCGGAAGAGTCGGTCACGGTTCACAACCATCTGATCGGTGGCGGTTTCGGCCGCCGTCTTGAAGTCGACTTCGTGTCCGATGCCGTGAAACTCGCCAAGCAAGTCGACTATCCGTTGAAAGTCATCTGGTCGCGGGAAGAGGACACCCGCCACAGCACGCTGCGGCCATTCCACTACAACCACCTCAGCGCCGGGCTGGATGACAAGGGCCGGCCGATCGCCTGGACGCACAAGGTCACGGGTGGATCGATCCTGGCCCGCTGGGCGCCGGCGGCGTTCACCAATGGCGTTGATCGCGATGCGATTCGTGATGCCGCAGGACCCTATGCATTTCCGACGTTGAGTGTGCATTACGTGCGCCACGATCCGCCGTCCGGCATCTTGCCCGCGTTCTGGCGCGGGGTGGGGCATACCCAAAACGCTTTCATGGTCGAAGGCTTGATCGACGAGCTGGTTGTCCTCACTAAATCCGACCCGTTCGAATACCGTTACCCGCTTCTGGAGAAGCACCCGCGGGCGAAAAAAGTACTGGAGACGCTTCGAGAAAAGTCGGGGTGGGACAAGCCGCTCGAACCGGGACGCGGTCGTGGTCTGGCGTTGACGTCGTGCTTCAGCACGTACGCGGCCCAAGTGGCGGAGGTGAGTGTCAGCCCCAGTGGCGAGGTGCGGGTTCACAAGGTCACAACGGTGGTCGACTGTGGGATCGCCATCAACCCGGACAGCGTGGTTGCGCAGGTTCAGGGTGGCATTGTTTTCGGCTTGAGCGCGGTGCTGTTCGGCAACATTACGTTCAAGGATGGCCAGGTCGAACAGGGCAACTTTGATACCTATCGGGTCTTGCGGATTAACGAGACACCGCAGATCGAGACCTACAGGGTCGAGAGCGTCGAGTCACCGGGTGGGCTGGGGGAAGTGTCCACGGTCACCATCGCGCCGGCCGTGGTCAATGCGATCTTCGCGGCTACTGGCAAGCGATTACGCAGTTTGCCGGTCGATCCTCAAGTGCTGCGGCAAGCCTGATCGAGTCACGCACAAGGACCGTCAGAAAATCAGCGCTTCGGTTTGCGGCGCGCAGTAGTGTTCGTTGCGCAGGAAGTCGATCAGCGCGCGCAGCTTGGCCGGTACCCGGCGTCTGTCCGGGTAATACAAATGCAGGGACGGGAACACCGGGCTCCACTCCGGCAGTAGCCGCACCAGCCGGCCTTGCTGAATGAAAGGCTCGATATAGCCGTTGATCATGTAGGCGATGCCGAGGGCATCCAGCGCCGAGCGCACCAGGATCTCCGAGTCGTTGACGATGAGGCGTCCCTTGATTTGCAGATCGATCTTTTCATCGCCATTGTCGAACGCCCAGCGCTCGATTTGTCCGCTGGTGGTGTGGCGAAAGCCGATGCAGTCGTGCCGCAACAGGTCGCGCGGGTGTTCGGGCATGCCGTGTTGGTTCAGATAATCGGGGGCCGCGATGACCTGGATTTGCAGTTCAGGGCCGATCGGCAGTGCGACCATGTCTTTCTCGACCGAGTCCCCAAAGCGGATGCCGGCGTCGAAGCCCTGGCTGACGATGTCCACCAGCAGGTTCTCGACGCGGATCTCCAGATTGATTTCGGGGTAGGTGGCCATGAAACGGCGCAGTGCCGGTTGCAACACCATCAGGTAGGCGGCGCGCGGCACATTGATGCGCAGCAGGCCGGCGGGCCGGTTGGCCTCGCGCCCGAGCTCCCGGGAGGCGGTGGTCAGCTGCTCCAGCGCCGGTTGCACGCGCTCAAGGTAGCGTTCGCCAATCTCGGTCAGGCTGACGCTGCGGGTGGTCCGGTTGAACAGCACCAGCCCCAGACGCTCTTCGAGACCCCGGATGCTTTGGCTGACCGCCGAAGGTGAAATACCGAGCCTCACCGCGGCGTTCGAAAAGCCCTTTTCCTCCGCGACAGCGATGAAGGTAACCAACCCATCCAGGTGATCCTGACGCATGGTTTTCTCCGACATCTGTGGCGTGGAAATCATCTGTAACATCGCCGCTGAGCAGTTGTACAGGGCGCCACCAGCGACATGTTTACTGAATGTTGCTTTGCTCTCGGGCGGCGCGGACAAACTCGATGAGCGCTTTGAGCGCCGCTGGCACATGTCGACGACTGGGGTAATAAAGGTGCAGGCCCGGGTAGAAGGGACACCAGTCGTCCAGCACCTGGATCAGACGCCCATCGGCAAGCGGCGCCTGGACCATGTCTTCGAACACGTAAGCCAGGCCAGTACCGCGCAGCGCCGGGCCGAGCATCAAGTTCACGTCGCCGAGGGTCAGCGGGCCGTCAACTTCGATCTCCTGGCTGATGCCGCCCCGCTCGAACTCCCAACGGTACACCGAGCCACTGGGGAAACGATGGCGGATGCACGGCAAGCCTTGCAGGTCCTGGGGTTTTTGCGGGACGGGATGACGCTCGAAAAACGCCGGTGATCCCACGACCACCGAGCGCATGTAGGAGCCAATGGGCAGCGAGACCATGTCCGCTTCCAGGCGATCACCGAAGCGTACGCCTGCGTGAAATCCGCCGGACACCACATCGACCAGCGCGTCGTCCGTCACGATCTCCAGTTTCACGTCCGGATAAGCCTCCAGAAACTTGCTGGCAATGGGCAGCAGCACCAGTTCGGCGGCCGTGCGCCCGGCGGTGATGCGCAAGTTACCCGAGGGTTTGTCGCGAAAACTGTTCAGGTCTTCCAGCGCGTCGTCGATGTCACGAAACACGGGTTTCAAGCGTGCATAGAAGCGCTCTCCCGCCTCGGTCAGGGCGACGCTGCGCGTGGTGCGATTGAACAGCCTGACGCCGAGCCGATTCTCAAGCGCCCTGACTGAATGACTGAGGGCCGAGGGCGTCACACCAAGTTCGATTGCGGCCCGACTGAAATTGAGGTGGGCGGCGACGCTCAGGAATATCGAAAGGTCAGCGGCGGAAGGGGATTTCATTTGTGAATACCTTTCACAAGCTCATGCAAAATTAGTGGGATTATCACATCAGTAATCGAGTTTTAAAGTAGCGTCAACTCATCAAGAAGGCCCGGCACATTGCAGGGGTCGATGACTGGAGAAGCTGCTATGCGTACTTGGTTCATTACTGGTGCATCCCGTGGTTTTGGCACTCTCATTGCTGAACACGCCCTGCGTGCCGGCGACGCCGTCATCGCCACTGCCCGCAAGCCCGAAGAAATCCTGGCCCGTCTGGGTCACTACCCGAACCTGTTGGCGGTAAAACTGGATGTCACCCGCGAAGAAGAGGCTCACCAAGCCGTCGCTGAAGGCATCAAGCGCTTTGGAAGAATCGACGTGCTGATCAACAATGCCGGATTTGGCGTGTTGGGCGCGGTGGAGGAAACCAGTGCCAGCGAGACGGAGCGCCTGTTCGCCACCAACGTCTTCGGCCTGCTCAACGTGACCCGTGCGGTGCTGCCACACATGCGCCGCCAGCGTTCCGGTCGCGTCATCAACATCTCGTCGATCGGCGGCTACCAGGCCTACATGGGCTGGGGTGTTTATGGTTCCACCAAATTTGCGGTGGAAGGTATTTCCGAAGCGCTGCACCAAGAGCTGGCGCCTCTGGGTATCCACGCCACGGTGGTCGAGCCGGGCTTTTTCCGCACTGACTTCCTCGACGAGCAGTCGCTGGTGAAAACCGCGCTGGAGTTGCCGGACTACGACGAAACCGTTGGCGTGATGCGTCACCATGCCGCGGCTGCCAACCACGCCCAGCCGGGTGATCCGGTGAAGTTCGCCGAGGCCATGCTCGCTCTGGTCAACGCCCCGAACCCGCCACAGCGTCTGGCACTGGGCAGCGATACCGTGGCGCGCATCGAAGCGAAGAACCAGCTGGTGGCGAAGGAACTGGCTGAGTGGCGGGAGCTGGCGTTCTCTACCGATATCGAAGCCTGACAGAAACCGGGCTAGCCCGAAGGTGCATAACCTGTGGGAGCGGGCTTGCTCGCGAAAGCGGAGTATCAGTCGACATCATCGTTGCCTGACACACCGCCTTCGCGAGCAAGCCCGCTCCCACAGGTTTATTGCAATGCCTTGCTAAGCGGCAATCGCGCCATGTGCTGGGCCTTCAGCGAACCGAGGTACAACCACTCCCCATACTCGCGCACGGTCGTGATTGGCGAGTAATTGCCGCTGCTCCCATCTTGCAGATTGGCAATCACCTTTCCCTCTACATCCAGGCCCAGCGCAAACCCGCGTTTCTCCACCGGTTTGGGTAGCACCGTCATAGCCCGCACAATCATCTTGCGTACGAATGGATGAGGCGCCGTCGCATCCAGCAGTGCGTTGCGCGGCGCATAAAGCGCTACCCAGAAACGATCACGGCCATTGAAGGCCAGGTTGTCCGGCAACCCCGGCAGGTTGTCGATGAACAGATCGTGGGTGCCGGCCTTCGGACCGCTGAGCCAGTAACGAGAAATGCGATACGCGCCGGTTTCGTTGACCAGCACGAAGGCATCGTCCGGTCCCAGGGTCACCCCGTTGGCAAACTCCAGCTTATCCAACAGGACAATCGTTTTGCCGGTCTGAAAGTCATAACGCAGCAACCGGCCGTCGCCCCCGTGCTCGATGATCGCCTCACCGTCATTGCCGTAGCCAAAACGGCTGGAGGCATCACTGAAATAGGCGTAGTGCCCGGACTTGTCGATGGCCACGTCATCAGTGAATCCGAAGGGCACGCCATTGGCGGCGGTGGTCAATGGAATCAGCCGACCCTGGGCGTCTAGCGACAGCAAACCCTTGACCCCGTCGGCAATCACCAGCAAACCATTGGGATGCCGGGCCAGGCCCAACGGTCTGCCGCCGGTATCCGCCAAAACCTTGGTGACCTTGCCGTCGAGGCTGGTGCGAATCACCCGACCGTCATGCAGGCCGGTGATGAGGACATTGTCCTCCAGCAACAATGCTTCCGGCCCGTCGATGTCCGCGGCGCCAACACGTTCCACACCTTTGAGGCGCTGATTGTCGGCGTAGATTCCACTGGTGAGCGAGGGCGCCGGCGGTGGTGTCCAGGCCACCGGTTGCACCTTGGTCGGCATCAGCAGCAGGAAGGCGGCGATGACCACGATTGCCAGCAACACCCAATGGCGAAACTTGACGGCTCGACTCACGCGGTGACTCCTGTTGTGGCCAGGTGTTTTTGCGCCATCTCGCGCAAGGCCAGCATCGACGCTGCCGACTCATGATCGATGCGCCGCTTGAGCAGCAGTCGATTGGCAATGCGCATCCCCAGGCCGCTGAACTGATACTCCAGGGTGCGGACAAACCGGGTGTTTTCACCCTCGGCCGCGCACTCATAGGTCACCACCAGCGACAGGCCATGATCGCCCCGGGCTCGAGCGCACCAGCGGCGTCCAGGCAGGTACTCGTCGACCACCCAACTCAAATGTCCGTCACGCCCCCCGGCGCGAATGTCTTCCTCGAATCGCGCCCCGGCATGCAGCGGGCCGTTCTGGCCATCGATCTTGAGCGACGACGGATGCCACTCCGGCCAGCGGGTCACGGTGCTGGCGTAGGCGAGCACGGCAATCGGGTTTCCAGCGATGTCGATGCGGTGCTGCATGCGGGTCATGGGCGTTCTCTTCGGGTGTGGGGAGAGCTGCTCCGGCTCCCAGTAAAGGGTGCCGAACAGGTAGTCCATCAGCGGAAAAACGATGTTGAAATTGCGCTCCTGCATCAGTTCACGGCGGTGATGCAGTTCATGCAGGCGCCGCATCTGGCGAATCCACGGCAGCCGCGTGACCGGGTTTTCGGGGGGCAGGTGCTCGCAGGCATGAAACACTTCATAGGCCAGGTAACCGAGGACCAGGCAGCCGCCAGCCAAACCGGCGACATTGGCGTCCCATTGCGCCAGAAGCCACCAGAGGGGCAGGGTGATGACGACCGTGTGCACCACGATCAGCCAGGCTGGAAACAGAATCACCCGCCAGTCGCGAGCACTGTCGTAGGTCATGTGGCCAGGGGCGAAAAAACTGTGATGGTCACCGGCATGGCGGGCGTAGAACATCCGGGCGAAGCTTTTTTTGTGATGCCCCAGGTGCCGATGGACCATGTACACGCCAAAGTTGAAGAACAGCAGCGTCACTGGCACCGCCAACCACTCCAACGGCTGTACCTGTTGCACGGTGCTCCAGAAGCCGGCGATGGCGAACAACCCGAACAGCAGCACAAAAATGCCATGCAGCCATGGGTTGTAGAGCGGATGAATGTCGGCGCGATAGCGGGTACGGAATGATTCGGTGGTCTGCCTCACTGCAATCACCTGTCGTTATTGTTATCTCCAGCAGATTAGCCGATTCCCACGTTTCGGCTGATCAAACCTTGAGGACACAAACGCCATGATCCGGTCCAAACCGGACTCAGGTCAGGGGGTTCCAGCGTTGCGACCAGTCATCGTCGGACTTGATGACTTCGCGCAGCAGGTCAAAGGCTCGCTGCAGGGTCGCCGAGTCGCGATCACGGGAGTAAACCAGATAGGTCGGGTAGCTGAATTCCGGGGCTTTGGGGACTTGCTCCAGCACGCCGCTTTCCAGATAGCTCTGGACCACCCGGGTGCGGAAGTAGCCGCTGCCGCCGTTTTCCAAGATGTATTGCAACGCCAACGGTCCGAGGTTGAAGCTCAACGCGGCCTTGGCTTTTTCCGGAAGTGCGGCGTCGTGCTGGCGGCGGAAATCCGGGCCCCAGTCAATGTACACGTACGGATCAGGTCGTCCGGCGAGACGCACGAGGATGAGTTTCTCTTCCAGGACTTGCTCTACTTGCAGGCGCGGCCAGTACTCGGGCTGATAGACCAGTGCTGCATCCAACACCCCCAGTTCCAGTTGGCGCAGCAGGTTCTCGCCGTCGCGGATTTCCATGCGCAGGGCATGGCTGGGAATCTTCTCCCGCAGCTCGCCCGCCCAACTGAGCATCAGCGGGTTGCACAGGCTGACCTCTCCACCGATGTGCAGCACGTCGTGGTAACCCTCGGGCAACGGCAAGTCCCGGCGCGCGGCTTCCCAGGTTTCGACCAGTTGATTGGCGTAGACCACAAAGGCCTCGCCGTTCGGCGTCAGTCGGGCACCGGCGCGGTTGCGCACAAACAGCGTGCTGCCCAGTTGACTCTCGAGTTTCTGCACCCGCGCGGTGATTGCGGTCTGGGTGACATGGAGTTTTTCCGCGGCAGCGGCGAGGCTGCCGTGGCGAACGATTTCCAGAAAGGTGCGGGCGAGGTCGATGTCCATGGGGCGGCCGGTGCGGGAAGTGCAGGCATTGTAAGAGCAGGCGTTACCTGGCGGATACGGGTTACGGTGTGGGCGATGAAAGCCGCGAATCGCCTGATCGACGATCGCCGCGTTGTTTGCCGGCAGCCCCCGCGATTTCGAATGACCTTTCAAGGCCACTGCGGATCGGTTAAATTCCCCGCCCTGGCTCATACAAGGATGTAGACGATGGCAAAACCAGCCGCTCGACTCAGTGATCTCAATGCCTGCCCGGTAACCGGACACGGCACCAACCCCAGCAACAGCGCTTCGCCAAACGTGAACATCAACGGCCTGCCGGTGTTGCGCGTCGGCGACTCCACTGCCTGCGGCGATTCAGTGACCGAAGGGATCGGCAATATTCTCGTCAATGGCAAGCCCATTGCGTTCCTGGGTAGCGCTACTGCCCATGGCGGCGTCATCATCACCGGTTCCGGCGACGTTTTCGTCGGCACCGAAACCAGCGCCGCACCTTTCACCCCGGTCATCACCGTCCCCAAACACAGCGAACGCTTCCAACTGGTCGACGAAACCAGCGGCGAAGCCATTCCCGACATGCTCTATTGCATCGAAACCGGCGATGGTCAGCGCCTGGTCGGCCACACCGACAGCCATGGCAACGCGGCGCGGGTGTTCACCAACGAGTCGACCTCGATCGTCGTGCAATGGGGCAAAGACGCCGCCGCTCACTTGGATGCGCTGGGCATCGACTACTAAGGAAGGTGAAGCATGGCAGCCCCGGAAAAGAAGCAGGCCAATACGACCGACCAGCATGGAACGACGCAGGTCAAGGGCACGTTGGCGCAGGATTATGTGACGGTGGTGGGGGCGTCCTACATCAGCTGGACGGCGAACATTCGCGGCCAGCGGGGAAACATGATGAGCTTCATCAATCAGGGTATTCGTCAGCTCAAGAGTTACCCGGCTGGTACTTCGAATTATTCGATTCAACGTGCCTTTCTGATCTTCAAGGATGAGTACGATCCGAACTTGTTGGCTGAAGTAAAAAAAATAGTGACTGGAAAATATGGGGCCGAGTACCGGGAATTCGACTCCATTTCACAATTGGTTGACTTTGTCGCCACCCGACAACGGCGTGGACGAGAGATCAAGCAAATGGATTTTTTCTCCCACGGCGTGGTGGGCAGTATTGAACTGGGATACGAACTTGATAAACGTGACAGTTACAGGCTGCGCGATGCTCAGGTTTGTATGTTCAAGCCAGAGGCGTTCGCCTATGGCGGAAAAATTTATTCCTACGCCTGCCGAACTGGATTGGGTATCAATGCCGACCTGAAGGTAGGAGAGAAGGAAGACCCTCATTACGAGTTGAGTTTGGCGCAAGTGATGGCGGACGCGACAGGTGCCACGGTTTGGGCATTTCCCCGTCGCAGTTTGTATGACCAGACATACGGAACCGATGAAGAGCGCGATGCGGTCAAGGAAGCGCCGGATAAGCTGGAGACCGATAAGGCTGCAGAGTATGCCTACCTTAAAAAACTGGGTAATTATCAGCGGCGCCTTTCCGCCCATCGACTTGCTAAAAAAGATCCATCCGCAAAGCTACCCAATGAAAGTGCACCGTCTGAACCGGTTAAAACCTTGAGTGAGCGTGATAAACACTTGCTTGAGCGATCCGATGTGCGGGCTGGATATTCAAAGACGCTGGGTTATCCGCTGGATCCCGAGGGCGCTGTACACGGTGTGAGGTCGGGTAACACACCGGACGGTGTGCCGAAAAAATTATGTGAATACAAGCCGTCCAAAAAATGAAATTGCCTGATAAACGTTTGTTAATGATTACGCTGGTGGGGTTGTTGATCACTGCGGGCTTGATCGGTCTGTGGTTTGTTGGAAAGGAAGACAAGATGTCAACAAAAGTGATGATGTACTACGGGCCTTGGAGCCTCGAGGACAATCGTTTTGATGCTACTCGCTGGTTTAGCAATGGAATGTATCGTCTTCGAATCATGGGCGCGCCGCCGGAACCCAGCGTAGAGACGATGCTGCGTAACAAGCCGCTGCCGATCCCGGCGCAGATGAACGAAGATCTAGTGGCCATTGCCGGAGTCGCACTTCGTTACCAATACCCTGACGTCAATACAGAATCCTTGATCTTTAATCCGCCTGCCTTGAGTCATCGAGTGCGCTACTGCTTCAGCAGTTTCAAGAAGCCCGACATGCCGGTAGATGAGTACAACATCTTTCTGAATCTGGGAGCTCAACGTTTTGTTATCCGCTTCAGTCGGGACGCCCAAACCGGTGAGTTAATTCACGAAAATAGCGCAAAACTGGTTGATGAGAGTCAGGAGTCTGACGCCGCTGATGTTCAAATGTTCAAGGAGCTGGACGAAGCCGAACAGCGGCAGAGTTGAGTGGTGCTGATCAAGGGAAGCTCCAGAAATTTGTGCTTTTTTCTCATCGATACATTGCTGTTGGGGTCGGATCGCTGGCGCTGATTGCGGGTGGTTATTTCTTACATTCGTCCGCAGTGTTGATGTATTACGGTCCCTGGAGTCCGGAGGAAAACCGCTTTGATGCGACGCAATGGTTCCGTTCAGGTATGTATCGACCACGCTTGATGGGAAATCCCCCTCAAGCAAGTCCCGATAGCATGTTGCGCAGCGAGCCGGAACATTTCAAACCGATACAGAACGATGACATTCTCGCGCGAACGTTGCTGGCAATGGAACAACGCTTTCCGGGTGTGGATACCGAGGATTTGGTGTTGAACACACCAGACCTGAGCCGTCGAATTCGTTATGCCTTCAGCACCTTTGCGGAGCCAGACAGGCCGCAAGATGCCTACTGGTTATTTTTGAGCATTGAAGGCCGGGATTATGTAATTACTATGGAATGGGATGTTAAGGATAAAGTATTGGTCTCGGGGGCTACTGCGGAACTGTTGGGAGAGGGGAGTGATGCAGAGATTGAGTACCGACGACTCGTCAAGGAACTGGGCGATGCTTCCGTCAGCAAGCGTTGAACGCGTCGTTGTCCGGATCACGTAGATTCAGAGTTTATGCACTCGTCATTGTGTTTTGCGGTCTTGGTTCGTATCTCTGTTCCACTACGTTTCTCATGTATTACGGCACGTAGAGTTCTGGGCAAGGCTGGTTTGACGCCGGTCGCTGGTTAAGCAATGGGATGTACGGCCAGCGGCTGATGGGTGAGGACATGCAAGCCAGCCGGCAGACGATGCTGCGAAACAAACCGCTGCCGATCACTCTGCAGATGAACGAAGATCTAGTGGCTATTGCTGGAGTAGCACTAACACTGATTCGCTGATTAGCAATCCACCGGCACTCAGCCAACGAGTGCGTTACCTCTATAGTTCCTTTGCAGAACCTGATGTGCCGGTGGATTATTACGAGCTGTTCTTGACGTTGGGTCATGAACAATTTGTCGTTCAGTTTGCTCGTGATGGGCAGACAGAAATGCTCCCGAAACTGAGCGCGGAGAAAATCGAAGACAAGCGCACGACCCAGGCTGAATATCGAAAAATATTCAGTGAGCTCGACGCTGCCGAAAAGAATCGGCGCTGAATGACGGCCCCGTGGGGCGCCCGTTTTGGCGCCCCGAGCGCTTCATTTCAAAACGCAAAACACGAACAGCCAAACGCCCCCCAGAACCCTTGAAAGTCACTGACAGGCGCGGAAGACAACCGCGCCCGCTCATGACTGTGGGCATGCACCGCGCAAGCGCCCACGCATTGATGAACCTGCGCCGTCAGTTGCGCCAACGGTTTCCAGTGGCCCGGTACCTTGGCCACCGGTGACCACTCAGGCACTACAGGCACTGGAGGCGGCCCGAGTTTTTCGAATTCGACGGCGCCGTAGACGATCTTGCCGTCGACAATGGTCAGGACCGATTCGATCCATTTGACCGCTTCGTCTTCGATGTGGAAATAGTCCGCTGACAGCGCAATCAGATCCGCCAGTTGCCCGACTTTGATCTGTCCTTTCTTGCCTTGCTCCGAGGAGAACCAGGCGCTGCCATGGGTGAAGAGTTCCAGCGCGGTGTCGCGGCTCAAGCCTTGTGGGTACAGCTCCAGACCGCCGACGGTACGACCGCTGACAAGCCAATACATCGACGTCCAGGGGTTGTAGCTGGACACGCGTGTGGCGTCGGTGCCAGCGCCGACCGGAATGCCTTCGGCCAGCATGCGCGCAATGGGTGGGGTGTGTTCGGCGGCTTTGGCGCCGTATCGGTCGACGAAGTACTCGCCCTGGAACGCCATGCGATCCTGAATTGCAATGCCGCCGCCCAGGGCTTTGACCCGTTCAATATTCTGCGGGGTGATGGTTTCAGCGTGATCGAAGAACCACGGCAAACCATCGAAAGGAATGTCGCGGTTGACCTTCTCGAACACGTCGAGCATGCGGCTGATCGATTCGTTGTACGTCGCATGCAGGCGAAATGGCCAGCGTTGTTCCACCAGATGCCGCACCACTGGCTCCAGTTCCTGCTCCATGGTTTGCGGCAGGTCGGGGCGTGGTTCAAGGAAATCTTCGAAGTCTGCTGCCGAGAACACCAGCATTTCCCCGGCGCCATTGTGTCGCAGGAAGTCGTCGCCCTGGCCGTAGTGGGAGGTGCTGGTCCAGTTCTTGAAGTCGGTCAGTTCTTCCTTGGGTTTCTGGGTGAACAGGTTGTAGGCAATGCGTACCGTGAGCTGTTGATCTTTGGCCAGTTGCTGGATGACCTGGTAGTCGTCCGGATAATTCTGATAACCGCCGCCGGCGTCGATGGCGCTGGTGACACCCAGGCGATTGAGTTCACGCATGAATTGGCGGGTCGAGTTGACCTGGTATTCCAGTGGCAGCTTCGGCCCTTTGGCCAAAGTCGAATAGAGAATCATCGCGTTTGGCCGTGCGATCAGCATGCCGGTGGGGTCGCCATTGGCGTCGCGCTGGATCTCGCCGCCCGGCGGGTTCGGCGTATCGCGGGTATAACCCACCACTTTCAACGCAGCGCGGTTGAGCAGGGCGCGGTCGTAGAGATGCAGGACGAACACTGGGGTGTCCGGGGCGGCCTTGTTCAGTTCATCAAGGGTTGGCAGGCGCTTCTCGGCGAACTGGAACTCGTTCCAGCCACCCACCACGCGCACCCATTGCGGCGTGGGCGTGCGGTCCGCCTGATCCTTGAGCATGCGCAAGGCATCGACCAGTGACGGTACGCCTTCCCAGCGCAGCTCGAGGTTGTAGTTGAGGCCACCGCGAATCAGGTGCAAGTGCGAGTCGTTGAGACCGGGGATCACCGTGCGACCGTGCAGGTCGATAATTTGTGTGCCGGGGCCTTGAAGCGCCATGGCCTGGGCATCGCTGCCGACCACCACGAAGCGTCCGTCCTTGATCGCGACGGCGCTGGCCTGGGGTTTCTTGCGATCGACGGTGTGCAGGCGTCCGTTGTACAGAATGAGGTCGGCCGGGGCATCGGGCATGGTTTTACTCCCTGCGAGTAGCGGGCTGATCCAGGCACCGACGGCACCTGCCGAAAGGCCTTGCAATACACGTCGGCGGTTGAAGCCGGCGTGGTCGTCAGGTGGGCTCATGGCAGTGCTCCGCGCAAAAATGATCGGGGGCAAACGGCCGATGTCTGACGCATGCGGCCAGAAGGAATATAGACGGCAAATCCACAGGTGGCTGTTTTACGAGGGCGGAAAACGACGAATCCCGCCTCGAGGGGCGGGATTCGTTTGCAGCCAGGCGTGCTCCCGAAGACCGGGAGCGGCGCGTTTAGGCCGGGAACAGCTCGGACAGTTTCATCGCCAGCATCATGTCGCCTTCAGCGCGCAGTTTGCCGCCCATGAACGCTTGCATGCCGTCGGTCGAACCGTCAACGATGCCTTCCAGGGTTTCGCCGTCCATCACCAGAGTCACTTGGGCGTCCGGGTTTTCGCCTTCTTTGAGTTCGCAGGCGCCGTCTTTGACGACCAGCGAGAAGTTCTTGGTGTCGTCGATGCGGAAACCGAATACCAGGTCCAGACCGGCAGCAGCGGCTGGGTTGAACTTGGCTTTCATTGCTTGTACGGCATCAGCTACGGAGGTCATGGTTCGATCCTTTCTTGGGTAAATAGAGCTGGGTGATTACAGCCAGGGTCACAATAGTCCGGACTCAGCGAAACGTGATGAGTTCCGGGGCCTTCAGCAGTTGCAGGTGCACATGACTGTTGAAGGAAGCCAGAGCCACCTCGCGACCACGAAACTTCAGTTGGTTGAGCGAGGTGTTGACGATTTGCCAGTTCAGTTCAAACGCCTGCTTGGCCGGCATTTGCGTAAGGAGGTGGAGCAGGGCAGTGATGGTGCCGCCGGAAGTAAACACGGCAATTTTCTGGGTGTTGTCGGCTTGTTCCAGGATACGGTGCAGACCGGCCTGCACTCGTTCGACAAACCCCAGCCAGCTTTCCAGGCCCGGTGTGTCGTACGTGCCGGCGAGCCAGCGTTCGATGATCAGGGCGAAGATGCGCTGGAATTCACTTCGATTCTGTGCGGCATTGCGCAGGATGTGCAGCGCTTCAGGTTCGTCGGGCAACATCTCTGGCAGCAGCGCGCGGATCACCGCGTCGGCGTCGAATTCGTTGAAAGCGGAATCGGTTTCCAGGATCGGCACCGGCAGGCCCACGGCGGCGAACTGTTCCAGCGCGCTGTTGGCCGTGTGTTGCTGGCGGCGCAGGTCGCCCGAGAGGCAGCGATCGAAGCTGATACCCAGTCCGGCCAGGTGCTGGCCGAGGACTTCTGCCTGGCGAACACCGGTCGGCGACAGGACGTCATAGTCGTCTGCACCAAAGGAGGCCTGGCCATGTCGAATCAAATAGATGCTGCCCACGTCCGCGTCATCCCGGTACGTTGAAGGTTTGGCGAGGTTATGAGGATGACGGTGAGCTGTCAATGAAAAAACATACGCTTGTTTGAAATGCCCGTTACAGGCTTGTTGCCAGAGGTTTCCCGGCTGGCCGGCGGGCCGGCTCATGGGTATGCTGGAGGTATCCCGCGCGCGTTTTTGCAGCGCATCGTAATAAAGGAGTCCCTGTGGAGTTTTTTGCCGAGTACGCAGTTTTTCTGGCTAAAACCGTGACACTGGTGATCGCCATTCTGGTGGTCCTGGCCAGTTTTGCGGCGTTGCGCAGCAAAGGTCGGCGCAAGTCGACCGGCCAGTTGCAGGTCAGCAAACTCAATGATTTCTACAAAGGGCTGCGCGAACGCCTGGAGCAAACCTTGCTCGACAAGGACCAGCTCAAGGCCCTGCGCAAGGTCGAGGCTAAATCCGAGAAAAAACAGAAGAAAAAACCCGAGGCCAAACCACGGGTGTTCGTGCTGGATTTCGATGGCGACATCCGCGCTTCGGCCACTGAAAGCCTGCGCCACGAAATCACCGCGCTGTTGACCCTCGCCACCCCCAAGGATGAAGTGGTGCTGCGTCTGGAAAGCGGTGGCGGCATGGTGCACAGCTACGGGCTTGCGTCTTCCCAACTGGCGCGCATCCGTGATGCGGGTGTGCCCTTGACCGTGTGCATCGACAAGGTGGCTGCCAGCGGCGGCTACATGATGGCGTGCATCGGCGAGAAGATCATCAGCGCGCCGTTCGCGATTCTCGGCTCGATTGGCGTGGTGGCTCAGTTGCCCAACGTCAATCGCCTGCTGAAAAAGCACGACATCGACTTCGAAGTACTGACGGCCGGCGAATACAAACGCACGCTGACTGTGTTTGGCGAAAACACCGAGAAGGGCCGGGAGAAATTCCAGGAGGACCTGGACATCACTCATCAGCTATTCAAGAACTTTGTGTCTCGCTATCGCCCGCAACTGGCCATCGATGAAGTGGCCACCGGTGAAATCTGGCTCGGGGTTGCCGCGCTCGACAAGCAACTGGTGGACGAACTCAAGACCAGCGACGAGTACCTCGCCGATCGCGCCAGAAAGTCCGAGGTCTATCACTTGCATTATGCCGAACGCAAAAGCCTGCAAGAGCGCATCGGCATGGCGGCCAGCGGTTCGGTAGACCGTGTGCTGCTGAGCTGGTGGAGCCGATTGACCCAGCAACGGTTCTGGTAAGACCTGGAATAACTGGCCCTTCATTGCTCTGCAGTGAAGGGCCATTTTTTATGGCGGTATATATATAGTTTTTACGTTCGGATTGTTGATTCGAATTCACGTGTTTTTATCCGATATTTGCGCTTTTCTTAAAAAACATGCTCGGTAAGCTGATGGCTCTTCGTTAGTTTTCGAGATGTTTAATATGTATTATTTAACCTCCAGTAACGTCATTCCTGTATTAACACCAGAGCAGCAAGGCGTCTTTTTTGAACTTGTTAAAAATAATGTTCCTTCCTGGTTATTGGCTGCGTCGGATGAATTGCGAAACGAACTGTATCAAAGTCTAATCGCCAGTCATCGCTCAAGAAGTGAAGCGGATAATCTCCTGAACCGTCTTCAATCCCCGGAAGGTTTCTGCGCTCCGCTGTTGGCCAGGGCCATGTCCGACAAGCTGGGCACGCCGCTTGACGTGGCGGGCGTGGTGTTCCAGCACGTAAGGTCAACGTCGAGCCTGTTGGGGCTTCGCAAGAAACTGGTGCTGCCGATTGACCGGGATCTTTTGACCGCGGCCTGCGAAAATTTTGAACTCAGCGAAACACTCCCGGAAAACTA
Organism: Pseudomonas sp. LBUM1657; assembly: GCF_059716075.1. NCBI lineage: Bacteria > Pseudomonadati > Pseudomonadota > Gammaproteobacteria > Pseudomonadales > Pseudomonadaceae > Pseudomonas > Pseudomonas sp. LBUM1657. The sequence goes on along the minus strand of NZ_CP166799.1, from coordinate 3,681,067 downwards.
TAACGATACTTCATTGATTTATATCCCGGAAAAAATTGCCGGACGATCAGCAAACATACTGTCGATAAAACCCGATGAATTTGCTGCCTTGTGCCGGACACTGGATCTGGGCAAGCAATATCAAGCTCATCTCAAGTCTGTGTTTGAACCTGATGCTCCAGTGAGCGAGCTGCGTAACAAATGTATTGCCCACTCGCAGAATAGCTTCGAAGTGGACAGGCATATTGCACTGATGAAAAAACAAATCAGCCCCGAAGTTCACCGGATGTTGAAGTCGGTGAAAAACAATGAAAAACCCCTCACGCTCGGCAATAACACGTTGGGATACCAAGCGTTGAAACTGCTCGGCGTGACGATCAATGGTGCGATGTTCATCGGCCCTGTCAGTGAGCATGACGATGATGACTACCGCTGCGTGGTCTATCTGCCGGGCGATCCGCTGCACCCACTGAAGGAGTATGCGTCGTTCACAAACTTTGAAGTGGAACTGAGTGGCAGATTGAAAGGTGCCGGGTTCTACGAATTTTTCATGCGCCACCTCGCGCTGGGCGATCGCGCAAACTTTCTGACGGCGCTTGACCAGCGTTTGTATCCACGCAGCAGCTCACCGCTCCCGCAACTAGCTGCCTACGTGTCATTGACCGGTGTCGATTTCGATGGCGATCCGTTCACGCAGATGTTTCGCCAGCGCACGGCGCAAACCATGGCGGATGCACGGCTCATGGTTGTTCCCACGGACGATGAAGACGAGAAAACCCGACTCTCCAGGCTGGAAACCTACAAGGCAATCGGTCTCGATCTGGCGGTGGTCGCCGCATCGTTTCTTCCCGTCGTAGGTCAGGTGTTGTTGGCGGTGACCGCTGCGCAACTACTGTCCCAGGTTTATGAAGGCGTCGCGAGCTGGTCCAAAGGCGAGCAAGAGCAGGCCACGGATTATCTGTTTGATGTGATCGAGAATCTGATTCTGATGGCGGCTTTTACGGCGGGTACGGTAGCTGTCGGCCGAACATTTAAAGTCGTCAGGACATCCAGTTTCATCGAACGGCTGAGAACGATCAGCCTGACGGACGCCCGGACCCGCTTGTGGAAACCTGATCTGACGGCGTATCGCCAGAGTCGGCGGGTCCCTCGGGGGATCGCCCCTGATGAACAGGGCCTGCGCTGGGTCGACGGCCAGGCTTATCTTTCCATCGATACAAACCTTTATGCAGTACGCCCCAAACCTGGAACGGACCTTTGGGAAGTGCACGAGCCGGGCGGTGCCAGAGATGCGTATTCACCGTTGCTCGAAACGAACAATCAAGGGGCCTGGCACCATGACTCGGAGCTGGTGCAGGAATGGGATCGATTGACGTTGTTTCGCCGTTTCGGTTATGCCCGTGATGACCTGTCGGACATCACCGCCACAAAGATCATCGCCGTCAGCGGGATCGAAGACAGCGCTCTGCGCCAGGCTCACATTGACCGAAGCAGCCCACCTGCATTGTTGATCGATACGGTCCGACGGTTTCGTGCGGACGCGGCGGTCACTGACTTTATCGAACAGATGCAGGCACCGTCGTCGGCCACCCTGGCGGACGCCGACCTGCAACTGCATCTGCTGACGTCCTTCAGTCACTGGCCGAGCGACACTGCTATCAGTACCCTCAACGCAGTAGGTATGCACGAGAGCGCTTACGGTTCGTCCACGGCTACGAAGACCATTCGGCTCAATCATGACGTGCTTCGCAAAGGCCAACTCCACACTTCGCTGCTGACGGCGCTTGATAACAGTCAACGTGAAAGTCTTTTAAAAGTGGCGACCACCGACTCGGTTGCCCAAGCGAAGCAATTGTCGCAAATCATTGCCGAGCAAGCTGAAAGCAAAAGAGTCGAAATGTTCAGGCGGGTCTATCAACGCACCGAAGTACCGAGCAATGCCCGGGTTGCTGTCTTGCTCGACAATTTCGCCGATTTGCCCGTCAGTGTCGCCGAAGAGCTGGTGCAAAACGCCGTGGCTGGCGAGCGGGACGAACTGGATGCGGCAAAGGTGCCTTTGCGGCTGGCGGAAGAAGCTCGTCGTTATCAGCAGTTGGTGCGTGTCAGCCGGGCTTACGAAGGCTTGTATCTCACCACTGGGGGTGGTTACGACACGAACCGTCTGGTGCTCGATGCCCTTGAGCATCTGCCGGGCTGGTCCGATAACCTGCTGGTTCAGATCCTGGAATGGACAGGCAGTCATGGGACAGTGGCGACTCTCGGATCAGCGCGAGCGCCGGAGCAGTTGCTGATCAACGTGCTGGCTGATGGATACAGCGTCTCTGCCGGGAATGACGGGACCTTGACCACGGTCGCGAAACGTACTCGTGAGCATTACTTCCAGGCGCTCTGGCAGGGATTGTCAGTGCAACGTAAAGCAGCATTGGGCGTGCAGCCCGATGATGCCGGGGCTCTGTTGCGCGAAAAAGTCACGCAGCTGGCCTTGCAGCGGCGTGCGGCTGTTGCACAGGTCATTGGCGCCCAACCCAATCGCCCTGGCTACACCTCACCAATGGGATTGGCCGACAGGTCGATGGCCGCGTTTCACACCATCACCGGAGGCAGCACAGACGTTCTGGTGCGCCGGGCACAGGAGCTCTATCCAATGCATTCTCCGGAACAAATCCAGAGGTTGCTGACTGCCCTCGGTACGGATGAGATTCTGGTTCTGCAGAAGCTAGAAACGCTGAGACTGGAGTATCTTGAGATCAGGGAGGTATTGAGCCGCTGGGTCAGCCGGCAAACCTGGCATCAGGCGCCCGATGGCCGGCGGCTGAAGGTCACCAAGGGCAGCAAGCTGCGTGCTATGCGGGCAATCATTCGCAGTTGGCGCAAGGCGCCCGACATTGTTCAGCCGGGCGAAGGGCTATCAAGGACGTTGAGGTTTGCAACAGAACCATTGGGTGAGTTACCGGTGATCGTCGGTCAGTTCAGCGATGTTGATCGCCTGGTCATGGAAGGCGCAGGGCCCGGCTCCGGTTTGAATACTTTTCTGCATAACTTCAGCAATCTGCGCAGCCTGTCCCTGAGCGGCAATCATCTGACCCGGTTGCCCCAGGCAGTTGGGCGCATGACCAGGCTGGTTCATCTGGATCTGAGCGACAACCGGATTCAACTGACGGCAGAGTCGGTCACTCAACTGGAAGGCATGGCCGGTCTACAGACGCTGATCCTCGATTTCAACCCGGGCCTTTTACGCGTGCCGGACTTCAGCAAACTGCAAAGCCTGGAACAGCTGACGCTGCGCGGTACCGGGATTGATCAGTGGCCCCGGGGCGTCTTGGATTTACCCAGCCTGCGTCTGCTCGATCTGCGTGACAACCGGATAAAACGGCTTCCGGAGGAAGTTTTCAAGGGCTCTGTGACGCTGAACCGGGGCGTCAACCTTCATGGCAACCCGTTTTCATCCGAAACTCTGGAACAGATTGGCTCATATCAGCAAACGAACAGTGTCAGCCTTGGGGTGATTGCCTCGGATTATCGTCAACAAATCGCCCCAGTGGTGACCGATGAAGGTCAACTCGCTCCTTGGCTGACAGGCAAAACCACGACCGAATCGTTGCCCCAGCGGGCTTTGTGGAACTCGTTGCACGCCTCTGCGGGCTCTCGTGATTTTTTCAAAGTGCTCTCGCACCTGCGTGATTCGGCCGATTTCAAACATCTTTACATGCACTTCAGCGAGCGGGTCTGGAACGTTCTGGAGGCGGCCGCCGAAGATGAGCACTTGCGACGTTCCTTGTTTCGTACGGCCCGCGGCGGGCGGGTCAGTGTTGATGGGTATTCAGCACTGTTCAGTGAGATGGAAGTGCAGGTGTTGTGTTTCCGGGCCATGGCGGCGGCCTCTACCGGTGTGGCGCCTCTGGAGCAGCAACTCATGACTCTGTTGAGGGGGCTGTTCCGTTTGCACAGAGTCGAAGTATTGGCATTGGTTGATATCAACACACGCGCCGGCGCACAGTGGAAAATCTACGAGCATGCCCTCGAGATCAGTCTGGTCTATCGCGTAGGCTTGGCCGAACGCTTGAACTTGCCGGCGCAGCCGAGGGAGGTGAGCACCCGATGGAGTGTGGAGGTTTCCCCGGCGAACCTGGATCTGGCGTATCAGGACGTTCTGAAAACGGAGCGTACCAGCGCGTTGCTTGAGTGGATCACCACTCAGGAGTTTTGGGTCGAGTATCTGGAGGCGTCCCACCGTGATCAATTCGCTGCTGTCTCTGATCGGGGTGCACGGGCCTTCGCACAACTGGAGGGGCAAGTCGAACTCTCACGGGAGGTCGCCGCTGAGCGCATGAATGCCGTCGTCCAGAATTTCAAGAACGAACGTCGGGAGTTGCTCAAGCAGCTCACGTCCCAGGCATTAGTGCGCAATCCTGCCCCTGAGCTGACTGGTGCTAACGATGGCGCGGTGATTGCCTCCTGATTACGTTACGACGACGTTAAAAAACCGGGTTCTTCCCGGTTTTTTTTATTTATCGCCGATGCCTTCTCGGCTTTACGAATTCTCCCCGATCATTTGGCGATATTTCCCGCTTACGATTGAACCGAGACTGGTTATGTTGGTGTTCCTCACTGCTTGCAATGGAATGCATCATGATCGACCTCTCCCACAAGGACGCCGCTGTTTCGGGTTCAACACCAGTCTTGCTCGGGCATGACGAACTCAGGCATGTCGTGGAAACCGCGTTGCCCCAAACCCCTGAGCAGTTTGGTGAACGCTTGATCAAGGAAAAATGGGGCACCGATATCGAGCCGCGGACCGACCATCTGGTCACGCTGCACTACAACTACCATGGACACCCCGCACAGAACGGCATCCATCAGGGACAAGTGGCAAGCTCCCAATCCCTTTTGCAAGCGCTGCTGGCCAATTATCAGACCGTGGGTGATGGGCGCTTCGGTGAGAACCTGTTTGGTTTATATACGCCACCTGACATCGGTCCGACCGTGCGCATCGTGGAAAAGGTTGAGGAATTTGCCTACCAAGGCAGCGGCAATCACGACACGTATGAAGGCATCTATCGTCAGGCGGCCCCGCCATCCTATGCACCGTCCACTCAACGCCATCTAAGGCCATCCGACTTCAAGCGATGGGTCTGGGAGCTGGACCTTCAGAGCCTGTACCAGGCTTATCTGGATCGAACCTGGCCGTCGGATGCCGAACTGCTCGTGCGCAAGCCTTACGCATTGAGGACGTCGACCAAGGCCGCTTTTGTCATGGCCGCCATGCTGCAGCACCAGGAAAACTGTCTGTCTCAAAAAGGCCTGGAGCTGGCGATGTTGGCGGCGGGGCTGCCTGCCGATCAGGTTTGGGAAACGTTGACGGGCGAGCAGTTGCAAGCGGCGATACTGATTCCGCCTTCGGTCGAGGCTGGTCGCCTGAAGCTATATCGTTACACAGCGCAGGAGGTCTGGGGCTTTCGTGACCGGCAAAGCGCCCGAGTGCTTCTGTATATCCCTGGCAATTCTTCGCCACTGCATGAATTCACCGATAGTCGCCAGTTGCAGCAATGGATTGTGGGACAGGCGCGGGTTGCCGATACCAAGCAGTCGCTGGCTGCTCATTTTGCGGACGAAGATCGTGAGGACGGAACCTTTCATGCCGGTGTGCTGACGGCACTGGACGGCATGGCGATTTATCCGATGGAACACCGGCTGACCAAAGAGGCCGGGTTTTTCAACAATGACGGCTATTGGGAGCCTGCCGACTACATTGGCTTTGAATACCCGCCATCGAAAACCGACCCCTTCGCACAACTGGTTCTGACCATGAAGCAGGCTGCCTGGGCCAGCGTGAAAACCATCCGCGATGACGCCCAGGTCAATCGTGACAATTTGAGTGCTGTGATAGAGCCGATCGTGCAGTGGGTCAACCGGTTCGGGCCGTTGGCGTTGTTTGTACCCGGAGGGGAGGGGGTTCTGGCTCTCGCCGGTCTCATTGACGCAGGTTACGGGCTGGATCAGGCGGTAAACGGCGAAACCGCGAGTAACCGCTCAGAAGGGGTCACACGCACGGTGTTTGGCTTGCTCAATGCACTGCCGCTGATCGGGGCTGCCGCTACGCTGGAAAGCGAAGGCGCCGATGCGGCTGTACTGACGAAGTCGGAGCCCGGTCCTGACGAATCTAGGATCCTTCTTCCTGTCGACCCGATCACCGCGCCCGTGCAATCGATCCCGGTTGTGCAGACTCGCGTGAGCCTTCTGCGCGGATTAGGAACGCCGGTTGCCTCCTTCAGTGATGAGGTGCTCGCACAGATCGGCAAGGTCTGCGTGGTCGATGACGACACGCTGCGCTTGATGCAGGTCGGGCGCCCGCCGACGCCGCTGCTGGCCGATACCATCAGCCGCTTCAGGATCGATCAAGAGGTGGGTGATGTCATCGACCGGCTGCAAACGGAGCGAGTCCATTTATTCAACAGCCGCTACGAGGCACTTCAGCAATCGGAAAATGAATGGGTCCGGTTGTTTCAACGGCAATACCCTGGCCTGCCTAAAAGCGCAGTGGAGCAAATGCTCGACCGATATGGCGTGGACTTCACAGTGCAGCCGGACGTCGCCGAAGCGCGGCAACTGTTCAAGCAACTGGACAGCAAAGCCCGCCAGTACCAGCAGCATGTGCGACTCAATCGGGCCTATGAGGGCCTTTATCTGCGGTCGATGGTCAATCCCGAGTCGGACACGCTGATCTTGCATTCGCTCAACAATCTTCCGGGGTGGCCCAGAGGCCTGCGAATCGAAGTGCTCGACGGTCCGCATTATGGTCGGGTGCTGGACCGGTGTGGGCCGCTTGACGTGGCGGATTGTCGACGTCTGTTCAAGGTCGGCGACTTTTACCAGCACTTTGATGCGTCAACCCAGGCCATTAAGCGAACAGACTTCTGCGATGCCATTGTCGGCGTCCTGTCCGAGGATGAACGTTCGACATTGCAGTTGCAGTCCATGGATCAGGCCGGCGACTTGAAGTTGAAAGTCGGCAATCACGCATTGCCCCGCGCCGAACTCGTCCTGGGACTCGGCCGAATGGATTCAGGGTTGCCCTTCGAAGCGCAGGGGCTCCGGGGTGGTGGTTTTCCGGGGACATTTCAAGCGGAGGCGTTGACGCAGCAGATGATGAGGCTGCAGCTCAAGGACGTTTACCCGGATTTTTCCAACGTCGAGGCCGATGAGATGCTCCAGCGTTTCGGTGCCGAGGCGCAGGCGCACATCGACAGGTTGAAGCAGCAACTGCTGCAACTTAATGCTGACTTGACCGGCTGGATCGATCTGGTGGCGCTGGACATCGATGAGATGGATGTTCCCTTTCTCGCGCTCGGTGATGTCGAGGCAGCGGGTATGACTCCCGCACAAATTGCGGCGCATAACGTCGACCTGCTGCGCGACACCATGGAGTACGAGCGCACGACCAGAACCGAGCTGGCTGACGAACTGACATCCATCTGGCAGAAGTGGGCTCCGCAAGAAAACCGCGTCTATACAGACGGGCAGTTTTCCGGTTTCAAACTGGATATGGCGTTTGAGGATTACCACCGATTACCTGTGCTCAACATTCGGTTTGACGAGGTTGTCGAACTGTCCATGCGCGGCTTATCCGTCATTGAACGTGAAGGCCTTAATGGATTCCTTGAGGCTTTCCCGAACCTGCGCACTTTGAACCTGGAGCTTGTCGATCTTCGCCTGCCCACGATCAACGATGAACTGGAAAGCGCCTTGCCGTTGGCCATACCGCGAATGCGTCATCTCACCTCCCTGAACCTCAAATCGACTGAGCTCACGTTGCGGGAAGACACCGCGGGGCGACTATGCGATTTAGTCGATCTGGAGGCACTCGACCTGAGCGAAAACCCCTTGGAGACTGCTCCGGTAGTGTTGGGGATGAACAAGTTGCGGACACTGAACCTGAGAAATACCCGAATCACCCGATGCCCGGTCGGGATCATGGATCAGCCTTACCTGACCCTGCTGGATTTGCGCGATAACGGGATTGCCCGGATCCCCCAGCCGGTCCTGAACCAGGCCATTGCCAGGAATCGGGTTCTGCTCTGGGGCAACGAGATTACGGACGAGGATAGCTTGTTGCGTCTTGTGAGCCACCGGCAGAAAACCGGCATCAATCTGTGGTTGAGCGAGCCCGGCCCCGGATATGGCGATGCCGAAATATGGTTGCGCGAGAGCGAGGCGGCGCAGCAAGCGGCAAGGCGTCTGATTTGGCAGAGGTTGGCCGCCAGGCCGCATGCCAGTCGGTTTTTGAGAACCATCGACGGCATGACCTTGACTGCGGATTTTCGGGTCGACTACCTGGCGTTACAGGCAAGGGTGTGGCGACTTCTGGAAGACGCGGATGCGTTCCCGGAGTTGGTGGGGCGTTTGCTGCAAGATGTTGAAATGACAGAAGCTGACGCGCAAAACCCTTTCGCGGTCTTTTCGACGCTGGAAGATCGTGCTCGTCTCTACAGGGACTGGGTAGCCATGGGGCGCCCGTTTCCTGTCGACATCATTTTAACGGTAGGAGGGAGGTGAGCCTTGAACCCCCGCAGGGGTTCAGGCATCACGATCAGCGGCGACGGAACAGCGGCAGCGGTTCGTCAGTGGCGGCCTGATAGGTCACCGAGAAGTCCTTGAGGCCTTCGAGGGCTTCGTACGGGTCTTTATCGGGGCGTATCGCAAAAGCATCGAAACCGCAGCGATGCAGGTAGAACAGCTGGTCGCGCAGCACATCGCCGATCGCCCGCAGTTCGCCTTTGAAACCATAACGGTCACGCAGGAGGCGGGCGTTGGAGTAGTTGCGACCGTCGGTGAAAGCCGGGAAGTTCAAGGCAATCACCTTGAATTCATCCACGTCGTCACCGATTTCTTCGGCTTCTTCATCGGCGTCCAGCCACACGCCCAGACCGCCGTCGCGAGCCTTGAGCATACGGCTGTGTTCGCGCCATAGCTGCAACGGGACGATGTAATCGTCGCAGTTGCTGATCTCGTCGATGTTGAAGTCCTTGGGCAACAGGTGCCAGGTTTCGTCGACGACCTCGTTGTTCTTAATTATTCGCTGCATAGACGCGCTCCTTGAAGAGGTCGATGCCAATACGCTGATAGGTGTCGATGAAACGCTCGTCTTCGGTACGTTGCTCGATGTACACGTCGATCAGCTTTTCGATCACGTCAGGCATGGCGTCCTGGGCAAAGGACGGGCCGAGGATCTTGCCCAGGCTGGCGTCGCGACTGGCGCTACCGCCGAGGGAAACCTGGTAGAACTCTTCGCCTTTCTTGTCCACCCCGAGGATGCCGATATGGCCGACGTGGTGGTGACCACAGGCGTTCATGCAACCGGAGATGTTCAGGTCGAGTTCACCGATGTCGAACAGGTAGTCCAGGTCTTCGAAGCGACGCTGGATCGATTCGGCAATCGGGATCGACTTGGCGTTGGCCAGGGAGCAGAAATCGCCACCCGGGCAGCAGATGATGTCGGTCAGTAAACCGATGTTCGGCGTGGCGAAGCCTTGCTCACGCAATTCGCCCCACATCGCGAACAACTGGCTCTGTTCGACGTCGGCCAGAATGATGTTCTGCTCGTGAGAGGTGCGCAGCTGACCGAAGCTGTAACGATCGGCCAGGTCGGCCACGGCATCGAGTTGCTTGTCGGTGATGTCGCCCGGTGCAACGCCGGTCGGCTTCAGGGACAGGGTCACGGCCACGTAACCCGGCTTCTTGTGGGCCAGGGTATTGCGGGTGCGCCAGCGGGCGAAGCCCGGGTGCTCCTTGTCGAGATCGGCCAGTTCGGCGGACTGGTTATCCAGAACCTTGTAGTCCGGGTCGACGAAGTGTTTGGCGACGCGATGCACTTCTGCTTCGGTCAGCGTGGTCTGGCCACCGCGAAGGTGTTCCATTTCCGCGTCGACTTTCTGCGCGAAGACTTCAGGCGTCAGGGCCTTGACCAGAATCTTGATCCGCGCCTTGTACTTGTTGTCACGACGGCCGTAGCGGTTGTAGACCCGCAGGATGGCGTCGAGGTAGCTCAACAGGTCTTGCCATGGCAGGAACTGATTGATGAATGCGCCTACCACTGGCGTACGGCCGAGGCCGCCACCGACCAGCACCCGGAAACCCAGTTCGCCAGCGGCGTTGTGCACCGGCTCGAGGCCAATGTCATGGACTTCGATGGCGGCACGGTCAGATGTCGAACCGTTGATCGCAATCTTGAATTTACGCGGCAGGTAGGCGAATTCCGGGTGGAACGTCGTCCACTGGCGGACGATCTCGCACCATGGGCGCGGATCGATCAGCTCGTCTGCGGCGACACCGGCGAACTGGTCGGTGGTGACGTTGCGCAGGCAGTTGCCACTGGTCTGGATCGCGTGCATCTGCACGGTGGCCAGCTCAGCCAGGATGTCCGGGATGTCTTCCAGCGCCGGCCAGTTGAACTGCACGTTCTGCCGGGTACTGATGTGGGCATAGCCCTTGTCGTAGTCACGGGCAATCTTGGCCATCATTCGCGTCTGGCGCGAAGTCAGTTGGCCGTAAGGCACCGCCACCCGCAACATCGGCGCGAAGCGCTGGATGTAAAGGCCATTTTGCAGGCGCAGAGGGCGGAATTCTTCTTCGCTCAGCTCGCCTGCCAGATAGCGTCGGGTCTGATCACGGAACTGCTTGACGCGGTCCTCGATGATCCGCTGATCGTACTCGTCGTATACGTACATATAAGTCCTGTTCTCAGGCTTGGGCCGGTCGGATCCAGTTGCGTTTTTCGCTTGCTGAAGTCTCCGATACTGCCTCGGCAATTCTGCGCGCACGGCCGCGCACTCCCTACGGAGCCGGGGCAAGATACCAGTTTGTGGATATGCGCAAAAGTGATGTTTGAGTATATGTAAAGAACCAAAACGACTAACGAGAACCGTTATTACTAAACCCGTATTTGTAGTGCGGGCAATCGTCGTCTTTACTGTGGTCGAGTCTTTATGCAATCACCGATAAAACCGACAAGAGGCGATGCAATGAGCAACCCTACCAAAGCTACAAAGCCTGACAGTACGGTCGATGCGTGGGCCATTCTGTTTCTGATCATTCTGGTCGTAGGCACAGCAGTATTCTGGGTCAGCCATCAGTAACCGACCCCGTCCGGGCCCTGTTCCGACGATTGTCGGACAAAAACCGGAATAAACGCCGTTTTACGGGAGTTCGCTGGCTATAATGCGCGGCGAATTTCCGGGGGCTCGGACGATCAATGTTGAAGTTTTTCTGTGGTGTCTTGCTGACGCTGGGCTCGGTCATGACACCTTGTGCCCAAGCGGCGTCGGTGTTGTTCCTGAATCCGGGCACCACCAGGGAAGCTTTTTGGGTCAGCTACTCGCAATTCATGCAGGCCGCGGCCAACGACCTGGGCATGGATCTGCGCATTCAGTATGCCGACCGAGTGACTGAAACCACCGTCAAGCACGCTCGCGAAGCTTTGCAAGGGCCAGACCGGCCCGACTATCTGGTGTTCGTCAACGAACAGTCCGTCGCGCCGGAAATCCTGCGCCTGGCTCACGGCAGTGGCGTAAAGCTGTTCATGGTCAACAACGCCCTGACCGCGGATCAGATCAGGCTACTCGGCTCGCGCCCCGATAAATACCCCGACTGGCTGGGCAGCCTGGTGCCCAACGATGAGGAGGGCGGCTACTTGATGCTCAAGGAGCTGATCCGTCTGCATCGTCCGGTCGCTGCCGGTCAGGTGATTGAGTTGCTGGCTTTTTCCGGTTTGAAGATCACCCCGGCCGCGCAGTTGCGTGAGAAGGGCATGATGCGGGCATTGGCCGAGCATCCTGAAGTGCGTTTGCGGCAGTTGGTGTATGGCGGCTGGACACGTGAGCGAGCCTACGAACAGGCCAAACTGTTGTTCAAGCGCTACCCCCAGGCCTCGTTGGTCTGGTCGGCCAATGATGAAATGGCGTTCGGCGCCATGCAGGCGTATGACGAGACCGGCGGCAAGTCTGGCAAGGACGCGCTGTTTGGCGCCATCAACACTTCACCTGCTGCGTTACAGGCGTTGCTGGATAAACGCTTGAGCGTGCTGTTGGGCGGGCATTTCAGCCTGGGTGGCTGGGCGGTGGTGCAGTTGCATGACTACGACCAGGGCGTGGACATCAGCCAGTACGGCGGTCGAGACCGGCAGATCCCGTTGTTGCAACTGATTAATCACGCACAGGCCAGGCGCCTGTTGACGATGGGCGTCACGCAGAATTACGGCGTGGATTTTCACAAGCTCTCGGCCAAGGGGCGACCGACGTCGTATCGCTACCCGTTCAGCCTGCAAACCCTGATGCACTGATCCGATTCAGATTCCGGCCAGAAGCAGCACCAGTTTGACGATGCCGAACAGCGTCAGGGCAAACACCGCCGTGAACAGAATCCCCAGAATCACGAAATGACTGGGCTTGCCGTGAGTGAAATCCCGGGCCCGGTTCTTCCCGCTTTGCACCCCGAACGCCGCCGCCATCACGCTGTGCAGCATCTGCCAGAACGTCGGCGGCTTGTTATCGACTGGATCGTCCATACACCCCTCGTCACGCATGTGTGAGTCGTAAGCATAGACAATCCACGGCATGCACAAATCAAATGTGGGAGCGGGCTTGCTCGCGAAAGCGGACTGTCAGTTGACGATGATGGCGACTGATAGGACCCCTTCGCGGCAAGCCCGCTCCCACACTTGTCCGAGTGTCGCCTGGGATTAGTTGTCGTAACCCAGGTTCGGCGCCAGCCAGCGCTCGGTCACGCTCAGTTCCTGACCTTTGCGCGAGGTATAGCTCTGCACTTGGTCCTTGTCGATCTTGCCCACGGCGAAGTACTGCGCCTGCGGGTGAGCGAAGTACCAGCCGCTGACCGCCGCTGCCGGGAACATCGCGTAATGCTCGGTGAGGAACACGCCGCTGCGCCCGGCCTTCATTTCGCTGGCTTCAGGGTCGAGAAGGGCAAACAGCGTGCTTTTCTCGGTGTGATCCGGGCACGCGGGGTAGCCCGGGGCAGGGCGGATGCCGGTGTATTGCTCTTTGATCAGCGCCTCGTTGTCGAGGGTCTCGTCCTTGGCATAGCCCCAGTATTCTTTACGCACCTGCTGGTGCAGCCACTCGGCGCACGCTTCGGCCAGGCGGTCGGCCAGGGCTTTGACCATGATCGAGTTGTAATCGTCGCCAGCATCCTGATACGCCTTGGCCACTTCTTCGGCACCGATCCCGGCGGTGGTGATGAAGCCACCCACGTAGTCGGTGATTTCGCTGTCCTTGGGTGCCACGAAGTCGGCTAGGGAGAAGTTCGGCTTGCCATCGGTCTTGATGATCTGCTGGCGCAGGTGATGCAGCTTGGCCAATGGCTTGCCGTCATCGCCGTAGACCTCGATGTCATCGTCGCGCACCTGATTGGCCGGCCAGAAGCCGAACACGGCACGGGCGCTGATCAGCTTCTCGTCAATCAGTTTGGCGAGCATTTCCCGGGCATCGGCGTACAGCGCGGTGGCGGCTTCACCGACCACTTCGTCCTGGAGGATGCGCGGGAATTTGCCGGCCAGGTCCCAGGAAATAAAGAACGGCGTCCAGTCGATGTACTCGGCCAAAACCTTCAGGTCAATATTGTCCAGCACTCTGGAGCCGGTGAAAGTCGGTTTGACCGGCTCGTAGGCGCTCCAGTCAAACTGTGGCTTCTTGGCGATCGCGACCGGATAGCTCAGGCGCTCGGTGCGGGCGCTGCGGTTGGCAGTCCGTTCGCGCACGTCGATGTATTCCAGGCGGGTCTTCTCGACGAACGCCGGCTTCAATTCCTTGGACAGCAACTGGGTCGCCACGCCGACCGCGCGGGAGGCGTCGGTCACGTAGATCACCGCGTCGTTGCTGTACTTGGGTTCGATCTTCACCGCCGTGTGCGCCTTGGACGTGGTCGCGCCACCGATCATCAGCGGCAGATGGAAATCCTGACGCTGCATTTCGCGAGCGACGTGAACCATTTCATCCAGCGACGGGGTGATCAAACCTGACAAACCGATGATGTCGCACTTCTGCTCCTTGGCCACTTGCAGGATTTTCTCCGCCGGCACCATCACGCCGAGGTCGACGATGTCATAGCCGTTACAGCCCAGCACCACGCCGACGATATTCTTGCCGATGTCGTGTACGTCGCCTTTGACCGTCGCCATCAGGATCTTGCCCTTGGCTTCCGGTTTGTCGCCCTTTTCCAGTTCGATGAACGGGATCAAGTGGGCCACGGCCTGCTTCATCACGCGGGCGGATTTCACCACTTGCGGCAGGAACATTTTGCCGGCGCCGAACAGGTCGCCGACGATGTTCATGCCGGACATCAGTGGGCCTTCGATGACCTCGATCGGGCGGGCGAAGGACTGACGCGACTCTTCGGTGTCTTCAACGATGTGGGTGGTGATGCCCTTGACCAGCGCGTGCTCCAGACGCTTGTTGACGTCCCAGTTGCGCCACTCTTCGGTCTCGGCTTCCTTGACGCTGCCATCGCCCTTGTACTTGTCGGCAATGGCGAGGAGGGCGTCAGTGCCTTCCGGGGTGCGGTTGAGGATCACGTCTTCCACGGCGTCGCGCAGTTCGGCCGGGATCTGGTCGTAGATCTCCAGCTGACCGGCGTTGACGATACCCATCGTCAGGCCGTTGCGGATCGCGTACAGCAGGAACACCGAGTGGATCGCTTCACGCACCGGGTTGTTGCCACGGAACGAGAACGACACGTTCGACACACCGCCGGAGGTCAGGGCATACGGCAGTTCGTCGCGGATGTAGGCACAGGCGTTGATGAAGTCCACGGCGTAGTTGTTGTGTTCTTCGATACCGGTGGCCACGGCGAAAATGTTCGGGTCGAAGATGATGTCTTCCGGCGGGAAGCCGACTTCGTTGACCAGAATGTCGTAGGAGCGTTTGCAGATTTCTTTCTTGCGCGCCTCGGTGTCGGCCTGGCCGGCTTCGTCGAAGGCCATCACGACAACGGCGGCACCGTAGCGCTTGCACAATTTGGCGTGGTGAATGAACTGCTCGACGCCTTCCTTCATGCTGATGGAGTTGACGATGCCCTTGCCCTGGATGCACTTGAGGCCGGCTTCGATCACTTCCCACTTGGAGGAGTCGATCATGATCGGGACGCGGGAGATGTCCGGTTCACCGGCAATCAGATTGAGGAAGGTCACCATGGCCTTCTTCGAATCGAGCATCCCTTCGTCCATGTTGATGTCGATCACCTGGGCGCCGGCTTCGACTTGCTGCAGGGCGACTTCCAGGGCTTCGGTGTAGTTGTCGTCGCGGATCAGGCGGGCGAACTTGGCGGAACCGGTGATGTTGGTGCGCTCACCGACGTTGACGAACAACGAGCTGCGATCGATGGTGAACGGTTCCAGACCGGAGAGGCGGCAAGCCTTGGGAATGTCCGGAATCTCTCGCGGTGCGTAGCCGGCCACGGCCTTGGCGATGGCTTCGATGTGGCCCGGCGTGGTGCCGCAGCAACCGCCGACGATGTTCAGGAAGCCGCTTTGGGCGAACTCTTCGATGACCTTGGCGGTTTCCGACGGCAATTCGTCGTACTCACCGAATTCGTTCGGCAGGCCGGCGTTCGGGTGCGCGGACACATAGGTGCTGGCCTTGTTCGACAGCTCTTCCAGGTAGGGGCGCAATTCGCTGGCGCCGAGGGCGCAGTTCAGGCCGACCGAAATCGGCTTGGCGTGGGCCACGGAGTTCCAGAACGCTTCGGTGGTCTGGCCGGACAGGGTACGGCCGGAGGCGTCGGTGATGGTGCCGGAAATCATGATCGGCAACTCGACGCCCAGTTCTTCGTAAACCCCTTGCACGGCGAAGATCGCGGCTTTGGCGTTCAGGGTGTCGAAGATGGTTTCGATCAGGATCAGGTCGGCGCCGCCTTCGATCAGGCCTTTGGTGGCCTCGGTGTAGTTTTCCACCAGTTCGTCAAAGGTCACGTTGCGGTAGCCGGGGTTGTTCACGTCTGGCGACAGCGAGCAGGTGCGGCTGGTCGGGCCGAGCACGCCAGCGACGAAGCGCGGCTTGTCCGGGGTTTCCAGGGTCTTGGCGTCGGCCACCTTGCGTGCCAGGCGTGCGCCTTCTACGTTGAGTTCATACGCCAGGCCCTGCATGCCGTAGTCGGCCTGGGAGACCTGGGTGGCGTTGAAGGTATTGGTTTCCAGAATGTCGGCGCCGGCATCCAGATAAGCCTTTTCAATTGAGCCAATCACATCCGGGCGCGTCAGCACCAACAGGTCGTTGTTGCCTTTGACATCGCTCGGCCAGTCGGCGAAGCGTTTGCCACGGTAATCCTGCTCCTCGAGCTTGTAGCTCTGGATCATCGTGCCCATGCCGCCATCGAGAATCAGGATGCGCTCTTTGAGGGCGTGCTTGAGAGCTTGAAGGCGAACGCTGCGATCGGACATTTGGACTACTCGGTAAGGCCATGACGAAGGGGCGGGATAATAGCAAACCTGTGCGCTTTTAGAGCATGTCACGGTTTTGCATGAATATCGCTCATGTTGGCGGAAGTGCCGGACCGGTAGAATCGCGGCGTTTTTTCATGATCGGGACCAGGGATATGTCTTATCGCGTCATCAGCATGGTGCTGCTGTTTTTAAGCTGGGGCGCCGCCGCGCAGGATCCGGCTATCTCTGCTGCCATTTCCTACAGTCGCGACATACAGCCGATCTTCACTGAAAAGTGCGTGGCCTGCCATGCCTGCTACGACGCCGCCTGTCAGCTCAATCTGGGCAGTGGCGAAGGCGCGGCGCGGGGGGCGACCAAGGTGCCGGTCTACGACGGCGAACGCGGCCAGGCCACGGCGCCGACCCGATTGTTTTACGACGCCTTCGGCAAACGCGCCTGGCAGCAGAAGAGTTTCTATTCGGTGCTCGACGCCCAAGGCAGTCAGGCCGCACTGATGGCGCGAATGCTGGAGCTGGGCCACAAAACCCCGTTGCAACCCAATGCCAAGCTGTCTGAAGACATCGTGTTGGGCCTGAACCGGGACAATGTGTGCGCGATGCCAGCGGAGTTCGACGGTTACGCCAGTTCCCATCCGAAAGAGGGCATGCCGCTGGCGGTCACCGGCCTGACCGATCAGCAATACCAGACGCTGCAACGCTGGCTGGCGTCAGGAGCGCCGATTGATGAGCAGGGGCTGGTGCCCAGCGCGAAGGAAGCCTTGCAGGTGGTGCAGTGGGAAAACCTGCTCAACGCACCGGGCGCCCGGGAAAGCCTGGTGGGGCGCTGGTTGTTCGAGCACTGGTTTCTTGCGCACCTCTACTTCAAGGACGGCGAGCCGGGGCATTTCTTCCAGTGGGTGCGTTCGCGCACACCGACCGGCCAGCCTATTGACCTGATCAACACCCGTCGCCCGGATGACGATCCAGGCACCCGGATTTATTACCGTTTGTGGCCGGTGCAAGGCGTGATCGTGCACAAAACCCACATCACCTATCCTCTGAGTGCGCCGAAGATGGCGCGAATCAAAAGCCTGTTCTACAACGGCAATTGGCAGGTCACTGCGTTACCGGGTTACGGACCGGACCACCGGGCCAATCCGTTCATCACATTCGAGGCGATCCCGGCCCAAGCGCGTTACCAGTTCATGCTCGATAACGCCGAATACTTCGTGCGCACCTTCATTCGCGGCCCGGTGTGCCGTGGCCAGATCGCCACCGATGTGATCCGCGACAACTTCTGGGCGCTGTTCCAGGCGCCGGAACACGACCTCTATATTACCGACCCGAACTACCGTGGCCAGGCCACGCCGTTGCTGGCGATGCCGGGGCAGAACGACGACGTCGGCAGCGTCCTGAGCCTGTGGCACAACTACCGTGACAAGCGAAACGAGTACGAGGCGCTGCGCCGTGACAGTTACGCCGATGCGCCCGCGCCGAGCTGGTCGACGTTGTGGGCCGGTAACGACAACGCTTTGCTGAGTATTTTCCGGCACTTCGACAGTGCCTCGGTGAACAAGGGCCTGATCGGCGAGGTGCCGCAGACCATGTGGCTGTTCGACTTCCCGCTGCTGGAGCGCACCTACTATCAATTGGCGGTCAACTTCGACGTGTTCGGTAATGTCTCCCATCAGGCGCAGACACGCCTGTACTTCGACCTGATCCGCAACGGTGCCGAGCAGAACTTCCTGCGCCTGATGCCCGCCGACTCCAGGGATAACTACCTCGACGATTGGTACCAGAGTGGCGGCAAATTCAAGATGTGGCTGGATTACGAGTCCATCGACAATGACAAACCGACGGCGCTGAAACTCGACGAAAAGGACCCAAAACACGACTTCGCCCAGCAGTTGCTGGCCCGTTACGGCGACCTCAATGCGAAGCCTGATCCGATCAATCGCTGCGACGGCGCTTACTGCTCGCGGCCGAACATCGATCCGGCGTGGCAGCGTGCCGAACAGGCCCTGAGTCGCCTGACGTCACGCCCGGCCGCCGGGTTGAAGGTCATCGAGCAGTTGCCGGAAGCGACGATGTTGCGCATCGAAACCACGAGCGGCAAACGCGAGGTCTACAGCCTGCTGCGCAACCGCGCCCACAGCAACGTCGCGTTCCTGCTCGGTGAGTCGCTGCGTTTTCAGCCGGGGCTCGACACCCTCACCCTTTTTCCGGGCGTACTCAGCAGCTATCCGAACTTCATGTTCAACATTCCCGCCGAACAAGTGCCGGCGTTCGTGGACGCCATGGAAAACGCCAAGGACGCCCACCGCTTCGAGAAAATCGTCGAGCGCTGGGGCATACGCCGCAGCCATCCGCAGTTCTGGTTTTACTTCCATGACCTGAGCCGGTACATCCACGAGACTGATCCGGTGGAAGAGGGCGTGCTGGACATGAACCGCTACGAGAATCTTTGATGGCGGCGGCTGCCCCAGTCTTGGTAGCGCCGCCAATCCACTGTGGGGGCGGGCTTGCTCGCGAAGGCGATCGATCAGCCAACATC
The DNA here is from genome assembly GCF_059716075.1 of Pseudomonas sp. LBUM1657. Lineage (NCBI taxonomy): Bacteria > Pseudomonadati > Pseudomonadota > Gammaproteobacteria > Pseudomonadales > Pseudomonadaceae > Pseudomonas > Pseudomonas sp. LBUM1657. The sequence goes on along the minus strand of NZ_CP166799.1, from coordinate 3,662,108 downwards.
TGTGCTGAATGTAATGGCCTCTTCGCGAGCAAGCCCGCTCCCACAGGGATCTGCGGTGATCGGTAGCTATTGTTGGCTTTATAAGACGGTCGACAAAAGTCTGGATTGGCGGGGAATCGTCCTATCGTGGCAAGCCGGCTCTAACCCGACAAAAATACTAGGACTTTGTGCCGCGCGATGATTGGCGTAAACTGCGCCCAAGCCTGCGAGGAGTTTCCATGACCGCTATTACCATTACCGACGCCGCCCACGATTATCTGGCTGATCTGCTCTCCAAGCAGAACACCCCAGGCATCGGCATCCGCGTCTTTATCACCCAGCCTGGCACCCAGTACGCCGAAACCTGCATTGCCTATTGCAAGCCGGGCGAAGAAAAACCGGAAGACACGGCGCTGGGGCTCAAAAGCTTCACTGCTTATATCGATTCGTTCAGCGAAGCCTTCCTGGACGACGCGGTAGTCGACTATGCCACCGACCGCATGGGCGGCCAGCTGACCATCAAGGCGCCAAACGCCAAAGTACCGATGGTCAATGCCGACAGCCCGATCAACGAGCGCATCAACTACTACCTGCAGACCGAGATCAACCCGGGGCTCGCGAGCCACGGCGGTCAGGTCAGCCTGATCGATGTGGTCGAAGACGGCATTGCCGTTCTGAAGTTCGGCGGCGGTTGCCAGGGCTGCGGCCAGGCAGACGTCACTTTGCGCGAAGGCATCGAACGCACCTTGCTTGAGCGTATTCCCGAGCTCAAGGGTGTTCGCGACGTCACCGACCACACGCAGAAAGAAAACGCCTACTACTAAGTAAGGTGTTCGCTGCAACCATAAAAAAACGGCGCCCCGTGAGCGCCGTTTTTTTATGGGTGAAATTCACTGACGCCTTCGCGAGCAAGCCCGCTCCCACAGTTAATCGCATTCCAATGTGAGAGCGGGCTTGCTCGCGAAGAGGCCCTATGGGCGATACAAATGCGCATGCCCAGCGCGATACAGCGACGACTCGCTGAAATGATCACTGCCCAGCACCCGACCCACCAGAATCAATGCCGTGCGCCGAAATCCCTTGGCCTCAACCTTCTCGGCAATATCCGCCAATGTCCCCACCACCCAATCCTGATCTGGCCAGGTTGCTCGGTGAATCACGGCGATCGGGCAGTCGGCGCCGTAATGCGGCAGCAATTCAACCAGGATCTTCTCCAGGTGATTGACCCCCAAATGAATCGCCATGGTCGCCCCATGCTGCGCCAGACTACCCAGTTCCTCACCGGCCGGCATGGCGGTCTTGTCGGCGTAGCGGGTCAGAATCACGCTCTGTGATATGTCTGGCAAGGTCAGTTCCGCACCCAGAAGCGCCGCGCAGGCCGCCGTCGCCGTGACGCCAGGGATGATCTCAAAGGGAATGTCGAACTCGCGAAGGTAGCGAATCTGCTCGCCAATTGCCCCATACAAACCCGGATCGCCGGAATGCACCCGGGCCACATCCTGGCCGTTGGCATGGGCGGTCTTGATCAGTTCGATGATCTGTTCCAAGTGCAGTTCGGCGCTGTTGACCACTTGTTCGGCTCGATGGCCTTCCAGCACGGCGGCGGGCACCAGGGAGCCGGCATAGATGATCACCGGGCAGCTGCGAATCAGCCGCTGGCCTTTGACGGTGATCAGTTCCGGGTCGCCGGGACCTGCGCCAATGAAGTAGACGGTCATCGTCGGTTCCTGTGAAAAAAGGGGCTGGGCAAGGCTTCAGATGAAGATTGCTCATGATCGAAGACGGGGATTATCGGGGATTTCAGGCGGCGCCGGCCAATGCCAGGGTTGCCTGGGCATATTTTTGTCGCAAAATCAGCAGTTTCGCCGGGGCCTTGGCCAGGTGTTCGGCCATGGCGAGGGCGGCACTTTCCGCTACGCCGTAGCAACCGGTGCGTTCGAACGCGATGTCCGAATGGTGGCTGAGTTGCGGTTTGTAACCTTTCAATTGCTCACTGCTGAAGTACATCATCTCTAGCCCAAGCTGCTCGGCCAGTGCGATCAGGCCGGGTTCATCGCGCTTCAGGTCGATGCTGGCCAGGGCCTTGACCTGATGAAGCTGGATTTGGTGCGCCTGTAACGCCTGATCGAGCAGCGCCCGCAACGTGCTGACGGGGCAGCCGCGCTGGCAGCCCAGACCGACCACCAGGGTCGGCGCTGTGCTGGTGTTAGTCATGCGTGGTACTGGCCATCGCTTTTGCGGCGGAACAACCAGGCGCTGATCAGGCCCAGGGCCAGCCAGAACGCCATGTTGGTCAGCTGCGAAGCGATTTTGAACTCGGACTCCAGTGCTTCCGGGGCGAGCATCGAGTGCACTTCCGGTTGCGGTGCGCCGATCAGATGAGGAACGGCCAGGATCGCTACGCCAAGGATCTTCATCAGCCAATGGCGGCTGAACGCGATCAGCGCGATGCCGACAGCGGTGGAGGCGGCCGCGCCGATCCACCAGAACTGCCGTTGCGCCAGATCGGCGGCGGCAGTGCCCGGCAGCTCAGGCGGCAGGCCGAGGGTCGGTGCGAGGACGAACGTCGCGTAACCGGCCAGGCCCCAGAGCAGACCCTGAGACGTTTTGGTCGGGGCGCGCAAGGTGTAGAGACCGGCGAGCATCAGGGCAAAACCAACGGCGACCACCAGGTTGCCACCCGTGGTCGACAGCACGCGCTGCCAGCCGTCTTCCGGCTCCCAGGCTTCGGCATCGTGGGTGTGAGCGGTGACAGCGCCGGCGGCGTGTTCGTGAATTTCAACAGCAGCGGGTTCGGACTTTTCGTAAGTCTCGGCCTGCAAAATCAATGGGGAGACCCAGAAGCTTTGCAGCAGGGTCAGCAGCAGGGCGGCCAGCAACCCGGTGAACCCGGCGGTTTGCGCAATACGCTTGATCATGTCGGCAGGTCTCAATGGCACGGGAAAGCGGAGCTGTGACGGGTATCGTGCGCAGCGTTGTGCACCGCTTCGATGTGCGAGAAACCGGCGAAATAGACCAGGCACGCGCCAAGGATCGACGCACACACGGCGGTGGTCAGGCGTTGGGTCAGTGTCGCGGTGGTGCTGGCGGTGCTCTTATCGCTGTTGCTGCCGGTGCTGCTGATGATCGACATGGCGCTTCCCTCTGGTCTGTCAGTGGGTGAATAGAGCGCATGGAAGACCCCTGCGAGACGGGCACGCAGAGTTTCAAACAGCGCCCGCCCACCGCGGGTTTGTTATTCAGTGATCGTATCGGTCACTGTGTGTTGCGGGCCGGTCTCCGGGCTCACGAGGGGCGCTGGCTTTCGCCTGAGCCTGCAAGAGTCACCTTCCCATGCCGAACTGCTGGCACAGTGGATTTGACGCTTCGCTCGCTTACCGTTGCGGGGGCAGCACCGGACTGACATGGCTTTGAGTAAAGCACATGATTCACCGGTTTCCCGTTTCACCCTGTGAAGGGCACCCGTAACAAGGCGTGTAGGAGAGCATGGCCGGGGGTTGGGCGTCAATTGGCATGGGTTCTCACTTGGCTACCGAGTCGCTCCCTTCGCGAGCGAGCCCGCCCCACAGGGGAACGCATTTCAAAATGTGGGAGCGGGCTTGCTCGCGAAGGCGTCATCCCAGCCACCACCGAACGCAGCGTGAACATTGACCCGCCCCCACGCGATGCGTAGCCTTGCGCTTTCGAGGTTCTTCGGCATTAGCCGAAGCTAAGAAGGGAACGCGGTCGATGCCGCGGCTGCCCCCGCAACTGTGAACGGTGATGTTCGCTGCCACGCCACTGCAGGCTCTCTCCATGAGGTCGGCGGGAAGGCGCAGCGAATGCCGGTCGAAAGACTGGCGCACCGTCAGCCAGGAGACCTGCCTCGACACAGATTCTCACTTTCAACCGGGCGGGGTGATCCGGTGGCGAAATCTTCCGCGCGCCCATGCAGCCGCGGTCGTCGTCCCGTATGCCCGCCACCTTGCCAAAGGGCATCCGATGAAAACACTGGCCAAACTCCCCGTCACCATCGTTACCGGCTTCCTCGGCTCGGGCAAAACCACCTTGTTGCGGCACATGCTCGACAACGCTCAAGGCCGCCGCATCGCGGTGATCGTCAATGAGTTTGGCGAGCTGGGCATCGACGGCGAAATCCTCAAGCAGTGCTCCATCGGGTGCACCGAGGAAGAAGCCAACGGCCGGGTCTACGAACTGGCCAACGGCTGCCTGTGCTGCACCGTCCAGGAAGAATTCTTTCCGGTAATGCGTGAACTGGTGGCCCGTCGCGGTGACCTCGACCACATCCTCATCGAAACCTCCGGTCTGGCCCTGCCAAAGCCTTTGGTTCAGGCCTTCCAGTGGCCGGAAATCCGCAGCGCCTGCACCGTTGACGCGGTGATCACCGTGGTCGACAGCCCGGCCGTTGCTGCTGGCACTTTCGCCGCATTCCCGGACCAGGTCGACGCCCAGCGCAAACTTGACCCGAACCTGGACCACGAATCGCCACTGCACGAACTGTTCGCCGACCAACTGGCCAGCGCCGACCTGGTGATCCTCAACAAGGCTGACCTGATCAGCCCTGAAGACCTGGCCCGCGTGCGCCTGGAAGTCGCCGAAGAACTGCCGCCGGCAGTGAAAGTCATCGAAGCCAGCAGCGGACGTCTGCCGCTGGACGTGCTGATCGGCCTCGGTGCCGGTTCCGAAGAACACATCGACAGCCGTCACAGCCATCACGATCACCATCATGAAGGCGAGGACGATCATGACCATGATGCGTTCGACTCGATTTCCATCGAACTGCCGCAGGCCGACGAAAGTTTGCTGATGGACGCTCTGACGCAACTGGTGGTCCAGCACGGCATCCTGCGCGTCAAAGGTTTCGCCGCGATCCCGAACAAACCAATGCGCCTGCTGATCCAGGGCGTGGGCACGCGTTTCGACAAGCACTTCGACCGTCAGTGGGGCACCGATGAAGCGCGTACCACGCGTCTGGTGCTGATCGGCCAGGAACTGGACGCCGCTCTGCTCGAAGCGCAATTGCGCGCCGCGCTCAGCGTTTAAGCCATGCACCTGCTCAGGACTCAGCCCGGCGGTTTCGTCTCGGATGACAACATTGCCGACCTTGGACAAACCCCCGCCGAGCTGGTGATCCTGTGCAGCGGCGACTCAAGCCTCGCGCTGCTCGCCGAAGCGGCGCAGCAATTGCCCGACGATTATCCGAGCGTGCGCCTGGCTAACCCGATGCAGGTGCAGAACCACGCCTCGGTCGATCTCTATGTCGACGAAGTGCTGCAGCACGCGAAAGTCATTCTGATCTCGCTGCACGGCGGCATCGGCTATTGGCGTTACGGCGTCGAGCGGCTGGTGCAGCTGTCGGAGCGCGGTGTGCAGTTGATTCTGGTGCCGGGGGATGATCGCCCGGACCCGGAGCTCAGCGACTTGAGCACCGTGGTCGCCGAAGACCGCGACCGCCTCTGGCAATTCCTGCGGCAAGGCGGCATGAGCAATGCCCTGGACTTTTTCCGTTGCCTGGCCAATCGTTGGCTGGACCGCGACTATGCGTGGGCCGAGCCGCAAACCCTGCCACGCACGGCGATTTACCATCCGCACAAAAGCCCCGCTGAACTGAAGGATTGGCAAGCCGACTGGCAGGCCGATCAGCCGGTAGCGGCCGTGCTGTTTTACCGCTCGCACTTGCAGGCGGCGAACACCGGTTTCATCGATATTTTCTGCCAGCGTTTGCAGGCGGCGGGGTTGAATCCTATGCCGATTGCGTTGGCCAGTTTGAAAGAGCCCGGCTGCCTGACGGTGGTCGAGGATCTGTTGGACGACGTCAACGCCTCGGTGATTCTCAATACCACCGGCTTCGCCCAATCCAGCCCCGAAGCGCCGCACTTGAGGCCGTTTCGCCGCAACATCCCGGTGATCCAGGCGATCTGCGCCCAGGACAACGAACCGGGTTGGCGGGCCAGCGAGCAGGGCCTTGGTCCCCGTGATCTGGCGATGCACATTGCGCTGCCGGAACTGGATGGGCGGATCATCAGCCGGCCGATCAGCTTCAAGGACCTGGCCTGGCGAAGCGAGCGCAGCCAGTCGGACGTGGTTTGTTATCGGCCGCAACCTGAGCGCATGGATTTCGTCGCCGAACTGGCGCGGCGCTGGATCGATCTGGCGCGGGTGCCCAACGCTGAAAAACGTATCGCGTTGATCCTCGCCAATTACCCGACGCGCGACGGTCGCATCGGCAACGGCGTGGGGCTCGACACGCCAGCCACCGCGCTGAATATCTTGCGTGCGCTGCATCAAGAAGGTTATCCGCTACCGGCTGAGTTGCCGGGCAGCGGCACCGCGTTGATCCAGCAGTTGCTCGGCGGCGTCAGCAACGACCTCGACACCCTTGATCAACGTCCGTGTCAGCAAAGCCTGGCAATGAACGACTATCTGCTGATGTTCAACGCGCTACCCGAAACCAATCGCCAGGCTGTACTTGAACGCTGGGGCGCCCCTGAAAGTGATCCAATGTTCCGTGGCGGGCGGATGATGATTGCCGGCCTGCGTTTCGGCCTGACCTTCGTCGGCATTCAACCGGCACGGGGTTATCAGGTTGACCCGAGTGCGGTGTATCACGACCCGGATCTGGTACCGCCTCACGGCTATCTGGCTTTCTATTTCTGGTTGCGCAACACCTACGGCGCCCACGGCGTGATTCACGTCGGCAAGCATGGCAACCTCGAATGGCTGCCGGGCAAAGGTGTCGGGCTGTCAGAGAATTGCTGGCCGGACGCGCTGCTCGGGCCGTTGCCGAACATCTATCCGTTTATCGTCAACGATCCGGGCGAGGGCGCCCAGGCCAAGCGCCGCACGCAAGCAGTGATCATCGATCACCTGATGCCGCCGCTGACCCGTGCAGAAACCTACGGTCCGCTGCGCAACCTTGAGTTGCTCGCCGACGAGTATTACGAAGCGCAACTGCTCGATCCGCGCCGCGCCCGGGAGTTGCAGCGCGACATTCTGCAACTGGTACGTGAAACCCACATCGACCGTGAACTGCAGCTGGACGAGAAGCTCGACAGCGATGCCGATGCGGCGATCTGGCTGCCGCGCCTGGACACTTATTTGTGCGACTTGAAAGAGTCGCAGATCCGCGATGGTCTGCATGTGTTTGGTGAGTCGCCGACGGGGCGTTTGCGCATCGACACCTTGCTCGCGCTACTGCGGATTCCCCGTGGTGACGGGCGTGGCGCGCAATCGAGTTTGCTGCGGGCCGTGGCCAAGGCGTTCTCGTTGGGCTTCGATCCATTGGATTGCGTGCTGGCCGAGCCGTGGACCGGACCGCGTCCGATCGAACTGCTGACCGTTACTGATGAAGTCTGGCGCACGGCCGGCGATACCCGCGAACGTCTGGAGTTGTTCGCGGCCCAGCTGATCTCGCAGAGCCTGAACCAGCCTTCAGCCATGCCCGGCCCCTGTGGGAGCGGGCTTGCTCGCGAAAGCGGTGTATCAGGCAAATCAATGTCGACTGACCCTCCGCTTTCGCGAGCAAGCCCGCTCCCACAGGAAGCTAGTTGGTCTGAGGTGAGCGCCATCATCGACAGTCTGCGTGAAGTCGTCGCTCCAAGGCTGGACGCCTGCGGCCCGGCAGAAATGCGCGGCCTGCTCGACGCCCTCAGTGGCCGTTTTGTCCCGGCCGGCCCCAGCGGTGCACCGAGTCGCGGCCGTCTGGACGTGCTGCCCACCGGGCGCAATTTCTATTCGGTGGATGTGCGCAACCTGCCGACCACCACGGCGTGGCGCATCGGCTTCCAGTCGGCCAGCCTGATTCTCGAACGACACCTGCAAGACCACGGCGATCACTTGCGCCAGCTCGGTCTGTCGGTCTGGGGCACCGCGACCATGCGCACCGGCGGCGATGACATCGCCCAGGCCATGGCCCTGATGGGCGTGCGCCCGGTGTGGGCGACGGGCAGTCAACGGGTCGACGATTTCGAAATTCTGCCGCTGAGCTTGCTGGACCGTCCGCGGGTGGACGTGACCTTGCGCGTGTCCGGATTTTTTCGCGATGCCTTCGCCAACCTGATCCGCCTGTTCGACGCCGCCGTGCAAGCGGTCGCCGACCTCGACGAGCCGGACGACCTCAACCCGTTGGCCGCCAAGGTGCGCGCCGAGCGTGAAGCGCTGCGGCAATCGGGCCTCGATGAAGACGCGGCGCGTCGTCAGGCCGGTTGGCGAATCTTCGGTGCCAAACCCGGTGCTTACGGCGCGGGTGTGCAGGGCGCCATCGACGGTCGTCTATGGCAAAGCCGCGAGGATCTGGCCGAGGTTTACCTGAACTGGGGCGGCTACGCTTACGGCGGCTCCGACGAGGGCACGGCCGCCCGCGATCAGTTCGCCCAGCGTCTGAGCCAGGTGCAAGCGGTGCTGCAAAACCAGGACAACCGCGAGCATGACCTGCTCGATTCCAACGACTATTACCAGTTCCAGGGTGGCATGCTGGCCGCCGTGGAAAGCCTCAGTGGCGAAGCGGCGGCCAGTTACCATGGCGATCACAGCCAGCCGGACTTGCCGAAGATCCGCACGCTGAAGGAAGAACTGAACCGGGTGATCCGTTCCCGGGCGGCCAATCCGAAGTGGATCGACGGGGTCAAGCGTCATGGCTACAAAGGTGCGTTCGAGATGGCGGCCACGGTCGATAATCTGTTTGCTTTCGACGCCACCACGCAGTTGATCGACGATCATCAGTATGCGTTGCTGGCCGACGCGTATCTGCTGGACCCGGCGACCCGGGATTTTGTGCGTGAGCACAATCCCCATGCCTTGCGTGACATGACCGAACGGATGCTGGAAGCGCAGCAGCGGGGGATGTGGAAAGAGCCTGGCGAGTACCGCGAGGCACTGGAAAATCTGTTGCTCGATATAGAAGAAGACAGCTAGTGCGCAAAAACCTGTGGGAGCGGGCTTGTTCGCGAATGTGATCTGTCAGTCGACGATGATGTTGAATGTGACGGCCTCTTCGCGAGCAAGCCCGCTCCCACAGAGATGAAGGTGCCTGTGAGATTTGTTGATGCACCACCGACCATGATGAGAAAACCGACATGACCGACACCCCACATTTCCCGCTCTCCGCCGTGGTCGGCGCCGACGACTTGAAACTCGCCCTGTACCTGACCGCCATCGACCCGAAAATCGGTGGAGTGCTGATCGAAGGACCGCGCGGCATGGCCAAGTCGACCCTGGCCCGAGGCCTTGCGGATCTGTTGGCCAGCGGTCAATTCGTCACGTTGCCCCTGGGCGCTACCGAAGAGCGTCTGGTCGGCACCCTCGACCTCGACGCGGCCCTGAGCGAAGGGCGCGCACAGTTTTCTCCCGGTGTACTGGCCAAGGCTGACGGCGGCGTGCTCTACGTTGATGAAGTCAATTTGCTGCCCGATCACCTCGTGGACCTGTTGCTCGACGTCGCCGCCAGCGGCACCAACCTGGTCGAGCGCGACGGCATTTCCCATCGGCATTCGGCGAAGTTCGTGCTGATCGGCACCATGAACCCGGAAGAGGGCGAGTTACGCCCGCAACTGCTTGATCGTTTCGGCCTGAACGTCGCCCTCAGTGGCCACACCGTGCCGACCGAGCGCGGGCAGATCATTCGTCGTCGACTGGATTTCGACAGCAACCCGCAACGCTTTTGCGCTGAATGGGAAAGTCAGCAGCAGTCGCTGCGCGAACGTTGCCAGAAAGCGCGCAGCCTGCTGGCGAGTATTCCTCTGGACGATGAAGCATTGGCGCAGATAACCGAGCGTTGTTTTGCCGCTGGCGTCGATGGTTTGCGGGCGGACTTGGTCTGGTTGCGTGCCGCTCGTGCCCATGCGGCGTGGCGCGGGGCGAGCGCCATCGCCGAGGAAGATATCGACGCGGTGGCCGAGTTTGCCTTGCGTCATCGTCGTCGCGAGCATTCACCCCCGGCTCCGCAACACAGTCAGCCGCCATCCACCCAGAACTCCAACCCGAGCGAAGGCCAGGGCCAATGGGGTGACATGCCCGCTCAACCATTACCGGTCGGCGCACGCCGTGAAGTGCCGAGCTGGCCAAAAAAGCCCTAGGCATTCGCCCTCGAACTGACGCGGGGGCGAATGCCAGACCCCGCGCCGGACGGCTGGATAACGGCAAACAGGGCAAGCGTCATGTCGCGCGCAGCGGCTCGATCAATTGGCCTGGCACCTTGCTTAACGGCCGTCCGCGTCAACGCGATGATGTGCTGTTTCACCTGCGCACCCGTTCGCCCCATGAATTGTGGCTGGTAATCGTCGACGCCTCGGCCTCGACGCGTCGCCATCAGGCGTTGAGCGATGCCAAGGGCTTGCTCGCGCAATTGTTCGACGACGCCTATCGCCAACGCGCACGCCTGGCCTTGCTGACCGCCAGCGGACATCTGCCCAAATGGCAGGTGCAAGGATTGAAAGCTTCAGCGGGCTTGCGCACCTGGCTCGATGGGCTTGGTGCGGGCGGCGGCACGCCGTTGCTGGCGGCGCTGGGTGAGGCGGGGCGTTGGCTGGCGACACGACAGACGCGTTTTCCGGCGGAACAGCAAAGGTTGTTGTTGGTGACGGATGGGCGGTTGAAGGAGTGGTCGATGTTGCCGGCGCTGGAGTGTCCGGGGCTGCTGATCGACATCGAGCGCGGGCCGATTCGCCTTGGGCGGGCGCAGGTTTTGGCTGCGCAGTTGCAGGTCGAATATCGACATATCGATGTGCTGCTTCCGGGCTGAGATGTGTGTTGTCTGAAAGGGCCTCTTGTGGAGCAAAACACAGACCTCATAAACACCGAAGAACCCTGTGGGAGCGGGCTTGCTCACGAAGAGGGAGTGTCAGTCGCCATCGATGTCGCCTGATACACCGCATTCGCGAGCAAGCCCGCTCCCGCAGGGTTAATCCTGGATTACTTGCCCATCGCCTGCCGGTATTGACGAGTACGCTTGGCGATGTTCAACCGGTCGAGAATCAACGCCCATATCGCCGAGACTTCAGGCTGGGTCTTGCGCCCACGACTCAGGCGATTGAGCTGGAACTTGACCACAGCCATGCTCGCCAAAGCAGCCAGGGGTTTGCGTTTCCAGCGGATCGGCGGCAATTGCGGATGGCTGTTTTCGCCCTCGCGCCAGCGTTTGACCAGATGCGGTTCAAGGGCCAGCGCCGTGCCGATACCTGCCATGGCGATGCCACTGTCGAGCACCTGTTCGACGATCGCCAGGCGCCGAATTCCGCCCGTCACCATCACCGGCATGTTTGCCACACCGGCCAGCTCCCCGGCCATCTCCAGAAAATACGCCTCCCGCGCCAGGGTCCGACCATCACGGGCCTCGCCTTGCATGGCGGGTGCTTCGTAGCTGCCACCGGACAGCTCCAGCAGGTCGAGCTGTTGATCGTTGAGCCACTGGATCACTTGCCGGGCATCGTCGGCGTCGAAACCGCCACGCTGGAAGTCCGCGGAGTTGAGCTTCACCGCAACACAAAACTGCGGCGACACGGATTGGCGCACTGCACTGACCACGGCCATCAGCAAGCGCGCACGATTTTCCAGTGTGCCACCCCAGCGGTCGGTGCGGCGATTGGTCAGCGGCGAGAGGAACTGGCTGATCAAGTAACCGTGCGCGGCATGGACCTGCACGCCAGTGAACCCGACCTTCTCTGCCAGGGCCGCGCTGGTGGCGAAGCGTTGAATAACATCTGCGATGTCGTCTTCGCTCATGGGTTTGGGCTCGGCGAACATCTTCGAGAATGAACCCAGATCCAGTGCCACCGCCGAAGGCGCCAAGGCTTGCTGGCCGAGGTTGGCCATGGTCTGACGCCCGGGATGATTGAGTTGCATCCAGAACTGCGCGCCACCGGAGCGGCCGATTCGCGCCCATCGACGGAAGCGTTCGAGGTGGCGCTCATCTTCCAGCACCACGCCACCAGGGCCGGTCATGGCGCGGCGATCGATCATCACATTACCGGTCAGCAACAGTCCGGTTTCGCCCTCGGCCCAGGCTTGGTACAACCGAAACAGCGCGTCGGAAGGTGCCTGCCCGGTATCGGCAAGGTTTTCCTCCATAGCGGCTTTGGCAATGCGATTGCCGAGGGTCTGGCCGTTGGGCAGATTCAACGCTTGGAAGGGCGACATGCTTGACTCCTCATCAGTAATGAGACGAGGCTAAGCTTAAAGTTAACTTTAATGTCAAGCAGGCAAACGAGGCCGTGATGAAGATTGGTGAATTGGCGCAGGTGAGTGGGTTGAGCGCGTCGCGTATTCGTTTTTACGAGGCTCAGGGCCTGATCCGTCAGGTAGCGCGCCAGGCCAACGGTTATCGGCGTTACCCGCCGCAAGTGTTGCAGACCTTGCAGATCATCCAGTGCGCCCAGCAGGCCGGCTTCAGCCTCGAAGAGCTCAAGCAGCTGTTGCCGGACACGCTGACGGGCGCATTCAAACACGACGAATTGCTGGCGAGCCTTAAGCGCAAGATTGAGCAGATCGAAGCGATGCAACTGCACCTGGCTCAGAGCAAGGCGCAGTTACTGGGGTTGATCGAAAACATCCAGGCACGACCCGAGGGCATGGCTTGCGATGCGAATGCCGAGCGGGTGCTAGCGTCGTTCAAGCATGAGTTCTGATGGCAGCCGCCGTCACACTCATCGCGGAGGGAATCGGATTACGCATCAATGTGCCTACCACCAACGCCCCCAACAATGCCAGCAAACCCGCGACCCACAGCAGCAGACTGAAACCGCCGATGAAGGCCTGACGTGCCAGCGGTTCGATCAGTGGGCGGGCGGCTTCCGGCAGCAGGCTCATCGCCGCCGTCATGTCACCGGCTACCACCCGCGAGGCGATGCCTTGGGTCTGATCGAGCCATTGCGCACCTTGCGTCGACAGGCTGGTGCGCAACAACTGTTCGGTATGGCTCGATAGCAAGGCACCGAACACGCCGATGGCCAGCACGATCGCGCTGAAGCGCATGGTGGTGCTCATGCCGGACGCCATGCCGGTGCGCTCCCGTGGTACGCAAGCCATGATGTTCTTCTGTGTGTCGCCATTGAGCAGCCCGGCACCGGCGCCAGTCACGGCAATCGCCAGGGCGAAGGACAGGTACCCGCCACTGCTGACCGCCCAGGCACTGAGCAAATTGCCGCTGCCGACCAGGGTCAGTCCGGCGGCCATTATCGTGGCTGGCGCAAATCGGCTCGCCAGACGCACGCCGATGCGCGGGCAAATCAACATGGTCAGGGCAAACGGCAACATCCCCAGGCCCGAGGCGATGGCCGAGAAACCCAGGCCGTTTTGCAGGTAGAACGGCAACAGGGTCATCATTACCTGGGCGCAACCGGCGTAGGCAAACATCCCCAGCAGCGCGCCGATGAAACGCGGGTGTTTGAACAACTGCAGGTCGACCATTGGCCGTTTTTGCATCCGCTCGATCACCACGAACAGCCCGAGCAACAGCGCGCCACCGATGAGTCGGGCGTAGGTCTGCGGGTTGCTCCAACCGATCCGGTTAGCCTCGATCAGCCCCCAAATCAGGCACAGCAAACTCGCACTGAAGGCCAGGCTGCCCCAAGGGTCTAGCCGTGCGGATTGGGTATCGCGCGACTCCGGCACGGCGCGCCAGACCATCGCCATCAGGAACAATCCCACCGGCAAATTGAGGTAGAAAATCCAGCGCCAGCCAATGTACTCGGTGATCACACCGCCCACCGTCGGCGCGGCCGTCATCGCCACCCCCATGCACGCGCCCCAGAACGCCCAAGCCTTGGCCCGTTCCACTTCGTCGTGAAAGGTATGGCCGATGGAAGCCAGAGCGGAGGTCAGCAGCAGTGCGGCACCGACACCCTTGATCGCCCGGGCGATGTCGAGGAATAACGCCGTGGGCGCCGCACCGCAACCGATGGACGCGAGAATGAAAATACCCAGGCCCCAGAGCAAGGTTTTCTGCCGGCCAAAGCGGTCGGCGATGCTTCCCGCCGGCAACAGCAGCGCGGCGAAGGCCAGCATGTAAGCACTGACCACCCACTCGATGTCGGCAAAGTTGGCTCCCAGATCCCGGGCAATGGTGGGCAGGGTGACCGCGACGATGTTGGTGTCGAGGACGATCAGCGAACAGACGCCGGAGGCCGTCAGCAGTGTCAGGCGCGGGCTGACCCGGCTCATGGTCTGATTGCCTTTTGGGCAAGGTCGTTGGTCGCGGCGTCGATCAGGGGTTTGACGTTCATGGTCTGGGCTCTCTACTGTGAGTGCTAGTGAGCTTATCGCGACCGGTTACGGCCTTCGTTAGCCAGGCAACAGGATTTCATTACCTTTGAGCTAATACACCCATGGACATACGGCATTTCCGCTACTTTCTGGCCGTTGCCCGGCAAGGCAACTTCACCCGCGCCGCCGAACAACTCGGTATCGCACCGCCGACCTTGACTCGACAAATCCAGGACATGGAGAACGAACTCGGCACACGATTGTTCGTGCGCCAGACACGTGAAGTCAGCCTGACAGAGGCCGGCGCCGCGTTGGTGATCGAAGCCGAAGCGACAGTGCGGCAATTCGAATACGCCCAGCACAATGCCCAGCGGGCCGGGCGCGGGGATATTGGTCATATCGAACTGGGTTACGTGGCTTCAGCGGTGTACTCGGGCTTGCTGCAAAAACAGGTGCAGGCCTTCAGTCGCGAGTGTCCGGACGTCAGCCTGAATGTTCGGGAAAGCCCCATGGCATCGCTGCCGGCGATGGTGGACGAAGGTCGATTCGACATTGGATATGTCCGTTCACCCATGACCTTGCCGGAAGGTCTGGAAGCCATTCGCCTGGACGCGGAAGGCTTTGTGCTGGCGGTGCCGACCGAGTCTTGGTTGTGTCGCTTGTCGGAGATCAGCCCGGAGCACCTGCAAAACGAGACGTTCATCCTTCCGGAGCAAATCAGCGGCACTTTGCAAGTCGCTGCCGAGGGTGGTTTCGCGCCGAAGCTTGGCGCACAGCCGGGCGGCCTGGTGGCGGTGATCGCGCTGGTGTCGTTGGGGCAGGGCGTAGCCGTGGTGCCTGAGTCGGTGGTTGGGCATGTCGGTTTGCCGGGTGTGCTGTATCGGGCAATCAAGGGCTGCGAAGCGAGTTCGTGGTTGTCGTTGATTTATCGGCGGTTCGAGAAATCAGCGGCGGTTGTCAGGTACATCGAGCAGATAAAGCATGCTTAAGAGCAGAAGCTTCGCGAGCAAGCCCGCTCCCACACTTGATCTCTGTCGTGCACAAAATCTGTGTCCACTGAAGACCCAATGTGTGCGGGCTTGCTCGCGAAGACTGCCGTAAGAACAACGAGTATCCAAAGCTTCTACAGATTTTGTAATGATTTCCGGCTGTAGGAATTATCGCTACCACCTGTACGATCTAAGGCCTTTTTCCTTTCAGGATCTGCATGAACACCCTTTCGGAGCCTCCCAGTTATCCTTTCTCCTCGCGCCACCGCGCGGTCTTGATGCACGCGAAACACCCGGTCTTTCGCCTTCTGAATACCTTTGACATTGCAGCTCCACGGCCTTTGCGCCGCGCCTTGCCGTGCCCGGCATTCTGAATTCGCTGAAGAGATCGAGACATTTTTATGGAATGGATAGCTGACCCCACCGCGTGGCTGGGTTTGTTGACACTGATTGTGCTGGAGCTGGTGCTAGGCATCGATAACTTGGTGTTCATCGCGATCCTCGCGGACAAGTTGCCGCCCGAGCAGCGCGACCGTGCGCGAATCATCGGTTTGTCCTTGGCGTTGTTGATGCGCCTGGGTCTGCTGGCGAGTATTTCCTGGTTGGTGACCCTGACCCAGCCATTGTTCGAGGTGTTCGACAAGAGCTTCTCCGGTCGTGACCTGATCATGTTGTTCGGTGGTGTGTTCCTGTTGTTCAAGGCCACCATGGAGTTGCATGAGCGACTCGAAGGCCACATCGGCCAGCGCTCGACCAACGCGGCTTACGCAATGTTCTGGCCGATCGTGGCGCAGATTGTGGTGCTCGACGCGGTGTTCTCGCTCGATGCGGTGATTACTGCAGTAGGCATGGTCGATGAACTGGCGGTGATGATGATCGCGGTGATCATTTCCATTGGCCTGATGATCGTCGCCAGTAAGCCGCTGACCCGTTTCGTCAACGCACACCCGACGGTGATCATGTTGTGTCTGGGCTTCCTGATGATGATCGGCTTTGCGCTGACCGCCGAAGGCCTGGGTTTCCACATTCCCAAGGGCTATTTGTATGCGGCCATCGGCTTCTCGATCCTGATCGAGGTCTTCAACCAGATCGCCCGGGCGCGTCGCAAGAGATCCGTGCAAGGGCTGCGGCCAATGCGTGAGCGCACGGCGCACGCGGTCATGCGTTTACTCGGCGGTCGCAAACTGGCGGTGGAAGAGGTCGGCGAGGAGATTGCCGACATGCTGGACAACGGTGAGATGCCGAGCGGCGAACTGTTCGACCGTCGTGAGCGAGTGATGATCAGCGGTGTGTTGCAACTGGCCGAGCGACCGATCCGCAGCTTGATGACCGTGCGCGCGGATGTCGATCACATCGACCTGTCCGACGATGCCGAAGCCATTCGTACGCGGTTGATGCATTCCTCCTATTCGCGTCTGCCGCTGATTCGTGACGGCGCCGTGGATGAGCCGCTGGGCTTTGTGCACAAGAAGGAACTGTTGAAGGAGTACCTGGCCGGCAACGAACCGGGTCTCGAACAACTGGCGCGCAAGACCATCAACTTGCTGGACAGTTACACGATCCTCAATGCCCTGGAACAGATGCGCAAGGCCTCGACCCACATTGCGTTCGTGGTCAATGAGTTCGGCGACTTCGTCGGTGTCTTGACCATGACCGACATTCTTGAGTCGATTGCCGGTGAGTTACCCGATGCCAGCGAAATCGAAGGCCCGGATGTGGTCGAGGAAAAGGGCGGGTTTATGGTCAGCGGCGCGTTGAACCTGGCGCGGGTGCGTCAGCGGACCGGGTTTGCCGCGGAACCGACCGATGACTATCAGACCCTGGCCGGGTTGGTGGTGAGCTTGTTGGATCGTCTGCCGATGATCGG
Organism: Pseudomonas sp. LBUM1657; assembly: GCF_059716075.1. Taxonomy (NCBI): domain Bacteria; kingdom Pseudomonadati; phylum Pseudomonadota; class Gammaproteobacteria; order Pseudomonadales; family Pseudomonadaceae; genus Pseudomonas; species Pseudomonas sp. LBUM1657. Next base: position 3,645,077 of record NZ_CP166799.1, on the reverse strand, counting down.
TGACAGCCATGAGTGGGAAGGCTGGCGGATGACGGTGGCGGCGGTTGCAGAGCGGCGGGTGACGCGGGTTTTGCTGGTGCGGATCGACGGGTAAATCTGCGCCGGTTTTCAGGGCCTCTTCGCCAGCAAGCCCGCTCCCACATTTGATCTCCATTGTTTGAGAGAACGCGGACTCATGTGGGAGCGGGCTTGCTCGCGAAAGCGATCTGACAGACAACGCAGACCTTACCGATGGAGGGCTTTGAGTTGGTTGTCGAGAATCACCTTGCCCCATGGCCGATAACGCAGGGAAAACACCGCGGTGGGATGGCAACCGGCTGGCGAAGGTTGCGCGATCGCCGGCTCGGCGCGAAACGGTTGGCCTTCGGCACTGACCTGGCGGAACGCTTCGCGAACGATGCCGACGGAGCAGGGCAGTGCGCTGGCGTAGCTGTCGCGGACGAACGGCGACAAACGCCCGGTGCCGGCACCGTCCTGCCACCATACGTGAACACCCTGACTCGCCAACCCACTCAACCACTGTCCATTCACCTGAGGCGCGAGCTTGCCGGTGCTGAATGCACTGACATGCAGCGGCGCATCCAGTTTGCTGGCGAAGTCCTTGAGCTGACGTTGCAGGGTGTGCCGTCGATCGACCGCCAGGAAGTGCGCATCGTCCAGCTCCAGGGGCAGATACCAGCCGCTGACCGACAGGTTCCAGTCCTGGCGCAGCATCTGCTGCTGGGCCAGCGACCGGCCCAGCTGCGCCTGCCAATAAGTCGCGAGCCCGGCGCTGTCCAGTTCATCGATACGCTGGTAATAGGCCGGGTCCATGCTCAGGCCCAAGACCAGATTCAGACCTTGCTCATGGGCCAGCTTCAGACTGTTGGCGAGCCAGCCATTGGCGCCACCGAAGTTCGAATCACCGTAAGCGGTCCACTGCACGATCAGCGTGTGGGCACCTTGTCTGGCGGTGGCTTGCCAGATCTCGCGCCATTGCGTCTGGCTGAGGCTGGCATCGACGTTGAGCGGTTGATAGAAAATGCGTTCATCAGCGCGGGCGGCAGCGCTGCTCAATAACAGGCAAAACACCAACAGAAGTCGTGTCATCAGAAATTCCACTCCACGCCGAGCAGCACGCCGTTGCCGCCTTCATACAAATTGCCGCCAAGGGATTGCTGATACTCAGTGCGTACCGTCAGGTGCGCGCGGTAGGCGTTGTAAATGTCGTCGTCGAACCACCATTGCCAACGCAGGCCGAGACCGGCGCGCAGGTCCTGGCGCCAGTCGTTGCTCGGGTCCTGGGTGGAGAACTCGACAAAGCCGTAAGGCATGAGGGTTTGCGCGCCGTTGAACGGCAATTTCCAGGTATGACCTTGCTGAAAACGCGACAGCCATTGGTGATCACCGGCCTTGGTCCACCAGGCTGCATCGAGATAGAGAAAGCGTTCTTCCCAGTCGCTTTCATCCACGCGCCAGTCGTTGCGGAACCGACCCTGATCAAGGAACGAAGCGGTCGTACGCAGCAGGTAGTCGGTCGTGACATTCCCGTCCTGGCGATGATCGTCGACCTGATCCGACAGCTTGTCGGGGTTGAGCATCCGGCCCAGGCTCAGACCGTGATTGTCCTCATCATTGAACTGGCTCTGCTTATAAATCTCGCTGTAGAAATTGATGTTCGCCGTGCCCCAAGGTTTGTAGCGCAGACCGACACCGGTGGCGATGGATTCGGCGTAGCTCGATCGCCCCTGGCCGCCGAGCAACACCCGGCCATACACCGACAGCGTGCTGCCGGCGCGACTCGGCTCTTGCCCCAGCGCGTGGTCCCACATGGCGAGTTGCACGTTCTGCGACGTCGAGCGGCGTTGCGACCCCGTGCTCTCGTCGGGTCGCAGAAAATCATTGGTCGAAACCCCGGCCGGTGACCAGGTGCTGGCCAGGGTGCGGGAATCGCGACGGGACAGGGTTTCATGGGCGCGACGCTGGCGATAGCGGCGCGCTTCCATGCTGCCGTTTTCATCGTCGGCAGCCACCGGGTGCTGTTCCAGATCGATGACCCGGCGCAGTTCCTTGCGTGCTGAGGCGCTGTCTTCGGCTTCGTCATAACGCAAGGCCAGGGTTTCGCCGAGGCGATAATCTTCCGGAAAATTGCGGGTGGCGCTCTGCAGGTAGGGGATGGCGCGAGCGCGTTCCTCCCTTGTTTCGGCACCGGCCAGACGCATGCCGTAGTCAGCGCGATAACGCGGATTGTCCGGCTCGCGGCGCACGGCTTCGGCCAGCCACGCCGTGCTTTGTTCCGGTTTGCCAGCCTTTTGCGCAGTGACCGACGCCCCATAGAAATGCCCGGCATCCGGCGACTGCTGCAGGGCTGAACGTTGACGTTGCAGGGCCAGCGCGTGATCGCCTTGCGCGTCGGCAATCGCGGCACCGAGGGCCCATTCATTGGCGCCACGGCTGCGACTTTGCTGCCAGTAACGTTCGGCGGCCTGGTGATCGCCAGCGGTCAGGGCGCTGCGACTGGCGGTGAGTCGGGCGTTATCGCTCAGTTCGGCCTCGGGGATGCTGCGCCAGATGGCCAGGGCGGCGGGCGAATCACCGGCCGCTTCCAGCGCATATGCCAGCGGCAGGCGACTGCCTCGGTCACCGGTTTTTTCTGCGGCCTGGTAATACACGACCGCTTCACCTGGCCTGTCGGGCATCGCGCAACGACCGAGGGCGCGGTACTCGCCAGCGGTTCGCGGTTGAGCGCCGATGGCTTGCCGAACCGCATCGCACCGGCCACTTTCGGCCAGTTGCGCCAGTAGCTGACCGCGAGTGGCGGGATCGACTCGATTGAGCAACGACACCCTCCGTTGTTGCTGCGCCGGGGTCGGCGTCGACGAGGCATAGAGCCCCGCGAGCCGTTGCAGCAGGGCGGGGGGAAGCTTGCCGCCGTGGCGGTCGTAAGCGTTTTCCAGCAGTTGCTGTGTGTGTTCACGCTGGCCGGCATTCAGCGCCAGATAAGTGGCCTGATTGAGTGAACCGAGGTTGCCGGTCTGCTGATAGTGCCGTTCCCACAGCGTCGCCGCTTCGGCAGTGCGCCCCAACGCCTGGAGCAGTTCGGCCCGACGCTTGAGCACGTCGGCGGTCTGCGGCTGGCTGGCGAGCCAGGCCATGACTTTGTCGCTCTGACCCTCTTGCTGCCAGACGTCCAGCAGACGTTGCTGGCGACGGGTATCCCAAGGCTCTGGCAGGCGCGTGCTTTGCAGCAGTTCGGTGGCGTGCAGGCGTTGGGCGAGGATCAGCCAGGTTTGCGGGTCGTCCTCGGGCCGACAATGACGAAGCTGCGAGAGCGCCACATCCGGATCGCGTCGAGACAGCCATTCGACGGTCTCCAGGCACGGCCGCTGCAACTCGCCACTCAAGCGTTGCACCGTGGCGGTGTCGCCGGTTTGCCGCGCCAGCTCCCACAGCCGTTGGCGTTGGACGGGATCGGCGAGGTCGCTGGCCGGCAGCGATTGCATCCAGCGTTGGGCCTGCTCGGTGCGGCCCATGGCAATCGCTCGATCAACCATCGCCAGGCGAATCTTGCGCGCAGCCTCCGAACTTGGCGCCTGTTGCAGCAACTGTTCCAATGGTTGTTCGTCGAGGCGTTGCACGTAAGCATTGGCCAGTCGCTGCCAGCCTTCGGCGTCCAATTGTTGGCTGGCTGCCAGGGGTGCCAGTTGCTCGATGGTGCCGTTCCAGTCGCGCAATTGCTCGGACCAATTGGAAAGGGCCAGGTGCAGAATCTTGTCGTCACCTTTGGGCTCCAATTGCGCCAGCCAGTTGTGCGCTCTGGCCGCTCCGCCGAACTTGGCCAGGCTCAGGCTGTAGGCCTGCCACAGTCGCACACGCTGAGTGAGGTTGCTGGTGGCCATCCACTGTTCCACCTGCCCGCTGCCCGGAGGATCCTGTTCGATCCAGGTCAGACGCAGGATAAGCAGGGCGTCGCTGTTGGCCGGGTTGTCCGGCAATGCTTGCACGGCATCCTTGTATCGTCGCTGCTTGGCCAGCGCTTCCACCAGCAACGCACGGGCTTCATCGTTTTTTGGCACATTGGTCAGCAGGTGGCGCATCAGTCGTTCGACTTCGGCCCAGTTGCCTTTTTTTGCCTCGCGGTAGCTGCGGTCCATGTAGGGGAAACTGCGAAATTGTTCGAACTCGGTCAGCGGTTCAGCCTGTACCCACGCGGCGCCATTCAGGCTCAGCAACAGGCTGCCGACGAGCAGGGCGTGACGATGGCCGGGCTTCATTCGACCTCCCGGGCAATGCGGTAGGCGGCTTGCTGTTCGCTGGCCTGTTCGACCAGGGCCTGTTCGAGTACTTCCTGGGTGATCATGCCGCGGGAAATCAAATGTTGGCCCAGCGACATGTGCTCGGCATCAAAGTCGATCAACGCCTGATTGAACAGGCTCGGCGGAACCATGCCGCGTACTTGCAGCAAATTGCCCAACAGCACCTGGTGATGGCCGACGCGTTCGAGCAAGGCTTCATCGTCCTGATGACGCTCAAGCACCTCAAGCATGTGATGCACGTCTTCATTTTGCCGGCGGCTGGCGTACCAGTAACGAATACCCAGTGTGACCCGACCCTGAGGTGCCAGACGGCAGCGCACCGGGCGCTTCAACTGACGGCTGATGGCGCCCAGTGAAACCTGGCTGACCGGCCCTTCTGAGGCCAGCACCAGCGTGTCGCCTTCTTCGGCCACCGGCAGCACGCCGTAGTGAGAAGCGACCTTGCGCGGCACGAGGTCGATCAGGTGCCTGTCGAGCTTGAACGGGTTGAGCGGCGCCCATTCCATGTCCAGCTGTTCGGCCAGGGTTTCCACCAGTTGCGTGCTGTTGATGTGTTCGCGCAATAGCAGTTCGTGGCCCAGTCGGCGCCGTACCGGGCTGGTGATTGCCGCTTCCAGTTGTTCCTCGGTGAGCAGGCCTTTTTCCACCAGGCGATGACCCAGCGGTGTGCGATGGGCTTTGGTCAGGGCCGGGAATTCATGGGTGGTTTTGTCCCAGGCCACGCGACGCGAATCGCCCATTTCCATGACTTGGCGTAGCGCCCGTACGTTGGCGAAGAAGTTGACGAAATTGCTCCACATCATCCGCGGTGCCGACAACAGGCCTTCGCCCAGCCCGTAATAGCGAGTGACGAACCAGCCGCGCTGGAACAGCCGATTGATCAGCATCAAGCCATTGAGCCACAGCAGGGTTATGAGCAGCGGGCTGTCGGCGAGGATCGATGGATAACGCCAGGCCTGCGGCGCAATCACCGTCATCAGCCACATCGCCAGCAGCACCAGAAACAACAGGTTGACCAGAAAACTCAGCAGGTAAGCGATCAGGCCGCGACGGTCACGCCACAGGAAATAGTTGAGCCGCGCATGGGGGCTCCAGCCGAGGTTTTTGGTGCCCTGAAAGACGATGCCGACGATCCAGCGGGATTTTTGCCGGATGGCGTGCTTCAAGTCCCGGGGGAAATGCTCGCGAACGCAGATCACCTGGGAAAACGCGCGGTCCATGCCGAACACCCAGGGTTGATCCAGGGCCAGTTTCGGGTCGGTCACCGAATAGCGGGCGAAGATGCACTTCATACCTTTTTGCTTGAGGCGAAAACCGATGTCGTAGTCTTCGGTCAGGCTCTGTACGTCGAAGGCAATGCCGTCGCCGTCTTCGAGCAGGGCGCTGATGGCTTTACGGCTGAAGCACGTGCCGACGCCAGCGCTGGGCACCTGGCCGGTCATGGCTTCGCGGACGATCACGTCCTTGCCGTGGTTCTCGGCGAATTCGTCGACGTAGTGCCCGGCGGTGAAACCTCTCCATTCCGGTGCGTAGGGATAAACCGGAATCTGGATCAGGTCTTTGCTCGGCAGCAGGTAATTGAAGAGGCGCAATTCCATGGGCGAAATCACGTCTTCGGCATCGTGCAGGATGAACCCGGCAAAGTAGATTTTCGCTTCGCTTTCAAAACGCAGGATCGCGTCGATGATGTTGTTCAGACAGTCGGCCTTGCTGGTAGGGCCGGGGCGGGCGCAGACCACTTTGTGCACGTTGGGGTAATGCCGGCAGACCGCATCGACGTCAGCCTGGGTCTCGGCATCATTGGGGTAGGTGCCGACGAAAATCTGATAGTTCTCGTAATCGAGGGTCGAGGCGGCCAGGCGCGCCATTTCACCGACCACGCCGACTTCGTTCCAGGCCGGCACCATGATCGCCAGGGGTTTTTCGGCAATGGCGTAGAGCCGTTCTTCATCGGCGCGTTTGAATTTTTCGTAGTAGCGCCAGCGCCGGATCAGCTTGCGGCTCCAGTACACGAGGTCGATGAACAGGTCATCGAGCCCGAGCACGAACATCAACAAGGCCAGGATGATCGCGAGGTATTTGAGACCGAACAGCACATAGGCAAAAAAGTCGACAAGACCCAGGCTCATACGGCTCTGCCCGCCGCCGAGCGCTCACTCAGCCAGGCGCAGAGGCGGGTGGCGATGCGTTCGCTGGCGTGGCCGTCGCCGTAGGGGCTGTGGACCCGGCTCATGTGTTTGAAGTGTGCTTCGTCGTCGAGCAGTTGGCTGGCTTCTTTGACGATGCGATGAGTGTTGGTGCCCACCAGCAACACGGTGCCACCTTCAAGCACGGACGGCCGCTCGGTGACTTCCCGCAGCACCAACAAGGGTTTGCCGAGGGCGGGCGCTTCCTCCTGGACGCCCCCGGAATCGGTGAGGATGAAATGCGCGCGGCCCATCAGCCAGACGAAATGCTGATAGTCCTGCGGCGCCACCAGGTAAATGTTCGGCTTGTCCGACAGCACGCCATACACCGCGTTCTGCACCTGCGGATTGAGGTGCACCGGGTAGACGAATTGCACATCGGGGTAGTGCAGGGCGAGGTCGGCGAGGGCCAGGCAGATATTGCGGAAACCGCCGCCGAAATTCTCCCGACGATGGCCGGTGATCAGCACCATCCGTCGATTGTCGTCGAGCACGGCCAGCGGCGAGTCGGCGGCGGGGTGCCAGTGAATGTGCTCTTGATGCGTGCGCATCCACAGCAGCGCATCGATCACGGTGTTGCCGGTCACTTCAATACTGGCTTTGGGCACGCCTTCGCGCAGCAGGTTGGCTTCGCCCTTGGTGGTTGGCGTGAAATGCAGGTCGGCGAGCACGCAGGTCAGGCGCCGGTTGGCTTCTTCCGGCCAGGGCGCACGCAGGTTACCCGTACGCAAACCGGCCTCGATGTGGCCGATGGGCAACTGGCGATTGAAGGCGGCAAGGGCTGCGATGAAGCTGGTGGTGGTATCGCCGTGGACCAGCACGATGTCCGGCTCTTCGCGCTCGTAGGTCTGGTCGAGGTGCATCAGCAGTTGTTGTGAAAGGCCGTTGAGGGTCTGGCCCCGGGTCATCACTTGCAGGTTCTGGTCGACCGTCAACTCAAAGGAATCCAACACCTGATCGAGCATCTCCCGGTGTTGGCCGGTGGAGCAGATGTTCAATTCGACGTCGGGCCAGTGACGCAGTACCCGAGCCAGTGGCGCCATCTTGATGGCCTCCGGGCGAGTACCGAAAACCATCATGACTTTGAAAGGCATTGGCTCTCCTGTTACAACTCGAGCCTGCTACTCCCTGGCTATTGAGACTGTTTATCACCATCTTTTAATAAAGCAGCCGGATACAGGGTTGTCCAATGCCCTATCGCGCTTTTTGACGTCAATTCAATAGGCAGACGCTTCCTACAGCCCCTCGGACATGCCTCACCAGTTTGCAGGACCTGCCCGACAGGAAACACGGAGTTACGTGGCTACATGCCTGTTTCGTTCCAAGGCATGGCTGCACCAATTGTGAACCTGATACTCGCGCTCCGTAGCCAACGGTAGCGTTTCTTCACCAGTACGTTTCGTAACACCTTCTGCGCAGTACTGCGCATCCCTCTGATTAAAAACACTTTTCAATCTCCCCCACATTCCTCCCACAACCTGTGGCACACTTTCTGCTGTCTATTCCGTTGTTACATACCATGTTCCGGTATAGCGGAATACACATCATCTTGGAGTGCTTGCCATGCATCGCCGACTTTCCTTGTTCAAAGCGTGTGTTTTTCTTTTCGCGGCTTCCGCCGCTGCCGTGGGTGTGGCCCAGGCGGCGGACAGTAAGCTCGATAGCGTGCTGGCCCGCGGGAAATTGATTGTGGGCACCGGCAGCACCAATGCGCCGTGGCACTTCCAGGGCGCGGACGGCAAGTTGCAGGGTTTCGATATCGATATCGCGCGCATGGTGGCCAAGGGGTTATTCAATGATCCGAGCAAGGTCGAGTTCGTGGTGCAGTCGTCCGATGCGCGGATTCCCAACCTGTTGACCGACAAGGTCGACATGAGCTGCCAGTTCATCACCGTGACCGCCAGCCGTGCCCAACAGGTGGCGTTCACCCTGCCGTATTACCGCGAAGGCGTCGGCCTGTTGTTGCCGGCCAACAGCAAGTACAAGGAAATCGAAGACCTCAAGGCCGCTGGCGACGACGTGACCGTGGCGGTGCTGCAGAACGTGTACGCCGAAGAACTGGTGCATCAGGCGCTGCCCCAAGCCAAGGTCGATCAGTACGACAGCGTGGACCTGATGTACCAGGCGGTGAACTCCGGCCGTGCCGACGCTGCCGCCACCGATCAGTCGTCGGTCAAATACCTGATGGTGCAGAACGCCGGTCGCTATCGCAGCCCGGCCTACGCCTGGAGTCCGCAGACCTACGCGTGTGCGGTCAAGCGCGGCGATCAGGACTGGCTGAACTTCGTCAACACCACCCTGCATGAAGCCATGACCGGCGTTGAATTCCCGACGTATGCGGCATCGTTCAAGCAGTGGTTCGGCGTCGATCTGCCGACCCCAGCCATCGGTTTCCCTGTCGAATTCAAATGATCCCGTGAGAGCGGGGCGCCCGTAACGCGCCCCGTTCAAGGTACTGCTGACCATGAACTATCAGTTGAATTTTGCCGCCGTGTGGCGCGATTTCGACACCTTGCTGGCGGGGCTCGGTCTGGGCTTGCAGTTGGCGCTGGTGTCGATCGCCATTGGCTGCGTGATCGGCCTGCTGATGGCGTTTGCTTTGCTCTCAAAGCACCGTGCGTTGCGGGTGTTGGCATCGGTGTATGTGACGGTGATCCGTAATACGCCGATTCTGGTGTTGATTCTGTTGATCTACTTCGCCTTGCCGAGTCTGGGGATTCGTCTGGACAAGATCCCGTCGTTCATCATCACCCTGTCGCTGTATGCCGGGGCGTACTTGACCGAAGTGTTCCGCGGCGGGTTGTTGAGCATTCCCAAGGGGCAGCGCGAAGCCGGGTTGGCAATCGGGCTCGGTGAGTGGCAGGTCAAGGCCTACGTCACTGTGCCGGTGATGCTGCGCAATGTGCTGCCGGCGTTGTCGAACAACTTCATTTCGCTGTTCAAGGACACCTCGCTGGCGGCTGCGATTGCCGTGCCGGAGCTGACCTATTACGCGCGCAAGATCAATGTCGAGAGCTACCGGGTGATTGAAACCTGGCTGGTGACCACAGCGCTCTATGTTGCGGCCTGTTACCTCATTGCCATGATGCTGCGTTACCTCGAGCAGCGTCTGGCGATTCGCCGATAGGAGGCCCCCATGTACGAATCCCCCAGTTGGTTGCATGAGTTATGGGTGGCCCGGGAAGTCCTGTGGCAAGGCTTTCTGACCAGTGTGCAGGTCTCGGCCCTCGCCATTTTGTTGGGCACGATGGTCGGCATCGTCGCGGGTCTGGTACTGACCTACGGCAAGTTCTGGATGCGTGCGCCGTTCCGTTTTTACGTCGACCTGATTCGCGGCACGCCGGTGTTTGTATTGGTGCTGGCTTGCTTCTACATGGCGCCGGCGCTGGGTTGGCAGATCGGCGCGTTCGAGGCCGGCGCGTTGGGACTGACGCTGTTCTGCGGCTCCCACGTCGCCGAGATCGTGCGCGGTGCGTTGCAAGCGCTGCCGAGCGGCCAGATGGAAGCGAGCAAGGCCATCGGCCTGACGTTTTATCAATCCCTCGGTTACGTGCTGTTGCCCCAGGCGCTGCGGCAGATTTTGCCGACCTGGGTCAATTCGTCCACCGAGATCGTCAAGGCCTCGACCCTGTTGTCGGTGATCGGTGTCGCCGAGTTGCTGCTCAGCACCCAGCAGATCATCGCCCGGACCTTCATGACCCTGGAGTTTTACCTGTTCGCCGGTTTTCTCTTTTTTATCATCAATTACGCCATCGAATTGTTCGGCCGGCACATTGAAAAGCGGGTGGCCCTGCCATGACTCAAACTGAAATGACCCACGCGCAGCCCCTGCTGGATATTCGCGGGCTGCACAAACGTTACGGCGAACTCGAAGTGCTCAAGGGCGTCGACCTGACTATGCAGCGCGGCAACGTGGTCACGCTGATCGGCTCCAGCGGCTCAGGCAAGACCACGCTGCTGCGTTGCGTGAACATGCTCGAAGAATTTCAGGGCGGGCAGATCATGCTCGATGGCGAGTCCATCGGTTATGACGAGATCAACGGCAAGCGTGTAAGGCACCCGGAAAAAGTCATCGCCCGGCATCGGGCCATGACCGGCATGGCGTTCCAGCAGTTCAACCTGTTTCCGCACCTCACCGCTTTGCAGAACGTCACCCTGGGTTTGCTCAAGGTAAAAAAGCTGCACAAGGACGAAGCGGTCGCACTGGCGGAAAAATGGCTGGAGCGGGTCGGTTTGCTGGAGCGTCGCGATCATTTCCCCGGTCAGTTGTCCGGTGGTCAGCAGCAGCGCGTGGCGATTGCCCGGGCGATTGCGATGAACCCCAGCCTGATGCTGTTCGATGAAGTCACCTCGGCCCTCGACCCGGAACTGGTGGGCGAAGTGTTGAACGTGATCAAGGGCCTGGCCGATGAAGGCATGACGATGCTGCTGGTGACCCACGAAATGCGTTTCGCTTTCGAGGTTTCGGACAAGATCGTTTTCATGAATCAGGGGCGGATCGAAGAACAGGGGCCACCCAAGGAACTGTTCGAGCGCCCGCAATCGCCGCGTCTGGCGGAATTTCTCAAGAACACGCGTTTTTGACTTTTTACTTTTCAATCAGGAGAAACACTCATGAGCATTACCCGTTACGGCACCGGCAGCACTGCCGGTGGCGGCCAGCCCCGTCCTTTCGCCCGTGCCGTTGAAGCCGATGGCTGGCTGCACGTGTCCGGCCAGGTGCCGGCGCTGGAAGGCGAGATCATTGCGGGCGGCATCGTCGAGCAGACGCACCAGACCATGAAGAACCTGATCGCCATTCTCGAAGAGGCCGGTTATGGCCTGGAAGACGTGGTGCGCACGGGCGTGTGGCTGGATGACCCACGGGATTTCTGGAGTTTCAACAAGGTGTTTTCCGAGTACTTCAAAAGCGAACACGCTCCGGCCAGGGCCTGTGTGCAGGCGAGCATGATGGTCGATTGCAAGGTCGAGATCGACTGCATCGCGTACAAGAAAAAGGCCTGAACCGAGTCGCGCCCTTCGCGAGCAAGCCTCGCTCCCACAAGGAAACGCGATCTATTGTGGGAGCGGGCTTGCTCGCGAAGGCGGCCTAACAGTCGCCACCGCACTCTGGTTAAACTCCCTGCACTTTAATGGGAACCTGATGACATGACCGAAGACACCATCAAACGCCGGGCTCGCGGTCTGGACCGGGCGTTCGATATCCTCGATTTCCTCAAGGAAATCGGCCAGCCCCTGCGTCCGAACGAAATCGCCAGTGGCATCGGCAGCCCGAAATCCACGGTCTATGAACTGGTGGCGTCGCTGCTGGAACGGCGGATTCTGGAACCCGTGGGCAAGGACGGTCACGTCTACCTCGGCCGTCAGCTGTACTTCCTCGGGCAGGCGCACTTGCGTCACTTCGACCTGACCCGCGAGGCCGATCATGCCTTGCAGGAGATCGTCAGCCAGACCCGCGAAACCGCGCAGATGTGCCTGCTTAACGGGCGTAAATACACCGTCGCGTTGATGAAAGAGGGCGAGCGGCATTTCCGCATTTCCTCGGACATCGGCGAGAACGCGCCGATACCCTGGACCGCTTCCGGGCGCCTGCTGCTGGCGCACCTGAGTGACCAGGCAATCGTCGACCTGATCGACCATGACGACTTCATTCTGCCCAACGGCGAGCGTCTGCCCCTGGAACAGTTTCTCCAGGAAATCCGTCAGGCCGGTATCGATGGGTTCTTCTCCTTCGATAGCGTCGCCGACACCTTTACCCATTGCTTCGCCGCGCCGGTCAAAGACCCCAACGGCGTGGCCATTGCGACCCTGTGCATCGTCGCCCCACGGGCTGATGCCAAGAACAATTACAACGACTATCGCCGGGTGCTGATCGACAGCGCCAACAGCCTGGCCCGTCGCATCAACGAATAACAGCGGCTGCCTGCAGCCGCGAATGTGAGGAGTTCGACCATGTCTTCTGCCAAAAATACTGCCGCCGTGGAAAAGGGCTTTGCACACACGGGCGCCAACCTGGTGCGCGACGTCAGCCTGCCCGCGCTGGTGCTGCATCGCGAAGCGCTGGAACACAATATTCGCTGGATGCAGGATTTCGTCAGCAACAGCGGCGCGGAACTGGCGCCCCACGGCAAAACCAGCATGACCCCGGCGCTGTTTCACCGCCAACTCGAAGCCGGTGCCTGGGGCATTACCCTGGCCAGCGCCACCCAGACCCGCGCGGCTTACGCCCATGGCGTGCGTCGGGTGCTGATGGCCAACCAGTTGGTCGGCACGCCGAATATGGCGCTCATCGCCGATCTGCTGGCAGACCCGACGTTCGATTTCCATTGCATGGTCGATCACCCGGACAACGTCGCGGACCTGGGCGCGTATTTCGCCTCTCGCGGCGTGCGGCTGAACGTGATGATCGAGTATGGCGTGGTCGGCGGTCGTTGCGGTTGCCGCACTGAAGAGGAAGTGCTGGCGCTGGCAAAAGCCATCGCCATGCAACCGGCCCTGGCCCTGACCGGCATCGAAGGGTACGAAGGGGTGATTCACGGCGATCACGCGGTGAGCGGCATCCGCGCCTTTGCCGCGTCCCTGGTGCGTCTGGCCGTGCAATTGCAGGACAACGGCGCGTTCGCCATCCCCAAGCCGATCATCACCGCCTCGGGTTCGGCCTGGTACGACCTGATCGCCGAATCCTTCGAAGCGCAGAACGCTGGCGGGCGCTTCCTCAGCGTGTTGCGTCCCGGCAGTTACGTTGCGCACGACCATGGCATCTATAAAGAAGCGCAATGCTGCGTGCTGGACCGGCGCAGCGACTTGGACGAAGGCCTGCGTCCGGCGCTGGAAGTCTGGGCGCATGTGCAATCGTTGCCGGAGCCCGGGTTTGCGGTGATCGCCCTGGGTAAACGCGACGTGGCCTACGACGCCGGCTTGCCGGTGCCGTTGCTGCGTTACAAGGCCGGCGTGGTGCCGGCGACTGGCGACGACGTGAGTGCCTGCAAGGTGACGGCGGTGATGGACCAACATGCGTTCATGACCGTGGCGCCGGGGGTTGAACTGCGCGTGGGGGACATCATTTCGTTCGGTACTTCGCACCCGTGCCTGACGTTCGACAAGTGGCGCACCGGGTGTCTGGTGGATGAGCATCTGAATGTTATCGAAACCATGGAAACCTGTTTCTAAGGGTTGAGACCGCGGCGCGCCTTCGCGAGCAAGCCCGCTCCCACAGCGGAATGCGTTCCCCTGTGGGAGCGGACTTGCTCGCGAAGTCGGCCGATCAGACAACACCGAAACACCAGAGACCCCACGACAATGAACACCATCAACACCCTCGGCCCCAACCCCCCGCGCATCGCCCTGATCGGCGAGTGCATGATTGAGTTGCAACAGCGCGCCGACGGCACTCTGCAACAAAGCTTCGGCGGCGATACCTTGAACACGGCGGTCTACCTGTCCCGGGAATTGGGCGAGGGCGGCACGGTGGATTACGTCACGGCCCTGGGCGACGACAGTTTCAGCGATGCCATGTGCCAGAGCTGGGCCGAGGAAAATATCGGCCTGGGCATGGTTCAGCGTTTGCCCGGACGCTTGCCCGGTTTGTATTGCATCCAGACCGACGCCGCCGGTGAGCGGCGCTTTCTTTACTGGCGCAACGAGGCGGCTGTCCGCGATTGCTTCACCACGCCCGCCGCCGCACCGATCCTGGCAGCGCTACCGGATTACGACGTGCTGTATTTCAGCGGCATCACCCTGGCGGTGCTCGGTGTGCAAGGTCGGGAGAAGTTGCTGGAAACCTTGATCGAGGCCCGGCAGCGGGATGCGCGGATCGTCTTCGACAACAACTATCGACCGCGTTTGTGGGGTTCGATCGAGGACGCGCGGACGGCCTATCGCAGCGTGCTGCCCTACGTCGACCTGGCGTTGCTGACCGTCGATGACGAGCAGGCGCTGTTCCATTTTTCCGATTGCGAGGCGGTGTTTGCCGCTTACGAGCAGATCGGCACGCCCGAGGTGGTGCTCAAGCGCGGCGCCGAGGCGTGTCTGATTCGCTGTGATGGAGAGTCTTTCGAAGTGCCGGCGCAGAAGGTCGAGCGGGTGGTGGATACCACGGCGGCGGGGGATTCGTTCAGTGCGGCGTATTTGGCCAACCGGCTCAAGGGGGGGAGCCCGGTCGAGGCTGCCGAGGCCGGGCATCGGTTGGCGGGTCGGGTGATTCAGGTGCCGGGGGCGTTGATTCCGAGATAAGCAGTGGATGGCCGCCTGCTGCGCAGCCGGTTCGCGAGCAAGCCCGCTCCCACAGGGATTGGGTGAACACTGAAGATCCAATGTGGGAGCGGGCTTGCTCGCGAAGAGGGCCCTCAAGCCAACCGCTCAATCCCTATAAAACACCTGCACAAGGTGATAACCAAATTTGCTCTTGATCGGCCCATGCACCACCCGCAGCGGTTTTTTGAAGATCACCGCATCGATGACCCCGACCATTTGCCCGGGCCGCACTTCACCCAGATCACCACCACGCTTGCCGGACGGGCAGGTGGAATATTTCTTGGCCAGCACATCGAAGGCTTCGCCCTTGGCGATGCGTTGTTTGAGCTGCTCGGCTTCTTCCGAGGTTTTCACCAGAATATGGCGGGCTTGAGCTTTCATTGGGGCAGGTACCTTGCAACAGTGGTGACAGCGGGGCGCGCGATTATGCCTCAACTCACTCGGATCGGCCGATCATCGTACGAATCTTGTTGGCCAACAGATCGATGGAAAAGGGTTTGGCCACCATGTCCATGCCTTCCTCCAGAAAGCCCTGGCGCTCGGCGGCTTTCTGCGCATAACCGGTCATGAACAGCACTTTGAGGTCCGGTCGATGCTGGCGAGCGATTTCCGCCAGTTGTCGCCCGTTCATGCCCGGCAGCCCGACGTCGGTCACCAGCAGATCGACGCGCAAATCCGATTCAAGCAAGGGCAGGGCGGCCTTCGCATCTTCGGCTTCATGGGCGTGATAGCCCAGCTCGTTGAGCAGGTCGAGCACCAGCATGCGCACCGCCGGATCGTCTTCCACCAAAACTACGGTTTCACCGGCAATTGCCGCCGGCGCTGCGCTGGTGACCGGCGTTAACGTATCTATCGGCTCCGAAAGGTACAGGCGCGGCAAGTACAAACGCACGCTGGTGCCCTGGCCCGGCAAACTATGAAGGCTGACGTGGCCGCCGGACTGCTGGGCGAAACCGTAGATCATCGACAACCCCAACCCGGTACCCTGACCGATGGGTTTGGTGGTGAAGAACGGATCGAACGCCTTGGCCAGCACCGACGGCGTCATGCCGGTGCCGTTGTCGCTGACGGCAATCATCAGATAGTCCCCGGCCTTGACCGATTCCAGGGTGGAAATGTCACTGCCGTCGAGGTAAACGTTGGCGGTTTCGATCAGCAGTTCGCCGCCATCAGGCATCGCGTCCCGGGCGTTGATCACCAGGTTGAGCAGGGCGTTTTCCAGTTGACTGACGTCGGTACTGACCGGCCAGACTTCATCGGCCAGTTGCAGTTTGAGCTCGATGTGATCGCCCTTGGTCCGGTGGAGCAGATCTTCCAGGGAATGGATCAGCTCGTTGGCGTTGAGCGGCTTGCGATCCAGTGACTGACGCCTTGAAAACGCCAGCAGACGATGGGTCAGGGCGGCGGCGCGGTTGGCCGAGGACACCGCCGCTTCGGTAAAGCGACCGATCTCGGCAGCGCGACCATCGGCAATGTAGCGTTGCATGAGGTCGAGGCTGCCGATGATCCCGGTGAGCATGTTGTTGAAGTCATGGGCGATGCCGCCGGTGAGCTGCCCGACCGCTTCCATCTTCTGCGCATGCCGCAATGCCTCTTCAGCGCGCTCGCGCTCGAACATCTCGCTCTGCAACTTTTCGTTGGCTTCGGCCAACTGCCGGGTGCGGGCGGCGACCCTTTCCTCCAGGGTTTCGTTGAGATTGCGCAAGGCTTCTTCGGTCTGTTTACGCTCGGTTTCGTCGATCACGAAAATGTAGAAACCGTTCACGGCGCCGTCCGCACCGTGGCGCGGCAGGTAGTTCATCAGTGCCTGGCGGATGCTGCCATCCCGGTGGGGGGTGCTGATACTGAAACAGCAGGGTTTGCCAGACAGCGCATCGGCGATGTATTCGGCGCGTAGCGCGTAGGCTTCTTCGCCGAGGACTTCACGAATGGTCCGGCCGAAGAGCTCCTGGGGTGTCAGGCCATACCAGTCGAGGTACGCGGCGTTGTTCAGGCGAAAGCGTTCCTCGCTGTCCACGTAGCTGATCAGGATCGGCATGGCGTTGATGATCAGTTGCAGTTCGGTCTGGCTCTGGCGCAGGGCCTGCTCGGTGAGTTTGCGTTCGGTCAGGTCCAGGGCAGCACCGAGAAACCGGATCGGCCGTCCATGGTGGTCCTTGTAGCAACGACCGCGGGCAAACACCCAGCGCAGTTGGCCATCAGGTTGCTGCAGGCGATACTCCTCGGCGTATTCGGTGCCATGGGTGATGGCGTATTTGATACTGCGGGCGACCATGGCGCGGTCTTCCGGGTGCACCCCGTGGAGGTAGGCGCTGATGGGCAACTGGCCGGCGAGCAGCGGGTCGACGCCGTGCAGTTGGGCGAAGTGGGTATCGGCGATGAAGCGGTCTTCGCCAATGTCCCAGTCCCAGGTGCCGACCGCGTCCGTCGCGGCGAGGGCCAGTTGCAGGCGCTCCTCGGTTTCGTGCTGGGCCTTGAGGCTGGCTTCCGAACGCTGCTCCAGTTCGAGGGCGATGCGCCGACGCTCGTTGGTTTCGATGGCGGTGACCAGAATCCCGGCGACCTGCGCACTTTCATCGCGGATGGGGCTGTAGGTCAGATCCAGCCAGAAGTCGGAATCTTTGTCGTCACGCTGTAAGGTAAAGCGCTGCTCGCTGTAAGTCCGCACTTGTCCTTGTAGGACAGCGCTGTAAATCGGGTCGGTAAAGTCTTTGAGTTCTGGCCAGATTTGGTGCGTTGGTTGTCCGAATGCATGTGGATGCTTGGTGCCGGCGAGGAAGGCGAAGCCGTCGTTGTAGATCTGCGTGAGCTCTGGCCCCCACAGCAATAGCATCGGCATCGGCGAATGAATCACGATGTCCACGGCGGTTCGCAGGCTCTGCGGCCAGGTACTGGCAGCGCCTAGCGGGCTGCGTGTCCAGTCGAGTCTGGCAATCAAGGCCTGGGCATCGCTGCCGGTCGGTGATGCGTTCATCAAAATGTCCTGCACTAAAGTCGGTGTGGCGACGTCTACTATCCTTGCAGGGCGGTAGACGCTGGATGACCCATTTTGGGTCATGTTTTTTCATTGAATGCTTCGCGGGTGATTTTTGCCATGGAAATCGATGCGCTGTTAAGGCTTTTGGCCAGTCGGGAAGGCTCCGATCTTTATCTTTCAACCGGCGCGCCACCCAACGCGCGGTTCGACGGTGTGCTCAAACCCCTGGCCGATGAGCCGTTCAAACCGGGGGAAATCGCGGCCATTGCCGGGTCCATCATGGATGCCGAACAGCGTCTGGAGTTCGAGCGGGAACTGGAGATGAACCTGGCGATCTCTTTGGCCGGGGTCGGGCGCTTTCGGGTCAATATTTTCAAGCAGCGCAATGATGTGTCGATCGTGGTGCGTAACATCAAACTCGACATTCCCCGTTTCGAAGACCTCAAGTTACCGTCGGTGTTGCTCGAAACGGTGATGCTCAAACAAGGCCTGATGCTGTTCGTCGGCGCCACCGACTCGGGCAAGTCTACCTCGCTGGCGGCCTTGATCGATTACCGCAACCGTCATAGTTGCGGGCACATCATCACCATCGAAGACCCGGTCGAGTACATTCATCGGCACAAGAAGTCGATCATCAACCAGCGCGAGGTCGGCGTCGATACCCGCAGTTTTCACGCTGCCTTGAAAAATACCCTGCGCCAGGCGCCGGATGTTGTGCTGATCGGCGAAATTCGCGACCGCGAGACCATGGAACACGCGCTGGCATTTGCCGATACCGGTCATCTGGTGATTTCTACCTTGCACGCGCACAACGCCAATCAGGCGCTGGACCGGATCATCAACTTCTTCCCCGAAGAGCGCCACACGCAACTGCTCCATGACCTGGGCAACAACCTCAAGGCCTTCGTGTCCCAACGCTTGGTGCGGACCCGAGACGGCCAGCGACGGGCGGCAGTGGAAGTGATGCTGGGAACGCCGACCATTGGCGATCTGATTCGGCGTAATGAGTTTTCCGAACTCAAGGGGATCATGGAAAAGTCGCTGGAACTGGGGATGCAGACGTTCGACTGCGCGCTTTTCGCACTGGTCGTCGAGGGTGCGATTGATGAGGACGAGGCGCTGAAACATGCGGATTCGGTCAATAATTTGCGCTTGCGGCTCAAGCTACATGCCGAAGCGTCGCCCGGTCCCCATGCGCCGCCGGGTGATTGGGGCCTAATGGACTGATGCATACCCATTGTGGGAGCGAGCAAGCCCGCTCCCACATTTGATCTGCGTCAATCACGGAGTTCAGGACGGTCGCGAAACTGCTCCAGCGCCTCGGGATTGGCCAAGGCATCGGTGTTTTTCACTTTCTGCCCATGCACCACATTCCTCACCGCCAGCTCAACCACCTTGCCACTGATCGTCCGCGGAATATCGGTCACCAGGACAATCTTCGCCGGCACATGACGAGGCGTGGTATTGGCACGAATGACCTGGCGAATCTGCTGTTCAAGTCCCGCGTCCAGTTCGACCCCGTCACGCAAACGGACGAACAGCACCACCCGGACATCGTCCTGCCATTGCTGACCGATGGCCACGCTGTCTAACACTTGCGGGACTTTTTCCACCTGACGGTAGATTTCCGCCGTACCGATGCGCACGCCGCCGGGATTGAGTACCGCGTCCGAGCGCCCGTGGATCATCATCGCGCCATGGGGCAGTTGTTCGGCGTAATCGCCCTGGGCCCAGACGCCGGGGAACTGGCTGAAGTAGGACGCTCGCAGTTTTTCTCCGCTGGGGTCGTTCCACAGGCCAATGGGCATCGCCGGGAAGTGCCGGGTGCAGACCAGTTCGCCTTTTTCGCCGATGACCGGCTTACCTTCGTCGTTCCACACTTCGACCGCCATGCCCAGGCTCTTGCCCTGCATTTCGCCGCGACGCACCGGCGAAAACGGATTGCCGTTGACGAAGCAGGAAACGATGTCGGTGCCACCGGACATCGAGGCCAGGCACAGGTCGGTCTTGAAGTCGCGGTAGACGAAATCATAGCTTTGGGGCGACAGCGCAGAACCGGTGCACAGCAGGGTTTTCAGACTGCTCAGGTCGTGGCTTTGCCGTGGCTTGACGCCCTGGCTTTCCAGGGTCGCGAGAAATTTTGGGCTGGTGCCGAACACACTGATGCGTTCGTCATCGATCAGGTCGATCAGGCGCGCCGGGTCAGGATGAAACGGCGAGCCGTCGTACAGCACCACGGCACTGTCCACGGCCAGGGCCGAGACCAGCCAGTTCCACATCATCCAGCCGCAAGTGGTGTAGTAGAACAGACGATCGCCGGGGCCAAGATCGACGTGCAGG
Source organism: Pseudomonas sp. LBUM1657 (assembly GCF_059716075.1). NCBI lineage: Bacteria > Pseudomonadati > Pseudomonadota > Gammaproteobacteria > Pseudomonadales > Pseudomonadaceae > Pseudomonas > Pseudomonas sp. LBUM1657. The sequence goes on along the minus strand of NZ_CP166799.1, from coordinate 3,625,026 downwards.
CCGTGTTCCTTGACGTGTTGCAAGAGCACGCCGCCGGTGCTGTGGATGATGCATTTGGGCACGCCGGTGGTGCCGCTGGAATAGAGAACGTACAGCGGATGCGCGAAAGGTACGGGGGTGAAATCCGGCTCGCCGCCAGGGCTGTAAAAGTCGTCCCACAGCGCCACGTCGGCCTGGGTGCTGAAGTCTTCGATGCGTGCATCCGGTCGCGCGTAGGGCACGATGATCAACTGCTGCAGCGACGGCAGCTGTTGGAGAATTTCGTTGACCTTGGCGCTCTGGTCGATATCTTTGCCGGCGTAGCGGTAACCGGCGCAGGTCACCAGCACCTTCGGTTCAATCTGACCGAAGCGGTCGACCACGCCATGGGTGCCGAAGTCCGGCGAAGAACAAGACCAGATGGCGCCCAGGCTGGTGGTGCCGAGCATGGCCACCAGGGTTTGCCAGGTGTTCGGCATGCACGCGGCCACCCGGTCGCCAATGCCGACACCGGCGGCTTTCAAACTGTTCTGGAAACCGGCGACGTGTTCCGCCAGTTGCGCCCAGGTCAGTTGTTCGCGCTGACCGTTTTCTCCGACGGCCACTACCGCTACGGCATCGTCGCGCCGGCGCAACAAGTGTTCGGCGAAGTTCAGGGTGGCGCCGGGAAACCACTGGGCGCTGGGCATTTGCGGGCCCTCCACCAGCACCGCATCGGGCTGCTGATGGAAACGAATGTCGAAGAAATCAACGATGGCCTGCCAGAAGGCGACCCGCTGGTCGATGGACCATTGATGCAGGGCGGGGTAGTCGGCGACGTCAAGGTTGTGTCGCTGATTGATGAAGCGCCGGAAGGCCTCCATACGAGTCTTGCCGATGCGCTCGGCGCTGGGTTGCCACAAGATGTCGGACATGGTTTGCCTCTTCTTCTATCTTCAGATCCATTCGCAAGCAAGCCGCGCTCCCCCAGGGTTTTGTGGTTGGCGCCAGATTTTGGATCGACACCAACCCTGTGGGAGCGGGCTTGCTCGCGAAGAACGATAACGCGGTCTAGCCAGCCAGTTACTGCGCCAACCACCCCCCATCTATATTCCACGCCGCGCCCCGCACCTGGCTACCGGCTTCGCTGCACAAAAACAGCACCAGTTCGCCCAATTGTGGTGGCGTCACGAATTCCAGGGACGGCTGCTTCTCCGCCAGCAGATCATGCTGCGCCTGCTGCGGCTCGGTCCCCTTGGCGATGCGATCGTCAATCTGCTTCTGCACGAGCGGCGTCAGCACCCAGCCCGGGCAAATGGCATTGCAGGTAACATTCGTCGTGGCGGTTTCCAGGCCGACCACCTTGGTCAAACCGATCACCCCATGCTTGGCCGCCACGTAAGCCGCCTTGCCCACCGAACCGACCTGACCATGCACCGAGGCAATGTTGATGATCCGCCCCCAACCCTTGGCGCGCATGCCCGGCAGGCTCAAACGGGTGCTGTGGAACACCGATGACAGGTTGATCGCGATGATCGAGTCCCAGCGTTCCACCGGGAAATCTTCCACCGATGCAACATGCTGGATGCCAGCGTTGTTGACGAGGATGTCCACGCCGCCGAACTCACGCTCGGCGTAGGCGATCATCTCGGCGATCTGTTCAGGGTTGCTGACGTCGGCCGGATGATGGCCAACCTTGCCACCGAACTGCTCGACTTCGGCAATCACTTTGGAAGCGTCGCCAAAACCGTTGAGGATCAAATTGGCCCCGGCCTTGGCCAGGCTGAGGGCAATCCCCAGACCGATGCCGCTGGTGGAACCGGTGACCAGTGCGGTCTTGCCCGAAAGAGTCGTCATGAAAACCTCACACAATGCCAGTGGCGTAGAAAATACCGATCACCACAAAGACCGCCAGGGTCTTGATCAGCGTAATACAGAAAATGTCTTTGTAGGCCTCGCGGTGAGTCAGCCCGGTGACCGCCAGCAAGGTAATCACCGCGCCGTTGTGCGGCAGGGTGTCCATGCCACCACTGGCCATCGATGCGACTCGGTGCAAGACCTCCAGCGGAATGTTCGCGGCGTTGGCGGCACTGATGAACTGCTCGGACATCGCCGCCAGGGCGATGCTCATACCTCCCGAGGCGGAACCGGTGATGCCGGCCAGCAGAGTCACGGTGATCGCTTCGTTGACCAGCGGATTAGGAATGTTCTTGAGCCAGTCGGCCAGCACCAGAAAGCCCGGCAAGGAAGCGATCACCGCACCAAAGCCGTATTCCGATGCGGTGTTCATCGCCGCCAGCAATGCACCGCTGACCGCGCTTCTGCTGCCTTCGGCGAGTCTGCCGCGAATCGCCTTGAAGCCTAACGCCAGCACCATGATGATGCCAACCAGCAAGGCGGCCTGAACCGCCCAGATGGCCGTGAGTTTGGCGATTTCGGTGGTCACTGGCGCGGCCATGCCCGGCAGCGCGAGGCTGTGGGTCTTGCCATACCACTGTGGAATCCACTGGGTGAACAGCAAGTTCATGATGCCTACGGCCAGCAACGGCGACAGCGCGATCCATGGATTTGGCAGTTTGATGTCAGCAGCGGTTTCCGGCTCGTTGCGCAGTTCGGTGCCATAGCCTTCACCGGCGCGCTGCGCCTTGTTGCGCTGGCTCTGGAGAAACAGCATGCCGGCGCAGAACACGAAGATCGCACCGATCAAACCCAACCACGGCGCCGCCCAGGCGGTGGTGTTGAAGAACGTGCTGGGGATGATGTTCTGGATCTGCGGGGTGCCCGGCAGGGCGTCCATGGTGAACGAGAACGCGCCGAGGGCGATGGTCGCCGGGATCAGGCGCTTGGGGATGTTGCTCTGGCGGAACATTTCCGCGGCAAACGGATAGACCGCGAACACCACCACAAACAGCGATACGCCGCCGTAAGTGAGCAGGGCGCAGACCAGCACAATCACCAGCATCGCCTGACGGGTGCCAAGCAGACGAATCGCTGCCGCGACAATGGAGCGCGAGAAGCCGGACAACTCGATCAGCTTGCCGAACACCGCACCGAGCAGGAACACCGGGAAATACAGTTTGATGAAGCCGACCATTTTCTCCATGAACACCCCGGTGAAGGCTGGGGCAACGGCGGAAGGGTCGGTAAGCAGAACAGCGCCGAGGGCGGCAATCGGGGCAAAGAGGATAACGCTGTAGCCACGGTAGGCCGCGAGCATCAGCAGCGTGAGGGCTGCCAAGGCAATGATCACACTCATGGTGTGTCTCCTGGATTGTTATTTTTGTAGGGGTGGATCTTTGGTGGGAGAGGGCTATAGCGGGTTTCGTGCCAGATGATTAAGTTGTTGAAATATAAGGATATATTTTGATTCTTTGAGCTGGGTCGGAGCTTGTTGTCTCTATATGGAGACATTTATTGGCTGGAATGGCCTCTTCGCGAGCAAGCCCGCTCCCACAGTTGACCGCGGTCGAATGTGGGAGCGGGCTTGCTCGCGAAGCTTTTAAAGGCTGTCTATTGATGGAGACATGTATCTCTTTACTGAGACTCGACAATCCCCAATGCCACCATCTTCTTGTACAACGTCGACCGCCCCAGCCCTAACCGCGCCGCCGCTTCAATCACCTTCCCCCCGCATTGCGCAAGGGTGGCTTCAATCAACTGCCGATCAAACCGCTCCCGAGCCTCGCTGAACGTCTCATGGCCAACTCGTTCCATGGCCAGCGGAGCCGCACGCTCTACCGGCGTGAACGTGCCAATCGCCGCACGAATGTCTGCGGCATTCAGCATCAGGTCATCACTGAGCAATGCCGCCCGTTCCAGCACGTTACGCAGTTCGCGAATGTTCCCCGGCCAGGCATGTTGGCCCAGCAGGTCCAGTGCCTCGCGGTTCAGCTCATGCTGACTGCGCAGTTCCTCAAGGATCGCTTCGCTGAGGGCTGGCAGATCGTCGAGGCGATCACGCAGCGGCGGCACCTGGATCGGCAGCACGTTGAGGCGGTAATACAAGTCGGCGCGAAACTCGCCGCGTTTGATCGCCGCTTCCAGGTCGGTCGAAGTCGCGGCGATCACTCGCACATCGCTTTGAATTACTTCGTTGGAGCCCACCGGCTCGAATTCTTTTTCCTGCAGCACGCGGAGTAATTTGCTTTGCAAGGGCATTGGCATGTCGCCGATTTCATCAAGGAACAGCGTACCACCTTGCGCGATCTGCAACTTGCCGGCGCGCCCCTTGCGGTCGGCGCCGGTAAACGCGCCGGGGACCGTGCCGAAGAATTCGGCTTCCAGCAGCGACTCGGGAATCGCCGCGCTGTTGATGCTGACAAACGCTTTGTGGGCGCGCGGCGAAGCACCGTGGATCGCCTGGGCCAGCAATTCCTTGCCGGTGCCGGTTTCACCGAGCAGCAACACCGGTGACTCGGCGCTGGCACTGCGCCGCGCCCGGCGTTTGACTTCCAGGCTGGCCGCGCTGGTGCCGATAAAGTGGGCGAAGTTGTACTTGGTCTGCCGCGCTCGCAGCAGGGAGCGGGTAGACGCCAGTTCTTCCTGCATGCTCATGTAGCGCTTGAGCATCGGCGACAGGCTGCGCAATTCGTCGAACAGCGCAAAACCGATGGCACCGATCACCACGCCGGCATCGTCGTGAATCGGCAAACGCATGACCACCAGCGGTTCTTTGGGTGTGTCTTGCATGTCGAGCAAAATCGGCCGACCGGTACGCACCACCTCACGCAACAGACTACCGGGGATCACGCTTTCGCAGGCCTTGCCGATTGCCACTTCGGCCGACTCCAGGCCAAAGCGCCGGGCATACCGCTCGTTCATCCAGACGATATTCGCGTCACGATCGACAATCACCGTGCCTTCACTCGACTGCTCAATGATCTCGAACAACGAACGGATCGCCAGCAAGCGAACGCGCTGGTAGTCCTTGAGGCTTTCGGTGGTGTTCATGGGCTTCATGTCCGGAAAGTGAGGTGTCTGTGCGGGCCTCTTCGCGAGCAAGCCCGCTCCCACACTTGATCTGTGTCGTTCACAAACCCACTGTGGGAGCGGGCATGCTCGCGAAGGCCGCGACGCGGTCTAACTTCGTGACGCGGATTATGCCTACCCCGGATGCGCCGCCGCCAACAGCTCTTTGGTATACGGATGCTGGGGCGAATCGAACACGTCGTGGCTGGCACCGCTTTCCACCACTTTGCCGTCCTTGATCACGATCATGTCGTGGGCCAGGGCACGGACCACCGCCAGGTCGTGACTGATAAACAGATACGTCAGGCCGTGTTTTTCCTGAAGCTGACGGAGCAGGGCGACCACTTGTTTTTGCACCGTGCGATCCAGCGCCGAAGTGGGTTCGTCCAGCAGAATCAGCGCCGGTTTCAGCACCAGCGCCCGGGCGATGGCGATGCGTTGCCGCTGGCCGCCGGAGAATTCATGGGGATAGCGATGGCGGCTTTGCGGGTCGAGGCCGACCTCTTCCAGTGCCCGAATCACTTCGGCCTTGCATTCTTCAGCAGTTAACTGGCTATGCACTTCAAGGCCTTCACTGATGATCTGCGCCACGGACATCCGTGGGCTGAGGCTGCCGTAAGGGTCCTGGAACACCACCTGCATTTTCTTGCGCCATGGCCGCAACTGTTTTTGCGTCAGTCCGTCCAGCGCTTCACCCTGAAAGCGAATACTGCCTTCGGAGTCGAGCAGGCGCAGGATCGCCTGGCCGAGCGTGGATTTGCCGGAACCGGATTCGCCCACGATACCCAGCGTCTTGCCGCGCTGAATGTTCAAGCTGATGCCGTCCACCGCGCGCAGGTAAGTCTTGCGCTGAAACAGCCCGCCACCGAGGGCGAACTGCACCGACAAGTTGTCCACCTCCAGCACATTTTCCCGTTCGTCCCGGGGTAGCGCTTCACCTTCGGGCTCAGCGTTCAGCAGGACACAGCTATAAGGATGCTTCGGTTCGGTAAACAGCGTCTCGCAGGGCGCCTGTTCGACGATTTCCCCGGCCTTCATCACACACACTCGCTGGGCGATGCTGCGCACCAGATTGAGGTCGTGGCTGATCAGCAACAACGACATGCCAAGCCGCTTTTGCAGGGATTTGAGCAGCAACAGGATCTTGCGTTGCACCGTCACGTCCAGCGCGGTGGTGGGCTCGTCGGCGATCAGCAACTCCGGCTCGCAAGCCAGGGCCATGGCGATCATCACCCGTTGTCGCTGGCCACCGGATAGCTGATGGGGATAGGCCTTGAGGCGTTCCTTGGGTTTCTGAATGCCCACCAGGTGCAGCAATTCGAGAATCCGCGCCTGTGCCGCTTTGCCGGCCAGCCCCTTGTGCAGCAGCAGGGTTTCGCCAATCTGCTTTTCAATGCTGTGCAGCGGGTTGAGGGAGGTCATCGGCTCCTGGAAAATCATCGCGATGCGGTTGCCGCGCAACTCTCGCAACACCTTGGAAGAAGCGCCGAGCAGTTCGTTGCCGCGATAGCGAATGCTGCCTGTGGTTTCGGTACCGGTCTCGGGCAGCAGTTGCAGGATCGAATGCGCCGTCACCGATTTTCCGGAACCCGACTCGCCCACCAACGCCAGGCATTCGCCAGGGCGGATATCCAGGCACAGTTTGCGCACCACCGTCTGGCCGCTGAAGGCCACGCTGAGGTCACGGATTTCGATCAGGTTGCTACTCATATCAACGGTCCGCTTCATAATCGTGGATCAAGATCGTGGATCGAAGGCGTCACGCAACGCCTCGCCGATGAACACCAGTAAAGACAGAATCAATGCCAGAGTGAAAAACGCCGTCAGCCCCAGCCACGGCGCTTGCAGGTTCTGCTTGCCCTGGCCGATCAGCTCGCCCAAAGAGGCACTGCCGGCGGGCATGCCGAAACCCAGGAAGTCCAGCGCGGTGAGGGTCGAGATCGCCCCGGTCAGAATGAACGGCAGATAGCTCAGGGTCGCGTTCATGGCGTTGGGCAGGATGTGGCGCACGATGACTTTGCTATCGGTCAGGCCCAGCGCACGGGCGGCTTTGACGTATTCCAGATTGCGCCCGCGCAGGAACTCGGCACGCACCACGTCCACCAGGGCCAGCCACGAAAACAGCGCCATGATCCCCAACAGCCACCAGAAATTCGGTTCGACGAAACCCGACAGGATGATCAGCAGGTACAACACCGGCAACCCGGACCAGACTTCAAGCAGACGTTGACCAATCAGGTCGACCCAGCCGCCGTAATAGCCTTGCAGGGCACCGGCCGCAATCCCGATCAGGGCGCTGACAAGGGTCAGCATCAAGGCAAACAGAATCGACACCCTCGCGCCGAATATCACTCGGGCGAGTACATCCCGGGCCTGATCGTCGGTGCCCAGCCAGTTAACATTCGAGGGTGGGCTTGGCGCCGGTTTATTCAGGTCATAGTTGGGCGTGTCATCACTGAACGGGATCGGCGGGAACAGCATCCAGCCACCGTCCTTGAGGATCAGGTTCTGTACATAATCGCTGCGGTAGTCGGCCTGGAACGGCAGTTGCCCACCGAACTCCTGCTCGGTATGGCGCTTCAATGCCGGGAAGTACAACGAGCCCTGATAACTGACGATCAGCGGTTTGTCGTTGGCGATCAGTTCGCCACCCAGGGTCAGCAGGAACAGGCCGACAAACAACCACAGCGACCACCAGCCGCGACGGTTTTTCTTGAACCGTTCGAAGCGGCGGCGGCCCAACGGCGAGAGTTTGAACATCAGGCGTTCCTCGCGGCAAAGTCGATGCGCGGGTCGACCAGGGTGTAGCAGAGGTCACCGACAAGTTTTATCAGAAGCCCGAACAGTGTGAAGATGAACAGTGAACCGAACACCACCGGATAGTCCCGTGAAACCGCGGCTTCGTAACTCATGCGACCCAGGCCATCGAGGGAGAAAATCACTTCGATCAGCAGCGAACCGGCGAAGAATACGCTGATGAATGCCTGGGGAATCCCCGACACCACCAGCAACATTGCATTGCGGAACACATGGCCGTACAGCACCCGGCGTTCGCTCAAACCCTTGGCCCGGGCGGTGACTACGTATTGGCGGGTGATTTCATTGAGGAAAGAGTTCTTGGTCAGGATGGTCAGCGTGGCGAACCCGCCGATCACCAGCGCAGTGACTGGCAACACCAGGTGCCAGAAGTAATCGGCGATTTTGCCCACCGTCGACAGCGATTCGAAGTTGTCCGAGACCAGCCCGCGAACCGGGAACCAGTTCAAGGAAGTACCGCCGGCGAACACTACGATCAAGAACATCGCAAACAGGAACGCCGGCATGGCATAGCCGATGATGATCGCGGTGCTGCTCCAGATATCGAAATGGCTGCCGTGATGCACGGCCTTGCGGATGCCCAGCGGAATCGAAACCAGGTAGGTAATCAGCGTCGCCCAGAGTCCGAGGGAAATGGTCACCGGCATCTTTTCCAGGATCAGGTCGGTGACGCTGGCGCCGCGGAAGAAACTCTTGCCGAAGTCCAGGCGCGCGTAGCTGGTGAGCATCAGCCACAGGCGTTCCGGTGCCGGTTTGTCAAAGCCGTACTGTTTTTCGATGTCCTTGATCAGCTGCGGATCGAGGCCGCGACTGGCTCGGGATGTGCTGGACATGGTATCGCCCGAACCGCCGCCGACACTGGCCCCGCCAATGCCTTGCAAGTGCGCGATGGCCTGTTCCACCGGCCCGCCAGGCGCGGCCTGGACGATGATGAAGTTGACAAGAAGAATGATCACCAATGTCGGAATGATCAGCAGCAGGCGCCGCGCTATGTAAGCCCACATCAGTGCGGTCCTCCGGGTTTGCCACGGCGTATTCGCTCGGCGGTCATCTGTTGGTTGGTCAGCGGCGTGGTGCTCGTTTCCCACCAGCTCTCGATGGCTTCATCATTGCTCGCCTGCTCGTTGGGCATGCCGAAGCGATTCCACCACACGGTGGAGGTGCCCGGCGGGTAATAGTTGGGAATCCAGTAGTAGTTCCATTGCAGCACCCGGTCCAGTGCGTGGGCATAGCGCAGCATGTCGGCCTGGGTGGTCGCGCGGATCAGCCCGGTGATCAAAGTGTCCACTGCCGGGTTCTTCAGCACCATGTAGTTATTGGCACCGGGATCGTTGGCCGAGACCGAAGCGAAGTAATTGAGCAGTTCGCCCCCGGGCGAGGTCGTGACCGGGTAGCCGGTCACGATCATGTCGTAGTCGCGGCTCATCAGGCGATTGACGTACTGGGACGAATCGATGCGGCGGATGTTCAGGTCGATGCCAATTTGCTTGAGGGTGCGCTTGTACGGCAACAGCAATCGGTCCATGCCGTTCTGGCTGACCAGGAAGGTGAAACTCAGCGACTCGCCTTCGGCGTTGACCAGTTGATCGCCTTTGGGTTTCCACCCGGCCTGCTCGAGCAGGTCAAGGGCTTGCAACTGTTTGTCGCGAATCAAGCCGCTGCCATCGGTTTTTGGCGCTTCGAAGACCTGGGTGAAGACTTCGTCGGGGATCTGCCCACGCAGGGGCTCTAGAATCGCCAGTTCGCCGGCATCCGGCAAATGTCGGGCGGCGAGGTCAGTGTTGGAAAAGAAGCTCTGCTGGCGGATATACATATTGCGCATCATCTGCCGGTTGCTCCATTCGAAATCCCAGAGCATGGCCAGGGCCTGGCGCACCCGGCGGTCCTGGAACATCGGTTTTTGCAGGTTGAACACAAAGCCCTGGGCCGATTGCGGCGCTTGTGTTGCCAGATGAGCCTTCTGCAGACGACCGTCACTTAATGCCGGGCTGTCATAGCCGATGGAATAACCAGTGGCGGAAAACTCGCGGTTGTAGTCATAGGCCCCGCCGCGCAGGACCTGGCGCGCCACGTCGGTATCGCCGAAGTACTCAATGCTGAAGTGATCGAAATTGTAGAGGCCGCGACTGACCGGCAGATCCTTGCCCCACCAGTCGGGGTTGCGTTCGAAGGTAATGCTGCGCCCGGAATCTACCTTGCCCACTCTATAAGGGCCGCTGCCCAGCGGCGGCTCGTAACCGCCGCCACCGGCGAAGTCGCGCGTCTTCCACCAGTGCTCGGGAAATACTGGCAAGGTCGCGATGTCCAGGGGCAGGGTGCGGTTTTCGTTGTTCTTGAAGTCGAACCGAATGGTCCGCGGCGACTCCACTTCGACGCCTTTGACGTCGGCGAACTGGGTGCGATAACGCAGGCTGCCCTGGGTCATCAGCAAGTCGAAGGTGTAGCGCACGTCTTCGGCCATGATCGGCTTGCCATCGGCGAAACGGGCCTTGGGGTTCAGGTAGAACCGCAATGACAATCCGTCATCGGCGCGCTCCATTTTCTGCGCCACCAGGCCATACACGGTGTAAGGCTCGTCCAGCGAGCGCTGGGCCAGGGGCGAGTAGAGCAGGCCGTCGATCTGTGTGACGCCAATGCCCTTGTCGATGTACGGCAGGATATGGTCAAAGTGTCCGATTTCGATCGCCGAGCGACGCATCGTCCCACCCTTGGGCGCCTGTGGGTTGGTGTAGGCGAAATGACTGAAACCCGCTGGGTATTTGGCGGGTTCGCCGTACACGGTCAATGCATGTTGCGGTGCAGCATTCACACCGGCGGCGCCCAACAACAGGGCCACGGCAGTGAACAACAAAGTAGGGAAAGCGAGTCGCATTGTCAGCCTTAGAGCCGGGTGGTCGTTAACGACAATTTGTACGCTAGCGGCGCGTCCCTCGCCAGCCGAATCACGTAACAGAAATACAACGGCCCACCAAAAGGCGGGCCGTTGTGAAGAAACTATCGCGGATCGATCAATCCTGACGGCTGGTCACTTCCAGCAGGTGGTAGCCGAACTGGGTCTTGACCGGACCTTGCACCACGTTGATCGGTGCGCTGAAGACCACGGTGTCGAATTCCTTGACCATCTGGCCCGGACCGAACGAACCCAGATCACCGCCCTGGCGGCTGGAAGGGCACGTGGAATTGGCTTTGGCGACTTCAGCGAAGTCGGCGCCGGCCTCGATTTGGGCCTTCAGTTCGTTGCACTTGTCTTCGCTGGCAACCAGGATGTGACGGGCAGTGGCTTTAGCCATGGAAAATACTCCTTTTCAATGTTCAATAAAGTGCTGAGCCTACCGGATTCAGTGGGCTATTTCTCCTCAAAGTTCCGTCCATGTGGCGCAGCCCACTATGGTATTCCTCACAGGCCGGCCTTTTTCAGGCGTTCGGCGTGCTGCACATAGAGGTCAACCGGGTCGACACCCTTTCGGACCTGACCGGCTGTCTGGCTGATGCTGTCCAGATGATCCAGCGGATAGTCGGAACGGATCACTTTGCCCAGATGAGAGCTGAACCGGCCGACCATGCCGTCGTTTTGTTCGGCCTCGGTGATGAAGTATCGGGAAAAGGCCCGGCAGAAACCGTGCAGTGGATCGAGTGCGTTGAGCCCTTCACCGAGGATGCTGCCCTGCAAGGTGCCGCTCCAGGAATAGTAGCGAACGCCGTTGACCTGTTCGCGGCCCATGCCACCCCATGTGTTCGGTAGCCCTTGGGGATACTTGTCATTGAAGGCCCCAACACCTTCCGTGGTCAGTGCATTCAGCGCAGCAATGGCGTTTTGCGGCAGATGGCGGTTGCCACTGAGCAGCGACAGAAAGTCTGCGAACAACGTGGCGACCGTCTCGGCAACATGTTCCGGCAGGCGTCCGGGCGTCAGTGCCTTGCGTAGAAAGTCGGCCAGTTCCGAGCCGTGGTTCGGTCCGCTCACGGACGTCACCGAAGCGACGACGTCTGGCGCTACCGCCGCCGCATAACGAGCGGCGAGTGCGCCTTGACTGTGACCGATAAGGTTGACTTTTTTCGCATCGGTCCCTTCCAGCACCCGTTCGATCTGCGCCAGCAGTTGGTCACCGCGCGCCTCATTGCTATGGGTCGCCGACAGGTGCGGGACGAATACCCTGGCACCGGCACATCTGAGGGCTTGTTTGATCTCATGGAAGAGCTCGATTTTGCCAATGCGATCGAAGCCGAACAGCCCATGGACCAGCAGGATTGGAGAGTGAGTGCTTGCATTCCGTTGCATGTTTTTACCTTCTTCGCAGGAGTTCGTGGGTGTGGCTTGGGCCTCACTCTAAAACACTCCAACCTGCGCAAGATGTATGAAGAGTCCGCGGTAACCTGATGAAAACGGAATAGAAAAAGTACGAAAGTTCGGATGTGGACGAGGCCTTGGTCGGAATATTCGGACATCTTTTCATCGAGTCCTGCGTGCTATGGCTTGGTGACTTACCTCACGAATGGCATTTGTCCGTGCAACCCGAAGCAATCTCCCGACATCGCGGATCATCCGCATGGGGTTCAATAGGCTTCGTTCGATGCCGAACTTCGAAGCGGCGTTTATTCCAAGGACTGGAGCGTATGAATGACCACCCATGAAGCAGATACCCAAACCGCTGTAGCGCAATCAATACCGGTGCTGGAACAGGCGGAGAACGCCGTACTGGATCCTGCAGCAAGAAAAGCCATCATCAAAGTCGCGCCTTATCCATGCATGACCTGTGGAGACAAACTGCTTTTGTCCTGGGCGGGACTGGACGCCGAAGGCGTTGCTTACAAGCATGAAATACCGCGTTTTGTCAGCGAGGGACAGGTGGACAAGGACATTGTGTTCACTGTGCCTGGCACGCATATCGAGACACTCGACGGTGGCTCGCTGGAGGTTTATTACACGCTCCATAGTGCGCAATTGCCTCACCCCGCGCAGTCCCGACGTTTACAACTTGACGTTGGTGATGTCAGTCCCGACTTGCTGCCTGCGATTGTGAACGACGCGGTGGGCAGTACGCTCGACCCCGCCAGAGCATTGGAAGGTGTACTTGTAACCATCAGGCCTTACGCCCGGATGGCAATTGGAGACAGGGTGTTACTGTCTTGGGCGGGTATTACGCCCGAGGCGAGTTTCAATGACGCGTTAAAGGTCGAGTCCTTTGCGGTGGGCGGCGAACTGTCGCTTTGGGTAAGCCCCGACTGCATTGCCCCTAATCTCGGGTCCACTGTGACCATCAGTTATTGCGTCGAACAGGACGGCCGAACACCCCGTTACTCGGAGCCTGCGCGGCTGTTGATCGGTCCACTGACACGAGGACCGCTTCTGCCTCCCACCGTACTGGAGGTCGATGAGGGCTGGTTGGATCTGCAAGACGCCATTGATGGCGTGACCATCGTGATCGATGACGCCCAGGCTGAGGAGGGCGAGTTGGTTTACCTGAAATGTGACGGGGCCAATTTCAATCACCGCGATGAGCGCGAGATATCGAGAGAAACGGCTGGCGAACCCTTGGTATTTATCGTCCCCTACAGGTTTTGGAGGGAACATCGGGATTTGAAGGTTCGGGTGGCCTATTCGGTGGAGCGTCTTGACGATGTCAGTCAGCAGTCCGAAGTGACGCTGGTGCAAATCCAATCATAGAGGAGGTAGCCACCAACCAGTCCTCGGTTCAGGACTGGTTGGCGGGTGATGGTCATGCCGGCTGTTGAAGGTTGTTCTGCGCTCGCAGGCGGTCTGCCGCCTGGCGCAACAGCTGCTCCGTTCCGGTCCAGCCCAGGCACCCGTCGGTGACCGACACGCCATAACGCAACGACGCGCTCAATGGTTGGCAGCCTTCGAAGAGGTGACTCTCGATCATCATGCCGATCAGCGATCGGTCGCCTTGAAGGCGTTGTTCAAGCACGTCATTGAATACCGCCGGCTGGCGCAGCGGGTCTTTGCCGCTGTTGGCGTGACTGCAATCGACCATGATTCGGGCCGGAATCTTCAGTTTGGTCAAATCGCTGTGCACCCGCGCGACGCTGTCGCGGTCGAAGTTCGGTCCGCTATGACCACCACGCAATACCAGGTGAGTGTCCGCATTGCCCGGGGTTTGAATGATTGCGGGGTGACCTTGGCTATCGACACCGAAATGACGATGGGGATGGGCGGCCGAGCGCATGGCGTCGCAAGCAACGCCGACGCCGCCATCGGTGCCGTTCTTGAAGCCAACGGGCATGCCCAGACCGCTGGCCATTTCCCGGTGGATCTGCGATTCGGTGGTGCGGGCGCCAATGGCCACCCAACTGAGCAGGTCGTCGAAGTAGCCGGCGGCCATCGGTTGCAGCAGTTCGGTCGCAATCGGCAATCCGAGGCGGAGCATTTCGCGCATCAGATCACGGGATAAGGTCAGGCCACCGGCCATGTCATCGCTGCCATCCAGGTGCGGATCGTAGGCCAGGCCTTTCCAGCCGACAGTGGTGCGAGGTTTTTCGACATAGGCACGCATCACCAACAGCATTTCGTCGCTGACATCAGCGGCCAGACGGGCCAGGTTGTCGGCGTATTCGAGGGCAGATTGTGGATCGTGAATCGAACAAGGGCCGACGATGATCAACAGACGGGAGTCTTCACCGTCGAGAATCGCGCGAACCGCCTGGCGGTGGGCAGCGACTTGCTGGCTCAATGCGTTGGTGAGTGGAAGTTGCTGTTTGAGTTGCAATGAGCTGGGCAGACGCAAGGTCAGCGCTTCATTGGCAGGACTCAGGGTGGACAGCGGCAAAGCAGAGACGGACGAGTTCATATTCAGGCTTCCTGGGCTGGCGGCGGGTTCGTTCCCGCGCGCTCGGCCCTACTGGGGTGTTCGACAATTGGCCGGATTGGCTGCGTGTGTGTGCTTGCCACCTGTGGGTGACCGATCGGAGGCGGCAGGCTGTCCCGAGCGGAGGCTGGTAAATCGCCAGGCGGTAAAACTGTCGTAACGGTAGTAAGTGGCGTAGTTCATGTTCGTGAATCCTCGAGTTGTCTGGTGTGTCGCTAAAAATTGATGGGGCTGAAAAACAAAACCCCCGGTCGGGAGGCCGACCGGGGGTTGAGAATTCTCTGGCGGCGACCCGTTTTAAAGTGGGCGCCGTGTGGGTATCAGGCGCGCCAGTGGCTAAACCAATACCCAAAATAAAAGCTGACCGGAGTACAAGCGTCGCTCACCCGTGCAGCCGCAACCGAGCGCAGGGCGCTGGCGGTATGAAGCTGTGAGAGGGCGTTCAACATGGTCTGTCTCCGATAAGTGAGCCGAGCTTACTAGAGGCCGGTAGCCGTATTCAATCAGAAATTGCTATCGATTACCGAGGGTGTTTTCTATTGCTTGAGTGCGTCGAAGGTTGTGACACACTCGGTGTTCCGACAAAAACAACCGTACAAGGACGACACATGACGCCACTGACCATCGCGGCCGCTCAATCAATCTCCATTGCAGGTGACCTTGCCGGCAACATTGCCTGGCATCAACGCTTCATGCAGGTGGCTGCGGAGCAGGGCGTGCAATTGTTGGTGTTTCCGGAGCTATCGCTGACGGGATACGAGCGTGGGTTGGCGGCTGAGCTGGCCATCGCGCCGGATGCCGTGGTTTTGCAGCCGCTGCGGGAGTTCGCGCGGGAGCTTGGCGTGACCACCGTCGTTGGTATGCCGATTCGTCTGTCAGACGATTCGCCAGTATTGATCGGGGCGCTGGTGTTGGGCGCCGACGGTTCACTCGGGGTCTACAGCAAGCAGCATCTGCATCCAGGCGAGGAGGTGGCGTTTGCGCCGGGAACAGGCGGTTCGACCCTGACGATAGGCGTCGACACCGTCGCGCTGGCGGTGTGTGCCGATTTCTGCCACGCCAGTCACGCGTCTGCGGCGGCGCAGCAGGGTGCTGGTCTTTATGCCGCGGGCGTACTGATCACGGAAGCCGGCTACGCTTCGGATACCGCGTTGTTGCAAGGCTACGCCAGCGCTCATTCGATGGTGGTGCTGATGGCCAACCACGGCGGTGCGACGGGTGGCTGGAATTCCGCAGGACGCAGCGCAATCTGGGCGTCGGACGGTTCGCTGATTGCAGCCGCGCCGGGTACTGGCAGCCTGATGGTCGTTGCGCGCCGTAATGCTGGCGGTTGGAAAGGGCAAATAGTAGCTGTCGAGGAGGCTTGATGGCGTTTGAATTGCGTGCGGCGACGTCTCTGGATCTGAAATTCGCTCGCGACCTGACCTGCCGCAATATGTTGCGCTACTACATTCAGTACGATCTGTTGTGGCAGGACGAAGCGTTCGATGTCGCTTGGGCGGGGCGGGAAAACCGGTTGATTGTGCGTGACGATGTGCTGCTGGGTTATTTGAGCGTAAGTCGAGACGCAAGGGCTTTGTACATCCGCGAATTACACATTCTCGAAACGTTCCAGGGACAGGGAGGCGGATCCTGGGCGATCGATCAGGTATTTGCCATGGCGTGCAAGGAACGACGCCCGGCATTGCGATTAACGGTTTTTAAAAACAACCCGGCACAAGCGTTATATAAGAGAAAGGGCCTGGTGGTGGTCGGCGAGGATGAGTGTTTCCTGAAAATGCAGCGGGATGTCGATCGGTCGTATCGCTGAAACACGCATACGGCAAGCCTTTCCAGATGAATTGAAACTTTTTATATAGCGGTTTCCGCTAGGTCT
This sequence comes from Pseudomonas sp. LBUM1657, assembly GCF_059716075.1. Taxonomy (NCBI): domain Bacteria; kingdom Pseudomonadati; phylum Pseudomonadota; class Gammaproteobacteria; order Pseudomonadales; family Pseudomonadaceae; genus Pseudomonas; species Pseudomonas sp. LBUM1657. The sequence continues at coordinate 3,608,583 of NZ_CP166799.1, read as the reverse complement.
GCCAGATGCTTTTTGCTAAGGTGTCCGCAACCCAATAAGACCATATCGCGAGGTGTCTGCTTGATTAGGGTGCTAGTAGTCGATGACCATGATCTCGTTCGTACAGGCATTACACGAATGCTGGCTGACATCGATGGCCTGCAAGTAGTCGGCCAGGCTGAGTCGGGTGAAGAATCCCTGCTCAAGGCGCGTGAGTTGAAACCTGATGTGGTACTGATGGACGTCAAGATGCCCGGTATCGGCGGTCTTGAAGCCACGCGCAAACTGTTGCGCAGTCATCCGGACATCAAAGTCGTCGCGGTCACCGTGTGCGAGGAAGATCCGTTTCCGACAAGGTTGTTGCAGGCGGGTGCCGCAGGTTATCTGACCAAGGGCGCCGGACTTCCGGAAATGGTCCAGGCCATCCGCCTGGTGTTTGCCGGGCAACGTTACATCAGCCCGCAGATTGCCCAGCAACTGGCGATCAAGTCTTTCCAGCCGACCAACGATTCGCCGTTCGACGCCTTGTCCGAGCGGGAAATCCAGATCGCGCTGATGATTGTCGGCTGTCAGAAGGTCCAGATCATTTCCGACAAGTTGTGCCTGTCGCCAAAAACCGTAAACACCTACCGTTACCGTATTTTCGAGAAGCTTTCGATCAGTAGCGATGTTGAGTTGACACTGCTGGCGGTTCGTCACGGCATGGTCGATGCCAGCCTCTGAAAATGACTGACATTTTTGATCCAAGCGCCTTTCTGTCGACGGTCAGTGGGCGGCCCGGTGTGTATCGCATGTTCGACAGCGAGGCACGTCTGCTTTACGTCGGCAAGGCCAAGAACCTCAAGAGTCGCTTGTCGAGCTATTTCCGAAAGTCCGGTCTTGCGCCCAAGACAGCTGCGCTGGTGGCTCGCATCGCTCAGGTCGAAACGACGATAACGGCCAATGAAACCGAAGCGTTGCTGCTTGAGCAGACGCTGATCAAGGAATGGCGTCCGCCCTACAATATCCTGCTGCGCGACGACAAATCCTACCCCTATGTCTTTCTCTCGGATGGCCAGTTTCCACGCTTGAGCATCCATCGCGGCGCAAAGAAGGCCAAGGGCAAATATTTCGGGCCTTATCCCAGCGCCGGCGCGATTCGCGAAAGCCTGAGCCTGCTGCAAAAGACCTTTTTCGTTCGCCAGTGCGAAGACAGCTATTACAAGAACCGCACACGTCCTTGCCTGCAATACCAGATCAAACGCTGCAAGGCGCCCTGTGTCGGCCTGGTGGAGCCCGAGGTGTATGCCGAAGACGTTCGGCACTCGGTGATGTTCCTTGAAGGCCGCAGCAATGCGTTGACGGACGAGTTGTCCGCCGCAATGGAAGAGGCGGCGATCAACCTCGAGTTCGAACGTGCGGCCGAGTTGCGGGATCAGATCTCGTTGCTGCGCCGGGTCCAGGATCAGCAGAGCATGGAAGGCGGGACGGGCGATGTCGACGTGATCGCGGCTTTCGTCAATCCGGGCGGTGCCTGCGTTCACTTGATCAGCGTGCGCGGCGGACGGGTGCTAGGGAGCAAGAACTTCTTCCCGCAAGTGGGTATCGAGGAAGACGTTTCCGAAGTCATGGCTGCGTTTCTCGGCCAATACTTCATTAGCAGTCCTGAGCGCGACTTGCCGAGCGAATTGATTGTCAACGTGGTTCACGAAGACTTCCCGACCCTGATCGCGGCCATCGAAGAGCTGCGTGGTCGCGAACTGACCATCAGTCACCGGGTTCGCGGTACGCGGGCACGCTGGCAGCAACTGGCAGTTACAAATGCGGAGCAGGCGCTAGGTGCGCGACTGGCCAACCGTCAACATGTTGCGGCACGTTTCGAAGCTCTGGCAGAAGTACTCAAGCTGGACGAGCCGCCGCAACGTCTGGAGTGCTACGACATCAGTCATTCCAGTGGCGAAGCGACCGTCGCCTCCTGCGTAGTGTTTGGGCCTGAAGGCCCGATCAAGTCGGACTACCGTCGCTACAACATCGAAGGTGTTACGGCGGGTGATGACTACGCGGCGATGCACCAGGCCCTGACCCGACGCTTCAGTAAACTGAAGGACGGGGAGGGCAAGCTGCCGGACATTCTGCTGGTGGATGGCGGCAAGGGGCAGCTATCCATGGCCCGCGACGTGCTCAATGAGCTGGCCGTGCCTGACCTGATTCTGCTGGGTGTGGCCAAGGGTGCGACGCGCAAGGCCGGCTTTGAAACTTTGTATCTCAATGATGCCGCTCACGAATTCACCTTGCGTGGTGATTCCCCCGCGCTGCATTTGATCCAGCAGATACGCGACGAAGCCCACCGTTTCGCGATAACCGGACACCGCGCACGTCGTGGCAAAACGCGCCGTACGTCTACGCTTGAGGGCGTGGCTGGGGTCGGACCGACACGTCGACGCGATTTGTTGAAACATTTTGGTGGATTGCAGGAGCTATCTCGTGCCAGCATCGAAGAGATCGCCAAAGCACCCGGGATCAGTAAAAAGCTCGCAGAGTTGATTTATGCAAATCTGCACAGCGAGTAGAATGCCACCTCACCTCGTAGCCAGTTGTGCCGATGAATATCCCTAATCTGATTACCGTTCTACGCGTCCTGCTCATTCCGATCTTCATTTTACTGTTCTACCTGCCTTACCAATGGAGCTACCTGGCGTCCGCCTCGGTCTTCGCATTCGCCGCCGCCACAGACTGGTTGGATGGGTACTTGGCCCGCCGCCTGGAACAAAGCACTCCGTTCGGGGCTTTTCTCGATCCTGTTGCTGACAAGCTGATGGTCGCCGTGGCGCTGGTATTGCTGGTGCAAGAACACGGCAACCTGTGGCTCACGCTGCCAGCCGCTGTCATCATCGGTCGCGAAATTGTCGTCTCGGCGTTGCGCGAGTGGATGGCCGAACTCGGCGCCCGTGCTCACGTCGCCGTGTCGAACCTGGGTAAATGGAAAACCGCCGCGCAAATGCTGGCGCTGGTGATCTTGCTGGCCAATCCGTCGGACTTCACGTTCTGGGTGCTGGTGGGTTACGCCTTGTTGCTGGTGTCCGCCGGCCTGACATTGTGGTCAATGGTCCAGTATCTGCGGGCTGCCTGGCCGCATCTGAAGACGGATACCGAAAAGAAATAAAACTTTTTTGAATCAAAGGGTTGACGGGGCATCTGGATTCGATAGAATGCGCCACACCAAGACGCGGGAATAGCTCAGTTGGTAGAGCACGACCTTGCCAAGGTCGGGGTCGCGAGTTCGAGTCTCGTTTCCCGCTCCAAGATTCACAAAAACGCCACTCTATTTAGAGTGGCGTTTTTGTTTGCGCGTTATTTGGGTTCGGCAATGTCACAATAGTTGTTACCACGCAGGGAGAGGGACCTCGCGGCTGAGGCCGTACAAACAACATGTTCGACGTCCCATTGTGCTACATGCTCCTCGGTTCACTTCAGGATGACTCAGCGAACTGGGCTTTTGCTCTTTCGATATGTAGTCAGTGAAGGCACAATGCGCATCCTTTTTTTGGCTGGCCTTGCCGGAGGCCTCGAAATGATCAAAACGCCGTACTACCTCATCGACAAGCAAAAACTGCTGGCGAACATGCAGAAGATCGCTTATGTGCGTGAACAGTCCGGGGCCAAGGCCCTGCTGGCACTCAAGTGCTTCGCCACCTGGTCGGTGTTCGACCTGATGCAGCAATACATGGACGGCACCACGTCGTCGTCGCTCTACGAGCTCAAGCTCGGTCGACAGAAGTTCGCTGGCGAGACTCATGCCTACAGCGTGGCGTGGGCCGACGACGAAATCGAGGAGATGCTCGAGAACTGCGACAAGATCATCTTCAACTCCATCGGTCAGTTGCAGCGCTACACCGAGGCTTCAGCAGGCAAGGTGCGCGGTCTGCGGGTCAATCCGCAGGTGAGCAGCTCGGATTATCTGCTGGCTGACCCCGCGCGGCCATTCAGCCGTCTGGGCGAATGGGATCCGGTGAAGATCGAGCAGGTCATCGAGCAGGTCTCTGGCTTCATGTTCCACAACAATTGCGAGAACGGCGACTTCGACCTGTTCGACCAGATGCTGTGCACCATCGAGGAGCGATTTGGTCATCTGCTGCACAAGGTCGAGTGGGTCAGCCTCGGCGGCGGCATCCACTTCACCGGTGAAGACTACGCGCTGGACGCATTCTGCGCGCGTCTCAAGTCGTTCTCGCAAAAATACGGCGTGCAGGTCTATCTGGAGCCGGGCGAAGCCGCCATCACACAGAGCGCCTCGCTGGAAGTCACCGTGCTCGACACCCTCTACAACGGCAAGCACCTGGCGGTCGTGGACAGCTCCATCGAAGCACACATGCTTGATCTGCTGATCTATCGCCTGAATGCCAAGCTGGCGCCCAGCGAGGGCGAGCACACTTACATGGTGTGCGGCAAATCCTGCCTGGCCGGAGACATTTTCGGTGAGTATCAATTTGATCGCCCGCTGGCCATCGGGGATCGGCTGTCGTTCATCGACGCCGCGGGTTACACCATGGTCAAGAAGAACTGGTTCAACGGCCTGAAAATGCCGTCCATCGTAGTGAAACAACTCGACGGTAGTGTCGAGGTGGTTCGCGAGTTTGGTTACAACGACTACATGTCCAGCCTTTCGTAAGCTGGCAGAGAAGGAGAGTGAGATAAATTGAAGAAGAATGTACTTATCATTGGTGCAGGAGGTGTCGCCAAGGTGGTGGCCCACAAGTGCGCGCAGCACAACGATGAACTCGGTCGTATTGCTATCGCGTCGCGCAACATCTCCAAATGCCAGGCCATCATCGACAGCGTCAAGGCCAAGGGTAGCCTCAAAGTACCCGCCGACATCAAGGCCTTCTCGCTGAACGCCCTGGATGTCGAGGCGACCAAGGCGCTGATCCGCGAAACCGAATCGCAGATCGTCATCAACGTCGGTTCCGCTTTCCTCAATATGTCGGTGCTGCGTGCCTGCATCGATACCGGCGTGGCCTACCTGGACACCGCCATTCACGAAGAACCGGGCAAAATCTGCGAGACGCCGCCGTGGTATGGCAACTACGAGTGGAACCACCTCGAAGAGTGCAAAGAGAAGAACATCACCGCCATTCTCGGTGTGGGTTTCGACCCTGGTGTGGTCAACGCCTATGCGGCGCTGGCGCAGCAACAGTATTTCGACCGCATTGATTCGATCGATATTCTCGACGTCAATGCCGGCTCCCATGGCAAGTATTTCGCCACCAATTTCGACCCGGAGATCAATTTCCGCGAGTTCACCGGACAAGTGTGGAGCTGGCAGAACAGTCAGTGGACCAGCAACACGATGTTCGAAGTCAAACGCACCGACGACCTGCCGGTTGTAGGGGCGCAGAACCTTTACCTGACCGGTCACGATGAAGTGCACTCGCTGTCGAAGAACCTCGGCGTGCCCAATGTGCGTTTCTGGATGAGCTTCGGCGAGCACTACATCAATGTGTTCACCGTACTCAGGAACCTCGGCTTGCTCTCCGAGCAACCGGTCAAGACCGCCGAAGGCCTGGAAGTCGTGCCGCTGAAGGTGGTCAAGGCCGTGCTGCCTGATCCAAGCTCGCTGGCGCCCGGCTACACCGGCAAGACCTGCATTGGCGACCTGGTAAAGGGCACCAAGGATGGCCAGCCGCGCGAGGTGTTCATCTACAACGTGGCCGATCATGAGGACGCCTACGCTGAAACCGACAGCCAGGGCATTTCCTATACCGCTGGCGTGCCGCCCGTGGCCGCAGCCTTGCTGGTCGCCCGTGGCGAATGGGACGTGCAGCGTATGGTCAATGTCGAGGAGCTGCCGGCTGAGCCGTTCCTCAAGGCGCTGGATGTGATGGGCCTGCCGACCCGCATCAAGGACGAGAATGGAGACCGTCCCTGGAGTTGAGGCGCCCGGGATTCCCTAAATACAGGTGAATCTCGTTTTCCGCTCTAGATGCAAAAACGCCGCTCGTTGAGCGGCGTTTTGGTTTGTGCATCATTTGTGAGTTGGGCGAGTCGACATCGCGCGTGGATCATTAAGGATGATTACGGCGGCGAGTTTCGTTATGACGAGCGTCCCATCGACGCTCCGCGCGAGTTGGTTCATGTTTTCCGGAAAGCCATACGGATCACGGATCGTCACTGAGCGCGCCGTGAGCAAACGTGCTCGTCTCTTGTAGGTGCGTCTGAATGACTGCTTCTGGCCGATGCTTGCCCATCACGACTGGCAAGTAACATCAAGACAGTCTTCTAATCTATGCAAACCCGAGGAACGACAGGATAACCACGACAATTACAACTAGCCCGACGATGTAGATGATGTTGTTCATGAATACCACCTCTCAACCTGAATAGGATTGCGACACGAGGAAGTTACAAATACAAGGTACTGCACCTTCGTTCACAATTCCATTCGGCAGCTCCCTCCGTTCCTCATCCGGTATTTACCCTGCCAACGACATACCTGGCGCCACAGAGATGGGTTGCATGGCCCACGCTTGCCGTAAGTTTTCGACCTTTATGTGTATCAGGTTTCACGATGGCAGCCGCCAAGGCTAGCGTGCAGCGCTGCGGGTACCGGCGAATGCACTGGTGCCAAGCCAGCGCCACAGGTTTTCTGCATCCTGCACTGCGCCGTCTACACGCAGCTCTCGCGACTTAAGAACCTCCTTCGGTGTACGGTCGCCAGCCCACACCTCGGTCAATGCGCGCACGCTGGAGTCCACGACGAGCGTCAGTTCGCGTCCGGGGTCGTCGCGGCACAGGTCTGCCACGCCATGTTCGACCACGAGCCACCACGCTTGCTCGCCGGGCCGCGCGTCGCGGAAGCTGAAGTGGATGACCACCGGTCGGGACGGGAACTCCTCGATGCGCGCGAACCGGCGCACGTCCCACATGAGCAGGCCCGCATCGAGTTCGTCATCGCGAAGGCGACTGCCGATCCAGCGCGCACCCCAATGGCCGAGCGCCATGATGATGGGGCGCAATTCCTCTCCCGCTTCGGTCAGGCTGTACTCCCAGACTTTGCCGACGGCCGTGCGATGCACGACACCGATCTCTTCCAAATGGCGCAGCCGCTGGGCCAACAGTCCGGTGGACATCCGTGGTACGCCGCGGTGCAGTTCATTGAAGCGCTTACTGCCGCACAGCAGCTCGCGCACGACCAAAGGCGTCCAGCGCTCGCACAGCGCTTCGGCACCGCGCGCGACCGTGCAGAACTGACCGTAGCTATCTTCCATCGCCTGTACTCCGCAACTACAACACTTCAGATTCTGAACTAGCCCCGCGACTTCGCCACGCGCAGGCTGAAGCCTTCGAAAGCCAACTGCCAAAGGAGAACGCCATGACCAAGGTAGCCATCATTCAGCGTCCGCCCGTGCTGCTGGATCGCAGCGCGACCATCGCCCGGGCCGTGCAATCGGTCGCTGAGGCAGCGACGGCGGGCGCCTCGCTGATTGTTTTGCCCGAATCGTTCATTCCAGGTTATCCGTCGTGGATCTGGCGACTGGCGGCGGGAAGGGACGGGGCCGTGATGGGCCAGTTACACACGCGGCTGCTGGCCAACGCCGTCGATATCACCAACGGTGACATGAGCCAATTGTGCGAGGCCGCCAGGGTTCACGCCGTGACGATTGTGTGCGGCATCAATGAATGCGACCGGCGCAATGGAGGCGGCACGCTCTATAACAGCGTAGTCGTTATCGGCGCCAACGGCGCAGTGCTCAACCGACACCGCAAGCTGATGCCCACCAATCCCGAGCGAATGGTGCATGGTTTCGGTGATGCAAGCGGGCTGCGTCCGGTCGATACACCGGTCGGCCGCGTGGGCGCGCTGATCTGCTGGGAAAACTACATGCCGCTGGCGCGCTATTCTCTGTATGCCCAAGGAGTGGAAATCTACGTCGCCCCCACGTATGACACTGGCGAGGGCTGGATCAGCACGATGCGTCACATTGCACTCGAAGGCCGCTGTTGGGTTATCGGCAGTGGCACCGCGCTGCGCGGCAGCGACATTCCCGACGACTTCCCGGCTCGTATGCAACTGTTTCCCGATCCGGACGAATGGATCAACGACGGCGACTCGGTGGTGGTCAATCCTCAGGGCCGGCTCGTGGCCGGTCCATTACACCGAGAGGCAGGCATCCTGTATGCAGACATCGACGTCTCACTCGTGGCGCCAGCGCGGCGAGCGCTCGACGTCACCGGGCACTATGCGCGCCCTGACATCTTCGAATTGCAGGTACGGCGCACATCGGCGACCGCGGTGCGCTACATCGATGAGTGAAGGCAGGTAACGTTCAGGCGATCCACGCCATGTCCGGTGGCATCGCGATAATTGATCAAGGAGTCATGCCATGAGCAGTGAACGGTCTTACAAGGGCAGCTGTTTTTGCGGTGCAGTCGAGTTCACAGTCAGCGGCGAACCGGCCGCGATGGGCTATTGCCATTGCGAATCGTGTCGGCATTGGTCAGCAGGTCCGGTCAATGCCTTCACGCTGTGGAAACCCGAGGCGGTGCAAGTGACTCGGGGTGCCGACAACATCGGCACCTACAACAAGACACCGCAGAGTTCCCGTAAGTGGTGCAAGACTTGCGGCGGGCACATCTTCGCCGAACACCCGGGGATGGGGCTCATCGACGTGTATGCCGCGGTCATCCCCGATCTCGCGTATTCGCCAGACGTTCACGTCCACTATCAGGAGAGCGTGCTGCGCATCAAAGATGGATTGCCCAAGCTGAAGGATGTCCCCAAGGAGTTAGGGGGATCGGGCATCAGCGTGGACGAATAGCGCTAGCAAGGTAAGCGTCTGGCGATCCCGCATTGCTTGATTGCACCGATTGCCAGTTATGCGGAACTGCTGCCGCATGACTGGCAACTGGTTTGATTATGTAAGGTTTGTACGGGACACGGTATGGCAGCTACGAAGCTTGAAATAAGTTATCCGTGATTGTCCCCGAAAAAAGCGTCTCTACCGGTCCGATGAGAATGACAGGTCCCACGCCATCCCATTGAACCGTTACGGTTCCGCCATCACATTCCACCTCAACGCGATTGTCTAACAAGCCACGACGAATGCCATTAACAACGGCGCCGCAAGAGCAGGAACCTGAACCGAGGGGAACACCACCCCAGCGCTCCCAGATGCGCAACCGAATGTGCTTTCGGTCAATGACCTGGACGAAATGCACATTCGTCCTGAGGGGGAATAGGGGGTTGGTTTCAATTGTCGGTCCGATTGTCGCTATATCAACGGCTGTCAGATCATCCACAAAATAGGTGCAGTGCGGGTTTCCCATGCTGCAAGCTGTCGGGCTGCCAGCAAGGGGCAAAACAGCAGTATCCAGTTCCAGAGCCAGGGGAATATCCGACCAGCCGAAAAGCGGCTCCCCCATGTTGACGGAAATTGCGCCGCTTGAGGTTCGTTCACAAGTCAGAAGACCACGGTTGGTTCGGAGCGCTATCGACGTACTATTTGATTCGCGCATCAGCCTATCCGCGGCACCTCGCGTTGCGCTGCCACACACATCCAGCGTGGAGCCATCGGCATTCCAGAACATCAAGCGCGCATCAGCGTCATCGCAGTCAAGCACCACCGCGAGTTGATTGAATCCGACTCCTCGGTTCCGATCACCCAGGCGCCGAGCCAGGGTACTTGTCATTGGATTGGCCGAGTTTCGCGAGTCCACAATAACGAAGTCATCGCCATTGGCGTGCATTTTATGAAACTTCAGTGGCATGGATAGATTCCGACGACGAGACAGGTGGTGAATTGACGTTTAAAGGCGATGGAGCCGCATTCGCATAACTTTTGCAAGCGGTATGAGCGCTCAGCCGTGCGTTTGAAAATCGACCAAGGCAGTGCCATGTATCCCTGACAATCTAGAAAAACAAGTACATCTCCCGTCCTGCCATGGTGTTTGTAGTTCAACTCGTTTAACTCAATGATTGACAGTTTTTTGCTGTATGGTGAAGTCGAGAATACTTCCATGATTGGAGTTTGACGTGATTGATTTAACAACATGGAACTTGACCATTCCTGTAGGAACACCTTCCAGAGTCATTGACACCCCTCGATTGACCAGTGGTTATTCCGACCATTATTTTCGATCTGGCAGCACGCTGTTTTTCTGGTCGCCGGTATCTGGCTCTACCACCGCCAAATCAAAGTTTCCGCGCACCGAGTTACGTGAGACGTTCAAGGATGGAGAGTTACGCAACTGGACCTATCCGCAGGGCGACAGCGCACTGAAAGCCACTCTGGCTATCAATCAGATGCCTTCTTCCGGCAGGGTAGTTATCGGCCAGATCCATATTTACCAGGGAGAAGATCCGCTGCTAAAAGTTGAATACCTGTACGACACGGGTAAGAAACGTGGCGATGTCGTCGCTAAATATCGGCAAAAGCCTGGTAGCGACGACACTGCCATCATCATTGCCAGGGATATCCCTCTCAACAAGAAGTTCTCTTATGCGGTTCATTTGAGTTCCGCAGGTTACTTGCAGGTCAGTGCTGAAAACTATACTTGGGGTAATCAGTTGAGTTCGAGCTGGAAGAACAAACGGTTGTACTTCAAGGCGGGCGTCTATACCCAAGATAATATCGGTTATAACAGTGAGGGCGCCCGGGCTACGTTTTACAAGCTGGACGCCGGTCACAAAAAAAGTTAAGCCAGGATTGAACTACTACGCCCTCAGGCGCGCTCGCGCAGGTCCCGACGTAATATCTTTCCGATAGATGACTTCGGTAAATTGTCCAGCCAACGGCACGCGGATGGTCATGCGCGTGCACCGTGCGGGTTACCACAGCGACGAGGCACTGCTGGCCGAACTGCAATGGGTCGAGGCGCTCGCCGACTATGGGGTGGACACAGCGCGAGTCATAGCCGCCACAGACGGCGCCTGGTTCAACAACGTGCAGGTGCCGCAGGTGCCTGAGGCGCGCCAGATCGATGTGATGGCCTGGCTGGAAGGCAAGCAGATCGGCAGTGTCGAACAGACCATTGATGATGTACCGGCAGCACGCCGTAACTATCGGATCATCGGAAAGCTGATGGCCCAGATGCACAACTTCGCCGTGCAATGGCAGGCGCCCGCCAGCTTCACCCGCCACGCCTGGGACGAACAAGGTCTGCTGGGTGAACAACCCTGGTGGGGACGCTTCTTGCCACCACACTGTTCCCCGTTCTGGGGGATGACTGTTTCGACGACCTGCTCGCGGCCCTGGTCGACGGCTATCAGGAGGTCCGTCCTCTGCCACCGGAGTTTGAGGAAATGCTGCCCGTGTTCTTCCTGTTGCGCGGCTTCACCTACCTGGGTTGGGTGCATGCGCGCAGCGAAACGGCTTCGGCCAAGTCACTCGCACCGCTGGTAGGAAGCGAACGGCCGGGGCTTGAGCAAAGAGCGCTGACTTGAACCCTTGACTGCAGTGTTACTTGTCCCTGCGATTCGCGATTTCAGTGCTCTTTGACTTTCTTGATACGCAGCACAATGAGCGAAAGGATAGCGATCGCGAGGGGCGTCATGATCAGCATGGCTTCCCGCGGGGCCAACTCGGCGCCGAGCAGGTTCAACCCCGAGTAACCAAGCTTGAGCAGGCTCAGCAGGTAGTAGGTGATGGCGATGATCGACAGGCCTTCCACGGCTCGCTGGATCTTGATCTGGGCATCGGCTCGGCTGTTCAGGCTTTTGAGGATCTCCGAGTTCTGTTCTTCCATTTCCACCTGAACCCGGGCTTGCAACAGGTCGCCCAGGTTGGCCACGCTTTTGGCCAGGTGTTCCAGGCGCTGTTCGGTGGCGGTGCAGTACCGGACGGTGGGCTTGAAGCGGCGCTCGATGAACACCCCGAGGCGTTGGCAATCACCTACGTGACTTTCGCGCAATTCGCCCAAGCGCTCGTACACCAGTTGGGCGTAGGCCTGGGTGCCACTGAATCGGTGGCGGGTTTTCGCGGTACTGCTGACCACTTGGGCTGAAAGGTTGGAGATGTCCGCCAGCAGGGCTTTTGCGTTGCCGCTGTCAGCGTCGGCGTTACGCTCGGAGAGGGTGACCAACGTCTTGTCAAAGACATCGAGTTGCGCGCTCAAGGTCTTCGCCGTGGTCAAGGACAGTGAGGCCATCATGCGGTAGGTCTCGATTTCCAGCAGGCGGCGGATCATCCGTCCTTGGCGGTAGGCGTTCAGGCGTCGGTTGACGAACAGCAAGTGGTTACTGCCGTCCTCGCAGAGACGAAAATCGCTCCAGACCACCGCATCGCCACCGCCCACGCAAGAACCGCACGGATCCTTGAAACCATAGCGGGCGAGGTCCAGGCCGGTTTCGCCACGCACGACGATCTGCACCGAGTTGATCAACTGCGGCAAATGCACTTCGACCTTTTGCGCCAGCACCTCTGGCAGCGATGTCCAGGACAGGTCATCGCTGGAAGAAGTGACCACCAGGGTCAGGGTGAAGAACTCGGCGTGGCGTTCCCATTTCAGGGCGTGGCCATCGAGCTGGGAAATGCCTTGGGCGGCATGCAGGTCGAAGGGGGCAGGACAGCAATTCTCAAGGAGCGCATTGCACTCCAATTCCCCGCCGAGGAAGGCCAGATGAAACACATGGGCCGGTTCGTCGAAATACAGTGACGGGCGCGCGTGCAGTTCGTTGTGCAGGGTTTGTCTTTGCGGATGCATGCTGTTCAGGCCATGTTGGTATTGTTATTGGCGCTTTCGATCAGGCTCCCCGGAAAAACTCAAAGTCGCTTCAGGGATTGATCGGCTGCTGATGTGGATGGGACACGTTGACGAACCCACGAGTCACTCGATACATCCGCATTACGCCGCACCCTGTCACCCTTGCTGAGGGGTCGGACGTTGTCGGTGCCGCTTTACCTGCGTCCGGTCGAAATGCTGGCAGGCAAGATCCTGCAAGCGAATGTTCGAACGAGGGGCAAATAGAAGGAGATGAGCAGCGGCCAGTACTGCGTCATCAACTGAAAAGCCTTCAGGGGGTGACTCAATGCCTGGCGAACTTGCTGACTTTCACTCTTCCCGAAAAGACACCAATGGCAGAAATGTTCGCAGTTGTTTGTAAGTAGACGATAACGGTTTTCTCCCAACCGGGAGAGCGCACGCCTCAGGATCTGTTCCGGCTTGAAACCGGGTTGCATATGCCTCCTGACACGGACCTGCCGCCCGTTGGCGAAACGGCTCAAACTTGGCCAACAGCGCATCCCAATGGCGCCCCCAAACCACTTTGTTCACGTTCCAACGCGCACCGCGGAACACGCCTTCGAGTTCCTGGATGATCTTGCTGTTGCCGCGAACCGGGCCGTCGAGGCGCTGCAGGTTGCAGTTTCAAGTCGCCGCCGTGTTCGTCGGTCGGAGCCTGGAAAAAATGGTTGAAGCCGACGTCGTAGAGCGTGGCGCTTGAGGCGAAGCTGGAAATATGACCGCCGAGATCCGGGTCTTTTTTGTTGGCGCGAACGACCATGGCCAGCGCGTTCCAGCGAACCATCGAGCGAATGCGTCGCTCGATAAACGGGTCTCCCGGCAGGCGTGCTTCGTGGCCGACCGGAATGGTGTTGCGGTAAGGCGTGGTAACGGCGTAGGGCAGTTGATAGCCGCCACGAGTGGCGAGTTCACCCATGCGGGTCATCAGGTATTGGGCGCGGTCTTCGCCTTCGTGATCAAGCACGGATTCCAGGGCGTCGAGCCATTCTTGTGTTTCAACCGGATCAAGGTCTTTCATTTCAATCACCGCTTGTGAGGACTTGCCGTCACACTAAGCGGGCAATTGAGCCAATCAAATAGCCAATTCCGGACAAGGTCAGGAGACCACTCGCCACTTGAGAAGCCGTCGAAGGGCAGTTTTTCAGCACGCTCTCTGCCCTTCATTTCATGGCCAGTCGTCAGCGTGACCCTGGGTCATCCGGCAACTTTTTCAACCGGTAGGCCAGCGCTGGTCGGGTCATTCCCAGCAGGCGCGCAGCTTCGGAGACATTCTGGTGAGCGCGCTCCATGGCGCCTTGCAAGAGCTGTTCTTCCATCGTTTCCAGGCTTACCCCCAGGTCGAGCAACCGATCCACCCACTCATCCGCTGGCTCCAGCTTCTGACTGATCAAATTGCCCTCGCTCGACAGGCCAATGCTATGGGCCTCGGCGGACTGGTGCGGGAACAGTGCCTCTACGGAAATGCTCTGATTGCTGTCAGTAATGATCACGCCGCGCTCGATCAGGTTTTCCAGCTCGCGAATATTGCCGGGCCAGTCGTAGCGCAGGCAGGCCTCGCTGGCACGATCCGACAACCCGAGGGTTTTTTTCTGGTAGCTCAAATGCAGCTTTTCCAGGAAATGTTCGATCAAGAGCGGGATGTCTTCGCGACGATCACGCAGGGCGGGAATTCGAACGGGATAGACGTTCAGTCGGTAGTAAAGGTCGGCGCGAAAACGTCCTTCCTTCACCGCCTGGCCGAGGTCTTCGTGAGTCGCGCCAATGACCCGGACATCGACATGGCGGGTCTGGCTATCGCCCACTCGCTCAAGTTCGCCTTCTTGCAAAACCCGTAGCAAGCTGGCTTGAGCCCGTGGTGTCAGCTCAATGATTTCATCGAGAAACAACGTGCCGCCATGCGCCCGCTCGAAGCGTCCCATGCGTGATTGTTGAGCCCCTGTGTAGGCGCCTTTTTCAACGCCAAACAGCTCGGCCTCGATCAGGTCTGGCGTGATGGCTGCGCAGTTCAGGGCAATGAAAGGGCCTCCAGCCCGCTCGCTTCGCAAGTGCAAACTGCGAGCAATGACCTCCTTGCCAACGCCGGTTTCACCCAGCAGCAAAACCGATGCTTTGCCCGGCGCAACCTTGTCAATCAGATCGCAGGTCTTGCGGTATATCGCCGAACGACCGATGCCGTAAAACTGACCTGCACGCAGTTGGAGACGTTGATTCATGTTCTCGACTTGCAGCTGCAGGGTGTGCAATTCGTCGATGATCGAATCACTTTGGAAATAGCGCATGAAGGTCTCGGCATCTTCCCATTCCTCCGCGGGCTTACCGATGATCCGGCACAATGCGTCGCCGCATCCACGGCAACTGACTTCCTTGTAAATGATCTGCCGGCCAATGAAGAACGACGAATAACTGATCGCGTATCCGAGCAGCATCCAGCAAATCGGCTGATCGGAATGCAGTTGTTCACTCTGGTGGTTTTCAACTTCAAAAGAGTCAATCCATTCGATGTCGGCATAGAAGGTTCCAGCCTCGATATCGATGTCCATCTTCACTGGACGGACGTTGACCATGCCCTTGAGCGAGTGCAACTGAGGGCCTGTCAGGAACATATCGATGTCACTGCCGTTGGGCCGTAGCTTTCGTGCCAGCTCCGCATCTTTGAGCCCGGACTGGTAGCCCAGGCGCAGGAAAAATCCCTTTGCGCGTTCTTCGCCGATCATCTCGATCAGCTCCCGACGAAACGATGCCATCGCCGACACCTGCATCAGCAGCATGCGTTGCTCATCAAGCCAGATCTTTCCTTCGCTGCCGAGAAAATGAATTCGATCAGTCAGATCCTTGAGCAGTGCTGAATGCTCAGAGGCTCGGTATTTCGTGGTCATGCAAACGCACCCCTGTGTTTTTTTGTTTGTGGGGATGACCCGGTTCCTACGCCTAGGCTGGGGCGTTACTGCGGCACCGTGTCGGGACTTTCGCGACGGTTTGGCTGCGCTGAAAATCCCTATATAGAACGTCCTGAAATCCACTTGAAAGTCAAATTTCTCAGCGCTTTCACCATTTGATAAAGAATAGTCAAATCCCTTACCAAATGATCAATTCCTCGAAGCCGACGCCGTGCTGAAACCCCCGCATCACGCGCGCAGATACTTTTTGTTGTTCATCCTAACTAGCTGTTTTTAAAGGCTTAATACTTTTATTTTTTCCAGTTTCAAGGCGCTGGCACCGTTGTTGCTCCGTACCCCTGCATAACTACAAGGGAGTACCCGAGCATGAGCCCATCTGGCAGCACCTTCGATCAAATGCCGCGCTACGTCCGTGTACGCAGCGAACCAGAAGATGCCTTCGTCGAATTCGATTTTGCCATCGGTTATCCCGAGCTGTTTGTCGAGCTGGTGCTGCCGCATCAGGCGTTCAAGCAGTTCTGCGAAAACAACCATGTGCAGCACATGGACACGCAAATGTCCGACGCCCTCGATGCCGATGCGCAGAAGTGGCGCTACGGCGAACCCCGCGACGCTGAATAAGCTGCCCCCCAGAAAACAACAACTACAGGAGTCCACTCCATGAGTGTCGAGATCAAGACGACAACCGTCGAGACGATCCGCAACACCTTTAGCCACACGCGTCGCCGGTTTGGCGACAAGGTCGCCAGCCGCTACCAGGAAGCCAGTTTCGACATCGAGTCTGCGACCAACTTCCATTATCGGCCGCTGTGGCAACCGGACAAATTGCTCAATGATGCCACCCGTACCGCCGTGGTCATGGCCGACTGGTACGCGGTCACCGACCCGCGCCAGTACTACTACGGCGCGTATGTTCAGGCTCGGGCCAAGATGCAGGAAAATGCCGAGCACGATTACGCGTTCTGTGAGAAACGCGACATGCCCGCCAGCCTCTCGCCGCACAATGTCCAGCTGATCAGCTCGCTGCTGTTGCCTCTGCGGCACGCCGAGCTGGGCGCGAACATGAACAACAGCAACATTGCCGCCGACGGCTTTGGCACCAGCGTCACCCAGATGCATATGTTCCAGGCCATGGATCGACTGGGTATCGCTCAGTACCTCTCGCGTATCGGCCTGATGCTCGATGACGGCGATGTCCTGCTCCTCGCCCAGGCCAAACAGCAGTGGCTGAACGCCCCTGCGTGGCAGGGGATGCGCCGCTACGTTGAAGACACATTGGTGGTGCGCGACTGGTTCGAATTGACCGTGGCGCAAAACGTGGTCAGCGATGGCCTGGTGTATCCGCTGCTGTTCCACAAACTCGACGAACAACTCTCGGCCAACGGCGCCGGTCAGGTCGGCATGCTGACCGAGTTCATGCGCCTGTGGTTCGCCGAAAGCCAACGCTGGGTCGATGCACTGCTCAAGACGGTGATCAACCAAAGCGCCGAGAACAAGGCGCTGGTGGAGGGCTGGGTCGATCACTGGAGCCAGCGTTCCGTCGAAGCCTTACGACCACTGGCTGGCCTGGGCCTGGATGAGTCCGCGCTGGATGCAGTCTGCAGCGAGTTCGCCACCCGCCTGAAGAAAGTCGGCCTGACCGGAGTGAAGCCATGACGTCCCTTGTTTACATCAACCTGCAAGACACCGATTACGCACGCTCGATCGTCGAAGCCATCCAGCAGGACAACCCCCACGCCGAGATCCAGCATCAGCCTTCGATGATTCGCATCGAGGCCCCGGGTCGTCTGGATATTCGCCGCGAAACCGTGGAGCAGATCACCGGCAGCCCGTGGGATATCCAGGAAATGCTGATGTACGTGATCACCCTGGGCGGCAACGTCGAGGAAGAAGACGACAGCTTTTCCCTGCACTGGAACAGCTGAACGACATCAGCTTGCAGTCAGCGTTTGATCGATAACAAGAATTCCGGAGAATCATCATGGCCGTGAAAAAACGCCTCAATGCCAAAGAAAAATACCGCTGCATGACCCGTGACCTGGATTGGGAGCCGAGCTACCAGACCCACGAGGATATCTATCCGCACGAACGTTTCGAAGGGATCAAGATCACCGACTGGGACAAGTGGGAAGACCCGTTCCGCTTGACCATGGACACCTACTGGAAATACCAGGCCGAGAAAGAGAAAAAGCTCTACGCGATCTTCGATGCGTTCTCGCAAAATAATGGCCATACCACGTTGTCGGACGCCCGTTACGTCAACGCGCTGAAGCTGTTCCTGTCGGGGGTCACACCACTGGAGTATCAGGCGTATCAAGGCTTCGCCCGGGTGGGCCGGCAATTCAGCGGCGCCGGTGCGCGGATTGCCTGCCAGATGCAGGCCATCGACGAACTGCGCCACGTGCAGACCCAGATTCACGCCATGAGTCACTACAACAAGCACTTCAACGGCTTGCATGATTTTGCCCATATGCACGACCGGGTGTGGTTCCTCTCGGTGCCCAAATCGTTCTTCGAGGACGCACGCACCGCAGGGCCGTTCGAGTTCCTCACGGCGATTTCGTTTTCGTTCGAGTACGTGCTGACCAACCTGCTGTTCGTGCCGTTCATGTCCGGCGCAGCGTTCAACGGCGACATGGCCACGGTCACCTTCGGCTTCTCCGCACAATCCGACGAAGCCCGGCACATGACCCTGGGCCTTGAGGTGATCAAGTTCTTGCTTGAGCAGCACGAAGACAACGTGCCGATCATCCAGCGCTGGATCGACAAGTGGTTCTGGCGTGGCTACCGCCTGCTGACGCTGGTGGGAATGATGATGGACTACATGCTGCCGAACAAAGTCATGTCCTGGTCTGAGGCCTGGGGTGTGTACTTCGAAGAGGCCGGTGGCGCGCTGTTCAAGGACCTGGAGCGTTACGGCATCCGTCCGCCCAAGCATGTCGAAGAGGCCAACATCGGCAAGGATCACATCAGCCACCAGGCCTGGGCGATCTTCTACCAGTACAGCCAGGCGACCAACTTCCACACCTGGATGCCCACTGACGAAGAGCTGGACTGGCTCTCGGAAAAGTACCCGGACACCTTCGACAAAATCTACCGCCCGCGCTTCGAACACTGGCGTGCGCTGCAAGAGAAGGGCGAGCGGTTCTACAACCCGACCCTGCCGATGCTCTGCCAGATCTGCCAGATCCCGCTGGGGTTCAGCGAGCCGGATGATCCGACGACGCTGAGCCATCGCAGTGCCGAGCACGAGGGTGAGCGTTATCACTTCTGCTCCCAGGGTTGCTGCGACATCTTTGAATACGAGCCGACCAAATACATCCAGGCCTGGTTGCCGGTGCACCAGATCCTGCAGGGCAATTGCGGTGGCGGGGATGTCGAGTCGGTTGTACGCGACTACTACAACATCAATCCCGGCCAGGACAACTTCGAGTACCTGGGCTCCTCCGAGCATCGGCGCTGGCAGGACTGGCACCCGAACGATCGCAACAGCGCGCCGGCCACCCCCGTAGACCCAGATCTGCTCAAGACCGGTTGAAGCCTGACGCTGGACCGAAGCGGACCTGCGTGTTCGCTTCCATTTCTACCTGACAAGAATAAGGACAAGATCATGCCCGTGACCGCTATTGGCGCCTATGAGGCCCAACCCCTGGATAGCCAGGACAAGTTCCATGGCTTGCAACTGGTGTACCTGTGCTGGGAAAGACACCTGATGTTTTGCGCCCCGTTTACCTTGCCGCTGCCACCGGCGATGCCATTCGGTGAGTTTATCGAGCAGGTGGTCAAGCCTTCGATCTCGCAACACCCGGATGCGCCACACGTCGATTTCAGCCAGGCAGTGTGGCGTCTCAACGATCAGCCGTTCACCCCGGACTACGCGGCGAGTCTGATCGACAATGGCATCGACCACAAAAGCCTGCTGCACCTCAATACGCCAGGCTTGAACGGCATTGCCGGCACTTTCAACTGAGGAACCGGTGATGAGCTACCAAGTAACCATCGAACCCACGGGTGAACAGATCGAGGTGGAGGAGGGCCAGACCATCCTTCAGGCGGCATTGCGCCAAGGGGTTTGGCTGCCGTTCGCCTGTGGCCACGGAACCTGCGCCACCTGCAAGGTTCAGGTGCTCGAAGGCGAGGCGGATGTGGGCGCGGCGTCGTCTTTCGCCCTGATGGATATGGAGCGGGATGAAGGCAAGGTCCTGGCCTGCTGTGCGATTCCGCAGAGCGACATGGTGATCGAGGCGGATATCGACGCGGACCCGGACTTCCTCGGCCATCCCGTGGAGGACTATCGGGCCGTTGTCACGGCACTGGTCGATCTGTCGCCCACGATCAAAGGTGTGCACCTCAAGCTTGATCGGCCGATGGCCTTCCAGGCCGGTCAGTACATCAACCTGCAATTGCCGGGGATTGAAGGCACGCGGGCGTTTTCACTGGCCAACCCGCCGAGCCGTGCAGACGAAGTCGAACTGCATGTGCGCCGCGTCGAGGGTGGGGTGGCCACTGCCAGGATTCATGACGAATTGAAGGTCGGCGATGGGGTGGAAATGTCCGGTCCCTATGGGCAGTTCTTCGTGCGGACATCCCAAGACGGTGATTTGATTTTCATCGCCGGCGGCTCGGGCTTGTCGAGTCCTCAGTCGATGATTCTCGACTTGTTGGAAGCCGGTGATGCGCGCCAGATCGTGCTGTTCCAAGGCGCTCGCAATCGCGCCGAATTGTACAACCGCGAATTGTTCGAGGCCCTGGCGCGGGATCACGCCAATTTCACCTACGTGCCGGCGCTCAGCCAAGCGGCGGACGACGCCGAGTGGACAGGCTTCAAGGGCTATGTGCACGACGCGGTGAAACACCATTTCGACGGTCGCTTCAGCAGTCGCAAGGCTTACCTGTGCGGGCCGCCGGTGATGATCGATTCGGCGATTACCTGCCTGATGCAAGGGCGCTTGTTTGAACGCGACATCTTCATGGAGCGTTTCTACAGCGCCGCCGACGGGGCCACGCAGAACACGCGGTCAGCGCTGTTCAAACGGATCTGAGTCTCAGTAGATCCAAGTTCACCGTAGATAAATGCCGGGCTCTGCTGACCTCCCGACGGTCAGCAGGGCTCCGGCTGACTATAAAAACAACAAAAGGTCATCGACTATGAAAGCTGTATCGAGAGCGAAGTGTTCCCGTCATCTGTGCCATGCCGGCTTGAGCGTGCTGGCGGCCACCAGCGCCATTGTCCACGCAGCTGAAAACGGCGGGTCTTCCTACCCGATGGGCTCAGAGAACTACATGTCCGGGGCGATGCCTCCGCCGGGGCTATATTCGCAGTTTTTTATCAATCACTACGAGGCCGATTCCCTGCGCGACAATCGCGGCGATAAAGTGCCCGTGGACTTCCGGGTACGGGCTAATGCCATTGCGCCGAGGCTGATCTGGGTTACCGAGCAGCAGGTGTTCGGCGGGAGCCTGGCGTTCCATGTCATCGCGCCTTTGGTAGACCTCAAGGTTGAAGTCAATGGCCAGTCGCAGAGCAAACAGGGCCTGGGTGACATGATCTTCGGGCCGGCACTGGGTTTTCATCACAGCGAAAAACTGCACAGCATCCTCGCCCTTGATTTCATCGCCCCCACCGGCGAATACGATCGCGGCGACCTGGCAAATATCGGGCGCAACTACTGGGTGGTTGAACCTGTACTGGCGGTGTCTTACATCGACCCGAACGGGCTCAACATCGACGCCAAGACCATGTATGACTTCAACCTGCGCAACAGCGCCACCGACTACCGTTCCGGCCAGGAACTGCACGTGGATTACGCCGTAGGTTGGGGCTTGGGCAATTGCTGGGTGCTGGGTGTGGGCGGGTACGTGCTCTACCAGACCACGGACGACCGCAAGGACGGCGAACGTGTCAAAGACAATAAGGGGCGGGCGATGGCGATCGGCCCTTCGGTGAAATACACGAGCGACAAGGGCTGGTTTTTAACCGCCAAATGGGAACAGGAAACCCAGGTTCGTAACCGCGCAGAAGGTAATGCCTATTGGGTGAAGTTGACGGTGCCTTTTTGATGGGTTCCTTAGGTTGACAGGGACGCTCGACGGCGCGGTATCCCCTGTGTGACCCGCCACCTGCCGTACGCTTGGCCTGAATCAGCGTTTCTCTTGCTCAGGCAGTGGTAGGTGGCTGTTTTAAAACAATTATTTTGGGCTTCCAAGGTGATGAAAAAGTTGATAGATTGCGCGCGTTCTTGCACAGGCCCTTACAGGGCTTGTACTCGTAGCAGCAGATACAGGGGCGTCGCCAAGCGGTAAGGCAGCAGGTTTTGATCCTGCCATGCGTTGGTTCGAATCCAGCCGCCCCTGCCATTTTCCTTCGTCATCCCAGGCAGGACTCAGCCGGCAGGCATTGCGCGAGTCCGGGATGAAGAAATCGGATGCAGCTTTTCGTCGAATTGATCCAGCGAGACGAACGCAAGCGTTTGCAGTGTGTCGAGCGAACGCAAGTGCTGGCGGTACTGCTCTAACAGATCGGCGCGTGCCTCTCGGGAGATGTACGGCACATGATGCGCAACAAAGGTTGGCAGCACCGCCATCCCGGTATAGGCCAGCGTGCCGCGCAGGATGGGACGAAGCATATCGTTGAGCTCACCGTGCACGCCGTCCCGGACCAGCATGTGTGGCAGACCGCCAATGGTGATGGCGAGCATGGCCTTCTTGCCCACCAGACCGCCCTGGTCGTAAAAGCGCTTGCCGCCGTAGCAAACCCCTGAAATCAGTACGCGGTCAATCCAGCCTTTCATGATCGCCGGCATCGAGAACCAATAGATCGGGAAGTTGAAGATCACAAGATCCGCTCTTAGCAACTTGTCCAATTCCCGCTGGATATCAGGTGCCAGCGTGCGTTGCGAATAGTTGTGACGCTGCTCCAGCGCATAGGTCAGGTACTCTGGATTGGCACGGCTGCCAAAATCCGCTGCATCGGCAACCGGATTCCAGCGCATGGCATACAGGTCAGACACGTCGACGGTA
The DNA here is from genome assembly GCF_059716075.1 of Pseudomonas sp. LBUM1657. Classification (NCBI taxonomy): domain Bacteria; kingdom Pseudomonadati; phylum Pseudomonadota; class Gammaproteobacteria; order Pseudomonadales; family Pseudomonadaceae; genus Pseudomonas; species Pseudomonas sp. LBUM1657. Next base: position 3,585,970 of record NZ_CP166799.1, on the reverse strand, counting down.
TGGCCTTGCTCCTGCAGTTCTTCGACCGCCAGATTTTTCATGGCTGTATTGAATGACTGCGACTCGTTGTGCGCCTGAACAATAAGAATGTGCATTGGATCTATCTCCCGTGAGCCAGGGTTGTGGACCCATCAGCCCGTGATCTCTTTACCAAAGATGCCGCGTGCGATGACCAGTTTCTGAATTTCATTGGTGCCCTCATAGATCTCGGCGATCTTGCAGTCGCGGTAGATTTCTTCGACCCGGTAGTGCGAACCGTCTGCCGCCAGTTCGCGCATAAATCCATAACCACCAAAGATCTGTACGGCATCACGGGCGAATTCACCGGCGAGGTTAGTGCCGTACCATTTGGCCATCGCGGCCTCGGGTTCCGGGAAAGCATGACCCTCGTCCATGCGTAACGCCGCCTTGAGATACAGATTGCGGGCGTTTTCGATTTCAGTGGAGCGCTCAGCCATCTTGAATTGCCAGTGCTGGAACTGCGCGATGGCTTTGCCGAAAGCCCGGCGGGTCTTGAGGCGCTCGACACTGTGATCAAACAATGCCTGGGCCATGCCTGTCCCACTCGCGGCAATCCCTACTCGTCCGTATGTCAGCGTTTGCAGCGCTATCTTGAGGCCTTGACCCGGCTGGCCAACAACGTTGGCCATTGGCACCCTGACGTTGTCGAAGTGGATGTCCGCCGTCAGCTGGCCATGGTTGCCCATTTTCTTGTCGGGTTCGCCAACCTGGACACCCGGCCAATTCAATTCGACCACGAGCTCGGTCATGCGCGCGCCATCGACGCAGAGCAATACAACAAAGTCGGCGACGGGGGCGTTGGAAATGAAGCGTTTGTGGCCGTTGACGATGTAGCCATCCTCGGTACGCGTGGCGTGGGTGCGCATGGCCTCGATGCTCAGATCGGTACTGGCGTCCGGCTCGGTAGTGGCGAAGCTCCCGATCTTGTCGCCGTTGAGCAAGGGCGTGAGGTAGCGTTGCTTGATCGAGTCTGACCCGTGTTTCAGCGCATTGCCCGCGAGAATGCAATGCACGTCGACGATGGCGGCCACCGAATTGGAATGGTAAGCCAGCTCTTCAATCATCACGGCAGTGGCTGCGGCCGGGAACTTGAGTCCCCGTCCGCCAACGTCGGCAGCAAAGGGGATGCCGAACAAACCTGCCTTGGCCATTTTGGCGAACAAGTCACGCGGGAAGGCGGCGACGGACTCCTCGGTGTGGCCGATGGCATAAGCCACCGGTGCGACATGTTCATCAGCGAAGCGACGAACCTCCTGGCGAATGGCCAGGATTTCTTGCGGGGTATTCAGGTCGTGGTACAGGCTGTCCTGGTAGCGGGGAATCGTATTGGCGCAAGCATCGGCAACAGGGAACATGCGTTTTCTCGTCTGAAGTTGAGGGAAGCAACATGGCAAGAACTGTAAAGAGCGCCATGGGATGACGTAATAGGCAAAAACGACTGTAAATATGCGAGTATCGCCATGTCCACTTAAAAAGGTGCTGCCATGCCTACCGTTGCGATTCTGGGTTTTGACGATTCCTATGCCTCCGTTATTGGAGGATTTGCCGACATGCTTCAGGTCGCCAACGCGCATATGTCCAAGCAGGGGATGCCGTCAGCCGGGCTGTTTGAATGGCATTTCATCTCGCAGAACGGGCTGCCTGTGCGCACGAGCAACGGGCTTGAGCTTGCCATGCGGCCCCTGCCGAAAAACCAGGATTACGACCTGGTCTTCATCCCCAGCCTGCATTACCGGGGCTGGCAATCGTTTCAGCAGTTCCTGGAGAATCAGGCCGCTGTGCGCGACTGGCTGGTCAAGCAATGGCGACAGGGTGCTTGGCTCTGTGCGAATTGCACGGGCACCTTTTTGCTCGCCGATACGGGCTTGCTCAATGACAAAGTCGCAACGACCACATGGTGGCTGGAGAGGCATTTTCGCGAGCGATTCCCGCAGGTCGATTTGCAAATGCGTCCATTGGTGACCGAGTCCGAGCGTCTGGTGTGTGGCGGCGCACATGCCACCTTTTTGTTGCAAGCCATTCACGTGCTCAACCAATTTGCGGGGAAGGCAATAGCCATGCAGTGCGCTCGTAGCATGCTGATCGATTTGACCCAGACGACACAGACGCCTCTGCAGCCGCTGATTGCCGACAAGACACACAACGATCCCTTGATTCAACGCGCACAGAAGTGGCTTCAGGATCACATGGCCGAACCGGTACGCATGACAGACCTGGCACAGAGGCTGGCAGTCAGCGAACGCACCTTGATACGCCGCTTCAACGCAGTGCTTGAGCAGTCACCGTTGACCTATTTACAGAACTTGCGCATCGACACCGCCCGGGCATTACTGGAGGCCGGCGACCTGAGCACCGAGCGAATCGCTCAATATGTCGGGTATAGCGATATCAGCTCGTTTACTCGCCTGTTTCGTGAGCGCGTTGGATTCACGCCGGGGGCTTATCGAGCGAGGTTTCAGTTGCCAGCGGCGGATTGAAAGCAGGGTTGGTAGAGGACGCCGCCATGAGCTTTACAGACAGGGTTGATTGCGAGGAGTTGGGAGTCTGTCCCACGCTTGCTTTGGGTCGGCATCCTTCCTCCTCGCAACACATCCTCTTTCGTCCAAATGCATGGTTTGCCGCTTTAGCTTTGAGCCTGCGCGGCGTTTGCGCTCGATCACTTCATGAGCGGATGCTCAAGACTCGCGTACCGGATCGATGACCCGCAGGATGGGATGCTCATGGCCCTCCACGTGCCATTTCACCCAGAGCCGACGACGTGTGTCCTCCTTTTTGTCGGGCTCGATAGACAGCCAGTTGCGGCTGGCAATCAGGCATTTACCGTCGTAACCGATGGGTTGCATATCGGCCGTCAGGTCGGTGTCAATCTGTTCGCGGTTGCTGGTGATGGCTTCCAGGCTGCTGATTGCGAGCGGATGCATGGGGGGATGGATGATGCCCGTCGAAATCAGCTGGTGGATGACCTCGGCCCCGTGGTTGCCATGCTTCGGGCTCGCAGACCGGATGACGCTGGCTGCGGCGACGTGCACATCGCCGGACACGATGGTGACCTTGCAGGTCTTGTCCTTGGCGAAGTCCAGCAGGCCGTTGATCAGTTGCTTGCGTTCGTTCTTGTGCGGCTGGTGCCGCCAATGGTCGCGGAAGTCGTCCTCAGGACCGATCTCACCTGGAATCCAGCCCACTAGCGCCTCGAGTAACGCCAGACTGACGAAGGACACCGGTATGCTGGACACGAACAGCAGGTGCGAATGGCCGCTGTCTGGCAAGTTTTTGATCCAACCGAACATCTCGTCGATGCTCTGCTGCGACATGATTTGCGTGGGCTGCTTGAGTTTGTGGTGCTTGGTTTTGATGTCCGGGGAACGCTCATACCTGAGATCAGGTACCACGATGGCCATGTTGCCGAGACCGCCGAAAGCGAACGAGTGGCCTTGACGGGTGATCGCCCCGGGGCGCGTTTCATCTTCGCGGATTTGCTGTTGGAAAATGCGGAAGTAGCTCGTCGCGATCCGGAACAACCCCTGGTGCACCGGGCTTTCGTGCAGGGCTTGGGGATAGGAGCCCCAGCCATCGATGATGTCGTGATCGTCCCACATCATCAGCGTAGGTACTGACTTGAGCATCTCGAGCAGTTCCGGCCTGGACCAGTAGCGCGGGTAGACGTTTGCGAAGAACTCGTCTGCCTGAACCTCCATTTCCTCGGTCCACTCTTCGTCATCCCGGTTCCAGGAAAACATCTTGTACCAGTCGTTGAGGGGACCGCGGCTCTGCAGCAGCTCGTCGCTGTAGATCTGATCTCCTCCCATGATCAGCAGATTGTACCTGGCCTTCTTGTGGGCCTCGGCGAGGTTGACCCAACGCTCCCCGTAGCGCGTACCCAGTGCGCGCAGGTATTTCACGTCGGAGACGCCATTGCACGAAGCATAGGCGATGCTCGGTGCCTGACCCTGGCAGGGTACGTGGAACATGCTGGACTCGCCGCCGAGGGAATAGTTGACCTTTAGCTCCGCAGCTCCCTGCTGGATCTTCATGTCCAGCCGCCACACAGCCATGCTGGGACTCTTGAAGGGGATTTGCGCGATCAACAACAGCGAGGCGTCATGCTCCGGCAGCACCTGGTAGGCCGGTGGTGGCTTGTCCAACCCCTGAACCAGGAGCGCCGATACGCAGTATTTCTGATTGTCGATACCTCGAAAGCTAAGAAACGGACCGAACGAATCCATATGCAGTCCTCATTGACAGAGAAGAAGAGCTCCAGCGCCGTTAGGCGGAGGGGTTGCGGCAAGGATAGCCAGCTTTTCTGAATCGGACAGGCCGTTTGCTAGTACCTATTGGTTTTCTGATCTCATGCCTTTTGCCACCTCCAGTACTGTTCTTCTGATTGCCGGAAAGTGCGGGCAACCCGCAGCTCAAAAGTACGTCGGCCATGTACTCATTTCATGCCGCCCGACCCCGTTATTGATCCCGCGTCGCTGAGCCGCCAGTGCCTCGACGAGAAAGCGACGGGTTTCTCCCGGTGCAATCACCTCATGCGTGCCCATCGCACCGGCCAGGGCAAAGGCCGAGGTGTCTTTTGAGAATTCAGCGTGCAGCCGGTCGTAGCGCTCGGGATCGGCTTCGCGCGTCACGTCATGCACGACGCTGACCGCAACGCCGGGGTCGACGAAACTGACGTCGGCCATGCACCAGGCCGCCGACTGGTCGCTGTTGCGGCCGCCGCCGAAATTCAAGTAGGCCTGGCCGAAACTTTTGCGCACGATCACCGAGAGCTTCGGTACCGAGCACAGTTGCACGGCGTGAATCATGTTCATGATGTGTGCGGGCGCGCTGCGTTTCTCGCCTTCGATGCCGACAAGGAAACCGGGCGTATCGACGAGGAATACCAGCGGGATGTTGAACGAGTCGCACATGGCGATAAACCCGGTGGCCTTACGACAGGCGTCGGCGTCCAGCGCACCGCCTTTGAACTGCGGATTGGAAGCGACGATACCGATGCTGGCACCCTCAAGACGGGCGAGGGCGGTGACGACCGAACGGCCGAAGCGGTCCTTGAGGGGAAACAGGCTGTCGCGATCGACCAGTGTGGCGAGTAGCTTGCGCATGTCGTAGGTCTTGGCGCGCTCGATGGGGACGATGGTTTCAGGTCCTGACGAATCCGGGCGGTCCTCGGGCTCGCAGGGCAGCACGGCGGGCGTCTCTTTCGAGTGGGAGGGCAGATAGCTGAGAAACCTTCGGATGGCGATTAACGCTTCCTGGTCATTGTTGACGACCATGTCGGCCAGCCCGGTGATTTCAGCGTGCATGCGCCAGCCACCAAGCTCTTCGGTATCCGATGATTCACCGATCGCCACGGCGGTGACCTTGGGGCTGGAGACGGCGAGCAGTGCGCCCTTGCGCATCACCGTGAAGTCGGACAGGCACGAATACCAGCTCGCCGAGCCAAAGCAAGGGCCGAGCACCGCGCTGACCCAGGGAATCTCGCGGCGCCGGCAGTATTGCTGGGCATCCTGACCGCCACTGGCCATGCTCGCTGCGCCCATCGCGTCCTGCATCCGCTGGCCGGACGATTCGCCGAGAAAGATCAACGGCATGCCGTTGCGCGTGGCGCATTCCTTCATGTACGCGATCTTGCGCGCATTGATCCACGAGGACGACGCGCCTTTCACCGTCATGTCGTTGGACACGACCGCTACTCGACGCGAGTCGATGCGACCGAAGCCGGTGATCTTGCCGTCGGCGGGTGTGCTGTCGCGATCCTCGGGGCGGGAAGAATGGGCGAGCATGCCGATCTCGCTGAAGGACTGCGGGTCCAGCAGACCTTCCAGGCGTTCACGTGCGTTAAGCACGCCGGCGTCGCGGCGCGCCTGAAGCTTGGCTTCGCCGCCCATTTGCAGGGTGCTCGTGCGGCGGGCCTGTAGTTCCTGTTCTGGTGATAGGTGTTCGCAGGTCATCGGTAAGTCTCATTGGGAATTATGACGGCACGTCCGACGATTTCGCCGCGACGCAGTTTGCTCAAAACGTGCGGGACTTCATCCAGCCGATGGCGGTTCAGGTGGATCGGCAGGCGTCCGGCGGAGGCCAGCGCGATGAGTTCGATCAGCTCGGACTTGCTGCCACCGAAGGTGGTGCTGATCATCGCGCCGTAGGGCAGCGCGCCATCGCGTAGCTCGAATGCGCCGCGTCCCCGACCGACGATCACGATGTGCCCGAGTGGGCGAATCACACCGGCAGCAAGACGTATCGTGTCGCCGCTGCCGACAAAATCCAGCACCGCATCGACCCGGCCAATACGCTTTAAAAACAATTCAGGTGTTAAATCGGTGGCATCCAAAACCCGATCCACCCCTTGACTGACGGCCAGCCCCAACGCCTCGACTCGGGTATCGATCGCAATGACCTGGGCCGCGGTGATCGCGCCAAGCGCGGCGATTGCGATATGCCCCAGCCCACCGACACCAATGACCAGCACGCTACTGCCGGGTTGCAGCAGGGGGGCGACGCGCTTGACCGCGTGGTAGGAGCTGAGTCCGGCATCGGTCAGCGGCGCGACTTTCCAGGGTTCCAGATTACCGATATCGACCAGACAGTCTTCGTTCACCACCACGTATTCGGCGAGTCCGCCGTCGTACCCGCCGCCGTAGATGCGCCGCGACGTGGAGCAATAGTTATTCCAGCCGTCGATGCAGGCTCGGCAGTGACCACAGCCGGGAATGCTCACGGCACACCCCTGACCGACTGTCCAGCAGTTGACGCCCGGTCCGAGCGCGTCGATCCAGCCGGCGATCTCATGACCGAGGGTCATCGGCAGTTGCACATCCAGGTGCGGTGGCGAGCAGCACAGATCGTCCAGTGCATGCAGATCGGACTGACAGAGGCCATTGCCGCCGACCCGCAGGCGCACTTCACCGGGACCGGGAACCGGCACAGGCACTTCGCACAGGCGACCGCCGTCATGCCAATCGAACATGCGAAAGGCTTGCATGGTGCGTATGGGCGTTGGCGCACTCATGGTCAGTCACCCGATCCGTTCGCCAGCACCATGGACATGAAGGCCGACATGAGCAGCCCACTGGCCTGGACCAGACAGCTGCTGGCGTTGGCAACCTGACGCTCACCGCATTCGCCACGAAGCTGACGCACGGATTCGATCATCAATTGCATGCCGAACTGACCGGAGTGGTTGAAGGCCAGCCCACCGCCCGAGGTATTCACCGGTAATGCGCCACCGGGTGCGGCGATGCCGCTGCGCAGGAACACGCCCGCCTGGCCTGGCGCGCAGAAACCCATGGCTTCGAGCGCGACCAGCACGTTGATGGTGAAGGCGTCATAGATCTGCACCATGCTTAATTCGCTGCGCGCGATGCCTGACATGCGCAGGGCACGATTGGCACAGCCGGCAATCACGCCGGGGTCGAGCCAGTCGGTGGAACTGAGCGGGGTCACGTGGTGCAAATAGGTATCGGCGAAGCCGCGGATGAAGACGGGTGACTTGGCCAGCGTGCGGGCGTGTTCGGCTTTGGTGAGGATCAACGCACCGGCACCATCGCTGACCAGGCAGATATCGGCCTTGCGCAAGGGGTCCGAGATCAGCGGCGAAGCCAGGTATTCGTCCATCGTCAGTGGCTTGCGCAGCGTGGCCTGTGGATTCAATTGCGCCCAGCGCCGCGCATTGATCGCCACTTCGCCGAGGTCCTCTGCGCTGGCCTGATAGCGATGCAAATACTGCTGCGCGAGCATCGCGTACCAACTGATCGGGCTGAGCACGCCGTAGGGCGACACGAACTGGCCCGACGGCGAGCGCGGGTCAGTGATCGCACCGCCACGGTTGCGGCTGTGATCCAGGCGCTGGGTGCTGCCATAAGTGACCAGGGCCACCGAGCATAAGCCGGCCTCAATCGCCGCCATGGCGTGGATCAAATGGGTGAGCGGTGAACCGCCGCCCACCACCGTGTTGTCGACAAAGCGCGGCGTGATCCCCAGGTATTCGCTCACCAGCAGCGCGTTGGCGCGGTCGTCCCAGTGCGCAAATACCCCATCGACATCGGCCAGCGTCAGCCCTGCGTCGAGCAAGGCTGCGCGGGCCGACCGGCATTGCAGCGACAGCGCGGTGTCACCCGGCTGCGCCTTACCAAGACCGGCCTCGCCGACGCCGACGATGGCGTAGCGGCCAGCCAGACGGGAAGCATCAGTCGTCATGGCTGAGGCTCCTGCGCGATGAGTTGCGCACGCACGTCTTTCTTCAACACCTTGCCGACCGGGCTGCGTGGCAGGCTCTCCCAGAACAGCACGTGCTTGGGCGTCTTCAGGCTGCCGAGTTTTTCGCGGCAGACGTTTATGAATTCCTCGGCAGTGGCGCTGGCGCCAGCCTTGAGTTCGATGACGGCGATGACCTTCTCGCCCCAATCCGCATCGGGTATGCCGACCACGGCGCAATCCATGACCGCCGGATGTGCCCAGATCACCTGTTCGATCTCGCTCGGGTAGATGTTGAAACCACCGGAGATGATCATGTCTTTGGTGCGGTCGACGATGTACAGGTAACCACCTTCGTCGAATACGCCGATGTCACCGGTGTGGTGCCAGCCAAACCGTCGGGCTTCGGCATTGGCTTGCGGGTTGTCGTAGTAACCCGGGGCAACCAACTCGCCACGGGCGACGATCTCGCCGCGTTCGCCGGGCTCTACGAATCGTCCTTCTTCATCCATCAGCGCCACTTCGCAGGCGCCGGTAGGGCGGCCGGCCGAACCCAGGTGCTTGCCGTCACGCATGTGATCTTCGCGGGTCAGCACCGTGATGACTCCCGGCACTTCGGACTGGCCGTAAGCCTGAACGAACACCGGTCCCCACAACGCGATGCCTTCGCGCAGTTTGTCCACGGACATCGGGGCGGCACCGTAGATCACGTATTCCAGTGACGAGCAATCGCGTGTCTTGGCATCCGGGTGCGACAGCAATCGGTAGATCAGGGTTGGCGGCAAGAACAGGTGGGTGATGCGTTCGCGTTCGATGGTTTCGAGGACGGCGCCCGCATCGGCAGAGGGCGCGATCACGTTGCGCGTACCGAAACTCGACAGCGCCATGGCGGTAGCACCGGCGGCATGGGTCAACGGCGCCACGACCAAGTGCGCCGGACTTTTTGCCGGTGGCATGAACTGGTTGCTGATGCGGTAGCAGGCCAGCAGCGCACGATGGCTTTGCATGATCGCCTTCGGCCGTCCTGTCGTGCCACCCGAGGATTTGATCAGGGCCGTGTCGTCGAGCGATTTGCGTACCGTGCAGTGCTGGCCGGCGTGCTCGTTGCACCAGGCGGCGATGCTCAACTCGGCAATGGGCTCGTCCAGCCCGATCAGGGTTTTCAGTGTGGGTACGCCAGCGCGGATGCGTTCGGCATGCTCGGCGTACTGTGAGTGCAGCACCAGCACGGACAGCTGGGTGAAACTCATGAACCAGATCAGGCTGTCGATCGAATCACGCGCATTCAGCGGAATGAACGTAGCCCCGGCACGCAAGGCGCCCAGCATGGCGACGAAGCTTAGTGGGTGATTAGGCGCCAGTACGCCGACATGGGCCGAGCTCAGATTCAGCAGCGACAAGGCATGGCCGATAGCATGGGAATCGGCTTGGACCTCTGCGTAGGTGAGGCTGAAACCTGCGCCCTGCAGGCAGACGTTATCCGGGTGGCGATCTGCGCCGGCATCGAAGTGGTCGGTAATCATTTCCATGGTGACGGCTAATCCAAAAGAGTGAACTGGGGCAGCGTGCAAGATTCGCTGACGGACTCGAAACAGACGCTGACGCGGGTGCCGATGGCGACGCGCTCAAGGTCGGCATCCAGGATGTTGGCGACCAGGCGAACGCCTTCGTCGAGGTCGATCAACGCAACAACATAGGGCAGCCGCGACTCGAAGGCCGGCGAGGGCGCGATCCGGCAGATGGTGTAGCTGTAAATGCGCCCATGACCGCTGGCGTTGATCCATTCGATGCTGTCGGACAAGCAGCTGATACAGAACGCCCGCGGGTAAAACTGGCATTGGCCGCAGCTGCCGCAACGCTGGATCACCAGTCGCTGTTCCTGCGCGGCCGCCCAATAGGCGGCCGTTTCGCTGGTGGGTTGCGGCAGTGGCCGTGCAGAGAGAGGAGTCGACATGGCAGCCTCAGCGGGTACGCAATTCGAAACCGGCCATGGCGATATGCACATGACGTTGTTCCGGGAGCTTGGCCAGACCGGCGATCAGTTCGTGCAGCGGACGGCGCACACTGAAAGTGTCGTCGACCACGGTCGGTACCAGCCCGGTGATCTTTTCGTCGCCATACATGGCGCGCAGCAACAACTCATCATCCGACAGGCCAGGGTAGCGGCGACGCAGTTCAGGAACTCTTGGCGCCAGCACCGGCGGTGTGATGGCAATCTCACGGGAGCCGTTGGCGAGCACGCGATCTTTTACATCGGGGTCCACCGGCAGTGGCAGGGCGCCGAAATAGCCGCACACGTACTTTTTCACCTCATCCGGCACCACCTTGTAACGCTCGCCGCTCAATACATTCATCACCGCCTGTGCGGCGATCATGGCGGGGAAGGGCGTAGCCATCACCGGTGAACCCAGTTCCACGCGGATGCGGCCGATCTCCTCGAGCACGACCGGCAGCTTGTCGGCGATTCCCGCCAGCTGAAGCTGCGATTGCAGGTTAGACATGGCGCCGCCAGCGTACTGGGTGACGAAGTGAGCCGGGTCGTACTCCGCCGGGACTCCCACGGGGAAGCCGTTCTCTTCGACAATTCCGGTAAGGTACTCACCGATTTCGTCTGCTGCGCGGTCATCGAAACTGACCTCGAAGCCGATCTCACGCAGGTTGCGAGCCAGCATCTGCGCCGACGGTCCGGCATTGCCGTTGGCCAGTGGATCGATCGAACACAGCAAACGGTCGGCGCCGTGCACTGCGGCTTCGATGGCCACCAGCGAACCGGTTGCGTTCAGGCAGTGAGTGATGATTTCCAGCGGTCGATCACCAATCACGGCTTTGATCGCCGACACAATGCTGCGCACCTGCTCCACGGTCAGGCTGCCGCCGGCGTCGCCGAAGGTAAAGGCGTCGATATCGAAGCGCTCGATGGCCTCGCGCGCCTTGGCGGCATAGAACGACGCGTCGTAGCCCGGCGCCAGGTTGTAAATCATGGCGAGGGTCGTTGTCGCGCCGAGTCGCTTGGCGGTGGAGATCGCAGGCACCAGGTTATCCCAGCAGTGCAGGGAGTCGAGAAAACCGATATCGCGCGCACCGTTGGCGACCAGACGTTCGACGTACAGCTCACTCAAATCGTCCGGCTCGGGGTAGAAGCTACGCAACATGTTGCTGCGCACGATACCTCGCAGCGGCGTGTGGCGGATGCGTTCGGACAACAGGCGTAGCCGTTCCAGTGGACTCTGGTTGAGGAACAGCACGCTGGCGTCGAACTGCACCAACGCAATGCCTTCAATCACATCAAAACCCAGGGCATCCAGGCGCTCGGCCATCGGCAGCATGTGCTCGGTGCGCATGCGAGTGGCCCACAAACACTGGTGGGCGTCACGCAGGGTCGCATCGACCAGCTGGATACGCCGACGTTTGCCGGTGCGGGCGAATTCTGCGTTCACTTTTTCGCGTAGTTGATTCAGCACATGTCACCCCTTGCTGTGTTCGAGATGGATGGACAGGCCGGGGCCTGTGACACTCAATACGGTGTAGTCGGGCCAGCGTTGCAGTAGCCCGTGTGTGAGGGCTTGTTCGGGTGTGCGAACTTCATAGTGAAGTTTTTGCTGAGGTGGTAGCGCAGGGCAGCCGCAGATCAGTGCCGCCAATGCTTCTTCATCGGCGGGCACGTCGATCGGGCGGCAAGGGTTCGCAACGGCACCGATGCGTTGTTGCACGCTGACCAGAGTCGTGTTGATCGGGCCATAGCAGCCTTGCAACCAGCGGCGCAGTGCGGGCTGCAACGTCGCAAAGCGTGGGCCGGCATCGAGGTGCTCAAGTGCCTGTCGTGCAATCGCTTGTGCGAAAGGTTGCAACATCGGCGGATTGCCGAGCTCCTGGCGAATGCGCGTGCATTCGCGGGAAAACTCGAACAGATCGGCCAGGCGTCCGCGTAAACGCAACGCTTGCAGGGTTTGGGCGGCGATTTCCCCTGGTAATTGGTGTTCGTAAGGAGCCAGGTCGAAAGCCCAGGGCACGCTCTCGGCGAAACCTTCCTGATCTGCCACGGCAGTGAGCTGGGCCTGCGCTTCTTTTATACGATCCTGATCCGGTACTTGCAGAGGCAGTTCGAGCAGAGCCGCAGAGCGGATCAGCAGCGGCAGCGAAGGTGTCGAGGCACCGTTGGCGACACCGGGCAGTGCGGCATCGAGGCGGTCGATGCCGAGTCGAATCGCCTCCAGCGCAACTTGCGGGCCGAGGCCCGTGTGGCAGCGGGTGTGCAGATCCAGAGGTTTGCCATCAACGCCGCTGCGCAGGGCCGAGAGCAAGCCGGGCAGGCGGTCGACATGCAGCAGGCCGGCTTCGTCGCGCAACATGATGCGCTGTGCACCTGTCTGGACCAATCGTGCAGCACGGGTCGCATAACAGGCGTTGTCATGTTGATCATCGTCGCTATAGGGCAGTGCGACGGTTGCTGTCAGGCCATTCGCCAATGCCATTTGCACGGCACTGTCCAAACGCTGGAAATCCAGTTGCGGGTCGATCAATACGACCTCGCTGATGCCATGACCCGCGAGCAGGCGCAACCAACCGTCCAGCGCTTCGCCTGCAAGCACATCGATGTGGCCATGGGCGGGCAGCAGGTTCACGGTTGCGCGCAGGGGCGTGCCATTGGCGCGCTCGCGCAGCGCAGCGACGCGTTGCAGCGGATTTTCATCGCGACTGATGCATTGCGCGATCACGGCCGGACTCAACACCTCGATCGCCGCAAGCCGGGCGTTTCCCAGCGAATTCATCGTTCCCAGCAGCATCGCGGTGCTGGCAGCACCGCTCCAGACGGCGGTCTGACCGTCGCTCAGGCTGACATCGACCAATGTTGTCATGCTCATGCGCGCTCCTTGGCTTGTTTCAAAGCCTGTTTGCGGGCGGGTACGAACACATCTTCAACCCAGCGTGTGGTGACGAGGCCGGTGATGAAGTCCGGATGGTCGAGCACGGCATGATGGAAGCTGGCGGTGGTCGACAATCCAACGACTTTCATGTCCTCCAGCGCCTTGCGCATGAGCACGATCGCCTCGTTGCGCGTCGGCGCATGCACGATCAATTTCGCCAACAGCGAGTCATAAAACGGCGGCACGGTGGCGCCGCTGTAGCAGTGGGTGTCAACCCGTACGCCTTTGCCTTTGGGTGGCAGCCACTCGCTCACCAGACCTGGGCTGGGCAGGAAATTGCGATCCGGGTCTTCAGCGTTGATCCGGCATTCGATCGCATGACCGGTCAGTTTGACGTCCGCCTGGCTGAAGGACAGCGGCAGGCCGGCGGCGATGCGAATCTGCTCGGCGACCAGATCGTATCCGGTGATCATCTCCGTCACTGGGTGCTCGACCTGGATGCGGGTATTCATTTCCAGAAAATAGAATTTGCCGTCGCGGTCATCGACCACGAATTCGATCGTACCCGCGCCGAAGTAGCCGACATTTTTCGCCAGACGTACGGCGCATTTGCCCATTTGTTCGCGGGTCTGCGGGGCGAGGCTGGGAGAAGGCGCTTCCTCGATCAACTTCTGGTGACGGCGCTGAGTCGAACACTCCCGCTCGCCCAGATGCACCACGTTGCCATGGCGGTCGCCCATGATCTGGATTTCGATATGGCGAGCCAGCTCGATGAACTTCTCGACATACAGGGTCGGATCGCCAAAGGCTGCTTGCGCTTCCGACGACGCCGAGCGGAAAGCCGCCTCGGCCTCTTCATCGCTGCGCACAATCCGCATGCCACGTCCACCACCCCCGGCTGTTGCCTTGAAGAGCACGGGATAGCCGATCTCGCTGGCGATGGTGCGTGCGGTGTCCGCATCGGCGACAGCATCCGAACCCGGTACACGCGGTACTTCAGCCTTTTCTGCCAGACCGACGGCGGTGATTTTGTCGCCCATCGAATCGATGATCTCGGCCGAAGGACCGATGAACACCACGCCGGCGTCTTCACAGGCCTGGGCGAAATGCGAGCGTTCGGAAAGGAAGCCATAACCCGGGTGGATGGCGTCACAGCGGTGTTCCAGTGCGGTGCGTACCAGCAGCTCGGCGCACAGATAACTTTGCGCAGCCGGCGGTGGACCGATGATGACGTACTGGTCGGCCAGGCGGGCAGCCAGGCTGTCTCGGTCGGCTTCGGAGACGGCCGCGACCGATTCGATACCCAGGGTTTTGCAGGCCCGCACAATGCGTACCGCGATTTCGCCACGGTTGGCGATCAATACCCGGCGAATGTCACGGGTTGCCACAGGAATGCTGCTCATCAGCGAGTCTCCGGTTCAATAATCATCAATAGCTGGTCGCGCTGAACCATCTGCAGGTCTTGGGCGACGATGCGCACCACACGGCCTTTCACCGGGGAGGCGAGGGTGTTGAAGAGTTTCATGGCTTCCACCAGGCACAGGGGCGCGCCGGTCTCCACCATGGCGTTCTCTTCAACGAAAGACGGTTGGTCGGGACTGGGCTTGCGATAGAAGGTGCCCATCATGGTGGCTCGCACGGCCACCTGGCCCTCGGCGACTTCGGGTTCGCTCGCAACCGTCACAGGGGGAGTGACCTGTGCGGATTTTGCGGACGCGGCGCCTTGGGCCGGTGCCAGCGAACGCTGAATCGTGCCCGACTTGCTGGCAGTCAACGTAGTGTCACCGACGCGGACTTCCAGGAAGTCCAGATGCGTCGTGTGATCCAGTATCTCCAGGATCCTTCGTACTTCTTTATGTGTGAGCGACATGCCTCGGCCTCTTGTTGTTCGAATTGCCTTGACGGATAAAAACATCCAAACGTAGGATTGTCAACAATCAGACAATCATGTAATTTGCTGATCATCACCCAGGGCGTTTGCGCAGCACTTGATAGAAAAAGCGTAGCGTGCGGCGGCCCAGGGCCCAGCGATTTCGGAAAACAGTTGTGTTTTGGAGGGGGCGAGAATGAGTACAATCGCGGTTAAATCGGATGTCGCTGGCACGGTATGGCAGATCCATGTCCGCGAAGGCGACGTCGTTGAAGAAGATCAGACGCTGATCATCATGGAGTCCATGAAGATGGAGATTCCCTTGATGGCCGCGGAATCGGGCCGAGTAGTGAGCGTTCTCGTTGCCGAGGGCGAGGTGCTCAAAGATGGCCAGGATGTTTTGCTTATGGAGTGCGATTGAAGTCTATGTCAATGAATGCAGGTTCGGCGTCGGCCGCCAAGAGCGGTAGTGCAATAGGTGTCATGCGGGCTGGTCGCCAGCGCGTATTGACGATGCCTGAGCAGATTGCCGAAAGCATTACGCTTGCGATTCTGCGAGGCGAATACGGGCCGGGAGATTCGGTGCGTGAGCAGGAGCTGGCCGACCACTTTCAGGTCAGTCGTGGTCCGATCCGCGAAGCCCTGCGCATCCTCGAGAAAGTGGGCGTCGTGACCATCGTGCCGCAGCGTGGCGCGCACGTAACGTCATTGAGCAAGCAGGAGATCGACAACCTGTTTGAGATCCGCGCTGTGCTGGCCGGGTTGTTGGCCAAGTACCTGGCTGATCTTGATGCGTCTGTTGTGAATCAAATGGACGCCATCGTTACCCGGCTTGAGCTGATCGCGGGGCAATCGGATGCACTGGACGAATATGCGCAGGGCAGTTATCGCCTGAGCACGTTGTTGTTCCAGTCTTGCGGTAACAAGCAGCTGGCCGAACTCATGGGCGCGCTGGGTATCCAGACCGCACGTTACACCCGGTTGGGGTTGCGTTCGACAGAGCGTCGGCAGGCTTCCGCCGTCTATTGGCGCGAACTGGTCGAAGCACTTAGACAAAACAGCAGTACGGTCGCCGGGAAATTGATGGTTGAGCTGATCAACGCTTCCCATCAGGCCGCATTGAATCACTTGGAATAATACACACGGGGGCACAACACTCCCGAGTGCTGTGTCAAATTGTCGACAATAAGACAAAATATCATGACAAAAAAACGTACCGCAGGACTCATGCTCAGTTGGGCCGCCCGGCAACACCGTGGCCGCACCGCCCTGATTTTCGGGGATGACTGCCTGACTTATGACGACGTGGAGACAGGCAGCAACCGTCTTGCCCATGCCTTGATTTCGCTCGGGTTGCAGGTCGGGGAACGAGTGGCTGTTCTACTCAACAACTCGCCCGAGGCCATCGAGAGCGTTTTCGCTGTCGAGAAGGCAGGGTTGGTCTACGTTGCGCTGAATGCCCGGCATACATTGGCCGAACAGATCGCGATCCTGGACGATGCCGGCGCAAGCTTGCTGGTGGCAGGACCGGAATTCAGTGAAATCGGCAAGGGTGTTCGCGATCGCGTCGCCAGTTTGCGCCATGTGATAGGGCTTGATTGGCAGGCGCCGCAGGTTCTGGATTACCGGCAAGTGCTCGCGTCAATGCCGGCCAATGCCCCCAGTATTCAGGTCTCTGCGGATACGCAGCTGCGTATCGCCTATACCTCGGGCACGACAGGCAAGCCCAAGGGCGTGACCTATACCGTCAAGCGCTGGTACGAACGCCTGACTAATCACTTCTACGCCATGGAATACCGCCTCGGTGTGGAGGATGCAATGTTGCACGTTGGCCCCTTGACCCATGCCGCTGGCGTTCACTTGTTGCCCTGCTACTTGCGAGGCGCGCGCAACGTGATTCTGGAGAAGTTCGAGCCGGTGGAGACGCTGCGGCAAATCGAGCGCCATCGCATCACGCAAATGATGTGCGTGCCGACCATGCTCACGCGCTTGATCGACACACTCGACAGTGGCGTCGAAGCCGATTTGTCATCGCTCAAGTGCATTCACTACGGAACGGCTCCGACCTCCGTGGACCTGATCCGCCGAGCCATTGCGCGGTTCGGTCCGGTGATGCGCCAGCAGTATGGAATGACCGAGGCGGTACAGCCGCTGGCCGTGCTGTATCCGCACGAACACGCTGAGGATGGGGTGCTGCGCTCTTGCGGCAAACCGACCGCGAATGTGCAGATCACCGTGCGCGATGTTCACGGCCAGGAGATGGCGGCGGGTGAAATCGGCGAGATCGCCATCGCCACCGACGGTATCGGTGAAGTGGCGTTTTGGCGTCGTCCCGATCTGGAAGCCGAAGCCATTCGCGATGGCTGGTACTACTCGGGCGATCTCGGTTACCTCGACGCGCAGGGCTTTCTTTATATCGTCGGGCGCAACAAGGACATGATCATTTCCGGTGGCTTCAATGTCTACGCGCGGGAAGTCGAGGATGCATTGGAAAGCCATTCGCAGGTCGTCGAAGTGGCGGTGCTGGGTTTGCCCGATCCGGAGTGGGGTGAGCGGATCGCCGCGTTTGTCGTGCGACGCGAAGGCGCCACGGTCGACAGCGAAGCGCTCGGCACGCATTGCGCGACACTGATCGCCGGTTACAAGAAGCCGCGCCTGATTGAATTCGTTGACGCTCTGCCACGCAACAACGCCGGCAAGGTCGTGAAAAATATTCTGCGCGATGACTATCTCGCGCGCCTGGAGAGGACATCAACATGAGCACGCCTGTTGCCCCTGAATGGTCGCTGGAACTCGCCGACATTCGCGCGCGTCGAGAAGTCGCCTATGCATTGGGTGGCCCGGAAGCGGTGGAAAAGCATCATGCCCAAGGCAAACTCACGGCGCGTGAGCGAATCGGTCATTTACTTGATGGCGAAAGCTTCGAGGAATTCGGCGTGTTGGCCGGCGCCGTGAAGTACACGCAGGAAGGCAAGATTGCCTCCGCCACGCCGAGCACGGCAGTGGTCGGCGTGGGCACGATCGAACAGCGGCGTACCGTGGTGGCGGCGGATGATTTCACCATTCGCGGAGGTTCGTCTGAGGCGGCGGTCGCTGAGAAGTGGATCTACGCCGATCGCTATGCCTGGGAATACAAGCTGCCGATCATTCGCATGATCGACAGTGCCGGCGGCAGTGTGAAGCTGCTGGACAAGCTCGGTCATACCAAGATTCCGGGTTATGCGCTGTTACCGATTACCAATCTGTTGGGGGCCGTGCCGGTCGTCGGCATTGCTCACGGTGCCTGTGCGGGACTGGGTGCGCTGCGGGTTGCCGCTTCACACCTGTCGATCATGGTCCGTGGCCAGAGCCAGGTGTTTGCGGCTGGCCCGCCAGTGGTCAAGCAGGCGTTCGGTATCGATATCGACAAGAATGACCTGGGTGGTTATGACCAGGTGCACCGTCACAGCGGCATGATCAATCTCGCCGCCAATACCGACGCCGAGGCACTGGAACTGGCCAAGCGTTTCTTGTCTTATCTGCCGGGCAATGTCTGGGAACAGCCGCCACGAGCGACTTCGACAGACGCTCCCGGTCGCCGCGACGCCTGGCTCAACGATGCCATTCCCCATGACCGGCGCAAGATTTTCAACCCGCACAAGATCCTCAAGTCGCTGGTCGACAACGACAGTCTGTTCGAGATGTCCCCGGATTTCGGTGCGTCGACCATCACCGCGTTCGCCCGACTCAACGGCTACTCGGTCGGGATCATTTGCAACAACCCGCGCGTCGGCGGCGGTGCGCTGACCCGTGCGGCGGCGCTCAAGCAGACCCGTTTCATCGACCTGTGCGACACCTTTCATCTGCCGCTCATTTACCTCGTGGACCAGCCTGGCGTGATGACCGGGCAGGAAGCAGAGATGCAAGGCACGTTGATTGCTGCCATGCAGGCGGTGCATGCGATCGAACAAGCGAGCGTGCCCGTCATCACGATCGTGCTGCGCCGCTGTGTCGGTCTTGCCGGGGCCATGGTCAGCCCCTGGCATGGCCCGACGGGCACGGCATTGCCGCACCGGTTTGCCTGGCCTTCGGCGCAGTGGGGTTCGATCCCGATCGAGGGTGGGGTTGCGGCCGCCTACAAGCAGGAAATCGCCGCCGCCGATGATCCGCTGGCGCGTCGAAAAGAGCTGGAGGCCCATTACCAGGCTCTCGCTTCACCGCTGCGTACCGCCGAGCGCTTTGGCGTGATCGACGTGATTGAGCCGGACAGTACGCGTCCGCTGCTGTGCAACTGGGTGGGTGACGCGTATCGCATCACTGCACTTTCCCTTGGGCCGAAGCGGCGGACCATGCGCTAGTCCGGAAGGACGAGCGGCATCCGGCCTTACCTTCATAAAAACAACTCAAAGGTACAGACGATGTTCTGGAAAAAGAGTCCCTGCGCAGTGCTCGCAACGCTGATGGTGATTCACCTGTTGGCTCAGGTGGACCGAAATATTCTGCTGGGCTTCGCACCGCAAATCACGGGCGAGCTGGCGATCAATAACGCGCAGTACGGCTTTCTCGTCGGCGCGGTCTGGGTGCTGAGCTATGGCGTGATGGCGGTGTTTCTCGGTGCGCTGGCCGATCGTCACAGTCGGCCGCGGGTGATCGGTGCCGGCATGCTCATCTGGAGCGCCTGCACGATTGCCTCCGGCTATGTCCAGAGCTTCGAACAAATGGTGGCGGCGCGTTTTCTGGTGGCCACCGGTGAAGCGGCGTTAGTGCCTGCCGCCACGGCACTGTTGATGGAGCTGTTCTCGGAGAAGCGCCGGGGCACGGCGATGGGGCTGTTTTATCTCGGCATTCCGCTGGGTATTGGTTGCAGCTTTTTGTTGGCGGGCACGCTCGGCGCCACCCATGGCTGGCGCACCACGTTCCATGTCCTGGGGATTGCCGGGGTGGTCATCGGCCTGCCTTTGATGCTGATGAGCGACAAGCGCAGCAACAACACCGTGCAAGAGCGCGGCGCGCCGCTCAAGACTCAAATGGCCGCAGTGTTCGCTGAGCTGCGCAGCAACCGTGTCGTGCGCTACACCGTCACCGGTTTTGTGCTGGCGCATCTGGTCTATCCGGGTATCTCGTTCGCGCAACTGTGGATCGCTCGCGAGCGAGGAATGGACCCGGCCTCGATCGCCACGACCATGGGCGTCATGCAGATCGTGTTCGGCTCGTTGGGCGCGTTGGCCGGCGGCATTTTGAGCGACCGCCTGGCCCCTCGTTTCAAAGGCGGCCACGCCAGTGTTCTGGTGTTGCTCATGCTGGTGTGTGCGCCATTCATGATTGCCTATCGCCTGGTACCGACTGACTCGTCGCTGTTCTACGTGGGGATGGCGGTCGGTATTTTCATGTTGATGTCGCTTTACGGTTCCGCGACCACCGCGATTCAAGGCGCCGTTCCCGTGCGCATGCGTTCGACGGTCATGGGTTGCTCGATGCTGCTGCTGAACCTCTTTTCGGTGGCACTCGGCACATTCGTTGTGGGCTGGATCAGCGACACGCTGACGACTGCCGGAGTGGCCTCGCCGCTGACCCATGTGCTGCTGGTCAGCGACATTCTGGCGCTGGTGCTGGGTGGGTTCTTCTTCTATGTGGCGGCGCGTATCAAGCGTGAAAGCACGCGTGCGATGCCGGTCATGGGGATCAAGGTTTAGCTTATGTCCAGGTCCGCCGTCATCCAGTTTCAGTCGGTTATCAGCCAGCATTTGCCGGGTGTACTAGCCAGTATCGTCGTCGCCATTGCGGCGCGGTTTCTGGCTGATCAGTACCAGGCGCCAGTGATGTTGTTGGCACTCCTGCTCGGCATGGCCATGAATTTTCTGGCGGCGGGGCCGAGCAAAGCGGGCATTGATTTCAGCGCTCGTGAAGTGCTGCGTGTCGGGGTTGCCTTGCTGGGGATGCGCATCTCTTTGGAGCAAATTGCGGCGCTCGGTTGGCATCCTGTGCTGATCGTTGTGGTGTCGGTGGTGGTCACCATTGTGGTGTCCATGCTGGCGGCGCGCGCGCTGGGCTTCAACGTGCTGTTTGGTTTGTTGTCCGGTGGCGCGACCGCGATCTGCGGGGCATCCGCAGCCCTGGCTTTAGCGGCGGCGCTGCCTGCTCATCAGGCCAAGGAGCGCGCGACGCTGTTCACGGTGATCGGCGTGTCCGCCCTGTCGACTCTGGCGATGATCCTTTATCCCGTGATCGCCCGGACGCTCGGACTGGACCCGCTGCAAGCCGGGGTGTTTCTCGGCGCCACCATCCATGACGTCGCGCAGGTGGTGGGTGCCGGGTACAGCATGTCGCATGACATCGGCGATACCGCCACGGTGGTGAAACTGATGCGGATTGCCATGCTGCTGCCGGTCATCGTCTGCGCGGTGTTGATCACCCGATCTCAAGGCGGGCAGGGCACGGGTGAGAGGCCGCCGTTGTTGCCCTGGTTTGCCGTGGCTTTTGTTGCCTTGGCGGCAGTGACCAGTTTCGGTTGGCTCCCTTGCGCGGTGCAGAGCCTGGGTAATCAATTGTCGAGTTGGTGCCTGGTCGTCGCCATCAGTGCGCTGGGCATGAAAATCCAGTTGAAGGAACTGGCCACGGTGGGGCTAAAACCCATTCTGTTGATGGTCGGTGAAACAGTGTTCTTGCTGGGACTGGTGTTGCTGTTGATACGACTCGGTAGTTGAGTCTGGTCGTTCAATACCGAGGGGTGTGCTGACTCCGGCGGTTTTGATTGGGTCACTTTGAATGAATCGAACACTTCCCTGATGGGGATAAGAGTGGTGAGCACTGTCGCGCCCGAATTGGGTGGCCAGATGTCTTTTTTATAAACACAAAAACAACAACAAAAAAAACCGGAGCCAACGTATGCGTATAAACAAAAAATCGGGTGTGAGTGTGTGGGAGCCAACGCTGCTGGCCTCGGCGTTGTTCGTCGCTGCGTTGCCGGCGGCTCATGCCTTTGAACTGAATACCGGAAATGAAGACTGGGCCGTGCGTTTCGACAACACGTTCAAGTTCAACTATGCCCAGCGGGTCGAAAGTCCTAACAGCAAGTTGGCCAACGCCTGGAACAACAACGACGGTAACCGCAACTTCTCTTCGGGCAGTGCGGTATCCCAGCGTCTGGATGTGCTCTCTGAACTGGATGTGACCTACAAGCAGAAGGCCGGTTTTCGGGTCAGCGCCAACAGCTGGTACGACCATGCCTACGACGATGTCGGCAGTGATAACGCGGCGACGAATCAGCTCAACCACGGGGTGCCGGACTCACGCCATATCAGCGGTTACGCCGATCGTTATTACAACGGTCCTTCGGCCGAAATTCTCGATGCCTTTGTCTTCGGCAGTGCGGAAGTCGGTGAAGAGTCGATCCTCAGCGCCAAGCTCGGCAAGCACACCCAGTACTGGGGTGAAAGCATCCTCGCCTTTGCCCACGGCAACAGCTATGGCCAGTCCGGCCTGGACATTTCCAAGGCGCTGGCCGTGCCTGGCACCGAAGCGAAGGAGTTGTTCATCCCGCGTAACCAGTTGTCCGTCAGTTTCACGGTCAACCCGGAACTGACCCTTGGTGCGCAGTACTTCCTCGACTGGGATGCTTCGCGCCTGCCGGAATCCGGTACGTATCTAGGCTTCAACGACGGTATCCAGAATGGCGGGCACAACCTGTCGCTGATCGGTGGTCTCAACCCGTTCTTCGGTGCCCCTGGCCCGATCGGTGCCAATCAATTCTTGCGCCTGAGCAATGGCCACACCTTCACCCCGGACAAGCGTGGCGACTTCGGCCTGATGGCTAAGTGGAGCCCGGAATGGCTGGACGGCACCCTCGGCGTTTATTACCGCAACACCTCCGACATTCTGCCCAACCTGGTGCTGCAGCCGACCGCTGTCGGTCCGGCGCAGCTGATCTCCGGCAACATCGGCAGCTACAACCAGTTCTATGTCGATGACATCGATATCTACGGCATCAGCCTGTCGAAAAACCTCGGCGACGTCAGCGTCGGTTTCGACCTGAACTACCGCGAAAACATGCCCCTCGCCAGCGTGGCGGGCACCGTCAGCCCGGCTGCGGCGGCCGCCGGTTTGCCAGGTTTTATCGGCAGCTTCAATGGCGAAGACGGCGTGGCTCGCGGCAATACCGTGCACGCAGTGCTCAACGGCCTGACTACTTTTGGCGACACGCCGCTGTGGGACGGTTCCTCGTTGCTGGTCGAGCTGGGCTATAGCCGCTGGCTGAAGGTGACCGACAACAAGCAGCTGTTCAAGGGCGAGGACTGGTACCACGGCACCGACAAGGTCACCAAGGACAACTACATCATTGGCGTCAACTTCAACCCGACCTGGTACCAGGTGTTCCCCGGCGTCGATATGTACCTGCCGATGACCTACAACGTCGGCCTCAATGGCAACTCCGCCGTCCAGTTGGGCGGTAACGAAGACTCCGGCAGCTACTCGGTCGGCGTCGGCTTCGATGTGCGCAACCAATACCGCTTCGACCTGAAATACGTGGACAACTTCGGTCCATTCGATACCTGCAGTTCGCCAGGCAGTGCTGGCAACCCAGGAGACGGCGCTGCACCAGGCGCCAACGGGCAGTACAACTGCGTGCCCGGTCAAACCACCGCCTTCGGCGGCACTCCGGCCCAGCTCAAGGATCGCGGCATGGTGACGGCCACCTTCAAGACAACTTTCTGATTCGCGATTGCTTAAAAACAATCAGGAGAACGACACAATGAAATGCATGCACAATCTGTTGACCGCATCTGTTGCGCTGGCCTTCGCCGGTCTCGTCCAGGCCGCCGTACCTTCCGCGGACGCCGCTAAACTGGGCAGCAACCTGACCGCTGTCGGCGCCGAGAAAGCCGGGAACGCCGATGGCTCCATTCCGGCCTACACCGGCGGGCTGACCAGTCTGCCGGCAGGCTTCAAGGCCGGTGACACCTTTCGCCCGGACCCATACGCCAACGAGAAACCGCTGCTGGTGATCGATGGCAAGAACGTCGCTCAGTATAAAAATCAGCTGACCGCCGTCACCGTCGAATTGGCCACGCGTTTTCCAAGCTTTCGCGTTGAGGTCTACCCGACCCACCGCAGCGTGGCGCTGCCTCAAAGTGTGTTGGATAACACATTGAAAAACGCGACCGGCGCCAAGTCGCTGGAAGGTGGCAACGCGATCGAGAACGTGCTGCCTGGCGTGCCTTTCCCGATCCCGCAGTCAGGTGCCGAGGCCATGTGGAACCACCTGCTGCGCTATCAGGGCGTCGCCTATTCAACCAAGTACGATTCCTGGAACGTGGACTCCGCAGGTTCGCAGAACCTGGCCACCAGCGGCGAGATCGTCAACTCGTTTCCGATCTTCGAAGACCCGACCAAGGTCATCGATGGCAAAGACACCTACTTCCAGACCCGTCTGTTCTACACCGGCCCGGCGCGCCGTGCGGGCGAGGCGATCATGCTCAAGGACGCGGCCAACCCGCTGGTGCAGGCGCGTCGTGCCTGGCAATACTTGCCCGGCCAGCGCCGCGTGAAACTGGCACCGACCCTGGCCTACGACACACCAAACCCAGGCACCGCAGGTTCCGGCACCTATGACGACGTGTATGTCTTCAACGGTGCGCTGGATCGCTATGACTGGAAGCTGGTCGGCAAGCAGGAAATGATCGTGCCGTACAACACCTACGCGCTGAGCTACATCAAGGAACCGAAATCCTTGACCACACCGAATCACCTGGCGCCGCAATTCGTGCGTTGGGAGAAGCACCGTGTGTGGGTCGTGGAAGGCACGCTCAAGGCGGGTGCCCGTCACGTCTACGCCAAGCGTCGTTTCTATCTGGACGAGGACAGCTGGGTCGCTCTGGCATCGGACCAGTACGATGCCCGCGGCCAACTGTATCGCGGCTCTTTCAGCTTCCTTTCGCAAAGCTACGACGTGACGACGCCTAACACCACGCCGCATGTGATCTATGACCTGGTGGGCGGGACTTACAACATCAATGGTTTGTCCGGTGCTTACGGGGGCATCAAATACATCGCGCCGCTCTCCAAGGCGCAGTGGTCGCCGGACGCCCTGGCCGGTAATGGTGTTCGCTAAGCGCTCCATCCAAAGCCCGGTTGCATGCTGAGTGCAGCCGGGCCCGGTTTTGCCAAGAGGACGCACTATGTGTTCATTCAAAAAGCCTGTGTTGGTGCTGCTGATAGCGTTGTGGCAGACCGTTGCGCAGGCGTCCGGCTACGTGGATGTGCTGGATCTGCCCGCCAAGCCCAGTGCGTTGGCCGTGCGCAGTCCTTTGCTTGACGTCGCGAATGCCGGGCAGCGCCTGGTTGCCGTCGGGCAGCGTGGCCACATTCTTTATTCTGATGACTTCGGCAAGCAATGGCTGCAGGCGAACGTACCGGTCAGCAGCGACCTGAGCGCCGTGTATTTTCCTTCCCGTGAGCAAGGCTGGGCGGTCGGAAACGACGGCGTGGTTCTGCATAGCAGCGACGCCGGCCTGACCTGGAAAAAGCAACTGGACGGTCGCGAGATCGGTGCGTTGCTGATCAAGCATTACGCGGCGCTGGCGAATGCGGAGCCTGCCAACGAGCAATGGCCGCTGCTCGTTGCTGATGGTCAGAGGTTGGTCGAGGAGGGCGCCGACAAGCCATTGCTCGACGTCTGGTTCGCCAACGACAAGGTCGGCTACGTGGTCGGTGTGTTCAACCTGATCCTGCGCACCGACGACGGCGGCCAGAGCTGGACACCTTTTCAGGACCGTACCGACAACCCACAGAATTTTCACTTGAACGCCATCACGTCCACCGGCGATGCGCTGTACATCGTCGGCGAGCAGGGGTTGTTGCTGAGATGGGATACCTCGCAGCAGCGTTTCGCCGCCCTCAACACGCCGTATCAGGGCAGCTATTTCGGTGTTGTCGGCAAGCCTGGCGAAGTCGTTGTCTACGGCCTGCGCGGCAATGTGTTGCGTAGCACCGATGGCGGTTTGAGCTGGACCCCGTTCGATACCGGCCTGCAGGTCAGCGTCACTGCCGCCGCCGTAGACGCTCAGGGTCACTATCGGTTGTTCACCCAGGCGGGGCACATGCTGGTTGCTCAGGACGGCAGCGCCCGATTGCAACTTGTGCCGCAGCAGACACCGTCACCCGTCGCGGGCGTAACGTTGGCGGCCGATGGTTCGCTGGTTGTCGTGGGCGCGCGCGGCGCACGTGCGCTCCTCAAAGAATAAGAGCCAGAACCCAAGAGCGAGTACTCAGACATGGCCAATACCAAACAAGACAACATGCCGGTGATCCGCGATCTGCACGACTTTGATCGGCGCTCCGGCAACCTGCTGGAGCGGCTGGTGTTCAACTACCGCCCGCTGTTCATCGTGCTCATGACCCTGACCACCCTGGTGCTGGGCTACATGGCGACGACTCGCCTGGAGTTGCGCCCCAGCTTCGAAAAAATGATCCCGCAGAGCCAGCCGTACATTCAGAATTTCCTGGAGAACCGCCAGTCGCTGCGCGGCCTGGGCAACTCGGTTCGGGTGGTGGTGGAAAACACCCAGGGTGACATTTTCGACCCCGAATACCTGAATGTGCTCAAGCAGGTCAACGACGAACTGTTCCTCGCCGAAGGAGTCGATCGTGCCTGGATGAAGTCGCTGTGGACACCCGCCGTGCGCTGGACCGAAGTCACCGAAGAAGGCTTTCAGGGCGGTCCGGTGATGCCCGACAGTTACCAGGGCTCGCCGTCGGACATCGAACAGCTACGGCAGAACATCACCCGCGCCGGCATCGTTGGCAGCCTCGTCGCCAGCGATTTCAAATCGAGCATGCTGATCGTGCCGTTGCTGGATAAAGCCTCTTCCACTGGCCAGAGCATCAACTACCACCAGTTTTCGCGGATGCTCGAAGAGCAGTTGCGTGACAAGATCGAGTTCGCCGGTGACAGCGCGGCGCGCAAGAACGGGGAAGAGGGCAAGGGGCACTACAAGGTCCGGGTGATCGGTTTTGCCAAGCTGATGGGCGACCTGATCGATGGTCTGATTCAGGTGATGATGTTCTTCGGCCTGGCCGTGGTCACCTCGCTGGTCATCATCTACCTCTACACCCGATGTGTGCGGAGCACGCTGCTGGTGGTCGGCTGTTCGCTGATCGCGGTCGTCTGGCAACTGGGTATCGTCGCCTGGCTGGGTTATGCCATCGATCCGTACTCGGTCCTAGTGCCGTTCCTGATCTTTGCCATCGGTGTGTCCCACGCCGCGCAGAAGATGAACGGCATCATGCAGGACATCGCCCGTGGCACCCACAAACAGGTGGCCGCGCGCTACACCTTCCGTCGCCTGTTCATCGCCGGCGTCACCGCGCTGCTGGCCGATGCGGTGGGCTTTGCGGTGTTGATGCTGATCGACATTCCGGTGATCCAGGACCTTGCCATCACCGCCAGTATCGGTGTGGCGGTGCTGATCTTCACCTCCTTGCTGCTCATGCCGGTGGCGCTTTCCTTTGTCGGCGTCGGGGCAAAAGCCGCCGAGCGCGCACTGAAGATCGACACTCGGGCGGCGACGCATAACGGCTTCGGCAAACTGTGGGACAGGCTGGATCGCTTCACGACACCCAAGTGGGCAACCGGGACCGTACTGGTGGCTGCCTTGCTGGGGATCGCTGGTTTTGTGGTGAGCCTGCAACTGAAAATCGGCGACCTCGACAGTGGCGCGCCGGAGTTGCGTGCGGACTCGCGCTACAACCGCGACAACGCCTACATCACCCAGCATTACGCGCTGTCCAGCGATCTGTTCGCGGTGATGATCAAGACGCCAGCGGAAGGCTGTCTGAATTACCAGACGTTGATCCTCGCCGACCGGTTGGCCTGGGAGCTCCAGCAGTATCCCGGGGTGCAAGCCACGGCATCGCTGGTCAATGCAGTACGCCAGATCACCGCGGGAACCTACGAGGGCAATCCCAAGCTCAACAGCATCCAGCGCAACCAGAACGTGCTGAACTATGCCGCGCAACAAGCCTCGGTCAATTCCCCGGAGTTGTTCAACACGGATTGTTCGCTGATGCCTGTAATCGCCTTCCTCAAGGATCACAAGGCCGAGACCCTGGATGCCGTGGTAGCCATAGCGGACAAGTTTGCCCGGGAGAACAGCACCGAGGATCGCCAGTTTCTGTTGGCTGCCGGCACCGCCGGTATCGAGGCGGCGACCAACATCGTGGTGCGCGAGGCCAATCGCACCATGCTGCTTTACGTCTACGCGGCGGTGACGCTGTTTTGCCTGATTACCTTTCGCAGCTGGCGCGCAACGTTGGTGGCCTTGCTGCCGCTGGTGCTGACGTCAATCCTCTGCGAGGCCTTGATGGTGGTCATGGGCATCGGCGTGAAAGTGGCGACCCTGCCAGTCATTGCACTCGGTGTCGGTATCGGTGTGGACTACGCGTTGTATTTGCTCAGCGTCCAACTGCATTACCAGCGTCAGGGCCTGTCGTTGAAGCAAGCCTACCGAAACGCCGTGTCGTTTACCGGTCGGGTGGTGGGGTTGGTGGGCATTACCCTGGCGGCCGGCGTTGTGTGCTGGGTCTGGTCGCCGATCAAGTTCCAGGCAGACATGGGCATTCTCCTGACCTTCATGTTTCTGTGGAACATGTTGGGCGCCTTGATACTGATCCCGGCGTTATCGCATTTTCTTTTGCGTACTCATCACGTCCTGGGCAAGACCATCGAGGAGATGACCCTTGAGCGTTCAGACGCTGAGGGAGCGCAAGGTATTGAACAGTGCGTTTCTGAACGGCGTGGCACGGGGAGGGTGCCGGTTTAGTGATGTAGGAGCGGGGGAAGACGGCAAGGAGGGGACGTGTCGGAAAGGTTCGCGATTCTGCCTATTGATGTTATAGGGTAACAATAGATAATCCTCACAGTCTGTTCTGCGGGACTCATTTATTTACCCCTTGTTGCGAATCGCTCATGACAATTGCACCTCCTCGCTCCACCATCACGGCGGTTGGCCGTCTTCTTTCCATCGATGCATTGAGAGGCATGGTGATTCTGTTCATGCTGCTCGACCATGTCCGTGAAACCTTCTTTCTGCATCGACAGGTGTCCGATCCCATGGACATCGCCACGACCGAGCCGGCGTTATTTTTCAGTCGGACCCTGGCTCATTTGTGCGCGCCGATCTTCGTCCTGCTCACCGGCCTGTCGGCCTGGTTGTATGGTGAGAAATACGCGGGACAAGCGGACGTTTGCAGCTTTCTGTTCAAGCGAGGTCTGTTTCTGGTAGTGCTTGAGTTCACCTTGGTGAACTTCGCGTGGACGTTCCAGTTTCCACCGACGGTCATTTACTTGCAGGTGATATGGGCCATCGGTTTGAGCATGATTGCTCTGTCGGCGATGGTCTGGCTGCCGCGCCCGGTGCTGTTGTTATTGAGCCTGACGATTATCGCCGGCCACAATCTGCTGGATGCTCTGCACTTTCCGATTGATTCGGCGATGCACGTGCCATGGGCCATTCTCCATGACCGTGGCTGGATCGAATTGTCCGAAGGGCTACGATTGCGCACCTCCTATCCCGTGTTGCCCTGGATAGGTGTTATAGGCTTGGGTTATGCCCTCGGGCCGTGGTTCGGGCGGATGACGGATGCCCGGACACGCCAGCGCAAGCTATTGCTGTGTGGTGTCGCGGGCCTGACGGGGTTCATTGCACTGCGACTGGTCAATGGATATGGCGAGAAGCCTTGGAGTGTCGGCGACACGGCCCTGCAGACGCTGATGAGTTTCTTCAATATCACCAAATATCCGCCGTCATTGCTGTTTATCGCGCTAACCCTGAGCGTTGGATGCTTGCTGCTGTTGGCGTTTGAACAGCTGCAAAAAAGTACGTGGCTGCGTCCCTTGACGGTGTTCGGATCGGCACCGATGTTCTTCTATCTGCTGCACCTTTACGCGTTGAAGGTTTTGTACGTCATCGCGGTAGCCCTGTTCGGCTTGAACCAGGGGGTCTGGTTCGGTTTCTCCTCGGTAGGCGCTGTCTGGCTGGCGGCCGTGTTGCTGATCATCGCGATTTACTGGCCGGTGAGCGGGTTCTCCAGCCTCAAGGCGCGGCGTCGGGATATCGCCTGGCTCAAGTATCTGTAACACCGTTTTCTGTGCACTTTTATAAAGCCCCGGGGCAACTCTCTGCACTATGGGAAGGCAAACGCCCCGTTTTCAACGAGGTGGGTTTCATGGTTGTGCAACCGATAACCAGGTCGGGAAAGCGACCGTGAAACCCCACTCCAGCGCCTTAAAACCGCGTTCCTGTCGTGTTCAGAAGCATCACCATCGCCGTCTGGCACAAAATCTGCAAGACACTGATCAGGCCCACCGCGAACGCAATCGAGTGGGCAGCCCCCTCGGTCAACGACGATCGATTGGCCGAACAGGTCGTGGGCAACATCGGTGGATCAGGCAGAGACGTCTGGTTTCAACACCGCAAAAGAACAGGCAAAGACGCCTGGAACCGAAAGGTTTCAGGCGTTTTTTTTTGCTTTTTGAACCGTGATGGGCTTTAGCCGGGTGCTTCTTATGAATTCCAATGTTGCCACGTTGAACAAGCTGCAAACGCTGATCGTGATCGGCAATGGCATGGTCGGACATCATTGTGTCGAACAGCTGATCGAGCGGGGCGCACTTGACCATTATCGGTTGCACGTCTTCAGCGAGGAGCCGATGCGTGCCTACGACCGCGTGCATCTTTCGGAGTATTTCTCAGGTCGCGATGCCGAGTCGCTGGCGCTCGGTGACGCATCTCTTTACCAGACGCCAGGGGTGACGTTGCACTTAGGTGTGCCGGTGCTTGAAATCGACCGTGTGCGTCGTCAGGTGATTACCTCGCAAGGCAGTGTCACCTACGACAAACTGGTCCTGGCCACCGGCTCCTACCCGTTTGTGCCACCGATTGAAGGCGCCGAGGGCGACTCACGCCTGGTGTATCGCACCCTGGAAGACCTCGACGCCATTCGCGCCGCGGCTGCCAACGCCCGGCGCGGCGTGGTGGTGGGCGGTGGCTTGCTGGGCCTGGAAGCCGCCAACGCGCTGAAAAGCCTGGGCCTGGAAGCCCATGTGGTGGAATTCGCCCCGCGCCTGATGCCGGTGCAGTTGGACGATCTGGGCGGCCGTGCACTGAAGGCGCAAATCGAGCGGTTGGGCGTCAGCGTGCATTTGTCGCGTGGGACTCAATCGATCAGCGCGGGCGAGGATTACCGTTACCGGATGAATTTCGGCAATGACGAATTCCTTGAAACCGACCTGATCGTGTTCTCCGCCGGTATCCGCGCGCAAGATGCGCTGGCCCGTCAATGTTCGCTGGAAGTCGGCCCGCGCGGCGGCGTGGTGATCGACAACCAATGCCTGAGCAGCGACCCGAACATCTACGCCATCGGCGAATGTGCTGCATGGAATGGCAGCATTTTTGGTCTGGTCGCGCCGGGTTACCAAATGGCCCGTGGCGTTGCCGCATTGCTGTGCAATGAGACCGCCGAGCCGTTCATGGGCGCGGACATGTCGACCAAGCTCAAGCTTCTGGGCGTCGATGTCGGTTCCATCGGCGACGCTCACGGCAACACCCCTGGCGCGCGCAGCTATCAGTTCATCGACGAAACCACGGCCAGCTATCGGCGATTGGTGGTGGATGTCACGGGCAAGCATGTGCTCGGTGCGGTGCTGATCGGTGACAACAGCTATTACGACACGCTGCTGCAATACATGCAGAACGCGATTGCTTTGCCGTCCGAACCCGCCAGCCTGATTTTGCCGTCGTCCGAAGGTGCTCCGACCCTGGGCCCGGGCGCGCTGCCCGAGTCGGCCACGGTGTGCTCGTGCCATAACGTCACCAAGGGTTCGATCTGCTCGGCCATCGACGGCGGGTGCACCGATCTGGGCCAGCTCAAGTCGCAGACCAAGGCTTGTACCGGGTGCGGTGGCTGCGCCGGTCTGCTCAAGCAAGTCTTCGAGCATGAGTTGATTGCCCGTGGCGTCAGTGTCGACAAAAGCCTGTGCGAACACTTCGCCTATACCCGTCAGGAACTCTACGCGCTGGTGCGGGTAGAAGGGGTGATCACCTTCGAAGAACTGCTGGCCAAGCATGGCCGTGGTCACACCGGGTGCGACGTCTGCAAACCGGCGGTGGGCTCGATTCTCGCGTCGTGCTGGAACCAGCCGATCATGGACGCTTCGCTGGTGCCGCTGCAGGACACCAACGACACCTTCATGGCCAACATGCAGAAAAACGGCACCTATTCGGTGGTGCCGCGCATTCCCGGCGGCGAGATCACCGCCGACAAATTGATCGCGATTGGCGTGGTGGCGAAGAAATACGACCTCTACACCAAAATCACCGGCGGCCAGCGTATCGACTTGTTCGGCGCTCAATTGCACCAGTTGCCGGAGATTTGGGCCGAGCTGATCGAAGCGGGTTTCGAAACCGGGCATGCCTACGGCAAATCGACCCGCACGGTGAAGTCTTGCGTCGGCAGCACCTGGTGCCGTTACGGCGTACAGGACAGCGTCCAGATGGCCTTGACCATCGAGGATCGCTACAAGGGTTTGCGCTCGCCGCACAAGCTCAAGTTCGCCGTCTCCGGGTGCACCCGTGAATGCGCCGAGGCCCAGAGCAAAGACGTTGGCGTGATCGCCACCGAGAAAGGCTGGAACCTCTACGTGGCCGGAAACGGCGGCATGCGTCCGCGTCACGCCGAGCTGTTCGCGACCGACCTCGATGATGAAACCCTGATCCGCTACATCGACCGTTTCCTGATGTTCTACATCCGCACCGCCGACAAATTGCAGCGTACATCGGTGTGGCGCGAAAGCCTGGAAGGCGGTCTGGATTACCTCAAGGAGGTGATCATCCACGACAGCCTCGGGCTGGGCGCGGAGCTTGAATCGCAGATGCAGTTGGTAGTCGACCGCTATGAATGCGAATGGGCCAATGCGCTCAAAGACCCGGAAAAACTCAAGCGCTTCCGTACCTTCGTCAACGATAAACGCCCGGACCCGGACATCCATTTTGTCCAGGAACGCGGTCAGCGTCGTCCGATCATGGCGGCCGAACTCAACCTTATCCCTGTTACCGAGGAGATTGCCTGATGAGCCAGTCCAATACCCAACGCGCCGATTCCCAGGACAACACCGATGCCTGGCAAAAGGTGTGCGAGCAACAGGATCTGGTCAGCAACTCCGGCGTCGTCGTCTGGCTAGACGGCGCACAAGTGGCGCTGTTCTACCTGCCGAGTGCCCAAGGCAAGACCCTCTACGCCATTGATAACTATGACCCGCAATCGGGTGCGAATGTCATCGGCCGTGGATTGGTAGGCAGCATCAAGGGCGATCTGGTCGTTGCATCACCGATCTACAAGCAGCATTTCCGCCTTGAGGACGGCAGTTGCCTCGAGTATCCGCAACAGCAACTGCGTGTCTGGCCCGTGCGGTTGAACGGCGGCATGGTGGAAGTCGGGATGGCCTGATGGCGTTCAACAACGTCGCGCAACAGGATCGGAGGCATATATGAAAACAGCCGCACAGTTGCTGAAACTGAAAGTCGTGCAAAACCAGCAAGTGCACAGCATCGCGCCGGACCAAATGGTCCTTGAAGCGCTGAAGATGATGGCCGAGAAAAATGTTGGCGCGCTGCCCGTCATTGAAGCGGGGCAGGTGGTGGGCGTCATCAGTGAGCGCGACTATGCGCGCAAGGTCGTGCTACAGGGACGCTCTTCGGTCGGTACGCCGGTGCGCGACATCATGAGCGCGCCCGTTGTGACTGCCAGCAGCCAACAGAGCATCGAGCGCTGCATGGCGGTCATGACCGACAGCCATCTGCGCCACCTGCCAGTGCTGGAGGGTGGTGAGCTGATCGGTCTGTTATCGATTGGCGACCTGGTCAAAGAGGCCATCGTCGAGCAGGCCGATTTGATTCGGCAGCTGGAGCACTACATACGCGGGCATTGATTCGATACGGGGCACCGGGGGCGTTCAAGCGCGGAAACAGGCAAACCGCCTTGCAGAATTTTTTTTGAAATCAAGGGGTTGTCAGCCTCGGGAAATCAGTACATAATTCACGCCATCGAAAGCACTGACCGCTGAAAAAGCTCAATGTTTTCAAGGAGTTAGATCATGAATCTAATTCCAAGTTTGTACGCGTTTGGTGTTGTGCTACATGACATCAGATGTTTGAGGCCGAGTAGCAAAATGGTTATGCAGTGGATTGCAAATCCACCTACGCCGGTTCGATTCCGACCTCGGCCTCCACTTTAAACAAGCTCCGTAGATCTATGATTTACGGAGCTTTTTTATTTGCGCTGTGCTGCAAGATTTAGTCTTGAAAAGGGCATTTGCGAACTTGCTTCACCGGGGCGGGATGTATATATTTCCTCCTCTGCTGCAAAAGCGTCAGAACTGCCAATTCGTTATTTGACAGTCTCGGACCGCTTCACCGCGCTACCGCCCGAATGGCGAAACTGGTAGACGCATGGGACTTAAAATCCCCCGCTCGTAAGGGCGTGCCGGTTCGATTCCGGCTTCGGGCACCATCTAAAATCAAGGGTTTGCGGGCGAAAGCTGATGCAAGCCCTTGTTTGTTTCTGCTTCGCTACTTTCTATTTGCTCCGCATCTTCGGTGGTTGAAAGCTCCCACTATTTGGGTCGTATTGCTGGCATTGCTTCGAGCGTTTCGAGATTCAACAGGGTGAAATAACCACAATCTGGCTTCCAGCCCGCCGTGTCGATGTGAATGACATTGCCAAGGCTGACAGGTTTACGGAGCGGTGTATGACCTACAACCAATGCCCGTATGCCGTCCACGCCTTGCATCTCAAGCTGATCGATCCGCCTTCGTGACCACATGCAGCGGTTCTGCACTTGCGTCAGACGCTGATTGTTTTCTGGCGTTACCAGTTCCTTTTGCAGCTCCTCCCATGACGGAAACGGGCAATCAGCGTGCACGATGCCGATCAGGCCTTGAGCTGTTTCGACTTCGATCGCGATAGGGAGCTCGGCGAACCGCGCTGCCATTTCTTGCTGCTCGAGCAGCGATAGGCTCGTGAACCATGAGCCGCCGTTGCAGATCCAGCTGTCGACGTCGCAGGTATCGAAGCAAACTACGTAATCATCATGGTTGCCGCGCACCGGGTGGAACCATGGCTTGTCCAGCCATGTGAGCACGTCCAGGCACTCCGGCCCGCGATCAATCAGATCGCCAACACTGAACAGGCGATCTATCGAGGGGTTGAACCCGGCCGCATCCAGAGCGGCCTGCAACCGAGAGAAATGGCCATGAATATCGCCGACCGCAACATCTCGACCAGCAGCGTTTGCGGTAAAGCGTTTTACGCGCGACAGCTCTTTAGTTTCGAGCATGGGAAGGCCTCATCCGCCGCTACCCGATCGTTTTGGTACTCGGTTGAGTTTAGGTCAGGACGTGATGGGGGGCGGTCACGTGGCGGCACCAGGTTCGGTGGCGAGCAAAGTGATGGTTTTTCGCTGCTGCGGACTTAGTTGGCGTTTCGGTTCAATTGCCGCGTCGGGCATCATCTAGAATCAAGGGTTTGCGGTCGAAAGCTGATGCAAACCCTTGCTTGTTTCTGTTCGGCTATTTTGAGTGGGCGGCGCTTTCAATTTTTATCGTCAGTAGCCGAATCTGCCTGCCGTCGATCCGCGCCAGAAGGGTTTCCCGTGTCTACAAGCCTCCTCTCTACCAAGACATTGTGAAGTGCTGCCCGATCCGTAGGGTCCAGCTGATGCTCTCTCTCCTTGAGTTCAAGCAAGATTGGGCTGGACCAGGCGCGATAGGTTTTCTCGGCGATACGAATGGGTGTCATCTGTCTCCTCCTTGATCAGTACCCGTTAACGATGATGCGATAGAACCCTAGCCGAGGAACCTGTTTGTCGCCAACAAATGGTGGGGGCAATTGTGCCCGGGCACGCTGGCGGCGCTATTGATTGTATAGTCAAACAGTATATTGACCGGCGCAGGTTTATCTAATCTAAGGAGTTGTGTTGTCTGAATAAAAAAAATAAAAGAGGTGGAAGTTATGCCTAAGTTATTCGCCGCCATGACCGTAGCACTATTTCTGGCCGGGTGCTCTTCCGGGCACCAAGCCCCCAATGACGCCCACACTCCTGCACCTCCGGGTGCGAAGCAATTAAGTGGCGCCGAGATACAGCAGACGTTGATTGGTCGTAAGCTCACCAGCGTAACGGCGACGGGACACGATTTTTGGGAAACCCTGAGTCCAGACGGGGCCGCGAAAATCCAGATCAAGGGAGATAATGTGGAAAAGGGCAGTTGGACTGTCTCCGGCGACGTCATCTGTATCAACTATAAAAAGTACGGTGAGGAATGCAACACAGCGCACAGCGATGGTGTTTCGGTTTGGCTTGTAGATCAAAAGAAAAAGGTAACTAACAATAAGTTCAGTGTGCACTAGTTTGGGATTACTAACTAACGCACACCCGTGATCTTATGTGTTCCGATTTCAACCTTCGTTCGCCCAGACACCAGTAGCGGCTGTGCGCCGAACATAGTCGGTGAAGTCTCGCGCCGGCCGACCCAGCGCTTGCTGCACGCCATTGGCAATCGGTATGTTGCGGCCATCGAGCACGGTGGTGAAGAGATACAGCACCAAATCGATCAGTTGAGTTGGAAGCTGCGCCTGTTCCAACGCCTGGCGATAGTCGTCCCCCGGCACTTCGGCGAAGCGGATATCGCGTTTTGTCTCACGGGCAATTTCAGCGACGGCCACGGCAAGGGGCGGTTTACTGGCCCTGCGGGTATTTCCAGAGAGCGATGCGCAGCAAGTTCAGGACTCCGCGTTTTTGATCTGGCACCTGGGAGAGGCGACGATGCGACTGGCCATTTCCTGCGCACCCGAAGAGGGGCGTCGTTTGGTAGAGGCCTTCAAACGCATGCCACTGCGCGAAATAGTGGAGCCAAGGACCATGAACACAGCCGGTTCGTAGCTATTTCTGTTTCCAGTGCCCACCGCCGGTTTCGCAATCGACCTTGGCTTGCGCCAGGTTTTCAGCGCCGTAGTAATAAGTGGTGATCTGGGCATTGTCAGGGATGTTGAACGCGTCGCTGTTCTTGTCCTTACTCATCGACTGAGGGTTCGCCAGGGACTCTGGAGTCAATGTGCCCAGGCAGGTCGCCTGATAATGATCGCCGCATTGCTCGACTTTTTTCTTGGTGCTGGTCAGCATTTCCTTACTTTCGTTGCTGCAAGACCAATCGATGGCGTCGACCGGCATGCCTTCGTATTCATAGCAGGTATGGGATTCGACCACTGGGACGGAAGGGCTCTGGGACCGGGTCAAGACGTCACATCCTTGAGCCATCACCCATGCCGGGCTCAGGCTGGCGATCAGAAGCAGAAGTCTACTGTTCATCAGGATTTCCTCTCCAATAGCGCCCTGCGTGCTTACCCAGGGTCTATAAGTTTCGAAAGGTGATGAGTCGCCTCGTTCAATCCGATTGTCTGTGGGTAGGTGTTGGGCGGCCGGGCCGGGTTGATTCGGCTCAGCCGCTGAAGCTGACAACTAAACGAATGGTTGACCGGTAAAGCCCCGAGGCAATCTTTGCAGGCCGGCCATGTCGGTCAGTCGCTGGGTCCAGGTTGCGCGCCAGTCATTGCCGGTGTGGATGACTTTGGCTTTGCGTGCGGCGCGGCGCGCAGCGTTGCGTTGGTCCTTGCGTGCGTCTTTAAACGCATCGGTGTTTCGGCAGCTTCTGCATTTCACGCGATTAAGTTCGCGGGTTGAAGTGAGGTTGCTGCCCTTGTGACCGCAGGCCAGGTGCCCGCCGACTTTGAAGTGAGTGATCATCAAAACGTCTCCTTTGTGACGTGTGATCGTTTGACCTCCCGCGGGCATCGACGTTCGTCGACCGTACGAGAGACAAAAAAATGGCCCGCATGCGGGCGGGCCAAGGGGTTCATCAGAAGGAGTGGTTGCACTGTAGGACGTCAGTTGTGAAAGCTGTGTGAAAGGGAGAACCCACAACGAAAAATCCCGACGCAAGGCCGGGTTGGGGATATCAGGGGGAGCCGATCAGGCAAGGACGCACTCGGTGACGATAACGTCGCCGTTCATGCGTCCTGAATCAGGACATGACCTCGAATCGAGTGTCCCGGTCGAATCATCTGAACCGCGGTAGAGGCGGGTCGACAGGTTTGAGCGAAGACAGCGTATTGCGGATCAGCGGCGCGTCTTTCTCGATGTCGTTCAGGCGATCACGAATTCTGAGGGCCGTTGGGTGCCCGCCTTGATGATCGACCCAGTCGGCGATTTCCTTGCACGCCGCTGCCAGGCGAGCCTGGCGGGAGTCAAGCAGGGTGAGCAGGGTGGTGATGGACTCTTTTTCGGACATGGCAAACACCTCCGTTCAAGAAACCTGTAAAGGGCAGCAAAAAGCCCGCTGGGAGCGAGCTTTCTGCCGATGGGTGTTACTGAATCCTTAAGCTCAATTCATTATAGACCCGGAAATGGCAGGCGAATTGTCAGCTTTGCTGGGCGGTCATTTGCGACCTGGCATTCAGCTGCAGGCAGACTCGCTGGGCATCTTCTTCAATATCGAAGCCGTCACCGAGAAAACCGTGAGTCCGAGTATCGAAGACGCGGTACCAGACAGCGGCGTCAGGTGGCAGGTGACTGACCTCTCCGGCTCGGCGGCCATGAATGATGATCTTGTTGCAACGCTTCACAACGAATATGTCTTCCATGGCTTCACCGCAGTTGCTTCGTGTCACAACAAGGATAGAAGCCATTTGCAATCATGCAAAAAATAGACAGGTCAGTTCGTCGGGTGATCAACTCGCACTGGCCGTTTCAGACAGCTGTTCGAGAAACATCGCCAGCGCAACTTCTTCGGCCTTGAGCCCCTTGCGTATCCGCGCTTTCGGCAGGTCGGCGAGGGCACCCAGCATGAAGCCTTCGACCACCGCAGGGTGGATGTAGCACTTGCGGCACACCGCAGGCGTGTTGCCTAACTGGCGAGCCACATTTTTCACGGTCTCCACCACATGCCGCTTGGCGTCCGATTCGGGCTCCCATTGCAACTCCCGCAGCACCGCCAACGCCAAGGCGCTTCCCGCCCAGGTGCGATAATCCTTGGCGGTGAAGTCGGCACCGGTCAGCGTTTGCAGGTAGCTGTTCACATCGGAGGAACTGACCGTGTGGCGTTCGCCGTTTTCATCCAGATACTGAAACAGGTTTTGTCCCGGGATATCCAGGCAGCGTTTGACCACCCGTGCCAGGCGCCTGTCCTTGACGGTGATCTGGTGCTCGATCCCGCTTTTGCCACGGAACTGGAACTGGATGGCCGAGCCGTTGACCTCGACATGACGGTTGCGCAGCGTAGTCAGTCCGTAGGAATGGTTATCTCGGGCGTACTGGGTGTTACCCACGCGGATCAGCGTCGCATCGAGCAAGGTAATCACCGTGGCCATGACCTTGTCGCGACTGAAGCCGGGGGCGGCCAACAGGGCTTCCAGTTGTTTGCGCAGTTTTGGCAGGGCCAGGCCGAAGTCCCGCAGGCGCGAGTATTTGTCAGCATCGCGCACTTCCCGCCAGCGCGGGTGATAACGGTATTGCTTGCGGCCCCGGGCATCGCGCCCGGTGGCTTGAAGGTGCCCGCGCGGGTCGGCGCAGATCCACACATCGGTGTAGGCCGGCGGCACGGCGAGGGCGTTGATGCGTTTGATCTCGTCCGGATCGGTGATGCGTTGCCCTGCCGGATCGAAGTAGCAGAACTTGCCGCGCAGTTTTTTGCGGGCGATTCCGGGAAGGGTGTCATCGACGTAATGCAGGTCGGATGGCAGCACATCGGTCAGCGCGGTATCGGGCATGGTGAACATCCTGGACAACGAATCGAGGGCCGTACAGCCATTGACCGCAGCCCCACGCAGTCGTGCCAGCGGATTTACGCCAGCACCGCCACCGCTTTGATCTGTGCCCAAAGTTGCTGGCCGGGATGCACGCCCAATTGGTCGCGGGAATAGCGGGTGATCCGCGCCAGCAGCGGTGTGCCCGCAGCGTCCAGTCGAATCAGTACGTGTGCCGCGTTGTCGGCACCCATTTCACTGATCACGGTGACCGGCAGGCGATTGAGGATGCTGCTTTGCTCGACGCTGTGCAGGCTCAGGCTGACATCCCGCGCCTGAACTTTGCAGCGAAGGGCCTGGCCGGGATTCATCGGCGTGTGAGCCACGCGAATGTTCAGGGCCGTACTGGGTAGCTGCAGCGTCAGCAACTGATAATCGGCGTCATAAGCACTGACGTGCCCCTCGATGACCACGCCAGCGTCATCCCCAAGCGCCAGGGGCAAGTCGAGCCGCGCCAGGGTTTCGCCGATGGGGCCGCTGGCCAGGGCCTTGCCGTTGCTGAGCAGGACGAGGTGGTCGGCCAGCCGCGCCACTTCATCCTGGGAATGACTGACGTACAGCACCGGGATGTCCAGTTCGTCGTGCAGTCGTTGCAGGTAGGGCAGGATTTCGCCTTTGCGCTGGGCGTCGAGTGCCGCCAGCGGTTCGTCCATCAATAACAACTGCGGGCTGGTGAGCAGGGCGCGGGCGATGCCGATCCGCTGCCGCTCACCGCCCGAAAGGTTGTGTGGATGACGGTCCAGCAGATGGCCGATCCCGAGCAGTTCGGTGGCGTGCGCCATATCGACCCGACGCTGTTGTTTCGGGATTCGCTTGAGACCGAATTGCAGATTCGCCAGCACCGAAAGGTGAGGGAACAGGCTCGCTTCTTGAAACACGTAACCCAGCGCGCGCTTGTGTGGTGGTACGAAAATTTTCTTGGCGCTGTCTTGCCAGACTTCGTCGTTGACCTGGATGAATCCCTGTTCGGCCCGTTCCAGACCCGCGATGCAACGCAGGCAAGTGGTCTTGCCCGAACCGGAGTGACCGTAAAGTGCGGTCACCCCACGACCGGGCAATTGCAGATCCACGTCCAGGACGAACCCCGAATACTTCAGTTTCAGACGCGTATGAATCATCGATCAGCTCCAGCCTGCTTTGGTTTTACGGCTGGAGTAGAGTGCCAGCAATACGACAAAGGAAAAAACCAGCATCGCCCCGGCCAGCCAATGGGCCTGAGCGTATTCCATGGCCTCGACGTGATCGTAGATCTGCACCGAAACCACGCGGGTCTTGTCGGGAATGTTGCCGCCGATCATCAGCACCACGCCGAACTCACCAACGGTGTGGGCAAAACCGAGAATGGCCGCGGTGATGAAGCCCGGTCGGGCGAGTGGCAGGATCACGCTGAAAAAGGTGTCCCAGGGATTGGCGCGCAACGTGGCGGCCACTTCCAGCGGGCGTGTGCCGATGGCGGAAAAAGCGTTTTGCAGCGGCTGGACCACGAATGGCATCGAGTAGATCACCGAGCCGATTACCAGGCCCGCAAAACTGAATGTGAGGGTGCCGAGCCCCAGTGATTGGGTGAAGTGGCCGACAAACCCGTTAGGACCGAGCGCCAGCAACAAATAAAAGCCAATCACCGTGGGTGGCAACACCAGGGGCAGGGCGACGATCGCCCCGACCGGCCCGCGCAGCCAGGAGCTCGTGCGCGACAGCCATAACGCAATCGGAGTGCCGATGATCAGCAGGATGACCGTCGTCAGCGACGCCAGTTTCAGGGTCAGCCAGATGGCGGAAAAGTCGGCACTCGATAGCGTCATTTAGAGTTGGTAACCGTAGGATTTGATGACAGCGGCGGCTTTCGGACCTTTGAGGTAGTCAACCAGCGCTTTGGCGGCCGGGTTGTCCTTACCCTTGTTGAGGATCACCGCGTCTTGTTTGATCGGGTCGTGCATGTCGGCTGGAACGATCCAGGCCGAACCGCCGGTGACTTTGCCGTCTTTGTAGATCTGCGACAAGGCCACAAAGCCGAGTTCGGCGTTGCCGGTGGACACGAACTGGTAAGCCTGGGTGATGTTCTGGCCTTCGACGATCTTGGCTTTGACCTTGTCGGTCAGCCCCAGCTTGGCCAGGACCTGAGTGGCGGCCAGGCCATAAGGCGCGGTTTTCGGGTTGGCGATGGACAGGTGCTGATACTGGTTGTCGCTCAGCACTTTGCCCTTGGCATCGACATAACCGTCCTTGGCCGACCACAGGGCCAGGGTGCCGGTGGCGTAAGTGAAGCGCGAACCCTTGACCGTCTCGCCTTCGGTTTCGAGTTTCTGCGGGGTGGTGTCGTCCGCCGAGAGGAACACTTCGAACGGTGCGCCATTTTTGATCTGGGTGTAGAACTGGCCGGTTGCACCAAAGGAGGTGACCAGTTTGTGCCCGGTGCCCTTTTCGAACTCGGCAGCGATGGCTTGAATCGGTGCGGTGAAGTTGGCGGCTACAGCGACTTGGACTTCATCCGCTTGGGCGGACCCGATGGCGAACACCGCGAGCAGGCTCGCCAGGCAGGTTGGTACAAAACGTGAGGCACGAATGGTCATGAAACGGCTCCGTGGTAGGCAGGTGCAACGAGGGGGTAAACGCTATATAAATAAATATATAGCGAATTGCCTGTAAACGGAACGTATTGGATGCGCTCGTTGAATTCATGCGTGAACCTGTAGCAGCTGCCACAGGCTGCTACAGAGGTTGGCTCAGGAGCGGGTCAACTTCGCCAACCCTTCCTCAGCCAGACGCCGGGTCAATTCCGCCGTCGTCATTTCAACCCCCAACGTAAACGCCTGCCCGGCCCAGAGGTTGCTGAAATCCGCTTCCCCCTTGGCCCGCAACGGCATCAACGCACCACCCGCCAACGGGAAGGCCGGTGCTTTATCGCTCATCGGTCCGAGTTCGCGCATCACTCGATTGAGAATCCCGCGTGCCGGGCGGCCGGTGAAAATGTTGGTGATGGCGGTCTCACTCTCCTTGGCGGTTCGCAAGGCCTTGTGATGTGACGCGCTGACCTTGGCTTCCGGCGTGAATAAATACGCCGTACCCACTTGCACCGCCGAAGCACCCAGCAGGAACGCCGCCGCGACACCTCGTGCATCGGCAATACCACCGGCAGCAATTACCGGCACTTTCACGGCATCGACGATCTGTGGAATCAGCGCAAAGATACCCACCTGGCTGCTCAGGTCATCGCTGAGAAACATCCCGCGATGCCCGCCGGCCTCGTAACCCATGGCGATGATCGCGTCGCAGCCATGCTGCTCCAGCCAGACGGCTTCCGCGACGGTGGTTGCCGAAGACAGCACCTTTGCCCCGGTCGCTTTCACACGATCCAGCAGGGACTTTTCTGGCAGGCCGAAGTGAAAACTCACGACTTCGGGGCGAAACTCTTCGATCACTTCGCAGGTTGCGTTATCGAAGGGCGCGCGATTGGACACCGGCGTCGGCGCGTCGAAATCGACGCCCAGTTCCCGATAATAAGGTTCCAACAGATTTTTCCAGTCTTGAGCGCGTTGCTCATCGGCAGCCGGAGGTTGATGGCAGAAGAAGTTGACGTTGAACGGGCGCTGGCTGTGCTGGCGAATCGTCTTCAGCTCTTCGCGTAACTGCTCGGTGCTCAGCATGGCGGCGGGCATCGAGCCCAGGCCGCCAGCGTTGCTCGCCGCAATCACCATGGCCGATCCGGTGGGGCCGGCCATGGGGGCCTGGATGATCGGCAGTTCGATCCCGAGCAGGTCAAGAATACGTGTATCTGGCCATTGGCTCATTTGAAGGGTTCTCCGACGTAAAAGCAGGGCAGGGACGGTAGAACGGGATTTGTACCAGCAATGACCGGCGCAAGACCAGTCGAGTTTAGTCGCAGGCGAGAGAACCGCCTGTGTTGGCTTAAAGTCGAGTACGGCAAAATGTTGCGTTGTGCTATTCAAATTGCACCACCACTGAGTGAACCCAATAGGAGGCAGCAAATGTTCAAAGGCATTTTGATCGACAAAGACGACAGCGGGTACCGCGCCACACTGCAAGAGATCAATGACGATCAACTGCCCGAGGGCGATGTGACCGTGCGGGTGGCGTACAGCACACTGAATTTCAAGGACGGTCTGGCGATCACCGGCAACAGCCCGGTGGTGCGAAAATTCCCGATGGTGCCGGGGATCGATCTGGCAGGCACTGTCGAAGTCAGTGGGCATCCGGACTACAAGGTGGGTGACCAGGTCCTGCTCAATGGCTGGGGTGTGGGTGAAGGACACTGGGGTGGATTGGCGCAGAAGGCTCGTCTGAAGGGCGATTGGCTGATACCGCTGCCCAAGCAGTCCGCCCAGGCCATGGCCGTCGGCACTGCCGGC
The DNA here is from genome assembly GCF_059716075.1 of Pseudomonas sp. LBUM1657. Lineage (NCBI taxonomy): Bacteria > Pseudomonadati > Pseudomonadota > Gammaproteobacteria > Pseudomonadales > Pseudomonadaceae > Pseudomonas > Pseudomonas sp. LBUM1657. The sequence goes on along the minus strand of NZ_CP166799.1, from coordinate 3,541,766 downwards.
TACACGGCGATGCTGAGCATCCTGGCGCTGGAACATAACGGCGTGACGCCGGAACAGGGTGAAGTCCTGGTAACCGGCGCTAACGGAGGTGTAGGCAGTTTCGCCATCGCGCTGCTGAGCAAGCTTGGTTACCGGGTGGTAGCGTCCACTGGCCGCACTTCTGAACATGACTATCTGAAGCAGTTGGGGGCCAGCGAAATCATCGACCGCGCCACGCTGTCCGAGCCGGGTAAACCTTTGGCCAAGGAGCGTTGGGCGGCAGTGATCGACTCGGTCGGCAGTCACACCCTTGCCAACGCCTGTGCCAGCACGAAAGCCAACGGTACGGTGGCGGCGTGCGGTCTGGCACAAGGCATGGACTTCCCGGCTTCAGTCGCGCCGTTCATTTTGCGCGGTGTGACCCTCGCCGGGATCAACAGCGTGACCCAGCCGAAAGCCAAACGAATACTGGCCTGGAATCGTCTGGCCAAGGATCTGGACTTCGCCTTGCTGCCGCTGATCAGTCACGAAATTGGTTTGAGCGAAGCCATCGACGCCGCGCCGCGGTTGCTCGCCGGCCAGTTGCGCGGGCGGGTAGTGGTGGACGTGAACCGCTGATTATTGCGTCTCACGTTCCAGCAACTGTCGCTTGCGTTCCACGCCCCAGCGATACCCCGACAGGTTGCCATCGCTGCGCACTACGCGATGGCACGGAATCGCCACCGCCAGGCTGTTCGCGCCGCAGGCTTGAGCCACGGCGCGCACCGCTTTTGGCGCGCCGATGCGCTGGGCGATATCAGCGTAACTCGCGGTGCTGCCGGCAGGAATCTCCCGCAGCGCTTGCCAGACCCGCTCCTGAAACACCGTGCCGCGTACATCCAGAGGCAAGTCCAGGCCAATGGCCGGGGCTTCGATAAAGCCTACAACCTTGGCGATCAATTGCTCGAATTCGTGATCGGCGCCAATCAGGTTGGCCCGCCGAAACTTGTCCTGCAGATCGCAGACCAGTTGGTGCGGATCATCCCCCAAAAGGATCGCGCAAACCCCGCGTTCACTTTGCGCCACCAGAATCGCTCCGAGGGAGCACTGGCCGACAGCAAAGCGAATGTCGTTGTTCTGGCCGGCCGCGCGGTAATCACCGGGTTTCATGCCCAGTAGCTGATCCGCTGCTTCATAGAAACGGCTGTTGGAATTGAAGCCGGCGTCGTACAGGGCGTCGGTTACAGTGCCTCCGTTTGTCAGACCCTCACGCACCCGGCGTGACCGATGGGCCGCGGCGTAACCCTTGGGCGTCAGGCCGGTGACAGACTTGAATACTCGATGGAAGTGAAAACTGCTGAGACCGGCCGCAGTGGCCAGTTCGCTCAGCGCAGGCAGATTCTCGGCGGTTTCGATCTGGCGGCAAGCCGCAGCGACAGTGGCGGCATGTTGCGCGGCGACGTCGCTTTGATCCTTCGCCGCTCGTTTGCTCGGGCGATAACCCGCTGCCTGGGCCTGTTCAGCGGTGTCGAAAAACTCGACGTTTTGTGGTTTCGGCAAACGCGCCAGGCTGCTGGGGCGGCAATAGATGCCGGTGGTTTTTACCGCATAGACAAACTGCCCGTCTGCCCGAGGGTCGCGAGCGACGACGGCGGCCCAGCGAGGATCGTTCTCGGTGGCGATCGTTGTCGAAGAAGTTGTCATGGCTTCATGTCCGTTGATCCGTTTGATTCAGATTAACCAGCCGACAGGCTCGCTGCACCCCGAGTCTTGCGATCGAATTCGAGGGCGTCATCCGGCAGTGCGGAAGGTGAAGTTGATCCGTTGTTCGCCCAGTCGCGGGTGCTGGCCGTCCTTGATCGGCAGCACACCGTGATAGCGCAAGCGATCCACACCACCCCAGACCACGATGTCGCCATGCAATAGCGGCACCCGTTGGCTTTTATCGCTGCGCTCAAAGCCACCAAACAGGAACATTGCCGGCAGCCCCAGGGACACCGAAACAATGGGCGCAGCGTAGGAACCTTCGTCCTTGTCCTGATGCAATGACATCTTGGCTCCGGGGACATAGCGGTTGATCAGGCAGGAATCCGGCACGAAATCCACAAACCCCGCTTCCCGGGCCGCCGCTTGTGCCAGTTGGAAAAACACCTCGGGCATCTTCGGCCAGGGTTGGCCGGTCTGCGGATCATTGCGGGTGTAGCGATAACCGCTGCGGTCGGTGGTCCAGCCCAGCGTGCCGCAACTGCTCAAGGCCACCGACATGGTGAAGCCGCCGGGCGTGACCATCTGCCGAAACGGCGCCGCCGCCAGGACCGCTTCTAGTGCGGGCAGTAACTGGTCGAGCCACGGTAGGGCGAAGCCTCTCAGTACGTAGGACTGTTCGCCGATTTGCTCGCGCCGAGGTTGTTGTTCGGGTTCCGCGTCGGCAAACAGATCAAAAGTGCTCGGGTTCATGGGGTCATGACGCATCGTGAAAGATGATTCCAAGGGTATGCCGTTTTCCGCTGTGCAGGCGACTCACGCCGTGGCGCAGGGTCACTCGGTAATAGCCACGAATGCCTTTGACCGGTCGCTGATTGACAGCAAAGATCAGTCCGTCGCCTTTCTTCAGACTGATGACTTGTGGGCGCGACTGCATCCGTGGGCGCTGTTCGGTCAGGACGAACTCGCCGCCGGTGAACTCTTCGTCCGGCTCTGACAGAAGAATCGCCACTTGTAGCGGGAAGACATGTTCACCATACAAGTCCTGATGCAGGCAGTTGTAGTCCTGCGGTCCATATTGCAGCAACAGTGGCGTCGGGCGTTCCTGACCGGCGACGTGGCAACGTTCGAGAAAGGCTTTATGCGATTCGGGGAAGCGGGTGGGCAGGCCCATTTGCTCGTACCAGCGATTGGCAATCGGCACCAATCGTGGATAGAGCGCGCTGCGCAACCGGGCCACCAGATCCGGTAGCGGATAGCTGAAGTATTTGTACTCGCCACGACCAAAACCGTGACGCGCCATGATCACCTGGGAGCGAAAGGCTTCGGGCCGTGCGTACAGGGCGCTCACTTCGTCACAGGCCTTGCGACTCAACAGAGATTTGATGATCGCGCAGCCGTCCTGATCGAGTTGCTGTTCGAGCAGGGGCCAATCCAGCGTGTCCAGGGAGTGCTCGCTCATCGCCGGGCCTCACGATCCAGCAGTTGCCGTTTGCGCTCCAGTCTCCAGCGATAGCCGCCGAGGCTGCCATCCTGACGCAGCACTCGATGACAAGGCACGATCACCGCCAGCGGGTTTGCGCCGCAGGCATTGGCCACCGCACGAAAGGCTTTTGGTTGACCCAGTTGTCGCGCGATGTCCTGGTAGCTGGCGGTTTCACCGAGCGGTATTTGTCGCAGGGCTTCCCAGACCCGCCGTTGAAATACGCTGCCCGCCAGGTCCAGCGGCAAATCGAGGGCGGTGCGCGGGTCTTCAAGATGACTCAGGATTTGTTCCAGCGCCGGCATCAAATCCTCGTCGCGCTGAGGCGTGTGTTGGCCGGGGAAGCGCCGGGCTAGATCGCGTTCCAGTGCAGCCAGGTCATCGCCCAGTAACAACGCGCACAGGCCCTCGGTGCTGAATGCCAGCAGCAGGACACCCAGGCTGCAAGTGCCGCTGATGTAGCAAATCGAGGAAGTGGACATGTTCTGACTCCTTAACCCAGGGTTGAGGTGGCCAGTCTATGAAGCAGTGCCTGCGCGAACACTCCGGCGCTTGCGGTCGAATTTGGACGGTGGAGCAGACGTCCCTGTTGTCGCTCCGGATCGCGTTACAACGCTTTGCTGACGCTGATCTCGCTGATGATGTCCTCACCTTGGCCGTGAATGACGTCCAGCGCGGCTTTGGCTTCTTCTACGGTGCCATTTTCAAGCTGGGCAAATTCGAAGCGGCGCTCGCCATTGAGTTTGTACTTGATGACGTACTTGGTCGTTTGGGCCACGGTCATACCTGTTTGTCTTGGTGTGGGAGCGGCACTCAGCTCAGTTTCGAGCTGGAGCGACGAATGATCTTGATCGTGTGAGTCAGGGTCGGTTTGCGGGTCACGCTGATCGGCCGGCGGTTCACGGTGTCGATGGTGATGTTCCAGAAACCGGTGCTCGGTGCAGTAATCCGGGCCGGGAAGGTGTCGAACGCACCGCCGTGGTAAGTGTGGCGGCCGCCATTCTTGAAGCTGCGGAAATTGGCGTCGTTCATCAAGCGGATGTTGCAGGTTTGGGAGCACTGGATGACGACGATGTCGTCTTCGTTGAGGTGCTCGCGCTGGTGGATAAATTTCATGAGGCGCCTCCAGAAGGGCTTTTTCTACAAAATCAAAACGATAGCTTGGGCGATTGGCGCAGTTTATCAGCCCGAACGGGTTATTATCCGGTCGTCGAGGTGCGCTTTGACAATTAAAAACGGTTATTCGGAATTCTATGAACGATAAAAGCAATAACACTCGGAGAAAAACGGCATTTGTGCTGTCGGAGGGTCTTTATCGGAGGTTTCGTATGAAGTGGGGTGCGTGGTTCCTGCCTATGGCGTTGGCGATGAGTGGCTGTGCGAGTGTCTCCGAAATAAATGAAACACTGCCCACCATGAGCGTGATTTCAGGCAAGAAACCCCATGAGTACGCGCAGTGCCTGACCGAGAAACTCGCCAGCAGCCGTGGCGCCCTGCAAATCGAGCCACAGAAGGACGGCGTGCGGGTTATCGTGCCGCAGAAGTTTTCCTCCGGCCCGGCCGCCGTCTTCGACATTGAAGACCGCTCAACCGGCAGCAGCATCAAGCTGCATGAGCGCATCTCCAACGTGCCGCTGCGCCCACACGACGTGCGCAATGCCGCGACCGCGTGCATTTCCGGCTGATAGACTGTCGACCGTCAGCACCGATGCCGTCAAAGCAAACGCTTTGGCGGCATTGTCATTTCTGGAGTCGAGCATGAAGCGAGAGCAGGTACGGGAGCGCCATGCAGAGGGTCACATCTCTGCCACCCACGTCATTCAGAATCCGGCGAACCCGGGGGAATGGATCGTGTTTTTCAAGAAGAGCGCCGGGCGCAGTTATTTTCTGGTGGATGAGAACGATGAGGTTGAGTCTTTCGGTCGCCTTGACGATTTGATCGAGACCGTGCGCGGCCTCGGGATCAAATTCGCCGAAATTCACATGTAGGGCAGGGCGCCTTACTTGCAGACCACCACGACGCTGCGGTTCTTGTAGTTGCCGACGTCGACACCCAGGGTCTTGTCGCTTTCCTTGCTCGAGGGTGTCCCGTCGGTACCGACGATGCGGTAGCCGGTGCCGGCGCAAGAAGCATCGGCCTTTTCATAGCAGGTGGCCCAGGAATTGGCTTCCCCGGAGCAGTCGATGGCCAGGCCTTGCTCGCCGTTGTTCAGGTAAGTCGTTTCCGAAGTGGCACAGCCGCTCAGGGCCAGTACCGCAATCAGTGGCAAAAATTTATTCATGTCGTGGTCGTCGTCAGGATGATGGGGCTAAGCCTGTGACAGCGCCGGCATCAAAAGGTTATAGCGAAAGGCCATGTTTGGGCAGGTAATCATAAAAAAGCCCTGCGCAGAGGCAGGGCTGGATCGCGTCACGTGCCGATCAGCTCTTGTCCTTGCCGCGCCGCTTAGGGGCTGCGGGTTGGTCTTGCAACACCGATGCCACTTCAATTGCCAACGCTTCGGTAGGGAAAGGCCCGGCGATATTCTCACCACCGACGCTATCTACCCACCATTGGCCGTCTTTCGCCTGGTTGATCAGGTACCCGTTGACGCTTTTTGCTACCGACATCTAACTGCCTCGTTGACTGGTTCAATCGCGCAATGATAGCGCCAAATGCCCTCAACGGGTGCCGATGGGCGTATGGTGGTGCGATTGTCAGCTGATCGGACGGTGCAGATTTGCCGGTCTCTGCTATCTATAAGAGGCAGCAGAACTATCTGCGGAACTATCCGTGAGAATATTTCTCTATGATGGCATCGGTTAGCCAGTGCGGGGCATTGTAAGGTGCACGCCGCCTGATTAGACTGCGCCGAAACTCGTACACACAGCCCTTTCAAGGACTTATATGATCAAGAAATGCTTGTTCCCTGCAGCCGGTTACGGTACTCGCTTCCTGCCAGCGACTAAAGCCATGCCCAAAGAAATGCTGCCGGTGGTAAACAAGCCACTGATCCAGTACGGCGTCGAAGAAGCACTGGACGCTGGTTTGACTGAAATCTCCATCGTCACTGGTCGCGGCAAACGCGCCCTGGAAGACCACTTCGACATCAGCTACGAGCTGGAAAACCAGATCAAGGGCACCGACAAGGAAAAATACCTGGTCGGCATCCGCAAGCTGCTCGACAACTGCTCGTTCTCCTACACTCGCCAGACCGAAATGAAGGGCCTGGGCCACGCCATCCTGACCGGCCGTCCGCTGATCGGCGACGAACCGTTCGCCGTGGTGCTGGCGGATGACTTGTGCGTCAACCTCGAAGGTGACGGCGTACTGACCCAGATGGTCAAGCTGTACAAGCAGTTCCGCTGCTCGATCGTTGCCATCCAGGAAGTCGACCCGCAAGAAACTCACAAGTACGGTGTGATTGCCGGTGAGATGATCCGCGACGACATCTACCGCGTTCACAGCATGGTCGAGAAGCCGAAACCAGAAGACGCACCGTCGAACCTGGCGATCATCGGTCGCTACATCCTGACTCCGGACATCTTCGACCTGATCGAACAGACCGAGCCAGGCAAGGGCGGCGAAATCCAGATCACCGACGCCTTGATGAAGCAGGCGCAAAACGGCTGCGTAATGGCCTACAAGTTCAAGGGCAAGCGTTTCGACTGCGGTGGCGCGGAAGGCTACATCGACGCGACCAACTTCTGCTTCGAGAACTTCTACAAGACTGGCAAGGCTTACTGATAGCCTGCCCCGCTTGTACTGAAAAGCCACCTCCGGGTGGCTTTTTCATTTTCTGGCCTCATATCGTGTGCAGCGCTTGCCCAACGGGCGTCTGCGGGTATGCTGGTGGCCTGCCGAGGAGATAGAAAATGGCCTACGATTTTGACCTTTATGTGATTGGCGCCGGTTCCGGCGGTGTGCGGGCTGCGCGTTTTGCTGCCGGTTTCGGTGCGAAAGTGGCCGTGGCCGAGAGCCGCTACCTGGGCGGTACCTGTGTGAACGTCGGCTGCGTGCCGAAGAAATTGCTGGTCTACGGCGCACACTTCGCCGAAGACTTCGAGCAGTCTTCAGGGTTTGGCTGGACGCTGGGCGAGGCGAAATTCGATTGGCCGACGCTGATCGCCAACAAGGATCGCGAGATCAATCGCCTGAATGGCATTTATCGCAATCTGCTGGTCAACAGTGGCGTGACCTTGCATGAAGGTCACGCCAAAATCGTCGATCCACACCAGGTCGAGATCAATGGCGAGCGTTTCACCGCCAAGAACATTCTGATTGCGACCGGCGGCTGGCCGCAGATTCCGGAGATTCCGGGACACGAGCACGCGATCAGTTCCAATCAGGCGTTCTTCCTCAAAGAGCTGCCCAAGCGCGTTCTGGTGGTGGGCGGTGGTTACATTGCCGTCGAATTCGCCGGGATCTTCCACGGTCTGGGTGCCGAAACCACGCTGCTGTATCGCGGTGAGTTGTTCCTGCGCGGCTTCGACGGTGCAGTGCGCAAGCACTTGCAGGAAGAGCTGACCAAGCGCGGCATGGACCTGCAATTCAATGCCGACATCGAACGCATCGACAAGCAAACCGACGGCAGCCTCAAAGTCACCCTCAAGGATGGTCGCGAGCTGGAAGCGGATTGCGTGTTCTATGCCACCGGCCGGCGTCCGATGCTGGACAACCTCGGGCTGGAAAACACCGGCGTCAAACTCGACAAGAAAGGATTCGTCGAGGTTGACGAGCAGTATCAAACCGCCGAGCCGTCGATCCTCGCCCTTGGCGATGTCATCGGTCGGGTTCAACTGACGCCGGTGGCGCTGGCTGAAGGCATGGCGGTTGCGCGTCGTTTGTTCAAGCCTGAGCAATACCGTCCGGTGGACTACAAGATGATCCCGACGGCGGTGTTCAGCTTGCCGAGCATTGGCACTGTCGGACTGACCGAGGAAGAGGCCCGGGAAGCCGGGCACGATGTGGTGATTTTCGAAAGCCGTTTCCGGCCAATGAAGCTGACCCTGACTGAGTGTCAGGAGCGCACGCTGATGAAGCTGGTGGTGGACGCCAAGACCGACAAAGTGCTGGGTTGCCACATGGTCGGCCCGGATGCCGGCGAAATTGTGCAAGGCCTGGCGATTGCCTTGAAGGCCGGGGCTACCAAGCGCGACTTCGACGAAACCATCGGCGTGCATCCAACCGCCGCCGAAGAGTTCGTCACCATGCGTACGCCAGTCGCGGGTTAATCGTCCTTCTTGTGTTCTGATGCGCCTGGCGCTGTCGCAACGACAGCGCTCAGGCGCAGCTGCTCCAGATTCGTCCGGGTCTGTGTCAATTCAATTTCCAGCGATTTGTTTGTCTGCGAATGCTCTTCGACGCTCTGTTTAAGTGACTGACTTTCCAGCAGGGCTGCGCGCAAGCGTTCCTGGAGGAGGGTACGTTCGCTGTCGATGCGATTGACCTGTTCCAGCAGTTGATCCTGCCGATTGTTGGTTTGCTTGAGCTGTTCCTGCAACAGACTCAATTCCCGCAGCGTCCCACGGTTCTCCGTCAGCAAGCGCTCATTGTCGCGGTGCAGTTGGGTGATTTCATCCTGACGCACCAGTGCACTTTGCTGGGCCTGGCGCAACTCCATTTGAATCTGCTGCACCTGGCCTTCGTGGCGGCTTTGCTCCTGCTCGCGTTGCTCTTTGACGGCGTTGCGGTAGTGCTCCAGGGCGTCGCGGGTGTGCAGGTGTTTCTCTTCGAGGGAGCGGATCTGCTCGTCCTTGTCTTGCAAGCGTAATTCGAAATCCGCCAGCGCCTGGTTCAGTCCGGCATTGCGGGTTTGCTCGGTCTGCAGCATGGAGCGGGTGTTTTCCAGCGCTTCGGATTCCTGGGTGAGTGCCAAGCTTTGAATTTCGTATTGCTGCTGCAGTTGGGTATTGGCCTGCCGGGCTTCGGTCAGTTGTACCTCAAGCTCTTTTCGTTGTTGCTCGAAATGCGCGCGTGCCTGATCGATGGGTTCCTGCGCCTGCTCTTTGAGGCGTTGCGCCAGGCGTGAGACGAGGCCTGCCAGCTCGTCATCGATGGGCTCGGAAGACGCTTCCGCCGGCTCAACACCGTCATCCAGCTCCTTCAAATAGCGGTGAATGGTGGTTTTCGAGCCGGTATTGCCCATTTCGATCCGTACGGCGTCGATGCTGGGGTGTTCGCCGCGGGCGAGGATTGCCAACCGTGCTGTTTGGACCACTGCTTTGTTGATGCCGCCACGAGCCATGTGTTCTCCTACGATTTCGTACTGTGGTACATGCCACTAAAGTACACAGTGTAGCACGCCAAGCATGAAGTTAAATTCGCTTACAAATTGAGGCGGGATATACTGGTATTACCACGTGTGATCGCCCACGCATTGGGTCTTCACCCATCAAAGCGTTACGTTTTCCGAGAGTTGAGCCCATGACCGATCTGGATCGCTACCTGCAAGCCGCTACCCGCGACAACACCCGTCGCAGCTACCGCGCGGCGATCGAGCACTTTGAAGTCAGTTGGGGCGGGTTCCTGCCGGCCACCGCCGACAGCGTCGCGCGCTATCTGGTGGCCCATGCGGGTGTGTTGTCGATCAACACGTTGAAGTTGCGCTTGTCGGCGCTGGCGCAATGGCACAACAGCCAGGGTTTTGCCGATCCCACCAAGGCGCCGGTCGTGCGCAAGGTGTTCAAGGGCATTCGTGCGCTGCATCCGGCACAGGAGAAACAGGCCGAGCCGTTGCAGCTTCAGCATCTCGAGCAAGTGGTTGCCTGGCTGGACCAGGAAGCGCAAATCGCCAAATCTGCAAACGATCAACCGGCTCTTCTGCGGGCAAGGCGCGACACGGCGCTGATCCTGCTGGGTTTCTGGCGTGGCTTTCGTAGCGATGAGTTGTGCCGTGTGCAGGTCGAGCATGTGCAAGCCATCGCCGGCTCTGGCATCACCTTGTACTTGCCCCGCAGCAAGAGCGATCGCGAAAACCTCGGCAAAACTTTCCAGACGCCGGCCTTGCAGCGTTTGTGTCCAGTGCAGGCGTATATCGCCTGGATCACTGAGGCAGCATTGGTCCGCGGTCCGGTGTTCCGCGGCATCGACCGTTGGGGCCACTTGAGCGAGGAGGGGTTGCACGCCAACAGTGTGATTCCGTTATTGCGTCAGGCGCTGGAGCGCGCCGGCATTGCCGCCGAGCATTACACCAGCCACTCCCTGCGGCGCGGCTTCGCCACTTGGGCCCATCAGAGCGGTTGGGACTTGAAGTCGTTGATGAGTTACGTGGGCTGGAAGGATATGAAGTCGGCCATGCGCTATGTCGAAGCCAGTCCGTTCCTCGGGATGGCCCGGCTCGCTGAAAAGCCGCTCACGCCCTAGATACCGTTTTCTTCTATTAATACTGTGCGCTAATAGCGAAAACCAATCAGCAGCATGAGGTTTGCCAATGAGCCATCCGTCCGTCGAGTGGGTAGAGTTCACTCCATCAACTTCTTAACCCCTGACGGAGAGTCAACGATGCCTATCATCAACAGCCAAGTTAAACCGTTCAAAGCTGACGCATTCAAAAATGGCGATTTCGTAAAAGTCTCGGACGCTGACCTGAAAGGCAAATGGTCCGTCGTGTTCTTCTACCCAGCCGACTTCACCTTCGTTTGCCCAACCGAGCTGGAAGACCTGGCCGACAACTACGACGCATTCCAGAAGCTGGGCGTCGAGATCTACAGCGTTTCCACCGATACCCACTTTGCCCACGCTGCCTGGCACAACACTTCGCCAGCCATTGGCAAGATCCAGTACACCATGATCGGCGACCCAACCCACGCCATCTCCCGCAACTTCGACGTGCTGATCGAAGAAGCTGGTCTGGCTGACCGCGGCACTTTCGTGATCAACCCTGAAGGCCAGATCAAAATCGTCGAATTGAACGACGGCGGTGTGGGTCGTGACGCTTCCGAACTGCTGCGCAAAATCAAGGCTGCCCAGTACGTCGCTGCTCACCCAGGCCAGGTTTGCCCAGCCAAGTGGAAAGAAGGCGAGGCCACTCTGGCTCCGTCCCTGGACCTGGTCGGCAAGATCTAAGTCTGTGACACGCTTCATCAGGGCGGTACTCCGCACCTACTAAGTAAGCTGCACCGCCCAATAAAAACGCCCGGGCGAGATTCGCTCGGGCGTTTTTTTATGTCTTCGCAAAAGCAAAAAGGAAATCGCCCGTATGTTGGACGCCAATCTTAAAGCCCAGTTGAAATCGTACCTGGAACGGGTCACCCAGCCGATCGAGATCGTTGCATCCCTCGACGACGGTGCGAAATCCCAGGAAATGCTCGCACTCCTGAAAGACGTTGCCAGTCTTTCCACCCAAATTACCTTGCTCGACAACGGTGACGATGCGCGTAAACCATCGTTCTCGATCAACCGCCCGGGAGCCGATATCAGCCTGCGTTTCGCCGGCATCCCGATGGGCCATGAATTCACATCCTTGGTGCTGGCCTTGCTGCAAGTCGGCGGTCACCCATCGAAAGCCAGTGCTGAAGTGATCGAACAGATCCGCTCGCTCAAAGGCGAGTTCAGCTTCGAGACGTACTTCTCGCTGTCCTGCCAGAACTGCCCGGACGTGGTCCAGGCGCTGAACCTGATGGCCGTACTGAACCCGAACATCCGTCATGTCGCCATCGACGGCGCGCTGTTCCAGGCTGAAGTCGATGATCGTCAGATCATGGCTGTGCCAAGCGTTTACCTGAACGGCGTTAATTTCGGTCAGGGCCGCATGGGCCTGGAAGAAATCCTCGCCAAGATCGACACCCGCGGCATTGAGCGTCAGGCCGAGAAGATCAGCGCCAAAGAAGCTTTTGATGTGCTGGTTGTCGGTGGTGGCCCGGCCGGCGCTTCGGCGGCGATTTACGCCGCCCGTAAAGGCATTCGCACCGGTGTCGCGGCCGAGCGTTTTGGTGGGCAGGTGCTGGACACCATGGCCATCGAAAACTTCATCTCCGTGCAGGAAACCGAAGGGCCGAAACTGGCTGTCGCACTGGAAGAACACGTCAAGCAGTACGACGTCGACATCATGAACCTGCAACGCGCCGATAAACTGGTGCCGGGCAAGAACGGCGAGCTGCACGAAGTCCACTTCGCCAGCGGCGCGACGCTGAAAGCCAAGACCGTGATCCTGGCGACCGGGGCGCGGTGGCGTGAAATGAACGTCCCAGGCGAGCAGCAATACCGCAACAAAGGCGTGGCGTACTGCCCGCACTGCGACGGTCCGCTGTTCAAAGGTAAGCGTGTGGCGGTGATTGGCGGCGGTAACTCCGGCGTCGAAGCGGCCATCGACCTGGCGGGTATCGTGTCTCACGTAACGCTGCTGGAGTTCGACGTGCAACTGCGTGCCGACGCGGTGTTGCAACGCAAGTTGCACAGCCTGCCGAACGTTACCGTGATCACCAGTGCGCAAACCACTGAAGTGACCGGCGACGGTCAGAAGGTCAACGGCCTGCGTTACAAGGATCGCCAGTCGGATGAACTGCGCACTGTCGAGCTGGAAGGGATCTTCGTGCAGATCGGTCTGCTGCCGAACACCGATTGGCTCAAAGGCACCATCGAGTTGTCACCGCGCGGCGAGATCATCGTCGATGCCCGTGGCGAGACGTCGATGCCCGGCGTGTTCGCTGCCGGTGACGTAACCACCGTGCCGTACAAGCAAATCGTGATTGCGGTAGGCGAGGGCGCCAAGGCTTCTCTGAGTGCATTCGATCACCTGATCCGGACCTCGGCCCCGGCATAAACGCCAGCGCTGAAAACACAAAACCCCATGAGTGATCATGGGGTTTTTTTTATGCCTCACACCTTCCAAATGGGGGAGTGAGCTTGCTCGCGAAGGCGGTTTATCGTTCAACATTTCTGTTGGCGGACACTCCGCTTTCGCGAGCAAGCCCGCTCCCACAGGGGATCTGTGGTGGGGCTTATAGCGGAGCTGGCTGGATGATCTCGACCCAGTAAGCGTCCGGGTCCTTGATGAACGCCAGGCTCTTCATGCGACCGTCGTTCAGGCGTTTCTGGAAATCGCAACCCAGTGCTTCAAAGCGCTCGCAGGCAGCGCGGATGTCCAGCACGGAGATGCAGATGTGACCGAAGCCGCGTGGATCGGTGTTGCCGTTGTGGTAGGCGAAATCCGCGTCGTTTTCGGTGCCGTGGTTATGGGTCAGTTCGAGAATGCCCGGGATCGATTTCATCCATTCGGTGCGCGCTGCGACATCGGCCGGGATCTGGTTTTTATCGACCAGCGCCAGGAAGTACAGGCTGAATTCGGCTTCCGGGAAATCGCGTTTTTCCACCAGCGAGAAACCCAGGATGCGCGTGTAGAAATCCAGGGACTTGGTGATGTCCTTGACCCGCAGCATGGTGTGGTTGAAGACGAATTTCTGGGTGGCGGTGTCAGGTTGGGCGGTGACGCCCGGGAAGGTGTTCAATTCGTGCAGGCTCATGGGCCCTCCGTAAATATGTGGGCTAACGAATGGCGACAATGATACGCAAGGGCTCTGACATCACCAAACCAAAACCTTCGGCTATTGCCTGACGACCGGTCGAGGCTCAGACTTTACGGCTCAATCCATGAGTGTTCATTGCAATGATTCGATTCTGTAAGTCGACGTTTGTCCTGATTGGCCTGCTTTCAGGTAGCGCCAGCGTTCATGCGCAAGCGCCGACAGTGACGTGGCCAAGCGGTTGGGTGGTCGAAGCCATTGCGCAAGATGACACCAAGCCAGAAGTCTCCCGTCAGCGCGCGGTAAAAAATGACCCGGACGGCACGCCAGTGATGGTGATGGAACTGACCATGACCCCGGTTGAAAGCGGTCATCAAGTGAACCTGCAAGGCGTGTTGCTGGAGATGCGCAAATCGGTGCAGAAGGACTTCTTTAGTGGCGGTTATCAAAGTGTCTGCAACCCGATTCACCCGACTACCTTGAGTCGATTATCGGCACTGGAAACTACCTGCACGATCACGCAGAACGGACGGCATGTGCTCTCTCAAACATTGGTTGCTGCGGTAGACGCCGATAAGGCCTACGTTCTTTCCTACGCAGGGCAGGCCGAGGCTTATAAGGCAAGTCAGGAGGAAATAGACGCAGCTCGTAACAGCTTGAAACTTTAGTTAAAGACTTCAATGACTGCGCGTTTCAGTGCTTTTTGACATTTTTAGATACCCAAAGGGATTAAGCACAAAGTTAGCCAGAAGGCGACGAGTTGATCGACTCCAATCGTTGCATTTAGATGGTATTCATGAAAAAGCCCTGCATAGGCAGGGCTTTTTTTTACCGCGATGACGTTAGCCACGCAGCCAGGAATCAACGGTGGCGGCACCGTACTGTTCCTTCCAGGCTTTCAGTCCGCGGTGGTTGCCACCCTTGGTTTCAATCAGTTCGCCGGTGTGCGGGTTCTGATAAACCTTGACCACGCGGGCGCGGCGGGTTTTAGGCGCGCTCGCCTGTTGCAGGCCGGATTTTGACGGGTTCGGATCGAGAATGGCGATGATGTCACGCAGGCTCTTGCCATAGGTTTTCATCAGCCCCTGGAGCTTTTCTTCGAATTCGATTTCTTTCTTGAGCCCGGCATCGTTCTTCAAGGATTCCAGCTGCTTGAGCTGTTCTTGAAGGGCCTTTTCAGCTGCACGAAATTCAGCGAGTCTGGACAATATCTTTACTCCAATAGTGTATTTGGCTGATACCAACCGCAAACAAAGCTATAAGCCAAAAGCCTTGTAGCGACTCGGTGATAATGGCTCACCTGCCAATCTTGCGCAGGCAAGAAAAATTGTAGTAGTTAATGGGCCAAGAGTAAATCCTGACTTTTTCTTCATGTAACAAGAGTAGTCTTTTGATTAAATTTGGTGCGCCACCTCGTTGTCTCGTCGCATAACGCGCCTAGTTAATGGTGACTTAATGCGTTAATGAAGTCCGGGCCGGGCATCGGTCGGCCGAATAGATAACCTTGCAAGAAGTTCACGCCGTGGGCGGTCAGATAATCACTTTGCTCCTCGGTTTCCACGCCTTCGGCGACGATTCCCAGATCGAGTTTGGCCGAGAGTTCGATGATGCTGTCCAGAATGTGCCGCGAGAGGGCGTCCACACCGATCATGGCTACAAAGCTCTGGTCGATTTTCAGGAAGTCCACATTGAATTGCCGCAGATACACCAGACTTGAGTGGCCGGTGCCGAAGTCGTCGATCGCGATCATCACGCCGAGTTCATGCAACTGCTCGAACAGTTGGTGAGTGATGGGCGTGGGTTCGATGAGTTGGCGCTCGGTCAACTCCAACACCAGGCTGATGGCGCCGGGGGCGAAGGCACTGAGGAACTCACGGCAATCGGCGACCAGTTCCAGGTCTTGGCAGTGACTGGCGGTGATGTTAATGCCGACGTGAAACGGCTCATCGAACAATGCCTGCTGGGGCGCCAGCAAAGCTGCGGTTTGGCGCATCAATGAGCGGGTCATCGGCACGATCAATCCGGAATGTTCGGCAAATGGAATAAACAGATCCGGGCGCACCAGGCCTTCCTTGGGATGATTCCAGCGCATCAGTACCTCGGCGCCTGACCACTTTTTGGTGTCGCCGTGGACCACCGGCTGGAAATACGGGACAAACTCCTCTGCTTCCAGCGCGCGCTGCATCTCATGACTTGGCGACGACGAGCGCTTCTGCAAGACATGCCCGATGAAGCCGGATACCACGCCGAAAAAAATCAACAGACTGAACAACGGCGGATATTCACTGCGCATGTATCGCCACACTTCGCCCTCAGGGAAACCGGCAGCCACCCCAAAAGCGTAACGCGAGGACGCCAGTTTGCTTTGCGCCACGGGCAAGTCGGGCAGGGGGCCTTGGTGGAACGCGCCATCGGCGGACAACCAATTGGGGCCGACTTGCAGTCGCAGCACTGTCTGGCCGCCGATCATCCGCAACACGTTACCCAAGTGATAGCTGTCCAGGGTGCTCATTGCGCCCCGTTTTCCTTCGCCAAGTCGATACACCAGCACGGCGGTGTCGGGGGTGACCAGGTTGCCTTTCATTAGCAGCAACACACCTTGGCTGTAGTCCCCGGCGGCGGTTGTTTCGTGATAGTCACCAAATAACGAACTGCAGTAAATGGTGTTGTTCCACACCAGATTGGTCGAGCGAACGAAGGGGCGGCGAGTGACTTGTTCGCGCAAGGCCAGATTAACGTCGATGCAACTTTGCCCGGCCAGCGGCAGTAGTTCGCGGGCGGCCTGGGCGGTGTTATCGAGCATCAGTTCGAACTGGCGAATGGCTTCTTCGGCGGTCTGCTCGGTGCTGTGCTTGAGTGCGCGTTCGGCCTGCATATAAAGAATGGCGAGCCCCAGCAACACCGGGAGTAATCCGCTCAGTACGGTGGCGATAATCCTGATGCTGCGTTTGCGGCGGGTTTTGGTGTTCAGTGGCATTCGCGAAACCTGTCACGATGAAATAGGGCTCTCAAATGCTGGCAAGACGAAACGCCTCCCCAAAAGAGTTCAATGTGTGGCCATGATAGTTCGGCATCGGCACTTATGCTGCTCAACGGTAGTTGAGGCGTTGGGCCAGTTTGATAAAGGCCAGTGTCGCGGGTGATGACTGACGCTGGTCGAGCACTGCCAGACCGACCTGGCGTGCGACCGGTGGCGCCAATGGTTTTTTCACGTAGCGGCGGTCGCTCTGGTCAGGCAACGAGCCTTCGGCGACGACGGTCACTCCATTGCCTCGGCCAACGGTGTCCAGCGTGCTCAGTAGCTGCGAGCAGCGATAGCGGATGTTCGGCTTTAACCTGGCAGCACTGAACAGCCGTGAAACCAGCTCCGAAGAACCTGCCTCCGTCAGCACGAACGGGTCGCGGCACAAATCACTCAAGCTCAGGCTGTCGCGGCTGGCCAGCGGATGATCGACGGGCAGTAGCGCGACCATCTGGTCCTCGATCAGCGCAAAGGTGTCGAAGCGTTCTTCGGGCAACACCACGAAGCCGATATCGATACGCCGCTCTTCCAGCCACTGGATGATTTGCCGGTCCGGACCTTCATCAATGTGGACCTCGATGCCCGGGTGCTCGGCGCGGTAGTGCTGGAGGATCAGTGGCAACAGTTTGATCGACGAAGTCGGGCCGAATGAGCCAATGCGCAACGTGCCGCGTTTCATTCCACGGGCATCGGCGGCTTCCTGGCGCAAGGTGTTGGCCAGGCCCAGCATCGCTCGGGCGCGCAGCAACAGTTGTTGGCCGATGTCGCTCAATTCGACCCGGGACTGATGCCGACGCAGCAGCTCGACACCCAATTCCTGTTCCAGCGACTTGAGGGCATGAGACACCGCGGATTGGGAAATTCCCAGGCGATTGGCCGCCGCCGTGAAACCGTGAAGCTCGGCCACGAGGGAGAAAATCTCCAGTTGGGTGAGGGTCATGAGTGATTACTCATTTTACGATGATCTGGCATTAGCCGAATGATACGTCATCTGCCTGATTCCGGTTCTCGAAATCCATGAACACGTGTGTGCGAACAACTTCCTCGGACGTGCCGGTTTATCTGAAACTTGCGGCGATCACCATGATCTGGGGCGGCACTTTCGTTGCGGGTCGGTTTCTCGCTGATAGCCTCAGTCCTTTATTCGCCGCCAGCCTGCGATTCTTGCTGGCCAGCGCGGCATTGCTGCTGTTTTTGTTGCTGGCCCGTGTGCCGCTGGCCCGACCCAGCCCCAGGCAATGGCTGCAATTGGCGCTGCTAGGGTTTTTTCGGGATCTTCTTCTACAACCTGTGCTTCTTTTATGGCCTGCATTACATCAATGCCTCACGGGCGTCATTGATTGTGGCGCTGAACCCGGCGGTGATCGGGCTGGCGTCATGGCTGTTGTTCAAGGAGCGCTTGAGTCGGGTGAAAGTCATCGGTATCGCCATCTGCATTGCCGGGGCGAGCCTGGTGATCGTCAGTCGTAACCCGCAGTTGTTGGCGGGTAACGCCGATGCCTGGATTGGCGATCTGTTGATTTTCGGCTGCGTACTCGGCTGGGGCATCTATTCGCTGTTCTCCAAGGATTTGAATCAAACCCTGGGGCCGGTGCAAACCGTGACCTACTCGATTCTGCTAGGCACGCTAATGCTCTGGGTGGCCAGCGCCATTCGCGGTGAGTTGAGTGTGGCGGTGCTTACCAGCCTCGGCCCGCAACAATGGTTGAGCCTGATGTACCTCGGCGTATTGGGCTCGGCACTGGCCTATATCGGTTATTACGACGGCATCCGCAAAATCGGCGCGACACGCTCGGGCGTGTTTATCGCCTTGAATCCGCTGACGGCGGTCATCCTTGGCGCGCTGCTGCTGGGGGAGCAATTGACGCTGGCCATGTGCCTGGGTGGTGGCTTGATTCTTGTGGGGATTTTCCTGTGCAACAAACCCCTTGCGCGAGCAGGGAAAAAGGGGATTTGATACAGAAGGCGGACAAACCGTTTTACGCTGTGTAGAATCGGGTTACGCATACAATAATAAATGTCTTCTGGCAGCAGAAGCCTCGCCCGCAAGAGCCTTGGGTCGACAATGAAGAGTTTTGGGTTTCAACTGATCTACGGTGACTTCCTCGCCCGCAGCGTGCGGGGCATCTCCTGTGCGCCACCCGCCGGTCTCAGCATTGCTAGTAACTAACGATCCGTTAATTCTAAAAATGATGATGAGGCGCCAACCATGGCAGATTTATACGAAAACCCAATGGGCCTGATGGGCTTTGAATTCATCGAGTTCGCATCGCCGACCCCCAATACCCTGGAGCCGATCTTCGAGATCATGGGCTTCACCAAGGTCGCGACCCATCGCTCCAAAGACGTGCACCTGTATCGCCAGGGCCAGATCAACCTGATCCTCAACAACGAACCTCACAGCGTGGCGTCGTACTTCGCGGCCGAACACGGCCCGTCGGTGTGCGGCATGGCGTTCCGCGTCAAGAATGCCCAGCAGGCATTTGCCCGCGCACTGGAACTCGGCGCCCAGCCGATTCACATCGAAACCGGCCCGATGGAACTGAACCTGCCAGCGATCAAAGGCATTGGCGGCGCGCCGCTGTACCTGATCGACCGTTTCGGCGAAGGCAGCTCGATCTACGACATCGACTTCGTGTTCATCGAAGGCGTAGACCGCAATCCTGAAGGCGCAGGCCTGAAAATCATCGACCACCTGACCCACAACGTGTATCGCGGTCGCATGGCTTACTGGGCCAACTTCTACGAGAAGCTGTTCAACTTCCGCGAGATTCGTTACTTCGACATCAAGGGCGAATACACCGGCTTGACCTCCAAGGCCATGACCGCCCCGGACGGCATGATCCGCATCCCGTTGAACGAAGAATCGTCCAAGGGCGCCGGGCAGATCGAAGAGTTCCTGATGCAGTTCAACGGCGAGGGCATCCAGCACGTTGCCTTCCTCAGCGACAACCTGCTGGATACTTGGGATCGCCTGAAAAAAATCGGCATGCGCTTCATGACTGCACCGCCAGAGACCTACTACGAAATGCTTGAAGGCCGTCTGCCAAACCACGGTGAGCCGACCGATCAACTGCAATCGCGGGGCATTTTGCTGGACGGTTCGTCCGACTCGGGCGACAAGCGCCTGCTGCTGCAGATCTTCTCGGAAACCCTGATGGGCCCGGTATTCTTCGAATTCATCCAGCGTAAAGGCGATGATGGTTTCGGTGAAGGCAACTTTAAGGCGCTGTTCGAATCGATCGAGCGTGATCAGGTTCGTCGTGGTGTGTTGTCCACGGACTAAACCGTTTCGGATGTAAAAAAAGCCCGGTCAGCAATCATGCTGGCCGGGCTTTTTGTTTGGCTGGCGCAAAGCGAATGTGGGAGCGGGCTTGCTCGCGAAAGCGGAGAGTCAGGCAACATCATTGTTGACTGGAAGTCAGTCTTCGCGAGCAAGCCCGCTCCCACAATTTTTGGTGGGTAGCCTTAAGGTCTGCGCTGACGCATCAAATGTTTGAACCCTTCAAACACTAACACCACCACCGCCAGCCAGATCGGAATGTAGGTCAGCCATTCACCGGGTTTGATGCTTTCCCCCAGCAGCAATGCGACGCCGAGCAACAGCACTGGCTCGACGTAGCTCAATAGTCCGAACAGGCTGAATGGCAACAATCGGCTGGCGATGATGTAGACCACCAACGCCGACGCGCTGATCACCCCAAGCATCGGGATCAGCAGCGACAGCCACGGATGTTGATCGAACACACCAAAGCCTTGCTCACCCCCCTGAACGAACCAGAACGCCACCGGCAGCATCAACGCCATGTCCATCCACAAGCCGCCGAGGTTGTCGGTCGCCAGTCGTTTGCGCAGGATGAAGTAGAGCGGATAACCGACGACGACCAGCAAGGTCGCCCAGGAAAAACCGCCGACCTGATACAGCTCGTTGAGCACGCCGAGAGAGGCGAAAAACACGGCGACCTTTTGCAGGTAGGACAGATTCTCGCCATAGGCAAACCGCCCGGTCAGGACCATCGACAGCGGCAACAGAAAGTAACCCAGCGACACGTCGAGGCTATAGCCGTTGAGCGGAGCCCACATGAACAGCCAGAGTTGCAGGCCAAGCAGCGTCGCAGAAAGGATCAGTCCGGCGAGCAATTTGGGTTGCCCGACCAGCCGCCGGAAGAGCGGGGGCACGCGTTTCCACTCGCTGGAGACCACCATGAACACGGTCATGCAGGGCAGGGTCAGCAGCATCCGCCAGCCGAAAATTTCCACGCCGCTCAACGGGGTGAGCAGCGAAGTGAAGTAATACATGACGGCAAACAGCACCGAGGCCGAAACCGATAAAGCGATACCTTTAGACAAACTGCCCTCGCGAGGTTGGACGTGAAACGGGCGCAGAGGATACGTGGTTTTAGAGCCGAATATTGTCCGATCGATCAACACTGCCCAACGGTGGGAGTGGGCTTGCTCGCGAAGAGGCCATCACATCCAACATCAATGCAGACTGACCCACCGCCTTCGCGAGCAAGCCCGCTCCCACATTGGAGGGTGTTTCTTCAGTTGCTGCGTGGTTTACGCCCCGACACAAAGTGGCTCACGTCATTGAACCCCGGAGTCGATGAGTGCCCTGGTGTTACCAGCGAATCGATAAACGCTTCATCTTCCGCCGTGATCTTCACCGACTGCGCCTTGGTGTACGCATCCCATTGTTCTTCGGTGCGTGGGCCGACGATGGCAGAGGTGACGGCGCTGTTGTTCAGCACCCAGGCAATCGCGAATTCAACGATGCCCACGCCGCGCTCCTGGGAGTACTGCAGGATCTGCTGGGCGATGCGCAGGGATTCGACGCGCCATTCGGTTTCCAGAATGCGCTTGTCGGCGCGGCCAGCGCGGCTGTTGGCGTCCGGCTTCACGTCTGGCGCGTATTTGCCGCTGAGCACACCGCGCGCCAGCGGGCTGTAAGGCACCACGCCCAGGCCATAGTTTTGCGCGGCCGTGATCTGCTCGGTTTCTGCCTGGCGATTGACGATGTTGTACAACGGTTGGCTGATCACCGGCCGGTCGACACCCAGTTTATCGGCCACGCGAATCACTTCGGCGATGCGCCAGCCACGGTAGTTCGACAAGCCCCAATAACGGATCTTGCCCTGGCGAATCAAATCGCCGATGGCCGATACCGTGACCTCCAGCGGCGTGTTGTGGTCTTCGCGGTGCAGGTAGTAGATGTCGAGGTAGTCAGTGCCCAGGCGCGTCAGGCTGGCCTCGATACCGTTGAAGAGGTGCTTGCGGCTCAGGCCGCTGCGGTTCGGCACGCCGTCCACCGGGCCGAAACCGACCTTGGTGGCGAGCACCCATTCCTGACGGCGACTGGCGATCGCTTCGCCGACGATTTCTTCGGCGCGGCCGTTCGTGTAAACGTCTGCGGTGTCGATGGAATTGATGCCCTGGTCCCAGGCCTTGTCGATGATCCGCAGGGAATCTTCGGTGCTGGTCTGTTCGCCAAACATCATGGTGCCCAGGGTCAGGGTGGAAACCTGCAGACCCGAATGACCCAGCGTGCGATAGCTCATGACGAAATCCTTTTACCGGTGGGAAAGGCTCAATCAAATACCAGAACGAGCGCGCGGATCAAACCGATTTATCGAACACCCCGAAACAAACTGTGGGAGCGAGCCTGCTCGCGAAGACGGTGTGTCAGCGACATCAATGCTGACTGAGCCGCTTCGCGAGCAGGCTCGCTCCCACAAGGAATTGGCGGTGGGTCAGACGCGCAAGGTGCGAGTCATACGCAACGCCAGCAAGCTCCCGCAGACAATCACACCCGCCAACAGATACAACGCCGCATCGGTCGACCCGGTGCTGTCCTTGACCCAACCCACCAGATACGGGCTCAGGAACCCAGCCATCTGCCCCATGGAGTTGATCAACGCCAAACCACCCGCCGCCGCGCCAGCGCTGAGCAGGGCGGTCGGCACCGGCCAGAACATCGGCAGGCCGGTGAGGGCGCCCATGGTGGCGATGGTCAGGCCGAGGATCGCGATGGCCGGGTTAGCAGCGAAGTTCACGGCGATCAGCAGGCCCACCGCGCCCATCAACATTGGCACCACCAAATGCCAGCGGCGTTCTTTGTGCAGGTCCGCCGAGCGACCGACCATCAACATGAACACCGCTGCCAACAGGTATGGAATCGCACTCAACCAGCCGATCACCAGGTTATCGCTGAAGCCCAGGTTCTTGATGATCGATGGCAGCCAGAAGTTGATCGCATACACGCCGCTCTGAATGCAGAAGTAGATCAAACCGAACGCCCAGATCGCCGGGTTCTTGAACACCGCCAGCAACGAATCGGTGGTGGTTTTCGGTTTGTTGGCCAGGTCTTCGGCGTGGTCCGCTTCCAGCACCGAACGCTCGAAAGGCGTGAGCCATTTGGCGTTGGCGTAACTGTCGCTGAGCAGGAAATACGCCAGCGCGCCGAGGATCACCGTCGGAATGCCTTGCAGTAAAAACATCCACTGCCAGCCCGCCAAACCGCCTTGCCCGGCAGCGAAATGGTTGAGAATCCAACCGGAAAACGGACTGCCCAACAGGCCGGACACCGGAATCGCCGACATGAACAGCGCCATGATGCGGCCACGGCGGAAGGTCGGGAACCACTGCGAGAGATAGAGCACCACGCCCGGGAAGAACCCGGCTTCGGCCGCACCGGTGAACAGGCGCAAGGTGTAGAACTCAGTCGGTGTGGTGACGAACAGCAGGCAGGTCGAGAGCGAACACCACACGATCATCATCAGCGCGATCCAGCGGCGCGGGCCGAATCTGGTCAGGGCCAGGTTGCTCGGCACGCCGCACAGCACGTAGCCGATAAAGAAGATCCCGGCGCCGAGGCCGTACACGGTTTCGCTGAACTTGAGTGCATCGAGCATCTGCAATTTGGCGAATCCAACGTTCACCCGGTCGAGGTAGTTGAACAAGTAGCAGATGAAAATGAAGGGAATCAAACGCAGGGTAATGCGCTTGTAGACGGCGTTTTTATCGTCAACGATGGCCTGGGTAGCGGCGGCGCTCTGTGACATGGCGGGCTCTCTCTTTATTATGATTTTTTGCGATGCAAAGGGTAACGTTGATCGCCCAGAGAGTCTCGGCCACCCTCGGGGCCGCTGTCTTTGTGCCTGAGCACAGGGTTTGCCGCCAAGGCCTGTGCGGGTGAACAACCCGTCC
Source organism: Pseudomonas sp. LBUM1657 (assembly GCF_059716075.1). Taxonomy (NCBI): domain Bacteria; kingdom Pseudomonadati; phylum Pseudomonadota; class Gammaproteobacteria; order Pseudomonadales; family Pseudomonadaceae; genus Pseudomonas; species Pseudomonas sp. LBUM1657. The sequence continues at coordinate 3,517,950 of NZ_CP166799.1, read as the reverse complement.
CATCACGCTTTTCAGGATCACCGCTATGTTCGAACTCGATCACGATCTGGCCCAGGACATCGTCGACCGGGCGATGGCCATCCTGCCGTACAACGTCAACGTCATGGACAGCCAGGGGTTGATCCTCGGCAGTGGCGAACCCGAGCGCGTCAACACTCGTCATGAAGGCGCGCAACTGGTGTTGGCCAACGGGCGCGTGGTGGAGATTGACGCGCAAACCGCTATTCATTTGAAAGGCGTGCAGCCGGGGATCAACCTGCCGTTGATGCTCGATCAACGTTTGATTGGCGTGCTGGGCATCACTGGCGAGCCCGAGCAATTGCGCACCTATGCCGAACTGGTGCGCATGACCGCCGAGATGCTGGTGGGCCAGCGCAATCAGCAGGCCGAGCAGCAATGGCGGCGCCAGCGTTGCGATGATCTGCTGGCGTTGCTGCTCAGCGAGGGTGGCGATTCGCCGCGACTGCTCGACGAAGCGCAACAACTAGGGCTCAAGCCGCAGATGACGCGGGTGCCGTATCTGTTCGAATTAGGGGTGGAACACGGGCCGGGACAAACCGTCGAGGCGCTCAGTGCCTGGCTGACCTCGCGCTACCCGGACAGTTGGTGCGTGAGTTCGGCCAAGTCTTCGTTGCTCTGGTGTCGACCGGCCAACCAGGCGATCGAGCATGATCGGCTGCTGGAAAAACTTGACGGCCTGGGCTGGAACATCCTGCGCATCGCCGTGGGCGGGCAGGCTGATGGACTGTCGGGTTTGCGCCGTTGCTATCGGCGGGTCGGAGATTTACTGGCTTACGGACGTGATGTGTTGCCCGGTTCCCGATTGCTCACGCTCAACCGTTATCGACTGCCGGTGATGCTCTGGCGGCACCGCAATGATGATGCGCTGGACGAGTTGCTCAACCCGCTGCGCAAAGTCATCGCCAAGGACAACAACGGCCAACTGCTGGCGACCCTTCGTAGTTGGTGCGATCACGACGGCCAGAGCCAGGCCTGTGCCGATGCCTTGGGTATCCACCGCAACAGCCTGCGTTACCGCATGGAGCGGATTGCCGAACTCAGCGGTGTCGATCCGCTGAAGCTTGATGGGATGCTGGCGCTCTACCTCGGCGTGCAACTCCTGCCCGAGACAGACGCAAAGTCGTAATCCACACACCATTCCCTGTGGGAGCGGGCTTGCCCGCGAAGGCGTCGTGTCAGTCAGTGTTTATGTTGCTGATACACCGCCTTCGCGGGCAAGCCCGCTCCCACAATTGATGGATGTTGTTCGCAATATTTGTGTCCACCGCAGAACCTGTGGGAGCGGGCTTGCCCGCGAAGGCGTCGTGTCAGCCAGTATTTATGTTGCTGATACACCGCCTTCGCGAGCAAGCCCGCTCCCACAAAAAGCACTGGTTTTGTGGCAATGAACAATAATCCTCCATGCCACTTGTGCAGCGGACCGGCGTTATTGTTTCGGCCTGCTGGCAGCATGAGGGCATTGGAACTGGAGAATTCGCATGAAAATCGTCATCGCCCCCGATTCGTTCAAGGACAGCCTCAGTGCACAAGGTGTGGCGGATGCCATTGCTCTCGGCTTGGCAGAAGTCTGGCCCGAGGCGCAGTTGATCAAATGCCCGATGGCCGACGGCGGGGAAGGGACGGTCGAGTCGATTCTGGCGGCGTGCGAAGGCGAATTGCGCCGCACCGACGTGCGCGGACCGCTGGGCGCCACGGTGAATGCCGCGTGGGGCTGGTTGCCGCACAACCACACCGCGATCATCGAAATGGCTGAAGCCAGTGGTTTGCAGTTGGTCCCGGTGGGGCAGCGCGATGCCTGTGTCAGTAGCACTTATGGCACTGGCGAGCTGATCCGCGCGGCACTGGATGCCGGCGCGCAACGGGTGATTCTGGCGATTGGCGGCAGCGCGACCAATGACGGCGGCGCAGGCGCGATGCAAGCCCTGGGCGTGAAACTGCTGGACGCGCAAGGCCAGACCCTGGCACCGGGCGGTCTGGCGCTTGGGCAGTTGGCGCGCATCGAACTGAGCGACATCGACCCGCGTTTGACCGGCGTGCGCTTCGACATCGCCGCCGATGTGAACAATCCACTGTGCGGCCCCCACGGAGCCTCGGCGATTTTCGGTCCGCAAAAAGGCGCGTCGCCGGAGCAGGTTGAACAACTGGATCGCGCCCTCGGGCACTTTGCCGATCACTGCGCAACAGCCTTGAACAAAGACGTGCGCGAAGAGCCAGGCAGTGGTGCGGCGGGCGGCCTCGGGTTTGCCGCCAAGGCGTTTCTCGGGGCGCAATTCAAGGCGGGGGTTGAGGTGGTTGCCGAACTGGTGGGCCTGGCGCAAGCGGTGGCCGGCGCCGATCTGGTGATCACTGGCGAAGGCCGTTTCGATGCACAAACCCTGCGCGGCAAAACGCCGTTTGGCGTGGCGCGTATCGCCGGGAAGCACGGTGTTCCGGTGATCGTGATTGCCGGCACGTTGGGGGAGGGGTATCAGCAACTGTATGCCCATGGCATCGATGCCGCGTTTGCCCTGGCGAGCGGGCCGATGACGCTGGAACAGGCGTGCGCCGAAGCACCGCGCTTGTTGCGTGAGCGGGCAACGGACATCGCTCGGGTCTGGCGGATGGCCCGACAGTAAACATCTGAACGCCAAAATCCACTGTGGGAGCGAGCCTGCTCGCGAAGGCGGTCGTACATTCAACAGTCATGTTGGCTGATACACCGCCATCGCGATCAGGCTCGCTCCCACAGGTTTGGGTCTTGACGGCTACTGCGGTGGATCGATTTGATCCAGCACCCGGTTCGCGGTGATCTCCGCCAGCATCACGCTGTTTGAAATGCCCAGCAGAACATTGCGCGAGCCACCGTCCAGAAGGTCCACCAAGTGATGGACCATCACATCGACCGAGGCCAACGTCTCGCACAAGTAAACCACCAGGGTTTCGGTCGTGGCTTCTGGGTCGACGGTAAACAGGGTGCTGGGCGTTCGCGGCGTGGCTTTGATATCGGCCGTCGACGGGAAGTGGAAGTCGAGGGCGCGCTCGGCGGCTTCGTTGAGTTTTTTTGAATCGGGTTCGTACGGGGAGGCCGGATCAGTGTCCGGCGGGTTTGGCGTAACTTTGAACATAGATGCATCCCTTCTGTAGTAGGGCCGCAACCATTTCGCTACTAAACGAAGTGGTGGCAGCGGTGCGCAAGTTAGTAGACCGGCAAGGGAAAGCAAAAACCGGCGCGTCCGAGGACGCCATGCGCACAGCTGCCATAAAGTGCAGGCGATTACCTGACTGATGATGCTCGTGCGACCGCTTAACCTTAGCCGGGCTACTAAACCCGATCACTGACAATCAGTGACACGAATTAAGTTACCGAGCAGCCCCAAGACGCACAAGCCGGCGGATTCTGGCGTACCCGTAGGCAACGGCGCAAGGTCTTGTAGCTTTCAGGAAGTGACTTACAAGCCGCTTAAACAAGCACTCGACGGCGATGTTTAACGAGCGGTCGTGCATTGCTTCTACGTGAAAAATCTCAGCGTTGTGTTTCACCGTTGAAACACACCTGGCCCTCTGAAAAATATTTCATCCTTCCCCTGAAACAAACCTCAACCCTGGCCGATACAACGAATAGGCGCACACACCTATTACAACAATGGCGCCCGGTTGAAAGGCTGCGCCCGCGCCCGCCCGACAGCGCTCACTGCAAGGATGCTCGCCGCCTCAATCACCGAGAGCCATCCTATGTCCCTGCGCAATCTGAACATCGCCCCTCGAGCCTTCCTCGGTTTTGCCTTCATCGCCTTGCTGGTCATTGTGCTGGGCGTGTTTGCCGTGAACCGCATGACCCTCATTCGCCAGGCCTCCCTGGACATGGAAAGCACGCAACTGCCCAGCGTCGGGTTCCTGGGCAACATGACGGAAAATGTCCTGCGCATGCGCATCCTCTCGTTCCGGGTGCTGGTCAACCGCGAGCCGACGGCACTGCAGGAAGCTCAAACGCGCATCGGGGTGCTCGTCGATAAACTTCGCAGCGCCCAAGCCAGTTACGCCGCGTTGCCCGCCCAGCCGGAAGAGACCGCGCTGTACAAAACGTTCACCGCAACCCTCGACAACTACATGCAAGCGCAGACCCAGATGCTGGAGCTGTCGCGGCAAAACAAAGTCGATGAGATGCGCACGCTGATCAACACGCGAATCAAGGACGGCACCGATCAGATGGGCGAGCAGCTCAACAAACTGGTGGCGCTCAATACCGGTTATGCCAAGACCGCCTCGGCCGAAGCGGGCGAGCAATTCAGCAACGCCATCACCGGCATCGTCGCGGTGGCGGTGTTTGCTGCGCTGCTGACCGTGCTGCTGGCGTGGCTGCTGACCCGCAGCATCGTCACGCCGCTGAACCGAGCGGTGCAGGCGGCGCAAACCATCGCTGACGGCAACCTGACCAAGACCATTGAAGTCGACGGCAAGGATGAGCCGGCGCGCCTGCTCGAAGCCTTGTCGGCGATGCAAACCAGCCTACGCAAAACCATCGAACAGATTGCCGGTTCCGCCACGCAGTTGGGCGCTGCTGCCGAAGAACTCAGCACCGTGACCCAAGATGCATCTCGGGGGCTGCAACAGCAGAACAACGAAATCGAACAGGCCGCCACCGCCGTCAACGAGATGACCGCCGCCGTGGAGGAAGTCGCGCGCAACGCGGTGTCCACGTCCGAGGCTTCGAACCAGTCGACCCAGGCTGCCCGCGAAGGCCGCGACCGCGTGGTGGAAACCGTCGATGCGATCCAGACCATGACCCACGACGTGCAAAACACCTCGCTGATGATCGAAGGCCTGGCGGCGCAGGGACGTGATATCGGCAAGGTACTCGACGTGATCCGCGCCATCGCCGAACAAACTAACTTGCTTGCACTCAACGCCGCCATCGAAGCCGCTCGTGCCGGTGAAGCGGGGCGCGGTTTTGCCGTGGTGGCGGACGAGGTTCGCGCCTTAGCCCATCGCACCGCGCAGTCGACCCAGGAAATCGAAAAAATGGTGGCGGGCATTCAGAACGGTACCGGTGAAGCGGTTTCGTCGATGCAGCAAAGCAACCAACGCACGCAAAACACCCTGGAATTGGCCCGCGCTGCCGGTGTCGCTTTGGAGCAGATCACCCAGTCGATCCACTTGATCAACGAACGCAACCTGGTAATCGCCAGCGCTTCCGAAGAACAGGCGCAGGTGTCACGCGAGGTGGATCGCAATCTGGTGAACATCCGTGACCTGGCCACCCAGTCCGCCGCCGGTGCGAACCAGACCAGCGCCGCCACCCACGAGCTGTCGCGATTGGCGGTGGACTTGAATGCGATGGTGGCGCGGTTCGTGATTTGAGATAGGGTTGAGGCTAGGAACCCGCGCGGCAGGAGAACGACATGCGCTATTCAGCCTTGACCCAACGAATCGCCGGTGACGGAGCGGCGGCCTGGAAGATTCACGATCGAGCGCTGGAGTTGCGTGAGCAGGGCGTCGATGTGTTGCTGCTGTCGATCGGCGACCCGGACTTCGACACCCCGCAGCCCATCGTTTGGGCCGCCATCGAAAGTTTGCTGGCCGGCGATACGCACTACCCGGCGGTGCGCGGCAGTCAGGGGCTGCGCAACAGCATTGCAAGGCGTCATCGCCAGCGCAGTGGCCAAGCGGTGGATGCCGAGAACGTGATTGTGTTTCCGGGCGCGCAGTGCGCGGTGTATTCGGTGGTGCAATGCCTGCTCGACCCCGGCGACGAAGTGATCGTGGCCGAACCGATGTACGTCACCTATGAAGGCGTGTTCGGCGCCTGCGGGGCCAAAGTCGTACCGGTGCCGGTGCGGCCACAGAACGGCTTTCGGGTCGATCCAGCAGACGTGGCGGCACTCATCACGCCCAAGACCCGCGCCATTTTACTGAACAGCCCGAACAACCCCTCTGGCGCCAGCCTGTCATTGACGATCTGGAAAGAGCTGGCCGCGCTGTGCATTCGTCATGACCTGTGGTTGATCAGCGACGAGGTCTACAGCGACTTGCTGTACGAGGGCGAACACATCAGCCCGGCGAGCCTGCCGGGCATGGCCGAGCGCACCGCGACCATCAACAGCCTGTCCAAATCCCACGCCATGAGCGGCTGGCGGGTGGGCTGGGTGATCGGGCCGAAAGCCTTGTGTGAACACCTGGTGAATTTGTCGTTGTGCATGCTGTTCGGCATTCCGGACTTCATTCAGAACGCCGCGCAATTGGCCCTCGATGCAAACCTGCCGGAAGTGGCGCTGATGCGTGACGAATATCGCCAGCGTCGTGACCTGGTGTGCGACAGCCTCAATCTGTGCTCCGGCTTGCGAGCGATTCGCCCCGATGGCGGGATGTTCGTGATGGTCGATGTGCGCCCCACGGGGTTGTCGGCCCAGCACTTCGCCGAGCGGCTGTTGGAAGGCTACGGCGTGTCGGTGCTAGCCGGTGAAGCGTTCGGGCCCAGTGCGGCGGGGCATATTCGCATTGGTTTGGTGGTGGATCGGCTGAAACTGGCGGATGCCTGCCGGCGTATTGCGCTGTGCGCGACGGAGCTGCTGGAGGCGCGGCGGGCCTGAGGTTTTTCGCTTGTTTTTGAGGCCGTTATCGTCCTGTTTATCCCTGCGTAAAAACGCTCCCCCAGTGCAAAAAAAACTGGGGGTACCTGTCAACTTTGACAGTTACGCACCTCAAAAAAAAACTGTTTACTTCTCCCACGCGCAGAACGACGGGATGGCGTTTGGGTAGTGCCCGGGAGACTCGGTCTGCTTTTCGAACTGAAGCGTCATGGAGGGTCCATGACGCCAGGTTGTGTATACGGAGAGCGACAACATGGCAGGTTCAGATAAAAAAGAACAAAGGCTTATGGCAGGTGAATCTACCTCCGGCGGGGCTGAACTACTGATAGTCCAGGACCCGGACGTCAATCATATAGTGATAGCTGGGGATGCACAGGGGTTGATTCACCGCTCAACGCTCAACACAGATCAAAAAACAACGATCACCTCATGGGCTGGCACACTTCCGGACGATCCCCTGGATATTGATTATTTCAGGCTCGAGTATGCGCGCGGGGGCAGTGACGAATGGTCAACATTTCAAGAGCGTTCCTATGTCGGTGGTGATGCCTGGGTGCCTTTGGAATTCACGATCCCCAGTACATTCTTTCTGAATCAAGAAAATGAAGGTCCCTTTGACCTCAGATATCGACACGTCAGCCATCAAGGGCCTACGGACTACTCCAACCGCGTTCGCATCTATATCGACAAGGTCCCTCCGAATGGCGCGACACCTCCGAGCAAAATGGTGTTCACCGTCACGCAACCCATCACCGATGCATCGTTTGGTACGAATGACTACCTGGAAGCGACGATTCCCAATTGGACCGGCGATGCAGTCGGCTCCCAAATCGCCTTCGGTTGGTTGAAAGGTGAGCTGCCCCAGGATCCCGACGATATCGATCTGATCGGTCCACAAGCAATTCTTGGTGGCGGCACGGTGAGAATTCCCAAAGACAAGTTCCTCGCGGCGGGGGACGGCATGTGTTGCGGAGGCTACGTCCTCATCGACAAGGCCGGCAACATCAGCGCGCTGTCTCAATATGAGCTCATGTCCGTGGCACTCGGGCCGTTGCCGCCCGTACCGTTGCCCAAGCCCACAGTGGCGGACGCTACTGGTGGTGACCTGCTTCGTGAGGACATTATCAATGGCGGAGTGATGGTTCATGTTGATCCAGTAACCAATGGTAAATCCACCGACACCATTGTCGTCAGATGGAAAGACCTGGAGCTTACACCCGGTACACCTGTGGGCCCGAATCCATCCACCGGGTTCGATATTTTTGTGCCGTGGGCGATGATTCTGGAGGCGTACGGCAGCACCACGACAGGCGTTGTAGATAAGGCTTGAGGCGTCTGTTCCAGATACATGAAAGGTCTCAACAGGGGTCAATGCCACGCTGACCACTGAGGAGGGGCTGGCTCAAGGCATCTTGATCAGCCCTTGTTCCAGCGCCATCGCCATGGCGATCCAGCGTGACCTCACGCCGAATTTTCGGCGGATGTTGCAAAAGTGATAATTCACACCGGCCTCGGTGCAGCGCACGATCTGGCCGATCTCCCATGAAGACTTGCCAGCGGCGCTCCACTGCAAGACTTCTCTTTCTCGGTTGGTGAGTTTTATTGCAGGGGGTTGCTTGCACTCCTGAGGCTGGAAATTGACCGGGGTTTTTGATGATCGAACTGATGCGGTAGTGGAGCTGTACATAATGAATCTCCCATTCATCATCATTGACGGCGTGGGCGCGGCGGAATCGTCCTACTACAAAATGGCGTGGTTCGCGCGGCCGTCCTTCAGGCACCTGTGTAGGGGCTGTAGGCACGGTTTCCTTATATCGCGATTAAATCGTCTTGGAACCTGTCAGAAATTACAGGTCGGGGACTTTAATAGGACCTTATCAAAAGAGCTGTCAGCCAAAGCTCCCCAGTGAGTAGGAGTTTTCTCTACATTTTTCCGTCCAGCATCCTGGATATTAAACGCTTGATTCGAGGCGCCTTTTGCAGATGCGGAACCAGCAAGTGCGGGGATACAAAATGACATCCCGAAAGCCGCCTTGCTGTGAAGGGCATCCACAAAAAACTTCGCCGCAACCGATGAACGGGGATCCTGTCGGACCGAGTCCTCTTTGATCCCATCTTTTCACGGCCGAGCGTGGTTATCTGACTGGTGTCTTCAGTTCTTACTGTTTTTCCAGAAAACAACTATCAGTTCTGATAGGTACTAACTGAGTCAGCTTTCTGATAAAGAATCCAGTTTAGGCAGGAGGCTGAAACATGAGCGGCACTTTCGAAAACAATCGAAAGCCGGTTTCTTCACGGATATGCAGTCCTGGAAACGTGCGGGTAACGCGTTTGAAACCTGATACGTCATACCCCGTGAAAGTCCGCGCCTACGATTATTCCGGGAACTACTCCGAACCGGCATTACTGACCTTTCGCACGCTGGCGGATATCCGGGCGCTTTTCGGAGTCGGTGACCATGGAACTAACAACGCAATGACCGACCTGTGGAGCTGCCGAACGCTGCGTTCTTTTGATTTCAAGAGCAAGATCAAAGGATCGCAGCCTGCAGCAACTCCACAAGGGTATTGTCGTTCATAAAACTCAGGGACGACGCTGATCCAATTTGGGAGCGAGCCTACTCGCGAAGAGGCCAGCCCAGGCAACCCAAATCCTCAGGCTTTCCAGGCCCCCACATTCACCAAATTAACCGGCCGCTCACCCGCCAGCGCCGCCAACAGATTGTCCACCGCACACGTGGCCATCGCCTCCCGCGTCTCATGGGTCGCCGAGCCAATGTGCGGCGTGGCCACCACGTTGTTCAACTGCAACAACGGCGAATCAGGGTTCAGCGGTTCGCGCTCGAACACATCCAGTCCCGCCGCGCGAATCTGGCCTTCACGCAAGGCCTGGATGAGCGCTGCTTCGTCCACAACTTTGCCCCGTGAAATGTTGATGAAGATGGTCTCTGGACGCATCAGGGCGAACTGCTCCGCGCCGATCAACCCTTCGGTTTCCGCTGTCAACGGCAGCGTCAGGCAAACGAAATCAGCCTGTTGCAACAACTCCGGCAGGCTGCGGTATTGCGCGTTGAATCGCTGCTCCACCGCCGGTTTTGGCGAGTGGGTGTGGTAGATCACCGGCATGCCAAAACCAAAGTGCCCGCGCTGGGCCAGCGCCTCGCCGATGCGCCCCATGCCGATGATACCCAGGGTTTTGCCATGCACATCGCTGCCGAACTGCGCGGGGCCGATGTTGCGCTTCCATTGGCCGGTGCGAACCATGTTCGCCAGTTCCACCACACGCCGGGCGGTGGCCAGGATCAGCGCAAAACCGGTGTCGGCGGTGGTTTCGGTGAGCACATCAGGCGTGTTGCTCAGCAGGATGCGCCGTTCGGTCAGGTAGTCGATGTCGTAGTTGTCGACGCCCACCGAAACACTGGCGATCGCTTGCAGATCGGGCGCCAGGTCGAGCAGTTCGGCGTCCAGTTTCAGGCTGGCACCGAGCAAGCCGTGGGCGTGGGGCAGGGCGTCACGCAGTTGCGCCAGACCGTCCGCGTTGAGGTTGTCGATCAGCGTCACTGCAGTCTGCTCATGCAGACGAGCCATCAGCAGCGGCGAGAGTTTCTTGTACAGCACAACCTGCTTTTTCATCGTAGTCATCTCAACATCAATTCAGGAATGAGCAGCCATCGGCGGCTTCGCAACCGACTTGGCCACGACCCGGTCACTGGCACCGGGCTTGAGGAAAATCGTCAGCACCACCGAGAGCATCAACGCACCGCTCATCAACAGGTACGACGCGCCGGGCGAACCGGTGGAGCTGTTCAGGTAACCGACCAGATAGGAACCGCCGAACGAACCGAGCGCGCCCATGCTGTTGATCAACGCCATGGCGCCACCCGCGACGTTGGCCGGGAGGATTTCCGGGATGATCGCGAAGAACGGCCCGTAAGGCGCGTACATGCAGGCCCCGGCGATCACCAGCAGGGTGTAGGACCACCAAAAATGTTCGGCGCCCAGGGCGTAGGAACCGTAGAACGCAATCGAGGCGATCAACAGCGGTGGCCAGACGAAGCGTTTGCGCTTCTGCATTTTGTCCGAGCCCCAGGACACCAGCAGCATGCCAATCACCGCGGCCAGGTACGGCAGCGCCGAGAGCCAGCCGGCTTCGACCATGTCCATTTGCGCGCCGGCCTTGAGGATCGACGGCAGCCACAACACAAAGCCGTAGACGCCAATGCTCCAGCAGAAAAACTGCAACGCGAGGATGATCACTTTCGGCGAACGGAAGGCTTCGGCGTAGTTTTTTACTGCTTTGATACCAACCTGTTCGGCGGCCAGGGCGCTTTCGAGATCGAGCTTTTCCTGGTCGGTGAGCCACTTGGCCTGGGCCGGACGGTCATCGGCCAGACGCCACCAGATAAACGCCCAGAGCACCGCCGGCAAGCCTTCGATGATGAACATCCAGCGCCAGCTGTAATGCTGCACCAGATACCCCGACACCACCGACATCCAGAGCATGGTCACCGGGTTGCCGAGGATCAGAAAGGTGTTGGCCCGTGAGCGTTCGGCACGGGTGAACCAGTGGCACAGGTAGATCAGCATCGCCGGCATCACCGCGGCTTCGACCACGCCGAGCATGAAGCGGATGACGATCAGCCAGTAGGCGTTGGAGACGATCCCGGTCAAGGTCGCGAGGCTGCCCCAGAGGATCAGGCTGACGAAAATCAGCTTCTTCACGCTGTGCTTCTGGGCGTAGATCGCACCTGGTACCTGGAAGAAAAAGTAGCCGAGGAAGAACAGTGCGCCGAGCATCGACGACAGGCCTGGTGTGATCATCAGGTCCGCTGCCATACCGGACGCGGCAGCGAAGCCATAGTTGGCGCGATCGAGATACGCCAGGCTGTAGGTGATGAACACGATGGGCATGATGTACCACCAGCGGCGGGTGGCGAGCGTTGCGGTTTTCATGGTGGTGCTCCTGAGCTTGTTGTTTTTGTCGCAGCAGGTAACGGTTTGAAACTTTGGTGACTGAGCTGGCCTCTTCGCGAGCAGGCTCGCTCCCACATTAAATTTGTGAACACAGGCCCATTGTGGGAGCGAGCCTGCTCGCGAAGGCGGCCTCAAATTCGCTATCCATTTCGGAGCGGGTCGGGAGCCCCTCCATATCCCCCCGACTCTGCACCGCACGGCTGCCAATCCAGTTGGCCCGCTTCACGGCGTCGGCAAAGCTGTGGTTTTCCAGGAGGGCGCTGATCATGCCGACGGCAAAGCCATCGCCGGCGCCGACCGTGTCGACCACCGTTTCCACCGGCACGCCCGCCACGAAACCCTGATCCAGATGCGTACGGTAATAAGCGCCGTGCGGGCCCAGTTTGATCGCCACGGCTTCGGCGCCCTGGTCGAGGTAAAACGCTGCGATGTCGGCCGGGTCTTCGAAACCGGTCAGCAAGCGGCCTTCGCTCAAGCCCGGCAGCACCCAATGGGCGAGGGCGGCGAGTCGGTTGATCTCGGTGATCATCTGTTGCTCGCTGGCCCACAGGCTCGGGCGCAGGTTCGGGTCGAAGGACACGCTGCGCCCGGCATCGCGCATGCGGGTCATCAATTCGACCGACATTTTCCGGGCCGATGCGGACAGCGCCGGAGGAATACCGGTGGCGTGCAAGTGCCGCGCCTTCAGCAATTCAGGAACGATCGACTGTGGCGACAGATGACTGGCTGCCGAACCGCGACGGAAATACTCGACCACCGGATCGCTGCCATCGTCGGTGCGCGACTTGAGCTGAAAGCCGGTGGGGTGCACGGAATCGGTGGCGACGTGGCTGCAATCCAGGCCTTCTTTAGCCAGGGTGTCGATCACGAAACGGCCCAACGAATCGGCGCCGACCCGGCTCAGCCACGCCACGTTAAACCCCAGTCGCGACAGGCCGATGGCGACATTGGAGTCGGCCCCGGCAATGCGTTTGTGGAAATGGCCGATGCTCGCCAGATCACCATTTTGCTCGGCGACGAACATCGCCATGGTTTCGCCGAACGACAGAATATCGATCTCAGACATGAGCGCTCTCCAAGCGGGTTTGACCGAGGCGGGCGAGGGTAGCGACATGCTCGGTGGTCAACTGCACCAGGTCGTCAGCTTGCAGCGGATATTCCGCCGCGCGCATGACGCCGTGGGCCATATGCCGCAGCAGTTGTTCCCACAAATGCAGGTCACTGACGGCGGGCGGTATGGCGACCAGTTTGCCGCCGTCGCGGCGTGTTACTGCTTTGCAATGCACATAGCCGACGTGGCGTCCGAGCAATCGCGCGGCGCTGTTGGCCGACTGGTCTTGCCAGTGCCAGTTGCCGATATCGAACGTCATTTTGATCGGCAGGTTGTGTTGCTCGACCTGGGCGAAAAACCGTTGGAAGGGTTCGATGCGACCGCCGTGCAAGGTCTGATCGTTTTCCACCAACAGTTGCACCGGGCTCTGCGCGAGGGTGCGAGCCAGGGTTTGCAGGTCATTGTTGTCGGTGAAATAGCCCAGCGACACTTTCAGCCATTGGGCGCCGAAAGCCTCGGCGCGCTGTAATGCGATGATCAGTTGTGGATTGGGTTTGGACTGGCCGGCCAGCCACAATTCCATCGGCGAGGAATACACGCTGTCGAGGCCATTGGCCTGGGTAGCGGCGGCCAGTTGTGCAGGGTCTTCGACGGTCAGCAGTTCTTCGCGCCATTCGATGTGGGTGGCGCCTGCAGCGGCCAGTACCTCGATGAAACTGCCCTGGCCGCGCTGGCGCACAAGGTCGGCGCCGTAGCTCGACAGGCTGATGGAAACGGGTGGTTTGTTCATTGTTTTTCTACCTCTGAAACCGGTTTCATTTTTGTTCAAAAAAAAAGGATGAGATTTTGTGTTGATCTTTCGGGCCTCTTCGCGGGCAAGGCCCGCTCCCACAGGTTTCTGAGTTGTATGAATATTGTGTGTACACCTGCAATCCCTGTGGGAGCGGGCTTGCCCGCGAAGAGGCCGGTACATTCACCGAGCATTCCCAAAGGTCGACCCCCTTACAATCAACCTCGCCGAAAAATCCAGGGTCCGCACCGGACCGTCATCCCCGCGCAAGCGCTTGAGCAAACACTCAAACGCACTGGCGCCAATCTCGGCTGTGGGCTGGGCGAGGGCGGTGATGCCGCTGCCCACCAACGGATACCAATCCAGATCATCCAGGGCGATCAGGCCGACGTCCTCGAACAGGTTGCACTTGAGTTCACGCAGCGAATGAGTACTGGCCAGCGCCGCAATCCCGTTCGCGCAAAACAGCGCCTTCGGGCCGGACCCTGGTGAATCGAGAAAGGTTTTCAACTGTGCAGTCAATTCGCTGCCGGTTTCGATCAGCGTGCCGCGCAGCGCCGGGCGCTGGGCGATCTGCGCCTTGAAACTGCTGACCCGCTCGATCCGCGAACTGGTGCCGTCAAACGGTTCAGTCACCAGCAGCACGTCGCGATAGCCGCGCTGTTCAAGATGCGCGAGGGCCATCTCGACCGCCGCCGGGTTGTCGAGCCCGACCAGATCGCTTTCGAGTTGCTCGACCTTGCGATCCACCAGCACCAGCGGCATTTCCCGATGCAGTTCGCGCAATTCATCGCGGTGGTGGCCAAGGGTGTTCACGATCAGGCCTTCGATGTTGTACGAGCGCAGCAGGGCCAGGTGCTGGCGTTCCTGCTCGTCATCGCGGTCGGTGTTGCACACCACCAGGCTGTAGCCGTGTTGACGGCAGGCGGTTTCCACCCCGTGCATCACGGCAATCGAATAAGGGTTACGGATATCGGCGACAAGCATGCCGATCAGGCGGGTGCGGCCGCGTTTCAGACCACGGGCCATCTGGTTCGGGCGATAGCCCAATTCGGCAATCGACTGCTCGATGCGCAGGGCAATCGCGTCGGAGAGCAGGGCGCGGTCGTCGCCGATGAACCGCGAGACGCTGGCCTTGGAGACCTTGGCGTGTTCGGCCACGTCGAGCATGGTCACGCGGCTGCGCTGGGCGGCGGAAAAATCGTTCACGGTCTGAAACCTTTTTATTGGATTTATAAGGTTTGGCGCCTAGCGCTGAAACCGGTTTCAGAAGACACCAAAAGCAAATGCGCCGTCAAGTGCTCGATTCACCATGACGCGATAAATGCCGACGGGTGGTGATCAAGCCAGCACACTCAGCCACGCCGATCCCAGCAACAACAACGCCATGCAGCGATTGAATCGCTGCATCGCCCGGGGCGAGCGCAACCACCGCGCGGACCCTGCACCCAGCAGCGCCCAGGCACCCAGGCACGGCAGGGAAATCAGGAAAAACGCCAGTGACAGGTACGCCACGTGACCCACGCGATGTTCGCCGTTCCCCGCGAACACACTGACGACCGCCAGCGCCATCATCCAGGTTTTCGGGTTGATCAATTGCAGGCTGGCGGCGCCCACCAAGCCGAGTCGGGCTGCGGTGTCCTGAGCTGTGACGGCAGCGGCCGGCGCGCTGAAAATCTGCCAGGCCAGGTAAGTCAGCCAGGCCACGCCGACCCACTGCATTGCGCTTTGCAGAGCGGGCAACGCGGTCAGCGACGAACCGGCTCCGGTGCCGACCAACAGCACAATGGTTGCGGCGCTGGCACAGGCGCCGAAGATGATTGGCACGGCAGCCGCCAAGCCGAATCGGGCACTGTTGCTCAACACCAGAATATTGGTCGGGCCGGGAGTGATCGAGGCGACAAAGGCAAACAGCAAGAAGGGCAACAACGTCGGGAAAGAAGACAGCATCGCAGGCAAACTCCGGTGAAGATCAGGTCGATCGATCTTCACAACCTGCGGGGTTACCTGTCTGGAAGATTTGAGCAGCGCTTGCGATACAGCGCCGGGGTCAGGCCGTAGGCGCGCACGAACCAGCGCCCCAGATGGCTCTGGTCGGCGAATCCCAACTCCATGGCCACCGCTGCCGGTTGTTCGCCACGGGCCAGCATGCGTCGGGCCGTGGCCAAGCGCAATTGCACCAGGTACGCGTGGGGCGCCATGCCATAGGCAGCCTTGAAGGCGCGAGTCAGGCGGAAGCGGTCGACACCCGTGGCGGCGGCCAGTTGGTCGAGGCCAATATCGAATTGCGCATTGGCGTGCAAATATTCCCGGGCCTTTTGCGCCACCAACGGCAGGCGCGGGTCTTCGCCATATCGAGCGCGCCAATGCAGATGACTGGTCAGGCGTTCGAGCAAGTTGTCGAGGGCGGTCTGGCGGACGATCTTCAATTCACCATGATGCAGGGTCTGAAACGCCAGGCTGGTGGCGTGGGCCAGTTGCACGTCGGTCGTCAGGGTTTTGGCAAAGCTCAACTGACTGTTGTCGGGGGCATTCTCGAACACGGCACTGAGTTCGCGCGTCAGCCACTGCGGATCGAGGTACAGCATGCGGTAAGTGAAACCGTCTTCGGTCGGGGCGTCGCCGTCGTGGATGTCGCCCGGCTCCAGCAAAAACACTTTGCCCGGCGTGCTTTGGTGCTTCGCCCGCCGACAGTGGAATTGCTGGACGCCTTGCTCGGTGACGCCCACCAGATAACTGTCATGCCAGTGCGGATCGTAGGCGTGACCTTCGAAATGCGCGCGCAGGGTCTCGATGCCGGTGTCGGCGTCCTGGGCCAGATCGATCCAGTTGTGAGAAGTCATGCTGCACCTGTGAGGCGGATTGCCGATCTATTTAACGCCTGCGTCGAGGGCGATGACTAGAACGTTTGTGCAGGGGCTCAGTTGAAAAGACCCGCCGCGATGTTGATCGAGAACCCGAGAATCGCCGTGTTGAACAGAAAACCGATCAGCGACTGCGCCAGCACAATCTTGCGCAGATCACGGGTCGCGACGCCGACATCGGACGTCTGCACCGCCGCGCTGATGGTGAACGAGAAATACAGGAAGTCCCAGTAATTGGGCGTTTCCAGACCTTCAGCGAAACGCAGCGCCGGGTCCTTGCCGTCCCAGGTGTAGAACAGGCGGGCGTAATGCACGCTGAAAATCACCCCGATCAGTAGCCATGAACCGATCACTGTTAGCGCCGTGAAACCGTAATGCAGCAACTTGCGGGTGGTTTCCAGGTCCCTGCTGCCGGCCAGTTCGAAGGCGATGGTCGCCAGGCTGGCAATGGCGGCGATGCACACCACCAACAATACCAGCCCGGCGTTTTCGTCTTCGACCTCGGCAATGCGCTTCACGTCCGGCGCTTTGGCGCGCGCGGTGAGCCAGAACATCAGGATCAGGTAAGTCCAGACCCCGGCATTCCAGCCGAAGAGGATTTTGCTGATGATCGAATCGGCCGGCGCCAGAATGCCCACCGCGATGCCGAGCGTGGCAGCGGCGGACAGGCGAGGGTGGGTGCGGGCGAGGAAGGGCATGGAGACTCGATGGTCGGGGCTGTGCAAACACCTTAGCCCAGGTGCTACAACCTTGAAACCGGTGAAACACCCTGTGGGAGCGAGCCTGCTCGCGAAGAGGCCATCACATTCAACATCAATGTTGACTGACTGTCCGTCTTCGCGAGCAGGTTCGCTCCCACATTGGGTCGGTGGTGTTGGTTAGGTATGTTCATGCCGCTTGCGCACCAACTTCATCACCACCACAAAAAACACCGGCACGAACACAACCGCCAATGTCGCGGTGATCATCCCGCCAATCACCCCGGTGCCGATGGCTTGCTGGCTCGCCGAGCTGGCACCGGTGGCAATCGCCAGCGGCACCACGCCGAGGATAAACGCCAGGGAGGTCATGACAATCGGCCGCAGTCGCAGGCGCGCGGCTTGCAGGGTGGCGTCGATCAGGTCGTGGCCTTCGTCGTACAGGCTCTTGGCGAACTCGATGATCAGGATCGCGTTTTTCGCCGACAGCCCGATGATGGTGATCAGCCCGACCTTGAAGAACACATCGTTGGGCATCCCGCGCAACGTCACGGCCAATACCGCGCCGAGCACACCGAGGGGCACCACCAGCAGCACCGAGGTCGGAATCGACCAACTCTCATACAACGCCGCCAGGCACAGGAACACGATCAACAGCGACAAACCGAGCAGGATCGGCGCCTGACTGCCGGACAAGCGTTCCTGCAACGACAACCCGGTCCACTCCTGACCCAACCCTGCCGGCCCTTGCGCCACCAGCCGTTCGATTTCGGCCATGGCTTCGCCGGTGCTGTAGCCGGGCTTCGGTTCACCGGAAATGCTGATCGCCGGGTAGCCGTTGTAACGGGTCAACTGTGCCGGGCCCTGGGTCCATGTGGCCTGGACGAAGGCCGACAACGGCACCATTTTCCCGTTGCTGTTGCGCACGTTGATCTTCAGCAGATCGGCCACCTGGCTGCGCTGATCGCCTTCAGCCTGAACGACCACCCGCTGCATCCGCCCCTGATTGGGGAAGTCGTTGATGTAGGCCGAACCGACGGCGGTGGACAACACGTTGCCAATGTCGGCAAAGGACACGCCCAACGCGTTGGCCTGTTTGCGGTCCACCATCAGTTGCACCTGCGGCGCTTCAGCCAGGGCGCTTTCGCGCACGTTCATCAGGATCGGGCTTTTCTCGGCGGCCGCCAGCAACTCGCTGCGCGCCTGCATCAACGTGGCATGGCCGAGGCCGCCGCGATCCTGCAAGCGGAACTCGAAACCGCTGGACGTGCCGAGGCCGTCAACCGGTGGCGGCAATACGGCGAAGGCCACGGCGTCCTTGATCTGGCTCAGCGCGATGTTGGCCCGGTCGGCAATTGAACTTGCCGAATCGTCGCTGCCGCGATCAGACCAGTCCTTCAACGTGGTAAACGCCAGTGCCGCGTTCTGGCCGCTGCCGGAGAAGCTGAAACCGAGAATCACCGTGCTGTCACCGACGCCCGGTTCCGTGGCGTTATGCGCTTCGATCTGCTCGACCACCTGCACCGTGCGGTTCTTGCTCGCGCCCGGTGGCAGTTGAATGTCGGTGATGGTGTAACCCTGATCCTCCACCGGCAGGAACGACGACGGCAGACGACTGAAGCACAACCCCAGACCGATCAGCAGCACGCCGTAGATCAACAGGTAGCGACCGCTGCGTTTCAACGCGTAGGCGACCCAGCCCTGATAGCGCGCGGTCAGTTGCTCGAAGCGGTGGTTGAACCAGCCGAAGAAACCTCGTTTCTCATGATGCTCGCCTTTGGCAATCGGCTTGAGCAACGTTGCGCACAGCGCCGGGGTCAAGGTCAGGGCGAGGAACGCCGAGAACAGGATCGAGGTGGCCATGGACAACGAGAATTGCCGGTAAATCACCCCGACCGAACCCTGCATGAACGCCATCGGAATGAACACCGCCACCAGGACAAGCGTGATGCCGATGATCGCCCCGGTGATCTGCTTCATGGCTTTGCGCGTCGCTTCCTTGGGCGACAGGCCTTCGCTGGCCATGATTCGCTCGACGTTCTCCACCACCACAATCGCGTCGTCCACCAGAATGCCGATGGCCAGCACCATGCCGAACATGGTCAGCACATTGATCGAGAACCCCAACGCCAACATGGTCGCAAAGGTGCCCATCAATGCCACCGGCACCACCAGGGTCGGAATCAGCGTGTAGCGGATGTTTTGCAGGAACAGGTACATCACCGCAAACACCAGCAACATCGCCTCGCCGAGGGTGTAAACCACTTTGGTGATCGAGACTTTGACGAAGGGCGAAGTGTCGTACGGGATCTTGTATTCGACGCCCTGCGGGAAGTAGCGCGCCAGTTCATCCATCTTCGCCCGCACCAGCGTCGCGGTGCTCAGGGCATTGGCGCCCGGCGCCAGTTGCACGCTGACGGCGGTCGAGGGCTTGCCGTTCAAACGGGTGGAGAACTGATATTCCTGACTGCCGATCTCGACCCGCGCCACGTCTCCAACGCGCACTGTGGAGCCGTCTGGATTGGCCTTGAGCACAATGTCGGCGAACTCTTCCGGGGTCGATAATTGACCTTTGACCAGAATGGTCGCGGTGATTTCCTGGGTGGTGCGGGTCGGCAAATCGCCGATGCTGCCAGCCGAGACCTGGGCGTTCTGCGCGACGATGGCGGCGTTGACGTCGGCCGGTGTCAGGTTGAAACCGATCAGCTTCTGCGGGTCGATCCAGATCCGCATCGCCCGTTCAGCACCGTACAACTGCGCCTTGCCGACACCGTCCAGACGCTTGATCTCGTTCATCACGTTGCGCGCCAGGTAATCGCTGAGCGCTACGTCGTCGAGCTTGCCGTCGCTGGAAGTGAGGGTGATCAACAGCAGGAAACCGGCCGAGACTTTCTCCACCTGCAAGCCTTGTTGCGTCACGGCCTGAGGCAAACGCGACTCGACAACCTTGAGACGGTTTTGCACATCGACCTGGGCCATTTCCGGGTCGGTGCCGGGCTGGAACGTCGCGGTGATGGTGGCGCTGCCAAGGCTGCTTTGGGATTCGAAATACAGCAGGTGGTCAGCGCCGTTGAGTTCTTCTTCGATCAGGCTGACCACGCTTTCGTCCACGGTCTGCGCCGAAGCACCCGGGTACACGGCGTAGATTTCGACTTTCGGCGGCGCGACGTTGGGGTATTGCGCCACCGGCAACTGCGGAATGGCCAAGGCGCCGGCCAGCAGGATGAACAGGGCAACCACCCAGGCGAACACCGGGCGGTCGATAAAAAACTGCGGCATAAAAAAGCGTCCTGCTTACTGACCAGAAACCTGGGCGAGTGGAAGAGGGGAATTGTCGATCTGCACTTTCTCGCCGGGACGGGCGTGCTGCAGGCCTTCGGTGACGATGCGGTCGCCGGGTTTGAGGCCGGCGGTGACGATCCAGCGATCGTTCTGCACCGCCCCCAGTTCGACCGGTTGCTGGCCGACCCGCTGCTCGGTGTCGAGCACCAGCACCTGGGCGATACCGGCACTGTCACGCTGAATGGCCCGTTGCGGCACGCTGATGCCGTGCTGGATGACGGCTTGTTCCAGGCGCACGCGTACGAAGCTGCCTGGTAGCAAGTCGAGGTCCGGGTTGGGGAATTCGCTGCGCAGGATGATCTGGCCGGTGCCGGGGTCTACGGTGATGTCGGTGAACAGCAGCTTGCCCGGCAACGGGTATAGGCTGCCGTCGTCCAGGATCAACGTGGCTTTGACTTGACCCTGACCCACTTCCTGCAACTGACCGGAGCGGAAAGCCCGGCGCAGGTCATTGAGTTCGCGGGTCGATTGGGTGAGGTCGGCGTGGATCGGGTTCAGTTGCTGGATCAAGGCCAGCGGCGTGGTTTCGTTCTGCCCGACCAAGGCGCCTTCGGTGACCAGCGCGCGGCCGATGCGGCCGGAAATCGGCGCCGTGACGGTGGCGTAACCCAGATTCAGTTTCGCCCGCTCCACGGCGGCTTTGTTGGCGGCGACGTCGGCCGCGGTTTGCCGGACGCTGGCTCGGGCGTTGTCGTAATCCTGGCCGCTGATGGCGTTGCCTTCGATCAACTGGGCGTAACGCTGCTCTTGCAGTTTTGCCTGAAACGCGTTGGCTTCGGCCTTGCGTAGCGAGGCTTCGGCACTGTCCAGGTCGGACTTGAACGGCGCCGGGTCGATGCGGAACAGCACATCGCCTTTTTTCACGTCGCTGCCTTCGCGGAACGCCCGTTGCAACACCACACCGGCGACCCGGGCGCGGACTTCGGCGATGCGCGGTGCCGCAATCCGCCCACTCAGTTCGCTGCTGATGGACAACGGCCGGGCTTCGACGGTCTCGATGCGAACCGTGGCCAGTGGCGCCTGTTCTTCGGCGGTCGAGGCCTTGTCACAAGCGCTCAGCGTCAATGCCAGTGCAATCAGGCTGAGCCTGGCAAGCAGTTTCTTCGACATGTAAATACCCCAATAATGACCCCCAGCATCCTACGGGGAGGGGGCGAGGGTAGCGGTGAAGCTTTGTAGGGGCTGTGTGAAATTGTGTAAGGGTTTTACTCAGGGGTGGGCGAGGGCGTATATCCTGCAGGCCTTGAATTTTATTGCGCCTGTCAGGCCGCCTTCGCGAGCAAGCCCGCTCCCACAGTTGAAATGCGGTCCCCTGTGGGAGCGGGCTTGCTCGCGAAGAGGCCGGAACAGACGCCACAGCACTTTCTGGAAACACCCATGCCCAACATCCTCCTGGTCGAAGACGACACCGCGCTCGCCGAACTGATTGCCAGCTACCTGGAACGCAACGGCTATTCCGTCAGCGTGATCGGCCGCGGTGACCATGTGCGCGAGCGTGCGCGGGTCAATCCGCCGGACCTGGTGATCCTCGACCTGATGCTGCCCGGTCTCGACGGCCTGCAAGTCTGCCGCTTGCTGCGCGCCGATTCGGCGACGTTACCAATCCTCATGCTCACCGCCCGCGACGACAGCCACGATCAGGTGCTGGGCCTGGAAATGGGCGCTGACGACTACGTCACCAAGCCCTGCGAGCCGCGAGTATTGCTGGCCCGGGTGCGGACCTTGCTGCGGCGCAGCAGCCTCAGCGAACCGCAGACGGCCAACGACCGCATTCTGATGGGCAACCTGTGCATTGACCTGTCCGAGCGCACCGTGACCTGGCGCGACCAATTGGTGGAGCTGTCCAGCGGCGAATACAACCTGCTGGTGGTGCTGGCCCGGCATGCCGGTGAAGTGCTGAGCCGCGACCAGATTCTGCAACGCCTGCGCGGCATCGAGTTCAACGGCACCGACCGCTCGGTGGACGTGGCGATTTCCAAGTTGCGGCGCAAATTCGACGACCACGCCGGCGAGGCGCGCAAGATCAAGACGGTGTGGGGCAAGGGTTACCTGTTCAGCCGTTCCGAGTGGGAATGCTGAAGTCATGTTCAGAATCCTCTTTCGCCTGTACCTGGTGACGATTGTCTCGTTCAGCGCGGCGATCTACCTGGTACCAGACCTGGTGATCAAGGTCTTCCACGAACGTTTTGTCAGCTACAACCTCGACTATTCCCGAGGGCTGCAAACGCTGATCGTCAAGCAGTTTCACGCCGTGCCCCAGGCACAATGGCCGGCCTTGGCGGCCGAGATGGACAAGGAGTTCCAGCCGCTGCACATCGTGCTGAGCGGCAAGGACGATGCCGATTTTTCCCTCGATGAGCGGGAACGTTTGCAGCGTGGCGAGAACGTCGTGCGCATTGGCGACTGGGGTTGGCGGACGCTCGCGGTGTCGCCGCTGAACGAACAGACGGTGGTGCAAATGGTCGTGCCGCCGGACCCGATGGACGTCAGTCTGTTGTACTGGAGCATCAACGTCCTGATCGGCGCGACCATGCTTGCCTGCCTGTTGCTGTGGCTGCGCCCGCACTGGCGCGATCTGGAACGCCTCAAGGGCACCGCGGAGCGCTTCGGCAAAGGCCACTTGAGTGAGCGCACGCAGATCTCCGGCCACTCCAACATTGGTAGCCTGGCCACTGTTTTCGACACCATGGCCGGCGATATCGAGAACCTGCTGAACCAGCAGCGGGACTTGCTCAACGCGGTGTCCCACGAACTGCGCACGCCCCTGACGCGGCTGGATTTCGGCTTGGCGCTGGCGCTCTCCGACGACTTGCCGGTCGCCAGTCGCGAACGCCTGCAAGGCCTGGTCGCGCACATTCGCGAACTGGACGAACTGGTGCTGGAACTGCTGTCCTACAGCCGCCTGCAAAACCCGGCGCGGTTGTTGGAGCAGGTTGAAGTGTCGCTGGATGAATTCATCGACAGCATCCTCGGCAGCGTCGACGAAGAACTGGAATCCCCGGAGATCGTCATCGACGTGCTGCTTCACGGCCAACTCGAACGCTTCAGCCTCGACCCGCGCCTGACCGCCCGCGCGCTGCAGAACCTGCTGCGCAACGCCATGCGTTACTGCGAAAAACGCATTCAGATTGGCGTGCGGGTGTGTGCCAAGGGCTGCGAGATTTGGGTGGACGACGACGGGATCGGTATTCCGGATGACGAGCGTGAGCGGATTTTCGAACCGTTTTATCGACTGGACCGAAGTCGCGACCGGGCGACCGGCGGGTTCGGGTTGGGACTGGCAATCAGTCGCCGGGCACTGGAAGCCCAGGGCGGTACGCTTACCGTTGAAGCATCGCCATTGGGCGGGGCGCGGTTCCGGTTGTGGTTGCCGACGCCGGTTTGAATTTGCGCAGTAGTCACTTATCCGACAGCGTGGAGTGTCAGGCGCTGATCCGGCTTCGCAACACCTTGGCCATGTCTTCCAGTGCCGCCGCCGGGTTACGCCCGATCAGCATCCAGGCGTGCTCCATGCCGGCCCAATAGACAACATTCATCCCGTGCCGGCGTTCATGGGCAAAATGCTGACTGCCGCTGTTGGAGCGGGTGATGCACAGCGCCATCGGGCCGTGCGCCGGGTCCAGATAGGTAATCTGGGCAATGGCCGCGCCATCATATTCGAGGATCTGCGCGCGCTTGAGCTCAAGGCGCGGCAAGGCCAGTTGGCCGGGCAACAGATTCAGCCCCAGGCGTGCATCGATGGTTCGCAGTTGCGCACGTTGGGCGGCTTCGTCGTTGGGCAGGTGTTCCAGGGTTTGCGGCACGTAGAGCGACATGTAGTCGGCCACCAACCCGCGCCAGTTGTTCTTTTCCTGGCTCAACTGCCAGCCGAGGAACAGCCGATCCGCCACCACGCCGCTCATCACAAGCCCGGCGGCCGCCGCGAGGAACCAGCGGCGACTGAGTGGTGCTGGCGCGGGTGCAGGCAAGGTGTCGAGCATGGCTTGCAGTCGATCCACGGGCGCCTGTCGACCCAACTCATCGTAGGCGTCCTTGAACGGCAGGCTGCTGCGGGCCAGCCATTGCAGGCGCAGGTTGAGCGTCGGGTCATCAAGGATGGCGGTGTCGATGTGTGATCGTTGCTCGCTGTCGAGCTGGTCGTCGAGGTAAGCCACCAGTTGCTCATCCGAGGGTATCGCTTTCATGGACGTTCTCCGGTGGAAGGGTTCGGCACGGCGTGCAATGGCGGATACTCGGCCAGTTTCCCGCGCGCGGCGGCCAGGCGGCTCATGACGGTGCCAATGGGTACTTGCAGCACCTCGGCGACTTCGCGATAGGACAAACCCTCGACATAGGCCAGATACACCGTTTCCCGCTGGGCTTCGGGCAGCGCATCGACGCGCCGGATGATCTGCGCCGCGAACACATGGGTCTGCGCCGCGTATTCACCGTCGAACGACAAGGTGTTGTCGGCATCCATCAGCCCCTGACCGTGGCGTACCCGTCGAGCACGGACTTCGTTGAGCCAGATCGAATGCAGAATGCTCAGCAGCCAGCGATCCATGCGGGTGCCCGGTTCGAACTGGCCGGCACGTTCCAGCGCCCGCACGCAGGTTGCCTGCACCAGGTCTTCGGCGACATGCCGTTGCCGGGACAACAGCAGACCGTAGCGCCATAAACGCGCCAGGTGCTGGCCCAATTCTGCCCGTATTGCCTGATCGCTGGCGATGGCGACCTCCGTGCGCGTTGGTAGGTGTCAGGTTTTCGAAGAATCGTTGATGGCTTCAGCCAGGTCCTGATATTCCTCGCAGGTAGTGCTGCCGCAGATGGATTTGATCTGCTGCAACTGCTCCTGAGCCAGGTCCAGTCGGCCTTTGATCACGTAGGCTTCGCCGAGGTATTCGCGCACTTGCGCATACTGCGGATCGAGCTTCACCGATTGCAGGTAGTAATCGATGCCTTCATCGGTGCGCCCCAGTTTACGCGTGGCATAACCGCGATAGTTCAAGGCCTTGGCGGTGTTTGGCTGTTTCAAGGTGTCGAGCAGGGCCAGGGCTTCTTCGTAGCGACCGTCTTTGGCCAAGCGATAGGCGTAGTTGGTGCGGTCGGCGTCCGGGACCAGGCTGCTGTTTTTCATGAGGCATTTCTGCTGCTTGCTGTCCCAGACCTGGCCTTTGGGGCAGTTGGGTTTGGCCGGCTCTTCTTCGTCACCTTCGGCGAAGGCAAGTGAGCCGGACAGCGCGACCGCAAGCAACAGCGGGGCCGTAAAAGCTGCGACACGGATGTTCATGGGCAATGCTCCACAGATTGATGCGTTTCAGTTCGAATCACGCCCCGGCAGCATCCGGCGCAACGTGTTGTCCCGCAGGCCGTAGTGGTGAACCAGCGCCATGATCGCGTGCAATCCAGCGAGTATCACGATGGCCCAGGCCACTTGTTCATGCAGGCCGCCAAAGACTGACTTCATGCTTTTATCGAAGGTGATCAATGTTGGGACATCGAACAGGCCGAAAAAGTTGAATGGCTCTGCCTGCGCCCAGCGCAACATAAAACCCAACACAATCTGGCTCAGCAACAAGGCATAGAGCGCCAGGTGCGCGGTGTTCGCCAGAATGTTCATGACACCTGATTCGCTGGCGGCAAACGCCGGCCACGGGACAGGCGCCACAGCAGTCGGCCGATAACGATTACCGCCAGCAGAATGCCGCAGGAAATGTGCAGCGACTGCAACTCTTTGCGCAGCGGCGTGCCCTTGGCCAGTTGCTCCCAGATCTGCGCGCTGGCGAACATACCGATCACCAGCAACGCGGTCAGCCAGTGCAGGGTCATGGTCAGGCGATCGTAACGTATCGGCGAGTTCAGGTTCGGGCTGTTCATGGGCGGTTCTCATGGGCGATAAGAAGTGAACACCGCTGGGTGAACAATTATTCATTTCTTTTTGACGGTCTTTGCAATGACAGCTCAAATCGAGGCGCTATGCTCGACAGCATTCGTTGTCGATCTGGAGCGCTGCCATGAAAGATCAGGTCCATCACGCCGCCGCCGCGGGCTATAAGACCGGTGCCGACACCTACGTGCGCGGTCGTCCGGATTACCCGCCGCAAGTGGCCGACTGGCTGACGGATACATTGGGTTTGAACGCGGATAAAACCGTGATCGACCTGGGCGCCGGCACCGGCAAATTCACCGCTCGATTGGTGGTGACCGGCGCCCAGGTGATCGCCGTGGAACCGGTGCCACAGATGCTCGACAAATTGTCTGAAGCGCTTCCCGAAGTGCTGGCCGTCAACGGCACCGCCATGGATTTGCCGCTGCCAGATGCTTCGGTGGACGTGGTGATCTGCGCGCAAGCCTTTCACTGGTTTGCCAGCCGCGAAGCGCTGACCGAGATCGCGCGAGTGCTAAAACCTGGCGGCAAGCTGGGGTTGGTGTGGAACTCGCGCGATACCAAAGTCAGCTGGGTGCCGAAACTGGACGCGATCGTCAATGCGCTGGAGGGTGATACCCCGCGCTATTACACCGGGGCCTGGCGTCGTGCGTTTCCCCATTCGGCGTTCGGGTCGCTGCAAGAGCAGCATTTCACCCATAACCACACGGGCTCGCCAGAGGATGTGATATTCAACCGCGTGCGCTCCACCAGTTTTGTCGCGGCATTACCGGCGGTGGAGCGGGCGAAGGTGGACGAGCAAATCCGCGCAATGATTGCCAGAGAGCCGGAGTTACGCGGCAAGGACCTGGTGACCGTGCCCTATGTCACGGCGGCATTCGTGGCAATAAAGGGGAGTTAGCCCCGACCACAAACTCTGTGGGAGCGGGCTTGCTCGCGATAAACGATGATTCGGCATCAGCTCAGCAGGCGAATCGGTTCTCCCGCAGACCAGGCTTGAATGTCCTCGATCATCTGCGAGAAAAATTGGCGATAGTTCTGTTGGCTGACATACCCGACGTGGGGCGTTGCCAGCACATTGTCCAGCGTCCTGAACGGATGATGCGCGGGCAAGGGTTCCTGCTCGAACACGTCCAGCGCCGCGCCTGCCAGCCGCTTTTTTTGCAGCGCCTTGATCAGTGCCGCCTCATCGACAATCGGCCCGCGGGCGGTATTGACCAGCAGCGCCGTGGGCTTCATCCAGTCCAGCGCCTGGGCGTCCACTAACCCGCGGCTGCGATCGCTGAGCACTAGGTGAACCGACAACACATCGGCCTGTTCGAACAGTTCCTGTTTGCTGACAAAGGTCACGCCGACTTCGGCCGCGCGCTCTGCGGTCAGGTTTTCGCTCCAGGCGATCACCCGCATGCCGAACACCTGACCGAATTGGGCGACACGTTGGCCGATGCTGCCCAGACCGAGGATTGCCAGGGTCTTGCCATGCAGGTCGCCACCCAGGCCTTGTTGCCATTGGCCTGCGCGCAGGGCGTTGGCTTCGACCACCAGGTTGCGGGTCGCGGCCATGATCAGTGCCCAGGTCAGTTCCGGAGCGGCATGTTTGTAACTGTCCGTGCCGCTGACCTGGATGCCCAGTGCGGCAGCGGCTTTCAGATCGAGTGCAGCGTTGCGCATGCCGCCGGTGACCAGCAGTTTGAGTTTCGGCAGGCGCCGCAGCAGGTCCTCATCGAACCGGGTGCGCTCGCGCATCACGCAAATCACCTCAAACTCGCCCAAGCGTGCCGCCAGGGTTTCATTGTCGGCGGGGTAGTCATGGATAAAATTCACCTGGCCGATGCCGTCCAGCGCCGACCAGTCCACCACGTCACGGGCCACATCCTGCCAATCATCAATCACCGCAATCTGCACAGCCATCCGCCTTACCTCATCATTGAACGGGGTTGGTTTTGCTCAGCCAGGCGAGCAGGGCCTGGTGGAATTTCGCCGGTTCTTCCATTTGCGGCGCGTGGCCCAGGCCGGGGAATTCAACCAGCGTCGACTGAGGGATCAATTTCGCCACTTGCTTGCCGAGTACGTCGTAGTGACCGATTTTCGCCTTGACCTCGGGTGAGGCAAGGCCTTTGTTGATGGCCGTGGTATCGGCGGTGCCGATCAGCAACAGCGTCGGGACTTTCAAGTCCTTGAACTCGTAGTACACCGGCTGGGTGAAGATCATGTCGTAGATCAGCGCCGAATTCCACGCCACCTGGGTTTTGCCCGGGCCTTTGGCCAGGCCTGCGTACATGTCCACCCAACGGTCATATTCGGGTTTCCAGCGGCCATCGTAATAGGTGCTGAGTTGGTAGTCGCGGATGCCTTCGGCGTTGACCTTCAGCTCGCGTTCATACCATTGATCAACGGTCAGATAGGGCACGCCGACGGCTTTCCAGTCTTCCAGGCCGATGGGATTGACCATCGCCAGTTGCTCGACTTGATCGGGGTATTGCAGCGCATAGCGCGTGGCGAGCATGCCGCCGGTGGAATGCCCGAGCAGACTGGCCTTCTGGATGCCGAGGGCCTTGAGCAGTTGCTGGGTGTTGGCCGCCAGTTGCTGGAAGGTGTACTGGTAATGGTCCGGTTTGCTGGAGGTACAGAAACCGATCTGGTCCGGGGCGATGACCCGGTAACCGGCGTCGCTCAGGGCCTTGATCGAGGTTTCCCAGGTCGCGCCGCAGAAATTCTTGCCGTGCATCAACACCACGCTGCGCCCGTTGGCCTTGCCGTGGGCGGCGACGTCCATGTAACCCATTTGCAGGGATTTGCCCTGGGACTCGAAGGCAAAATGCTTGACCGTGTAGGGATACTCAAAGCCTTGCAGCTCGGGGCCATATTCCGGGCCTTCGGCATGAGCGAGAAGGGGCAGTGCCGCGGTCAGCAACACGCCGGATAGCCTGCGGGTGAGGGTGGCGGACATAGTTGAAGCTCCATAGGAAAGCCGCCGATGCTGGATCGGCATGATTAGGGCGACATTAAACACAGGCAATCGCGATGAAGGATCGTTCAACCCATCCAGCCTAAAGTCGCCAGGGCCAGCACGCCATAACGGGCGCCTTTGGCGAGGGTCACGATCAGCAGGAATCGCCCCAGCGGCTCGCGCATCACACCGGCCACCAGCGTCAGCGGATCACCGATAACGGGCACCCAACTCAGCAGCAGCGACCAATGACCATAGCGCTGATAATGATGTCGCGCTTTTTCCAGATGAGGTGGGCTGACCGGAAACCAGCGCCGGTCGCGGAACCGTTCGATGCCGCGTCCCAGCCACCAGTTCAGCAGCGAGCCCAGGACATTGCCCAGGGTCGCGACCGCCAATAGCGACCAGAGCCAGTAACGATCGCTGAGCAACAACCCCACCAGCACTGCCTCGGATTGCATGGGCAGCAGGCTTGCCGCCCCGAATGCCGCGAAGAACAGCCCGATGTACGCACCGAACATCAATGGGCGGGGTAATCCGCCACGACCATCTCAGTGCCGTCCCTTTTCAGGCCGATCACCTGATAGGCATCGCTCATGCCGTCCATTTCCATCCCGGGCGAACCCATTGGCATGCCCGGCGCCGCAACGCCCGCCAGATCGTTGCGCTTGCTCAAGGCCAGCACCTGATCGGCAGGCACATGCCCTTCAACAAATTTGCCGTTGATCAAGCCAGTGTGGCACGACGCCAGACGCGGAGGCACGCCGTGCTTCTGCTTGAACTCACTCATGTTGGCTTCGACGTGATCCTCGACCTTGAAGCCGTTGGCTTCCAGATGGCTGATCCATTTTTTGCAGCAACCGCAGTTGGCGTCGCGGTGAACTTCGATCGGGATCAGGTCGGCGGCCTGGGTCAGGGAGGAAAGAAACAGGGCGCTCAGGGCGACCAGTCGCAGGTGGGTTCGCATAAGTATCTCGTCTCGAGTTGCGGCCAAAAAAACGCATTCTGACCATTTTCAGAGGCCAGGCATTCAAGGAGTGTTTCGAAGTAATACAAAAATGGGCAGCTTGATCATCCTAGATCAAAGCTGTCAGTCAGATGAGGTGCACATTACAAGATTGTCAGCTTGGCCGCTGAGTGCCGGGGCCAGCACTCAGGGTAGGGAGGGGTTAGCGAACCTTGAACCGCCCCATAATCGAGCTCACGCGACTGTTGGCTTCCAACAGTTGTTGCGTATTGAGCTCGCTGGCCTGACCGCTTTTTACCAGTTCGTCGACCATGTGGCGAATCTGCACCATGCTGCGGTTGATCTCTTCGGTCACTGCGCTTTGTTGTTCGGCGGCGGTGGCGATTTGGGTGCTGAGGCTGTTGATGTGGCTGACCGAGCCGGCCATTTCATCCAGACCGGTGTTGACCCGTGCCGTGGCATCGGCGGCGGACTGGCAGCTGGCCTGGGTGTTCTCCATGGCGCTCACCGACGAACTTACGCCTTGGGTCAGGCGGAGCAGCATTTCGTTGATTTCCGAGGTGCTGGCCTGGGTGCGAGCGGCGAGGGCGCGGACTTCATCGGCCACTACCGCAAAACCGCGACCTTGTTCACCCGCGCGAGCTGCTTCGATGGCGGCATTGAGCGCCAGCAGGTTGGTTTGCCCGGCAATGGCGCCGATTACCCCAAGGATCTCGGCGATGCGCTGGGCGTCTTGCTGCATGCTTTCGACCTTGTGAGTGGCGCTGGCCACTTCGCTAATCAGCGCGGTCACGCTGCTGGAGGCTAACCCCACCACGACCCGGGAACGGTCGGCGTTTTCATTGGCGCGTTGGGTGAAAGCGGCGGTTTCGGCGGCGTTTTGCGCGACGCTTTCGGCGGTGGAACTCATCTCGGTGATGGCGGTGACGGTCTGGTCGGTTTCCGAAGCGTGGCGCACCAGAATCTGGCTGGTGTGGGCCGAGGTGCGCTGCAGGTTGTCCAGGCTTGAGGCCATGGCGCCGGTGGCCTGGGTGACTTCGCCGATCATGTTCTGCAAGTAGGCGATGAAGCCGTTGACCGAGTGGCCGATGGCGCCCAGTTCGTCTTCGGCGCGAATGGTAATGCGTTTGGTCAGGTCGGCGTCACCGGTCGACAACGCATCGATGTTGGCCTTCAGGGCTTTCATGCGCTGGATCAGTTGGCGGATGGCGTAGATCTGCAGCAACACCAGCAGGATCACCATCGGGATTTGCAGCAGGCTCAGTGTGCTGAGCACATCGTCGCGCTGGGCGGTGATCATCTTGGTGGGCAGGGCGGTGGCGAGGAACCACGGCGTGCCTTCGATCGGACGCATGAAGAAGGTGCTGGCTTCGCCGTTGTTGTCGAATTCGATCCGTTGGGACTGGTCACGGTTTTGCAGACTGGCTTTCACCTGACTGGCGAACGCTGAGTTGCCGGCCAGTTCACTGATGTTCTTCAGCACGATCGGCCCGCTTATACGCGAGCTGTTGCTGATGATCTTGCCATCGGCTTCGACGATCAGCATTTCGGCGCCGAGGTCTTTTTCCTTGCGTGCCACCAAGTCATTGAAGAAGCCGAGGGTCACGTCGATGGTCGACACACCGTACGCTGCGCCATTTTTCTGGATAGCCATGGCGCAGTTGGTGCGTGGCTCGGCGCTGGCGTCATCTTTATAGGCTGCCGCCCAGGCACATTGGCCGCGCGGGGTCTGCATGCCGCCCTTGTACCAGGTCTGGTCGTAATAGTTGGGCGCGGCGTCGCTGTTCCAGAACGTGTTGACCGCCAGTTTGCCCGAGGTATCGCGGTGCCAGAACGTGCTGAACTTGTTGCGCCCGGCTTCACGCTGACCGGGCAGTGGCCAGATCCCGCCGCCGAATACCTTCAGTTCACCGTACTGATCGACTAGCCCCGGCAGCACTACGTCGATGGCGGCGCTGTCCAGCAGAGGAATGGTTTGGGTGATGCTGCGCTGTTGCGACTGAACTTTATTCAATTCGCCCTGGATTTGCTCGGCAACTTCGGCGATCCGGTTGAGTGCCACTTGTTCTTCGGTGTGACGCAGTTTCGGCGCCACCAACTGGCTGATGCCGACCACTGTCAGAATGAACAACAGCAGGATGAACAGGACCAGAAACAGCGTGTAGCGAGCCTGAATGGTACGAAATGCGGGCATGGAGCCGGTCCTTTTAGCAGCGACTTAGGTGGGTATCGGTATGAAATTTGGCGCTTCGAAGGAGCTATCGGCCCGCAAAAGCCGAGCTTTAGGTACGATCGTGCTAAAACCGGGTCGGGTGACGGACGGCGGGTGTTGGCAGTGGGGATACACATAAAAAGGCCCGCTCGAACCATCGAGCGGGCCTTTTTCAGAAACGTTCAGACCGCTGAACAAGGGCTACCGATGCTGGTAGTAACGCGGCCCGCCATCGTCGTAATGGTGGCCGCCGTGCCAGCCGCCGTGGGGAAAAATGATGCAGCCGCTCAGGGAAAGAATGGCCAGCAGGGGAATCAGCAGTGTGATTCGACGCAACATTGGAAAATCCTCATGGTTATCGCCGCTATGAAGCCAAAACTCTTCATCGGCTGTAACATGAGACCCCGCTTGCAGCGCTCCATCTCCAGAAAACGGTAGGGGCTTGGCATGCAACCGGATACAAAGCGGATACATTTTTCAGGTTCAGGAATTCGTAATGACCCAGTCGCAACGTTTGAAATACTCGATTCTGATCGCACTGGTGGTGCTGGGGATCATGTTTGGCCTTACTTATCTGCAGAACGCCGGCGTCATCAGCGAAAAACAGTTCCAGTACATCGCCATTGGCGTGGCGGTGATCGTGGTGGTGATCAATGGCGTGATGCGTCGCAAGGTCAAGCCCTGAGCGACGCTACCAGGCGTGATTATTCGTGGTGAAGCACGGCGGCAGCCTGTGGATGCAGGCTGTAGCTCTTGTCCGGGTTCAGAGTAATAACGCCTTCGACGCACAAGCGTTTCAACACTTCGCGCACACTGAGAAAGGACAGGGGAATATCCAGGTCCAGCAAGTAGCTGTGCACGCCGCGCACACCCAGGCTGCGGTCGCTATTGGCGGCGGACAGCAAGGCGTCGATGACTTTCAGGCGAATCAGACTGGTGCGCAGGCCGAAGCTCTTGAGCAGCAATCTGATCCGCTCGTTGCCGTGGCGCTCGGTCCGTTGATCGAAAACGCCGGAGCCCATGGAAGAGCTCTTTGGCGCAGTGCTACCGTCCGTTGGCAGTTGCGAGTTGTACATGCAAAAACTCCTTTTCCGAGCCTGATCAGGAAAAAATGGGTGCTCTCATTCAATAAGACGGATGAGCTCGGCAAATCATGAAGACTCAAATGTAGAAATTTTGTCGCCATCGCGTGAGCAACCCGTGAGACACCGCAAAAGCGCGCCTCAACCCTGATGCCAGTCAGTCAAGTTTTTGAACATCGCCATCCTTGTGGGAGCGGGCTTGCTCGCGAAGGCGGTGTGGCAGTCAATATTGATGCTGAATGTAATGCCCTTTTCGCGAGCAAGCCCGCTCCCACAGGTTCGTCGCCTTAACGGACTGGCATTACCCTCCAACCCCCTAAATTTTTGTTGTTTGCTTCGTTCTTATGGGGAGGCACATTGCGTGTATACGCAGGGTGTGACCTTCGTTTTTTCGATCAGGAGCGAGCGTGATTATTTCCAGGCAGTTAACCCGGTTGAGCCTTGCAGGCGTGTTGATGGGCTTGAGTCTTGCGGCAAACGCGCGCAGCCAGCCAGAGCAGGCGACTGCCGATATCCGCCGGACCAGCTTCGGCGTGCCGCATATTCGTGCCGAAAACGAACGCGGGCTCGGCTACGGAATCGGCTATGCCTACGCTCAGGACAACCTGTGCCTGCTGGCCAATGAAATCACCACGGTGAACGGCGAACGTTCACGGTACTTCGGCCCGGATCAATTCACCGTCGAAGAGCGTGAAAACCTGGTCAGCGACCTGTTCTTCAACTGGCTAAACACGCCGCAGGCGGTTTCCGCATTCTGGCAGGCGCAAACTCCGCAAGTACGCGATTTGGTTGAAGGTTATGTGGCGGGCTATAACCGTTCGCTGACCGAGCAGCGCACCCAGGGTTTGCCGCAACAATGCCAGGGCGAATGGGTGCGCGAAATTACCGCGTTGGATCTGGTCAAGTTGACCCGTCGATTGCTGGTCGAAGGCGGCGTCGGTCAGTTTGCCGAAGCGTTGGCCGGCGCCACGCCGCCCCAAGCCGTCGCACAGTTGGCCAGCGATCAGTCATCATTCCTGGGCGCCGCTTCGCGCATGCAGCGTTTTGCCCTGGATCGCGGCAGCAATGCGGTGGCGGTCGGCAGTGAGCGCTCCTTCAATGGCCGCGGCATGTTGCTGGCCAACCCGCATTTCCCATGGGTAGGCGGGATGCGTTTCTACCAGATGCACCTGACCATTCCCGGCAAGCTGGACGTGATGGGCGCTGCATTACCGGGCCTGCCGATGATCAATATCGGTTTCAACCAGCACCTGGCCTGGACCCACACCGTGGACTCGTCCAAGCATTTCACCTTGTATCGCCTGCAACTCGATCCCAAGGATGCGACCCGTTACCTGCTCGACGGCAAATCCTTGCCGATGAAAAAGCAGACTGTGACGGTGAATGTGAAACAGGCGGATGGGCAGAGCAAAGCGGTTTCCCATGTGGTCTATAGCTCGCAATTCGGCCCGATCGTGCAGTGGCCCGGTAAACTCGACTGGGACAACCAGTTCGCCTACAGCCTGCGCGATGCCAATCTGGATAACGACCGGGTGCTGCAGCAGTGGTACGCCATGAACCAGGCCACCAGCCTCAAGGATTTTCAGGCATCGGTGCACAAGATCCAGGGGATTCCGTGGGTCAACACCCTGGCGGCAGACGATCAGGGGCAGACGCTCTACATGAACCTCTCGGTGGTGCCGAACGTCAATGCTGACAAACTGGCCAAGTGCAGCGACCCGCGGGCCGGTTTGCAGATGATCGTGCTTGACGGCTCCAACAGCGCGTGCGCGTGGGACATCGACCCGAAGGCCGCGCAAAAAGGTATTTACGCGGCCGATAAACTGCCGCAACTGTTGCGCAAAGACTTCGTGCAGCACTCCAACGATTCAGCGTGGATGGCCAACCCGGCGCAACCGCTGACTGGTTTCTCGCCGTTGATCAGCCAGGACAGCCAGCCATTGGGGCTGCGCTCGCGTTTTGCACTGGATCGTCTGAATACGCTGAACAAAGCCGGCCCGATTGCGGCGGCGGATCTGCAACACATGGTGATGGACGACCAGGTCTATCAGGCGGCTCAAGTCATGCCGGACCTGCTGCAATTCTGCGAGGCGGGCCTTGGTTCAGATGCGCCAGCGCTCACGCCGTTGTGTGCCAGCCTCAAGGCCTGGGACCGCAGTGCAAATCTGGACAGTGGCCTCGGGTTTGTGCATTTCCAGACGGTCATGGAGTTGTTGCAGGAAACCCCGGACATCTGGCGCGTGGCGTTCGATCCGAAAGATCCGCAACACACCCCGCGTGGTCTGGCGGTTGAGCGTGCGCAAGTCGCCAAAGCCGTGCGTGAGGCGATGCTGGCTTCGGCAGAGCAGGTCGATAAGGCCGGGCTCAAGGCTGACAGTCGCTGGGGCGATATTCAGGTGGTCAGCAGCGGCGGTCAGCAGACGCCGATTCACGGCGGGCCGGGCACTTTGGGGGTTTATAACGCCATTCAAAGTGTGCCGAGAACCGACGGCAAGCGCGAAGTGGTCAGTGGCACCAGCTATTTGCAAGTGGTGACTTTCGATGACAAGGGTCCACAAGCCCAAGGCTTGCTGGCGTTTTCACTGTCCAGTGACCCCACCTCGAAATACTCCCGGGACCAGACACTGGCATTTTCGAAGAAGCAGTTGAGTGTGTTGCCGTTTACCGAGCAGCAAATCACCGCCGATCCGCAGTACCAGGTTCAGACGATCCGCGAGCAGGATGAAAAAGCGGGGAAAGTGGCCGCACAGTAACGCGACTGACACTTGAATGAAAAATGAAGGCCGCACCCCGAAAGGGTCGCGGCCTTCAGCTTTTTGGCGGTTGTTGCGGAATGGAATTGAGGACCGGATTGCCGTGCTTGTTGCGGGTCAGGTAGATCGGCAGCACTTTGGGCAGGGACGACACCAGGCTGTTGAGTTCCTTGATGTTGTAGATGCCACCGATGCGGATCGAGCCAGTGCTGTTGTCGGCGACCATCAGCGGTTTGTTCAAGTAACGATTGATCAATGGCAGGGCTTCGGATAGCGCCAGATCATCCAGCACCAGTTTGCCGCTGCGCCACGCCAATGAGTTGTCATTGTCGTAGGTCTGACTGATCCGGGGAATGAAGTCGCCGCGACCATAGCTCGCCTGCATCGAAGGCCCGAGACGTAAACCATCACCCGAAAGGTCATCGTTGCTGCTCACTAGCACCGAACCTTCAATCAGGTTCACTCGCACCTGATCTTCATACATCCATACGTTGAATTTGGTGCCGGTCACCCGAATGCTGCCGTCTGCCGCTTTGACGATGAACGGGTGGCGCGTGTCGTGGCTGACGCTGAAGAAGGCTTCGCCTTTTTTCAGTGTGATCCGACGCTGATCCTTGTAGTTGCTGTACGTCAGCTCACTGCCCAGGTTCAGTTCCACCTGACTGCCATCGCTCAGGGTGACGTGACGGACATTGTCGGTCGCTTCAATGTGTTGATAGGAATTGGGCAGCCAACCGAGGTTCCAGCCGCCGTAGGCCGCCAGTGGCAAGGCCAGGGCGCACACGGCGGCGGCGATGCCGAAGGTGCGCCACGGCGTGGTCGGTTTGGCGCGAACCATCGGCACCACGGTGTCGGGACGTGGCAGGTCACCCGCGACTTCCCAGATCTCCAGCATCGCCTCGTACTCGAATGCGTGAAGTGGATGGGCGTTAAACCATTGCTCGAACGCCAGCCGCTCCTCTACGGTGCAATCGTTGGCGTGCAGTCGCATGCACCAGTGCGCAGCCGCATCGGTAATGGCATCGTATTGGGCTTGCGAGAGAGATTGGTCTGTCATTGACTCATCCTGATTTCCTACATTCTAAACCTTGGGGCCAGTCCGCGAGAACAACCGTCATGGCAATTACCCATCAAAGTCGAACTTTTTTCACTACAAGACCTTAAATAACAGGTGGCGGGTCCAGTTGTCGGCCCATTTCACAAATCAGAAACGCGATCGAATCGGCATTGCACAAAATGATGTCGATTCTCGTCTCCGGGCTATGAGGGCTCAAAAAGGCATCCCGTGCTTCATCAATTGTCGGGCTGCCCGTTATCTTCAGGATGGTTTCACCCACATGAAGCACGCCTGGAATCGAGTCCAGACTGATCCAGGACTGTAATGCGTTGTTCCAGCGGGCGAACAGCTCCTCCCTCGGGGTCGCCAGGGACAAGGCCTCTCGTTGGAAATCGATCTGGGTGCGCTTCATGGCTCGACCATAACCGGTTATTGGCGTGATCAGGTCGCTGAAGGGGCGCCTCGCCTCAAGGGGCGCAATATCCACTGCTTTTGTATAAATGTGAGCGAACTCGTGAATCAGGGTGGCAGCCTGGCTGTGGCCGTCGACATTGAAGGGTTCAGTCAGACAGGACTTGTACCAATCGAGATGCTGGTCGAAAAACTTCTCCGTGAAATGCACATTTTTCTGTAGATCATCTTCCACCACAAAAGCGATCAAGTCGGCTTGCGGGTATTTGTTCGAACCGACGACGAAGTGGTCGGTGTTCATCAAATCTTCGTCGGGATCCACCAGCGCGGTGCAAATGGGGACGATGGCCTGTTTGATTTTGTCGAGCAGGCCGGTGTCGACGCTGCTGACATCAAAAAAAAACTTGAGGAAGGTATCCAGTCGCGTACCGGGGACGAGGCGCCTGAGCTGCGCCAGATTATGCAAACTGTTGAAGGCGTAATAGCGCGCCATGTCGATGGCTTGCACGATCTTGCGTGCTTTTTCCGGATGGAGGATGCGGATGTCTGTCATGCCTCGCGCTTCGATGTTCAGTACGTGGCCAACCTCGCGGTCGGTCACATATTGATTGTGCATTTTCGACAGGGCTTTGCCGTAGTGCACGGTGTGCGCGTCCGGGTCGATCGCCATTTGCTTGCCCGGCGTTTGCAGTAGAGAGGGGCCACTCTGTCGGGCATTGAGGATTTGCCAGACGACACCGGGTTTGACGACTCGGTAGACCTTCCCGGCAATGGGGGCGTAACGATGCCTGCTGACTGAGTCGAAGTAGGTGCCATTGACCCGATCCTTGATCAGATCTTTCAATGCCACGGTCGACACTTCGAAGGGCTGCAACGATGTGCGTGCGGGCGCCGTCGGTTGCACTTGCGACCACTGCGGGTCTGCCACGGGGCTTGCAACAGGCAGCGTATCGTCATCCACCTGCACCGTGCCCGCCGAGGTCTGCACCGAAAACCGGCCCATCGTCACCATTTGCGCAGCACCGGCAATGAAATCCTGTAATGCCTGTTTCCAGTGGTGATCCTGCAGCGCTTCAGCGGAGTCCTTGAAGTCCTCGTAGCTTTGCCACAAAAACTGCATATAGGCGAGTTTGCCCGGCAACAGTCCCGAGATCGGTTTGATGCCAGAGCTGAACAGATGTTTGACGGCTTCCCAGTCCGACTGGCGGGTGCTGTCGGACTGACTTCCGAGCAGCCAACCTATCAGGTTGATGTTGTCGCTGAACCACCTGGCAAGCAGGTTGCCATCGATGGATGCGGACGCGAAGGTGATCTCGCTCTGATGCCCGACGGTGCTCTTGAACAGGTTGAGGAACACTGGCTGCTGATCCTCGGGCACGCGTCGAAGAATCAGCTCCTGGAGGGGCCCCGGCACGTTGATCGCTGCGGCGACGCTTGCCTCGTTCTCGAATTCCGTGAATACGGAACCAGCGTGG
Organism: Pseudomonas sp. LBUM1657; assembly: GCF_059716075.1. Lineage (NCBI taxonomy): Bacteria > Pseudomonadati > Pseudomonadota > Gammaproteobacteria > Pseudomonadales > Pseudomonadaceae > Pseudomonas > Pseudomonas sp. LBUM1657. Next base: position 3,478,872 of record NZ_CP166799.1, on the reverse strand, counting down.
TAAGGCGCATACAGGATGTGCGGCCCGTCCTGCCCGACACCCGGGCCGATCAGGTACAGGCCCAGGGTTTTAACGGCTGCGGCACCGGCCGTCTTGATCAGCTCAAGCGGCCGGACGAGGGCGTTAGCGCCTTTCATAGCACCCCGGGCGATGGCATCTGGCATGTCCAGAACCTGCCAGATCAAATCGAATGCAGCGGGGGAAAGACGCTGCTGCAGTTTCAGCGCGTGGGCATGTTGCAACAACTGCCAGGGGAGTTGCTGAACAAAACGCAGCTTGCGTATGGCGGCATCGGCACGGGTGCTCGATAGGGTGTCAGTCATCTGTTTTCCAAAGCCCTGCTGGATATTCAGTGACAGTAGAAGCTGGCGGACTGCGTCCTGATTCAGACCGTCCGGAAGGGCGTGCGTGGTGGTCGAGGCGACTTGAAATCCCGTGCCTTGGGCAATGTTGATGTGGTTCAAGGCAAAATCGGTGAGGGTTCGGGAGGGGCCGGCCAATGCCAGGTTGGGCGTGATTTCGATCTGGTCGGGATCTATACGTGTTCCAGGGAATCGAGCCTTCAACAAGGCTTCCAGGGTTTGGCGAACATAACTGACCAGCGTTTGCATTCCGTGCAGGTAGTCTTTGTCGTCGCTGGCGCTGTGGCGGTATTGCTCCAGCAACTCGATGTGCAACTGCTGTTCCGCAACCGGGGCCATACCCAGCCAGGCCGGTAAGGATTGCTGTCGGGAGATTGCCTGCGCAATCAGCGTGGCTTTTCGCAAATGGGTGTCGATAACGGTCTTTGTCAGTTTTTTTAGTGCTTTGTCTTTTTTCATGGCGCTCAGCGCCTGCGAGCGCACGTGTTCGCACACGGCCAGAAAGCGGTCGACGGATGTTTGCGTAAGGTGCAAAAGGACGTTGCCTTCAATCAATCGCAACGACCTGAGCGAGTAGCGCTGATGGACTTTGTGCTGGGCAGGGGTGAGGTTCTCCAACAGCCGCAGTCGTTTGTGAGGATCAAGCAGGCGCCGATTCAGTTCCTGCCTTGCGCTGCTGACCGAATCAAAGACTTCCAGCCCCGCTGCGGGTGTACACAAAATCGCGCGCCCGGAATGCTGAATATCGAGCCCGCCACGCTCGGTCAGCAGGACGCAACTGGCCAACGACAGCCCTTCATTTTGACCGGAACACTCAAGGATCAGCGAGTAAGCGTCGGGCCGGAAACCATTGAGACTGAGGCGGCTTTTGCGATCCGGCTGGTCCGGATTGAACACCGTATCAACGATGGCTCGATCGGTATCTCGTAGCGTTGTGTCGAGCACCCGCAGGCTGGCTTCCCCGCGTACACCGACGGAAAGGGCATGGGCCAGTTGGGGCTCCATTTTCGCCAGATAGATCTGTTGCTTTGCCAGTGCGTCGACAGGTTGGGCGGCGAAGTCCGCGCTGATCAGCGTCTCGATTTCGCTGAAGGTCTTTACATAGTTAGCGGCAGTGTCAGCCCGGACCATGGAAGGTTGCTGGATACCTGACAATACCGGGCGGGTACTCCAGCGCCCATGGGCATCCAGCGTCAGCATTCGCTCGCTGATCATCGAGCGAATATCCAGCGCTTTGTCGAACAAGGCATGGATGTTCACGGTACCGTCGCTGAGGCGGAAAACCTGCAGGGCATATTCCATGTTTTGCAGTTGTTTGGTGATGATTGCCTCGAACAGCGTTTTGAATATCGAGCCGGAAATCATTTCCCCGGAGACATGCGGCTGATCGAACCCGATGAAGCGGTTACGTTCGTCCAGACTCAGAAGGCCGTAGAGTTCGTCCTCGTGGCCAGCCGCGCTGAATTTGCTCAGCAGGGTGGCTTTCAGGTCTTGATAATCCTTCAAAACCTGAAGACCTTGAGTGGGAGTGTAGAGATAGGCGTTGGCGTGGCTGATCATCAGTGAACCGGCCAGTTCCACGTCGTTGGCCTGGTATTCCCAAAGACGCACGGTCTCCAGCGTAGGGCTGCGTGTAGTGCCTGGCGTGGGTTGAATCATTTGCTGCAAGGTTTGGCTTTGTTCTGGGCTGATGATCTTCGCTTCGCGCTTGATGAGGACATCGGCTCGCGCCTGTTCACGGATGGCCCGGCGGAAAAACTCGCGACGCGATGCACCGTCTGCCGTCGCCGTGTCCCAGTAGTGCTCCAGTTTTGCGCAAAGCAGGGTGATCAGTTTGCTGGACGCAGTCTTGACTGCGGCGTCCCAGTGTTGCTGATCGGTGCTGGCCGGCGTTCTTTTCGGATGGGTGAATTCATGGAACTGCCCGGCGGGCCATCGTTGATGGCGGTAGTACGAGAGCACGGCGTCCTTCAATGACATCGAACTGATCAAGCGCCGTATCGACCCATTTTCCTGGTCGTCGTTATCGGCCGCAGTCGCGGAGTAGAAATTGACATGGGTCTTGCTTTGATCCAGGCCTGGAAACGGCGATTGCAGTAGTTCATCGAGCACGGTATCGAGCAGCGAGGCGAGGGTCGGCAGCGCTGTTAATTCGTCGAGCATGGCCTGATGGTTCATGCGCTGATTGTTGGTGATTGCGGTGCTTTGGTCCTCGAACACGTCACCCTCGATGACCTCGAAGGTCACTCGAAGGTTGCCACTGGCTGCCACCGTTTTGCGTTGAGACAGCGACATGAACGCCAGCAAGTCATCATCCTCGGTGGCGCTGTTCAGCGTGCTTTCGAGTTGCCTGCTCAAGGCTGAGCGGCTGTCGAACTTCTTTATGCCGCCATAGGGCGTGTAGAGAATCACACCGTTGTCATCCGGCGTAACGCCCAGCACGAAGCTGCCGGCCAAGGGGATGGACTCCAGCCCTTGGGCTGTGAGCAGGATTTTTTCGGCGAGCATCGGCGGGGTTTGTTGACCGCGTAATGTCTGGGTGGCCAGCTCAATGTGACTGAACCATTCGAAATCCTTGCGCGTCAGCCCATGGGTTTTGCCGAGCTCATTCCAGTGGCCGCGAGACTGCAGGGCCTGGGGGAAAAGCAGTGGAGCGGGAGGTGTAGGCATCGTCGAGTCTCTTTCGAGGCGCAGGTGGATGCGCGCCTGTGGATTGAGTCTCAAGGTTAAAAAATGCCGGACGGTCGAAGGTGGTAGATAGTTATTGCACGGCTGATGAAAGATTGTGCAAATCTGCAAGGCGTTGATTCTTGATGCGAGGCGCTCTGGCCACATCAAAAAGTTGACAGGGGACTCGCCTCCCGTTGTTAATCGGCTGGTCTTCGTACGCTGTTGCCCCCTCCAATAATTAGTCTGGAGCTTCAGATGTCTGCGCCACACGATCATGTGTCTACTGCTGTCTCGCAAAACCTGTCTTTCGATGCACTGACAGCCTTGCTTGAGAAGATATTCCTGCGTCACGGCACCTCGGCCGACGTCGCCCGGGTCCTGGCTGAAAACTGCGCCGGCGCAGAGCGCGATGGCGCCCACAGCCATGGCGTGTTCCGCATTCCCGGCTACGTGTCGACGCTCAAGAGTGGCTGGGTCAATGGCCAGGCCGTGCCGGTGGTCGAGGATGTGGCCTCGGGTTTTGTCCGGGTCGATGCCGGCAATGGTTTCGCCCAACCGGCCCTCGCGGCTGCACGTGCATTGCTGGTGGAAAAGGCCCGCAGTGCCGGCATTGCCGTGTTGGCAATCCGTAATTCCCACCATTTCGCTGCCTTGTGGCCGGATGTCGAGCCATTTGCCTATGAAGGTCTGGTGGCGCTGAGTGTGGTCAACAGCATGACCTGCGTGGTGCCGCACGGTGCCGATCGTCCGTTGTTCGGGACCAACCCCATCGCTTTCGCCGCTCCCCGGGCCGATGGCGAGCCGATTGTCTTCGATCTGGCGACCAGCGCCATCGCCCATGGTGATGTGCAGATCGCCGCACGCAAGGGCGAGCGCTTGCCGGCGGGCATGGGCGTGGACAGCCTCGGCCAGCCGACCCAGGACCCGAAAGCGATTCTCGAGGGTGGTGCGTTGTTGCCGTTCGGCGGGCACAAGGGTTCGGCGCTGTCGATGATGGTGGAGTTGTTGGCGGCGGCATTGACCGGCGGGAATTTCTCGTTTGAGTTCGACTGGTCGAATCATCCAGGGGCGAAAACGCCGTGGACCGGTCAACTGTTGATCGTGATCGACCCGAGCAAGGCGGCCGGGCAGAGCTTTGCCGAGCGTAGCCAGGAACTGGTGCGGCAGATGCATGGCGTGGGGTTGAAGCGCTTGCCGGGTGATCGGCGTCATCATCAGCGAGCCAGAACTACCGCTGACGGCATCTACCTCGACCCACAGACGATGGCGGATCTGCTAGAACTGGCAGGGCGCTGAAGCGCTGCTCATGTGGGAGCGGGCTTGTTCGCGAAAGCGGTGCGTCAGTCTCTAACAATGTTGACTGAAAGGACGCCTTCGCGAGCAAGCCCGCTCCCACAGGTTTCGCGCCTGACTGGAATTAAGCCTTGAGCTCGCTTCTTATCGAAGCAGCTTAACGCCGGCCCAGCAACAACCCGACCACCAAACCGAAACCGGCGGAGATGGCGACGGTTTGCCACGGGTGACCACCGATGTAGGTTTCAGTGGCTTCGACCGCGGGCTTGGTCCGGTCACGAACACTGGTTACCGAATCCCGGGCCTGCTGGAGTTTCTGGGCGATTTGCCCCCGCAGTGTCTCGGCTTCCTCTCCGACCAGTGATGCACTGCTTTTGAGCAATTTTTCCGACTCTTCGATCAGCGCCTGAAGTTCGCTGAAGGCTTGATCCTTGATTTGATCTTCGGCGGTTTGCGCGGCGGTTTTCCGGGCCATTGAAGTACTCCTTGCAGGTGAATGGACAATGAACAATGGAGTCCGTGGCCATTGAAAAAGTTGCAGCGAATTTAGGCGCAGACTCCATCCTGGCGAAAAATCCAGGGTCGGACATTTCGTCCTACAGTGTAAGATGTCGCCTATTTTACGCAGCAGGTAATTTCCATGAGTTTCAATCTGGCCGACAAACCCCTCGCCGAGCGCGCTGCGCTGGAAGATGAGAAATCCCGTCTGTTCGATTTATGGCAAAACAACCTGGGCAAAGCCAAGGGTGAGGCCGCACGGTTGTTCGGTGAACGCGCCAAGCGCAAAGGCAAATGGTCCGAGTGGGTCCGCTCCGAACTTGACGGCATGTCGCCCCCGGAATTTGCCAACATGGTGCGCAGCGAAGTCAATCGGCTGATGGCGGCCAAATAAGGTCGGCCTTCACGCAAAACTCGCGACAATCGCCTCGCGTACTTTCAACACCACCGGATCGAGCTGCGTGCTGGTGCGCCAGCCCAGTTCGATCGGGTAACGCGGCAACGCCAAAGGGCAGGGCAGCAGCGCCAGACCGCTGAGCGCCGCGATGCTTTGGGCCGCATGGGCGGGAATGGTCGCCACGGCCCGACTGCCCTTGAGCAAATGCGGCAACGCCGCAAAGTGAGTGGTCGAGGCGCACACCCGCCGACTCAATCCCAGTGCCGCCAACCCCTCATCGGTGATCCCGATAAAACCGCCCGATGACACCAGAATGTGCTCACGGGCGACGAACTCCTCAAGACTGATGGTCTGTTGTCCCTCGGTCAGGCTGAGTGGATCGACCAGACACAGATAACTGCCTTCACCCAACACTTCACGACTGAGCAATCGTTCGGCGAACCCGCCGGCGGTTATTGCCAGGTCGATACTGCGTTCCATCAATGCCTGGGCGACGATCTGGCTGTGGGTCTGACGAAAGATCAGCCGCAGCTTCGGCGCGCAACGAGCGATTTCCTCGATCAGTCGCCGCCCATAGGCGATTTCGAAGTCATCTGACATACCCACGGTCACCGAGCGCCCCTCGTAATGATGGGCGGTCGGGTCGACCATCGCCAGGCTCTGCCGGCATTTGTTCAGGGCATCGCTGACCACCGGTTTCAACTGATTGGCCTTGAGTGTGGGGGCAAGTCCGCGACCGGTGCGCACGAACAACTGATCGCCATACACCTCCCGCAACCGGCGTAACGCGGCGCTGACCGCCGATTGCGTCACGCCCAGACGCAACGCGGCGCGGCTGGCGCTGGACTCCTCATGCAAGGCTTCGAAGACTTTGAGCAGGTTGAGGTCGACGTCGGCGATATTCATTTGATTCATATCATTCAGCAGTGAACGGGGCTTTATTGATGATCCCGTGACGCCTGAGAATGAGCAACACCTCATTGCTTTCCGGAGTTACTGTCATGCCCAAGTCAATCGTTGCTGCGTTGCAAATCGGCGCCTTGCCCGGTGGCAAGGCTGAAACCCTGGAACAGATCCTGTCGTATGAAAGCGCAATCATCGAATCCGGCGCCGCCCTGGTGGTCATGCCCGAAGCGTTGCTTGGCGGTTATCCGAAAGGTGAAAGTTTTGGCACTCAACTGGGTTATCGACTGCCGGAAGGGCGCGAAGCCTTTGCCCGGTATTTCGCCAATGCCATTGACGTGCCCGGCATAGAAACCGAAGCATTGGCCGGGTTGTCGGCGCGCACCGGGGCCAATCTGGTGATCGGCGTGATCGAGCGTGCGGGCAGCACTTTGTTCTGTACGGCGCTGTATTTCGACCCGCAGGCGGGGTTGGTGGCGAAACATCGCAAGCTGATGCCCACCGGTACTGAACGGCTGATCTGGGGCAAGGGCGACGGCTCGACATTGCCGGTGATCGACAGTCAGGTCGGGCGGATCGGCGCGGTGGTGTGCTGGGAAAACATGATGCCTTTGCTGCGCACCGCGATGTACGCCAAAGGCGTGGAAGTCTGGTGCGCCCCGACGGTGGATGAGCGGGAAATGTGGCAGGTCAGCATGCGCCACATCGCTCATGAAGGGCGTTGCTTTGTGGTCAGCGCGTGTCAGGTTCAGGATTCACCACAAGCCTTGGGCATGGAGATCGCCAACTGGCCGGCCGACCGACCGTTGATTGCCGGCGGTAGCGTGATCGTCGGTCCAATGGGCGACATTCTGGCAGGGCCGCTGCGTGACCGCGCCGGTTTGCTCACCGCTGAAATCGACACCGACGACCTGGTCCGCGCCCGTTACGATTACGACGTGGTCGGTCACTACGCGCGTCCCGATGTGTTCGAGTTGACGGTGGATGAGCGAGCCAAACCTGGTGTCCGCTTCAACACATAAGCCCTTTGTGGGAGTGGGTATGTCAGTTGCCATCAATGTTGACTGAAAGGACGCCTTCGCGGGCAAGCCCGCTCCCACATTGGATTGATGTCATGTTCGGTTTTCGTGACCGACACGACCTCCTTGTGGGAGCAGGCTGCTCCCACATTGGATCTTCAGCGCTGCTGTAACCACTCTTCACGGGTGATTTCCCAGATTTCTCTCGGCAGCCGCCCACTGACGAAGTTGCCCTCGTCGGTGCGGATCAAACGCATGCCCGTGCGTTCCGAGAGCTTGCGCGAGCCGATGTTGGGCGCCGCTTTCGGTGCGCGCAGCACTGACCGGCCAAGGGTGTCGAACCAGTATTCGGTCACGGCGGCACTGGCTTCGGTCATCAAGCCCTGGCCTTGCCATTGCAGACCGAGCCAGAAGCCGCGGTTGTTGTCCTGCTGGTCCATCAGGCTGACATTGCCAATCAGTTGCTCAGGCGCCGACTTCAACCGGACCGACCAGTGCCATTCCTCGCCACGGGCCATCGCCGGCAGGGACACATCACTCAGGTAGGACAACGCACCGTCGGCAGGATAGGGCCAAGGCACCAAAGCGTTCAGATAGCGCACCACTTCCCAGTGCGGGAACTGCTGCTGGATCGCCTCGGCATCGGCCAGTTCCAGTGGGCGCAGGATCAGGCGTTCGGTGTAGAGCGTGGGTAAGTCCATGAGTGTTGCCTCCTTGTCTGTCCGTATTGAACGTTATCGACTACGACGAATTTACCGGGTCGTGGCGTTCGCGCCCGGCAGGCTGAGTTGGCCACTGTCGACAAAACGCATCGTCCCGAACAAGCCGCCGGCCAGTTTGCCGCGAAGAATATAGGGTAGGTTGTCGAGGCTTTGCGTCTGGCTCAAACCCAATGTCTGGCGCAGCACCGAGAACGTCGAAACGCTCACCGGAACAGTCAGCACGGTTTCGGAAAAGCGCGCAATCGAGCCTGATTGATCACTGACACCGGAGGCGAGTGGCTGACCGTTGACTTCCAGATCCAGCGCCACGCCGTTGTAGTTGATGGTGGTTTCATTGGGATTCTGCACGCGAATTTTCACGGCAAAACGCACTTCCATGTCCTGGCTTTGCAGCGGTTCGATGCCGACCACGTTGATGTTCAGTGGGTCGCGGTTGGGGAACAGGGCGCAGGCGCTCAGGGAGAGCAACAGCAACGAGAGGGATACAGCGATGAGTCTGCGCATGACGGGGCTCTCGACAGAAAAGTGAACTGAACCGCTGACGGCTCGACCCTTGAGCGACGTACAGCGGTTCACCTGTGCGACCCCATTCACTGTGAGGGGTTCGCCGCAGGCTGTCACTTGTTCATGACCGACACCTGATCATTCGAATGTTCGACTGCCGAAGGATTGGCACCCATCCACTGTGGGAGCAGTGATGTATCAGCGATTGACCAGTTTTGCCGGCAAGGCGATCACCAGGAAGCTGCTGAGAATCAGGCAGCCGGCGAAGAACCATAGCGCGCCGGCACTGCTGCCGGTGACGTCGATGGCCACCCCCATCAGCGAGTTGCTCACCAGACCGGCAATGTTCGCCAAAGAGCAGGCGAGGGCGAAGCCGGTGGCCGCTGCGGTGCCTTTGAGAAAGGTCGCCGGCAAGCTGAAGAACACCGGCACCGCACCGATGATCGCCGCCGAGGCGATGGCGAACAGTGCCACGGTCGCCACCACGTTGTGGACGAAGAATGGCGCGCTGGCCATGGCTGCTGCGCCTACCAGAAACGGCACGATGATGTGCCAGCGGCGCTCGCGGTGTTTGTCGGAGCTGGCGCCAATCAACAGCATGCCCAGCAACGCGGCGACGCTCGGCAGCGCAGTGAGGACGCCGATGTGGAACGTGTCGACGACGCCTGCGTTGCGAATGAAGGTCGGCATCCAGAACCCCATGGCATAGGCGCTGAGCAGGATCGAGAAGTCGATCCCGCCGAGCATCCACACCTTCAGGTTGAAAAACCCGTCGCGGAAGCTGTGCTTGCTGCCGGCGGAGTCGGCGTCGTCGGCGCGCAGTTCCTGTTCAAGGAGGTTTTTCTCGTCGTCGTTGAGCCATTTGGCCTGGCGGTAATTGTTCGGCAACGCCCAGAAGGTCAGCACGCCGAGCAACACGCTCGGTATCGCTTCGAGGAGGAACAGCCATTGCCAGCCGCGCAGGCCGCCAGCGTTATCGAAATGGCCCATGATCCAGCCGGACAGCGGGCCGCCGATCACGCTGGACAACGGCAAGCCGATCATGAACAAGGCGATGATGCGGCCGCGTCGATAGGTCGGGAACCAGGTCGTCAGGTAATACAGCACCCCCGGCAGAAAACCCGCTTCGGCGGCGCCGAGCAGGAAGCGCAGGACGTAGAACTGCGTGGTGGAGGTCACGAGCATGGTGCAGGCCGAGAGCAGTCCCCAGGTGATCATGATGCGGGCGATCCAGATCTTCGCGCCGACTTTTTCCAGCACCAGGTTACTGGGCACCTCGAACAGGATGTAGCCGACAAAGAACAGGCCAGCTCCCAGGCCGAAGGCGGTTTCGCTGAACTGCAGTTGATCGAGCATCTGCAGTTTGGCGAAGCCGATATTGATCCGGTCGAGGTACGCAGCCAGGTAGCAGAAGCACAGGAAAGGGATCAGCTTCCAGGTGATCTTGCGGTAAAGCGCTTGAATCGGTTCTGCGACCGCGGTCGCAGGTGCTGCATTCGCAATGGGCATCGGGTGTCTCCTGGCGGTGACTTATGGTTTTTATACAGCCGCTTTGTTCCAGCGCTCTGGCGCGCTGTTGCAAGCGACGTCCAAAGGCAGTGTCAGAAGACTGAGGGCGAACCCTCAGTTTTTGTCCAAGACCTGCGCTCTATGGCGCGGTTCTCGTGGCACGCATTACCTGTTTTCGAAGTGGTCGATGGCCTCCTGCTTGCTGACGACATCGCCGTACTTGCTGTCAATGTCGAACAGGTTGGCTTCATGGGGCGCCGGATGCCGGTCGCCGACGCACTCGCGCACGACGATGGTGCGGAATCCGTGCTGCACCGCGTCCACCGCCGTGGCACGAATGCAGCCGCTGGTGGAACAACCGGCCAGCACCACGGTGTCGATGCCTTGGGCGTGCAGCATCGAGGCCAGGCTGCTGCCAAAAAAGGCACTGGCATACTGTTTGCTGATCACCACTTCATTCTCTTGAGGATGCACCTCTTCGCAAAATGCCGCCAAAGGGTTGCCCTCGACCATGTCTTTCATCACCGGGGCCTTTTTAACCCAGATACCACCGTCGGCGAAATGGCCGGGATGGTAGCGGATATTGGTGTGCACCACCGGGATGCCCTGACGACGGGCGCAGGCCAGCAGCTCGACGCTTTCGGCCACGGCACTGACCACGCCGGGCGCGAACAGCGGCGCCCCTTCGGTGGTGTAGCCGCGCATGAAGTCGATCATCAGCAACGCGGCTTTCTGGCCGAAACCAATGCGCTGGCCCCACACGCCCTGATAGTTGTCGTTGGCGGTTTGTTCGCTCATGTCGCTCACCTCTTAATAGGCGCCGGAGAGCAGGGCGCCAGCACCGGGAACGATGGGTTCCAGGTCCAGGGCCTTGAGCATGGCGTAGGTGGTGGCAATGGCGGCGGTGAGTACCGGTTTGCCCGTTTGCGCTTCGACTTGCGCCACCACCGGCAGCGACTGCATCTGCACGCAGGCCGAAAGCACGATCACATCAACCCCTTCCAGATTCATGCCAGCAACGACGCCGGGCAGGTTGGCCGGGTCGTGACGGGCGACCGCGAGGTTGTCGGGAATTTCCAGCGCGCGCCAGTCCACGACTTCGAAGCCTTCTTCGCGAATGTAATCCACCACCAGCTCGGTCAACGGCTTCATATACGGTGCGACGATGGCGATGCGTTTGGCGCCCAGCACTTTCAAGCCCTCGATCAAGGCGCCGGCGCTGGTGATGACCGGCGCGTTACCGTCGTTATCGGCAGTGGCCTTGCGCAGCCGTTGTTCGGACTGGCGGTGATAGCCCAGCCCCATGGCCATGATCGCCACCAGGCACGCATAACCAAGCACGTCGACCTTGGCGTCAGACAGCTCCACGGCGCAGCGGTCGGATTCGCCGTCCATGGCTGCCAGTTCTTCCTTGCGCACTTGCTTCATGCGCATGCGGCTGGAGTGAAAGGTGAAGCGTTCCGGGCGAATCAACTGACGCGCGGTGAGCATCGCCGGGATCTCGGTTTCCATGGTGGTGTTGGAGCTCGGCACGATCTGGCCGATGCGGTAAGGCTTGAGCATAAAAGTCTCCCAGATACGTTTAATTCAGGCGTGGGCCGAGGAAGTCACTGAAGGCCGAAAAAAAGCCTTCCAGGTCATCCCAGGGAATCATGTGCCCGGCGTTGTCGACGTGGACCGTGCGAATGTTCGGTTGCAGCGCGAGGATTTCTGCTTCGTCCTCGGGCTGAATCACGCCGCCACGGCCGGCGATCATCAGCAGCGTGGGCGCTTCGAGTCTCGGCAGGTCCTGATGGAAGTCCACTTCATGGAAATCGTTGAAAGCCCTGACGATCGCCGGCTCGTAGCAGGTGTGCAGCCACTCGGCGCGCAATTGCAGTTGTTCATCGGTCCAGGTCGCGCAGTAGGCGCGCATCGCCTCGGCATCCATCCCGATCAACGACTGGCGGATCGAGTCGACATACCACGGCAGTTTGCTCGGATACTCGCGTCGGCCAGGACCGGACACCGGAGGATCGATCAACACCACGCGGTTCACGCCCACCGGATGACGTACCGCGCTGCGCACGGCAAACCGCGCGCCCATCGAATGGCCAACCAAGTGGTAGTGGTCCAGTTTCATGGCGCTGGCAAAAGCGCCGATGTCGTCGGCACAGGCGTCAGCGCTGTAGTCCAGCTCCGGCCCAGTGGAGGAGAGGCCGCGACCGCGAACGTCGAGCACATAGGTATCGAAATGCTCGCCCAGGCGTTCCGCGACAAACCCCCAGGTGATCGCCGGGCTGGTGATGCCGGGAATCAGAATCAGCGCCGGGCCTTTGCCGCCATAGCGCAGATAATGCTGGCGAATGCCGTTGGCCTGGACGTTGCCGCCATGGATGAACGTACTCACGCGGCCACCCCCGACTTCAGCGGTTGGGCGTACAGGTCATAACCGTAGACCCAGGCCGGATCTTCTTGGGTCCGCAGCCAGGTGTTGGCGTTGGAAACGGACTGCACGCGGGATGCACGTTCCTTGCGGTTGGCTTCGTAGAGCTGGAACGCGGTGCGGTAGTCGCCGAGCCCGGTTTCTTGCAGGCAGCGAGTGAGCATTGCCGCGTCTTCAATGGCCATGCCGGCGCCCTGGGCCATGTGCGGTTTCATTGGGTGGCAGGCGTCGCCCAGCAGCACCAGTCGACCTCGGCTCCACAGCGGTAAAGGATTGCGGTTGCGCAGCGGCCATTTGGTCACGCTATCGGTGGATTCGATCAGCGCTTGAACGGTGGGGTGATAACCCTGGAAGGCCTCGAACATCTCTTCGCGGCTGCTGTCGACGAACGCGCCCTGGAAATCCCATTCCGGGTGCGGCACGCCGGTCACGTAGTAGTACTCGTCGCGCTTGCCGGTGGTGTAGTAGACCATCATGTGCCGGTCCTCGGTCCACCACTTGATGCAGTCCTCGAACTTCAAATCGTACTTGGCCAGTTGCTCGCCGCGAATCAATGCGCGGTGCGCGACCCAGCCGCTGTACAGCGGTTTTTCCGCGCCGAGCAGTTCTTCGCGAATCTTCGAATTGATGCCGTCGGCGCCGATCACGATGTCGGCGTAGGTGACTTCGCCGTCACTGAAGGTGAGCCGCACCTGGCTGTCGGTTTCTTCGAGGGTTTCCAGGCGTTTGTTGAAGTGCACCGTGCCGGGTTTGATCGTCGACATTTGCAAGGCGTGCAGGTCGCCGCGATGCACGGTGATGTAGGACGCGCCGTATTCCTTGCGAGCGAAATCCCCCAGCGGGATGCGTGACAGGTAATCGCCACTCAAACCGTCGCGACTGAACCAGTGATCCGGGTGTGAGCCCATCAGGTCGAGCTGCTGCTCGATGCCCATGCGCCGGAAGATTTTCATGATGTTGGGACCCATGTGAATCCCGGCGCCAAGGCGGGAGAACTCGGGCGCCTGTTCGTAGATATCCACCTCGAATCCGGCTTGTTGCAGCAGCGTCGCAGCGGCTGCACCGCCCAGACCCGCACCGACGATGGCGATTTTTTGTGTACTTGCCATGGGGGTTGTTCCTCTTTTTCGAATGGTCACTGGCGATGTCGTCGCAAGGTTTTTAAAGTGTATACGCTCTTTTTTTGAAATGAAAAGAGATGGCTTGAAAAAATAATATTCAGCGGAAATTGTCTATGGTCACCAAACGTAACCAGTAATTATTGGTTATGTGTGGGTTAGTAACGTTATGGACTGGCTCTTGCAGTCCACTCGTATTTGAGGTCTTATCGTTAACAAATGGCGTATACACTATAAAAATGCACTGGAGTGAGGCGGGGCGCCTCGACTTGGTGCGCAGCAGACGATTGAGGAGAGAGGAAAATGCCGGTAAGCGATTGCGAATTGACCCAGATGTTCGAGCACGTGTTGAAGCTGTCGAAGGTCGACCCGACCCAGAGCGTCGCCGTGCTCAAGAGCCACTATTCGGACCCGCGCACCGTCCGTGCCGCGATGGAGGCGGCGCAGCGGTTGGGGGCCAAGGTCTACGCGGTGGAATTGCCTTCGTTCAACCACCCGACGGCCATGGGCAATGACATGACGGCCTACTGCGGCGACACCGCGTTGACCGGCAATATCGCGGCCCAGCGAGCGCTGGAAGCGGCGGACCTGATCGTCGACACGATGATGCTGCTGCACTCGCCGGAACAGGAGCAGATCCTCAAGACCGGCACGCGGATTCTGTTGGCCGTCGAGCCCCCGGAAGTGCTGGCGCGGATGCTGCCGACCGAGGCCGATAAGGTGCGGGTGATGGCGGCGGAAACGCTGCTTAAACAGGCCCGGTCAATCCACGTCACATCCCGCGCCGGTAGCGATTTTCGCGCCGCACTGGGGCAATATCCTTCCGTCACTGAGTATGGTTTCGCCGATGAACCGGGTCGCTGGGACCACTGGCCCAGCGGTTTTCTGTTCTCCTGGCCCAACGAAGAAACCGCCGAAGGCGTGCTGGTGCTGGATGTCGGCGATATCCTGTTGCCGTTCAAGACCTACACCCGGGAGAAAATCACCCTCGAAATCGAGCAAGGCTTTATCACCTCGATCCATGGTGGTTTCGAGGCCGAGTACCTGCGCGACTACATGAAGTACTTCAACGATCCCGAGGTTTACGGCATCTCTCATATTGGCTGGGGATTGCAGCCGCGGGCGCAGTGGACCGCCATGGGGCTGCACGACAAGAACGACGGCATGTGCATGGACGCCCGGGCGTTCTACGGCAATTTCCTGTTCTCCACCGGGCCGAATACCGAAGTCGGCGGCACTCGCAAAACTCCATGCCACTTGGACATTCCACTGCGCAATTGCGATGTGTACCTGGATGACCTGGCGGTGGTGATTGGTGGAGATGTGGTGGCGCCTGAAGCCTCCCGAGTTCGCTGAAATCCAGTGTGGGGGCGGGCTTGCTCGCGAAAGCGGTTTCACATTCAACAGAGATGTTGACTGACCCACCGCATTCGCGAGCAAGCCCGCTCCCACAGGGGATGTGCGATCCCCTGAGGCCTACTTCACTCTTGAGTCCAACCACCAACCTGTCCATCATGCCTCCCCACCACTCATAGTCTTTCGAGTCTGCCGTGCCTGAAACTCCTGATTCTTCCTACGTTTTCTCCGAACAAGTCGGGCATTTGCTGCGCAAGGCCTATCAGCGGCACATGGCGATTTTTCAGCAGAACGTCGGTGACTCCCAGCTCACCGCGGTGCAGTTCGTCACCCTGTGCGCCGTGCGTGATCACGGTCCCAGCTCCCTGACCGAACTGGTCAAGGCCACGGCCGTGGACCAGGCGACCATTCGTGGCATCGTCGAACGGCTCAAGGCCCGGGAGCTGATTACCTTGGAACCCGATCCGCAGGACCGGCGCAAAGTCATTGTCGGCCTGTCCGAAGCCGGCGACCGGCTGGTGCAGCAAACCGTGCCCTGCGCGGGGAAAATCACCGAGCTGACCATGAGCAATCTCAACCCGGCAGAACGGGTGGCTGTGCTGTTTTTACTGCGAAAAATGATCGACGACCCGCAGGACTGATCCACACATCCAGCCTCTGGCACTGTTTTTGCTCTCTTTTCATGTAGTAACCACTTCACCATTCGAGTGTGTCGCGACGCCACAAACCTGGTTTGGGCCGCGACCTTTTCTTTGATCTTTTGGTGTAGTGGGTACTTCATCAACTGAAGCGGGCGAAGCGAATGACAAGCCAGGAAATCACGGTTGCGCTTGAGGTCAACGGCCATACCACCAACGTCAGCGCCATGGCGGATACGCCGTTATTGCTGATCCTGCGCAATGACCTGCAACTCAACGGCCCCAAGTACGGCTGCGGCCTGGGCGAGTGCGGCGCATGCACGGTGATCATCGACGGCGTGGCGGCACGCTCCTGCGTCTTCCCGCTGGCCGGCGCGATCAATCGGAAAATTGTCACCCTCGAAGGGCTCGGCACTCGCGCCAATCCGCACCCGGTGCAGCAAGCCTTTATCGACGAGCAGGCGGCGCAATGTGGCTATTGCCTCAACGGCATGATCATGACCGCCAAGGCCTTGCTCGACCGCATCCCGCACCCCAGTGAAGCCCAGATCCGCAACGAACTCTCGGCCAACCTCTGCCGTTGCGGAACCCATATCGAAATCCTCCGCGCGGTGCTGCGAGCCGCCCGTCAAACGCCTTGAACGTGGATCGATGACCATGACTGACGCAATCCCTACCCGCGACCAATTGCTGGTCAAGACCGGCGTTCTGCTGATCGTCGACGATATCCTGCCGCCTTCAGGGCCGGTGGCCAAAGGTGGCAAGCCGGTGATCAAACCCAAGGAATTGGGACTGTTCATTGCCATCAGCGATGACGGGCGCGTGTATGCCTTCAATGGCCACGTCGACCTCGGCACCGGCATCCGCACCTCGCTGGCGCAGATCGTCGCCGAAGAACTGGACCTGCAACTGGAGCAGGTGTGCATGGTGCTGGGCGACACCGAGCGCGTCCCGAATCAAGGCGCGACTATCGCCAGTGCAACCCTGCAGATTTCGGCGATTCCGTTGCGCAACGCCGCCGCCGAGGCACGGCGTTTTCTGCTGCAACGCGCGGCAGAGCTTTGGGGCGTGGAAGTACAAAGCCTGAAGGTCGAGGCCGGGGTCATTGGCGCAACGGACGGACGCACCACGTCCTACACCGATCTGGTGCGCGGTGAGCACGTTGAGCTGCGCATCTCCGGCACCGCGCCACTCAAACCCGCCGCGGACTATCGCTTGGTGGGCAAAGGGGCCGCGCGGGTCGATATTCCGGCCAAGGCCACTGGCGAATTGACCTACGTCCACGACATGCGCGTACCGGACATGCTTCACGGCCGGGTGATTCGCCCGCCCTATACGGGGCTCGATTGCGGTGACTTTGTCGGCAACAGTCTGCTGGAAGTCGATGAGTCCTCCATCGCGCACATACCGGGCGTTGTGGCGGTGGTGGTGATTCGTGATTTCGTCGGGGTGGTGGCGCTGCGCGAAGAGCAGGCGATCAAGGCCGCCCAGGCGTTGAAAATCACCTGGAAAGCCTGGAAACATAAACTGCCGGACATGAGCGATGTCGAGCAGGCGATCCGCGATAATCCACGCGTGCAGCGCGTGGTGCTCGATCAGGGCAATGTTGACGAAGCCCTTGCCGACGCCAGTCAACGCATGCCGCGCACTTACTTGTGGCCGTATCAGATGCACGGCTCCATCGGCCCGTCCTGTGGGCTGGCGGACTATCAGCCAACGGGCACTCGCGTTTGGTCCGGCAGCCAGAATCCACATTTGCTGCGGGCCGACCTGGCCTGGTTGCTGGAGTGTGAGGAAGAGTCGATCGAGATCATTCGCATGGAAGCGTCCGGCTGTTACGGACGCAATTGTGCCGACGACGTCTGCGCCGATGCCTTGCTGTTGTCCCGCGCAGTGGGCAAGCCGGTACGGGTGCAATTGACCCGTGAGCAGGAGCATCTGTGGGAACCCAAGGGTACTGCACAACTGATGGACGTCGATGGCGGATTGAACGCCGATGGCAGCGTCGCCGCCTATGATTTTCAGACCAGCTATCCGTCCAACGGTGCGCCGACGCTGGCGTTGTTGCTGACCGGCCGGGTCGAGCCGGTGGCGGCGATGTTCGAGATGGGTGATCGCACGTCGATCCCGCCTTATGACTTCGAACATATGCGCGTGACCATCAATGACATGGCGCCGATTGTCCGTGCGTCGTGGATGCGCGGGGTGTCGGCGTTGCCCAACACCTTCGCCCACGAATCGTACATCGATGAACTGGCCTTCGCCGCGGGCGTTGATCCGGTGGAATACCGCTTGCGTTATCTGCGCGACGAACGCGCCATTGACCTGGTGAAATCCACCGCCGAACGCGCCGCCTGGACCCCGCGCACCGCGCCGATGCAGACACCGAACGAGGATCAGTTTTTGCGCGGTCGTGGCTTTGCCTATGCGCGCTACATCCACAGCAAATTCCCTGGTTTTGGCGCGGCGTGGGCCGCATGGGTAGCGGATGTCGCCGTGAATCGCCAGACCGGCGATGTGTCGGTCACGCGGGTGGTGATCGGGCATGACTCGGGGATGATGATCAACCCGGCGGGCGTGCAGCATCAGATCCACGGCAACGTCATTCAGTCCACCAGTCGAGTACTCAAGGAGCGGGTGACGTTCGAGGAGTCGACGGTGGCCAGCAAGGAGTGGGGCGGCTATCCGATCCTGACGTTCCCCGAGGTGCCGCAGATCGACGTCATGATGATGCCGCGCCAGGACCAGCCGCCGATGGGCGCCGGTGAGTCCGCCTCGGTGCCGAGCGCGGCGGCGATTGCCAACGCGATTTATGATGCTACCGGAATACGTTTTCGCGAACTGCCGATTACCCCGGAGCGGGTGCTGGCGGCGCTGAATGCCGGCACCTGTGACGAGCCGCCGAAGTCGCCAGCCAAACGCTCGAAATGGTTGTTCGGTTCACTGTTTGCCGCGTTCGGTGCAGTGCTGGGCATGGCGGCCACCGCGTGGCCGTTTCACGGTGAAATCGCACCGATCGCGCCGCCAAGCGCCGGCACCTGGTCGGCGGCGACCCTTGAGCGCGGGCGATTGCTGGCGGCCGTCGGCGATTGCGCGGTGTGCCATACCGCACCTGGCGGCGCGACCAATGCCGGAGGCCTGGCGATGCAAACGCCGTTCGGCACGCTGTACAGCAGCAACATCACGCCTGACGTGAAGACCGGCATCGGCAACTGGTCGTACCCGGCATTCGAGCGGGCGATGCGCGACGGCATCGGTCGCGACGGGCGCAATCTGTATCCGGCATTTCCCTATACAGCGTTTCGCAATATCAACGATGCCGACATGCAGGCGCTGTATGCGTACCTGATGTCGCAAGCACCGGTCAGTCAACCGGCGAAAGCCAATGACATGCGCTTTCCGTTTAACCTGCGGCCGTTGATGGCCGGCTGGAATGCGTTGTTTCTGCGCCGTGGCGAGATCAGTGTGCAACCGCAGCGCAGCGAGCAATGGAATCGCGGCGCCTATCTGGTCAACGGTTTAGGCCACTGCGCCGCCTGTCATTCACCGCGCAACCTGATGGGCGCGGAGAAGGGCGGTGCGTCGTTCCTGGCCGGCGGCATGGTCGATGGCTGGGAAGCGCCGGCGCTGAACGGCTTGTCGAAAGCGCCAACGCCGTGGACGGAGAATCAACTGTTCGATTACCTCAGCACGGGTTATTCCGATGCCCACGGCGTGGCGGCCGGGCCTATGGGGCCGGTGGTCAGCGAGTTGGCGAAATTGCCCAAGGCGGATGTCCGGGCGATGGCGGTGTACCTGGCGTCACTCAACGACGCGCAAGCCGAGGCTGAAAGGGTGGAGAAAGTTACCCGGCCAACGCCGGTCGCGAGCCTGTCGTTGAGCAACGGTCAGCGGGTGTTCGAAGGCTCATGCAAGGCCTGTCATGCCGATGGTCTGGGGCCGAAACTGTTTGGCGTGAGTCCGTCGTTGGCGAGCAATACCAATGTGCACAGCGATCAGCCGGACAACCTGATCAAAGTCATCCTGCAAGGCATCGCTGCCCCGGCCACCAAGGATCTGGGCTACATGCCCGGTTTCAAGGACAGTTTGTCCAATACACAGGTGGCGGAACTGGCGGCGTATTTGCGTAGTCGGTTTGCTTCGGCGGCGCCGCAGTGGCAAGGGTTGGAGCAGAAGGTTGCGCACCTCAGGGCCAATCCCGGCAGCCATTAAAAGCTTCGCGAGCAAGCCCGTTCCCACAGGTACAGCGCAATCCTTGCGGGAGCGGGCTTGCTCGCGAAGGCGCCGGCCGAATCACTCCTGAATCTGGTCGGGCAACCGCATCACCCCTCGCACCACCAGATCCTTGATAAACCCCAGCCAGTCCTGCTGCTGACCCTTGTCCGCCAAGTCTTCGCCTAGGAAGGAACTGAGGGTATGCCGGTTGGAGTTATAGAAGTAGCAAAGCGAGGCGATCATCAAATACACATGCTTGATGTCCAGATCCTCACGAAACAGCCCCTGAACCTGACCGGCCTCGATGATCGGCCGCAACACTCCGACGGCTTCCCCCGACAATCTGCGCAGCTCGCTGGACTGCTGCGCATGTTTGCCGTTGTGCAGGTTTTCGTTACTGAGGATGGCGACAAACTCGGGGTGTTCGACGTAGTAGTTCCAGACGAATGCCACCAGATCTTGCAGCGCCAGCAGCGGTGTGCTCAGGTCCAGCTTGAGCTGGCTTTCGGCTTTGTTGAACTGCTCGTAGGTGTGTTCCAGCACGCAAATGAACAGCTGCTCTTTGCTACCGAAGTAGTAATAGAGCATGCGGTCGTT
This sequence comes from Pseudomonas sp. LBUM1657, assembly GCF_059716075.1. Classification (NCBI taxonomy): domain Bacteria; kingdom Pseudomonadati; phylum Pseudomonadota; class Gammaproteobacteria; order Pseudomonadales; family Pseudomonadaceae; genus Pseudomonas; species Pseudomonas sp. LBUM1657. The sequence continues at coordinate 3,458,646 of NZ_CP166799.1, read as the reverse complement.
GGAGTCGGCCTCCCGGGAAATGCTTTCCACCCGCCCGCCGGAGTAGCCGTCGCGGGTGAATACCTTCACGGCCGCTTCGAGAATCCGTGTGCGGGTTTGCTGGGCCTGGGCGGCCCGGATGCCGGTTTTTTTATTCAACGTGCGGTCAACCTTCTACCAGGCGCGGGCGCAGCGAATGTAGCACGCTCCCTTCAGCGGTTCAGGCTGGCGGTTGCTTGCGTGGCCGGCGGATTTTCCATGACCTGCAGGATCGAGGCTTCCGGATCGAAATCATCCTCTTCAAGCTCGATGAATTCTTCGGGCAGGAAGATGTTCAGCACGATAGCGCACAACGCGCCGACGGTAATGGGTGATTCGAAAATGTTATGCAGGGTTTTCGGCAGCTCGCGCAGTACTTCCGGAACGGCCGCGACACCCAGGCCCATGCCGAGGGAAATCGCCACGATCAGCATGTTGCGCCGATGCAGGCCGGCTTCGGCGAGGATCTTGATCCCGGCCACGGCGACGGTGCCGAACATCACCAGTTCGGCGCCGCCGAGCACCGGTTTGGGCATCAATTGCAGCACCGCGCCGATCATCGGGAACAGCCCCAGCACCACTAACAAACCGGCAATGAAAAACGCCACGTAGCGGCTGGCCACGCCAGTGAGCTGAATCACCCCGTTGTTCTGGGCGAAGGTCACCATCGGCATGCTGTTGAACACCGCGGCCATGGCCGAGTTGAGACCGTCGGCCAGCAGACCGGACTTGATCCGGCGGATGTAGATCGGACCTTTGACCGGCTGCCGGGAAATCATCGAGTTGGCGGTCAGGTCACCCGCGGCTTCCAGCGGCGACACCAGGAAAATCACCGCCACCGGCACGAACGCCACCCAATCGAAGGAGAAACCATACTTGAACGGCACCGGCACGCTCATCAGCGGCACGTCGGGCAGGCCGGCGAAATTGACGTCCCCCATCAGCCACGCCACGACATAGCCGAGGGTCAGGCCGATGACGATCGCACCGAGGCGCAGGAAGGGCACGTCCACGCGGTTCAACACCACAATGGTCCCCAGCACCAGTGCCGCCAGGGCCAGGTGGCTGGCCGCGCCGAGGTCCGTCGCGCCAAAGCCGCCGGCGATGTCGGTCATGGCGACCTTGATCAGCGACAGGCCCATCAGCGTGATAATCGTCCCGGTCACCACCGGGGTGATCAGCATGCGCAGTTTGCCGATGAACTGGCTCAACACGACTTCGATGAAGGCCGCGAAAAAGCACACGCCGAAGATCGTCGAGAGGATTTCATCGGTACCGCCACCTCGGGCCTTGACCATGAACCCGGCACTGAGAATCACGCTGATAAACGAGAAACTGGTGCCTTGCAGACACAGCAGGCCGGAACCGATCGGGCCGAACCGCCGGGCCTGGACGAACGTGCCGAGGCCCGACACGAACAACGCCATGCTGATCAGGTAAGGCACTTCGCTTTGCAGGCCGAGGGCGCTGCCCATGATCAAGGTCGGGGTGATGATGCCGACGAAACTGGCGAGCACATGTTGCAGGGCAGCGAAGACCGTAGCAGTCAGATGCGGGCGGTCGTCGAGGCCGTAAATCAGGTCGTTGTGGCGCGGGGCAGGGGCTTTTTCGGAGGCGGTCATGGTTTGAGTGCGGGCCAGAAAACCGGCCGGGTCAGAAAATGGAGGCGCAGGATGCCAGAAAGACTAATTTGTGGCGAGTGACCAACCCCGATACCCAGCACAACCCCTGTGGGAGCGGGCTTGCTCGCGAATACGGTGTGTCAGTCGACATTAGTATTGGCTGACACACCGCGTTCGCGAGCAAGCCCGCTCCCACAATTCAGGTAAACGCCGTGAGCAAATCCTCTTCAAACGCCTTCTGCGCATCGCCCGGCACTTGAGCGCGATGACGGGCCAGATGAAACGCCACGTCGAAACTCATGTCGTCACGGCGCACGGCCCTGAGCAGTCCTTTGTCCTCCCAGCTCCGGGCAAAGTGGCTGGGTAAATAGCCGACGTGCTTGCCGGAAAGAATGAAGGCGAGGGTGCCTTCGACTTGCTCCGAGCGAGCCGAACACTGCTTGCCCTGAAACGGTTCGTCGCTGCGCAGGAAGCGGTAGGGGTGATCGACCCGGTCGCAGGCCTGCAATGCTTGATCATCCGGCGCCTCATCCGTGAACAACGCATGACCGGGTGCGCAATACAGGTGCTGGGTTTCGGTGAACAATTCTTGGTAGTCAAAAGCGCTTTGTACCTGTGAGAAATAGCCGATCGCCAGGTCCAGCCGTTGTTGCAGCAGCAAGCGCTCCATCTCGCCGGGCATGGCACTGATCAACTCGATGCGCACCGACTCATCCCGCTCGCGAAAGCGCCGGATCGCATCGGCCACCCGTTGCAGCACCGATTGATCGAGCGCCTCGGACAGCCCCAGGCGCACCTCGCCGATCAAGCGCCCGGCCACGCCGTTGGATTGATGGCGGAACGCTTCAATGGACTCGAACAGGCCGCGCGTCGCCGTGAGCAATTGTTCGCCCTTGGGGGTGATCTTGAATCCGCCCTTGCCGCGACTGCACAGGCGATAACCGAGGCGGGTTTCCAGTTTGGCCATTTGCTGGCTGATGCTCGACTGACTCAGGCCCAGTTCACCCTGGGCCGCGCTGAAGCCGCCGCATTCCACCACATTGACGAACAGGCGCAGCAGTTGCAGATCCACATCATGGAGTTGACCGAGCATCAAACATTACTCATGGATAAAGTCAGGATAACTGACTTGATATTTTTCCAATGTAACCGACGACGCATGCTGCAACCACTTCCTCTGGTCAGGTGTTCGTCATGGCTCCCATGTTCAAGTTGTGTTTACCCGCACTGTTCCTCGCCATGGCCGTATCGGTCCAGGCCGAGGAAAAAATCGTCAATCTCTACAGTTGGTCCGACTATGTGGCGCCGGAAACCTTGCAGCGTTTTGAGCAGGAGACCGGTATCCACGTACGCTACGACACGTTCGATTCTCCCGAGGTGCTGGAAACCAAATTGCTCACCGGGGGCAGCGGCTATGACGTGGTGGTGCCGTCCTCCAGCGTGCTGGCCCGTGGGTTGGCGGCGGGTGCGCTCAAGGAAATCCCCCACGAGGGCCTCAAGGGTTACGCCAACCTCGACCCCGACCTGCTGGAAAAACTCGCCGCGGTCGATCCCGGCAACCGTTACGGCGTGCCTTACACCTGGGGCACGCTGGGCCTGGGAATGAACGTCGAGGCCGTGCAGAAGCGTTTGCCGAATGTGCCGCTCAACAGCCTGGACCTGCTGTTCAAACCGGAATACGCCAGCAAACTGAAAGACTGCGGCATTGCGATTCTCGACTCGCCTCAAGAGGTGATCGGCGTGGCGCTGCATTATTTGGGTAAAGATCCCTACAGCACCGACAAGGCCGATCTGTCAGCCGCCCAGGCGTTGTTGCATCAGCTTCAGCCGTCGGTGCTGTACGTCGCCACCGGCCGGCAGATCAGCGATTTGGCCAATGGCAGCGTTTGCCTGGCGTTGACCTACAACGGTGACGCCAGCATGGCCGCTGATCAGGCGCGCAAGGCCAACAAACCGTTCGAGGTGGCCTACCGGATTCCGAAGGAGGGCACGCTGGTCTGGCAGGACAACTTGGCGATCCCCAAGGACGCGCCGCACCCCGAAGCCGCGCGCCAGTTCATCGAGTTCATGCTGCGCCCGGAATCCGTTGCAGCACTGACCAACACGCTGTTCTTTGCCACTGCCAACCAGGCCGCGACGCCGCTGGTGGATGAGGCGGTGCGCAACGATCCGGACATTTACCCCCTCGCCGACGTGCGTGAGCGGCTGTACGCCGATCGCAGCATGAGCCTCAAGGACATGCGCCAGCGCACTCGCCTCTGGACCACTTTCCGTAGCCGCCACTAATAAGGAACTCACCATGGACGTCCCTGTGCAAAACGATCAGGCCATGACCCGCGACAGTCTCTATGGCACTGCCGCAGAAAGTACCTACGCCGGTATCACCAGTTTCATGCGTCGTCGGTACAGCCGCGACTTGCGCGGTGTCGACGTGGCCGTCAGCGGTGTGCCGTTCGACACTGCCACCAGCAACCGTCCTGGCGCCCGTTTCGGGCCGCGTGGCATCCGGGCTGCGTCTGCGGGGATTGCCTGGGAGCGTCACTGGCCGTGGACCTTCGACCCGTTCGATCATCTGGCGGTGATCGACTACGGCGATTGCGACTTCGATTACGGCTCTCCGCATTCGGTGCCGGAAAGTATCGAAGCCCACTCCGAGCACATCCTCAACGCTGGCACCGCGATGCTGACGTTCGGTGGCGATCATTTTGTCACCTATCCGTTGCTCAAGGCCCATGCCCGCAAGCATGGCGCGCTGTCGCTGATCCACTTCGACGCCCACAGCGACACCTGGCCGGACGAAGAGGGCAAGCGGGTCGATCACGGCACCATGTTCTGGCACGCAGCCAGGGAAGGGTTGGTGGACCCGTCGCGTTCAGTGCAGATCGGCTTGCGCACCACCAATGATGATCACCAGGGTTTTCAGGTGCTGGACGCGCGACAAGTGCATCGACGCGGGGTTGATGCCATTGTCGAAGCGATCCGGGCGCGGGTTGGTGATCATCCGGTGTACCTGACGTTCGATATCGATTGCCTCGACCCGGCCTTCGCTCCGGGCACTGGCACGCCGGTGTGTGGTGGCTTGAGCACGGTGCAGGCGCTGGAAATCCTCGGCGGGTTGCGCGGGATTAATCTGGTGGGAATGGACGTGGTGGAAGTGGCGCCGGCCTATGACAGTGCGGAGATTACTTCACTGGCAGCGGCGACGTTGGCGATGGAGATGCTGTGCCTGTATGCGGCAAAACATAAGGTTGATCGGTAACACACAAAGCAAAATCTGGGAGCGGGCTTGCTCGTGAAAGCGGTTTGTCAGTCGACATTTCTATCGACTGATACGACCTCTTCGCGAGCAAGCCCGCTCCCACATTGTATCGGTGTCAGGCCACTGGAATGATTGGCAAGTCCAGCGTCTCGGCCCCGGTGAACCGCGTCATCGATCCGGCAATCGATTCATGGGGTACACCCATTGCGACCCCACTGACACCATCGAGTCGCGACAGTTGGTCCGTACTCAATTGCACGTTCAACGCACCCAAGGTCGCATCCAGTTGTTCACGGGTGCGCGAGCCGAGAATTGGAATCAGCGCCGTGGTCGAGCGCTTGGCTTTTTCCCGCAGCCAGGCAATGGCTACGTGAGTCGGGCTGGCGCCCAGTTCTGCCGCGACGGCCAGCAAGGTGTCGAGCACGGCGGTTTCACGTTCGCTTTTCTCGGCGTGAATCAGCATGCCGAGTTTGGCGGCGCGGTTTTCCCCATCGTTGTTGCGGTACTTGCCGGTGAGGAAACCGCCACCCAACGGCGACCATAACGTCGCGGCCAACCCCAACGCTTCGGCCATGGGCAGTTGTTCACGTTCGGCCGTGCGTTCGGCGAGGCTGTATTCCACCTGGATGGCGGCGATCGGCGCAAAACCGCGAACTTCGGCCAGCAGGTCGGCCCGGGCGATGCGCCACGCAGGGAAGTTCGACAGCCCGGCGTAATGAATCTTGCCGGCGCGTACCAGATCGTCGAAACCTCGCAGGATCTCTTCCATGGGCGTCACGCCGTCGCTCATGTGAGCCCAGAACAGGTCGAGGTGATCGGTCTTGAGCCGTGTCAGGCTTTCTTCCACGGCGCGAATCATGTTCTTGCGGTTGTTGCCGGTGTGGGAAATGCCCGCAGCCGGTGTGGTCCCCAAGGTGTATTTGGTGGCGATGACCAGGCGATCCCGTTCCGCGGCGATGAACTCGCTGAGCATGGCTTCCGACTGGCCGCCCTGATAGCCGTTGGCGGTGTCGATGAAGTTGCCGCCCGCTTCCAGGTAGCCATCAAAAATGCGCTTGGCTTCATCACGTTCGGCGCCGTGACCCCAACCGGTGCCAAAGTTACCGGCGCCCAGCGCCAGTTCAGAAACCCGCAAACCGGTTTTACGGCCAAAGACTTTGTAATGCATGGGGACGACTCCTGAAGGAAAAAGGCGTTGGGACTGAATATAAATGTCTAGCGACATGTATTTAATATGATGCGAGTAATATTCAGCGTCAAGGCACTTTTTCCTTAGCGGCGAAAGGGGCGACCACCGGTCCCGTCACTGCTGCCACTTTCTGACAGGGGGCTCTGCTAAGCTCCGACGACTTTTCCGGACAGAGCCTGCCCATCGTGTCGCGTACCAGCCGTTTACTGACGTTGTTACAAGTGCTGCGTGGCAAAAATCGCCCTGTGACCGCGGCGACGCTTGCCAGCGAATTGGAGATTTCCGAGCGCACGCTGTACCGCGACATCGCCGAACTCACCGCTCTTGGCGCACCGATCTACGGCGAGGCAGGGATCGGCTACGTGTTGCGCAGCGGGTTATTCCTGCCGCCCTTGATGCTCAATGCCGACGAAACCGAAGCCATCGTGCTGGGCCTGCGCTATGTGGATCAGCGTGGCGATGAGGTCTTGAGCAAAGCCGCGGCCGATGCGCTGGCCAAGATTGCCGCGGTGTTGGCGCCGGAAGCGCTGGATGCGTTGCGCAACCCGACGGTCCTGCCGGGGCCGTCCGGTTATGGCTTCGCGCCCAACGCAGTGCCGTTGAATGTGTTTCGCCAGGCGATCCGCGATCAGGCCAAGTTGCACATCGACTACGCGGATGCCAACCAGGTGCCCAGTCAGCGGCTGATCTGGCCGCTGGCCCTGGGGTTTCTCAACGAGGTGCGAATCATCGTGGCCTGGTGTGAATTGCGCAGTGCTTATCGCACGTTTCGCACCGACCGGATCTCGGCCGCCAGCGAGCAGGGCGAGCATTATCCGGGGCGGCGTGGCGACCTGTTGCGCACCTGGCGCAAGCAGATGCAACTGGATGAAGCCGGGCGATTCACTCCTGACAAGAACTGACACACGCCTGTTTTAGCATGGCTCCAGAATCAACAAACAAGGAGCCGTAACCATGTCCAATCCCGCCTCTTCACTGGCCCCCGCGATCGCTGCCTACATAGCCGCCGCCAATGCTCGAGACACGTCGAGGGTCGCCAGTTTTTTCGCTGAGGATGCCAATGTGTTCGATGAAGGCCAGCACCAGGTCGGCACGCACGCCATCGCCCAATGGATGGAAGACACCGCCCAGCGCTACCAGCCACGGGTCGAAGTCCTCGACGTTCAACAGCGCACCGGCAAGGTGCTGGTCCATAACCTGATCTCCGGAACTTTTCCGGGCAGCCCCCTGGAATTGCGCTACATGTTCCGCCTGAATGAACAGGGCAAGATCGCCCGCCTGGACATTTCACTGTAGCCGCCGTTGCGCAATGGCATACTGCCGCGCATGAATGTCGACTCCCCCCTCAGCGCCTGGCAGCACGCCATCGAACAGAAGGGCTTCGTCCAGGACGAAGCCCAGGAACATGCCGTCTGGGCGCTGCAAAAATGCTACGAAGCGCTGCATGAAGGTCGCACGCCGATCACCGGCGTGTACCTCTGGGGCCCGGTCGGGCGCGGCAAGACCTGGTTGATGGACCAGTTTTACCAGAGCCTGCGGGTCCCGGCCCGGCGTCAGCACTTTCACCACTTCATGGGCTGGGTGCATCAGCGTTCGTTCCAGCTGACCGGCACCGCCGACCCGTTGAAAGCCCTGGCTCGTGAGTTGAGCGAAGAGGTGCGGGTCCTGTGCTTCGATGAATTGTTCGTCAACGACATCGGCGACGCGATCATTCTCGGGCGCCTGTTTCAGGTGATGTTCGAGCAGGGCGTGGTGGTGGTCTGCACCTCCAATCAGCCACCGGATCAGCTGTACGCCGATGGTTTCAACCGCGACCGCTTCGTGCCCGCCATTGCGGCGATCAAAAAACACATGCAGGTGATTGCGGTGGATGGCGGTGAAGATCATCGCCTGCACCCGGGCGCCGGTTTGCAACGTTATTGGGTGGCCGAGCCCGACCAGCCTGGCGCGTTGGGCGAAGTGTTCAAGATGTTGACCATCGGCCAGTCAGTGTCCAGTGACCCGATCAACGTCGGCTATCGTTCGCTCAACGTCGTGCAGGCCAGTGAAACCGTGCTCTGGAGTCGTTATGCCGATCTCTGCGAACAGCCCTTTGCCGCCATGGATTTCATGACACTGTGCGACACCTTCAAGGCTATTCTTTTGAGTGACGTGCCCAATCTGAGCGCGCAAAAACGCGAGGGGCGCATTGCTCGCGGCACTGAAGACGGGGTCGAGCGGGTAGTGGCCGGCGATCGCGAGTTGCCGCAATTGTCGGTGCATGACGACGGTGTGCGGCGTTTCATTGCCCTGGTCGACGAGTGCTACGACCGCAAAGTGCCGCTGTACCTCGAAGCGCAGGTGCCCATGGCGTCGCTCTACACCGAGGGCTATCTGGAATTCCCGTTCCGCCGCACCCTCAGCCGCCTACAGGAAATGCAGCTGCAACGTTTCGCCGACGCTTGATATCCGGGAGGAGCGAAGATGAATCAGCCTCTGTCTCACCATTTGCTGACCATGGCCTATCAAAATGCCTGGGCCAATCATCGACTTGCCAAGGCCTGGCACCAATTGAGTCCGGCCGAGTTGGCGGCACCTCGGGTCAGCTTTTTCCCCAGTATCAGCGCGACCCTCAACCACATCCTGACCTGCGACTGGTTTTACGTGGATGCGCTGGAGCGGGAGTTGCGCGGGGATGACCCGCACCCCGAATGCTACGTATTTTTCAACGAAGACGAGCCGTTCACCCAAGGGGCAGACCTCAAGCGTGAGCAAGCCCACGTGGACCGGCGACTGATCGCCTACTGCGAGCAAATGCGCGACGCAGACCTGGGGAAGATCGTGACCATCGCCCGGGACACCCCGCAACACGACAACCGTTTGCGCCTGCTGTCCCATCTGTTCGAACACCAGATCCACCATCGCGGTCAGGTTCACGCCATGCTCAGCGGCACGTCGGTCAAACCGCCGCAACTGGACGAGTTTTTCTGCGCCGGTGAGTCGCCGTTGCGAGCCGAGGATTTTGTCGAGTTGGGATGGACCGAAACCCTGATTTGGGGCGTTTGAGCGTAAAAATTCCTACAAGATCCGGTTGTCATCAGCGCGCCGCTCGCGATAGGGTCGGTGCGCCTTCCGGTGCGAGATGCGCGCCGGGGCAACTTTATGTGTGATCGAGGTGGAAATGGAATCCGCGGAAATTCTTGTGCTTCAGGCCAGCTACACCAATCCGGTGCATGCCGAGGCTCTACGTCTGGTGCTGAACCATTACGCCGAAGACCCGATGGGCGGCGGACACGCCTTGCCCGCCGACGTCCTGGAGCAACTGCCGGGAGAACTCGCCAAACGTCCCCATGCCTTCAGCGTATTGGCGTTTGTCGGAGGCGAGCCGGCGGGGCTGGTCAATTGTTTTGAAGGGTTCTCGACCTTCGCCTGCCGGCCGCTGGTCAACGTGCACGATGTGGTCGTGGTGGCGAAGTTTCGCGGGTTGGGGTTGAGCCAGAAAATGCTGCAAAAGGTTGAGGACATCGCCCGCCAGCGCGGCTGCTGCAAAATCACCCTGGAAGTGCTGGAAGGCAACGCGGTGGCCCAGGCGTCCTACGGCAAGTTCGGTTTTGCCCCGGGCATGTTCGACCCGGACCATGGTCGGATGCTGTTCTGGACCAAGGCGCTTTAAATTCGGGACGAAAAAAAGGGCGTCCATCAGGACGCCCAACTGTCATCTTTGACTGCCGAGCAAGCAGTCAAAGGTCCATCGGTCATTTCGGTCTGTACGACTCGGTCACTTGCGCGGTCTGATCGTCCGGAACCCGCAGCTCAGCACTTTTGCTTTCACTGGTATTGCCCAGCGCCTGCTGTTGGTTGTACCGCAAGCTCTCGTAGTAATACCGCATGCGTTCGGCGCCACCTTCGGCAAAGGCGCTGGCCGAGACGAATGTCATCAGGCCAGCAATGATCAGGGGTGTACGTTTCATGGTTTGCCTCCCACTACAGATGTCGGATGCCTTTCGTCCATGAATCAATGAATCAATGTCGAAGGTCCATTATCCGCCGATTTCGTTAAATGGGAATTAACAGCACCTAGAGCTTCCAGTCCAGGCTCAGGGTCACCGTGCGCGGGTCGCCCCAATAGACGCCGTTGTAGAACCCGACGTTGTCGTAATACTTTTTGTCGAACAGGTTGTCGACGTTCAACGAGGCCGACAGGTGCCTGTCGAAGTCGTAGCGCGACATCAGGTTGACCACGGTGTAAGCCTCCTGACGAATCTTCGCGCTTTCGGTGATCACCACGCCATCGGCGTCGCGTCCGACCGGGCGGCTGGCGCTGCGGAACACATCGCTCTGCCAGTTCACAGCGCTACCCACGGTCAGGCCCTGCCATTCACCGGGCAGGCGATAGGCCGTGGAGAACCGGAACATGTTCAGCGGCTGGTTGGTATTGTTGCGCTGCTTTTCGCCATTGGCCGAGTGGGTGTACGTGTAACCGGCCGTCATGTTCCAGCCTGCCGAAACCTCGCCCGACACCTCGGCTTCGAAGCCCTGAACCTTGTTGCCTTTACCGCCGGACTTGAAGAACTCCTCGCCAGTCACCGGGTCCGGTGGCACCGAATCGTCGAGTTCGGCGACGTTGTCCTGCTTGCTCCAGAACACTGTGGTGGCGACGTTTAGGCGTTCTTCCAGCAGGCTGCCCTTGAGCCCCAGTTCATAGTTACTACCGACTACCGGTTCGAGGTATTTGCGGCTGCTGTCGCGATTGGTCTGCGGCTTGAAAATGTCGGTGTAGCTGACGTAGACGGTGTATTCCGGGGTGAGGTCGTAGAGCAGGCCAGCGTAAGGCGTCCATATGTCGTTGTGTTGCTGGCTGGTGCGATCGACCGCGCTCAATTGCAGGTTGTTGTCGTAGCTGTTGGTGGTGCTCGACGCTTTCCAGCTGCCATAACGGCTGCCGAGCACGGCGTGCAGGTCGTCGGCCAGTGTCAGGCGAGTGGCCAGGTAACCGGCTTTCTGGCGGGTGCTGTCTTTTGAACCGGTCAGATCGGTGACGGTGTCGGGAAACTTGGCGATATCGCCCATGTACTTCCAGTCAGGGACATTTTCGTAGTCCGCCGCCCTCGGGCCATCGACCATGTAGGGCGAATCCTGGCTACGCTCGGCCTCGCCGTAGCCCACCATCAATTCGTGTTCCCGTCCGAACAGCGAATAAGGACCGGCGATGTTGAAATCGTAGGCCTTCATTTTCTGTGTGCCGCGCATGTGGCTGACGTTGGCGATCATGCCGCTGCGATCGTCGTTCGGGAAACCTCCGCCGGCGTAGTAGATCTTGCCGTCGGTATCACTTTCGCGGTGGGTGTAGGCGGCCTTGAGGTGCCAGCCGCCGCCCAGTTGATGATCGAGGTTGGCGAACGCCGTCTGGTCCTTGAGCGGCCAGGAGCTCCAGGACGTGGCCATGTTGGTGGAGCGTCCCAGGTTGGCCTTGCCGCCATCGGAGTTCCAGTAAGGCACGGTGCCCCAGGACGTGCCTTGCACGTGTTTGTTCTGATAGTCGTAACCCACCGCCAGCACGGTATCGTCTGTCAGGTCGGCTTCGAGAACGCCGTAACCGACTTCCCGTTGCAGCTGATATTTATCCCGGTACGAATGACTGTCGCGATACGCAAGCACGCTACGCCCGCGCAGGCGACCGTCGAAGGCCAACGGGCCACCCACGTCCAGATAGCTGTAGTAGTCGTCATAGCTGCCGCCGCTGACACCGGTCTTGGCTTCCCACTGCGCCGTCGGGCGTTTGCGCACCATGTTGATGGTGGCCGAAGGGTCGCCCGCGCCGGTTGTGAGGCCGGTCGCACCGCGAACCACTTCGATGCGGTCGTAGATGATGGTGTCCGAATCGGACTTCATGTAACTGAAGGTGTTGAGCATGCCATCGATCTGGAAATTGTTGATCGAGTAGCCGCGGGAGTAATAACCGACCCGGTCGGAGTCGTTGTTCTGAACCACAATGCCGGTGGTCTGGCGCATGGCTTCGGAGAGGGTGCCGAGCTTGAAGTCATCCATTTGTTGGCGGGTGACTACCGACACCGACTGCGGCGTGTCCTTGATCGACAGGTTCAAGCGGGTGGCCGTGCTCATGGCGCCCGTGGTGTAGGACTCGGTGTTTTCGGTGGTGTTGCCCAGGCCTTGGGCGGTCACGTTGGTGGCGCCCAGTTCGAGGGTGTGGCCAGGCTCTGTCTCCGGCTCGGTTTCCGCCAGCAAATCCGGGCTCAATACGGCACTGCACAGCCCAAGGGTGAACGTCATGGAACGGGTGATAGGCGCGAACATCGCTGCCGACTCCTTGTCTTCGAGGGAAAAATTCCGTTTGCTCAAAGACGAAGGGGAGTGCAGAGATTTAGCTTTAAACGAGAATAATTATTATCTCGCGATGTTTCCGACAGCACATCCCCTGTGGGAGCGGGCTTGCTCGCGAACGCGGAGTGTCAGGCAACATTAAGTCGACTGATACTCCGCGTTCGCGAGCAAGCCCGCTCCCACAGGTATTTTTGATTACTGCTGAACGACTTCCGGCGCGACTGGCAGCGGCTTGGGTTTTATCAGGCTGAAATCAATCAGCGGCCGCTGCTGACGCTCATAAGGATTGCCAATCATCAATGGCCGGGCCTTGAAGCTGTCGCTGACCAGGCTCTTGCTGTGATCGAGTTCATCGAAGCTCAAGCCCGCCAGATCAGCCCAGGTATGGATCAGGTGCGAACTGCTGTAGGGCCGCCCCAGATCGCCGGCGAAGTTCCAGTCATGGGATTCACGCCATTTCGGCGAAGCCCAGGCCATGAACGGAATGGTGTACATCGGCGCCGTCGGCTTGCTTTCGTTACGCCCCAGAGTGCTGTGGCCAGGGGAATCGAAAACGTCTTCACCATGGTCGGAAAGGTACATCAGGAACCCGTTCGGATCGGTCTTGGCGTAGTCCTTGATCAGGCTCGAGACCACGAAGTCGTTGTACAGCACTGCGTTGTCATAGCTGTTGTACGTCGCCAGCTGATTGTCGCGCACGCCGGCGGGAACGCCTGTGCGGTCCTTGAACTTGTCGAAGGACGATGGATAGCGGTACTGATAGCTCATGTGCGTGCCGAGCAAATGCACGACGATCAGCTTGCGTGGTGCCGTGTCGGCCAGTGCCTTGTTGAACGGTGCGATCACATCGCCGTCGTACTGGGCAGCGTTCTGGTTGCGGTTGTTGTTCAGGTACACCTGCTCATCGGCCTGCTCGGAGAAAGTCGTGAGCATGGTGTTGCGCTTGGTCATGGTTTGCTGGTTGGTGATCCAGAAGGTCTTGTAACCGGCTTGTTTCATCATGCTGACCAGCGACGGGGTCGACAGGTACAGGTCCGGGTTGTCTTCGTCGGCGAAGGTCAGCACTTGCTGCAACGCCTCGATGGTGTAGGGGCGCGGGGTAATGACGTTATCGAAAACCGTCAGTTGATCCTTGAGTTTGTCGAGCTCCGGGGTGGTTTCCCGAGGGTAGCCGTACAGGCTCATGCGCTGACGGTTGGTGGACTCGCCGATTACCAGCACCAGGGTCGCCGGTTGATCGGCCGTCGCGTCTTTCAGGTTTTTCAGCGGTGCAATCTTGCTGGCGCTGTGCAGCATGTCCTGCATACCGGCCAAGGTATCGAGGTAGCGGTGATAAGCCACGGCCATCTGCCAAGGCACGGCGGGCTCGATGCGGGTTTCGAATTTCTCGAAACCGCCGGCGAGGCTGCCGGTGCGCAAGGTTTGCTTGACCATTGGATAACCGATTATGGCCACCAGAATCGCCGTCGCGGCGACCAGTGCCTGCCCGCGGGGCAAGTAGACCGGGCGCAAGCGTGTCCAGAGGAAATAGCCGAAAGCGGTGTGGGCGAGGAACGCCGGCACCATCCACCAGGCAAAGTATTGAGTCATGTACTCGCCGGCTTCGGACACGTTTGATTCGAACATGATGAAGATGACGCTTTGGGAAAATTCCTGCTGATAGATGAAGAAATAACCCAGGCTCGCCATCGAGCAAGCCCACAGCACCACGCCGATCAGCGCGGCCAATACACGGGTTTGCTTTGGGAACAGCAGCATCGGCGCCAGCCAGATGGCGCTCATCAAAAAGGCCTGGCGGAATCCGGTAAACCCGGAGGTGCCCGTCAGTTGAATCAGCAGTTGGGTAATACCGGAAAAATACCAGAAGAACAGGAACAACCAGAGAAACCCTGTCCAATCGAAACCTTTCGCAGACGTACTGCTGCGTTTAAGCAAAGCCATTCAGCACTCCAGCCAAAAATCACTTCCACCGTCGGGACGTAAATGTCGCCGACGAACGGGCGCCGTGCGGATACCGAACGGCCATAAAGGGCCGGAGTATCAACAAGCGGGTGTGAAAACTTTGTGAGTTATCAGGACTGGCAGAGGGTGTACGGGTCGGAAACAGCAGGGGGCTGCTTCCGAGTCAAGCGAGGGGGTCAGGCGTGTGGAGCGCGCTGTGTGACAGGCATGGACTGAGCCTGGCTACTTTGTGTGAGCAAGCGCAATTGCGCGACTTCCTGTTTCAACTGGTCGCGCTCGTCTTTCAACTGGCGCAATTCATCGCGACGGATCGTGACGTAAAGGGTTTGTGCTGGCCGTGCTGCTAATACTGTGCCCATTGCTCACCTCGCATGGCTGTCTCAACTGTAAATCCGCTCCGACGTCGGATGCTGATCTACTATCGGCGCCAATTCTGATTTCTTTTGCCCCCGAAGGGAACTTTTTTATTTTTCATGGTCGCTGTGTCTTCGGTGCGATTGCTGACGTTATCAATCAGGATCGGGCACAATGCCCGGAAACTTCATGCCAACGCTCTGGACTAAACCTCACTAGTCGCGTTGGGCTATAACCTTTGACACACATTATTTGTAGTAGGGAGCATCAGCACATGCAACTCGGGATTATTGGACTGGGCCGCATGGGCGGCAATATTGCGCGGCGCCTGATGCTCAACGGGCACACCACCGTTGTTTACGACCGCAATACCGCCTTCGTCGAAAACTTGAACGAAGAGGGCGCCACCGGCGTCGCCGACCTGCCAGCGCTGGTCGCGGGCCTGGCCAAGCCGCGAGCAGTGTGGGTCATGTTGCCGGCCGGCGCGCCGACCGAAGACACCATCGACACCCTGAGCACTTTGCTCGAAGCCGGCGACACCATCATCGACGGCGGCAACACGTTTTATAAGGACGACATTCGCCGGGCGAAAACCTTGTCGGAAAAAGGCCTGCACTACATCGACGTCGGCACCTCGGGCGGCGTCTGGGGCCTGGAACGTGGTTACTGCATGATGATCGGCGGCGAAGCCGATGTGGTGAAGCGCCTCGACCCATTGTTCGAAAGCCTAGCCCCCGGCCTGGGCGACATCCCGCGCACCAAGGATCGCAAGTCGGACGACGATCGCGCCGAACGTGGTTACATCCACGCAGGCCCCGCAGGCTCTGGCCATTTCGTGAAGATGATCCACAACGGCATCGAATACGGAATGATGCAGGCCTTCGCCGAAGGCTTCGACATCCTCAAGACCAAGGCCAGCACCAACCTGCCGGAAGACCAGCGTTTCGACCTGAACGTAGGCGACATCGCCGAAGTCTGGCGTCGTGGCAGCGTCGTTTCTTCGTGGCTGCTCGACCTGACGGCCGATGCACTGGCCAGCGATCCGAAGCTCGACGGTTACTCGGGCTCGGTGGCTGACAGCGGTGAAGGTCGCTGGACCATCGAAGCCGCCATGGAGCAATCGGTGCCCGTACCGGTGCTGTCGAATTCGCTGTTCTCGCGCTACCGTTCGCGCGGGCAAGGCACCTTTGGCGACAAGATTCTCTCGGCCCAGCGCTTCGGCTTCGGCGGCCACGTGGAGACTTCGAAAAAATGACCCGTCTGATCCGCAATAAATCCAAGGCCGAACCCGCACCACCGACCACGCTTTTTCTGTTCGGTGCCCATGGTGATCTGGTCAAGCGTCTGCTGATGCCGGCGCTGTACAACCTGAGCCGCGACGGTTTGCTCGGGGATGGACTGCGGATCATCGGTGTTGATCACAACGCCATCAGCGATGAAGCCTTTGCGAAAAAACTCGAAGACTTTATCCGCACCGAAGTGGCCGCCAAGGTCGGCAAGAGCGATCAAGCCCTTGACCCGGACTTGTGGGCCAAGTTGGCCAAAGGCATCAGCTACGTCCAGGGCGACTTCCTGGACGAGAGCACCTATCAAGCCCTGGCGGCAAAAATCGCCGCCAGCGGCACCGGCAACGCGGTCTTCTACCTGGCCACCGCGCCACGTTTTTTCAGCGAAGTGGTGCGCCGTCTCGGTGCTGCGGGGTTGCTGCAGGAAACACCCGAAGCGTTCAGAAGGGTGGTGATCGAAAAGCCCTTCGGTTCCGATCTGCACACCGCCGAAGCCTTGAACGCTTGCTTGCTCAAGGTAATGACTGAAAACCAGATCTACCGGATCGACCACTATCTGGGCAAGGAGACCGTGCAGAACATTCTGATCAGCCGGTTCTCCAACAGCCTGTTCGAAGCGTTCTGGAACAATCACTACATCGACCACGTACAGATCACCGCCGCCGAAACCGTCGGCGTGGAAACCCGTGGCAGTTTTTATGAACACACCGGCGCCCTGCGGGACATGGTGCCCAATCACCTGTTCCAATTATTGGCGATGGTGGCAATGGAACCGCCGGCGGCCTTTGGCGCCGATGCGGTTCGCGGTGAAAAAGCCAAGGTGGTCGGCGCGATTCGCCCCTGGTCGGTCGAGGAAGCAAGGGCCAACTCGGTGCGCGGGCAATACGCGACTGGCGAAGTCGACGGCAAGTTGTTACCGGGCTATCGCCAGGAAAACAACGTGGCGCCCGACAGCAATACCGAAACCTACGTTGCGCTCAAAGTGATGATCGACAACTGGCGCTGGGTCGGCGTGCCGTTCTATCTGCGTACCGGCAAGCGCATGAGCGTGCGCGACACTGAGATTGTTATCTGCTTCAAACCGGCGCCGTACGCGCAGTTCCGCGATACCGAGGTCGATGAGTTGCAGCCGACTTATCTGCGGATCCAGATTCAACCCAACGAAGGCATGTGGTTCGATCTGCTGGCCAAGCGTCCCGGCCCGGCCTTGAAAATGGCCAATATCGAACTGGGTTTTGCCTACAAGGATTTCTTTGAAATGCAGCCGTCCACCGGCTACGAAACCCTGATCTACGATTGCCTGACCGGCGATCAGACGCTGTTCCAGCGTGCCGACAACATCGAGAATGGCTGGCGCGCCGTGCAGCCTTTCCTCGATGCCTGGCAGCAGGACGCGAGCGTGCAGAGCTACGCGGCAGGCGAAGACGGGCCGCAGGCGGCAGAAGATCTGCTGACTCGCGACGGTCGCGTCTGGCACGGCCTCGGATGAGTGAGCCAACGCAACAACCCATCCGGTTTTTACTGAGTGACATGGACGGCACCTTACTGCTACCCGATCACAGCCTCAGCCAGCGCACCATCGACGCGGTCCGATCCTTGCGCGAGGCGGGCGTACTGTTCAGCCTGGCCACCGGCCGTCCGCCCAAAGCCATGTTGCAGCAGATCGAAGCGTTGGGTGTCGATCTACCGACGGCAGCCTTCAACGGCGGCACCATTGTCAATCCGGACGGCAGTCTGCTGGTTGCGCATTACTTGCCGGCAACGGCGGCGCTGACCACCCTGACATTGTTTGCCGATCTGCTGGACATCGAGGTCTGGGTGTTCAGCGGCGGTGACTGGCTGGTGAAAGACCCGACCGGCCCCATGGTGCCGCGAGAGCAGCATGGCCTGGGGTATCCGCCGGTGGTGGTCGATAGTTTCGAGCCGTATTTGGAGCGCATCGACAAGATCGTCGCGGCCAGCAACAACACTGAGCTGTTGATCGAACTGGAAGCGCTATTGCTGCCCAAGGTCGAGGGCCAGGCCCAGGTCTCGCGTTCGCAGCCGGTGTACCTGGACGTGACGGCGATGCAAGCGAACAAGGGCGCGGCGCTGGCGACACTGGCCGAGTTTCTCGGCGTGCCGCTGGAGCAGACGGCGGCCCTGGGCGATGGCGGCAATGACCCGGCGATGTTTCATCGCGCCGGGTTGTCGATAGCCATGGGGCAGGCGGAAGAGGCGGTAAAGCGCCAGGCCCACCGGGTGACTGGCACCAATACCGAAGACGGTGCGGCCCAGGCGATCGAGCGGTACATCCTCCCTCGCTAGCTCGCCAAAAAACCTGTGGGAGCGGGCTTGCTCGCGAAAGCGGTCTTACATTCAACATCCATGTTGACTGACGCGACCTCTTCGCGAGCAAGCGCGCTCCCACATTTGGTCCGGTTACAGCCAGAAACTCACGGCATACCAGCCTGGAACACCCATCACCACCGTGTACGGCAACGCCATCCACACCATCCGCCCGTACGACAGGCCAATCAGCGGTGCAATCGCCGAGGTCAGCAGAAACAGAAACGCAGCCTGGCAGGTCACCAGGCCCGCCACCAGCAACGGCAACGAAACCGGCGCGACTTTCAGAAAGAACTCAGAAAAATGCCAACCCATTTCGAGAATCAGGAAGCCGACGATACTCGCCTTGTACCAGCGAGGTGAGTGCCCGAGAAAGTTGTGCGCGAACGCCTGAGCCATAGAACCGGACATCGGTGACTCCTTGTATTAAGAAGCGCGCAACTTGCCGTAAGGAGAAGGGGAAGGGGAGATCAAGTGTAGGAATAAACCTTTGGTTTACCCAACGTAGCGTGCGACGACCGCCCGATAATTGCCAGCCAGTGAGTAGCCTCCTACGACGATGTTTCCGTCGGTCTGCACGACCAAAGACGTCGCGGTATCCAGGCTGCGACCTACGCGGGTACGAACCCAGCCGATGCCATCGCCGAAGCTGCGATCGAGTTGTCCATCGGGCAGGTGCCGGGCCAGGATAAAGTCGGCCTCGACGCCTCCGGTCGTTGCCCCGACCGTCAACACGCAGCCGTTCGGCAAGGCCTGGGCGGCAGTCCACTGGCAGGCACCCTGGCCAATTTCCAGTAAATGCGGCTGGCCGCCGTTGCAGTGAATATCCGGTCGGCCGTTGCTGTGGACTTTCAGTGCCAGGCAGTGCATCGGATCGCGGCTGCTGCCAAAGCAATGCAAATCGCCATTGTGCTGCTGGACGATCTGGTTGACTTGAGCGCTATGCTCCAGCGCCTTGAAACTCATGAAGCCATCGACGGCGAAGCTCTCGTCGAGCCTGCCATCGGTGTGATAACGCGCCAGAAGGCCTTCTTCAGGGAAGTTGATCGACCCGCCTACCAGGATCCGACCGTCTTGTTGCACCGTCAGGCTGCTGAGCCAGGTGTTCATCAGCAAGTGCCTGACCACCACGAAGCCGCGGCCATTGAAGTCGTCATCCAGCGAGCCGTCGGTGTTGAGTCGTATCAGCATGCCGGCATGATCGGCCAGTTCGAAATGATGATTGGCCAGCAGTAGAATACGGCCATCCTCCTGCACGCAGACATCACAAGCTTCGGTGCCCGGTACACCGGGTGGAAGCCAGGCATCACGCACGCCTTGAGAAAGATTGCCCGGCAGGCGCACGACGCGGCGTCCATTGTCGCCGAAACCTTGAACCGGGTTGCCGCGCGGGTCGAACAATGCGAGGGCAGGTAGTGTCCGGTGTGCATTTTCGTAGTGCAGGCCAGCCACCAGAATATGCCCGTCGGGCAGTACGTGGACTTTGCCCGCCATGGCTTCGAAGCCATGTTCAAACTGACCGGTAACGCTGCCGTGATTACCGAATGCCAGGTCGGCCGACCCATCCTCAAGCAGGCGAGCCAGACCGAAACGGGCACCGCCCGGCGTTCCGACTTTCGCCACCACCAGCAACCCGCCGCGCGCGTCAATCGCGACGCCGTTGGCCATGCTTGAAGTGCTACCGGCGAAATACACCTGGGTTCTGCCTTTGGCGGCAAAGGTTGTATCGAGGTTTCCAGCGTTGAGGAGTGTTTGGGGGACTGCGAAAGCGGTCTGGATTGACATTCACGCATCTCCTTGCGAGTCGTCCTGATCCAGGAGTGGGGAGGCGACTATGTTAATCACAGCATTCAACCCCTGAATGATTAGATGCACAACTGTCGAAACTAACAGGCGGAGGGTCGTTTTGTGCCAGAACAGTGTCTTTTCGAACCAATGGCAAGCCTGCCAAGTAATCGGCCGTGTGAAAGTTCGAATAAACAAGCGCCCTAAGTGCAGCCGGCGATAGAAAGCCGGCTAACTAACGAGCGAGGGGAGGGTGCGGATTACCGCGAAGTAATCCGCAAAACGCTAAATGTTTAGTGTGGCATCGACCAGGATTGGAGTTCGTAACCTTCATGGCTCAACTCGGCACGGGCTTGTTCCAGCAGGTGTTCGAGTTGTGCGGGATCGGAATACGCACTGCTTGGGATCTGTGTGTGGCTGATGCGGGTGTTGGTGCGATCGATAACGGTCAGGCTGAGTTCGCCATTACCGTCTTGTGGAGCCCAGGCCACGCATTGGAACGGCCGGAATGCGCGGTCGGCAATCAAAAGAGCTTCGTTGATACGGAGCGGGGCGTTCATGGGGTCTTCTCTCTGTATGCCCAATCAAGTGATGTGCCGTCGGTTGGGCTTACCGTTCGGCTGGTTACTTGTACTGATGCCCTCAACCCCGGGGCGGGTCACATACAATTAAAAGAAATTTCAACTTTCTTTCCTCGGCTAAAGGTTTTAACGGGTTTTGAAAGCTGAATGAAAGGTTTGAGTCGTTAGGTAACTAACAAAGCCTGTTCTTATAACTACTTACGCAACGTTCCTATAGTCAAACGGTACAAGGTCACGTCAAATTCTTGCTAATGTTACAGCCAGGTCCGCCAAATGATTGTTTTTAATAATATTTCCTATAATTTGGCGCCAAGGAACAGTCATGAGCGAAGCGCCTGCGTTACGACGTCTGTTAGTAGTGGATCCTTGCGACGACTGCCATCGTCTGTTGCCGGGTTTGCGCGCTGTGGGCTGGGACGTTGACAGCTGTAGCCTGGAAAACGCCGCCGACCGAACCTGTGACGTGGGCCTGTTGCGTCTGCAGCCCTTTCATCTGGAACGCCCGGAGGCCGTCAAAGAACTGATCAGCCGTAGCGGCACCGAGTGGATTGCCGTACTCAACCAGGAAGTCTTGCGATTGCAGAATGTCGGGGACTTTGTCTGCGAATGGTTTTTCGATTTCCATACCTTGCCGTTCGATGTGTCCCGGGTCCAGGTGACGCTGGGCCGAGCGTTCGGCATGGCCCGTCTGCGCGGGCAGGGCACGGTTCATATTGATCAACCGGAGCATGAGCTGCTCGGCGACAGCAAGCCGATTCGCGAGCTGCGCAAGTTACTGAGCAAGTTGGCGCCTACTGAGTCTCCAGTTTTGATACGCGGTGAAAGCGGGACCGGTAAAGAACTGGTCGCCCGCACGCTGCACCGACAATCCCAGCGTCACAGCAAACCCTTTGTCGCGATCAATTGCGGCGCGATTCCCGAGCATTTGATCCAGTCCGAACTGTTTGGCCACGAGAAGGGAGCCTTTACCGGCGCCCATCAGCGCAAGGTCGGACGGATCGAGGCGGCCAACGGCGGCACGTTGTTTCTCGATGAAATCGGTGATCTGCCCCTGGAGCTGCAAGCCAATCTGTTGCGCTTCCTGCAGGAAAAAGCCATCGAACGTGTGGGCGGCAGTCAGCCGATTCCGGTGGATGTGCGGGTTTTGGCAGCGACTCACGTCGACCTTGAGGAGGCGATCGAGAAGAAACGCTTTCGTGAGGATTTGTATTACCGCCTGAACGTACTGCAAGTCGTCACCGCGTCACTGCGTGAGCGCCACGGTGACTTATCGATGTTGGCCAACCACTTTTCCCACTTCTACAGCCATGAAACCGGCCGCCGTCCCCGCAGCTTCAGTGAAGACGCCTTGATTGCCATGGGCAAGCATGACTGGCCGGGCAATGTTCGCGAGCTGGCCAACCGGGTACGTCGCGGGTTGGTACTGGCCGAAGGCCGGCAAATTGAAGCGCGAGACCTGGGGCTGATCAGCCAGCAGGCCATTGCCGCGCCGATGGGCACGCTGGAAGACTACAAGCACCGGGCAGAGCGACAGGCCTTGAGCGATGTACTTAACCGCCATAGCGATAATTTGAGCATCGCCGCCAAAGTGCTGGGGATATCCAGGCCTACCTTCTACCGTTTGTTGCACAAACATCAGATACGTTGAGCGATTGCAGACCTACAGGATCAACAAAAAACCCGCTAAATAAGCGGGTTTTTTGTGGGTGCCGGTTTAGAAGTAGTACGGGAATTTCAGGCTGAAGGAAAAGTCTGGCGAGTCTTCGGTCAGGCCGATGGCCAGGTTGGGAACGATCGTCAGGTTATCGGTTGCTGCCAGGGTCATGCCGATGTTGAAGTTGGCCGAGTTGTAATCGCTGTTGGAAATCGATTGCCAATCGCCACCGTCCGGCTTGATCTTGCTCTTGCCGGCGAACTGATCGGTGAACGAGAACGACATACTCATCTTCTCGTTCAAGGCGAATGCAATGCCCGCGCCGACCTGCCAGGAATTGCCCAGTTTCACATCCCCTTTGACCTTTGACCCAACCTGAGGGCTGATGTCGCTGAAAGAGTCTTCCACGTTGTAGGTGTAGGACAGGCTGCCGAACAGCACGGCCGGGTCGAAGCTCTTGACCAGCGAGATACCCGGGGTGATCGACCAGACACCATTGCCGGTAGGCAAGTCCTCGGGTACGGAGAGGTTATCGTTGGTCGGGTCATTGACCAGCTTGATGCCGTAAGGGTCTTTACCGGTTGGCGCCTTGACGCGCAGTGTAACGACCGCGTCGGGCAGGTTGGCCGACTCATCCAGAAACTTGTAGGCAACGCCAAAGTTCACATCGCCGATGGTCGGGTCGCGGGTAACGGTTGCGTCCGACGTCACCGGGCCTGCGCCACCGGCGCCACCGGAGGAATACGTTGATTCGCGATAAACCACGGGGACGTTAATGTCGAACTGCCAACGTTGTGCCACGTTGTAGCGGGCGGTCAGGTCCAGGGTCCAGTTATCCGCCTTGATACGGTCGAGGTTGATGTTGCCGAGGAAAATCGAGTCCAGTGCCAGGAAGCCATTGAGCGTCAGCGCACGGGTATCGTAGTGCGTGTAGGTCAGGCCGGTTTCGACGCTGAACTTGCCGCCACCGAAGAAGCCGCTGGCTTCGTCATACAGGTTGGAAACACTTTGCGCAGGTTCCGAATCCTCCTTGAGTGATTGGCCGTATGAACTGCCTGTGGTTCCCGGCGCACCGGCGGCCACTGCCTGGCCACCTTTGGGCGTTTCGGCGGGGGATTTGGTCAGGCGTTTGGGAGCAGGTGCCGCAGGTGATTCTTCGACTTGGCGAACGCGTTGCTCAAGTACCATCAGCGCGTTCTGTTGTGCTTCGTATCGCTGTTTCAACTCCATGAGTTCTTGTTTTAATGCCTCGACCTGGGGGTCCGATGCTGCGTATAGCAGTGAGGTCGGGGCCAGGCTACTCAAACAAACTATAGCTCTGAGCGTTAGCGATCGGTGCATGGGTTAGCCGTCCCTTCTGACTACATCTGATGAGACTGAGCGTAGATCAGAATCCGAGAGTGCGAAGACCTTTGAGCTGGTCCAGGTTGCCGTTCAGCGACCCGCCTGTCGTCGCGTTGTCACGCAGCACGACATTGAAGGACGTGAGGTTCCTGACCTGGTTGCTACCGCCGAGCAAAGTCGTGTTCTGCATCAGCCCACCCTGGGCCAGGCGTTGTACGGTACTGCCCTGGTTGTTGTTGGCCACGATGTTGAGTTGCACACCCGTACCGGTTGAGGAAACGCTGAGCGAGCCCGCGCCATTGGCGCCAACCAGCGTCGAGCCTGCGGCCAGTGCCTGGCCCTGCTGTTGCGTTGCTGGCGCTTGGCTACCCTTTGTGACGTTGATATCAACGTTGTTGTAGGCAGTGTTATTGTCGCCGGCAGCCCGCACGACTTGAGTAACGCCTTCGGTGTTGTTGAGGCCGCCGCCGCCAGTGACGGTACCGGTGCCTTGCGAACTCTCTGAGCTATAACCTTTTTCGTCGATCATCGACACATAGAACTGTGGCTTGATGGTCGATTGTTGAATTTGCATCGAGGAAGTTGCCCCGATCATTTCACCGTTGGCATTTTGCCAGGTGCTGGTCATGACAACGCCGAAACTGATGATCCGTCCTGGCATGACATAGCGGCCTCGCAGGCTCGCCAATTCCTGATCCTTCAGTTCAATGGGTTTAAACGTCTGTGCCTGGGTCGGCAGGCTGGCGGCCAGGCAAACCAAGGTCAGCCAGATTGGAGTCTTCATTGGATACTCCCGGAGCGTCATGCTCCTTGTTATTAGAAGAAGTCGCTTCGGATGAATCCGAAATCCATCAACTCTGTGTCTCGCACCGGGGTGAAGGTGTTGATGCGGTTCTTGGCGGTCAGAGGCATGGGTGGGTCGAGCAGCGCATTGGCTTTGTCGTAGCCCTGGCCGATGACGGCAAAAATGATGCCGTTCCAGCCTTTGATAAAGTCGTCGACTTTGTAACGCTTATGACCGAGTACCGGATCTCCGATGTAGACCCAGCCCTTATGGACTCTTTGCATGACCACAAAATGTTTGTAGCCACGGATATCCAGGAGTACCACCACCGGAATTTTGATGTCGTTCAACGATTCCGGCGATACCCGGTAGCCACGGGCCCGCATGCCGATACTTTCCACATAACGCTTCATGTCGAGCATGGAGAAGCCCTGGACACGGACTAGATCTTGATCAGAGTGTGCCAGCATGCCTTCGATGATCAGTTCTTCATCCACGTCCAGCCAATAGGCCTGGCGCAAGATGGTAGCCAGCGCAGCTGCGCCGCAACTGAAGTCGGTTTTCTGTTGCACCAGGTCGGCAAATTTACGCTCGCGTACGCTCTGGATCGGCTTGAACACCACCGCACCGCCCGGCAGGACGGAAAGCGGCAATTGTGCAGCCTCGATCACAGTGGCCACGCAAAGCAAAACTGCCAAGGCGATAATGCGCATGGTGGGACGCCTTCTGGTTGGGTTGAAAAAGGCCCCCGTAAGGGGGCCTCCAGAGACAGCAATTAGAACGACTGGTTGGAGATGGCCAGCGAGTTGCTTTGCTGGTTGCCCACACCGGCAGCTACGTTGACGCCCAGGTTGCCACTGCCACCATTCACCGAACCACTCAGGGTTGCAGTGTTGGTCACAGGGTTGGCCCAGCCAGTTGGAGTCAGCACTTGATAAGAGTAGGTGTTGCTCAAATCATATGAGCTGCTTTCACTCCAGCTTTTCGCTTTGTCGTAAGCAGATTCGGACGACTTGCTGCCCGATTTATCGTACGAGGACGCGGTCGATTTCTCGAACGAAGCATCGAACGCTTTCTCGAACGACGAGTCGCGCGATTTGTCGTACGAGGATTCATGCGATTTGTCGTACGAGGAGTCACGCGTACGGTCGTACGAGGAATCGCGTGTACGGTCGAACGAGGAATCGCGCGAACGGTCGTACGATCTGTCTACCGCTACGTCAAGCGTTGCGTCAAGCGATGCGCTAAGCGATGCGTCGGAACTGCTGCTGCGGGTGCGATCGCCAAAGCCATTATTGAAGGTAGTGGAGTTGGAAGCCGCCGCTTCAGCGTCCAAAGTAGCGCCCAAGGAAGCAGTCAGAGAAGCACTCGAAGAACCGCTTGCATTGCTGCTGTTGGAACCGCTTGCACTGCTGCTGTTGGATCCGCTCGCAGAACTGCTATTGGAACCGCTTGCAGCGCTGCTGTTGGAACCACTTGCATTGCTGGCCGAAGAACCGCTTACATCAATGCTAAGGGAACCGCTGGCATCAGAGCTCTTGGAACCAGCCGCAGCCCAGGACGAAGAAGCGCTTTGACTGCCGCTAGCCTCGAAGGACTTCTCGCGAGAGGCACTACCGCTAGCGGTTTTGGTAACCGTAATGGTATCCACGCGATAGGTCCGATCGGCGGTGTTGTTCACGATCAGGCCAGGACCGTCTTGATTGGCGGACGCGGTGGCTCTTGCACTACCGAGTGGAGCATTGGTGTTGGCAATTGCCATGGTGTTTTTCTGCTGGTTCAGGTCGCCGCCAGCAATGTTGACACCCACATTACCGCTGCTGCCATCGGCGGATCCACTCATCACGGCAGAGTTGGTTACGCCGAAGTTGTTGACGACGTTACGGTTGCTGGTTTGCCTGACGTCAGCGGTGGCAGTGGCAGTGCCGAACACGAAGCTGTTATCGATCGCGGCGTTGTCGGAGGCTGCGTTGGCGATGGCGGCGGCGTTGTCTTGCTGGTTGCCGTTACCTGCCGCCACGTTGACGCCGACGTTGCCGCTCGCGCCTGCAGCCGAACTACTCATCTCGGCTGAGTTTTCTACCCCTTCATTCCAGATGCGGTTGCCGGTACTGTTCTGTCTGTCGTTAGCATTGGCAGTCGCGCTGATAGGGACCATTTTTGCAGGAGGGGTGTTGTTGCCACCGTTGTGATGGTTGCCACGCCGATCGTTTTGCCCAGCTTGTACAGCAACAGCCATGACCGCAGCAATTGCGAAAACCAGAGGCTTTAGTGCCATCGAAGGTTTCATGGTGATTCTCCGTACTTATTTTAGGTTAAGTGTTGTTTTTACCTGTTTGGTCAATCCGTGACCCTTACGCTCAGGGTGTTGGCCGTTCGGTTTCCCACCCCGGCGCTCTGATTCAACTGGATCACCCCACGGCTACCGGTGAAGGCCTGATCGCTTGTAGCGACCTGGCGATAGCCTGGTGCAGAGTCAGTTGGATCGGAGTTGTTGAGCAGCGTCACGTTCTGTTGCATGAGGACGCTGTCGTCGATACTTTGCGGCTGTGAACTGATGCTTATCCGCAAGGCATTGGCTTGCTGGTTGCTGGCGCCCGCGCTCTGGTTGACGCCCAGTGCGCCATTGCCGTGGCTGAAGGAGTCACCTTGAATGCTGGAGTGCGCATCGATTTTGGGGTCGACAATGGTGCGCAGCCGTTGGCGAATCTGGGTGGTCGCGCTGGCTGAATAGCCAACGGCGATGGCCCGGGCGTTGGCCTGTTGCTGCAGATCGCCCGCCGCTTGGTTGACCGTGAGGTTGCCTTGGTACTGCATGCCCGAGGCGTCGATTTCGGCGTTATTGATGACGGGAGATTGGGCAAAGGTCGATGCACTGCAAAACATGGCGACAATCAGCAGCGTACGATTCATCTCAACGGTCTCCCGTTACGATTTTCAGAGCACCCATGCCTCGCTGGATGTTTGAATTGACCATGTTGGCAATGCCACTACCCGAGTTTCCCGAACGTCCGGCGGGGAGGTTGGAAAGCTGGGTCTGGTTGCTGATATTGCCACCCAGGTTGTTGGAGTTTTGAGTGACCAAGCGGGAAATGCCTGCACCACTGGCGACGTTGGCGAAATCGCCGTCGCTCAACTCGTTCGTTTGTTTGAGGATATTTTGGGACGGGTTGGCATTGACGGTCGTGGGGTTGGGATCGGGAATCACCGGCGACCGCGTTGCCATGCGCGGCTGGACATCACGTTTGATAATAATGATGCCGTTGTCAGCCTGAACAGGCAGGGAGACAGTTGAGCCCAGTGCACATCCGATCAGCAGAAGGCCATAGATTTTTTTAGTGAATTTCCCCACAGCGGCAATTCCTTCTGTAAGTGGAACGCTGGCCCTTATCAGCGTTGCAACGAAGAGAGCAGAAGGTGTGCCGGTTTTTGTTTTTCTATTAAAAACAGTTGGTTGACTTTAATTGTCGAGGGCGTCAAAAAAATTATGTAACGCCACTGAGACAGAGCCACGCAAAAGCACCGTCCATGCTGGCGTCATTGCTCGCTAGGGGAGGCTGAAGGCAGGTTGTATCAGTGGCTTAACATTTTCTTGCTGGGAGACTCGCGCCGCTTTAGTTCGCGGGTTTGCGCAGAGGTGGGTGTTTCAGGAATGGACACTTTCAACAGGGCGGAGTGCGCCTGTCAGGCCTTGAGCAAGCGAGTCACAGCCTCGAATGCCGCGTCCTTGCGCTGTTTCCAATCACCTTGCAATACCTGGCAAGGCTGGCGGTGCAGGTCAAGCCATTCGCGGCTGGCCTGGAAATACGCCTGGCGTTCTGCCAGTTGCGGTTGGCAACGCTGCCCGTCGTCATGCCAGGCCACGGTGTCAGGGCTCAGCAGCAAATGGAGGTCGTAGTGCCGTGCCAGCAATGCTTGCTCGATCCATGTCGGGCAAGGGCCAAACAACGTTTGACTCCAAAGGATATTGCTCAAGAGGTGCGTATCGAGAATCAGCAGTGACGGTTGTTTGGCGCGTGCCTCATCTTCCCAAGCCAGCTGGCCAAGTGCTATGGATGTAATGTCATCGTAGCGGGTTTCACGGGCTTCGCTGTCGATAAAGTGCCGAACGTACTCACTGACCAATATGCCGCCAAAGTTGGCGTGAATCTCGCTCGAAAGCCAACTTTTGCCGCTGGATTCGGGACCTGTAAGCACCAGTACTTTCATGTGCGCAATACCGGATCGGCACGCCATTCCCGCCAGCCGTGCATGGCAATCACGGCGAACATCGCGTAGAGCCCCGCGGTCAGGTACATGCCTTTGTAGATAAACAACCCGACGAAAATCACATCGAGTGTGATCCACAGCGGCCAGCATTGAACGCGCTTTTGCGCCATCCAGACCTGCGCCACCAAGCTGAAGCCTGTGAGCGCCGCATCCAGCCAGGGTTGGGCGGCATCGGTCCAGTGCGCCATGGCGGCGCCCAGCAACAGACTGCCGATTGCGCCGATGGCCAGGCTAAACGCCACAGATTTTCCAGCGAGCTGGCTGACCTGCCGGCCATGATGCGCATCGCCGCCACGTGTCCACTGCCACCAGCCATAGACCTGCAACGCGGCGTAGATCACCTGCAGTAGCGTGTCCGAGTACAACTTCACCTCAAAAAAGATCCAGCTATAAAGCAGCACCATGACCAGGCCGATCGGCCAGCACCAGGGGTTCTGTTTGACCGTCAACCAGACGGCAGTGACACCGAGGGCGGCGGCAAACAGTTCAAGCCCGGACATGGAGGTTCCTTGGGGGAAGTCGAAGAGGGGGGCGATTGTACCCAGATTGTCATGAGCGGGCTTGCCCGACTCCTTCAGTAAAAGCACAAAACCTGTGGGAGCGAGCTTGCTCGCGATGGCGGTAGATCAGTCACATTAATGGTAACTGACAGTCCGCTATCGCGAGCAAGTTCGCTCCCAAAGGTGGCGTTATACCCGGAACTGCTTGAGCAGCCCGTTCAACTGCTCACTCAAATCCTTGAGACGAACACTGGCCAGACTCGACTGTTCCGCCGCCAATGCCGTGCTGTGGGACAAACCGGCCGCCTGGGTGACGTTCTGGTTGATGTCCTCGACCACGTGCGCCTGCTGCAAGGTCGCGCTGGCAATCGAAGCGTTCAGCCCGTTGAGGTTGCGCAGCGCCTGGCCAATGGCATTCAGGCTTGCACCGGCGAGGCCGGCTTGCTCGATGGTCAGTTGCGAGGCGCGGCTGCTGTCGCCGATCACCTTGACCGCCGCTTCTGAATGGCTTTGCAGCCGTTCGATCATCGACTGGATTTCCGCCGTGGATTTCTGGGTACGCTGGGCCAGCAGCCGCACTTCATCGGCCACCACCGCAAAACCACGGCCTTGCTCGCCAGCACGGGCGGCTTCGATGGCCGCGTTGAGGGCCAGCAGGTTGGTTTGTTCGGCGATGGAGCGGATGACTTCCAGGACGCTGCCGATCTGCGTACTTTCGGCGGCCAGGGTACGAATCACTTCCACCGCCTGATCGATGGTGGAAGACAGCTTGTCGATCTGTTGCAGGCTGCCATCGATGTTGACCTGGCCTTGCTGTGCCTGAGACTCGGCATCGCGCATTTCGCTGGCGGCGTGCTCGGCGTTCTTGGCGACATCCTGCACGCCATACGTCACTTCATTGATGGCCGTGGCCACCAGTTCCATCTGCTGGGACTGCTGCTGGCTGCGTTGTTGGGCCTGGGCGGCGTCGTTGCCCAAGTCGCTGGAAGACTGGCTTAAGGCGCTGGCAGACGCCTGCAACTCACTGATCACCTGCCGCAGCTTGGCGGTAAAGGCGTTGAAGTGTCGGGCCAGTTGCGTGACTTCATCCTGGCCATGGGTATCGAGGGTGCGGGTCAGGTCGCTTTCACCGCTGGCGATGTTGGCCATGGCGTTCACGGTTTCCTGGAGCGGACGCACGATGCTGCGGGCAATCAGGATCACCAGCAACGCCATGATCAGGGCAATCACCAGCCCCACGAAAGAAGCCTTCCACACCTGGCCATAAAACTCGGCCTGCATGTCATCGATGTACACGCCCGAGCCGATGACCCAGCCCCAAGGCTCGAACAGTTTGACGTAGGAGGTTTTTTCTACCGGGGCGCTGGCACCCGGTTTTGGCCAGCGGTAGTCGACCATGCCGGCACCTTTGGCCTTGGCGATGGCAACCATTTCATTGAACAGCGCAAACCCGTCCGGATCGCGGATCGTCGACAGGTTCTGGCCTTCGAGTTTCGGGTTGGCCGGGTGCATGACCATCACCGGCGTCAGATCGTTGATCCAGAAGTAGTCGTTCTGGTCATAGCGCAAGCCGCGAACCACCGTCAGCGCCTGTTTTTGCGCGGCGTCGCGGGTCAGCGTGCCGGCGGTTTCCAGGGCGTGGTAATAATTGAGAATGCCACTGGCGGTCTGCACCACGTGCTGGGTTTTCTCAACCTTGGCGTGGTACAGGTCTTCGTGAATCTGCTTGAGCATCAATACGCCCAACGTCATCAGCATCAGGACGGCCACGATCAAGATGAGCCACAAACGTCGGCTGATCGACATACTGCGCAAGCTGTTCATAACGCTGTCACTCCGGTTTCTTGTTCTTGTAATAAATGATCGCCAGCATCCAACCACACTTTGCGGGCCGGGCCTATGCGACCCAAGTCCTATAAGGCGGCAGCGTTAATCGGACTTGTCTGATAGGATTTCGGCCCCGTATGGGAAAACCTGAATCCGAGTTGACTTTTCAGCGGACTTTTACAGTTGTGCGTGGATCGAATGCGCGTGGATTTCATCTGCGCCGATCGCAGTAAAACGCTCTAAACAAATATTAACGGGGCATGCCGTGGCGCATCGCTTCTTGGGGGATAGATGGATCTTTGGACCGCCTTTCAGGCATTGATTCTTGGGGTTGTAGAAGGGCTGACGGAGTTTTTGCCGATTTCCAGTACCGGTCACCAAATCATCGTGGCCGACTTGCTCGACTTCGGTGGTGAAAGGGCCATGGCCTTTAACATCATTATTCAGCTCGGGGCGATCCTGGCGGTGGTGTGGGAGTTTCGCCGCAAGATTTTCGATGTGGTCGTCGGTTTGCCGACCCAGCCGAGCGCTCGACGCTTTACCGCGAACCTGCTGATTGCCTTCCTGCCGGCCGTGGTGTTGGGGGTGATATTCGCCGATCTGATTCACGAGTACCTGTTCAACCCGATCACCGTGGCCGCGGCATTGGTCGTGGGCGGTATCGTCATGTTGTGGGCGGAAAAGCGTCAGCATGAAGTGCATGCCCACACGGTCGATGAAATCACCTGGAAAGACGCCTTGAAAGTCGGCTTCGCCCAGTGCCTGGCAATGATTCCGGGAACCTCGCGTTCCGGCTCCACCATCATTGGTGGCTTGCTGTTCGGGTTGTCGCGCAAGACCGCCACCGAGTTTTCGTTCTTCCTGGCGATGCCAACCATGGTCGGCGCGGCGGTGTACTCGGGCTACAAGTACCGCGATCTGTTCGTGCCGTCTGATTTCCCGGTGTTCGCGATCGGCTTCGTCACGGCATTCATCTTCGCGATGATTGCTGTCAGAGCCTTGCTCGTGTTCATCGGCAGCCACAGCTACGCGGCGTTCGCCTGGTATCGCATCGTGTTCGGCCTGGTGATCCTCGCCACCTGGCAGTTTGGCTGGGTCGACTGGACCGCGGTCAAGCCATGAATGACGCCAGCGCGCGCAACAACCCCGGACGCAAATCCGGGGGTGGGATCCAGCGTCCACGGCTCAAGTTGCTGATGTTCGCGATCCTGTGCGCGCTGCCGCTGTCTGGCTCGCTGTCGATGTGGCTGACCGGGATTTCGCTGGTTCCCCTGGCGGCCTACGGCATCGTCAGCGTGCTGGCGTTTTTCCTGTACTGGAGCGACAAGCGCAAGGCTCGCGCCGATAGCTGGCGCACACCGGAGAACGTGTTACACGCGGTGGAACTCGCCGGTGGCTGGCCGGGCGCATTGCTGGCCCAGCAGGTGTTTCGGCACAAGACGCGCAAAATCTCGTTTCAGCTGTTGTTCTGGGTCATCGTGCTCATGCATCAAGTGTTCTGGATCGACCAGATGTTCCTTGGCGCGCACGTGTTCGCCCTGTTTTAGAAAAGACGCTAAAGCAGCAAACCGACCTGAGTGCGCTTGGGCAATTTGCTCACCACCAATTGGTGGGACCGTTGCAACAAGCCTTGCAGCTCTTCGGCACCGAGCGGGTAGGGCGTTTCCATGATGATCCATTGCGCCCGCGCCAGATAAGGCGCCGGATGAATCCCCGGACGGTCGCAATGACCGAGAAACAAATCCTTGTCGACCTTGAACGCCAAGGACTCGCCCCGCAGGTTCTGCAAGGCGAACATCTTGTTCCCGGCAATCGAAAACACCCGTACGCCACCCCACTTGTAGTCTTCCCGCGCGCCGGGCAGCGCAAGACAGAATGTTGCGACATCCTCTTCGCTCATGCGTCCAGCCTTCATAGCAATCGTTCCCCACAGGCATTGAATGATTCGATCAAATGGTCGATCCAGGCGCGCACCGCCGGCATCACCCCGCGTCGATGAGGGTAGACCGCTTGCAGCCAGCCGCCAGGCAACGACCAGTAGGGCAGTAACTGCACCAGCGAGCCATTTTCCAGCTCCGGCTCGCAATACATCATCGGCAGCATGGTAAAGCCCTGGCCGGCGAGGGTGCAGGCTTTGCGCACGATGAAGTCGTCGATGCCCAATCGCGCCTCAAGGGATAGCTCAACGCTTTTGCCTTGCTGATCGAGCATGCGGATGTGAACCATGCGATCGGCTTCCAGGGCGCCAAGCACCGGCAGGTTTTTCAGGTCTTCAGGGTGGTTGATCGTCAGTCCGAGCAGGAACGCCGGGCTGGCGACCATCGCCATTTGCGCCTGACGCAGACGCCGGGTGACCAACAGCGGGTCTTCATCTCCCAGCTCACGTACCCGCAAGGCGACATCGACGCCCTCGGTCACCAGATCGACCCGACGATTGAGCAGCATGACTTCCAGTTGCACCTGCGGAAATTTCTCGAGGAACTCGCTGATCACCGTCGGCAGAATTTCGTGGGCCAGTCCCACCGGGCAGGACACCCGCAACCGCCCGCGAGGCTCGCTGGACATGCTGGCGACGGCTTCATCGGCCATTTCGGCTTCCAGCAGCATCGCCTGGCAGTGCCGCAGGTAACGCTCGCCTACGGCGGTCAGTTTGAGTTGCCGCGTGGTGCGTTGCAGCAGGCGTGCGTTGAGGCGCTCTTCCAGTTCGGCGATGCGCCGTGACAGTCGCGACTTGGGAATGCCCAACAAACGCCCGGCTGCGGCAAAGCCACCGGCTTCGACCACCTTGGCAAAGTAGTAGAGATCATTGAGGTCTTGCATGGTATGAGCTCGATTGTTCTATCAGTGGGACGAACTATCGCATTGTTGCCGACTAATCAGCTATTGGTTTCGCCTGTAGGATTGTCCCATCAGATCGCCTCGTTGCGATCCTCACTTGGAGATCCCATATGAAACTGCTGCATATCGATTCGAGCATTCTTGGTGACAACTCGGCTTCCCGTCAGCTGAGCAGCGAAGTCGTCAAAGCCTGGCAAGCCGCCGAGCCTGCTGCCGTGGTGACCTACCGTGACCTGGCCGCCGATGCCATCAGCCATTTCTCCGCCACGACCCTGGTCGCTGCCGGCACCACCGCTGAACTGCGCAACGCCGCGCAACAGCACGAAGCTGAACTGAGCGCGTCAACCCTGGCCGAGTTCCTTGCCGCCGATGCCGTGGTGATTGCAGCGCCGATGTACAACTTCACCATCCCGACTCAACTGAAGGCCTGGATCGACCGCATTGCCGTTGCCGGTCAGACCTTTCGCTACACCGAAGCCGGCCCGGAAGGTCTGTGCGGCGGCAAGAAAGTCGTGATCGTTTCGACTGCCGGCGGTCTGCATGTCGGTCAAGCCACCGGCGTGGCACATGAAGAGTACTTGAAGGTAATGTTCGGTTTCCTCGGTATCACGGACATCGAATTCGTCCGCGCCCACGGCCTGGCTTACGGTGATGAAGTGCGTACCAAAGCCATGAGCGACGCTCAGACGCAAATCAGCGAGCAGTTGTTCGCCGCCGCGTAAGGCCTGCGCAAAGACGTCAAACAGCTCGGGCAATACCTGAAAAACTCTGTATTCTGATCACGCAAGTGCCAGATGCGGAGTTTTTTGTTTCTGGAGGTTACGAAGTTTTCAAGGTTATGGCCCAGGTTATGCAGTCGCGGGTTAACGTCCCCGGTCAGCCATCAGGTGGAACCTCCCATGGCGCGTCTTTGTGCAGCGTTTCTCATTTGCCTGCTCAGCAGCCTGAATTCAGTGCACGCCGCGCCTGCGCCCCATCCTCACTGGAGTGTTGGTTTCCATGAGATGAGTGTTCTCGATCCGCTGGACCTGCAACCGATGCGCGCCATCGCGTTTTATCCGTCCAGCGCCACGGAACACACCAGCACACTTGAGGGCTACACGGTGGAGGCGGGTGAAGACACCCCGGTTGCCATCGGCCGCTTCCCGATGCTGATGCTGTCCCACGGCAACACCGGCACGCCGCTCGCCCTGCATGACCTCATGACGTCGCTGGCGCGCAAAGGGTTTGTGGTGGTGGCGGTGACCCATCCCGGCGACAACTCCAAAGACCACAGCCGCCTCGGCACCTTGAGCAATCTTTACGGCCGGCCGATCCAGATTTCCGAAGCCATTACCGCGACCCTGGGCGACCGCCTGCTCGCGCCCTTCGTCAATGCCAATCAGGTCGGAGTGATCGGTTATTCGGCAGGTGGGGAAACCGCGTTGATTCTGTCCGGCGCGACGCCTGATCTGAACCGTCTGCGCCGCTATTGCCAGGAGCGCCCGGACGACCGCGATGCCTGCAACACTCAGGGCGAGCTGATCGTTGATCGTGATGATTTGCAGCCGGTGGCCGATCCACGTGTGCGCGCGTTGCTGTTGATGGCGCCGTTGAGCCTGAAATTCGGCCGTCATACCCTGGCCGACGTGCATGTGCCGGTGCTGCTTTACAGCGGCGACGGCGACAAACTGGTGGCGTTCGACAAAAACGCCGCCGCACTGGCGCGCAAGCTGCCGATCGCGCCGGATTTCAAGTTACTGGCCGGGGCAGGGCACTTCGTGTTCATGGCGCCTTGCAACGATGAACAGATTCTCGCCATGCCGGCGCTGTGCACCGATGCCGATGGCGTCGACCGCAAAGATATTCACCGCAACATGATTTCCGAGGCCGGGCGCTTCTTTTCCCATGCGCTGGGCAAACCGACCCGCGCGGGCATGCAAACCGTGGTTCATTAATTCCGCCGAAAACCCTGTGGAATGCTGGTGTCAGGTCATTGCGCGGCGTTTCAATAACAAGGTCAATCCCAGTCCGGTCACTGACAACAACGCCGCGCTGAAGAAAATCCACGAGTACCCCAAGTTCAACGCCACCGCGCCCATCAGCGGTCCTGCAATCGCCAGCGCCAGATCGAAAAACACCGCGTAAGCACTCAATCCCGCACCGCGACTGGAGTTGGGCACTTGCTTGATCGCTTCGACCCCCAGCGCCGGATACACCAGCGATAGACCGAACCCGGTCAGACCCGCGCCGATCAGCGCGTATCCGGTCGAAGGCGCCAGCCACAGCAACACCAGGCCCACGGTTTCAATGCTCATGCAGGCAATGGCCGAGGTGAAACCGCCGAAACGGCTGATGCTTGAGATGAACAGTATCCGCGCGAGAATGAAGCAGACCCCGAATACCGTCAGGCAGTAGGCCGCGCCGGTCCAGCCGAGGCTGACGTAATACAGCGTGATAAAAGTTGTCAGGGTGCCGTAACCGATGGAGGCCAGGCTCAGGCTCGCACCAAACGGCGCAATGCGCCCGAACACCGCCCAGAATGGCAGACGCTCGCCGCGAATCACTGGCACCGAGGGTTTATTGCGGATCAGCAGTAACGCCACCAGGGCCAGCAGCGACAGGGCGATGCCAAGACTGGCGAATCCCAGTTCGCCGACCATGACGACCCCCAAGGGTGCACCGATAGCAATGGCGCCGTATGAGGCGATGCCGTTCCAGGAGATGGACCGCGCGGTATGTTCCGCACCCACCTGGCCCATGCACCAACTGATGGTGCCGACCCCGATCAGGCCCTGGGCAATCCCCAGCAACAAGCGGCCGGCGATCAGGATCAACAAACTCAGCAACGGCAAGCTTTGCACCAGGACCGACAGCAGCGTCAGCGCGCCACTCAACACGATCCCCGCCAACCCGTAAACAATCGCCCGTTTGGTGCCGATGCTGTCCGACATGCGCCCGGCCATAGGTCGGCTGAGCAGGGTGGCCAGGTATTGGGAGCCGATGGTCAGCCCGGCCACGATAGCGCTGAACCCGAGTTGTTCGTGGACATACCCCGGCAACACCGCGATCGGCAGGCCGATGCAAAGGAAGGCAATAAAGGTATAGAAAACGATGGAGACGATCTGCAGAGTGATCGCCATGGAGCTTTGCGGTGGCAGCTGCTGCACAGACATGAGGGCTCGTTCGCGGGCGGCGGTGGGAGAGCTGCATCATGGCTTGCGTGGGAAATAAAAGGAAGCAGGCTAACTATATGCGTTGAGTCTGAGGGCCTCTTCGCGAGCAAGCCCGCACACACATTGGCTGGCGGTGTACACAAAAATATGTCCACTGGAGATCAACTGTGGGAGCGGGCTTGCTCGCGAAGGTCTCACCACCAAAGAAAACTTTGGCCATGAAATGCAAAAAGCCCCGTCACAAGGACAGGGCTTTTACTTGAAGCAGCTTCTATTTAGAACACAACGCCCTGGCTACGCAGGTAGTCATCATAGGTGCCGCTGAAGTCGATCACGCCGCTGGCGCTCAACTCGATGATGCGGGTGGCCAGGGACGATACGAACTCACGGTCGTGGCTGACGAAGATCAGCGTGCCCGGGTAGTTCTCCAGCGCCAGGTTCAGCGCCTCGATGGATTCCATGTCCAAGTGGTTGGTCGGTTCGTCCATGATCAGCACGTTCGGCTTTTGCAGGATCAGCTTGCCGAACAGCATGCGACCTTGCTCACCACCGGAGATGACCTTGACCGACTTGAGGATCTCGTCGTTGGAGAACAGCATCCGGCCGAGGGTGCCGCGAACCAGTTGCTCGCCGCCCTGGGTCCACTGACCCATCCAGTCGAACAGGTTGCAGTCGTCTTCGAAATCGTGCGCGTGGTCCTGGGCGTAGTAGCCCAGTTCCGCGGCGTCGGTCCACTTCACGGTGCCCGCGTCCGGGGTCAGTTCGTTGACCAGGGTGCGCAGCAGGGTGGTTTTACCGATACCGTTCGGGCCGATGATCGCCACGCGCTCCCCAGCTTCAACCTGGAAGCTGAAGTCCTTGAACAGTGTCTTGCCGTCGAAGCCTTTGGCCATGCGCTCGACGATGACCGCTTGACGGTGCAGCTTCTTGGTTTGTTCGAAACGGATGAACGGGCTCACGCGGCTCGAAGGCTTGACCTCGGCCAGCTGGATCTTGTCGATCGCCTTGGCACGGGAAGTGGCCTGCTTGGCTTTCGAGGCGTTGGCCGAGAAGCGGCTGACGAACGATTGCAGTTCCGAAATCTGTGCCTTCTTCTTGGCGTTGTCCGACAGCAGCTGCTCGCGGGACTGGGTCGCCACGGTCATGTACTCGTCATAGTTGCCCGGGAACAGACGCAGTTCGCCGTAATCCAGGTCAGCCATGTGGGTGCACACGCTGTTCAGGAAGTGACGGTCGTGGGAGATGATGATCATCAGGCTGGAGCGCTGGGTCAGAATGTTTTCCAGCCAGCGGATGGTGTTGATGTCCAGGTGGTTGGTCGGTTCGTCGAGCAACAGCACTTCAGGATCGGAGAACAGCGCCTGAGCCAGCAATACGCGCAGTTTCCAGCCTGGGGAAACCTCGCTCATCGGGCCAAAATGCTGCTCGATTCCGATACCCAGGCCCAGCAACAGTTCGCCGGCACGGGATTCGGCGGTGTAGCCGTCCATTTCGGCGAACTCGGTTTCCAGCTCGGCCACTGCCATGCCGTCTTCTTCGGTCATTTCCGGCAGCGAGTAGATACGGTCGCGCTCGGCCTTGACCTTCCACAGCTCTTCGTGACCCATGATCACAGTATCGATCACGGTGAATTCTTCGTAGGCGAACTGGTCCTGGCGCAACTTACCCAGACGCACGTTCGGCTCGAGCATGACCTGGCCACCGGACGGCTCGAGGTCGCCACCGAGGATTTTCATGAAGGTCGACTTGCCGCAACCGTTGGCGCCGATCAGGCCGTAGCGGTTGCCCGCGCCGAATTTGACCGAAACGTTTTCGAATAGCGGCTTGGCGCCGAACTGCATCGTGATGTTAGCTGTAGAGATCAAAGGTTTTTCCTGCGAAGCATTCAGAGTAGCTAGGGTTGCGGCAGTACCGATTCAGTACCCGTTTCCGGTTTTCAAACCACGGGAAATTCATCCCGGTCAGAAGCGGAAGGTCCATCTGGCAATAAGTGGACAGCAGCATGTGGAGCGCTTGGCCCGAGTCGAAGTGCGCTGAGACGGGGTTCATTCCCGTCATCAACCAAGGGGGGCGCGTAATGTTTGGCGGCGATTGTACTGGTCTGGCTCTTTAAACGATAGGGCGTTGAGGCCGCGCGGGCGTTTTGGCGGCACCGGTGGACAGATTTTCACATCTGAATGCTAACCATTTGTTACAAATGATGGCTAAAATGCCATCTTTCACGCTGATGCCGACTGTCGGCACTGGCTCACGGACGCGCCGCCGGACGCTGTTTCGTATTCAGACGCTGCACAAGACCCTTGGGCTGCAGGCAAGGGGACGCAGTTTGTTCACTTCTGACGTGTGACGATTTCTGTGAAACTCATCATTGCCGCTATTTATGTTGTGTCCATTGCGTACGTCCACTTGCGCGGTCGAGTGCGCCATAAAATCGGCCGCCAGTTGAGCGATCACTCGTCGTTTCTGGCGCCGATCAATTGCTTCCTTTATCTGTTCTCGAAAATCCCCAACAAGCCGTACCTCAATCCGGCCGATTTTCCCGACCTGAGCCCATTGCAGGCCCATTGGGAAGAGATTCGCGCCGAGGGCCAAAGCCTGCTCCAGGCAGGGGAGATCAAGCGTTCGAACCAATACGACGACGTCGGCTTCAATTCGTTTTTCAAGACCGGCTGGAAGCGTTTCTATCTCAAGTGGTACGGCGACAGCCACCCATCGGCCATGAAACTCTGCCCGCGCACCACCGAACTGGTACAGAGCATCGGCTCGATCAAGGCGGCCATGTTCGCCGAGCTGCCACCGGGTTCCAAACTGGTGCGTCACCGCGATCCGTATGCCGGCTCCTACCGTTATCACCTGGGCCTGGACACGCCGAACAATGCCGGTTGCTACATCAATGTCGATGGCGAGAACTACCACTGGCGCGACGGTGAAGCGGTGATGTTCGACGAGACCTTCATTCATTACGCCGAAAACACCACCCAGCAGAACCGCATCATTCTGTTCTGCGACGTTGAGCGGCCAATGAAATACCGCTGGGCGGCGGCGTTCAATGGCTGGTTCAGCCGTAACGTAATGTCGGCGGCAGGCGCACCGAACGATGCGGGCGACAAGACCGGAGGTATCAACCGCCTCTTCGCCAAAATCTACACGATTCGCCTGCGGGGCAAGGCGCTCAAGAAGCGTAATCGCAAGCTCTACTACATGCAGAAATGGGCGATTTTTGGTGGGTTGCTGGCGGTTTTTGTACTTATCTGAATGATGCGTTGCGGCTTGTGACGCCTTCGCGAGCAAGCCCGCTCCCACAGAGGAATGCATTTCAAACTGTGGGAGCGGGCTTGCTCGCGAAGAGGCCGGCACTTCACCGAAAATTTGATGGATGCCCCAGTAATCGATCAGCCACTGGAACGCTTTGTTGTCTTCTTGGCCGGCGGCGATTTGTCAGCCGATTTGGCTTTGGCCGCCGGTTTACTCGCAGCCTTACCACCCAGGCTACGCTTGAGCAGTTCGGTCAAATCAATTACATCCGCCGTTTTACGCTCTTCCTCGCCCGTTGCCGTTTCAACATCCTCGATCTTGCCTTCATTGGCCTTCTTCTCGACCAACGCCATGATCTTGTCTTCAAAACTGTCGCGATAGTCGTCAGGGCTCCAGTCGGCGCTCATGTCCTGCACCAGACGCTTGGCCATGTCCAACTCACCCTTGACCAGCTGCGGCTTGGTAACCTCACTGCCCAACTCCAGCGTGTCGAGGCTGCGCACTTCCGCCGGCCAGCGCAGCATCACCAGCACCATCGCCGATTCCAGCGGCATCAGGGCCGCCAGATGCTGGCGGGTATGCAAGACGACGTGGGCGAGGGCAACCTTGTTGGTTTTACTGAGGGTCTCACGCAACAGCGCATACACCTTGCCACCGCGCTTGTCCGGCGCCAGGTAGTAGGGCGTGTCGATGTTCTGTAGCGGGATCTGCTCACTGTCGACAAAGGAAAAGATGTCGATGGTTTGGGTGGATAACGGGTGCGCCGACTTGATCTCCTCTTCACTGAGCACCACGTAACGACCCTTTTCGTACTGGACACCTTTGACGATGTGCTCCTTGGTGACTTCCTTGCCGGTGACCTTGTTGACGCGCTTGTAGCCCACCGGCTCCATGCTGCGACTATCGAGCCAGTCGAAATCCACCCCTTGGGAAGACGTCGCCGAGACCAGCGCCACAGGGATATGCACCAGCCCGAAACTGATTGCGCCTTTCCAGATTGCACGTGCCATCGTCGTCTACTCGCAGGTGATGATCAGGTGACCTGTGGCCGCGCGCAAAAGTTTCAGCGGCTTGTGGCCCGGCGCTACGGGTGGTTCAACTTCGTGTTACATCTTGCCGGGGAGGTTTTGGTTAACAAATCCGAACCCCGAGCGTAGCGTGCTATCGAAGACTCTAATTCACGCTGAAAGCGAGAGGCCCACCATGAACAGATTTGTGCTTGGCGTCACCGCGCTGGCATTGAGTGGCGCGCTGAGCAATCTGGCCCAGGCCGACGCTCCATCGTCATCGCTGCTGCTGGCGCAAAGCGCGACGGGCAACTCCAGCAATCCTTACAACAGCCCAATTCGCCGGGCCAATCCCAACAGCATGCAGGGCACGCAGCCCAGCGCCCCGATCATCCGTGGGCCGAACACCGTGCCTGTGCCGCGACCGCCGACCTTGGACAACGGTGGCATCGGCAATCGCGTTCCGCAGGATCGATCGGCTCCGGCCAGCCCACCCAAATTCATCCCCAATCCGCCCCCTCGAGACGCCGACCCCCGTAACCGTTGAACGGCAATACGGACGTCCTGCCAGCCATCCCGACGACAAAAGGAATCGTACATGTTGCGTAAAACCCTTCTCGCCACCCTGTGTGCCAGCGCACTGATCGGCGCCGCCGCGCCTGTTTTTGCAGCGACCAGCCAAGACTTGAAAAGCGAACAAGGCACCCTGGAGGTGACCCCGATCGTCGAGGGGCTAGAGCACCCCTGGGCCCTGGCGTTTTTGCCGGATCGCCAAGGCATGCTGGTGACCGAACGAGCCGGCAACCTGAGGGTGATCAGCGCTGACGGAAAACTCTCGGCGCCGCTCGATGG
This sequence comes from Pseudomonas sp. LBUM1657, assembly GCF_059716075.1. NCBI lineage: Bacteria > Pseudomonadati > Pseudomonadota > Gammaproteobacteria > Pseudomonadales > Pseudomonadaceae > Pseudomonas > Pseudomonas sp. LBUM1657. The sequence continues at coordinate 3,416,456 of NZ_CP166799.1, read as the reverse complement.
CGTGCCGAAGGTCTGGGCCAAGGGGCAGGGTGGTTTGCTCGATGTGGTGCTGTCGCCGGACTTCAAGCAAGACCGCACGGTGTATTTGTCTTACGCAGAAGGAGGCGGCAAGGGCGACAAGGCCGGGACGGCGGTGGGTCGCGGGCGTTTGTCCGACGACCTGAAGGCCCTCAAGGATTTCAAAGTGATCTTCCGTCAGGAGCCCAAGCTCTCGGTCGGCAACCATTTTGGTTCGCGCCTGGTGTTCGACCGCGACGGCTATCTGTTCATCACCCTCGGCGAGAACAATGACCGGCCAACGGCGCAGGACCTCGACAAGCTGCAGGGCAAGGTCGTGCGGATCTATCCGGACGGCAAGGTGCCGGACGACAACCCCTTTGTCGGTCAGAACGGCGTGCGGCCGGAAATCTGGTCCTACGGCCAGCGCAACCCACAAGGCGCGGCGCTCAATCCCTGGACCGGCGTCCTCTGGGAAAACGAGCACGGTCCCCGGGGTGGCGACGAAATCAACATCATCGAGCGTGGCAAGAATTACGGCTGGCCGTCGGCAACCCACGGTATCAATTATTCCGGCCTGCCTATTCCGGAAGCCAAGGGCAAGACCGCCGAGGGCACCGTCGCACCGCACCATGTGTGGGAAAAATCCCCCGGCTTGAGCGGCATGGCGTTCTACGACGCTGACCGCTTCAAGGCCTGGCAGCACAACGTGTTTATAGGCGCGTTGGTTACACAGGAGTTAATTCGCCTGCAATTCGATGGCGACAAAGTGGTTCACGAAGAACGGTTGATGGGCGAGCTGAACAAGCGCATTCGCGATGTGCGACAGGGGCCGGACGGGTATTTGTATGTGTTGACCGATGAGGAGGATGGGGTGCTGTACAAAGTTGGATTGAAGTAAAAGTCACACGCCGCCTTCGCGAGCAAGCCCGCTCCCACATTAGATTGCGGTCAGATGTGGGAGCGGGCTTGCTCGCGAAGGCGGCGCCAGATTCGTCACCAAAAGCGGTGATTACTTGCGAGCATAAAGAATCACCGCCGCCCTCAATTTGCCCCGCCCAAAGCTGCTCATCTTCTCAAACTCCCCATGACTGACCGGCAAATGCTGGCAGTCCATGGGCTGGCGATGCTGGCTGTGGTCGACATCCGGGTCGTGCAGGTAAACGAACTCTTCATCGCAATCGGTAACGATCACCCAGTGCGGCGATTTGGAGCGGGTCAGCCGATAGCTGCTGATCAGCACCAGCGGCTGTCCGCCATCGCGCAGCAACCGTGAAAGGTCCAGCGGCCCGCCGATCACTTGCTCGACGTCAGTGGCTTGCAACTGTGCGGTGAATTCATCGTGGACCAGGCGCATGACATCTTTTTTATGGTCATCGCGCACGCCATCAAGAAACAACGGCCCTGCCATGCTCAGTTGTAAACCCACACGAAACCCTCGGCGCGATGCCGCCAGCGCCAGGCCTTGAGGGCTGCAGCCACCATGGCCCGACGTCATGAACACGGTGGTCGCCTCACGCCAGATTTGCAGCTCTTCGCGGCGCTCCAGCACTCGATCTTCTTGCAGCGCGCCCATGGCCATCAACAGACAGGCCGGGCCGCAGGTGAAATCGGTGGTCTGTGGGTAATAAGGGACCTTGATATTGCGTGAGTCGCGGTGCTGGAGGATGCGCTTCTCCAGTCGCAGCGCGTCGGCGTGGTCCTGGTAATAGTCGTGGATCAGCGCAAAACGCCGGTAACCATTGCGCTCATACAGGGCAATCGCCGCCGGGTTGTCGATGCGCACTTCCAGCCGCAGGTAGGCACAGTCGTGCTCAAGCGCGCAGGCTTCGATGCGTTCGAGCAATTGTTTGCCCAATCCGCTGCCGCGTACCTGTTCGGCGATCGCAATCGAGTAAAGGCGCGCCAGCGAAGTGCCCCGGTGAAACAGCACCACGGCGTAACCCACCAGGTGCTCGCCGCACTGGGCCACCAGCAATTGCCCATGGGCCCGGGTGATCATCCATTGAAAGTTGCGACTGTTAAGCCTGTCCGTGGTGAAACATTGTTGTTCGAGTTCCAGCAGTGCCGGCAAGTCATCAACGACCGCCAAGCGAAATACCAGATTCATATGACCACCGTAAAAGTTGCGTAACGAAACGGGACTTTCGAAAAAGTTCGTGCTTAATAGGAAAGGTCTTGTTCTCCAACGGATCAATCACTATGTCAGCGGTACAAGGTCATTGGCGCGAAGTATCCGAGCAAACTTTGCCGGCAGCAACGTTTTTAAATGATGCGGTTAGAACTTCTAGTCAGTTGATTATCATCGTCGAACGCAAGGAAGACTGGGCTTCCTACTTTCCCAGCGAAGACATCGTCACGGCTCAGGAATACCTGGAACAAACCCGCGACAACGAGCAGAGCAAGCGGGTCCAGGTGATCAACCTGTGCCGCAGCTACAAGTACCTGGGGCACGGGTATTACTGCTCGCTGCTTGCTGAAGCCCGTGGGCACAAGGTGATTCCGTCGGTGCGGACCATCAGCGAACTGACGCGTAAATCGCTTTACGGCCTGGCCCTGGATGATCTGGATAAACCCCTGGAAAAGGCCCTCAGTAATCATCTGTACAGCGATACCGAGGGCTTTACGCTAACCCTGTATTTCGGCAAGACCAATATCGAGCCCTTGCAGGATCTGGCGCGACAGTTGTTTGAAGTATTCCCGTGTCCGATATTACTAGTTGAATTTCGACGAACTAACGGCTGGCACATCGAAGGCATAAAGTTCGGGGCCTTGCACAAGTTGCGCGAAGATCAGGAAGATCAGTTCGCCAACTCCCTGGACAATTTCAGCCGCAAGATCTGGCGCGTACCGCGCTCCCGACGCTTGGCCCGTTATGACCTGGCCATCCTGCATGACCCGCAGGAAGCGTTGCCGCCGTCCAACGCCAAGGCCCTGGACAACTTTGTCCGGGTCGGTAAGACCCTCGGCATCGATGTCGAGCTGATCGAGCGCAAGGACTACGCCCGCATCGCCGAATACGACGGGCTGCTGATCCGCGAGACCACAAGCGTCGACAACCATACCTACCGCTTCGCCAAGAAAGCCGAGAGTGAAGGGTTGGTGGTGATGGACGACCCGACGTCGATCCTGCGCTGCACCAACAAGGTCTACCTGACCGACCTGCTGAAAAGCCATCAACTCGGCATGCCTGCCACCGAAATTCTCTACAAGGAGCGACCGGAAGACTTCGAACGGGTCGGCGAACGGTTGGGCTTTCCGCTGGTGTTGAAGATCCCCGACGGTTGTTTCTCCCGAGGGGTGATCAAGGTCGAAAGCCAGCAAGCCTTGCTCGAAGCCACCGCCGAACTGTTCGAGCATTCGGTGCTGTTGCTGGCCCAGGAATTCTTCTACACCGAATACGACTGGCGCATCGGCGTGCTCAACCGCAAACCCATCTTTGCCTGCCAGTACTTCATGTCCAAGGGCCATTGGCAAATCTACAACCACAAGGCAAAGGGCCAGGACATCAACGGCGAATGTCGCACCCTGGCGGTTCACGAAGCACCGCGGGCGGTGGTGGAGCTGGCGGTGAAGACCGCTAACCTGATCGGCGATGGCCTCTACGGTGTCGACCTCAAGCAGTCCGGCGACAAAGTGGTGGTGATCGAGGTCAACGACAACCCGAACATGGACGCCGGCATCGAAGACGCTTACTTGCAGGACGATCTGTATTCACTGGTGCTGGAAGAGTTCGTCCGTCGGCTGGAACTCAAGCGCCGCGGTCAGGCCTGGTGAACGGCCGATGATCAAGAGCTTTCAACTGATCCACGGCGCCCTGCACAAAGTCGAACGGCTGGACGCCGAAGTGATGTTGTTCAGTAATCCCGATGCGGCCGAACGGGACCTGCTGCACAGCCATTTCAAAGTTGATGAACACGCGCTGGCCTCGGCCCTGGACCCCGATGAGGTGTCACGCATCGAGTTTCACCCTGATAACCTGTTCCTGATCTGGAAACGCCCGGAAAACTATTCCGGCGCGGGCAGCCTGGCCTTCGAAGTGTCGTCCTGCGGTTTGCTGTTTTCCGAGCATCGTTTGCTGGTGATCGCCACCGACGACTCGCCGCTGCACGGGCTCGGCACCCGGCAGCGGCTGAACACGCCGCTGGATGTGTTGCTCGACCTGCTGTTCAACAACATCCATCACTACTTGGGCCACCTGAAGGTGATCAAGCTGGTTGCCCGGGAGTTGCAGCAGAAATTCAACGCGTCGATGCAGAACCAGCACCTGATCCAGATGTTCAACCTCAGCGAAAGCCTGATCTATTACATCAATGCGATTCACAGCAACGGCGCAGTCCTGACCCGGTTGCGCAATCACGCCGCAAAGGAACATTTCAGCGCCGAAGCCATCGGCTTGATCGACGACCTGATCATCGAAAACAACCAGTGCTACAAACAGGCGGAAATCTACTCCACGGTGTTCTCCGGGCTGATCGACGCCCGGGGCAACCTGATGAACAACAGCATGAACAACCTGCTGCGCAAGCTGACGTTGATCAATGTGGTGTTTCTGCCGCTGAACCTGATTGCAAGTATCGGCGGCATGTCCGAGTTCAGCATGATGACGGCGGGCGTGCCGTGGTGGGTTTCGTATCCGCTGTTTCTGACTACGATGATAATGGGGGCAGGGGTTATGGTGCTCGGGCTCAGGCGGTTGGCGAAGTAACGGCAGTTCTCCGATCCCGCAGGCCACGGACCACGAGGTACACCAGCGGCCCGATGGAGACGAAAACAGCGGTGATCAAAAGGTAGGGAACCACCGACCATCCCGACTGCCCGCGCTTGCGCGCATCCGTGTACATCCAGATGCCCGCGAGCGTCGCCAGCAGGTACAAATCAATGACCACCTGCGCCGTGTCGGGGCGCGACATCAGGCTGATGCCGAAGTCGATCAATGACTGTTCCGCCTGAAGCATCACCGAAATGGTGTAGCCGGCGAACGCGATCAGGGCAATGAGGGGCAGGGCGACAGACTTCATGGTTTCCTTCCTTGGGACAATGAGCAGAGTCGTCAGCCTACAGAGGCCAAGTAAAATTGGCCATTGACTTGCCATCTGCGCCCGGCTAATTTCCGGGCATGACTTCCACTGTATTGCGCTGCCAGCCAAGCATTATTACCGCCATTCCTTATTTGGCGGGCTAGCTCACGACTGCAGCACCCAACCCGCCCTAGAGGCGGGTTTTTACTTTCTGTCTCTTGGGCTCCGATCAACGTCAGGAGACGACCATGAGCAGCACCACCGCCCAGCAGACCTTGCTTGAGCACTACGTCAAAAAGATCCTTGCCGCGCCGGTTTACGAACTCGCCGTGCGCACGCCGTTGCAGGCGGCACCGGCATTGTCCGAAGCTCTGGGCAACCGAATCCTGCTCAAGCGCGAAGACTTGCAACCAACCTTTTCCTTCAAGATCCGCGGCGCCTACAACAAATTGGTGCAACTGAGCGATGAGCAAAAGGCGCGCGGCGTGATCACCGCTTCCGCTGGCAACCATGCCCAAGGCGTGGCATTGGCGGCTCGCGAACTGGGCATTGCCGCCACCATCGTCATGCCGTGCACGACGCCGGAATTGAAGGTGCTCGGTGTGCGCAGTCGAGGGGCTGATGCTTTGCTGCATGGGGACAGTTTTCCGTTTGCGCTGGGCTATGCGCTGAACCTGGCGCAAGAAACCGGGCGTACCTTTGTCTCGCCTTTCGACGACCCGGACGTCATCGCGGGGCAGGGCACGGTGGCCATGGAAATCCTTCGTCAGCACCAGGGGCAGTTGGACGCGATCTTTGTCCCGGTGGGCGGCGGTGGCTTGATCGCCGGAATCGCCGCGTACGTTAAATATCTGCGGCCTGAAATCCGTATTATCGGTGTCGAGTCAGAACATTCCGCCTGTTTGTCCGCGGCATTACAGGCGGGCGAGCGAGTTGTCCTGCCAGACGTTGGAACCTTCGCCGATGGCGTGGCCGTCGCCCAGATCGGCGCTTATGGTTTTGAGGTCTGCCGGTTCTGCGTGGATGAGGTGCTAACGGCGAGCAATGACGAACTTTGCGCCGCGATCAAGAATATCTACGACGATACCCGCTCGATCACCGAACCTTCCGGCGCCCTTGCCGTGGCCGGAATCAAGCAGTACGTGGCGAAAACCGGTGCCCGTGGCCAGACTTTGGTGGCCATCGATTCGGGGGCCAATATCAATTTCGACAGCTTGCGCCATGTTGCCGAACGCGCGGCAATGTGCGGCTGACGCCTTCGCGAGCAAGCCCGCTCCCACATTTGCCCTGAGTCGTTCACACGACCAATGTGGGAGCGGGCTTGCTCGCGAAGAGGCCAGAACATTCAACCCAACATCCGGATTTTTGCCGCGGCAGCATGCAAATTGCAGCCCCGGTACAAGCCATTCTTGCAGATTGCATGAGGCCGGTTACTTGCGGTTACGCTAAGCCGTTGATTTGCCGATGAGCTGCACGGCGAAATTCCGGGCATGTTTTATGCTGAACCTGAACTAAGCTGACCGGGGGATTTCATTGAGTCAGCATTGATGGTTGATGAGTGGTCTCACAATAAGGAGAGGGTTGACATGTTTCTTTCTGCCTTGGAACTTCGCAACATCATTGAAAGCAGTTTTCTGCCGAAACGCTGTCAATGCACGCTGTCGCCGGACCTGTCGATGACCGTAAAAGTGTACTCCGATCGCCAAACCGATCACCTCGATCTCATGGTGACGGGCATCAATGCCAAACACCTGAATGGCAGTCGGGAAATCAATGACCTGATTGCTGGACTGCGCACTGATATGCAGCTGCGGGCAAGTGCTCACACGTTGCATCCAGACCGGAAAGCGCTTTAACCCACGGTTTCGACCTCCACCGACACGCGCTAGGTCTGGAGAAATACCAGACCTAGCGCCAATTCAACCCCCCGCCAATTCAACCACCACTGGCCAGGTCGACAGCAACCAATCAGGCATCATCCCCCAGATCAGGGCCAACAGAAAACACAACGCGGCGGTAAACGTCGACAACGTGCGAAACGAGAACTGCATGGCGAATCCTTGCGGCAGTCAGGGAAGGCGCTAGAGCATAGCGCCAGATCCCTCGAGGGAAAGCCGCATCGTTTCTTTTCAGACTTTTCGGTCAGTTCTGAAGACTGCAGGCGTCGGATAATTTCCTGTAGGTGATATCGGAGGGTTTGCCGGTGGTGTCGACGTACTTCATTTCAGCCGTCACTACTTCGCAATACGGGGTCGACGGCTCGGTCAGCGAAACGACCTTGGCCACGTGCAGCGGCATGCCGTAGTGATACGACGGTACAGCTTGAGACGACGTGGTGTCGTTGGCTTGGGCAAGGCCGGCAACAGCGGTGCAGGCGAGGGCGGCGGTAACCAGCAAAGTGCGGATGTTCATGAGCGATCTCCGGTGCGGACGGAAAGTGAGCTCGACGTCGCGGACGTCGAACCTGCCGCACTGGGCGTCAGAAGTGTCTGAGGGCGTGCGGTCCAGTAAAGTTTTGGACCGCGGGGTTAAGCGATGGTTAACCCGGCTGAATACCGCCTGTCGTGAAGGGCGATTCTGTCAGGCGTTTTCGTTTGGGAAAGAATCCTGGATAGCTTCGGCTTGGTCCTACAAGGTTGGATGCTTTGTCGACTTTCGCCGGCAGAGTCTCAGTGATTACTGTTCGAACTCGCTGCAAAATCAGCGAACAGGTTTGGTTACCTGATGCCACCACATACATGTGCGCCATTATTCGCTAGGTTATTGTTGAAAGAAGGACATGGACCGTAAATCTGGGAGGTCCCGATATGGGGCTCTGCTTTACATACGTTTATTCATTTCAAAAGGAATTTGAAGCATGACCGTAGAACTCGGAACAACAGATATAGTAGGAAGGCGAGATGACTTCTCTCTGCTAACGACCCGCAACAAGGCAGTACGCGGTGGCCCTCTAATGCATGAAGACATACTTAGTCGTCTTATCGTCGCTCGAGACAATGTAGGGTAATGGATTTTGGATAATAAGGCCAGGCTAGATCAACAGCACGAAAAGAATATTGCCGCGATTGATTCGGAAATAGATTTAGAAATCAAGGCGGAAGGCGGATTGAATACGCCAATGGATTCTTCCACTCCAAATCAAACGATAACTAAAGAAAAAAATATTATTGTAAAACTTTATCTTGCGAAACAATCAAAAATCGATGATAAATCAAAGCGCTCGAAATCCTTGTTTAGAGGTTATGATGTGCTTGCTTCCGACAGAACAATTGCTGGGAGTTTTATACAAAGCAGCTTGGCGGGAATATATGTCAAAAAAAACCGACTCGTTGACTGGGCCAACAGCTATGAAGCCGCGAGGCTGGCTCAGGTGTACTCGGAAATAGCTCGTCGATTGAAAATAAAAGAACAGTTTTTGGCGCGCGTTGAAGAAGCTCAAGCCGCGCAAATAGCTCAGGCGGAACATCAGCTAATGACTGCGAAAGAGCTGGTTAACCTCAAACAGTATCCTGTTGCTCCGCCGGAAGTTTCTATAGACCAAAACCTGCAAGAATCCAAGGAACAGAACGAATATTTTAGCACCGGCGGTTCTGCTTTTCTGTTTAGCTGGTTTTATAAAAAAGTCCGAAATGGGGGTGATTGGGATTACAAACAACGTGGTCGCCAATATGAGAATTTTGGAAATTTTAACTATGGTGCTGTTGGTACAGCGGCAGGGATTTCAGAGGGGATGCTTTTGAGGGCTGCTGGAGCCGCACAGTCCGTAGCAGGAACCTCGGAGGCAGCATTTGATAAATGGTGGTCGGAATCGCCTTATGGCGATGATCCTGTTGATCAGGTATGGATTAAGGCAGGCATAGAGTATGCAAAGTCGAAAGGGTACTAAATGGCGTGTTTGGGGGCTTTTGGTTATATGTCTTGGTCAGGCGCTATATATATACATGTCTGCTCCAAACAGGCCAGAACCTGCCAATGTTGTCTCAATCACGAAAGTTGGTGAAGGTGGGGCTATATATGAAATCCTTTATGATTCAGGGGGCGCTACTGTGCCGTACATTTATCGGTACTTCCTCATGGATCTTCAGCGCACTGACGAGGACGCTCTTGAAAAGTCCAAGAAGACAGCACCATTCCTTGTCACAAAAGGTACTGAGGCTGTTCGTGGGGTTTCAGGCGATAGGGTTAAACTAAAGTCCGAAGAAACCATATACGATTTCCACAACACTGCGTATTTTAAGGTCGATGGCGAATTCAATGTCGTCAAATTTGATCTGGAGTCTACCGCTCCATAGATGTATAGGCGCAAATACACCGGCCTAGGTCGGTGTTTTTTTGCTCCATAAAACCTGCCCAATCTTCTACTTTCAGAACGCTGATCTCTTGCCCGCCATCGTTCTGTCGGGTATCGATCCCCCGGTTGAACGCCGCCTGTCGTGAGGGGCGATTCTGTCAGGCGTTTCATAGGGGAAAGAATCCGAGAATGCTTCGGCTTCGTCCTACAAGGATGGATGCTTTGTCGACTTTCGGCTGATGGGGCGTTGCGATTACTGTTTGGGCTCGCTGCAAAATCAGCGAACAGGTTTGGTCACCTGAAAATACTGTGCATATTTGTGCGATCATTCGCGCCGCGGACTTTTACGTCTTGTAGTGCGTGCAATGGTGGCTGTGTGCAGGACGCCTTCGGGCGAGCCGTTTGGGTGTTATCGGTTGACCAAGCCTGTACATAGCCGCCTCCATCGTTTGGTCACGGTGCTGGCGATTACTAATTAATACTCGAGTAATTACTATGCATGCGTTAAATCCTTTCCCCGATCGCTACCGTTCAATCAAAAGCAGCGTTACCGACTCAACGCCTTTGGTCATCGACACAGAAGCCAACCCCCAAGACATCCTCGAAGCCGCCCTCCAACGCATCCGCGCCTCCAGCGAGTTACTTGAAACGCTCCACTGCCAATGTTTCAAGAACGGTGACGTGCAGGACATTCCGTACATTACTCACGCCCTTTACCTGCTGACGCAGGACGGTTGCGATCTGCTGAAGGTTGCTCAGCAACGGATGCTTGGCTGGCAGGCACCGGCCTGAGGTTTGAAATTTACCGACAAATCCAGCGCCTTTTGGCGCTGGATTTTTTATGGACGGTGTTTTGATCTATTGGTAACGCAACTTGAGAGGCGTCGCGTCGTTTGTATCGGCGGTTGAGCCGCCAATACCTGAACGCAAAAAATAACAAGCCCAGTGCCAGGGCACGAGGACTTTGGGTTTCGGGTGTTCGAGGGCAGGGCGGTAGTGCGCGTCCCACGGCGTGGCGAGGAAGCGGTTGCGGTAGCCCTGGTGGAAATCATCTTTGTTCTGCGTGACGTCGCTGGTGACGTTTTCGCCGAGCACTTGCGGTTGCTTACCTTCGTGGATCACTTCCAGCAGCAGCCAGAGGTCGTTCCACTCGGCGCGCGGGTGTTCGGCCAGGGTCATGAAGTGGCCTCTGACCGGCAGCTCTTACTTTTCACCCGACCAATACCAAAGCGTATCTCCCCAGTTTGATCCGCTGAAACTCGGCAGAATTTCGCCCTGATTGAAGTAACGGCGGGATTCGGATTGAGCTGGACTAAACCAGTAACCCGCCACGCTGCATGGCTGACCGGCCTCAAGGCGTGCGGGGGTTTTTGATTGACTATCTTCTTGGTCGAAGCGTGCGTACCAGCGAGCGGTACTATCTTCTTCGAAGCAATCTCCATAAGGAGAATAAGTGTGCAGTTGATCCGGATTAGGGATACGCAGCGGCTTTACGACTCGATTGACTGCCACGTAGGCAGGAGGAAGTTGTTCGTCGGCACCCAAGTGAGGGAAGCCCCCCGCACGAATGATCAGCCCGTTGTCGTAACTCAATATCTCTACATCACCACGTCCACAAAAAGCATGACGTAGCAGGTCTTCGCCCCCCAGTCGCTCTACAAACTGCTTCCCAAGGACGGTGTACCAGTTCACGCCCTTAATGTGATCCAGCAGTTCTCGCTTGAAGTTGTGCACCATGGAGTCCACTTCAAGTCCGGAGAACTGTTGAGCCAGCTGAAATTCCATTGGCATGTAGCTATCGAAGTCATAAGGTAGAACACTGGAAAGGCCGCCATAACCATGTTCAGCTTTGACCTGGTTACAGAGGTAAACCAGCCAGTTCTGGTATCGAGCGACCCCGTCAGTTTCTTGCAACAAAGCCCAAGGCAAAGTGATCTTCAGATACGAGCGTTTCTGGTCGCCATGGACTTCAAAAGAGTTCAATGCCGAAAGGCTGTATTCAGCGGCCTCACTTGCAGTTGGAGCGCTGCTGATGTGCCACTCATATTGTTCGTTCGAATCAGTTCCAAGAATCTTGAGCATCGTTTTTTTGAAACTGTCGTCTGTCAGCTTCTTATAGCGACCATCGAATTGCCCTTTCAGATGTTGGCCAAACTCTTCCTTAAAACGGTCGAAGCACTCCATGACTTTTTTCTTGCTTTCAAGTAAGTAGCCTTCTTTAAAATACATCGTAGCAATCAGTCCTAGCCTGACGACTGGTGTGTTGTTCGGCAATTCAAAGGCCAAGTTTGGAGCTTGGTCAGTCAGTTTTTCCAATGCATTCATAGTCGTCTCTTCTATCCGGCAGTAGCTGTTGCAGTAACGACTGCACCACCCAAAATGCTGGCTAATAAGGCCCACGAAAACTGAGCCAGGCGCACAATAACCAGTAGGCCGGCAACAATGGTTGCTGGAATACCCGCTGCTACAAAGGCTGCACCGATGGCAAACGCGATTACTACTGTGGCTGCAGCGATTCCCAAATCGATCAAAATCTGTACCCAATCGATCTGACGGAGCATTTCCAGGGTTATGTCGGTGTAGCGTTGAACTTCTTTCCACATGGCTCTCAATTGCTCATCTGTCCAGCGAATGACCTGAGCCCCCGTTTCACTGACCCATTCCCAAGCTTTTTGCGATTCTCGTCGAACCCATTCACCTTTGACTCCGAGCCATGTTGCGGCTTCCTCGAGATGCTGTTGTACTTCCTGAGAAAGTTTCCGAATACCTTGAGCTCCTTGTTCTAAAAGGCCATCGACGGCCTCTTGGACCTGTTGTGTCCAGCTTTCAACATGGGCAGGCCTAGACGTCGGTGCTGGGCCATACGTGGGTACTGGAACAGGCGCGGGTCTTGGGGGCCCATCAGGATTTCTAGGAGGTAATAACACCGGCCATTGAAGAGGATTGAATTCTCCGGTTGGCTTGTGCTCTCTGTTGTACTGGCGATCACGTTCGCGATCGCCATCATCGCGGCAGTCGCTGATTTCCAAAACGGAGAACCGATTCGGCCCCCCCGCTATATCCAAGTAGGCCTCTCTCTGAGCCATTCCAAGCACGTCCCCAGGAAATTTCACTTCCACTAGACGTTCTAGGTTGTTCGGGTGAGCCATCCCCTGATGATCGGGGCCTGCCTGTCCTGGCCAGCGAATACTCCTATTTTTTACGATGATGACATCCGGACGCCGCAGCAACCCCTTGATTGAACCTTTAGGAAACGGAAACAAGGTATGGCGGCGTCCCGGATCGGGTTTCTCATCGTCGCCAAACCATGACGAACTTAGAAATGGCTTGGGCGGAAGAATGGCCATGTCAAAACAGACCTCAGCTTTGTAGTCCCAGCGAAAATCCCAGCGGTACTCGTCCGCTCGGATCAATCCACTCATAACCAGTTGCTTGAGTTCCAGGCCGGTGACACCACCGTCCTTTGCCTTTTTGATAGATAGCTTGGGAAACCGTGCTGCGTAATTGGCTTTCTCCATCAAATAAGGCTTGTTATCCGAATTTGGTAGCGGCGCGTCTTTGACCGTGCCCTCAATGCTGGTGTTGGTACAGCCTTGTGGTGTTTGAGGTGTTTGCATGACTGCCATGTATCAGCCCTCCGAGTTGGCGTCTTTGAAGTCCAGGGTCATTTCCTTCGGTGCACTTTCACCCGCTCTGATCAATGGCTCTTCAGGCTCTGGTTTGCGCACTGGCGTCAACAACTCCACTTCGGCCGGGTTGGTGCTATGTGCCTGAAAGGTTTTTCCTTCTTCGTTGGTGTAACCAGCAATACGTGCACCGTCAGGCAGTTTCAAAGTGTAAGGGCTCCCTACTAGCGGCTCACCCGTTTTTTCATCCTGGAGCACATAGCGTGCCTTATGACTGCGAGGGGAGCTTTCCAGTAATTTGCCTGATTGGTCTTTGTCAGCTGCTCCTGGTAGAACCGGCCCCAGAATTCGAATCCCGGTACCCGCACCAGGCGCGCCACCTGAATTCATCTTCACGTCAGCGCCGCTGATCGTCACACCCCCAGCATCCACCTTGACGAAACTCCCGCCAGCCTTGGCCGTCAGTTCCATCCCGCCTTCGATGACCACCTTGTTGCCGGCGTGGTAGTGAATCTCCTGACCGGCTTCAACGAACTGCGCCGTTCCGATTTTGATGTGTTGGGTGACGCCGACCGTGAGGTGATCATCAGCCCGCGCTTCGGTCTTGCGATCCAGATGCGTGAGGCGATGTTCTTCAACCTTGAACTCGCTGAACACCTTGGCCTCGACCGTGTCATGCCGTTCGTTGCCGATGCGGATTTTCTGGTCGTGCTCGATGTTTTCATCCCAGTCGCGCTGGGCATGCAGATAGATCTGTTCCGCGCCTTTCTTGTCTTCGATGCGAAATTCGTTATAGCCCTTGCCGCCCGGTGAACTCAGGGTTTTGAAGGTGCTGCGGGTTTTGTTCGCCGGCAGGTCGTAGGGGACGACGTTTTCCTTGTGGTACAGGCAGCCGGTGATCAGCGGTTGGTCGGGGTCGCCTTCGAGGAAGGTGACGAGCACTTCCATGCCGACGCGCGGGATGGCGATGCCGCCGTAGGCACTGCCGGCCCAACCGGTGGCGACGCGCAGCCAGCAGCTGGTGTTGTCGTCGGCCTGGCCGTCGCGGTCCCAGTGGAATTGCACTTTGACGCGACCGTATTCGTCGCAGTGGATTTCTTCACCCGGCGGGCCGGTGACGATGGCGGTCTGGCTGCCGAGGACTTTGGGTTTCGGGTGTTCGAGGGCAGGGCGGTAGTGCGCGTCCCACGGCGTGGCGAGGAAGCGGTTGCGGTAGCCCTGGTGGAAATCATCTTTGTTCTGCGTGACGTCGCTGGTGACATTTTCGCCGAGCACTTGCGGCTGCTTGCCTTCGTGGACCACTTCCAGCAGCAGCCAGAGGTCGTTCCACTCGGCGCGCGGGTGTTCGCTCAGGGCCATGAAGTGGCCGCTGACCAGCGTCGGCTCGTCGCCCTTGCCTTCGGCGAGTCTGTAGTCGCTGCGGTGGCGTTCCAGGGCGCGGGTTGCCAATTGTTTGCCACGGGCTCGGTCGGTGAATCGGCCGGGGTAGTCGTAGTCTTCGAGGTCCGGAGCGAAGAGGCTGGTGGCGGCGCCTTCAGGGAGGATGCGTGGTTTTTCGAAGTCATAGTCCCGGCGGCTGACGCGGGTAGTGCGGGTTTCCAGGCGCAGGTTGAAACGCTTGATCACCGGTTTCTCGGCGGCCATGCCGGAGTCTTGCTGGTAGGCCACGGGCGCGAGTTTGCGGAACCCGGTCTGGTCATCGCCGAACACCAGTTTGTGGCCGCTGGCCGAGTGCTAGAAATGGAAGTGAATGCCTTCTTCTTCGCACAGGCGTTGAATGAAATGCAGGTCGGATTCGTCGTATTGCACGCAGTAGACGCGCTCGGGATAGACCGCGCCGAGCTGGAATTTGTAAGCGTCGGCCAGAATGCCCCGAGCTTCGAGTACCTGGGCGATGATCTTTGGTACGGTCAGGTTCTGAAAAATCTGCTGGTCATGGTTGTGCCGCAGATAAGCCAGTTGCGGCACCAGGCTGATGCTGTAGCGGGTCAGGCTTTTGCCGGAGTCGCCTTGCTCGATGCGGTAGACCAAGCCGTGGATGATGCCTTTGCCCGTGGCGCCGAAGGTCAGGCAGGCGGACTTGTGCAGCAGCTCTTCGAGTTTCAGGTCGGGGCGGGCGCTGACGAGCTCGATGTCGAAACAGAACGGCTGATTGAGGGCTTCGCGACCGACGAAGCTGAGCACCTGAAGGTCAACGGAAACGCCTTCAAGCGTGAGAGAAATATGGGTAGCGTTCGCGTCCAGCATGCTTTTGTTTCCGTCCTTTGGATAAGCCGGGACGGATGGTGCAGGATTAAACTGCCTCGTTCAAGGCAGCAAGTTGGCATTTTCAAGCTAAAAGTCGTCTGTGGACTGATTTGCCCGGGAAGTGGGTGAGACCTGCTGGAATAGTTGGGTGAGGTAGACCGCTTTCGCGAGCATGCCCGCTCCCACATTGGATCGTTGTCGAACGCAAGGTCTGTGTTCGCAGGAGATCTACTGTGGGAGCGGGCTTGCTCGCGAAGGGGTCATCACATTCAGCGAGTTTCCAGCTGCTGCCGATACGGCAAATCCGGCCCGGTCTTGCTGCAGGTCAGTGCAGCGGCCTGCACCGCAAACCTGAGCATCCCGTCGATCTGCTCGTGATTGAGCTGCTGCAAACCTTCAACCGAATCCAGTCCCTGCTCGGTCAACCAGGTAATCAACGCAGCCTGGAACGTATCGCCAGCCCCCACCGTATCGGCAATCTTCACCGAGCAGGCTGGCACCGACCACGAACCATGAGCACGGCTGAACACCGTCGCACCTTCACCACCACGAGTCAGGAACACCAACTGGCAGCGATGCTGCAACCAGCCTTCGATGACCCGCGCCGGATCTTGTTCGGGATACAGCAGGCTCAAGTCCTCGTCGCTGACTTTGATCAAATCCGCCAGCTCGACCAACGTGGCCATTCGCGAGCGCCACAGGTCAATATTCGGCTCAGGGTTAAGCCGCACATTCGGATCTAGGCTGATCAAACGCTTGCCACTTTCCCGACGCACCAGCGCCAGCAACGTGTCGGCAATCGGTTGCACCACCAGCGAAAACGAGCCGATGTGCAAGCCGCGCACTTGCGGCCCGAGTTCCGGCAGATGCTCCAGTTTCAACTGCCGATCAGCGCAGCCTTCACCGCGAAAGCTGTAGTGCGGCGAGCCGTTGGCACCGACCGCTACCATCGCCAACGTGGTCGGTGCGGCGAAGTCCACGAGATAGTCCGGCCGCACGCCTTCGTCCTGCAACACCTGCTGCAAGCGCCGGCCCAGGTAGTCGGTAGACAACCCGGCAAACAGCGCCGCCTCCACGCCCAACCGGCGCAGACCCACCGCCACGTTGAACGGCGAGCCGCCGGCAATCGCCTTGAAATTCACTTTTGAAGCCAGGCCGCTGGCGTCGTCTTCACTGAAGAAATCGAACAGCGCTTCGCCACACACCAGATACATAATTGTTCACTCTTTAAAGGGTTGCGACATGCTGTTGATAGCGTTCATAGGCCTGCTGACAGGCCACTACGTTTTCGGCAATCGGCAAGGTTTCACTGGCCGGATCGAGCTTCACACAACGCTCGCACAACTGCGCCAGGCTGTCCTCGTGCCCGTTTGCCCAGGACTTGCACCATGCCGCCTGAATCGCCGCGCCCAGGGCGGCGGCTTCGCTTTGTTCGGTGCAGATCACGGGCGTGTTCATGATGTCGGCGACAATCTGCCGCCACACCGCACTTTTCGAGCCGCCGCCGATCAGGCAGATGCTGCGGCTTTGTAAGCCATTGTGGCGCAACAGGTCCAGTCCATAACGCAAACCGAAGGTCGTGCCTTCCACTACGGCGCGGCACAGGTTGGCCTGGGTCAGATTGGTCATGGTCAACCCCAGCAGGCTGCCGGTGGCATGGGGCAGGGCGGGCACGCGTTCACCGTTGAGAAACGGCAGCATGCACACGCCTTCGGCACCGATCGGTGCTTGTTCGACCAGTTCGTTGAATCGCTCGATATCCAACTCGAACAGCTCGCGAATCACACCGGTGACATTGGTCAGGTTCATGGTGCAGATCAGCGGCAGCCAGCCACCACTGGAAGAGCAGAACGTCGCTACCGATGCGTCCGCACTGACTTTCGGTTGATCGGCATAGGCGTACACCGTTCCCGAGGAACCGAGGCTCATGGTGATCGCGCCGGGCTTTATATTGCCGGTGCCAATGGCGCCCATCATGTTGTCGCCACCGCCGCTGGACACCAGCGCCCGGGGGTTGATGCCCAAGTGTTCGGCGATGCTCGGCAGGATCGTGCCGACGGCTTGATGCGCATCGATCAGCTCCGGCAGCGCGGCTTGCAGGCGACCGGTGGGATCGATGTCGCGCAGTAGCTGCAAGTCCCACTGACGGGTGCGCACATTGAAATAGCCGGTGCCCGACGCATCGCCGTACTCGCTGCAACTGCGGCCGGTGAGCCAATGGTTGAGGTAGTCGTGGGGCAGCAGAATGCGGGCGATCCGGGCAAACACCTGCGGGTGCTGCTCTTTGGTCCAGAGCAGTTTTGAAACGGTGTAGCCCGGCGCAATGACCACGCCCAGGCGTTCAAGCGAGCCTTTTTCGCCGCCCAGATGTTCCAGCAGTCGATCGTTCTCCGGGGTGGATTCGGTGTCGCACCAGAGTTTGGCCGGGCGCAGGACCTGGCCTTGGTCGTCGAGCAGCACCAGGCCATGTTGCTGACCGGAAACGCCGATGCCGAGGATGTCCTGACCGTCGACCTTCGCCGCGAGCAATGCGCGCTGGGTGGCAAGTGCGAACGCCTCCAGCCATTGAGAGGTGTCTTGCTCGCGGCGGCCATTGGCACCGCTGATCAAGGTGTGCGCGGCGGCACCCTGGCCGAGCACCTCGCCGCTGACGGCATCGAGAATAATGGCTTTGGTGCCTTGGGTGCCGCAGTCGATGCCGAGGAATAGTTGTTGGTTTGCCATGGAAGATCCTTGGATCGTCGGGTCGATTTCAGTGCACATTCAACATCCATGTTGCTTGTCAGTCCGCCATCGCGGGCAAGCCCGCTCCCACAGGGTTCTTCTGCGAACACAAATTATGTGAACAACATTGATTACTGTGGGAGCGGGCTTGCCCGCGATGACGGCAGATGTTTCACCGCAGGGCTCAGGCCAGAATTCTCTCCAGCGTCCGCGTCACCCCCACATCCCGCAAGCTGTTACAGCACCACTCAAACGCCGCGACAAATTCCGGCGAGTGAGGAATGGCCGTACCAAAGATCTCCTCAACCTCCAGCAAGCGCTGGGTGATCAACGCATCATCGGCCACCAGTGCCTGGCAGAACGTCGCCCGTGGATCAGGAATCGAGTACGTATCGCCATTCTCATCCACACCCTTCAAGTACAGCGCCCACGCAGCCACCACCAGCGCTGCACGCTTGGTCTCGCGGCCATCGGCAATCAGACGGTTGATGGTCGGCACTGTGAACTTGGGAAACTTCGATGAGCCGTCCGAACACACGCGCTCCAGCTGATCGGCAATCGCCTGATTGGAGAAGCGCGCGACCAATGTGTTCTTGTACTCGGTCAGATCAATTCCCGGCACCGGCGACAGTTGCGGCGTCACGTCCAGGTCCATGTAGGCGCGCATGTAACGCACGAACAGCGGGTCGTTCATGGTTTCGTGAACGAAGCGGTAACCCTTCAAAAACCCCAGATACGTCAGGGCCAGGTGGCTGCCGTTGAGCAGTTTGATCTTCATTTCTTCATAAGGCGTGACGTCGTTGGTGAACTGCACGCCCACCTTTTCCCAGGCCGGGCGACCATTGACGAACTTGTCTTCCAGCACCCATTGCACAAACGGTTCGCAGACCACCGGCCAAGCGTCGTCGACCCCATGCTGGTCGGCCAGTTGCAGGCGATGCTCGGTGCTGGTCATCGGCGTGATGCGGTCGACCATGGCGTTGGGGAAGCTCACGTTGCTGTCGATCCAGTCCCGCAGATCGGCGTCGTGCAGGGCGGCGAAGGCGAGCAAGGCTTTGCGGGTGACCGCGCCGTTGTGCGGCAGGTTATCGCAGGACATCAAGGTGAACGCGGGTGTGCCGGCGGCGCGACGTTTGGCCAGTGCAGCGCAGAGAAAACCGAACACGGTTTTCGGTGCGCTCGGGTTCGCCAGGTCGTGCTGGATTTGCGGCAGGTGCGCCATGAACTCGCCGTTGCTGTCATCGATGCAGTAGCCACCCTCGGTGATGGTCAGCGAGACGATGCGGATTTCGGGGCTGGCGAGTTTATCGATCAGCGCCAGGGCACTGTCTTCGGCCAGCAGCATGTCGCGGATGGCGCCGATGACTCGCACTTCGGTGTCGTCGGTATCGCCCAATTCGAACAGGGTAAACAGGTAATCCTGTTCTTGCAGATCGTCATGGGCGCGACGGTCTTCGGCGCGCAGGCCGACCCCGCAAATCGCCCAATCCAGACCTTCGCCCAAGTTCATCAGTGCATCGGTGTAATACGCCTGATGGGCGCGGTGGAAACCGCCGACGCCAATGTGCGCGATGCCGTGGCAGGTGTCGCTCAGGGCGTAGGCGGGCAGGACCACCTCAGGGGCGAGGCGATTGAGGTTCTGTTTATTCAGTTTCATCACATGCTCTCTAAAATCAGGCCGCGACGATCAGGCGGCAACGCGCAACGGGCGGGTCAGCGCCACGCCGTCGGCATCGAATAAATGGCAGTGCTCGGCGTCCAGGTGCAGGCTCAATGTCTCGCCGTAACGACTCGCCAGATCGCCGCGAACACGCATGGTCAGGGCTTCGCCGGACGAAGTCAGGACGTGGCAGAAGGTGTCGCTGCCCAGGCGCTCGCTGACATCGGCGGTGACCTGCAAGGTGCAGTCGCCGGTTTGTGCGAGGTTGAGGTGTTCCGGGCGAATGCCCAAGGTCACCGCGCCACCGACGCTCAGGTTGGCGCTGCTCAACGGCAGGCTGATGCGGGTGCCGGCATCCAGCAGCACTTCACAGCTCTGGCTTTCGACGCGGGTGACTTTGCCCTTGAGGAAGCCCATTTTTGGCGTGCCCAGGAAGCCGGCGACAAACAGGTTGGCTGGTTGGTGATACAGGTCCAGTGGCGAGCCGACTTGTTCAACCTTGCCGCCATTGAGTACGACGACTTTATCGGCCATGGTCATGGCTTCGACCTGGTCGTGAGTCACGTAGATCATGGTGGCTTGCAGGTCTTTGTGCAGTCGCAACAGTTCGAGGCGCATCTGCACCCGCAGGGCGGCGTCGAGGTTGGACAGCGGTTCATCGAACAAGAAGATTTTCGGATTACGCACGATGGCCCGGCCGATGGCCACGCGCTGACGCTGACCGCCCGAAAGCTGTTTCGGCTTGCGTTCGAGCATCGGCCCGAGCTCAAGGATGCGCGCCGCTTCGCCGACTTTCTTCTCGACTTCAGCTTTCGATACGCCGGCCAGGTCGAGGGCAAACGACATGTTTTTACGCACACTCATGTGCGGGTACAAGGCATAGGTCTGGAACACCATCGCCAGGTCGCGCTTGGCCGGGCTGACTTCGGTGATGTCGCGGCCATCGAGTTCGATGGTGCCGCCGCTGACTTCTTCAAGGCCGGCGATCAACCGCAGCAAGGTGGATTTGCCGCAGCCCGATGGGCCGACGAACACCACGAACTCCTTGTCGTTCACTTCCAGGTCGATGCCTTTGATGATGGAAAAACCTTCGAAGCCTTTTTGCAGATTCTTGATTTTCAGGTTGGCCATGGTGGCGCTCCTTTTGTGCTAATTCTTTGAGGGCTATTTCACGGCGCCAAACGAAAGGCCGCGGACCAGTTGTTTTTGGCTGATCCAGCCGAAGATCAGGATTGGCGCGCAGGCCAGGGTCGACACCGCCGACAACTTGGCCCAGAACAACCCTTCGGGACTCGAGTACGAGGCGATCAACGCGGTCAGCGGCGCGGCTTTGGACGAGGTCAGGTTCAGCGACCAGAACGCTTCGTTCCAGCACAGGATCAGCGACAGCAACACCGTGGAGGCCAGGCCGCCCTTGGCGATCGGCAGCAGCACCCGGACCATTTCCTGCCACAGCGTGGCGCCATCGAGGCGCGCGGCTT
This sequence comes from Pseudomonas sp. LBUM1657, assembly GCF_059716075.1. Taxonomy (NCBI): domain Bacteria; kingdom Pseudomonadati; phylum Pseudomonadota; class Gammaproteobacteria; order Pseudomonadales; family Pseudomonadaceae; genus Pseudomonas; species Pseudomonas sp. LBUM1657. Next base: position 3,395,409 of record NZ_CP166799.1, on the reverse strand, counting down.
CGAGGATGTCCTTGGGAATGTCTTTGAAGTAGGTGTAAATCATCCAGACCACGATCGGCAGGTTGATCAGCGTGTAGATGATGATCAGGGCGATGCGCGTATCGAGCAGGCCAAAGCTCTTGGCCAGCAGGTAGATCGGCATCAGCACGCCCACTGGCGGCAGCATCTTGGTGGAGAGCATCCACAGCAGCGTGCCCTTGGTGCGCTGGGTTTCGTAGAACGCCATGGAGTACGCCGCCGGCACCGCGATCAGCAGGCTCAGGGCCGTGGCGCTGAACGAAATCACCACCGAGTTCCAGGCGAAGCTGAAGTAGTCGCTGCGCTCGTTGATGTGCAGGTAGTTCTCCAGCGTCGGCGTGAAGAGGAACTGCGGTGGCGTGGCGAAGGCGTCGATTTCGGTCTTGAAACTGGTCAGCACCATCCAGAAGATCGGGAAGAAGATCAGGATCGCGATGGCCCAGGCCAGGGTGCCGAGCAGCAGGCTTTGCAGACGACGGGATTGTTGAAGAGTCATGGCGCAGGCCTCAGGCTTTGTCTGTCAGGTTTTTGCCGATCATTCGCACCAGCACGATGGCCGCGATGTTGGCGATCACCACAGCGATCAACCCACCGGCGGACGCCATGCCGACGTCGAACTGCACCAGCGCCTGGTTGTAGATCAGGTACGCAAGGTTGGTCGAGGCGTAGCCAGGGCCGCCGTTGGTGGTGGTGAAGATTTCGGCGAACACAGAGAGCAGGAAGATGGTTTCGATCATCACCACCACCGCAATCGGCCGCGCCAGGTGCGGCAGGGTCAGGTGCCAGAAGATCGCCACCGGCCCGGCCCCGTCGAGGCGCGCGGCTTCTTTTTGTTCCTGGTCGAGGGACTGCATGGCGGTCATCAGGATCAGGATCGCGAACGGCAGCCATTGCCAGGAAACAATGATGATGATCGATAGCAACGGGTAGTGCGCCAGCCAGTCCACCGGCTGCGCGCCGAACAGCTTCCAGACGTAGGCGAGAATCCCCGAGACCGGATGGAAAATCAGGTTCTTCCAGATCAGCGCACCGACCGTGGGCATGATGAAGAACGGCGAGATCAACATCACCCGCACGATGCCGCGACCGAGAAACTCGCTGGCCTCCAGCAAGGCACTGATCAACACACCAAGCACCACGCTGATCAGCAACACGCTGCCCACCAGCAACAGGGTGTTGGTGGCGCCGGGCATGAACCCGGAATCGCTGAGGAAGTAGGCGAAGTTTTCCAGCCCGACGAACTCGTTTTCACCGGGGTACAGCAGGTTGTAGCGGATCAGCGAAAAGTAGATGGTCATGCCCAGCGGCACGATCATCCACAGCAGCAACAACGCCACCGAGGGGCTGACCAGAAACCAGCCGGGGTTGGTCAACCGGCTTTTACGCACCGGTTGCGGAATGTCCATGTGAGCTTTGGCAGTTGAAATATTCATGGCGTTAAAACCGTTTGGCTACAGGCAGGTGAAGATCAAAATGTGGGAGCAGGCTTGCTCGCGAAGAGGCCGGTAGATCCGATGCATCTTCAGCGAGTGGAACACCGCTTTCGCGAGCAAACCCGCTCCCACATTAGTGGCGTTGAACCTGTGGGAGCGTGGCTTGCCCGCGATGGGGGCAACTCGGTGTCCAGACAAACCAGGACAGCTGCTCCCACCGCACCGTTACTATTTGGGATAACCGGCGCGCTTCATTTCGCGTTCGGTGGTTGACTGGGCGGCTGTCAGCGCCTGGTCGACCGTGGTCTGGCCGATCAGCGCCGCCGAGAACAGCTTGCCGACCTGGGTGCCCACGGCCTGGAATTCAGGAATGGTCACCAACTGGATGCCGATGTACGGCACCGGCTTGGCGCTCGGCTTGCTCGGATCGGCGGCCTTGAGCGATTCCAGCGTTACCTTGGCAAACGGCGCCGCGCTCATGTACGCCTCGCTGTAGGTCGAGGCCCGGGTGCCGGGCGGCACATTGGCGATGCCGTCTTTTTCGGCGACCAGCGCACCGTATTCCTTGGAAGTGGCCCAGGTGCTGAAGGTTTTCGCGGCGTCCTTGGCCTTGGAACTGGTCGGAATCGCCAGCGCCCAGGAATACAACCAGGCCGAGCCTTTGTCGGTGGTCTCATGCGGCGCGAAGGTGAAACCGACGTGCTCGCTGACCTTGCTTTGGGTCTTGTCGGTGACGAAAGACCCCGCGACGCTGGCATCGACCCAGATCGCGCACTTGCCGCTGTTGAACAGCGCCAGGTTCTCGTTGAAACCGTTGCTCGATGCGCCCGGCGGGCCGGATTTCTTCATGGTGTCGACGTAGAAATTCAGCGCGTTTTTCCATTCCGGTCCGGTGAATTCCGGCTTCCACTGCTCATCGAACCAACGGGCGCCATAGGCGTTGGCAACGGTGGTGACCAGGGCAATGTTCTCGCCCCAACCGGCCTTGCCGCGCAGGCAAATGCCGTACTGTTCTTTGTCTTTATTAGTGAGTTTGCTGGCGAATTCGGCGATCTGAGTCCAGGTCGGGCGCTCGGGCATGGTCAACCCCGCATCCTTGAACAAATCGGTGCGGTAATAGGTGATCGAGCTTTCAGCGTAGAACGGCAGGGCGTACAGCGAACCCTTGACCGACAGGCCTTCACGCACCGACGGGAACACATCGTCGAGGGCGTAGCTGGCAGGCAAGTCCTTCATCGGCTCCAACCAGCCTTTTGCGCCCCAGAGTGCGGCTTCGTACATGCCAATGGTCAGCACATCGAACTGTCCGCCCTGAGTGGCAATGTCGGTGGTCAGGCGTTGGCGCAGGACGTTTTCTTCCAGCACCACCCAATTGAGCTTGATGTCCGGGTGCTCGGCCTCGAAAGTTTTCGAGAGCTTTTGCATGCGGATCATGTCGCTGTTGTTGACGGTGGCGATGGTCAGGGTCTGGGCGCCGAGGCTGACGCTGCTGAGGGTCATGCAGGTGAGGGCAAGCAGAGCTTTTACAGAAGGTTGCATCGTGCACTCCTTTTCTGCACCCGGCGGGTTACAGAAGGACAGTTATTGTTTTTGTGTCTTCCGATGACAGGAAGAATGTGCACTGATTACAGCCTTCAATTGATGGCGTGACAAATCATCCGTCGCACTTGAATCGATACTATTTTGCACTGGAGTTGAGGGCGAGAGGTGCATGGCACGGCTTTTTGGCCGTCTGCATCGATTGATTCCGTACAGGTTTTCGGGTGTAAAACCGAATATATACGCCATCCACGTGGGAGCGGGCTTGCTCGCGAAGGCGGCTTATCATTCAACATCCCTGTTGTCTGACACACCGCTTTCGCGAGCAAGCCCGCTCCCACATTTGATTGTGTTTTAACCTAGATTTTGTTCGGTCAACCGCTGCACCGCCAACCGCCGGTAGTGCGACGGCGTCATGCCCTTAAGCTGCTGAAATCTTCGATTGAAGTTGGAAATATTGTTGAAGCCCGACTCGAAACACACATCGGTCACCGGTTTGTCGCCATCAGCCAGCAACTCGCAGGATTTGCTGATGCGCAGGCGATTGACGAACTCGATGAAGCAGCGCCCGGTGGCCTGTTTGAACACGCGGCTGAAGTAAGTCGGCTTCATGCCCAGGTGCTCGGCGACTTCCTCCAGCGGCAGATCCCGCGCGTAGTGGGCAAAGATGTAATCCACCGCCCGGTTGGTCCGGTCGATGTTGTGCTCGTCGGCCAATTGCGGCGTCGTTGCGCCGGAGAGCAACTGATAATCGTCAGAAGCCGCCAGCAACTCCAGCAAGATGAAAAAGTGCCCGAGCCGGGTCACGCCTTTGGTATCGGCAATGCGCTGCATGAGGCTCATTGCCTGGCGGATGGTGCGCTTGCAGCGAAACTCGATGCCGTACTGCGCACGCTCCAGCAGCGGTGCCAGGGTTTTTAGTTCGGCGAACACCAGATGGCCGCTGTCGAACAATTCGTCCGTGAAGTTGACCAGCATGTCGCGCTTGGGCACCACTTCGTCTTCGGCCACCTGGCTGATCCAGTTGTGGGGCAGGTTGGGGCCGGTGAGGAACAGGGTTTCCGGGTAGAAGTTGCCGATGTAGTCGCCAATGAACACCTTGCCGGAGCTGGCGACGATCAGGTGCAGTTCGTATTCCTTGTGGAAATGCCACCGCACCAACGGGCAGGGGAAACCGTGCTGGCGATAGATGATGGACAACCCGTTGTGGTCGTCCATCAGTTCGTAGGAGGGGTCGGTAACTCTGGCGGTTCGGGTCATGTCAGGGCGCTTTTTTTGTTATCGCACCCTGATCATGCCCCTTTCGAGGCCGCAATTGCCAGTTTGCAACGACTGACGCCTAGCGCATGCGCCGCGGCTCATGCAAGGCACCGCCGTAAACGGCTTTCATGCTCGTGGCGCTCCAGCAGTATCGGACGATTTCAGATTCGTCGAAAAAGTCGGTACTGATGATGCAGCAGCGCGTCACCCAGTCTGCTGTCGTGTTGAACCAGGCATTGATGTGGTTATTTATACGTCCAGGCCCACCCAGTATCGAATAGGTGGTCGCTGACAACGACCATAAAAACGTTTCGTAGGGCGCATCCTCCAGGTTTTTTTCAATGTGGCGGCGCAGCTCGGCGGTATCGGTGAACGTCCTGTCGTGCCATTTGTGCACGACCTTTGACCAGAAGTATTCACCATCAAGCCCCGTGGCATAACGTGCAGCCATCAAGATCCTGCGACGTGAACTGGATCGCTTGAGTTCTCCCACTGTTTCATAGGCGTAGGAGGGTGGAATGACTCTCGGCCCGAGCCGCCGCACGAGCTGATCATTGAGTTTTTTATAGTCGAAGGGCTTGTCGCCATCGCCCAATTGATGGAAGTCCAGGACGATGAATTCGTCCGGGTTTTGATCAAGGAACGTCAACACGGCTTCGATCAATTCGTCCAGGACGCGATGTGACTGAAAGCCATTGTGATGAAAGTAAAACACCGAAGTATCCAGGCCAGCTGTATACCCGAGACGAATATCGAAAGCTCGTGCCCCATTGGCAAGTTGCCAGGCAAATGAATCATTTTGACAAGTCACCCAGTTGCCAACAATCACCTCATGGTTGGGGGCTTTTTTATCCATGCCGGCGTTATGAACGCCGGGCCAGACAATATCAGTCAACTTCAATTGATCGATATCGATGGCAATGCTCATCCAGTTTTGTTTGTTAAGCATTTCTGTTGCGCTGTGAGTCATGGCTTTTCCTTGCTCTGATTTTTCACTCCGTCCGTGGGATGAAGGGGGCAGATGTGTAATGCGAAGTTATCCAGTTTGATATAGCAAGGGTGTTATTTATTTACTGCGTGCAGTTGCTTTGATTGTGTTAGCAAACCAGCAGTTGGCCACGAGATCCGACTCTTCGAAAAAATCCGCATTGATAATGCTGCAGTCGGAGATCCAGCGGCCGTCGACGGGATCAAACCACCGATTGAGGTGTTCCTTGATGTCCACCGGACCTCCGGCGAGGTGATAGCTGGTCGCGGAGAGGGACCACGGCGCCAGATAGTAGGGCGGGTATTGCATCACTCGAGTGATGTGAGCCTCAAGTTCACTGACGCTGGTGTCCCGAATTCCGCTCCATTGGTGCTCGATTTTCGGAAGAAACCAGACCGGATCCAGATGCCAGTGCCGCTCCGCAGCCACCCAAACTCGCTGGAAGCGGCTGATCCGCTTCAGTTGTCCGAGACTCAGGGGCCTGTTGCGCGAAGGAATGATTCTCGGACCCAGGTGTGCCCATAAAAATCGACTGAATTCCTTGTGGTCAAATAATATTGTGTCGGATTTCAACTCATGGAAATCCAGAAGTACAAATTCATCAGGGTTTTCCTCCAGAAACCGGATCAGGTGCATGACCAGGTTTTCCAGGGATCGGGAAGAGCGAACGCCGTTGTGCTGAAACCAGAACATACTCATTCCTCTGGAGTCGACGGCATATTCGAGCCTTACATCGAGCGCGCGAGCGCCGTTTCGCAATTGGTTGTAAAAGGAGTTGTTCTGGCAAGCAGCCCAGTGAGCGATGCCCGGTGCTGCGTAAGTGGCTTTTTTGTCGACGCCGGCATTATGGGCGCCTGGCAGAATCAAGTCGCCGAGGGACAAAGAGTCAATGCTCGGAGTTGCGCCCATCCAGTTATTGAGTGCGTTAGTCATCGATGCATCCTTGCATGTGTCAAAAAAAGTTAATAAGTAAGTTGCCGGGCTCGAATAGTTTGTTCGAGTGGCAAGTTGCAGAGCTTATATCGATATCAAGATAAGCCAAGTGGACGCTTGATGCAGGAAGTGTCTTGCTGGCTTTAGGGTGGCCGCCAATTAAGTTGGCGGCCCGTACACATAATAAGATTTTTAATTAAGTTGGTTCTTTGCCTCAATCCATTGCGCCATGTATTGAGTGCTTTTGTGTTGATGATGGCGCAACATACTGCCGGTAAAGTTATCCCGCCTAAGTTGAGCCAAATGCTGTTGGCAGTGGATCAGTTTCTCCATCAGCGTCGCCCCGTGCATTGATTGCTGGTAACGCTTGGCCAGGAGTTCCTGCCCGTTGGCCTGGGCGGTCAACCATTGAGCCTTGTCGTTATAGAGTCCCACGGCGCAATTGGCGAACTCGCGGGCGGTGCGGGTCACGGCGCCGGGCCATGGTTCCTCGCCATGCATGCCTTCAGCACCCATCGGCGTGGTGACGTTCGGCGTGCCGCAGAGCATGGCGTCGAGGATTTTGCCTTTGATGCCAGCACCGAAACGCAACGGCGCCAGACACACCCGTGCCGCGGACATCACTTGCAATGCGTCTTCTGCCCAGTTCATCACATGAAAACCCTGGGCCGGATTGTGCAGCGCGGTGGCCTTGGGCGGGGTGTAAGCGCCGTAAATGTGTAATTGGGCGCCGGGCAGTTGCTGACGGATCAGTGGCCAGATCGTGGTTTTCAACCAGAGCACTGCGTCCCAGTTCGGCGCATGGCGGAAGTTGCCAATATGCAGAAAGTGCGCCCGCTCTTCGAACGGCGCGGGCGAGCTGGTTGGCAGATCGACCATCAGCGGGCACCAGTGCAGCAGGCTGCGTGGCAAATTGAACTGCTCAACCAGCAATTCGATTTCCACCTCCGAGATCATCAGGTTCAGGTCACAACGATAAATCGCCGCGATCTCGCGTTTGGCCAGATCGGTGTCGGCCATGAACTCAAACTCTTCACGCAATGCCGGAGCGAACAGTTCGTTGAAGTCATTGGCGTCGTCACTGGCCTTCAAGCGCGCCTTGAGCCGCTGATGCCGGGCATCGCGCAGACTTTGCAGGTCAACGGTCTCAAGCACACGCAAGGCATCGGGGCAGTGCTTTTCAACGCGCCAGCCGAATTGCTCTTCCATCATGAAGCGGTCGAACAGCACGATATCCGGAGCCAGTTCGCTGATAAAGGTATCGAAACTGCTGTTGTTCAACTCGATCGGTACTTCTCGGATACCCAGCGCTGTCAGATCCGCCCGGTGTTCACCGGTGCCGGCCGGGCTACTGAAAGTGATGTTCCAGCCTTGCTGCAAAAACGTCTCGAGGATTTGCATCATATGCCCGCCCGCCGCAGAAGAGCGGGGTTCGGGCCAGACGTAACCAATGACCAGGACGTTGGTTGCGCGGGGCTGACTCATGAACGGGATTTCCTTGAAGCAGGCAGGGGAGGGGATAAGAGCGGGGCGCCATTAAACCACAGGCAATGGCAATCCCTGAGCCCGCGCCAGCAGAGACTAGGTTTTCGGAAGCATCCCCTTGACCTTGTCCCGCAGCTGATCGATGGAAAACGGTTTGCCAATCACCTGCATGCCTTCCGGCACATCAATACTTTCGGCATAGCCACTGGCGAACAGGATGGGCAACTCGGGGCGCAGCATTCGTGCCTGTGTGGCCAGTTCACGGCCGTCCATTACCGGCAGGCCGACGTCGGTCATCATCAGGTCAATGTACTGATCTTCATCGTTGAGAAACTCCAATGCCTGTTCGCTGCCATCGGCCTCAAGCACTTTGAACTCCAGTTCCTCCAGCACATCAACGATCAGCATGCGCACGATGGCATCGTCTTCAACTACAAGGATGATGGACGCGTCGGAGGACATAGTAGGGGTTCCCAAAGATTGAATTTCGCGGTTGCCGGTCGACTGAAATCGCCGGTCTCTTGCATGAGTAAGTAGCGGAACCTGACAAGTTCCCGACCCGGCAGAAAAAAGAATAGCTGCACAAGCGCCGGCAGGATAACCGCTCCTTGGCGCAGGCGTTGCTGAATGTAGGATTTTGCGCGAAAAGGTGTCAGATAATTGGATCAATGCGCCACTTTTGGGGCAAACTCCCTGGTTTTCAACAGTTCGACAAGGCTTCCCCATGACCTCTGCGTCTTCGGTTGATGAGCAACGATTCCGTAAACTCCTGAGCCGCAACGTCAGCCTGCCGTTGGGTGTGGGCGTCATCAGCGCTGTGTTCTTTGTTTCCCTGATCACGTATCTGTTGTCGGTGATCCAGTGGGTCGAGCACACCGACCGGGTGATCAATAACGCCAATGAATCCATAAAACTCACCGTCGATCTGGAAACCGGGATGCGCGGCTTCCTGCTCACTGGCGATGAACAGTTTCTCGAACCCTACGAAACCGCAAAGCCGAGAATCTCGGTCGCCCTCAATACGCTGCTCGAACTGACCGCCGACAACCCGGTGCAGACCGACCGTCTACACCGACTGCAGGCCTTGCAGGATGAATGGGCCACCTACGCACAAACGATGATCGATTTGCAGCGCAGCAGCGGCGACTATCAAAGTGCCGTCAAGGCCGGGCGTGGCAAGCGGCTGACCGATGAGATCCGCAAGCAATTCGAAGACGTGATCGACATGGAGCAGCAGTTGCGCACCACGCGCAACGAGGAAGTGCGCCGCACCACGATCTGGAGCGTCACCCTTTACCTGTTGTTCATCGTGGGTATCAGCGGGTTGCTGGCCTATATCGGGCGTCGCGATTTGCTCACGCTTTCGCAAAGCTACAGCGCCAATCTCGCCGCGCAACAAGCCAGTGCCCATCGCCTGGAGCAACAAGCCTGGCTGCGCAATGGCCAGACTGAGCTGGCCGAACAGGTGCTGGGGCAACTGAGCCTGAATGTGCTGGGTCGCAACATTCTGCAGTTTTGCGCGCAGTACCTCGGCACGGCCGTGGCGGCTATTTATGTCCGCGAAGAACACGGTGGCCTCAAGCGCATCGCGTCCTACGGTTTCTCCCGTGAACAGGAAGCGCTTGAACAGGACATCTACAGCGGCGAAGGCATCATCGGCCAAGTGGTGCAACAGGGTCGCTTGATCCGCCTCGACGATGTACCGAGCACTTACTTCAAGGTCAGCTCAGGCCTTGGCGAAGGACTGCCGCACAGTGTGCTGGTGGTGCCGACCAGCGACGACGATCGGGTCAACGGTGTGATCGAGCTTGGCTTTCTGCGCCCGCTGAGTGATCGCGACCTTGAATTGCTTGAATTGATTGCCGGCAACATTGGCACGTCGATCGAGGCCGCGCGTTATCGTCAGCGCTTGCAGGAAGTGCTGGCCGAAACCCAACAGCTCAACGAAGAGCTGCAAGTGCAGCAAGAAGAACTGAAGACCGCCAACGAAGAGCTGGAAGAACAGTCGCGGATTCTCAAGGAGTCCCAGGCGCACCTGGAAACCCAGCAGGTCGAGTTGGAGCAGACCAACGAGCAGCTCGCCGAGCAGGCGCAGATTCTGGCTGACCAGCGCGACGCCATGGACCTCAAGAACACCGAGCTCAATCAGGCTCAGTCTCAACTCGAAGAGCGCGCCGAAGAGTTGCAGCGTTCCAGCAAGTACAAGTCCGAATTCCTCGCCAACATGTCCCACGAACTGCGCACGCCGCTGAACAGCTCGTTGATCCTGGCCAAGCTGCTGGCGGAAAACCCTCAGGAAAACCTCAGCGCCGAACAGGTCAAGTTTGCCGAGTCAATCTACTCCGCCGGTAACGACTTGCTGAATTTGATCAATGACATTCTCGACATTTCCAAGGTCGAGGCCGGCAAGCTGGAGATGCGGCCGGAGAACACCAGTGTCGCCCGTCTGGTGGACGGCTTGCGCGGGATGTTCCAGCCAATGGCCACCGACAAGAAGCTGGACTTCCAGGTCGAACTACAGGCCAGTGCGCCGTTGATGATCTATACCGACCGCCAGCGCCTGGAACAAGTGATCAAGAACCTGCTGTCCAACGCGGTGAAGTTCACCGAAAAGGGCACCGTCAGCCTGACCGTTGCCAGTCAGCCGGGCGAGGGCATTGCCTTTGTCGTTCGCGATTCCGGCATCGGTATCGCAGCGGAGCAACAGGAAAGCATTTTCGAAGCGTTCCGACAGGCCGACGGCACCACCAATCGCCGCTACGGCGGCACAGGCCTGGGCTTGTCGATTTCCCGTGACCTGGCCGCGCTGCTGGGCGGTTCCATCAGTGTCACCAGCACGCCGGGGCAGGGCAGTGTGTTCACCTTGGTCTTGCCGCAGCAATACGTTGAACCGGGCGATACCCCTATAGCGCCGATGAGAGCCGCGCCGGTTGCCGCTACACCGACGGTGACGCCGCCGGCACTGGTGCCGTTGATTGCCGAAGTCGACATTCCGCGTTTCGACGATGACCGCACCAGGGCCCCGTTTGCCACGCGCTGCATCCTGGTGGTGGAAGATGAGCCGAATTTCGCCAACATCCTCTACGACCTGGCGCACGAACTGGGTTATCAGTGCCTGGTGGCCCATGGCGCCGATGAGGGCTATGACCTGGCCAGGGAGTTCATCCCAGATGCCATTCTGCTGGACATGCGTCTGCCGGATCACTCCGGTCTGACTGTGTTGCAACGCCTGAAGGAACACGCGCAAACCCGGCACATTCCGGTGCACGTAATCTCGGTCGAAGACCGGGTTGAAGCGGCCATGCACATGGGCGCCATCGGCTACGCGGTCAAACCGACCACCCGCGAAGAGCTCAAGGATGTGTTTGCCCGCCTCGAAGCCAAGCTGACCCAGAAGGTCAAGCGCGTCCTGCTGGTCGAAGACGATGACTTGCAGCGCGACAGCATTGCCCGGTTGATCGGTGACGACGACATCGAGATCACTGCGGTCGGTTTCGCTCAGGAGGCTCTGGACCTGCTGCGCACGACGATTTTCGATTGCATGATCATCGACCTGAAACTGCCGGACATGCTCGGCAACGACCTGCTCAAGCGCATGTCCACCGAGGATATTTGCTCGTTCCCGCCGGTGATTGTCTACACCGGGCGCAACCTGACCCGGGACGAAGAAGCCGAACTGCGCAAGTATTCGCGCTCGATCATCATCAAGGGCGCACGTTCGCCCGAGCGCTTGCTGGACGAGGTCACACTCTTTCTGCACAAAGTCGAATCCAAGCTGTCCCATGAACGGCAGAAGATGCTCAAGACCGCCCGCAGCCGCGACAAGGTCTTCGAGGGTCGCAAGGTGCTGCTGGTGGACGACGATGTGCGCAACATCTTCGCCCTGACCAGTGCACTGGAGCAAAAGGGGGCAGTCGTGGTCATTGGCCGTAACGGTCGTGAAGCGATTGAAAAGTTGAATGAAGTCGAGGACATCGATCTGGTGTTGATGGACGTGATGATGCCGGAGATGGATGGCTACGAAGCCACCATCGAGATCCGCAAGGACCCGCGCTGGCGCAAGCTGCCGATCATTGCGGTGACGGCCAAGGCCATGAAGGACGATCAGGAGCGCTGCCTGCAGGCGGGCTCCAATGATTACCTGGCCAAACCCATCGACCTGGATCGCCTGTTCTCGCTGATTCGCGTATGGCTACCGAAGATGGAACGCATTTAGTGGAACGCATTTATTCAGAGGCGCGAAATAGCGAAATCGAATTGCGGTTGTTGATCGAGGCGATCTACCTCAAGTACAGCTACGACTTTCGCGACTACTCCGGTGCTTCGATCAAGCGCCGGGTCAATCACGCCTTGAGCCAGTTCGAGTGCGCCACCATTTCGGCGCTGCAAGAGAAGGTCCTGCACGACCCGACGGCGTTCATGCAGTTGCTGCAATTGCTGACGATTCCGGTCAGCGAAATGTTTCGTGACCCTTCGCACTTCCTGGCGATCCGGCAGGAAGTGGTGCCGCTGCTCAAGACCTATCCGTCGATCAAGATCTGGATCGCCGGTTGCAGTACCGGAGAAGAAGTCTATTCGATGGCGATTCTGCTGCGCGAAGAAGGCTTGCTTGATCGCACCATCATTTACGCCACCGACATCAATCCGCACTCGCTGGAAAAAGCCAAGCAAGGGATTTTCTCGATGGAGAACGTCCGTGCCTACACTCATAACTACCAGCAGGCAGGTGGCCAGCGTTCGTTCGCCGACTACTATACAGCGGCTTACGGGTACGCCATTTTCGACAAGACGCTGTGTGAGAACGTGACCTTCGCCGATCACAGCCTGGCGACCGACAGTGTCTTTTCAGAAACTCAGTTAATTTCGTGTCGTAATGTTTTGATTTATTTCAATAAAAAGCTTCAGGATCGTGCGTTTGGCTTGTTCCACGAGTCCCTTTGCCACCGTGGATTCCTGGTGCTGGGCAGCAAGGAAACCCTGGATTTTTCGGCCTACGGCAAGCAGTTCGAGCCGTTGGTCAAACAAGAGCGGATCTACCGTAAAACATGAATAGCACAACGGGTTTGCCTTCCATCGAGGCTATCGTGATCGGCGCCTCGGCCGGTGGAGTGGAGGCGTTGCTGAATATCCTCGGCCCGCTGCGCGAAGGTTTCGTCCTGCCAATCATCGTGGTGCTGCACCTGCCTGACGCGCACCGCAGCCATCTGGCGGAAGTGTTTTCACGGCGAGTTTCCCTGCCTGTGCTGGAAGCCCGTGACAAGACCCGGGTCGAAGCTGGAACACTGTATTTCGCCGGGCCCGGTTATCACTTGTCAGTGGAGCACGACCGCACCTTTTCCTTGAGCCTGGAAGACCGCGTGCATTATTCGCGACCTGCCATCGATTACCTGTTCGAATCCGCCGCCGATGCCTATGGTCCGACCCTGGCCGCCGTGTTGTTGACCGGTGCCAACCGCGATGGCGCCCGCGGTCTGGCCCAGGTCAAGCGTCATGGCGGCATGACCATCGTGCAGGACCCGGACGAAGCCCAGGTCGCAACCATGCCGCGGGCGGCACTGGATGAACACGAACCAGACCGCATCCTCCCTATACGCGGCATCGGCCGTCTGCTTGTCGAGCTGGAACAAATAGCATGCTAAGTAACATCCAAGCCAAACTGCTGATAGTCGACGACCTGCCGGAGAACCTGTTGGCGCTCGAAGCGCTGATCAAGCGCGAAGACCGTGCGGTCTACAAGGCGCTTTCGGCTGACGAGGCTTTGTCTCTGTTGTTGCAACACGAATTCGCCATGGCCATTCTCGACGTGCAGATGCCCGGGATGAACGGCTTCGAACTGGCCGAGTTGATGCGTGGCACGGAGAAGACCAAGAACATTCCGATCGTGTTCGTCAGCGCGGCCGGCCGTGAACTGAACTACGCGTTCAAGGGCTACGAAAGCGGGGCGGTGGACTTCCTGCACAAGCCGCTGGATATCCATGCAGTCAAGAGCAAGGTCAATGTGTTCGTCGACCTGTATCGCCAGAGCAAGGCGATGAAACAGCAGGTCGAAGCGTTGGAGCAGAGTCGCCGCGAACAGGAGGCGCTGCTCCGGCAATTGCAGAGTACTCAGCTGGAGCTGGAGCAGGCGGTACGCATGCGCGATGACTTCATGTCCATCGTCGCCCATGAGGTGCGCACGCCGCTCAATGGCCTGATCCTCGAAACCCAGCTACGCAAGATGCACCTGGCGCGGGACAACGCCGCGGCGTTCACACTGGACAAGATGCACGCCATGGTCGACCGCGACGAGCGGCAGATCAAAAGCCTGATCCGCTTGATCGAAGACATGCTGGATGTGTCGCGCATTCGTACCGGCAAGTTGTCGATTCGCCCGAAGCGCTTTGATCTTTCTGCGCTGGTTCGCGGTTTATTGCAGAACTTCGCCCCGCAAATCGATGCCGCCGAGGCGTCGGTCACGCTGGACGCCGAGCAACCGGTGATCGGTAACTGGGACGAGTTTCGCATTGAACAGGTGATCTCCAACCTGTTGACCAACGCTTTGCGTTACGGTGCCAAGAGCCCGATCACCGTGAAGGTGTACAGTGAGAGCAACCAGGCCGTGGTGGAAGTACGCGATCTCGGGATCGGTATCAGTGAAGAAAACCAGAAGCGTATTTTCCAGCAATTCGAGCGCGTCACGGCCAAACACGCCGTCGCGGGGCTGGGCCTGGGATTATTTATTTCCGAACAAATTGTGGCCGCTCATGGCGGCTGCATCACCGTCGACAGCCGGATTGGCGAAGGCGCCTTGTTTCGCGTTTGTCTGCCGCTGTAGGAAAACAGCCAGATAAACGCAACCTCTGATCGACCTCACGGTCGTATCAGCAGCTATTGACCGAACAAAGGCTTCCCATGAGTGAAGATGCACAAGACGTCGTATTGATCGTCGAAGATGACCCCTCGATTTTGATGGTGCTGTCGGCCTATCTGTCGGGTGAGGGCTACCGGGTGCTGCAGGCTGAAAACGGCGAGCAGGCCTTTGAAATCCTCGCGAGCAAACCGCACCTGGACATGATGATCACCGATTTTCGCCTGCCGGGCGGAATCTCTGGCGTCCAGATCGCCGAACCCGCCGTGAAACTGCGACCGGAGCTCAAGGTGATTTTCATCAGCGGTTACCCGCAGGAGATCCGTGAGACCGACAGCCCGATCACGCGCAAGGCGCCGATCCTGGGCAAGCCGTTCGATCTGGATGTGTTGCAGGAATTGATGCAGGACATGCTTTCGTAAGGTCTCATGTCGGAGCGGAGCTTGCTCGCGAAGGCGTAAGTTCTGACTCACCGCGTTTTCGTTCTTCGCGAGCAAGCTTCGCTCCTACGGGCGTGTTCAGACTCTGATCATCTCCCGCACCTTCGCCGTCAGCAGGTCGAAGGTGAACGGCTTGGTGATCATCTGCATGCCCGGGTCGAGGAATCCACCGCGCACGGCCGCATGTTCCGCGTAGCCGGTGATGAACAGTACCTTGAGGTCAGGTCGATATTGCCGACCGATTTCCGCCAGTTGCCGGCCATTCATCCCGGGTAGTCCTACATCACTGATCAACAGATCGATACGCTGCCCGGAATCGAGAATCGGCATCGCGCTGTCGGCATCACCGGCCTCGACAAAGGCATACCCCAGCTCGCTCAGTACCGTACTGACCAAGACCCGCACGGCGGGATCATCCTCGACGATCAATACCGTTTCGCCGTTCTGCGCAAAAGGTTCGTGCGGGACGTCTATCGGACTGTCCTGCGGTAGATCCCCGCCGAAACGTGGCAGAAACAGGTTCACGGTGGTGCCTTCGCCGACCTCACTATGAATGGCGACATGACCGCGCGATTGTTTGCTGAAGCCATAGATCATCGACAGCCCGAGGCCAGTGCCCTGGCCAATCGGCTTGGTGGTAAAGAAGGGGTCGAAGGCTCGGTTGACCACACTTTCCGGCATGCCGCACCCGGTGTCGGTCACGCTCAGTACCACATAATCGCCCGGTTCGAGGTTGTTGTGGGCCCCGGTGAAGCCAGTGTCCAGGTGTTGATTCCAGGTTTTGACCGCCATTCTGCCGCCATCGGGCATGGCGTCCCGCGCATTGATCACCAGATTGAGCAGGGCGCTTTCCAGTTGGTTCGGGTCGGCCTCGGCCACCCACAATTGCTCGCTGAGCTGCATGTCCAACTGAATGCTTTCGTTGATGCTGCGCTGCAACAGTTCGCCCATGGAGACCACCAAAGTGTTCATCTCCACGGGTTTGGAGTCCAGCGACTGGCGTCGGGAAAACGCCAGCAAACGATGGGTGAGACCCGCCGCGCGATTCGCCGAGGTCACGCCCAGGTCGATCAGGCTGTCCAGATCTTCGATGCGCCCGCGGGCCAAGCGTCGGCGCAGCAACTCCAGGCTGCCGATGATGCCGGTCAGCATATTGTTGAAGTCATGGGCAATACCGCCGGTGAGTTGGCCGACGGCTTCCATTTTCTGGGACTGACGCAGGGCTTCTTCGTTGTGGCGCAACTGGGCGGTGCGCTCCTCGACCTGTTGTTCGAGGGTTTCGAGGGTGTTTTGCAGGCGCAGCTCACTTTGGCTCAGGTCGATCAACCGGTCCCTGGCTTCGTACTGTCGTCGACGGCCGCGCAAGGCGGTGGTCACCAGGCTGATCAACGTCACCGGATGAAAAGGGCGCTCAAGAAAGGTCACGTTCCCCAATTGTGGGCCGAAGCGCGACGCCGGGTTTTGTTCCGGCCCGCCGTGGTACGTCATCAATACGATCGGCAGGTCCGACCAGGCGGGCTGTTGCTCGATCAGACCGAGCAACGGCTCGATATCCCCGCCCAACAAGGCTTCGGAGGAGATCAGCAACAACCCGGCGCCTTGCTCCAACTCGGCGCAAAGACCAATCAGGTCCCGGGTGATCACCCCGTCGTAACCCGCTTCGTTGAGCATCATCAGTGCAATATGGCTGTCGCGACCCAGCGGCGCGAGAATGATCGCGCGCTCGGACATCGCTTCCTGAACCATCACGGGGCTTCATCCCTGAGCAATGGATTGCTCGCGCCCAGATAAGTCGGAACGCCGCGCAATACGCCCTGAAAGGCGTCCAGCGGTTCACCGATGGTCATGCCTTGCGAGCTGATGCGGTATTCACGAATGGTCGACTCGTGGCTGCCGGTACGTTTCTTGATGATCGAGATCGCCCGACGAACCTTGCCCAGCGCTTCGAAGTAACGCAGCAGGATAACCGTGTCGGCCAGATACGTGATGTCCACGGGGGCCTGCATGTCGCCGACCAGTCCATGCTGGGCGACGGTCATGAACGTCGCCGCGCCCTGGCGATTGAGGTACAGCAGCAATTCGTGCATGTGCAGCACCAGCGCATTCTCTTCGGGCATCGCTGCCTGATAGCCGTTGATACTGTCGATCACCACAGTCTTGATGTTGCGCTGATCGACACAGCGACGAACCCGGTGGGAAAACTCGCCGGGGGACAGTTCGGCCGCGTCCACTTGCTCGATCAGCAGATTGCCGGTGTCTTGCAGGGCCTTCAAGTCGATGCCCATGTTCTTCATGCGCTCGAACAGCAGTCCCAGTTCTTCATCGAAAATGAACAACGCGGCTTTTTCGCCTCGGGCCACGGCGGCTGCCGCGAAGATCATCGAGATCAGCGATTTGCCGGTACCGGCCGGCCCAAGAATCAAGGTGCTGGAACCGGTCTCGATGCCGCCGCCGAGCAGGGCGTCCATTTCCTTGATGCTGCTGGTCAACTGCTGACGGACATAGCGGCCACGATGTTCGGCTGCCACCAGGCGCGGAAACACATGCACGCCATCGCCCATGATGGTGAAGTCGTGAAAACCGCCGCGGTACTTCTGACCGCGATACTTCACCACGCGGATCCGCCGCCGCTCGGCGCCATAGTTGGGCGTCAGTTCCTCCAAGCGAATCACCCCGTGGGCCACACTGTGTACGGTTTTATCGAGGGATTCGGTCGTCAGGTCATCGAGCAGCACCACGGTGGCGTCGTAGCGCACGAAGTAATGTTTGATCGCGAGGATCTGGCGCCGGTAGCGCAGGGAGCTTTGGGCCAGCAGGCGGATCTCCGACAGGCTGTCGAGGACTACGCGGGTGGGTTTGACCCGTTCGACCACTTCGAAAATCTGTCGGGTCGCTTCACCCAATTCCAGGTCCGAGGAATACAGCAGGCTTTGCTGATGGTCGGCATTGAGCAGACTTTCCGGGGGCGTCAGTTCGAAAATATGGATGTTTTCATCCAGCTCCCAACCGTGGGACAACGCGCCTTGGCGCAGCTCACGTTCGGTTTCCGACAGAGTGATGTACAACGAGCGTTCGCCGGCTCGGGCGCCGGCCAATAGAAAATGCAATGCGACGGTGGTTTTGCCGGTTCCGGGTTCACCCTCCAGCAAAAACACATGTCCGCGGGACAATCCACCGGCCAGGATGTCATCCAGACCTTCAATGCCGGTGGCGGCTTTTGCACTGATCAACTCGTTAGACGTAGACAAAAAATGCCCTCTCATGACTAGGGGAAGCGAGGCAGCAGGCCGTAAGTGCCTGAATGGACTGCCTGTTCACTTGACCTTTGGCCGAGATGACGGTTCAAACTTTTGTATCAAGAGATTTTTAGCCTTCGGCAGTTGCTGCCGGGGCAGTCTGTCAGAGACCTTGCTGCAACGCCGGATCGTCGGGATTGAGCTGTTCCAGTTGCGCCAACAGAATCTGCACGTTCTGCAGCTGACCGCTTTCCTTCCAGTAATTGATCAGCAATACCCGCGCCTTGCGATCGGCCGGGTGGCGCTGGACGATTTCCTGTAACTGCTTCTGCGCGGCTTCCAGCTCATCTTCACCATGCAGCGTGGTGGCCAGGTCGTAGCGGTAATCCTTGTTGTCCGGCTCGAGCTCCACGGCTTTGGACAGGCCCAGCAGGGCGAACTCACTTTGGCCGTGTTGCAACAACCAAAGCCCAAGGGCGTGTTGCAGGTAGGCGGAATCCGGCTGTGCCTTCAGTTGCTTGGCCAACAGTTGCCGGGCTGCATCGCTTTGGCCCTGTTTATCCAGTACTTCAATCTGCATCACCAGCGCCGGAAGGTTGCCGGGATCAAGGCGCAAGGTCTGTTCAAGGGCTTCTTGTGCTTCTTTCAACTCGGCGTTGTGCAGGTGCAGCCGAGC
The DNA here is from genome assembly GCF_059716075.1 of Pseudomonas sp. LBUM1657. Taxonomy (NCBI): domain Bacteria; kingdom Pseudomonadati; phylum Pseudomonadota; class Gammaproteobacteria; order Pseudomonadales; family Pseudomonadaceae; genus Pseudomonas; species Pseudomonas sp. LBUM1657. The sequence goes on along the minus strand of NZ_CP166799.1, from coordinate 3,376,554 downwards.
GCGCTGATAGTAGTTGTCGGCACTTTCGGGGGCGCTCTTGAGCACTTTCTCCCAGGCGTCGATCGCCTGCTGCAACGGTCCGAAGTACAGACCCAGATCGTCCGGCGAAAGCCCGAGCAGTGCGTTGACCGCAGCAAATCGGACGCGCTGTTCACTGTCGTCGAGCAATGGCCCGAGCAACAGGCTGCGTTGGCCTTTGGGCACCAGCCCGCTGATGCTTTTGATGGCTGCGATGCGCACGTCTGGCGACTCATGCTGCAAGTCTGCATCCGCCAGTTTCAGGGCCACGGAGCTGGGGTAGTTGGGCAGTTCGGCGTGCAGCCAGACACGGCGCTTGGGCGAGATGTCCGGACGGCCCAGTTGCTGATAGAGGACCCGCGCCGCGCCCGGCTGACCTGCACGAGCCTGGGCCAGCGCTTCGCTGTAACCGCGCTTGATGGCCGGCGGCACCTCGGGTGTTGTGCTGCGCAGGAACAACCAGGCAAGGCCGATGGCGAACAGGACACAGAGGCTGATGAGCAGGTAGCGGCGGGACTGGGGCATGCAGGAATCCGGGAGCTGGCAAGCTTTTGCAAGGCCGTAAGCTTCGGTCAGGCAGGGCTGTGAGTCAAACCCTGGCTAGCGAATGTGCCTACAAGTCGCGTCGACACCGAAACCTCCCATGGCCTTGAAGCAGTGACTACGCTTGCTGGAGATGACTCCAAGAGTGTTCCCATGCAACCGCTGCTTCAGTACTTCAAGGCCATACTCAACCCCGGGCGAGGGGTATTGCTGTTTGCCTTGAGAACCATCGCGGCCGGGCTGCTGACGCTGTACCTGGCCTTCCTGTTCGACCTGGACCAGCCCAAGTGGTCGATCATGGCGGTGATCATTGTCAGCCAGCCGCTGGCCGGAATGGCCCTGGCCCGGAGTTTCGGCCAGATCATCGGCACCACCCTGGGCGCGGTGGTGGCGGTGTTGATCATGGCGATCTTTCCCCAGGCGCCGCTGCCTTTCATCACTACCCTGGCCCTGTGGCTGGCGTTGTGTACCGCTGGCGGTACGTTGCTGCGTTACACCAGTTCCCAGGCGTTTGTATTGAGTGGATACACCGCGGTCGTCGTGGCGCTGCTGGCGGTGCCTGATCAGGAAGGTACGTTTTTGCTGGCCGTCACCCGCTTGACCGAGACACTTCTGGCCGTTGCCTGCGTGTGCGTTGTCAGCCTTCTCACGGCGCGACCGGAAACCGTGGCCCGGGATTACTTCGCCAGGATCGACCAAGTGATCAAGTTGCTCGCGACCCACGCCGCTGCGGTCATTCGAACCGAGGAGAGCGAGGCTGACTTCCACCAGCGGCAGATGCAGCTGCTCGGCGCGATCAGTGCCCTGGAGGGCGTACGTCGGCATTTGTATTTCGATGTACCACGCTTGCGCAGCGCCAATGGGCTGGTGCAGTTGTTGGGTAATCAGCTGGTGCTGTTGACCTCACGGTTGACGGCTCTGCGCCACCAGCGGGAGCTGCTGACCGAGCGTTGGGAAGGCGATCTACCGGAAGAGATACAGCGTCTGCGCGCTGAAGAACTGACGTTTCTCGATGAGTTGGCGCGGCAAGGGCGTTCATTGTCGCCCGAGGCCCGGAAGCACTTCGTAGCGCTGCAACAGCGTTTCGACGAGCAAGCCTACAAGGCAGAGCAGTTGACCGAGACGATGCCTGCCATGCTGCGTTCGCTGGCCTGGGCGCTGCGCTGGGAGCAAGCGCGGATGTTGGAGCAACTGGCGCAGATTCTGGAGCTCAGTGACGCGATCCAGGAGGAGCGTCAAGCCAGTAGCGTGTTTCGCGGCCTGGACAACCCTTTGCATCTGGACTTCACCCTGGCGGCGATGAACGCCATCCGGGCGTTTATTGCATTGCTGGTGGCGGGTCTGATCTGGATCGAGACCGGTTGGGACGGTGCGCGCGGCGGGATGGTTCTGGTGGGGGTTCTCTGCTCGCTGATGGCGACATTCCCTCGGCCGCTACTGGCCGCGCAAAGTTATGCAAGGGGCCTGGGACTGGCCTTAATAGTGTCGGCGCTCTACCAGTTTATGTTCGTACCCATGATCAGCGACTTCGAGCTACTGGCCTTGCTATTGGTGCCGCTGCTGTATGCGGCCGCGGTCGGGCTGGCCACGCCGGCCACCACCGGGACTGGCATTGGTCTTGGACTGTCGACTTTTCTGTTATTGGGTCCGCAGAACGTAGGTATCGGCCAGAACAGTGCGATTCAGTGGTTCGAGTTTGCCGGTGCGTATATCAGTGCAACCGTGCTGGCGTTAAGTGTCTACGCCTTGATCTTCCCGTTCAGACCCGTTCTGCGGATGCGCCGGCTATTCAATGAGAACTGCGAGCAGGTCTACGCGTTGCTGAAGACGCCGGCCACCGATGAGCAGCAGTTTGCTTTTGAAAGCCGCATGGTCGACCGCTTGACCATGATGTTAGGACTGCTGCCGGCCATCCAGGACAAGCCATCCCGCGAGTTGTTCGAAGTCAGCCTGGGGTGCATGGCGCTGGGTGTCGCGCTGAATCAGCTCAGACAACAAGGGCAGAGCAACACCTTGCTGAGCACGGAGCAACAAAGCCGTTTGTTAGTGGCGGTGCGAGAGACGGGAAAGTGGGTCGCCGGGCGGTCTGGCATTAACCTCGATCGGCTGCTCGCCAACTTGCATGCCTTGGGCGATGAAATGGATGACCTGCATCTGGATGTTCATGAGCACTTGTGGTCGGTATTCCGCATGCGCGTGGCGCTGCTGATCGTGGTGTCGTTTCTGGAACGCTATCGTGAACACTTTCAACCTTCAGACATGGAAGGAGTACCGGCCCTTGCCCATTGACTTGGAAATAGGTGGCGTCTACTTGCCACCGATCGCCCAGGCGCTGCTGCTGGCCTTGCCGGTTTTCCTGCTGTTGGACTGGATCTTGCGCCGCCTCGGCGTGCTGCGGTTCGTCTGGCACGAAGCGCTGTTTGAAGGCGCGCTGTATGCCTGCGTTTGCGCGACGCTGATTCTGGTGATGGGAGCTTGATGCTTTGAAGAAGATCCTTTCCCGACTCGCTACGGTCGCGGTGGTGGTGCTGGCCTTTGTTCTCGGCTGGTTTGCCTGGGAACATTACACTCGCGCTCCCTGGACCCGGGATGCCCGAGTGCGGGCCGATGTGGTGACGTTGTCCGCCGATGTCTCGGGGCGCATCGTTGGATTGAGCGTCGAGGATAACCAGCACGTCGAAAAAGGCCAGTTGCTACTGGAGATCGACCCGGCGCGCTATGTCCTGGCGGTGGAGCATGCCAAGCGCTCGGTGGAGGTGGCGAAAGCCTCCTTGGGTCAATCCGAGGCAACGATAGTCGCCAGTGATGCGCTGCTGCGCCAGCGTCAGAGTGAAGAACGCCGACGGCGTACGCTCAAGCAACGGTTCGCGATTTCTGGCGAAGAGTGGGAAAAATCCAGTACGGAAGTGGCGGTTGCGCAGGCCGAGTTGCTGCGCAATCAAGCGAACCTGGGGCTTGCCCAGGCCAACGTGCAATTGGCTATCGCGGCACTGACCCAGGCCGAACTGGACTTGCAACGCACTCGGGTCGAAGCGCCCGTCAGTGGTTACGTGACCAATCTGCTGACTCGTCAGGGTGACTATGCCGCCGCCGGTGGTGCGCTGTTGGCACTGGTGGACAGCGACTCGTTTTATGTCAGCGGTTACTTTGAAGAAACCAAGCTGCCGCGAATAGAGAAGGGTGACCGCGTGAGGATCGAGTTGATGAGCGGCGAAACCTTCGACGGCACGGTGCAAAGCATCGCCTTCGCCATTGCCGACCGGGAAAACCTGCCCGGTGGTCGAATGCTGGCCAACATCAACCCCAGTTACACCTGGGTCAAACTTGCGCAAAGGGTGCCGGTGCGGATACAGATCGATGCCGATTACGCCGCCAGAAACCGCCTCCGTGCAGGGACTACGGCTACCGTGACGGTCATGGAAAATCGCAAGACACAAGAACACCGCTAACCCCCTGTGGGAGCGGGCTTGCTCGCGAAGAGGCCATCACATTCAACTTTGATGGTGACTGAACCACCGCATTCGCGAGCAAGCTCGCTGCCACAGGATTCACACTGCTTGCTGACCAGGCAAAAAAAAGCCCCGCGACCGAATGAGGCGCGGGGCAAAGGAATTGGTTGGTTGCGGCCAACCAAAGGAGCTCGTTTAAACGTTACTTGCTGGCGACGGTTTCTGGTTGCCAGCCACCGCCAAGGGCTTTGTAAATCGCGACAATGCCGCGGTACAGATCGACCTCCGCCTGGGCCTGGGTGTCTTCAGCCGCCAGGCGCTCGCGTTGCGCATCGAGCAACACCAGGAAGTCAGCAGTGCCTTCGCGGTAGCGAATTTCCGCCAGGTTGGCAGCGGAGCGGCTTGATTCGCTCTGACGAATCAGCGAAATCAGGCGTTGCTGACGTTTACCGTAATCACTGAAAGCGTTTTCCGATTCTTCCAGGGCCAGCAGCACTTGCTGTTCATAGGTCGCCAGGGCGCCTTCGGCCTCTGCATCGGCGCCCCGCAAACGCGCGCGCACGCTGCCAAGGTCAAACGCTGCCCAGGTGATGCTTGGGCCCAGCGCCCAGGCATTGGCCGCCGAAGAACCGATCTGCGAACCGCGCCCGGCGGTGAAACCAAGGAAGCCGCTGAGGCTGACCCGCGGGAACAGATCGGCCTTGGCCACACCGATACGCGCCGTGGCGGAAGCCAGTTTGCGTTCGGCGCTGAGAATGTCCGGCCGACGTTGCAGCAGCTCGCCCGGATCACCGATTGGCAGCGCCTTGGCGATGGCCGGCAAGTCCTTGGGATTGAGGTCGACGGTCAGCTTGTCCGGACGCTCACCCAACAGGGTAGCGATACGGTTTTTCTGACGAACCTGTTCGGCCTGCAATTGCGGCACGCTGGCTTCAACGGACGCCAGTCGCGCATCGGCGCGTTCCACATCGAGCTGATCGCCGACGCCGGCATCACGCAGGCTTTCGGTGATTTTGCGCGATTCCTGTTGGTTGTTCAGGTTGGCCAGCGCGATCTTTTCCCGCAGTTGCGCACCGCGCAGTTGACCGTAGGCATCCACCAGTTCGGCAATCATGGTGACTTGCAGTTGATACAGATCGGCCTCGGCAGCCTGTTGTTCCGCGTCGCTGGATTCCAGGTTGCGCTGGATGCGACCGAACAGGTCCAGTTCCCAGGCCATGTCCAGCCCCAGGTCATAGCGCTCGCTATTGACCCGTTGGGTGGTCTGGCCAGGAATCTGGCCCTTGCCCAGATTACTGCTGGCGCGGCTGGTGATGGTCGGCATGGCGTCATTGCTGGCGTCGTCGCGGATCGCCCGGGCCGCTTTCCAGCGGGCAAACGCCACGCGCAGATCACGGTTGCCTTGCAGCGATTGAGTCACCAACTTGTTGAGGGTCGGGTCTTCGAACTGCTGCCACCAGATGCCTTCGAACCGTGCACGGTCGAAGTTTTTCTGGCCGGCGGCGCCATCGGTGGCGGCCGTGATATTGGCCGGTTCCGTGGCGGGGGTCTTATAGTCCGGGCCGACGGCACAGGCACTCAGGGCCAGTACCAGCAGGCTCGGGAGGAAGGCTTTCGGGCTCATTGTTGCGCCTCCAGTTTCAGGGCTTTGGCTGCTTTTCGCGCTTCACCGCGCTCCACAAAGTTACGAATCAACACGTAGAACACAGGTGTCAGCAACAGACCGAAGAAGGTCACCCCGAGCATCCCGGAGAACACCGCCACACCCATTGCGTGACGCATTTCGGCACCAGCACCGCTGGAGAACACCAGTGGCACAACACCCATGATGAACGCGAAGGAGGTCATCAGGATCGGCCGCAGACGCAGACGGCAAGCTTCCAGCACCGCAGCCAGCGGGCCCATGCCTTCTTCCTGTTTATCCTTGGCAAACTCGACGATCAGAATCGCGTTCTTACAGGCCAGTCCCACCAGTACGATCAAGCCGATCTGGGTGAAGATGTTGTTGTCGCCACCGGAAGCAATCACCCCGGTAATGGCCGACAGCAAGGTCATCGGTACGATCAGGATCACCGCCAATGGCAGGCTCCAGCTTTCGTACTGTGCCGCGAGTACCAGGAACGCCAGCAATACGCAGAGCGGGAACACGAACAGTGCAGTGTTGCCGGACAAAATCTGCTGGTAGGTCAGGTCGGTCCATTCGTAGGTCATGCCGTTCGGAAGTTCTTCCTTGAGCAGTTTCTCGATGGCCTTTTCGGCCTGGCCAGAGCTGTAGCCTGGGGCTGCCGCACCGTTGATTTCAGCGGTGATGAAACCGTTGTAGTGCATCACGCGGTCCGGACCCGAGGTGTCGCTGACCTTGATAAAGGTCGCCAGCGGGATCATCTCGCCTTTGTTGTTACGCACTTTCAGCTGGCCGATCTGGTCCGGTTCGAGACGGAACTGCTGCTCAGCCTGAACGTTGACCTGATAAGTCCGACCGAAGCGGTTGAAGTCGTTGGCATACAACGAACCCAGGTAGATCTGCAGGGTGTCGAAGATGTCGCTGACGGCCACGCCGTGGGTCTTGGCTTTTTCCCGGTCGATGGCGGCATCGACCTGCGGCACGTTCACGGTGTAGCTGGTGAACAGCGCGGCCAGTTCCGGCACGCTGTGGCTTTTGTTGATGATGTTCATGGTTTCTTTGTACAGCTCGTCATACCCCAGGTTGCCCCGGTCTTCGATCTGCAGGCGGAAACCACCGATGGTGCCCAGGCCTTGTACTGGCGGCGGCGGGAAGATCGCCATGTAGGCTTCCTGAATCCCGGCGAACTGGCCGTTCAACGCACCGGCAATGGCACCGGCAGACATGCTCGGGTCTTTGCGCTCGTCGAAAGGTTTCAGCGTCACGAACACAATGCCGGCGTTAGGGCTGTTGGTGAAACCGTTGATCGACAGGCCAGGGAAGGCCACCGCACTTTCCACGCCCGGCTGTTTCAGCGCCAGGTCGGACATGCGTTTGATCACGTCTTCGGTACGGTCCAGGCTCGCGGCATCCGGCAGTTGTGCGAAGGCCACCAGGTATTGCTTGTCCTGGCCGGGTACGAAACCGGTCGGGGTGTTGGAGAAACCGAAGAAGGTCAGCACCATCAAGCCGGCGTACACCAGCAGGGCGATACCGCTGCTGCGGATAACCCGGCCCACGGTGCCGACATAGCCATGGCTGGCCTTGTCAAAGAAGCGGTTGAACGGACGGAACAACCAGCCACCGAAGATCTTGTCGAGCACTCTGGAGAAGCGGTCTTTCGGCGCGTCGTGGCTCTTGAGCAGTACGGCGGCCAGCGCTGGCGACAGGGTCAGCGAGTTGAAGGCCGAGATCACCGTCGAAATCGCAATGGTCAGGGCGAACTGTTTGTAGAACTGCCCGGTCAACCCGGAGATGAATGCCGCCGGAATAAACACCGCACACAACACCAGCGCCGTGGCGATAATCGGACCGGTCACTTCACGCATGGCCCGTTTGGTCGCCTCGACCGGCGTCAATCCCAGTCCAATGTTTCGCTCGACGTTCTCCACCACCACGATGGCGTCGTCCACCACGATACCGATGGCCAATACCAGTCCGAATAGAGACAGCGCGTTCAGCGAGAAGCCGAACAAATGCATCACCGCGAACGTACCGATCAGCGACACCGGCACTGCCACCAACGGAATGATCGAGGCACGCCAGGTCTGCAGGAACAGGATCACCACCAATACCACGAGGATCAGTGCTTCGAAGAGGGTGTGAACCACCGCCTCGATGGAACCGCGCACGAAGATCGTCGGGTCATAGACGATGCTGAAGTCCATGCCTTCCGGGAAGTTCTTCTTCAGTTCGGCCATTTTCGCCCGAACTTCGTTGGAGATCTCGATGGCGTTGGAACCCGGACGCTGGAAGATCGGGATCGCTACCGCCGGCTGGTTGTTCAGCAAGGATCGCAGGGCGTATTGGCTGGAACCCAGTTCAATGCGAGCGATGTCTTTCAGACGGGTGATTTCACCGTTGTCGCCGGAGCGAATGATGATGTTCTCGAACTCTTCTTCAGAAACCAGACGTCCCTGAGTGTTGACCGACAACTGGAACGCAGTGGCATTCGGCGCAGGCGGCGCACCCAATGCACCGGCCGCTACTTGACGGTTCTGTTCGCGAATCGCCGTGACGACATCGGTTGCGGTCAGGTTGCGCGAAGCGGTCTTGTTTGGATCGAGCCAGACGCGAAGCGAGTAATCGCCCATACCGAACAGCTGCACATCACCGACACCACCCAGACGCGCCAGCTCATCCTTGATGTTGAGCAGGGCGTAGTTGGACAGGTAGAGCATGTCGTAGCGTTTGTCCGGCGAGGTCAAGTGCACAACCATGGTCAAGTCGGGCGAAGCCTTATCCACGGTGATACCGATGCGCGTCACTTCTTCTGGAAGTTTCGGCTCGGTCCGGGTCACACGGTTCTGCACTTGCACCTGTGCGTTGTCCAGGTCGGTGCCCAGCGCAAAGGTGATGGTCAGGGTGATCTTGCCGTCAGCGGTGGACTGCGAGGACATGTACAGCATGTTCTCGACGCCGGTGATGGCTTGCTCCAAAGGAGCCGCCACGGTTTCACCGATGACTTTCGGGTTGGCACCCGGGAAGTTGGCGCGGACCACAACGGTCGGCGGCACCACTTCCGGGTATTCGCTGATCGGCAACTGGAACAGCGAGATGGCACCGGCGATCAGGATCAGCAGCGAAAGTACCGCTGCAAAGATCGGCCGTGAAATGAAGAATTGGGAAAAATTCATCGTAGAGATCCCTTAACCGCGTGGAGTCGCGGCAGCCACTTTCACAACCGAACCCGGCGCGACCTTGGCAGGTGCGACTTGGGGCAGGTTGCTGGCTTCCAGCGCTTGTCGTTGTTGAGCCAGAGCGGCGAGGGTTTGCTCGCTGGCCATCGGGATCACTTCAGGGGTGACCGGCGAGCCAGGGCGAACCCGTTGCAGACCCTTGACGATGACGGTGTCATCCTTGTTCAGGCCGCTGCGCACGATGCGCAAGCCTTCGATCTTCGGCCCCAGCTCGACCGCGCGGTACGCCGTTTTGTTTTCGGCATCCATCACCAGCACGAACTTCTTGCCCAGATCGGTACCGACGGCTTCGTCGTTGATCAGCACGGCGGAATAGGTACCGCTGCCGACCAGCTTCAGACGGGCATAGAGGCCTGGGGTGTAGTTACCGTCAGAGTTGTCGAACACCGCACGACCACGGATGGTGCCGGTTTTCGGGTTGACCTGGTTGTCGACGAAGTTCATCACGCCCTGGTGCGGGTTGCCGTCTTCATTAGACAGGCCGAGGTAAACCGGGGTGGTCGCGCCGCGTTTGCCCTGGCGGGCGAGTTGCGTGTACTTGAGGAACACACGCTCGTCTGCGTCGAAGTAGGCGTAAACCTTGTCGGTGGAAACTACGCTGGTCAGCGCGGTGGTATCGGCGGTCACCAGGTTGCCGGCGGTGATTTCCGCGCGGCTGACGCGACCACTGATTGGCGCGGTGACACGGGTGAAACTCAGGTTCAGTTTGGCCAAGTCCAGTTGCGCCTGGAGGGCGCCGACGGCAGCGCGGGCTTCTTGTGAAGCGCTGGTGCGCGAATCGGCCAGTTCCGCGGAGATCGCGTTGCTGGTGCGCAGACGCTCACCGCGCTGGGCTTCGTTTTCGCTGCGGGTGGCGTTGGCGCGGGATTGGGCAACCAGCGCTTCGAGGCGGCGGACTTCAGCCTGGAACGGGCGAGGGTCGATCTGGAACAGCAGGTCGCCTTTCTTGACCAATGCGCCTTCAGTGAAAGCGACTTCATCGATCTGGCCGGAGACCCGTGGGCGAATTTCCACGGTTTCAGGTGCTTCAAGGCGCCCGGTGAATTCGTCCCACTCATTGACCGGTTGTTCCAGCACCTTGGCCACGCTGACCTTGGCTGCGGGCATAGTGGCGGCCGTGTCCGGAGTCTTGCCGCAGGCGCTCATCACCAGTACGGCCAACATGGCCAACGGGAAGCGCAAATGTTTGAGTGATTGTTCCATGGATGCATCCGCCAATGTATTGAGAATGGACGGATGATGCTTCGGCTAGGTTGTATGGCACGAATCGAATGAAGCAAAGGTAACTATCATTCGGAATGATATAAGACCCGAATCAGCCCTCTAGCATGCACCTTTCGTTAGGCGGCTATCAATTCGCTTGATGACAATTCAGTGTTGCGGGGAATGCAAAAGACACGGCTTGAGACCGCGTCGCTTCCTTCGCGAGCAAGCCCGCTCCCACAGGTGATTTGTGAACGCCACAGATCAAATGTGGGAGCGGACTTGCCCGCGAAGAGGCCATCAGCCTCACTACAAAAAACCGATGATCAAGCCAGGCTGTCAGGGTCGCCAAAGAACATCTGAATCCTCGACCTTAACCAACGCTCGCCCGGGTCGTTATCCTGCGACCCACGCCAGGCCATGTGCAGTTCAAAGCTGCGCACCGGCAACGGCGGATCTTCAGCCCTGACACCGCCAGCCGCCGTCAGCGCCTCAGCCGTGTAATCCGGCACCGTGGCCACAATATCGGTGCCGCTGATAAGCGTGCTCAGCCCGTTGAACTGTGGCACCGCGAGCACGACATGACGTTTGCGCCCGAGCTTTTCCAGCTCTTCATCTATAAAGCCGCTCAGGTCGCCGGCGAACGACACCAATGCATGAGGCCGCGCGCAGAAATCATCCAGGCTTAATGGGCCCGGCACCGTGTCGGCGCGCAACAACTTTGGCATGCTGCGGCGCAGTACTTTGCGCTTGGCGTTGGCCGGCAGATCGGTGGTGTAGCTGACGCCGATGGAAATCTCGCCGGACGCCAACAAACTCGGCATCAGGATGTAGTTGACCCGACGCACCACCAGCACAATCCCCGGTGATTCGGCGCGCAGGCGCTTGAGCAGCATCGGCAGCAGGGCGAACTCGACATCGTCCGACAGACCGATGCGGAACACCGCGGTGCTGGTGGCCGGATCGAATTCAGCCGCACGGCTGACGGCGGTGGAAATCGAATCCAGCGCCGGAGAAAGCAGGGCAAAGATTTCCACCGCCCGGGCGGACGGCTCCATGCTGCGACCAGTACGCACGAACAACGGATCATCGAACAACCCGCGCAGACGCGAGAGCGCCGCGCTGATGGCCGGCTGTCCAAGGAACAGTTTTTCCGCCGCGCGGGTCACGCTGCGTTCGTGCATCAATGTTTCGAATACGATCAACAGGTTCAGGTCGACACGACGCAGGTCATTACGATTCATCTGGAGTCCTGGCAGAGTCAGCAAACTTGACGTGAGCGGCCATATAAGAACAATGGCCGGCATGAATCTTACGGGGAAAGACTGGTACTCTGCACCGAGTAATTCAGATTTCCTACAAAGGTAGCTACGGTTTCTTACGACATTGGGTGATGTCGCCGGCGCTGCGGAATCAATGACAGGCATGTCGACTATTAATAGTCACTGATAGTCTTGGGTAGAAAGCCCAGATAGAGTTCAGGGCATTAGAGGTTTCTTTGACGAGGTATGCGATGTCCCGCACGATTCGTTTTCACAAGTTTGGTCCAGCCGAGGTGCTCAAATGCGAAGAGCATGCGGCAGCTTTGCCTGCACCGGGCGAAGTGCAGGTGCGCGTCGAGGCGATTGGCATCAGCTGGTACGACATTCTCTGGCGCCAGAATCTGGCGTCATCCCAGGCGCGTTTGCCTTCAGGCCTTGGCCATGAAATGGCCGGTATCGTCACCGCGGTCGGTGAGGGTGTCGATGACCTGGAAGTCGGTGACAAGGTCGCCAGCTTCCCGGCCGAAAGCCCGAACGACTACCCGGTCTACGGTGAGCAGATCGTTCTGCCGCGCTCGGCACTGACCCGTTACCCGGATGTGCTCAGCCCGATTGAAGCCAGCGTGCATTACACGCCGCTGTTGATCGCCTATTTCGCCTACGTCGATCTGGCACGGGTCAAGCCCGGGCAATTTGCCCTGGTTACCGACGCCAGTCACTGCGCCGGACCGTCCTTCGTACAACTGGGCAAAGCGCTCGGTGTGCGAGTGATTGCCGCGACCAAGACGGCGGAAGAACGTGAGAACTTGCTGTCTCTGGGTGCCGAGAAAGTCATCGTCACCGAAGAACAGGACCTGCTGATGCAGATCAACAAGATCACCGACAACCGCGGCGTCGATGTGGTGTTCGATGGTCTTGGCGGCCCACAGATGTCGCTGCTCGGCGATGTGCTCGCACCGCGTGGCAGCCTGGTGCTGTACGGTCTGCAAGGTGGCAACCAGACACCATTCCCGGCCTGCGCAGCGTTCCAGAAGAACATTCAGTTCTTTGTACATTGCATCGGTAACTTCACCGGCAAACCGGAACTGGGCATTATCCAGGACCAGGTTGCCCTGCAACGTGCCTTGCGCGACATCAACCAGATGACCGCCGACCGCGTGCTGCTGCCGCTCAAGACTCGGGTGTTCCCGTTTGCCGAGTTTGTCGAGGCGCACCGCTACATGGACGAATGCCCATGCCGCGAACGGGTCGCTCTCCAGATCGAATCAGTCTAACCCCCCCTCAAAGAGTCCGTGCCCCCACGGACTCTTTTGCGTGTTGCATCTCCCTGAAATGAGACGTTCCATTGACCTGTCAATGGAGCCGTTCAGCAACTGAACTGGTTTTTGCTCTCAATCTGTATCTTCTAATCAATCTATAAGCCCTGATAATTGGATGATTACTTTCATCTCAAGGAATGAGCCATGGCTGGGTATCAGGCTGATACTTTTCAATGCGCCCCGTTGATCCTTATTAAACAAATAGCTTGTCGTTGCGAAGTTACCAAAAAGCTTGGCGCGACTTCTTTCTGTATTTCTTGTGCTAAATGTCTGTGGGACGCTGTCGGACATTTCCTAGGAAGCCTCGAATTTCTGCAGGAAGCCCGGCCTGAAAGGCTTTGCTGGCTGCCTGGTGGTGACTAGGTTGCAGGCGGCTTTCAAACATTTCAAATAATTACCGCAAACTTCAGTGCTAGCATTTGGCAATAGAACCCAGTAGTTCAATCGTGCCAAACAACCATCAGCGCCGGGGATTGCGTTGTTTGCGCGATATCGAACTTACGAGCATCAGGTAAATAAAGATGACCCATATCCATGACCAAGCGATGAACTATGTCTATCAGCAAGTGCTGCAACGGTTGCTGAGTTTCTTCTCGCGAGCCGAACGCACGGCATTGCAGTTGATGATTCAGCGCCTGGCGGTCGCCGCAGGGGGTATGGAGCGCATCGGCGACTACAAGGTGCTGGCGATCCAGTCCGGGTCCCGTGACAGTTGCTACACCCTCGCGCTGCTGCGCGCCGCACAGCTGAGTATCGCCGGTCGGGCCCCGGCGACGTTCCAGTTGCGAGTGGCGTCCCTGCGCTTGAATGGCGCAAGCGCGACCGCCCTGGAAAACATCCATCGCAGCTACAGCGCATTGTTCCTCTACGACGACCCCCGGGTGGAAGTACTGATGGTTGATAACCGCGAAGTCCTGCCGTTCAGCCACCTGACACCGATCTCCGAAGCTGGTCGCGAGTCGAACCGCCTCAACCTGTTGATGGTCGGCCATCGCCGCGCCTGGAACGAGCCCCTTGATCTGTGGGACGACGGGTATCTGGCCACCGGTGAGTTCTACGGACAGATCGCCCGTTGGGATCACGGCGTGGACGCCTTGATCAGTGGTGACAGTCCTCGACAGCAGAAGCGGTTTCTCGACGGATTGAAGCGTGCTGCCAGCAAGGCTGGGCTCAACCTTTCGAATCCCGATGAAACGGGCTATGAGCAGTTGTTCGCGCGGCTCGATGAACTGGGCAGCGACTGCTATCGCGGGTTTTATTCCGGACATGACCATGCGCAATGGCGCCCGGCCGAGCAATTTGAAGCCTGTCGCCGCACCACGTTCATCGATATTCACGACATGCTGGTCAGCAATCTGGAAGAGCGTTGGCCGCTGCTCACCGAGTTTCTCGGTTTTCAACCGGACGAACTGGCGGCTCAACTCAGCGACAACGAATACGTCAGCCTGTCTGTCTCCGCACACCTTCGGGGTCTGCAAACGTGCTTCGTGCATGGCCGCAGCTACGAGGCCGGCGTTGCCGAATACCTGCAACGGGCAATGGTGATGATGCGCCGTCAACGACTTCCGGAGCGGTTGTGCGAGCAAGCGGTGGAGGCGTTTGGCAACCCGGCGGCATTGGCCGACCAGCGCGTACTGGCCGCAACAGAAGCACAAAAAAACCTTGGCTTGAGCGAGGCGCAGCTGGTTTGCCTGCTCTTTTCGCCTTTTGTCGAGAAGGGCGCGGGGCTTGAGCGCTTTCTGCGTCAGTGCCATCCCGGCATGCTCGTGGCGATGCCTGATTTGCACCGGGCCATGCAAGGCAACCCGGTGCCGGAGCAGGTTCTGCAATGGATGATCGACGTCAGCGGGTTGCCTGTCAGCCTGATCAGCACGCTGTATCGCATGGCACCGGTGTCGGCGGACGGGGGCAGGGTGCCTGACCCGGAAATCGGCGGCACGGGTTTGTTGCCAGCCCAAGCAGACGTCCTTGACGATGACACGACGGTGGCGGGTGAATGGTCAGCAGGGCATTGAACGTGCCTGATATGAACGACTTCGCTTTCGGCACTTTCCCGTGAAAGGGGCGCGAGTAACCGACTTCGCGTATCAGGCGGTCTATCGGTATCTGACGAACCTGATCAACGAACCGACCAATGACACGCGCGTCCGTCTGCCTTCGCTGCGACAGTTGGCGGAACGTTTGAACGTGTCGATCTCAACCATTCAGTACGCTTATTCGCTGCTGGAGAAGGAAGGGCGCGTCTATTCGGTGGCCAAGTCCGGCTATTTCGCGTTACCGGTGTCCTCCATCAATACGCTAGGCAGCGGCAATGACCTGCTCGAAGCGGTGTATTTCAATGCAAGACGCCCCGGAATGTTGGTCTTGAGCGCCGATGAGCCGGCGCTGCTGCAGCCTCTGGACAGTCCGTTGTTACTGCTCGAAAGAGAGCTGCTGCGCCAGTACCCGCGTCAGCCACATTCGTCTTTACAGCCTTGTGGCGAACTGGAGCTGCGTACTGCCCTGGCGGCCCGTTACACCACTTCGCCGGTGCGCTGCTGGCATGCTGACGATGTGTATATCGGCGCGGACCTACGCGGCGTGCTGGAAATACTGATCGCCGTGTTGTCTCTCAAAGGCGCCACCGTGGTGGTGGAGTCGCCGTGCGACTGGGCAATTCTGCGTTTGCTCCAGGCCGCCGATGTGCAGGTCATTGAATTCGTGGTGCAAGCGAGCGGAGGCCTGGACATCGAACGACTGAAAGCGCTGCTGGAAACCGAGCCGGTGCGACTGGTGATGGTTTCATCCGGGCTCAACATGCCGCGTGGCAGTCTGGCGCCCGACGACAACAGGCGATCCATCGCGCAGCTGCTGACGCGGCAGGGCTGCTGGGTGTTGGAAAACGACTGTCACGGAGAACTCGGGTTCGAAGCGGACAGCCTGCGGTTTCGCGATCTGCTGGACCCCGACAGGCTGGTTGTGTTTTCCACGTTCGAGAAGGTCATCGGGCCGGAAGCGCCTTACGGCTATCTACTCTCGCGACACCTGCGTGCCGAGCTGCAGCGGCACTTTCTGCTGCGCTCGTTCCGACTGTCGCCGATTCGCCAGAAAGCCATCGCTCGCCTGTACAGCAATGGACGTATCGATCAGCACCTTCTGGTGCTGCGGCGGTTACTCAAGGACCGCAAGGTGCAGATGATCCAGCTGTTGCAGGAACGTCTGGGCGATGCCTTGCACTTCGTCGAGCCTCAGGGTGGTGCGACGATCTGGGTGCGGTCGCTGCGCCAGGTCGATGTGCGTCGGGTGTTTCAGCGCCTGCTCAAGCACCAGGTCGTGATCGCTCCCGGCGAACTGTTCAGTCTTCAGGGCCTGCATACGCAATACTTGCGCCTGAGCCATACCTTCGCTGGCGATCACGACCTCGCTGCCGTCCTGGGCGTGTTGGGAAATGCCTTGCGCCTGGAATCGATCGACTGAGCATCGCGCCATACGTCCCTGACCACTTGGGATTTATAACATTTACGCTATGGTTCGCCGGGATCGATAACGTCGCGCTGCGGTCAAACTGCCAGTAAACTGCTTCCCCATTCCTGAACCATTCTATTTCAGAGGTTTTGCATGACACTCAGTCCTTTTGCGGGCAAACCGGCACCGGCAGAACTGTTGGTCGATATCCCGCGACTGGTAACGGCCTATTACACCGGCCAGCCCGATGCCGCCGTCTCCACCCAGCGCGTCGCCTTCGGCACGTCCGGGCACCGAGGCAGCTCGTTTGACTTGAGTTTCAACGAATGGCACGTGCTGGCGATCAGTCAGGCGATCTGCCTGTACCGCGAAGCCCAAGGCATCGACGGTCCGCTGTTCGTGGGTATCGACACCCATGCGCTGTCTACTCCGGCTGGCGCCAGCGCCCTGGAAGTGCTGGCTGCCAACGGCGTGACGGTAATGATCGCCGCAGGTGACGAATACACCCCGACACCGGCCATTTCCCATGCGATTCTCTGCTACAACCGCGGGCGTACGTCGGGCCTGGCGGATGGCATCGTCATCACGCCGTCACACAATCCGCCGCAAAGCGGTGGCTACAAATACAACCCTACCAACGGTGGCCCGGCCGATACCCACATCACCAAGTGGATCGAAGCCAAGGCCAACGAACTGCTGAGCAACAAGCTCGCCGGCGTCAAGCGCATCAGCTACGAGCAGGCCTTGAAGGCCAGCACCACGCACCGTCACGATTACCTCAACACCTATGTCGCCGATCTGATCAACGTGATCGACTTCGATGCCATTCGCGATGCCAAGCTGCGCCTGGGCGTCGATCCGCTGGGCGGAGCAGGGGTGCGCTACTGGTCGGCGATTGCCGAGCATTACCGTCTGGACCTGGAAGTGGTGAACACACAGGTTGATCCAACCTTCCGCTTCATGACGGTCGACTGGGATGGCCAGATCCGCATGGACCCGTCGTCCACTCACGCCATGCAAGGCTTGATTGGTCTGAAAGATCGTTTTGACGTGGCATTCGGTTGCGACCCGGACCACGACCGCCATGGCATCGTGACGCCGTCGGGTGGCTTGCTGGCGCCGAACAACTACCTCGCGGTTTCTATCGACTATCTGTTCCAGAACCGTCCGCAATGGCGCGCCGATGCGGCCGTGGGCAAAACCGTGGTCAGCAGCGGCTTGATCGATCGCGTCGCCAAGCGTCTGGGTCGTCGCCTGTACGAAGTGCCGGTAGGATTCAAATGGTTTGCCGACGGTCTGTTCGATGGCTCCTTGGGCTTCGGCGGTGAAGAAAGCGCTGGCGCGTCGTTCCTGCGCAAGGACGGCAGCGTCTGGTGCACCGACAAGGACGGTTTGATCCCGGCACTGCTGGCAGCAGAAATGACCGCCCGCACCGATCGCGACCCAAGCCAGGCTTATCGCGCCCTCACCGATGAGCTGGGTGAACCGTTCTCGGTACGGGTCGATGCCAAGGCCAATCCGGAACAGAAAGCCCTGTTGAGCAAATTGTCGCCGGACCAGGTCACTTCGACCCAGCTGGCTGGCGAGGCGATCCAAAGCATTCTCAGTCATGCGCCGGGCAACGACCAGGCGATTGGTGGCCTGAAAGTCATGACCGAAAACGGCTGGTTCGCAGCGCGTCCATCGGGCACGGAAGACATCTACAAGATCTACGCCGAAAGCTTTGTGAGTGACGACCACCTCAAACAGCTGGTTGCAGAGGCTCAAACCCTCGTGGATAGCGCTATTTCTGCGAAGTAATCGAGGGGCTCGCTCCCGCAACTTGCGTAAAACTCTGTGGGAGCGGGCTTGCCCGCGAAGACGTCCACGCAGTCAACACCATTAAAGAAAAAGGGGCGACCATTTACGGTCTCCCCTTTTTTTGCCCAGCATTTACACCTTCAAGCCAAATCCACCAAAACGATTTCACTGTCCTCAATGGCCGTTACCCGCAACACCTGCTCCTCGGCAACCGCAACACCATCTCGAGCTTGTGCACGCAAGCCATTGACTTCAATGACACCGGTGGCCGGCACCAGATAGGCGCGACGGCCGTTGTCCAGGCGGTACACAGCGGTCTCGCCAGCCTTCAGATTTGCCGCCACCAACCGCGCATCAGCTCGAATCCGCAGGCTTTGATCGTCGCCGGCCTTGCCGCTGGCCAGGGTCACGAAACCTTCGCGCTGACCTTTAGGGAAAGGCTTGGCGCCCCAGGACGGTGCCAGACCGGATTCGTTCGGGATGATCCAGATCTGGAAAATTTTGGTTTCAGTCGCCTCCAGGTTGTATTCGCTGTGGGCGATCCCGGTGCCGGCACTCATGACCTGAACATCGCCCGCTTCGGTGCGACCCTTGTTGCCAAGGTTGTCTTCGTGGCTAATGGCTCCTTCACGAACGTATGTGATGATCTCCATGTCCCGGTGCGGGTGTTTCGGGAAGCCGGTGCCCGATGCAATCACATCGTCGTTCCATACCCGCAGATTGCCCCAGTTCATGCGTTTGGGGTCATGGTACTCGGCGAACGAAAAGTGGTGATGCGCATCCAACCAGCCATGGTGGGCGCCGCCCAAGGAGTTGAAAGGTCTGAGTTCAAGCATGATCGTCTCCGGAAAAGGGTGGTTAATGGCGAGCATCATCTATCAGGCATCAATCGATAAAAAGCGTAAAAAATGCCTCAATACAATCGAATTGGCTGATGTTAAATAACCTCGAAAAATTCTCACCCAACCTTCACTTCATCGCATAAGCCAATGACCTGTAAGCATTTCACTAGAACTCAAGAGCAAATGCAGACACCATAGCCCTCAACAGCCTCACACCCTGGAGTCAGTCCGCGTGCCGCAACACACCCCCGATCTTCCTCCTGAACTTCGTCCCCTGGCCGAGATGCCATTGCTCAAACGCCTGGCCGCCCGATTCTTTGGCCACGGCCTGACCCGACTGCGCGCGCAACACCGCGCATCCTGGTTGCACGGCCAAGCGGACGGCTTCCGCAGCGGGCACAGCGCCGGGGTGGATTACGGCTATAAGGAAGGCAAGCTCGAAGGGCTGGAAGAAGGCCGACAGGTTTTGCTGATTCGCGACTCGCGCTCAACTGAGCACCGACCGCCCCATGTCGACGACAACCTGTTCGATGACTGGCGGCTGCCATTGAGCGCCGAGCTGAAGAAGCGCATGAAGGCCGATGTCGCCCGACTGCTGCCGCCGCACGCCCAGCCCAGTGCCGCTCAGTGGAAGATGATCTTCAGCGACACACCCTCGACCTCGGTGATTGCCGGGGCGGGTGCTGGCAAGTCCACAACGTTGGCGCTGCGCATTGTGCTGCTGAGCCACTACTTGGGATTCGAGCTGAGCTCGATGACCGTGGTGACCTTTACCCGAGAGTCGCGTAAAGATTTCATCAATAAGCTGATCGAATTGTTTGCGCTCTGGGGGCGGTCGCTCGGTCTCAAAGAGGCGCGGGATCTGGTGCGCACTTTCCACTCGCGCATACTGCCGATGGTTCGTAGCTTGCCGGGCTTTGAGCGGCTGCAAGCGTTCGAAAACCTCAGTCACCGGGTACAAGGCGGTGATGAAGAGGTCGACAGCAATCCTTTTGACCTGCGTATCAACGATGCCCAGCGTCAGCAACTCAACGCCTGCTATCACAACCTGCACACCCGCGATGAGCGTTTCCGCGATTTGATCAAGCCATTGTCCCGCCATGCCCTGCAACTCAAGGAGCTGGAACGCGATCACCCGGACGTGCAGAAGCGCATGGCTGTGACCGAACTGGCGGCGAAGCGTGATGAAGAGCTTTGCGACACCCTTGAAGACTTGTGGTTTCGCGCCGGCGCTTGGCCGATCAAGGGCATCGAGCCGAATCGTCAGTCGTTCGATATCAACGGTTCAACGTTCCATTGTCATGGCTATATTCCAACGCTGGATGCCTGGGTGGTATTAGGTTTTGATCCCCGGGAAAACCCGCAGCTCAGCCGCCCCAACGCCAAATTGAGCGTGCGTGCCGAGTGGGCAGTAAAGCGCACCTTGTTTCAAGCATTCTGTCGTAAGCCTTTGATATGGCTAGATAGTTATGAATCTTCAAAACGGGTTTTGGCGTCGCTGGCTGGCGATGCCAGTGCCGGGCCTGGCTTCGATTACAAGGTCAAGGGTGAGCTCGGCTCTGCGCCATTGCTGGACTGTTTTGTCGCGGCGGCCGGGTTTATCGAGAACCTCGGCCTGGATGTCCCGAATGCCGTAGGCCAGATGAGTTTTGCCAAGGACGACCCGGACCGGTTTTTCTTCGAAGCCTTGAGCCTGTTCTGGCGTGCGTTGGAAGATCATCTGCTCGATCAGAAACCACCCGTCATGACCTACAACCGGATGTTCGCCTTGTTCAGCGAGCATTCCCCGGAAAACCTGAAGTTGCTGAGTGACGATCTGCTGCGGCCCATGTCGCACTTGATGATCGATGAATTTCAGGACGTATCGCCGCAGATCGTTTCCTGGGTCCGCGCCAGTCTCGCGGAAATTCGCAGTCGCGGACCGGCCATGCACGTAGGGCGTGGCGCTCAACGGTCATCATTGCTTTGTGTGGGCGATGACTGGCAATCGATCTATGGCTGGCGTGGAAGTTCGCCGACGTATTTCATGGAGTTCAACAAGGAATTCCCTTCGCCGAGCACTACAAAAGTGATGCTCAGCGATAACTACCGCAGCCATCAGCACATCATCGATGCCGCCGAACATATCGTGCGAGCCGCGCCGGCGATTGCCGGCAAGAAGGCAAAGGCGAGTGGGGAGCCGAAAGCGTTGCTGCCGGTGAATGTTCTAGATCGTGATGATCAAGGCATGGCCAAGCGCCTGATCGAGCACTATAGAAAGGGCGACTCGATCTTGATGCTTTATCGAAAAAGCAGCGATAAGCTATTGATAGAAGAACATATTCAGTCTGTAGTTAATGTGGATTCTAGCTTGCCCTATGACGCTCGACGACTGAAACAACTGACTTATCACAGCGCCAAGGGTCTTCAGGCTGATGCGGTATTTCTGCTCGGAGATTGCCAGCACCTGACCAGTTCCCCCTACAAAAACCAGGTCTATCGCATGGCGGGTCTGGGCAAGGCTGGCGACAACGAGGCCTACGACAACGCCCAGAAAGACGAGATCCTGCGACTGGCCTACGTGGGCATCACTCGGGCGGTGAGTCATTGCTACTGGTACGTCGATACTCAGGACACCCAGGCGGCGAACATGCCCAAGGCCTCCGACCGGATTGGCAAGGGCAAGCCGTTCTTTGTCGATCATCGCGAGAGCAAGGCGTTGGCCTGATCTTGAATCCGACCCAATAAAAAGCCCACATAATGTGGGCTTTTTATTGATTGCTTAGCCTTCAGGCGTAACTCCTGAACGCTGCCGGCGGAATGAAAGCTTCAAGCTCATCCTCCACCGCTTCAATTATCCGTTCTACATCCGCGGCATTCATGACTGTCGCACAGGGAATGCCGGCAATGGCGATCATGGTCTCGCCACTGGCACGATCAAACAAACGGGCAATCATGCTGCCCGGGGCGTCCATGCTCGCCTCAAAACCCATGGGATGAAAATGCCAGCGCATCAACTGGCAGGCGTTTGGAAAAGTGACCTTGCTGAACCCTTTATTCATGTGTTGCCCGCCTTCTTCATCGAGCGCTTCCGTTAGCTCATGTTAGGAGGGAAGAGCCTTCATTGGCTCAACCGTTGACTGACCTTAAAAGTAGCATCTGGATGTGAAAATAATGTGGATTTTTCAGGCCGTTTAGCGATTGGTTCAGTTTTTTTTGACTCAGGTCACGTTGAGGTGGTTTTTCGGCAAAAGGTCAGCACTCATTGGCCATTGAAGCCGGGGCAGAACTTGGGCAAGCTCGGCGTTTTCTCGTCGAGTCTTTTATGCACGCCGATGATGATGGTCCGCAGTACACCCAGGCCACGGGCGAGACGGTCATGCGTTACCACCTGCGCTGGAAGCACCGGGATCTGGACGGCGTCATGGCGCTCTATCATCCGGACGTTCAGTACAGCGATTTTTTCCAGAACCGTGTGATGGGGCTGGGCGAATTGCGTGAGTACGTGCGCAGCAGCATGCCCCGTGATCCTGATGAAGCCCTGGAGCATTCGGACCGTATTCGCCTGGATGGCAACACTGCATTTATTCAATACCGCATCACGCTTCGCGGCGGCGAGGGACTGGTGTCGTTCCGGGCCAGCGAGGCGATTACCGTACGTGACGGGCTGATCTGGCGGGTCAACGAGTACGCCTCCCTTGTCCATGAGCAGCCCACCCACAAAGCCGCCAGCATCCAGCGCCCGGCAGTCAGCCGGCTCGGATTGTCGCCGCGCCAGCTGAGCTTTATGGCCGATGACCTGCAACAGTATTTCCAGCGCCAGCAACCTTATCTCGATCCCGAACTCGACCTGCAGCGGGTCGCGAAGGAGTGCGGGTACAGCCGTAATCAGATTTCCTATCTGCTCAATCAAGTGTTGGGCCAGAGCTTTTACCGCTACGTCAATCAGGCGCGGTTGCGGCATCTGCTCGCGGCGCTGGATACCGCCACGCCGCCGCTGCGCATAGACGAACTGGCCTTTGCCGCCGGCTTCAACTCGTTATCGGCGTTCTACAGCTGTTTTCGCCAGCACACCGGCCTCTCGCCCAAGGCCTACGTCAAACAAATTTCTTTGCGTGCACGCGCGCAAGACAGCCTCTAACCCCACGCACTAGGATCGACGCCATCGAAGTTTTGATTGGCGGAGTCTTGCATGCCGGCGTGGCGCACTATCAGTTTGTGGATGGATCAACTCGACGAGCCTTTATTGGCGCGTCCGACGCTGGACCAGGATCTGGACGTCGACGTCGCCATCATTGGCGCCGGGTACACCGGCCTGTGGACTGCGTATTACCTCAAGCGCCTGGCGCCCGACCTGAACATCGCCATCGTCGAAGCGCAAACCGCCGGTTTTGGCGCCTCCGGGCGAAATGGCGGCTGGCTGATGGGCAACTTGTTGGGCGAGGACCGCTTGCTCGCCGGGTTGCCCGCCGACCAGCGCCGGGCGTCCTTCGATCTGCTGCACGGCATTCCCGATGAAGTGCGGATTGTCCTTGAACGTGAAGGCATCGACTGCGATTACCGTAAAGGTGGGGTGTTGTATTGCGCGGCACGTTATCCCGAGCAGGAAACCAGCCTGCGGCACTATCTGGACACGCTCTACAGCCAGGGCCTGACCGAAAACGATTACTGCTGGCTCAGCCCCGAGCAGTTAGCGCAACAGATCAGAGTCGCCAAACCCTATGGCGGTGTCTATGCACCACACGTTGCGACCCTTCACCCGGCAAAGTTGGTACGAGGACTGGCCCGGGCGGTAGAGCGCATGGGCGTCAAAATCTATGAAAACAGCCCTGTCACCCATTGGCAGTCGGGCAGCCTGCGCACGGCGAAAGCTCAGGTTCGCAGCCGCTGGATCGTGCCGGCGGTAGAAGGTTACGCGGTCACCTTGCCACCGTTGGGGCGTTATCAGTTGCCGGTGCAAAGCCTGATTGTGGCCACCGAACCGCTATCCGCCGCCACTTGGGACGAGATCGGTCTGAGTCGCGGCCAGGCGTTCAGCGAAAGCAGCCGCCAGGTCACTTACGGCCAGCGCACCGCGGACAACCGCTTGGTGTTCGGCGCCCGGGGTGGTTATCAGTTCGCCGGCAAGCTGCGCCATGACTTTGACCTGACCACCAGCGAAGTGGAATTGCGGCGTTATCTGTTCGGCGAGTTGTTCCCGCACATCAAGCATGTACGGATCACCCATGCCTGGGGCGGCAATCTGGGCATGTCCCGGCGCTTCAAGCCGCACATGCTCTGCGATCAGGCCAGTGGCATCGCCTTGTCCGGCGGTTATGGCGGGGAGGGCGTGGGTGCCAGCAACCTGGGTGGGCGGACCTTGGCCGATTTGATCCTGGGGCGCGACACCGAGCTGGTGCGCCAGCCGTGGGTCATTCCTCAGGGCGGGCTAGACGCACTCAAAACCTGGGAGCCGGAACCCTGCCGCTGGCTTGGCTACAACGCGATCATCCGCAGCTTCGTCCACGAAGACCAGACCCTGGCCAACCCGGCCACCGCGCCATGGCGTCGCAAATTGGCCGGCGGAGTCGCGGGGTTCATGGAAGGTTTCATGCAGTAAACGGCGCGCTCTTCATCTACAGGTTCCAATCGACAGGTACTCCCATGAGCATCACGCAATTCAAGAACACCGCAACGCTGACGCTGGACGAGTCAAACCCGGTCGCCGTGCCGTTGGGCACACCGGTGGCGGTGGCCTCGACCACCAGTGTCGAACGCGACGATGGCGTCGAAACCGGCGTCTGGGAATGCACCCCCGGCCGCTGGCGCCGGCAAATCGTTGCCCAGGAGTTCTGCCACTTCATCCAGGGTCGCTGCACCTTCACCCCGGATGACGGGGAAACCCTGCACATAGAAGCCGGCGATGCACTGATGTTGCCGGCCAACAGCCTCGGCATCTGGGACATCCAGGAAACCGTGCGCAAGACCTACGTTTTGATTTTTTGATCCTCTGATTGCCTGCCAAAAACAATAGCCCATACAGGAATCGACTCATGATCCGAAAGACACTGACCCTGGCGCCACTTGCGCTTGTCGCGACCCTCAGTCAAGCGGCCGATACCGTCAAAATTTACAACTGGTCGAGCTACATCGCGCCAGACACCACGAAAAACTTCCAGAAGGAAACCGGCATCGGTTTCAGCTATGACGTCTATGACAGCAACGAAACCCTCGATGGCAAGTTGATGACCGGCAACTCCGGCTACGACGTGGTGTTTCCGTCGAACCACTTCATGGCCCGGCAGATTCAGGGCAAGGCGCTGAAGAAACTGGACAAGGATCAACTGCCGAACTGGAAGAATCTCAACCCGGTGTTGCTCAAGGCCCTGCAAACCAACGATCCGGGCAATGAACATGGCTTTCCATACCTGTGGGGCAGCACTGGCATCGGCTACAACATTGCCAAGGTCAAAGCCGTGCTGGGTGACAGCGCGCCGGTGGACTCCTGGGACCTGATCTTCAAGCCCGAGTACATGGAAAAGCTGCAAAAATGCGGCGTGGCGATCCTCGACAACGGCCCGGAACTGCTGCCGGCCGCGCTGAACTACCTGGGCTTGCCGCATCACAGTAAAAACCCGGAAGACTACAAAAAGGCTGAAGCGCTGCTGTTGAAGGTGCGGCCATATATCAGCTACTTCCACTCATCCAAGTACACCGGCGATCTGGCCAACGGCGATATCTGCGTGGCAGTAGGTTTTTCCGGTGACGTCCTGCAGGCGGAAAGCCGCGCCAGGGAAGCCAACAACGGTATAGAAATCGGTTACGAGATTCCCAAGGAAGGCGCCGCCATCTGGTTCGACATGGTCGCCATGCCCGCTGACGCCCCGGACGAAAAGGCCGGTTATGCCTTCATGAACTACCTGCTGCGCCCGGACGTCATGGCCAGCATCAGCAACTACGTGCACTACGCCAACGGCAACGAACAGGCCGACAGCCTGATCGACCCAGCGATCAAGAACGACACCAAGGTCTACCCGAGCCCGGAAATGATGGGCAAGTTGTTTGCCCTGGAGGCGATGCCCCTGAACATCGACCGGATTCGCACGCGAGTGTGGAACAAGATTCGGACCGGGAGTTGAGGCAATCGTCTATCTGTGCGAGGGAGCAAGCTCCCTCGCCACAACAATGACAACTCACCAAGTGTTTAATTAAATTGATGGCATAACACTGGCGCTCAATACTAACGTGCCAAGGAAAGTGAGACGCCTTCAACAAAAAACAACTTACTCATATTTAATATTTAAATAGCAATTGTCAGACAATTAGTCCGCACCCATCGAACTAAAAATTATATTTCGGCACCGCATCCCTTGTTTCCGGGTACTTGCAGGAACAACTCAATTTGACGTCAAAAAAACAGTGGACGTTAGATTTCAAATTGTGTCAGTTTTCTTTCGCCTTCATTGGGCGAGTGATAGGACGATCTCGCCAGAGATTGTCGCTGTCAGACAAAAAACTGTTCCATAGCTAAACAAGGAAGTGTGTTTATGTCGAAAGTAAAAGGTAACGCTATTGATGCCGCCGAACAGGCGTTCCAGCCATTGCAAGCATTGGCTGCGACCAGTTCGGCGTTTAACCAGATCAATAGCTTCAGCCACCAATATGATCGGGGTGGCAACCTCACGGTCAATGGCAAACCCTCCTTCTCCGTCGACGAGGCAGCGGACCAACTGCTGCGCGACGGCGCTGCCTACCAGGACAAGGACGGCAGTGGCAAGATCGAACTCACCTACACGTTCCTGACCTCGGCGTCGTCGAGCACGATGAACAAGCACGGGATCACCGGGTTCAGCCAGTTCAGCGCGCAACAAAAAGCCCAAGCCGTGCTCGCCATGCAATCCTGGGCCGATGTGGCTAAAGTCACCTTCACCGACAAGGCCACGGGCGGTGACGCTCACATGACCTTCGGCAACTACAGCGGCGGCCAGGACGGCGCGGCGGCGTTTGCCTACCTGCCTGGGTCCGGCGCGGGTTATGACGGGACTTCCTGGTACCTGACCAACAGCAGCTACACGCCCAACAAGACGCCGGAGCTGAACAACTACGGCCGTCAAACCCTGACCCACGAAATCGGTCACTCCCTGGGCCTTGCCCACCCTGGCGACTACAACGCGGGCGAGGGCGCTCCGACTTACAACGACGCGTCCTACGGGCAAGACACCCGCGGCTACAGCGTCATGAGCTACTGGAGTGAAAGCAATACCAATCAGAACTTCAGCAAGGGCGGCGTCGAAGCGTATGCGTCCGGCCCGCTGATGGACGATATCGCGGCCATCCAGCAGCTCTACGGCGCCAACACCACCACGCGTACCGGTGACAGCACTTACGGCTTCAACTCCAACGCCGGTCGCGACTTCCTGAGCGCATCTTCGTCGTCGGACAAAGTCGTGTTTTCGGTGTGGGATGCGGGCGGCAAAGACACCCTGGATTTTTCCGGTTTTACCCAAAACCAGAAGATCAATCTCAATGAGGCCTCGTTCTCCGACGTTGGCGGCATGGTAGGTAACGTGTCCATCGCCAAGGGTGTGACCGTGGAGAACGCCATCGGCGGTTCGGGCAATGATTTGCTGATTGGTAACAGTGTGTCCAACGAGCTCAAAGGTGGTGCCGGCAACGACATCCTCTACGGCGCGGGCGGTGCGGACAAACTGTGGGGCGGTGCGGGTTCGGACACTTTCGTGTTCGCCGCCAGTAGCGACTCCAAGCCAGGTGTTGTCGACCAGATCCTCGATTTTGTCAGCGGCCTGGACAAGATCGACCTGACCGGCATTACCAACGGGGCAGGCTTGCATTTCGTGAGTTCGTTCACGGGTGCGGCAGGCGATGCGGTGTTGACCAGTTCAGGCGGCAACAGCCTGTTGTCGGTGGACTTCTCCGGTCACGGGGTGGCTGATTTCCTGGTCAGCACCGTAGGCCAGGCGGCGTACTCGGACATCCTGGCGTAATGTGATGTAAAAAAGGAGGGCGGCGTATCTGGCGTCGCTCTCTGTCCTTGCATCGACGTGCACAGTGAGTAAGGCTACAACCCGGAGTAAATCGCCCTATGACGCCTGGCGTCTTTACCTACAAAGCAATCGCGTGGCTATTGGCGACGCCGATGATGTTTCTTGGAGATGTAACCATGGCAGGCAGCCTGAAATTAGCGGACCCCTCGGAGTTAGCGGGTAAGTGGGAGGCAACCTTGAATACTCCACGTCACTCCGGGAGGTCGCAGGAAATCCCTCTGAATATTTGCATGATCGACCTCCAGCCGAACCAAACCCTGGGTGGTGGTACTGATTGCCTGGCCGCCTGGCTTGGCGAGCAAGCTATCGGCTGGTTTCCCGAGCCGGACGGCATCGCAATTACCGGTAAAGAAGGCTCAAGAATTCTGTTTTTCAGCCGACAGCATGAAGCGCTTTATCGAAGCACTTTGAAGTCGGGGGCTGACATTACGCTCAAGCGTGCAACGGACTAAACGTGAAAGACCTACCGGCGCAGCGGGCGATGTAAAGTTCGTTATTACAATTTTTAATGGTTGGTCAATAAAGCCAAAGCTCTTTCGCGGTCAAAAAAGTTGTTGTTGATTTGTAAGCTATAAACGGCACAGAGACGCTCGATCCGTGTACGCGTAGTTAAATGGAAACTCGCCAAAGTGTGGTGAGGAATATCAGTTCAGGAAAAACCAATGAATATGGCGAAGGCCCCAGTCACCGCGCCGTTAATCAAGGCACTGGGCGACTATAAAAGCATCCTGATAAGCGTCGGTTGTTTCACCGCACTTATCAATATTCTGATGTTAGTGCCCTCTATTTACATGCTCCAGGTCTATGATCGGGTATTGTCTTCACAAAACGAAACCACGTTGGCCATGCTGTCTTTGATGGTCGTCGGGTTCTTTGCCTTTATCGGTTTGCTGGAGATCGTTCGCAGCTTCATCGTCATCCGTATCGGCAGCCAACTGGAGCGGCGTTTCAACCTGCGGGTCTATCAGGCAGCGTTCGAGCGCAATCTGTTCAAGGGCGAGGGTAACGCCGGGCAGGCACTGGGAGACTTGACCCACATCCGCCAATTCGTCACGGGCCCGGCGCTGTTTGCCTTCTTTGATGCGCCGTGGTTTCCGGTGTACCTGTTCGTGATCTATCTGTTCAACGTCTGGCTCGGGGTTTTTGCCACGGCGGGCGCGCTGCTGTTGATTGCGCTGGCATGCCTCAATGAAGCCATGACCAAAAAACCTCTGGGCGAGGCCGCAGTTTTCTCCCAGAAGTCCAGTCTGCTGGCCACCAGTCACCTGCAAAATGCCGAAACCATTCAAGCCATGGGCATGCTCGGTGCCTTGCGCAATCGCTGGTTCCAGGTGCATTCACGCTTTCTCGGTTTGCAGAATCAGGCCAGTGACACTGGGGCGGTCATCAGTTCCCTGAGTAAAACCCTGCGCTTGTGTTTGCAATCGCTGGTGCTGGGCTTGGGCGCATTGTTGGTGATCAAGGGTGATATGACCGCCGGGATGATGATCGCGGGTTCCATCCTCATGGGTCGGGTGCTGAGCCCTATTGATCAGCTAATCGCCGTGTGGAAACAGTGGAGCGGCGCCAAACTCGCTTACCGCCGTCTCGACGCGTTGCTGCAAGCCTTTCCACCGAGTGACGAGGCCATGGCACTGCCGGCGCCGAAAGGGCAGATCACGTTCGAACAAGTCAGCGCGGGTCCGCCGGGGCAACGTGGGGCGACCCTGCATATGGTCAACTTTCAGCTCGGCGCCGGGGAAGTGCTCGGTGTACTGGGCGCTTCCGGGTCCGGCAAATCGACCCTGGCCCGTGTGCTGGTCGGCGTGTGGCCGACCCTCGGCGGCACGGTGCGGCTCGACGGCGCAGACATCCATCGCTGGAACCGCGACGATCTCGGCCCCTACATCGGTTATCTGCCGCAGGACATCGAGCTGTTCAGCGGCAGCATCGCGCAAAACATCGCCCGATTCCGTGAGGCGGATGCACAAAAAGTGGTGGAGGCCGCGCAACAGGCCGGCGTCCATGAACTGATCCTGCGCATGCCGCAAGGTTACGACACCGTGCTCGGCGAAGACGGCAGCGGCTTGTCCGGCGGCCAGAAGCAACGTGTGGCGTTGGCCCGAGCGTTGTATGGCAACCCGAGCCTGGTGGTGCTGGATGAACCGAACTCCAACCTCGACACCGTGGGCGAAGCCGCACTGGCCAGCGCCATCGCGCAAATGAAGGCCCAGGGCACCAGTGTGATTCTGGTCACCCACCGGTCCTCGGCATTGGCCCAGGCCGACAAGTTGCTGGTGCTCAATGACGGACGCTTGCAGGCCTTCGGCCCGAGCCAGGAAGTCCTCAAAGCGCTTTCCGGTGCACAGGAACAGCAGCGGGAGAAAACCGCGCAAGCGCCGGGTGGACTCAGCATGAGCCGGCAGTACCAGCCCTCGACAAGGAATTCGGGTGTATGAGTGACAACATCGAAGCCACCATGGAACACGACTACATTGCCGAACGCCCTGAACGCGATGCGCGTTTCTTCGCCCGCATGGGCTGGATTCTAGCGATCGTCGGTGCGGGCAGTTTCTTCACGTGGGCCAGTCTGGCACCGCTCGATCAAGGCATTGCGGTACAAGGGACCGTGGTGGTGTCGGGCAAGCGCAAAGCCGTGCAATCGATGAGCAGCGGCGTGGTCAGCCGGATTCTGGTGCGCGAAGGTCAGGTGGTGAAGCAGGGCCAGCCGTTGTTTCAGCTCGACCAGACGCAAGTGGCCGCTGACGTGCAATCCCTGCAAGCGCAATACCGCATGGCCTGGGCCAGCCTGGCGCGGTGGCAGAGCGAGCGGGACAATCTCAATCACGTTAACTTTCCCGCCGAACTGAGCAACGATCCCGACCCGCGCCTGGCGTTGGTGCTGGAAGGCCAGCGGCAGTTGTTCAGCAGTCGCCGCGAAGCGTTTTCCCGGGAACAGGCCGCGTTGCGTGCCAGTATCGAAGGTGCTGGTGCGCAACTGGCCGGCATGCGCCGCGCCCGCACCGACCTGACCGCCCAGGCCAGCTCGCTGCAGCAGCAACTGAGCAATCTTCAGCCTCTGGCGGACAACGGCTACATCCCCCGCAACCGGCTCATGGAGTACCAGCGTCAGCTGTCGCAAATGCAGCAGCAATTGGCAGAAAACACCGGCGAAAGCGGTCGGGTGGAGCAGGGCATCCTCGAATCGCGTCTGAAGCTGCAACAACACATCGAGGAGTACCAGAAAGAAGTCCGCACCCAACTGGCCGATGCGCAGCTCAAAAGCGTGACCCTGGAGGAGCAACTGACCTCAGCCGGGTTCGATCTGCAACACAGCGAGATCATCGCCACCGCCGATGGCATTGCGGTCAACCTCGGGGTTCACACCGAAGGCGCGGTGGTGCGTCAGGGCGACACCCTGCTGGAGATCGTGCCTCAAGGCACCCGTCTTGAAGTGGAAGGGCATCTGCCGATCAATCTGGTCGACAAGGTCGGCACGCATTTGCCAGTGGATATTCTGTTTACCGCGTTCAACCAAAGCCGCACCCCGCGGGTGCCGGGCGAAGTCAGCCTGATCTCCGCCGACCAGATGCTCGATGAGAAAACCGGTGCGCCGTATTACGTGCTGCGCAGCAGCGTCAGCGAGCAGGCCATGGAAAAACTCAACGGGCTGGTGATCAAGCCCGGCATGCCGGCGGAAATGTTCGTGCGCACCGGTGAACGTTCACTCCTCAACTATCTGTTCAAACCGCTGCTCGACCGGGCAGGCTCCGCGTTGACCGAGGAATAAGGATGTTCCGCTGTATGAATAAGCTTTCCATGCTCGCCGCGACCCTGGCGCTGCTGACCTGCAACAGTTCGATGGCCATGGGGCCGTTCGACGTCTACGAAAAAGCGTTGCGCAATGATCCGGTGTTCCTCGGCGCCATCAAGGAACGTGACGCCGGCCTTGAAAACCGCGCCATCGGCCGCGCCGGGCTGTTGCCGAGACTGGGTTACAACTACAACAAGGGCCGTAATACCTCCAAGGTCACCTACCTGAACGAGCGCGGGCAAAACCAGACCGATGACCGCAACTACAGCAGCTACGGCTCGACGCTGACCCTGCAACAACCTTTGCTCGACTACGAGGCGTATGCGGCGTATCGCAAAGGCGTCGCGCAGTCGCTGTTCGCCGACGAGAACTTCCGTGGCAAGAGCCAGGAGTTGCTGGTGCGGGTGCTGGAGAACTACACCAAGGCGCTGTTCGCACAGGATCAGATCGACATTGCCCTGGCCAAGAAAAAAGCCTTCGAGCAACAGTTCCAGCAGAACGAGCAGATGTTCCGTCAGGGCGAGGGCACGCGTACCGACATTCTGGAAGCCGAGTCGCGCTACGAACTGGCGACCGCCGAGGAAATCGAGGCGCGTAACGAACAGGATGCCTCCCTGCGGGAATTGGGCGCGTTGATCGGCGTGCCGGCCATTGACATCGCCGACCTGACGCCCCTGGATCAAAACTTCCAGACCTTCACCTTGCATCCGGCCAGTTACGACACCTGGCATGAGATCGCCGTGGCCAACAACCCGAACCTGGCCTCCCAGCGTCAGGCGCTGGAAGTGGCGCGCTACGAGGTTGAACGCAATCGCGCCGGGCACCTGCCCAAAGTCAGCGCCTACGCCTCGGTGCGGCAGAACGAGTCGGAAAGCGGCAACACCTACAACCAGCGCTACGACACCAACACGATCGGCATTGAAATCAACGTGCCGCTGTATGCCGGCGGCGGGGTTTCGGCTTCGACCCGTCAGGCCAGTCGTGCCATGGAACAGGCTGAATACGAACTGGACGGCAAGACTCGGGAGACGCTGATCGAACTGCGTCGGCAGTTCAGCGCCTGCCTGTCGGGCGTCAGCAAGCTGCGGGCTTATCAGAAAGCCCTGGCCTCTGCCGAAGCGCTGGTGGTGTCGACCCGGCAAAGCATCCTTGGCGGTGAACGGGTCAACCTCGATGCGCTGAACGCCGAACAACAGCTGTTCACCACCCGCCGGGATCTGGCCCAGACCCGCTACGACTATTTGATGGCCTGGACCAAGTTGCATTACTACGCCGGGACCTTGAGCGAGCAGGACCTGGCCAGGGTTGACGAGGCGTTTGGTCAAGGCCCGAGGCGTCAGTAACGGTCTCTGATCTTCGACAGCTTTTACAAAAACGCCAAAAAAGCGAGAAGTCATGAACATGGACGTACAGATCAAGCCGATTTCGGTCGGCATGCTATTGCTTTGGGTTTCATTTGTGCCAAGCGTCGCCCAAGCGCTTTATCAGGAAACCGGCACCCTCGGCGATGCCGCCAGTTGGCGCTCGGCGGAGTTTCAGCGCGATTGGGGGCTCGGTCGCATGCAGGCCGATCAAGCCTATGCCGCCGGCATCACTGGCAAAGGCGTGAAAATCGGCGAGCTCGATTCAGGCTTCGATGCGTCCCATCCCGAATTCGCGACCGACCGTTACCACGCGGTGGTGGCCAGCGGCAGTTACGTCGATGGTTCGCCGTTCAATGTCGACGGCACGCTCAATCTCAACAACGATTCCCACGGCACGCACGTCGCGGGCACTCTCGGTGCCTCGCGCGATGGCACCGGCATGCATGGCGTGGCCTACAACGCGCAGGTTTACGTCGGCAACACCAACAAGAACGACAGCTTCCTGTTCGGCCCCAATCCTGATCCCCGCTACTTCAAAGCGGTCTATGACGCCTTGGCCGATGCCGGTGTGCGGGCGATCAACAACAGTTGGGGCAGCCAGCCGCCCTATGTCAGTTACCGGACGCTCGACGATCTGCATGCCGCCTACGCCCAGCACTGGAACAAAGGCACCTGGCTCGATGAGGCCGCAGACGTTTCCCGACGCGGCGTGATCAACGTATTCAGCGCTGGTAACAGCGGTTACCTCAACGCCAGCGTGCGTTCAGCCTTGCCCTACTTTGAGCCGGACCTGGAAGGCCACTGGCTCGCGGTGTCGGGGCTGGATCAGAGCAACCAGCAGAAATACAACCAGTGCGGGATCGCCAAGTATTGGTGCATCACCACGCCCGGCGCGAAGATCGACAGCACCATTCCCGGCGCAGGCTATGCGATCAAATCCGGCACCTCCATGTCCGCGCCGCATGCCACCGGTGCCTTGGCGCTGGTGATGGAACGCTATCCGTACATGAACAACCAGCAGGCGCTGGAAACCCTGCTGACTACCGCCACTCAACTTGACGGTTCGATCACCGAGGCACCGAATACCCGCGTCGGTTGGGGTGTGGCCAACCTTGATCGGGCGATGCGCGGGCCGGGGCAATTACTCGGCAGTTTCGACGCCAATCTGGGGGCAGGGCAGCGCGATGTCTGGAGCAACAACATCACCGACACGGCGCTGATTCAGCGTCAGAGCGAAGACGCGGCGGAACACAGTGCCTGGCAACAGACGTTGAAGACCAAAGGCTGGGAGAACGGTGTCCCCACGGGCGCCAGTCAACAGGATCAAACTGATTACGCGGTGGGCATGGCTCGGGACGGTGCGGCCGCCAGCCGAATCTACGCAGGCAGCTTGATCAAGTCCGGTGCCGGACAGCTGATGCTGACCGGCGACAACACGTATCGCGGGCCGACCACGGTGAATGGCGGTCTGCTTTCGGTGAACGGTTCGCTGACCTCGGCTGTGACAGTCAATGACAGCGGCACTTTATCGGGGAGCGGAAGAATCGGCGCGCTGACGGCCAATCGTGGCGCGACCGTTGCGCCCGGCAATTCCATTGGCACCTTGCAGGTCAGCGGCGATGTCACCTTTGCGCCGGGTTCGACCTACGCGGTGGAACTCTCGCCGACCGATAGCGACCGGATCATCGCGGGCGGCACGGCCACGGTCAGCGGCGCAACGGTCAGCCTGTCCCTGGAAAACAGCCCAACGTTGCTCAGCGCAACCGAGGTGCAAAGCCTGCTCGGTCATCAGTACAACATCCTGCAAGCGGCCGGCGGCATTCAAGGTCAGTTCGGCGCCGTGCTGCCTAATTATCTGTTCATCGGTGGCAGCCTTGATTACGCCGCCACCGGTATTCAACTGAGTGTCGAGCGCAACGCCACGACCTTCGCCAGCGTCGGCCAAACGCCGAACCAGCGCTCCGTCGCCTCCGCCGTTGAAGGCCTTGGGGCGGGCAATCCGGTTTACGAAAGCCTGCTGCTGTCAGCCACCGCGACGTCCGCCCAACAGGCGTTTCAGCAGTTGTCGGGAGAAATCTATCCGGCGCTGGGCTCGGTACTGATCAACGACAGCCGCCACCTGCGTGATGCGGTCGGTGAGCGACTGGTCGACGCCCAAGGCGCTCAAAGCAACGGCTGGATCAAGGCGCTGGGCGCGTGGGGCAAGACCGATGACAGCCATGACACCGCCGGCTACACCATGTCGATCGGCGGCTTGCTCGCCGGTGTCGACGGAGCGCTCGATGAGCAAACGCGGATCGGTCTGGTCACCGGCTATAGCGACAGCTCGGTGAGCATGGGCGCCGGCACTCATTCATCGGCCAAGGTCGACAGCTATCACCTGGGTGCTTATGCCGGCCGCGAGTCAGGCGCCTGGCACCTGAGCGCCGGCGGTGCCTACAGCTGGCATCGGGCCGACGTCAAACGCGACCTGCAATACGGCGACGTCAGCGCCAAACAGAAAGCCAAGGTCGATGCCGCGACCACCCAAGTGTTCGGTGAAGCGGCGTATCGCCTGAACCTGCAACCCCTGGCGCTCGAACCCTTCGCGAACCTGGCTTACGTGCACCTCGACACCGAAGGTTTCACCGAGAAAGGTGACGCCGCCGCACTGAAAAGCGGTGGCGACCAGCGTGATGCGGTGCTCAGCACGTTGGGCGTGCGCGCGTTGAAAACCGTGGACTTGTCCGGCCAGCAGCAGCTTGAGCTGGGAGCGAACCTCGGCTGGCAGCACAACCTGAGCAACACCGACTCCGAGGAGCATCTGGCGTTTGCCAGCGGCAGCACGCCATTCACGGTGGAAAGTTCACCCATGGTTCGCGATGCGGCGCTGGTGGGCGCCCATGCCAGCCTGGCCCTGAGCCGGGACCTTCGCTTGAACCTCGATTACACCGGCCAACTGGCCAGCCGCGAGAAAAGCCATGGCGTAGGGCTGAGCCTCAATTGGCAGTTTTAACGCTGTGAACACTGATCGTGACGAGAAGATTTGTCAGTGAAACGCAATCCCCCTGTGGGAGCGGGCTTGCTCGCGAAGACGGCGGCACAGTCAACATTGAAGTCGCCTGACACGCCGCATTCGCGAGCAAGCCCGCTCCCACAGGTTGCGCACCTCAA
Source organism: Pseudomonas sp. LBUM1657 (assembly GCF_059716075.1). Taxonomy (NCBI): domain Bacteria; kingdom Pseudomonadati; phylum Pseudomonadota; class Gammaproteobacteria; order Pseudomonadales; family Pseudomonadaceae; genus Pseudomonas; species Pseudomonas sp. LBUM1657. The sequence continues at coordinate 3,340,478 of NZ_CP166799.1, read as the reverse complement.
CTGACAGGAATTGGGGCAAGCCCCCTAGCCACAAGGATTTTGGCAACATAACTAAGGACGGTAGCTGGATGAACAACAAGTACAACAACCTTGCCTTGCTCTGCGCATTGGCCACCCTGGGCACCGCGCAAGCGGCGCCGTACGTGGAAACCGGTCGAACGGGCGATCCCGACAGTTGGCGCAGCGCTGAATTCAATGCCGATTGGGGGCTGGGGGCGATCAACGCTCAGGACGCCTATGCCGCAGGTTACAGCGGCAAAGGCGTGAAGCTGGGGATCTTCGACCAACCGGTGTACGCCTTGCACCCGGAGTTCTCCGGCACCAACAAGGTGGTTACCCTGGTCACCAGCGGCATCCGCGAATACACCGACCCCTACATTCCGGTCAAAGTCGGCGATGCGTTTCGTTATGACGGTTCGCCCTCAGTCGGCTCCGACGGCAAACTCGGCTCCCACGGCACCCACGTCGGCGGAATTGCTGCGGGTAGCCGCGATGGCAACCCGATGCACGGCGTGGCGTACAACGCGCAAATCATCAGCGCCGACAATGGCGACCCCGGCCCTGAAGACGGCATCATCCTCGGCAACGACGGTGCGGTGTACAAGGCCGGTTGGGACGCCTTGATCGCCAGCGGTGCACGGATCATCAATAACAGTTGGGGCATCGGCATCACGGATCGCTTCGACCTGGGTGGCCGCGACCCGGCGTATCCGCATTTCACCGTGCAGGACGCGCAATTGCAGTTCGATCAGATCCGTCCGATCCTCGGCACTCGCCAGGGCGGTGCCTATGACGGTGCGATCGCGGCAGCTCGCAGCGGTATCGTGACGATCTTCGCGGCAGGCAACGACTACAACCTCAACAACCCGGACGCCATTGCAGGCCTGGGCTATTTCGTCCCGGACATTGCGCCGAACTGGGTGACCGTGGCGGCGCTGCAGAAAAACCCGGACCTCAACAGCCCGGACCTCTACACCATCAGCACCTTCTCGTCGCGCTGCGGCTACACCGCGAGTTTCTGCGTGTCCGCACCGGGCAGCCGGATCTTCAGCGCAGTGATCGGTGGCACCCATGCCGATAACCTGACGGTCGACTACGCCAACAAAAACGGCACCTCCATGGCGGCGCCGCACGTGGCGGGCGCGGTGGCCGTGCTGATGGAGCGCTTCCCCTACATGACCGGCGACCAGGTCGCCAGCGTGTTGCGCACCACGGCCACCGACATGGGGGCGCCGGGTGTCGACGCGTTGTACGGCTGGGGCCTGATCAACCTGCGCAAAGGCATCGATGGCCCGGCGACGTTTGTCACCGAGCAAGACATTCCCGAGGAGTTCCGCATCCAGGGTGCCTATGGTTCCGGCCAATTTGTGGCGGACTTGCCGGGGATCGGCGCGACGATCGACGCGGGCAAACCGACCGAACGCGTCTGCAATGATGTGCATTGCGGACTGGACGTCTGGCGCAACGACATTTCCGGCCATGGTGGCCTGACCAAGCAGGGCATCGGCACGCTGGTGCTGACTGGCGCCAACACCTATGCCGGCCCGACGCTGGTCAATCAGGGCCGACTGGCCATCAACGGCTCGCTGCTCTCGGCGGTGACCGTCAATGCCAGCGGCATCCTCGGCGGTAACGGTCGTATCAGCGCGTTGACCGCGAAAAGCGGCGGCACCGTGGCGCCCGGCAATTCCATCGGCATCTTGCAGGTGGCGGGCGACGTAACCTTCGAGCCTGGCTCGACCTACGCCGTGGAGTTGTCGCCGACCAGCAGCGACCAGATCATCGCCGGCGGTAAAGCCGTGATCGACGGCGCGACCGTCAGCCTGTCCCTTGAGAACAGCCCGACCTTGCTGACCACCAGCGAGGCGAAATCCCTGCTGGGCAATCAGTACAACATCCTGCAAGCGGCCGGCGGCATCGAAGGGCGTTTCGGTGCAGTGGTGCCGAACTACCTGTTCCTCGGCGGCACCCTCGACTACTCGGCCACTGGCATCCAACTGGCGGTGGAGCGCACCGCAGCTTCTTTCGCCAGCGTCGGCCAAACCCCGAACCAACGCGCCGTCGCCGCTGCCGCCGAGCAATTGGGCGCCGGCAATCCACTCTATGAAACCTTGCTGTTGTCGCCGACCGCAGAGGTTGCTCAGCAAGCCTTCCAGCAACTGTCCGGTGAGATTCACCCGGCAATCGGCACGTTGCTGATCAACGACAGCCGTTACCTGCGCGATGCCGTCGGCGAGCGCCTGCGTGAACGTGATCTGTTCGACGCCGCCGCACCGACCGATGACCGTAGCAACGCCTGGGTCAAAGTCCTCGGCGCCTGGGGCAAGAGCGATGGCGGGCATGACAACGCCAGTTCCAACAGCTCCATCGGCGGCTTGCTGGCGGGTGCCGATGGTTTGATCACTGAACATACGCGGCTGGGTTTCGTCACCGGTTACAGCGACAGTTCGTTGAGCATGGGCGATGGCACGCATTCGTCAGCCTCCGTCGACAGCTACCACTTGGGCGCCTATCTGGGCCATGAAATCGATGCGCTTCGCTTGAGCGTCGGTGGCGCCTACAGCTGGCATCGCATCGACGTCAAACGTGATCTGCAATTTGGCGATGTCAGCGGCAAACAGAAATCCAAACGCGATGCGACCACCGCACAACTGTTTACCGAAGCGGCGTATCGCCTGGACCTGCAACCGCTGGCGCTGGAACCGTTCGCCAACCTGGCATATGTGCACCTCAACAGCGACAGCTTCACCGAGAAAGGTGATGCAGCGGCGCTCAAGGGCGGCGAAAACAATCGCGACTCCGTGCTCTCGACCCTCGGCCTGCGGGCGAGCAAAGCCATTGTGCTGTCCGACAAGCAACAGCTGGAACTGTCCGGCAGCCTCGGCTGGCAGCACAACCTGAGCAACACCCGTTCCGAAGATCACCTGGCCTTCGCCAACGGCAACACCGCATTCAGCGTGCAGAGCGTTTCCCTGGATCGTAACGCCGCCGTCATTGGCGCGCGGGCCGGTTTGGCAGTGGCGCAGGATGTTCGTTTGAGCCTGGATTACAACGGACTGCTCGGCTCCAACGAGAAAGACCACGGCGTGGGTCTGACCCTGGATTGGCAGTTCTGATTCAACGCAAAGGAAGCAAGCACATGGGACTTTTTGACTATAAAAATGCCGACGGCAAAGCGGCGTACTCCGATGCCATCGCACTGACGCTGTATGCGTACACGCCAACGGGTCAGCCGCTTCCGGCGACCGCTTGGGCGCCAATTCAAGCGGCTGCCTTGGGTTACCAGGGCAAGGTTGGCGATCACGGCACCTTCTATGGCGAGAAAGACGGCTTCACCAGCGCCGAAGCCGAAGTGCTCGGTAAGTACGACGCGGCAGGCAAGCTGATTGGTATCGGCATTGCCTTTCGTGGCACCGGTGGCCTGGGTTACAGCGACACCTTCGGCGACATGAAAAACAATCTGCTGGCGGCTGTCGGCCCAGTGGATTACGCGACGAACTATGCGAAAAACGCTTTCGACACCTTACTCAAGGACGTCGCCGCGTTTGCCATCGCCCAAGGCCTGAGCGGCAGGGACGTGCTGGTCAGCGGTCACAGCCTTGGCGGATTGGGGGTCAATAGCCTCGCTGAACTGAGCAGCGACAATTGGGGCGGTTTCTTCAAGGAGGCCAACTATGTGGCCTTCGCCTCGCCGACCCAGAGCGCCACCGGCAACAACGTGCTGAACATCGGCTACGAGAACGATCCGGTGTTTCGCGTGCTGGACGGCACAACCTTCAGCAGCGGTTCCCTGGGCAAACACGACGGTCATCAGGATTCGGCGACCAACAACATCGTCAACTTCAATGACCAGTACGCGTCCACCGCGCAGAACCTGGTGCCGTTCAGCATCCTCAATCCGCTGAACTGGTCTGCCCACGGCTCGCTGGGCTATGCCGATGGCTTAAATCGGGTGATCGACTCGCAGTTCTACGATCTGACCGAGAAGGACTCGACGCTGATCGTTTCCAACCTGGCGCAATCGTCCCGGGGCACAACCTGGGTCGAGGACCTCGGCCGCAGCGGCGAACCGCACACCGGCAGCACGTTCATCATCGGCACCGACAGCAACGACCTGCTCAAGGGCGGTGTGGGCAATGACTTTATCGAGGGCCGCGACGGCAACGACCGGTTCCGCGACGACGGCGGCTACAACATCCTGTTGGGTGGCAAGGGCAGCAATACCTTCGAGCTACAGAAGCCGTTGCAGAACTTCAGCTTTGCCAACGATGGCGACGGCACGCTGTATGTGCGCGACGCCTACGGTGGCATCAGCATGACCCGGGACATCGGCGCGCTGGTCAGCAAGGAGTCGGGATCGTGGTGGGGCAGCAGCGACGTCACCTATAACGTCACCGCCAACGGTTTGCTCAACGGCACGGAGCTGACCCACTACAACCATTCGCTCAATGGCGACGCTTATGGCAACACGCTGGCGGCGACGCTTGATGGCGACTGGTTGTTCGGCAACGCCGGCGACGACTTGCTGCGCAGCGACAAAAGCCACGTGACCTTCGTCGGTGGCGCGGGCAATGACGTCATGCATACCTCGGGTGGCAACAACACGTTCCTGTTCAGCGGCGCCTTCGGTTTCGACGCGATCAATGGCTATCAGAGCAACGACAAGCTGGTATTCATGGGCGTTCAGGGCGCGGGGCAGGGTTATGACTACACGCAGCATGCGTCACAGGCAGGCCAGGATACCGTGCTCAAGATCGGTGATTTCGCCGTGACGCTGGTGGGTGTCGGGCTGGATAGCCTGTCGGCTTCCGGCATTACCTTTGCGTAACGGCTGCATGCACTAGAAGCTCCGGGGCGCCTCGTGATTGAGGCGTCCTGGTTGTGAGCTATCTCTGACAATTCCAACAAAGAGAGAGGCAATACCAATGGGTGTGTACGACTACAAAAACTTCGGCACGGCAGACTCCAAAGCGTTGTGTACCGACGCGATGGCGATCACGCTGTACTCCTATCACAACCTCGATAACGGCTTTGCCACCGGTTATCAGCACAACGGTTTCGGCCTCGGCTTGCCGGCGACGCTGGTGACCGCGCTGATTGGTGGCACCGATTCTCAGGGTGTCATCCCCGGCATTCCCTGGAACCCGGATTCGGAAAAAGCCGCGCTGGAGGCGGTGCAGAAAGCTGGCTGGACACCCATCACCGCCACGCAGTTGGGCTATGACGGCAAGGTCGATGCGCGTGGAACGTTCTTTGGGGAGAAGGCCGGTTACACCAGCGCTCAAGTGGAAATTCTCGGCAAGTACGACGCCCAAGGTCATCTCACTGAAATCGGCATCGCCTTTCGCGGCACCAGCGGCCCGCGAGAAAGCCAGATCAGCGACTCCATCGGCGACGTGATCAACGATCTGCTGGCGGCGTTGGGGCCCAAGGATTACGCCAAAAACTATGCGGGCGAGGCCTTCGGCAACTTGCTCGACGACGTCGCGGCATTTGCCCGGGCCAATGGCCTGTCAGGCAAGGATGTGCTGGTCAGCGGCCACAGCCTCGGCGGATTGGCGGTCAACAGCCTGGCGGACTTGAGCGATGGCAAGTGGTCGGGGTTCTATAAAGATTCCAACTACGTTGCCTACGCTTCACCGACGCAGAGCAACACCGACAAAGTGCTGAACGTCGGTTATGAAAACGATCCGGTGTTCCGAGCGCTCGACGGTTCCTCGTTCAACCTGGCGTCGGTGGGCGTGCACGATGCGCCCAAGGACTCGGCAACCGATAACATCGTCAGCTTCAACGATCACTACGCTTCTACGGCGTGGAATGTGCTGCCGTTTTCCATCATCAACATCCCGACCTGGATCTCGCACTTGCCCACCGCTTATGGCGAAGGCATGAATCGGGTGATCGAATCGAAGTTCTACGACCTGACGAGCAAAGACTCGACCATCATCGTCGCCAACCTGTCGGACCCGGCGCGGGCCAACACCTGGGTCCAGGATCTGAATCGCAACGCCGAAACCCACAAGGGCAGCACCTTCATCATCGGCAGCGACGGCAACGACCTGATCCAGGGTGGCAGGGGCAACGATTACCTGGAAGGTGGCGACGGCAACGATACCTTCCGCGATGGCGGCGGCTACAACATCCTGCTGGGCGGCAAGGGCAATAATTCGCTCGACTTGCAGCAGTCGGTGAAGAACTTTGATTTCGCCAATGACGGCACCGGTACCCTGTACATCCGCGACGCCAATGGCGGCATCAGCATGACCCGCGATATCGGCAGCATTGTGACCAAGGAACCGGGGTTTCTGTGGGGAGTGTTCAAGGATGACGTCACCCACAGCGTCACGGCCAACGGGCTGGCGGTCGGCAGCAACCTGACCCAGTACGCGTCAACGGTGAAGGGCGGCGCCGATGCCGATACGCTCAAGGCTCATGCGGGTGGCGACTGGTTGTTCGGCCTGGACGGCAACGACCATTTGATCGGCGCAAAGGGCAACGACGTGTTTGTTGGCGGGGCGGGGAATGACCTGATGGAGTCGGGGGGCGGGATCGATACATTCCTGTTCAGCGGCGCGTTTGGCCAGGACCGGGTGGTTGGCTATCAAGCGAACGACAAACTGGTGTTTCTCGGGGTTCAGAGGGTGACGGCGAACGACGACTATCGGGCGCATGCCACGGCGGTGGGGCAGGACACAGTACTGACGTTTGGCAGCGATTCGGTGACGTTGGTCGGGGTTGGATTAGACAGCTTGTCCAGCTCAGGAATTGTTATCGCCTGAGGGTGATTCGGCGCCGGTAGGGGCCTCTTCGCGAGCAAGCCCGCTCCCACATTGGAACTGTGGTGTACACAAATCCCATGTGGGAGCGGGCTTGCTCGCGAAGAACGATAACGCGGTCTAAATCAGTCTTCCTGACGAATCGTGGTGACTTCTTCAGCCTTGACCTTCACTTTCGCCCCGGAGATATCTTCGAATTCATAGAAGCCGTCCTTGGTCTTGGTGTTCGGCATGTCCTTGGTCAAATACTGGGTGCCGTTCTGCAGCGTCACGACCGTTGGCGTCGAGCAACCAGCCAGGGCCAGAAAGGCTGCTACTGCCAGGGGCAAACCCAGAGTCTTGATATTCATACTCACCTCTCAAACTTCAAAAAAAACAGCGCGGCTGCCTCGGGTGAGATCAAGCCTCACTGAACCTCTATCGCGGTTGGTGCGATGGATCGGCGGAAAGTTCGATCGGCACCTGAAAAATAACCAATAGCGCCGCCGCTTATCCTTTTCCGTTTGCAACGTACAGGGCGTAGCTGGTATCTGTACGCATAACCAGTACTCGCTCGCCATGGCCCTTTTTTCCTGTGACTGCAAACCCGCTCGACGATCCGTTCTATTACTTGAACAACTTCATGCAAGTGCTTGATTGGCTTGAGCATCGCTATGCCGATGTGTTGAGTGTCGAGGAGCAACACTTCATCCGCGACTTCAATCGGTTGCCCCGAGAGTCGCGGGCATTGCTGGTCAGAATGGTAATGCGCAAGGGGATTCACTTCAGGGCGAGCAAGCTGCATTACGTGGAGATCGGGGACATCGCCCTGGCCGCCGGCCCGTTGCTGGAACTGGGCTGGATCGATGAGCAATCACCGCTGTCGATCGAGACGCTGTTTGACGTGCTGCTAAAGGCCGAAATTCTCCAGTGCTTCGGCGCGGCCATCGATCAGCCCAAGGGAAAAAAGAATGATTGGCTGCCAACGCTTAGCGAGCAGTTTCCCCAAGTGCAGGGCTTCAACCAGTGGTGCCCGACGCTGGATGAGCGATTGTTCAGCCTGACCATCATGGGCCTGTGCGACCGCTTGCGCTTGATGTTTTTCGGCAATCTTTACCAGGACTGGTCCGAGTTTGTACTGGCTGATCTTGGCATCTTCACCTACGAGAAAGTCGAGTTCTGCGCCGAATCCCGGGGCTTGCGCAGTCGCAATGATGTGGATGCCTGTTTCTTCCTTCACGAATGTCAGCTGCGTTTCGAGGCCGGTGAAGCGGTGACCGGTATTGTCGAGCAGATCAATGGGCTGGCGCTGGACAACCCCTGGCTGCAAAGACGTCGCGGCAAACTGCTGTTCCAGATCGGTCAGCATTGCGAGCGCATGGCGGATTTCGCCTCGGCACTGACCCTCTACCGCGAGTGTGCCTGGCCTGGCGCACGCCTACGTCTGATTCGCGTGCTGGAACGCTGTGGTGAATATCAGCTGGCCATGGACCTGGCGACCCATGCCGAGCAATCGCCGGAAAGCGCCTCCGAACGGCAGCAATTGCTGCGGATATTGCCCAGGTTGCGGCGCAAGCTTGGCGGCCCGGTGATCAAGCGCGTATCACCCAGGGAAATGCTGCGCCTGGACTTGCAACTGCCCAGAACCGACCCGGCACTGTCCGTGGAGTATTACGTTCAGGCCCACCTGGCGCAGGATTCGGCGCCGGTGCATTACGTCGAAAACAGCCTGATCAACTCGCTGTTCGGGCTGCTGTGCTGGCCGGCGATCTTTGCACCCTTGCCGGGAGCTTTTTTTCACCCGTTCCAGCGCGGGCCGGTGGATCTGCTCAATGAAGACTTTCATGCTCGCCGGTCGGAGCTGTTTCAGGGCTGCCTCGCCGAGCTCGAAGACGGGCGCTACATCCAGACGATTCGTGAGCGTTATGTCGCCAAGTGGGGCGTGCAGTCGCCGTTCGTATTCTGGGGTGCGCTGAGCGAGGCGTTGCTCGATCAGGCACTCGATTGCCTGCCGGCCGAACACCTCAAGCACTGGTTCAATCGTTTGCTGCTGGACATCAAGGCCAACCGCGCCGGCATGCCGGACCTGATCCAGTTCTGGCCGCAGGACAAGACCTACCGGATGATTGAAGTCAAAGGCCCCGGCGACCGTTTGCAAGACAACCAGTTGCGCTGGCTGGAGTTCTGTCATGAACACCAGATGCCGATTGCCGTTTGCTACGTGCAGTGGTCGGAGCAGAGCGCTTGAGCTACAGCATCGCGGTGCGGGCGTTGTGTGAGTTTACCGCCAAGGTCGGGGACCTCGACCTGCGTTTTACCCCGTCGCCCACCGCACTGGAAGGTATTGTCGGGCACCGCACGGTGGCGTCCCGACGCAGTGACGGATATCTGAGCGAAGTCGCGCTTGAAGGCCTGTATCAAACGTTGAGGGTCAAGGGCAGGGCGGACGGCTACGACCCCGCGCAAAACTGCCTCGAAGAAGTCAAAACCTATCGCGGCGACTTGAGCAAGCAACCGGCCAATCACCGTCAGCTGCACTGGGCCCAGGCGAAGGTCTACGGTTGGTTGATGTGCCAGAAACTCGATCTGACGCACATCAATCTGGCCCTGGTGTACTTCGACATTGTCAGCGAAAAGGAAACCTGTCTGGTCGAGGCGTTCAGCGCCGATGAACTGAAGCAGTTCTTCGAACTTCATTGCGCACGGTTCCTGCATTGGGCCGAGCAGGAAATGGCCCATCGAGAAGGGCGCAATCGGGCGGCGCAACAGTTGGCGTTTCCCCATGCCGACTTTCGACCGGGGCAGCGTCACCTGGCTGAATCGGTGTTCAAGGCGGTCAGTACCGGCCGCTGCCTGATGGCCCAGGCGCCCACGGGTATCGGCAAAACGGTCGGCACACTGTTTCCGATGCTCAAGGCCCTGGCACCGCAGCAACTGGACAAGGTGTTCTTCCTCACCGCGAAAACCCCGGGACGCAAACTGGCGCTGGACGCCGCGCAGGTCATCCTCGACAGCGCCGATGCGCCGCCACTGCGGGTTCTCGAAATGATTGCCCGGGACAAGGCTTGCGAACATCCGGACAAGGCCTGCCACGGCGAATCCTGCCCGTTGGCTCAAGGGTTTTATGATCGCTTGCCGGCCGCTCGCCAGGCCGCCAGTGAACTGAGCCTGTTGAACCAGGGCGCGTTGCGCGAGGTTGCCCTGGCACACGACGTCTGCCCTTATTACCTGAGCCAGGAAATGGCCCGCTGGGCCGACGTGGTGGTTGCCGATTACAACTACTACTTCGATTTCAGCGCGCTGTTGTTCGGGCTGGCCCAGGCCAACAACTGGAAGGTCGCGGTGCTGGTGGACGAGGCGCATAACCTGGTGGAGCGTGGCCGCCAGATGTACAGCGCCAGCCTCGATCAATCGACACTCAATGGCGTGCGTAAAACCGCCCCTGAAGCGTTGAAGAACGCCCTGCAGCGGGTCAATCGCGAGTGGAATGCCCTGCATAACCTGCAACTTGGCGCCTATCAGGCGTATGACAAAGCCCCGGAAAAACTGCTCCAGGCGTTGTTCTCGTGCAGCGCGAGCATCGGCGATTACCTGAACGATCACCCTCAAGGGCTGGACAGCGCCTTACAGAACTTCTACTTCGACATGCTGCAATTCTGTCGGGTGGCCGAACTCTTCGATGAACAGTTCCTGTTCGACATCAGCAAGCGCGACCTCGATCGCAAGCGCAACCTGTCACAGCTGTGCCTGCGCAACGTGGTTCCCGCCGGCTTCATTCGCCCGCGCCTGACGGCGGCGCGCAGCACCGTACTGTTTTCCGCGACCCTGAGCCCACGTCACTATTACGCCGATTTGCTGGGTACACCGACGAACACGGTATGGATAGACGTCGAATCGCCGTTTCACGCCGACCAGCTGAAAGTGCACATCGTCAGCCAGATTTCCACGCGGTTCGTCCATCGTCAGTCATCCCTGGCGCCCATCGTCGAACTGATTGCCAGGCAGTTCACTGAGCGTCCCGGCAATTACCTGGCGTTTTTCAGCAGCTTCGATTATTTGCAGCAGGTGGCGCAGTTGCTGGCCGAGCGTCATCCACACATCAATCTGTGGGCGCAATCCCGAGGCATGGGGGAAGGGCAGCGGCAGGACTTTCTCGACCAGTTCACCGCGGACAGTCAGGGTGTGGGTTTTGCGGTACTGGGTGGCGCGTTTGGCGAAGGCATCGACTTGCCCGGAGCACGACTGATCGGTGCGTTCATCGCGACCCTGGGCCTGGCGCAACTCAACCCGGTCAACGAGCAGCTCAAACACCGGATGGCGGCGATCTTCGGTGCCGGTTACGACTACACGTACCTGTTTCCCGGTGTGCAGAAGGTGGTTCAGGCGGCGGGACGGGTGATTCGCACCCAGCAGGACCAAGGGGTAGTGATGTTGATCGATGACCGGTTTGGCGAGAGCAAGGTCAAGCAATTACTGCCGCGCTGGTGGTCGGTTGCTCCGGCGATTTTTAGTCCTGCTGAGTAGGATTTTTTACTTTAAAAACATCGACATATCTTGAAAGACACGGCCATTTGAACAAGCCGCGAAAGCAGGCTTTATTCAAAGGGCAGGCAATCATTTCAATGGATCTTTGATAAGGAAATCAAGGTATGTCGCAAACCCCGAATTACGCTTACACACCGGAACACGTCACCACTGCATTCAATGACATCACCGCCGTGCTGTTCAGCGGCAAGACCGCCGAGCCAATCCCCAAAATGCTGGTCACCGCCGGATTGCAGGGCTCAGGTAAAACCTACTTGTTGGAAAAGAACCTCCTGCCTTCGGGGCGCTATAGCAATTACGTGCGTCTGTACCTGCCCGAGTATCGAGAAAAACACCCTCAGTATGCCGAGATGATCAAACTAGGCGTTCTGCACGCTTATGAGCATACGGAGGCCTTTGTCCGGGAGATCGGCACCAAAATCTTCACGGAGGCGTTTACGCGCCAATACAACATCATCATGGAGTGTGCGTTCGACGATATTGCCTTTGCGGGAATTGCGTCGCCCGCCATATCCGCGGGCTATCAACTTGAAGCCCACATCGTGGGCTGCAACCAGGCGTTCGCGCACCTGTCTAGCATCAAAAGGGCGATGAGAAGCCTGGAAAAACAGGAGCTGGAACGGTTTGTCAGTTATTCGGCACTGGAGTCGAGCATGAATAACGCTCAGGCGATCATCCTGGCTTTCGAGACGATCGCAAAAGCAGTGAGCGGCTCGCGGATCTCGCTGTATGAGCGTGGCCTGGGGGCGTTGAATGAACGGGTTTTACGGGCACACAGCACGTACACCAAAGAGGCCGGCGGCCAACTCAGCATTAGCTCAACCACTGCGCCCTATAGTGATAGCGCCTACACCGCCATCATTAACAATCACGTCTACGCCATGAAGGAGCGTGATGAAATGGTCAAGGAATGCCACCTGGCGTTGCACAAGGCCGGGTCATTGGCCGAACAGGTACCTGACTTTGTCTACAACGACCTGCACGCCTATATCGTCAAATACGTGTACAGATAACATGTGCAACCAGGAATAAGGGGGATGCGAGGCCAGGCATTGCTTTTGCGGCTTTCCAAATTGGCGGTTTGTCGCATACTCCACAAAAAACAATGATGACGTGAGGAATCAATGATCGAGGATCGGACCAAAACCACAGCCATCGAGGACAGTCGTTTGCGCCTGTTGATCGATGCTGTGATTGACTATGCGATCTACATGATTGATCCCGATGGAATCATTACCAGCTGGAACGCGGGCGCCAGGCGTTTCAAAGGGTATGAGGAAGCAGAAATACTCGGCCAGCACTTCTCGCGGTTCTACACCGAAGAGGACCGCCTGGCCGGGAAACCCCAACGGGCGCTGGATACGGCGATTCGGGAGGGGCGTTTCGAAGGTGAAGGCTGGCGGGTTCGCAAGGACGGTACGCATTTCTGGTGCCACGTGGTGATTGATCCCATTATCGATCCGTCAGGAAAGTTGCTCGGGTTCGCCAAGATCACCCGGGACCTGACCGACCGCAAAATGGCCGAAGAAATCCTCAAGCAAAGCGAGCAGCAGTTCCGCTTGCTGGTTCAAAGCGTCACTGACTACGCCATCTACATGCTTGCACCGGACGGTCGGTTGACCAACTGGAATGTGGGAGCCCAGCGCATCAAGGGCTACTTGCCCGAAGAAGTCATCGGCCAACACTTTTCGATGTTTTATACCCCGGAAGATCGTGAGGCTGGCGAGCCGCAACGGACGTTGGACATTGCTGTGCGCGAGGGACGTTTCGAAAACAAAGGCTGGCGGCTGCGCAAGGACGGTACCCGGTTCCTGGCGCATGTCGTGGTCGACCCGATTTGGGGAGATACCGGCACGTTGCTCGGTTTCGCCAAGATTACCCGTGACATCACCGAAGCGACGCAAGCACAGCAGGCGCTTGAACAAACCCGCGAAGCGCTGTTCCAGGCGCAGAAGATGCAGGCCGTCGGCCAGCTCAGCGGGGGGATTGCCCACGACTTCAACAATTTGCTGACGGTCATCCTCGGCAATCTGGAAATCGTTCGCAAAAGGGTGGGGGACGATTCGAAGATTACCCGTTTGGTAGACAACGCCACTCAGGGGGCTTTGCGCGGTGTGTCCTTGACCCAGCGCATGCTCGCGTTTGCCCGGCGTCAGGAACTCAAAACCGAAGCCGTCGAGATACCCGCGCTAGTGCAAGGTATCACCGGTCTGTTGCGTAGCTCCCTCGGGCCTTCGGTGAACCTCGATACCCGCTTTTCCCCAGAACTTGAACCCGTGCTGGCCGACGCCAACCAACTCGAACTGGCGGTGCTGAACCTGGCGACAAACGCCCGTGATGCCATGCCTCATGGGGGAAAGATCACCATCAGTACCCGATCAGAAGACGTTCACGATCAGGCCAGGTTATCGCTGGTGCCGGGTCGTTATGTCTGCCTGAGCGTCACTGATACCGGTGAAGGCATGGATGAGGCCACGCTGGCTTCAGCGAAGGACCCGTTTTTCACCACTAAAGGTGTCGGCAAAGGTACGGGCCTGGGGTTGTCGATGGTTCACGGTTTTATCGAGCAACTGGGCGGGCGATTCATTCTCAAGAGTCAGAAGGACAAAGGCACCACCGCCGAACTGTGGTTACCCATAGCCACGGGCGACCCGGTTACCAAACCCGTTGTCGAGGAAGAGCCCGCAGTGACGGTGCCCCGTCTGTGCGTCATGGTTGTGGACGACGATAGTCTGGTGTTGACCAGTACCAGCCTGTTACTTGAGGACCTCGGGCACCGGGTGATCAGTGCGGTATCCGGTGCACAGGCGCTGGAACTGTTCGATAGTGAGCAGAACATTGACCTGGTCATCACGGACATGGCCATGCCGCAGATGAGTGGCGCGCAACTGGCACAGGCTATCCGGATGATAAAACCGAACGTGCCGATCATTCTCGCCACTGGTTACGCTGAGCGGCTGGAAGGGTTTGCGACCCGGCTCCCGCGCTTATCCAAACCCTTCACCCAACTCAATCTGGTGGAGATCATTGCTTCGGCCATGAAGTGACTGCGCGCTCAATGTTCAGTACCGGCGTCCGCGTTTTTCTTGAATCCGCGCAAGTTCATGGCACACAGGCAAAACTGCAACACGATCAGCGCGTAGGCATGGGTGTGGTAACCCCATATCACCCATAAAACATTGCTGACAATAAAGCAGATGAAACCTGAAACCCTGCGCGAAGGGGTTTGTGAACCAATCAACCACGCTGCCAAAACCGTGACCAGCATCGCTGGCCATTGCACCCAATCGAGATAATCCATTTCACCCCCTGATGAGCAGCTAGAGGTGTAAAGCGTATACGACCTGTGGGAGCGGGCTTGCTCGCGAAAGTGGCGTGTCAGTCGACATTGATATTGGCTGATTCTCCATTTTCGCGAGCAAGCCCGCTCCCACAAGGATTTTGCACCGGGATCAAGCCGCCAGATTGGCCGCGCTCATTTCTTTTTTGTACTGGGCTTTCAAGCTTTCCATTTGCGCCCCCAATTCTTCCAGGGTTGCTTTGCCCAGAAGCTTTTTGGCCTGGGGAAACATTTCCGTTTCTTCCTCTTCGATGTGGTGCTCCAGCAGTTCCTTGACCACTTTCACCCGACCGGCGAATTCAGGGGTGGACGGGTCGGTGACTTTCAGGTCGGGTAACACCAGTGAATCAACGGTGCGGTGTTCTTCCTTGGCTTCGTAATACATCACATCTTGCTCCTTGCCCCCGGCCTTCTTGTACGCCGGGTACAGGACTTCTTCTTCCAGGCGGGTGTGGATGCTGATTTCCATTTCCAGCTTGGCCAGCAACTCTGTGCGCTTTTTAATCCCGCGCTCAGTGGATTCACTCAACTGGGTCAGGATGCCTTTTACGCGTTCATGGTCGGCTTTCAACAGGTCTATGGCGTTCATGGTCGAGTCTCTCGAATAGTCACGGGGGTGAGCGCGAACGGTCTCATGGCCGAAGGTCGCTCATAGTCCTTGAGCATTTGTCGTGCCGCTTTTGTCGAGCGATATTTTTTATGAAAAACAACGGGTTGGAATCGCTGATGGCGAACTGAAGTCGTGCAGGCTGCATGAGTCCGGAAATTGACTCATGCAGTTCGCAGTGGAGGTTTGATACCCCGGGCAAAAAGAAGCCCGGCGAATGGGCCGGGCTCTTGATTTCATGCTCTGGATTCGAGCGGCGGGTGCAATCGATGAGCGTTGTTCGTGGATATCGAGATCGGTGGAAAGTCCTCGTTGAGCACGCGTAAGTGCCCGATTGCTTCCTCGAACTTCAAGTCGGCTTTCCTGCGCATGGCTTGGTAACGATCAAACAATTCCCCGTCCAGTTCACTGCCCTCCAGCAACTCATAGGCGCTGCGGCTCAACGCCTGTGCTTCTTCGAACATTTGACGATTGCGTTCCAGGGCGAACGCTCGGCAGGCTTTGATTTCTTCGCAGGTGGAATAGTGGATCATGACCAGCACCTTATTTTCGAGGTCCCTTTTAATAGGCATCGACGCCGCAGGGGAACCGAACCTGGCGAGTCCCGCCGTATAAAAGCCGGGCAGGATTAAGGTTGTGACCTGCCGGATTGCCAAAGGATTTCAAATTTATCAGCGTGAAAATTCGATATTTCTGTCGTGAAAACACAGATAAAAAATCAAATTACCTGTTTCTTGCGCCGTTCATACCGGGCAAGGATCGGTTGAGTACTGAGCCCATGGACAAGGATGCTCAGCGCGATCACAGACAATGTCAGGTCGGTACACAGCGTTGCGACCGACGGCCCCAATCCGTGATTCAAGGCATAGAACAAGTAAAAAAGGCTGCCGATGCCGCGTATGCCGAACCAGCCGATCACCATGCGCTGGTGACGGTCCAGCAAATTGCCCCAGGGCATGACGAAAACGCTCAGCGGTCGAATCAGGCCAAACAATACGCCACCGATCAGCAGCGCTCGCCAGTCCCAGTGTGCAATCAGCACAACGCCGAGCAGCGTGACCAGAAACACTTCCATGGCCCGCTCCACAAGACTGCCGAACGCGAGCATATCGCCCATCATGATGCCCGCCGCGACCTGCGAGTCTTCGAGCTGGTCGGTATCGCCATGGACGGCGTGCTGCGGCTCGACGTTCTGATGACCGACCACGGGCTGTACCAAATGCTCGGCGGGCAGCGCGGCATCGCCGGTGGACTTGACCTCCGCCCGGCGCAGGCCCAGGCCCGCGGCGAACACCGACAGAAACCCGTAACCGTGGATTGACTCGGCCACGACATACGCCAGGGCGATCAGCGCCAGGGCCAGGTAATCGTTGGGAGACAGGGTGCTGTCGTCATTTTTGATCCGCAGTGACAGGGTCACCAGGCCAATGCCACGGCCCATCCAGTAGCCGGTTAGTAACCCGGCGGGGACCGCCCACAGCACGCTGCGCAATGCCCAATCGCCCAACCAGCCAGGGTTGCCCTCGTGTTGCAACAGGAGCAGCCCAAGGATCACGAACGGAAACGCGATCCCGTCATTGAGCCCGGCCTCACCGGAAAGGCCGAACCGCACGCTGTCATCGTCCCGGGCGTCGTTGACTTGCACCAGGGCGGCGAGCACGGGGTCGGTCGGCGCCAGAATCGAGGCGATCAGCACGGACGCGCCCCACGTCACCTGGAAACCGTAATGCAGCAGCAATGAGACGCCGGCAATGGTCAACACCATGACCGGAACCGCCAGGCCGATTGCTATCCGCCAGTTCTTCTCCCGGAGCGGCAAGCGTAACTTCAAGCCACAGACGAACAGGGAGAACACCACCGCGACTTCCGTCAGGTGCTCCATCCAGATCGATGCGTCTTCCGTGTCCAGTTTCAACAAGCCGAGCCCCGCCGGCCCGATGGCGACGCCCAGCACCAGGCACACCGCCGACGTGGTCACCGGCATCCAGCGCAGGTACGACGACGTCAGCGCCAGTGTCAGCAACACGGCCCCCAGCACCGCTACCCACACAATGAAGCTCATGCGCGATACTCAACAGGTGCGGGCCGGGATGCAGGGGGGCGGGTCATCAACCGACGGTCGCGCGAATATATTCAGGCGTCAGCACGTTGAACCAGATCAGGATCATTTCCACCAGAATGGTGACCAGCACCAACAATCCAACCCCCCAGACGCACGCGGCATTGAGCAGGCCTTGTTCCTTGCGTTCGTGCATGAACGTCGGCAGACCGACAAACAGCAGGAAGGTCGAATAGAGGGAGGCCGCGCCCAGCACCGTGATCGCCAGCCAGCGGCTCGGGTACAGACCGGCAATGCCGGCGAGGAAAAACGGCGTCACGGTGTAGGCCGCAAACCCGATGCATTGATTGACGGTCGGTCGTGCGTCGAAGGTGCGCGACATCCAGCGGATGAACAACCCCATCAGCGCCACTCCGGCGACGATGGTCACGTAGAGCATTACACACAGTTGCATTGCGCTGCTGGCGCTGAGTTTCACCGTTTCGTTCTCGGCCAGGCTCCAGCCCACATACGTGGTCCCGATAAACAGGCACACGGCGGGGATCAAGGCGAGCAGCAGCAAGTGAGCGAGATAGTGGCGCGGATGCGCTTCCTCTTCCTTGCGGATATCCGTCCACGCGAAGTTCGGTTGGGTAAACAGCTTGACGACGATAGGTGCGGACATGACGACCTCCTGATCGGGGAGCGGCCCGTGACAGGGTCCCTAAACGTATTGAGGGGCGAGTTTTGCCAGGGGTTCATTTTTTATCTCCTGACCCGAGCGTGCGCCGATAGAGGGAATGTTTAGACGCGGTGAAGGTCAACCGATCAGCTTTCTGTCTGGATGATTTGCCATGAGCGTCAGCCAATCCGTGGTCGAGTATTTGCGTGAAAACGACTTGCTGCTGACCACCGCAGAATCGTGTACGGCTGGAAAAATCGTCACGCTGCTGGCGGAGATTCCCCACAGTGGCGACCTGATCGAAAGTGGATATGTGGTCTATTCCCCAGAGGCGAAGCAACGATTGCTCCACGTCAGCCCCTATACGATCGAGACCTTCAACCTGACCAGTTGTGAAGTCGCTCGGGAAATGGCGTTGGGTGCGCTGCGCGACAGCACGGCCAATGTTGCGGTGGCGACCACCGGCATCCTCGGGCCGGAAGATATCGATGGCATTCCCGCCGGCACCATTTGTTTCGCCTGGGCCTACCAGACCGAGCAGGGGCGCAGTGTATTCAGTCGACAACAGCGATTTTTCGGCACGCGTTGCCAGGTCCAGTTATGGGCCGCGGAGCACGCGTTGAAGTTGCTGCCGCATTTCCATCAACGGGCGTTGGCCGGTGAGCAAGGATAGGGACGCACGCCATGAACGATGATTCAGGCCATACCGATTACCACAGCCGCGACTATCCCGTTCGTGAAGACATGGCGCATCAGGTCAAGGTCTGGCGGTTCGAACGTTGGGGCTGGTATGTCTTGGTGTTGTTGGTGTAGCTGGCACTGCTCGAGTTGTTTTCACGGGGGCCGTTGAGCAGCCGGGACGTTCACGGCTCTGATGGCAAAGTCAGGGTGCAATACGAAATGTTCCACCGCAACGGATCGTCCCACCCGATGCAGATCAGCGTGATCGGTGTGCCCGATTGCCGATCGAGGCCGATATTATGGAAGCCGCACGCTCGAGTCAGGGCATCGAGACCCTTGAGCAAATCAAGTTCGCGATCCTTGAACGCAACGGCAAGATTTCGGTGATCGCTTAAGAGCAATCCTGATTGTGGCGAGCGAGCGTGCTCGCCACAGGTTTGTCACTGACTCAAATACTGCGCTCAAAGCATCGGTTTGCCACCCGTGACCCCGTAACGTTGGCCGGTAATGTAACTGCCCTCATCCGAGGCCAGCAGCACATAGATCGGCGCGCACTCGACAGGTTGGCCGGGGCGGCCGAGCGGTGTTTGTCCGCCGAAATTCTGAACCTCTTCGTCTGGCATGGTCGAGACGATCAGCGGCGTCCAGATCGGCCCCGGTGCCACGCAGTTCACCCGGATGTTTTTCGGCCCGAGCATTTGCGCCAGGCCGGCGGTGAAGTTGGCAATCGCGCCTTTGGTCGTGGCGTAAGCGAGGAGGGTGGGTTTGGGCATGTCGGAGTTGACCGAGCTGGTGTTGATGATCGAACTGCCAGGTTTCATGTGCTTCAGCGCGGCCTGACAAATCCTGAAAATGGCTGTGATGTTGACGTCGAAGGTCATCACCCATTCTTCGTCCGGGATATCTTCGAGGTTTTCATGGGTCATCTGGAACGCGGCGTTGTTGACCAGAATATCGATCCGGCCGAAGCGTTCGACCGTCTTGTCCACCAGGGCTTGGCACTGCGCTTTCTGCGCCAGATCACCGGGCAGTAACAGACATTGACGACCGGCCTGCTCGACCCAACGTGCGGTTTCCTGCGCGTCTTCATGTTCATTGAGGTAGGCCACGACGACATCCGCGCCTTCGCGGGCAAAGGCAATCGCCACCGCGCGACCGATACCGCTGTCGGCGCCGGTGATCAGGGCGATCTTGCCGTCCAGCCGGCCCGAGCCTTTGTAACTCTGCTCGCCGCAATCCGGGTACGGTTCCATTTTTTTCTGGGAACCGGGGACAGCCTGGGGCTGTTTGGGGAAGGGAGGTTTTGGATAGTCAGTCATCGGGAAATCTCCGGTCTCAATGTAAAAGGATCGAGCGAAGAGGTTGCTCGTTGAGGGTTGACCCCGGTCTTTTGGCTTGAGTTCGGTTGGATTTCAGAGGGCTGCTCAAACTTTCAAATCACCCCAACCCCCTGTGGGAGCGGGCTTGCTCGCGCAGTCAGTGTGTCAGTCAACCTCTCAGTCGCCTGACACTCCGCCTTCGCGAGCAAGCCCGCTCCCACAAGGGGATCTTTGTTGTGTTTGAGCTCGGATCAGGCCTTGCGATTGAGCAAACTACGCTCCATCCGCGCAATGCCTTCTTCCAGCAAGGCCCGTGGGCAGCCGAAGTTCAGGCGTACGAACTGTTGGTTCTGATCGCCGAAATCCAGCCCCGGACTCAGCCCGACTTTGGCCTGCTCCAGGAAAAACTGCTGCGGGTTGTCCAGCCCCAGTGCCGAACAATCGAGCCACGCCAGGTAAGTGCTTTGGGGCACGTTCATGGTGACTCCCGGCAACCGGGTGCGAACGGCGTCGACCAGGTAATCGCGGTTGGCCTGCAGATAACTCATGAGTTCGGCCAGCCACGGTGCGGCTTCGCTGTAGGCAATGCGGGTGGCTTCCATCCCCAGTGGATTGACGCTGTCGACCATGCCGCAACGGGCGTGGTTGACGCGCTCGCGCACGGCGCGGTCCTGAATGATCATGAACGAGGTTTTCAGCCCGGCGATGTTGTAGGCCTTGCTCGCCGACATCAGCGTGATGGTGCGTCGGGCAATCTCAGGGCTCAGCGATGCCATGGGAACGTGTTTGCGACCGTCGAAGCACAGCTCGGCGTGGATTTCGTCGGAGATGATCCAGGCGTCTTGTTCCAGGCAGACAGCGGCGAGGGCTTGCAGCTCTTCCCGTGGGAACACCTTGCCCAGCGGGTTATGCGGATTGCTCAGCAGCAGCGCACCGCCACCTTCCAGGGACTGACGCAAGGTATCGAGCGGCGTGGCGTAGGTGCCGTCAGCCAGTGGATCGAATTCGAGCTCGACTTTATTCAGTCCCCAATGCCCTGGCGCATGGCGCAGCGGCGGATAGTTGGGAACCTGCACCACCACGTTCTGTTGCGGCTGGACCAACGCCTTCAGGGCCATGTTGAAACCCGATTCCACACCCGGCAGGAAAATCAGTTCTCGCGGCTCTACACGCCAGGCGTATTTGTGCCAAAGGTCTGCAACGATGGCATTGCGCAGGTCATCCTGGGCCACGCTGTAGCCGAGCAACGGGTGTTCCAGACGTTTTTGCAGGGCCTGGATGATCACCGGCGGCGCGGCGAAGTCCATGTCGGCGACCCACATCGGCAACACGTCGGCCGGGTAACGGCTCCATTTGGTACTGCCGGTGCTGTGGCGGTCGAACACCTGATCAAATTCGAAAGTCATGCTCATCTCATAAAGGCCGGGATTAATTCGGCAGTCATGATAATCGCCAAGACCTGTGGGAGCGAGCCTGCTCGCGATGGCGGGATTGTTCCAAACAACACAAAGCTTGTGGGAGCGGGCTTGCCCGAGATAGCGGTGGGTCAGTCGCCGTCCATATTGAATGTGCGGCCGTCATCGCGGACAAGCCCGCTCTCACACGTTTCGAGCCTACCGATTCATGACCGACAAACGGCCGGCGGTCGGTTTTCACACAGCGGGCCAACACTTTGTCTAAAGTTTGAAGTGTCGGCAGCCAGTCTGTCGCAACCGTGATTGTCCAGAAAAACCCGGCATAAGTACCGGGTCTCCACCTGATCAGGAGTGCACGATGGACCTCAACCGTCGTCAGTTCTTCAAGGTCGCTGGTATCGGCCTTGCGGGCTCGAGCCTGGGCGCGCTGGGCATGGCCCCGGCGCCGGCCTTCGCCGAGCAGGTGCGCCACTTCAAGCTCGCCCACACCCATGAAACCCGCAACACCTGCCCGTATTGCTCGGTCGGCTGTGGGTTGATCATGTACAGCCAGGGTGATACCGCCAAGAATGTCGCGCAAAACATCATCCATATCGAGGGCGACGCCGATCACCCGGTCAACCGCGGCACCCTTTGCCCCAAAGGCGCGGGCCTGCTGGACTTCATTCACAGCCCCGGTCGCCTGCAATACCCGCAAGTACGCAAACCCGGCAGCACCGAGTGGACGCGGATCTCCTGGGATGAAGCACTGGATCGCGTCGCCGACCTGATGAAGGCCGACCGCGACGCCAACTTCATCGAGAAGAACGATGAGGGCGAAACGGTAAACCGCTGGCTGACCACCGGTTTCCTCGCAGCGTCAGCAGCGTCCAACGAAGCGGGCTACATCACCCACAAGGTTGTTCGCAGCCTCGGCATGCTGTCATTTGATAACCAGGCGCGCGTCTGACACGGCCCGACGGTGGCAAGTCTTGCCCCGACGTATGGCCGTGGAGCCATGACCAATACCTGGACCGATATCGCCAACGCGAATCTGATCCTGGTGATGGGCGGCAACGCAGCAGAAGCGCACCCGTGCGGTTTCAAATGGGTGACCGAAGCCAAGGCGCACAACGCGGCGCGGCTGATCGTGATCGACCCGCGATTCACCCGGACCGCTTCGGTGGCCGACTATTACGCACCGATTCGCACCGGCACCGACATCGCCTTCATGGGCGGGCTGATCAACTACCTGCTGACTGAGGACAAGATTCAGCACGAATACGTGCGCAACTACACCGACGTGTCGTTCATCGTCAAAGCGGGCTATGGCTTCGAGGATGGCATCTTCAGCGGTTACGACGTCGCCAAGCGCAGCTACACCGACAAGTCCGGCTGGGGCTATGAACTCGGTGAGGACGGCTTCGTCAAGGTCGACCCGACGCTGCAAGACCCGCACTGCGTTTACCAATTGATGAAGCAGCATTACAGCCGCTACAACATCGAACTGGCGAGCCAGATTTGCGGGATGCCGGTCGATGCCATGCAAAAAATCTGGGAAGAAATCGCCACTTGCTCGCAACCGGGCAAGACCATGACGATTCTCTATGCCCTGGGCTGGACGCAGCACTCGATCGGCTCGCAAATCATCCGCAGCGCGGCAATGGTGCAATTGCTGCTGGGCAACGTCGGCATGCCGGGCGGGGGCGTCAACGCCTTGCGCGGGCACTCCAATATCCAGGGACTGACGGACCTGGGCCTGTTGTCCAACGCACTGCCGGGATATCTGACCTTGCCCGGCGATGCCGAGCAGGATTACACCGCCTACATCACCAAGCGCACGCAAACACCTTTGCGTCCGGGGCAACTGTCCTACTGGCAGAACTACAGCAAATTCCACGTCAGCCTGATGAAAGCCTGGTACGGCGCCAATGCCACAGTTGAAAACAATTGGGCTTTCGAGTACCTGCCGAAACTCGACATCCCCAACTACGACATCCTGAAAGTGTTCGACCTGATGGGCCAGGGCAAGGTCAACGGCTATATGTGCCAGGGCTTCAACCCCATCGCCGCGTTGCCCGACAAGAACCGTGTGATGGCGGCACTGGCCAAATTGAAATGGCTGGTGGTAATGGACCCGCTGTCCACCGAAACCTCGGAATTCTGGCGCAACGTCGGGCCGTACAACGATGTGGAAACAGCGGGCATCCAGACGGAGGTGATTCGCCTGCCCACCACCTGTTTCGCCGAAGAAGACGGCTCGCTGGTCAACAGCAGCCGCTGGCTGCAATGGCACTGGAAAGGTGCCGACGGCCCGGGTGAAAGCCGCACCGACGTGCGCATCATGAGCGAGCTGTTCATACGCCTGCGCCAGCGTTACCAGGCCAACGGCGGCGCTTATGCCGAGCCGATCCTCAAACTGTCCTGGCCATACAAGATTGCCGAGGAACCTTCGCCGGAAGAACTGGCCAAGGAAATCAACGGCTACGCCACGACGGACTTTACCGACGCTACCGGTGTGGCGATCAAGGGCAATTCGCAACTGCCCGGTTTCGGCTTGCTCAAGGACGATGGCAGCACCGCTTCCGGTTGCTGGATTTTCTGCGGCAGTTGGACCGAGACGGGCAACCAGATGGCCCGGCGCGACAACAGCGACCCGTACGGCATGCACCAACACCAAGGCTGGGCCTGGGCGTGGCCGGCGAACCGACGGATTCTCTACAACCGTGCCTCGTGCGACCCGCAAGGCAAGCCGTGGGCGGAGAACAAGCGACTGGTGTGGTGGAACGGCAAAGTCTGGGCCGGTACCGACGTGCCGGACTTCAAGGCCGACTCGGCACCGGAAGCCGGGATGAATCCGTTCATCATGAACCCCGAAGGCGTGGCGCGATTCTTCGCTGTCGACAAGATGAACGAAGGGCCATTCCCCGAGCACTACGAGCCGTTCGAAACTCCTATCGGCATCAACCCGCTGCACCCGGAAAACAAGAAGGCCACCAGTAATCCGGCGGCGCGGATCTTCGATTCGGTGTGGGACTCCCTCGGCGTGGCCAAGGATTATCCATATGCCGCCACCAGCTATCGGCTGACCGAGCATTTCCACTTCTGGAGCAAGCACTGCAAGCTCAACGCGATCTCCCAGCCCGAGCAATTCGTCGAGATCGGCGAGGTGCTGGCCAAGGAAAAAGGCATCGTGGCCGGCGACCGGGTGCGGGTCAGCTGCAAGCGCGGGCACATAGAAGCGGTGGCGGTGGTGACCAAGCGGATCCGTCCGTTGCAAGTCAACAATCAGGTGGTGCACCAGATCGGTATCCCGTTGCACTGGGGCTTTACCGGGCTGACGCGCCACGGGTATTTGACCAACACCCTGGTGCCGTTCCTCGGCGATGGCAACACTCAGACCCCGGAATCCAAGTCATTCCTGGTCAACGTGGAGAAAGTCTAAATGGCCAGCCAAGACATCATCGCCCGTTCGGCCACCACCACCGTCCCGTCTTCGGTCCGCAATCAGGAGGAAGTGGCCAAGCTGATCGACACCACCAAGTGCATCGGCTGCAAGGCCTGCCAGGTCGCCTGTTCGGAATGGAACGAACTGCGCGACGATGTCGGCCACACCCTTGGCACCTACGACAATCCCCAGGACCTCACGGCAGAAACCTGGACCTTGATGCGCTTCACCGAGCATGAAACCGACGCCGGCAATCTGGAGTGGCTGATTCGCAAAGACGGCTGCATGCATTGCGCCGAACCCGGTTGCCTGGCGGCGTGCCCGAGTCCGGGGGCGATCATCAAGCACGCCAACGGCATCGTCGACTTCGACCAGGATCATTGCATCGGCTGCGGCTATTGCATCACCGGTTGCCCGTTCAACATTCCGCGCATCTCACAAAAAGATCACAAGGCCTACAAGTGCACGCTGTGTTCTGACCGGGTGGCGGTGGGGCTGGAACCGGCCTGCGTGAAGACCTGTCCGACCGGCGCCATCGTGTTCGGCACCAAGCAGGACATGAAGGAACACGCCGCGGAACGCATCGTCGATCTCAAGAGCCGCGGCTTCGACAACGCCGGTCTGTACGACCCTGAAGGGGTTGGTGGCACCCACGTCATGTACGTGTTGCACCATGCAGACACGCCGACGTTGTATGCCGGCCTGCCGAGCGCCCCGACCATCAGCCCGCTGGTGGAGTTGTGGAAAGGCGTGAGTAAGCCCTTGGGGTTACTGGCCATGGGGCTGGCGGTGCTGGCCGGGTTCTTCCATTACGTGCGCGTCGGGCCACAACTGGTCGAGGAGGATGAACATCCGACCAGCGTCGATCCAGCGGTGCATGAAGTCGATCCGTCGGTGCACATCTACGATCCGAAGGGGGAGGACAGGCCATGAACGACAAACCGATCCTGCGCTACACCTCTGGGCAGCGCACCAATCACTGGCTGGTGGCGATTCTGTTTTTGATGGCCGCGTTGTCAGGCCTGGCGTTGTTTCATCCGGCGTTGTTCTGGCTGAGTCATTTGTTCGGTGGCGGCCCGTGGACACGCATCCTGCACCCGTTCATGGGCGTGCTGATGTTCGTGCTGTTCCTCGGCCTGGTGATTCAGTTCTGGCGGGCGAATTACTTCATCAGCAACGACCGACTGTGGCTGCGGCGCGTGGGGCGGGTGGTGCGAAACGAGGAGGAAGGCGTGCCGGCGATCGGCAAATACAACCCGGGGCAGAAGTTGCTGTTCTGGGTGTTGCTGATCTGCATGTTGGTGCTGTTGTTCAGTGGGCTGGTGATCTGGCGCGCTTATTTCAGCGAGTACTTCGGCATCACCAGTATTCGCTGGGCCATGCTGCTGCATGCGTTGGCGGGTTTCATTCTGGTGCTGAGCATCATCGTCCACATCTATGCCGGGATCTGGATCAAGGGTTCGGTCAGCGCCATGCTACATGGCGGGGTCAGTCGCGCCTGGGCAAGGAAACACCATGAACTCTGGTACCGGGAAGTGACCCGAGACGAGCACCCCGACCGACCGGTCAACAAAAAAGGATAACCCCTTGGCAACGATCCTCGAGCCTGGGCAGATCGAAGCGGCGGCGAGCTCACCGCCGTTTCTGTATCTGCCGCCGAAAAACCTCTTCACCTTGCGCGCATCGCGACTGGAGCGTCTGGCCGAGGGTCATCCGCTGGCGGATTACCTGCGGCTGGTGGCGAGCTTGTGTCACGCGCAGCAGCGTTTGCTCGATGATCCGCCTGTGACGTCCCTGCCAGATCCTGAACGCCTCAAGGTGTGCCAGCAACATGGCTTGCCACCGTTCGCTGCCGACAGCCTGGTGCGCGAAGACAATTGGTTGCCGTATCTGCAAGCGTTGTTGCAGCGTTACTCGCCACCGGTGCAACCAGCAGTAGAGAAAGCGCTGGCGACGTTGCGCAGTGCCAATGCCGGGCAACTCAAGGCCTGGGCGATTGCCTTGGTCAGCGGCCAATTCGCGCTGCTGCCGACGGCGTTGGTGCCGTTTCTCGGCGCCGCATTGCAGGCAGCCTGGAGCCATTGGCTGCTAAGCACGCCCCACTTGGAACTCAAACCCGGTGACAGCCTCAGTCAATGCCCGGCCTGTGGTTCGCCGGCCATGGCTGGTGTGATTCGTCACCGCGGCAAATACAACGGATTGCGCTATCTGGTGTGCTCGCTGTGCGCCTGCGAATGGCATGTGGTGCGGGTCAAATGCGTGTATTGCGAACAGAGCAAAGGGCTGGAATACGTCAGCCTCGATGACGACCGTCACGCTGCCAATCAGGCACCGTTGCGCGCGGAAGTCTGCCCCGGCTGTCGCAGCTATTTGAAACTGCTTTACCTGGAAAACGACGCCGACGCCGAAGCGCTCTCGGCGGACCTGACCAGCCTGCTGCTGGACATGCGCCTGGAACAGGAAAACTACCAGCGTCCGGCACCGAATCTGTTGCTGGCACCCGGAGGCGATTAAGCATAACGGCTACACTCAGGCGCGACGGTCAACGTTTGCGGGAGCGCCTGATGTCCTCCAGATCAACCCTTCAAGCCGTGCGGCTGCCTTCCATCGACAGCCTGTTGCGTCATCCTGCATGCCAGCCGCTGGCCGAGCGCTACGGGCGTGACGCGCTGCTGGCCAGCCTGCGGCAATTGCTCGACGACCTGCGGGAACCGGTGCTGTCAGGGCAACTCGACGCGGTTGAAGTCGCCCCCGATGTATTGGCGGGCAGGGCGGGTGAACGCCTGTCCATGCAGCATCGCAGCCAGGTCCGGCGAGTGTTCAACCTCACCGGCACGGTGCTGCACACCAATCTGGGGCGAGCGTTGTTGCCGGAGGAAGCCATCGAAGCCGTGCAAATGGCCGCCCGCTATCCGCTCAATCTGGAATTCGATCTGCACAGCGGCAAACGCGGCGATCGAGACGACCTGATCGAAGGCCTGATTCGTGAACTGACCGGCGCCGAGGCGGTGACCGTGGTCAACAACAACGCGGCCGCCGTGTTGCTGACACTCAACAGCCTGGGCGCGCGCAAGGAAGGCATTATTTCCCGGGGCGAACTGATTGAAATCGGCGGAGCCTTTCGTATACCGGACATCATGGCGCGGGCCGGGGTTAAGCTTCACGAAGTCGGCACCACCAACCGCACGCACGCTCGCGATTACGAAGCGGCCATTGGCCCACGCAGCGGCCTGGTCATGCGGGTACACGCGAGCAACTACAACATCCAGGGTTTCACCACGAGCGTGCCGACGGCGGAACTGGCACAACTGGCCCACCAGCACGGGCTGCCGTTGCTCGAAGATTTGGGCAGTGGCAGCCTGCTGGACCTGACCCGCTGGGGCTTGCCCGCCGAACCAACGGTGCGCCAGGCCCTGCTCGACGGCGCGGACATCGTTACCTTCAGCGGCGACAAGCTGCTCGGTGGTCCGCAGGCCGGGCTGATTGTCGGGCGCAAGGGCCTGATCGCGAAGATCAAGAAGAACCCGCTCAAACGCGCGCTTCGAGTCGACAAACTGACCTTGGCCGCCCTTGAAGCCGTACTGGGTTTGTACCGCGATCCTGATCGACTCGCCGAACGCCTGCCGAGTCTGCGCCTGCTCACTCGGTCGCAGGCCGACATCCTCGCTCAAGCCGAATGCCTGCAACCTTCGCTGGCACAGGTGTTGGGTGATGGCTGGAGCGTCAGCGCCTTGCCGGCGCTGGGCATGATCGGCAGCGGCAGTCAGCCGGTGGCGCGCTTGCCGAGTGCCGCTTTATGCGTTCGACCGAACACCAGCAAGCGCCTGCGCGGACGGCGATTGCTTGACCTGGAAGCGGCGTTTCGACAATTGACAATTCCAGTGCTCGGGCGCATCGACGACGACGCGTTGTGGCTGGACCTGCGGCAACTGGACGACGAGCCGGCGTGGCTGGCTCAACTCGATCAACTGAAGCAGGAGGAACGGGAAGGGTGATTGTCGGCACGGCTGGGCACATCGACCATGGCAAGACGGCCTTGCTCCAGGCATTGACCGGCCAGGCTGGCGACCGACGCCGGGAAGAACGCGAACGCGGCATGACCATCGACTTGGGCTATCTCTACGCCGCGCTCGAACCCGGGTCGGCGCTGACCGGTTTTATCGACGTGCCCGGCCATGAACGTTTCACCCACAACATGCTCGCCGGGGCGCAGGGCATTGATCTGGTGTTGTTGGTGGTGGCGGCTGACGACGGGGTCATGCCCCAGACTCGTGAACACTTGGCCATCGTCGAATTGCTGGGCATCCCTCGGGCGCTGATCGCCATCACCAAATGCGATCGTGTGGAGGCGACCCAAGTGCAGGCCGTCCGCGAACAAATCGAAACGTTATTGGCACCCGGGCCATATGCCGGCGCGTCGCAGCTTGCGTTGTCGAGTGTCACCGGCGAGGGGGTCGAAGCGTTGCGCCGGGCTTTGCTCGATGCTCAAAAAGAAGTGCTTCAACGCAGAACCAACGGCGGTTTTCGCCTGGCGATTGATCGTGCGTTCAGCGTGGCCGGGGCGGGTATTGTGGTGACCGGCACGGCGTTGTCCGGGCAGGTCGCAGTGGGTGATTCGCTGGTGCTCGGCCCACATGGCAAACCTGTTCGGGTGCGTGGCCTGCATGCACAGAACCAGGCAGCGGACACGGCGATGGCGGGCCAGCGGGTGGCACTGAACCTGAGTGCCGAGCGCCTGGCGCTGGAGCAGATTCACCGTGGCCATTGGTTGCTCAGCGACTGGCTGTATGCACCGACCCAGCGTCTGGATATCGCCATGCAGTTACTGCCCGGGGAGCCTCGGGCTTTCGAGCACTTTCAACCGGTGCATGTTCACCTGGGCACGCAGGATGTGACGGGTAGGGTGGCTTTGCTGGAGGGGTCCAGCCTGGCACCGGGTGGGCGGATGTTTGCGCAGATTCTGCTGAATACACCGGTGCATGCGGTGAAGGGCGATCCCTTGATCCTGCGTGACCAGAGTGCCCAACGCACCCACGGCGGCGGTCGGGTTCTCGACCCGTTCCCACCGACCCGACAACGCCGCAGTCCCGAACGCCTGGCGCAACTGCAGGCGCTGGCCACCACCGACAGCATGGAAGAGGTGCTGCCTGCACTATTGGCCTACAGCGACAGCGGGCTCGATCCGCATCGACTGGAGCGCCAGTTCAACCGACCGCGCAGCACCTGGGTGTTACCCGACGACGTGCGCATGATCGACACGCGCCAGGGGCCATTGCTGTTCGACGCCGCCCGTTGGGAAGCCCATAAAGCCGCCTTGCTGGAACATCTGGCGCGCTTTCATCAACTGGAACCGGATCAAATGGGCCCGGACCGGGATCGCCTGCGGCGATTCTCCGGTACTGCGTTGGAACGTGCGACGTTCATCAGCCTGATCGACGAGTCAGTGGCCAGCGGCGCTGTAAAAACCAGCGGGCCATGGCTGCATTTGCCTGATCATCAAGTGCGTTTGAGCGAAGACGACGAAGTCCTGTGGCAGCAATTGCAACCTCTGTTCGAACACGCCGGTTTCGACCCACCATGGGTGCGCGATCTGGGGCATGATGAGGTGACGGTGCGCCTGCTGCTGCGCAAGATGGCTCGGCTGGGGCTGGTGCATCAGGTCGTGCGTGACCTGTTTTACACCGATACGATGCTGCGCAGATTGGCGGCTATGCTGTTGCAACTGGCTGACGAGAACCCGGTGATTCAGGTCTCGGCGTTTCGCGATGCGGTGGGCCTCGGTCGCAAGCGCAGTATCCAGATTCTCGAATACTTCGACCGGATCGGCTTGACCCGACGTTTTGGCGACAAGCGCCATATCCGCCTCGACAATGCCCTGGCCCGGCCAGCCGAACACTGATTTCAAGGAAGGCAATCGCGCCCGGTGGCGCGGCCGGGCTTCAAACCCGGTTGGGGACGGCATCCGTTCCCGGGCAGGTTCGACTCCGGCTGCCTTCCGCCAGTTATGGCAGCGACTGCCAAACCGCTTTCGCGAGCAAGCCCGCTCCCACAGGGTTTGATGGGTGTACGCAAAATCTGTGATCCACCGAAATCACTGTAGGAGCGGGCTTGCTCGCGAAGACGGCGGCACATTCACCATTGCAGTGACTGAAAGTTCGCTCCCACATTGGGACGGTGTTATTGCATCACATAACGCCCGGGTGCCGACTCAATCGCCGGGTATTCGGTGTTGCCGGTGTGCAGCACCGAAGGCTGGCGTTCACCGGCATGTTCAGCCAGCCAGACGAACCAGTCATTCCACCAGCTGCCCGGATGTTGCTGGGCATTCTTGAACCAGGTTTCCGGGTCCTTGGTGACCCGATTGTTGGTCCAGTAGTGGCGCTTTTCCTTGGCGGGTGGGTTGATTACACCCGCGATATGCCCCGAGGCGCCCAGCACAAAACGCTTGGTTCCGGACAGCAGCTCGGTGCTGGCGTAAGCACTTCTCCACGGCACAATGTGATCATCATGGGTGGCGAGAATGTACGCCGGAGCATCGATGGCGCGCAGGTCCAGCTTGACCCCGCAGCAATCCAGCTCGCCGGATTTCAGGTCGTTCTGCAAATAGGTGTGGCGCAGATACCAGCAGTACATCGGTCCCGGCAAGTTGGTGCTGTCGTTGTTCCAGAACAACAGGTCGAGGGCGCTCGGCTTCTGCCCCTTGAGGTACTTGTCGACGTTGTAGTTCCACCACAAATCGTTCGGGCGCAGCAGTGAGAAGGTGTTGCCCATGTCCTCGCCCTTGAACAGGCCGATAGGGCCATTCAGGCCGCCGATGGTGCGCTCGCGATAAGCCACCAGTTGCTCGTCGACGAAGATGTCGATGGGGCCGGTATCGAGGTAATCGAGGAAGGTCGTCAGCAAGCTCACGCTGGAGATGTCCTTGTCACCGCGTGCTGCCAGTACCGCCAGCGCCGAGCTCAACAGCGTGCCGCCGATGCAGAAACCCACGCAATTGGGCCGTTGTTCGCCGCTGATCTCGCGGGTCACTTGCAGGCCTTTGATGATGCCGGTTTCGATCAGGTCATCCCAGGTGGTGCCGGCGTGTTCCGGGTCGAAGTTGCGCCACGACATCAGAAACACCGGATGGCCTTGTTGCAACAGATGGCGAACCATCGAGTTGTCCGGGCGCAGGTCGAGGATGTAGTACTTGTTGATGGACGGCGGTACGACGAATACCGGGCGCTTATATTGGGTTTCGCTTTGCGGGTAGTACTGAATCAGCTGGAACAGTTCGTTCTCGAACACCACTTCGCCAGGGGTGTTGGCCAGATCGACGCCGACCTTGAAGGCACCGCTGTCGCACTGACGCATCTTGCCTTCTTGCAGGTCGCTGGCCAGGTGCAACAGGCCGGAGAGCAGGCTGACACCCTGGGTATCCGCCGCTCGCTGCAAGGCATCGGGGTTACTGGCCAGGAAGTTGCTCGGTGCACCGGCGGCAATGGCTTGCTCCACCAGATAGAGCAGACGCTGGCGCGGTTTTTTGTCCTTGATCGGCAGCTGATCCAGCAGCTTCAGGAGAAACCCGGCGTTGAGCAGGTAAAACGCCGCGAGGGAGCCGAACAGCGGCTGGCTCCAGTTCCCGCTGGCGAAACGTCGATCTTCGAAGCTGAAGGGCTGACCGGTCAGCAAGCGCTGGCCGAGTTCACCCCATTGCTGCTGATAGTCCGATTGCAGGCTGTCCAGCGTACCGCGCGGCAGGTCGAACCACTCGTTGTATTCTTGCCCGGTAAACCAGGGATTGGTACTGACCCAGAGCCGTAATTGTTGCACTGCAAAGGAGGCAATGAACGGTACCTGGCCTGACCAGAAGGTGTTGAAAGTATGCGCGTTGTTGTCCATGGAACTCCTTGCCCACATGAATAAACCGGGCAGAAAAAAACTGCGGCGCCGGTATCGGCGCCGCGTTAACAGTCAAGCAAGCAGTCCGGTGTTTCTTTTATCGCTCGATGACCAGGCTCACGCCCTGGCCGCCACCGATGCACAACGTCGCCAGGCCTTTTTTGCCATCGCGACGAATCAGCTCATGCACCAGCGACACCAGAATCCGCGCACCCGATGCACCGATCGGATGACCCAGGGCAATCGCGCCGCCGTTGACGTTGACCTTGCTGGTGTCCCAGCCCAGTTCTTTGCCGACCGCTAATGATTGGGCGGCAAACGCTTCATTGGCTTCGATCAGGTCCAGGTCGTCCAGGCTCCAGCCGGCTTTCGTCAATGCCAGACGGGTCGCCGGCACTGGGCCGATACCCATGATCGACGGGTCCACGCCAGCACTGGCATACGCCTTGATGCGCGCCAGGACGGGCAAACCGAGCGCCAGGGCCTTGGCGGCGCTGGCCAGAATCAGCACGGCGGCACCATCGTTGAGGGTCGACGAGTTGCCGGCGGTGACGCTGCCGGTTTTCTGGAACGCGGGTTTGAGGTTGCCCAAAGCCTGGAGCGTGCTGTCCGGGCGCGGTTGTTCATCCGTGTCGAAGACCAGCGGATCGCCCTTGCGTTGAGGAATCAGGATCGGGGTGATTTCACGCTTGAAGTAACCGGCCTCGATGGCGGCGGCAGCTTTCTGTTGCGAGGCCGCGGCGAAGACGTCCTGATCTTCGCGACTGAGGCTGTACTGTTGCGCCAGATTCTCCGCGGTGATGCCCATGTGGTAGTCGTTGAACGCGTCCCACAAACCATCCTGGATCACGCTGTCTTGCAGTTGCGCATGGCCCAGTCGCAAGCCGGTGCGTGCCTTTGGTAGAACGTAAGGCGCCAGGCTCATGTTTTCCTGACCGCCGGCAATCACCAGTTCGGCGTCGCCGCAACGGATCGCCTGGACCGCGAGCTGGACCGCCTTGAGGCCTGAACCGCAAACCTTGTTCAGGGTCAGGGCAGGGGTGGTATGGGGCAGGCCAGCCTTGAGGGCGGACTGGCGTGCCGGGTTTTGCCCGGAACCTGCGGTCAGCACCTGGCCGAGGATCACTTCGTCGATCTGTGCAGCGTCGATACCGGTTTGTTCGAGCAGGCTACGAATCAGGGTCGCCCCCAGTTCGGTGGCGGGAATCGCGGACAGTGAACCTTGAAAACTGCCAATGGCGGTACGAGTTGCGGCAACGATTACGACTTCGTTCATGCGTGACCTCATTAAAATTGTGTCGAGCGGAAGCAGGGCGTCCATGCCCTGACAGGCCTATTGCATGTTCATGCCGCCGTTGACCGAGAAGTCGGCGCCGGTGCTGTAGCCCGATTCATCGGAAGCCAGCCAGGCCACGATGGAGGCGATTTCTTCAGGTTGGCCAAGGCGCCCGACCGGAGTGGCCGCAATCATGGTGTCGAGAATGTCCTGGCGAATGGCCGCGGTCATGCTGGTCTGGATATAGCCTGGGGAGACGGTGTTGACGGTCACGCCCTTGCCGGACACTTCCCGCGCCAGGGCCATGGTGAAGCCATGGATACCGGCTTTGGCCGCGCTGTAGTTGGTCTGGCCGAACTGGCCGCGTTGGCCGTTGATCGAGGAGATGTTGATGACCCGGCCCCAACCCTTGGCCAACATGCCTTCAATCACCTGTTTGGTGGTGTTGAACAGGCCGGTCAGGTTGGTGCCGATCACCGCGTTCCAGTCTTCAGGCTGGAGCTTGCGAAAGGAAGCGTCACGGGTGATGCCGGCATTGTTGACCAGCACGTCCACCGGTCCGAATTGTTCGCGGGCCATCTCGAACGCCTTGCGGGTCGATTCCCAATCGGTGATGTCGCCGTAGATGCATTCGAACTGGTAACCCGCCGCCAATTGAGCGGCAATCCACTCGTTCTTGCGGGCCGAATCAGAGCTGCAACCGACGATGACCTTGAATCCTTCCTTGTGCAGCCGTTGGCTTATCGCGGTACCAATCCCACCCATACCACCCGTGACCAACGCAATACGACCAAGCGACTTCATACACTCTCTTCCTTTTTGTATTTTGCGCTGCAAGATGGGGGAGGATTGTTCGGTATTGGCGGGGCGTGCGGAAGTGTTGGGAGGTGACTGTCTGGTGTCCAACGGTGCCATGCGGTTTTTTTCGATCCACTGGCAAAAAATGACCAGTACCTATACTGAGATCAATTCTTCAGATTGAACCGCCGTTTATTATTCGATTCACGCAGATCCGTTATGGCTCCGGACAGGACGTTCGGTTCCACAGGTCATTGAGGACGCCATGTACAGAATGAGCTCAGGCTATGCCAACGTGCTGGTCAATACGCTGTCGGCTGAGGGACTGGATGTCGTCAGTCTCTGCCGGGAAGCTGGACTGGACATGCAGCTCGCGGACACACCAGGGGCGCTCTGTGAGCGAAGGGTGATCTATCGGTTGTGGCAACTGGCCGCGCAAGCCAGTGGCGATCCGGACATTGGTTTGAAAGCCTACGGGCATTTTCACCCCGGCAGTTTTCAGATCGTCGGTTACACCATGATGTCGAGTCTTAACCTTAAGCGGGCGCTTGAACGACTGGTGCGATTCAGCCCGTTGATCGGTACCGGGTTCAGCCTGTTTTTTGTCCCGGAGCAAGGGCATTACCGAATGGCCTCGCTCGATCATCAACAGTCCGGCTCGATCAAACCCCGGCAATACGCCGATGCAGGGTTGGCTTCTTTGCTCGGCTTCTGCCGTTGGCTGGGCGACGGCAAGTTGCCGCAACCCCTTAGCGTGGAATTCAGCTATCCCGAACCGGCGGACACGTCCGAACATCAACGACTGTTTGGCTGCGACCTGCATTTCGGTTCGGCCTACGACAGCATTCTGTTTGACGGGCAGGAGCTGCTGCGACCCTTGAGCATGGCCAATGAAGCGTTGGCAGTGCTGCATGACAGCTTTGCCGAGGCACAACTGGACCTGATGTTTGGTTTTTCCATTGTCGGCAAGATTCGCGCGCTGATTACCGAGCGCTTGAGCCATGGTCAGGGACAGTGCGATATGGAGTCGATCGCCGCGGCGCTGAGCATCAGCAAGCGAACGCTGCAACGCGCCCTGGAAAAGGACGGGACCCAATTCAAGGACGTGCAGAACGCTGTGCGCCGGCAATTGGCCGATTTCTACCTGCGCCATTCTCACTTCAACATGAAGCATGTGGCGTATCTCCTTGGTTTTCATGACCACAGCAGCTTCAACAAAGCGTGCAGCCGCTGGTTTGGCATGACACCCGGTCAATATCGGGCCGATGAATCGTTTGAGATCGAGGAAGCCGCGCCGGTCTGACGCGGTTCTCGTTAGCGGTCCAGCGTTATTTCGCTGTAGGTTTTTTTGCAGCTTTTTTGCCCTTGGCGGGTTTGCTTACCGGACTCGCAACGTGTGCGATGGGTTTAGGAGGCGCTGCCTGAACTTCCTGCTTGATGGGCGCAGGTGCTACCACCGGTGCTTTTTGCTCAGTCGGCTTAGGGGGCGTTGGTTTCGCAACTTCCGGTTTGATGGACGCAGGCGCTACCACCGGTGCTTTTTGCTCGGTCAGCTTAGGGACTATCGGCTTAGCCACTTCCTGTTTGACGGGCTTGGGCGTCATGACCGGGGCTTTTTGCTTGATCGGCTCAGGTGTAATCACCGGGATTGGCTCCTTGATGGCATTGGCTTCACCGGGTGGTTGCGTCAGGCTGAAACCTGGCAGAGAAACGTCTAGCAGCGTATGCAGCTCACACCAGAACGGAGTTTGCGCACCGCTGGGGGTCAGCAGTTCCGGCAGCAGATTGGCCACGGCCGCCAGCACTTGTTGGCGTTCTTCGGCCTCGGGAAGCATCAAGGGCAGGCTTTGCAGGGCTTCTTGCGGGTAGGTGGCGACGAGCAATTTTTGCAGGCTCACGGTTTCGCGAAGATCCAGCGGCTGGGCGCTGTAGTCCTGAAGCAGCACCTGCATTTGCTGGATCAGTTTCTCGACAATGTCCTTGCCCGGTTCGTTGCTGTCGCGGCCCAGCAGAAACAGTATCCGTATCAGGGCTTCCATCAGGCCGCCCAGAGGCAGGGCATCCTGCAGACGCTCGATCAGGACCTTGTCGTGCTGTTCGGCATGTGCCTGCAGATTTCGCCCGGGTGCATTACCGGTGAAGCTATTGAGTACCCCATACACGCCGTAAAAACACATTTCCTGAGCGGCATCACGCAGATCGCGGTAGCCGTTCAAGGCATCCTGCACCTGGTTGGAAAACAGTTCCTGCCAAGCCAGCAACGGGTTGTCCAGGTTTGCGACGTGACGATCAGTGCGCACTTGAGCGGCGCTGCCTGCCAGCCACCAGAGCGCCGGGTTCATGCTGCTCCACATCACTTGTTGCTGATGGAAAGGGTGCGCCTTGCGCAGCAGTTCGGCGCTCGGTTCGTTGATCAACTGGCGCAACCACGGACGGACGAATCCATCGTAAAGACCGTTGTTGATGACAGACGCGCGCTCGACCAGGGCGAATTCGCGATCGTCATCACGGGGCGGCTTGGCATCGCCATGGATGTCAGCGATACGCCGCGGTTCGAAACGCACGGCGTACGGCGTTTTCGAGTTTTCTGGCAGGTCTTCAATCAGCATTTCATACAGCCCGGCTGGCAATGCATTGACCTCATCGACCGCCCCGAGTAATTGACGGTGTTCACGCCGGGCCACTTCACCGGAAACAAAGATCCCCAGATGACCAATACTGGCGTGGCGCAGGTAGACGATGGTGCGCCCGGCACTTTTCAGGGCGAGATCGCTGGGATAGACGTCGGTGATCCAGTCCAGCGCCTGTTGCGGCGAGGTGATGTTGTCGCCATAGGAGCAAAACACCACCACCGGCACTTCGATCAGCTTGAGGTCAAGCCCGCTGCTCTTGCGTCCGAGGCCGCCCGACAGCTGATTGCCGATGAACAGGTCGTCGACGATCATCTCGATCTCTTCACCATTGAGCAGGGTCGGACTGCCCCACCAGCGCTCGAAATCCAGAAAGCGCGCAGCCTCACTGTCGACTTCACTGAACAGGTGGTAGTACTTGCCCCAATAGGTGTTGGCCGGGTCCAGGCTCTCGAAATTGCTCACCAGCCAAGTGCCGTCGAAACGGCTATTGCCAAGGTCGCTACCGAGACGCGCCATCCAGCCGCCCCCCAGCAAACCACCGGTATAGCGCATCGGATTGCGCCCATTGACGCCCGCCCAGTACGACAGCGGAGCGCCATTGACGATGATCAGGCCCGGCAATTCCGGCCGGGTTGCTGCCAGCCCCATCAACGCCCAGCCCGCCTGGCAGTTGCCGATCACCACGGGTTTGGCACTGTCGGGATGTCGCTCGCTGACGACTTCAAGGAAGCGCGCCTGGGCTTCAACGATGTCCGCGAGGGTTTGCCCGGGCGCTGGCGAGTGACTGAAGGAAATAAAGTAAGTGGGATGGCCGGCACGCAGGCTTTCACCAATGACCGAATCCTGTTTGAAACCGCCGATCCCCGAACCGTGACCGCCGCGCGGGTCAATGATGATCACCGGCTGTTTTTTGCGGTCGATCGTTTGCCCGGTGCTCCCGAGGACCTGCAACAGCGAGTAATTGACCGGGCGGGGCAGGTCTGCACCGGCGACCAGGGTTTCATGCTCGAACTTCAGCAGCAGCGGATACCCGGCCCGTTCGTGCGCCAGGGTGTTGTCGCCGCGCTGACGCAAGGTGTCCCAGAACAGCACGCTGCGCTGGCCGAGGTCGGTGAAGTAGTCCTGCCAGTCAGTAGCGGTGGGTTGTCTGAGCTGCCCGAGGCTTAAAGGCGCGAAAGTCTTTTCCTGTCGCTTCTGCACGGCGTCGAGGACATTGCGGGTATTAAGGCGTTGCAGATGATTGAGGTGGTCGAACAATCCGGCGGGTGCGGACAGCCATTCATCTTGCAGCGCAATATTTTCTTCCTGGCCCATCGTGTTCTCCTGGTCCCGTGCATGGGAAGTCGCCCACGCTCGATTGTCAGGAGTTTATAGGGATTAATGGGGGAGAAGGGCAGTTTTATTTTGCAGCGCACAAAAAATCCATTGCCAAACAGATTTGTGCACTGCAATATCAAGGCTAACGCGATGACTGGCCGGATCGCTATCGCGTCCTCAGGCCCATCAGGGCCTTCCAGTACCAGGAGATTCAAGCATGTCTTTTTTCAATTCGGAAAAACTGCAAACCGCTCAGAAAGCCAACCTCGACCTGTTGCAGCAAATCAGCGGCAAAGTCTTCGCCAGCGTTGAACAGCTGAGCCAGTTGCAGTTCAAGGCATTGCGCGACTCCACCGAAGAGCATTTCGAAGGCGTTCGCAAGCTGCTGGCCGTGCGTGATCCACAAGGCTTCGCTGAGCTGCAAGCGTCTTTCACCCAACCGAACGCGCAGACCGAACGCTTGAGCGAGTTCAATCGTCAGGTACAAGCGTTGATCGTGGGTACTCAGTCGGACATCGCCAAACTGACCTCAACTCAGGTTGAAGCGGGCACCCAGCAGGTGCAGGCGTTTGTAGAAGAGATCAGCAAGAATGCACCGGCCGGTTCCGAGCCTGTTGTGGCCGCGTTCAAGTCGGGCCTGGCGAACGCCGGTACCGCGTTTGAGAGCGCACAGAAAGCCGTGAAACAGGCTTCCGAAGCCGCTCAGAGCAATTTCGAAGCAGCCACTGCCGCCGCCGCGAAAGCTGCCCCGGAAGCAAGCGCCAAGGCTACCAGCGGCAACAAGTAAGTCACACCGGTAACGCAACACCGATGGCGATGGGTTTATTCCCCATCGCCATTTTTTTTCGTTCCGCCGTCGGCATCCGGCTTGCCGCCAAACATGCCAAACAGGTTCTGGGTATTGAGATACAGCGCCTTGGACTGGTCGACATACTGGCGCATCAGATCCTGCATCACCGGCGCCTGCTGGTGCATGAACGTGCTCCAGGCTTCGGACGACTGCGCGCCCGTCTGGGACTGGACGTCGATCACGGTCTGAATGCTTTTGTCCAGGTAACTGCCGAGTACGCCCTGATAAGGGCCGTAGAACTGGATGATCCCCATCAGCATCTCGCTGGTGAAGATCGGCTCACCGCCGCTTTCAGCTTCCAGAATCACCTGCAGCAAGATGCTGCGCGTCA
This sequence comes from Pseudomonas sp. LBUM1657, assembly GCF_059716075.1. Lineage (NCBI taxonomy): Bacteria > Pseudomonadati > Pseudomonadota > Gammaproteobacteria > Pseudomonadales > Pseudomonadaceae > Pseudomonas > Pseudomonas sp. LBUM1657. The sequence goes on along the minus strand of NZ_CP166799.1, from coordinate 3,300,583 downwards.
GGTCCTCGCCACTTTTGGCATCCACCACCTGAAACGGGATCTTATCGACGACCAACTGGCGTATGTCCGCCAGGGTCAGATGACTGCTGGTGTGGGTGTCATACAGCCGGCGATTGGGGTACTTCTTGATCAGGCGGGTCGTGTTCCGACTGTTGTCTGTCATGCGGGGCGTCTCGTGGCGAGCCTGGTTTGCAGGCATCTTAACCTACTATGGCCACTGCCGCGGGTTGGTGTCGGAAGAGGGTGGTAAGGTCCAGCCTCTTTGGTGCCTTTGGGGCCGTCTTCGCGAGCAAGCCCGCTCCCACAATGGATCTTCAGTGTTCGCAAGATCCCTGTGGGAGCGGGCTTGCTCGCGAAGACGGCCGCTTTCACACCGCAAATCCAACAGCAAAAAAAAGGGAACCGGCCGTTAAGCGAGTCCCCCCTTGTAACACTGGATCTACTTACCAGATCGGCAAGGTATAACTGACGATCAAGCGGTTTTCATCCATATCGCTGCCGAAGTTGGTCGAACGCACCGTCGCATTACGCCATTTCACCGCAACGTTTTTCAATGGGCCGCTCTGCACGACATAGCCGATGTCGGTATCGCGCTCCCATTCCTTGCCTTCGGGGCGGTTGGTGCCCAGATCGATATCGGAACCTTTGATGTAGCGGGTCATGAAGGTCAGGCCGGGTATGCCGAAAGCCGCGAAGTTATAGTCGTAGCGGGCCTGCCAGGACTGTTCGTCCTTACTGGCGAAGTCACCAATCTGCACGAAGTTCACCAGGAACGCGTCGGCACCGTTGATGTAAGCGAAACCGGTGTCGCCGCTCATGCCTTGATAACCCAGGCCGAAAGCGTGCCCGCCGAGGTTGTAGGTGAACATCGCGCCCACGGCATTGTTGTCGACATTACTGCCGCCATCATCGGTGGAACGGGCGTAGCGCAGATCGGTCTTCAACGACTGGCCGGTGGTCACCGGCAGCAGGTAGGTCAGGTTGACCATGTGCTGGTCATAGAAATTGTCGAGATGACCGTAGGCATAACCGGTGGAGAGGTTGCCGGTCCATTTGTAGTTCAGGCTGGCGAAGTCGAAGCTGTCGCTGTCCACATGGCGGCTGGTGATGTTTTTGGCACCGGTCCGTGTGATGCCCATGTCTTCATTGTCCGAGGAATCGCGCTGGTTGACTTGCGTCAGCCGCCCGGCATCCACGGTCAGGCCTTCGATTTCCAGCGAGGTCAACTGGCCGCCCTTGAAGGTCTGCGGCAACAGCCGGGAGTCGTTGGCCAATACCGTCGGCACTTTCGGCATCAGGGTGCCGAGCTTCAGCACACTCTTGGAGGCGCGCAATTTGGCGGTCACGCCCATTTCGCCGTACTCGTCCTGAGCACCTTTGCTGGTGTCGCGATGGCGTTTGAGCAGGCCGGACCCCGCGCGATCAGGGCTGGAGTCGAGTTTGACACCGACCAGGCCGATGGCATCGAAACCGACCCCGATCAACCCTTCGGTGTAGCCCGATTCATAGCGCAACAGGAAACCCTGCGCCCATTCCTCTTGCTTGGATTGCGCGGCGTTGTCCTGGCGATAGTCACGGTTGAAGTAGAAGTTGCGCAGCTCGAGGCTCGCCTTGCTGTCCTTGATAAAGTCAGCAGCGGCGGGGGCCGAGAGGCTGATGACGCCGCCGGCCAACAGCAGTCGGGTAGCGAGAGAGCGGGTGTGACGGTCCATGGTGAAGCCCCTTTGTTTTTATTATGGAAAGACAGGTCCCGCGGCCCTCGCCGAACGGGCGAGGGCTGATCAATAAAAAACGCGAACGCCGAAAAGAGAGGAGCGTGGCGCCGCGTGCGGTTCAATCGTTAGAACTGTTCGGCGCTCAGGCCATACAACGAGGCACTGCCCGCGCGAATGGATTGTTCAAGACCCAAAATGCGCGGCAGCATGCGGTGGATATAGAAGTCGGCGGTGGCGATTTTCGCGCCGTAGAAACCTTCGTCGTCGCTGAGCTTTTGCTTGGCCACTTGAGCCATGCGCGCCCAGAGCCAGGCGTAGGCGACGTAACCGAACAGGTGCAAATACTCCACTGAAGCGGCGCCGACTTCGTTGCGGTTGGTCGCCGCCCGATCCTGCAGCCAGTCGCTCAGCTCTTCCAGACGCTGCACGGCATCGAACAGTTGCGCGGCATAGGGCGCGTCAGGCTGATGGGCGAAATGACGGATCTCGCCGGTGAACTGGCGCAGCGCGAAGCCCTTATCGGCGAGCACCTTGCGACCGAGCAAGTCCAGCGCCTGAATGCCGTTGGTGCCTTCGTAGATTTGCGCGATACGCACGTCACGGACCAATTGTTCCTGGCCCCATTCGCGGATATAGCCGTGGCCGCCGAACACTTGCTGACCGTTGATGCAGCTTTCCAGGCCGGTGTCGGTGAAAAACGCCTTGGCTACAGGGGTGAGCAGGGCGACCAGGGTTTGGGCGTTGTCGCGTTCCTTGGCGTCATCGGAAAACTTAGACAGATCGAGTTGTTGCCCGACATAACTGGCGAACGCGCGGCCACCTTCGGTCATGGCTTTCATGCTCAGCAGCATGCGGCGCACATCCGGGTGGACGATGATCGGGTCGGCCAGTTTGTCCGGGGCAATGGCACCGGTCGGCGCACGGCTCTGAATGCGCTCGCGTGCATAGGTGACGGCGCTCTGATAGGACGCCTCGGCGCAGCCGATCCCCTGAATGCCGATGGACAGGCGTTCGTAATTCATCATGGTGAACATTGCCGCCAGGCCTTTATTCTCTTCGCCGACCAGCCAACCGCTGGCACCGTCGAAGTTCATCACGCAGGTGGCCGAGGCCTTGATGCCCATCTTGTGTTCGATCGAACCGCAACTCACGGCATTGGCCGCGCCAAGGGAACCGTCGGCATTGACCAGCACTTTCGGCACGACGAACAGCGAGATGCCTTTGGGGCCGGCCGGCGCATCCGGCAGTTTCGCCAGCACCAGGTGCACGATGTTTTCGGTCAGGTCCTGATCGCCGCCGGTGATGAAGATCTTGCTGCCGGTGATGCTGTAGCTGCCATCGGCCTGAGGTTCGGCGCGGGTGCGGATGATCCCCAGGTCGGTGCCGGCGTGGGCTTCGGTGAGGCACATGGAGCCGGCCCAACGGCCTTCGTACATCGGTGGCAGGTAGAGTTTTTTCAGGGTGTCGCTGGCGTGGGCATCCAGCGCCAGGCAAGCACCGGAGCTCAACGCCGAATACAGCGCAAAGCTTGAATTGGCGCCGTAGAGCATTTCTTCGAATTGCACGGCGAGCATCTTCGGCATGCCCATGCCGCCGAAATCGGCGTTACCGGACAAGCCCACCCAGCCGCCTTCGATGTAGGTGGCATAAGCCTGTTTGAAGCCGATCGGGGTCGTGACTTGACCCTCAAGCCACTGGGCGCCTTCTTCGTCGCCGCTGCGATTCAAGGGCGCAATCAGGTGCGAGGTGACTTTGGCGGCTTCCTCAAGAATGGCGTCCGCCGTCTCGGCATCGACGCTGTCGGCCAGTGCCGGCAGCCGCGCCCACAGGGCCGGGGCGTCGAACACTTCATGCAGCACAAAGCGCATGTCGCGCAGCGGGGCGTTGAATTCGGGCATAACGTGAACCTCAAAAGGACGGTTGTGCGATGGGCACGGCGCCGCAACAGCGGGCCGTGCCTTTCAATCAATGGCTGGAAGCGCTGGCGGCACCGAGGCCGGTCTGGGCGCGAACGAACTGGTCGGCGTAAGCATCACGCTCCTTGTCGGCGCGCACGCTGCGGTCGAGTCGGGACACCAACACGATGACGAAGAACGCCAGTGGCATGGAGAACAGGGCAGGGTGGTCGTACGGGAAGATTGCGTGAGCATTACCGAGCACGGTCACCCAGACGGCAGGCGAGAGGATCACCAGTACCAGCGCGCAGATCAGGCCGGCAAACCCGCCGATGATCGCGCCTTTGGTGGTCAGGCCTTTCCAGTACATGGCCATGATCAGCACCGGGAAGTTGGTCGACGCGGCGATGCCGAAAGTCAGGCCCACCAGGAACGCGACGTTCATCTTCTCGAACAGAATGCCCAGCAGGATGGCGATGATGCCCAGGCCCACGGTGGCCATGCGGGTGACGCGCATTTCCTGTTTCTCGGTGGCTTTGCCTTTCTTGAACACGGTCGCGTAGAGGTCGTGGGAAATCGCCGAGGCACCGGCCAACGCCAGCCCGGACACTACGGCAAGGATGGTGGCGAACGCGACAGCAGCGAGGAAACCGAAGAACAGGTTGCCGCCGACTGCTTTAGCCAGGTGCATCGCGACCATGTTGCCACCGCCGATCAACGCACCGCCGACTTCACCGTTGACGTAGTACTGCGGATCGGTGCCGATGATCACCATCGCGGCAAAACCGAGGGTGCAAACCACCAGGAAGAAGAAGCCGATGAAGCCGGTGGCGTAGAACACCGACTTGCGGGCTTCCTTGGCGTTCGGCACGGTGAAGAAACGCATCAGGATGTGCGGCAGACCGGCAATCCCGAACACCAGGCCCAGGGACATTGACGCGGTGTTGATCGGGTCGGCGAGCATTGAGCCCGGGCCCATGATGTTCCAGCCACTGGCATGAGCCTCGACAGCTTTGGTGGCCAGGGTTTCGTAACTGAAACCGAACTGCGACATGGCCATGAGTGCCAGGGTCGTACCACCGGCCAACAGCAACACAGCTTTGATGATCTGCACCCACGTGGTGGCGATCATGCCGCCGAAGATCACGTAAACCAGCATCAACGCGCCGACGATCACCACCGCAACCGGGTAGTCGAGACCGAACAGCAATTTGATCAACTGGCCGGCACCGACCATCTGCACGATCAGGTAGCAGCACACCACCGTCAGCGAACCGAAGGCGGCGAAGATCCGCACTTTGTTCTGGTCCAGTCGATACGACACGATGTCGGCGAAGGTGTAGCGCCCCAGGTTGCGCAGACGCTCGGCCATCAGGAAGGTGATGATCGGCCAGCCGACGAAGAAGCCGATGGTGTAAATGAAGCCATCGTAGCCCTTGGCGAATACCAGGCTGGAAAGCCCCAGCAAGGTGGCGGCGGACATGTAGTCACCGGCAATCGCCAGACCGTTCTGGAACCCGGTGATGCCACCGCCAGCGGTGTAGAAGTCCGAAGTGGATTTGGTCTGACGGGCAGCCCACCAGGTAATCGCCAGGGTGCCGAGGACGAACAGGAAGAACATGCCGATCGCATGCAGATTGAGCGGTTGTTTTTCCACCGCGCCTAGCGCTGGCGCGGCGAGTACCACGGAGGCCGGCAACAAGCCTGCGCCAGCGAGGATGAGTTTACGGAGCATGGTCATTACTTGCTCTCCTCGAGAATGGCGGCGCCCAGTGCGTCGAAACGGGTGTTGGCGCTGTAGACATACCAACCGGTGAGTAGCCAGGAAAAAATGATGATCGCCGCGCCAATCGGCATGCCCAGGGTCAACATCCGATTCTCGCCAAGCGGTGCGTGCAGCCACTGCGGGGCAAACGCCACCACCACCATGAACAGGTAATAAGTGCCCAGCACGGTGGCACTCAACGTCCAGGCCAGGCGCGAACGCGTGCTCACCAATTGAAGGAATTTCGGGTTGGCCCGAATACGTTCACAGCGTTGGGTATCGGTTGAATGGATGTCGATCATGGGTGGCTCCACCTGTTTTTGTTATGTGCTTGAGGGCAGGGCAGGGCCGAAATCCGGCCTGCACGAGCCCGAAGCGGCAGGTAAAAACACCTGCCGCTTGACGGGTACAACGTCGGTTCGGGTTAGAGGGCCTTGGCCCTGTCGCGCAACACGTACTTCTGGACCTTGCCGGTGGACGTCTTCGGCAACAGAGTGAAAATCACGGTGCGTGGGACTTTGAATCCGGCCAGGTGCTCACGGCAGAAGCTGATGATGTCGGCTTCGCGAACGTCCTGGTGATCGGCCTTCAAGGTCACAAAGGCGCAGGGCGTTTCGCCCCATTTCTCATCGGGACGGGCAACCACGGCCGCCTCCATCACACCCGGGTGGCGATAGAGCACGCCTTCGAGTTCGATGGTGGAAATGTTTTCGCCGCCGGAAATGATGATGTCTTTAAGACGATCCTTGATCTCGACATAACCGTCGGGATGACACACCGCCAGGTCGCCGGTGTGGAACCAGCCGCCTTCGAACGCTTCGGCGGTGGCGGTCGGATTTTTCAGGTAGCCCTTCATCACGGTGTTGCCGCGCATGAAGATTTCGCCGATGGTCTGGCCGTCACGAGGGGTTGGCTCCAACGTCGTGGAGTCGCCGACCATCACACCTTCGAGCGTCGGGTAGCGCACGCCCTGACGGGATTTGATTTGCGCCCGTTCATCCAGCGAAAGCTCATCCCACTCGGCATGCCAGGCACAAAGCGTTACCGGGCCGTAGGTTTCAGTCAGGCCATAGACGTGAGTGACCTTGATGCCCATCGCTTCAACAGCGCCGATCACCTTGGCCGGCGGCGCAGCGCCTGCAACCATGGCGTTGACCGGGTGATCGATGGCCGCTTTTGCCGATTCCGGCATGTTGACCAGCGCGTTGAGCACGATTGGCGCAGCGCACAGGTGAGTGATCTGGTGCTCGCGGATCAGCGTGAGGATTTTCTGCGGGTCGACCCGGCGCAGAAATACGTGCACACCGGCCATGGCAGTGATGATCCACGGGTAACACCAACCGTTGCAGTGGAACATCGGCAGCGTCCAGAGATAGACCGGATGGTTGCCCATGGCCCAGGTCATCTGGTTGCCTAACGAATTCAGGTAGGCCCCGCGATGGTGATAAACCACACCTTTTGGGTTACCGGTGGTGCCCGAGGTGTAATTCAACGAAATGGCTTGCCACTCGTTGACCGGCCATTGCCAGGCGAAGTCCGGGTCGCCTTCGGCCAGCAGCGCTTCATAGTCCAGTTCGCTGACGGCCTCCCCTTCGCCGTACTCCGGATCATTGACGTCGATGACCAGCGGCGGGTGATCGAGCATGCCGATCGCCGCGTGAATCACGCTATGAAACTCGCGGTCGGTAATCAGCACCTTGGCTTCGCCGTGCTGGAGCATGAAGGCAATGGCTTCGGCATCCAGGCGCACGTTGAGCGGGTTGAGCACCGCGCCGATCATCGGCACGCCGAAATGCACTTCAAGCATCTCGGGGATGTTGGGCAGCATCACCGCCACTGTGTCGTTCTTGCCGATGCCGCGACCGGCCAACGCCGAGGCCAGGCGCCGGCAGCGGGTGTAGGTCTGCGCCCACGTGCGGCGAATCGAACCGTGGATGACGGCGGGGTAGTGAGGGTAAACGTTGGCGGTGCGCTCGATGAAGCTGAGCGGAGACAAGGCAATATGATTGACAGCCGTAGGGCCTAGCCCTTGTTCATAGATCGACATGTACGGGTACTCGGTGGCTGATTGTTAGCTCTATGGGTGACCTTGCAGCCGGGTCGCTGAGGTCACCCTTTATGTCAGGTTTGCTTTATATAACATTCAGCTACTGATATGGAAGTACAACCTACGCAGTATAGTAGATGTACTATATTTGATTCTTCTGGCCCTAAATGAATGCCGCCAGACCTCCAGCGCCGGTATATGCTTGGTTTCCCTGACGAAGTGGACCCGTAATGACCCTGACTCCCGTTCGATTGCACAGCTGGTTGCGCCTGCAGCGCGAGGGTGTGTCCCTGGCCGCCCGGGCCGATGCCTTGTGCCGTGCGTTGCAGGATTGCCCCGAAGTGCGTCGGGCGGTGTATCTGAGCTGGCAGCCTAATGCGCGGATTTACAGCCACGAAGGCGCCGCCCAGCACTTTCCGCCGGGCCTGGGCGACCCGTCGCTGGCCAGCGATCAATTGCTGTTCGAACGATTGGTAGAGGAAGGGCGCCTGGACCTGGCTCAAGTGCGTCAACTCGATTGCTGGTTGTCCGGCCGATTGCGCCGGGCCGCGATCAGCCATGGCCAGGTGTTTGATCTGGCCTTGACGCCTGGGCAGGCGGGGTTGCTGCTGGTGGAAGTGTGCGAGGGCGTGAGCCTCGATTGGCTGGGCTGGGTCCAGGACTTGCTGACAACCCTGCTCAGCAGCGTCAATGGCATGTTGCGGGGTTCGCCGCTGCTGGGCCACGATCCACAACCGAGCCTGTTGCTCGATGCGCAGGGCCGACCGCTGGAGTTCAACGCGGCACTGCTGGCGCTGCTCGCCGAGAAGCCGCTGACCGAAGTGTTGGGTTTTCTACCGGTGAATCATCGGGTGTTGGTTCGCGCCTGCCTGGATCAGCAACGGGCCATTGAAGGCGTCGAGGCCCAGTTTGAAGCACAGATACTGATCTGGACGTTTATCCCCGATCCCCAGGACAACCGCGTACTCGCCCGTTGCCGCGACGCCACCACGCAAGTGCTGGCAGAGCGTGAAGCGAGCACCGCACGGCGGCTGTACCGGTTGATCATCGAAAACACCACCGACCTGATTTCCCGACACACCCCGGACGGGCGCTTTCTCGATGCGTCACCGGCCTCCTGGACCTTGCTCGGTTACTGGCCGGAAGAGTTGCGCGGGAAAATGGCCCAGGGTCTGTTCCATGGTCAGGACCTGGCCAGCCTGATGCAGCGCGCGCGGGATGCGCTGGAGCAGGACGGCTATCACACCATGACGTATCGCATCCGCCATCGTGCCGGGCATTACCTGTGGTTCGAAACCGCCAGCCGGGCGATCCGCGAGACTTACACCGGCACCGTGGTTGAAGTGGTCAGCGTCTCCCGGGACATCACCGCCCGGGTGCAAGCCGAAGAGAACAAGCGACGCCTGGCCGAAGTGGTCGAGGCCAACACTGATCCGGTGTTGTTCATCGACCCCGAGGGACAAGTCACGTACCTCAATCCGGCAGCGCGGCGCATCCTCGGGATTGATGAGCAACAACCGATGCCGGCCCTGGCCGAGCTGTTCGCCACTGCCGACTTGGTGCGGCTGCAACGCGATGGCTGGAGCAGCGCCGAACGCGACGGCGTCTGGAGTACCGATGCACGGTTGCAACCACCGGGTGGCGGCACTTCGGTGCCGGTCTCGCTGGTGCTGCTGGCACATCGTTCTGCCGGCGGCGAGCGCTACTACTCCCTGGTCGCGCGGGACATGACCGAACGGGAACTGCGCGAAGTGCAACAGCGCCGGCATCAGGACGAACTGGCGCACACCGCGCGGTTGGTGACCCTCGGTGAATTGGCCTCGGGTATCGCCCACGAAATCAACCAGCCGCTCGCCGCGGTGGTCAATTATGCCAACGCGAGCCAGCGCTATTTACAGACGCTGGATTCCAATCCCCAGGCCGCCGAAAGAGTGGCGCAAGGCCTGCAACGCATCACCCATCACGCCACCCATGCCTCGGAAGTCATCCGCCGTTTACGGGCGTTTCTGCGCAAGGGGCAACGGCGCATGCAGGCCCTGAATTTTACTGACGTCGCCCGCGAGGCCGTGCGTTTATGCGCCTGGGAAGCGAGTAATTGCCAAGTGACAATCGAGGATCGCCTGCCGGATAATCTGCCGCCCGTTTATGCCGACCGGGTGTTGCTGGAGCAGGTGTTGCTCAATCTGTTGCGCAACGCCATCGATGCCAACCGCGAACAACATCCCGGCCAGCCTTCGTTGATCGTGATGACGGCGCAATTGGACAGTGGTGCAACCGTGGAAATCAGTGTGCAAGACCAGGGACCGGGTGTCAGCGAACCCGAACTGGAGCAGATCTTTACCCCGTTCTATACCAGCAAGGCCGATGGCCTGGGCCTTGGGCTGTCCATGAGCCGCAGCATCATCGAAGGTTTCGGCGGCGAATTGCAGGCCCGGCGCCAGCCTGTCGGACTGCTGATGTGTTGCCGTTTGCCGGTTGCCGGCCCAACAAAACAACAACAGGAATAACGTAATGGCAGGTGCGACGGAGCACGTGGTGTATGTGGTCGACGACGATCAGGGCATGCTCGATTCAACGGTCTGGTTATTGGAATCGGTAGGGCTCAAGGCGTTGCCGTTTACCAGTGGCGTCGAGTTTCTCAGTGCCTGTGACGCCGGCCTTGATGCGTGCGTGCTGCTGGATGTGCGCATGCCCGGCATGGGCGGGTTGAACGTGCAGGAAGAAATGCGCGCGCGTGAGCTGAACCTGCCAATCATTTTCGTCAGCGGCCATGCCGATGTGCCGATCGTGGTTCGCGCCTTCAAGGCCGGCGCCCATGATTTCATCGAGAAACCCTATAACGAGCAATTGCTGCTCGACAGCGTGCAGCAGGCACTGAGCAACTGCGCGGCCAACCGCTCGGGCAATCAGGGGCACGAAGAATTGCAGGCCCGATTGCTCACACTGACCCCGCGGGAGCGCGATGTGTTGTTGCCGCTGGTGCAGGGTTACACCACCCGTGAAATCGCCGAGCAACTGGGCGTCAGTGCAAAAACCGTCGATCTGTACCGCTCGCGCGTGATGAAGCGCATGCAGGCCAACACCTTGCCGGATCTGGTGGGCATGGCCATCGCGGCACAATTGGTTGATCCACTGAAACTACGCTGATTCTCGCGTATTCCATTGAGCGACTATGCTGGGCTAACCGACCTCATCCCTCTGCAGCGATCTGCAAGGAGCAGCCATGGTGCCCACACCCGTCTTAGAGAAAGCATTCACCCGCAGTCTGCTCGATGTTCTGATTCGTGCCGGGCTGATCGCCATTCTGGTGCTGTTCTGCTTTGAGATATTCAGCCCGTTCCGCGACCTGATGTTGTGGTCAGTGATCCTGGCGATCACCCTCTATCCGCTGCAAAAGCGGCTCATGGGTCCGCTAGGTCAGAAGGAGGGGCGGATTGCGACGCTGATTGTGCTGATCGCCATCGTCATCCTCATGGTGCCGATCTACCTGCTGGGCACCTCGATTGCCGACTCGGTCGAGCACGCCATGAGCGTGGTCAGGGAGGGCGGGGTGCAAATTCCTCCACCGGGGGAAGCGGTCGCCGGTTGGCCCTTGGTGGGCAAACCGCTGTCGGCCCTGTGGTTGCAGGCTTCAACCGATCTTCCGGGGTTGACCGAAAAGTACATACCGCAGATCAAAGGGGTCAGTTTGACCCTGTTGGGCAAACTGGCCGGCGTCGGCATGGGTTTTCTCACTTTTATTGTCGCGCTGATCATCGCCGGCATTTTCATGGCCCATGGCGAGAGTGGAAGCCGCAGCGCGGTAGAGATCGCCTCGCGCGTCAGCGGTCCGGTCAAGGGACCGAAAATCGCCGGCCTGTGCACCGCAACCATCCGTGCGGTGGCGCTGGGGGTGGTGGGCATCGCCTTCATTCAGATGCTGCTGGTGGGCCTCGGTTTCGTCTTCAAGGGCATTCCGGGCGCCGGCCTGCTGGCGCTCGCGGTGCTGCTGCTCGGCATCATGCAGTTGCCAGCGACCCTGATTACGCTGCCCGTGATCGCTTTTGTGTTCGCCACCGAAGGTGCCTCCACCGCAACCATCGTTTTCGCCATCTACGTCTTCGTTGCCGGCCTGGTGGACAACGTCCTAAAACCGCTGCTGCTGGGGCGCGGTGTCGATGTGCCAATGCCGGTGGTGTTAATCGGAGCCCTGGGCGGCATGGTCACCAGCGGCATTATCGGACTGTTCATCGGCCCGGTGGTGCTGGCCGTCGGGTATCAATTATTCTGGCAGTGGGTACAGGATCGGCCGCAGGACGTAGGAGGGCCGCAACCATGAAACCAGAGCTGCTCGACCAGGTACTGATCGCCCATGGCGGTCTCGAACGCTGGAACAGTTTCAGCAAAGTCCAGGCCACAATCGTGACCGGCGGCTCGCTATGGGCCATGAAAGGGCTGACGCAGGACAGCGCGCCACGCCGGATGACCGTTTGGTTGCATGAGCAGAGAGCGTCGGTGACACCCTTCGGCGGGCTTGATCAATTGACCGACTTCACACCTGACCGTATCGCTATCGAAAAAACTGACGGGAAGGTCATTGCCGAGCGATCAGCGCCCCGGGAATCCTTCCGCGACCACGGCGAAAATTCCCCCTGGGACCCACTGCACCGCGCGTACTTCAACGGTTATGCAATGTGGTCCTACCTGACCATGCCTTTCCAGTTCACTTTTCCGGGTGTCGTGACCGAGGAAGTCGAGCCCTGGCAAGAAGGGACGCAGTTCTGGCGCTGCCTGCGGGTGACGTTTCCCGCCAACATCGCGACGCACTGCGCGGTCCAGGAATTCTACTTTGGCGAAGACTTTCTGCTTCGCCGACACGACTACAACGTTGACGTGAGTGGCGGCCTGCCTGCCGTCCAGTACGTTCATGACTACGTTGAAGCCGACGGGCTGCGCATGCCCGGCAAGCGGCGCGCCTATCGACGCGGGGCTGACGGCCAGGCCGACAAGGCTGCCTTGCTGGTGGCGATCGACCTCAGCGAACTCGGTTACTCCTGACGTAGTGCCCCATAGAGGGTTGAACCATGACCATCCATTCCTGGGAAAAACTCTACCTCGATGACCTGAGCCTGGGTCAGGTGTTCGAAAGCGACCCCATTCGCGTCGAGCGAGAGGCGATGCTGGCGTTTGCTCAAGCGTTCGATCCGCAACCTTTCCATCTTGATCCTGAAGCGGCCAGCTTGAGCCTGTTTCGCGGTCTGGCGGCCAGTGGCTGGAACACGGCGGCCCTGACCATGAAACTGCTGGTGGCGAGTGTGCCGCTGGCTGACGGGATCATTGGCCTGAGCATTGAATTGAGCTGGCCGACGCCGACTTATCCCGATGACGTATTGCGTCTCGAGACCACCGTACAAGCCATCGAACCGTCCGCCACCAAGTCCGACCGAGGCGTGGTGACAATGTTCATGGAAACGCTCAATCAGAACGACAAGGTCGTGCAGCGCGCCACCGGAAGGCTGCTGGTGTTCCGAGCCCCGGCGCCTGATTGAGAGGATAGTCATGGGGGTGTAGCGCGCGCATGATGGGTGAGGCCATCTCACCGAATGGTTGAGCGCGTTCTCTGTCGATTGCAGGGACCGGAGGAGGGCGTTTTGAAACCATTTCTGCCCAGGCCCAGTGCCTCAACGTTGAACATGTTGCGCCAAGGGTGCCTGCAACGCCGTGATGCCGTGCCACAAACGTTAACCGAAAAAGCGGTGATCCCTGGCATCCCGGATGCGCGCTACTGGCTGGACCAGGACCTGACTCCGTTCATCCGGGATGCAAGTCAGGCCAACCATCGAGAGGCCGAGGTGCTCGCCCGTGCCGGGCAGCCCAATGACATGCTGCCACTGGCCAGCATGCTGGCCGTGTCGGGAGGAGGCGACGCGGGCACATTCGCGGGAGGAATCATTGCGGGATGGACTCAGCATGGGTCCCGACCTGTGTTCAAGGTCGTCACCGGGATCAGCGCGGGCGCCTTGGTCGCCCCGTTCGCTTACCTGGGGCCTGAGTATGACGATGTCATTCTGGGGATCTCCAACGCCGTCGGTCCAAAAGACATTTTCCATTCGCGAAGTGTGCTGACCCGCCTGGCAAGCGACGGTATGGCGGACAGCAAGCCACTGGCGCGACTGATTGCCAAGTACGTCACAGCCGAGGTGCTGAGAGCCGTCGCCGCGCAATACGCAAACGGACGACTCCTGATGATCGGTACCACTGACCTTGATTCAGGGCGGCCCGTCACCTGGAACATGGGCGCTATTGCCGCCAGCGAAGCACCGGGAGCGCTCGAGCTCTTTCGCAACATCATGGTCGCGTCGATGAGTATTCCCGGCGCCGTCTCACCCGTCATGATCGACGTGGACGTTGACGGCAAACAGTTTCAGGAAATGCACGTGGACGGAGGCGTCCTCACTCAGGTGTTCCTTTACCCACCGGGCACCGTGATGGCGCTGAACAAAATGACCGGCGCACGTTTGCGACAGGATCGGCACTTCTATGTCATTCGCAACGGGAGACTGGTGCCGCAGTGGTCCGGAACCAAACGCCGTACCTTGAGCATCGGCGGTCGAGCCATCAGCACCTTGATCCAGACTCAGGGAATCAGCGACCTGGATCGAATTTATCGCATTGCGCAGCAGGACGGGGCGGACTTCAATCTGGCCTACATCGGCTCCGATTTTCACTTTCCTCGCAATCAGAAATTCGATGGCGAGTACATGAAGCGGTTATTCGATTACGCCTTTCAACTCAGCGCAAAAGGCTATCCGTGGCATAAATCACCGAATACTTGAGAGAGGCACAGACCTTCAAAGGTTTTGCCTGAGGTACCGGGCGAATTCTCGCGCCAGTTGTGACGGTTCTTCCTGTGTGGGAAGCAGCAGCGCTATTTCGTATTTGATCGCCGGTGAGAAGGGCTTGAGCACCAGGTTTTTGGTGAAGGGCAGGCTGACCACCGGGTCGACGACCCCGACGCCCATGCCGGCGCACACCAATTCGCAGGCCGTCGAGAAGAACTCGGTCTCGGCCACCACGTTCCAGGATGACCCGTACGCCGAAAACGCCATGGCCAGTTGCTGGTAGATCGGGTCGCCCTTGAACAGCGATACGAACGGCACGCCATCCAGATCCGCGGGTGTGATGACGTCCAGCTCTGCGAGGGGATGACCGATCGGCACCATGCACTGGCATTCGTAGGAAATCACCTCCATGTTCGACGTCGGGTAGTCGAGGGGCAGCTCCGCGATGGCCAGGTCGAATTGCTGCGTCGACATCAGTTCACGCACAGACTGGGAGTTTCGGGTGATGATCTTGAGCTCAAGCCCCGGACGTTCTTTCGCGAACTCGGCCATCAAGCGAGGCAACAGGTTGATCGAGATGCTGGCATAGGCGGCAATGGCCAGGTGGCCGCGTTTCCCGGTGCGAATCTCCTTGGCGATTCGACTGGTTTTCTCCACCGCCTCCAGCGCTCGTTCAGCTTCGACAAAAAATAACCGCGCCTCGGGAGTCGGCTGCAGACGTCCACCTTTACGGACGAACAGCTTCAGGCCGGTCTCATGCTCCAGATTGGCGATGGTGGTGCTGATGGCGGGCTGAGAAATCCCCAGAAGCTCAGCAGCGCGGGTCATCGTGCCGTGGATCATCAGGGTTCTGAAGCACTCAAGCTGGCGGATTCGCATCGGGAGCCTATAGATTTCACTTATACCGAAGCGACTTTATAGTATTGGTTTGCGGTTTTCCTCTGTGTTTTCCTTGATGGCAGGTAACCGGCCGCCAGCCCTCAGACTTGCACAGAGAGAACAACCACATGAATGCAATGCCTTCGATCCAACCCGGTGAACTGCTCCGCCTGCCTGCCCGACGGGGCATAGCGATCCCGTTGAAGCAGGGGCAAACCATCAAGCTCATCAACACCCATGGCAAACAGGTGGTAGACACTTGGGCATTCAACCCGGCCGATCTCTGCGAGGCGATGTCGATGGAGCACAGTCGCCCGTTTTGGTTGAAGCTCAACCCAGGCAAGGGTGACAGTCTCGTCACCAACAAACGCCGGAAAATCCTGACGCTCATCGAGGACACCTCACCGGGTATCCACGACACACTGGTCGCCGCATGTGATCCGACTCGCTACGAGCAACTGGGAGTTATCGGCCATCATGACAGCTGCAACGAAAACCTCTTTCTGGCCCTGGATGCCATGGGACTGATTGCGCCGGAAACACCGAGCCCGTTGAATCTCTTTATGAATGTGCCGGTTTATCAGGACGGGCGCATCGAGTTCGCCGAACCGCTCAGTGAGCCTGGGGAGTACGTCATCCTCAGGGCGGAAATGGACGCGATTGTGGTGTTATCTGCCTGCCCCCAAGACATCACGGCCGTCAATGGAATGCTGCCCCAGGATGTTCATTACAGCGTCATCTGACCCTGGAGTAAGCCATGCGCAAAACACCACCACTCAATTCCGTACGAGCGTTCGAGGCGGTCGCCCGTCACCAGAGTTTTTCCGCGGCGGCGAACGAACTCTCGGTGACGGTCGCGGCGGTCAGCCATCAGGTCCGGCAGCTTGAAGAGGGCCTGGGGCAAAAACTCCTGGAACGGGGCCGGACAGTGACGCTCACCCCGGTGGGCAAAACCATCTATCCACTACTGCGCGACGGCTTTGACCAGATTGCCCAGGCGTTTGCCCTGATCGGTGCGCCAAAGGAAGGGGACGCCATTCAGGTCTCCACCACACGCGCGTTTGCCGAGCGCTGGCTCATGCCTCGCCTGGCCACATTCAACGCGATCTATCCAAACATCATGGTGCACATTCATGCCTCGGAGAAGGTCGTGGATCTGCGTTCCGAAACGGTCGACCTGGCGATCCGGTACGGCCCGACCGATGCCGAGGCGCGGGGCCCGGTGTTGTTCGATGATGAGTACATCGCAGTAGCGGACAAAAGCATTTGCCCTGTCGACCGCCAGCCGACGATCACCGATTTTCACAACCGCTCCTTGCTGGCGTTCAAATGGAAGAATCAGGCGCTCGAAGCCCCATCCTGGTCAACCTGGCTGGCCCGGGTCGAACACGACACCCGGGATTTCCGCATTTCCTGGTACAGCGAGGAAACACTGGCGCTGCATGCGGTAGAACGGGGACTAGGGCCGCTGCTGTGCAGCAATGTGTTGATTGACGATGAGCTTCGTTCGGGTCGGATGCGTCGGGTGGCAGGCCCGACGTTGCCGGGTTTCACCTACCACCTGATAGAGGAGACGCGATCCGATCCACGCCGAAGCCTTTCGTTGTTTCGAGACTGGTTGCTGAGCGAAGCAAAGGCGTTTAGGGAAAACGCCCTCAATGACCGATCAGGCCATCGGCTCGCGCTTACTTCCTGACAAAAGTGTCGCCTCGATCGCCAGACAAGCGCTGAGTAACGGGTCGTCTTGACCCCGCGTGGTGGAAAACAAGGTTGAGGTGGCCAGGCCGGCGCTGTCGCTCCCGGACGGGATGGCCACCCCTGGCATGTCCAGCAGGCTGCCCACCATCGTGAGCGACAAGGTGTCGAGGTTGACCGCCGCAAACAGCTCGTCATCGTTCTCCAGCGGCGCCATCGGCGGGGCGACATGTTTAACCGTTGGCATCACCAGAATCGCGCCCTCAAGCTCACGTTCCATGGCCGACATCAGCTCGCCGCGCAGGCTTCGAATCCTTGCCTCGATAGCAGGATCGATGCCCTTGGCTGACAGAAGACGAGCACGCACCCGTCTGTCCATCCGAATACCTTCCGGGCCTTCAACCACCGCGCCCAGCAGTCGCCAGGCTTCTATCGCCCCCAACCACCCCATGCTGGCAATCAGCTCGCGGGTGCGGGACACCGCCACGACTTCACGCCGCTCCACATGCGCTCCCGCCGCACGAAGCAGCGTCATCATCGAGAGCAGGTTTTCTCGCACCGCTGGCTGAAGCGTTGGGTCGGACATCACACCGTCCTCGACGACAAAACGCAGGTCGGAAAGGCTGGCGCAGCGGATTGTCGCGGCTTTGAAACCGCGCATCGCCGCGTCGAGCGCGACGCAATCGGCGACGGTACGGGCAAAAGGCCCCAGGCTATCGACCGTAACGGCGAGCGGGTGGACGCCCTCCATGCTGTAACGCGCCGTGGAGGCCTTGTAGCCAACCAGTCCGTTGAAAGCCGCTGGCACGCGAATCGAACCCGCGGTGTCAGTGCCAATGGCGCTGCTGACGATGCCCCTTTGAACCGCGATGGCCGAACCCGAAGACGAACCACCGGGAACGCGGGCTTCGCCAACCGTGATATCAGAAGTCGGTGTACCGAAATGCGGGTTCAGGCCCAGGCCGGAGTAAGCGAATTCCGCGAGGTTGGTTTTACCCAGCGGGATCATCCCCAGCGCCGCAAGTGTGCCGACAACTGCTGCATCCTTGAGCGCAATCGGAGCGTCGATCCGCGTCATGGAACCTGCGGTTGTGCGGCTGCCGGCAACGTCCAGCAGGTCTTTGACGGCGTAGGGGATGCCATCGAAAGGGCTCAATTGAGCCCCTCGACACCAACGTTCGGTCGAGGCTTTTGCTTCATCGATTGCCCGTTCTTCCAGTACGGCAATGAACACATGTTCCGAGCCCCTGGCCGCCGCCAACGCGGACGCGATCAACTCATCAGGTGTCGTAAGGCCTTGCTTCAATCGCTCGGCGGTTTCCAGCATCGTGGTCATGGTTTCTCCGATCGGGTGGGCGGCAGAGCCGGGTAGTCAGGCGGGTGACAGCTCGTTTTGTCGCGCTTCAATCATCTGCTTGACCAGCACCGGAACGGCATCGAATGCATCCGCAATCGAGGCCTCGTGGCGAGCGTCGCCGAATTCCTGGTAGTCGATGGCGATGACGTGGGTTTCATTCACACCAAGATAATGGGCGCAGGTCTGGATGTGAGTCTCCAGATGGTTCATCTGTTCCCGAACGCCACCCGGGCCGAATCCAAACTCGCCCCTGGATGACAGGATCACCAGTTTCTTGCCACTCATGATGGGCTCCAAAGGGTAGTCGCCCCGGGACAGATCGAAGGTAAAGGTCTTGCCGATGCGTATCACTTTATCGAACCAGGACTTGAGGGCGGCGGGCATCCCGTAGTTGTACATGGGGGCCCCGATAACGATCACGTCCGCCCGGTCGAGCTCATCGATCAGCTCGTCCGAGAGCCGGATTTCCTCGCGGTTTTCCGGCGTCATGTGCGCCTCGGGGGTAAACACCGCGGCAATCCATTCTTCCGTCACGAACGGAGGAGGGTTGTGGCCGACGTCACGGGTAATGACCTGCATCCTGGCATCTTGCCCGGCCCAGGCCTCGACAAATGCTTTCGACAGTTTCCGGCTCAGGGAACGGTCGTTTCGGGCGCTGGCATCGATATGAAGAAGGGTAGTCATGTGGCACTTCCTGTTAAGCCCGAGGCGGAATTGCCCCGGCAACTGAAACAAGTGGGCCACGAGAAACCAGGGGCCAGCTATTGATATTTATTTGAGGCGTGTTTAATAAAACTCAACAAGAGAGTTTTATTTGTTGGTCAGTGTTGGAAGTTATCTTTTTGTAAGCTGAGGGTGGATATCACATGCTCCGGCAGCCTGCACAATTGATGTTTTCTCAACGGCGCAATATTTCTAAAGGGCCCTTTAGTTATTATCAATTACGTAAACGTGTGTACCTCGCTTTAATGGCTCGGGGCGATTCAAGTGGTCGCCGGACAGCGAGGAAAACAATAATGTCAACGCGTCGTGAATCTGAAAAAAGCTTAATTAACGAGGCCAATTATGATGCGCTGGGCATCGAGCCCGTGCCCGATCGCCATCGCACTTCAAGTCCATTGGATCAGTTCTGGATATGGGCTGGGGCGAATGTGGCGCCCATCAATTGGGTATTGGGTGCCATCGGTATCCAGCTGGGTTTGAGCTTGATAGAAACCCTGCTGGTTATTGTGGTCGGCAATCTGTTGGGCGCCGCATTGTTTGGCGGCATTTGCATCATGGGCCACCGCACGGGAGTGCCGCAGATGGTGCTATCCCGGTTGGCGTTCGGGCGCCGCGGCGCTTACTTGCCCACCATCATGCAAGTCTTGATGCCCATGGGTTGGGTGGCCACAAACACCTGGATAGTCCTTGATCTTGCCGTTGCCGCCCTGGACAAAATGGGGATTAGCGGAGGCATGGAACTCAAATACGGCATCGCCTTGGCCGTGATGGTTATCCAGGTCGGCATCGCCGCCTGGGGCTTCCATGCCATCAAGTGTTTCGAGCGCTACACCATGCCGGTGATTCTGCTGATCATGGTGGTGATGACCGTTCTGGCCTTCACTCACGTGGACATCCAATGGCACGCCTCGACCACCGAAGGCATCAGCAAACTGTCGGCCATGAGCAGCCTGATGACCGCGATAGGCATTGGCTGGGGCATTTCGTGGCTGGTCTACGCCTCGGACTACACCCGGTTTACCCAGAGCAAACTGTCTGACGGGCAAGTGTTCCGCGCCACTTTTCTTGGCATGTTCCTGCCCACGGTATGGCTGGCCTTTCTGGGGGCTGCCATCGCTTCGGCAGGCGCGGGCTCGGACCCCGCGCAACTGATCATTGCGGTCTTTGGCACGATGGCACTGCCGGTACTGCTGGTGCTGTTACATGGGCCGGTCGCCACCAATATCGTGGTCATTTATTCCGCCGCACTGGCAACGCTGTCTCTGGACATGCGTGTGCCGCGCTGGGTTGTTTCGATGGTCTCCGGGGTCGTGGCGCTGTTCATCCTCTATCTGTTCCTGCAATCCGGCGAGTTTGTGCACGCCTTTGAAAACCTGATGGTCTTTTTCGTGGTGTGGATCAGTCCGTGGGCCGGCATCACGCTGGTGGATTTTTTCCTGATTCGTCGCGGTCAGGTCGATCTGCAATCGCTTTATTGCCATCACTCGGAAAGTTCATGCACCGATGTGAACTGGCGAGGCGTCTTTGCACTTGCAACTGGCGTACTGGCGGCCTGGTTGTTTCAGGTAGGCACCATTAAATCGCTGCAAGGCCCACTTGCAATGGCACTTGGCGGAATTGATTTGTCCTGGCTGGCAGGGTTTGGCGTGGGCGGCGGAATTTATTATCTGTTGCACCGCTCACGGCAGACAAAAGTTGCCCAGTCATCGGTCATGGCGGAATAAACATTATTCAAATGTCGTGTGACTTCTTAATTGATTAAAGAGGTAAATGTAAATGTCTCATCTTGAACAAATGAATGTCCTGACGGCGTTGAACGCTGGAGCCGAAGTCGATGGGTTCCTGGGTAACGTCGTGGAGATTGCGATCGTGACGCGGGACCACAAACGGACCATGGATGGCTTGCTCAAGCTCGGCATCGGTCCGTGGCGCGTGTACACCTTCAGCCCGGAAAACACGCAAAACCAGACGTACCATGGCGAGCCTGCGGAGTTTGTTCTGAAAGTCTGCTTCGCCCAGTCAGGCAACATGGTCTGGGAGTTGATGGAACCCGTTTCCGGGCCGACGATTTTCGCGGATTTCCTCGACAAACATGGCGAAGGCATCCAGCACGTCGCTTATGACTGCAACAACATCCCCTTCGAAGAACGTATCACCGAGCTGGAGCGACGCGGCTACCAGTGCGTGCAATCAGGCTCGTGGATGGGCGTGAATCATTTCGCGTTCTTCGGCACCGAGGCGGACACCACCACGGTGTTTGAAACCTATGCATTCCCTTCGGACTGGGATTACCCGGAGCCGGAAGCGTGGTACCCGTCGCGATCCTGAAACCACGGCGCCCATGCCTCAGCGCGCAAGCACAGCGCTGAGGTCTTCAACCGGAGTACCTGCATCATGAACAACGTTCGCATGGACAACATCAGTTGGGTCGACTACGAGCGCCGAGTGCAATCAGGCGCGGTGGTTTTTCTGCCGATCGGTGCAACCGAACAACACGGCCCGCACTTGCCCCTTGGCACCGACGCGTTGCTGGCCAGTGCCATCAGCGAAGACGTGGCCAGGGCCATCGACGGGATCGTCGCGCCAGCCCTGTCCTATGGGTATAAATCCCAGCCCAAATGCGGAGGAGGGCAGCACTTTTGCGGAACCACCAGCGTTGATGGTGCGACCCTGATCGCCATGGTCCGGGACGCCGTACGCGAGTTTCATCGCCACGGTGTGAAGCGCTTGGTGCTGGTCATCGGTCACTACGAAAACCAGTGGTTTGTGACCGAAGGCATTGAACTGGCCCTGCGTGATATCGGCCCAAATGCCGGTCTGGAGGTCATGCGTCTGGAGCACTGGGAGTTCGTGACCGCGCAGACAATCGAGAGGATTTTCCCCGACGGTTTTCCGGGCATTGCGCTGGAACATGCCGCCGTCATCGAGACCTCGATGATGCTGCACTACCACCCGCAGATGGTGGCGCTGGACAAGATTCCGGATCACGGGCCAGCCGAATTTCCGGTGTACGACATGTACCCGACGCGGACCGAATGGGTGCCGGCGAGTGGCGTGCTGTCATCGGCGCGAGGCTCCAGTGCCGACAAGGGAGAATGGCTGGTGAATGATGTCATCCACGGGATCGTACGGGCGGTGACGTACGAGTTCAGGCTCGATCACACCGCTCTGTAATTCACGGTTGATTCAGTTTTCGAAGCAAGACACCAGAAAACTCATCACCGCCTGGACCGAGGGGGTGTGCCGGATGTCGTTGTGGACCACCAGCCACACCTCACGCGTAAGCTCCGCGCCAACGGCAGGCATTCTTTGCAAGCCGTAATGGTCGCCGAGGAAAGAGGGCAGTGCAGCGATACCGGCACCTGCCTGGACAAAGTTGGCCTGGATATTCAAATCATTGCTGCGCAACAGGACAGGTCGATCCCCCGCTTGTTTCTTCAGCCAGGCCTGTTGTGGTGATTGCTCCATGGTTTCGTCGTAAGCGATGAAGGCCAGGTCCTGCGGGGCGGTGCTGGATAAATAGGCCGCCGAGCCATACAGGTGGAACGGCACGGTCGCGACCTTGCGTGCCACCAGGTCCGGTTCTGTGGGGCGGCTCAGGCGCACGGCAATATCGGCTTCGCGCCGCGACAACGAAGCGCTGCCCAGACTACCAATCAACTGCAAGGACAACTGCGGATAGGTCGCCCGCAACGCATTGATGCGCGGCGCAATCAACGCGCAGGCCAGCGCGGGCGGGGCACTGACGGTGACTTCCCCTGCGTAGCTTTCCTGCCCGGCCAGCGCCGTACGCTGCACCGCGAAGGACTCACTTTCCATACGTCGCCCTAACTGGGCGATCCGTTCCCCGTCCTCGGTGATGACATACGCCCGAGGGCGCCGGTCAACCAACTTGAGGTTCAGCGAGCTTTCCAGGGCGCTGATGCGCCGCGCCACGGTGGCATGGTCGACCTTGAGCTTGCGTGCCGCCCCTGACAACGACTGCTCGTGGGCGAAGACGATGAAGTAGCGCAGATCCTCCCAATCAAACATGGGCGTTTTCTCACATGAAGGGTGAATAAATGGGGAATTTTACCCCGTCAGCAAGCCTGCAAGACTCCTTCAACACCTGACCAACAGGTCTGAAGCATTCAGCGCACGTCTTGACGAGGAAAAAGCCATGTCTAAATCCACGCCGCTCGCGTATGCCGGCATCATCGGTGCCACATTCTTCTGGGGCACCAACTTCAATGCTGGCGCCTACATCATCAAGAGCATGGCACCCATCAGCGCTTCCATGGAACGCTTTGCCATTTCGACGCTGTTGCTCGTCGTTATTTTCAGTCTGGCGGGCAAGCTGCGTCTCGCAACGTTGAAGCACAATCTGCTGGCCTTTATCGGTCTGGGCTTGCTCGGATTTACCGCGTTCGCCCTGGCGACATTCTTTGGTCTGCAAACCACCACGCCCATCAACGGCGCGCTGATCCTGGCGACCACGCCGCTGTGGACCATGATTTTCGCCGTGCTGCTTGAAGGCGAACGCATTGACCGCGGCCGTGCCATCGGCCTGGTGCTGGGGTTGCTGGGCGTTGGCCTGGTGATCACTCGTGGAGATATCCAGGTGCTGCTCGGGCTGAAAGTGGCCACTGGCGACGCGCTCATTCTGGCTGGCAGCATGGCGTGGGCGGCGAACATGGTCGGCACCCGGCGCTTCGTCAAAGACTCAACGCCACTGGAAACCACCACGTTTTCCATGTTGTTCGGTGTCATTGGCCTGATCGTGCTGGGCTTCATCTATGAAGATCCGATCGCCGATATCCGTAGCGCTTCACTGGCTGTTCATGGCGTGGTCATCTACCTGGCGGTCTTTGGATCATTGATTGCCTACTTGCTGTGGTTCAAAGGTATCCATGCCATTGGCGCTGCACGGACATCGATCTTCTTCAATCTCGCACCTGTGTTCACCATGCTGGTTTCTTCGGTGCTGGGTGTGTTGCCCAATGTCTGGCAACTGCTCGGCGCCGGTGGCGTGATACTCGGGGTGCTGTTCGCATCAGGGCTGGCCTTGCGGCCGGTTGAACAACCTGATGCCGAATCACGCCTCGGAGCGGGCAGGGTATGAAGGGATCGGGCCCAGAATCATTACAGTGTCGCGCTGGCTGACTCAAGATGGCTGAGCAACCACTCGCTGAAGCTTCGCGCATTGTTCTCACTGTCACGATGGGTCAGCAAGGCCCAGTTCGGGCCGCGAATGGTTTGCTCCACCAAGGGTTGTAACAATCCGTTCGCCCGCGCTTGCTGGCTCAGCAACTGGCTGACCAGGGCGACCCCGAGCCCCGCGCACGCGGCGTCCAGCAGCAGGCCGGGGTCGGAAAAGTTCAGCCCCTGATCTTGCTGGCCTACATCGATGCCTGACTCCACCGCCCAATGACTCCAGTCCATTTCCCGCTCGCCGTGAAGGGTGGTGCGCTGTTCGCGTGGCAGCGCCAGCAGGTTGGGGTGACACGCCGGGTAGAGGCGGTCGGCATGTAGAACCTTGAAGCTGCACTCGGCCTGGGAGCTGATGTCATCACGCACCGCGAGGTCGATGGTCTGGCTGGCCATGTCCGGAATTTCATCGGTGCTGTAAATCCACAGATCGACGTCCGGATGCAGACGGCGAAAGTCCCCCAGGCGCGGTAACAGCCAGTGACGGGCGAACGCGGGCGTCGTGTTGAGCACCAGTTGATTAGGTTTCTGGTACTGCCCGAGACGGCGTATGCCGACGGCCAACTGTTGCAGCAGCGCCTGGGTGGTGCTCAGCAGATCGTGGCCCGCATCGGTCAGGCTGACACTGCGCCCACTGCGAAAGAACAAGGGTTGTTCAAGGTACGCCTCAAGGCTGCGAATCTGCTGACTGATGGCCGACTGAGTGAGGTGCAACTCGGCGGCAGCCTTGTGGAAACTGCCTAGCCGGGCAGCGGCTTCAAAGCCGCGAAGGGTGCTGAGCGGGGGCCAGTGCTTGAGCATATTGATAAGTTCCTCTAATCACTTTTCTGCAAAATCCATCGTTTGTTCGCCTGTTTTTACAGCCGTAGCATGCATGCCAAGACCGCCAATGCAGTTTTCATTGAACACAATGACTTAACTTAAAGGTACTTGTCATGCAGCAAAACGATATGCAAAACACCGGTTGGATGATGCCGGCAGAGTGGGTCAGGCACGCCGCGACCTGGATGGTTTGGCCACACAACAAAGCGCTCTGGGAGTCGGGTTGGGGCGTCACCTTGCCGCTGGTGCAAGAGGATTTCGCTCGTGTCGCCAACGCCATTGCCCGTTTCGAACCGGTAAAAATGGTCGTCGATCCCTCCGCTGTCGCCAGTGCTAAAGCGTTATGTGGACCCAACATCGAACTGATCGCGCTGGCAGTGAACGACAGTTGGTGTCGCGACTCTGGCCCGAGCTTCATCTGCCACCCGCAACACGGCCTGGCCGGGGTGAGCTGGCGCTTCAACGCGTGGGGCGGCAAGTCGGCGCACGACCTGGACGAAAGCCTGGCGCGTCGCGCACTCAATCACCTCGGCGTGCAGTGTTTTGGTACACCCCTGAGTAACGAAGGCGGTGCGATTCATGTCGACGGCGAGGGCACGCTGATCACCACCGAATCGGTACTGCTCAACCCCAATCGCAACCCGGGCATGAACAAGGCTGAGATGGAGGAGATCTTCACGCGTCTGCTGGGCGTGAAAAAAACCATCTGGCTACCGGGCGATCCGGACTATGTGACCGGCGACATGACTGACGGCCATGTCGATGGTGTGTGCGCATTCGCACGCCCCGGTGTGCTGCTGGTGGACGCGACCCACGACAAGCAATCGGTGTATGCCGAGGTGGTACGAGAAAACCGTCGCGCACTGGAACTGGCCACTGATGCCCACGGGCGAAAGTTCGAGCTGATCGAGTTGTACGAAGCCACTGATGCCGTGGACACCGACGCTGAAGTGTTCTGTGCCTCCTACACCAACTTCTACATCGCCAACAACGCGATCATCATGCCGGCCTATGGCATTGATGCCGACCATGTGGCTGCGAAAGTTTTGGCTCAAGCCTTCCCCGACCACGAAGTGGTACCGGTGCGAATCAATTATCTGGCCCATGGCGGCGGTGGAGTGCACTGCATCACCCAGCAACAGCCCGCCTGGCCAGTGGAGGGTTGATGCCATGACGCTGCTGACGATTGCCACCACCCAAATGCCTTGCACTTGGGACTTGCCGAACAACCTCGATCAGGCTGAGCACCTGGTGCGTGAGGCGGCGGCGAAGGGCGCCCAGATCATCCTGTTGCAGGAGCTGTTTGCCACGCCGTATTTCTGCATCGAGCAAAGCCATAAACACTTGGCGCTGGCCGAAGAATATCGAGACAGCCATGTACTCAAGCGCTTTGCCGCATTGGCCAAGGAGTTGGGGGTGGTGCTGCCGCTGAGCTGGTTCGAAAAGGCCGGCAATGCCTACTTCAATTCGTTGAGCGTGGCCGATGCCGATGGGCGCTTGCTGGGGGTGTATCGCAAGACCCACATCCCCAATGCCATCGGTTATCAGGAGAAGGAATATTTCAGCCCCGGCGATACCGGCTTTCGTGTCTGGGACACGGCTTTCGGGCGTATCGGCGTGGGGATCTGCTGGGACCAGTGGTTCCCCGAGACCGCGCGCTGCCTGGCGTTGATGGGTGCCGAAGTCTTGCTGTTTCCTACCACCATCGGCTCTGAACCTGGCTGCGCACGCTGGATTCACGTGACCACTGGCAAATGACCATGCGCGCCATGCCGCCGCGAACATCCTGCCGGTGGTGGCCGCCAATCGCGTCGGCCGAGAAGCGGCGACCACCGACCCGACTTTGCAGATGAGCTTCTACGGCTCGTCCTTTATCTGTAACCACAAAGGCAAATTGCTCGCCGAGGCGGATCGTGACAGCCCCGGCGTGCTGGTGCACAGCCTGGACTTGACCGCCATGCGCGAAGAACGCTTGAGCTGGGGCATCTACCGCGACCGTCGCCCGGACATGTATGGAGCGTTGTTAAGTCAGGACGGTCGCCACATCAACGCACGCTGGAACACTCAAGGAGCTTGATATGCGCATCTCAAACAAGCTGTTGCTCGGCGCCTTGGGACTGGCACTTGGAGGTGCCTTGCCGTCGCTGCACGCCGAAGAGAAAACCCTGCGGCTGTACAACTGGGCCGACTATTTTGCCGAGGACACCCTGAGCCGATTCACCGCCGAAACCGGGATCAACGTCATCTACGACGTCATGGATGGCAGCGAAACGCTGGAAGCCAAGATGCTCGCCGGCGGCAGTGGCTATGACCTGATTTTCCCCGGCGACACCGTTGCCGAGCGCTTGATGCGCGCCGGCAGTC
The DNA here is from genome assembly GCF_059716075.1 of Pseudomonas sp. LBUM1657. Classification (NCBI taxonomy): domain Bacteria; kingdom Pseudomonadati; phylum Pseudomonadota; class Gammaproteobacteria; order Pseudomonadales; family Pseudomonadaceae; genus Pseudomonas; species Pseudomonas sp. LBUM1657. The sequence continues at coordinate 3,273,313 of NZ_CP166799.1, read as the reverse complement.
TGCAGCCGCTGGACCGCTCAAAACTCACGGCCCTGGATGACATCGAACCCGGTTTGCAGAAATTGCGCACCCATTATGGGCAGTCGAGCCAAGCCACCGTCCCGTACACCTGGGGCACCATCGGCCTGACTTACAACGCAGGGCAGATCCAGCAGCGCATGCCGGATGCTCCGGTCAATAGCCTGGACATGTTGTTCAAAACGGAGCTGGCCGCCAAATTTGCCGATTGCGGCATCTCGATGATCGACTCGCCCGACGAAGTGCTGGCAGTGGTGCTCAACTACCTCGGCCGTGAACCCCGCAGCGCAAAGCCCGAAGACCTGACCGCGGCGAGTGACCTGCTGCTCAAGTTACGGCCATACATTCGCAAGTTCCAGTCGCAGCCGGTGACCGACCTGGTGAACGGCAACCTGTGCCTGTCACTTGGCTACAGCGGCGATATGACTCAAGCGCAACGGACGTCGGATTCCGCCGGCAAGCACACCACGTTCCAGTACCGCATTCCCCGTGAAGGCACCACGGTGTGGATGGACACCATGGCGATTCCCGTCGACGCGAAACATCCGGAATACGCCTACGCGTTCATCAACTTCGTCATGCGCCCGCAGAACATGGCCGCCATCAGTAACTTCACCGGCTATCCCACCTCCAATGCCAAGGCGTGTCCGAGCGTCGACACGACGATGCGCAACAACCCGGATATTTACCTCGACGATGCCACTTACGAACGGCTGATTCCCGGTAAGGACATTGCCCAGTCGGATATGCGGGCACGGATGCGAACCTGGACCAAATTCAAGACGGCCACCGCCAAATGAGTTCGGGCAGTCCTGAACTGCTAATCCGGTAACGACAAATCGTTCAAGGCCCAGATCGAGCGTTCTCCGATGGAGAACGCTCTCTTGTTGAACCATCAATTTTCATCGGCTTCGTCCACTTCTAGAATGGGTTCAGAACTAAAAAACGAGCGATAAAGCATGACCGAGATTGCCTGCGACTTACTCAATCACCTGATCATCGATGGCAGATCGATCGCCTACGTCGACTTGCGCAAGATGCTTTCACCTGAGCAGGTAGCGAAGCTTCCCTATTCGATCCGCATCCTTCTGGAAAATGTCGCTCGCTGCTCACCGCAGGCGCTGCCCTCGGTACTCGCCCGGGCCATCGGCCAAGGGCCTGACTGCGAAGTGCCGTTCCAGCCCAATCGCCTGATGTTCCACGACACCACCTGCCTGCCGGCGCTGGCGGATTTCGCCGGCATGCGCGATGTGGTGGCGGAGTTGGGTGGCGATCCGAGCGCGATGAATCCTTTGATTCCCGCGGTACTGACGATCGACCACTCGGTGATTGTCGAGCGCTTTGCCGAAGCCGATGCCGTGGAAAAGAACCTCGACATCGATTTTCGCCGCAACAGCGAGCGCTACCGGTTTATCAAGTGGGCGCAGAAGAGCCTGGATAACTTCGGCGTCATTCCACCGGGCACCGGCATCATCCACCAGATGAACATGGAAGCGTTGGCGCAAGTGGTCTGGGAGAGTGAGACCGAAGACGGCCAACGACTGATCCATCCGGATGACATGGTCGCCACGGACAGTCACACCCCGATGATCAATGCCATCGGGGTGCTGGGTTGGGGTGTCGGCGGGTTGGAAGGGCAGGCGGCAATGTTGGGTGAGCCGGTGCCAATCAGTTTTCCGAAAGTCATCGGCATCCGCGTGACCAACGTCATGCGCCCCGGTGTCACGGCCACGGACTTGTCTTTGCACGTTGCCGAAATCCTGCGCAAGCGCTCGGTGGTCGGCAAGTTCGTCGAGTTCACCGGTCCCGGGTTTTCCTCCCTAAGTTGGGCGGCGCGCGGAACGGTATCGAACATGGCACCCGAGTACGGCGCCACGGTGGTGTTCTTCCCGTTCGACACTGAAACCCTGACCTATCTGGCGTTGACTGGCCGTTCTGCTGAACTGCGCGAGAAAGTCGTCAGTTACATGAATGCCCAACCGCTGTGGCGCCGTGATGACCTGGCCGAACCGCAATTCGATGAACTGATTGAACTGGATCTGGCGAGCATCGAACCGAGCGTCGCCGGCCCACATCAGCCGCACCAGCGGCAGAAGTTGTCCAATGCGGCCGCGTCGTTTCGCAATGAAGTGATGGGCGGTGCGAGCCTAATCGCCGGGCCGGCCGAACAGTCGTTTTTCGAGCCTTCGTTCAACGAACCGATCACCCATGGTGCGGTGGTCATGGCCGCCATCACCAGTTGCACCAACACGGCCAACCCTTCGCAGATGATCCAGGCCGGTTTGTTGGCCCGTAAAGCCCGAGCGTTGGGCCTCAAGCGCAAACCGTGGGTCAAGACCTCGCTGTCGCCAGGTTCCCAGGTGGTCGCGGACTATCTCAAAGAAGCGAATTTGCTTGAGGATTTCTCGGCGCTGGGCTTTGACCTCGCGGGGTTTGGCTGCATGACCTGCATCGGTAACTCGGGAACGCTCGAAGAACACGTCGAAGCGTTTGCCGATCAAGGGCTCAAGGGCGTCGTCGTGTTGTCCGGCAACCGTAACTTTGAAGGTCGAGTAAACCCCAAAGTCCCGGCGGGCTACCTAGCGTCGCCAGCACTGTGTGTGGCGTATGCGATTGCCGGCACCATCGATATCGATCTGGATTCGCAACCGTTGGGCCTGGATACCCACGGTAAATCGGTTTATCTGCGCGACCTGATGCCGACCGATGCCGACATCGCCGCGCAGGTGTTCAACGTGGTCAACCCCGAGTTCTTTCAGCAGAGGCTGGCCACGATCTGGGACGGCACTCATCACTGGCAGGCGCTGTCCGCCGAAGGCAGCGTGCAGTTCCCGTGGAGTCCGCAGTCGACTTACCTGCGTCGTCCTCAGTACCTGGCGGATATCCAGGCCGAGCCGAAAACCTGTCTGGCCATCAGCGGCGCCCGGGTATTGATGGTGTTGGGTGACAACGTCACCACCGACCACATTTCCCCGGCCGGAGCGATTCCGGTCAACAGCCTGGCGGGCCAATGGTTGCTGGCGCGGGGCGAAGACCCTCAGGACCTTAATCAATATTCCACGCGACGCAGTAATCATGAAGTCATGGTGCGCGGTGCGTTCACCAACCGTTCGGTAAAAAACCTGTTGCTGGGCGAAAACCAGCCGGGGCTTGGCGTGTGGGCCTGGAATGCCGATCACAGCGAATGCTTGCCGCTGTACATGGCCGCCAAGAGCTACGCCGAACAGCAGACACCGATGGTGGTGTTCGCCGGCATCAATTATGGCGCCGGCTCCAGTCGTGACTGGGCCGCCAAAGCGCAGCTGCTGTTAGGCGTGAAAGCGGTCGTGGCCCGCAGCATCGAGCGGATCCACCGCAGCAACCTGATTGGCATGGGCGTGATCCCGCTGGTGTTCAAAGCAGGGCAGAGCGTCGATGACCTGAAGTTGCAAGGCGACGAACAGTTTGATTTCATCGGGCTTGACGACCTGAACGTAGGCGACAACCCGGTGATCCTGGTTGTACGCCGCGATGGGGCCGAACAGCAACGTGTCGAGTTGGCCGTGCGTATCGACTCGCTGCAGGAAATTCGCTACCTCACCAACGGCGGTGTTCTACCCTACGTGATTCGTAAAGTGGTGAAACGCACGCGTCACTGACATCGATGCACGTCAGGTTTTGCGATCAAGAATCAGGTTATTTGTTACCCGGAGAACAACGCTTATGTACGCCTATGTCGGGTCAAGGACTACCCGAGAACGAAATGCCCGCGGTGACGGCATCACTGTCTACGAAGTGGATCAGGAGCAAGGGACGCTGACCCTCGTTCAAGTGGTCGGCGACCTGGTCAACCCGTCTTTCCTGACGCTGAACACAACCTGCGATCGGCTGTACACCGTGCACGGTGACGAGAGCGACGTCAGCGCCTTCAGCATCGACAAGGCCACCGGCAAGCTGACTTTCATCAATCGGCAAAGTTGTGAAGGCAAGAACCCGGTGCATTTGGCGCTGGACCCGACTGAACGCTTCCTCGTGGTCTCGAACCACATCACCGGTTCCCTGGCGGTGATGAATGTGGCCGAAGACGGGTCGCTGGGTACGCTCAACCAACTGCTGAAACTGCAAGGCCCGACCGGCCCGCACCGTGTCGAGCAGCCGTTTTCCAAGCCGCATTTCAACCCGTTCGATCACACCGGCAAGTGTGTACTGGTGCCCGACAAAGGCCTGGACCGGATCTTCAGTTTCCGTTTCGACAACGGCCAACTCGTCCCCGCCGACCAGCCGTTCGTGACCACGCGTGAAGGGGCGGGGCCACGGCACTTGGCGTTGCACCCGACTGCGCCGTTCGCCTATGTGGTCAACGAGCTGGATTCAACGGTGACGACCTATCGCTTCAATGCGCAGGACGGCTCGTTGAAACCGTTGCAAGTGGTGACTTCGCTGCCATCGACTTTCACCGGCAACAGTCGCGCCTCGGAGATCGAGGTCGATCGCAGTGGGCGTTTTGTCTACGCTTCCAACCGGGGTTACGACAGCGTGGCCGTGTTTGCCATCGATCAGGAAACCGGGTTGTTAAGCCCGGTCGAGTTCATGCCCACCGATGGCAAGACCCCGCGCTTCTTCACGTTGACCCCCAATGGGCGTTTCCTCTTCGCACTTAACGAAGACAGCGACATCATCCTCTCGATGGCGGTAGATCCGAAAAGCGGAGGGCTGAGCAAGACCGGTTTTTCGATCTCGACGGGAAGCCCGGTGTGCATGGTTTTTTCTAACTGAACACTGGATTTATTGAAACGACACATGCAAGTACAAACCTGGATTCGGAGCAAATGATGACTGATATCACACCGGCAGTTCTTGAAGATCTGGCCCCTCAAGGCGTTCTGCGGGCCGCCATCAATTTTGGTAACCCGGTATTGGCGCAGCAGGGCCAGGATGGGGCGCCGCAAGGCGTGTCGGTTGCCCTGGCCAAGGCGTTGGCCGAAGAACTGGGCGTGCGTCTGGACATGCTCACCTTCGATGCCGCAGGCAAGGTATTTGCCGCGCTGGAGGAGGGGGCCTGGAACATTGCGTTCCTGGCCATCGAGCCGGTGCGGGAGCAACAGATCGCTTTCAGTGAACCTTACGTGATCATCGAGGGTACTTACCTGGTCGCGACCGAGTCGCCATACATGGCCGTCGAAGACCTCGATCAACCGGGGTTGCGGTTGGCGGTGGGCAAGGGCGCTGCTTATGACCTGTTCCTGACGCGCACCTTGAAACATGCGCAGTTGGAACGGGCAGAAACCTCCGCCGCCGCTGTCAATCTGTTCTTCGACAAAGGTCTGGATGCCGCCGCTGGCGTCCGCCAACCATTGCAGAAAGTAGCCGATGCCGACCGGCGTTATCGGGTGCTTGAAGGGGCTTTCACGGCCATTCGCCAAGCAATGGCTGTTCCGCGAGATAGAACGGCGGGTGCAGCTTATGTGAGGGCATTCGTGGAGCGCAAAAAGTCCGAAGGCTTCATCCACGCAGCCCTGACGGCCAGCGGTCAGGCGGATGTGACGGTTGCAGCCTGCGCCAAAAACGTCAGCCGATAGGCTCAGCCGTACAACTCATTTCCCCTGAGCCTGGCCTCTGGAAAAGGACCACGTTGCCGTTTTGCCAGAAGCTGTAGCTCCCCTGGTTATCCTTGCCACTGTAATGAGCTCCCGAATCACTCGACACTTGGCTCAGGGTGATCGAGCTATTCGCCCATTTCAGGTAAACGACACCAGGTTGCGTGGTGAAGAAAGTAGCGGCAATCAGCGCGTTCAACCCAGTACAACGAAAAGCCAAGGGGCCTTCGGTGAGTCTGTCTGGATCCTTGGTTCTCACAATTGCCGAGCCTTGGCGTAGCTGGTACGCGCGCTCGGCATAACGTCGGATCGTGCACGTCTTGGGTTCCGGCTCGGAAGCACACTGATTGCGGTCTTCCATCCAGAACTGCTGGTCGATGATGACCTTGTCTGGTGGCGGCACTGAATGTTCATCCGTGAGCGCCAGGCGATAAAGACGCATCAGTTCGACATCCATCTGCGCCAGCTGCGGATCACGACAGATAAGCTTTTCGACGGATGCTCTTGTCGTGGCGCAGTCGAAGCTGGTCTGGAAGGACGCAGCATTTGCGCAGGTGCTCGTCGCTGCGCACAGGCTGGCAGTGAGCAGACAGCTGAAAAGGGCTGTGACCGTTTTCATTTTGGTTTTACCCAGATTATTACGTGATGAAAGTTCCACTCTGACACATCATTCAACTTATGGGCGATGACCGATGTTCATAAGCGGCTGTCACCCTGGATTTTGAGACCCGTTAGCCAGAAATAAGGTTAGAGTGTTGATCTGTTCATAAGGGCCCTCCAATCGATTCGCGTAGTCGCGCCAAGCGGTTCCAGCGAGCGAGCCGGGCAAAAAAAACCGTATATCAATCGTTATGTGAAGAATGAATCGTCCGTTGTTTGTTTCTCTAGATGGGCCCAAGGGAACCGGCAAAACCACACTGTTGGAGGCCGTTACGAAAGTACTGAGGGCAGACAACAAAAAGGTTATCCGACTTTGCGAGAAAAAAAGCGATCCCTATAGGGGGGAAACAATGGCCCTCGTTAACAAGTTCGTCAGAAATCCCACCCGGGATTTGGAGTTGGGGGTTTGTGAGCGCTTTGCTGATAGCCGTAGCTGGATTTCCCAGCACGTGCTGGCTAAACAGCTACCAGGCAGCATCATCTTGATCGATCGCTGGTACCCGTCTGATGCCGCGTTTCGCCGAATAGTCCCGTTTGCAGAGATTCTACAGCTGAACATTGATCGAAACGTGCGAGTGCCAGACCTGCATGTCGGGGTGGTCACCGCCCCTGATATTTCATGGGCGAGGGCAGCGGCACGACGGCGTGGGCTGAGCAGTACTGTGATCCATAAGCTGGAAGAACATGTCGCTTGTACCAAGGCGTTCGAGCGAGCAATTGCAGATCACGGCTGGGTTTTATGCCGTAATGAAGGAACGATCGAAGACGCAACGATGCAGGTAATTTCTGAGATCTATAGAGTCCTTCGATGCCCCGTAGGCGAAGTTCGCTGCGCCGGTCTTGATGCGGTGAGATAGCCGTAGATATAGATCGTTAGCCGTTTTGCGTAGAAACGGCGTCCGCCGAATTGCCTGATTGATTCTGATCCGCCGTTTTATTCTCCACCAGCAATCCGGAAGCCAATGCAAGGAAGCTTTCGGCTACATGCTCGGAAGCCGTTTGCGGATCCTCGGCATTGGCAATCCACAAGGAAGCGCCGAGCAGGGCGCCCATGATCAGGCGTGCCGTCGCTTCGGTGTTGACCGCACGGATCGTGCCTTCATCGATCAGTTTCTCGATGCTGCGCTGAGTGCTGCGGATACAGGCATTCTGGCTTGGCCATTGCGAGGGATCACCCAGCACCGACGGGCCGTCAAGAAACACAATGCGCTGGATTTCAGGTTCCAGGGACATCTTGATGTAAGCGATGGATTCATCGATAAAACCGTCCCAGGTGGTGCTCGCCTCCGCGATGATGTCCGACAGCCGCGCCATCATCTCTTCATCAATCTGGGCGATTACGGCCTGTAGCAAACCTTTCTTGTCACCAAAGTGATGGTAAAGCGCACCACGGGTTAGCCCGGCTTTAGCGGTCAGATCATCCATCGAACTGTCCGCATAGCCCTTCGCAGCGAATGCGTCACGCGCCGCCTTGATCAGCTTGCCGCGGGTCTCGGTAATCATGTCTGCACGCTTCTGGGCCATAGGTACAGCCGCCTGTTTGGTGAGCCGCCTCAAAGGGATATAAGGCGCATGCGAGTGCCATAGCCGTATGGCTTCGACATCGTAGAATCTTGGCTGACCAGGTAATTTGTTTGAGTACAAAAGGGCCCTTCAAGGGCCCTTTTTTTGACCGTTTGGAGAGCAAAGAGAGAGTGCGCCTAGAAGCCAATGCCCACTGGCCGGTGGCGATTGAGATTCGCGAGATCAGTTAGTGGCATTTGCTAAGCGCTTGTCGCTGAGCACCAATCCAATTCCTCCTAACACTGCTAGCGATGTCAGTGCTAAACGAACGGTGAGGTGCTCACCCAGGATGAGTACCCCAGCGAGAGACGCTAAGACAGGAACACTCAACTGGATGGTTGCTGCTCGAAAAGATGAAAGCGAGCGTATCACCGCGTACCAGATTGCATAACCAACACCTGAGGCAATCGTACCTGACGCAATGGCGCAAAGGGCCCGAGCAGTGGATCTTTGGAGAGTTGCATGGCGCGCTGCCAAAGCCTTCTCACTTGCACGAGTTGAAGCTGCCGCGTAGGCGCCACGTCCTCCAGGTGTTGAGCCCAGGGGGCTCCAAAAAGGGAAGGCTCGATACCTTGCCGAGCAAGCTCCTCGATGACGCCTACAAGCCAAGTGGCACTGACGGTGAGAGGTCGGGTCATTTTATATCCGTTAGCCGTAGTGCAATGCTTGGTTAGAAAGAGGCGAGATTCTTACATTACCGAATTAACTAATTCTTATAGTGATGCCCTGACCACCAATGGACAATCAACTGGCTGAGCTCCCGATACCTCAAGGGTCTCGATCAGGTGCCGGGCAGCCTTACGACCGATCTCGTAGTATGGCAGTTGCACCGTGGTCAGCGGCGGGATGAACAACTCAGCGATACCGATCATGTTGTCGTAGCCGAGCACAGCGACATCGTCGGGAATCTTCAGGCCACGGCCCAATAACAGCTGATAGGCACAAAAGGCAATGCGGTCGTTGCCACAGATCAGAATGTCGAATTGGGGACGACCATCAATGATGTGCCGGTCTAGGATGGCTGCGGTTTCACCATAGGCGTCATGATCGGAAAGGTCGTATTGCAGGAGTGCGTCAGGAGCCAGTCCGAATGCCTGACAGGCGCGCTGCATGCCATTTTGTCGCAGGCCCCAGGCCAGACTCTGTTTTGGCAGATTGATACACAGGGGGCGCTTATAGCCGTGGGTCAACGCGTGGTGTACGGCCCGATACTGCCCCATTTCGTCGTCTGGTACATAACTGACAAGCCGACTGTCATCAGCCAGGCAATTGGCGAGTACCAAGGGTTTGCTCTTCAATCGCTCGGGAATGCACACCTGGCGCAACCCCATGGCGCTGAAGATCAGCCCGTCGGGACGGTGCGATAGCATCAGGTCGATATTCTGGTCGGTGGGCGGGTTGCTTAACAGATTGAGGATAAATACATTCCAGCCGGCTTGCTGCGCGGTTTGTTCGATGGACAGCAGCAGCTCAACGGCGAACGGTGTGGTCGCGGTGTCCAGAGCGAACACGCCGATGGTTCGCGTCTGGAGGTTGTCACCGCGCATCCTGCGCGCCGACAGGCTCGGCACAAATTGCAATTCGTCAATGGCGCGACGCACCCGCTGATAGGTTTCGGGGCTCAATTTTTCCGGATTGTTGAGCGCTCGAGAAACTGTCATCAGGGACACGCCGGCCAGCAGTGCAACGTCTTTCACTGAAGTCATGCGAGGCGAAACCGGTCAGGTTGACGCTGAATCATGACACATGACCCGCGCTTCTCGCGACTCGAATGACGCTGGTCATAGCCATCCCGAGGCGAGAGGCCATGCCCTGGGAATCGAGACACGCCCGCCACTCCCGCTCGCAATGAGCTTCACACCCAGACTACCGGGCTGTGGGTAGAGGCGACTGCTGAGGCTGAAGCGCCCGTTTTCGTCGAACACCTCAATAGACGAGCGATCGAGGAACACACGCAGTGCCAGTAACTCTTGTGTCGGGTCTATCGACACGCTGCGCTGACCGGTGACTTGCGCACCCGAGCGGCTGCGGTCAAGTACCAGGCGCTGCAGTGACGCATCGTAGTAGAGCAGCGTTTCTTCCTGGCCATCGACGCTGCAGCGCAAGGCGATTCCCAAGTGGCCGTCGGTACAGCCGAGCAAATCCAGGTGCACATGGATTTCGAGCATATCGCCATTCACCTCTGGCACCCCCCGGGCTCCCGACTCACCCCACCAGATCGTGCCCGGCAATGGCGCTTTGCGCAGAGCGGTGAGCTCCCGTGCCGGAAACACGCAAAGGCGATCGGCGCACAGTTCAAGTTCGCGTGGCAATCCGAGCATGCCGCACCAGTGATGGGCCTGGCTCGGCATCGGGCTTTCCCACATGTCGAGCCACGCCCACACAAGGCGCCGACCATCGGCGGCCAATAGCGTTTGCGCTGCATAGAAATCGTGGCCGTTATCCAGCTCGATAAAAGGCCCGCCGGTGAAGTGCCAGTCGCTGTCGAGTCGGCCCACTCGATAACCAGTCTGGTACTTGTTGAGCCGTTCGTAACCTTGGGGTGACATGCCTTGGGGGGAGTACAGCAGCAGATCGCGTCCGTTCAATCGAAACAGATCCGGGCACTCCCACATATAGCCATCGCCCTCGCTGCCGCTGGACACATAGTCAAGGAACTCCCAGACGTGCAGATCCGTGGAACGGTACAGCGGGAGCAGCGGCCTATCGCCCAGACGTGCGCCGGCAATCAGGTACCAATAGTCATCCTCCTTCCATACCTTGGGGTCACGAAAGTGCATGATGGTGTCTTGCGGCGCGGTCTCGATGACTGCGCCATGCTTGACGAACCGGATGCCGTCGATACTGGTGGCCAGGCACTGGACTTGACGTATCAAGCGTTCATCACCCACTTCCCCCAGCCAGGTGTGTCCGGTGTAGATCAGTGCCAAGGTATCTCCGCACACCACAGCGCTACCGGAAAAACATCCGTCACGGTCGAAATCATCGCCGGGTGCCAGCGCAATGGGTAGGTGCTGCCAATGAACCAGATCGGCACTCTTGGCGTGCCCCCAATACATCGGGCCCCATTTCGCTTCGAAGGGGTAATGTTGATAGAACACGTGATATTCGCCGCGAAAGTACACTACCCCGTTAGGGTCGTTCATCCAGCCTGCCGGGGGGGCAATATGATAACCGGGTCGATAATCGTGGATGACGCGAGTCAGGCCGTCATTCAGCGCACGCTGCGCAAGGTCAAGGGCGGAAGACATTGGGTTGTTCATAGGATTCAAATACACAGTCATAGGGCGTTTGCTCGTGCCGAACGCAGAGAGACGCCATCCGGAAGGGTTTCAATGGCCTTTGGGTGGCGCCTCAAGGCCGTGCCGTCGGCGTCGAACAGGTGGAGGTTGTCAATGTCCAGCTGCAGTTCGACCCGATCGCCCACCCGCCATCCGGCGTTGACCTCACAGCGACAGATCAGTGGCTCGTCCTGACCTGTATCGAGGTGCACATACGTTTCGCTGCCCAGGTATTCGACCCCGGTCACGATGATACCGACGGCTCCCTCCACCGCCTTGAGCGACACGTGCTCCGGGCGAATACCCAGGCTCAGCAGGGCGCCCGCCGCGAGACTCGAACTGTCGAATGGCAGAGACGTCATACCCAATACGGGGGTATTGACCAGGCTGGTTTCGCCTTGAACCTGCAGGCGCGCCGCCAAAAAGTTCATTCTGGGAGAGCCCAGAAAACCGGCGACAAACTGGCTGGCTGGGTGTTCATAGAGCTCGCGCGGTGAACCGACTTGCTCCACGCGACCGGCATTAAGCACGACAATTTTGTCGGCCAGGGTCATCGCTTCCACTTGATCGTGGGTGACGTAGATCATGGTCGAGCCCAGTCGATCATGCAGCCGGGCGATTTCGTTACGCATCTGCACCCGCAAGGATGCATCCAGATTGGAGAGCGGCTCATCGAACAACAAAATGTCCGGCTCCCGTGCCATGGCTCTGCCCATTGCCACACGCTGACGTTGCCCACCGGACAGTTCCTTTGGCTTGCGTTGCAGCAGTTTGTCCAATTGCAGGATCTGCGCAGTTTTCAGCACCCGCTCGCGCAGGCTGGTCTTTTCAGTCTTGGCCAGTTTGAGACCAAAGCTGATGTTGTCGTAGACGCTCATGTGCGGGTACAGCGCATAAGACTGAAACACCATGCCGACGCCACGCTCGCGCGGCTCCAGGTCGTTGACCCGACGCCCGTCGATCAGCAGGTCGCCGCCGCAGATCGAATCCAGTCCGGCGATCAGTCGCAGCAGGGTCGACTTTCCGCAGCCCGAAGGGCCAACGAACACCACGAATTCACCCGCCGCGATCTCCAGGCTGACGTCGCGAAGAATCCGCACGCCGCCCAATTGTTTGTTCACGTTGTCCAGTTTCAATTTGATCATGATGCTGTTCCTTGTACTTGTTGGGCATCAACCCTTTAACGCGCCGGCAGTGAGACCGGAAACGATTCGGCGCTGAAAGATCAGCACCAGAATCACCAGTGGGACGGTGACCACCACCGAGGCGGCCATCAACAGCCCCCAAGGCAGCTCATGGGGGCTCCCGCCGGAAATCAAGGCGATGGCGACCGGCACCGTGCGTTGCGTGTCTGTGAGGGTGAAGGTCAGGGCAAACAGGAACTCGTTCCACGCTGCGATAAAGGCCAATAAGCCAGTGGTGACCAGTGCGGGCCAGAGCAGCGGCAACAACACGCGGGTCAGCGTGACCCAGGGCGAAGCGCCATCCATGATTGCCGCTTCTTCCAGTTCATGGGGCAGTTGCCCCATGAACGTGGTCAGCACCCAGACGGTGAAGGGCAGGGTGAAAATCGTGTAGCTCAGGATCAACGCCCAGGACGTGTTGTACAGACCCAGGGCGCGGATCACTTCGAACAGCCCCGACAGTACAGCGACTTGGGGAAACATCGACACGCCGAGAACCATCATCAATACCGTTCCACGCCCACGAAATTTCACCCTTCCCAAGGCATAGGCGGCGGTCACACTGAGGAACAGCGCCAGCGTCACCACGCAAAGTGCAACCACCAGCGAGTTACCGATAGCCCTCAGGAATAAGGCTTGGTGGAGTACCGCCGCGTAATTGGAGAAGTCGGGTTTTTCGATCCAGTAGCTCACCTCGAACAAGGCACTGGACGGCTTTAGCGAAGTCACGATGGCGTAGTAGAAAGGGAAGACCGCATACAGCAGCAAAACCCCGATCAGACACCAGAACCCGAGGCGCAACAGCGCTTTTTTGAGTAGGTGCTGGCTCATGACCGAACCTCCATTTGACGGCGTCCGAGGTAGAGATAAAGCATGGCGATTACCGCAACGACCAGAAACAGAAGAGTCGAGGCCGCGCTGCCATAGCCAACATCCTGGAACTCCACCAGGTGCTGGCGGGCATAGACCGACATGCTCATGGTGCTCGAAGAATTCGAGGTCAACACATAGATGACGTCGAAAACCCGCAGGGAATCAAGGATGCGGAAGATCGCCGCCACCAACAATGCAGGCATCAACAGTGGAAGCGTGACACGCCAGAAAACTCTCAGCGGATGAATGCCATCGACCTTGGCGGCTTCGTAACAATCGCTCGGCAACATCTGCAAGGCAGCCAGCATCAGTAGCGTGAAAAAAGGTACGGTCTTCCAGACGTCGACGATGATGACCGCCCACATCGACAGATCCGCATCTGCCGTCCAGGCCAGAGGGGCATCAATCAGGCCGACGCTCAGCATCAGGTGATTAATGATGCCGAACTGGTCGTTGAGCATCCATGACCAGATCTTCGCCGAGACAATGGTAGGAATCGCCCAAGGAATCAGAATAAGCGCACGCACCAAGGAACGACCGGTGAACTTGATGTTTAGCAGCAACGCCACCAGTAGCCCCAGGACGACTTCCAGTCCCACCGACACCAAGGTGAAATGCAACGTATTGCGCACAGCGTTCCACCATTGTGGATCGACCAGAATGCCCGACCAGTTGGAACCGTCGTGGAACAGATAATTGCTCAAGCCAATGAAGGTTCCGCCACCGGTGTCCGCCAGATTGGCGTCGGTCAGGCTGAACCAGAATGTGCGCAGTAGCGGCCAGGCCGCCACCAGGGCCAGACACAGCAACATCGGCGTCAGAAACAGCCAGGCAGCGCGTACTCGGCGATGTTGTACAGGCGTTTCCCTGGTGAGCAGAAGCTCGTCACAGGGGGCATGGGTAGAAGAGACAGACATGGTGATTTCCTTCCTTGTGGCTTACCAGTTCCGGCGTTTGATGCGCGTGAGTTCGCTTTCCAGTTCGGCCAGCGCCTGATCGACAGGCAACTCGCCCGCCAGCACGCCATGCACTCGATCGAAGAACGCATTGGAGACCCGTGGATAGCGATCTGCTGTTATTGAGGCGGGGCGCATGACCCCTTCGTTGAGAATGCTGTGCAGCTGGCTGTAGTAAGGCATGGCCGCGAGCAGTTCGGGATCTTGATAGAGCGACTCGATAACCGGGTTATAGCCGCCGACCAGTGCTCGATGTTTTTGCTGCTGGGCACTGGTCAGGTAGGTCACCAGTTCTGCGGCAAGTTTTGGATGGGCGCTGTAACGCGATACCGCCAGACCCCAGCCACCGAGGGTGGATGCATGGGTGCCGGTCATGCCGCCACGGGGCAGGGGAGCGACCCCGACCTTGTCTTTTACGGCACTGTCCTGGCTTTGTACCAGGGCCCAGACATAAGGCCAGTTACGCATGAACAACGCATTTCCCGATTGGAATACGCCACGTCCTTCTTCCTCGGTGTAGTTGAGTACGCCACGCGGGGAGATGTCTCCTACCCAGCTTTTCGCCAGGGTCAAAGCCGTTCTTGAGGCCTGATTGTTGACCACGATGTCGCCTCGTGGATTGACCAGTCCGCCTTCCGGTTGGCTGCTGATCCACTCCAGCGCATTACACGTCAGACCCTCGTAAGCGCGTCCCTGAAAGATGTAACCCCACACATTGGCGTTCCCGGCGTTGCGCTCAGCCTGTTGAACATCCCTGGCGGTAGTGGTCATTTCCTCCCAGGTTTGGGGAACCTGCTTGTCGTACTTCTCGAGCAAGTCCTTGCGGTAATACAGCAGGCCTGAATCGGTGAACCACGGCATCGTCACCAGCCGCCCGTTCACCGTGGCGTTATCCACCTGTGCCTGGAAGTAGCCTTGGGTCGGGTTGGCGGGAAGCACCTCACGCAGATCCATCAAATGTTTGGCCAGCATCCCTGGCCACACCATATCGATTTGAATGATGTCGATGTCGGCGGACTGCGCACTGAGGATCTGTTGGTAGAACGACAACCGCTCGGTCGCCGAGTTAGGCGTGGAAACCACCTCGACGTTGTTGCCAGTCTGTTTCGACCACGCCTCGACAGCCTCCTTGCAGAGTTGTAACTCCGCACCCACCGCACCGCACGAGATCGTCAAATCTGCTGCGCTGGAGACGGATGGTAGTCCGGCACAGAGGGTGATTAGTGCTGCTGGAAGGAGAGATTTCAGCTGTTTCATTGAGCACCCTTTATTTTTGTTTTTAGAAAAGTTAACGTTAACATCGCCAAATGTAGCAGCGTATTTGCGATGAGGCATCCTTTTTTTCGTCGATTGCGACAATTCGCAACTCACGAAAAATGGCCGGTCGCGGGAACAAAACAATAAAAACAAAACAGGGAAATCCACATGCAGAAAGCACCAGGCTGGCTACTCGCAGGCGTGCTCGGCACATCGGCGGCAACCTCTCAGGCCGCGACTCTGGAAGAACGCATGGCCGCGTTTGAAGCCCGTGCCAGCGCAGCGGAAAAGCGTGCAGCCGCAGCCGAACAGCAAACCCAGGCACTCGCCAGGGAATTGCAGCAGATCAAACTTGCAACTCCCACCTTGCAGCCTGCTGCGTCTACTGCCGCAGCCATTTCGGTGCCTGCTTTGGACACCCGATTGGCAAAACTCGAAGCTCGTCAGCAAAGCATGGAAAAGCAGCGCAGCAGCGGCCACCTCACGGACGGCTTCAGCTTCAAGGGTTATGCCCGTTCCGGATTGCTGATCAACGATGGGCTAGGTGGTGGTCGTGGCGGCCCTTATGCAACCCCAGCCGGTTCAGTCGGTGGTGCAGTCGGGCGACTCGGCAACGAAGACGACACCTACATGCGCATAGACCTCTCGAAAGAAACCTATGCGCAGAATGGCACCCGTTCCAAATTCACGGTGTCCATCGCCGATGGTGTGGAAAGCTCCAATGACTGGACGGCCGACGAGAGCAACCTGAACGTGCGTCAGGTCTTTACCGAACTCGATCATCTCGCCGCCTTCAAGGGCAACTCAGTGTTCGAGAACTCCACCTTGTGGGCAGGCAAACGATTCGATAGAGATAACTTCGATATCCATTGGCTCGACTCCGACGTGGTCTATCTGGCTGGCACCGGAGGTGGTATCTACGATGTGCAGATGAACAAGAACTGGCGCTCGAATTACTCTTTGATCGGGCGTAACTACGGGGATTTCAGTGAGGGCGGTATCAACGCCGATGTGGAAAGCTACATCCTGACCTCTAACCAGTTCTTCGATAATGATCAGTGGCAGTGGATGTTCAATGCCATTGGCTCAAAGAAAAACGACATTAACACCCGCAGCAATGAAGCAGGTCTGACGCCTGCGGATTCCGGCTTGCACAGCATGTTGGCCAATCACCAGAAAAACTTTTTCGGCAGGGAAGGCTTCTTCAAAACAGCGCTGCTCTATGGGCAAGGTCTGGGGGCAGAGGTCAAGAACGTCGGCTCGGATGGTGAACTGATTGACGATGCCCGCTCTCTGCGTCTGGCACTTTACGGCGAGACGCCCATTGCACCTGGTTGGCGCATCGGCCCCAGCTTGCTGGCCGAACAAAGCAACGATAGATACGTCAAGGGTGACAACTACCGCTGGATGACCCTGAACATGCGTTTGGCCAATGAAATCACCAGCAATTTCGAGATGGCTTACGAAATGAGCTGGCAAACCATGAACCTCGACCCGAAGGGCTATCTACAACGTAATGCGGTCGACGGTAACTTCTGGAAATTCACGATCGCCCCGACATTCAAACCTGACGTTGGAGACCTGCTCACTCGTCCCGAACTGCGTGTGTTCGCAAGCTTCATGAATTGGTCTTCGGATCTGGACAGATACAGTACCTCAGACTCCTTCGGCAAGACGGACTTCAACGCCGGAGGTGTATGGCAATACGGTATACAAATGGAAACCTGGTTTTAATAACCAGACTTCGCCTGCCATCATTTGGAAAACGCCACGCTTGTCAGAGTGGAAGGCTTCGTCGTTACTCTCAAGGGCTACGAAAACCCGGAAGTAGGTTGTCGCTTTATCAAGCTCAACAAAGTCGCGGTGCGGTATAACCAAACCGTCGACGAGGCTTCTAGCGCGGATCATTTTGAGGTTGCCGCTTCATGGGCGATCCCTGCGATGAAATCCTCAGAAATCATAGCAAGGGTTCGCCAAGGCGTTTTTACACACTCTGGGCCGAAAGCCGCCAGTATTGAAGGGCGGCCATCTCATAATTTCTAGTTACAGCTCGACGTTTGAAGGTCTTTAATGCTTTTGTAAATTGATGATGAATTAGCTCCGCCCACCATTGGAGAGGGGGGAGCAGCAGGGGGGGCGTGGGGTTGACCTACACTCTCGTCCTGCAAGAAAGCTCCGTTTTTGGCCGTTGACTGTCTGTTCCACGACTCACCTGCTGTGTGGGCCAGGTTGACGTTGCTATTCGCCTGGCGCCCTGGTCGGCAATGGCGCGGATTGACACTATTCTTTCGAGCTGAGGCTAATCCTGATTGCCGGATTCGGCGCGCTCGACGTTGACGACCACGCGCCGTGGAATACACCCGGTCTGTTTCTCTAATGAGCAATGGAACGGGCCTGAACCCGTTTCCGAACTGAGGGTTTACCCAGCCGTATCTGTGACCGCATCAAGACCCGCCGCAGGCGCCAAAGCTTGCGCACCATCCACCGCCCTGGAGGGCAGAGCTCGGACCTGCCTGGTCTTGGCTGCCTTCCGTGTCCGCACCTTATTCACCCCTTTGGTCACCTGGATCGACGCTGTCATCTGGTTGGCCATCGCGCTCATTTCTTCATAGGCGTCCAACAGGCAGCCCGCGAGAAAATCCGGATCGGGAACGATGTTCGGCGAGCTGGTCAGTGAGATGAACATCTTTCCGCAGTAGCTGGTCGGGTTCCAGATCGGTGACATGCCATCGGCCAGCGGGCCCATGCCGCCCCAGTGCACAAGCTTCGCCCCGAGCAGGTAGAGCGGCTGATTAGGGCCGGGGACGTTGGTCACCATGCAGTTGTGCAGCAAGACAGGCCCCTTGCCGCCCCTCCGGTTAGCGTCGCAGGCGGGGTGAACTTCTGCAGATTCGTCAGTTCATGAGCGCCAATTACATTTGTATTGCCTTCGATAACGCCGTTGCGCTGACGCTGCGCACCATGGTCAGTCGCGATCCGCAGTCACTTCAGCAGAACTATGCCAAGCTCGACGCACTCAAGAGCGAAACTCGCAAAGAGTTATCGGCCTACGAAAAAACCATTCGTGTGCCCGAGGATCGGACGATATTCGAGCGTTTCAAGATCGCCGAATCGAGCTACATGTTGCTACAAGGAAAGGTCGTCGAACTGTCACAGCAAGATCGTCTCGAAGAGGCCCGCACGCTTATCAATGGTGAGATGAACCAACATGCCGACGTGCTGAGCAAGGCCCTCAACGATCTGATCGAATTCAATGACCGCGGTGCCAATGACGCGGCATCAAGAAGTGTCGAAGTGTTCAACAATGCGCGCAGGGGCGTGATAGTGGCATTGCTGATTGTGGCGCTTGCATCCCTTGCAGTGGCCCTCGGATTGATCCGCAGCATTGTCTTGCCGTTGCGGCAGTCGGTCATCCTGGCCGAGACCGTGGCCACGGGTAATCTCACCAGCCAAATCGACGTAACTGCGAGATTGAGCAGGCTGCAACGGCGATCAATGAAATGACCGGTGCCGCAGAGGATGTTGCACGCAATGCCGCTTCTACCTCCGATGCCACGCGCGAATCAGATCAGACAGCACAGCTTGGCCGACAGCAGGTCCTGCGCACAGTCGATGCCATCGGCGAACTGGTCACTGGCGTAACGACCACCGCCGGCGAGGTAGAGGATTTGGCAGGACGCGTTCGTGACATCAGCCAGGTACTCGACGTTATTCGTTCTGTTGCCGAGCAAACCAACCTCTTGGCACTCAACGCGGCAATCGAGGCGGCCAGGGCAGGGGAAGCAGGGCTCGCCCACCGTACACAGGGTTCAACCCAAGAGATCGAACAACTCGTCAGTGCCATCGAGCTAGACACCCAACAGGCCGTGAACGCAATGCAGCGCAGTAATACCAAGGCGCGAGATACGCTGGAAATGGCCCAGGCAGCGGGGAATGCCCTCGATCGTATGGCTTGTTCCTTCACTCACATCAATGAACGCAACCTTGTGATTGCCAGTGCTGCCGAACAGCAGGCACAAGTCGCTGGGGAGGTGGATCGTAACCTCACCAACATCCGCGACCTGGCCTCTCAAACATCCGCCGGCGCGATCCAGACCAGTGCTGCCACTCAGGACCTGTCTCGATTGGCAGTGTCACTCAACGGTCTTGTGTCGCGTTTCTCGGTATGACGCGTGGGTGACACCAGCGATGAGTCCAATCAACCCGTAAGGTGAAGTCGACACATGTAAAAAAGCCGCCGATCTCACGATGGGCGGCATATAAAAAGTAGGGGCAGCCTTTTTTAGCCGAGGAGGGTGACCGCCCACACCGCCAAAAAAACCTGCCCCTACGAAAACTGTAAGTCGCTGACAATCGGTCGGCTGGTACCGAACTTGATACATCTACGCTTTCGTTTTGGCTTGATAGAAGAACCAATCCGGACAGTGCCCAATTGTTGGCCATGCCAGTGATGGATACACCACCTTTTACGGGGGGCATCTGGTGGGTGTTGTCGGAAAAGTCGGACGCGCTAGAAATGGCTTACGAGCAACGAGGAAGGCCTCAGGGCCTGATGTTTCACTCGGATCAAGGGTCGCAGTATGCGAGTCGTTTATACAGTCAGCGGTATTAGGCTCTGATGATGCTTATCAAGCGATTGCATTAGGGTCTATCTAAAGAATCAGTTCGACTAGTGTGCCGAATAGTTTCACTTTTACAGAATGCCATCCGCTTGAATTTCAAATTTGCATTACAAAGGGTTGGACGGAGGTCGAACTCAGCACGAAAAGTTTCAAATTGGCAGAGTCGCAAGAAAGAACCTTTGGTAGAAGTTCCTTCCTGACACATCATTTAACATAATATACATTATGCGTACCATCCTATACAGGACTGGGGGGCTCTGGTGGTCAGATTGAAGCCAGGCCCAGGCCTCGATTCACTCTGCCGCAGCTCGTGCCTGCACCTCAGCGATGTAATCCAGGACGAACGGTGTGGCCCCCCCTTAAAGATGGCGCCTTAAGTGGCGCCACCCATTTTTGTTCCGAAAGCCTTGTAGGCCGTGCCTCTGCGAACATTCCTCACTCTCGGTGAACGCCATTTCAGAGCTTTTTAATCTGGCGGAATAGGCCCTAGCACATGGTATGACTATTTTTTATTAGTTCGGTACGCCGTATGCCGCGTAGAAATGCTTCCACGCGTCCTGGTAAGCGCCCATTTCGAGCAGGTTGCCCCAGTGCAATAAAGAGCCCGAATGCACGACCTCTTTTAAAACTGGATGAAACCTTTAAATATGACCCCGTCTTAAGCCCAATGAAAACGATGGTTTGCGATTTTCTGAAACCTAAAAAGCGCTCGCAATATGTGCTTGGCCGCGTAGGTTCGATCGTTCGCATCAGAACGTTCCAGTCTCATCGACCGGTACGCGAAGATCCAGAAAGATCGAAAATCAGGGCAGCAACCCGGAAGCGACGCCTAGGTAGTCGAAACCTCGCCTGTGTCATGAAGGCTAAGCTTGATTGAGGGCGTGCAACACCGGCGTGCGTTGTGTAGATAAACATTGGAGCGAGCGACCGATATGTCAACTCAGAGAGATTCAAGCGCGGAGAATAGCGCTATAAAGGCGAAAGGAGAGTATCTAAAGGTGTATTCCAGACTGAAGCTTCGAAGAAGCTTCATTATAAAATCACTAATAGCTCTGGATTTCAAGAGTATTTCTTATGGGCTGACAATTGGTTGTTCTCGATGCCCCCTCTTTCAATAGAAAGCTTTTAAAAACGATCGAAACCTTTAAAACTGGTCAGACCCACTAATTATGGCGGTTGCTGCCGTGCAGCCCGTATTATTGTTGCAGCTATAACACTTTTAAAAATGGCTGAATCTTTTAGAAGTGGCCCCTTAGGTTATGGTTATAGTGAAGACCAACCCCCTATTTAAAGCGCTATTGGCGCCTCTCAATAGCTGGGTAGTTTGAGCACGGAACCCGCACAGTTTGGGGCTTGTGGACGTGCAATCGGCGTTTCTCAGCCAGGGCTCGGTCAAAAACTGTCAATATATAACTAATTAGTCTCTAGTTGTCTGGTCATCAGTCAAGCCTTGAAAGAGAAAACTTGCAAAGACATGTTTGCCATGTATAACCTACATGCCATCGATCAAATGGTTAGGGGTATGCGATGAGCGATTCATCCAGGCAGACGGACATGCTCGTCTCGAACAAACGGAAGGATACGCCTCCTACTTCCGATAACTCCCAGAATCGGAAATCTGCAATGCAGTATTCCATGAAGAATAAAAAGATGCCGACCCCGTATCCGCTGTTCAACACCTATAAAGAATTCGTCAATCACACTAGCGATGAACCCGACCCGAGCCTGCCGCTGGTGATGAACTATCTTGCGAACTTTGATGCGCATCTGAAACCCGTGGACGGTTTCGAAGCTGTCCGTGGGTTTCTGCGTTCATACTCCAACGTCGAGGCGACATTCGTTTCATATCGCACCCATGCCGAGCGCCTGCTGCTTTGGACATTGTTGATCAGAAAGAAGCCCCTGATGGAGTTGCGTCGCGCTGACGCCGAAGCCTTCTTGGAATTCTGCATGGTTCCACCCATAGGTTGGCTTGGCCCCGTGACGCGCAGCAGGTTTCTGATCGTGGCATCCGATAAAGATTCAGAGCTGTGCCCAAATCCACGCTGGCACCCATTCTCGCTGAAGACAGCAAATCGTATAAGCAATGCAGAAGATCTTGACGGCCCAGTTGCTGGCGTTCCGTACCAGCCATCGCGAGGGAGCATTTCCCAAGTTTTCTCGGTTTGCAGCAGCTTATACGAACACGCCCTTGATGAGGGCCTGACGTCGACGAATCCCTTCAGGGCGATCAAACAGAAATCGCGCTTCAAAGCTTCGCGCTCAATGGAGCAAACCGGACGTGCCCTCACACCTCTTCAATGGGACTTCGTACTGAGCACCGCTGAAAAAATGGCAGCAATGGCTCCTGAACAACATGAACGCACTTTGTTCATAGCCGCAACGTTGTTTTCGATGTACCTTCGCGTTTCAGATGTCTGTGGTCGGGTGAATTGGAAGCCCACAATGGGATCCTTTAAGACAGATCATGAAGGCAACTGGTGGTTCCACCTCATTGGTAAGGGTGACAAAGCCGCAAAGGTAGCTGTAAGGCCGCAATACATTGATCGTTACCTAAAGCGCTACCGACGCTTCATTGGGCTGTCTGAACTGCCATTACCTAATGAACAGACCCCACTGATTGCGACCTTGAATGGTCGTCCAGGCTTATCCACTCGAATGGTTCATTCGATCATCCAGAAGCTATTTGACCACGCTGTTGATGAAATGGTGAACGAAGATCGCCAACCTGGCGAGATCGAGGCTCTGCGGGTGGCCTCCACACACTGGCTAAGGCATACGGCCGCGACACTCGATGCTCCTTGGCGAGACCCCAAGGACTTGCAGATGGATCTACGTCACAACAATTTGTCCACAACTCAGGACATCTACTACAGCAGTTATGAAGATAAACGCTCGTACTCGCTTAAAAAACTGGGCTTGAAAAATCGCGACTGATTTTCAGAGACTCGATGGCGAGCACTCTGCATCGAACAACTCTTGCTCTGGAGTATTTTGGAGGCAAAAACCTATGAGTGCCTACCAAAGTTTCTTTGCGTGGCGTTGTTAGGAAATGACAAGCCTGCCCTACTCTTTACGGCGTTATTTCTAGTGAGCCTTTTTAGCTCAACTAAATGACTATTTAGTTGAGCTAGCTATACTATTTTGCCCGTGGGCTGAATCTCTGCATCAGCCACATGATTTCATTTTGACTGCTATCTCGCATTGGCATTGCTGCTCCTCAGCGACAGCTGGATACGTGGTTTAGGCAACACTCCGCTTATTAAGCTTACGTGCAGTAAATCGTCAGATGAATTGTTGTGCAATATTGCAAGCTTCCAGAAGTTTCTGACCCCCTCATACAAAAATTCTGAAAGCTCATCCTGTGGCCCTGGGTCTCCGAGCCCGGCTGTCGTGAATCATGCCGCCCGCAAGGCGTCCGTCTCGACGCTGCGGATTTCCATCCTAACGCCTGGGCGGTTCCTGCGTGGTGGTCATAGCTTGGGGCTCTCAATGAAATCGGTGCTAGATACGAGCCCCCTGCTCGAGACTTCAGGCTCTGAAATTTCTTGCGAAATTAACGCTACGCACAGCGTTGAATCCGCTTAGCAGTAGCCTTTGCGAATTCATCGATACCCATGGGGTCACTGGAAAATGACCTTTCGCTCTGCCATGAGATCATTACCCTCTTGAGCGCCCTGCTCCTTTCAATTACGGCACCCACACCGGCAGTTTCGAGTTGCCAGGCTTATCGATGATAATGGCCAGGCTTTGCTTGGCGCGCGTAGCTGCAACATAAAAGGCGGCCGCTGGCGTGGACTCGAGATACGTCTGCTTCTGAATGAACGCTTTGATCGGCGCGGTTGGCATGATCAGCACACGTTCGAACGTGGCGCCTTTCGATACCTTGAAATTCATGAAGTCCAAAGCGAACTCCTTACCAGAAGCTATGGTGCTGCGAAGGCACTGAGGTCGGTATTGCTCAACGTATTGATGAACATGCTTGGAATGCACTAAGTACACGCCATCATGTTCAGACACCTCGTGGTTCTCTGACGTGGTTCCTGGGAAGCCCCATGATGCATCAAAAATGGTGTCAGAGAACGTCGCGATTTCAGTTCGGCAGCGGTAAGTCGTGGTCGCATAGTCAATGCTAAGCAGCCCTGCCTTTTCGCGCACAAGAAACCACTCAAGCGCACCTGCGTACCCATACTGCTTGTTTTTCTGACCTCGCGGGTTGGTCGAGAGCACCGCCTGGCGCACGTCACCAACCATGCGGACGTCGATCCTCGACTCAAGTAGTTCGTGGACGATTTCCCAATCGTAGCCACTGAGGTCTTGTACCTCGTCGACAAGAATTTCGTCGTAGAGACATTCAAGTCTGCGAATCAACGCTGGGGTGGCCGCCATAAGCTCCCGCGCTAGGCGGCCGAGCTCGCATGCGTAGATCTGGTTGCTACCATCCATAAATCTCTGCTTGCCGTTAGCGTACATGCTTGGGCGACCTTCGAAGTTGAAGCCCCCTACCCGCTCACCCGGGAATTTGAATGGCAGGAACGGCTTCGCAAAGTGTCGAAGCAGGAATGTGTACCAGCCAAGAACTTCGATGTTGTGGCGATCGCCAGCTTGGGAGCCGAGGCGATGGATCAGTTCCTGCTGATTGGTCTGGGTGAACGTGACAACGAGCACGCGCCGTTCGGTAGGTATGGCATTGCAGTGATCGACCAGCCCTTGAGTTTTTCTACCACCAGCGACAGCTAAGGTCAGAAGGTTAGGCATTGTGGATGAACTCCGCCGCGGCCTTCATGTAGGGCGGTGGGCTCAGTACCTCATCCGACTCAGCTAGTCGAATTGCTCCTTCCGTTTTCTCTCGTGCCATCCAGGTCAATAACGTCGCTGCCGCAGTGATGCCAAGCATCGTGCGCAAGTGAGGCTCGCCATTCGCCGTAATGAGTTGTGGTTCGAGCGTGGTGCCATCGGCGACTAAGCCAATAAACAGCTTTCTTCGGTTCGCGTCCAGCCACTTTTCAACCGGTTCACGTAGCTCATCTGGATCAACGCCGTCATTGTCGCGCATCACAGCTACGGGCTTGTTGATCGCTGCGCAAAGCTCCAAACAGCGCGCCAAAGCCAGTCCACGCATGCTTATGACATCTATACCGTGGGCCATCGGGCGTGCGCTGAAGCAATCCTCATAGACGCGTTCAAAGATTATTTCATCAGATGGGCCTTCGACCAAAACGACCTTTTTCGCCAGCACTAGGCGGAGGGTGTCGTAGCCAGGCAGTCTTTGGAAATAGCTCACTGTATCTGGATGAAGTTCTGTAATTTTGGACGCGCTGTTGCGGTGAAGAAGTAACAATGCGTCGAGGCCGAGGCGGTTCAAAACGTATGTGCTATGAGTCGAAATGAATAGCTGCTGCTCTTCCGTGGCCAGATCTTCGATACGATTCAGTAGTGTCGTCAGGCTCGTGTGAGATAGATGGTTTTCGGGCTCCTCGATCATCACGATATTCGCCCGAGAGGAATGACGCTTCATTGCGAGAGAGATCTTGATCGCAGCCTGTTGACCCTGGCCTGCCATCGCGAACGGTAGGCCGTCGACGTGTGGAGTGACCACGCTTTCCCAAGATGTGCGGGATGTCTGATCCATGGCCAACGCCATGGGCTCTTCCTGGAGCGCTGCGCCCAGTCCCGAAAGTCGCTTGTTCACCGGTGCCAGCGCGCCATCTGTCATGGACGCTTTGATATTGCGGTAGTCCAACGAAATCTCTGCTTTCTCGGATGACTCCAAGTGATCGCTTAGGATTTGGCGAAGATGGTAGTCGACGCCGGCGGCGGATTTGACCGTGCGAGAATCGATGGTAGCCACGGAGAGCGCCCGCGGTCGCCGTGTGAGTTCGCTATCGGCGAAGGAGCGCCATTCGTAGGTGTAATACTCGATCGGAAGTAGCGCAGATGGGTCTTTCAGCCATTCATCCAGTTCGTCCTTGTACTCCTCGTTGGGGAATACGGAGAGAAAGACACCAGGACAAGCGTTCGTTGGAACGTCGGCATTTACTGCGCCCAGCAACCCCTGCAGTTCATCTGTGTTTTGCAGATAGAGTTCGATGAGAATTTGCGGGAGTGCAGGCTTCATTCCAGCTCTTCTGAGGGTCAGAAACTCAGTCACCATATCGGTGTTAAACCAATGGGATTCAGCTCCTCCAGGATTCCTCTGCCACCGATCCGCCCGTTGAGCGCCAGCGAGATGGCCTCCATTAAGGTGGATTTCCCGGCGTCATTGTCTCCGATCAAGATGTTCACGCCCGGGTTAGGCTTCAGCAGGAAATCTTTGTAGATGCGGTACCCACGGATGCGGATTTTGGTGATCACGTTCGACGTTCCTTGGCCAGTTGCTACTATATGGCGCTTTAATGGCAGGGTTGCCTGATGCTATAAGCGAAGCGGTACGTTGTCGACTCCGTCATTTTCTGCTGTCCCCCCTTCCTTCGCAGCTCCGCCAGACAACCGAATGCACAGGATTTCGCATGACCATCCCTTACTACCCAAACCGTAAAGCATTTATCGAATCCTTGGGAGCCACGTGTAAAAACTGGACTTGGAGTTGGTCGTTTGTGAATCACCTAGAGCGCAAAGTCATATTCGGTGCTTGGGACATTCATGTGGACGGCGACCGCACACTCATACTTTGCGAGGGGTGGGAGATAAAGAAGGGGCGGCGCAACAATGGCTACGCGCAGAGCGCTGAGCATCTCAGGTTAGTCGCCGAGCAGGGATACGAGCTTTACACATTCAAGATTACGCACTCGGACGAACTCCAGGACGAGGACGGCGTAGGCCCTGCAAAGATCAAAGGTTTTGAACGATTTATCACTCGCAAATGGCTGCTTCAGCAAGAAGGTAGATGGTACGCGTGTGAAGAAGTACCTATCCCAGTAATCCCCGAAGAAGTCAGTCATCCTGAGCTCTACCTAGAGGGGGCACTGCGAGAGGTGAAGGTCAACGCATACGAGCGCAATGCTCAGGCCCGGGAAGCGTGCATTCGGCATCACAACGCCGTGTGTGCAGCTTGTAAATTCGACTTCGGCTCGGTCTACGGCGAGATCGCCAAAGGGCTTATCCATGTTCATCACATCGTACCCCTGAGCACGATCGGCGCGGAATACAAGCTCGATCCAATAACCGATTTGATACCGCTGTGCCCGAACTGCCATGCAGTCGTACATCGTGGCGCCGAAGTCTTGAGTATAGATAAGCTCAAAGAATGCTTAGCGGCGGCAAATGGGGGAATGCCTGAGCTTTTAGCACCCGATGATACGCCGCCTAGCCCTCCCCCCTGCACAGTGATTTTAGGGATGTAACTCCGCCACTGTTTCCGCCCGAGGTAATAATGTCGTTGTCCGTTTTAAGGTTCGCCTGGTCTAAAATTCGCGACCATCAGGTAAGTAAGTACGCCCTACTCCTGATAGCTCCTGTCGTTGTAAAACCGTTGGATCTCACCCCTACCAGAAGGCCGATCCATTTGCGGCTGAAGGGGCTCTGGGGATTGCCATTTGTTGTTGCTGGGGTGTGGGCGGCGATAGCCGGCTTCAGCCTGGAGTGGGCTTATGGAAGTTCTGTGGGGCCTGGAGTGTCGATTGTCGAGGCGTTGAAAATCGTCGGTCGCCTCAAGAATATGGCCTGGGTGTTGGTGACCGCTTCGACTGCAATCCTGCTATATAGCATCAGCGTTCTACGTTGGGGATTCCACTGCGCTGCGATCCAGTTGCTGAGGAGATGGTTTCCCACTATCAGCATGCCGCACTGCCTTTTCTTTGTCGTCAATACATCGGGATGGGGGCTGTGGCTTGCCATATACACATATGGGCTATTTCAAGCGATCAAATGGTGGGTCAGTGCAGGAAAACCTACCTATGCGCCGGACACCAGTAACTTGACCGAACCGTTGTTACACATAGCGATTGTTTGCGCCTTGGGCGGGTTGCTGCACCTCACGACTCGTAACAATACCGAAGGGATGCGAGCGCTTTACGGAGGACATCGAGGACTGAGCTTTTTAGTCGAGCTCATAGGTATCCTCATGATGTTTATCCTCGGCAGTATGTCATTAATGCTCGGCTAATCTCGCAACTGGTAATCACCCACACTCAGTAGAAAAGTAAACAGGGCTCAGCTATGGGCTGAGCCGAGTAGAGTTGCCAGTAACTGGGCACCTCGCTTACAACGGGCTCAGCGGATATTGATCACAGCGGCGACTCGTAATCAGGATCCAGCAGATAACGGATCTCGGGAACGTGCGGCGACAAGATATCGATCAAGTTGCCCCGCAGCCGGTTGTCGACATCCTTATGCAGCCGGATCTTGCCGATAGCCAACGCCATGACGAACTCCATACCGGCCTCACCGCGCTCATGCCCATACCCAGCCGCGATGCGGTGAATAATGTCAGACATCGACAGGCTGTGGGTTTCGTGAGCTCTGTAATCGAGCTCCGCCGGCACTGCTGCGCGCAAGAATGCGGCTTGGATGACGCCATCGTCGAAGCGCGAGAACACGTCCGGCGATAGGAGTACCTGTTGAAGCTCTCCGGACTCAAGCCGTTTGGCGTTCTGTACCTTCCCGCTGTACCGAGCGTTCTGCAGAATCCACAAGATGGTGAGGTAGATGTCCGTCGACGTCGCGCCCCTCACATCCATCGTACCGTCGACGAACGCAAAACCTCGGCTGAGTGTCATCGGCTCTCCGGTATGACTGCTCGGCCAGAACGGGTTAAGGCCAAGTCCCGCAGTGGAGGCGCGGTCGAACACTTCCATGCGCTGCGTGATCACCGGCGAGAAAGTGTCCGCAAATGAATGCAAGGAGATGAGCAGCCGCTGCTCTTCGGCCCAGTGACTCGTGCAGGCGAGCTCCGCTGCTGGGATCTCCATATACGTCTTGAAGACATACCGACTGTGATCCTTGGCCGGTTGCGTCAGGTTGCTCTGTAGATCCTTCATTAGCTGATAGCTGCGCCCGAAGAGTGCCCCTGTGATGTAAAGCCTGGTGCCCGATTGCTGAGCGGTACGCAGGCGGCGGCTTACGCTTTGCAGGCGAGACCCGCGTTCGGCGGCAGCGGCAATGACGATGACAGACCCGTCAAAACTCACGTTGGCATCAAAGTGATCGAAAGACACCTTGTTATCGACCTTGACGCCACAAGACTCCAGGTAAGCGATCGCACGGTCGGCTAGGGCAGCGCTGGCAGCATCGTTATCGTGAATGATCCAGCGGGTCGACGCGACGGCCTCCTCAAGCAGTACCCTGTCGAACCACACACCAAAATCGCGGGCAGCGACCAGGTTGTCTTTATCGACATGTACCGTCCTAGCTCTAAGCCCTGGCCGGTCAAGAGTAAAACAGCTGAACAGGTTGGCCCCCATGAAGGAATAGAATAGAGGTTGTAGCAGAGGCGGCGCATGATCAGTGCCGATGTTCAGCAGCTTGGTTTCGCTGTGTTCAGCAACGAATCGCTCACCATGGATCCGAATCAGACGAATCCCGCCCGCTTCACCCTCACCCAACATTTCGAAATCTTCGGGTTGCTTCAGCGTGTGCAAGACCGAGCACGAGTCCGATGAGCGCTCAAATGAAAGAATGGTGGCCACGCGAGTCGGCAGAGCGCTATTTACCTTCAGCCATTGCTGTGCGAGCCCGCACTGTGTCGACGCAGAGATGAGGCACAGGGCAGAAACAGCCTTGGGCAAAGGCCCGTCCTTGATGAGGCCCTCATGCGAATGGAACGACCGGATGTTCGCAAAGCCCGGTTGCTCAAACCGCATGAGGTACAACTGCATGGAAAGCGCCAAGGGCAACAATGCGATCGTGTCCAAATACAAGGTGTCGGGCGCCCCCATCCCATCTTCCATCGCTGTCTGTATTAGGGGGAGACATGCAAACGCCAGATAATGGGCGTGCAAGGTCTCAGACAGCAGGTCTTCTGCCCGGATGAAGTAGTTTGAAGCCCGAGACGACGGCTTTGAGTAGAAGAAGCCTGCAGGCGCCTTCTTCAGAACGTTGGAACGTTCCACAAGGTGGGTCAGGCCCGTTTTTGCGATCGCCAGCGAGTTGCGCTTGATGAGCTCTTCGAAACCCTCTTCTGGCCCAGAAATGTTGACGTATTCGGTGATGACCCCATTAACGTCATAGAAAACGCAAGCATAGGTGCGGGGCGAGCCGGGGCCTTGCCGGCCGAGCTCCGCCATCAGGGGCGATGTGGGCGTCGCCTGGTGTGCGCGAAATTCATCCAATGCGTAAGCTGGCATCAGAAACATCACAAGGTCGGGCATGATGTAGCCGGACAACTGATGCTGCAGGGCGTGAGCCGCTTGGGTGTCAGTTAGGAGATCGACGCCAGTGAAAAAGACCACCGCATGAACCGGCTTTCCGGCCTGACGCAACTCGACTTCAAAATCCATGAGATCGAACATGTCAGTTCACCGGAATGCAGATGGTAAAGACAGTGCCTTCCACAGCAGCCAGCACCCGGCCACCGTATCGGATCGACGGGTCGAACTCCATAATCTCATCACTTCCATGAAAAGCCTGATGCAGCGAAAGTCGTCCCGTCCGAACACGCACGAAGGCTTTGAGCTTGTTGAGTGCCTGAACAGCGTTATGCAGCCCCATCCCGGAGGTTGGTGATTGCGGTTTGGAGGTAACGTGCTTTCTGAAGCAATCAAGGGTGGCCTCAAGCTCGGCCTCCAGAGTCAGCGCCTCCAGGCTTTCTACTGGCCGCCCCTCTTTAGCAGTCAACCACCGACGTGCCATTCCTGGGCCGCTGTCGATGACCGAGATCTCCAGGAAGTCCAATGTCTGAGCTTGCAGGAAACGCTTCAGGATGAACCGAGCGAGCTCAGGCTCATTGTCTGAGTACTCAAGCGCATCCTTACGGCTCATCCGATTGAGTTTGATGGAGGTGCCGCGCAGCGCTTTCTTGTACTTGTTCCCGTCCACATCCGTGACAGCATGCTGATCGGCGTTGGAGATCAGTTCCCAGAGCACGCTGCCCAGTGCTGGGAGCCCTAACCTGAGTAGTGCCCCCTGGTCACTGCGAGCATTCATTAGCTTCGATGACGTCTCTACGAGCGTCGAGAACCAAGATCTCGGCTGGACTTTCGGCTCGGCGTGATCGAAGTAAAACGGTTTGATGAACTCACGTTTTGCGTTGTTCACGCAGAACAGGTTGATGGCCGTTGGGCGGGCGCCTCGGAGGTTGGAGGTGTTGCGCAGATCTCCCGCAAACATTGCATCGACAAGGGGTCTGATTGCCAGGAGCGCTTCCCGCCGATCGATCAGTTGATGATCCTGGGCGTGGACTTCACTGCACATGATCAACGCGAAGAATCCAGCAGCGTTTTGAGCCAATTGTGTGATTTGGGCGATGGCGTCATCACCGGCAGGTGAGTACAGGTGAAGGACGGTTTTTTCGTAAGCACGTGACCAAGTCACGATGAACTGAGCCAATGCCGCATCCACGCCCAATCCACCGCCGTGGCTCATGCTGATGGGAAGCCGGAGATTGGGATCCGTACCAAGCGACTGGTAGAGATCCTCGATCTCATAAAGGTTGAGCTTTCGGCTGATTTGCATTCACGTCCCCCACGTTCCATCGTTGACCTGGCGATGCCGACATTTCAGAGTCGCCATCGTCGTGACCTACCTAAGGCCCCATCCTCTGTATCAGACCGGTCAGCACAGGCGGAGCACGCGGCAGACTCTACGCGATGCAACAAATTTAGGCGACGTCCTGGATAGGCAAGGCAAAATCCACCCAAAGAATCTAGCGCCAGCGTGTCGTACGCATGATCTCTACTAAGGTGATAACTACTTAAGGAGCTAGCTCCAGCGCTTTAGGTTGTCACGCGCCCAAAACTCCTTTCAAACGGATGGGAGAGTCATGCTCTCTCAGGCTCTTACGGCCTTTCTATCTGACAATGAAACGGACAGCCATGGAGATCCGGTGCCAGGAGCATTCCCCTTCATAATCGGATTCAGGGAGCCAAATGGCTCAACCCTTTCCATGAGCATTTGGGATAGACGCTGATGAGCGAATTTCCAACCTGAGGTGCCTTCATCATGGCTACGTGGATTTCCTGTGATCTGATCCATGCTTCATCTCCTCGGTCGTTTCGAAGGCTTGGCGTGCCCGGCGATTTGCATATCCTCTACTCCTGAGGAGGCATTGCTACCCTCCTCCAGGCCTGGCTCTTCAATCCTAGCCTGCTGCAGTTGCTCATTCTCTTTCTGTGCAGTCGCCAGCAGCACCGCGGTTTCTTGCTCACGCAAATCTGCTACAGCGGCGGACTGGTGGAGTGCCTTGACCTCCTCGCGCAGAGCTGAGATCTGCTCCATAAGGTGCTCAGCCACCCCAGCGGACTTGGCGTCACCGTGGCGTAGTGCCTGAATTTGGGTGTTGAGAGACTGAACCAACGCTTCTTGCGTGTGCAGGGCTTTGGTTTGCTGCCTGGCTTCACCGAGCAGGCGTTCATTGTCGCGATTCAGTCGCGTCAAATCGTCCTGTTTCACCGCGATGGTCTCCCGCAGCTTGCGCTGTTCAACTTGCATCTCATGCAGTTGAGACTCGTGCTTGCGTTGATCCTGATCTCGCTGTTCCTTCGCTG
Organism: Pseudomonas sp. LBUM1657; assembly: GCF_059716075.1. Lineage (NCBI taxonomy): Bacteria > Pseudomonadati > Pseudomonadota > Gammaproteobacteria > Pseudomonadales > Pseudomonadaceae > Pseudomonas > Pseudomonas sp. LBUM1657. The sequence continues at coordinate 3,240,682 of NZ_CP166799.1, read as the reverse complement.
CCTCTCGATAGTGCTCGAGCGCTCCACGGGCCTGGACGTGCTTTTCCTCCAGCGATTGGATGTGCTTGTCCTTTTCAGCAACCAGCGACTCAAGGTCGGTGCAGCGCTGACTGAGGCCCGCGTTACGGGTCAGCTCAGCCTGAAGTGAGGACTGGGTGGTCGCAAGTTCAGCGTTCTGCGTCTCTATCGCGGCCTGTTGGGTGGCCGAATTACGTTGGGCGGTAGCCAACTCCGATCTGAGCTCGATGATCTGGTTTTCGAGCGCGGCCCGCTGCAGGTCAAAAGCTGCGGTCGCCTGGGAGATTACTTCCTGGCCCTCCTCCATAAGCTGATCCAGCAGCGTTTGCACCATACCGTTGAGCGTCTCGCCCATACGTACATGTGCTACTACGGGCTCTCGACTGGAGGGCTCAAGCTCTTTCAGGTACCGAGAAATCGTTGTCTTGGAGCCCGTATTTCCAAGCTCTACGCGCACTGCATCAATGCTGGGGTTGGCTCCCCTGGCCAGCAGTGCCTGACGTGCTTCTTGCACAACAGCTTTATTGATTCCGCCTCGAGCCATGGGGTCTCCTACGATTTCGTACTGTGTTACATGTCATGTATATACATAACATTTTATAGAGATTTTACGCCGTTTGATCTTGATTTACTAGAAGCCCATAATAGTGCTTTATGGCTTCTTGACTCTATGTCGTGCCAGGAAAAGCTCCGAAAGGCGTATGCAGGCGCAAGCGTTCCGTTTTTGAAGGCGAAATACGATGGAAAAGGCAGATCGATATCTCAGCGCCGGCACTCGGGAAAACACCCGTAAAAGCTACCGGGCGGCGATCGAGCACTTCGAGGTGACTTGGGGTGGGTACCTGCCCACGACCGGCGCAGGCGTCGTTCGCTACCTAGCGGAGTACGCCGACAAGCTCTCCATCAATACGCTGAAGCAGCGTCTGGCAGCCCTTGCGCAGTGGCACATTACTCAGGGTTTCCCTGATCCGACCAAGACGCCTGACGTTCGCCAGATGATAAAAGGCATCAGGGTCGTGCATCCTGCAAAGGTTAAGCAGGCCGCCCCATTGCTGCTGAAGCATCTGGAACAATCGGTCACATGGCTTGAAAGGGAAGCTGCAGTCGCCCTTGAGCGCGGAGATTACAAATCGCTGGTGCGTCACCGTCGCTCAGTGGCGATCATCTTGATTGGATTCTGGCGTGGCTTTCGAGGCGACGAGTTGGCCAGGCTTACGGTGGAGGACACCCAAGCCATAAGCGGCGAAGGCATTACCTTTTTCCTGCCCTATACCAAGGGTGACCGCCAGCATGAAGGAACTACGTTCCAGACGCCGGCGCTCGCCATGCTCTGCCCCGTAGAGGCCTACATAAACTGGATAACAGTTGCCGGGATCGCGAAAGGCCCGGTGTTCCAGCGGATTGATCGCTGGGGCAATCTGTCAGGCAACGCCATGCAGCCGCATAGCCTTATCCCCGTGCTGCGCCGCATTTTCAAAGAGGCAGGATTGCCAGCGGAACTGTATAGCAGCCACTCGATGCGGCGAGGCTTTGCGACCTGGGCCTCTGCAAACGGTTGGGACATCAAAGGTTTGATGGGTTATGTGGGCTGGAAGGACATGAAGTCCGCATTGCGCTATGTGGATGCTAGCGTGTCGTTCGGCGGAATTGCTTTGCGCGCGGCCCAGCAAGCGCCCGCCATTGAGAGTAAAAGGATTTCCGGTGATCACCCACGCACTGATTGACTCCTAGGCATGCGAAGCCTACAGGTGTTCTGCTCTGCCCCGGTCGGCGCCGCACGTCACTAGCCGCCAGTGTTACCTTGCGTGCTATGTCGATGCTGGGGGGGGGGCGTTTGCAGGGCTGGCGATTCGAACCCCGACGGCGCAAATCCATGCGCCCTAAGCTACACAACGAGAAGGCAAGTTAGAGAGGAAGGAGTAACGCCATGGCATGGTTTACTGATGATCGTTCGGAGCGGGAGAAAAACAGAGAAAAAGCCTTCATCAAAGCTGTTAACAACCTCAAGACCCTCGTCGTCACCGCGGATGGAGGCATGTCCATTGACCCAATTGAGATCCAGGACAAAGTCATAGCGGCGCGCTTAGGGCTTCGGCACTTCGTCACACTGAAAGGGGACAAATAATTTCTATGCAAGGTGAAGTACGCTGTTGTGTTTGAGATCCGCAGGCCGAGAGTAACGCCATGTCAGATAAAAAAATGCTCACCGCTCGGGAGGTCTACGTAGTGCTTCGCGATGCCCCCACGATTTCACGCTCAATGCGCAGAATTACAAACGCCACTTGGGATGAGATCTATTGCTGGCTGATGACCGTTAACGTCGACGACTGGGTGATAACGCTCTACAACGACTGCGGAGAGTTAGACTACTGTGATAGCTGTTACAGCCCCGAAGGTCGAAGGTACGAGTTCAGCTCAAGAGGTGCATCCGATCCTATCGACCTTCTGACCCCTGCCGAGCATCGCCAGCTCGAGGAACTCCTTCGCCGTATCTGATCCCACCGTAACGTATCACTCGACAGTACACGTGGCGAAAACGCTCTGAGGAAAACAGGGCTCACAAAAAGCCCAGCTGATTGCACAGAATGGTCTACAGCTACACTCGGATCTCAGCTGGATTAATGCCTGCCATTGGCCTGCAACTCATGCTCGTTGTCTCCAGGGTATCCAGTGGTTCACGCCCCATCGCTTCCATTAGTGCATTAGCAAGCCAAACCGCGTCGTGCATGCTGAATGAATAACCAATGAAGTCGAACACAAGCTCTACCCCTCCGCCTTCAATTGTATAGACCCCCACCGTCTCAGTTTTGTCGCTCTCATCCACCGCAAGCTCAACAACATAGACTTGATCTTCTGACTCATGGCCGTCGAATCGGCCATCAGCACTGTAGCTCCATTCGCCCGACACCCTTTTTCGAAATGTCCTCTCAAGCTTGCTGTCGCGTGCGGTAGGCGTTGGTACAAATCCGGCCAAATTCCCAATGGTAACGAGCACCGCATCGTAGAGGCAGCGGGCGATTTCTTGAGCGACGGTGCTAGCAAACCTAAACGGCATGATGTCTAAATTTAGACTGACATAGTGATCCCCCCCTCTGGATACCTTGCACGAATACAGCTCGTCATGTTCCCGCCCACGCCAGCAAATAAATTCGCGCTCCGCAAAAAACGTTGCTGGTTGTACTTCAGTTTTGCTCACAAATTTCACCAATGCGTTGTTCTTAAAAATAACAACGGACGCGGTGCAGGAAAACTTTAGCGACAGGGTGAAATATTTGTGGCCGCTAGAATTTTAGGCCTCTGAACCAGGCGGCGAGAAAGTGGCTTAGGTTCGTGCAGGCTGGTACGGCGTATCGCGAAATCACTTTGATACGCTAGCTGAAAGCGGCAGCCAGTTTTGTCGCTCACTGGCACTGACATTGTTCGTGCAGCCTGCTTCGTTGACGTCACGCACCTACCGCTATTGAAAAAATTTAAGACCGCCCTCAAGTTTTTTTATAACGATCCGTTTTTCATCTGTATGCCCTCAGCGAGAAAGCAATTTTGAACCGATCGACAACTGACTTTGCCAAGTCCCTGAGTTGCGCCATAGCGTTTTCTCAAACGACTCAAGGCAATCGGCAGCGCAGAGCGTGGGAGCGACTCATCAATTACATCGGATCGTCAGAGTCCCTTCCGGAGTTTGACAAAGCTTCGGCCCGGGCGGAGGGATATGCCCAGGCCTTGGTAGACAGCGAACAGATCTACACCAAATCCACTGAGCGCGACCTACTGATAATTGCGACCATTGATGCATGGCGCCGACACCACATTCACACAAATACTCCGATCAGCGTGTAGCACTACCCTCCCCTACTCAACGGTGATGAGCCGGTATCTCATCAGTTTCATGTTGATATACGCCAGTCTTTCACCCCTAAACCAGCAGCACCCACTCAGCTCTTCCCTATGGTGGCGGGTTCGGTATGTGAGGCTGAAGCGGCCATTTTGGTAAGGAGAAAGGGATGTCAATGCAAGATAACGCTGTAGCTTCCATTCGACTTGGGGTGGAGGACTTCAAAGCTGCGGAACACGATGAAGCCCGAGCCCTCTCCTCCATTCGAAATCTGACCTCGGGACTCCTATTGCTCTTCAAGGTCAAGTTGCAGGCCATGAGCGCACCAGGTTCAGATGAGGCACTTCTTAAAGAGAAAGTGACACCGATCTTAGGAACTGACAGCCAGGTGGTTTGGGTCGGCAGCGGTAAAAAAACTGTCGATGTCCACACCATAGTTTTGCGGCTCAAGGGGCTGGGGGTCGACGGAGTAGAGTGGAAGCTGCTCGAAGCACTCACCAGCACGCGAAATGATATAGAACACTATTACAGCACCCGTCCGACATCGGTGCTGCTGGAAACCGTAGCGAACTGCTTTCACCTAATACAGCAGTTCGTTCCCATCCATTTAGGGATCAGTCCAGTGAGCCTGCTTGGCACAGACACCTGGACATTTCTGACTGAGCAGGAAGCTTTTTACGAGCGAGAGCAAAAGGCATGCCTTGAGTCACTCAGCTACGTCTCTTGGCCATCGGACATTCTTGCAAGCGCGACAGAACATCTGAGCTGCCCAGAATGCAGGGCCAAGCTCATGAAAGCCTCAGGTGACGTCGAAACAGTTTCGCTCACTACTTTTCACTGCACTCGATGCGAAGCTACGTCGCAGTTTGATGATGTGGTCGACTCCATGCTGACAGGGAAATACTTCGCAGACCTATTCATTGCAGCCACACAAGGCGGAGAAGGCCCGTTAGATACCTGCGAACAGTGTGACCATGACTCATACGTTATCGAGGAACAGTGCTGCGCCATTTGCGGTGACGGCCCGAAAGCGGCTGAATGTATAGAGTGCGGAGCGACACTTGATGAGGAAGGGTTCGATTCCGATGCGCTGTGCAATCATTGTCGGTACGTGCTCGAAATGGTTTAGAGATATGGTCTGCAAGCAGGCCCAGTCACGAGCCCAAGAGCCCACCTGACTGTTGAGGCAGCGTACCTAATGAACGTTGGAGGACATGATGTCTGAGCAACTGCATTTCACTCGTCAAACTCTATTGGCTGCATCGGATTTGATTGAAAAAGAAGGAACAAACGCAGGCTTTGACCTGATGGTGCAGCGTCTTGAGCTGGATCAGTGGGTACCTTCAGGAAGTGAGCTGTCGGTTCCCAAGAAAAGAGTGGTATTCAACAAGACTCTCCTGGCTAGAGCTGAACTTGTTTTCTGGGCCAGGGAAGGTCAGATGACGCATGGCGAGGCGCTAGTTCGAGAAGCCGTTGGGCTCATGAGTTCACCTCCCAAATATGAGGAGCAAAAGCAACTTGAGCGCTGCTTGGCACGAGATGGGTTTGATGTCTCATGGGATGCCGGTGATTGCGGACAAGGCACTCCACCTTGGCTGAGACGAAGCTTGCCACAAAATGTGGACTTGCCTGCTGGCGATGATGTAGTTCACCAGCACCTGAAGCAACTCGGCTTCGTCAGATCTTGTGGTCATCTTGATCAGGCTATCGACGCACATACAAGGGGGGACTGGGCCGCTGCCAACGCGCAAATCAGGACATTCCTTGAGAGCCTGATTCTGGAAATAGCAACGCAGATTGCGTCCGCTGATCTGCCACCGAACCCCAGCTTGAACAATGGTTTTCAAGCCTTGGCTAAGTGCGGGTTTTTATCCGAGGGTCGTTCCGAATGGAACCAGGATGGGAAAGGTATGCTCAACGGGTTGCTGAAAATGCTGCACTCGGATGGTTCGCATAAAGGCCTCTCGGATGAAGATCATTCCACCTTGCGACTTCATATAGCGCTGGTGACCGCCAAGGCAATATTAAATCGACTGGCCAACGGCAAGTGAGGCGGCCAAGGCCCCACTCTAGCAATTACTCGCTGCACCTTTGCCCTCGCCGGGCGCTCAAAGTGCATGATCGTCCTGCGCATAGTGGACGCCCGTTATGGTATGCATCATCAAGCTACCAGGAACGAAAGTTATCTGAGGGCCCTCTGACTTTTTAGCCCCAAGAATCATGTATCCACCATTGGTAGGTTGAACGACAGAGGTCTCCCGTGAAGCCACATGCGAGAACAGCACGATGTTCTGGCCCCCCGGGTTTTGAACTGACTTGAAAATGACTCCGTCAAAACGAGGATAATGCTGTGTCGCAAGGTATTCAGCGATGACCTGAGTGATCAGATAGCTTTTTCCGGATCCCGGTAGCACTGGAACGGTGATTTGCTCGTGCAGGTCGCGAAGAAAGTCTCGTCGCCCGGCTTTGAGGATGTAATTGGGCTCAAAAAAGCTTGGATGTGCGCCCAGATTGGCCTCAGCAAACCTCCCAAAGTCCAATACCCTAACAGCTCCGCTAAGACGGAACTCCCCGCTTATAACGCGGCTACCAACTGGTGGCCGGATTTCGGCAACACAGGTGTTGCGTTCAAAAGCTCCATAGAATGCAGGCACTCCTGCTGGGTTCATGCGTCCATCTTTAGCTTTTTCTTTCGGAGGAGCTCCAAGATTGCGGTCAGGATTAGCCGTAATGGAGTCAATTTCTTCAGACGAATCACATGGGCGCGCTCGGAAAATTGGTGGTGCCGTATCCGCTGCTAGCAACCTTACGACGGCATTTGCCTGTGATGAATTGGAATAGCTGTCTAGTCCGTCGAACAGCCAACTCAGGAATTCTCGGGCACTGTCGTTAAAGAAGCGATTGCCATGCAGCATGCCTTCCTGAAACTCGACCCACTGCAATCCAATACCATCGGGGAGAAATGGCTTGCGGACATAGTTGGTGTCTCGGCTATAAGAATATCCCTCCAGGTCATCGCAGACCGCTTGAACAATGGGCTCTGCATTGTCGCAATGTAGAACCTCACTTACCCAGTACTCCGGATCATCTCCCTCTTGCGAGTTACCTGGGTTGAAGCGCCGGTAGTATTCGCCCTCGCATATGTAGACGTTCAAGACCGTTTTTACCATGTCGGAGATACTTGAAAGGGGAAAGCATTTTCGCTTCACCCCACACAGAGTGCACAGCATGGACAAACCTTTACGCTTCATCTGGCGCACCAGGTACGACTCTTTGACGCACTTGTAACAGACGACTGTTGCCATAGTGGAGCTATATTCCTCTACCAGTCCCGAAATGATCCAACCTTTGAGCAATCATGTACGAAGGTAACCGTCTCTAGCGCAGATAATCACAGCGCTACTGCGTGCTGGGCTTGTTCATTACTCTTTTGTGCAGTTCTTTTAGTTCTTCGCACTCATTGCGAGTGGATTCATTGAGTAGCTCAAGAAGCTCGTTGCTCCCCATCCAATACCCCGCATGGTCGACCCCCTTCTGGAGCTGAACAAGCTGCTGGTGAGTGAGCTTTGCAGACCAGGCGCGGAAGCTCATCTCGACCTTCTCTCGGGCCTCGTGGCATCCAGGGCACAACGCCCGAAGCGAACTGATTGGGTATTCCCAAGGCCGAAATCCATTGCTTATACGGGCGTAATAGCAATGGTGCGCCTCAAGTCTGCCGGCAGCTCCGCAATCCTGGCATTTGTGCTCAGCCACTTGCTTCACGAGGTCAGCTTTACGCTTCCAACGGGGATCGCGAAGGAGCTGCGAGTAGGTGGATCTTGCCGGGGTCGGAGTGAAGTCGTAATCCTCAATCGGGTAAATGCCCAGATTCCAGCTATGCCCCATTTCGTAGTAGAAGCCAAAGCTTTCGAAGATGTCGTCGAATTCGGTGAGATCGCATCCGTAATTCAGCATGTAATGGATACTGCTGCTGTCGAACACCAAAACGTACACGGCGTCGTTCAGCCAGCTTTCTCCACGCTTCTGCCACTCTGCCGGCGATAGGAAAAACGCATCGCCCAACAGCTCCTCGCGTACCAGCCAATCCTCGAATGCCAACAATAGGCGGCGCAGATTCTCTTCCATGCAGGGCTTCCATATTTTCTTTTAGTCACCTTCCTCTCGCGGGAGAAAAGCTCTGCGCGTCCGAAGGCCAAGGCACAACGCTGTTACCTCATCATGAGAGACCTGACTAATCCGCAGTGGAGTGCGACGTTTCGCCCCTTTTGCGAATAAGCTGGTTAGCGATCAATTAGGGCTTTGATAGCCTGGCGCGAACATGGAACTCTCTACACCATAGAGAGCCAATGGATCTCTTAGCCAGAGACGATAGGCCTTATCCCCAATGCTGTGGTCTGCCGAACAATCCACGTGGTATTGCTGCAAAACGTATCCTGCCATAGCAGCTCGTACACGCAACTTAAGCACCCCATCCTGCATGTCGTAGTCACGCTTCACGATCTCTGTTGAGTCTTTATCGGGGTGCGGGACAAGGGGAAGCTCGAGCATGCGATTCCACTGGTCATCATTCTTAGGCGTTTCTTCGTTCCTGGGTTTATCTCCCATCCGGATCTCGGCCTGCCCAATTCGAGTCAGAACGAAGTCTCCGAATTTCCCACGCTTCCGATCAAAGGCTCTGACGTGCCAACGCAGGCCATCACAACCGATAGCGAATGGTACAATTTCCCTTTCAGACTGACCTGAGCTAGAGGTATAGCTGATCTTAACTACCTGCTTCAGGTGTATCGCCCTAGTGAGTGGCGCTAAAACTTCCACCTTAGGCTTACTAAGAAGAGATACAGACTCGTGCGTGATAAGCGGCTTCTCATCTGAGTCGAGGCCATAGCCGTACCCCTGCGAAAGTGCAGTGAGAACTCTCTCGGGTGGATGGGCTATCAGAGGCGAGAACGTACTTCGAATCACATACAACTTGGTTACCGAATCGAGCTCTGTATTCTCAGACGCAATCTCTCGGTACTGACCGAAATCCCGAGTTGCGGCTGCCCCACCTACCCCAAACCGATCCATGAGATCCATCCGCGAGACGGAGCCTGTGAAATACAGGCGAAAGTCTATGTACACCAGACGTTCCCGTTGCGCCTGGCTGTACTCGCTTAAATCAATCATATGCTCTCCGTCTAACCATCCAAATTCTTGCTGTCTTGCTGTCTTGCTGTCTTGCTGTCTTGCTGTCTTGCTGACCATGCCAGCGCATGGTCGTTCTATTGCCTATCACCCATCATAGCACGTGAAGATTTGACGTAATCAAAATGATGATGATAGGATTCGCATATGGTTGTACCTGATCAGTATTTCTAGCACCTGAAGAGATATCAAGGGTGGTGTGGATGCGATGACGGAACACCAGAAACAGAAAGGCCAGTCAAGGTACGAACTTGACCGGCCTTCGGTAAAAGACGTCTGAACAGGTTCCAGATGTCTCTCGCGCTTTGTTAAGAAGCTTTGCGATGTTAGCCCCTGTGGGCTTCTTTCGCAAGGGAGCGAGTTTTGTGTTCGAGCCACCTCAATAGGAGACATTTTATGTCCCAACTTGAGATGTTCGAAAAACCCGACGAGGAAGGCGAGGTCATCTACCGCATGACCATCACCACCAAATCGGGGAAGGTGATTCGACGTCCGAACGGTCAGCCGTTCCGTATCGTCATTCGCCCCAAAGCGGCCAAATAATTTGACCGCTTAACAGAGTTCAGGGCACACCCGTGCCCTGAACTACCTTGCTCCCAAAAGAAGGATGATGCAGAGATGGCGTTTTCAGGTGAGATCAATTCGTTTATCAAAGAATTTGTTAAAGATCTGAGTGAGGACAACGCGGCAGTATTCGCTGGCGCAGGTATGTCCAAGAGCGCCGGTTTTGTAGACTGGAAAGAGCTACTGCGAGACATCGCCGAAGAGCTTGACCTGAAGATTGAGCAAGAGGACGACCTGATCTCCCTTGCCCAATTTCACGTTAACAAGCTCAAGGGGCCGGCGAAGCTCTCACGAAAAATTCTCGAGGAATTTTCCGAACAGGCTGAGCCATCATTGATCCATGAGATTCTGGCTCGCTTGCCGATTCGTACATACTGGACGACCAACTACGACACCCTCGTCGAGGACGCGCTAAAACGCGCCTACAAGGTTCCCGACGTCAAGCACAGCGTTGCGCAACTCAACACCACCCGCCCCAAGCGTGATGCGGTGGTGTACAAGATGCACGGTGATGCCCATCACCCGAACGACGCCGTTCTCTACAAGGAACAGTATGAGCGTTACTACCGAACGCACGAAGCCTTCGTTACGGCTTTGAGCGGTGATCTTGTCTCCAAGACGTTTCTGTTCATCGGGTTTAGCTTCACCGATCCGAACTTGGACTACGTCCTCAGTCGACTCCACACCACCACCAAACGTAATCACTACTGCTTTGTTCGTCGCGAGCCCATCGATCCCAAGGATGACGACGAGGTAAAAGCCTATAAGCGTCGGAAGCAGGAGCTGCGTATTGACGACCTGAAGCGTTATGGCATCCAGTCGCTGCTCATTGAAAACTATGAGGACGTACCCGCAATCCTGCAGGAAATCGAAAGCCGCTTTCTGAAAAAAACAGTGTTCATCTCTGGCAGCGCCGAAGACTTCGGTGATTGGGGCCAGCAGCAGGCTCAGGAGTTTATACATACCCTCTCTGCCTCCCTGGTCAAAAACAATCTACGTGTTGTGAATGGCTTTGGCTGGGGCGTTGGTAGTGCAGTCATCAATGGAGCGCTGGAAGCGATCTACGCCAATCCTGAAAAATTCTCTGAAGACCAATTGATCATGAGGCCATTTCCGCAGGTAGCCACGAAGACTGCCGACCTGAAACAACTATGGGAGCAGTACCGTCAGCGAATGATCGGTCTTACGGGCATTGCCATCTTTGTGTTTGGCAACAAGCGGGACGCGGAAGGCAAGATCATCGAAGCCGGTGGAGTGATTCGTGAGGCAGAAATCGCGATCGAGCACGGTTGCATTCTCATTCCTGTGGGTGCGACCGGCTTCGCTGCTCAATCGGTCTGGAAAATGATTTCCGAAAGGCCAGGCCATTTCGACGGCATCGAGTGGATTCGGCCTCTGATCGAAGAGATTTGTGATCCGCAGATAAAACATAAAGAGATCGTGGACAAGATCATCGCAATTCTTAACCGCTTAGGGAGATGAGCATGGCTAAACGTAAGGTGTTTTATAGCTTCCACTTTGATAACGACGTCATGCGGGTACAGCAAATCCGCAACATGGGGGTGATCGAAGGCAACGTAGCTGTCACTGCTAACACGTGGGAAGAGGTTAAGAAAAAAGGCGACGGGGCGATCAAGACTTGGATCGAGGACAACATGAGTGGGAAGTCCTGCGTCGTAGTGCTCATAGGTGCCGATACGTCCAAACGCCCTTGGGTTCAGTACGAGATCAAGAAAGCCTGGCAAGACGGAAAGGCTCTGCTTGGTGTCTACATTCATAACCTCTCGTGCCCTAACAAAGGGACGTCTGTCCAAGGTGCCAATCCCTTCGATCTGTACACCTTCAAGACTGGCGAAAAGGTCGTGAAACCTCTGGTTTTCAACCCTAAATCCAATGATGCCTACAACGATATTGATGCAAACCTGGCGGATTGGATTGAATCTGCCATCAAACAGCGGAACGGTTGATGTTTTTGTGGCTTGTAGAGATGGAGCACGTCCCTGCGAGCCACACCTCTTTCAGCTCCTGACTCGGCAGCTCCCCCGCTCCAAGGCAGCGGGATATTTTCTTCACAGACTATGCGACAGCCTATCGGGTGGGCTCTGTCGAAATCGAATCACAAAAGTTGTTGAACACTGAGCACCTGTGCCGGCATCGACGCGTCATGACGCTCACGTAATACGATATTGTCAAGAACAGCTAAGACGTCGAGTGCCGTGGAATCCCCCCTCCTTTAGGCCGTTCGTTCACTTCTGCCAAACAGATGCACGCACCTATGTAGATTCTCGAAAATTCGTGAGAGCATTTAGTCAAAATACGGGATTATGTGTGCCCGAGCATCTCATTAACGTCTTACAAGGCTTGCTGCAGTAAGCGTAAAGGACAGGGCCTATGGTTACTAGCTCTTAATCAAGCGCTTACGAACTTGACAAATAATCGAAAGGGAATTCATGAAAAAAAATAATTCTCAGGTAAAAAGACCAATTATCGTTCGCTTTGCAGTTCACTCATATGAGATTAATCGGCATGAGCGAGCTGATGCCTTTATCTTTCCCGCAAACACCTCCTTCAACGACTTTGGCCATTCCCTTGCTTGTGAAATCGCAATCAAGGTCGGCCCGGAGGATTACGAATATTTCAATGGCAGATGCGCAATTGAAGGAAGCCTAAAGCTCTCCCAAGGTATTTCTGAGAGTTTGATAGACTCTGACTCTGTAGATGCCAGACTGCTCAAGAAACCTTTCCGCACACTTTTGACCGATACTAAGTCATATCACGTGATCTATCGTCATTTTGGTTCAGAACGAGCACGAGAGCTACTTACAGCCCTGCAAGACGTTGCAGTGACACCTGAGTCAAGCTTTTTACAGCGCTGGGAAAATTTTTTAACCTCTAAGATATTCACCTTGGCGTTCGTTCGATCCAGCGAGGCATATTTTGCATACAGAAAGGCAAATAGGATCATCGAAGGGTTGGGATTCGAAACCGCAGATGCCCGGCAGAGCTTCAGCGCACAACTGATTGGACAGGGGCCAAAATTAAGATTTGACTTTCTGTTTGATAGTAATAATTTCTTCAGAGGTCGTATAGCTGTCATTATTGGACAAAACGGCTCTGGCAAAACCGCCTCTCTTTCCAAGCTTGCTAGGGCGCTCGCTGATCAAAAATCCTCGGTAGCACGAATCGAAAATAGACCAGAACTCAATCAAGTTTTGGCGTTTATACATACTGGTTCCAGACGGCAGTTTACCCCCCATTCAAAATCAGGTTTAGCACGCGCTCGAATCTTCACATTCAACCCTGGCACTCCCAAAAAGACTGATGAAGACCCTATTACTAGACTGTTGGTTGACGTAGCTAGGAGCAGTGGTCTAATGGCCTCATCCCTAGCAAGTCTTCGTGAAATTTTGAATCAGGAGTTTTCACAACTAAAAATGCTCCTACCAATAAAAACCGAAGTATACGGAGCCAGGCACTCTCATATACATAGAGAGTACGTGGCTTTCGAGGAATGGATGAAAGGAGGTGAACTCAAGAAGCTCGAGCACGTCGCGAGAATCGATCATTATCGACCTCTTAAGTTTGTCGATCACACTGGAAGTGCTCGATCATTAAGCTTGGGGCAGTTATCATTTCTAAAATTTATCCTTACCGCACTTGCCAATGCTGGGCCGTCCTCTGCGTTCATAATTGATGAACCTGAAAGTTTCCTTCACCCAAATCTAATTTCAAGATTCATGCGTACATTAAACAGAATCCTAGACTCTACATTTTCTATCGCCATCATTGCCACGCATTCCCCATATGTTGTTCGTGAGGTTCAAAACGCTCAAGTACACGTAATCAGAGAGCAAAATTCTGTAACTACGGTTGACCACCCTCGCCTTCAAACACTAGGAGCAAATGTCGCCTCTATATCAAACGAGGTTTTTGGCGATGATTTGCCACACCACCTTTACGAAGAGCTAATATCGCACGCTAAAGATACTAGCCAGTCCTTTGCCGATGCGCTGGAAAAGTATTCAAACGAATTGAGTACAGAAGCACTTATGAAGTTAAGAATAATGATGGCAGGCAGCGATGAGAAAAATTGAACATCCTTTAGTTGATGACAAGGCAAATCTAGCTGCGCTTTCGAAATCCAGAGCCGCAAGTGCAAAGGCGATCAAGGCCCAATTATCCAATATACAGGCTCGTTACACTGAGTATCATGATGCCAAGGGAGATCCATGGCGGATAGTTTCAGACCCCATCCTCTCCACGTATCGTAACCACCTTGAAAATTTATACAAATCCCCTCCAGTCGCACTTGGTTTTATCGAGCTTTTACGTGACTCAATGGCCGGAGCTTGTCCTGTATGTGGTAGAGATGCTTTAGGGACGCTGGATCACTATTTACCTAAAGCGAATTACTCTGAGTTTTCTTTCTTCTCAAAAAACCTCGTCCCTGCCTGCAATCGGTGCAACAACTCCAGAGGCAATCTGACAAAAGGTGGCGCAGAACCACAAAGACCAGTTCATCCTTACTACGACGACTTTGCGTCTAGACGAATCATGTCAGTTAGTTTCGAGCCTGACTGGCGCGCTCCTAAATTACGACCTGTCCCATTCGATGTAGTTGGAGATGAACTGACTACCGTGCAGTGGCATATCGACAACATCGTTAGACCCTCCGGATTCGATGACTACATGATTAACTTATGGGGAGCGTTGGTCGCTTCCCCTGATACTTACTTCCAAAATCGGAGGGACGTAATGTCGATGGCAACGGAAACGTTAAGACAACAACATATTGAGGAAGCCTCAGGAAACTCAAAAAACGCCTGGCGTTCTTGCTTTTATCATGGCCTTAGCATAAATCAACCCGCATTGGAATATATTGCGAACCTTCCATAGGCAACTACACCTTATATACACCGTCACGCAAAAACGCACCTGGCTTCGCGAAAATCATTTGCTTGAAGCCACCCCACTCAGAGTGCACATGAGGCCAGAATGGAAGCATCCGTTATCGAGGACTTATTGAACGAGTTTCAGATCTGGTACGACCTAGATCTCAAAGCAAAGCAAAAGTACCAAGCACAGCTAGCACCGGACTTTCGACTGATAGATTTTCTACAGCGCGACGAAAATGCGCTTTCAGGGTATCTCGGCCTCCTGCTCGATCCGCATGGCCGACATGGACAAGGCGATGTGTACCTGGCCAAGTTTCTTGCCCTACTTCCCGAATCTAGCTTTCAGCCGGACACGGCGGATCACTTAAGCTGCCACACCGAGTTCAGGCTACCAAGCAATAGACGTTTGGATCTCTACCTACGATTTCGCACAGGCGGCCTAGCCATTGAAAATAAGCCTTGGGCGACTGATCAGAAGAAACAGGTTTATGACTACGCAAACTACCTGGATAGTCAGCATCTAGACGGATGCTGGACGCTGATCTATCTCTCAAACGGAGAAATATCCGAGCATAGCCTGCCCAAGCACGCGCCCGCGCATCTAGCGGATCGAGTTGTTAGCTTGGATTTTTTCAAGCTAGCTGGATGGCTGGACGAATGCGCAGTGCTCACCCGTGGTGCATCCGTGCGCCTGTTTGTTGAGACAGTCGCCCAATTTATTCATGAACAGATCAATGGAGAATTGCGGTTGGACAATGGTCAAGAACTTACCGAGTTGATGCTGCGAAATGAGAAAAATCTGAGGGGAGCTTTTTATATCTCTCAGCACCTGCATGAGGTCAAACGCCAGTTATGGCGGGATTTTGCTGATCACTTGCGTGGCGAACTCAATGCATTGGGCGCCGAATTGGTCTTTGACGAGGAGTTGATTGATGGTGCTCCTCATATGAAGATTGGAGCTCGTTTAAATCCTGCTGACCGATGTGGGCCTAACTGGGCGTTCAATAAACGAAACCATGAAGAGCTTTATTTTGGTATCTGTGCTTTTAGCGAGGCTGACACCAAGAATATTGACTCCGGCAAAATCAAACGAGCGATGGACAAACTCTGCGATATCCCTGGACGCGCTACTGTTTGGTGGCCATGGTGGACATTTGACTCTAGGGCCTTCACTTCACATCCAGTCCCGTCGAACTGGGTCAACAACCCAGACGCTTGGCTGGGTCTGCAAGACAAAAGCCAGGAAGGGTTCGCAGCCATAATCATCGGAACAGTTAAGCGTATGCAGAGCGATTTCGATATTAGCTTACTGCAGGGCCGTTGAAATTCGGTCACCTAACGCCGACTCAGAATCTATGGAGACCACACGTGAGAAAGCCCCCCATGAAAATCATCATCGAAGAGTGGGATGGTGACGGTGCAATCCGGATTCTCGATGAGGCGTTGCAGGAGCTCGGGCTTGATGTTGGCGACACCGTGTATCTGATTGAAGAATTTGTCGGCAACATGCGATGCCTTGTCCTATCAAAAAAAGCCTCAAATCGCGGATCCCATAGACGAGCTCACTGAAGCCTGGGATAGCGGACAACATGGCAACGCCTGGGAGAAATGAGGCCGCCGCGATTCGCTTGCGTGACTCGCCTAGTCGACCTTCTGGTGTGACCTGAAAGCTGCCCACTTTCACGGCCAGCCCGAACGTTTCAAATGCAAACGGGAACATCTCGGTTAGAAAAAAACGAAGCCCCGGAGGTTCGCGGCTCCAGGGCTTCTATTTTCGCCTCCATCCCTTAATGGTTTGACGAACGTGTCCAGGACAGTACCATCGTCGTTTTGATATTTCATTACGACTTTGGATAGGGTCGATGAGAGATTCGGTTTGGTCAATCCGCAATGCAACTGAGGTGCTCCAGCGCCCTAGTTGGATGGCCGCCACCAGTTTTCTCTTGGATCTGAAAACAAAATTTTAGCCGGGCCTCGTTGGCCCGAAGGAGCGAACACCGAACTCCTGCGAGACCGATCACGCGAGCTTAATGGCTCCACCTTGGATTTCGTCACGCGCCATTCGTAAATCATGGGCGTCTTGGTTGAGCCGGTGAATCATGTTGAGCAACCGTTGACGAAGCACCTCATCCTGGAGCTGCTCGGCTGCACGCATCACATCAAGCGCCGCCGCCTCATTGTTGGTGGCGACGGAGTCGAGTAGTTTGCGCATGCTTCTTGATGGCCGATTCATCTCCAACCCTCCTAGATTTCGGTGGGCGAATCATATGGCCGGAATGTTTCGTCAATGTTTCAGTTGTACGAACAGGTTTTAATTACTGGCTTGGGCTGATTTAAGGATAGCTGGAGGGTGATCCGTGAGGCGTCAATTACCCTATACGCTCATCAACACGCTGTACACGTCGTTGAACTGCGACGCAATCGGCCGCGTGGCAACCCTCAGTCTATAGCGGGTCGACTTGGCAAACCGAGACCGGCACCCAACATTAGAATGGGATATGCGTCCTGTTTTTGATTTTTTGAGACTTGATAAAGTGATTCACCGCAGGCGGTTGCGGTTTAGGCTTGGACGTCTCATCTTTCACCGTCCGATGAGCCAATCACTGACTGCCAATTAGGAGTAAAAAAGTTGCTTACCCGTCCTGATAAAGACGCCCTCCGTGCGATGCTGGAATCGCAAGTCCAAGAGAAGCTGCAGCACGACCCAGACGCGTTAACGACTTATGCAGCCAAGCCTGAGCCAGAGCGAAAGCCGTACAGCAGCAAACCAACGGTTCAGGACAAGGCATTTCAGAAGGAGATTGAACAGATGCGTGCAGATGCTGAAGCTGGAGTGATACATACGCCCCAGCGCGAGCCACATGACGCGGGCGCTCCTAGCCTAAGGCTTGACGATTATCCGGATCTTTAAAACTTGCACTGAGAATCTACAGGCAGGAGCGACTTGCTGGTTCAAAGCAACGGAGACTACACGTGAGAAAGCCACCTATAAAAATCATCATCGAAGAATGGGATGGTGACGGTGCGATTCGAATTCCCGATGAGGCGCTGCAGGAGCTCGAGCTGGATGTCGGCGATGCTGTGTACCTAATAGAAGAATTTGTTGGCAACACGCGCTGCCTAGTCCTATCGAAGACTCCTCAAATCGCGGATCGGATAGACGAGCTTACTGAAGCATGGGACAGCGGACAGATTGGTAACGCCGAGGAGAAATGAGGCCGCCGCAATGCGCTTCCTTGACGCACTCACGGGAGGCCGCCTGCAGTCAGTGATGGAGCGAGAACTGCCTCCATCAAGCGTGCGTTAGGCACGGCTCGGCGCACGTCTTCTATGGCGCCCTCAATTGCGTCATGTGCACAACGTGCTCCATGGACAAACTCCAACGCCAGGCGACCTGGCTGTCCGACTCCGACCAACGCATCATCACAGCCTGCTTCCGCCAAGCGTTCCACAAGCGCGTCCATATCGCTCTCGTCAGACGTCAGGTGGTAATTAAGGGTGAAGGTAAACACCATCTCTAACACTCCGCTTCAGCTAGATCCTACGTGTTTTGACTTTCGCACGACGCGACAAACAGTGAAGCCTGGGACTGCGGACACCTTGGCAACGCTGGGGAGAAATGAGGCAACGCAGTCATGACAGGCACAATTGCGAAGTGAGTCGCTTAGGCCACATAAAGTGAAGAAGTGAAGTCGAGCCGGGCTTAAGCCCGAAGGAGCGATAGCCAAAGTAGCTTTAGATCAGCAGCCCAACAATTCGCTATCGAATCTCACACGAGAACTCCCCTTTCTAGTCGGCCGATAAGATCGAAGATGGCCTTCGTTTCCACCCTCGTCCCTATCATATCCAGGACGCTTCGAACCAAGCCCAGGAACCGGCGTGCTCATCCATTGCGCCGCTGCTGCGACATCGCTTTCAAACAAGCAAAGGGTTTGTTCAAAGACAGCTATCAATGCAACCAAACGGTCGCTTTCTACAGTGTAAAACCGCCCTGCTTTCGCTCTCCGCGACAACGTTGTGGGCGACACGCAAATAGCCTTTGAGATAACACCTCGCTGAACCTGCAGAAGGCTCGCTATCCGGTCGAGGAATTCAAAAGGCAGCCCTTCTCGAATTAGGTCATGAAGCGTGGTACCGCGTGACGGCAGGCCGAGGATCATCCAAATGCTCTGTGAGATATGAGGCCCTGGCTGGTATTCCTTGATCGACGACAGCACTTTCATCTCCATCTAAAAACCTATGCCTAATCCGGGCCCGCGCGCCCGAACCAGACTACTCCATTGCCCTCTGCGTAGGTTTATCAGATACAGGACAACGTGATTTCGACGGGTAGCGTTGTCATCCGAGCTCAGTCGTTTTCGTGACTCCCACGAATTGGTAGGCACCGCTATGCTCCTCAGCCTCTCCATCTCGCGAAGCGTTCAGCCGCTGATTTTTTCCAAGGCCACTAAAATACGCTTAGCTCCATCCGGCTCACCGCCTGTCTTCAGTTCGCTAGCCACCTGATGCAGCTGCTGTACTGTCAGGCCAACATTCATGCTGATCTTCAGATGCGACTCCAGCTGCGGCTCTAACCCTGGCATCGCGGCGATGGCCCCGACGGTGGCCAGCTCCCGGTCAGCCCATTCAAGGTTGTCGCGGGCAAAAATGTCGCCAAACAGGTGGCCCTTCAAAAACTGATCAATGGCGGGGGCGAATTTAAACAGCGGGCCTGACACAGGCGAGCCCAACAGCCGGGTTTGATTGTCGGTGCCTAGGTCGAGCAAAGCGCGCCCCGAGGGAACAAGGCCTGGATCGCGTCCCGGCGCATCATGAATACCCCGTGCGGCACGTTCTTGCAGGACTTTCATCAGCAGCGACAGGGCATTGAGGCTGCGCGGGAACCCGGCATAGGCATAGAGTTGCACCAGGATCTCCTTGCTCTCGCTAATCGTCAGCCCGGCATCGAGACCGCGATTGAGCGCGTCCTGCAAACGGGGCATATCGCCGACGGCCATGCTGGCGCCGATCGGGGCAATGGCTTGTTGCCGGGCGGTTAAAGTCTGCTCACTCACTATGTGTGTCTCCGGCTTGGAAGCAGTACTGGCGCTGGAGATCGGGGCCCAGGCGAAAGTGGCCAGAAGTACGAAGCCCAACGTCCCCACCCGGACATGGCAGCGCTTACTTGGCTGGGTACTGTTCATCGCTCACTTTCTCCATCCAATTGACATTGTTGCCGTTTTTCGTGCCGGTGATAGCCATATGCGTCATGGCAGTCGTCGGCGCGGCGCCATGCCAGTGCTTAACCCCCGGCGGGCACCACACCACATCACCGGGACGTAATTCCTGCACGGGCTTGTTCCATTCCTGAGTACGCCCTACCCCCGCTGTCACCACTAGATATTGCCCGGCAGGGTGCGTGTGCCAGGCCGAACGAGAACCAGGCTCAAAGGTGACGTAGAGCGTTGAGGTGTTGAGGTCGGCCGTTGCAGCGGTCAAGGGGTCGACCCTTACGCGGCCAGTGAAATAGTCGGCAGGCCCCGTCATCGAGGCCTGCTCTCCCGCACGAGTGATTTGCTGGCTGGCCGGGTTCTGCTCAGCCGCGACGACTGGCGCGAAGTACGTGGCAGAGAGCAGCGCCAGTGCGGCCAGGGGTAAGGTAGAGCGTGTGGGCGTCATGGAAAACTCCTGTGTCACGTTTTAGTGGGGGCTGACGTGCAACCATGGCAGCCCTAGTCAACGGAAAACGTCACCCGAACATCGTCGCGGCCCAAGGACTCGGCCAGGCCTGCCGGGTTGTCGATGCGGCCGAGACGGGAATAGGAGTAGGACGAGGTAAAGGTTTTATAAAAGACCACCAAGGTGTCTGCACCGTACAAGAGCAAATCGCCGCTGTGGATGGTTCCGGGCCAGTAGGCTTGGGTGGGTAACGGATGCTGCAAGGTGGCGTACTTTTCGTTGTCGTGCAGCTCGGTCATGTCCAGGCTGAGCGGCAATCGGGCGACAAGCTCCCGAGTGGTCGGGTTATCTTCAAGGGATATGCCGAAACGCTGTTGGCCGACGGTCATCCACATCGTGGTGTTCTCCATGCTTGTTGACGGGCCTGCGATAGCCGTCGCAGCCGCGAGGGGTAAAACCGCTAGGCCCAATGGCATCAATGCCGCCAACCAGAAGCCCTTCCAGCCTTGGGAGTAATCGGTGCCGAGACTGCGCGCATGCATGGCCTTGCTCCGTCGAATGGAGGGTCACCGGGTGTGCGACACCGGCGAACGGGAGGTTAGAAACGTCAATAAGGCGGCTAGCATCAGCAGCGCTGCGCTGGCGATGAAAGTGCTCTGGTAGCCGAGAGTGTCAAACAGTACGCCACCCACGGTAGAGCCCAATGCGATGGACAACTGCACGATTGCCACCATCAGTCCACCGCCCGCCTCGGCGTGGCGTGGCAAGGTGTGCGCGATCCAACTCCACCAGCCCACGGGCGCTGCCGTTGCAATAAACCCCCAGAGCCCCAGCAACACCGCCACGGCGATCACCCCCGTGCCAGCAGGAATCAACGTCAAAGCAATCACGGCCATCAGCAGTGAAATCGTACTCAGAGTGCCGTAGAGGCTGCGTCTGAGCACTGCGCCGATCATCGTCGTGCCAAAAAAGCCAGCCACGCCGAGCGCCAATAGCAGCAAGGAAAGCGTCGGCACGTCGACCAGGGTGACTGTTTCCAGAAACGGGCGCAGGTACGTGAACAGCGTGAACTGGCCCATGAAAAACAGGCCGCTGGCGGCCATGCCCAGCGCCACCGTGCGATTCTTCAGCAGTTTGAAAACATTGCCAGCACCCGGCGAGCGCTCCTGCGTTGGCATACTTGGCAGGCTGATCCATTGCCAGACCAGGGCGATCAGCGCCACCGGAACCAGACAGAGAAATGCACCACGCCAACCTACGACCGATCCCAGATAACTGCCCAGCGGCGCCGCCACCACCGTTGCCAGGGCGTTGCCGCCGTTGAAAACCGCCAACGCCCTGGGCACCAGCGGGGCCGCAACCAAGCGCATCGCGGTGGCGGCCGACATCGACCAGAAACCGCCGATCACCATGCCGATCAGGGCACGCCCGACCATGTAGGTCGGGTAGTTCGGGGCAAGTGCCACAACGGCGCCCGACACTGCCATCAAACCGGTCAGCGCCAACAGCAGGGTCTTTCTGTTGACGCTGCCGGCGATCCAACTGATGGACAGGCTGGCCAACACGGCAAACGCGCCGGAGATGGCCAGCCCCTGGCCGGCCAAACCCTGGCTCACCTGCAGGTCGTCTGCCAACGGCGTCAGCAGGCTGACGGGCATGAACTCCGATGCGATCAGCGCGAACACGCACAATGTCATCGCATAAACGCCGCCCCAGCTACTGGCACGCGTGCCTGTTTCACTGGCGGAGGTAGCGCCCAATTGGGTGTCAGTGCAAGTGTTGTTCATCGTAGATCCAATAGCCTCTGTGGTGGTTGCCGGTTACTTCAGGTGGGCCTGGAAGAACTGGGTCAGCTTGGCGAAAGGGATCAGATCTACCCGGTCATACAGATCGACATGGCCGGCGTTGGGCACAATGACCAGCTCTTTAGGTTCACCCGCCAGGCGGAACGCCTCTTCGCTGAACTCGCGGGAGTGGGCGTTTTCACCTGCGACAAACAGCATCGGGCGGGGCGAAATACTCTCGATATCTACGAATGGGTAGAAATTCATGAACTTGGTGTTGCTGCTCAGCGTTGGGCGGGTGGTCTGTTGCGGCGTGGAGCTTGTCGGGGTGAATTCGCCACGCGGGGTGCGGTAGAAGTCAAAGAACTCGCGCTGAATGGGGTGGGTGTCGGTATTGAGCTCCTGCACGGTGCCGCCGGTGTATTCGGTCTTGCCGCCTGTGAATTCCACATAACGCTGCTCGGCCGCAGTTGCGATGACCTGCTTGCGCTGCTCAAGGGTTTGCGAATGCTTGAGACCGTTACGGTTGGCGGCGCCCATGTCGTACATGCTGACAGTGGCGATGGCTTTCATGCGCGGGTCGATCTTGGCCGCGCTGATCACAAAGCTACCGCTGCCACAGATACCCAGTACGCCGATGCGCTGACGGTCGATAAAGGGCCGCGTTCCGAGATAATCCACGGCGGCGCTGAAGTCCTCGGCGTACATGTCCGGCAGCACCGCATTGCGTGGGCTGCCTTCGCTTTCGCCCCAGAACGACAAATCCAGCGCCAAAGTAACGAAGCCCTGTTCCGCGAGTTTTTGCGCATACAGGTTGGAGCCTTGTTCCTTTACCGCACCCATGGGGTGGCCAACGATAATGGCCGGGCTGCGGGCGGTGTTGTCCAGACCTTTAGGGATGAACAGATTGCCCACCACATTCAGCTGGTACTGATTTTTGAAGTTGACCTTCTGCATGGTCACCTTGTCACTTTTGAAGAAATTATCTGCACCGTTGGACATATCGGCTCCTAACGCGGTGAATGAACTGAACAAAAAACCGAGCATTACGAGAAGTTTTTTCATGGGGCGTCCTTATCAGGTGAAAGCTAACGACGACGTTGGCCGTTAGTGCCGAGCTCGCACCCTCGTCACGCAGGGGCTGGGATTGCAGCTATTGTTGCTGACTAACGGGATTTTGATTAGCTAATGAATGCTTAATGCGGATATAAGGATGTCTAATCAATAGACCGAGTGCTATCGCGATGGCTAAACAAAACTTCAACGATCTTCTAGCCTTTGTGACAGTGGCGCGCGTGGGCAGCTTTACTCGCGCGGCGGTGCAACTTGGGGTGACCCAATCGGCAGTGAGTCAGGTGGTTTCGGCCCTGGAGGCACGTCTAAAAATTCGCCTGCTTACCCGCACCACGCGCAGCGTTTCTCTGACCACAGCGGGTGAGCGGCTGCTGGAAGCGGTGGGCCATCGCTTCGATGAAATCGAGGCCGAAGTGGAAGCCTTGACCGAGCTGCGCGACAAGCCGGCCGGCACCGTGCGGATCACCTGCGGTGACAACATCATCAAGACCACGCTGTTACCCAAGCTCACACCACTGCTGCAGATGTACCCGGATATCAAGCTGGAATTTGATATCAACTATGGCTTTCGCGATATCGTCGCCGACCGCTTCGATGCCGGCGTGCGCTTCAGCGACACGGTGGCCCAAGACATGATTGCCGTGCCCATCGGCCCGGCTATACGAATGGCGGTCGTGGCAGCGCCAAGCTATTTCGCCCAAAACCCCGTCCCTGAACACCCTCGCGACCTGGCAGCACATCGCTGCATCGACATACGTTTCCCGACTTATGACGGCATGGACGCGTGGGAATTCGAGCGCCAGGGCAAGAAGCTGAAAGTGCGGGTAGCTGGCCAATTGGTATTCAACTCCACGACCCATATTGCCGATGCAGCGGCCAGCGGGCTGGGCATCGCTTACCTGCCCGAGGACGAGTTTGCCTCACAACTGGCTCAAGGCCGTCTGGTTCGGGTGCTGGAAGACTGGTGTGAGCCTTTCGGCGGATTTCACCTTTACTACCCCAGCCGCCGGCAACCTTCCCAGGCATTTTCGCTGGTCGTTGATGCATTACGGGTGGATCGGTTGCCGCCAGATGACACCGTGACTTCAAGGGATGCGTGACCACGACGACTCGGGCGAGCACGGGAGAAACGCCTCGCGTCAAAACTGAAAGTCGGTTTAATGGCTATGGGATGCTACGAGCAGACGAAGACTGGTGGTCACGCGAGATACAGACTGTTCGAAACCACCACACCAGCAAACTTCATGAGAGCCAGCGATGAATTACATTGACTTGATTCAGCTTCAGGCCAAACAGGTCTTTGGCAACAAAGCGAAAGCGGATACGTGGCTAAATCAACCGAAAACTGCCTTAGGTGGTAGCACACCATTGGAGCTTGCTCACACTGAAGCGGGATACGAACGCGTAAAAGCTGAACTTGAGAGAGTCAGTCACGGGTACGCTTGTTAGCACGAGCCCTTCCTCCAAAAACTGGGCTCACATGATTGAGTAAACCATCACGAGATCTTTCTCCATTCGTAATCGAGCGAGCATTGCGTGGCGCTCCTCCCCTTACGCTTCTAACTCAACGACAAAATCAGGCAAAACGGATTTGAAGGCTGTCATAAATTGTCTCAGCTGAAGCCCGTCCCGTTCTTGAAATCGTCTTGTTTTACCGGTACTTCTAAGTCACCAATTTCATGCACGGAAAGCAACCATGCAAGCAAGATTCAGAGTGATTGAAACCACCACACTGGACGATGGCAGCAAGCCATACAGGGTTGTTGATCTTGTAGACGGAGGCTCAGCCAGCAAGCATGGCGTGTTCAAAGCTAGGGCGGAGGCAAAGGTGGTTTACTCGACATTAAATGATGAGCGTCCGAAGCAGTTAGGAGTTTTTGCTATCGCACCGAGTTGCACTCACTTAGCCAGTGCCGTACGTCACTCGCTTCTATGGGGAGCTGTTGATCGAGCGAGTTTCTATCAGGGAATCGGCAACCGGACGGCGAGCTTGAATCGACATAGCACCCGCCTGCTACGCTGTCCTCTTTCCATGGGGGAACCACAAAGTCGAAAGCAGAACTGCTCCCTTCCCTACTGTTCAAGATCAACGAAAACCAGCTAGCGCTCGAAGCCGCGATCATGGAACTGACACTGTGGGTCAAACAGCGCGGCTCGGGTGAAGTAGGAGGTAATGTGCGCGGCGCTCTGGCAACCCTCAGCAGGAACGAAGATTTCATCAACATGACGCTCGCGGTGCTGATGACGCCGGAATGACTTCTTACTGACAGACAGCAATCGGCCAATAGCGGGCATTCGAGAATCGTGCGCTCGCAGTCATGTTATGGTTAGAAACTGAAAGGTAACGTACGAAAATCAAACATGGATCTGGTTCAGCTCGCGCCTGCGACATATCACACAACGGACGACTACTGGCATCTTCTTCGCGCAGGAGATGGCTCAATCTATGTCCTCGTCAACTGCGAGGCGTCTTTTGTGAGTTACGAATGTCTGATTAAGCTCAACGACGAGGAATTGCGCGACTACCGAGGCTTGGGCTGGCTATCCATTCAGCACCTGGCTAACCGAATCAATTACTATGTCGATGATTACAATGGCCGCAGGATCACGGGCCCTTTGCTCGAAGCAGCCATTCAGGCTTCAAAGCTCTAAACATCCCAAGACATCTGGGTAATGTTCGTCAATCCGCAGCCGAATGACGGCTATGGGTCGGTTGCCGCCCTTCGTGACAGGCAGAAATCGGCCAGAAGCGGCCCCTCAGCAGCGGTTAAATCCATTTTGCGAATGGGAACTCCCCATGCCATTTTTGCCGCTCTACGCCTAAAAAGCGCTTACACTCGACCTACTAGAGTCACCGGCAATCCGCATAAGGAACACCAGCGTGAGCGTAGATTGGAGAGACGGGCAGCCTGTGCCTGGGCTCGTAATCATTATCGAAGACGAACCGGTTACCCGGATGCTCTTGGGGGAATTATTGGCGGAGCTTGGATATTCCTCGGCGGGTTTCGACAACGCCGTTCAGGCACTGAGCTACCTTGTACATATTGAAGGTGATTGCGCTTTCATCATCGCCGATCAAGGTTTGCCTGGAGGTATGCGAGGCACCGAATTTATACGCATGGCGAACGAAAAGTGGCCTTCCATACCTTCGATACTTGTCTCTGGTTACTCTGTGGATGAGCATGCGATCCCGCTATCAGCGACTTTTCTACATAAGCCTTACACGCTGGCTCAATTGGAAAGCACCATCGCGACCGCAACCCGCTATCGATCGAGGCAGTCGTAAGCAGCTGGCCGTCTATAATCAGCATTTGGGGCGGTGTACAACATGATCAAAAAGGTAGTGCTTTTCCTGCTTTTTACAATGAGCGTTTTGTGCCTTCTCATCGCCGCCGTTGGTGTGTCGTTAACATAGACACAGGCCATTCTGGCAGTCCGTCACACTTGGCATTGCTTTGTCAGAAGAGAGTCCCTGCCAAGCCCGTCGCCTTGGCGACGATGCTTTGTAAGGTCAGCTTTGGCTCGTCGCTGGCCTCCGCGACCGGTAGCTATCGGCCAGAAGCCGACATTCCACACTAGCCTCAAGTGTTACCCTTCACCGGACTTCGCTCAAGGCCATCATATGGACATATCGCCTAGCTTCATCATTTATGAATCCCGTTATTGGTTGATCAACCACCGTAGGGACAGTGCGCTGCCCGGCTACCTAATGCTCAGCGCGAAGGAGATGACAAACTCCTTGGCGGCTCTACCGACCGAAGCGCTGGCGGAGTTGGGTGCATTGCAAGCGAGCATCCAGGCATCCATCGAAGCGCACCTGCAACCCAAAAGGCTTTACATTGGCCGTTTCGGTCATGACGCGGGTTACTCCATCCATTTCCATTTCATCCCGATTTACCAATGGGTAGAGGCCATGTTCTGGAGCGACGACAGGTACAGACTGCTACAAACCTTTGGCTCACTCGACAGTATCGTGCCCCAGACCGATGGAGCAGAACTGACGTTCTTTGTCTGGCGAGAGTTCTGTGAGCGCCCTGATCCTCCACCGATACAAGGCCCATCCATTGATCAAGTCATTGCCGTTCTGCGTCGTGAGTTCGATTTTCAGAACGTTGGCTGAGCGGTGAAAATAACGTGTTGTGACAGGCCGCTTTGGGTCGTTCTCTGCCGATCATGAGCACGAAAGGTGCTGGGCAAACCCAATGCAAATGATTGGTCAGGCCGTATGTAAATGGGTGGTCAAATGGGGGCGATTTCGCAGTGTTATCGAACAACCAGATGATCAGAAACATCTCAAGGTTCTGGATATTCAGTGATTGCAACTCCTTTGCGTCCTAGCTGTTTAACTCCATACATAGCTTGATCCGCTGCCTTGAGCAATGCGTCGAGACTCTGTCCATGCAACGGGCAAATTGATACGCCGATACTGCATGAAAGTGAAAGCTCACCTGCGCTTGTCACGACTGTGCCCGCAACGGAGTCGAGTACCCTCGCCGCTCTGGTTTCAACACTTTCTGGGTTGGATAGATCCGTAATCAGAATCACGAACTCATCCCCTCCGTAGCGTGCGACCGTATCAGTCGAGCGAGTGGCCTGAAGCATGCGACTAGCGACCGCTCGGAGAACCTGATCACCGATCTCATGACCGTGCTGATCATTTATTTGTTTGAAATGATCCAGATCGATCAACAGCACCGCAAACGGCTGCGCCCTCTCTTTCCAATCGGAGAAGGCTTGCTGAAACCGATCAGCAAATAGATAGCGGTTTGGCAGCTCGGTGAGTACGTCATGGGTCGCAAGATACGCGGATCTTTTGTACTCAACCTCAGCCCTTTCTATCGCCCTAAAGTGCTGAATCAGTACCCCAGGAATAAGAAAGAGAGCCGCAACGAGAACCGAAAGGATGATCAGTGCTTGCGCAGTCAAAACGTCTGCAAAACGTAACTGACGCTCAAACAGCAGTGTCATCGGTTGCGAGGTACTTCTGATTTCGACTCGATCAGTCAGGCGCGGAAAAAATAGACGATCAAGAAAGCCAGCATTGTTTGCGTTCGTAGAGAACACGTTACTTTCAGATCCTGCCCCGGCTTTCATGACTGCGCTGATATGAACCAAGGGATCTATATTCGCATCATTGACCGCATCCAACAGCGAGCTGGTCTTGATCAAAAGCAAAGACACCATGGTGCTTCCGAAAAAATTGGGCCGATTGCTCTCCCTTAAATTTTCGGGCCGACTCACGGACTGCATGAGAATGTAAGCGTTGCCTCCTTCGTACATAGAGAAGACAGGTGATACAACTGGCTTCGGATTATTGTGAGTGCGGGCCAACGCGTAGGAAAGATGCCCAACGGTTTCCAACCTAACACCATAGATAGAACTGGATTCGGGAAGCGGCGGGTACATAAACAACACAGGCCAGGTCTCACTGAGGTAAGCCTGATGCTGGGCAGGTTGCTGGGTGAGACTCGGGAAGTCTTTGAGCTCAAAGTCCGGACGCCAGGTGCGGCGCATCAGAGTCTCAAATGCAGCCTGCTCCACGATGGGAACCGCCCTCGCCGCCTCAAGCATGTAAATATGAGGGTATGCAGACAAAACGGCTGACGCATAACGAGCTGCGGCTTCCGTGTCGCTCTGATCGACGGCTTGGAGAAACGCAGAGAAGCCCGACAGTACCGCTTCATTGGTATCAAGCTGATTTCGTACGATGCCAAAGATGTTCTGCACGTAATCCGAGAAGCGTGTCTCCCTACGTTGAGTTTCTGACTTAAGCAGTAATAGAGCCGAAAAACCAACCAAGCCGACAGCCAAGACAATGAAACCCAATAAAGACCTGCGCCGTTTAGTCAACATCATCCTGATATCCCTATGCGCAGTGTAATGCGTGGTGCTTCGGCCAACCTCATGGGGCTCAGCTCGCGCGGTTTCTGGGCGTTACCGCTGCTCCAATCTCGTATGAAGTGACCATCGCCCATTCTAGGGCATATCGCCATCATTCAGAAAACTGAATCTCGACTCTGGAACTGCACCCCCTGACAACGCTGGGTAGAAATGAGGCAGAACAGTCATGGCATGCGCTACTGCGGACTGAGTTGCCAGGCCACACTACGTGAAGATGTTAGGTCGAGCCAGGCAGGGCCCGAAGGAGCGATAGTCAATGAACCTGAAGGACTCAAATCCGCCAGACCGTTGGTAAATCGCATACAAGCACTCCCCTCTCCATTCCACCGATAAGATCGAAAATAGCTCTCGCTTCCACTCTCGTCCTCAACATGTCCAGTGGGCGCTTTGAACCGAACCCTCGAGCCGGCGAGTTCATCCATTCCGTTGCAGCGGTGACGTCATTCTCGAACATGGTTAAGGCGTTCTCAAAGACAGCAATCAATGCGATCAAACGGTCGCTGTCAACGGTGCTGAAGCGGCCCGCCTTTGCCCTACGCGCTAGTGATACAGGTGATACGCCAATGGACTGAGAAATGACATTCCGCCCCACCTGCAGGTTGCTCTCTATGTGATTGAGATACTCGTAAGGAAGGCCTCGGTGTATCAGGTCATGAAGGGTTATGCCGCGCGAGGGCAGCCCTAAGGTTGACCAAATGTTTCTAGGAACTGGTGGGCTTGGTAGGTACTCTTTGATCGATGACAGCACCTGTGCCTTCCCCAGAAAACCTAAAGCTTAGCCGGGCCCTGCTGGCCCGACGCATCGACTATAGGAAAAATGGCTGAACACGGTACCTACTGCTAACAGTGCTTCATGCGATGAGAAGCATGGTGCACCGTCATAAATTGTCTCAGCTTAAGCCCGTCCCGTTCTTGATGACGTCTCCTTTTGCCGGTACTTGTAGGGCACCAATCTTCATCAGGGAACGCACCATGCACCCAAGATTCAGAGTCATCGAGACCACCTGCATGGAAGATGGCGCTAAGCGATACAGAGTCGTTGATCTCGTCGAAGGAGGCTCAGCTAGCAAGCACGGGGTCTTCAAAACTAGGACGGATGCAGAGGCTGTTTGTTCGCTCCTGAATGCCGAGCATCCTCATCAGAGTGGTGTAACTCATCAGTCGCTTAGTCTTTGACCCGCTTGTCCATTCAAAACAGCACAAGTCTCATGCAGCAGGGGATTCAGTCACCCCTACGCCCCTCCGCCCAAGTTCCTTGACGCCATACATGGCCTGATCCGCCGCTTTCAGCAATGCGTCGAGACTTTGGCCATGAAGAGGACACAGCGAAACTCCGACACTGCACGAGACCGATAGCTCTCCTGCGCTGGTCACGACTGTCTGCGCGATGGTTTCAAACACCCTCAACGCCTGCGACTCAGCATTCTCAGGGTCAGAAAGATTGGAGATCAGCATCACGAATTCGTCGCCGCCGTACCGGGCAACGGTGTCATATAAGCGGGTGGCTTGAAGCATGCGGTGTGCGACCGCTCGCAGAACCTGGTCGCCTACCTCATGGCCGTACTTGTCGTTGATTTCCTTAAAATGATCCAAGTCGATCAAAAGCACAGCAAAAGGAATCCCTTTCACTTCCCAATCCGAGAAGGCTTGGGCAAAACGCTCGGCGAATAGGTAACGATTAGGCAGCTGCGTGAGCACGTCATGTGTTGCGAGGTAGGCGGAGCGTTCGTGTTCGACTTCTGCCCTTTCTATAGCCTTGAAGTGCCGAATCAATACCATAGGCATCAACACCAGTGCTCCGGCGAGGACTAAAAGAATCATCAACATTTCTTTGGTGAGGACATCCCCGAGACGGAGTTGCCGCTCGAATACCAACGTCATTGGCTGCGATGTACTGCGGATCTCGACTCGGTCAGCCAATTGCGGCAAGAAGAGGCGATCTAGAAAACTTGCTTGTTGAACCTGTGTTGAAAACACACTGCTTTCAGTCCCAGCAGTGGTTTTCAGGACTGCACTGATGTGAACCAGGGGATCCAGGTTTGCATTATTCACTGCATCCAGTAGCGCGCCCGTCTTGATCAATAGCAAAGACACCATCGTGCTGCCAAAAAAATTGGGGCGGGTGTTCTCTCGCGACTGTTCAGGCCGAATGACTGACTGCATCAGAATGTATGCGTTGCCACCCTCATACATTGTAAAAACGGGTGATACAACGGGCTTCTGATTATTGTGGGTTCGAGCCAGCGCATAGGAGAGATAGGCGACGGTTTCCAGCCTGACGCCATAGATCGAGCTGGATTCAGGGAGTAATGGGTACATGAACAATACAGGCCAAGTCTCGTTGAGATAGACCTGATGTTGTGCAGGTTGATAAGTGAGGCTCGGAAAGTCCTTGAGTTCAAAGTCTGGCCGCCAAGTACTACGCAATAGATCTTCGAACGCAGCCTCTTCGCCAAT
This sequence comes from Pseudomonas sp. LBUM1657, assembly GCF_059716075.1. Lineage (NCBI taxonomy): Bacteria > Pseudomonadati > Pseudomonadota > Gammaproteobacteria > Pseudomonadales > Pseudomonadaceae > Pseudomonas > Pseudomonas sp. LBUM1657. The sequence goes on along the minus strand of NZ_CP166799.1, from coordinate 3,209,315 downwards.
AGGTACCGCCCTCGCCGCCTCGAGCATGTAAATATGAGGGTAAGCGGATAAAACGGCCGCCGCGTAACGGGCCGCCGCATCCGTATCGCTTTGATCGACAGCCTGGAGAAATGCAGAGAAACCGGCCAACACAGCCTCATTAGTATCAAGCTGATTGCGCACGACTCCGGAAATATTTTGCACGTATTCCGAGAAACGCTTTTCTCTGCGCTGAGTTTCGGACTTCAGCAGTAACAGGGCAGAAAAGCCAACCAGGCCGACAGCCAGAATAATGAACCCTACTAGGGAGCTGCGCCGTTTAGTAAACGCCACTTTAATTTTCCAACGCGCAGAACGAGAGCCCTGCCTTGGCAAGCACCGTTGCAGCCAAACGTGATTGGGGGTGAACGACCGATGACATGCAGATTCGAAGGTCGTTTAGTATTGAACACAAATTCCAAGGGATCAGATCTGATGCGCATATTTGCGATTCAAAAATGAAGCTGGGCAAGGTTACCTCCCCAAAAATGACGTAGCAGGCTTTCGGATTCATGCTCATCATTACGTCTCCCCTTTAGCATCTGCCCGAAAGAAAACTTTTCGAGCCCCATTTGCATGCTTCCTACGCGGTCATCTCTGCAAGAAACCTCACTATAGGGCAATTTGCCATCATCCGCTGTGTTGGGTGCAATACCTTCGGTTCGAGCTCAGGATTTTGTAAGGGGAAACTCCAAGTGAAAGCTCGTACCTGCGTCAGTGCTATCAACGGTTATACAACCGCCATGCAGTTGCATAATCGAACGAACGATGGCCAATCCCAGACCACCGGAATCGTCGGGTTGATTGCGTGATGGGTCACACCGGTAAAAGCGCTCAAACAATCGTGGAAGATGTTTTGCTGCAATCGGCTCGCCGTGGTTGTGCACCGTGATGTCGAGCGTGTCCTCCGAAATCTCGCTGCTGATCGTCACTGCAGAGGCGGGAGTTGCGTAGCGCAGCGCATTAGCCAGCAAGTTAGCTAATGCTCGACGGATCAAACCTGGATCCCCCAGCAACTGATGCCGGGTCTGGTTTATCAGTTGCACATCTCGCTCTTGCGCCACGCCTTCGAAATACTCACATAGTTGCTTAATGAGATCGTGCAGGTTGATTTGCTCGAATATCGCGCAGGCGTTTGGCTGCTCGGTGCGAGCGAGAAACAGCATGCTGTCGATCATTCGCGCCAGCCTTTCATACTCCTCCTGATTGGAAACCAGCAAATTCTGATAGTCCTCGATAGAGCGACTGTGCCTCAAAGCTTGCTGGGTATGTCCCATCAGGTTGCCAAGCGGGGTTCGCATCTCATGGGCGAGGTCTTCCGAGAAGCGTGAAAGCTGGGCGAATCCGTCCTCAAGGCGGGCAAGCATCTGGTTGAGGGCACTACAGAGCAGTTTGAGCTCATTCAGATCATTGAACTCGTCCAGCCGCAGATGCAGATGCTGCACATCGATTCCAGCGGCGCGCTTGGCCAGCAATCGCACAGGGTGCAAGCCTCGTTGACTCACCCACCAGCCGAATGCGAAAGCCAACAGCGCGCCGACTGACATGGCCAGCCAGAGCTTGAGTCGGTAGGCCCCCAGCATTTGGTCGCGCTCACTCAACAACTTGCCAGCGATCAGGGTCAAACCGCGATCACCCTGCGTGACATCCTGCCAGGCAAGCCGCACTGGCTCGGAAGAGTGATCGTCAACGAGGCGAGCCTGGGGTGCAGCCGGCAACTTTGGAAAAGTCATACCCACTGGGTTGATTTCGATCAACACCTTGCCGGTGTCATCGACAATCCATAGCAAATTGTCGCGATTGCCCAACATGTTTTCGTAGAGCTTGGGTCGACCTTGCAGTTGCTCGATGCTATCGCTATCGCTGATCAATGCTTGCATTCGCTCCAGGCGCCCCAGCAGGGCCTGATCATCGCGCCAGGCAATCTCTCGCTGTAACGATTGATAAAGATAAAAACCAATGGAGCCCAGTAACAGTGCGCTGACCAACGCGAACATGATCGCCAGGCGCAGACTCAGGGTGCGCGGAAAAAGTTTCAGGATTGCACCTCGAGCATGTAACCGATACCACGCACTGTGTGTATCAACTTAAGTGAGTATGGATCGTCAACCTTGGCCCGCAGGCGACGAATGGCGACATCCACCACATTGGTGTCACTGTCAAAGTTCATTTGCCAGATCTGTGAGGCAATCAGCGAACGCGATAGCACCTCCCCTTCACGACTAAGCAGCAAGTGCAGTAGGGCGAACTCCTTGTTGGTCAGGGTGAGGCGCTCTCCGTTGCGCGTTACCTTGCGTCGCAACAAGTCCAGGCTCAAGTCGCCTGCCACAAAATACTCAACCTCGCGAGGCGGGCCGCGGCGAAGCAAAGTGCGTACCCGTGCCAACAACTCCGCATAGGAAAAGGGTTTCACCAGATAATCGTCGGCCCCCAACTCCAGCCCTTTGACCCGATCATCAACCGAATCACGTGCGGTGAGAAACAATACTGGGGTCTGCCACTTACGCCGGATGATTTGCAGCAATTGCCATCCATCCAGCCCCGGCAGCATGACATCCAGAATGATCAGATCGAACTCAATCTCCTGCGCCAAATGCTGGCCGTCCAGCCCGTCAAGGGCGATCTCAACTGCATAGCCCGATTCAGTCAGGGCTTTGCGCAGGTAATCCGCCATTTTCGTTTCGTCTTCAACCACCAGGATACGCATTTTTTCCTCCAGGACTGGAGCACAGGCTAGCCCGCTTCGGTGTTTTCTCACATTACATATTGGTAATCAGGAGGTAATCATTCTGACGGAGCGGGCTGGTCATGATGTCTGGCAATGACTGAGACAGACTCAACCAACCAAGGAAACAGCATGCGTACAAGCCTATCGACTTCATTGCTGATCACATTCGCAATGAGCTCTGCGTTCGCCGTTGCAGCCCCGGATCAGGTTGCGCAGCGCAAGGACGTGTCACTTGCAATGGCCAACGATTTGCTAACGGCCGCGCTGACGGCCTGTCACGCCGATGGCCGCACAGCCGTTGCCGCAGTTGTTGACCGAGGCGGCAATCTGGTTGCTGTACAACGCGATGACAATGTGGGCCCGCACAACACGTTAGCCGCGCAACGCAAAGCTTATACCGCCCTGTCGACCAAGACTTCGACGCGGGTGTTAGCTGAACGCGCTCGCGCTAATCCAGATGCTGAAAACCTCAACACCCTCGATGAGTTGTTACTTCTCGGTGGAGGCGTGCCATTGAAATTCGATGGTCAGGTCATCGGCGCCATCGGAGTGGCCGGTGCAGGCGGCGCTGCAAACGATGAAGGTTGTGCAGAGGTCGCTATAAACAAAGTTTTACCTGCCGTTAAAATCTAAGGACATCACCATGACTGTATTGAAAAGTTTCTTCGCTGGCGCTGTATTGAGTGCCCTTTCAGCCCTTGCATCAGCGGCAGCAAATCCATTGAGCGTGCATGTACTCAACTTGCAGGACGGCCTACCCTCCCCTGGAGTCAATGTCACGTTGGAAAAACAGGATGGGAAAAACTGGGACATGCTCAACAGCGCGGAAACAAACGAGCAAGGTCGTATCACCGGGCTGTATCCGGAAGGTCGGGGTCTGGAGAAAGGTACCTACCGTGTCACCTTCAAGACTGGTGAGTGGTTCAAGGCGCACAAAACGTCCAGCTTCTTCCCGGAGGTGCCCGTCATTTTTGAAGTGGACGGTACCGTTCCTCACTATCACATCCCGTTGCTTCTCAGCCCTTACGGCTTCTCCACATACCGAGGAAATTGATCGTTAAACGATACCAAATGGATACCGCACGAACGTGAAGACAGCCGCCCTACTCGAAAGGGCGGCACTGTCGCCTGACTTTTCCGCATCAAAATCTTCAGCGATAACCTGGATCACTCCTTAGAGTCAGTTCACGTTTGCGCCAACAGTTATCTGGTAAATCAGTGCATTTCAGCCCACAGCAATTATCGAGAAGACCAGTACGGCGGTTCCATTCACAACCGCCTGCGGTTTCTGCGAGACGTGATTGCTGGGTAGCCGAATGTATTGGCAAAGAGAAGGTTGGCGTCCGTTTCGCACCATTGTTCAGCAGCACCGATGAGGAGCGCACTTACCTAGGGATGGTTGAAGACGATCCTCATACCACCTACATCGAAGCGATCAAAGTACTTGAGGATGTTGGGATTGCTTACCTCTCCATCGCCGAAGCGGACTGGGATAATGCACCACGGATGCCGGAATCGTTCCGTCGCGCAGTCCGTAGTTCTTTCAGCGGGGCGATCATCTACGCCGGTCGTTATACTGCACAAAGCGCTACGCAGTTGCTGGATTCAGGACTGGCCGACCTTGTCGCTTTTGGCCGTACGTTCATGGCCAACCCGGATCTACCAGCCAGAGTCGCGAACGATTGGCCGCTGAACCCTCTGAACTCAGCCATACTGTATGGCGGTATGCCGAGGGTTATACTGATTACTCCGTGTATGGCGGGTAACCGCTAAAAATGAGATGTCACTCACTGGGGCTCTGAAAATGATCGACGCAGAACTGCTGAAACTGGTGGTTGAAGCATCCAACGACGGCATCGTGGTAGCAGAGCAGGAAGGCGACGAAAACATCCTGATCTATGCCAACCCCGCCTTTCAGCGCCTTACGGGGTACAGCGTTGACGACATCCTTTACCAGGACTGCCGCTTCCTGCAGGGTGATGACCGTAACCAAGCTGGTTTGACAGTAATCCGCGAGGCGATAAGGAACCTTCTCCCCTGCCGCCAAGTCATTCGCAACTATCGCAAGGACGGCAGCGCCTTCTGGAACGAACTGTCGATTACCCCAGTGTTCAACGACGCAGATCAACTCACCTACTTCATCGGTATCCAGAAGGACGTCAGCGTCGAGGTTGAGGCTAGCGAGCGAGTGCGCGAACTGGAAGCTGAACTCGCACTGTTGAAGAAGCAACTCGGATAATTGGAGCGCAAAGATCAACTCCGTACGGACTTGATAAGTTAACGCTCCAGCAATGTCCGGTCTAATAAAATCCCCTGTTCAAACACCAAATATTGGTTGTCGTTTAGCACGGTTCTAACTCCGAGTCCAAGTCACCAGCCGCCAGGATTTCTTCTCTGCAAAAATCGCCTAAATTGCTGCAGAGCTTCGATTCGATTGGAGATAAAAGGTGGTCATCCCTACGACCGCGCCGTGTTGAACACTAACATCGGTCTGCTGAGAAATCTCATATGCCGTTTCAGCTACCTTACTGACTTGGAGCTCACACGCAACCTGATCCTTGACTACCGTCGCAAACCTAACCACCTTTCAGAGCGTGCATACGGTGTCCTAAACCGAGTTGTGCGTCGGGTCAATCGTGCCCGCATGCTGCTTGTGTCTTCTTCAGTATCGGGAACAGGTGGCACATCTCCTCAATATCTTCATTAATGTCTTTGCGACATATCTCTTGTTAACCCAGGTGATGCCATAAATTAGCAGTCATCAATATCAACTACACAATTCCTACCCTTGGATTTTGCATGATAGAGAGCACTATCTGCGGAGATTAACAGCTCCTTGAGAGTGGATCGCGAATGACTCATCGAGGCACACCCAATACTGACTGTGATTTTGATTTCCTCACCACCAGCATCGACACTAGATGCTTCAATGCTGCTCCTTAGTCGCTCCGCAATAACTGAAGCCTCGAGACTATTACTCTTAGGCAACATAACGACAAATTCTTCGCCTCCAAACCTAGCTATAGTATCTCCGGGGCGAAGAACCCCCTCGGCAATCTTGGCTATCGACTTAAGAACTTCATCGCCAATGGGATGCCCCCAGCTATCATTAACATGCTTGAAGTGATCGGCGTCTAGCATGATTATAGATATGGAGTGCTCGTATCGACTTGCCCGCGCAAACTCTTTCTCTGCCAAGTTGAAAAAGTGGGCACGATTAACTGCGCCTGTGAGGTGGTCTTTAGTGAGCAAGTTGGCCAGATTATCACTCGACACCTTTCGCTCGGTGATATCTCGAAACACCACAGTATAGCCACAAAACTTGTCATCTTCGTCACGCAGAACGGCGATCATTGTTTGAGCAAAAAAATTGTGTCCTGATTTGTGCTGGCAGCTATAGTCTCGTGAGTGCCAACCTTCTTCACGTGCGAACGTGAGTTGCTCCTTCAAAACATCCACTTCCAAATCGGACAAACTATAGAAGTGGCCCAACGTCTCACCAATAGCCTCGGACTCCGTGTAACCTGTTAAACGCTCTGCCGAAGGGCTCCAGCTATTAATTACTCCCTGTTCAGTCAAGCCGAGGACTGCGAAATCGTTAACAATCGTATAGATGGCATCCAGCCATGAGTCTGTCTGCCTTAGCCTCCTTCAGTTGCAACTTGGCAAGAAATATCAGTTAGAACTGTTATTAGAACCTCGTCATTGACCTTTACAATTGTACATGCGAGAACAATACCTCCGTCAGCTGCGGACGACACGTGGATTCTATGATTTACACATATTGATCCGCATGGCTCTCTAAAACTTGTCACTAAGTTACGTAGCTCAGGCGCAACGGAAGCAAGTGTTTCAAACAGATTTTCAAGGCCAATAGACTTAACCAATGGCATCAACAATTGTGTTGCCATGGGATTAAGCATATCAATTTTTCCGCCGGGGTCGGTTCTTACCAGCCCTACTGGCGATAGATACATGAATGATATTAATGCTTCGTACTCTGACTCGATTGAGTCATTGGTCAGCTCTATGCTACTCATTTTTACGCCCACTCAACCAGTAGGAAGCGGGTGTTATTATCAATCTTTTTAAGCAGTCTTAATCTTACTGGGACGGGCCTCATTCTAAGTGCTAGAACGTAAGAAATAATCACGTCCAACTCAGGTTCATTCTCAAATCTTTGAGCGACCATTGCGTTATTCAAGCAGGGAGCAATCTCCAAAAATAGATTCTTACCTAAAACACGCGCCTGTCGCAAGGCCGCACTTGTAGCTTCAAAAGTATTGTAAACCACCACTTCTGACGCGTCGCTAAAGCCAATTACCCCGAAGTTCAGAGCATCCAGTTGATCGAGTGCGCCCAACAATGCTTGAATCGATGCTTCTTCGAACGTAAGATTCATTTCCCTACTCACTCGCAAAGTACAATATTAATTTTTAAACGCCCCAGTCGGACTGTATTCACCCTGCCATATAGCAATAAACCCCTCTCCCCTTTTAGCATTAAACTATGAAGAACGGATGGCTATCTTCCAATTTAACCTTACCCTCTACTCCAATGTCTCGCATGTCAAACGCTTACCTTCGGAACGTTGCAGAAAGAGCCTAGTATCAAATCAAGCATATCTACTCATTTTTTATTATGCCGTCCACTAATTGTATTTTTAGTATCCCCTTAATCTGTCATCCTGGAAGCTATCGATCCCTTATGGAGTTTTTTGTATTGATACTCAGATACAAAGAGCTTTATTTTTAGCGCCTTGGCCACGGCGCATTTGAGGCAATCTATGCTTTATGCCAAGATTTGGCAGTGACCAGAGCCATTGCTTCAAATGCAGGCTTGGCGAACCAATACCCCTGCATCAGATAAACCCCGCAGTCGGTAAGAAAATCCCGTTCCTCAGCATGTTCGATTCCTTCTGCAATGATTTCAATACCCATTTCCGCACATATTATGACAACACCACGGACGATAGCCTGACGGGAGCGATCACGATGGATATTACGCACTAAAGCTATATCGAGCTTTATAAGATCAGGTTGGAAATCTGCCAACAGGGTCAGTCCCGAATAACCAGATCCAAAGTCATCAATTGCTATTTTCAAACCGAAATCCCGATATACACGTAGAATGTTAGTCAGATGGTGATTATTTTCAATGTATTCGCTTTCGACTGTCTCGAAAATCAGCCGATCGAGCGGGAAGTCGTGATTACGTGCGGCTTCCAACGTGCTTCTAATGCACAATTCTGGACGGTAAACCGCGTTGGGTAGAAAATTAATTGATAGGTGTTGAGTCATTCCAAGTTGCGAAGCAGTGGAAATAGCACGCATGCGGCAAAGCTGATCGAATCGATAACGGTTTGGATCTTTTACTTTTTCCAGCACTGACAACGCCCCCTCTCCATTAATGCCTCTCACCAACGCCTCATGTGCGAAAATTGTTTGATCGCGAACGTTCACGATTGGTTGAAAAGCGAAAGTAAAATCTAAATCCAGTTCAAGAGTGCTTTTGCAACCTTGGCAACCATTGGACGAAGTCAATGAGTTCGGAAAAATTGTCACGTCGCACTCCAAAAAATTAATACTATTTTTATGGTGGCTATTCCAATTAATTCCTGAGCATCGCAATAAACATTAAATAAACTTAGGAAGGACTTATAATGACTCGGCTGGGCCGTTTTGATTGTAGCAGTTTATTCTTGAATTGCTTCTTTCTAGCTGATAAATGCTCCATTTTTAGCCTTCGAAATACCACGACGAGGTCAAAAACGGTTATAGCTTAGACACTTAACCTTATTTCATGCCGCCGGACTTTTTGACACAGGGAACTGTCAGTCGCTGATTGCAAGGCGCTATGCGGCGAAAATAGAGACAAAAATAATCAGAAGGAGAGCGTCAGATAAGGGGGCTTGGGGTAACGTGCTGAGTGAGTCGCTCCCAGCTACTTAGACTCTTCAGCGGATAGCTATGAGGCGGTAGCCACTTGACGCTGAAGTTGGAGTGATTCACAAGCCGAAGCTCGAACCTGAAGATAGAGACGTGCTCAGACTTGCGCTCGATGATTATCCGAATTTACAAAACGCACCTCCGAGGGCGTACAAACTCATGAGGTGAGCACGCACGATTAGGCTAGCAACCTGCTTACTTAACGCATGAAAATTTTAACAGTCTTCAGGCCAATCCCATCGATTTCTTTCAATCGCGCTTCGATCTCAAGGTGATCGCCACTCACCTCAAAGATATTCCCCACCCGCCCCGAATACTCATCGCTGATCTTTCGGGCTAAAGCGTTCAATCGAGTCGCCGTTGACTCATCGTAACGAGGTTCAAGTCTTCGAAAAGAATAATGATTGGGTGCGAATCAGCATCGACGGTCAGCCGGAAAAAAGACTTTCATCCAAAAGCCTTTGCAGCGGATCGAACTGCTACGTCGCCTCTGATCGAAAATCGCCAGTGGAACCAACAGCACAGGCAACTCGCAAGCAAACGCCCGCCTACGGTTCCTCATGCTCCTGCTCTTCAGGCAGTGTCTGCATCGGCCCAAGAGGCGGTCGTTACTGCATCACTTCTGGCGGAAATAAACGCTACGGGGTTTGAGGCTCGTTGGCACGAGACATTACGTTGCATGCATAAATGGAAGTCGAATCAGCTCATCCTTATTGCAGAGAAATTTGCTGAGCGCTCATATCTTCACTGCCTAGTCTTTACCGTGACAAACATCTTAATCCGGTCGTGAATCTCCTGAAGCGCATGGCGAAAAGGTTCATGTCGCTCACTGGTCGTCGGGTCTTCAAAACTCCACACGATGACCTCGCCGGAGGTCGGCATCCGTGCTGCCTCCTCGGAAGACTTGTCACACAGTGTGATCACGTAATGGAACTCCTGCCCCTCAAATTCACCTATTGATTTGCTGCGCAGGTCATTGGTCTCTATGCCTATGTGCTCGAGAGACTCCAAGGTTCTAGGGTCAACTTCACCAGGCTCAAGGCCAGCACTAAAAGCTTCGAAGTTTGAGGAGTCAGTGTGGCGAAGCAGCGCTTCTGCCCACACGGAACGGACATCATTCTTGGCGCAGACAAACAGCACCCGCATTTTGCCAGTCATTCCTTTCTCCTCCGCTCGAATAGTGATCTGAGAAAACGACAATCTGAGTTAAGCAGCGTTTGTGATTACCCGGCTTCAAGTCGATGGAATGTACTATTTCCAAATCTTTCAATGCCCGCGTCATCGGTGGGCATTGCGGTGGTGGTAGACAGGTCAGATTGAGCAGCGCTGATTCAGTTTGCTTCCTCCAACACATTCAAGAGCTCAACGAACTGGCCTGTCAGCTTGTGATGCCTGTCGAGATGAATCAAGGGTAGGCACCGCTCATGGGATTCACACATCTTAACCGAGTTGCCGAGATGCACCGGGGGAATCGGCAACCCTTCCTTAATGAGCTCTTACACCAGATTGCGGTGGAAGCCCATCACTCAAAGCCTATCTCGACGCTTCAAAATAATTTGAACCGCTTTTAGACGCGCTCGCCTAATGATCAGCTTGTGGGTAATCCCACAGGCAATTTGCCAATAGCGGCATACTCCGAGAGGTGGGCAACGTGGCTAAAGACGAGAAGAAAAGCAAAGGTGAAGCTTCCAAAGCCAGCAAGGAATTAAAAGACAAAAAGTCATCACCGGCAAAGAAATCAGCTGCTGCCTCGGCTCTTTCGAAATCTTCCGAAAAGAAAGACAAGAAAAAAGATGCCGAACCGAAGAAATCTGCAAAAAAAGCTGATAGCAAGCTAGAAAAGGCTAAGAAATCAGAGAAGGCAGAAAAGCCGGAGAAAAAGAAAAAGTGACATCTGCTATCCGCTAGGGCTTTACGCCCTAGCTTCCGGTGGGCGTGGCTTGAACATGCCGTTGGCGATCATCGGTGCGGGCCCTATCCCTGTGCTGCTGGCACAGGAATTCGCGTATCGCTTCGGCGGTGCGCCTGGCCCTCGTCAGTGGCACATATCGATGACGTACCGCATGGATGTTCAATTTTGCTAGCGGTGCCCCCTGAGACGCCAGATGCCGCTGCGAATGATCCAAAAAATTCAGACGTATCGACATCAGGAGGAAAAAACTTCTGTGCGTTGTTGCGATGGTTTTTTGTGTCTGAGCGGTTGCTGCCAAGCTAGCTGTGCCTGGACTTCAGCTGCTGCATCCAAGACTCTCTTCGCCCAGTTCTCATCATCCGGACGTACTACAACGACGCGAAAACCGTGATCATAGCCCTCAATTTGCACGCCCTCGGAATCATCGACATGCAAGTCGATATCAAATGCTGGCGGGAATTTCGAGGGGGCGTTCGAAAGCCCATGTACCGTCAGGGCACGGCTATGCAGAACACTGTTGACTACACCGTCAACACGGATACCGTACAGTAATAGCCAGCGCCTGATGTAGGAAGGTGTCCGACCGGACGACGTGTAGACCCAGATGCTGCATCCCTGGCGACGTAACTCTCGGGTCAGGGAGCGTGTTCCAATACGCAATGGCTCGCCCAGCCAACGATGAACAAATGCCGGCAGCCTGCTTTGCTCGACTGCGCAGTGATGGAGTTGACAGGCCAACGTGTCATCTATATCGAACGAAATGCGTAGACGCTGACGCCTGAACAGGTGCATGGGGATTGCACACTGGATTGCCTGCAACACGTGATTGCTGGAAGTTCGGCATTTTTCAAACGTTGAATACCAGCGCATTAATGGCCTCCCTGATAAACGGAAAGCTGTGTGTCACTCAGGAAAAACTCCATCGGATCCGGGGACTGCTCTTCCAGGAAGGCTGCATATTTTTTCTTGATCTTGGGCAATTCGTATAACGCCTTCACCCCATGCTTGGCAGAGTTGCGTATGACCGATGACGGGTTGAAGTAGCCCTCGGCGTTTTCCAGCGACAGCACGAACGGCGGCAAACCTGCGCGCATGAGCAAATAGCTGACAATGAGCGACCCGCTGCGGTTATTACCTTCAATGAACAATTGCGGCTTGCTGAGGATGCGAACATAGACACCGGCGGCACGCTTCCAGACAGATTCGCTGCGATACGCGCAATACCAATTGAACAAGTCCTTGATGCCGCCCTCAACGTTGTTGAAGAAGTGTTCCTCGGTAGCCGCAAGGTGTTGAGCGAATTCCAGTCGGCGCGCCGGATCTCGGCCACAGAGAACCGTGGCATTGATCTCCAGCATCAGGTTCAGGTGCTGAAGATCAAACAGGTCGACGCCACGTGCAACGTAGTCGTCAATCAGTGCATAGCCATCAAGTACATTGCACAGCACTTCGTCAGTCAAGGGATCACGCGGCTCGGTAAAGTGCCTGCTGAGTTCAGCGAAGCGACCCTGCACTTCACGTAGCGCACGCTCAATCGCTGGCAAATCAAGACGACGCTTTACAGGCATGGGCAATCTCGAAGAAATCATGTGTGAGAAAGTAAAACGACCGGATGAACGCCAAGGCGATTTGGCCATTGGCGGCGTGCGGCATTGGTTGAGCGTCGGTTAGCTAAACTTGCCGCTGATGTAATCGCTCGTCAATTGCTCGCGCGGACTGTCGAAAATCTGGGAAGTCGGGCCCATCTCAACCAGATAGCCTGTGCGCGTTCCCTGCGAAATATCAACCGAGAAAAAAGCTGTCGTGTCAGCAACACGGATCGCCTGCTGCATATTGTGAGTTACCAGAGCAATGGTGTAATCCTTCTTCAACTCGACCATCAGTTCTTCGACCCGGCGGGTGGCAATCGGGTCGAGTGCCGAGCAGGGCTCATCCAGCAACAGCACTTCAGGTTCGGTCGCGATAGCGCGGGCGATACAAAGCCGTTGCTGCTGGCCTCCCGAAAGGGACAGACCGCTGACCTTGAGCTTGTCCTTGACCTCATCCCAAAGCGCCGCGCCCTGCAGGGCGTGCTTTACGCGGTCACCCAGATCACCCTGGTAACGATTGAGGCGCAAGCCAAAAGCAACGTTTTCGAAAATGCTCATCGAGAACGGGTTCGGTTGTTGAAATACCATCCCGATGTAGCGGCGCACCACCACTGGATCAACGCCCTTGCCATAGACGTCTTGCCCGAGGAACTGCACATGGCCCTCGAAACGAAAGCCTTTTACCAGATCATTCATCCGATTTAGGCTGCGCAGCACAGTGCTCTTGCCGCAGCCGGAAGGCCCGATGAATCCGGTAATCTTGTTTTTTTCGATCGGTACATGGCTGTCGCGCACGGCCATGAAGTTGCCATAAAAAATCTTGTCCAGCTTGCAGTCCATGACCAATGGTGCCTGGATTTCAAACGGGGCAGCTTTTTGCACGGATAATACATTCACAGTTCAGATGCTCCCATTCTCAAAACTTTGGCTTGCCGAAAATACGGCTGACAACATTCACGACCAGCACGATCATCACCAGCACCAGCGAGGCCGCCCATGCGAGTTCAAGCTGATTGTCGAACGGCATACCAGAGAAGTTGTAAATCAGTACGGCAAGCGATGCGGTCGGATTCATCACCGCCAGACTGCCGTCGTGGTAGATCCAGTAGTTGCTGAACAGCGCAGTAAACAACAACGGCGCCGTCTCGCCCGCTGCGCGAGCCACGGCCAGCATGACGCCGGTTAGGATCGCCGGCAGCCCCGTTGGTAATACGATTTTCCAGATCACCTGTGAGCGGGTGCAGCCCATGCCATAGGCGGCATCCTTCATGATTTTTGGCACCATCCGCATCGACTCTTCAGCGGTCAGCACCACGATGGGTAGCATCAGTACCGCCAGTGCCACGCCACCTGCAGGTGCCGAGTAGGTACCGGTGGTCATCACCACCAGCGCGTAGGCAAAAACCCCGGCCAAAATCGAAGGCAGCCCCGTAAGCATCTTGGCGGCAAAGCGCGCGGCGTTAGCCAGCTTGCTGTCCGGGCCCAGCTCCGCCAGAAATATCGCAGCCATGATGCCAACGGGAACCGCGATGGCGGCTGCGATACCGACCATGACAAAGGTGCCGGCCATTGCGTTGCCGAAGCCGCCGCCCGTCTCGAATCCTGTCGGCGGTAGTTCGGTGAATACCTCCAGGCTGAGGCGAGCACCGCCTCGCGTGATGAGCATGTAGAGCACGGAAATCAGCGGCACACTGGCCAGCAGAGCACCGCCCCAGACCAGCGTGGTCAACACCAGGCTGCGCAAGGCGCGGCCTTCAAACTTGCGCTGCAGACTTGGCAAAGCGGCTGTAGGAGAAGTGAGGTCTCTCATCATTTAGTACCACGCTGGGCATAGACCATTATCATGGATCCGATGACGTTCACTATGAGGGTGATCAACATCAGCACCAGTGCGGCATACATCAAAACCTCGATCTCGGTCGGCCCCGCTTCGGGAAAATTCAACGCCAACAACGCCGCCAGCGTATTGGCTGGTGCAAACAGAGAAAGAGAAATATTGTTCGAGTTGCCTACCAACATAGCCAGGGCCATCGTTTCACCCAGGGCCCGGCCCAGACCCAGCACCAACGAGCCAAAAATGCCGGTCGCAGCGGAGGGCACCATTACTTTGAGAATCGCTTCCCAATGGGTTGTACCCATCCCATAGGCCGCCTGCTTGGTTTTCATCGGAACGCCAGTGAGAGCATCCTGTGAAACGGCAGCAATAGTTGGCAGGATCATGATGGCAAGTACCAATGCGGCAGGTAACAGTCCCGGCCCGCTCAAGGTCGTGCCGAAAAAGGGTATCCAGCCAAGTTCGCTATTTAGCCAATCCGTGAGGGGGCGAATGGCCGGGATCACCACGTAGATTCCCCACAGCCCATAAACGACGCTGGGAATGGCCGCGAGCAATTCGACAATGGTGCGAAAAACGGCTGCAAGTTTCGCGGGCAGGAAATCCTGGGTCAGGAAAATCGCCATGCTGACGCCGAAAAAGCCCGCGATCACCAAGGCGATGAAGGCGCTGTAGAGCGTGCCCCAGATGGCCGGCAGAATGCCGTACTTGCCTTGGTTCACGTCCCACACAGTCCCAAAAAGGACGTCCAGACCGTGTTTCTCCATGCCCGGTAGTGCCTTGCGCCCTACCTCAAATACCAAGGCGAATACCAGCGCCAGAACGAGAACTACACCTATGCGCGCAAGCGCGCGGAAGGTGCGATCCACCAGAAAATCTTTCGCAGATGGGGGGCGGCAGGCAGAATCCGGATTAACCGGTACGACAAATGGCTTGTTCATGGGCTATTCCGGAGCGTAGGGGAAATCTCTTCGGCGAGGCTACAAGCACACGCCGAAAGAGGCCTCGCAAGCGTCACTGAATGTTGGCGGAAGCCTTGCGAACTTGATCGATAACCGATTGCGGCAGGGGAATGTAACCCATCGAATCGGCAATTTTCTGACCCTCTGTCAGACTGTATTCGACCATCTCACGCATGGCTTTGGCCTTGGCCGGGTTCTCGTTTTGCTTGCGGAAGATCATCCAGGTATAGGAAGTGATCGGGTACGACTTGGCACCGTCCGGATCAGGCAGCCAAGCCACCAGGCTCTCTGGCATCTTCACAGCAGCGAGAGCCTCGGCACCGCTCTCCGCGTTTGGCACAACGTACTGACCGGCCTTGTTTTGTAACTGGGCAAAGTCGACCTTGGCCAGTTTGGCGAAGCCGTATTCGATGTACCCAATGGCGCCCGGGGTCTGGCGTACGGTAGCCGTCACACCATCGTTCTTGGGCGATTTGATGAATTTGTCGCTGGCCGGCCAGTTGACGGTGTTGCCTTCACCTAACGCCTTATTGAACTCTGTATTAATCGCTGCCATGTGTTTGGTGAACACTGCGGTAGTACCGCTGGAGTCTGCACGCACGACAACGGTGATTGGCATATCCGGCAGTTTCAGCTCGGGATTGGCCGCGACGAGCTGCGGATCATTCCATCGAGTGATCTTGCCGAGGAAGATGTTGGAATAAACATCGCGTGGCAATTTGAGCCCTTTGGGACTACCCGGCAGGTTATACGCCAGCACGATTTCACCAGCAGTCATCGGCAGCAATTGCGCGCCCTCGGCCACCTTGGCGATGTCCTCGTCTTTCATCGCCGAGTCACTGGCCGCGAAATCAACGGTTTTGTTCAAAAAGTCCTGTACACCCGCACCGCTGCCCTTGGATTGGTAATCCACAGTGACGCCAGCGCTTTTCTTGCTGAAATCCTTGAACCAGGTGAGATAAATCGGAGCCGGAAAACTGGCGCCGGAACCCGTCAGGCGAACGCTTTCCGCAGCAAAGGACACTGAGGTGGCACAAAGAGAAACCGTAATGGCGAGCGCAGCAGACTTCATGAAACTTTTCATCGAAGGAACTCCTTGTGATATCGGGCTCCCAAACTCTGCAACAATTTTGTGACGTTTTTATGAAAATCGAATGGCATAAAAATGTCGCTGACATCACTTGTCTATCTAGGCAGCTATCACATGGCGCTGGTGGCCACACTCCTTATCTGGTTGCCCCAAATCACAAGTTGATGTAATTAATTCGTAACAAGTTACGACTAACACTTTGCCAGGCCCTTCCCGACACGAGTTTGTCCCATGCCCTCAATCGAAGACACCCTGATACAGCGCATCCACCGCGAGCTGCTCGATCACAGTGACGAAGAGCTGGAACTGGAATTATCCGAAGACGGGCATGACCTGAATGCGCTATTCGATGAACACGCCAAGGACGGAAGTGAGAAGGAAGCCCGACGACTCTACTTCAGCGAACTGTTCCGCCTGCAAGGCGAACTGGTGAAGCTGCAAAGCTGGGTGGTCAAGACTGGTCACAAAGTAGTGATTCTGTTCGAAGGACGTGATGCAGCCGGCAAAGGTGGTGTTATCAAGCGCATTACCCAACGACTCAATCCTCGGGTCTGTCGTGTCGCCGCACTGCCTGCACCCAATGACCGCGAACGTACCCAATGGTACTTCCAGCGCTACGTCTCGCACCTGCCGGCAGCTGGTGAAATAGTGCTCTTCGACCGTAGTTGGTACAACCGCGCCGGGGTCGAAAAGGTCATGGGGTTTTGCAATGACGATCAGTACGAAGAGTTTTTCCGCACGGTGCCAGAGTTTGAGCGGATGCTCGCTCGCTCCGGCATTCAGTTGATTAAATACTGGTTTTCCATTTCCGACCAGGAACAGCACCTGCGCTTTCTCAGCCGCATCCATGACCCGCTTAAGCAGTGGAAACTCAGCCCCATGGATCTGGAATCCCGTCGGCGCTGGGAGGCCTACACCAAGGCCAAGGAAATCATGCTCGAACGCACCCACATCGCCGAAGCACCATGGTGGGTGGTGCAAGCCGACGACAAGAAAAAAGCCCGCCTCAACTGCATCCATCATCTGCTCGGGCAGATGCCCTACGAAGAAGTGGAGCTAACCATGATTGAACTGCCTCAGCGCGTGCGGCAGGAGGACTACTCCCGCAACCCGACGCCATCGGAACTCATCGTGCCTCAGGTCTACTAAGTCAGGTCGAACAGGGGTGCCCTACAACGAGCGCCCCGCCTTCGCAAGCCGAGCATGAGTATCCTTGGTGGTATTACAGCGCTGGGCAAGTGGCTGCTGCTCAACGCCTCTACATAGGAGCAGACAATAAACAGCTACACCAGAAAACTCATCGCTTTCGAAGGCCAAAATTCGGGTCGTTGAATCGCGACAGGGAGACTGCTTGCTGACTCCGAAAGAATCCCAGGACGCACGCGCTCGCTTCTTGACCAACAACCCGACCTTCAAGAAACGCATCCGCATGCTGAGTACCAATGAACAGCAGGAGCTGATTGAGCAGGCATACGAGAATGAAGCCGAGAGACTGGGTGTAGGCTCTTGGGAGTTGACACTGCAATTGATTGCGACCTCCGAAGAACAGGCGCACCAACGTATTCTTGCCGCGCACAAGGAGATAGCCGAAATGGTCAATGTGTCATGGGCTGATTACTGTCGGTTGTACAACATAACGGGATAGCTTTGATGATTCTGCACGTCCTCTCTGACGCTGCTAGTCTTTCAGTTCATTCTGAGGAAATGTCGCCATGTCATCCCCTCCCCAACTACCGGACATACTCGAAACCCTCCACGAAAACCAACTCGCGCTGGCCGATGCCATTGAGTCGATAGCAATGTGGATAGATCAAAGGGGATCTACTGGCGTTTCCAGCAACGCCCTTGGCGCTATCGCCACGCTCGACTTGAATGCCGAATCCGTCAGAAAGGGCATTGAGGCACTGAGAAAAGCCATCAGATGAATCCTACCAGCCAATTCTCTGGATCACTTGAGAGTCGAAAATTAGGCGTCGAAAGGGTACGAGCTCTTTTGTTTAGGCTCGTCATTGACCCGAGCTACCTCATGAAAGGATTCTCGTGATGCTGATCAGAATCGAAGAAGCGAACACGCCCGAAGGTTGGCTTGTGTGGATGGATGCATGGTGCGTCAAATTTCGCAGCTATGCCGAAGCTGAAGCTTTCGTAAAAACGCTGGAAGTTCGTGTAAATGCAGCCCACCCTTTGCCTATCAGCATAAACAGACCTGTGGTTGAGCTGTCTTAAGGTGCAGGCATCGATGGACAAAGAACCATCATCGATTTGTAACTTTCGGCCCGCAATACTCAGACCATTCAAAACGCGCTCATTCTTCTGCTGCCACTTTAGGCAGCTTTTTTTTGCCCGAAGATTTTGGCAGCCGTGTTGCCAAGTCTTTCAACTGGATCTCAGCTTTTTCGAGCGCGGTAGCTGCGCAGCTCTGCCAAACCTTTTCCAGCGGGCGCAGGTCTGATTCGATCAGCACCTTTTGACACCATTGATAATGATCATGCCAGGAGCCTAAAGCCGATTGCAGTGCTTTTAGAGAACTCGCAGCTTTACGCGAAAGCGGTGAAAGGCTATGAAACGCTTCCGTGAGGTAGCGCGTGCGCTTGACCAGGATTCTCAACTCGTGTCGATCAAATCCAACGTCATCCACAGCAGCATGCAGCCGGTCGATCTGCTTTTTTAGCGCTTTTTCAATTTGAGGCTGGGCGTGCTTCAAACCGCCGTTGACTTCAACTGAACGAAAAACAGTAGGCCACTCGTCCAATTGAATGAACAAGTTGTTGAGGTGTGGGCTTTTTAGAATCTTGGAGTAGTTAGATGCCAAGCGCGCTTTTCTGAGCTGAACTTGGGCAAGAAAGCCCCTGCTCTCCAGTTCCTGAATCATCACCTCCAGATCGCGAGTTGGTGTGGTTATCCTTCCCACCTCAGCTGCCGCGATGTTCAGCGCCACCACCTCGCTCATGGTGCGCATCGGTCGCAGTAAGCTCCTGATGCGCCTCACAGCTATCCTGAGATCATGCAAAGCCTCGCTATCAGTCCTCGCCTCCAACCGTGCACGGGAGTGATACAGGGCAACCTGAAGAGCCAGTATCTCAGCAACGAACTTGTCTACGAAGGACATGCGGTCATCTCTTTGAAACGCTATGGACACGAGATTAGCAGAAGCGTAGATCGCCAAATATTGATCCAGCTTAAGAACTGCTACGCGCCATCGGCAACCGATTGAAAGAATAAACGCATCAAGAGTGATAACCACGAGCACGCCAAAGGAAAAAGGCCGCAGAGGCGGCCTTGATCTTGTTTACATCTCCACCTGAGTCCCCAGTTCAATCACCCTGTTTAGCGGCAATCTGAAATATTTCAGGTTGCTGTTGGCGTTCTTTAGAAGAAATGCGAACAGGCTCTCTCGCCAGCGTGCCATCCCGATGCGCTTGGTTGGAATCACCGTCTCCCGACTGAGGAAGTACGTCGTGCGCATCGGGCTGAAGTCCAGCTCATTCAAGTGACACAGACTCAACGCTTGGGGCACATCGGGTTCCTCCATAAAACCAAAGTGCAGACTGACCCGGAAGAACCCTTCACCATAGGCTTCAACCTCAAACCGTCGGTTAGCACTCACTCGAGGACTGTCTTCGGACACCACGGTTAGAAGTACCACCTGCTCGTGCAAAACCTGGTTATGTAGCAGATTGTGCAGTAGCGCATGCGGAACAGCATCGGCCCTGGCCGTCAGAAAAACCGCTGTACCTTGGACTCGATGCGGAGGCTGCGAACGAATGCTGCTGATAAACAACGGCAGAGGAAGTGCGGTCTCGTCAAGCCGCTCAACGATGATTTTCCGTCCCCGCTTCCAGGTCGTCATCAAAATGAACAGGCCAATGCCGGCAATCACCGGGAAGGCACCGCCCTGAAAAATCTTCGGCGCGTTGGCCGCAAAATACAGACTATCTACCAACAGAAAGCCGAGCAGCATCGGGATGGCCAGCCAGCGCGGCGTTTTCCAGAGGAGCAGGACGACCGCCGAAGACAGAATGGTGGTGATCAACATGGTGCCCGTCACAGCGACCCCATAGGCAGCGGCCAAGGCACTGGACGACTCGAAACCGATCACCAGCAGCACGACACCGACCATCAACGCCCAGTTGACCGTGCCGATGTAAATCTGCCCCTGCTCCTGACTCGATGTGTGCTGGATAAACATGCGAGGGACGTAACCTAGCTGGATGGCCTGGCGCGTCAGGGAGAAAGCACCAGAGATTACTGCTTGAGAAGCGATGATGGTCGCCAGTGTGGAAAGCGCGACCATCGGCAGCAGGGCCCAGCTCGGCGCGAGCAGATAGAACGGATTGCGCACCGCCTCCGGGCTCTCCAGGATTAGGGCGCCCTGGCCAAAATAATTGAGTACCAGCCCGGGCAACACCAGAATGAACCAGGCACGGGAAATCGGTTTGCGACCAAAGTGGCCCATGTCAGCATACAGCGCTTCAGCACCGGTCAAGGCCAACACGACGGCGCCCAAAATCGCCACACCCATTCCCGGATGAACCACAAAGAATTGCACTGCCCAAGCAGGGTTAAGCGCTTGCAACACTTCGGGCCGCTGCAAAATACCGTAGATCCCGAGCGCACCCAACACCACAAACCACAGCACCATGACCGGGCCAAACAGGATACCGATGCGAGCCGTGCCATGTTTCTGTATCAGGAACAGCGCCACCAGCACTATCACTGCCAAGGGCACCACCCAGCGCTCTATTCCGTCAAACGCCAGCTGTAACCCCTCAACTGCTGATAGCACCGAAATAGCCGGGGTGATCATGCTGTCCCCGTAAAAAAGTGCGGCACCGAACAGGCCGAGCAGCACCAGTACCTTGCTCATGTGCGGATAAGGTGCTGCTGCGCGGCGGGCTAACGCCGTCAATGCCATGATGCCGCCTTCGCCCTGGTTGTTGGCACGCAGGATGAACAGCACGTATTTGATCGAGACTACCCAGATCAGTGACCAAAAGATCAATGACAGAATGCCCAGCACGCCGTCGTGGTTTACCTGAACGCCGTAGTGGCCGGAAAATACTTCTTTTAGCGTGTAGAGCGGGCTGGTGCCGATGTCCCCGTAAACCACACCGACAGCAGCGACGAGCAAGCCCACTCCCGACGTTTTGGATGGGGAGTCTTCATTTGCAACGGTCGCTATCTCACTCAAGGGGCGCTTCTCTCAATTGGCGGGGAGTTACTGCACGCCATCCTTAGGCAATACATTTTTCCAAGGCCATCGGAAAAGCGAGGCGCATGGACAATCTAAAAAATCGCGGCCAGTATCGTTGTGGACAAAAACACCTACCGTAAAGAAAGCGTAAAAAGTTTTACGGCAGATACACCCCTAATCCATTCGAACAGTGAGACGTAAAACAAGGTCTTGCGGGAGAGATTCGCTGCTGAGTTACGAGGAAGATAACCTATCGGATTCCTCCTTTGTGATAGCCATTCGAATCTCCGTCGGCTGATCTGCCAGCAAAAAAAAATGCGAGGAATGCAGCCGACCGGTGTGACCAAAACCTTCGATACCTGTGGAGAGGGTCGCTCCACGCAGGCCCATTTCTTTGGCTAAATCAACGATCCAGTCGCCGAGCATCTTTCCTTGATAGCGACGGTTCTGTTGGGTAAAGAAAATCACCAGAAAACCTTTCATCTTCATGTCCTCAGCGCGTGCCAATCATTTGATAGGACAGAAGCCCGGCAGCCGTCATCGCCAACGAGCCCACAACGTGCAATGAAATCGAGCCGAGTGCCCACAGCAGTCTGCCTTCCTGAATCAGGGCGACTGTTTCGGCTGAAAAAGTGGAAAAGGTGGTAAGTCCCCCACAGAACCCCGTGATGATCAGCAGGCGCCACTCAGGGCTTAGGGACGGGGATGCGGCCAAAAACGCTATGGCGAGGCCAATGATGTAGCCCCCGACCATATTGGCGACCACAGTACCTGGGGGAATCGTAGGGAACAGGGCGTTGAGCTTCATGCCCAAGATCCAGCGCAACCAAGCACCAAGCGATGCGCCGATGGCGATAACTAGAAGTGATTTCAGCATGGATGCAAGTCTCCTCTGGGCCGGTAGAGCCGAGGAGGTGCTGATAACCGCAGATTACGAGAGGGAACTGATATGAGAATAGAGGTCATGATCCTGTCCTAAATTGGAGGACAGGGAGACACACCTACGCACCCTGTCCAGGGTTCACGTAGGCATCATCAGCACAAAGGCGGTTAAAGGAGGAATGCCATCTCCTGATTTCATCCTATAGCAGCGACGGCTGGATATTCAAGATACTAAGAACTCGAATTCCACCGAAGGTAATGCCGTTCAGTTGAACTGACCGGCACTACGTTATTCGGGCCCTTTTGTACCCAAATCAAAATCACTGTCAGACAGGCCTCAAAGGTGGTGGATGGCCAAGCGACTGTTCGATGCGAATCGATCTGCCAGGTACATAGGGGACGCAAATGTGTATCCGCTTTTGGTTGAACCTCTGCTGCTTATGCGGGCTCCCAACTCTACATCCAGGAGAAACGTATGACTCAGACAGCATTGGTCGTGGGCGCCAGCGGCATCGTTGGCAGCGCCATCAGTAAGTTACTGATCGAAAACAAGTGGCAGGTCGCCGCGCTGTCGCGACATCCGTCACAGGCCCCCGGAATGATCCCTGTAGCGGCAGATCTTCAGGATCCGGCGTCGCTGGAACATGCGCTGGCGGATTTGAAGCCCACTCATGTATTCATCACCACATGGTCAAGGCAAGCCACGGAGGCCGAGAATATTCGCGTCAACGCCGCCATGGTACACAACCTACTCGCCGCCATTCGCCCAGCCAAAAGTGTCAAGCACGTAGCACTGGTCACTGGCCTCAAACACTACCTCGGCCCGTTCGAAGCGTATGGTTGAGGTAGCCTTCCTCAAACACCTTTTCGCGAAGAGCAGGGTCGTCTGGACATCGAAAATTTCTACTACGCCCAAGAAGACGAACTCTTCGCCGCCGCAGAAAAGGACGGCTTCACTTGGAGCGTGCATCGCCCGCATACCGTTACCGGGGTTGCCGTAGGAAACGCGATGAACATGGCCACCACCCTCGCCGTCTATGCATCGATTTGCAAACAAACCGGTCGTCCTTTTGTGTTTCCCGGATCAAAGACACAGTGGGACAGCCTCACCGATATGACCGACGCGCGTCAGCTGGCGAAACAACAAATGTGGGCAGCCACCACACCGGCTGCGGCCAATCAGGCATTCAATGTTACCAATGGCGATATATTCCGTTGGAAATGGATGTGGAGCAGAATCGCCGAATACTTCGGTTTGCCTCCGGCCGATTACCCCGCAACCCTCTCGCCGCTTGAAAAGCAAATGGCTGACGATCAAGTTGCCTGGACGCAAATCGTAGCGGAACACGGCTTGAAAGAATCCGATATCGGGCGCTTGGTGTCCCCGTGGCACACCGACGCTGACCTCGGTCGACCAATAGAAGTTGTCACGGATATGTCAAAGAGCCGGGCTATGGGTTTCACCGCCTACCAGGCGAGCGATCAAGCATTTTTCGATGTGTTCGACAAACTGCGCGATATGAACTTGATCCCTTAGGCATTGCCCGTGGAGTCGTGTTTATACATTGCTGCTGGCAGTCAGTGGCTCCACTTATCAAGCCATGGCTCCACCTGGTATGAAGGAAGCGCTAGACGCGCTCCAGAATCTACCAGTTGGATGGCTCATTTTGATGGTGGTGGCCTTGGGGGTGATTGCCTTCTCGGTTTACAGTTTCTCTGAAGCTTTCCGGCGCAAGATCAATATGGATGTACCAAGAGTATCGAGACCCTAGGGTGCAGCAATAAAGGCGAACGACTTCCCGGATTAGAGCAGGCGTGGCCTTAGCCTGCCGCTGGCGATCATGGGCGCCGGCTCTTCATCATCGTGCTGCTGGCTGAGGAATTCGCGTATGAGTTCGGCAGTTCGCTTCGCGCTGGTCACCACGAAAAAATGCCCTTCCCCCGTCAGGACGTGCACTTCGGCACGTCGGATGCTGCAGTGCAGGATATGCGCGTTGTACATCTGTACCAAGGGGTCGCGGTCGCCGGTGAGGATCAGCGTGCGTTGGCGCAGACGGAACAGCCGCAGCACGCTTGTCCAGCCGACCAATGCAGCGAGCTGGTGGTAATAGGTTCGCGGATTACTGGTGAGCATGCCTTTCACCACACCGAAGCGCAGCAGCGCCTGTATCGAATTACGCGAGCCTTCGTTCTTGCGCAGTTTGGCGCCTTTGCTGCTGCCAAAAAAGTCCAAGATGTCGGCGGGCTTCACTAGCATCACCGGGCCGGCAGAGGTCGCCGCCAGGATCAGCCGGCGCACCATGCTCGGGTGACGCAGGGCAAATTCTTGCGCCAATGCACCGCCCCAACTCACGCCAAACACATCGACTTGTTCGACTCCCAACTGCTTCAGCATCTCGGCGATCAAGTCGGCATGGCGCGGCAGACGCATCGGCCAGCGGGGCATTTGCGATTTGCCAACTCCTGGCACGTCCAACGTAATGGTCGTGTAATCCAACAGTTCATCGCGCAGGGGATCGAAGGTACGGATCAAACCACCCAGTCCATTGAGCAAGAGCAGCGGCGAGCCGTAACCGCAGATTGAAACGTTCACCTGTAAGTCTTTAATGGTCAGTTTGTGCGTTGCCATGGTTTCCCCTTGCCGCATGTAGCTGAGATGGCAGTGTTGGATAAGGACGCCGATTCATGTAGGTGAACAGTTTCTGAGTGTTCAGAACAGCACGGCGGCTGCTTCCCGCATAAATATCTCGATGGTCTTCGGCCCGATCCCTTCAAATTCGGACAGGCGGTTTTCGAATGCCTGACGGTCAGGGCTCGCTTCCACGATGTTGCTCACCTCGCCGGCGTATTCACTGTTGAGCTTATTTGCCAATGCGAGCAATCGCGACGCGGTGGTCTCGTCGTAACGCACGTAATGAGCCTGACCAAGCATTACGACCAATTGACGGTGGGTGCAGTGCGCGAGCTTTTGCGGTGTATCTCGCTGATGGTGATCGACGATGACTTGGTAAGCCTTGGCGGCGATTGCTCCCTGAATTCTTTTACCCATCAGAAAACTGGCAACCAGCCATTTGAATAGGGCAGCTTCGTTCGCACCTCGAAGGTCGATCCGTAGATCTTGTGCGCTGATGGTTTTGTTCACCGGTTCATTCCTTCAAGCCATGATCCAATCATGATTTTAGACCCGGCACCACCACGAACGCTCCAGAGTGCCGAGGCATTAATAAAGGAACCCCTATCATTGCTCGGCGCCTAACGATTGCACCCTAAAATTCGAGAGTTACGAAATGCATATGACCGAGGTTACTCAAGTCATGGAAGCGTTGTCGGCCAACGAAGCAAACCTGAAGCTTCATGAGGGCTGGTTATTGATATCCTTGGTTGTCACAACACATCCTAATGGTCAGCTTCATCCCTGCTACATACTGGGAAAATCAGAAGCCGTAACTAACTATCAAAACCCCGATTAAATAACGCGATGCTTAGCAATTCAGCGCATCGAGACGTGTTGGGAGGAGATTTTGGCTTATCTGGATTGGGTTCAATGGCCCGCGATGCTTGTGACGGTGCTCGCCGCATGGCTGATCGGATCGCAGCGGCCAAGACGACGAATGATCGGATTTATATGCTTCAGTTTGAGCAACGTCTTGTGGGTGATATGGGGAGTTTATGCAGGGGCGTATGCATTGATCGTCTTGCAGGTTTGTCTTTTCCTCATGAACCTTCGGGGGTTCAAAAAGAACCTCGACGTACACTAGGTTTATCCGTAAATATCAGGCGCTTTCACGTACGAATCCGTACCTCTGGCGCTAGGCATCAGGAAGCTCGGTAGCCATTGAGATTCTTCTTGAAGCCACGGGCGTTTAAGCCCCGAAGAACGCATTCCAGCAAAATCAATGCATATGCGTTCACATGAAGACCACAGATCACCCACAAAGCATTGCTCGTGCCGAATCTCAGAAAGCGATCATCCGCCGACGTAGCTGTTGAGAACCAACGATTCAGGCTGAAATTACTGTCACAATCATTGCGTGCCATTGCCAAGATCAATGTATTCCAAGCCCACTCGCTCGGCAGTAAAGCGGTTGATCACAATGCCGCATATAGAGACGTCAGATAGCATCCAAGGCTTGGCCCGACTGGTCGCACGACCGCATTCATTTCGTTCAATGGCACAGATGTGAACTCTCCGAATTAAAGGCTATGAGAGTTCGGTAGCGATGACTCATTGATATGTGAACTCCAAGCTGCATACGCGTCCGAATGTCCCGTTACAGCCGCACTCCACCTTTCACCGGAAAGCTCACGAGCAGAGACCAACATCATCATTTTGTTAACAGCTGCATCCAAGTCTAAAAGCAGTTCATGAGATTTAAATCTAAAGTCGTCCGCTGCGTTCATGTCGGATCCTGTACTCAGCGGGTCTGACTCGAAGTTGAGTATCAGTGCCCGCCAAGAATCTTGATTGCGGTTTTCAATGGATCAGCCATAGCGATGGACGGCCGTCGTATTGTCTGGTGGGATCTGGCGCGTGCCCCTGGATTCAGATAAATCAGTGTGCATGCATTTTTCATATGCTTGAATGGATCACCAACGGTAACGTGACCACGAACTCGCTACCCTTGCCATCGCCCTCGCTCATGCCGGCAACCTCGCCGTCGTGCGCCTCAACCAGCTCGCGGACTACCGTCAGGCCGATGCCCAAGCCTGACCCATTGAAGCCGACGGCGTGCACGTCCTGAACATAGGGGTCGAAAATAAACGGGAGTGCTTTAGCGGAAATGCCGATGCCATTGTCAGAAATGGTTATCTTCAAAACGTCGGACACTACCGTTACTGATAGTTCGATTCTACCGTGGGTCGGGGTGTATTTAGCCGCATTTGTCAGAAGGTTGTGGAGAATCTGTGCGAGGCGCCCCGGGTCACCATTTACCATCAAGATGCCATCGGGAAGATGGGCGTCGAATCGCTGCTCTTGTGCGCTCATTAAAGGGCGACACGCATCAATGGCCTCACGTAGAACTTGAATCATGTCGACATCGCGGCGATTGAGTCGCAACTTACCAGTGCTGGCACGGGAGACGTCCAGCAGATCGTCGACCAGCTGTGACATATGTTGCACTTGGCCTTCGATCAACTCCCTCATCCGAGGCAGTTCGCCACTAGGCATCCGCACCATACGCTCTGCAATCATACTGATGGGTGTTAATGGGTTTCGCAGCTCATGGGCCACCGTCGCCAGTATGCTTTTTTGCTGACTCAGTGTGTGCTCGGCTACAGCCTGAAGGTCTTGAGCGCTGAGTGCGGCTATGACCAACTGTGCATTAGCCTCACGCAGTTCCTGGTACAAACGCTGCTCTTCCAAGCGAGGGGGGACTATAGCGTCTGACTGCACCAGGAGTTTCGCCGGTACCAACTGCTGATTGGCCTCAATCATTTGCTCGACCTGCTGACTATCTACTAGCTGGCTGCTGGCGTCGCTCAACTCTTTTTGCAAGGCTGCCAGCACGGCGCGTCCTTCAACGGTTTTCTGGCCAAGCAGAAAGAGTTCGTGAGCGGCATTAGCGATCTCACGCTCTTTGTTGCCATCGACTTTACTCATGATCCTGGCTCAAACATTTTATCTCCTGTGCGTTCCGCACCTGAACTCCGTTTTGTCGGTCGGCCACCGAGCAGGCCTTCTTGGTCATGAAGCATTTCGCCGATCTGCAGGCCGTTTTTGTCGATGCTGTACAGGCGCAGCTCATCGGAGTGGGCGCTGGCCCGCAACTTGACCACGGCCATGATGCGCAGCAATCGGCTCTGAACTTCAATGTAGCGCTGAACGATGATCGCGTCGGTCAGGAACGCCGTGCCGTAAGGGCTGAAACGCAAGTCGGTGTAGCGGTCTTCCAGCTCGGAGGTCATCAGCACACTGACCCCGGCGCTCGTCAAAGCAGTGACCATGCGCGACAGCGATTCACGCAAGTCTTCGCGGAAGGTCGGCGCCAGCGCCAGTTCGAAGCCTGACAACGAGTCGATCACTAAACGAGTGGCTTTCAGGCGAGAGATCTCGGCCAACAGCAACTGGACGACTTCGTCGATGGACAAGTCCGGTGCACGACTGTCCACCAAACCGACCTGACCGTTTTGGATCAACTGAATGAGGGTGGCATTTTGGAAGTGATTGGGCCGTTGTTCGAACACCGCGATCACGCCGGTTTCGCCGTTGCGTGCGCCTTCGGCCAGGAAGGTCGCCGCCAGAATGCTTTTGCCCGACCCTGACGGCCCGGCCACCAGTAAGGAATAACCGCGAGGCAGGCCGCCGCCGAGCATCTCATCGAGTTGCGGCACGCCCATTTTCAGGCGCTTGATGGGGAACTCCAGCGGCGCTTCAACCGGGTTGAGTGGCGCGGGTGCAAACACCTTGATCCCCGACGTCGCAATGCGGAAGGTGTGCAGGCCCGGCAACGTCGGTTGGCCGCGCATCTTCATGATTTCCAGCTTGCGCACCATGGAGTTGCGCTGAACGCTTTGACGCAGCCAGATCAGACCATCGGCCACGGTGAAAATCGGGTTGGTGTCAGTCTCGGTAAAATACTCACCGATGAGGAACGTCGTCGCCTGCCAGGTCGTCATCAACATGCCCAGTTGCTGAACGAACTGCGGCAGGTTGTTGTTGGGGTTGTCCTGAGTCTGGCTGGCCAGCACCACCGAACGGAAAGAGTCGACGAACACCAGCGCCGGGGAGTAAGCCTCCACCTCGCTGACGATGCGCCGCAGCACTTCGTCCAGATTCCCGGCCAGGGTGTCGTCGGTCAGGTTGATATAGCGGATCGACTGGTTGATCGCTTCGCGGTCGAAAAAGTCGAATTGCTGCTGATAACGCAACATCTTCAGCGGCGGCTCGCCCAGTACGGTAAAGAACAACGCCGGGCGCTCGGGCGTGGCCAGAGCAAACATCATCTGGTGCGCCAGGGTAGTTTTGCCGCAACCCGGCGGGCCGGCGATCAGGTTGAACGAAAACTCCGGTAATCCCCCGCCCAGCACCTCGTCCAGTCCCGGCACGCCGGTGGCCAGGCGGTTGATAGTCACTTTGGTGCTCATGGCGAATTTTCCTGCGAAGGGGTGTCGCTCAAAGAAGGTTCCCACATGCCACGAAGCAAGCGTTCGGTGAGCGAGGGCCCGATGAGCGTGGTCAGCAGCTCGTAAAAGGTAGTCAGCAACACTTCGCCGAAAAACAGCGCATCGATGTCGCTTTGCTCAACGATTACGGACTTGAGGGCAATCAGATCCATGCCTGCCTGCACTCTGTCACAGGTGCCGGCCAGTCGCGGATGATTGGAAACGCACAGATTGAGGCTGCGGCGATAAAGCGCGACAACCCCTTGCTGGCCGATGATGGGCCTGAGGGCTGCGTCCATATCCTGCAAGGTTGAAATAATTGCGTGGGCGGTCTTTGCAAGATCAGCAATGTCACCGACCCGGCGCGCCAGAGAAGCTACGATCTGGCGGCCCTCTTCGCTTTCCCTGGACATGGCTCACTAATTTTTGATGGGCACCTATCGATGGTACACCCTATAACCTGTGATCGAGTTTTCATTTGGGCGCAGAGCTGATGATGTTCGGAGCCTGCTAGGTGGCTGAAGAAAAGTAGTCCCAAACAGCAAGGGTTTACCTCTCTGTTTACGTCTCAAGCACCTGGATTTGTGATTTGGATACAAACCGACCAAATGCCAAGCAATATCCAGAATGTCGCAAAGATCCAAGGTGTGCGCACCGAAAACAGCAACGCCTTTCGATACCCCTTTTGCGTGGACTCTCTTTCACAAAATAAAGGCGACTCGTCATAAGCCAATCCCATTACAGGCTCGCTATGCAATAGCTCGCTCTGCTTGAAATGCCAATGGCCGATAATGTCGTATGCCGCACGAATACCGGGCCAAGCATTCAACGAACTTAGCACTCCAAGCGACGTAAGAAACGGTGGTACTACCAGCGTGAACAACTTGCCCCATTCGGGGTTGAGATTGCCCATAGAAGAGGCAAATGCGATGACCAAAAAAGACTGAGATGCCAAAAAGGCGTCAGTTCGATTAGCCAAGATGCTGGTTTCGTACTGAATCTCTCTTCGGTAAAAATCCAAGCGCTCCTTTGGCGACCCGAACATCCTGGCATTGTGCTCGTTTAGTGCGGTGTCACTTATCTGGGAAGTCAAAATTCTCGGCACGGTGGGTTCATCCTCATCAAACATGTGAAGCCGGCTTACCACCCATCCCAATCCGCGAATTGAACTGGATATCTCCCACGTCAGCGTTGGTCATTCACTAACGACTGCCGAAGGGTATTTATTCCTGATTTCATCTTTGCGTTGGGCGCTCCGCCATCATCCGCGCCCCGACCTCGTGCTCAGCAACCTGCACCAGCCCATGGTCAGCCGCTGCAAGCGGAATCACCACGCTTCACCTCGACGTTGATCCGCCAGACTTCCTGGCCTTCAATGTCCTCCCTGCAGGTCACGTAATTCCAAGGCCGAAAGCCTTCGCGCTCGTCATAAGTACCCTGCTTGGTCACTCACTGCAATGATGGCCGTATGCTCTTCACAGAAAAGGAAAAAGGTGTGGTTCATCAGTTGACCGAAGCCCGCAACGATCCTGCCGTGTCGGCAAATTTAAACCAGCCTACGTTCTTAAAGTGCGATGAGCGTGGATTGTGGATTAGGGAGGACGCCACGCACCGTTCCCGGTTGTTGCTGGTTGACTCGCGAGGTCGCCAACAAACAATCCTTTCGTTCTTGAAAGCTCGGCAGTCGATAGTTCTCACAGCCAAGGGCGCATGCTTGTTCGCGGAACGTGGTCACAACCGAGTACTGGAACTGGTGCCATCCTCAGTCCTGGAAGTTCACGAGGAAGAGGATGAATTGCTCGAGCAGCACGACGTGCAGGGTGAGGGTTTAGAGGAAAATTCTGAACGTCGTGAAACCCGAGAAATGATCCTTTTGTATAAAAACTTATAC
Organism: Pseudomonas sp. LBUM1657; assembly: GCF_059716075.1. Lineage (NCBI taxonomy): Bacteria > Pseudomonadati > Pseudomonadota > Gammaproteobacteria > Pseudomonadales > Pseudomonadaceae > Pseudomonas > Pseudomonas sp. LBUM1657. The sequence continues at coordinate 3,178,163 of NZ_CP166799.1, read as the reverse complement.
CGGTTGGTGAAGGTAACTTGATTGCAATTCGTATGCCGCCTCCGCCTAGGTTTTCGTGGCGAGCAGTAGCGTCGGGGCATGCGCTAGCATGCTTGATAGGATGGGCCCCAAGGCCTGCGTTTCAGTTTCAGCTTCTGTTCCAGCTTTCAATCCTGTGGGATTAAAAAGCTAAAGAAAACAGAAGAAAAAACCGGCGGCATCCTATCGGATAAAGGTGTGTGGGGGCAGCGCTGCTTTTCTCTTGCCTTCAAATATATAAACCCTGTTCCATCCTTGTATAAAGGCCCACTCTCACTATCAAGAATTTAATTCTGGAACCCGCTCCGGGTTTTATACTGTGGTTCCCAACAGGGTACCGACTCCTGCTGCCACCGCCATCGAAAGCGCACTCCAAAAAGTCACACGTAAAACCCCATTTTTAATATTCGCCCCGCCGACCTTGGCCGCCAAGCCGCCAAGGATAGCAAGGAAGACCAACGACGCGACGACGATGACTGGGATGAGATGTTCTTGTGGAACTACTACGACCACGAGTAATGGTAGTGCCGCACCTACGGCAAAGCTTAGCGCAGATGCAAGAGCAGCCTGTAATGGCTTTGCACTCATCGCATCGGTGATTCCCAACTCATCTCGGGCATGCGCCCCCAAGGCGTCGTGATCCATTAGTTTAGTCGCGACTTCTTTTGCAAGCGGCACCTCAAGTCCTCGCTCAACATAAATTCCTGTCAGTTCACGATTCTCGCCCTTCGGATTTTCCTGAATCTCAATTCGCTCCGCCTCTAGGGCAGCCGCTTCCGTGTCGGCTTGGGACTGCACGGAAACGTACTCTCCGGTAGCCATCGACATAGCACCGGCGACGAGAGCAGAGACACCCGCTATAAGGATGCTGTTGTGAGTTGCGTGAGAGGCGGCTACGCCCAGAATCAGACTTGAAGTTGAAACGATTCCGTCATTGGCCCCCAATACGGCAGCGCGCAGCCAACCAATGTTGTCTATTGGGTGTTTCTCTTTATGATGCGCTGCCATTCTGGAATTCTCCGTGTGAAAAATTGCATTAGGTCAGGTCTCTGGCGTCATGAGCACCGTGAGATTCATGTTGATGTCAGGAAACGCACACAGACCGTTGCGATCATCCAGTGGGTGGTGGCAATGATCGCGCTGCCCGCAGGTCTATCCCTCACCCACCTTACCGGATCGTAAAATCCGTGCCAGCGAAACGACAAGCACCTACAGGGCTGATTCCGCGCCTTCGCTAGCAAGCCTTCCGGTGAGTAAAGGACTGTGCAAATCAGGCTCACCATTCTTTGGTGAATCGAGGCTAAGGTTCATGCAATGGAGATTCAAATTCCACGACTAGACCGTTTTCATCGCCCCCGTGGAGCTACTCAGAGGATGTAACTCTTTAGATGGGCAGGACTCGCACAATTCAATGATTATCTAAAAAACCAAAAAAGAGGTGATGATGTCTCCCTTTGATATTCAACGGATTTTGATAGATGAGTTTCCACTATCATTTTTGCTAGAGGTAGGGTTTCGGGCAACTTTTGCCTTTCTTGCCGTTTTCTTGTTTTTAAAATCAAGTGGCCGGCGCGGGATAAGACAGCTCTCACTTTTTGAGTTGGTCGTGATTTTGACGTTGGGCTCCGCTGCCGGAGACGTGTCCTTCTACCATGATGTACCACTGTTGCCCGTCGCAGTCGTTTTCCTCACGCTGTTGCTGCTCTATCGCATGACCGTTTTGGTCATGACCAAAAGCAAGAAATTTGAAGCATGGATTGATGGTCTACCTGTAACCGTCATTCGCAATGGCTTATATGAACCTAAATCCTTGGAGAAGCTGAATATTTCATCGAGTGAAATATTGATGGAGCTTCGACAACGGGGCGTTGAGCACTTAGGCCAAGTAAGATTGGCGCTTATGGAAACAGATGGCGACATCAGTCTTTATTTTTACGATCAAGAAGACGTTCGCCCTGGTTTGTCAGTCTTACCTTTAGAGCATAGTGCGGAGTTTATAAAAGTGCCCGCCTCGGGACTTTATTGCTGCGTGAGTTGTGGCTTTGCACAATCTATTCATGCAGGGCAACAAGCACGCTGCTCACGGTGCGATCATGATATCTGGTCAACGGCGCTGAGCACTCGACGCTGTAGGTGATGGTTGCTGGAAACAATCCCACTAGGCATCAGTCAAATCGACAGGCGCCAGCATTTTGAGGAGTAACAGATGAAGGTATTCATAAGCTCGGTGGTAAGGGGATTTGAGCAATTCAGAGCGGCTGCCAAGGACGCCGTAGAGGCTCTGGATATGAAGCCGATCATGAGCGAGCACTTTGGAGCCCGCACCTATTCCTCTGAGCATGCCTGCTTGACTGAGGTAGATCAGTGCGACGTCTTTGTCCTCATCTTGGGCGCTAACTACGGCTACGAGCCTGAGCCGGGTATGTCGGTTACCCAGCAGGAGTTTCGCCAAGCAGTCAGAAAGCGAAAACCGATCTTGGTCTTCATTCAGCAGACGGAATTTGATGAAAAGCAGGCCGTGTTCGTCAACGAAGTATCTGACTACAAGCTAGGTTTCTTTCGCGCCTCATTTTCCGGGCCGCAGGAGTTGCTAACGGCGATCATCCAAGGCCTTACCAGGATGGAAAAGTCCAAAAGTTCTGTTCCGGAGAAGGATTTTCTTGAACGCTTAAATGGGGCTTCGAGCTCCCGCGCTTATGGAGGCCATTCATACGCCCCCCGCTTTGAGTTCGCATTTTTACCGCAGCCTACCGAGAATTATGCGGTGCATGAGGCATCTCAGCGCCGTGACGAGACTTTTCAAAGTCTTCACAGCTTGGGCCTCGCAACTCTCAAGCAAGGCTATACAGATTGGGATGACAAATCGTTTACCGGCCTGAAGTCGGGAGATACAACTTGGCGGGTTTTCGACGACGGGCTGCTTCTCATCGAGACAGATGCAAGTGTGCCTGTGCAAGGTCGTTCGGCTGGGCTCTACTTCGTATCCCCCACACATCTCTCAAAACTGCTCCTTTCATGCTTCCAGGTAACGGCATTCGGGAGTGGCTGGTATCGCATCACGCTAAAAAACCTTGAGATGGCGAAGTTAGAGGAAGCACCAGCGACTATGCCCACCAGTTACTCCATGCCAATGCATCGCGAAAAGGCGGTCAGCGAATCGCGCCTATTTATCCCTGCTACACGGCCCATGGCAGAACTGTGGGTGCAGGAAAGCATCACAAGAATGGCAAGGAGTTTGGCTTTTTAAAAACACCATCCCGCCGTTGGAGAAGGCCTGCTCGTTCAATGCCTTCCATGTTGCATAGTGACGGATCGATAAGTGAGAAACCTCTGTTTTCAGCTTGATCCGTGGAGCATTTCCTCCCGCACCCGGCCAGGATCTAGCCCTGTGTCGTCATCACCAAGCGGACGCTCTCCTTCGTTATTAGGCAGCTCGTCAATCCCATCCTTCTTCATTGGGTCAACTTCAGTGCGCCCAGGGCTCAATGGATCAGGTGACGTGGGCATTGGGTCGTCCTCACCCATACCGCCTTGAAGCTTAGGATCGTGATTCATACACACCTCTCAGTTCCCTCAATGGTGAGGTATGTACGTTGGAGAGGGTTTGAATTTCGAGTGTTCGATTTATCGGCTTACCGACCGTCGCCATCATGTCACTCAGCCTTTCAGTCATCTCGATGGAACGTTGCGCCAAGCCCCATCCTCTATCGCAACACCAGCGAATCTGAGGACTTCATCATGATTAATCCAGCAACCGGTATGAAGGCGGGCGAGCGATACATCGTAGAAAGTCTCGAACCCACACGACATTTCCCTGGCTTCTTCCTCGATGGAAAATATTATCTTGGCCCCGAATTGATGACGGCCATAGGTTGGCTGGAAGGACAGCAGTTCTTTTATGATGAGCTTGATCCCACAGGTGAGCCGGTATTTCCAAATCGACTCGCTGGCACTGTTGAAAATCTCACGTTGATCCTCGCAGACGGTGCGCAATTGCCATTGAACGCAATGCCGTACAAAGCAGAGATAGGCCCCACTGACATCTCAATCAGCCTTGATCCATCGTCTTCAGAAAGTCTACCTACTCCGTCAAGCGATCAGCACGGAGTAACTGGCAGCCGGCGATCAGGTAAACATCCATATCCAATACTTTTGGCGGCGGGCGCTGCGCTGATTGTAGGGATATTGCTTGGAGTAAAAGAAAGCAATCGCCGTTTTATCCGAAAATTCCGGTAGTCATCGATCGTGAATCCTTTGAAGGAGAGCCTTAGAAGATCGGAGGTGAGGAATGCACCCAGTGACACCTAACGGTCGTTACTTCGTTATCAGAGGGCAGCTGTGGCGATGCTCCAATCCATCGCTGAAAGAAGAAGTGCGGCAGAGTCTTGTAGACGATCTAATGGCAGCAAGACGAGAAGTGAAGGAAGCTAAGGCTTCGGACGATACGTCACAGATGAAGCTTGCTCGGGAAAACGTACAAAAAGCCAAGGTAGCGCTCGGTGAGCGAGGCCCTGTCTGGTGGGAGGATGGCAGTCCTGACTTCAACATGCACCAGGTCACCAATTCGCCGTACGCTGAGTGGTTCAGTTCGCTTCATGAGCCTGGTTAACTTCCGGCCCAAAGCGGATATCTATCTAGGACTGCTGCCAACAACAAAAGGCCCCCAAGGGGGGCCTTTTGTACTCAAACCAAAATCACTTGGTCAGCCAAGACTCGACTTTGTCCGAGCCATATTTAGCCTTCCACTCTTTCAAAATTTTGTGATTGCCGCCTTTGGTTTCGACGACTTCGCCAGATTCCGGATTTTTGTAAATCTTCACTTGGCGTGGTTTACGAGTGCCGGTCTTGGACTCGGCTGCTGGTGCGCGACGACCAGACTTCGGATCCAGCAGGTTGATCACGTTCTGTAGGCTGTAACCATATTCGGCGAGCAGAGCACGCAGCTTGCTCTCAAATTCCATCTCTTTTTTCAGGCCGGAGTCGCTTTTCATAGACTCAAGCTCCGCAAGCTGGGCGGCCAGTTGTTGTTCGAGCTTTCGGTATTCAGCTAGGCGCGACATTGAATTGTTTCCTGTAAGAGAGTTGAGTTCACCTGCAAAATAGTACACGCGTCTTCGTCAAAAAGTCCCACTACCTCGTGAGTTTCTAGAAGCGAAGGACATTGCCTTCAGGTATGGTGCCGAAGCCTACTCGCGTAAGAGGCGCTATCCTACGACCATGCATAGGCGAGTTAAAAGTACGCTCCCCAAAAAAATGGAGATGCACATGCCACCATCAGAGCCCTATTTAGATTTCGCCGCATTATCCATAGATAGCAATATCCTTCGAGGCCAGCGGTATAATTTCGATGGGGGTATTCTGAAGCAACTTGAGCAATTTCAAGGCAGCCCCGTCCAGATAGTTCAGCCTGATGTCATTCACTCCGAAGGAGTGCAACACCTCTCTTCCGAGATTGCTGAGGCACTTAAAGCAGCAAGAGGCAATCTTAGGACGCTGGCCAAGTATGCTGATAACAGCGAGATATCCAAATTTGGCGCCTCGCATTTGCAAAATATCAATCCGGCACTTATGGCTGAAGAAAAGCTTAAAAACTTCTATCAGCGAATCAATGGAAAAATCATAGCCAGCTCACAAGTAAATATTAGCGACTTAATGCGCATGTACTTCTCCACCGAGGCGCCCTTCGAAACTGCGAACGAAAAAAAGCACGAATTCCCCGATGCTATTGCTCTACTAACACTAGAGTCGTGGGCAGTAGGTAATGACAAAAGGACGGTGCTGGTCAGTAAAGACAAAGGCTGGCACGCGTTTGCAAAAGGTTCGCCATACCTTCACGTTGTCGAAGATCTGCCCGATGCCCTAGCTTTATTCCAACCTCATACAAAGGTCAAAAGTCTCATTGAAATGCTCCAAGCGGACGGACTACTCGACCGAGACGGTACACTGTTCCACAGCATAAAAAATGCAATCTCTGAAAGTGTGAGCGAACAAACACCTGATATCGAAGCGAATTCACTATTTTACTTTGAGAACGATGAAGTTCAAATCGAATATCTTGGGCACAAATTTGCTCAGGGAGAAGATAACAAACCTAAGATCAGAATAGTCCTGATCGAGGATGATCTTGTGGTGCTCAGTCTAACAGCGCTGGTCAATACCAAAGTTATGACTACCTTCTCTTTTTCTCAGTACGACTCAATTGATAAAGATTACGTGTCTTTAGGTGGCTCCGTAGAAGAAAGGAATGAGAGCTACGAAGCAGATGTGCTAATTCATTTCAAGGGCGACTGGAAAGAATTAGGAAACTCTCTTGCCCCAAATGAAATTGAGGTGGAGGGCGAAATGGGTATAGTCAAATTCGGCGACATTGCACCAGACTATTCTAGTGATCGGGATGAGGAGCTCCGCTGGGAATGGGAGTGGGAACAGGAAATTGAAAGAAGGCGTGATGAAGCGATGGACTCCAAACGCTAGCACCTACTGCTAGCATGAGCCACAGCTTCACCTCCATTGTTTGTTTTCTAACAGTTTCGTTCGCACCCTCTGTTCAATGGGTTAACCAATTGATGGAGGGTTACCTCAATTGCAGTAAACCGTCCAAAGCTGATCAACCCTCGTAGTAAAACTCTGACTCATCATCTCCCGCCGCATCCCCCAATTCGGATCAGTCGGCACACTCGCCAGGCGCATCGTCCCCCTGCCCCACCGACCATTGATAGCATCCAGAACGCCCATCACCTTTGCTGTCGATTCTGGTTGAGAGATAGCAAAGAGGTCTTCGGTGTACTCGCCTTTCTGACACAGGTTGACCAGGAGCACCTCGGCTTTGCTGTACTTGAAGCCCGGTCGGAAAACTCGTTCCACCGCTTCCACAGCAGCCTTCGTCATCAATCGGACATCGTCAGTTGGGTACGGCAATTCGACCAATACTCCATTGGCGTATTTCGCTTCCTCCGGATTGAACATGCCGGTGCGGATAGACACGCGTATTTTCTTGCACAGTGACTGCTGGGCTCGGAGCTTTTCAGTCGCACGCTGCATGTAGGTGGCCACAGCTTCTTTGATCGGAGCAATATCGGTGAGACGCTTGCCGAACATGCGGCTGCAACAAATCTCCTGCTTGGGTGGTTCGGGCTCATCGAGCTCCAAGCATGGCGTGCCGACCAGTTCGCGAGCCGTCTTCTCGATCACCACACTGAATTTCTTACGCAACATCCAGGGATTCGTTTTGGAAAGATCCCAAGCAGTCTTGATTCCCATGCCTTCGAGGTGAAGCGTCATCTTGCGTCCGACGCCCCAGACATCCGAGACGGAGCATTTCTTCAGCACCCAATCGCGCTTGATTTGATCGCGAAGATCGACCACTCCGCCACTTTGCGCTTGCCACTTTTTTGCAGCGTGGTTGGCGAGCTTGCTGAGGGTTTTAGTGCCGGCGATTCCGACACCGACTGGTATGCCCGTGCTCTTGTAAACCTGCGCTCGGATCCGTCGTCCAAGCGCTTCCAGATCACCTGGAACACCAGCTAAATCCGCGAAAGCTTCATCGATGCTGTAGACCTCGACTGCAGGCACCAGCGACTCGATCACGCTCATCACGCGTTGGCTCAGATCGCCGTAGAGCGCGTAGTTCGATGAGAACGCGACGATGCCGTGCTGCTTGAGTTTGTGTTTGATCTGGAAGTACGGCTCGCCCATCTTTATGAACGGCTTGCTGTCCGCGCTGCGGGCAATCACGCAGCCGTCATTATTCGACAACACCACAATGGGGGTCTTGGTCAGGTCTGGGCGAAAGACTCGCTCACAGCTCGCATAAAACGAGTTGCAATCGATCAGGGCGAAGACTGGATCAGGCTTTTGGATCATGTGCGCGCACACTGAATGTCACCACCCCCCAGATGATCAGTTCATCACCTTCGAGGATGTATCGCGGCGGGTAACCTGCATTCTCGGACATTAGGATGATGTCGGAGCCTCGCTTGCACAGGCGCTTGCACACCGGCTCGCAGTTCACTGCCGCAATCACTATGTGGCCGTGTTCAGCGGTGATCGAGCGATCAACCACAGCCATGTCGCCATCAAAAATCCCTGCACCCTCCATGCTGTGGCCTTCGATGCGCACCAGGTAGATATGCGGCGCTCGGATCTCCAGCAACTCGTCGATGGAGATGTGCTGCTCGAGGTGATCCGCCGCCGGGGACGGAAAACCCGCAGGGACTTTGAACGAGTAGAAGGGAAGCTGAACTCCCCCTTTTGCTAGGGGGCCGAGAATGGTGACGCTCATGATGCATGCCTTGATCGAAACTGTATATGCATACAGTTAACGTCGAAGCGCGCTTGCGGTCAATCTTGAGTGAGGAAAATTACGACCGATGGATTCACCAGGAGCAATGTCTGCAGGTTGACCAAGAGCTCATGAGGGTTGAACCCTGACCACTTTTCGCTGTGCCGTCGACATTGCTGCGAGTCGCTTGTTCGCGTAAGCGGCTAGGTGTTTTTCAGGATGCCTTTGTCTAAGGTGAAGTCAGCACTGCTGATTGGTTGGATGAGCACACCAGTGCGGGGACTAGGAAAATGTCCAAGGATTACCCGCCCTGAGCAGTGCTTCGCGAATTCTTAAACTGGTGCATTAGCGGTCTGCTGTTTCATCGGGTCGATGGCTTGCATCAGATCACTTCATTTGCTGTCGTCAGAGGGTGACCAATGGATGTGCTCGATGCATCGTACGCGCAGCCAACGCCCTTCTCTTAGAGCCCCGGTCTGCCCACAAACTTCGCAGGTCGAGAGCGAGCGTTCTTCTGCAGTGGCAACCGCTCCACGGCACGCCGAATCACCGCCAGAAAAATAGAAGCGCAACCCACCAAACTTTTCTTTGACTTGGAGCACCTTTACTTGAGGAACATCAGGATGAGAGTCCAGGTGAATTTGCAAAGTGCGGCACAGTTCATCAATCAGATTTAACCATCCAGGCAAGCACGCGATCTCCCGAAGATGGGTACTGGAGAAAAGCTCTGGATAGCGCCCTCGTAAGATAGGCAACAGGTCATCCTTCATATGATTCCAAGGTTCCACTTTCTGTATTTGAGCTCGCCGCTAGTGCCGGGGCAGCAGACAAGCTTGCGCGCCTCGTTGACGCACACTGATCAAGGACGACTTTCGATACCCTGACCTGCAACCTGCAACCTGCAACCTGCAACCTGCAACCTGCAATCGCCTCTTCGCGCTAGCGCCTAGCCTTTTCATATTTCAATGTTTGGAGGTCTGACTGCCCCAAAAGTCGGGGTTTTCAACAGTTTCAATCGCCATTTCCAGCTCAAGCTACATTTGCGCAAAAACTGTATCGAGGTTCGGTTGGCCTCCTGAATCGCGCAAGGCATTCACCAACCGCAGTAGCTCTCGACCCAGCGTGACGGGCATTTGAACATCGCAGTACACCGTGTCGTCATCAAGAGCCATCAAAGATCCTCCGCATATTTTCTGACCTAAGGCGTGGTACGAGCTGACGCCAGGCTGCTGCAAAGCAATGCAAGAATCCGTGCGTCCAATAAGGCGTGATGCGGCAGGTCAGGGAGCTCCACATCTTGCAGAGCGTTGGTGCTCACCTTGCTGAACAGCGTGATGAGGTTGGTCGGCCGGTTCCTGACATTTGCTGGCCAGCGGTTATCCACATATGCCAAGTCGCAGAAAAAATCCCAGTCCCAGTTCGGCGCGTCCGTGCATATCTCGAGCACCTCATCAAAGCGCGCAAGGAAACCGCTTAAAGCTGCTTGAGCTCCCACCAAGGTTTGACCGTAAACCGATGGATTGAGCTGTGGAAGTACGTGCTCGATGACAAAATCACTGCAGTCAGTGACGTCATAGGTATCCAGAAGCTCAACGTAGAACTCTTGACCTGACTCAGCCACCAGCGCCAAAGAGATGAGCCTGGTGTCTTTGTTGAGCCGAGTAAACTCGCAGTCTAGAAAAAGCTTCAACCTTGACATTCATTCATCCGAATCGACTTTAGATCTGACGTCAAACCCATTGAACTCACCAAGGTGGATATTTCGGCACGGCGTTTTCTCTATGTACGCGTGTGCGATTAGGTAATCATGAAAATTCGACAGCAATGAGTATTCATCCTCAGTTTCCGAGATCTGACTTTTGTATACCTCAATCACCTCTAGAAGGTCGAAATCTCGGAGGGCTTTGAGAGGGCCGTCGCGATGGTATGACGCAAAGATGCCGTACGATAAGCTGAGTGGCTCCCCTTTTTGAATGAGCAATTCCATCTCCTACCCCCTCAAATTTCTCGAATCATCCGAAAGACGACCCTAGCAGCCAGCAGCTTTCTTGATCGTCGTTGGTAGTGAGAGCTCGTTTATTGAAAACTATATTCAGCTCGCCGTAGAAAGCTTCTAAAACTAGCCCTGCCGTTTTCTCGCTTGAAAGATGCGACGACATATCGGGAATTCTGAGTAGTTAGCACCCAAAACCGCCCTTCCTTCCGCACTTGACGGATATCGCTGGTGCGCAGAAGTCGTCCGTCTGCGTACCGCCCGTGCGGGCCCTGATTTACGTGGCCATAAACTACACCCACGGCTGATTTTGCATATATGAAAACGTCACTCAAGCATGCAGTAATGGGCGCGTCGTAGACGTATTCACTTGCACCAACGATCCGGCGTAACTGGAAATCCGTGAGACGTTTTGAGTGAAGCTCGACTTCGTGGATGTCGCTCATTAATTTTGTCCGATTCAGTAATCGCCCAGCGATGGAGTAAAAACGTCAGTAAATTTTCCTGACGTTGGTCAACGACTCCGGCTTAAAAGAGCGATCGTGAGTGTCTGTGTAGATCTTGCCGCTCTCAACCTCAAGCACACATATCACGCCGCCATTACGATCATGGCCGATGGAAACCGCCTTGATTATTTCCATTCGCCAGCTTTTACTGCCGTTCATCCAAGAGGGTGTCAACGCTTGGATTTCTGTAATGACAAAGTCTTCGTTCTGCAACTCAAGAGCCTCGAGCAGCCGTGTCTCGTCATTCAACATATCAATCATGTTTATGAAACGACCGTCGAGCCTTTTTTTGACGCATACGTGATACCAGTGGATGTTCAACGCACGCGAAATACCGTGCCAGTGCGCGAGCCCCTCCCCGAACATGCCCGGTTTACCTTCAATGTCTTCGATGTTAGTTCTAAACATTTTGTCTCGATCTGAAATCGTGCCTAGGCAACGCGTCATTTAAAAGAAAGAAAAGATTGTTTCGAGGCTTGCTGATTTTTCGTGACCGGGCCCTACCAGTACATAAACGGTGTTCCAGGTTTCAAAAAGGAAGCCGTCTTGGAATGACACCGCCATTGTGGAGCGTACCCAGTCGCCCACGTCAAAACGCCGCTCGCTGTCAAAGCGGACATTGTGAGCAAACAACACCAACGGTAGCTTTCCCGCTGCGTGGACTTTTTGTAGCTCGCCTTCGGTGACCTCAACTTTGAAGATTGTCCAGTCCTCTACAAGGCAGTAAGGCTTTCGGGGGAAGAGAGCCTTAACCAGTTCTATGAGAATCTCGTCGTCGTCAGTCGATCCTTGGCGGGGATTGCCAGGCCCGCCGAGTAACCCTTCAGCACCTTCGTTTTTATCTGTGCTCAATCACTCAATCTCCGTCAATACAACTGGTGTGTTCATCGAGCGATCACCATCCGGAGGAAGTCTCGAACTGGGCACCCACCGGTTTTAATGCTCCTTGAGGTAGCTTTGGTGGCGTTCTGCTACCTTCGAACCGAGGCATCTTGCCCACAGGAGCACCCGGAAGAACGGATAATACACTATATTGACGTTTATTCGTAAACCTCAGTTATGGCTATATCCTGACTTTTGGGAAAGTCATGGATCTGAGAACCGCATTTGCTGGTGTTCTTCGGGCGCTCCGCCTCGTACGGGGTGCCAGGTACGCTGACGTCTCGGATGCGACGCACCGACGCAAAGTCAGTGCCCTCGAGAACGCGCAGACCAGCATCACTGTCGAGCAATTTGACGAGCTGGCGCAATCTCTTGGTCTCGACCCCATAGCGATGCTTACCCTCTGCATTGCCCTCCGCCAGGGTGAGCAACCACTGACGGTGATTGGTCGTGCATTGACCGACGTGGCGGCCTTCGAAGCTGAAGGTGGTATGAAGGTGCTCGCCGAACAGTTCGATGCCGACGGCAACCTCATAAAGCGCGGACGCGGCAAACCGTTAAACGCAGATAATGAGAGAGCGGTATTGGCACTCAAGGCAGAAGGTGCGACGCAGCAGCAGGCGGCGGCGCAGTTGGGGCTGGCATTGACGTCCGTGAGGGAGTATTGGAGGAAGCGATAGCCGAGGTATCTTCGCTGGCAGGCGAAGTAATTTGTCAAGAGCGGCAAATGAATGAGGACGATGGCTGAAGTCTTCACTCCGGCGCTGCCTGGCTGACTGAGTTTGGCGGCGCTCCAGTACTGGCGGTCTTGAAGACTTCACCGCCTGCGGAATGAGTTGGCCCAGTACCGCGTGGACGATTCAACGCTTTGGCCGGCTTGAACGAAGGGAGCGGGATGTGGCTTCGTCAAAACCTTCCAAAAAACTCGACATCATGGTGGACGATATCTCCCCCAGCTTGACCAGTTTCTCTCGAACGACCATCACCTCCTCTGCACTTAGGTTCAGAGTTACCATGCGCCCCAATTGATGCGGTGAGGGTGGCAGCGTTCTGCTGACGCAATGGTCATGGTGTCTCAAGTAGACGATTTCTGTCGGTGAAACCATACCGCTCAACCATCCGATCAATAGCAAAGCCCCCATCCGTTGGTACGGATCACTGTCATTCAATCCGTACTCGATGCGCTCATGCAGATCCAGATTTAGTCTACACAAAATCTGTTGGGCGCGAGAAAACCCCATTGACGCTATCCCACCAGGTGCCAATGCCGTTCTTTTCGCTAGCAACAGTCCATACAGGGCTTCCACTCCTTCGGTGAGCTCCTGCCCTGGAATCAAAGATTCAATCCAATGCTGCAGGCGTATTGCGATTCCCGCAATTCGCCGGTCAAAGATAGAGCTCTGCCCTGTTCGCTCACCCGCTGAATAGTGGTACGCCTCCCAGATACGTCTTTCAGGTGTAAAAGTATCCCGCGGTCTCATCAATGGGCGTCGGTGTTCAACGCAATATACGCTGGTCGTGTAGCACCAAGATTGACGCCAGATTGGAAATCCAGTCGTCACCATACTTTCGAGAAGACAAGCAGAGCAGTATGTGTGCCGGAAATGGATGTCAAGCAACCCTGACTGGCGCGCAGCAAACTGCTTCCTTAAGACAGTCGCTCCGGTGCCATAAGTGTCATGTAAAATTTTAAATAGCATGGTATCAAGATCAAACTCGATATCCTCGAAGGCTGGAGGTGGCCACGACTCCACGACGCCGGGAACCACTCGTTTGGGGGGTACGAGGCTCTGGTTAATTGCACTCCGAAATAAATGAGGGTTTCGGAGTTTGTTCTGGCCCAGGCCCCGCATCACCCAGGAAAGAATTGTCTCTCCCAGAATGAAACGGGGCGGCTTCCCTGATGATAACTCGTCGAACAATTCAGAATTTCCACATATTACGTAGGCTCTCAACAGGCAACGATGGACAAGCTTTGTAGAAGGGGTTTCGCGCTAGTGTTTGTAGAATTTGTATAAGGGCCCCGCTGGCGCCATGAGATTTCTCCAAAAGAATTTTTGTGAAGTCGTCATTGGCCAATTGCGAGCGCTTGAAGCCACATGCCTCCCCGACTCGGTTAATGAATGCTAGATACTGCTGGTCATACTGCCACACACCGATGTCGACATAGCGCACCTCTTTAGCCATGATCTCTTTCAGAGCGCCGTCTAAAATATTGGGCCCAGAAATTAACAATAATTTTATATTCGGAAAACGTCTCTGGAGGGTCTGCACCAATCCGAGAGAAGCGTTCCGTTGCACCTTACCACCGCCAAAGTGGACGCTAGCATCGTCAAACACTAGACGAAACTCCCGACCACCAATCATGTCTTCAAGTGAGCGTTCGATATTGTGAAATGACATGAACTGGCTAGTCAGAGGTAGTCCTAGCGCTGACGCAAATGCTAATTCCACGTTGCGATATACCTTGGTGAAACTCCCAGGCACGTAAACTGTATAAACGTTTGCCCGATTGGCATTTTTTAGCAAACGCTTGGCAACAGTGGTTTTTCCTGTCCAAGTCTCTCCTCCTAAAATAGTCAGTACGTTAGCGGAAAAACCTGCCAAGACGTTCTGCTCAGCTTGATACTGTTTTGTGCACAATAAATACTTCACTCGACAGTACCCTTTGGTCGTACGCGGGTATTCCACTTCGAACGAGTAGCAGCCTGCAAGCTTTCAAGTGTAATTTTCTCATCGCCCCATATTACTGCCAAGCAAGCGGCCGCTCGGAGCAACGTGCAAATATTTCCTATAATCCCCAAAGTATTAGTATAGATATAGTCAGACATTGCCTTAGAAGAAAGATGTGACCTCTTTGCAAGTGGAACGATCTCCTCCCAAGTATCCAAAAAGTTAAGATACTCTGCATCGCTTTTCGACCAGGGAGTAAGCTCATAGAGCTCAAATCGGCGGACGTACTGGGAGTCAATTGCGAGAGCATTGAGGGCCTCATCGATACCGAATACAAAAAAGCTTAGGTAAGCAGGCGCCCCGCATAAACCCCTCAGCAAGGAGAGAAACGTATCCTGCTCGCCCTTAGAAAGCCCCTTGATAGAGTCGTGAAACTCATCCATAAACACACCGCGAATATCGTTAGCGATACAGTATTCGGCTACCATGCTAATGGGGATCCCAGCCTTCCCAGGTTCCATGCCCAAAGCCGTCAGGAGCTTCACCATAGGCTTTGTCTTCCCAGTATCCTTAACAAAGGTCACATACCTGATTTTATGACGCCATGATTCATCCATCCCCCTGACCGCATTGCAAATTGTAGTCTTCCCATGGTTAGATCCGGCAGATACAACTAGACACGGAGCCTCCATACTGCCGCGTACGATGCTAAGCATGTTGTCGACAATGTTAGACACGGTAAGCAAGTGTTCGGTGTCGACCTTAATGTCCTGCCGAATAATCTTACAGCGTTCCTCATCTGGCAGAATCAAAGCGTAACGCCGGCTCTCATGCAAATGTTCCCCATCCATTCTCAGTCTTCCCACTTAAGTTTTTTTCGAGTTTGATCAGAGCTCGGTTCTTTGGTGTTCACCTGAAGCAAATTCCCTTCCCCGCCGTAGGAAAGGAAAGACATAGTTTCCGCGGCCGTAACTTTCTTGGCTACGTTTTGCCGGAGACGCTTGGTCGTAGCCTTAGAATTTTCCACTAACTCATGATTATCCAAGCGAACTTGGTGCAACTCCTCGTCCACCAGTGTTCCCGGGCGACGGTCGCGAGGTCGCGAAAACGCCCAGTACTCGCTGTACGAGACAGGTGTTTTCGTCAGATCAGAATAAGGAATTTCATGATACCGGCCATCTTGGCGCAACCATATTTTTGAAAGGTTCAACGGATTGTACTTAAACGAAAGTCTTGAACCAACGAACCTACTGAGTATTGCCGAAGAGTAAAATGACCTACTAAACTCGACACCCTTTGGTTGCACGGTTCGCATCACACTTGGAAAGAAGTCAAGAGCAAATGTTTGAAAGTTCCCCGGCATAGGGGGTACATAATCCGGCCCCTTCTTGGCCATCTCTGCATCCCAAACCTCGAACGGCGCAAGTCTGTTCAACCCTTCATGAGCACGCCCATGATAGATCGCCACTTCATTTGCGAACCACTCACAAAATGCTGAAAAGGTCATAGCTGAATGCTTGGCAGAGTCGTAGTCTGCTTTCTTCAGTACATTCGAGTAGGTAGTACCTGGCAGAAGATGCACCTTCCCCATCAGCGTACCGATAATTCGCTCAACGTGCCCTCCGTAATGCTTTTTCCCAAGAGGCCGCAGCATGGGGACGATTTTGTAATATTGCAGGGTGGCTTCAAGTTCTGGGCTAGTAAATTCCGCGGCGTTATCCATACCAATTGCACCAGGCACTCCCCAGTACCTGTGGCGAGTATTTTGACCACCACCGAGAGCGATTGGAAAGGTTTGCTTAGGAAAACAGGCAGAAAGCATCGCCATGGCAACGCTGAGTGAGCTAGGCGGATGGAGTGCAAGATAGTAACCAAGAATAATGCGACTCTTAAGTTCGATAACTACCGTCAGCCAAGGCCGCATGAGTGGTCGACCATGCTCGTCGCAGATAATTACATCCACCCGTGTGTGGTCGATTTGCACCATATTAAGTATGGTGTCTACATGAATCATCCCTGGTTTCAGATCAAACTTTTGAAGCATCGGCTCTCTGCCGTGCATAAGGGAGTAAACGGCTTTCTGCCCGAACGATTCAAGCCTTCGCTTCAGAGCATTAAGACTCGGGGTTTTAATACCCATGGAGTGACATTGAGAGTCGACATATTCCCAAAGAGAAGCAAACGCTTCTAACTTTTTAGTCTTATCATTAAGGCGTTTCGAAATTGCTTTCTCCATGATTCTCTCTTGAATATCAGAAAGCAATCGCGAATTTTTTTTACGCCCTCTGACACTTCTAACAAGAGAAACAGCACCAAGTTCTGGGTCATATCTTTTCAATAGACGTCGAGTCGTTGTTTCTGATGAGCCGAGTTTTTCGGCAAGCTCTGTCCGCGAAACTTTCCCCTGGAAGAAGTCGTTAATGTTTTTTGCTCGATCCGAAGCAATAGCCAACTCTTTGGGATTGACTTCTGTTTGTTCCATCCAAATCAAACGGCGATCATTGTATAGCTCATGTTTTTCTTTATCCACCTCAACCAGATTTACCTGAGTAAAGAGCACATCAAAGGAATGCTCACTTTCCAGGCTTTTTAGGGTAATGGCACCGTCAGCGCCACAAGCTATTACTCGATATACCTTTTCCTCAAAGCTAACAATGTTTCCTTCGACGATGGGTTGCAACATAAGGACTCGGCACCGACTGTTTTAAATTCTAGGTACGCAAGCATAGCTCCATGACTACCGAGCTTGTCAACGGTCATTAAATTGGCGTTACGCATCAACTAATTTTGCTTTAGGCACTGAACTAAATTGCATATATTGACGAAGTACTTGAACTAATATTGTGTTAATTGACGCCAAATTTAAACATATTTAATCAATTGACACGCCCGCACTCAGCAATAACCGAGCCAAGCACCTGTGAACCCCGAATTCACGACTCATGGATTATTATTTTATATAATTTTCCGCTCGCCGCCTGAAGTGTCAATTATTCAATATATACAAATAAAATGAATAAAATTTAAGTCCAAGCTCTTGATGTATGAACCGGATTCACGCTGGAGGGGGTATTTCATGAGCCAACCCCGAGTCCATTAACAGCTTTGAAAGAGCTTCTCGACTTGGAATAACCGCCAAGATAATGACACGACTATGTAAACGGGGGTCTGAGACGCCGCATCCGACGGAAAAAAAGGCTAATTATCGAGTCAAAAAAGCTGTTTTACTCATATTGGCAGCGAGCCAGGTCAGTCTATCGGGGCGACTATATCTTAGCCTGCGAGCCGCACTCCACATTCAATGGCATAGCAAGTGGTTATTTAGCCCCTTCGTAGCCAGCGGAGGTTAAACGTCGACGTAATGTGCTCTCCAACACCCTATGGGGCTTGCAGAAGGCTTTACACCGCTCTGACCATCGTTAGCGTGGCATGTATCCAACTTCGTTTCCGTGCACAAGACTGTAGATGAGAGTATTCACTGCCGATTGGAGTCCTCCCTGATACCCCGTGTTAGTAAACGCTCCTTGAGCAACAGCTTTACAAGGGGAACAGGAAGCGATCTTTCTGGACTTTTAGAACTGGCATATTTCTCAAGGCCTCGCGGGCTCAAACCTTTAAAAAAAGCTGCTATAAATCAACAGGTTGGAGCCCATTACCAAAACCAGGATACAGAGGTTATTTCAGCCTCCCCTGCATTTACGGCCTAAGACTGCACTCCTTTTAAAATGATCAAATCCACTAATGCATCTAAGCTTTCGGCCATTTTTAAAAGTCAGAATCGCTAGAAGCCACGGATCCTAAGGGCTTGAGCGTTTAACCACTTTTAAAGGAGGGCCACAAACGGATCCTGAGAACCTTGCGCCTTGTAACAGCCAACCACGATAGCCAGCGTCCACCGCAGCAACCTCATCAGCACTGGATCGGAACATTTCCAACTGCTCGACTCATAGGGATACCGGCTGTTGGTGAACACGTCGCGGTATCTCTCGAAGGAATCTTCCTGGCTGTCCAGGGCCAAGCTGCTACGAATCGCTTCGGGCATCGCATGGAACAACGTCAACAGATCGTGCTTATCAGGCGTTTTACGGCTGGTTTTGTCGACGCTTTTCAGATGTTGGTGAGCCACGGCCAACGCTACAGAGTCGAGTTTGTAGGTCTCGCCGGATGTACCTTGATGTTGGTCAGGCACGGAAATAAAGCCTTGAGCAGGATTTCCATGCCAATCGCCGCATTGACCTGGGCAACGTGCGGTAGGTTCTGCGCATCCAGAATCTCAGCCGATTTCAGGTAGTTATGAGCGCTTTGAAGCATCCAGCTTGGAAAATGACCCATTGCATACTCCTTTGAATGGCCGCCGCAGATGGCTAGAGCCCTTGATTTACGGGGCTTGTTACCGATTACACGTGTGCTTGAAAGATACCGCACATGTTTGGAAGATAACGAACAAGGATGAGCTACCCCTAGATCATCTAGTGAGCTACTCTGCCCATTGATAACTATCAGTTATAATTAATCTAAATACCTGTTTAGTTTAGTTATAACTGATATGGAGTCGAAGATGCTACTGCAGGAGCGTCGTTGTTCTGTTTTGAACCGAACTCCTGACGTCCAGTCAACCACGGATCAAACGCGCCGGCCTTCACGAACACTTCACACGGGCTGCGAGGAACATCTACTGGTGTTGATTGCATCACTGCCAATGCTCACAAAGCTTGACCAGCTCATCGACCACATACCTGACCTTCGGCCGCAGATGAGACACCTTCGGCCACACGGCATGCACATCGACAGCTTCCGGTTCATAAGCTTGCAGAACCTCCACTAGCCTGCCCGCTTGGATATCGTCTTGGAACAGGCTGCGTGGCATCTGGCACAAACCGGTGCCGGCGACTGCGGCGAGAATCATGGCCTCCCCGTCGCCAATTTGATGAGTCGTGGGTGGCGCGTATCGTACGGTCTGCCCCGCCTGCATGACTCGCCACGACAGCGGCTGGCCGCGTCTATGCCCGACAATGCAACGGTGATGACTCAAGTCTTCCAGGGACTGCGGAACGCCAAAGCGCTTCAGATAGTCGGGGGCGGCACAAATCGCCCAGCGTTGTCGGGTCAGCCGCCGCGCCACCAGACCGCTGGTGTCTTGCAGTTCTCCGAAGCGGACAAGCAAATCGATGCCCTCCTCGAAGGGATCAACCAGGTGGTCAGAAAACGTCAGATTAAGTTGCAGAGCCGGGTATTTGTTGGCGATCTCAAACAGCAACGGGGCTACGACCCGTCGTCCGAATGCCACAGGAATGTCTACTCGCAGGCGTCCGGAGGGCTCACCAGCGCCGGGCCCCAATCCGCTCTCTGCAGCACCAATTTCCTCAAGGGCGGCAGAGCACGCCACGAAATAAGCCTCACCATCCGCGGTCAGGGAAATCCGGCGAGTAGTGCGATGAAAGAGCTGTGTACCCAAGCGCTCTTCCAGACGCGCAATGGCTTTGCCCACGGCGGATTTTGACAGCCCCAGGTGCTCGGCAGCCTGAGTGAAGCTAGTCGAGCGCGCGGCCACGACGAACGTGATGACGCCCTGAAACGAATCGATAGGAACCATGCCTGCTCGCCGATTGTAGAGTTTTAGTCTACCCAGATTATAGCTTGAGGCCGTTTATCGCCAGCACACTCAACAGTAGGATGGGTTCCAGAAAGACAACGGTGCACATCACGCACCTCTCTCCAGGTCAATGCCCCAAAAGGACACCATCATGCCCGTCGTACGTGTGAGCTGGTTCGAAGGTAAAGAACACGCACAAAAAGCCGCTGTGGCCGCAGATATCACTGAAAGCATCGTTAAACATACCGGTACTGATGCCAACTACATCTATGTCATTTTTGAAGACGTAGCGGCTTCGGATTGGGCGGGTGCAGGCAAACTGTTTGGCGACGCGCCCGAGAAACCCTGACCGCCTTCAGCACTGTATGGCATCGGCTTGGCCAGCGATGCATCCTCAACTGGCTTTTGATCAAGCCTCTGACGGAAGAGCTATTCATGCACCCACATATCTCCTGCCTGTTCTCCCTCGCGGTAAAGCCCGAAGAGTTTCCAGAGTTCAAGACACTGATCGCGACCATCGTGACAGCTACCCGCAACGAGCCGGGCACACTGATTTACGAATACAGCGTCAACGACGACAACAGCACCGTTCACATCCTTGAACGCTATAACGCCGATGCCGTAGTCAGTCACGTAGACACCACCTTCGCACCATTCGGCAAGCGTTTCCTCGAGCTGTGCACCGTTACCAGTTTGGTGGTCTACGGCACTCCGGATGCAGAAATCCGCAAACGCCTTGACCCGTTCGGGGCGGTGTACATGACCCCTTTCGACGGTTTCAGCCGCTGAGTTCAACGAGGCGCAGGCTCGACGATAACAACCGAGACTGCGCACATCCCCTTCCCTGCACAGAGATCCCCATGTCCGGTATTGCTGAAGTTATTAAGTCCCGAATTTCTGCCAACAGTTACGACACTGAACGTCAGTTGACGGATTAACAAATTGCCGAGCCCAGTGCTGGATGAGTTTTACCAGATCATTGATCCGTACTCGGCTCGTAATCCCTTTAGAAACAGCATGTTACGCTAGCGTAATTACGTATTGTGCCTACTCATGTTGCATCTTGGCTTACGCCGCGGTGAAACCCTGGTGCTGCCGATGACGGCGGCGGGAGGCAATTCGCAAACTTTCTTGTTGTTGTTCATCTCGGGCCCTTGTTGTGATTGAAGTCGTGAGACGCGAGGTCTCATCGTCAGGCAAGATCAAGGTATTCAATATTGAGCGATATTTCATTATTGATGTTTTTGTCATTAATTTTTTGGGATCATGCTCAACCCGCGATGAGCCAAGGGCCGAGCCGAAGTGCGCGGCGTGAACCGAGTTTGCGCGTGTGCCAGTTTCCGACCGGCGACGCTTGGCTTCAGCGCCGATCAGCGTTGTCATTGGAGCAATGGCTCAAGACTGCCGAGGCTGGAGAGCCGTTGATTCAAATGGCTGGTCGACAGGGAAGTCGGGCACACCGGTTTTCAGCATCGAACCCCCTGTGAAGCTTCGCGGCGCACAACCCTGTTTTAGTCTTTAGGAATCAACCGTGGCACGTCCGCAGCCCCACCCAGATCCAGTCTTGCTCTGCTTCTTCGAATTCGAGCTCGACGAGTCCAACGCCTGCTTGTTGCGTAATGGGGAACCCGTTGCAGTGGCACCAACGCCTTTCACGTTGTTATGCGTGCTGGCACGCCAGCCAGGGTC
This sequence comes from Pseudomonas sp. LBUM1657, assembly GCF_059716075.1. Lineage (NCBI taxonomy): Bacteria > Pseudomonadati > Pseudomonadota > Gammaproteobacteria > Pseudomonadales > Pseudomonadaceae > Pseudomonas > Pseudomonas sp. LBUM1657. Next base: position 3,156,528 of record NZ_CP166799.1, on the reverse strand, counting down.
GCTGGTGACCAAGGATGCCTTGCTTGATGCCGTGTGGGGGCATCGGTTCGTCAGCGATTCAGTACTGAAAACGGCCATCAGCGATCTGCGCAAGGTGCTGGGCGACGACCCCAGGCATCCTCGTTTCATCGAGACGGTGTCGCGGCGCGGCTATCGCTTCATCGCCCCACCCTCCTCCACACTTTCGATGCCGCCTGCATCCGCGACGGTTACAGCGACCGGCACACCTTCGTCACCGTCATTCATCGGTCGCACGGACGAGGTCGCGAGGCTGCAAAGGGCCTGGGAGCGGGCCAATGGCGGCCAGCGCGCCGTGGTCTGGCTCGCCGGCGAGCCGGGAATTGGCAAGACGACGGTGATCGAACATTTCCTCGCAAACCTTGGCGATATCGCCTGCGCACGCGGCCATTGCGTGGAGCACTACGGCGCCGGCGAGCCATATCTGCCGGTGCTGGAGGCGTTAGCCGATCTGTGCCGCACCGACCCCACCCTGCCGGCGCTGATGCGCGCCGTGGCACCGACCTGGCTGCTGCAACTCCCGTGGCTGAGTACCACGCAGGAGAAAGACGCATTGAGGCGCGAGCTTGCCGGTGTCGGCCCGGACCGCATGCTCCGGGAAATGGGCGAATTGCTGGACCGCTACACGGAGCAGCGCCCGCTGATGCTGGTGACCGAAGACCTGCACTGGAGCGATCGGGCGACGGTCCAGCTCATCAACTATGTGGCACGGCGACGTGGCCGTACGCGGCTGATGTGGCTGTCGAGCTTCCGCCTCGCCGAGGTGGTTGCGCTCGATCATCCCCTCAGCTCCTTGCGCCACGAACTGCGCCTGCAACGTCTGTGCGAGGAAGTGGTGCTCGACCCGTTCTCGGAAACCGAGGTCGCTGCCTATATTGCGTTGCGTTCGACCTCGCTGGCACGCGATGAAACCTTCGTGCGCGCCCTGCACGAGCGCACTGACGGTGTGCCGTTGTTCGTGTCGTCAATCACCAGTGAAGTGATGGACCCAAAGGACGACAAAGCCACCATCGAAGCAAGGCTTGCGGATCTGGCGGTTCCCGAAAACCTCGCAGCCATCATTGATCACTACATCGCCAGGCTGGGTCCGGAGCAACGTACCCTCCTCTCGGCCGCAGCGGTATGCGGAGTTGAATTCCGAATCGAGACGGTTTCACTGGCCCTCGAGCGAGACCTCGCTTCGGTGGCCCACGCCTGTGAAGACCTGATACGCGAGCAGGTATGGCTCATACGATCGCGGGCCACAGAAGTTGAGGAGACGCTAGAGCCACCCCACTCCTTCCGACATACTCTCTTCCGCCAAGTGCTGTACGACCGCACGCCGCGCTCATTGCGCACCCAACTCCATCGCCAGGTCGGCGCTGCCCTCGAACGCGAGCGCACGACCGGCGTGCCGGTTGCTGCCTCGGAGCTGGCAATGCACTTCGACCGGGCTCGGCAGCCGATGATTGCGCTGCGTTATTACGCCGAGGCCGCGGAAGCCGCACTACTGCACTTCAGCCCGGACTTGTGCATCGGCCTCACTGAGCGTGCCTTGGTCCTGTTGATGCAGGCTCCCGAAGGGACGGAGCGCAATGCGCTCGAAATCACCCTGGCCACGCTGCAAGGAGTTTCGGCTTTCCACATGTTCGGTGTCGGCAGCGAAGCAAAAAGCGCCTTCGAACGTGCATACAGGCTGTTGGCGGATGTCCCCGAACACCCCATGCGCGGTCGTCTGCTGCACGGGTTCGGCTATCTGCTTGGTCTGCGCGGCGACTATGCGTTGGCGCTCGAAGTGGCTGAGCGTGCCGAAGCCCTCTCCTGCGAGGCAAATGATCAAGAGCTCATGCTGGCGGCGTGCATCGTCCAGGGCGAGGTGCATCACCTCCAGGGACGCACGAAAACGACTCGCCGCTGGCTGGAACGCGCCCTCGCGATCGCCGAACCGCTGGACATCGGGACGAACGAGGTTTTTGCGGCTGATCCTCAGGTCATGCTGCACGGCATGCTGGCTATAGAACTCGTGCGTTCTGGTCTGGTTGAGCAAGCCCGAGTCCACAGGCAGCAGGCGCGGGTACGCGCGCAGGCGTTGCGCCAACCCATGACCTGGCTGGTCGCCGCCTGGCAGGAGGTGTTGATCGAGGTGCGGATGGGAAACCACGTGCGTGTAGCCGCGCTGGCTGACGACATGCAGAAGTTGGTCGATGAGTATTCGCTCGCACTGGGGCGAACGGCTTGTCGCTGGTGGCGTGGCTGGGCCGACGCGCGCAACGGTGCACCGCGCGACGGCTACCGTCGCATCCGCGAGGCCTATGAAGAACACACCGGGCTTGGAATGCGCTCCGGTGCCAGCGAGGTGCTCGGCTACGCCACCGAAGCGCTGCTGCTCGCAGGTGATTGCAACGCAGCGCAAGTCGAGCTGCAGGAAGCATTTCGGGTGGGCGCGGAACTGGGCGAGCGCGTCTACCTGCCGCAGCTATTGCTGCTGGAGGCAGCGATCTCGCGAGCACAGGGTCAGCCCGACGCCGGCATCGCTGCGGTGCGGCGCGCGGTTGAAGAGGCTCGCGCCCAGGAAGCATCGTGGCTGGAGCTGCAAGCGCTGGTCGAACTGTGCGAGCACCCTGACGCTACGGCCGAGGACCAACAGGCATTGGCCACGCTGGTTGACCAGTCGCCGGAAACTGACGGAACCGAGCTGGCGAAACGTGCGCGCTCGCTGATTCACGCTGCCAAGCCGGCGTGAAGCGGCGCGATTTCTCTGCGGTAAGGATTACTGTCCCGACCGAAGTCTGACCTTTCGCTTACGACTCGCCCCAGGGGGACGCTTACGCTGTCGTCGAACTTTCTTGCCCCCTGGTCCGCGATGATCCTGAACCCTGAATCCAAATACCCGAGCCGCCGCTCGTACGTAGTGAAGCTGCGTAGCGACGCCGCGCCGGGGGCCCTGGTGGGCCGCCTCGAAAACCTGGTCACCGGACGACAACGCGAGTTTTCCTCCGCCGAAGAACTGCTGGAGTCGATTGCCTCGGACCTCGCGCTGGCAGCCGGCGAGCACATGGCCGATGCCGGCGACGAGTGACGCCTCCACCACGAACGAGCGCTCGATATGGCGACCGAACGGCGACCCTTCGCTGACGACTTCGCGCACACCGAGCCCTACGCTGATGCCACCTCGAATCTTCACGAGTCCAATCCGATGTCGCGACTTCCAACTTCCCATCTGTTGACCCGCAACGGGCAGACGCCCCTGCAATATGCCGAACGCGTGGTCAGCGTCGTCATGGGGGCAGCGCTCGCCGCGTCTGTTGCCCTGGTCTTGAACGGTTGCTCCACGGAGGTGCTCACGCCGTCGGTAGAACTGCCGAGCAACTTCTCCACGAGCACGGCCTCCGAAATGGAACCCGAGGCGGCATGGTGGGAGGTCTACCACGACCCCGTGCTGACGGATCTGGTGCGCCGGGCAGCGCGCGAGAATCGCGACGTCAAGATTGCCGCCGAGCGCCTGCGCGCCGCGCGTGCCGGCGAAACGGTCAGCCGTTCATGGCTGTTCCCGAGTGTCGGCGCATCCGCCTCCGGCAGTGATCGCAGCAGCGGCTACAGCTCGGCCACGAAACAGGGTTATCCGGATACCAAGACCACCAGTGCGGGCCTGGACGTCTCGTGGGAGCTCGACCTGAGCGGCCGCCTGCGCGCCGGCGCAGCGGCGGCCGACGCCGATGCGCTGGCCGCGGAGCACAGCATGCGCGGCGTACGCCTGCTGGTGATGAGCGACGTCGTCAGCAACTACTTCACACTGGTCGGCGCGCAACGCCAGGTCGCGACGCTGCGCGCCATCTCAGCGATGCAGGACGAGACACTGCGTCTGGTTTCCGCTCGCCAGCAGGTGGGGCTGGCATCCGCCTTCGACGTCGAACGTGCGCAGACCGACGCCTTGTCGGCGCGGGCGCAGATTCCGCCGCTGGAAACGCAGGTGGCTGTGTCGCGCCATCGTATCGCGGTGCTGATTGCCGACCAGTCCTTCAATACCGCGAACATCCAGACTTCGATTAGCGATGTGACAGTGGTGCCCGAGGCCAAGCCGGGCCAGCCCGCCGAGCTGCTGCAACGCCGACCTGACGTGCTGGCGATGATGGCGCAGCTCGATGCAGCCAATGCGCGCCGCAAGCAGGCCGCGGCCGAGTGGTTTCCGCGGCTGTTCCTCGATGCCTCCTTCGGCCGCCAGGGCTTGAGCCTGAACGGCGCCGATCTCGGCGTTGCGCGCTTCACCAACGTGGCGGGCCTGCTGGCGATGCCGCTCTTTAACGCCGGGCGCACGCAAGCAATCAATGATGCTGCCGAAAGCGCTCAACAAGAGGCGCTGCTACGCGCCGAGGACGGCATCGTACGGGCGCTCGAGGATGTGGAAAACGCCCTTGTCACGCTTGCGCAGGAACGCCGCCGCTCCGGGTCGCTTCAATTGGCCGCCGCGTCCGCGGAGGCTGCGCAGAACCGCGCCCAGTCGCTCTATAACCGCGGGCAAATCGACCTGTTGCCACTGCTGGATTCGCAACGGGCGCGCCTGGCGGCACGCCTGAATTCCAACGAAAGCAACACCCGCCTGCTGCTCGACAGCGTGCAGCTCTACAAGGCACTGGGCGGGGGCTGGCAGGTGTTCGAACAACCCGCCAACTCAACCGCATCCGCCAAAGCCGACCGGCCACCACTTTCCTAAGTATCTGTCGTTTTCCAAAGAGGAACCGTCTTGAAGAATTCCCTTACTGCGGCCGGCGCCTTGGCCGTCGCCGTCATGCTGTCCGCGTGTAGCCCCGACCAGCCCACCGTGCAGGCGCCACGACCGGTGCGCACCGCTGCAATCAGCTACGACAATGCCCGCGACATCAGTCGCTATGTGGGCACCGTACAGTCGCGACATGAAGTCGACCAGGCCTTCCGCGTGGGCGGCAAGGTAGCCCAGCGCAAGGTCGATGTAGGCCAGTTTGTGCGTGAAGGCGACATCTTGGCTGTGCTGGATGACAGTGACTACCGCCTCGCTGAGGAAGCATCGCGACAACAGTGGTCGGTTGCCGTCGAGCAGACGCGCCAAGCCGACTCGGACCGCCAGCGCCTGACCGCGCTGAAGGCTGACGGCTCGGTCAGTGCGGCCGACGCCGAGCGCGCGCAGACCAATGCCCAAACCGCGCATGCGACCGCCGAGGCCGAGGCGCGAAAGCTCGAACTCGCGCGCAACCGGCTCAAGTACACCGTGCTGCGCGCCTCGCGCAGCGGCGTCGTCACGGCTGTCCGCTTTGAGGCCGGACAGGTCGTACCGGAAGGGCAACCGGTTGTCTTGATCGCGAATCCGGGCGAATCCGAGATCGTCATCGACGTGCCCGAGGATCAACTGGCCGTCTTCAAGGACGCGCGTTTCAAGGCCTCGCTGGCCAGTGCGCCGAACGAGATCTTCGATGTCACGTTGCGTGAGCTGTCGCCACAGGCTGCAGCACAGACGCGCACCTATCGCGCGCGGCTCAAGCCGTTGCAGGCGCTGCCGCTGGGTGCCACCGCCACCGTGACGGCCGAGCGAGTCATGACAAGTGTCACTGTGGCGGCAGTGCCAGCCACGGCATTGACGCAGAGCGGCGGTCAGCCGGCGCTATGGGTGGTCACGCCCACGGGCAAGGATCCGGCAGGCATCGTCGAACTGGAGCGTGTGGCCGTTTGGGGCTATCGCAACGACGAGGTGCTCGTCTCCGGGCCGCAGGCTGGCGTATTGGTCGTCACCGCCGGCGTCCAGAAGATGACGTCCGGACTGACGGTCGCCCTCCCCGGCACGGCGATCGTTGACGCGAGTACCACGCAGCAGGCCACCCGATGAACAACTTCAACCTCACCGACTGGGCGCTGCGCCATCGCGCCATCGTCCTCTTCATGCTCCTCATTGTCGCAGCAGCCGGCGCCTTCAGCTTCACCAAGCTCGGCCAACTCGAGGATCCGAACTTTTCTGTTCCGTCCATGACCGCCATGGTCATCTGGCCAGGCGCCACTGCCCAGCAGTTGCAGGACCAGGTCCTCAACCGTATGGAGAAGAAATTCGAGCAGATCGACAACTTCGAGAAGGTTGTCACCTACGCGCGCCAAGGCTACGCAGGTATGACGCTCACCGTGCGCGGCGGCACTTCCAAGGCTGACCAGCGAGAAGCCTGGTACCAGGCGCGCAAGAAACTCAACGACCTGAGCCTCGAGATGCCTGACGGCGTGATCGGCCCGATCCTGAACGACGAGTACGGCGACGTGTATGGTCTGATGTACGCAGTCAAGAGCGATGGCGTCGGCCAAGCTGACCTGTCGGACGCGGCCGAGGACATCAAGCGCCAGATGCTGAAGGTGCCGATGGTCAAGAAGATCGATGTCATCGGCAAACAGGCCGAGCGTGTCTACGTCGAGTTCTCGCATGAGCGCCTGGCTGCGCTGGGCATCACACCGCTGGCCATTGCCGAAAGCCTCAAGAGCCAGAACGCCATGGTGCCCGCCGGTCAGATCGATACCCGCGGCGACCGCGTGATGGTGCGCGTGAGCGGCCAGTTCGCCAGCGAAGCGGCGATTCGCAACGTGCCCATCTCTGCGGGCGGGCGGCAGATCAAGCTCGGCGACATTGCGACCGTTACACGTGGCTTCGAAGATCCGCCCACCTACACGGTCCGTCACAACGGCCAGCCCGTGCTGATGCTCGGCATCACGATGACCAGCGACGGCAACATCGTGGACCTTGGCAAGGCGATGGACACAGCCGTCGCCGGGATCCAGTCGGAGCTCCCGCATGGCGTGGAACTGGAACTCGTGGCCGACCAGCCCACCACGGTGAGGGATGCAATCCTGGATTTCGGGCGCGCGCTGGCCGAGGCGCTGATCATCGTGATCGCGGTGAGCCTGGCCAGCCTGGGCTGGCGCGCCGGCCTCGTGGTCGCGGCCACGGTGCCGCTGGTGCTAGGCGGCGTAGCGCTGGTGATGTTGGCGATGGGTTGGAACCTCGAGCGTATTTCGCTCGGCTCGCTGATTATCGCGTTGGGACTTTTGGTGGATGACGCCATCATCGCCATCGAGATGATGGTGGCGAAGATGGAAACCGGCATGGACCGCGTAAAAGCGGCCGCCTTCTCCTATCAGTCCACCGCGATGCCGCGCCTGACCGGCGCACTCATCACGGTCGTGGGCTTCCTGCCGATCGGCCTCTCAAAATCCACCACCGGCGAGTACGCGGGTGGCATTTTCTGGATCGTTGGCGCCGCGGTGCTGTTCTCGTGGATCTGTTCCGGCATCTTCACACCGTACCTGGCGGTCAAGATGCTGCCCAACGACTTGGGCACCCACCAGCACGGTGATCCGCACGACACGAAGTTTTACCGCAGCCTGCGCCGCCTGATCGACACCGCCATCGAGCGTCGCTGGGTGGTCATCGGTGCGACGGTTTCCGCTCTGGTACTTGCTCTGGCCTGTATCAAGCTCGTGCCGCAGCAATTCTTCCCCAACAGTTCGCGCCCTGAACTGGTCATAGACCTGCGCGTCAAGGAAGGCTCCTCGTTCGCCGCGACGACCGAGCAGGTCAAGCACATGGAGGAGATCCTGGCGAAGGACGAAGACGTGCGTTTCTATACCGCCTACACCGGCGCCGGCGCGCCGCGCTTCTATCTCTCGCTCAACCCCGAGCTACCCAATCCTGGATTTGCCCAGTTTGTTGTGATGACTAAGGACCTGGATGCACGCGAGCGGGTACGTGCGCGGCTGGTGGCCTCGGCTGACCAACAATTCCCACAGGCGTGGGTGCGCGTGACCCGGCTCGAGTTGGGACCACCTGTCGGCTACCCGGTGCAGTTCCGCGTCGTAGGCCCCGATACCCAGGTGGTGCGTAAGATCGCCCGCGACGTGGAGAAGGTAGTTGCGTCCAACCCGAAGGTGCGCGACCTCCAGCTCGACTGGAACGACCCTGTGCGTACGCTGAAAGTGGAGCTTGATCAGGACAAGGCGAGCGCGCTTGGCCTCACGCCGGCCGACGTGTCGCTGGCGACCCAGACCGTGATGAACGGCGCAACCCTGTCGCAACTGCGGGAGCGCGAGGACCTGATCGACATCGTGGCCCGTGCCGTGCCAGAGGAACGCTTGAATCTCGACACACTGAAAAACATTAACCTTTACACACGCCAGGGAACTGTGGTGCCGCTGTCGCAGGTCGCACAGGTGCGCTCAGAACTGGAAGAGCCGGTACTGTGGCGCCGCAACCGAGACATGGCGATCACTGTGCGTGCCGACGTGAAGGATGGAGAGCAGGGTGTATCGGTGACGCAGGAAATCCAGCCGTTGCTTAAGGACATCGAAGTCAAGCTGCCGACCGGTTACCGCATCGATGTGGGAGGAGCAGTTGAGGAAAGTGACAAGGCCAACAAGGCGTTACTCGCGGTGGCTCCGTTGATGTTAATCACCATCCTGCTGTTACTCATGCTGCAACTGCAGAACTTCTCCCGCATGTGGATGGTGATGCTGACCGCACCGCTGGGCCTGATCGGCGTGGTGCCGGCGCTGCTGGTGTTCCAGTCGCCGCTGGGCTTCGTTGCGATCCTGGGCATCATCGCACTGGGTGGCATGATCATGCGGAACGCGGTGATCCTGATCGATCAAGTACAAATCGAGATCGCCGAAGGGCGAGACCCGTGGAATGCTGTGCTGGATGCCGCCATTCACCGGGCCCGTCCGGTGATGCTGACGGCGCTGGCCACCGTACTTGCAATGATCCCGCTGACGCGCAGCGTGTTCTGGGGGCCTATGGCAATTGCGATCATGGGCGGCCTTACGGTGGCAACGGTGCTGACGATTTTCTTCGTCCCGGCGTTGTACGCCGCATGGTTCAAGGTGGGTCGCCAGAAGACCGCTGACGCTCATCAGTTACAGGGGGACGCCACGTTCGCTTCTGACTTATAAATGCCGGGGCACTGTGCCCCGATTTCACCGCAATTAGAAGGCTTGCGAGGCGGTCGTTTAGGCTATCCGGCTTCGAATGCTGCTCTCCAATCGAAGGGCGCCCCGCTCCAGCCTCTCTTTAATAGACTTGAGGAACGATGAGTTCCGGTGGCGTCGGACTGCGGGAGTAATCCTCCTGTCTTACGCGTTGCGGTAGTTCGATCACCGGTAACTCTACTTCTTCATAGGGCATCTGCCCGAGCAGGTGGTGGATGCAGTTAAGTCTTGCTTTCTTCTTATCATCGGCTTGCACCACCCACCATGGCGCTTCGGCGATGTGGGTGCGTTCCAGCATCACTTCCTTGGCCTTGGTATAGGCTTCCCAGCGCCGACGGGACTCCAGATCCATGGGGCTGAGTTTCCACTGCTTGAGCGGGTCGTGAATGCGACTGAGAAAGCGCAGGTGCTGTTCCTGGTCGGAAATGGAGAACCAATATTTGATTAGCTGAATGCCGGAGCGTGCAAGCATTCTTTCGAACTCTGGCACGGTGCGGAAGAACTCTTCGTACTGATCGGCGTTGCAAAAACCCATCACCTGTTCGACGCCTGCGCGATTGTACCAACTACGGTCGAAGAGCACGATCTCACCCGCTGCTGGCAGGTGTGAGACGTAGCGCTGGAAATACCACTGAGTACGTTCGCGGTCATTGGGTGCAGGCAAAGCGGCAACCCGACACACGCGAGGATTGAGCCGTTGGGTAATGCGTTTGATGACACCACCTTTGCCCGCAGCATCACGACCTTCGAACAGAATGACTACTTTGTGGCCTGTCTTTACCACCCAGCTTTGCAGCTTCACCAATTCGCCTTGCAGGCGGAATAGCTTGCTGAAATAAACTCTTCGAGCTTCCTTCTCACTTCCTTCCTCTACCTGCTCATCGAACAGAGCATTCAGGTCAGTGCCGTCTTCGGATAATTCCAGTTCCAGCTCTTCGTCACTGTGATCAAGCAGCTCACGGTGGATGCGCTGTATCAGGGTGTCTTCGGTTGATAGCATGGGAGCAACTCGCGTCGGGAAGGGCCTGAGTCAGTGTTAGTCGTACTTTGTTACGAAGTAATTACAAAAACTTTTGCTTCAAAGCAGGCTCGTATCAAGGGCGCTACGGGTGCAAGGCGATATCGAGCTGGCAGACAAGTCAGTCAGCGGGATCTTGTGCCATCCGATTTTCATAAAAGCGTAACAAGATTGTTGCAGAGTTCCGGAGCCCGCTATCACAAGGAGTTCCTTCGATGAAAAATTTGATGAAGTCTGCTGCGCTCGCCATTACGGTTTCTCTTTGTGCAACCTCAGTGTCTTTCGCTGCAGAAAGCGTTCGCCTGACAGGTTCCGGCGCCAGTTTTCCGGCTCCGATTTACCTCACTTGGTTCAAGGATTTCAGCAAGAAAACCGCTGGCGTCACCGTGGATTATCAATCCAAGGGCAGCGGTGCAGGTGTGCAGGACTTTCTGAACAAAACCGTTGATTTCGCCGCCAGCGACTCGGCGATGAAAGACGAGGACATCGCCAAGGTTGCCGAAGGCGCGCAATTGCTGCCGATGACTGCGGGTGAAATCGTCCTGGCCTATAACCTGCCAGGCAGTCCTAAAGGGCTGAAATTGCCGCGCGATGTTTACTCCAACATTTTCCTGGGCAAGATCACCCAATGGAACGACCCGCAGATCGTCGCGGCCAACCCGGAGCTGAAACTGCCTGCTACACCAATCACCGTTGTCGTGCGTGCAGACTCCAGCGGTACCACCGCGGTATTCACCAAGCACTTGGCGGCAATCAACCCGGCGTTCAAGCAGGAGCTGGGTGAAGGCAACACCGTCAACTGGCCAGCCAGTGACAAATTCATCAAATCGCCTAAAAACGATGGCGTGACCGCTACCGTACGCCAGACCCCAGGCGCCATTGGCTACATCGAGTACGGCTTCGCCAAGCTGGCCAAGGTCGACTTTGCCCAATTGCAGAACAAGGCCGGTCACTACGTTGTGCCGAATGCCGAGAGCGGTGCCGAGGCTCTGGCTGCGGTGAAGATGCCTGAAAGCCTGGTAGCCTGGCTGCCTGATCCGGATGGCGCCAAGTCCTACCCGATCACTTCCTACACCTGGATGATCTTCCGCAAGCAGAACGAAAGCCCGGCCAAGGCCAAAGCCATGCGTGAAATGGTCGAGTACAGCCTGACTGAAGGTCAGAAAATCGCCGATTCGTTGGGCTACATCCCCCTGCCGCAATCAGTCGTCGATCAGGTTCGCAAAGCTTCCGCCAACATCCAGTGACGCTCGCGAGACCTCTCGGCGTGTGCTTCCAGCCTCGCCGAGAGCGTTCTCCCCTACGCCGGAACAGCCCATGAACAAGCCATTTGTCGTACCGGTCAATCCGGATTCCGCCTGCCGTCCACCGTCTGCAAAGGATTTTCTGGTTGATCGCACCTTCCGCGCACTGGCGCGCATCGGTGTGGTTCTCGTTCTGGCGCTGGTCTTTGCCTTGGTGTTCGAGGTGGGACGCAAGGCACTTCCGGGCATGGAGAAACACGGTTTTGACGTCCTTTTGGGGACCGTGTGGGACGTGAACCAGGGCAAGTACGGCATTCTGCCGGCCATTTGGGGCACGCTCTACAGCGCCTTCATCGCCTTGATGATCGCAGGCTTTTTCGGCGTCAGCATGGCGATTTTCCTGACCCAGGATTTCCTGCCCGCGAAACTGGCGGCGGTTTTTCGCACCATTGTCGAATTGCTCGCGGCCATTCCCAGCGTCGTTTATGGCCTGTGGGGCATCTACGTGGTGATCCCGGCCATTCGTCCCCTCACGAATTGGCTGAACAGTGAACTTGGCTGGATCCCCTTTTTCGGCACGACCTTGAGCGGACCGGGACTGTTACCTGCCGCGCTGGTACTTGCCATCATGATTCTGCCGACCATTGCCGCCGTTTCGCAGGATGCCCTCACCGGTGTTCCGATGAAAACCAAGCAGGCGGCCTATGGCATGGGCACCACCCACTGGGAAGCGATTCTCAAGGTCATGGTGCCCTCCGCTGCCACCGGCATTTTCGGCTCGCTGGTGCTGGGTCTGGGCCGGGCCTTGGGTGAAACGATGGCCCTGGCCATGTTGGTAGGCAACTCGAACAATATTTCCCTTTCTCTGTTTGCACCCGCCAATACGCTGGCCGCCTTGTTGGCGCTGAATTTCCCCGAGGCGGGACCGACCGAGATTGAGGTTTTGATGTATGCCGCACTGGTCCTGATGATGATCACCCTGATCGTGAACATCATCGGCTCCATGATCATGGTCTATGCCCAGCGTGGTACTAAATGATGACTGACCTCACGTCCACCTCCAACGCGCTGCCAAGCCTGCAGCGCAAATTCGAAGGCCGCGCCCTGCGCAGTCTGGTGCTGACCACGCTGGTCTGGGCTGGCGCCCTGCTGGCCAGCGTGCCCCTGATTTCCGTTCTTTACATGCTGATCACGCGGGGTGGTGCCCGCCTCAGCCTTGAGGTGTTCACCGAACTGCCGCCAACCGGGTTCGAGACGGGCGGCGGATTCGGCAACGCGATGGCGGGCACCTTTGTCATGGTCGGTATCGCGGCTGCAATCGCGGTGCCGGTCGGCATCATGGCGGCCATCTTTCTGGCTGAACTGGGACCGGACAGCAAGCTGGCCAACGCCGCGCGCTTCGCCGCCAAGATGCTCACCGGTCTGCCATCGATTCTGGCCGGGGTTTTCGCCTACGCCCTGGTGGTGATGACCACCGGTACCTACTCGGCACCGGCGGGCGGCGTGGCACTGGCCGTACTGATGCTGCCTATCGTCGTGCTCACCGCTGAAGAGTCGATGCGGATGGTGCCCAAGATCATGAAGGATGCCGCCTACGGCATGGGCTGCACCCGATCGCAGGTGATCTGGAAAATCGTGTTGCCTACCGGCCTGCCGGCGATCCTGACCGGCGTAATGCTGGCGGTGGCCCGCGCCGCTGGCGAAACCGCGCCGTTGCTGTTTACCGCCCTGTTCAGCAACTACTGGATCTACCACGACGGCAACCTGGCGGTGATGAATCCGACCGCGTCTCTGGCCGTACTGATTTACAACTTCTCCGGCATGCCGTTCGACAATCAGCTTGAGCTCGCCTGGGCGGCATCACTGGTGTTGGTGATGATCGTGCTGATCGTGAATATCGTCAGCCGTATTTTCGGCAAGCCAAAGTTTTGAGAAAGGGAGCAAATAGTGTGAATGTATTATCTGCGCAAAAAGTCGCTCCGCTCGAGGCCCAGGTACCTGTGGTCATGGACTGCAAGCTGGACAAGATTTTCTACGGCAACTTCATGGCGGTACGTGACAGCCATGTGCCAATCGAAAAAAACAAGATCACCGGATTCATCGGCCCCTCCGGCTGCGGCAAAAGTACGGTGTTGCGCAGCCTCAATCGAATGAATGATCTGGTGAAAGGCTTTCGTTTCGAAGGCCATGTGCATTTCCTCGGCCAGGACGTCTATGGCAAGGGCGTCGATCCAGTGGTCGTGCGCCGCTATATCGGGATGGTGTTTCAACAGCCGAACCCGTTCTCGATGAGCATTTTCGATAACGTTGCGTTTGGCCTGCGCCTCAATCGCTATCAGGGCGACCTGGGTGACCGCGTCAAGCACGCCTTGCAGGGCGCCGCGCTGTGGGATGAAGTCAAGGACAAACTCAAGGTCAGCGGCCTGTCCCTCTCGGGCGGCCAGCAGCAACGACTGTGTATCGCCCGCGCCATCGCCACCGAACCGGAAGTCCTGTTGCTGGATGAGCCGTGCTCGGCACTCGACCCGATTGCCACCCGCCGTGTCGAAGAGTTGATGGTCGAGCTGAAGAAGGATTACACCATCGCGCTGGTCACCCACAACATGCAGCAGGCCATCCGTGTCGCTGACACTACGGCATTTTTCTCGGTGGATATTTCGCAGGGCACGCGTACCGGCTATCTGGTTGAGATGGGACCGACCGCCCAGATCTTCGACAATCCGCGTGAGCAAATGACGAGCGATTACATCAGCGGAAAATTCAGCTGACCAACAACCGTCCGGTCACGACCGAATGCAGCCAAGGGCCAACGACATTGGCGTGCATTCGGTCGCTTTACCCTCCCCACCTCTTTCATCAGGATTGCCAATGTCTGCGAAGCGTCGTCTTGATTTGCCAGCGATTGAACGTGCACTGCGTGAGGTGCAAAGTCGTTTTGCTGAGCTCAGCAGGCACTTCACCGAACCGCGTGACCCCTTGACGGACGAAGTGCTGCAGAACGTGCTGGATGGCTATGCGCTGATTGACGACTACATCGCACGGGGTGTCGACCTGTTTGATCTTCAACAGTTGAATCTGATGCTGGAAATCAACGCCACGGTGCTCTGCGGCCGAGACCCGGCTCGCCGGCTGGAATACGCTCAACACCTGGCGGCCACCGAGCAACACTTCTTCAACAATGTGGAGGGTGGAATCAAAGACTTGTTCAATTGGTACTGCGCGTATCGCAGTGAATCAGTCTGGAAGCGTGCAGCCGGCGTGTATGTGCGCATCCTCAGCAAGCCGCAATTGTTCATTGAAGGAAACAACCGCAGTGGGTCGCTCATCGTCAGCTATTTGCTTATGCGCGCAGGTTTGCCGCCGTTCGTGCTGACGCTGGAAAACGCCGAGGGCTACTTCAACCCATCCTCGGTCATACGCAACTCCGCCAAGCATGGAGTCAAGGCGTTGTACGAATTGCCCAAGATCAAGAAAAAATATGCTGCCTTCCTGGAAGAACAGGCGCCTGATCCAATGAAGTTTTTTCTCAAAGACAAGCCCTTGCCCGTCCATCAGGGAGGCCGTTGATGAGCTGGTATCCAATGCTCGCTAAATGCCGAACTTCCGGCAGCCGGGTATGGCAAGCCATCCAGTGTACCATCCCGATGCCCGTGTTCAGGCGTCCGCGCATACGGATTTCGTTCGATATCGATGACACGCTGGCCTGCCAACTCCACCACTGCGCAGTCGAGAAAAGCCGGCTGCCGGCCTGTGTCCACCGTTGGCTGGGTGAGCCGTTGCGTATCGGAACACGCTCCCTGACCCGAGAGTTACGTCGCCAGGGCTGCAGTATCTGGGTCTACACGTCGTCGGGTCGCACGCCGTCCTACATCCGGCGTTGGCTATTGCTTTACGGTATCCGCGTCGACGGCGTGGTCAACAGTGTGCGGCATAACCGTGCCCTGACGGTGCATGGGCTGTCGAACGCCCCCTCGAAATTTCCGCCAGCATTCGATATCGACTTGCATGTCGATGATTCCGAAGGCGTGCGGATTGAAGGTGATGACCACGGTTTTCGCGTGGTTGTCGTGCATCCGGAAGATGAGCGCTGGGCGCAGAGAGTCTTGGATGCAGTAGCTGAAGTCCAGGCGCAGCTAGCTTGGCAGCAACCGCTCAGACACAAGGACCCAGCGCAACAACGCTCGGAAGCTTTTTTCTCCTGATTTTTAGTACATCTGAAATATTTAGATCGCTCGCAGCGGTATCCGGCTTCAATGGTTGGACCCGCCAGTTCGCTCGCAGAGGATCACCAATTCACACTGCGCGTAGTTGAACTCAATTGGAATTGATGCAAAAAATAGTCAGTACGAGGTAGTCTTTGGCCCTCTGCCTGCACCTACAGTCCTTAAGAACGGGGTTAGATGCAGCTTCCGCACGAAGCGCCGAAACTGTAGGTTTTGTTAATTAATGCGACTGCAATGCGCTGGAGGCCGAGTTTTCTCGCTTCGAACTGAGGAAATAGTTGCGATTAGTTATGGAAATAGATGCGACCAAGTCCAGAAACGCAGGTAATAAGCGTGACTATCCTAAATGGAGATTTTGAGCCGTTACGGACGCGAGCTGAAAATACACCCTATTCCTCAAAACAGCAGCGTGGCGAACCGACGCCGCATTTCATCCTTAACCTGCCGCGCCTCGGCCAGGGCCCGCATACCCTGCTGGTGCGGGTGCAGAGCGGTTCGGCGATCAGCCTGCCGATGCAGCTGGTGGCGGCCGAACAAAGTCCGCTGCTGCTGGCACACGTCTGGCTGCAGTGCGGCCTGCTACTCGGGGCTTTGCTCGGCTTTAGCAAGCGGCTGAAATGCTGATGGGTAGATTCAAAGAAAAACTCTCAAGCTGAAACCTGTTGCGCAAACCGAAGAAATAGTAGAGGCAAATGCAGGAACAATCCTCTTATGGCATCACCATCTGCAGTGGTTGATGGCTGTTAGTCATCCATACACATGATCTCGGGTGATGCTGCCTATCGCAGCTATTGGATCGCTCCGAGCCCATCGGCGACGCCGCCGGTCAGCGCTGGGCCGCGCCAGTGCTGACCGGTAGAGATTGGCAGTTAGCAGCGCCCGGCGGCCTGCAGCAGGGCATTGCACGTGCCGCCGGAAGTATTGCTGCGCTGCCCGCTAACGGCTGGGGTGCCCGCCATGGTGGTGCAGATGGCGTCCGAATGGGGCGTCTGGCCAAAGCTCATGGCCTTCTGGAAGCCGGTGGCCGAGTACATGTAGCAACGGTAAGTGCCGCCGTCCTTGGTGTTGACGGTGTAGTTGATGCGCCCGCCGGTTTCCTCGCTGCGCTCGGTGATGGTGAACTGCCCAGTGGGTTGGCCGATGGCCTGGGCCGTGCGTTGTTCCAGGCCGCCTTGGTCGATGGTGGCGGCACAGCCGGACAGCAGTAGCACAGCTGTGGTCAGGGCGGTGATAGGGCGAAGGTACATGGCAAGCTCCAATGTTTTCAGTGGGTGCGACATAGGGACGGACCAGCAGGTCCGGGTGGTGAAAATCGTCAATTACAGCGGGCTATTCAGGCGTTGATCACGCGGTCATCGGGCTTGCGCGCCACGATAAACACCCGACAATCTTTGCCTTTACTGCCATGTCGCTCGACGGAAAGGATTTCCAGACCTTGCTGAGTCATGGCAGCCTGCAATTGCTCGGCGCTAAAGCACAGCACATGGGGTGCCTTGCCCAGTGCGCGCATCAGCGGCAGCACCAGTTTGGGTATCAGTGGGTTCATCTCACTCAGGCAGGGCGTCTTCGAGATCAGCAAACTGCCTGGCTTCAGAGCATTCACCGCCAAGCGCAAGGTGTGCGGCAGGTCCGTCAGCAGATGCAGCATGTTGAATGCCAGTACGGCGTCGTAGGCGTGCTGTTCGGTTAGCGCTGCATCGGCGTTGGCTACCTTGAATTGCAGGTGGGGCAGTGGCTGGCTGGCGAGCTTTTCGCCTACAATAGCGATCATCTGCTCAGCCGCATCGGTGGCCACTAGCCGGCGTATTCCAGGGGCCAGGCGCAGGGCGGTGGTGCCCGTACCGCAACCGACTTCTAGCACCTCATGCTCCGCACTCAGCAGCGCTTGCACGCGCTGCAACGTCCGTTCGTAACCGGCCATGTCAGCAATCGGATCGTTCGCGTATTTGCGCGCAATCCTGTTCCAGAAGCCTGCCTTGCTGGCCACGGCAGCAGAGGTTGCGGCTTCGGCGCGGTGGTCGCTGGTGGAGGTGATGGGTGAGTGCATGGGGACGCGTCCTGTGCGTAGATTGCGGGCGAAAGCCAACATCAGTGCGGATGCTATCCTTGCGAATCACTACGGGGTATTGCGATAAATTGCAGACAACATATACATTTACGTATGGATAAGGTCGACTGGAATCAGTTGCGGGCCTTTCTCGAGACGGCGGAAACCGGCTCGCTGTCGGCGGCCGCACGCAAGCTCGGGCAGTCGCAACCGACCCTCAGTCGTCAGGTCGCCGCCTTGGAACTGGCGCTGGGGGTGACGCTGTTCGAGCGGGTCGGCAAAGCCATGGCGCTGACCACCACAGGGCTGGAGCTGCTGGAGCATGCCCGGGTGATGGGCGCGGCGGCGCATGAGCTGGGTTTGGCCGCGACCGGGCGCTCGGAAGATGTCGAGGGGGTGGTGTCGGTGGCCACCAGCGACGCCGTGGCGGCGTACCTGATGCCGAAGATCCTTCTGCATATCCGCCAGGCTGCCCCCGGCATTCTGGTTGAGGTGGTCGCCTCGGACGGCTTCAGCGATCTGCAGCGCCGCGAGGCCGACATCGCCATCCGCCATGTCCGCCCCGAGCAACCGGAACTGATCGGCCGCTTGGTCCGGCAGAGTTCCGCCTGCTTCTATGCGTCCGAGAGCTGGGTGCGTGAGCATGGCTTGCCGCGTACGGCTGAAGAGGCGGTGCAGCACGACTTCATCGGTATGGACCGCGCTGGCCACTACCTGCGCCACTTGCATGCTCACGGCCTGCTGCTGAGCAGCGCGAACTTTCGCAGTTACGCAGACAACTCCGTGACCTACTGGGAAATGGTGCGCCAGGGCCTGGGTATCGGCGCGATGATGGAGGAAATCGCGCGGAAAACCCCGGGCGTGGTTCGCGTGCTGGAGGATTTCGCCCCCGTGCCGCTGCCGATCTGGCTGGTCACCCACCGCGAGTTGCGCACCGCACGGCGTATCCGCATCGTCTTCGATCTACTGGCCGAGGTCCTGGCGTAAGCAGCACTTAGCTAGTGTGCAGTCTCAGAAAAAGCGTTCTCCTTAGACTGTGATGCCATCGCCTTTCGTGCACGCTGGATCTTGCGCAAGATGTCTTCACCTTTTGCATTCCAGACGTATAGGCTTGGCTGAGCATTGTGTAACGCTAGAAACGTGGTACTGGAACTGGCCAATTCGCGTGTCGAACTGAAGCTGCCATCACGTAAGAAAACGGTGATATCTCGGAAGAAGCGTTCAACCATGTTCATCCAGGAGCTGGATGTCGGGGTGAAGTGCGTGTGAAATCGCGGAGGTCGCTTGAGCCATTCCTTGACCACTGGATGTTTGTGCGTGGCGTAATTATCCACGAACAAGTGCAGTCGCAGACCCTTGGGGGTTTCGCGGTTGATCTTTTTCAGGAAGGCCAACCACTCCTGCTGTCGGTGTTGAGTTTCAATGCGGCTGATCAGTCGACCTTGCAGATAATCCATCGCCGCAAACAGCGTGAGCGTGCCGTGACGAACATAGTCATGGGTTTGTGTACGGATATGCCCGATACCCAACGGCAATCCGGGCTGCGTGCGCTGCAATGCTTGAACCTGACAGGAAGGAAAATTTACATGGCCTACCTTCCCAATCGACGTTTTTCGACAAAGGTTCGCGTGTTGCGCGATTTTCTCGAAAGCTACCTGCAAGGTATTGGCGAATTACCTCCTGAATTCCTTCGGCATAAGGTGGAATAGACATTAGGTTTACAGCCTGAATGGAGTTTCCAACTGATCGTTGAAAAAACCAGGGCGAACGCTCGAAGGAGCCGAGCCCCAACGGCAGTTTCCAAGAGATGTACATGTCGATTTATCCTTGTTTTTATGTTTTACGACACAGCGTTATCTGGACCGCAGGGCGATGCCCTTGCGGTCACGAAGAAAGTGGTTGATCGGAAATGGCGGGGTAACTGCCTGTTAGATGCCTGCCAGGCACAGGTACTTGATTTCGAGGTAGTCCTCGATACCGTACTTGGAACCTTCCCGGCCGACACCTGAAGCCTTGATACCGCCGAAGGGCGCGGCTTCAGAGCTGATGATTCCGGTGTTCACACCTACAATGCCGTACTCCAGGGCCTCACCGACGCGGAACACCCTCCCCAAGTTTGCGGTATAGAAATACGCCGCCAAGCCGAACTCGGTGTCGTTGGCTTTGGTGATAACTTCGGCGTCATCGAAGAAACGGAAGACTGGCGCCAGCGGACCGAAGGTTTCTTCCTTGGATACCCGGGCATTGTCGGGCACATCCACGAGGATGGTCGGCTCGAAGAAGTTGCCGCCAAGCGCATGGGCGGCGCCTCCTTTGATGAGCTTGGCACCCTTGGCCAGAGCATCCTCAATATGCTCGCGAACCTTGGAGACAGCCTTGCTATCAATTAACGGGCCGAGGGTGACTCCGTCAGCAAAGCCGTCGCCAATTTTCAGCGCGCCCACCGCTGACGCGAGTTTGTCGACGAAGGCGTCGTATACCTTATCGTGGATATATAAGCGGTTAGCACAGACGCATGTTTGCCCGGCGTTGCGGAATTTGGAGGCCAGCGCGCCATCCACCGCAGCATCGAGATCGGCATCTTCAAAGACAATGAATGGCGCATTACCGCCTAGTTCGAGAGAGACTTTCTTGATGTCGTGAGCGCACTTTTCCATGATCTGTCGGCCGATTTCAGTAGACCCGGTAAAGGAAATCTTGCGCACGGCCGGGTTGCTGGTCAGTTCCTCGGCAATCTCCGACGCAGTGCCTGTCACGACCGACAAGACACCTTTTGGAATGCCCGCCCGCTCGGCCAAATAGACCAGCGCCAACGCCGAAAAAGGTGTCTGGGAAGCAGGTTTGATGACCATGGTGCAACCAGCTGCCAACGCGGGGCCGGCTTTACGAGTGATCATTGCACTGGGGAAATTCCACGGCGTGATCGCTGCGCAAACACCAACGGGTTGTTTGATGACCAACAGGCGCTTGTCCGTGGAACCCGGGATCAGATCCCCGTAAACGCGCTTGGCCTCCTCTGCATACCACTCGATGTAGGAAGCGCCGAAGGTGATTTCTCCCAGTGCTTCGGGCAATGGCTTGCCCTGCTCCAATGTCATGATAGTAGCCAGATCGTGCTGGTTCTCAATGATCAATTCATACCAGCGCCTCAACTTGGTAGCACGTTCCTTCGCCGATAACTCACGCCAGGCTGGCAGCGCGCGTTCGGCCGCTGCGATAGCACGACGGGTCTCGGCCTTACCCATGCGCGGGACCTGACCGATGGAGGCATTGGACGACGGGTTGACGACGGTGATGATGGCTGCACTGTCGCCGGCCGTCCATTCACCGTCGATGTACGCTTGTTGGCGAAAGAGTTGAGGGTTGTTCAGAATCACTGCATGTACTCCAATAGGGGCGCAGCTCCGGCGGAATTGCGCCTGTTCAACATTCGCCTGAGCGCATGCGCAGCAGACGAGTGCAACCGTGTTTTCCCGTCCTGCCCTGCAACCAGAAGGTGGACGTCACCACCGATTTTGGCAGCAGCGGCCACAGTGTTCAGCGTGGCCGGGGCCAGCGCTTTGTTGTCCTAACTAGTCGATGGAGCTGGCGTGCGAGGTGATACATATCAGCGTTCGCCAAGCTGCTCGATGACGCTGCGTGCCTTCAACTCTGCCAGGCGTTCATCGTCCATCCCCAACTGACGCTTGAGGACTTCATCCGTATGTTCACCCAGCATCGGTGCCGGGCGCAGATACTCCACCGGCGTGCCAGACAACTTGATAGGACTACCAACCGTAACGAAGTCCGCCTTCAGCGGATGGGGAATGTTCACCAGCATATTGCGCGCCTTCACTTGCGGCTCATCCAGTGCTTGAGCGATGCTATTTATCGCCCCCACCGGCACGCCCTGCGGGTGAATACGTCGCACCCATTCATCGGCACTAGCGCCGAGGAAATGCCACGACAGAATCTCGATGACCTCTTCCCGATTAGCCACTCTGTCTGCATTTCGCGTGAAGCGCGGATCTGTAGGAAGGTCCGCTAGACCGATAGCCTCGCACAGCGCAACAAACTGGGAATCGTTACCGCAGGCGATAATGAAATCCTTATCACTGGCACTGAATACTTGATACGGCACGATGTTGGCGTGGGCGTTACCGTAGCGTCCCGGGGGTTTACCGGAAGCCAGGTAGTTCTGGCTTTGGTTGCACAGTGTGGCGACCTGCACGTCCAGCAGTGCCATGTCGATGTGCTGACCCACACCACTTTTTTCCCGGCTGAGCAACGCAGCCTGAATAGCGACCGTGGAGTAAAGCCCGGTCATCAGATCGGAAAATGCCACACCAACTTTCTGTGGGCCTCCACCGGCTAGGTCATCACGCTCGCCGGTGATGCTCATCAGCCCGCCGATACCCTGAATAATGAAGTCATAGCCTGGCTCGGCAGCCCGAGGCCCTGTCTGCCCGAAGCCCGTCACCGAGCAATACACCAGTCGTGGGTTTAGCTCGGACAAGGATGCATAATCCAGCCCGTACTTGGCCAACGAGCCGGCCTTGTAGTTTTCGATCAGCACGTCGCAGTGGGTGGCCAGCGCGCGCACTATCTCTTGGCCCTCGGGGCTGCCCAGATTCAACGCCACCGATAACTTTCCGCGGTTGGTCGACTGGTAATAGGAGGCTTCGTGGGTAGCCTCATCGTTCTGGCCCTTCATCCATGGTGGTCCCCAACCACGGGTGTCGTCACCCGTACCTGGTCGTTCAACCTTGATGACTTCGGCTCCCAGGTCGGCCAGGGTCTGGCCACACCAGGGGCCGGCAAGCACACGGCTCAAGTCGAGTACGCGGTATCCAGTCAAAGCACCCATTTCATATCACCTTTGCTTGCGCGCATTTACACACGCTCGATAACCATCGCCAGCCCTTGGCCGACACCGATACACAGACTGACCACCGCGTAGCGTTTGCCGCTCAGTTGCAACGCCCGTGCGGTGCTCAGCGCCAATCGTGCGCCCGAGGCGCCCAGCGGATGCCCGACAGCGATAGCGCCGCCATTGGGGTTCACACGAGGATCGTCGAAAGGAAGGCCGAGCCCCTTGAGGCAGCCCAGTACCTGACTTGCGAACGCCTCGTTAATTTCGATGATGTCCATATCCGCCAGACTCAAGCCGGCGCGCGCCAAGGCCTTATTAATTGCCTCGACCGGGCCGACACCCATGATCCGAGGCGCCACACCACTTGCGGCGGCAGATAGGATCCGCACCATTGGTAACAGCCCATGGCGTTCGCCTGCAGCAGAGGAGCCAATCAGCAGTGCTACGGCACCATCGTTTACACCTGAAGCATTGCCAGCGGTTACCACGCCGCCTTCGAGCAAAGGCTGCAGTCCGCCCAGGGCTGCAAGATCCGATTGCGGGCGCGGGTGTTCGTCCTGTTCGACCACGTTGTGAGGTGTCTTACGGCCGGTGGGCACGCTCACCGCAAGTAGTTCGTCGGCGAAGAAACCGGACTTGCGCGCGGCTTCGTAACGAGCCTGCGAACGTGCGGCAAAAACGTCGGCCTGTGTTCGGTCAATACCGTACTCATGGGCCACGTTGTCTCCGGTCTGAGGCATGCTGTCGTTACCAAACTCGGAAACGATCCTTGGGTTAGGAAAGCGCGCGCCGATGGTGCTATCGAACACCGTTAACTCGCGGCTATAGGCGGCTTCAGCCTTGGCCATGACAAAGGGGGCGCGGGACATGCTTTCCACCCCGCCAGCGATGAACAGTTCGCCTTCCTTGCAGGTCACTGCGCGGGCTGCGTCGATCACGGCGGCCAGACCACTGGCGCACAAGCGATTGACCGTCTGCCCCGGTACCGTCACCGGCAAGCCGGCGAGCAACGCAGCGTGGCGGGCGATATTGCGACTGTCCTCGCCTGCCTGGTTGGTATTGCCGAGGATCACGTCCTCGATGGCGTCACCAGGGATGGCATACCGCGCAAGCAGTTCTCTGATCACATGAGCAGCAAGGTCATCTGGTCGTACGGGGGCAAGTGCACCGCCGTGACGACCGAAGGGAGTACGCAGCCCTGCGAAGATGTAGGCGTCGAGCATGGAAGTATCCTAGGCGTTAAAAGGTCGGGGCAGTGTCGGTTCGGTGTGGCACAGCGATAGGCCGATGGTTGCGCGTCGACGCAGCCAAGGGCCCGGTCGGTAACGCGGATCTCCCGTCACTTCGGTCATGCGCTCCAGGATGGTCAGCAAGCGTTTGGCGCCGACACTGTCGCCCCAGGCCAACGGCCCCTGCGGATAACCCAGCCCACGGCGCACGCCTTCATCCAGGTCTTCGACGCTGGCGATGCGCTGTTGGACGATATCGCCGGCCAGGTTGACGATCATTGCCAGCACGCGTTGGGCAACGAAACCGACACTGTCGTTGATCACGCTGACACCGACGCCGTCGCAAGCCAGCAATGCATGCGCGGCATCGCGTATGTCGACTCGGGTTGCAGGGGTAAGCATCAGCGTGCGGTAGCGAGCGCTGTCGAGCAGTGGGTCGATGCATACCGTGCGCGTAGGGTCGGTGGCAAAACGTTCCGCGGCACTGGTGGCATCCAGGCCATAGGGCGCCAGCAAGCAGAGTGCTTCACTGGACGGTGTGGCACCCTGCTCTATCTGCGCGCCCAGTTGCTCCAGCAAAGCAGTCAGGTTCGCGCGATCGGCCTCGTTCTCAGTACCGAGCCACACCGGCGGCAGCGCCTCCACTACCGGCACTGCCTGCGCCTGGGGTGCATCAACCATCTGGCCGTTGGCATACCGGTAAAAACCACGCCCAACCTTGCGACCGACGTACCCGGCCTCGAGCATCTGCCGAGTCAGCGCTGCCGGGCGATATCGAGGCTCTTGATAAAACTGGTTGTAGATCGACTCGATCACCGGGTGCGAGACATCCAGGGCTGTAAGGTCGAACAGCTCCAGCGGTCCCATGCGAAAACCCAGGCCTTCGCGCAGGATGCGGTCAATTTCGGCGGGTTCAGTCACGCCTTCCTTGAGAATTTGCAAGGCTTCGGTGCTGTAGGCGCGCCCCGCATGGTTGATGATGAAACCTGGCGTGTCCTTCGCTCGAATACCACGATGGCCCATGCGCGCCGCCAACGCCTGCAAGCGATCACCCACCTGCGGATCACTGGCAAGGCCGTCGATGACTTCCACGACTTTCATCAGGGGCACCGGGTTGAAGAAATGGAACCCCGCGACACGTTCAGGACGCCGACATTCCCGGGCGATGCTGGTCACGGACAGCGACGAGGTATTGGTTGCCAAAATGCAATCGTCACCAACGACCGCTTCAAGCTGTGCGAGCAAAGCCTGCTTGGCATCGAGACGCTCAATAATCGCTTCGACGACCAAGTCGACGTCCTTGAGCTCGGTCAGAGCGGTCGCTACCTGCAGGCGATCGAGTGTGGCCTGTGCGTCTGCGCCGCGAACCTTGCCCTTGCTCACCAGCTTGTCCAGCGTCTGTTCAAGGTTATCGCGAGCGGCCTGGGCGGCACCTTCGCGGTTATCAAACAGCAGGACCTGAATACCGGACTGGGCTGCAATCTGGGCAATGCCGGTGCCCATGATGCCAGCCCCCACAACAGCCACATGGTTGATCTCGCGTGTCATGAATCATTCTCCCGAGAAGGTGGCTTTGCGTTTTTCAAGGAAGGCGGTTGCGCCCTCTTTCTGGTCCCTGGAATCAAACAGCAACTGAAACGCCTTGCGCTCCAACGCCAAGGCGCTGTCCAGGGGCAAGTCGGCACCGAGCAGCATTACTTCCTTGATCTGCGCTACCGCCAGCGGCGGCAAGGCGGCTATTTCAGCGGCCAGTTCAAGGGCTCTCGGCACTGTGCGCTGGTCACTCACCACCTCGCTGACCATGCCCATGGCCAGCGCTTCGGGGGCCGCAACCAGACAGCCCGTCAGTGCGATTCGCATCGCCTGGAATTTTCCGACGGCACGAATCAGGCGCTGGGTGCCACCGGCGCCCGGCATCAGGCCAAGCTTGACCTCCGGCTGACCGAAGCGTGCCGATTGCCCTGCAACGATGATGTCGCAATGCATCGCCAATTCGCAGCCGCCCCCCAAAGCAAAACCATTCACCGCGGCGATCACGGGTTTAGGGCAACGAGCGATGGCCTCCCACAAGTACTCCGTGTGGCGGCGATACATCTCGATAGGGCTGGCCTCGGCGAACTCGCGTATGTCGGCACCGGCGACAAAGTACTGTTCGCCACCGGTGAGGACGATCGCCCGTACCTGCTCATTGCCGGCCAGAGAGCGAAAGATTTCTGCCAACTGTTCGCGCACCGCGCTGTTGAGTGCGTTTTTGACCTCGGGCCGCTGGATCCGTACGACAGCGACGGCATCATCGCGGATTTGCAGATCCACTACAGCGTTAAGCTGGGAGTCCATACCTACCTCTTTTGTGTTTCGCTATGCGAAACTGAATACCGTAATTACGACAAATCATAGATACGCTTCTAAATTCCTGTAAACAGGCAAACCAATAAATCTGTTTTACCTCTGTAGTTGCAGTGTTTTACACAAGATCAATAAATAGATTGGTTTTTGTTTAAGCACCAAATACAATTTCGTCAGGCGAAACTGTATTTTATTTTCTTGCATTTCTCGAAAGCGAGGTTCTACCATGGATCGCAACAAGACAGATCAGCAGGCCGTGGACAAGACGAAAGGAGCGGATGAAATCGGCTTACTGAAGATGGGCCTGCTCGATCCCGCCAGCGCGCTGAGCGAAGACGAAAGCAGTGGCCAGTTCGTAACTGCGTTGGCACGCGGACTTGAGCTGATGAGGTGTTTCAGCCCGCGCGACAACGTGCTCGGCAATCAGGACCTGGCGCGAATGACCGGGCTGCCCAAACCGACGGTGACGCGTCTGACCAATACGTTGATGCGGTTGGGCTGCCTCAAACGTGAAGTGCATTCAGGCAAGTATCAGCTGGACGTAGGTGTGTTGGGTTTCGGTTACGCCATGTTGTCAAATCTGGCGATTCGCACGGTGGCTCATCCCTTGATGGAGGAATTGGCTAATCACGCTCAGGCGGCCGTCGCCATGGCCGCCCGCGATCGACTTCAGATGGTGTACCTGGATGTGGTTCAGGGTCAGGGCAACATGACCATGCGCCGGCAAATCGGCAGCTACTTGCCGCTGGCACAGAGTTCGGTAGGTCGGGCGTGCCTTGCTGCGATGCCGGAAACCGAGCGGGAGTTTCTGCTCGATCACATTCGCCAGCGCGAATCGGAGCAATGGCCCGCCATTCGCAAGGGGCTGGACAAAGCGTTCAGGGATTTCGCCGACTACGGCTTCTGCCTGTCGATCGGTGAGTGGCATCGCGACGTCAACTCCGTTGCAGTTCCATTGCTGCACCCGCAGTACGGGTTACTGACCTTCAACTGCGGTGGACCGAGTTTTCAGTTACCCCGTGAACAGCTCGTGGACGATATCGGGCCTCGCCTGATCAACATGGTTAACAACATTGGCGCCGCTGCTCGCTGACGCAACGGAGTAACGGCGCCCTAGAAAACCGGCTCGCTTGCGAGCCTCAGGAGCGCACATGATCCGTGATACCGAAACCCTGCAGATACTGTTGGATTCCCTTCGTCAGTTCGTCAGCGAAGTGCTGATTCCCCGTGAAAACGAAGTGGCCGACACCGACGCGATCCCCCAAGACATCGTCGAACAGATGCGGGAAATGGGCTTGTTTGGCCTGACGCTCCCGGAAGAGTTTGGCGGTTTGGGCGTCACGATGGAGGAAGAGGTGAATATCGCCTTCGAGCTGGGCCGCACTTCACCGGCGTTTCGCTCCTACATCGGGACCAATAACGGGATCGGCTCCATCGGTATCCTCCTGGACGGCACTGAAGAACAGAAGCATCACTACCTGCCCAAACTGGCCAGTGGCGAGTTGCTCAGCTCCTTCTGCCTGACAGAGCCAGATGCGGGCTCAGACGCCGCCTCGCTCAAAACCAACGCCGTGCGCGACGGCGACAGCTACATTCTCAATGGCACCAAGCGCTTCATCACCAATGCCCCGCACGCCGGGATCTATACGGTGATGGCGCGAACCAATCCCGAGATCAAAGGCGCCGCCGGCATCAGCGCGTTTATTGTCGAGCGCGGCACACCCGGTGTTTCGCTGGGCAAACCCGACCACAAAATGGGCCACAAGGGTGCTCACACCTGCGACGTCATATTCGAGAATGCGCGGGTCCCCGCCAGTCAGCTGATCGGCGGTGTCGAAGGCGTAGGCTTCAAGACCGCGATGAAAGTACTCGACAAGGGTCGCTTGCATATTGCGGCTCTGAGTGTCGGCGCCGCTGAGCGGATGCTCGACGATGCCTTGCGCTACGCAATGGAGCGCAAACAATTCGGCAAACCGATCGCCGAGTTTCAACTGATCCAGGCCATGCTCGCCGACAGCAAGGCTGAAATCTATGCGAGTCGCTGCATGGTGCTGGATGCCGCACGCAAGCGTGACGACGGACGCAACGTCAGCACTGAAGCTTCCTGCGCCAAGATGTTCTCCACTGAAATGTGCGGACGGGTCGCCGACCGTTGCGTACAGATTCATGGTGGCGCCGGCTATGTGAGCGAGTACGCCATCGAGCGCTTCTATCGGGATGTTCGCCTGTTCCGCATTTACGAAGGCACTACCCAGATCCAGCAGATAGTCATCGCCCGAAACATGATCCGCGACGCTCAAAGCTGAGGCCACGGGCTTTCAATTTCCGGTTCAAGTGCCCTCCCCCAATAAATACAAAAAAGGTAACACCATGGACGCTGCAGCTCAGGCGAGTGTGACTACGCACGCCAAAACCAGTACCTGGGTGCTGGTCTTCATCTTCTGCTTTCTTGGATTGTTGATCGACGGTGCTGATCTGATGCTGCTTTCCTACAGCCTCAGCAGCCTTAAGGCCGAATTCGGTCTGAGCAACGTAGAAGCCGGCAGCCTGGGTAGCTTTACCCTGGCCGGGATGGCCATCGGTGGCATCTACGGGGGCTGGGCCTGTGATCGTTTCGGTCGGGTGAAAACCGTGGTCTGGAGTATCGCACTGTTTTCTGTCGGCACAGCTGTGCTGGGCCTTACGCATAGCTATTGGCAGTTCGCGATCATCCGATTCGTGGCATCACTCGGGATAGGCGCACTGTACGTGGCTTGCAACACGTTGATGTCCGAATACGTACCCACCCGCTACCGAACTACGGTACTCGGCACACTGCAAGCAGGCTGGTCAGTGGGATACATCGTAGCGACGCTGCTGGCCGGCTGGATATTACCGAGCCATGGCTGGCGTTGGCTTTTCTACATTGCCATCATCCCGGTGATCCTCGCGGTGGTCATGCAACGCTTCGTGCCAGAACCGCAAGCATGGATCAACGCTCAAGCCGAGCGCGCCAGGAAAAAATTCGCGAGCATTCAGAATCCATCCTCTGGAAAGCGCGAGAGCATGTACAAGCTGATCTTCAGTGATCCGCAAGCTAGCCGGATGTTTATCTTCTGGGCTCTGACTGCCGGCTTTCTACAGTTCGGTTACTACGGTGTGAACAACTGGATGCCGACGTACCTGGAAAGCGAACTGGGCATGAATCTCAAATCCATGACCGGCTATATGGTTGGCACCTACACGGCCATGATCCTCGGCAAAATTCTTGCTGGCCTGGCGGCTGATCGTATCGGTCGTCGTACCGTTTTCGTCTTTGGCGCCTTGGGGACTGCGGTATTCCTGCCGGTGATCGTGCTGTTCCAAAGCCAGGAAAACATACTCTGGATGCTGGTGGTGTTCGGCTTTTTGTACGGTATCCCTTACGGTGTGAACGCTACGTACATGACCGAAAGCTTCGAGGCTAAATTTCGCGGATCCGCCGTAGGCGGTGCTTACAATATCGGGCGTCTGGGTGCAGCGGTTGCTCCGGCCGCTATCGGGTTCCTTGCCTCTCATGGCTCGATCGGTGTGGGTTTTCTAGTCATGGGCGCGGCCTACTTCATCTGTGGAGTGATTCCGGCGCTGTTTATCCAGGACAAGCAATTCGATCCGCAAAAGCAATAGACCCGATCACTCAACAATTCATCAGCTGTCTGTCGGCGCCTCCTGGTCCGACTGACCGCTGCTATTGCACATGATCAAGATGCGTCAACTTTTGTTCCAATATGTTTGAACCGCCATATTCCCTGCAACAAACGTCGATCGTTTAGCCGGAATCTTTCTGACATTTTCCATAAAACTTATCTGGCCAGCGCGCTTGCTGGAGCGAGAGAAATCGCCATGAGAAAGCCTGTCGCAAACGACGGCCTGGACCGAGTTGATTCAGGCGTGACCTCTAACCGGTGATTTTTCGCGTCAGCCTGAATGCGGGGATGCTGAGCACCTCGGCTGTGAGAGGCCCCAACACATCGCCATCTTGTTGCACTGTTGCACTTGGCCGAATTTATTCATCAACGTAGTCATTGACGGATGGATCGCTATCTTTGACAGCACCAGTCGAGGTAACTCGAATTTTTAAGGCTACGACACAGCGTAGTGGCACTCCCTAAGTGCGCTCAGCGTCTGGTAGCTCGCACTGTCACAACGCTCTAGCGATGGATGCCTATCGAGCTGGGCCATATGCGCAAGGCGAAACCGCCCTGGCACGCTGGCAAACCAGTACTACATGTACATCGCTACCGTCGCCACTTCCGTGCCTACTGCCATTACAATCGCGACCCAATAGGCATAGCGCACCAGGAACCCGGCCAATGGGCTAATGTAGAACTCGGCGTAGGCACCAAACGAACCAGAGCTCGAATGGGCCACGGTCATTTCCGCCAGGCATCCCATCAACATGACGGGTAAGAATTTGCTCTCACGATAGGGAAAAACAGAAAAGCCTACATCGCTATCACTAACGCACTGGCGGTCCCAGAGCTCCGCGCCCTCACCCTATCCTACCGCCACCCAATGCTCGTCCCCCACGTCCCGAAATTTCTGCGTCGGTGCTTCAAAACCCTTTACCTTGATAGGGCTTGGTTGCTCAAACTCTTGCAGCAGCGCCTTGAAGTCGCGTTTGCGATCGACGTCTGGCATCGGCACCGCGCTTAGAAGCCGTCTGGTGTATGAGTGTTGCGGGTTGTGCAAGACGTGATCGCGACGGCCGATTTCGACAATCTGGCCGCCATACATGACGGCGACGCGATGGCAAATGCGCTCGACCACGGCCATGTCGTGG
Source organism: Pseudomonas sp. LBUM1657 (assembly GCF_059716075.1). Lineage (NCBI taxonomy): Bacteria > Pseudomonadati > Pseudomonadota > Gammaproteobacteria > Pseudomonadales > Pseudomonadaceae > Pseudomonas > Pseudomonas sp. LBUM1657. The sequence continues at coordinate 3,125,786 of NZ_CP166799.1, read as the reverse complement.
GAGATAAACAAGTAACTGAGTTGATGCTGTTCGCGCAGGTGTTCCAGCAACTCAAGAACCTGAGCCTGGACCGAAACATCAAGGGCCGACACGGATTCATCGGCGATGATGACTTTCGGGTTGAGCGACAACGCCCGTGCAATGCAGATCCGTTGACGCTGACCTCCAGAGAACTGGTGAGGGTAGCGATACATCGCATCGGCGGGCATATCGACCTGGCGCAACAATTCAACGACACGTTCCTGTCGTTGCACCAGCGGCAGTTGGTCGTGAATCAATAGTGGCTCGCCGACCAACTCCAAAATGTTTTTGCGTGGGTTTAGGGCCGCGTAGGGGTCCTGGAACACCATTTGGATAGCGCGCCGCACGGCATTCAGATCTCCTCCATGCAGACCGTTGAGCTCTTTGCCGAACAATTGCACGCTGCCCTGATAAGCCAGCATGTTCATCAGTGCTTTGCCCGTGGTGGATTTGCCACAACCGCTCTCCCCTACCAATCCCAAGGTCTCGCCTTGGCGCAGTTCAAAGTTGACGCCTTCCACCGCATGCACTTGCCGATCTTCTTCGAACCAGCCCATACGAATCGGAAAACGCACGGACAAATCGCGCACCCGCAAAACCACCGGCTGGTCACTGATGTCATCCGGTTTGCCGGCGGTGCCCAATACCGGCACGGCTGACAATAATTTGCGCGTGTAGTCGGCCTGTGGCTGGGTGAACAATTGCCGCACTGGCGCCTGTTCTTCAGTGCGACCGTGGTTCATGACGACCACTTGATCGGCCATTTCCGCGACCACGCCCATGTCGTGGGTGATCATTAGCAAGCTCGTGCCATACACCTGTTGCAGCTCGCGCATCAGCTCAAGAATTTGCGCCTGAATGGTCACATCCAGTGCAGTGGTCGGCTCGTCGGCGATCAGTACTTTGGGCCGGCAGAGCATGGCCATCGCAATCATCACACGCTGACGCATGCCCCCGGACAGTTCATGCGGGTATTGCTGCAGGCGTTTTTCTACCTGCGGCATGCGTACCGATTCGAGCATTTCTTTGGCCCGCAGGCGCAAGTCCCGACGCCCCAACATTTCGTGGCGGCGCAGGGTTTCCTGCAACTGCTGACCGACAGTCATCAGCGGATTCAATGAGGTCATCGGCTCCTGAAAAATCATGCCAATCTGCTTGCCGCGCAATAGCTGCAATTCGCTCTCGGGCGCGCCGATCAAATCGCGGCCGCCGAATTTGATCGCACCTTGCACCACCTTCACCGGCTTGGGCAGCAGTCCCATGATCGCTAACGATGACAGCGATTTTCCGCTACCGGACTCTCCGGCAATGCAAAGAGTCTGGCCTGGAAACAGCTCGAAATTCAGATCATCGACAACGCGCTTGGGTGTTGCACCCAGACCGACATCGATGGACAAACGCTGCACCGATAGAATCGGCTGGGTGGTTTCGTTACTCATCAAAGCTCCTCATGATTGAAGCGACTTTTATCAAGCAGCTTGCGATGAAACACATCAGCTAAACACGATTTTGGGGAAGTAGAACGACACCACCCAGTTAGGCAAATCGACAATTTCGCTGATGCGCAAATCGCCGCACACCGAGCACAGCATGTAAGCCTGTTCCGCCGGCATACCATGCTCACGGCAGAGCCATTCGATAGTGTTGCTGACGGCTTGACGCGCGGCTTGCATCAGGTCCGGACCAATACCTGTGAAGGCTTCATAGCCTGCACTATCGAGGTGACGGGTGACGGGGCCAGGGGTGCTGAAACGGGGTGTCGCCAGCGGCGTATTTTTGATCAGGTCAAGTTGGACCACGACGTCCATGGCACTTTCGATAGCGGTGCCGCACACCTCTCCGTCGCCTTGCGCCGCGTGGGTATCACCGATCGACAACAAGGCACCGCTGACTTCCACCGGCAAGTACAACGTGGTGCCAGCAGACAAATCACGGATGTCCAGATTGCCACCGACCCGACGCGGTGGAACAACCGAATGCAAACCCGCCTGCGCCGGCGCGAGTCCGATAGTCCCAGCGAAGGGCTTGAGCGGTACTTTGGCGAAATCGCTGAATGCGGCCGGAGTCAGGTCGAGTTTGTCGTAGTGCCACAGCGCCAGGGCCGGATCCTTGAATTGGTCGGCCAGCAATCCAAAACCCGGGATATTGGCAGTCCAGCCAAAGCCGCAGGGCTTGAAGCTGTCGATCGTGATTTTCAGCACATCACCAGGCTCGGCACCCTCGACGAAAATCGGCCCGGTGACCGGGTTTATCTTATCGAACGGAACCTTCGCTACATCGCCCACCACCGAGTTCGGTGTGAAGAAGCCGTTGGACGAATCGAGGCAGCAAAGTTCGAGCATCGAGCCTGGTGTGACCCGGGCAGTCGGTTCGATGCTGTTGTCCCAGCCGAAATGGCTGTTGACGCTATGAATGGTCTTGACCAGGCAGTTCTGGCACACGGGAGAAATCTCCGAGCTGAAGGCCACGCCGCGTGGGCGTGGCAACAGGCTGATCGTCGAACAGGCCGACAGCGCTTTATTTTAGGTAGATGTGGTTGTAGTTAACCGGTACGTGTACCGGATCGACGTACAGCGTGTCGCTGCCGCCCATGCGCGAAGAGCGCACGGTGAAGCGCTGCTCGTTGAAGATCGGCACCCATGGCGCTTCAGCCATCACGTCGATGAAGATCTTCTTCCACAAAGCGATGCGCTCACCCTGTTGTTCCGGTTTGTCCATGCTGTCGGCCTTTGCGGCCTGCGCATCCAGGGACTTGTTGCAAAATAGCGCCCAGTTCCAACCACCGTCTACCGCGCCATCGCAGCCCAGGATCGGCCCGTAGAAATTAGAAGGATCCGGAAAATCGGCAATCCAGGCCATGCCACCGGACCACACCATCGGCGCTTGATCCTTGGAGCTGCCGGCCGCAATCACGTTGGCTTGCGCCAGGGATTTGATCTGCACACGGATGCCTACTTTGGCCAGGTCTTGCTGAATAGCCTGGGCGATACGTGGTTGTGGATCGGTGCTCATGACGTATAGTTCAGTGTCGAACCCCTTGTCGAAACCGGCCTCGGCCAGCAGTTTTTTCGCCGCATCGATGTCGTAGGCATAACCTTTGTAGTCCTTGTCATAACCCGGCATTGCCGGCGGCAACGGCTGATTGGCCGGGACCGCGCGGCCATTGATGATACGTACGATGCGATCCTTGCTGATCGCCATGTTCACGGCCTGACGCACCTTAAGGTTGTCGAATGGCGGCAACGTGGTTTTCAAGGTCACGTAGCCGGTTTGCAGCTGATTGCCGGTCACCACCAGGTTTTTGAATTTCGGGTCGTTCTTGAATTCCAGGAACTTAGCGGGTGGCACTCCGTCGCCCGCAATGTCGACTTCACCTTTTTGTAAACGCAACAGAGCGACCATCGGATCCTGGCCCACTTCAAAGGAGATGGTATCCAGGTGCGGCAGGCCAGCCTTGAAATAGTCCGGATTCTTCTTGAAGAGAATCTGCTGCCCGAGCTTCCACTCCGCCAGGCTGTAGGCTCCGGTGCCAACTGGGTGCTTGCCGAAATCGGCGCCCCACTTCTCGACTTCTTCTTTCGGTACGACAAAGGAGAAGTTGATTGCCATAATCTGCAGGAACGTCGCATTCGCCGACTTGAGGGTGATTTTGACCGTGTAATCGTCGACCACTTGAATGCCTGACAGGTACTCGGCCTTTTTGGTCGTCATGTCTTCATAACCCACGATCGAACTGAAAAACCCCGCTCCGGGGCTCTGGGTTTTCGGGTTGACAGTGCGTTCCAGGGAATACTTGACGTCGCTCGCCTTGAGCTCACGACCGTTCTGGAATTTCACGCCTTTTTTCAAGGTAAAGGTGTAGACGGTGCCATCGTCGGAAATGCTGTAGTCCGACGCCAGGTTTTTAACCAGCTCCGTAGTGCCGGGCTTGTAGTCCATCAGGCCATCGAACAGGCTTTTGATCATCGACCAGTTTTGCCAGTCATAACCAATGGCCGGGTCGAGGGTGGCCACATCGTTTTGATAGGTAATGACTGCTGCGCCTCCGTCTTTCGCGTTTGGATCGAAGTCGTCAGCCAGAAGATACCCGGCGAATAACGTGGCCGCGGTGGCCAAGAATAGTGCTTTGCGATTCATGCTCCAGCCCCTTACCTATGATGAGTTTTTTAGTGTTTTTTTATGTCGATACGCGGATCGATCCAAGGGATCACCAAGTCGGCGACCAAATTGCCCAACACAATTGCCACCGCCGAAACCGTGGTCACTCCGACAATCACCGGGATGTCCACTTGCTGAATAGCCTGCCACGTCAGTTGTCCAATTCCCGGCCAGCCAAAGACTGATTCGACCACCACCAGCCCGCCCATAAAGATGCCGATGTCGATGCCTATCATCGGGATCACCGGCACGATGGCGTTTGGCAGTACATGCCGCAGGACCACATGCATCCGACTCAGCCCTTTGGCGCGGGCGGTGCGGATGAAGTCCTGATGCAACACTTCAATCATCGAAGAACGCACCATGCGTGAGTACCAGCCGCTGCCCAGAATGCCCAATGTCATGGCCGGCAATAACAGATGCTCGAACCCGCCATACCCGCCCAGTGGAAACCAGCCCAACTGCACGGAGAAGAAGTACAGAAACAACATCGCTGCAATGAACTGCGGGGCCGACACGCCAATAAACGAGAGGGCCATAAGCGCCTTGTCGGCCCAACTGTCGCGGCGCAGCGCCGCGATGACTCCAAGGGTGATACCAATCAGCAACTCGAAACCGATGCCAGCGCCCATTAACTCCAGCGATGGACGCAGGCGCGATCCGATCAGTTCGGTCACCGAGCTGCGCTGGACATAAGAGCGCCCCAAATCACCTTGCACCAGGTTTCCCACATAGTTGGCGTACTGCTGATAGAACGGCAAATCCAGCCCCAATTGCGCTCGAATCCCCGCCACCACTTCCGGCGTGGCGCTGCGCCCGGCGATTTGCCGCGCAGGGTCGGAGGGCAGCATGAACAACAGCAAATAGGTGATGAACGTCACCCCGAGCAAAATCAGCAGCGAATAGCCGAGGCGACGACTGATGAAGGCGAACATTCAACTTCTCCCTTGCAAGGTAGGATCGAGTTCATCGCGCAGGGCATCACCGACCAGATTAAAGGCCAGGGACAGCAGCACAATTGCGATACCGGGAAAGAACACCAGCCAAGGTGCGGAGGTGAAATAGGTCTGGCTCTCGAAAATTATGTTCCCCCAACTCGGCGTTGGCGGCTGAACACCGACGCCCAGGTACGACAGGGTCGCTTCGAGTAAAACCGTGGTGGAAATGCCCAGCGTTGCCCAGACGAGAATGGTCGGCAGCAAATGGGGAAGCAGGTGCGAAAACAGAATTCGCAGTGAACTGGCCCCGAGGGTTCGCTCCACCGCCACAAAATCACGAGCACTCAGGGCAATGGTCTCGGAGTAGATCACCCGGGCAATCTGCACCCAGTTGACCATGGCGATCACTAACGCAACGATCCACACGCTGGGCTGGAAAATCGCCGACAGCGCTATCGCCAGCAGCAACGCCGGGAACGCCATCATCAGGTCGGTAAAGCGCATCAATGTGCTGCCGATCCAACCGCGTAGAAAGCCGGCGCTCAAGCCGACCAACGTGCCGATCAGAACAGCCAGACCATTGGCGAGCAGACCAATGAACAGCGAGGTACGCGCCCCATAGATCAGGCGCGACAGCAAATCGCGGCCCAGCAAATCAGTTCCCAACCAGTACGGCATGTCGGGCGGCAGAGGCGCGCCCTCCATCGACAGGCCTTCGACGAACTGCTCGGTCGGATCGTGAGGGCTCATCCACGGAGCAAACAACGCTAAAAGCACAACGATGACGATGTACAACAGAGACAAAGCCACCGCAGGGCGGCAAATCAAGGCGCGGAACAGCTTCATATCTGCCCCCCATTTTGTTGAAGATAATCCGCCGCCATGTCCACACACAGGTCATCATCGACAATGGCGGCAAAGCAATCTTCGAGGGAATCGTCCGCGCCCTCGAAGAGCGCCTGTGGCGCGATGCCCCGGCGTTGCAGGCTTTTGTGCAGGTTGGCCAGGCTCCGCGGTTCGCAGTCGACCAAAAACAAGCGACCCGTTTCGAAGTCCGGACTTTTGAGCAAACTCATTTGACGATCCTCAGGCGGGGCGTTGGCGCAAGCGCCCGCAGGCGATGAGGTTCACTCAGATCGGTGGCGGTCAGGTAACGATCAGCTAGCAGCGATTGCGCTTCGCTGTGCAGAACGACAAAGCGTCCCTCGCGCAGCTCGGCGATAAAGTGCTCGACTCCGCCATCACGCACAAAAGGAACAGCTTGAAAAGGCTTGAGCGTAAAACGGAAAAACGTCATGGATGCCGGGGCGCCTGCATCGGCCAGTAAAGTCCCCTCTCTATCAACCACAGCCAATGACCCCCAATGGATGCGCTCCACATGTTCGTTTCGGGTAGCGATGGCGGTTGGAACATGGGCAGGAAGATTCATGAGGATCTTTAAACTCCAATGAGTAACCCGACGAGGAACTCTCTCTCGGGAAGATTCGTTGACGGGAAACAAGGATGTGCGCACTGCGAGGGAAATGACTTTATATCCCGGTAAAAACTGATGGAACATCGAGCAAAGGAATTCGGTTTTGCGCCCAGCGCAAAGGCAATCAATCTGAAGATGACTTCCGAAATTACGCGTATTGATCATCTGGGGGTGATGAGGTCTTTGGTGAACGTTGTCGAATTGGACAGCTTCTGCGCAGCGGCCCGAGAGATGCACGTCTCGCCCTGAACGTTGAAACGAACTATGTCGGCGCTGGAAAAGTCGCTGAACAACACCCTGCCCCACTACACCACTCATATCGTGGAACTCACCGAGGCGGGGCAGATCTATCACACGCGCGCACTTTCGATGATTGCCAGCCTGGGTGACATCTTGCGTGTGGTTAGCGATTTCGCGCTGCGCTTGTGCGGTTTCTTGTAGGTGCTGCGGCGGGCCGCGGCCTGGATCACCTGACGTCCCATGCTCGGTGCGCTTCTCGACATTGGTATGCCAAGCAAACAGGGTTAATGAACTAACTTGCCATTGTCCACTCTGGGTCGAATAACGCCCATTGTCATAGCTCACTAAACCGACCACCAACACGGGCATGGCTTTTCTCCACAACAAGGGAAAATACAACCGCCCATGAGGCTGAGTAGCCTCAACTCTTGAATTAAGCGATGGGCGGAGTAAGCAGAAACTGTTTGGATAATTAACTTAGGAACGGGTAATCGGTGTAGCCTTGAGCCCCCCCGCCATATAGCGTAGATGTGTCCAGTTCATTCCATTCAGCGCCTTGCGCGATGCGCTCAACTAAGTCTGGATTGGCAATGTAACTACGACCAAATCCAATTAGATCTGCTTCACCCGCCTCAAGCATTTGGATGCCAGATTTTCCTGTATGCCCTCCACAATGTATCACGGTGCCATGGTAGACCCTCCGCAGGGCCAGGAAGAAGTCATCAAAACCGTCATAAGTACCACCTGCCCAATCTGGTTTGTTCACATGGACGTAGGCTAGATGCCTGGTATTTAGCTGCTCTAGCAAATAGGTGAATGTTTGCAACGGGTCTGCATCATTAACATCATTAAATGTGCCCATTGGAGAGATCCGAATACCAACACGTCCAGCATCACCAATCGTTTCAATAATATTATCAACTACCTCTAGAACTAAACGAGCCCGACATTCCACCGAACCGCCATACTCGTCATTCCGTTTGTTGCTATTGGAGCAGAGGAACTGGTCGAGCAGATAACCATTTGCAGCATGCACCTCCACACCGTCGAAACCCGCTCTCATTGCGTTTAATGCACCAACGCAATATGACTTAACGATATCAGCCAACTCAGATGTCTCGAGCGCCCTAGGCATTTCGACTTGAGTTTTGAATGCATCTCCGTCGGCTGTAACCACAAAACAATCTGCATTGGCTCGAATCGCCGAGGGCCCGACAGGAGGAGCGTTGTCAGGCTGCAATAACTGATGAGATATGCGGCCAACATGCCATAGCTGCAGGAACATCAAACCACCTTTTTGATGTACACGATCCGTAACGAGCTTCCAGCCCTCCACCTGCGCATCACTATGTATACCAGGCGTCCAAGCGTAGCCCTGACCTTCGGGACATATCTGGGAGCCTTCGCTAATGATCAAACCAGCCCCTGCGCGCTGCCCATAATATTCAACAGTTAGCGGACCAGGCACGTTTCCCGGTTGCGATGCCCTTTGCCTCGTCAGGGGCGCCATTACCACTCGGTTTGGCAGCTCCAGCCTTCCAAGCTTAATCGGTTTTAGCAATGGATTTCCCAGCATGTGTACCTCCTCAGGCAGATGTGTCTCCACATCATATCAACATTGTTGACCTGAGCAATACCTCCGTGTCACGCTCTGCCTACGGTTCTACCCAAAGCCCCTAAAAACAAAAGGAAAGACCTATGAAAAAACCGCTCAGTGGCGGCTTTGCCCCTTTAGCAATAATGCTGCTAACTCTCTCGCAGCAGACATTCGCACTGGAGGCTCAGTGCGGAACTCCATCTGTGGGCACCGGCAAGGTGATGTCGAGAGAGCTCGCTGGGAAGTTCAGCGGAGACTGGGCAAGACTTTGGAACGCACTTGAAATTGACGCCGTAGTTTCCCACCTTGCGCCAAATGCCACTATGCGGAGCCCAATTGCTCTTCGAATGACGGGCGATGCAACTATTCGAGGAAAAGACGCAATCCGGAAGTATTGGCACGACTCATACGGAAACGCAAAAAACCCACAGCTAACCGTCCACTCATTCAGTTGGGACCCACAAATTTGCCGACTAAATATCTGGTGGTCTGCAAACACCCAGAGTGGCCCCGTGCGTGCCAGTGAGTTCATGGACTTTGGCCCTGACGGAAAAATTACTAATGGTGAAGCTTTCTATGGCAAGTAAGCCTGCGCTTTTCCAGACCTCATAAAACAATAAATTTTGGAGATTTCGAAATGCAAGCACTCATAGTGGATAAAGCAGGATCTCTGCGGTGGGAAGAACATCCTGCACCTCAACTGTCCTCCTCAAATGCAGCACTCGTTCGGCCCATAGCATCTGCTTCTTGCGATTTAGATCGTCGATTAATTGCAGGAACAACACCCTTTAAACCCCCCTTTGCTATCGGACATGAATGCGTCGCAGAAATACTAGAAGTTGGAGAGCATGTTTCAACTCTACGGCGGGGAGACTTAGTATCAGTTCCTTGGAAAATTGCGTGCGGCCATTGTTCCCAATGCATTGTCGGCCGATCAGTCGCATGTACTAGCGTACCGAAATACGCTGCCTATGGGCTACCTGCTGGCGGTCACTGGGGAGGACTGTTTTCGGAAGTAGTCAATGTACCTTACGCTGACGCAATGCTAGTGAAGTTGCCAACAGGTTTAAACCCCGTAGCAGTCGCCAGCGCCAGCGACAACCTCACAGACGCGTGGGTAGCAACTAGCAAACCAATTTCCGCGCGACACGATGCGCGTGTGCTAGTACTTGGAGGTACTGAGAGCATTGGTATTCTGGCAGTCCAAATGGCCATTGCGGCAGGAGCTGCCAGTGTCGACTATCTAGATACTAGTGACTACAGAAAGAACCTGGCAGAACAAAGTGGAGCTAATATTTCTATTGGACCCAGTAGCAAACTAGACGAAAACTACGATGTGGTTGTGTCGGCAACTAGAGATCATGATGTTCTCTACAGGGGCTTGCTTGCTCTGGCGCCTGGAGGCCATTGCTCTTGTATAGGAATAATGTTTGAAGACCCACGCATCCCACTGTTCGGCATGTACATGCGCGATGTTACCTTGTCTGTAGGTCTCTGCAGTGTCAGACCGCATATACCGAAGGTTTTATCCTTGGTACAAAATGGTCATTGCAATCCCTTGTTAGTAAGCACACAAATCGTCAACTGCGACGAAGCACCAGAAGCATTAATCCAACCGTTAACCAAATGCATCATGGTCCGCGAACGTATCACCGCTTCCACCAATTAAAGAGGCATATTTGAATGAAGCTTATCTATGCTCCCGCATCTCCTTTTGCGCGAAAAGTAATAGTATTTGCGACTGAAGCACAATTGATGGACGAAATTGAATTAATTGAAACCATGGTGCTCCCCACTACATGCAACGACATGGTGAACACCAGTAACCCACTTGGCAAAATCCCGATCCTGATTACAAGTAGCAACGGGGCGCTGTACGACAGCAGGGTGATTTGTGCATATCTCGACTCCCTTTCCAAGCAAACTATTCACTGCCCACCTGGGGTGGATAACTGGCGTATTCTCTCAACAGCGGCTCTTGCGGATGGCATTATGGAGGCGGCTTTACTGGTCCGATATGAAAAAGCTATTCGCCCAAACGACATGCAATCCGAACCATGGATTAATGGGCAAATAGAAAAAATACGACGGGCGCTCGATAGTTTCGAGAAGGCTGAGGACATACTTCATGGCCCTATGAACATCGCCCAAATCGGGCTTGCTTGCGCGCTCGCATATCTCGACTTCCGACTCCATCATCTAGACTGGCGTTTTAAGTACCCACGGCTGAATAAATTCTTTACTGAATTTTCAGCTCTCCCTTCAATGCGTAACTCCCAACCAAGATAAATATAGCCGAGACCCCAAATAAATGATTATTAAAAGCCAACAAAAGCAATCAGGCCTGAGTGTTTTGCAAGGTGTTGCGGACAACCACTCCCATGGCTCCTCGATTGCAGAAACCATGGGCATGCATATTGTCAGCGCTCAATCTGGAAGCGTCCTCATATCTGCTAAGCCTGACGCTAGACACCTAAACCCAATGGGAATAGTTCACGGAGGATTTGCAGCTACCTGCTTAGATACTGCTGCTGCATTAGCAGCATTCTCAACGTTAGATGCCGACACTCACTACGCCACCGTGGACCTTGGCATAAAATATTTCAGACCTCTTAAAGAGCACATAACTTACCAAGTTAGCGGCTGGATGATCGAAAGAACCAGGCAGCTTGCAGTGGCTGACGCAGAAATACGAGATGACCAAGGAAAAATTTATGCCAAAGCAACTGCAACCCTGATGATATCTGAAAATAAATAATCAGCCGAGATGATTGGCCAAGGTCTGCATAATATGATACCAGTCATCAATGGAGTTAGAAGGCACCCCTTGAAATGCATTATTAATTGCATCTCTCTCGTATTGAGTCGCTTGCGACTCAATACTCCCTCCAAGCGGAGAAAGCGTCAAATTCTTAATGCGGTGATTACTCGCATCCCGAACGAAAACGATACATTCCTTTTTGGTGAGCAACGTTAGATGTCGATGCAGGGCCTGCTTACTAATGCCAAGTGTAGCGGCTAACTCGCCTACACTAATACCATCTGTACGAGCAACAACATAAAGAATCCGATGGTGAACGCGTGAAAATCCAAAATCTTCTAGATATCGATCGGCCTCAACTGTCAGCCCCCGGAACCCAAAGTGCATAATCTCAAGTGCGGAGTCAAGCTCATGCAGCCGTTTTAGCTCCTTGACTCCGTAACTCACTTTATTATCAATAACCATAACCTACTTACGCACCATTAATATTGCAACGACCCAAAGTTAACAAACCTGCGCAAACATGCGTAATAGCTTGCCGTACACCAACCAATCCCTGAACTGCAACGCACCCGGAGGCCTTCGTGGCCTTAGCTATAAGCTTATCCACATCGGTGAATCATAAACGTAATTTAAAAATTGGGTAGCGCGAGTCTTGAACCGCCACCAGAATTACAGAGGAACCTTTTCCATGCGTGCTATTGATATAGACATTCTTCGTCTGTCACGTCGCCTTTCTACAATAGACAGGGAGGTCATCACCGGTTCGCGCCCAGGCATTCAGCTTCTCGAACTCGACGACTCTTATGTGCGTATTCGCACGGCTGGCACGGGGCAGCACACGATCGTGGTTGCCTGCGATCCGCCCAACGTCGTGGAAAACTATGACGCTTTCATCGGCGCACTGGAAGCCGAGTTCCGCGTTGTCATCTTCGAACAACCCGGATTCGGTTTTTCTTATCCCAAGCTACGGTTCGACTTCACGCGTCGTGGGTACGCGCGCATCTTGACAAAAGTCCTCGACCGGTTGGGGCATGGTCCTTATGTCCTTTCCTTCCGGCAATCTGCCGATTTCTCTCCGTGTAGTCGTCAAGCATCAGGCCCACGCAAACGGTGCGTTGGCAGCGTTCCCATTCGCGACATGACCAAGATCAACCCCGAAAAAAAGGAAAATATAGTGTCTGCTTATGTAATTCTGATTCGAAATAGCATCGTCAACCAAAGTGAGCTCAGCACCTACGCGTCGATGGCTCGCAAGGCTCGCGGCGCGGAGCCGCCTACGCCGCTCGCCTACTACGGTGAAGCCGTAGCATTGGAGGGTCCCGACGTGGACGGCGTCGTCATCCTGGAATTCAAGAACATGGATGCCGCCAAAGCTTGGTACACCAGCCCGGCCTACCAGGCCGCAAAGGCCCATCGACTACAGGGCGCAGACTGCCATGTGATTTTGGCTGACGGCGTTCCAAGTCAGACTGTGTGAAAAAGCGCTGATGCTGGTTCCAGCAAACGCCCCGACTTGTTCGGGGCGTTTGCTTTTGTGCGGATAGCAGAGGAAACAGTGCGTTTCTGCTCATCAATGCCAAAAGCAATGGGATGGACTCCTCCTCACTTCGGCATCTTGAGCAGACTGAAGGTGCGGACCACAGTCAACAGTGAGAAGCAGTCTACACATGAAGCTTATGCGCATGGGGGGGCGACGTGGCCAAGAACGTACTTCAGATCAGTGACATCTCACAATAGATGCAACTAATTGACAATAGATGCAACTGCCAGGCAAGGCGTCTCCACGAGTGATTATTGTAGAAGCCCGATGTTCTGCGGTTTCGCGCTTGGCCTACACTGCTTAGGAAGGCTGACTGACAACTTAGGCATTACACGGCTATCAGTCTCGAATAGCTGACTTAGCTGGACGCTTGTGCACTAATTATAAATCGCTAACTGCTTCATTGCCGTCGCGATTCGGAGTCATCGCGGTGAGTTTGAAGGACCGCTTTTGGCCCAGAGTGTGTAAAAACGTCAGATTGGGTCTCGGGCGACTCCTTGGAAAACCAGCCAGAAGCGATAGCGCTACGAACTCGGGGAGGAAGAAGGGCTTTCTCCCTTCATCATCACCGCAGCAATCACTGAGCGACAACGCGACGGTAGAGGCTTCAAGGACCTCGGTGAGCTTGCACTGCTGGCCGGATTCTTCGCAGTACACTACCTCTTCCACGGCGACCCTCTCACCTTGCGGGTAGACCTGAGCGCAGAGATCAAATCACGCATGCTCTGGCAGGAAGCGCTACGACTGCGGTGCGAACCCCACCTGCTTGGCAGCTCGACCGATAATGGGCTGAGCGAGCTTCTGTATGACGATGAAGCCCGCGCTGTTGCTGCAGACCTGGCGCGAACATGGCTTGAGCAGTTTCACTCGCTCCCCGCCTGTACCGAACGGAACGTTATCAGGATGCTGCTGAACGCTGGCAAGCACGAGGCCCTGCGTTCACTGGGTCGCACCCGCCCCCTCCCCACGAAGGAACACCACCTGATCTGGGACACCGTAGGTTTGGTGGTCAGTTTTGACGACACCAGCAGGCGCCTCGCACAGACGCGACTGAATAGGCACTTACTGGATCTACTACCGCCGAGCAGTGCGCGCCTTCCCGCCAAACTCATCGCTGAACTGCGCAAATGGCGAATGCTGACTGCCCTCCGGGTCGGAGGTCTCGCCGTCGACAACGTTGTTGGAGTCAAGCATCTCGCCATGGAAGAGAGCACGCGTGTCGAATCAGTTCTGGACTGGCTTTATAGTCGGCACAGGGTGTATCTAGCCGCCTCCTCAAGTTCAATGTGAAACAAGTGCCTGAAAGATTTCGGCGGCGCATCAACCGATGAGCCGACGGGATGACAAACAAAGAAAACAACGGCGCCGTGACCATTCCACCGACCATCCGCGCGGCGATGCGGCTCATCACTTCATTTCTCAGGTCGAACGCCGCGGCAAGGTTCAGCCATATCTGACACTCACCAACCCCAACGGTGGTGTGCTGCAGGAGCCGAACGCCTCCGAACGCCTCCGAGCGCGACTTCGAGCAAGACATCCAGCAAGTGACGGACTATCTGGCGGACAACGGAAATCAGCCGGTTCGTGCAATCCCCGAAACCCATGACGTTCCGATATGGCTGCTGGGTTCGAGCCTCAATAGTGCGGATCTCGCAGCAAGAATGGGGCTTCCTTACGCATTCGCTTCACATTTCTCGCCTCGATTCTTGATGCAAGTCATCACGCACTATCGCGCCTCGTTCCGGCCGTCGGCATTGCTGGACCGCCCCTATCTCATCGCTGGCGCAAATGTCTTCGCTGCCCCATCACGCGCCGAAGCCGACTACCTGGCGAGCTCACACCGTCATTGGGTAAGCAATCTGTACGCGGGAAGAGCTGGCGCCCTGCCACGCCCGGAAGAAGTTTTTTGGAAAGACTCGCCGATATGGATCGCCACAATCTGGCTCAAGCCATGTCTTGCACAGCAGTAGGCGACAAGGATGATGTTGGAAGTTGGCTGCGCCAGTTCATCGCGACCACCGAGGCGGACGAGATCATCATCGATGCGAGGATTTATGACCCCGACGCACGCTGCCGCTCCTATCAACTGGCCGCCGAATCCATTGCCGACCTGCTTGACTAAGGCGTCCATGTGCTGAGTTAACGCAAGAAAACGGTACTGGAGAATGTCCTGAAATTTCATAACCAAGACAAGGCGTCGTCAATCAGCTTGAGTGATTGACGATGCTTGTTCGGGCCGACCTTTTTTTCAGCGTCGCATCGCCTGTAACACACTGATGTCCGAATACGTGCCCACTCGTTACCGCACTACGGTGCTCGGCACCCTGCAGGCAGGCTGGTCAGTGGGGTATATCGTTGCGACGCTGTTGGCGGGTTGGATACTGCCGAGTCATGGCTGGCGCTGGCTTTTCTACATCGCGATTATCCCGGTGATCCTGGCCGTGGTAATGCTACGTTTCGTGCCGGAGCCACAAGCCTGGATCAACGCTCAGACCGAGCGAGCCAGGAAGAAAATCACGGGCGCCCAAAATCGACTCCCTGAAAAGCGCGAAAGCATGTACAAGCTGATCTTCAGTGATCCGCAAGCGAGCCGGATGTTTATCTTCTGGGCCATGACTGCAGGTTTTCTGCAATTCGGTTACTACGGCGTGAACAACTGGATGCCGACGTACCTGGAAAGTGAACTGGGCATGAATCTCAAATCCATGACCGGCTACATGGTCGGTACCTACACCACCATGATCCTTGGCAAAGTCCTTGCGGGCCTGGCGGCTGATCGGATCGGACGTCGTACCGTGTTCGCCTTTGGCGCTCTGGGGACCGCGGTGTTCCTGCCGGTTATCGTGCTCTTCCAAAGCCAGGAAAACATACTCTGGATGCTGGTGGTGTTCGGCTTTTTATACGGCATTCCGTACGGCGTGAACGCCACATACATGACCGAAAGCTTCGAGGCTAAATTTCGTGGGTCTGCCGTTGGCGGTGCCTACAATATCGGGCGTCTGGGTGCAGCCATTGCCCCGGCCGCCATAGGGTTCCTCGCCTCTCATGGTTCGATCGGTGTGGGTTTTCTGGTCATGGGCGCGGCCTACTTCATCTGTGGCGTGATTCCGGCGCTGTTTATCAGGGATAAGCAGTTCGACCCGCAAAAGCAGTAGCGCTTTGTTGTCCCTGAAAGCCTGGCGGTGTGCCTAATGGGGTGGTACCCAAGTGGCAAAAAAAACCGGCGCATTACGCGCCGGTTTCAATTTTAGAATGGATACGGCTGGTTGGAGGGTTCAACCGTTACCCACTTGACCTCGGTAAACTCCTCGATGACTGCACTGCCATCGAAGCGGCCGTAACCGCTCTTCTTCATTCCACCGTACGGGGCTTGCGGTTCGTTTTGTACGGTGGCTCCATTGATGTGTACGCAGCCGGCATCCAGTCGGCCAGCCAACTCCAATGCCCGTGTGACATCGCGACTGAATATGGATGACGAAAGGCCGTAGGCAGTGTCATTGGCCACCTCCAGCGCTTGCTCGGCTCCCTTCACCCGGACGATCGTTGTCACCGGACCAAAGGTCTCTTCATCGTAGATCGACATCTCACGGGTAACCCGATCGACTAGTGTCGGGCCCATCAAGGCGTTTTCCGCCAGACCGCCAGCTACTATGTCAGCGCCCTTTCCAATAGCGTCGTCGAGTAAATGATTGATCCGTTGTACGGAGCCTTGGCCGATCATCGGGCCAATCACGCAGCTTGGAGTCGTTGATGGAACGCCCGTTTCCAGCGACCGTACGCGTTCGGCGAAACGGGAGACGAATTGGTCGGCAACCGCTTCATCGACCACGAACCGCTCGGTCGACATGCAGATTTGTCCCTGGTAAAGGAATGCACCGAAAACGGCAGCGTTGACTGCCCCGTCGATATCCGCGTCATCCAAGACGATGAAAGGGGCTTTGCCACCCAGTTCCAACAGGCAGCGTTTGAGATGGCTGGCGCAGGTCTGGGCAATCATGCGGCCGACCTTGGTCGAGCCCGTAAAATTCACTCGACGCACCACGTCATGCGCTACCAACGCCTCAGTCACGGCAGACGCGTCTTCTGGCGCGCTGATCAGAAAATTCAACACTCCCGCCGGCAGACCGGCATCGTAAAACGCTTCGGCCAGCAACGCGTGCGTTCGTGGGCTGCTTTCAGAACCCTTGAAAATCACCGTATTGCCACATGCCAGTGGGTAGGCAATGGCGCGTGCACCAAGAATGACCGGACCGTTCCAGGGCACGATGCTCAGCACTGCACCCACCGGTTGGCGCAACGTCATCGACAGTGCGCCTGCCTTGTCGGTAGGAATGGTTTCGCCTTTGATTTGCGTAGTCAGGGCCGCGGCTTCACGCAGCAGATTGGCCGATGCGCCCACGTTGAATTGTGCCCACAGTTGTGAAGCGCCGATCTCTTCGGCCATGACCGAGCAGAACTGCGCCATCTTCGATTCCAGGGCATCGGCAGCCGCCAGCAGAATGCGCCGACGCTCGGTTGGGCCGGTTTTGGACCACGTCCGAAAAGCGCGCTGGGAAGATTCGGCGGCACGAATGGCATCCTCGACACTGCAGGCAGCACCTACGCTCACGGTCGCGGCACTGAGCGGATCGACACGTTGGAAGGTCTTGCCATTGGAGGCGTCGAGTTTTTGATTGTCTATCACGAGTTGTACGGTCATTGCGGGTTCCTTTGGAAATGGAAAAAGTCAGACCGAAGCAGGAGCTGGCATGCGAAGGATCGGTTTGATGGTGACACCGCGCTCGCTATCGGCCATCGCCTGGTTCACCTCATCGAACTCGTAAAACCTGCATAGCTTGTCGAAGGGGAATCGGCCCTGCAGATAGAGATCAACCAGCTTCGGAATGAATGCATTGGCAACAACATCGCCTTGCACGATGCCCATGATCCGTTTACCGGGAATCATCACGTCGTTGATATTGAAGGCCACCTCGGTGCCCACTTTGGTAGCGCCGACGATGCCGCAGGTGCCAAGCGTGGTGAGTGCGTCGATTGCCTGGCGCAGAACCTCGGAGCGACCGGAGCATTCAAGGCTGTAATTGACACCGCCCTGGGTGATGGCCTGAATACGTTGGACCGGGTCTACTTCACGGCTATTGATGACGTGGGTTGCCCCCAGTTCGCGCGCCAGTTCCAGCCGACTTGGAGTGACGTCCACAGCAATGATGGTCGTAGCGCCGGCGACCTTCGCGGCCATTACCGCAGCAAGGCCAACCGCGCCGGCACCAAAGGCGGCGAAGCTGGATCCGGCCTCGACCCTGAGTGCATTGAGCACCGATCCTGCGCCCGTCTGGATGCCGCAACCCAGCGGCCCTAACAGCTCCAATGGCGCCTGTTTCGCTACTTTGACCACGTTGCGCTCATTGGCGATCGTGTAAGTGGAAAACGAGGATTGGCCAAAAAAATGGTCATGGATGGCGTGGTCGTTGCCACAAGCCCAAGCGGAGGTACTGCCATCGAGTCGACCGCCGCCGAAGTTCAGCGGGTGCATGTGCGTGCAATGTGCCGGGTGGCCCGTTTCGCAAGGCAGGCAAAGGCCGCAGGACATGTAGGTCATGACCACGTGATCGCCCGGTTGTACCGTGGTGACAGCAGAACCGACTGCATCCACGACGCCCGCACCTTCATGACCGAGGATGATGGGTAGTGGTGTAGGAAACAGCTGATCTCGCACCACCATGTCCGTGTGGCAAACGCCTGTGGCGACCACACGGACGCGCACTTCTGTTGGCCGAGGAGCCTCGAGCAAGACATCCTCAATGTGTAATGGCGCTCCCGACGTGCGCAGCACTGCGGCACGGATGTTCATCGATTGTGCATCGGTCCGGGACATCGTTGTCTCCTTGAAGTAGTTCGTCGAAGTCGAGAAAACGTCGGCTTGTCAGGCAGACTGCAACGCTCGCGGGCGTTGGCTGCGGTGGGTCGCAGCTTCGCTGGCGGCCGGACGCAGGCTGAAATTGAACGTCATCTCGGCAAAGCGCCCTGCCACGCCCATGGCAGCAGCCCGTTTCTCGTCATCGACAAAGCGAACTTCACCGATCAGTCCGTCGCGTGTCGCGTAGGCGAAGTCGTCCCACAGGTACTTGTCATTCGACAAGTTGATCTGTGTGGTCAGATGTTCATGCCCTGGGGCAGAAATGAAGAAGTGGATATGCGCGGGGCGCTGCCCGTGACGGCCCAACTGATCGAGGCATTCCTGAGTCGGACCGGAAGGATCGCAACCGTACCCCGAAGGCACGATACTGCGAGCCCGGTAGCAACCATTGGCGTCCGTGAGAATCCGGCGACGCAAGTTGAATTCGGACTGGCTCTTGTCGAAGTATGAGTAGTTGCCTTGTGTATTGGCTTGCCACAAGTCCACGGTGGCTCCGGCGATCGGCTGACCGTTCAAGTCGGTCACGCGCCCCTCCAGAAACATCACCGTCGCTGTTCCATCTTCGCTCCCGTCATCCATGCGAGCCTGATACTCACTCAGTGGAGCCCCTGCTACATACAGCGGGCCTTCAATGGTTCGTGGCGTGCCTGCGGCCCGGCCCGCTTCGGCGTCCTTGGCATCCGCCAGCAGATCAAGGAAATGCTCGATGCCGAGTCCGGCGACCAGCAAACCTGCTTCGTTTTTGGCACCCAGGCGGTTGACGTAGTCCACCGCCCCCCAGAACTCATCGTCGCTGATCTGCAAATCTTCGATCACCCGGGCGACTTCCTGCAGTAAACGCAGAACGATCTGCTTGTGGCGTGGATCGCCTTCGTTGTTGTCCAGTCCCGAGGCTTGTCGGAAGAATTGCTGCAATTGCGGCAGTTGAGAAATTTTTACGGTCATCTCGATTCACCTGATCTTATTGGTATCCACGAAGAGAGCCGCTGGATGCTCCCTCCGTGTATGTCGGTTCAAGCCGTTAGGCAGATGCTCGCCACCCCAACTGGGCACGAGCCTCTTGAAGGTCGGACTGCATGTCGTGATTCCACAGCCAGTCGAAACGCTCGGCGAGGGTTTTGCCCAGCAGTTGTTCGTCATCGGCTACAGCTGGATCACGCAATTCATAAAGCTCCCCGGCTTCCCAGGACGTGCGCTGTACACGGCAGGCACGGGGACGACGGATTGCGTCGTAAGCCGCGAGCACTGCTTGTGGCTGGCTGTCCAGGACCTGCGGATCGGCCAGCAATCGGGCCAGAAGCCAGGCGTCTTCCAACCCCTGACCTGCACCAGCGCCCTGGTGCGGCAACATGGCGTGCGCAGCATCGCCAATCAGCCCCACCCGACCGTGCACGTAGCCCGGTAACTCATCGAGCTCATGCAGCGCCCAAAGGGTGGGTGCCGGAATGCATTCGAGCAGCACCCGTGCCGCGTCTCCCCAATGATTGAAGGCACAGAGCATTTCTTCCTGGCTGGCATTGCGCACCCACGGTGAATCGCTCGGCCAGGTTGGATCAGGGCGACTGCGATCGGAAATGAAGGCCACAACGTTGATCAACCGGCCTTGCTTGACCGGGAATGTGAGGATGTGTGCATCAAGACCCAAGTACATCTGCGGGACATCGACCAAGTGCTCATCGACACCCCGAGCCCGGTAGGCCGCGCGCAGCTGTTGGCTGTCGATCATCCCGCGGTAGGCGCAGGTACCACTGAAGCGCGGTGCCACCAGGGGTTGGCCAAGACCGTTGAGAACATGATCACGAATCGATGACTTGATACCGTCCGCAGCGATCAGCAAATCGCAGCGATGCTCAGTGCCATCGGTGAACAGCACGCGAGCCTGTTCGGCATACTGTTCCACGCTGACGGCGCGCTTACTGAACTGGGCGACTCCTTCGGGCAACTGACTGGCCAGCGCATCGAGGAAGTCAGCACGGTGTACTGAAGACTGCCCTACCCCTTCGGCCAGGCTTGCGCCCAGATAAGCGGCATCTTCACCACGACGCCATTCGAACCAGATGTCCTGCCACGGATCCTGCGTTTGGTCGGCAATCTTGCGGTAGGGTTCGGCAATACCCAGACCCGCGATGGCACGAACGGCATTGGCGCCGAAGGAAACACCTGCTCCGACCTCGCCAAAGGCTGGTGCCGATTCGAACAGCTGCACACTCAGGTGGGAATGACGGCACAGGTCCAGGGCCAGAGCCACGCCGGCAATACCACCGCCAACAATACCGATGTGCAATTTGGATTGAGAAGTACGCATAGCAAGTTACCCATGAGGCTGATTGTTATTGGAGTCACCAAATCATCGCCATCTGAGCGCTATTGATAAATACCGCAACTCCCATACATTCCATCATGGATATGAATATTGCTCTTGCGCACGAACAGTCATTGGTCAGGCGAGCCCTACTTGAACTCGCCTGTTCCGGCCATCGTTACTGCGACACGGTTTGCCTGGATGAAGCGGCCCGAAGATTTGAAGCGTTCTGAATCAGAAACACCAGAATAGCGACGGCCCCTATCAGTCCTGGTACTGCGAAGATTAGAAAGCTCGCCTGCAGCGGCAGTGACGAAGCGTGCAGTGCGCCGCCCAGCAAGGGACCGATGATGGCGCCGGTGCGACCGACACCCATCGCCCAACCAAGCCCTGTAGACCTGATATGCGCGGGGTAATACTGCACCGTGCAGGCGTTGGCCAGGATCTGCGTGCCAATGGTGCACGCCCCCGCGATGGCGATGAGCAGATAAAGAACCGGTAACGGCGCCTTGAGCGCTAACAGGCTCAGGGCTAACGCTCCGCAACTGAAAAACCCGAACAAGACTTTTGCGATGCCAATTCGATCCCCCAGCCATCCTCCGGCCACCGCGCCAATAATCGCGCCGACGTTTAGCGCCAGCAGAAACGCCAGGCTGGAGTTCAATCCATAGCCTGCGGCAGTCATGAGTTTTGGCAGCCAGGAGCTCAGTGCATAAACCATCAGCAAACAACAGAAAAACGCCAGCCACAGCATGAAGGTGTTCAATTTGCGCCCGTCCTGGAACAGCTGTGCAATCGATACAGTCGTGCCTTTGGCGACCATCTGGCTCAACTGGTCATTTGCGGTTGGTTCATAAGACGGCGCGGCTTGTGCCAACAGATTTTGGGCTTTGACGGTCTGCCCAGTGCGCAAAAGGAAATCCATCGACTCTGGCAATTGTCGTATCAGCAATGGCAAGGCCAACAGGGGAATCAGCGCGACATAGAACACGGCTTGCCATCCCCATTGCGGGATCAGCACCATGCCCAGGCTCGCCGATAGCATTCCGCCTAACGAGTAGCCGCTGAACATGATCGCGACCAACGTGCTGCGGGATTTCTTCGGCGCGTACTCGTTCATCAACGCGACAACGTTGGGCATCACCCCGCCGATCCCAAGGCCGGCAATGAACCGGCATAACGCAAACGCCTCGGGGCTCTGGGCCAGGCCGTTGATCGCTGTCACTCCACTGAAGATGGCGACACACATCATGATGGTTTTACGTCGGCCAATACGATCCGACAATGAACCGAAAAACAACGCACCCAGCATCATGCCCACCAGCGCGCAACTGCCCAGGGCTCCAGCCTGCAACGAACTGAGGCCCCACTCGGACATCAATGAGGGCAGCACGACCCCGTAGATGACCAGATCGTAACCGTCGAAAATGATGATCAGCGCGCACCAGAACAGCACGCGCGCATGGAAAGTATTGAAACGTGACCCGTCAATCAGGGCTGATACATCAATCGTACGCATGGCATCGCTCTTCTTGTCATTGTTATAGAGCCGGAAGATCTGACGCCTCCGGTTATTGCGCGGTGCCCAATGGGGTGATGCAGAATGTGCAGCACTGGGCATGGAGTCGATCATGGACAAACGATCAAGCGTGATAAATGCAGCCAGGTGAATAGGCATTATTTCGAACGTGAATAAAGATCGAAGGACAGTAAAAGTCCCATCGATCTCACGATGGACGCCGCTGCCTGGCACTTGTTAGGCTTTGGCTCTTGCAGCGGCGATTTCAGAGCGGTGCAGACCCAACAACGGGCAACAATCTATCGCCCGCATGAGAGCGCAATCTGCACGAGGCGTTATGGAATTACGTGAACTTGATCTCAATCTTCTGCTGGTATTCAACCAGTTGCTGATCGACCGCCGGGTATCGACGGCGGCGGATAATCTCGACCTGACCCAGCCCGCTGTCAGCAATGCGCTGAAGCGATTGCGTGTCACGTTGAACGACGAGCTGTTCGTTCGCACTTATCAAGGAATGGAGCCCACGCCCTATGCCCGGCAGTTGGCTGAACCGGTTGCACTGGCTATTCAGACCTTGCGTGATGCACTGAGCCGACAGGACACGTTCGACCCGCTCAACTGCAATCGCAGATTTACGATGGCAATGACTGACATTGGTGAAATCTACTTCATGCCTCGGCTGATGGACGCGCTGGCTGAACGTGCCCCAGGTTGTTCGATCAGCACACTGCGCAACACCTCCGATACCTTGGCTGAAGGGTTGCAGAACGGTGCGATCGACCTCGCCGTTGGATTACTGCCGCACCTGCAAGCGGGGTTTTTTCAGCAGCGCCTGTTTCACCATCGCTATGTCTGCATGTGCCGCAAGGACCACCCCGCTACCAGGGAACCGTTAACGCTTGAGCGTTTTTGCAGTTACGAGCACGTTCGTGTCGTAGCGGCGAACACGGGGCACGGCGAAGTCGATACCTTTCTGGCACGGGCTGGCATCGAGCGAAACATACGTCTGGAGGTTCCCCACTTCGTCGCAGTCGGCCACATCCTCCAACGCACCGACTTGATGGCAACAGTGCCTGAACGATTCGCCAGCAGTTGCGAACAGCCCTTCGGGCTCGCGGTGCTACCGACTCCGGTGGAACTGCCCAACATCGAAATAAACCTGTTCTGGCACGCACGCTATAACAAGGATCCAGCGAATCGTTGGCTTCGCCAGCTGATGTTTGAGTTGTTCTCGGATTAAGTCACCTGAGCGAGTACCACTGCGACGCCAAAGCAGGGTTCTTCAACGCCTCGGCATGAATGTTCAATACTCATGCCGTCTCTCATTCCATGCTCGAACCTCAAAACAAAAAAAATAATGAGGAGATGGCAATGGCGCACCCAGACATCCGAAATCTTGTGGCTTCAGACAGCCCTGCCGCGGCGCTCTACCAGCCCGGGCGGATCGGCACCCTGCAATTGCGCAACCGTTTTGTGCAAGCGCCGATCTTCACTCAGTTCGCCAGCACCTTCGGCTAGGTTGACGATAAGCTCATCGAATACCATCGGGCCCGCGCCCGTGGAGGAGTTGGTTTAATCATCACCGAGAACACCTCTATCGATTGGGAAGTCGGACGTACAGCGGGCCACCCGATGCGAATCGACCACGACAGGTTCATTGGCGCACTCAGCAATCTGGTCGACGCGGTCCACGGCGAAGGGGCGAAGATTGCAGTGCAATTGCACCACACCGGGCGCCAGAATTCCCAGGGCAATACGGAACGTAACGAGCCGCCACTCGCGCCGACAGCAGGCATCACCAGCGCCTTCGGCACCCCACCGCGAGCAATTGAAGAACATGAAATTCCCGGGCTGATCGACAAGTATCTCCAGGGTGCCCGACGCGCTATGGCTGCTGGCTTTGATGCCGTTGAGCTGCACGGTGCACATGGCTATTTGCTCGGTCAGTTTCTCTCACCTTTTACAAATAAACGCACTGACCGCTGGGGTGGGTCCCTGGAGAACCGTGCCCGTTTTGCACTCGACGTCGTGCGCGGAATTCGCGAACAGGTCGGTGCAGATTTCCCGATCCTGTATCGCCGCACGACCTGACCCCCTTAACTCGGAACACAGTAAAACGCCGGATAACCTTAGGGTTGTCCGGCGTTTTTCGTTAACCGTTCAATGGATTCAGCTTGGCGAGCGTGTGGCGTGGAACGAGCTGGTCTGCCAGCCCTCGGCACCAAGCGCGCAAACCGCTTCTTTGGCTGTGCTCGTGCTGTTGGTGTTCTACGCCCCTAAATTTGGCACACCGACCGCCGCATTCTTAAGCATTATTGCCTCCCTGGTGGTTCCTGGCAGGCAATCCGTTGGGCATAGACAATGCCTACATCGCTCTTTTCACCCCATTAGTGATCATGACAATTGGCCACGTAATGCGACGCGGAACACCGCCTGAGTCGGTTTCGCCAACTGATCTCGACAGTGGTCATCACAAGGCATCGATTGCTGGCCATGCTGGCAGGTGGCGCCTGAACATTTGCTGCTAATGCACAAGAACAAGACTCTGCAGGTGACAGGAGTTCTGGTTCATCCTTAAGCGACCGCAATTTGTTCGTTGTTACTACTCACCTCAAACTGCCCCACTAACTTTTGCAGTTTGTTGGCATTGAGCCTCACGGTTTCCGCACTGCTTTGCAGCACCACCACCGTCTGACGCATCTCTGTGGAGGACTGGTCAACCTGCTTGATCGTCTTGCCATAGTCGAGACTTCGTTTGTTGAGTTGCTGAATGATCGCAAACATACTTTCCACGGATTGATGCAACTGCACGTTCTCTGAAGATGCATCTTCAGCCAGGCGCAGGCTGTTATCGACATCCTTGACGCCCTCCTCCATGAAGCTGACGGCTTTTTGTGTTTCGTTCTGCAGGCCTTCAACCATCTGCCGAATGTCGTCGGCAGCGCGTGATGTGCGTGAGGCGAGACTACGCACCTCATCGGCGACCACCGCAAAGCCTCGTCCATGTTCACCCGCGCGTGCAGCCTCAATGGCAGCATTGAGTGCAAGCAGATTGGTCTGGTTGGTAATGTCGCTGATCAGGCCGGTGATCTTGCCGATCTGGGTCATGCGACTGTCGAGCAACTGTACGCTCGAAGAAGAACGATCGACCACGTCGCGAATGGACTGGGTGCCGGCCTGCACGGCAAGAAACTGTTCGCGGGCACGGGTAACGACTTCATCCATTGCCACCTTCATTTGTTCAGCACTGGCGGAGGCTTGCTGGATCTCGCCCAATTGATCTTCGACGATAATCATCATGCGATGCACCGCTTCAGCAACCTCGGCAGACGTCACGCTGGCCTCCTGACTGCGGCCCAGCATCATCTGATTGGTGGTGCCGACGTTGCGACTGGCCTTCACCACTTGCCCGACAACCGAGTCCAGATTATCGATGAAGCTGTTGATCCAGCGCCCCATGTCGCCGGTCTCATCGTTGGCCATACGCGTAGTATCCAGACGCCGGCGGAGGTTGCCCTCGCCCTCGGCGATGGACCTGATCACACTTGTCATCTCGTCCAACCTGGCCGCAAGACGTTTGGGTCCCAACAGGCTGAACAAGACAGTGGCACACACCATGCTCAAGACTTCGACGATATCGATCAGGTTCTGCGCTAGACCGCTGTAATGCTGGACGATGAAATTGCAGGCAAAGAGGCCAGTCATGATCGCGAGATAAGGCTTCATCAAACCGAAGCTAATAGAGCGCCGGCGGTAGACCTCCTCCAGATCGGCCTCACACATCATGCCCCAGCGGTCAGGTGACCCCGGCAACTGGAAGGTAACGCCCTTGCCGACCACCGGAATGTGCCGGTAGTCCGAGTAGCCGGGATAGGTCACGAACAAGTTGGAGCGCGTGCGGATGGTTTCGCGCACACCCGGGTGCAGTTGCTGCGTCGCCGGGTCGGTAAAGCGCAGTTCCAGTTCGGTGTGTCGCTGGATCTGCACCGACTTCCAGGGGGTGTGCACGCCGCTTTTCAGATTTTCACCGTGGGTGAACGTACCGTCTTCGAAACGTGAGCGCGACAAGGCGGTTCCCGGTGCAATAGCGGGATCAAACCGTGATTGCGCCATGAACAGATAGTTGTCGCCCGACTCGGCAAAAATGTGCCCGGCTTCGCGCTGGATAAGATCGCCTAACACATCGTTGGGGACGCGACCGCAGAGGCAACCAAGGATTTTTCCGTCGGATTTCAAGGGCTGATAGAACATCAACGTGACTTCATCGTGGAAGCGCGAAGACGATGGACCGATTTGCAAGGTCAGTGGATCGCTGTAAGGACCATGGAGAAACGGCGCCCTCAATCCCTCTGCCAATGCACGGGTATTCTCGAGCTGATTTTTACCGCGTGCTTTCCAGGTCGAGACGATGACGGTGCCGCTGGCATCAACGACAAACAACTCCGAAAAGTCTTGAGCCTGGTTGAGCTTGTCCATCAACGAAGAGCTGTCGAGATGAGCGAACTCACGACCGAGATTGTCCGCCAGTTCAGAGAGGTGTTCCCACTGTTCGTGCGTCCAGTTATGCAGCAGTTGCACACGGGTTTCAGCGATGGCCTCAAATGTTTGTTCTATCGCCGGATAAGCCGACTGATTGAGCCAGCAGGACCAGCTCATCGCAATTTTCCCTGTTTTGCCAAACCAGGGTAACCAGCGCTTCTCACTAGAGGACAACCGCATAGAATTACTTGATAGCGACATTCACTTCCCCAACTGCGACATTCAGATGGGAAATTAACAGCAAATACCAGGCCAGTTCGTAAGCACGCTAATTATTGTTAATAGATTTTCTGGCGAAGCTGCACACATTTCCCTTACTTCATCGCACCTGTTGAAAAAACGCGATACCGAATGTTTCAACTTGGTGCGAAATGCACAGCGCGCGCCACTGCCGAGCGTCTGGGTTGGAATCACGGCACTGATTTTTACACCCTGATGCACGCCGCAGATGACATCGTTCCCCCTCCAGGAACGGCCGGCACGGGTGGACCGCGAAATGTTGGCGCTGGTTGTGCCAGTGCCTGCAGTTCACACATATTCAGTTAATCTCGACAGTTGCCCGCAGATCTTGAAGAGCCCATTTCACCTCGACCCTTCATTCTTGCGTCAGCTTTCAATCCGCTGCGAATGCTCGGGAAATTGCTCGTTTTTTAACAACTCGCTGCAGATTGGGTAGCGCTTGAAAAGCTTAGCAGCCGGTTGTTCATTCGGGCGTCTATGCTCCCAGTGATCTTCCTTGACTGGAAAATGCGCAATGCATTCACGTACATCCGGCCAACTCCTGATGCTTGGCGTACTTGCCCTCAGTGGCTGCGTACGCCTGGGTCCGGATTTCCAGTCGCCCGCACAAGCGTGGAGCAAACAGTGGAACACCCCTGCCCTTGAGCAATCCACCCAGCGCAGTCTGAACCCGGACCTGCGTCAGTGGTGGCAGGTGTTCGCCGATCCGGTCCTCGATCGCCTGATCGCCGAGGCGGATGCCCACAACTCGAGCCTGAAAATTGCCGGTCTGCGCGTCATGGAAGCCCGAGCCCAACTGGGTATTGCCCGAAGCGGGCTTTACCCGCAACTGCAACAGGCCAGCGCCGACAGCTTTTATTTCAACCGCAAGCAATCCGGTGGCAGCAACCCGCAGGACAGCCATTTCTGGCAGTACAGTGCCGGGTTTGACGTTGGCTGGGAGCTGGACTTCTGGGGACGTTTCAGTCGCGCCATCGAGTCGTCCGATGCCAGTTACTTTGCCGCCCAGGCCAACTATGAGGACGCGCTCGTACTGCTGCGGGCCCAGGTGGCCGACACCTATTTTTCGCTGCGCACCACCGAAGCGCGTCTAGGCGTCGCCCGGGAAAACGCCAAACAGCAAAAGCGCAACTTCGAGATTACCGAGAAGCTGTTCAACAGCGGCCAGCAAGCGGAGCTCGACCTGCAGCAAGCCAAGACCCAGTACTTGGGCACCCTGAGCACTATTCCTGGCCTTGAAGATCAGTTGCAGCGCACTCGTAATGCCTTGGCCGTGTTGATCGGTCAGCCTCCCGGTGGACTGCCGCAGTTGCTGGAAAATGAAGGCCTGATCCCGCTGGTCGACCGCGCGGTGCTGCAAGAGGTGCCGGCCAATCTGCTGCTGCGCCGCCCCGATGTGCGTGCAGCTGAACTGAATGTCGCGGCCCAGTCGGCCCTGATTGGCGTGGCTGAAAGCGATTTCTATCCGTCGCTGACGTTGCTGGGCAGCATCGTCTGGTCGGCCGACACACTCACGGGCACGTCCAGAAGCCTGGACCTGATCGGTGGGCCCAGTCTGCGCTGGAACCTGTTCGACCATGGCCAGATCAGCAACAACGTGCGCGTACAGGATGCGCGTTTGCAGCAGCTGATCGAGGTCTACCGCGCCAAGGTGCGTCAGGCCGCACGCGAGGCTGACGACGCCGCCAGTGGCTTGATCAAATCACTGGAGCGCGAACGCATCCTGGGTGAGGCCGAAGTTGCCGCCAAACGCTCGCTGGTGTTGGCCAGCGCGCAATACCGGGAAGGTTATTCGGATTTCCAGCGGGTACTGGATGCTCAACGAGCATTGCTCGAACAACAAGACAATTACCTGATCGCCCGCAGCAACGCCGTCGGCAATGTGATTGCCCTGTACAAGGCCTTGGGCGGTGGTTGGTACAGCGCCCTGCCAAGAGTTGATCAAGCCACCCGCCAGCAAATGGAAAAACGCACGGACTGGGGCGGTCTGCTGGATGAGCCTGACGCTGCGCAGCCAGCCTTTCCTGTTTCTGACAAGGTAAACGACCATGAGTGAAACCGCGCAGCCCTCCCCCGACGCGCCCTCCTCCACGGCGCCCGCGCCCGCGCCGGCTGCCGACCCGGCGAAAAAAGGCATCAAGTGGGTGTTGCTGCTGATCCTCTTGAGCCTGGTCTGGTATCTGTTGGCCGACCGTTTCACGCCTTATACCCAGCAGGCTCGGGTGGGCGCCTTTGTGATTCCGGTAGCGGCAGAAGTGGCGGGTCGCGTAACGCGGGTGAACGTGCGCAACAATCAGGACGTCAAGGCTGGCGAGGTCCTGTTCGAGGTGGACCCGCAGCCGTACCAGATTGCGGTCGACCGCGCCCGCGCCGACCTTGAGTCGACACGCCGGCAGATCGGTGCCAGCACCGCCGGCATCGCGTCCGCGCAAGCGTCGTTACGCGCCGCCCAGGCCAACGAACTCAAGGCGCGGCAAGACAATCAGCGTCTTGAAGGGTTGTATCGCGAAGACCCCGGAACCATATCCGTGCGCCTGCTCGAAGTGTCTCGCGCCAACCGCGAACAGGCTGTGAGTCAGGTCGCTCAGGCCCGCGCCGAGGTTCAGCGCGCCCGTGAGCAAGAAGGCGGCAGCGAGGAAGACAATGCCTTGCTGCGCAGCGCCGCCACCGCGCTATCAAAAGCCGAGCTGGACTTGTCCAACACGCAGATACGGGCACGTTCGGCCGGCTTGATCACCGATCTGCGCACCGATGCCGGACAGTTCGCCGCTGCTGGCAGTCCGGTCATGACCCTGATCGCCATCCACGATGTATGGATCAGCGCGGACATGACCGAGAACAACCTCGGTCTGGTCAAGCTCGACACCCCGGTTTCGATCGTCCTGGATGCCCTGCCGGGTGAAGTTTTCGAAGGCCGTGTGCGCAGCGTTGGCTATGGTGTCAGCGTCGGTCAGCCCCCCGCACCTGGCACCTTGCCCAGTGTGCAGAACAGCCGCGACTGGCTGCGACCGGCCCAGCGTTTTCCGGTGATTATCGAGTTTTCCGCGGACTCCATGAACATGCTGCGCAACAGCCGCGCTATCCGTGCCGGTGGGCAGGCCGAAGTCATGGCCTTTCCCTCCGAGGGCAATCCGCTGAACCCGCTGGGCCGCCTGTTCCTGGGGCTGATGAGCTGGCTCTCTTATGTTTACTGAACGCACACCGCGGGCTCAACGCGCACTTCGTCTGGCGACGGGCACGGCACTGTGCCTCGCAGCCAGCTTCGGCCTGGGTTTGCCAATCCCGTTTCTCGCGCCAGTGCTCTGCCTGTTGCTCCTTGCCACACTCAATCAACCGCTGCCATTCAAGGCTGGATTGATGCTCGCACTGGTCGCGATGCTGACCACCGGCATCGGCCTGCTGCTGATCCCGCTCCTGCGTTACTACCCCATCAGCGGCGTGCTATTGATCGGTGCCTGTCTATTCCTGGCCTTCCGTTTTGGTTTGCGCGGCGGTAACAACCTGATCGTGACGTTTCTGGTGATTGGCCTGACGATGATCTCCTCGGCCGGCGTTGCCGATTTCGGTTTGGCGGTGATGGTCATTGGTGCACTGGTCAAGGGCTTGCTGCTCGCCGTTCTGGTGCTGACTTTCAGTCATTGGCTGTTTCCAGATCCGGCCAATGCTCCGTCGCCACCGGCCACCCCAACCCTGTCGACCGAAGAAACCGGGCGAGTGGCGCTACGTGCAACCTTGATCGTGCTGCCGACGTTCCTGCTGGCGCTGATCGATCCGGCCAGCTACCTGCCGATCATTCTGAAAGCGGTCAGCCTCGGTCAGCAGAGCGAGACGACAACCGCTCGCAACGCCGGTCGCGAGCTGCTGGGTTCGACCCTGCTGGGGGGGCTGCTGGCGATCCTGTTCTGGTGCGCCCTCAGTTTGTTCGTGCATCTGTGGATGTTCTTTTTGTGGATGTTGCTGTTCGGCCTGATACTGGCGCGCAAGCTGTATGCCCTGAGCCCGACCCGGTTGAGCCCGGGATTTTGGCTCAACAGCTTCATCACGCTGATTATCCTGCTGGGCCAGTCGGTCCAGGACAGCGCAGCGGGCAAGGACGTTTACACCGCGTTTGCCGTGCGCATGGGGTTGTTCATCCTCGTGACGCTCTATGCCTGCCTGATGGTCTATCTGCTCGAACAACGCCAGAAAAACAATGTTCAAGGGTTAACCTGATACCCCTTCCCTTGCAGGCAGCTTGTGTAAGCCGTCGAGGTGGTCGAGACACTGGTTTTCTGCTGAGCCCGGCGCTCCTGACGCTGGCGTGAGCCTCCGACCACCACGCCCGCCGCTGCCGTCTCTTTGGCGCGGTTCTGCCGATAGTCCTGCTTCACATCATCATCGACGCGCTCATAAAACTCGTCATGCTGACGCCCGCGCACCTGTGCCCCCGCCGCACCGGCGGCAGCGCCCACTGCGGCCCCCTTCAGTCTTCCCCCGGCAGGAGGCGGCGCCGCCTGGGCCGTCTGACTGGCTGCGATGTTGTTGCAATCGGTGATGTCTGTCTGGGTTTGTTGCGAACTCTGCCCTTTCATCGGCACCACCGTTTCAGCCCATCCCTGGACACTGAAAACCGACAATGCGACGCACAGGCCAATGGGCGACAAGCTTTTCATGATGACCTCCCGACGAGCGTGATTCACCCTGAAAGAGTGTAGATCACCCCTCCTCATCTCCCCCTTCCTGCTATCGGGTAACTAATATTCGCGACGGTGCAAGCCATGGCCTAACCTCAATGGTTAAAGCCGCTGGATGAGTAAGTCGTTGCTGAGCGACTAATCACAGAGCCGGGCACCCTTATGCGTCCTGCATTGAAGATAATCCTGTTCATAGTGTTGGTTCTCTCGGGAGCGAACATCGGTGCACTGTCGGCGGACGAGCTGGCAAACACTTCCGAGGCCAGCTCAACCGCGGCCGTGTCAAAGAGCGATCTGGAAGCCCTGCAACTAAGACTGGACGATCTTAAACAGCAGGTATCACTGACCAACAACTACACGCAGTTGGTGGGTTTCCAGGACAACGTTCAATTGCTTTTCAGTGATACCGACAAGTTGGCAACACTGTTACTTCACGAGCAGACGCAATTACAGGCTCAACTCGGCGTCCTGGGGACGACGTCGACGACGGGTCTTGCCATGGAAAAGTCCGACCTGGTCAAACAAAGGTCCTATCTCACCGAACAGAAAGAAAAGGTGGATAACGATCTGAAAATACTGCTGGCCATCAAAGAAAACGCGACCAACCTCATCACCCAGATTGCCAGCATTCGGCGCAGCCAACTGGAGACCGAACTGGCCCAGCGCACCGCCAGCCTCCTCAGTCCTCAGTTCTGGACACCGCTGTTTTCTCTATCGGCGCCGGACAAAAAGCGCCTGACGTTTTTTATCGATCAGATTGAAAGTGTCGTCCAATCCACCTGGCAACCTGGCCAGCGCGGCATCACCGCTTCGTTACTGCTATTGGCGCTGGCTATCTGGACCGTGGGGCGACGACTGGCTGAGCGAGGGCTGACCTGGATCTGCATTCATCGAGTGCCGGAAGGTCGCCTGCGTCGAAGTTCGTTGGCCATCGCGACGGTATTGGCCACGTTGCTGAGCGCAGCCTGCGTGATAGAGCTTATCTTTATCGTGGCTACCCGACTTCAGCCACTGACGCAGACGCTGCAAGGTTTCTTCGACGATGTCGAGAAGGTTGCCTATACCTGCGCGATGATTATCGGACTGAGCCGGGCCTTGCTGTCCAGGCGCAATCCCACCTGGAGATTGCCCGGGATCGCCGATGAAGTGGCGGATTCGATGAGCTCGTTTCCCGCGTTGCTGGCAGGGTCACTCCTGGTGCTGGTGTCGCTGGTACAGATTACCGCCGCAACCGGAATGAGTTCCCAGGCCGTCATCTTCGGCCGGGGCGTCATCGCATTGGTCGTTACCTTGATTGTTGGTGCGCTGTTGCTGCGGACCAGTAAAATTCGTCGCGCCATGGTCATTGCGGGGGAAGCGCCGGAATCAGGCACGACGCTGGCTGGCGTGATTTACTCCGGGGTCAGCATCGCCATGTTGATCTCGGTGTTTGGCCTGTTGGTCGGTTACATCTCCCTGGCCCGCTTCATCACCTACGAAGTGGTCTGGCTCTTTATCGTGATTGCCAGTTTCTATTTACTGACGCAGTTGTTAAAGGACCTGTGTGACTACCTGTTTTCGCCAAAGCATCCGAGTGGCAAAGCCATCAAACAGTTGCTCGGTATCGGCGACGTACGGCTGGAACAGATCGAAGTTGTTGTATCGGGTATCGGCCGGGCAACGTTACTGCTGTTAGCGGTGATCACCCTGTTGGTCGGGGGAATAGGATCAACCTTTGGACAATTGACTGACCGGGTTTCCGCGATACTCGGCGGCGATGGCTTGCGCAAGCTCAATATCATTCCGGAGCATCTGTTAAATGCAGTCCTGGCGCTGTTGTTCGGTATTTACCTGATTCGATCGCTGCGCCGATGGCTGGATAACGAGTTCCTGCCAAAAACCGATATGGACCCCGGCATGGGTGCGTCGTTGAGCACGTTGTTCAGCAATATCGGCTACGTGTTGGTCATTCTGCTTGCGCTGTCGTCATTGGGTGTCAAATGGACGAACTTGGCCTGGATCGTCAGCGCCTTGTCGGTGGGCATCGGTTTCGGCTTGCAGGAGATCGTCAAGAACTTCGTCTCCGGGTTGATCCTGCTGACCGAGCGACCGGTCAAGGTCGGCGATTTGATCAGCATCAGCGGGGTCGAAGGCGATATCCGGCGGATCAACGTCCGGGCCACCGAAATACAACTCAGTGACCGCTCGATCGTGATCGTGCCCAACTCCCAGCTCATTTCGCAGAACCTGCGCAACGTAACCATGGGCGGCAGCGCTCAAGGGGTGGCGATTCTCGAACTGGTATTCCCGCTGGATATCGATCCCGAGCAAGTCAGAAACCTGTTGTATGACACCTACCGTGAACACGAAACCATCCTCGACAACCCCGCGCCCACCGTTCGTTTCAGCAAGCTGACACCCGAAGGCATCACGCTGACGATTACCGGCTACGTCAGCAGCCCGAGGATTGTGGCCATCACCAAGAGCGACCTGCTGTTTGAAATTCTCAAGCGCCTGGGGGCGGCCGGTATCGAACTGGCCAAGCCTGCTCCTGTTGTGTGAACTAGCGTTTGCGCTTGAGCGTTTCGCTCGGCAATTCCTTGAACAGCGCTCGATAACTGCTGGAAAACCGCCCCAGGTGCCAGAACGACCAATGCATCGCCACTTCTGCCACGGTGGTTTCAGTCGCCGAACGGCTGAGCAGTTCACGGTGGGCGCTGTTGAGGCGACGCAGGCGCAGCCAATGGGTCGGCGTCATGCCGGTATAGGCTTTGAACGCGTGTTGCAACTGACGCAGTGAAACCCCGGCGACTTGGGACAATTGCAGCAGATTCAGGGTTTCTTCCGGCGCATCGGCGGCCCATTCGCCGATGCGCTTCATGACGGCTCGCTCTTCGGCGCGACGCTGCAGACCGCCGCGATCCAGACAGACACAGGCGTTGTCGAGGATGAACAAACAGTCCTCCAGCAACTGCTGGGTCAGCGCCTCTTTGCTGGGCGGGTCCAGCGTCTGCGTCAAGCGGGTCAACGTGCCGCTCAGCCAGCGGCTGAACAACGCGTTTTGGCCCGAATTCAGTGGTGCCATGAACAGACCTTCGAGCCGCGCGACATTCAAGCCGTGACGCTGAACGAACGCCGGGCCGAACACCACGGCGATTTCCTGGTAGTTCTCCGGGGTGATCCAGATGTTGCGGCTTTCCCCGTTCAGCACATACAGCGAGTTGTCACTGCGATCGAAACAGAACGCCAGCGAGCCTTCGGGGGCGCTGAAATTCTGCTCGACCCGGGTGTTCATGTGCTCCTCGTAAATCTCCACACCTTGCAGGTCCAGATAGCGCACCAACCCGGCAAAATGCCCCGGCGACATCTGCTGGTAATGCTGTACCCAACCAGGCGTGGCGCGGACTTGATCGGCCACGTCGGCGGTGTTGAAGGCTTGGACTTGCAAGGAGTTGCACGTTGTCATGAAAGACCTTACGCACTCGTTTGGTGCGTTTTGGTGCTGCTGAAAGTGGATAGATGGAACCGCAAGGCTCGCCCAAGATAGTCGTCAACGCGTCTCAGGGGAAGTGTGTGGTGGATGAAGCCACCCTCCCCGGCGTTAATAAAACCAATAACGAGGTCTTTATGAATGTCCCTTTCGATCAGCTGTTCACGTGGCTGAAAGATCACAAGATTACCGAAGTCGAGTGCGTCGTCAGCGACCTGACCGGCATTGCACGCGGCAAAATCGCACCCACCAACAAGTTCCTGCATGAGCGAGGCATGCGCCTGCCGGAAAGTGTGCTGTTGCAAACGGTAACCGGGGACTTTGTCGACGACGACATCTACTACGACCTGCTCGACCCGGCCGACATCGACATGGTCTGCAAACCCGTGGCCGACGCGGTCTACGTGATTCCATGGGCCATCGAGCCGACCGCCATCGTGATCCACGACACCTTCGACAAGTTCGGCAACCCGATTGAGCTGTCGCCGCGCAACGTGCTGAAGAAAGTCCTGCAGCTGTACACCGACAAAGGCTGGAGGCCGATTGTCGCTCCGGAAATGGAGTTTTACCTGACCCAGCGCTGCGAAGACCCGGACTTGCCACTCAAGGCACCGATGGGCCGTTCGGGCCGGGCGGAAAGTGGTCGCCAGTCGTTTTCCATCGACGCGGCCAACGAATTCGACCCGCTGTTCGAAGACGTCTACGACTGGTGTGAATTGCAGGGCCTGGACCTCGACACACTGATCCACGAAGACGGCCCGGCGCAGATGGAAATCAACTTCCGTCACGGCGATGCACTGGACCTGGCGGACCAAATCACCGTGTTCAAACGCACCATGCGTGAGGCGGCGCTCAAGCACAACGTCGCGGCGACGTTCATGGCCAAACCGATTGGCGACGAGCCTGGCAGCGCGATGCACATTCACCAGAGTGTGGTGGATATCGCCACCGGCCAGCCGATCTTCGCCACTGCTGACGGGCAGATGAGCGAGCTGTTCCTGCATCACATCGGCGGCCTGCAAAAATACATCCCCAAAGTGCTGCCGATGTTCGCGCCCAACGTCAATTCGTTCCGCCGCTTCCTGCCGGACACCTCGGCACCGGTGAACGTCGAGTGGGGCGAAGAAAACCGCACGGTCGGCTTGCGCGTGCCGACGTCCACCCCGGACGCCATGCGCGTGGAAAACCGCTTGCCGGGGGCGGATGCCAACCCTTATCTGGCGATCGCGGCCAGTTTGTTGTGCGGGTATCTGGGCATGGTCGAACGCGTTGAACCGAGCGCTGCGGTACAGGGCCGGGCTTATGAACGCCGCAACCTGCGCCTGCCGATCACCATCGAAGATGCCCTGACGCAGATGGAGGAATGCGAAACCGTATCGCGCTATCTGGGCAGCAAATTCGTCCGCGGTTATGTCGCGGTCAAGCGCGCCGAGCACGAGAACTTCAAGCGGGTGATCAGTTCCTGGGAGCGTGAGTTCTTGCTGCTCAGCGTTTAGAAACCTCGCTCCCCCATGGCATCACACATCCCCTGTGGGAGCGGGCTTGCCCGCGAAGAGGCCGGCACATTCAACATCTCCGTTGACTGACAGGCCGCCATCGCGAGCAAGCCCGCTCCCACAGGGATAGTGAACACCAAACAATCACCTGAAAAATCCAATAATTCCAAGAGGTGTCGTTATGCGTCTATTGAAATCCGTGGCTCCGGTCGCGCTGGCCTTGTTGTTCAGCGCCGTTGCGCAGGCCCAGCCCACTGTCAGTGTCTACAACTGGACCGATTACATCGGCGAGACCACCCTCGTCGACTTCCAGGCGAAAACCGGGATCAAGGTGACCTACGACGTATTCGATTCCAACGAAACCCTGGAAGGCAAACTGCTCGCCGGGCGCACCGGGTATGACGTGGTGGTGCCGTCCAACCACTTCCTCGCCCGTCAGGTAAAGGCCGGCGCATTCCTGAAGCTGGATCGCTCGCAGCTGCCCAACTTCAAGAACCTTGACCCGAAACTGCTGGAGTTGCTGGAGAAAAACGATCCAGGTAACGAGCATTCGGTGCCGTACCTGTGGGGCACCAACGGCATCGGCTACAACGTCGACAAGGTCAAGCAAGTGCTGGGCATCGATCGCATCGATTCCTGGGCGGTGTTTTTCGAACCGGAGAATCTGAAAAAACTCAGCCAGTGCGGCGTGTCGATGATGGACTCGGCGGATGAAGTGTTCCCGGCGGTGCTCAACTACATGGGCATGGACCCGCGCAGCGAAAACCCCGAGGACTTCAAGAAGGCTGAAGCCAAGCTACTGACCATCCGTCCTTACATCACCTACTTCCACTCGTCCAAGTACGTCTCGGACCTGGCCAACGGTGACATCTGCGTCGCCTTCGGTTACTCGGGGGATGTGTTCCAGGCCGCGAACCGGGCCAAGGAAGCCAAGAACGGTGTGAACATTGCCTACGCAATTCCCAAGGAAGGCAGCAACCTGTGGTTCGACTTGCTGGCCATTCCCGCCGATGCCGGGAACACCAAAGAAGCTCACGCGTTCATCAATTATCTGCTCGACCCCCAAGTGATTGCCAAGGTCAGCGCCTCGGTCGGTTACGCCAACCCGAACCCGGCGTCCAAGCAGTACATGGACGCCGAACTGGTGAACAATCCCGAGGTTTATCCACCTCAGGAAGTCCTCGACAAACTCTACATTTCGACCACCCCGCCCCAGGCGATCATGCGTCTGATGACCCGTTCCTGGAGCAAAGTGAAGTCCAACAAATGAATCAGTACGGCAACGAACATACTCAGTCCTATTACGCCGCGTCGGCCAGCGCAATGACGCCCTACCCCACACTGGCAGCGGACCTGGTGGCCGATGTCTGCGTGATCGGCGGCGGTTTCACCGGGGTGAACACCGCCATTGAACTTGCTCAGCGCGGACTTTCGGTGATTCTGTTGGAGGCCCGGCGGATTGGCTGGGGCGCCAGCGGGCGCAATGGCGGGCAGTTGATCCGCGGCATTGGCCATGACGTCAGCGGTTTCACCCGGCATGTCGGTGAGGAAGGCGTGCGCTATCTCGAGCGCGCGGGGATCGAATCGGTGGAGGTCGTGGGCAATCGCATCCGTGAGCACGACATTGATTGCGACCTGCGCTGGGGCTTCTGCGAGCTGGCCAACACCCCGGCGCAGTTCGCTGCGTTCAAGGTCGAGCAGCAAGGCTTGGCCGAGTCGGGCTACGCCCACGAAACCCGGCTGGTCGGGCCTGAGCAGATCCGACAGCAAGTGGTGGACTCCGGCGTCTATGCCGGCGGCCTGATCGACATGGGCTCGGGTCACTTGCACCCACTCAATCTGGTGCTCGGCGAAGCGCGGCTCGCGCAATCGTTGGGTGTGCAGATATTCGAGCAGAGCCCGGTGCTGGAGTTGATCCATGGCAGTACCGTGCAGGTGCGGTGTGCCGGTGGCACGGTGCGCGCCGGCAGCCTGGTACTGGCCTGCAACGCCCATCTGGAAGAACTCGAACCGCACCTGAGCGGCAAGGTGCTTCCGGCGGGCAGCTACATCATTGCCACCGAACCTCTGGCGCCCGAAGTTGCAGCGCAATTGATCCCGCAGAACCTGGCGCTGTGCGACCAGAAAGTCGGCCTGGATTACTACCGGCTATCGGCGGACCGACGCTTGTTGTTCGGCGGCGCCTGCCATTATTCCGGGCGCGATCCGGCGGACATCGGCGCCTACATGCGGCCACAGATGCTCAAGGTCTTCCCGCAACTGGCCAATGTACGCATCGACTATCAATGGGGCGGCAAGATCGGCATCTCTGCCAATCGCTTCCCGCAGGTCGGACGCCTGAGCCAGCATCCGAACGTGTTCTACGCCCAGGGCTACTCCGGCCATGGCCTGAACGTGACCCACTGGTGCGCAAAGCTGTTGGCGGAAGCGATCCATGCCGGGCACAGCCAAGGGTTCGACGTATTCAGCGCCGTGCCGCACATGACCTTTCCCGGTGGTCGTGCGTTGCGTTCGCCATTGCTGGCCCTGGGCATGTTCTGGTATCGCTTGCGCGAGTTGCTGGGTTGATCAGGAAGTCTTTGGCTGTCTGACAGGACGCCTTCGCGAGCAAGCCCGCTCCCACATTGGATCTGCGTCGTTCACAAAGACTGTGTTCGCTGAAAATCCAGTGTGGGAGCGGGCTTGCTCGCGAAGAGTGATAACGCGGTCGATCAGTCGTTTGTTCCTTTCGATTTGCTCAATCGCGAGGCACTTCTATATTGAGGGAGTGCTCATCACTTCCTGCCTCCTGTCGAGCTCGGCCCATGGCAACGACTGAACAGCTGATCATCTGCGAGCACTGCGACTGCGTGTATGAAAAAGTCACGCTCGCCAAACATCAGAAAACCCTGTGTACACGCTGCGGCGGCGTGCTTCAGCGTTACAACGGCTTGTCGGTGGAACAGCGCCTGGCGTTGACGTATACGGCGGCGGTGTTGTGGACGTTCGCCAATTTCTATCCGGTCATGAGCATCAGCCTCAAAGGCCTGAAAAACAGCGCCACGCTCTGGGATTCGGTGCTGGCCCTGAGTCATGGGCCCATCACGTTCATTGCGATGGTGGCGGCTATTTCCATCATCATCGCGCCGTTTTTCCAGCTGGTGCTGCTGATCTGGGTCCTGAGCTTCGCCCTCGCCCGCCAGCGCTCGCCGGGCTTTCGGTTCTGCATGCGCTGGCTGGAAACCCTGCGCCCCTGGAGCATGCTGGAAGTCTGCCTGCTGGGTGCCATGGTGGCGGTGTTCAAACTCGCCGGCCTGCTGGACGTGCTGCCGGGTATCGGCCTGTTTGCCCTGGCCGTCCTCAGCCTTATGATGATCCGAATCGCCGGGCGCGATATCCGTGATCTGTGGGACCTCCAATGAATACGCCACCGGTGGCCAGCGATCTGAACCTGTGCCTGTGTCACAGCTGCGGCCTGGCTTGTGACATGACCGATGAGCCGCACGAATGTGAGCGTTGCGGTGCGCCGTTGCATCGACGCAAAACGGATTCACTGACCCGAACCTGGGCCTACCTGCTGGCGTCGTTGGTGTTTTATGTCCCGGCCAATCTGCTGCCGGTGATGAACACCACCATGCTCGGCAGTGGCGCCGACAGCACCATCATGGGCGGTGTGCTGGAGTTCTGGCAGCACGGCGCCTGGGACATCGCCCTGATTATTTTCATCGCCAGCATCGCGGTGCCGGGCATCAAGTTCGTCGCCCTGACGCTGCTGCTGGTCACCGTGCAGCGCGGCAGCTCATGGGCGCGCAAAGAGCGCTCCAAGCTCTATCGTTTCGTCGAGCTCATCGGTTATTGGTCGATGCTGGATGTGATTGTCGTCGCCCTGGTGGCGGCGCTGGTCAAGTTCCAGGCCCTGGGCGATATCGAGCCACGTTCGGGGATTCTGTTCTTTGGCCTGGTGGTGGTGTTCACCATGCTGTCGGCGATGAGTTTCGATCCGCGGCTGATCTGGGAAAAAGAGCGGGATGGAACGCGGGATAAAAAACCACCAAACGAGGAGGTCATGGATGAAGTCGCAAGCCACTGACGGGCCGCAAGCCCCCGGGCAGGCCCCAATCAAGACCCGCCGTTTCAGTGTTTCATTGGTGTGGATCGTGCCCATTGTGGCCGTACTGGTAGGCATCTCGCTGGTCATCCACAGCATCATGCAGGAAGGCCCGACCATCACCGTCACCTTCAAGACCGGTAGTGGCCTGACCGCCAACAAGACCGAGGTCAAATACCGCAACGTGGTGATCGGCCAGGTGTCGGACGTGGAACT
Source organism: Pseudomonas sp. LBUM1657 (assembly GCF_059716075.1). Classification (NCBI taxonomy): domain Bacteria; kingdom Pseudomonadati; phylum Pseudomonadota; class Gammaproteobacteria; order Pseudomonadales; family Pseudomonadaceae; genus Pseudomonas; species Pseudomonas sp. LBUM1657. The sequence goes on along the minus strand of NZ_CP166799.1, from coordinate 3,084,599 downwards.
GAGCGACGATCAGAAGAGCGTCAACGCCACCATCAAACTGGCTAAACAGGCGGAAAGCTTTACCCGCGAAGACTCGCAATTCTGGGTCGTGCGCCCGCGTATCGGCGCGGGCGGGGTTTCCGGTATCGATACCCTGCTGTCCGGGGATTACATCGGCGCCGATATCGGCCAGTCCGATGCTCGCGCGAAGAACTTCACCGGTCTGGAAAACCCGCCACCCATTACTTATGGCGAACCGGGCAAGCGCTTCACCCTGCATACCCAGGACCTGGGTTCGCTGGATATCGGCTCCCCGGTCTACTACCGCAAGATTCCGGTCGGTCAGGTCGTGTCTTATGCCCTGAACGCCGACGGTAAAGGGGTGAACATCGAAGTGTTCATCCACGCGCCCAACGATGCCTTCGTCACTGAAAACACCCGGTTCTGGAATGCCAGCGGGATCGACGTGAATGTCGGTGCCAACGGGTTTTCGGTGAAAACCGAGTCGCTGTCATCGATCCTGGTGGGCGGTATTGCCTTCCGCGCCCCGGAATACAGCCCCAACGATCAACTGGCCTCCGAGGAAAAAAACTTCGACCTGTTCGAAGATCAGCAAACCGCTCTCGCCCCGCCTGCCGGCAAGCCGCAATACTTGAGTTTGCGTTTCGATCAGGCCTTGCGTGGGCTCAGGGTCGGTGCGCCGGTCGAATTCCTTGGCATCGAGTTCGGCCGGGTCGTGTCGGTCGTTCTGGATTTCGACGCAAAAAAACGCAGTTTCCCGGTCAATGTCGGCATCGTGATCTATCCGCAACGGCTCGGACAGGCCCACATCAAAATGCTCCAGGTCCTGAAACATGACCCTGAAGACGAAGCCGCGGGCGTACGCCTGATCGGCACCTTCATCGACAACGGTCTGCGGGCCCAGGCCCGTAGCGGCAACCTGTTGACCGGTCAGCTGTACATCGCGCTCGACTTCTATCCCAAAGCGGAGAAAGTCGTGTTCGATCCAACCGCCCGCCCGGTTTCTATTCCAACCATTCCTGGCAGCCTCGAGCAGTTGCAGGAAAAACTGGAGGGCATGGTCGACAAGATCAACCAACTGCCGATCGAGCGCATCGCCGGCAACCTCGACAGCAACCTCGTCGAACTGCGCAAAGGCTTGGCGCAATTCAACGCCAAGACCCTGCCCGGCGTACAGACCACCCTGGCGGACGTCAGCAAAACCCTGCAATCGGCCAGTTCGACCTTGGCCGAAGACTCTCCGCAACGGGAACAGTTAACCCAGACCCTAGACGAACTCGGACGCATGTCACGCTCCTTGCGTGAGCTCTCGGATTATCTCGGACGGCATCCAGAATCGCTGATCCGCGGGCGTCCCAACAACGCCGCGCCAATGGATCTGCAGGCGCCACCGCGCAACTGACCACAGGAGCAATACTCATGGCTTTTCCGCAAAAGATCATGTTGGTCACCGCGCTGTTACTGCTCACCGCTTGCCGCAGTGATCCGATTCAATTCCACACCCTGGTCCCGACCCAACTGGCCGGCCATTCAAAGTCCGCTGTTGCGGATATCCAGATCGAGGCGATCAGTGTGCCGCCCCAGGTTGATCGTCCGCAGATCGTTATTCGTCAGGGCAACAGCGGTCTGGCGATCCTTGAAACCGAGTGGTGGGCCGCGAGTCTGGTGGATGAGCTGCGCAGCGCCCTGGTCGATCAACTGGTCAACAGCAACCCGCAGCGCAAAATCTCCGTGCGCCTGGATGTGCAGCGTTTTGATTCCATTCCCGGGCAATACGGGTTGATCGACGTCAAATGGCGCCTGCGCGATCTGGGCCAAAGTGACAACTCGCTGGTCTCGTGCCGCAGCACCTTGCAGACGCCGTCGGGGCCGAGCATCGATGACCTGGTGGCGGCACAACAGAACAACGTCAAACGGCTGGCCGCGTTGATCAGCCAAGCAGCGGGCGGAACACAAAGAGGGTGTCCGTCAGCCCAGTGATTGGCCGCGCCTCAAACCTGCAAATGATTCGTATTGGCCTACAATAATTGACGACCGTCCCGGTCGAGTCTGTGAGCACGATTCTAAAAAATCAGGAGCTGCCCCAGCATGATTCCCCGCATCCCTTATTTTCTCAAACAGGCAGTGCTGGTGACGGCACTGTTAAGCGCCGGCCAGGTGTATGCAGACCATGGCGAAGCCATCGTGGTCTATAACGCCCAGCATGAAAGCCTGACTAAAGCCTGGGTCAAGGGTTTTACCAAGGAAACCGGCATCAAGGTCACCGTGCGCAACGGCGACGATACCGAGATGGGCAATCAGATCGTGCAGGAAGGCGCCGCGTCCCCGGCCGACGTGTTCCTGACCGAGAACTCACCGGCCATGGTGCTGGTCGACAATGCCGGGCTGTTTGCACCGGTGGCGCCGGCCACGCTGGAACAGGTCGATGCGGCTTACCGCCCGGCCCATGGCAAATGGGTGGGCATTGCGGCGCGCTCCACCGTATTCGTCTACAACCCGAGCAAGCTGCCCGAAGCCGAGCTGCCCAAGTCGCTGATGGACCTCGCTGGCCCGAACTGGAAAGGTCGCTGGGGCGCTTCGCCCGCCGGTGCCGATTTCCAGGCGATTGTCGCTGCCGTGCTGGAACTCAAGGGCGAAGCCGCCACCCTCGAGTGGCTCAAAGGGATGAAAACCAACTTCACTGCCTACCGTGGCAACAGCACCGTGCTTAAAGCGGTCAATGCTGGTCAGATCGACAGCGGCGTGATCTATCACTATTACCGCTTCGTCGATCAGGCCAAGACCGGCGAAAACAGCAAGAACACTGCATTGCACTACTTCAAACACCAGGACCCCGGCGCCTTCGTCAGCATCTCGGGCGGTGGCGTTCTGGCGTCCAGCAAACACAAGGACCAAGCCCAGGCGTTCATCAAGTGGGTGACCGGCAAAGACGGCCAGGCCATCCTCAAGACAGGCAACTCCTTTGAATACGCCGTGGGCAAAAACGCTGAATCCAACCCGAAACTGACGCCTTTGCAGCAGCTTGACGCGCCGAAAGTCGACGCCTCAAAACTCGACAGTAAAAAAGCCGTGGAGCTGATGACTCAGGCCGGATTGCTCTAATTGATGCCTGAAACCCTACCGGCGGGTGTTGCCGAGGCGATACCCGCGAACTTGCGGCGACGGTCCCGTGGTGTTTTTGCGGGACGTGGCGGCGCGTGGGTGATCGGTTCGGCACTGCTGGTTTCATTGCTGGCGCTGCTGCCGATTGCCTTCGTTATCGGCGTGTCCTTCGAGACCGGCTGGGCCACCCTTGTACCGCTGGTGTTCCGGCCACGGGTCGGCGAGTTGCTGATCAACACCGTGTTGCTGGTGGTGATCACAATTCCCCTGTGCGTCGCCCTCGGCGTGGCGCTGGCATGGCTGACCGAGCGCACCGATGTGCCGGGGCGCCGCTGGTGGTCGTTGCTGGCGACCGCGCCTTTGGCCGTGCCGGCCTTCGTTCACAGCTATGCCTGGGTCAGCCTGGTGCCGCCGATTCATGGGTTGTTTGCCGGGGTGCTGGTCTCGGTTATCGCCTATTTTCCATTTCTTTACTTGCCGATTGCCGCGACCCTGCGCCGGCTCGATCCAGCCATTGAAGATGTCGCTGTATCTTTGGGCCTGAAGCCCTGGGCGGTATTTTGTCGCGTGGTGCTGCCGCAATTGCGCCTGGCGATCTGCGGCGGCGCGTTGCTGGTGGGCCTGCACTTGCTGGCCGAATATGGCTTGTACGCAATGATCCGCTTCGACACCTTCACCACGGCGATCTTCGATCAGTTCAAATCCACCTTCAACGGCCCTGCCGCCCACATGCTGGCCGGTGTGCTCGCACTGTGCTGCCTGATGATGTTGACCGTCGAATCCGCCGCACGCGGTAACGCGCGTTATGCCCGGGTCGGTTCGGGAAGTGCCCGAGAGCAGCGGATCGTGCACCTGAAGGCGGGGGCATCCGTACTCGCGTTGACGTTGCTGGTCGTCACCTGCGCACTGGCGCTGGGTGTGCCGTTGATCACCCTGAGTAAATGGCTGATTGCCGGTGGCACCCACGTCTGGCAACTGAATGAGCTGTTGCCGGCGCTGGAACAGACTCTGCTGTTCGGCATCTCGGGGGCGCTCCTGACTACCCTGGCGGCCATCCCGATTGCCTGGCTGTCGATTCGCTCACCGGGACGTCTGCAACGGATACTGGAAAGCTGTAACTACATCACCAGTTCGTTACCGGGGATTGTCGTGGCCCTGGCGTTGGTGACGATCACGATCCAGTTCGCCCGGCCGATCTACCAGACCACGATCACGGTGCTGCTGGCCTATCTGCTGATGTTCCTGCCCCGCGCCCTGGTGAGTTTGCGCGCCGGTATCGCCCAGGCACCGGTGGAACTGGAACACATGGCCCGCAGCCTCGGTCGCTCACCCGCTCGGGCATTGTGGTTGATCACCCTGCGCCTGGCCGCACCCGGCGCCGCAGCAGGGGCCGCGCTGGTGTTTCTGGCGATCACCAACGAATTGACCGCTACCCTGCTGCTAGCCCCCAACGGCACGCGCACCCTGGCCACCGGGTTCTGGGCGATGACCAGCGAAATCGATTACGCCGCCGCGGCACCCTATGCCCTGCTGATGATTTTGCTGTCGCTTCCGTTGACCGGGCTTCTTTATCACCAATCCAAACGAACGGCTGGCCGATGAACGCGCTCGAACTGCACTCGATCTGTAAGACCTACGGTTCCCAACGAGCCCTGGAAGACATCAGCCTGTCGGTGCCGACCGGCAGTCGAACGGTGATCGTCGGTCCCTCCGGCTCGGGCAAGACCACCTTGCTACGAATGATCGCCGGCTTCGAATTCCCGGACTCCGGCCGCCTGACGCTCAATGGCCAGACACTCGTCGACAGCACCCATGAGGTGCCGGCGCATCAGCGATTGATTGGTTATGTGCCCCAGGACGGCGCCCTCTTCCCGCACATGACCGTGGGCGCCAACATCGGCTTCGGGCTGTCGACCAAGGGCCTGGAAAAACAACAGCGCATCGCCGAATTGATGGACAGCGTTGCGCTGGATTCGAACATGGCCGGGCGCTGGCCCCACGAGCTATCCGGCGGTCAGCAACAACGCGTGGCGCTGGCGCGAGCCCTGGCGCAACAGCCCCGCCTGATGTTGCTGGACGAACCGTTTTCGGCACTTGATACCGGCCTGCGCGCCGCCATGCGCAAACTGGTCGCGCGGCTGCTGGCCGACGCAGGTGTCACCACCATCCTGGTCACCCATGACCAGAGCGAAGCGTTGTCGTTCGCCGATCAGTTGGCGGTAATGCGCCAGGGCCGGCTCGTGCAGTCGGGGCATCCGCTGGACCTGTACCGCTACCCCGACGACGAACAAACCGCCTTGTTTCTCGGTGAAGCGGTGGTCATGCCCGCCAGAATCGAAGCGGGCTGGGCCCATTGCGATCTGGGGCGGATACCGGTCAACAATCACAGGAACAACAAATCAGCGCAGATCATGTTGCGGCCGGAACAGTTGCAGCTGGTCAGTATCCAGCCCGGTCCCGCCGAGGCTGTCGGGTGTCGCGCCGTGGTGACCGAGCGGGATTTCAGCGGCAATAGCTGCACGTTGACCGTGGAGTTGGAGTCGCTGGTTTCCGGGGCGCCGCCAGGTCGATCACTGATGGTGCGCAGTTCGGGCATGTATGCGCCACCCACGGGGAGCGCGGTTCATGTCTCGACAATCGGCCATGCGCATGTCCTGAGCGAAGCCTGAACCCATCCGTCAAAGATCGAAGCGGTCGACAGCCCGCCGCCGCTCGTTGTCATCGCGCACGTCGTAGTTGGCCGTCGTCTGGATATTGCTGTGATGAGCGAGTTTTTGCGCGATCGACAGGTCGTGTTCCTCGATCACCCGGGTAATGAACGAGCGCCGGAAATCATGCGGCATGATTTTCACCCCGACCTGCGCCCCCCGTTGCCGTGCGATGTAGTAGATCGCATGTTTGGTGATGCGCTCGCGGGTGATGTGACTACCGCGGCGGATACGGTTGAACAGGAACGGGTCGTCGACTTCGCCCTCCTTCAATTGCGAGCGGCGCAACTCCAGCCAGGCGTCCAGTTTGGCGAACGCCCAGGCCGGTGCGTACTTGATCAGTTGCTTGTTGCCCTTGGCGGTGACCTGCAGGCTGCGCTCGGTGAAATCGACCTGGTTCAGATCCAGGTTGACCGATTCGGACTTGCGCATCCCCGAACCGTACAAAATACCGATGATCGCGGCATCCCGTAATCCTTGTGGCCGGGGATCGGCGGCACAGACCTCCATCAATTCCTGGATCAAACTGCGCCGCAAATTGCGCCCCTGTGACAACCGCGTGCCGGCAATGCCCTTGACCGAGCGCATTTTCAGCAAGTGCTCCTGACTGATCAGGCTCATGCGCCAGGCTTCGTTCATCACCCCGCGCACCGCGTTGACGTACAGCGAAGAGGTGTTCGGCGCGTAGCCGTCGGTGCGCAGCGTTGCCACCAGCGCGATCACATCCTCGGGCTGCAACTCGTGCCAGGGAATCTCCTCGATGTTCATGTCGTCGAAACCCAACCGGTCGGCGGCGTCCTGCAACACGTAACGCATGGTCAGTTGGCTGGACGGCGCCAACCGCGCCAGATACAGAGTCAACGGGTTGGGTTTTGGCGTATTTGCAACAACAGCGGGTAAGTCAGTCAAACGAAACGGCCTTGAATAAAAATACAAAAGGAAGGCAAAACGAAAGGTAAAGAATTGATCGGCCGTTACGCTGCCGTTCATGGCGGGGAAAGTCAATTGTCATGCCGAGCGCGGCGATAGATGAACTGAAACATGGCCCGGCTGATCTTGGAGTTGCTATTAAGAGGCATTGAATTCGTGATGCATTAGCGATCCCATGCGAAGAACCTGTGGGAGCGGGCTTGCTCGCGAAGAGGCCCTAAAAGCCAACATCAATGTTGAATATCAGTCCGTCTTCGCGAGCAAGCCCGCTCCCACAGGGGATGTATTAAGCCATCAGGCCGTCGCCTTCAAATCGACCCCCAACGCCTGGGCAAACGCCTTGACGAGGGGGCTACGCACAGTGTTGTGGCGCAGGATCAGATTGAACGGCGTGACGATGTTGATCAGGTCCGGACGCACTGCGCGAAACTGCCCCTGGGCGACCAGGTTAGCCGCATAGTGCTGCGGCAGGAAACCTACGAACCGGCCGGTCTTGACCAGCAGCGCCACGGCTTCCACCTGGGTCGCCGAGGCGGAAAAGCTGTCGTAGCGGGCATAGTTCAGTTTGTCGCGATGGATCGCGTAGCGATGGTTGATGCACTCGTAATCCCGCAGCACGTCACTACTCATTTCGTCATCCGGCACGTCGAACAGCGGGTGACCCACCGCGCAATAAACCTCGGAGCGTTCTTCGTACAGCGCGTAGTAATCAAACTCTTCACGTTTTTGATAAACCGGCACAATGCCGGCGACCAGGCGTCCTTCAACTACGCCGCGCTCTACTTCATCTAACTGAGACGCCTGTAGTTGAAACCTTACTTTCGGCGATTCGTCATTCATCCTTCTAAGCGCAGCAACTAACGGTGAATTTGAATCGGAGATCGTATTATCAATAACTCCCACTCCAAGATCACCGATTAGTTCATTCTGCGCTGAACTAAGGCGATCACGAAAGTTATCGACCGAGGCAAACAGGTCGATCGACGCCTGATACACCAGACGCCCCTCTTCAGTCAGGTGAAAGCCTTCGCGCCCACGGGTACACAAGCGCATGCCGATGCGAATCTCGAGGTCGGAGATCTGTTTGCTGATGGCTGCCAGCCCCACATTCAGCTCGTTCTGCGCCGCACTGAAACCACCTGCCTCGACCACGGCCTTGAACACTTTGAGCAGTTTGAAATCCAGACCACTGAGCGTCAGCGGGGCTCGATGTGCCGTTTTCGGCGGCGGGTTTCCGGAATTGGAAAGTGGGGTTTCCATAATGCTTATTTACCTCTGGCGCCCTATTCAACACTCTGTGTCCAACAACAAAAACATAGCTGGCCAATAATAATGAACACAGAAAACCAGGCTTGGCAACCGTTAATAAATCCCGCACATCAGTGCCAACTCACTGATTTCGAACTATTAAAAGCTGACACTTCGATCAGCTCTCGCAACGATGCAACTGCGCTATTCCCCTGCCCTTGAATATTGATTAGGCCGAACCACGCCCGAATGATTTGCGGCGAGTGTTCCAGGCCCGGCACACCGATTTCCGTTCGCTTCACCGACGAGGAAAACAACAATGTCTCAAACCACCGACCGTCTCTGGGGTGCTCGCTTCAAAAGCGGCCCGTCCGAAGCCCTGGCGGCCCTGTCCCGTTGCCCCGAGCGCTACTTTCGCCTGACCCCGTACGACCTCGCCGGTTCCAAGGCCCATGCCCGCGAACTGCAGCGCGCCGGGCTGTTGAGCGAGCAAGAAACCCAGACCATGCTCGACGCCCTGGAGCGCATCGGCGTTGATTTCCGCGCTGGCAGCATCGCCCCGACCCTCGACGACGAAGACGTCCACACTTTCATCGAGCGCCTGCTGACCGAACGCCTCGGTGCCCTGGGCGGCAAACTGCGCGCCGGTCGTTCACGCAACGACCAGACCGCCAATGACCTGCGCCTGTTCCTGCGTGATCACGTCCGTACCCTGGCGGTGGAAGTACTCGCGTTGCAACAAGCGCTGGTGGATCAGGCCGAGCAACACATCGAGACCATCTGCCCCGGCTTCACCCACCTGCAGCAGGCTCAGCCGATCGTATTCGCCCACCACTTGCTGGCCCACGCCCAATCGATGCTGCGTGATGTGCAACGCCTGGTGGATTGGGATGTACGCACCTCGCTGTCGCCACTGGGCGCGGCGGCCATGGCCGGTTCCGCCATCGCTCGCCTGCCTCAGCAGTCGGCCAAGGAAATGGGCTACAGCGGCGTGTGCGAAAACTCTATCGACGCCGTGGCCAGCCGCGATCACGTCGCCGAATTCCTGTTTATCGCCAGCATGCTCGGGATCAACATTTCCCGTCTCGCCGAAGAGTTTTGCCTGTGGTCGTCGCGGCAATTTCGCTGGGTCGCGCTGGACGATGCCTACGCCACCGGTAGCTCGATCATGCCGCAGAAGAAAAACCCGGACATCGCCGAACTGGCACGAGGCAAGGCCGGCCGCCTGATAGGCAACTTGACCGGCCTGCTGTCCACCCTCAAATCCCTGCCGCTGTCCTACAACCGCGACTTGAGCGAAGACAAGAACGGCGTGCTCGACAGCGTCGACACCTTGCTCCTGGTGCTGCCGGCCATGGCCGGGATGGTGGCGACCATGAAGGTCAACGTCGAAGAGCTGCGTCGTCAGGCGCCGCTCGGTTTCACCCTCGCCACCGAAGTCGCCGACTGGCTGGCCATGCGCGGCGTGCCGTTCAAGGAAGCTCACGAAATCACCGGCGCACTGGTCCAGGCCTGCGAGAAACACGACATCGAGTTGTGGGAAGCCTCCCCGGCGCTGCTGGCCGAGATTGATCCACGCCTGACCTCGCAAGTGCGCGAAAGCCTGACCCTCGAAGCCGCCATCGCTGCCCGCAGTGGCTGGGGTGGTACGGCACCGCAACAGGTGCGCGAGCAGATCGGCCGCTTGAAGACCGCCCTCGCCGCCCAACAGCAATGGACCGAGAACTATCAGGGCTTTCGCCTTTGATACATGGGGCACCGCAATACCAATGTGGGAGCGGGCTTGCTCGCGAAGAGGCCCGGTCAGTCGACATCAATGTTGCCTGACCCAGCGCTTTCGCGAGCAAACCCGCTCCCACAGGGATTGAGTTGGACCTGAAATACCAGCGTACGGAGAAAAAACATGAGCCAGACTCAGGCAGAACGACTCCAGGCGGAGCGCAAACTGGCGGACAACCAGTTCGATATCACCCAGTATCACCACGTGCCACGGCGTTACTACGGGCGGATTTTCTTCGCCACCGTGATCGTCATCGCGATTTTCGGCCTGTTGCGGGCCTTCGCCGAAGGCAAGATCGAATGGTCGTACATCGGCCAGTTCCTCACCTCCCAGGCAATCATGTGGGGTTTGCTCAACACGATCGTCATGGCCGTTCTGGCGATGGCCCTGGGCATCGTCTTCGGGGTGATTACCGCTGTCATGCGCATGTCGGCCAACCCGATCCTGCGTTATGTGGCGGTGACCTACACCTGGCTGTTTCGCGGTACGCCGCTGATTCTGCAACTGCTGTTGTGGTTCAACCTGGCGCTGATCTTCCCCACCATCGGCATTCCCGGCCTGTTCGAAATGGACACCGTGAGCCTGATGACGCCATTCGTGGCCGCTCTCCTCGGCTTGAGCATCAACCAGGGCGCCTACACCGCCGAAGTGGTCCGCGCCGGCCTGCTGTCGGTGGACACCGGGCAGTACGAAGCCGCCAAGTCGATCGGCATGCCGCGCCTGCAAGCGCTGCGCCGGATCATCCTGCCCCAGGCCATGCGGGTGATCATTCCGCCCGTCGGCAACGAGTTCATCGGCATGGTGAAAATGACCTCCCTGGCGAGCGTCATCCAGTACTCGGAACTGCTCTACAACGCACAGAACATCTACTACGCCAACGCCCGGGTCATGGAGCTTTTGATCGTCGCCGGTATCTGGTACCTGGCCACGGTCACCGTCCTGTCCTTCGGTCAAAGCCGTCTTGAGCGTCGTTTCGCTCGCGGCGCCGGCAAGCGTTCTTGAGGAGTCCGACATGAGAAGCATCGTCAAGGCCGTGAGCCTGAACAAGTACTACGACCATTTCCACGCCCTCAAGGACGTCAACATCGAAGTCGATCAAGGCGAAGTGCTGTGCATCATCGGCCCGTCCGGCTCCGGCAAAAGTACCTTGCTGCGCTGCGTCAACCAGTTGGAAAAGATCGACAAGGGCGGCCTCTGGGTCGACGGCGAACTGGTGGGTTACCGGGTCGTCGGCAACAAACTGCACGAACTCAACGAGTCGCAGATTGCCCGCCAGCGCCTGGCCACCGGCATGGTGTTCCAGCGTTTCAACCTGTTCCCGCACATGACTGTGCTGCAAAACATCATCGAAGGGCCGTGCCAGGTGCTCAAGCGTTCGCCGAAAGAGGCGCATGAAGAAGCCGTGGAATTGCTCGCTCGCGTCGGCCTGGCCGACAAGCGCAACAGCTACCCGATCGAACTCTCGGGTGGTCAGCAACAACGCGTCGCCATTGCCCGTGCGTTGGCCATGCGGCCCAAGCTGATGTTGTTCGATGAACCCACTTCGGCACTCGACCCGGAACTGGTCGGTGAGGTGCTGTCGGTGATGCGCGATCTGGCGCAAACCGGCATGACCATGATCGTCGTCACCCATGAACTGGGCTTCGCTCGCGAGGTTTCCAACCGCATGGTGTTCATGGACGGCGGGCAGATCGTGGAGGCTGGAAGCCCCGAAGAAATACTAATAAGTCCGCAAAACCCACGCACCCAAAGCTTCATTTCTGCCGTTCGAACCTAAGCGCCAGTCTCCGAAACCAAGAGCTGCGTAATAACACTCATAAGAGAACGACCATGAAGAACATAGTTATCCCAGCAGTACTCGCAGGCGTTATGGCTTCCGGCTTCACCTTCGCGGCCGAACTGCCGGCCAGCATCAAGGCCAAAGGCGAGATCGTGGTTGCGATCATGCCGAACTACCCGCCAATGGATTTCAAGGACCCGGCCACCAACACCCTCACCGGCCTGGACGTTGACTTGGGCAATGCCCTGGCCGAGCGTCTGGGCGTGAAGATCAAATGGCAGGAAACCGGCTTCGAGCAAATGATCAACGCCTTGACCACTGACCGAGTGGACATGGTGCTGTCGGGCATGACCGATACCGCCGAACGTCAGGCCAGCGTGACCTTCGTCGACTACTTCACCAGCGGTCCGCAGTTCTACACCTTGCAGAAGAACAAGGATTTCAACGAGATCATCGACCTGTGCGGCAAGAAAGTCGGCACCAGCCGTCGCACGACGTTCCCGGCGGAAATCGCCGAGTGGAGCAAAGCCAACTGCGAAGCCGCCGGCAAACCTGCGATCAACGTGATCGGCACCGAAGGCTCGGCCGATGCCCGCGCGCAATTGCGTCAGAGCCGTATCGATGCCGCCATGCAGGGCAGCGAGACCTTGTCGTACCTGAAGACTCAGGAAAAAGACATGTACAAAACCGTGGGCCTGCCGATCTCCGAGCAGTTCACCGGGCTGGGCGTGAGCAAGAAAAAACCTGAGCTGAGTGAAGCGGTGAAAGTGGCGTTGCAGAGCATGATCGATGACGGCAGCTATCAGACCATCCTGAAGAAGTGGGACCTGGAATTGGGCGCGATCAAGACAGTGACCATCAACGCTGGCAAGTAAGCACCTGAGTGATGCCCATTGTGGGAGCGGGCTTGCTCGCGAAGGGGTCTTGTCAGCCAGCATTGATGTTGAATGACACACCGCATTCGCGAGCAAGCCCGCTCCCACAGGTTTTGTGTTTTACCTATGAATTCATGGAGTGCCACTGATGTCCTCCTCACCCCCACCCACCTGGCCCGACCAGCACAAGGCCTGTCTCGCCCTGGCCTTCGATCTCGATGGCCCGACCGGCGATGCCATGCTCAATGGCTCGATCTGGCGCAAGCCCGAGTACTTCGGTTTCGGTGGTTACGGGCCGTACCGGGCCCTGCCGCGGATTCTCGATTTGCTCGATGACTTTCGCATCCCGACGACGTTCTTCGTGCCGGCCTGGGTTGTGGAGAACTGGCCGAAACAATGCCAGGCGATTGTCGAGCGCGGGCATGAAGTGGCCTATCACGGCTACAAACACGAATCCTTTTACGCCCTGACGCTGGAACAGCAAAAGGACGTGATGAACACATCCCGCGAGGTGTTCTGGAAGCATCTGAATATCCGCGCCGAAGGTTTTCGCACCCCGTCCGGCGATTGGCGAGCCGAGACGCCGGCGATGCTGGTGGAAGCCGGCGTCACGTACTCCAGCAGCATGCGCGGCGATGACCGGCCGTACCTGGTGAATGTGCCGGGCTTTGATACGCCGCTGGTGGAAATCCCCGGCCGCTGGGAAATGGATGACTACGCCTCCATCGCCTACACCCGCGCACCGGACTTTCCTTCAGGACTGGACCGCACCGCCAGCTATGAACTGACCCTCGACAACTGGTGCCGCGAGTACGACGGCGCCATGAATGAAGGGTTGTGCCTGACCACCCTGTTCCACCCCAAGATCACCGGCAAACCGGGACGCATCCTGTTGCTGGAAAAACTCTTCGAACACATGCGCCAGCGTGACGACGTGTGGTTCGCCACGTGCCGCGATGTCGCCCAGTGGTGGCTGAAGGAGCATCACCATGGCTGATTCCACTGTCTGGCCCAAAGGCTATCGCTGTGCGGTGGTGCTGACCGTCGATTACAACGACATCCACGGCATTCTGACTCAAGCGCCGGAAGTCGCCGGGCGCGACAAGACCTTGTCCGTGTGGCGCTACGGGACCCAACGCGGTGTTGATCGGTTGCTGGGTTTGTTCGCAGAACTGGGGGTGTCCAGCACCTGGTGCATTCCCGGCATCGTCGCCGAGGAAAATCCCGAGCACATCCGCGCAATTCAGGCCGGTGGGCACGAGATTGCCTGCGCCGGTTATCGCCACCAGAACTACGACACCCTCAATCTGGCCGAACAGAGCGCCGAGATCGCTAAGGGTTGCGCAGCCTTGACCGCGTTGACTGGCCAGCGTCCGACGGGGTTTCGCCTCCCGGCCGGTAACGGTGCGCCGGGTTTCATCGAGGCGCTGAAGGACCACGGCATTCGCTGGTCTTCGTCATGGCGCGGCGACGATTTACCGTTCGCGCATCCCACGGCGCCCGATGTGATCGAACTGCCGTTGCACTACGAACTGGAAGACGAACCCTACTTCGCCTTCAACCTAAGCCCGGCCGTGCCGCCGGCACAATCGCGGATCGCCTCCTACAGCCACACGCTAGGCAACCTGCAAATGGACTTCGCCGGGTTTCACCGGTTTGGCCTTTGCTACGTGCTACGGCTGCACCCGGAAATCATCGCGACGCCGGGACGGATTGGCGTGTTGCGCGAATTGCTTCAGGGCATTCAGCAGCACGATGACGTATGGATCGCCACGGCTGGCGAGGTCGCGCAATGGTGGGCGGATTCGGCGGCGCAAGTGCCCGAGGACCATCCAGCATCAGTGTATGAACGCCATTACCGGGATTACCTGTCATGACGGAACGCATGCAGCGACTGGCGCAGTTCTGCGTCGATACGCGATTCGAAGACTTGCCTCCAACGTTGGTGGCGCAAGCGAAACGGCACATTCTCGACACCTTCGGCGCGACCCTGGCCGGGGCTGGCAGCGATATCGCCAAACAGGCGCGCCTGATATTCGAGGGTGAAGCGGGCAACACATTGGTCTGGGGCACCGATCTGCGGGTCGGCGCGGCTCAGGCCGCGATGCTCAACGGTATCGCAGCCCATGCGCTGGAACTCGACGACACCGGTGGCTGCGATCATTCCGGGGCGGTGGTGCTGCCGGCGGTCATGGCCGCTGTATCGATGTCGGCACAACCTGTTAGCGGTCGTGAATTGATCACGGCGGTGGTGATCGGCTACGAAATCGGTCGTCGGGTGCTTGAAGCCTGTGGCAGCTACTCCGCTCATAACGGCGCCGGTTGGCATTCCACCGCAACCTGCGGGGTGTTCGGCGCGGCGGCGGCCAGTGCACGGATTCTCGGACTGGATGCCGGGCAAACTCTGTCGGCGCTAGGCATTGCGGGCAGCTTCAGTGGCGGTCTGTGGGCTTTTATCCACGACGGTTCGCAAAGCAAAAAACTTCACAGCGGCCGCGCCGCGGAAGGCGGATTGCTCGCGGCGCGGTTTGCCCAACACGGCATCACTGGACCGACAAAGCTGTTCGATGATGTCTGGGGCGGGTTCCTCAAGACCCTGGCGGCTGAGACGGCACAACCTGAAGCGCTGGATGCCGACTTGGGCGTCGTATGGAAACTCGCCCGCTGCTCGATCAAGCCTTATGCCTCATGCCGCGGGACTCATTCGGCAATCGACGCATTGGACCTGTTGCTGGATCAACTGCGGGTCAACGCGGATCAGGTCGAAGACATTCAGGTGTCGCTGTGCGGTTTTCTACGGGACATGTGCGGCGGCCAGGAGGTGAACTCGCTGGCGGCGGCGCAGATGAGTTTGCCGTATGCCC
The DNA here is from genome assembly GCF_059716075.1 of Pseudomonas sp. LBUM1657. Classification (NCBI taxonomy): domain Bacteria; kingdom Pseudomonadati; phylum Pseudomonadota; class Gammaproteobacteria; order Pseudomonadales; family Pseudomonadaceae; genus Pseudomonas; species Pseudomonas sp. LBUM1657. The sequence goes on along the minus strand of NZ_CP166799.1, from coordinate 3,069,312 downwards.
TCGCCGCGCGGCTGGTCCATGGCCATTGCGGGCTACAGGCCTATGACGAAGCGCAGCGCAGCCATCCGCAGATTGCCCAATGGATGGCGCGCATTCGCCTTGAAGTGGACCCGCAACTGTCAGAGGATGGCGAGCCCGTCCTGAGCCTGCGGACCGTGGACGGTCGACAGGCGAGCCTTTGCGTTGAGGTGCCATTGGGGGCGCCGGGCAATCCGCTGAGTGATGCGGCGCTGGAATTGAAGTTTTTTAGCCTGGCGACACGGGTGATGCCGCGGCACCAGACTGAAGAGTTGCTCGGGCGGTTGTGGCAGTTGGAAACGCTTGAATCGGTTCATTCGCTTGATCGGTGGCTGAGTTGAGAATTGCGCTGTCAGTGCGGGCCTCTTCGCGAGCAAGCCCGCTCCCACAGTTGATCGCATTTCCCTGTGGGAGCGGGCTTGCTCGCGAATGGCAGCGCCACGGTCTCCCGCCGAACACTACAGAATCTGAATAAGGACATTTGCATTACCGTGGCCACTTACTCGCTCGTTATCCGCCGGTTGATGATCTGCTCGCTGACCATCGTCGTCAGCCGCGCCATCACCAGCCCGTTGCTCACGTTGTTCCTGAGCAACAAACTCGGCCTCAACCAACAGGACGTTGGCTTGCTGCTGGGCATCGCGGTGTTCATCGCCACCCTGCTCGCACTCTATGGCGGCTACATCATTGACCGTCTCGAGAAGCGCCGGCTGCTGATCCTCGCCATGCTCTCCAGCGCCATCGGCTTTGTGCTGCTGACCTTCGCCGAAAACCTCTACCTGACCACCCTCACCCTGGTAATTACCGAGACCGCCTCGGCGCTGTTCCTGATCGGCTCGAAAGCGATCCTCAGCGAAAACCTGCCCGTGGGCCAACGGGCCAAGGCCTTTTCCCTGCGCTACACCCTGACCAACATCGGCTACGCCACCGGCCCGATGCTGGGTGTGGTGATTGCTGGCGTGTATCCGATTGCGCCGTTCCTGATCGCTGGTGGCATCGCGTTTTTCAGTATCTTCTTGATGAGCGGGATCCCGAAAGACGCCGCCCCGGTGCCCGCCATCGGCCAACCGCAAAGCTTTCTCAAGACCCTGATCACCCTGAAAAACGACCGCACCCTGATCATGTTCACCTGCGGTTGCTTGCTCAGCACCGTGGTTCACGGCCGGTTTACCCTGTATCTGTCGCAATACCTGCTGGTGACCGAGGACTCCAAGCGAGCCCTGGAAACCATGGCCGCCCTGCTCGCCTGCAACGCCATCAGCGTGATCCTGCTGCAATACCAGATCGGCCGTTTCCTCAAACGCGAACAACTGCGCTACTGGATCGCTGGCGGCACCAGTCTGTTCATTGTCGGGCTGATCGGATTCAGCCTGGCCGACAGCCTGGTGTCCTGGTGCGTGGCCATGTTCATCTTCACCCTGGGTGAAATGATCATTTACCCCGCCGAGTTTCTCTTCGTTGACACCCTGGCTCCGGAAGAACTACGCGGCAGTTACTACGGCGCGCAGAACCTCGCGGCCCTCGGCGGTGCCCTGAGCCCGGTGATTTGCGGCTTCCTGTTGATGCACACACCCGCACCCACCATGTTCTATGCCCTGAGCGGGCTGACCGCCCTGGGTGGTTTCCTGTGTTTCATGAGCGGACGCCGAGTGGCCATACAGCAAAATTAATGCACTAAAGGTGCATTAATATGAATTTGTCAGTATCGGGAATGAACGGCACACTGTGCCCCGTTCCTCCCCCAATAGTTGGAACAACTTCAAGGGCTTTCTGGGTTTCCCAGCTAAGCCTTTTTTTTGCCTCAATTTTTTCAACGGATCGTTCGCCTCATGCTCGCTCGCTGGTTACCTGCCGCCATCAACACCCGCCCCTCGGAATGGAGCCGCGCCGCCATCGGCATGTCCCTGGGCACGATGTTCAGCGTCTGGCTGTGCAGTCAGGTGTTCGGCATTGAAGTGGCGCAGCACCTGATCGGCCCGCTGGGTGCCTCGGCGGTGCTGCTGTTCGCCGTGTCCTCCGGCGCACTCGCCCAGCCGTGGTCGATTCTGGGCGGCTACTTGAGCGCCGGCGTGATCTCGCTGTTGGTGGCTCACGTCCTCGGCCGGACGCTGGGCAGCGCTTGCCTGGCGGCCGGCATGGCGCTGATTCTGATGTGCTGGCTGCGTTGCCTGCACCCGCCAGCGGGGGCGTTGGCGTTGCTTTTGGTCTTGGCGGACCCGGCGACCATTGCCCTGGACTGGAAAGCTCTCGGCCCGGTGATGCTCAGCGCATTCACCATGCTGCTCAGCGCCCTGGCCTACAACAATCTGACGCGCATTCGTTACCCCAAACGCGCCAGCGAGCCGGTTGCCGTGGTGCCCGCCGACCACCCGCCCATAGACAGCCAGGCGATCACCGCCCAGGACCTGAAACTGGCCCTCGCGGATCTGGAGGCCTTCTTCGACGTCACCACCGAAGACCTCGAACAGCTGATCCACGCCAGCGAACTGCACGCCAAACGGCGCAGTATTGGTGAGGTGCTGGGCCGCAAAGTCTGACGTCCCTCTCCACAAGTAACGCAATCATCATGCAAATGTGCAGTCTGGACCTGCACATATCCCGGTTGTACATGGCAAATTTGCACTGGTACGATCCAGCATCGCTCGCGCGCGAGCTTCTCTATAAAGAACAATAAAAGCAGGGAGTTAGTGATGACTGCTCAGGTTTCTTCTCCGCGGACCCAGTCCATGGATGCCACGCAAAACGAAGTGCTGGCCGAGGTTCGCAACCACATCGGTCACCTGACCCTCAATCGCCCCGCCGGCCTCAACGCCATTACCCTGGACATGGTCCGCCAGTTGCAGCGTCAGCTCGATGCCTGGGCTGAAGATTCGCAGGTGCACGCGGTGGTGTTACGCGGTGCTGGTGAGAAAGCCTTTTGTGCCGGCGGCGACATTCGCTCGCTGTATGACAGCTTCAAAAACGGCGACACGCTGCACGAAGATTTCTTCGTCGAGGAATACGCCCTCGACCTCGCGATTCACCACTACCGCAAACCGCTCCTGGCGCTGATGGACGGTTTTGTCCTGGGCGGTGGCATGGGCCTGGTGCAAGGCGCGGACTTGCGGGTGGTCACCGAGAAAAGCCGTCTGGCAATGCCGGAAGTGGCCATCGGTTATTTCCCGGATGTCGGTGGCAGCCACTTCCTGCCGCGCGTACCCGGTGAACTGGGGATCTACCTCGGCGTCAGCGGCGTGCAGATCCGCGCCGCCGATGCGCTCTATTGCGGTCTGGCCGACTGGTACCTGGAAAGCGAAAAACTGGGCGTCCTCGACGAGCAACTCGATCAGCTGCAATGGCACGAGACACCGCTCAAGGACCTGCAAGGCCTGCTGGCGAAGCTCGCCGTGCAACAACTGCCCGATGCGCCCTTAAAAGCGCTGCGTCCGGCCATCGATCACTTCTTCGCCCTGCCCGACGTGGCGAGTATTGTTGAGCAACTGCGTGAAGTCACCGTCGCCGACAGCCATGAGTGGGCCACGACCACCGCCGACCTGCTGGAAACCCGCTCCCCGCTGGCCATGGGGGTGACCCTGGAAATGCTGCGACGCGGTCGCCACTTGAGTCTGGAAGACTGCTTCGCCCTTGAGCTGCACCTGGACCGTCAGTGGTTCGAGCGCGGCGACCTGATCGAAGGCGTGCGCGCCTTGCTGATCGACAAAGACAAGAGCCCGCGCTGGAACCCGCCGACCTTGCAGGCGCTGGACGCCGAGCACGTCGCGAGTTTCTTCACCGGGTTTGACCAGAGCGGGAACTGAGCCATGCACGATATCGAATTGAGCGAAGAGCAAGTCATGATCCGCGACATGGCCCGGGACTTCGCCCGCGGTGAAATCGCACCCCACGCCCAGGCTTGGGAAAAAGCTGGCTGGATCGACGACGGTCTGGTGGCGAAGATGGGCGAACTGGGCCTGCTGGGCATGGTAGTGCCCGAGGAATGGGGCGGCACCTATGTCGATTACGTCGCCTACGCCCTGGCGGTGGAAGAGATTTCCGCCGGTGACGGCGCCACGGGCGCGCTGATGAGCATCCACAACTCCGTGGGATGCGGGCCGGTGCTCAACTACGGCACCGAAGAACAGAAACAGACCTGGTTGCCAGATTTGGCCAGCGGTCAGGCCATTGGCTGCTTCTGCCTGACCGAACCCCAGGCCGGTTCCGAAGCCCACAACCTGCGTACCCGTGCCGAACTGCGTGACGGCCAGTGGGTCATCAACGGCGCCAAACAATTCGTCAGCAACGGCAAACGGGCGAAATTGGCGATCGTGTTTGCGGTGACCGATCCGGATCTGGGCAAAAAAGGCATCTCGGCCTTCCTGGTGCCGACGGACACGGCAGGTTTCATCGTCGACCGCACCGAACACAAGATGGGCATCCGCGCATCCGACACCTGCGCGGTGACCTTGAGCAACTGCACCGTTCCCGAAGCCAATCTGCTGGGTGATCGCGGCAAAGGCCTGGCGATTGCCTTGTCCAACCTCGAAGGCGGCCGCATCGGCATCGCGGCGCAAGCATTGGGTATTGCTCGTGCAGCGTTTGAAGCAGCGTTGGCCTACTCCCGGGATCGGGTGCAGTTCGACAAGCCGATCATCGAGCACCAGAGCATCGCCAATATGCTGGCAGACATGCACACCCGCCTGAACGCGGCACGACTGCTGATCCTGCATGCCGCACGGTTGCGCAGCGCGGGCAAGCCGTGTCTGTCGGAGGCCTCACAGGCCAAGCTGTTTGCCTCGGAGATGGCCGAGAAAGTGTGTTCGTCGGCGATGCAGATCCACGGTGGGTACGGGTATCTCGAGGATTACCCGGTGGAGCGGTATTACCGGGATGCGCGGATTACGCAGATTTACGAAGGGTCGAGCGAGATACAGCGGATGGTGATTGCCCGGGAACTCAAGCATTACCTGGTATGAAGCCTTAAAAGCTTCGCGAGCAAGCCCGCTCCCACAATGGATCTCATGAACACCGGAGATCAAATGTGGGAGCGGGCTTGCTCGCGAAAGCACCCGCAAGAACGCTACATCACTTGCCTTGGAACTGCGCCTCACGCTTGGCAACAAACGCCGCCATCCCTTCCTTCTGATCCTGCGTCGCAAACGCCGCATGGAACACCCGACGTTCAAACCGCACACCTTCCGACAGGCTCACTTCGAATGCGCGATTCACGCTTTCCTTGACCATCATCGCAATCGGCAACGACTTCTTGGCGATCAACGCCGCGACTTTCAACGCCTCTTCCAGCAGTTCATCCGCCGGAACAATCCGCGCCACAATCCCGCAACGTTCCGCTTCCACCGCGTCAATCAAACGCCCGCTCAGGCACATTTCCATGGCCTTGGCCTTGCCTACGGCACGAGTCAGGCGCTGGGTGCCGCCCATGCCTGGCAGTACGCCGAGGTTGATTTCCGGTTGACCGAACTTGGCGTTGTCACCGGCCAGGATGAAGTCGCACATCAACGCCAGTTCACAGCCACCGCCCAAGGCGAACCCGTTGACCGCCGCAATGATCGGCTTGCGACGGTTGGCCACGCGATCGCTGTCGCTGAACAGGTCGTCGAGGTAGATTTGCGGGTAGGTCAGCTCGGCCATTTCCTTGATGTCCGCACCGGCGGCGAAGGCTTTTTTCGAGCCGGTCAGCACGATGCAGCCGATATTGGAATCGGCTTCCAGGCCATCGAGGGCGTGGTTCAGTTCGCTGACGATCTGCGCGTTCAACGCGTTCAAGGCTTGCGGACGGTTGAGGGTAATCAGGCCGACGCGGCCATGGGTTTCCAGCAAAATCGTTTCGTAGCTCACAAGTACGTTCCTTCTCAAAGATTGCGCGAAATAACCATGCGCTGAATATCGCTGGTGCCTTCGTAGATCTGGCAGACACGCACGTCGCGGTAGATCCGCTCCAGCGGGAAATCGTTCAAGTATCCGTAACCGCCGAGGGTTTGCAACGCCGAGGAGCAAACCTTCTCGGCCATTTCCGAGGCGAACAGCTTGGCCATCGACGCTTCGACCAATGCCGGCTTGCCGCTGTCACGCAGGGCCGCAGCGTAATGCACCATCTGCCGGGCCACGGCGATCTGGGTCGCCATGTCCGCCAGACGGAACGCGACCGCCTGGTGTTCGATGATCGGCTTGCCGAAGCTTTCGCGCTCTCGGGCGTAATCACGGGCCGCTTCGAACGCGGCACGGGCCATGCCCACGGATTGCGAAGCGATGCCGACACGACCGCCTTCGAGGTTGGCCAAGGCAATTCGGTAGCCTTCGCCCTCCTCGCCCAACCGATTGGCCAGCGGGACTTTCACGTCCTCGAACAGAATCTGGCAGGTGTCGGACGCATGCTGGCCGAGTTTGTCTTCGACCCGCGCGACTTTGTAGCCCGGCGAATCGGTCGGCACGATGAACGCGCTGATGCCACGTTTGCCGGCGGCTGGATCAGTGACTGCGAACACAATCACCACCCCGGCGTTCTGCCCGGAGGTGATGAACTGCTTGCAGCCGTTGAGCACATAGTGATCGCCGTTCAGTTTGGCTCGGGTCTTCAGACCGCTGGCGTCGGAGCCGGCCTGGGGTTCAGTCAGCGCAAAGGCGCCGAGCATCGCGCCGCTGGCCAGCGGCTTGAGGAAGCGCTCTTTCTGATCGTCGGTGCCGTACTTGAGGATCGGCACGCAACCCACCGAGTTGTGCACGCTCATGATGGTCGAGCAGGAACCGTCGCCGGCGGCGATTTCTTCCAGGGCCATGGCATAAGCCAGGTAACCGGTGTCGCAACCGCCCCACTGCTCCGGCACCAACATGCCGAAGAAGCCCAGCTCGGCCATTTCGCCGATGGCTTCCTTGGGGAAGCGGTGCTCGCGGTCCCACTCGGCGGCGAACGGTTTCAGCCGTTCCTGGGCAAACTGCCGGGCCGCGTCGCTGATCTGAAGTTGTTCGTCATTGGGAATCATGCCAAATCCTTAAAATTAAGCCGTCGGTTAAAACGCAGGACCTGTGGGAGCGGGCTTGCTCGCGAAGACGGTGTGTCATTCAACATTTAGGTCGACTGACACGGCCCTTCGCGAGCAAGCCCGCTCCCACACAGGTCGCGCACCATTAGCCTTAGTACAGGCACTCCACGGCCATCGCCGTGGCTTCACCGCCGCCGATGCAGATGGCTGCAACGCCGCGTTTCAGGCCTTTCTGGCGCAGGGCCGAGAGCAGGGTCACCAGGATCCGCGCGCCGGACGCGCCAATCGGGTGGCCCAGGGCGCAAGCACCGCCGTGCACGTTGATCTTCTCGTGGGGGATTTCCAGTTTGGTCATGGTGACCAGGCTGACCACCGCAAAAGCCTCGTTGACTTCGACCAGATCAACTTCATCCAGGGACCAGCCGGTTTTCTTCATCAGTTTCTTGATCGCGCCAACCGGTGCCACCGGGAACAAGCCTGGGGTATCAGCAAACGCGGCGTGACCGTGAATCACGGCCAGCGGTTTCAGACCGCGCTTTTCCGCTTCCGAACGGCGCATCAATACCAGTGCCGCCGCGCCATCGGAGATCGAACTGGAGTTCGCCGCCGTGACGGTGCCGCCCTCGCGGAACGCCGGTTTCAGCGACGCGATCTTGTCCAACTTGGCTTTCGGCGGCTGTTCGTCGTGGCTGATCAGCACCTGCTCTTTGCCGACGGTTACGGTCAGCGGCACGATCTCGTCTTTGAAGCTGCCGTCCTTGATCGCTTGCTGCGCGCGGGTGGTCGAGGCGATGGCAAACGCGTCCTGGGCTTCGCGGGTGAAGCCGTTGGTTTCGGCGCAATCCTCGGCGAAGGTGCCCATCAAGCGGCCCTTGTCGTAAGCGTCTTCCAGACCGTCGAGGAACATCGAATCGAGTACCCGGCCGTGGCCCATGCGGTAACCGCTGCGAGCACGGTCCAGCAGGTACGGCGCGTTGGACATGCTTTCCATGCCGCCCGCGACCACCACGTCGGCGCTGCCGGCAACCAGCATGTCGTGAGCGAGAATCGCAGCTTCCATACCCGAGCCGCACATCTTGTTCAGGGTGGTGCAGCGGGTGGATTTATCCAGCCCGGCGCCAAGGGCAGCCTGACGTGCCGGGGCCTGACCCAGACCTGCGGGCAATACGCAGCCGAACAGCACTTCTTCAACTGCATCCGGCGCAATACCGGCGCGTTCAACCGCTGCGCGAATCGCGGCAGCGCCCAGTTGCGGCGCGGTCAGGCTTTTCAGTTCGCCCTGGAAACCGCCCATCGGGGTGCGGACGGCACTGACGATAACGATTGGATCGTTGGCAATAGTCATGACAAATCCTCCTTACTTGGCGGCCATGCGCAAGGCACCGTCGAGACGGATCACCTCGCCGTTGAGCATGCTGTTTTCAATGATATGCCTGACCAGCCCGGCATACTCGCCTGGTTTGCCCAGACGCGGCGGGAATGGCACGCCGGCGGCCAGGGACGCGCGGACTTCCGGGGTCATGCCGGCCATCATCGGGGTTTCGAAAATGCCGGGGGCGATGGTCATTACACGGATGCCGAAGCGCGCCAGTTCACGGGCGGCGGGCAGCGTCAGGCTGACGATCGCGCCTTTGGAGGCCGCGTAAGCCGCTTGGCCGATCTGGCCGTCATACGCTGCGGCGGAGGCGGTGTTGATGATCACCCCACGCTCGCCATCAGCATCGGCTTCGGTTTCGGCGATGGCCGCAGCCGCCAGACGCAGCATGTTGAAACTGCCGATCAGGTTGACGTTGATCACCTGACTGAAATTGGCCAACACGTGGGGGCCATTCTTGCCGAGGATCTTCTCGCCACGGACGATGCCGGCGCAGTTCACCAGACCGTTGAGGCCGCCAAAGGCTTTGACCGTCGCCTGCACCGCCGCTTCCGCCGCAGCTTCGTTGCTGATATCGGCCACTACGCTTTGCGCGCCGAGGCGTTCAGCCTGGGCCGCGACGGCTTCGGCATTCATGTCCACCAGCATCACCTTTGCGCCGGCAGCCACCAGCATTTCTGCAGTGGCGGCACCGAGGCCGGACGCACCGCCGGTGACGAGAAAAACCTTGTTTTCGATCTGCATCATTGATTCCTTGGATTCAAGCTGAAACGTTCTTCGCGGCGGCCTCTTGAGCCTTGGCGATTTCCTGGTTGCGCAAGATAAAGCGCTGCAATTTGCCGCTCGGGGTTTTCGGCAACTCGCTGACAAATTCAATTTCACGGGGATACGAGTGCGCGGCCAGGCGCTTGCGCACGTGTTGGCGCAACTCTTCGGCCAATTCAGGCTCGGCACGGTATTGCGGGCTGAGCACGACGAAGGCTTTCACCAGTTCGGTGCGTTCCGGATCGGGTTTGCCGACCACTGCCGCTTCGACCACCGCCGGGTGTTCGATCAATGCGCTTTCGACGTCAAACGGACCGACACGGTAGCCAGACGTGGTGATCACATCGTCACTGCGGCCGACGAAGCTGATGCTGCCGTCAGGGTTCCATTCGACGGTGTCGCCGCTCAGGTAATAGTTGCCGACGAAGGCCTTGGTCGGCGCACCTTCGTAGCCACCGAACCAGCACATCGGCGATTGGGTGCGGTCGATGGCCAGGATGCCGGGCTCGCCGACGCCCAGTTCCTTGTACTCGTCGTCGAGCACCACAATGCGGTGGCCCGGCGAGGCAAAACCGGCGGCGCCGACATGCACCGGGTGTTCCAGTGCATGGTGATTGCACAGCACCATGCCCAGTTCGGTCTGGCCGTAATGGTCGTGGATGACCACACCGAGGTTGTCGGCGAACCAACGGATCACTTCCGGGTTCAGCGGCTCGCCGGCGCTGCTGACGATGCGCAGCTTGCCTTTGATCGACCTGGCGAATTCGTCGCCGCCGGCAATCAGCAGGCGATAGGCCGTCGGTGACCCGGTGAGATTGGTGATCCCGTATTTGTTGATCACCCGGCAGGTGCTTTCGAGGGTGAACGGGCCATCGTAAAAGGTGATTGGGTGCCCCATGGCCATGGGACCGGTGACGCCGAAATAGATGCCATAGGCCCAGCCCGGATCGGCCACGTTCCAGAACGCGTCTTCGGGGCGCAAGTCCACGGCGTCACGGGTGTAGCTCTGGAACGCAACGATGGCCTTGAGCGGCACCGACAGCGCTTTCGACGGGCCGGTGGTGCCCGAGGTGAACATCAGCAGGAACGGGTCTTCGCCGGTCAGCAGCACCGGTTCGCACTCGGGGGAGTAATTGGCCAGTTCGGCCCAGAAACTGAAATCGCCACGGACGATGCCCTGCCCCTTGGGGCCGGCAACAGTGACGATGGTCGGGCAGTCGGCGACTTCAGCGAGTTTCGAGCGATTGACGGCGTCAGTCACCACCACTTTGGCGCCAGAGCTGCTGAGGCGGTGCTCGATGGCTTTGGGGCCGAAGGCGGTGAACAACGGCTGATAGACCGCACCGATGCGCCAAGTGGCGAACACAGTGATGAGCAATTCGATGTTGCGTGGCAGGAGGCCGGCGACCTTGTCGCCCTTTTTCACGCCCTGGGCCAGCAGGAAATTGGCGAAGCGCGCCGCCTTGTCCTGCAAGTCGCTGAAGGTGTACGCCGCGCTGGCGCCGTCGCGGCCTTCCCAGAACAACGCGATGCGACCCGGCAACGCGTGGCGGTCGCAACACTCCACGCAGGCGTTGAGGGCAGTCAAATCGCCGGCGAGTGCAGCGTCGACGGTGTGCTGATAGTTGAACTGTGACGTGGCAGACAAGTACTCGCGCATTGCTAGAATCCCTCGGTATTTTTATTAGGGTTGGGGAACCATAACTAACAGGGAAATACTCGCTCCGCGCGGGGTGCGGGACAATGGTCAAAGCTATCAAGTTGTGTGACTGGTTTGGCCAAGATCCGAAAGGTGTGGCGTCTGTGAATGCCTCTTCGCGAGCAAGCCCGCTCCCACATTGAAAGTGTGTTCACATCAATCCAATGTGGGAGCGGGCTTGCTCGCGAAGAGGCCGGACCAATCAACACAAAGTCCGGATCAGTCAGCCTCATTCAAAATCAAACTCCGGTAATGCCCCGGATTGGACCCCGACCACTTGCGAAACGCCTTGTAAAACGAACTGGTATCGGCAAACCCCAGCCGTGTGGCGATCTCGGCGAAGCTGATGGCCGGCTCGGCGAGCCAGATGATGGCCAGTTCCTTGCGCACGCTGTCCTTGAGTCCTTGGTAAGTCTGGCCTTCTTCGGCCAGACGCCGGCGCAGGGTCGAGGCGGACATGCACAACTGCTGTGCCAAGGCCTCGGTTTCCGGCCAGTGTTCGGCGGGCAGTTGCCGTAAATCATGCTTGATCCGGCTGGCCAGGCTCTGCGGGTCGCGGTACTTGACCAGAATATTGGCCGGCGCATGGGCCAGGAAACGCTTCAGTTCTTCAGGGCTGCGCTTGATCGGCAAGTCCAGGCAATCGGCGGAAAAAATCATCCGGGTACGCGGGCGGTCGAAACGCAGGTTTTCGGAAAACATCACCTGGTAGTCATCACAAAAATCCGGCGCCGGGCATCGCAACTCGATGGCCAGGATCGGAATTCGCCGCCCCGCCAGCCAGCAAGCGACGCCATGAACAATCATCCAGTAAGTGAAATACGTGAAGGCGCGACGCGGCTCCGTGTCGTCCTCCAGCAGAACGATTTCCGCCAGGCTTTGCTGGCGAACCAATTGGGCCGGCAGGTGTTCGAGCATCAACGACAGAAAGCTCAGGCCCGAGGTCAGGCCGCCAGCCAGGCTCGGCTGGACCATGGAACAGCGACAGAGAAACGCCAGGCTGCCGGATTTAAGCTTGCGCGGGTCCATGCCAAAAAATTCATCGTCATGACGCCGGGCCAGTAAACGCCACAAGCGAGCATAAGCCGTGGCCGGGACGCGGGCATGGGTGGTATTCAACAGCGCGGGGTCGATACCGACCTTGTTCAACACTTCGTTTGTGGCAGCCCCCGGGGCGCAGCTTTGCAACAGCGCTTCACGCACCAGTTGAATGGCGATGGTGTCTTTTTCCGACATTGAGTGTTGCAAGCCCTGTTCTTGTTTGAGTGGTGGGCATATTAGCGCAGCCCGCCTGAGCAAAGGAGTTCCTTGTGGGAGCGGGCTTGCTCGCGAAGGCATTCTCAGCAGCCACACCTCCACCATGCCATGTTGAGCTAACATCCCTCACCCCCACTCAAACTGATGGACCCGCAATGCTCAAGGAAGACACCGCAACCAGCCCTTTCGACCTGCGCCCCCTGATGATCGCCAACATGGCCTGCACCATGGCGATGATGGCGTTCGTCTCGTTGATCGGGCCGATCGCGCGGGTATTGGGCCTGGCCACTTGGCAGGCTGGCGCGGCGGTGACGGTGTCCGGGGTGATCTGGATGGTGCTGGCGCGCCCCTGGGGCCAGGCCAGTGACCGCTTCGGTCGACGGCGGATTCTGCTGCTCGGCACCGGCGGCTTCACCCTTGCCTATTGGGCCTTGTGCCTGTTCATCGACGCGTCATTGCGGCTACTGCCGTCGGCGCTGCTGGCGTTTGTCGGGCTGATGCTCGGGCGTGGTTTGATCGGGGTTTTCTACGCGGCGATTCCCGTGGGTTGTAATGCACTGATCGCCGACAATATTGAACCACAACACCGCGCCAAGGCCATGGCCGCACTGGGCGCCGCCAACGCTTGCGGGCTGGTGATCGGCCCGGCGATTGCAGCCTTGCTATCGCGGTACAGCCTGAGCCTGCCGTTCTACGCCATGGCCTTTTTACCGCTGATGGCGTTTCTGGTGCTGCGCTTCAAACTCAAGGGCCAGGAGCTGCACCTGCGCCAGGCCCCGCGCAAGGTTCACCTGAACGATCCGCGGCTGCGCCGGCCGATGGCGGTGGCGTTTGTGGCGATGCTCTGTGTGTCCATCGCGCAGATCACCGTCGGCTTCTTCGCCCTCGACCGACTCGGCATGAACCCGGCCGAGGCCGCGCAAACGGCCGGGATTGCCCTGACCATGGTCGGTTTCGCGTTGATCTGTTCACAACTGGTGGTGCGCCGGCTGGATTGGCCGCCGTTGCGGTTGATCCGCGCTGGCGCGCTGGTGGCGGCGACAGGATTTGCCGGCAGCATGCTTGCCGACACCGCATGGGGTTTGTGGCTGTGTTTCTTTGTCTCCGCGGGCGGGATGGGCCTGATTTTCCCGTCCTTCGCGGCGCTTGCCGCCAACGCAGTGGAGGCCTCGGAGCAAGGCGCCACTGCGGGTTCCATCGGTGCCGCTCAAGGGTTTGGCGTGGTCATCGGGCCGTTGGCCGCGACGTTGATCTACGGCATCGAACCCCGTCTGCCCTATCTGATGGCGGCTGCGCTGTTGTTGCTGGTCGCCCTGTGGCCGGCTCCGCGCCAGCGTTAAGCCTTAAAGAATGCGATAGAGCAAGCGCTCGATCCGCACGCGGCTGACGCGCTTGAGAAACTTGGCCACCGCCGCCGGGTAGTCCAACAGTGTGTCCAGGTCCTGATATCGCGCGATGCGGCTGGTGTGCTGGAAAATCTCCTCCAGCTCTTTGCGCCGCGGCTCGAGTAGCTCGCCTTTGGGATCATCGATCAGCAACGCGTTTTCCAGATCCAGACGGAACGCCCGCGGATTGAGGTTATTGCCGGTCAGCAAGGTGTAGCGCTGATCGATCCACATCCCCTTGAGGTGATAGGTGTTATCGCCTTCCTTCCACAGGTGCAGGTTCAACTTGCCGCTGTCGATGCTGCGATGATGCCGCTTGGCAAAGCGTCGCAGGCTGATTTCGTACAGGTATGGCAGCGCCGCGATGATCTTGAACGGCTCGCTCGGCGGGATGTAGAAGTCGTTGGCGGTCTTGTCGCCGACCACGATGTCGATCTTCACCCCCCGCGCCAAGGCCCGGTTGATTTCCCGGGTCACCGCCAGCGGCAGGTTGAAGTACGGCGTGCAGATCGTCAGTTGATACTGGGTCGTGGCGATCAACTCGCAAATCACCCGGCTCAATGGATTGTTCTTGCCCACCCCCAGCAATGGGCTGACCGTCAGACCGCCCTTGGCCGTGGTGCCCGTCGTGGTGTCGTAGGTCGCGTGCTTGAGGCGGCTGCGCAGATCGCCAATGTCATTGCGCAGGCTGCGGGTGGTCGGCAGGTTCGGTAAATCGAGACGGTGCACGGCTTTGGAGGCGATCAGGCCGTGCTGGATCAGGTGCTGCATCGAATCGGCCAGCGCACGGTTGTGCAGCAGGTGATAGCGGTCGTACCGGTACTTGTCGAATTTGTGCAGATAGACGTTGTTCAGGCTCGCACCGCTGTAGATCACGCAGTCGTCGATGACAAAGCCTTTCAAATGCAGGACGCCAAACAGCTCGCGGGTCTGCACGGGCACGCCGTACACCGGCACAACGCTTTCGTGGGTGCGAGTCATTTCCTGATACCAGGCCGAGTTGCCCGGCTGCTTGCCGGCACCGATCAAGCCGCGCTGGGCACGCAACCAGTCGACCACCACAACCACGTCCAGCTCGGGACGCGCCAGTTTGGCCGCGTGCAAGGCATCGAGAATGTCCTGGCCGGCTTCGTCCTGTTGCAGGTACAGCGCGACGATATAGATGCGTTGGGTGGCGCTGGCGATTTTTTCCAGCAGGCAACGGCGAAACTCGGCAGGGCCAGAAAGGATGGTGACGGCATCGGCGGTCAGCGGAAAACTGCGCAGTTTGGGCAGCAGAGGGCGTTTGAAAAGCGACGGCATAGGGCTCGCAATGGGTCGAATCCGAAGAGTTTGAGAGCTTACACCATGCATTGCCTTGGGTCTTCCCGGTGTCGGTGATGGCCTCTTCGCGAGCAAGCCCGCTCCCACAGGAGAACGCATTTCAAATGTGGGAGCGGGCTTGCTCGCGAAGGCGATTTTTCAGCCAACACAAATATTAACTTGACCAAGGAGAACGATCATTCTACTGTTTGCCTCATGAACGAAATCACTAGCAACGACACACGCGACATCATTCTGGATGTCACCGAAAAGTTGATCTACAAAAGTGGCATCGCAGCCACCGGCATGGATCTTCTGGTGAAAACCGCCGGCGTCTCCAGAAAGAGCATTTACCGCTACTTCGCCAACAAGGAGGAGCTCACCGTCGCGGCCCTGCAACGCCGCGACCTGCGCTGGATGCACTGGTACAGAAGCGAAGTCGACCAGGCCGAAACCCCGGCGGATCGACTGCTCAACCTGTTTACGGTGCTCAAGTCCTGGTTTGCCTCCGAAGGCTTCCGCGGCTGCGCATTCATTAACACCAGCGGTGAGACGGGCGACCCGCAAGACCCGGTCCGCCTGGTCGCCAAAGAACACAAACAGAAGCTGCTCGCCTACGTGCGCGAGCTCTGTACCGAACATGGTGCCCAAGACCCGGAGACGCTGGCCAAACAGCTGCTGATCCTGATCGACGGTGCCATTACCGTGGCGCTTGTCATGGGTGATCACAGTGCCGCCGATAATGCGCAATGCATGGCGCGAAAGTTATTGGACCTGTAACACTTTAAATAAGCCCGACAACTTGCTTGAACTTTAATTTGAGAGGGAGACTGTAAATGTCTAACGCCGAAGTTCGTCCGCCATTGCCGCCATTCACCCGTGAATCGGCCATCGAAAAAGTTCGCCTGGCCGAAGACGGCTGGAACTCACGCGACCCGGAACGTGTGTCCCTGGCCTACACCCTGGACACCAAATGGCGTAACCGTGCCGAGTTCGCCAACAACCGCGAAGAAGCCAAAGGCTTCCTGACCCGCAAATGGGCCAAGGAACTGGATTATCGGTTGATCAAAGAACTCTGGGTCCATTCCGACACCCGCATCGCCGTGCGTTATGCCTACGAATGGCACGACGATTCGGGCAACTGGTTCCGCTCCTACGGCAACGAAAACTGGGAGTTCGACGAGAACGGCCTGATGTTCAACCGGTATGCCTGCATCAACGACATGCCGATCAAGGAAAGCGACCGCAAGTTCCACTGGCCGCTGGGTCGCCGGCCGGATGATCATCCGGGGTTGTCTGATCTCGGTCTGTAAATTCACATAAATCAAAAATGTGGGACCGGGCTTGCTCGCGAAGGCGGTGTGCCAGTCAACATTGATGTTGAATTTCAAGGCCCCTTCGCGAGCAAACCCGCTCCCACAATGGAGTTGTGTGGTTCAGGCCACCGCAGCGGCTTGCTTCAACTGCGCCCTGGCCTCCAACTCCCGCACCAACGGCAACACTCGCGTGCCGAAATACTCCACCTCTTCCTGAAAGTGCAGAAACCCCGCCAGCACCAGATCCACGCCCACCGCCTTCAGCGCCATGATCCTTTCAGCAATCTGCTGCGGCGTGCCGATCAGGTTGGTCTTGAAGCCATCGTTGTATTGCACCAGATCCTCGAATGTTGACTTCGCCCAATTGCCCTCACCTTCTGGCGATGCCCTGCCCGCCTGTTTCGCTGCATCGCCAAACGCATTCACGGCTTCCGGATCGGCCTGATCGATGATTTGTGCCAAGACAGCTCGCGCTTCTTCTTCGGTGTCGCGGGCAATGACAAACGCATTCACCCCGACCTTCACCGAATGATTGTTCAGCGCAGCCTTGGCGCGAATGTCATCGACTTGCGCCTTGATGCCTTCCGGGGTGTTGCCGTTGGTGAAGTACCAGTCCGACACCCGCGCCGCCATGTCTCGGGCTGCGCGGGAACTGCCGCCCTGGAAGATTTCCGGCTGGCCCAGTGGTTTGGGTTTGAGGCTGTAGTTGTCGAAGCGATAGAAGTCACCGCGAAAGGTGAAGTTGTCCTGGGACCAGATGCCCTTGAGCGAGCGGATGAACTCTTCGGAGCGGCGATAACGCTCATCGTGCTCCAGCCAGTGCTCGCCGATGGCCAGGAATTCGCCCTTGAACCAGCCGCTGACGATGTTGACCGCCACCCTGCCGTTAGTCAGCTGGTCGATGGTCGCCAATTGCTTGGCCGCCAGCGCTGGTTGCCACGGGCCCGGCAGGATCGCGGCGATCACTTTCAGTGTGGTTGTCGCGGCAAGCAGCGCATGGCTGAAGGCGACCGACTCGTGCTGGTACTCGGCGCCGTAACCGGCGGTGAAACGGATCTGCGTCAGGGCGTATTCGAACCCCGCCGCTTCGGCCAGTTGCGCCAGCTTGCGGTTGTAGTCGATGCCCCAGTGGGTGCGTTGCTCGATCTTGCTGACCACCAGCCCGCCGCTGACGTTCGGCACCCAGTAGGCAAATTTGACGGCTTGCTGACTCATTGGCGTGTCCTCGGGACTTTAGGGAAGTCCTTGGGTAAGAGCAGCAACCGTGCCAGCGCTGAATCGTGGCTTGTGACACAACGGTCTTGAGCCGAGCGAAGTACCTGTGGGAGCGGGCTTGCTCTCGAAAGCGGTTAAACCTTCAACATCTTTGTTGGCCGACACACCGCCTTCGCGAGCAAGCCCGCTCCCACATTAATCCGGGTGTATCTGATGCAATTTGCTGCTGCGCTGTTGGCACAGCAACAGTTCAAGCCACGCCGACATCCACATCCTCCAATAAACCATGGCCGGCCCGCGTCGGCATGGACCGTGCAATCGCTCCTGACAGACGCAATGCCTTTACTGCCGACCTCAGGAGCTGTCCCATGACTGAACACCAGGTAATCAACCCGCTGTCCACCGGCACTGACTACGAAGCGCTGGCCGCCAGGTTCCGGCCTATTTTCCAGCGCATTGCCGCCGGTGCGGTTGAACGCGAACAAACCCGCAGCCTGCCACATGAGCCGATTCAGTGGCTCAAGGACGCCGGCTTCGGCGCGGTGCGGGTGCCGATCGAATACGGTGGTGGCGGTGCTTCTCTGCCACAGTTGTTCGAACTGCTGATCGAGCTGGCCGAAGCCGATTCCAATGTGCCTCAGGCGTTGCGCGGGCATTTCGCCTTTGCCGAGGATCGTCTTAACGCAGCGCCTGGCCCGGGCCGGGATCTGTGGTTCAAGCGTTTTGTCGACGGTGACATTGTCGGCTGTGCCTGGACCGAGATTGGCAGCGTGGCGATCGGCGACGTCATCACTAAGGTCTCGCCTCACGGCGATCAGTGGCGGCTCAACGGAGAAAAGTTCTACAGCACTGGCAGCCTGTTTTCCGACTGGATCGACGTCTACGCCCAGCGCAGCGACACCGGTGGCGACGTGATTGCTGCGGTCCGCACTCGCCAACCCGGGATCGTCCAAAGCGATGACTGGGACGGTTTTGGCCAGCGCACCACAGGCAGCGGCACCTCGCGGTTTATCGATGCGCAAGTGGATGCGGAAAACATCATCGACTTCGCCACCCGGTTCAAATACCAGACGGCGTTTTATCAACTGGTGTTGCTGGCGACCCTGGCCGGAATCGGCCGCGCGGCGTTGCGTGATGTGTCCCATCAGGTGCGCGAACGCAAACGCATCTATAGCCATGGCAATGCCCAACACGTCAGCCAGGATTCGCAGGTGCAGCAAGTGGTGGGTGAGATTGCCGCGTGGGTGTATGCGGCCGAGGCCAGCGCATTAAAAGCGGCGCAACCGGCGCAGCGAGCATATCTGGCACGGTTCTCGGGTGATGAGGTGCTGGAACGGTCCGCAAACGTGGCGGCGGAAATCGAATCGGCCAAGGCTCAGGTGGTGGTCTCGGAATTGATCCAGCGGGCGACCACGCTGCTGTTCAATGCCCTGGGCGCTTCGGATATTCGCGAAGGCAAATCTCTGGATCGACATTGGCGCAATGCGCGGACCGTGTCGTCGCACAATCCGGTGATCTACAAGGCGCGGATTGTCGGCGACTGGGCAATCAATGGGACCGAACCGCCGTTTGTGTGGCAGATCGGGAATGGGGCCCAGCATAAGTAATGGGTTGTCAGGACGGACGTCTTCGCGAGCAAGCCCGCTCCCACAGGAGAATGCATTTCAAATGTGGGAGCGGGCTTGCTCGCGAAGGGGCCAGACGGGTCGCCGCAAAGTTTGGATGTAGGTAAGATACCGGCCCTTCCCAGCAGCCCCATTCTGCTTCCTGCCAAATAAGCCGATTCCATGCCCTTCGAACTCAGTGTTGACCTCACCACCCTGGCCATTCTGGTCATCGTCGCTTTCATTGCCGGTTTCATCGATGCGATTGCCGGCGGTGGCGGTCTGTTGACCACCCCGGCACTGCTGACCGCCGGCCTGCCGCCGCACCTGGTATTGGGCACCAACAAACTCAGTTCGACCTTCGGCTCGGCCACCGCCAGTTTCACCTTCTACCGACGCAAGCTGTTCCATCCGAAACAGTGGACGCACGCCATCGTCGGTACGCTGGTCGGCGCGCTGACCGGTGCAGTGGTCGCGCATTACCTGCCGGCGGAATGGCTGAACAAGATGCTCCCCGTGATCGTTTTTGCCTGCGGCCTTTACCTGTTGTTCGGCGGTACGCCAAAAGCGCCGCTGGACAGCGACGCACCGATCAAGAAAAAGTGGCAATCGACCCAAGGCTTCAGCCTCGGCTTTTATGACGGTGTGGCCGGCCCCGGCACTGGCGCGTTCTGGACGGTCAGCAGTCTGCTGATGTACCCCATCGATTTGGTGAAGGCCAGCGGCGTGGCACGCAGCATGAACTTCGTCAGCAATATTGCGGCGCTGTCGGTGTTCGTGTTTTCCGGGCAAGTGGACTGGATTATCGGCCTGAGCATGGGCCTGTCGGTGATGGTCGGGGCCTTCTTCGGCGCGCGCACCGCCATCAGCGGCGGCGCGAAGTTCATTCGTCCGGTATTCATCACCGTGGTGCTGGGCTTGACCGTGCGGTTAGCCTGGCAGCACTGGTTCAGCGTGGCCTAAGCGTCGCGCCACGTAGACGTCGATCAGATAACGGGCAATCGAGCGTGACGCCGGCAACGGCGGCAGCTCGTGCACGTTGAACCACTGGGCGTCTTCGATTTCGTCTTCCTGGCACACGATCTCGCCCCCGGCGTATTCGGCGTGAAAGCCGAGCATCATCGAGTGCGGGAACGGCCAGCATTGGCTGCCCATGTACTGAATATTCTTGACCTCGATCTGCACCTCTTCGCGGACCTCGCGAATCAGGCAGTCCTCCGCCGATTCACCCGGCTCGGCAAACCCGGCCAGCGTGCTGTAGACCCCAGTGACAAACCGCGGTGAGCGCGCCAACAGGACCTCATCGCCACGGGTGATCAGCACGATCATGCTGGGCGAAATCCGTGGGTAATAGCGCAGATCGCAAGGCTCGCAATACATCGCCCGCTCGCGCACCACCTGGTTCGTCGCCTGCCCGCAGTTACCGCAAAAGCGATGCTCACGGGCCCAGGTGCCGATCTGCGCGGCATAACCGAGCATCTTGAAAACCGTATGATCCCCCTCGAGCATGAACGCCCGCAGGCCTTTCCAGTTGCAGCCTGGCACGTCGCTGTGACTGCGCAGTTCCAGCAGATAGACCGGTTCGCCATCGAGATGGCCGATGCCATGTTCGGCGAAAATCGACAGGTCCTGGCGCTTGAGCCAGTCGCGCGGGAACAAGGCGCCATTGTCATCGAACAGAAAGCCCTCGGGGCTGCGCGCCACGGCCCAGCCGCCAGGTTGCTCGGTGTCCAGTACTGCAGTGGTCCAGCGTGAAGTCATTTTTCAATCAATCCAGAAATTCGGGTTTCTGTTTGCTCATATGGGCGGCCATGGCCACGCGCAGATCGGTCGATTGCAGCATGGCGGCGTTCCAGGTGGCGACGTATTCGAGGCCGTCGTCGATACGATGATCGCGCATGTAGCTGATCATCTCTTTAGTGCCGGTGATCGCGATCGGCGACTTGCCGGCGATTTCGCGGGCAATGCCCATGACACCTTCGAGCAGGCTGGCGGTGTCGCTGTAGACGCGATTGACCAGGCCCATGCCACGCGCTTCTTCGGCACCGAAAGAGCGACCAGTGTAAGCCAGTTCACGCAGCATGCCGTCACCGATGATCCGCGGCAAGCGTTGAAGCGTGCCAACGTCCGCGGCCATGCCGATGTCGATTTCCTTGATCGAGAACTGCGCGTCTTCGGCTGCATAACGCATGTCGCAGGCGGCAATCAGGTCGATGGCGCCACCCAGGCAATATCCCTGAATCGCTGCCAGCACCGGCTTGCGACAATTATCGACGGCGTTGAAGGACGCTTGCAACGCGAGGATCTTGCGTCGCAGCAGGCGAGCGTTGCGACCGACGTCCTTGCCCAGTTCATTGGCCACGCCGGCCAGCATCATCAGGTCGATCCCGGAAGAAAAGTGTTTGCCAGCGCCACTGAGCACCACGACCCGCACTTCCTCGGTGTCGTCGACCCACTGGAAAATCTCGATGATCTCGCTCCAGAACGCAGCATTCATCGAATTGATCTTTTCCGGACGATTGATCTGCACATGGGCGATTTTATCGGCCAGTTCGACGGTGAACGCTGTGTACTGAGACATGGTGGTGATCCTTTTACCGGGCAAAAATGAGGCCCGAACTATAACAAGGCATTGTGGGGAGCAGTAAGGCAGTGGTTCAGCCAAAAGCGGGACTTGTGCAGGACTGCGGAGAATAAGGACGTTACTGATTTTGTGTCTAAATGCTGCGCACCACAACAGTGCAATCCCCACCTACAAGCCGCCCGGTTTCGTGACTCGCAAGTCACTTTTTGATTCGCCGCCAAAAATAAACCTGCCCTTCGTCGGTGCGTTTCCCCCTCAAAGCTCTACGCCCGTACCCTCTTGAAACAGATTGTCGAACAATTTCGCCATCTGGCCTGCCCCGCTCTAAGTTCTGGCCTAGACTCATTTTCGCGAGACGAAACCGGTCGGTCACAAAGCGGCAAAAAAGTCGAAACTTTTGCTGACCGTGACGGGTCAGGTGAAAGGGAGGTGCGTTACGACTGGTGCAATCCTTGCAACGTCCACTTCGGCCTTTCTGCTTCAGCGCATGGGCAGCGTTTGCTTCCCGATGCGTGGCGCGTTTGCGCCCGGCCACAGGAATTGGCCATGAACACCGCTTGTGCCAGACCTAGAATTAGATCAACAACACAGGAGATTCATATGATCAGTGCGGCTTTAGACATTCAGGGAGAACGTGCTCATCAGCAGGTCGGCGAATCGAGCGCCGTGAGTGCTCCCAGTGCCCAATCGATCAGCGTCCCTGGCACCAAGACGCTGGCACCGGTAGCCAGTCAGAATCCCAACAGAAAGAAAGTGTTGTTCGTCACCTCCGAGATTGCAGACCTGGTGAAGACCGGCGGGCTGGGCGACGTCTCAGCGGCGCTGCCCCGGGCCATGGCTCAACTGCACGATGTCCGTGTGCTGATTCCCGGTTACCCGCAAGTGCTGCACAGCGAAAATCCGATTCATATTATTGGCGAGCTGGGCGGTCACGCCGCATTGCCGCCCTGCAAGGTCGGGCGCATGGACATGCCCGACGGCCTGGTCATTTACGTGTTGATCTGCCCTGAACTTTACGAGCGCGAAGGTTCGCCTTACGGCGCCAACAACGGCCGCGACTGGCCGGACAACCACATTCGTTTCGCCCGACTGGGCCTGGCGGCCGCCGATATCGCCGCCAACCTCGCACAAATTCACTGGTGCCCGGACCTGGTGCACGCCCATGACTGGCCTGCCGGTCTGGCGCCTGCCTACATGCACTGGCGTGGACAACGCACCCCGACGCTGTTCACCATCCATAACCTGGCCTACCAGGGCGTCACCAGCCTGGGCTCATGCCCGGAGCTAGGCATTCCCACTCACGCCCTGCAACAGGATGGCATGGAGTTCTACGGCAAGATGTCGTTCCTCAAGGCTGGCATGGCTTATTCGAGCCATATCACCACGGTCAGCGCGACGTACGCCCAGGAAATCACCACCCCGGCCTTCGGCTGCGGCCTCGACGGTTTTCTTGCCGCCAAGACCCAGCAAGGTCTGCTTAGCGGCATTCCCAACGGCATCGATGAAAGCTGGGACGCGGCCACTGATCCACACCTGTTCTGCCCCTTCACCATCGGCGATTGGGAGGGCAAAGCGGTCAACGCGGCCCACGTGCGTGATCTGTTCGGCCTGGAAGACTCCGAAGGCCCGCTGTTCGCGGTGGTCTCGCGGCTGGTCTATCAAAAAGGCCTGGACCTGACCGAAGCCGTTTCCGAATACATCGTCAATTCTGGCGGCCAGATCGCGATCATCGGTCGCGGTGAGCCGGAAGAAGAACAAGCCATGCGCGAGTTGGCCCTGCGCTTCCCTGGGAAGATCGGCGTGCGCATCGGCTTCAATGAAACCGACGCCCGTCGCATGTTCGCCGGCAGTGATTTCCTGCTGATGCCTTCGCGTTACGAGCCTTGCGGCCTGAGCCAGATGTACGCCCAGCGTTTCGGCTCATTGCCGGTGGCTCGCAATACCGGTGGCCTGGCCGACACCATTGAAAACGGCGTAACCGGTTTCCTGTTCGACGAATCAACGGAGGAGAGTTATCAGGAAGCGCTGAGCCGTGCGTTCAAGGTTTTTGCCTTCCCCGGCCTGCTCAATGCCATGCGTTGCCGCGCCATGGCGGCACCGTTCAACTGGTGCAAGGCGGTCGAACCCTACGCCGAACTCTACGAACAACTCGTGACCAAAGCCCTGGGCAAATCGGGCCATAAATAAAAAGTAAGAGGTTTTCAACGATGCCGTTACGGACCCTTGAGACCTGGCCCCACGGCGCAATCATGCTGGACGCAGAACACACGCGTTTTGCCTTGTGGGCGCCAGATGCGTTTTACGTCAGTGTCGAACTGGACGATGGAAAATCCTTGCCACTGTTGCCTCAGGCCGATGGCTGGTTCGTGATCAACACCCGCTGCCCTGCCGGTACGCGTTACCGCTACAACATTGATGGCGAGCTGGAGGTGCCCGACCCGGCCTCCCGCGCGCAGGCCGGTGATATCCACCTGCACAGTGTGGTGGTCGATCCCCTCGCCTATCAGTGGCAACATAGCACTTGGCTGGGCCGGCCATGGAATGAGGCGGTGATCTACGAATTGCATGTCGGTGCGCTTGGCGGCTTCAGTGAAGTCGAGCAGCACTTGGCGCGCCTCGTCGAGCTGGGCATCACCGCGATCGAACTGATGCCACTGGCGCAGTTCCCCGGCGACCGCAATTGGGGCTACGACGGGGTTCTGCCCTACGCGCCCCAGGCCTCCTACGGCACGCCCGAACAACTCAAGCACCTGATCGACACCGCCCACGGCCATGGCCTGGCGGTGATTCTCGACGTGGTCTACAACCACTTCGGCCCGGATGGCAATTACCTGCATCGTTACGCCAAGGGTTTCTTCCGCGAGGACAAGCACACCCCTTGGGGCGCGGCGATCGACTTTCGGCGTCGCGAGGTGCGGGACTTCTTCATCGAAAACGCGCTGATGTGGTTGCTGGAGTATCGTTTCGATGGTTTGCGCCTGGATGCCGTGCATGCCATCGAAAGCCCGGACTTTCTCCAAGAGCTGGCGCAAAGGGTTCGGCAACAGACCGACCCGGCGCGACATGTCTGGCTTAACCTAGAAAACGAGCACAATCAGGCCAGCCTGCTCGAAGAAGGGTTCGACGCGCAGTGGAACGACGACGGCCACAATGCCCTGCACGTACTGCTGACCGGCGAAACCGACGCCTATTACGCGGACTATGCCGATAACCCCACCGAACAACTGGCCCGATGCTTGAGCCAGGGTTTCGTGTTTCAGGGGCACATCACCCGGCATGGCGAGCACCGGGGCGAGCCCAGCGCTCACTTGCCGCCGAGCGCGTTCGTGCTGTTCCTGCAAAACCACGACCAGATCGGCAACCGCGCCTTTGGCGAGCGCCTGCACCAACTGGCCCACCCCGACGCCTTGAAAGCCGCCACGGCGCTGTTGCTGCTGTCACCGATGATCCCGCTGATGTTCATGGGCGACGAATTCGCTGCCGAAGAACCGTTCCTGTTCTTCACCAGCCATCACGGCGAACTGGCAGAGTTGGTGCGCGAAGGACGGCGTAACGAATTTGCCGCGTTCAGTGCGTTTGCTGATCCCCACAAACGCGAACAGATTCCCGACCCGAACGCGCAACAGACCTTTGAAGCGTCCCGCCCCAAACTGACCGCCACAAGGCAATCGGCCATGCAGGGCCTGTATCACCAACTGTTGCGGATTCGCCACAAGCACATCATTCCCAATGTGCCCGGCACTTTTGCCTTGGGGGCCGAGGTGCTGGCCGAAGGCGCAGTGTCGGCGCGCTGGCAGTTGGGCGATGGTAGTCAACTGCGCATTGACCTGAACCTCAGCGACACCCCTGTGGTCCACACCCCACAGGCCGACGCTTTGTTGTTGTTCGAAACCCCGCCACATTCGGCCGGCCTGTTGGAACAGGGCACGCTTGCCCCGTATTGCGCGCTAGTCAGCCTCAAGGCCGCAGCCACTTTGCTACCCCCGGATGGAGAGCGCCAAT
Organism: Pseudomonas sp. LBUM1657; assembly: GCF_059716075.1. Classification (NCBI taxonomy): domain Bacteria; kingdom Pseudomonadati; phylum Pseudomonadota; class Gammaproteobacteria; order Pseudomonadales; family Pseudomonadaceae; genus Pseudomonas; species Pseudomonas sp. LBUM1657. The sequence goes on along the minus strand of NZ_CP166799.1, from coordinate 3,043,813 downwards.
GAGCGATGCGCAATTGGAAATACTGGCCAGCCGAGCTGGCCTGGCTGTCGACTGGATCGACGCCAACGGTCGCCCACAGAAAGTCGCTCCATCAGTGTTACGCGCGGTCCTCACCGGACTCGGCCACCCGGCCGGCAGCGCTCAGGAAATCGACGCCAGCCTGCACGAATTGCAGCAGGTGCAACAGACCCGGCACCTGCCGCCGCTGCTGACCGCAGACTTCGGCGTCGGCCTCGACCTGGCCCATTACTTCGAACCGGAAACACCCTGCGAGATCCACCTCGAAGATGGCTCACGGCTCAACCTGAAGCTGGATGCCAAAGGGATTCTTCCCGGTCTGATACCGGTCGGTTATCAGCACGTCAGCATCGACGGACAATCCTTCACGTTGGCCGTTGCACCGTCGCGCTGCTACAGCGTCGGCGATGCGGTCAACAGCCCGATCCCCCGCGCCTGGGGCCTGAGTGTGCAGCTGTATTCGCTGCGCCGCCCCGGCGATGGCGGTTTCGGCGACACCCAGGCACTGGAGGACCTCGTCCGGGTAGCGGGTGAACGCGGCGCCGAAGCGCTGGCGATCAGCCCGTTGCATGCGATGTTTGCCAGCGACACCGGCCGCTACAGCCCCTATTCACCGTCCAGCCGTTTGTTCCTCAACAGCCTGTACGCCGCGCCGGGCGCCATTCTTGGCGAGCGCGCCATGCGGACTGCGATTGATGCCACCGGCCTGGCCGCGGAACTCAAGCATCTGGAAGAACAGACCTTGATTGACTGGCCGGTGGCGGCCGAAGCCAAACACCGTCTGTTGCAAGCACTGTACGAAGGGTTTGTGCTGGGCGAACACCCACTGCATGCCGACTTCAGCAGTTTTCGGCACGCCGGTGGCGAAGCCCTGGAAAACCACTGTCGCTTCGAAGCCATTCAGGAAGCCCGCGCCGCCAAGGGTGAAAGCCTCGACTGGCGCGAGTGGCCCGAGCAATGGCGCGATCCGCGCAGCGCGGCGCTGGCCGAATTCGCCGAAGAGAACGCCGGTCGCATCGGCTTCTTCGCCTTCTGCCAATGGTTGATCACACGCTGCCTGGAACGCGCACAAACCGCCGCCCGCAGCAGCGGCATGAGCATCGGTCTGATCGCCGATCTGGCGGTGGGTGCCGATGGTGGTGGCAGCCAGGCCTGGAGTCGACAGGACGAATTGCTTGCCTCACTGACCGTGGGCGCGCCACCGGACATTCTCAACCGCACGGGTCAGGGGTGGGGGATTTCCGCGTTCTCGCCCGAAGGGCTGGTACGCCACGGTTTTCGCGCCTTCATTGAAATGCTCCGGGACAACTTCGCTCACGCCGGCGGCTTGCGCATCGACCACGTCATGGGCCTGCAACGGCTTTGGGTAATCCCCAATGGCGCACCACCGGCCGACGGTGCCTACCTCTATTACCCGATCGACGACATGCTGCGGTTGCTGACCCTGGAATCCCATCGTCACCAGGCCATCGTCCTGGGCGAAGACCTCGGCACAGTGCCGGACGGCCTGCGGGAAAAACTGATCGCCCGCTCGATCCTCGGCATGCGCGTGCTGCTGTTCGAACAAGACAACGCGCGCTTCAAAACGATTCTCGACTGGTCGGACAACGCCCTGGCGACCACCAGCACCCATGACCTGCCGACCCTCAATGGCTGGTGGCATGGCCGCGATATCGACTGGAATGCGCGACTTGGTCTGGTCGACGCCACGGGCGAAATCGAATGGCGCCAGCATCGCGAACGTGAGCGCGAAGGCTTGCGCCGCGTGCTGAGTGAGGACCCGCAAAACTTCCGCGAAGAGTCCCACGAGACCGATCAAGTGTTGGATGCCGCCACGCGCTTCCTCGGCCACACCCGTGCACCGCTGGTGTTGCTGCCGCTGGAAGATGCCTTGGGTATCGAACAGCAGGCCAACCTGCCCGGCACCACGGACGCTCACCCCAACTGGTCCCGACGCCTGCCCGGCTATAGCGAAGCTTTGCTCGATGATCCCGACGCCGCCCGGCGCCTGGAACTGCTCGCCTGTGCGCGACTTCAGGCGGCCGAGCGTGACCAATGAATCAGCCGCTTATCCAACCGCTGCGGGCGACCCTGCGGCTGCAGTTTCATAAAGGTTTCACCCTGGACGATGCGGTGCCGCTGGTGCCGTATTTCGCCGGCCTCGGCATCAGCCATGTCTACGCCTCGCCGCTGCTGAGCGCTCGCGCCGGCTCCATGCACGGCTACGACGTGGTGGACCCGACCACGGTCAACCCGGAACTGGGTGGCGAAGCCGCACTGCGTCGTTTGGTCGGCGCCTTGCGCGAGCAACAGATGGGCCTGATCCTCGACATCGTCTCCAACCACATGGCGGTTGGCGGTGGCGACAATCCGTGGTGGCTGGACTTGCTGGAATGGGGACGCCTGAGCCCTTACGGCGAGTTCTTCGATATTCAGTGGCACTCGCCCGATCCGTTGATGGAAGGCCAACTGCTGCTGCCGTTCCTCGGCAGTGACTACGGCATTGCCTTGCAGGACGGCACGCTGGCCTTGCACTTCGATGCCCGGCACGGCGCGTTTTATGTCGAGCACTACGAGCATCATTTCCCGATTTGCCCGATGAGCTACGGTGAATTGCTCAAGGTGGACGACACGCTGAATGCCGATCAGGCCGAGCAGCTCAAATCACTGGCCGACCGTTTCAGCACCTTGAGCTACCAGACCGACGCACACAGCCTGGCGATGCCGCTCAAGGAAGCGCTGCGCGAGCTGACCAGCGATCCGGCGATTGTTCAAACCATTGAACAGAACCTGAAAAGTTACGACTCGCTCACCCCGGAAGGCTTTCAGCGCCTGCACAACCTGCTGGAGCGCCAGAGCTATCGCCTCGCCAGTTGGCGCACGGCGGCGGATGACATCAACTGGCGGCGCTTTTTCGACGTCAATGAACTCGGTGGCCTGCGGGTCGAACGCCCGGCGGTGTTCGAAGCGACCCACGCAAAGATCTTCGAACTGGTGGCCGAGGGGCTGGTCGACGGACTGCGCATCGACCACATCGACGGCCTTGCCGACCCTCGGGGTTATTGCCGCAAGCTGCGCCGTCGCGTCGACAGTCTGTCCCCGGAGCGGCACTTGCCGATCTACGTCGAGAAGATCCTTGGCGAAGGCGAAACCCTGCACCAGGACTGGTCGGTGGATGGCACCACCGGTTACGAATTCATGAACCAGTTGTCGCTGCTGCAACACGATCCGCAAGGCGCCCAAGCCTTGGGCGAACTCTGGAACCGACACAGCGAACGCCCCGCGGATTTCCGCCAGGAAGCGCAACTGGCCCGCCAGCAGATTCTCAACGGTTCCCTCGCCGGGGATTTCGAAAGTGTCGCCCAGGCCTTGTTGCAAGTGGCCCGGGATGACCTGATGACCCGCGACCTGACCCTCGGCGCTATTCGCCGGGCGTTGCAGGAACTGATTGTGCATTTTCCGGTGTACCGCACCTATATCAGTCCCCGTGGCCGCTCTGCCGCAGACGATGTGTTTTTCCAGCAAGCCATGGACGGCGCCAGGCAAACCCTCAGCGAAGCCGACTGGCCGGTACTCGATTGCCTGGCCGGCTGGCTGGGGGGGGAACCTTGGCGCAAACGCCCGGTGGGTCGCCCGCGCAAGATGCTCAAGCATGCCTGCGTGCGCTTTCAGCAACTGACCTCACCGGCCGCTGCCAAGGCCGTCGAGGACACCGCGTTCTATCGCTCGGCGGTGTTGCTGTCGCGCAATGATGTGGGTTTCAGCACCGAACAGTTCAGCGCGCCGGTCGCCGACTTCCACGGGGCGTGCATCAATCGCCTGGAAGAATTTCCGGACAATTTGCTGGCCACGGCTACCCACGACCACAAACGCGGCGAAGACACTCGCGCCCGCTTGGCGGTGTTGAGCGAGCGCAGCGCGTGGTATGCCGAGCAAGTTCCGTTGTGGAGGACCCTCGCCCGCCCTTTGCGCGATGACGACCAGATGCCGACGGCGGGCGATGAGTTGATCTTGTATCAAGCGATCCTCGGCAGCTGGCCGCTCGACTTGCGCAGTGACGATCAAGCGGCGCTCGAGAATTACACTCAACGAGTGTGGCAGTGGCAACAAAAGGCGTTGCGCGAAGCCAAGCTGCAAAGCAGCTGGAGCGCGCCCAACGACGCTTATGAACAAGCGGTTCAGCAATTTTTGCAACGTCTGCTGTTGGGCCCCGAAGGTGAACTGTTGCGCGCAGCCCTTGGCAAAGCGGCCACGTCCATCGCCGCACCCGGCGCTCTTAACGGATTGGCGCAAACCTTGCTGCGCATGACTGTGCCGGGCGTGCCGGACCTCTATCAGGGCAATGACTACTGGGATTTCACCCTGGTCGATCCGGACAACCGCCGGCCAGTGGATTACGCCAGCCGCCAACAGGCCCTGCGGATCTCATCGGATCTGCCCGATCTTTTGGCGAACTGGCGTGACGGGCGCATCAAGCAAACCTTGATTGCACGCACGTTGCACCTGCGAGCGGAGCATGCCGAGCTGTTTCGGCGAGGGACTTACCAGGCCCTTGAAGTCGTCGGCAGCCAGGCTCATCGCGTGCTTGGGTTTGTGCGCACACTGGCGGGCAAACGCGCCATCGTGATCGTACCGATCCGGTGTGCGGAATTGCTGAAAAACAGTGCCCAACCACAGATTGACGCGCCGCTGTGGGGCGATACGAGGGTCAAGTTACCGTTCACGACCTCCGAGGAAAATCTGAAGGGACTTTTTTCCACCGTTGCAGTCACAACCCACAGGGAGCTGTTGATCAGCGCCGCGCTGGGGGACTTCCCGGTCAATCTCTTTATCCAAACTACCGACACTTGAGTTCAGTTCAGGAGCATTGCGATGAGTACCGACGATAAACGCGTTCGCGAATTTGCCTATCAGATCTGGGAGTCAGAAGGAAAGCCTGAAGGTCAGGAAGCGCGCCATTGGGAGATGGCTCGCAAACTGGCTGAAGCTGAAGCCCTGGCGCCGAAAAAATCGCCGAAAGCAGCGGGTAGCAAAACCGCCGCAGCCAAATCTCCAGCCAGTAAGAGCGATGCCAAACCCAACGGTAAGCTTGCTGGCGAGGCTGGCGAGCCGAAAACCAAGGCCAAAGCCAAGCCAGCCGCGGCCTCAAAGGTAATTCCGCCCGGCGAAAAAGCCACCGAGAAAAAACCTCGGGCAGCGCGCAAACCGCCCACTGCCTGACGCTTCACCTCTTTGCCCTGAACGACTTTGTGGCGAGCCCCCTCGCCACCGAGGGCTCGCTCGCCCTCGAAAAAAGCCAGAGCCAAGTCATTGTCCCCCATTTGCAGGAGCATCTATGAGCAGTCCAAAGAAAGCCGCGCCAGAACCTCACGTCGAGGCCTCGCGAATCCGTGAAGGCCTGCCCTTCCCGCTGGGCGCGACCTGGGATGGCCTGGGGGTGAACTTCGCCTTGTTTTCCGCCAATGCCACCAAGGTTGAACTGTGCATCTTCGATGATGCCGGCGAGGTCGAGCTGGAGCGCATCGAGTTGCCGGAATACACCGACGAGATCTATCACGGCTATCTGCCCGACGCCCATCCAGGGCTGATCTACGGCTACCGTGTCTACGGGCCTTATGACCCGGCCAATGGTCATCGCTTCAACCACCACAAACTGCTGATCGACCCCTATGCCAAACAATTGGTTGGCCAGTTGAAGTGGTCCGAAGCTCTGTTCGGCTACACCATCGGCCACCCCGACGCCGATCTCAGTTTCGATAAACGCGACAGCGCACCGTTCGTGCCCAAATGCAAAGTGATTGACCCGGCCCACACCTGGGGCCACGACCATCGCGTCAGCGTCCCGTGGGACAAGACGATCATTTATGAGACCCACGTGCGCGGCATCAGCATGCGTCACCCTTCCGTCCCCGAGAACGTGCGCGGCACCTTCGCCGGGTTGATGGTCGATGACGTGCTCGAACATATCCGCAAGCTCGGCGTGTCGACCGTGGAATTGCTGCCCATCCACGCCTTCGTCAATGACCAGCATCTGCTGCACAAAGGCATGACCAATTATTGGGGCTACAACAGCATCGCGTTCTTTGCCCCGGACCCGCGCTACCTGGCCAGTGGCAAGATCGCCGAATTCAAAGAAATGGTCGCGCACCTGCACGAAGCCAATCTTGAAGTGATCCTCGACGTGGTCTACAACCACACCGCCGAGGGCAATGAACAAGGCCCGACCCTGTCCATGCGCGGCATCGACAACGCCTCCTACTACCGTTTGATGCCCGACGACAAGCGCTTCTACATCAACGATTCCGGCACCGGCAACACCCTGGACCTGAGTCACCCGTGCGTGCTGCAAATGGTCACCGACTCCCTGCGCTACTGGGCTTCGGAGATGCACGTGGACGGTTTCCGCTTCGACCTGGCGACCATTCTCGGGCGCTACCACGATGGTTTCGACGAACGTCACAGCTTTCTTGTGGCCTGCCGTCAGGACCCGGTGCTGCGCCAGGTGAAGATGATTGCAGAAGCCTGGGATTGCGGCCCCGGTGGCTATCAGGTCGGTAAATTTCCGCCCGGCTGGGTCGAGTGGAATGACAAGTTCCGCGACACCGTGCGTGCGTTCTGGAAAGGTGACGATGGCCAACTGGCGGACTTCGCCAGTCGCATGACCGCCTCCGGCGAGATGTTCAATCAGCGTGGCCGGCGACCGTACGCCTCGGTGAACTTCGTCACCGCCCACGACGGTTTCACCCTGAACGACCTGGTGTCGTACAACGACAAACACAACGAAGCCAACGACGAGAACAATCAGGACGGCAGCAACAACAACCTGTCCTGGAACCATGGCGTCGAAGGCCCGACCGACGATCCTGAGATCAATGAGCTGCGTCAGCGCCAGATGCGCAATTTCTTTGCCACGCTGCTGCTGTCCCAAGGCACGCCGATGCTGGTGGCCGGCGACGAATTCGCCCGCACACAGGAGGGCAACAACAACGCCTATTGCCAGGACAGCGACATCGGTTGGGTCAACTGGGACCTGAGCGACGACGGCAAGGCCCTGCTCAAGTTCGTCAAACGCTTGATCAAGTTGCGCCTGGCCTACCCAATCCTGCGTCGTGGACGGTTCCTGGTCGGTAATTACAACGAGGACATTGGCGTCAAGGACGTCACCTGGCTCGCGCCGGATGGCAGCGAAATGACCATCGAACAATGGGAAGAAGGCCATGGCCGTTGCCTGGGCATGCTGCTCGATGGCCGCGCCCAGGAAACCGGCATCCGCCGTAAAGGTGCCGACGCGACCCTGCTGTTGGTGGTCAACGCCCACCACGACATCGTCAACTTCCTGCTGCCGGAAGTCCCCGATGGCGGTTTCTGGACCTGCATGATCGACACCAATCAACCGTCGATCCGAGGTCAGGAGCGCTTCGAGTTCGGTCACGAATATTCCGTCACCGGCCGTTCGCTGCTGCTGTTCGAATTGCAGCATGAGGAAGAAGAGTGAAATGGACTTTCAGGGATTTCTCCAGGGCCAGACAGCGGACTACGCCGACACACAGGCGTTAGGCCGCTGCCTGCGGGCACTGGTGGAAGCGGGTCTCGATCAGCTTCCGCTGCCCGGCGGTGGCCAGACGCTGGAGCGTTTTCAGCGGCTGGCCGAGGTCGGTGGGCATGACTTGGGGTTGTGCAAACTGTACGAGGGCCACACCGATGCGCTGGCGATTATCCAGCAACTCGGTGGGTCGCCGACGCCCGCCAGCACCTGGGGCATGTGGGCCGCCGAACCACCCCAGGCACGAGTGCGCGTCAGCCCGCAAGGTCAGTTGGTAGCGCTCAACGGGCGCAAGGCCTGGTGCTCCGGTGCGGCGGTGTTGAGTCATGCCTTGCTTACCGCTTGGGATGAACAGGACCGGCAACAGTTGGTGGCGGTGGCACTGGATCAGCCCGGCGTGACTATCACCGATCAAGGCTGGCAAGCGGTGGGCATGGAGGCCACTGGGAGCGTCGAGGTGCTGTTCGAAGGCGCCGAGGCGCAAGCCATCGGCAACCCCGGTGACTACCTGCAGCGCCCAGGCTTCTGGCAAGGCGGGATCGGCATTGCCGCCTGCTGGTACGGCGCCGCGCAGAGTATCTCCGAGCGCCTGCGCACCCATTGCGCACACTGCGAAGAACCCCACGCCCTCGCCCACCTTGGCGCGGTAGACAGTGCGCTGCAAGCCGCTGCCGACGTGCTACGGGTCAGCGCACTGACTATCGACGCCGCACCACTGGACGATGCAGAACTGCTGGCCCGGCGTGTCCGGGCAGTCGTCGAACACTGCGCTGAACAGGTCATCCAGCACGTCGGCCATGCATTGGGTGCCGGTCCCTACTGTAGGGATCGGCAGTTCGCCCGACTGATCGCCGACCTGCCGGTGTTCCTGCGTCAAAGTCACGCCGAGCGGGACCTTGCAGCCCTCGGGCAACAGGTTCTCAGAGGGACATGGACGTTATGAAAACCAATCCGATTGTCGGCCAGGGAACGCCCCTGCACTTATGGCAAACCTCAAGCCATCTGGCGCAATTATCGGCGATCGACATCCTGACCCTGGTGCCGGAAGGCGCCCGGGCAGTGATCATCGCCCCGCACCCGGACGACGAAGTGTTGGGCTGCGGCGGCTTCCTGCAATTGCTGGCCGCCGCTGGCCGACCGCTGCAACTGATCTCGGTTACCGATGGCAGCGCCAGCCACCCCGGTTCCAGGCGCTGGCCGGTGGAACGGCTTAGCGCAGTCCGTCCACAGGAATCGGTGGAAGCCTTGCGTCGTCTCGGCCTGCCGCTGCACAGCCTGAAATGGCTGCGCGGCGGTTTTGCCGACAGTCAGGTCGCCGCACGGGAGGGTGAATTGAGCGCGTTCATCGAACGTCATCTGCGCCCCGACGATGTGGTCTTCACCACCTGGCGCGAGGACGGTCATTGCGATCACGAGGCCGTGGGCCGTGCCAGTGCCGAGGCGGTGAAACGCGTCGGGGCAACCCTGCATGAATTGCCCGTGTGGACCTGGCACTGGGCGACCCCCGAGGACAGTCAGGTGCCCTGGCACCGGGCGCGAAAGATTCTGCTGGCACCCGCGCTGGTCGCCCGCAAGCGTCATGCGATCCACGCCTTCGCCAGTCAGCTCGAGGGCGATCCGCACGTCGGCTTGCCGCCGGTGCTGGCAGGCTATGTGCTGGAGCGTTTGCTGCAACCGTTCGAAGTGGTGTTTCTATGAGCGTCGAGGATCGCTATTTCGACGGAATGTTCGCGGGCAACGATGACCCTTGGGCCTTCCGTGATCGTTGGTATGAACAACGCAAACGCGCCATCACCCTGGCCGCGTTGCCCCGCCCCCACTACCGCGCCATCTTCGAGCCCGGCTGCGCCAACGGTGAACTCAGCTTCAATCTGGCCACCCGCTGCGACCGCCTGTTGTGCTGCGACACCGCAGCCGCCGCGGTGGCATTGGCCCGCACCCGCCTGAGCCCCTTCGATCACGTCGAAGTTCGCCAAAGCCGTTTACCGGGGGATTGGCCGAACGAACAGTTCGACCTGATCATCCTCAGCGAACTCGGCTATTACCTGGACGCCGAAGACCTCAAACGCCTGATCGAGCAGGCCGCACAGTCGCTGACCGCCGACGGCCAGCTCCTGGCCTGCCACTGGCGCCCTCCGATCGATGGCTGCCCATTGAATGCCCGACAGGTCCATGACCTGCTGCACGAGCATTTGCACTTGCCGCGCCTGGTCCTGCATCAGGAGGCCGATTTCCTGTTGGAACTCTGGAGCCGCGAACCGCGCTCCGTGGCCGCGCTGGAGGGGTTGCGATGATCGGCATTTTGATCCCGGCGCATAACGAAGAAGACTTGCTCGAAGAGTGCCTGCAAGCCGCTCTGCTCGCGGCGCAACATGATTTGCTGAACGGTGAATCCGTCGAGGTACTGGTGGTGCTCGACAGTTGCACCGATCGCTCGTCAGAGATCGTTGGCGCCTACCCGGTGCACAGCCTGGCCATAGAGGCGCGTAACGTCGGCCAGGCGCGCGCCACCGGTGCGCGGTTTCTGCTGGAGCGAGGGGTGCGCTGGATTTCCTGTTCCGATGCCGATAGCCGCGTGGCGCACGATTGGCTGGTGGCGCAACTGGCCCTCGGTGCCGACGCCGTCTGCGGCACTGTCACCGTGGACGCGTGGCACGAGTCATTCGACGCGTCGGCACAGATTCGCTACCACCAGCGTTATCAGGCCCGCGAAGGTCACCGGCATATCCACGGCGCCAACCTGGGGATCAGCGCTGAGGCTTACCGGCGCGCCGGTGGTTTCAAACCGCTGGCCTGCGATGAAGACGTGCAACTGGTGCGGCAACTCGAACGCTGCGGTGCGACGATCGCCTGGAGTCAACGGCCGCAGGTAGTCACCAGCGCCCGACTGGACAGCCGCGCCCGGGGAGGTTTTGGTGACTTTCTGCGGGACATGGCACAGAACGGATAAAAAAACGGACCAGATGGAACATCAACGCGACGAATAGCATTACATGAGCAATACTCTTGCTCGCGGCAATCCAGGGTTTGGAGCGCAGCACATTGCTATCACGAGAACAAGGACGTAGACCTATGAAACCAGTCACCCTCAGCGAAAGCAGCCTGCCAGCACAGATCTGGAACAGCGCCCCGCAACTGGACAACATCCCCGTCATCAGCACTCAGACACTGGTCCCCACCGGCGCACGCGCCGTGGTGATCGCCCCGCATCCCGGCGATGAGGTCGTGACCTGCGGCGGCCTGCTGCAGTTGCTCAGCGCCCAGGGCCACCCCCTGCAATTGATCTCGATTACCGACGGCAGCGCCAGCCATCCGGGGTCGCAACAGTGGTCGGAGAAACGCCTGAGTGTGTTTCGCCCCCAGGAAAGCGTCGAAGCCTTGCGCCGGCTCGGGTTGCCCATGCACAGTCTGAAATGGATTCGCGGAGGCTTCACCGACAACGCCCTGGCTGAACGGGAGCTTCAATTGACGCAATTCATTGCCCGGTATTTGCGCCCCGGCGATGTGGTGTTCAGCACCTGGTGCGAGGACGGTAACGTCGACCACGACACCGTCGGCCGGGCCAGCGCCAAGGCCGCGGTCATGGTGGGCGCAGCATTCAACGAAATGCCGGTCTGGGCGTGGCATTGGCCGACGCGGGATAGAGGACTGATCCCGTGGCATCGTGCGCGCAAGGTGCGCCTCGACACCTGGACTGTCGCGCGCAAAAGCCATGCGACCCACGCCTATGCCAGCCAGCTCGACGGCGAACCGGCCATCGGCCTCGCCCCGCTGCTGCCACCGGTGCTGCTGGAGCGGATGCGGTTGCCGTATGAAGTTGTATTTGTCTGAACCCGACACGGACTCAGTGTGGGAGCGGGCTTGCTCGCGAAAGCGGTAGTACATTCAACCTGTATGTTGACTGACACACCGCCTTCGCGAGCAAGCCCGCTCCCACAATGGATTGAAGGCGTTCGGACTGAACTGCCCGCCCCCGCATCAGTCGCATACATAAGCAGCCCTGATCCAGAGGAGTGAAAGTGACCAGCGATTCCAAGCAGCAAGCTGTCGAGTCAGTCCCCTTGAACACGCCCCCGGCGATTCATCGACTCAGAGTGCTGACGGTCAACACCCACAAGGGTTTCACCGCACTCAACCGACGCTTCATTCTCCCGGAACTGCGCGAGGCGGTGCGCAGTACCTCGGCAGAACTGGTGTTTCTGCAAGAAGTGGTCGGGGAACACGAGCGCCATTCGTCTCGTTACAACGATTGGCCACAGACTTCGCAATACGAGTTCCTGGCCGACAGCATGTGGAGCGATTTCGCCTACGGCCGCAACGCGGTCTACCCCAACGGTCATCACGGCAATGCCTTGCTGTCGAAATACCCGATCCGCGAATACCGCAATCTCGATGTTTCCATCACCGGTCCTGAACGACGCGGGCTGCTGCATTGCGTGCTGGACGTACCGGGTCACGCTGAAGTCCACGCCATCTGCGTGCATCTGAGCCTGCTGGAAAGCCATCGCCAGTTGCAGCTCCAGCTCCTCTGCCAATTGCTCGAATCCTTGCCTGACGATGCACCGGTGATCATCGCCGGGGACTTCAACGACTGGCAGCTCCAGGGCAATGCCGCCCTCGCCCGACGCGACTACTTGCACGAAGCCTTCGAACGCCACCACGGCCGCCCGGCGAAGACCTATCCGGCGCGGTTTCCGTTGCTGCGCCTGGACCGGATCTACCTGCGCAATGCCAGCAGCCATGACCCGCGGATACTCGGCAACAAGCCCTGGACGCATCTGTCGGATCACTTGCCGCTGGCGGTGGAAGTGCATCTTTGAAGCATCGCTTCAGGGGCACGAAATCCCGTAAATTGAAGACATCCATGATCGCTACCTGTTATTTCTGACAGTAGCGACGTTAAAAAACTATTGCTACGGTGCAGGCACTGTAGCCGTCGTTGCCGAAGGTTGGTTGCCTTCCCCCGATGTCGTCTCGCAACTCCGCGCTGCTCAAAGCGTTCGATACCTGGCCACTCATGACGAGTGGGGGTGGGACGCTGGTCCCTATGCGGAGACGAGCATGAACTTACCGAGCAATCTGCCCAAGTACCGTTTCAGCGCCTGCGTTGTTTCAGTCTGGCTGTGTGTGGGTTGGTCCCAGGCGAGCCAGGCAGCTTGTACTTTTACCCCGACTGTCGGCGATGACAGCCATCTGTGTGACAGTGGCAGCGGCGGGCCGTTGACCGATCTGGCAGGCAACAACAGCCTGACCTTTCCCGCCAATGGAACCGGCACGATCAATGGCAACGTGACCTTCGGCATCGGCAACGACACCGTGGACATGAATTCCGGCACCCTCGCCGGTACTGTCGTCCTGGGTGACGGTGCCGACACTTTCACCATCAGCGCTGGAGTGGTCACCGGAGCGGTCAACCAAGGCAATGGCGTCGACAGATTCGTCATGAGGGGCGGCACTATCGCGGCCCTCGCCCAAGGAGACAACCGAGACTTCTTCGAGATGACCGGAGGCTGGATCACGGGTGCTTTCGAGGATGGCGACACCGCCCTGATGACGGGAGGCAGAATCGGCCGGGTCGACATGAAGCTCGATAACAACCTGTTCGACATGGTCGACGGGCTGATCGACGGCAATCTGGTCACCGGTTTCGGTACCGACACCATCATTATTCGCGGCGGCAAAGTTGGCGGGAACATCAGCGTCAGCGGCGGCAACGACAGCATCACAGTGACCGGTGGCGAGATCGTTGGCGAGATCCGCGCCAGTGCCGGTGATGACTTCTTTGAATGGATTAGCGGCGGGATCATCCGCTCGCCCGTTCTGATGGCCGAAGGCAACGACCGCGCCACCTTGCGCAATCTGACCGAAAGCACCCTCGCCCCCACCCCGACCATCGATGGCGGCACAGGCAACGACCTGCTGACGTTCGATCAGACCACCTCGGCTGGTGCCGGCCGCTACATCAACTGGGAAACGGTGAATCTCAACAACAGTTCTCGCTTTGACGTGGACGGCATCTTCACGTTGGGGGACAGCACCAGCGGCACCGGCGTATTCAGCATCGATGGCAGCAGCACATTGACCTCGACTCAGGGCAGCATCGCGCCGTTCACCGCAGGTCAACTTGCCACCTTGAATAACGCCGGGGTGATCGACCTGAGCAGCGGCAATACCCGCACCAACGACACCCTGACGGTTCAGGGCAACTACGCGGGTAACGGCGGCCAGCTGCTTTTAAACAGTGAGTTGGGCGATGACAGCGCCCCCAGCGACAAACTGGTGGTCAATAACGGGACGTTGACCGGCAACACCTTGATTACCGTCAACAACGTTGGCGGTGTTGGCGCATTGACCCAGCAGAACGGTATCCAGTTGATAGAGGCTCAGGGCACGGCGGTCAGCGACAACAGTGCCTTTGCCCTCAATGCGCCGGTGTCTGCTGGCGCCTACGATTACTACCTGTTCAAGGGGGGTGTCACTACCGGTAGCGAAAACAGTTGGTTCCTGCGCTCGTCCGTGGTGGCGGCACCGCTGGTCGCGGTCCCCAACCCTGATCCTGCGTTGCCACCGATTCTGGTTCCGCTGGTGGCGACACCCGTGGCCGCCCCTGGCACCCCGACATTACCTGCCGCCGTTGCCGGTGCCGCACCGATTCCCTTGTACCGCCCGGAAGTCCCGACCTGGTCGGTGTTGCCGCCCGCTGCGGCGCAGTTGACCATGACCGCCCTCGGCGCTTTCCATGACCGTCAGGGCGACCAGCGCCTGCTCACCGAAACCGGTGCCTTCGCGGCGGGATGGGGCCGGGTCTATGGCAAAAATCTCGACCAGACCTGGGCCGGCACCGTGAACCCGCGACTGGATGGCTCGCTCAACGGTTTTCAAGTCGGCAACGACCTGTTCAGTTCACACATGGCGGGCGAGCAAACCCAGCGCACCGGTTTCTTCGTCGGTCACACCCGCTTGAAGGGCGATGTCGACGGTTTCAATCAGGGTTTCGAGGGAAAACGCGCCGGTAAGGTGGAACTGCAAGGTGACAGTCTCGGCCTGTACTGGACGTTGACCGATCCCAGCGGCGGATACGTTGATACGGTGGCGATGTACACGTGGCTCAAGGGTGACAACCATTCCGACCGCGGCCTCAAGCTCGACAACGATGGCCATGCCTACACCCTCTCGGCCGAAGCCGGTTACCCGTTTGCCGTGGCGAAAAATTGGGTGGTGGAACCTCAGGCGCAAGTGATCTTTCAGAAAATCTCCCTCGACAGCCAGGACGACGGCATTTCACGGGTGTCATTCGATTCCGACGGCGCCTGGACCGGCCGGCTCGGCGCTCGACTCAAGGGACGATACGAGGTGAGCGGACTGCCGCTGGAACCTTACCTGCGCGCCAACCTGTGGCACACCTTTTCGGGCATCGACACGGTGACCTTCGATGGCGTCGATCAGATCGAAACGGAACAAAAAACCTCATCGGTTGATCTCGGCGTCGGGGCGATACTGAGTCTCGCACCGTCCGTCAGCGTGTACGCCGGCACTGATTACAGCCGCAATATCGACAGTAATCCTTTGCGTGGGATGGTCGGGAATGTCGGTGTGCGGATGAGTTGGTAAGCCGATAGGTGGCTACCAAAAGCGGTCTGGACCGGGGGTTTTTTGACGATTTTTCGTACAAACAACCACTTAGATCAGCGTCACAAATCAGACACTTGCAATCACTAAAATAGCCATACCACTTATCGGCCATTTTCTTGACGCGAGGGCGTGGGTCTTCTTAGCTTCACCGTACTACCCCCGGAAATACCACCAGGGGCAAACCCCAGACACCCGTTAAAACGGGCGGCCAGAGGCTTGCCCCAATTCATTCGGTCGCCCCTCATTCGGGGTAGGAGAGACGCCAGAGCGAGATACGGCATGCGCTTGCAAGGTAGACCCCCATGAAAACTTCATTCACCCCACAAGAGATCAAAGTCACTTTTTGCACTGTCTCGAGTTCACTTCTGCTGTGCTCGTCCATGGAAGTGCAAGCCGCAAGTGCAGAGGATGAAATCACACCTTGGTATCGCCAGGACGTGCCGGCAATGACCTTGCCCGCCATCACTATCACCGCCCCCTACCCCGGCCACTCCAGTGCCGCTGCCGATTCAATGAGTTCGCACCTGACCACCGAGGACGCCGCGCCTTCGGCCTGGGATCAGCTCTATGGGAAAGCTTCGCGGCAGGCCCAGACCGACGTAATGGCCCAGGGGTTTTCCGGTCCTGGCGCACAAGAATTCAAAGGCCCGGCGATCCTGACCCTGCAAAGTGGTAGCGGCCATACCCAGCGTGTCGGTCTGGTCGGCGGCATGAACCAGATCCAAGGCAACAACAACGGTTTGCTGACCAGTCGTGCGCTTGCCGACCCCAACACCGACACGCTCAACCTCCAGGGCCAGAGCCTCGGCGCCTATTGGAGCCTGACCGGCCCGCAAGGCTGGCACGTGGACCTGACAGCCAGCGGCGGTCGGGTCAATGGCTACAGCCGCAACAGCCAGGGCGCCCGGCAAATCACTGAGGGCAGCGCGGTGACCCTTTCGGTAGAAGGTGGTTTTCCCATTGGTATCAGCGAAAACTGGGTGGTCGAACCCCAGGCGCAGTTGATCAATCAGCGGATTACCCTGGACACGCCTTACGCGGGGTCGAGCAATGCGTCGTCCAGTGATCTGACGTCCTGGAGCGGTCGGGTCGGTGCCCGGTTGAAAGGTAGTTACGCCATCAACGGCCTGCCGGTCGAACCTTATGTGCGCACTAACGTGTGGCACACGGTGTACACCGGTAATTCCGTGTCCCTCGATCAGGTCGACAAGATCAGCAGCAGCCGCAATTCATCGACCGTCGAACTGGGGTTGGGGTTGGTGGCCAGAGTGACGCCCGCCCTGAGTCTGTACGTCAGCGCCGACTACAGCAGTGATGTGGATGACAATGATTTGAATGGCTTGATTGGCAGTCTGGGTGTGCGGATGCGTTGGTGATTGGTTGAAATTTCAAGAGGTGTGTTAACCGGGCTGACGCTTTCGCGAGCAAGCCCGCTCCCACAGGGATCACACTAATCCTGTGGGAGCGGGCTTGCTCGCGAATGGCAGCAACACGGTTCTAGATCAACCCTCCGGCCGCAACATCAACACCGCCAGTGGCGGCAAATTCAGCACCAGTGACAACGCCTGCCCATGGCTCGGTTCATCCTCGGTGAACGCACCGCCGTTGTTACCGTAATTGGAACCGGCATAGGTCGCCGCATCGCTGTTGATGACTTCAGTCCAACGCCCGGCGAACGGCACACCAATACGGTAACCCTCACGCGGCACCGGGGTGAAATTGGCCACCACCAGCACCGGCCGCCCATCCTTGCTCCAGCGCATGAAGGCGTAGACGCTGTTGATCGCGTCATCCCCGATCAACCACTGGAAGCCCTGTGGTGCGTCGTCCTGATCGTGCAGCGCCGGCTCTTCGCGGTACACGCGATTGAGGTCGCCCACCAGTTTCTGCACGCCTTTGTGTTCCGAGTACTGCAACAAGTACCAGTCCAATTGCTGATCGTGGTTCCACTCGCGCCACTGGCCGAACTCGCAGCCCATGAACAACAGCTTCTTGCCCGGATGCGCCCACATAAAGCTGAGGTAGGCGCGCAGGTTGGCGAATTTCTGCCAGCGGTCGCCCGGCATCTTGTCGATCAGCGAATGCTTGCCGTGCACCACTTCGTCGTGGGAAATCGGCAGGATGAACCGCTCGGACCAGGCATACACCAGGCCGAAACTCAGTTCATTGTGGTGATGGGCGCGGTAGACCGGGTCCTGCTGAATGTAGTGCAGCGAATCGTGCATCCAGCCCATGTTCCACTTGTAATCGAAGCCCAATCCGCCCTGTTGGGTGGTTTGGCTGACACCGGGCCATGCGGTGGACTCTTCGGCGATCACCAGCGCGCCGGGGGCTTCCAGGTCGACGACATCGTTGAGATGGCGCAGGAAGTCGATGGCTTCAAGGTTCTCGCGACCACCATGGCGGTTAGGCACCCATTCGCCGGCCTTGCGCGAATAGTCGCGATACAGCATCGAAGCCACCGCATCGACGCGCAGGCCATCGACGTGGAAATGCTTGAGCCAGTGCAGCGCCGAGGCCAGCATGTAGCCGTGCACTTCGGTACGGCCCAGGTTGTAGATCAGCGTGTCCCAGTCCTGGTGGAAACCTTCCTGCGGGTTGCCGTATTCGTATAGCGCGGTACCGTCGAACTGCGCCAGGCCGTGGGTATCGGTCGGAAAATGCGCCGGTACCCAATCAAGGATCACGCCGATGTCAGCCTGGTGGCAGGCATTGACGAATGCGCCGAAGTCTTCCGGCGAACCGTATCGGGCGCTGGGGGCGAATTGTGAGAGCAGTTGATAACCCCAGGAGCCGCCGAACGGATGCTCCATGATCGGCATCAGCTCGATGTGGGTGAAACCCAACTCCTTCACATACGGAATCAGTCGTTCAGCCAACTCGTGCCAGGTGTACTGACGGGCGACTTCGCCCAGATCGTCCAGCTCGCATTGCCAGGAGCCGGCATGCAATTCGTAGATCGACAGCGGCGCACTCGGCTGATGACGATCGCCACGGGATTGCATCCACTCATGATCCTGCCAGTCGATGTTCAGCGGCGAGGCGACTTTCGAGGCCGTGTCCGGCGGCAGCGCGGTGGCCAGGGCCATCGGGTCAGCCTTGAGCGGCAAAATACCGTGGGTACCCAGGATTTCGTACTTGTAGGCCTCCCCCGGTTGCAGGCGCGGGATGAACACCTCCCAGACTCCGGTGGGATGACGCAGGCGCATCGGATGACGGCGACCGTCCCAATTGTTGAAGTCACCGACCACCGACACCCGTTTGGCGTTCGGTGCCCACACGGCGAAACGCACGCCGTCGACATCATCGATCGTCTTCAACTGCGCGCCGAGGCAGCTGCTCAGGTCTCGGTGATTGCCTTCGGCGAACAGGTACAAGTCCATTTCGCCGAGCAACGGGCCGAAACTGTAGGGGTCCTCGGAGAGTTGTTCGCCGCCGGCCCACCGGGTCCGCAGCAGATACGCCTGGGCCCGATCGAAGTGTCCGACGAACAACCCCGGTGTCTGGGTGGCCTCAAGGTTGCCGAGTTCTTCCCCGGAATCCTTGGCCACCACCTGCACGCTCAAGGCGTCTGGCAGATAGGCCCGAATGAATTGCCCGCCGGCACCATCACCGTGGGGACCGAGAATTGCAAAAGGGTCGTGGTGTTCGGCGCGCACCAGCGCGTCAATGTCCCGCGTTCTGGGTAGTAACGCTTCTTTAGCGTGACCCTGTTCCTTGTTCGAGAAACTCATAACTACTCTCCACCAAGATCGGAAAAGGGTTTAAGCCCACTCAATAGCCCATACAAACCATGCAACGGCACCGGCAGCCAAGTGGGACGATTTTCCGCCTCATACGCCACTTCGTAGGCTGCCTTCTCCAGACCGAACAACGCCAACGCAGCGTCCTCTCCTTCCGGATCTTGCCACGCATGAGCAAGACTAGCTGCCGCCAGCCGATAAGCGTCGACAAATGCTTGTCTTGCTTCATTTAAATAGCGATCGGCAACGCGCTGACGAGCGGCCTGGGCTTCGGCGGTGTTGTCGACGTTGTGCACGTTGATCGTCATCGCAGCCGCGTAGTCGAAGGAACGCAATACACCGCTGACGTCTTTGTACGGGCTGTGCTTGCCCCGGCGTTCGTGCAGCGGACGCGCAGGTTCGCCTTCGAAGTCGATCAGGTACGCATCACCCTTGATCACCAGCACCTGACCCAGGTGCAAGTCGCCGTGCACGCGGATGCGCAGACCACCGGCGGCTTTTTTGCCCAACTCTTGAACATGGCCGAGGATGACTTTTTTGTTGTCCAGTAAACGAGTGACCAAGGCTTTGTCTGCCGGGTTCAGTTCGTTTTGATGTTGCTTGAGCAACTTGAGCGCATGCTCCAGTTGCGCCGCCACATCCTTGGCCGAGGCCAGGGCATCTTTTTGCGTGGTGACCTGGGGCGCGAAGTCCGGGTTACTGCTGGGCGCTGCCAGGATCTGATGCATTTCACCCAGACGCTGACCGAGCATGCCAGCAAAGTCTCGCAGCTCGGCGAGGGCGTTGTAGTGCTGCTCCTGCTCGGACATGGCGTCGGCCAGCTCATCGCGCAGCGCACGTTCGAGGTTGTTCTGCGTCCATTCCCAAGCGTCGCCCTGATTGCTCAAGTAGCCCTGGGCAATCATCAGCAGATTGTCCTCGCCTGCTGCGTCACGGCGAATCACCGAACCCAGCAGCGGCGAAATATTGCGGAAACCGGCGTCGGTCAGATACGCGCTCATCTCCAGCTCCGGGTGCACGCCCGAGGCGACTTTGCGGATCAGTTTCAACACCAGGCTGTTGCCGATCACCACCGAACTGTTCGATTGCTCGGCGGACAAGTAACGCACCTCCGATTCGGCGGTCAGGCCCAGTTTCGCCAGTTCATCAGTAGGCTCGAAACGGATCTCGCCACCATCGGAAGGCAACAGGAGGCTGTTCTGCATGCTCTGCAACACAGTGTGGACAAAGTTCTCGAGGCTGAACGCATCGGTGATCAAACCGACCTGAGGCCCGCGTCGCACCCGAGATAGCGCCAGTTGCTGCGGCAACGCGGCACCGACCTGATCTTCGGCAATGAAGCCGAACGGCAATTGGTAACGGTTGGTCTGGCCGCCGCTGGTGACTTCGATTTCACTCAATAACACCGGATGCCGCGCATCACCGAAGCGCACACCATAGGCCAGGTTGACCTTGTCGATGGCGGCATCCTTGCCGGCAAACCAGCGGCGATTCTGCAGCCAGTTCGGCAGGATGCCCTGTTCCAGCGTGTTCCGGGACGGCGCTTCGAGCAGTTCTTCCATGCGTTTTTTCAATACCAGCGTGGTGAAGTCCGGCAGGCTTTGCGCCGGTTCCACGTGCCAGCTCGGCATCTGGTTTTCTGCCGCCAGGCCGAACCAGTAGAAACCGTAAGGTGCCAGGGTCAGAAGGAAATTCAACTGGCCGATCGGCGGGAAGGCGTTACCGCCGAGCATTTCCACCGGCACCATGCCGGCGTAAGCGGACAGATCCAGCTCTGCCGCTTGCGCACTGCGCGAGACGTTGGCCACGCACAGGATGATTTCGTACTTGCCATCCGGCCCGGTGAATTCACGGGTGTAGGCCAGAATCCGTCGGTTGCTCGGCGACAGCATCTTCAACGTGCCGCGCCCGAAGGCCTTGGACTGCTTGCGCACGGCGAGCATGCGCCGGGTCCAGTTCAGCAGCGAATGCGGATCGCCAGCCTGGGTTTCGACGTTGACCGACAGGTAGCCGTATTGCGGGTCCATGATCGGTGGCAGCACCAGGCTTGCCGGATCGGCGCGGGAGAAACCGCCGTTGCGGTCGATGGACCATTGCATCGGCGTGCGCACACCGTCGCGGTCGCCGAGATAAATATTGTCACCCATGCCGATTTCATCGCCGTAATACAACGTCGGCGTGCCGGGCATCGACAGCAGCAGGCTGTTGAGCAACTCCACGCGGCGGCGATCACGCTCCATCAGCGGTGCGAGGCGACGGCGAATGCCCAGGTTGATCCGCGCCCGACGGTCGGCCGCGTAGTAATTCCACAGGTAATCGCGCTCCTTGTCGGTGACCATTTCCAGGGTCAGCTCATCGTGGTTGCGCAGGAAAATCGCCCATTGGCAGTTGGCCGGGATTTCCGGGGTCTGACGCAGAATGTCGGTGATCGGGAAACGGTCTTCCTGGGCCAGCGCCATGTACATGCGCGGCATCAACGGGAAGTGGAACGCCATGTGGCATTCGTCGCCATTGAGGCCCTTGGCGTCGGTGTCGCCGAAGTACAGCTGGGTGTCTTCCGGCCATTGATTGGCCTCGGCCAGCAGCATGCGGTCCGGGTAGTTGGCGTCGATTTCGGCACGGATCTGCTTGAGGACGTCGTGGGTCTCGGGCAGGTTTTCGTTGTTGGTGCCGTCGCGCTCGATCAGGTACGGAATCGCGTCCAGCCGCAGACCATCGATGCCCATGTCCAGCCAGTAGCGCATCACCGAGATCACCGCTTTCATCACTTGCGGGTTATCGAAGTTCAGGTCTGGCTGGTGAGAATAGAAGCGGTGCCAGAAGTACTGACCCGCGACCGGGTCCCAGGTCCAGTTGGACTTTTCGGTATCGAGGAAGATGATGCGCGTGCCGTCGTACTTTTGATCGTCATCGGACCACACGTAGAAATCCCGCGCCGCCGAGCCAGGCTTGGCTTTACGCGCGCGCTGGAACCAGGCGTGCTGGTCTGATGTGTGGTTGATGACCAATTCGGTGATCACCCGCAGACCGCGTTTGTGGGCCTCGGAGATAAAGCGTTTGGCATCGGCCATGGTGCCGTAGTCGGAGTGGACGCCGCGGTATTCGGCGATGTCGTAACCATCGTCCCGACGTGGCGACGGATAGAAGGGCAACAGCCAGATGGTGTTGACGCCAAGGTCGGCAATGTAATCGAGTTTGGCGATAAGGCCGGGAAAGTCGCCGATCCCGTCATTGTTGGAGTCGAAAAAAGACTTAACGTGTACCTGGTAGATTACCGCGTCCTTGTACCAGAGCGGGTCCTTGATAAAGGTGGCAGCCTTGGGTTTCTTCGCCATTTGAAACTCCTGTTGAATTCGAAAAAGCCTGAGCCGATGACCTGCCTCAAACGCGATGATTCAAATGTGGGAGCGAGCTTGCTCGCGATAGCGATTGAACATTCAACACATGTGTTGCCTGCCATATTGCTATCGCGAGTAAGCTCGCTCCGACGGGTTCCGCGTTTACACAGTGATCCGCCAAATACCAAACGGCTGATGCCACGGCTCGATCCGCATGAACTGGTACTTGCCGTGCCAGCTCCAGCGATGGCCGTTCATCAAGTCTTCGCCCTGGGTGCTGGCGTCGTCCGGCAGCCCCATTTCCCACAGCGGCAACTCGAAATTGGCTTCCTGGGCGTTATGCGGGTCGAGGCTGACGGCCACCAGAATGAAGTTGCTGCCATCGGCACTGCGTTTGCCGAAATACAGAATGTTGTCGTTCCAGGCGTTGTAGACCTTCAACCCCAGATGCGTTTGCAACGCCGGGTTCTGCCGGCGAATGCGGTTGAGCTGGGCGATCTCGGCAATGATGTTGCCCGGCGCATTGAAGTCCCGTGGGCGAATCTCGTACTTCTCGGAATTGAGGTATTCCTCCTTGCCCGGCACGGGTGTGCCTTCACACAGTTCGAAGCCCGAATACATGCCCCACAGCCCGGAACCCATGGTCGCCAGCGCCGCACGAATGAGAAAACCGGCACGGCCGGATTCATGCAGAAACGCCGGATTGATGTCCGGTGTATTCACGAAGAAATTCGGCCGGTAGCACTCGCGCCACGGCGATTCGTTCAACTCGGTGAAATAGGTCGCCAGTTCGGTCTTGGTGTTGCGCCAGGTGAAGTAGGTGTAGCTCTGGGCGTAACCGACCTTGCCCAACCGCGCCATCATCGCCGGGGTGGTGAAGGCTTCGGCAAGAAAGATCACTTCCGGGTACAGCGCCCGCACATCGGCAATCAGCCATTGCCAGAACGGCAGCGGTTTGGTGTGAGGGTTGTCGACGCGGAAGATCTTCACGCCCTCCTCGACCCAGCCGACCACGATGTCGCGCAATTCGACCCAGAGACTGGGGATCGCGTCCGTGGCATAGAAATCGACGTTGACGATGTCCTGGTATTTCTTCGGCGGGTTCTCGGCGTATTTGATCGAGCCGTCGGGCCGCCAGTTGAACCAGCCCGGGTGCTGTTTCAGCCACGGGTGATCCTGGGAACACTGGATGGCGAAATCGAGGGCGATTTCCATCCCATGCTCCGCCGCTGCGGCAACGAGGCGGCGGAAGTCTTCGCGGGTGCCGAGTTCCGAATGAATCGCCTCATGCCCGCCCTCCTCGCTGCCGATGGCATACGGGCTGCCCGGATCGTCAGGGCCGGCCGTCAGGGAGTTGTTCGGGCCTTTGCGGTAACTGCGACCGATCGGGTGGATCGGTGGGAAGTACAGCACGTCAAAGCCCATGTCCTGGATCATCGGCAGCCGCGAATGCACATCGTTGAATGTACCGTGACGGGCCGGATCGTCAGTGATCGAGCGTGGAAACAATTCATACCAACTGGCGAACTGCGCCAGTTCCCGTTCGACGTCCAGCGGGAATTCGGGACTCACGCTCAGATACGCGCGGTGATCGGCCTGAGCCATCAGGTCGGCGCTACGCGGGTGCATAAACAACGCGACTTGCTCGATTTCGAGCAGACCGGACAGTTCATGGTGCAGTTGTGCCAGTTGTTCGCTCAACTGACCTTCGGCGCGCTCGGCGGCCTGTTGCACCAGCGTGCGGCCTTCCTGCAGTTCCAGGCTGATCAGTACACCGGCCATGTGCTTTTTTTCCAGCTCATAGCGGAAGCTGGCGAACTGATCGATCCAGGCTTCGATGCAGAACACATAGCGGCCCTGCTCCTCTACCCGAAACTGGCCTTGCCAACCGTTGTTACCCAGCTCAGCCATGACTTCGGTCTGCCAGGCGTCCTCGCCGTCTGCACGCCAGCTCACGCGCACGGCCAGTTTGTCGTGACCGTCGGCAAAGACCTTGCTGGTCACTACCACGTCCTGGCCCACCACGGCTTTGACGGCAAACTGCCCGCCATCGAGGGTCGGCATGGTGTTTTCAATCGCGATGCGCGGCAGCAGTAAGGCCTGCGACAGCGGCATGTGAGGGTTGTAGTTGAGCTCTGTCGGTTTTTCAGCAGTCATCGAGCATCTCTCCTTTACGCCCCATGGACGCTCTTGTACCTGGTGCTCATCCCCGCAGCATCGGCTGCCCGGGAATGAACTCACTTAGGTTCCGAGCGACAGGCGTCGGTAAAAGTTCACGGGGATTTGCCTGAGTTTTCGGTGGAATCAATTCCTGCACGCAGTGGTCAACCAACTTAAGCACGACTTACGCCATGTGCCACTGGAGGCATCAACGATGAGTATTCCAATCCCGGCTGAAACGCCTGATCCGAACATCGACAACCCGACGATTCCGCCGACCGAGCCGGAACCGGTGCCCGAGCAGGAGCCGCCAGGCACCACCCCGCCACCTCGGGAAGATCCGCCGGAAACCATGCCGCCGGTGATAGTTACGCCCGAGTAAAAGATGCCTGAACGATCGTTCCTACTGTGTGGGAACGATCGGACCTACGGCTTTTCATTTTGCTTTTCATCCCGTTTGTCTTCCTGATCGTCCTTCTCGATCATTTTCACGATTTTCGGCATCACACTCAGAATCCCCAACGCCAGTAATGTACTGAGCAGCGCCGTCGCCTCGCGGCCCAATCCGGCCGAGACACCGATGGCGGCCGTCATCCACAACCCGGCGGCGGTGGTCAGGCCCTTGACGTGACCTTCGTCGCCCTCGGTGTTTTTCAGAATAGTCCCGGCGCCGAGAAAGCCGATCCCGGCGATCACACCCTGCACCACCCGGCTCATGGCATCGGCTTGGGAGCCGGACATCTGCGGCACCAGCACAAACAGCGCCGCGCCGAGCGCCACCAGCATGTGCGTGCGCACCCCGGCTGCCTTGCCCTTTTGCTCGCGTTCGAAACCGAGAATCCCGCCCAGAATCGCGGCCATCAGTAGGCGCACGGTTATGCGTGTCAGCTGAGACGCATCGCCGATGTCGGCGAACTCCGATTGCAGCGTCACCCAAACTTCATGCCACCAGGCGCTCATGGTGCTGTCCTTGAAAGTGCTCGATAGAGGATGGACCACGTCGACCATTAATCGGTTGCACAGGAACGATGATCTCCGCGCGCGCCCTAATACTGTAGAACCCCGCTGAAAAAAGGACTCATCCATGACCGTGCGCATCGAAAACCAGACCTGCTTTTTCACCACCGAAAACGGCGAAGAGATCCGCCTGTGTCCCGACGTCACGATCGTCACCGACTCGGAAAAATCCATGTCAGCAGTGGATCTCAACGGCCAGCGCGTCTACATCACCGAAGCAGAAGCCGACGCATTGACCGTAGCAGGTGCGGTGGACGGGCGTCGCCATTTGAAGGCCACCGACAGTGATTCGGTGATTTGACTGACCCGCATCAATAAGACTCGCGGGCGTCTGAGATAGGCGCCCGCGCCTCGTTGTGGCAGGTGCATCAACTTGTCGCAGGCTGCGGCACGACGCCTATCTGATCCGCTTTTTATTGCAATACCTGAGTCTGTTATGCAAACAGATCGCCGCTCATAGTGCTCACGCCTGATGGAGGCTGATGAGCGAAAGACCATGAGCGATAGAATCCCCGTCCGAACCGTAGAAAGCGCCCCGTTAGTCAGTACTTATGAGCCTTCGCGTCCAAAGATGAAGGCCAAGTCCAGCGACACCCTGATCCACACCCGCAGCTTCACCGGTCTGTTCCGCACCCTGCGCCTTGGTGGCGCGGGGTTTCTGTTCTTGCTGTTCTTCGGCACGGTGTGGTTGAACTGGGGCGGGCGCCAGGCGGTGCTCTGGGACCTTTCCGAAAGCAAGTTCCACATCTTCGGCGCGACCTTCTGGCCACAGGACTTCATCCTGTTGTCGGCGCTGCTGATCATCGCCGCGTTTGGCCTGTTTGCGATCACCGTGTTTGCTGGGCGGGTCTGGTGCGGCTACACCTGCCCACAGAGTTCCTGGACCTGGATCTTCATGTGGTGCGAGAAGATCACCGAGGGCGAACGCAACCAGCGCATCAAACTGCAAGCCGCTCCCTGGGGCGTAAATAAACTGATGCGCCGTTCGGCCAAGCACACGCTGTGGTTGGCCATCAGCCTGCTGACCGGCTTGACCTTCGTCGGTTATTTCACCCCGATCCGGCCACTGGCCGAAGAGCTGCTGACCTTGCAGATGGGCGGGGTCAGTCTGTTCTGGGTGCTGTTTTTCACCGGCGCCACTTACATCAATGCCGGCTGGCTGCGCGAAGCGGTGTGCATGCACATGTGCCCGTATGCGCGGTTCCAGAGCGTGATGTTCGATAAAGACACCCTGACCATTTCCTACGACGTAGCTCGCGGCGAAAACCGTGGCCCGCGTAAACGTGACGTAGCACCGGCTGAAGTCGGCCTCGGTGATTGCATCGACTGCCAACTCTGCGTGCAGGTCTGCCCGACCGGCATCGACATCCGCGACGGCCTGCAGATGGAATGCATCGGGTGCGCCGCGTGCATCGATGCCTGTGATTCGATCATGGACAAAATGGACTATGCCCGCGGGCTGATCAGCTACACCTCGGAGCGCGAGTTGCAGGGCGGCAAGACCCACCTGCTGCGCCCGCGCCTGATCGGCTACACCGCGGTGCTGCTGGTGATGATCGCCGCGCTAGTGCTGGCACTGGTTGAACGGCCGATGGTTTCGCTGGACGTGAGCAAGGACCGTGGGCTGTTCCGCGAAAACAGCCAGGGGCAGATCGAAAACATCTACAGTCTGAAAGTCATCAACAAAACCCAGCAACGCCAGGACTACCGCCTGACCCTGGTCGATGGCGACGGCTTCCAGTTGCAGGGCAAGATCGAACTGAGCCTGGCCCCGGGTGAGATTGTCGACGTGCCGGTGTCGGTGGCGATGACCACCGAAGGGCCGAGCAGCAGTTCCCAGAGCATCAGTTTCAAGCTTGTCGACAGCGATGAACCTGGCATCTACAGCGTGGCCAAGAGCCGGTTTGTTGCGCCGATGAATCGTTGATCCCTTAGACTGCGGTGCTGCAATTCGCGAGCAAGCCCGCTCCCACAAGGACACCGCAATACCTGTGGGAGCGGGCTTGCTCGCGAAGAAGTCACCCCGATTTTCCAGAATGACTCCAATCCGGGCACTCGATGAAACGCTACGAAAAATTCGCCGACGACATCGCTGAACTGATCCGCTCCGGCGTCCTCGGCCCCGGCCAGCGCGTGCCTTCGGTGCGCTATGCCAGCCAGACCTACGGGGTCAGCCCGTCAACCGTCTTCCAGGCCTATTACCTGCTTGAGCGCCGCGGGCTGATCCGCGCGCGTCCGCGTTCCGGCTACTTCGTCAACACCCATGCGCCGAGCCCGTTTTCCGAGCCGGTGATCAGCAGCCAGGTCAACGAATCCACTGAAGTCGACGTCAGCGAACTGGTGTTCTCGGTGCTCGACTCGATCAAGGACCCCAACACCGTACCCTTCGGCTCGGCGTTCCCCAGCCCGACCCTGTTTCCGCTGCAACGGCTGTCGCGCTCCCTGGCCAGTGCCGCCCGGGAGATGGACCCGCGCATGGTCGTCACCGACATGTCGCCAGGCAACCCGCAACTGCGCCGCCAGATCGCCCTGCGCTACATGGTCGGCGGGCTGATGCTGCCCATGGAAGAGCTGTTGATCACCAACGGCGCCCTGGAAGCGCTGAACCTGTGCCTGCAAGCCGTCACCGAACCCGGCGACCTGGTGGCCATCGAAGCTCCGGCGTTCTACGCCTGCCTGCAAGTGCTGGAGCGTTTGAAGCTCAAGGCCGTGGAAATTCCCGTGCACCCGCGCGATGGCATCGATCTGGGCGTGCTCGCACAAACCCTGGAACGGCACCCGATCAAGGCCTGCTGGTGCATGACCAGCTTCCAGAACCCCATGGGCGCGACCATGCCGGAGGCGAAAAAACGCGAATTGGTGGAGCTGCTGCGCAGCCATCAGGTGCCATTGATCGAGGACGATGTCTACGCCGAGCTGTATTACGGTCAACAGGCGCCAAAACCGGCCAAAGCCTTCGACACTGAAGGGTTGGTAATGCATTGCGGCTCCTTCGCCAAGAGTCTCGCCCCCGGCTATCGCATCGGCTGGGTCGCCGCCGGACGCTACGCGCAGAAAATCGAACGACTGAAACTCATGACCTCGCTCTGCGCCTCGATGCCGGCCCAGGCCGCCATCGCCGATTACCTGCAACACGGCGGCTACGACCGCCACTTGCGCAAACTGCGTTACGCGCTGGAAGAACAGCAAAGCGCCATGCTCGCGGCCATTGCCCGCTATTTTCCGGCGCAGACACGCGTCAGCCAGCCCGCCGGCGGGTACTTTCTGTGGCTGGAACTGCCCGCGCAGATGGATTCGTTGAAGTTGTTTCAGATGGCGCTGGCCCAAGGCATCAGCATCGCGCCGGGGCCGATTTTTTCACCGGCCCAGCGCTTCAGGAATTGTATTCGCTTGAACTACGGGAGCCCTTGGGACGAGACTTGCGAGAAGGCGATGGAGACGTTGGGGCGGATTGTGCGGTCATTCTGAAATTTGATGGTGTCTCGACTGGCGCCTTCGCGAGCAAGCCCGCTCCCACATTGAATTGATGTGCACTCACATTCAATGTGGGAGCGGGCTTGCTCGCGAAGAGGCCAGACCCCGCAATACAAATTTAAAGCCTTAGCGCCCACCACCAAGATCAACAAACGTCCCCGTCGCGTACGAAGCCTTGTCCGACAGCAACCAGATAATCGCCTCGGCCACTTCATCCGGTCGTCCGCCCCGGGCCATGGGAATCGCCGATTCCAGTTTGCTGACCCGATCCGGATCGCCGCTCAGCGCGTGAAAATCGGTGTAGATGTAACCGGGACGCACGGCGTTGACGCGAATACCTTCCCCGGCCACTTCCTTGGACAGGCCGATGGTGAAGGTATCGAGCGCGCCTTTGGAGGCGGCGTAATCAACGTATTCACTGGGCGCCCCCAGTCGTGCGGCGACCGAGGACACGTTGACGATGCTGCCACCCTGCCCGCCGTGCTTGGGCGACATGCGCATGACCGCGTGCTTGGCGCAGAGGATGGGAGCCAGGATGTTGGTTTTAAGGGTTCTGAGAATACGGAATTCGGACATTTCGTCGACCCGGGACTTTTGTCCGACGGTGCCGGCGTTGTTCACCAGCGCCGTGACACGGCCGAGTTCGGTGTCTACGCGATGGAACAAAGCGATCACTTCGTCTTCGATGCTGACGTCGGCGCGTACCGCAATGGCTTGAGCACCGAGGGCGCGGACTTGCTCCAGCACACTGAGCGCGGCCTGTTCATCAGCCTGATAGTTGATGCAGATCCGATAGCCCTGTTCGGCCGCCAGCAGCGCTGTGGCGGCACCGATGCCGCGGCTGCCGCCGGTGATGACGATGACTTTATCCATGTGAGCTTTCCCCCTATCCAGCGTAAGCAGTCGGGGCCAAGAATAACCGTCATTGGCGGTTTTTGCATGAAGTCTATGGTGCCTTGGCCGACGCCATCGCGGGCAAGCCCTGCGCCCACAAGTCATGCAAAACCTGTGGGAGCGTGTCTTACCCGCGATGAACGATAACGCGGTGCGTCAGCCCACCGCCAATTGCTCCCCGCGGAGAATATCCACCATGAAGCGCTCCGCCGGCAGCGGATGGCCGAGCAGATACCCTTGCAACGAGTCGCAACCCAGCTTCGTCAGGAAGTCCTGCTGCACCCCGGTTTCCACCCCTTCGGCAACGATGCGCAGGCCCAGCGCCTGGCCGAGGGCGACGATGGCCGAAACGATGGCGGCATCATCGCTGTCGTGTTCCAGATCGCGGACGAAACCCCGATCGATCTTCAGTTCGTTGGCCGGCAGGCGCTTGAGGTACATCAAGCTCGAATAGCCGGTGCCGAAGTCATCGATGGACAGGTCGACACCCATTGCCGACAGTTCCCGCAGTACGGTCATGCTTGCATCGGCATCGCTCATGGCGGTGGTTTCAGTGATTTCCAGGGTCAGGCTGTTGGCCGGCAAGTGGTGCGTGGCCAAGGCTTTGGCGACGCTTTGGACCAGGCCGACGTGGCAGAACTGCAAGGCCGAGAGGTTCACCGCGATGCGCCAGTCGGTGTAACCGAGCACGTACCACTCGCGCATCTGGCGGCAGGCTTCATTGAGCACCCAGTCGCCGATCGGAATGATCAACCCGGTCTTCTCCGCCAGATCGATGAACTTGTCCGGCAACAGCATGCCCTGGGTCGGATGCTCCCAGCGCAGCAACGCCTCGGCGCCAACCGGCCGGCCATTGCTGGCGTCGAACTTGGGTTGGTAATAGAGGCTGAACTGTTGCTGGTCCAGTGCGTTGCGCAGGTCTTGCAGCAGTTGCAGCTGTTTGCGCGCGTTGCTGTTCATCGAGGCGTCGAAGAAGCTGTAGCCGTTTTTCCCGGCCCCCTTGGCGTGATACATCGCCGCGTCGGCGTTCATCAGCAACTCTTCCGCCGTGCTGCCGTTACCCGGATACACCGCGATGCCCACACTGGCGGAAATCTGCAAAACATGTTCGGCAACGCGGAACGAGCGTGCGATCAACCCGACCTGACGGGCCGCCAGGCTCAATGCGTCATTCTCCTCGCCGAGTTGCACCAGCAACACAAACTCATCGCCGCCGATTCGCGCCAAGGTGTCCTGGCTACGCAGATCCTCGCGCAGTCGCAGGCCGACTTCACGCAACAACAAGTCGCCCATGTGGTGGCCGAAGGCATCATTGACCGGTTTGAAGCCGTCCAGATCGATGAACATCAACGCAAAACACCCGCCCTGCTCCTGCACTTTCGACATCGCCTGATCGATGCGGTCTGCCAGCAGCACCCGATTCGGCAGGCCAGTCAGGGTATCGTGCAGGGCCAGTTGGGTCAGTTCACGGTTGGCCTCGGTCAGCGAGTGCGCAAGGCTGGCGGTGCGGGCCTCCAGGCGCGCATCGAGAATCGACGTCAGCAAGGCAATGCTCAACACCGCCAGGGTGGTGATCAACACCAGGTTATCCAGGCCGTTTCCGCTCAAACCGCTGGCCGCCGCGCCACAGAAACTGCCATCCGGGAAACGCGCCGCGGCCATGCCGGTGTAATGCATGCCGACAATGGCGAACCCCATTATCACCGCGGCACCACCACGGATCAGCCCCACGTACGGGGTGTGTTGGCGCAGACGAAAAGCGATCCATAGCGCCGCGCCCGACGCGCCGACGGCGATGAACAGCGACGCGCCGAACAGCGTCGGATCGTAATCGATGCCCGGCTGCATGCGCATGGCGGCCATGCCGGTGTAGTGCATGGCGCTGATCCCGGCGCCCATGACCAGCGCACCGAATGCCAGTTGCCAGGCCGGCAATCGTGGCTGGCTGACCAGCCACAGGGCAAAACCACAGGACAGAATCCCGATCAGCAGCGACAGCAACGTGATGCCCATGTCGTAACCGAGATCGATGGGCAACTTGAACGCGAGCATGCCGATAAAATGCATCGACCAGACACCCACGCCCATGGCAAAGGCACCGCCCGCCGTCCACAGATGCACGGCCCGGCCCTTGGCGGTGGCAATGCGTTCAGTCAGGTCGAGCGCGGTGTAAGAGGCGAGTATCGCTACGCAGAGCGAAATGATAACCAGCGTGGGTGAATAGCTACCGATGAGCATGGGGCTTCTCGCAACCGCCCCTTCGTATTGCTTCCGTTCTCGGAGGGGCAAATCGGGCGATTGTACTGATTGCACAAAAGAACGCACTGACAAAATAAGCAAAGGGCCATCAAGCCGATGAAACGCTTGTTTGACCTGTCGAGAGCCAGTCCGCCCGCGGGATCGCTATTGCTTTTCGCTCACCTGCAACGCCCCATCCCAACCGCCCCCCAGTGCCGCAATCAGCTGCACGCTGGCGATCAACCGGCTTTGCATCAGGCTGAGCACGCTGCGCTCATTGCTCAGTGCCGTGGCCTGGACCACCACCACGTCGAGATAGGCAATCAAGCCGGCCTTGTACTGGTTCTGGGTCAGGCGCAGGGATTCGCGCGCAGCATCGAGTGCTTCCTGACGTACGCCCGCTTCGTTTTCCAGGACCTTGAGCTGGACCAGATAATTTTCCACTTCACGGAAACCGTCGAGCACGGTCTGGCGGTAGTTGGCCACCGTCTCGTCATAGGCTGCTTCGCTGCGATCGACTTCCGCCGAGCGCTGGCCGCCGTCGAACAAGGTCATCGCCAGTTGCGGCCCGACCGACCAGAAGCGGTTCGGCAGGCTGATCCAGTTGGCGTAGGTGCTGCTGCTATAGCCACCGTTCAGGCTCAACGTCAGGTCCGGGTAGTAGGCAGCCTTGGCCACGCCGATGTTGGCGTTGGCGGCCATTACAGAACGCTCGGCGGCGGCAATGTCCGGGCGGCGTTCCAGCAACTGCGAAGGCAGATTCAACGGCACCTCGGGCAAAACCGGGATGTCCTTGGTTTCAGCCAGTTTGAACTCGGCCGGCGGCAACCCGATCAGCACTGCAATGGCGTTCTCGAACTGGGCACGCTGCCAGATCAAATCGACCAGATCAGCTTCGGTGCTCTTGAGCTGAGTCCGCGCCTGGGCCACTGCGTCCTTGCCGGAAACACCCGCGCGGTATTGGTTTTCGGTCATTGTCAGCGAGCGCTGATAGGCCTCGACCGTCGCTTCCAGCAGGCGTTTCTGCTCATCGATCACCCGCAGTTGCAGGTAGTTCTGCACCAGTTCCGATTGCTGGCTCAGGCGCATCGCCGCCAGATCGGCAAAGCTCGCCTCGGCGTTGGCTTCGTCGGCTTGCAGCCCGCGACGCAACTTGCCCCAGATATCGGCTTCCCAACTGACCCCGGCCTGAGCGGTGTAAGTGTCGCGAATACCGCTGGAAGAACTGGTCAAACTTGAGCTGCTGCTGCCGGTGCCCTGGCTCGAACGGTTTTTCCCGACGGTCAAATCCACGGTCGGGAAAAACGCGCCACGGGCACTGCGCACCAAGGCCTGAGCCTGACGGTACTGGGCTTCGGACTGGGCAACCGTCTGGTTGGCACTGTTGAGCTTGTCGATCAGGCCGTTGAGCTGCTGGTCGCCATACAGCTCCCACCACGCGCCGCGGGCCAGGGAATCGCTCGGATTGGCCTGACGCCAGCCCGCCGCTTCCTTGTACTGCACCGGCGCGGCGGTTTGCGGGCGCTGGTAATCCGGGCCGATGGCGCAGGCGCTGAGCATCGCGACGCACAGCGACAGGCCGAGCAAACGCGAGCCTCGGGCCGTAACCAGGGGTGCAGCCAGGTTGAAAAGCGAACGGTCAGTCATAGCGGAGTTTCCAGAGCAGCATCGGTACGCACCCCACGCCAGTGGTTGAAGCGATGGCGCAGTTTGTCGAGATAGAGGTAAACCACCGGGGTGGTGTAGAGGGTCAGCACCTGACTGAAGATCAGCCCGCCGATGATGGTCAAGCCCAGGGGCTGACGCATTTCCGCCCCTTCGGCGCGGCTCAGCAGCAACGGCAAGGCGCCGAGGATCGCCGCCAGGGTGGTCATCAGAATCGGCCGCAGACGTTGCAGGCAAGCGCTGCGTATCGACTCCAGCGGCTCCATGCCCTGATGGCGTTCGAGCTGCAACGCCAGGTCGATCATCAGAATGGCGTTTTTCTTCACCACGCCAATCAGCAGGAACAGCCCGAGCAACGAGATCAGGCTGAATTCACCCCCCAGCGCGTAGATCGACAGCAACGCACCGACCCCGGCCGACGGCAACGTCGAAAGAATCGTCAGCGGATGGATGTAGCTTTCATACAGCACGCCCAGCACCAGATATACCGCCACCAGCGCGCCGAGAATCATCCACGGCTGGCTCTTTTGGGTCGCGGCGAAGGCGTCGGCGGTGCCGGCCATTTTCGCGATGACGTCTTCCGGCAGACCGACCTTGGCAACCGCCCGTTCGATGGCGGCCGTACCCTGCTCCACCGTCACCCCGTCGGCCATGTCGAAGGCAATGCTTTCGGAAGCGAACTGGCCTTCGTGGCTGACCCGATCGTCTTCCAGGCTGTTTTCGTAATGGGCGATGGTCGACAGCGGAATCCGCGCGCCATCGGCGGTGATCACCTGAACCTGCTTGAGGGTGATCGGGTCCTGGGCGTATTTCGGGTTGACCTCCATCACCACCTGATATTGGTTGAGGCTGTCGTAGATCGTCGAAATCTGCCGCTGGCTGTAGGCGTTGTTCAGCACCGCGGTGACCATGTCCATGTCCACTCCCAGGCGTTTGGCCTGATCGCGGTCCACGATCAACGTCACTTGCTGGGCGCCGCGACCTTCGCGGGCGTCAATCGCCGTCAACTCCGGCAAGGCCTTGAGGGCGGTGACGACTTTCGGATACCACTCGCGCAACGCTCCCAGGTCACCGCTTTGCAGGATGTAGGAATACTGCGATGTGCTCTGTTCCCGACCGCCACCGAATTGCAGGTCCTGGTCGGCCATCAGCATCAACTGTGCACCGGCGACCTTGGGCATTTCCTTGCGCAGGCGTTCGATGACTTTCTGCGCGGACAGGTTGCGTTCCTTGATCGGCTTCAGGCGCACCAGCATGAAGGCGTTGTTGGTGCCATTGGTGCCGCCAATGAAACCGGCGACGCTTTCCACGGCTGCGTCCTTGAGCACGGCGCGACGAAAGATTTCCATCTTCGGCTGCATCACGCTGAACGACAGACCGTCGTCGCCGCGCACGAAACCGATCAACTGGCCCGTGTCTTGCTGAGGCATAAAAGTCTTAGGAACAACAACATACAGAGCAACGTTCACGCCAATTGTCACGAGCAGACTGAACAACGTCAGACGACGGTGACGCAATACCCAGTCGAGGCTGGTGGCGTATTTGCCGACCATCCACGCGTTGGCGCTCTGGCTCCAGCGTTGCAGACGGTTTTCCTGACCCGGTGTATGGGGCTTGAGCCAACGGGCACAAAGCATCGGCGTCAGCGTCAGCGAGACCACCAGCGAGACCACGATGGATGCCGCCAGGGTGATGGAAAACTCGCGGAACAGGCTTTCGACGATCCCGCCCATGAACAGGATCGACAGGAATACCGCCACCAGCGAGACGTTCATCGACAGCAAGGTGAAACCGACTTCCTGAGCCCCAAGGTACGCCGCTTTCATCGGCGGCACGCCTTCGTCGATGTGCCGGGAGATGTTCTCCAGCACCACGATGGCATCGTCCACCACCAGCCCGGTAGCCAGGATCAGCGCCATCAGCGACAGGTTGTTCAGGGAGAACCCGTAGAGGTACATCACCGCGAACGTGCCCACCAGGGACACCGGTACCGCGAGGGTCGGAATCAATGAGGCGCGGAAGTTTCCGAGAAACAGGAACACCACCAGAATCACCAGCGCCACGGCGATCAGCAGGGTCATTTCCGCTTCGTGCAGCGTGGCCTTGATCACCGGCGAACGGTCCATGGCCAGGTTCAGTTTGACGCTGGCGGGCAGCACGGCCTGCAACGCCGGCAGCTGCGCCTTGATAGCGTTGACCGTCTCGATGATGTTGGCGCCCGCCTGACGGTTGATCACCAGCAGTACCGCCGCGTCATTGTTGAAGAAACCGCTGTTGTAGCGGTCTTCGACGCCGTCGCTGACCTTGGCCACATCCTTGAGGCGCAGGGCCGCGCCGTCCGCGTAGTGGATGATCAGCGACTCGTAATCCTTGGCTTTTTCCAGTTGATCGTTGGCCTGGACCTGCCACAACCGCTGACCGTCTTCGACCGACCCTTTTGGCCGGCGCACGTTGGCATTGGCGATGGTGTTGCGCACATCGTCCAGGGCCACGCCGTACTGGTTGAGCGCCTGCGGTTCGAGTTCGATGCGCACGGCCGGCAGGGAGCTGCCGCCGATCTGCACTTCGCCGACGCCCTGCACCTGGGACAGGCTCTGGGACAAAATCGTCGAGGCCAAATCGTAGAGCTGGCCTTTTTCCAGCACGTCCGAGGTCAACGACAGCACCATGATCGGTGCCTGGGACGGGTTGACCTTCTTGTAGGTCGGCATGCTGCGCATCCCGCTGGGCAGCAGGTTGCGCGAGGCGTTGATCGCCGCTTGCACTTCCCGCGCAGCGCCGTTGATGTCGCGGTCCAGGTCGAATTGCAGAATCACCCGGGTCGAGCCCTGGCTGGAGCGGCTGCTCATGGTGTTGACCCCGGCGATGGCGCCGAAGGAACGCTCCAGCGGCGTGGCCACGGTCGATGCCATCACTTCCGGGCTCGCACCGGGCAGGCTGGCCTGAACCACGATCACCGGGAAGTCCATTTGCGGCAGCGGCGCCACCGGCAACAAGCCGAAGCTCACACCGCCCAGCAACATGATCGCCAGGCTCAGCAACATGGTCGCCACGGGACGTTTGATGAACGGTCCAGAGAGGTTCATGGCTGTTCTACCGCTTCCACGGATTCAGACTTGCGCCCCCAGCGCCGGCCAAGACGGTCGAAGTACAAGTAGATCACCGGCGTGGTGAACAAGGTCAGCACCTGGCTCAACAACAAGCCGCCGACCATTACCAGACCCAGCGGCTGACGCAACTCAGCGCCCGAACCGGTGGCCAGCATCAACGGCACCGCACCAAACAGGGCTGCCAGGGTGGTCATCAGAATCGGCCGGAAGCGCAGCAGCGCCGCCTGATAGATCGCCGTTTCCGGGTCCATGCCCTGATTGCGTTCAGCATCGAGAGCGAAGTCGATCATCATGATCGCGTTCTTTTTCACGATACCGATCAGCAGGATGATGCCGATGATCGCGATCATCCCCAGGTCATTGCCACTCAGCAGCAACGCCAGCAAGGCCCCGACCGCCGCCGAGGGCAAGGTCGAGAGAATGGTGATCGGATGGATGTAGCTCTCGTAAAGCACGCCGAGCACGATGTACATGGTCACCACCGCCGCCAGAATCAGCAGCAAGGTGCTCGACAACGAGGCCTGGAATGCCTCGGCCGCCCCCTGGAACTGGGTCTGCACGCCAATCGGCATGCCGATATCCTTCTGCACCTGCTCGATGATCTCCACCGCATGCCCCAGCGCTACGCCGGGCGCGAGGTTGAAGGACATCATTACCGCCGGGAACTGGCCAATGTGGGTGATCGCCAGTTGCGCCTGACGTTCCTCTATGTGGGCCAGGCTGGACAAGCGAACCTGACCGCCATCGGTGGTCTTGACGTGAATCTGGTTCAGCGCATCCGGGCCGATTTTCTCGCCGGACTGCGATTGCAGCACCACGCGGTACTGGCTGGCCTGGGTGTAGATGGTAGAAATCTGCCGCTGACCGAAGGCGTCGTACAGCGCATCGGTAATGTTCGACACCGACACACCCACCCGTGACGCCGCGTCGCGGTCGATCACCAGATAGACCTGCAACCCCTTGTCCTGCAAATCGCTGGCAACGTCGGTCAGCTCTGGCCGATCCGCCAGGGCATCCACCAGGCGCCCGCTCCACAGGCTCAGCAACTCCGAGTCCGGTGACGACATGCTGAACTGGTACTGGGTGCGGCTGACCCGGTCTTCGATGGTCAAATCCTGCACTGGCTGCATGAACAGACGGATGCCGATCAGCTTGTCCAGCTCCGGTTGCAGACGGGCAATCACTTCCGTCGCGCTCAGGTCGCGATTGCTGTGGGATTTGAGGTTGATCAGCAGACGACCGCTGTTGAGCGTCGAGTTGTCACCGTCCACGCCGATGTAGGACGACAGGCTCTCTACCGCGGGGTCAGCCAGGATCACCTTGGCGAGCCCCTGCTGTCGCTCGCTCATGGCGGCGAAGGAAATCGACTGCGGCGCTTCGGAAATCCCCTGGATCACCCCGGTGTCCTGCACCGGAAAGAAGCCCTTGGGCACCACCATGTACAGGAACACGGTGAGCGCCAAGGTGCCGACGGCCACCAACAGCGTCAGCGGTTGATGCTTGAGAACCCACTTTAACTTTCGCCCGTAAGCCGCGATCATCCAATCAATTGCAGCGCCACTGGCCCGGTAGAAACGGCCCTGCTCTTCTTCCTTGGGTTCACGCTTGAGCAACCGCGCGCACATCATCGGCGTCAGGGTCAGGGACACCACCAGGGAGATCAGGATCGCCACTGCCAGGGTGATGGCAAATTCTCGGAACAACCGCCCCACCACGTCCGCCATGAACAGCAGCGGAATCAATACGGCAATCAGCGACAGGGTCAGGGAAATCAGTGTGAAGCCGATCTGTTTGGCGCCCTTGAGCGCCGCATTCAGCGGGCTGTCGCCCTCTTCGATATAGCGAGAAATGTTCTCCAGCATGACGATCGCATCGTCCACCACGAAACCGGTGGCGATGGTCAGGGCCATCAGGGTCAGGTTGTTGACCGAAAAGCCGGCGAGGTACATCACGCCGAAGGTGCCGATCAGCGACAACGGCACGGCCACGGACGGAATGATGGTGGCGCTGGCCCGGCGCAGGAACAGGAACGTGACCATGACCACCAGGGCGATGGCGATCAGCAGTTCATGCTGCACGTCAGTGACGGAGGCGCGGATGGTTTGGGTGCGGTCGGTGAGCACGACGACATCGAGGCCGGCCGGAAGGTTGTCGGTGATGCTCGGCAGCAAAGCCTTGATCCGGTCGACCACCTCAATCACGTTGGCACCCGGTTGGCGCTGGATATTCAGCAACACCGCCTGGTTTTCATTGGCCCACGCGGCCAGGCGCTCGTTCTCGGCGCCGTCGACGATCTCTGCCACATCCTTGAGCCGCAACGGCGCGCCGTTGGCGTAGGCCAGGATCAGGTTGGCGTAGTCCTTGGGCGAGGTCAGTTGGTCGTTGGCGTCGAGCATCGAGACCCGGGTCGGGCCGTCGAAGTTGCCCTTGGGCTGGTTGACGTTGGATGCACCGATCAGGGTGCGCACGTCCGACAAGTTCAGACCGTTGGCCGCCAAGGCCTCGGGATTGACCTTGATCCGCACCGCCTGACGCTGGCCACCGGCAATGCTGACCATGCCGACCCCGCTGATCTGGGCGATTTTCTGCGCCATGCGCGTATCGACCAGATCGTTGAGTTTGGGCAGCAACATGGTTTTGGAGGTGATGGCCAGGGTCAGCACCGGGGTGTCCGCCGGGTTGACCTTGTTGTACACCGGCGGCGCCGGCAGGTCCTTGGGCAGCAAATTGGTCGCGGCGTTGATCGCAGCCTGCACCTGCTGCTCGGCGACATCCATGTTGACGTCGAGGCTGAATCGCAGGGTCAGCACCGAGGCGCCACCGGAACTGGTCGAGGCCATTTGGGTCAGGCCGGGCATTTGCCCGAATTGACGCTCAAGGGGCGCGGTCACGGCGCTGGTCATGACATCCGGGCTGGCGCCGGGATAGAGCGTCATGACGCGAATGGTCGGGTAATCGACCTGAGGCAACGCTGACACCGGCAACAGCCGATAGGCGATCACGCCAGCCAGAATGATGGCCAGCATGCTCAGGGTGGTGGCTACCGGGCGAAGGATGAACAGCCGCGAGATGTTCATGCGCCGCCCTTTTTCGCCTTGTCAGTGGCTGTTGCGTCAGGCGCGGTGGCAGCCGACTTGCCTTGCAAGTGCTCGGTCGGCGTGGTCGGTACGTCTTTGCTGTCATTGACCACTTCCACTTCGCTGCCTTCCTTCAGGCGGTCGGTGCCTTCCAGGACGACGCGATCCCCCGCGACCAGGCCTTCGGTGATCACGGTGTTGTCACCGTCGCTGGCGCCGACTTTCAACTGACGGATCGTGACTTTCTTGTCGCCATCCAGGGCGTAGACGAACGTGCCGTTGGTGCCGAACTGGATCGCTGCCGAGGGCGCAAGCACGACGTCCTTGAGGGTGTCGGCCAACAAGTGGACGTTGACGAACTGGTTGGGGAACAGCGCTTGATCGCGGTTCTCGTAGCGTGCCTTGAATTTCAAGGTGCCGGTGGTGACGTCGATCTGGTTATCCAGGCTCTGCAAGACGCCCGTGGCTTGTAACTTGGTGTCGCCACGATCCCAGGCTTCTGCCGGCAGCTTGGCGCCGGTGCGATAGCGGGCCAGCACGATGTCGAGGCTGTTTTCCGGCAAGGTGAAGGCCACGCTGATCGGTTGGGTCTGGGTAATGATCGCCAGCGCGGTGGTGTCGTTCGCCGCCACGAGGTTACCGACGTCCAGTTGACGCAGGCCCACACGCCCGGTGATCGGCGCGCGGATCTTGGTGAATTCGAGATTGAGCTTGGCGTCGTTGACCGCCGCCTGATTGGTCTTGACCGTGCCCTGGTATTGGCCGACCAGCGCTTCGGCGGTGTCCAGGGTCTGCTTGGCGATGCTGTCTTCGCGATAGAGGCCGCGGTAGCGTTCGACATCGACCTGGGCGTTTTTCAATTGCGCCTGATTCTGCAGCAAGGTGCCTTCGGCCTGAAGCAAGGCGTTCTGGTAAGGACGCGGGTCGATTTCAGCCAGCAGATCGCCGGCCTTGACCATCTGCCCTTCTTCAAACGCAATCTTGATCAGCTCACCACCGACACGGCTGCGCACATTAATGGTGTTCAGCGCCGTCACCGTGCCCAACGCCTTGTAGTAGAGCGGAAAATCGCCCTTGACCGCCGACGCCACTCGCACCGGCACCGGGCCGGTCGCGCCGCCGAAACCGGGACGCATCGCCCCTGACCGGCCAGTGTGCCCGGCCGTGGCTTTCTGCCCCGCACCCTCTTGTGGCGCAGCACCGCCGGGCCAGAATTTCCAGCACAGCCCTGCGATAACCAACAGGACAAGCAGGCCAAACAGCCAGCGACGGGGACTACGGGAAGCGGAGGATTGCATTGAATGATCAACCATTGGGCGCGTGGGCTTCTTCTACGGGAGGCTGAACGATAAGCACTGGAGGGGTTTTAGCAAAGCGCCTTTACCGGCAATTTACCTTCGGCTTACGTAACAGGAGATTTATCTAAGACACTGAAGCACAAATGAAAACGGCCTGGACAGAGGGGGCGTTCTCACTGAATTTCCCCGCCGCGCCAGGTCTGCTGTTGTGCAGGGCAAGGCGCGAGAAGCGTGGTTGGTCATTCCAAATAAGCTTCGAGCAACCCAGCCCTGCACAACAGCGGGTCCGGCCCTTCGGGTTGTGCCTTAAAGCGGGCCAGCCTGCGTTGCAGGCCTTGCAAAGGGAGCAACCATTTCCAGCGGCCTGCGCCTTGCCTGGCCCGCTTTAAGGCGACAACGCGACGGGGAAATTCAGTGAGAACGCCCCCTAGGCCGTTAACAATTGTAATGGTTCGCTTATTTCAGAACGGCAAGGGCCGCTTCGTAGTTCGGTTCTTGACCGATTTCGCTAACCAGTTCGCTGTGCAGCACGTTGTCGTTTTCGTCCAGCACCACGACGGCACGGGCCGTCAGGCCTTTGAGCGGGCCGTCAGCAATGGCAACGCCGTAGTTCTCGATGAACTCGGCACCGCGCAGGGTCGACAGGTTCTGCACGTTTTCCAGACCTTCGGCGCCGCAGAAACGGGCTTGGGCGAACGGCAGGTCAGCGGAGATGCACAGCACGACGGTGTTGGCGACGTCATTGGCCTGGGCG
Source organism: Pseudomonas sp. LBUM1657 (assembly GCF_059716075.1). Taxonomy (NCBI): domain Bacteria; kingdom Pseudomonadati; phylum Pseudomonadota; class Gammaproteobacteria; order Pseudomonadales; family Pseudomonadaceae; genus Pseudomonas; species Pseudomonas sp. LBUM1657. The sequence goes on along the minus strand of NZ_CP166799.1, from coordinate 3,001,852 downwards.
TTGAACTTACGAACCGAAGTCGCGCAGGTCGGGGTGTCGACGCTTGGGAAGATGTTCAGCACTTTGCGCTTGCCGGCGAAGCTCGCCAGGGTCACGTCGGACAGATTGCCGGCAACCAGGGAAAAGGCTGGCGCCTTGGAACCGGCTTGTGGCAGTTGGCCGTTGACTTGAACCGGGTTGCCTTTAAGAGTGACTTGAGCCATGAACGGAGTCCTTCTGACGTTGTTGTGGAGAATATTTGAAGAGGCCGAAGTTAACCACGAAATGGGCCGGTGACCTATGGTCAGATACAAATTGTGATGAGCCTGCACCAAAACTGGATACAAACGACTTGAAACACTGCAAAACCCTGTGGGATCGGGCTTGCTCTGACCGGTCAGTCGACATCGATGTTGAATGCAAGGCCCTTTTCGCGAGCAAGCCCGCTCCCACAGGATTGAGTTCGTCTACTCCTCCAGCGGTCGTTGTCGATTTACGGCACCGCCATTCGACTAGGCAATGAATCACTCAAATCCAGTGGAGATAACACCATGCGATTCATGATCATTGTAAAAGCCAGCCCGGATTCCGAGGCCGGTGTGCTGCCCAGCGAAGAACTGATGACCGCGATGGGAAACTACAACGAAGAGCTGGTCAAGGCCGGCATCCTCCTCGACTGCGATGGCCTGCAACCGAGCAGCAAAGGTGCCCGCGTGCGTTTCTCGGGCGAGAAACGCACGGTGATCGACGGTCCGTTCGCCGAAACCAAGGAGCTGATTGCCGGCTACTGGTTGTGGCAGGTGAAGTCGAAGCAGGAAGCGATCGACTGGGTCAAGCGCTGCCCAAACCCGATGCCAGGCACCGACGCCGAGATCGAGATCCGCCCGGTGTACGAGGCCGAAGATCTTGGGGCCGAGTTCACACCGAAATTGCAGGAGCAAGAAGAACGTCTGAGGGCGCAGATGAAGAAGCGTTGAATGCTTCAGTAATGTTAGGTGAGTAGTCAGCCAGTACTACCGAGTCATCTTTCTTCGCGAGCAAGCCCACTCCCACAATGGATCTTCAGCAAACACAGAATCTGTGTACGACAGCGATCAAATGTGGGAGCGGGCTTGCTCGCGAATGCGGTGTGTCCGGCAACACCTCCCTCGACTGGATAGTAGATATAGCGGGCAACCCACTGATCTGCATTAACTTTTTAGTTCATAAAAATTTACGAAAACCTATACACAAAATCACAGAATCGCCCCTTTCGACTGGCGAACCCGACGTTAGCTGCTAAGTTCAACAGACGCGTCCTACAGGCTTTATGGGAAAAAGATTACGCAGTAACGGCCGCCAAGTGCCGAGTCGTCCAATGAGCCACCAAGGAACCGGGGAATCATGTCGAAAAAAATGGGGATGCACGCCTTTCTCTTGGCGACTTCGCTTGCGCCTTTCGTTTGCGCTCAGGCGGATAACGCCGACACCGCCAATAAAAGCAACAACCCGCTGAACCTGGCCCCGGGGATGAACCTGCAGGATTACTACACCCCGAAGTACTACGATTCCAATATCCATACCAACGACCTGCTGGTGCGCGGCACGCTGCCGATTGCACCCGGCGAGTTCATTGGTGTACCGCAATTGCTGCGTGCCACCGCGCCGATCAGCACCCGCCCCGATCCCAGCGGCGGCTACAGCACCGGCGAAGGCGATCTGAACCTGTTCGATATCTTCCTGCTCAAGACCGACGGCGTGCAGCTGGGCATCGGCCCGCAGATCACCGCGCCCACCGCCGATCAGGACGAGCTCGGTACCGGCAAATGGCAGGCGGGGCTTGCCGCCGTGGCCATCGACTCTTCACCTCGCGGCCTGCTGGGTGCGCTGGTGCAGTACCAGAGTTCGTTCGCCGGCGATCATGACCGCGCCCACGTCGAAACCGCGACCATGCAACCCTTCATCATTCATAACCTGGAAAAAGGCTGGTACCTGCGCTCGACAGGCACTTGGACCTTCGACCTCAAGAATGACACCCATTACATCCCCATCGGTTTCGGTGGCGGCAAGGTCTGGAAATCCGGGACCAATATTCTCAACGCATTCATCGAACCGCAGTGGACCGTGGAGCACAAGGGCGCTGGCGTGCCGAAATTCACACTGTTCGCCGGGCTCAACGTCACCTTCGGTAAATAAGGATTTCGCTATGCACGGTGCTATTCGCGCAGCCGGTTTCAGTCTGATGACGCTGTTCGTCAGTTGCGGCGTCGGGGCTCAACCACTCGATACCCGCATCGGCAACATCGCCATGGAGGGCGAACTGCCCGCCCATGAATCCATCGCCAAACTTTACGCCGAGCTGGACTTCCAACAAGCCACCCAGAGTTACCTGTGGGCCTTGCCGTTGGTGTCCTACGCCCAATGGCAGGAAGAGTTCCGCGACAAACTCGGCGCCCACAGCGGCGACCTGATGGTGCTTAACAGTTACGAAGACAAGCTCGGCGTGATCACCGCCAACGCCACCACGCCGTACATTCTCGGGTTTGTCGACCTCAATGAAACCGGCCCGCTGGTGATCGAACTGCCGCCCGGACCGACCGCTGGCGGCATCGGTGATTTCTGGCAGCGGGCGATTATCGACATGGGCCAGACCGGCCCGGACAAAGGCAAGGGCGGCAAGTACCTGGTGCTGCCACCGGGCGCCGAGCCACCGCCCGATGCCGGCAAGTATTACCTGGCCAAATCGGAAACGATGAACGCGCTGGTCGGTTTTCGCGTGCTCGACCCGGACCCGGCCAAGGGCAAGGCGCTGGTCGAGCAGTTCAAGATGTACCCGTACGACAAGCGTGCCGAACCGGCCAAGACCAAACTGCTCTCCCCCGGCGGCAAAGCCTGGTCCGGCACCCAGCCCCGTGGCCTGGCGTACTGGCAGCGATTGCACCAGATCATCCAGAAAGAACCGGTCAACGAACGTGACCGCTTTTACATGGCGATGCTCGCGAGCCTGGGCATCGAGAAGGACAAACCCTTCAACCCCAACGACAACCAGCGCAAGGCGCTGGAACAAGGTGCCCAAGTCGGCGAGCTGATTGCCAAGGCCAACACCTTCGCCAAGCGTTTCCCCGATGCGCAGTACTGGCGGGATCGCCAGTGGGACACCGTGCTCAACATCGCCGAGCCCTCGCAACGGGTGGCTTATTACGACCAGTTGTGGGAACGCAGCGCCTGGTTCTACGAAGCGGTGACCAACACCAAAGGCATGGTTTCCAAGACCCCGGGCCTGGGCCAGACGTATCTCGGCGCCTACACCGACGCCAAGGGTAACTGGCTCGACGGCGGTAAAAGCTATCGCCTGCATGTCGGCGCCAACCCGCCGGCCAAGCAGTTCTGGTCGATGACCGTATACGACATCGACAGCCGTTGCCTGATCGACAACCCGCAACGCAAGGCCGACCTGTCGTCTCGTCAGGACCTGACAAAGAACGCCGACGGTTCGGTGGACTTGTACTTCGGCCCGACCGCGCCCAAGGGTTTTGAAAACAATTGGGTGCAAACCGTCCCGGGCAAACACTGGTTCAGCTACTTCCGCCTGTATGCCCCGACCGAAGCCTACTTCGACAAAAGTTGGAAACTCGACGACATCACGGCCGTGGAATGACGCCCAAGGGTTCAATAAGGAATTTTATGAATAACCGCCTGTTGCTCACCGCACTCTCCCTCACCCTGAGCACCAGCGTCTGGGCCGATTTCACGGCTACTCCGGAAGAGGCTCGCGGCATCGCCAAGGAGGCCTATCTGTATGGTTTTCCGGTGGTGGAGATGTACAAGACCCTCTACACCCAAGCCGTGGACAAGAAAGGCCCGAACTTCAAGGCACCGTTCAACAAGATCGGCAACACCGCCAAGGCCTTCACGGCCAAGGACACCGCGTTCGTCACGCCCAACGCCGACACCCCCTACTCCTTCATCTGGATGGACCTGCGCGCCGAACCGGTAGTGCTGACCCTGCCGCCCATCGAAGAGCACCGCTACTACTCGGTGCAACTGATCGACGCCTACACGCAGAACTTTGCGTATCTGGGCACTCGCAGCACGGGTAACAACGGCGGGCATTTCATGATCGCCGGTCCCGACTGGCAGGGTCAGCAACCGGTAAAAATCGACCGGTTGCTGCGCAGTGAAAGCAACATCGCCTATGCGCTGTATCGCACGCAGCTGTTCGATGAAAAGGACCTGACCAAGGTCAAGCAGATCCAGAAGGGCTACAAAGTCGAGCCCCTGAGCCGTTATGTCGGGCAAAAAGCCCCGCCGGCGGCGCCACAGATCGCCTGGCCGAAACCTGCGCCCACCATGAGCGACACCCCGGATCTGTTCCGCTACCTGAACTTCATGCTGTCGTTCGCCCCGCCCCAGGAAGTCGAGAAAGGCTTGCTGGCGCGCTTCGCGAAAATCGGCATCGAAGCCGGCAAGCCTTTCAACCTCACCCAGCTCAGCGGTGATCAACGCCAGGCCCTGGAAGACGGCATCGCTGACGCCAAGGCCGAGTTCGCCCGGTTTAAAAAAGACCAAGTCGATACCCACCAGGTCACCAGTGGCGACTTGTTCGGCACCCGCAATCACCTTAATGGCAACTACTTGTACCGCTACGCTGGCGCCAACATGGGGATTTTTGGCAACTCCGCCGAAGAGGCCAATTACATCGGCTACTTTGTCGACAAGGACGGCAAACCGGTCGATGCCTCGAAGCGCGACTACACCCTGCATTTCAACAAGGGTGCCCTGCCCCCGGCTGACGCGTTCTGGTCCCTGACGATGTACGACGGCAAGAACAAATTGTTGGTGGCCAACCCGCTCAATCGCTACCTGATCAACTCGCGCATGCTGCCCGGCCTCAAGCTCGACGCCGACGGTGGCCTGACCCTTTACGTGCAAAACAAGGCACCGGCCAAAAACCTGCAAAGCAACTGGCTCCCGGCGCCGAACGGGCCGTTCTACGGCGTCTTGCGCTTGTACCTGCCAAAACCGGAAGTTGCCAATGGGCAGTGGAAAATGCCGCTGCTGACGCCTGTGCCTAAGCCATGAATGTCCACATCTATACCGCAGGAGCACCGCGATGGCCTCGAAGACCTCTAGAAATGCCGCATTGACGGCGCTCACTTTGACCATAGCGCCACTGTTGAGCCATGCGGACAACGCTCGCGACTGGCAGAACCTGCCGACCGACCTGAACATGGTTTTCGGCTACTACAACAAAATCGATACCAACACCCCGATCGATACTTCATTGCCTCTTGATGGGTTGTCGCTCAACGCAGACCTGTACATCGCCCGTTATGCCCGCTCGTTTTCTGTCGACGGGCGCAACAGCGCGATCCAGATCCTGCAGCCTTACGCCGACATTTCCGCATCGTTCGACAATGCCCAGTTCTTCGACGGCACCAAACACAACGGCGGCATGGCCGATACGCAAGTGGTGCTGGTGCACAACATCTTTGGCGGCCCGGCGCTGACCAAAGAAGAGTTCGCCAACTGGACGCCGGAAACGTTCCTGACCGGTGCAATCTGGATCACTGCACCTACCGGCGATTACGACAAAGATCGCATCATCAACATCGGCTCCAACCGTTGGGCGTTCAAGCCAGAACTCGGTTTTGGCACACCGTTCGGGCCAACATGGCTGGAGATCAATACCTGGGTCTCGCTGTTTGGCGACAACGACGATTACCACGGCAATGACACCCTTGAGCAAAAACCGCTGTACGCCATTGAGGGTCACTACAGCTACACCATTAACCGCGCGCTGTGGGCCTCGCTCGATGCCACTTACAGCCGCGGCGGCGAAACCAAAATCAATGGTGACTGGCAAGACAACAAACAGGAAAACGGGCTGCTCGGCGCGAGTATGGGCTTTATGCTGACACCACAGTTCGGAGGACTTATCGCTTACTCGGACACGGTTTCGGAACGCACCGGTTCGCCGGATGTGAACACTTGGACACTGCGTCTGCAGTACGCCTGGTGATGGAGCCCTGACTGCGGATTTCCGGGGAGATCCAGTACTCGGCGATTCACCCGGACGACCTGATCAGCAGCCGCTGGAATTTCCGTTTGTCTTTCATCCCGGTCATTCCGACCTTCATGTTTTAAGCGAGTGCCTGCTCCATGACTGCACGCGATGACCTCAACGCACTGCAAGCCAGCATCGCCGAAGCGGTGCTTGGCCAGGATCAGGTGATCCGGCAGATTCTGCTCGGCCTGTTGGCCAACGGGCACCTGTTGCTGGAAAGCCTTCCCGGCCTGGCCAAGACCCGTACCGTAAAAGCCTTGGCCAAACACCTGGACGCGAAGATGAGCCGCATCCAGTTCACCCCGGACTTGCTGCCGTCGGACATCACCGGCGCCGAAGTGCTGCATCAGGCGGAAGGCAAAAACGAAATCCGTTTCCAGCCAGGCCCTCTGTTTGGCAACCTGATTTTGGCGGACGAAATCAACCGTGCCCCGGCCAAAGTCCAGGCGGCGTTGCTCGAAGCCATGGAAGAGCGGCAGATCACCGTGGCCGGCAACAGCCATGTGCTGCCGGAATTGTTCATCGTGGTCGCGACCCAGAACCCGATCGAACAGGAAGGCACGTATCCGCTGCCGGAAGCGCAGATGGACCGGTTTTTGATGAAGGTTTTGCTGGATTATCCGAGCGCGGAAAACGAAAGCCAGGTGCTGCGTCTGTTGCGCGACGAGGAGCAGGCACTCGGTGCCAAAACCGCCCCTGTTCAAGGTTTCACGCTGTCTCAGGAAGTGATCTTCGCCGCGCGTCGGGAAGTCAGCGCCGTGCACGTGTCCCCGGCCATCGACCACTATCTGATCGACCTGATCAAAGCTACCCGCCACCCCGCCGATTACGATGCCGACCTTGGGCGCTGGATCGCCATCGGCGCCAGTCCTCGGGGCGGTATCGGCCTGGACCGTTGCGCCCGGGCTGATGCCTGGTTGCAGGGCCAGGATTTCGTCTCACCGGACAACGTGCGCGCCGTGGTGCATCCGGTGCTGCGTCATCGTTTGCAACTGAGCTACGACGCGGTGGCCGACGGAGTGAACGCCGATCAGGTGCTGGATCGTATCCTCGACAAAGTCGCGATTCCGGCCTGAGGTTGAAAATGGAGAGTGTCGACGGTCTGGCGTATGTCTCTCTGGCGCAGTTGATGGCCCTGGAGTTCAAGGCCCGTGACCTGAGTTTCCTCGCACGCCAACCCAAGGGCAGCCTCCTCGCCGGCAACCATGCCTCGCGCTTGCGCGGCCGTGGTTTGAACTTCGATGAACTGCGCCGTTATCAGCCGGGGGACGACTTGCGTCACCTCGATTGGCGCGCCTCGCTGCGCACCGGCAAACCGGTGGTGCGCACCTTTACCGAAGAACGCGACCGCCCGGCGTTGATTCTGGTGGACCAGCGCATGTCGATGTTTTTCGGTTCGCAACGCAGCTTCAAATCCGCCCTCGCCGCCGAACTCGGTGCGCTGGCGGCGTGGATGGTGTTCAACGCGGGCGACCGGGTCGGTGGCCTGGTGTTCAACGATGTATGCATCGAGGCGATTGCTCCGCTGCGCAGCCGCAAGCGGATCGAAGCGCTGTGCTCCCGCATCGTCCAGCAGAACCAGGCATTGAACGCCGCCAACCCGGACGCCGAAGGCGAAGACCAGCTCGACAAGGTGTTGCAGCATTGCCTGGCGGTGGCAGGTCACGATCACCTGATCTGCATCGTCAGCGATTTTGCCGGCGCAGGCCCGAGCACCTTGCAACTGATGCGGCAACTGGCGGCGCACAACGATGTGATCGCCATGCAGGTCTACGACCCGTTGGCACTGAACCTGCCGAAAAATGGCCGATTGTTGATCACCCAAGGCCAGTTGCAGGTGGAACTGGCCGTTGAGCATCGTCGCGTTCATCAGCCATTGGGAGATTTTCTCAGTGGTCGGCTCAAGGACGTCGCCACGCTGCTGCGGCGCAGTCAGGTGCCGTTGATGATGTTCAGCACCGCCACCGACGCCCAGGAACAACTGCGCACCGAACTGGGGAAACTCGGCGGGGGGCGGCGATGAACCCTGATATTCCGAGCATTGAGCAACTCAAGGAGCTGGCACTACCGGCGCCGGTCAGTTACGCGCCGCAGACGTGGGGTTGGTGGGTGTTGCTGGCCGCATTGGTGATTGTGGTGCTTTTAGTCAGTGCCCGGCGATATTGGCAGTGGCGGCGGGATCGTTATCGGCGTGAGGCGTTGGTGCGGCTGGCGCAGTTGCAAAGCCGTAGTGATGACCTTAATGCCTTGCGTGAGCTTCCGGAGCTACTCAAGCGCGTGGCCCTCTCCATGCCTGCCGCGAACCCTGTAGGTGCGGGCTTGCTCGCGAAGAGGGCCTTGCATTCAACATTGATGTCGACTGACCGGACGCCTTCGCGAGCAAGCCCGCGCCCACAGGGTCCTGCGGCGTTAGGTAAAGAGGATTGGCAAGCCTTTTTGCAGCGGCACAGTACGCAGCCCCTCCCCGTCGACTTCAGCGCACAACTGGCACAACTGGCCTACGCCCCGGACGCAACCCTGCGAGCCCTACCCAACGAACAACGTCAGCAACTGTTCGACACCTGCAAACACTGGGTGGAGCATCATCATGTGGCAGCTTGATTACCCCTGGCTGTTACTGCTGCTGCCGTTGCCGTGGTTCGGCTACCGCTACCTGCCCGATTACCGCGAGGCCCGCAGCGCGGTGCGCGTGCCGTTTTTTGCTGCCATGAGCCGCGCGGTCGGCCAGGCGCCGAGTCAGGCCGGGACCCGCAACAATCACTGGCAGCTGTTGCTCAACCTGGTGGTCTGGGCGTTGTTGCTGCTGGCGGCTGCTCGCCCGGTGTACGTGGAAAAACCCATCGAGCGCCAGCAACCGGTGCGCGACCTGATGTTGGCCATCGACATTTCCCAATCGATGGAAACCACCGACTTCACCGACCGCAACGGCCAGAAGATCAATCGTCTGGCGGCGGTCAAGGACGTGGTGCATGGCTTTATCGACAAGCGCAAAGAAGATCGCCTCGGCCTGATCGTGTTTGGCAGCGGCGCCTATCCGCAGGCGCCGCTGACCCTCGATCACGCCAGCCTGTCGCTGTTGCTGGACGACACCGGCATTGGCATGGCCGGCCCCAATACCGCCATCGGTGACGCCATCGGCCTGAGCCTGAAACTGCTCGATCAGGCTCACGAACAGGAAAAAGTTCTAGTCCTGCTCACCGACGGCAATGACACCAGCAGCGCCATCACCCCGGACCACGCGGCTTCCATGGCTGCCGCCAAAGGGGTGGTGATTCACACCATCGGCATTGGCGACTCGACGGCTGAAGGCGAAGCCAGGGTCAATCTGCAAGGCTTGCAGCAAATCGCCGAGGCCACCGGCGGAAAGTTCTTCCGCGCGGAAGACCGAACTGCGCTGGATCAGGTCTACAGCACCCTCGACCAGCTGACCCCGCATCAAGTGAAAACCCTCAGCCATCAGCCGAAACGGGATTTGTTCTGGTGGCCGCTGGGGGCGGCGATCGGTCTGCTCGCGTTTTATCACCTGTGCGCCCTGCTCCGTCCACGCTTGGCCATTGCGCGCCAGCGCCAGGAGGCCTGAGATGGAGATCAATCTCAGCGACTTCCATTTCCTGCGTCCGCTGTGGCTGTTGCTGATGCCGTTCGGCGCTCTGCTGCCACTGCTCTGGCGCCGTAGCCGCGACGTGCAACGGCGCTTGCGCGGCACTATCGCCGAGCACTTGCTGCCGCATCTGCTGATCACGCCACAGGACCGACAGCGGCTGCGACCGGTGCATCTGGTGTGCGCGCTGTTGATGCTGGGCGCCTTCGCCGCAGCCGGGCCAACCTGGGAACAGGACCGTCCGGACTTCCTGGAGAACCGTGCGCCGCTGATCATTGCCATCGACCTGTCACCGTCCATGGACGCCAACGATGTTCAGCCAAGTCGCCTGGAAGCGGCCAAGCACAAGCTGCATGACCTGATCCAGCGCCGAGCCGGCGCCCGCAATGCGCTGATCGCCTATGCCGGCAGCGCCCATCTGGTATTGCCGCCGACTGACGATCCGGCGCTGCTCGACACTTTCATCCAGGCCCTCGGCACCGAGCTGATCGACAAACCGGGGAAAAATGTCAGCGCCGTGATCGAGCAAGCCAAACGCCTGCTCGCCGCGGAAAAAACGCCCGGCACCTTATTGCTGATCACCGACGGCGCGGACACCTCGGCGCTGGCCGGTCTGGATAAACAACTCAATGACAGCGCGCTGCAAGTGCTGATCCTCGCCGTCGGCAGCGAGGATGGCGGGGTCATCCACGATGCTAATGGCCAGCCGCGCACCGACAACAACGGTCGTCCGGTACTCGGGAGTTTTGACGAGGCAGCACTCAAACAACTGGCCTCGGCAGTGGATGCGCCGCTGGGTAGCCTGACACTCAATGATGACGACCTGGACTGGATCGAACTGCACGCCCAACAGCATTTCCAGAGTGCCAGTGAGGAACAGCACGAACTGCACTGGAAGGACGCCGGTTACTGGTTGTGCTGGCCGCTGCTGTTGATCGCGTTCTTCAGCGTGCGCAAGGGCTGGAGCCTGAACTGGATGGTCGCCTTGGCACTGGCGGTGGGCTTGGGATTGCAACCGTTACCGGCACACGCCAACGCGCTGACCGATGCCTTTTTCACCCCGGACCAGCAAGGTCGCTGGGCCTTCGAACATGAGCACTTTCCGCAGGCGGCCGCGCACTTCGTTGACCCGTACTGGAAAGGCATCGCCGCCTACAACGCGGCTGACTTTGACCTGGCACTGGCCAGTTTCGCGCGCCTGCAAACACCCCAGGCGTATTTTTATCTGGGCAACATTTACGTGCGTCTTTTCAAGTTTGACCAGGCCATTGCGGCCTACACCCAGGCGCTGAAGTTGCAACCACAATTTCCGGAAGCCACGGCCAATCTGGCCCTGGCCATCGCCTTGCAGAAAGACACCGAAAGCGCCGAGCAGAACGCCCCCGAGGTCAAACCCGACGAAATCAAAATGGACAAGGCGCCGGGCAAGGGCCAGAACAAAGCGCTAGAGACTGAGCAAGCGACGTCGGATGAGCTGTGGTTGCAGAACCTGACGACTTCGCCGGCGAAGTTTCTCAAGCAGAAGTTCAGTTTGCAGGATCGGGCGGGCGAACGGCCATGAACTGTCTGGTGGACCGCGTCGCGGCTTTCGCGAGCATGCCCGCTCCCACACTTGATCTGTGTGCACCGCTAATCCCCTGTGGGAGCGGGCTTGCTCGCGAAGGCGTCAGTTCATTCACCACAAAAGTCGGGGCCCTGCTGCTCTGCCTGATCAGCACAAGCTCCCTCGCCGCCGAGCCCGAAATAAGAGTTCAGGCTCATCTGCAACCCACCGACTCGATCATGGTCGGTGGCATCGTCGAACTGCAACTCGACATCCTCACCGACACCTGGTTCACCAGCGCCCCCACCCTGCCCGACCTGAAGCTGCCCGGCGCGCTGGTCATGCCGCCGGACGGCCACGCCGAACACCTGAACCAAACGCTCGACGGCAAATCCTTCAACGGCATGCGTTACAGCTACCTGATCATGCCCAATATGCCTCAGGGTTTCGACATCCCGGCACTGACCGTGCGCGCCACGCCTGGCCAGGCCACTGGCGAACTCAGCACCCAGATCCAGCCGCTGCACTTCACGGCAGCGCAACCGCCGGGGTTCAAGCCCGGCGAACCAGTGTTGGTGGCCCAAGGGCTGCGTTTCACGCAACAGACCTTCGACTCGGCCACCCCGCTGAAGGTTGGTGACAGCATCACCCGACAACTGACGCTACAGGCCGATGGCGCCTTGGCAATGTCATTACCCGGACCCTCCATGGGCGAAATCACCGGCCTAAGCCGTTACCCGAAAAGCCCGAAAATCAGCAATCTGGACGACGGTCGCGGCAACTTCAGCGGCGGCCAGCGTATCGATACCGCGACCTACCGGGTCGACACCGCAGGCCACTACACCCTGCCGGCAATCGAGTTGAAATGGTGGGACGCCAGCACCCGGCAAACCCGCACCGCGCAGGTCCCGGCCGTGAGCTTCGACGCTGTTGCCTACAGTGCTTATCGACCTGTGTTCTCGATCACCGAAGACCTGAAAAATCTCGGCCAGCAAAGCCGTCTGCACCTCTCAAGGCATTGGCTGGGTTCAGGCGCGTTGCTGTTGTTGGTGGTGCTGCTCGCCTGGTTTGCGCGTCCGCTCATCCGCCGTGCGTACCTTGGCTGGCAGGCACGGCGCCGTACCCGACAGGCGATGTGGCAGGAGTCCGCCGACTGCGCCTGGCGGCAGATTCCGGCGCAGATCGACGCCCGCCCCGCACAGTTGAGCGCTCTGTATCTGTGGACCAGACGCCGGCGCATGGGCCTGAAACTGATCAACCTTGGCCCGCGCCTGCAAACACTGCTGCGTGCCTGTTACGGCCGCGAACCCACCGAAGATCAGGCGCTGCGCCAACTCAAGAAATCCTTGGCTACGCTGCATAGTCAGGCCAAACGCAGCAAGGCCCCGGCCGCTCCCGCATTACGACCACTCAACCCCGTTCAAGAGAAGGATTTCCCATGACGAACCCGATATCGCTCCGTCAACGCTATGGGCTGACGCTGCTGCTGACCCTCGCGCTGAGCCTGCCGGCGCTCGCCCAGACCCGCGAGCCACTGCCCTCGTGGAACGACGGCCCGGCGAAAAAGAACATCATCGAGTTCGTCGAGGCCGTCACCGATCAAAGCAGCAAGGACTTCGTCAAACCCGCCGATCGCATCGCCGTGTTCGACAACGACGGCACCCTGTGGAGCGAGCAGCCGATGTACTTCGAATTGCTGTTTGCCCTGGAAGAGGTCAAGCGCACTGCACCACAACACCCGGAATGGAAAACCACGCAGCCGTTCAAGGCCGTGCTGGAAAACGATCACAAGGCCCTGGGCGAATCGGGCATGGATGGCATCTTGAAAATCTTCGGTGCGACCCACACCGGCATGACCACCGAGGCGTTTGATGATTACGCCAAAACATGGCTGAGCCAGGCGCGCCATCCGAAGAGCGGCAAGCCCTACACCGAAATGATCTTCCAGCCGATGCTGGAAATGCTCGACTACCTGCGCAGCCAGGACTTCAAGACCTACATCGTCTCCGGCGGCGACACCGCGTTCATGCGCGCCTTTGCCGAGAAGGTCTACGGCATTCCGCCGGAGCAAGTGATCGGCACCACATTTGTCACGGCGTACCAGCTCAAGGACGGCAAGCCGTCGATCCTGCGCACCGCCAAACTGGCCCACAACGATGACGGCCCGGGCAAACCGGAAAGCATCGACGCGGTCATCGGGCGCCGGCCGATTTTCGCGTTCGGTAACTCCGATGGCGACCTGCAGATGCTGCAGTGGACCGCCGCTGGGCCGGGCAAGCGTTTCATGGGCCTTGTGCATCACACCGACGCCAAACGCGAATGGGCCTATGACCGCAAGTCCGATATCGGTCGTCTGGACAAGGCGCTGGACGAAGCAAAAGCCCGTGGCTGGACTATCGTCGACATGGCGTCCGAATGGCGCCGGATCTACCCCTTCGATGCCGCCACCACCGAGCAAGTGCAATAAAAAAGCGTAACGCAGGACCGCAATAAACGTTTGTCGCACTGAGCGACGTCAGTAAAAAGGAGCAAGTCAGATGACTCGCATACGCACGTGGTTACCGAAATTCGCCCTGGTGGCGGCCTCGGTAATGGCGATTTCGGCGACTGCCGGAGCCGCTGAAAAACCCAACATTCTAGTGATATTCGGCGATGACATCGGCCAGACCAACATCAGTGCCTATTCCATGGGCGTGGTCGGGTACAAGACTCCAAACATCGACCGGATCGCCAAGGAAGGCATGATGTTCACCGACTATTACGCGGAGAACAGCTGCACCGCCGGGCGCTCGTCGTTCATCACCGGCCAGACACCGCTGCGCACCGGCCTGTCGAAAGTCGGCATTCCAGGCGCTCCGGTGGGCCTGCAAAAACGCGACATCACCATCGCCCAGGCGCTCAAGTCCCAGGGCTACGCCACCGGCCAGTTCGGCAAAAACCACTTGGGCGACCGGGATGAATACCTGCCGACCAACCATGGTTTCGACGAGTTCTTCGGCAACCTGTACCACCTCAATGCCGAAGAAGAACCCGAGCGTCCGTACTGGCCCAAGGATGACCCTGATTTCGTCAAGGCCAACACCCCGCGTGGCGTGATCCACAGCTTCGCTGACGGCAAGATCGAAGACACCGGCGCCTTGACCACCAAGCGCATGGAGACCATCGACGACGAAACCACCGCCGCCGCGCAGGCGTTCATCGAGAAACAGGCCAAGGCGGACAAACCGTTCTTCGTCTGGATGAACACCACCCGCATGCACGTGTTCACCCACGTGCGCGATTCGATGAAGGGCCAGAGCGGCATGCCCGGCAACGAATACGCAGACGGCATGCTCGAACATGACGCTGACGTCGGCAAACTGCTGAAAACCCTCGACGACCTGAAAATCGCCGACAACACCATCGTCGTCTACACCACCGACAATGGCCCGAACCAGTTCTCTTGGCCGGATGCGGCAACCACACCGTTCCGCAACGAGAAGAACTCCAACTGGGAAGGTGCCTACCGGGTTCCGGCAATGATTCGCTGGCCGGGCAAAGTCAAACCGGGTGACGTCTCCAACGAGATGTTCTCCGGCCTGGACTGGTTCCCGACCCTGCTCGCGGCGGCGGGTGATGCCGAAGTGAAAGACAAACTGCTGAAAGGCTGGGCACCGACTTCCGGCGGTACCAACTTCAAGGTGCACCTGGACGGCTTCAACCAACTGCCTTACCTGACCGGCCAACAACCTAAAGGCGAGCGCAAGGAGTTCTATTACTTCAACGATGACGGCGTGCTGGTTTCCATGCGTTTCGACAACTGGAAAGTGGTCTTCTGCGAACAACGCCAACCGGGTGGGTTCAGGGTCTGGAGCGAACCGTTCGTGTGCCTGCGAGTGCCTAAAATCCTCAACTTGCGCATGGACCCGTATGAACGGGCTGACGTGGTTTCCGATCAGTTTTATGACTGGAACACCAAAAACGTCTACCTGGCAGGCGTCGCGGTAACCAAGTCGGCGAAATTCCTCGAATCGTTCATCGAGTATCCGCCGAGCCAGAAACCGGCCAGCTTCAGCATCGATCAGATCCGGGCTGCCGTGGATGCAAAAATCGCGGAAAAAATGAAGAACCAGCCTGCACAGTAAGACCGCTTGACCGCCGCTCGCCTTGATCGGCGAGCGGCCTTATTTTGGCTTGAGACCGCGTCGGTCCCTTCGCGAGCAGGCTCGCCACAACTCCCTTGTGGGAGCGAGCTTGCTCGCGAAGGGGCCGGCATGGCCACCGGCTTTTTTGAATTGGAACAAGGCAAACCGCAATGTCCTCACGTGTCGCCAGCAAGTCGTCGGCCATTCCAGCCCCCCACGTCGCCGCCCCGGCGATGCTGATCCCTGCGCTGTTGCTGTTCGTCTCTGGCGCGGCGGCGCTGGTGTATCAGGTGCTGTGGATCAAACAGTTGTCGCTGGTCGTGGGCGTCGAGGTGTACGCCATCACCACCGGGATCAGCGCTTTTTTTGCCGGACTGGCATTAGGCGGCTTACTGTTCGGGCGTTGGGCGGATCGCTTGCAGCAGCCGGTTCTGCTGTATGCGGGGCTGGAAGTGCTGGTGGCCGTGCTGGGTGTCGGCGCGACGTTTGCCATGAGCCTGGCGGCCAGCCCGTTTGCCTGGCTGGAGCAGCATGTGGGTCTGCTGGCCTGGGTGTTGCCATTTACGCTGGTGGGCCTTCCGGCGCTGCTGATGGGCGGCACCCTGCCGGTGCTGGTTCGTTCGTTGGCCGCCGACCCGCAACAGTCGGGCAAGGCCGGCGGCCAGCTGTATGCCGCCAACACCGCGGGTGCCATCGTCGGCACTTTGCTCACCGCGTTCTTGCTGATTGCCACCCTCGGCGTGCGCGGCAGTGCCTTGGTCGCGGCGATGCTGAACTTGCTGGCTGCCGTCGGCGCGCTGTGGTTTCAACGTCACCGCTCACTACCGGCCATGGCGCCAGCCAAACACGCGTCCAGCCGTGCTCCCGACCGTCTGGCCCTGTGGCTGTATTCCATCGCCGGCGGCGTGGCGCTGGGTTACGAAGTGGTCTGGTCGCAGTCCATCGTGCAGTTCATGAGCACCCGCACGTACGCCTTTGCCGTGGTGCTGGCGACGTACCTCACCGGGCTATTTCTCGGCAGCGCCCTGCTGGCGCGTCGGGTTGAGCGCATTCGCGATCCCTGGGGCGTGTTCGGTTTGCTGATCGCCGGCGCCGGGCTGGTCGCGTTGCTGGAAATCGCCCTGCTCGGGCGCTGGTTGGTGGCCGCCCAAAGTCTGGCCGAAGCCTGGGTGTTGTCGTTGGGTGCGAGTGAACTGGTGGGAATGAGCGCGCGCTTTGCCGTAGCGGCGTTGAGCATTGTGTTTGTGCCGACCCTGCTACTCGGCGCCGCGTTTCCCCTGGCCCTGCGCTTGAGCATCGGCCGCGATCGGGTCGGTCAGGACGTCGGTTCGGTAATCGCATTCAATACCCTGGGCGGAATTATCGGCGTGATGCTGTGCGGATTTGTGCTGATCCCGTTGCTGGGGCTGGTTCGTACCCTGGGGCTGTTGGCGATTATTGCCGCAGGGGTCGGTTACTTCGCGGTGCGCAAGGGCCATGGGGTGAAGAAAGGCCGGCGTCAGGGTGTGGTCGCGCTTGGCTTGCTGTCGGTGGCCGTGGCGCTGCTGACCCCGGTGGACAAACTCGCCAGCCTGCTTCCCGGCGCACGCAACGCGAAGCTGGTTTACTACGAAGAAGGCCGCGGCGGCACCGTGGCCGTGGTCACTCAGGGCAAGGGACCAAAGGCGTTCCAGCGCCTGTATATCCAGGGCGTGTCCAACACCGGCGACGCCATGCCGTCCCTGCGCTACATGCGCATCCAGGCCCTGCTGCCGCTGCTGATCCACAACGGCGAGCCGCGCTCGGCGCTGGTGATTGGTTTTGGTACCGGCATTACCGCCGGCGCCCTGACCCGCTATCCGGGACTCGAACATCGCGTCGTCGCCGAACTGCTGCCATCGGTGGTGAAGGCGGCACCGCTGTTCAAAGGCAACTTCGATGCCGCCGCGAATCCGAATGTCGATGTCCGCTTACGCGACGGCCGCCAGGAACTGCTGCGCAATCCACAGCGCTACGACCTGATCACCCTCGAACCACCACCGCCCTCCGCGGCCGGGGTGGTGAATCTGTATTCCCGGGACTTCTACCAATTGGCCGCCAGCCGCCTGGAAAACAAAGGCCTGGTCGCCCAGTGGCTGCCGTTGCCGACCCAGAACATCGACGATTCGCGCTCTCTGGTGCGCAGCTTCCTCGATGTCTTTCCCTACGCCACCCTGTGGACCAGCGAGTTCCACGAAATGCTCCTGGTGGGCTCAATGGAACCTATCGAACTGGATGCGGCGAAAATCAGCCAGCGCTTCCAGCAGGACAGCGTTCGCAGCACTTTGCAGGACGTGGGTATCGGTTCGGCCGCTGCGTTGCTGGCGACCTGGGTCACGGATCGCGCGGGGCTTGAACGCTTTGCTGCTGACGCGCCGCCCGTGACTGACGATCAGCCGCGTATCGAATACGCGCCGTGGGTGCGGGCCAAGGAGATCAGTCGTGTCTTGCCGGCGCTTCTGGATCTGCATCAGCGGCCCGTGATGGTGAATGCCGATGCGGGTTTCAATGAGCGGATGAACGCGCACCAGCAACGCCTGATGCAGTTCTACCGGGCGAGCCTGCATGCCTATGACGGTGACCGTGATGCGTGGGCCAGGGATATTCGAGAGGTGATGCGCGGGGATGGGGGGAATCCGTATTACCGGTGGTTTGTCGGGGAGTGATTCGGCGCCTGACAGTCCGCATTCGCGAGCAAGCCCGCTCCCACAGTGGTCCTGTGAACAACCTGGATCCAATGTGGCAGCTGGCTTGCTCGCGAAGCTTTTAAATCCTTACTTGGCCTTAAGCTTCAGATACGACTGATGCAGATCCGAAGCCCAGCCATCAATCACGCCTTTCACATCATCGGCCTTCATCACCTGATCCTCGTTTTCCAGCGGCTTGCCCGTGCCTTTGCGGACAACCTGCGCCAACACATGGTTGTTTCCGCCATCCAGGAACACCGCTTCCGTGGCCAGGTCGGTTTCCTGGTCGCGAATGCCGCTGGCCGTGCTGACCGCCGCTGCGACCAGCGCAATCGGAATCACTTCATACGGCTTCAGGCCTTCGGTCTT
Source organism: Pseudomonas sp. LBUM1657 (assembly GCF_059716075.1). NCBI lineage: Bacteria > Pseudomonadati > Pseudomonadota > Gammaproteobacteria > Pseudomonadales > Pseudomonadaceae > Pseudomonas > Pseudomonas sp. LBUM1657. The sequence goes on along the minus strand of NZ_CP166799.1, from coordinate 2,983,485 downwards.
GCTGCTGACCGCAGTGATTGCCGCACGCACTACGATCACACCCGGGCCAGGACCTGCGGCCAGAGGCAAGGATTTACCCACTTCGCGCTTGAGCGCCTGATCGTAGTAACTGGTGATTCCGTTCAGGGTGGCCTGAGGGATTTTCACGGTCGGTTGAGGCTTGGGATAAAGCTGGGTCGGTTCAATGTAAACGCTGGTGTACTTGCTGATATCGATTTTAGGGTCCACCCAGCGCATCACCGTGGCACCCGAGGGTGACTTGGCTTCCTTGAGCTGGCTGTAGTTCTTGAGAAATCCCGAATACTGGTCTGGCTCCACCACTTTGCTGGCGCAACCCACCACCCCGATCGACGCAATGCACAGAGTGCTCATCATTAACGCAAGCTTCATGCTGTAACTCCTGTTAAGCAAATCGACAACAGTATTGAGAAGGGTGTTACAGGTATAGCCAATACAGCGCCTTTTGTGATTGAAAATCACAATATTCATCGATCATTGCGAAGCTGTTCACCACGGTCATTTGACAGACGCCGGCCAGCCGGCAAAGCTGCACCGAGCTTGAACGCGCGCCTGACGGCAAACGCACCCGGACTATGGAAGTCGCAATGCCGAAACATAAAAACAAAGCGGTAAACCCAAACCCTGGCACGCCTGCGAACCTGATTACCCGTTACCTGTTTCCCGTCACCATCGGCGTCTTGCTATTGGCCGTGGTTGGCATCGGCTGGCTTTTGTTCAGTAGCAAACCGGCCACCGTTGCCTATACGCCGGTCAACACTCTGGTCGCTCAACCAGCCAAGCCGCAACCGGTTGCCGTGGCGCCGGCGAAGATGGTCGATGAGCAACAATGCCAGGGCTGCCACAGCGAGCAGGTCAAGGACTGGCAGGGCTCCCATCACCAATTGGCGATGCAGGAGGCCAATGCCGAGACGATGCTGGGCGACTTCAACAACATCACCTTCAAGGCAGAAAACGAAACCACCCGTTTCTCGCGCAAGGATGACGGTTTCTGGGTGAATACCCCCGGCATTGACGGCAAGAACGCTGATTTCAAGGTGGCCTACACCTTCGGCATCGCGCCGTTGCAGCAATACCTGATCGAGGTCGGCGAAGGTCGGTTGCAAGCCCTCGGCGTGGCCTGGGATACCGAGAAGCACCGCTGGTTTCACCTCTATCCGGGCCAGGGTGTGAACTTCAAGAACCCGCTGCATTGGAGCAAGCCGAGCCAGAACGCCAACTTCATGTGCGTCGAGTGCCACACGACTGGCTACAAGCGCAATTTCGATGCGGCAAAAAACACCTTCGACAGCCAGTGGAACAGCCTTGGTGTCGGTTGTCAGGCGTGCCACGGACCGGCCTCCAATCACCTGGAATGGACGGCGAAAAAAGGTGATCTGATTCATGCCGGATTTGATGTCGACCTCAAGGACAAGAACGCCACCGTCGAAATCGAAACCTGTGCCCGCTGCCACGCCCGGCGCGCCCCTTTGGGTGATGGCTTCACGGCCGGCAAGCGCCTGATGGACGATTACCTGCCGAGCACCCTGACCCGCGAGTTGTATGCCCTGGACGGCAAAATCAAGGATGAAGTGTTCGAACACGGCTCCTTCGCCCAGAGCAAAATGTTCGACAAGGGCGTGCGCTGCAGCAACTGCCACAACCCCCACAGCACTGAGCTGAAGGCGCCGGGTAATGGCGTCTGCCTGCAATGCCACAACACCGCTGGCAAGACGTCGGTGCAAGGCGTCGACGGCAAGGGCCTGCTGGCGAAAAACTACGATTCTATCGAACACACCCGCCACACCATGGGTCAGCCAGGTTCGCAGTGCGTGGACTGCCACATGCCCGGCAAGTTCTACATGGGCAACGACTTCCGGCACGACCACAGTTTCAGCATTCCCAACCCGGAGCGGGCGAAAAAACTCGGCACACCGGACGCCTGTCTGACCTGTCACCAAGGCAAGGCTGGGGACAAGGTCACCGAACAGTTCAAGCTCTGGAACAGCGCCACCACCGCCCAGGCACCGCGCTTCGACGAGAGCCTGTGGCTGATTCGCAACGGTCAGCCCGGCGCGGCACAGGCCTTGTACGAGCAACTGCAACGCAGCAACCTGCCAGCGATTCAGCGCGCCACGCTGCTGGCCGAACTGCCGCTGTACCCAAGCGAACAGGCGTTGAAACTGGCCGTCAAGGATTTATCCAACCCGGCACCCCAGGTGCGCGAAAGTGCCGTTCGGGCGATCAGTACGTTCCTGCCGCCGCCGGAGCGCGCGCCGTTGCTGACACCGTTACTGGGTGATCCGGTGAAGGCTGTGCGGATCGTCGCCGCCCGGGATTTGCTCAGCGTGGCCCGCAATGGTTTGGGCACCGCTCAGGACAACTGGAATGCAGCCATCGCCGAATACGAGGCGGTGCAGAAAAGCCTGGCCGAACGGGCCGAGGCGAATCTGAACCTGGCCATGCTGTATCAGGCCAGTGGCCGCAGTGGCGAAGTCGAAGGGCTGCTGCGAACAGCCCTCAAGCGCGATCCGGATTTCTACCCGGCACTGGTGACGCTGGTGCAATGGCTGGAAGCCGGCGGGCGCGGTCCGGAAGCTCAAGCGCTGCTGGAACACAGTCTGAAAGACCACCCGGACGTCGCCCTGCTGCAACATACCCAAGGCTTGTCGCTGATCCGTGCCGGGCAGTCGGCCAAAGCCATGCAAGCCCTGCGCAAAGCCGCTCAACTGGAACCACAGAACGCCCAATACGGTTACGTCTTCGCAGTGGCGCTACACGACAGCGGCAAAGTCGATGAAGCCTGCCAGGAGCTGGAAAGACTGTTGAAGGTGCAACCAGCCAACCGCAACGCGCGGCTGTCGCTGATCCAGTACTACCTGGACAACGGGCAGGAACCGAAGGCGCAGGTGCTGCTGCAAGGCTGGAAGAAAATGAACATGGGTGATCCGGCGTTGAAATGATCGGGGGTTGATCCTCTGCCCCCTTCGCGAGCAAGCCCGCTCCCACAATGGTTCTTCGGTGTAGACAGAATGTGTGACCAAAACAGATCCACTGTGGGAGCGGGCTTACCCGCGAAGAGGCCAGTACAGGCAACATCTCTGATGGATATGAGTCAGTCATCGCGAGCAAGCTCGCTCCCACAGGGATTTCGGTCAGCGCCGGCGAAATAAAGGCCGTGGCTCAATCACCGAACGCCCATACAACACGCTCATCCCCGCCAATCCTTTGAGTGCATCTTCAGCAGATTTGTCTTCCCTCACCGCAAAGCTGTCGAAACCGCACTGACGCATATGGCTGAGTTGATCACGCAGCACGTCGCCCACCGCACGCAACTCCCCCGTCCAGCCCAATCGCGTGCGCAACAAATACGCCTGGCTGTAACCGCGACCGTCACGGAAACTCGGGAAGTCCAGAGCGATCAGCGCCAGCGAGTTGAGCCACGGTTTGAGGCTGTCGACTTCATCGTCCGGCCCCAGCCATACCGCCCGTTGCGCCGGATCTTGAAGCCAACGGGTCAACGGCAAAATCACCGACCCAGCAGGCAACTCGTCGTCGCGTTCCCTGACCAACGTCCACGGATCGTCAGCCACAACCCGCGCCACACCCTCCTCCAGTCGCAACAGATTGTTCATGCCGACACCTCCAGCAACTTCGGATAGACCTCTTCCTTGAAGGGCTCCAGGCCGATGCGCTGCAAGGTGTCGACGAACAGTTCTTCACTCTCGCGGTAGCGCACGAACGTGGCGATGATCCGCTCGATGACATCAGGCACTTCGGCGGCGCTGAAGGACGGGCCGATGACTTTGCCCAGCGCGCTGTTCTTGCCCTGGGCGCCGCCGAGGGTGATCTGGTACCACTCGCTGCCGTTTTTATCGACCCCGAGAATGCCGATGTTGCCAATATGGTGGTGGCCACAGGCGTTCATGCAGCCGGAGATATTCAGGCTGATGTCACCCAAATCATGCAGGTAGTCGAGGTCTTCGAAACGCCCCTGGATTGCCTGAGCGATAGGGATCGATTTGGCGTTGGCCAATGCGCAGAAGTCGCCACCGGGGCACGCGATAATGTCGGTCAGCAAACCGATATTGGCGCTTCCCAGGCCTTGCTCGCACGCCAGGCGCCAGAGCGCGAACAAATCCGCTTTCTGCACATCCGGCAGGACGATGTTCTGCTCATGGGCGATGCGGATTTCGCCGAAACCAAACTGTTCGGACCATGCACCCACGGCCTCCATTTGCGCGCTCGTCACATCCCCCGGTGGTGCGGTGATGCCCGGCTTGGTCGACAGCACCACGCTGGCGTAACCCGGCACTTTATGTGGCTGGACGTTGCGCAGGACCCAGCGGGCGAAGGCCGGGTTCTCTGCCAGGTGCGTGCCGAAATCCAGGTTTGTACCCGCCAAAGCGCGATAATCCGGCGCGACGAAAGCGCTGGCCACGCGCTGGTATTCGACCTCGGTCAACTGCGCTGGCCCGTCCTTGAGGTACTGCCACTCCTCCTCCACTTCTCTGGCGAACGCTTCGATGCCCAAGGCCTTGACCAGAATCTTGATCCGCGCCTTGTACTTGTTGTCCCGCCGACCGTGGCGGTTGTAGACCCGCAGCACCGCCTCGACGTACGACAGCAAGTGCTGCCACGGCAACCCCTCGCGGATTTGCAAACCGAGGATCGGCGTACGCCCCAACCCGCCGCCAACGATGACCCGCAGCAGCATTTGCCCGTCGCTGCCGGGGTAAAGGTAGAGCCCGATGTCATGCATCATGATCGCTGCCCGGTCTTGTTCCGCCGAGCAGATGGCGATCTTGAACTTGCGCGGCAGGAACAGGAATTCCGGGTTGATGGTCGACCACTGCCGCAGGATTTCCGCCAATGGCCGCGGGTCGATCAACTCGTCCGCCGCGACCCCGGCGAAGGCTTCGGTGGTGATGTTGCGTACGCAATTGCCGGAGGTCTGGATCGCGTGCATCTCCACGTGGGCCAGGCGTTCGAGGATGTCCGGCACCTGGGCCAGTTCGATCCAGTTGAACTGCATGTTCTGCCGGGTGGTGAAGTGGCCGTAGCCGCGATCGTAGTCCCGGGCGATGCTCGCCAGCGTGCGCATCTGATCGGCGCTCAGGGTGCCGTACGGAATTGCCACGCGCAGCATATAGGCGTGTTTTTGCATGTACAGGCCGTTCTGCAAGCGCAACGGCAGGAACTCTTCCTCGCTCAACTTGCCCGCCATGAAGCGTTCGACCTGATCGCGAAACTGCGCAACCCGCTCGAAGACCAGGGCCCGGTCATAGTCGTCGTACTGATACATGTGGCTACCTCATCAGGGTTGATCGGGCTATCAGTCAAGGCACAGAACCTGTGGGAGGGGGCTTGCTCGCGAAAGCGGCGGCACAGTCAGCGTTGATGTTGTCTGACACACCGCTTTCGCGAGCAAGCCCCCTCCCACAAGGATTCTTTGACTGATCAGCATCTAGCTCTGTGGCTCGCTTTGAGGTTGCGACTATGGACCTGCAGCACAACACGTTACAGATTCACCTTCCGATTAAAAAACCGTATCAGTAGGCCGCAGATGACAGCCGGTCAATCTCAGATCTGATCCGCATAAATGAAGTTTTCCTGAGCCTGTTTTGTTTCAGGCAGGGTTTCTACAGTGCAGGGCATGCCAGACCGGGTGGCCTGGCAAGACTTTGCAACCGTGGAAGCATTGACCATGAGCACAGCAACAATCGGACAGGCCTATAACTACAAGGTCGTCCGCCAATTCGTCGTGGCAACCGTGGTTTGGGGCGTCGTGGGGATGGCGATGGGGGTGTGGATCGCCTCGCAACTGGTGTGGCCCGAGATGAACCTCGACTTGCCGTGGACCACCTTCGGCCGCTTGCGCCCGCTGCACACCAGCCTGGTGATTTTCGGTTTTGCCGGCAGCGCGCAGTTCGCTGCCAGTTACTACGCCGTGCAGCGAACCTGTCAGGTCCGGCTGTTCTCGGACAAGCTCGCCGCGTTCACCTTTTGGGGCTGGCAGTCGGTGATCGTGGTGATGCTGATCAGCCTGCCACTGGGCTACACCACCACCAAGGAATACGCCGAGATCGAGTTCTCCGGTGCGGTCTGGATGACGGTGGTCTGGGTCGCATACGCCATCGTGTTCTTCACCACCGTGGTGCAGCGCAAGACCAAACACATCTATGTCGGCAACTGGTTCTTCGGCGCGTTTATCGTGGTGATTGCCATGTTGCACGTGGTCAATCACCTGGCGATTCCGGTGGACTGGTTCAAGTCCTATCCGGTATATTCCGGCGCCACTGACGCCATGGTGCAGTGGTGGTACGGACACAACGCGGTGGGCTTCTTCCTGACCACCGGGTTCCTCGGGATGATGTATTACTTCGTGCCGAAACAGGTGGGTCGGCCGGTGTATTCCTATCGGTTGTCGATCGTGCACTTCTGGGCGCTGATCACCTTGTACATCTGGGCCGGCCCGCACCATTTGCACTACACCGCGCTGCCGGACTGGGCGCAATCGCTGGGCATGGCGATGTCGCTGATCCTGCTTGCGCCCAGTTGGGGCGGGATGATCAACGGCATGATGACGCTGTCGGGCGCCTGGCATAAGTTGCGCACCGACCCGATCCTGCGGTTTTTGGTGCTGTCCCTGGCCTTCTACGGCATGTCGACCTTCGAAGGGCCGATGATGGCGATCAAGACGGTCAACGCCCTCTCCCACTACACCGACTGGACGATCGGCCACGTGCACGCCGGCGCGCTCGGTTGGGTGGCGATGATTACCTTCGGTTCGCTGTACCACATGATCCCGAAAGTCTTCGGCCGCGAGCAGATGCACAGCACGCCGCTGATCAACCTGCACTTCTGGCTGGCGACCATCGGCACGGTGTTGTACATCGCCTCGATGTGGGTCAACGGCATCACCCAGGGCCTGATGTGGCGCGCGATCAACGATGATGGCACGCTGACCTACTCCTTCGTGGAAGCCTTGCAGGCCAGCCATCCAGGGTTTGTGGTGCGGTTTGCCGGCGGGGTGTTCTTCCTCAGCGGGATGTTGCTGATGGCTTACAACGTCTGGCGCACGGTGCGGGTTTCCGACGTGGCCCTGGCCGAACGCGAAGCGCAGATTGCCTGAGGCAAGGAGCTTGAAATGATCGAGACGGTGCTGAATGCAGTTGGGGTGGCGGGACTTTGGCTGGCGGTCGAATACAGCCTGAAGCACCAGACGGCGCAGAGCCTGGAGGACGCAAGCCTGATGCCATTTGCCGATGATCCGGAGGTGGCGCGACGGGTGGAACTGGCGACGGGGAAGACAGTGAAATCAGTTGCACCGGAAGAACCGAAACCGGGCTGGGGAAACCTCAAAATCTGATGCCCCCACCAATCCAATGTGGGAGCGGGCTTGCTCGCGAAGAGGCCATCAGGTTCAACAGCTTCGTTGACTGACACACCGCCTTCGCGGGCAAGCCCGCTCCCACAGGGTTATGTGGCGTGCCCGGTTAATTTAGCCGCGTTCGCGGGGGATTAGGCTCTGCAACTGCTGCGCCAGGAAATTTGCGTCGAAGGCAAAGGTATCCGGGTCTTTCAGGCCGTTGGTCTTGCGCCACTGCCAGCTGCTGGATGGCGGCTGGCACACCAGCGAAATGCTGCCATAGCGTGCGGCAGTCAAGCCCATCACCGCCAATGAAATCTGGCCACCCGCGCCCATCACATCCGGCACGAATTCCACCGGTTTACCGGCAATCACGATGCCCAGTTTCTCGGTCATGAACGTGGAAGACTCGACCGGCAGGCTCGGCCCCGATGCCACATACGCCTCGCGAGTCACCTCCAGCAGGTTCGGCGTCTTGACCGGTTCCAGCCACTGCTGGATCTGATCGAACAGCTCACCAATACGCGTCGCCCACACGGCCGATTGCGACTCAAACAGTTGTTTCTTGTGCGCTTCGCTTTCTGCGTAATGGCGAAGCATCTCACCCAGTTGCTGTACGTCGTCCATTGCGGTGTTCCTTTGGTTGAAGCAGTGCTGCGGACTTTGAGCATGGCAGATGCGCGCTGCCGGCGTACGACTAAAAGCCTGAGCGGTAGTGGCTGGGGTCATGACGAGGTCAGGTCGACATTTTCCGATAGATCAAAATTAGCGAAGCGTCGCGCAAGGTGTTTCAACAGGTCATCGAATCACTGACCCGGCGCGGCGCCCAGGCCATCATCCTTGGCTGCACGGAAATCGGCATGCTGATCAAGCCCGAACACAGCGCCCTGCCCCTGCTCGACACCACCGAACTGCATGCGCAGGCGGCGGTGGCGTTCGCATTGACAGACTGACTCAGTCAGCCTTGGGCATGCGGCGCAGGCGCGCCATGCTCAAGGTATCCACGAATACTCCGTCACGCACCGCGTAGTCGCGAAACACCCCTTCGGTTTCGAAGCCAAACTTGCGGTACAAGGCGATGGCGGCTTCGTTGTCGGTGTAGACCGAAAGCTCGACCCGTCGCAGGTTCATCCAGTTGTCGGCAATATCCAGTGCTGCCGCCAGCAGTTTCGAGCCGACGCCCTTGCCCTGCCAGGCCACAGCGACGCCCATGCCGAAATTGGCGGCATGGCTGCGACGAATCCGTGAAAACTGCTCCAGGCCAAGGTTGCCGATGACCGTACCCTGATGCAGCGCCACCAGTTGCACATGTCGTTCGTTGCCCGGGTCCAGGCGTTTGCGCCAGACTTCGGTGGACTGAAACGGCATTTGCAGCACCTGACGGGTGATCGCCGGGTCGTTGTAGAGTGCGGTGATGCCCTCGATGTGGGTTTCATTGAAGCGTTCGAGGGTAATGACAGCGTCGGTGACGGGCATGGTGATTCATCCTTGATACAGACATGGCCGCCTACTCTATAACGCATTCTTGCGGTAAGGCGAGAACCATTGTGGGAGCGGGCTGGCTCGCAAAGGCGGTCCTTCAGTCACATCGATGCTGGATGTGCCGACGCTTTCGCGAGCAAGCCCGCGCCCACAGTTGGATAGGGGTCAGCCTTCGAACCATTCCCGGCGCTCATTGAAGGTGTTCTGGATCAGCTCTACGATCATCTGCACCTGCGCGTCCGCCTCCGACTGTGTATTGACCGCCATCCACACCTGGCGCTGCATCGCCGGGTTGAACAGCCCCGGCAACGCGATCAGGCCGCGATCGAAGCGGCTCATGTAGCCGGGCAGCAACCCGATGCAGGCACTGCAACGAATCATCTCGATCATCAACTCATAGGAATGCGACTGCACCACCCCGGCCAGACGCTGGTCCACCAGGGTATTCCACGGCCGAAAACTGTCGACCTGACGGTCGTGCTGCCATTGCACCAACAGGAAATCGGCCAGGTCATCCAGGCTGTCCGGGCGCGACGCGACCCGGGAATAGCGCTTGGCGATGTGCGGCAAATAGTTGAGTCGCGCCAGGCGCCGGGGCTCGCTGACAGCAAAACTCGGGCCTGGCATCGGCGAATCAGCGCTGGTCAGCCACACCACCACATCGGCACTGATCGCTTGCAGGGCCAGTTCGCTGTCCAGGGTGATGATGTCCAGACGCACGCGGGCATTGCGCCGCAGCAACGCCACCAGATCGCGACCGAGAATGTCATGCAGGATCGATTCGGCGACGGCCAGGCGAATCAACGGCTGTTCGATCACTGGCAAATCACGCTCGTGGGCCAGGGCAATCAACTGTGACTGCAGCTGCAAGCCGGCACGGCTGAGCGCAAAACCATTGTCGGAGTGGCTGAACAACGAACACTGCAGCTGCGCTTCAAGTTGCGCCAATTGTTTGCGCAGTTGGGTCGCCTTGATGTTGAGGCTACGGGCTGCCTGCATAAAGCAGCCGCAGCGGGCGCTGACCGTAAAAGACTGCGCCAGTAACGGATCGAGCCCCGCCGCCAGCGTGCGCAAGGAAGTGGAGGTCTCGATGCGCGCGCGATACGCGGCAATAGACTGGCCGCTTGAAGTTTCCATGGATGACTCCCTGTCGATCTATCACTGGAAACTTCATCCTGCGCACCGCATATGAAACTGATGTGACAGCCGGGGCAAAAAACCGCCTCAGGTGCTGGGCGTCTGTCGAAAGCTCACCGCCAGGCGATTCCAGCTGTTGATGGTGGTGACGGCGATAGTCAGGTCAACCATCTCGCCTTCATTGAACTGCTCCCGGGCTTGTGCGTAGACGTCGTCCGGCACGTGGCTTTCCGAGAGCAAGGTGACCGCTTCGGTCCAGGCCAGCGCCGCTCGCTCCCGAGGGTTGAAGAAGCCGCTGTCGCGCCAGACCACGATCGAATACAGGCGCCGATCGGTCTCGCCGAGCCGGCGCGCATCCACCGAGTGCATATCGGTGCAGAACGCGCAGCCGTTGAGTTGCGAGGCGCGGATCTTGATCAAGTGCAGCAAGGCCGGCTCGATACTCAGGTTGCTGGTCAACGCCTCCATGGCGATCATCGCTTTCATCGCTTTGGGCGATGCGTTGTAGTAATCCAGGCGAGCATTCATGGAGGCGTCTCTGATTCAGATGGGTGCTCTTGAATGTAGGCGTTGATGCGCTGGCGTTACAGATCCAATTTTGCGAAATAATCGTGGACCACCCCAGACCAGACCAATCGCCGGTTTTTCGCCCACGCAACTACTGCGCAGCCGTTCATGCGGGTAATCTGGCGCCACGCACACGCGCCTCAACCGTCCCAGGAGCCTCGCCGGTATGGAACTTCATGTTGTCATCAACGGCCGCAAGGACCTGGCGGGCCAGTTGTACAATCAACTGCGCAGCGCCATCGAATCCGGCCGTCTGGCAGCCGGAACGCAACTGCCTCCCAGTCGTTTGCTGGCTGAGCAACTGGGCATCTCGCGCAAAACCATTTCCGACACCTACGCGCAACTGACCTACGAGAATTACCTCACCGGGGTGATTGGCAAAGGCACCTACGTCAATGCACGGGTAGCGAAAGCCACTCGCAAGCAAAGCCGTTCTGAGCTGGCGAGTTCCGAAGTCATCGAATCCTGGTGCAATTTGCCGGTGTTTTTGCGCCACCCGACGCTGGAAGGTTCGTTGCGCTACGACTTCATCGGCGGTGCCACCAGCAAAGGCCAGTTTCCGCAAGATGACTGGCGGCGCTGCACCTCCCACGCCTTGCGCCAGATCGCCGGTTCCAAGGGTTTCTACAGCCTGCCGGAAGGTCTGCCAGCGCTGCGTAATGCAATCGCCCGGCATATCGCGTTTTCTCGCGGGGTCAATTGCCAGGATGAAGACGTGGTGGTGTGCAACGGTGCGCAACAGGCGCTGGACCTGATTTCCCGGGTCATGACACGCCCCGGCAGCCTTGTCGCCATGGAAGATCCCGGCTACCCGCCAGCGCGTTTGTTGTTCGGCACCCACGGGGCCACGGTGGTCGGCGTGCCGGTGGATGCCGAGGGCATTCAGGTGGACAAGATCCCCGATGGCACACGGCTGATATACGTCACGCCGTCCCACCAGTTCCCGCTGGGCATGCCCATGAGTCAGGAGCGTCGTGTTGCGCTGCTCGCCAGGGCCCATGAGTTGGGCGCGATCATCATCGAAGACGATTACGACAGCGAATTCCGCTACGAAGGCCGTCCTACTGATTCGCTGCAAAGCATGGACGAACGCGGGATCGTCGCCTACGTCGGGACCTTCTCCAAGACCCTGCTGCCGGAGCTACGGCTGGGTTATGCGATCCTGCCGCCAGCGATTCTCGAAGCGGTGATCCGTGCCAAACAGCTTACCGACCTGCACACCTCGACCCTGCCGCAATGGGCGCTGGCCAAGTTCATCGCCGAAGGCTGCCTGCTCAAGCACATCCGGCGCTGCCATACGATCTACGCCGGGCGCCGTGAGCGGATCCTGGCGCGCATGGCGGGCGACCTTTCAGCGTGGCTTGAGGCGGTGCCCACCACGGCCGGTTTCCACATGGTGGTTATGTGCAAAGTGTCTATGGATATTCCATTGGTGATCGAACTGGCAAAAAAGGTCGAAGTCGGGCTTTACCCCATCGACAGCTTTTTCTACCAGCAACCCCCGCGGGCCGGGTTTTTCCTGGGGTTTGGCGCCATCGAAACCCTGGATATCGATACCGCCCTGGACCGATTGCGAGACATTTTGCAACACGTTGCCTGAGGGATTGGTCTGCGATTTTATCCGGGGATTGGCTATTGGTGGTCCGGGAGTGCAGGCCTATCCTGCATAAGCGTTATCCCTCAATGAGCAGGATTCGTCCGGCCTGATTCAGGAGTGTGAGCAATGTCCGAAGTGATCAATACCGTACAGGTGCAGGCCGCCGCAGGCCGCTCGGAAGAACTGGGCAAGCAGCTGCAAAAAATTGTCGAAACCCTGCGCGAACTTCCGGGCTGCGATTCCTATATGGTCGACCGCTGCCCCGAGGACGACAACCGCTGGACTGTCAGCGCGCGCTGGCAATCGGAAGCGGCCATGCAGATGCATTTCAACTGCCCCGAAGTACAAGGCTTCATCGGCCTGATCGACAGCCGACTGGCCAACGCCGTCGACTTCAACAGCTTTCCTATCGTCTAGCAGTTAGGTCGCAGTCTTCGGCCACACCTACAGGGCAATGGGTACCCCTGCAGGTGTGGCTGGAGGCTGCGACCTTCTTTATCAACGCTCATCATTGGTCACCTTGCCTTCCATAAAATTGGCTGTTTGCTTGCCTTTGGTCGGGACTTATCGTGGTCCCAGACGACCAACCACAGCAGGTGATAACCATGAAAGTCTTACACTTCGTTGCTGCTCCCCTCGCCGCCCTCGCCCTCACCGTTTCAGCCACGGCATTCGCGCACGAAACCGCCGGCCCTTCGGAAAAAGTAACGGTGTTGCAGGACCAGATGCTGAAAAACGCACCAGGCAAAAAGGCGTTGATGATTGAAGTCGATTACAAACCCGGCCAATCGTCCATCGCCCACCGGCACGATGGGACGGCCATGGCTTACGTTCTTTCCGGTGAAATTATTTCTCAGGTCAAAGGTGAGCAGCCGAAGACCTATAAGGCCGGTGAATATTGGTATGAGCCGGCCGGGTCGGAGCATCTGGTTTCGAAAAACGCCAGTGCCACCAAACCCGCCAAACTCTTGGTGTTTATGGTGTTGGCGCCCGATGAAGAAGTATTGGTCCCGTTGAAAGACTGATCGCTGTTACGCCAACCATAAGTAAAAATGCCCGAATGCGCGACTCGGGCCTTTTTATGTCTCTGGGCAATTAACCGACAATGGTTAAACCAAACAAAACTATTGGTCACCTGATAACCCCGAATATTGGCTATTTCATTCAGCAGAGACAGGTTTAGTCTGAAACAACCGCCGGACACTTCCGGCCACTTAACTTTCCGACTGAAGTTGTTTCACTGGAGAAACACCATGAAACTTGCGCTTATCAGTACGTTGTCGATCACTGTTCTGTTAACGGGCTGCTCGGTGCCCACCGCGCCGAAAGCGGTGTCTTCATTGGACGGCATCTTCACTCAACCCGTTGGCCGCAGCAGTACCACAAGCATTGCCAATGGCAGCGATGTCTCGCTGGGCATTGTCTACAGCAAAAACACCCTGGCCAATCGCGCTTACCTGCAGCATTACCAGGCCAACGCCGGCACCGGTTTCGGCCAGAGCCTGCTGGCGCAGTCGATTCACGATGCTTACGTGGCCACCTCCAAACCCGACCTTGCAGTGGACTGGGTCAAGGCATCCTTGCAACGCCAGTTCGGCTCGGTGACGGTGTATCCGGACATGCAAAGCCTGCGGGCGGCGAAACCGGATGTAGTCGCTATTGTCGACGCTCGCAGTCAATTGATGACGTCGCGCAGTTCAAACATCGAGGCGGATGTCAGTGCGCACTTCTATGATTCGAACTTCAATTACATCGGCACCGCACAAGGACATGATGCGAAAGCGCTCAGCCCGTTATGGGCGGACTATAAACGCAGCGAAGAGATAGTAGCGGACATTAACGAACAACAGAACGTGCAAGTTAGAGCACTGCAAAAGTTTGACCAGTCGCTCAGTAATTTATTGACCAGGCCGACAGATAAAGTGTCGATGATTGATAATAATACTGGCTGGAAGTTGTATTGATATCAATGGCCTCTTCGCGAGCAGGCTCGCTCCCACAGGATGTACGCGGTCAATGTGGGAGCGAGCCTGCTCGCGAAGGGGCCCGACCCGACGCCACAAAACCTCCAGACCAAAAAAAACCCCGCATCTCTCAATGCGGGGTTTTTTCATTCAACGCCTGATCAGGCAGCCGGTTCCAGCTCGGAACTGACGGTCGCCGTAGCAGTCGCAGGCAACACCGTTTGCCCACTCAGCGCCAGATCCAGCAGTTCGCGGTTGGCAACTGCATACATGGCGTAGTCAGTACCGCTGGCGGCACGGATTTCCACCAGCATTGCGCGCCAGCGTTCGATCATGCCTTCGTGCTGCTCCATCCACACCTCCAGGCGTGTTTCCACGTCCTGGGTGCCGTCGCCCATTTGCAGGACCGAGATGGTGATCGCACGTTGCTGCCAGTCGACGTCATCGCGGAACGCTTCACGGGCCAGGGCCTGCCAATTGTTTTCAACCGGCAGAGCGCTGATCTGTTGCAGGTACCAGGTGATGTCCAGCGCGCTGCCCACGGCGAAGTAGGCCTTGGCCACATCGGCTGCGTTCTGGCCGGTCACATCCGACGCTTCGATGATCGGCAGCAAGGTGTACAGGTGGGTAGTGCCTGCAACCATGCGCGCCAGCAACTCAGGAACGCCAGCGGCGACGTAAGCCTGATAACGGGTTTGCCAGCCTTCGCGGGTCGGACCTTCCAGCAGTTCGTCGAGCTTGAGGCCCAGCGCTGCCAGGTGCGGACCGAAGTGCGCGACGTCACGGGCAGCATTCTGCTCGTTGCGACGGCTGCGCAGGAACCAGCGCGTAGCGCGACGGCCCAGACGCATCAACTCATCCATCAGCTCCAACTGGACGTCGGCGGAAACCTGGTAATCCAGGGCTTCAATCTGACGGAACCAGTGCGGGAGATGGAAAATGTCACGCACGATCACGTAAGCACCGGCCACGTTCGCCGGGCTCATGCCGGTCGACTCTTTGAGTCGTTGAACGAAGGTGATGCCCATGTGGTTGACCAGATCGTTGGCGATCTGGGTGCTGACGATTTCTCGCTTCAGACGGTGACGGCGCATGGCTTCGGAGAACTTGCTCACCAGGGTCGGCGGGAAAGCGGTTTCCATGTCGCGGGTCAGGTAGTCGTCGTCCGGCACCAGGGAGTTGAGCAGCGCTTCCTTGAGGTCGATCTTGCTGTACGAGATCAACACCGACAACTCGGCACGAGTCAGGCCATGGCCTTCCGCGATGCGCTCGTTGATCGCATCTTCACCCGGCAGGAACTCGATAGCACGATCCAGCTTGCCGCGGCCTTCCAGATCGTTCATCAGACGCTTGTATTCGGCGATCCGCACGAAAGCACGGCGGGCCGCCAGGGACAGGGCCTGAGTCTGCTTGTAGTTGTTGCCGAGCACCAGGTTGCCGACTTCGTCGGTCATGCTGCCGAGCAACTGGTTACGTTGCTTCTCGGTCATGTCACCGGCATGAACCACTTCGTTCAGCAGGATCTTGATGTTCACTTCGTGGTCGGAGCAGTCCACGCCACCGGCGTTGTCGATGAAGTCGGTGTTGGAACCGCCGCCATTGAGGCCGAATTCGACGCGACCCAGTTGGGTCATGCCCAGGTTACCGCCCTCGCCCACGACTTTGCAGCGCAGCTCGTTACCGTTCACGCGCAGCGCATCGTTGGCCTTGTCGCCGACATCGGCGTGGCTTTCGGTGCTGGCTTTGACGTAAGTACCGATACCGCCGTTCCACAACAGATCCACCGGCGCCTTGAGCAAGGCATTGAGCAGTTCGGTCGGGGTCAGCTTGTCGGCCTGGATGTCGAAGCGCTCTTTCATCTGCGGGGAAATCGCGATGCTTTTCGCGCTACGGGAGAAGATCCCGCCGCCTTCGGACATGATGCTGGTGTCGTAATCCGACCAGGCCGAACGCGGCAGGTCGAACAGGCGCTGACGCTCGGCGAAGCTGTTGGCAGGCTCCGGGTTCGGGTCGATGAAGATGTGCAGGTGGTTGAACGCTGCGACCAGTTGCAGTTTGTCGGACATCAACAAACCGTTACCGAACACGTCACCGGCCATGTCGCCGACGCCCACCACGGTGATGCTGTCTTCCTGGACATTGATGCCGCGTTCGCGGAAGTGACGTTGTACGCCAACCCACGCGCCTTTGGCGGTGATGCCCATTTTCTTGTGGTCGTAACCAGCCGAACCACCGGACGCAAACGCGTCACCCAGCCAGAAGCCGTAGTCGATGGCGATGCCGTTGGCGATGTCGGAGAAGGTCGCAGTGCCCTTGTCCGCGGCCACTACCAGGTACGGGTCATCGTCGTCATGACGCACGACGTTGGCCGGCGGCACCAGGGAGCCGTCTTTCAGGTTGTCGGTGATGTCCAGCAGACCCGAGATGAAGATGCGGTAGCAAGCGATGCCCTCGGCCGCGATCTCGTCACGGCTGCCGCCCAGTGGCAAGCGACGCGGCAGGAAGCCGCCCTTGGCGCCGACCGGCACGATGACCGAGTTCTTCACTTGCTGGGCTTTTACCAGGCCCAGGACTTCGGTACGGAAGTCTTCTTCACGGTCGGACCAGCGCAGGCCACCACGCGCCACGTTGCCGAAGCGCAGGTGCACGCCTTCGACGCGCGGCGAGTAAACGAAGATTTCGAACTTCGGTACTGGCTTGGGCAGCTCTGGAATCTGGTGCGGGTTGAACTTGAAGCTGAAGTAGGACTTGTTCTGACCGTTAGCGTCGGTCTGGTAGAAGTTGGTCCGCAGGGTGGCCTTGATCAGGTCCAGGTAGCGACGCAGGATGCGGTCTTCGTTCAACACCTGGACGTCGTCCAGTGCGCTCAGAATCGCGTGTTCCAGACGTTGTTGCTTGTCTTCCAGATCGTCACTGGTCAGCTTGCGCGCCAGGTAGAAACGGGTTTTGAACAACCGGGTCAACTCGCGAGCGATGTCAGTGTGGTTGTTCAGGGTGCTGGCGATGTAACCCAGGTCGAAGCCCAGGCGAATCTGCTTCATGTAGCGGGCGTAAGCACGCAGCAGCGCCACGTCGCGCCATGGCAGGCCGGCGGTCAGCACCAGACGGTTGAACGCATCGTTCTCGGCATCGCCACGCACAATGTGGACGAAAGCGTCCTGCAAGGTGTCGTTGAGTTGCTGGATGTCGAGTTCCAGGCCTTCAGCCGCGGTGAACGCGAAGTCGTGAATCCAGAACTCGCGACCGCTGTTGTGACGCAGGCGATACGGGAACTCACCCAGCACGCGCAGGCCGAGGTTTTCCAGGATCGGCAGCACGTCGGACAGTGCCAGCGGGGTATCGGCGTGATACAGCTTGCAGTGCAGCATGCGCTGACCGGAAACCTGAGCCAGCGGCTGATAGAAGCTCATCACCAGCGGATTTTTTTCGTTCAGGCTCAGCAAGTGTTGCATGTCGACCACAGCCGAGTGGGCTGCGAAACGCTCGCGGTAACCGGCCGGGAAGCCTTTCGGGAAGTCGGCCAGCACGTTGGTGCCGTGGGCTTCGCCGAAGCTTTCGACGACCAGGCTTGCATAATCGTCCTGCCAGCTGCGGCAGGCCTGCACCACTTCTTTTTCCAGCAGAACCGGGTCGATGTCCAGGCGGTTCTTCGGATCGACGCGCAGAATCAGTTGCACGCGGGCCAGCACGGACTCGGAGAAGAAGGTCCAGAACTCGCAATCCGAGGCTTTCAGGCGATCCATCAGCACTTGCTGGATCTTCTGGCGCACTTCGGTGGAGTAGATGTCACGCGGCACATAGGCCAGGCAGTAGCAGAAACGGCCGTACGGGTCTTTGCGCAGGAATACGCGGATCTTGTTGCGTTCCTGGATCTGCACGATCGACATCACGGTGCTGAACAGCTCGTCCACCGGGGTCTGGAACAGATCGTCACGCGGCAGCACTTCGACCACCTGCGCCAGTTCCTTGCCCAAGTGAGCCTTGGGCTGGAAGCCGGAACGGCGTTCGATTTCTTCGACC
The DNA here is from genome assembly GCF_059716075.1 of Pseudomonas sp. LBUM1657. Lineage (NCBI taxonomy): Bacteria > Pseudomonadati > Pseudomonadota > Gammaproteobacteria > Pseudomonadales > Pseudomonadaceae > Pseudomonas > Pseudomonas sp. LBUM1657. The sequence continues at coordinate 2,965,349 of NZ_CP166799.1, read as the reverse complement.
TTGCGACGGATGTACGGGATGACCCGCACGCTCTCGCCGTACACCGACGAGGTGTACAGGCCCATGAAACGGCATTCCTTGATGACGTTGCCGTCGGCGTCGATTTCACGGATCGACACGTAATCCGGATAAGCTGGACGGTGTACACGGCTTGGATGCGCGGCCTTGGCGAACGACAGCAGGGTCGGTTCACGCAGGTAGTTCACGGCGTAGTCTTCGATGCGCAGGTCATCGTAGGTCAGGCCGGTACGCAGCAGTTTGGTCAGGCCGAGGAAAGAGTCCTGGTCATAAACGATGTGGCCGCCGTCGACTTCATCGCGAACCACGAATTCTTCATAGCCCAGGAAGGTGAAGTGGTTGCCCACCAGCCATTCGAGGAAGCTTTTGATTTCGCCTTTTTCTTCCGGATCGACAGCAAACTGGCTGTTGTCCAGGCTGGTCAGGATTTCCTGGACCTTGGCTTTCATCGGTTCGAAATCGGCGACCGCGACGCGGACTTCGCCGAGAACCTGTTCCAGCTCTTTGCTCAGGACAGTCATTTCGGCCGTGTTGGCGCAACGGTCGATTTCCAGGTACATCAGCGATTCTTGCTGAATATCGTCGCCCTGGGTGCCTTTAGGCAGGATTTCCAGCAGCTCGCCCTTGCTGCCGCGACGCACGCTCAGCACAGTGGTTTGCAGGGTATGGATGCTGTAGCCGCGGCGGTTCAGCTCGGTACGCACCGAATCCACCAGGAATGGCAGGTCGTGGTGCAGGACTTCGATCGCGGTGTGGGTCGACTGCCAGCCGTGACGTTCGTAATCGGGGTTGTAGACGCGCACTTGCGGTTGCGCGTGATCGAAGCGCTCAAGCAGGCGCCACGCAGAAAGGGTGCAGCCGGCGAGGTCGGACAACCGACGCTGGGTCAGCTCGTCCAGGGAAATGATGCCGAAGAATTGTTCAGCGAACAGCGCCACTTGTGGCAGTGCCTGTTCACTGATGTGCTGCGCCAGTGCCGCTTGCAGTTGGTGCTGGAAGTCGGCTTTGCTGGCTGCGGTGAAGAACGCCATCTGTGGTACTCCGCTTGGGCTTGTTATTGATGGAAGCGTCGCGTGCAAAACCCCTTTCGGGGCGATCCGTCACCCTGTTCCTGATTCTCGGGCAGAGGAAACAGGGTGACAGGTGGGTGAAGCTGGACGAGACACTCAGGTCACATTCACCTTCCATGAATGGGCATCTGCAAAAACGACTCTGCGATCGATTGCACAATGTCTTTACAGGTATCCATTCGATGCGCAGCTTAACCAGTGCGGCAAGCCCCGTGCTTGCGGTGCTGCGACATATTCGGTCATCGGTACGCAGTCCGCGGCATGTGCATCGAACAACACTAGCAGCCGCTCGGGAAATTGGCTGCTTTATGCCCGTATTTACGGCACTTGCGTACCAGAAATGACCGGTAACACCCTCGATGCTCACGACACATCCTCTGACACTCAGCCAAGCAGAAATTCCCCGGGGCTGGCAGAATCGCCCTTTGTTCGTCTTCACAACGCTCGCCGAGCCAGGATTTTCCCATGCAAATGACCACCCCCCTCTTGATCGTCAACCCGTGCGACGACGAAGAAGACAACATGGCCATGCTCTGCTGCCACAGCGAACAGGGCGATATGTTCCTGATGACCCGCTACCCGGACGAGGACGAGCTGGAAATCACCCTCGACGGCGAACCGTCGACGCTGGACGGTGTGAAAGTCACGCTGAGCCCTACCCGCCTGCTGATCGAAATCGCCGCGGCGGACGCCGATGCACTCAATGGTGATGATTCGCTGGAAATCATTCACAGCACTGATGCGAGCGACCTGGCTGAAGTGGAAGAGACGTTGCGGAACATTCTTAAAGGGACCGGCACTTACGTCAGCGAGCTCTGAAGGTGTCTGAGCGGGCCCTTTCGCGAGCAAGCCCGCTCCCACATTGGATTGCATTCTTCTGAGTGAGCCCGGTCACCTGTGGGAGCGGGCTTGCTCGCGAAGAGGCCGGAAAGGACGACGCGAACCTTCGATCTGTACAAACTTCCAACAATATCGCCAATCAATTCCCGCACTTTGCGCAAAATGCCGTTAGTCGCCACCCCCCGCGATGGATTAAAGTAACGCCCCCAGCCCTGGCGTTATTCGAACGTCTTCGGTCACCCTTTCCAGGAACAGTCATCGATGGAACATCGTGAAGCGCTGCTAGCGCTGCGAACCTTTCTTTCAACGCAGATTCTCGGCCAGGAAAAACTCATCGAGCGCTTGCTCATCGCCTTGCTTGCCGATGGCCACATGCTCGTCGAGGGCGCTCCCGGTCTGGCCAAGACCAAGGCCATCAAAGAACTCGCCGAAGGCATCGAAGCACAGTTCCATCGCATCCAGTTCACCCCCGACCTGCTGCCCGCCGACATCACCGGCACGGAAATCTATCGCCCGGAAACCGGCAGTTTCGTGTTCCAGCAAGGCCCGATCTTCCACAACCTGGTGCTGGCGGACGAAATCAACCGCGCCCCGGCCAAGGTGCAGTCGGCTCTGCTCGAAGCCATGGGCGAGCGTCAGGTCAGCGTCGGGCGCAGCACTTACGAGTTGTCGCCGCTGTTTTTGGTGATGGCCACACAAAACCCCATCGAGCAGGAAGGCACGTACCCGTTGCCCGAAGCCCAGCTCGACCGCTTCCTGATGCACGTGAAAATCGGCTTCCCGGACGCCGCTGTCGAACGCCGCATCCTGCAACAGGCCCGTGGCGAAGCCCTGAACGGCGAAACCAAACCGGAACGCCGGGTCAGCCAGCAAGCAATCTTCGCCGCGCGCAAGGAAATCCTTGGTCTGTACATGGCCGACGCCGTGGAGGAATACCTGGTGCAACTGGTCATGGCCACGCGCACCCCGGCCAAGTTCGACCCGGAGATGGCCGAGTGGATCGCTTATGGCGCCAGCCCTCGCGGTTCGATTGCCCTGGACCGTTGTGCCCGCGCCCACGCCTGGCTGGCCGGCCGCGACTTCGTCAGCCCGGAAGATATCCAGGCCGTGCTGTTCGACGTGTTGCGCCATCGCATCATTCTTTCCTTTGAAGCCGAAGCCGCTGGCATCGACCAGGACCGGGTGGTCCAGCGGATTCTCGACGTCGTAGCCGTCGCTTGACCCCGATGAACGCCATCCTGCCGCCCGAGCCGGGCATCCGCGTCAGCCTCGCCGAGCTGATCGAGATGCGCCATCGCGTGCGTGAAGTGCAATTGTTCTCTACGCCGAGCCAGCGCAGCCCGCTGATCGGCCTGCACCATTCCAAGCTGCGCGGCCGTGGCGTGGATTTCGATCAGGTGCGGGTGTATCAGGCCGGTGACGACGTGCGAAGCATCGACTGGCGCGTCACCGCCCGCACCCAGGAACCCCACACCAAACTGTTCCACGAAGAACGCGAGCGGCCGATTTTCATCATGGTCGAGCAAAGCCGTCGGCTGTTTTTCGGTTCCGGGCTGATGTTCAAGTCGGTGCTAGCCGCCCAGGCCGCGAGCCTGATCGGCTGGGCGGCGCTCGGCCATAACGATCGGGTCGGCGGGCTGGTGTTCGGCGACAACGAGCACTACGAGATCAAGCCGCGACGCAGTAAACAGAGCCTTCTGCAATTGCTCAACCGGCTGGTGCGGGTCAATCAGTCGCTGCACACCGAAAACGAGGCGGACCGCGACGCCTTCAACATTGCCCTGCGCCGCGCCCGGGAAGTGCTGCGCCCTGGCAGCCTGGTGATCGTGATCTGCGACGAGCGCGCCTTGACCGAAGGTGCCGAACAACAGCTGAGCCTGTTGTCGCGCCATTGTGATCTGTTGCTGTTGCCAGTCTCCGACCCACTCGATCACGCCCTGCCCGCCGCTGGCCTGCTTCGATTTGCTGAACGCGGCGCGCAACTGGAACTGGACACGCTCAATTACGACTTGCGGCAAACCTACCGTGCCCTGGCTGACGCGCGCATCGCCCGCTGGGAATTGCTGGCGCAGAAACTGCGAGTATTGCTCATGCCCTTGAGCACCCAAAGTGAAATGGTCGAGCAGCTGCGCGAGTACCTGAACCCACAGAAGCCAGGGAAAGGTCGATGAGCAGCCTCGATCAACTGCAACCGCTGATTTCGCCGCCGCCGATCGAGTTTTGGCCACCGGCGCCGGGCTGGTGGTTATTGCTGTTGCTCTTGCCGCTGATCGGTTTCGGCCTGTGGCAGTTGCGGCGCTTCCTTCCGAGCAAACGTCCCATCGTCCGCGCCGAACAACCGCTGGACCCGGTGCGCATCGCCGCCCTCGCGGAATTGGCGCTGATGCCCAAACCCTACGACGGCGCCCCCGCGGGTGCCTGGCTGCAGCAACTCAATGGTTTGCTCAAGCGCCTGTGCCGCAACCACTACCCTTATAGCCAGAGCCATACGCTCAACGGGCGCAAATGGCTGGCGTTTCTCGACAACCGCTGCCCGGCGGCGGGCCTGACCCGCTGGATGGTGCTGGTCGAAGGCGCCTACAAACCCGAATGCAAGCTCGACGACAAGGCCATCGCCGGCCTGACCCAAGCTGTCGACACCTGGATTCGCAAACATGTTTGAGTTCGCCTGGCCGTGGATCTTCGCCCTGCTGCCGCTGCCCTGGCTGATGCGCCTGGTGCTGCCTGTTGCCGACAGCGGCGAGCCAGCGCTCAAGGTCAGCTTCCTCAGCGACCTCGAAGGCCTGGCACGGCGCCGCGCCCGGGCGAACCTGCCGGCCTGGCGCCAGCAAGCACCGTTCATGCTGCTGTGGCTGTTGTTGCTGATCGCCACCGCGCGCCCGCAATGGCTCGGCGAACCGTTGCCGATTGCCGCCAGTGGCCGGGATTTACTGGTGGCGGTTGACGTGTCGGGGTCCATGGATTTTCCCGACATGCAGTGGCAGGACGAAGAAATCAGTCGGCTTTCACTGGTCAAGCATTTGCTCGGTGATTTTCTCGAACATCGCGACGGTGATCGGGTCGGCCTGATCCTGTTCGGCAGCCAGGCGTACCTGCAAGCGCCGCTGACGTTTGATCGACACACCGTGCGCGTGTGGCTCGACGAAGCGCGGATCGGCATCGCCGGCAAGAACACCGCCATTGGCGATGCCATCGGCTTGGCCCTTAAACGTCTACGCATGCGTCCGGCCCAAAGCCGCGTGCTGATTCTGGTCACTGACGGCGCCAACAATGGTGGAGAAATCGCACCGCTCACGGCCGCTCGACTGGCCGCCATAGAAGGCGTGAAAATCTACCCCATCGGCATCGGCGCCGATCCGGAGCAAACCGGCACCCTGAGTTTTCTCGGCGTCAATCCAAGCCTGGATCTCGACGAGCCCTCCTTGCAGGCCATTGCCGAAGCTACGGGCGGCCAATACTTCCGCGCCCGCGACGCAAAAGAGCTGCAAACCATCAAGGACACCCTCGATCAACTGGAGCCCGTGACCCAGCAACCGACCCAGGCCCGCCCGGCTCAAGCGTTGTATCACTGGCCTTTGGCGATGGCGCTGCTGTTGAGCATGCTGCTGGTGATCCGCGAGCGCTGGCCGGATAACCCCTTGCAGCGTTTGTTTACCAAGGATCTGTTCTTGCAATCGCCATTACCCGATTGGCGCCAGCGGCTGAAACGCCTGCGCCTGCGGAGGCGTCGATGAGTGCGCTCTGGCCGTTCTTTTTTCGCCCCTGGTGGCTGCTGCTGTTGCCGTTGCTCGGCTGGCTGCTCTGGCAACTCTGGCATCGGCAGAAACGTGCCGGGCGTTGGCAGATGATTCTGCCGCCGGCCTTCCATCGGGCGTTGCTCAGTGGTGGCAGCGGTCGCGACAGCAAGCTGCCGTGGGTGGCCCTCGGTGTGGCCTGGGTGCTGACCATTCTGGCGCTGATCGGGCCGAGCTGGGAGCGTGTCGAGCAAACCAGCCAGAAACCCGCCGACCCGCTGGTGGTGGTCCTGGAGCTGACCCCGGAAATGCTCGCCACCGATGTGACGCCCAACCGGCTCGAACAAGCCCGGCGCAAGCTGTTCGACCTGCTGCAAAACCGCAGCGACGCCCAGACTGCAATCGTCGTTTACAGCGGCAGCGCTCACACCCTGGTGCCGCTGTCGGATGACCTCTCCACCAGTCGCAATCTGCTGGACGCGCTCAAACCGTCGCTGATGCCCGAAGCCGGCCATCGCGCCGATCTGGCGGTGACCAAGGCCCTTGCCCTGCTGGATCAGGGCGCTCTGGGCGACGGGCGGATCCTGCTGATCGGTTCGACGCTGACCGAACAGGAACGCCAAGGCATTCGCCAGGCACTGAACGGCAAATCGACGCAATTTCTGATGCTCGGCATTGGCACCGTCGAAGGGGCGCCGATCACTCAGGAGGACGGCAGTTTTCTCAAGGACGACCAAGGTGCAATTCTGGTGCCGCATCTGGACGAACCCGGCCTGAAAGCCTTTGCCAGCGACCTGGATGGGCGTTATCGCCATGCCCGCCTGGATGATACCGACCTGCGCGCCCTCGGCTTGCTCGATGGCCCGCGCAACTTGCGCAACGACGGTCAGACGCTGCGTCTGGACACGTGGGCCGATCAGGGTTACTGGCTGTTGTTGCCGCTGTTATTGCTGGCGGCCTGCGCCGGGCGTCGCGGCTGGCTGTTCTGCCTGCCGCTGTTGTTTTTGCTGCCGCAACCAAGCTATGCCTTCGATTTCGAAGATTTGTGGCTGCGACCCGATCAGCGGGGTTTGCATTTGCTCAAGCAGAAGCGCCCGGCCGAGGCCGCGCAGCATTTCGACAATCGACAATGGCAGGGTGTGGCGCTCTATGAAGCCGGCGACTACAGTGGCGCCGCCCAGCGGTTTGCCGAAGGCAACGACGCACACGCCCACTACAATCGAGGCAACGCCCTGGCCAAAAGCGGAGAGTTGGAAGCTGCGCTGGATGCTTACGAACAGGCGCTGGAACGGCAGCCGGATTTGCGCCCCGCGCTGACCAACAAGGCGTTGGTGGAAAATCTGATCAAGCAGAAAGCCACACCGCCCCCCGTTGAGCCGGACAAATCCGAAAACGGCGAAAACCAGGCCTCCACGCAAGAACCGCCACCCGGCGCCGCTTCTCAACCGTCAAACGACGGCGAGCCGAAAACCGACGCCCAGCAGGCTGCATCGGACACCGAACAGCCGCCCACGACGCCACCGAAACCTGGCAGCAATGAGGTCCCGGGCAGCGAGTTAGGGGATGAACAAAGCACCACGCCGCCCTTGCGCCAAGCCAGCGACAGCATCGATGGCGAACAGCGCCAGGCGCTGGAGCAGTGGCTACGCAAGATTCCGGATGATCCGGGTGAATTGCTCAGACGCAAATTCTGGTACGAACAGCAACAACATCAGAATCAGGAAAAAACTCGATGACCCGCTTCACCGCCTACTTGCTCGCGCTGCTGCCCGCCCTTTTGCTCGGCACCGTTCAGGTCCAGGCCGCGGGGCTGCTCGCCAGCGTGGATCGCAGCCGCCTGAACTCCGGCGAAACGGTCGAACTGACGCTGGAGTCCAGCGACGTGACGCAGTTCGGCAAGCCTGACCTGGCGGCGCTGGAGCCGTTGTTCGAAGTCCGCGGCACCCGGCAGGTCAACCAGCTGACCACTCTGAACGGCGACAGTCGCGCCACCACTCGCTGGATCATCACCCTGCTACCCCGACAGAACGGCAGCGTGGTGATCCCTCCCCTGCAACTGGGTGACGTGCAGAGCCAGCCAATCACTGTGCAAGTGGTCGAGAGCGAAAACCGCGACGACGCGAACACCGGCGCGGCGGTGTTCATCGATGCCAGCCTCGATCAAACCAGCGTCTACGTGCAGGCCCAGGCGATCCTGACCTTGCGCATCTACCATTCGGTTTCGCTGTACGACGACAGCAGCCTGCCGCCCTTGCAGATCCCCGACGTGCGCATCGAACAATTGGGCGAGGCACGCACCTACGAGAAGGACATCAATGGCCTGCGCCACGGTGTGATCGAGATGCGCTATGCGATCTACCCGCAGCAGAGTGGCGAACTGATGATCCCGGCGCAGATCTTCAACGCCGCGCTGGTAGACGCAAAACCGCCTCAGGAGGCCACCTCGCAAGTGCCGAAATCCGGCAGGCTGATGCGCGTCAGTTCCGCCGCGCTCCCACTGTCAGTCAAAGCCAAGCCGTCCAGCTACCCGGCCGACGTACCGTGGCTGCCGGCCCGCAGCCTCAGCCTGAGCGAAAGCTGGAATCCGGAACCCGATCACGCTCAGGTCGGCGATTCGCTGACCCGCAGCCTGATCATGAAGGCCGAAGGCCTGGCCAGCTCACAACTGCCGCCGCTGCCTGGCACCGACGTCAACGGCCTGCGGCGCTATCCGGATCAACCGGTATTGGGCAACCAGACCAGCGAGCGCGGCCTGGTCGGCAGTCGCGAAGACCGTGAAGCGCTGGTGCCCACGCGCAGCGGCGCAATCGAGTTGCCGGCGGTGGAAGTGGTCTGGTGGAACACCTTCGAGGACCATCTGGAACACAGCAGCCTGCCGGCTCGAACCCTGCAAGTGGCGAACAATCCGGGCCTGATGGTCGACACCCCGGCGGGCACACCACAGGTTATTTCCGGTGCCGACAGCGAAACCCTTTGGTGGTGGAAACTCAGCACCCTGATCCTGGCCTGCACCACCCTGCTAGGCTTCGGTCTCTGGTGGCGCGCCCGTTGGCAACCGGCAATCCTGCGTGTCGCGCAGGCAGGCCCGAGCCCGCGCACCGTGCTCGACGACCTCAAGCGCGCGTGCCAGGCGAATGATTCACACGCTACCCGCCAGGCCCTCGATGCCTGGGCCCGGCAACAACCGGAAACCCTGGCTGACATGGCCGCCCGCTTCGTACCGCTGTCCGACGCGCTGGATGGCTTGAACGGCGCGCTCTACAGTGAAACCGGCCAGCATTGGCAAGGTGAAGACCTGTGGCGGGCGATCAAGGCGATACCTATTGCCGAGCGGGTTCAGGACCCGGTGGGTGACAGCGGATTGCCGCCGCTCTACCCCAAATAATTCTCCGAGTCAGTCAAGCAACAGAACCTGTGGGAGCGGGCTTGCTCGCGAAGAGGCCGGTACATTCGGCGCATCTTCAGCGATTGAACCACCGCTTTCGCGAGTAAGCCCGCTGCCACCGTCAATCGAGTATTTCCGTAACTCGGGGCTGCCACAGTTTCGGCGCCTGACCACCTCGAACGCGTTTGCCAGTAAACTCACTTCCTTTTCGCCGCTATCAATTTCCTCGCGGCCATTACCTTATTTCCTACGGAGTTTGCCTTGCGTCTGTTTCACACCTCCGACTGGCACCTTGGGCAAAACCTGCACGGCCAGGAACGCGATTTCGAGCACGCCTGCTTTCTCGATTGGTTGCTGCGTCAGCTGAAGCTGGACCAGCCCGATGTGCTGCTGGTCGCCGGCGATATCTTCGACACGGTGAACCCGCCGGTCAAAGCCCAGGAACGCCTCTACGATTTCATCGTCAGCGCCCATGAACAGCAGCCATTGCTGACCATCGTGATGATTGCCGGCAACCACGACTCCGGTTCGCGCATCGAACTGCCCGCGCCGTTGATGCGCCGACTGCGCACCCATGCGTTGGGCCGGGTGCTGTGGCTCGATGATGGCCAACTGGACGCCGACCGTCTGTTGCTGCCGTTGCCGGATGCAAGCGGCGACATTGCCGGCTGGTGCCTGGCGCTGCCGTTCCTGCGGCCAGCGGAAGTGACCGGTGCGCATTTGGGCGACAACTACCTGCGCGGTATCGGTCAGGTTCACGAATGGCTGATCGAAGCCGCCAACGCCAAGCGCAAGCCCGGCCAGGCGCTGATCGCCATCAGCCACGCGCACATGGCCGGCGGTTCGGTGTCCGAAGACTCCGAGCGCAGCCTGATCATCGGCAACGCTGAGGCCCTGCCTGCCAGCCTGTTCGGGCCGAGCATCAGCTATGTGGCCCTCGGTCATTTGCACAAGCCGCAGAAGGTCAACGGTGAGGAACGCATCCGCTACAGCGGCTCGCCGATTCCGTTGTCGTTCTCGGAAATCGGCTATCAACATCAGGTTCTCGACATCACACTCGATGGCGAAACCCTGGTCAGCGTCGAACCGAAGCTGATTCCCCGCGCCGTCAACCTGCAACGCATCGGCCCGGCGCCGCTGGCGGAAATCCTCTTGCAATTGGCGGACCTGCCAAACATCGATCTGCTCGCCGACCTTCAACGCCAACCCTGGCTGGAAGTCCGGGTGCGCCTCGACGAGCCGCAGCCCGACTTGCGTCACCAGGTGGAAACTGCCCTGCAAGGCAAGGCCGTGCGGCTGGTGCGAATCGCCGCCGAATACGCTGGCAATGGCAGTCGCGAGGGCGGCGATGACGGCATCACGCTGATCGAACTGGATCAGCTTACGCCCCAGGAACTGTTCAGCCGCGCCTGGCAGGACAGTTACGGCAGCGAGGTCGATGAGCAAACCCTCAAGGACTTTGCCGAGCTGTTGCAGGATGTGCAGATGGAGAGCGAACAACCATGAAGATCCTCGCGATCCGCCTGAAAAACCTCGCCTCATTGGCCGGGCCATTTGAAATCGACTTCACTGCCGAACCGCTGGCCAGCGCCGGCTTGTTCGCCATCACCGGGCCGACCGGCGCCGGTAAAAGCACCTTGCTCGACGCCCTTTGCCTGGCGTTGTTCGGCGCCGTGCCGCGGCTGAGCAATGCTCAGGTCTCGGCCAAAGCGCCGGACGCCGACGGTGAAATCGGCACGGGCGACCCCCGCACGCTGCTGCGTCGCGGCACAGGTGAAGGGTACGCCGAAGTGGATTTCGTGGGCATCGACGGCCGTCGCTACCGCGCTCGCTGGGAAGCCAATCGCGCCCGGGAGAAAGCCGGCGGCAAGCTGCAAGCCAGCCGTCAGAGTTTGCGCGACATCGATCAGGATCAACTGCTGGCCAGTCAGAAAGTCGATTTCAAAGTCCAGCTCGAATCCGTACTGGGCCTGAACTTCGAGCAGTTCACCCGCGCCGTGCTGCTTGCCCAGAGCGAATTCAGTGCCTTCCTCAAGGCCAACGACAACGAACGCAGCGAACTGCTGGAAAAACTCACGGACACGGCGCTCTACACCCGCCTCGGCCGCCGCGCTTTCGACAAGACCAAAGAAGCGCGCGAAGCTCACAAGCTGTTGCAGGATCAGGCCACCGGGGTCACGCCGCTGTCACCCGAAGCCAGGGCCGAACTGGATGAGCGCTTCAACGAGGCGCAGCAACAACTCAAGACCCAGCAGGCGCAGCTCAAGCAACTGGAGCTGCAACACACCTGGCTCAAGGATCTGCGTCAGTTGCAGGACGAGCAACAGAGCGCAACCGAACAACTTCACAGCGCGCAACAGCATTGGGACGGTCTGGCCGGCGAGCGTTTGAAGCTGACAAGGCTTGAGCACCTGGCACCGCAACGGCACCAGTTCGCCCGCAAGACTGAACTGACCGCCCGGCTCACTCCGCTGGCCGCGCAGATTCAGCAGCACATTCAGCAGCAACAAGAACTGCATGCGCGCCAGGCTCAACTCGAACACAGCGTCAACAGTGCCCACACTGCACTGACCGAAGCCCAGAGCCAACACGCCACCAGCGCACCGCTGTTGCGTCAGGCTTTTGAAGAGCAAAGCACCCTCGCCCGCCTCGTTAAAGAGGCCGGGCTCAGTGCCGACCTCAAGCAGCAAGCGGAACTGGCCTGCACCCAGGGTCAAAGCACGATTCAAGGTTTGCTCGACCAACAAAAGCAAGTTGCCGAGCGGTTGCAGCGGATTGCCGGTGAGCTTGAGCAGAGCACCCATCTGGCACCGTTGAGTGACGCCTGGAACGCCTACCGCGATCGCCTGCAACAACTGATGCTGGTCGGCAATCGCCTGAATAAAGGCCAGGCCGAACTGGCCGCACTGGAACACAGTGCCTCCAAAGCCGGCGAGGAACTGGCCGCACAAAAGCAGCAACTGGAAGTCCTTTACAAAGAAGCCGGCGCCGAACCCGAAGCGGTGGCCGAGCAGATCCAGATTCTCGGCAGCCTGTTGCAAGACAACCGCAAGCAACTGCGGGCCTTCGAAGAGTTGACGCGGCTGTGGGCCAGTCAGCAGGACCTGGACAAACGCGCCGCCGAACTCCAGCAGCGTCAACTGGCGGCCCAGCAAGAGCGCGACCGCCTGACCCAGGACGGTGTGAAAACCAGGAACGAACTGACCGTCGCCGAACAGACCCTGACCGTCACCCGCGAGTTACTGGAGCGTCAGCGCCTGGCTCGCAGCGCCAGTGTCGAAGAACTGCGCGAGCAATTGCAGGACGATCAACCGTGCCCGGTCTGTGGCAGCCCGGATCATCCCTATCATCAGCCCGAAGCGCTGCTGCAAAGCCTCGGTCGGCATGATGAAAGCGAACAGGCCAACGCCCAGAAAGCCGTTGATCTGCTCAAGGAAAAACTCACCGACCTGCGGGCTGAAGTCGGTGGCTTGATTGCCCAGCAAAAAGAACTCCTGCAACAGCAGGAACAACTGGCCATGCAGCAACAGGGCCTGACGCCAAGCCTCGATGCGCACCCGCTGTCGGTGCAGTTGCTGGCCCAGGACGCGACCAAACGCGATGCCTGGCTGACGCAACAAAACAGCCAGTTGAACCAGAGCATCGCCCAGGACGAACAACGGCAAACCGCCCTGCTCACCCTGCAACAGGACGCTGCGCGGCTTGCCCAGCAACTGCGCAGCGCCGAAGCGGCGAGTCAGCAAGCGACCCAGCATCTGGCCAACCAGCAACGTGAATTGAGCAGTGATCGCCAGCGCCTGGACGAAGAGTTGACGGCGTTCAGCACCCTGCTCCCGGCCGACACGCTGCAAGCGTTGCGCCACGAACCCGCCGCCACCTTCATGCAACTCGACCGGCAAATCGCCCAGCGTCTGGAGCAACTCGACCAGCAGCGCGATGAACTCAGCGAACAGCAACAACGTCAGCAAACGCTGGAAAAAGAGCAAGACCGCCAGCAGACGCGCGCCCAGCAGCTGCAAACCGCCCAGCAGCAGTTCACCGCCCTTGCCGAGCAGCAACACGCTTGCCAGCAGAAACTGACGCAATTGCTTGGTGTACACAGCAGCGCCGAGCAGTGGCAGCAGCAACTGGATCAAGCCGTCGAACAGGCGCGCAATGCCGAGGCGACGGCCAATCAGGAACTGCAAACGGTCCGCACACGATTGGTGCAACTGGCGGCAGAATTGAAGGCGCAGCAAGAACGCTCACAAGCGCTGGAAGCCGAAGATCGCGAGTTGAGCAGCAAGATCGCCGACTGGCGTGCGTTGCATCCAGAGCTGGACGACGGTGGCCTGGAGGAATTGCTGAGTGTCGACGACCAACAGGTCAGCGCACTGCGTCAGCAATGGCAGCAAAGCGAAAAAGCCATCGAACAGGCCAAGGTTTTGCTGCAGGAGCGGGATCAGCGCTTGGTTAATCATCAGGCGCAGCACAACGGCAATCTCGACGCCGAGCAACTGGCTACGGCACTGGCCGAGCTGCAAACCCTGTTCAACGCCAGCGAACACCGCTGCGCTGAGCTGCGTGCCGAACAAGCCGAGGATCAGCGTCGACAAAATGCCAACCAGGCTTTGGCGCAGCAGATCGCCGACGCCTACACCGAGTACCAGCGCTGGGCGCGCTTGAATGCGTTGATCGGCTCGGCCACCGGCGACACCTTCCGCAAGATCGCCCAGGCCTACAACCTCGATTTGCTGGTGCACCACGCCAACGTCCAGTTGCGGCAACTGGTACGGCGCTATCGCTTGAAACGTGGCGGCAGCATGCTGGGGTTGCTGGTGATGGACACCGAGATGGGCGACGAACTGCGTTCGGTGCACTCGCTGTCCGGCGGCGAGACGTTCCTGGTGTCGCTGGCCCTGGCGCTCGGCCTGGCATCGATGGCTTCGAGTACGCTGAAAATTGAATCGCTGTTCATCGACGAAGGCTTCGGCAGTCTCGATCCGGAATCCCTGCAACTGGCCATGGACGCGCTTGACGGCTTGCAGGCCCAGGGTCGCAAGGTCGCGGTGATTTCCCATGTTCAGGAAATGCACGAACGGATTCCGGTGCAGATTCAGGTCCGCCGTCAGGGCAACGGTCTGAGTACTCTGGAGGTGAAATGACCACGCTGTATTCCTTCCGTCGCTGCCCGTACGCCATGCGGGCACGCATGGCCTTGCGCTATTCAAGCGTGGCGGTGCAGATCGTCGAAGTCAGCCTGAAGGCCAAGCCTGCCGAGATGCTCGCGCTGTCGAGCAAAGGCACGGTGCCGGTGCTGAGCGTCGAGGGTCAGGTGATCGATGAAAGCCTGGCGATCATGCGCTGGGCCCTGGCGCAGAACGATCCGCAGGATTGGCTGCTGAAGGATGATCCGGTTGGGCAACAACGCATCGCTGAACTGATCGAAGAGAACGATCAGGTGTTCAAGGTGCATCTGAATCACTACAAATACGCCGAGCGTTATCCCGAGCAGCCGATGGCGTTTTACCGCGCCGAGGGCGAGGTGTTTTTGCGCAAGCTCGATGAGTTGCTGGAGGGGCGGGACTATTTGCTCGCCGAGCATCCAAGCCTGGCGGATGTGGCGCTGATGCCGTTCGTGCGGCAGTTTGCCCATGTGGATCGCGAGTGGTTCGGACAGACGCCTTTTCTGCGGTTGCAAGCCTGGTTGCAGCGGTTTCTGGCGTCGGAGCTATTTACCGGCGTGATGCAAAAATAACCGCGTTCTGTAGGAGCGAGGCTCAGGCCAACACCGCACACATCCCCAACGCCGAGCAATCCACGTGAAATGGCCCGAAGAATTCAACCGAGGTTCTCAACGGCGGATTGCCGGCCAGCAGGGCCAAGGCCTTGGCGGTATCAATGTTGCGAGCGATGTTGTGATTTGCCTCGATGGCCCGGGCCACCGATCCCGCCGAGCCCTGCCCGATCCCCAACAAGGAGGCTCCGTTGGTCATGAACGCCAGGAAGGCGATGACCCAAAGTCTACGACCTTTCATGCTCCGCCGACTCCTGCGAGATCAGCCTGATCGACCATCGCCTGTTGCGCGCGGTGTTCAAACTGGATACCAGGATGTGCGACTTGAATCGGTGTTTCGTAGGTTTGTTGCGACTGCGGCGAAAGGCTCACAACCAGCACCAGGGCCAGGTAAAGACCGATCGCCACGTAGGCGCCGCGTTTGGCAGAAGTGAGGATTGTGCTGGCCATGATGTTCTCCGTAGGCATGTTTCGATGCCCACAGAATCGATCAAAGAAGCGGGGATAACCACTCAGGCTTATCCATAGTAACCATCAGCTTCGTTGATCATTAAGCCAGTCTATTTCAGCCTTTGATAAAACTAATCAAGCGTTCGTGAGCGACATCCGGCTCACCGGGAATGGGCGGTGCAGCCGATAGAATCGGGGTCGAATAGAGAAACAGAAGAGCCACGGCCAGACGCATCGCCATGCTGTCGATCCTTTTTATTAGAGAAGGAGTCAATACATCAGCGGCAAATCTAAACTCATGGCCATGTGATATCAAGCACTACCTTGATAGCAATATGATGCTGTCGGAAATGCGTTATGCAGGAGCGACATCACTCATGCTTTCCAAAGCTCTTCAGCTCGATTCGCGCAAGTGACTTCGCTCCTGCATAAAGGGTGCAGGGCTTGAATTTCAGTGTTGGCTTTTGTGATCCAGAGCCGCGTAGAAGTTGGCGCTCTGTTGCAGGTATTTTTGGGTGTAGCTCTGGTTGTGGGATTTTTTCTCGCTGATTTCAACGTTGGCGCTGGCAGGCAGTGCAACGGTGGCCGAGATAGCAGATGCGGCGATGACGGAGAAGAGATTGAAGTTCATGCAGGTGTTCCTCGAAGTCAGTTGGCTTGCTTGCCCGGTGGGGCCGTGGAGCAAACTTAACCTTCGAGGTTGACGCCTTGAAATCTTTTGTAGCAGTAGCAGATATCAGCGTCATTAATAGAAGGATGCAGGCCCCATCAACCGGGGCCTGCGGCCTATTGACGCACCAGGAACTTGAGATCGCTCGGGGCTTCCATCGGCAATTTCTGCACGGTTTTACCCAGCAGACCACTCTTGGTATCGCGCTCGACGACGACAATCTGGTTGCTCTTCTGGGCGGCGATCAACAAGAACTTGCCACTCGGGTCGAGACTGAACTCCCGGGGGTGGTCACCCTCCACCGCGCGACGCTGCAGCTCCTTGAGGTGGCCGGTCGCAGGGTCGATGGCGAACACCAGCAACTGATTGGCCGTGCCACGGTTGCTGACGTAGAGGAACTTGCCATCGGCTGAGGCGTGAAGCGCAGCGGCCGCCTTGTCCGAAGCGGGCTGGCCCGCCGCCAGGTCGACCATCTGCGTTTGCGTAAGCTTGCCGTCCTTGTAATCGAACACGGCGACCTGCGCGCTCATTTCCATGGTCAACCAGGCGTGCTTGCTATCGGCGCTGAACAGCAGATGCCGTGGTCCGCTGCCGGGTGGCAACTGAACGGATGCGGGGGTGGCTGCGGTCAACGGCAGGTCCGGGTTGGCCTTGGGATCGAAGCGATAGACAAAGATCTTGTCAGAGCCCAGGTCATTGGAAAACACGTACTGGCCGTCTGGGGACGAGACCGTCGAATGCACATGCGCCGACATCTGCCGCTCGGGATTGACCCGGCTGGACGGATGGCTGCTCATTTGCACCACGGGTTTAAGCATGCCGTCGGCGCCCACGGGCAATACCGCCAGGGTTCCACCCGGATCTTCCGCCACCGAATAGTTGCTGACGAACACGTGGCTGGCATCGGCGCTGAAGCTTGAATGCGTCGGTTCGTTGCCCAGGCTCTGCACCTGATTGATCAGGCTCAGCGCATGGGTTTTGGGATCGACCGCATAACTGCTGACACGCCCGACCGGATCAGCCTGGCCCGGGCCGTTTTCGTTGACTGCGAACAGGTGCTGCTGATCCTTGGACAGGGTCAGCCAGGACGGGTTTTCGCTCTTGATCACTTGCAGCGGCTTCGCGTCGATCTGCCCGGTTGTGGCATCGAAGTTCAGGCGATAAATCCCCTGGCTCGGGCCAGCGGTATACGAACCGACCAGCAACTGATAGTCGTCGGCCGACGCGACCTGAAAACCCATCGCGCCGACGCTGCCGGCGATCAACAGTGGCCAGAGATTACGCATCCTCATTCGCTTCTTCCTCGTCGTCATCACCGCGAAACGCGGTCATGCACACCAACCGGTGCTCACCGGAACTGCCGGTGAGCAGCCAGCTTTGCAGGGTTGGATCGAAGGTCGCAGCCTCGACTTCGGCCGGGGTGAACTCCCAGTGCTTGGACGCACGGCCGTCTATGCATTCGATGTGCAGATTATCGTCTTCATCGAGGGAGAATTCGAAGGCGTGCAGCCCGTCGATTTCCACCATATCGCAGTGTTCGAGGGTGGCGAGCAAGGTGTCGGTTACAGCAGTCATGGCAGTCAATCTTTGAATGGGAAAGACGCAATGATAGCTCAATGTGAAAGCGACCTCGCCCGCGAAAACGGTGGCACATCCAACATCATGCTGACTGTCGGGCCGCCTTCGCGAGCAAGCCCGCTCCCACAGTGGAGCAGTGTCGATCACAACATTCGCGCACGACACCGAACAAAAGTGGGAGCGGGCTTGCTCGCGAAGAGGCCATCACATCCAACATCAATGTCGACTGACACTCCGCCTTCGCGAGCAAGCCCGCTTCCACAGGGTTTGCGTTGAACCGTTAGAGCGCGTCGCGGGATGGTTGGCCATCCACCAGGCGCTGAATGCGCAACGGGTTGCCATTCTTCAACGCCTCCGGCAGCAAACTGTCGGGGTAGTTCTGGAAGCACACCGGACGCAGGAAACGGTCGATGGCCAATGTGCCCACCGACGTACCTCGGGCATCGGACGTTGCCGGATACGGCCCGCCATGCACCATCGAATCGCAGACTTCCACCCCCGTCGGATAGCCGTTGAGCAGGATCCGCCCGACCTTCTGTTCCAGCAGCGCGGTCAGCTCGCCGTACTGCGCGAAGTCTGCCGGTTCGCCAATGATGGTCGCCGTCAGTTGCCCGTGCAGGCCGTTCAACGCAGCACTCAGTTGCGCCTGATCCGCCACTTCGACGAACACCGTGGTCGGGCCGAACACTTCCTCTTGCAGCACTTCATCGCCGTTGATCAGCAGGCTGACGTCGGCCTTGAACAATTGCGGCTGCGCCTGACTGCCTTGCTGCGGGCTGCCCGCCAGATGCTCGATGCCCGGGTGTGCGAGGAGTTTCTGCAAGCCCTTGCCATAGCTGCTCAAGGTCCCGGCGTTGAGCATGGTTTGCGCCGGTTGATCCGCCATCAGCCCGGCCACCTGCTGCACGAACGCACTGAACTGCGGCGAGCGAATACCGATCACCAGGCCCGGATTGGTGCAGAACTGACCACAGCCCTGAACCACCGAAGCAGTCAGGTCGCGGGCGACACTTTCCGCACGTGCGGCGAGCGCCTGGGGCAACACGATCACCGGGTTGATGCTCGACATCTCGGCAAACACCGGGATCGGTTGCGCACGTGCTGCGGCCATGTCGCACAGCGCGCGACCACCTTTCAGCGAACCGGTGAAGCCAACGGCCTGAATCGCCGGGTGCTTGACCAGCGCTTCGCCGACCCCACCACCGTAGATCATGTTGAACACACCCGCGGGCATCGCGGTTTTTTCTGCGGCGCGGATGATTGCATCGGCGACGAGTTCGGCCGTGGCCATGTGGCCGCTGTGCGCCTTGAACACCACCGGACAGCCCGCCGCCAGTGCCGAAGCGGTGTCGCCGCCAGCAGTCGAGAACGCCAAGGGGAAATTACTCGCGCCAAACACGGCGACCGGTCCGAGGCCGATGCGGTACTGACGCAGATCAGGACGCGGCAACGGCTTGCGCTCGGGCAAAGCCTGGTCGATCCGCGCCCCGTAGAAATCACCGCGACGCAGGACTTTGGCGAACAGACGCATCTGCCCGCTGGTGCGACCACGCTCGCCTTGAATCCGTGCGGCAGGCAATGCGGTTTCCCGGCAGACCACGGCCACGAACTCATCACCCAAGGCGTCCAGTTCATCGGCGACGGCCTCGAGAAACTGCGCCCGACGCTCGGCACTCAGGCTGCGATAGGCCGGGTAAGCCGTGGCGGCAGCGTTGGCTGCGGCGTCGACTTCTTCCCCGGTGGCCTGGTAGAAATCATGGGGTAAGGTTTCGCCCGTGTTGGCATCAACGCTGTTGACGATGATAGTGCCGGCTGCGCTGCGCTGACCGCCGATGTAGTTGTGACCAAGGATCTGGCTCATGGGGTATCTCCTTAAAGGGTGCCGACGGTGCCGGGTTCGAACGCGGCTTCGACGGTTTGGATGCCGTTGATCAATGGCGCACCGAACTCGGCCTGGCTGATTTCGAAGACATCACCCGGCTGGGTGCGGATGCCGTCGGCGAAGGACAGGGTCGCGGTACCGAAGAAGTGAACGTGCACATCCCCCGGGCGCAGGAACTGGCTGTACTTGAAATGGTGGTATTCGAGGTTTTCCAGGCTGTGGCACATATTGGCTTCGCCACTGAGGAATTCGTTCTGCCACAGCACCTCACCGTCACGCAAAATGCGACTGGTGCCGGCCAAGTGTTGCGGCAGTTCGCCGACCCGCAGTTCCGGGCCATAGCTGCAACTACGCAGTTTCGAATGGGCCAGATAGAGGTAATTCTTGCGCTCCATCACGTGATCGGAGAACTCGTTGCCCACGGCAAAACCGAGGCGATAAGGCTTTCCGTCGTGGCCGATGACATACAGACCGCTGAGTTCCGGCTCTTCACCGGCGTCTTCGGCAAACGGCGGTAGCGGGAACGGTTGTCCGGGGCGCACGACAATGCTGCCATCACCTTTGTAGAACCATTCCGGTTGCACACCCGCGTGGCCGGTCGCCGGTTTACCGCCCTCCACGCCCCACTTGAAAATGCGCATGGTGTCGGTCATTGCGGCTTCGTCGCCGGCCTGCTGATGCATTTTGTCCCGGGCCGACGCGCTGCCCAAATGGGTCAGGCCGGTACCGCTGACCAGCAAGTGCGCCGGGTCCGGGTGATCCAGCGGCGGCAGGATGCGCAGCGTGGCCAGCAGTTCGGCATAGTCGTGGCTGATGCCCAGGCCCAGGGTGTTCACCTGTTGCTGCAGATTCACGCCCGCCTCGATCGCCGCCAGTGCCAGGTCGCGGACCGTGCGCGCGTCCTGGACTTCGCGCACCAGGCCCTCCTCGACCACGCCGACGCGGCGCTCGCCGTTACTCAATTCGAACTGAACTAAACGCATGATTTTCTCCTGTAAACACATCTCGAAAACTCCGCAAAACTGATGTGGGAGCGGGCTTGCTCGCGAATGCAATTGGACATTCAACATTGAAGTTGGCTGACACACCGCTTTCGCGAGCAAGCCCGCTCCCACATTTGATTGGGGTCAGCCCTCTGGCTGGGTTCGTGTCGCACCACGAGCACTCGCCGCAAACTGTTCGGTCGACAACACGTGCTTGCGCTCCAGCAGGCGATAAACGACGCCGGTCAGCACCAGACCGAACACCATCACGCATGACAAGAAATACAGCCCCGATGCCAGATTGCCGGTGTATTCCTTCAGCGCACCGATCACGAACGGACCAATGTAGCCACCGAGGTTGCCTACCGAGTTGATCAAGGCGATCCCCGCCGCCGCACTGGCGCCGGCAAAGAAGCGACCCGGCAAGGTCCAGAACACCGCGGTGCAGGAAAACAGCGCGAATGCCACCAGGCACAATGCCGCCAGTTGCAGCACCGGCACTGTCAGCCAGGCGCTGAGGAAGAGGCCGATCGCACCCAACACATACAGCACGGCCAGGTGACCGTAGCGGTCATTCAAGCGGTCGGAACTGCGCGGAATGATCAGCAACCCGATAATCCCGAAGATGTAGGGCACCGACGACACAAACCCGGTGGTGAGATCGCTGCCGCCGAACTGCTTGATCAAGGTCGGCAACCACAGGCCCAGGCCATAAATGCTCAACGTCACCGGCAGGTAGAACAACGCCAGTAGCAAGACGCGTTTGTCCTTGAGGGCGTGCAGCGGATTACCGTGGCGGGTCTGGCCGTAGGCTTCCAGGTCCTTTTTCAACTCGCCGCTGAGCCAGTCCTTTTCAGCCTGGGACATCCATTTCACTTGCTGCGGACCGTCCGGCAACCAGCGCAGCACCGGCCAGGTCAGCAGGATTGCCGGCATGCCGATGACGATGAACAGCCACTGCCAGCCGTGCAGACCGAGAATGCCGTCCATGCCAAGCAAACCGCCGGACACCGGGCCGGTGATCATCATCGCGATGGGTTGGGACAGGATGAACAACCCGAGGATCTTGCCGCGATGGCGAACCGGGAACCATTGGGTGATGTAGTACAGAACGCCCGGGAAGAACCCGGCTTCGGCCGCACCCAGCAGAAAGCGCATCACATAGAAGCTGTTCGGGCCCTGGACGAACGCCATGCCGATGGTGATGGCGCCCCAGGTGACCATGATCCGCGCGAACCAGCGCCGCGCGCCAAAGCGGTCAAGCATCAGGTTGCTGGGGATCTCCAGCAGGAAGTAGCCAATGAAGAACAGCCCTGCGCCCAGGCCGTAAGCCGCGTCACCCAGGCCGATGTCGGCGCCCATGTGCAGCTTGGCGAACCCCACGGCGGAGCGATCCACATAGGCGATCAGGTACAGCAGGATCAGGAAAGGAATCAGTTTCAGCGTGATGCGACGAATAAGCCGCAGTTCCTGGCTCATGAGATCGGTCTCCGATTGTTGTTGTTATAGAACCTCGGGGGACGCCTCTCGCCGAAAACCGCCAGGGCCATCCCTCCGTTGAACGCGACTATATAGTAATACTATTTGCTCAACAACACTTCCAAACCGTGGAAATTGCGCTTATGTTACGCCTCAGCTCGAACAATATAGTCATACAATAAGAGAATCGATCATGTCTGATAAAAAACCCACCCTGCGCTCCGCCCAATGGTTTGGCACCGCCGACAAAAACGGCTTCATGTACCGCAGCTGGATGAAGAATCAGGGCATCGCCGACCACCAGTTCCATGGCAAGCCGATCATCGGCATTTGCAACACCTGGTCGGAGCTGACCCCGTGCAACGCGCATTTCCGCCAGATTGCGGAGCACGTCAAGCGCGGAGTGATCGAGGCCGGGGGCTTTCCCGTGGAATTCCCGGTGTTCTCCAACGGCGAGTCGAACCTGCGCCCCACCGCCATGCTCACTCGTAACCTGGCGAGCATGGACGTTGAAGAAGCCATTCGCGGCAACCCGATCGATGGCGTGGTGTTGCTGACCGGCTGCGACAAAACCACCCCGGCGCTGCTGATGGGCGCCGCCAGTTGCGACGTGCCGGCCATCGTCGTCACCGGTGGGCCAATGCTCAACGGCAAACACAAGGGCCAGGATATTGGCTCGGGCACGGTGGTGTGGCAGCTCAGCGAACAGGTCAAGGCCGGCACCATCACCATCGACGATTTCCTTGCGGCCGAGGGCGGCATGTCCCGTTCGGCGGGCACCTGCAACACCATGGGCACTGCCTCGACCATGGCCTGCATGGCTGAAGCACTGGGCACTTCCCTGCCCCACAACGCGGCGATTCCTGCGGTCGACGCGCGCCGTTATGTGTTGGCGCACATGTCCGGCATGCGCGCGGTGGAGATGGTTCGCGAAGACTTGAAGCTGTCGAAGATCCTCACCAAAGAAGCGTTTGAAAACGCCATTCGCGTGAACGCCGCCATCGGCGGTTCGACCAACGCGGTGATCCACTTGAAAGCCATCGCCGGTCGGATCGGCGTGGAACTGGACCTGGACGACTGGACCCGCATCGGTCGCGGCATGCCGACCATCGTCGACCTGCAACCGTCCGGACGCTTCCTGATGGAAGAGTTCTACTACGCCGGCGGCCTGCCGGCGGTGTTGCGTCGCCTCGGTGAAGCCAATCTGATTCCCAACCCGAACGCCATGACCGTCAACGGCAAAACCCTCGGCGAGAACACCAAGGACGCACCGATCTACGGCCAGGACGAAGTGATCCGCACCCTCGACAACCCGATCCGCGCCGACGGCGGCATCTGCGTGTTGCGCGGCAACCTGGCCCCTCTTGGTGCCGTGCTCAAACCGTCCGCCGCCAGTGCCGAACTGATGCAGCATCGCGGGCGTGCGGTGGTGTTCGAGAACTTCGACATGTACAAGGCGCGAATCAACGATCCGGAACTGGACGTGGATGCCAACTCGATTCTGGTGATGAAAAACTGCGGGCCGAAGGGTTATCCGGGTATGGCCGAAGTCGGCAACATGGGCTTGCCGGCCAAGCTGCTGGCCCAGGGCGTGACCGACATGGTGCGGATTTCCGACGCACGCATGAGCGGCACGGCGTACGGCACCGTTGTCCTGCACGTGGCGCCTGAAGCTGCGGCGGGCGGGCCTTTGGCGACGGTGAAAGAAGGCGACTGGATCGAACTCGATTGCGCCAACGGCCGTCTGCACCTGGACATTCCGGACGCCGAACTGGCAGCGCGCATGGCCGACCTGCAACCGCCACAGCAGTTGATCGTGGGTGGCTATCGTCAGCTGTACATCGACCATGTGCTGCAAGCGGATCAGGGCTGCGACTTTGACTTCCTCGTCGGCTGCCGTGGCGCCGAGGTGCCGCGCCACTCTCACTAACTCCACTCATCCAATGTGGGAGCGGGCTTGCTCGCGAAGGCGGTTTATCATTCAACGTCTTCGTTGTCTGACACTCCGCCTTCGCGAGCAAGCTCGCTCCCACATTTGTTCTCTGTTTCCTTCACAATCCAGCTCTAGCGACCATCACTCGCCGCGCCTGTTATCATGCGCGCACCTCATCGCACAGGATCGCGCCGTTCCCCATGGATTACCGCAAACCCTCCGACCGCAAAAGCATGCACTCGCGCATCGTCCAGGAACTGGGCATGCAGATCGTTTCGGGACGATTCAAGCCGGACGACAAACTGCCCGCCGAGGCTCTGCTGTGCGAGGAGTACGCGGTCAGCCGGCCGGTGCTGCGCGAAGCCACTCGGGTGTTGGTCGCCAAGGGTCTGGTGTATTCCCGTCCACGGGTCGGCACTGTGGTCAAGCCGCGCCGGGATTGGCACATGCTCGACCCGGACGTGCTGCACTGGCTGATGCAAAGCAGCCCGCAGAATGAATTTTTCAGCCTGCTGACCAGCGTGCGCAGCATCATCGAACCGGCGGCGGCCGCCCTCGCGGCGCAGTTCGCCACGGACGATGACATCGCCTCCATCGGTGAAGCCTACCAACGCATGGAAGCGGCTCCGACGCCGGAAGCCTTGCTGCAACCGGACCTGGATTTCCACAGCCGCATCGCCGACGCGACCCACAACGACCTGTTGGCGAATCTTTGCAACATGCTGTCGGTAGCCATTGCCGAAGCCTTGAAGCATTCCAACCAGCGGCCGAACCTGCATGAACTGGCGTTGCCACGGCACAAGGCGATTCTCACCGCGATCGAGAATCGTGATGCCTTGGGTGCGCGGCATGCGACGCTGGTACAGCTCGACGATGCGCGCAGTGCGCTGAATGTGGTGCTCGGTACCGATCTCTCATAGCCACCACAAATCCAATGTGGGAGCGGGCTTGCTCGCGAAGGCGAAGTGTCAGCCACCAGAGATGTAGAATGTACAACCGCCTTCGCGAGCAAGCCCGCTCCCACAGGTGTTTGGTGTGAAATTTGAGATGTAAAAAAGCCGCAACCTTGGTTGCGGCTTTTTTGTTTCAGCGACCGATCAGTGAGCAAACAACGAATTGCCCTTCTGCCCCGCCAGTTTCTCCGGTTTGATCAGGAACCGTGCCAGCGCTGGCAGCAGCCACAGTGCACCGAACATGTTCCATAGCAGCATGAAGGTCAGCATCAGGCCCATGTCGGCCTGGAACTTGATGGCCGAGAAGATCCAGGTGCACACGCCGATGGCCAGGCACAGACCGGTGAACAACACGGCCTTACCGGTGGATTTCAGCGTCTGGTAATACGCCTCTTGCAGCGGCAGGCCGGCACGCAGGAAGCTTTCCAGACGGCTGTAGATGTAGATCCCGTAGTCCACGCCAATCCCCACCCCGAGCGCCACCACTGGCAGGGTCGCGACTTTCACGCCGATGCCCATGAATGCCATCAGGGCGTTGCCGAGCACCGAGGTCAGCACCAGCGGCAGCACGATGCACAGGGTCGCCGCCCAGGAGCGGAAGGTGATCATGCACATGGTCGCGACGCAGATGTACACCAGGATCAGGATGGTCAGCTCGGATTCCTTGATCACCTCGTTGGTGGCCGCCTCGATCCCGGCGTTACCCGCAGCAAGGATGAACTCCAGACCGTCCTTGTTGTTTTCCTTGGCGAACTCCTGCACGGCATGAACGGCGCGGTCGAGCGTTTCGGCCTTGTGATCGTTGAGGAACACCAGGACCGGCGCCAGGGAGCAACTGTTGTTGTACAGGCCATCGGCACGGGCGATGGAGTTGTTCAGCACATCCGGGTTACGCGACAGGGTTTCCCATTTCAGGTTGCCTTCGTTCATCCCCTTGATCATTTGCTTGGACACGGTCACCAGGGAAATCGCCGACTGCACGCCCTCGGTGTTCTGCATCTTCCACATCAGTTCGTCGATCGGCGCCATGGCTTCGTAGCGCGAGCAACCTTCGGACTTGGTCTTGACCATCACCACCAACACATCGGAACTGGTGGAGTAGTTGCTGATGATGAAGTTGTTGTCCTTGTTGTAGCGCGAGTCCGGACGCAGTTCCGGAGCGCCTTGGTCAAGGTCGCCGATTTTCAGGTTCTGGCTGTACCAGAGGCCGCCACCGAAGGCGATCAGTGCCAGGGCAATGGAGATTGGTGCAACTTTCGGGCTGGCAAAGTTCGACAGCAGGCGCCAGAACGGATGCTCGCGGGTCGCGTCTTTCTTGCTGCGTTCGACGGCGCGTTTGCTGATGCCGACGTAGGAAATCGCTACCGGCAGCAGGATCAGGTTGGTGAACACGATCACCGCCACGCCGATGGACGCGCCAATGGCCAGTTCACGGATCACACCGATATCGATGATCAGCAGCGTGATAAAACCCACCGCATCCGCGAGGATCGCGATCATCCCCGGCAGGAACAGTTGGCGGAAGGTGCGCCGCGCGGCAGTGAGTGCGTTGTCCGCCTCACTGGACTGCAAGGCAATACCGTTGATCTTTTGCACGCCGTGGGAAATACCGATGGCGAAGATCAGGAATGGCACCAGCATCGAGTAGGGATCAAGCCCGAAGCCGAAAAAGTGCATCAAGCCGAGCTGCCAGACCACCGCCACCAGCGTCGTACTCAACACCGCCACGGTGCTGCGCATGCAGTGGGTGAACCAGTACAACAGGATCAGGGTGATGACAAAGGCGATGCCGAAGAACATCACCACCATGACCAGTCCGTCGATCAGGTCACCGACCTTCTTGGCGAAACCGACGATGTGGATCTGTACGTTAGGGTTCTGGGCTTCGAACTTGTCGCGGATCTTTTCTTCCAGCTCGTGGGAGAATTTCCGGTAGTCCAGCGCCAGCAACTTGCCCTGGTCCTGCGGGTCCGGGTAGGACTCCAGCAACGGAATGTCGACGATGCTCGACTTGAAGTCGTTGGCCACCAACCGCCCGACCTGCCCGGACTTGAGCACGTTGTTGCGCAATAAATCGAGGCTTTGCTGGGAGCCGTTGTAGCTCTGGGGAATCACTTCACCACCGGCGAAGCCCTCCTCCGTTACCTCGGTCCAGCGTACGCTCGGACTCCACAGCGACTTGAGGCCCGAACGGTCGACACCGGAAATGTAGAACACTTCATCGTTGATCTGACGCAGGGTCTCCATGTACTCCTTGGAGAAGATGTCGCCGTCGGTGGCTTCCACCGAGATCCGCACCGTGTTGCCCAGGTTCGCCAGATCGTTGCGGTGCTCCATCATCTTTTGAATGAATGGATGCTCCAGCGGAATCATTTTTTCGAAGCTGGTGGACGGCCGGATCAGCGTCGCCTGCCAGAACAGGAAAATACTGACCAGCAGGCAGATGACGATCACTGCCGGGCGGTTGTTGAAAATCAGGCGCTCAAGAAACGTCGCCTTGTCTTGGTGATGACTGCTCAAGGATGTCATAGACCCGCCTTCTTATTATTTGCCCGGCTCATTTGGACGACCCATTTTTTCCATTCTCTGCGCCAGTCGGCGAAGTGACGCGAACCCCGCCCTGTCCTGCCAGAATCAGTTTGCCGTCGCCCGTCGCAGTCACCGCCGAGACGGAAATGCGATCCGGACGGTTGAACACGCTGAAGGTTTCGCCGTCGTCGTTGCTGCGAATCACCGAACCGCCATTGCCGACGATCACGATGGAACCGTCGTCGAGCAGCGTGGCGCCGGACAGGCCGAACTCCAATGTGCCACGAGCGGCTTTCAACTCGACCGGCTCCCAGGTGGTGCCGAAATCGGTGGAGCGAAACAGATTGCCCCGCAGCCCATAGGCCAGCAGCGTATTGGCCTGAGCGGTGCCGATCACACCAAACAGCGAACCTTCGTACGGACCTTCCAGTTTCTCCCAGGTCTGGCCCCAATCGGCGGAGCGGAACATGCTGCCCTGCTCACCGACGATGAACAGCCCGGCATCCTTGACCGCCGCGATGGCGTTGAGGTGGAACTGGTCTTCGTTGTCCAGGCGGTCGCTGACGGCTTCCCAGTGCTTGCCACCGTCGGTGGTTGCCATCAACGCGCCGTAGGCGCCCACGGCAAAGCCGCTGTTCACGTCCTGGAACCAGACATCGAGCAGCGGCGATTCGCGCGTCAGGTCTTCAAATTGCTTGGTCCAGGTGACGCCGCCGTCCTCGCTGGCGAGGATTTGTGCGTCATGGCCGACGGCCCAGCCGTATTTGTCGTCGACAAAAAATACCGACGTCAGCAGTTGCCGGGTCGGTACCTTGGCCTGGGTCCAGGTCGCGCCCTGGTCATCGGAATACAGAATGTGCCCGCGATCCCCGACCGCCACCAGACGCTTGCCGGCGTGCACGACGTCGAGCATCAGGCTTTTGCTGGCCCTGGCGGATTCAACGGAATAAACAACGTCGGATGCTGGCGCGGCGGCGGCCAGCACAGGTGCCGACAGCACGACACAACCCAACAGCGAGAGCGCTGTAGCCAGCAACGCGAATTTGCGTAGTGCCGGCGGGCGGCTAATACCCACACCCATGACAGGCTCACTCATAGACCTTCCCCCATTATTATTGTTAGGTCGTTCAACCTTTCAGGGCCCGCAAGGGGTGCTCATCAGGATTGGCTGTTTAGGAGCATAGTCCTGAAACCCGCAATCCAGAGCCCCTTCGGAAGCTGGCTTATCCTATCGGTGTTTGGAAAGGTCTGACAATCGACGCCGCGTTATCTTTTGTTAACCTGGGGGGATGGGGGGCAGGCTGAATGATTGGGTATCAGGTGGGGTGATTGGGGTTTGGTGATCGGTGATGGTCGTTCGGTGTTCGGTGTTCGGTGATGGGTGTGCATATCCGTTGCTGCGGTAACGGCGGGTCAGGGTTACGCCCTTACGGCGGGTCACTTGGAAGAGCCCCAAGTAACCAAGGGCTCTTGCCCCTAATGAGATGGTCAGCCCGGCGAGAACCTCGGCAAGTCTAAACTTGCCGGGTTGCCCACTGCGCAGAACCTCCACTCGGTCTCTCGAGGGGGCGTCCACCGCAAAAGCGAGGCCGCGACCTTTTGATCTGGCTTTGGCTTTTGCTATGGCTTTTGATGTTGATCTTGATCTACCCGCCCCTTCGGAAGGCTGAGTGGAGGTGTTCATCTGGGGATTGGCGCACAGCGCCGTTCGACGCAGTCGAACACATTGCATGTAGGTCGTAGCGAAGCAGACCGGAGGGCAATGCCCCCAGATGGATACCGGAGCGAAGGAACGCCGAGCATTAGCGAGGGGCCGGACGCTCGGGGCGAGACCTTTTGGTTCCTTTTGGGGCGTTCCCTCCGTGTCAGGCTACCTGTCGCCCTTGTTGATTGACTCATTCATTCAAGAGGGCGAAGGTGTTTTGCAATGTCCAAGCGCTATGACGAAGACTTCAAAGATTGGGTCGTTCTGCAAATGATGCCGCCCCTCAATCGCTCAGTGGCGGAACTCGCCGTTGCGCTTAATCTCACGCCTCAGTCACTGCGAAACTGGAGACAAATGGCTAGAGATAAAGGTTTGATCGTGCCGGGAAACGGCAAGACCAGTGATCAATGGTCCAGCGCCGATAAATTCAACGCTGTGATGGAAACCGCACCGTTGAGTGAGGTGGAAACCTCTCAATACTGCCGGATCAAGGGCATCTACCCGGAGCAAATCCGTCAATGGCGCGAGACCTGCCAAAACGCCAATATTCTTGCTGATCTGAAACCCAGCGTAGAGAAAACTGCCGAGCAACGGCGGATTAAAGAGTTGGAACGTCAGTTGATCCGGTCAGATGCTGGACGTGCTGAGGCGGAGGCTTTGCTGGAACTCAGAAAAAAAGCCAATGCGATCTGGGGCAAGGACAAGGAAGACTGATCGACGCCTCTGATCGTACGCAAGCCATGAAGTTGATTGCAGACGCGGTGCTGAATGGCGCTCGTCGATATCGAGCGTGCAATGAGTTGGGGTTGAGCCTGCGCACAGTCCAACGCTGGCGACACGCTGGCTGTGATCGACGACGACTGGCTCAACGGGCAGCTCCGGCTAATAAGCTCAGTGAGACAGAACGCCAAGCGGTGCTTGATGCTGCCAATCAGGCTGGCTACGCCAGCCTCACCCCGCACCAAATCGTTCCTAAGCTGGCCGATGCAGGCATCTACCTGGCCTCGGAGTCGACGTTTTATCGTGTGTTAAAAGCAGCCAATCAAAACGTGCGTCGCGGCAGAACCAAAGCCCCGAAACGCAGGGTGCTGACGACGCATCGCGCTGACAGCCCCAATCAGGTGTGGTGCTGGGATATCACCTGGTTGCCTAGTACCGTCAGAGGTCGGTTTTTCTACTGGTACATGGTCAAGGATGTTTACAGCCGCAAGCTGGTCGCCAATGAAGTACATGAGGTGGAGTGCGCCGAACACGCGTGCGAACTGCTCAGAAAGGGGTGCTTACGTGAACACACAGCGGGTCGTTCGCTGGTGCTGCACTCGGATAACGGGCACGTGATGAGAGGTTCTTTGTTGCGTGAAAGTATGGTTGCGCTGGGCGTCGAGCCATCCTTTAGCCGGCCAAGGGTGAGCAACGATAACGCCTATGCCGAGGCACTTTTCCGCACCGCCAAGTACTGCCCACTCTGGCCGGATCAACCTTTTGATACGGTCACTGATGCAAGGCTTTGGGTGCAGAAATTCATAGAATGGTACAACGAAGATCACCGCCACAGCGCCTTGAAATATGTGACGCCGAACGAACGTCACGAAGGCAAAGCGACGGTTTTATTACAAGCTAGAGCAGCACTTTATGAAGATGCCAGGGAAGCTAATCCGAATCGCTGGAGTACTCGGACACGGAACTGGAAGCTGGCAGATGCGGTGTATTTAAACCCAGAGCGCCCTGAAGTTAAGGGCGCAATGGGCTAGCCGCAGCTGTACTAAGGCGACAGGTACCTTGACACGTACCGCGTTTGCCAAAAGGGACTCGCTGTAAGAGCGAAACCATAAGTGGCCGTTACCGCAGGAATGGATATGTACCCGGTCAACACACGATAGGTCGTCTGTCAGGACGCCTTCGCAGGCAAGCCAGCTCCCACAGTAAATCGAGTACACATGCCTAAATCGCGTCGTCTATCAGGACGCCTTCGCGAGCAAGCCCGCTCCCCCAGGGTCCGAGTGAACCCTGGGGGATCAAAGCCAAACTCAGGCCAGACTTTTGCTGACAACCTCAAACACATCACTGGACAGTTGACCCGAAGCACGAATCCGCTCCAGCTCACCTTTCATCAACGCCTGACGAGCGTCGTCATACTTGCGCCAGCGCGTCAGCGGTGCAAGTTGGCGAGAGGCGATCTGCGGGTTGAACCCGTTCAACTCAATCACCAGATCCGCCAGGAACCGATACCCGGACCCATCGGCCGCATGGAAGTTGATCAGGTTCTGCCCGGCAAATGCGCCCACCAGCGCCCGCACCTTGTTCGGGTTCTTGATGTTGAACGCCGGATGCTCCATCAACGCCTTCACCCGATCCAGGCCACCGGGCAATGTGCTGCCCGCCTGGACGCTGAACCACTGATCCATGACCAGCGGATTGTCCTTGAAGTGCTCGGCGAAGCTCGCCAGTGCCGTGGCCTTCTGCTCCTCGAACGGCGAATTCACCAACACGGCCAGCGCAGTCAGGCGCTCGGTCATGTTGTCGCACGTATCGAATTGCTCAAGGGTCGCCGCCAGTACTTCCGGCTTGCCGATCAACATCAGGTACGACAGAGCGATGTTCTGCAAGGCACGACGAGCGAAATGCTCGGCTTCGGCCACGTAAGGGGTCTTTTTCGACAAGTCGCGGTTAGCTTGATAACGCAGCCACAGCGCTTCGAACAGATTGTCCGCCAGTTGCTTGCGGGCAAACTCGCGAGCGATGTGAATGGCGTCGACGTCAGCCACTTCGCTGATCTCGGTCAGGTACGCCTCGCCTGGCAACGAGAGCATTTCCGCCACCATGGCCTGATCCAGCGTCTCGTCGGACAGTACGCTGCGCAACGCAGTAGTCAGGCGCTGATCCAGCACCAGCGCTTCGCCGTTCTGATGTTGGGCGATCAGTTCTTGCAGCACTTGCACCGACAATTGCTGACCGGCATCCCAGCGGTTGAAACCGTCGCTGTCGTGCTGCATCAGGAACATCAGCTGGTCGCGGTCGTACGGGAAGCTTAGTTTCACCGGGGCCGAGAAACCACGCAGCAACGAAGGCAGCGGCTTTTCAGCGATGTCGATGAAGGTGAAGGTCTGCTCGGCTTCGGTCACCGACAGCACGCGGGAAGTCCCGTCCGCTGCGGCCTCGCCCGTCAGGCGCAATGCAATGGCCGCACCTTTGGAGTCCAGCAAGCCCAGTTCGACCGGAATCACGAATGGCAGCTTCTCGACCTTGTCCGGGGTTTCCGGGCAGCTCTGGCGGAACGTCAGGCTGTAGGTTTTTGCCGCGGCGTCGTAGGACTCGCTCACCGCCAACCGTGGTGTGCCAGCCTGGCTGTACCAGCGCTTGAACTGGGTCAGGTCGACACCGTTGGCGTCTTCCATGGCCTTGATGAAGTCATCGCAGGTCACGGCCTGGCCGTCATGGCGTTCGAAATACAGGTCGCTGCCTTTGCGGAAGCCTTCCGCGCCGAGCAAGGTGTGGATCATGCCGACCACTTCCGAGCCCTTTTCGTACACGGTCAGGGTGTAGAAGTTGGAAATCTCGATGAAGCTGTCCGGGCGCACCGCGTGGGCCATGGGGCCGGCGTCTTCGGCGAACTGGTGGGTACGCAGGTACGCCACGTCCTGGATGCGTTTAACCGTTGCCGAGTTCATGTCGGCGGAGAAACCCGAATCACGGAACACTGTGAAGCCTTCCTTGAGCGACAGCTGGAACCAGTCGCGGCAGGTAACGCGGTTGCCCGACCAGTTGTGGAAGTATTCGTGGGCAACGATCGCTTCGACCCGCTGGTGCGCGGCGTCGGTGGCGGTTTCGGCGCGGGCCAGCACGGCGCTGGAGTTGAAGATGTTGAGGCCCTTGTTCTCCATGGCGCCCATGTTGAAATCGTTCACCGCGACGATCATGAAGATGTCCAGGTCGTACTCGCGACCGTAAACCTCTTCGTCCCAGCGCATGGACTTCTTCAGGCTGTTCATGGCGTGCTGGCACTTGTCGATGTTTTCCGGCTCGACGTAGATGCGCAGCGCGACGGAACGGTCGGTCATGGTGGTGAAGGTGTCTTCGACGCACCACAGGTCACCGGCCACCAGCGCGAACAGATACGCCGGTTTCTTGAACGGGTCTTCCCAGGTTGCCCAGTGCCGGCCGTCTTCGCCGGGACCTGAGGCAATCGGGTTGCCGTTGGACAGCAGTACCGGATAGCTGTGCTGCTCGGCGACCACCGTGGTGGTGAACGTGCTCATCACGTCCGGACGGTCGAGGTAATAAGTGATCTTGCGGAAGCCTTCGGCCTCGCACTGGGTGCAGAACATCGTGCCGGACTTGTACAGGCCTTCCAGCGCGGTGTTGGTTTCCGGGTGAATCCTGACGCTGGTGTCGACCGTGAAGGCGGTGCTGGTCGGGTGCAGGGTCAGGTGATTCTCGGTCAACTGGTAATCGGCAGCGCTCAGTTCGCGGTCGGCCAGTGTCACCGACAACAGGTCGAGTTGCTGGCCGTCCAGCACCAGTGGCGGCAGGCCCGGGCCACGTTCAGGATTGCGGCGCATCACCAGTTGCGCATGGACCAGGCTGTGGTCCTCGAACAACTCGAAGGTCAGGTGCGTCTCGTCGATCAGGTACTCGGGGGCCTGATAGTCCTTCAGGTAGATCATCTTCGGTTGTTCGGTGCGCATGCTGGAGTCCTTACTGATGCACGGCGAGCTGATAGGCCGTGTATTTACGAATATTGATCACGCCGGTATCGAAAATCAGGTATTGGCCCTTGATCCCCAGCAGCGTGCCTTCGGCAATCGGGTTCTTGTCCAGGTTGAAGCTGACGATCTTCGCCGGGTACTGCTCGACCGGATAACGGATTTCGAGCGGTTCGACATCGGCAATAGTCTGGATTGCCTGCAGGCCGAATCGTTCCTGCAAACCTTGCAAACCTTCGGCGCAACTTTCAAACAGCTGATCGCGAACCTGCGCCAGATCCACCGATACCGCCTCGCCCTTGAGTAAAGCACGCCAGTTGGTCTTGTCGGCCACCTGACTGCGGAACAGGTCTTCGACGAAGCCCGACTGCTGACGGGTCGAGACGCGCATGATGGGCAAGGCCTGTCGGGCGCCCTGGTCGATCCAGCGTGTGGGCAACTGGGTGGCACGGGTAATCCCGACTTTCACCCCCGACGAGTTGGACAGATACACGATGTGATCGGTCATGCAGAACTTCTCGCCCCACTCTGGCTCCCGGCAGGTGCCGGCGTCGTAGTGGCAACGCTCCGGGCTCATGATGCAGATGTCGCACTGAGCCAGTTTGGTCATGCACGGGTAGCAGTAACCCTGGCTGAAGCTGGTTTTGGTCTTGCGTCCGCAATGGGAGCAGTGAATCGCCCCCAGGTATTCCAGGCGCACCGTGCTGCCGATCAACGGATTGACCGGCACCTCGACGTCGCCCAGACGAAAAGCGTACTGCACATTCGGCCCATCTAGGCGTGCCGACATTTTACTGATTGCACCGCGGCCAATCTCGATCAATGGATGGCATCCGACTTGAATAGGATGTTCGGCACGGTGATCGACTTCGAACTGCATTCCTGCGGCCCCATGTAACCGGTGCGCTCTTCCTCGGGCAGGTTCTGGATTTCCCAGGCGATCATCGCTTGCAGCGACAGCTCGCGTTGCTCGGCGGTGAGTTTGCCACCGTCAGACCATTTACCGATTTCCACCGCCAGTTTCAGGCTCCGGTAGATATCAGGGGTGATGTTTTTGATCATTTCATTAAAAGAGGACATCAAGGGCTCCGCGCTCTTTATTCACATAACTGTTTTAGACGGCCAGTTTACGGCGGTTGTACAAACCGCCCAACAAACCGGTGAAGCATCCGATGAGTAACCCGCTGACGTGAGCCGCGTTGGCAATTTCACCGAAGCCAATCATCGAGACCAGCCCGGACAGACACAGCAGCAGCCACACCAGCATCATCACCAGAACCCCTCGAGGCAGGCGATAGGCCGGGTTCGGCGACAGGACCTGGAAAATCCAGCAATGCCCGAGCAGGCCATACAGGACCCCGGACAACCCACCAAACAGCGTCGCCCCACTGAAAACGAACTGGGCGTAGTTGGACACCACGCTGAACAACAGCGTCAGGCCGATCAGATTGATACTGCCCTGGCGCGACTCGATGCGCCGCCCCAGTTCCCAGAACCACATGCCGTTCATGGCCAGGTGCAGGATGCCGAAGTGGATCAGCATCGGCGTTACCAGACGCCACCACTGCCCCGCCGCCAGACTGTCGGCCAGTGGCGTGAAATAAATGTATTCGCCGACGACACGAAAATCGAGAAAGGTCAGCCAGTGCATCGTGTCGAGGTTTTCGCCCAGCAGCGTCACCGCGCCGACGATCAGGCTCAGCAACAACACCAGTGCAGTGGCCTTGGCGTAGCGCAGTTGCTCGGCAAAACCGGGGCGGCGCGTCGTCTGCGCCACGGGAATGTCCAGTTGCTGATCAGGGTCGCCAGCCGGGAAGCGTTCATACAACGAACGCACGTCCTCGCTGATGTTGGCGGGCACCCATAGCACCTGTTCACCCGCCTCTTCACTGACCCGATGCGGCACCTGCATGCGTTGCAGCAGTTTGACGAACCCACTCAAATCCACCGCCAGTGGCAGACGCAATACGGCCACAGCACTCATTGCAGCACCTCCGGCCGCTCGACATCGACCCAGACGAATTTATGCGGATCGAGGCGGGTTTCCTGATCCAGGCGATAGGCGACCAGTTTGCCGTAGAGCACGGCACTGTAATCCAGGCAGGCCAGGTTCGGACGGATCGGTGCCGGTTTGCCGCTGCGCCAGTAGTGGCCGACAAACAACAAAGGTTCGTCGACGCCGTAGCGCAGCAAGGTGTTTTTTTCGGTAGAGGACAGTGGCGTCTGGGCCACGGGCTCGGGCAAGGCGTCGGGCTGGAACACAATGTCTCCGTAGGTTTGCGGGTCGTCTTCCCAGAATTTGGTGCGAAAGAACGAACGCGTCAGGCCATCGCCGCTGGTCATGGTCAACCCATGGGGCAAGCGCATGTCGGTGCCGCGCAGCAGGCGGTCGAACACGGTGCAGGCAAAACTGCCTGGCACCGCCGAAGCCTGGAGGAAATGCTCATCGACGCAACCATCGGGAAACAACGCGCGCAGCGGTTCGATCAAGCCCGAATCCCAGCAGGCATGCACCACCCGGAAGCGCCCGGCATCAATAAACAACGGCAACTCGTAAAACCATTGCTGGAAGTCATGCCAGTCGCCGGGATGGTTTTCAAATTGAGTGAGGGTTTCACCCAGCAGGCGGGCATGACGCGGCGTGTGTTCACGCACGAACTGCTTGCCACTGCCCGGAGGCGCCGGGGTGCTCCAGCCGAGGGCGTTGAATTCATGGTTGCCCATGATGCACAGCGCCTGGCCAGCCTCGACCATGTCATGGACGATGTGCAGCGCTTCGCGAATCCGCGGGCCGCGGTCGATGATGTCACCGACGAACACCGCCATACGCGACGAATGTCGCCAGACGCCACCTTGTTTTTGATAACCGAGCCGGTCGAGCAAGTGCTCAAGGGTCAGAGCGCAACCGTGCACGTCACCGATCAGGTCGTAGCTACGCGCGGGATCGAGCATCAGTCGCCTCCACCACCCAACCGACTGCCCCAGCCGAGCTTGGTCCGGCAGACTTCATAGTAGTTGTGGTCGAGCGGATGGATCAGCCGAAGCTTCTGGGCCTTTTTGCTGATGGTGATGGTGTCACCGGGCGCGCAGGTGAAGTGGTTCTGCCCGTCACAGGAGACTTGCGGGTAGATCTGCATATCCTTGGACACGACGATTTTCAGCTCACTGTTGCCATCGACCACAATTGGTCTACCCGACAAGGTATGGGGGTACATCGGCACAATCACAATAGCGTCAAGCTTGGGATGCATGATCGGGCCACCTGCCGACAGCGCGTAAGCGGTCGAGCCGGTCGGCGTGGCGACGATCAGGCCGTCAGCCTTCTGGCTGCAGACGAACTGGCCATCGATGTACAGCTCGAACTCGATCATCCGCGTCGACTTGCCGGGGTGCAGCACCACGTCGTTCAACGCATCGCCCTGGCCAATAGCCTCGGCGTGGCGGCGGACTTCGGCTTGCAGCAGGAAGCGGTTTTCCACCAGATAGTGGCCGTCGAGCACTTCGGCGACTTTGACTTCCAGCTCATCGGGGCGGATATCGGTCAGGAAACCCAGGCTGCCCCGGTTAATGCCGAGCACCGGGATATTGTGTCGGGCCAGCGCACGTGCAGCGCCGAGCAAGCTGCCGTCGCCGCCAACCACAATCACCATGTCACACACTTCGCCGAGCATCTTGCGCGACGACGTTTGCAGGCCATGACCCGGCAGGACTTCGGCGATGGTGTCTTCGAGAATCACGTGCAGGTGACGATCGAGCAGAAACCGTTTCAGTCGGCGGACGGTATCCAGCACCTGAGAACTGCCCAGGCGACCGATGATGCCGATATTGCGAAATTGCTCCATGGGGCTCCTGCGGGGATCTTGGACGGCGAAAAACACGATTATGGGCGAAAGCCGCCCGTAGACAAAATCCTTTCAGCCACAACGATGTACTCCTGTTTAAGGCTATGCTCGCAAGATGATCCTATTTCCAGACTTGCTCCAGTTGCCCCACCAGTTACGCCATCCCGAAGTGCGTGATCTGGCGTGGGTCATCCTCGCGCCGCCGATGCTCGACGTCACCCCGTGGCCGCAGCGTCATCCGCTGGCCGGCAGCGACTGGGTGCAGGCACCGCAGCGACTGGAACAATGGCTGCGGCAGCTCGATCGCGACAGTTATGACTTGTTGCACTGGCTGGCGCAGGCCAGGACCCGGCGTCTGGGCTTGTACTATGAGCGACTATGGCAATACGCCGTGCGACACGCACCGGGAATCGAGCTGATTGCCGCCAACATGCCGATCCGCCGCGAAGGCCACACCCTGGGCGAACTGGACATGCTGCTGCGTGATCGCGACGGCGTGCATCATCTGGAACTGGCGATCAAGCTTTACCTCGGCCCGCAGAATGGCGACGGACACGACACAGCGCAATGGCTCGGCCCGGGTTGTCACGACCGGCTGGACCGCAAACTGGCGCACCTGAGCCAGCATCAATTGCCGATTTCCGCGCGCCCTGAAAGCCGTGAAGTCCTGGCGGCGCTGGATATCCAACGGTTCAGTGCCCATTTGTGGCTGGGCGGCTATTTGCTGTATCCATGGCCGGGACAGTCCGCATCACCAAGTGGCGCGCATCCGCAGCATCTGCGCGGTAGCTGGTTGCATCAAAAGGATTGGGCCGAGTTTGTCATGCAGCGTCCATTCGGCCGCTGGCAACCCCTGCCCCGCCACGCCTGGCTGGCGCCGGCGCACTATCCCGCCGAGCAGACCTGGAACACCGAACAGCTCGATGCCTGGCGGAGCGAACTGGACCCGCTGGCTCCGGCGCAGTTGCTGGTGCGATTGACCGAAAATGCCGAAGGCGAGTGGGAAGAAGCCGAGCGGCTGTTTCTGGTGGCGGATCTTTGGCCGAATGTGCCGGGCCAGGGC
Source organism: Pseudomonas sp. LBUM1657 (assembly GCF_059716075.1). NCBI lineage: Bacteria > Pseudomonadati > Pseudomonadota > Gammaproteobacteria > Pseudomonadales > Pseudomonadaceae > Pseudomonas > Pseudomonas sp. LBUM1657. The sequence goes on along the minus strand of NZ_CP166799.1, from coordinate 2,926,756 downwards.
TGAGTTTTTTGTAGTGACTGGACTGGCCCTATCGCGGGCAAGCCCGCTCCCCCAGGGATCTTTGGCGTAAGAAAATCCTGTGGGAGCGGGCTTACCCCCGAAGGGGTCGACTCGATCTAAAAGGACAACCGCAAAGCCAACGCCGCCAACGTCGCCAACAACACCGGCACCGTCAACACGATCCCCACCTTGAAGTAATACCCCCAGCCAATCCGGATATTCTTGCGCTGCAACACATGCAGCCACAGCAACGTCGCCAGACTGCCAATTGGAGTAATTTTCGGCCCCAGGTCGCTGCCGATGACGTTGGCATAGATCATCGCCTCCTTCACCACGCCCGTCGCCTGGCTGGCATCGATCGACAGCAGACCGATCAGCACCGTCGGCAGATTGTTCATCATCGACGACAGCAGCGCCGTCAACACCCCGGTGCCCATCGCCGCGCCCCAGATGCCGTAACCGGCAAAACCGTCGAGCCACCCGGCCAGATACCCGGTGAGCCCGGCGTTGCGCAGGCCGTAAACCACCAGGTACATGCCCAGCGAGAAAATCACGATCTGCCACGGCGCTTCTTTCATGACCTTGCGCGTGGAAATCTTGTGGCCCCGCGCGGCGATGGCCAGCAGCAACGCCGCGCACACCGCCGAGATCGCACTGATCGGAATGCCCAGCGGCTCCAGGGCAAAGCAGCCGAGCAACAGAATCAGCAACACCACCCACCCGGCATAAAACGTGGCCTTGTCGTGGATCGCGGACTCAGGATGCGCCAGTTGTCCGGGGTCGTAATCCTTGGGAATGTCACGACGGAAAAACCACATCAGCATGGCCAGGGTGGCCGCGACGCTCACCAGGTTGACCGGGACCATCACCGCCGCATAGCGGTTGAAACTGATGTTGAAGAAGTCCGCGGACACAATGTTCACCAGGTTCGACACCACCAGCGGCAAGCTCGCCGTGTCGGCGATGAAACCGGCGCCCATGACGAACGCCAGGGTCGCCGCGGGGGAGAAACGCAACGCCAGCAGCATGGAAATCACGATGGGCGTGAGGATCAACGCAGCCCCGTCATTGGCGAACAACGCCGAGACCAACGCCCCGAGCAGCACCATATAAGCAAACAATTTGCGCCCGCTGCCCCGACCCCAACGGGCCACATGCAGCGCCGCCCAGGCGAAGAACCCCGCCTCGTCCAGCAATAGGCTGATGATGATAAGCGCAACAAAAGTGCCGGTGGCGTTCCAGATGATCTGCCACACAATCGGGATGTCGCCCAGGTGTACCACACCGAAAATCAGCGCCAACACCGCGCCCAATACCGCACTCCAGCCGACACCGAGGCCTTTGGGTTGCCAGATCACCAGGGTAATGGTCAGGAGGAATATCAACGACGCAACAAGCATCCGAGCAGCCTTCAGAGAATGGAGAAACAATCAGCGGCACCGAACCGGACGGTCAAACAGCTGATCGCTGTGTCGCAGTTGTGCCAGATGACGGGAGATCTTAAAGCAAAGTCTGAAAACCGCTGGTTTTTGTAGCAGCTGCCGAGCCCGCGAGCTGCTGCTACAGGGGCCGGGTTGAATTCACAACCGGATCACATGTCCTTCCACCGGTGCGGTCTGTCCAAGAAACAGGCGGGATATAACGCCTTGCGCCGCTTCATAGCCCTGACTCTCGATCACTTTAAGCAATGGATTTTCAGTCGCCGTCACCTTCTGGAAAAACCGCTGCAAGCCCTCGCCAATATGCTGACTGACCCCTTCAGGCCCCCAGTTGGCATTGCGCTTGCGGATTTGGATTGGCGCGAAAAAGAACACGGGCTGGGGTCCCGAAATGGCCGTTAGCCTGGCCTCATCGGTACTCTGTGCTGAGCCGGCGAAGCAGCTATAAACCAATTGCCCGGCAAAATGCTGGTGTACCTGATCGCGCAAATCCAGGTCGCCGGAAAAGTCCACATAGAGTGTCGGACGGTCCGTGGCCAGACTCGTCAATTCCGAGTAGGACACCGTCCGTTCATAACAACCGAGCCGCTCGACAAAATCCATGTTACCGGCAGAGGTCAAGGCTACTTTTTCCAGTCCGGGGTGGTTTTCCAGACAAGCAGCCGTGCCATAGGCGGTTTTGCTCGAAGCGCTGGAGAATACCAATCGAGTCGCGCCGAAGAACTGCTTGTCCTGGAGGAAGTCCGCCAACATTGACGAGGTCAGAAACAGCGGCTTGAGCAATATCTGCAAGTTTTCAGTTTCGGGGCTGTAGTACGAATCCCAACTGCAACGGGTGTATTGGTTGTAGGCGGAGGTCAACCCGAGCCTATGCTCGGCGCCGTCGTAGAAACCACGTTCAGTGACCCGTTCCGGGCGCATCCACAGATGGCTGGCAATCGGGAAATACCCGTAGAAGCGCTCACCTGGCGTGATGCCTGTCACATCCGAAGCCACAACATCGGCAAAACCCCAGGCAGGGACGTGGCCCCATTCCGCCAGACCCGTAGGAAAAAATCCCCAATAGTTCATCGAATCGCCATAGGCGGCGTAGGTAATGTTATTGGTCGTCAGTGCGCAACGTTCAATCTTCAGAATCACCTCTCCAGCAGCCGGAACCAGGCTACGTTGCTCCTGCTCGATTCGGCTTTGGTCGAGGGCATTTTTACGGGTAATCAGCCGTGTTACCGTGCTTGAACTTTGCATTTTTCAGACTCCTACTGCCACCCAGTGGCGGGTCACACCAGAGTAATGACAACCGATGAAGAGCGGGTTCGGAAACTCCAGGGACAATAAGCCAACACTCAACCCCCGCGCCAAACCGTTGAAACGACCGAGTCAGGCCCGGGCGATTTTCACCGTTGAGGCCATTTACGAGGCGTTTGTTCGGATTTGGCGACGTGATGGCTGGTCGGGGTTGACAACTCGCGAGGTGGCATTGGAAGCAGGCGTTGCGATTGGCACGCTGTACGACTATTTCCCGAGCAAGGAAGCCTTGCTATCGGGTTACATCCGGCATGCGCTGGATACCTTGTTACAGCAACTGGATCAACACGTCGTACACGCGAACGACCTGGACTGGCCAACCCGAATCAAACGCCTGATACGCCTGACCTGCGAATCCGACGATGCCCGACAACTCCCCTTCGTCCATGACGTGTTGGTGATCGAACACCTGATCGCCGAGCCCAAACATCATCGACGACATTTCCAGGAGCTGTCGAACAAATGGCGTGAAGCCTTCGCCGCCTGTAGGGATTTGCCGGCGCAACCGTCAGAAATGACCATTGATGCCTGGGTAATCATGGCTTGGGGCGGTCGTCGTTATTGCGTTGCCGTACAACCAGCGGCGGAGCAAACCGCCGCATGGCTGTCGGAAATGGAAACGATGATCTGTAGTCGACTGGCCAGCACCCCGTAACGAATGTGGGAGCGGGCTTGCTCGCGAAGGCGATCGATGAATCAACATTAGTGTTGAAGGTGATGGCCTCTTCGCGAGCAAGCCCGCTCCCACATTTATTACCGGGTCACAGTTTCTTGTGTTGTTCGACCCAAAGTCCATAAGCGTTTATGAAGCTTTGCAGGAATGGCTTCACCGATTCGGACAGTTTGCCCGCCTCGTCGAACGCCGAACCGGCACCGCCCAGATAGGCTTCCGGCTGCTGCATGCACGGCACATTCAAGAACACCATCGACTGGCGCAGGTGATGGTTGGCACCAAAACCGCCGACCGCACCTGGTGAAACGCTGATCACCGCCCCGGGCTTGCCGCTCCAGGCGCTTTTGCCATACGGACGCGACCCGACGTCAATCGCATTTTTCAACGGCGCCGGCACTGAACGGTTGTATTCAGGGGTCACGAACAGCACCGCGTCGGATGAACTCACTTGTTGTCGGAAAGTGCTGTAGGCTGCCGGCGGTGAATCTCCATCGATGTCTTCGTTATAGAGCGGCAGATCGCCAATTTCGATGATAGTGAGTTTGAGGTTGGCAGGCGCCAGGTCGGCCAGGGCCAGCGCAACCTTGCGATTGATCGATGCCTTTCTCAAGCTGCCGACCAGTACGGCGATCGTATAGACGTTGCTCATGGAAGATTCTCGACTGTCCGATAGAAAGAGCTAGTAGTTATAGATGACGATTCAAGCAGCGGGCGAGCGAAAACACCGCCCCTGACTATTTTTTTCCTGTAGGAAAACTTACCTCGCCCAACCACGGTCTACTGAGCCGCAAATTGAGTGATTTATCCCCAGAGGTTCTAAGCAGATGGCAGCAGTACTCGTCGGTCAGTTCCATGCAAGAGACGCGGAAGGCCGCGTTTATTCCGTGCATGAGTTCCAGGAATCCACCCCGTCGGCAGACGGTCTTACCGGCTCGGTGCCTGTCACCACTTACAAGCTGGCCATTGGCGATCGCGTCAACAAGCTCGATGACAACGAGTTTCTGCTGGTGCAATCGGGCGTTACCATTACCCGTGAGCCGGAAACGAACGTCGTTTCATAACTCGATGTTATGAGCAGAAGTCATATGCGCGGACTTGGGTTAGGATTCAGCCACTGACTTCCTCACCTGCTGAACATGGACTTCACGCATGCGTTTACGTCATATCGAAGTGATCCAGGCGCTCCTGCAGACCGGTCACCTGGGCACCGCCGCCGAATGGCTGCAGTTGCCGGTGGCCGAGGTCGAACATATTCTGCGCGACGCCGAGGATCAGTTGGGTTTCATGCTGTTTTCCAGCGTGCGTGGACGCTTGCAGGCCACGCGCGAGGCGCGGGAGCTACAGACCGGCATCGCCCATGTCTACGACGCGCTTGAACCCGTCCAGCGCCTGGCCAACAGCCTCAAGCAATATCAAGCCCCTCCGCTACGAATCATCTGTACCCCGCCTTTGGCACAACAGTTGTTGCCCCACAGCATCGCAACCCTGCGCCGGCGCCTCCCCGATGCGCCTTGCACCCTGCTGAGCCAACCCACCCGCGAGATCGTCAAAAGCCTCCTGCTGCGCGAGAGCGATCTGGGGCTGAGCCTGCATGATCCCGATCACGCCGACATTCACTGTCAGGTAATTGCCCAAGGCAAACTGCAGCTGCTGGCGCCCCATGGCTGGCTACAACCGAAACAGAAGTACATTTCTCTGCAGGATCTGGCCGGGCAGTCGATGGTGGGGCTGGAAGGTCATGATCCGCTGAGTCCGGCGCTGGACAACAAACTGCATGCGCTGCGCCCTGCCCCGGTCATTCAGACCCGGGTTCAGACTCACCAGATGATGCGCAGCATGGTCGAGGCCGGAGAAGGCCTGGCCATCGTCGACCCTTTCACCGCCCTTGGTGCCAAATCGGCTGGCCTGGATGCCTGCCCGATCGCACCCGCCGTGCCCATCAGTCTCTATGCCTTGAGCCTGAAGAACGGCGAGCCGTCACCAGCCGTTCAGGCGTTGCTGGAGATCATCACGGAACAAGCCGCGGCGATGCTGGCGAGCTGAGCGGGTTTTCCAGCGGATTATCGAACAACCGATACCAGAACAGCGCCACTTCGGCAGTGTTCGGATCGATGCCGCGATAGCGCAGGTGATCAATCCCGCCAACCACGTAACCGCAGCGTTCATAGAGCCGGCAGGCCCCAAGGTTGTTGTTTTGGGTTTCGAGCATGATGCCCGGCAGTTTCTTTTTGCGGCTCCAGAACTGCGCCACGTCCAGCAGTGCCTTGGCCACACCATGCCGCCGTGCCGGCGCATGCACCGCCAACTCGTCGATGTGGGCAAAGCCGTTCCAGTTGGTGCTGACCACCAGGTGACCCACCGGCTCGTCATCGAGAAAAGCCATGAAAATCTCGCTGTCGGCAGCATCACGGAAACTGCTGAACTCCTCGGGATCGATGCCGTAGCACTTTCGATAAGAGGTGATCGGCGTCACCGGCCATTGCTCCACCGGCTTGCCAATTTCGGGGGTGCCATAGGCGGCGACTTCAAAACTGAAGTCACTGCCCCAGATGTAGGCCGCGAAGCCATCGTCGGCAACGCGCACCGACAGCCCTGGGTATTTCGGATTCATAACCGGTTGCATACTGGGAAAGGTCCTCATTCCTTGATGCAATCGACGGTGTAATGCCGTCCATTGCCCTCGTCTTCGTGTTGCAAGCCGTGCACATCAGCGACAAACCCTGGAAAACTGCTGTCGAACGTACGGGCGAACGCCAGGTAGTCAATGATCGAGCGGGTCGACTCAGTGAAACGCTCGCCGGGCATGATCAACGGGATCCCCGGCGGGTATGGCACAAGCATTACCGCTGCGATCCGCCCATCCAGAGCATCGATCGATACCGCTTCAACTTCACCCCGCACCAATTGATCATAGGCGTCCGCTGGCTTCATGGCGATTTCCGGCAACACCGTGTACATGCGCTTGAGGTGTTTGGCCGTGGCATTGCTGCGATAGCAGACGTGCAATTGATCGCACAGATCGCGCAGGCCCATGCCTTGATACCGCGCGCCATGCTGTTGCGCCACGCAAGGCAGGCACGTTGCAAGACTGACGTTGGCATCGTAGCTGCGCTTGAATTCCAGCAACTCGGTCAGCAACGTGCTCCATTTGCCCTTGGTGATGCCCATGGAGAACAACACCAGGAACGAATACAGCCCGGTCTTCTCGACGACCAGTCCGCGCTCCCAGAGGAATTTGCTGACCACTGCCGCCGGAATCCCCCGCTCGCTGAGGGCGCCGCCAGCGGTCAGGCCTGGCATTACCAGGGTGACCTTGATCGGGTCGAGCAGCACGTAGTCATCGGTCACGCCGCCAAACCCGTGCCAGTCAGCGTCGGGTTGCAGGAGCCAGTCTTCGGTCACGACCCGCTCGATACCTTCCACCGAAGGCGGCTGCCAGATAGAAAACCACCAGTCATCTGCGTCAATGTGCTGACGCAGGTTGGCCAGGGCACGGCGAAAGCTCAGGGCCTCGTCGAACATTTCCTGCAACAGTGAACGCCCGGCCGGGCCTTCCATCATGGCTGACGCCACATCCAGCGAAGCGATGATGCTGTACTGCGGCGAGGTGGAGATATGCATCATGAAGGCTTCGTTGAAGCGATCGCGGTCGAGCTGCCGCGCACCGCCATCCTGCACGTGAATCATCGAGGCCTGGCTGAACGCGGCCAGCAGTTTGTGGGTGGAATGAGTAGTAAACACCAGCGGGCTGTCTTCGCTGCGGGAAGTGCCCATGCCATAACGCCCGGCGAAAAATTCGTGAAACGCCGCATAGGCGTACCAGGCTTCGTCGAAGTGCAGGACCTCGACGCTGTTGCCCAGGTTCTGCTTGATCAACTCGGCGTTGTAGCAAAGGCCGTCATAAGTCGAGTTGGTGATCACCGCCAACTTGACCTTGGGCGCTCGGCCCTTGGTCAGCGGGCTGGCGTCGATCTTGGCCTGGATTGATTCGCGGCTGAACTCGCTCAAGGGAATCGGACCGATGATCCCCAGTTCGTTGCGCTCCGGGCACAGGTACAACGGGATGGCGCCGGTCATGATGATCGAATGCAGCACCGACTTGTGGCAATTGCGATCCACCAGCACCAGATCATCGCGAGCGACCATCGAATGCCAGACGATCTTGTTGGCAGTCGAGGTGCCATTGATCACGAAAAAGGTGTGATCGGCGCCGAAGTTACGGGCCGCACGGGCTTCCGCTTCTTCCAGAGGGCCGGTGTGATCGAGCAGTGAACCCAGCTCCGGCACCGACACTGACAAATCCGAACGCAGGGTGTTTTCTCCAAAAAACTGGTGAAACGCCTGCCCCACGGGGCTCTTGTGGTAAGCCACGCCGCCGCCATGACCGGGCGTGTGCCAGGAATAATTGGAGTCGGCCGTGTGTTGCACCAACGCCTTGAAAAACGGTGGCAGCAGACCATCCAGGTATTTGCGCGCGGCGCGGGCCACTTGCCGGGCGAGGAACGGCACCGTGTCTTCGAACAAATAAAGAATGCCGCGCAGCTGATTGAGCTCGGCCATGGCGTCGGCGGGAGCGTTCTCCAGCGTTACCTGTTCGCCCAGGGCGAAGATCGGCAAATCCGGGGCACGCACCCGCGCCAGGCCGATCAACTCAGCCATGTTCTGTAACAAATGAGAATTCGTACTGGCGTCTTCAGAAGCAATCAACATGCAGGACAGACCGTGATGGGTCGAAGCGACCAGCCGCCCTTCGGCGTAATCCACCGCCGAAACGATACTGAAACCTTCCTGCTCCAGCTCCCGGGCGATGCCACGCACGCGATCACCGGCAACCGTGTCGGCCTTGATGTCGCGATGGACGATCAGGACCGGGAATTTCAAATCTTTGTACATGAGGCTCAGTGTCCTGAGGCGGCGGACCGTGGTCGGCCAATAACCTCAGGGTAGAGGGTTGGAGTGAATGTGGCGAGCGTCGATGCCCTGAAGCGGGTCAGTCCCTGCACTCAAATGTGGCAATAGGGCTTGTCTGTGGCGAGGGAGCAAGCGCCCTCGCCACAAAAAACCTTTCACTTGAAACCGGCGAATCAGGCCTGAGCCTTGGCCTCGGCCAGTTGCTGCCAAAGCGATGGAGCACCGGCGGATTTGGCGATGGCTTCCAGGCGAGCCACATGCTGGGCCAGGTCATCTTCGCTGGCACGGATGATTCGCGTCGGCTGGCGATCGACCGGCAGACGACGGATTTCAGTAGCGGAGTTGTCCGCGCCTTCACCGGAACCGTTGCCATCGGAGGCATTACCGGCCAGGGACAGGCTGGTCTGGCCACCGGTCATGGTCAGGTAAACGTCGGCGAGAATCTCGGAGTCGAGCAAGGCGCCGTGCAGTTCACGGCCAGAGTTATCGACGCCATAACGTTTGCACAAGGCGTCAAGGCTGTTGCGCTGCCCCGGGTGACGTTCCCGGGCCATCATCAGGGTATCGAGGATCGAGCAGTGTCGCGTGATGTCTGCGCGATCCTGATGGCCCATCAGGGCGAATTCGTTGTTGATGAAACCAACGTCAAACGCCGCGTTGTGAATGATCAGCTGCGCGCCCTTGATGAATTCGAAGAACTCATCGGCCACTTCATTGAAACGCGGTTTGCCCACCAGGAATTCGTTGGTGATGCCGTGGACGCCGATGGCGCCTTCATCGCTTTCGCGGTCCGGTTGCAGGTAAACGTGAAAATGCCGGCCCGTCAGGCGCCGACCGATCAACTCGACACAACCGATTTCGATAATCCGGTGGCCGTCGGTCACCGGCATGCCGGTGGTTTCGGTATCGAGTACAACGGATCTGGTGGCCATCAGTGCTCAGCTCTCAACGGGTCATTCGTGCAAAAGCGGCGATATTAACACGGCAGCTGGCTGAAGCCATTTTGATGCGGCGAGGTTCTGTAGGAGCCGGGTTTGTCCGCGCCCCAGACCGAGGTCAGTCAGGAACATCGTGTCATCGTTCTTCGCGAGCAAGCCCGCTCCCACATTCGACCGAGATCCAATGTGGGAGCGGGCTTGCTCGCGAAGGCCGCGACGCGGTGCATCGCTAATGCAGGGATCAGGCCTGCTTGTACCCACGCACTTCATCCACGCCACGGTTGGCCAGTTGGTCGGCGCGTTCGTTGCCGTGGTGGCCGATATGCCCGCGCACCCATTTCCAGGTGACGTTGTGGCGGTTCACCTGCTCGTCGAGCAGCTTCCAAAGGTCGGCGTTTTTAACCGGTTCTTTCGCAGCGGTTTTCCAGCCGCGCTTTTTCCAGTTGTCCATCCACTCATTGATGCCTTTCATCACGTACTGGGAGTCGGTCACCAGCAGTACGTCACAGGAGCGCTTAAGTTCTTCCAGGCCGCGGATCGCGCCCATCAGCTCCATGCGGTTGTTGGTGGTGTTGGCTTCGCCGCCCCAGAGTTCTTTTTCCACGCCCTTGCACACCAGCAATGCCCCCCAGCCGCCTGGGCCGGGATTGCCTTTGCAGGCGCCGTCGGTGAAGAGTTCTACGCTATCGCTCATGCCAATCTATCCAGAAAATGCGGTGGCTCGCCGATCGGTGACCGACGATGCCCGAGGCCGGGGCAAACCCGGCCGGGAATATAAAAGTGTGTTTTACGGATCGATGCGACGACGGTTGACCTTAGCCATCGGCAGCGGAATCAGTTTGCCCATCGGTTCGCGTCGCTCCTGACGAACCGGACGCAGGCCGACGACGATCTTGCGCGCCACCAATAAATAGAAGCCGCCGCCAGACAGTTGCCAGTCACCGGCCTTGCGCTCCCAACCGGCCAGGCGGGCCTGCCAGGCGGGTGACGCAAGCGGCGGACGATAGCACCCGAAGCGGCGTTTCTCCAGCGCGAAACCCAGCAGATTCAGCCAGTCGCCGACCCGAGACGGGGAAATGCAACGGGCCTTGCGCAAGGCATCGTGGGCGAAGACGTGACGCAAGCCCCAGGTGCTCCAGGGATTGATCCCGATGATCACCAGATGCCCGCCGGGCCGCACACTGCTCGCTGCTTCGCGCAGCAATCCGTGGGGCGACAGGCAGAAGTCCAGCCCGTGCTGCAACACCACGACATCGGCGGCATGCTCGCTCAACGGCCAAGCCTGTTCTTCGCAGACGATCTCGACTCCCGGCAACGGCGCGCCGAGGCGCACGTTGCGCTGGACTTGCGGCGCCGACGGCGGCGTTTGCGCCGACGGGCCGTAATGCACCAGGTAACCACCGAAGAAGCGCCCCAGCTCGTCTTCGAGCATGCGCCGTTCTTCGTCCAGCAAAAATTGCCCGATCGGGCCGGACAGCCATTCACGGGCCGCGCTGATCAACGCCAGCCAGTCAGGATCAGCCTGAGCGAACGCTTTATCGGTCATTGCATTCTCCAACGCGCCAGGAAGTTCTAAGATGCGCCATTGTTTACCGCTTGGCGAATCCGACGATGATACAGATCACAGCCCTGCCCGCCTTCACCGACAACTACATCTGGTTGTTACAAGACCCCGACACCCGGCGCTGCGCCGTGGTCGATCCGGGCGATGCCGCGCCGGTGCAGGCCTGGCTTGCGGCAAATCCGCAATGGATATTGAGCGATATTTTGATCACTCACCATCATCATGACCACGTCGGCGGCGTCGATGAGCTGAAAAAAGCGACGGACGCGAACGTCTACGGCCCGGCCAGCGAAACGATCCCTGTGCGAGATGTTGCGCTCAAGGACAACGACCGGATCAACGTGCTGGGCTGCGACTTCGACGTCATCGAAGTCCCTGGCCATACGCTTGGGCACATCGCTTTTTATCACCACGGCCATTTGTTTTGCGGAGACACCCTGTTCGCCGCCGGTTGTGGGCGCTTGTTCGAAGGTACGCCGGAACAAATGCACGCCTCGCTGACGCGGCTCGCAGGCCTCCCAGAAGACACGCAAGTCTACTGCGCCCACGAATACACTTTGAGCAATCTGCGCTTCGCCGCAGCGGTCGAACCTGGCAATCCTGACATCGCCCATCGGCTGGCCAAAGTCGCTCAACAACGGGAAGCCGGGATCATTACACTGCCCTCCACGCTGGCCCTGGAAAAACGCACAAATCCGTTTCTGCGCACAGGAGAAACATCCGTTAAAGAAAAAGTGGACGAACGGAACGGAACTCAAACCAGGGCTCCCAGTGCGGTTTTTGCTGCTCTTCGTGCTTGGAAAGATAAGTTCTAAGAGGATTGCCTGATGGTACAAAAATTCTGAATGGTTGACCGCAGGGGGTGCGCTTTCTAGAATCGCCCGACATTTTTGCCCGGAACTTACTTCCAGCCAATGTCGTCATCTATTCGCAAAGCCATCAATTCAGACGCATTGACCCGCTTGGCTCAAGCCATCGCGGTGGCTGTGTCCGCCACATTGGCGGGCTGCTCGAGCCATGTGCCGCAAACCGAAGCGACACACACGCCGAATATCGCCGCTCGAGCCAAGCAGAAACCTATCTGGCTTACCGAAAAACCAACACCGCAAATCCCGCAGGACGTCTGGGAGCGCATGCGCCAAGGCTTCCAGTTGCAGGACAACGTGGGCGTCAACCCGCGTATCGAGCAACAGCGCCTGTGGTTCGCCAGCAATCCGTCCTTCCTCGAAAACGCCGGCGAACGCGGCAGCCTCTACATTCATTACATCGTCGAACGCCTTGAAGAACGCAACATGCCGCTGGAACTGGCGCTGCTGCCAGTGATTGAAAGCGCCTACAACCCGATGGCCTATTCCCGGGCCAACGCGGTGGGTCTTTGGCAATTCATCCCTTCCACCGGGCGTTACTTCAACCTGCGTCAAACCCGCTTCTACGATGGCCGCCGCGACATCACCGCCTCGACCACCGCGGCCATGGATTACCTGACCCGCCTGCACGACATGTTCAACGGTGACTGGTTGCTGGCACTGGCGGCCTACAATGCCGGGGAAGGCACGGTCAGCCGGGCCATCGAGCGCAACGAGAAGCTGGGGCTGCCGACCGATTACTGGAACCTGCCCCTGCCCGCCGAAACCCAGGCTTACGTGCCCAAGTTGCTGGCCTTGTCGCAAGTGGTTCTGGCACCCGAAGCCTATGGCGTGAACCTCAACCCGATCGCCAACGAACCGTACTTCCAGGTCGTCGAAATCAACCAGCGCATGGACCTGTCCAAGGTTGCCGCGGTGGCCAACATCGACGAAGACGAACTGTTCCAGCTCAACCCGGCCTTCAAGCAACGCACCACCATCGACGGCCCTCAGCATTTGCTGGTGCCGACGTCCAAGGCGCAACTGCTGACCGCCAGCCTGTCGACCATGCGTCCTGATGAGTTGATCAGCAAGAAGTCGCTCAAGCCGGTCTTCGACGGAGCGGACAGCACCGAAGTCGCCAGTCTCAAGCGTGCCTACCGAGTCAAGCGCGGCGACAATCTCGGCACCATCGCCAAGGCCAACAAAGTCGACGTCAAGGACCTGCAGCGCTGGAACAAGATGACCGGCAAGAACCTTAAAGTCGGCCAGACCCTGGTGATGCAGGACACCACCAAACGCAGCGCCGGACGCGTCAACACCGTGGTGGCAGCGAACAGCAAGGGCAACAGCAAGGCAACCAGCAAGACGCAACAGACCCAATACAAGGTCAAGCAAGGCGATTCGCTGTACATGGTCGCCAAACGCTTCAATGTTGAAATGCAGCACCTCAAGCGCTGGAACCCTCGTGTTGGCCAGGCGCTGAAGCCGGGGCAGATGCTGACGGTTTCCAATCCGCACTAAAAAACGAACCCCTGATTTTCAGGGGCTTTTTTTGCCTGCAACCCGGTTTCTCTGGCGTGAATGCAATTCCTGTGGGAGCAAGCTCGCTCCCACAGGTTCTACGCCAAGCCGATCGCGCCAGCAATTAACCACGCATTAAGCCCCCGTCTTTTTCCTGTCGATACAAGCTGTTACTGTACGGCCCACAAAGCCCAAGCCGCCTGGATCGGATCTCTGACTTGAAGCGTCCCCTCCTCCTGTTCCTGATCAGCCTGGCCTTGAGCTCCACCGCAAGCGCGACGATCAGCGAAAGCCACGGTTATGCGCAGTTCGGCACGCTCAAGTACCCGGCCAGATTTACCCACTTCGACTGGGTCAACCCGCAAGCGCCCAAGGGCGGTACGTTGCGGGTGATGGCGTTTGGCACCTTCGATACACTCAACCCTTACACCTTCAAGGGGTCAAGCCCGGTTTCCACACCGAACTTCCTGCAATACGGCATCAACGAGCTCAATGAACCGCTGATGGTCGGCACCGGCCAGTACGCGCCGTCCGGCGATGAGCCGACATCCAGTTATGGCCTGATCGCCCAATCAGTGGAGTACAGCGAGGACCGCAGCTGGGTGGTGTTCAACCTGCGCCCCGAAGCGCGGTTCCACGATGGCACACCGATTACCGCGTACGACGTGGCATTTTCCTACCGTTTGCTGCTCAAGGAAGGTCACCCGCAGTACCGCACCAATCTTCAGGAAGTGTCGCGGGTCGATATCCTCAACCCGCATCGCATCCGTTTCGTCTTCAAGCGCGCCGGCAATCCCTTGCTGATCCTGCGCTTGGGCGAGTTGCCGGTGCTGGCGCAGCATTACTGGAAAGGTCGTGACTTCAAGGCCACCACCTTCGAACCGCCGCTGGGCAGCGGCCCGTATCGCATCACGTCGGTAACGCCCGGCCGGGCTATCGTCTTCGAACGGGTCAAGGATTACTGGGGCAAGGACCTGGCGGTCAATCGTGGCAAGTACAACGTCGACCGCATGGACGTCGAGTTCTACCGCGACAGCGACGTCGCGTTCGAAGCCTTCAAGGCCGGCGAGTTCGACATCTACATCGAGCACCAGGCGAAGAACTGGCAAAACGGCTACCACTTCCCGGCGGTGCGTCGCGGCGATGTCATCAAGGCGCAGATTCCACACCAGATCCCGACCCAGAGCCAGGGCCTGTTCATGAACAGCCGCCGCCCGGCGTTCTCCGACGCCAGGGTTCGTGAAGCGCTGGGGCTGATGTTCGATTTCGAGTGGACCAATCGCACGCTGTTCAGCGGCGCTTATAAACGTGCCATGAGCTACTACCCCAACAGCGAATTTTCCGCCACCGGCCTGCCGGTCGGCCATGAATGGCTGATGCTCAAGCCGTATCGTGAACAATTGCCCGCCAAGCTGCTCACCGAGCCGTTCAGCCTGCCGCAGACCCAAGGGCGCGGCATTCCGCGGGAAACCATGCGCAAGGCCCTGAGCCTGCTTGCCGAGGCCGGCTGGAAGCTGAGCGGCCAGCATGTACAGAACACCGCGGGGCAACCGCTGCGTCTGGAGATCCTGCTGGTCAATCCGAACCTGGAGCGAATCCTTCAGCCTTATGTCGAGAACCTCGCCAGCATTGGCATCGATGCTCGGCTGCGCACCGTCGACCGCGCCCAATACAAGCAGCGCCTCGATCAGTTCGACTTCGACATGATCCTGATGACCCTCGGCCAGACGCTCAGCCCGGGCCTGGAGCAATGGCAGTACTTTCATTCCAGCCAGGTCGGGGTCAAGGGCAGCAAAAACTACGCGGGGATCGCCAACCCGGTGGTCGATCATTTGCTAGAACAATTGCTCGCCGCCCAGACCCGCGATGAACAGGTTGCCGCCGGCAAAGCCCTGGACCGAGTGCTGCTGTGGCAGCACTACATCATTCCCAATTGGTACCTCAATTATCACCGCCTGGCTTACCGCAACCGGTTTGCCTTTGTCACAACGCCGCCCTACACCCTGGGCCTGAACGCGTGGTGGCTGAAATCTTCGGAGAAAGATCGATGAAACCCATACGCGCCCTGCTGTTGCAGGCCAGCGGTCTGTTGTTCGCCGGGCTGGCCTGCGCCGCCCCGCAACATGCCCTGACCCTGTACAACGAGCCACCGAAATACCCGGCCGACTTCAAGCACTTCGACTACGTCAACCCGGATGCACCCAAGGGCGGAATCTTTCGCCAGGCAGGTTTCGGCGGCTTCGACAGCCTCAACCCGTTTATCAGCAAGGGAGTGCCGGCCGACGACATTGGCATCATCTACGACACCCTGGCCAGACAGGGCCTGGATGAACCATTCACCGAATACGGGCTGGTGGCCGGCAAGATCGAAAAAGCCCCGGATAACAGCTGGGTGCGCTTCTACCTGCGTCCTGAGGCGCGTTTCCACGACGGTCATCCGATGCGTGCCGAGGACGTGGTGTTCAGTTTCCAGACGTTGATCAAGGACGGTGCGCCGCTGTACCGCGGTTACTACAGCGATGTGGCCGAAGTGATCGCCGAAGACCCGCTCAAGGTGCTGTTCAAATTCAAGCACAACAACAACCGCGAGCTGCCACTGATCCTCGGCCAACTGCCAGTGCTGCCCAAGCACTGGTGGGCGACCCGCGACTTCAACAAGGGCAACCTGGAAATGCCGTTGGGCAGCGGCCCCTACAAGGTCAGTGAGGTGAAGGCCGGGCGTTCGGTTCGCTATGAGCGGGTCAAGGATTACTGGGCCAAGGACCTGCCGGTGAATCGCGGTTTCTACAATTTCGATGTGATGACCACCGATTACTATCGCGACAATACCGTGGCCCTCGAAGCGCTCAAGGCCGGTCAGTTCGATTACTGGCTGGAGATGGCCGCGAAGAACTGGGCCAATGCCTACAACGTCCCGGCGGTCACCGAGGGTCGTTTGATCAAGGAACAGATCCCCAACGGCAACCCCACCGGCATGCAGGGCTTCGTGTTCAACCTGCGCCGCCCGGTGTTCCAGGACGTGCGCGTGCGCCAGGCGCTGACCCTGTTGCTCGACTTCGAATGGACCAACAAGCAATTGTTCAACGGCGCCTACGTGCGCACCCGCAGTTATTTCGAGAACTCGGAAATGGCCGCCACCGGCCTGCCGGATGCCGATCAACTGGCGATCCTCGACCCATTCCGCAGCCAGCTGCCGGCGCAGGTGTTCTGCGAGGCCTTTGAGAACCCGGCCACCGACGGCAGCGGCATGATCCGCTCCCAGCAACGCAAGGCCTATCAATTGCTGCAAGAGGCCGGCTGGCGCATCGTCGATGACAAAATGGTCGACGCCACCGGCAAACCGGTGACCCTCGAATTCCTGCTGGCCCAGACCGAATTCGAGCGGGTGTTGCTCCCGTTCAAGCGCAACTTGAGTGACCTTGGCATCGAACTGGTGATCCGCCGGGTCGACGTCTCGCAGTACATCAACCGCGTACGCTCACGGGATTTCGACATGATTGTCGGCAGCTTCCCGCAGTCCAACTCTCCGGGCAACGAACAGCGCGAATTCTGGATGTCCGCCGCCGCGGACAAACCCGGCAGCCGCAATTCCATGGGCCTGAAAGACCCGGTGGTGGACCAACTGGTCGAGCAACTGATCAACGCCGACTCGCGCAAAAGCCTGGTGGCTCATGCCCGCGCGCTGGACCGCGTGCTGCAATGGGGCTATTACGTGATCCCCAACTGGCACATCAAGACCTGGCGGGTGGCTTACTGGAACCACATCGGTCATCCAAAGGTCTCGCCCAAATATGACATCGGCATCTCCACCTGGTGGATCAAGCCCGATGCCAAACCGGCGATAGAAATCGAAACCAAACTGCAAGCCGACCCTGCGGGCACGGAGTAATCAGATGCTGGCGTATATTTTTCGGCGACTGCTGCTGATCATCCCGACCTTGCTCGGCATTTTGCTGATCAACTTCGTGATCATCCAGGCCGCGCCCGGCGGGCCTGTGGAACAGATGATCGCCAAGCTCGAAGGCTTCGAAGGCGCCACCAGCCGCATCGCCGGTGGCGGCGCGGAAGTCTCGGTGGCCGGCTCGGCCTATCGTGGCGCCCAAGGCCTGGACCCGGCGTTGGTGAAGGAAATCGAGCACATGTACGGCTTCGACAAATCGGCGCCAGAACGTTTGTGGATCATGATCAAGAACTACGCCACCCTGGATTTCGGCGATAGCTTCTTCCGCGACGCCAAGGTTATCGACCTGATCAAGGAAAAGATGCCGGTGTCGATCTCCCTCGGGCTGTGGAGCACCCTGATCATGTACCTGGTGTCGATCCCGCTGGGGATCGCCAAGGCCACTCGACATGGCAGCCACTTCGACGTCTGGACCAGTTCGGCGATCATCGTCGGGTATGCGATCCCGGCGTTTCTGTTCGCCATCCTGCTGATCGTGGTGTTCGCCGGTGGCAGCTATTTCGACTGGTTCCCGCTACGGGGGCTGACCTCTAACAATTTCGATGAGCTGAGCATGGGCGGCAAGATCCTCGACTACTTCTGGCACCTGGCCTTGCCGGTGACCGCGCTGGTGATCGGCAACTTCGCGACCATGACCCTGCTGACCAAAAACAGCTTCCTCGACGAGATCAACAAACAGTACGTGGTCACCGCCAGGGCCAAGGGCCTGACCAACCACCGCGTGCTCTACGGCCATGTGTTCCGAAACGCGATGCTGCTGGTGATTGCCGGGTTCCCCTCGGCGTTCATCGGCATCTTCTTCACCGGCTCGTTGCTGGTGGAAGTGATCTTCTCCCTCGACGGCCTCGGCCTGATGAGCTTTGAAGCCGCGATCAACCGCGATTACCCGGTGGTCTTCGGCACACTGTTCATCTTCACCCTGCTGGGGTTGGTGGTGAAGCTGATCGGCGATCTCACGTACACCTTTGTCGATCCGCGCATCGACTTCGAAAGCCGGGAGCAGTGAGATGACCCTGTCCCCTCTTAATCGCCGACGCTTCGAACTGTTCAAGGCCAACAAGCGTGGCTGGTGGTCGCTGTGGCTGTTCCTGCTGCTGTTCGGCCTGAGCCTCGGCGCCGAACTGATCGCCAACGACAAACCGCTGGTGGTGCATTACGACAACGGTTGGTACTTCCCGGCGCTCAAGCGCTACCCGGAAACCGCGTTCGGCGGCGAATTCCCGCTGGAAGCCAACTACAAGAGCCCGTACATCCGCGAGCTGCTCAAGGCCAAGGACGCCTGGGTGGTGTGGGCGCCGATTCCCTACAGCTACCAGAGCATCAACTACGACCTGAAAGTCCCGGCGCCGGCGCCACCGTCAACGGACAACTTACTGGGCACCGACGATCAGGGCCGCGACGTGCTGGCCCGGGTGATTTACGGCTTCCGGATTTCGGTGCTGTTCGCCCTGACCCTGACCATCCTCAGCTCGATCATCGGCGTGATCGCCGGCGCGTTGCAGGGTTTCTATGGCGGCTGGGTCGATCTGGCCGGGCAGCGGTTCCTGGAGATCTGGTCCGGGTTGCCGGTGTTGTACTTGCTGATCATCCTGGCCAGTTTCGTCCAGCCGAATTTCTGGTGGTTGCTGGGGATCATGCTGTTGTTCTCGTGGATGAGCCTGGTGGACGTGGTCCGCGCCGAGTTCCTGCGCGGGCGTAACCTCGAATACGTGCGCGCGGCCCGGGCGTTGGGGATGCAGAACGGTGCGATCATGTTCCGTCACATCCTGCCCAACGCCATGGTCTCGACCATGACCTTCATGCCGTTCATCCTGACCGGCGCCATTGGCACCCTGACCGCCCTGGATTTCCTCGGCTTCGGCCTGCCGCCCGGCGCGCCGTCCCTGGGTGAGCTGGTGGCCCAGGGCAAATCCAACCTGCAGGCGCCGTGGCTCGGTATGAGCGCGTTTGCGGTGTTGGCGTTGATGTTGAGTTTGCTGGTGTTCATCGGCGAGTCCGCTCGCGATGCCTTCGACCCGAGGAAGTGAAATGAATCAGGACAATCTGATCGAAGTGCGCGACCTGTCCGTCGAATTCGGCGTCGGGGATCGCTTCCAGCGAGTGGTCGAAGGTGTCAGCTTCGACATCAAGCGCGGCGAAACCCTGGCGCTGGTGGGTGAAAGCGGTTCCGGCAAATCGGTGACCGCCCACTCGATCCTGCGCCTGCTGCCCTACCCGCTCGCCCGGCACCCGTCCGGCACCATCGAGTATTCCGGGCAAAACCTGCTGAGCCTGAAAGAGAAAACCATCCGCCACATCCGTGGTAACCGGATCGCGATGATCTTCCAGGAGCCGATGACCTCGCTCAATCCGCTGCATTCGATCGAGAAACAGATCAACGAGGTGCTGGGCATCCACAAAGGCCTGATCGGCAAAGTAGCGACCAAGCGCACCCTGGAATTACTGGAGATGGTCGGCATTCCGGAGCCAGAGAAACGCCTCAAGGCCCTGCCCCACGAATTGTCCGGCGGCCAGCGTCAGCGGGTGATGATCGCCATGGCCCTGGCCAACGAGCCGGAACTGCTGATCGCCGACGAACCGACCACCGCACTGGACGTGACCGTTCAGCTGAAAATCCTCGAATTGCTCAAGGAGTTGCAGACCCGACTGGGCATGGCGTTGCTACTGATCAGTCACGATTTGAACCTCGTTCAAAGAATTGCGCATCGCGTATGTGTCATGCAGCGCGGTTGCATCGTCGAACAGGCATCGTGCGAAGAGTTGTTCCGCGCGCCGCAGCATCCGTACACTCGGGAACTGCTGGCAGCGGAGCCCAGCGGCAAGCCGGCCACCAATGTCATTGGCCCGCCGCTGCTGCAAGTCGAGGACCTGAAAGTCTGGTTCCCGATCAAAAAAGGCTTCCTGAAAAAGACGGTGGATTACGTCAAAGCGGTAGACGGCATCAATTTCAGCCTGACTCAGGGCCAGACCCTGGGGATCGTGGGAGAAAGCGGTTCCGGCAAGTCGACACTCGGTCTGGCGATTTTGCGGCTGATCGGCAGCAAAGGCGCCATCCGTTTTGAAGGCAAGCAGCTAGACTGCCTGACGCAGCAACAGGTTCGGCCGCTGCGGCGGGAGATGCAGGTGGTGTTCCAGGACCCGTTCGGCAGCCTGAGTCCACGGATGTGCGTGAGCCAGATCGTCGGCGAAGGCCTGCGGATCCACAAGATGGGCACAGAGGCAGAACAGGAACAAGCGATTATTGCGGCACTGAAGGAGGTAGGCCTGGACCCGGAAACCCGGAACCGCTACCCCCACGAATTTTCCGGTGGGCAACGGCAGAGAATCGCCATTGCCCGGGCATTAGTGTTAAAACCGGCGCTGATTCTGCTGGACGAGCCGACCTCGGCCCTCGACCGGACAGTGCAGCGCCAAGTGGTGGAGCTGCTGCGTTCACTGCAAACCAAGTACAACCTGACGTATCTGTTTATCAGCCATGACCTGGCTGTCGTCAAAGCGCTGAGCCACCAGCTGATGGTGGTCAAGCAAGGCCAAGTGGTCGAACAGGGAGACGCGCAAAGTATTTTTGCCGCCCCCCAACATCCGTATACACAGCAGTTGCTGGAAGCCGCTTTCCTGGCACCAGCCACTGCGCAATAACCTGAAAAGAGGAGCAACACATGGGTTTTCTCGCCGGTAAGCGCGTACTGATCGTCGGTGTCGCCAGCAAGCTGTCCATCGCATCCGGCATCGCTGCCGCCATGCATCGCGAGGGCGCTGAGCTTGCCTTCACTTATCAGAACGACAAACTCAAGGGTCGTGTCGAAGAGTTCGCGCAAAGCTGGGGTTCCAACCCTGACTTGTGCTTCCCGTGCGACGTGGCCAGCGATGAAGAAATCGCCAAGGTCTTTGAAGCGTTGAGCAAGAAGTGGGACGGCCTGGATTGCATCGTGCACTCCGTCGGCTTCGCCCCGGGCGACCAACTGGACGGCGACTTCACCGAAGCCACCACCCGTGAAGGTTTCCGCATCGCTCACGACATCAGCGCCTACAGCTTCGTGGCCCTGGCCAAAGCCGGTCGCGAAATGATGAAAGGCCGTAACGGCAGCCTGCTGACCCTGTCGTACCTGGGTGCCGAGCGCACCATGCCGAACTACAACGTGATGGGCATGGCCAAGGCTTCGCTGGAAGCTGGCGTACGTTACCTGGCCGGCTCCCTGGGCCCGGACGGCACCCGCGTCAACTGTGTATCGGCAGGCCCGATCCGCACCCTCGCCGCTTCCGGCATCAAGAACTTCCGCAAGATGCTGGCCGCCAACGAAGCGCAAACCCCGCTGCGTCGTAACGTCACCATCGACGAAGTCGGCAACGCCGGCGCCTTCCTGTGCTCGGACCTGGCGTCCGGCATCAGCGGCGAAATCATGTACGTGGACGGTGGCTTCAACACCACGGCCATGGGCAGCCTCGAAGAGTAATCTTCAGCCTGCCACGAAAAACCCGCCTCTTCAGGCGGGTTTTTTTATGCCTGCGATTCCAGGCCTGACTCGATTTAATGTGGGAGCGGGCTTGCTCGCGAAAGCGGCGTGCCAGTCGACATCAATGTTGAATGATCAACCGCATTCGCGAGCAAGCCCACTCCCACAGGGTTAATGAGTGTCCAGACACTTCGCAAACAACTGTTGAATCGGCTGTGTGCGCTGACTGTAACGCTGCAACAACACAATCTCGCGGTAGAACGTCAACTCGCCCAACGGGATGATCCTGACCTTCGCGCCATGCTCAAGCCAGAGCCCCGCCTCGGGTAGCAGCGACACTCCCAATCCGCACTCGACCATTTTCACGATGGCTTCCAGTTCATCCAGTTCCAACGCAACGTGCACGTCGATCCGTTGTTCGCGCAAAAACCGCGTCACCAGGCGTCCGCCGAACGAATTGCGGTCGTAGCGCACATGGGGATGGCCTGCCAGCAGCTGCAACGGGTCATCGCCTTCAATGTCGGCGGGCACGATCAGCACGAATGGCTCCCGGCGAATCACTTGCGCCGAGAGTTCCTTGGGCAAATCGAATGGCGGCTTGATCAGGAGCGCCAGATCCACTTCGCCGGTATCGACCTGACTCAACAGATTCAGCGACACGCCTGGCACAAGTTTCGGTTCCAGCAGCGGGGCCTGTTGCCGTAGTCGCACCAACGCCTGGGGCAGCAGCCCGGTCTGGACGGTGGCCACCGCGCCGATCTTCAAATCACCACGGTATTCGCTGACGTCATCGCTGACCGCCATGCGACTGAAGATCTCCAGCATGTCCCTGGCCATCGGCAACGCCCGCTGCCCCGCCGCATTAAGCAGCGCCTGGCGTCCGGTGCGATCGAACAGACGAATGCCCAGGGCCTGTTCCAGATTACGAATCTGCGCACTGACCGCCGATTGGGTCAGGCCGATGTGCATCCCGGCGGCGGCGAACGTGCCGTAGCGCGTCACGGCGATGAAGGTTTTCAGTTCCCGTAGCATACGGTCCTCGATTGATCGAAATAATTCGTGCTCGCTGCAAAAATTATCGTCTTTCAATCAAAAAGCACAGGACTAAACTCAGCCTGAACCTATAAACCGCTGAGGTACGCCTGATGTCGCTTTCCCCTTTTCACTTGGCCATCCCGGTCTACGACCTGCCAGCCGCTCGGCATTTCTATCGCGAAGTGTTCGGTCTGGAAGAAGGTCGCTCCAGCGATCATTGGGTCGATTTCAACTTTTTCGGCCATCAACTGGTCATTCACCTGGCACCGAAGCACGCCTCCCAGGAAGCCGCCCACACCAATGCCGTCGACGGTCATGACGTGCCGGTGCCGCATTTCGGGGTGGTACTGGGGATGGCCGAATGGGAAGCGCTGGCTGAGCGCCTGCAATCACTGGGCACGCGGTTCGTGATTGAACCGGGGATTCGTTTTCAAGGGATGGTGGGCGAGCAAGCGACGATGTTTCTCTTCGATCCTTGCGGCAACGCCCTTGAGTTCAAGGCATTCAAGGACATCGGCCAGCTGTTTGCCAAATGATCAACGCGCGCAGGGCAACGACTTAAAACTCGACCGCCCCCTGATTACGCGCCCGCTCAACAGCTGTCATCAGGCCCTCCACCGTTTTGTGAAGGCGGGGATTGAACTCGACCTGATCGATGCTGAAGCGAATGTCGTAACAGCGATGCACCGTGGCGTTGCGCTCGTCGAGCATCTCTTCGAGCCGCGCCCTGATGCCGGCGACTTCCACGGCAGTTGAGCCGGTCAGCAACACG
This sequence comes from Pseudomonas sp. LBUM1657, assembly GCF_059716075.1. Lineage (NCBI taxonomy): Bacteria > Pseudomonadati > Pseudomonadota > Gammaproteobacteria > Pseudomonadales > Pseudomonadaceae > Pseudomonas > Pseudomonas sp. LBUM1657. The sequence goes on along the minus strand of NZ_CP166799.1, from coordinate 2,903,335 downwards.
GCGAACTCATCGCCGCCCACCCGTCCGACGACATCGCTCTCGCGAAAGGCGATCCGCAGCACGTCAGCAAAGGTTTTCAGGGCATCGTCGCCTTCCGCACGGCCGTACAACTCGTTGATACGCTTGAAGGAATCAAGGTCGAAGAACAACAGGCTCGCTGGTTTTTCCAGATGCTGCAAGGTGTCCAGCCACAGCTGGGCCAGGACAAGAAAGCCGTGGAGATTGGTCAACAATGTCAACTCATCCATGCTCGCCATCTCCACTGCCATCAGCTGTTGTTCAAACTGGCGTGCCTGCTCGCGAAACCATTCGCGCTCTTGCACAGGGGTGTCAAGGACATTAAGCCCGCGCAAGCTGTCTGCGCAAGGGCCGGGTTTGACCGGTTTGCCGGGAAACAACATTACTCACTCCTGTGATGGGTATGTACGTTAGAGGCGCCCATACCCGGTTTGACTCCTGTAAACCTTGCCGTTGGTCAGATCCCCGCTACGGGACACGGCCCTCCGGCATCCGCCCAAAGCTTGAACTGGGTGACAAAGATGTCGTGGGGCACCGGTACCGGCGCTCGTCCAACACCCGGATTCCAGCCCCAAAGCACCAGTTTGTCGTCGCTGACATGCTTGATCAGCGCCGCGAAATCACGATCGCCATTGGCGGCGCGGTCCTTGATCATGGCGCATAACTGGTCGGCGGGCAGGCCGATCCAGGCCATTTTGTGCGCCGCTGGCGGCAGGCTCCAGTGCGGCGCGCCTGGTGGGGTGTTAGCGCCGTAGCTGGCCGGTGGATTGCTTTCGGCGTGGCATGTGGAACAGGGCAAACCGGCGGCGCCTTTGCCGTCCAGGCCGCGCATCACATTCATCGCGTGGGGGATTCCGGCGTCGAACTGCAACGGCGAATCGCCAGGGATGTGGCAATTCTGGCAACGCGGGCTCTGGAAGACTTTCTGCACGGTCTCGAAAGCCTTCACTGCGGCCTTATCGTCAGCGAACAGGTCCGAGGCGTAGCCGGCCAGGCCGATCAACACCACCGCGCCAAGTATCAGATGTCGTTTCATTTCACACCCCCGACAGTTGCAGCGGCAGTTCCCGCAAGCGCTGCCCGGTCAAGGCAAACACCGCATTGGCCACTGCCGGCGCCGTGGGCGGCACACCGGCCTCGCCGATGCCGCCGGGTTTGGCGCTGCTGGGCACGATATGCACTTCGACCACCGGCATCTCGTTCAGCCGCAATACTTGATAGTCGTGATAATTGGACTGCACCACCTTCCCGTCCTTGAAGGTCAGTTTGCTGTGCAAGGTGAATCCGAGGCCGAAGGTGATGGCCGATTCCATTTGCGCGGCGATGCTCATCGGGTTGACCGCAATGCCGCAATCCACCGCACACACCACCCGGTGGACCCGGATTGCCAGGTTGTCCTGGGACACTTCGGCGACCTGGGCCACGTAACTGCCGAACGATTCATGCACCGCGACGCCCAGTGCGTGGCCGTCGGGCAGTGGCGCCTTCCAGTTGGCTTTTTCGATGGCCAGGTTCAGCACACCCAAGTGTCGCGGATGGTCCTTGAGCAAGGTTCGCCGGTATTCCACCGGGTCCTTGCCCGCCGCTTCGGCCAGTTCGTCAATCAGCGACTCCATCACGAACGCGGTGTGGGTATGCCCGACCGAACGCAACCAGAGCACGCTGATACCGGTTTTCGGCGAATGCAGATCAACCTGGTGATTGGCCAGTTTCGCAAGATAAGGACTGTCAGCCACCCCTTCGACAGAAGTCTTGTCGACACCATTCTTGACCATCATCGCCTCGAAAGACGTGCCCGCCATAATCGACTGTCCGACCATGACATGCTTCCAGGCGATCGGCAGGCCACCGGCATTGAGCCCGATGCGTGCCTGGTGGAGGAACGCCGAACGGTAGTAACCGCCGCGGATGTCGTCCTCCCGGGACCAGACGGTTTTCACCGGCCCACCCGCTGCCTTGGCGACTTCCACGGCTTCAGCGACAAAATCCGAGGTCGGATTGGCCCGACGTCCAAAGCCACCGCCCAAGAACTCGGTATGAATCTGCACCTGCTCGGGTTTGAGCCCGGTGATCTTCCCCGCGATCATTTGATCCAGGGTCTGGAACTGGGTGCCGGTCCAGATCTCGCATTTGTCCTTGGTAATGCTCACCGTGCAATTGAGCGGTTCCATCGGCGCGTGGGCCAGGTACGGCACGCTGTATTCGACATCGACGGTTTTCAGCGCTTTGCCCAGCGTCGCCTCCGTATCACCGGCCTTGCTGGCCGAGGTGCCAGGGGTGGCGGCGAGAGCGCGGAAGCTCTCCAGCAGCTTCTGACTGTCGAGCCCGGCGTTCGGCCCCGGGTCCCAATCGACCTTCAGCGCATCGCGGCCCAGCTTCGCCGCCCAATAATGATCGGCGATCACCGCAACGCCCGTGGGCACCTGCACCACTTTATGCACGCCCGGTATCGCCAGCGCCTCGGCGCCTTCGAAGGATTTGACGCTGCCGCCGAACACCGGCGAACGGGCGACCATGGCGGTCATCAAGCCGTCGAACTGCACGTCCATGCCGAACTTGGCTCGGCCGGTGATTTTCTCCGGAGTGTCGAGGCGTTTGGTGGGTTTGCCGATCAGCTTCCAGTCCTTGGACTCCTTGAGTTTGATCGAAGCCGGGGCCGGGACCGGCAGCTTGCCGGCGTCATCGGCCAGTTCGCCGTACGTGGCCTGTTTGTCACCGGCAATGACTACGCCCGATTCGGTGCGAATCTCCGACGGCGCTACGTTGAAGCGCTTGGCCGCCGCGTCGATCAACATCAAGCGCGCTGCAGCACCGGCCTGGCGGTAGCGATCGAACTCCGCCCAGGTCGAGGTCGAGCCACCGGTAATCTGCATCCCGCCAAACCCGGCCAGCCCATAATCAGCCGCCGAGGCAGGTGCATGTTCGACACGGATTTTCGACCAGTCGGCGTCCAGTTCTTCGGCGATCAGCATGGTCAGGCCGGTCCAGATGCCCTGCCCCATCTCCGAATGGCCGAGCAGCACGGTGACGCTGTTGTCATTGCCGATCCGCAGGAACGCATTGGGCGCGAACACGTTGCCTTGATTCTCGGCGCCCATGGCAAAGCGATGCGCGCCGGGGATGACAAATGCCACCACCAGCCCACCGCCCAACAGGGCGCTGCCCTTGAGAAAACCACGGCGCGATAACGGATTGATGCGGTTCATTGCGAAGCCTCCCGTCGACGTGGCATCAACCGATTTCGGCGGCGCGTTTAACCGCGGCACGAATCCTTGGATAGGTACCGCAGCGGCAGATGTTGCCGGACAGTGCCTGATCGATGTCGCTGTCGGTGGGTTTGGGGATCTTCGCCAGCAAGGCCGCCGCGGACATGATTTGCCCGGACTGGCAGTACCCGCACTGGACCACATCGAGTTCGGCCCAGGCTTGCTGCACCGGGTGCGAGCCGTCGCTGGACAGCCCTTCGATGGTGAGAATTTTCTGCCCATGGGCCACGGCCGTGGCGGGGGTGATGCAAGCGCGTAACGGCGCGCCGTCGACGTGCACGGTGCAGGCCCCGCATTGGGCCATGCCGCAACCGAATTTGGTGCCGGTCAGGTGCGCGACATCGCGCAAGACCCAGAGCAGTGGCATGTCAGCGGGGACATCCAGCTCCTGGTCCTTGCCATTGATGTTCAAGGTCAGCATGACAACGTTCCTCAGACTCACGGTGTTCTGAAGGGGCGTCGCTGTAGTGGTTCAGAGCCTACGCGCGCCTCGGGTTATCCCTACAGCTAAGCGCAATTTGCCCTGCCGGCCATGTTCATCGACCACCGGTCACACAAAGGCCGCCTCGATGGGCGGCCTTTTGTGACGAGACTGATCCCGTACGCTAGACCCTCGGCTTGAGCAAGATGCCGGTATAACGCGTGAGAAACAATCCGAAAGCGGCACACCAGAGCAGTGCCGACAGTCCCAGCCCGACGCCGGAAAAAGGCACGAGCAGCACGCGGCAGACACCGGCGGCCAACAATAAGGCGAACGCCAGAACCACCCATTTTGCTGGTTGCAACACGCGACCGGTATGACCCAGGCTGACCCGCGCAATCATTGCCAGAATCAACCCGCCGATGCCGCCCACCGCCAGTGAATGAGTCGCCAGGCTTTGTTGCGGCATCAGGCCGGCGTGCCACAGCGCCATGGCCAATGCCGCCACCACGAGCCAGGCATAAGCCACATACAGCGACCAGAGCAGCGGCACGCGCCAGATTCCGCGATCGTGCCAGCGCCACAAGCGCAGCAGGTGCAGCACACCCATCAGCCCGAATAACACTGCCAGCCAAAGCCTGGGGACGTTATTCAGGCCAGCAGCAAAAGACACTGCCGCCAACAATCCGCCAACCAGCAGCACGCGGGTTGGCAGCGGATGCGCGGCGGGCGCGGCAGGACGATTCAAGCCACGCTGAATGAAGAATGGGATCACCCGACCGCCAATCACACTCATCAGCGCGCCCACCAACCACAACGCCGCCAGTACACCCCGTCGTTGAAGGTCAAGGTCGTCGGTCGACAAGCCCCACAGCGTCATGGCCTGGCATCCGGCCAACAACGCGACCATCAGCAGAATCGGATAGTTGTCACGTTTTCCAGCGGCGACCAGGTCCCGTCCCAGCACCCACGCCAGCAACGGTAGAAAAGGCAGTTGCAACACCAGTAATGCTTGCGCCGGAATCGGCATCAACCAAGCCAGTCGCGCCACCAGCCACACCAGTAACAGACCGATCAAGGGCCAGCCGTTGAGGCCCGGACGCCCGGTCCAGTTCGGCACGGCCGTCAGCAGAAATCCGGCGATGATCGCCGTGGCAAAACCGAATGGCATTTCATGCCGATGCCAGGCCAACATGCCGCCAACCGGTTGTGCGCCAGGCAGTCGGCCGTACAACCACAGCGCCCAGATCGCGACGGTTATTGCGGCGAACCCGGCCCCCAGCAGAAAGAAGGGACGAAACCCGAGGCTGAAGAGCGGCGCTGCGGCCAGCCGACGCATCAGGCCGACACCCGGACCAGGCTTTTACCCAATCGATGCTGGGACAACAGGCGCATGACGTAGCCGATTTTGAGCAGGGTTGGCCCGATGATGGTCATGGCATGCAGCGACACCTGCGCGATGATCGATAAATGGCCGTTGTAGAGATAAGCGCCGTAGATCCCGGCCAACAGCATCGCCAGGCCGAAGATGAGTACTTCGCTCGACAAACGTAGAACGTTGCGAGGATTGCTGAAGAAATCGAACATTTTTCGGTACTCCCAAAGCAGTTCAGTGGTACTGGGGAGGTATCAAGTCTCGTGCCAGGTCTTGAGTCCTTGTAAATCAAGGCCCTCGTGATTAAGGAGTCATATCGACTCATATCGGAAAGAGTCTTTATGACCATTATTGAAGTCGTAATGACTGCACGCGCGCGCTAATGTGGGAGCGGGCTTGCTCGCGCAGGCGGTTTGTCAGTCAACATCAATGTTGAATGTGAGTCAGCTTTCGCGAGCAAGCCCGCTCCCACATTTGCCTGTGGTATGGCGCGGTGTTTGTCGATCTACGGCACTGCCAGACGACAACGGGCTGACTAAGCTGAAAGTCCGACATGCGCAATCCGCAGAGGAGCATCACCATGCACCGCGTTCAAAAACTCACGCCCTGCCTGTGGTTTGACGATCAGGCCGAAGACGCTGCGAAGTTTTACTGCGCGATCTTCGATCATTCGAAAATCACCGCCACCACTCACTACGGCAAGGCGGGTCAGGAGATTCACGGTCGACCCGACGGCTCGGTGATGACGGTCAGTTTCGAACTCGACGGGCAAAGCTTCACCGGTCTCAATGGAGGCCCGGTATTCAAGTTCAACGAGGCCATCTCGTTCCAGGTCAATTGCCACACGCAGGAAGAGGTCGACCACTTCTGGGGGCGTCTGTCGGCTGGCGGCCCCGTCGAGGCGCAGCAATGCGGCTGGCTCAAGGACAAGTTCGGCGTGTCCTGGCAGATCGTACCGGTGGCCCTGATGGACATGATGAAAGATCCCGACACGACGAAATCCCAGCGCGCCATGTCGGCGATGTTGCAGATGAAAAAACTCGATATCGCCAAGCTGCAACAAGCCTTTGACGGCGAGAGCTAATACACTCCGAAGCTGACCTGCCGAGGATCGACCATGAAGCACTCCGTTGCCAAAGACGCTGACAAGGCTCCACGCTTCTGGCGCGACGACGCCCTGCCCTTCATCGAAGCCCGCTCCATCGCCGACGGGCGCGAGGTCTGCTACACCCGGCACTCCCACGAGCATTTTTCCATTGGCGCGATCACGGCCGGTCGCAGTACCTATATCCACGAGCAATCGGAGTTTCAGGTCAGCGCCGGCACCGTCGTGCTGATGAACCCTGGCGATGTCCACGCCTGCAACCCGATCGACGACCAACCCTGGTCGTACTTGATGCTGTACGTCGATGCGTCCTGGCTCACCGATTTGCAGCATCAGCTCGGGTTCAGCCACGATCTGGCGTTTCGCCGGTTTTCCATCACCCACACCGGCGACGCCGGGCTGTTTGACGGCTTGAAGGGTTTGTACGAAGTTCTGGTCGATCACCAGCAAGACGTGTTGTGTAAACACAGCGCAGCGGTGGAGTTTTTCACCGAGGTGCAGCAGCGACTCAACCCAAGCGATCAACCGTTGCGCGAGCCCAATTTCAAACTGGAGCGGGCCGCTGATTACATCCGCGATAACTGCACGCACATGCTCAAGCTCGAAGACATTTGCGAGGCGGCGCAGCTGTCGCCGTCCTACCTGATTCGCGCGTTCAAACAGCATTACGGCATGACGCCCCACGCGTTTCTGGTCAACCGGCGTATTCAGTTTGCCCAGGACCAACTGCGCAGCGGCAAGCTCATCGCCGATGTGGCGCTGGAAGCGGGGTTTGCCGATCAGGCGCATTTTCAACGGGCGTTCAAACAGCACCTGGCCGCGACACCGGGGCAGTATCGCGGTTGATTAAGGTCATGGCAGTAGCAGGTACACCGCGCTCACCGCCAGCAACAACGCCATGATCCGATTGAACAACCGCATGCCCGCCGGATTGTTCAGGTAGCCGCGCAAGAAGGTCCCGGCATAGGCCCAGCAGCCGACGGACACATAGCAGATCACCAGATACACCGCGGCAAACTGCCAGACCAGACGCGCCTCGCCGTCGGCGACGAACGCGCCCATTCCCGCCACACAGGCCAGCCAGGCTTTCGGGTTGAGCCATTGCATCACCGCGCCGTACAGCATCGACGGTGCCCGGCCTGACGCCTTGGCATCGAGATGGCCGTTGTCGGCAGCCAGTTTGAAGGCCATGTACAACAAGAACGCCACGCCTGCCCACTGCACCACCTTCGTCAGCGCCGGCCACAGCTGCAACAGCTCATGCAGCCCCAACCCCATCAACACCAGCAGCAAGACAAAGCCCAGCGTTGCACCGGCCACATGCCGTTGACTGGCGCGGAAACCGAACCGTGCCCCCGAGCTCAGCGCGACAATATTCACCGGCCCCGGCGTTATCGAAGCCGCCAACGCAAACGCTGCCATGGAGATAATCAGACTCATCGCATACCTTCTTCAATTCAGTGGACTCAGTGCTCAAGGTAAAGAGCACCCTGCCCCTGCGTATTGAAGAAAACTGCCCAATGCGATTGATGCGGCCCCATTCAGGTGACGAACCTGTGGGAGCGGGCTTTTTCAACGGTCTGCCCGCTCAATCATCCTCGTGCAATTTGATGCCCCGAGCGTGAAGCAGGTGAGGAACCAGCAGCACCAGCAGCGTCAGTGCCAGGAACGCGGCCGAAATGGGCTGCGTCAAAAATATCATCCAGTCGCCCTCGCTGATGGACAAGGCGTTACGCAGTTGTTTTTCGGCCATCGGGCCCAGCAGCATGCCCACGATCACGGGCGCGACCGGGAAATCAAAGCGACGCATCAGCACCCCGCCCCAGCCGATGGCGAGCATCAGCAGCAGGTCGAAGGAAGAATGTCGCATGCCGTACACGCCGATGGTGGCAAACACCAGGATGCCGGCGTTCAGGTACGGTCGGGGGATTTCCAGAAGCTTGACCCAGAGCCCCACCAGCGGCAGGTTCAACACCAGCAGGATGACGTTACCAATGTACAGCGAGGCAACGAGGGTCCAGACCAGGTCGCCCGACGTCTGGAACAGCATTGGCCCCGGTTGCAGGTTGTAGTTCTGGAACGCCGCCAACAGAATCGCCGCGGTGGCGGACGTCGGGATGCCGAGGGTCAGCAGGGGCACCAAAGAACCCGTCGCGCTCGCGTTGTTAGCAGCCTCGGGGCCGGCAACTCCCTCGATCGCCCCTTCGCCCTTGTTGCCCGCAAATTCCTTGGGGTACTTGCTCAGTTTGCGTTCGGCGGAATAGGACAAAAATGTCGGAATTTCCGCGCCACCGGCCGGAATGGAACCGAACGGGAACCCGATCACCGTTCCCCGCAACCAGGCGGGAATCGATCGTTTCCAGTCCGAGCGCGTCATCCACATCGACGTCAACCGATGCCGGCCGACCGCTTCCTCTTTTTGATACAGCAGGCTGTACAAGGCCTCGCCCACGGCAAACAGACCGACCGCCACGAGCACGACTTCAATGCCGTCAACCATTTCCGGCACGCCCAATGTGTATCGCGCAATGCCCGAGGTCGAGTCCAGGCCAATCAAACCAATGGTCAGTCCAATCCCCAACGAAACAAAACCGCGCAGCATCGAAGCGCCGAGCACCGCCGACACCGTGGTGAACGACAGCACCAGGATCGCGAAGTACTCCGCAGGACCAAATTTCAGTGCCAGCGTCGCCACGATCGGGGCAAACAGGGTCAGCAGCACTGTCGCGATGGTCCCGGCCACGAACGAGCCGATCGCGGCCGTCGCCAGGGCCGGGCCTGCCCGTCCGTTGCGGGCCATGAGATTGCCTTCCAGGGCCGTGACCATGGACGACGATTCTCCGGGAGTATTGAGCAAGATCGAGGTCGTGGAGCCACCAAACTGTGCGCCGTAATAGATCCCGGCGAACATGATCAGAGCCCCGGTGGGATCGACTTTGGCGGTAATCGGCAGCAGCAAGGCCACCGTCAGCGCCGGCCCGATGCCCGGCAAGACACCGATGGCGGTGCCGAGCAAACAACCGATGAACCCCCACATCAAATTGATCGGCGTCAGCGCGGCGGAAAAACCGACTGCCAGGCTTGAGAGAATTTCCACCGTGTTTATCTCCTTTGGCCCAGGGTCAGATCCAGGCGTTGATCAGGGGCGGAAGGGAAACCCCGAGCCCGGCGTTGAACAGCCAGTAAATCGGCAGGGTCAAGGCAATGCCGATGGCCAGGTCCCGCACCGGACGACGACTGCCGAAACCCCGTGCCGAACAGACAAACAACAGCGCCGCCGCCAGTACGAAGCCGATGAGGTTAATCAGCAAGGCCACCCCCACCAGACCGGCAGTCACCCAAGCCGCACCGGCTTTACCGCCGGGTAACGCTTGGGCTGACTCGTCAGTGTGGTCTGCCAGTTCGCGGAAACCACCGGTGAGCGCCTGATAGCTCAGCAGAATGCCCACGACGCCCAGGAAAGCCGCGACGCCATAGGGATAGACGTGGGCGCCGAGAATGACGAACCCCATTTCAGGGGGAAACCGAAAGGCACCGACTGCCAACACTGCACTGATGGCAATCACACCCACGCCGATCGCCAGTTGCACCGGCACAATCTTGCGAGGATGATTCATTTCGCGATCAACCCGACCTCGACCAGCATCGCGCGCAGTCGCACGTGCTCTTCGTCGACGAACTTGCCGAACTCATCGCCGGTCAGGACGTTGGGTGACCATTTGTTGGTGTCGATATTTTCTTTCCAGACTTTGCTGTTGGAGGCAGCCACGACGGCATCGATCACTTCTTTGCGCTGCTCGGGCGTAAGGTTCGCTGCGCCATAAACACCGCGCCAATTGCCGATTGTGACGTCGTAGTCTTTCTCCTTGAGGGTCGGTGCATCAATGCCTTCAACGCGCTCCGGCGCGCCAATGGCGAGTACCCGGAACTGGCCGTTTCTGATGTATTGGCCCAGCTCGGCATAACCGCCCGTGATCACCTTGATCGAACCACCCAAAGCCTGGGCAACCACTTCACCCCCTCCGGCGAAAGCGACGTAGTTCACCTTGTTGACGGGTATACCCATCTTGCTGGCCAGGTCGGCGATGCCAATGTGATCGATCGAGCCCTTGGAGCCACCGCCCCAGGTGATGCTGGTCGGCTTGTCCTTGAAGGCTTTCAGCAAGTCCTCCAAGGTTTTGAACTCGGACTCCTTGCGTACGGCAAGCACGTTGTATTCGGTAAAGAGGCGGGCAATCGGCGTTACATCTTTCAGGCTGATTTGCGGTTTGTTCTGTTCAATGCCCGCGACCATGATCGCGCCGACAACCAGTAGCGCGTTCGGATCGCCCTTGGTGCTGTTGGCAAACTGCGCCAGCCCCAGCGTCCCGCCTGCCCCGCCCTTATTCTCGAAGGTGGTGGATTTTGCCGCTTTGGCCTCGATCAAGGCTTTACCCAGCACGCGTGCGGTCTGGTCATAACCGCCACCGACCGAGCCTGGGGCCATGATTTTGACGGTATCCAGCGCAAAGGCAGGTGTCGCAAGCGCGGCAGTGGTAATCGCAACGGCAATGGAGCGGTGGAATCGACGGAACAAGGCCTGCATGAGTTGTCTCCCGATACTTTTGTTTTTTTATGGGTGCCGATTGATGGCGGTCAGGAGCCTTTCCTGCTCCCTGAACCTGCGTCTGTGAACAAGCGTAGGCCATAGTTCGGTTTTTCGACGTGACAGGGGCAAGTGTACGGCGACTTGCGCGCGCCGCTGTATGGGTAAAACCGCTCGCCATCCGTGATAAAAATACGGCTCTCGCACCAGGAGCCCGGTCATGGACATCGCCACCCTTACCCTCTTTCTGCCCGCCTGCTTCGCCCTGAACATGGCGCCCGGCCCGAATAATTTGCTGTCCGTCAGCAACTCGACCCGCTATGGCTATCGCACGGCGTGCGTGGCCGGCATCGGTCGGTTGCTGGCGTTTGCCGGGATGATTGCGCTTGCGTCGGCGGGGCTGGCGGTGGTGCTGCAAACGTCGGAGTTGCTGTTCTACGGGATCAAGATTCTGGGCGCGGCGTACCTGTTCTATCTCGCCTGGCAATTGTGGCGTGCCGATCCCGGAGCGGAAAACGTGGTGGCGGGGGCGCCGGTGGGAATGCTGGTGTTGGCGCGGCAGGAGTTCCTGGTGGCGGCCGGCAACCCGAAAGCGATTCTGATCTTCACTGCGTTCCTGCCCCAGTTCGTCGACTCGACCCGCGCGGTAACGCCGCAATTCGCGGTGTTGGGCGCGCTGTTCCTGATGCTCGAATGGATCGCCATCGGCGCCTATGCCTATATGGGCCTGCACATGCGTCGCTGGTTCGCCGAACCTCGGGGCAAACGGATATTCAACCGCTGCTGCGCCGGATTGCTGTCGGCGGCGGCTTCAGTGCTGCTGATGGCGCGCCGCGCATAAAAATGTGGAAGCGGGCTTGCTCGCGAAGGCTGACTCACATCCAACATGGATGTGACTGACAAACCGCTTTCGCGAGCAAGCCCTCTCCCACATGGGTTTGCGGTGTGGCTGGAATTCTCTGTCGATTTTCCGGTGGAGGCGTTGGACGACGCGCCTTATGCTCAGCCCATGAACCTACAAAACGCTTTGCTTCCGCCCCACGCCGAGATGGTTCGCGCCATGCTCGAACGAGACACCGCCTACGAGGGGGTGTTCTTTACCGCGGTCAAAACCACCGGCATCTTCTGCCGCCCCAGCTGCACGGCGCGCAAGCCGAAACCGGAGAACGTCGAGTTCTTCGCCCACGCCGACGAGTGCATGTCCGCGGGTTATCGGGCCTGCCTGCGCTGCAAGCCGTTGGACGCCGCGGCCATCGCACCTGACTGGGTCCAGAAGCTGCTCAAGACCGTGGACGCCGATCCCGACCTGCGCTGGACTGACGCCCACTTGCTGGCCGAGGGCATCGAGCCGCTGAAGCTGCGCCGCTGGTTCAAGCAGCATTTCGGCATGACCTTTCACGCGTGGTTACGTACCCGGCGCCTGGGCATGGCGCTGGGCGGGATCAAACAAGGCGATTCCATCGACCACGCAGCGTTCGACTCGGGCTATGAATCCCTCAGCGGATTTCGCGATGCGTTTCAAAAATCTTTCCACATCACCCCCGGTCGCGCCGCCAACAGCGAGCCGCTGCTATTCACCCGCCTGACCACGCCGCTGGGGCCGATGATTGCCATGGCCGAGCGCCGTGGACTGGTGCTGCTGGAATTTCTCGACCGACCGGCACTGACCCGGGAAGTCGAGGAACTGCAAAACCGCTATGGCTATGCCGTCGCCCCCGGGCATAACGGCCACTTGCAGCAAATCGAAGAGGAACTGGCGCAGTACTTCGCCGGCAAACTCACCGAATTCACCGTTTCGCTACACCTGCCCGGCAGTGAGTTCGCCCGCCAGGTCTGGGCTGAACTGGCGAAAATCCCGTACGGCCAAACCAGCACCTACGGGACTATTGCCGCACAGTTGGGCAAGCCCGGCGCCAGTCGCGCGGTGGGTCTGGCCAACGGGCACAACCGCCTTTCGATTGTCCTTCCCTGCCACCGAGTGATCGGTGCAGACGGTTCATTGACGGGCTATGGTGGTGGACAACCGCGCAAGGCGTTTTTGCTCAGACTGGAAAATGCCGCAGTCCAGGTCACCCGCCAACTTGCATTCTGATCAAACCGTTTTTTGAACAGGTCATAAGGAAGGACTCGATGAACAGACTCGACAACCCGTTCCACCAATTGCACCAGGAAGGCCTGCTGATCCTCACCAACGTCGCCGATGCCGCCGGAGCGCGACTGGTGGAGCAACTGGGCAGCAAGGCCGTTGCTACCAGCAGTGCGGCAGTGGCCTGGGTTCACGGCTATCCGGATGGCAATACCCTGCCCCTTGAGCGGCTGGTGTCGACAGTCGAGTCCATCGCCCGGGTCATCAGGGTGCCGCTGACCGTGGACATCGAGGCCGGTTACTCCGATGACCTGACACGGGTTGCAGAAGTGATTGATGCGGTAATCGCCGCCGGCGCTGTCGGGATCAATATCGAAGACGGTGCCTCCCCGCCCGAGCTGCTGGCGCGCAAGATCGAGATGGCTCGTCAGGTCGCCGATCGACGCAACGTGAAGTTGTTCATCAATGCGCGCAGCGATGTGTACCTCAAGAGTCTGGTGCCCGCCGAAGACCGCGTGGCCGAAACGCTCAAGCGCGCCGCTGTGTACCAGGCGGCCGGTGCCGATGGATTGTTCGCGGCGGGCGTCACCGCGGAGTACGAGATTGCCGCGCTCTGCCAAGGCACCACGTTGCCGGTGAATGTGCTCGGGCTCCCGGGCCTGCCGTCGCCTGAAGCGTTGCAAGCCCTCGGCGTGCGCCGCTTGAGCGCCGGTTCCGGCATCGCCGAATTTCTCTATGGCGCCATGGCGGGCCTGGCCAAAAGCTTTCTGGAAACCGGGAAACTCGACAGTCATGACCTCAAGGCCTTCACTTATGGCCAAGTGAATGCCTTGTTGATGCCGACCGGGAAACCTTGACCCCATGCCCGACCGCTATTTGCCCGCGACCGAGTTTCTATCGTCCATCGATGAGGATTGGCGTCGCCACATCGCCGCCATTGGTCCCTGCCTGCACCAACCTCATGCGGCTCGCGATCCTTATGAGTCGCTGGTGCGGGCGATTGCCTACCAGCAATTGCACGCCCGGGCCGGGGATGCGATTGTCGGTCGGCTGCTGGCATTGTTCCCTTCGGGCGGGTTCCCGAGGCCTGAGCAGATTGTCGCCACCGACTTTGACCGGATGCGCAGTTGCGGGTTTTCCGCCAGCAAGATCGCCACCATTCAAGGAATCGCCCAGGCTGCTCTGGACGGCGTCGTACCGGATTACGCCACGGCGTTGGCCATGGACGATGAGGCGTTGATCGAACGATTGATCACCTTGCGTGGCGTGGGTCGCTGGACCGTGGAGATGCTGTTGATCTACAGCCTGGAGCGGCCGGATATCTTGCCGGCCGATGATTTCGGGGTGCGTGAGGGGTATCGACGGCTCAAGGGGCTGGAGGTGCAGCCGACGCGAAAGCAGATGATCGAGATCGGGTTGCCGTGGAGTCCTTACCGGACGGTGGCCTCCTGGTATTTGTGGCGGTTGACGGGCAAGTAGACCGCGTTATCGTTCTTCGCGAGCAAGCCCGCTCCCACAGGGATCATCGTCGAGCACAGAATCTGCGTTCACTGGAGATCCACTGTGGGAGCGAGCTTGCTCGCGATGGCGGTCGCAGGGTAAACACATCACCCAAAGCCGATCACAACCCGGATTTCAACCGACTGAACGCCCGAATCAACGCCCGGTTGAATGCCTTGCCATTGTCATTCTTGCTGTACAACGAAGCCCGCACCTCAGCCGACGGATAGGTCCCCGGATCATTGCGAATCGCCGGGTCAATCAAGGCATCCGCCGCCGTAATCGCGTTGGCGTAGTGAATGGTGTCCGTGATCGGCGCAATCACCTGCGGCGTCATCAGGTAGTCCATCAACGCCAGCCCCGCCTGCGGATGCGGCGCATCCTTGGGAATGACCATGGCATCGAACCAGATCAACGTGCCCTCTTTCGGTATCCGGTAACTCAAGGTGTACGGCTTGTTCGCCGCCGCAGCCTGCCCGGCGGCGATGGCCACGTTGCCGTTCCAGGACATGGCGACGCAGGTGTTGCCATTGGCCAGGTCGCTGATGTTCAGATCGTTGTCGAAGTAGCGGATGTAGGGCCGAATCTTCGCCAGTTGCTGTTCGGCCAGTTTCAGGTCGTCGAGGTTCTGGCGGTTGATGTCCAGCCCCATGTACTTCATGACGGCGGCGAACACTTCGTTGGGATCGTTAAGCAGGCTGACCCCGCAATCGGCGAATTTCGACACCACCGCCGGATCGAACAACATCGCCCAACTGTCGGTTGGCGCGTCGGGCAGGCGTCGTTTGATCGCCTCCTGCTGATACCCGACACCCGTGGTGCCCCAGGCGTAAATCCCGGCATAGCGATTGCCCGGATCGAACACTGCCATGTGCTGGCGGAATTCCTCGCCGACGCCAGCGAAATGCGGCAATTGCTGCTTGTCCACGGTCTGGATTGCACCGCTCTGGATCGCCCGGGACAGATGCTGCCCGGCGGTCAGCACCAGGTCATAACCGCTGCGGCCGGTGAGCAATTTGGTCTCCACGGTTTCCAGGGAGTCGAAGTGATCGACCACCACATGGATGCCGGTTTTCTTCTCGAAATCGGTCAGGGTATCCGGGGCCAGGTACTCGCCCCAGATATACAGGTTCACCACCGGTTTGGCGGAGTCGGCAGCCTGCACACACAAGGGTGCAAGCACCAGCAATAACGCTTTCGTCAGTTTGTGCAGGCCCATGGTCACACTCCCTTTTTGTTGCGGTCATTGCCGGCGTACTGCGGCATGGTGATGCACGCGACGTTGCCGCCACCGAGGAGGATTTCCCGAGAGTTTTCGATGCCGACGATTTTGTGTTTCGGGAACAGTTCGGCCAGGATCGCCTGTGCCGCCTGGTCATGGCGGTCGCCAAACAGCGGCACCACGATCGAGCTATTACCGGCGTAGTAGTTGATGTACGACGCGCAGATTTTGGTCCCGGCCTGACGCACGTGCGTGCTGTCGAGCTGGTCCAGGCCTTCGGCTTCTTCAGCGGTCCATTCCAGCACATCCGGTTGCGGCAGCTTGTGCACGATCAACTCGCGACCACGGCTGTCGCGGGTGCTGCGCAGGATGTCGTAGGCCTCCTGGTAGATTTCCCACTGCGGGTCGTCGCGATTGTCGGTCCATTGCAACACCACTTCACCGGGACGCACGAAGCAGGCGAGATCATCGACGTGGCCATCGGTTTCATCGAACTTACAACCCCGTGGCAGCCAGATGATTTGCTCGGCGCCGAGATAATCGGTCAACCGGCGAGTGACCTCTTCCTTGCCCAGGTGCTGGTTGCGATTGCGGTTGAGCAGGCATTGCTCGGTGGTGAGGATGCTGCCTTGGCCGTCACTCTGGATGCCGCCCAGTTCGGCGATCAACGGTGCGCGATACCGGTCGAAGCGTTCGATTTCGAGGATCTTGCTGGCGATTTGATCGTCCTTGTCCCACGGGTAGTACAAGCCGCCGTCGAGACCGCCATAGGCGTTGAACTCAAAATCGACGCCGCGTACTTCACCGCTGTCGTCATTGACCACGAAGCACGGACCGCTGTCGCGGAACCACGTGTCGTTGCAGGTCATTTCCACCACTCGAACTTGCGGCGGCAACTGCCGGCGAGCGGTGGCGAATTGCACGGCGGACGCACATACGGTGACAGGTTCGCTCCGGGAGATGGCTGTGACGATCTGCACCCAGACTTTCTGCGCAGGCTTGGCGCCGTTGCGCCAGACGTCGGTGCGTTCCGGCCAGCCGAGCCAGCATCCGGATTTGGTTTCGAATTCGCCGGGCAAACGGAAACCGTCTTGTTTGGGTGTCGAGTCGAGCAAACGTGCCATGGTCAAACCTCATCAGCGGGGATTGGAATGACCACAGGCTAAGGTTGCCGGCGCCCTCCTCGCCAACGATGATTATTTCGGAATACTTGAATTCAACTCATCAATCGATCAACTGATCGTTGAACCACTCCAGCATCTGCGCCACAGCCGGACGCTCCAGGCGCACCCGTTCGCACACCAGCGCGTATTGGCCGAGCGCCGTCATGCTCGACGTAAAAGGCCGCACCAAACGACCGCTGAGCAAATCTTCCTGAGCCGTCAGGTTGTCACCCATCGCCACGCCCTGCCCTTGCGCCGCCGCCTCCAGCGCCAGGCCCGCATGGGCGAAATACAGTTGCCGTTCCGGGCGCTGGTCGCCGGCATGGCTGGTGAGCCAGGCCGTCCAGGTCTTGCCGTCCTGATCGTCGTGCAACAGGCAGTGACGTGCCAGGTCCTTCGGGTTTTTCAGGGTTCCCTGGTTGAACAGGCCGGGGCTGCACACCGGGAAGAACTGCAATGCCGGCAACGGCCTGACGAAGAACGCACTGCTGTCCACCGGGCCGGTGCCGTAGGTGATCGCCAGGTCGATGTCTTCCCCCGGCGCCGTGGCGTCGATCGGTTGTTCATAGAGGTGCAAGGTGATGTGCGGGTAGCGCGCGTAAAAATCCGTCAGACGACTCATCAACCATTTTTGCGCCAGTTCGGCAGTCACCGCCAGGCGCAACACCGCCAGCGATGATGGATCGCGGAGTTCATCGCAGGCATCGCCGATCAGCTCGAAGGCTTGTTGCAAGCTTTGCATCAGGCGCCCGGCGGCCAGCGTCGGGCGAATCTGCCGGCCCTCGCGCACGAACAGCGATACACCCAGTTGCTCTTCGAGCTGGCGAATCTGATGGCTGACCGCGCTGTCGGTGACACACAACTCCGCCGCCGCTCGGCCGAAATGCGCGTGGCGGGCGGCACATTCGAAGGTTCTGAGTGCAGCCAGGGAAGGAAGACGTCGCATGGGTGAGGCTCACGATTTCAAGGTGCTCATGCTGACTCGGTGGGTGGCGGGCGTCCAGTGGGACCGTGTCATCGTTCTTCGCGAGCAAGCCCGCTCGCACATTGGATCTCCTGCGTTCACAAATCCAATGTGGGAGCGGGCTTGCTCGCGAAGGAGCCGGCACATTCACCACAAATCCAACTGCCCATCACCCTTCCTTATCGTCAATGACTTCCCCCCAAACCCGGCGCATGTTGACCCCTTCAACCGGAGGGATTCGTCATGCTCAACACACTCAAACAAGTCAACTCAACCTCAGCCTTCAACCGCTGGGCCGGCTTCGAAGTCACGCGCGCCGAGAGCGGTGAAGCGGAACTGTCCATGGCTTTTCGTGAGGCCGACATGGCGCAATATGCCGGCTTCCTGCATGCAGGGCTGATCAGCGCGCTACTCGACACCGCCTGCGGTTTTGCCGCGGGAACGGTCGCCGGGAATGTGTTGGCGTCGCATTTTTCGGTCAATTGCCTGGCCCCTGCGGTCGGTGAAGTCTTCATCGCTCGGGGTCGGGTGGTGAAAGCGGGCAAGAAGCAGGTATTTGCTCGCGCCGAGCTGTTCGCGCAAACCGGCGATCAACTGAAACTGGTGGCGACCGGCGATGCGATTCTGGTGCCGGTCTAGGCTGTCTGGATTAGCCCAAGACTCGTCGGAGGTTGCCATGCAACTCGAAGGTTCCTGCCATTGCGGCGCGGTGTCGTTCAGTCTAATCAGCGCCCACCCCTACCCCTATCAGCGCTGCTACTGCTCGATCTGCCGCAAGACCCAGGGCGGTGGCGGTTATGCGATCAATATTGCCGGTGATGCTGCCAGCCTGAAGGTCCGCGGTCGCAAGTACCTCGCGATTTACCGTGCGCGGATCAAGGAAGAAGGCGAGAAACGCGCCCACCGCAGCAGCCTGGAGCGGCATTTCTGCTCGGTCTGCGGCTCGGGCTTATGGATATTCAGCCCCGAATGGCCGGAACTGATTCACCCGTTCGCGTCGGCCATCGACACCCCGCTGCCGGTGCCGCCGGAACACACGCATCTGTTGCTCGGTTCCAAGGCACCCTGGGTGGAGGCAGAGGTGCAGCCTGGCGATAAACAATTCGACCTCTATCCCGAAGAGTCCATCGCCCAGTGGCATGAGCGTCTGGGCTTGAGCCGCTAAGCCCCTTCACAGTCTTTGACAGTTTCTCGACAAAGCTGCCAAAGATTGCGGGCCGGCAGCCGCCTAGCATGGGCGCATCCAACCTCCCTTCGGGTGCTCCCATGTTTCGTTCGCTGTGTCTGTCGTTGACCTCATTCTGCCTGCTCCTTCCTGCCGACTCATTGCATGCCGAAGACTGGCGCTACAGCCTGCGGGCCGGCGCGGCGAGCGTACCCCGTTACAGCGGCAGCGATGAACGCATGGTCGCGCCGCTGATTGGCGGTGAAATCGTCAGCCCTTACGGATTTTTCCTCGACACACAAAAAGGCCTGGGCTGGGCGTTTGACGAGGACGACTTTGGCCTCAGCGTGTACATCGGCGCCAGTGATGTGCGCAAGGATCGCGAGTCGAAATACAAGGGTTCCGATGAGCTCGACGGCATGGGCTCGATCAAGTCACGTCCGGTGCTGGGGCTGGACGGGACATATCACATGGGTCCGATCATTCTTGGGGCGAGTTTCGAACATGCCCTGGAAAAGGACGATGACCCTGACACCGGCGCGGCCTGGAACCGGTTGAAACTGAGCATCAGTGCGCCACTTTATGAGGGCGACTTTGGCAAGGTGGTGGGCAGGCTCAATAGCCAGTTCGGCGACGGCGACTACGTGCGCACCTGGTATGGCGTCAGCGATGCCCAGGCTTCGCGCAGTCAGTTCAGGGCGCATGACACCCACGGTGGACTGGTCAGTCGTGGGGCGGACTTGACCTGGTCGTTGCCGCTCGATGAGGCGTGGAGTGTTTCCACGGTGCTGGCGGTGCAGTATCTGGCCGGTGATGCGGCGGACAGTCCGATTGTCGAACGGCGAATGCAGACTTCGTTGGTTGGGCAGGTGGTGTACACCTTTTGAGATGTGGGCGTTGCTGATGGCCTCTTCGCGAGCAAGCCCGCTCCCACAGGGGAATGCATTTCTAATGTGGGAGCGGGCTTGCTCGCGAAGGCGCTAGTGAGACCGACACAATTAATCCAGATGCGCCCAAGTCATCCGAAACGACGCCCCGCCCCACGGCGAGTCTGTCACTTCCACTTGTCCGCCATGGGACTGTGAAACCCGCCTGACCAGCGCCAACCCCAATCCGAAGCCGCCCGTGCGACGGTCGCGGCTGGCGTCCAGGCGCGAGAACGGCTCGAAGATTTTCTCTCGCCCGTCCACTGGCACGCCCGGTCCGTCATCGTTGACCCGCACTTCATAATGATCGCCAGTACGGATCAATGACACTTCCACGCGCTCATCGGCATAGCGAATGGCGTTGCGCAGCAGGTTGATCACTGCCCGGGCCATGAAACGCGGCTCGATGCGCACCTGATCGACCTGACATTCGACAATCAGCAGTTGCACGCCGGCCGCGTCGGCCTCAAGCGCCACGCTGCCGACCACACTGTCGAGCCAGCTGTTGGCCTGAATATTTTCCCGTGAGATCACCGTGGCGCCGCGCTCAAGGCTGGCGTAGGTCAGCAATTCGGACACCATTTCCTCGAGCTCACCGAGGTCGGCGTACATGTCGGCGATCAGTTCGCGGTTCTGGGTCGGATCAGACAGTTGTTTGAGCTGGTCGAGTTCGAAAGACAATCGCGCAATGGGTGTACGCAGTTCGTGGGACACCGCGTTGGTCAGCTCACGCTGATTGGCGATCAGGCCTTCAATGCGCGCGGCCATCAGGTTGAAGTGTTCGGCCAGGTCGCGGATGTTCGAGCGTTTCGACAACTGGATGCGTGAAGACAGGTCGTTGTCACCGAACCGCTCGGCCGCCAGGCGCAGTTTCTCCAGATCCCGCCAATGCGGGCGCACCCAGAAAAACAGCACGATGCCGATCATCACCGCGATCATCAGGTAAGCCGCAGCAATGTAGAACGGCATCAGACTCGGCTCGGCGGGCAGCTTGATGCTGAGCAACTGCGGGCCGTCGTCGATGCGGGAGATGAATTGCGTGTATTTGTCGCGAATCACCAACAATCCCTGGGCCAGCTCGGCTTTTTCCTGATCACTCAAGGCCAGTTGATCAGCCTCGACCAGGGTCAACCCCAGACCGTAATGCGGGCGCACCGTTTCCAGTTGCCGCTCCCGGGCCGGACCGTCCAGACCGCGCAATTGCTCGGCCAGCGAATGGGCCTGGCCGCGCACCGCTTCCCGGTTGTAGGTCTGCATCTCGTGGTCAAGCAACGCATCGAACGTGCGCTCGACCGTTTGCAGTGCCAGCACCAACCCGACCGTCATCACCAGGAACAACCCAAGAAATAACCGCAGCATCTACAACTCCCACGCGAACGGATTGAACAGGTAACCCTTGCCCCACACGGTCTTGATGCACACTGGCTCGCGCGGATTGTCCTTCAGCTTGCCCCGCAGCTTGCTGATGTAGACGTCGACGCTACGGTTAAGCCCGTCGAACGCGATACCGCGCATGCGGTTAAGAATGTCGTCACGGGACAGAATCTTGCCGGCGGCGCTGGCCAGCAACCACAGCAGTTCGAATTCCATGGTCGTGAGTTCGATGCCCTCGCCCGCCAGCCGCACTTCACGGCAGCTGCGGTCGATGCTCAGGTGGCCGAACTCCAGGGCGCTGCACACGCCGCTGTCCGGGGTTTGACGGCGTTGCAGGGCACGCAGACGGGCCAGCAACACCGGCGGTTTGATCGGTTTGATCACGTAGTCGTCGGCACCGGACTCCAGGCCGAGGATGTGATCGAGGTCGTCTTCCTTGGCAGTGAGAATGACGATCGGTGTGTCGGACACGCTGCGAATCTCGCGACACACGTGCAGGCCGCTCTGGCCCGGCAACATCAGGTCGAGCACGACGATTTTCGGTTTGAATTCGAGAAACGCGGTCAGCGCGAGGTCACCACGGTGTACCTGTCGAACCTCAAAGCCATGTTGGGACAGGAAATGCGCGATCAGCCCGGCGAGCTTTTCGTCGTCTTCCACCAGCAATACTTTGCCAAAACCCAGGTTATCCATAACGACCGTCTGCCAACCCTTGAGTGAAGTGGGCCGCATTATGGCGCCAATCGGTGGCGGGACGGTGATTGCAGGCAGCAAAAACCGGCCTCGGGGGCCGGTTTTCGGAGATGTTTCATACTCTTAAGAGTTTTTAACAATTCACGCCGCGGCGGGTACGCCGCTATGGAAGCGGAATTCCACGTCCGGCGATTCGATCAGCTCCTGCTCGGCGGCACGAACCTTGTCGATCACCTGGCCAATGTCCTTGGCATCACCGTACTGATAAGCCAGTTTCAGGTAACCCTGGAAATGCCGGGCCTCGCTTTTGAGCAATCCGAAGTAAAACTTGCCCAGTTCCTCGTCCAGATGCGGCACTAGCGCCTCGAAACGCTCGCAGCTGCGGGCTTCAATGAACGCACCGACCACCAGGGTATCCACCAGTTTCACCGGCTCTTGATTGCGCACCACTTTACGCAGGCCCGAGGCGTAACGCCCGGCAGACAACTGACGCAGCTCGATCTTGCGCTTTTTCATCAGGCGCATGACCTGCTCGTGGTGCACCAGCTCTTCCCGGGCCAGACGCGACATCAGGTTGATCAGGTCGACGTGGGAGTGATACTTGGCAATCAGGCTCAACGCGGTGCTGGCGGCCTTGAATTCGCAGTTCTTGTGGTCGATCAGCAGGGTTTCCTGATCGGCCAGCGCGGCCTGAACCCAGCCATCGGGGGTGCGGCAGCCGAGGAACTCGTGGATTTCGGGTAGGATCATTGGCTCACGTCCGACAGTTCAAACGGCAGGACGACGACTTCAGGCTTCAGTTGCATGGGGCTCACGGAAAATAGGACTCGGCGAAGGGCGCCGATTATACCGGCCTGCCCGCAGACCACCAGTCGACAACCGTTGATATGCATCAAGTCCCGAATGGCCAACCAGCAACTATAGTTGTCCCACGCAGTATTTTTTACCTTTCAGGAGATCCCGATCATGCAAGCCATTCGCAGCATTCTGGTGGTCATCGAACCCGAACATTCGGAAAGCCTGGCGCTCAAACGGGCCAAATTGATTGCCGGCGTGACCCAGGCTCACCTGCACCTGCTGGTCTGCGACCGCAAGCATGACCATAGCGGCATGTTGGGCGTGCTCAAGGCCGCGTTGCTGGAAGATGGCTACAGCGTCACCACCGAGCAGGCCTGGAACGAAAGCCTGCACGAAACCATCGTCGACGTGCAGCAAGCGGAAGGCTGCGGGTTGGTGATCAAGCAGCATTACCCCGACAGCCCGCTGAAAAAGGCCCTGCTGACCCCGGCGGACTGGAAACTGCTGCGCTACTGTCCGACCCCGGTGCTGCTGGTCAAAACCTCGAAACCGTGGACCGGCGGGGTTATTCTGGCGGCAATCGATGTGGGCAATACCGATGGCGAACACCGCACTTTGCACGCCAGCATCATCGATCACGGTTATGACATCGCCAGCCTGGCCAAGGCCCATTTACACGTGGTCAGCGCCCATCCGTCGCCGATGCTCTCGGCGGCCGACCCGACGTTACAACTCAGCGAAACCATCGAGGCGCGCTACCGCGAACAGTGCAAGGCCTTTCAGGCCGAGTTCGACATTGATGACGAACACCTGCATATCGCGGAAGGCCCGGCGGATGTGCTGATTCCGTACATGGTGCACAAGCTGCAGGCCTCGGTAACGGTCATTGGTACCGTGGCGCGCACTGGGTTGTCCGGGACGTTGATCGGGAATACGGCGGAAGTGGTGCTGGATGCGGTGGAGAGCGATGTGCTGGTGCTCAAGCCGGATACAGTCATGGATCATCTGGAGGAGATTGTGACTCAGCATTGAGATTTTCGGTGCCGGGTAGATCGCTTTCGCGAGCAAGCCCGCTCCCACATTTGATCCGTGTCGTTCACAAATTAGTGTCCGCTGGAGATTCAATGTGGGAGCGGGCTTGCTCGCGAAGCTTTCAAGATTTACCCGCCAAAGGCATCCTTCAGGAACCCTGGTGCGATGTAGCGCTGGTAATGCGCCTCGGACAGCAAAAAGAATTCCCGATCAATGGCATCACGCAATTCCGGCAGGTTCCAGTCGCGAAATTCCGGCATCAGCACCATCCCGTAGGCTTCCAGATTGTTGATCACCCGCGCGCCCCGGGCGATCAGCTGATAAGCCCAGCAGTATTCCGACTGATGCGGCACAAAGCGGATCTTGCGCTGTTCCAGCTGCTGACGCAGGCGCTGGGAATCGAAGATTTCCAGCTTGCTGGCCATCACCTGGGACAACAACTGCTCAAGACGCAGCCACACCGCGCGTTTTTCTTCCTCGTTGTAACCGTTCCAGTTGATCACTTCATGGTGGAAACGCTTGCAGCCGCGGCACACCAGATCACCGTAAACAGTGGAGCAGAGGCCGACGCAGGGGGTCTTGATGGTCTGATTGGGCATAGGTTGGAAAACACGGGAAAGCAGAACAGGTGGGCATGTTAGCCCTTTGTCTAACATTCATCACCCCTCAAAGTTCAGGGCCTCAGGGTCTATTGGACTTTGGTGACGGCCGCGACGGATGCCCGCTTGGTGCAGGGCAAGGCGCGAGGAACGTGGTCTGGTTGTTCCAAATAAGTTCCGAGCAACGCAGCCCTGCACCAATCGGGCACCGGCCCTTCGGGTTGCGTGCCAACGTGCGCGAGGCTGCGTTGCAGGATTTGCCAAGGGAACAACCATGGGCGGCATCCCGCGCCTTGCCTCGCACACGTTGGCCCAGCAACGCGGCTCGCCACCAAAGTCCAATAGACCCTGACTTACGTTAATTTTTTTTTTGCCGTAGAATCAGCCAGCCTTTTAAGGCGCCAATGTCCGTTAGAAGCTGTTTTCAAAGCGTCACGAGCACAGTCGTTCCTTCAGAGCGGTGTTGGCGACGGGTTTTTCCAGCGGGGAAAAGCCCAACGCCAACCCTCATCAGCTCCCGTTCTGCAGGCGTAAAACTTTGAAAGCAGCTTCTGTAAGGGATTGTCGGTAATTCTGGCTAAGTGGCCCACAACGCCATGCAGCGCATGAGTACGGCAATTTCGGGATGAGCGTCCCGGACACCCATTTGGGACCACTGATGAGGGTAATAACTGTGCTTGAAGCCTACCGCAAACATATCGAAGAGCGCGCAGCACTGGGTATCGTTCCCCAGCCGCTAAACGCCGAACAAACTGCAGGCCTTGTAGAGCTGCTGAAGAATCCCCCGGCTGGCGAAGAAGCTTTCCTCGTTGACCTGATCACCAATCGCGTTCCGCCAGGTGTGGACGAAGCGGCCTATGTAAAGGCCGGTTTCCTGTCTGCCCTCGCCAAAGGCGAAGCAAAATCCCCTCTGATCGATAAGAAGCGCGCTGTTGAACTGCTCGGCACCATGCAGGGCGGCTACAACATCGTGACGTTGGTCAACCTGCTGGACGACGCCGAGCTGGCTCCAGTAGCCGCCGAAGAACTCAAGCACACCCTGCTGATGTTCGACGCCTTCCACGACGTGGCTGAAAGAGCCAAGAACGGCAACGTTCACGCCAAAGGCGTTCTGCAATCCTGGGCTGACGGCGAGTGGTTCAAGAACCGCCCGACCCTGGCTGACAAGATCAGCCTGCGCGTGTTCAAGGTGACTGGCGAAACCAACACCGACGACCTGTCCCCTGCTCCGGATGCCTGGTCCCGCCCGGACATCCCGCTGCACGCCCTGGCCATGCTGAAAATGGCTCGCGACGGCATCGTGCCGGACGTACAAGGCTCCATCGGTCCGATGAAGCAGATCGAAGAAATGCGCAACGCCGGCTTCCCGATCGCCTACGTCGGCGACGTGGTCGGTACCGGTTCTTCGCGTAAATCGGCGACCAACTCGGTGCTGTGGTTCTTCGGCGACGACGTTCCTTACGTGCCGAACAAGCGTGCTGGCGGTTTCTGCTTCGGCAGCAAGATCGCTCCAATCTTCTACAACACCATGGAAGATGCGGGCGCACTGCCAATCGAGTTCGACGTCACCAACATCAACATGGGCGACGTGATCGACCTGTACCCGCACGCTGGCAAAGTCTGCAAGCACGGTACCGACGAAGTCATCACCACCTTCGAAATGAAGACCCCTGTGCTGTTGGACGAAGTCCGTGCCGGCGGTCGTATTCCGCTGATCATCGGCCGTGGCCTGACCGACAAGGCTCGCGCCGAACTGGGTCTGCCAGCGTTCGACCTGTTCAAGAAACCGGATGCCCCGATTGAAAGCACCAAGGGTTTCACCCTGGCGCAGAAAATGGTCGGCAAGGCGTGCGGCGTAGCCGGTGTGCGTCCAGGCACCTACTGCGAACCGAAGATGACCACCGTTGGTTCCCAGGACACCACGGGCCCGATGACCCGCGACGAACTGAAAGACCTGGCGTGCCTGGGCTTCTCGGCCGATCTGGTAATGCAGTCCTTCTGCCACACCGCGGCTTATCCAAAGCCGATCGACGTGACTACCCACCACACCCTGCCTGACTTCATCATGACCCGCGGCGGCGTTTCCCTGCGTCCGGGCGACGGCATCATCCACAGCTGGCTGAACCGCATGCTGCTGCCGGACACCGTCGGCACCGGTGGTGACTCCCACACCCGTTTCCCAATGGGCATTTCGTTCCCGGCCGGTTCCGGTCTGGTCGCCTTCGCCGCTGCCACTGGCGTGATGCCGCTGGACATGCCGGAATCGATCCTGGTGCGCTTCAAAGGCAAGATGCAACCGGGCGTCACCCTGCGTGACCTGGTTCACGCCATTCCTTACTTCGCGATCCAGGCTGGCCTGCTGACCGTCGAGAAGAAAGGCAAGAAGAACGCCTTCTCCGGCCGCATCCTGGAAATCGAAGGCCTGGACAACCTGAGCATCGAACAGGCTTTCGAGCTGTCCGACGCCTCGGCCGAACGTTCGGCTGCCGGTTGCACCATCAAGCTGTCGAAAGAGTCGATCACCGAATACCTGCAATCGAACATCACCCTGCTGCGCTGGATGATCGGTGAAGGCTACGGCGATGTGCGTACCCTGGAACGTCGTGCTCAAGCGATGGAAGCCTGGATCGCCAACCCTGAGTTGATGGTTGCCGATGCTGACGCCGAATACGCTGAAATCATCGAAATCGACCTGGCCGACATCAAGGAGCCTGTGCTCTGCGCGCCGAACGATCCGGACGACGCCCGTCTGCTGTCCAGCGTTGCTGGCGAGAAGATCGACGAAGTGTTCATCGGTTCGTGCATGACCAACATCGGTCACTTCCGCGCTGCCGGCAAGTTGCTGGAACAGGTCAAGGGTCAGCTGCCAACCCGTCTGTGGCTGTCGCCGCCGACCAAAATGGACGCTCACCAGCTGACCGAAGAAGGCTACTACGGCATCTACGGCAAGGCCGGCGCACGCATGGAAATGCCAGGCTGCTCGCTGTGCATGGGTAACCAGGCACGTGTAGAGCCGAACTCCACCGTGGTGTCGACGTCGACCCGTAACTTCCCGAACCGTCTGGGTGACGGCGCGAACGTTTACCTGGCTTCGGCTGAGTTGGCGTCCGTTGCTTCGATCCTGGGTCGCCTGCCGACCGTCGAGGAGTATATGGAATACGCTGGCAAGATCGACAGCATGGCGGCTGATGTTTACCGCTACCTGTCCTTCGACCAGATTGCGGAGTTCCGTGAAGCTGCTGCGAACGCCAATATCCCGGTTGTTCAAGCCTAAGGCTTTCACGCTGTAGAAGACGCCGCGTATCGTGAGATGCGCGGCGTTTTTTTATGCCTTTTGGGACTTGGCGCTCTAATTGATGGTGTACATATCCGTTTTTGCGGTTACGGCTACTGGCGGTTTCGCTTTTACAGCGAGTGGCCATCACCGCAGCAACGGATATGCACACAATCAAAAATCCCCGTCGGCGATCAGGCCGCCATCGCAGGCAAGCCAGCTCCCACAGTTGACCGAGTACGACCGCACTACCCCGCACGTCCCCCAAAAAAAACGGCCAACCCACAATGCGGATCAGCCGTAATTCATCAAATCAAATCAAATCAAAAGAAGCCCGCAGCCCTCAAGCACTCAACGACCAACGCCGAAATCGCCACCAGCCCCACCGCCGCCACAAAGACATTGGAAGCCTGACCCCGAAAACGCGCCATCGCCGGCACCTTGCGAATTGCATACATCGGCATCAAAAACAGAATCGCCGCGATGATCGGCCCACCGAGCGTTTCGATCATCTTGAGAATGCTCGGATTCAGCGTAGCGACAATCCAGCACACCACCAGCATGAAAGCTGCAGTCATGCGGTCCAGGGTCTTCGGTGCCGGACGCTTACCGGTTTTCACGATCAGACCTTTAAGCCCTTCGCTGGCACCGATGTAATGCCCCAGGAACGACTTGGAAATCGCCACGAACGCGATCAACGGCGCCGCGAAGGCGATGGTCGGGTTGCTGAAGTGGTTGGCCAGGTACGACAGAATCGACAGGTTCTGCGCCTTGGCTTCGGCCAGTTGGGCCGGCGACAGGGTCAGTACGCAACTGAAGACGAAGAACAGCACCATCACCACCATCAAAGCGTGGGCACGAGACAAAATCTGCGAGCTGCGCTCTTCGGCGTGAACGCCGTAACGACGCTTCTGGTCCACGGCGAACGCCGAGATGATGGGCGAGTGGTTGAACGAAAACACCATCACCGGAATCGCCAGCCACAGGGTGTGCAGCAACGCCGACGGCTCAGGCAGCGTGGACGCGGTGGCCAGGATGCCGCCGTTCCAGTGCGGAATCAGGAACACCGCCAGGAACAGCAGCGCCACGATGAACGGATAGACCATCAGGCTCATGGCCTTGACGATCGCTTGCTCGCCGCAACGCACCACCGCCAGCAGGCCGAGGATCAGCACGAACGACAACACCGCGCGCGGTGGCGGCATGATGTGCAGTTGATGCTCAAGGAAACTGCCCACGGTATTGGTCAGGGCCACGCTGTAGATCAGCAGGATCGGGAAGATCGCGAAGAAGTACAGCAAGGTGATCAGCGCGCCGGCCTTGATTCCGAAATGCTCTTCCACCACTTCGGTGATGTCCGCGCCTTCGCGTCCGGACAACACGAAGCGGGTCAGGCCACGGTGTGCGTAAAAAGTCATGGGAAATGCCAGCACCGCCAGGATCAGCAACGGCCAGAAGCCGCCCAGACCCGCGTTGATTGGCAAAAACAGCGTGCCGGCCCCGATGGCCGTGCCAAACAGGCCCAGCATCCAGGTGGTGTCATGGCGATTCCAGCTTGTAAGAGTCGCTGGTGTCGCCGCTACATAGCGTTCGTCGACGCTATTGGCCTGATCATTCATCCGGTGGGATCTCCGCATTCCGGTCAGTTGCTACCCGGTCAGGACGAGTCGGAAAAACCCGACAGGCAGCGCCCTGGCCGAAACAGGGGCGCGATTGTCCGGGATTAGTGAACAGAAGCAAAGACTTAGCTGAGGAATGGTTGTGCAGATCAGATGACGGCGAGCACAAAGCCCCCTGTGGGAGCGGGCTTGCTCGCGAAAGCGGCTTCTCATTAAACATCTCTGTTGCCTTACACACTGCCTTCGCGAGCAAGCCCGCTCCCACAGGGATTTACAGTGTCTGGGAGATCTTCTTTCATCACCGCACAGCATTCCTCGCTTGATAAAGGTCTTCCATCATGTATTTTAAATCGACCTGCATTCCTCTTGGAGTCAACCCATGCCACTGGTTCGCGTCGACATCAAAAAGCATCAGGACCCCACCCACGCCAAACGCATCGGACAGTTGATCTACGCCGCCATGCACAGCGCCATCGGCGTTCCGGAGAATGATAATTTCCAGATTCTTGCCGAACACGATGAACAGCATTTCATCTTTGATCCCGGATACCTGGGCATCGATCGCACCGACAATCTGGTGGTGATTCAGATCACCCTGAGCGAAGGCCGCACCGTCGAGCAGAAAAAACTCCTCTACAAAACCATCGCCGAGAGCCTTAACGCAGAGCTGTCGGTGCGCCTGGAAGATATTTTCATTAACCTGGTGGAAGTGAAGAAAGAGAACTGGTCCTTCGGCAATGGCATTGCCCAGTACGCCCTCTGATTCCCACCTTTTATCTACCTGTGAGCCCCCAATGCCCCGAGTCTCCCGCAAGCAAGCCGAACTCAACCGCGAGATCATCGTCGAGGCCGCCATGCGGCTGTTTCGTGAGCGCGGTTTGCACGGGATCAGCGTTGTCGATGTGATGGGGGCTGCCGGCCTGACCCATGGCGGCTTTTATGGGCATTTCGAATCCAAGGAGGCCCTGGCGCGGGAGGCCAGCGGCCGCGCGTTCGAGGAAGCTGCCGGACGCTGGAAGGAACGGATCGCCGCCCATGACGATAAAAGCGCCGCCCGCCAGGCCTTGATCGAGCCGTATCTGTCCGCCGTCAGCCGTGACAATCCGGGCGAGAGCTGTCCGGTCGTGGCCTTTGCCGGGGACATGTGCCACGAAGCCGGCGAGAGCGCTTTGCGTGAAACGTTCATGCAAGGCCTGAACAACCTGCTCGACACGTTGGGGCCGTTGATGGATTCAGACGATCCCCAAGGCAACCGGCAGCAAGCGTTGGTGCAGTACTCGCTGATGGTCGGGGCGCTGACACTGGCGCGGGCCACCCGTGGCGATGCCTTGTCGGATGAAATCCTGGAGGCTGCGCACACCTTCCTGACGACTCAAAAATCTTTCTCTCCTGTTCCGCTATGATCATCTGATAGAGCAGCAACCTTTGGTGATTGCCAAAGCGTTCTGAGCTTCCACTTTCCGACGCCGACAGGAGCCCAGCATGCCCGCAACCGTTCTGGTACTGGTTGAAACCATCAATGATTACCTGCCCATTCTCGAACATCAGGGCTTTCACCTGATTCTCGCACCCACCCCTGCCGAACGTGCAGAAGCCATTGGCCGCCATGGCGCTCAGATCGACGCCGTACTGACCCGCGGCCCCTTGGGCTTGTATGCCGATGAAATCGCCAGGTTGCCCCATCTCAAGATCATCTGTGTGATCGGCGCCGGTTATGAACACGTCGACCTGCAAGCCGCCGCGGACCGAGGCATCACCGTCACCAATGGTGCGGGGGTCAATGCCTCCTCGGTCGCCGACCATGCCATGGCGATGCTCCTGTCGCTGGTGCGCGACATCCCCCGCTGCGACGCCGCCGTGCGCCGGGGCGAGTGGCCGAAAATCATGCGCCCTTCCCTGGCCGGCAAACGCCTGGGCATCCTTGGCCTCGGTGCCGTCGGCATGGCGATCGCCAAACGGGCCGCCAACGGCTTCGATATGTCGGTCAGTTACCACAACCGCCAGCATCGAAGCGACGTGCCCTACAGCTTCTGCTCGACGCCCACCGAACTGGCTCGGGCCTCGGACTTTTTGATCGTCGCCACCCCCGGTGGCCTGGGCACCAAACACTTGATCAACCGACCGGTGCTCGACGCTCTGGGCCCCAACGGATTCATCGTCAATATTGCCCGGGCCAGCGTGATCGTCACCGCCGACCTGATCTGCGCGCTGGAGCAACGGCGGATCGCCGGCGCTGCGCTGGATGTCTTCGATGCCGAACCGCAAGTGCCGGATGCACTCAAGCTGTTGAGCAACGTGATTCTCACCCCGCATGTTGCCGGGCTGTCGCCCGAGGCCACCCAAGGCACCGTGGAGCTGGTGGGTCGCAATCTGGTGGCGTTCTTTTCTGGCGACCCGGTGCTCACGCCCATAGACCTGCCGGCCAGCGAGATAAAGGCAGTGCTATAAGGGTGATTCAAACAGGTGTATCAAAAGCAATGATTGCCCGGCAACACGCTCACCTATAAGGGCCGTTCGTGGTTGTGGGTGCCGGGTGCGCGCATTAGATTAGCCAATAGTCTCAGGCCTCCAGAATAAGCAGAAGGGATAAGCATGGCGCTTACTGACCAGTCCACCCGTATCCGCACCGGCGAAGAACTCGATGCCAGCCTGATCGATCCGTACCTCAAGGCCCATATTCCGGGTCTCAGTGGTTTGCCTGCAATCAGCCAGTTTCCCGGGGGTGCGTCCAACCTCACCTACTTGCTGGAATACCCGGAGCAGGAGTTCGTCCTGCGTCGCCCGCCGTTTGGCCACAAGGCCAAGTCCGCCCACGACATGGGCCGCGAATTTCGCATCCTCAATCAGCTTCGGGACGGCTTTCCGTATTGCCCCAAAGCTTACGTGCACTGCACCGATGAATCGGTGATCGGCGCCGAGTTCTATGTGATGGAACGGGTCAAAGGGATCATCCTGCGCTCCGAACTGCCGACGGAACTGGGTCTGGATTCCGCGAAAACCGAAACCCTGTGCAAGAGCTTCATCGACAAGTTCGTTGAGCTGCACCGGGTCGACTACAAGGCCTATGGCCTGGGCGACCTCGGCAAACCCGAAGGTTATGTGGCGCGCCAGATCAAAGGCTGGAGCGAGCGCTACGAAAAAGCCCTGACCCCGGACGCGCCGCAGTGGGAAACGGTCAAAGCCTGGCTCAACGACAAGATGCCGGCCGATCACCCGACCTCCAGCATCGTTCACAACGACTACCGCTTCGACAACGTGATCCTCGACCCGGACAACCCAATGCAGATCATTGGCGTACTCGACTGGGAACTCACGACCCTTGGCGATCCGCTGATGGACCTGGGCAACACCCTCGCCTACTGGATCGAGGCCGGTGATCCGGCGCCGGTGCAACTGATGCGCCGTCAGCCGAGCCATGCCCCGGGCATGCTGACCCGCCGTGAGTTCGTCGATTACTACGCAGAGCGCTCAGGCATCCAGATCGACAATTTCGACTTCTACTACACCTACGGCCTGTTCCGCCTGGCCGGCATCGTGCAGCAGATCTACTACCGCTTCTTCCATGGTCAGACCCAGGACAAACGCTTCGCGCAGTTCATTCACATGAACAAACTGCTGGAGCAAATGAGCTTGCAGGTCATCCAGAAATCCAGCCTCTGATCGCGCCACAGGCCCCCAATAACAAGGAAAACCCATGTCCAAGACTCAGTTGTTCGACCTCGACGGCAAGATCGCTTTCGTGTCCGGCGCCAGCCGCGGTATCGGTGAAGCCATCGCCAAACTGCTGGCCCAGCAAGGCGCCCACGTGATCGTCTCGAGCCGCAAACTCGACGGCTGCCAGCATGTGGCCGACGCGATCATTGCTGCAGGTGGTAAGGCCACGGCTGTTGCCTGCCACATCGGCGAAATGGAACAGATCACTCAAGTGTTCGCCGGCATCCGCGAACAGTTCGGGCGCCTGGACATTCTGGTCAACAACGCCGCGACCAACCCGCAGTTCTGCAACGTGCTGGACACCGACCTCAGCGCTTTCCAGAAAACCGTCGATGTGAACATCCGCGGCTACTTCTTCATGTCGGTGGAAGCCGGCAAGCTGATGCGCGAAAACGGCGGCGGCAGCATCATCAACGTGGCCTCGATCAACGGCATCTCGCCGGGGATCTTCCAGGGCATCTACTCAGTGACCAAAGCGGCGGTCATCAACATGACCAAAGTGTTCGCCAAGGAATGCGCGCAGTTCGGCATCCGCTGCAACGCCCTGCTGCCGGGCCTGACCGACACCAAATTCGCCTCCGCGCTGGTGAAGAACGACGCGATCCTGAAAACGGCGTTGCAGCAGATTCCGTTGAAGCGTGTGGCGGACCCGAGTGAAATGGCGGGCGCGGTGCTGTACCTGGCCAGCGATGCCTCCAGCTACACCACGGGCGTTTCCCTGAACGTGGACGGTGGTTTCCTGTCCTGATCCGGTGTTTTGAATAAAAAGAAAGGCAGCCGATTGGCAAATGCCGGTCAGTTGATGCAGAACCTGTGGGAGCGGGCTTGCTCGCGAAGACGGAGTGTCAGTCGATATTAATGCTGACTGATACACCGCTTTCGCGAGCAAGCTCTCTCCCACATGGATTGCGTTTAACTGATCGGTCATTTGCCGATTGGCTGCCTTTTTTTGTCGACCCTCAATAAAGTAATTTAATTCTATAATTTGCATATACCGAATATTTATTCCATAAATAGCCTTCCTGGAAACAAAACCCAAAGGACCCCGGCTATGCACGAACTCGGTATCGGACTCATCGGCACAGGCTTCATGGGGCGCGCCCATGCCCTGGCGTTTCGCAATGTCAGCGCAGTCTTCGAATTACCCCTGAAACTCAAACTCGCAGCCCTGGCCGATGCCGACCCGCAGCGCGCCCGGCATTGTGCCGATGCCTGGGGTTTCGAAACCGCCCACAGCGACTGGCAACAATTGATCGATGATCCTAAGGTCAATCTGATCGCCATCACCACACCCAATCACCTGCACTACCCCATGGCCATGGCTGCGCTGGCTGCCGGCAAACCGGTGTATTGCGAAAAGCCCTTGGCGGTGAATCTGGAGCAGGCCAACGCCATGCGCCTGGCGGCCAAAGCCGCGGGCGTGGTGACGCGGGTGGGTTACAACTACCAGCACAACCCGATCATCGGCCTGGCGCGCGAACTGATTCAAAACGGCGAGCTGGGGCAGATCATCAGTTTTCAGGGTGAGTTCAGCGAAGACTTCATGGCCGATCCTGCTTCACCCTGGTCCTGGCGTTGCGACGCCGCGCATGCCGGTGGTGCGCTGGCGGATCTGGGCAGTCATTTGCTGGCGATGGCTCGTTACCTGGTGGGCGACGTGGAATCGGTATGCGCGGATACCCAGACCGTGCATGGGCAACGCCCCGCCACCGCCGGCGGCCAGGAGCAACGCGACATCGCCGTGGACGATCAGGTCCACGCCCTGCTGCGATTTGCCAATGGCGCGCGAGGTACGTTCAGCAGCAGTTGGCTCAAGCACGGTTACAAGAACCACCTGAGTTTTGAAATCAGCGGCACCCAGGGCACCCTGGCGTTCGATCAGGAACGCCTGAATGAACTGCGTCTGTATCGCGCCGGAGAAGAAGGCTTCCAGCGCTTGCTGGCGGGGCCGAACCTGCCAGGTTACGCGGCGTTCAGTCCGGCTGCCGGGCATCAACTGGGCTACAACGAACTCAAGACCTTGGAGGTCCATGATCTGGTGATGGCGTTGACCGGGGTCAATCAAGGGGGAACGGATTTCGAGCAGGCGTGGGAAGTCGAACGCCTGGCGACGGCGATTCGCCTGGCAGCGCGGGAGTCGCGGTGGGTCAGGATCGAGGAAGTCTAAACAAACACTCAGCGGGTGCCGCCAGCAAAAAAAACACTGGCGGCACCCACAAACAGATGGACGCTTACTGAGTGACACAACGCGTCAGGGTGGTGACCCGGGTCACCTCCCCTTCAGCTTTCATGTCACCCTGCACATCGGTAGTTTCCGAAGTATCACAGGTCCGCTGGGGAGCTGGCGGCGGCGCGGCGGGAGGTGGCGGAGGCGGACTGGCACAGCCGCTGAGAATCGCTGTGAAGAATGCAAACGACAGTGGAGCGAAAACGCGTTTCCCAAGACTTTTCATAGGATGACCCGCGATAAGTGATCGATACCTTCGTGTGACAACAAAACAACACCGGAAAGTTCACGGGTCGGTCACAGAAAAATCACTTTCACATCAATTATCGATAGCCGAGCACCCTGCCAGCACCCGAAAACAAGGCTTTCCTGCGTCCTTGCAGCCCTCTAAAACGACAGTAAGACGCCAGTGCCTACGACGTTTCGGAACGATGCAAACCATTGCTCTCAAGTTCGTAGCGCAACTCTTCAACCAACGCCGTCACCGCCTCCGGTGACCTGAGCCTTGCCACATTCAATCCACTGACCACCAAGTCCACTTGGCCGGACACCGGATGGTAGAGCTTCACCGTCAACGAATTATCCCCCGTGAGCGTGCAGTCACAGGCCAACGGCGAAAAACTCCGCTCCAGTTGCATACGTAATTGCGCTAGATAAATCATCCCGATTCACCCTGCCAACAGCACGAAATCAACCGCACTGATGAACTGCTCGCTACTCATGTGACTGTTCCTTTAGCTGTTTCGAAGAGGACGCAATACCCGACCCGAAGACCTGTATCGCACCCTTACAGCCTAAGAACTGTAGCACCCTGCCAGAACATCAATTTGCACCCTCCCGCTTAGTGCATTTGCACCTTACTGCTGGCCCTTGGGTCGCCACTCGGTAGAGAACAATCCACGCTCGCGCGCCCAGACAATCGCCTCGCTGCGACTATGAACATCAAGCTTGGAATACACCGTCGATACGTGATTGCGCACCGTATTGGGCGCCAGTTTCAGCCGCGCGGCGATTTCCTTGTCGGCCAGGCCTTCGCAGATCAGGCCGAGCACATCGCGTTCCCGAGCCGTCAGGTCGGTGAAGGACACACTGGGCAATTTCGGTGATTTGACGTGTTTCACGTTGGCGAGTTTTTCGATCAGCGTGCGGCTGAACCACGAGGCATCTTTCATCACCTCTTCAATCGCCGACACCAGTTCCAGCTCCGTGCGTTTTCGCTCGCTGACATTCATCAACACCAGCAAGTAGCACGGGTTGTCCTGAATGTTCACGGTGTCGGCGGAGACGGCGCAATCGATCTCCTCGGCGTCTTTTTTACGCACACGAACATCGACGCGGTCCAGGCTTCCGGTTTTCTCCAGCGCCGCGAACAGCCGGGTACGCGCGCCTTTGTCCTGGATGAAATCGATCTGCGCGATGGTCTTGCCGAGCACTTCTCCGCTGGGATACGCGAAGGTATCGAGGAACGCTTCGTTGACATCCATCACCACCTGATCGCCGGCATTGCACACCAGGATCGGCACAGGGGTCAGGCGAAAAGCCTTGGCAAAACGCTCCTCACTCTGACGCAGGGCGACTTCGGCCTTATGCCGGGGCTCCACGTCGACAAACGAAAACAGCATGCACGGCTCGTCGTTGAGCTCGAGCGGCTGACCGGCGACGATCACCTGCTTGTTGCCACCGCCACACAACTGCAGCTCCGCCTGCATTTGCGGAATGGTCACCCCTTCGCGCAGCCGCTGCTTGGCCAGGTCTTTGTTTTCAGCCCCCTCCAGCACGTCCAGTTCGTAGGTCGAACTGCCGATCACTTGATCCCGGGCATAACCGGTCATTTCCAGGAAGCCCGGGTTGACTTTGATGTAGCGCAAATCGCTGAGGCGACAGATCACCGCCGGGGCGGGGTTGGCGTTAAACGTCTTCTCGAAACGCTGCTCGGCACTGGCCCACTCGGTGACATCGTCCATGATCAGCACCAGCGATTCCGGCTCACCGCGACTGTCAGCCAGCACCATGCTGCGCACGCTGTGGACCCAGGTGCGCTCTTCGTCATCGACCGGGGTCAGTTCAACCAGCACATCGCTGAAGGTCTCGCCGCGGGCAACGCGATTGATCGGATAGTTGTCGGCCGGGACCGGATGATTGTTGCGATAGCGCAGGGTGAAGCGCTTGGCGTATTCCCCGACATTCACCCCCAGGTCGCTGACCTGCTCGACGCCGTGCATGGCCAGCGCGGCGTCATTGGCCCAGAGGATGGTCTGGTCGAGCTCCAGCAGAATCACCCCATCGGACAGCCCGGCGATGATCTGCTGTAACTGACGGCGATTGGTTTCGGTGGTCAGGACGTCCTGGCTCATTGGATCTCCACGGGTACGGCGGCGCATTGCCGCGCCGGCCTGTGAAGTTACGACCGCTGGGGGTGCCGATAGTGCAAACAACCACCAGTGGAAGCGGGCTTGCTCGCGAAGGCGTCATGTCAGGCGACATTGATGCTGGATGTCACGGCCCCTTCGCGAGCAAGCCCGCTCCCACAGGATTTGTGTCACTGCACGGGCAACGAATCCCGCAACGCCGCCAACTGTTCTCCAGCGCGCGTCACAGGTTTCAGGCAGCCAATTGACCGCTGGCAATCGCCGCCGAAGCCGAGAGCATCGCCCGCAGCAAAACCGCGCACCCGGCCGCCAAATCATCCGGCGCGGCGTTTTCGATTTCGTTGTGGCTGATGCCGCCTTCGCACGGCACGAAGATCATCCCGGCCGGGCCGAGTTCGGCGAGGAAGATTGCGTCGTGCCCTGCTCCGCTGACGATGTCCATGTGCGACAGGCCCAGGCCTTGCGCCGCACCGCGCACCGCGTCGACGCAGCCCTTGTCGAAATACAGCGGCGGGAAGTCGGCAGTGGGTGTCAGTTCGAACGTCAGGCCGTGCTCATCGCAGGTGGTTTCGATGACCTCGCGGACTTCGGCGATCATCGAGTCCAGTCGTGCCGGTTCCAGATGCCGGAAGTCGAGGGTCATGCGCACTTCACCGGGGATGACGTTGCGCGAGCCCGGATACGCTTGCAGGCAACCGACGGTGCCGCAGGCGTGGGGTTGATGGCCGAGGGCGGCGCGGTTTACGGCGCCGACGATGACTGACGCACCGACCAGGGCATCCTTGCGCAAGTGCATCGGGGTCGGGCCGGCGTGGGCTTCGACGCCGCGCAGTTTCAGGTCGAACCATTTTTGCCCGAGGGCGCCCATCACCACACCGATGGTTTTGCGTTCGTCCTCCAGAATCGGCCCTTGCTCGATGTGCGCCTCGAAATAGGCACCGACCGCGTGACCACTGACCTTGCGCGGGCCGGCGTAGCCAATCGCGTTCAACGCTTCGCCGACAGTCACGCCTTCGGCATCGACCTTGGCCAGGGTTTCTTCGAGGGTGAATTTCTCCGCGAACACACCGGAGCCCATCATGCACGGGGCGAAGCGCGAACCTTCTTCGTTGGTCCAGACCACCACTTCCAGCGGCGCCTCGGTTTCCACGCCGAGGTCATTGAGGGTGCGCAGCACTTCGACCCCGGCCAGCACGCCAAAGCAGCCGTCGAATTTGCCCCCGGTGGGTTGCGTGTCGATGTGACTGCCGGTCATCACCGGGGGCAGGTCCGGGTTGCGGCCGGGGCGGCGGGCGAAAATATTGCCGACGGCATCAATGGTGACGGTGCAGCCGGCCTCCTCGCACCAGTTCACAAAAATGTCCCGGGCCTGGCGGTCGAGGTCGGTCAGGGCCAAGCGGCAGACGCCGCCCTTGACCGTGGCGCCGAGCTTGGCCAGGTCCATGAGCGACTGCCACAGGCGATCGCGGTTGATGTGCTGATGGGTGGACTGCAGAACGTCTACAGCAGCGTTCATGGTGATCTCCTCAGGCAGTTGTTATAGGTTTCTTCAGGCAAATCCTTGGTGTGTATGAGGCCGCCTTCGCGAGCAAGCCCGCTCCCACAGGGGAACGCATTTCATAATGTGGGAGCGGGCTTGCTCGCGAAGAGACCGTCCCTCACACCGGAGATTTCGCGACAGACGGGCTCGGACGCACAACGCACAACCCGTAATAAATCAGCCCGCCCAGGGCCGAGCCGGTGAACCAGCCGTAGCTGTAGAACCAGCTGAATGCATCGCTGCCCAGTGACAACAACGTCAACACCACCGGTACGCCGAAGGCGATGAAGCCGAACCAGTTCCACGCCGGGTAAACGTCGTCACGGTAAAGGCCGGCCAGGTCCAGTTGCTGTTTCTTGATCAGGAAATAGTCCACCACCATGATCCCGGCGATCGGCCCCAGCAGGCTGGAATAGCCCAGCAACCAGTTGGAATAGACCGTTTCCAGACTGATGTCGGAGACAATCAGCCCGAGCTTTTTCAGCAGTTCATGGCCCATCAACAACAGCCCGACCACACCGGTCAGGATCACCGCCGTGGTCCGGTTGATGACTTTGGGCGCGATGTTCTGGAAGTCGTTGGTCGGCGACACGATATTGGCCGCAGTGTTGGTGGACAGCGTGGCGATGATGATCAGCGCCATGGCCAGTGCCACCCACACCGGGCTCTGGATATGACCGATCAGCGTGACCGGATCGGAGACCGTGACGCCCACCAGTTTCACCGACGCTGCGGTCATCACGACGCCGAGTGCAGCGAACAGGAACATCGTCAGGGGCAAGCCGATGATCTGCCCGATAATCTGGTCCTTCTGGCTTTTTGCGTAGCGACTGAAGTCTGGGATGTTCAGGGACAAGGTGGCCCAGAACCCGACCATGGCGGTCAACCCGGCAGCGAAGTAACTGACCACGCTGGCCCCTTCCGGACGCTTGGCCGGGATCGCCAGCAACTCGGTCATCGACACGTTCGGCATGGCCCACACCAGCAGCCCCAGACCGACCAGCACCAACAGCGGCGCAGACAGGACTTCCAGCCACTTGATCGACTCGGCGCCGCGGATCACCACCCACAGGTTCAGCGTCCAGAACACCATGAAGCCGATGACTTCACCGGTGCCACCGAGGGATTTCCAGCCCTCGAACACCGAGCCCAGAAACAAGTGGATGGCCAGCCCGCCAAACATTGTCTGGATGCCGAACCAGCCGCAGGCCACCAAGGCACGGATCAAACACGGAATGTTGGAGCCGAGGATGCCGAAGGACGAGCGCAGCAACACCGGAAACGGGATGCCGTACTTGGTGCCGGGAAACGCGTTCAGGGTCAGGGGGATCAGCACGATGATGTTGGCAAATAGAATCGCCACCAACGCTTCGCCAACGCTCAGACCGAAATAAGCGGTGAGCACGCCGCCGAGGGTGTAGGTCGGCACGCAGATCGACATGCCGACCCACAATGCAGTGATGTGCCATTTGTTCCAGGTTCGTTCGTGCACCTTGGTCGGTGCCATGTCGTGGTTATAACGGGGACTGTCGAGGACGTCGCTGCCGGCTTCGAGCTCGAACAAGCCGTCGCGCTCGGTCACTTGCGATCTGATCTGTTGCATGGCCGCTCCACTGTTCTTTTGATTATTTTTGCTCATCAGGGGCTGGCGCCAAGGAGCGCGAGCCGGACGATGGCCGGAGAAACTGACAACTTTTACGGACCGGCCAAGGTGTCAGCGGCGGCATCAATAAACGTGCCGGGTGCCCCGCTTGCGCATCGGGCAGTGCCATAAAAACTTTGTAATCAACTGATGTTTATCAGTTTTATTTATTCAACCATTGAATCCCCGGTGACTTGCCACATCACTCAGGCCGAATGCCAGGCAAGTTGTCCGAACAGTCAGGACTCAATCTGGTGCATCAAACTTTTTTTCAACGTTGCGCATCAACCATAGACCATCCTCAAGCAGCTGATTTCTCATAGAAAATCTCGTCTATTTTTGGAACCTGTCAAGTGCGTCAAAATGGTGAAAGGGCTCACCATTTTGGTGATTTTCAGTTTTAATCTTTATTTATCAATTGGTTAAATAAGTAATAAGCTTATAAAAAATATTCTTGCTGATTCCTTGAACTCAGACTAGCTTCTATTCCTGACAGCGCTGACAGGAATACACCTGTTTGCGTCGGCTTCATATAAAACATTTAGAACCGGCACAAGTCGGTCATTGCCTGCGAGGAACTCGGAATGTCTCTGTTGATCCGTGGCGCCACCGTTATTACCCATGATGAAAGTTACCGTGCTGACGTCTATTGCGCCGACGGCGTGATCAAGGCCATTGGTGAAAACCTTGATGTTCCCGCTGACGCCGAAGTGCTCGACGGCAGTGGCCAATACCTGATGCCCGGCGGCATCGATCCACACACGCACATGCAACTGCCCTTCATGGGCACCGTGGCCAGCGAAGACTTTTTCAGTGGTACGGCGGCAGGTCTGGCCGGTGGCACCACGTCGATCATCGACTTCGTGATTCCCAACCCGCAGCAATCCCTGATGGAAGCGTTTCATCAGTGGCGCGGCTGGGCGGAGAAGTCGGCCTCGGATTACGGTTTCCACGTCGCCATCACCTGGTGGAGCGAGCAGGTCCGCGAGGAAATGGCCGAGCTAGTCAGCCAGCACGGGGTCAACAGCTTCAAGCATTTCATGGCCTACAAGAACGCGATCATGGCAGCCGACGACACCCTGGTGGCGAGTTTCGAGCGTTGCCTGGAACTGGGCGCGGTACCCACTGTGCATGCGGAAAACGGCGAGCTGGTCTATCACCTGCAACGCAAGTTGATGGCCCAGGGCATGACCGGCCCTGAAGCGCATCCGCTGTCGCGTCCTTCGCAGGTGGAAGGCGAAGCCGCGAGCCGGGCCATCCGCATTGCCGAAACCCTGGGCACGCCGCTGTACCTGGTGCATGTCTCGACCAAGGAAGCCCTCGACGAAATCACCTACGCCCGCAGCAAGGGTCAACAAGTCTATGGCGAGGTATTGGCCGGGCATCTGTTGCTGGACGACAGCGTCTACCAACATCCGGACTGGCAGACTGCGGCCGGTTACGTGATGAGCCCGCCCTTCCGTCCTCGCGGCCATCAAGAAGCGCTTTGGCACGGACTGCAATCGGGCAACCTGCACACCACCGCCACCGACCATTGCTGTTTCTGCGCCGAGCAAAAAGCTGCTGGCCGGGACGATTTCAGCAAGATCCCCAACGGCACCGCCGGTATTGAAGACCGCATGGCGGTGCTCTGGGATGAAGGGGTGAATACCGGGCGTTTGTCGATGCAGCACTTCGTTGCCCTCACCTCCACCAACACCGCGAAGATCTTCAACCTCTATCCGCGCAAGGGTGCGATCCGCGTTGGCGCCGATGCGGATCTGGTGCTGTGGGACCCGGAAGGTACGCGGACGATTTCAGCCAAGACCCATCACCAGCAAGTCGACTTCAACATCTTCGAAGGCAAGACCGTGCGCGGTGTACCGAGCCACACCATCAGCCAGGGCCGACTGGTCTGG
Source organism: Pseudomonas sp. LBUM1657 (assembly GCF_059716075.1). NCBI lineage: Bacteria > Pseudomonadati > Pseudomonadota > Gammaproteobacteria > Pseudomonadales > Pseudomonadaceae > Pseudomonas > Pseudomonas sp. LBUM1657. Next base: position 2,860,760 of record NZ_CP166799.1, on the reverse strand, counting down.
GCCGATGGTGATCTGCGCGCCGAGCGTGGCGCCGGTCGGTATATCGAGCGGCCGGCGTATCCGGCGGTGTTTGATTTGCTGAGCAAGCGGGCTGAGCTGAACAGGCCGGTTGCCGTCAAGCGCTGAGATCGAGGCCTACGGCCTTCGCGAGCAAGCCCGCGCCCACAAGGAAACGCAGTTCAAATGTGGGAGCGGGCTTGCTCGCGAAGAGGCCGGCCCAGACAACACAAAAACCAATGCCCATCAGAGGCAGCACCTCAATAACCGTGAGGCCAATACCGTGATCAAGTCCCTGAACCACCTCCCGCATTCCCACGAGAATGCGGCCGCCCTCGCCGGCCATTTCACTGATCTGGCGCCGCCACTCAACGATCGTCAGGCCCATCTGGAAGCCTCGCGCTGCCTGTATTGCTACGACGCGCCGTGCGTGAATGCCTGTCCCAGCGACATCGACATTCCGTCGTTCATCCGCAATATCCATCAGGAAAACGTTCAGGGCGCCGCGCAGAAAATCCTTTCGGCGAACATTCTCGGCGGCAGTTGCGCCCGGGTTTGCCCGACGGAAATTCTTTGCCAGCAAGCCTGCGTGCGTAACAACGACCATGAGTGCGCACCGGTGCTGATCGGCTTGCTGCAACGCTACGCCGTAGACAACGCGCACTTCAGCGAACACCCGTTCCCCCGTGCGGCGGCCACCGGCAAACGCATCGCCGTGGTGGGTGCCGGTCCGGCCGGACTGTCCTGCGCTCACCGCAGTGCGATGCATGGCCACGACGTGGTGATTTTCGAAGCACGGGAAAAGGCTGGCGGCCTCAACGAGTACGGGATCGCCAAGTACAAACTGGTGGACGATTACGCGCAAAAGGAACTGGATTTTCTGCTCGACATCGGCGGCATCGAAATCCGCCACGGACAGAAACTCGGTGAAAACCTGACCCTCAGCGAACTGCACCAGCAATTCGACGCGGTGTTCCTCGGCCTCGGCCTGGCCGCCAGCAAACAACTGGGCCTGGCTCACGAGGATGCGCCCGGTCTGCTCGCCGCCACCGAATACATCCGCGAACTGCGCCAGGCCGATGACCTGACTCAACTGCCGGTCGCTGACCGCTGCATTGTCCTTGGCGCCGGCAACACGGCTATCGACATGGCGGTGCAAATGGCGCGTCTGGGGGCGCATGACGTCAATCTGGTGTACCGCCGCGGTGTCGAGGACATGGGCGCCACCCACCATGAACAAGACATCGCCAAGGCCAATCAGGTGCGGCTACTGACTTGGGCTCAACCCGAAGAAGTGCTGCTCGACGATCAAGGCCAGGTACGCGGCATGCGTTTCGCCCGCACGCACCTGGTAGATGGACGCCTGCAAACCACCGGCGAAACCTTCGAGCTGGCTGCCGATGCGGTCTTCAAAGCCATCGGCCAAGCCTTCGACGCCGACGCCCTTGCCGACCCACTGGCCCGCGAACTCAAGCGTCAGGGCGACCGAATCCAGGTGGACGAACAGCTGCGTACGAGCATCCCCGGCGTGTATGCCGGCGGCGACTGCACCAGCCTCGATCAGGACCTCACCGTGCAAGCGGTGCAGCACGGCAAGCTGGCAGCCGAAGCCATCAACGCCCAACTCATGCTCAACGTGGAGGCTGCGTAAATGGCCGATCTCTCGATTGTCTTCGCCGGCATCAAAGCCCCCAATCCGTTCTGGCTGGCCTCCGCGCCACCGACCGACAAAGCCTACAACGTGGTCCGCGCCTTCGAGGCCGGCTGGGGTGGCGTGGTCTGGAAAACCCTGGGGGAAGACCCGGCGGCCGTCAACGTGTCGTCGCGGTATTCAGCGCATTTCGGCGCCAACCGTGAGGTGGTGGGTTTCAACAACATTGAGCTGATCACCGACCGTTCGCTGGAGATCAACCTGCGGGAAATCACTCAGGTCAAAAAGGACTGGCCGGACCGCGCGCTGATCGTGTCGCTGATGGTGCCTTGCGTCGAAGAGTCCTGGAAACACATCCTGCCGCTAGTGGAAGCTACCGGCGCCGACGGCATCGAGCTGAACTTCGGCTGCCCCCACGGCATGCCGGAACGCGGCATGGGCGCGGCGGTCGGCCAGGTGCCCGAATACGTCGAGCAGGTCACCCGTTGGTGCAAGACCTATTGCTCGCTGCCGGTGATCGTCAAGCTCACGCCGAACATCACCGACATCCGCGTCGCCGCCCGCGCGGCGCACCGGGGCGGTGCCGATGCGGTGTCGCTGATCAACACCATCAATTCGATCACCAGCGTCAATCTGGAACGCATGGTCGCCAATCCCGCCGTGGGCAGCCAAAGCACCCATGGCGGGTATTGCGGTTCGGCGGTCAAGCCGATTGCCCTGAACATGGTCGCGGAAATCGCCCGTGACCCACAGACCCAAGGCCTGCCGATCTCCGGCATTGGCGGCATCGGCAGCTGGCGTGACGCGGCGGAGTTCATTGCCCTGGGCAGCGGCTCGGTGCAGGTGTGCACCGCGGCAATGCTGCATGGTTTCCGGATTGTCGAGGAGATGAAGGACGGTTTGTCACGCTGGATGGACAGTCAGGGTTACGCCAGCGTGGCGGATTTTTCCGGGCGTGCGGTGGGCAATACCACCGACTGGAAGTACCTGGACATCAACTATCAGGTGATCGCCAAGATCGACCAGGAGGCCTGCATCGGCTGCGGTCGCTGTCATATCGCGTGCGAAGACACCTCGCACCAGGCAGTTGCCAGCCTCAAGCAGGCGGACGGCACGCGCAAATATGAAGTGATCGATGATGAGTGCGTGGGCTGCAACCTGTGCCAGATCACCTGCCCGGTGCAGGATTGCATCGAGATGGTGCCGATGGAGAACGGCAAGCCGTTTCTGGATTGGAATCATGATCCGCGCAACCCCTACCATGTCGCCCTCTGAGGCAGGTGCTGACTGAACTGACGCCTTCGCGGGCAAGCCCGCTCCCACATTGGAATGCGTTTCAAATGTGGGAGCGGGCTTGCTCGCGAAGAGGCCTGCAGCCACACCGCCCTTTTCAAGGCTCCAACCCAATTCCCCGCAAAATCACACTCGTCACCGTCTGCACCGCCCGTTCGAACTGCATGTCCGACAACGGCTGGTGATCATTCAGAATATTCACCTGATGATCGAAGTCGGCGTAGTGCTGGGTCGAGGCCCAGATCATGTACAGCAGGCTCGACGGTTCAACCGGCAGGATGCGTTTGTCGTCCACCCACTGGCGAATTTTCGCTTCTTTCATCTTGGCCCAGTCGTACAGGCTCTCGTCCAGTGCCGCGCCCAGGGTCGGCGCGCCATGGATGATTTCATTGGCCCAGACTTTGGAGCCGTAAGGCCGGCTGCGGGAGTGGTTCATCTTGGCGCGGATGTAGCTGCTGAGCACCACGCGCGGGTCGTCAAACATCTCGAAGCACAAGGCGTCCTGCTTCCAGACTTCCAGCAGATCGAACAACACCGCGCTGTACAGCTCGGTCTTGGTGCTGAAGTAGTAATGCAAATTGGAACGCGGCAGTTGCACTTCGGCGGCGATGTCCGCCATGGCGGTGCTGCCGAAACCTTTTTCGGCGAAGACTTTTTCAGCCCCCAGCAGAATTTTCTCGACGTTACTGCGGCGAATCTCGATCTTGTGATTGCCCATGAGGGCTCCCTGACTACAGCGTTGGTCAAGACTAGCACCCGCTCTACGTCGCGGCGACAGGGGAAAACCAAACTTCGTACATCTCGGTTCGCGCAGGTAAACTGAGCGCCTCTTCGAATCTGCCTCAGAGGTATTCACCGATGCAGCTCAACAAAGCCCTGACCTCCTTCGTCCTCCTCGGCTCGCTGTTCGCCGCCTCGTCGGTGTTTGCCCACGCGCATCTGAAAAGCCAGACCCCGGCCGCAGACAGCACGGTGAGCGCACCGTCGCAGCTGCGCCTGGTGTTTTCCGAAGGCGTTGAAGCAACCTTCACCAAAGTCAGCATCACTAAGGACGGCGCCGATGTGCCGGTCAAAAATCTCGCCACCGAAGGCACTGACAAGAAGACGTTGATCGTCACTCCGGCTGCACCGTTGGCGGCTGGCGATTACAAAGTCGAATGGCACGCCGTGTCGGTCGACACCCACAAAAGCGAAGGTGCGTACCGCTTCAAGGTTGGTCAGTAATTCATGACGAGCGCGATGGTGCTGTGCCGTTTCCTGCATTTCACCGTGGTGCTGATGCTGTTCGGGGCCTGGGTCTTCAAGCCTTTGCTGTTGGGCCGTGAGGCGGTGCTGGATCACCCTCTGGCGCGAGTCACTCGCTGGCTCGCGGCGGTGGCATTGGTCAGCGGCATCGGCTGGTTGCTGCTGATCACCGCCAGCATGGCGGGATCGTGGAACGCAGCATTCGATCCGTCGACCCTGCGCCTGGTGTTGGGCAATACGTTTTTCGGTCAGGTCTGGACCTGGCATATGCTGCTCAATGGTTTACTGGTGGTGTTGCTGCTGACGCCATTACGCACCAGCCTGCCCTTGCGCATCACCCTGAGCGGCCTGTTGCTGGCCACCCTGGCCCCGGTCGGTCATGGCGCAATGCTCGACGGCCTCAACGGCCAACTGCTGATCCTCAATCAGATCATTCACCTGATCTGCGTCGGCGCCTGGCTCGGCGGTTTGATGCTGTTGGTGATGATCCTTCGGCAACCGGCCGGGCATGCCGTCGGCGCGATATTGCAACGTTTCAGTGGCATCGGTTATGCCTTGGTCGCGGGGTTGTTGATCACCGGTTTGATCAATGTGCGGGTACTGACCGGTGCCTTCTGGCCGACGCCGTTGCTGTCCGGGTTCGCGTTGATTCTGTTGATCAAGGTGGTACTGGTCGCCGCGATGCTGGGCCTGGCGTTGTTCAATCGGTTGCGGATCAACGGCTGCGAGCAGCGCCTGACGACATTGCGCGCCAGCGTGATGCTGGAGTGGCTGCTGGGGATCGGCGCAGTGGCGGCGGTTTCTTTGCTCGGCACCCTGCCCCCGATGATCAGCGGCTGAAACGCAAATCCAACTGTGGGAGTGGGCTTGCTCGCGAAAACGGTCGAACATTCAACATTGATGTCGGCTGGTACTCCGCTTTCGCGAGCAAGTCCGCTCCCACAGGTTTTCATCGGCCTACCACTGCCCCGGTTAAGTCATCGTATAACTTCTGATTGACATTCCCTGAACCCCTCGCAAATAATCGCCCCCAATGTTGTACGACGACGTATGACAAAAATAAAAACAATAAAGAAATAGGGAGCGTCACAGTGAGCCAGCTCGTCCGCAATTCCTCCGTTTGCACCCCTCGCCCGACCCTTGCACGCCGTCATACCCTCGGCCTGATCGGCTGCAGCAGCCTGTTCTTCGCACTGCCCATGACCGGCAATGCCGAAGGCTTCGTTGATGACACCAAGGCCACGCTGAACCTGCGCAACGCCTACTTCAACCGCAACTTCACCAACCCGGCCTATCCCCAGGGCAAGGCTGAGGAATGGACGCAAAGCTTCATCCTCGATGCCAAGTCCGGGTTTACCCCAGGACCCGTCGGTTTCGGCGTGGATGTGCTGGGCATGTACTCGCAGAAGCTCGACGGCGGTAAAGGCACCGGTGGTACACAGTTGCTGCCGATTCATGATGACGGCCGTCCTGCCGACAACTTCGGCCGTTTGGGCGTGGCGCTGAAAGCCAAGGTGTCGAAAACCGAATTGAAGGTCGGTGAATGGATGCCGGTGCTGCCGATTCTGCGCTCCGACGACGGCCGCTCACTGCCGCAAACGTTCCGCGGTGGACAGATTACCTCGACAGAGATCAACGGCCTGACGCTCTACGGCGGTCAGTTCCGTGGAAACAGCCCCCGTAACGACGGGAGCATGGAAGACATGTCCATGAACGGCAGGGGCGCGTTCCTTTCGGACCGCTTCAACTTCGGCGGTGGTGAATATGCGTTCAACGAAAAACGCACTCAGGTCGGTGTCTGGTACGCCGAACTGACCGACATTTATCAGCAGCAGTATTTCAACCTGAGCCACAGTCAGCCCATGGGCGACTGGACCCTGGGCGCCAACCTCGGCTTCTTCAACGGCAAGGAAGACGGCAGCGCCCTGGCCGGCGACATGGACAACAAAACCACGTTCGCCATGCTCTCCGCCAAGTACGGCGGCAACACCTTCTATGTCGGCCTGCAGAAACTCACTGGCGACACCGGCTGGATGCGCGTCAACGGCACCAGCGGCGGCACGCTGGCCAACGATAGTTACAACGCCAGTTACGACAACGCCAAGGAAAAATCCTGGCAGGTGCGTCACGACTACAACTTCGTCGCCCTCGGCATTCCCGGCCTGACCATGATGAACCGCTACATCAGCGGCGATAACGTGCACACCGGGGCGATCACCGATGGCAAGGAATGGGGCCGCGAATCGGAACTGGCCTACACCGTGCAAAGCGGCGCACTGAAAAATCTCAACGTGAAATGGCGCAACGCGACCATTCGCCGGGATTTCAGCACCAATGAATTCGACGAAAACCGAATCTTCATCAGCTACCCGCTCTCGTTGTTGTAAGGCGTTTTATCTGCCCCGCTGATAGGTCGTTATCACAATGATCTATTTCAGCGGTTGGTCGAATTGAGTCCTGGACGACCCTCCGTCAATTTCCACCAAAGTCGCGTTGACAAGAGCGGGAAAGGCTAACGATACTTCGATCCAGTCATACGACAACCTACAACAAAACAAATAACAATGAATGCATGCTCAGGGATTGCCATGACGACTACTTCCACAACTCGCACCCCTTTCAATCGCCTGCTGCTGACCGGTGCTGCCGGTGGCCTTGGCAAAGTCTTGCGCGAAAGCCTGCGGCCTTATGCCAAGGTGATTCGCCTGTCAGACATCGCCGACATCACCCCGGCCCTTGATGATCGCGAAGAAGTCGTGCCCTGCGACCTCGCGGACAAACAAGCAGTGCATCAACTGGTCGAAGGCGTGGACGCGATCCTGCACTTCGGTGGTGTGTCGGTGGAGCGCCCGTTCGAAGAGATCCTCGGTGCCAACATTTGCGGCGTGTTTCACATCTACGAAGCCGCGCGCCGGCATGGCGTAAAGCGGGTAATTTTCGCCAGCTCCAACCACGTGATCGGCTTCTACAAGCAGGACGAAGTCATCGACGCCCACTCCCCTAGCCGCCCGGACGGCTACTACGGCTTGTCCAAGTCCTACGGCGAAGACATGGCCACGTTCTACTTCGACCGCTATGGCATCGAGACCGTCAGCCTGCGCATCGGCTCTTCGTTCCCGGAACCGCAGAACCGCCGAATGATGAGCACCTGGTTGAGCTTCGACGACCTGACGCAATTGCTCGAACGCGCGCTGTACACCCCTGACGTCGGCCACACCGTGGTGTACGGCATGTCCGACAACAAGCAGATCTGGTGGGACAACCGCCTCGCGAACCACTTGGGCTACCAAGCCCGGGACAGCTCCGAAGTGTTCCGTGACAAAGTCGAAGCCCAGCCGATGCCGGCCGCCGATGATCCGGCCCGCATTTACCAGGGTGGCGCCTTCTGCGCGGCCGGCCCGTTTGGTGACTGAGCCCGCACACTTCACTTGATCCCCACAACAAAAACCCAAGCGAATGAGTTGCCATGCAAGCCGAATTGATTGTCGATGCCCGAAATGCGGTCGGTGAAAGCCCGGTGTGGGTGCCTGAGGAAAACGCCCTGTACTGGGTCGATATTCCCGCCGGGGGCCTGCAACGCTGGAGTGCCGAAACCGGTCATGTCCACGCCTGGACAGCCCCGGAAATGCTCGCCTGCATCGTGCGTCACAGCGACGGTGGCTGGGTAGCCGGAATGGAAAGCGGGTTTTTCCATCTGCACCCGCACAACGATGGCAGCCTCGACAGCGAGTTGCTTGCACACGTCGACCATGCCCGCCCGGACATGCGCCTGAACGATGGTCGTTGTGATCGTCAGGGGCGTTTCTGGGCCGGCAGCATGGTGCTGAACATGGGTGCCAATGCTACCGACGGCACACTCTATCGCTACAGCGCCGGGCAAACCGGACCGCTTGAGGCCCGGCTTGGCGGATTCATCGTGCCCAACGGCCTGGCGTTCAGCCCGGACGGACGGACGATGTACCTGTCCGATTCACACCCGTTGGTCCAGCACATCTGGGCCTTCGACTACGACCCGGCAAGCGGCACGCCATCCAACCGCCGAGTGTTCGTCGACATGAATCAGTTCCCCGGCCGCCCCGATGGCGCCGCCGTCGATGCCGAAGGCTGCTACTGGATTTGCGCCAACGACGCCGGGCTGATTCACCGCTTCACCCCCGACGGCCGACTGGACCGTTCTCTTGCCGTACCGGTGAAGAAGCCGACCATGTGCGCCTTCGGCGGCAGCCAACTGGACACCCTGTTCGTGACCTCGATCCGCCCCGGTGACGACCATGACGAACAGTCACGGGCCGGCGGCGTGTTCGCCCTCAATCCTGGCGTGAAAGGTTTGCCAGAACCTGCGTTCAACCCTTCGCTGTAACTGCTTCTGCTGCGCCTTGAATACAAAAATAACAAGACTGGAGAGACAACCCATGGACTTCAAACGCACCTTGCTCGCCGCTGCACTCCCACTGGCTTTCACCCTCAGCAGCGCCGCCCAGGCGTTGGAAATCAAATTCGCCGACATCCACCCTGCCGGTTATCCGACCGTGGTGGCCGAGGAACAGCTGGGCAAAACCCTGGTCGCCGACAGCGGCGGCAAACTGACTTTCAAAATGTTCGCCGGCGGTGTGCTCGGCTCGGAAAAAGAAGTGGTCGAACAGGCCCAGGTCGGCGCCATCCAGATGGCTCGGGTCAGCCTCGGGATTGTCGGGCCGGTGGTGCCGGACGTGAACGTGTTCAACATGCCGTTCGTGTTCCGTGACCAGGCGCACATGCGCAAAGTCATCGATGGTGAAGTCGGCGACGAGATCCTCTCCAAAATCACCGATTCCGAATTCGGTTTGGTCGCCCTGGCCTGGATGGACGGCGGCACACGAAACATCTACACCAAGAAACCGGTGCGCAGCCTCGCCGACCTCAAGGGCATGAAAATCCGTGTGCAAGGCAACCCGATGTTCATCGAGACCATCAATGCCATGGGCGGCAACGGCATTGCAATGGACACTGGCGAGATCTTCAGCGCCTTGCAGACCGGCGTGATTGACGGCGCGGAAAACAACCCGCCGACCCTGCTCGAACACAACCATTACCAGAACGCCAAGTTCTACAGCCTGACCGGCCACCTGATCTTGCCCGAGCCGATCGTGATGTCGAAAATCACTTGGGACAAACTCACCCCCGAGCAGCAAGTGCTGGTGAAGAAAACCGCCAAGGCCGCACAGGCGCAGGAGCGTACCCTGTGGGACGCAAAATCGGCCAGCAGTGAAGAAAAGCTCAAGGCTGCCGGCGTCGAGTTCATCACCGTCGATAAGAAACCTTTCTATGAGGCCACCGCTTCGATCCGCGAAAAATATGGCGCGCCTTATGCCGACCTGATCAAGCGCATCGAAGCCGTTCAATAACCCTCTGTTGCATTTATGAAAGGCCCGGCGCGACTGACGTGGGTGTAGGTCAGTGCGCGCCCGGTTACGGTGGAACCCGATGAAGAATTTGCTGCTGCGTATCAACGACAGGATTTACATGACCTGCATCTGGGTGGCCGGCCTGTCGATCCTGACCATTTCCCTGATCATTCCCTGGGGCGTCTTTGCCCGTTACGTCCTTGGCACCGGTTCAAGCTGGCCGGAGCCGACCGCGATCCTGCTGATGATGGTCTTCACTTTCATCGGCGCGGCGGCCAGCTATCGCGCCGGTGCGCACATGGCCGTGGCCATGGTGACCGACCGCATGTCACCCGGGCAGCGCAAGGTATGGAGCATCGTCTCGCAACTGTTGATGGCGACCATTTGCCTGTTCATGACCATCTGGGGCACCAAGCTGTGCATGTCCACCTGGAACCAGTTCATGAGTTCCCTGCCGACCCTGCGCGTGGGCATCACCTACATGCCGATCCCCGTGGGCGGCCTGCTGACGTTGATCTTTGTCCTGGAAAAACTCTTGCTCGGTGACCAGAGCAACCGTCGGGTCGTGCGTTTCGACCTGGTTGAAGAAAGCGAAGGTGCCGCATAAATGGACGCTTTGATTCTGATTGGCAGTTTTCTCGCTTTGATCATGATCGGCATGCCGGTCGCTTACGCCTTGGGTCTTTCCGCGCTGATCGGTGCGTGGTGGATCGACATTCCGTTCCAGGCCGTGATGATTCAGGTCGCCGGTGGCGTGAACAAATTTTCCCTGCTGGCCATTCCGTTCTTCGTGCTGGCCGGCGCGATCATGGCCGAGGGCGGCATGTCCCGGCGACTGGTGGCGTTTGCCGGCGTGCTGGTCGGGTTCGTGCGCGGCGGTCTGTCACTGGTCAACATCATGGCCTCGACGTTCTTTGGCGCGATTTCCGGTTCCTCGGTGGCTGATACGGCGTCGGTAGGTTCGGTGTTGATTCCGGAAATGGCACGCAAGGGCTACCCACGCGACTTCGCCACCGCCGTGACGGTCAGCGGCTCGGTGCAAGCGCTGCTGACCCCGCCAAGCCACAACTCGGTGCTCTACTCGTTGGCCGCTGGCGGTACGGTGTCGATCGCGTCGCTGTTCATGGCCGGCGTGGTGCCGGGCCTGTTGATGAGCGCCTGCCTGATGGTGCTGTGCCTGATCTTCGCCAAAAAGCGCAACTACCCCAAGGGCGAAGTCATTCCCCTCAAGCAAGCGCTGAAAATCTGCGGTGAAGCGATGTGGGGCCTGATGGCCATGGTGATCATTCTCGGCGGTATTCTGTCGGGCATTTTCACCGCCACCGAATCAGCGTCCATCGCGGTGGTCTGGTCCTTCTTCGTGACCATGTTCATCTACCGCGACTACAAGTGGAGCGAGCTGCCCAAACTGATGCATCGCACGGTGCGGACGATTTCGATCGTGATGATCCTGATCGGCTTCGCCGCCAGCTTCGGCTACATCATGACCCTGATGCAGATCCCGTCGAAGATCACCACGATGTTCCTGACCCTGTCGGACAACCGTTACGTGATCCTGATGTGCATCAACTTCATGCTGCTGTTGCTCGGCGCAGTGATGGACATGGCGCCGCTGATCCTGATCCTCACGCCAATCCTGCTGCCAGTGATTCTGGGCATTGGCGTGGACCCGGTGCACTTCGGCATGATCATGCTGGTGAACCTGGGGATCGGTTTGATCACACCGCCGGTGGGCGCGGTGCTGTTTGTGGGCTCTGCCGTGGGCAAGGTCAGCATCGAAAGCACCGTCAAAGCGCTGCTGCCGTTCTACGGCGTGCTGTTCCTGGTGTTGATGGCCGTGACCTACATTCCGGCGCTGTCGTTGTGGTTGCCGCGTTTGGTGTTGTAACAACTGTACCCCTCCGTCAGACGAGGGGTACACGCATCCTTGTGGGAGCGGGCTTGCTCGCGAAAGCGGTCTGTCAGTCAGCCAATATGTTGAATGTGATTCCGTCTTCGCGAGCAAGCCCGCTCCCACAGGCTTCGCCAGCTGCTACTTCTATCACCGGGTTCTTCCATCAAGAGTTCAGTTCCGATGACACCAAGACTTCTGACGCTCGAAGACGACTTTACCCACCTCACCCTAGCCCCCGAACTCGGCGCCAGCATCGTCAACTGGACCGTGCGCAGCACGGGCCAGCCGCTGTTGCGCCACAGCGACGCCCACGCACTCAACACCGGCCTGCCCGGCAAACTGGGGTGTTTTCCCCTGGTGCCCTGGTCCAACCGGATAGCCGAAGGCGGCTTTGATTGCCCCGACGGCTGGCTGGCCCTGACACCCAACAGCCTCACCGATCCCTTGCCGATTCATGGCAACGCCTGGCAACAGCCGTGGCAGGTGGTTGCACACACTCACGATGAAATCGTCCTGCAACTCGACAGCACAACGCCCTTCGCTTATCGCGCCCGGCAACGTTTCCATCTGAGCGACGGCAAACTGAGCGTCGATTTGCAGGTCACCCATCTGGCCGAACAGGCTGCCTGGCATGGTCTTGGGCTACATCCGTATTTCCCCCGCACTTCAGCCACCCGGTTGCAAGCAAAGGCTCGGCAGGTCTGGTTGTGCAACCCGTCAAAACTGCCAACACACCTCAGCGATTTACCCGCCGTATGGGATTTTGCGCAGCTCAAAGACTTGCCCGACACACTGGTGGACAACGGCTTCTGCGAATGGGACGGCCACTGCCTGATCCAACAACCCGAACTGGGTTATCAACTGGAATGCCAAGCCACCGGCAGCGACTACTACCTACTTTATTGCCCGGTGGGCCTGGGATTTTTCTGCATCGAACCGGTGAGCCATCCGGTCAATGCGCACCATCTGCCCGGTCGACCGGGGTTGCGATTGCTGGAACAAGGTCAATCCGTGGAGTCCGGTTTCAGCCTGCACTACCGTCCCCTCTGACCTCGCCTCTACCCCAGCATTTGGCTCAACACGGCGCGCAGCTTGCCGGGTTTCACTGGTTTGTTCAGCAGCGGTGCTTCGAGCCGTTGCAAGGAGCGTCGACACTGGTCAGTGCGGTCGGCTGTAATGATGACCGCCGGAATAGTCGTGCTGAAATGCTCGCGCAAATGCCGGACCACTTCACAGCCCACCACTCCATGGTCCAGGTGATAGTCCGCCAGAATCAGTTCCGGCGCCTGTCCGCGCAGAGCGACCAGCGCTGACGCCTCATCCGTGGCGGTGACCACCTCGCACCCCCACTGCCCCAGCAACGCACTCATGCTTTCCAGAATGCTCACTTCGTTGTCCAGCACCAGCAAGCGGCGGCCCGGCAAGGGGTTGCCGGCACCAGGCTGGGGCGCCGCCAGGCTGATAGGCAGCGGAATCTCATGGGATATCGGCACGTCGATGCTGAACATCGAACCGCGTCCCGGCCGCGAATGAACCTGAATCCTGTAATCGAGAATCTTGGCGATGCGCTCGACAATCGCCAGCCCCAGGCCCACGCCTTTGCGGTCGGAGGCGCGGCCGACATCGAGCTGGTTGAATTCGAGGAAGATCGAATCCAGCCGATCCGCCGCGATCCCGCGCCCGGTGTCCCACACTTCCAGTCGCAGCATTTCACCCCGACGCCGGGCCCCCAGCAGAATGCTGCCTTCGTCGGTGTAGCGGCAGGCGTTGCTGAGGAAGTTGCGCAGGATTCGCGTCATCAAGCGCAAGTCGGTGTTGATGGCGTAATCGCCCACGTGTGCCCGCAATTTCAACCCGGTGGCCTCAGCCACGGACTGGAACTCCGAGACCAGTGGCCCGAGCAATTCGTCGAGGCGGTACAGGGCGATGTCCGGTTTGACCGCCGCCTGATCGAGCCGGGAAATATCCAGCAAATCGGTGAGCAAATCTTCCGCCCCTTCCAGGGCCTGGTGAGTGCGCTCTACCAGCACCTGCTCCACCTCCGGCAAGGTGCGCTCGCGCAAGGTCGAAATCAGCAACCGCGCCGCGTTGAGCGGTTGCAGCAGGTCGTGACTGGCGGCGGCGAGGTATTTGTCCTTGCTGCGATTGGCCGCTTCGGCGGCGTCACGGGCGTCGCGCAAGGCCTCGGCGATCTGTTTGCGCTGGGTGATCTGCTGTTGCAGGTTGCGGTTGGCTTCGAGCAATTCGTCGGTACGCGCGGTGACGCGCTGTTCCAGTTCATCGTTCAGTTGTTGCAGGCGCTGCTGGGCGAGTTTGCGTTCGGTGATGTCAGCGACAAAACCTTCCACCAGCCCTTCCTGATCAGGTTTGAGCAACAGGTTCATCAACACGTCGAGGCTGCTGCCGTCCTTGCGCCGTAGCTGGGTTTCGTAACCGTGCAGGCTGCCCTGATGCCTGAGGATCTCGCCGATGTTTTCCAGCTCTTGCGCACCGCCGACAAACAGATTGCTCGCCAGGTCCGCCAGGGAAAACAGCACCTCCTGCGGGTCCTGATAACCGAGCATCCGCGCCAGTGCCGGATTGGCCGCGCGCATGCCTTCGAGCAGGCTGGCCTGGAAGATCCCGTGCACGGCGTTTTCGAACAACCACTTGTAGCGATTGCGCTCGGCCTCCAGCTCGTCCAGCCGCGCGGCGAGTTCCGGGTAGTGACTCTTGCGCGCCGAATGGCTGCCTAATCCCAGTAACCCGGCCAGCGCTCGTTGCTGTTCGTCAGAGGGCTTCGCCATAGACGACCTCGACATCACGCTGACTGGATTCGCGCGGGTTGGTGAGGATGCACGGGTCGTGCATGGCGTGTTGCGACAGGAACGGAATGTCCGCCATGCTGACCCCGTGCAAACCGAGGGTTTCATGGAAGCCGATGGCGCGCTTCAGGGCGATCAGATGCTCCACCAGACGTCCGCAAATCTGCCGGTGATTCAAGCCACGGCAATCAATGCCGAACGTCTCGGCGATCACCTTGAAGCGATCAGGTGCCGAGTTGTAGTTGAAGGCCACCACGTGTTCCACCAGCACCGCGTTGCACAAGCCGTGGGGCAAGTCGAGAAAACCGCCCAGGCTGTGGGACATCGCGTGCACTGCGCCAAGGATCGCATTGGAGAACGCCAGCCCGGCCTGCATGCTGCCGAGCATGATTTTCTCGCGCAGGACAATGTCTGTCGGGTTGGCGATCATTTGCACCAGATTGCCGTTGATCAGCCGCATCGCCTCCAGCGCATGGGGATCGGTCAACGGCCCGTGCCCGGTGGAAACGAAGGCTTCGATGGCATGTACCAAGGCGTCGATGCCCGTACAGGCCGACAGGAACGGGTCCATGCTCAGGGTGGTTTCCGGGTCGATCAACGACACGTCCGGCACCACCGCTTTGCTGACGATGGAGAACTTCATGCGTTCTTGCTGGTTGGAGATGATCACGAATTGCGAGACATCCGCCGAGGTGCCGGCGGTGGTCGGAATCAGAATCAGCGGCGGGCTGGGCACGCGGATGGTGTCCACGCCTTCGAACTCGAGGATGCTGCGACCGTGGGCGACGACGATGCCGATACCTTTGCCGCAATCCATCGGGCTGCCACCGCCGACCGCCACGATGACATCGCAGTGGTTTTCCTTGTACAACTCGGCGCCGAGCATGACTTCTTCGACCCGCGGGTTGGGCGAAACGTCGCTATACAAGAAGTAATCGATGCCTTGGGCTTGCAGGCTGGCCTCGACATCGGCCACCCAACCTGCGGCAATCACGCCGGGGTCGCTGACCACCAGCACCTTGCGAGCACCGAAGGTCTTGGCGTAGTTGCCGACGTTGTGCCGGCAGCCGGCACCAAAAATGATTTCGGGCGAAACGAATTTACGCAGTTGGCTGAGATTCTGGCTCATTGGAAAGCCTGTTTTTATTGTTTTGAAAGGTAGAACCCACACTAAAGCATCCGGCTGCGAATGCAATCAGACCAATGGGTAGCAGGGTGAACCCAGACTTTGTACTCACCGCCATTCAACTGTGGGAGCGGGCTTGCTCGCGAAAAGTGGGTCAGTCGTCATCAATGTTGAATGAGATGCCGCCTTCGCGAGCAAGCCCGCTCCCACAGGGGATTGGTGTCAGCTTCCGATTCATCCGCGATAGATCAGCCGCGAAGCCTTCTCATTGCGCAGCGTCAGGTGTTCCATGCCCAGCCCCGGCGCATCAGCCTCCTCGCGGGCCTTGAGGATCACGCCGTGGTGCGGTGATTTGCTGCACACTGGGTCGGCATTTTCGGCATCGCCGGTGAGCATGAACGCCTGGCAGCGGCAACCGCCCAGATCCTTGTGTTTTTCATCGCAGGAGCGGCACGGCTCTTTCATCCAGTCATCGCCACGAAAGCGATTGAAGCCGAACGAGTCGGTCCAGATGTGCTCGATGCTGTGCTCACGCACGTTGGGAAACTGCACCGGCAACTGCCTGGCGCTGTGGCAAGGCAACGCCGTGCCGTCCGGGGTGATGTCGAGAAACAGGTTGGCCCAGCCGTTCATGCAGGTTTTCGGGCGTTCTTCGTAGTAATCCGGGGTGACAAAGATCAGCTTGCACGGGTGGCCCTGGGCCTCAAGCCGTTCGCGATACTCGTTGGTGATCCGTTCGGCACGCTGCAATTGTTCCCGGGTCGGCAGCAGACCGACGCGGTTGAGCTCGGCCCAGCCGTAGAACTGGCACGTGGCCAATTCGACAAAATCCGCTTCCAGCTCCAGGCACAGTTCGATAATCCGGTCGATTCGGTCGATGTTGTGCCGATGGGTGACGAAGTTCAGCACCATCGGGTAACCCTGGGCCTTCACTGCCCGGGCCATGGCGAGTTTCTGCGCAAAGGCTTTGCGCGAGCCGGCGAGCATGTTGTTGACCGCTTCGTCGGCGGCCTGAAAGCTGATCTGAATGTGGTCGAGCCCTGCGACCTTGAAATCACGCACCTTCTGTTCAGTCAGGCCGATACCCGAGGTGATCAGGTTGGTGTAGTAACCCATGTCCCGGGCAGCTTTGATCAACTCCGCCAAGTCCTGACGCACCAACGGCTCGCCACCGGAAAACCCCAACTGCGCAGCGCCCATCTCGCGCGCCTCACGGAACACCCGGATCCATTCTTCGGTGCTCAATTCCTCGCCCTGTTGAGCAAAGTCCAGCGGATTGGAGCAATACGGGCATTGCAGCGGGCAACGATAGGTCAGCTCTGCCAGCAGCCACAGCGGCGGGCCGGGAGGTGAATCATTCGATCCAGAATTGCGCATGAGCCACCTCCAGAAACGCCACCACGTCCTCGTCGATTCCCGGCACGCCGGGGAAACTTGCGGACAGTCGATCAATGATCGCCGCCACGCTGCGCTGGCCATCCACCAGATCGAGGATCTGCCCGGCACTGGCGTTGAGTTTGATCATGCCTTCGGGGTACAGCAGCACGTGACAGTCCTGGCGCGGCTCCCATTGCAGGCGAAAACCCTGGCGCAAGGACGGTGACTGCTCGCGATTGATCAGGCTCACAGGGCTATCCCCCGGTGCCAGACGTTTTCGGCGGTGACGGTGTGATACGGCGGGCGTTCCAGCTCGTAGGCCATGCTCATGGCGTCGAGCATGCTCCACAGCACGTCGAGCTTGAATTGCAGGATATCCAGCATCCGTTTCTGCCCCGCCAGCGTGACGTAATGCGCGAGGGTGATGCGCAAACCATGCTCGACATCGCGCCGGGCCTGACTCAAGCGTGTGCGGAAATAGTCGTAACCGGCAACGTCGATCCACGGGTAATGGGTCGGCCAGGCGTCGAGGCGGGACTGGTGGATTTGTGGCGCGAACAGTTCAGTCAGGGAACTGCTGGCCGCTTCCTGCCAACAGGCGCGGCGGGCGAAATTGACGTAGGCGTCCACAGCAAACCGCACGCCGGGCAATACCAGTTCCTGGGAAAGAATCTGTTCACGATCCAGCCCCACCGCTTCGCCCAATCGCAGCCAGGCTTCGATGCCGCCTTCGCTGCCGGGGACACCGTCGTGATCGAGAATCCGTTGCAGCCATTCCCGGCGCACATCGCGGTCCGGGCAGTTGGCGAGGATCGCGGCATCCTTGAGCGGGATGTTCACCTGGTAATAGAAGCGATTGGCGACCCAGCCTTGAATCTGTTCGCGTGTTGCGCGACCGGCGTACATGGCTTGGTGGAATGGATGATGGATGTGGTAGTAGATGCCTTTGGCACGCAGGGCAGCTTCGAATTCGCTGGGGGACATTGGGGTGTCAGTCATTGCGGTTCTCCTGGAAGCTCTGCGGTGTCTGGTCTGGCGCCTTCGCGAGCAAGCCCGCTCCCACAGGGTTTTGTGTACACCGCAGATCCCATGTGGGAGCGGGCTTGCTCGCGAAGAGGCCATTCGCTACAGCACAATATCCATGCCGTCATAGGCCACCTCGACGCCACGCCGCTCCAGCAACGCCCGCTCTGCCGAGTCTTCATCGAGGATCGGATTGGTGTTGTTAATGTGGATCAGCACCTTGCGCTGGCGGGTAAAACCCTCCAGCACCTCAAGCATCCCGCCGGGGCCGCTTTGCGACAGGTGCCCCATTTCACTGCCCAGGCTCTGGCCGACTTCACACACGCGCATCTCGTCGTCGCGCCACAGCGTGCCGTCCAATAAAAGGCAATCGGCGCGCTGCATCCAGCCCAGCACTTCTTCATCGATTTGCCCCAGGCCCGGTGCGTAAAACAGCGATGCGCCGCTGCGCAGGTCTTCGATGAACAGGCCGATGGTATCGCCCGGCTGCGGATTGCCGCGATTGGGCGAGTACGGCGGTGCGTTGCTCACCAATGGAATCGCACGAAATTGCAGGTGTTCGCAGGCCGCGATGCGGAACGGCTCGCGGTCCAGGCCAATGGGTTGCCACTGCAAGCCACCGTTCCAGTGCTCGAGCATGGTGAACAACGCAAAGCCGCTGCTCAGGTCCTGATGAACCCGCTCGGTGCACCACACCGAATGCGGGCAGCCTTCGCGCAGGCTCAACAGGCCAGTGCAATGGTCGATCTGGCTGTCCAGCAGAACAATGCCGGCAATACCGGTATCGCGTAACCGGCGCGCAGGTTGCAGCGGCGCGAAACTCTCGAGTTGCGCGCGGATGTCCGGTGACGCATTGCACAGCACCCAGTCCACACCGTTGTCGCTCAGGGCAATCGACGACTGCGTGCGCCGTTGCGCCCGCAGGCTGCCGTTGCGCATACCGGCGCATTGGCGGCAGTTGCAGTTCCACTGCGGGAAACCACCGCCAGCGGCGGAACCAAGAATGCGAATGTGCATGGGCGCTGCTCCAGAAGGCAGGCCCGGCCAACGCAACGGCTGGCCGGGTGAACAATCAACGGTTGGCGAAATACATCGTCACTTCGAAGCCAATGCGCAGATCGGTAAACGCGGGTTTAGTCCACATGGGTCAATCCTCTTCTTGTTCCGGGCGATTCCGGTAAAGCCATTAATGCACGGGGCATCAGGCACCCGAATGCTACTTTCGAACGAGGTGGCGGCGTGCATTGGTAGGGGGTGTGCGCTGACATTGGAAACACACAAAAACCAATGTGGGAGCGGGCTTGCTCGCGAAGACGGCATCACATTCAACACATTCGTTGATTGACACTCCGCTTTCGCGAGCAAGCCCGCTCCCACAGGGTTTGGGGTGTGCTTGTGGGTTAGAAGAAGCCCAACGGATTGATGTCGTAGCTCACCAGCAGGTTTTTGGTTTGCTGGTAGTGGTCGAGCATCATCTTGTGGTTTTCACGGCCGACACCGGATTTCTTGTAGCCACCGAATGCGGCATGCGCCGGGTACAGGTGGTAGCAGTTGGTCCACACGCGACCGGCCTTGATCGCCCGGCCCATGCGGTAGGCGCGGTTGATGTCGCGAGTCCACAGGCCGGCACCGAGGCCGAACTCACTGTCGTTGGCAATTGCCAGGGCTTCGGCTTCGTCCTTGAAGGTGGTGATTCCCACCACCGGGCCGAAGATTTCTTCCTGGAACACGCGCATCTTGTTGTGGCCCTTGAGCAGGGTCGGCTGGATGTAATAACCGGTCGACAGATCACCTTCAAGACGCTCGGCCGCGCCGCCAGTGAGCAACTCGGCACCCTCCTCCTGGGCAATTTTCAGGTACGAGAGGATCTTGTCGTATTGCTGCTCGGACGCCTGGGCGCCGACCATGGTTTCGGTGTCCAGCGGGTTGCCGCGCTTGATCTTGACGATCTTCTTCATCACCACTTTCATGAAATCGTCGTAGATCGATTCCTGCACCAACGCCCGGGACGGACAGGTGCAGACTTCGCCCTGGTTGAAGAACGCCAGCACCAGGCCTTCGGCCGCTTTTTCGATGAATTGCGGTTCGGCGTTCATGATGTCTTCGAAGAAGATGTTCGGCGACTTGCCGCCCAGTTCAACAGTCGACGGAATGATGTTTTCGGCCGCGCATTTCATAATGTGCGCGCCAATCGGGGTGGACCCGGTGAACGCAATCTTGGCAATGCGCTTGCTGGTGGCCAGCGCTTCACCGGCTTCACGGCCGAAACCTTGCACGATGTTCAGCACGCCGGGCGGCAGCAAATCGGCGATCAGCTCGGCGAAAATCATGATCGACAGTGGCGTCTGCTCGGCAGGTTTGAGCACCACGCAGTTACCGGCAGCCAGGGCCGGGGCGAGTTTCCAGGCGGCCATCAGCAGCGGGAAGTTCCACGGAATGATTTGCCCGACTACGCCCAGCGGTTCATGGAAGTGATAGGCGGTGGTCAGCTCGTTGATCTCGGCGGCACCGCCTTCCTGCGCGCGGATGCAACCGGCGAAGTAACGGAAGTGGTCGGCGGCCAGCGGCACGTCGGCGTTCAGGGTTTCGCGCACGGCCTTGCCGTTGTCCCAGGTTTCAGTGACGGCGAGGATTTCCAGGTTCTGTTCGATGCGATCGGCAATTTTCAGCAGCACCAGCGAGCGGTCCTGGGCCGAGGTCTTGCCCCAGGCATCGGCAGCGGCATGGGCCGCGTCGAGAGCTTTTTCGATGTCGGCGGCGCTGGAGCGCGGGAACTCGGCGATCACTTCACCGGTGACTGGCGAGCTGTTGGTGAAGTACTCGCCATTGACCGGCGCGACGAACTCGCCGCCGATGAAATTGCCGTAGCGCGCCTTGAACGTCACGACGGCGCCTGGTGTTCCGGGTTGTGCGTAGATCATGGTGGGCCTCTGTCTGGGTCGATGCCTGTTGGGTAAACAGGCGATGAACCGATAGTAGAGAGCCCCGCGTGCCAGACGAATGCGCCGTTGGCAGGGGGCGTCTCGTTATTTGGTAGTAGGTTTTGCACAAACCATTGTGGGGGCGAGCTTGCTCCCACAGTGTTTGTGCGGTGGGCTTTGTTTTAGTGCTTGGCCACCACCAGATCTTTGGGCAACTTGAAGGTCCAGAGCATCCCGCCCTGGTTGAAGTCCTTGATGCGCTTGGCCACTTCGCCGCCCCACAGCGGCACGGCACCCCCCCAACCGGACAGCACCGAGACATACTGTTCGCCATCCATTTCCCAGGTCACGGGTGAGCCGAGCACGCCGGAGCCGGTCTGGAATTCCCAGACTTTCTCGCCGGTCTTGGCGTTGAATGCCTGCAGGAAACCTTCCGGCGTTCCGGTGAACACCAGGTTGCCCTTGGTGGTCAGCACCCCGCCCCACAGCGGCGCGAAGTTCTTGTGGCGCCAGACTTCCTTGCCGGTTTTCGGGTCGATGGCCCGCAGCACGCCGATGTAGTCATCATTCAATGGCTTGATGGTGAAGCCGGCACCGAGGAACGCCGCGCCTTTCTTGTAGGCGATGCCTTCGTTCCAGATGTCCATGCCCCATTCGTTGGATGGCACGTAGAACAGTCCTGTGTCCTTGTTGTAGGCCATCGGCATCCAGTTTTTCGCACCAAGGAATGCCGGGGCTACGAATACCGAACTGCCTTTGGCTTCACTGCCCGGTGCGCCCGGTCGGCTGGCTTCGTTGTAGATCGGCCGACCGTCTTTATCCAGGCCGGTGGCCCAGGTGATTTTGTCCACGAACGGGAATCCGCGGATGAATTTGCCGTTGGTACGGTCCAGCACGTAGAAGAAACCGTTTCGGTCAGCAGTGGCGGCGGCTTTGATTTCTTTGCCACCTTCGGTGTAGTTGAACGAGACGAGCTCATTCACGCCGTCATAGTCCCAGCCGTCGTGGGGCGTGCTCTGGAAGTGCCATTTGATGGTGCCGTCGTCCGGGTTGAGCGCCAGGCGCGACGACGAGTAGAGGTTGTCGCCAGGACGCAGGTGCGAGTTCCATGGCGCCGGGTTGCCGGTGCCGAACAGCAGCAGATTGGTTTCGGGGTCGTAGTAGCCACCGAGCCAAGGGGCGGCGCCGCCGGTTTTCCACAGATCGCCGGGCCAGGTCTTGCCCGCTTCGCCTCCGGAGATGCCGTTTTCTACAGCCTTGCCGTCCTTGTAGACGTACCCCATGTGACCTTCGACGGTCGGACGGGTCCACAGCAGGTCGCCATTTTTCGGGTCGTAGGCTTCGATCTTGCCGACCACCCCGAACTCGCCACCGGCCACGCCGGTAATCAGTTTGCCGTTGATCACCATGGGCGCGGCGCTGATGGAGTAGCCTTCCTTGTGATCGGCGACCTTCTTGCTCCAGACCACTTTGCCGGTGTCCTTGTTCAGCGCCACGAGCTTGGCGTCGAGGGTGCCGAAGAACACCAGGTCACCATACAGTGCGACGCCTCGGTTGATCACGTCACAGCACGGGCGGATGTCATCGGGCAGGCGCGCATCGTATTGCCAGAGTTTCTTGCCAGTGCGTGCATCCACCGCGAACACTCGTGAATAGGAGCCGGTCATGTACATCACGCCGTCCTTGATCATCGGCTGTGCTTGCTGACCGCGTTGCTTTTCCCCGCCAAAGGAGAACGCCCAGACCGGCCGCAGGTCCTTCACGTTGTTGACGTTGAGGGTGTCCAGCGGACTGTAGCGCTGACCCTGGACGCCCAGACCGTTGGTGACGATCTGCTCAGGGTTCTTGGGGTCCTGGAGGATTTCCTGATCAGTGACGCCGGCCAGGGCGCTGCCGGACAACAGCATGGCACTGAGCAACAGGCTCAAGACGAAAGGTTGGCGACGTGCGGGTTGGGTCATGACGGCTGCCTCTGCGGTTTTTGTTATACCCGGGAAATTTTCCCGGTCTGGTGCAGATTCTTGGGCGCCGCCGCCCTTCCAACAATTGCCCGCAGTGCTGAGATTGCTAGTTCCTTAGTACCGGGTCGCAGGTGATGAGTACCATCAAATCTGTGGTCCACACCCATCCACTGTGGGCGCGAGCTTGCTCGCGATGGCGGTGTATCAACCGACATAAATGTTGAATGTTACGGCCTCATCGCGAGCAAGCTCGCTCACACAGGGGGGCTGTGTTTGATCATTTTGCCGCGGCGGAATCGACTCGGGTCATCTGCCCGCGCTCGTAACTCGGGTACAAATGGCTGACGCTGCGGATCAGCTCGTAGCGGCTCAGGTTGATGCCTGAAAACCGTTCGGGGATGGGGCTGCGGATCATCTCGGTCATGTCGGTGCCGTTGGCAGCGCCGTCGCGCATCAACTGATCGAGCCAGCCCAGGTAATCGCGCATCTGCTCGAAGGGCTTGATGTCCGTGGCCACCGGGCCATGACCAGGCACGACCAACGTCCACGGCAAACCTTGAAGCGTGGCAATGTCCCCCAGCCACACCGACAGCCCCGGACTGTTGGGCGTCGTTAACGCCCGTTGGTAAAACACCAGATCCCCGGCAAACAGCACGCCGGTTTTCCGGTCGAGAATAACCAGATCCGCGCCGGTGTGCCCACCCAGGCTCAGCAGGCGCAGATCGTGATTCCCAAAACTGAGTACACCGGGCGTCAGCGTCCGGCTTGGCAATACCACTTCGGTGCCGCGCATCCAGTCGCCTACCAGTCGATACAGGTTCTCGGCCATGGCATCGCCCTGCTGCCGCAGCAGGTCGGTGGTGCCGGTCAGCGCGCCGATCGGCACGTCGCTGAACGCTTGGTTGCCCAGCACATGATCAGGATGATGATGAGTCAGCAACACCTGGATCACCGGTTTGTCGGTGGTCGCGGCAATCGCCTTGCGCATCGCTTCCCCGTAGCGTCGGGACGGCCCGGTATCGATCACCACCACGCCGCGCTCGGTGACGATGAACGCGGTATTGACGATGTTGCCGCCGTTGGCCTTGGCGAAATGGTCGGTGCTGCCTTCGAGCAGCCAGGTGTCTTCGGCGATCTGCCGCGGCTTGAGTGAATAGTCGAGGTCGGCCAGGGCCGGCAGGCTCAGGCTCATGAACAACAGCAGCATCCAGCGCATCACGCGCTCCTTGGGGTCAGGGTATGGCCGCATCGAATTGATTGCCGCTGTTGTCGCGCAACAACAGACGCGTCGGCCCTGCCCCTTCGATATCGAAGGCCAGGCTGGGGTTTTCGCTGACGGCGGGAAACAACTCGAGACGGGCCAGCAACTGATCGTGCTGGTCGCGCAGTTCGGCCTGGTTGATGAAGAACTCCGGGATGCCGCTGACCATGCCGTTGTCCATCGGGTGCGCCACTTGCAAACGCACGCGGCTGAAATCGCCACGGGGATAACGCCCGCCGAACACTTCGCCGAGGTGGTCTTCCCAGCCCGCTTGAGTGCGTACCACGCTCGGCGCCGTGCACCCACCACCCGCCGCATCGATCAGCGTCGAACCGACATGCCACAGCCCGTCGCGAGTCAGCACCGCCGCGCGCAAGGGCGTCGCCTGTTCGATACGGATGCGGATCGACAGCCACGGCAGCACGCCATTGAACGGTTGGAAATCGACGATTTTCGGCAAGGGATTGAGTTCGGCCCAAGCGAGGATCTTCACCACCTCGCCCTTGAACGCACGGGCGTCGATTTCCAGTGGAACTTGCCGGGCGTCTTCAGCGAAGGGCGGCGCGAGCAGCTTGACCCGATCATCGAATACGAATGGCGCATCGCCCAGCATCTGCTTGTGATAGAAGGCCCACATCACCGACGGCACCGGGTCTTTGCCCGGTTCGATGTTCGCCGCATGCGCGGCCATGGGTAGCCAGCAGGCCAACAGACAACTCGCTCGCCAATTCACTGTTGATACATCTCGGGCACGTCATAGCGCAGGCCGTAATGGCCGTAAATGGTCTTGACCGAGCCGTCGCGGATCAACGCTTCCAGCGCCTCCTCCACGGCATAAGCCAACTGACGGTTGCTTTCATGCACCGCCATGCCAATCTCCCAGAGCTGTTTACCCATGTTCGGGTAAGCGTTTTCCGCCAGCGCCAGTTTCGGGTCCGCCGCCAGGTGAACCTGCCAGTCGATCTCGCCACGCATCGCCATGACGGCGTCGACTTCACCGGCCTTCATGGCAGCGAAGGCCTGGGGTACGCCAGGATAATGGTGGGTTTTACCCGCAAGCATGCCGTTGAACACCGAGGTCAGGTAGAACGACGGCACGCTGTCGACCTCGACGCCGATCGGATGCTGCTCGAACACCGCAACGCTGCCGACCTTGTCCAGCCGGCGGCGGTCGAAGGCGACTTGCCATTGTTCGCTCTGGTACGGCCCGAACATCACCACATGACCGTTTTCCAGCTCGCCCAGTTCGTTGCGTTTGCGCGCGTAGTCCTGGTCATAGGGCACGCGCATCATCAGGTCGGCCAGTTGCTGATCGTGCAATTGACTGGCACGCCAGATGTAGTCGCGCAGGTCGTCGTCAAGCTTTTCGCCGGCGGGCGCCCACATCAACGTCAACCGCACGCCAAGCGCCCTGGCCAGCGCCTGGGCGAGTTCGACATCAACACCCCGTGGCTGACCGGCATCTTGAAAGCTGTAGGGGGCGAAGTCCTTGTAGACCGCTACTTTCAGCTCCCCGGCAGCGATCATCTGGTCATAGGTACGGACCTGCGCCTGCGCCATCTGGCAGCACAGCAACACAGTGCTGATCAACACAGCGAGCAGGCGCATGGATTACTCCTCGACGTGAACGCTATCCAGGTATGTGCGTACCGCCCACAAGGCTTCCTGGCTCAGGTAGTCGGCCATTTTCGGCATGTACACCCGGCCGTCACGCACGGCGCCGTTGCGAACGCGCTCGACGAACCATTCATCACCGGCGTCGCCGACATCGAGCATGCGCAGATCGGGAGCGATCCCGCCGGACTTGGCTTCCAGGCCATGACAGGCCGCGCAGTTCTGGTTGTAGGCCGATGAGCCGATTTCCACGGCCTTGTCGTGTTCCTTGGAAGTGCGGTAAGGGTTCACTGCCGCCCAGCCATCGGCATCGACCTGCACGCCAGCGTCCTTGATCGCGGTCAGTCCCTGGGTTGCGACGGCCTGGGGCACGACGTTGCCGTGGGCCCAAGCGGAACCTGCATTGATAAAACCGGCCAGCAGTCCGGCAACGAGCAAGGCGTTGCGTTTTGTTGTCATTGTTATGCCCTCAGGATTGCACGCAAAACCTCTTGGCAGAGGCTATGGCAACCATCTTAGGAATCCCGTTGCGCCAGCCCCATGCTGCTTTGGTGCCCGCCGTCTAGTCCCTTGGTAGTAAGGCTTGTGACGCACTCCCAAATCAGGTGCTGTACGGGAAGTTTTCCCGGCAACAGCGGGACTTTTTCCGTATGCGGCAACGGCGGCGCGCACCAACCTGTGCAGGCCAAAACCTCCACTGGGAACTGCAACCATGACAATAAGATCGCTACCCGCCCTTTCCCCTTTGACCCTCGCCGTGCAAGCTTTTTTGCTGGTGGGCAGCCTGTCCCTGAGCACGGCGAGCTACGCCGCGACAGCCCCGGCCGCCCCCACCCGCAACGTCAGTTGGGAAGACATTGCCAACGATCACCTGACCACCAAGGACGTGCTGCAATACGGCATGGGCACCAACGCCCAGCGCTGGAGTCCGCTGGCCCAGGTCAACGACAAAAACGTATTCAAGCTGACTCCGGCCTGGTCGTACTCGTTCGGTGATGAGAAGCAGCGCGGCCAGGAATCCCAGGCCATCGTCAGCGATGGCGTGGTGTACGTCACCGGTTCCTATTCGCGGGTATTTGCCCTGGACGCCAAGACCGGCAAACGCCTGTGGACCTACAACCATCGCCTGCCGGACAACATTCGTCCGTGCTGCGACGTGGTCAATCGCGGCGCGGCGATCTTTGGCGACAAGATCTACTTCGGCACCCTCGATGCGCGGTTGGTCGCACTCGACAAAAACACCGGCAAGGTGGTCTGGAACAAGAAATTCGGCGACCACGCCGCCGGCTACACCATGACCGGCGCCCCGGTGCTGATCAAAGACAAGACCAGCGGCAAGGTGCTGTTGATTCACGGCAGCTCCGGGGATGAGTTCGGCGTGGTCGGGCAACTCTTTGCCCGCGACCCGGACACGGGCGAAGAAGTCTGGATGCGGCCCTTCGTCGAGGGTCACATGGGCCGGTTGAACGGCAAGGACAGCACCACCACCGGTGACGTCAAGGCACCGTCCTGGCCAAATGATCCGACCACCGAAACCGGCAAGGTCGAAGCCTGGAGTCACGGCGGCGGCGCCCCTTGGCAGAGCGCCAGTTTCGATCCCGAAACCAACACCATCATCGTCGGCGCCGGCAACCCTGGCCCGTGGAATACCTGGGCGCGCACGTCCAAGGACGGCAATCCCCACGACTACGACAGCCTCTACACTTCGGGCCAGGTCGGTGTCGACCCGAGCACCGGCGAGGTGAAATGGTTCTACCAGCACACCCCGAACGATGCCTGGGATTTCTCCGGCAACAACGAGCTGGTGCTGTTCGACTACAAGGACAAGGATGGTAAAACGGTCAAGGCTACCGGCCACGCGGACCGCAATGGTTTCTTCTACGTGGTGGATCGCAACAACGGTAAATTGCAGAACGCCTTCCCCTTCGTCGACAACATCACCTGGGCCAGCCACATCGACCTCAAGACCGGCAAACCGGTTGAGAATCCAGGCCAGCGTCCGGCCAAACCGTTGCCGGGCGAAACCAAGGGCAAATCGGTGGAAGTGTCGCCGCCATTCCTCGGTGGCAAGAACTGGAACCCGATGGCCTACAGCCAGGACACCGGCCTGTTCTACATCCCCGGCAACCAGTGGAAAGAGGAATACTGGACCGAGGAAGTGAGCTACAAAAAAGGTTCGGCTTACCTCGGAATGGGCTTCCGCATCAAGCGTATGTACGACGATCACGTCGGCAGCCTGCGCGCGATGGACCCGACCACGGGCAAGGTGGTCTGGGAACACAAAGAAGCGCTGCCACTGTGGGCTGGCGTGCTGGCGACCAAGGGCAACCTGGTGTTCACCGGCACCGGCGATGGCTTCTTGAAGGCCTTCGATGCGAAAACCGGTGCGGAGCTGTGGAAGTTCCAGACCGGCAGCGGCATCGTCTCCCCGCCGATCACCTGGGAACAGGATGGCGAGCAGTACGTCGGCGTGACCGTCGGTTACGGCGGCGCGGTACCGTTGTGGGGCGGCGACATGGCCGAGCTGACCAAACCGGTGGCTCAGGGCGGGTCGTTCTGGGTGTTCAAGATCCCGAGCTGGGACAGCAAGGTGGCGAAGAAGTAAGCCTCGCCACTCTGATCGTTCCCACGCGCTGCGTGGGAATGCAGCCCCGGACGTTACGCGTCCGCCCGGTTTTCTCCGTCACCCTGAGAATCCAGCCATGAAATACCTGCCTCTTTTTCTTCTGCTCTCCTGCACGCTGGGCCACGCCGCCGATGACGGCGACGACACCCCACTGATCATCAACGGCTGCACCATCGCCGCACACAGCCAATGCCCCGGCGCCAACCTCAAAGGCGCCAACCTGAGCAATCAGGACTTGCGCAGCATGAACCTCAGCGGCGCCGACCTGCGCGATGCCGATTTGCGTCATGCCCGACTCGACCTCGCCAACCTGGAAAAAGCCCAGCTGCAAGGCGCCAACCTGACCCGCGCCAGCCTGCAACAAAGCAACCTGCGCCTGGCTGACTTCAGCGGTGCAACGTTGATGGCGATCCAGGGTTGGGGAATGTTCGCCCAAGGTGCGCAATTCCAGGATGCCAACCTCAGCGGCGCCTACCTGCAATTCGCCCGCCTCTCCGGCGCCAAACTGCACAACGCCAACCTGCGCGCCGCCGATCTGGAAATGACCTGGCTGAGCAAGGCCGATCTCAAAGGCGCCAACCTCGGCGATGCCAATCTGCAGGAAGCCAAGTTTGGGGAAAGCAATCTGGAACAGGCCAACCTCAGCGGGTCGCGGCAGCACTATGCGAATTTTCAGGATGCGAACATGGAGGGATGCACCGGGTGCCCGACGACCTGGAACAAGTGAGCTTGATCCACAACACAGCCCCCCTGTGGGAGCGAGCTTGCTCGCGATGGCGGTGTATCAGTCAACATCAATGTTGGCTGGAAGGCCTCCCACAGGATCGTCCGGTGAGCTGAATTAACTGGCCACCCGCACCACCCCCATATCAATCCCCAAATGCACCAGTTCAGTGTGCGAGGTGACCTGCAGTTTGCTCTTGAGCAAGGTCAGGTGATTGGAAACGGTTTTGCTGCTGATGCTCAGCTGCTCGGCAATCACTCGCGCCGGGGTCCCTTTAGCGAGCATCACAAAAATCTCCAGCTCACGCTGGGTCATGCTCTGCAACCGCGGATCACTGGCGTCCTGTTGCGGATGACACGCCAATTGAGTAGCCAGCGGCTGTTCGATATAGGCATGACCCGCAAGGATCCGCCGCACCGCCTCAATCAACACCTCAGGCGCCGAGCTTTTGGTCAGGTAGCCCGAAGCGCCGGCGTCCAGCGCCTGGCGCACCAACGGCAGCTCATCGTGCATGCTGAAAAACAGCACCCGCAGTTGCGGCAAGCGCTGACGCAGCCGCCGTGTCGTTTCCAGGCCACTGATCCCCGGCAAGCCGAAATCCATGATCACCAGATTCGGTACGGCTTCCTGAACCCGGGTCAGCGCTTCTTCACCCGTGGCCGCTTCACGGACTTCCATCGCCGGCAGCACCGCCCGCAACAGACTGGCGTAGCCCTGACGGACCACCGCATGGTCATCGACCAGCAGAATATTCATGACGCCTCCAAAGGCATGCTCAAGGCCAGCGCCCAACCGGCGCCGGGGTGGCTGAAGATTCGCAGCTCGCCGCCCAGGCTGCGGGCGCGTTCGAACATCGAATACAAACCGACGCCCGGCCGCTGGGGCTGTTGTGCGCCGCAACCGTTGTCGCGAATCAGCAAACGCAAATGTCCGCCGCGATAGTGCACGCGCACCCGCACCTGACTGGCACCGGCGTGCCGGGCGATGTTGGTCAATGCTTCTTGCAACAGGCGGTAGAGATGGATCTTGTTCGGCGCGGACAACGGCGGCAACTGCGCGCTGACCCGCAATTGGCAATTGATCCCCTGCCGCCCCTGCCATTGATCCACCAGCAGACCGAAGGCTTCGGCCAGCGGCAGGTGTTGCAACACCACCGGATACAGGTCGTGCACCAGCGCTCGAAAGCCTTGTTGCAAGTGCTCGCAATTGTGTTCCAGCTCTCGCACCGTACGCTCCACCGCCACGGGTTGATCGGCGACCAGCCGCAACAGGCAGGCCTGAGCACGTATGCCCGCCAGATACTGACCGAGGTCATCGTGCAGGGTCTGCGCCAGATGGGTGCGTTCCTGTTCCTGCACCTTCAGCAACGTCTGGGTCAGTTGCGTGTTGTCGGCGCGTGCCTGCTCCAAGGCTTCGGTCATGCGGTTGAAATGCGCCGCCAGTTGCCGCGCCTCCGGCACACCTTCCGCACGCAAACGAACCTTGAGTTGGCCGGCGCAAACCTGCTCCAAGGCGCGCAGCAGCTCATCGAGCAGCCCCATGCCCCGGCGAACGGCCCAGCGAATGGTCAACAGACTCAGCAACAACGCCAGGCCACACAGGCTCAGCAGTTGCTGCAGGGAATCCCAGACCTCATCGATCTCATCCCGCGGGTCGACCGCGATCTGTACACGCCGGCCATCCTGCAGGTCCAGAACCCGTGCACTGTGCCGGGCTTCAGCAAACAACAGACGCCCAAGCCAGGCGTCGACCCCGTCCTGGACTGGCGACCGTTGCGCTTCGCCCGCCTCCAGCCAGCGCACGCGCACATGACGCAAGCTGCTCGTCAATTTCGGCTGCAGGGCGGCGGGATCACGCTCGGCGGTTTCGCTCAGGTATTCGACCACCGCTTCGGCGGATTGCAGCTCGCGTTCCACATCCTCCACCGCCTGGTGTACCAGCAAGCCCATGCACGCCAGGGTAACCAGGGCGAAAAATCCGCAGACCCAGAGGTTGATCCGCCACAGGGCCGACACGCCTAGCGCCCCGGTGTCGCGGGCAATACCACCAACGGCGCGGGGCGCGGGCCGTGGAGCTTGTCGACGCCGATCAGGGTCAGGATCAGTAATAACGGCAGGAGCAGCGCTTTGAGAATACGCATGGTCGATCTCCTCCAGAGTGATGGCCGTTATTGCCCATGCTAAAACCGCGCCGCCCGGAGCGAGTTACTACCTTGGTACTGGCTGACTGGTACTTTCTGCATATTTCTTTCTGCCTCGCAGGCTTCCTATGCTGGCGCTACCTGTAATGGAGTGCCCTATGCGCCAGCTTGCCCCTTACGCCTTGATCTACCTGCTGGCGATTGCCTGCGCCGCCGGGCTGGCGACCCAGAGCCAGGCCGCCGATGCGCCGTTGCAGGTGCAGATCGGCTACCTCGGCTATCGTCCCGACACAGGCCCGCTGCTGTCGAACATCATTCCCGAACCGGTCGATGCCGGCCTGCGCGGGGCCGAGTTGGCGATCACCGATAGCAACAGCACCGGACGCTTTCTCAACCACAGCTACAGTCTGGCCAGCGCCAATGTCGACACCCCGGAAGCCCTGCTCGACGCGGCCAAAACCCAGCACGCACAAGGCCTGCGGCTATTCGTGGTGAATGCGCCGGCTGCCACCCTGCGGCAACTCAGTGCCGCCCTGCCCGACAGCTTGCTGTTCAACGCTGGCAGCCCCGACGACAGTCTGCGCAGCGCCGACTGCCTGCCAAACATTCTGCACAGCCTGCCGAGCCGGGCGATGCTCGCCGACGCGCTGGCGCAATTTCTGGTGGTGCGCAAATGGCAACGGGCGCTGCTGATCGTTGGCCCGACCCCGGACGATCAGGCCTACGCCGCCGCCCTGCGCCGCGCCGCCAAACGCTTCGGATTGAAACTGGTGGCAGAAAAAGCCTGGAGCTTCGACAACGATCAACGCCGCAGCGCCCAGGCCGACATGCCGCTGTTCACCCAGACCGCCGAGTACGACGTGGTGCTGGTGGCGGATGAACGCGGCGATTTCGGTGAATACGTGCCCTACCAGACCTGGTACCCACGCCCGGTCGCCGGCACCCAGGGCCTGACGCCGGTCGGCTGGCACAAGACCGTGGAAACCTACGGCGCCGCCCAATTGCAAAAACGCTTCGAAGCCCTGACCGGACGCTGGATGAACGACCGGGATTTCGCCGCGTGGATCGCCGTGCGCAGCATCGCCAGCGCGGTGAGCAAGCTGCGCCAGGTCGATCCCGTGGCGATCCGTCAGCTGGAAATCAGCGACCAATTGCCCCTGGACGGTTTCAAGGGGCGCAAGTTGAGTTATCGCCCGTGGAACGGTCAGTTGCGCCAGCCGATCCCCATCGTGCAGCCCCGGGCACTGGTCAGCACGTCGCCCCAGGACGGTTTCCTGCACCCGTTCAACGAAATGGACAGCCTCGGTTATGACAAACCCGAGGTGAGCTGCCGCTTTCCCTGATTGCAATCCACAACAACGACAACAAAGGAATCTGCCATGCGCCGCACCCTGCTTTCCTGCGCCCTGCTGCTCGCCGCCGGGCACGCCGCCGCCAGCACCGCCTGGGTCTCCAACGAAAAGGACAATAGCCTGAGCCTGATCGACCTGCAGACCCTGCAAGTTACCGACACCCTGCCCGTCGGCCAGCGCCCGCGCGGCCTGTTGCTGTCCCACGACAACAAGCTGCTGTACATCTGCGCCAGCGACTCGGACCGGGTCCAGGTGATGGACGTGGCCACGCGCAAGATCATCAAGGAACTGCCCTCGGGAAAAGATCCCGAGCAATTCGCCCTGCATCCGAATAATCGCTGGTTGTACGTCTCCAACGAAGACGATGCGCTGGTGACGGTGATCGACACCGAGACCTCCAAGGTGCTGGGCCAGATCAGCGTCGGCGTCGAACCCGAAGGCATGGCCGTCAGCCCGGATGGCAAGTGGGCGGTGAACACCAGTGAAACCACCAATATGCTGCACTGGATCGATACCAGCACCCAGACCCTGGCCGACAGCACCCTGGTGGATCAGCGGCCGCGTTTCGTCGAATTCGCGCCCGACGGCTCGAAGCTCTGGGCTTCCGCGGAAATCGGCGGCACGGTGACCATTCTCGACGTGGCAACGCGCAATATCCTCAAGACCCTCACCTTCCAGATCAAGGGCGTGCACCCGGACAAGGTCCAGCCGGTAGGGATCAAGCTCAGCGCCGACGGCAAGTATGGTTTCGTCGCCCTCGGTCCGGCCAACCATGTGGCGGTGATCGACGCCAAGACCTTCGAAGTTCTCGATTACTTGCTGGTCGGTAGACGTGTCTGGCAGATGGCATTTACTCCGGATCAAAAGCAACTGCTGGCCACGAACGGCGTCAGCGGCGATGTGTCGGTCATCGATGTCGACAGCCTCAAGGTGGTCAAATCGGTCAAGGTCGGGCGTTATCCGTGGGGCGTGGTGGTGACCCCATGAACGCCTTGGAAGTCAGCGACCTGAGCTTCGCCTATGGGGCGCGAGAGGCGCTGCGCCAAGTGAGTTTCAACCTGGAGCCTGGGCGTTTCGCGGCGCTGTTGGGGCCGAACGGCGCGGGGAAATCGACGCTGATCGCCCTGCTCACCCGACTCTATGATTTGCAGCGGGGTGACATCCGGGTGGGCGGCTGTTCGTTGCGCAACGCGGCACACCCGGCGCTCAAGCAGTTGGGCGTGGTGTTTCAGCAAAGCACCCTGGACCTGGACCTCAGCGTCGAGCAAAACCTGCGCTATCACGCCGCGCTGCATGGGATGTCCAGGCGTCAGACCGGAATCCGGGTCGACGCCGAACTGGCCCGTCAGACGCTGACGGAGCGCCGCCGTGAGCGGGTGCGCGAACTCAACGGTGGCCATCGCCGTCGGGTGGAAATCGCCCGGGCGTTGCTGCATGAACCGCGCCTGCTGTTGCTCGACGAGGCCAGCGTCGGCCTCGACCCGGCCAGTCGCCTGGCGCTCAATCAACACATCCGCAACCTGTGCCGCGAGCAGAACATCAGCGTGCTCTGGACCACTCACTTGCTGGATGAGGTGCAGCCCAGCGACGACTTGCTGATCCTCCATCAAGGCCGGCTGGTGGCCAGCGGACAGGCAAACGTCCTGAGCCTGGTACATGGCGGCGACCTTGGATCGGCCTTCGCTCGCCTGACCACCTCTGGAGTTGCCCGATGAATGCCTACTGGCAGTGTTTGAGCGGCATAGTGCTGCGCGAATGGCTGCGCTTTGTGTTGCAGCGCACTCGATTTCTCAGTGCCCTGGTTCGGCCGCTATTGTGGCTGTTGGTGTTCGCTGCAGGTTTTCGCGCAGCACTCGGTATCGCCATCATCGAGCCCTACGACACCTACATTCCCTATGAGGTGTACATCATCCCGGGCCTGGCCTGCATGATTCTGCTGTTCAACGGCATGCAGGGATCTCTGTCGATGGTCTACGACCGGGAAATGGGCAGCATGCGAGTACTGCTGACCAGCCCCCTGCCCCGGACCTTCCTGCTGTGCAGCAAACTCTTGGCCACTTCACTGATTTCGCTGTTGCAGGTATACGCCTTTCTGGCGATTGCCTGGGTGTACGGCGTGCAACCGCCGGCCATGGGGCTGTTGATCGCCTTGCCGGCGTTGTTGCTGGTGGCGTTGATGCTCAGCGCGCTGGGCTTGCTGCTGTCCAATGCCATCCGCCAACTGGAGAACTTTGCAGGGGTGATGAATTTCGTGATTTTCCCGCTGTTTTTCCTGTCGTCGGCGCTGTATCCGCTGTGGAAGATGCGCGACTCCAGCGAGTGGTTGTACTGGCTTTGCGCGTTGAACCCGTTTACCCATGCGGTGGAGCTGGTGCGGTTTGCACTTTATGAACGCTTCAATCTGTTGGCGCTGGCGGTGTGCTTGGGGCTGACGCTGGTGTTCGCTCTGCTCGCTGTGCTTACCTTTAACCCGCAGCATGCGGCGTTGCGCAAATCGAGCTAACCACACAACGCCCCCTGTGGGAGCGAGCTTGCTCACGATAGCGGTGTGTCAGCCAACATCAGTATTGGATGTGATGCCCTCATCGCGAGCAAGCCCGATCCCATAGGGGATTTGCGTTGATCAGGGGTGAAATTACTACTTTAGTACTGCTTTACCTGTCTATCGTCGCATTCCCAACGCACCGCGACTGGCATGTAATGGGTTCATAACTATAAGGATTGAACCCCATGCCGCGTGCCCGACGTCGTCTGCTACGCCCTTCCCTCGCTGCGCTGTCGCTGAGCCTGTGGCTGGGTGCCGCGCAGGCTGACACACCGCTGTTCTCCGCCGACGGTTATCGCATCAGCCTCTATCGCAGCCCGACGCCGAATCAGCTCCAGGGCGCCGCCATCATCGACACGCCGGCCCTGCAAACCCTACTCATGCAAACGCCGCGCCCGCTGCTGATCGACGTCTACCGCCGCCAATGGTTGCAAGGGCGCTTCATCGAAGACCAGCCCCACGAGAACCTGCCCGGCAGCCATTGGCTGGCCAATACCGGCGACGGTGATCTGACACCCGCATGGCAAGACTATTTTGCGCGTAACCTGAACACATTGACCGCAGGCGATCCGGCGCAACCGCTGGTCTTCTACTGCCGCTCCGATTGCTGGCTGAGCTGGAACGCGGTAAGACGCGCCGCCGCCATGGGCTATAAGTCAGTGTATTGGTATCGCGATGGCCTGGATGCCTGGCAAGCGGCGAATCTACCCGTTGTGCCGGCTCAGCCCGAGCCCTTTCCCTGACACGAGCGCTTGCCTGCTGTTGCCACACCATAATGAAAATAATGAGGTGAAAGGCTATGTACAAAATTCTGATTGCCGACGATCACCCGCTGTTTCGCGAAGCCATTCATAACGTCATCAGCGATGGTTTTCCGGGGAGCGAGGTCATGGAAACCGCCGACCTCGACAGCGCCCTGGCGTTGACCCAGGACCACGATGACCTGGACCTGATCCTGCTCGACTTGAACATGCCCGGCATGCACGGCCTCAACGGCCTGATCAACCTGCGCAACGAGGCGCCGACCATTCCGGTGGTGATTGTCTCGGCCGAACAGGACAAACAGATCGTGCTGCAAGCCATCACCTACGGTGCGGTGGGTTTCATCACCAAATCCTCCCCCCGGGTGCAGATGACCGAAGCCATCCAGCAAATCCTCAACGGCAATGTCTATCTGCCGCCGGACATCATCCGCACGCAAAAACCCGGCACCCACCGCCGCATGAACGATAACCCGAGCTTCCCCCCGGAACTGCTCCAGGCCCTGACCCGCAAACAATTGCTGGTGCTGGAACGCATGACCAAAGGCGAGTCGAACAAACAGATCGCCTACACCCTGGAAATCGCCGAAACCACGGTCAAGGCCCACGTCTCGGCGATCCTGCGCAAACTGAATGTGCACAACCGCGTGCAGGCAATTTTGAGCGCCGGGGATATTGATTTCGGGTCTTATTTGCGGCGTTGACTCTGGTAGACCGAGTCGCCCCCATCGCGGGCAAGCCCACTCCCACAGGTTCTGCAGTGTTCAAACAAACTATGTTCCAACACCAACCCTGTGGGAGCGGGCTTGCCCGCGATGAGGCCAGTGGACACACCAGAATACTCAGGGGCGCCCGAGCAAATGACTCATCGCCGTTTTCAGCTTCATCGGCCGCACCGGTTTATGCATCAAGGTATGCCCCAACTCGCGAATCTGCAGTTTCAGCTCATTGCTGTAATTGGCGGTGATCATCATCGCAGGAATGGCTGAACCGCGACGGGCATTGATGCGGGCCACGGCATCGACGCCGTTCTGATCGTCATCCAGGTGATAGTCGGCGATCAGCAAGTCGGCTTCTTCATGGTAGTTGTCCACTTGCCGCGCCAGGTCTTGCTCCGACAGCGCCGTCACCACCAGACACCCCCAGCCTTCCAGCAAAGTTCGCATGCCGGCACAAATCGCCGCGTCGTTGTCCAGCACCCACACCCGCGCGCCGCGCAGACGTTCAAGCATCGGCTCACTCATCAGCAGACTCGGCAGCGCCTTGGGTGCCGTGGCACTGAGCGGCACTTCGACGGAAAACATCGAGCCCCTGCCCGGCCACGAACGCACGTGAATCCGATGGCCGAGAATCCCGGCGATTTTTTCCACGATCGCCAGGCCCAGACCCAAACCGCGATCCTGATCCGGGCGTTGCACGTCACCGCGCTTGAACTCCTGAAAAATCTCTTCCAGACGGTTTTCGGCAATACCCATGCCGCTGTCCCAGACCTCGATCGACAACCGTTGATGATGACGTCGGCAACCGAGCACCACGCGACCGCTGTAGGTGTAGCGAATGGCGTTGCTCAGCAGGTTGCGCAGGATGCGCGCGAGCAACTGAACGTCGCTGCGCACCAGCGCCGAACACGGGATGAAATGCAGCTCCAGCCCTTCGCTGCGCGCAATCTGGGTGTATTCGACGGCGAGATTTTCCAGCAAATCGCTCAGGGCGAACGGCGCAATATCAGCCTTGATCACGCCGGCATCGAGCTTGGAAATGTCCACTAAAGTGCCCAGCAGGTTTTCCACGTCTTCCAGGGAATTGCTGACGTTGCGCACCAGAATCTCGTTCGCCACTGGTTCCCGGCGTTCCAGCAAGGCACTGGTGAATAATCGTGCGGCATTCAGCGGTTGCAATAAATCGTGGCTGACGGCGGCGAGAAACTTGGTTTTTGACAGATTGGCCTGCTCGGCTTCGAGTTTGGCCTCGCGCAGGCGAGATTCCACCCGCCGACGTTCGTCGATTTCCCGCAACAGCTGGTCATTGAGAGTGGTCAGTTCCGCCGTGCGTTCCCGCACACGCAGTTCAAGATTCTGATACGCCTGGTGCAAGGCCTCGGCGGTGCGCCGGCGCTCGGTGATGTCGCGAATCAACACAAAAATCCCCACCACTTCCCCGGTGGCCAAACGATTGGGCACGTAGGAGCGCAGCATGTAGCGCTCCTGATTGTTGATGTTGGTTTCGGCAAATTCGAACGTCACGCTCTCACCGGCCATCGCCCGAGCAACGTAGGCTTCCAGGCGTTGGTAATGCTGCTCGCTGTGCACTTCCCGCAAGCTCTGCCCGAGCATCACGCCCCGGGGCCTGCAGTACCATTCTTCGTAAACCTTGTTGGTGAACTCGTAGACCAGATCGGCATTGAGGTAGGCGATCAACGCCGGCACATGGTCAGTGATCAAGCGAATCCAGCGCTCGCTTTCGCTCAGCGCTTCGGCGTGCTGATAACGTTCAGTGATGTCGGTGAAGGTGTTGACGAAACCGCCGGTGGGCAACGGATGGGTACGGATTTCCAGCACCCGGCCGTCGTAGAGGCGCTGCTCGCATTCCTGCACCGGCCGCCCGTTGGCATCGCGACTGGCTGGGGTCAGCAGGTTCAACTCGCTGTCAGCGATGACTTCGGCAAACGGGCGATGAGCGGCCACCGGCGCAAGGCCGCTGAGTTCGAGGAACCGCCGGTTCCACAGTTCAAGGATGCCCTCGGCATTGACCATCGCCACGCCTTGGGACAGGTTGTCGACCGCTCGTTGCAACAAATGGGATTTCTGTGCAACGGCCTGTTCGCGGCGCACGGTTTCGCTGAGTTTGACGTCAGTAATGTCGGTGAACAGGATCACCCGCCCGCCTTCCTGGGTCGGCCGTTCGCTGACTTGCAGCCAGCGACCGTTCTGCAAGCGGAACAGCAGGTTCTCGTCAGCCTGCCCGCGGGGTTCCTCGGTGAACAGTCCGGTGGCCATCATCAGCCGTTTGACCTCGCCCAGCCGCATGCCGGCGTTGATCCGCACCCGGCTGTTGCCCCAAAAGGCTTTGAAGCGGCTGTTGAACAGCACGATCCGCTGGTCCGCATCGAACAGCACGAAGGCGTCGGAGATGCTCTCGATGGCGTCGATCAAATGCTGATGGGCAGTTTCCGCGCGCAGGCGAGCTTCGCTGAGCAAATGATTGCCCGACTTGAGTTCGGCCATTGCCTGGTTCAGGGCGTCGGTGCGCTCACGGACCTGTTCAGCCAGCACCACCGAATGCTGGAACGCCGCGTACGGGTCATTGCCGCGGGTAATGCCGGACTCGATCCGCTCGATCAGCGCGCCATTGATGCGCCGCAACTTGTGGTTTTCATGGCGCAGGCCGGCGAGTTGAGCCTGGAGCTCAGCGATGTCCAGGGGACCGGCCTCGGGCAATGGCAACCCCGGTGAAGGTCTGGTTGATGTGCATGCCATTGAATTGTTCTCCGTAGGAGTTGAAACCCATCACCCGTTGCTCACGCAAAAACGCCCCGATCTGCTCGAGACTGCCGCCGTCTTCCAGTTCCAGACGCCTGAGAAAGCAATCGCAACCGATGGTCAGCAACAGGTCGCCGAGGCGCTCCTGCAAACCGTCGAACAGGGATTGCAGATTCGGCAGCATCGGGCCTGGAGTCATGACCGTGAGCACGATGCCGTTTTCCACCGCGCAGTAAAAACTCAGGCTCAGGTCCGGATGCACCTGCTGAATGGCCCGCACGTAATATTGATCGTTGATCCGCACCGCCAGCGGGTGCGCGGCGAAGACCCGGTGATCGAGTTCGGCCACCGGCACACCGATGTGCCGGGCGTACTCCTCGGCGGCGGGTTCGGCGTTGAGTTCAAAGACCCGGCGCGAGAGGCTGTCGGCCCCGGTGACCACCAGTTTCTCCGCCCTGGGCAGGATGTGGTGGGTGGTGAACACTTCGAAATCCAGCCAGGTGTTGACCAGCACCACCACCGCCGCGCCGCTGTGGAACTCGCCGCCGAAGTAAACGTGGGTGTGGGTCAGGTAGTTGTCGTCGCCGGCCGAACCGCCGAAATGCGGAATATCGCCCAACGCCGCACTCAAGGCAGCGAGGACTATTTCCTCGCGGCTGGACAAGCCATCGAGCAGAGTGAGGGCAAAGCTGTTGCCCTTGATCGGCGCCAGGGTGTTGCTGCGACAGCCACTGACCAGCCGCTCG
This sequence comes from Pseudomonas sp. LBUM1657, assembly GCF_059716075.1. Lineage (NCBI taxonomy): Bacteria > Pseudomonadati > Pseudomonadota > Gammaproteobacteria > Pseudomonadales > Pseudomonadaceae > Pseudomonas > Pseudomonas sp. LBUM1657. The sequence continues at coordinate 2,820,836 of NZ_CP166799.1, read as the reverse complement.
ACCATCTGCTGAGCATCGATCAGGCTGAAATGTTCCATCTCGTCGATCAGCTCGACGGCGATGGAAAAATGCCGATGATCGAAGCCGACGGCCGTGACGCAATTGCGGCCGTAGCCCAGCGGAGTGATTTCCCCGGCGCTGGTGCAACCCACCAGGCGGATGCCGCCGAAGCTTTGTTGCAAGGCCTGCCCCAGCGCCTGCAAGTCGTACTCGGCGGAACAGAAAAACAGCACGAAGCCCAAATGCGGATGCAGTAACTGCCGCGCCAACTCCTGAGCCACTTGCTGGGCATCGGTCGCCTGGGACATTGCACTGACGACACCTTCACTCTGGACCTGCTGCATCGTCGCCTCCCGCAGGTGCGCATGTATGAGGCACGAGTGTACGAAGCCTGCGGGCCGGGACGTATGCTACTTGGGTAGCGGGTAGCCGCTTCGATGGGATGAGAGCGGTGCCGTGCATCTGGAAAGCACCACACATCCCCTGTGGGAGCGGGCTTGCTCGCGAAGGTGGCCTGCCAGTCACAATGATGGTGTCTGACACTCCGCTTTCGCGAGCAAGCCCGCTCCCACATTGGTTCGGCGTCATGCCAGACTCGGGTTACCAGGTCAACACCGCCCCCACCGCAAACGTATCGGTATCTTCGTTCTGGGCGCTGGTGTCGTGGCCGTTGATTTCGAACTGGTTGTACTCGGCCACCAGCTTCAGGTTGTCGTTGACGTCATGAAACAGCGCAATCCCGCGAGTTTCGTAATCCGCGCCGCTACCGACCACGCCGTTGCCGTCGTCCTTGGTCTTGCCGTACGACAAGGCCAGGCGGTTCTTGCCCAGCTTGTAGGAGCCCTGCAGCAAATAACCGTCACTGTCGACGTTACGCAGGGTCGGCTCGCCCGCATTGTTGGTAAAGAACGGATTGATGCCCTTGGCCTGGAAGCCGGAACCGGTCAGCGACAACCCGCCCATCTTCGCCTGCACGCCGTAGCCGACGCCTTTGGACGTGATGGACTCGACAGTGGAATCGGTGTTGTCCGAGGTCTGGTAGCTGCCGTTGATCCAGCTGTAGATCTTCGCCCCGGCCAGGTCGAACTGGTAGGTGATCTCGCTCTCGGTACGCGGGTTTTCCTGGTAGGCCTTGCCCGTCGGGCTGCTGTCGTTGGTGTCCACCGGGTCCATGATCCCCACCGCCACCCGCAGGCCGTCCATCACGGGCGTGCGGTAGGTGATCTGTGAGGTCGGGAACGGGTACGGATAACCACTGCCGATATTGCCGAACGACACCCCGCCACCATCCACCAAACCCAGGGTGTCGCTGACCTGACCGTAACCGGTGAGCAACTCGTCCAGCAGGATGTTGGAGCGGGCAAACAGACCGAAGTCCTTGCCGATCAGCACTTCGCCCCACTCCGGATTAGCCACCGTGCCGTAGAACTGGCGCACGTCGATGGCAGTATCGGTACCGTTGGTTTCGCTGTCGTTGATGGTCACCCAGAACGAGGACCGGGCGCCGAGCTTGAGGTCATCGACCTGCTTGCCCATGTTGAACCCAAGGTAGTTGGGCAAAAACCCCATCTTAACCCGCGACTGGCGACGGTCGTATTGCTCGCCGGCACGGTCCACATCGCTGTTCACAAAGAAGGCGTTGATGTAGCCATCGGTGGAAAACGTGGTCTGGTCCTTGTCGTACAGCATGATCTCGGCCTCGGCCATCGGGCTCAAACCCAGGGTCGACAGGCTGGCGATGAAGGCAGGCAAATAACGATGCTTGAAGTTCTTATTGTTGTGCATGACGCGCTCCGCAACGGGGGACTTGATGTCGGAGGCGATTATCGAAAGGTGACCGGCGGGGTCATACGCTGCCTTGGAGGCAGTTGCCAGGTGCTTTGGATTGGCAGGTACAGCGCGGCAAGTTCGGCGTAAGACCGGGCTCTGGGAAGGCCCGGAACTTAGGGTGTACGCCTGTGGAGCGGACTGGCGCCCGGAGGAAGCGGTACCTGCTAGACGCCTGCTCTAAACAGCATGTAGGCAGCGACCACCACACAGACGGAAGCGAAGCCGATTTGCAAGGTGCGGGCCGGTACTTGCGCGCACAGTTTTCGGCCAATGATCATGCCGACGATGCTGGCGGCGATGAAGGCGTAACCGAGGCTGTCGATTCGCACCCCGGCGTGAAACGCGCCGATCACGCCGATCGCGGAAATCAGGCTGATGACCATCAACGACGTGGCGACGATCCCGCGCATCTGCACGTCGGTGAGTTGCTTGAAGGCCGGCACGATCAGAAAGCCGCCGCCCACCCCGAGCAGTCCCGAGACAACCCCGGTCACCGCACCGAGTGCCGCCAGGGTCGCGGTGCATTTGGCCGTCCAGGAAAACCGCCCGGTCTGCTGATCGAGCATGCAGTTCTTCTGGCCCCAGTTGGCGTGACCATGATCGCTCGGTCCTTCGTCCTGCCGTTCACGGCGCAGCATCCGCCAGGCCACCATGACCATCAGCAGGCTGAACAGGATCATCAGGATTTTTTCCGGCAACTGATGGGCGAAGTAGATACCCACCGGGGAAAAAATCGCCCCCAACAATGCAATCAACAGCGCGGCGCGATAGCGCACCAGTCCGTGGCGCAAACCATCGATGGCCCCGACCGCCGCCGCACTGCCTACCGCAAACAGCGCGACGGGTGCGGCTTGGGTCATGGTCAAGCCCAACCCCAGCACCAGGGCCGGTACCGCAAGAATCCCGCCACCGGCGCCGGTCAATCCGAGGACCAGGCCCATGACCACGCCAAAAAAACTTGCCAGCAACATAAAACACTCATGATCCGCGAAAAAAAGCCGGGTTCGCCCGGTATCGATTGAGTGACAGGATAGAGCCTGCGCAGCTTTTTTCATTAATTGAATGGATGCGGGGCTGGTCAACCCAGGGAAAATGAAACTACCCTCAAAGCCTGTCCCAAAAGAAACGGCCACCATGCCCCCCTTGATTGAAGCCTTCCTCGACCCCGCCTCATCGACCTACAGCTACGTGATTTATGAAGTCGATGGCGACCAATGCGCGATCGTCGACCCGGTACTCGACTACGACCCGGCCGCCGGCCGCACCGGCACCAGCCAAGCCGACAAAATCATCGCCTTCGTGCGCGAACATCAGTTGCACGTGCAATGGCTGCTGGAAACCCACGCCCATGCCGATCACCTGTCCGCCGCGCCCTATCTGCGTCGGGAACTGGGTGGCAAGATCGCCATCGGCGAATCGATCAGCAAGGTTCAGGGTGTGTTCAAGACCCTGTTCAATCTTGAGCCGGAATTTCGTATCGATGGTTCGCAGTTTGACCATCTGTTCGCGCCGGACGAGTCATTCCGCATCGGCAGTCTCAAAGCCACGGCTCTGCATGTGCCCGGCCACACGCCGGCGGACATGGCGTATTTGATCGACAGCAATATGATTCTGGTGGGCGACACACTGTTCATGCCCGACGTCGGCACTGCACGCTGCGACTTTCCCGGTGGCAACGCCAACCAGATGTTCGCTTCGATCCACAAGCTGCTGGCCTTCCCTGCCAGCGTGAGCCTCTACGTCTGCCACGACTACCCGCCCGAAGGCCGCGAGCCTCAGTGCATGAGCACCGTCGGCGAGCAGCGCAGAAGCAATATCCACGTTCGCGACGGCATCGACGAAGCCGCCTTCGTCGCCATGCGCACCCAGCGCGATGCCGGGTTGGGCATGCCGACGTTGTTGCTGCCGGCGATTCAGGTGAATGTAAGAGCGGGGAATTTGCCGCCGGTGGAGGATAATGGCGTGACTTATCTGAAGATTCCGATCAATCGGTTGTGAAAACATCCGCGGAAAACCAGCAAAAAACAGACCAGTACAACTAACAGTTCTGCTAGTTACGCCAACTTTCAGAACAGCGCAGGATTCATGCCTCTATATTTTTTTTCAGGGGCATAATCATGAATAACGATCCAATCGGTACACCTGTCACTTTGGAAACAGTTCCATCTGACGCTATTGAGCCCAGAACGAACTACAGCCGCTGGATGACCGAGATCGCCTCGGAAATCGCGCATTTGAAAGTGCATCAACTGGCCATCCCTGGTGCGCATAACTCGGGGGTCGACAAGGCGGGAACCTTTGGGCTTGAGGAAATGTTGGGGGCCAACCAGAACAACTCTTTTCCTCAGCAACTGGCCGCCGGCGCACGCTATCTGGATTTGCGCCTGGTTGACAGCACTTATAATAAGCCCAACTCCGATGGTCAACTTGCAAGCTGGACGCGTGTAGAAGTGTTTGAGTTCAAGCATGGCCCCGTAAGCGCAGGTCGGCACTTGCAACATTTAATTGAGGCCGTTAAAAATTTCAGCAACTCTAATCCGGGTGAAATTATAATCCTTGATTTTCATACGTACGATCGAGGTAAACATTCACACACCAGCCTTTATCGACTCCTACCTAAGTTCGATCCAATCAAAGAATACTTAATCCCGCGCGAAGCTAACAACTTGAGTATTGCAGACATTCGTCAACAGTATCCTAAAGGCCGCATCATTTTTGCCTTCGATCACAATTATCCAGAACCCCCAAGACCAGACCCTGTCCCTGGACAACCAGCGCCAGACCCAGAAGCCCCAAACCCCAACGATAAATGGCCGAGCGAGGTCGTGCAGAGAAAACAGATATGGGGTACTTTTCGACACGAATGGAGCTCTGCTGAATCCGAACAAAACACAGCATTGTTCACCACTAACACAATGAAATCCCCTCCAGGAAATAATTACTGGGTGCTCTCTGCCACCGCTCGCAATAGTTCAGGCGCAATGAATCTGAACAGGAATAGTCCGATACGAACAGAAGCATTCAAAGACGGATTTCTGAATGCCAAAATCGTTATGGTCGACTTCATTGAAACCGAAGAATCTAAAATCAGCGTAGTGGATCGCTGCATCGATTTAAATAGACGCAGGGGCTCAGATAAATCCAAGCCAAGCACTCCAGCAAATTTGACTGTAGAAATAATGGATGAAGATTTAGTCAACGGCACAAAACAAAATACATTAAAACTCAACTGGACCACTTCCACCGACAATCTTGGTGTGCGACTGTATCAAATTTATCGAAATGATAATATTATAATCTCCACAAGTAACAACCCTTACGAACTAAAAAACCAGCGACTGCTAAATAGCTCATTTAAAGTTAGAGCCGTAGACAACTCAGACCATGTCTCAGACGACTCCAACACGGTCGACCTTATTCAAGACGTCACTCCTCCAACCATTCCCACTGATTTAAGATTCACTTATATTAGTCATCGCGCAGTGACTTTTGACTGGACAGCCTCCTTGGATGAAGCAGGAATACAACACTATGAAGTGTATCTAAACGGAACACTCGCAAAAACTGAAACACGCACCACATGCCTTCTAAACGACCTGGAAGCAACTGAAAAATACGAAATAACCCTTCGCGCAAAAGATATTAATGGATTTTACTCAGAATACACGACACTAACACTTCACCCACGCCCAACCTTAATCAACCCTAAAGTAAACATTGCTGAATACAACGAAGAAACGGGATTATATAACGGCCACGTCGTTTGGGAAATAACTGCAGAGCCTCAATCTGAGTTGACGATATGGTACCAGGTCTGGATAAATGAGAACGACATGAGGATCATTGCTCATGAGCCAGAGGTACACCCCAGCTTCAACTTCACGGCTAGACCGGGTGAAGAAATTCGTCATCACTGTGTAATGTGGGCCAAGGGCCCGAGCAACGCACTGGCTATAGATGACTCTATATTAGACAGAGATGAGAACGTACTGGGCATGTACAATCACGACTTCGTTTTTGATGACACAGCACCAGAGCAAATTACAGATCTAAAAATAAACCATCGTACACCAGCCAGAACCACTATTTCCTGGACACCCTCCACCAACCCAAACGTAATAAACTACGCAATTTCGCTGAATGAGGCCGTTCCAGTACTCGTTTCGGCTTCAACAAACACCTATACATTTGAAAATTATTCAGCAGACAAAGATTTTCTTCTAGAGGCATGGGCAATTAATAGTTTAAGCTTTTGCTCCGTTCCAGAGTCGGTCGAAATTGATATGACACCCCCCGTACCACCAACGGATCTCGAGGCGAGTCGAATAACTAACAGAAAAGCTGTCACCCAATGGAAGTACTACGGAGACTTATCTAAACTCGTATGCTTTCAGGTCTGGAGCAACGACGAATTTATTGAAAATATCCCTACCACTAGTCGCTCCTACTCCTTCACAGAACTTAATCGAGGCATTCCCAACACACTTAAAATCAGGGCATTAAGCAAAATTGCCCTACCGTCAGAATTCGCTGAATATCTACTTGAACCGGCCATCGAACCACCGGACGACCTGCAAGTGCTTAATGTCACAAGTACATCCGCCACGGTAAAATGGACGCAATATTACGGGGCATTGAAATACACCCTACAAGCTAACTCCAATACCCCTATTGATGTTTTAGCCCCGAGTGACAGTTGTGAAATCAGCGGCTTGACTCCAGATACCGCGTACACCGTAACCGCGAAAACTGTATACAGCGCGGGCACTTCAGGGCCTGCGAGCATCCTTCTAAATACGATGGCTGCCGAGATCGACCCTTCAAGGCTTCCAGTAAATTACCACGTCGCCTCCCACGGTAATGTGCTCGTCCGCCTACAATGGGATAGACCCGTAAAACATGGATGGGGTGGCTATGTAATGGAGTCAGAGCTTGGCACAGAAAATATTGCAGGCCACATAACCTCCTGGTACAACAAGAGCCTTCTGGAAGTAGGCAAAGTATACACATTCAAACTCTACGCCACTTATCCCGATGCGGAGGATAATGAACAACACTTCGTAACTATAAGTATCATAGGCAAGGGAATCGAAGGATGAATACACGTCATATCCATGATTGTTACTATTTGCATGGTGTGTAGACCTTATCATTTCCGATAAAGCCTAGCGGCGTTGGCTTTTGCCTGAAGTGGAGCGCGCTACAACGCGCTCCACTTTTTTAACTCCCCAACGTCAACCCATTCGCCGGCAACGGCAGCGCGGTCTTGTACCGTACCTGCTTGAGCGCAAAGCTCGAACGAATGTTCGCCACGCCCGGCACCTTGGTCAAAAAGTCCATCATGAAGCGTTCCAGCGACTGAATGGTCGGCACCAGCACACGGATCAAGTAGTCCGGATCGCCGGCCATCAAATAGCACTCCATCACTTCCGGGCGATCCGAGATTGCCTCTTCGAAATGCTGCAACGCCTCTTCCACCTGTTTCTCCAGGCTGACGTGGATGAACACATTCACATGCAGCCCCAGCAGGTCGGCATCCAAAAGAGTTACCTGCTCGCGAATCAGCCCCAGTTCTTCCATGGCCTTGACCCGGTTGAAGCACGGTGTCGGCGACAGGTTGACCGAGCGTGCGAGGTCAGCGTTGGTGATGCGCGCGTTCTCTTGAAGGCTGTTGAGAATGCCGATATCGGTACGGTCCAGTTTGCGCATGAGACAAAACCACCTGTTTTTTGTGTTTATGCAGATTTTTTATCCTCAAATGATCTGCAACGCAACGAAACAGAGAGAAATATTCTTCTTAGGCCGGCCTATGATTGTTGTAGGACAAGATTCCTTTTACCGAAGGAAATCTGTCAGCTCACTACAAGAAATTCACAAGATCGAGCGTAGAAGCCATGAATCAAGCGTACGAACCGCTGCGCCTGCACGTTCCCGAACCATCGGGCCGTCCCGGCTGTAAAACCGACTTCTCCTACCTGCATCTGACCGACGCAGGCCTGGTGCGCAAACCCTCAATCGACGTTGAACCCGCCGACACGGCTGATCTGGCCAAGGGCCTGATTCGCGTGCTCGACGATCAGGGCAATGCCCTCGGTCCGTGGGCCGAACGCGTGCCGGTGGAGATCCTGCGCAAAGGCATGCGCGCCATGCTCAAGACGCGGATCTTCGACAACCGCATGGTCGTCGCCCAGCGTCAGAAAAAAATGTCGTTCTATATGCAGAGCCTTGGCGAAGAAGCCATCGGCAGCGCCCAGGCCCTGGCCTTGAACATCGACGACATGTGCTTCCCCACCTACCGTCAGCAAAGCATCCTGATGGCGCGGGAAGTGCCGCTGGTGGACCTGATCTGCCAGTTGCTTTCCAACGAGCGCGATCCGCTCAAGGGTCGTCAGTTGCCGATCATGTACTCAGTGCGCGATCACGGCTTCTTCACCATTTCCGGCAACCTCGCCACCCAATTCGTACAGGGTGTGGGCTGGGGCATGGCGTCGGCGATCAAGGGCGACACCAAAATCGCCTCGGCCTGGATCGGCGACGGCGCTACCGCTGAATCCGACTTCCACACCGCCCTCACCTTCGCCCACGTTTATCGCGCGCCGGTGATCCTCAACGTGGTCAACAACCAGTGGGCCATCTCTACGTTCCAGGCGATTGCCGGTGGTGAAGCCACGACGTTCGCCGGTCGTGGCGTGGGTTGCGGCATCGCGTCCCTGCGGGTCGATGGCAACGATTTCATCGCGGTCTACGCCGCCTCGGCCTGGGCGGCAGAACGCGCCCGCCGCAACCTCGGCCCGACCATGCTCGAGTGGGTCACCTACCGCGCCGGCCCGCACTCGACGTCCGATGATCCGTCCAAATACCGTCCTGCCGACGACTGGAGCCACTTCCCGTTGGGGGACCCGATTGCGCGCCTCAAGCAGCATTTGGTGAAGATCGGTCACTGGTCCGAAGAGGAACACACCGCTGTCAGCGCCGAACTCGAAGCCGAAGTCATTGCTGCGCAGAAAGAAGCCGAGCAGTACGGCACCCTCGCCGGCGGCCAGATTCCGAGCGCCGCGACGATGTTCGAAGACGTCTATAAAGAGATGCCGGAGCACTTGAAGCGCCAGCGTCAAGAGTTGGGGATCTGACATGAACGATCACAACAACAATATCGAGCTGGAAACCGCCATGACCACCACCACCATGACCATGATCCAGGCCCTGCGCTCGGCCATGGATGTGATGCTTGAGCGTGACGACAACGTGGTGGTGTTCGGCCAGGACGTCGGCTACTTCGGCGGTGTGTTCCGCTGCACCGAAGGCCTGCAAAACAAGTACGGCACCTCCCGGGTGTTCGACGCGCCGATTTCCGAAAGCGGCATCGTCGGTGTTGCCGTGGGCATGGGCGCCTACGGTTTGCGCCCGGTGGCCGAGATCCAGTTCGCCGATTACGTTTACCCGGCGTCGGACCAGATCATTTCCGAAGCCGCCCGCCTGCGTTATCGCTCGGCCGGCGAGTTCACCGCCCCGATGACCCTGCGCATGCCTTGCGGCGGCGGCATCTACGGCGGCCAGACCCACAGCCAGAGCATCGAGGCGATGTTCACTCAGGTCTGTGGTTTGCGCACGGTCATGCCGTCCAACCCTTACGACGCTAAAGGCCTGCTGATCGCTTCCATCGAAAACGATGACCCGGTGATCTTCCTTGAGCCGAAACGCCTGTACAACGGCCCGTTCGACGGCCATCACGAACGCCCGGTTACCCCGTGGTCGAAACACCCGGCCGCGCAAGTTCCGGACGGTTACTACACCGTGCCGCTGGACGTTGCCGCCATTACCCGTCCGGGCAAGGACGTGACCATCCTGACTTACGGCACCACTGTTTACGTGTCGCAAGTCGCTGCCGAAGAAACCGGGATCGATGCTGAAGTCATCGACCTGCGCAGCCTGTGGCCGCTGGACCTGGAAACCATCGTCAAGTCGGTGAAGAAAACCGGCCGCTGCGTGATCGTTCACGAAGCGACCCGCACCTGCGGTTTCGGCGCCGAACTGGCCGCCCTGGTGCAAGAGCATTGCTTCCACTACCTGGAAGCGCCTATCGAGCGCGTCACCGGTTGGGACACTCCCTACCCGCACGCACAAGAGTGGGCGTATTTCCCTGGCCCGACCCGTGTGGGCGCGGCTTTGCATCGGGTTATGGAGGTCTGAATGGGCACGCACGTTATTAAGATGCCGGACATTGGCGAAGGCATTGCAGAAGTTGAATTGTCGGTGTGGCACGTCAAGGTCGGCGACATGGTCGTCGAAGACCAGGTGCTGGCCGATGTCATGACCGACAAGGCGATGGTCGACATCCCATCTCCGGTCCATGGCAAGGTCATTGCGTTGGGCGGTGTGCCGGGCGAAGTCATGGCGGTCGGCAGCATCCTGATCAGCATTGAAGTCGAAGGCGCGGGCAACGTTAAAGAGTCGGCTCAGCCAGCCGTCACCAAAGAAGCACCGGTTGCAGCCCCTAAAGTTGAAGCCGTGGTTGAAAGCAAACCCGCCGCGGCCGCTGCGCCACGTCCGGCCGTGTGCCAAGGCCCGATGGTTGCTCGCGAGGCCGATGAGCGTCCGCTGGCCTCCCCGGCCGTGCGCAAGCATGCGCTGGATCTCGGCATTCAGCTGCGTCTGGTACGCGGCACCGGCCCTGCTGGTCGAGTGTTGCACGAAGACCTCGACGCCTATCTGGCCCAGGGTCAACAGCCGCAATCCACCGCTGCTGCCGCTTACGCCCAGCGCCACGACGAAGAACAGATCCCGGTCATCGGCATGCGCCGCAAGATTGCCCAGCGCATGCAGGACGCCACGCAACGCGCCGCTCACTTCAGTTATGTCGAAGAAATCGACGTCACTGCCGTGGAAGAACTGCGCGCGCACCTGAACGAAAAACACGGTGCGACCCGTGGCAAGTTGACCTTGTTGCCGTTTTTGGTCCGTGCCTTGGTCGTTGCCCTGCGTGACTTCCCGCAGATCAACGCCCGTTACGACGACGAAGCCCAGGTCATCACCCGCCTCGGCGCGGTGCATGTCGGCATCGCCACCCAGGCTGACATCGGTCTGATGGTGCCGGTGGTGCGTCACGCCGAAGCCCGCAGCCTGTGGGACAGCGCCACGGAAATCTCCCGCCTGGCAACTGCCGCGCGCACTGGCAAGGCCAGCCGCGATGAGCTGTCCGGCTCGAGCATTACCCTGACCAGCCTCGGCGCCTTGGGCGGGATTGTCAGCACTCCGGTGCTGAACCTGCCGGAAGTGGCAATCGTCGGCGTCAACAAAATCGTCGAACGCCCGATGGTCGTCAAAGGCCAGATCGTGATTCGCAAGATGATGAACCTCTCCAGCTCCTTCGATCACCGGGTGGTCGATGGCATGGACGCGGCGCAATTCATCCAGGCCGTCCGTGGCTTGCTCGAACAACCCGCCACCTTGTTTGTGGAGTAAGTAATGCAGACTCTCAACACCACGCTGCTGATCATCGGCGGCGGCCCTGGCGGTTATGTGACGGCGATCCGTGCCGGTCAGCTGGGCATCTCGACCATTCTGGTGGAAGGCGAATCGCTGGGCGGCACCTGCCTGAACATTGGCTGCATCCCGTCCAAGGCGTTGATCCACGTCGCCGAACAGTTCCACCAGACGCAACACCACAGCCAGCATTCGGCATTGGGTATCAGCGTTTCGGCGCCCACCCTGGACATCAGCAAAAGCGTCGAGTGGAAGGACGGCATCGTCGACCGCCTGACCACTGGCGTTTCAGCGCTGATGAAAAAGCACAAGATCCAGGTCATTCAAGGCTGGGCGAAAGTGATCGACGGTAAAACCGTTGAAGTCGGCGACACGCGCATTCAGTGCGAGCACCTGGTGCTGGCCACCGGGTCGAAAAGCGTCAACCTGCCGATGCTGCCGATTGGCGGGCCGATCATCTCCTCCACCGAAGCCCTGACGCCGACGTCCGTGCCAAAACGTCTGATCGTGGTGGGTGGTGGTTACATCGGTCTGGAGCTGGGCATTGCCTATCGCAAGCTCGGCGCCGACGTCAGCGTGGTCGAGGCGCAGGATCGTATCCTGCCGGCCTACGACGCCGAACTGACCCAGCCGGTGCATGACGAACTAAAAAAACTCGGCATGAAGCTTTACTTGAAACATAGCGTCGAAGGCTTTGATTCAAAAGGAAATACCCTACAAGTTCGCGACCCGAACGGCGATACCCTGAACCTGGAATCCGATCAGGTGCTGGTGGCGGTCGGGCGCAAACCCAACACCCAGGGCTGGAACCTCGAAGCGCTGAACCTGGACATGAACGGTTCGGCGATCAAGATCGACAACCGCTGCCAGACCAGCATGCGCAACGTGTACGCCATCGGCGACCTCAGCGGCGAACCGATGCTCGCCCACCGGGCCATGGCCCAGGGCGAAATGGTTGCCGAACTGATCAGCGGTAAATCCCGTGAGTTCAATCCGACTGCCATTGCTGCCGTGTGTTTTACCGACCCCGAACTGGTGGTGGTCGGCAAGACGCCGGACGAGGCCAAGGCTGCTGGTCTGGACTGCATCGTTTCCAGTTTCCCGTTCGCGGCCAATGGCCGGGCGATGACCCTGGAGTCGAAAAGCGGCTTCGTGCGGGTCGTGGCGCGTCGGGACAATCATGTGATTGTCGGTTGGCAGGCGGTAGGTGTGGGTGTTTCGGAGTTGTCCACGGCGTTCGGCCAGAGCCTGGAAATGGGCGCGCGGCTGGAAGACATCGCCGGCACGATTCACGCGCATCCGACGTTGGGCGAAGCGGTGCAGGAAGCGGCGTTGCGTGCCTTGGGGCATGCATTGCATTTGTGATCCCGGGAGATTGATGGCGCTGGTGATGCCCCCTTCGCGAGCAAGCCCGCTCCCACACTGGATCTGCGGTGTTTGCAGGTTATAGGGCAAACAGAGATCGAATGTGGGAGCGGGCTTGCTCGCGATTTCTCAAGGGCAACATCATTTATCTGCCAATCACCCGATAGTCCGGGCTGCGAAATGGGTCCGGAATGAAGTATTGTTGTCCCCATCCAAAAAACGTCAGAAGCCTTGAACCGTTTCGACGGTTGTTCAGTGATAGAGGGTGTCATGGGTAACGAAAGCATCAATTGGGACAAGCTGGGTTTTGACTACATCAAGACCGACAAGCGCTATCTGTCGTACTGGCGTAATGGCGAGTGGGACAAAGGCACCCTGACCGAAGACAACGTGCTGCACATCAGCGAAGGCTCGACTGCCCTTCACTATGGCCAGCAGTGCTTCGAAGGCATGAAGGCCTACCGTTGCAAGGACGGCTCGATCAACCTGTTCCGCCCGGACCAGAACGCCCTGCGCATGCAGCGCAGCTGCGCACGCCTGCTGATGCCATTCGTGGAAACCGAGCAGTTCATCGAAGCCTGCAAAGCAGTGGTCCGCGCCAACGAGCGTTTCATTCCGCCTTACGGCACCGGCGGCGCGCTGTACCTGCGTCCGTTCGTGATCGGCGTGGGTGACAACATCGGCGTGCGTACTGCCCCTGAATTCATCTTCTCGATCTTCTGCATCCCGGTCGGCGCCTACTTCAAGGGCGGCCTGACCCCGCACAACTTCCTGATCTCCAGCTACGACCGCGCGGCCCCACAAGGCACCGGTGCAGCCAAGGTCGGCGGTAACTACGCCGCCAGCCTGATGCCAGGTTCCCAGGCCAAGAAGGCGCACTTCGCCGACTGCATTTACCTGGACCCGATGACCCACACCAAAATCGAGGAAGTCGGTTCGGCCAACTTCTTCGGGATCACCCACGACAACAAGTTCGTGACCCCGAACTCGCCGTCGGTACTGCCGGGCATCACCCGCCTGTCGTTGATCGAGCTGGCCAAATCGCGCCTGGGCATGGAAGTGATCGAAGGCGACGTGTTCATCGACAAGCTGTCGGACTTCAAAGAAGCCGGCGCCTGCGGTACAGCAGCAGTGATCACGCCAATCGGTGGCATCAGCTACAACGACCACCTGCACGTGTTCCACAGCGAAACCGAAGTCGGCCCGGTAACCCAGAAGCTCTACAAAGAGCTGACGGGCGTACAGACCGGCGACATCGAAGCGCCAGCGGGCTGGATCGTCAAGGTTTGATCTGACGCTCCCGCGGCATCGATGCCCTCCATTGCCTTGGCGATGGGGGGTTTTTTTTAGCTTCTTCAGGCAAACCTGGCGTTTTGCTCAGGCGTGTCCTGGACGCCGCCTACCGCTTGGGGCTGGAAACGCTGGCCGATGCGCACCGGTCAATGGAAGGGATAAACAGATGGATTGCTACAGTGAAATCAATCCCTGCGCTAACGCCACGCCTACCGCTTGCCGACGGCTGAAAGAGCCCAGTTTTCGGCTGGCATTGGCGATATGAAAATTGATAGTGCGTTCCGAACAGCCCAGGATGCAGCTCATCTCCCAAGTCGTTTTACCCACCCCAGACCATTTCAGCACTTCACACTCTCGCAGGGTCAGGCTGCTGAATTGCTTGCCTGGTTCTTTCAAGTGTTTCTGCGATCCTTCCAAAAGGAACGGAATCAGCATGAAGAGCTTCCCTAGGGCGGCATTCAGATCATCGTCGTATTCATCATTGGAATTCAGGCATTGAGCGACATTGAGTGAGCCGAACTTTTCGTTACACCGCAGAGGAATGCTAACACCTTGTAAAAGGCCATACCCCTCACGTGCTTTCCAGAACTCATTGGACCTGCCTCGCGCCTGCCTCCGTGCGGCCCCCCAGAAGAGCGGCACAAAGTGGTGGCGACAATGCCTGATTATCGGGTCCACCTGAATAAAGTTCTCATCCTTATATCGACTGAGCCAATCAGAAGGGTAAGTCGTTATGATTCTATTGAAAGGATCATTTGTTGTAGAGGACCCCAGGCTCAGCAAGTAGCAGTCATAGCCGATTCGACGCAGGACCTTGCGTAGATGGCTTTCCCAGTCACGCCGGTGCGAATCCTTGGCCAAAACGGAGAAGTCATCCAATACCTCTTCGAAGTTAATCCTCAGGAGTTCTTTTTTTCTATATAAGTCATCCACGATGAATCCCTGCACTCATAGAAGCTTTTTTTCGATACGGTGAAACATTGAAGACACGGGTTGCGACACAGGCAACCCATTGTCCGCCGCTTATGCCTTTATTTTTCGACAGTGCTGGTCTATGAAACTTTTGAATATTCCAAGACCATCTTCCGTCAAAATACTCTCGGGATGGAACTGGACACCCTCTATCGGATGCTCGCGATGCCGCACCCCCATGATGTATCCGTCATCACTTGAGGTGGATGTCACCGCCAGCTCCTCGGGGAAGTCTTTGTTATCGATAATCAGCGAATGGTAGCGTGTCGCCTTGATCGACTTGCCATTGGTATGGGCGTACACGCCGTGCCCATCGTTATTTATCATGCTTATCTTTCCATGCATGACATGTGCAGCCCGAATGACCGAGCCCCCGAAAGCCAGGCCAATAGCCTGATGCCCAAGGCATACACCCAATAGGGGAAGGCGCCCTTTAAAGTGCTGGATCACCTCGATATATCCGGCTTCCAGTGGATGGCCGGGCCCAGGTCCCAGTACACAAAAGTCCGGGCCATACGCTTCAATCCTTTTAATCAAGTCCGGAACATCATTGCGCTCTACGTGGGTTTCCAGACCCAACTGCTCAAGGTACTGGCTGATAATAAATACAAAGCTGTCATAGGCATCAATCAGGAAAACTTTCATTGCAGCATCTCCTTTCCGGTAACGGCGCGATAAACAGAACCCATTTTGTAGAATGTTTCAGTCCACTCTTTATCCGGAACCGAATCTGCGACGACCCCTGCGGAAGCCCGCAAATAATAGGTGCCGTCTTTATGAACCGCTGAACGAATACACAAAGCCGTATTGACGCTACCGTCGAACCCGATCAGGCCGACTGCTCCGGCATAGATTCCACGGCGGTTGTTTTCCATGCTTTCGATAATTTGCATCGCCCGAATCTTCGGAGCTCCCGTCATGGTTCCCGCCGGAAAAGACGCCTTGATAACATCAAAGGCATCAAATCCTTTTCGCAATAAACCGCGTACATTTGACACCATGTGATAGAGATGGGAGTACTCCTCTACCAACATCAACTCATCGACCTCAAGTGATCCTGGCTGGCAGACGCGACCAATATCGTTTCTGCACAAATCCACCAGCATCAAATGCTCCGCTCGCTCTTTTTCAGAGCGTGTCATGCTCAGGATCAACTCGCTGGAAGGTACACCGGGCGTTTTTCCGACGGTTCCGGCGATGGGTCTCATCTCGATCAGCTCGTCCTTGATGCGGACAAACAACTCGGGGCTGGCGCCGATCAAGTCGACCCCGCCCAAGTTAGCCAGGTACATGTAGGGCGACGGGTTGTTTTGGCGCAATGCCCGATAGACGTCAAAGGGCTTGAGCGGCGTATCAACCTGCACCTCATGACCCAATTGAATTTGATAGATATCGCCTTGGCGAATATGCTCCAGAGCCTTGTCGACCCAGCCAAGGAACTGCTCTTTTTCCACAGTGTCGCGAGCAACCGTAACGGAGGGGTAAACAATCGGCGCGTCAGAGGCCGGACTGCCCACGGCATCGGCCAACAGTGCGGCATAGTCATCGGTGCTGCGGGACTTCCATAGAGAACAATTGTTAACCATGACATCCACGGTTCCGTTGGCGTGGAAATACACCAGCGTCTGAAACACGGTCAAGGCAATAATCGGATAGTCATAGGTTCGCTTGGTCAGGTCCGGAATATCTTCGACAAACCTGACACTGTCATAGGAGAGGTAACCAAAAAAAGCGAGACTGGGATTAGACTGGCGCGGGACATCAAAAGGTGTTTGTAACGCACGCAGTAAATCCCATACTGCATCATTCGAATCAATGTTAATACGTCCACAGTTGTCCAGAATAATCCCTCGCTCCGACAGTGAACTTCTTAAATGAGCTGTGAGCCGGTCATTACCCTCGAGTGTCGCGTACCCCTCATAAATCTTAACCGCCAGTAGTGGCTCCATTCCGATGATAGTCGCCCTACGATCGCGACTGGGGCCAGACAGCGATTCGAGAATAAAGGACTTATCGGGTCCTAGTGCTTTTGCAGCCGCTTCGTATACAGCAAGTGGATCGCATTTCATGCGTTCAGTGTGTAGTTGAACACTGACGGGGGTCGGTATCCCACTCATATAATTACTCCTTTATTATTACTAATCGCTCACACAGATGAGAGTCGAACGCACAGGGCGACGCCTCAAACTGCCAAGCAGTTCAATCAGCTTGATTATTGATATGGAGGATCCGTCAATCAGGCGGGCGCACGGGGTCACGCAAAGAGATGCCTCGAAAAAGAGACAGAACTTTACCGCACCATTCGTGTAATACGATTTTCGATTAAACAACCACGAAAGATCGAATCACAGCGCTCGGCTATTTAATGAATCACTGTTTTGGGGTGTTTGACTGAAGCAGACAGCAAGACACCGGCGGTTGCTAAATTAGCGACGCCAGATATTGCTTTTGAAAACCGAAAGATGGGCAGTGTTGGACTCGGATGAGGACCCGAGGGAGTTCTTCAGCACTGATAGTCGGTAATACATTTAAGACTTCCTGTGTCTTGAAAGGCATTGCAGGAGTGATTCCTGAATGCCCATCGGATACTACTGATAGGTTCAATACTGGTCAACCTACAATTACCCAGGTTTGTAGACGTTCCAAAATCGCCGTCAGTCAAGAAATCGCTGGATAGCGCCCAGGGTCTGGTCGGCACACTCCAGATACGGAATATGCCCGGCCCCCTCGATGATGCAGACACTTGCCCGCGGCAAGAGGCTGTTGACCTCATCCAGACAGGAAACATCGAACACCCGATCATTGCTCCCCCATACGATCAAGGTCCGGGCCTGAACGTCTGCTAGCCGCATTTGAAGCGGGTAGAGTCCAGCCCCCTTGAAGTCCCCCAGTATTTTCCCGACCCTCGCATAGCGAAGCGCGCCCTTGATAGCCAGAGCCTTTGCCAGAAAGGCCGGGACCTTGGGGGCTTGAGTAAACACGATATCCCAAAGCCGCTGCATTTCACTGACCGACCGATACCCAAACGGATGCTCGCCAGACTCAAAAAACTGGCTCATTGCAGGACTTGACCTAACCGCCGGCAAGCCGGCGGGTGCCATTGCGATTAAACGTGAAACCTGTGCCGGATAAGCGGCTGCAAAAAGGCAGGCAATGCAGCCGCCAATGGAGCTGCCGATCAATACGACGTTTTTGAGGGACTGCGCATCAAAAAACGCCTTCAGCCGCTCCACTTGAGCCGCGGGGCTGTAGCTTAGCGTGCCGTCGAACGAGGACTCGCCCTCACCGGGCAGGTCCAGAAAAACGCAGTTGTAAGCGTCCACCAACGAGTAAATCCACGGTCCCCACTGATCCTTGCTGGCCCCTAATCCATGGAGAAACACCAGGGTGGGTCCGGCCTCGTGGGCGCTTGAGCGCAAATAGGCGATCTCGTAACCATCTGCCTTCCAGCGGCGGATTTTAAGTCTGTAGCGAAACCGGTTTTTCCAACGCAAGGCGAACAATGCCAATTGACCTGGCCACTTCATGAAAAATCACCTCTCAACGGGTTCGCCGATCAATCGGCCAGGTTGTTGCCTGCGCAAGCCTGCCTGGTTTGCAGGCGAACCTGGCAAAGTCCGACACCGGCCAAAACCGCTACACCGCCGACGACGAGACTCAGCGATAGGCCTTCTTTCAGGAGAAGCTGACTGACCGCGACCGCAAACACCGGCACCAATAACAGAAACGGCGTCAGGCGCTGGACAGGGTGTCGGCCCAAAAGCCAATACCACAGGCCAAATCCAATCAGCCCGCCACTGACGGCGGTATACAAAACAGCGGCCCAGGCCGTCGGACTGGCCGTTAGGACTGCCCCCCATGCGTGCCCCTCAACCGCAGCCGAAACAATCAGCAACTCTGGCGCAGCAATCAACGCTGTCCACGCGCTTATCGCCACCGGGTTGAAAGGTCCCCACCGTTTCGTGAGCAACGTTCCCACGGCGAAGGCAAAAGCTGCGGCAATCACCAGCAATATTCCCGACAACGCACCGCCCTTGCCGACGCCGCCTACTACCGTCAGCACGCCAAGCAGCGCGATGACAATTCCCCCCACGACGGGCAAAGCGATACGCTCCCCCAATACCGCAAAGGCCAGCAACAAGGTAAAAGGTGTCGCCAGTTGATAAGCGACAGCAGACGTCGAGGCATCTACTCGCGAAATGCCGCAATACAGCAATCCGAAATGGAGCGCCCCCACCAGGGAAGCAATCCAGAACACTTGAAGCACTTCACTGCGTTTGGGAATTCCGCAAAAAGGCACTAACACAGCGGCCATTAAGGCGAAGCGCATCGCGACCATCAGGATAGGCGGAAGCTCCTGCCCGCCAATTTTAACCGCCGTCACTTGTGCCCCCCACAAGAACGCCACCAGTACGGCTATCAAAGAATCTCGAATAGGCATTTATCCATCATCCCGTTTGAAATTGGACTTGCTTGAGTAGGCGCAGACGCTCGGCACCGCGACGGGGTCGTTCGTTCAACTTGTGATAGTGCTCGACGAGGCGATCCAGGGTTTCCCGCAGGGCCTGTTCCGCTTCCGGGTCCTGAACCAGTTGCGTGTTGAACGTGGCCGGAAACCCCGAACCGACCAGCACCATTTTGTTCAGCAGGACGTTAAGCACCACCTGGCCAAATACCGCCGTGTGACCGTATCGACGCCCCACCACCGCCACCGCTGCAAGCTTGTCTTTCAACGGGCGCTCACGGGGACGCATGAAGCCATATCCCACACGCTCCAAAAACGCCTGGAAACGGCTGTTGGTTCCATAAGCATGCATCACCGGCAGGTACAGGATGGCGTCCGCGTTCACCATTTCATCAACAATCGTGGCGACATCGTCCTGCAGGGAACAATCGATGTGTGAACAGGCGTTATCGGCATCGCAGTAGTCGATACGATAATCGCGAAGCCAGAGATCTTCGACCGAGGCGCGTCCCTCCAGGTGGCGTCGAATCAACGACACCACCCGACTGCTGACCCCGTGTGCCCGGCTTGACCCGACAATGACGATCAGCTTCATCAGTTCAAGACGCCTCGGCCAATGGCGCGTGAGCGAGACGCTCATATTCCAGCAGCGACTCTTCCAGCAACTGGCCGGTGAGGTACAACGTCACCCTCGCCACTTCTTTGATCAGCGCCCGCTCTCCATCCGTCTTCACCGCGCGCTGCATCGCCAGGCGCACTTCTTCGGAGTGTTTTTCATCAATAGTCGAATGAGCGACAAAAAACGTCATCTGCTCGTCTTTAAGCCCCAGGTCTACGCGGAACTTGTTCAGGATGGGTTGGATGTGGTCATACACCTCTTCCGCCCAATAGCTGTACCCCAAACGGGCAATCGGTCCCAGGCGGATGGCCACATCGTTCAGGTAAGCGATCAGCGCCTGAGTGGGAGGAAGCGGTGCAGGCATCGACGCAGGCAAGGCACCGATGGACTCCAAGTCACGAATAACCATTTTCTCGTGGCCCAGCTCTTCGAGCGCGTGCTTGTAAACGAACCGCAGCAGCGTTGTCTGGGACGGATCTGCGCTGAATGCACAAGCGGCCTGATTGATCGAGTTGAACCGGGTGTAATGATAAACCTGAAGCATTACCTGCTGATAAAGCTCGACGGTAATGGGTTGCTCAAGACTGTGACTCCAATAACGGCCTTTTTTGATTTTGGCCCATCCACTGTCAACAATGGCATCCAGCTCCTTAAAAAAATTATCCATGAGCTACTTTCCCTTTTATGGTGTTAAAGACGGTTTCCAGTTCCAGGTAAACCAGACTGTAATCACGTGATGATTGATGATTCTTCCAAGTAATGTCGTCGGCCAGAACATGCCCTCCGATATCGACATACAAGGCAGCCAAGCGCCCTCGACACAAAGCCGAGATGTATCGAAACTGCGTGTTGGCCTTCAACCAAATTGCTGTTTGCAAAAGAAAGAACCTTAAGTGCAAACCGCCTCGGTACTTCTCATCCAACACCAGCCGATTGGCATCAAAGGAATCCATTGGATGAGCAAAATATTGCCCCACATTAATGACCCGCTCGACAAAGCTCATGCCATGCCCTAACGGGGTTATCCGCAGGGCGCCGACAATCTCGTTTCCATCCAGATAAGCCATGTGGTACGAGTAGGTATCGCGTAATGCCTCGGCATCGGAAAAGCTTTCCTCGCTGGCGGGATTGTCACCAATGTAGCGAGATCTTAAAGCGCAGATTTTCTGGAACAGTTCACTTTTCGCCGACACGATTTGCACGGACATGCTCATACAGTGCCCTCACTATCGGCTGCGTTGATCGACAATTCGCGCTTCTTTCCAGCTGAACCAACTGCCCAGATTCACGTGATCATCAAGGTCATCGACCATCATGATGGTCGCCTCCACCCCCAGGCGCTCACGCACACGCTCACGAATCAGCAGCGTCAATTGACTGCGATCACCTTGGTAGAACCTGGACATTTCCATTTTGGCGATCACCGTATCCCTGCTGTTCACGCAGTTGATAACGATTTGATAACCCAGGCATTGCTCGACACCTTCAAGTAGCGCCTGTTCGATCTGGCCCGCCGTGAAGGCTTTGCCGTTAAGGGTCATGGCGTCTTTGACACGCCCGACCACCTTCATCACTTGCCCCAGGGCGATCGGTTGTTTCTCCGTTTTTTGAATGGAGACCAGGTCCCCCGTACGGTAGCGAATCAGGGGTTTCACACCGTCGATCAGCATGGTGACACACAGCTCACCTTCGCCACTGTCACCCAGACTCTCGCCCGTTTGCGGGTTCAATACCTCAAAGATGTAATTGAGCCGATGAGGCATCAGTTGGTCGCTGGTATTGGCAGCAGCAATGATCATTGCTTCCTGGGAGCCATATAGACTGTTGTACGCTTCGCAGCCCCAGAGGCTGTACAAATTGTTCTTCAAGGCTGGTGTACAAAGTTCACCGCTCATCATGAACGCCCGCAAATGAAAGTCCTCGCGCGGGTTGAAACCCAGCCGCTCGGCTTCCTTGGCCAGTGCCAGCAGCAGTCCCGGTGCCGAAGCGACTACACCGATTCGCAAGTCTTTCATCAACTGGAGCGTCTTGGGATAACCAATGACCGGGGAATGTGGCCAGATTTTGGCGTTACAGACACCCAGTTGATGACAGACATCACCCAAGGTGTCGCCGAAGGAATGCACTTCAGTCGGGCCCATGACGCCTACAACGGTTTTCTCTGTAGGGAAATGTTTTTCCAACACCGCCTGATAGGCCATCGCGAGTTGTTTGTTACTGGCGTAACTTTCTTTTTTATCACGCGGGCAAGGGGTCGCCGGGCCGGTTGTGCCGGTGGTCTCATAATAATAAATACTGTCTTCCAAGGTGCCAGACAAAATGTCCAGCATGGAATCTCTCAAATCGTCCTTGGTCGTAAAAGGCAGTGAAGAAAGATTTGCCAGCGTGACGCCTTCGACATCAATATCTTTAAAGTGTTTGCCATAGAAAGCGGATTTGCTCTTGACGTGTCGGAGTACTGTGTTAAGCCGTTCTTCGTGCCAATGTTTAAGGTCGTCTTCACTTAATGTATTGGTCCAATACGCCCGGTGAATATCGTCATACTTCACAGTGAACTCATCAAACCCCTTTCTTGCACCCATAACTTGCTCCCTCATCGACATTTATGTTCTTCGCCATTAAGGCTGCCCTCTCTGGGTGCAGACATTAACAAGCCACGAAAAACCATATACCTGTCTACTGAAGCAGTTGTTGGCGCGAAAACTATATGCTAGTGCCGACCTCTCAAGAGGAGGCTTGTCTGGGCAAAGGCGCAGGACTGGCGATCGCGCGGCGTCGGGTCTCGGTGGATACGGGTTGTGCTGTCGTTACCTGAGCCGGCAGTTCAACGGCAAACCGACTGCTGAATTCCTTACGCCCCGCCGCCGTCAACGCCAGCGCCCGACTGTCCAGATCCTGGGTGACCCATTTGCGCTTGATCGCGGTTTGCAACAAGGCCGCCCCCAATGAGCCGCCCAGATGCGGCCGACGCATGCTCCAGTCCAGACATGGGCAGGCAAAGCGTCGCCGCAAGGTACTCAGGTCTTTGACTTCGATCCCCAAGCCTTCGAATAACTGTTCGCCGGTGTCGCTCAGCTGATAAACCTGCTCATCGGTTTCCAGCAGCCACCCCGCCTCGATCATCCGGTCATGCAGCAACACCGCCAACGTGCCGGCCATGTGGTCGTAGCAGGTGCGAGCGAATTGCAGGCGATCCGGCGTGCGTGAGTTGAAGGTCGGCGCGGTGTTCTGGCCGATCACCATCAACGCTTCCAATGCTTGGGCCACACGTTTGTCCGCCAGGCTGTAATAACGATGGCGGCCCTGGACATGCAAGCGCACCAGCGCCAGATCCTTGAGTTTGGCCAGGTGCGCGCTGGCGGTGGAGGCGCTGACCTCGGCAATCGCCGCCAGCTCGGTGCTGGTGCGGGCGTGGCCGTCCATCAACGAGCAGAGGATTTTCGTCCGGGCCGGTTCCGCAATGGCCGCGGCCACATGAGAGATGCCAATGTCGTGTTGTTCTGCGTTCATATTTCGCTCCCGGACGAATCAAGGCCCTTTTGAACTGGAGATAGTAGCAACACTTTTCCAACCCAGAACGAGGCTGCGAACCATGGACCCGATCATCGCTGCGACTCATGTCGATCCGTATCCCTACTACGCGCAATTGCGCGCCGACGGTGGGCTGGTTTTTCATCAGGGACTGAAACTGTGGGTGGCCAGCACTGCCCGCGCCGTCGCGGCGGTGCTGGCGCATCCTGACTGCCACGTGCGGCCTTCCAGTGAGCCGGTCCCCAAGGGAATTGCTCAAGGCATGGCCGGCAAGGTGTTCGCTCAGTTGATGCGGATGAATGACGGGGAGCGCCAGCGTTGCCCGAGATCGGCGATTCAGCCGGGGCTGGCGCTGATTGACGTCAATGAAGTCAATGCATTGGTGGGCGCCAGGCTGATCACGCCGGGCGCCGACGGTTTGTACAAGGCCATGTTCCGTGGACCAGTCTGTGTGGTGGCGGCATTGCTGGGGTTCTCTCCCGCTCAGGGCCGGGCCATCAGCGAGCTGACCGCTGACTTCGTGGCATGCCTGTCGCCCCTCAGCGATCAAACCCAGCTGAACGCCGCCCATGCCGCGGCTGAACAGCTGCGCGGTTACTTCGTCGAACTGCTGGATGAGCCGGGCAACCAAAGCGCTCTGCTCAGCGGCATCCGCCAGCGTTTCGCCGCGACAGCGAACGACCCTGAACAGCAGATTGCCAACCTGATCGGGCTGTTTTCCCAGACGTATGAGGCCACTGCCGGGTTGATCGGCAACGCATTGCTGACGTTGATTCGAAATCCGTCATTACAGAGCGCACCGGCACGCATCGACGACCTGCTGGCCGAGGTCCAGCGCTTCGATCCGTCAGTGCAGAACACCCGTCGCTTCGTGGTCGCGCCTTGCGAGATCGAGGGTGTGAGCCTGAACCCCGGCGACGTGATTCTAGTGCTACTGGCTTCGGCTAATCGCGACCCACAGCTCAACGACACTCCCGACGCCTTCCTCCTCGACCGTCCGAACCGCCGCAGCTTCACCTTCGGCGCTGGCCGCCATCAATGCCCGGGGCAGGCTCTGGCCATGAGCATCGCCAGCGCCACGCTGACGCAGATTCTGGCGATGAAGCCCGCACTGGACCGCCTGAGCTGGCACTACCGCCCTTCCCTCAACAGTCGGATTCCGCTCTTTACCGATCTGCCGGAGGACTGACCGACCGCGTTATCGTTCTTCGCGAGCAAGCCCGCTCCCACATTGGGTATGTGTCGTTCACAAAGCCCTGTGGGAGCGGGCTTGCTCGCGAAGACGGCCTGACCAACGACGCATCACTTGCGCCGTAATGCAGCACCCGCTCAATCATCCCGCGTCAGGACTTCCAGCAATTCAATCTCAAAAATCAGGTTCGAATTCGGCGGTATCGCCCCCATCGTGCGCTCGCCATAAGCCAGATGCGCCGGCACCAGCAACTTGCGTTTGCCGCCAACCTGCATGCCCATAATCCCTTGATCCCAGCCCTTGATCACCCGACCCGTGCCAATCACGCACTGGAAAGGTTTACCCCGGCTGTAGGAAGAATCGAATTCCGTGCCGTCTTCCAGCCAGCCCCGGTATTGGGTGGTAATCAATGCGCCTTTGACGGCGGCTTTGCCGTCGCCCGGCTCAAGGTCGATGATTTGCAACTCGTCGTTCATGGTTCGTACTCGTTCACGATCGCCCGGTGATTGGGCGCGGACGCAGGTTTTCGCAGAAACCGGCGCTGAAGGCAATCCACGGAACCGAAAGACCGCCAGCGGCTCACATGAGTAACGACCTCGTACTCAGGAAAGGATGCTCTGATGACCGATTCATCACCGCTGTACAGCTTCATCCCGCCCTACATTCTCAACCGTATCATCGCCCACGGTTCCGAGCATCAGCGTTCCAGCGCCCAGGCCACGCTGATCCATATCCGCCGCCTGCTGCCCAACCCAGGCCCGCCTTCGCGCCCTCCGAAAAACGCGATCCTGCCGCAGCCCGGTCAACCCGGCGTGGCGCAGCGCAGCATTCACGATGCCCAAGGAAAAATGCTCCTGCCCGGCATGCCCGTACGGCTTGAAGGCCAGGCGGCGACCGGCGATCCGGCGGTCGATGAAGCCTACGACGCACTGGGTGCCAGCTATGATTTCTTCTGGAACGTGCTGGGTCGCGACTCCATCGACAACAAGGGTTTTGCGCTGATCGGCAGCGTGCATTACGGCCAGGACTACGAGAACGCCTTCTGGAACGGCGCGCAAATGGTGTTCGGTGACGGCGATGGCGAAATCTTCGAACGTTTCACTCGCTCGCTGGATGTGATCGGTCACGAGTTGACGCACGGCGTGATCGAAAGCGAAGCCGGTCTGGTGTACGCCAACCAGTCCGGGGCGTTGAATGAATCGCTGTCCGACGTGTTTGGCGTGCTGATCAAGCAACACGTGTTGGGCCA
Source organism: Pseudomonas sp. LBUM1657 (assembly GCF_059716075.1). Taxonomy (NCBI): domain Bacteria; kingdom Pseudomonadati; phylum Pseudomonadota; class Gammaproteobacteria; order Pseudomonadales; family Pseudomonadaceae; genus Pseudomonas; species Pseudomonas sp. LBUM1657. Next base: position 2,794,837 of record NZ_CP166799.1, on the reverse strand, counting down.
CACTGCCGAACAGGCTGACTGGCTGATCGGCGCGGACCTGCTGACACCGCGCATCAAAGGGGAAGGTTTACGCTCGATGGCCCATCCGGGCACGGCCTATGACGACCCGTTGCTCGGCAAGGACCCGCAACCGGATCACATGCGCAAGTTCGTGATCACCCAGGAGGACAATGGTGGGGTGCACATCAATTCGGGCATCCCCAATCGGGCGTTTTATCTGGCGGCCACGGCACTGGGCGGGTTTGCCTGGGAGAAAGCCGGCCGCATCTGGTACGACACGCTGTGCGATAAACGCCTGAGCAGCGAGGCATCTTTCAGTGCCTTCGCGCGATTGACCGTCGAGCATGCCCGGCACGGGTTTGGCGCGAAGGAAGTCGAGGCGGTGCGACACGGTTGGTCTGAAGTGGGCGTCAATCTGGCTCAGGAGGATAAATGAAAACCTTGCCACCCCTGGACGACAATGCTGTGGTGCGTGTCTCCCGCCAGGGCGGCATGGCGGCGATTCACTCCTTGACCCGCCCCCGAGAGATCGAATTCGCCCAATGCGATGCCGACCAACGCGTGCGCATCTGTTCGTTACTTGAGGGTTGTCTGCCACTGATGAGTGCTTCCTCTGGCCAGGGCGACCAGCGCTTTTATCAAATCGAAGTGCGCTACCGCAGTGGCGAGCAGGACGATCAAATGGTGATGAAGGTGCCTGAAGACCGGGCACCCGGGGAGTTGGTGCATCTGTGGGACAAAGGCGAGCTGTTATAATCGTGACGGGCCTCGCAATAGAGGCTGATGATTGAGGCCGGTGTGAACTAACATAGGCACATCTCTCCCGATACGGCTGATACGCCACGATGGCAAACCCTGCATGAATGTGGACTGGACCAGCGCCGCCATCGGCTCGGTAATGCTCGCCGTGATCGTCGCGCTGATCTGGCGCGAGCGCTCGCTGCAAAAGCAGCTGGCCGAAAGCCGAGCACTGATCGATGACTTGTCCAGAGGGCAAAATATCCACCAGGACGGCGACATCGAACGCTTTAAACGCAGCCAGTATTTCGCCCGCATCGGCACCTGGGACTGGGATGTCGACACCGACAAGCTCTACTGGTCGGACGCAATCTACGGCATGTTCGGCTTCAAAATCGGCGAAGTAACGCCCTCCTACGCACTGTTCTGCGCCTGCGTCCACCCGGACGACCGGGCCAAGGTCCGGGCCGGTGAGCTGCGTTGCCTGGAAACCGGTGAAAATCATGACGAGGAATACCGGGTCATCTGGCCCGACGGCACCATTCGCTGGTTGCGCGAGACCGGCAATGTGGTCAAGAACGAGCAGGATGCAACGATCAAGATGATGGGCGTGGTGCGCGACATCACCGAAGAAAAAGCCTCCGCCAGTTACCTGCAGCACCTGGCCCATTACGACCCGTTGACCGGCCTGCCCAATCGGCTGGTGCTCGAAGAACGCCTGTCCGAAGCGCTGGAACAGGCGCGCGTCAGCGCAACCAGGGTGGCGCTGGTGTTTGTCGACCTCAATGGTTTCAAGGCGATCAACGACCACTACGGTCATGCGGCCGGCGACCGGGTACTGGTCACCACCGCCACCCGGCTGAAAAGAATCCTGCGTTCAACCGACACCGTCGCCCGTATCGGCGGCGACGAATTCGTGGTGATTCTGCAAGGTCTGCCCCAGAACAACAGCTTGCAAGACGAAGCCCGGCGCATCTGCCAGAAAATCTTCGTCGAACTCTCACCGCCGGTGACCATCGGCAACGACCAGCGCCACATCGGCACCAGCCTTGGCGTCGCGGTGTTCCCCGACCATGCGCCGAGCATGGACCGGCTGATTCACATTGCGGACCTGGCGATGTACGAGGCCAAGCGCAGTGGGAATAATCAGTATCGATTGGGCACTCAGAGCCCGGTGCGCGCTCATAGCGAATGATTCTGTTCAGGATTGCTCGGTTGCCGTTGAGATTGCCTTCGCAGGCAAGCCCGCTCCCACAGTGATTCCGGTTGATCACAGATCTTGCGTACACCCATTAAACCCTGTGGGAGCGGGCTTGCTCGCGAAGACGGCAGCACAGCCAACATCGATGTGACTGAAAAACCGCTTTTGCGAGCAAGCCCGCTCCCACAGTAGATCTTCGGGGAGTCCAGCCTTTATCCTTGTCGCCCCCGCCGTATCGAGTCGTTGGAGTTAGCCATGCCCCATGAAGGCAACCTGTTGCAAGCCGCTGTCGTCTTTTTGCTCGCGGCGGTGCTCACCGTGCCCTTGGCCAAGCGCCTGCAATTGGGGGCTGTGCTGGGTTATCTGTTTGCCGGGGTGATCATCGGGCCGTCGGTGCTGGGCTTGATTGGCAATCCGCAAAGCGTCAGCCATATTTCCGAACTCGGGGTGGTGTTGCTCCTGTTCATTATCGGCCTGGAGCTGTCGCCGCGACGTTTGTGGGTGATGCGCAAATCGGTGTTCGGCGTCGGTCTGGCGCAGGTGCTGCTGACCGGGTCGGTGATTGGCGTGGTGGCGTTGTTCATGTTCGGTCAGTCGTTGAACAGCGCGATCGTGCTGGGCCTGGGTCTGGCCCTGTCGTCCACTGCTTTTGGCCTGCAAAGCCTGGCCGAGCGCAAGGAACTGACCAGCCCCCATGGGCGTTTGGCGTTCGCGATCCTGCTGTTCCAGGACATCGCCGCAATCCCGCTGATCGCCATGGTGCCGCTGTTGGCCGGCGGCGATCACACCAGCACGGCGACCGAGGATGTGAACCACGGTTTGCGGGTGCTGGGCAGCATTGCGGTGGTGGTGATCGGCGGACGTTATCTGTTGCGCCCGGTGTTCCGCGTGGTGGCCAAAACCGGTTTGCCGGAAGTCTCCACCGCCACCGCGCTCTTGGTGGTGATCGGCACCGCGTGGCTGATGGACCTGGTCGGCGTGTCGATGGCGCTCGGTGCGTTCCTCGCCGGACTCCTGCTGGCCGACTCCGAATACCGTCACGAGCTGGAAGCCCAGATCGAGCCGTTTAAAGGTCTGTTGTTGGGGCTGTTCTTTATCAGCGTGGGCATGGGCGCCAACCTGAGCCTGCTGCTGAGCGCGCCCATCACGGTGTTGGGCCTGACCCTGTTGCTGATCGCAATCAAACTGCCGCTGCTGTTCGTGGTTGGTCGATTGGCCGGTGGTCTGGGCAAGGTTAATGCCATTCGCCTCGGCATCGTGCTGGCAGCCGGTGGTGAGTTTGCCTTTGTGGTGTTCAAGATCGGTCGCGACCAAGGTCTGTTCGAGCCACGCCTTTACGACTTGCTGGTGCTGACGATTACCTTGTCCATGGCCCTGACGCCGTTGCTGTTACTGCTGTGCGCACGCTTGGTCAGCCCCAAGGTCCAGCCTGTGGTGGTGCCGGAGAAATTCCGCGAAATCGACACCGACACACCGCGGGTGGTGATCGCCGGCATGGGCCGGATGGGGCAGATCGTGGCGCGGATCCTGCGGGCGCAGAACATCAAGTTCGTCGCCCTCGATACCTCGGTGGAAACCATCGAACTGTCCCGCAGCTTCGGCGGTGTGCCGGTGTTCTACGGCGACCCGATGCGCCCGGAAATCCTCAGTGCGGCCAAGGTCGAGCAAGCGGAATACTTTGTCATCGCCACCGACGACCCGGACACCAACATCAAGACCGCCGAGCTGGTGCACAAGCTCTACCCCCACATGAAAATCATCGCCCGGGCGCGCAACCGTCAGCATGTGCACCGATTGGTGGACATTGGCGCCGAGGCGATTCGGGAAACCTATTACTCCAGTCTGGAAATGAGCCGGCGTACGCTGGTCGGGCTGGGGCTGACCCAGGCTCAGGCGGACGCGCGGATCAAACGCTTCAAGCATCACGATGAACAAGTGCTGGAAGCCCAGCACGCAATTTATGACGATGCGGCGAAGGTGCTGCAGACCGCCCAGGAAGCCCGGGCGGAACTGGCAAGGTTGTTTGAGGCGGATCAACTGGAAGAGGAAGCGGGTAAGAGTTGAGGTGATTGAGAGGGCCTCTTCGCGAGCAAGCCCGCTCCCACACTGGATCTCGGTCGTACATAAATCCTGTGTTCACCAAAGGCCCCATGTGGGAGCGGGCTTGCTCGCGAAGAACGATAACGCGGTACTTCAGGTAAACCAGAAATCACAAGGAACCACGATGCCGGACCAATCCTCCCCCGCCCTGAAAGAAATCTTCAACGTCGAACGCCTCCAGCACATCGCCACCGAAATGACGGCGGTCTATCCCGAGTTCGATGCCAAAGCCTTCCTGAAAATGGCCAACGAAGGGCTCGCGCAATTGTCGATCATGCAGCGGATGGCCCGGGTCAGCGAGTGCCTGCATGCAGTCTTGCCGTTGAGTTACGAAGAGACGCTTGAGGTGCTTTACGCCCTCGCCCCACGTCTGAACAGCGGCTTTGTCAGCATCTCGTTGCCGCATTACGTCGCGATGTATGGCGGTCATGCGTTCGAGCAGTCCATGGCAGCGCTGAAATACTTCACCGCGTTCGGCTCCTCGGAATTCGCGATCCGCCATTTTTTGCGCAGCGATATCAAACCCACACTGGCGCGGATGCACGACTGGTCCCTGGACGACAACGAACATGTCCGGCGCCTGGCCAGCGAAGGCAGCCGACCGCGCTTGCCCTGGTCGTTTCGCCTGGAACAGGTTCAGGCCGATCCGACCCTGGCGGCGGCGATCCTCGACAACCTCAAGGCCGATAACAGCCTCTACGTGCGCAAATCCGTCGCCAACCACCTCAACGACATCACCAAGGATCATCCCGACTGGGTGCTGGACCTGATCGAAGGCTGGTCACTGGACAACAAACACACCGCGTGGATCGCCAAACAGGCTTTGCGCAGCCTGATCAAACAAGGCAATCAGCGGGCGCTGGCAATCATCGGTGCGGGCGGCAAGCCTGAGGTCGAGATCATTGATGTGAAAGTGGAACCCGCAGTGATCCGCCTGGGTGAGAAAATCACCCTGTCTTTCACCGTGAAATCCACCGTGCCGGACAGTCAACGACTGGTGATCGACTACGCCATCGATTACGTCAAAGCCAATGGCAGCACGTCGGCGAAGGTGTTCAAGCTCAAGGCCCTGACGCTGCCCGGCAAGGCTGCCGAGTTCATCGCCCGTGGCCAGCACATCAAGGAGCTCACCACCCGCAGGCACTACCTTGGCCCGCATGCCGTGCACATTCTGGTGAACGGTGAACGCCTGGCCAGCACGGGGTTCGAGATTATCGCTGCCGCTGATTGAGGGCATTGCCGTTACGGCCGGGCAGCATGCGCGTCAGGGTGTTGTCGCGAACCCAATAGTGATGGAACAACCCCGCCGCCGCGTGCAATCCAATGAGCCAGTAACCGGCGCTGCCGATCAGTTCGTGCCAATACTTGAACTGCTTGGCCAGGGCCGGATCGACTGCCACTGGCGATGGCAGTAAAAAACCGAAATAAGGCATTGGCTTGCCACCTGCCGACAGCATCAGCCAGGCCAATACCGGCGTGGCGATCATCAGGCCATACAACGCCAGGTGCATCAGATGCGAAACAGTGGTCTGCCAAGTGGGCAGTGCCGGTGTAATGGGCGGGCGCGGGGTGAGCCGCCCGAGCAAGCGGACCCAGACCAGCACAAAAATGCTCAGCCCGAATAATCCATGCTGCCCGAGAAAAAGGCTCCTCAAGGTATCGCCGCGCGGCAACAGGCCCTTGATTTCGATGCAACCATACACACCGATAAACAGCGCCAGCATCAGCCAATGCAAAGTGATCGACAGCTTTGCGTACCGCTGTGTTGTTGAATCGTGGGTCATAGTGAACCTCATGAATGTCAAAACCGACTGCCGACTCATTCGCGCAGCCCGGGTCCGGTGGGGCACCGAACCGACTGGCGTCACCCTGCCCGCCCAGCCTTAAGACAATCTGAAGACAACCCCAAAACACTCTTTTCACCACCTTCAGACTCCGTTAAGAAATGCCTCGGATACTCCTTCCAAACTTACCCCGGGAGGCGTCTTCCAATGCTCCATTTCGACTGGAACATTCCTTTGCCCCTGCACTTCGGCAAAGGCGAAACACCACAAATGAGTCTGGCTAGAGCGTTACCGGACGAGCCCCAGCGTCCAGTTTTCGAAGCCTTTATCCAGCAACGTTTCCGCAAGGCCCATGGGGCCGACATCCGTCATTTCATGCCTGAACTGTTTGGCATGAATAACGCGTCGGGTGGGCTCTGTGCCGTAGCCGGTGTGCGGCTGGCGAATAGTGAAGCGCTGTTTCTGGAGCGTTACCTGGACGAACCGATCGATCCGCTGATCAGCGCCGCTGCTGACCGCCCCGTGGACCGGGCCGGTATCGTCGAGGTGGGTAACCTGGCCGCCAGCGACACTGGCAGTGCGCGAATGAGCATCATCGCCATCACTTACCTGTTGGCCATGGGTGGCCTGGAATGGGTGGCGTTCACCGGCAACATCGGCCTGGTGAACAGTTTTCATCGCCTGGGCTTGAAACCCGTGACCCTCTGCGCGGCCGACCCCGCGCGGCTGGGCGACGACCGCCATAGCTGGGGCAGTTACTACGAGAGCAAGCCCTGGGTGCACGTTGGCAACATCCGCGCCGGTTTTATTCATTTGCGCAATATCGGGATGTTCAATCGCCTGGGGTTGTCGTCGTCCTTCGAGGAAGCCAGCCATGTCGCCTGAAATGGAGCGCTTCAAACAGACCCTGCGCCGCCATGCTGAACGCAAGACCAATGCCACCGCGCTGTGGGGTGATCAGCTGAAAATGGACTACGCCACGCTCTATGCCGAAGTGGTGTATCGCCAGCAGCGTCTGCGCGATGAAAACGTCAACGTGGTTGCGCTGGCCCTGGACAATGGCGTCGAGGCGATGCTCTGGGACCTTGCCGCGCTGTTCGAAGGCCTGACCTGCCTGACGTTGCCGCCCTTCTTCAGCCCGGCTCAACGCAGTCATTGCCTGGAGCAAAGCCAGGCCGGTCTGGTAATTGCTGATCCGGGGCTGGACGCCGAACTGCAAGCAGCCGCCTACGAAAAAACCGGTGAGTTCTGGCGCCGCACCTTTAGCGGCCCGAGTCGGCTGCCCGAAGGCACCGCCAAACTGACTTTCACCTCCGGCACCACCGGCACACCGAAAGGCGTGTGCCTGAGCGCCGAGAGCATTTTGACCGTCGCCCGCGAGCTGGATCAGGCCAGCAAACCCACCCATGCGCAACATCATCTGACCTTGTTGCCCTTGGCAATACTGTTGGAAAACCTGGGTTGCTATGCCGCGTTGTATGCCGGCGCAACCCTGAGTCTGCCCAGCCAGAAAACCCTGGGCATCCAGGGCGCCAGCGGTGTTGATGTGCCGCGACTGCTGGATTGCCTGGCCACCCGTGCGCCCGAAAGCTTGATTCTGGTGCCGCAGTTGCTACTGGTACTGGTCAGCGCAGCGGAACAGAAAGCCTTCAGGCCCTACGCGTTGCGTTTTGCCGCCGTGGGTGGCGCGCGGGTTTGCGAAGCGTTATTGCATCGCGCGCAACGCGTCGGCATACCGGTTTACGAAGGCTACGGGCTGTCGGAGTGCGCGTCGGTGGTGTGCCTAAATCGGCCTGAATCGCGCCGCCCTGGCAGTGTTGGCCGACCCCTGCCCCGTCTGGAGATTCGTCTGGCCGAAGACGGCGAAGTGCTGATCAAGGGATCGACCCTGCTCGGCTATCTGGGAGAGGCGCCGCACACCAGTCAATGGTGGCCCAGCGGCGATCTCGGCGAGTTCGATCCCGAGGGTTTTCTCTACCTCAAGGGGCGCAAGAAACATCAATTCGTCACCAGTTTTGGCCGCAATGTGAACCCGGAGTGGGTCGAGGCCGAATTGACCCAACGCCGCCATATCGCCCAGGCCTTTGTCTACGGCGAAGCGATGCCGCGTAACCATGCGCTGCTCTGGCCCCACCGCGCGGATTGCACCGACGAAGAACTGGCCGCCGCCGTGACTGAGGCCAACGAGGCCTTGCCCGACTACGCCCAGGTCCATGACTGGACACGTCTGGTTCAACCCTTCACCCCCGCCAATGGCCTGCTGACCGCCAATGGTCGCCCGCGTCGCGACGCCATCGTCGAGCGTTACCGGGCGCAACTGACCGAATTCGCACTTTCTGAGGAATCCGCATCATGAGTTTTTTCGACACCTTGCAAGAAGCCACTCAGCAAGAACGCCACACGCTGTTCAATCTGCCGATTATCCGTGATGCCCTGGAGGGTAAAGTCAGCCTGGAAAGCTACCGCGCCTTCCTCGCGCAAGCCTATTACCACGTGCGCCACACCGTGCCTTTGATGATGGCCTGCGGTGCGAAATTGTCGATGCGCCTGGAATGGCTGAGTGAAGCGGTATGCGAGTACATCGAGGATGAATACGGCCACGAACAATGGGTGCTTAACGACATCGAAGCCTGCGGCGGCGACAAAGACGCGGTGCGCGAAGGTCGTCCCTGCATGCCGATCGAATTGATGGTCAGCTTTCTCTACGACCTGATTGCCCGGGACAACCCGGTCGGACTGTTCGGCATGGTCAACGTACTGGAAGGCACCAGCATTGCCCTGGCCACCCACGCCGCCGGCAGCATTCGCGAACGGCTGGACCTGCCGGAAAGTGCCTTCAGCTACCTCAGCACGCACGGTTCCCTGGATATCGAGCACATGCAAACCTACCGCCGACTGATGAACACCCTTGACGATCCGGCCGATCAGGCCGCCGTGATTCACGCCTCCAAAGTGGTGTACAGGCTTTACACCGACATGTTCCGCGGCCTGCCGCGTGACGGGGAGAACCTGCATGCGCCTGTCTGAGGCTCGTGTGGTACTGACCGGTGCCAGTGGTGGCATCGGCCTGGCGATCGCCACCGCCTTGTGTGCCAGTGGTGCCAAGGTGTTGGCAGTGGCTCGGCATCGGGAACCGTTGGAGCCTTTGCTCGATCGCTATCCGCAACATTTGTACTGGGTGGGGGCCGACCTGACGTTCCTCGCCGACCGGCGCAAAGTACTGGCCGCAGCGCAAGCCATCGACGGAATCAACCTGCTGATCAACGCCGCCGGGGTCAATCACTTCGCCATGCTTGAACAACTCGATGACAGCGACGTCAACGCGATGCTGGCGGTGAACATCAGCGCTCCGATCTGCCTGACCAAGATATTGCTGCCGCTGCTCAAGCAAGCCGAAAGCGCGATGGTGGTGAATGTCGGTTCGACCTACGGCTCCATTGGCTACCCCGGTTACGCCAGCTATTGCGCGACCAAATTTGCCTTGCGCGGTTTTTCTGAAGCCCTGCGCCGGGAACTGGCGGACAGCCGGGTCGGTGTTTTGTATGTCGCGCCCCGTGCCACCCGCACGAGCATGAACAGCCCGGCGGCGCAGGCTTTGAATGACGCACTCAAATTCAATGTCGACGACCCGCAAATAGTCGCCTCGGCGGTGATGCACGCCATCGCCGGCGACCGCCGCGACTTGTACCTTGGCTGGCCAGAGCGCTTTTTCGTGCGCCTGAACAGCCTGCTGCCCAATCTGGTGGACCGTGGTTTGCGCAAGCAATTGCCACTGGTCCGCCGCCTGAGTCAGAAGCCCGACAACGAGCATTTCAAACCATGAAAAAAATTGCCGCTTTCCTGTTGCTGGGAGCCTTGAGCCAAAGCGTCTGGGCCTTGGATAACGCCGACCAGCAACGCCTCAACGGCATCCAGCAAAGCTGGGCGCACATTCAATATGAGTTGCCCGCGGACCAACGCACTGTGGCTTTCGAAAAACTCGCCGTCCAGGCATCGGCGTTCACTCAGGAACGCCAATCGGTGGCCGAGGCCTGGATCTGGTCCGGCATCGTCACCAGCAGTTGGGCCGGTGCCCAGGGCGGGCTCGGGGCGCTGAGCAAGGTCAAGGATGCGAAAGTCGATCTGGAAAAAGCCCTGGCCCTGGACCCCAAAGCCCTGCAAGGCTCGGCCTACACCAGCCTGGGCGCACTGTACGATCGCGTACCCGGCTGGCCCATCGGCTTCGGCGACGCCGACAAGGCGGAGCAATTGCTTAAACAAGCCTTGCAACTGAACCCCACCGGCATCGACAGTCTGTACTTCTGGGGCGATCACCTCTACCGTCAAAAACGTTACAGCGAAGCCAGGGGCGCGCTGCAAAAAGCCTTGCAGGCAGACCCAAGGCCAGGCCGGGAAACCGCCGACGCCGGGCGCCGCAAAGAGATCGAAGCATTGCTGGTGGACGTGAACAAGAAACTCGACTGACAGGAGCACGTGTGCGCTTATTACTGATCGAGGATGACGTGGCCCTGGGCGAAGGCATCCATCAGGCCCTGGGCCGCGAAGGTTACACCGTCGACTGGCTGCAGGACGGTAGCAGCGCCTTGCATTCGCTGCTCAGCGAAACTTTTGACCTGGCGGTGCTTGACCTCGGCCTGCCACGCATGGACGGCCTCGAAGTGTTGCGCCGCTTGCGTGACAGCGGCTCGAACCTGCCGGTGCTGATCCTTACCGCCCGGGATGCCACCGAAGACCGCATCGCCGGGCTCGACGCCGGCGCCGACGATTACCTGATCAAACCTTTCGATCTGGCCGAACTCAAGGCGCGTCTGCGGGCTTTGTTGCGCCGCAGCGCCGGCCGTGCCCAGGTGCTGATCGAACATGCGGGCATCAGCCTCAACCCCGGCACTCAGCAAGTCAGCTATCAGGGCGAGCCGGTGGCCCTGACGCCCAAGGAATATCAACTGCTCCACGAACTGCTCTCACCACCCGGCCGGGTCATGACTCGCGATCACCTGATGCAGTTGCTGTACGGCTGGAACGAAGAAGCCGAAAGCAACACGCTGGAAGTGCACATCCATCACCTGCGCAAGAAGTTCTCCACCGACCTGATCCGTACCATCCGCGGTGTCGGTTACCTGGTGGAGGAACGTCGATGACTTCGATCCGGCGGCGCACCCTCACGCTGATCATCGGCTTGATGCTCGCCGGTCTCGCCGTGATCAGCGTGCTCAACCTGCACGACAGCAATCACGAAATCGCCGAAGTTTACGACGCCCAATTGGCCCAGAATGCCCGACTGTTGCAGGGTGTGATGCGCATGCCGCTGGCCAGCAAGGAACACATCGAGCTGTATCAGGCGTTCAACAAGGCCTTGAGCGAAGCCGTGCCGAGGGTCGATGGCCATCCCTATGAAAGCAAGATTGCCTTTCAAGTCTGGAATCGTCAGGGCGAAGTGCTGGTGCACACCGCCAGCGCGCCCTCCTTCACCGCGCCCCCGACGAAACCCGGTTTCAGCGATGTGGTGGACCTGAACAACCGCCACTGGCGCGCGTTCCTGCTGGAAGACAAACTCAATGACCTGCGGATCTGGGTCGGCGAACGGGACGATGTGCGTTCGGACCTGGTGGATCGGATCGTGCGCCATACCCTGTGGCCCAATGTACTGGGCAGCCTGATTCTGGCGGCGATGGTCTGGCTGGCCATCGGCTGGGGTCTCAAGCCTCTGGCGGATATGGCGGCAACGTTGCGGGCGCGGCATAGCGGCTCGCTGGAGCCGCTGCAACTGACGCCGTTGCCCAGCGAACTGGAACCGATGCAAGCGGCGCTCAATCGCATGCTCGCGCAGATTCAGGAGGTGCTCGCTCGCGAGCGACGCTTCATCGCTGATGCTGCCCATGAAATGCGCACCCCCCTGGCAGTGCTGCGGGTGCATGCGCAAAACCTGCTCGAGGCTGGCACTGAACAGGAGCGAAGAGAATCACTGGAATTTCTGATTGCCGGTGTCGACCGCGCCAGCCGCCTGGTCAATCAGTTGCTGACCATGGCCCGCCTTGAACCTAAAGCCGTGTCGCCAGTGCTGCACAGCGTCGACCTGACTGAAACGGTTCGCGACAGCCTGGTTCAGCTTACGCCCTGGCTGTTGAGCAAGAACCTCGAGCTGACATTCGACGTCAACGACCGTCCTTTCAAAGTGGTCACCGATGCCGCCGCCATCGACATCGCCCTGAACAACCTGATCACAAACGCAGCCAACTTTTCCCCCGAACACGGCGTTATCACCGTTCAGTTAAGTCAGGCGGACGGGTTCTATTCACTGAGTGTCGAGGATCAGGGGCCGGGTATCGACGAGGCGGATCGCGGGCGTTTGTTCGAACGGTTTTATAGCCGTGGAAATGCTCACGGGGCTGGATTGGGGCTGACAATCGTCAACACCATCGCAACTCGGCTGGGTGGACGGATCACACTGGTCAACCGACCTGAAGGCGGGTTGCGGGCAACCCTGTCAATTCCGGACGACCATTCCCGCACGCCTTTACAGCCAACCACGCTCCAGTTGCCGCGAATGCTTGAGTGATCACAGCGGGGTCTTGCGGTAATGCCGCCGAGCGCCTTCGCGGGCAAGCCCGCTCCCACAAGGACTTGTGGCGCCCCCAACACTCAACAACGACACCAAACCCTGTGGGAGCGGGCTTGCCCGCGAAGACGGCCGAACATCCAGCATCCCTTTCACTGCCATGCCACGCTGCAAGCCGCTTACAGGTGGCTCACGTTTTAGCGCTCGCCAAATGATGCGCGACCAAAGCGTTGGCATGGCCATGCCCCATACCGTGTTCAGTTTTCAGCCACGCCACCATCTCCATATGCTTTTTCCCGCTCACTGTTCCCAGCAGAGCCAGCCAGTGGTCGATTGGCTGACCGTATTTTTTTTCAATTGAGGGGAAGTACGACGCCGGCCCTTTTACTTTTGTATCGTCAGTCATGCTGCAAGCTCCCTTTATCACGACGGAGTGTCGGATAACGCTCCTTGTCGTCATGCCATAGATTGGATGCCAAACGCTATCCCAGCAACAACCCCTGCTCGCGCTCACACAACTCCACCACGTAATCCCACAACACCCGCAGCCGCACCGATTTGTGCAACTCGCGGCGGGTGCTGATCCAGTAGCTGCGCTGGATGCTCTCATCCGGCAGCAACGGCACCAGACCGGGATCTGCGCTGGCCATGTAGCACGGCAGCACCGCGATCCCCAGGCCTGAACGCGCGGCCTGTTGCTGGGCGATGACGCTGGTGCTGTGGAAGACCACCTGCGGGTTGCGGCAGAAGCTGTTGAGGAACATCAGTTCCTGGCTGAACAGCAAGTCGTCGACGTAACCGATCCAGGCATGTCGGCCGAGGTCGTCGCGGCTGTGCAGCGGTGGCGAGCGATCCAGATAGTCCTGGCTGGCGTAGAGCGCCAGGCGATAGTCGGTGAGTTTGCGAGTCACCAGCATGTCGGCGGCCGGGCGTTCCAGGTGGATGCTGATTTCCGCTTCGCGGTTGAGGATGCTGACAAACCGCGGCACCGCCACCAGTTCTACTTCCAGCCCAGGATAGCGCTCGAACAGCCCGTTCATGCGGCTGGCGAGGAACATGATGCCCAACCCTTCCGTGACCCCGACGCGGATCTTGCCCAAGGGCGCCGTGGATTGGGTGATCTCCTCTTGGGCCAGCAACGCGACGTTTTCCATCGCTTCGGCGTGTTTGAGCAGCGCTTCGCCGGCTGGGGTCAGCTCATAGCCTTGGGCGTGCTGGACAAACAGCGCGGTGCCGAGGCTTTTTTCGATGGCCTCGATGTGCCGGGCCACCGTAGCGTGGGTGGTGTTCAAGCGGCGGGCCGCGGTGAGCAAACGCCCGCTACGCTGCAACTCGAGAAAAAACCGCAGGTCATTCCAGTCAAACATGAGTCATCCTTGAAGCCAGGTGTTTAAAAACGCACAGCAGGTGCGTAAAAACTAACATTCTTTTGACGAAAGCTAACAACTAGGATGGGCCACAACAAGAACAACAATACGAGGTCACGGATGCAGACTTCCCAGGATGAATACGACTACATCGTGGTCGGCGCCGGGCCGGCCGGGTGTTTGCTGGCCAATCGATTGTCGACCGACCCGCAAAACCGGGTGCTGCTGCTCGAAGCCGGCGGCCGCGACAATTATGCGTGGATTCATATCCCCGTGGGTTACCTGTTCTGCATCGGCAACCCGCGCACCGATTGGTGCTTCAAGACCGAAGCACAGTCCGGCCTGCAAGGCCGCGCCCTGAGCTACCCGCGTGGCAAGGTGCTCGGCGGTTGTTCCTCGATCAACGGCATGATCTACATGCGCGGCCAGGCCGGCGACTACGACAGTTGGGCCGCCGACGGCAATCCCGGCTGGAGCTGGGACGACGTGCTGCCCTTGTTCAAGAAAAGCGAAAACCATTTTGCCGGCGCCTCTGAGTTTCATGGCGCTGCCGGCGAGTGGAGGATCGAACGCCAGCGCCTGTCCTGGCCGATTCTGGACGCATTCCGCAACGCCGCCGCGCAAACCGGCATCGCCAGCATCGATGACTTCAACCAGGGCGACAACGAAGGGTGCGGCTACTTTCAGGTCAATCAGAAAGCCGGCATCCGCTGGAACGCGGCCAAGGCGTTTCTCAAACCGATCCGCCATCGCCCCAATCTCACTGTGCTGACCGACGTTGAAGTGGATCGCGTGCTGCTGGAAAACGGCCGTGCCTCAGCGGTCAGCGCACGTTGGAAAGGTCAGGCGAGAACCTTCAAGGCACGCAAGGAAATCGTCCTGTGCGCCGGCTCTGTGGGTTCACCGAGCATCCTGCAACGTTCCGGGATCGGTCCTCGCCCCCTGCTGCAACGCCTGGGGATCGGCGTTGTCCATGAGCTGTCGGGCGTTGGTGGCAATCTGCAGGATCACCTGCAACTAAGGCTGATCTACAAACTGGAAAACGCCCGCACCCTGAACCAAATCGCCGGCAGCCTGTGGGGCAAAATGGGCATGGGCCTGCGTTACCTGTATGACCGCAGCGGCCCGCTGTCCATGGCGCCGAGCCAGCTCGGTGCCTTCGCCCGTTCGGGGCCGGAGCAGACGTCGGCGAATCTTGAGTACCACGTGCAGCCGTTGTCCCTGGAGCGCTTCGGCGAGCCGTTGCACGCCTTCCCCGCCTTCACCGCGTCGGTCTGCGATTTGCGTCCGCAAAGCCGCGGCCGGGTGGAGATTCGCTCTGCCGACCCACAGGAAGCGCCGCTGATTCAGCCTAATTACTTGAGCCACCCCGAAGACCTGCGGGTCGCCGCCGATGCCATTCGCCTGACCCGGCGCATCGTCGCCGCGCCGGCCCTGCAAGCGTTCAGACCGGTGGAGTACCTGCCCGGTGACAGTTTGCAGAGCGAAGAAGAGTTGCATGAAGCCGCCGCGCGAATCGGCACCACAATTTTCCATCCGGTGGGCACCTGCCGAATGGGCAACGACGCGGATGCCGTGGTGGATGCGCAACTCAAAGTCCACGGCATCCCCGGCCTGCGCATCGCCGACGCCTCGATCATGCCGCGCATCACGTCGGGCAACACCTGTTCGCCGACGCTGATGATTGCGGAGAAAGCCGCACAATTGATCCTCAACCCTGCTGTAGACACCACACCTGTGGGAACGAGCTTGCTCGCGATGACGGAATGACATTCAACATCATCGTTGACTGACCCACCGCTTTCGCGAGCAAGCTCGCTCCCACAAAGGTTGCATTTGATTCACGGACATCGAGCATCACCCCCTGCAAGGAACACGCAACATCAGTGGAACAACAAAAACAATCACTGTGAGGGATACCGATATGTCAGAACATGTTCAATCTCTGGACGCCGTGCCTAGCGCGGACACCAGTCGCGACACCCAAAAAGTCATCTTCGCTTCGTCCCTGGGGACGGTGTTCGAGTGGTACGACTTTTTCCTGTATGGCGCGCTCGCGGCGGTGATCAGCAAGCAGTTTTTTGCCGGGGTCAACGACACCACGGCGTTCATCTTTGCGCTGATGGCCTTCGCCGCCGGTTTCATCGTGCGGCCATTCGGCGCCCTGGTGTTCGGCCGGTTGGGGGACATGATCGGGCGTAAATACACGTTCCTCGCGACCATCGTGCTCATGGGCCTGGCGACCTTCTGCGTCGGCTTGCTCCCGAACTATGCGAGCATCGGCATCGCCGCGCCGATCATCCTCGTGGTGCTGCGCATGCTTCAGGGCCTGGCCTTGGGCGGTGAGTACGGCGGCGCCGCGACTTACGTGGCGGAACACGCGCCCATGGGCAAACGTGGCTTCCACACCAGCTGGATTCAGTCCACCGCCACCCTCGGCTTGCTGCTGTCGTTGCTGGTGGTGCTCGGTTGCCGCTACTTCACTGGCGACCAGTTCGAAGTCTGGGGCTGGCGGATTCCGTTCCTGTTTTCGATCTTTCTGCTGGCCATCTCGACCTGGATTCGCCTGAGCCTGCACGAGTCGCCTGCGTTCGTGAAAATGAAAGAGGAAGGCAAACTCAGCAAAGCGCCGATCCGCGATTCCTTCGGCAAATGGGAAAACCTCAAAGTCGTCCTGATTGCCCTGTTCAGTATCAATGCCGGGCAAGCGGTGACCTTCTATGCCGCACAATTCTACGTGCTGTTCTTCCTCACTCAATTCCTGAAAATGGACCCCGCCGTGGCTAACGGCCTGCTGATCATCAGCGTGACGATTGGCGCACCGTTCTTCATCTTTTTTGGCTGGCTGTCGGACAAGGTCGGACGTAAACCGGTGCTGATGATCGGCCTGTTGCTGGCCACTGCGCTGTACTTCCCGATCTTCAAGTCCATAGCCCATTACGCCAACCCGGCCATCGACCTGGCCAGCCGCCAGGCACCGATCACCGTACTGGCCGACCCGGCCACCTGCACCTTCCAGTTCGACCCGGTAGGCAAGGCGAAATTTGATAGCCCTTGCGACAAGGTCAAAACCTTCCTGGTCAAACAGGGCCTGCCCTACAGCAGTGAAGCTGCTCCGGTCGGCAGCACCATTCAGGTGAGCATCGGCGAGGTAAAAATCGATGGCTACGACGAAGCGGCTCTGCGTGGCGCAGTGACCCTGGCCGGGTATCCGTCTCAAGCCGACACCCAGCAGGTCAACAAACCGATGATCGTGGCGCTGATGGTCGCGTTAATCATCATCTCTGCCATGTGCTACGGCCCGCTGGCGGCGCTGATGGTCGAACTGTTTCCGACCCGCATCCGCTACACCTCGATGTCCCTGCCCTACCACATCGGCAACGGCTGGTTCGGCGGGTTCCTGCCGACGGTGTCGTTTGCCTTGGTGGTGTACACCGGGGACATCTTCTATGGGCTTTGGTACCCGGTGGTGATTACCGGGGTGAGCCTGGTGGTGGGGATGATCTGCTTGCGTGAGACCAAGAACGTGGACCTGGATACCAACTGACAGCCAGTGCAAAAAAACGCCCCGCAAAGCGGGGCGTTTTTCGTTAACCTGATCCAACGCTCGACGCAACCATCGCCCCGCCACTCACCAGACCGAGGCATCATGATCATTTCATCCGCATCCGACTATCGCGAGGCAGCACGTCGCAAACTCCCGCGTTTTTTATTCGATTACATTGATGGCGGCGCTTATGCAGAGCACACGCTGAGGGCTAACAGTTCTGATTTGGCGGACATCAGCCTTCGTCAGCGCATTCTGAAAAACGTCGAAACGTTGAGCCTTGAAACCACCCTCTTCGATCAACGACTTTCAATGCCCATCATATTGGCGCCGGTCGGTCTGACAGGCATGTTCGCCCGCCGTGGTGAAGTGCAGGCGGTAAAAGCAGCGGAAAACAAAGGCATCCCGTTGTGCCTCTCAACCGTATCGGTGTGTTCGATCGAGGAAGTCTCGTCCCAAAGCCAACAATCGATCTGGTTTCAGCTGTATGTGTTGAAGGACCGAGGCTTCATGAAAAATGCACTGGAGCGCGCGAAGGCCGCCGGTGTGAAGAACCTGGTGTTTACGGTGGATATGCCCACGCCCGGCGCCCGATACCGGGATGCGCACTCGGGCATGTCAGGCCCTTTTGCGGCATCGCGACGAATTTTCCAGGCGATGACCAAACCCGATTGGGCCTACAACGTCGGCATGATGGGGCGTCCGCACGATCTCGGGAATATATCGAAGTACCTAGGCAAAGCTGTGACGCTCGAAGACTACATGGGCTGGTTGGCCAATAACTTCGACCCATCGATCAGTTGGAGCGATCTGGAGTGGATTCGTGATTTCTGGAAAGGCCCGATGATCATCAAAGGCATTCTCGATCCCCAGGATGCCAAGGACGCGGTCAGCTTCGGTGCGGACGGCATTATCGTGTCGAACCACGGTGGCAGGCAGTTGGACGGTGTGCTTTCTACGGCCAAGGCGCTGCCGCCCATCATGCAAGCCATCGGTGATGATCTGACGGTGCTGGTCGACTCGGGCATTCGCTCGGGGCTGGATGTCGTACGGATGCTGGCGCTGGGTGCGAAAGGTGTATTGCTGGGGCGTTCCATGGCCTATGCACTGGCCGCCGACGGTCAACGCGGGGTGGAAAACATGCTGGATATTTTCGCCAAGGAAATGCGTGTGGCCATGACGTTGACCGGGGTGACCTCGATTGGTCAGATTGATGAGTCCACGCTGGTGAGTGCTGTTCGATGAGTTGAACGCCAGCCCCCAAAAAAAGCCCCGCTAATGCGGGGCGGGAAACAGCAACTACTCGACATCTTTGAGAATCTCAAATGTCACTTGGTCGGGATAGAACGCCAGGTAACCGCGAATCTGTTCCACCGACACTTTGGGGTCTTCATAACTCCACACCGCGTTGGCGCCTTCATGCCCCGGGATCTGCAAACTGAAATAACTGGCATCGCCCTTGTACGGGCAATAACTCGTGTGATCGGTGCGGGCATAATACTTTTCGTCGATGTCCTCCCGCGGGACGTAATACACCGGCGGATAATTCGCCTCCAGAAGCACCAGCGCACGCGCGGAAGCGGCCACCTGAATTCCGTGAAACTTCACCAACAGGCAGCCGGGCTGCTCGGCAATGGTGATGACAGGGCTAGGACCGGAGCTTTTCATGGAAAACGTTCCTCATGACGGTGATGAACCTGTAGGAGCAAGCGGTGCGGCGTTCCGACCTGCCCGCGATGGGCTGAGCAGCAGCCCTGAAACCTGAAACCACGATTTATCAGGTATAACCCAAGTTTCGTCATCACGACGGCTTCGCAGCCGAACGGGGGCCTTCCGGTTAACGGCCTTACAACGCTTCAAACGTCTATAGGCCGAGTCGTCGCACCCGGCACTCGCAATCCGTTGCAACACCCATGGCTGTACATCCATACAGATAAAGATTGCCCCAAGGCTCATCACCCGCCATTCTGTGCACCTCTCGAACACTGATCGACGATGGTGGCTATGCGGCTGTACCTCTGTGAAAAACCCTCCCAGGCCAAAGACATTGCGGCGGTGCTCGGCGCCAAACGTCGGGGTGACGGTTGCTGGCTGGGAACAGACGTCACGGTGACCTGGTGCATTGGCCACTTGCTGGAAACCGCGCCGCCGGATGCTTACGACGCGCGATACAAACGCTGGGTGCTGGCGGATCTGCCGATCATTCCAGAGAAGTGGAAAATGACCGTCAAACCGCGTACCGCCAGCCAATACAAGGCGGTCAAGCGGCTGCTCGGTGAGGCCGATGAACTGGTGATCGCCACAGATGCCGACCGTGAGGGCGAAATGATCGCCCGGGAACTGGTAGAGCATTGCCGGTATCGCGGGCCGATCCAGCGGCTATGGCTGTCGGCGCTGGACGATGCTTCGATCCGCAAAGCCCTGGCGGCTCTCAAACCGGGGGCCGAGACTTTCAGCCTCTATCACTCGGCACTAGGCCGCTCCCGGGCCGACTGGCTGATCGGGATGAACATGAGCCGGTTGTTCACCCTGCTGGGCCGTCAGTCCGGTTATCAGGGCGTATTGCCGGTCGGTCGGGTGCAAACGCCGACCTTGCGTCTGGTGGTGGATCGCGATCGCAGCATTGCCGATTTCGTACCGGTCGCTTATTGGGCCATCGACGTGCAACTGCTGCAGGATGGCACCGCGTTCACCGCCCAATGGCGTTCGGCTTCCGAGGTTTGCGACGATCAGGATCGCTGCCTGAATCAGGTGTTGGCCCAACAGGCGGCTGCGGCAATTGCCGGCGCGGCGAGTGCCCGGGTGATCAAGCTGCGTACCGAGCGGATGCGCGAAGTGGCGCCGCTGCCGTTCGATCTGGGCACCTTGCAGGAAGTCTGCTCGAAGAAGCTCGGTCTCGGCGCCCAGGAAACCCTCGATATTGCCCAGGCGCTTTACGAAACCCACAAAGTCATCACCTACCCGCGTAGCGACTGCGGCTACCTGCCGCTGAGTCAGCACAGCGAAGCGCCAGGCATTCTGGCGGCGCTGCGCCAGGCTGATCCGGCGCTGAACGCCTTGAACGACCACCTGGAGCCTCAGCGGCGCTCACGGGCGTGGAACGATGCCAAGGTCAGCGCTCACCACGGCATCATTCCCACTGCGGCGGCGAAGAACCTTGAACGACTGGCGGGCAAGCAACGGGCGGTCTACACCCTGATCCGCGCGCGTTACCTGGCGCAGTTTCTGCCCAATCATGAATACGACCGCACCCAGGCCGACTTCGACTGCGCCGGTGAAGCCTTGCGTGCCGTCGGCAAGCAGATTGTCGAGCCCGGTTGGAAGCGTGCCTTGCCCGAGGCCCTCGCCCCGGCCAAGGGCCGCGAAGCACCGGCCCCGCAAACCCTGCCGACGCTGACCGAAGGTTGTGAATGCGCGGTGGCCGACGTGAAGCTCAAGGACCTCTGGACGCAACCGCCCAAGCCGTTCACCGAAGGCGATCTGATCAAGGCGATGAAGAACGTCGCCAAACTGGTGGAAGATCCACTGCTCAAGCAAAAACTCAAGGACACCACCGGCATCGGCACCGAAGCGACCCGCGCCTCGATCATTCAGGGCCTGCTCGATCGCGGTTACCTGATCAAGAACGGCAAGGCACTGGCCGCAACGCCGGCGGCGTTCAGCCTGATCGATGCAGTGCCGCGCGCCATCGCCGATCCGGGGACCACAGCCATTTGGGAGCAGGCGCTGGACATGGTGCAGAGCGGGGAAATGAGTCTGGAAGAATTCGTCACCAAACAGGCGGCATGGATGAGCAAGCAGGTCGCCCGCTGCGCCGGTCTGAGCCTGACCATCAGCGGACCGGCCAGCCCCGCGGGTCGTGCGGCGACACCGTGGAAGAACAAGCGAAAACCGGCGAAACGCAAACCATCGGCCGGCACTAAACGCGCGGCCAAACCGGCGAGCAAGGCTTGATGGCACTTCGAACAGACCAAGAGGGTCTAGAGTTCTTCAAGCCCGGCGACAGCCCCATTTCTGAAAAGGCACCGACCATGATTATCGTGCATCACCTGAACAACTCCCGGTCCCAGCGTATTCTCTGGCTGCTGGAAGAACTGGCCATCCCTTACGAGCTGAAGCTGTATCAGCGCGACCCGAAGACCAATCTCGCACCACCGGAGTTGAAAGCGATCAATGCCCTGGGCAAATCGCCGATCCTCGAAGACGGCGCGCAGAAGCTGATCGAATCCTCCGCCATCGTCGACTACCTGATTCGCCGTCACGGCCAGGGTCGCCTGCAACCCGATCCCTCCACCGCCGCCTACGACGAATACGTGCAGTGGCTGCACTTCGCCGAAGGCTCGGCCATGTTGCCGCTGATGCTCAACCTGTACGTGGGCCGCCTGGGTGAAGCCGGGGCGCCGTTGCATCCGCGGATCAACTCCGAAATCGCCAATTACCTGGGTTATCTCGACACCGCGCTGAGCCAGTCTGCTTACCTGCTGGGCGATGAGTTCAGCGCCGCCGACATCCAGATGAGTTTTATCGGCGAAGTCGCCAGAGCCCAGGGCAAGCTGGGCAACTATCCTCATGTAGCGGCCTGGATCGAACGCTTTCAAGCACGTCCGGCCTATCAAGCCGCGCTGAAAAAGGGTGGGAAATACGACTTCGCCCCACATTGAGCGATCACGTTCGGGCCAAGGATGGCCTGCGCATCAGGAGCCAACGCATGCCTTCCATAGAACTGCTCGCCGCCCGGCGCGACGATCTGGAAACCATCGAAAACCTGATGCAGTTCTACACCTACGACTTCAGCGAGTGGCTGCCGCTGAAGCTCGGCGAACACGGTTTCTTCAACATCCTGCCCAAACTGGATTACTGGCGACAACCCGCGACAAAGCCGTTTCTGATCAAGGTCGACGGAGAACTGGCGGGGTTCGTGACGGTGGATGACGAAACCCGTTTGCACGGTGCCGAGCACAACATCGGCTACTTGTTTGTCAGTCGGCGATTCCGTGGCCAAGGTGTCGCGATGTTTGTCGTTTCAACCCTCTTGCGCCAATGCCCCGGTCAATGGCAGATTTTCCATATCGACGCGAACCAGCCTGCACGGCTGTTCTGGGCCAGAGTAATGCCTGAGCTCACCGGTGGCGGGTTCACGCTGCATCAACTGCCGGTAGACGGCTACCCCTGCACCTTTTACCGCTTCCAGACCTCGCCGCCATCGCCCTGACCAGCGCTTCCCATCCCCGTTTTCTAATTCCAAACAGCTTTGTCCGACAATATGTAGTGCATGAAAATAATCACTACAAAACCGTTGACGCGTTCGATTTGCCCTTGCATGATGCAGACATCTCCCCGATCGGGAGTACCGGCAACACGTTTGAGCAAGCTCGTCTGACCGCCGAGCTGTTTTCCCCGGATACACGCTGCCCACAAGGCAGATTGAAGAAGCTGACCTGGCCTGAACGTCCAGTACAAGGGACGAGAAGCGCTGGCGATCAATCCTCATGAAGCTTGTGGCCGACCCTGAAAATGTCGGCAGTGGCTCCAGGTTTTCGCCGCTTCTCTTCGTTGTGACGCTATTGCGTAGCAGTTATTCAACACGACTACATGCAACAGACGCGGGACCCCGTCAATTTGGCGGCCGACCGCTGACGTCCTGGTTTCGGTGCCAGGGATCAACTAACCGATGGGCTACCTGTATTAGCGAATCAACTTTGAAAGATCACCAAATGGTCAAGGGGCTTTATTATGAATCTGAACAATCAACCTACTATCGATGAACTGGCTCGTATGTTCGCTGCGCAAAAAGACAGCCATGACAGCCACATTCTGTGGATCAGCAAGTCGGGCCAGGTTCATATCGACTGCCTGTCGCCTCACGCTCATGAAGCGGAGTTCGACAAGAACAACCAGAACCTGCTCGCCCGACTGAAGATGTACCGTCGCGGCCAGGGCTATGTCGGCAAGAAAGCCGCGGCCGACAAGGACTTTATCGGTAATGTTCTGCAAACGCTGAAACAGGCGTGGGCATCGATGCAGAACCAGAACGAAGTTCGGGTGATTGACCGGTTCTACTGATACCTCCCAGGGGTTTTATCCCACCCCACAATAAAAAGGCCCCGCTCGTACTATCGAGCGGGGCCTTTTTGTTTGTCCCGTGCTCAGCAAACAAAGCTATCGTTAACCATACGCACTGCCGGGCCACTGGAGAGTTGTGATGACAAGAATCCTGACATTCCTGCTGTTGTTGACAATGACCCATGCTGCTCAGGCGAACAGCGTCGCCGGCGTGCCCTCGTTCATTGTGGAGTGTCCCGGAAAACTCCTCGTCCAGGCGGATCAGGACGGGCCGGTGCTGATCAACAGCAAAGAAGCCGATACCAAAGCCATCAGCGACCGCAAGTTCGAAGCGAAAGGTGCAGGCGTCACGCTCTCGATCGTCCTCGCCGATGACGACTCTGTGAGCGTGAGCTCCACGGGCAATAAGCCCAATGGTGTGTGCGAATCAGTGGATGATTGACTTCGTCGGCTCGACTGCGCTCGCGTCCAATACCAGCTCCATAAAAGCCACCGACGCCGCACTGTGATAGTTGTTTTTACGCCGAAGCAGCGCCGCTCCTCGCTGGGGCGCCTCCCCTGATAACGGAATTCTGCGCAACGCACGGTCCTGGGTGGCGATGGGTTCTGGAAGGATGGTGGCGATGGCTGTATGCCGAATGACTTCCAGCAACGTGCTCACCGAATTGACCTCGATCACCACCTTCGGCGTGATCTGCTCCTGGGCAAAATAATCATCGATACGCGTGCGGGTTACGAAATCCTTGGCCAGCAACGCAAACTCCAACTGCGCCACCGCCTCGGCGGACAACGCACCCTGACTTTCGTACAACGGATGATCCCGCCCCACCATCACCCCCAGCGTCTCGGTAAACGCCGGGATCGACTCGATGTCGGCATTTCTGACCTGGGTAAACGCGATGGCGATGTCCAGTGAGTCATCCACCAGCCCCGCCTCGATATCGTCCATCGACAACTCGAAAATCTCCAGGTGGATGTTCGGAAACCGCGCCACATAATCTCGTACCAACGGCCCGACTAAATAGGCCATGAAGGTTGGCGTCATGGCCAGCCGCAAGGTGCCGCGGGACAAATCCTTCACGTCATGCAGCGCGCGTTTGCCGGCCTCCAGTTCCACCAGCACCCGACGTGCACACTCGATGTAAGCCGCACCCGCATCGGTGGGCTTGACCGTGCGCGAGGTACGGTCGAACAGGCTGACGCCCAGGGTTTCTTCCAGTTGCCGGATTTGCTGGGACAGGGTCGGCTGGGAGACATGCAGCGCCTCGGCGGCGCGGGTGAAACCACCGTGGTCGGCGACCGCCAGCAAATAACGCAAATGTCGAAGCAGCATGATATTTTCAACTATAGGCAGCACTTATGCATTGCATTGTATATCGGTCTTGGACGCTATGGATTGATCGGGAGAAGATTGCTTCACACCCAAGCAACACAACGCCGACAGGAGAAACCCCATGCAACAGTCCCACGCCTACAACGACCCAAGTCTGACCCTGACCACGTCGATCCTCGATGCCAAGGCGCGCAAAAACCTGTCCTGGCAGGACCTCACCGACGGCACAGGCCTGGGCCTGGCCTACGTCACCGCCGCCCTGCTCGGTCAGCATCCGCTGCCGGAAAGCGCCGCCAACGTGATTGGCGAAAAACTGGACCTGGATGCCGACGCCGTGGCCCGCCTGCAGATCATCCCCCTGCGCGGTAGCCTCTCGGGGATTCCGACCGACCCGACCATCTACCGCTTCTACGAAATGATTCAGATCTACGGGACGACGTTGAAAGCCCTGGTTCATGAGCAATTCGGCGACGGTATCATCAGCGCAATCAACTTCAAGCTCGATATGAAAAAAGTCGAAGACCCGGAAGGCGGCTCCCGCGCAGTGATTACCCTCGATGGCAAGTTCCTGCCATTGCGTCCTTTCTGATTGGATTGCAGCCCGCACTCATGTGCGGGCCTGACCCGATCCCCCAATCACTTTGTTCACTCACCAGATACGTCTGGAGGATGCCCCATGAAAGCGCTCATCGATGGTTTTTTGAAGTTTCAGAAAGAAGCCTTTCCGCAACGTACCGATTTGTTCAAACACCTGGCGACCACGCAACACCCCGGCACTCTGTTCATCACCTGTTCCGACAGCCGTGTCGTGCCGGAACTGCTGACCCAGCAAGAACCCGGTGAGCTGTTCGTGATCCGTAACGCCGGTAATATCGTGCCCTCCTACAGCCCGCACCCCGGTGGCGTGTCGGCCACGGTCGAATACGCCGTCGCGGTATTGGGGGTCACCGACATCGTGATTTGCGGCCATTCGGATTGCGGCGCCATGACCGCCGTCGCCACGTGCAAATGTATGGACCACTTGCCTGCGGTCAGTGGCTGGTTGCAGCACGCCGAGTCGGCGAAAGTCATCAACGAATCCCGCCCTCACGCCAATGACGCGGCGAAGGTTAGTTCGATGGTTCGGGAAAACGTCATCGCCCAACTGGCCAATATCCAGACCCATCCGAGCGTGCGGCTGGCGCAGGAAAAAGGCCTGCTGAACCTGCATGGCTGGGTCTACGACATCGAGACCGGTTCGGTCGACGCGCTGGACGACACCCGTCGTACTTTTGTGTCACTGGCCGAGCATCCGACCACCTGCGCGGCGTATGGGCAAGCGGTCGAAGCCGCCTGAAACGTCGTTCACCGATTATCCATATGCATGGACAGTAATGGCAGAGATGATGGCTATTGTTCCTCTATTCAACCTATTAGCATCGATGCCAAATGAGTAGCCATGAATAGAGGAACACCATGAACAAGCCCGAATTTTTCGCCACCCCTGGTTACGGGGAACATCTGCGGGATGCATTGCATTACTCGCAAGCGGTAAAGATTGGCAATCGCGTGGAGACGTCAGGCCAGGGTGGCTGGGATGACGATCTGCACATTCCCGACTCCCTCGCGGACGAGATCGCCCAGGCATTTCGAAATCTTGAGCGAACCCTGGCGACCGCGGGGGCGGGTTGGGAGCATGTTGTCCACGTCAATTCTTACCACGTTGGAGGGTTTCCCCCGGAGGTCAACGAGGTGATGGTCAGGCTGTATCGCCATTACATGCCCGACCACGCGCCAATCTGGACACAGGTAGGCGTCGCGGCGCTTGGACTTCCTACCATGCGCGTGGAAATCCGCGTGACGGCCATTATTCCCTGAAGGTCTGAATCACCCAGTCGATGAACACCTTCAAGCGCGCGGTTTGATGTCGATTGGGGGGATAGATCACGTGAAAAGGCATGACGGGGCGCGACCATTCTTGCAAAACGGGGACTAATTCGCCCGCGTCCAGATAAGGCTGAACAATGCGCCGAAAGTGCTGCCCGATGCCCAGGCCTGCGAGCATCATCTCTTTAAGGCCGTTACCTTCATTCGTCGAAAATTCGCAGTGACCGATCTCGTACCGATCGGTCCCGCGTTCGAAGATCAAGGGTTCCGGCTTACCCGAAGCAGCAAAGAAGTAGCCTGCCTTAACGTGGTTGGTCTGCAGATCGACGGGAGAGGAAGGCGTCCCCTTGCACTCAAGATAGGTCGGTGTCGCGCAGGTTACATAACTGAGGTCGAGGAGTTTGCGCCCGATCATCGTCATGTCATCCAGTTCGCCGGCACGAATCACACAGTCCACGCCTTCGCCCACGATATTGACGGGCCGGTCACTGATACCCAAAGCGATGGTGATATCGGGATACTCGCGATGAAAATCCGTCAGCGCCGGTATCAACAGACAATTAGAGAATGACGCTGGTGCATCAATTCTCAGGTGTCCGCTTGGCTTGAGCTTGTTACCCCGCGCCGCGTTGTCCACTGAGTCCAGTTCGGCAACCAGACGCATGGCATGGCTGTAGTACTCCAGCCCGTCCGAAGTGGCGGCGACCGCACGAGTGGTTCGATGCATCAGCTGGATGCCCAGATGCTTTTCAAGATCGGTGATCAGCTTGCTGACCGTCGAACGCGGCAGCGCCAACTGGTCTGCTGCCCGGCTGAAAGAGCCTGTTTCCACAACACGTACAAACGCACGCATGGCCAAAAGTTGATTCACTGTCGTCTACCCGCCTCGATGAACACGCAGCCGCATTGTCCATGCATCTGCACAGTGGCGTCAGGAATTTGGTTTTTGTTTGATCGATGCCGCGCGCCCGGTCCACGGGAGCGCGGCATCTGCGGATCCTTCGTTATTTGTCGTCCGTCTTCGTCGACGATTGTGGCGGACGCTCGGCGGTTTCTTCAGCGTTGGGCGCTTCTGGATAACTGCCTGGCGTGAACACGTGAGTCTGCAAGCCGCTGGCCTCGACGTCGATCACACCATGAACCGAACGAGTCAGGCCAATCGCCTGCTCACATTGTCTGTGGGTGTTGACGCGGCCGCTTAACACCACCGTGCCCGCATGGGTTTTGACATGGATATTCAGGCCAAGGCTGGTGTCGGCCTTGGTCAGGGCCGACTTCACCCTGGCGGTAATCCATGTGTCGTGAGCAACCATCTCCAGGTTATGAGAATAATGCTCAAAGGAATGACGTTTCATGGTGCAACCCTCTGTCACTGATCAGAAGCACTGTCCATCCCGATTGCTGTGCTCTCTTCCTCTCTGACGAGCGTTACGGACACTTGATTCGTTTTGGCGTGCTCGCCACGCAAACACAGACACACATTAATTATAGTGCGGCCTCGTGCGGTCTCAGCGTTTGACCGACAGATCGGTCTGCGTCATGCGGCTGCGGATGGTGAACACGCCATCTCCCGAAAGAATCGCGCTGCGCGCAAACAGGCGACCGCTTTCCCAGTTCGAAAGCCCCAGTTCCGGCTTGTTCAGCGCGTACTGTCCGTCGACCCAGCGGGTAATCCCGTTGCCGACAAAAGGCGCGTTGACCGCGTTGTAGAAGCGTTCCTGAGCCTCGGCATCCTCACTGATCAACGACACGGTGAACTGCGGGCTGTAGCGATTGAACAATGCGATGGCGCTGTCCAGGTCGTCGACGATCTTCAGACTGACTTCCGGGGTTTCTTCCCATTCCCACTCGCGACCCAGTTGATCCTCGGGCAGCGGTTCGGCCTGCTGCTCGGTCTGATAGCCCTCGGCGCGGTACACCTCGACACTCGCCGTTTGCCAATCACTCGGCAAGTACGACTCGCTGCCCTCAACGATGTGCAACTTGCAGCCCTGGCCCCGTGCGGCACCGGCCTGTTGCAGGGCTTCGAGAAACAGCGGCAGCAATTCGGCGACGCGGTCGCGGTGAATCAGGCAGACGTTCATCGTGTTGCAGACCTTGCGGTCCAGCGAGTTGCGCACCACGGCCGCAAAGCGCTTGGCGTCGGCGTCCTTGTTCGCTATCAGCCAGGCGCCACCGGTGCCATGCAGGCTCACGGCGGTGCCGGCTTGTTGGGCAATGCTGCCCAACTGACTGACGGCCCGACCCGAACCGCGGGCCACCGCCAACGACAGACGCCGGTCGGCGAACATCGCCCAACCCGCTGCGTGATTGACGCTTTCCACCAGCGACACTGCGCCGGTCGGCAAACCGGCTTCGGCCAGTGCTGGGTTCAATGCATGGGTGACGATCGCCTGGGCGGTGCCCAAGGCATCGCTGCCAATGCGCAGCACCGCGGTGTTGCCGGTGCGCAACACACCAGCGGCGTCGGCGAATACATTTGGCCGGCCCTCGAAAACGAACGCGACGATGCCCAGGGGCGAGACCACTTGCTCGACTTTCCAGCCGTCATGCTCGACGCAACTGATCACTTTGCCACGGGACGCGGACGCATTTCGCCAGGCCCTGAGGCCGGCAATCATGTCGCGACGCATGCGCTCATCGGCCAGTAGTCGCGTGGTGGAACGCCCGCGTGCCTTGGCGCGTTCGATGTCGGCCAGGTTGGCGGCTTCGATCAAGGCCCAGCCATCCGGGGTTTCCAGGCGTTGGGCAAACAGATCGAAGAATGCGCTGATCGCCTGATCCGACACCGCGGACATGGCGGTGAATGCCGCTTCGGCGCGTTCGATCGCAACGCAGGCCGCTTGCCGGTCAGCCACCGGAATCAGCAACAACTCGCCACTCACCTGCTCCACCAACAGGTGGTCGCCGGGCTGAAAGCGCGCCGCCAGTTCGGGGCTGACCACAGAGACACGATTACCCGCGAAAGGGATTGGCGTGCCAGCGACTAGACGTTCGAGCGCGAGAGACATTAAGCGGTTTCACCATGCAGTGGGCGGCCGGAAAATGTATAGGAAAATCCGGGGAGCGTCATTAACCGCACGCCTGACCGATGATCGAAAACCCGGCGACGAATCCCCCGGCCCTCCTACGCTAAAGGGGTAAATCAGCGTTTCCTGTACGCGAAGGAGCCTGTCATGAGCGATGAATTCAAAAGTCATGGATCGGCTCTTGACGACGAAGGTCTGGCGAATGCCCTGGACCTTGCCAAAGTCAGTGCCGCGCAACTCTGGGCTGTTCTGGCAGTAGAAACCTCCGGCTACGGATTCTTTCCCGATCGCCGTCCGAAAATCCTTTACGAACGTCACGTCTTCAGCCGCCTGACCCACCAGACATTCGACGCGCAACACCCCGGTATCAGCAGCAAAACCCCTGGCAACTATGGCGCCTCGGGGCAGCACCAGTATGACCGTCTGAACCTGGCCATCGGCCTGAACAGGAACGCGGCGCTGCAAAGTACCTCGTGGGGACTGGGTCAGATCATGGGGTTCAATTTCGGGCAAACCCGTTCAGCGGATGTCGAGGCGATGGTCAAGCGGATGGTCGTGTCCGAAAACGAACAACTGCTTTGTACCATTGGCACGCTGATCGAAGGCGGCTCGGTGGCGGCGTTGCGGGCCAAGGACTGGGCCAACTTTGCACGCCGCTACAACGGTCCCAACTACGCCATCAACCACTACGACCTGCGCCTCAGCGCCGCGTATCAGAAGTTCAACTTTGGAGGTAGCCCGGACCTGAGGATTCGTATGGCACAAACCTACCTGACGTACCTGGGTTGGCATCCCGGCGCGATCGACGGCATCGTCGGCAAGCAGACCCGGGATGCAATGAACCTGTTCCAGGCACAAGAGCACCTGGATGTCACCACTGTGCTGAACGATGAAACGCTCGAATGCTTGCGCAGTCGCATCGAAGCCTTGCCGTGATCCGGTGCTGCCGACTCTAGAAAACCGACCAGCCAATCCGCTGACTCAGCAACTCCAGCGCGGCCATGCCCACGAGGGAGTTGCCGGCGGTGTTGAGTTCCGGTGACCAGACGCACACCGTGAATCGCCCGGGCACCACCGCGACAATTCCGCCCCCCACCCCGCTCTTGCCGGGCAAACCGACCCGATAGGCAAAGTTGCCGGCTTCATCGTAGAGGCCGCTGGTGGCCATGATCGAGTTGACTTGCTGGGTTTGCCGAGCGCTCAGGATCTGTTCACCGCTGTGCTTGCAGAAGCCGTCGTTGGCCAGAAAACAGAACGCCCGGGCCAGGTCCACGCAATTCATGCGCAGCGCGCAATGGCTGAAATAGCTGCGTAGCACCGCTTCGACATCGTTGTGAAAATTGCCGAACGACTGCATCAGGTAAGCCATCGCAGCGTTGCGTGCGCGGTGCTGGTACTCGGATTCGGCGACCTTGCCGTCCACCAGCACCTGCGGGTTGCCGGACAAACGCCGGACAAAATCGCGCATCGACAGCGCGGGTGCGGCAAAGCGCGACTGGTTGATGTCGCAGATCACCAGCGCGCCGGCATTGATAAACGGATTGCGCGGGCGGCCGCGCTCGAACTCCAGTTGCACCAGCGAGTTGAACGGTTGCCCGGAAGGCTCGTGCCCCAGGCGCGACCAGATGGCTTCGCCCGAGTGTTCGATGGCTTGCACCAGGCTGAACACCTTGGAAATGCTCTGCACCGAGAACGGTGTATGGGCGTCGCCAGCGCAATACAGCTCGCCGTCATTGCCATACACAGCAATGCCCAACTGATCGGCGGCCACCGTGCCGAGCGCAGGAATGTAGTCAGCCACCTTGCCCTGGCCGATCAGGGGCCGGACAGCGTCCAGGATTTCGTTCAACAGCGTTTGCATGCCGGGTTCCGAAGTCTCGCCCCATGGGATTGCGGGGACACTGACGCTAGACGCCACTGGTCGGAGGCGGATCACAATCTCGAAACACCACTGATCCCCTGTGGGAGCGGGCTTGCTCGCGAAAGCGGTGTGTCAGACAAATCACCATCGCCTGACACACCGCCTTCGCGAGCAAGCCCGCTCCCACATTTTTTGTTTTGTGTTGGCTGTGTATCAGTGTGTGTACAGCCGCCCTCCTGACACATCAATCCCTCATAACCCCAGGCCAAAGACACATCGCAGATACACCCGCTTGGTGAAATGAGCCTCTCGATTGGCCAAGCCGATCAAAGCGCTCAACTCACTCAATGCTACGGAGTATCACCATGTTTAAGCTCTCGACTTCTTCCCTGACCCTCGGCCTGATCATCGCGGGCGGCCTGGCTTTGTCCAACATCGCTTCGGCCTCCGAGTCCGAGGCGTTCAGCATGAAGCAACTGGCCCACGGCTACAGCCAGGTTCAGGCCGACACCGCTGAAAAACCCGCCGAAGGCAAATGCGGTGAAGGCAAGTGCGGCGACGGCGAGTAACCCTTTTCGCGCAACACGCCGTGCCCCAAATCCCTGACTGAACGGAGCTCAAACCCATGAACACCTCACTCTCGTCGGCCGTCAAAGGCCTGCACCTGAACCTCGACCGTGCCGGTAGCTGGATCGCGCCCCTGACCTTGCGGGTGTTCCTCGCCTGGGAGTTCTTCGAGTCAGGTCTGGAAAAATTCAATGGCCAGAACTGGTTCGCCGATATCCAGGACCGCTTTCCATTTCCGTTCAACCACGCGCCGGCCACGCTGAACTGGGAACTGTCGCTATGGGCCGAACTGATCTGCGCCCTGGCCTTGCTGGTCGGCCTGGGAACGCGAATTTCGGCGATCATTCTGATCGTGGTCACTGTCGTGGCGACCGCTGCCGTTCACTGGCCGGCCGATTGGTCTACATTGAGTGAGCTTGCCCAGGGTTACGCCATCAGCAACAAGGGGCACGGCAACTTCAAACTGCCGCTGATCTACCTCGCAGCCCTTCTGCCGCTGTTGCTCTCGGGTGCCGGCAAGCTCAGCCTCGATGCGTTGCTGGCTCGATTCTTCTGGCGGCGCAACAATCGCTGAAATGCTACCGTGGCAGGCTCCACCCTCCACCTCACTTGTAGACAGGAGCCACCATGAGCGTGACCACCCAATGGATCGAGATCGACAGCGCCGACGGTAAATTCGGCGCTTACCTGGCGATTCCGCATACCCTCAAGGGTCCGGGGATTGTGCTGATCCAGGAGATCTTCGGCGTGAATGAACACATCCGCTCGGTCGCCGAGCAGTACGCGGCCGACGGCTACCTGGTGATCGCACCGGATCTGTTCTGGCGCAGCGGCCAGCGCATCGAACTGACCTACGACGAAGCTGGCTGGAAACGCGCCGTCGAATTGATGAACGCCACCGATATCGACAAGGCACAGGCCGACATCGAACTGGCCATCGACGCTTTGAAAGCCCAGCCGGGTCTGGACGGAGGGATTGCTTCCATTGGTTACTGCTTCGGCGGCTTGCTGTCGTACCACACGGCCGCCAACGGTCTGGTGGACGTGGCGATCGCCTACTACGGCGGAGGGATCCAGAATCAACTGGACCGAGCCGATGAAATCGAAGTGCCGCTGCTGATGCACTTCGGGGAAGCGGACAGCCACATCCCACTGGAAGCCGTGGAGAAGATCGCCGAGCGTTTCGAGAACAACGATAACGTGGAGATTGTTGTGTATCCGGAAGCCGAACATGGCTTCAACTGCTCCCATCGCGACAGCTACAACCAGCGCGCAGCGGCGGAAGCCCATGGCAACACGTTGATCTTTTTGGGCCAGGAACTGTAAGACCGGGTCGGCAAAAAAAGGGGACTTCCATCGTTGCGATGGAAGTCCTTTTTTTGCCCCTGTGCTGGCCTCTTCGCGGGCAAGCCACGCGCCCACATTGTCATGCATTCGCCTGTGGAGCGTGGCATGCCCGCGAAGAGGGGCGACACAGTTTCAAGCCGGTTAAAGATCTTCCATTGTGTCGATCACTGCCAACTTCGGATGCGCACTGCGCTCATGCACATGAGCGGCGGGCGTGCGGTCGATCAGCAGGCTCAGCAGTTCCGGACGGCTGTAGTGACCGCGGGAATCCATCATGCGTTTGCGTTTGTCGATCAGGCTCATGTCGAGGTCGACGATGACCTCGCCTTCGCCTTCGGTCAGGGCGCCCAGCACCACGCCGTCCGGGCTGATGATCGCGGTGAAGCAGCCACCGGAAATCGGGCCGATGGGGCAACCGGTATCGGCCATGATCTGCGCCTGTTGCTCTGAATTGAGCCAGGCGGTGGAGTTGACCACGAAGCACGCCGATTCCAGCGCATGCTGGCGGATGTTGACCTCCATTTGCGACGTGAACAGTGGGCCGGCAAAAGACCCTGGGTACATCGAGGCATGGATCTGTTCGCCATCGGCCATCAAGGCGTACCGGGCCAGCGGGTTGTAATGTTCCCAGCACGCCAACTGGCCGATGCGCCCTACCGCGCTGTCGGTGGCACGCAGACCGGAGCCGTCGCCCATGCCCCAGATCATGCGTTCGTGGTAGGTCGGGGAAATCTTGCGGCGGTGCTGGATCAGGGTACCGTCGGCGTCGAACAGCAACTGCGCGTTGTACAGCGTACCGCCGTCACGTTCGTTGACGCCGATGGACACGACCATGCCGGCCTGTTTGGCGGCGGCGCCGATGGCATCGGTGGCGGCCGACGGCACGGTCACAGACTGGTCCTGCAGTTTGAGGTGTTCCGCAGCCATTTCGAACGGCGACTGCACGAACGAGAAGTACGGGTAGTAAGGCACGATGGTTTCCGGGAACACGGCGAACTGCACGCCTTGCTCTGCGAGTTCGAGAATCTTTTGTATGACTTTGTCGACGGTGCCTTCACGGCTGTAAAGCACCGGGCTGATTTGTACGGCGGCGGCTTTGACGAGGGTCATGGCGGTGATCTCATTGAGGAAATGGACTTCAACGAGATCAAGATTACGACAATAATATTTAGTCCTGAATGTCGTATACACAACCTTTCAGGACATCGCGAACATCAGCCTCGATTAGCCCGCTGGATCACTTGCGGCGGTTGACCGAATGCGCGGATAAACGCTCGGCGCATACGTTCCCGATCGCCAAAACCGGTCTCCGTCGCCACAACATCGATGGCGTGGCGGCCAGTTTCCATCATCAGACGCGCGGACTCGACACGCAGGTTTTCAATGGCCTTGGCCGGTGATTGACCGGTTTCGGCGTGGAACACACGGCTGAACTGCCGCGGACTGAGGTTAGCCGCGCTGGCCAGTTCTTCGACCGACAGCGCGGACTTCAGATTGTGCTTGGCGTAGGTCAACGCTGCCTGGATGCGATCAGTCTTGGGCTCCAGTTCGAGCATCACCGAGAACTGTGATTGCCCTCCCGCGCGCCGGTGATACACCACCAATTGCCGGGCCACCTTTCGCGCCACTTCCGCGCCCAGATCCTTTTCTACCAGGGCCAGCGCAAGATCGACGCAAGCGCTCATCCCCGCCGCCGTCCAGAGGTTGCCGTCGTTGATGAAGATACGGTCCTCTTCCACCTTCACTTTCGGGTACGCCCGCTGCAACGCCGGGGCGTGACACCAATGCGTGGTCGCCCGCCTGCCATCCAGCAAACCGGCCTCGGCCAACGCGATGGCGCCGGTGCAGATCGACCCCAGACGCCGGGTGCTCCGGCTGGCGTCGCGCAAAAACTCCACCATGCCAGGCGATACCGGACGGATCAGGTTGTCGCCCATCACCAGCAGCGTGTCGAACGAGCGCTGGTCGAACGCCGTGGTTTCCACGCCAAAACCGGCGGAGGTCTGCACCGTACCGCCGTGCTCGGACAGCAAGGCAATGCTGTACACCGGCTCGGCGGTGGCGGTGTTGGCCAACTCGAACGTGGCGCACATGGCCAGGCCTAGTACCTGAAAACCGGGGTAAACGATGAGTCCGATGTTATGCATGACAGCAGTCTCTTTGACCTTATAAGTGGTGTAACGCGTTATTCAGCCATTGGTTTTGCACTGTACGCCCTTATTGGGTCTATACATAACTGTAATCAATTGGCCGAAAACAAGAGGCACAGGCCATGGACAACAAGGGTTCAGGCACGAATCTGGCCTTCTGGCTGCCAGGCAGTGCGGTCATCCTCAGTCTGGTGGTCTCGATGTTCGCCCTCAACCGCGAACCTTTCCTCGAACCGCGGCCCGTCGGCGCGCAGTTTCAGGCGCAACTGCCTATCGAAGCGAGGCTATGGCAAGACCCTTTCGATGCGGTCGAGCGCTATCGCAAGAAGCTCACGGACAGCCAGAACCCTGACGTTGAAAAGGTATGCAGTCCCGATATTTCTCCCTTGCCCGGAGAAAAAACCGCCCCCGACATCATGGTCGCGCTGGTCGAAGGCGGCCCTTACGCCGATGAAGTCGAACGCCGTCGGCGCATCCGCTATGCCCTGCTGGCGGGGTTCAAGAATTCCCATCGTGTGCCGGATCAAGAGCAGTACATCCATTGCTTGAGACTGTCCGCCGACCTGTCGCTTGATGCGCCGCAGAAAAGCGGTTTCGTCGACGCGCCCTATGAAATGTTCGTCTCCAATCCATTCGACCCGCCGACGTCACTTGAAGGCGCCCCGCCACCGCCTGACCGAACGATCGTGTTCTGGCTGAAACAGGACGCGCTCGGGTCAACCCCACTGCAGCAACTGGAAAAACTACGCCAGACCCTGAGAAACAAAGTCGCTATGGCGTGCTCTCCACTGCCGTGTTCCGAGCCACCTGGCAATGGCGTCATGAAGGTGATCGGTCCTTCTACCTCGACCGTCTTGCGCGACATGTTCCAGGACCAGGACATCGGCAAAGCCACTTCGACGATCGAGATCTATTCGCCGCTGGCCACGGCCGATAACGAGACACTGGATCGCGGGTACACAAAGCTTTCTCCACCGCTGGCGAACAGAGTGCCGATGAAGTTGCTGCGCACCGTCAGCGACGACGGCACCATGACGCAGCTGATGCTGGAGGAGCTGAAGTTGCGCCGTGTCGATCCGGCCACCGGCGTGCGGTGCAGCGAAGGCAAACTGCGACGGGTCGGATCACCGTGCACCCGCGATCTTCGTCGCAGCGGTAATCGCATTGCCTTGATTTCCGAATGGGACAGTTTCTACAGCCGCGCACTGATCGAAAGCTTCAAAGCGCAGGTGGCCAACGATGCCCGCCTGGGCAGCGACGAAAAAAACCACAGGGACGTGGTCGATCAGTGGATTTTGCGCTTCAGCTATTTGCGCGGCCTTGACGGACGCTTGCCGGAGGAGTCCGCGAGCAACGACAAAAGCGCCAGTAGCGATCCTGGCAAGACCGGCAAAGACGCCGGCCAAATCGATCTCAGCCCGCTGGAAAAATCCGATGGCAATTCCCAGCTCGACTACCTGCGACGCCTCGCCGACCATATCGCCCGCGAGGACGCGGCCTATCGACGCAACGGCGAAAGCGGCATCGGGGCAATCGGCGTATTGGGTGTCGATGCCTACGACAAGCTGTTGGTGTTGCAGGCCCTCAAGAGTCGGATGCCGTACAAGCTGTACTTTTCCACCGACCTCGATGCACGCATGTTGCAACGGGGCCAGGCGCAAACCACCCGCAACCTGATCCTGGCCGCGCCCTATGGACTGACGCTTACGCGCGCCCTGCAACAGGACGTCCCGCCGTTTCGCGACAGCCTGCAAAGTTCGGTGTTCATCTCGGTGCTGGCCGCGCTGGCGCCGCAATCCTTCGACGCCAAGCGCGCGAAGTTCGACTATTCCAAATCCGAACTGCTGTCGCCGGGCATCTATGAAGTGGGCATCAGCGGCTTCATTCCCCTGGCGAGCCGACTGACCGCCTCGCGCCCCGCCAATTGTGAAGCCCCGACACAATCGCAATCCGATCGAGGCGTACGCCCGCACGACCTCATGGCGCTGCGCTGCCTTCAGGATCGATCGCCACCGCCCTACCCCGAAGCCTCCAAATCAGTGCGCGAGCGATTCAAGCAAACTCAATCCTTCTACTGGGCCGGGCCGCTGACGCTCACGTTGCTGGTGCTGGCCGGGTTCATCGTCTGGTGGCGGATCGAGGGCCCGCACAATGACCACGACGCACGGCTGGCCTGGGTCCGAGGTGTGCCGATAACGTTGTTTATGGTGGCGGCGGTCTGCGCATTTATCGCCACGCGGTTCTGGCACGCGGAGTTCCTTTGGTTCACGTTCGTGCTGATCCTGCTGGGTATCTTCTCTTCGAACCTGATCCGGCGCTCCACGCGGCAACTGGCGGTCGCCCAGGACCCGACGGGCAGCGCAAACACTGGCGTATACAACGCCCGGGCGTGGTACATCGTCGTTCCCTTGGTGATGTTTATCCTCGGATTGATGTTGGCCTATCAGATGCGCAGCACCTTGACGAGCGACGGCCTGGGCGAGCCGATGTTCCTGTTTGAAGGCATCAGTGCCTGGCCAACCGTGGCCCTGCGTCTGCTGGCGATCCTGATATCGCTTTCGGCATTGGCATGGGGCTGGCGCAACCTGCGTATCAACCGGGCCGAGATCGAAACCACCTACCATTTGCGCCTGCACATGCGCCAATACGAGATGACCTTGTGGGGCCAGTTTCGGCGCCTGATTCGCAGAGGCCGAGACTGGACATTCCGCCGTTGGTGCAACGAACTGGGCCACTGCCTGCTGCTGATTTTCTTCCCGCTCATGAGCCCCAGCGATGAATGGTCAAAGACCTGCGCCCCTGCCCAGGCGGCCTGCACCGATGGGCGCAAGATGATCTCGATTGCACGCTTCTGGGGTGAGCACTGCGTCTGCGGTTCCTTCGGCGCCCGGATGCTGCGGGCGATGCTCGCCACTTGGGTGTACGTCGTGGTCACCAGCGTGTTGTTCGTCGTCTGG
The DNA here is from genome assembly GCF_059716075.1 of Pseudomonas sp. LBUM1657. Taxonomy (NCBI): domain Bacteria; kingdom Pseudomonadati; phylum Pseudomonadota; class Gammaproteobacteria; order Pseudomonadales; family Pseudomonadaceae; genus Pseudomonas; species Pseudomonas sp. LBUM1657. The sequence continues at coordinate 2,756,371 of NZ_CP166799.1, read as the reverse complement.
CCGATGGAGGGGATGCCCGTTCGCGGTGAGTCGGTGTGGTGGATGCTGAGCTGGCTGATGCCAACCCTGGTGTTCCAGGTCCTGGTGTTCTGGGTGGTGGACGCCAATCTGCTGCTGTCGCGGTTCATCCGCCATCTCAGCGAGCATCACGCGATCTGGCCCGGGACGTTGCAACTGGAGCACAAGGAAACCTTCGGGATGCTCAGGCATCCCTGCATCGACGAATGGGTGGATTTGCAGTTGATCGCCAAACGCACCTCCGCCGTCAACCGCCTCATCTACGCGCCCACGGTGGTCATGCTGATCCTGCTGGCCTCGCGCAGCAGCGTATTCGATAACTGGCCAACACCGCCCGGCCTGATCATTTCGTACCTGGTGACGGCGCTGCTGCTGCTCTTCTCTGCGCTGTCGCTGCGGCGTGCGGCAGAAAAGGCACGCACGGTGGCCTTGCAACGACTGGACAGCTATCTGCTGGAGACCGCTGACACCACGCCCGGCTACGCCAAGTTCAAGATGATCCGCGAGCGGGCCGCGACGCTCGATTCCGGCTCGTTCTCGCGTTACTCCGAGTCCCCGCTGATCAGGGCGCTGCTGCTGTCGTTGACCGGCATCGGTGGCTCGGCCATTGTCGATGCATTGAACTATGCGAAATTCTAGCCGGTGAACGGAGGTGTCTGAGATGCAACTCATCACAGTGAAAATCGACAAGCCACAAGACACGAACTTCATTTTTGGCCAGACGCATTTCATCAAGTCCGTCGAAGACATCCACGAAGCGTTGGTCAATGCCGTGCCCGGTATCCGGTTTGGCGTGGCCTTTTGTGAAGCGTCCGGTCAATGCCTGGTGCGTTGGTCCGGCACCGATGACGCCATGCTCGAACTGGCCCGCAAGAATGCGCAAGCCATCGCCGCCGGCCACAGCTTCATCATTTTCCTCGGCGACGGTTTCTATCCGCTGAACGTGTTGAACACGGTGAAAATGGTCCCGGAGGTGTGCCGTATTTTTTGTGCAACGGCCAACCCGACTGAAGTGATTGTCGCTGAGACGGAACAAGGGCGAGCGATCCTGGGCGTCGTGGATGGCTTCTGTGCCAGCGGCATTGAAGGCGACGAAGACATCCAGGACCGCAAAAACCTGTTGCGCCAGATCGGCTACAAACTATGAGTGGCCGGGACAACATTCGGTCAACCGGGCGCTGAACGTCACACCGTTCAGCGCCCGGTCCTTTACGCCTGAGAGGCTTTTTGCAGGCCTGGCAGCACCGAACCTGCGCCCATCGCTGAATGAGCAGGAATCACCTCTGCCTGAGCCGTCTCGGATTTCTCCTCTTCGGCCTCGCCATTGAGCGCCTGGTGCTGGAAGACCAGACACCGACCCGTGCAGATGTCTATGCCGTTTACCCGCAACAATTGCACCTGTCGGCACGGGTGCGCAGCCTGATCGATTTCCTGGTTAAGCGCTTCAAAAACATCGACCATCTGGATGAGCCGGAATCGACACTCGATTGAGTTTTAAACAGCCTGAAACAGTTAATGTTCAAGGCGGTAAACAGCCGTCAAAGCGCTCTGGCATGGGGCCTGGCGGCAGTAGTTGCCCCCTGTATGACGCTGTTCATACGATCAATCGGCTCAATACCTGACGCCCGCCTCATTGAATAACACGATCGATGTGCCGCTCTTGATATCATCCAGCACACTAATATGAAGATTTAATGGCTGGAAGGTCTTTTTTGTGAACGTCATCCGTCCCTGGTTGCGGCATCCCTACGCCCGACTCATCGCCCTGATCGGCCTGGTGCTGATCGTACCTGTGTGCCTGCGCGCGGCACTGGGCTGGACCGATCCTCTCGGTTATCTGTCTGACCTGGGCATTGCCGGCCTGATGATCGTCCTGCTGCATCGCCGTCCCTGGTGGCTGGCACTGCCGGTGTTGTTGGCCTGGGGTGTCATGACGCTGGCGAGCGCCGAACTGGTCAGTGCCGTGGGCCGTTTGCCCAATGCCTCGGACCTTCACTATCTGATCGATCCTCAATTTCTGGAAAATTCTACCGGTGGCGGTTTCGCCCAACCCTGGCTGGCCGCCGCCCTGTTGTTCGGGCTGATGGCTTGGCTGATCACGCTGTGGATCGGCCGTTCGACACCCGCCCCAGGCTTGCCCCGAAAGGCCTGGGCCGCCCCGCTTCTGCTCTTGATTGCCCACGGAAGCGCTCAGCATTTCTACCCGTCCGATGCCGATCAATGGCGCCTGTTCAACCTGCCTCATCAGCTGCTGGCCACCAGCGTTGGCGAGCTGCAAATGCGCGCCGAGGATTGGCTGGAAGGTGATGTCGTCGATGTTCCACCGCAGATGGCGGGGCTCACTCAGCTCGATCTGGACGCAGAGAAACTGCTCGCGGAACCGGGACGCGCACGCAATGTATTGATCGTCGCGCTGGAAGGCATTCCTGGCGCTTACATCGGCGTCAATCGCCAGGCCTTGCACAGCAGCTATCAAGAAAACCTCATGCCCACTCTCAGTCGCTGGGCAGAACGCGGCATGAATACGCCGGACTATGTGCTGCACAGCCACCAAACCATTCGCGGCCTGTACGCCATGCTTTGCGGCGATTACGACAAGCTCGACAACGGCACGCCCAAGGGCGTCGAGATGCTGACCCAGAACGAGCGCAACCAGTCTTGCCTGCCGGCCCAGTTGCACAAAAACGGTTTCGCCACTCATTACCTTCAGGGTGCCGGCCTGCGCTTCATGGCTAAAGACAAAATCATGCCGCACATCGGCTTTGATGCCACTCACGGCCTGGAATGGTTCACCAACAGCAACTACCTGGAATTCCCGTGGGGCAAGGATGACAAAGCCTTCTTCGAAGGCGCCCTGGATTACGTCGAGCAACTGGGCAAGCAGGAAGAACCGTGGATGCTGACCCTGCTGACCGTTGGCACGCACCAACCCTACTCGGCTCCCGACGATTACCTTGAGCGCCACGACACACCCAAGCAGGCGGCCGTCGCTTATCTGGATGATGCCCTTGGGGAATTCCTCAGCGGCCTGGAACGTCAGGGCATCTTGAAAGACACGCTGGTGGTGATCACCTCGGACGAATCTCACGGCATCGATGGCGTGCGCCTGGCGTCCTCCTGGGGTTTCAACCTGATGCTGGCACCCGAGCAGGATCAGTTGCCCAAGGTGAAGTCCGGCGTGTACGGCCATGTCGATCTGAGCGCTTCGATACTCGACTATCTGGCGTTGCCAGTCCCGTCGGCCTTGAGCGGTCGCTCGCTGTTTCGACAGTATGAAACGGGCCGCGAGATCATGTCGTTCACCAACGACAAGCTGCGTTATCACGATGGCCAGGGCACCTTGACCGAGTGTGACTTTCAGCAGCGTTGCCGGTATTACACCAGCGAAGGTTTCATCGCCGAACGCGTGACCTTTGCCGGTCAGTACGGCGGCCAGCGTGCTCGACAAATCACCGCAAGAGCCACGGCCCTGGATCATTCGTTGCTGCGCACGCCGCTCAACCAGCATTACCAGTTCGGCAGCCCGGCCATTATTCCGCTGCAAGCGCAGATCAAGGATGACTGGGCCGACAACCTGATCGGTGCCCAGTATCTGGAAATGCCCAAGGGCTCACAAACACGGGTACGTCTGACCGTGCGCTCGCTCGATCCGCAGCAAAATGCGTACATTCTGCTCAAGGCCAAGGAGCTGGAGCAGGATGTCCCACTGGGCCTGCCGGCGGAAATGGTTGTCACGGCGGATCAGCCGCTGGAAATGGATTTCAGTTTTGATAATCCAGAGCCGCGCAAGGCCTTCTCCTTCCATCTATTGGGTTATGGGTTCGGTGCCGTTGAGGTGAGCGACTTCAGCGTCATAACCGAGGTACCGGGGCAAGAGGAGCCTCAAGCTGAAACCATCGACGACGATATTGCCCAATCGAGTTGAGTTTTCGTACCCCAACCTATTCAGCGGAGCCGTCCGTGCCGGACTCCCGCTGCCAGGCCCGCTGCAACAAATCGATGACCTCTCGATCCGGGGTCTGGGAAAAATCCATGTACCAGTGGCCGATGGACATGAACCACTCGGGCATGACCGGGCATATCAGCTCATCCACTTCACTGCGCAGCGCCTCGGCCGTTTCCTGCGGCGCCACGGGCACGGCAACGACGATGCGGGACGGCGCCTGCACCCGCACCGCGTGGATCGCCGCCATCATCGAAGCGCCTGTCGCCAGGCCGTCGTCGATCAGGATCACCAGCTGATCCTTGAGTTGCACCGGTGCCCGCGTTCCCCGGTAAACCTGCTCACGACGTAACAGTTCCCGGGTTTCCCGTGCGACCACCGCATCGAAACCAGCCCGATCAATCGGGTGAGCCCGCAGCGCGTTTTCATTACGGATTTGTATACCGCCGCTGGCAATGGCGCCCATGGCGAACTCCGGCTGGGACAGAACCCCGAGCTTGCGCACCAGCATCAAGTCCAGGCGAACCTTCAGGGCCGTGGCCACTTCAAAGGCGACCGGAACACCGCCACGGGGCAAGGCGAGGACGATGACATCGGGTCTATGGGCGTATTTGCGCAGCGGTTCCACCAGACGTCGACCGGCCGCTGCCCGGTCCTGCAAGATGGTTTGCATTTTTGAAAACCTCCTCAGGCGATCTTCGTCTGGTGGCCACCCCTAGACCGCCAGAACGCTGCAAGGCACCTGATACAGAATATGTTCGGTTGTGCTGCCCAGAAGTTTTTCCAACCCATGGGATCGGGTGCGGCCCATCACGATCACATCCACTTGATGCGCATTGGCGAACTGGCTCAACACCGAGACGGGATGCCCCTTGATGAAATGTCGACGATCAGAGGGCACACCAAACCGACCGGCCAACGCGAGGAAGGATTTTTCCAGGTCTTTGCGCAACTCCCTGGTCAACTCCGACAGCGTCAGAGCGCCACCTAAATCCTCCAGAAAGGCTGCCGAAATGTCACAGGCGTACAGCAAGTGCAACTCGGCATCACACTGCAGCGCGAGACTGGAAGCCTGCTTGATGATCCGGTCATTGAGCTCGTTGTCCGCCGACCCGTTCTCCAGCACTTCGACCGCTGCCACGATCTTGCGCGGCAAGGCGTAGCCACTCCCGCCAATCAGATAAACCGGCACCGGACAGTGGCGCAGCAGGTGCCAATCCAGCGGGGTGAAGAACGCGCGCATCAACGCAGGTTCATGCTGCACCTGCTTGATCAACAGATCGGGCTGCATTTCCGTGACGTGTTCAAGGATGGCTTGCTGCATGTCATCAGCCCATGCCACTTCCGTGGTGACGCCGAGCCCACTGTCACGCAGTGTTTTTGCCTGAGCCTCGAGCCAAACGTGATGCTCCTGCAGGTAGTTCTCCCGAGCCGTCTCACGCACGCCTTCTTCGAGCAGTGACAAAACATCCAGCGATTTGATCAACGCGGCGATATGCAGACTCGCACCGCTGGCATCGGCCAGCGCGGCTGCATGGTTTATCGTCTGGGAGTGACGCAGCACCGGGTTGATGATCAGTAAAAGGCGTTGATACTGGCTCATGATCTGACTCCAGACAGGTGGATCTTCGCTGGATCAGGCACCAGCGTTTATCCAGACTCCACCCACATAGTCTTCCTGACGTTGATCTATATCAAATCGGGTTCAATGCGACGCCCCACCACGCGGCTTATAGAAGCGAAACCTGCCGATCACGGCCGTCCTGATGTACTTCCTGGACCAGTCGGGCTTTACGTTCCTGTCATGGAAGTAGGTCGCGCCAAGGGATCGATCGGCGAGTTGCTTGTTGAGGGCCTTGCGCGCAATTTCCTTGGCAATCGTATATTCGGTGTCTTCCTTGACCTGATCCGCACGGCCATCGCACCACCATGAGAACTGACAGTTGCCGGTTTCAGATCCTTGCTTGACCACTGCGCACACCGTATCGGGAAAGCCTTCATTGCCCAGTCGATTCATCACGACACTGGCGACGGCTTCCATCTCGGCGGTTTCACGGCCCTTGGCTTCCCAGTAAATGGAACGCGCCAGGCAGGTGATGGCATCGTCCAGCGGCGCGGCGCCTGCCGGGTCGACCGCCTGGACTTCGGAGGTGGTGATGGCTTCGGATTTGGGCACCGGCAGCTCGGCGCCCTTCTCCGCCGCTTTCTGCTCCAGGACCTCGGCCTTGTCTTCGGCCACTTCCTGTTTTTGCTCTTGCTCGGATGCCAGTGCCTGGCCGCCAAGAAGGGTGATTGCCAAGCAGGACGCTATCCAGATAACTCGCATGATGGACCCTTTTGACCGGACCGGATTTGAGCAAGAAACGATCGGCACTGGCGCGAGCCACAGGGGTGGCTTTGCTTGATTGTAGTCGTCAAAAGTCATTCCAGGCGACGCACAATAAAGTGCATTTCGGCGCGAAAAGGCATTGCGCTCGCAGGGGGGGAATCGCGCATCATGGGCGCAGTCTGTTCAAGGGAGATTTCCATGCGTGTCCTGTCATCCGTTATGCGTCTTGCCACGTTGTCACTGGGTCTGTTGTTCGCGATGAATGCGCTGGCGGTCGACGAGAAACAACTGATCGACGCGATCAACCTCTACCGCAGCCAGCCGCAAAGATGCGCGGGGCAGGCATCGCCGGAGCTGCCACCGCTGGCCGGCGATCCACGGCTGGCGCTGTCCGCCACCGGCATCGGCAATCTGCAGCAGGCGTTGGTCACCGCCAATTATCAGATGGTCAACGCGCAGGCGATCAGCTTGTCCGGGCCGCGTGACGCGCAGTCCGCCATGACGGCGATTCGCGAGAGCTTCTGCCAGGTGGTGCTGGACCCGCAATTCGTCGATGTCGGCGTCAGTCATCAGGACCGTGAGTGGCGCATCGTGCTGGCGCGTCCGCTGTTGTCCGGGCGCCTGGGCGACTGGCAGGCCGAAGGCCAGAAACTGCTGGCCGAAATCAATGTCGCGCGCGCCCGGCCGCAGCAGTGCGGCACGCAATCCTTTGCCGCCACCACGCCACTGGCCTGGAATGCCACGCTGGCGACGGCGGCCGAAACCCATTCCCGGTCCATGGCCAACAACAACTACTTCGATCACAAGGACCGCGATGGCCGCACACCGGGTGATCGGGCGGAACTGGCGGGTTATAGCGGTCAGGGAATCGGCGAGAACATCGCCGCCGGCCAGGACACCGTGCGCAAAGTGGTCGATGGCTGGCTGGCCAGTCCCGGTCATTGCGCCAACCTGATGAAAACGGAATTCAGCGAACTCGGCGCGGCCTATGCGGTTGATCCGAAGAGTGACTCGGGGATCTACTGGACGGCGATGTTTGGTACGCCGTGAGTGTCCGGCTACTGAATCAGACACTGTCCCAGCGCATCGAACACCACGCGATGCGCTGAACAGGCGCCAATCATCATTTCTTTCGATCATTTACATCATGACGGCCAATTTTTTATTTTCGTGCGAGTTGTTCAAGATGGCTGCACTTTTAGTATTCCGGATGAAGACTTCATGAATCTCAATTTTGCGTTTGCGTGCATGATCGTCGTGTCGTTCACGATCGCGTTGGTCCACGGTTGATCGACAACGGCCGCCCCATTAAAAGTGCCCTGACATCCCCGACTATCCAAACCGGCCCCTCACGGCTACTGTCATTGGCTCAAAGCGCATTGAAAAGGGAGCAACCGCTTGAGCCAGTCGCCCTCCTCGGCCACCGAACAGGATCTGCAAAAGCCTGAACCGATTACCCTGCGCGAAGCTTTCCGTTTCTGGCTCATGCTCGGCTTCATCAGTTTCGGCGGGCCGGCCGGGCAGATTTCGATCATGCATCAGGAACTGGTCGAGCGACGGCGCTGGATATCGGAGCGGCGGTTTTTGCATGCACTCAACTACTGCATGTTGCTGCCCGGCCCCGAGGCTCAGCAACTGGCGACCTACATCGGCTGGCTGATGCACCGGACGTGGGGCGGCGTGATAGCCGGCGCGCTGTTTGTGCTGCCGTCGCTGTTCATCATGATCGCGCTGTCCTGGGTGTACATCGCCTTCGGTGAAGTGCCGGTTGTGGCGGGATTGTTTTACGGGATTAAGCCGGCGGTGACCGCGATTGTGGTGCAGGCGGCCCATCGTATCGGCTCCCGAGCCCTGAAGAACAACTGGCTATGGGGCATCGCCGCCGCGTCATTCGCGGCGATCTTCGTGTTCAATGTGCCCTTTCCGCTGATTGTGCTGAGCGCGGCAGTCATTGGTTATGTCGGCGGACGCCTTGCCCCGGAGAGGTTCAGGGTCGGCGGCCACAGCGCTACCCACAAATCATTCGGTCCTGCGTTGATCGATGACGACACCCCTGCCCCCGAACATGCCCGATTCAGCGGTTTGAAACTGCTGCGCCTGGGGATTCTGGGCGCCGTCCTGTGGGCACTGCCCATGGGAATACTCATCGCGCTGTTTGGCTGGGCAGGTACGCTGACCCAGATGGGCTGGTTCTTTACCAAAGCGGCACTGCTGACGTTTGGCGGCGCGTACGCCGTGCTGCCGTATGTTTATCAGGGTGCAGTCGGCCATTATGGGTGGCTCACACCGACACAGATGATCGACGGTCTGGCCCTCGGCGAAACCACCCCCGGACCGCTGATCATGGTGGTGGCCTTCGTCGGTTTTATCGGTGCCTATGTTCATCAGGTCTTCGGCCCCGATCAGGTATTCCTCGCTGGCGCCCTCGCCGCCACGCTGGTGACCTGGTTCACCTTTCTGCCTTCGTTCCTGTTCATCCTCGCCGGTGGTCCACTGGTGGAGTCCACTCACAACGAGCTCGGATTCACCGCGCCTCTGACCGCGATTACCGCAGCGGTGGTCGGAGTGATCCTCAATCTCGCGTGTTTCTTTGGCTATCACGTGCTCTGGCCCAACGGCTTCGGTGGCCACCTCGACTGGCCTTCGGCGCTGATCGCGATTGCAGCGGCCATTGCGTTGTTTCGTTTCAAACGCGGCGTTATCCCGGTGCTGATTGCCTGCGCCCTGGCAGGATTGGTCGTTCATCTCTTACAGCCTTAAAAGCCATTCGCTGAAGTGACGCCCGTCGGGGCGTCACTGAGCGCATGCGGCTTCCCACCCTTCAGTCCCCCCGTCTTTGTGCTTTTTGTCGCCTTCCGACCAGAAACTCATTTCTGGCTCTTGCGCATCCGGTATTATGGTATACCATCAGACGCACAGACACTTCTTATCCCCCATACGGAGCAGCTCATGAGTTTCGAAATCCGCAAGATCGTCAGCTATGTCGAAGAAACCTTTATCGAAGGCGGCAAAGCCACCGATACGCCAGTGACCATGGTCGGTCTGGCCGTGGTGATGAAAAACCCTTGGCTGGGTCGCGGCTTCGTCGAAGACCTGAAACCGGAAATCCGCGCCAACTGCTCCGACCTCGGTGCACTGATGGTTGAACGCCTGGTGGGCATCATCGGCGGTGCCGAGAAGATCGAGGCTTATGGCAAGGCTGCCGTGGTGGGCGCCGACGGTGAAATCGAGCACGCCTCTGCCGTCATCCACACCCTGCGCTTCGGCAACCATTATCGCGAAGCGGTGAAAGCCAAGAGCTACCTGAGCTTCACCAACAAGCGCGGCGGCCCGGGCACCTCGATCCAGATTCCGATGATGCACAAGGACGACGAAGGCCTGCGTTCGCACTACATCACGTTGGAAATGAAGATCGAAGACGCGCCGCGCGCCGATGAAATCGTGGTGGTCCTGGGTTGCGCCGATGGCGGCCGCCTGCACCCACGCATCGGCAACCGTTACATCGACCTGGAAGAACTGGCAGCGGAGAACGCTCAGTAATCAAGGTCAGTCACTACAACAAAAAGGCATGCAGGAGCGCTCCATGATTCGGCTCACCGCTGAACACACCCCGGCTGGCACCAGTTACCTGGCGACCGGCCAAGGCCAGCCTGTGGTTTTGATCCACGGCGTGGGCCTGAATAAAGAAATGTGGGGCGGCCAGGTCGTTGGCCTGGCCACGAAATACCGCGTGATTGCCTACGACATGCTGGGGCATGGCGCCAGCCCGCGACCGGAAAGCGGCACCCCTTTGCTCGGTTATGCCGACCAGTTGCTGGAGCTGCTCGATCACCTGCAATTGCCTCAGGCGACGGTGATCGGTTTTTCCATGGGCGGGTTGGTCGCACGGGCTTTTGCCCTGCATTACCCGCAACGCCTGCAAGGCCTGGTGGTGCTCAACAGCGTGTTCAATCGCAGCGCAGAACAACGCGCCGGCGTCATTGCCCGCACCGCTCAGGCGGCTGAACACGGGCCGGATGCCAACGCCGAAGCCGCCCTGTCTCGCTGGTTCAGCCGCGAATACCAGGCGGCCAATCCCGCTCAGATCACCGCCCTGCGCCAGACCCTGGCAGGGAACGATCCGCAGGGTTACCTGACCACCTACGAATTGTTCGCGACCCAGGACATGTATCGCGCCGAGGACCTGGCCAGCATTCAGGTGCCGACACTGGTCGCCACCGGCGAACTTGACCCGGGCTCGACACCGGAAATGGCCAAACAATTGGCCGAGCGCATTCCCGGCGCGACAGTTGCCGTACTCGCCGATCAGCGGCATATGATGCCCGTAGAATCGCCGCGCCTGGTCAACCAGCTGTTGCTGGAGTTTCTCGCCACCGCGCACTCCCGACAAAACCAGATAAAGGGGATCGTTGCATGACACTCGCACGCTTCCAGATGTGCATCGGCGGTGAATGGGTCGATGCCCTGTCCGGCAAGACCTTTGAAAGCCTGAACCCGGCCCTGGCCGAAGCCTGGGCGCAATTGCCCGATGCCGATGAAGCCGACGTCGAGCGCGCCGTGCAGGCCGCGCAAACGGCCTTCGACAGCCCGGCCTGGCGCGGCCTGACCGCCACCGCTCGCGGCAAATTGCTGCGACGCCTGGGCGATCTGATCGCCGAAAACAAAGAACAACTGGCGCAGCTGGAAAGCCGCGACAACGGCAAGCTGATTCGCGAAACCCGCGGCCAGGTCGGCTACCTGCCGGAGTTCTTCCACTACACCGCAGGCCTGGCAGACAAGCTCGAAGGCGGCACCCTGCCCCTCGACAAGCCCGATCTGTTTGCCTACACCGTGCACGAAGCCATGGGTGTGGTCGCCGCGATCATTCCCTGGAACAGCCCGTTGTACTTGACCGCGATCAAACTGGCCCCGGCCCTTGCGGCGGGCAACACCATCGTGATCAAACCATCGGAGCATGCTTCCGCGACCATTCTTGAGCTGGCCCGTCTGGCTTTGGAAGCAGGCATCCCGCCAGGCGTGGTCAACGTCGTTACCGGCTACGGCCCAAGCACTGGCGCAGCCCTCACCCGCCATCCGCTGATCCGCAAGATTGCCTTCACCGGTGGTGCAGCCACGGCGCGGCATGTGGTGCGCAGCAGCGCCGAGAACTTCGCCAAGCTATCCCTGGAATTGGGCGGAAAGTCGCCGAACATTATCTTCGCCGACGCCGACCTCGACAGCGCCATCAACGGCGCGATTGCCGGGATCTACGCAGCCTCAGGACAGAGCTGCGTCTCCGGCTCGCGACTGCTGGTGCAGGACGAAATCTATGACGAGTTCGTCGAGCGACTGGTCGAACGCGCCAAACGCATCCGAATCGGCAACCCACAGGAAGACAGCAGTGAAATGGGTCCGATGGCTACCGCGCAGCAACTGGCGGTGGTTGAAGGCCTGGTGGCCGATGCCATCGCCGAGGGCGCGCGTCTGCGTCTGGGCGGCAAGCGTCCGCAGAATCTGGGCGAAGGTTGGTTCTACGAGCCGACGTTGTTCGAATGCGATCGCAACTCGATGAAGATCATGCAAGAAGAAGTCTTCGGTCCGGTGGCTTCGGTCATCCGTTTCAAGGACGAAGCCGAAGCCCTGGCGATCGCCAACGACTCGCAGTTCGGCCTCGCCGCCGGCATCTGGACCCGCGACCTGGGCCGCGCCCATCGCCTGGCCCGTGACGTGCGCTCCGGGATCATCTGGGTCAATACCTACCGCGCCGTTTCGGCCATGGCGCCGATTGGCGGCTTCAAGAACAGCGGCTATGGACGCGAGAGCGGCATCGATTCGGTGCTGGCCTACACCGAGCTGAAAACAGTGTGGATCAACCTCTCCCAGGCGCCGATGCCTGATCCGTTTGTGATGCGCTAGGAGTCCTGCGAAATGATCGAACCCGGCATTTACAAAGACGTCATGAGCTCGTTTCCATCCGGGGTCACGGTGGTCACCACCCTGGACCCGGACGGCGGCATCGTCGGCATTACCGCCAGCGCCTTCAGTGCGCTGTCGATTGATCCGGCACTGGTGCTGTTCTGCCCCAACTACGCCTCGGACACTTACCCGATCCTGCGCGACAGCAAGCAGTTCGCGATTCACTTGCTGTCCGCCGACCAGACCGCCGAAGCCTATGCGTTCGCCGGAAAAGGCAAGGACAAGGCCAACGGCATCGACTGGCACCTCAGCGCACTGGGCAACCCGTTGCTGGGCAAAGCCACGGCGATCATCGAGTGCGAACTGTGGCGTGAATATGACGGAGGTGATCACGCGATCATCGTCGGCGCGGTGAAGAATCTGATTCTGCCCGAGCTGCCGGTGACGCCGATGATCTACCACAAAGGCAAGCTGGGCCCGCTGCCCACCCTGGCCTGATGCTTTTTTCATGTGGGAGCGGGTTTGCTCGCGAAAGCGGTGGGTCAGTCAATATTGATGTCAACTGACACACTGCTTTCGCGAGCAAGCCCGCTCCCACAGGTCCCCCCCATTTTTCAGGAGCCAGCATGAGCCCAGCAGCTTCGCAACTGTTCCGCCAGCAGGCCTATATCAACGGCCAATGGCTGGATGCGCCAGACGGTGCGCAACAGGACATCTTCAACCCGGCCACCGGCGAGCTGATCGGCCGGGTGCCGAATCTTGGCGCCGAGCACGCCCGTCAGGCCATCGTCGCGGCCAATAAAGCCTGGCCCGCGTGGCGTGCGCTGACCGCCAAGGAGCGCAGCCAGACGCTCAAACGCTGGCATGCCCTGATGCTGGAAAACGCCGATGCATTGGCAGAAATCCTCACTCTCGAACAAGGCAAGCCACTGGCCGAAGCCAAGGGCGAAATTCTCTATGCCGCCAGCTTCATCGAGTGGTTCGCCGAGGAAGCCAAACGCATCTACGGCGACACCATTCCCAGTCACAAAGGTGATGCGCGCATCGTCGTCAGCAAAGAGCCGATCGGTGTCGTCGCGGCCATCACCCCGTGGAATTTCCCGGCGGCGATGATCACCCGCAAGGCCGGTCCGGCGCTGGCGGCCGGTTGCCCGTGCATCGTCAAACCGGCACCGGAAACACCGTTCTGCGCCCTGGCCATGGCCGCGCTGGCAGAGCAGGCCGGGATTCCACCGGGCATTTTCAATGTGATCACCGGCGACGCCGTGGCCATCGGCGCCGAGCTGACGGCCAGCCCGCTGGTGCGCAAGCTGTCGTTCACCGGTTCCACCGCCATTGGCAAATTGCTGATGGCGCAGTGCGCGTCGACGCTGAAAAAAGTTTCTCTGGAACTGGGGGGCAATGCGCCCTTTATCGTCTTCGATGATGCTGATCTGGAGCGTGCCGTGGACGGCGCCATGATCGCCAAATTCCGCAACGCCGGGCAGACCTGCGTCTGCGTCAATCGCTTCCTGGTGCAGGACGGCATTCATGACGCCTTCGTCACGCGGCTGGCCGAGCGCGTGGCTCAACTGCAAGTCGGCAGCGGTTTCGATGCAGGCGTCAATCAGGGCCCGCTGATCAACGAGCGTGCCGTGGCCAAGGTTGAAGATCACGTTCAAGACGCGCTGGCTCAGGGCGCCCGATTGCTCTGCGGTGGCGAACGCCATCCGCTGGGGCACGGGTTCTTCCAGCCGACGGTTTTGTCTGGCATCACCACGCAGATGAAAGTTGCCAGGGAAGAAACCTTCGGCCCGCTGGCAGCGGTGTTCCGCTTCGACACAGAAGCCCAGGCTGTGCACCTGGCCAACGACACCGAATTCGGTCTTGCCGCTTATTGCTACACCCGGGATCTGGGCCGCGCCTGGCGCATGAGCGAAGCGTTGGAGTACGGCATGGTCGGAATCAACGAAGGGTTGATTTCCACTGAAGTCGCACCTTTCGGCGGGATCAAATCCTCGGGGCTGGGCCGCGAAGGTTCCAAGTACGGCATCGATGATTACCTGGAACTCAAATACACCCTGATGGGTGGGCTCGACGACTTTGGGAGCACACGACGATGAGCAACGAGAAGTATGAACAAGGGCTGAAAATCCGCACCCAGGTGCTGGGCGAAGCCTACGTGAACCGCTCCATCGAGAACGCCGACGACTTCACTCGACCGCTGCAGGAGATGGTCACCGAATACTGCTGGAGTCACGTCTGGGGCCGTGAGGGCTTGTCGCTTAAAGAACGCAGCATGATAAACTTGGCCATGATTTCGGCCCTCAACCGGCCTCACGAACTCAAGCTGCATGTGCGTGGCGCCTTGCGTAACGGGCTGACTCGTGAACAAATACGCGAAATTCTGCTTCAGGTCGGTATTTATTGCGGTGTCCCCGCTGCCGTAGACAGTTTCCGGCTTGCCCGTGAAGCGTTCGCCGAATCCGATGCCGAGGCCTCCAGTTAACCCTTGGCTGTTTGATCTGACCGAGCACGGAGATTCTTGCGATCGAAGTGCTCTTTTTGCATGGACAGCCACATTCAGAGCGGACCCCATGAAACGCCTGCCACTCGACGACAGCTTCAAGGTCAATCGCAACCCCGTTACCCTGCGCGAAATCGTGCTGGATAAACTGCGAAGCGCCATCATGAACTTCCAGCTTCTGCCGGGAGACCGTCTGGTCGAGCGCGATCTGTGCGATCGCCTGGGCGTCAGTCGCACCTCGGTACGCGAAGCCTTGCGTCACCTGGAATCCGAAGGCCTGGTGGAATTCGCCGACGCCAAGGGACCACGGGTCGCGATCATTACGCTGGCCGATGCCGTCGATATCTATGAGCTGCGTTGCGTGCTCGAAGGCCTGATCGTCCAGCTGTTTACCCTGCGCGCCAAGGCCAAGGACATCAAGGCCCTGGAAAAAGCCCTCGAGGAAAACCGCAAGGCCCTCAAGGACGGCGAGCTGCAAACGGTCATCGACTCGGTCCAGGGTTTTTATGACGTGCTGCTCGAAGGCTCCGGCAACCATGTCGCGGCGCTGCAGTTGCGCCAGTTGCAGGCACGAATCAGCTATTTGCGCGCAACCTCGGTGTCCCAGGAAAACCGTCGTGGTGCGAGCAATCAGGAAATGGAGCGGATTGTCGAAGCGATCAAGAGCGGCGATCCCCTCGCCGCCCACCAGGCCTGTGTCAACCACGTGCGCGCCGCCGCGACGGTCGCCCTGGAATACCTCAAGCGCAAGCAGGAAGAGACCGGGGCGATCCCTGAGATCACGCTGCCGATCGCGCTTAAAGAACCCCGCATAGGTCGCTGAAGATGTTCAGCCCGAGCTTTTGTCCAAAGTGCGGCGGCAATGACCTCAGGTCTCAGCTTCCGCCGGGCGATACGCACGAGCGCCTGATGTGCTGCGGCTGCGGCTACATCCATTACATCAATCCGAAAATCATTGCCGGCTGCATCATCGAGCAGGACGGTAAGTATTTGCTTTGTCAGCGCGCCATCCCGCCGCGTCCTGGCACCTGGACGCTGCCGGCGGGGTTCATGGAAGGTGGCGAGACCACTGAACAAGCGGCGTTGCGGGAAGTTTGGGAAGAGAGTGGCGTGCGTGCGGAAATTCTCTCGCCCTACTCGATTTTCAGCGTGCCGAAGATCAGTGAGGTGTACATCATCTTCCGTGCCATCGCTCTGGAGATTACCGGGCAGTTCGGGCCGGAAACCCTGGACTACAAATTCTTCGCGCCCGAGGATATTCCCTGGGACAGCATTTACTACCCGGCGATCCGGCAGATTCTTGAGCGCTATATCGAGGAGCGGCAGGCTGGGGTTTATGGGATTTACATTGGTAACGACGATACCGGCAAGATTCACTTTATTCGGTAGTTGCCTCCGTTGGTCGTGTACATATCCGTTTCTTTGGTAACGGCGGCTGGCGGTTTCGCTTTTACAGCGAGTCACTTTCGAAAAGCGCGAAAGTAACCAAAGCGCTTTTGCCTCTTCCGTTCGGCCCTTCGCTTAGGCTCAGGGTGCCCTCGCTCCGGTCCTGCTCCGTGGGGGCGGTGCGTCAAGATCAAAAGCTGCAGGCGAGCTAACGCTCGGCCTGTTGAGTGGGGAAAAGCGAAAGGTGTACGCCGATCCATTGTGGGAGCGGGCTTGCTCGCGAAGCTGTTGATCTTGCCGCTGCTGTTGCCGTTGCCGTTGCTTTGGATCTGATCGCCCCTTTCCCAGAGGCCGAACGCAGGTATTGCGCAGGGGGCAGCTCGGCATGGATAGCCGATCGCAGCGGGCCCCCGGAGCAATGCCGGAGCGAGGCTCCGAATGGCGGGGCAAGATCCCGGTCGGCTTTCACGAGCTCCAGATTGTGTGATGTCCCACAAATCACAACGGCGCCACCCCCTCGACAATAATGATCTCCGCCCGGGCCACACCCTCACGGTGCCGTTTCGCCTCCTGATATTCCTCAGACTGATAGCAGGCCAACGCCTGTTCGTAGGAGTCGAACTCGATCACCACGTTGCGTTGCGGCGTCGGCCGCCCTTCCAGCGCTTCGCTACGCCCGCCCCTGGCTAACATCCTCCCGCCATACAACGCGAAAGCTGCCGGCGCTCGCTGGGTGTATTGGCTGTATTGATCGGGGTCGGTGACATCTACATGAGCAATCCAGTACGCCTTCATAGTGACCTCTCGGTTTATTTTGTATTATGGTATACCACATAATATTTCCAACAAACACTGAGAATCCTTACATGGCCTTCAACAGCATCGAAGAAATAATCGAAGACTATCGGCTAGGCAAAATGGTGCTGCTGGTCGATGACGAGGACCGGGAAAACGAAGGTGACCTGCTGCTGGCCGCCGACTGCTGCACAGCGGAAGCCATCAGCTTCATGGCCCGTGAAGCCCGCGGCCTGATCTGCCTGACTTTGACCGACGAACACTGCAAGCGCCTAGGGCTGGAGCAAATGGTGCCGAGCAATGGCAGCATGTTCAGCACGGCGTTCACCGTGTCTATCGAGGCCGCCGTCGGCGTGACCACCGGCATCTCCGCCGCCGATCGGGCCCGTACCGTTGCCGCCGCCGTTGCCGCCAATGCCGGGGCCACCGACCTTGTACAACCGGGCCACATCTTTCCATTGCGTGCCAAGGAAGGTGGCGTGCTGACCCGCGCCGGTCACACCGAAGCCGGTTGCGACCTGGCGCGTCTGGCCGGTTTCACCCCGGCCTCGGTGATCGTCGAGGTGATGAACGATGACGGCACCATGGCCCGGCGTCCGGACCTGGAAGTGTTCGCGCGCCAACACGGGATCAAGATCGGCACCATCGCCGACCTGATCCACTATCGCCTCAGCACGGAACACACGGTGGTGCGCATCGGAGAACGTGAACTGCCGACCGTGCATGGCACCTTCCGCCTGATCACCTTTGAGGATCGCATCGAAGGCGGCGTGCACATGGCAATGGTCATGGGTGATTTGCGCCGGGATGAACCGACGCTGGTGCGCGTGCACGTAATCGATCCCTTGCGTGATCTGGTTGGCGCTGAATACAGCGGCCCTTCCAACTGGACGCTTTGGGCGGCCTTGCAGCGCGTGGCCGAAGAAGGTCGCGGCGTGGTGGTGGTGCTGGCCAATCATGAGTCGTCGCAAGCGTTGCTCGAGCGTGTGCCGCAATTGACCCAACCGCCACGACAATTCAGCCGTTCGCAGTCACGCATCTATTCTGAAGTGGGTACCGGGGCGCAGATTCTGCAGGATCTCGGCGTGGGCAAGCTGCGCCATCTCGGCCCACCGTTGAAGTACGCCGGTTTGACCGGCTACGACCTGGAAGTGGTCGAAAGCATTCCCTTCACCGAGTGATTCGATGGGGCTTGCCCCTGTGGGAGCGGGCTTGTTCGCGAAGAGGGAGTGTCAGTCGACATTGATATTGCCTGACACACCGCTTTCGCGAGCAAGCCCGCTCCCACAATGGATTGCGTTGAATGACTAACCTGGGACAAGCCCCAGGATCACAAAAAATCCACGTTTGGCTGATAGCCGGTAAGGCAAAGTGCTTGCAGAAAGTTTGGAATACCATAATATGATATTCCATAGACCGGACGACCATAACTGGCCCGATGGACCTGCTGCTCCCGATAGGCGGGCACTCAAAAGCCCCCGCTCATAAACACAACAATGAGGGCGTGAAAATGGTGTTGAACAAACGTGCAACCGCAATACTGTTTGCGGGACTTCTGAGCGTGACCAGCCAGGCGTTGATGGCGGCCCAAAGCGTCAACTTCGTCAGTTGGGGTGGCAGCACCCAGGATGCGCAAAAACAGGCCTGGGCCGATCCGTTCAGCAAGGCCAGCGGCATCACGGTGGTCCAGGATGGCCCGACCGACTATGGCAAACTCAAAGCCATGGTCGAAAGCGGCAATGTGCAGTGGGACGTGGTCGATGTGGAAGCCGACTTCGCCTTGCGCGCCGCTGCTGAAGGCCTGCTCGAACCCCTCGATTTCTCGGTGATCCAGCGCGATAAAATCGACCCGCGGTTTGTCTCCGATCACGGTGTCGGTTCGTTCTTTTTCTCCTTCGTCCTCGGCTACAACGAAAGCAAGCTCGGTGCCAAAAAACCTCAAGACTGGTCCGCGCTGTTCGACACCAAGACTTACCCCGGCAAACGCGCCCTCTACAAATGGCCAAGCCCTGGCGTGCTCGAGCTGGCCCTGCTGGCCGATGGCGTAACCGCCGACAAGCTCTATCCGCTGGACCTGGATCGCGCCTTCAAGAAACTCGACACCATCAAGAAAGACATCGTCTGGTGGGGCGGCGGTGCGCAGTCGCAACAGTTGCTGGCCTCCGGCGAAGCGAGCATGGGGCAGTTCTGGAACGGCCGGATTCACGCCTTGCAAGAAGACGGCGCCCCCGTCGGTGTGAGCTGGAAACAGAACCTGGTCATGGCTGACATTCTGGTGATCCCGAAAGGATCGAAAAACAAGGACGCCGCGATGAAGTTCCTGGCCAACGCCAGCAGCGCCAAGGGACAGGCCGACTTCTCCAACCTGACCGCCTATGCGCCGGTCAACGTCGACAGCGTGTCGCGCCTGGATTCGGTGCTGGCCCCTAACCTGCCGACTGCCTACGCTAAGGATCAGATCACTCTTGATTTCGCGTACTGGGCCAAAAACGGTCCGGCCATCGCGACACGGTGGAACGAATGGCTGGTCAAATGAAAATGACGGCAACCGCGTCCCGTCAACCCACTTCGACCGGGAGCGCCGCTGGCGCTGCCGGCTCGGCTTCCGGCAAGGCGGCTGTGATGACGCAATCCCCTTCCCTGGCACAGCGCTGGCGTGGCGCGGGTAACCTGATCCCCGCCTTGTTGTTCCTCGGCTTGTTCTTTCTGGCGCCGTTGATCGGCCTGCTGCTGCGGGGCGTTCTGGAGCCCGTACCGGGGCTGGGCAACTACGAACAGTTGTTTGCCAACTCTGCGTATGCCCGAGTACTGCTCAACACCTTCTCGGTAGCCGGACTGGTAACGCTGTTCAGTCTGCTGCTCGGTTTTCCATTGGCCTGGGCCATCACCCTGGTTCCCCGGGGCTGGGGTCGCTGGATCCTCAACATCGTGCTGCTGTCGATGTGGACCAGCCTCCTCGCCCGGACCTATTCCTGGCTGGTGCTGCTGCAAGCCTCCGGGGTGATCAACAAGGCGTTGATGGCGATGGGCATCATCGATCAGCCGCTGGAGATGGTGCATAACCTCACTGGCGTGGTGATCGGCATGAGCTACATCATGATCCCATTCATCGTGCTGCCGCTGCAGGCGACCATGCAGGCCATCGACCCGATGATCCTGCAAGCCGGTTCGATCTGTGGCGCCAGCCCCTGGACCAACTTTTTCCGGGTGTTCCTGCCACTGTGCCGGCCGGGATTGTTCTCCGGTGGCCTGATGGTGTTCGTGATGTCCCTTGGGTACTACGTCACCCCGGCGCTGCTGGGTGGCGCGCAGAACATGATGCTGCCCGAGTTCATCATTCAGCAGGTGCAATCGTTCCTCAACTGGGGCCTGGCGAGCGCCGGTGCCGCGTTGCTGATCGTCATTACGCTGGTGTTGTTCTACTTCTATCTGAAGCTTCAGCCGGAATCCCCGGTTGGCGCCAGCAACGCGAGGTAAGCCGTCATGCTCCTGACCCCCAATGCCATGAGCCGGCGCATGCGCTTCGGCTTGTATTTCACGACGGGTTTGATCGCGCTGTTTCTGCTGCTGCCGATCGTGTTCATCGTGCTTCTATCCTTCGGCTCGTCCCAGTGGCTGGTGTTCCCGCCACCGGGCTGGACGCTGAAATGGTACGGCCAGTTCTTCTCCAACCCCGAGTGGATGAACGCGGCCATGGCCAGCCTCAAGGTCGCGGTGCTGACGACTTTCTTCGCCGTGGCGCTGGGCTTGCCGACTGCTTTCGCATTGGTGCGTGGCCGCTTCCCCGGTCGGGAAATGCTCTACGGCCTGTTCACCCTGCCGATGATCGTGCCGCTGGTGATCATCGCGGTGGCGGTGTATGCGCTGTTTCTCAAGCTGGGCTACACCGGGACGATGTTCGCGTTCGTGGTCAGCCATGTGATCGTTGCCTTGCCGTTCACCATCATCTCGATCATCAACTCGCTGAAGCTGTTCGATCAGTCGATCGAGGATGCGGCGGTGATCTGCGGTGCGTCACGCCTGCAAGCGGTGTTCAAGGTGACCTTTCCGGCGATTCGTCCGGGGATGGTGGCCGGCGCCCTGTTTGCGTTCCTGGTGTCCTGGGATGAAGTGGTGCTGAGCGTGATGATGGCCAGCCCGACCCTGCAAACCCTTCCCGTGAAAATGTGGACCACCTTGCGCCAGGACCTGACGCCCGTGATCGCCGTCGCTTCGACGCTGCTGATCGGCCTCTCGGTATTGGTCATGGTGATCGCCGCCGCCGTTCGCCGGCGCAATGAAATCCGCGCTTGAGCGCCAGGAGTACGACATGAGTGCAGTGATCAAAGATTCCGCGCAGCAAAATGACCAGCCTCTGGTAAGCCTGCGCAACCTGAACAAGCACTACGGCGACTTCGCCGCCGTGGACAACATTTCGCTGGACATCAAGGACGGTGAATTCCTCACCTTCCTCGGCTCCAGCGGCTCCGGCAAAAGCACCACCCTGTCGATGCTCGCCGGCTTCGAAACGCCGAGCAGCGGCGAGATCCTGGTCAATGGCCAATCCCTGGTCAACGTGCCGCCGCACAAGCGCGACATCGGCATGGTGTTCCAGCGTTATTCGCTGTTCCCGCATTTGTCAGTGCGCGACAACATCGCGTTCCCATTGGCGATTCGCAAACTGGCGAGCGCCGAACGTGAACGCCGGGTCGACGCGATGCTCAAGCTGGTGCAACTGGAACAGTTCGCCCATCGCCGCCCTTCGCAGCTTTCCGGTGGCCAGCAGCAACGGGTCGCCATCGCCCGGGCGCTGGTTTATGAGCCACGCATCCTGCTGATGGACGAACCCCTCGGCGCCCTCGACAAGAAACTGCGCGAAGACTTGCAGGACGAGCTGCGCCAGTTGCATCGGCGTCTGGGCATCACCATCGTCTACGTGACCCACGATCAGGAAGAAGCCATGCGCCTGTCCCAGCGCATCGCGATTTTCAGCCACGGCAAGATCGTCGGCCTGGGCAGCGGCTACGACCTTTACCAAAATCCGCCGAATGCGTTTGTCGCCTCGTTCCTCGGCAACTCCAATTTCCTCAAGCTCAAGGCCCAGGGCAACGCCGTGGCAGGTTTCGAAGGTCAGGCGCTGTCCATACGCCTGACCGCCGGCCTGCAAATCGATCAGGATGTGCTGCTGATGGTTCGCCCGGAAAAAGCCTTGGCGTTGAGCGTCCAGCAAGCCATTCAGGAACCGCTGGCCGCTGGCTGGAACGAAGTCTCGGCCAAGGTCGTGGAAGTGTTGTTCCTTGGCGAAAGCCAGACCTGCAGCGTGGTGACCGCGGGCGGCACGTCGATGACCGTCAAGGCGCTTTCCGCTGCCGGCATGCCGCTCAAGGCCGGCGACCCGGTGCAAGTGCGTTGGGCCACCGCCGATGCCTGCGTGTACACCGAATGGACCGAAAGCGATCTGAACAAGGCCGCCGGCGCCCATTAATCCCTGGCCCATGCCAGTGGGCCAGCCGTCACGTGTCACCCTCTGGTCGCCGCAGCGTCGGGCTGCGGCGGCCGCTTCCCTGCTCGCATTTTCCCTCTTTCAGACGCTACCGACTGGCTGTGCACAGTTGCGGGTGGCGCAATCCCGGCCTATGGTCCAAGCGATGAATTGCTTGCGACTGGCGCGTGATGATTGGCCGCTGGTTGCTGTCCATCCAGTGCGGGTTTCCCGCAGCGAGAGGTGAAGACATGCCCAACGATTCCCGCCCCGCCGTACTCGAACTGATCGGCAATACGCCGCTGGTGCGGGTCAGCCGCTTCGATACCGGCCCGTGTACCCTGTTCCTCAAACTCGAATCACAGAACCCCGGCGGCTCGATCAAGGACCGCATCGGCCTGGCGATGATCGACGCCGCCGAACGTGATGGCAGCCTGCGACCCGGCGGCACCATCATTGAGGCCACCGCCGGCAATACCGGCCTGGGCCTGGCCCTGGTTGGCCGCGCCAAGGGCTACCGGGTGGTGTTGGTGGTACCGGACAAGATGTCCACCGAAAAGGTCTTGCACCTCAAGGCCATGGGCGCCGAGGTGCATATCACCCGCTCCGACGTCGGCAAGGGCCATCCCGAGTACTACCAGGACGTTGCCGCCCGGCTGGCGCAGGAAATTCCCGATTCTTTCTTCGCCGATCAATTCAACAATCCGGCCAACCCGCTAGCCCACGAGTGCAGCACCGCACCGGAGATCTGGGCGCAAACCCAACATGATCTGGATGCCATCGTCGTCGGCGTCGGTTCGGCCGGCACGCTGACCGGGCTGACGCGTTTTTTTCGTCGCGTGCAGCCTGACCTGGTCATGGTGCTGGCTGATCCGGTCGGCTCGGTGATGGCCGAATACAGCCGCAGCGGTACCCTCGGCACGCCCGGCTCCTGGGCGGTGGAAGGCATCGGCGAAGACTTCATCCCATCGATTGCCGACCTGTCCAGCGTGCGCCACGCCTATTCCATCAGCGACGAAGAAAGCTTCGATCATGCCCGCCAACTGCTGCGCGCCGAAGGCATTCTCGGCGGTTCTTCGACCGGCACTTTGCTGGCGGCGGCGCTGCGCTACTGCCGTGAGCAAACCGAACCCAAACGCGTGGTCAGCTTCGTCTGCGATACCGGCACCCGCTATCTCTCGAAGGTTTACAACGACCAGTGGATGAGCGATCAGGGCCTGCTGCAGAGCAAACGCTATGGCGATCTGCGCGACCTGATCGCGCGGCGCTTCGAGGATGGCCGGGTGATCAGCGTAGGTCCGGACGACACGCTGCTCACCGCCTTCCAGCGCATGCGCCTAGCGGATGTCTCGCAACTGCCGGTGCTGGTGGGCGGACAGCGGCTCATCGGCGTGATCGACGAGTCCGATATTTTGTTTGGCGTGCACGAAGACGCGTCGCACTTTCGTAGGCCCGTCTCCAGCGCAATGACCGACAAACTGCAAACCCTTCCGCCCGGCGCCAGTCTGGCGGAGCTGGAGGCGGAACTCGACCGCGGGCTGGTGGCGATCATCGCTGACGCCTCGGGCTTCCACGGCCTGATTACCCGCGTCGACATGCTCAATCACTTAAGGAGATCCCTCGCATGAGTCAGCACGATGAAACCGCCCCGCCACGCGCCTTCGCCACCCGCGTGATCCATGCAGGACAGACGCCCGACCCGACGACTGGGGCGCTGATGCCGCCGATTTACGCCAACTCCACCTATTTGCAGCAGAGCCCCGGGGTGCACAAGGGCTTCGACTACGGGCGCTCGCACAATCCGACGCGCTTTGCCCTGGAGCGTTGCGTCGCGGACCTCGAGGGCGGCACCCAGGGCTTCGCCTTCGCCTCCGGGCTGGCGACGATTTCTACCGTGCTCGAACTGCTCGACGCTGACTCGCACATTGTTTCCGGCAATGACTTGTATGGCGGTACGTTCCGACTGTTCGACAAGGTACGCCGGCGCAGCGCCGGGCATCGTTTCAGTTTCGTCGATCTGACCGACCTGTCGGCATTCGAAGCAGCGCTGCAGGACGACACGCGGATGGTCATGGTCGAGACGCCGAGCAATCCCTTGCTGAGCCTTACCGGCCTGGCGGCCATCGCGCGCATCTGCCGCGACCGAGACATCATTTGTGTGGCCGACAACACCTTTGCCAGCCCGTGGATACAACGTCCACTGGAGCTGGGCTTCGATATCGTGCTGCACTCGACGACCAAGTACCTGAACGGCCACTCCGACGTGATCGGCGGCATCGCGGTGGTCGGGCAGAACGCGGAACTGGCCGAGCGCCTGGGTTTCCTGCAAAACGCGGTGGGTGCCATCGCAGGTCCGTTCGACGCCTTTCTCACCCTGCGCGGCGTGAAAACCCTGGCGCTGCGCATGGAGCGTCACTGCAGCAATGCGCTGGAACTGGCGCAATGGCTGGAGCGTCAGCCGCAGGTCGCGCGCGTCTATTACCCGGGCTTGCCGTCACACCCGCAGCACGAACTGGCGCAGCGTCAGATGCGCGGTTTCGGCGGGATGATTTCCCTCGACCTGAACAGCGACCTGGCCGGTGCCAGGCGTTTCCTCGAGAGTGTGCAGATCTTCGCCCTGGCCGAAAGCCTGGGCGGCGTTGAAAGCCTGATTGAGCACCCGGCGATCATGACCCACGCCACCATCCCCGTAGAAACCCGCGCCAAGCTCGGCATCGGCGATGCGCTGGTGCGTTTGTCAGTGGGTGTCGAAGATGTCGAAGACTTGCGTGCTGACCTGGCTCAGGCGCTGGCGCGGATCTGAGCGATGGGTTGAAAGCAGCCGGTAATGACCGGCTGCTTTCGGCTGTGGCCGGTATCCGCAGACTCAGCCCTTGGCCGCCATCGCGGTCACTTCCACGCGCATGCCTTCAACTGCAAGAGCGGCTACGCCAACGGCAGCGCGAACCGGCCAGGGTTTGGCGAAAAAGCGCTGGTACACCTCGTTGAACGCGGCGCGATCGGCCATGTCGGTGAGGTAGATGGTCAGGTGCAGAACCCGGTCCATGGAACTGCCGGCGCGCTCCAGCGCTACCTTGAGCGCCTGCAGGGTGCATTCGCTCTGCTCGACGATGCCACCCAGCTCCAGATCGCCGTTGGCGCGGGTAGGAATCTGCGTGGAGACCAACAAGCCGCCGAAACCGGCGACGTCTGAGGAGATGGATTCCGGGTCGGGATCGGGCAGGAAGGTGATGTCGTGGTTTGCCATGGGGATCTCTTGCTTGAGGTGATTAAGGTGGCGGCTAGTTTACAGCCCCATCGTCAGGCTGTTCGTGATTTAGCTCGACAACATGCAAGGCAAGCAGATGGGCGCTCAACGTATGAATTTGTGGGAGCGGGCTTGCTCGCGAAGAGGGCGGCAAATTCGGCATCACTATTGACTGCCACGCCGCTTTCGCGAGCAAGCCCGCTCCCACAAGGGATACCCGCAGTCAGGAAAATTGCCCTCTCCCTTGCGAGAGAGGGCGGATGCATCTTAGGTGTGATGAATTTCCCGATCCTTGGTTTCCGGCAGGAAGAACGTACCCAGAATGGCCGTCATCACGGCGATGACGATCGGGTACCACAGCCCATAGTAGATATCACCCGTGGCCGCGACCATGGCGAACGCCACCGTAGGCAGGAAGCCGCCGAACCAGCCATTGCCGATGTGGTACGGCAGCGACATCGAGGTGTAGCGGATGCGCGCCGGGAAGAGTTCCACCAGCCACGCGGCGATTGGCCCGTAAACCATCGTCACGTAGATCACCAGGATGGTCAGGAGCAGCAGCACCATCGGGTAATTGGTCTTGGCCGGGTCGGCCTTCTCGGGGTAGCCGGCGTCCTTGAGGGCGGTACCGAGGGTGGCGGTAAAGGCGTCGTTGCTAGTCTTGAAGTCGGCGGCCGGCATGCCGGTGCCCTCGAAGCTCTGGATCACCTTATTGCCGATGCGCACCTGCGCGACAGCGCCCGGCTCGGCCTTCTCGTTCTCATACGGGATGGCCCTCTTCGCCAATACGGTCTTGGCCAGGTCGCAGGAGCTGGTGAATTTGGCCTTGCCCACCGGGTCGAACTGGAACGAGCACTGGGCGGGATCGGCAACCACCGTGACCGGATTCCGCTCCTGCGCGACGAACACGTCGGGGTTACCGTATTGGGTCAACGCATGGAAGATCGGGAAGTAAGTCACCGCCGCCAGGATGCAGCCCGCCATGATGATGCCCTTGCGGCCGATGCGGTCGGACAGGCTGCCGAATATGACGAAGAACGGCGTGCCGATCAGCAGCGAGCCGGCAATCAGCAGGTTGGCCGTCTGCGCTTCGATCTTCAGCGTCTGCAACAGGAAGAACAGCGCATAGAACTGCCCGGTGTACCAGACCACCGCCTGACCGGCAGTACCACCGAGCAACGCCATGATCACTATTTTGAGGTTGTCCCAGCGGGCGAAGGATTCGGTCAGCGGCGCCTTGGAGGACTTGCCTTCGGCTTTCATTTTCAGGAACACCGGCGACTCGCTGAGCTGCAGGCGGATGTACACCGAGACAATCAGCAGCAGGATCGACAGCAGGAACGGAATCCGCCAGCCCCAGGCCTCGAAGGCTTCAGTGCCGAGGATCGTGCGGCAGGCGAGGATCACCAGCAGCGAGAGAAACAGACCGAGGGTCGCGGTGGTCTGAATCCACGAGGTGAAGTAACCGCGCTTGCCCTTCGGCGCATGTTCGGCCACGTAGGTCGCGGCGCCGCCGTACTCACCACCCAGGGCCAGGCCTTGCAGCAGACGAAGGATGATCAGGATGATCGGTGCTGCCACGCCGATGGTCGCATAGCCAGGCAGAAAGCCGACGATGGCGGTGGAGACACCCATGATGACAATGGTGATGAGGAAGGTGTGCTTGCGCCCGATCATATCGCCCAGCCGGCCGAACACGATGGCGCCGAACGGGCGCACGGCGAAACCGGCGGCGAACGCGAGCAGAGCGAAGATGAAGGAAGTGGTCTCGTTGACGCCGGCGAAAAAGTGCTTGGCGATAATCGCGGCGAGTGAGCCATAAAGGTAGAAGTCGTACCACTCGAATACGGTGCCCAGGGACGAGGCGAATATGACCTTGCGCTCCTCCTTGGTTATCCCGTGTTTGGGCGCACTGCCCGTGGCTGTATTGTCGATTGCGGCCATGATTCTTCTCCGTCTTGCTCTTATTGAAGGCCGGAGTACCTCACTACCGTTGCCGCACCCTGGCCCTAGGGCTGATGTTATCGGACTACGAATTTCGCGAAGCATGGAAACAGGCTGACCGCCTCGCATCGCTGCAAGGTCCCTTGAAGCATAATCACCTTCTCGCAGATATCCACTCGACTGCACTGTCAAACGGCTATTAAGGCCTGCGAGATATCACGCGACGCGTCAGGGTGGCGCTCCGCTGATATCTGTTTGTTAGGAATAGGCCATTGTCTGGAAGTTCGATTTAATTCACGAGGCAGTTGCAGCGAACCTCACCAAACGAAAATGCCCGGCAGACGCCAGGCATTTTCAGACGAACACAAGACTTCGACTAGTCGGTGTAACCGAGTCGCGTCGCCCGGCTCTCCTGCGCCTGGCCGCGGGTGGCCAGGCAGTAATACAACGGGCACGTCACCACCAAACCCACCAGCCAGGAAAGGTCGGCGCCTTCGATAAGGTTGGCGTACGGCCCGACATACAACGACGTATTGGCGAACGGCAACTGCACGATGATGCCAATGAAATACGCAACGATCGCGTGCAGATTGAAACGCCCATAGATCCCGCCATCAGCCCGGAAGATCGACGCAATGTCGTAGCGGCCGCGTTTGATCAGGTAGAAGTCAATCAGGTTGATTGACGCCCAGGGCACGAGCACCAGCAACAGTGCCAGGATCAGCCCGATAAACCGGGAGATGAAATCCGCCGAAGCACCCAGCGCGACCAGGCAGCAGCCGGCCAACACGACACTCGACAACACCACCCGCAGCTTGATGCTTGGCGTCCACTGGCTGGCGAAGGTCTGGATCGAGGTGATGATCGACAGCACCGCGCCGTACAGATTCAAGGCGTTGTGGCTGATGATGTTGAGCAAAAACAGCACCATCAGAATCGGACCGAGCCAGCCGGTGGATTGCTTCACGGCGGCCATGGCTTCGGTGCCTTCCGGGGTCGCCAGCACCGCCACCGCGCCAAAGGTAAACGACAGAATGGTGCCCAGTGTCGCGCCCAGGTAAGTGGCCCAGAACGGCTTGGCAATCCCGATATCCGCCGGCAGGTAACGCGAGTAGTCAGAGACATAAGGCGAGAAGCTGATTTGCCAGATGATGCCCAGCGACACCGTCGCCAGCCAGCCCGACAGGTTGAAACCACCGCGGCTGAAGAAGTCCGCCGGCAAGTCATGGGCAAAGATATAAAGGAAGCCGGCGAGCAAGGCGCTGCCCATGACCCAGGTGCCGATGCGATTGAGGGTGTGAATGAAGCGATAACCGATCACCCCGATCGCGGTGGCGCTGAGGGCACCGATGAGGATGCTCGCTGGCACCGGAACCGATGGCGCGATGCCGACGATCGATTTGCCGGCCAGCACGATGTTGGAGATGAAAAAACCGATGTAGATGAGCGCCGCAAAGAACACGATCAGCAGCGCGCCATAACGGCCGAACTGGCCGCGGCTCTGGACCATCTGCGGAATGCCCATGCGCGGGCCTTGGGCCGACGCCAGCGCAATCACCACACCGCCGAGCATATGCCCGAGGACAATCGCCAGCAGCCCCCAGAACAGGTCGAGATGGAACACCTGAACCACCATGGCGCCGGTCACGATGGGCAGCGGCGCAATGTTGGTGCTGAACCATAAGGTGAACAGATCGCGGGCCTTCCCGTGGCGCTCTGCGAGGGGGACATAATCGACCGTGTGATTCTCGATCAGGGGGTCTTGCCGGGACATCTGGGACATATGCATGAACTCGAGTTTGTCTGATCTTATATTTGTATGAAGCCAAACCGGGGGGACTCTTTTGGCCGCCCCTCAGATGCGAACCATATTATGGTATTCCAACTTTTTAACAAGGCTGATCCGGCGTTTGGGGGCGCATCTGATCTGAAAGATTGGCCTGCTTCCACGTGCTCTTCCAGGCTACGAGCCCCGTATTTGTTGAGTCTAAGACCGAAAACATACGTTTATCGGTAAGCAGAAAAAGCCCTTGCAAACTATGTATTACGGTATACCATCAGACCTACAAACCCATAAAAACCGTATTTCAACACCCGAGGACAGTCCCATGATCGATGCCGCCATCTACAAACAAGTCATGGGCTCGTTCCCGTCCGGTGTCACCGTCATCACCACCCTGGACGACGACGGGCAAATCGTCGGCCTGACCGCCAGCGCTTTCAGCTCGCTGTCCATGGACCCGGCCCTGGTGTTGTTCTGCCCCAACTACAGCTCCGATTCTTATCCTGTCCTGATCAAGAACAAGCGCTTTGCCATTCATGTGCTTTCCGGTGGCCAGCAAAGCGAAGCCTATGCTTTCGCCCGCAAAGGCAAGGACAAGGCGCAAGGCATCGAGTGGACGTTGAGCGAGTTGGGCAATCCGATCCTGGCCAACGCCACTGCAGTCATCGAATGCGAACTGTGGCGTGAATATGAAGGGGGCGACCACGCGATCATGGTCGGCGCCGTGAAGAACCTGATCGTGCCCCAGCAGAACGCCGGGCCACTGGTGTATTGCCACGGCAAGATGGGCGCCCTGCCCGTTCTTGCGTGACCCCGATATCAACTGAATAAGCAAAGACCCTGTGGGAGCGGGCTTGCTCGCGAAAGCAATCCGTCAGACAACATCACCGTTGACTGACACTCCGTCTTCGCGAGCAAGCCCGCTCCCACAGGTTCAGCGACTGCTGCAATAGAAGTATTTGCGGATATTTCGTATTATGGTATACCAGACAGACAATAAAAGATCCGAGGTAAGCGTCATGAAATTTTCCCTGTTCGTACACATGGAACGTTGGGACGAAAGCGTCAGCCACCGCCAGCTGTTCGAAGATTTGACCGAGCTGACCCTGATGGCCGAGGCCGGCGGTTTCAGCACTGTCTGGATCGGCGAACACCACGCCATGGAATACACCATCTCGCCTAGCCCGATGCCGCTGCTGGCCTACCTGGCGGCCAAGACCACCACCATTCACCTCGGCGCCGGCACCATCATCGCGCCGTTCTGGCATCCGCTGCGGGTTGCCGGTGAGTGCGCTCTGCTCGACGTCATCAGCAACGGTCGCATGGAAGTCGGCCTGGCTCGCGGCGCTTACCAGGTTGAATTCGACCGCATGGCGGGCGGCATGCCGGCATCGAGCGGTGGCCAGGCGCTGCGGGAAATGGTTCCGGTGGTGCGCGCGCTGTGGCAAGGCGACTACGCCCATGACGGCGACATCTGGAAATTCCCGACGTCCACCAGCGTACCCAAGCCGATCCAGAAGCCAAACCCGCCGATGTGGATCGCCGCCCGCGACCCGGACTCGCACAACTTCGCGGTGGCCAACGGCTGCAACGTCATGGTCACGCCGCTGATGAAGGGCGACGAAGAAGTCCTCGACCTGAAGAACAAATTCCAGACCGCCCTGGACAACAACCCGGACGTGCCGCGCCCGCAGCTGATGGTGCTGCGTCACACCCACGTCCATGCGGTCGACGACCCCGAGGGCTGGAAAGTCGGGGCCCAGGCGATCTCGAAGTTCTATCGCACGTTCGATGCCTGGTTCGGCAACAAGGAAGTACCAGTCAACGGCTTCCTGGCGCCAAGCCCGGAAGAGAAATTCGCCGCTCGCCCGGAGTTCGAACTGGAGAGCCTGCACAGGACCGCCATGATTGGCACCCCGGAAGAAATCATTCCGCGCATCAAGTACTACCAGGAACTGGGCGTCGACGAATTCAGCTTCTGGTGCGACAACAGCCTGCCCCATGCGGAGAAGAAAAAATCCCTGGAGCTGTTTATCAAGCACGTGGTGCCAGCGTTTCGCTGAGTCCGCCACCCTGCTCCCGGACGCGAAGCCGGGGGCCTGACTGACGTGTAGGGTCGATTCCAATGATCACTGGTCGTCTCCCATCACTCGCCCTCCCCTCCGGCGCCGCGCAGGTTTATCTGCGCGGTGAATGGACCGCTTCGCACCTGCATTTCAAGCGCCTGCGCGCCAGCGTCGCCGCCAAGCAGAACGGCTTCTGGCAAATAGTTCACTGAGCTCATCCGAACAGGAATTCACGCACCTCCACGTCTGGGAATCGCCAGGCGTGTGCGGTGCATTGTGCTTCGGCCCGGATCGACCCGGGCTGGCGGGACGTGAAAGCGTCCTGCCCATGATCAGGTTTGCTCAATGAACAATAACAACGCGCTGTTGATCATCGACATGCAACAGGAGGACGGTTTCGTCCTGGAACACTTCGACACGGTGGTGAACCATACCGCCGCCCTGCTCGAGACCGCCCGCCGCCAGCGGGTGCCTGTCATCTATACCCGCCATATCAACCAGGCCGACGGCAGTGACCTGCCCCGTGGCGAGCCTCGCGCGGCCGACGGCGGCCCGAGCAGTTACCGCGCCGGCACCCGGCAAGTGGAAATCATCGAACGTCTGGCGCCGCAGCCGGATGAACTCATCATCGACAAGGGCCGCTACAGCGCCTTCCACCGTACCGACCTGGATGCCCGACTCAAAGCCATGGACATCGACACGCTGATCATCAGCGGTGTGTTGACCGATGTCTGCGTGCTCAGCAGCGTATTCGATGCCTTCGCCCTGGGTTATCACATTCGCCTGGTCAGCGACGCCTGCACCACGACCACCCTGGCCGGACACTACTCGGCGCTGTTGATCATGGCCAACTGGGTCTATGCCCTGGAAATGCTCACCTGCGCCCAATGCCTGCGGGCCCTGGAATATCGCGACTACCTGAGCCTGATCCCCGAACGCCCGGACGTCTTCGCCCACCAGCCCCATGAGCTGCAAAGCACCATCGCCCGCCTGCAAGACCACCTCGTCCGGACTCAGGAGTGATCGCCATGCACGTCGAAAAAAGAAGCATCGATTTCATCCCCGAAGCCGAACGCCATGGCAAGCCCGGCTCACTGTTCTTTATCTGGTTCGGCGCCAACATGAATATCACCACCATCGCTTCCGGGGTGTTGCCGGTGGTGATGGGGCTGAACCTGTTCTGGAGTGCGCTGGCAATCATCATCGGCTCGCTGTTGGGGGCGATTTTCATGGCCTCCCATTCCGCCCAGGGGCCGAAACTGGGCATCCCGCAGATGATCCAGAGCCGCGCCCAATTCGGCGTGTTGGGGGCGGTGTTGCCGCTGCTGTTCGTGATGCTGATTTACCTGGGGTTCTTCGTCAGCAACACCTTGCTCGCCGCCCAGGCGCTGGCGTCCGTCAGTCCGTTGCCGGTCGACGAGAACATCTATCTGATCGGGGCGTTGTGCTTCGTCGTCGCGCTGTATGGCTATCGACTGATTCACCGTTTGCAGAAGCTGTTATCGATCCTCTCAGTGGGGGTGTTCATTGCCGCCACGCTGTTCGCCTTGCAACTGCCGATCCCGGCCGAACAATGGCTGCCAACGGGCTTCTCGTTGTCGAAGTTCCTGGTGGCGGTGAGCATAGCCGTGACCTGGCAGCTGTCCTACGCACCTTATGTCGCCGACTATTCGCGCTACCTGCCTAGCCGCACACCGACCGCTCAGGTGTTTTGGTACAGCTATGCCGGGACGGTGATCGGCGGCGCGTGGATGATGATCCTGGGTGCCATCCTCAGCGTTGGTATCGGCGATTTTTCCAGCAACGTCGGCGGGCATGTCGCCGGGCTGTTCGGCAGCGGCGCCGTGCTGCTGTTTGCCTTCATCGTCTATGGCCAGGTGTCGATCAACGTGTTCAACCTGTACGGGGCGTTCATGTCGACCATCACCGTGATCGAACCTTTCGCCCGGCTCAAGGTGACACCTCGGGTACGGGGCCTGTTCATGCTGGTGATCAGCCTGGTGGCGACAGCCTTGTGCACCATCAGTCAGGACGACTTCATCAACTTCTTCCTCAACTTCATTTTCTTCATGAGCTACTTCCTGATCCCCTGGACGGCCATCAACCTGGTGGACTACTACTGCCTGCGCAAAGGCCGGTACCAGATCGATGACATCTTTGACCTCAACGGCGTTTATGGGCGGATCAACTGGATCGCGTGTGGCAGTTTCCTGCTGGCGATTGCCCTGGAAATCCCGTTCATGAACACCACGCTGTATGTCGGTCCGGTCGCCACGGCGCTGGATGGCGTGGACCTGGCCTGGTTGGTCGGGTTGCTAGTGCCCGCTGGCAGTTATTACTGGCTGATGAAACTCGGCAAGCGCGCCCACGGTATCGGCGAACTGTCTTGATCAACCCCTGAAAACCACAATTAACTGTGGGAGCGAGCCTGCTCGAGAAAGCGGACCAACAGCCAACATCGATGCTGAATGTGCCGGCCTCTTCGCGAGCAAGCCCGCTCCCACAGGGGGTTTTGTCCCGGGCGCTGAGACCGCGACCCACCTCAATCAACTGTGGGAGCGGGCTTGCTCGCGAAAGCGGACTAACAGGCAACATGATGTTGAATGTGCCCAGGTTGCGTTTACTCCATAGCCGTTCGTCTTATCGGGTTGCGCTGTCAATATTTCGCAACCTTACTGCTAGGGTGGCACGGCGGCATCAGGATTCGGCGCACCTGTACTCACTGCCGTCTACAAGCAACGTGGTTTCGATTTTCTCCGCCTCCAGGAGGATCGGCATGGCAGTCGCGTTCTACGGTCAACGCTTTGCAAGCAAGCGCCGTGTCTGTCGGAGAACGCCATGACGCC
Source organism: Pseudomonas sp. LBUM1657 (assembly GCF_059716075.1). Classification (NCBI taxonomy): domain Bacteria; kingdom Pseudomonadati; phylum Pseudomonadota; class Gammaproteobacteria; order Pseudomonadales; family Pseudomonadaceae; genus Pseudomonas; species Pseudomonas sp. LBUM1657. Next base: position 2,722,152 of record NZ_CP166799.1, on the reverse strand, counting down.
GTTCGCAATCTTGATGCTGCTTGTTGCACTGTGGGCCTTGTGTCACTTCTGGCTTGTGCCACTCAGCAAAGATCGATGGAAGGCGGTCGATCTTCGAGAAAAAATGGCCCGTGCAGGCAGCCTGGTCGTGCTGGAGAGAGTCCGGGATCTATCGGGGATAGGGGCCATCGTTATTTTCACCGTGATCCTGCTCGTATGGGCATGCGGTTTCCTGGCCACAAGCACCAGCGTCGTACCACAAACGGTTTTTGACTCAGCACAATCGATCTATGAAGTGACCCGGGAAATCGGCAGCCAATACGGCACAACGCTGGGCATCCTCGGTTTACTCGGCGCCGGCCTTTCGTTGTATTTTGCCGCGCGCCAGGCACGCGAGCGTGTTGCTCAGGCCTGGAGCACCAAAGCCCAGCAGCTGCATGACACACTCATCGAAGACCCCTCCCTGCTGGAAATAGCTCGCTCGGACCCGGAACTCAGTCCACTGGTTGCCAGGCTCGATGAGCTGGTTGAACGCCTGGTCGCACACGAAAGCGGCACGCAAGACGCTGCGCTGTCCCATGATGAGCTGGAGCAAACGCATAACCAGGTCTCAGAAGTGCTGTCGATTCTGGCGGTCGAATGGGCGCGCAAAGACCTCAATTTCGAAGAGGCGGTGACCCGTCCAACCGAACAAGAAACCTTGCAGCCCCCTGGTCGCTGGCGGCGCCTGTTGCGCGTGTTTTCCAGCGAGCGATTGGGCAAAGATCTCGGCCTGGTGAAGAAGCCGCTGTCTTACATCACCACAGCACTGCTCATTCTTTCTCTGATGGGCTGGAGCGCCGAACCACTGGCCAACAGCATGCAATTGATGGTGAACAACCTGCGGATGAATGCGGCAGATCAACACGCCCAGCGTGAGATGGAAGAAGCGCTGTCGGCAATCCCCCCGACGCTGACGCCCAACTCCGAGCCAACCGAGCAAAATGCTTTTGCCCCCACCGTCCAGGCCGCCACCCGACTTGTCGCTCGGGCGGCCCTCAGTGAACTGACACGCAGCACGGCCCTTGAGCAATGGGTGCAGGTAAAGCGTTCAAACCGCAGTGAGTCCGAGTTTGTCCGGGCTGCCTTGAACGAGCAACGCATCGAAGTACCTGCCAATGCCGACAGCGCGACGAAAGCCCGGAGGGAAGTTGCAGCGACACTCGGCGATGTTGTCGAGGACAAGGCAGGCTTTGCTAATGCACAAAAACAGATCGAGCAAGCAATAGAACCCTCTGTCGCTCGCCTCAAACAGGAAAACCCAAAGCTCTTCGAAAAATTAATCGCGACGCTCGAACGCCGTTACGGCACCCCGATCGCACCGCTGGATGCACAAGGAAAACTGATTGCCCAAGTACTGGACGAGGCCTTTGGGGCCACAGATGTCAAACCCACGACAGAATTGGGCAAACAAGCGCAAAAACTGGTTAAAGACCTGGGCAATAACGCCGTCAGGACCTGGACAGAAACCTGGGCGAAGAACTGGGTGACCGAAGCACTCATCAGCGCCGCCCGACCTAATGTTTTGGCCGTGGCGGCGCGTCAGGCTTCCTTTGACGCAACAGACGACGTTCGCAATCTGGTCAGGTCGCTGATGAATGCCGAAGGCCAGGGCTGGACTTCAAACCCTTTAGCCCTGCGCGAAGCAAAAGTCGCTGAGGCGGTCAGTGCCAAGGTGGCTGAGTTTCATCAGCCCGAAATGAAAGCGGCATTGGCTGAACGCCTGGGTGGCTATGATCAACTGTTCCCCAGTGACTTGCAGGACAGTCCCTCCCCTCACGGCCGCAGTATGGGTGGTAACGCCACACCAAACGCAGGTGGCGCGTACGCCGCAGACCGAACATTCAATCGCACACGGGCCACCAACTTTACGGTGGCTTCAAAAAGCTTTCGTGTGCGGGGGGTATTGATCGGCCAGGACACTCACCCGGCCGGGATTGACGCCAACCAGATTCGCTGGACCCTTCAACCGGCATCAGGCGGCACAACAACCAAAGTCACCTTGGAGATCCTGTCGAATGATCGTTGGGTGAATCTGGGCGTCTATGATGCGGCAATCGTCAACCAGGCTCTGCGCTACGCATCAGATGGTCGAGTGGTGGCCGTCACGATTGCTCCGGGTGACGGCAAAATGATCCGTCGTGTGACGTTCACTCATCCCGTGCTGACCGACACGCCACTGGGGTGCAGAGTGGTAGAAGCCGATCGAATTATCGACACGTTCAGCTTCTCCAACAGCCTTCCCAACAACATGAAGAACCTGTCATCGGACCGACAACAGACCAGTCGCTGGTTGCGCATTGTCAATCTGACAGAAGCGCTGGCGACGCTTGCCCCCAATGCGGAATGTCCCAAAAAGCAAATCGACAAGTTGATGTCAAAAGATGAGGTCGAGGCGGCGCCAATCACCCCTGCGCTGCGAAAGTCGCTGGAAGCTTTCACGACCCAACACGAACAGAAGTTGTCAGGCTCCGGACGTATCCTCGACACCGCACAAACCTGCATGCAAGTCAGCAATGCTCAACTGAGCACCTGCTTGTGCGAAAAAGCCAAAGGTATAGGCCTGCCGGATCAGTACTGGTTTGCTGAGGATCACACCTCTCAGTTTCGTGAGCGTGCGGTGTCAGCCGGAAAGGACTGGTCATGGATGAAACGTTCCCCTGACCATCTTGGAAACATCGACCTTTGGGTGCACACAACCTTCTCACTTCGAAACGCGCAGGTTCCCGGAGAAGTGACCGACGAAACGACCGCCACTGCGTTGGATTTTCCTGCGGAGGAACTCCAGCAATTGCGCCAGGAAGTCTCGAGCCGTCTGCCAGCTTATGTGAAAACGCAGTTGAAAAGTCCTTCGTACGGCGACTTCATGGCGCCGCTGGAAGACTTCGTGCTACTGCAGCGCTTCTTTCGTACCGCCCTGGCAGGTGGCCTTGGGCAAGATTTCCCAGTGATTCAGCTGATCGATCTGGAGCGCGAAACACGCAACTTTGTCCCCTACCAACCCACCATCCGCTGGGAAGAAGTACCTGAAGCCAAACTGATGGAAGCCCTTGGACAGACGGACCCCGAAGCGCAGGAAAATTATAAGCGTTGGTTTCAGGATTATTTTTTACGTTTGGCGACCGATCAGGCCATGTGTGATCGCGTGTCGAAATGACAGGAATCACCGTCGACCGGTTCAGGCCACAAATACCAAGGCCAACATCAATCTAATGTGGGTTTTGTGTTGGATGGTTTCAAACCTGCACCTGCACCACCTCGATCCCCAGCCGTCGATAATCCTCGACGTTGCCCGAGGCCACCTGCTGCTCAGTGATCAGCGTATGCACCCGGTCACACGGCGCGACCACGAAAGGCTCCACCGCCCCCAGTTTGTCCGCCGTGGTCACGGCCACCACATGAGAAGCGCTGGCGAGCATCGCCTGTTTCACCGGCACTTCATCGAAATGCAGGGAGCTGATGCCGACGTCCGGGTGAATGGCGCAAACCCCAGTGAACAGCACGTCAGCCTTGATGCCCTCGATCAGCCGCAGGGTTTCGTGACCGCTGGCAGACATCGTCGCGGGATTGAGCTGACCGCCCGCCACAATCACCTTGATGCCTTTGTATTCAGCCAGGGTGATCGCAATCATCGGCGAGGCGGTGACGGCCGTGATGGCAATGTCCGAGGGCAGCGACCGGGCAATCTGTAGCGTTGTGCTCCCCGAATCGAAAATGACAATTTGGCCATCCTGCACCCGGCGCGCAGCCAGTTGCGCCAAGTGGGTTTTCACCTCATCGGTTTCACTGACCCGAGTGAAAAAATCCTTGCCGGTGTCCTTGGGTCGCGGCAGCGCCCCGCCGTGCACCCGCTGCACCAGACCGGCAGTGGCGAGCTCCGACAGATCGCGGCGAATGGTGTCTTCGGAAACGGCGAAATGCTGACTCAGCTCCGAGGCCATGACCTTGCCGTCGCGTTCGAGGATCAGGAGGATTTTCTGCCGACGTAGATGAGGGAGTTCCGCTGCTGAATGCTGCTCGTGCATGTTTTTGCCTGTTTGTGCATGATGATGCGTGTTTAAGCAAGATTAGCCAAAGTCTGATCCGAACACAATTGGCAGAAGGCTTTCTGGCAAACTCCGCCGACGCCTCCCTCCAGATCAGTGACCCCATGCTTTTTTCCCTTGTATCGAACGGCTCCCCTCTCCCGCCTGAACAGCCTGATGCCACCGTTCCCTGGTGGAGTTTTACCAAGACCGTATTGGCCGCTGCCGCACTGGCGTTGGTGCGCGATGGCTTGATCGGGCTTGACGACTTGGTACCTGAAGGCCCCTTCACCCTGCGCCAACTGCTGCGACACGAGGCCGGGCTGGCGGATTACGGCGAGCTCGCCGACTACCACGCCGCCGTTGCCCGCCATGAAACACCCTGGTCGGCTGATGACATGCTGCAACGTCTTGACGCCACCCGGCTGCGCTACCTACCGGGAGACGGTTGGCGCTATTCGAACGTCGGCTATCTGTTTGTCGCCAGACTACTTGAACGGGTGACTGGCCTCGCGCTGGAAGAGGCTCTTGCTCAACGCGTGTTTTCACCTCTCGGCTTATTTCGTGTACGCCTCGCAAAATCACACGCCGATCTGGACGGTGTGAACATGGGCGCTGCGCCAACCTACGACCCAGGCTGGGTTTATCACGGCCTGCTCGTCGGCCCGCTGGAAGAGGCCGCTCTTTGCCTGGACCGCCTGCTGGCCGGCCAATTCCTGCCCCACGCACTGCTGCAGGAAATGCAAACGACACGCGCACTCGGCGGACCGATTCCCGGGCGTCCGTGGATGTCACCGGGTTACGGCCTCGGTTTGATGCAAGGTCCGGTGGAAGGTGGCTTGATCTTGAGCGGACACACCGGCGGTGGCCCGGGCAGCGTAATCGCGGTTTACCGATGCGCGAAGGACGATGCCAGCGCGTGTTGCGCAGTCTTCTGTGAAGGCGACAACGAAGGCGCTGTTGAAGCAGCGGCCGTGGGCCGTTTGTCGGCAATCCTGATGGAAAAACCCATGTAAAGGCGCCCCTGCGCGCCGCGCAGAACCGACGTCATCATCAGACTAAAATCAGCGTCTGGTCTGGGGCTCGGACTGGCCGCACCCGCCTATCCCCGTGCCCATGCCCAACCCGCTCCCGCAGGGGATCGAGGGCATGCCGAGCCAGAGCGAGGCACCGAACGAAATGGGGCAAAAGCGCTTTGGTTACTTTCGCGCTTTTCGAAAGTGACCCGCCGTAAGGGCGGAACCATCAGTGGCCGTTACCGCAGGAATGGATAGGCACACCGGCGCCTCAACGCCGATAAACATCCAACAGCACCTGCAACGGATGGCGCAGGGTTTGATCAGACAGACGCTTGACCTGACTGCGGCACGAGTACCCCGTGGCCAACGCCTCTCCCTGTTCAATCGGAGCCGCGACATGGCCAGCCCAAGACTGCTCGAAGATCGTCACCGACGTGGCTTTGTTCCGCGCCTCATGGCCGTAGGTACCCGACATGCCGCAACACCCCGTCGCCTGCGTCGTCAACCGCAGCCCCGCGCGCTCGAACACCTGCTCCCACTGGCGGGTACTGGCAGGCGCATTGGTCTTCTCGGTGCAGTGGGACAACAGACGGAAACCAACATCCGTCATCTGCCCTGACCGTTCTGGCAAAACAGCCAGCAGCCACTCTTGGAGCAGGCCCACTGACGGACAGTTTTCGATACCCGGCACCTTGAGGTATTCCTGGCGGTACACCAGCGTCATCGCCGGGTCCAGCCCCACCAGAGGAATGCCAAAACTCGCCAGTACTCGCAACTGATCGGCACTGCGCACCGCCGCACGATTGAAGGCTGCCGAAAATCCCTGCACCTGCAGCGGCTTGCCATTGGGGCTGAACGGCGCCAGGTAAACCTGATAGCCGAGCCGGGAAATCAGCTCGATCAGGTCCACCAGCAAAGGCGTCTCGAAATAACGGGTAAACGCGTCCTGTACCAAGATGACGCTACGGGCACGCTGCTCCTCGCTGAGCGACGACAGCGTTTGCGGTGTCGCCAAGCGCACCTGCCAACGCTGCATCGCTCCGTGAAAATCGAAGCGGCTGAGCAACGGACTGTCCACCATCCCGGCATGCCGTTTCAAAAGCCAGCTCGTGAAATTAGCCCCCATCAGCGCGTTGTACACACCAGGAATCCTCGCCATGTACGGCACGGTGTATTCGAGTGAAGCAATCAGGTAATCGCGCAGCGGGCGCAAATAACGGGTGTGATAGAGCTCCAGAAAACGCGAACGAAACTCCGGCACATTGACCTTCACCGGGCATTGTCCCGCGCAGGATTTACACGCCAGGCACCCCGCCATGGCGTCGTACACCTCATGGGAAAAGTCCTGCGCGCCGTTGCGTTGTGCCCGGCTATTGCGCCAACGCCGGGCGAGACCGCTGAAAAAAGCAGGTTGGCGACAGGCGTCCGACAGCACATCAATACCGGCCTCGCCTTGCAGACGCAGCCATTCGCGAATCAGCGCAGCCCGGCCCTTGGGCGAATGAATGCGCTGGCGAGTGGCTTTCCACGACGGGCACATGGCGTCATCGGGATCAAAGTTGTAGCAGGCGCCATTACCATTGCAGTGCATCGCCGTGCCATAACTTTTCCAGACCCGCTCATCGATCTGCCGATCCAGATCACCTCGCAGCGGCACTTCGTCGACTTTCAGCAACTTCGCCGTAGAGGAAATCGGCGTCGCGATCTTGCCGGGATTGAGTTGATTGAATGGGTCGAACGCCCCTTTGAGCGCTTGCAACGAAGCATAGAGTTCGCCAAAAAATGCAGGCGCATATTCCGAGCGCAGGCCTTTGCCATGTTCGCCCCACAGCAAGCCGCCATAACGCTGAGTCAGCGCTGCAACGCCATCGGATATCGGCCGGACCAGCGCCGCCTGAAGCGGGTCTTTCATGTCGAGGATGGGCCGCACATGCAACACGCCGGCATCGACATGGCCAAACATGCCGTACTGCAAGCCATGGCTGTCCAGCAGATCGCGAAATTCGGCAATGTAGTCGGCCAGCCGCTCAGGGGGGACGGCGGTGTCTTCCACAAAGGGCTGTGGCCGCGCTTCGCCCTGAATATTGCCGAGCAGCCCGACTGCCTTCTTGCGCATGCCGTACACCTTGGTGACCGCCGCTTGCCCGACGGCCAAGGTGTGCCCCAGGCGTTCGACGCTCGTGTCGACGGTTAGATGCTCGATAAAAGCCGTCACCCGCACCTGAAGTTCTTCGGCATCGTCGCCACAGAATTCGACCAGGTTGATGCCCAGCGTCGGTCGCTCGGCACTCGTCGGAAAATACTCCGCCACGCCGTGCCAGACGATGTCCTGCATGGCCAGCAACAGCACTTTCGAATCGACAGTCTCGATGGACAACGGTTTGTGCGCCAACAACGCACGAGCATCGCGCAAGGCGTCCATGAAACCGGCGTAGCGGATATTGACCAGCATCGTGTGCCGGGGAATCGGCAGCACATTCAGTTTGGCCTCGACCAAAAACCCCAACGACCCTTCAGCGCCGCACAGCACGCTGTTGAGGTTGAAGCGGTTGTCGGCTTCGCGCAAATGGGCCAGGTCGTAACCGGTCAGGCAGCGGTTGAGGTCCGGGAACCTTGCCTTGATCAAGTCGCCCTGCTCTTCCGCGATGCGCCGGGCACAGCGATAAACCTCACCGACACGGTCCTGGCGGGCGCACTCGATTGCCAGTTCAGCCTCATCCAACGGACGGCCATTCAAGTGCTCGCCACCGCGCAGAATGGTGTTGAGTTCAAGCACATGGTCACGGGTCTTGCCGTAGGTGCAACTGCCCTGGCCACTCGCGTCGGTGCTGATCATGCCGCCAATTGTCGCGCGATTGGACGTGGACAGTTCCGGCGCAAAAAACAGCCCGGACGCCTTCAACGCGGTGTTGAGCTGGTCCTTCACGACACCGGCTTGCACCCGCACCCAACGTTCCTCGACGTTGATTTCCAGAATGCGATTCATGTGCCGCGACACATCGACCACGATGCCATCGGTCAATGACTGGCCATTGGTTCCGGTGCCCCCGCCGCGTGGGGTAACGGCGACTTGTTCGTAACCGGGTTCGGCCATCAATCGGGCAATGCGCGCCACGTCATCGGCGTCCAGGGGGAACACCGCCGCTTGCGGCAAACGCTGATAGATCGAGTTATCGGTGGCCAGGACAACGCGGCTCGCGTAACCGTCGCTGATCTCACCTTTGAAACCGCTGGCAGCCAGGTCCGAAAGAAACTGACGGTAGTTCGACGTCAATGCAGTGGAAGGCAAAAGCTGAGCGATCATCGTGGTGGGTCTCGGGTCGAAATCAGGTCAATCAACGAAGAACACTTGTAGGCAGCGAATGATTACGCCAGTCTCCTTCGTCACAGAGCGCCAATGTTCATTGGATACGACGCTCACCACAAACGAATATTGCACCCGACATTGATGACTAAAACGAATGAATCCCAGACTGCTGACTCCCTCCATGTCGCTGCTGCTGGCGTTTGATGCCGCCGCGCGACACGAAAGCTATACCCGTGCGGCCCAAGAGCTGTCCCTGACCCAAAGTGCGGTCAGTCGCCAGGTGCAAACCCTGGAGAAGTTATTGGGCATGCGTTTGTTCAGTCGCGAAGGCCGACAAGTTATCCTCACCGACGTTGGCCGCATGTATCAGCGCGAACTGGGCGAAGCGCTGGGGCAGATTCGCAGCGCCACCCTTCAGGCGATGGCCTTTCAATCAGGCATTCATAGCCTGCGCCTGGCCACCTTGCCGACGTTTGGCTCGAAATGGCTGTTGCCACGCTTGAAGGATTTTTACACGGCGCACCCCGGCATGACCGTGCACTTGCACTCGCGCATTGAGGCCATTGATTTTGATACCAGCGAAATCGATGCGGCGATTTGCGTGGGCAGCGGCGACTGGCTCGGCCTGACCGCGCATCGGCTGCACACTGAAGAGTTGGTGGTGATTGCCAGCCCGCAACTGACCAAGACACAACGGATAGAAGCCGAACAACACATTACCGCTCAGCTCCTGCTCAATGTCAGCAGCAACGCGCAGGCCTGGGCCGAGTGGTTTTCCCACCATTCCCTGCCCCATCGATCAATGCGCATCGGCCCCAGTTTCGAAATGACCTCGCACTTGATCCAGGCGGTGCGGGTCGGCATTGGCATCGGCCTGGTGCCGCGCATTCTGGTCGAGGATGAACTGCACAACGGTGAACTGGCCTGCCTGGGTGAGCCGATCATCAGCCGCCGCAGCTACTACCTGGTGTACCCGACCCGCAATGAAACCCTGCCCTCGTTGAAGGCCTTTCGGGACTGGTTGATGCAAACGCTGTAACAACACAAACCAATGTGGGAACAGGCTTGCTCGCGAAAGCGGTGTGTCAGGCACATTTATATCGACTGACACACCGTCTTCGCGGGCAAGCCCGCTCCCACAAGGGATTTTCAATCACCACAAATTGGGTGTTCGGCGCAGATCAAATGTGGGAGCGGGCTTGCTCGCGAAAGTGGTGTATCAGCCAACGGCAATGCTGACTGACACTACGCCTTCGCGGGCAAGCCCGCTCCCACAAGGGATTTTCAATCACCACAAATTGGGTCTTCGGCGCAGATCAAATGTGGGAGCGGGCTTGCTCGCGAAAGCGGTGTATCAGCCAACGGCAATGCTGACTGACACTACGCCTTCGCGGTGCAAGCCCGCTCCCACAGGGGATCGGTAGGGTCATCGTGGATCGATCTCGCCGTCCCTCTCTGCATTGTCCGTTTCTTCGCGCACTCTTTCCGGGTCCATGGTGGTGGAGTCATCCTCGTCCATCGGAATGGCACCTTCGTTATCGGGCAGTTCGTCGATGCCCGGTTCATCGTCCGGGTTGACGGTGGTTCGGCCGGGACTCAGGGGCTCGGGATGGGTGGGCATCGGGTCGTAGCCACCCTGTTCTTCGCTGGGATACTTTTCTTTGTTGGAGAAGGTTGGATCAGTCATTTAGGCACCTCGCATGGAGCCGTACAGTCGGACTCTGATCATTCGAGGTGCCGGTATTTATCGCCGTTCCAATTTTTCAGTCACCGCTGGTCGGTGGCTGGACACGGCGCGTCAGGATGACGCCTGGAGTTGTTTGACGATCTTGTCCTTGACCTGCAATCGCTGTTCCTTGAGCTTTTTCAGAGTGTCGTCGCTGGGGGCATCCGATTGGGCGGTTTCAGCCTTGACCACCTCGGCGTCCGCCTGCGAATACTTGTTGATCAGTGAATCCAGTAACGGATCCTTGGTGCGTTTTTGCTGGATAACTTCCTTTGGAATGTTCAGGTCCAGATAAAGGTTGTGTGGCACCGGCATGGAACACCTCCGTTTGTTGATCGGTGGCAAACGCGAATCGATTGCGCTCACCAACTATCAGAATGGCCTTGGTTAGCCGGTTCTGTCGACCGCCTATCAGACCAGTGGCGCCCGTTCGTCGTCCTGTCGCAAATGCGATAAAACCTTTGTCCGCTCGTCGCCCTCCACAGATTAACGATCACTCGATCGCCCATGAAAACTTGTGTGGAGAATAACCAATGGACGGATTTACCCTGCGCCACCTGACTCTGGCCGTCGCCTTGAGCACCAGCATGGGCATGGCCTGCGCTGCCACCTCCAATGACTTCGTCGATAAAGCGGCCGCGGGCGGTATCGCGGAAATCGAGACCAGCCGATTGGCCCTGGAAAAAAGCGCGTCGGCCGACATCAAGGAATTCGCCAACATGATGATCACAGATCATTCACAGGCCAACGACGAACTGGCCGCGTTGGCGAAAAAGAACGACATCGAGGTGCCGGACACCACGACGCTGGTCAAGCAGGCGAAAGAGAAAATCCTCGACATGCGCGACGAGTCCTTCGACGCGGCCTACGCCAACAACCAGGTGAAGGCCCACGAAGAAACCATCGAGTTGTTCAAGAAAGAAGCCAACACGGTGACGGACGACAAAGTCAAAGGTGCCACGGAGCTGAAAGGTTTCGCACAAAAAATGTTGCCGGGTCTGGAGAAGCATCTGGAGATGGCGAAAAAACTCCAGGCCGCCCATCCGAGCAAATAACTTCAACCCAAAAAAAAGGCCGCATCAATGGATGCGGCCTTTTTCTGAGTCCGGGTTTAACCGCCATCGGTGTCAATGTCGGCGTCGGTGTCGTCGCTTGGCTTCGGCCGGTCCGGATTCGGTTTGAAGCCAGGGCTGAACTCATTGTCGTTATCGGTGTGGCGGTTCTTCTGGTCGACCGCCTCATCGGCACTTTCCGGGGCCGCGGTTTCTCCCTGGCGTTGACTGCCGGGTTCACCCGGAACCTTGGGGTCAATCGCCGGATCATTTCTACGGACCGTAGCCCCCGTTTGATCCTGCTCCTGCGTCATCGGTTCTTCTTTCATAAGTACCTCATTCATCACGGCATGTGCGCGGCTGAAACAGTCGGCCTTGTAGATTCGAAGCCTTGCGGCACGCAACGTTCCATCAAATGGATCACTGTCCCTGCAGGAGCCGGCAGCGCCTACTAGAGTCCATAGGCACCGAATGAAAAAAACCTGGCAGAACAACCAACTATTTCATACGGCAAATGTCACTGATTTGACCGGTCGTTTTTTGGGGAACCGGCCCACACTTTCAAGGAGTCAACGTCTCATGGCGGCACTGCAAACCAGTACACTCGATGCGATAAAAATAAACCAGGCGCAACTGCTCGCCGAATGGACAAACCGCCTCGAGGCCAGCGGTGCCACGCGCAATCTGAAAGAGCAGGAGCTGAAGCAGCAGACATCGGAGTTTCTGCAACTGATCATTACAGGCCTCGAACACGGCAACAGCCAGAACGTTGCGGCCACTGGCTGGGATGAAATCCGACAGTTTCTCGAAAAGCTTTCCCATAGCCGCGCCCTCCTCGGCCAGGACTCGCACCAGACCGCCAGTTTCATTTTTGCGCTCAAAGGCCCGCTGTTTGCGCTGCTGCAAAATCACTATCAAGACAATCCGGCGCTGCTGGCTGAACAACTCTGGGAAGTTTCCGAACTGCTCGACGCCTTGGGCATGCATACCATCCGCACCTTCCAGAAGTCCCGCGAAGCGGTGATCAAGCGCCAGCAGGAAGAGTTGCTGGAACTCTCGACCCCGGTGGTCAAGCTCTGGGACGGTGTATTGGCACTGCCGATGATCGGCACCCTCGACTCACAACGCACGCAGGTCGTGATGGAATCGCTGCTGCAGCGCATCGTCGACACCGGGTCGGAAATCGCCATTATCGACATCACCGGTGTGCCGACCGTCGACACCCTGGTGGCGCAACACCTGCTCAAGACCGTTACCGCCATTCGCCTGATGGGTGCCGATTGCATCATTAGCGGCGTACGCCCGCAGATTGCCCAGACCATTGTGCATCTGGGGCTGGATCTACAGGGCGTGGTGACCAAGGCCAACCTGGCCGATGCCCTGAAACTGGCGCTGACGCGGCTGGGACTGACTGTCAGCAAGGCGGTCTGAGCCGATGGAGCGCATTCCGATTTTGCAGATGGGCGACTTCCTGCTGGTGACCATCCAGGTCGACATGCATGACCAGTTGGCCCTGACCCTCCAGGACGACTTGTCCGAGCGCATCAGCCGCACCTCGGCCCGCGGGGTACTGATCGATATCTCCGCGCTGGACATGGTGGATTCGTTCATCGGCCGAATGATCGGCACCATCTCCGGGCTGTCGAAAATCATGGATGCCCAGACCGTGCTGGTGGGCATGCAGCCGGCGGTGGCCATCACACTGGTGGAACTGGGCCTGACCCTGCCCGGCGTCAGCACGGCGCTGAACGTCGAGCGCGGCATGAAACTGTTGCAGGACCGAGTACGCGAACAATGACCGTGCGCAGCAGCGGCACTCACCCGATTCACATCGAACAGGACGTGGTCCTGGCTCGGCAGATGGCGCGCAAGCTGGCCACCGAGTGCGGCATGCGCCTGATCGACCTGACCAAACTGGTGACCGCCGTCAGCGAGCTGGCGCGCAATACCATGGTCTATGGCGGTGGTGGCGACATGGACTGGCAAATCCTCGACGAGAACTCGCGCATCGGCCTGCGCCTGACCTTCCGCGACGAAGGCCCCGGCATCCCCGACATCAAACTGGCCATGACCGACGGCTGGACTTCCGGCAGCGGCCTTGGGCTGGGCCTGACCGGGGCCAAGCGTCTGGTGGAAGAGTTTGAGCTCGATACCGCGCCCGGCAAAGGCACTCGCGTGACGATCACGCGATGGACATGAACATTGGCGGTTCCATCACCCAGGTGCTGCCGATCGAAGACACCAGTCAGATCGGTCATGCTCGGCGCTTTGCGCAAAAACTCGCGGAACAACACGGCTTCGACGCGACCGATGCCGGGCGTGTGGCGCTGGTGGCCACCGAACTTGCCAGCAACATTCTCAAACACGCCACCCGGGGTGAATTGCACCTTCGGGTGTTGCCCCGCGCTTCAGGTGCTGGCATCGAAATACTCGCCATCGACCGGGCCCAGGGCTTCGACTTGCAGGCGTGCCTGACCGACGGATTTTCCACCGGGGGCACCCAGGGCATCGGGCTGGGGGCCGTGTCTCGCCAGACCGAAGTGTTCGACGTCTATGCCGACTCACGGGGCGCCGTGTTGCTGACTCGGTTGTATCCGCGCAGTGACAAGGCGCCGGATCGACGGATCGGCGTCAGCCAGCATTCGTTGCACAACGACCCCGCTTGCGGCGATGTCTGGCACCTGGCGTTTGACGGAACACACATCAGTGCCCTGGTGATCGACGGACTGGGGCATGGCGAAGAGGCCGAGCGTGCGGCTCGGGCTGGGGAAAAAACCTTTGCCCTGTCGCCGTTCGCCTCACCGACGCTGCTTCTTGAAGACATTCATCACGCCATGACCGGCACCCGCGGCGGTGCCTTGGCCATCGCGCAGTTCGACGGCAGCAGCGATGCACTGAGATTCGTCGGTATCGGCAATATCGGTGCCTGCTTGATCGCCGTGGACAAATCCCGGGGCCTGGCCTCCCACCCCGGCATCGTGGGTGGCCAGTATCGAAAGGCGCAACCCTTTGACTATGCTCAAGTGAACGGACAGCTATTGATCATGTACAGCGACGGCCTGCAGTCCCGTTGGAACCTGCAAGATTACCCCGGCCTGGTGCATCGCCATCCCGCCGTGATTGCCGCCATTCTGCACCGCGACTTCTGCCGTGGACGGGACGATGTCACGGTGTTGGTCATTGCCCTGGAGGCAGCCCATGGCTGAGACACCCATGAGTCAGGTTGACGAACAAGCCGCGCTGATCGCGCAATTGCAGGGCGAAGCCAACGCCCTGCGCGAAGAACTGGATGAAACCAATCAGGGCGTGTTGGCGTTGTACGCCGAACTCGATAACCAGGCTGAACAGTTGCGTCAGGCCTCGGACCTCAAAAGCCGTTTCCTCTCGTACATGAGCCACGAGTTTCGCACGCCGCTGGGCTCGATCCTGAGCATCACCGGCCTGTTGACCGATGAGCTAGACGGGCCTTTGAGCCCCGAGCAGCATAGGCAGGTGGCCTTCGTCAGCGGTGCCGCCCGCGAGCTGAGCGACATGGTCGACGACCTGCTCGACCTGGCGAAGATCGAAGCCGGGCGCATCACCATTTCGCCCGCCTGGTTCGACATGTTTGACCTGTTTTCCGCCCTGCGCGGCATGTTTCGCCCGATTGTCGATGCCACCGCCGTGGACCTGATTTTCGAAGAGCCAGTCGGCCTGCCCCGGCTTTACACCGACGACAAGAAACTCGCGCAGATCCTGCGCAATTTCATTGCCAACTCACTGAAGTTCACCACCCGCGGCGAAGTCCGTGTTTCGGCACGGCTGGAAAACAGCACCCACGTGCGTTTCGCCGTCAGCGACACCGGAATAGGTATCGCCCCGGAGCTACATGGCGCATTGTTCGAGGACTTCTCTCAGGTCGATTCCCCCTTACAAAAACGTCTTCGCGGAACCGGTCTCGGACTGTCCCTGTGCAAACGCTTCTCGGCGTTGCTGGGTGGCGAAGTCGGGGTCCAGAGTACGCCGGGGATCGGTTCGACCTTCTTCGTGATCATCCCGCTGGCCATCGCCATGGAGCCCGCCGATGAAACGTGACACGCGCCTGCTGATTGTCGACGACAACATCGCCACACGCTACGCCCTGCGTCGGCGCCTGGAACGCCATGGCTACGAGGTGCTCGAAGCCGGCACCGGCACCGAGGGCCTGGTGTTGATCGACAGCGTCGCGATCGACGCCCTGATCCTCGACGTCAACCTGCCGGACATGAGCGGCTTCGACATCGTGCGCAAGCTGCGCTCCGAACCCGCCACCGCCCTGCTGCCGGTGATTCATGTGTCGGCGGCCTCGATCCAGACCGGCGACATCATTACCGGCCTCGACGCCGGCGCCGATGCCTACCTGATTCACCCGGTGGACCCGGATGTGTTGCTGGCGACCCTGCGCACCTTGCTGCGGGTACGCGAAACCGAAAATGCCCTGCGCGAAAGCGAGGCTCGGTTCAGAGAAATCTTCGTCAATGTGTCGGCGCCCATCGCGGTGCTGGATGCGCAGCTGAAAGTGCACGAATGCAACCATGCCTTCTCTCAGCTGATCCAGGACAACCTCGACGCGGACACCCTGCGCGAGTGCTTTGCCGAGGATCAGCGCGCGATCATCGACGAACTGCGCCTGCGCCTGGCCTATGGCGAGCGCTGGAAAGGCACCCTGAGCATGCGGGTGCAAGGCGAGGTGCGCGACACCGAGTGGCAGATTTCGCCCTACCGCACACCGGAATTGAGCCTGGTGTTCGTCGAGGATGTCACCGAACACCGTCACCGCGAACGCTCGCACCTGGCGCGGCTGGACGATGCCACCACCCAGTTGGCTAAGGAAGTCGCCGAGCGTGTTCGCACCGAAGCGCAGTTGCTGCAAGTGCAAAAAATGGATGCACTGGGCAAGTTGACCGGCGGCATCGCCCATGACTTCAATAATTTGCTGACCGGCATCATCACCAGCCTGGAGCTGATCCAGAAACGCATCGCCGCCTCGCGCACTGACAAGGTCCAGTTTTACACGGAAGCGGCCTTGAGTTCGGCCATGAGCGCCGCTTCCCTGACCCATCGCCTGCTGGCTTTCGCCCGCCAACAACCGCTCGATACGCGACCGGTGGATATCAATGAGCACGTGCGTTCCCTTGAGGATCTGCTGGGGCGGACCATCGGCGAGCGCATCGCCCTGAAACTGGAATTGACCACCAAGTCTGCCATCGCGCTGGTCGACCCGATTCAGCTCGAAAGTGCCATGCTCAACCTGGTGATCAACGCGCGCGATGCCTTGCCCCAGGGCGGCAACATCTGGGTCAGCACCTATGCCGCCTATTCCCACGGCGACCCTAATCTGGCCGATGGCGCGTACGTTGCCTTGTCGGTGCGCGATGACGGGACCGGCATTGAACACAGCGTGATCGACAAGGTGTTCGATCCGTTCTTCACCACCAAACCGCTGGGCCAGGGCACCGGGCTGGGGCTTTCGTCCATCTACGGCTTCGCCCGGCAATCGGGCGGCGATGCGCACATCCGCAGCGTGGCCCGGCGCGGCACCGAAGTCACCATCATGCTGCCAGCCAGCTCCGACCCCACGGCCGCCCAAGCCGAACCGGCGGCGGTGGATCATCAGGGCTCAGGCGAACACGTGCTGATCGTCGAGGACATGCCATCGGTGCGGATGTTCGTCGCCGAAGTATTGGTCGATGCCGGTTATCGCTGCACTCAGGTGGGCGACATCGAAAGTGCCCTTGAGCGCCTGCAGAACGATGAGTCCATCAACCTGCTACTGACGGACGTCGGGCTGCCGCGCATGAGCGGTCGCGAGTTGGCGGATGTCGCGCGCGGCTGGCGCGAAGGGTTGCCGATCCTGTTCATGACCGGCTACACCGAAACCGCGATCAACCGTCAGGTGTTCCTGGGCGACGGGATGGAGATGCTGATCAAGCCGTTCCAGATCAGTGAGCTGCTGGGCAAGGTACGGCGCACGCTCGACGGCGCCTGACAGACCGATTCGCGAGCAAGCCCGCTCCCACACTGAATTTGTGCCATCCACAAATCCCCTGTGGGAGCGGGCTTGCCCGCGAAGGCGCCCGCGAAAACACCGCCGACTCAAACAGAGCCGAGAACCCTGGCCAAAAACGGTCCCGTCCGGCTCTTTTTACTGCCGGCAACTTTCTGCGGCGTCCCGCTGACGACAATCTTCCCGCCCTGATCCCCCGCCCCCGGACCGATATCGATCACCCAGTCACTCTGCGCCACCACACGCATTTCATGCTCGACGACGATCACCGTGTGCCCCGCTGTCACCAGCGTATTCAACTGTTCGAGCAAACGATCGACGTCCCGAGGGTGCAACCCGGTCGTCGGTTCATCCAGCACGTAGAGCGTCGCCCCACGCTGGTTGCGCTGCAATTCGGTGGCCAGTTTGATGCGCTGGGCTTCACCGCCCGACAACTCGGTCGCCGGCTGGCCGAGGCGCAGATACCCCAGGCCGATATCGCGCAGCACCTCCAGAGAACGGCGAATGCCGGGTTGTTCGGCGAACACCTCGACAGCTTCGTCCACCGTCAACTGCAACACCTGGGCGATGCTCAAGCCTTGCCAGGTGATCGCCAGCGTCTCGGGGCTATAGCGGGCGCCATGGCAAGTCGAACATGGCGCATAAACGCTGGGCATGAACAGCAACTCGACGCTGACAAAGCCCTCGCCCTCGCAGGTGGCACAGCGACCCTTGGCGACGTTGAAGGAAAATTGCCCGGCGTCGTAACCCGCGGCTTGTGCCTCAGGAGTTGCGGCGTACAGCTTGCGCACGTTGTCGAATAGCCCGGTGTAGGTTGCCAGGTTCGAGCGCGGCGTGCGGCCGATGGGTTTCTGATCGACTTGCACCAGGCGCTTTACCGATTCCAGCCCCGCAGTGACCTGCCCACCGCTGACTTGCGGCGCATCGTCCTCAAGGCTCAGCTCTTGCGACTCGCTGTCACTCGCCGCGCGCCCGAGGTGCGCACCGACCAGTTCGAGCAACGCCTGGCTGACCAGGCTCGACTTACCGGAACCGGAGACACCGGTCACCGAAGTGAAACAGCCCAATGGAAACTCGGCGCTGAGGTTATTCAAGTTATTGCGGGTGATGCCTTCGAGTCTCAGCCAATCGCTCGGCTTGCGGCTGACCCGTGGCTGGGTGACTTGCTCGGCGAACAGGAAGGCGCGGGTCTGGGAGTTCGTTACCTCGGCCAATCCTGGCGGCGGCCCGCTGTATAGAATCCGGCCGCCATGCTCGCCCGCCGCCGGGCCGACGTCGATCAGCCAATCGGCACGGCGCATGGTTTCCAGGTCATGCTCGACCACAAACAACGTATTGCCCGCGGCTTTCAAGCGTTGCAGGGCTTCGAACAGCGCCTCGCCATCCGCCGGATGCAGGCCGGCCGACGGTTCATCCAGTACGTAAATCACGCCGAACAACTGCGAACCCAATTGCGTCGCCAAACGCAGGCGCTGCAACTCACCGGACGACAGGGTCGGCGTGCTGCGCTCCAGGGCCAGGTAACCGAGGCCCAGGTCGGTCAGGGTGCTGACCCGCTCCAGCAAATCCTGGGCAATCCGCTGCGCGGCCAGGCGTTTTTCCACCGACAGGTTCGGCGTGTGGCGCACATCCGGTGCATTGGCGTGGCCACTGGCACCGTGGGCGACGCGCTGCTCACGGGCCTCGCGGGTTTGACGGTGGGTCAGCACTTCACCCGCTTCTTCCGCCTGTTCGAGGTAACTGTGCGCCGCCACTGGCTTCAACACGTCGGCCACTTGCAGCAACGGCATCTGTGACAGTTCACCGATGTCGTAACCGGCAAAGGTCACCGACAACGCCTCGCGCTTGAGTCGTTTGCCGTCGCACAACGGGCACGGTCTGCCGAGCATGAATTGCGAGACGCGCTTCTTCATCAACGCGCTTTGGGAATGGCTGAAAGTGTGCAGGATGTAGCGTCGGGCGCCGGTGAACGTGCCCTGGTAACTCGGTTCCATTTTGCGCTTGAGCGCGACTCTGGTTTCTTCGGGGGTGAGCCCGGCATACACCGGAACCGTCGGCGTCTCTTCGGTGAAGAGAATCCAGTCGCGCTGCTTTTTCGGCAGATCGCGCCAGGGTTTGTCGACGTCGTAGCCCAGGGTCACCAGGATGTCGCGCAGGTTCTGTCCCTGCCAGGCCGTGGGCCAAGAGGCGACGGCGCGCTGGCGAATGGTCAGGCTCGGGTCGGGGACCATCAGGGCTTCGGTCACTTCATAAACCCGACCCAAGCCATGGCAATCGGCGCACGCGCCCTGGGGTGTGTTGGGCGAGAAATCTTCAGCGTACAGCATCGGCTGTCCCGGCGGATAACTGCCGGCCCGGGAGTACAGCATGCGGATCAGGCTCGACAGCGTCGTCACGCTACCCACCGACGAGCGCGTACTCGGCGTGCCCCGCTGTTGTTGCAAGGCCACGGCGGGCGGCAGGCCTTCAATGGAATCAACATCCGGCACCCCGACCTGATCGATCAGCCGCCGCGCATACGGCGCCACGGATTCGAAATAACGGCGTTGCGCTTCAGCGTAGAGGGTCGAAAACGCCAGGGACGACTTACCCGAGCCGGACACGCCGGTGAACACCACCAGGGCATCACGAGGGATATCGACGTCAACGTTCTTGAGATTGTGTTCCCGGGCGCCGCGCACCCTGACCATGCCGGAGGGAGGGTTGGAGGTGCGCTTTGACGTCATCGGGTGGCCTTAATTAGATAGCTGAAAAAACACCGGTCCAGTGTGGGAGCAGGCTTGCTCGCGAAAGCGGTAGACCAGGCAACATCTCTGTTGAATGTTAAATCGTCTTCGCGAGCAAGCCCGCTCCCACCTTTGGATTGGTTTAACCGTTGAGCACCGTGCGAACCATTCGGGTCAGCGCTTCGGGGCCATAGGGTTTGCTCAGCAAATAGGTGTCAGGGCTGAGCTGATGGTTGCGCGAGATAATGTCACGGGTGTGGCCCGAGGTGAACAAGACCGCCACCGGTGGCGTCTGCACCTTGGCCCAGGCCGCGAGGTCGGAACTCTTGATCAGGCCGGGCATGACCACGTCGGTGAAAATCATGTCCACCACCGCGCCGTCCAGCAACATCTCCATGGCCACGTCACCGTTGGCGGCCGTCAGGACCTGATAACCCTCTTCGTTGAGCAATTCCACCGCCGAAACGCGCACCGCTTCATTGTCCTCGACCACCAGAATGGTCTCGTGGCCGCCGCGGTGCTGCGCCTCCGGGTTGGTCGTTTCGCTGGGCATCGGCTTCAGGCTGCGCGGGAAATACAACTGCACCCGAGTGCCTTCCCCGACGACGCTGGAGATCTCGATATGCCCGCCGCTCTGTTTGACGAAACCGAACACCATGCTCAGGCCCAGCCCCGTGCCCTGGCCATCGCCCTTAGTGGTGAAAAACGGTTCGAACGCCTGTGCCAGCACCTGCGGCGACATGCCGATCCCCGTGTCGGCCACCGTCACGCGAACGTAGTCGCCGGCAACGATGCCTTTGCCTGCGCAAAACTTGCTGTCCAGGGCAACGTGCCCGGCGCTCAAGTCAATGGTGCCCTCGCCGTGCATGGCATCCCGGGCATTGATCGCCAGATTGAGAATGGCGTTTTCCAGTTGATTACGGTCCACGAAGAGGTGCCATGACTCCTCCGGCGCCGTCACATTGATCTGGATGGTTTCCCCCAGCGCGCGCTGCAGCAATTCGCCGAGTTCTTCGAAAATCTGTCGCGGATCGCAAACCGCGGGTGACAGTGGCTGGCGACGAGCGAAGGCGAGTAACTGCGAGGACAGTTTGGCGCCGCGTTCGACGGCGGCAATCGACGCACTGACCCGGCGCTGCACGTTGGCGTTATCCGGCTCATGGCGGGCCAGCAAGTGCAGGTTGCCGGCGATCACCTGCAACAGATTGTTGAAGTCATGGGCCACGCCGCCGGTGAGGCCGCCGATGGCTTCGAGTTTCTGTGACTGACGCAGTTGCTCTTCCGCCGCCAACCGCGCTTCGACTTCATCGGCAACCCGCTGTTCAAGGTTGCGGGTGAACTTGAGCAAGGATTCTTCTGCGACCTTGCGCACGTGGATGTCGATCAACACCCCGGGAAAGCGGAACGGTTGGCCCTGCTCATTGAACTCGCAGCAGCCGCTCGCCTGCACCCACAGATAATTGCCATCCGCGCGCAGGACCCGGTATTCGGCGTTGAAGGGTTCGCCGGTTTGCACCGATTGATTGACCTGTTCCTGAACCCAACTGCGGTCGTCGGGATGGATCTGTGCTTCGGCGATGTCCGTCGGCAAATCGGCCAGGTTTTGTTCGGGCGGGTAGGAAAACGTGCGGGCAAAGCGCTCGTCGCCGGAGAGCACGTTGCCCTTGATGTCCCAGACAAACGAGCCGAGCAAGGCCCCGGCATTGAGCGCCAGGCGCACCCGTTCGTTGTCGGCACGATAGGCGTCTTCGGCTTCCTGGCGTCGGCGTTCAGAAATCACGTGCTCAGTGGTCTCGACCACCATGGCCATGACCCCGGCCGGACAACCGCTGTCATCGGCAACCGGGCTGTAATAGAGGTCCAGCCAGACGTCTTCGGGGACGCCGTCCCGCAAAAGCACAAGCTCTTTATTGCGATAGGACAAGGTGCCGCCGGCCAGGCAGGTACCCAGCACGTGACGGTTGAAATCGGCCACCTCCGGCCAGCCCAACTCCACCGGAGCGCCCAGCAGATACGGATGGCGGCCGCCGGCGAACTCCGAGTAAGCATCGTTATAGATCATGTACCCGGCCCGGCCCCAGAGCATCACCATCGGCAGCGGAGACGCGAGCATCAGCTGCACCGCGCTGCACAGGCTTCTGGGCCAGGTGTCGATGCTTCCAAGCTCGGTCAGGTTCCAGTCGAACGCGCGGATGCGCCCGGCCATTTCACCGTTCCAGCCAGCACACCCGTGGCTAACGTCTAGAAACTGCATTGACTGGCTCTGTATCCCTGTAATTGACACGGCTTGAGGGATCGCAACGGCGTGAGGTCGGTGCGTGCCCGTTTGTTTCGAGCCTCACCGACGCCAATGGTTTCATAGAGGTTAGCTGAATCACATCGTCCGGGATTTTGTGGCAAAGGAGCTTGCCCTTGAGAGGCTCCTTTAGCAGTCACTAAACCTCAATCAAATGCTTGAGCGGGTGATACCCGGTTTTCAACGTAGCGGCGACGTCGAGGATGGCCTTCTCGATGCCATTCAAATGCATGCAGGTCAGCTCGATCGCGGCGCTCTGATTCCCCGCTTCGATGTACTCGATCAGCCGCAGGTGTTCGTTGTCACGACAGGCTTCATGGCTGTCGTCATCCAGCGCGGCGGCGTACAGCGAGGCGCGGGAAATCAGCTTGCGGAACCAGTCCAGCAGCACCGGGTTGTTCAGGCTCTGGGCGAGTTTGATGTGGAACTCGCCGAGCAAGTGAATCAGCCGCTCGTGGTCGCCACTCCTGGCCGCTTCATCTTCCAGCAGCAGGTGATCACGCAGGTCCTGGGTTACGGCGGTATCGCGCCGACGGCAGAGCTCGGTGACGATGCCGATCTCGACCAGGCGCCGGGTTTCGAACAGCGAGCGGATCTCTTCGTCACTCGGCAACGACACCGACGCACCTTTGTTGGGCTCGGTGGTGACCAGGCCGTCAGCCTCCAATTGCTTGAGCGCAGCACGAACCGACGTTCGGCTGACATTGAAAAGTTCGGCCAGCGACGCCTCGCCCAGCTTCATCCCGGGACGCAACGTGTGTTTGCTGATCGCCTCGTAAACCCCTTGGTAGACGCGGTCGACCGTGGTTTCCAGTTTCTTATCCGCCATTGGGTCACTCCTTTTGCGCTGGGCAACCATCCCCCGCCAGTGAACAGCCGTTGAAAAAGGGGGTTGCACGAGCAGATTAATCCGGTTATTTCTAGATTGCATCCAGATATTGCATACAATAATTAGAGGATTGCACCATTATGGGTCAACCAATAGCTATCGAAGTGCGTAACGTCTCCAAGCGGTATTCCGACGATCCGGGGCTGGCTCCAGCCCTCGACAACGTATCAGTCGACATTGCCGACAACGAATTCTTCACTCTGCTCGGCCCTTCTGGCTGCGGCAAAACCACCCTGCTGCGGACCATTGCCGGCTTCGAGCATGTCAGCGAAGGCGAGATCCGTCTCGCGGGCGAACCGGTCAACGATCTGCCGCCGTTCAAGCGTCGGGTCAACACGGTCTTCCAAAGCTACGCGCTGTTTCCCCACATGAGTGTCGCGCAGAATATCGCCTTCGGCCTCGAGATGCAGGGTCTTGATCGCGAGCAAACAGCGCAGCGTGTCGATGAGATGCTGGCGCTGGTGCAAATGCAACACCTGGCCAAGCGCAAACCCGCCGAATTGTCCGGTGGTCAGCAGCAACGCGTGGCGCTGGCCCGGGCGTTGGCGCCGAAACCCAAAGTCTTGTTGCTGGACGAACCGCTGTCCGCGCTCGACCTCAAGCTGCGCAAGGAAATGCAGGTCGAACTCAAGCGCGTGCAGAAAGAAGCCGGGATCACTTTCATCTTCGTCACCCACGATCAGGAAGAAGCGTTGACGCTCTCCGATCGCATCGCGGTGATGTCCGCCGGCAAGATCCTGCAGATCGGCACGCCCAATGAGATCTACGAACGGCCCAAGCATCAGTTCGTCGCCCAGTTCATCGGCGACATCAACTTCCTCCCCGGCCACCTCAAGCGCGGCCAGCAGAACGAAAACCTCTTCGTGCCCAGCGGCATGCCAGTGGAAATCCCCTGCCCGGCTCAGGGCTTCGACGGCTCGCGGGTGCAACTGGCGTTCCGTCCGGAGCGTTCGCAGTTGGTTGACCCGACGCAACCGCACCACCTGCGCGGCGTGATCGAGGCGGTGTTGTATGTCGGCACCGCCACGCTCTATCAGTGCCGCTTGAACAACGACATCAAAGTCATGCTGCGCGAGAACAACGAAGGCCTGAACCGCGGCCGGGTGGTGGGCGATCGCGTCGCGGTCAATCTGCCGCCCCACGCCTGCCTGTTGATGGAGGCCTGAAATGAGCGTCAGCAGCACTTCTCCCGCCCTCAACCGTGCGCTGTTGCTCAGCCCGGTGGTTCTGACCCTGCTGGCCCTGATCGCCATTCCACTGGGCATCATGGGCTACATCAGCCTGTTGCCGCGCAACGTGTACGGCGGCGTCGACTGGCAGGCCGACTGGCAATTGCAAAGCTATGTGCAGCTGTTTTTCCAGGAAGGTTTCGACGGTGAACTGGAGCTGAACTGGGTCTATGCCCAAGCGCTAATGCGCTCGGTGTTCCAGGCCGGAGGCACCACGTTGCTGTGCTTCCTGTTCGGTTTCCCCGTGGCGCTGTGGATGTCGAGCCTGACACCGCGTCGGCGCAACCTCATGGTGTTGCTGATCACCATCCCGTTCTGGACCAACCTGCTGATCCGCAACTACGCCTGGCTGATCATCCTGCGCGAACACGGCTGGGTCGCCCAGAGCCTCAATGCGCTGTTGCCCCAGGCCGGCGGCATCACCCTGCTCTACAACGACTTCGCCGTCAGCGTCGGGCTGGTCTACAGCTTCCTGCCGTTCATGATTTTGCCGATCTACTCGACCCTGGAAAAACTCGACTGGCGCCTGGTGGAGGCCGCCTATGACCTGGGCGCCAATCGCTGGCACGCGTTGCGACGGATCATCCTGCCGCTGTCGATGCCGGGGGTGATTGCCGGTGCGCTGCTGGTGTTTGTGCCAAGCCTCGGCGCCTTCATCACCCCGGCGATTCTCGGCGGCGGCAAGACGCTGATGATCGGCAACCTGATCCAGCAACAGTTCGGCACCGCGCGCAACTGGCCGTTGGGCAGTTCGCTGTCGTTCCTGCTGCTGGGGATTCTGCTGCTGTCCCTGGTGCTTTACGCCCTCTATAGCCGCAACGCCGCCAAGACCCACCGCCCCGGAGCCCAAGCATGATCGCCCTGCACCTGAAAAAACTGCCCCTGACCCGGGAAGTCAGCCTGCTGATCCTGGCCTATCTGTACCTGCCGATCTTCGTACTGATCGCTTATAGCTTCAACGCCAACCGTTCGGCGACGGTGTGGACCGAGTTTTCGTTCGCCTGGTACGGACGGATCCTGGCGAACCCGTCGATCCAGACCGCGGCGCTTAACTCGATCATTGTCGCCAGCATCGCCACGGTCTGCGCCACCGCCATTGCGCTGCTCGCCGCCTTGGCGACGTACCGGCCGTTCTACGGACAGAAGATGGTCGAGGGCGGGATCAACCTGCCGCTGATCCTGCCGGAGATTGTCACTGCCGTGGCCACCCTGCTGCTGTTCATGGCGCTGGGGATCAAGCTCGGATTGCTGACGGTGATCGTCGCGCACATCGGCTTCTGCATTCCCTTCGCGTACCTGCCGATCCGTGCGCGGCTCAATGACCTGGACAAGAGTCTGCTGGAAGCGGCGAACGATCTGTACGCCAACCCGTGGCAAGTGTTTCGCCGCGTGACCTTGCCGCTGCTGTGGCCGGCGGTGCTGTCCGGTTCGGTGCTGGCATTCGTGGTCAGCCTCGACGATTTCATCATGACCTTCTTCGTCGCCGGTCCCGGTTCCACAACGTTGCCGGTGTACATCTTCTCGGCGATCAAGGCCGGCGTGACGCCGGAGATCAATGCGATTTCAACCCTGATGCTGCTGATTTCCATCGTGCTGGTGGTGCTGGCCTTCTGGCTGGGACAGCGCGGCAAAAACCAATGAGCCTGGAGCAAAGCATGAAAACAAAAAGCATACGTTTCGCTGTCGCTGGTCTGGCCCTCAGTTGCTTCACCGCGTTCAGCGCCCAGGCCGCCGAGCCCAAGCAACTGTTCTTCTACAACTGGACCGACTACTACCCGGTCGATTTGCTGGCCAAGTTCGAAAAGGAGACCGGGATCAAGGTCACCATGGACGGCTACGACAGCAACGAAACCCTGCTGGCCAAATTGCAGGCCGGTGGCGCGGCCTATGACGTGATCGTGCCGTCGCAATCGATCATGCGCACGTTGATCAACCAGAATTTGCTGCTGCAAATCGACGCGTCGAGCCTGCCGAACTTCCAGCACGTGAAACCGGCGTTCCGCGACCCGAGTTTTGACCCCGGCCGCAAGTTCTCGGCGCCCTATCTGTGGGGCACCACCGGGTTTTCCTATGACAGTGCCCGCGTGCCTGGCGGCAAGCTGGACGACTCGTGGAAAGAATTCTTTGAGCCGCGCAAGGAACTGCAAGGCCAACTCGCCGCCCTCGATACGTCCAGCAGCGTGATCAACGCCGCCAGTCATTACCTGAATGTCGACGAATGCAGCGAAAACCCGCAGGACGCCAAGCGCATTCTGGAGCTGCTGCAAAAACAGAAACCATTCCTGAAGATGTACAGCTCGGACAACACCGTCGACCGCATGGCCTCCGGTGAAGTGATCATGATGCAGAACTGGAACGGCTCCACCGCCCGGGCCACTTTGCAGAAGAGCAGTATCAAGTACGTCTACCCGCGCGAAGGCCTGGCGATGTTCCAGGACAACTTCGCCGTTCCGAAAAGCGCCCCGCACCCTGGCAACGCGAAGATCTTCATCGACTGGATGATGAAACCGGAAAACGCCGCCGCCGTGTCCAACGCCATCGCCTACGCCAACGGCATCCAGAGCGACAAATTGATCGACGGCAAATGGCAGGTCATGGACGCCATCAACATGCCCGACGAATTCGCCTCGCGCCTGCGTCCAGAGAAGGAATGCAGCAACAAGGCGCGGGAGCTGCAGGACCGGATCTGGGCGAAGCTCAAGGGCTGATTGCCTGGCTTGAGACCGAGTCGCGGCCTTCGCGAGCAAGCTCGCTGCCACAGAGGTTTTGTGTACACCGCAGATCCAATGTGGGAGCGGGCTTGCTCGCGAAGAGGCCCTTCCACACACCACCGAATTTGAGGTTTGCAATGACCCAACCCCGCTGGCTGCGCAACGTGCGCCCCTACGGTTCAACCGCCGAAGACCTGTTGATCGAAGACGGCCGGTTCACCCAACGTCGCCCGGCCTCGACCACCGAGCTACTCGCCACCGACATCGACGGTCACAACCATCTGCTCACTCCAGCCTTGGTGGAAAGCCACGTCCATCTGGACAAAACCCTCTGGGGCCAACCCTGGCGCCCGAACAGCGCCGGCCCGACGCTCAAGGATTACATCGCCAACGAACGCCGCGTGTTGCGTGAAGTCGACGCGCCGATTGCCCATCGAGCCGGCGCCCTGCTGGAAAACTGCATCGCCCGTGGCTCGTTGACGATGCGCTGCCACGTCGACATCGACCCAGACTTCGGCTTGCGTCACGTCGAGGCCATGCAACAACTGCGCGAACGCTACCGCGACCTGATCGACCTGCAACTGGTGGTGTTCCCGCAAACCGGCCTGATCAGCCGCCCCGGCACCGCCGCACTGATGCGCGAAGCCATGGCCCTGGGCGTGGAAAACGTCGGCGGACTCGACCCCTGCGGCATCGACAACGACCCCATCGCCCAGCTCGATTTCGTGTTCAACCTGGCCAGCGAGTTTGATCGCGGTGTGGACATTCACCTGCACGACAAAGGTGAGCTGGGTCTGTGGCAAATCGCGCTGATCGCCGATTACACCGAGCACTTCGGGCGCCAGGGCCGGGTGATGATCAGTCATGCGTACTGCCTGGGCATGTTGCCGTGGAGTCAGGTCAAACCGGTGGCCGAGCGTCTTGCGACGCTGGGCATTTCGCTGATGAGTTCGGCACCGGCCGATTGTGCCGTGCCGCCGTTCCTCGCGTTGCGCGAGACCGGGGTGAATGTCTGCCTGGGCTCGGATGGCATTCGCGATGCCTGGTCGCCCATGGGTAACGGCGACATGCTGGAACGGGCGATGCTGCTGGCGTTTCGTTTCGACTTGAACAAGGACGAGGAACTGACGGCAGCGTTTGAAGCGGCGACGGTGAATGGCGCTCGGGCCCTGGGCTGTGAAGCTTACGGGTTAGAGATCGGTCAACCGGCAAACTTTTTGCTGATGCCGGTGCAGACCTTGGGTGAGGCCGTGGTGTCGCGACCCGTGCGGCAGGTTTATCGCGGCGGCCGGTTGATCGCCTCCGGTGGGCGCTTGCTGGACAGTCGTCTGTGAAACGCATGCCTGTGAAAAGAGTCGCCCTCAAAGCCAGTTGCGTGGTCGGTTTCGACGGCACGCAGCATGTGTTGTGGCGCGACGGCGAAGTGGTGTTCGAAGGCGCCCGCATTGTGTTTGTCGGGCGTGGTTATCCGGGATTGGTGGATCAGTGGATCGACTACGGCAATGCCTTGATCGGTCCGGGTTTTATCGATCTGGATGCTCTGGGGGATCTCGA
The DNA here is from genome assembly GCF_059716075.1 of Pseudomonas sp. LBUM1657. NCBI lineage: Bacteria > Pseudomonadati > Pseudomonadota > Gammaproteobacteria > Pseudomonadales > Pseudomonadaceae > Pseudomonas > Pseudomonas sp. LBUM1657. The sequence goes on along the minus strand of NZ_CP166799.1, from coordinate 2,693,575 downwards.
TTCCACGGTGCTGACACTCGACAACGGCGATGAACGCGACATGGGACGGATGTGGTCCGAAGACTATCTGGTGGCGGGTCCGCGAGAAAGTTTCAGTGCCGATGAAGAGGTTTTCAAATACCGCTATGCCTTCACTCAGTTGATCCGCAATGGCATCACCACGGCCATGCCGATCACTTCGATGTACTACCGCGAGTGGGCCGAGACTTACGACGAGTTTGCCGCGGTTGCCGGTGTTGCCGCCGAGTTGGGGCTGCGGACTTACCTCGGGCCCTGCTACATGAGCGGCATGAGTTACTGGCGCACCGATGGAATTCTGGGGCATCACTGGGACGAAACCCGGGGCATGGCTGGGCTGGATGCGGCGGTGCGGTTTTTCCAGGATTTCGATGGCACCCACGGTGATTTGATTCGCGGCGCGCTGCTGCCAGACAGAATCCAGACCTGCACCCCGGGGCTGTTGCAACGCACCGCCGCGTTGAGTCGGGAATTGAATGCGCCGATGCGTTTGCATTGCTGCCAGGGGCTCGGCGAGGTGGCGATGGTTGAACAACTGCGCGGTTTTTCACCGCTGGGCTGGCTGGAGAATTTGGACCTTTTGACTCCGCGCAGCCTGCTGCCCCACGGCATCTACACCCGTGGCGACGACGACCTGCAACGGGTGGTGGATAGCGGCGCGAGCCTGGTGCATTGCCCGGTGGTATTTGCCCGGGATGGCGAGGCGCTGAACTCGTTCGGGCGCTATCGGGCCAAGGGCATCAACTTCGCCTTGGGCACCGACACCTGGCCGGCGGATTTGCTGGAGAACATGCGCCAGGGGTTGAACATCGCTCGACTGATGGAGGGCGGCAACTCACTGACCAGCACGCTGGACCTGTACAACGCCGCCACCCTCGGCGGCGCCAAAGCCCTGGGCCGCGACGATCTGGGTCGGTTGGCGCCGGGGGCCAAGGCCGACATCACGGTGTTCAGCCTGCGCGGCCAGCACCTGGGGCCGCTGTTCGATCCACTTAAAAACCTGGTGCTGGCCGGACGCGGTGACGACTGCGTGGCCAGCTACATCGATGGCCGCTGCGTCATGCAGGACGGTCAGGTCCGGGGCGTCGACTACCCCGCTCTGCAACGCCAGGCCCAACAACAATTCGAAAAACTGATGCGCAGTCACAGCGATCGGGCGTTCGGCCAACCGGACTGGAAAGGTCTGTTCAAACCGGCCATCCCGTTCGCCGACGACTACAGCGCGCATGCGCCGCTGAGCGCGATTGATCCACTTCTTTAGAGATTTCTGCCCATGCAAAGCTTCGACTTCAGCACATTGAGTGCGCGGGACAAGTACAAGATTCTGATTGGTAGCGTAGTGCCTCGGCCGATTGCCCTGGTGACCACCATCGACGGCGAAGGTCGCATCAATGCGGCGCCGTTCAGCTTCTTCAACGCCCTTTCGGCCGATCCGCCGATCCTTGCATTGGGCGTGGAAAACTACGGCGACCAGAGCCCCAAGGACACCACCCGCAACATCCAGCTCAACCAGGAATTCACCGTGAACATCGTCAGCGATGCCCTGGTGGAAGCCATGAACGTCTGCGCCGTGCCATTCGCCCCTGGGTTCGACGAACTGACCGCCGCCGGCCTCACCGCCATCCCCGGCACCACGGTCAAATGCCCGCGGATCGGCGAAGCACCCGTGGCCCTGGAGTGCCGGCGGATGATGGCGCTGTCCATCGGGCAGTCGCGGGAAATTATCTTCGGGGAAGTATTGATGGCCCATGTCCGGGATGAGCTGATCGACCCGAAAACCCTGTACATCGATCAATTGGGGCTCGATGCGATCGGCCGGATGGGCGGCCATGGGTATGCGCGCACACGGGATTATTTTGATTTGCCAACACGTTCGTTGCAGGCGTGGACGGATGCGCCCGGGGGTGGCGAAAGGTTTTGGCCTATGACCAAGTAATCAGCCATCACCCATAACCTGTGGGAGCGGATTTGCTCGCGAAGAGGCCGGTACATCCAGCAGCTGCTGTGACTGATACTCCGCCTTCGCGGGCAAGCCCGCTGCCACAGGGTTATCGGGTGTTCTCAGATTCCGTGATCAACTGTTCCCACAGTTGAAGCAAGCCTCTTTGCCACAGATCAGCGGAAATCCCGGCTACGCACACTGATGCCATCCAGCAACGAACTCAAGTCGCTCAAGCGGCCGGCAATCAGGTGTCGCACCTCGCCTTCCTTCTCCCAACGCCCATCGACCTTTAGCAATTGCGAGCCGACCAAGACCCGCCGCTGCCGGTCGGCCAGGTCGCGCCAGACCACCACGTTGACGTTGCCGAATTCATCTTCAAGGGTGACGAAGGTCACGCCACTGGCAGTGCCCGGCCGTTGTCGACCGGTCACCAGCCCCGCAACGCTGACCGGCCGCCCATGCTCAACATCGAGCAATTCCTTTGAACTGCGACAGCGCCGGGCTTTCAATTCACCCCGCAACAACGCCAGCGGATGCGGCCCCAGGGTCGTGCCGACACTGGCGTAATCGGCTTGCAGGTCCTCGCCCACCGTAGGCTTGGGCAGGTACACCGCGGGTTCCTCCTGACTGGGCAAACCACAAAACAAACCGAGCTGTTTCTGCACCCCCGCCACTTCCCAGCGCGCCCGATGACGGTCACCGGCCAACCCACGCAGCGCTCCGGCATCGGCCAGTTGTTCCTGGGCGCGGGCATCGAGGTGCGCCCGCTCGCCGAGGTCGGCGATGTCGATAAACGCCCCCTTCGAACGTGCAGTTTCGATACGCCGGGCATCGTCCTCGCGAAACCCCTTGATCATCCGCAAACCCAGGCGAATCGCCGGTTGCGCGCCGGTGATCGGTTCAAGGCTGCAATCCCAATCGCTGGCCCGCACGTCCACCGGGCGAATCTGCAAATGATGCCGGCGCGCGTCCTGCAGTATCTGGTCCGGGCTGTAGAAACCCATGGGCCAGCTGTTGATCAGCGCACAGGCGAAGGCCGCCGGCTCGTGGCATTTCAACCAGCAACTGGCGTAGGTCAGCAAGGCGAAACTGGCGGCGTGAGACTCGGGGAAACCGTAGCTGCCGAAGCCTTTGATCTGTTCGAAAATCTGCGCGGCGAACTCTGGTGTATAGCCGTTTTTCTTCATCCCGGCGGCTAGGCGCTCCTTGTGCGGTTCGAGCCCACCATGGCGTTTCCAGGCCGCCATGGAGCGGCGTAACTGATCGGCCTCGCCGGGACTGTAGTCGGCGGCGACGATGGCGATCTGCATCACCTGTTCCTGAAACAACGGCACGCCGAGGGTGCGTTTGAGCACTACCTCCAGTTCCGCAGAGGGGTAGATTTCAGGTTCTTCCTTGTTACGCCGCCGCAGGTACGGGTGCACCATGCCGCCCTGGATCGGCCCCGGGCGGACGATCGCCACCTCAATCACCAGGTCGTAGAACTTCACCGGTTTGAGCCGGGGCAGCATCGACATCTGTGCCCGAGACTCGATCTGGAACACGCCGATGGTGTCCGCGTGACCAATCATTTCATAGGTTTGCGGGTCTTCGGCCGGCACTGTCGCCAGGCTCAGGTCAAGGTTTCGGTGGCGACGCAACAGGTCGAAACAGCGACGAATTGCACTGAGCATGCCCAACGCGAGGATATCGACCTTGAGCAGCCCGACCGCGTCCAGGTCGTCCTTGTCCCACTGAATGATCGTGCGCTCGGCCATGGCCGCGTTTTCCACCGGCACCAGGCTGTCCAGAGGCTGCTCTGAAATCACAAAGCCACCGGGGTGCTGGGACAGGTGCCGGGGGAAACCGATCAGCTGGCCCGTCAAACTCAGCACCCGACGCAACACCGGACTGTCAGGGTCGAAACCGCCTTCACGCAGACGCTCCACGGGCGGTGTTTCATCACTCCAGTGGCCGCAGCAGTCAGCCAGGGCATTGATCTGATCCGGCGGCAAGCCCAAGGCCTTGGCCACGTCGCGCACCGCGCCGGCCGCGTGATACGTGCTGACCACCGCGGTCAGCGCCGCGCGGGTGCGACCATAACGCTGGAACACGTACTGCAAGACTTCTTCACGGCGCTCGTGTTCAAAATCAACGTCGATGTCCGGCGGTTCGTTACGCTCCTTGGAGAGAAAGCGTTCGAACAACAACGTGGTGCGATCCGGATCGATTTCCGTGATCCCCAAGGCAAAGCACACCGCCGAGTTGGCGGCAGAACCGCGGCCCTGGCAAAGAATGTGTTGCTCACGGGCGAAACGCACAATGTCGTGCACCGTCAGGAAATAACTTTCGTAGTCCAGTTCGGCGATCAGCTCCAGTTCCTTGTCGATCTGCACCAGTACTTCGGTTTTCGGCCCTTTTGGCCAGCGCCATTCAATGCCCTGATCAGTCAATTCACGTAGCCAAGACGTAGCCGTATGACCGTCAGGTACCAACTCGCGGGGATACTGATAACGCAACTGGCCAAGGTCGAACGTGCAACGCCGGGCGATGCTCAGCGTTTCGTCGAGCAGTGCCTGGGGATAGAGATCGTGCAAGGCATCGAGGCTACGCAAATGCCGCTCGCCATTGGGGTGCAGGCGCAACCCGGCCTCGGCCACCGGCAGGTGATGACGGATCGCAGTCATGGTGTCCTGCAAGGCGCGACGGCCACGGGCGTGCATGTGCACATCGCCGCTGGCCACCGCCGGGATTCGCAGCTCCCTTGCCAACATCAACAGCGCGTTCAGCCGTCGGGTATCGTCCTGGCCCCGATGTAACTGGACCGCCAGCCACAGGCGTTCGGTGAAGGTCTGCTTCAGCCAGTGACCGTGTTCAAAATCATCGACAGTGTCCGGCACCCACAACCCCAACAACCCCGGCAATGGCTCGCTGAAGTCCTCTCGCAGCACTTGATATTGGCCTTTCTGCGTCCGGCGTCGGGCTCGTGTTATCAGCCGGCACAGGCTCTGGTAACCCTCCAGGTTTTCCACCAGCAGTACGAGTTTCGGGCCGTTATCGATGCGGATTTCGCTGCCAATGATCAGCGGCAGCTCCACGGATTTGGCCGCTTGCCAGGCGCGAACGATGCCCGCCAGGGTGCATTCGTCAGTGATCGCCAGTGCTTGATAGCCCTGCTTTTTCGCCCGTTGAAACAGTTCAAGTGCACTGGAAGCACCGCGCTGGAAACTGAAGTTCGACAGGCAGTGCAGTTCGGCATAGTCGACGCTCATGCGAACCAACCCTGCAGCCACAACGGGCCGCCCTCACCCACCGCACGATAGGCCCAGCCCTGCTGGCCGGAACGGGTTTCGATCAGGTAGTAATCCCGACGCACGTCGGCGCCGTCCCACCAACCGGACTCGATGCGTTCCGGTCCCATGAGGATGCGCGTCGAGCCTTCATGGACCGCCAACGGTTCAGTCAGCAGCCAGCCCGGCCGTTGCACGGCGCAGATCCCCGCACAGAGCTGACTGTCGGCACTGGCCTGCCACGCGCGCTCAGGTCGGTGATCGGCCTGAAATCGCAAGCCGTGCACCGCATCATCCCCCAGCCGTGCACGCAGGCGTTCGCGCAATTGTTCCCAGGGCAAAGACTGTTGCGGGCGATCGTCGAACAGTTCCTGGTACTGAGGGACGAAGGCCGGCAAGTCTTCGGCGCGCAGACGAAAACCACGCACCGGAGCCTCGACCTGAACCTGTTCCAGCCGCCCCCGGGCCAGTTCGAAGAGCATGGCCGGATCGCGCTCGGCGCTGAGCAGGCCGACCTTGATCACGGTGTCCGGCAACCCGGCGTGTTCCAGGTGCAGGTCAAAGCGCTGCACGCCGCTGTCCCGACCGCAAAGGAAGGCAGAAAGATCGCCGGTCAACCGGCGTAATGGAAACAGCAGCGCTTGATGGGACTGCACGTCGAAATTGAGCTCGATGCGCACATCGAAGCGGTCCGGCGGCAGGTAGAACGCCAGCGCCAGCCGCCGCGTGCCCAGCAAGGCATCCAGATGCTTGAGCACCTGGGCCTCGAAACGCCGGGCCAGACTATGCCGGGGCAACGCCTGCACCTGACTCAAGGTGCGCAACCCCATGCGCGCCAACGCCGTGGCGACGCTCGCCTCCCACCCGATCCGGTCGATAGGCAACTGCCCCAGGTGATGCTGCAAGGCTTGATCGTCGGGCACGACCAGTCCGTCATAAGCGTTGGCCAATACCCGTGCCGCCACCGGGTTGGGCGCGGCAACGATGCGATGGCGAAACCCCAGTTCCCCGAGTTCGGCCCGCAACCGCGCCTCGAATTGTGGCCAGGCGCCGAACAAGCCCAGGCTGGATTCGATTTCAAACACCACCGCACGGGGGTAATGCACACTGACTTGGGAACTGAAGCGGTAAGCCCAGGCGGCCAAAAACTGCTGCCAGTGTTCGATCTCGGCGGCGTCGTATTCCGCCGTGACAAAGCCTTTGCTCAGGGCCTGCGCGGCGGTCATGGATTGGCCGGGACGCAAGCCCAGCGCCCGCGCCGAAGCGTTGACCGCCTGCAACACTCGGCGCTGGGCCGGACCGGTCAGCAGCGCCAGCGGTTCATCGGGATCGGGGCGCTGACGCAGTACCGCGTCCAGCGCCAATTGCGGGAAGAGAATGCAGACCCAGCGCATGGCAACCTCAATGCCCCACGGCAAAGGCAATCGGCGCCGAACGGGCCAACCCGCCCCGGCACTTGAGCACCCGCAATTGCGCGGGCCTGGCATCGATGGCAATGCGCAAGGCTGCTGGCGAAGGGTTGATGGCTTCATTGATCGAGCGATAGGCAAACGCCAGGGTCTGGCCGGTTTCAGCCGCCACCTGCAAGCGCCGCAACGCGCGGTCATCGGCCCTGTGCGGCCAGCACAACACCGCACCGCAACTGCCCGAACGCAGGCATTGTTCCGCCGCCCACAGCGCATCGCGTTCGCTGGCCTGGATGATCGACAACTGGCGCAGATCGACCCCGGCGTTCTGCCAGGCCTGGGGATACGGCACGTAAGGCGGTGCCACCAGCACGATGCGCTCACCCGCCGCAGACAACCGTGCCAGCGCCGGCCATACCAGTTGCAATTCACCGACGCCCTGCCCGGCCAGCAGGATTTCCGTCAGCGCCGCTTCCGGCCAGCCACCGGTGGGCAACGCCGCATCCAGCGCGGCATGCCCGGTGGGTTGCGGGCTGACAGCCGGTGGCGCAGGCCGGCCCTTCCAGACCTGGCCGCCATTGAACAGCGTATCCAACGCAACGACGGCGCCCATCACCCTTGCCTCACCAGACCGCAGAATACCCCTTCGATGGCCAGGTCCTGATCGGCCCGAACGATGATCGGTTTATACGCCGGGTTGCGCGGCAACAGGCGCACGGCGTCGCCGACCCGTTCGAAACGCTTGATGGTGACTTCCCCGTCGAGTCGCGCGACAACGATCTGGCCGTTGACCGCCTCGGGATTGCGATGCACCCCCACCAGATCGCCGTCGAGAATGCCGTCCTCGATCATCGAGTCGCCCCGGACCCGCAACATGTAGTCCGGCACTCGGGAGAAAATCGACGGATCAAGCAGCAAGCGGCTGTGCACTTCGGCATCGGCCCCGATCGGCGCACCCGCCGCCACCCGCCCGAGCACTGGAATATCCAGCAACTCGGGGCGAGCCGGTTGCCCGAGCAAGCGAATGCCCCGGGCCTGATGCGGATTAACCTCGATAAACCCGGCTTCGGTCAGCGCCAGCACATGCTTGCGCGCCACGCTGCGGGAGGCGAAACCGAACGCCTCGCTGATTTCAGCGAGGCTCGGAGACTGACCGTGCTCGGCGATGCGATCGCGGATAAAGGTCAGGATGGCGGTACGGCGGGGAGTGAGAGTCGTCATGGAGTACATTTGTACTCTTTCGAGGTTTTCCTGGCAACAACCGCCAGTCAGCTCAAGCCACGAGCGGCCAGAAACGCGGCGATGTAATCGATAAACGCCACGACTTTGGCCGTTGCCCGCCGATGACTCGGGTACACCGCCAGAATGTACGAACCAAAACTGTCCGGATCGATGTCGTAGTCGGCCATCACCCGCACCAGCCGACCGTCGGCCAGATACGGCGCGGCACTCCACAGCGGGGTATGCAGCAGCCCGCGCCCGGCCAGGGCATTGGCCAGCAGCAAGTCATAATTGTCGCTGCGCAGCCGCGGCGCTTGTGGCTGCGGCAGGCTCAGGCGCTGCCCGTCGCGCTCGGCCCACCAGAATTCGCGGCTGAGCAAAGGATGGCGATACAACAGCCATTCGTGGTCATCCAGAGTCTGCGGTGTCACCGGTAGCGCCTTGCGCGCCAGATAAGCCGGGCTGCCACACAGCGCCAGGCGATTGCTGCCGACGACGCGGGCAATCAGCCCCGGCAAGTCGTCATGGCCTTCGCGCAAGGCCAGGTCGTAGCCGCTTTCCAGCAGGTTGACGAACTCGTCGCACAGGTCCACTTGCAGATTGATCTGCGGGTATTGCTCAAGAAAACCGCCACACACCTGATCGAGAAAAGCCTGCCCATAAGCCAGCGGCGCGGTGATTTTCAGGCTGCCGCGCAGACCATGCTGCAACTGCTCGATTTCCTCACCGGCTTCCTCCAGCCGTTGCAACACCTGGCGTGCGGTTTCCAGGTAAAGCCGACCCGATTCTGTGAGCAAAATCCGCCGGGTACTGCGCTCGAACAACCGGGCGCCGAGTTCGGCTTCCAGGTGATTGACCGCTTTGGTCAGGGCCGACGGCGTCTTACCCAGTTGTTCGGCAGCGCGGCTGAAACTGCCCAATTGCGCCGTGACCACGAACATTTTCAATGCACCGAGCTTGTCCATACTTTTTCCATTCAGGCAAAAACGTTTTTCGTGAGTGAGGCGTTCTGCTGACCGCGACAAGCCACTAATCTGGCCATCAGACGCAATAACAAGGAAACATTCAATGAAAAGATTCATCCCGAATCTGTTGATGGCCGCCGTAAGTTTTGCCTCGATGGAAGCCATGGCCGCCACTGATCTGGTGTTGCTCAATGGCAAGATTTTCACCGCCGACCGCGCCCAACCGAAGGTGCAGGCGCTGGCGGTGCAGGACGGCAAGGTGCTGCAAGTCGGTAGCGACGCGCAGATCAAAGCCTTGATCGAATCAGGTACCCAAGTGATTGACCTGGGCGGCAAGACCCTGATGCCCGGCCTGATCGACAGCCATTCCCACGCCATTTTCGGCGGTCTGGAAAAGGTCTCGGCCAATATGGAAGACGAGGTGGTCGACCTCGATGAACTGGAAAAACGCCTGCGCGCCTGGCGGGAAGATGGCAAGGCCAGACATGGCGATATCCTGAGCGTGGCCGGCATGAGTTCGGTGTACTGGGCTCAGGCCGAAGCCTTTGGCAAAAAATTCAACAGTGGCGAATGGGCCAAGATACCCGTGGTGTTCACCGGCAGCGACCACCACACCGCCTGGGCCAACAACGTCATGCTCGAACGCGCAGGGATCGACGCCGCCCTGCTCAAGTCATTGCCAGCCGCCGAGGTCGATACCATTGGCAAGCGCGCCGATGGCAGCCCCAACGGGTTTCTGGTGGACGCCGGTTGGGACCGGGTCGCCTCGAAAATGCCGGTACCCAGCGCCGCCGACATGCTGAAAGCCGCGCAAACCGCCGTGCGTTACAACAACAGTGTGGGCATCACCGCGTGGATGGACCCCGCCGCCAACGCCGCCCCCGGCGAGCCGGTATTCGCCCTCAAGCCCACGGATAAAACCGTCGGCGTATTGCCGGTTTACAAAGCACTGTCCGAAACCGGTGGCATGACGGCCCACGTCGCAGCGCTGCTGGTGGCCAATTCGAAAAGCGTGCCGGCCGATCTCGATACGCTGGATAACGTTCGGCAGCAATTCCAGGGCATCCCCAACCTGACGTTGCCGGGCATCAAGATCTTCGCCGACGGTGTGATCGAATACCCGGCCCAAAGTGCGGCGATGATCGATCCCTACACCAACTCCCAGAAACAGGGCGAGTTGCTGATCGATCCCAAGCAGTTCGGCGAGCTGGTCAGCGCCATCGATCAACGCGGCTGGCTGGTGCACATTCACGCCATCGGCGACCGCGCGGTGCGCGAAGCCCTGAACGGCATCGAACAGGCGCGCAAGGACCGGCAAAGCGGCGTGACCCACTCGATCACGCACCTGCAAATGGTCAATCCGAAAGAGTTTGCGCGGTTCAAACCACTCAACGTCAGCGCCTCGATGCAACTGCTCTGGGCCACCGCCGACGACTACACGCTGGACATGATCAAGCCTTACGTCAGCGCCCTCGCGTTCCGTTACCAATACCCGGCGCACTCGCTGCTCAAACAGGGTGCAACCCTCGCTGGGGCCAGCGACTGGCCGGTGTCTTCGCCCAATCCGTGGAACGCCATGGCGCAGGCGATTACCCGCGACGGTCCACTGGGCGTGCTCAACGCCGATGAACGCATCGACCGCGAAACGATGCTCTACGCCTACACCCTCAACGCCGCTCGCACCATCGGGTTAGAGAAGCAAATCGGCTCGCTGAGCCCCGGCAAACAAGCCGACTTTATCGTGCTGGACCGCGATGTGCTCAGCGTCGATAACAAAGCCCTGCACGACACCCAGGTGCTGCAAACCTGGTTCGCCGGTCGCGAAGTCTACGCACCCACCCTCTAAGAAAAACCATCTGTACCCACTGCCCAGCCCCGCGCTCGTTGCCGGGGCTCGGCGCAGCCTTGCCCCAAAAAAACTGCCCATAACAACCACAATAGCGGGACGCAACCCATGAAAGCTTTCACCCTGTTCGCCCTCGGTTCTTTGAGTTTGCTGCCCTTGAGCAGCCAGGCCTTGCCCTTGAATGACGACTTCGCCGTGTTGGTGGACCTGACCCTGGCCAGCGACTATCGCACCCGCGGCATCTCGCAAACCCAGAACGACCCTGCTGTACAGGCGGGTGCAACGCTTGCGCACAGCAGCGGCCTGTATCTGGGGGCATGGAGTTCGAACGTGGATTTCGGCGGCGGCCTGAAAACCCGGCAGGAAGTCGACTACTACGCCGGTTGGCTGTGGCAGGCCACCGACGCCGTCAGCCTGGACGTGGGCTATCTCAAATACGCTTACCCGAAAGAAAGCCAGTTCAATCAGAGCGAGGCCTACGGGATTCTCAACGTCTATGGGGTGAAACTCGCGGCCTATTACTCCGCCGATGCGCCGGGCATCGACAGCAAGCAGAGCTCGCTGTACAGCTACGTCGGTTACGAAACCGAATTGCCCTACGGCGTGGGGCTGAAACTTCGCTATGGCGAGATGGACTTCAAGGACCCGCACCTGTACTCGGGCTCAGGCGAGGCCGAGGATGCTTATCGCGAATGGGAGGTCAAACTGACTCATGAACTGGCGGGTGTGCTGGTCGGTTTGAGCTACATCGACACCGACCTGTCGAAAAGCGAATGCACCAGCAACTATGGGTTTGGTGATGTATGCAGCGCGACTGTGGTGGCGAGCATTAGCAAGTCCTTCTGATCACCACTACTCCTGTGGGTCGATCACCCATCTTGTTTCAACCTCGATCAAATGTGGGAGCGGGCTTGCTCGCGAAAACGGTGTGTCAGTCACCATCAATGTTGCCTGGCACGACGCCTTCGCGAGCAAGCCCGATCCCACATTAGATTGCAGTCACTTCAATGCCGAGTTGTGCCAGGTAGGGCCATGGGTAGATGCCGCGTTCGTGGCCGTCGCTGAACACCAGTTGCAGGCCGTAGCCTTGGGCATTGAGTTCGATCACCTGCACGCGGGGGTCGACCTTTGGTGTCAGGCCTTGCAGCCGGAAAGCCCGGCATTGGGAACATGGGCACTGTCGGCGTAACTCGGCATGATCGAGCAACTGTTCACGGCCATCCGGCCAGTTCAATCGCAACTGCTTTTTGCTCCGGGAGTTGCCAATCGCCAGCGGGTTCATTGCAGCTGACTCAACGCAATGCGCACGGCTTTGCGCACTTCCGGGTCGCCGTCGTCTTGCGCGGCTTGCAATGGTGCGATGGCGCCTCGATCGCTCAGTTCACCCAGGGCCAGGGCCGCTTCCTTGCGCAGGTTGCTGATGCGGTGGCCGAGGGTTTCGATCAGCGCGTCGAGGGCTGGCACGTAACGCAAGCGGCCGAGGCTGCGGGTGGCGCGCAGGCGGACTTGCCAATAGTCATCGCTCAAGGCTTCGACCAACGCGGGACCCGCGTCGGCGTGCCCGACCTTGCCCAACGTGGTAGCGGCTTCTTCGCGCACTTGCCACGCTGAATCCTGCAGCGCCTGGCGCAGGGCCGGCAGCACGTGTGCCTCGGACGCCAGGCCCAAGGCTCCGGTGGCGGCGCGGCGGACTTCGGTGTCCGGGTCATCACTGGCCAATCGAGCGAGCGCGGGCAACGCATCGAGTTGCTTGAGCCAACCCAGCACACCGACTGCTTCGCGTCGGACATTGGCGTCATCATCATTCAACGCCCCCGTGGCAGCCTGCGCAGCATCGGGAAAACGCAGCTCGCGCAATGCCCTGAACGCGGCGATGCGCACGCTGATGTCGGCATGCCCGGTCCACGGCAGAATCACCCTGCCCGCCGCTTCACTCTTGAGCAGACTCAGGCTCTGCGCGGCGGCGGCTTGCACGGCCGAGGAAGGATCGGTCAGGGCCTGGCACAGCGCCTCGACGACCGGCTCGTCCTCCCAGGCTTCCAGCAACCGCGCGGCTTCGGCACGGACTTCTTCGGTGGGGTCTTCAGCCAGTCGATTGACCAGCCAAAGCAAGCCCTCCGGTTCTTCGAGATCGGCCAGTTCGATCAGGGCGATCCGGCGCACGCCGGGGTCTTCATCGGTCAGGCGCGGTTGCAGGGCGAGAATGTCGTCGTTATCGGTCACATCGAATAGAGAGGTCATAGGGCAAATCGCGGCAGTTTGTTTTCTGGGGGAAGTCCGAGAGGGTTCAGGCGCGGTAGCTGCCGACCGTCTTCGTGACGCAGTAACTCAAGGCAATGACGCTTCAAGCGAGAAAACTCATGGCTGGTGACCAGCTCGGTGGTGCGCGGTCGTGGAAAATCGAGGCGCAAGTCTTCGATGATCCGACCGGGGCGAGAGCTCATGACCAGCAGCCGATCAGCGAGGAACAAGGCTTCGTCGATGTCATGGGTGACGAACACCACGGTGGTGCGAATGCGCGTCCAGATGTCCAGCAGTAGCTCCTGCATGTTCAACCGGGTCAGGGCATCGAGGGCACCGAAGGGTTCGTCCATCAACAACAGGCGCGGACGGTTGATCAACACCCGGGCGATTTCCACCCGCTGCTGCATGCCGCCGGACAGCTGATCCGGCCAGCGCTCGGCAAACCCTTCGAGGCCCACCAGGGCAAGGATTTCGTCGGCGGCTTTGTGACGTTCCGCTTTGCCGATGCCGCGCATTTTCAGGCCGAAGGCGACGTTATCGCGCACCGTGCGCCACGGAAAAAGTGTGTGCTGCTGGAACACCATGCCGCGCTGGGGCGACGGCGCCGACACGTCGACGCCATCGACTTTGAGGCTGCCGGCGCGGGGTTGCAGGTGCCCGGCCAGCGCGCCGAGCAAAGTGGATTTGCCACAACCGGACGGCCCGAGAAGGCACACAAACTGCCCCGGCTCGATCTGGCAGTCCAGGCCTTGAACGGCCTCGAAAGCGGCACTGCCCTTCCCCAGACTGATCGACAAACCGCGAATATCGATTCGCCCTTCAGGGTGTTGAAAAACGCTCATCAGGCTTTTCCTCGTGGTCGATGCCAAGGCGTGAACAACCCGCCCAGCTTTTTGATCAGCAGACTGCTGCCCATCCCGAGTACGCCGATCAGCAACATACCGACCACGATGTCGGCGTAGTTCTGGATGGTGTAGGACTCCCAGGTGTAATAGCCGATGCCGAATTGGCCAGAGATCATTTCCGCGGTGACCAGGCAGAACCACGAAGTGCCCATGCCAATGGCCAGGCCGGTGATGATGCTTGGCGCGGCGCCCGGCAGTATCACCTCCAGCAAAATGGCCCGGCGCCCTGCCCCGAGGCTTTTTGCCGAGGCGATCAGTCGCGGGTCGACGCCTTCGACGCCGTGCACGGTATTGAGCAGGATCGGGAACAATGCGCCGGTGAAGGTGATGAAAACCATCGACAGCTCCGATGAGGGAAACATCAGGATGGCCAGCGGAATCCACGCCACTGCTGGGATTGGACGCAGGACTTCCAGCGGCGGCAGCAATAAATCTTCAGCCCATTTGGAGCGACCGATCGCCAGGCCCAACGCGATACCGATGATCAGCGCCGCGAGGTAACCGGCGAACACCCGGCCGAGGCTGCTGCTTAGGTGTTGCGCGAGTTTTCCGGAGTCACCGAGGCCAAGGGCTGCTTCGATGACCGCCAATGGCGTCGGGACGTTGGCGAAGGTGACCAGGCCGAGGTTCCAATGGCCACTGGCGGCGAGTTGCCAGAACAGGAGGCAGAGCAGCAGTGAGGCAGCCCTTGGAATCCAGCGTAAATATGATCCGTACACAATAATTCCTCTCAACCGAGATCCTGTGGGAGCGGGCTTGCCCGCGAAGGCGGTTCAACATTCAACATCGACGTCGACTGACATACCGCTTTCGCGGGCAAGCTCGCTCCCACAGGGGGTTGCGGTGCTTTGGCGGTTAGCGAACAGCAACGGCCTGGGTAGTGGCGTCTGTGAAGTCGAAGACTTTTCCGCCCTGGGCCGTAGCGAATTGCTGGGCCTGGCCTTTGAGCAGGAACGCGCTGAGCCGCCCTTTTGCGTCACTGGCAAACCACGCCTGATCCGCCAGCAACTTGATCCCGCTATCACTGGCCTGGGCATACACCGCGCGGATGTTTTTGCCTTCCTGCTTCAGCCCGGCCAACGCGGTGAACGCCGCTTCCGCCGAGGCGTACTGACGGACTTTCGGTTCGCCCCGCACCCAGATCTCCGCCACATGACTGAAGTCGGTGATGGCTTTACCGCTCAGCGCATCCACTGCCTTGAGCGGCGTCTGCCCGTAATCGGCCAGTTGCGCGGTGTAATCCAGGTTCGAGGCCTTGAACGCGGCGCGGATGTACTGGTCGTCGATGAAGGTATTCAGGTCGAGTCCGCGATCAGCCTTCTTCAACAGCTTGAGGGTATCGATGGCGGTACCAACGGCCTGACGGTATTCCGGCTTCCAGCTCAGGTCGCGGGTCTGCACGCCGAGCGGACCGTGGAACAGGTAATTGACCTCGGCGTCGACACCCGTGACCGTGGCGATCAGCTCGCTGTATTTCTCCGGTTCAGCCGCCAGCAACTGGTTGGCTTCGATGCTCGCGCGAAGATAAGCGACAACAATCTCCGGGTACTTTTTCGCGTAACTCTGATCCACCAACGCACCATGGAAAGTGGGCGCATTGGCCTGGGAGCCGTCATAGATCTTGCGCGCGAAACCTCGGCTGGTGAAAAGCTCGGCGAAAGGAACGAAGTCAGCGTGGGCTTCTATTTTTCCTGCCTGCAACGCCGAACCAGCGACTTCCGGCGCCTGGGCGATGATGTTCACATCCTTGAGCGGGTCCCAACCCTGGGCCGCCACCGCCCGCAGCAACATGCCATGGGCCGTGGAGGCGAACGGCACGGAAATGGTCTTGCCTTTCAGCTCCGCCAAGGACTGAACGCTCGAAGCGCTCGGCACCACGATGCCGTTGCCACTGCCCTTGATACTGCCCGACAGCACGCTGATAAACAGGCTGTGCTTGCCCGCCGTTTCGAACGCCACACCGTTGAACGAACCGGGAAAATCGGCCATGGCGCCGAAGTCGAGTTTGCCGGCGACCATCTCGTTGGTCAGGGGTGCGCCGCTGGTGAAGTTCTTCCACTGCACCTCGTATTTGGCGTCCTTGTACTGGCCGTCGTGGGGCAGGTATTTGTCCAGCAGGCCCAGTTCGCGAATCAACAGGCCGCCAGCGGCGCAGTTGATCGTGGTGTCCTGGGTGCCGATGGCAATGCGGATGGTTTCGGCCGAAGCCGACAGGGTGAATGAGGCCAGTACCAGACCGGCAAATGCCGCACGCAGCAATATTGGCAAAAACATAGGTATATCCCCTCGAATCATTTTTTGGATGTTCGTCTCCGCCACGATCAGGGCGCGGTGGGAAACGAGGGGTGTTTCAATCAGGCGTCCGGTGTTGCCGGATGGCTTTTGGGTTGTTTGAGTCAATCTCTTCGCGGGACTTGTGGCTGGCTTCGATCCCTTGTGGGAGCGGGCTTGCTCGCGAAGGCGTCCTTTCTGTCAATGGGGATGCAAGCTGTGCCGGCCTCTTCGCGAGCAAGCCCGCTCTCACATTGGGACTGGGTTTCAACGTAACAGGTAAGGGATTTCGACTTTCACCGCTCCGGTCGGGCAGTCCTTTTCGCACGGCATGCAGTACCAGCACTCGTCGAAGGCCATGTAGGCTTTCTGGGTGGCCGGGTTGATCGCCAGCAGGTCCATCGGGCAGACATCGACGCACACGGTGCAGCCCTTGTGGGCGATGCAAAGATCCTCGTCGACCGTGACGGGGGCGTTGGATCGGAAGAAGATTTCCTGGGGTTGATAGGCCATTTCACACGCTCTCTTTTGTGATGCTCAGGCAGCAAAGGCACCGACCCGTAGCCGGTCGTAGGCCTGCATTTCATCGGCGTCCAGCGGGATGATGTAAGGCTCGACGGCTTTCTTGAAACTGGTCATCAAACCGTCTTCACCCTTCTTCAAGTGGCAATGACAGAACCAGTCGCTGTCGTTGCGTTGCGGGTGATCAACCCGATAGTGGTAAAGCCCCCAACGACTTTCAGCGCGAAACAGTGAAGCCCGGGCAGCCATTTCGGCGCAGTCGCGGATCATGCTGACTTCCATGGCGCGCATCAGTTCGTGGGCGTTGTGAGCCTTGATCTGATCGAGGTCGCGCTGGATATCGCTGAAGCGTTGCAGGCCGATCTGCATTTTCTTGGTCACTTTCGGCGGTTGCAGGTAGTCGTTGACGAAGCGGCGCAGCTTGTACTCGACCTGGGCCGGCGGCAGACCGTGTTCGCGATCCAAGGGTGCGTAGACCCGGGCTTTTTCGGTTTCGATCTGCTTGGAATCGACCGCTGAAAACTCGCGACCGGCGACAAAATCCGCCGCGTTGTTCCCGGCAAACCAGCCATAGGTGAACGCGCCGAGCATGTAGTTATGCGGCACGGCGGCCATGTCCCCCGCGGAGTACAACCCCTTGACCGAGGTCTCGGCCTTTTCGTTGACCCACACTCCGGACGCCGAATGCCCGCTGCAAAAGCCGATCTCGGAGATGTGCATCTCGACCATCTGCGTGCGGTAGTCGGTACCGCGATTGGCGTGGAACTGGCCGCGACTCGGGCGTTCGTTGCTGTGCAGGATCTCTTCGATGTTCTGGATGGTTTCCTCGGCCAGGTGATCGAGCTTGAGGAACACCGGGCCGTTGCCGCTTTCGAGTTCCTGGTGGAACTCCCACATCATCTGGCCGCTCCAGTAGTCACACTCGATAAAGCGTTCGCCCTTGTTATTGGCGGTGTAGCCGCCCAACGGGCCGGTGACGTAGGCGCACGCCGGGCCGTTGTAATCCTTGATCAACGGGTTGATCTGGAAGCACTCGAGGTTCGAAAGTTCGGCCCCGGCGTGATAGGCCATGGCGTAACCGTCACCGGCATTGGTCGGGTTTTCGTAAGTGCCCATCAGGTAACCCGAGGACGGCAAACCCAGACGTCCGGCGGCGCCGCAGCACAGGATCACGGCTTTGGCCTTGATCACGTGGAAGTCGGCGGTGCGGCAATCGAAGCCCATTACACCGTTGACCGCGCCCGCTTCGTCCGTCAGCAAACGAGTGCAAACGAGACGATTGGTGATGCTCACCCGCGCCCGCTTCAACTGGCGATACAGGACTTTCTTGATGTCATGCCCTTCCGGCATCGGCAGCACGTAGGCGCCCATGTGGTGGACCTTTTTTACCGCGTAGTCGCCGGTCTCGTCTTTCTCGAACTTCACGCCCCAGCGGTCCAGTTGCTCGATGGTTTCAAAACTGTGGGTCGCATAGGCGTAGACCGCAGCCTGATTGACGATGCCGTCGTTGGCGATGGTAATTTCCTTGGTGTACTGCTCCGGCGTCGAGTGGCCGGGAATGATCGCGTTGTTCAGGCCGTCCATGCCCATGCTGATCGCACCGCTGCGTTTGACGTTGGCCTTGTCGATCAGCAACACCCGCAGATCGCGGTTACGTTCCTTAGCCTTGATCGCCGCCATGGGACCGGCGGTGCCGCCGCCGATCACGACGATGTCGTATTCCTGTTCGAGCGTCTTTCTAGTCGTGGAGTTGTGGGTCATACCTGATCCCCCTTTTGCCGGTCGATTCGCAGGCGGTACTGGAACGCATCGCCACGGTAATAAAGGTGTTCGAAGTCCAGGGGATGGCCTGAGGCATCGTGGGTCAGGCGCTCGATGCGCATGATCGGCGAGCCGGGTTCGACGTTGAGTGCCTGGGTCAGATCGCTGTCGGCCAGCACCGCATCGATGGCCAGATCGGCGTGACCGAGGGCCAGGCCGCAGTCGTTCTCCAGGATCAGGAAAATGTCGCGGGTGACCAGATCGGCTTTCTCCAGACGCTCGCCGATGGCTTGGGGCAGGTAAGTGATTTCCAGCGAGATCGGCTCACGGTTGATCAGCCGCACCCGCTTGATCTGCGCCACGGTCTCGCCTTCGGCGACCTGTAAACGCTCAGCAACAAGTTTGTCGGCAGGAATGGATTTGAAACTGCGCAGGCGGTTGATCACCTCGTAGCCGCGCCCGGTCATGGACTCGGCCAGGCCTTGCAGGGTACTCACGTTCTGGAAGGTTTTCGGCTTGGCCACGAAGGTGCCTTTGCCATGAATCTTGAAGATCAGCCCTTCTTTTTGCAGATCGCTAAGGGCCTGACGCACGGTGATGCGGCTGACTTTGAACAGCGCGCCGAGCTCGCTTTCGGAAGGCATCTGGCTGTCTTGCGGATACTCGCCATCGAGAATGCGAGTGCGCAGAACATCCCGCAGTTGGGTGTGCAGAGGAACGCTGCTGAGAGAAAGAACGTTATCGGTCATGGCAGATCACTTGTTATAACGAGTTATGACGTGATCTTAAAGTTCTAATGGGGGCTTGAGAAATATTGTTTGGGTATAAGGTTAGATTCGCCGACCGATCGCAGATACGCCTTAGCGTTTGAGAATCTGGTCCATCACCCAGTCGGTTTTCAACGCTTGCTCGGCCACCGCCGGATGCGGTGTTTCACCACGAATGTGCGCGTTCATGCCCAGCACGTGATGCCACTGGATGTGCTGGTGATTCTCGAAGTGCAGGCTGAGGCTTTCATCGGCCTCAAGCTGCACCGGGTGCTCATCGAACACTGAGAAAGTGATCCGGCCTTTGCTGCCAATCATCTCGACCCGATCTTCGCGGCGGTCCGCGACGAAGTTCCAGCAACCCATGCCCAGCGCCCCGGAGGCAAACCGCCAACTGGCGCTGACGGCATCTTCAGCGGCATACAAACCGACCTGTCGAGCGGTAAACCCGGCGACTTCGACGATGTCACCGAGCAAGTACTGGAACAGGTCGAAACCATGGCTGGCCAGGTCCGCGAAGTAGCCACCGCCAGCGATTGCCGGATCGGTACGCCAATTGTCGGCGCCATCGAGATCCGCTGCGGACGGGGCTTTGGTCAAGGTCCAGGTCAGATGGCGGACCTCGCCAATTCGCCCCTCTTCCAGCCATTGCCGCACTTGCTGGAAGCGCGGCAACGAACGACGGTAGTAGGAAACGAACAGGTGCAGCCCGGCGTCGGCAAAGACCTTGTGCATCTCCAGGCTTTGTCCGGCATTCAGCGACATCGGTTTTTCCACGCAGCAATGTTTGCCGGCAGCGGCCACCTTCAGGGCGTAAGCGTGGTGACTGTCGGGTGGCGTGGCAATGTACACCGCGTCCACCTCGGGATCGTTGATCAGCGCATCGACGTCGGTGTAGAACCGGGCAATGCCGTGACGCGCGGCATAATCGGTCACCGCGTCCAGACGCCGCCCCATCACCGCCACCAACGCCGAGCCCGGCGCCTTGTAAAAGGCCGGCCCACTCTTGCGTTCAGTGACATCCCCACAACCAATCATGCCCCAGCGCACCACGTTCATCGTCACTCCTTGATCGTTAGCCGACGCGCAATGCGCGCAGGTCCAGATGTCCGTCCTTGAGTGGCGGACACCAGTAGTAGCCGCCGGTGATCGGGCGGCTGATGCGGTACAAACCGTCGGTGATGCCGTCTTCCAGACCACTCATGCGGCGCAGTTGGGCTTCGAAAGCATCAAGGGAAAAACCGAAGGCCAGGAACATCAGGCCGGCGCGTTCGCCTTCGATCCACGGCATCGAGCGGCGCACCACGAACGCCTCGGGAGCGAAGCTTTCCTGGGCGGTGCGTTTGACGTGTGCGGAAATAGGTGCGTCATCGAGCTCTTCGTTATCGCTCAAGCGGCGGCCCATGATGTCGTCCTTTTCATGGGACGGCATCGCGTGGAAGCCCTTCAGATCATGCTGCCACTGCTGGATCGCGGCGAAACTGCCACCGACCATACCGTCGGCGCCCGCACTCACCAGCGCAGCGGTCACGGCGGCTTCGTCGTGAGGGTTTTCGGTGCCGTCTTCATAACCGGTCAGGTCGTGGCCGGTAAGGTGGCGGAAGGTTTCGTTCATCTGTACCAGGCGGAAGGCCGGCGCCAGGGCGGTTTCAAGTTCGGTGCTGCGATTGAGCAATTCACCACGGTCGACACCGTGCAGCCAGCACCAAAGGGCGTGTTGGGTCGACGGGTTTTCGACGCCGACACCGGTCAGCGCAGGAAAGGTGCGCAGACCTTCGATTTGCCCCTTGAGGGCCTTGACCAGGGATTCACCGAAACCGACCACAGCCGATTTCCCGTCCACCAGCCCCTTCAGGTTTTCGAGCGCAGCCGGCAGTGCAGCGACGGATTCGAGTGCGAAGAACATATGACGGGCTTGAGGCGGAACGGGGGTGGCGAGAATGCCCGGCTGGTAGTAACTCATATGAACTCCTTCAGAAAGAGCGCGAAGTTTAACCGCAGCATCGGCCGTTGTGTGTTCTTGGGTCAAAAGATCACGTTTCAGGAAGCGAGCAAAACGGTCTACGCTTGAAACACAAGATTCAGACCACCACCCCTCTGCTCTGCCCATCGCCGCTCGATTGCAGTTAAAAAGTCGAGCCATTAAGGCGTATAACCTTTGAAGTGATTTCCGAACTGGAAGCCGCCAGCGCATGGCTTACACCACATACGGGGTAGCGACATGACCACAGCACACATCCTTGCCAACCTGTTTCCCTCAGCCGGCAGTATCCCGGAAAAATACCGCCTCGACGGCCAGACCGAACAGCGTGAGTACCTGGTCGACGGCGAACTGAAAACCTGGCCCGGCGCCCTCGCCCAAGTCCGCAGCCCGGTGTACCTGACCGGCGAAAACGGCGATGAACAAGTCATCCTCGGCAGCACGCCGCTGCTCGATGCCGAGACCGCATTGACCGCCCTCGACGCCGCCGTCCGCGCCTATGACCGGGGCCAGGGGCTGTGGCCGACGATGCGCGTGGCCGAGCGCATCCAGCACGTCGAAACCTTTTTGGGGCGCATGCGCGAACAGCGCGAAGCCGTGGTCAAGTTGCTGATGTGGGAAATCGGCAAGAACCTCAAGGACTCGGAGAAAGAGTTCGATCGCACCTGTGATTACATCGTCGACACCATCAACGCGCTCAAGGAACTCGACCGTCGCTCCAGCCGCTTCGAACTGGAACAAGACACCCTCGGTCAGATCCGCCGCGTGCCAATGGGCGTGGCGTTGTGCATGGGACCTTACAACTACCCGCTGAACGAAACCTTCACCACGTTGATCCCGGCACTGATCATGGGCAACACCGTGGTGTTCAAACCGGCAAAACTGGGCGTGCTGTTGATTCGCCCGCTGCTGGAAGCCTTCCGCGACAGTTTTCCGGCCGGGGTGATCAATGTTATCTACGGCAGCGGTCGCGAAACCGTCAGCGCGCTGATGGCCAGCGGCAAGATCGATATTTTTGCCTTCATCGGCACCAACAAGGCCGCCAGTGACTTGAAGAAGCTGCATCCAAGACCGCACCGTTTGCGTGCGGCGTTGGGTCTGGACGCGAAAAACCCTGGCATCGTTTTGCCCGAGGTGGACCTGGACAACGCGGTCAGCGAGGCCCTCACTGGCTCCCTGTCCTTCAACGGTCAGCGCTGCACCGCGTTGAAAATCCTCTTCGTCCATGAGGACGTGGTCGAGGCGTTCATTGAGAAATTCAACGCCAGACTCGCCAGCCTGAAACCCGGCATGCCATGGGACAGCGGCGTGGCGCTGACGCCGTTGCCGGAAGCGAGCAAAGTCGATTACCTGCATTCGCTGGTGGCGGATGCCGTGAGCAAAGGCGCCACCGTGGTCAACCCGAATGGCGGTGAGGCGCGGGCGTCTTTCTTCTACCCGGCGGTCTTGTTCCCGGTGACGCCGCAGATGCGCATCTATCAGGAAGAACAGTTCGGCCCTGTGGTGCCGATCGTGCCTTATCGACACCTGGACACCGTGATCGACTACGTTCTGGAATCGGACTTCGGCCAGCAATTGAGCATTTTCGGCACCAACCCGGTGGCCGTCGGCCGGCTGGTGGACACCTTCGCCAATCAGGTCGGGAGGATCAACCTCAACGCCCAGTGCCAGCGCGGTCCGGACACCTACCCGTTCAACGGCCGCAAGAACTCCGCCGAAGGCACGCTGTCGGTTCATGATGCGCTGCGAGTGTTTTCGATTCGGACACTGGTGGCGACCAAGTTCCAGGAGACAAACAAAGAACTGATCAGCGAGATCATCAGCGGACGCAGTTCGAGTTTCCTGACCACCGATTACATCTTCTGAGGAGAAAAGCCTGAGCACCTTCACAGCCCATCGACTGCCACCCCTGATGCGCCGACTGCTGCGTCCCTTGTTGGACCCGTATCGGCGCTATCGCCACGCCCGAGTGATCCATGCGGTTCGCGTGTCGCTGGGCTTGCTGGCAACGATCCTGCTGACCACCGGCATCAACCTGCCCCACGGTGAGTGGGCGTCGGTGACGATGCTGGTGGTGATCGGCGGTTTGCAGCACCACGGCAACATCGGCAAAAAAGCTGCCGAGCGCGCCATTGGCACGTTGATCGGGGCTGGCGTCGGTTTGCTGTTGGTGGCGCAAGAGGCCTGGCTGGGGATGCCGTGGCTGACCTATTTCGCGATGTCGGTGGTCTGCGGGTTTTTCTCGTACCACGCCATCGGTAAGGGCGGTTACACGGCGCTGCTGTCGGCGATTACCGTGTTCATCGTCGCCGGGCATGGCGATAATCCGGTCACGGACGGCCTGTGGCGCGGGGTCGACATCCTGATCGGCATTGCCCTGGCCCTGGCGTTTTCCTTCGCCCTGCCGCTCTACGCGGTTTATTCCTGGCGCTACAACCTGGCCGATGCCTTGCGCGACTGCGCGACGATCTACGGACGCATCATCAATGGCCAATCGGTCACCGATGACGAACACCTCAAACTCATAGGCCGCTTGAATACGTTGATGGTGCAGCTGCGCTCGCTGATGCCGTCGGTGTCCAAGGAAGTGCGGATTTCCATGACCGAACTCGACGCTATCCAGCGCCATTTGCGGATGTGCGTCAGCACCCTGGAAATCCTCGGCAACACCCGACCGGATGCCAATGACCCGCAGGCCATGGCCCATCTGCAATCGGCATTGAAAGCCGAGCATCGACTGATTCGGGTGCAGCTGATCGGTATGGCCCGGTCGCTGAAATCCGGTTGGTCCCAACGCCTCAGTCGGCCGATTGAACTGCCGTCAGACTCAAGCCTGGACGCACCGGTCTACAGTCCGCTGGATGGTTACCGGCTGTTGATCCGTCAGATGGCTGTCAACATCGGCGAGATGCGCCAGCGACTGGCCAAGACGGCGCCGCGCTGGAACATCTGACGCCTGTTTACGGTTTACTGCACAACCGCACGACGAAACTTCAGGCTCCAACCCTGTTGCATCCCCGCAGCGGCCAGCAGAATCGCGGCGACCCCGATCCATTGCAGCACCTCCAGCCGATGACCAAAGGCAAACCAGTCAACGAATATCGCCGCAATCGGGTAGATGAACGACAGCGCACCGGTCAGTGCCGTTGGCAGTTTTTGAATCGCGCCGTAGAGCAGCACGTACATCACGCCGGTGTGGATAATGCCGAGGGTCACCAGACTGGCCCACGCGCTCGGCGCTTGGGGCAGCGCGGAAAAGTGCGCGAATGGCGCGAGTAACAGCACGCCGGTGCTGACCTGGATCAGCGCGATCAGATGCGGCGGCGTACCGGTCAGGCGTTTGATGATCAACGCGGCAATCGCATAAAGGAACGCGGCGCCCAGTGCCAGAGCGATCCCCACCAGGTAATCATTACCGCCCTCGCCCTGCTCGCCGTGAGCGCTGACAATCGCCAGCATCCCCAGAAACGAAATGCCCAGCCAGAACACCTTCTGCAGGGTGATTTTTTCGTTCAGGAATAACGCGGCCAACCCCACCAACATGAACGGCTGGACGTTATAGACCGCCGTACCAATGGCGATCGAGGCGCGGGAATAGGAGGCGAACAACAGCACCCAGTTGCCGACAATCGCCACGCCGCTGAGCACTGCCAACAAAAAAGTGGTGCGGGTCAGAATGCCTGGACGCAGGAAGCCGAATGCCGCGCAGATCAGCAGCAAGGTGCCGGCACCGAACACGCAGCGCCAGAACACCACGTCCAGCACCGGTTGCCCGGACACCAGCACAAACCAGCCGATGGTCCCGGAGATCAGCATGGCGGCGGTCATTTCGAATGACCCGTGACGAATTGTTTTGTCCATCATCAGACTCCTGTGTTTGAGCCCAAAGTATGCCAATCCACCAGGGGGCTTCTCCAGCGAAAAAATCAGGCTAAACTTTGTTTCTGCCTTTTTTATCAAGGCGGTTTTGATCAATTGCCTAATAGGGGTTTTGCCATGACCGACGGTATTGACCAAGTGCTGATCAGCGCTTTGATGGAAGATTCGCGGCGCTCGCTCAAGGCCCTGGCGCAGATCAGTGGTCTGTCCTCGCCCAGCGTCGCCGAACGTCTGCGTCGCCTCGAAGAACGTGGCGTGCTCAAGGGCTACACCGTCGAGATTGATCCCAAAAGCTTCGGCTATCAGCTTCAGGCCATTGTCCGCATCCGCCCGTTGCCAGGCCAGTTGCAGGAAGTGGAGCGGCAGATACAGGCCATCCCGGAGTTCACCGAGTGTGACAAGGTGACCGGCGACGACTGCTTCATTGCCCGCCTGCACGTGCGCTCGATGGAACAGCTCGACACCCTGCTCGACCGCCTTAACACCCACGCCGAAACCAACACGGCGATCGTCAAGAAAACCCCGGTCAAGCGCCGGCTGCCACCGATGGCATGAATGCCGGGCCAAATCGCAGGCAATAAAAAACCCGCCGTAGCGGGTTTTTTACTCAAGGCTGTCGATTAATCATCGCGGCTCATGATGCCGAACAGCTGCAACAAGCTGACGAACAGGTTGTAGATCGATACATACAGGCTGATGGTCGCCATGATGTAGTTACGCTCGCCGCCGTGAATGATGGCGCTGGTCTGGAACAGAATGCAGACCGACGAGAACAGCACGAAACCTGCGCTGATCGCCAGTTGCAGACCGCTGATCTGGAAGAAGAAGCTCGCAACCACCGCGCCCAGCAACACGAAGAAACCCGCCGTGATGAAACCACTGAGGAAACTCATGTCCTTGCGGGAGATCAGAACATAGGCCGACAGGCCGCCGAACACCAGCGCAGTCATCGCGAAGGCCGAACTCACGACTTCAGCACCGCCCTGCATGCCCAGGTAGCGGTTGAGGATCGGGCCGAGCAGGAAACCCATGAAACCGGTCAAGGCAAATGCCGACACCAGGCCCCAGGCCGAATCACGGAGTTTGTTGGTGAGGAAGAAAAGGCCGTAGAAACCGATCAGCACCACGAAAATGTTCGGGTAGCCGACACGCATCTGCTGAGCCACATACGCCATCACGCCACTGAATGCGAGGGTGAGTGCGAGTAAGCCGTAAGTGTTGCGCAGGACGCGGCTAACCTCTAGCTGCTCGACCTGCACGCTGTTATTAACTGCGTAATCCTGTTCGCGCATGGCGACACTCCTGTTGGTTTGAAACGTTCAGTCGCAAAGATCATAACAGACGCTCTGTAACAAGCTATGCACAGAGTTTGACAGTGTGTTTCATTCAGGTATTATGGCGCCCGCAACGCAAACGGAGGTGTGGCCGAGTGGTTTAAGGCAACGGTCTTGAAAACCGTCGACTGTAACAGGTCCATGAGTTCGAATCCCATCGCCTCCGCCATATTTGTACCGACAAAGCCCTGATTAATCAGGGCTTTGTCGTTTCTGGGGTTTGAGGATTGGATTCCCCTGTGATGCAATCGTTTCCGCATCTTTTCAGCCATTTCCGCAACCTCTCAGAAAAGCAGATCAATGAAAACAGCGAATTACACCGCCTTGTTAGGTGCGTTTGCTCAGTGTTCAGGGTCAACTAAACTGGATTCAGTTCCCCTTAAAGCTTGAACTGCGCTATCAGGGCATTGAAGGAGACGGCCAGCCGCGACAGTTCCTGGGTCGAAGCGCTGGTCTGGTTGGCACCCGCAGCGGTCTGGGTCGAGAGGTCCTGGATGTTCAACAGATTACGGTCCACCTCACGGGCGACCTGGGCCTGTTCTTCGGACGCCGAAGCAATCACCAGATTGCGCTCGTTGATGGTGACGACACTGTCTGTAATCTTCTCCAGCGCCGCACCGGCGTTCCGGGCCAGTTCCTGAGTGTCGGAGGCCAGCGACAGGCTTTTACCCATGGCGGTGACGGCCCCGTTAGCGCCCGATTGCACGGTGCTGATCATGCTTTCGATTTCTACAGTCGAGGCCTGGGTGCGGTGGGCGAGCGCGCGCACTTCATCGGCCACCACCGCAAACCCGCGCCCCTGCTCGCCCGCACGAGCAGCTTCGATGGCAGCGTTGAGTGCCAGCAGATTGGTCTGTTCGGCGATAATGCGGATCACGTCCAGTACTTTGCTGACCTCCCGAATTTGCCCGGCAAGTTCAGTCACCGTCTCGGTCGACTCGGTGATCCCTTCCACCATGGTGCTGATGCCCACGAGCGTGTGGTCGACCTGACTGCGGCCATGAGCAGCGTCTTCGGTTGCGGCTTTAGAGGCCTCGGAGGTCGACATGGCGTTGCGCGCCACGTCCTCGACTGCCGCAGTCATTTCATTGACAGCGGTGGCCGCTTGCTGGATTTCGTTATTCTGCTGCGTCAGGCCACGGGTACTTTCCTCGGTCACGGCGCTCAGCTCTTCGGCGGCCGAGGCCAACTGGTTCGAGGCGCTGGCGATCTGCGCAATGGTGTGCTTCAAGCCGCCTTGCATGTCCGCCAAGGCATTGAGCAGTTGCCCCGCTTCATCGCCACGGGTAGTGGAAATGCTCTGGGTCAGATCGCCACCGGCAATGCGCTGGGCACTCGCGACGGCCACCGCCAACGGGCGAGTGATCATGCGCGTAATCAGAATGCCCAGAGCGACAGCCACCAGAAAGGCGATCACGATCCCGAGCAACAGGATCAGCGTGGAGCTGGCTTCGAGTTCCTGCGCACCTTCGGCACTTTCTTTGATCTTCCGCTTGTTCGAATCGATCATGGCTCGCAGGTGATCTCGGGCATGAATGAACACGTCAACCGACAGAGCATTCAAGCGCAGGCGTGCTTGCGCAAGATCGCCGGCGTCCACCGACTCAATGACCTTCCGTGCACCTGCCACATAACCGGGCCAGATTTCTTTGTACTTGTCCCCCGCTACCCGCTCATCAACCGCCAGAGGTGTGGCACGGTAGGTCGCGAAAGCATCTTCTGCCCGAGCCAGATCCGTCGCCAGGTTCTGGCGGACACGCGCCTTGTCCGTTTCGGACACATCGCCGGCGTGAGCGTCAAGCAACCGGTAAAGTCCGCGGTTGTGAGCGACCAGGCTGGTCATGGTCTCGTTGATGTTGCCCACTGAGACCAGGCTGTTGGAAAAGGTCAAAGACAGCGCAGTGGCCAAACGGCTGATCCCCACCATTCCCAACCCACCCACGGCGAGAGTGATCAGGGCACAGATGACGAACGAGGTCAAAAGCTTGGTGGAGAATTTGGACTGATTGAGAAGGTTCACGGGGCAAACTCGATGGATTGGAGGTAGTTAATTGGAAAACGACCACTACCGCGAAAGTATTCGCGGTAGTGGGTGCTGATAGACAAACAGAAGTGCATCACCCCCGTTGGGATAGTTGATTAACGATTAAGGTGAACCTTAAGGAAGGCTCGCAAAAAACGACTTTGTTAAGAATGAAGTCGTGTCGCTTAGTACCGATAGGTAGCCTGCACTGAAACTCCATTCGCACTATTGTCGTAGTTGGCGCTGTATTCAGGTTGAACACCGGAATTGTTCGCTTGGTTTACCGAGACTTTGGAATCCCAGAGATAACCATAAGCAAAGTCTATGGTCAGATCGGAATTCGGCGAGTAAGCACCACCCAGGGTGACGGCCTGGCGATTCCCGACCGGAATGCGCACGCTGCGATCGGCATTTCTGATTGGCGAAGGATCATAGGCGTAGCCTGCGCGCAGCAGCCATTGCTGGTTCAATTGATAGGAGGCGCCCACTGCGGTGCTCCAGGTGTCGCGCCAGTTCATTTCTTCGATCACATGTCCCAGACCAGCCGCCTGGCCCATGGGGGAAAGACCGCTGTTGACTGCCTCGACCTTCTGGATCCGGCTCCATCGTTTCCAGGTGGTCCCCACATAGCCCGTCCAGCGACTATTGAAATGATGGGTAATAGACGTGTCCACGGATTCGGGCATAGTGAGGTCTATCTTGTTGTCATACTTTCCGTCCAGCGGGATAACGCTCGGGGAGCCAGAAACTTCAGTATGCCCTTCGAGTTCATAGTCCACCTTCGAGTGATAGTTAATCCCCCAACTGGTTGCCTCAGTAAAGTCAACCAGGATGCCTACGTTGTAGCCAAGTGCCGTGTCATCGCCTTTGATGGTGACCAGTGTGTCCTCGCCGTTGTTCAAGGCGCCGGTGGCCAGGTAATTCTGAAGCTTTGCATTGAAACGGTTTATGGTCGGTCCGCCACCAATGGACACGTAATCATTGATCCGCCAGGCAATGGTGGGCTGCAGGGTTACTTCCTTGGTCGTGCTATAGGAACCATGGTAGCGGCCCTGAAAAGAGCTCTCGTAATCATTGATCAGACCACTCGGCGCATAGAGGCCCAGACCAATCGAAAAGCGATCATCAAGTGGCGTCGACATATAAGCGAAGGGCACGACTCCCAAAGGTACAGAGTCCCCTTTATTCGTTCCTGGGGCACTGCTCTGCGCATCACTGATGTCGTCGCTCACCGAGACGACCGCGGCCCCGCCGGAAATCTCACTACGCTTCAATTTGGTCAAACCGGCAGGATTTCCAAAGATGGTGCTGGCGTCCAGCGCGGATGACGATCTTCCCGCATAAGCTGTACCCGCACTACTTGCACTTTGCTCGTTCAAGGCAATGCCATTGGCGCCCGCGCTTGTTGAAACGCTGAGTATTGCCGCGGCACCTGCGAATTTCATCCAGGAAGACACTTCTCGCACAGCTGAGAGACACGGGGTTGCACGGTTGCTCAGTTTCATTTCCCACCTCGTATTGTTTTTATTGATTGGTGCGCAGGCAAAGCTTTGCCTTCCGGTGCACTTGGCAGTGCCGGTCGGCGTTGATCGAAGTTGTGAAAAAGGCCCTGGCTGACGACTACCAGGGCCGAGGGGCCGAACTTACAAAGTCAGGATCATTTGAGCCACTCCACCTGAAAGCTATAGAGACCAAGAAGGAGGGCCAGGGACTCTTGATCTCTCCCGGCCCGGATGCACGCGACTAATCCACGTTGTTCATGCTGTATAACCTCGACCTCAATGCCCTTCAGACACATACGTTCCACTTCCTGCCAAACTACTCGGGTCACCTCGCGCTGCTGCAAGGCGGGCTTGAAGATTTTGCCAACCGCCGTCAATGGCAGTGCTTCGAGGATTTCGATCCGCTTGGGAATAGCCGCCCGCTCACTGATGTGGCGCTGAGCAAACTGCTCAAGTGCTTCAACATTGCAGACGTGGCCGGGGCGCAGTTGCACGTAGGCGACTGGCACTTCACCCGAATACGCGTCCGGGCTGCCGATGGCCGCCGCCAACGCCACCGCTGGGTGGGCTTGCAGAGTCTCCTCGATTTGTTTGGGATCGATATTGTGGCCGCCGCGGATGATCAGCTCCTTTTTGCGCCCGGTCAGCCAGAAGTAGCCATTTTCATCCTGGCGACCCAGATCGCCCGTATTCAGCCAGCGCTGACCATCGATCTCGATCCACAGGCCCCGGTTATGGCTTTCCTCAACGTAGCCCTCGAACAGGTTCGGACCCGTGATGGTGATCAGGCCAATTTCGTCGATGTCGGCGTCGCGCAAGTACTCTCCAGCGTCATCGAGCATGATTGCGCGCATGTCCTGGTAGGCAATCCGTATACCGATGGAGCCGATGTAGCGCTCGCCATGGGGCGGATTAACCGAGGAGACGCAAGCCCCTTCCGTGAGGCCGTAGCCTTCGAGGATCTTCACCCCGGTACGGCTCTCAAACTCCCGGAAAAGTTCGACCGGCATCGGCGCGGCACCACACATGGCATAACGAAGGCTGGACAGGTCGCGGCCTTTCAGCTCGTTTTGCAACAGTGCGGAATAGACGGTTGGAACGCCGGAGAAGAAGTTGATGCCGAAGTGCTCAACAATCTCCCAGAAGCGTGGGATCACACCCTCGCCGCGATAACCCTGCGGCGTGCCGAGGATGACATGATCACCTTGGGTCCAAGGCATCAGGCCTGTCACCAGCTGTGCATTTACGTGGAACAGCGGTAATCCACAAAAAATGACCTGGCGGCTCCCCTGTGGTTGCATGTGCGTAGCCATGGCCCATGCATTGAAGACCTCCGCCCCATGGGTTCGCATTGCTATCTTGGGTAGCCCGGTGGTACCGCCGGTGCAGAAATAAGAGGAACGATCCTCAGGGCGGAATTGCCGACCGCTCTTTAGGTGCGTACCTGGCTGAGCGTCCATTAGCGCTCTTAACTGGTGAATCGTGGCCCCCCTGTGCAACTCACGTTCTTTTTCTGCCAGGGCTTCAAGGGCTTCACGCTGAGCTACATCAACATAAGGGCCCATGCCAACCCAAATGACGTGCTTGATCTCGGGAAGTTGATCCAGCTGCGAGGCCAGCTTAGGCCAAAGGTCACTGCCCGGCGTCGGTGCGAGCGTTACCACCACGCTGGCCTTGGCGGCCCGTAGCAAGGCAGCCATCTGTTTGGCCTCTTGCAGCGGATTGATCGCCATGACGACACCGGCCGCTTCACCCCCCCAGATGGTGAAATGGGTTTCCGGCAGGTTGGGCAGGATGAAGGCCAGCACTTCACCCGGGGTAATGCCCAGGTCGTGAAAGGCATTCGCCGCGCGAGTGATATCTTCGATGAGTTCGGCATAGCTCCAGTGGTGGGTATTCCTGAAGCTGGTAGCGTCGACGAAGAAACTCAGTGCAGGCGCGTTGGGGCTAAGCTCGGCGGTACGTTTCAGCGCTTCATAGGTGCTGGAATCCAAGCCACGTTCCGCCAACGGGACCTGCTCGATATTTTCAATGTCATTCAGCGATCGCACCATCATCGTCAGGCTTCCTCTACGACTCGGTTACGTTGCACGCCCAGGTCGATCACGCCATCCTCGCTGCGAATGCGCGCTTCGACCACGTCTCCGGCCTTGAGGTACTGCGTCCGGCCCTCTTGTGCCTTGAGGAAAAGCTTCCACTTGGTGGCTTCTGGCAAAAGGGCTGCAATGCGCATTTTACCGGGCGAAGGGATCGTTAGAGCGCAGCCGGCAGGCGTACCAGTGGCGATCAAGTCTCCAACGGCGAGATCTTGCAAGGCAGAAAGTTCGGTCAGGGTTTCAGCGGGGCCGTAAACCAGGTTGGCCGTGCTGTCGTCCTGTCGCACCTGGTCGTTCACCGTCAGGCGCAGCTGCAGTTCTTTCAAGTAATGAATGTTCGAAGCATCCAGAAGGCACAGGTACGGGCCGACCGGGCCGAAAGTGCGGTAGCTCTTGCCCTTGTAGAACTGCATCTGGGGAATCTGAATGTCACGAGCCGAGTAGTCATTGACAATGACGACGCCTGCAATGAACTCATGCAGATTGGCGTCGGTGACAGCAATAGCGCCGGTGATCGAACGCTTCATCACAAGGCCCAGCTCGATCTCGTAATCAAGGAAGCGCACGTGGCGCGGCTTGATCAGGTCGCTGTCAGCCGCCACCAGGCAACTCATCGCCTTGGTGAAGATCATGTTGAATTTCTTCGCATCAGGGTCCATGCCTGACTCGATCATGTGCTGACGGTAATTGGCACCCTGGCAGACAAACTGCTGGTTACGGGTCACCGGCGACAGCAGTTTTACTTCGCCCGCCTCCAACTCCGAACCTTTCAGTTGAGCGAGGTCGTCGAGACTGTTCTGGCTAATGAAGTCACCGGTGGTTTCGAAAACACCAGGGACAACTGTGATACGGCCCTGGCGAAGCACGCCCCAGTGGATACCGTTCTGATATTCAAAGCGGACTACGTGTACAGCAGACATTGAAGGTACTCCTGGAGCGGCGTTTGTCCCGCGTTCAGTGGCGCGGGAACTGTGGTGTTGTTCTAAAGGCGGGCTGGCAACGGTGTAGACCCACGCACCGCCAGCAATCAAAGCGCCGGCTTTAAGCACGTCCCGCCGGCCAAACCGGGTTGAGTTGTCCGACATGGCGGCAGCTCTACCCGAACATCCGCATGAGTGTTACCAACTTTCGAATGGTCAGGTCCGGGCTGCGTCGAAGGTTGCGGATCAGCAGAAGCACATTGGTCAGGTTCATCTTGGGTTTGGTAAAACTCTTGGGCATACGCTGCCCCCACTGCGCCATTGCCTCGGGACTCACCGGATGAATGCCCGTAGGCCGAGCGGCCGTGAAAATATCCCCGTCGCAGTAATGCTCGTGCTTGTCGCCCCAAGGGTCTTGCCAGTAATCGAAGATCTGACTGCCCAGAATGTGCCGGCCGATGCCCCATGAGTGCGCCCAACCCCGCTCTCGCAGGACGCGCTGCCCCATACCCACGGCGTCTGCATCGACGACTTCATAGGCGCTATGGCTGTAGGTAGCCATGAACCCTTGCGCAATCGCGAGCGTATGGTGATTCGCGGGAATATCACCGAGATCAAGGCGCATGAAAGTGACGATAGGCGTGCCGTCGGGGAGTACCTGAACATCGCTGGGAATAAACCCGAAATGCTGCGTATACCAGGCACAGGTCGCTTGATAGTCGGCCACTTCAATGACGATGTGACCCAGTTTGAGTACTTCAGGGGGAGCAATCGGCGGGCGCTGCGTGGCGTTGATTCGCGGGTGTTCCTGCGCCAGATTCCAGTTGAGAGGAGCTCTATGTGCCAGCGTCTTGCCTGGCGTCTGGTCGCAGACGGCTTCCACAATGAAACCGGAAGGATCCGTCAGTCTGACGTAATACCCTTTACCCGGATGTTCCGATTTCTCGACCGATGAGGCACCCGGGATTCGAGTGAGCTTTTCCAGATCTTCCAGGGACTGCACGGCAAGTCCGAACCCGATAAAACGTGCATGTTCGGCCCGTTGGACACGGTAACAATAGGCAGTGGCGTCGGTGGCCCGCATAT
Source organism: Pseudomonas sp. LBUM1657 (assembly GCF_059716075.1). Lineage (NCBI taxonomy): Bacteria > Pseudomonadati > Pseudomonadota > Gammaproteobacteria > Pseudomonadales > Pseudomonadaceae > Pseudomonas > Pseudomonas sp. LBUM1657. Next base: position 2,659,617 of record NZ_CP166799.1, on the reverse strand, counting down.
AGAGCGTATCGGCCTCCTGCCGACTTACCGTCAGGCCGAAATCAGTCAGGAAACGCGCCGCCTCATTCAAGTCCGGCCGCTGGAAGATCAGGTGAGTCAGATCCTGGGCCTTTACCGTCGGCTGCGGATGCCGCGCGGGGTGTGGTGTCGCCAACCGGTGCAATTCGTTTTTGTTGTTCATTGTTCTTGTTTTCCGGGTTTTTAGGGCAAAGCTGTCCCGAACCCCTGAAAATCAGGGGTTTATCCAGTCAAGTCAGTTACGGATTCAGTCGAGAGATGGAAGTGCCGGCAACTCCATGGTCGCCAACGCACGCGCCTCCTCTGACGGCACACCCAATGCCCGCAATACCAGCTCGGCAGTATCAGAGCCCGACTCGCGCCACGTTCGGTGCCCTTCCAGTACAAGGAAAATCGAGCCAAGCACGCTGCTCGATATCAACGTCAGTACCGAGAGCAATTGCTCCTGCGCAAACGTGTAGCGCCCAGTGGTAAGCCCGCTCAGCAGATCCTTAGTCGCCTGGCTGCTGAACATTTCGCGCAACGCAGAATTGCTCATGGCGAATTTATGGATGAACGCGCCCCACTGGGAGTCTTCGTGCGCTCGACGAATGAAGAATCGAATGCCATTGGCAAGGCGATGAGCCGGGTCCGAGAGGGAATCGAAGCTCTTGTTGACGCGCTCATGCATCTCCCTCGCGAGATGACTGGCGACCGCCTCGAACAGGCTTTCCATGCTGTCGATGTTGCTATAGACCGTTCCGCGCGCCACGCCAGCCTCTTGCGCGAGGTCGAGGATGTTTACTTGTGAGGTGCCTCTCTCGGCGAACAGGCGAAAGGCAGCTTGATGGATGCGGCGCTGTGTTGGATTCAGGGATTCCACGGTTCTCTCTCCAGGATTACCTTATGGACCGATTGAACACTTGTGTTCATTTCACGTCAACCATATTTTTAAGTAGCTTGGTTTTTCTGCCTGAAAACCAGCTATAAACCTAATAATTAGGACATCATGAGTGAGTTAGCCGGATCAATAAAAGCCCCGCATATTGACATAATTGAACACGCGTGTTCAATTATGTTGGCGGACCTTTTATCAGCTGAAGGACAGAACATGACCGGCTCAAATCTCTTCAAACCGCTTCGATTGCCCAACGGCACGGTGATTCCAAACCGGATCGCCAAGGCTGCCATGGAGGAGAACCTTGCCGATGAGGATCACGCTCCAGGGGAAGCGCTGGTCAAGCTCTATCGGAGTTGGGCGGAGGGTGGTGCCGGTCTGATCATCACTGGCAACGTCATGGTTGACCGTCACGCCTTGACCGGACCCGCTGGTGTCGTGCTTGAGGACGATCGGAACCTGGGCAGGTTCAAGCTATGGGCCGATGCTTGCCGCAGCCGTGGAGCCCAGGCCTGGATGCAAATCAATCATCCCGGACGGCAGCTGCTGGCTTCAATGGGGCAATCGGCAAGAGGCCCCTCCGCAGTGGCGGTCGATATCCCCGGCCTTTCAAAAGCTTTTGTGCCGCCCAGGGCTTTGGAGGAGCAGGAGATCGAAGAGCTGATCGGGCGCTATACCCAAGCGGCGGTGCTGGCCGAGCGTGCCGGATTCACCGGCGTGGAGATTCATGCTGCGCATGGCTACCTGTTCAGCCAATTCCTTTCGCCCCTGACCAATCGGCGTGACGACCGCTGGGGCGGCACCCTCGAAAATCGTGCGCAAATTTTATTGAAAACCATCGACGCAATTCGCCAGCGAGTGGCACCGATCTTTTGCGTCGCTGTGAAGCTCAACTCCGCGGACTTTCAGCGCGGCGGGTTCGATGCCGCGGATGCGGCTCGCGTGGTGGAAATGCTTAACGCCAAGGCGGTCGATCTGGTCGAGTTGTCGGGTGGCAGCTACGAAAGCCCGGCCATGCAGGGACAAACCCGCGATGGCAGCAGCCTGGCTCGAGAGGCTTACTTTCTCGAATTCGCGGAGAAAATAGGAGAAATAGCGCGCATGCCACTGATGGTCACCGGCGGTGTGCGTAGAAAGGAGGTCGCGGAGCGGGTGGTGAGCGGCTCGGTGTCGATGGTCGGACTTGCCACTGCACTGGCAATCGAGCCAGCCCTGCCGAGACAGTGGATGGCAGGTCGGGACACCAGAGTGGAGCCCATCGTCGTCCGCTGGAAAAACAAGACGCTGGCATCGCTGGCAGTGGCGTCGGTGATCAAGAAGCAGCTCGGCTTGTTGAGTCAAGGCAAACGGACAAAACCCGGGACGTCGCCACTCATGGCATTGATCGGCAATCAACTGAAGGCTCGTCGCCAGGCGAAGAGCTATCGGCAATGGATTGATCAAGCCAGGTAGAGGATCAGGCCGGTAGCGGCTTGCCCGCGATTTTCCTGGCTCTGGCAGGTGTGACGCCCAGAGCCTGGAGAATCATTTCGGCGACCCGCAGATCGTGCTCCGCCACTGCACGCCCCTCGACAACTGAGCGCATTGCTCCGGTTGTGCATGACAGGACTATATCCAGGGCGACCCCTTCGTCCTCGTAAGCAAACGTACCCGCACGCAGCCCCTCACGCAGATCGCCCAGTACATGGTCAGCCAGACGCGAGCGCATTGCCTGGTCGAAATGGATGATGCGCAGCAGCGCATTCGCCCACTGGTGGTCGGCCGCGGCCCGGCACACAAACATGCGCACGCCGATCGAAAGCCGCTGTGCGCCGCAGTGCACGCCCCTACTCATGGCGGAAATGGCATCGGAGAACTCGGCAGCCATGGCGATGCCCACCGCCTCCAGCACTTCGTCGCGAGTTCTAAAATAGTTGTAGATGGTGCCGTTGGATACTGCGGCTTCCGCAGCGACCTCGAGCAGTGCGATCTCCCCCACTTCCTTGCGCGCGATAAGGCGTAATGCCGCGTCCACCAGGCCGCGACGGGTGCGCTCACGCTTCTTGTGACCTCTCGTGAGAGGTTCTGGCGCATCAGCTTCTAAAGGAAGTGTGGGGGAATGCATGATCAAGCTCGTAATCTAATGGGCTCGTTGATGGTAATGGAAACGCTGTCCGGAGTGGCGCCTTCGCTAGCCAGCAGGTTCCTGCAGTCTCGAAGAAGGCTGCCGACCTCTGAGCCAGGGGCGTGGTGCATGATGATACGGTCGGGGCGAACCGCGACGAGCGTTCCCTTGGCAGCCAGAGGCAGGATCTCATGGTTCATGTCTTCGATGAAGTCACAGCTGCCGCCGGAGCGTTGACCGCGTGCTCTGATCTCTAAAAAGTGGCCTCCCATTTTTTCCCAGGAAACGATCTGATCAGGGGTGAGCAGTGACAACGGGTCAACACCGAATCCAACCAGGGTCAGGCTATCTCCCAGAGCATCGTCGCTCAGTTTGATCTGCTTTTGCAGGTTGCGAATCCAGGATTGGGGAAACAGGCTGCCACGTACCAGCTTGTCGCCCCGGCGATGCTGCACGAACAGGCCGTGTTTGAAGGTGTTCTTCGGCTTGATGTCCAACTGTTCGAAGTACCTCCTGGTAGTGGGCGTCAACGCCAGCGTGCGCATCAGGCCGTGGACAAAGAAAGCGGCGATCTTGTTTTTTGGCATCACCAGACGGCCCATGAGTTTCGCCAGATTGATCATTGCCCGGGCATGGGGGCGGCGCTCGACGTCATAGGTATCGAGTATTGCAGGCGTGGCATGGCCACGAAGGACCCAGGCCAGTTTCCAGGCAAGGTTGGCGCCATCTCGAAGTCCCGCAACGAGGCCTTGCCCGACAAAAGGAGGCGTGATGTGCGCTGCGTCGCCGGCGAGAAAGACGCGCCCCTTGCTGAATCTGTTGCAGCACCGCGCGTGGAATCGATACACCGCCTTGCGCTCGATTTCCAGCTCCTGCGGGTTGATCCATGGCGCGATCAGCCGGGCTATGCTTTCCGGGCTTTCCAGCTCTTCCCGGGACTCGCCGGGTTGCAGCATGAACTCCCAACGCTCCCTGCCGCCGGGTGCCGGCATGTGCGGCGTCGGGCGGCGCGGATTACAGAGAAACTCAACGTGATCAATCGCTGACTTATGCCGGTTCTTGACATCGACAATCAGCCAATCCTCCGCATAGGTCTGCCCTTCGAATTCCTGGCCAATCAGCCCTCTGACCCTGGAGCTAGCGCCATCCGCTCCGATCAGGTACTGGGCGCGAACGGAATGCGACTGCCCATTCTCATCCCGTACGGAAGCGAAGACGCAATCCGACACTTCAACCAGGCTCTCCAGCTCGAAGCCACCCAGGCTGGTCACGGTTTTTAGCCGGGAAACCTGGCCGCGCATCGCGTGCTCGAGGTCGGGTTGATAGAACGTCACGAGTTTCGGATGGCCGTCGACGCACCCCTCGGTATTGGCTCGACCGAACTGCCCGAGTACCGGGGAGTGCATCTTCACTTCAGGGATAACGATCTTCTCGAAAGCGTCTTCCGACAAACCGGCTTGTTGCAGGATGCGCAGCGCTTCGTTGTCCAGAGCAATGGCACGCGGCATCAGTACGACGTCATGGACCTTGTCCAGTACCAGGGTCGTGACCCCATAGCGGCCGAGCAGCGCAGCGATGGTCGCACCTACCGGACCATAACCGATAACCAGCACGTCGACGGCGGCGGGAGGCAATTCGCAAACTTTCTTGTTGTTGTTCATCTCGGGCCCTTGTTGTGATTGAAGTCGTGAGACGCGAGGTCTCATCGTCAGGCAAGGTCAAGGTATTCAATATTGAGAGATTTTTCAATATTGATATTTTTGTCATTAATTTTTTAGGATCATGCTCAACCCGCGATGGGGCCAAGGGGCGAGCCGAAGTGCGCGGCGTGAACCGAGTTTGCGCGTGTGCCAGTTTCCGACCGGCGATGCTTGGCTTCAGCGCCGATCAGCGTTGTAGACCAGGGCTCAGATCAAAGAACAAACAGATCGCCTCTCTGCAATGCTCAACATCGCCCCCTTCAACCTCGGCACGGCCTTGGGCCGGCTGGCCTACGTGCCCATTGCCGGCGCACTGGCGGCATTCATTGCCATGGGCACACTCTGGTTTCAAATGAACCCACGTGAGTGGCCGTTCTCAATTCCGGCGCAGGAGTGTATGAGGAGCCACACCAAAGGCCTTGCGAAAGGCATGACTGTAATGGGAGAAATCGGAGAATCCGAAATCCAGTGCAGCTTGAGAAATGCTGCGTACCTGGCCGCGTTCTATTGCCTCGCGACTCGCCAGCAGGCGTTCTTTCCAGATCTCCGCGACCGGCGTTTTCTGGTAACGGGCGAAAGCGCGCGTGACGGTTCGCGTGGACACATAATGCACTTGAGCGATGCGCTCGATCGACAGGTCTGGATCGGTCAGATTCTGGTGGATGTAATTCATGATCCGACCATAAAGATCCAGCTCCTCATGGGTCGTCTTCAAGTCCTGGAGTTCCAGGCTAATCGCCAGAAGGTCAAGCAAGGTGTTGGAGTAGCGGCTGGATAGCCCCTCGTCTTGAAGGCTCGCAGGAATGCTCGCCGCTTGACGCAACATCTCGCGCAAAGGAATCACCCCTGGACGGCGATCGTCCAGAACCACGGCGGTGCAACCTGCTACGCCTGGCAACCGCTGGCTGAGCAACTGTCGCGGAATGCGGACCAGGTGGTTCTCGGTACCACCCAGGCTGAATCGGAACGTTTGTGATGCGTCATAAAGAAACAAATTGTCCGCCGCCAGCGTTGCCCTACGCCCTGCCTGCTCCAGTTCACCAAAGCCTCGCCGGGTGAAACCCAGCCACAGATCCTCATCAGGACCGCTGCGCAAATGCTGGGGCGAACGCTCCCAAAAATGCAGTGGCGAGGACAGCGTACAGATGTCCAACGGCCCCATGCCGTGCACCTCCAGCGCACCGTCGAAATCGCTCTGCGACAATGGTTTGCTGTCCGCCGCCAGGCAGTGACGGCATACCACTTCTTTCCAGTAATCAAAGCGACGTGGAGCCGCAACGGCGAGGGTCGAATACTGATTGCTATGACTCATGGCATTCACCTCGGCGGCGACTGAACAACAAGGGTGACGGTAACGTTGGTTCCCTGCAGAGCAATTAGCAGGCCACTCTCCGTTTGGGTTGCCAACTCCACGCGCGCCTGAAATGGCAGACGCTCGTACGCTCGGGATAGAGGCTGCGTGAGCGAGTCCCGCTAACGCTTCACACAGATGACGCCTGCCCGTTATCCGGCGCCTGATGGAGCGCGCGCACCAATTCGGCTCATCGTAAACCTGTTTTCAGGGCCTGTCCTTTCTAGCCAAACGGTTGTCCGTACGAGCCAAGCGTACGGCGCCGTCCCCGCCTAACTTCTACCCACACCGTGCCCCTACAACCACGACTGATGAGGCGTCCCATGCAACCGCCAGAACAGCAGCGACAGTCCGATTCATCCTGGCTTTTGCAGATGCGCGACTTGGCACCTGAAGAGTTCGCCACCTACTTGATAGAGCTGGGCGCTCTGGCGCTGCGACGCCGACTGGATGCACCAACATCCAGACACCCGCGCCCGTCGAAACGTTGAACAGATAACCGTACACCAAAAATAAAACCAAGGAGCCCACCATGGAATCTGCGATCGATAAGCACCTCAAATGTCCGCGCACGTTGTCTCGTCGCGTCCCTGATGAGTACCAGCCCCCCTTCCCCATGTGGGTTGGACGCGCCGATGAGCAACTGGAACAAGTAGTGATGGGGTATTGGGGTGTGCAATACCGCGGGGAGGACCAGCGTGAAGCAGCCCTGAACACCATGCGCCACATTGCCGCCAGCCTGAGTTTGTCCGATGGCCCTCTGAGCCATGACCTGACTCACCACACTGACAACAGTGGCTACGACAACCTGATGATCGTCGGTTACTGGAAAGACCCCGCCGCGTATTGTCGTTGGCTGCGCACGCCTGAGGTAATCGAATGGTGGTCCTCGCAGGACCGCCTGAGCGACGGTCTCGGTTACTTTCGGGAAATTGTCGCGCCACGGGCCGAGCAGTTCGAGACGCTGTATGGCTTTCGCGATGAGTTGCCCGGCGTTGGCGCCGTGATGGACACCATCAGCGATGAAATCGAAGAACACGGTTACTGGGGATCGATGCGTGACCGCTTCCCGATATCCCAGACCGACTGGATGGCTCCTTCCGGCGAACTGACGGTCATCGTTGGCGACCCGGCCAAAGGTGGGCGCGTGGTCGTGCAAGGCCACGACAATGTCGCGCTGATCCGCTCCGGACAGGACTGGGCTGATGCTGGCGAAGAAGAACGATCGCTCTATCTCAACGAAATTCTGCCGACGCTGCAGGCGGGTATGGACTTCCTGCGTGACAGCGGCAAGGACCTGGGTTGCTACAGCAATCGCTTCGTGAATTACATCGACCTGGACGGCAATTTTCTGAACCTGAGCTACAACATCGGTCACTGGCGCTCCCTGGAAAAACTCGAGCGCTGGGCCGAATCCCATCCGACCCATCTGCGGATCTTCGTGACCTTCTTTCGGGTCGCCACCAGCCTGTCGAAGCTACGCCTCTATCACGAAGTCTCGGTATCCGACGCCAAGGATCAAGTGTTCGAGTACATCAACTGCCACCCGCAGACCGGCATGTTGCGTGACGCGGTGATCCCTAAAACCTGACGTTTGACGCGACCCTGCGTCCACGGGCGGTCTTGATCCGGATTCCGCCCTGACACAGACCTCACCCCCAAACATCTTTTGGCCCCCATCTCTAGCGCATGGGGTTGGGGGCCCTTTTGCCAGGAAATCGATCATGAAGTTGAGTCGCTCGTTACTCGTGCTGGGCATGCTGCCCTTTGTCAAAAGCCAGGCCATCGAGGTAGCTCCAGGTGATTTCGAGCCATTGCCGGCTGGCGCCAACGCCTTGCTGCTCTACTACCAGCACGCCGACCGCTCGGATCTGTACCAGAACGGCCACAAGGTCTCCGACGACGCCAGGCTCAGTTCGGACATCGGTATCCTGCGGTATGTGCACGCCATCGGCCTGTCAGAAAACCTCTCATGGGAACCGCAGATTCTGTTGCCTTTCGGCCAGATGAACGCCTCGGGAGATATCGGTGCCTTGGGCGATACCCGCGGCATCGGCGACCCGATCATCACCGCGCCGCTAAAGTGGACGCTGCCCACCGCGAACAAGGACATCTTCGCTTTGGCACCCTACCTGTCCTTTCCGGTGGGGAGCTACGACAAGAACGATGCCTTGAACCTCGGCGAGAACCGCTGGCGCGCCACGCTACAGGCGGCGTACATCCACCATTTTTCCCCGAAATGGGCGCTGGACACGGTGGCCGAAGCCTCTTGGGTGTCGGCCAACAATGACTTCGGCTCGACCGGGGCGAAGCTGGAAGAAAACACCCGCTACGAGTACCAGGCCGCCGTGCGCTACAACTGGACGCCGAGCACCACCTTCGCCGTTGGCGGCGGCTACATCACCGGCTCGGCGACCACCGTCAACGGTGTCGATCAGCACGACGGGGTTTCCACCTCCTACGGGCGTTTCACCGTCACGCACTTCATCGAGCCCACGCTGCAGATTCAGGCCCAGATCGGCACCGACATCGAGGTCGAACAAGGCTTCAAGGAAGGCGCACGCCTGAACCTGCGCGTCTTGAAAGTGTTCTGAGCGCGCCACGCTCGGCAAGTTGTCCTTTTCAACCAAGTGGCTGTCCTTCTCAGCCAAGCAAATGCCGAGAGGGATGCCTAACTTGAACCCTGTTACCCACATCGATTGATGTCGCTTCAGGTACCCGGCGCGAGGTGTTTTGCGAACACCGTCGAACGCTCCCGTACTGACTGACCCGTCGTCGATCACAGACAAAAAGAATAGGAAAACCATGGCCATTGTTCGCCCTACCCTCGACCAACTGCAGGACATCGCTGGCCGGCTGAATATGCAGCTGACCCACGAGCAGGCAGCGGAATACCTGGCACTCATGCAGCCAAGTTTCGACGCATATGACTTGGTCGACGAGTTGCCGGATTTCACCCCGCCGGTGCGCTACGACCGCAGTTCGGGCTATCGCCCGTCGAACCCGCAAAACCTGCTCAACGCCTGGTATTACAGGACCGAGGTGAATGGCGCCCGTAAGGGCAAACTTGCTGGCAAGACTGTTGCGCTCAAGGACAACATCTCCCTGGCTGGCGTCCCGATGATGAACGGCGCCGCCCCACTGGAAGGCTTCGTACCGAACTTCGACGCTACCGTGGTCACCCGTTTGCTCGACGACGGGGTCACCATTCTGGGCAAGGCGACCTGTGAGCACTACTGCCTCTCCGGTGGTAGCCACACCTCTGATCCGGCGCCCGTACATAACCCGTATCGGCACGGTTACGCCGCTGGCGGCTCCTCCTCCGGCAGCGCTGCGTTGGTGGCAGCCGGCGAGGTGGATCTGGCGGTTGGCGGCGATCAAGGCGGCTCGATCCGCATCCCTTCAGCGTTCTGCGGCACCTATGGCATGAAGCCGACCCACGGTCTGGTGCCCTACACCGGGATCATGGCGATCGAGGCCACCATCGACCACGCCGGTCCAATCACCCGCAACGTGCGTGATAACGCGCTGATGCTGGAAGTCATGGCCGGTGCCGACGGGCTCGATCCTCGCCAGGCGGCCCCTCAAGTCGACGCCTACTGCGACTATCTGGAGAGAGGTGTGAGCGGGCTGCGGATCGGCATCCTGCAGGAAGGCTTCCAGCTGGCCAATCAGGATCCACGTGTTGCCGACAAGGTACGCGGCGCCATCGCCCGACTCGCAGCCTTGGGAGCTCGCATAGAAGAGGTCTCCGTTCCCGAGCACAACCTGGCAGGTTCGCTGTGGCACCCCATCGGCTGCGAAGGCCTGACCATGCAGATGATGCATGGCAATGGCGCAGGTTTTAACTGGAAGGGGCTCTACGACGTCGGCCTGCTGGATAAACAGGCCGGTTGGCGCGAACAAGCGGACGCATTGTCCGCGTCGCTCAAGCTGTGCATGTTCGTCGGCCAGTACGGCCTGGAACGCTACAACGGTCGTTTCTACGCCAAGGCACAGAACATCGCACGTTTCGCCCGGGCCGGTTACGACAAGGCACTGGAGACCTATGACCTTCTGGTCATGCCGACCGTGCCGATCATTGCCCAACCTCACCCCGAAGCCGATTGTTCGATCACCGAGTACGTGGCCCGTGCGCTGGAAATGATCGGCAACACCGCGCCGCAGGACATTACCGGCCATCCGGCCATGTCGATCCCGTGCGGCCTGGTGGACGGCCTTCCCGTTGGGTTGATGTTCGTTGGCAAGCACTATGCCGAAGGCACGATTTACCAGGCGGCGGCAGCGTTCGAAGCCGCTGTCGACTGGAAGACGTTGTAAACCTGCCTCCCCCCCAAACCTCCCGGATATCAATAAAAAAACCGGGGGGCAGTTCTTCACTTTTTTGACCGTGTTAAACCGATGAGGAGTTACACCATGAGCGCCACTGTATCCCCAGCATCCACTTCGACGCCCAGCGAGCGGGCCTGGGCCTTGTTCAAGGTTATGAAAGACAAGGAACTGATTCCAGAGGGCTATATCGAGCAGCTGACCGAATTGATGGTGCACCAATGGAGCCCGGAAAACGGCGCCCGTGTAGTCGCCAAGGCCTGGGTCGATCCACAGTTCCGGGAGTTGTTGCTCAGAGACGGCACCGCAGCGTGCGCGCAGTTCGGTTTCACCGGCCCGCAAGGCGAATACATCGTGGCCCTGGAGGATTTGCCCCAGCTGAAAAACGTCATCGTCTGCAGCCTGTGCTCTTGCACTAACTGGCCGGTCCTGGGGTTGCCGCCGGAGTGGTACAAGGGTTTTGAGTTCCGTGCACGTCTGGTTCGTGAAGGACGCACCGTGCTGCGTGAGATGGGCACAGAGTTACCAAGCGATGTGGTTGTCAAAGTCTGGGATACCAGCGCAGAAAGCCGCTACCTGGTCCTGCCCGTAAGGCCCGAAGGCTCCGAGCACATGAGTGAAGAAGAGCTTCAGAAACTGGTGACCAAGGATGTGCTGATCGGGGTTGCCCTGCCCTGCGTACGTTGACCCAAAAGACTCTTCTTCTAATTTTCGGAGGTTTTTATTATGGATGGCTTTCACGATCTCGGTGGTTTTCAAGGCTTTGGCAAGGTTCCCCATGTCATCAATAGCCAGGATTACAAGCAAGTATTCAAACAAGAATGGGAACACCTGGCTTACAGCCTGATGTTTATCGGCGCCGACCAGTTAAAAAAATTCAGCGTCGACGAAATCCGTCACGCCGTCGAACGACTTGATGTCCGCCAGCACGTTGGCACGCAATATTACGAACGCTACGTCATTGCCACGGCCACCTTGCTGGTCGAAACCGGCGTCATTACCCAGCACGAACTCGATCAGGCGCTGGGTTCACCCTTCAAATTGGCCAACCCTCCCCACGACAAGGGCCGCCCCGCCATCACCGGCCGCCCGCCATTTGAAGTTGGCGACCGGGTGGTGGTTCGCGACGAATACGTGGCCGGCCACGTGCGGATGCCGGCCTACGTGCGCGGCAAGGAAGGCATCATCCGACACCGCACCTCGGAAAAATGGCCGTTCCCGGATGCCATCGGCCACGGCGATTTGAGCGCGGCGCACCAGCCGACCTATCACGTTGAATTTCGCGTAAAGGATCTGTGGGGTGATGCCGCGGACGATGGCTTCGTGGTCGTCGACCTGTTCGAAAGCTACCTGGACAAGGCCGTCGACGCGAAAACGGTGGCCGCATGATTGACGGGGCCCTGTCGGTCCGGTTGCCGGTGACGGTCCTTTCGGGCTTCCTCGGCTCCGGCAAGACGACCCTGCTCAACCACATCCTGCGCAACCGCGCAGGTATGCGGGTCGCGGTCATCGTCAACGACATGAGCGAAGTCAACATCGACGCCGAGGACGTGGCGCGCAATGTGTCGCTGCACCGCGGCAGCGATGAACTGGTCGAGATGAGCAACGGCTGCATCTGCTGCACACTGCGCGCCGATCTGCTTGAGCAGATCAGCCTGCTGGCGCGACAGCAGCGCTTCGATTACCTGCTGATCGAGTCCACCGGAATCTCCGAACCGATGCCGGTCGCCGAGACCTTCGCCTTCCTCGACTCGGAAGGTTTCAGTCTGAGCGAACTGGCGCGGCTCGATACCTTGGTCACCGTCGTCGACGGCAGCAACTTCCAGTCGCTGTTGGCCTCGCGGGACACCGTCGGCGGCGATGACGAAACGGGAACGCCATTACGCCACTTGTCCGACCTGCTGATCGAACAGGTGGAGTACGCCAACGTCATCCTCGTCAGTCGGCTGGACCTGATTGGCGAGAAAGGCTTTCTGGAACTGAGCGCCCTCCTCGCGGGCCTCAATCCGAAGGCGGAAATCCTGCCCATGACCCACGGTGCCGTCGATCTGTCGAAGATCCTCGACACCGGCCGCTTCGATATGCCGAGTCTGGTGCAGTCACCCGGCTGGATGAAAAGCCTGGAATCGAGTGACGATCGTCCTCCCGAGTCGGACACCTATGGAATTGCTTCGTGGGTGTATCAGGAGCGTGCGCCACTCCATCCGCAGCGTTTGCTGGAGTTCCTGCAGCTGCCTTGGCAAAACGGGCGGCTACTGCGTTGCAAAGGCTACTTCTGGGTTGCCAGTCGGCATCTGGACATCGGCATGCTGGTGCAAAGTGGCGGGCAATTTCGTTGGGACTATGTCGGGCGCTGGTGGACATTCATTGCGCAATCGCAATGGCCTCAGGATGACTATCGCCGCGAAGGGATAATGGCCAAATGGGACGAGATCACCGGGGATTGCCGGCAGGAAATCGTCTTCATCGGTCAGGGTATCGACCTGGATATTTTGAAGCGGCAACTGGACGCCTGCCTGCTGACCCCTCAAGAGATCATGGCAGGTCCACAGACGTGGCCAACCTTGCCAGGCGCAACAGCCTTCGACCTCAAGGCATTGTCACCCTGATCGCTCGGCGACCCTCCATTCAATGCACCCACTTTAGCGAGGTGTGAGTTGACGGGAGATTTGGCACAAAATGGCACTGTGTGCCCCGCACAGCATTTTTATTATAGAACAATTACTTAGCTCTCTTTTTAGTGCCAAAGTTGCCGCAAAGCCAAAAAGCAACTTTGAAGCTGTTTTAGCGGGGGTATTTGGCACTGAACCCTGTTCTAACGCCCGTCGCTGCTGTTTGCGCCGATTTTCTCTTCCAGTCGCACGGCGTTGGTCTCAGAGGAATTGGGTTCTTGCCGATCAGCAGTATCGAGCGCGGCCAAGTAACGGCTGATGCTCGATTCAATTTCTTCCATTCGCCGCTTCATTTTGGCGCTGTTGAAATTGCGGTCGCGGTTGTTGACCGCCTTGAATTTGCTGCCGTCGATGGCGACCAGATTTTCTCCGAATAATCCCAACTGCTGACAGAGCACAACGAACTGGCGGCAGACGCCTCGGATGGCATTGCTGTTGTCTTTTCGGAAGTTGACGATGGTCTTGAAATCCGGCATCAAACGCCCAGTCAGCCACATCAGTTCGACGTTGCGCTGGGCTTCTCGCTCCAGACGTCGACTTGTCTGAATACGGTTGAGGTAGCCGTAGATATAGATCTTCAGCAGGATCACGGGATGATAAGCAGGTCGGCCAATATCCGCCGGTATGACGCCTTCAAAGCCCAGCTTGACCAGGTCGAGTTCGTCGACGACGCGCACCGGATTGGTATCGCTGACGTAGTCGTCGAGGCTTTCGGGAAGCAAGGTGCTTTGACCTCGATGATCACCTTGAATGAAGCGCTTCATGGGCGATTGCCTTCCTTTGCCGGTACTCACGCGGGGAACAGGCATGCAGGCTCCTGAACACCCGTGAAAAATGCGCGGCATCCTGATACCCCCAGGCGAACGCAATGTCGGTGATCGAACGGTGCGCCAGCGCCGGCTCCAGCAAAGACAACGCCGCCTGCTCCAGACGCTTGCGTTGAATGTAGCGGCACACCGATTCGTTGTCGCTCTCGAACAACCGGTACAACTGCCGTACTGACATGCGCATCTGTTCGGCAATACTTGCCGGGCTCAATTGCGCACTGCTCAGTTGCTCGCGAATCAAACGCTCTGCCTGCAGGCGCAGGGAGTCCACCGGCACATTACGCAGATCGTATTGCATCACCGGTTGCAGTAGCGAGATCAATGCGTTCTCAAGCGCCCCGCCCTCTTCGGCATTGGCCCAGTGGTCCAGCTCGCCGGAAGCGACCTGGCGAACCATGGTGCGCAGCAATTGGCCGCTCATGCCCACGGTCGACAGCTTGCCGTAACGACAAGCCTGACCGCGCAAGGCATCAAGTTTATCCCGAGGAAGGTGGATCGACACATGTCTAAACAGTCCGCGAGGCAGCATCTCGATTGCCCGTGCCGAATCCAGCAATGCCAGTTCGCCTACCTGCAGTTGCAAGGTATGGCTTTCCAGGCGAATTTCCATAGCCCCCTGCTGTTGCAGCACCAGAAAGCAAAAGCGATCGTCGGCGCGATCAGTGCTGCCTTTGCGGCGGCTGATGGAGCCGGCGTTGCTACGGATATGGGCGACCTCCGTGCCACCCAAGTTACGCCGCTCGATTTCGCCTATGAACAAGGACTGGCTATGGGCATAGCGCGTGGCGAACCGACCGCAGACCTCCTCGACGTTGAGGTTCCAGTGGTGTAGGTCGGTAGCAGCGTGCTCAATCATGAGGCCCTCCTGCGGTGCGGCGCGTATATTTAATGCACCTTTCACGTGATTTAGGAGATTTATTCCCGTTTCCATATGCTATGCATACAACGCGCCAAAACAGGGATGGCCGATCGCTCAATAACGAATCATCACCGACTTCAACTCAGTGTAATCCTCGATGAATGCACTGCCGAACTCCCGTCCTACACCCGACGCCTTGCTTCCGCCGAAGGGTACCGAAGGGTCGAGGAAGGTGTGCATATTGACCCATACCGTGCCCGCCTCGATCTGCGGAATCAGGCGCAACGCCTTGCTCAAATCGTTGGTCCAGAGACTCGCAGTCAGACCATAAGGCGAGTCGTTCATCCACTCCACCAATTGCTGCTCATCATCGAACGGCAGCACACAGACGATCGGGCCAAACGTCTCTTCGTGCAGCAACGGATCGTCCGCTCCATTGGCCAGGACCACCGTCGGTTCGACGAAGTATCCTGCCCGCTCCACAGCACGGCCGCCGCATACCACGCGGTTGCTCGCATGAGCACGCCGGAAGAAGCCGAGAATTTTTTCAAAGTGCACACTGTTGGCTAGCGGCCCAAACTGCGCTTCGGCGTCCAGCGCGTTACCGATGCGCAATTGCCCCAGCGCCTTGCCTAGTTTCTCGGTTAACTCAGCGACCAGCGAGCGGTGCACGTACAAACGCTCCGGCGCCGCGCACACTTGCCCCTGATGGACGAAGGCCGTCTGCACAATGCCCGCCACCGCGCCATCGATGTTGGCATCGGCAAGAAACGCCGCGGCGTTCTTGCCACCCAGTTCCAGCGTTGCGCGGGTCAGGTTGGCTGCCATCGCCGCCTTGCCCACCGCCAGGCCGGTCGGCACTGAACCAGTAAAGGCGACTTTGCGCACCTGGGGATGTTCGATCAACTGCTGGCCAATCGAGCCGCGACCGTTGAGCACGTTGAACACACCCGCAGGAATGCCCGCTTCGATAGCCAGCTGCGCGATACGCAGCAGGGTCAGGGGCGTGAATTCGCTGGGCTTGATCACGACGGTGCAGCCTGTGACCAGTGCCGAGGCGATCTTCCAGATGCCGATCATTACAGAAAAATTCCACGGGACGATACCGGCTACTACCCCCACCGGCTCACGACGAGTAAACGCGGTGTACTGCTCGCCGGCAAAGGACGGTAGAGACGGCGTCATGGTCTCGCCAGTGATCTTGGTCGCCCAGCCGGCAAAATAACGCAGGAACACTACGCTTTGAGCGATCTCCAGACCGCGCGCCAGGTTGATTGACTTGCCCGAGCACACAGCTTCAATCTGCGCGAGTTCGTCACCGTTGGCTTCGATCAGGTCGGCCAGCTTGTTCAATAACACGCCTTTGACATAGGGCAACGTCTGCGCCCAGCTGCCCTTGAAGGCTTTAGCGGCGCCCGCGACGGCACGCTCGACCTCGGCCGCCGAGGCCTCATGGACGTTGGCCACCGTTAGCGCGGTAGATGGGTCCACCACTGCGAAGGTGGGCGTCTGTGAGTCGGCCTGGTATTGGCCGTCGATGAAATGCCCATGCTCGCGGGCGAGAAATGCCTGCACTGCAGGCAGCAGTTGAATGTCGGTCATGATGCCGTTTCCTTGAAAAGTTTAGAGAGGCAGCGCGATGTTCAGCCAGAGCTTGTCGCCCTCGGGGCGGTTCTGCACATCGAACTCGTGCTGCACCCGAATGGCGACGTTGATGCCGTTCTTCGCCGTGTAGGCCGCCTGCGGACCCAGTGCGAAGGCACGGCCCTTGAAGTCGCCCAGTACCGCGCCGTCACCGCTGTCACCAGTAAGCTGCTTGTAGGCGTAGCCGCCGACACCGAAGGCCCATTGGCCGACATGCTTGGCCGCAACGAAATCGGCATGCAGTTCGTTGCCAGAACGATAATCGGTGGCGTGGTTCTCGAAGTTGTAATCGAACATGGTCTTCATCGAGAACTCGTAGCCGGCAGGGTTCAGATAGGTGAAGTCCACCAATGGCTCGATCGTCAGATAGTTGCGTCCAACGTTGGCCAGATCGTTCTTATCGTAGTTGCCGGTAGGCAGGTACAGGTCCACCCCGGTAATGACGTGCCAATTGCCGAAATGCCAACCGAGTGCGATCGGGTCGAAGATGAAATCGCCGATACCGTCCTGCCGCTGACGCCCGCCGTTGAGGTTCTTGACGTTGACATCGGCGTACACGAGGAACGCATGCATGGCCCAGTCGCCGCCGAGGATTTTCTTATCGGTGACATGGATCAGCCGCGCGATGCTGGCGAAAGTGGCGACCTCGAAATCATCGAACACCGGCGACTTGTTCTTGAACGAGTCGGCGCTGTAGAACATGTTGTAATTGACCAGATAGGTTCCCGCCGGCGGCATGTAGCCGGTAAGGAAGCCCTCGCTACCGTTGGCGTACGCGCCACCCCCGCCTTCAGTGCCCCAGGCCAGGTTCGACAGGGCTAGCCCCAACCCTATTACAGCCAGTTTCTTGTACATGCGAATACCTTTTTGCAGACGACAGGAGGCCGTCCCGCCGCCCATCGGCGGGATCGTTACGAAGGACGGTCAAGGGTTGGGTTTGGCGTTCCGGGTGCTTTGCGGCACCCGAGCAGCAGGCTCTTGGCCGAAAACGGCCGCCGGGTTGAGGATGAAGTGGGCTCCGCGCTCGCCGATCATGATCGACGGCGCATTGGTGTTGCCGCTCGGTACCTGCGGGCAGATCGAGCAATCGACCACACGCAGGCGTTCAACGCCATGCACGCGCAATTGCAGGTCGGTTACTGAGGTGGCCGGATCGGTTCCGATGCGGCAGGTGCCGGCAGGGTGATAGACGGTCTTGATGTTCTGGCGCATCCATTTCTCGATGGCGGCGGTGTCATCCCAGCGCACGTTATTCGGTTCGATTACCTCTTTCACCAGCTTAGCGAGCGCTGGCTGCTGGAGCATCTTGAGGCCCAATTGCACGGCGCGGATCTGGCCGGCCACGTCTTGCGGGTCGGCCATGAAATTGGCATCGATGCGGATCGGCGCCTGTGGGTCGCGGCTGCTGAGCAGTACCTGTCCACGGGATCTGGGTTGCAAGTGGCCGACTTTGATGGTCAAGCCGTGTGCGCCCGCAGCGGCCTTTTCACCTGGAGTGTTGTCAAAGTTATCGAGCACCGGGAGGAAGTGCAGCTGGATATCCGGACGACCGCCTTCACAGGTGTCGACAAAGGCGCCGCCCTCGAGGATGTTCGAGGTCATCAGCCCGGTGCGCGTTGTCAGCCACTGTGCGACGTGCTTGAGCGCCCTGAGACCCTTGTCTTCACCGAAAAAACTGTTGTTGCCATGGATAGTGGCGTTCACCGACATGTGCAAGTGGTCGTGAAAGTTCTTGCCGACCGGAGCGTCTACCAGGCACTCGATGCCCATAGCCTCCAGGTGCTCCCGGGGGCCGACGCCCGATAGCATCAGCACTTTCGGGCTGCCGATGGTTCCCGCGCTGACCACCACTTCGCGGCGGGCAGTGGCGCGTACTGTCCTGCCGTCAGCGCCGCTGTATTCCACACCCACGGCCACGCCTTGGTCGATAAGCACCTTGTGCACCAAGGCATCGGTGACCACGGTGAGATGGCCGTCACCTTCTACCGCTTTGAGGTAAGTACGTGCGGTGCTGGCGCGCGCGCCATTGCGGGTGGTGGTCTGGTAGAAGCCTATTCCGTCCTGGCGGGCTCCGTTGAAATCGTTTACATAGGGTACGCCAAGCTCCTGGCCGGCGCGTACGAAGGCCATGGTCAGCGGGTGACGGTAGCGGCTTTCGCTGACAGGCAGCGGCCCGTCCTGGCCGTGGTACTGGTCGCCAAGGCTTTCGTTGGCCTCGGCCTTCTTGAAGAACGGCAGCACGTCGTCATAGGACCAGCCAAGGCAGCCCCACTGATTGGCCCAGTCGTCATAGTCCTGGTGCTGGCCGCGAATGTAGATCATGCCATTGACCGAGCTGCCACCGCCGAGCACTTTGCCTTGGGCGATAATCATCTCGCGGTTGTTGCAGTGCACCTGGGGCACTGTCATGTACGGCCAGGACTTCTGCTGGAAGACCTTGACCACTGTCGCCGGCATGCTGTGGAACGGGCTGTTGTCCTTGGTCCCGGCTTCCAGCAACAGGACCTTGCCGGCCTTGGCCTGGATCAGCCGCGCCGCCACCACGCAGCCAGCAGAGCCGGCCCCCACCACGATATAGTCGAATACTTCGCTCATTTCAGGCTTCCGGTCGGTAAGGTTCGCAGGGTAGCCCGCGCTACATGGGCGCGGGCCTTGATGGCTTCAATTAAAGCGCGTGGCAGCCCGCGATACTTGCCTGGCGCTGACAAGAACTTGGACAATCTCGCCAGCCCGAAAAACGGTTTAATGCAGAGGTGAAAACGCCGCCGGAAGGTACACCGTCGACTGCATCTCGCGCAGCTGTGGCGCGGAGTTCTCCGGAGGCCAGACGCCGTCGCGGACAGCTCGGGTGCGCACGTCCAGGCGTTGTTCGAGCGAGTCGTAAGGCCAGATGTGCAGGTATCGCGGCAACTGACCGTCGGTGGCGTAGAAGGCTGCATACATCGGGGAGTAGTGCGCGCTGGTTCGCGGCCCTACCGCTTTTTCCCAGCCCTTGAGCGTGGGTGCCAGGCCCGATGGCACGAGGTCGTATACGCGAAGTTCGTAGAACGGCCCGTGGCGCCCGGCAGGCAGCGGCTGGATAAAGGGAAACAATGTGTAGTTTTCAACGCGCATGTCCGTCAGATACGCCTCGATGCCAAACGCGTCGGCACACAACAGATAACGTTCGCGCTCAGCCTGGCGAGACGCCTCGTCGGCAAAACCACGCAACACCGCGATCTGATTCAGCGGGCCGATTTCCGACGCCCAGCAGCCGATCAGTTTTACTGCGGCGTCATCGACAACCAGGCGCTGCTCCAGACAAGCCATGGCAGTGGCGACAGTGCGCACCCGCACGGTGAACGTGATCAATTCGTACAGCTTCATGACAACCTCGATTCAGGACCAGTCAAATGCGTGGATGACCTTCATCCACCACGAAAAAACCGACGCAGCCATAACGGCGCGCCGGTTGTGCAACCAGGTCGTGAAGCTGTCGCGATCACACGTCAGCTCCGCGCTCAGGACGTTGCCACGCCACCGTTGAACACCGGCGACAGCCCCATCAACTCAAGCTTGCGGGTGAACTCACCCAGCCTCTGCAGTTTGTAGGCCTCCAGGTCAACGTCCTGGTAATCATAAAAACCCTGACCTTCACGCAGCCCGTTCCGTCCTTGCGCCATGTTCTCGGCAATGACTTTGGGTGGCAGGAAACGCGGATCGATGGCTTCAGCCAGGTAATGGGAGGCATAGAACAGAATGTCGCCGCCGCCCCAGTCGATAAACTCAAGCATCCCCAGCACGGAGAAACGCAGACCGAAACCGACGCGAATCGCGGTGTCGATGTCCTCGGCGCTGGCCACTCCCTCCTCGACCATTCGCGCTGCTTCATTCATCGCCAGTGCCTGGATTCTCGGCACGATGTAACCGGCTGCCGGGGAGCATTGCACGGGCACTTTGCCAATTCGCTTGAGCAATGCCATCAGGCGTTGCACCACCTGCGGGCAGGTGTCCTCGCTGCGGCTGACTTCGACCAGCGGCATCAGGAACGCCGGGTTGAGCCAATGGGCATTGACGAAGCGTTGCGGGTGCGTAACCAGTGCCGCCAACTGCGTCACCAGAAAGGTCGACGTCGTCGATGCAATCACTGTTTCATCGCCACATGCCGCACTCAGCCAAGCGAAAGTCCGGGCCTTGAGTTCAAGCACTTCAGGCACTGCTTCGAACACGACGGCGGCACTGTGCAGATCGTCGCCACTGCCCTCGCGATCACTCAAGCGTAAATGGCTCAGCACCTGTTCGACTTGTGCCGGATGGAGTGTTCCCAGGCGTGCAAGCGTCGCCAGTTCGCCGCGCAAGTGACCCTCGATCTGGCGGAAGTAGCGGTCTTGCGCCGCATGATCACGTTGCTTGATATCGATCAGGGTCACCGGC
This sequence comes from Pseudomonas sp. LBUM1657, assembly GCF_059716075.1. Classification (NCBI taxonomy): domain Bacteria; kingdom Pseudomonadati; phylum Pseudomonadota; class Gammaproteobacteria; order Pseudomonadales; family Pseudomonadaceae; genus Pseudomonas; species Pseudomonas sp. LBUM1657. The sequence goes on along the minus strand of NZ_CP166799.1, from coordinate 2,638,823 downwards.
AGTCCGGCGAACATGAACGCCAAGGCAATGCCCTCGCCCATGCGCCCCGCGCCGACGACACAGATGCGTTGCGTATCGGCGCTCATGCCTGCAATCCCTGGCTCAGGTACTGCGCCATTTCGCTGCGGCTCAGTTGATCCAGTCCGAGGTTTTCCAGGGTTCTACCCTCGGCGTACAGGTCGATGCCACTGACCACCGTGGCCAGACTCAACAAGCCTTGAGCGACCGGCGTCGGCACGCCGGCCCAACGCCCGACCGACACCAGAAACGATAAGCCCAGTCGTGTGTCTTCAAGCATGTAGCGGTGCTTTTGCAAGTCGATGTCTTCACGCCAGTCGCCGCTGTCGGTCAGTTTGCCGTGAGCGCCGCGACCGTACATCCACTCATCGCCGTCGGTGGCGTAATGATCGGCCAGCGGGAAATGCGGCGCGCCATAGCCCAGCGCTTCACGAACGGAAATACGCTCGGCGTCGAGGGCATTGGTCACGCGACGAATCGAAGGCACAGTGCCTTCGTTGTGAATGTCCCAGGTCTCGAAATGCTCAAGTGGACCCGCGTTCATCAGGATCAACGGCGGATGAATGATCGGCCCGGCGTTCATCAGCGCGCCGCTGAGCGCATCTTCGATGGGTTCGATGCTGGGGTAAGCCTCGCGCAATACCGCGAACGCCGACTTGCTCAAACGACTCGGAAAAACCCCGGTCGGCAGACGGGTCGCGTAGCCGCTGATCACCACCTGGTTATCGCCATGTTTGCGCGCCAGATAGGGCAAGGTGCCGGTCTCGGCAAACGCCACCTCACTGTGATTCCCCACCTTCGCCATTGCCTGGGAGAACACGATGCTGCCGAACGTCCCCGGCGGCAGGAACACCACTTGTCCGTCGCGCAACAAGGGAGCCAGTTCGCTGGCAAGGGCCTCGTGGGAGGTCGACGGCAAGGCAATGACCAACAACTGTGCATCGGCGATGGCCTGTGCCAGATCGGCCGTCAAGGTCAGGGCATCCCCGACCTGCCCCAGGCTCAAGCGTCGTTCGCCACGAAAGTCGCGCACGAGCAGATGGCCGAGGCCTTGCAGTTTTTCCAGCGCAGCACTGTCCCGGCGCCACAACCGCACCGAATGGCCTTTCTCCGCCAACTCTATCGCTGCCGCGTAGCAACCGTGACCACCGCCGATAACACTGATATTCATGAAAGCACTCCTGTAGAAGAGCCTCGATCCTAGCAACGGCCCCGGCGAGCCACTGCCCGAAACGCGCAAGCGTCATTCCGATTCTGCAACGCAATAAACGGGTCGAGTGCGACCACAATCAGTGTGGGAGCGGGCTTGCTCGCGAAGGGGCCGGTGCATTCAACATTGATTTCGTCTGACACGTCGCCATCGCACGTAAGCTCGCACCCACAAATGCTCAAGCGCGTCGTCGCTCGAACACGCTGTCGCCGTCAAGGTGGTTTAGGTGGGTGCAGCCCATCAGGTTCATGGTCCGCGCCAGTTCTTCCGTCAATACGTCCAGCACCCGGCCAGCACCGTCTTCACCTGCCACCGCCACGCCGTAAAGGGTGGAGCGCCCTAGCAGCACAGCATCGGCGCCAAGCGCGAGCGCTTTGACGATGTCGCTGCCACGCCGGATCCCGCCATCCAGCAGCAGGCTGAGTTTGCCTTTCGCCTGGGGCGCGATGGCCGCCAGTGCATCGAGGCTGCCGAGGGCACCGTCCAGTTGGCGGCCGCCGTGATTGGACACCACCACACCGTCGAGCCCGAGGACGACAGCTCGCTCCACATCGGCCGGATGCAACACACCCTTGAGCAACAGTCGCTCGCCCCATTGATCACGCAGACGCGCCAGCATGTCCCAGTCGAGCAAGGTGTCCATCTGCTTGCCGATAAACGCCATTGACCCCAAGGGATTGCGCTCGCTCGGCGGCAAGTAAGGTTCAAGGTTGCCCATGCCGGGCAGCCCCGATGGCCACATCACTTGCTTGAGCCAACGCGGGTGACGGACAACGTCAAACTTGTTGCGCAATGTCAGCTGTCGCGGCCTGGCGAAACTGCGTCGGTCCCACTCGCGATTGCCTAGCACCATCGCATCACAGGTCAACACCAGAGTCCGGCAACCGACAGCGGCGGCTCGCTGCAGCAAGTTTTTTTGCACCGCCGGATCGCGCATGGCGTACAGCTGAAACCACAGGTCGACACCAGGCGCCGCCGCGACAAGGTCTTCAAGTGAAGTGTTGGACGCGGTGCTCAGGCTGAACGGCAAACCACGTGCCGTTGCAGCCCTGGCCAAGTGAATGTCGGCATCGCGGTGCAGCAGGCCGTTGTAGCCCGTCGGCCCGATCAGCATCGGCATTGGCAGCACCTTGCCGAACAACGCGCGAGACGTGTCGGGCGCATGGCAGGGCACCATGGCTCTGGCGTGCAAACCATAAGCACTGAACGCGTCGAGATTATCCTTGAGCGTCAGTTCGGCTTCCGCGCCGCCGCTGAGGTATTCCCAGACGAAGTAAGGCACGCGTCGCCGGGCCATGTCGGCCAGTTCGGCAATGCTGTGCACACGATTCAAGTCGGAACCGGTATAGAAACGACGCATAGGTCATCCTCGTGGGGCGGATAATAACCGCTGCGAAAAAAAGCCCGGAAGGAGCGATCCGGGCAAAAGAAAACCAGTGTTGAAAAACCTTTGCCCGATGCGCGGGCAACCCGGAAGCCGCGAACGGCTCCCGGTGGATTTCAGAACTTCCAGGTGTAGGTGGTGATCAGGCGGTTCTCCTGATAGTCCGCACCCGACGCACTGCCATTGCCATAACGCGTCTTGACGTCAATGCGGCGCCACTCGAAACCCACATCTTTGAGCGGACCGCTTTGCACCACATAACCGAGCACGATGTTGCGTTCGCTTTCGACGTTTTGGTCGAGGGCATTGTTGCCCCGGTCGACACCCGTGCCGCGCATGTAACGCGTCATCAATTTCAGACCCGGCAAACCGATGCCCGCGAAGTTGTAGTCATAACGCAATTGCCAGGAGCTTTCGTTCGGCTTGACGAACGCCACTGTCGACCAGTTCACCAGGTAAGGCTGCGGTGCATAGCCGTTGAGCGTCGGGAATGTCGACTCGCCAAGCATGCGCTGATAGCCGACACCGAACGCATGGGCCCCCTTCTTCAGGGTCGTCATGATCCCATAGGACTTGTTATCGATGTCGCCGTATAACGCCTTGCCGTCCTCGCTGTTATTGAAGTAACGGAGGTCGGTCTTCAGGCCGTAACCGGCCCCCAGATCATGGTTATAGGTCAAGCCCAGGTAGTGTTGTTTGTAGATATCTTCCAGCTGACCGAAGAAGTAAGTACCGGACAAGTTCGGAGTAAACGCATACGTGGCGCCACCAAAATTCAAACCGTCACTGCGACGTTTAACGTTGGGCCCATTGAACAAGTACATCTTCTCGGTATTGGAAGACTCCCGGGAACTGATTTCGGTAAAACGGCCACCGGTCAGCGTCAGGTTGTCCACTTCTTTCGATTCGAGCTGCACACCGTGATAGGTGGTGATTAATTGCCGCGAGTCGTCTATGTATGCCACCGGCAACGTCGGTCGAAGTTCACCAATCTTGAGTTCGGTTTTGTTGTAACGAACCTTCCCGGTCAGCGCCGCACGGCCATAGTCCCGGACTTGTTCGCCCTTGCTGGTGTCGTACGGAATGATGCTGTCCGGACCACGGCCACCGCCGCCATCCAGGCGATAGGCGTACTGCGCCGAGAGGTCCAGGCCAAACTGCAGCGTGCCTTCGGTGTAACCCGAGATCGCGCGAAAATCGAAGCCTTGGGTCCAACTGCCGATCCGTGATTGCGGCGCATCATGCTGTTTGAAATCACGGTCGATATAGAAGTTGCGCATTCCCAGACTGACTTGGCTGTCGTCTACGAAATCAGCCTGCGCAACCATCGGTGTGAAGATCCCCATCACGGCCGCAGTGGTGACGCCACGGCTTACCCAGCTCTTCTGGAACATCGAACTTTCCTTCTTTTTTACATGCACGAAGGCACGACTAGTGGAAGCAGATCAATTCAGCAAAAGTGCAACTTTGGCAGTCAATCCGCAGTATTGTTTTTATAACCACTTACTGCAAAAAAGTCGTAACGCAGCCGTTCGCCAGAACAGCGAAAACCGCTTTATAGTTATTCTAAACACTCAACGAACAGGGAAGTCTTATCGTTTTTTTTGGGCAAACCAACATCAGGAAGTTGCTTTAGAGGCATTCCCCAAACGGTGGTAGGCGCGATTGAAATACACCAGGCCTTCCTGGCTGTCGCCATTACGGATGCCCAACACTTCACAATAGAAAATTGTGTGCGATCCCACTTCATGAGCCTGGGCGATGCGGCAGTCGAAACTGACCAGTGACTCATCAAGCAGCGGTGCACCGCTCTCCAGGGTGCTCCATGATGCGCAGGAAAAGCGCTGTTCGGTATCGAGATTGCGGTTGGAGAACGCCCCCGACACCTCTTGGTGCCCAGGGGTCAGCACGTTGACGCTCAGCACACCGTTGCTCTTGAAATGCACGTTGGAAAACGACGAGCGATTCATGCACACCAACAGCGTCGGTGGCTGGTCGGTCACGCTGCACACCGCCGAAGCGGTAAACCCGAAACGACCCGCAGGACCATCGGTAGTGATGACCGAAACCGCGCCACCAAGCATTGCCATTGAGTTACGAAATCCAGTTGTATCGACCATGGTCTTACCCTCCGGTCTATCAGATATCCAGCACCAGCTTCTTGGACTTGGCCCGGGAACAGCACACCAGAATCTGGTCATTGGCAGATTTTTCGTCATCCGTGAGATAGACGTCGCGATGATCCGGTTCGCCTTCGATAACGTCGCACAAGCACGTACCGCAAACGCCTTGCTCACACGACACTTCAATCTTGATGCCCACGGCTGTCAGCGCATCGACGATGCTCTGGCCCTCGGCAACCTGTACGGTCTTGCCGCTACGCTGGGCGACCACTTCAAAACCGGCGCCTGAAGCGTCGACTTCGACCTGGAAGTATTCGCGGTGCACATGATCGTCGGCGTAACCCGCCTCCAGGGCCTGGGCAATGACCCAATCCATGAAACCGGCCGGCCCACAGACATACACGTGTACGCCGGCTTGTGGAGTGCCCAGCACTTTTGGCAGGTCGAGTTTCTGTTCGGCGGCTTCGTCGTCAAAGTGGGTGTTCAACCGCGACGCAAAAGCAGCGTTACCCAGTTCCTCGAGAAAGGCGCTGCGACTACGCGAACGGCCGCAATAATGCAGTTCGAAATCGCTGTCGCGGGCATTCAGCGCGTAGGCCATGGCGACCATCGGGGTGATGCCGATACCCCCGCCGATCAGGATCGAGCGCCTTGCATCGCTGGCCAGCGGAAAGTGATTGCGCGGCAGGCTGATCTCGATTTCGCGACCTTCCTGCAGCAGTTCATGCACCGCCACCGAACCGCCACGCGAGGCGGGATCCCTGAGTACGCCCAAGCGATAGGCGCCAGCGTTGGCCGGATCACCGCACAGCGAATACTGGCGAACCAGACCGGTCTTGAGGTGGATATCGACATGCGCGCCCGCCTCGAAGGCGGGCAAAGGCTGTCCCGTCGGATCACTCAGATCCAGTACGACAACACCTTCGCCCTGTTCTTCGCGCTTGCGCACGACGACTTTCAATAATTGATCGCTCATACAGGACCATCCCGATTTCGTTGTAAGGGGGCACATCTCGGCACCCCCGACTGCTTTTTCAAACCGTGTAACCGTGGCCTCAGCGCATGAAGATCCCGCCGTTCACATCCCAGGTCGCCCCGGTGGTGAAGTAGGCGTCTTCGCTGGCCAGTTGCACGATCAGCTTGCCGATGAACGCGGCGTTGCCCAATTGCTTGACCGGGATCGCCTCTATCAGTTTTTCCAGGCGCTCGGGCGGCACGGCGGCATGCACCGCCGGCGACTCAATGGGGCCCGGTGCGATGGCGTTGACCGTGACACCGGACGCTGCCAGCTCCTTGGCAAAGATCTTGGTCAAGGTAATGATGGCGCCCTTGGACGCGGCGTAATGCGCGCCGGTCGCGGTGCCGCCGTTCTGCCCGGCCAGGGAAGCCATGTTGATGATCCTCCCGTAACCCCGGGCCGCCAGATAGCTGCCGAACACCTGGCAACCGACAAAAGTGCCGCGCTGATTGACGCTCACAACACGGTCGAACTCTTCCGGGCTGATCTGCATCACCGGTGTGGTCATGGTCATCGCGGCGTTGTTCACCACCACCTGCAATTCACCCCAATGCGCCACGACGGCCGCCAGCGCGTCTTCGAAATCGGCCTTGCTCGACACATCGAGCTTGAGCGCCAGGACCCGTTCGCCCGTGGCATCGAGTTCAGTGGCGGTGGCCTGTGCCGATTCCAGCGAACGGTCGCTGATCACGACCCGATATCCGGCGCTCAGCAGTTGCTCGGCAATGCTTTTGCCCAGCCCCTGGGCCGCGCCGGTGACCAATGCAACCTGTGTCATGGCAGCGTCCTCAAAGGATGTAGCCGATACCGGCGAGGGTATCGGTGGAGTTGATCAGCTGAATCAGCTTGCGCTGAATCTTGAAACTGTCACCGCTGCGCACCAGTTCAAACGTGACATCGGCGGTGTACTGTTTGAGCACATCCTTGCGGAACTCGCGCAGGTTCTGCGCACAACGCACGGTGACAATTCCGTCTTCATCTGACAGCACGCGAAAGCGCGACTGACTGCGCACGGTGCGCGCTCGCGGGGTGGTCGAAATCGATTCGCCGCTGGTCAAACGGGTGACGCGCAACTGACGCATGTGGTGATCGTCGTAGGCGTAGTTCAGGGTGTTCTCGAAGTCGGTTTCCAACGGATCGATCGGGATGATGTAGGTCGCGTTCTCGGTCCACAGATCGAGCCATTCGACGAAATCGCCGTGGTCGAGCATGTCCGCTTCCTGCCAGATGAAAGCGCTGACTTGGTTGAGCAATTGCAGATTGTTCATGGTGTTCTCCGTCACTCAGGCCGACATCATCTTTTTCCACTGCTGGTAGCCAGCGCGCATTCCGGTCTCGGCGCTCACATCGCTCACCAGCCCGTCTTCGGACGCTTTTTCACCCGGCAAGCCGCGGTTGAGCATGATCCACAGATCGGTGCCGGCACTGGCGCCGCGCTGTACGCGCTCCCAGGCTTCGGAGTCGTCCGGGGTGCCAAAACCCATCGGGCCCTGGAAGTGTTCATGCAGGCGCAGGCGATAACGGTTGGCCACGGCCGGGCCACCGTCCATGGTGATGACGGCGTGATGGATTTCGGTTTCGTTCACCGCGATCGGTTGCAACACCCGGAAGAACGCCATGGAACAGGCGATGTTCGGGAACAGGTTGAGGTTGAAGCCCGAGCCGCCTACCGCGCGCACGATGCGTCGTACCGATTCTTCGTCCTGACCTTCGGCGCGCAACTGCGCGGCCAGGTCTTCGAAACGCTCCGGGATCGGCAAGTCGAGGTTGGCGTCCAGGTCGACCAGGTCAGGGATCATCACCATCACGCTGTGGCCGTTGCCCAGGTCTTCGACATAGCCCGGCCCTTCAACGAAGTCGAACAGCTCCAGGGTCTGTTCATCCACGGAGGACAGGAACGACTTGTGCACCAGCGGGAAGTGATACGCGTCGGTGGTGTTTTCCAGCTGGATCTTCCAGTTGCCGGGGAAGCGGAAGCGGTGCTCGCCACCCACTTTGACCGGGTAGCCGGCGCCCTGCTTCATGAACAGGTCGATCCACTTCTTTGCCGGACCGAGGAAATCGGCGAGAGGCTCGATGTCATCCTTGAAGGTGGCGAAGATCATGCCGTTGTATTGCTCGACACGCAGGCTGACCAAAGGCAGTTCACCCTTGTCCAGGCAATCGGCGTAGCTTTCCGGGTGCGGCACACCGCGCAGGCTGCCATCCAGGGCGTAGCTCCAGCCGTGATAAGGGCAGACAAAACTGTTGGTCTTGCCCTTCTTGTGTTCGCACACCGTTGCGCCACGATGGCGGCAGCGGTTGAGCAACACATGCACTTCTTTCTTGCGGTCGCGCACGACGATCACCGGCTGCTTGCCGATATAGGTGCTCTTGTAGCTGCCGGACTCCGGGATCTCGCTGGCGTGAGCGACCCAGATCCAAGTGCTGTAGAAAATCTTGTCCAGTTCCTGATCGAAGATCTTGCCGTCGGTGTACAGCGACGTGTGAACGCGGTCATGCAGGACCAGGTCGGAAGGTCTGGCGTCGAGCGTTACGGTGTTTATCAGGTTACTCACGATCACTCCTCGTCGGCATTGTTCGCCGACTCTAAGAATTCTGGGTGTTACTTTCAGGACTGGCCGGACTTACCAGGCACGGGCAGGTGCGCGGCACTGTTCCAGGTGTCTACCGGTCGGCTGAACAGGTTCTCGGTCTGAAAATGCGCCATGCGCCACTGCCCTTGTTCCTGGGCGAACCGCACGGTCAGGCGGGCGCTATTGAGATGCGAGGCACCCGAGGCAAAGGTCGAGGTCTGCAACATCACCCAACTGGCATCTGCGGTCTCACCGCTGACCCGGATCAGTTCCGAGGTCAGGAAGTGCACGTTCAGCGAAAAGTGCGCCGGTTCGACCATGTAGGTCGCGAACATCGCTTTGATCGCCTCACGCCCGTGGTAACCGCCGAAGCTGTTCTGGTACTTGGCACCCTTCCCTTCCCAGACCGCCTGCTCGGTGAACAACCCGGCCAGTTCCTCGAGCGGGGAATCCACGCCCAGCTCGTCGCACAAAAACATGTAGCGATTCATGCAGGCGCGGATCGCGTTCTCGCTTTCCAGCTGCTCGAGCCGCTGTTCCAGTGCGCGCAAATGCTCGTGTGATGACATGGCGACTTCTCTCGACTCAGCGCTGGATGATCAGTTCGCGACCAGTACGGGCCTCGACCTTGCAGTACTTCCAGAGTTTGTAAGGGCCATTGCCGACATCCGTGGTGCGGAACAGATTGCACGCGGCGTGGACGGTCTCGATGTCGGGCACATCGGCCAACAGGTAAGTCGTCCAGGGCCAGCCGGCGGACGGGCCGACCATGCTCTGATCGTCGTCCATGTTGCCCAGCACCGTGACGCCCGGCAGATCGGCGATGCCGTTCCACATGGCGCCGAACGCGGCCCAGACTTCCAGCGCTTCGGGACGCGGAGCATCGAAGAAGTTTTGGTTGATGCCAATGCAGAACAGAACTCGCAGGGCTTTTTTATCGGTCATGGGGTTCACCAATCAGTAGGAAAAAATTACAGGTAGCCAGGCAACGGCTTGTTGCCGAAGAAGATCGCGCCGGCGTTCTGGTAGGTCATGTCGCCCATGAAGGCGTGCTGTGTAATGACTTGGGTGTCGTTGACAAAACGCGACAGTGGGCTGGTGCGGTAGACGCCGCTCATGCCCGAAAGCATTTGCGCGGTGCGCGCGACATCGGCCGCGACGCGGGTGGCGTGGGTCGAAGACAAGCGCAGCATATTGGTCTGCTCGACGCTCACCGGATCACCGGCCAATACACTGCTCCATGCATCGTCGATGGACTGGTAGAACCACGAACGAGCGGCGCGCAGCGATGCTTCGGCCTTGGCCATCTCGACTTGGGCCAGCGGCCGGTCGGACAACGACGGCGCACCGGTCACGGAGATTCGTCCACTGGCCATGCCGCTCAACTCATCGAGTGCCGCGCGAGCAACGCCGAGGCCGACCACCGACAAGACCTGAGTGGCGAAAGACAGCGACGGGTAGCGGAAGAACGGCTCGTCAAGATTCGATGGACCGCCGCGCACGAAGGTCCACTCCTCCGGCACCACTACGCCTTCGACGACGACGTCATGGCTCCCGGTGCCGACCAGGCCAACGACGTTCCAGGTTTCCTCGATCTGCACCTTTTCCCGAGGCATTACCGCCAGTCGTGGCAGGCCGAGCATCTCGCCGTTTTTCGGGCTGATGCCCACGCCGATCAGCGAGGCACCCATGCAACCGCTGGAGAACTTCCAACGCCCGTTGACCTCCAGACCACCTTCAACAAAGGACGCAGGTTGCGGTGGAAAGATCCCGCCGGCGAACACCACGTCAGGCGAGTCGGCGTAGATTTTCTTGATGGTTTCCAGCGGCAGCGCAGCCAGGTAAACCGGGCTCATCCCGAAGCTGGCGACCCAACCAGCGGACCCGTCGGCGATGGATATGTCTTCCACCATCTGGCAAAACTCGGCCGGCGAACGCTCGTCGCCGCCGAAGCGCTTGGGCACCAGGGCCCGATAGACACCGAGCTTGCGGAACTGCTCGATAACGTCCTGCGAGATGAATTTTTGTTGGTCGAATTCTTCGCTTCGAGCACGTGCACGAATCTCGACCAGCAGTTTCTGAAACGCTTCATTCGCCGTGATCGGCACGCGGTGCTGGTGATTCAGCTCGCTTGGCGCAGTCATGGGTTTCTCCATAGTAAGCATGACGATTACTCTTCCAGGCGCCGGACCAGCTCGCGGGCGACTGCACACAGCAGTTCGTCCGCGCCATGGGCGGCAATGAGTTGAAGGCCTACCGGGAGTCCCGAGGCGCTTTCCAGAGGAATGCTCAGAGCCGGATGACCGGAAAGGTTGAAAGCGCGCACCAGGGAGGTCATGCCCAGGGCAGCGCGAGTGTCGGCCGCATCGGCGACCAGCAACGGGAAGTCGGGCATGGTCGGCATGGCCAGAATCGGGGTGACGGTTAGGGCCGCGTCCACTTCTGCGATAAACGCGCGACGGATGATTTCGGCTTCTTCAACGGACTCGGCCGAGGTCAGACTGGCGGCGCGCAGACGGTCGGCGACATCGCTGCCGACCCGACCGGTTTGCAGAAGATGGCCACACGCTGCCCAGGTTTCGGCGTTGATAATGACCATGCCGGCGCCATACGCTGCGGCCATGCCGGGCAGCGTCTGCTCAAGCAACTTGAAGCGCGAACGGCCCAGCGCCTGGTTCACCACCGAGTGGATCTGTTCGTTGGCCTCTACCGCTACGACGCCGATAGCAAGATGCTCAGGCACCGGGATGGAGGTGAATGTGGGATCGATGATGCACATCGCTTCAATCAGGCGATCCATATCCAGCGCCAGAGGGCCTACGCAATCCAGCGTGCTGTGCGCTGGCATGACGCCCTGACGGCTGACACGGCCGAAAGTTGGCTTGAGACCAAATACGCCACAGCACGTCGCTGGAATCCGTACCGAGCCTCCGGTGTCGGTGCCCAATGCGAAGTCGCAAAGGCCCGCCGCCACCGCGGCCGCCGAACCACTGGAAGAGCCGCCCGGTATATAGCCCGGATAGCGCGGATTGGACGCAGTGCCGGTCCAGGCGTTGAGGCCGGTGGTGCCGAATGCCAATTCATGAAGGCCGGTTTTACCGGTGATCCGGCAGCCCGCCTCCAGAACACACTGAACCACTTTTGCATGTTCGCCGGCTGCCGGTGCATCGGCCAGTGCGTAGCTTGAAGCGCGGGTCGCATAGCCACCGATATCAATGGTGTCTTTCACCATGACCGAAAGGCCGCTCCCACCTAAAGCCAAATCCTCGACAACGATCGACATGCTCTTTACCTGTTCGTTATGTCTCACCAGAACGGAAGTCCTCGGTATGGAAGCCGAGGCAAACGCTTAAATCTAAAATCGTAATATTTACGTGAAATGTCAATTGAATTTTACCAAATAAAAGAGTGTGTATTTTCGGTGCAGATTTTCCCTTTTCGCACCAACGACGTGCAGTTTGGTAACACCACCGCAAAAACCAAAAAACATTAATATTTGGTATATTTTGCTTATTAATCATATATTTATAGTTATCAAACAATCCGAAAGCGACGAAACATCTAGAAAAATGTTGAGTCATGCCCTCCCCAAAAAGCCAAACAAAAAAAATAAATCAGCCCAAAAATTGCAGCTCAGAACACCGTAAAAATTAGCTATTTTTTTGAGTTTTTATAGGCTGAATTTTTGCCATTTGAAGGCTTCCTTGATCCAGATCAAAGCCTTGTTCGGCATGGCGTGATGCGGGTTTTTCCCGCCCTCCGGATAGCCCCCCCGTCAGACCTTCGGATCACCTCGGCCGGATCACCTCGAAGCGTGCGCATCAGGCATCGCAGTAACGGTTTTCTGCCATGCACCGAAAAATTTCTGGCATGCAATCTGCTTTTGTCCTCTTCGCCTTCGACCGATCGTTCATGGTCGACCGGCACCCTGATGGCTCGGTAACCGACCATGGGTGTCGCCGCAGTTCGATAACTAAAACAGGGCCGTACCTTGGGCCGTACTCGCACCACGTGATGGTCGGGACGGCAGGCCATTAGCCTTTTGCAGCGTTGCAACTCTTCGGAGAAAGTCATGCTTTTCAGAAAAGCCGTGTCCACGTTGTTGTTGAGTGCCGCCTGCGCCGCCGCTGCGCAGGCGGATGTGAAAGTCGGTGTCATTACCTCCTCCACCGGACCGATCGCACTGGTCGGGCTACCACAGAAAAACACCGTGCCGTTGCTGCCGACCCAGGCCGGCGACCAGGTGGTGAAGTACATTTCTCTGGATGATGCGAGCGACCCGACCGCTACGGTGAAGGCGCTGAAAAAGCTGATCGACGAAGAAAATGTCGATGCCATCATTGGCCCGAGCGGTTCGCCTAACGCCATGGGCGTGATCCAGTTTGTCGCCGAGGCTGGCGTACCGTTGCTGGCACCGGTTGGCACCGCCGCTGTGGTGCTGCCAATGACCGAGCAGAAGAAATGGGTATTCAAGACCACGCAGAACGATGACCTGATCGCCAAGGCACTGTTCGAACACATGGCCAAAAAAGGCGTGAAGACGCTCGGCTTCATCGGCACCGGCGACCCTTATGGCGAGAACTGGGCCAAAGTAATGGCCGGCCTGGCAGCGCAGCAGAACATCAAGGTCGTGGCCAACGAGCGCTTCCAGCGCCAGGACACTTCGGTCACCGGGCAGAGCCTGAAAATTCTTGCCACCCGCCCCGACGCAGTGCTGGTCGCAGCGCCGGGCAGCTCGGCCGTGATGCCGCAGACGACCCTGTTCGATCAGGGCTATCGCGGCCAGGTCTACCAGACCCACGGCGCAGCACTGCAAGACTTCCTCAAGCTGGGTGGCAAGAAGGTCGAAGGCACCGTTTTGGCCGCCAGCCTGATGCTCGTACTCGATGAAATCCCGGACAGCCACCCTTCGAAGAAAATCGCCAGCGACTACACCACGGCTTACGAAAAGCTCAACGGCAGCAAGCCGGCGACCTTCGGCGGGAACACCTTCGATGCCGGTCTGCTGTTACAGCAGGCGATCCCGATTGCAGCCAAGAAAGCGGCACCGGGTACTCCCCAATTTCGTGCGGCCCTGCGTGATGCACTTGAGCAAAGCCAAGAATTGGCTGGCACCCAAGGCGTTTACAACATGACGCCGCAGGACCACAGCGGCTTCGACGAACGCGGTCGCGAATTGATCGTGGTCAAGAACGGCAACTGGATGTTGTTGCACGACAACTGATCGAAACCCGGGCGCACAGTCCGCTGCGCGCCCAGCCCGATTGCCGACGGGTCGACCCGCGCCGGCAAGCGGGCCTGATATTCAATCTGTAGAAAAGAGCTCTCATTATGAATTTCCAGATAGCCATGCTGCTGGGCCAGGACGGTATGACCAACGGCGCGATCTACGCACTGTTGGCCCTGTCGATCCTCCTGGTGTTCACCGTGACCCGGATCCTGCTGATTCCCCAGGGTGAATTCGTGACGTACGGCGCCTTGACCATGGCCACTTTGCAGAGTGGTCACCCGACTGCTCTGGTCTGGCTGCTGCTCGGCCTGACGCTAATCGACTGTGTGCTCGATATTTGGGGCGCGGTGCGTTCAAGTCAGGCCTTTCGGTTCCCCGTGCGCATTCTCTTCAAGCTCGGTTATGCAAGTCTGCTGGCGGTGTTGATCAACACCTTGCCGTTGGCCGAATTGCCGATGGCCGTCCAGGCCTTGTTGACGCTGGCGTTGGTGGTTCCGCTGGGGCCGCAAATCTACCGCCTGGTGTTCCAGCCGATCGCCTCGGCCAGCTCCTTGGTCTTACTGATTGTGTCGATCGCGGTGCACGTCAGCATGGTCGGTATCGCGCTGTTGCTGTTCGGCCCCGAAGGAGCCCGCACCCAACCGTTCTCCGAAGCCGGCCTGGAACTGGGTCCGGTCACCTTCAACAGCCAGACGCTCTGGGTGCTGGCGGTGTCCCTGGGGCTGATCGTCGGACTGTATCTGTTCTTCGAGCGCACGCTCTATGGCAAAGCCCTGCGCGCCACCGCGGTTAACCGCATGGGTGCCAGGCTGATGGGTATTTCGCCGACCCTCGCGGGCAAGTCGACCTTCTTGCTCGCGGCGCTGATTGGCACGCTCTCGGGGATCCTGATCGCACCGATCACCACGCTGTATTTCGACTCTGGTTTTGTCATCAGCCTCAAAGGCTTTGTCGGCGCGATCATCGGCGGGCTGGTCAGCTATCCGGTCGCCGCGCTCGGCGCCCTGGCGGTGGGTCTGATCGAAGCATTCTCAATGTTCTGGGCCAGTACCTACAAAGAGATCATCGTGTTCACGCTGATTATTCCGTTCCTGCTTTGGCGTTCGTTCACCAGTCGTCATGTGGAGGAAGAAGAATGAATTCGCGCTATCTGTTGCTTGCCCTGTTGCTGGTGGTAGGCGTCGCGCCGCTGCTGCTGCCGCCGTACTACGTTACCCTGCTCAATTACATCGGCATGTACGCCATGGTCGTATTGGGGCTGGTGCTACTCACGGGTGTCGGCGGCATGACCAGCTTCGGTCAGGCCGCGTTCGTCGGGCTGGGCGCCTACACCTCAGCCTACCTGACCACCACCGAGCAATTGCCGGCCTGGCTGGCCTGGGCAGGGACGTCACCGTGGCTGACGCTGCTGGTGGGCGTGGTGCTCACCGCCTCAGTGGCACTGATTCTCGGCGCTCTGACGCTCAAGTTGTCGGGGCATTACCTGCCGCTGGGAACAATTGCCTGGGGCCTTTCGCTGTACTACTTGTTCGGCACCCTGGAATCCCTGGGCGGCCACACCGGCGTCGGCGGCTTGCCATCGATTTCATTGTTCGGTCTGAAGCTGGATAAGGGCGAGAATATTTTCTACCTGATCTGGGCCCTGCTGTTGCTGGCGATCGTCATCACGCAGAACCTCCTGAATTCTCGCGAAGGCCGCGCCATTCGCGCACTCAAGGGAGGCCAGGTAATGGCCGAGTCGATGGGGGTCAACACCTTCCGTTCGAAGATGGTGATCTTCGTCATCTCTGCGGTGTTCGCAGCCATTTCCGGCTGGCTCTATGCGCACACCCAACGCTTCGTCAACCCGACACCCTTCGGCCTGAACATGGGCATTGATTACTTGTTCATGGCCCTGATTGGCGGTGTCGGCAGCGTGTGGGGCGCCCTGCTCGGCGCGGGCATACTGACCATGCTCAAGCAATGGTTGCAGGACTGGTTGCCGCACCTGCTGGGTAACACCGGCAACTACGAAATCATCGTATTCGGCATCCTGATCGTAGTGCTTATGCAGCGCGCACCTGGTGGTCTGTGGCCACTGCTGACGCGCCTGATACCGCCCCGCTTCAGGGTTCGCGCCAAGGTTCGAAATGTCGACGCCAAGACTGCGCCCCTGCCGCGCCGGCAACTGCCCAAACATGGCGAACTGATCCTTGAAGCGCGGCATGTGACCAAGCGCTTCGGCGGACTGGTGGCAAACAACGACATGAGCCTGGAAATCCGCTCGGGTGAAATCCTCGCGCTGATCGGCCCCAACGGTGCCGGCAAAAGCACCATGTTCAACCAGCTCTCCGGTGTCGATACACCGAGCAGCGGCGATGTGCTGTTCATGGGTCAAAAGATCAACGGCCTGAACTCGCGGCAAGTAGCGCGCATGGGCATGAGTCGCACCTTTCAGCACGTGAAACTGCTGGGCAACATGAGCGTGCTGGAGAACGTCGCGATTGGTGCGCATTTGCGTGGCCAGCAAGGCGTGCTGTCGGCGGCCCTGCACCTGGATCGTCGCGAGGAAGCCGAACTGCTCGGCGAAGCCAGGCGTCAGCTGGAACGCGTAGGCCTGGGAGACTACTTGCATGAAGAGGCCGGGAGCCTGGCACTCGGCCAACAGCGGATTCTGGAAATCGCCCGCGCCTTGTGCGCCGATCCGTGCCTGCTGCTGCTCGACGAACCCGCCGCCGGTCTGCGCCTGAAAGAAAAGGAAGCCCTTGGCATCCTGCTCAGCCGCCTGCGCAGCGAAGGCATGGCGATTCTGCTGGTCGAGCACGATATGGACTTCGTCATGGGCCTGGTCGATCGCGTGGTGGTCATGGAGTTCGGTCAGCAGATAGCCCAGGGCCTGCCCGAAGACGTACAGAAGGATCCGGCCGTGCTCGAAGCCTATCTGGGAGGAGTTGAATGATGAACATGCAAGTGGAACCGCACCTCGCACCGCGCAACCAGGTCGACGACGCCGTGCTTGAGATCAAGGACCTGAGCGTGGCTTATGGCAAAGTCGAAGCGCTGAGCAACGCCAGCCTGACGGTCGGCAAGGGCCAGATCGTAACGGTGATCGGCCCCAACGGCGCCGGCAAGACCACCCTGCTCTCGGCCATCATGGGCGTGCTTGGCTCCCGGGGTCAGGTGCATTTCGACGGCAGTCTGGAAACCTTGCCGGAAGTGGAAGTGATGGTCTCGCGGGGCCTGGGCCTGGTGCCGGAAAAACGCGAATTGTTCACCAGCATGAGCGTGGCCGACAACTTGCTGCTCGGCGCTTTTCAACGCCATCGCCGAGGCGACCGTCGCTACAGCGAGACGCTTGGCGAAATCTACGAACTGTTCCCACGCCTGTGGGAACGCCGCGAGCAATTGGCAGCGACGTTGTCCGGCGGTGAACGGCAGATGCTCGCCGTGGGCCGGGCGCTGATGGCCAAGCCCAAACTGCTGATGCTCGACGAGCCGAGCCTGGGCCTGGCGCCGCTGATTACCCGCGAGATTTTCCGCATCATCACGGCGCTGCGTGATCAGGGGGTGTCGATCCTGCTGGTCGAGCAGAACGCGCGTGCCGCCCTGCGGGTGGCCGATTACGCCTATGTGCTGGAAACCGGCCAGATCGCCATGCAGGGCCCGGCGCAGCAACTGGCTGACGACCCACGCGTGATCGAAGCCTATCTCGGCCTGGCCAGCAAGCACCAGGAAATGCTCGCCAACTGACCGCCGCCCTGCCCCGGCGCCCGAAACGGCGTCGGGTCCGGCCTTCCAAGACCTTTCTGATCATCCGGAGTCACGATGAACGCTTCCCCCTTGCGCATCGGCATCGCCGGTGCCGGTGCCATCGGCTGCACACTGGCGGCCCGTCTTGCGGGTAACGGCCATACAGTCAACGTACTGGCCCGAGGTGAAACCCTGACTGCCATCCGCCGTGACGGCATCCACTTGTCCGATCTGGACGGTCACCACCACGTGCGAGTCGAGGCCAGCGACGACGCTGCCAGCCTTGGCGAGCAAGACCTGATATTTCTCTGCACCAAGGCACAAGCCCTGGCCAGCCTGCTGCCGCAGATGCAACCGATGATCGGTGCCGAGACGGTGGTGATCCCGGTGGTCAACGGCGTGCCGTGGTGGTACTTCCACGGCGAAGGTGGACGCTACGACGGGCTTCGGGTGAACGCGGTCGATCCGCAGTCGATTCTCAGCCAGGCCCTGGACCTGCGTCACGTGATCGGCTGCGTGGTGTTCATCACCGCGCACTGCCCGGCCAACGCCGTGGCTGAATCGAACACGCCGCACCTGATGATTTTCGGCGAACCCGACAACCGCCTCAGTCCCCGCCTGGAGCGTGTGCGCGCATTGATCGAATGTGTCGGCATCGAAGCACGAGCCACCGACCGCATCCGCGACAATCTGTGGACCAAGATCATCGCCAACCTCACCTCCAATCCACTCTCGGTAATTACCGGCGCGACCCTCGATCAGCTTTACAGTCTTCCGGAGTTACGCGACCTGGTCAGCAGCTGCCTGCACGAAACCTTGCTGACAGCCGCCGCGTATGGCGCGCGCGTGAGCATCGATCCACGGACCTTTCTCGAACTTGGTGCTGGCATGGGCGCCGTGCGCACTTCAATGCTGCAGGACTATGAGAAGGGCCGTCCTCTGGAGTTGGCCGCCATCGGTGACGCGGTGCTGGAGTTGGCCGACAGCATGGCGATCCCGATGCCCGTTACTCGACACCTCATTGCTCTGGCACGCTTTCGCGGCGAACAGGCCCGTCACTGACTCACTACGACAAGGACTCCGACATGGACCATTTCCCATTGGCAAAACCGCAGGCTTACAGCGACGAAGAATGGGCACTGCGCGTGCAACTTGCGCACTGCTACCACCTGGTGGATTTCTTTGGCTGGACCGAGACCATCTTCAACCATATTTCCGCACGCCTGCCCGGCCCGGCGCACCATTATCTGGTCAATCCGTTCGGCCTGAATTACACCGAAGTGACGCCCCAGAACCTGCTCAAGGTCGACCTGCACGGCAAGAAGCTCGAAGACTCGCCCTATGACGGCAACCCCGCCGGTTTCGCCCTTCACAGCGCGGTGCACGGTGCCCGTTCGGACATTCAGTGCCTGATCCATACGCACACCACGCCGATTTCGGCCATCGTCATGAAAAAGGCCGGTTTTGCCCATAATGACTTTTACGGTGCGCAACTCTACGGACGGATCGGCTACCACACCTTCGAAGGCATCACGCTGTTCGATGACGAAAAAGCCCGGATGATCGACAGCCTTGGCGACAAGCACATCCTGGTGCTGCGCAACCACGGCATTGCCGTCGGCGAAAGCAGCATCGCCAAGGCGTTCTTCCTGTTGTGGACCGTGCAGCGCGCTGCCGAAATCCAGTGCCAGGCGGGTGCGCTGGGCGGTGAAGACAATCCGCTGCCGGAAGACATCAGTCAAAAGTGCGCCGAACTCACGGCCATGCTCATTCGGGACAGCGGTTTCGCTGTGAAATTCTTCGACGCCATGGTTCGCAAAATGCGCGCCGAACGCGGCCAGTGCCGGTAATCGCGGGAGCGTTCAGTGGCTAACTCAATGGAACACACGCCGCCGGCCACCTTTTCGGCGCTGGAAGAAATCCCGATCTCACGCCTGGATACCCGGGGCCATTTGATCGCCTGCAACGACGCCTATCTGGCGCTCACCGGCTACGGTCGGGAGGATTTGCTGAACCAGCCGCATGAACTGATCAATCACCCGCTGATGCCCAAGCGAGTCATCGACCGAATGTGGAAGACCCTGCGCAGCGGCGTGCCGTGGACAGCACCCATGATGGGCCGCGATAAACAGGGCACCACCTTCTGGTGCAATCTTTATGTGGTACCGCTGCTCGAGGGTGGTCAGCTGAACGCGCTGGGGACGGCTTATCACCCGATGGACGCCGCCCAAAGCCTGCGAGCGGAGAAACTCTATCGACGCTTGAATGACGGCCTCGGACCGCTGACATTTGCCCGGCGCGTGCAGGAACACGCCAGCAGCCAGGGTATCGCGTGGCTCTTGGGCCTGATGATCACGGGCGCCATGATCGGTGAACAAATCGACCTGGCACCGGGCCTACTGGTGCTCGGCGGAGTGCTCGCCTCAGCCTGGCAGTGGCGAGCCAGACAGCGCGCGGATGTCCGCCGGATCATGGCCCGACATGATCAGGTCTACAGCGATGCCTTGCTGGCATCGCTTCAAGACGGCAGCGCCTGCGTCGCCAACCGTTTTGACATGGCGCTCAACAGCCAGAACACGCGGATGCGCACGGTCATGGCGCGCATCCGGATCAACGGCGAGACCGTGCGTCAACGCGCGCAAGAATCGTCGGCACTGGTGCAGACCCAATCCGGCCATCTGCAACGGCAACTTGAAGAGGCCGAGCAGTCCGCCGCCGCCGTCCATCAAATGAGCGCCACGATCCAGGAACTGTCGCGCAACCTGCAACACGCGGCCGAGGCCACCCAAGCCGTGGACCGCCTGGCTCGCGATGGCGACCGGATGTCCGGGCAGAGCCAGCGTTCGATGACTAGCCTGTGCACGTCGGTGGAGGAAATTGGTCAGGCGGTCAGCCGCCTGGCGGAATCGATCGAATCAATCAGCGGCGTCGCTCATGTGATTCGCAGCATCGCCGAACAGACCAACTTGCTGGCCCTGAACGCGGCCATCGAAGCTGCGCGTGCCGGGGAGACAGGACGCGGTTTCGCGGTGGTCGCCGATGAGGTGCGCAGCCTCGCTACCCGAACCCGCGAATCCACCGAGCAGATCCAGCAATCCATCGAGCAATTGCGCGACGGCAGTGCCCTGGCGCTGGCCACAGCACAACGCGGCGAATCGGCGGCGCGAGAATCCCGCGAGGATGTGGCCCAAGTACAAACGGCGCTGCGGCGCATCTGCGAGGAAGTCGGGCAGATCTCCGGCATGAGTTTGCAGATGGCCTCGGCCATCGAACAACAAGGTCAAGTCGCGCAAGAGATCAATGGGCAGATTTCCCAGATCGTGAACCTGGCGCAAACCAGCAGAGATCAGTCCCGACGCAGTACCCAGATCGGCGAGGAGCTGCATCAACTGGCCAACTCCCAACTCGATCTGGCCCAGCGTTTTCTACAAGGCTGAGCGGTTCATCCTCAAGTATCAGGCCTGACGTCGCAGGGTCTCGGAAGGCAGGCAGCCGTACTGCTTGCGGTACTGCATGGCGAAATGACCGAAGCTGGCGACCCCGTGACGCAACAGGATATCCGTCACGCTGTCGGCCGGGCCGGCCTGCTGCAGGGCTACGTGAACCAAAGCCAGCCGACGAGTGCGGACATAGTCACTGGGGGTTTGCTGAAGAAAGCGCGCAAAGCCATTTTGCAAAGTGCGGATCGACACGTCGCAGAACTGCGCCAGGCTCGCTAGCGCAATCGGTTCGGCCAGGTGCTGCTCGATGTAGTCCCGGGCCTTCTTGACGTGGCGAGGCATTGGTTGGCACTGGTCTTGCAGCAGATCGACCGAATAATTGTGCGGCAACTGGGTCAGCAGCACCGACAGCAAATAGTCCGACAGGCTCCCGCCCATACCTGGGGTCAACAGCGTCTGGGTGGCGTCGCCATAGAGCTGGCAGATGTAGTCCAGGGTGGTGCGTACCGTCGCCATGCCCGGATGCTCGGCGTCGACCTGAATATCGAAAACCAACGGCTGACGCAAACGCCGGTTGAGCAACACTTGCAACTGGCGCTCCAGGGCTTCGCGATCGACGCGCAAAATCAGGTTGCGGCAGTCCTTGTCGATACGGATAAAACTGCGCTCGGAAGGCGAAGAAATGGTCAGCCCACCCTTGCGCAAAATCGCGCTCTGCTTACCCAGGCTGACAATGCCACTGCCTTCCAGGGTGACCCGAATCAGGTAGTAGTCGCGGATATCACCGGCGTCGATTTCCACCGGCGCGCCGTAGTGCAGGTCGAACAATGCCGAACTGCCGAAAAAGACGCCATACAGCTGCGATTGCAGGGTACCGCCCTGCTGCATTTTCATCTGGTGGGGCCACAAATACTGACTGACCCGATCCTTGACCTCGCCGAACCCACCGGAACTCAGAAGGCAATGGTGACGGAGCGAAGAGCGTTCATCGAACATGCTGAAGCACCTCCAGAAAATGACAACGTTGCCCGCAGGCATATCGATAATTTAGTGGAAATGGAAAGCAATTTTCACGCCATGGAAACGCTTTATGCGCGCACGGAACAGCCTCTGCGCCTGGCGCATAGAGTCAAGGCAAACAACGGCTTAAAAGGGTCTTGCAGCACACACAAGCCAAGCCATTGGCAACCTGGAACCGCACAACAAAACCAATAAACGCACCAGGGTAGGCACTCGGGTAACGATGGCGTCACCGATACACCCAACTGCAACAACCGCTGCCGCCGACTGAATGATTGCCAACCCTGAAGGGGCCAAACAGCATGACCAGCAAAACATCGACCGAGGTCACCCGTAAAAGCTATGCCTACGAATGGTATGTCGTTGCCGTTTGCATGCTGGCCTACATTTTTTCGTTTATCGATCGTCAGATCCTGGCGTTGATGATCGAACCAATCAAACACGATATGCAGTTATCCGATACCCAATTCAGCCTGCTGCATGGCCTGGCTTTTTCGCTGTTCTATGCCTTCATGGGCATGCCCATCGCGCTGCTGGCGGACAAATTTTCCCGTCCGAAAATCATCGCCATCGGCATTGCGTTCTGGAGCCTGGCGACGGCCCTGTGCGGGGTGAGCAAAAACTTCCTGCAGATGTTTATGGCCCGCATCGGTGTCGGGATTGGTGAAGCGGCGCTGTCGCCGGCCACCTACTCGATGCTCAGCGATATGTTCCCCCGGGAAAAACTCGGGCGCGCCGTGGCGATCTACTCGATCGGCTCGTTCATCGGTGGCGGCGTGGCCTTTCTGATTGGCGGCTACGTCATCGACTTGCTGAAGAACCTCGACAGTGTCGCCGTACCGCTACTGGGCGAAATGCGGCCATGGCAGGTGACGTTTTTTCTGGTGGGACTGCCGGGCATTCTCGTTGCCCTGCTGATTGCCCTGACCATTCGCGACCCGGCTCGCAAGGGCTTGAAGCTGGATGCGGCGGGTAATGTCCACGCGCCCAGCATGAAACAGGCATTCAAGTTCCTGGCAGTGCACCGCAAGACCTTTTTCTGCCACTACCTGGGGTTTTCGTTCTACGCGATGACGCTGTTCTGCATGCTCAGCTGGACCCCGGCCTTCTATATGCGCAAATTCGGCCTCGCCCCTAGCGATACCGGCTACATGCTCGGGATCGTGGTGCTGCTGGCCAATACCAGTGGCGTGTTTTGTGGCGGTTGGCTGATCGACTGGCTGGCGAAAAAAGGCTACAGCGATGCGCCGATCCGTGCGGGAGTCATCGGGGCAATCGGCATGGCCGTGCCCGCCATCGCGTTCACCCAGGTCAGCGAACTGTGGATGTCCGTAACGCTATTGGCACCGGCGATGTTCTTCGCTTCGTTTCCAATGCCGGCGTCAACCGCGGCCATGCAGATCCTGCCGCCGAATCAGATGCGAGCGCAGATCAGCGCGCTGTTCCTGCTGATTTCCAATCTGATCGGCCTGGGTCTTGGTACCACGCTGGTCGCGTTGCTCACCGACCGGCTATTCCAGAACCCGGCCATGGTCGGCTCGTCCATTTCCATGCTCAATGCCTTCGCAATCGCCCTCACCCTTCTCTTGCTGATCAAGGGTTGCCGACACTTTCGTGAAAGTCTCAAACACGAAGGCCTCGCCTGAAGGCTTTACCTAAGGCACGCTTCGGCGTGCCTGCTGGTTTTTTGCTGCGGGCGGCGCGACAATGGCGCCCGCTATCAAACCCAGTTCACCAGAAAGACTACGCCAACCTTTATGACCACCCCGAAAAAGCGCCTGAGCCGATACAACCCCGCCAGCGAAGACTTCAAGAAGGAAGAGTTTCCCTTCTACTGGCTGGCTCGCCTGCATGGCCGCTACTCCATGGCCATGGAGAAAGCGCTGAAGAAAATCGATATGGATATCCCGCGCTGGCGGATTCTGTTCATCCTCAAGGAAAATGGCGAGTCGAGCATTTCGGAAATCTCGATCCATGCCATCGCGAAACTCTCAACCATTACCAAAATCGTGTATCGCATGAAAGCCGACGGGCTGGTAGAGACCAATACCAGCACCAGTGACGGGCGCGTGACTCAGGTCTCACTCACCGATGTCGGCCGCCATACCATCGAAGAAATCCAGCACGGCACCAGCGATATCTTCCGCACAAGTTTCAAAGGCCTGACCGAGGCCCAGATCACCAAACTGAACGGAACACTGGAAAAAATATTCAATAACCTGCCGGAAGACTGACCCGCAACGACCAACGACCCACAGATCAGCGCTTCGAAAAAGATTCGACGCTTACTGGTTTCTTTTGCGTTGTACATGACGCGCAGCAGGGATACGGTGACGGCCATAATTACGCCCTGCCATAGCGAGTTCGAGAGGGCCTCCATGAGCTTGGCCCACGTGCCTGGCTTTCAGGCATGGCAGGCATCCGGGTGTTCTCCCTCTCGGGGAGCATGAACGAAAAAGCCCCAGCAAATGCTGAGGCTTAGTGGATATGAGTGGGCTAATGAAGATGTCACTTAATTGTTTGAACGTGACGAGTCATCTTCATCAGGATTTTCAGTTTTGTTAGGTTCTTTCCAATCTTCAGGCCTCTCACGATCCGGTGCCCCGGGATTCCTCATCGGATCTGTCTCAGCAGGGCCGCTAGGTTTCACCGGTGGATCGTTCGAATCAGGCATCGGTTTAGAGGGCACTGAGCCGCCTTGTCCGTTTTCGTATTCAGTTTCGTTAGCCATACGCACCTCAATGATTGAGGTCCAGTGATTCTGGGCCATACACATGGGAGGACCGGATATTGCTGCCAGTGCTATCGAGTAGACGAACGGGATCACTGATTTGTTGGCGCTGGCTGTATGGGTTACCAATGCTGATTCCGTACATCGCACTGCCCGGCTATCGACGTCCAGGCCTTCCCGAGGGGCTATCCTGGCTACAGGTGAGTTCGAGGCGTAAAAAAGCCCGCTCTGTGCGGGCAACTGGAATGATTCGAACTTGTTCAAGCACCTGATTCAGGGTCGCTAGCAGGCACGCCGCGAGCCTCCTTATCTTCTTCGTCCTGATCATTCATCTGTGGGTCTGCGTCCGGATCATCTACGCGGCCGCTTTTCCCAGGTTCTGGATGCTCACTCGATACCGAGTTGTTGGCATCCACATCCGACATTTCCTCGTCGACAGGTGCTTCGTCGTCCGCAGGCAGCGGAACCTCAGGTTCTTTCCCTTTAGGATCATGGCCTGTTTCGTTATCAGTGCCGGCCGTTACGCCCTGCTGAGATTTGTTTCCAGAAGCATTCTCGTCAATGTCCATGCTGGCTCTCCGTTCTGATGCGCGGGATGTCCGTGCTTGTATATGAGAGCGAGCAAATCATTGCACGTGCCGAGCAATGGACGAACGGCGAAAACAGAAATCTGGCGAGGCTTTCGCGTCATTTGGGCACTACTTCAATGAGATGTCCAAGATCACTAGTGCTGATCGATTTGCTGGAAGCCGCCCATCCAATGACCGCGCCAAGCGCCGTCCAGATGATGTCAGCCAAGAAAAGGGCCTTTTGCGAAGGCGCTTTAATTGCTTGTTCTGTCCCGTCCTGAATAAGGTTTACACCTTCTGATCTGTTTTTCAGGAGGGCGTAATGGAATTAGCCAAAAGGTGTAGCCAATTCGCCCAGCGCCGGAAAACGGTCCAGCTCGTTGTCTCCGATCAAGGGGAAGTATCCGTAATCCTCCTTGAACCGCAACGCCGCCAAAGTAAGGGCGCGAACCAAGGCGCTCGGCTGAACTTCACGCTTCAGCGCTTCCACTTTGATGGCGATGTAGGCGTCGTCATTCAGGCGCGACTTAAGCTGATGAGCGTTGCGATGCGTATTGTTGCCGTAGGCCATGGGTTCGCTTCAAGGACACTTATTTGCAAGCCAATAAGGAAACTTATAAATTCCGTGGATGAGTACACTCGCCGAAAGAATCAAATCCGCACGAATTCACGCCAAGCTGAAGAGCGAGTACGAAAAACAAATCGATGCATTGCCTATGCCCACGACCGAAGCTGGGCGTCTGCAGCAGTGCCAGAACTTCAGCAGAGATGCCTTGCTGGAAATGCCAGGGAATGTGGAGGCAAACAAAAACTCATCGCTATTCGAAATTGGCGATTACTCAAGGGCTATCGCTGTCAAGCGCCGGATGGTCGCGATGAAGTGCACCAGGGCCGAAAGGCAGCCTTGGAATGTGAGCGAAGCTGAGTGAGAGCCAGTCCATGCAATCGAGCAGGCAATGTATTTGCGCTAAAAATTGAAAGACAGAGCACTGCCCTGCAGAAGGGTTACTGAATGTCGAAGAAACAGCCGGAAAGTAAAGCTGCAGCGACAGCTGCTGAAATTGAGCGCGCAATCCAGGCCCTGAACAAAATGGCTGAGCGGCTTTGGGGAGATGGTCGGGAGACCGAGGCGAAAGCCCTTCTTGATGCCTTGGATTCTCTAAACCGGGCGCTGGACCGAATCAGGATTGGCGAAAGTCGCAGGGTTCTTCATTGAAGACCTTCTAGATCGGGAACGAGGGCTTATGGCATGGCGCACTCACTTCAATACCAGATAACCGAATCCGTTCGCGTCGTTGAGATCGAGGTAGGCAAGCTGCTCGATTTGGCAGCGATGTTGAAAGACGATGGAAATGATGTCCTGGCGACAGCTGTCTCGAACCAAGCGAATAAGCTGCTTGAGGCTGCGGTGGCACTGAGAATCGCGATGGCGGGGTGAATTCCAACTGATGCCTCAAGATCGACTGATCTGCTTACGCTGATAAGGTGAAAAGGTTTGCCGGTGACGTCATCTGGCAAGGTGTACATGGCTCCCGTTAGCGGGTCGAGTTGCGGCCGCATTTTCCGGCGGCGACGTCAAAACCTTCGCGAAGAACTTGCTCGGTCCGAGCGACCACATCAACGGCATGAGCGAAGTTCATTCTGATTCCAGATCCGCCTGGATGCGGGCAGCAATAGTAGGCGCCCAGTTCTGGCCAGTAATTTGATACGTTGAACGCTTTTTGCTGACGACTCGAATCGAATAGCTCTCTGCTGAGGGGGTGACTGGCGTAACGAACAGTCATGTTTGTTCAAAATTCATCGAGACCGCCGGCCTGAAGGTGAAGCCATGATCATCCCAGTAGCCGCCCTCGCCGACATGGCCTGGCTCATCTACTCGGGACCGGGGTAAGAAATAAGCCCACCCTGACCAGTTGCGGCCACTCAGCATTTCTCTGAAACACCTGGCAGGGCGGACTACTGAACCCTATTCGAGTGAGGCTTTCTCGTATATCAGCTATTCCCTGATACCCACCGTCAGCGCCCCCACCGAACTCACCCGACTACACACCAAAACCTTACAACTCACAGCCTGCTGGTGAACGGCGGGCGAGGATTTCTGCATGTCCGAATTGATCGTTGCACGGCAGATGGCCTTTCGCGCGGAAGGCGAGGACTGCATCGCCGACAAAGCTGTTCTGCTTGAGGTCGTGGACTTCTCGAAGAACGGAGAAATTGAAGTCGCTCTCACCGCCACAAAACTGATCGGCAAGCCGCGCATCTACCTGGCCGTTTCTCTGCCAGAACTGATCGCCAAGGGAATGGCGATGGTCGGCAGCACCAAACTTTAATCACCTTCTGCCGCGCGGCATGGAGCAACGCTATGGAAACTGAAATCGTCTCAGACGCCCGCATGAAGCTGGGCATGATCTCCCCCACCATCGCTGCCCCCTAACCACACCCGCAATGAGCGCCGATGAAGGGATGTTCCGCGCGCATCTGCAAATTAGCGCCCAGCGCTATCGGCCCAGCCGATTCAAACCCAGGAATTATCGATTTGTGCTGTTGTGGATAGACCGCGAGCATGGGGTCACTTCCAACAACAAAAACAAAGGACCCACCATGACTGCCCGATTCCACAATCCAGTTGATACACGTTTCGGCTGGGGCAGCCTACTCGAGCTTGCCGACATCACCGAAAACCAAAAAGTCGCCCTTGTAACCTTTCCCGAAGCCCGCGGGCTGGGGTTGGTGGACCGCATTCAGGATCTATTGGGCGACCGGCTGGTGTACGTGATTGAGGATGTCCAGCCCAACCCGGATGTTGCCCAATTGCGCGACACTTATGAGCGTTTTTGGCAGGATGCAGGCGATTGCTATACTGTCATTGCCGTAGGCGGTGGCAGCGCGATCGATACGGCCAAGGCGTTAATCGTGGGCACCGAATCCGGACGTTTTGACGAATTGCTCGCGTTGCTGGCAACCGGTAAATCCTTCGTGCCTGCCCGGAGCAAGTTGCTGATTGCGGCTCCAACCACGGCAGGTACCGGCAGTGAAGTCACCCCTTGGGCAACAATCTGGGACTCCGCCAGCCAAAAGAAATACTCCCTGCATCTGGAATGCACCTGGCCCAAAGTGGCGATTGTCGACCCGCAGCTGATGCTGACAGTTCCAGGTGGCGTCACGGTCTCTACGGGCCTGGATGCGCTGTCGCATGCCCTGGAGTCGATCTGGAACATCAACGCCAATCCGGTATCGGACACCTTCGCCATCTCTGCCATCACCGACATTCTGGAATGCTTGCCGTTGCTGCGTCGTGACCTGTCCAACAAGGACTTGCGTTCGAGAATGGCGCTCGCAGCACTCAAGGCCGGACTGGCGTTTTCCAATACCAAGACTGCACTGGCCCACTCTATTTCCTACGAAATGACCCTGCGCTACGGCTTGCCCCACGGCATCGCCTGTTCCTTCACGCTTCCGTTAGTGCTGGGTCTTGCCTGGGGCCATGACGAAGCGCGCGACCGGACCTTGCAGCGGATCTTCGGCGACGACTTGCACAAGGCTCAGACCCAGTTGCGCGAGTTCCTGCACAGCCTTGATGTGAAGACGGAGTTTGCCGACTACGGCATCACGGCAAAGGAAGCTGAAGAGATGATTCAGTTCGCCCTGCAGGGCGCACGCGGTAAAAATTTCATCGGCTCGAAAGCTGCCTAGAGCCTGTCCATCCCAAGCACTTCCAGCGGCGTAACGAGCCGCGACGATTTCCTGCCGCATCCACAAAAGGATGCACCTTCCGACGCCCTCGGAAGGACCGAACAATAATAAGGAAAAGATCATGAATCGTGCCCAAACCATGCCAGGTCTCGCGGTATCCACCTCGTCGTTTCGAGTCGCCCAGTGGCGCATGCTGCTGGCCGCCATGTTCTGTTATCTGTTTTTCTACACAGGACGACAAACCTTCGGTTTCGCCATTCCAGGCATCCAGGCCGAGTTCGGCTTTACCAAGGAACACCTTGGCTGGGTATCGGCCGCCATGCTCTGGGCCTACGCCATCGGCCAGGCCATCAACGGCAACCTCGCCGACAAGTTCGGCGGTCGACGCATCATGACCCTGGGTGCCGTGCTTTCCTGTGGCGCCAACTGGGTGACCAGCTTCGCCGGTAGTTTCGCCGCGTTGATCCTGCCGTGGAGCATCAACGGTTACTTCCAGGCATTGGGCTGGGCGCCGGGCAGCCGGCTGATTTCCAACTGGTGGAGCACCGGTGAACGCGGCAAGGTGTATGGCTTTTACGTGTTCGCTGCCGGCTGCGCGTCAGTCCTGTCCTACGTGACTTCCATCGTGGTTCTGGAAGTGCTGCAACTGGAGTGGCGCTGGATCTTCCGTTTGCCCGTGCTGCTGATGCTGGCAGGCGGCATCATCTTTTATCTGGTCGCCCGGGAACGTCCGCAGGACATGGGTTTCGAACCGCTCGCTGATACGGGCGTCGCCAACGCCGATGACAAAAATCACGAAGTGGCCAATGGCGAAGTCGAAACCTCTACGCAACGCTACAAAGCCGTTTTGAAGAACTTCCGCTTGATCATTGCTGCCGTGTCCCTGGGTTTCCAGAACGCCGCTCGCTATGGCTTGATCGTCTGGGTGCCGGTGCACTTTCTGGGTGCCGACTGGAAAAGTGGCGACAGCATGATCGATCCGAAGTGGATTACCGTGGCCCTGCCGGTCGGCATGGCCATCGGAGCCCTGAGTAATGGCTGGATTTCCGACAAGTTGTTCG
Organism: Pseudomonas sp. LBUM1657; assembly: GCF_059716075.1. Taxonomy (NCBI): domain Bacteria; kingdom Pseudomonadati; phylum Pseudomonadota; class Gammaproteobacteria; order Pseudomonadales; family Pseudomonadaceae; genus Pseudomonas; species Pseudomonas sp. LBUM1657. Next base: position 2,609,021 of record NZ_CP166799.1, on the reverse strand, counting down.
GCTCGAAACGCTACCTGGCGATCATGCTCTACATGGTCCTGGGGGCAGGTACCAGCCTGTGGATGTGGACGCTGGCGCCGCACAGCGCGACCGGTCTTATAGCGCTCTTCCTTTGCGGGTTCTTCGTTTACGGGCCTGCGTCCAGCTTCTGGGCACTGTGCCCGGACCTGGTCGGAGCAAAGCGTGCTGGCACGGCAACCGGCGTCATGAACTTCTCGTCCTATCTGTTCGCCGGCCTGGCGGAACCGCTGATCGGCAGTATGCTCGACAGTACCGGCAACACATCTTTGATCTTCATCGTGGTCACCTCGGCATGCCTGTGCAGTGCGGTGGTCGCGTTGTTCATCAGGCGCTGACGGCCCGGATGGATGCTTGAATGACAGGCGACGACTCAGGAACAGGATCTTTTCATGTACCAGTACCACAAGTGGTTACGTTCCTTTCATGCGGTGGCGAAGACCGGCAGTTTCACCCTCGCCGCCGAGTACCTGAGCGTCGGTCAGCCGACCATTAGTGAACAGGTCAATGCGCTGGAGAAGAAGTTCTCCGTGGAACTCTTCCACCGTCGCGGTCGCTTTATCGAGATGAGTTCGGCGGGGCATAAGCTCTATGCGATCACCCAGGGCCTGTTTGGCCAAGAGGATGAAGCCGTGCAACTACTGCAAAGTTTCAAGCAACGTAAAACTGGCATGTTGCGATTGGGCGCGGTCTCGCCGCCCATCGCAATGAACCTGACCTACGAGCTGATGCAGCGCTATCCGGACATCGAGCTCGAAACATCGTTTTCCCCTGAAAAGGAAACCCTGGATCGACTGTTCAACTTTGATATCGACGTGGCGATTCTTGCCCTGTCGGAATTCGACGAGCGCTTCGATACTCAGCTTTACCGACGCTATCCGATTATTGCCGTCGTACGCGATGACCATCCTTGGGCACAACAGAAAGAGGTGTACGTCGATCAGATCAGCAGCGAGAAATGGGTCCTTCGCGAAAAAAGCTCACGCACTCGCCAATTGGTGGAAGAAAGCTGCAAGCGCCTTGACGTCGAGCTGAACTGCGTCATGCAGTTAAACAGTCGCGAAGCCATCGTCCATGCCATCGCCAAGGGCATCGGTATTGGTTTCGTTTCTGCCGTGGAATACGCGCAAACGCCCGGCACAAAACCGATCACCTTTGTCGATCACCCGTTCTCGATCGACTACCACCTGTGTTGCCTCGGCATCCGCAGAAACCGACCGATGATCGCGGAGTTGTTCGACTCGAATCCAACGCCGGCAACCTGATCCCGAAAACATTTCACCCATCCATAGGCTTACTTCTTGGTGACGAGAGGGACGGCCATCTCATACCTAAAAGTGGAGATTCACCATGCACTACAAACAACCCACTCAACTGCAAGCCGTGGTCCTGGACTGGGCGGGCACCGTCGTTGATTTCGGTTCATTCGCGCCTACGCAAATTTTCGTCGAGGCATTTGCCGAGTTCGGCGTGGCCGTTTCCCTGGAGGAAGCTCGAGGCCCCATGGGCATGGGCAAGTGGGATCATATCCGCACGTTGTGCAACCAGCCGCAGATTGCCGAACGCTACCGTGCCGCCTTCGATCGCCTGCCGACCGATGAAGATGTCACCGCGCTGTACGAGCGCTTCATGCCACTGCAAATCGAGAAAATCGCCCTGCATTCGGCATTGATTCCCGGTGCCTTGGACGCCATCGATGCCTTGCGCGACAAGGGCCTGAAAATCGGTTCTTGCTCCGGTTATCCGGCGGTCGTCATGGAAAAAGTCGTCGAGCTGGCTCGGCAAAACGGCTATGTCGCCGACCATGTGGTCGCCACCGATGAAGTACCCAATGGTCGCCCGCACCCTGCTCAGGCGTTGGCCAACGTGATTGCTTTGGGGATCAGCGACGTCGCCGCTTGCGTGAAGGTCGACGACACCTGGCCGGGCATCCTGGAGGGCCGCAGCGCCGGCATGTGGACGGTCGCACTGACTTGTTCCGGAAACGCATTGGGCCTGACCTACGATCAGTACAAGGCCCTGCCCTCTGACAAGCTGGCCGCAGAACGCGCCCGCATCACCAGGATGTTCGAAGGCTCCCGTCCGCATTACCTGATAGACACCATCGTCGAACTACCAGCGGTCATTGAAGACATCAATGTCCGACTGGCGCGCGGAGAAACTCCACAGGGTTACTGACGCGATACGACTTCTGGCTGAAGTGGCCGTCCTGTGGACGGCCGCATTTCAGGTGGAAAGTTCAGAACCGGCCGATGGCAAATCAGGTTGGGACGCTGTTGCTCGAATGACAAATTCCGCATGCAAATAGAACAGCGCAAGCTCACCGCAACGACTCCCTGAAGACCGGACGTAACCACCACAATCCCGGATTAAATCACGACGCTCAAATCGTTTAATTCGAGTCTCGCATCGGTCGAACCAATACCTGCGACAAATAAGCTCAGCTTATTTATGAAATACGATAAAACGATTTTAGTTATTTATGATTCATTGCTTTCATCACGCCATGCATCACTCCTCACAACAACAATACCGCCGGAGAAGATTCATGACCAAAGCCGAATTCCCGATTACCCAGCCATTGGCGACGCCTGTCTTGGGTGAACCCTACCTGCTGACCCCTGGGCCTCTGACTACTTCCAAAGCAACAAAGGAAGCGATGCTGCGCGACTGGGGCTCATGGGATGGTGCCTTCAACCAGGTCACCGCCGAAGTGCGACAAACACTCCTCGGCATGGCCGGCGTGCAAGACGATAGCTTCGCCTGCGTCCCGCTGCAGGGCAGCGGCAGCTACTCGGTAGAAGCTGCCCTGGCCTCCGCCATCCCGCGTGAGGGCAAAGTGTTGGTATTGATGAACGGTGCGTACGGCCAGCGCGCGACCAAAACCCTGGAATACCTCGGCCGCGCCTGCATCACTCTGGACAAAGGCGACTACTTGCCACCGCAGCCTGAGGAAGTAGATGCGCTGCTCAAAGCCAATCCGGACGTGACCCACGTCTTTTTGGTCCACTGTGAAACCAGCTCCGGCATCCTCAACCCTTTGCGCGAGATCGCCGACGTGGTTAAGGCCCACGGCAAGAGCCTGATCATCGACGCCATGAGCACCTTCGGCGCAGTCCCGGTGACAGTCAATGAAATCAGCTTTGACGTGCTGGTGTCCTCGGCCAACAAGTGCATCGAGGGCATACCCGGCTTTGGCTTCGTGATTATCCGCCGCTCGGTGTTGGAGTCCGCCAAGGGTCGCGCCAATTCGCTTTCCCTCGATCTCTATGAGCAATGGGTCTACATGGAACGCACCGGCCAATGGCGCTTCACTCCGCCCACCCACAGCGTGGTCGCCTTCCACAAAGCCTTAGAACAGCACGCGATCGAAGGTGGCGTGCAGGGTCGTCTGATGCGCTATACGCGCAACCGCGACGTCCTGGTGAGTGGCATGCGTGAACTGGGTTTCCGAACCCTGCTGGAAGATTGCTGGCTGTCGCCGATCATCACCACGTTCTTTTGCCCCGAGCATCCAAACTTCGAATTCATGCGTTTCTACGATGAGCTCAAGACCCGCCAATTCATCATCTACCCGGGCAAGCTGACGCAGGCTGAAAGCTTCCGCATCGGTTGTATCGGTCAGATCGACGAATACATCGTCCACCAACTGCTACGCGCCATCGCTGACAGCCTCGTGGCGATGGGCGTGGACATGCCAAAACCGGCAGCCTGATCGACCCCTTTCAAGATCCTTGTCGATTCGAGCATAGGTGCAATGGGTAGCACCTCTGGATAGGGATCTTTTTTTTAACCATGGATCCGGTGACTTATCGCTCGGCAGCGCCGAGCAGGAGTCAGCGATCGCAGCAACTTAATACTTGAAGTCTGATGCCATCCTCACCGCCATCTAATCGGTGTCGTGTACGTGGACGGACTTCTGTATCGAAAACAAAAACAAAAACCAATTAATTTGCGCTGTCTGGCACCTCATACGGGATCAGAACACCATGAACAAAAACACCACAGGCCCTCTCGCAAGCGGCTGGAAATCCCTCCAGCGTTGGCGCGTGCAGGTTTTCCTCATCACTTGGGTGGCCTATGCCGCCTTCTACTTCACCCGCAAAGCTTTCTCTGTCGCCAAGCTCGGTATTGGCGAGGACCCAAGCTTCATGCTCGAAAAGGCCATGATGGCCAATCTCGACGCCCTCTACTTGGCAGCTTATGCCTTAGGTCAGTTTCTTTGGGGCAATTTTGCCGACCGCTTCGGACCGAGGGTCGTCGTACTGAGTGGCCTGGTTATCTCGGCTCTGGCGGCGCTGCTCATGGGCACCTATGCCACTTTACCGATATTCGTCTCCTGCATGCTGGTACAGGGCCTGGCTCAGTCCACCGGTTGGTCAGGCTTATGTAAGAACCTCGGCAGTTTCTTCAGTACCGGCGAACGTGGCCGTGTAATGGGCTACTGGTGTACCTGCTACGCCTTCGGCGGTTTAGTAGCAACTCCATTTGCCGGTTGGTGGGCCTACCAGGCTTACCACGACTGGCGCATAGCGTTCATCAGCAGTGCTGTGGTGGTGCTGGTGGTGGCGGTGTTGTTCTTTTTCCTGCAACGCAACCGGCCGGAGGACGTAGGTCTGCCTCCTGTCGAGATCGAGATCGAACCCATCAGCAACGTCATTGTTCCGCGCGAAAGTATGTGGGCTGGCTTACGCACCGTAATGAAAAATCGAACCGTGCTGGTTCTCGGCCTCGCCTATTTCATGCTCAAGCCCGCGCGCTATGCAATTCTCTTGTGGGGCCCGGTCATCATCTACGAACGGATGCCTTCGATCGGCAAAGTTGCCTCCGCTATCGTACCCACCGCGTTTGAATTAGCGGGTCTAGTAGGCCCGATCCTTATAGGCATCGCCTCAGATAAGTACTTCGGCGCTCGTCGCATGCCGGCCTGCGTCCTTAGCCTGGTCGTCCTCACCATCTGCCTGGGGTTGTTTGTTCCTGCGATGCAGAGCGGCAGTCTTTACATGGTGGTCGGCCTGCTATTCATGATGGGCCTGACACTTTACGGGCCGGATTCGATGATCAGCGGCTCGGCTGCCATTGATTTCGGTAGCAAAGACGGAGCGGCCTCCTCCGCAGGCTTCGTCAACGGCTGCGGTTCGATAGGCGCGATCCTCGGCGGCCTGCTGCCAGGTTACTTCGACACCATCACCGTGTTCCTGGTTTTCACCGGCGCTGCACTTCTGGCCAGCCTGATGTTGGTGCCATTTTGGAACAGCCGCCCGAAAACAGTGGAAAGCCAACAGTCTGTCTTGGTCCCGGTACAACCGGTCATCGTCGGCACCAACTCCTGAACTCTGACTCTGCACCTTCCTTAAACTGGAGCTTTCACCATGCACTATAAACAACCCACACACCTGCAAGCAGTCGTCCTGGACTGGGCCGGCACCGTCGTTGATTTCGGTTCGTTCGCACCAACTCAAATCTTCGTCGAAGCCTTCGGTGAGTTCGGTGTCGCTGTCTCCCTGGAAGAGGCCCGCGGCCCGATGGGCATGGGCAAGTGGGATCACATCCGCACGCTGTGCAACCAACCGCAGATTGCCGAACGCTACCGTGCGGCCTTCGATCGCCTGCCGACCGATGAGGATGTCACCGCTCTTTACGAGCGATTCATGCCGCTACAGATCGAGAAAATCGCTCTGCACTCGGCCCTGATTCCGGGTGCACTGAACGCCATTGATGCCTTGCGCGACAAGGGCCTGAAAATCGGTTCGTGCTCCGGTTATCCGGCGGTGGTGATGGAGAAAGTCGTCGAGCTGGCGCGGAAAAATGGCTACGTCGCCGACCACGTTGTAGCGACTGACGAAGTACCCAATGGACGCCCGCACCCGGCTCAGGCCTTGGCCAACGTGATCGCCTTGGGGATCAGCGACGTCGCCGCTTGCGTGAAAGTCGACGACACCTGGCCGGGCATCCTTGAGGGCCGAAGCGCTGGTATGTGGACGGTCGCCCTGACCTGTTCCGGCAACGCATTGGGCCTGACCTATGATCAGTACAAGGCTCTGCCTTCCGACAGGCTGGCCCAAGAGCGCAACCGCATCATCAAGATGTTCGAAGGCTCTCGCCCGCACTATCTGATCGACACCATCGTTGAATTGCCGGCAGTCATCGAAGACATCAACGCTCGTCTGGCACGTGGAGAAACCCCTCAGGGCTCCTGACCGCGCAGGGCTTGTGCAACTGACAGGGCCGTCCCGCGGGCGGTCGCAACCAAAAAACAACAAGAGAACCCCACCATGAACTACGCCCAACCTGGCACTCCCGGCGCCATCGTTTCCTTCAAGTCCCGTTACGGCAACTACATCGGCGGCGAGTTCGTCGCACCGGTCAAAGGTCAGTACTTCACCACCACCTCGCCCGTGAATGGCCAACCGATTGCCGAATTCCCGCGCTCCACCGCCGAAGACATCGACAAGGCTCTGGACGCTGCCCACGCCGCTGCTGATGCCTGGGGCAAAACCTCGGTTCAGAACCGCTCCCTGGTGCTGCTGAAAATCGCCGATCGCATCGAACAAAACCTGGAAGTCCTGGCCGTTACCGAAACCTGGGACAACGGCAAAGCCGTGCGCGAAACCCTCAACGCCGACATTCCGCTGGCCGTGGATCACTTCCGCTACTACGCCGGTTGCATCCGGGCCCAGGAAGGCAGCTCGGCCGAAATCAACGAACACACCGCGGCGTATCACTTCCATGAACCGCTGGGCGTGGTCGGGCAGATCATCCCGTGGAACTTCCCGATCCTGATGGCCGCCTGGAAACTTGCCCCAGCGCTGGCTGCTGGTAACTGCGTGGTGCTCAAGCCTGCCGAACAAACTCCACTGGGCATTACCGTGCTCATGGAGCTGATCGGCGACCTGCTGCCGCCCGGCGTGCTGAACGTGGTGCAAGGCTATGGCAAAGAGGCCGGTGAGGCCCTGGCCACCAGCAAACGCATCGCCAAGATCGCCTTCACCGGCTCGACCCCGGTCGGCTCGCACATCATGAAATGCGCCGCCGAAAACATCATTCCGTCCACCGTGGAGCTGGGTGGCAAGTCGCCGAACATCTTCTTCGCCGACATCATGCAAGCCGAAGAAACCTTCATCGAAAAAGCCGCCGAAGGCCTGGTGCTGGCGTTCTTCAACCAGGGCGAAGTCTGCACCTGCCCTTCTCGCGCACTGGTGCAAGAGTCGATCTACGACGACTTCATGAAAGTGGTGATGAAGAAAGTCCTGTCGATCAAACGCGGCGACCCACTGGACACCGACACCATGGTCGGCGCCCAGGCGTCCGAGCAGCAATTCGACAAAATCCTTTCGTACCTGGAAATCGCCAAGGGCGAAGGCGCCGAGCTGCTGACCGGCGGCAAGGTGGAAAAACTCGAGGGCAACCTGGCGACCGGGTATTACATCCAGCCGACCCTGCTCAAGGGCACCAACAAAATGCGGGTGTTCCAGGAAGAAATCTTTGGCCCGGTGGTGAGCATCACCACCTTCAAGGACGAAGCCGAAGCCCTGGCCATCGCCAACGACACCGAGTTCGGCCTGGGCGCCGGTCTCTGGACACGCGACATCAACCGCGCCTACCGCATGGGCCGCGCCATTAAGGCCGGTCGTGTGTGGACCAACTGCTACCACCTGTACCCGGCGCACGCCGCGTTCGGTGGCTACAAAAAGTCCGGCGTCGGCCGTGAAACCCACAAAATGATGCTCGACCATTATCAGCAAACCAAAAACCTGCTGGTGAGCTACGACATCAATCCGCTGGGCTTCTTCTAAGACTCAGTCACGGCCGCAGTAAAGACCAAGTCAGGCATCTCGACAGCAAACCTTGCTATCGAGATGCCTTGAACTGATCGACCAATTAATCGCCAGACCCTCCGGAGCCCTCGATGAAAATCCGTTACAAGGTAAGCCTTGTGGCTGCTTGTGTGCTGTTCGTGACGACCAGTGTCCTGTCGCTGGTCCAGGTAGAGCAGATACGTACTATTTTGCGTCACCAGGTCGAGGCGAGCATCTCCGAATCGAGTAATGCTGTGGCGCGTCAGATCGAAAATTGGCTGAGCGGCAAGCTACGTCTGATGGATTTGGCGTCCCAAGCGATCGACCGTCAGTACAGTGCGCAAGCGACCCAACGCATCATCGATGCGCCCATTCTGAAAGACGAATTCAAGCTGGTATTCGGCGCCTTTGAGTCTGATGGAAAACCCATCAAGAACACTGCCGCATGGAATCCCAAACCTGACTATGACGGTCGCACCCGCCCCTGGTACGCAACTGGCAAGGCAGGTAGCCAAGCAGTTTTAACCGAACCCTACAAGGACTCCACCACGGGTGAAATTCTGATCTCGGCTGTCGCCCGGATCAGCGATGCGGGTCAGTTGCTCGGGGTGTTTGGAGGCGACATCCGTCTGACTTCGGTTGCCGATGCCATCAATACGCTGGATTTCGGTGGGGCCGGTTATGCATTCCTGCTGAGCAAAAGTGGCAACATCATTTCCCATCCGAACGAGGAACTGAACGGCAAGCCCTACAGCCAGCTTTTTGCAGGAGGCGTCCCACCGCTCGACGGTCAGCTTCAGGAAGTCAGAAGCGGCGAAAAGTCCCTCCTGGTGTCCTTCATCCCGCTCTCCAATCTCAAGGGCATGGATTGGTATATCGGTGTGGTGCTGAATCAGGACATCGTCATGGCCGCAGCTCAAACACTGAGCTGGCGAGCCGTCATTGGTACAGGGCTGGGCGTGTTGCTTAGCCTGTTGGTGTTGGGGCTGCTGGTAAGGCGACTCCTCCGTCCCCTGGATCAACTCAAGGAATCGTTGGCAGACATCAACCGCGGAGAAGGTGACCTGACCCGCCAACTACCCGTGGTCGGCAACGATGAAATTGCGCTGGTCGCCGGGGAGTTCAACCAGTTCCTGCAGAACCTGAAAGCACTCATTGGCGATGTGAAAAACAGCTCGCAACAAGTTCGTGAGAGCACCACGGCGACGTCATGTGAAGCGGATCAGGCAGCCAACCGCGTACAGGTTCAATTACAGGAACTGGATCAACTGGCCACCGCCATGACCGAGATGGCCTCGACAGCCGAGGACGTGGCGCGCAACGCTCAAACCGCTGTCAAAGCGGCCATTGCTGCTAACGAAGAAACAGCAGACGGGGTTGCCCTGGTTTCCAAATCGACGGGGGCCATCAAGCGCTTGGCAGAGGAGATGGACACCACCGGTCATGCGATCAATGAGTTATCCATGCTCAGTCAAAGCATCGAATCCATTGTGGCAGTCATCACCAGCATTGCTGATCAAACCAATTTGCTCGCACTCAATGCGGCCATTGAGGCAGCCCGCGCGGGTGAATCGGGACGCGGGTTTGCTGTAGTGGCTGATGAGGTGCGCTCACTGGCTTCGCGTACTCAGCAATCCACACAGGAAATACGCGAAATGATCGACCAGTTGCAGACGGGTGTGAAGCACGCCCAAGTGCGAATGCAGCAAAGCCGCGACACTGCCAGCAAGACTGCCGGAGATGCCAATGCAGCAAACGAAACGCTCGAGCGCATACGTGAGGCGATTTATCGCATCAATGACATGAACCTGCAGATTGCCGCTGCCGCAGAAGAACAGAGTGCCACGACCGAGGAAATCAATCGCAACACGACCAACATCCGCGATATCAGTCTTGAAGTATCCGGCAGTGCAGACAAGCAGGTTCGTCAATGCTCAGTGATGGTGGACCACGTCGGCCAGCAAGACAAACTTCTCAGTCGCTTCAAGATTTGAATTTCGCCATTGAGGTTATTAGTGGTGGGTCAACGCGGCATTGGTCCGAGCTACAAAACAATCGATCACAAAAACAACTATTCCACCGAGGTAGAAAAGATGAGTGCGGCTTCCCTGTATCCCGTTCGTCCCGAGGTTCTGGCCAATACGCTGACTGACGAGGCGACCTACAAGGCCATGTACCAGCAGTCCGTCGTCAACCCGGACGGCTTCTGGCGTGAACAAGCCAAGCGCCTCGACTGGATCAAGCCTTTCACCACGGTCAAGCAGACTTCCTTCGACGATCACCATGTCGACATCAAATGGTTCGCCGACGGCACCCTGAACGTTTCCTACAACTGCCTCGACCGTCATCTGGCCGAGCGCGGCGATCAAATCGCGATCATTTGGGAAGGGGATGACCCTGCCGAAAGCCGCAACATCACCTACCGTGAACTGCACGAACAAGTCTGCAAGTTCGCCAACGCCTTGCGCGGTCAGGATGTACACCGCGGCGACGTGGTGACTATCTATATGCCAATGATCCCCGAAGCCGTGGTCGCCATGTTGGCATGCACCCGGATCGGCGCGATTCACTCGGTGGTATTCGGTGGTTTCTCGCCGGAAGCCCTGGCGGGTCGCATCATCGACTGCAAATCCAAAGTGGTGATCACCGCTGACGAAGGCATTCGCGCCGGCAAGAAGATCCCGCTCAAGACCAACGTCGACGACGCGCTGACCAACCCGGAAACCAGCAGCATCCAGAAAGTCATCGTGTGCAAGCGCACCGGTGGCGACATCAAGTGGAACCAGCATCGCGACATCTGGTACGAAGACCTGATGAAAGTGGCGGGCAGTGTTTGCGCGCCGAAAGAGATGGGCGCTGAAGAAGCGCTGTTCATCCTTTACACCTCCGGTTCTACCGGCAAGCCGAAGGGCGTACAACACACCACCGCCGGTTACCTGCTGTATGCAGCCATGACCCACGAGCGCGTGTTCGACTACCGTCCGGGCGAAGTCTACTGGTGCACCGCCGACGTCGGCTGGGTCACCGGCCACAGTTACATCGTCTACGGCCCGCTGGCCAATGGCGCGACCACGCTGCTGTTCGAAGGCGTGCCGAACTATCCGGACATCACCCGGGTGGCGAAGATCGTCGACAAGCACAAGGTCAACATCCTCTACACCGCGCCAACCGCGATCCGCGCGATGATGGCCTCGGGCAAAGCCGCTGTTGAAGGCGCCGATGGCAGCAGCCTGCGTCTGTTGGGTTCGGTCGGTGAGCCGATTAACCCGGAAGCGTGGGATTGGTACTACAAGAACGTCGGCCAGTCCCGTTGCCCGATCGTCGACACTTGGTGGCAGACCGAAACCGGCGGCAACATGATGAGCCCGCTGCCGGGGGCTCACGCCCTCAAGCCTGGTTCGGCTGCACGTCCGTTCTTCGGCGTGGTGCCGGCGCTGGTGGACAACCTGGGCAACATCATCGAAGGCGTTGCCGAGGGCAACCTGGTGATTCTCGATTCTTGGCCGGGTCAGGCGCGCACGCTGTACGGCGACCATGACCGTTTCGTCGACACCTACTTCAAGACCTTCCGCGGCATGTACTTCACCGGTGACGGCGCGCGTCGTGACGAGGATGGTTACTACTGGATCACCGGTCGCGTGGATGACGTACTTAACGTGTCCGGCCACCGCATGGGCACCGCCGAGATCGAAAGCGCGATGGTCGCTCACCCGAAAGTCGCCGAAGCGGCCGTGGTCGGTGTGCCGCACGACATCAAGGGGCAAGGCATCTATGTCTACGTCACCTTGATCGGTGGCGAAGAGCCGACCGAGCAACTGCGCCTGGAACTGAAAAACTGGGTGCGTAAAGAGATTGGGCCGATTGCTTCGCCGGATGTGATCCAGTGGGCGCCGGGGCTGCCGAAAACCCGTTCGGGCAAGATCATGCGCCGCATTTTGCGCAAGATTGCTACGGCTGAATACGACGGGTTGGGGGATATCTCCACCCTGGCCGATCCGGCTGTGGTGCAGCATTTGATTGATACACACCGAAGCATGAATGTTGCTTAATACTCGACCTGGCCCATCTGGGTTTTGAATGTGTCATTTCAGCCAATATCGACCGGCCTGCTTTACCATTCCGCAGTTCTGCTCAAGATTTATATTTGTACGTTAAAGCTCTGATTATTCGGAGCTTTTTTGTTTCTTTGGATGAGTGAACGCTTCTCCACTCCTGCCGCTCGTCAGACTCCCAGCACGCTCCCTCTCCTTTATTTTCCAATGCAGTACACCCCCGCACGGAAGATTCAAAATGAACAAAAAAATCGCGGCTCTCACGCTCACCGGACTTCTGTCGACCTGCTCGCTCCATGCGCTTGCTGCCGAGACGACAGCTCAGGGATCCGCCCTTCCACCTGGCGCTACTATTCCCGGGGTCAACCAGGCTCATGGCTCTGAATCCAACGAGGAAAAGGCCAGCAAAAAGGGCGAGGAAGCTTCGGGATCAAACTCAGGCGCCGATTCGGAAACTCTTGAAAAAGAAGCCGACTCGACGGACGACGGAGAAAAACAAAGCGGTAGCCGCTCTGAAAGCTAAGCGTCACCGATGCCGCTCTTTTTTGCCCGTTCACAAGTTTTTCACGGCTACATACCTATGCTGCTATCCGCTCCTTCATGATCCCTTTAGCCCGCGCTCCCCATCGCGGGCTTTTCTTTGGCTGAGATTTGACACTCTTCTGCCCCGCGGTTGCCTGAGGGCAGCGCCTGAGCGGAGATAACGCATAACCGGAGAGGAAACTTATGACCAGGTCGTTGGCAATGTACTCATCGTGCCTTGATGGCTCGACGCTTCTTTGCCGATCCTGGCTTCTTTTCCTGGATGAATAGCGAGGTGAACGCCAGCTGAAAGGCAATGATGTAAAAGAAAACAGGCTCGACAGGCCACTGAAAGAAAATAGAGGCGACCCAGCAAAGCATTAGTACCCCGGCAGCGATCAGTCGATGTCGTTTCGATATCCGATTCGAAACTTTCGTTGCCCACGCATTTGAATCCGAGTACCACCCCATTGCGCCATTCCCTAGCTCTGCTCTATCGAGCGGAACTAAATACCCGATTAAAACGAATCATGCCAGCCGTATCAAAGGGAGGCCGATGACCGCTTCCCCATTGCACTGTCCCTTTGTCTGATTAGAGGAGCTTTCAGCACGCCAGGTATTTGAAGACGCTGGCGAGTGCCTGAGTTCAAACCAAGGAACAAACTTGCCGAGTCGAGGCAATCTCAAACCGAGATTCAACGCCCTTAACAACCATGCAATGGCCTCCTTTTTGAACTTGGAGAGTATGCGCATCAGCAGGCAGGAAAGCAGCGATGAAAACAGGAAGATGCCGCTCATCCGCTGGCCCGCACCTTCCCCTCACCGACTCTTCCAATGCTGTGTGAATCACACATCAGGAAGTCTCGCCATGATGAACCATAAAATTGCTGCGCTTACTCTCGCCGGGATCATGTCTGCTTGCTCGCTGTATGCGATCGCCGATGAGAAAACCCCGGAAGGAACGCCCTCGGCCGATGGCACCAGCCAAACCCGTCAGCCGGCGCCTGAGAAAACAAACGCCGATCCAGATGCAGGATCGCTGCCCAAAGGGGCAGATGGCGGAACGACCGACAGCGGCCCAACGCCTTCCGGCTCCAAGACTGGCAGCGGGGTCGGTGGGGGCAGCAGTAGCGGTGGAAACAGTGGTGGCGGGAGCTGATCGCGCCAACAAAAGCCGTCTGGCCCGCAATCTTCGACTGCGGGCTTTTTTTTGCATCGGTGCATCGGTGCATCGGTGCATCGGTGCCAATCGACACTCACCGCACAATGCGTTTTTAGCTGCCCCTGAGCAGCTCCACACCACCATTCGTCGCCTGTGAAAACTCAGCGCCAAAACTCGGTCATCTCTGGCTTAGGGATTGCAAAGGCCGGTCGTAGCAGCCGCAGAACGACGTATTTCTGACGCGGAGGCCATCCAATCAACGATCAAGGACTCCAGCGATACGCTTGGTCAGTCACCGGAGATGTAACGTGTCAACTCTCAATGAAATCGCAGCGAACCACGCGAGAATGGCAAAGGCAAAAGAAGCAGAGTCGACCGGGCTGAGCGAGCGACATCTTCAAATAGTGGGTAGTTTCGAAATCCCATCCAATGATGAGCAGCAGCAGCACATGCCACTGCACCTCATCGTCGGCGTGCAGGACAACCACCCCGGACACGCCGCTGGCTACGTGCTCTGACGTTTCCCTCGCCAGCCGCTTCAGTGACGAGCGGGTCGGGCTGCAACGGGCGAGGCGAACAATCGTCAGCTGAAGTGAGGCGCTTGCCGCCTCCCTTCTGAATCGGTGCCCACCCTGACCAGTTTGTTGGCCATTCAGATCCCTCTGAAACACACCTGGCCGGGCAAGCAGTGCTGACTTTACCCAGAGCGGCGTCACGTGTCCCGAACACAAGGCTGAACAAAACTAACATTCAGCCTGCCGGTGAACGGTGTTTCAGACCTCCCGGGCATCCAGGCTGGCAACGGCAGGCTGCGAATGGTGAGGTGCTGCGTCGTGGCCGGTTGCTATTGGGGTGGAAGGTGTGAAACGAACGGCCAGTTGACGCAGCAGTACCCAGGGCCAGACGCGCCTTGGCACTGTCACGGGCTGCTTCGGCTTTAGCCAATACCGCCTGATATGGGCGCGGGTCGATGGTGAACAGCGGCGCACCCTTCTTGACCACCTGACCTTCCTGAAAATGCACGGCATCAATCGTACCGTCGACCCGCGGGCGAATCTGGACGTGCTCAATGGCCTCGATACGTCCGGAGAAATCGCTCCACTCGGTGACGACCCGTTCGGTGACCTGGGCCACCCCGACTGGAGTCGCTGCGTTGGTCGCTTGAGCAGCGGGTGCCGCAACAGGTTCAAACAGTTGATAACTGCCGATCCCCAGTGCTACTAATACGCCGACGGCGAGCACCCGTTTGTTTTTCTTTAGCATTGGCTCTGAAGTCTTCATCTTAGATCCCGGAAACTTGAAAGTGACAACCAACTACTGAGCAGTTCAGGCTCAGCCAGCGATTTTTACGTCGTCACAATAAGATCTTGTTCAGTTATCCCAAATAGCCAATTTTCGATAAAGCCTCTATACCGCCGCCGACAAGCCAGAGACTAATTGGTCAGCCAATTTTCTGGTGAATTGGATATTTCAGCCACTTATACATTCACCTAACCTAGCCCTGCGAATCACACACCGTGATTCACTCTACGACGGTGACCATCATGAAAAAAATTCTAATTGCAGCAACTTTGGCTTGTTCAGCTTTTAGCAACTTGAGCTTTGCAACAGACGGCAGCGACCGGCTGATTAAACGAATAGAGGCTCACGCCCAAGAAATTAAAGCGAAAAATGAAAAGGCCCGGAACGACATTCAGAGCACTGCAAAATCCACCAGCAGCGCGCCATCAAAAAGTTGATTAAACATAGGCACCACCTCCTCCACCGACACACGATAAATATTTATCCTTCGCCAATTAAACTTCGCGGAGGATAAATTCGTTGTCTAGGTGTTAGTTTCGCCATACGAAACTGTTCCTCTATAAGTTACTTCTCACCCATCCACATTTCCCGCATAGACTTCACATACTCTTCGTATGCTGCAACGCCCTCCTGCCTTGTCCCTGTTTCGATACCCGATGCCCATCCCGCTGCCGTTTGGCGAGGATATGCGCTGATTCAGACTGCGTCCCAGCCGTCCTTAACGTGCCTCCTCCTTCTGAAAGCGTCAGTGAAATTGGACGATCTGCATTGAATGCTGTCCATTCAGAACAGTAAAAATTCAAATCAGCGGTAACAATAGCTTCACTCCCAACGTACTCCGCGCTGGGCTTCTGGAGTTAAATCATGAACCCATTGAATGTTACCAGCACCTTGTCAAACAGATTGTCCGTTGGCACTAAAACCATGGAAATCGGAACCTACGGTATTTATCTTGCGCTCGCCATTATTTACTTCTGGTTCGGCGGCATGAAGTTTACGCACTATGAAGCAGAAGGACTCGTTCCGCTTGTCAGCAACAGCCCGTTCCTGGGATGGGTTTACAACATTTTCAGCGTAGATCTGTTTTCCAGCCTGCTCGGCGTCCTGGAAGTATCAATTGGCTTGCTTATCGCAGGTCGCCTGATATCGCCAAAGCTCTCATTGATTGGCGGTGCCTTGTCAGCCGGGTTATTTTTCACAACGATAAGCTTTATGTTCTCGACGCCAGGCGTTATTGAACCGAGTCTCGGTTTCCCGGCGATCAGTGTAGCTCCGGGCCAATTCCTCCTGAAAGACATTGGATTGCTTGCCGCCTCTATATTCATCGCGGGCCATTCGTTGATTAAACTGGAAACCCGTTGAACTTATAAGTTTGCGCAAAAAGGGTCTGAAACAGCCTGTTTCAGACCCTTTTCCCTTTCAGCGACTCAAGATCACAACGAAAGTTAAGAGATACCATCAAGCGATGTTCTGCCCCGCGCCATCCAAGGATTTCAACCAGTCTCGCGGGCTGTATCCCGTCTTGCGACGAAACGCGCGAGCAAGCGCCGAGGGGCTTTCATAACCGACCTCGTCTGCGATCAGCGTAATCGCCCGCCCTTCGCGTAGAAGCTTCTGCGCCACACTGATACGCCAACTCAGCAAATAATCCGTAGGCGTCTGCCCTAAAACAGATCGGAAATGCGCGGCGTAGGCAGCGCGCGACATGTTCGACTCACTGGCCAGCTCGGCAACGGACCAATCACGTTGAGGTGCGTTATGCATCTGAACCAGCGAGCGCGCCAGTCGCGAATCGGCCAACCCGGCCATCATTCCGGTATTCAACTGCTGGTGATCAAGGAGATGCCGGAACAGCAGGATGATCAGCAGCTCGAACAAACGATCCAGTACAGCCGCCCGTCCACAATGCACGCCTGCTGCCTCGGCAAACATCCATTGCAGCGTATCGGCCAGCATCGGTAGCTCATCCAGTGGCAGCACCAATAGATCCGGTAGTGAACCCGACAACGGGTTACCGGTTCCCCCCGTAAACTCCATTGACGCACACAGCAACTGAGCACCTTCGGGCTCACTTGGGATGAGTTGATGCCGGGTTGGGCGTGGCAGAAAAATCAGACAGGGCCGGATAAGCAGCAAGTCGCTACCATCAGCACCCTTTAAAGTGACTTGACCGGCCTGCAGCAGGTGAATATGACCGCGATGGTCAGCGCCATCGTATGACGCCACGCCGCAAAGGTTGCCACTGTGAAACAGGTTTGCGCGCACGCCGAACTGAGACAGCAACGTAGACAGACGATCCATAGGGCATCTCATGCAAGACCCGGGTCTATGGATAGTATCACCAACAATTCAGGGTCGAATGATGCCCCTGTTTACCTGCCCCTGATCGCTAGAACATCCACCTCAGCAGCACGTGGGAGGCGATCCAGGGCGACGCCACGGCCACGCCCCATTGAAGAAGGAAGCAAATGGACAAGTAAGCTGCAAAAAATTTGAGCATCGTCCGCCTCCCTTGGCGAATCCACGAAATTCCCAGCGCAATAGAAGGGTTCAAGCCAGCATTCGAACGCGTTAACCCCACCCATTCGCCCGTAATGCTTCGACGCAACTGAATGCTTACAGTTCAACAACCTGCGCTGCACATCTATAAATAGTCGAATATTGGTCTACGCTGAAAGATCAACGTGAGGATCTGGCCGTGTGCGGGAGACTTTCACAGTACCGAGGTATTCATGATTTCGTGGCGGTGCTCAGCATTCCCGATGCCTTGATCAACCACACCGGGGATCGGCCGTTCGAGTTGTACAACGCCGCGCCGTCGACTCAGCTCGCCCTCTTCCACCAGGAAGGCAACGTTCTGCATGCCGACTGGGTGCGCTGGGGATGGCGCCCGCACTGGGCGAAGGATCGAGCCGCGCCGATCAATGCCAGGGTTGAGAAAGTGGCCCACGGGCCATTCTTCAAAGCAATCTGGCCGAACCGGGCAATCCTCGCGATCGATAACTGGTTTGAATGGGTGGATGAAGGAGAGCCAAAAAAGCAGCCCTACCTGATCCGCCGTCGGGACCGGGCACCGATCCTGTGTGCCGCCATCGGCCAATACCCGACCGCCGCGCATGGACCGGGAGAGCATGATGGTTTCGTCATCATCACCGCCGACAGCGCGGGTGGCATGGTGGACATCCACGACCGGAGGCCAGTGGCACTGTCACCGGAACTGGGTCGCGAATGGCTGGATCTGGCGACACCCAAGGAACGAGCCGAACAGATGGCGCTGTTCCAGGGCGAACCGACCGAGGCATTCGAGTGGTTCAAGGTTGATCGGGCAGTCGGCAACGCGCGAAACCAGGGCGCCGAATTGATCGAGCCGACTGGCGAGGTGATGGACGGACATGAGACTTCGTGAACAAATGATTATCAGCATCTAATGTAAGAAGGGGGCGATACGCCTATATCGTCATGAGCAAGGACCACCATCCTCTGATGGTGTTCATGACCGAGGTCGGAACACGCGGCGCATGGCCGGTAACTGACAGCAGGGAGCATGCCGGCAATTATGAGGATTGGATGAAGCACGAGGGTGACGCCATGCTCCTGAAAGCCATATTCATCTACTGGCCACTGCTGTCGATCTTGATCGCCACAGTTCTGTGTCGACTCATTCACAACGCCAAGCTCACCGACCGGGCATTGGAGAAACGTCCATGATCCGCGCCGCCTACCCATGACCTGAGTAATACCCATCGCAATGCGCTAAACCTTTCCCCCCAATCATCGGCAACCCAACCTGTCGGTTTCAAACTCCGCGCCTGCAACAAATCAGATTTGCGTAAAACGCACGAATGCGGGCGTCCAAAGCAGTGCACCATCTTGATTGCCCGTTTCTAAGCAGGGTTCAACAGCGCCTCTCGTAACAGCCTGGCCGCCGGTGAGTCGGGCACGCCTTTGCGCGATACCAGTTCATAGGGTTCGCTGCGCGAGGTGATGGGCAGCGGCAACGTGGTGGTGAAACCGTAGCCGGAGCAGAACTTCGCCACGTCGGTGGACACCAGCGCCACGAGGGTCGGGTTTTCCTGAAGCAGCGACAAGGTGGCGAAGGCCGACGTGGTTTCCAGCAGATGCACCGGGAAACGCAGGTCGGCCTCATGAAACTCCCGCTCCAGCAGCAAACGCATCGGCATGTTCGCGCGATAGACGACCCAGCGGTAATCCACCAGGTCCTTCAGGGACAAACGCCGGGCGTAGGCGAACGGATGCTGGGTACTGGCGATCACCGCCAACGTTTCTTCGACGAATGTCGCGCTCTCATACAAGTAGGGGGTGGTGCTGATGGTGGTACGACAGATCGCCAGATCCAGGCGTCCGGCATCGAGTTGGCTGAGCAGTGCGGCGCTGGTGTCTTCGACGATCTCGATAGACAGCTTCGGGTGGTCGGCAATCACCCGACTGATCGCGGTGGTCAGCAACGGGACGGCGCCCATGATAGTGCCGACCGACACCCGTCCGCCCTCGCCGCTCATGATGCCGATGATCTCTTCGCGCAGGTGCGCGAGGTCAGTCTGGATCAGCCTGGCGTAACGGATGACCGAGCGCCCGGCATCGTTCGGTTCAAGCCCGCGGTTAGTGCGGGTGAACAGCGAAGTACCGAAGGTGGTTTCAATTTCTTGCAGTGCCTTGCTGGCACCGGGCTGTGTCAGCGCGACCTGTTTGGCCGCGCCCAGCAAGGAGCCGTGCTCATCAAGGGCGATCAACAAGCGAAGTTGCTTGATGTGCAGGCGGGACATGATCGAGTTCAGTGAGGGCGTCATCAGGGTTAACTAAAAGTTATAGAGGTATCGAAAGTTGTCAGTATCGGGGCTCGCCACGACGGCCCTATAGTCCGCCCCACAACCAGGCAATGCAATGGGTTTGACCAGAGAGCGAAAGCACTCCCGCCGCAGACCGATTGCAACAATAACAATCCTGTATAACTTGTGGTGAATCATGTCCCTCATCAATTACGTCACCAAGATCCAGTTCGGCTACGACAGCCTGGCGCATCTGGCCGCCGAAGCCGAACGTGCGGGCATTACCCGGCCGCTGATCGTCACTGACATCGGCGTGCGCAATGCCGGCATCGTCGACAAAGTCATCGCCGCCCTTGGCAGTAGCTGCCTTCCCGCGATTTTCGACGCCACCCCGCCCAATCCCAACGAACACGCCGTCCGTGAAGCCGTCGCGCAATACCGCAGTGGCGAGTGCAACGGCATCATCGCCGTCGGCGGTGGTTCTTCGATCGATCTGGCCAAAGGCGTCGCTGTTTGCGCCACCCACGATGGCCCTCTGCAAAGCTTTGCGGTGATCGAAGGCGGGCTGGATCGCATCACGTCTGCCACGGCGCCGTTGATTGCGATTCCAACCACCGCCGGCACCGGCAGCGAAGTCGGCCGGGGTGCGATCCTGATCCTCGACGATGGTCGCAAGGTAGGCGTCATCTCGCCTTATGTGGTGCCTCGCGTGGCCATCTGCGATCCGGAACTGACCCTCGGCCTGCCGCCGATGTTGACCGCCGCAACCGGCATGGACGCGATTGCGCATTGTATCGAGACGTTCATGGCGCCGGCCTTCAACCCCGCGGCCGATGGCATCGCCCTCGACGGCCTGTGGCGCGCCTGGGAACACATCGAGCGCGCGACCGCTGAACCAGGCGATCGCGAAGCCCGGATGAACATGATGAGCGCGTCCATGCAAGGCGCGCTGGCCTTCCAAAAGGGACTGGGCTGCGTGCACAGCTTGTCCCACGCCCTGGGCGGCATCAATCCGAAACTGCACCACGGCACCTTGAACGCCATCTTTCTGCCGGCGGTCGTGCACTTCAATGCCAACGCCCCCACCGTTCGCGACGAACGCAAGCTTGAGCGCCTGCGACACGCCATGGGCCTTGGGGCCGACGCCAATATCGGCACAGCCATCGAGGACATGACCCGACGCCTCGGCCTGCCGACCCGCCTGCGCGACATCGGTGTCGACGAGAGCCTGTTTGCCGGCATCGTCGAGGGCGCGTTGCACGATCACAGCCACAAGACCAACCCCCGCGAAGCGTCCTCCGCGGACTACCTGTCGATGCTCGAACAGTCGCTGTAAACAGCCGCTATCCAACAACAATAAATCAGGAGGCAGCCGCAGCGTCGAACACGTCCCCACGTGATCCGACGCCAGCGGAACAATCATGAAGCCCACCGTCCTTATCGAACGGCAAGCGTCCATTGCCCTCGTCACCCTCAGCCATCCGGGAAAAATGAACGCCCTGACCTTGTCCATGTGGCAAGACCTGGGTGATGTCATGACCGAACTGTCCGCTGACCCCACCGTACGCTGCGTCATGTTACGTGGTGCGGGCGAACAAGCCTTTGCCGCGGGCGCCGATGTCGGCGAGTTTCCAGCGGTACGCGCCAACCAGGCACAAGCCCGTGTGTATGCCGAAGTCACCTCGGCGGCCATGCGCGCGGTTGCCGACTGCCCGCATCCGGTGATCGCGATGATCCACGGCGTGTGTGTCGGCGGCGGCCTGGAAATCGCGGCACTGTGCGACCTGCGCATCTGCGGCACCTCCAGCCGTTTCGGTGCGCCGGTCGGCAAGCTGGGCCTGGTCATGTCCTATGACGAAATGGCCGGCCTGGTAGCACTGGCGGGACGCTCGACCACCCTGGAGATTCTTCTTGAAGGTCGCATTCTCGACGCCAACGACGCCTACGTGAAAAACCTCGTGACCCGCGTCGTGCCGGACGCAGAAGTCGAGTCCGAAACCCTCGCCACCGCCAAACGCATCGTCAACGGCGCGCCCCTCGTCGCCCGCTGGCATCGCCAGGCCGCACGCCAGCTTGAAGCCGGCGTCGCACCCACCGCAGAGCAGATCGACGCGAGTTACTCCTGCTACGACACCGAAGATTTTCAGATCGGTCTGAACGCTTTCATCGAGAAAGCCAAACCACAGTTCAAGGGGAAATAACATGGGACCGCTGACAGGAATGCGCGTTGTAGAACTGGCTCACATCATGTCCGGGCCAGTGTGCGGAATGATGCTGGCCGACATGGGCGCCGACGTGGTGAAGGTCGAGAAAGTCCCGGGCGGTGATGATTCGCGCCGCTTCTCCCCGATCATGACCAGTGGTGAATCCGCTTCGTTCATGGTGGTGAACCGCAACAAGCGCGGTATTGGCCTGAACCTGAAAACCGACGGTGGCCGTGACGTGTTGCGCCGGCTGCTGCTGGACGCCGACGTGGTCACGGAAAACTACCGCGCCGGCACCATGGAGAAATTCGGCCTGGGTTATGAAGATTTGAAGCTCATCAACCCCGGGCTGATTTACTGCGCGATCTCCGGCTATGGGCGCAGCGGGCCATTTGGCGAGAAAGGCGGTTTCGATCTGATCGCTCAGGGCATGAGCGGCATGATGAGCATGACCGGTGAAGCCGGGCGTGAACCAGTCAAGGCCGGCTCCCCCGTGGCCGACATCAACTCCGGCATTCTCGCCGCCCTCGGCATTTGCGCAGCCTATGCCGCCAAACAGAAAACCGGCCTCGGGCAGATGGTCGACACCTCGCTGTTCGAAGCCGGCCTGCAACAGATGTACTGGCCGGCGGCCGCGTATTTCGCCGACGGCACCATCCTGCCGAAGATGGGTTCGGCCAACTCCACCAGCGCGCCGTATCAGGTATTCCGCACCGCGGATGGCTGGATCAACATTGGCGCCGCCAACCAGGCCAACTACGAACGTCTGGTCGAGGCCCTGGCCGTTCCGCAACTCAAGGCCGACCCACGCTTCGCCAGCAACGCATTGCGCATGGAGCATCGCCTGGCCCTGGTGGAAATCCTCAACGAAGTCTTGGTCGCGCGCACCACCGATGAATGGATGGTGTTGTTCGACAACCTCGGCTTGCCTGCCGGGCCGGTCCTGGACATCGCCGCCGCACTGGACCACCCACAAACCAAGGCACGCGGCATGGTCGTTGAAACCGAACACCCCACCGAAGGCCGGGTGCGCGGCATGGGCCTGCCGATTCACTTCTCTGACATGGACAACGCCGCGCCGCCGACCAGCCGCCCGGCGCCACTGCTCGGCGAACACACCCGCGAAGTGCTGAAAGAAAGCGGCTACGCGGAAGATGAAATCGACGAGTTGATCCGATGCCAAGCAGTGGTGGCACTGGCGTAACGCAAAGCCCGCTCCCACAAGGAGCAGCGCTCGCTTAACTGATCCGCTGTTTTTTAGAACAACAACAAAAACAAGAAGGTGAATAACATGAGCCGTATCTTGACCGAGGCCGTAAGCCGCCGATCATTTCTAGTGTCTGCCGGCGTCACCGTGGGCGGTGCATTCGCCGCCAACCTGCTGCCCTCCAGCGTCTTCGCCGCCACCAAGCCCATCGTGTTGCGCTACACCAGCAGCCTGCCCGACACCCATCCGTTGAATATCCAGATGAAGGCGGCTTCACAAGCCATCAAAGCCGAAACCAACGGCGCCGTGGACCTGCAGGTGTACGCCAACGGCGCCATGGGTGGCGACACCGACATGCTGTCCCAGGTGCGCGCCGGTGCAATCGATTTCATTCCATTGCCAGGCGCCATTCTCTCCACGCTGGTGCCGGCCATGTCGATCGAAAGCATGCCGTTCGCGTTCAAGGACTACGACACGGTCTGGGCCGCGCTGGACGGCAAGCTGGGCGAGTACGTGCGCGCCAAGACCGCCAAGGTCGGCTTGATCCCGATGGAGAAAGTCTGGAACAACGGCTTTCGCCAGATCACCAGTTCGACGCGGCCGATCTACACCCCGCAAGACCTCGCCGGTTTCAAACTGCGCGTGCTGGTCAGCCCGCTGTGGACGTCCATGTTCAGCGCCCTGGGCGCCTCACCGACCGGCATCAGCATTAACGAAACCTACTCGGCGCTGCAGACCAAAGTGGTCGATGGCCAGGAAAACCCGTTGGTGGTCGTCGAATCCGCGCGTTTCTATGAAGTGCAGAAGTACTGCTCCATGACCGACCACATCTGGGGTGGATTCTGGATTGTCGCGTCGGGCAAAACCTTTCCAAAACTGCCCGCCGATGTGCAGGAAATCGTCTCGCGGCAGATCAACGCCGCAGCGCTGGTTCAGCGTCAGCAGGTGATTGACCTCAACACCAGCCTGGAACCGTCGCTGACGGCCCACGGCATCACCTTCAACAAAGTCGACCGTTCATTGTTCAGGACCGATTTGCAGTCCAAGGGCTTCTACACCCAATGGAAAGAAAAGTACGGCGATGAAGCCTGGAGCTTGCTCGAGCAGTACGCGGGTCAACTGTCCTAAGCCGGAGACAAGGTCATGAAAAACGAAATACCAATGACGGAAGTTTCTCCCGCTGAAGGACTCAGCCCACGCCAAACCACGTTTCGCCTCGGTCGTGCACTCGACACGGGGTTGCGCTGGTTGACTGAGGGCAGCGCTGCATTGCTGGTGGTCGTGGAATGCACGCTGCTGTTCTGCAATGTGTTCTCCCGTTACGTGCTCAATCAACCCATCGTCTGGGGTGACGAACTGGCCTCGCTGCTGTTTCTGTGGCTGGCGATGCTCGGTTCGGTGGTGGCGATGCGTCGGGGCGAGCACATGCGCCTCACCTCGTTTATCGGGCGCCTGCCCCGGGAAAAACGCGCCTTTGTCGACACCTTGGGCGCGGTGATCGTCATCACCTTCATCGGGCTGCTGTTCACACCGGCCTGGGAATACGTCAGCGACGAGTGGATCATCACCACCGCCGCCCTCGAAATCCCCAACGCCTTTCGCGTATCCGCCATCGCGGTCGGGCTGAGCCTGATGCTGATGACGTGTGTTGCGCGTCTGCTGACCAGCGCCCGGTTGATCGACTTCTCTGTGTCCGTGGCGATGCTGGCTTCCCTGGCAGCCTTGCTATGGGTGGCTGAAGGCACCTTGCTGTTGATGGGCAACTGGAACCTGATCGTCTTCTTCATGATCGGCGTCATGGCGATGATCGTCCTCGGCGTGCCGATCATGGTCGCGTTCGGCTTGGCCACGGTGGCTTACCTGTCGACCATGACCAGCACCCCCCTGACCCTGGTGGTCGGCCGCATGGACGAAGGCATGGCGAGCCTGATTCTGCTGGCCATCCCGTTGTTTGTGTTTTTGGGTGCGTTGATCGAAGCCATGGGCATGGCGCGGGCGATGATCCGCTTCCTGTGCTCGTTGATCGGCCATGTGCGGGGCGGCCTGTCTTATGTGCTGATCGGCGCCATCTACCTGATCTCCGGGATTTCTGGTTCGAAGGCCGCCGACATGGCCGCCATCGCGCCAGCGCTGTTTCCGGAAATGAAGAAACGCGGCGAGGATGAAAACGAACTGGTGGCGATGCTCAATGCGTCCGGAGCGATGTCGGAAACCATTCCGCCGAGCCTCGTGCTGATCACCATCGGCTCAGTGACCGGGGTGTCGATTTCCGCGCTGTTCACCGGCGGTTTCATGCCGGCGGTGGTGGGTGCGATCGCCATGGCGGCGGTGATCTGGTGGAAAAACCGCAAAGGCGCTGTCTCCACCGGCAAACGCGCCAGCGGCAAGGAAATCGGCCATTCGCTGTTGGTCGCGGTGCCTGCACTGGCGCTGCCCTTCGTGATCCGCACCGCCGTGGTTGAAGGCGTTGCCACCGCCACCGAAGTTGCCGCCATCGGCGTGGCCTACACCTTCATCGTCGGTTTGCTGTGCTACCGCTGCTTTGACTGGCGCCGCCTGTATCCGATCCTGGTCAGCACCGCTTCGTTGTCCGGGGCGATTCTGATCATCATCGGCAGCGCGACCGCCATGGCCTGGGCGCTGACCCAGTCGGGGTTCTCCCATCAGTTGGCGCAAGTCATGTCGACGGTGCCGGGAGGTGCGATGGGCTTCCTGATCATCTCTGCGGTGGCGTTCATTCTCCTCGGCAGCTTTCTGGAAGGCATCCCGGCCATCGTGCTGTTCGGCCCGTTGCTGTTCCCGATTGCCAAGGCCATGGGCATCCACGACGTGCATTACGCCATGGTCGCGATTTTCGCCATGGGTCTGGGCCTGTTCGCGCCACCATTTGGCGTGGGCTTCTATGCCGCGTGCGCCATTGCCAAGGTCGATCCCAGCGGCGCCATGCGTCGCGTCTGGCCTTATCTGGGAGCGCTGGTTGTGGCCCTCGGAGTGCTGATCGCCGTGCCATGGATTTCCATCGGTTTCCTGCCTACTCGCTGAATCACCCTTTGATAGCCCGGCCGATGGTCGCAGCCCCGACTGTCGGCACTCAAACACGAGGTTTCTTATGAATTTCTCCACGCTGGAAGCAGGCACCGCCACCGAGCGCCACCTGATCGTCGACCAGGAACGCACCATCTCGTTTCTGGGTGAGGACTTGCGTATCTACGCCACTCCCCGCTTGGTGGACGACATCGAGCAGACCTGTCTCGACTACCTGCTGACCTTCCTCGATGAGGGCGAAAACACGGTCGGTGCAGCGGTCGATATCCGTCACGTCGGGGCCACGTTGCTGGGCATGTCGGTCAGCATCGCCGCCACCGTGACGCGGATCGAGGGGCGCAGCATCACCTTCAATGTCGAGGTGCGCGATGACGTGGAACTGGTAGCTACCGCGGCGCATACCCGGGTGGTGGTGAACATCGCCAAACTGCGCAGCCGCGTTCAGGCCAAGGCCGAAGCGGCCGCCGCTGGAGAAGTCGAAGACGGCGTGCTCAGCCCTTCCCAATTCGCCGCCTCGCGCTGAAGCAAAGGGACGACGTCATGATCACGCTGCATGAACGCAACGGCTTGCCGAACCTCGCGGCCGAGGATGCTCTACCGATTGTCGATGCTCACCACCACCTGTGGGATCTCGGCAACGGTCGCTATCCGTGGCTGCAAGACGAGTATCACGAGGAATTCTTTCTCGGCGATTATCACAGCCTGTGCCGTAATTTCTTGCCGGAGAACTACCTGGCCCTGACCGAAAACCAACGCTTGGTGGGCACGGTGCATGTCGAGGCCGAGCGTGCCCGTGATGAACAGGTTGCCGAGACCCGCTGGCTGGAACAGGTAAATGCCCGCTACGGTTTCCCAAATGCCATCGTTGCCCACGCCTGGTTCGATCGCGAAGACAGTGCAGAGATTCTCGCCGCCCAGGCGGCCCGGCCATTGGTGCGGGGCATACGCTCCAAACCGGTTACCTCGCCGTCGCCGGATGTCTCGATTGCCGGGGCACGCGGAACCATGCAGGACCCGAAATGGCTGGAAGGTTTTTCGCGGCTGGCTGAGCACGGTCTGTCGTGGGATCTGCGCGTACCGCCGTGGCACCTGGTCGAAGCGGCCGAAGTGGCGGCGATGTTTCCGCACATCCGCATCGCCCTGAACCATACCGGTTTCGCCTGGGATCGCAGCCTGGAAGGCATCACGCGCTGGCGCAATGGCCTGGAAGCGCTGGCCTTGCAGCCCAACGTGCAAATCAAGCTATCGGAGTTCGGCCTCAAGGATTCGCCCTGGCGCTATGACGATAACCGGATGGTAGTCCTGACCGCGCTGGAGATCTTCGGTCCCGAGCGCTGCATGTTCGCCAGTAACTTTCCGGTCGCTGGTTTACGCGCGTCCTACGACACCATCGCCGATGGCGTGGCCGCGATGCTCGCGCCCATGGGTCGTGCCGTGCAGGAAGCGGTGTTCGCTGGTAATGCACGACGCTTTTATCGTCTGGAGCAGCAGCATGAATGACGTATCGACCATCGACTGGCGCACGCGTTTTCTGGCCAGCGGCGAGGACGCGGACTTACCGATCGTCGACGCTCACCAACACTATTTCGATATCGAGGCCCATTACTACCCGTGGCTGAACGACCGGCCGTTGCGAGCGTTTCGTTATGGCGATTACTCGTCGATCTGTCGCACTTTTCTGCCGCAAGATTATCGCCGGCTGACGGGCAGCCA
The DNA here is from genome assembly GCF_059716075.1 of Pseudomonas sp. LBUM1657. Taxonomy (NCBI): domain Bacteria; kingdom Pseudomonadati; phylum Pseudomonadota; class Gammaproteobacteria; order Pseudomonadales; family Pseudomonadaceae; genus Pseudomonas; species Pseudomonas sp. LBUM1657. Next base: position 2,581,210 of record NZ_CP166799.1, on the reverse strand, counting down.
TCGCATCGTGCAGACGGTGGTGATCGAGGGTGAGTGGGACCCTGCGACGCCCGCCGATGAGGTGGAGTTTGTCGCGTCGCTGGCAAAAACCGAACCCACCCTGGCGGCCATGGTCGGGCAGGCCTGGCTGGATCGCGAAGACGCTTCAACCCTGTTGCGCCAATACGGCGAGCACCCGCTGGTGCGCGGCGTGCGCCACAAACCCACGGTGACCAGTCGTGAGGCATGGCGCGAAGACTTTGCCGCGCCCGGTTCCATGCGCGATCCCCGTTGGCGCGAGGGTTACGCACAACTGGCGGAAAACGGCCTGCACTTCGAATTGCAGGCCCCGTGGTGGCATTTGTCGGAGGCCGCCGAGCTGGCCAGAGACTTTCCCGACGTGACCATTGTGGTCAATCACACGGCGCTGCCGGCTGATCGTTCGGACGAAGGGTTGGCGGGTTGGCGTAACAACCTCGCGTTGCTGGCACGGGAGCCGAACGTCGCACTGAAAATTTCCGGTATTTGCATCCCCGGCAAGGCGTGGCCCGTGGCGTTGAACCGCGTTGTGGTGAACGACGCGATTTCGATTGTCGATGTCAGCCGCTGCGCGTTTGCCACCAACTACCCGGTCGATGGCGTGGTCAACGGCCTGAGCGAAGTCCTCGACGGCTTCAAAGCCATTGTCCGGGACCGTTCCCTCGCCGATCGGCTCGCCCTGTTTCATGACAACGCCCGGCGAATTTACCGGCTCACTTGATTCCTATTTGAACAGCCCTTCAGGAGTTCCCATGTTTGAAGTTTCAGGTCACAACTACATCGCTGGCAGCCGTTCGGCAAAAGGCTCGAACACACTGCAAAGCCATGACGCCAGCACCGGCGAAACACTGCCATATGCGTTCCATCAGGCCACCGTGGATGAAGTGAATGCGGCCGCAGAAGCAGCGGCCAGCGCTTACCCGACGTTCCGCAGCCTGTCAGCCGCCCGACGCGCCCAGTTTCTCGATGCCATTGCCACCGAGCTTGAAGCGCTGGACGAATCATTCATTGCCCTCGTATGCCAGGAAACCGCCCTGCCCGCCGGGCGTATTCAAGGTGAGCGAGCGCGCACCAGCGGCCAGATGCGCCTGTTCGCCACGATGCTGCGACGCGGCGATTTCTACGGCGCACGCATTGATCGTGCGCTGCCGGATCGCCAGCCTTTGCCGCGACCTGACTTGCGCCAGTACCGCACCGGGCTCGGTCCGGTCGCCGTGTTCGGGGCCAGCAACTTCCCGCTGGCCTTTTCCACCGCTGGCGGCGACACCGCATCCGCCCTCGCCGCCGGCTGTCCGGTGGTGTTCAAGGCCCACAGCGGCCACATGGCTACCGCCGATTACGTCGCCGACGCGATCACTCGCGCGGCGAAAAAAACCGGTATGCCTGATGGCGTGTTCAGCATGCTCTACGGCAGCGTCGGTGAGGCGCTGGTCAAGCATCCGGCGATCCAGGCCGTGGGATTCACCGGATCACTGCGCGGTGGTCGAGCGTTGTGTGACATGGCGGCCGCGCGTCCTCAACCGATCCCGGTCTTCGCCGAGATGAGCAGCATCAATCCGGTCCTGGTGATGCCCGACGCACTCAAGATGCGGGGCGAAAAGATCGCCACCGAACTGGCCGCTTCCGTGGTGTTGGGTGCGGGTCAGTTTTGCACCAACCCAGGCCTGGTACTGGGCATTCGCTCGCCGGAATTCACAGACTTTCTCGAACGTTTTACTGTCCTGATGGGCGAACAATCCGCGCAAACGATGCTCAACGCAGGCGCGCTGAAAAGCTATTGCCACGGTCTGGAAAACCTTCGCGCACACAGCGGCATGACGCACCTGGCCGGTGCCGAACAACAGGGCAACCAGGCGCGGCCGCAATTGTTCAAAGCCGATGTCAGCCTCTTGATCAACGGTGACGAGCTGCTTCAGGAAGAAGTCTTCGGCCCGACTACCATCGTGGTGGAAGTCGCCGACCACGCCGAGTTGATCCAGGCACTGCACGGTTTGCGCGGCCAGTTGACCGCCACGCTGATTGTCGAAGATTCGGAGCTCAACACCCTGGGTGAAGTGCTGTCGCTGCTGGAACAGAAAGTCGGACGCGTGCTGTTCAACGGCTATCCAACCGGCGTCGAAGTCTGCGACGCCATGGTTCACGGTGGGCCGTACCCCGCCACTTCCGATGCGCGCGGCACGTCGGTCGGGACGTTGGCGATCGATCGTTTTCTGCGTCCGGTGTGTTACCAGAATTGCCCCGACAGCTTGTTGCCCGAAGCCCTGAAGAACGCCAACCCGCTGGGCATTGCCCGATTGGTTGACGGTGTCAGCAGTCGCGATGGGCTTTAAGTCACCCAGGTCCACCTTCAACTAACACCCACTGATGACCACAACTCCCGCGTCTATTGAGAAATAGGCGCCGGGCACTCTCGTCTCAAAAAAACGCCGTACACACAAAAACAAAAACCAGAGGAAGCCCCATGCACGTTCAACTTCACCCGAAACACCGCTTTTCCAAATTGATGTTGGCCGTTACCGCCGCCGTGATGATCAACGCCACGGCCACTCAACTGGCGGTTGCCGAAACCGCACCGACCGCGACGAGCGCACCCATGCAATGTGCAACCGAAGCCACACCGCGCTACACCAAAACCCCCACCGGCTACCTCATGGTGCTGCGCATGGGCGACAACGCTTTCAAGGAACTGACCAAGCTGGCCGTCGCCGAAAAGATCCCGAGCGCCTCCATCAGCGGTATCGGCTTCGGTAACGTGAAGTTCGGTTTCTGGAACAAGGATAAAAAAGACTTCGACGCCAAAACCTTCAGCAACGTCGAAATGGCCAGCATTACTGGCTCAGTGGCCTGGAAGAACGACCAGCCTTCCATCCACATGCACGGTGTCGCCGGTGACGCCACCTTCCAGGCCTATGGCGGCCACATCCTCGACTTTGAAGTCACCACCGGCTCCATGGAAATCACTGTGATCGTCCATCAGCGCCGCCTGGAACGCGGGATTGACCCATGCATCGGCGCGAACGTGTTGGGTATTTAACTCAAGACTCTCTAACCCAAGAGCATCGCTCCCGCAGGCCGCTTACTTATGGGCACCTGCTACAGCGGGAGCCAGCCTCCTAAATTCAAACTACAAAAAAGGGGCGTTTTACATGAGCAAGAAGAACACCGTTGTTACTTTCGCGTTGGGCGCTATTGCACTCAGCACCCAGGCGCAGGCGGACTTCCTGAGTGACAGCAAAGCGACGCTGGGGATGAGAAACTTCTACTTCAATAACGACAACCGTGATGGCACGGCCACACCTTCGAAAACCGAAGAGTGGGCGCAGGGTTTCATGCTGGACTACAAGTCGGGCTACACCGATGGCACGATCGGTTTTGGCGTCGATGCACTGGGGCTGATGGGGATTACGCTGGACAGCGGCAAAGGAAGGCATGTCGGCAGCAGCATGATCCCTTCGGACAGTGATAACAGCGCCGTCGATGACTGGAGCCGGTTGGGGTTGACCGGCAAGGTCAAAGTCTCGAAAACCGAACTTCGCCTGGGCACGTTGATGCCGAAATTGCCGGTTCTGGTGGCCAACGACGGCCGCCTGTTGCCGCAGACATTCGAAGGCGGCCAGATCACCTCGGGGGAGTTCAAGGATCTGACCCTCACCGGTGGACGGATCGAACATGCGACGGGCCGGGGTTCAAGCGATCAGACGGGGTTGGCCGCCACCGGCGGCACCCGTGAAAGCAACGCATTCGACTTCGCCGGTGGCGACTGGAAAGTCACCAAGGACCTGACAGCCCAGTACTACTACGCCAACCTGGACAACTACTACACGCAGCAGTTTTTCGGCCTGATCCACACGCTGGCGATCGCGGACGGTCAATCCCTGAAAACCGACCTGCGTTACTTCAAGACAGATTCGTCCGGTGAAAACAGCTCGGGGACCACAGGCTACAGAATCAGTGGCTTCACCAAGGGCGGTGATGGTGAGATCGACAACCGCACCTGGAGTGCCGCGCTGGTTTACACCGTGGGCGGCCATGGCATCACGGCGGGTTACCAAAGCGTGTCGAGCGGCAGCAACTTCACTCAGCTGAGCCAGGGCAATCTGCCCGACAAGGGCGCCGGCGGGGCCAGTCTTTATCTGTATACCGATCGCCTGATTCAAACCTTCACCCGCGCGGGCGAACGCACCGCCTTCGGTCAATATGCCTATGACTTTGCAGCCATGGGTGTACCTGGCCTGAAAGCATCGGTCATGTACCTGAGCGGGGACAATATCAAGACCACAACGGGCGACAACCAGAAGGAATGGGAGCGAGATATCAGCCTGGATTACGTGATTCAGTCCGGGGCGCTTAAAGGTGTCGGATTCGGCTGGCGCAACGGCAAGTCCAACAGCGAGGCAGCCCGGGATCAGGATCAGAATCGCTTGATCGTGAGCTACAGCATTCCTCTGCTTTAACACCGCGACGCCCGGTATTACGCGCACTTCGAGGATGCTGGCCTGGCCTCTTTACCTCAGCGCCGACACGGAGTCAGCGCTTTGTTTTGACTGACCAGGGGGTGATCACTGCACCCGATTGCGCCCGTTGCGCTTGGCCAGGTAGAGCGCATCATCGGCACGGGTCAGCAGACTGTCCAAGGTGTCACCGGCTGTGGAAAGCGCGACACCGAAGGACGCCGTTACCGTGTCGAGTACCGTTTCCGTGACGCGCGCCTTGATCCGCAGTGACTGGATTTTCAAGCGCAGCTGTTCAGCAAACGCCCGCGCACTGTCGAGATCGGTGCAGCCTTGCAGGATCACGCAGAACTCCTCTCCCCCATAACGTGCCGCCATGGCGTCGGCCGGCAGCGAGTTACGCAGCACTTGCCCGACGTGTTCGAGTACGCGGTCGCCCAATGGGTGACCGTACTGGTCATTGAATTGCTTGAAGTGATCGATATCGAGCATGACCAGCGCGACGGTCTGCGGCGCCTTGCTCATGGCTTTTTCCAGCACGCGGTTGAAGGCGTTTCTGTTCAGCACCTGGGTCAGGCCATCCAGGGTGGCGGCCAGGCTGGTCTGCTCCAGTTTGTCGCGCAGGGATTTGATTTCGTTTTGCGCGGCGCGCAGCTGGAAGAGAAACAGTGCTTGCTGATCCTGCATCAGCTGAGTGCTCTGTTGCAGCTCGTTGAGAATCGCCGGCAAGGTTGTGTCGACCGGTGCCTCGAGCATTTCCAGGCAATGCCCCAGGCTGGTCTGAAAGTTGCGGCTGCCATTCACGCTGCGCGTGACGTCCCGCTCCATGTCGTCGACCAGATTGATCGCCTGCTGCTGCCCGGCCCGGGCATCCTCCAGTTCGTCGCGAATGATGTATTCGCGAAACAGCTTGGAGGCGGATTCCGGAGGGAAACTGTCGAAGTCTTTGACCATACGATCCAGGTGGCGATTGAGTTCGGGCTCGACGCCTTTGCTATAGGTGTACCAGAGGGCGTAGTGCACTGGATTGGGCGGAATGTTGTGACGCACCATCAGCGGCACCGCCTGCTTGAGCAACGCAGCCGCTTCGCGGGAATCCTCGGGATATAACGCCAGGGCCGTAGCACGCATCTCAGATTGGTTCATGCCATCACTTGATCAAGGGAAAAACTGAAGTGCGTGGAGCATAACCTCAGCCAAGGCAAACAGCCATTTCCGTGCGGGCTGTGTTTCGGAATAAAAAATAGAGGAACGTTCGAAAAAAAATGAACTGGCGATGAGCCACTAATGTCGGAGCGGCATCACCTGGAGAATCGGATGACCCGCCCTCGGCATTTTGAAATCACCTACTGTCTGAAAAAGACCCGGCACCTCTTTGTCCAGCCCGACTCGCACATGACTGATGAAGATGCCTGGTACTACGCATGCCTGCACGCTGGCGTGGGGCTTTTGTATGGGGAATACCACGATCAACAGAATCATGCCCTGCTGCGCGAACATGCTGAACAGAGCGGTTTGACGCAGGTGAAATGGGAAGAGCTGCCGTAAGGGCTACTCAGACAAAACCGGAGCAATAATGCCCGATGCATGTCAGGTAAGGTTCGCAACTTGTGGGAGCGGGCTTGCTCGCGAAGACGGTGTGTCAGTCAGCAATAATGTTGAGTGACAGATTGCATTCGCGAGCAAGCCCGCTCCCACAGGGGTTGCGTCAACCTGGGCGTCGGATCAACAGCACTTCGGCCCAGCCTTGCTTCCGTAACGGGCTTCCTGACGTTCCCGGAAGAACATCTCGTAGTCCATCAACGGTTTATCCGGGTGCTTGGTTTGCATGTGCTCGACGTAATTGTCGTAGTCGGGCATGCCGACCATCAGGCGTGCGGCCTGACCGAGGTATTTACCTAGATGACTCAGGTCATTGAACATGGGCACCCTCCTCCATCACGCTTCCGGCAAAGCCTGGTATGGCGCTTCTTTATCCGTACGTTCCTTGGTACCCCAGGCAGCGATGCCGACCTTGAGCGCAAAGAACAGGATGCTGAACACCACCAGCAAGAACAGCGCCGTCAGCGTTGCGTTGGTGTAGGCGTTGTAGATCACGTGGTGCATCTGCTCGATGCTCTTGGCCGGCGCGAGGATCTGACCATTGGCCAACGCATCGCTGTACTTCTTGGCCAGGGCCAGGAAACCGATCGCCGGATTGGCGTCGAACAGCTTGATGAAACCTGCGGTGGTGGTGCAGATCAGCAACCACACGGCGGGCAGCATGGTCACCCAAACGTAGCGCTGACGCTTCATTTTGATCAGCACGACGGTGGCGAGCATCAACGCGATACCGGCCAGCATCTGGTTGGAGATACCGAACAGCGGCCACAAGGTGTTGATGCCACCCAATGGGTCGATCACGCCTTGATACAGCAAGTAACCCCACATTGCCACGCAACCCGCTGTTGCGATCAGGTTCGCGGTCCAGGATTCGGTGCGTTTCAGCGCCGGCACAAACGAGCCGAGCAAATCCTGCAGCATGAAGCGTCCGGCACGGGTACCGGCATCGACTGCGGTCAGAATGAACAGTGCTTCGAACAGAATCGCGAAGTGGTACCAGAACGCCATGGTGTTTTCACCCGGCAGGACACTGTGCAGGATCTGCGCGATACCGACCGCCAGGGTCGGTGCACCGCCAGCACGGGCCAGGATGGTGGTTTCACCAATGTCCTTGGCCACCGCTTGCAGGGCTTCCGGGGTAATTGCAAAACCCCAGCTGCTGACGGTCTGAGCGACCGAAACAGCATCAGCGCCAACAATGGCCGCCGGACTGTTCATGGCGAAGTACACACCCGGCTCAATCACCGAAGCAGCCACCATGGCCATGATCGCCACGAAGGATTCCATCAGCATGCCGCCGTACCCGATGTAGCGGGCATGGCCTTCGCTGGCCAGCAGCTTCGGCGTGGTGCCCGAAGCGATCAGCGAGTGGAAACCCGAGACCGCGCCACAGGCGATGGTGATGAACAGGAACGGAAACAGGCCACCCTTCCACACCGGTCCAGTGCCATCGATGAACTGCGTCAGCGCCGGCATTTTCAGGTCGGGCATGGTGATCAGGATGCCGATCGCCAGCGCCACGATGGTGCCGATTTTCAAGAAGGTCGACAGGTAATCACGCGGGGCCAGAATCAGCCACACCGGCAGTACCGCGGCGACAAAACCGTAGCCGATCAGCATCCAGGTGATTTGCACGCCGGTGAAGCTGAACGCCTTGGCCCAGACCGGATCGGCGGCAATCTGCCCGCCCAGCCAGATGGAACCCAGCAGCAGAAACACGCCGATGACGGAGATTTCACCGATACGGCCCGGGCGGATGTAGCGCATGTAGATGCCCATGAACATCGCGATCGGGATGGTCGCCATCACCGTGAACATGCCCCATGGGCTTTCGGCCAGGGCCTTGACCACGATCAGCGCCAGCACCGCGAGGATGATGATCATGATCAGGAAGCAGCCAAACAGCGCGATGGTCCCGGGGATGCGGCCCATTTCTTCACGGACCATATCGCCCAAGGAGCGGCCATTGCGGCGGGTGGACATGAACAGGACCATGAAGTCCTGAACGGCACCGGCCAGCACTACACCGGCAATCAGCCACAGCGTTCCGGGCAGGTAGCCCATCTGCGCCGCCAACACCGGGCCGACCAGCGGACCTGCGCCAGCGATGGCTGCAAAGTGGTGACCGAAGAGTACGTGTTTGTTGGTCGGTACGTAGTCCAGACCATCATTGTTGAGCACAGCCGGAGTGGCTCGATTGGGATCGAGCTGCATCACTTTATTGGCGATGAACAGGCTGTAATAGCGGTATGCAACGAGGTAGATAGCGACTGCTGCGACTACGATCCAGAGGGCGTTGATGGCTTCGCCGCGGCGCAGGGCCACGACACTCAGCGCAAACGCTCCCAGGACAGCCACGGCAAACCAGGCGAGGTGTTTAGCCAGACGGGTGGTCATTGCGTGTCTCCTGCCGACAGCCAGTGGACTGCGGCGGTAATTTTTTATAATTGTGTCCGCGGTGCGGAGCTGGCCCAATATCCGCGCATGCCGTCTACAAATAAATCCGCGTTACTACGTACGCGGCGTCTACGTAGTTCTACGTAGATGGGTGGGAGCGGGCTTGCTCGCGAAGACGGTTTATCAGACGACATTGATGTTGAATGACGGACCGTCTTCGCGAGCAAGCCCGCTCCCACAGGGGTATGCATTTCAACTGGCGGACATCCCATCCGGCGGTCATTCCGTCCAGCAGCGCTACTGGACGCACGCATCTTTGGCATATGATGCCGGGCCATCGCCTCCTTCGGCCCGGTCAGGAGCCCAGATGCAGCTCAAACACAAAATCGTCGCGCTCGGGATTCTGCCACTGGTGTTGGCGATCGCCGTTATTTGCGCGCTGGTGATTTCCCTGAATCGCCAACTGGGTGATCAACAGGCGCAGTTGATCGAAGACAGTATTCTGGCCAGCAAGCGTGCCGAACTGAAAAACTACGTCGAAATGGCGCAAAGCCTGATCGCCCCGCTGTACGACGATGGCCACGGTGACGAGCGCGCCCAGCAGCAAGTGCTCGAAGAACTGCGCAAGCTCAGCTTCGGCATCAACGGCTACTTCTTCGTCTACGACCGCGAGGGCCGCAGCCTGATGCACGCGCGTCAGTCAGAGCTGGTGGGCAAGTACTTGTGGGACATGAAAGACCCGCACGGCCTGCCGGTGATCCAGGCGTTGCTGAAAAGCGCCGAATCTGGCGAAGGTTTCCAACGCTACGCCTGGAACAAACCCTCCTCCGGCCAGGTGACCGACAAGCTCGCTTATGTCGTGATGCTGGATCGTTGGGGCTGGATGCTCGGGACCGGCATCTACCTCGAGGACGTCGAGCGCGCCACCCAGCAGGCCCGTGACGAGGTGGCCCAAGGCATTCGCAAAACCATGCTGGCGATTGCCGCGGTGGCCTTGGTGGCGGTGCTGTTTGTGTTCGCCAGCGGCATGACGCTCAATGTCAGCGAGCATCGTCTGGCCGACAAGAAACTGCAGCGCCTGACCCAGCGCATCGTCAGCCTGCAGGAGGAAGAACGGTCACGGGTTTCCCGCGAGCTGCACGACGGCATCAGCCAGGTACTCGTGTCGATCAAGTTTCAATTCGAACTGGCCAGCCATGTATTGGAGAATGGACAAGACAAGGGCTTGAACATTTTAAGAGAAGCCACGGAGCGCCTGGGGGATGCGATTGGCGAGGTTCGCAGCCTTTCTCACGACTTGCGCTCATCGCTGCTCGACACCCTCGGCCTGCCAGCGGCCATCGGTCAACTCGCCGCAGAATTCGAGCAGCGCAGCGGGCTCACGGTGAGCTACGACGATAACGAATTCGACTGTCTTCTGGTCGATGGCGCCGCGGTCTCGTTGTTTCGCATCGTGCAAGAAGGCCTGACCAATATCGAACGCCACGCCCAGGCCCGCAACGTCTCCATCACACTGCACGGGTCTGAAGATGGCGTACGGTTGACGGTGGTCGATGACGGTATCGGTTTCAATGTCACCCAGGTAGAACGTCGTCACGCCGGCATTGGCCTGCGCAATATCCGCGAACGTGTCGAGCATTTTGGTGGCCAGTTCGCGCTGATATCGATGCCGGGAAGAAGTGAGCTGGACGTTCTGCTGCCGATGAAAATGCCCGGTGCCAAACGCTGACGTACCCCATTACAACAAGAGTGAATGCTTGCGATGAACCTGCCCTACCCGATTCGCGTCGCCCTGGTCGACGATCACTCCCTGGTCCGCGATGGCATCAAAGCGCTGCTGGCGGTCATGGCGCCCCTGGAAGTGGTGGGAGAAGCCGAGAACGGCGCCGATGCGATCGAGATGGTCGGGCGCTGCCAACCGGACCTGTTGCTGGTCGACATCAGCCTGCGGGACATGAACGGGCTTGAGCTGACCCGGGTGCTGCGCAGCCAGTACCCGTCGCTCAAGGTGCTGGTGCTGAGCATGTACGACAATTATGAATACGTGAGTGAGTCCGTTCGCGCGGGTGCCAGTGGCTATGTACTGAAGAACTCACCGTCACGGGAAATCATTGCGGCGATCGAAGCCATCGCCAGTGGCGGGACGTTCTACAGCGCCGAAATCGCCCAGCGACTCATCGCCGATAAAAGCACGGACAACGAGCTGACACCCCGCGAGAGTCAGGTGTTGTACAAGATGGCCCAAGGCCTGAACAACAAGGAAATGGCTCGCGAGCTGGACATCAGCGTGCGCACGGTAGAAACCCATCGCTTGAGCATCCGTCGCAAACTCAACATCGACAAACCCGCAGCCCTGGTCAAATACGCGATCGATCACGGGATCATTTCCCGGTAGGGGCCGCCCGCCGCAGCCATTGACTGCGTCAATAGTCACCATTAACTCAATGAAGTTCTCTTAAAAACTCCGGGGCGTAACATCGCATCCATACCAAACAACTACACCCCGGAGCACACCATCATGAAACGCCAAATCCTCCTCAGCATCGCTTTCTCGGTTTTTGCAGTTAACGCTTTCGCCGCTACCGCTGCTCACCCGGTTGTCGCTGAAGGCGGCTCGGATCGTCTGATTGAAAGTCGTGTGGCTGAAGGTGGCTCGGATCGCCTGATCGAGAATCGCGTTGCTGCTGATGGTTCGGATCGTCTGATCGAAAACCGCGTTGCCGCTGATGGTTCGGATCGCTTGATCGAGAACCGCGTTGCCGCTGATGGTTCGGATCGCTTGATCGAGAACCGCGTTGCCGCTGATGGTTCGGATCGTCTGATCGAGAATCGCGTTGCTGCTGATGGTTCGGATCGCTTGATCGAGAACCGCGTTGCCGCTGATGGTTCGGATCGTTTGATCGAGAATCGCGTTGCCGAAGGTGGTTCCGACCGCCTGATCGAAAGCCGCGCTGCATGAATGAATAGCTCTACAGCAGTACTCAACAAAAACCCGGCCTCACCAGCCGGGTTTTTTATGGTTAACGCATCGAATTTCAGGCAAAAAAAATCCCAGGCAGCTGATGGACGCCTGGGACTTAAAAATGCATAAACCGTGGTGGTGAACGCGGGGCGAATATTACGGAATATTTCGCCCTGTAACAAGATATTTTGATTCACCAATCAGTTACTAAGTCTGCTAACCCCTTATATATCCACACTATTTTTAAGGTTTCGCTAGAGGAACCAGCGATACTCACGCGCATTGATGTCCTGCATGAATGCCAGATGGTCCTGACGCTTGTTCTCACAATACACATCGACAAACTCCGCCCCCAAACCCTCGCGCAGCGGCCCATGGCTTTGCATTGAACCCACGGCTTCCAGCATTTCCCGCGGGAAATCGACCCCGCTGGCACGGTCTTCGTTGAGTGACGGGATCGGTTCGCGACCGACTTCCAGTCCTTGCTCCAGCCCTACCAGAATCGCCGCCAGCACCAGATACGGGTTGGCATCGGCGCCCGCGAGGCGGTGCTCGATCCGCAGGTTTTTCGCGTCTGAATCAGGCACCCGCAGGCAAGCGTCACGATCTTCGAAGCCCCAACTGGCACGTGTCGCGACGTTCACCGTACCGCTCAAGCGACGCATGGCGTTGTGATTCGGCGCAAAGATCGGCATGCAGTGCGACAACATTTCAAGGCAACCAGCCACCGCGTGACGCAACGTCTGTTGCCCGTTCGCTGCCAACAGGTTGTTCCCGGCTTCATCGTATAGGCTGACATGCACATGCATGCCACTGCCGGGGTGCTCCAGGTAGGGTTTGGCCATGAAGCTGGCTCGGTGATGGTGCTTGAGGGCCACGCCGCGTGTGCTGCGGCAGAACAGAGCGGCCCAATCAGCAGCACGCAGACCGTCATCCAGATGACCGAAATTGATCTCGAACTGGCCAGGGCCCAGCTCGGCGGTGATCACCGTGGCATCGATGCCTTGGGCTCGCGCGGTCTCGACCATTTCATCGAGCACCGGCGCAAATCTCGACAGCCGCTCGATGTGCATGTTCGGCTGATCATCCGCATCACCTGTGAGCGCATCGCGGGGGAACTGAGGCAAGCCGTCTCGTAACTGGCTATCGAACAGATAGAACTCCAGTTCAAACGCAACCACCGGGAAAATCCCTTTGCGGCCGAGCCGCTGCAGCACCTGCGCCAATACTTCGCGCGGCTCGAAGACGATGGGGTTTTCTGTGCCGCTTGAGGTGATCAGCATCTGCCCCAGCGGCTGTTTTTCCCAGCTCACGAGTTTGAGCGTACCGGGCACCAGGCGACGGGGTGCATCCGGATCGCCGTCGTTGAAACAGTAGTCGCCGATTTTGAACAGCCCGCCCTGGGTACCCAGCAACACGCAGTTCTGCGGCAACTTGAGCGCGCTGCCGGTGGCCACTTTTTCGAGCATGTCGATCGGGTAGCGCTTGCCGTAAAAATGCCCGGGGATGTCCAGGGAAATCAGGTCCACGTAACGCACATCCGGGTAGCGCTGACGAAACGCGCGAACCTCGGCCAGCAGATCAGAGCAGACAGCATCCATCGTTGTGTTCCTTGTTGTTTTATCAGGTGTAAACCCAAAGCACTCGAGTGAGCTGGTCCGAGAGATTGCCGTAACGACAATGGGTATGACTGGCCAGTTGAAAACTGTCACCGGTGCGCAATGTCACCGGCTGATCGTCATCCAGCCACAGCGTCAACTCACCCTCCAGGACGTAGCCACCCTGCTCCGAGCTGTCATTCATATGCCGATCACCGCTGCTGGCGCCGGGCTCCAGTTGGCTTTCAAGCATCGAGAAGGACGCGCACATTTTCGGCGAGACCAGGATGTCGGTAATGCCGTCGGCGTAGTACAGCGTGCGTCGCTCATCCGGTCGGGTCACCCACGGCAAGGCCATGGGTTTGGGCAAACTGTAGAAATAGGTGGTCGGTACGCCCAGGGTTTCGCTGATGGCCGTCAGGTCCGCCACCGTGGGGCGCGACAACCCGCGCTCGACTTGCGAGAGAAAACCGACGGAGCGACCGATTTTGTCCGCCAATTCCTTCAGGGTGTATTTTTTGTGTTTGCGCAGGTCCTGGATCAGGATCGCCAGCGCCGAGATTTCTTCTTGCATGTCCATCTAATGGCTTCCAGAAATTGACGCTTCAAATGCTATCGCGTAGTCGATACCAGGCCTTGCCGATGGCTTCCAGCGGGGCCGCCAGGTATTGACCACCCGGAAAGCTGCCGTTGACCAGCCCCTGGTACAAGGCCAACTCATCCGGCTGGCCGAGTATCGCGTCGGATACCGCTCGCGCTCCGGCCAGTGTCGGCAACACACCATGCCCGGAGTAACCCTGTAGCCAGTAAAGATCGCCGCGCCGCCCGATATCGGGCGTGCGCTTGAGCGTGAGGTCGATGTGTCCTCCCCAGGCAAACTCCAGTTCGATGCCCTTGAGCTGAGGAAACACACGCTCCAGATACGGACGGGTCGCGGCAGCGATGTCCTTCGGCATGCCGCCAAGGTAGGTGCAACCGCCGCCGAACAGCAGTCGGTTATCCGGTGTGCGCCGGAAATAATCGAGGACAAACTGATTGTCGGTGACGCACACATTGCTCGGTATCAACGCGCTCGCCTGTTCCTTCGTCAGTGGCGCGGTAGCGACCTGATAGGTGCCGACGGGCAACACACAACTCGACAGTTTCGGATCGAGCCGATCCAGGTAGGCGTTGCACGCCAGCACCAGCACATCGGCCCGAACGCGACCGCGTTCAGTGGTGACCACGTAGCGGCCACCCTCTTCGCGATAATTCAGCGCTTTGCTTTGCTCATGAATGCGGCCACCGGCACGTTCGATTGCAGCGGCCAGGCCAAGCGCCAGTTTCAGCGGGTTCAAATGCCCGCCTTCGGGATCAAACAGACCGGCCTGATAACGCTCGCTGGCAACCCATTGCGGCAACTGCGCACGCGGGATGAATTGCAAACCATCGTGCCCCCACTTGTGACTGGCCTCGTGTTGCCACTCTGTCAGCAGATTGACCCGTCGCGGCATCACTGACGTCCAGAGGTGGCCCGGCCGATAGTCACAATCGAAATCATGGCGTCCAGGCAAGTCGCGCAACTCCCGCGCCGCCCAGCGCATGCCGTCCCACAACCGGCGCGCGCGTTCATAACCCAGCGCGGCCTCCAGCGGCGGCATGTCACACGACCAACCGAGAATCGCCTGACCACCATTGCGCCCCGAGGCCGCCCAAGCCACCCGACTGGCTTCCAGCAGCGTCACGCGTTTGCCGGCCAGGGCCAGGCGCAAGGCGGTATGCAACCCACTGAAACCGGCGCCGATGATCAGCACTTCGGTGTCCAGCTCGCCCTCCAGCGCCGCTCGATTGAACAAGCGATCAGCGCAGGTGTGAGCGTAATAGCTGGCGACGTGCTGGGTGGATTGCTGAAACATGCGGGCCTCATGAAATTTTGTACTTATAATTTCATGAAAAAATACATGGTAAATTTCACAAGCGCAACGCTCCATCACGCAAAAAAAAATCCCGTCCAGGAGAACCCGGACGGGATTTTTGTCAGTAGATCGCGTCAGCGAGACAGCGCTATTGGCCTATCAGGCAATCGGGATCAGTGGGTCCGCGGCTGCCCAGGCTGCTTCGCGGTTGGCTACCGGTGGGTAGATCCACTGGGTGTTGATTTGCGTCTTGAGTGCCTTGCCTTCCTGCTTCACCAGTTTGACCTGACGGTCCCAACCTTCGGTGTACACCGCGCCCCAGGCCCCAAGATCCAGGCACGTCACATACTTGGGCTGGCTGTACGGCGTCGGGTCGACACCCAAAATCTGCGCGGCGACGTTGTTGCCGGCGTGACGGCCCAACACGATGGCGTGCTGGCAAGTCATCAAGGCGTAGTTACCAATGTCGTCGGTGGCTGCATAGGCAACGTCGCCGGTGGCGAAGATGTCGTCCTGGCCAATGACTTTCAGATGGCTGTCCACATGCAGACGGCCAAGGTGATCGCGTTCGCCAGGAATCTGCTCGGTCAACGAGCTGGCACGTACACCGGTGGTCCAGATCACGGTTTTAGAGTCGATGCGCTGGCCATCGGACAGGCTCACACCGTTTTCATCGACGGAAACGACTGACGCGTTCAAGTGCCATTTCACGCCGGTTTCACTGCTGGCTTCCTCGATCGATTTAGCGATTTCGGGGCCCATGGAACCGCCAATTTTATCGCCACGGTCAACGATGATCACGTTGATGTCGCCACGATCACCCAGAATTTCCCGCAGGCGCGCCGGCATTTCAGTCGCCGTTTCGATCCCGGTGAAACCGCCACCGGCCACCACTACGGTATTTCGAGCCTTGCTTTGCGGCTGGTCGGCCAGGGACTTGAGGTGGTTTTCCAGGCGAACGGCCTGTTCGATCTGGTCGACGTCAAACGCATAGTCGGCCACACCCGGTGTGTCCGGTGTGGCGAGACGGCTACCGGTGGCCAGAACGAGTTTGTCGTAGCTGCACACCTGTTTGGCGCCCGAAGCGTCGGTGTAGCCGACTTGTTTTTGCTCGACGTTAATCGTCTCGGCGGCGCCCTTGATGAACTTGACACCGACTTCATCGAACAGATCGCCGATCGGAGCAGCCAGTTGGTGGGCATTGGGCTCGTAGAAACGCGGACGAACACGCAGCTCGGCCTGAGGCGCCAGCACGGTCACTTCAACGTCATTGTGACCATGGATGTCGAACAAACGCGTGGCGCTCAACGCCGTCCACATGCCACCAAACCCTGCACCGATAACCAGAATATGTTGTTTCATTTGTAAGCTCCGGGGATAACCAAGTGATGAAAATTGTTTTGGGCCGGGCTCATTGAGAGCATGCGAACACGACGCCTCTGCCAAAGCGCGTTCTGCTGTCGACCTGACAACTACGACTCTATTGATCCTAGTTAAACGCTGCAACCTGTTTTTTACGATGGTTGCAATCGATCAAATTGATACCTCCGCCTGAGCGCAGGAAAACCAATAGCAGCAAGGGCCTATCAATCAGGATAAAAATCCCTCGCGAAATATATGGCTCGTTGCCTGGCTCACTATCAGCTGCTAACATTTACGACTAAATTTGTCGGAGATCGATATGTCTCTTTATAGCGCGGGCGTTGAGTACGGCATTCATTGCCTGATTTTTCTGGTGGGGAATGGCGGCGACACCCGTGAGGCGAGCGTGCGCGACCTCGCGGAGCTGCAAGGCGTGCCGTTGGACTATCTGGCGAAAATCTTCACCAAACTGGCCAAGGCAAAACTGGTGGTGGCCACCGAAGGCGTGCGTGGCGGGTTCAGGCTGGCCCGGCCTTCAGACGAAATCAGTCTTCTGGATATCGTCAATGCCATCGACGGCCAGAAGCTGATCTTCGATTGCCGAGAGATTCGCGGTCGGTGTGCCTTGTTCGAAGGTTCCGCGCCGGAGTGGGCGCTGGACGGTCACTGCTCGGTCCATGCCGCCATGATGACCGCACAGAAACGCATGGAAGACGCCCTCGCCCAGCAGACCATTCTTGACCTTGCAAGAAGGGTTGGGCGCAAGGCCCCGGCAGAGTTCGGCGTGCAGGTGGAAAACTGGATGAACGAGCGCCGGGAAAGGAAAAGTGGTGCGAGCACCAGTGACGACACGCTCATCCAAGTGACGGATATCTCCGGTTGATGCTTACAGACAGTCGCGCACGGCCTTGCGCAGTGCGCCTGTTTTCGCCCAAGGCGGTCCCTGGTAAAGCGATACGTGACTGCCATCCTTCGACTTCACGATATCCACAATTTCGTCTGCCGTGATGATGCTGGGCGCAGTGATCCTGTAGCCATTGGAAATCGCCATTTGAGTGGTGCTGGGTATCTCCCGCTGCCAAAGTGGCAGAACGCACGCGGCGTAGTTTTTTGGCACCTTTTCGCTGAACTTGCTGACATTCGGCTCACCTGGCACCAGGGAGGCAGGCAACGAACAGCCCGCCAGCGAACCCAGCACGATTCCCCCAATCAACATCCGCATAACGCTTCCTTATCCCGAAAAAAATAAAATGTAGCGCGTCGTCAACCAGACATCCATCTCAATGGGTCGCGTCGTGATCGCCCGGGTCCGGATAGGACCGTGCGTTCAGATAGGTCATCCATCGTTCATACGCCTCATGCTGCCATTGTGTGACCCGCTCCCATTCCGGGCCGCTGAGCTGATGTGCGGAAATCAGTTTCATCATTTCCGTGGTGGCCGCGTCCAGATCGACGATCAGCTCATGGGCGTGAAATCGAAAGTCATCGGTAGTCGTCATTTGAAGTTGCCTCGCCCTAGCGAACATTCATTACTTCAGTACGACATCAGATCTGCACAGTTGCGTTCATTTTCCCGACAGAAGGCTGTACTCATGGTTCAGACGAACAAACCGTCCCGAGCGGGGAAATGGGTCTAAAATTTTGTAGCGGAGATGTTCAGGAGGTCATCATGTGGCTTAACGAATCTGAAAACGAACTGAGACGAGACCTGCAAAGCGTTGCGTCGGACCTGAGATGGTCGGCGGTGGAGCTATTGCGCATCGCGGACCAGTTAAAGCAGGCCGGCAATGATGTGGATGCGCACGCGGCCCTGCGGCTGTGCGATTTGTTTCAAGGCGATGAACAGCGATTGGCGGGCTATGCCGAAGAAGTGAAAGCCAAGACCATCAGTCGAAACAAGCATGACAGCTCCGGCGGCATGAGCGGAGGCGGCGGTTCTCCTGAACCATGAAAAAGCCCCGGTTAACCGGGGCTTCAAGCGCACTATTGATCTGACTTCTGGCTGATGACAGGCCGGTTCGATCTGGCCCTGTAGCCGGGAAGCGACGCCGCATAGGCCAGTGCTTCTTCTCTGCTACCAAAGGATCCAAGGCGGTCACCTTGGGTGCACACCCGCCACGGGCCATTGTTCACGCTGAGTACGTCATATCCGTTCATGTGCATCTTGTTGAGCATCGGAACACTCATAGTCACCTCCTTTTCGGCAGTGATTAGCCACGATTGACTTGGCTACCTTACACCCGGCCCTTGCCGAAGTGCAGACCAGACGTCGCGCCAGCGATTGCACGCTCCATTGCACTTTCAACGTTGCGGACAACTCCAATCTTTCAAGCACGTGCCTGGCCGGCCTCGGCTTGAATATTGCATTTTTATGACTGTTTTATGACAACTGGCGGTTAAGTGACACATGAAAGTACGCGCGACAGTCATCTGCGAGCATGACCGGCATATTCTCCTGGTGCGAAAGTCCGGCTGTCGCTGGACGCTGCCCGGCGGAAAGGTCGAGCTCGGTGAAACCGTCGCGGGCGCGGCCATGCGCGAACTTCACGAAGAAACCGGGCTCGGGGTCGACGGTTTGCTGTACTTGATGGAACTGGAAACGGGCAGCACCCGGCACCACGTCTACGAGGCGTCGGTGCTGGGTGAAGCCCGCCCGCAAAACGAAATCTTCGATTGCATCTGGTATCCGCTGGACGCGGTGCAGAATCTGAACACGAGCGACGCCACGCTGAGGATCGTTAAAGCGTTCCAGCGTCGCTTGTAGGTTATTCAGCCCTGATCGCCGCCGCCGACCGGCATGATCATGCCCGTGATGTAGGACGCCTCGTCGCTGGCCAGAAATAGAATGGCAGCCGCCTGCTCATCCAGCGTGCCGTAGCGTTTCATCAAGCTGCTGTCGAGGGTCTGGTCGACAATCTGTTGATACCACACCTTCTCTTGCGCGCTCTGCTCGGCACTGTTGCGCGGAACCATCCGCGGCGGCGCTTCGGTGCCACCCGGCGCGGTGGCGTTGACCCGCACGCCACGTCCGGCGGTTTCGAACGCCAGGCACGCGGTCAGCGCATTGACACCACCCTTCGCCGCGCCGTACGGCACGCGGTTGACGCTGCGGGTGGCAATGGAAGACACGTTGACGATCGCGCCACTCCCCTGTTCAAGCATGATCGGCAACGCGGCATGGCAGCACCATAACGTCGGGAACAACGAACGGCGGACTTCAGCCTCGATCTGCTGTTCTTCGTAATGCTCGAACGGCTTGGCCCAGATCGTCCCACCGACGTTGTTGACCAAAATATCCAGACGGCCGAAGCGCTCGACGGTGGTTTGCATCACGCGGCTGCATTCGCTGTATTGCTCAAGGTCGGCGGTCAGTGCCAGCACCTGACTGCCCTGCCCCAATTGCTTCTGCACCTCGAACACCAGGTCCGAGCGATCGACCAGAATCAACCGCGCACCTTCCGCCGCCATGCGTTCGGCGACACGCCGACCAATGCCTTGAGCGGCACCGGTAATCAGCGCGACCTTGTCGTGAAATCTGTTCATGGGCACCTCATGCCGCGCTGGCGGCAAACTTCTCGTAGTAGAAATTCGCCGGAGCGATACCTTTTTCGCGAATGAACTGGCTGACCGCCTCGACCATCGGCGGCGGACCGCACAAGTAGACATCGACGTCACCATCGTTCAGATGCTGCGGCTCGATGTGTTGGGTCACGTATCCCTTGAGCGGGTGCTGGCTGTCGGGGCTGGCGACACAGGCGCTGAAGCTGAAGTTGGGGATTCGGGCCGCGAAGGCTTCGAGCCGATCCATTTCCACCAGGTCGAAATCGTTGGTCACGCCGTAGATCAAATGCAGCGGATGTTCGCTGCCCTGCTCGGCGATTTTCTCCAGCATCGCGGTGAACGGCGCCAGACCGGTGCCGCCGGCCAGCAGCAACAACGGACGGCGGATGTCGCGCAGATAGAAACTGCCCAACGGCCCCGCCAGGCTCATGCTGTCGCCGGCCTTGGCCATGCCGGTGAGGAAGCTGCTCATCAAGCCGCCGGGCACGTTGCGAATCAGGAAGCTGACTTCGCCATCACGCTGCAGCGAGCTAAACGAATAGGCGCGAGTCAGCTCGCTGCCGGGAATCCCGAGGTTCACATATTGCCCCGGCAGGAACGCCAGTTTGCTCAGGGCTTCACCCTTGATCGACAGCGCAATGGTGCTGTCGGACAACTGACGCACAGCGCTGATGGTGGCGTCATAGCTGGTCTGACGGGTGCGGCAGACATCCGAAGAGGTCGGCACGCGGACCACGCAATCGCTCTGGGCACGCATCTGGCAGGTCAGGACAAAACCTTGCTCGGCCTCGTCGGCACTGAGCGCGTCTTCAATGTATTCCTCGCCCAGGTCGTAGGTGCCGGCCTCGGCGAAACACTTGCAGGTACCGCAGGCGCCGTCGCGGCAGTCCAGCGGAATATTGATGCCCTGGCGGTACGCAGCATCGGCCACGGTTTCGCCGGCATTGGCGTCGATGAACCGAGTGACGCCGTCTTCAAAATTGAACGCGATGGAATGAGTCATGACGGCTGCCTCACAGGTGATAAACATCGATGACCTGGCGAACGTAGTCGTTCTTCAGGATCACTTTCTTGGCCTTGATCAGCGGGTTTTTACCGCGAACATCGAGGGTGTAGAAACTGCTGCCGAAATAGCTGTCGACGGTCTTGTAGCGAAAGCTCAGGGTGTGCCAGTTGAAGCGCACCTTGCAGAGCCCGTCGGCCTGTTCGAGCAGCTCGATGTTGCTGATGTTGTGGGAGGTGCGGGTGTCCGGGATGCTCGCACTGGAACGCTCGGTCTTGATGCGGAAGATACGGTCTTCCAGGCCGGTGCGATTGCCGTACCAGATCAGCGAGATTTCCCGCTGCGGGTCCTCGGTCAGTTCATCGTTGTCGTCCCAGGACGGCATCCAGTACGTCGCGTCCGGGGCGTACATCTCCAGCCACTCGTCCCATTGCTTGTCATCGAGGTAGCGCGCTTCGCGGTAGAGAAAGTCGCGCACGGCATCAAAGGTGATGGTCATTGCACGGCCTCCACAGCGATCAATCCGGACTGTTCGGCAGCCAATGCCTTGAGCATCGTTTGCTGCCAATACTTGTGTTGCAGCACGAACAAACCTTCGTCTTCGGTGCGCACACCGCTGAGCAGCGGATGCAGATCGATTTCCTTGGCCGCCTCATCGGCGCCTTCGACCCAATGCTCGGCGCCACGGGACATATCGTTCCACGCCGTGACGCTGCCCTCATAGCTGGTCTGGCAGGAGCGAAACTCTTCTAGATCGTCCGGGGTGGCCATGCCGCTGACGTTGAAGAAATCCTCGTACTGACGAATCCGGCTCGAACGCGCGGTGTCG
This sequence comes from Pseudomonas sp. LBUM1657, assembly GCF_059716075.1. Taxonomy (NCBI): domain Bacteria; kingdom Pseudomonadati; phylum Pseudomonadota; class Gammaproteobacteria; order Pseudomonadales; family Pseudomonadaceae; genus Pseudomonas; species Pseudomonas sp. LBUM1657. The sequence goes on along the minus strand of NZ_CP166799.1, from coordinate 2,559,532 downwards.
CTTTCGCCTTTGGGGGCGATGCAGTAAATGGTGATTTCCGTGCGGTTGACCGAGATCGGCCGGGCGATACGAATCTGCGAGCTGAACTGGTCCATCAGGTACACGTTCGGGTACAGGCACAAGTTGCGCGAGTTCTCGATCATCCAGTCGGCGCGGGCCTTGCCGAAGTCCTGGGCCAGTTCGTCGCGACGCTCGTACAGCGGACGATCTTCGGGGTTCGACCAACGGGTCCAGAGCAACATGTGGCCCTTGTCGAAGGAATAGAAACCACCGCCCTGCTTGGCCCAACTGCCGGCACTCATGGTCGGATTGCAATCGCCGGCCTCGCGCTGCTTGCGCTGGTTCTGGGTGGCCGCGTAGTTCCAGTGCACGGAGCTGACGTGATAACCATCGGCGCCGTTTTCGGCAGTGAGTTTCCAGTTGCCTTCGTAGATGTAGCTGGAAGAACCGCGCAGCACTTCCAGGCCATCGGCGGACTGGTCGACGATCATGTCGATGATCTTCGCCGACTCGCCCAGATGCTCGACCAACGGCACCACATCAGCCTTCAGGCTGCCGAACAGGAAGCCGCGATAGGATTCGAAACGCGCAACTTTGGTCAGGTCGTGGGAGCCTTCGCAATTGAAGCTCGCCGGGTAGCCGGCCGCTGCCGGGTCCTTGACCTTGAGCAGCTTGCCGGAGTTGTTGAAGGTCCAGCCGTGAAATGGGCAGGTGTAGGAGCTTTTGTTGCCGGACTTGTGCCGGCACAGCGTCGCGCCGCGGTGGCTGCAGGCGTTGAGAAAAGCGTTGAGCACACCGTCCTTGTTGCGCGCGATGAAGATCGACTGGCGCCCCATGGTGGTGGTGTAGAAATCGTTGACGTTGGGGATTTGGCTTTCGTGGGCCAGGTACAGCCAGTTGCCTTCGAAGATGTGTTTCATCTCAAGGTCGAACAGCCGCGGGTCGGTGAACATCTCGCGCTTGCAGCGATAGAGGCCCTGTTCTTTGTCATCTTCGAGCAGGGAGTGAAGGTATTCGGGTCGCAGGGACATGGCCGCCGCCTCCATTGTTTTTATTCAGGCAGGGCCATGCTAGGACGGGGGGATGGGGCGGACTATCCGATGGGTGCAGACCTGTATCCGTTTTGTGCAGAGGGGATTTTCAGCAGAAACCGGGCCTGCCGAAATGCATGTCCACCAAGACTCGGACCCTGTGGGAGCGGGCTTGCTCGCGAAGGCGGTGTGCCAGGCAAGATCAATGTCGACTGACACGCCCTCTTCGCGAGCAAGCCCGCTCCCACAGGGTGTCGAGCTGTGCTCAGTGACGGCGCTTGAGGGTATCGGAAGGCAACTCGCCGAACTGCTTGCGGTAGCTGTCGGAGAACCGCCCCAGGTGCAGGAAGCCGTAATCCATCGCCACTTCCGTGACGTTGCGCACGTTGCAGGTCGGGTCGCTCAGGCAGGCGTTGATGCGTTCGAGTTTTTTCTGCCGGATATAATTTTTCGGCGTGGCACCCGCATTGCGCTCAAACAACCCGTACAGCGAACGCAGGCTCATCCGCGCCTGGCGCGCCAGTTCTTCGCTGTCGATGTCTTGCTTGAGGTTGCACGCGATGTAATCGGCGATCGCCTCGAACGTGGTCGACTGCGAGCCGAGACTGATGCGGCTGACATTGGTCTTCATCAGGCTGAGCATCTTGCTGACGATGATCTGCGCGTAGTGCTCCTGCACTCGGGGAATCTGCTCGGTGGCCTCTGCCTCCTGGCAAATCATCGCCAGCAGACCGACAAAACCTTCCAGCTGATCGAGCTGATAACGGTTTTCCAGAAACCGCACGCCCTGCCCCGGATACCGCCAGCGCTGCTCCTCACACACCGATTCCAGCAAGCGGGTGGGGACTTTCAGGATGAATTTTTCGCAATCGTCGGAATAGGTCAGGTCCACCGGATCGTCCGGGTTGATCAGCAGCAACTCGCCGGGAGCGAAGTAGTGTTCCTGGCCATGGCCGCGCCACAGGCAATTGCCACGCAACAGCACTTGCAGGTGATAGATGTTCTCCAGCGCGCCCGAAGTCACCCGCACGCTACCGCCATAGCTGATGCGACACAGGTCAAGGCTGGCAAACTTGCAGTGATTGAGACTGGCCAGCGGCTGCCCGGCCCGGGGCATCAGGATGCAATGATTGCCGACATGCTGATTGACGTAGCCCGACACGGCGTAAGGATCGGCGTGGTCGAACACTGTGCTGCGCTGACTCAATAATTGCGCTTGCATCATCGGGTCACTCTCATTGTTGTTATGGTTTGCATCAGACCATTCTTGAACAGTGCTCGCAACAGTGTGTCAGTAGCCTGAGATGTTGGATGTGCTGGCCTCTTCGCGAGCAAGCCCGCTCCCACATGACCACGAGATAAACGGTCGGTTATCTCGTGGTCCGGTTCCGCTGTTCGAGGATATCAGTCCTCGAGCGCGCGGACCCGCTCGTGGCGCTGCTGTTCATCGGGTTGCGCGGATGACTGCAGGGTGAAATCGAAATCGATTTCAGCAAAACGACCACTGACACCGTGCGCCGCTGCGCGCTGTGGATCGTCACTGAAGGTGATTTTGGCAATCAGCTCGTCACGGGTGGCATAGGCAAAGTCGTCGTGCAGGTATTGATCGCCGTCGAGGTTGATCTGGGTGGTCAGATGGCGATGATCCGGCGCGGAGATGAAGAAGTGAATGTGCGCCGGCCGCTGGCCATGACGGCCCAGTTGATCGAGCAGTTGCTGGGTCGGACCGTCCGGCGGGCAACCGTAGCCCGACGGCACGATGCTGCGAAAGCGATAACGACCCTCGGCATCGGTGACGATGCGACGACGCAGATTGAATTCCGATTGAGTGGTATCGAAATAGGAATACGTGCCGCCCGTGTTGGCATGCCACACATCCACCACCGCTCCGGCGAGTGGTTCACCAGCGGTGTTGCGCACCTGGCCCTGCATGAACAGCACCACCCCCGGATCGACGCCATCATCCAGCCGCGCTTCGGCATTCGACAGCGGCGCACCCGCCACGTACAGCGGCCCTTCGATGGTCCGCGGTGTGCCGCCAGCCTTGCCGGCCTGCTCGTCTTCGGCGTCCATCAACAGGTCGAGGTAATGTTCCAAGCCAATCCCCGCCACCAACAGTCCGGCCTCCTGACGCGCACCCAGCACGTTGAGGTAGTTGACGGCTTTCCAGAACTCTTCTGGCGTCACGGCCAGGTCTTCGATGATGTTCACCGAATCGCGCAGGATGCGGTAAACCAAGGCCTTGGTGCGTGGGTTACCGGCGTCGTTGAGCAGGCCGCTGGCCTCTTCGAGAAACTTCTGGACACTGGCAGTGTGGGAAATCTTGACGTTCATGGTGGTTCCTCATCTTGTAATTATTAGCGTAGCGAACTGAACAGGCTGGGTTCAGCGGTCATCCTCGCGAATCGAAGAAGGATGCCGGCACATCGCGGTGACCTCGATGGCCATGTACGGGTACAGCGGCAGTTGCATGAGCAGGTCGTGCAGCTCTTGAACGCTGTCGACATCGAACACGCTGTAATTGGCATAGAGCCCGGCGATGCGCCACAGGTGCCGCCACTTGCCCTGCTCTTGCAGGCGCTGGGCCAGGGCTTTCTCGTCAGCCTTGAGCTTGGCGGACGTTTCCGGATTCATGTCGACCGGCAGATTCACGGTCATTTTTACGTGGAACAGCATGATGCACTCCTCAAACGTGATGAAGGACAGTGGAGGTCTTGTCGCGACGGAAAAACGCCAGGCGCTCTTCATCCAGGCTCAGGCCCAGGCCCGGTGTTTTCGGGACGTGCAACTCAAAATCGCGATAGACCAGCGGCTCGCTGAGAATGTCTTCGGTCAGCAACAGCGGACCAAACAACTCGGTGTCCCAAGCCAGTTTATTCAGGGTAATAAAGGCGTGGGCCGACGCCAGGGTGCCAATTCCGCCTTCGAGCATGGTGCCACCGTAAAGGCCAATACCGGCCGCTTCCGCGATGGCGGCCGTTCGCAGCACGGCGCGTGGGCCGCCGTTCTTGGCGATCTTCAGGGCGAACACCGAAGCGGCGCCTTCGCGAGCCAGATTGAACGCATCTTCTACGCATTCGATGGATTCGTCGGCCATGATCGGCGCCGGGCTCATGGCGTTCAGGCGCGCCATGCCGGCGCGGTTATTGCGCGAAATCGGTTGTTCGATCAGGTCGATGCCGTTGGTGCCCAAAATCCGGCAGGCGCGCAACGCAACCGCTTCGTCCCAGGCCTGATTGACATCGACCCGCACACTGGCGCGGTCGCCCAGGGCTTTCTTGATCGCAATGACATGGGCTAGGTCGCGATTGACTTCGCCGGCACCGATTTTCAGTTTGAAAATCCGGTGGCGGCGCAGGTCGAGCATTTCTTCCGCTTCGGCGATGTCCTTGGCGGTGTCACCGCTGGCCAGGGTCCACGCCACCGGCAGCGCATCGCGAACGCGACCACCGAGCAACTCGCTGACCGGCAGGCCGAGGCGCTTGCCCTGGGCGTCGAGCAAGGCGGTTTCGATACCTGATTTGGCAAAGGTGTTGCCACGGATGCTGCGTTCCAGGCGCAACATCGCGGCATTCACATTGCCGCTGTCCTGGCCGAGCAGCAACGGCGCGAAGTGTCGGTCGATGTTGGTTTTGATGCTGTCGGGGCTTTCGTTGCCATACGCCAGGCCACCGATGGTGGTGGATTCGCCGACGCCTTCAATGCCATCGGCGCAGCGCACGCGGATGATCACCAGGGTCTGGTTCTGCATGGTGTGCATCGCCAACTTGTGCGGGCGGATGGTCGGCAGATCGACGATGATCGTCTCGATCGATTCAATGGCTGTTGCAAGCATGTCGATACCCGTCAGGTTCTTGAAGTTCTGCAACCGATTCTCGTACGGCTTTTTCCGGGCGGCCAATATAGAATTGGTCTGACTCGATACCTTTAAGGTATGCAACCGACTGACTTCAGGAGGCCCTATGGAACTGCGTCACCTGCGTTACTTTCAGGTGTTGGCTCAAACCCTCAACTTCACCCGCGCCGCCGAACTGCTGCACATCGCCCAGCCGCCCTTGAGCCGGCAGATTCAGCAACTGGAGGACGAGCTCGGGGTGCTGTTGCTGGAGCGTGGGCGGCCGCTGAAGCTGACCGACGCCGGGCGGTTTTTCCATGAACATTCCACTGCGCTGCTGGAGCAACTGGGCAAGGTCTGCGACAACACACGACGGATCGGTTTGGGCGAAAAGACCTGGTTGGGTATCGGCTTTGCACCCTCGACCCTCTATGGCGTGCTACCTGAACTGATTCGCCGCTTGCGCAGCGGTGAGCCCTTGGAGCTTGAACTGGGGCTCTCGGAAATGACGACGTTGCAACAGGTGCAAGCGCTCAAGGCCGGGCGTATCGATATCGGTTTCGGCCGAATCCGCATCGACGACCCGGCCATCACCCAGACTGTCTTGACCGAAGACCGCCTGGTCGCCGCCCTCCCCGCCGGCCACCCGTTGCTGGCCGGGCCGATCAGCCTGCGCGAACTGGCGAAAGAACCCTTTGTGCTGTACCCCGGCAACCCGCGCCCCAGCTACGCCGACCATGTGATTGGCCTATTCGAATCCTATGGCGTGAGCATCCATGTGGCGCAATGGACCAACGAGTTGCAAACAGCCATCGGTCTGGTGGGGGCAGGCATCGGGGTCACGCTGGTGCCGGCCTCGGTGCAGTTGCTGCACCGCGACGACATCGGCTTTACCCCGCTGCTGGAAGACAACGCGACGTCGCCGATCATCCTCAGCAGGCGGGTTGGCGACGTGTCGCCGGGGTTGAATCATTGTTTGCGGATGATTGATGAGCTGCAACCGCGGGACTCACCAGTATGCCCGCCGTAACCCGGCGTGCATTTCAACGCGCATCCCCATCCCAAAGCCAGTTCCAGATGCCCGGCAATTCAACCGGGGCTGAACTGTCCCTGACGGTGCGCGCCGTGGCCGCCCGTTGCAGCGCTGCCGTATCGTCGTAAAAAGGCTTCTCTGCCAGTTTCAACCCGGTTGAATGGGCGCTATCGAGGAGGATTTGCAGGTATTCGCGAGTATGCCGGGCGGTGTAGCGATTCAGGTCATGGAACGTTACCACCACCGGAATCACGCCATCCACCACCGGCAGTTCTCCAAGGGCGATGCGTTCGCGCACTTCGGACAGTGAGCGCAGCATATGAGCTCGCCGCCGCGGGCTGGCGTTGAAACCCCAGACCTTACCGTCATTGGCACTCAGGTCGGTCAGCAGCACCTGCAGGCCATGCTGCTGATAGGCCGCGAAAGTGCGTTTGTCGTAGTTCCAGAACGGTGGACGCAGCAACGTCGGTGGCGCGCCGGTGATCGCGGCGATATCGGCGCTGCCGTTGCTGAGGGATTGCTCCAGCTCTTCATCGTCCAGGGAGCGATGATTGCTGTGCCCGGAGGTGGCGGTGTGCAAGCCCAGAATGTGACCTTCGGCGTGCTCCCGGTGCATGATCTGGCGCCCCAACTCACTGCCACCGGCCCGTGAGGCACGGGTCTGCACGAAGAACACCGCTTTGATAGCCGGTTGCAGCGGGTTAAGCGCAAGGCTGTCGAGCACGGTGACGGTAGGATTCCAGAAGCTCGATGCACTGGGACCGTCATCGAAGGTCAGCAGAAAACGGATCGGTGCTTGCGCGCGCAGACGCTGTTCGGTCTGCGGCGTCATTTCGATGGGAGCAGCGATGCAACCGAGCAGACCGACTGCGATGGCGAACGCCGATAGAACCTTGACCAACTGTTTCATGTTTTGCCTTGGGCCAGACCGTTACGGTCAACACTTCAAATGGCAAAAACCCCTCGCCCTTTCATCCTTGGTTGGCCCGCACGTCGCTGCGAGCCCAGGTTGGATAAGGGTAGACAGTGTTTGGTTCCGGCGCTGACCGGCATGTTGGTTATTGGGCAAACGCCTGCTGGAAGGAGTTGTCGATAATCGGCGCCGTGGCCAGTGCGGCCGGCAGTGCCTTGACCTTGAACAGGAAGTCCGCGGTGCTCTGCAAATCCTTGGCGGCCTGCGCATCCACCGGGCCGACGGTCATGTGCGCCTGGCGCAACCAATGGCGCGAGACGTTCTGATCGAGGTTGGCCTTCTTCGCCCACAGGTCGGCGTACTCGTCCGTGTGGTTGTCGACCCAGACCCGGGCTTTTTTCAGGCGCACCAGGAAGTCGGCAATGGCTTCGCGCTTGCTGTCGATCGAGGGCGTCGACGCGGCGATGGCGCTCAGGCCGGGCATCAGGTTCTTGGCGGTCAGGATCGGTCGCGCGCCAGAGAACAGAATCTGCTGCGAAATGTAGGGTTCCCAGACCGGGAACGCGTCGATGCTTCCTTGAGGCAACGCGGCTGCGGCATCGATTGGCATCAGTTTGATGAAGTCGACGTAGTCTTCCGGCAGATCAGCTTTTTCCAAGGCGCGCAGGGTCAGTTGCTGGCTCCAGGCGCCGGGCCAATAGGCGACTTTCTTGCCCTTGAGATCGGCGATCGTCTTGACCGGCGAATCCTTGGGCACCAGCAAGGCGATGGTGTCCGGGTTCTGCCGCGAGACGCCGATCAGCTTCACCGGCGCTTGTTTGGCGGCGAGAAACAGGAAACCTGAATCGCCGAGAAACCCCAAGTCCAATGCGCCGGTGTTCAGCGCTTCGGCCAGCGGCGCGGCGGCCTGGAAGTGCTTCCAGTCGACGGTATACGGCGCCCCTTCCAGCACACCCGATGCCTCGACCGAAGCGCGAACGTTGTAGTAGTTCTGATCGCCCACATGCAGGACGACAGGCTCGGCGGCGTAGGCAACTGGCGCGGCAAACAGGGCGCTGGTCAACAGACCGCGTACGAATCGGGACAGGTTCATCGGGGGCTCCTTGAGAGTGAATGCGATAGACCATAACGCTCTTACAAGCAGCTTCTGAAATTCGATTTACGCATAAGCTCATGACCGGTCACGAACAGTGTTTGCCCAGCAACAGTGACTCAACAGACTGTGTTCCCCGGAACAGCGCTGAGGTGAGCCTGGTCAGTTTCCCGAGACCAGTTTGAGCCCGATAACGCCGGCCAGAATGACCACCAGGCAGAAGATTCTCAGCGGTGTCGTGGCGTCGCCCAGCAGCGCCATGCCCAGAATCGCGGTGCCCGCCGCGCCGATTCCGGTCCAGACCGCGTAGGCCGTTCCCACTGGAAGCGTACGAAGGGAGAGTGAAAGCAGAAAGACACTCGACAAGCCGGTGGCGGCCGCCAGGAGTCCTGGGGTTAATCGGGTGAAACCTTCAGAGCCCTTCATGAAGAAGGCGAATGCGATTTCGAGAAGGCCAGCGAGGCCAAGCAGTGCCCATGCCATAAGTAAAAGGTCCGTTATGTCGACTCGCCAGGCGCTGCCGCCTGGCGAAGGTTGTGGGGATCAGGCTTTTTCAGAGGCCGCGGGTGTCGAGCGGAACGTAATGCCGAATCGGTTGAAGGCGTTCATCAAGCCGATTGCATAGGTCAGGTCAGCCAGTTCTTTATCGCTGAACTCAGCCGCAGCCGCCGCATAGTCGGCATCGGGAACACCGGTTTCGGCCACACGGGTGACGGTTTCCGCCCAGGCCAGTGCAATGCGTTCACGGTGACTGAACACGTCGCCTGCATCGCGCCATACGGGGACCAATACCACCTTGTCCACCGCAACACCGAGTTTGAAAAGGTCGCGAGAATGCATGTCGATGCAATAGGCGCAGCCATTGATCTGCGACACCCGCAGGTACACGAGATCGATCAGTTCTGGTGCGAAGCCGCACTTCTGAAGGTAGACATACACGCCACCGAAAGCCTTGTAGCCTTCCGGCGAGGCGCTAGCGTAGTTGAGACGGTTATTCATGATGGTTCCTCATGTGGGCTGTTTGAAGGACTCCATCGTGCTGCGGCTTGGCCTATGTTAAAAGGTCCATGATCTATCTTGAGTTCTAGGCCATGACCCAGCCCGTCAACCGTTTTTCACCCCTCGACCCCACCTCCAAAGAACCGATCTACCGGCAAATCTACTGGCGGTTTCGCGGGGCGATCACCGACGGTCTGCTCACGCCGGGAGACCGGATTCCCGCGGCGCGGGCACTGGCCAAGGAACTCGGTCTGGCGCGTGGGACCATCGATACCGCGTACTCACTCCTGACCGCCGAAGGGTACATCCAGTCACGTGGCCAGGCCGGCACCGTCGTGGCGCCGGGCATCAGCGTCAGGACAGCCGCTGCCCCCTCCGAGCCAATATTCAATCCGGCCAAAAACAACTCAGTCAGGAACAAGGCGCCGGTCCTGCCCTTTCAAATGGCCCTCCCAGCGCTGGATGCCTTTCCGCGAAAAATCTGGGCGCAAATCGGCGCACGGTGCGTGCGCGCCACGCGGATCGCGGACATGGCCAATCCGTCGGTCTTTGGCCTGGAGTCGTTGCGCACCGCAATCGCCACCTACCTGCAAGTTGCGCGGGGCATTACCTGCCAGCCCGCCCAAGTGTTCGTGACATCGGGCTATCGAAACACCCTGGCCTTGATCGCTCACGCACTGCTGAAACCCGGAGACCAGGTACTCGTCGAAGACCCCGGCTACCCCCCTACCCGCCAGTTGCTGGAATATCTTCAGATTCAGGTCGCCCCCGTTCCGGTTGACCAGGACGGCATGCGGGTTGCGCAAGGTGTGAACAGCGCGCCGGATGCACGTGCGGCAGTCGTCACGCCGGCCCATCAGAGCCCGTTGAGCATGTCACTGTCGCTGCCACGACGCCTGGAACTGCTGGAATGGGCGAGCCGGCAGCAAGCCTGGATTATCGAAGACGACTACGACGGCGAGTACCGCTATATCAGCCGCCCGCTGCCCGCGCTCAAGAGCCTGGATCGCGATGGCCGGGTGCTTTATGCCGGCACCTTCAGCAAGGTGTTGTTTCCTGGCATCCGCCTCGGCTATCTGGTGGTGCCCGAGGCGCAGGTCGAACGTTTCGAACACGTCAGCCAGACCTTCCTCGGCGGCTGCCCGGAACTCACGCAAGCGATCGTCGCGACCTTTCTGACCGAGGGCCATTTTGCTCGGCATATCCAGCGCATGCGCAAACTGTACGGCGAACGCCGGGAAGCGACCGCCCGAGGGCTCAAGAAAGTCCTGGGCGACCACATCCGCCTTGATGCCCAGCCTGGCGGCATGCACCTGATCCTTCGATTTACCGAGCAGCAGTCCGACCGTTTGCTGGTCGAACGCTTGCAGCAAGTGGGTATCTACGCCGAAGCCCTGACCGATTGGGGAATCTGTGCCGAGATGGACGCCGCGCTGCTGCTCGGCTTTGCCAATATCGACTCGCAGGACACTGCCGAACACCTTGGAAAACGCATCCTGGCGCTGTTGTGAAGGGATGGGTGCCAATGATCATGGCCTATTACAACACCCGATTCTTGGACCTTTTCCACTGATCCAAGAGATCCCATGATGGACCCTGTTCCCCACGCACACCACAGGATCCGACATGAAAATACTGCGCGTGATTTGCAGTCCACGAGGGGCATCCTCCGAGAGCTATCGGCTCTCGCAAACCCTCATCAATAACCTGATCGACAGCCATCGCGGTTGTGATTTCAAGATTACCGAGCGCGGCGTCGGCGCACTCGCGCATGTCGACGCGGAGTACGCCGAGGCCGTGAGCACACGGCGAGACCCCTCAAACACAGGCGTGGCCCATGGCGCCTTGCTTCAATCCGAGCAGTTGATTCGAGAATTGGAAAGTGCCGATTACCTGGTGATCGCAACGCCGATGCATAACCTGACCATTCCTTCAGCATTGAAGGCCTGGCTCGACCATGTGATTCAAGCAGACAGAACATTCCGGATTACCCGTGAAGGCAAGGTCGCCTTACTGCGCGACCGTCCCGTCTTCGTCGCCGTCTCCTCGGGTGGAACGTTCTCTACCGACAATGCCCAGCAACCTGACTTCCTGACGCCTTACCTGAAAGTGGCGCTGGCGACGATTGGCTTGCTGAACGTGAAGTTCTTCTCTGTTGAAGGGACCGCTCAACAGCCCAGTGCCTTGAACGCCACGCGAGAAAATACCGCACGGGAAATGGCGGCTTATTTTTCGAACCGCCTGCCAGTGGCCGTTTAAATCACTCAATCCTCCGTGCAATCAACCGGTAAAAATCGATGCCCACACCCACGACTCTGCGCAGCATTGCTGTGTTCTCCGGTTCCAACTTCGGCTACAACCCCGAGTATGTCGAAGGCGCAAAAGCGTTAGGTCGGGAAATTGCAAAACGCGGCCTGCGCCTGGTTTATGGCGGTACCGACAAAGGGTTGATGGGCGTCATGGCCGATACGGTGCTGGCCGAGGGCGGTGAAGTCATCGGCATCATTACCCGTCTGCTGTCCGACCTCGGGCACCTCCACCCTGGCTTGACCCGGCATGAAGTGACGCATGACATGCGCAGCCGCAAGACGCGCATGAGTGATTGCGCCGATGCATTCATTGCCTTGCCTGGCGGGTTGGGGACATTTGAAGAGTTGTTCGAAGTGGCGACATTGACGCAACTGGGTGAACACCACAAAGGCGTTGCCTGCCTGAACATCGGCGGCTTTTTCAACCCGGTGCGCAGCCTTCTCGACCATGCGGTGAAAGAAGGCTTCATGAAAACCGAACACAACCAGATGCTGATCTTCAACACCGATCCGGCAGCCCTGATCGATGCGCTTGAACAGTGGCAAGCCCCGACCGTCACGAAATGGATTGGCCCTGCGGGTGCCTGATCACGATTTCCGGCCTTGGTGATGCTGCTCCCAAAACTTTTCACCAAGGCCTTTTTTATTCGTGCTTGAAACCGGTGCCTTGCCTTGTCGGCCAGGCACCGGACGACATCAAAAACGCGGCTTGACCGTTTTCCACTCCGGCTTGTAGCGCTGCATTTGTTTGACGTCGTCGCGCTGGCGAATGCCGCAGGTCAGGTACTGGTCGTGCAGCTTGCCCAATTGGTCGTGATCCAGCTCCAGGCCCAAGCCGGGTGCGCGGGTGATTTTCACGCAGCCATCGACAATGGGTATTTTGCCGCCCTTGATCACTTCTTCATCCGGCTCCTGCCAGGGGTAATGGGTGTCGCAGGCATAGTCGAGGTTTGGCACCGCGGCGGCGACATGCGCCATGGCCATCAGGCTGATGCCCAAGTGCGAGTTGGAATGCATTGACACGCCAAGGCCAAAGGTGTCGCACATTTTCGCCAACGCCTGGGTGTCACGCAGGCCGCCCCAATAGTGGTGGTCGGCGAGGACGATCTGCACGCTGTTCAACGCGATGCTGCGGCGAAACTCATCGAAGTCAGTGACCACCATGTTGGTCGCCAGTGGCAGGCCGGTGCGTTTGTGCAGCTCGGACATGCCCTCCAGGCCCGGCGTCGGGTCTTCGTAATATTGCAGATCGTCACCCAACAGCTCGGCCATGCGGATCGAGGTTTCCAGCGACCAGTTGGCGTTCGGGTCGATCCGCAGCGGGACGCCGGGAAAGGCCTTTTTCAGCGCCTTGATGCACGACACCTCATGCTCCGGTTCCAGCGCACCGGCCTTGAGCTTGATGCTCTTGAAACCGTACGCCTCAATCATGCGCCGGGCCTGAGCCACGATCTGTTCTTCATTCAGCGCTTCGCCCCAACTGTCGGGCTTGTACGGCGAATCAACATGCTGGGCGTACTTGAAAAACAGATAGGCGCTGAACGGAATCTCGTCGCGGATCGCCCCGCCCAGCAAGTCCACCAACGGCACGTTCAACGAGTGCGCCTGCAAATCCAGAAAGGCCACTTCGAACGCCGAGTACGCGTTACTCACCGCTTTGCTGGCATGAGAGCCCGGCGCCAGTTCCGCGCCGGCAATGCTGGCGGGTTTGTTCGCCGCCACAGTGGCCTGCACGATGGCGCGCAATTGATTGAGGTTGAACGGATCAAGGCCAATCAGCTGGTGCTGCAGTTGTTGTTGAATCGCCAGCGCCGGCGCGTCGCCATAGCTTTCGCCCAGACCAATGTAACCATTGTCGCTCTCGATCTCGATGATCGAGCGCAGCGCGAAAGGTTCGTGGATACCACTGGCATTGAGCAGCGGCGGATCGCGAAAGGCGATGGGGGTGACGGTGACTCGCTTGATTTTCAAGAGGCTGCTCCCTTTGGATCTGAACTCAATACTGGATGACTGATGGATTTAGTGGCCGCCGCGTCTTCGGCAGGTTGGCCGGCCAGTGCGCGGAGCGCGTCGCCACGGGGTGCCGTGCGGGCGAAAAAGATCACCACCGCCGCCACCATCGAAGTGGCTGCCAGACCATACAAACCGCCTTCGATCGAGCCGGTGGTCTGCTCCAGGAAACCGAACGCGGTTGGCGCGACGAAGCCACCGAGGTTGCCGATGGAGTTGATCAAGGCGATCACCGCCGCGGCGATGCGTGCATCCAGATAACCTTGCGGAATCGGCCAGAACAGCGCCGAGGCCGCCTTGAAACCGATGGCCGCAAAACAGATGGCGACGAAGGCGAAGATCGGCCCGCCGGTGGTGGACATGAACATGCCGAACGCGGCGATCACCAGGGTCAATGCCACCCAGGCTTGCTGGTGTTTCCATTTGCTGGCCATGGCGGCAAAGCCATACATGGCGATGATGGAAATGATCCACGGAATCGAGTTGAACAGGCCGACCTGGAAATCGCCGAGGTTGCCCATTTTCTTGATCATGCTCGGCAGCCAGAACGTGGCGCCATAGATGGTCAGGGCGATGGAAAAGTAGATGAAGCAGAACAGTGCGATTTGCCTGTCGGCCAGCAACTTGAACATCGACGGCTTGACTGTCTGCGTGGCTTCGCGGGCCTGTTGTTCCAGCGCGATGGCACCGATCAGTGCGTCCTTTTCTTCGGCGCTCAGCCACTTCGCTTCACGCGGATGCGATTGCAGCCAGAACCAGACAAACCCGCAAAGGACGATGGAGGCAAAGCCTTCAATCAAGAACATCCACTGCCAGCCGTGCAGGCTGAGCCCGCTGACGTTCAGCAGCGCACCGGACACCGGGCCGGAAATCACCGAAGCGATGGCCGAACCGCTGAGAAAAATCGCCATGGCCTTGCCCCGCTCGGTCGACGGCAGCCATTGGGTGAAGTAGTAAATGATGCCGGGGAAAAAACCCGCTTCTGCGGCGCCAAGAATGAAGCGCAGCACATAGAAACTGGTTTCGCCGCGCACAAACGCCATGGCCATGGCGGCAGCGCCCCAGGTAAACATGATGCGCGTCAGCCAGGCACGCGCACCGTAGCGTTGCAGCAGCAGGTTGGAAGGCACTTCGAAGATGGCGTAACCAATGAAAAACAGCCCGGCGCCCAGACCGTAGGCGGCCGCGCCGATGCCCAGATCGGTTTCCAAATGGCTGCGCACAAAGCCGATGTTGACCCGGTCGATGTAGTTGACGATGAACATCACCACGAACAGCGGCAGCACATGGCGCTTCACCTTGGCCGCTGCGCGGGCAAGCACATTTGGGTCCGGCGGACTCTGGAGGGTATTCAAGGGGCAACTCCCGATCATTGTTTTTTTAGGGACGGGCCGATGATGGACGCGGCAATTGTTCCCGTCTAATCTAACTTGGCATTCGATTGATACCTGGATTAGATCAATGTTCGAACTCACGCAACTGCGTTGCTTCACCACGGTCGCGACCGAACTCAACTTCCGCCGTGCCGCCGAACGACTGAACATGACGCAACCGCCCCTCAGTCGACAGATTCAGCTACTGGAACACCACCTCGGCGTCGAGCTGTTCACCCGCACCACCCGCAGCGTCGCCCTGACTGCGGCCGGCCGTGCCTTTTTCATCGAAGCGCAGAACCTGCTGGAGCGCGCCCAGCAAGCCGCCGTCACCGCCCGACGCTTCGCCGAGGGTGACATCGGTTCGGTCAACATCAGCTTCGTCGGCAGCGCGGTATACGAATTCCTGCCCAAAGTCATCACCGAAGCTCGACTCAAACAGCCCCATGTGAAAATCGATCTGTCGGAAATGAACACCTACCAGCAGCACGAAGCCCTTCGTGCGCGCCGCATCGATCTGGGCATTGTCCGCGCGCCCCTACTGGAACCGGGCTACGCCACCGAGTGCCTGGTGCGCGAGCCGTTTGTCCTGGCCGTGCCCAGCAATCACCGGTTGGCCAATGCCGAGACCGTGACGGTCAACGACCTCGACGCGCAACCGTTCCTGATGTACTCCCACGCCGCCTATCCGCCGTTCAACGAACTGCTCACCGGCATGCTTCGCTCTGCCCGCGTCGCCCCGGAATACGTGCAATGGCTCGGCTCTTCACTGACAATCCTGGCGTTGGTCAACGCCGGCATGGGACTGGCCCTGGTCCCTCGTTGCGCCACCAGCGTGGTGTTCAAGAATGTGGTGTTTCGCGATATCGATCTGGGCGAAGGCGTACAAAGCGAACTGCATTTGATCTGGCGCGAGAACAATGACAATCCGGCGTTTGCGATGTTGCTGGAGGGGATTCGGACGGCTGTGCGGGAGGGTTGGGGGTTGTGAATTGTGTAGGGAGGATGTGGGCACCAACCATCAACCGGGTTAATCGACGACCTTAATCTGCGTCAGCCCTACCCGCTCAGCCTGCTCTAAAATCTCCCCCGGCGTCGCGTCCGCCGTGGGCATGATCAGGCTGTTCTCTCCATCCCCAAAATGCAGTTGTAGCAGATGCATCGCCGCCTCATGGACGGGCAGCCGAGGCTGCTTGAGTTCGAACATGTGGGTGCGGGGCTCGCCGTTGAACAGGTATTCAACTGTGTAGTTGCGCATGGCGGAATCCTCGTAATGGGAAAAGTGGTCAGCAGTAGCAGCTATTGTGGAGCATCCCCCAAGTCATTCCAGTAGGGCGGCGTGCCAATCGCATCAAGGAAGTAGTTCCACACCACGCGTACCTTCTGGGACCTCAACCGATTCTCAGGGGATAGCAGATGTATCTGGCTGGGTGACTGCTCCACCGAACCTTCCCACTCGGGCAAAAGCCGAATGAGCTGCTTCTTGAGGAAGCTGTCTCTGCTAAACAGCCACGAAGGAAAAAACACGATGCCCCTGCCTGCGAGCGCTGCTTCCACCAGGACCTGCCCATTATTGCTTCGCAACGGGCCATGGACCTCGATGATCTGCGCGTTGTCGCTTCCGGGCTGCCGAAAATACCAGCGCTGCGCCCCTCCCGTTCCTTTGTAAACCAAACAAGCATGGTTCTGAAGGTCCTGCGGCGAGCTGGGGTGGCCATACTTTTCCAGATACTCTGCGCTAGCGCAGAGCACGTACATCTGGTCGCAGATTTTCCGGCCAATCAAGCCGGAATCCTCTAAATGTCCGACCCGGAATATGATGTCTGCACCTTCCTGAACAGGATCAATAAAGGCATCAGTGACGGTAAGCTCCACAGTCAATTCCGGGTACTTGTCATACAGACCGTTCAACAGCTTCACGATGTGTAGACTACCGAACGCGACGGGCGCGTTGATCCGTACTAGGCCGCGAATCTCTCCACACTTGCCACTGACCTCCTCATCGGCCGCGTCCAGCAATTCCAACACTTCTCGAATCTGTACGTAATACCGCTCACCCGCATCGGTCAGCTTTACCGCGCGCGTATTTCGATACAGCAGTTGCTGACCAACCTCCCGTTCCAGGGCCGCGATGAAACGCGATACCGAGGAGGCTGGAACACGGAAGTGACGCGCCGTCGCAGAGAAGCTGCCGGTGACGGCAACCATTGCAAAGTATCGGTGCGCTTTGAGATGCATGGGAAATCTCCGCCAGCGGGTCCGCTGAAATCATCAGGATGCGGTGACCAGTGGAGCATTTTCCGTCATCGAGCACGACCGAAATCTGCACGTTACAGATCGGACGGTTGTTACCGAGCTAGCCATCTCAATCTTGATGCGGGGCGTAATCGATATAGCCTTGCGCCCCGCCACCGTAAAAGGTTTCGCGCTTCGCCTCGGTCAGCGGCCATTCATTTTTCAGACGCTCCACCAGATCAGGGTTGCTGATGTAGGGCGTGCCAAATGCGGCGAGATCGATAACGCCGTCATTGATCAGCTCTTCTGCACGCGCGCGTGTCATGCCGCCAGCCAGTATGACCGCCGTGTCAGCCAGTTTCGATTTCATGATCGACAGAAGATTGATAAACGCCGCTTTCGGGCCGCCACCGCCACCTTCAGTCCCAGGGGCAGGGAAACCGGACTGATCCATGACATGAACGTACGCCAATTGGCGAGCGCCTATCTCGGCAGCAAGCGCGGTATAGGTTTCATCGATCTCGTCATACAAGGGCATGTCAAAGAGCTGCCCGTAGGGCGAAATGCGTATGCCCACACGGCCTGCGCCAATTCGGGCAACCACCGCGTCAATGACTTCCAGGGTGAACCGAAGACGGTTGGCCAACTCACCTGCCGAATACTGGTCTGTACGATCATTTACCAATGGATTCAAAAATTGCTCATGCAGATAACCATTGGCACCGTGAATCTCTACACCATCAAAACCCGCCTCGACTGCATTTTCAGCCGCTTGTGCGAACTCACCAACGATTCGCGAGACCTCGTCTGTCGTCAGCTGACGGGGCGCAGGCGGCGCCACCAGCGCCGGAGATCCATCAGCGTCGTATCCGAACGCTGTCGCGCCAACGGGCTGCTTTGTTGTGGCGCTCACAGGCAGTTTTCCACCTTCCTGGATGGAAGGATGCGAGACACGACCCACGTGCCAGATTTGCGCGAACATCTTGCCGCCAACGGATTGGACCGATTGAGTCGTGAGGCGCCACCCGGCGATTTGCTCGGCGGTGAAGATGCCAGGATTGAAGAGGTAGCCCTGCCCTTCACGGGATATAGGAGTGCCCTCGCTGACGATCAAGCCAGCGGTCGCGCGTTGCGTGTAGTACAAGGCAACACGCTCGTCGGCCGCATCATTAGGTGCGCGAGAGCGAGTAAGCGGCGCCATGACTACACGATTTTTGAGCGTGGTGTCGCCCAAGTGGAATTCTTCGAAGAGTTTCGACATTGGAGTTTCCAGGATTTATGGGTGGCATGTTGATTAGCTGCGAGGCATGCAGGTGATGCGGGGCGCCTTGAATCTACGCTCGTTCAACCTGCTGACTCATGGAGGAATCTCATACAGATCTGATGAATTCCTAAGGTGTACAGAGGCTAACTTGATGTTCTTAGAGCCACAATCCGTGCGAATTGCAAATGACTATTGCTTTTTTAGCAACGCGTGGAAGTATATTTCTCGACTTGCGCGTTCAAACGTGTGATGTGGGGCTGAACAGAAGGCGTATGCGTTGACCTGGCACTGCCGAACATCGTTCCGGTAAGGTAAAGAGCCGTTACAAGTCGAGGGCTTCAGGTGAATGAAGTGGTAATCCAGCAGATCACGGCGCTTCCTGCGCAGATCCGAATACTGGAGAAAGAGGCAATCGCGGAGGGATTCAGATTTCTCACTCGCTTGATTGCCGAATGGGAAACCGGGACCAATCGCTTCGATGCCCCTGGCGAATGCCTTATGGCGGCGTATCTGGATGGCCGTTTAGTAGCTATTGGAGGCCTTTCATATGACCCGTATGCGCAGAAGGACATCGGCAGGCTGCGCAGGGTGTATGTCGCGCGCTCATCAAGAGGTCAACACGTAGGAAGAAGCATCGTGAGTCATCTTCTCGAATACGCCGCTCAGCGATTCCGAATCGTACGTCTATCCACCGACACCTCGGGTGGAGCGGTATTTTATGTTCGGTGCGGCTTCCAACCTTTAGAGGATGACAATGCCACTCACATGAAGCTTCTTGAAAATGCTTGATGCGGACATTGTCACCCTACCAATGGCTGATTTCGGCTAAAAGTGGGGAGTTGCTCCACTGCACAATTATCCAAGTAGTTCTACCAGTAAGGGGAGCGATCCTATGAAGCCCGTCAAAATTCGTACCCTGCAAAGCACTGATGCTGAGGCGTTGCTGACCTTTGAACTGGACAATCGAGACTGGTTCGAGCGCCACATTGACGCGCGCGATTCTGCTTTTTACTCGGTGCAGGGCGTCACCAACCACATTACGGCTTATTTGTCTGATTTTGCCGCCGGAACCTGGCACCCATTTGTCATCGAGGAGCCTGGCGGAAAAATAGTGGGTCGAGCAAACCTGAAAGGCATCGACATGTCCGAGCGGTCGGCAGAAGTCGGCTATCGGATTGCTCAAAGTGCTTGCGGACGGGGACTGGCAACGCTGGCGGTGAGGCATCTGATCCAGGAGGCGCAGTTGCAGTGGAACCTTAAACAACTGGTTGCCAACGTATACGCTGCAAATATCGGTTCGGCAAAAGTACTCGAACGGTGTGGCTTCTCGGTCGAACATGTATCTCGGCAAGAAGGGGCAGAGCAGGAGTTTCGGTTCGGCCTGTCGATTTAGATGAGTGACCGATTGGACAGGTGCAACACCGTCTAATCTGAGTACAGCACGACCTCAAGCACGCCTCTAGCCTTTTGATACAGGGGAAACGGGATGACCGGAAAATCTGCGCGCCAATGCTCGCCATGGTTCCTGCCTTCCCTGCTCGCCATCAACCTGGCGCTGACAGCGGGATGTGCAGGCAACGCTGCCACGGCTCGCTATTCGGCCTCAAACATAGGCTCAAGTTGCTACGCAAAAGCGCTACCCACTGCCGGCGAGGGCGGCCTGGCTTGGGGCTCTACTTTGAACATGGCTCGCAAAAAATCCATGAATAACTGCATACGCTATGCCGGCCGATCCGGTGGCACGCCGGATACCTGCCAAGTGGTGTTGGCGGAGTGCAGAAATTAATAGCTTGGCAGTGAAGCGAGCCGTTGGGTTCGCGGTCAACCATCAACGCCGGACATCGAAATGCCAACCCCCGAATCCACCCTCCTCCAAAGCTGGCACCACAACGCCCAATCGTGGATCGAAGCCATCCATACCGGCACCATCGAAAGTCGCCTCAAGGTCACCAACCAGGCAATCCTGCTGGCGGTACTAGGTCGCCAGCCCGAGCGCGTGCTCGACCTTGGCTGCGGCGAGGGTTGGTTGTTGCGTGCGCTGGCTGAACGGGCCATTGAGGCGGTCGGTGTGGATGGCGATGCGACGCTGGTCGAGGCGGCGCGGGCGGCAGGTTCTTCGCGGGTACATTTGGCGAGCTATGAAGAGTTGGTGGAAGCGAAGGTGGACATCGGCAGCGACTACGACCTGATCTGCGCCAACTTCGCCCTGCTGCACCAGGACATCATCCCGCTGCTCGCCGCCATGTACGCCCTGCTCGCCCCCGGCGGCGTGCTGGTGATCCAGACGCTGCATCCGTGGACCGCGGCGGCGGGCGACTATCAGGACGGTTGGCGGGAAGAGACCTTCGCTGGGTTCGAGGGGCAGTGGCAACCCATGCCCTGGTACTTTCGCACTTTGTCCAGTTGGCTCAATGCCCTGGACATGGCCGGTTTTTGGCTGGCCGGCTTGCAGGAGCCGCAGCACCCGCAAAGTCCTGTGCCGCAGTCGTTGCTGTTGGTGGCTGAGCAGCGCAAATAATCAGGCAACATCCGGATAAGACGCTTTGTCCGTTACTGACCGGTTTCTGGCTGCCATTTCTCGCCTGTCTTCACCTTGCCGGGCGCCGCTCGGCGACTTTTCGTACAAACCCTGGACCGGGGCTCAACCTAGCAGCTCGGTGATCCACCGCGCATGCCGCGCGATGTCTTGCACCTTCTCCTCGGGCACGGCTTGCCGCGCCCGGGCAAAGTGGGTCAGGGTCCGCTGCTTCTGGCGCAGCCTGCGTTGCCACTTGAACAGGAACGCCGGGCTGCGGGCCTGCATCTGCAGCGGGCCGAAGTACAGTTCTTCGGCGGTGTACACCACAGGCCCGGCGCGCTCGGCGACGATGATTTCGTAGTCGAAGCGGTTTTCCCGCAGCAATTCCTCGCAGACGATGCGGTAGCCATTTTCCATCAGCCATTGGCGCAGTGGCTGCTCGCCGCCGTTGGGCTGCAGGATCAAGCGCTCCTGGCCGCTCAGACGCGTCTTGCCGCTGTCGAGGATGTCGCGGATCGTTTCGCCGCCCATGCCGCAGATGCTGATCGCCGTGATCCCGTCTCCCGGCTCGATCGCCGCAAGCCCATTGGCCAGTCGCACGGTGATCCGCAAGTCCAGGCCATTCTCGCGCACGGTGCGTTCGGCCGAGCGAAACGGCGTCAATGCCACCTCGCCGGCCACCGCCGCCGCGATGGCACCACGGCGCATCAACGCCACAGGCAGGTAACCGTGATCCGAGCCGATATCGGCCAGGCACGCACCTGCTGGCACATGCGCAGCCACGCGCTCCAGGCGCATGGACAATGTCTGTTCGTTCAACTGCAGCCCCTTTTCACCACGAACCTCCGGCAGCTTTGGCCAGATCAGGGCGCGATTCTGTCGAGCAACGCCGTGCATTTCAAATTTATGCGACCGGGGCCATCGTTCGCCCTGTACCGACTGCTCGCCTATCGCCCCAACGCGAACCATGGTTATGGGCCGCTTGTTGGTGACTTTTGAGGAGTGTATGGACCGGGGAATGGTTGCAGCCCTTCGTGACAGGCTGAAATCGGCCATAAGCGGTCAATCACCCGATGAAATTTGCCTTGCCCCCTTCAATGTTGTATGTAATCCCACGCACATTCAGTGCATAAAATGGTTCGCAGGAATGGACACCAGTTCCCTCACATTTCAACAGTTGTTTCGTCCGGGAAGCTCCTCAAATGGCTGCACCGTGGCCGAACGATTCTCCATCGATTTTCTGATTAACGGACGTTCGTTGCTCAATGCTCTCGTCTTAGCTGATGGTGGTCATTCAGATTTCATGGGCTGTTTCGTCAAGGGCTTCCCGGAGCCAAACAGCCTATCTAACTCTCGCCTACTTTTACGCGAACACGCTGAAACAGAAAGTGGTCGTATACTCCTTTACATCTGCCCCGAGTGCGGCGACATCGGGTGTGGCGCCTACTCAGTATATGTTCGCCAAAACGATGACTGTTTCACTTGGGATTCCTTTGCTTACGAGAACGGCTATGAAGAGCCTCAAATCATAGACGGTGTTGGCCCCTTCACATTTGAGAAGCATGCATATGAGGCAGCTATCACCGATGCGGCGGCTTTCTAAAAGGTAATTCAGCAGCCCTATTGCAGACATCTGCAACGGGCACAATCGGCCAGAAGGAGTCACTGGACACCTCTGCCGTCAGTCGCTAGCCTCAGCCGTCACTGACATTTAGGTGTCTCACAAACTCTTCACATACAGCCAAAAGTCAGGAGCCGGCACACCTATGGCCTACGAACTTCATATTGTCAGACCAATGGAAATAGCTCTTGAAGAATGGCAATCACTTTGCGCAAGTGATCCATCGATGAAGCTAGAAAACGAGTTTGCTCGCAGAAATCCCGTCACCGGTGAAACCATTGTTTCCAGCGGGAAAAACTCAGCAATTTGGACGTCTCCACTAACACAGCAACAATATCTCTTTGATTATCGCAGGGGGATGATTTCCTTCGTCTACAGCGATGCGGCAATCATTAAGGCCAAGGAAATTGCGAAAGCACTCGCAGGCAGTATTGAAGGAGATGAAGGTGAGGCATATTGAAAATAGCTTGATGACGGATGCTCTCTAGCGTCGTCTCAGCGGATTTCACCTGCTAGCTGCCGACTGGCCGCTATGGGTCGTTTTCTGCCTCTCGCGACAGGCTGAAATCGGCCAAAATCGGTCGCTCGCTACTGATTCCGACGCGTTAACACTCAAAGCCATGACTGATCAATCCCACCAACACCTCCCCTGCCTCACTCAACTCCCCCGGGGCCAACATCAGTCGTAATTCATGCACGGGTAGCTCAGGAAACCCGTCAGCAACAGTCAGCACGCGCATGCCTTGACGCGCTTGGGCACGGTCGACGATGCCAATGGCCAATCCGGCCTCAATGGCGGTTTCCAATGCAGTGACCCCGGCGCTCATGATCACCGCCCGCCAGCGCCGACCTTGCTGGGTCAGCGCGTCAACAGCCACGCTTCGATACGGGCAACCCTTGCCGTGCAATGCAAGGGGGACCGGTTTGGTGAGGTCCTGTATGTAGTCGTGGGCGGCAACCCAGACCGGTTGCGTGATGCCGAAGGTCTTTATGCAGCGCATCTGCGACGTAGCACCATCAACCGGCGCCACTAACAGCGCCATATCCAATTGCCCACGCTGAAGGCGGGTGTTCAAGCGGCCACTGGCACCGGTTTCTACCTCCAGTTCTATGTAAGGAAAATCCGCCGTCAAGTGCGGCAGCGTACAACCCAGTACCGCGCCGGCGTACTCCTCGGAAATGCCCAGTCTGACTCGCCCACTGGCCACCGGCGCGGTAAAGCTGGCAAGCAGTTGGTCGTGGAGCCGTAATAGTTCGGCGCTTTGCAGCGTAAAGCGCCGGCCCAGAGGAGTCAGGCTCACTGTCTGATTATCGCGCTCCAACAAGCGCCCCCCTGCCACTGCTTCCAGGCGACGCACATGCAGACTGACCGCCGATGGGCTCTTGTTCAAAAAGCTTGCAGCAGCCAGGAATTGCCCAAAGCGCACAATCGCATGAAAAGTTCGCAGCAATTCAATATCAAGCGCTTCGGTCATGGTTTATAAATCCTGCATCAGTGGTTCTGATCGTATCGTTTGATTGCATCAGAGTATTACTCATACCATCGAACTCAGCCCCCTGTCAGGTGCCATTCGATGAACGTTATTCAAACTCGCTTATCACTTTTGACTAGCGGCGTGTTGCTGTTGGCCATGGTCGTCAGCTGGAGCTCTGGTTTCATCGGTTATCGCTACGTGGCCGATCAGGGAAGCGTCTATCTGGCCTCTTTATGGCGCTTCATCCTGGCGGCGGCGGTGTTGCTGCCCTTCGCTTGGGCGGGTTTGCGTGAATTACGCGGCAGTGATGTTGCACATCAAGGACTGCTGGGGTTGTTCGCGATTGGCGGTTACATCGGACCGATCGCTGGATCCATTCAACTGGGTGTGGCGCCGGGCACTGCCTCACTCATCGCCAACCTATTGCCACTGACGATTGTGATGTTGGCAGGTTGCGTGCCTGGGCAGCGCACGCACGGCTGGCAGTGGGTGGGCTTGGCGCTGTGTCTGACCGGCATGCTGGTGGCCAGCGGTACTAGCGTCGAATGGGATGCCGCTGACCTCTGGGTTTACAGCTTGCCACTGCTGGCAGTCCTCTCCCTGGCGGCGGCCACGCTGTACCAGAAAGCTTCGCCCGGTACATCGATGCCTGCCCCGACTGCGCTGTTCATTCAGGTATGTGCAGTGATCCCGGTGTTTACGGTGCTGGCCTGCCTCGAAGGGGAAATACGGCCGCCGACCAGCGCAGGCTTTGCAGGGGGCGTTTTGTGGCTAGTGGTCTTCGCGACCTTGGGTGGCTATGGATTTTACTGGCTGTGCCTGCAACGTTTCAGCATTCAACGCATCAGTGGTGCACTTTTTCTGACACCACCGGTGACCATGATTTGGGCATGGCTGCAGTTCGGCGACCCGTTGACCGTCAGTGCAATAGTGGGTGTCGGATTGACCCTGCTGGGATTGCTATTGCTGGGGAGGAGCCCAGTGGACGGGCTTCGTTCCAGCAAAGCCAGCCGGCGCGAAAGTTGCTCTTTATAAAACACGGGTGGCGTGCGCCGACGATTAATGAACGTTTTAGCCAATTTGTTGCATCGACCGGTTGAATCCACAGTCGATTGCAGCCCTTCGCGATAGGCAGCCATCGGCCGATTCTGTTGAAAAATGTAGATTCAGTTCCCTGATGGCGAATAGAACCCTGATTTTCGAATGCATTCATCCAGAGCTTGATCTGGGGATTCTCCTTGGTAGGAAGCCTCCAGAAACTCCAAAGACTTGGCAACCACGTCCAGGCTTACATCTTTGAAAGTTACAACCCAAAGAATGGCGAGCCTTCAAGAACGAGCGTTCGCACGTCACCAAAGTCAACACCATCATCTTCCGATCCAGACAGACCGACTGCGCGACGTGTCCGATGAAAGCCAAGTGCTGCCCGAACACTGCGTTTCGCAAGATCGCCCGCAGCGTCCATGAAGCCGCTCGGGGTGTGGCTCGGCGCATCGCAGCGACGGCGCAATACGTGCGCTCTCGCCACGAGCGTAAAAAGGTCGAAATGTTGTTTGCTATCGATTTAAGGCCGCCCCCTCAGATAGCCGCTTTTTCATGTGGTTTAGTGCCCCGTAACCGCAGGCCTGCCAGCCCCACGCGGGCCCGATTTGAAGCCGTGAACCCGAGCGTTCCAGACAATTGCAAACCCCACACCCACCAACACCACCATTGCCCATGGAAATGCGGCGACGCCCCACCTATCCAGCAACACCCCACCCACCACCCCACTCCCAGCAATCGCGCTATTCCAGGCCACCACATTCAACGACAACGCCACATCCGCCCCATCCCCCGCCGCATCCGCCAGTGCCGTTTGCAGCAACGTCGCCGCCCCACCGAAGCTCAACCCCCAAACCGCCACGCCGATGTAGATCATCTCAGGCACGCTACCCAAAAAACCTAACATCACGCAAACGGCCGCAAACGCTGCCAAGCTCACCAACACAGTCTTGCGCAACAATGGCTCAACCAATTTGGCAGTCACCCAAATCCCCACCAACGCCGCAATACCAAACACCAACAACACCAAATCCACTTGATCCCCCAACCCCGCCGGCGCCACAAACGGTGCGATGTAGGTGTAGAGAATGTTGTGTGCCAGCATCCAACTGATCACCACCGCTAGCACAGGTTGTACGCCCGGCGTGGTCAGCACGGTGCGCAGCGACATGCGCTGGTGCGCGGCTTGGGGTGGGTAGTCAGGGACTTTCACCAGTACCCAGGCGATCAGCACCAGGGTCAGGGCCGACATGATGCTGAAGGTGGTGCGCCAACCCACGAGGCCGCCCAGCCAGGTGCCGAGGGGCACGCCCAGGGACAGAGCAATCGGTGTGCCGACCATCGCCAGCGCCAGCGCCTTGCCCTGTTGATGGGGCGCAACCATGCGGCGTGCGTAGCCGGCCAGCAGGCTCCAGGCCAACCCCGCCGCGACACCGGCGAAGAAGCGCGCCACCAGAGTCACGCCGTAATGGGATGACAGCGCGGTGATGGAATTGAACAGCAAGAAACCGACGATGGTCAGCAGCAGCACGTTACGGCGGCGCCAGCCGCGGGTGGCGATGGTCATGGGGATGACCGCCAGCATCGAGCCCAGAGCGTAAGCGGTGACCATCTGGCCGGCCATGGAGGGGGAAATCGCCAGGCCTTCACTGATCAGCGGCAACAGGCCAGCGGGCAGGGTTTCGGTGACGATGCAGATGAAGCCGGTCATGGCCAGAGCAAGCAACGCGCCGATGGGCAGGCGGTCGGGCGCTGCCGATAAGGTGATTGAGGGTGTCACGGGAGACTCCTTGAGCGAGGATTTCAGATTTAAATACTGATCGATACAAATGTTGAGGGCAGCCAGCGCTCGTTGTCAACGACTTATGTATCGACTAGTATTTATCTCGTCATCCAGAGGAGCCTTGAAATGGCGCAAATGGGCCGCCCCCGCACCTTCGACCGCGACCACGCCGTGGAACAGGCCTTGCACCTGTTTTGGCAACACGGCTACGACGCGACCTCCCTCGCTCAGTTGAAAGCCGGACTCGGTGGCGGGATCTCCGCGCCGAGTTTTTACGCGGCGTTCGGTTCCAAGGAAGCGTTGTTTGATGAGTGCGTGCAGCATTACCTGGCGACCTTCGCCCTGGTCACCGAATGCCTGTGGGACGAGAGCCTGCCGCCACGCCAGGCCATCGAGACCGCGCTGCGCCAGTCGGCGCGCATGCAATGTGAAGAAGGCCATCCCAAGGGCTGCATGGTGGCCCTCGGCGTGATGAGCGCGCCCAGCCCAGAGAATGCGCGGGTGGTCAATGCCCTGACCCAATCTCGCGCCCGCACTCGCGCGGGGATTTTGGCGTGTGTTGAGCGGGGTGTCAGTACCGGTCAGTTGCCGGGCAATATTTACGCGCCCGCGATGGCTACGGTGTTCGACAGTTTCCTGCAGGGTATTTCCATCCTTGCTCGGGATAACACGCAGCATGGGGTCATTGATGCGGCCATCACCCAAGTAATGCTGACGTGGGACATTGCTGCCTCTACCGAGCCACCCACCTATTGCAATGGTTAAAAGGGACTGATCGATTTAGCCGGTGAATGATGTGTGGGAAGCCAAAGTTTGTACCATAGGCTGTTGCGAAACTTTCTTTTCAACCGCTTCACTCAATAAGCAGCAATCGGCCAGAAGCAGCTATTCGCTGAATCCGAACCAGCGACCACGCATCTTAAAGATGCAGCACCGGACCAGCCTCAGCGCCGTGCCCTGGCGCTTCGAGCTTGACCCGCATCCCGATCAACAGCGCTGCGAGCAGCATCAGGATACCGGCGGCGACAAATACGCCGGCGATGCCACTGAAACTGAACATGGCGCCCCCGGCAGCGGCACCCGCAGCGATCGCCGACTGCACCGAGGCCACTACCATTCCTCCCGCGCTTTCCGCCTGATCTGGCACCGCCCGGGCTACCCAGTTTGACCACGCCACTGGTACACCGCCGAAAGCCATGCCCCAAAGTGCCAACAACAACGCCTGACACGGCACAGAAGCAGGCAGCAACACCAGGGCTAATGCTGCAACGCCGACCAGCGCAGGCATCAGTACCATCGTCCCGCGCGGGCTACGTTCAAGTAGCCAGCCGGCCAGCAGCGTGCCGACGAAGTTAGCCGCGCCGAAACTCAGCAGCATCAACGCCAATCCTTCGGCCCCCACGCCGGTTGTGCTTTCCAGAAACGGCCGGATGTAGGTGAACAACGCGAAGTGCCCTGTGTGCACCAGCACGCAACCCAGCATGCCCACGGCAATGCCGGGACGCAGCAGCACTTCAAGCACCGTTCTCAACCGCGCCGTCCTGCGCGGTGCCAGAGGCGGCAGCGTGAAAAGCTGGAAAACCAGCGTCACTACCCCGACGGCGGCGGCCGCTACAAAGGCACTGCGCCAGCCATACAGTCCGCCCAAATAGCTGCCGAGCGGCACCGCCACCACAGTGCCCACTGCAATACCGCTGAAAATAATCGACAGGGCCCGCGGCAGCAGCGCCGCCGGCACCAGGCGCATCGCCACTGCCGCCGCCATGCTCCAGAAGCCGCCCAGTGCGATGCCTAGCAAAATCCGCATGATCAGCAGCACCATCAGGCTGGAAGAGAAAGCCACCAGCAAGTTGGAGGCAATCATCAGCGTGGAAAAGCACAGCAATACCACTCGCCGGTCGATCCCTCGCGTCAAGCCTGGCACCAGTAATCCGGAGAACAGCGCCACTACCGCCGTCACTGTCACCGCCTGCCCCGCCAAGGCTTCCGACACCCCCAGTTCAACGGCCATCGGCGTCAGCAAGCTGGCCGGAAGGTACTCCGCCGTCAACAATCCAAACACGCCCATCGCCAATGAAAATACCGCCATCCAGGCCGGCGTCGCTGGCTCTACATCAGCCTCGTTGCCAAAGCGCACATCATCTACAACGTCACACACCCCATTACTCATCACTAAATACCTCTGGAAATTATCTCAACCAGAAGTCTATGGACGCAGACCAGGATGTTCTATGATGCAAAGTCTTTAGTTTTTGACCGAAACCCCGAAATGACCTCTCTAGATCAGTTCGCCTTATCGTCCGATCTCATCAACGAACTGTTGCGCGGCATGCGCCTGCGGGGCGTAGAGTACCGTCGCATCCAGGCCGGCCCCTCTTTCGGATTGGGCTTCGCAGCCAAACCAGGGCACGCCTATTTCCACTTCCTCGCCGTCGGCACCGCCGTCCTGCGTGCGGGAGACGGCACTTTGTACGAGTTGTCGGCCGGCAACGCCGTGTTTATCGCCCAGGGTGAAGCCCATCAGCTTCTCTCAAGCCTGGACGTCCCCGCCCAGGACATCGGCAGCTTCGACGCGGCCCCTCTCGGCGATGCGGTCTGCGCCGTGGATGCTTCCCCTGGTGCCGATGCCAGCCCCAGCACCATTATCTTCAGCGGCTGCATGGAGTTTGAACTCGGCAGCATGCAAGGTCTCGGCGGGTTGATGCCAGATCTGATGCTGATTGATGCCAGGGGGCAGCGTTACCCTGGGCTTATGCCGATTCTCGCCTCCATGGAGCGCGAAGTTCGCTCCGCACGCGTCGGCTTCGCAGGCATCCTCGCTCGTCTCGCCGACGTAGTGGCGGCGATGATCGTGCGCGGCTGGGTTGAATGCGCCTGTGGCAATGCCTCTGGCTTGGTGGCCGCATTACGCGACCCCAGGCTGGCCCACGCACTCCTGGCGTTGCACCGAGAGCCGGCGCGTGACTGGACCGTGGCGGAACTGGCGGCGCAATGTCATACCTCCCGTTCGGTGTTCGCGGAACGCTTCCAGGCCACTATCGGCATTCCCCCGCTGCGCTATGCCACGGAGCTGCGTATGCGCCTCGCCAGTCAATGGCTGAGCCTCGAGCGACTGCCTATTGAGACCGTGGCGCTGCGTCTGGGCTACACCTCGCAGGCGGCGTTCAGCCGCGCCTTCAAGCGCATCACCGGCCAGCCACCCGGCGCCAGCCGGCAAGTGGCTCGTTCTATTGCATCCTGAAGTACGAAGATGTGGAGTGTGCATAGACACTTGTATCGATTTGGTAATCCCCGATGTGAACGGCTGGTATGGGTCGATCCAAGTCATACAGCCGCCGATCATCACGCCCCGTGAAAGGCTTCGTTGGAAACCTTTTCTGATAACGCTGAAGGGCGCACGTGTCAGTAAGACGCGTGCACGTGCTTTCCCTTATGGTTCTAACATGACGTCCGGGCGACCAGCGTCATATTCGTCGAAGATCAGCGCATGGGCCGGCAGTGCCCAGGGCAGGATGCCTTCCTGGGATTCACAAGTTCGGAATGTGCTGCGGGCAAGATGAGGGCTTAGTTAACCATCACCTCGTCCAGTGCCTGCTCGAGGGTGCTGACCGTGCGATCGATATTTTGCAGTTTTTCGAGTCCGAACAGACCGATGCGGAAGGTCTGGAAGTCGGCCGGCTCGTCGCATTGCAACGGCACTCCGGCGGCGATCTGTAGGCCGTGGTTGGCAAATTTCTTACCGCTCTTGATGTCGGCATCATCGGTGTAGCTCACCACTACGCCAGGGGCCTGAAAGCCGACTGCGGCTACGCTTTTGATGCCTTTGCCGGTCAACATTGCGCGCACCCGATCGCCCAGAGCCTGTTGTTCGCCGCGGACCTTGTCGAAACCGTAGGCTTGCGTCTCTTTCATCACTTCGTTAAATCGCGCGAGGGAATCGCTGGGCATGGTCGCATGGTAGGCATGTCCGCCCTGTTCGTAGGCCTGCATGATCTGAAGCCACTTTTTCAGGTCGCAGGCGAAGCTGCTGCTATGCGTCTGTTCGATGCGCTCGAGGGCCAAAGAACTGAGCATGACCAGGGCGCAGCAAGGGGAGGCGCTCCAGCCTTTCTGCGGTGCGCTGATCAGCAGGTCGACTGCGCATTTCTGCATATCAACCCAAAGCGTGCCTGAGGCGATGCAGTCCAGCACGAACAGGCCACCCACCGCATGCACCGCGTCGCCGACGGCCCGCAGGTACTCGTCGGGCAGGATAATCCCTGATGAGGTTTCAACGTGGGGGGCGAAGACAATCTGCGGCTTCTGCGCCTGAATGGCTGCCAGCACTTCGTCCAGAGGGGGTGGAGCGTAGGCAGCCTGGCGACCAGTGTCGACCGGTCGGGCTTTCAGCACCGTGGTGGCCGCCGGGATGTTGCCCATCTCAAGGATCTGGCTCCAGCGATAACTGAACCAGCCATTGCGTATCACCAGGCATTGCTGGTCGGTGGCAAACTGTCGCGCCACCGCTTCCATGCCAAATGTGCCGCTGCCCGGGACCACCGCAACAGCCTGGGCGTTGTAGACCTGTTTCAGGGTCCTGGAAATGTTCTTCATCACGCCTTGAAATGACAGCGACATGTGGTTGAGCGAGCGGTCGGTGTAGACCACTGAGTACTCAACCAGCCCCTCGGGATCGATACTGGGATATAGCTTTGACATGGGTGACTCCTTGGCAGAGATCTCAGTGGTATCGACCCTGCCCTAAGCCTTGGCAAATGACAAGATTGCTTGGGATTGAATTGCGACTTCTGTCGAGCGGCTGGCATCATCAGGTCGATTACTGGACGTAGCAATGCTCGCAGGTGGCTGCTGAGTTGTGGGAGGGTGGGCCTTAAAGGTTCCTACCTCCTTACGTTCGGTCGATAACGACCAGTTACGAATGGGGCCGAAGCTGGATGAGGGAGGGGGCGGAATATGTATATAGGTGAACTTGCCAAGTTATCGGGATGTACTCCCAAAGCCATTCGTTTGTATGAGCAACTGGGCCTGCTGTCCCCACAGCGCCATGGCAGTTATCGGCTGTACACGGCCCATCACTTGACGCTGGTGCAGATGATCCGCAGCGCCCAGGCGGTGGGGTTCAAACTGGGGGAGATGAGCGAGTTGCTGGCAGCCAAGAAACATCAGGCACCGTTTCCCCTGGCACTGGCCAATCAGGGCATCGAGCTCAAGCGCTTAGAGTTGCAAGCGCAGATCCTCGCCTTGCAGAATCGGGAGCAGCACCTGACGCAGTTGCAACAACAGATCAACCGGAAATTCACCCCCACGTCGGTGCCTGGCGTTGCGTCCAGTATCAGCGCACCAACAGGTGCGCAAACGCCTGCTTGAGGGCGTTCTGCGGCGACGGAGCTGACATACACCACACGCTGGACCCCGGCCTCGGCGGCGGCGCGCAGCACATTACGCGTACCTTGCACGTTGACGTCGACGATCTCGGCGTGTGATGGGTTTACACCTGTTTCACCCAACCACCGGTGCATGCTCGGCCATCAATTCCATTACCCAGTCGATAAATACCCGCACCTTGGCGCTGACATGGCGATTCGGCGGGAATGCCAGATACATCGGCATTGGCGCCATGTGCCAGTCTTCAAACAGCGACAGCAGCTCGCCGCTGACCAAGTGCGGTTTGGCCATGTACTGCGGTAGCCAGAGCATGCCCAGACCAGCCAGGCCGGCGGCGAGGTACGCATTGCCGTCGTCGACCGTCAGTTGCGGGCGGCCCTGGGCCTCGATGCGCTCCTCACCCCGCTGCATCGCGTAGGGCAAGGTTTTGCCTGTACGAAACCAGAGGAAGCCGACGGTATTGTGCCTGCCCTCCTCCAGCTCACGGGGGTGCGCCGGCGTACCGAAGCGCTGCAGATAGCCGGGCGCGGCATAGATGCCGAGTTTCAAATCGCCCACATGCCTTGCCACCAAGGACTGATCGGTGATCTCGCCGCCACGCACCACGCAGTCGACGTTTTCGCCAATGATGTCGACGATGCGATCGCTCACGCCCACGGTTAGCTGAATTTCCGGATAGCGTGCAAAGAACCCCGGCAAGGCTGGTATAAGCAGCATTCGCGCCAGTGGGCTGGGTACATCCACCCGCAGCCGCCCGCGCGGTGTCATCGACGCGCTGGACAAGCTGGTCTCGGCGTCGTCCATATCGACCAGTAGCCGGACGACGCGCTCGTAGTAGGCCGCGCCGTCGGCGGTGACATTGACCTTGCGTGTGGTGCGGTTGAGCAGGCGTACGCGTAGCCTCGCTTCCAGTTGCTGAACGAGCTGCGTCACGGTGGTCTTGCTCATGTGCAGGGTGGCTGCCGCCTTGGTGAAGCTGCCAGTTTCCACCACTCGGGCAAAGGCCTGCATTGCATCGAAACGGTCCATTTCACGCCTCACTCGGGTCTGGATAGTTTGGATTCTACAAACAGTCATGACCAGAGTTGCCCGTTTATTCAGGTCGGTGGTCTTTTTATAGTGGCTCCACCGTAAACACCGGGCCGCGATGGCCCTGAAGGAGGTATGCAATGACCAGCAAACGTGATGTCGTTTTCCCGCCTGACCGCCATGCATTGTACGAGCTCCACCGCTACTCGCCGGCGATTCGCTCCAACGGTTTTCTGTTCGTATCCGGTCAGGTCGGCAGCCGCAAGGATGGCTCGGCCGAGCCGGACCTCGCGGCACAGGTTCGCATGGCCTTCGCCAACCTCAACGCGATCCTGGCCGAGGCCGGCAGTAGTTTCGAGGATGTGGTCGACACGACCATCTTCATGGTCGACCCCGACTCGAAATTCGAAACCATCTGGGAAGTGGCGGCCGAGTACTGGGGCGAAGCTCCCTACCCGACGGCGACCGCTATCGGCGTGACCTGGCTGTCCGGCTTCGACTTCGAGATCAAGGTGATCGCCAAACTACCGCAATAGAGCCAGCCAAACCCCTCCTCCGACCGCCAAAGGGAACCATTTTGTTTTTCCTGGAGCGACCCTCCACTCCCGGTCGGTTTCTGCCTGATGTCACCGTCCGCTTCTGACGACGATCAGACGCTTGATGCCAAAAAGAGGTGGAGAGTTGATTCTGGCAAGCGATGAGCAGACATTTTTTTGCGATTTACTCTGATACGCTGCTGAAACACTCGTTTACAGGAGTTGTTCGCATGATTGGCAAGTTAATTTCGACGGGGTTCAGTTTGGCCACCTTGCCCGCCCGCCTGACTTTTCGCAGCGTCCGCGCCTTGGCCATGACGCCTGCCGAAGCCGGCCGCCTGCTGGCGGACATGCGTCAGGCATCGGATCAGGCAGTGCAGGAACTCCAGGGGCTGTTGGCCAACGTCGATGCGGACATGACCCACAAAACGGCGCACCTCAGTGCTGCCGACAAGCGCCTGGCAGCCGAACTGGCCCTGCACGCCGCCGAACAACACCTGAACATGGCCGCGATCAACATTCTGCGGGCCGTATGGCTGACGCTTCACTCGACGCCGAACTTACCGCCAAGCGAGCTTGATAAGCGGCTTGAACAGAGACGTAACGACTAACAGACCGTCCGGCGGATCGGTCGATCCGAACGAGAAATGAGAGCTCAGCATCCTTGAATCGGCGCTTCATGTGCAGGTGGGGTTTATGGAGCGCTTACGATCTTCGATCCAAGGGCGAGTGTCGATTTTGAAAAGTTTGGGTAGAGAAATTGCACTCCACTTGACCATAAACTTAGTCACCATGATCGGTAGAGAGCTGCCCATCGCTGCCGGTGGCCACAGGCAGAAATCGGCCAGAAGCGGACCCTCAAAAGCATCTACGAACACAGGGGCGATTCAAGTTGGCGTTCTCTCCCACCACAGCTCGTAGCGAGACGCTCCTTAGCGTCGTGAATCTAGTCGGTGCCTGCTGCGCAAGAAGCTCTCGATAGCAGGATCTGAGACCACGCCAGCCTCAAACGCATGCTTATCCCCACGAATCACCCCTGGCAGGCAATTAGTTGAGGTAGTTCCGCAGAATACGTCTACATGCCAACCCTTTATGCCCCCTCCCTTATCGCCAGCGAAGAAGTAGCCGTCATGTTCCACAACCACTCCTGACGGAAGCTTAACAGAAGCCCCTCTTGCACTGGGAGCATATACTACAGACCCTATTGGAATATATTTACTATCCACAGAAATTGTTCGAAGAGGCACAAGTTGATAATCCCTAACCCCATCTCCAAACCTCCCTTTGCTAATATAAAATTGAGATTCCCCCGTGCTCAGTATCCACTCATCCCCCTTCTTGTTTGGATCTATATTTAACACAGCACTACAATCAACTTGAGATCTCGCCTCACGACCACTGTAGTTGAGCATCCTAACCTGCCACTTATAGGAAACCTCTATAGTCCCTTCAATAGCGGCAAGACACCACTCTCGATAGGAAACATTGTCAGAAAGGGCCACTCCGTTTATGTCCCTAAACGGAATACCATCCACTGCAACTGAAGGTGCCTTGTGCACATAATAATGCGTTGCCCATAGTAATTTATCCAGCTTAACAGTAGACGGCGGAGGATTTAAATTGAATTCATCCTGCTCTCCCCCCAGCCATCACATTCACACTCACAAGACAAACAACCAAAACCGGAATTAAATAGCGCATTTTAGCCACCCTGCATGGAACCAGGCCCTGCCCTACGAAAAAGGCAAGCTGAGTCTGTGCCAAGACACAGCCCCAGCCAAACTCTGTTGACTCATAGCCCCACAAGTCGAGTTTTTTGCATTTCAGAGTTCAAACAACGACTCACGCCATCCTTCTCTCCGTAAAGGCTATCCTGATCCTTCGACACAGTTATACTTTCAATTTTTGAGCTTTTATCCGCAGTAGCCTCTCCGACCTTATAAAGGCGATCAACAGCAACATAAACATAGTAAGGTTTGGACTTTATTATCTGAACAAAAGCAGCCTCATCATACGTCATAAATGTATGACAAAGAGGCATAGAGTCACTCAAGTTAATATATTCAGACACAGTGGACACGCCGAGCTCACGGCTCTTATCAGAAAACTTCGTATTAGCCATAAGAACCTTCTCGGAACGACCATTAAACAAGCGTCTCAAGAACGACGTGTCATACTCACTTAATGGCTCAACAATCTCATCAGCTAGGATTTTGAATGTTAACTGTTTAGTAGGTGACGGCAGTGGTTGCGCTAAGCAATCTTCGACCATTCCTGTGGTCAGATACTTCCTATGATTTGTTAAGAGATAGGACTCTAGAAGCCTCTGCAAGTCGGACTGATTAAGGCTATCCCTATATGTGGCACTCAGAAGATCGCATTCTCTTGTAACTGTGGCTAACCCCCCGGCCTTAAATGCCCCTCCCTCAGTAGCTCTACGCGCGACCAATACCTCATTAGGTGATTTCCCACCACTAATAGTCTTACTCAGTATTTGGCCATACGCGGAGGTATCCAGGACAGAATCCTTGGAAATACGCTGAAAGGTAAGTAGCGTCCTTGGGGCGGCATCACCAATAGTTCCTTTCAGCGTCGCCTTGCTTTCGTGGTTTTGAACCCCTGGAATATCAAAGTCAACCACATAGTCAAGGCCCGACCTAGCCGCTTGTTCGTATGCATTGACTAGAAACGGCAGCACAGCATCAGTAACAGGCGCACTAATAAGATTAGACTTATCACCAAGGATTG
This sequence comes from Pseudomonas sp. LBUM1657, assembly GCF_059716075.1. Taxonomy (NCBI): domain Bacteria; kingdom Pseudomonadati; phylum Pseudomonadota; class Gammaproteobacteria; order Pseudomonadales; family Pseudomonadaceae; genus Pseudomonas; species Pseudomonas sp. LBUM1657. The sequence goes on along the minus strand of NZ_CP166799.1, from coordinate 2,523,301 downwards.
TCTTCGCCACATTAACTAAGTTAGTAATTCCATCAATTTTCTCCTCTGACACATAAATAAGACCAAGTTGGTGACCTGGTTTAGTTGAGCCAATCAGCAATTGTCCATTTAAGCTTTTTTCGCGATATTCATGAATAGTGCACTTACCTGTCTTATCGTCATAGCTCATATTTAACACCGGAATCTTGTCCAAAGTAACCACGAGCGATGCCTTGTTACTCTTACCAATCAAACTACGCACCACCGAACCCTTAAAGCTATCAACGCAGAACGCTGGCATCGCATATGTATTTATGGCTATAACCTGATACTGATCATCCCTGGCTTGCACAGAGTCCGACAACTCAAAATATACAGTAATATCCTTCTTTCCCCACGCATGCGCACTCGGAACTATCATCAGACACATCAGACTAAAATATGCCGCTAGATATTTTTTCATACTACCTCCTTGTTATGCCTTTCTTGTCAGATCATGACAAATAGCCATAAGGCTATAGACCATTCCTTTCACTCATGCAAATCCAGCATGAGGAACAGTCCCTCCATATAGGTAGGCGCGATAAGGAAGTGTCGAATTAGCTAGGTCAGCGTGGCTATGACCTAGCTCGAATGGTCAAGATGCCCTAGTGTTCAAGCGTTGGCCTGGATGGCCGCTCATCAATGAAAGGACTCCGCATGCGCTTCCTCCCCTATCTGTTCGTTGCTCTTGTGTCGACCATTTGAACAGCCCCGGCTTTCCTGGAGGCTGTTCAGCCTAAATGCCGTCCTAATTCAATCAACGCCTGCTTCTGGCCGATTGCTGCATGTCGCGAAGGGCTCCAGTCGGCCAAAAGCAAACGTCCATCAATGACCGCTTCCTACCGATTCTGTTGAAAAAGTCGGCTTCGGTTTCCAGGGCAGAAAAGTACGCGTCGTAGATTGAAATCCTAACTTTCGGCAGTGGCTTCCTTGCTCAGATTTCACGTAGCAGCGCGCAAAAGAGGTGTTTCCACCCATCAATTTTCGAGCAGTTTGGAGAAACCGACTTTTTCAACACAATCTACCCTTAGCCGTCATTCGAATGCGGATTGACGAACATTACCCAGATATCTAGGGATGTTTAGAGCTTCGAAGCCTGAATGGCTGCTTCGAGCAAAGGGCCCGTGATCCGGCGGCCATTGTAATCATCGACAAAGTAATTGATTCGGTTAGCCAGGTGCTGAATGGATAGCCAGCCCAAGCCTCGGTAGTCACGCAATTCCTCATCGTTGAGCTTAATCAGGCATTCGTAACTCACAAAAGACGCCTCGCAGTTGACGAGGACATAGATTGAGCCATCTCCTGCGCGAAGAACATGCCAGTAGTCGTCCGTAGTGTGATATGTCGCAGGGGCGAGCTGAACCAGATCCATGTTTGATTTTCGTACGTTACCTTTCAGTTTCTAACCATAACATGACTGCGAGCGCACAATTCTCGAATGCCTGCTATTGGCCGTTTGCTGCCCCTCACGACAGGCAGCAATCGGCTGAGCAGCCACTCGAACACATCACCTGGATCAGCTGTTTTGTAGGACGAAGCGGTCACCGATGTTCCGCTGCCAACATTGACCTGAACTGAGAAATGATCTCTGAAGATAGCCCGGCACCTTCGAACACTGCGCAGGTGAAGCTAACGGGTGCAGGGCCTGGAGCAGTTATGATGCGGTCTGCAACCACAGCTACCGGACTGTTTCGATAAAGCGTGCGCCCTTCATAACCTTCGGCATTCTGTTTTAAGAAGTCAGCGCTGTTCGAGGTATGAGGAACCGTGTCGAGAAGCCCGGCCCTAGCAAGTGCCAGCGTTCCCCCACAGATACCGGCAATTGTCGCTCCATTTGAACGACTAGCATGAAGAAAGCCTCGAATATCCGGTGCTTCTGCACTTTCCCAGACCATTCCTCCAATGACGACAACAACGTCCGGTTTCCAGTCCAGACATTGTTGCAAACTGCTATCGACAGTTACAGCCAATCCACCCTGCGAGCGGAACTGCCCCGTAGCAGAAGCGAAAAACCTGACGTCGATCCCGTAAAACGGGGACGCAGTTCCAGCAATGAAAGCATATTCCCAGTCCGCAAAACCGGGTGTCAGTATCAATCCCACACGTGCCATCAGTCAGAATCCTCCATGAATGCCAATAACATTTGGCGACAACAAACATACATCAAGGGTTGCTTTGGGTCGATTGAAGCCCCTTGCGACAGGCAGCGATCGCCCTGTAACTGCCGCTCGGAACTATCGACGAATCTAGGGGCGATTCCCAATTTCCCTGAAGCCCAAACTCACGCCGCGCCTCTCTGGAACAAATACCACTTCACAATGCGTCACTATGATGAGTAGGGTCTGCCCGCTAAATTCGACGCCCGTCACTCGTTGGCCTGCTAGGCGCAGCATGGAGAAATTATGCGAATTTTTATCGACGAGTCAGGATCGTTCGCCTATGCGCCCGATCCCAATGCTTGGAGCACCGTTGGCGCAGTCGTTATCTTGGACGAGGCTATGGACGCGGCTAAAACCGCACTCCAACAATTCAAAGTGGATAATGGTTTTCCCCCAACTGAGGAGTTGAAGCTCGGGAAAGTTCGCGATGAGTTGAGCTACTTTCGACTTTTGAACCGGCTCGCTCAGTTAAATTGCACGCTTTATGGACTGGCAACAAACGCTCACCTCAATACCCCCGAAGCTGCACGCGGACATAAATTGCAGGCCGCCAAAGGGTTGGTGAAGCATATTGACAGGATGGTTCATCAAAGCATGAAAGACAGTATTCTAAGCCTCTCCAAGCAATTGCTTGCGTTGTCAGATCAGCTCTATATCCAGTTCACCTGTCAAATTCAATTGATGCATTACGTAATTTCGCAAGCGGTGACCTACTACGTCCAAGTCAGCCCTGAGTCTTTGGGCTCATTTGTATGGCGCGTGGATCAAAAAGAACCTGCAAGAAAAACTGAGTTCGAAGATGTGTTCGAAAAGCTTAGCCCACCATATCTACAAACGTTATCTATAGATGATCCACTGCCAAGAGTCGAAGGCTTCGATTACAGCCATATGGCAAAGTACGATTGCGCAGAGGAGCCAACGTATCTCAAAGAGCAATACGGAGTTGATGTTGACCTAAGCGATGTATTGGATATCGGAAGGTTGATAAGAGATGACATCCAATTCGTTGACTCTCGAAGCGATTTTGGCATTCAGCTGGCTGACCTCGTGGTGTCAGGGTTAAGGCGATGTCTGAGAAAGGAGTTCAATGACAACCTAAGAGCTGCGGCGTTTTTAGGACGGTTAATGGTCGGACGTGGGCGCGGTCAGCAACCGTTGCTGCTGTTATCACTCGGCGAGGAAAAGGCACTGGACAAGCCTACTGAACGTCTTGTCAGAATGATGAAGCGGCAGCAACGTCCCATGATCCGTGAATGAGACGTTGGTATTGCCAACCTTCCACGCCCATCCAATGCCCGTCCAATTTAGGTAGATTTCTATTCTGCACATATACACAAAAGATGTCTGAGGTGAGTGGCCGCTTATGGCCGAAAGTGGACGGTGGACACGGTGATGGCAAATGAGTAGTGTCACCGATACTGATATCAAATTTGGAGGGTGGCAGGGCTTTCCGTCATCCAGTCGCGTCTCTCCCAGAGCTACCGCGACCACCTCAAAGCTAGACAGGGACTAACAGGGCGACAAGGAACATTATGCGACACGCCATCGCGATTAAAATCGCGACATGGCATATCAATGACAGTTGGCTTCATGGGCGAGACTTATGCCAAGCTTTGTATGGGACAGAGACACAGAGGATGCATGGAATGAACCCTATGAGTATGGGGGGCAAGAGCAGTTTCATCGAGAGGCTTGTAAAGTTCTATCATCAATAAAATGTCACTATGCAGAAAAAGACATGCACTTTGATCGAGATGAACAAACTCTCGACAAAGCGATCTGGCTAATACAAATAGATGCCTTAGAGGCGATAATAGATGCCTTGAAATTAACAGAAGAAAAGAGGCATCGAATTGCCTCGCGCTTATTTCGTGATGCGGTAGAAACAATGGATATTTCGGCCTACTTTTATTTGGCTGGTGACGGAGCAAGGAAAGATCTCGCGAAGTGGTATAACAACGAAGTCATTCCACATAGGGTATTTAGAGAATTCATAAAAAAATTCGAATGCCAGGATAAAGCTAAAAACTTAAGCAATCTTTACAGCGACCTCAGCAAGTATACGCATAGGACACATAGTGCGATAACCAAAAGCTACCTGCTCGGCAGAAACAACAAAATTGCCTATGATGGCTTTTCCGAGACCGGTTTTAGAGTACTTCCGCATGTCATATCTCTTTCGTATGCAATAATCGCAGCATTAATCAAAAGATTTATCACGATTGCCGAAAATAGCCATCAAATCGACTCTGCCAAAGTTCGCGATATTTGGGCAACATCATTGGAGCAAGAGACAGTACCAAGACGCTTTGGTCCAGGGCCAGGCCAGATACTAAGAAGCGCTCCTATAGCGTTTGAGCTAAAGTTGGATGAAGATTAACTGAATTGTCCCTAGTTTTGCTGATGGGTTGAGTGTCTGCTTTTGGCCGTTTTCTGCCTGTCGTGACCGGCTGAAAACGACCCAAAGCAGCCGGTCATCTTGGAAGCGACGGTGAGCATGAGCGGGATTTCAAACCAGGCTGAAAATGCTCGCTTCTCCAGTCTGTACATCGTACGCAACTAATGCCTCTTGAAAGGCGTCAGCGCTGCAAACGAGTTCACCGTGACTGTTCCAGATGGCAGAACAACCTGCTGCTACAAAGTCGTCGGCGGTGCCTATACAGTTCGCCATCATCACCGTCATGGAATGCTTTTTAGCAATCATCGGATAATGACTGTTTGCCGATGCAATACCTCCCTCAGACTTGGCCACGCTTGCCAAATACACCTGAGCGCCTGACTCTGCGGCTTGTGCGGCGTGGCTTGGTAGCAGTGACTCGTAGCAAATGGCGGGTGCAAGGACAAAATTTTCCTGACTCAGCACAAGCTTCTCGGTGCCCGGAGTGAAAAAAGGTAATTCGTCGAAATGTAGATGCTGTTTTGAATAGCTCGTGCGCTCCAGGCCGGGCTGGAAGGTGATCATGCTGATCTCGGTGCCTTTAGTTCCCTTCGTTGGCGCGCCAACAGCGATGGTCATCCCATATAGGTCGCTTAATCTCTGGAACTCATCAAAACGGCCGTCGCTCGGATGCACCGCCAAGACCTCAGCCAGCCTCGGTTCGTAACCGGTGAGGGAAAGCTCGGGAAAAAGCACGAGATCGGCGCCTTGGCTTGCAGCCAGGTGGATGACATCAATGTGTCTGGTGATGTTTTTCTGATATTCCCCGGGTACAGGGAGGATCTGCGCAGCGATTAGCTTCATTTCCCGTCTCGCTTCCATGTGTAGGGTTAACTTCGAGAGTGACTGAACGTTTGCTCAGCCTCTGCTTAAAGTCAATGCATGCTGCACGAACGTTGGCAGTTTGAAAAGTGCGTACGCGGGAGTTTGCACGAACGCCAATGGCCGCTCCTGGCCGATTGCCGTCTCACAAGAGGATCCATTACGCTTGGAAGAATCGATCGGGCCGGCATGGGCAAAGGGCACTGGACGGTTTGTCATCAATGATCTCCTCGCTGGCCAGGCGTCCCACTACCGCCGCCAAAGTAATTCCAGGGTGCATTGCACAAACATAAACGCCGCCCACTTTTGGTAGATAACCGATGACGGGGATGCCATCGGCAGGCATGGGCCTAAGTCCGACACAAGCCCATTCCGGATCTATGGAAACAACACCATGGAGTTCGTTCTGGATTGTCTTGGCAGTTCGAAGCGCTATCGCTGCCGGCTGATTTTCCATGGCGTCGTCCAAGTAATCTTCTGCCGCCAGCAACGCACCATCCGAACTTTGCCTCACTTCCATTTCAGGGCTGGAGATGAGGGTGTGCACGAGGTTGGGTTGTGACTTGTAACGGATGAAAATGGCAGGCGAGGCCTCTATTGGCAGGGACACTTCAAGCATGTCAGTCAGCTTCGAGATGCCTGTCCCGGCTGCCAATACGACAATATCGGCATCGATGATGCCTATTGTAGTTTCGACTCCGATCACCTTTGCACTCTGGGTTACAAAACCGAGCACTCGCGTCTGAGTCAGAGTTTTCGCCCCATATGCCTCGGCACCTGCGATTAACGCATGCGAAACCGCCACTGCATCCAGCGCCCCTTCTTCAGTTGCATTTAAAGCAGACTGAGGAGGGTTCTTTAAATTTGGTTCAAGGTCGAGAATCTGCGATCGAGACACCAGGTTTGCCGAAGTCTGGTTACCTGAGATCGGCAGCGCTCCACTCGCCATCACGCTGTAAGACAAGGCACCTGTCCATCGTATTTTCAGACCAGGCAGCTGCGTTTCGAGTCGGCGGTACTCCTTGATTGCAGAACCGCGCAGTTGCGCAATTGGGTCAGGTTCGGGGTGTGAGGTATTGATCCAAGCGAATGAACTGCCAGTCACTCCCGAAGCTATACCTTCAGCCTCGACCAAGGTGACATTCGCGCCTTTACCTGCCAAGTGATACGCCAATGACGCGCCCACGATGCCTGCACCAATGACAACGACTCGTTTGCCCTGACCATTTCCCATATCAACCTCCGTTCTGTCGATGTGCCGATGGTATGACAGCTGGATGATTTCATGACATGAGAACCTGATCGTTCAGGACGCTTTTTGAGTGTCTGCTTCTGGCCGATTGTGTTGAAAAAGTCGACCCGGGCAGGATGCTCATGCATTGAGCGGTGAAAACGCCTTTTTTGCGCGCTGCCACGTCAATTCTGAGCCCTGATCCGTCTGCTCAAAACACGGATTTAAATCTCAGACGCGTGCTTTTCTGCCGTGGAAACCGAAGCCGACTTTTTCAACAGAATCGGCCGATTGCTGCCTGTCGATCGAAGGACTCCACAGCCCTTTTGAAGGGAGCGCTCCGAATGTGGAGATCGAATAACGCCCAATGCTGAGGTGCAATGCCGACGTTTTCAGAGGCTTCGAGATGATGGTCAGGGCAGAGATTGGAGGCTGGTTTTGATGGTAGTGACCACACGGTTACGGCCTTCATGTTTAGCGTGATATAGGCGTTGATCGGCTATACGCAGAATTGCCTCGATGGTGTCGCCGTCGCGTCCAAATTGCGATACGCCGATGCTCACTGTGACCACGGTTGGCCACTGCAGGCCATGAAAAGAATTATTTGCAACGGTGCTTCGCAGGCGCTCAGCGATTACATGTGCGCCTTCAAGTGAAGTCTGAGGTAGCAGTATCATGAATTCTTCTCCGCCCACTCGGGCTACACCGTCATACGGCCGGATCGAATCGAGGCATTTCTCCACGAAACTCTTCAGGATGTCATCGCCTACCTGATGCCCGAAGCGATCGTTGATGGACTTGAAATTATCCAGATCGAGTGCCAATACGGAGAACGGCTCACCGCCGCGCTTGGTCCGGCCAATTTCGACTTCGACCCGCTCCATGAACCGACGCCGATTATCAGCGCCTGTCAGGGGATCAGTCGCCGCAAGGTGCCCGAGCTCTTGATTGGTGCGCTGGAGTTCCTGCAGGGCGCTCTCGGTATACGCCATCGCTTCGGCAAGACGCACCATCAACTCCTCTTGGCTGTAAATCTTCGAGAACGACCGCGTGGTGAGAAACGCTTGCACGACCCCATAGCTCAACATGAAGAATCCACCGGCAAAGATCGCGTGAGCGAGCCACCACATATGGTTCCACGGACGTGCAAGGATGAAGGCAAGAGATGACAGCGCGAACGCGGTGACCGAGATAACAAAAATCATCATCAGCGGCGAACGGATACGGCGCAGCAGGAGCATTGCCACGGTCAATGTGGAAAGAACGAGGGCACCACCTTCCATCGAGAGGCGCACCGCGAGGTTTCCGGCGATCGGCGAACTTGCGACGTACGCCACTGCCACGTCAACCAGCAGGAACAGTCCTATCCAGGTCAGCCACGGGCGGGACTTCATTCGTTGGTCCGCGGCATCAGGTGGGCGGTGGTACGACAGCATTCCGACTAACAGTAGAGTCGCCATGACGAGTCGAGAGGCCGGACCATAAAGCAGGAAGAGCCAGATATTGTGGTGTGCAAGCCCGGTGAACGCACCATGCAACGCGTAGATCAGCACAAAACCGAGAAAGCCAAGCGTCATCCAGCGCAGCAGCGGGTCTCCCGATGACTGATAGCAGCGCCACGTTACGTACGTCACAAACAAGCCTTCCAAGGTGGCTGCCGTGATCGCAATGATATGGAACAGGTGGTTCTCGAATTTAAGGGTGGGGTCTTGAAAGACGTATAAGTAGCCAATCAAAAAGGCCGGAACAAACGCAAATCCGACGAGCAGTAAGTAGGCGTAAACCTTGACCATAAGGCGAACGGCTTCAGGTGGCTCGCCGCTGGCAATGAGATTGCTCATGGTTCCCTCCAAGTTCAAATCCGTTTAGCCAACACCGGTCCGATGATGGCTCCAAAGCCGCCCACATGCCAACGGCCCCTCGCATCATTACGCAGATATGGGATGGACCGATCTATGGCAATTTTAGACTCCTTACCAATTTCTGCTTCAGAAACAGGTAAAGATGTTCACGCGAACGCAACACACTAGTAAAGAATGTCTCGTTATTCTCATCGGCCAAGGATTAGCTGTCCTTTCTTAAATTCAGGTGGAGATCATGCCTGGACTAGCGGAGTTAGCTAGATGACTTTGCCGGCCGAGGTGATTGCCCCAGCCTCCCTAGTCATAGGAAGATATCCGATGGGGCCGCTTTGGGTCCGATTTCAGTCAGTCGTGAGAGGCAGGAATTGGCCGATCGCTACCGATCGTGGATGGCTGTTATGGGTCGATTCTGTTGAAAAAGTCGGCGCTCGGATTCAGTCTCTTCTACAGAGCCGATCCATAACGGCCGTTCCATCAGAGTTTCGGGCACCATAACGACCTTAAAAAACAGAACCTCGAATATGAATCATGAACTTTGGCAGGAACCTGATGGCTGTCAGACCTTTTGTCTAGCCGGTGCTCAAGGTGATGGTGCGCGTGCGCTTATGCATTCGGAAGCGAAGCTTGTTTGGGAGGTCGAGGCTGAAAGTCATTTTGAAGCGATGACTAAATATTATGCGCACATGCAGTGGGGCGAATACCTGACGGACTTTCCCGAACAAGACAAGACTTACTACAGAAAACTGGGCTGGGAATGACCAGTCAAGAGTCGGATAAAACTGCGGAACCCTCTTTATCTGATAACCACTTGCCATGGTCTGCTTTGGGTCGACTTTGCTAAGAATGGCGCTCCTGTGTCGTCTACGGCAAAATCACTCCATCGGCCAGCGGGAGATTACGCAGCATGATGGGACAGTTATCGAGTGGGCAGGAGTGACTGTTTTACTCGTTCAACCTTGAAAATCACATCCCAGCCAATCACCTTCTGCGCAGCATTGAGTACCCAATCATTCGACCTTTTCCAAAAATCGACACGGCCGTTTTCGGGACAGTGATCTGTTTCGCTGGTTGTTCAACGAGGTGCTGCGTCGCTGCATGGACACAGGCCTGGTCAAGGGCGAAGGCTTTGCCGTGGACGCCAGCATCATCAAAGCAGATGCGAGTCGGCAACGCGGCGTGCCGGGAGATGAACAGGTCAACTGGAGCGATCCGTCCCTGAGCACCCGCGCCGTGCGTGAGTACCTTGAAGCCCTTGATGAAGAGGCTTTGGCCGAAACGCTGCCGAAGCGTTTATCACTGACTGATCCTCAGGCTCGCTGGACCGCTGCTCCAGGCGGCCCGGCGTTCTACGCTTACTCCACGAATTATCTGATCGATACCGAGCACGGCGTGATTCTGGATGTGGAACCCACACCGGCTCATCGCACGGCCGAGGTCGAGAGCACCAAGACGATGATCAATCGCGTTGACACGCAGTTCGACATCAAGCCGCCTGTGCCGGTGTGGGACAAAACTGAGCGCAAGAACGACAGTTTATCGAGCACCGATTTCCACTGGAATGAAGAGGCTGAGGAATACCGCATTTGCAGCCCCCTCGCAGTGGCGCTACACCCCAGCTTGCTCGTTGAGATTTACCTCCGGCCCTGGCTGGCGCAGGCCCCGTGTCAGCCAGTGAGGCAAGCCTCTCCAATTGCCAACCAGCCGACCAGAAAGCCCAACTGGCAGCCCAGCATCTGCCGGGCCTCTCCCTGCTGAGCTATGTCCCGCCGTCATCCACTGTTGCAGGTGTCGCGGCCGTGCCGGCCAAGAGCCCACCATCAATATTGAACTCACTGCCGGTCATGTACGTCGCTTCGTCCGAGGCAAGTAACAGAGCCAGAGCCGCAACTTCTTCGGGCATGCCGAAACGCCTGAGCGGCGTGTCTCGAACCAGGGCGGCCATTCGCTCTTCACGACCGGCGTCGGTGCCCAACATTGGCTCCCACATGGGTGTGAGAATCGCCGCAGGATGAATCGAGTTGCACCGAACTTTGAGACCTTGCTCGGCGCAGTAGAGCGCTACCGTTTTTGTGTGATTGCGCACTGCGCCCTTGGACGACGCGTACGCCGCGGCGCCCGGAATACCGACCAGGCCTGAGCGAGAGGAGATGTTGATAATGGAGCCTGATCCTGGATTTCGCATAGCGCGGATGGCGTACTTGCAGCCGAGGAATACACCATCGAGATTGGTTCGGTGCACGGCGCGCCAGTCCTCCAGACGTGCATGTTCCGGATCATGCAGCACGGCGCCTTGCTCAAATCCGGTGATACCTGCGTTGTTCACCAGGACGTCCAGCCTGCCGTGCTCCGTCAGGATTTGCGTCGTCACTTGCTGCCAGTCTTCTTCGCTGCGCACATCAAGGCGCAAGTAACTGGCGTGCTGACCCAGTGAGCTGGCAACACTGCGGCCGAGTTCGTCGTTTATGTCAGTGACGTAGACAAAGCAGCCCTCTTCTACGAACAGTCGCGCAATCGCGGCGCCAATCCCTTGGGCGGCCCCCGTTACGATCGCAATCTTGGAAGTGAGTTTATTGGCCATGGATGTAGCGACTCCCGAGGTTGATGTGCGCCAAGCGTAGAGAAATCAGTCTACGCCGAGCAGCGGCAATCCTGCCTTTGTCACTGAATCACGCTTGCATACACCGACCGATCAACATTCCCGCCGGACAGGATCACCCCTACCCTTTTTCCCACCATCGTTTCACGCTCCTGAATAAGCGCCGCCAGGGCCGCCGCACCTGCCCCTTCAGCGAGGTTGTGGGTATCGGTGTAATACACGCGCATGGCCTCGGCAATCTCGTCATCGCTGACGGATACGATTCGTGCCGCAGCCGCCGCGTAGATGGCAAAGGCGGCGGGAACCGGTTTGCGCACGGCAAGGCCGTCAGCGAAGGTATTCGCCGTGGCGGTTTCGAGGATTTCTCCAGCTTCAAACGACAACCTGGCGGCCGCAGCCTCAGTGGAAACCACGCCCACCACCCGGGTTTTCAAGCCCAGAGCGTCGCGGGCGGCGATCACCCCGCAAATTCCCGATCCGCATCCAATCGGCACGTAGACGGTATCCAGATCCGGCGCGGCCTTGAACAGCTCCAGCGCATAAGTGGCCACGCCTTTGACCAACTCGACATGGAACGGCGGGACCAGATAGAGGCCATGCAATTGCGCCAGGCGCGCGGCCTCTTCACGGGCTTCATCAAAGTCGCGACCACACTCGACCACTTCGCCGCCAAAGCCGCGCATGGCATTGTTCTTTTCTACCGAATTACCTTGCGGCACTACAATCAACGCCCTCAAACCGAGCGCGCCGGCCGCCAGCGCGAGGCTCTGGCCATGGTTGCCGCGGGTAGCGGTGACAATGCCCTTGACGTCTGGGTGCACGGTTTTGAGCCAGTGCATGAAGGTAATGCCACCACGCACCTTGAAAGCGCCGGTAGGTGTATGGTTTTCGTGCTTGACCCACACAGTGCAACCCAACCGGTCGGCCAGCAGTGGCCAAGCGTACTGGGCAGTGGCAGGCATTACTTGGTACACGTGGCGCGCCGCTTGTTCGATATCGTCGCGAGTCAGTCTGTGCATGAGTCGTCTCCCTGAGGTTTTGCCCAGTCTAGACACGGGCGAATCTCGCCGGCTTTCAAAAAACTGACCTGACTTTTGCCTACCCTCTTCATTACTATGGTGCTCATGAACCGTCGAACCCGCCTCCTGCCCCCGACCCAGCCTGAACCGGTCCGTCGTATCGAGGCTGGGCCATGGGCGATCGAGTTGCTGCCCGGCGCCGCTTACGCGACACGATATGTAGCGACCCAGGCGGCGATTGGTTTTGCCTTCGATAGCCAGCGAGGTCTGCACGCCATCGGCAGCGATCGAGTACATCCCTTCGACGCCATACCCAATGGCTTGGCGTTCGTCCCTGCTGGTTGTGATGTGTTGTCCGAATCACCCAGGGGCGGTGAATATCTACGGGTGATACGCACCGACGGTGTTGCGTTGGCTGGGGACCGTGCATTCAACAATCGTATTGATCAGCAAGCCATTACCCTCGCGCTGCGAATGCGCGCAGCGCTGTTACAGGCCTCAGTGGAGGACGATTGGGAGGCATGGGCACTCGCATTGGCTGAACGGGCGAAGGACAACGTAGCGTTGTCGGCGCCACCCCAAGGCTCCATAACCGGTGGCCGGATGCGTCTGCTCGACGAGTTCATTGATGCTGGCCTCGCGGGCCCGTTGGATGTACAGGCGATGGCGGGGTTACTTGGATTGTCCGAAGGGTATTTCATTCGAGCATTCAAGAACGCAATGGGCAAAAGTCCACATAGCTATCTGATTGACCGACGCCTTGCCAAGGCCCGCGCACTGATGCGCGATTCGACAGCCCGGCTGGCGGAGATCGCCCTCACCTGCGGTTTTAATTCCCAGGCGCACATGGCGACCACTTTCAGGCAACGCCTTGGAGTCAGTCCGGCAAAACTGCGTAAGTAGTCGAGTCAGTATGTCCCTTCCCGCACCGACCGTCTGACCTCAGCCTGTATGGCATAAGCCGGCGCCTCCACAGCATTGAAATCTTGTGTATACCGCTGGGCAAATCCCTCTACGCCCCATTCCAGATACTGCTGCACATGCTTTAACTCGTGAGCCCAGAGCGCGATGTTCTGTTCTGCGGTTTGAGCGTCCCGGAAGAGAATGATGTCGATCAGCGTCACGGCACCGACATCGGGGTTTTGCAGCATGGCGGTAGCAGCGCTGAATTGGCCGTTGTCGCTCACTTTGTATCGCGCGGTATCGAGGACGCCGGGGTCGTACCAGCGCAGCAGTTGCTCCCGGATGTGCGGCGGAATGGGTTGGCTACCGGCGCTGGCTGCTTCGGAACGGGCTTGGGTCAGCCACAGCGCCAGGGCGGGTGCCGCAATCTGGTAGAGGCCATTAATCTGTCCCAGGTCTGGCAGGCAGATGCAGCCGTCCAGGCACACTTGTTTCTCGCCGGCTGGACAGGCGTTGGTCTGGGCTGGCACTTCAAGAGTCAGGCAAAGAACAAACAGCGCCACCAGGCGCGTGGTGATGGGCGGCATTGGGTGCTCCAGGGACGGACGCAGCGCGAACAGCGGGTCACCATTGATCGACGGCCCGCAAGCTTTAGCGTAGTCCCGAACCAGGCGCCCCCAAGATAATCGCAGGAAGGCAATCGACCAATAGCTGTCGCTTGCTCCAACTGTGCGGCGCCTTTGGCTCTTTCATCCGACCAGACACTGATCCGCTTCAGCCAGGATTGCACTGTCGCTCATCACACAGGTAGTATTGAGAACGATTCACACTAACATCTGGAAAGACGACCAGTGCAATCTCCTCCATCCCGTAAGCTGGGATTCTTTTTCAGCGATCATCATCGTTGGCTGCTGCAGCATATTCATCGACATCTGCGCAATCACGCGGATGCAGAGGACACCGCCGCCGATACGTTTTGCCAGATGCTGGTGGCACGCGTCGATCCGGACAGTATCGAACAACCTCGTGCTTACCTTTCGACCATTGCTCGCCGGCTGATCTTTGACCGTCATCGTCGGCGCAAATTGGAGTTGGCCTACCTTGAGCGCTTGTCCGTTCTGCCCGAGGCGCTGGCCCCCTCCCCCGAAGAACAGCTGCAGCTGATCGAAGCCCTGGTGGCCATCGACCGGGCTATCGACGGATTGCCGATGGTCGTCAAGGCTACGTTCCTCTATAGCCAACTGGATGGTCTGAGCTATGTCGCAATTGCGCAGAAGCTGGGGCTGTCGGAGCGCACTGTCAGCCGTTATATGAAACAGGCTTTGCGTCAGTGCTATCTATGCGAAATATCGCCATGAGCAAGCCACGCCTGGACCCTGTCAGTGAGCAGGCCATCGACTGGATGGTAAAGCTTCGCGCCGGTACGCCCGATGCCGCACTGCAAGAACGGTTCAACGCATGGCTGGCGATGGATCGTGCGCACAGCCAGGCCTGGGCAACATTACAGGAGCGTCTCGGCGGTTCGTTCAACACGGTTCGCGCGCTGGATCGACGCTTACCCGGTCACGCCGGCGAAGCCCGCCAAGTGCTATTGCAGCCTCAGGGTTCGCGCCGCGACGCCCTGCGCGTGATCGCCGGTCTGGGCCTGCTCGGAGGCGGTATGTGGCTAGGCGCACGGAGTCAGCTGGGCGACGCGCTGCTGGCTGATCTGCACACTGGGCGCGGCGAGCGTCAGAGTTTCAATCTGGCCGACGGCAGTCGCCTGAGCTTGAACGCCAACAGCGCGGTGGATCTGCGCTTCGATGACAAGCAACGGCTGGTGATCCTGCGCCACGGTGAACTGGTGATTGAAGTGGCGCCCGATCCCCAACGTCCGTTGCGCGTGCGCACCGCTGAAGGTGAAGTGCGCGCGTTGGGTACCCGATTCCTCGTTGCCCAGGAACGAGATGCCAGTCGACTGGTGGTATTGCAGCACTCGGTCGAAGCACGGTTGTTCGATGGCACAGTGCGAGTTGTGCAAGAAGGTCAGTCGGTTCTGCTGCACGCCCGGCAAATTGCCCTCGTCAGCGGCGATCAGCGCCAGCGCGCCGACTGGCTGAGCGGGAGGCTGAATGTGCTGGACGAATCCCTTGATCAAGTGGTCGACGCCCTACGCCCTTACAGTCGCGGTTTTGTGCGCGTGGCTCCCGAGGTTCGAGGCTTGCGCGTCCAAGGTGTGTTCCCGCTTGATGATCCCGACCGGGCGTTCAGTGCTCTGGCGGAAACCCTGCCTATACGGGTGGATCGCTACAGCCCGTGGTTGACGCTGATTGGCTCGAAGTAAAACGGTGAAATTTTTTTTGTAAATCGATCTTATTTGTGTCCGGTTTTCATTTCTCATCCCACCTATCTCCTGACACTTCCAAACAAACAGGAGAATGTTGTGTTCAACACATGGCCCCACGCCCTTTCCGTCGCCGTTGCCCTGGCAACCCTGGCGAGCCCTGCCCTGGCGCAAAACTTGACCTTCAATCTGCCGGCCGGCCCACTCGCCAGCACGCTTAATGCAATCGCCGGCCAGAGCGGGCAAATCATTTCGCTGGAGCCATCGCTGGTGCAGGGCAAACAGGCGCCATCGGTGATCGGCCAGATGCCGGTCGAGCAAGCGATGCAGAAGGCACTGTCGGGCAGCGGCTTGCAGTTACGCGTGACGGATCAAGGCAACTTCAGCGTCGAACCGGCCCCGGACAACAACGCGGCGCTGCAATTGGGTGTCACCAACATCGTTGAACGCAGCACCGACGCCACCACCGAAGGCTCGGGCTCCTATGCCGCGCGGGCAGTGACCATCGGCAAAGGCACTCACACGCTCAAGGAAATTCCGCAGTCGGTCACCGTGATGACCCGCAAGCAAATGGATGACCAAGACCTCACCGATCTCAAGGACGCGGCCAACAAGACCACCGGACTGGTCGGCGTTCAAGGCGTAGGCAAGGGTATGATCCTGACCTCCCGCGGTTTCCAGATCGATGACTGGCAGTACGACGGCGTACCGATCCCGCGCAACACCTATGCGCTGGGCAATTGGGCTACACAAGACCTGATCTTCTTTGATCGCATGGAAGTGCTGCGCGGCGCGTCAGGCTTGCTTCAGGGCACCGGCAGCCCCGGCGGCGCAATCAATCTGGTGCGCAAGCGCGGCCAGAACGCCCCGACCGTGACCGTCACCGGCAAGGCCGGCTCCTGGGATCACTACGGCCTGCAACTGGATGCCGGTGGGCCGCTGAACCAAACCGGCACCGTGCGTGGCCGTTTCGTTGCCGACGAAGACCAAAGCGATTCATTCATCGACTACGAGTGGAGCAAGACTCACTCGCTCTATGGCGCACTGGACATTGATCTGCGCGACGACACCACACTTGGCCTGGCTGTCAGCCATTCGGATGCCGAGTCACGTCCGATGATCCGCGGCTTGCCTCGCTACGCCGACGGCAAACCCATCGATCTGTCGCGTTCAACCTACACCGGCGCGCGCTGGAACCATTCGGAAATCGATGTCACCACCGTCTATGCCGATCTGGAGCACCGTTTCAACGACGACTGGGCCTTCAAGGTCGGCGCCGTGCGCATGACTGAAGACAACAGCGCGAAAAACCAACGGCTGCAAAGTAGCGGCAATGGACTCCAAGCCGATGGCAGCGGCGTGCAATACGCCGACTTCGTGACGGATTTCGATTCAACCAAGATCGGTCTGGACATGAACCTCATTGGACGCTTTGAAGCCCTGTCCATGCAGCAGGAAGTCATGCTGGGGGGCAACTATGCCAAGTTGACCTCGGATGACCGCTTCGCTCGAACCTTCAATAACAGCACTGACACGATCTTCGGCATTGATCACAACCGTCCCGAAATCAGCTACGACGGTTTGCTCAATACCCCCGGTGGTCGTGCGACGCCAAGCAAGTACGACATACGCCAGAAAGGCCTGTACGGCAGTTGGCGGGTCAAGCCGTTCGAGCCGCTGACCGTCGTGCTCGGCGCCCGGGTCAGCTGGTACGACTACAGCTACAAGTCATGGACCCAGGCCGCGTTCAGCGACGTTGCTATCGCCGACCCTGAAAGCAGTACCAACGAAACCGGAGAAGTAACGCCCTATGCTGGCATCGTCTATGACCTGAACCGCGAATGGGCGGTCTATGCCAGCTACACCGATGTATTCGAACCACAAACCTCCCGCGAGGTGAGTGGTTCGGTGCTAAAACCGGTAATCGGCAGCAACTATGAAATCGGCCTCAAGGGAGAACTGATGGATGGCCGGGTCAACACCTCCCTTGCCGTGTTCCGCTATGACCAGGAGAACCGTCCCGTCAACGACCTGGCTTCGGGCTTCGCCTGCGATGGTTGGTACTGCTCGACGGCATCAGGAAAAGTTCGCAGCCAAGGGATCGACGCAGAGATCAGCGGCGAAGTACTCACCGGCCTGCAACTCTTTGCCGGTTACACCTACAACACCACCAAGTACCTCGAAGACCCGGTCAACGAAGGCAAGGTCTTCAGCACATGGACGCCTAAACACATGCTGCGGGTCTGGGGCGATTACCAGTTCAGCGGTGACTGGAACCGTGTCAGCACTGGCCTGGGCTTCACGACCCAAAGTCATACGATGGGCTACGAACACACGTTCGACGTGCCAGGTTATACCGTGTGGAGTGCCCGCGTTGGCTACCAGCTCACGCCGGAGATCGGATTGGCGCTAAACGCCAACAACCTGTTCGACAAGCATTACTACACGGCGGGATACAACCAACTCAATGGCAACAACAACTTCGGCGATCCGCGCAACGTGATGTTCAGCGTGAAGTACACCCCGACGTTCTAACACTGAATAACGTGGTTCGATCCCGATCTCTTGGTGCGAACCCGGCCGCAATCCGTTTCTGGCGCAGCTATCGGCCAGAAGCGGACACCGATCCGGCATCCTCGTACGAAAGCCCCGACTCAAAAAACTCCACGAAGCAGCCGAGCGCCCTCGATTTCCACTTCCCTTCGGCTACCGACATCAAAGCCACAGTGCGCTGCATTAGCCTGCCATTTGTCCTGATGGGCAGGCCGTACCCTTTGACCGTGACGACAAACATGCGTGGATCAACTTGCGCCAAAGGCGCTCAGGGCTCAACGAATGGCAGAGGTGCGTCGGTATCACGGCGAACAGAAAAGACATTCAGGGTCATCGCAACCAGTGCGTAATATCCGAAGAGACCTATCAGCTCGACGACAGCGGGCTCTCCAAATGCTTGTACCGCTTGTGCGTAAAGACTGTCGTCGACACGGCGAGTTTCGTACAGCGTCTTGCCCACTCGATAAACCAGCCGTTCATCCTCCAGGGTGAATTGCGGGAGTGTCTGCTGACGCAGCGCCTCGATTATTGGATCAGCCAGACCCGCCGAGCGCGCGATCGGTTCATGAATCTGCCACTCGGCCTGGGACTGCCACCATGAAGCGGTGAACAGGATTGCCAGTTCGGTCAAACGCAATTCCAGACGAGTGCCATAACGGCAGAACGCGCCCAGTCGCTGTGCATGGTTGGCCAGTTCCGGGCTATGAATCCAGGCCAGGAAGGGGCCGTCCAGATTGCCTCGCGGGCCGCTGAGGATCTCCTTGAGAACCGCGCGCTGGGCCTCATCCATGTGTGCTTCGTCCAGCGATGTCAGACGCGATTGAATAGCCATGACGATAATTCCTCAGAGACCTTTAAGCGTGATATTGACGGCGCTCAAGAGTTTGTCAGCGATCTCATCGAGGTGATGGTCCTCAAGAATGAACGGCGGAGCCAACAGAATGTGGTCGCCATACTGCCCGTCGATGGTTCCACCCATCGGGTAACACATCAGGCCTTCAGCCATGGCGGCTTTCTTGAGTTTGGCGTGCAATTTAAGCGCGGGATCGAATGGCGCCTTGCTGTCGCGATCGGCCACCAACTCAATGCCATGGAATAAACCACGCCCCCGAATGTCCCCGACATGAGGATGATTGCCCAACCGCTCGACCAGACGCGTGCGCAGCCCCTCGCCCAGTTGGTTGACCCGCGCCAGCAAGCCGCGCGACTCGATGGCTTTCTGTACCGCCAGTGCTGCGGCGCAGGCCGTGGCATGACCGATATAGGTGTGGCCATGCTGGAAAAACCCAGAGCCATTGGCGATGGCGTCGCGGATTTTCTTGCTCACCAGGGTCGCGCCGATCGGCTGATAACCTGCGCCCAACCCCTTGGCGATGGTGATCAGGTCCGCGGTAATCCCCTCCTGCTCGGCAGCGAACAATGAGCCGGTGCGGCCCATGCCGCACATGACCTCGTCGAGAATCAACAGAATGCCGTGGCGATCGCACACCTCGCGGATTCGCTTGAAATAGCCAGGCACTGCGGCGACGGCTCCCAAGGTCGCGCCAACCACGGGCTCGGCAACAAACGCCATGACGTTTTCAGCCCCCAGACGCAGTATCTCGGCTTCCAGTTCGGCGGCCAGGCGTACGCCCAAGGCCTCTGCGGTTTCCCCCTGTTGTTGCTCGCGGTAGGCATAGCAAGGGCTGACATGACTGACGCCGATCAGTAGCGGTTCGAACTGCTTGCGTCGCCATTCGTTACCTCCCGTGGCCAGCGCACCGAGCGTATTGCCGTGGTAACTCTGCCGACGGGCGATCAGGTGCTTGCGCTGTGGCTGGCCAATCTCGATGAAATATTGGCGGGCCAATTTCAACGCGGCTTCCACCGATTCGGAACCACCCGAAACGAAGTACACCGATTCAATCCCTTCAGGGGCGCGGGCCACGAGAAAATCCGCCAACTCCTCCATCACTTGCGTGGTGAAGAACGAAGTGTGCGCATAGGCCAACTGGCCGACCTGCCTGCGCACAGCCTCGATGACATCGGGATCACTGTGGCCCAGGCACGACACGGCAGCACCGCCACTGGCGTCCAGGTAGCGGCGACCGTTGCTGTCGATCAGATAGGGACCATCGCCTTGAACGGCCATTGGGTAGCTTTGTGTAAGGCTGCGATGAAAGACGTGGCTCATGATCCCCTCCCGGTTAGTGAGGCAAATAATATGTGCAAAACCCATAATTGCAATATTTTTTTGCGCTAAAAAACCTGACCGCTTCTCTTCTCAACCCCCTTAATCACTAGTCCCTGCTGGCTAAAAGGCAATTAAACACGACAATATCGCCACGCAAAAAATATTTGCACTAACAAAAAATGCACGTATATTTTGCTTCAAAGCATACGTTTCGTGCGCCTCCTCTTTCAGGTGGCTAGCCGGGCTAAAAACAAGAACAGTGGAGTGAATCTCGCAAATCACTCGAAAAAATTGACTGCCGCTATCCCAACCGCCCCAGGCTCGCCCCGGGGCTTGTATTCCCCTGAAGAGAAAATACGCATGAAGAACTTTCTGAAGGCATCACTGGCTGTAATGGCACTGATTACCGCGTCGGGCTCCTTTGCCGCCAGCAAGGAATTGCTCGTGGCAACAGACACTGCGTTCGTTCCTTTCGAGTTCAAACAGGGCAACGAATACGTTGGCTTCGATATCGACCTGTGGGCAGCAATCGCCAAAGAAATGGGCGTCACCTACAAGCTCAAACCGATGGATTTCAACGGCATCATTCCCGCCCTGCAGACCCGTAACGTTGACCTGGCGCTAGCCGGGATCACCATCAAGGAAGAGCGCAAGCAGGCCATCGACTTCTCCGATGGCTACTACGACAGCGGCTTTCTGCTGATGGTCAAAAGCGACAACGACACGATCAAGGGTGAAGCGGACATCGCCGGCAAGACCCTGGCCGTGAAAAGTGGCACCTCGGCAGCCGACTATGCCAAGGCCAATCTGAAGGCGAGCGACCTGCGCCAATTCCCCAACATCGACAACGCGTACCTGGAACTGCGTACCGGCCGCGTCGATGCAGCCATGCACGATACGCCCAACGTTCTGTACTACATCAAGACGGCCGGTGAAGGTCAGGTCAAAGCCGTCGGCCAACAGATGATGGCCCAGCAATACGGCATCGCGTTCCCCAAGGGCAGCGAGCTACGCGAACAAGTCAACGTCGCGCTGAAGAAAGTCCGTGAAAACGGAACGTATGCGCAGATCTATCGCAAGTGGTTCGGCACCGATCCGCAATAACCCCTGCCCTTCACTCAATAGAGAATTCAGCATGCATTTCCAATGGAGCGCCATTTGGGATGCGCTACCGGTCCTGCTCGAAGGCGCCAAACTGACCTTGTGGATTTCGATCCTGGGTTTGATCGGTGGCGCCATCATCGGCGTAGTCGCGGGCTTTGCCCGCGCCTACGGCGGTTTTTTCAGCAGCCGTGTTGCGCTTGTGTT
This sequence comes from Pseudomonas sp. LBUM1657, assembly GCF_059716075.1. Lineage (NCBI taxonomy): Bacteria > Pseudomonadati > Pseudomonadota > Gammaproteobacteria > Pseudomonadales > Pseudomonadaceae > Pseudomonas > Pseudomonas sp. LBUM1657. The sequence continues at coordinate 2,501,894 of NZ_CP166799.1, read as the reverse complement.
TATCGAACTGATTCGTGGCACCCCGATCATGGTGCAGGTCATGTTCATCTACTTTGCCCTGCCGATGATGATCCCGGTGCGCATCGATCCGTTCAGCGCAGCGGTGGTAACCATCATGCTCAACTCCGGCGCTTATATCGCGGAAATCACCCGCGGCGCGGTGTTGTCGATCCACCGGGGATTTCGCGAGGCCGGGCTCGCGCTCGGTCTGTCGAAGCGAGACACCTTGCGCTACGTCATCGCACCGCTGGCATTCCGGCGGATGATCCCGGCGCTGGGCAACCAATGGATCGTCAGCATCAAGGACACCTCACTGTTCATAGTCATTGGTGTCGCCGAGCTGACCCGCCAGGGTCAGGAAGTCATTGCCGGTAACTTCCGCGCGATGGAAATCTGGTCAGCGGTGGCGATCATCTACCTGATCATTACGCTGGTACTGAGTCACGTGCTGCGGCGCATGGAATCGAGGCTGAAAATCCTATGATCGACTTCAAAGGAGTCTCCAAGCACTTCGGCAGCACGCAGGTGCTGCACGACATCAACCTCCAGATTGCCAGCGGCGAAGTGGTGGTCATTATCGGCCCTTCGGGGTCGGGAAAATCGACGCTGCTGCGCTGCATCAACAAGCTTGAGGAAATCACCGAGGGGCAGTTGATGGTCGATGGCCTGGAGGTCAATAACCCCAAGGTCGATGAACGACTGATTCGTCAGGAAGCCGGCATGGTCTTCCAGCAATTCCACCTGTTCCCGCAGATGACTGCATTGCAGAACGTCGCCTTCGGTCCGGTACGGGTGCGTGGCGCCAGCCGCAAGGATGCCGAGAAGCTCGCCGCCGAACTGCTGGCAAAAGTCGGTCTGGCGGACCGCGCCAATCACTACCCTTCCGAGCTCTCCGGTGGGCAGCAACAGCGAGTCGCGATTGCCCGGGCACTGGCGGTCAAACCCAAGCTCATGCTGTTCGACGAGCCGACCTCGGCGCTGGACCCGGAATTGCGGCATGAAGTGCTGACCGTCATGAAAGCGTTGGCAGAAGAAGGCATGACGATGGTGATCGTCACCCACGAAGTGGACTTTGCCCGCAAGGTCGCCACTCGCCTCATTTTTATCGACAAGGGCCGCATCGCCGAGGATGGACCGCCAGCCGAGTTGATCGCCAATCCGCCCAGCCCGCGCCTGCGGGAATTTCTACAGCACGTGTCCTGAGGAGATGTCATGACGTTGTCCCACATTCATCTGGATGGAAACGCGCACGCAATCGGTCATGCCCTGGGCGTCTTCGGTCGTGATGCGGTGCTCCGGCACTTGCGCCCCCTGGCACTCTGGCAACACCTTACTTCTCTGGCACACACACCGAAAGCCGTGCAGATGCGTCAGGCGGTGCAAAAAGATTTTCCTCGTTACTGGCAGGAACTCGAAGGGCTGGCGGCCGGTTTGCAATTGCCGCTCGATGAAGTGTTCATGTGGAATTGCCGGGGTGACTATGTGCATCAGCAGAGTGTGGATGGCTGCACCACACTGTTCGGCCCTGCCAACGGCGGTATGTTGATCGCCCACAATGAAGATGGCTTTCCTCAACTCAGGGGCCACTGTGCACTCGCGCATGTCAAACCTGAGTCGGGGCTGGCGTTCAGCAGCTTCGTCTACCCAGGCTCCCTGCCTGGACACACCCTGGCCGTCAACGAGTGTGGTCTGGTGGCGACCGTCAACAACATCCGCCCAGTCCATATTCCAGCCGGTGTCCCTCGACAGATTCTGGGGCGTGCAACCCTCGATGCCCGCTCCATTGATGAGGCAATTGCCATAGTGACCCGCGCCGACCGCGCGGGGGCTTTTCACCATACCTTTGGCCAGGCCGGAAGCAGCCGAGTGGTCAGTGCCGAGGCCAGTGCCGAAGGCAGCAACGTCAGCGAAATTCAGCGACCAAGTGGGCATTCTAACCATCTGATCGCGCCATCGCTGAGTCGACTCCAACAGCGCATTACCGCCAGCTCCGGTGCCCGGCAACTGTGTATTGACCAACGTCTGGAGCAACTGCCAGGTGATCTGGACGCCGATATATCGCTCAGTATTCTGCGTGATACTTCGGGTGGACACCTGCCGGTATACCGCACCGCTGCCGATGATCCGGATGAAGAAAACACCCTGGCCACGGGGGTCTTTTTGATCAGCGCCAACGCCGTGGAGTGGCGGATTTATACGCAGCCGAACACTGACCAACCAGACATTGAAGGCGTTGTGCCTCTCTCGCGGTAGAATGGCCAATTTTCACGCGTCGCAGCATCGATCACCCGAACACTCAAGGTGGAGTGGCGACCGTTCAATAGCCAATGGATGCCCCTGATGACTAAAGCTTCGGCAGAATTACCCGACACGTTGGATGGCCTCAAGCAATTGCTTGAGGCCATCGAGCGGCGCGAAGTGGACATCGCCTTGGGCAGCAGCTCCAGGCGCGTGCTGATGGCGCTGATCGAATCCCCGCAACGCACCGCTGTTTCTTCGATCAGTGAGTTGGCGGAGCAACTGGACGTCAATGCCTCGACACTGTCCCGGCTGGCACAACGCCTGGGCTATGGTGGCTTCAGCAAATTGCAGGACGTGTTTCGCCGGGAGATTACCGAGGGCAAGCATTTCTACAGTGATCAGGCCTCTCGGCTGGTGGTTAATGCTGACGACAAGGACATCCTCAATCAGTTGACGCGTCTGGGTCGCCAGGAAAGCGCCAACATCGCCAGCATGATTGAGCAGGTCGATCCCGACGTGTTTGTTCAAACGGTCGACCTGCTGGCCAGTGCCCGCCGGGTGCGGATCCACGGCATGCGCCAATTCAATTCACTGGCGCTCTTCATGTCCTACGGTCTGGGCATGTTGCGCCCGGATGTGGCGGCCCTCGACTCCAGTCGCCAGGGTGTGGCCGATGCCCTTGCGCAACTGGATGAGGGCGATGTACTGGTCGTTTCCAGTTGCTTCCCCTACACCCCCAGCGTTCTGGCCACTGCCGAGGTGGCGGCCCGCCACGGGATCAAAGTCATTGCGCTGACCGACTCGTCCAGCTCGCCACTGGCCAAGGTTGCATTGCACAGCTTCTACGTACCCAATCACAGTCTGTTTTTCAGCAACAGCATGTGCGCCTTCATGCTGCTGGCCCAAGGTTTGTTGAGTGCCGTTGCCAGCAAGCTCGGCGAGGTATCGGTATCGGCATTGAAATATCGGGAGGCCCTGATCGACGAACTCAATGCTTCGCTGTGAGGCTAGGCCCCATGAACTTTCGAGCTCTGTTCATCCTGGCCGTCGAGAAGCCAAACCTCCAATTTACTTGGGTGGTTATCGCGAAAACCACACCGCCAGGCAAATCTCACACTTACACCAACCAAGTATCCAACCCAAAGCGCTTCTGAGACACAAGCTTGAAATGATCCGTGGCCAAGTCACAGCTCACCAGCAGGTTCCACGAATGGCGGGTAACCGCAGACGGGATAAGCACGAAGGGATGCTCGACCAGCAGCTCGTCAGCAAACTGCTGCTGATTGGGCGATAGTTGAGACGGGATGAGCCAATTCGGGTTCGGCACATCTTCGGGCTGAACAACCTTGATGAGATTCGAATCCAGTACTTCGAAACACGTCAGCACGTGAGGCACCCTATCCAGCGTATCGAAGCCTGCGTGGACCGCAACTTCCAGAATGGCCGTGGACGGGTCGGCGGAAGCGTAAACAACCCGGCGGCCGGGTGGGTTCCATCGGCCACCGGATAATTGCGCACCAATGCCACTGTCCCACGTGTCCTTGAAGACCTCGCGGTCGAGACGCCAAGCGTGCCACTTCCCATCCCAGGGCAAAGGATTCATTGATAGACCCCGTGTTCAATCCGGGTCAAATAGTCCTCGACGGCCTGGAAGCCGAGCGAGTTGTCGATCAGCTCCAGCGGTATATTCCCGTCCAGGTATTTGCAGGGCTTCTTCAACCAGTCCTCAGCCAGCTGCTGATCGCCAAACACGTTGATGGCGTGCTCCAGGGCCTGCGCATACTGGAAGGCGACGGTGCTTTGTTGCTGGTTTAGCCGCACGGGTTTGGTCTCCTTCGCTAAGCGCTGGACGGTCCTGACGGACTTCCCTGTTATCCGCTGAACAAGGCCGTGCGCCATGTAAAGATCGGATGTAGAAAGCATGTCCCTGACGTCGTTCAGATCAAAGCCTTCCTGTGTGTATCGGATGATCAACATGCGCGTATCACCTTTGCGCCCCTGTAACAGCACCTCAGTCGGCTTTACGCTGACCTTCTTTGCCTCCGCTGCCACGACTGCTATTTCTGTGGATTTGACGGTTGGCTTGTTTGCTTCATCTGCATTCATACCGATTACCCTCATACGACATTTGACGCAAGGATAACGCCAAATGTCGCTACTTGGGCAGTTGAGTTTGTCGGCTAGCATGTATCGCTCCCGGTACCGATCCGTCCTTACAGCATGCAATGAAGCCAAGCCTGCTGGGCGCCAGGCGGGCGAACCTCTCTTGCGTGACTGGAACTACCACGCTAACCGTCACACTTCCGACGGCCAACCTGAAAAACATGTCAGACGATTCCACGATTTTTTTGAAAGCATTCACTCGCCGTAGGTCGCGCGTTCAGTCCCACGCTGTGTGACTTTGCGAAGCTACAACCTCTGACGTCATTGCCTACAGATGCGACAGAACCGCCGGCTAGTCGCCCGCCTAAGAATATGCCCCAACCACCCACTTCACTTTCTCCAACGCCTCCCGAAGCGGGCTCATGTCCGCAGAGCCCAGCGCCAACCGAATGGCATGCGGAACATGGGCCGATATCGCAAAAGGTTCGGCGGTTGAAACCGCCACTTTTTCACGCAGCAACGCGGCGGCGACCTGGTCGGCCCTTGCGTCTTCGGACAACGGTAGCCAAAGAAAATAGGACGATGGGTGAGTCACGCACCCAAGTCCCGCCAGCACTTCAGCGGCCAGGATTTGCCTGGCCTGGGCGTCCCGACGCTTTTCATCTTCCAACTGCATGACGGTGCCGTCGTCGAGCCACGCGCTCGCAATCGCTGTCATCACGCCCGGGGTATTCCAGGTGGTGGCCCTGATGATTCGTTCCATCGCGGGCACCTTTTCGGTCGGGGCGACGACAAAGCCGACGCGTAATCCAGTGGCCACGCTCTTGGATAGGCCTGAAACATAAACAGTCCTTTCGGGAGCGAGTTCCGCCAAGGGTGCCGGTGAATCTTCGACCAGGAAGGCGTAAGCGGCGTCTTCAATAATCAACAGCCCATGCCTGCGCGCAATCGTCACCATGGCCTCGCGTTGCTCGGCATCCATCACCCAGCCCAGTGGATTGTGCAACGTCGGCATCGTATAAACCGCCTTGACGCGCCTGGCCCGGCACAGTTTGTCCAGCGCCTCCAGATCAGGTCCGTGAGCGGTTGCGGGAATGGGCACGATTTCAAGGTGCAGTGCTTCGGCCAGCACCTTGAATCCTGAATAGGTCAACGCATCCGCGGCAATCACATCACCGGGTTGCAGCAGCGCCATCATCGTCACGGTCAACCCGTGCTGGGCCCCGCTGACCATCAATACTTGCTCAGCCTCGACCGTCAGTCCTCGGGCGCGCAGATGACGCGCCACCGCAGCGCGCTCATGCAGGCGCCCGGCGTGCGGCTGGTAACGCAACAAGGATTCCAGATCGCCGGACAATGCGAGCTGGCGCAGCGCACTGCGCAACAGTTCAGCCTGGCCTGGCAGCGATGGGTAGTTGAAGTTGAGATCGGTCATACCTGTGGCAACGACTTTCTGATCGACGCCCAAGCCAGGAGCCAGCGAAGTCTCCCGCACAAAAGTGCCGCGCCCGGTCTCCCCGCTGACCAGGCCCATGGCTTCGAGCTCGGCATACACCCGACTCGCCGTCACCAACGCCAGCCCTTCTGTCGCTGCCAACTGGCGGTGCGTCGGCAAACGCGTGCCAGGCGACAATCGTCCGCAACGGATATCCGCCGCTAAAGCATCCACCAGTGATTTGTATCGTGAGCGAGGCATGCCGGGATGTATCCATGACAATATTTTGATTGTATTAATCTTCAATCATACGATGCAGCTCGTGCAAACAAAATTGAGTGTGCCTCGAAATGGAACGTGCATCGAAGCTGCAAAACCCGGTGATGGAAAAGACCGCGAGCGGATGGCTCAACGGCTTCATCGGCGTGCTCATCTTCAGCGGTTCGCTGCCGGCCACACGGTTGGCGGTTCTGGAATTCGACCCGGTTTTCCTGACCGTGGCCCGAGCCACCATCGCGGGCGTTCTGGCGCTTTGCTTGCTGCTGCTCTTTAAAGAACAGCGTCCTGGCAAACATCAACTCCTGCCTTTAGCGATCGTGGCCTTGGGCGTTGTGTTGGGGTTTCCGCTGCTGACCGCGTTGGCGCTGCAGTATGTGACGTCGGCACACTCCATTGTCTTCGTTGGCCTGTTGCCGCTGGCCACCGCTGCGTTCGGTGTCTTGCGTGGAGGTGAACATCCCCGCCCGGCGTTCTGGTTTTTCTCGGTGCTGGGAAGCGCACTGGTGGTGGGCTTTGCGGTTTCCCAGGGCCTGACAGCCAATCCCGTGGGGGACATTCTCATGTTGCTGGCGATCCTCGCCTGCGGACTGGGTTATGCCGAAGGCGCGAAGCTTTCACGGACGCTGGGAGGCTGGCAGGTCATCTCGTGGGCCTTGGTGCTGTCGCTGCCCGTCATGATCCCGCTGACCTGGTTCCTGGCACCGCCTTCGTTCTCCGGCATCAGCGCATCGGCGTGGGTCAGCCTGGCTTATGTATCGATCTTCAGCATGCTGGTCGGTTTCGTATTCTGGTATCGCGGGCTTGCCCAAGGGGGGATTGCCGCCGTCGGTCAGCTTCAGCTGCTACAACCGTTTTTCGGACTGGCACTGGCGGCCACGCTGCTTCATGAGCAGGTCAGCATTGGCATGCTGGGGGTTACTGTTGCGGTGATTCTTTGCGTGGTTGGGGCGAGGAAGTTTTCGAAGTAGGCGAGTATTTCGCTGGCCGGGCGGGCCTCTTCGCGAGCAAGCCCGCTCCCACATTTGAACGCGTTCTCCTGTGGGAGCGGGCTTGCTCGCGTAGATGGCGATACGGTCTGTCAGACTATCTTGGCCGCCGCACCGCCCTTACCTTCCCGCTCGCACCGCCGCCGCCGCAGAAGAACTGATCGGCGCCATCGGATTCAAGTCCCGAGACCCCGACGCCGACCGGCATCTTCAGACTTTCCAGCACCTCGCCGGTTTGCGGGTCGATGCGCCGCAATTCGCTCCCTTCCTCTTCCCACGTGCCATGCCAAAGCTGGCCCTCGACCCAGGTCACCCCGGTGACAAAGCGGTTGGACTCGATGGTACGAAGCACAGTCCCGGTCTCGGGATCGATCTGATGAATTTTCCGGTCGCGGTACTCACCGACCCACAGCGTCCCTTCAGCCCAGGTCAATCCTGAGTCGTTACCACCGCCGGGCGCGGGGATGGTGTTGAGCACGCGTCCGGTCTTCGGGTCGATTTTCTGGATGCGATCCTCGGCGATCTGAAACAGGTGCTGGCCGTCGAAGGCGGTGCCGGCATGGGCGGCGACATCGATCGAGCGCAGCGTCTGGCCGGTCGCGGGGTCCAGGGCGTTGAGTTTTTCGCCGCTGGCAAACCAGACGTGCTGACCGTCCCAACTGACGCCATGGACCGTGTCGACGCCGGCAAAGGGGCCATATTCACGGAGGATTTCTGCTGCTGACTGTTTCATGTCGTTGTCCTCTTTACGGGTGGGTGGCGTTCATCCTAGTCACCGGGCAGAGGAACCGGGAGTAACAAGGTCGTCGCGAAACCCGGCACCGGCGGGGTCATCCAGCGACGCGTGCGGCCGTGACCGAACGACTGCAGTTTGCCGCTGGAGGCCAGTTCGTCGAGTGCGCGTTGCACCGTCCGTTGGCTGGTGCCAAGGGCAAGTGCCAGGGCAGAGCTCGACCACGACTCACCGTCAGCGAGCAAGGCAAACACCGCCGCATGTTTCTCTTCGACCGGCTGTGCCAACACCACAACATCAGGGGTAGCCAGCGGCACCAGGGCAAATCCGCGTTGGGTCGCCGTCACGCCGGCCAGCGGTTTGAGCGCTGCGCGCAGTCGTCCGATTTCGACGCGCAAACGCGCGCGAAGGGACTCATCGGTGTGCTTCAAACGAAAGGCCCGGGTGATGAGGACTTCCCTCGGCACGTCGGCGGGCCAGGCTTCGGCCAGGGCCCGTGCGATGGCGAACAACACCGGGCGCGTGGCGAGGGAAACCGACATGCCGGCGCCACGCACAGCATATCGACACGCGTCCACGACCAGTGACGTTGACGCGAGCAGCGCTTCGACGTCATCCAGCAGCAAAGGCGTTTGCTCGCCATGGGCAATCAGCCGCGCCGCGGGAGTGTTCAGGACGAGGGATACGTTTTCGACTTCTGCCGTCAGCGCAGGAATGGCTGCGTCGCGTGCGGCGTGCTCGGCTCTGGTGAGAGCCGCCCGCGCTTTTTTCGTGTCGAGTCGTCGCATCGCGATTCCCGCCACAACCAGTTCATGGGCGGCGCGTAATGCCGGCGGCAATGGAGCGGGATCAAGTTCGGCGAGCAGCCCTTCGGCCTCATCGAGCCGCCCGATCAGCAGCAGACGCCGAATTTGCAGATACCGCGCAAGGGCAGCGTTGGCCCGATCACCGTGGGCTTCCAGCGTGATCCGCGCCGAGTCGAGCGCCTTCACCGGCCAACCCAGGTCCCGGGAAGCCAGTGCGATCTCGGCCTCGGCGACCACACAGCGCGCCCGGGCCACGGCCTCCTTTGGACCAAACGCCCTCGCCGCCTTCTGCACCAGCGCCTTGGCCCGAACCAGATCACCCAGTTGCGCCATGGCGATACCCCGAAGCGCAAGCGCTGGAGCGTCTTCTCGCAGCGCGACCCGGTTCAGCGCGCCGAGCGGATCACCCGCGGCCAGTGCTTGCGCTGCGGCTGTGATCAGCGAGTCCATCTGAATCCCGTCACATTGGTCACTCCTTTGTCGGATACCCGCTGTGAGTCTATCTCATGGGATTTTCTGTGCTTGTGCGGCCGTCTTCGCGGGCAAGCCACGCTCCCACAAGGGTTATGTGTCGATTACCCATCCGGTGAACGACGTCGATCCGCGAAGAGGCCCGCACAGTCAGTCAATATCCTTCCTGCAGATGCTCAATCATGCGCATCTTCGGGCAAGCGATGCTCCCGACAAATCAGCTCGATTTCCTGTGATTCCAGAGGCTCCTGAGTCAACCCACAAAAGGGCCCTCCCGCCACCGTCTGATGGAAGCGGCAGCTGCGGCAAAGCCCGAAGCTCGGCACGTTCTCCCCTTGCTGAATATGTCTCAGCAGCTCCAGCAGCAACCCTTCCAGCTCCTGTGACCGTGCGCCCATGCGCCTGGCCGCGGCGACGAGAAAATCCGGGGGGATAACGGCGCCCAGGAGCGTCCGGGCCGGCGCAGTCAACGCCAGGTGCACGCTGCGTTTGTCTTTGGCGTCCTGGGTTTTGGTCAGCAGCCCTTTGCTTTCCAGCGCCTTGAGCGATTGCGAGACCGTGCCCTTGGTCAGCCCCAGGTACTCGGTGACCGCCAACGGTGTGTTGGAGTAGCGATTGCAGCGCCCGAGGTACATCAGCGCGCTCAACTGAATCGGTTGCAGATCCGTCAACTTCGGGTGCTCGCGGAACCAGACGCGCGTCAGGCTCGACAGCCTTTCCAACAAATCAAATAACACGGGGCATTTCCTGATCAACAGCGTTGATAAATAGTATCGGATAAAAACCTTGTGGCAATAAATCGATTTACCGTAGGCTTTGTGGTGTCGATTCGAAACATAACCCGAAGGAGAGCAAATGATGAACGTAAAAGTATTCGATACCCACGTGCGCACCAAAGACGGCCGCTACCTGCACTTCGATGTGTTGATCGACAGCAACGACGCCGAACTGGCGAAGTCGTACGCCCGCCGATTCCTTGATGAACAGGGCGTTCAGGACGAAGATATTTCGTTGAATGAATGCCGGTTCTGCCACGTTGAACCGACGAATCCGGTGGTGGCCGAGGCGATCGCCAGGCAAGGTCACTTCATCATCAAACTGCAAGGTTGCGAGGAGAAATGACATGAACGCGTATCAGCCCTTGAACTGCGATCTGCATGACTATCTGGAAATCGCCTGCCTGCGCGGCTATCGACTGGACATCGAGCTGATCGATGGCGCACGCCTGATCGCCAAGGCGCTGACCACGCGAACTTCCAGCAACAAGGAAGAATTCCTCTGCCTTGAAACGGCGGAAGGCCCGCAGGAGGTCCGCCTGGATCAACTGCTGGCCGTTACGCCGCTGGATGAAAATGCGCAGTTTGGACGGATCGTGTTGGCGGGTGCGGTCTGCGCTTTCTAGTATTGGCGGTTTCAATGCCCGTTTGCGGCTGTGTTTGTGCTGCCGTCTTAGCGGGCAAGCCACGCTCCCACAAGGTGAAATGTCGATCACCCTTTCTGTGAACGATGCCAATCCACTGTGGGAGCGTGGCTTGCCCGCGAAGAGGCCCTCAAAAACACCACACACATAACAACCTCCCCCAACCCGCCAAGTCATACGACCTCTTCGCCTTTTTACTTGCCCGGCAAACTCAAAAACGGTACAAACCCCCTCAAGTTGTACGACAACATCAAAACCAAGCCATCCACTGCCAAGATGGCACGTACCGTTTCGAGCCCCCGCCATGACTCGCGAGACCGTCCAAACCGCTTCCTCTCCATTCCCTCGCCACCTCGCCGTGCTGATTTTGCTGTGCATGGGCTGTGCGTTCGCCGGCAACCATGTCGCGGCTCGGGTGGCGTTCGATGATGGCGCCGGTGTGTTGCTGGCGATTCTGATGCGCTCGGGCGGGACGTTGCTGGTCTTGGCCGCGATGGTGTTGTGGCAGCGCCAGAGTCTGCGCTTGCCGCCGGGCGCCTGGCGTTGGCAACTGATATTGGGATTGCTGATCACCGCGCAGAGCCTGTGCCTGTATTCGGCCGTCGCCCGGGTCCCGGTGGCGCTGGCGTTGCTGGTGGCCAATGTCTTTCCGATCTTGCTGGCGCTGCTGACCTGGGCGCTGGGCGGATCGCGACCGACCGCGCGCACCGCCACGCTGATGGGCCTAATTCTGGTGGGACTAGTGTTTGTATTGGATGTGCCGGGACGCCTGTCAGCCAACACCAGCGTCGGCCCGAAGTGGTTGCTCGGTGTGGCGCTGGCCTTCTGCGCCGCCAGCGTCTTTGCCTGCGCACTGTGGATCACCGACCACAAACTTTCCCAGGTGCGTGGCTCGGTGCGCAGCCTGCTGACCATCTTTATCGTCTTCAGCAGCGTCAACCTCGCCGGTTTGACCGGTGCCCTCCCCGGCGGCCTGAACCTGCCGGCGAGCAACACCGGATGGCTGGCACTCGCCACCCTGGTCGTGCTCTACGGCACCGGGTTTATCGTGCTGTTCATCTCGGTGCCGCGCCTGGACATGCCGCGAAATGCGCCGGTGATGAACATCGAGCCGCTCGCGACGTTGTTGATGGGGTGGATCGTGCTGGACCAGATGCTCAGCGCCGGGCAGGTCATCGGCGGTGTGATCGTGGTCACCGGCATTGTCCTGCTGACCTACCGCAAGACCGATCGCCCTCAAAGCAAATTGACCTCCGGCGCGAAACCGCAATCTCTCTAGAACTGCCGATTTTAATCAGAAAAACAAAAAGCCCCGCCCCTTTCAGAAGGGACGGGGCTTTTTTGCTGACCACCGATCAAGCGACCGATCGAGAAGCACTCAGCAGCAACGCGTCGTGCATGCCCGTTTGCCGTAGCGTGCTTCCTGGCGCTCACGAAAAAACGCTGAATAGCTCATCACCGGCTCGTCCGGATGATTGAGCGCCATTTGCGCGACATAGTTGTCGTAATCCGGAACGCCCACCATCAGGCGCGCGCTCTGGCTGAGGAACTGGGCGGCTTGCTGCAGTTTGCGGAACATGGCAACGATCTCTCTGTGTAGTCTGGGTGCGTTCCATGAAACCGCGCGCATGTATCTGTAATGTGTCAGCGCCTGGGGGATTTGTATGTTCAAGTAGCAGCGACCTCGGCCGGTGAGCTGCGACTTTTTCGACGATCGGCAATGAGGGCTGATTTATCCCGTCGATTCGAAGCACCAACCCTCTATTCCGGCCCTTTCAACCTGGCGCCCGGAATTCGCTACTCGGCCCGCAGGCACGCTACAAACATTTGCTTACAAAACAGCCATTCATAAAAATCGATCCTGTACTAACGGGTGTTACGTTACTGCGCTTAATCGGGCCATGAAGTTGCCTAGCAGTAATGATGCGCATCAAATTACCCAGTATCCCTGCCCTCGGTGCTTACCTCGCACTGACCTGCTTGTTTGCGTCTGCATGGTTCGTCAATCCTGCCAATACGCACTCCTCCTTTGCCCTGATCAGTCCGGTGATGGCCGTGGCCGGTCAAGTGGCCAAGCCCATTTATACCAGCCGTTTCGCCTCCTCCGGGCTGGTGGACTTCGTGCATTCCTCGGCGGTGACAGCCCTGCCTGACGGTAGCCTGATGACGGTCTGGTTCGCCGGCTCTCGCGAAGGCGCCTCCGACGTACAGGTGCGCTCCGCGCGTTTCGACGCGAAAACCGGTGAATGGGGAGCGGAACAGGTACTGGCGACCCGGGATTCGACCCAGCAAGGCACGCAAAAATACATTCGCAAACTGGGCAACCCGGTGGTGGCACTCGCGCCGGACAATCGCTTGTGGTTGTTCTACGTGTCCGTGTCCATGGGTGGCTGGGCCGGCAGTGCGGTCAATGTGATGGTTTCAGACGACTTTGGTGGAAGTTGGTCCGCACCACGCCAGCTGATCACTTCACCCTTCCTGAACATCAGCACCCTGGTCCGGTCGGCACCGGTGTTCCATGCCGACGGCTCCATCGGCTTACCGGTCTACCACGAGTTTCTGGGCAAGTTTGCCGAGTACCTGTACTTGAGCGCAGACGGTGACGTGATCGACAAATTCCGCATCAGCCACGGCACGAATTCATTGCAGCCCACAGTGGTTCCACTGGATGGGCAGCGCGGCATCGCCTTGTTGCGCTATGCCGGCAATACCCATCACCGTGTCCTGGCGACTCGCACGGAAGATGCCGGGCAAACCTGGAGCGAACCGTATCCGCTCGACCCGTCGAATCCGAACTCTTCGCTGGCAGCCGTCGCGACACCCGAACACGGGTTGCTGGTAGCGCTCAACGACCTGCAAGAAGGTCGCTTCAAGCTGAGCCTTTATGGCACTGACGAAAAAATGGACGATTGGCGCTCGTTGCGGGACCTGGACAAATCACCGGATTCATCCGGTGCTGCGTTTTCACCCGAGGCCTACAAGGAAATCATCGGCAAAGAGTTCCGCGGTTCCAGCGGCGCGCTTCGCCAGCCACTTGAGGCGCAATTCCTGAACAACCTCGACAACCGTGTCTGTAAGCGCGGAGTGTGTGAGTTTGAATATGAATATCCGTACTTCATCCGCAGTCCCGACGGCATGTATCACCTGGTTTATTCCTGGAACAACACTTTCATCAAGCACGTCACCTTCAACGAAGCGTGGCTGTCCGAGCGTCTCAAATGATTAACCTTTGGCAAGCCCATGTCAGTTTCGCACTGCTCATCTTCCTGGTGCTGCCCTCTTTCGGGTTGAACAGGGTTGCGCGTATCGCGCTGCTGGTTGCATTGCTGGCCGCCAGTTTCATACCGCTGGATGGTTTGTCGTTGGCCGTGTATTTGCGCAGCCACATCGATGACCTGGCGATCACGACGTTGGTGTTCATGGTGTGGGGCTGTTTACGTCGACTGGGTGTCCTGGCGCCCGCGCCGCTGGATAAAACCATCGTAATGATCATCTTTGCCGTGTTAGCGCTGGTGCTGTACCCGGCAACGCTAGGGTTGAGTGACCTGGACCCTTACCGGTTCGGCTACAGCCCGCGTCCGATGCTGATTTTCTTCGCGCTGCTCACCTTGGGCCTGTTTTACCTGCGCAACGGCCTGGCCGTCGTGATGTTGGCCTGCGCGACCCTGGCCTTCGTCGCCGGGATAAAACCTTCGCAAAACTACTGGGATTACCTGGTTGATCCGCTGCTGGGTCTGTATTGCTGCGCGGCACTTGTGATGCTTGCTGTGCGCTGGACCTATGGTGCGCTGATCAAGCGGCGCGGCTCAGCGCGAAACGTATCTGGATCTGTTTGAGATTCAACGACATTTTTTACAGGGGAACATGGATGGGTTGGCTGCAATCGAGACGTTTACATTACTGGCTAGGCGCAACAGCGATTCTGTTCGCGCTGTTTGCACTGCTGCGGGTGGTGTTCTTTTTCGGCTTTTCCGGTTTCGACGCCAAAGCCCTGATCAATGAAGATGCCGCCCTGGAAACCCTGGGCATCGGCTTTCGTTTCGACCTGCGCCTGGCCATTCTGGTGATGGTGCCGTTGGCGTTGCTGGCCTGGATTCCGCGCTGGAACCTGGTCGGCAGTCGCCTGCTTCGCCGGATCGCCCAGGTGTATCTGGTCGCCATGCTGAGCGCCCTGCTGCTGATCTACATCATCGATTTTGGTCATTACGCGTACCTGGGCGTGAGGATCAACGCCACCGTGCTGCGCTTCATCGAGGATGCGCAAATATCCCGCGACATGGTCTGGCAAACCTACCCGGTGATCTGGATTTCACTGGGTTGGCTGGCCACGGTTGTACTGGTGACACTGGCCCTGACGCGTCTGGAACGCGTGACGCTGGACCGCCCTCGCAAGCGCATTCACCCGCTGTCCTTGATATGGGGTGGCGTGTTGATGGTCGTGGTGGTGCTGTTGGGCATCTTGGGCCGTGTCGAGAACATGAACCTGGAAAACCCTGTGCCGCTGCGCTGGAGCGATGCGTTTTTCTCGGGCAATAACCAGGTGGCCGCGTTGGGCCTGAACCCGGTGATTTTCCTTTACGACACGGTCAAGGTCGGTCAGTCGCGCTATGACGAAGCGCAGGTGCGCGAACACTACGCAGCAATGGCCAACTACCTGGGCGTCGACAAGCCCGATCCGCAAACCCTGAATTTCGTCCGTCACCAGGCGCCACAACCCTACAAAGTCCCCGGTTCCCGGCCACCGAACGTAATGTTCGTCATGCTTGAATCGCTGGGCACCAGCGCCGTCGGCGCCTATGGCAACCCGATCAATCCGACGCCCAACATCGATCGCCTGGCCACGCAGAGCTGGTTCTTCGAGCACTTCTACGTGCCGGTCACGGGCACCGCAAAAACCGTGTGGGCCAGCATTACCGGGGTGCCTGACGTCACGCGTCAGGAAACCGCGACGCGTAACCCGCTGATCACCAAACAGCACTCATTGATCAACGCCTTCACCGGTTACGAGAAGATCTACACCATCGGCGGCAATTCCGGTTGGGCCAACATGAATGCCTTGATCCGGCAGAGCATCGACGGCGTTCGCCTGTTCGAAGAGCGGGATTGGAAATCGCCGGTGGTGGATGTCTGGGGCATTTCCGATCTGGATCTGTTCAAGGAAACCGACCAGATCCTGCAAGCACTGCCCAAGGACAAACCGTTCTTTGCGTATGTGCAGACGGCTGGCAACCATCGCCCCTTTACGATTCCCAAGACCAATGACGGGTTCGAGGTCAAGCACCCCACCCTGGCGGAAGTCCAGGCCGCAGGATCGCGCAGTGTCGAGCAATACAACGCCGTGCGCTTGCTGGACTTCAACATTGGACGCTTGATGGAAATCGCCAAGGCTGGCGGCTGGTACGAAAACACCATTTTCGTGCTGTTCGGCGACCACAACACCCGTATCGCCCAGATCCCTTTCCTGGCACCGGCCTATGAGCAACTGGGCCTGGAAAGCAACGCTGTCCCGATGATCATCCACGCACCGGGGCTGATCGGGACGCGCAAGGTCAAGGAAGCGGTTGGCCTGGTGGACTTGCTGCCAACCGTGGCGGGCATGTCCGGTCTTGAGTTCCGCAACGGCGGCATGGGTCGTGATATCCAGCAGCCGGCGCCCGAGGGTGAACGCGTGGTACCACTGGTATTGCGTGAGGGGACGTTCCCATTGATCGCGGGCGTGACTCAACACTACATGGTGCAGATGGAACACGACGGCAGCTCGCCGACGCTCCACGACCTGGCCTCACCGACGCCGCTGGACAACGTGGCGCCGCAGAACCCGGAAGAGTTCAAGCGCCTGTCAGAACTGACCCGCGCCATGCATGAAACCTCAAGGTTGATGCTGTACCAGAACGTGCGTGAATAACGGCTTCAGCCTAAAAGCCCGTGTCTCTGGTTCAGAGCGCGGGCGAATCAGTCTGCTGCCCCTGGCGCTGAAACTCACGCGGGCACACGCCGAATCGGGCTCGAAACTCGCGAGAGAAATGCGCACCGTCGGCAAACCCGCAATCCATGGCGATCTGCGTGATGCTGCTGTGACTGTTCACCAGCAACCAACTGCCGTACTCGACGCGTAGCGAGCGTTGAAACTCCATCGGTGAAATGCCCAGCGACTGCTGGAAGGCGCGTGTCAGCTGCCGCCGCCCAAGTCCCACATACCGCGCGATGGCATCCAGGGTGGGCAAGCTGTCCATGCGTTGCTCGATATAGTGCGCGGCCTGTCGAACCCTCTCATCCTTGATATCCGCCAGGTTTGCATAGAAATGCGCCTGCGGTTGCCGCCCTTGGCGAATCCCCTGCAACATCATATGCCGCACCGCCTGCTGGGCTTTTTCACGCCCGCAATGCCGCGTCACCAGATACAACCCCAGATCGATCGCGGCCGTTGAGCCGGCACAGGTAATCAGATCGCCCTCGTCAATGAACAGGTGATCGACCGCCGCCGGCGTTTTCGGAAAACGTGCGCGGAACGCATCCAGCACATTCCAGTGCACGCACACCGAACGATTTCCCACCACGCCCGCTTGTGCCAGCGCGAACGTGCCCGTGCAGATGCCCAATAACCGTGTGCGACTGTTCGCGGCGCGCTGCAGCCAATCACGCAAGTTGTTGGGCAGGTAGGTGTTGGGGTAATCGTTACCGCCACAGACGGCCACATAGTCGAATTCGTCGAGGTTCTCCGCCAGGCCGCCGGACACCTCCAGCACAATTCCGGCGCTGGAGGTTCGCGGCAATCCATCGACACTCATCACCCGCCACGCGGTATGAATCTGCCGACTGCCGCCCCCCAGGTCGGCGGACAAGCGCAGCACATCCACGAAACCTGAAAACGCCGCCAGCGTGAATTGGTCCAGCAGGACCAACCCCACCGACAGCTGCGGTCGAACAGCCGCCTCGGCACCGGGCCGATCAGGCGAAGCGTGGCTATCGTGATGGATCTGAGTCATTTTGGGCATGACCTAACTATTCAACTTTAAGACCCCAGTGTGCAAGCGCTCGCCTCGATGTTACGAGCAAGATGCAGACAAGGGGAACAGTACAACAACGCCCCAGAGGACATGAGATGAGACTTAAAACTCGCAATAAAATCACAGTCGCGCTTTCCCTGGCAGGCTGCATCTCCTCACAAGGCGCCATGGCGGATCAGCAAAAGCTGACCGTCGCGTTGTACGGCGGTAACTGGGGTGAGGCCTTCCTCAATTGTGTTGCAGAACCTTTCACGAAGGCGACCGGGATTCCCGTCGCCGCGGAAGTCGGCACCTCGACCACCACCCTGGCGAAACTCCAGCAGCAGAAGTCCAGCCCGACCATCGACGTGGCGTGGATGGATGGCGGCATCAGCGAACTCGCCTATGCCGCCGGTGTACTCGCCGATCTCGACCCGGCTGCCATTCCAAACCTGAAGAACGTCGTGGATAAAGCGGTGTACACCGATGCCGGCCATACCTTCGCCGTCAGCAGCGGTTATTACTCCCTCGGCCTGACCTACAACACCAAGGAAATCAAAGACGCACCCACCAGTTGGAAGGATCTGTGGAAACCGGAATTCGCCGGCGCCATTGCCCTGCCCTCGCCCGCCAACTCTTCCGGGGTGCCGTTTGTATTCTTCATGGCCGATGTCTGGGGCATCGACCGCAGCAACCTCGCGCCGATCTACGAAAAGCTGGGTGCGCTGGACACCGCACTGTTCTTCGACAGTTCGGGCGCCGCCACCAACGCCTTTCAGAGTGGCGAAGCGATCATCGGCGCGCACTTCAACGTCGGTGCCTGGGACTTGATCGATAAGGGCGCGCCCATCGGTTTCACCATTCCCAAGGAAGGCGCATGGGCCACCGACGCGCGCCTGCACCTGATCAAGGGTGCGGGCAACAGCAAGGCCGGCGAGCAATTCATCAACACCGCGCTGACCAAGGAAGCGGCGTCCTGCCTTGCCGGCAAGCTGTACCTGGGGCCAGCAGTCAAAGGCGTGGAAGTCTCCGATGACGTGGCGCGCAAGTTGCCATGGGGCGCGGGCGGTTCGGTCAGCGACCTGCGCCTGTTCGACTGGGCACAGATCAACGCGCAGCGCGCGAGCGTCACCAACGACTGGAACCGCAAAGTCTCCGCCAACTAGCTCAAGAGGTCTGCAATGTCAGTGTTATTGAGCATAGACAGCGTCTGCAAAAGCTTTGGGCCGTTCCAGGCACTGGACAACATCCACCTGGACATCGAGCAGGGCGAATTCATCGTCCTGCTCGGCCCCAGCGGGTGTGGCAAGACCACTCTCCTGCGCTCCATCGCCGGTTTCATGCAGCCCGATTCCGGGACCATTTCGATCGATGGCCAGGATGTCAGTCGGCTGCCGCCGTATCGTCGACCGCTGAATACGGTCTTTCAGAATTACGCCCTGTTTCCGCACATGACCGTATTGGAAAACGTGGCGTACGGACCCCGGCGCCAAGGTGTCAATCGCAGCGACGCCCGGGCTCAGGCTCGAGAAGCGCTGGCGCTGGTTGGCCTGGAAGCGCTGGAAGATCGTTTCCCGCGCGGGATGTCCGGTGGGCAGCAGCAGCGTGTGGCGCTGGCACGCGCCATCGTCAATAAGCCGAAACTGCTGCTGCTCGATGAGCCGCTCTCGGCGCTGGACATGAAACTGCGCAAGCGCATGCAGCTGGAACTCAAGCATCTGCAGGCCAAGCTCGGCATTGCGTTCATCTTCGTCACCCACGACCAGGAAGAAGCGATGACCATCGCCGACCGCATTGTGGTGATGAATGCCGGGCGCATCGAACAGACCGGTTCCAGCAGCGAGATCTACAGCAAGCCGGCCTCGCGCTTCGTCGCGGACTTCATCGGCGAGGCCAACCTGATCGGCTATGAGGCCAGCGATAACGGTGAGATCCGCCTGGCGATCCGTCATAAACCGATGTTGAGCGACGCAAAAAATCTGTTGCCTCGCGGGGTGGCCGTCCTGCGCCCCGAGCATTTGCAGGTGCTGGATACCTCAAGCCCCGAGACCGCCAACTGCTACGAAATCCAGGGCACCGTGACCGATATCGTCACCGTGGGCAGCCACACCTTGATCCATACGCAAATTGATGGGCAGCCAATCGTGGCGCGCACCATGGGCTTCCCCAGGGCCGACCTGATGGCCGGCAGTGCCGTGCGCCTGGGCTTCAACCCGGCTCATCTGCACTTGATCGGGGAGTCGGTATGAAACGCAAGACGCTCGCCCCGCTATTGATGCTCTTTGCGGCATTGGCGTTTTTCACGGCGTTCTTTCTCGCACCGTTCGCCGTGGTGATCTTCGCCAGCCTGACCCAGGGCGCCGATCAGGCGTTCACCCTTGACCACTACATTCGGGTGTTGGGCGATCAATACCACTGGGACGTGATCCTGGTGACCTTCCGCATCGCCGCGCTGACTACCGTGATCTCGTTGCTGCTCGGCTACCCGCTGGCCTGGTACTTAGTGCGTGTCGTGAAGTGGCGAGCCTGGCGCCGAGCTTGTGTGATCTTGCTGGTGGTGCCGATGTTCACCAGCAACATCGTCCGCTCGTTCGGCTGGATGGTGCTGCTGGGGCGCAAAGGGCTGGTGAACCAAAGCCTGATGGAAACGGGGCTGATCGACACGCCGGTGCGTTTCCTGGGCACTGAACTCGGCATCCTGATCGGCATGGTGTACATCCTGCTGCCCTTCATCGTGCTGGCCGCCGGCAACGCCCTGGCGCAGGTCGACCCGGCCTACGAACAAGCCTCCGAGGACCTCGGTGCCAGCCCTCGTGCGACCTTTTTCCATGTGGTGCTGCCACTGACCATGCCCGGGATCATCTCCGGCTCGATCATGGTATTCACCCTGGCGGCCAGCGCCTACGTCACGCCGGCACTGCTGTCGGGTGGCCGAATCTCGGTGCTCTCGATGCTGATTTTCCAGCAATACAGTTCGGTCTTCGACTTCAACTACGGCGGCGCGCTGAGTGTCGTGTTGCTGATCTTTACCTTGATCATGGTCGGGTTGGCCGGACGCGTCGGCAGTATCCGAGGGAGCAACCAATGATGACTCGCATGCTGGTTCGACTGGTGGCCTGGGCCGTGCTTGGCTACATGCTGCTACCACTGGTGGTGATTCTCGGCGTCTCGTTGACCGCCTCGTCTTTCCTCGCGTTCCCACCCCAAGGCTGGACGCTGGACTGGTACGGCAAGATGCTCAGTGACCCGAGCTATGTCGCCTCCTTCGCCACAAGCACCCTGCTGGCCCTGGCCGCGACCGTTGTCGCCGTGCTGCTCAGCGTACCGGCCGCACTGGCGATGGCGCGTTACGAGTTTCCCGGCAAAGGCGCGATCCTCGCGGCCCTGACTTCACCGCTGGTGTTCCCGCACATCGTCCTGGGCGCCGCGCTGTTGCAGTTCGGCGGCTACTTCGGCCTGACCCGCAGCTTTCTCGCGCTGTTGATTGGCCACACGGTGATCATCTCGCCCTTCGTCCTGCGCTCGGTGCTGTCCATGCTGACCCCGGAGCAACGCGCCCTGGAAGAAGCCTCCAGCGATCTGGGCGGAACACCCTGGGCCACCTTCTTTTTCGTGGTGCTGCCGCAGATCCGACCGGGGATCGTGACCGGGTCGATCTTTGCCTTCATCTCGTCATGGATCAACGTGGAATTGTCGATCTTCAACACCACCCCGGACCTGAACACCATTCCGGTGAAACTCTTCAACTATGTGCAGTACACCGTCGACCCGACCATTGCTGCCGCGTCCGGCGCAACCATTATCGTCGTCGTAGCGGCCGTGATCATTCTTGATCTGTGCATCGGCCTCGACCTTTTGTCAGAACGCAAATAACCCCCCTCGTACATCCCGTAAGCCAGGAGTTCAGTCATGCGCATGCAAGACACGTTCGATGTCATCTATACCCATACCGAAGGCGAACCACTGTGCATCGTGCACAGCGGCATTCCCTACCCCGCCGGCTCCAGCATTCTGGCCAAGCGGGCCTTTCTCGAGCAGAACTATGACTGGCTGCGCAAGGCGCTGATGCAGGAGCCTCGCGGTCACAAGGACATGTTCGGCGTCTTCCTCACCCCGCCTTCAAGCAGTGAATTCGACGCCGGCCTGATCTACATGGACGGCAGCGTGTACTCGCACATGTGCGGCCACGGCACCATTGCCGTGAGCATGGCGATGGTTGCACTGGGCCTGGTGCCGCGCGGCGCCGATGGCATCACCAAAATCCGCTTCGAAACCACCGCAGGACTGGTGGTCGCCGAGGTGGCGTCCGAAGGCGAAAACGTACTCTGGACCCGTTTTGAAAACGTGCCCGCCTACGTCGCGGCCCAGGATATCCCCGTGCACCTGCCCGGCTATGGCGATCTGAAAGCCGACCTGGTCTGGGGCGGCAACTATTTCGGCATCGTCGACCTGACCAACTGCGACCTGCGCATCAGCCCGGAAAACGGCAGCGAACTGTCGCGCCTCGGCCTGCTGGCCCGTGACCAGATTCAGAAACAACTGAAGATCCAGCACCCGACCGAGGCCCACATCAACGACCTCAACTTCATCACCTTCTGGCACCCTGCCACGATCGAAGGAGCGTTCTACAAGAACGTCCACGTCTTCAGCGCCGGTCAGCTCGATCGCTCTCCCGGCGGCACGGGCACCAGCGCGATGATGGCGATGTTCGAGGCACGGGGAAAACTGGGGCTCAATCAACCCATTCTGTCTGAAGGCCTGCTGGGTAGCGGCACTTTCGAAGGTTGCCTGCTCGGCGAAGTGGACCTGAACGGAACCCGCGCGGTGCGCCCGACGGTCAAGGGCACGGCGAGCATTTTGGGCACGTCGCGCTGGGTGATCGAGCGAAACGACCCTGTCGGCGCAGGTTTCGTCGTCAACTGAGTGGCCGCAGCACCGCACCTCCTGAGCACTCGTCTGCCGCAAACGCCCGTTGCACTGCATCGGGCGTTTTTTTTGCGCGCTAATCCCCAGCCCTCGGTTAAAAGATTCTGCCTATCGTGCCCCAACACTCCACCTATTAGCTGACTTCCCGACTGGGGTCTAACCTTAATCTGGCGCCGGCAACATAGCTGGCCGGTAGAGAGCTGATAAGGAGACAGGAATGAGTCAAAAGCGTGACTAGGCCTCCCGTGGGCCATCGTGCAGGCACGTCGATTGCCGCTGTTGAGCATTACCCCGTGGTCGAAACAATCAGTTGATCGAATTGCTGGCCCTGCAGCCTGTGTCATTGATTTGGCTCGTCGCTATCCAACGCCCAGCCCGGGCCGGATAGCTGGATGAACACGACCTAAAGGTAGCTCACACATGGCAAATGAATCGAAATGCCCGTTCAATCACGCCGCTGGTGGTGGCACGACGAACCGCGATTGGTGGCCGAACCAACTGAATCTGAAGATCCTGCACCAGCACTCGTCCCTGACCGATCCCATGGACGAAGGCTTCAACTACGCCGAAGCGTTCAAAAGCCTGGATTTTGAAGCGGTCAAAAGAGACCTGAATGCGCTGATGACCGATTCGCAAGACTGGTGGCCAGCGGACTTCGGTCATTACGGGCCGCTCTTTATCCGCATGGCCTGGCACGCCGCAGGCACGTACCGCACCGGTGACGGGCGTGGTGGCGCCGGCTCCGGCCAGCAACGCTTTGCGCCGCTCAACAGTTGGCCGGACAACGTCAGCCTGGACAAGGCACGCCGGCTGCTCTGGCCGATCAAGCAAAAATACGGGCGTAACATTTCCTGGGCAGACCTGATCGTCCTCACGGGCAACGTCGCCCTGGAGTCCATGGGCTTCAAGACCTTTGGATTTTCCGGCGGTCGTCCGGACGTCTGGGAACCGGATGAAGACGTCTACTGGGGCTCGGAAAACAAATGGCTGGGCGGCGACACCCGCTACGGCAAAGAGAACGAACCCATGCAAGAGCCCGGCGAAGGGCCGCTCGTTGCCGAGCCGGGGGAAAACGAGGAGAGCCGCACCGAACAGGGTCGCAACCTGGAAAACCCGCTCGCCGCCGTGCAAATGGGCCTGATCTACGTGAACCCGGAAGGCCCGGAAGGCAACCCCGATCCGCTCGCGGCCGCGAAAGACATTCGCGAGACCTTCGGGCGCATGGCGATGAACGACGAAGAAACCGTCGCACTGATCGCCGGCGGCCACGCCTTCGGCAAGACCCACGGAGCCGGACCTGCCGACAACGTCGGCGCCGAACCCGAAGCCGCTGACATTCACCAGCAGGGTTTGGGCTGGAAAAACAGTTTCGGTACCGGCAAGGGCCCGGACACCATCACCAGCGGCCTGGAAGTGACCTGGACCACCACCCCCACCAAATGGAGCAATAACTACCTGGAAAACCTGTTCGGTTTCGAGTGGGAACTGAGCAAGAGCCCGGCGGGCGCGAACCAATGGGTCACGAAAAACGGCGCTGGCGCCGGCATCATTCCGGATGCCCACGACCCGTCCAAACGTCGCAATCCGACCATGCTGACCACCGACCTGTCGCTGCGATTCGACCCGATCTACGAACCGATTTCACGGCGCTTCCTGGAGAATCCGGAGCAGTTGTCCGATGCCTTCGCCCGCGCCTGGTTCAAGTTGATCCACCGCGACATGGGGCCGCTCTCGCGCTACCTCGGCCCGGAAATGCCGGCCGAAGAACTGCTGTGGCAAGACCCTATTCCGGATGTCGATCATGAGTTGGTCAACGACAGTGATGTCGCCGCACTCAAGAGCAAACTTCTGGCCTCGGGCCTGTCGGTCTCGCAGCTTGTATCAACGGCTTGGGCGGCAGCTTCCAGCTTCCGTGGCTCCGACAAACGCGGCGGTGCCAACGGCGGACGCCTGCGTCTGGCCCCACAGAAATTCTGGCAGGCCAACCAGCCTGAGCAACTGGCAAACGTGCTGGCGAAACTTGAAGGCATACAGCGCGAGTTCAACAGTGGCGGCAAGAAAATCTCCTTGGCCGACCTGATCGTCCTGGCTGGTAGCGCCGGCGTCGAACAAGCAGCGAAAAATGCCGGCCACAGCGTTACGGTGCCTTTCACACCTGGTCGGATGGACGCCACGCAAGAGCAAACGGATGTGGAATCCTTCGGGTTCCTCGAACCTATCGCCGATGGCTTCCGTAACTACCTCAAGTCTCGCTACCGCGTATCGGCTGAGGCGCTGTTGATCGACAAGGCGCAACAACTGACCCTCACCGCACCCGAAATGACCGCGCTCATCGGCGGCCTGCGCGTGCTGAACACCAACGTCGGACAAACCAAACACGGCGTATTCACCCAGCAGTCGGAAGCTTTGACCAACGACTTCTTCAAAAACCTGCTCGACATGGGCGTGGAATGGAAACCGACTTCGGAGGCCAATGAAGAGTTTGAGGGGCGTGATCGCAAAACCGGCGCAGCGAAGTGGACGGCGACGCGTGTCGATCTGGTCTTTGGCTCCAATGCGCAGTTGCGGGCTTTGGCGGAGGTCTATGCCTGCGACGACGCGAAAGAGAAGTTTGTAAAAGACTTCGTAGCGGCGTGGGCCAAGGTGATGAACCTGGATCGGTTTGATCTGAAGTAACGCCAGCGTACTGCTGGAAAACCGCAACGCCTCCCTCGTGGAGGCGTTGTGCTTTTTTCGGATCGCTGGAATGACTAAACGGGGGAAATCGTCGCAAGCACACCAATCAAGATGGTTAACACCAGAAAACCACCCAGGAAAATTGCCATCTTGGCCATCGGGGCCTCCGAAATTGTGAAGGTGCGGTGCAGCGGTTGCTGCGACTGCGGAGCGTGCCGTCATTGTGAGCCTGAGGGCGGGTGCATTACAGACGCAGATGGCGAAGGAAAATACGGATCAGACTAAAATCCACTTACGCAAAAGCCCGCTGACCGTTACCGGTTCAGCGGGCTTTTTATTGCTCATCACGTAGAAACTCAGGCTTTTTAGCAGGTCGCTTGCCGCGTCTTCTCATCCGCCGAGCGCGATGATCGCGGCGATGAGTACGGCGCCGGTGATAGCCATCGCGACGCCGCCCAACCATGGTTTTGCGCCTGCATATCGCGCAAGTATCCAACCGGCGATGAACAGCACCCCGAGCCCGACCAGATTAGACAGACGTACGGCGAGAGCCGTCTGATCAAGCAGCAGAAACGGCACCACAAGAGGGAATGTTGAAAACACCACCAACAGGAAAACGCCGACTGCGCCCTTGAAATCATCCCAGCCGAGGCGCGGCTGCGCCGGCATCGCTGATAACTGGATCAGGCGACGACGTAGCAATTCCAGCTCCTCAGTGCCGGCCGCTGCCATGAGACGCGGCGGTAATGCCTCAGCAATAAGCGCTTGCCCGGCGGCCGCATCGGCCGTCCCGCATAGACTTGCGCGCAGGGTGCGGTTGCGCGTGCGCTCGATCAGGGTTCGCAGCAAATACATCACCGCATCCGCGAGCCCCCAGGCGAGGTTGCAACCCAGCGCCGCGATCATCATCGTACGCTCCGCCTCCTGGCCAGCCGTCGCCACGCTGATTGTTCCTGTGAAAGTCATCGCCATGAGCAAGCCGAAGATGACCTCCGTGACTCGCTCGACAGGATCAAGCACACGTGCCCTCTTTTGTACTCCAGTACTTTGCATGGGTTCATCCTCGCCACGACTGCGTCCGCGCGATGCCCTTTAGGTTCACAAGCCAGAGCACCCTGGGGCATGTCTCAACCCACTTGATTGTAGTTTGAAAAAATCTTGTCCTCCTGCGGCGTCGGACTTCCACCAACGGAACCCAATGCTCAGCAAGCGTCCGGTGATCACGCCTGGCGAATGGCGGTGTGCTACGGAAAAATGAACTGTTTCATGGCTGCCATTATTGCGATCACCAGAACGGCGAGTCCCACTGCGCAAGTCCATTCGGATTCCGAGGTATAGGCAAACCAAGAGCCCTTCGATGGGTGTTTACCTAGCGTGACAAGCCTCACGATGGGCCAACCAACAGGAAAGCAGATGCCGCGAAAAATCACTTCGATCAGTGGATCAAGCACGCTCGTAGGTCCTTTTTTTGGGCGGTAGCAACGATTGTAGCGTCTGGTCATTTCACTGAACCAAGTGATAGATGAACGCTTAACAACTGTGGCGAGGGAGTTTGCCCTCTCGCCACAGCAGACCGTACCTACGCAGGCGGATCAATCTGATCCAGCACCCGGTTCGCCGTGATCTCCGCCAGCATGATGCTGTTTGAAATGCCCAGCAGCGCATTGCGCGACCCACCGTCCAGATGATCCACCAAGTGATGGACCATCACATCGACCGAGGCCAGCGTCTCGACCAGATAAACCATCAGGGTTTCGGTATTGATCGCAGGGTCCACGGTAAACAGCGAGCTGGGTGTGCGCGGTGTGGCTTTGATATCGGCCGTCGAGGGGAAGTGAAAATCGAGTGCGCGTTCGGCGGCCTCGTTGAGTTTTTTTGAATCGGGTTCGTACGGGGATGCTGGATCGGTGTCTGGCGGGTTGGGTGTGACCTTGAACATTCGCTGATACTCCTGAATGGAGCCGCTAATGCTTCTCTACTAAAAGAAGGGTGGCGGCTGTACGCAGGTTAGTAGACCGGGGAGTATCAGCAATTACCGGCGCGCCGAAGCGCCCTGCGCACAGCCACCATCAAGTAAAGGTAGGGAATTACCTGCCTGACAGAGCTTTTGCACTTTGCTGATGACACCAAGGGCTACTAAACCCGACCACTGAAGGGCAGTGGCAGGGAAACGATAGAGGCTAGCCCCACGGCGCACAAGCCGGCGGATTCTGGCGTACCCGTAGGCAACGGCGCAAGGTCTTGTGGCTTTCAGGAAGTAACCCACAGCGCTTTTAAACATGCACTCGTGCGCGACGTTTAATAATCGGGTATGCGCGTCTTACACGAGGTGAAGGCTCGAGATTTCAAAGATGAATTTGACGTTTTTTGAAGTTGACCGCCGCAGATGTGGTGCAGAAAAAGCAGGCGGCCCTTTCCTCGTCCCCTTTCCTCCCAGTCTCGCTAAGAGGAGTGAGTAGCTCGTGGGAGCGATGCGATCATTTGATCAAAGGCCGCTACCGCATACCTTCCATCAAGGCTTTTCAAAGTCGGCATCGCTGAAGGAAAACCGAACTGCACCCGGCCGGGAAGTACCTTTTCGATGGCGGAGTACCAGTTTAAAAGAGCAGTTTGGAGTCGCACGTGTAGCTCAAATCTACCCCGTCGGCGGTTCGTGTCTGCTTGAGCACGCTGTCGCGCGAGCTGCGGATCGATGCTGCCAACAATGTAATAGTCAGCGAAGCCAATCCGCCTCTGGGCTATCGTTTCTCGTGTAGCCGCCAACTCCAATCGCCAGTCGTGTTCGCTTGCCTCGCCGATTTGCCAAAGGCTCCAAATGTAGTGGAGCTTGAGGGGATCGCTGTCGCACAAAGCCCACGAAGACATTTCTTCCATGGCGAGCGCTGCCTGCCAGCGATCTACGTTTCGCTCTGCCCAGAAAGTTGCCGCTCCGACTGGGTCTTGCAGTCGATCCGGCTCGTCCTTAAAACGTCCATTTTCAGGAATGACATGCTGCCCTCCATGCTTTGCGCACCAAGTGGTTTTCCCGCTAGCGCTGATACCGTCGACAACTAAAATCATGGTTCTGACTGCTTCGAAAAATGTGAGAAAAGTGAGAAAAGAAGACGAAATCTATTTTTGCCGCATCAATGGACCCGCAACGCAACTGGGCTCGTGGCCACCGCACAAGCTTCCTAAGTTCGGTCTGTCTCGAGCGCGAACACCCGACGGCTAAGCGACGCCAAATACGCCAAACCAACCACATCGAAAAAAACCCATCCCCGAGTCCTAACTGAAAAAGCCTTAACGGCTTGGCCAGGAAAAATACTCAGCGCATTACTTGTCGATGAGACTTCGTGAGACTTGTTTCCGATATAAGGCGCATTTCTGGAGTCAAGAAGACCGACGTGCAACGTACCGGATACGTCCGGAAGGCTCAGGAGCAAGGTTTCGCCAGTTGCCAAACGTCCAACAACCGCACCATTAAAGAAAATTACTAGCGGGACGCTCCAGCCGTAGGAATTATCAAATAAACCCTTCTTCCGATGAATCGTGATTTCCATGTCCCGCCCTTAATGTGGTGATCACACAGAGTATCCGCATTTTGACGACCAGCTATCCGGTCGCTCGATAACAACGCCCCCCCAAAAAGCCATCAACAACAACCACCAGCCTCATCCCAACAACCACCGCGACATCAACCGCGTCATCATCGGCATCAACCAATAAACCATACTAAACGACACCAACCCCGAAACCATCACCTTGAATCCCCAGACCGGCACCCACAGGCCAGACAGTTCAAGCAGCGCCGCCACCCCCCAAGGCACAAGCACGGTCAATGGCAATACGATCAACCAGGACAGTAACCATTGTTTCCATCGCGCAACGGTCACCCGACCTTGCAGCGGCTCGAACCAGAATTTCGAATCGTCGTCTGTACGGTGGTAGTCCTGGCGCAGCCAGGGCAAGGACTCGCGCAACAAGGCGTGACGTACCTGGGATTCCAGTCAAGCCATGACATGGGCCTTGCTGACAAAGCGCAGGATGATCGCGTAGCGCAAGTGCGAGCCAACTGGTTTGACCACATCCGTCGCCAGGTAACCCGGAAACTGCCGGTGGGCGTCGATGGCCTTGTTCATCCATTGTTCATACAACGCCTGATGCTGCGGATTGACCTCATGCACAATCACACTGACGCCAACTTCGGCGTCGATGCTCATGGTTGTTGCCGCCTGAGCATGGCCCGCTGGTAGATGCGTTCGCGTGCCAGAATCATCGGGTCGTGGCTGGGGGCAATGCCGTCGGGTATGTCACTGGTGCACGACTTCATTGATCGAGGGCAACTGGTCGTGGTTCTACCGGACTGGGCTCCGCGAACTGAAATGATCTACGCCGTGTTCGCAACCCGGCAGGGGATGCTGCCGTCAATGCGGATGCTGATAGATTTCATGGTGGAGCAATTCAAGTTATTGGATGACCCTGCGCGCGGGATGCGGGTGACTCCATTGGTTTGATGCCCTGCTTCAGAACACCGCCGACAAAAAAAAGCCCGCTAACCGTCACCGGTTTAGCGGGCTTTTTGATCGGTCTTCTACTTACAAAGCCATATCACTAGCAGCATTAGCCTTCGGCGCCTTAGGCGCTTCAGCCGGAGCAGCAGCCGGAGCCACCGCCTGACCCATCGCCGGTGGCGGAGTCAGTTGCAGCACTTTGGAGGTGTAAGCCCACTCCTCGGCCACCTTCTCAGGACTACCATTCAACTGAGTGCCATAGCTCGGCACGATCTGGTGCAGCTTCTCCTGCCAAGCAGGGCTCGCAACCTTGTCCTTGAACACTTTCTGCAGCACGGTCAGCATGATCGGCGCAGCGGTCGAAGCGCCTGGCGATGCACCCAGCAATCCGGCAATGGAGCCATCAGCAGAAGCAACGATTTCGGTACCCAGTTTCAGCACGCCGCCCGCCGCTTCATCACGCTTGATGATTTGCACGCGTTGGCCGGCTTGCCACAGGCGCCAGTCTTCGGCTTTGGCGTTCGGGAAGTATTCTTTCAGGGCGTTGAGGCGGTCTTCGTCGGACAGCATCAGTTGGCCAGCAAGGTACTCGACCAGCGGGTATTCCTTGATGCCGACTTTGGTCATTGGCCACACGTTGTGCGTGGTGGTGGTGGTCAGCAGGTCCAGGTACGAGCCTTCTTTGAGGAACTTGGTGCTGAAGGTCGCGAATGGGCCAAACAGGATGACGCGTTTGCCGTCCAGGACGCGGGTGTCCAGGTGCGGAACTGACATTGGCGGTGCGCCGACGGAGGCTTTGCCGTAGGCCTTGGCCAGGTGTTGTTCGGCAAGAGTCGGGTTTTCGGTCACGAGGAACGAGCCGCCTACCGGGAAGCCTGCGTATTCCTTGGCTTCAGGAATGCCGGACTTCTGCAGCAGGTGCAGTGCACCGCCGCCCGCGCCGATGAACACGAACTTGGCGTCGGTTTCGGTTTTGGTGCCGTCTTTCAGGTTTTTGTAGCTGACGCGCCAGCTGCCGTCGTCGTTCTTGGTGATGTCCTGCACTTCGCTGGACAGTTTCAAGTCGAACTTCGGGGTGGTCTGCAGGTGCGCAACGAACTGGCGGGTGATTTCGCCGAAGTTCACGTCGGTACCGATTGGAGACCAGGTGGCCGCGATTTTCTGGTTCGGGTCACGCCCTTCCATCATCAGCGGAACCCACTTCTTGATCACAGCCGGGTCTTCGGAGTACTGCATGCCGGCGAACAGCGGGCTCGCTTGCAGGGCTTCGTAGCGCTTTTTCAGGAACTTGATGTTGTCATCGCCCCACACAAAGCTCATGTGCGGTGTGGAGTTGATGAACGAACGCGGGTTTTTCAGCACGCCTTGCTGAACCTGCCAGGCCCAGAACTGACGGGAGATCTGGAACGCTTCGTTGATTTCAACGGCTTTCGGGATCTGGACGTTGCCCTTGTCGTCTTCCGGGGTGTAGTTCAACTCGGCCAGGGCGGAGTGACCGGTACCGGCGTTGTTCCAGCCGTTGGAGCTTTCCTGGGCGACGCCGTCGAGGCGCTCGACCATTTCCATCGACATGCCAGGTTCCAGCTCATTGAGCCATACACCCAGGGTTGCGCTCATGATGCCGCCGCCAATAAGCAGCACATCGACTTTCTTTGCCTCTTCCGCGTGAACGGAAGTGATCCCCATCGACAAAGCCAGCCCCAGCAGGGCCGTGTTCATTTTTTTAAACATCTGTAGCACCTATGATAAAACGCCATCCGCCCTTCCATCTTCAGTTGCGAGGCCCTTGTTTCACGGCATTCAGGCAGGATGTCGTGGGTTCTCGCACATCAGATTGGAGGGTGGGCACACAAGGCCGACGTGTTCCATCGACCTCAGTTTATATGTCCCTACTGAACTGACTTTTTATCTTTATTGGTCTCAGCTACTTGAGCGACAGTGATTCTGTTGGCGCGTCTCGAGGACACGCAAACTGAATAGGTCAAAGCAAGTTAGGGTGAAGAATATCACGACACGGCAAACCCGCGCGTCTGTTCCCGACCTGATAGTCCGGGCACAAGCGCTGAGCCCACTATACTGATCCTGTTTTTCTCGATGAGCCTGTGGGGAACAGTCATGAGCGACAAAGACGATCTGCGTAAATATTCCTCTCAAGTGGTCGATGGCGTGGAACGCGCGCCCGGGCGCTCCATGTTGCGCGCCGTGGGTTTCACGGACGAGGACTTCAAAAAACCGCAGATTGGCATCGCCTCCACGTGGGCCATGGTCACGCCGTGCAACATGCACATCGACAAACTGGCGATCGAAGCCGAAAAAGGCGCGAATGCCGCCGGGGCCAAGGGCGTCATTTTCAACACCATCACCATTTCCGACGGCATCGCCAACGGCACCGAAGGCATGAAGTATTCGCTGGTGTCGCGGGAGGTGATCGCCGATTCCATTGAAGTGGTGGCCGGTTGCGAAGGCTTTGACGGGCTGGTGACCGTGGGCGGCTGTGACAAGAACATGCCGGGGTGCCTGATCGGGATGGCGCGGCTGAATCGCCCTTCCATCTTCGTGTACGGCGGCACGATTCGGCCGGGCGCGGGCCACACCGACATCATTTCCGTGTTCGAAGCTGTGGGCCAGCATGCGCGGGGGGATATCAACGAGATCCAGGTCAAGCAGATCGAGGAAGTGGCGATTCCCGGGCCCGGTTCCTGCGGCGGTATGTACACGGCCAACACCATGGCCTCGGCCATTGAGGCCTTGGGCATGAGCCTGCCCGGTTCCAGCTCTCAGGACGCCGTCGGCAGCGACAAGGCGTCGGACAGTTTCCGCGCCGGCCAGCAGGTCATGGAGCTGCTGAAGCTGGACCTCAAACCCCGCGATATCATGACCCGCAAAGCCTTTGAAAATGCGATTCGCGTGGTGATCGCCCTCGCTGGCTCCACCAACGCTGTGCTGCATCTGCTGGCCATGGCCCATGCCGTGGATGTCGAGCTGACGCTGGATGATTTTGTCGAGCTGGGCAAGGTCTCCCCGGTGGTGGCCGACTTGCGCCCCAGCGGCAAATACATGATGAGCGAACTGGTCGCCATCGGCGGCATCCAGCCGTTGATGAAGCGCATGCTCGCGGCCGGCATGCTGCATGGCGATGTACTGACGGTGACCGGCAAGACCCTGGAGGAAAACCTGGAAAACGTGCCCGACTATCCCGAAGGCCAGGACGTGATCCTGCCCTTCGATCAGCCCGTCAAGAAAGATTCGCACCTGGTGGTGCTGCGCGGCAACCTCTCGCCCACCGGTGCCGTGGCCAAGATCACCGGCAAGGAAGGCCTGCGCTTTGAAGGCACGGCTCGCGTCTACCATGGCGAGGAAGGCGCGTTGGCCGGCATCCTTAACGGCGAAGTCGAGGCAGGCGATGTGATCGTGATTCGCTACGAAGGCCCCAAGGGCGGCCCCGGCATGCGCGAAATGCTCTCACCCACTTCTGCAGTCATGGGCAAAGGGCTGGGCAAGGACGTGGCGCTGATCACCGACGGGCGTTTCTCCGGTGGCTCGCACGGCTTTGTGGTGGGGCATATCACCCCCGAAGCCTTTGATGGCGGCCCCATCGCGCTGATTGAAGACGGCGACAAGATCACCATCGACGCCGAAACCCGGCAGATCACAGTGGATGTCTCCGACGCCGAACTGGCCGAACGCAAGACCCGCTGGGTACGCCCGGAATCCAAATACAAACGCGGGGTGCTGGCCAAGTATGCGAAGACCGTGTCCAGCGCCTCGGAAGGCGCTGTCACGGATAAATATCTTTAGATGACTTTGACACTGCGCCAGTTGCGCGAATGCAGAGCAAGCCACTGTTCCAGCGTAACGAGGTCAATGTGTTCTTTGGCGTTGAACGTGCTTGCCTTGTCCCAAGCCACGCCCCGACCCTCGGCGAACACCAGGCGATATTTGCTCAGTTGATCGTCGGGCGCCTTCGCCAGTTCAGCCTTGAGTATCGGCACACTCCACGCCACGCGAGAAATCTTGCGAGCGAGTGCGGACTCCACGACGTCCGCCAAGTGCGCATAGGTGATCGTATCGCCGGCCACGTGCAGAATCTGGTTCGCAAACGGTGGCTGCGTAAACACGATTGTCGCGGTGAGCAGGCCGATGTCCTCAGGCGTGGTGATCGTCAATCGCGTGTTCCAGTCCCCGAGCGCATGAACTCTGCTATTGGCCAGATCGACGACGCCGAAGGCGGGATCGAACAGGAAACTGGTGAACATGCCAGTCGATACGATCACCCACTCGATACGCTGTTGAGCACGCAACAGGTTGCGCACGTGCAATTGCTCGTCAAACAGATCCTGCGCGCTGCCAGGGCCGATCACGTCGTAATCCACACCGAATTGCCATGGGAAATAACGTTTGACTCCGGATTCGATGGCCGCTTGAGCCAGTTTGATCTGCGTACCTGGCCCTGCTGCAAATCCTACACAGCTGATCACCGTATCAAAGGGCGCAAACAGTGCCGCCAACTCGCCCACCGTATCCTTCGCGATATCGCCACTCACGGTTTTGATGCCCAATGCGTGCAGCTCTGATAGCTGCGCGAGCCGGCCCGGGTCTTGAGTCTCAATGGCCGAAGCGCGAAGCAGAACGGCCACGCTGGCCCCCGAAGCCTGGGCGGACAGTTCCCGCATCACAGCCATGCCCAGTTCGCCGGCGCCGAGCACCAGGATGGTCCGGGAGCCGGTGTTTTCGTTGTTGCCCATGGTGTTTCTCCTCATCGCAAGATGACTGAAATTCAGCAATCATGCTGGCACCCTTCGACGCCACGCATAAGTAGGCACACGGGTGATACCGGAGAACCGATTGGACATTTCAGACATTATCAATAGGTCAAAAGCGGCCTGCGAAGCGCTGAGTGCCGATGACGACGGACTCAAACGCGAAGTACTGACGCACGCCGGTAATCGCTGGTCATTGGGGATTGTTTACGCGCTGGGCGTTGCAGGACCACTGCGCCACGCCGAAATTGGCCGGCGTATGGAAGGCGTGACTCAGCGCATGTTGACCCGGACATTACGCCAGTTGGAACGCGATGGCCTGGTCTTGCGCCATGACTACCACGAAGTGCCGCCACGGGTGGAATACGAACTATCCACACTGGGGACCGGGCTGCTGGAGAACATGATCCCGCTGTGGAATTGGGTGATGGATAACGCGGCCGGTTTCCGTGCGGCAAGAGCGGAGTATGAAAAGGGAATTAAATGAATCTGTCCCCTTTTCCCAGCAGAAACGCGATCTCTGTGGGAGCGGGCTTGCTCGCGAAGAGGCCTTCACCATCAACGGAGATTGAAGGAATCCGTCCGCCTTACTCTCTCAAGTCAACTATCGTCAGTTTTTGATCAATGTGCACTCTCAAGGAAGCACTCATGACGGATACAGCGGTACTCCAAGGCGCGCATTTCCAACACTTGCTCACCCAAGATCCATTGAAGGAAGCGACTGTTTTTTGCCAAGGCTCAAGCAGCATGCTTTTTGAGCGAAGCGGCAGGCTTTATCGCCTTACCCGTGAGGGTTGTGGTCATAATTTCCTTGCCCAGCAGTGGGCCCATGGCAACCGTAATGTGGTCGAGGTTATTCATGATTACGGTGCTGTTGGCCGTTCCGACTTTGCCCACTCAGACAACGAAAAAGAGTTCTACTGGCTAGCCGAAGTGGAACGGCTGGTCACTTTTGATGAGCACGAAGAGCCTGTGCTGGCCAACCTGTTAGCAGGATTTTTGGATGACCAGGATGAGTTACCTGGCAACGCGGTGCTTGCTGAACAGTGCCGCTCTTTAGCCGAGGAACATCCAGATTTGGCCGGTCTGTTGAGAACGCTGGCTGACGCTGCGGACTTTGCCGAGCGCAATGAGGTCAGCGCCGATGCCAAGCTCGACAACATCATGCGACGCCCCTCTACGGGGGAGCTTGTCTGGACCGATCCGGTGGATGGTTGCTTTTATGCGTTGTAGTCGCCGCGCCTCATAAACCGAGTGTTTGGGGTATCTGAAAATGCCAATGTGTACGAAGTGCGGTGGAACCCGGTTCAATAGCTGGAATCGTTGTATGGACTGTCGCAACGGACGAGCCAAGGTTCGGGCGCTGCGCCTGAAAGAGAACGGAGGGACTCACACTGAAGGTGAGTGGAGAGAATTACTTGACCGTTCCCCTTCGTGCGCTGAGTGCGGGCGGCTATGGTCCGTCATTCCGCGCAGGCCAGACCCGCGTTACAAAAACGTATGGACCAAAGGGCACAAATTGCCTGTTTATCACGGCGGGACCGACGACATTCTGAATATTCAGGCCGAGTGCTATGAATGCAACTTCAAGAAAAATGCAGGCGCCTTGAAGAAACGCTAATGCGTGACGCCTAAGCCCGGCTTGGCCGGGCTTATCTAACCCTCAAAGCCGAAACCGATCCACCGACTGCGAGAGCTTGCCCGCCAGGGTCGACAGTTCATCGGTGGTCGAAGCCGTCTGGCCAATGACCTTGCTGTTGCCTTCGGACATGCCCGCGATCATTTCCACCTGATGGGCGATTTCGTTGCTGGCCAGGCTCTGTTCACCGATGGTACGGGTGATGTCGTTGACCAGCTGGGTTGTGTTCAGAGTCGCTTCGAGGATTTCACGGATGGCGCGCTCGACGTCGGCAGTCACGGCCATGCCTTTGTCGACCTGCGCAACGCCCGCCTCCATGCTGGTCACCGCCTCGCGGGTGCTTTGCTGGATGCGTGAGACCATGCTGGCAATTTCCTGGGTGGAGGCGCTGGTGCGTCCCGCCAGGCTGCGTACTTCGTCGGCCACCACGGCAAAACCGCGGCCCTGCTCGCCGGCGCGTGCGGCCTCGATAGCCGCGTTGAGCGCCAGCAGGTTGGTTTGATCGGCAATGCCCTTGATCACCTGAATGATGCTGAAAATTCCTTCGGACTCTTTGTCCAGCGTGCGGATCACCTGGGCCGACTGCTGCGCCGAGCGCGCAATCCCGTCCATGTCGTTGACCACCTGATGGATCACGCGGCCGCCATCCTTGGCCAGTGCCTCGGCCTGGTTGGCCATGTTCAGCGCACGTTCGGCATGCCGGGTGATTTCTTCGATGCTCGCGGTCATTTCGCTGGCGGCCGCGGCCATGGTGCTGGCCGCCACGCTTTGCTGCTGACTGCTGCCGGCGACCTGATGGCAGCCACTGCTCAATTGCTCGCTCATGCCGCTCACACCGTGGGCGTTGCTGCGCACGACTTCGATCATGCCGCGCAGGTCGCGCTGCATGGTTGCGAGGCTGCGAATCAACGCGCTGGCTTCATCGTTGCGGGTGGGTTCGGCAATCGGTTCGCTCAGGTTGCCATGGGCGATGCTCTCGGCAATGCGGCTGGCAGTCTGCAATGGCCCCATGATGCTCAGAATCACCCAGCGTCCCTGGGCGAGCAGCAACAACAGGCTGGCGATGAGCACGCCACCGAGGGTGAAGTTGGCGTTGCTGATCGCCTGCGAAGTACCTGCACTGGTCTGATGGGTGTTGGTTTCGATCAGTTCGCTGAGGGCCGCCATCTGATCTTCCAGCTGGCTGAATGCGGTATTGAAGCTGCCCAGGTCTTTTTGCGCGGCCTCCGGATTTTCAAGCGCCAGCCCGACGATCCGTTCGGCAGTAGTGATGTAACTATCGAGACTCGGCTTGATTTTGTTCAGGCCCGCTTTGATGGTGTCGTTGACCGGCAACTTGAGGTTGTCACCGAGCAGTTCACGAAAATTCGTCGCATGCTCCGCGATGGAGCTGCGCACCTCTGCCTGGGTGCTGGTGCTTTTGCCCAGCCCGACCACCATCGCCGAGAGAGCATCCGCGCGTAACGCATCGTGCATCATGTCGGCTTCGAGGTGATTGCGCAGCGCGGTCATGCTGACCTCGTTGGCACTCACGGCTTCAGCCATCTGCGCATTTCCCAAGTAACTGACCAGGCTCATGATCAAAGCAGTGAGCACACCGGTGCCAATCAGCAACAATAAACGTAGTTTTATCGACACGTGGTGGTTCCCCTGACAGGTGGATAAAGCCCTCCGCGGAAGGCTTTTCTGAACAGGTTATCGACCTCGCCAAGCGGGAATTGAAGGCTATTTCCATACGCTCGTTTTTTTGCGACATGCGGTAGTCGCGCCCGCCACGAGGTATCAGGTTTCAGGAATAGCGTGAGTCTTGCAGCCCAGAAGTTCTTGCAGGGTCAGCGCGTTGCCCACTGCAAAACCGCTGGCGGTGTTATCGAAGATGCACCAACTGACGATGCCCGGTTTCACCTGCTGCGCCAGCGCCGCCAATCGGCTGCGGTCATAGTCGCTGTGATAGATGCGCGGCGAGCCATGCCACCGCCAGTAATGAATCCCCGGCCAACCGCCCGGTGCGTCGCCACCGGTTATGGGCGATGG
This sequence comes from Pseudomonas sp. LBUM1657, assembly GCF_059716075.1. NCBI lineage: Bacteria > Pseudomonadati > Pseudomonadota > Gammaproteobacteria > Pseudomonadales > Pseudomonadaceae > Pseudomonas > Pseudomonas sp. LBUM1657. The sequence goes on along the minus strand of NZ_CP166799.1, from coordinate 2,463,906 downwards.
ATCGGCAGCGACCCGCCCGACTGTCTGCTCGATCAATAACGCGCCAGCGTTTAACCAGCTTTCATGTCGTGGTTCAAGCACCACCGCTCCTGCGTAACGCTGGCGCAGCGCCCGGAAAAAGGTGGTGGCCGTGGCTTCGTCAAAGGCTAGCGACGGCGGCAACTGAACCAGCAGGCAACCCAACGCATCGCCCAGCGCGGTGCACGGGGATAGAAACTCGTCCAGCAAACACTCACAGCCCTGCAATCGCTGAACATGCGTGATGAGCTTGGGCACCTTGACCGAAAAACGAAACGCCGCCGGTACCGACTCTGCCCAGCGTTGATACGTTTGGGGTCGATGGGGGCGATAAAACGAACTGTTGATTTCAACCGCCGTCAGTTGCGACGCATACCGCTGCAGATGCGTCCCGTGGGCAGGAAACAGTGGCCAGTGCTCACGAGGCAGGTTCCAGCCGGCACAGCCGACGTAAACCGATGGCATCTGAATCGCTCCCCTTGCTCATTTTCCGGAACACGGCCCGGGTCTTTAACTTCGAGAAAAGCCCTCGGTGCAAGTTCGTTTTTTCTCAATCCCATGCTAGGTTGTACGATGACCGATGAGTCGTATGTTTATCACCCACAACAACAAGGAAACACCCATGAAAAAAGTGAAACTGCTGATTGGTTTTCTATGCCTGTTCAGTGGCTATGTAGCGGCCGGCCCCGCTTCGGGGGACAAGGAGGTTGCGCAAGCTGTCGATCATCTGACCCAAGCCATGTTGCACAAGAACATCCCCCAACTGAACGCGCTGACCGCCGAGAACCTGACCTATGGGCATTCCAGCGGGAAGATCCAGGACAAGAAAGCCTTCATCGCCGATATCGAAACCGGCAAAAGCGCCTTCAAGACTCTTGAGATGCAGAACCAGACGATCACCGTGTCAGGCGATGTAGCACTGGTCCGCCACCACTTCTCGGCACAAGCCCTCAAGGGCACCGAAGTGATTCCAACCGAAATCGAGAACTTCCAGATCTGGCAAAAACAGAAAGGCCAATGGCTGCTGGTAGGACGGCAAGCGTTCAAGTTCTGATGGTTGCGTAATCCAAGGAGAATGGACGAAACCCATTCCCCTTTCTCATCTCGAAATGCAGCGCCGATCATCTTCAGCCAAGGCCAGCGAGCCTGATAACTCCTGGCCTTCTACTCGAACAAATACGGCTGACGGATGAACCCGTGCCTGGTTCTTGATTTCGATGTTCACGTCGAGGTCGTGAAACAGACGGCGCGCGGGCCAAAGACTGAGCCGCATAAGGCGCACCTCTGGTTGACGCTGTATTGACACGACCGCTCGTCGCCTGCCCCTGAAAATCCCCCTTGACTTCAATTTCCTTCTGCGCGAATATTATTTCCATCGCATACGACTGAATCGCATACGATAACAAATTCAACCCACTACAACCTTGAGAGTCCTTCCCATGAGCAAGATCGAAAAAGTACTGGCCACCGGCAAAACCCACACCATCGTCAACGCCGCTGGCAACACTTCCCGTGGCCATAACGGCAATCTCGACATCACGCTGTCGTCGCCAGGAAGCGCCAACCCGGCCCATGTGTTCACCGCTATCCAGCCGCACCCGACCGCAGAGCAATTGTTCGCAGGCGCATGGTCGGCCTGCTACATCGCCGCGGTGGGCCTTGTGGCCAAGGACATGAAAGTAACGCTGCCGGACGGTTTCTCCGTCGATATCGAAGTCGATCTGGGCCAGACCGGTAATGCCTACTTCCTCCAGGCCCGACTGAATCTTCGCGTACCAGGCCTGGCGAATGACGTCGCGACTGAATTGGCACACGCCGCAGACCAACTCTGCCCGTACTCCAAGGCAACCCGCGGCAACATCGACGTAGCCCTGAACGTTTTCACGGCGTGATACCGGCTGGCAATTTTTTAAATTTCAAATACATCGCATGCGATACAAGCGCATACAATTAATGTCTATCGAAACAATGAGGAATCACCCATGAGCAAGATCGAAAAAGTACTGGCCACCGGTAAAACCCACACCACCGCCAGCAGCACTGGCAACACTTTGCGCGGTCATAACGGCAGCCTCGACATCACCCTGTCGTCCCCCGGCAGCGCGAAGCCAGCGCACGTGTTCGCAGCTACCCAGCCGCATCCGACTGCCGAGCAACTGTTCGCCGGCGCATGGTCGGCCTGCTACACCGCCGCCGTCGGACTCGTCGCCAATGAAATGAACGTGGTGTTGCCGTCTGACCTGTCCGTCGACATCGAAGTCGATGTAGGTCAGACCGGCCCGGCCTACTTCCTCCAGGCTCGCTTGACGCTGCGCGTGCCGGGTCTGTCGCAAGAAATCGCGACGACGCTGGCGCACACCGCCGACCAAATCTGCCCGTACTCGAAGGCGACACGCGGCAACATCGATGTGGCCCTTAACGTCCTCACGGCGTGATGCACCGCGCAGCCGGTTCGACGTGCCCTGTGCGTCGAACCGGCCGCCGGCCGCCACTGTCGCAAACCTGCGACCAATAGTTGGCGCACTTCCGACATGATCGTGTACGCCGTATAGTTTGGTACTTGCGAGATATCAGTCTTTCTGGCCAAAGAGGTAACCCATGAAACCCACCGACAAGGCGGCCCCCGCTGACCCGAAGCTTTCCGACTTCCTGTGTTTTGCGGTCTATTCCACGAACCTGGCCTTCGGCAAGGCGTACAAGCCGATACTCGAGCAATTCGGGCTCACCTACACGCAATACATCACCATCGTTGCGCTCTGGGAAGAAGAGGACGTGACCGTCGGTAGCCTCGGCGAAAAGCTGTTCCTGGAATCGAACACGCTCACGCCGATCCTGAAGAAACTGGAGGCGATGGGGTATGTGCAACGCCAGCGCGACCCTGAAGACGAACGCCAGGTGCGGGTCAGCCTGACGAAAAGCGGCCGACAGCTACGGGAAAAACGCGCGGAAATGGGCCTCTCCGACTCGACGGGTCTGGACGCGGACGAGTTCGCGAAAATCCAGAAGGCGGTCGTCCAGCTGCGCAACAATCTCATCCGCTCGACGAAAAACGGGAATGAGCCTTAGCCGGCCGGACTGAGGCAATCGCGCCTTACTGCGGCTGAAAAGTCTGAAGGTAGGCCAACAGGTTTTCGATCTTTTCGGGGTCGCTGAGCCCCCAGAAAATCATGCGCGTTCCGGGGACCAAACCTTTGGGATCTTCGAGGTACGCGGTCAGTGTTTCGCGGGTCCAGACCACGCCGGACGATTTCATGGCGTCGGAGTACAGGTAGTCCGTCGTGCTGCCCGCATGGCGCCCGAAAATTCCGTTGAGTTGCGGACCAAAAGCCCCCCGCGCCGAATCCCCGACTTGATGGCACCCTCCGCAAATCCGCTTGAACAGTTTCCCTCCCGCCTCGGCATCGCCGGCCGCCGCTGCTGGCGTACTGAATAATCCTGTGCCGAGCATTAAAGCCAAGGTGAGTACGGCGGTTTTCTTCATGTTCTGCTCCAGATCTGCGGTTCCTCGCTTTCAATCGGAATCTGCAAACCCACCTTCACATTGCTCATCGACACCAGCGTCTTGAATCGCTTCACGTTGTTGTTCTCGAAAAACAGCACCCGCGTCAGCTCCGTGTACTGCTCCATGTTTCGCACAGTCAGCACCAGCACAAAATCCCACTCCCCGGCCACGTAGTAACACTGCTGCACTTGAGGGCAACCGGCGAAGCTGCGTTTCATCGCATCCAGCAAATCGAGGCGCTCACTTTCCACTTCCACCTGGGCGACGATGGTCAACGGATAGCCGAGTTTTTCCGGGTCAGCCACAGCCACGGTGCCTTTAATGACGCCGTCCTGGGTCAGACGTTTCAGGCGTCGATTCACAGCAGCCGATGAAAGATTGACCCGCGCGCCTAGCTCACTTTGGGACAGGCTGGCGTCCTGCTGGACTTCGGCGATCAGCTTCAGGTCGAAGGCATCGAGACTCATACGGGTGGGCTCGCAATAAAATTGATGTAAACCGCGTAGATACGCACTGAAAATCCATTATCGACATGGATAACAAGCAATCAGTGTACGGGGTGCGAGATATTATTTCAGGACACACATCGCCCCACACCTGGAGCCCGCGATGCTGATTGCCAATCCAAACGCCGCCCGTCATGCCTACCCGGACGAGCTGAAAGCCCTCCTGAATATCCGGACAGCTAGCGAGAGCCGCACCTGGCTCGCGTACTGGAATAGGCTCAATCGCGTCGGCACCCCGTTGTTCAGCCTGCCAGACTTGGCCGCCCGCCTTGGCGTCGCGCAACTGTGGGTGAAGGATGAGTCGAGCCGCTCGGAACTGGGCAGCTTCAAAGCCTTGGGCGCACCGATCGCACTGGTGCGGTTGATCCTGCGGCTGTTCCCTGATCAACACTTCGAACCCCAAGGCCTGTTGACGGGTAAGTACCGCGACGCGCTCGCCGACTTCACGGTGATCAGCGCCACCGACGGCAACCATGGCCGCGCCCTCGCCGCCGCCGCGCAAAGTGTCGGGTGCCGCTGTGTGATCGTGTTGCACGCCAACGTCAGCCTCGAACGAGAACAGGCCATCGCCGCCTATGACGCGCAGATCGTGCGGGTCAGCGGCAACTACGATGAATCGGTGCAAGAAGCGGCGGCGCTGGCCGTCGAGCATGGCTGGCAGGTGGTGTCCGACACTTCTTATGAAGGCTACGAAGACATCCCTCGGGATGTGATGCAAGGCTACGGCACCCTCGCTGCGGAAATCGTGGAACAAAGTGGCGGCCAATCCTTCACACACCTGTTTTTGCAGGGCGGCGTCGGCGGTCTGGCGGCGGGTCTGGCGAGTTACTTCTGGGAACTGAGTGGCGCCGGACGTCCGCACATGATTGTTGTCGAACCCCGGCAAGCCGACTGCCTGTTCCAGAGCGCCCTCGCCGGCCATGCGACGAAAAGCCAGGGCTCGGTGGACTCGGTCATGGCGGGACTGGCCTGTGGTGAAACCTCGCCCCTGGCATGGAAATTCCTCCAAACCAGCATCGACCATTTCATGACCATCGAGGATGACGACGCGGTCAACGCCATGCGCCTGCTGGCTCACGGCAGTGATCGCGACGTCCCGTTGATTGCCGGTGAATCGGCCGTGGCCGGCCTCGCAGGCCTGATCAATATCCTTGAGTCACCCTCGCTGGCCGCCGAGACCGGCATTGATGAACACTCGCGCATTCTGCTGATCAGCACCGAAGGCGCCACCGCGCCTGCGGTGTACGCCGAGCTGGCAGGTGAAACCGCGGAGTCTGTGTTGCAACGTCAAAGCGCCTGGTTGCAACGTCACACCCGCTGATCGCTATGTATTGGTTTTCAACTTGGTCCACAGACGCGTACTCAGCCGTGCGATGGCCGCCGGCAGATCCTCGACGGTAAACAACTTGTCCATCACGTTTTTCGGCGGGTAAATCGCCAGGTCCTGTTTCACGGCTGGAACAACATACTCATCCGCCGCGATGTTGGGGTTGGCGTAATGGATGCTGTTGCTGATGTTGGCAATGACTTGAGGGGTCAACAGGTAGTTCATGTAAGCGTACGCGTCCTTCTCGTGCGGCGCGCTTTTGGGCATGACCACCATGTCGAGCCAAAGGGTCGAACCTTCATCAGGGATCGAATAGGCGATGTCGATTCCGTTGTTGGCTTCCTTGGCACTGGCGGCGGCCTGCACGATGTCGCCATTGAAACCAATCACCGCGCAGACATTGCCGTTAGCCAGGTCGCTGATGTACTTGGAGGCGTGAAAATATTGAACGTAAGGCCTGATTTTCAACAGCGCCTGCTCGGCTTTCTTATAGTCCGCCGGCTCGTGGCTATGGGGTGGCAGCCCGAGGTAATTGAGGGTGATCGGCAGGATCTGCGTCGGATTATCGATAATCGCCACACCGCACTCGCTCAGCTTCTTGATGTTGTTCTCATCAAAAAACAGGCTCCAGGAATGGGTGACATCGGTGTTGCCGAAGATCGCTTTGATTTTCTCGACGTTGTAACCAATGCCGGCGGTGCCCCACATGTAGGGATAGCCGTACTGGTTACCCGGATCATTGACTTCCAGTTTTTTCATCAACGCCGGGTCAAGGTTTTTCCAGTTGGGTAGCTGACTTTTATCGAGCTTCTGGATCGCCCCAGCCTTGATCAATCGGGACAGAAAATGGTTCGACGGACTGACCACGTCATACCCGGTATTGCCCGTCATCAACTTCGATTCCAAGACTTCGTTGCTGTCGTGGATGTCGTAAGTTGCCTTGATCCCCGTTTCCTTGGTGAAGTTGGTCAAGGTGTCTTCGGCGATGTAGCCGTTCCAGTTGGAAATATTGACGACCTCATCCGCGTAAGTGGCGGCCGACAATGTTGTCAGCACGACCATCAGGGAAATTTTGTTGATGCGCATGTTCAATCACCTTTCTTGATGAGCTTTTATTCTTTTTGAGTCGCCGGATTTTCTAGATTTCTGTTCTGGCCCTGACCGCCTCCACGCGCATTCGAAGCATGGCACCGATGTCGAGCAAGGGTTTGGGCGGGAGCCAGCCGGGCTGCGCCCTGTGCATGACCGACCGCAATATTGGCGAGCTGGCACCCGAGGCCATTTCGGCGAGCAGCCGTCCCCAAAGCGTGCCGCGCGCAACGCCCGAACCGTTGCAGCCGGCCACGGCGAACAACCCCTCTTCGACCTTGGCAAAATAAGGTTGGCCGGTGCGTGAGGCGCTCAGGTGTCCGGTCCAGGTGTATTGAATATCCGCCTCGGTCAACCCCGGAAAACGTCGCTGCAAACCCAGCACATGGTGTTTTCGACGGTGCAGCAGATCGCTGTTGGACAAATCCCGGGAGCGGTATTCCGCGGTGTTGCGGATCATCACCCGCCGATCCGGTGTCAGCCGCACCGTGGCACCGAGTGGCCGGGTGGACAGCACGCCCCACGGGTCGACAGCGCCGATCGCTTGAAACTCCGCGTCGCTGAGCGGCCGCGTAAGGCTGGCGCTGAGCTCCATCGGGAATGTTGCACTGTCGTCGATGCCGGCACGTGGGATGAAGGCGTTCAGGCACACCAGCACCTGCTGCGCCTCGATGCACCCCTCGATGCCATTGGCGCGAATGCGCCCTTCACCCAAACGTTCCAGGCCAGTGATATCGGTATTTTCATACAGGGTCACGTTGTCCGGCAGCGCATCCAGCAGCCCCTTCACGTACTTCGCCGGTTGCAGCAATGCGTTGCCATTGCCGCACCAGATCGCAGCCTGGTAATGCCGGGTTCCCAGTTTCTCGATCAACTGTTCACCTTGCAGAAATTGCGCTGAGGCGCCGACTGCGCGCAGCGTCGCAAGTTTGGCCTCGACATGGGTCAGCTTGCCGGGATCGTTGACGGCGAAGAAATAACCGGCGTCCCTGAAATCGCACTGGATGTCATGTCGGGCAATGCGCTGACGGACTTCTTCGCTGGCGGCGCGGGAAATCGAGGTGTCCACTTCAAAACCGGCAAATCCCTGTCCCCCCATCAACTCATCATCGCCCGGATGTTCGTGGGCCACCACGAAGCCTGAGTTGCGCGCCGACGCCCCTTGCGCGGCTCGTTGTCTGTCGACGACGACGATGCGTGCCTGAGGGTGCATGTCGGCGAGCGTGTGCGCGGCGCACAGCCCGGTGATCCCGGCGCCGATGACCAGCCAATCGGCTTTTTGCGTGCCGTACAGGGGAGCGCGACCCGGTGAATGACCGGCCTGCGCAATCCAGCCACATACATTTTCCATGCGTCACCTCATTTGACTGTCGTTCTGCGCGCCGCCTCGATCCAAAGCAGGACTGCATGCAGTAATCGCATGACCTAGTTTGTGATAACGGTCGCTAGAGCTAGAATCTATAAGGTCTTTAATCAATCAACCAACGTTATAAAATCATCGAGCTATTCTGAAAACGCATGGATAAAATTCGCCACGTTCCCTCTCTCCAGGCCCTGCAGGCACTGGTGGAAGTCGCTGATTCGGGCAGCTTCACTTTGGCGGCGCAAACGCTCTGCCTGACTCAAAGCGCCGTGAGCCGCAAGATTCAACAATTAGAGAGTCACTTCGGCGTCCCGATGTTCGTGAGGAGCAGCCGCAGTATTCGACTGACCCCTGAAGGCGAACAGGTGCTTGCCAGCGCCCGGAATATCCTCGAGCAATTGAAGATGCTCGAGGATCGGCTTTCTCCGCAGAAACGCCCGTTTCGTATCCGCATGCATGTGTCGCTGGCGGTGCGCTGGTTGCTGCCGAAACTGAGCGATTTCTACCGAACTCACCCGGACATTTCCTTGTCGATCGAGACCGTGGCGACGGAGATCGTCGAGCCGGCCAGCGACAGCGACGCCTACATCCTCTACCTGCCCGAGCCCTCCAGTGATCCTGATTGCCTGACCCTGTTCGACGAAACGCTGGTTCCGGTGTGCGCCCCTGGCTTGGGCAGCCCGACCCGGCCACTGGCGTCGGTGGAGGATCTTGTCGGCTTCCCGCTGCTGCATCGGTCTGCGGACAAGCAAGCGTGGATTGAATGGCTGGACGCCAACGGCGCCAGGTCGTTGGAGGACTACAGGCACATCCCCTTCAACCTCGACGAGTTGGCGCTCGATGCCGCCGCACGAGGCCTGGGCGTGGCGATGACCGACTTGACGCTGGCAGCGGAATCCATCGATCGCGGTGTGCTCATCGTCCCTTTCGGTCAACCGTTGAAGACCCGAGGGATCTACTCGCTGTGCCTGCAACCTTCGGCCGCCTCACATCCGGCGTGTTCGCTGATCATGCAGTGGTTCGCCCGGCAAACCGAACAGGACGCAGGTTGATTCACAGCCAGATACATTCTTTGCCGCGCGTACTTCGGCACGCTGCAATTGGCCGACTATTCTAAAAACCATCTGCGGCAACACTTTCTAGCCAGACAACAGGTGAATCGAGCCTTGGGTTAATCAACAACCTGCAACAGGAGAACCGTGTCATGAACGTCATGCTCAAGGGCATTGGAGTGTCATTGCTACTGGTTACAACGGCGGCATTCGCGCATCACGGCTGGAGTGAGTACGACTCAAGCAAACCCTTGCAACTGAGCGGTACGATCGAGGAATCCGGCTACTCCCATCCCCACGGATTCGTGAATCTCAAGACCGCCGACAAGACCTGGAACGTGGTCCTGGCGCCGCCATCGCGCATGGAGAATCGTGGTCTTTCCAAGGAAATGCTGGCGGTCGGCAATCAGGCCACCGTGGTCGGCTATCAGAACCGCAACAAACCCGATGAATTGCGGGCAGAACGCATCACGATTGGCGACAAAACAATAGAGTTGCGCTGATGGAGTCTACAAACACCGGAGGACCCGGTCCGCAAGGCTGGCTGGACTGGCTGGATGCTTCGCAACTGGGGGCCGCCATGCGCGGCGAGCTGTGGCTTTATCCGCTGGTCGAAGTGATGCACATCATTGGATTCATCGTGCTGGTGGGCGCGGTCTTCATGTTCGACTTACGGGTGCTCGGATGGTCGAAGGACATTCAAGTCACGGCCCTGGCCCGCCACCTTCTGACCTGGGCGGTCGCGGCCCTGCTGTTGATCGTTCCGGCCGGGCTGATGATGTTTACGGCCCACCCCCATGACTTTGCTTCCAACGACATTTTTATCCTGAAGCTGAGCCTGATCGCCACGGCAGGTCTGAATGCCGTGCTGTTCCACGTGGGTGTCTACCGTTCTGTCATGCAGTGGAACACGGGGGTCGCAGCGCCTGGCGTGGCAAAAATCCAGGCGCTGTTTTCCATGGCGTTATGGGTCAGCGTGGTGCTTTGCGGCCGGCTGCTGGCCTATACCTGACGGGCGCTACGTTCCACCGCCCACGCCTTCAATCGCATTGGCAAAAGCGACGCCGGCCTCGCGGACCAGCTTGCGCCATTCAGTGCTGGTAATCAGTCCCGTGCGCTCCATCTCATCGGCGGCCTTGAGCAGTTCGTCATACTGTTCTTCAGCATCCATGCGGATTTCTGGTTCCTTCAGGAGTCGATACCACGCCGCCAACGCCTCCTCTTTTCGATCATCGTTCATGGCCAAACTCCATCCAAAGGGCTGTCCTCGTTTGGAAGCCTGGCCATGGATGACCGTTCCTCGGTTCCGACATACGGCGAACGCTCTAGCGCGTCCGCTTTAGCGGTCAGGCGCCATAACCACCGTCGATATCCAACACCGCGCCGGTGACGTAGGACGCTTGCGGGCTGGCCAGGAACAGGATGCCGGCGGCCACTTCCTCGACGCCGGCGTAACGCTGCAGTGCGAGCGTCGCGAACAGCACGGGCACGGCTTCCTTGAAGGGCGCCGCCATGTCGGTATCCATGACGCCGGCCTGAACCACGTTGACGGTGATGTTGCGCGGCGCCAGGTCCCGAGCGGCACCTTTGGAGTAACCGACAATGGCGGCCTTGGTGCCCGCGTAGTCAGCCAGACCGGGGAAACCCGCACGAGTGGCGACACCCGAACCGATGGTGATGATCCGACCGCCCTCGCCCATCACTTTGACGGCCGCGCGAATGTTGGCCACTACGCCGGCGACATTCACCGCCCATTGGCGATCCATGGCGGTGTTATCGATATCCGGGCTGTCGATCGGCAAGCCCTGATTCGCGAGTGCGGCGTTGTTGACCAGGATGTCCAGTCGACCGAAATGCTCCACCACGGCCTGGATCAACCCCGGCGCCTGGCTGACTTCACCCTGGTCCGCCTGAAAGGCTGCTGCCTTCACCCCTTTGGCCTCAAGTTCACGGACCAGCGCTTCGGCCTTGTCCGCCGACGCCACATAACTGATCGCCACCTGCGCGCCTTCGTCCGCCAACGCCAGTGCCGTAGCGGCACCCAGGCCACGTGAACCGCCGGTAACCAGGGCGACTTTACCTTCGAGTTGTTTCGTCATTTCAGTGTCCTCGCGTTTGCATTTCATGACGACCGAGCCGGACGCGCGAACGCCTCGGCAATGGCCAGGGTGTCCTCATAAATATGCATCCGGATGATCTCGCCATTGGTCACCATCAGATGCATGGCAACCGGCGTTGCCATCTGCTGCCCGTTGCTCACCAGTACATGACTGAAATACCCGAACACCACGGCGTCCTCGCCATCCACAATGATCTTGTCGATACCGACTTCGCTCTGGCCGGGCTCGAAATGCGACCACATGCTGCGTAAATACGGGGCGACTTCATCGCGGCGGGTGCGTGCGCCAGCCCAGGGCAAGCGCGTTGAATCAGGTACGAACCAGTCGATTGTCTCGGCGAAGAGTTCAGCGACACGGTCGGGGTCACCTTCGCCCAGGCGTTGGAAAAAAGCGTCTACGGTGCTGCGGGTGATGGACATGCGGGGCTCCCGTCATCAGTTGAAGCTCAAAACCGCCAAGCGGCAATGGCCTGACTATGCGCGCATCAATCAGGACGGATAAGTCCTGAATCGGTAGTATCAGTTTCAACCAAAAGTTGGAGCCAACCATGGAAACCTTGGGCAATCTCGAATCCTTCGTGCGCGCAGCCGAGGCCTTGAGTTTTTCCGAAGCCGCCAGACGCCTGGGGGTTTCGCCCGCGGCAGTGAGCAAGAACGTCGCGCGCCTGGAAACCAATCTGGGTATCCGCCTGTTCCATCGCAGCACCCGGCGCCTGACGCTGACCGAAGCGGGTGAACGTTTCTACGGGGAAGTCGTCGGCAACCTGGAAAATATCCAAGGCGCCATCGCCAACCTCGTGGATGCCCGCCATGCACCGGCCGGGCGCTTGCGTGTCAGCCTGCCACCCTCCCTCGGTTTCGATTACATCCTGCCGTTGCTGGAAACCTTCAAGCGTCGCTATCCAGACATCGTCCCTGACTGGCACCTGGAAAATCGTCGCGTTGATTTGATCGCCGAAGGTTTCGATGCCGCCATCGGTGCCGGCGTGGAGTTGGTGCCCGGCGTGGTCGCCCGGGAACTGGCCAAACTGCATGTGGTGGCTGTGGCCGCGCCTGGCTTTTTCGCTGATCGGCCACTGCCAGGCACGCCTGCCGACCTGCTGGGACTGGATGGCATTGTCATGCGTTCGACCCACAGCGGCCGGTTGTTCAGCTGGACCTTGCGCAACAAGCGCGACGAAGCGTTCGCCCTCGACCTCAAACCCTCGCTGATCATGAATGACCCGGAAGCGATTTGCCGTTGCGCGGTCATGGGCCTGGGGGTCGCGCTGGTGCCAATGGATCGCGCCTACGCCTGGCTGGAACGCGGCGACCTGATCCGCTTGCTGCCGGAGTGGTACGTCGACCTCGGTGCAATTTCGATTTACTTCTCCGGGCAGAAACTATTGCCGGCCAAGACCCGCGTGTTTGTCGACTTCCTGGTGGAGCACTTCCAGACACAACTGGCGCCGCACTTTCGCGCAGACTGAACGCCTTGCATTACAAACTTGTCATCGAGTTGTCAGCGTAGCCAGCACCCTCGCTTCATACAGTGGAGTCGTCAGTCACCCGCACCGAGTGACACGCCTCCCACTGATGATGACAAGGGTCGATACCATGAAACCATTGAGCAAACTCTGCCTGATCGCCGCCAGCCTGTTGATGCTGGGCACCGGTTCCGCCATGGCCGCTACCGTCGCGCCAGTCAAGGCCAACAACGTCGTGCTGGTGCACGGCTCCTGGGCCGATGGCTCTAGTTGGTCGGACGTAATCTCCCGGTTGCAAGCTGCCGGCCTGCACGTCACTGCCGTGCAAAATCCGCTGACCTCGGTGGCCGACGACGTCGCCGCCACCCAGCGTGTGCTCAATCAACAAGACGGCCCGACCGTGCTGGTCGGCCATTCGTACGCCGGCACCGTGGTCAGTGAAGCCGGGGTCGATCCGAAAGTCAGCTCCCTGGTGTACGTCGCCGCCCGGGCGCCGGACGCCGGTGAGGACTTCGTCGCACTGTCCGGCAAATACCCGACCATGCCCGTGCGTGCCGGCACCGAAGAACACGACGGTTTCGTCAGCCTGAAGCAGGACGCCTTCCTCAAGTACTTCGCCAGCGACGTGCCCCACGACAAAGCGATGCAGTTGTTCGCCGTGCAGCAACCGATCGCCAAGACCCTGTTCACCGACCGTACCACCGCAGCGGCCTGGCACACCAAGCCGTCCTGGTACGCGGTCTCAAGCCTCGACCAGACCATCAATCCGGATCTGGAGCGCTTCCTCGCCAAGCGCATGGGCGCGACCACCATCGAGTTGCCGTCGAGCCACTTGTCCCTGGTCTCCCACTCCAAGGAAATCGCTGACCTGATCCTCGAAGCCGCCGGTCGCCAACCGTAATCCCGGCGCCGTTTCATTACACACTTGTCATTGAACTGTTGGTCGGCTGTCCGGATCGCCTGGTTAACCTGAACCCACTGCCCGGACAACCCATCGGCAGCCAACCGCCCCTGTATAGAGGGAATCATCATGAAAATGTCAGTCCTTGGTTTTGCTGCCCTCCTCGCCACCGGTTCGGCGTTTGCCGATACCCAAAGCGCCGAACCCGTCATCCACGACAAGACCGGTTTCTTCGTCCACCTGGATATCGCCAAAGACCTGTCCAGCAATAACATCACGCAAGAATGCGGCATCGTCCCCGCACAGCTCATTTATCTCGATCATCAAGGTCGCAAGCACGTGCTGGATTACCAGGTCCAGGGCATGGGATGCATTGGCGATAATTGATCAGACGCCTGTCGTCACAGAGGATCGGGCTACACTGGCGCCACCGGCCTGTCACTGTAGCCCGCCTCCGTCGCTGTAAATTTTGCTGACACCGAACCAGGCAGATCTCCATGAATATCCTTGTAGTCGAAGACGAACCCAAAGCCGGTAATTACTTGCTCAATGGCCTGCAGGAACTCGGGTACTCCGTCAGCCTGGCCCGTGACGGCGCCGATGGCTTGCACCTGGCCCTGGAGCACGATTTCGACGTCATCGTGCTGGACGTGATGATGCCGAAAATGGACGGCTGGGAAGTGCTGCGCCGCTTGCGCAAGGAAGCGGACACGCCGGTGTTGTTTCTCACCGCACGGGATGACATCGCCGACCGCATCAAGGGCCTCGAACTGGGCGCCGATGATTACCTGATCAAGCCCTTTTCCTTCGCCGAACTGGTCGCGCGCCTGCGCACCCTGACCCGACGTGGCCCCACTCGCGAAGAAGAACAACTGCAGGTCGCCGACCTGCAAATCGACGTGCTCAAACGCCGGGTCACCCGCGCCGGCGTGCGGATCACCCTGACCAACAAGGAATTTGCCCTGCTGCACCTGTTCGCCACCCATCAAGGCGAGGTGCTGTCGCGTTCGATGATCGCGTCCCGGGTCTGGGACATGAATTTCGACAGCGACACCAACGTCGTGGATGTTGCGGTTCGGCGGCTGCGCCTGAAAATCGACGATCCGTTTCAGCTCAAGTTGATCCACAGCGTACGCGGCATTGGTTACCGCTTCGATACGCAACCATGAACGATCGCACTTCCCGACTTCGCCACTCGTTGACGCTGCGTCTGGCGCTGGTATTTGCCTTGCTCGCCTTTGTCTCGCTGACCCTGCTCGGCGTGGCGCTGTACCGCGACCTGGAGCGCGAGCTGATCCGCCGCGACGACGCCGCCCTGGTGAACCGCATCGATCAGTTGCGCACCTTCCTCAACGACAGCAACACCCTGGAGCTGATCAAAACCAAACCGGCGATTTTCCAGAACATGCTCGGCAATCGCGAGGCGCTGCTGACCATCGGCGCGCCTGGGCAAAAACCCTTGCTGGTGGTCAACCCCGGCAACCTCGCCGTGCCGTCGCTATCGCCGGTAGCCATGGACCACCCGCTGAGCCTGGCCGACGTGCAGCATTATCCGAGTGTGGATGGCGTGCCCTTTGCGGCGGTGGCGGCGACCATCGACTCCGGCGATCTGGGCAGCCTGCAAGTGGTCACCGGGCGCCTGATGACCGAGCGCACCGCAGTGCTCGCCCGTTACCGGCTCAACGTCTACTTGTTTGCCAGCGTGGCCGCGATTCTGCTGGCCCTGTCCGGTTACCTGCTGGTGCATCGCGGCCTGCTGCCCGTGCGACGCCTTGCCCGACACGCCCACGGCATCGGTGTCGGCAACCTCACCGAACGCCTCGACAGCCAGGGCGCGCCACGGGAACTGCTGCCGATGATCGAGGCCTTCAACGCAATGCTCGACCGCCTCGGCAAAGGCTTCGTGCAGTTGGGTCAGGTGTCCACCGACATGGCCCATGAACTGCGCACGCCGATCAATAACCTGCTCGGCGAAACCCAGGTCGCCCTGCAACAAAACCGCAGCATCGAACACTATCAGCAGTTGCTTGCCTCCAATGTCGAGGAGCTCGAACGCCTGGCCCGCATGCTCGACAACATGCTGTTTCTGGCCCGCACCGATCCCGCCAGTGCCCTGCGTCAACGCCAGGAACTGGATGCCGCCGATGAAATGGAACGCATGGCCGACTATTTCGAAGGGCCGGCCGCGGATGTCGGGATCAGCATCGATGCCCAGGGCAGCGGGCTGATCTGGGCAGAACCGATGTTGCTGCGCCGCGCCCTGGCCAACCTCTGCGCCAACGCCATCAAATACGGTGCGCCGCATTCCGAGCTCTGGATACGGGCAATCCCCGCGGCCGATGGCATCCGTTTGCAGGTACGCAATCACGGCCAGACGATTGCGGCCGAACATTTGCCGAGGTTGTTCGAGCGCTTCTACCGTGTCGATGAATCCCGCGAACGTTCGGCCCACTCCAACGGACTGGGCCTGTCGATCGTGGCGACCATCATGCAGCTGCACAACGGCGCTTACAGCGTCACCAGCGCCGAAGGCATCACCTGTTTCGAACTGTTTTTTCCGGCGCGCCAGCTGGACGAATGACAGTGACGGCTCCCGTTGCAGGAGCCGTCGATGCGGTCTGATCAGTGCGCGATGAAGGACAGACGGTTACTTCGGTTGCGCCACCGTGCGCAAGTAAGGTTTCACCGTTTTGAAGCCATCCGGGTACTTCTTCTTCGCGTCCTCGTCAGAGACCGAAGTAGGAATGATCACGTCCTCGCCCGGACGCCAGTTCACCGGGGTGGCGACGGTATGTTTGGCGTTCAGTTGAAGCGAATCGAGCAGACGCAGCACTTCATCGAAGTTGCGCCCGGCACTCATCGGGTAGATCAGCATCGCCTTGACCTTTTTGTCCGGGCCGATGATGAACACTGAACGCACCGTGGCGTTGTCCACGGCGGTACGTGTTCCGCCACTGGCATTGGGGTGAATCATGTCGTAGAGCTTCGCCACCACCAGGTTTTCATCGCCGATCATGGGGTAGTTGACCGCATGGCCCTGGGTCTCTTCGATGTCTTTGGCCCAGTCCTTGTGATTACTCACGGGGTCGACACTGAGCCCGACGATCTTGGTGTTGCGCTTGTCGAATTCTGGCTTGAGCCCGGCCATGTAGCCGAGTTCAGTGGTGCACACAGGGGTGAAATCCTTGGGATGCGAGAACAGGATGGCCCACTTGTCGCCGATCCATTCGTGGAAATTGAGCGTGCCTTCAGTGCTCTCGACAGAAAAATCCGGTGCTTCGTCGCCAATACGAATGGCCATGTACGTTCTCCTCACTGTGAAGGGTAGGGAAACTCTGGAGCCTTCCAGTATAGGAGAGGTTGAAGAATTCGTTCCGCGCGCCGCCGAACTGCTGCTCGAAACTATCGCTGCTTTGCGCCCTGCACCCACTCCCTCGGACTGGCGCCTGTTTTGCGGCGAAACGCCCGGGCCAGCGCCGAAGGGCTTTCGTAGCCGACTTCATCGGCGATCAGCGCAATGGCCTTGCCTTCACGCAAGCGTTTCTGGGCCAGGCTGATGCGCCAGCTCACCAGATAATCGACCGGTGTCTGCCCCACCACCAGGCGAAAGTGTTCGGCAAAACTGGCGCGGGACATGTTGGCCGCCGCCGACAGTTCGGCCACGGTCCAGGCCTTGGCGGGTGTGTCGTGCATGAGGCTCAAGGATCGCGCCAGGCGCGGGTCGGCGAGGCCGGCCATCATCCCGGGACTCTGATCACGGCTGGTCAGAATGTGCCGCAGCAACTGAATCACCAGGACTTCGAACAGGCGGTCCATCATCGCTTCGCGACCACAGATACCGCCGAAGGCTTCGCTGAATAACCAATCCAGCGTGCCGGCCATGGTCGGCACTTCTTCGAGATCAAGGATGAGGTAGTCGGGCAAGGCGGCAGCCAGTGCATTGCCGGCGCCGCCATCAAATGTCAGCGAGGCGCACACCAGTTGAGTGTCGGACGCTTCAGATGCAAACAAACGATGGCGGTACGGTCGAGGGAAAAAAATCAGCGTGGGTTTGTCGAGCAGGATGTCTCGCTCATCGGCCAGTTTGAGGGTCAGCTCGCCTGCCTGAAGCAAATGCAGATGCCCGCACGCCTGATTGCCATCAAAGCCCGTGGCGCCGCAGAACGTGCCGCTGTGGAAGGTGCCGGCACTCACGCCGAAATGCGTGAGCAAGGTGGACAAGCGATCCATGGAAAGCTCCCGAGGGCATATTTGGACGATCTGTCGCATATCCTCGACGATTTGCACCCTGAAGACCAGCCACCCTCACTAGCATGGACCCCGTACCCAGCGCATATCGCGCTGCACGCTACGGAGATCCACCATGAGCCGCCTCACCACCCTGAGCCTTGAACAAGCCACCGACGTCACTCGCCCGCTGCTGGAAGGCGTGCAGAAAAAAATCGGCTTTTTGCCAAACGTCTTCAAGACACTGGCCCATGCGCCTGCAGTGCTTTCCTCCTATCTGCAACAGTCCGTGGCCTTGGGCAAGACCTCGTTGAGCGCCACGGAAAAAGAAGCGATCTTTCTCGCCACGTCCCAGGTCAACGGTTGCGACTACTGCCTGGCGGCCCACACGCTGTTTGCCGGCAAGGCCGGGCTCTCCGGGCAAGACATCCTCAGCGCTCGCCAGGGCCAGCTCAACGCATTTGCCACCCTCGCCCGACAAATCACCGAAAGCCGTGGTCACTTGAGCAGCGAACAGATCGAAGCGGCGCGCGCAGCCGGCATCGACGACGCGAAGATCATCGAAGTGATCGCCCACGTGGCTTCACAGACCCTGACTAATTACCTCAACAACGTCGCCCTGACCGAGATCGATTTTCCTGCGATCGATGCTTGAACCAGACATTTCTCTTCGGGAGTACACGCTATGAACACGGTCACGCTTTACACCACCGACACCTGCCCTTACTGCCGCAACGCCAAGGCGCTATTGGCCAGCAAGGGCGTAACGCCCCGGGAAATCAACGTGCAATCGGACCCCGGGAAATTTCAGGAAATGCTCAGCCGAAGCGGTCGTCGCACCGTCCCGCAAATCTTTATCGGCGACACGCATGTCGGCGGCTTCGACGACTTGGCCAAACTGGATCGTCAGGGCGGTTTAGTGTCGATGCTGGCCTGAAGCTGACCCGGCCACCCTCCTGTGGCGTTACAGGGGCGTGCCGGGTGATGTGGAACCCGTCATTTGCGCGCCACCTTGTACCTGACGCAATCCTCATAAAAACTCGCCCGCAGCGCAGCGGGCTTGATCCGCGATTGACTGTCGTAGGTCTGCTCGGTAATGCCCATGGCCATCATGCGCATCCATGGCTTGCTGAACCTGTAGGTCTGTAGTTTCTGGCGTGCGGCATACAAAGAGACGCCCGATAGTTTCAGTTCTTGGGCCTTCGCCGCCGTTCCCGCGCCCCAACTGCACATATAGCGGTCATTCGACGCCAACTCCTTGGCCTGGACAGAAACTGCAACGCTCGCCAGGCCAAATGACATCAGCGTGATCAATACATTCCGCATTCAAATCAGTCCCTAAGCACCTGAAAATAAAATGATTCTGGCTGTAACTTCAGCGCTTCGGGGCCAGCAAAATGCCCTTATCTGCGGCGCGCACCGCAATGGCGTATGCCTGACTGGCATTTCTTGCGACATTTTATTCCTTTGCTATAGCTAACAGTTCCCAACGCAATCGAGTGAGGCAACGGAATGTCAGTCGCAAAGAAAATGACGGTGGGGCAACTGACGATGTTGACGGCCGTCAACATGTTGGGCTCAGGCATTGTGCTGCTGCCGACAAAACTCGCCGAAGTCGGCGGTATTTCCATTCTTTCCTGGCTGATCACGGCCACCGGTTCCCTGGCGCTGGCCTATGCCTTTGCGCGCTGCGGCATGCTCAGCCGAAAGACCGGGGGCATGGGCGGTTATGCCGAATACACGTTCGGCAAGGCCGGCAACTACCTGACGAACTACACCTATGGCGTCTCGCTGTTGATTGCCAATGTGGCGATCAGTATTACGGCGGTCGGCTATATCCAGGTGCTGTTCGATGTGAAGCTTGATTCCATGCAGGTGGGTCTGGCGACCATTGCGTTGTTGTGGATCACCACGTTCGCCAACTTCGGCGGCGCGCGGATTACCGGCAGGATCGGTGCTGTCACGGTCTGGGGGGTGATTGCGCCAGTGGTGCTGGTGTCCACCATCGGCTGGTTCTGGTTCGACAGCAGCGTTTACGCCGCCGGGTGGAACCCTCACAACATGGGCTGGCTGGAAGCCGCGGGTGCATCGGTGGCGATCACCTTGTGGGCGTTTCTCGGCCTGGAGTCGGCGTGCGCCAACACCGACGCGGTGGAAAACCCCGAGAAGAACGTGCCCATCGCCGTGCTCGGCGGCACCCTCGGCGCGGCGGTGATCTACATCGTGTCCACCAACGTCATCGCCGGCATCGTCGACAACCCGGAACTGGCCTCTTCCACCGCGCCCTTCGGGTTGGTGTTTGCCAAGATGTTCAACCCGATGATCGGCGACATCGTGATGGGGCTGATGGTCCTGGCCTGCGTCGGTTCGTTGCTGGGTTGGCAATTCACCATCGCCCAGGTGTTCAAGAGCTCGGCGGATACCGGCTACTTCCTGCCGATCTTCGCCAAGGCCAATAAGGCCGGCACGCCGATTGTCGGCATGTTGATTCTGTTGGCGGGTCAGACGGCGTTGGGATTCCTCACCATCAGCCCTGACCTGAGCAAGCAGTTCGACATTCTGGTCAACCTCGCGGTGGTCACCAACCTGGTGCCGTACATCCTCTCCATGGCCGCGTTGATGACCATTCAAAAAGTCTCCAACGTACCGCCGACCACAGCGCTGGCCACCAACATCGTGGCCTGGGTGGCGACGGCCTACAGCTACCTGGCGTTGTACAGCTCGGGCGAGCAAGCACTGATGCTCGGCGGCGTGGCGACCATCTTCGGCTACACGCTGTTCAGCTTCGTCAACAACCGCCTGATCGCACTCGAAGCGCTCAATAACAGCGTACCGACGCAGACCGTCAGCGCGCAGCACATCACGGGCGAACCCGTGCCGGTGAACAATTTGCAAACAGCTACCGTGGAGGTTTCATCATGACGGAATATAGACACTTGCTAGGGATGCTCACCCTGCTCGTCAGCAGCCCGCCAGACAAACGCACCGTCTTTGGCCGCGCCTTGAATCAGTTGATCAACGATGTGGAGGAACGCGCCATCAGCGTACTGGTGTCGGAGAGCCTGAGCGACGCCACCTCGATCCTGCATTCAGACCCCGCCATTCAATGCGTGCTGCTCAGCTGGGAAATGGACGACAGCGAAGGCCACCATGAATGCATCAAACTGCTGACCAGCCTGCGCGAGCGCAACACCCGCGTGCCGGTGTTCCTGATCAGCGACCGCAGCACGGCGTCGAGCATTCCGCTGGTGGTCATGCAGCACGCCGACGACTTCATCTGGCTGCCCGAGGACACCAGCCGCTTCCTGAGCGGACGTATCCTGGCGGCCATCGAACGCTACCGCCACGCGGTGCTGCCGCCGATGTTCGGGGCACTGCTGAAGTTTTCCCGTTCCTACGAGTATTCGTGGCATACCCCCGGTCACGCGGGCGGCACGGCATTTCTCAAAAGCACGGCGGGCCGGGCGTTCTACGAGTTCTTCGGGGAAAACCTGCTGCGTTCGGACCTGTCGATTTCCGTCGGCGAACTCGGTTCGCTGCTTGATCACAGCGGGCCCATCGGTCAGGGCGAGCGCTACGCCGCCAAGGTGTTCGGCGCGCACCGCACTTACTACGTGACCAACGGTTCGTCGACGTCCAACCGCGTCATCCTGATGGCCAGCGTCACCCGCGATCAGATTGCCCTGTGCGACCGCAATTGCCACAAGTCCGCCGAGCATGCAATGACGTTGTCCGGGGCCATTCCGACTTACCTGGTGCCGACCCGAAATCGCTACGGCATCATCGGCCCGATCCTGCCGCAAACCCTGAGCGCCGAAGGCGTGAAAGCCGCCATCGCCAACAACCCGCTGGTCAAGGCCGGAATTGACCCCACGCCGATCCACGCCATCGTCACCAACTCCACCTACGACGGCCTGACCTATAACGTCACCCGCGTCGAGGAACTGTTGGGGCAGAGCGTCGATCGCCTGCATTTCGACGAAGCCTGGTACGGTTACGCGCGTTTCAACCCGCTGTATCGCGACCGCTTCGCCATGCACGGCAGCCCGGACGATCACGACGATTCGCGCCCCACCGTGTTTGCCACGCAATCAACCCACAAATTGCTGGCGGCCCTGTCCCAGGCGTCGATGATTCACGTGCGCAACGGGCGCAACCCGATTCCGCACGGGCGCTTCAACGAGTCGTTCATGATGCACGCCTCGACCTCGCCCAACTACGCGATCATGGCCTCTTGCGACGTCAGCTCAGCGATGATGGAAGCGCCCAGCGGGCAGATCCTGACCACCGAATCCATCGAGGAAGCCATCGCTTTCCGCCAAGTCATCTCACGCATGCACAACGAGATGCTCGGCAAGAACGAATGGTTCTTCACCTGCTGGCAGCCGCCGTCAGTCAACGTTGGCGGTGCGGCGCGGCCATTCCATGAAGTGGACCCGGTGTTGCTGAAAACCGAGCCGGACTGCTGGGTGCTTCACCCGAACGAGGTGTGGCACGGCTTCGGTGACATCGAGGACGGCTACTGCATGCTCGACCCGATCAAGGTGTCGGTGCTCAGCCCGGGCATGGGCGACGACGGCAACCTGCTGGACTCCGGCATCCCCGCCTGTGTGATCACCGCTTATCTGGGGCGCCAGGGCATCGTGGTGGAGAAAACCACCGACTTCACGATCCTCTTCCTGTTCTCCATCGGCATCACCAAAGGCAAATGGGGCACCCTGGTCAACGCCCTGCTCGACTTCAAACGCGACTACGACGACAACCTCGAACTCGAGGTGTGCCTGCCCGACCTGCTGACCGCCAACCAGCAGCGCTACGCCGGCATGGGCCTCAAAGACCTGGCCGATGACATCTTCCGCGCCATGAAGAAACACAAAACCACGGCCACCATGGCCCAGGCGTTCGGCATGCTCCCACAAGCCGAATTCAGCCCGGTGGAGGCGTACGAAAAACTGGTCAAGAATCAGGTCGAACTGGTCACGCTGGAAGAAGCCGCCGGGCGGATCGTCGCGACCGGCATCGTGCCGTATCCACCGGGCATTCCCTTGCTGATGCCGGGTGAAAACGCGGGGCCTGCGGACGGTCCGTTGCTGGCCTATCTCAAGGCGCTGGAAAGCTTCGACAAATCCTTCCCCGGCTTTACCCATGACACCCACGGGATCGAAAGCGAAGCCGGGGTGTATCGCTTGCTGGTGTTGAAATGAAGTAAGCCGGATCTTCGGCTCACACCCACCCAATGTGGGAGCGGGCTTGCTCGCGAACGCGGAGTGTCAGTCGCCATTAATGTCGGCTGACACCACCTCTTCGCGAGCAAGCCCGCTCCCACAAGGTTTCGTATGGGCAAACCCGGCCGAAGCGCTCTATGATTGACCCCCATGACGACTTCGCCTCCGATCCGCCAACCCTGCCCGCCCGGCGCTTGCGACTGCGGGCGTGACCCGCTGCTGGACACACCGGGCGCGGACGTGCGCATCCTGTTTCTGACCCGTTCGGAGGAAAAGCGCCTGATCGAACGCCTGGAAAACCTCCAGAGCCTGAGCGACCTTGAACGGTTGCAACAGCGGATGTACGACCAACTGGGCATCCGCGTGGAAATCGCCCCCGGTTTTAACGAAGTTCGGACCATGCGCGGCATCGGCATCTCCATCGCAGAGTTGCCGGGGCTGTGCCGCAAAACCCGCCAGTCGATTCCGGCCGCCATTCGCCGCGGTCTGGAGAAACATCCCGAGGTTGCCTTTGAGCTGCTCAATGCCAACGACCTGTTGCGTGATGCGTGAGGTCCAGCCCCGCCTCAGATCCTTCGCTCTCCGCTCCGGCCGCTGCCAATGTTTCGCGGGTGATACAGACGCTTTTCTCGGTCCCTGAACAAATGCAAAGCAAGAGATCAGCGGTCATACACGCAGGCTCGGGCACTGCTATGCCTTCTCATGGGAGTAGTCGTTGAGAGGCCGGCCAGGATGACCGGCAACAAAAGCGTGACCGTGGTTCCGGCGCCAGCCAGGTGCGCGAACATCGACAGGTGCCAGTCCGTGACAGGAGGTGGCAGATGTTATTCATGGTCAGTTGGTCAATCAGTCCACAAAACCGCAACAGCGTGATCAAGCGCTATCTCGAAACCAAAGGCCTTCCGCCCGATGGCGTGAAGATGCTGGGGCGATGGCATGCCGTCGGTGGTTCCACCGGTTTTGGCATCGCAGAAACCAATGATGTCGTACTGATTCAGAAGTGGGTGCTGCAATGGAATGACCTCATGAGCATGGAGGTCCATGCGGCGCTGACCGATGAGCAGGCGGGGCCGTTGCTTCAAGCCGCGTTGGGCAAGCAATAATCTTCGGGGCGGCGGGCGCTGCTCGCCGCCCGGCTACAACACGTGCGGAGTGGCAGACGGGGAATGGTTATTTCTTCATCCCGACCCGTCGCCGCATCTCGGCGGTGATCGTCTGCCTGGTTTTCTTCAGATCCGCCCAAGGTTCATCCCCGACTTCCGCCAGGCGTTCATGCACGGTGTGCACATTCCATTGGTTGCCACCCTTGAGCTCGGCCACTTCTTCTGGAAAGACCGGCACCGACACCGGCAGCCCTTCGCGAGTGCGCACAGCGTAGGCGCAGATGGTGGTGGCGCCCAAGCCGTTGCGCAGGTAGTCAATGAAGATCCGCCCGACCCGGTTCTTGGGGCCGGACACGGCGGAAAAACGCTCCGGCAGCAACTTGGCCATGTGGCTGACAATCGCGTGGCTGAAATCCTTGACCTCATCCCAACCGAGTTTGCGTGTCAGCGGCACCACCAGGTGAATGCCCTTGCCGCCGCTGGTCTTGAGGAACGCCTTGAGCCCCAGTTCATCGAGCACCGAGAGGGTCAGTTGGGTCGCTTCGACCATGCTTTTCCAGGGCAGCGCCGGGTCCGGGTCGAGGTCGAGAACGAAGCGGTCGGGTTTGTCGAGGTTGTCCGAGGTGGCATTCCAGGTGTGCAATTCCACCGTGCTCATCTGCACCGCGCCGATCAAGGCTTCGGCGTTGTTGATGATCATCACCGGTTGGCCGGTGAGTGCCTTGTCCAGGGTGGTGATTCCGGGAATGGCCAGGCGCTCGGCGTTTTTCTGGAAGAACAATTCACCGGCAATGCCGTCCGGGGCGCGTACCAGCGCCACCGGGCGGTCCTTGAGTTCGGGGAGAATCCACTCGGCGACGCTGGCGTAATACTCGGCCAGTTGCACTTTGGTCGTGCCGCTGGTGGCATCGATGACCCGGTCGGGATGTGTAATGCGCACCTTGCCGTCACCCAGGCCGATTTGTGATGGCGCAGGCGCGGCTTTCTTTTTCGCGGCGGTGGCAGGTTTTTCCGCAGTGCCTTTTTTCGCGGCTGAAGTTTTCACGGCTTTCGGACGCTCCTCGGTGATGTCTTCGGCTGGTTTGTCATCGCGCAGGCCATGGAACACCGCGTGACGCACCGAGCCGTCCTTGGTCATTTCGGCAAAGGCCACTTCCGCCAGCAACGTAGGTTTGAGCCAATGCACGCCCTTGGCGTCAAAACCGGTCGGCGGATTGACCACCGACGGCTTCTTCGTCTGCAGCGGTTTGAGCTGCGCGTAGATGCTTTTGAGGGTCGTCTCGTTGAACCCGGTGCCGACCTTGCCGGCATAGCGCAACTCACCGCTGTCGCGGTCATGCAGGCCCAGCAGCAACGCACCGAACGCATTGCGCGAGCCTCTCGGGTCGGTGTAGCCGACGATGACGAATTCCTGCCGGTGCTTGCACTTGAGCTTGATCCAGTCACTGCTGCGCCGGGACACGTAAGGCGAGCCGATACGCTTGCCGATCAACCCTTCCATGCGCATTTGGCAGGCGCTGTTGAGCAAGGCTTCGGGGTTTTCGCCGAAGGCGTCGGAGAAGCGCAGCAGCGGGTCTTTATTGGGTTTTAGCACCGTCGCCAGCGCCGCCCTGCGCTCTTCGACCGGCACCTCGCGCAGGTCCACGCCGTTGAGGTAAGGCATGTCGAACAGGTAGTAAACAATGTTGCCGCTGCGGCCCGAATCGAAGGCGTTTTGCAGCGCCTGGAAGTCCGGCACGCCGTGCTCGTCGGCCACCACCATTTCGCCGTCGAGCCACGCCGATTCGAGGCCCAGCGCCACCAGCCCTTCGGCTTGTTTTGGCAACTTGTGCGTCCAGTCGTGGCTATTGCGGGTGAACAGCTTGACCTCGCCGTGATCGATGCGGGCCATGATCCGATAGCCGTCGAACTTGATCTCATAACTCCACTCACCGCTCGGGGCTTTTTCCACCAGCGTCGCCAGTTCGGGTTTAAGCAGGTCCGGCAGTTTGGCCTTGTGGGCGCCGGTCAGCGCTGTGGACTTTTCCTTGCGCGTCGGGGCCGCCGGTTTCTTGATCGGTTTGGGTTTGTCCGCAGTCTTCGCCTTCTTGGGAACAATGGTCCGGTCACTGAGCACGCTGTCGGGCTCGGCGGCGACCACGTCGTAATCGCTTTCAGGTTTGGCCGCGCCGTCCTGGTGCTTGATCAGGAACCATTGCTCCTGTTTGCCCGGCATGTGGGTGCGCACCAGGTTCCACAGGCCGCCGAGTTTCTCGCCTTGCAACTCGAATTTCAGCTTGCCCTTGGCGTAGGCCTTGGCCGGATCTTCCTGGGGAATCCACACGCCACGGTCCCAGACGATCACATCGCCAGCGCCGTAATGCCCTTCGGGAATGCTGCCCTCGAACGTGGCGTAGTCCAGCGGATGGTCTTCGACGTGGACCGCCAGGCGCTTGACCTTGGGGTCCAGCGACGGGCCTTTCGGCACCGCCCAACTTTTCAGTGCGCCATCGAGTTCCAGGCGAAAGTCGTAATGCAGGCGCGAGGCGTCATGCTTTTGAATGCAGAATTGCAGGGCATGGTTTTTTGCGGTTTTTTTGCTTGAGCGTTTGGCGGCCGGTTCAGAGGTGGCCGAAAAATCGCGCATGCGGTTGTAATCGTCCAGGTTCTTGTTCATTGCACACCCGCAGGCGATGTCACGATTCCCCCGATGCCCGGGCCGATGCGCGTGACGATCAGTGCGACAACGGCAATGCGCTCCACCCGCTGATAACCGGTGGTCAGCAGTTCTTCGCCGAACACATCGGGGTCGAGTTCGCGGTAGGTCCAGCCGAACAGCGGTGCTTCCAGGCGCGGGATCAGCGCGTCCAGAAACGGGTCGCGACCGTCGATCATCGCGACCCCGGTGTACAACACCAGGGAGCCGCCGGGCGCCAGTCGATACAGGGCCTGCTCGACAATGCGCAATGACAACTGCGCGCCGAGCGCCCCACCGCCATGGCGGTAAGCACGCTCAGCCGGGTCGGCCATGTAGGGCGGATTGGCGACGATCAGGTCGAAATTGCCGTCGACGTCCTGCAGCACATCACTGGCCTCGACGGTGATATTGGCCACTTCGGCCAGCGCTACGTTGACGGCCGTCATGCGTAGCGCCGCCGGGTTGATATCGACCGCTAACACCTCGGCCTCACGACGCGCGCGGGCAATCACAATCGCCCCGACGCCAGCGCCGCAACCGATGTCCACGGCGCGTCTGATCGGTGCGAAGTTTTGTTGCAGGTGCGCATGAATCAACTGCGCAAAACGGTAGGTGTCCGGGCCGAAGAACACCGCATCAGCGGCTTCGGTGGGGAAGCCCGAATGCACGAACAGCAGATCGTCCAGGCTTGACCAGCGCACGCGGCTTTTCAGCCGACCGTTGCTTTCTTCGAGGACGCCGGCCTGATGCAACTGGCGCTGTTCGTCCACCGACAACAGGCCGGGTTCGAACGTTCGTGACCAGCCGAACACATCGCGCAGGGTCCGGGCGTTTTGGCCGAAGGCGCGATCATTGACCCGCTGGTGGGTCAGCGGCGTGGGGGTGATGAAACGGTAACCGTCGGCCTGCAAGCGGCGCCCCAGTTGCAGCAAGGCCAGATCGGCAGCGCCGAGTTGCTCTTCCTGATTCATGACGTGCTCCCTATCGAAGACTGGATTTGAGTTCGATAAACCGGCGCGTGGCCAGCAGGCCAGCCGGGTGGGAATGCCGGTGGGCCGACAGCCACGGGATCAGCACCTGCATCTGCTCGTGGGCGGCACGTCCTTCGAGTGCGGTTTGCAGGCTCTGGATATCCGGGTCACTGGCGGGCACGGGGAGTTCTGTCGTGTTGCTGGCACCGCGGCGGGCCGCGGCCGGTGCACGCTCAGGTTTCCAGTTTCCGCCAATCCAGTCATGCAGCAACTGTTTTTCATAAGGGCTGAACACGCCGAACATGGCCGCGCCGTCACCGTCGATCAATTGCCAGAACCGGCTGGCTTGCGGGTCCTGGTGACGTTTGATCCAGCCCTTGTTTTCCAGGGCCACGAGGAAGCCTGGCAACTGTTCCGGCGCCGACAGCCACTGATTGACGGTCTTGCCTTCAAACCGGCAGTAATCGGAATGCATGTGCTGGCCGAACGGGCGCTTGCGCTCAAGCATGCTCAGCAGTTCGCCGTACAGGTCGAACGACTCGATGATCGCGCGACTGCCCTGCCCCAGATCATTGAGCCGATAACCCAGCGCAACCCTGCGCAAAAAGGCTTCGCGGTCGCCTTCCACCGGCATCAGCTGCAGCACCGACTGCACGGCTTTTTGCGCATGACCGGTGCTGGCATTGTCGATGGTCACGTGCAGGGTGAAGTAATAGGGATCAATGCCCAACTCGCTGAGCTCATATGAGCTGATCAGCAAATGCAGGGGCAGTTGTTCATAGCCGAGGTTATAGCCGATCACCTCCGGTAAAAAATCTTCACTGCAATAGCCCAAGGCCAATTGCACCGCACCTTGCAGGTAACGTTCATCAGGGATCATCCCGCCGTCCTGCAAGCCATGTTCGGCGAGCAGTTTGCGGTAGATCACCACGTGATTCTGCGCCGGATTACCCTCGCCCAACTCTTCCAGATAGGTACAGATCAGGCCTTCGAAACGCGGGTCACGCCAGTGACTCAGCAACCCGAAGAGCCAGGCACCGTCCACCAGTTTGGTCGGGGCCACCGCTTGCAGGAAAAACAGCGCGTGCGCCTTGTTGCTGAAGAACTGCCGCGGCCCGCCGTCCTTGCGCTGTTGCAGGTAGTCGGCGTATTGGCGGGCGACCTCGACACTGTGGTGTTCAACCCAGGTTTGCAGGCCTGATAGATCCTGCGGCATCTCTTCTGGCAAGCCCGCTGCTTGCTGCAGTTGCGCCTGCAGGAAGGTGTGCGCGAGCGCGCGCCTCTGCTCGGCATCGTCGCCCAGCAGGAGTAACTCGTAGGTTTGCTTGATGCTGCCGGCGCCGGGAATCGAATGTTCTTGGGCAGGCCTGGATTCAAGTCGTGTCAGGACAGTCATGGATTTTTCTCTCGCTCTCGAGCCACTGGCAGGACGCTGGATCAGTACGTCTCTAATTCAGCAGAGCGACCGCTGCGAAGAAAAATTCCATTGGGGTTGAAAACGCCCGGACAAACGGCCTGTGACGCGGCACTTGGCTTGCACTGAAGTGAATATACTCAACGGGTGTGGACTCATCCGTCGGAGAGCAGTCATGCGAACGGTTCATGTCATCGAATCGGGAAAAACCCCCGTGCCGGTCAACGTCGTGGGTGAGGCGATCACGATTCTCGCCGGTGGGGATCTGACCAAACCGTTTGAGGTGCATATCCAGGAGGGTGTGCAAGGGGGTGGACCGCCGCCGCACTTTCATCCGTGGGACGAAGCGTTCTACGTCATCGATGGGCAGGTCGAGGTGACGGTCGAGGGTAAATCCACCACTGTCTCGACCGGGGGTTACGTGCATATTCCTGCAGGTTCGGTCCATGCCTACAAGAACATCAGCACCAGGGCGAAAATCATTGGCGTGGTTTCCGATCCACGAGGCGGGCAGTTCTTTGCGGCAATGGACAAGCTCAAGGTGCCCGAGGATTTGCCGCGGATTTTTGAAGTTGCCGAAAGCTATGGCGTTACGTTTTTGGTGTAGGGGGTTGAGCAGGTCGACCGCGTTATCGTTCTTCGCGAGCAAGCCCGCTCCCACATTGGAACTGTGTTCACAGGACTAATGTGGGAGTGGGCTTGCTCGCGAAAGCGGCCTGACAGCCACCGGATTTTTTACGGATACCCGTCAAGCAACGCCCCCCTTGGCCTGCTGCTCCAGATGCACTTGCAGATCCGGATCGATACCCAACGCGGCTGCCAGTTCATCCAGGTAACTGCGTTCGGCATCCTGCTGATCATCCACCAGCATCACACTGGCCAGGTACATCTCCGCCGCCATGCCAGTGTCCGTTGCCGATTGTGCCACATCGGCGGCATCCAGCGGCCGGGCGACTTCCTCGTCCAGCCATTGCTGCAGTTGCGGGTCGTCGGTGTGGCGACCGATTTCGGTGCTGATCATGTGCTTCTCGGCGTCGTCGATCCGGCCATCCGCCTTGGCCGCCGCAATCAACGCACGGAGGATCGCATGACTGTGATCCTCGACTTCCGGGCCGGATAGAAGATCGACCGTGCGCGGCGCCTGTTGCGGTGCCGTAGCCTGGCTGCGTTGCCAGGCCTGATACGCCTGGAACGCCATCATCCCGAGGGAAGCCAGCGCCGCGTAATTAGTGCCGCCACCAGAGCGGGTGCGCGTCGAGCCGCCCATCGGTGAGCCGCCGCCCAGCAGGCCGCCAAGCAAACCACCCAGGCCACCACCCCCGGCGCTGGAACCGGCGCCACCACCCAACAGGCCACCGAGCAATCCACCGAGGTCGCCGAGCCCACCCTGGCCCGACGCGCCGCCGCCCCGTTGCGCCGTCGAGCCCTGGCCGGCCCGCAAAAGTTGTTCGAGCAGATCGCTGGTGTTCATGACGATGTCCTCTTCGATAGGCGTGATCCCGTCAGGCAACAATAGTCCTCGCCGGCCATTGCGCCACCCTGACTGACTGACCCTTTGTCGCCTCGGTTGGTAATCCTGCGGAGGGCAACCATATTTAATGCCCGGCTATTTTTAGCCCGGCTGCATTGCTGCGGACACTTAAACAGGAGGTACAGCTCATGTCTGACACCACCGAATCTGCCACGTCCAGCGAACAACTATTCCAACCGATCAAGCTCGGGCGCTACGAGCTGCCGCACCGGATCGTCCTGGCGCCCCTGACCCGCTCGCGCGCCGGTCAGCCGGGCAACGTTCCGACAGCGCTCAATGCCACTTACTACGCCCAACGCGCCTCGGCCGCGCTGATCATCACCGAAGCGACCCAGGTCTCGATGCAGGGCCAGGGCTATGCCTGGACGCCGGGTATCCACACTCATGAACAAATCGAAGGCTGGCGGCGGGTCACCGATGCCGTGCACGCGGCCGGCGGCAAAATCTTTTTGCAACTCTGGCACGTGGGCCGCATTTCCCATCCGGCGTTGCAGCCGGACGGCATGCTGCCGGTTGCGCCTTCGGCCATCAAACCTGACGGCTCGGCCTTTATCGAAAACGAAAACGGCGAAGGCGAACTGGTGCCGTTCGTCACTCCGCGGGCCTTGCAGATCGAGGAGTTGCCTTACCTGGTCAAGCAATTCGAGCGCGGCACCCGAAATGCCCTGAGTGCCGGTTTTGACGGGGTCGAGGTGCATTGCGCCAACGGCTACCTGTTCGACCAGTTCATCAATTCCGGGACCAACCAGCGAACCGACCAGTACGGTGGTTCGGTCGAAAATCGCGCTCGTCTGACCTTGGAAGTGATCCAGGCAGTCTGCGAGATCTGCGGGCCGGATCGGGTCGGCGTTCGCCTGTCACCGTCGAGTACGTTTAATGACATCAGCGACGACAACCGCGAGGAAACCTTCGGCTACCTGGCAGAAAAGCTCAACGACTACAAACTCGCCTATCTGCATCTGGTCAACCCGGCAATCGCCGCGCTCGAGCAACACACGACGCCCTCCCCGGAAGCGGAGCGGATGGTTGCGCTGATGCGCGAGAAGTATCGCGGCACCTTGATGCTGGCCGGTGGCTTCGACCATGACAGCGCCGAAGAATGGCTTAAGCAAGGCAAGGCTGACCTGATCGCCTTCGGCCGCAAGTTCCTGGCCAACCCCGACCTGCCGGAACGCTTTCGCCGGCGCGCGGCGCTTAATGCCGAAGACCAGGCCACCTTTTATGGCGGCGGTGCCAAGGGCTATACCGACTATCCCTGCCTGTCCGGCGAGCGTTGCGAGGAAGCGAAACCTTGTGTTGATGAAAGTTGGCGCTAACCGAACACTCAGGCCCCCTTTACGCACCGTCTAATACCCCGGATTTCTCCGGGGTATTTTTTTGCAGCGCAGCTAAGATTCATAGGTGGTGAACCTTATTCCCGGATTTCCGGTCGATACCTGCAACCCGACCAGGTTTGCCGCCGCCCCCGATCATGAGGGTGATGACTGGCTTGCTTCACTTTCTGGAGAACGCCCCCGTGATATCGACCCTACACATTGCCAGGCTCAAAGCATGGGGCGCCCATGGTTTTACCGCCACCGGCGTGGTCACTGCCTTCCTCGCGACACTGGCCCTGCTGGAAAACCAACCTACCAATTGCCTGCTGTGGCTGGGCGTGGCGCTGATCGTCGATGGCCTGGACGGCGCGCTGGCGCGCAAGGTCAATGTGCAATCGGTGCTGCCGAGTTTCGACGGCTCGGTTCTCGATCTGGTGATCGACTACCTGACCTATGTGTTTATCCCGGCGCTGTTCATCTATCGCTACATCCCGTTGCCGGACTACACGCTGCTGCTGACGGTGTCGCTGATTCTGGTCTCATCGCTGTTTTGCTTCTGCAACGTCAACATGAAGAGCAAGGACAACTATTTCCAGGGCTTCCCCGCCGCCTGGAACGTCGTCGCCCTGTGCCTGTACATCATCGCCCCGACGCCGTGGATCACCTTTCTCACCGTCATCGGCCTGGCATTGTTGACCGTCACCCGGATGAAATTCCTTCACCCGTTCCGCGTGCGCAAGTTCATGCCGATCAACATTGCGGTAACGGCCATCTGGCTGCTGTGCAGTTTGTCGCTGGTGGTCAACCATCCCGTGATCAACCCGATGGTGATGGGGCTGTGGTTGCTGATGTCGGCTTACTTCCTGGGGATCTGCATTTGGCGCACGGCGCTGGAGTGGTTTGACGGGTCGCGGCACAAGTAACCCGTCATGCCCATCCATATCGTGCGACTCGGTTCACCGCGCTTGCCTGATGAAGGCCTGCGGATCGGCACGGTACGCCGCCCACCCCGTGGCGTGCCGAAGGCCGAGTTTGCCAGTCGCGATTTTTATGATGTGTGGCAGCCGTTGCTGTCGCCCAGTGCCGAATTGGTCGCAGAAGCCAAGGCTGCGGAGGATGAAAAAGCCTGGGAGGCTTTCCGGCGCAAGTTCAAGGCAGAAATGAACCACCCGGCGCCCAATCATCTGCTGGACCTGTTGGCCGCCCTCTCCCATCAAACCTCGCTGGCCGTTGGCTGCTATTGCGAGGATGAAGCGCACTGCCATCGTTCCGTGTTGCGGGAATTGCTGGAATCGCGCGGCGCCATGGTTGCCTAGGTGCAGCGAACACCACAAAACCCTGTGGGAGCGGGCTTGCTCGCGAAAGCGGTCTCCAGGTACCCACATCCTCAAGGCGTAATCGCCACCTTCATCACGCCATCCCGCTGGTGCGCAAACAACTCATAGGCGGCTTCGATGTCGTCCAATTTGAAGTGGTGGGTCACCAGCGGCGACAGATCCACCCCACCGCTGTCCACCACCGCCATCAACCGGCGCATCCGCTCTTTACCGCCGGGGCACAGGGTGGTGACGATGCTGTAGTCCCCCAGCCCTGCGGCAAAAGCATCGAGGGGGATGCGCAGGTCGCTGGAGTACACCCCCAGGCTGGAGAGACGGCCACCCGGACGCAGCACCCGCAGCGCCGACTCGAAAGTGCCCTGGGTGCCAAGCGCTTCGATGGACACGTCCACACCCCGGCCATCGGTCAGGGCCATAATCTGCTCGACCACGTCGCCGTCCTTGAAATTGACCACATGGGTCGCCCCCAACTGCCGCGCGACGCTCATCCGCTCAGGCACGGCATCGACGCCGATGATCGTGGTCGCACCTTTAAGGCGTGCACCCGCCACCGCACAGAGACCGATCGGCCCGAGGGCAAACACTGCAACGGTATCGCCAATGCTCACCTCGCCCCGCTCCGCCCCGGAAAACCCGGTAGACATGATGTCCGGGCACATCAGCACCTGTTCGTCGCTGAGGCCATCGGGGATCGGGCACAGATTAGCCAGCGCATCCGGCACCAGCACGTATTCGGCCTGACAGCCGTCGATGGTATTGCCGAACTTCCAGCCGCCGGTAGCGCGGAAGCCATGGCGGGTGTCCGGGCCGTCCTGTGAACCGCAGCCGCACAGGCAAGCGTAGCTTTGGCCGCTGGGGGTGATGGCGCCGGCAATTACCCGTTGCCCCTCGACAAAGCCGCGCACCTGCGAGCCCAGCCGTTCGATGATGCCCACCGGTTCGTGACCGATGGTCAGCCCTTTGGCCACCGGGTATTCACCGCGCAGAATGTGCACGTCAGTGCCGCAAATGGTGGTGGTCGTGATGCGGATCAGCGCATCCAGCGGACCGACCTCGGGGATCGGTTTGTCGTCGAGCACGATGCGGTTTTTCTCAACGAATATCGCGGCTTTCATGGTTGCCATGGCAGGTCTCCTGAGCTTGCACGTTCGCTTGAGTTCAGCACGAACCCCAGCCTGCGCCGGACAGACAGACGGAAGGTTGATCATGGTCAATACTTAGGAGATTGAATGCCTGTCGAATGACCGCACGTCGGGCGGCATTGTCGGCGTCTCATCGTCAGTTAGAGCGTCGGCCACTGCCCGTCAACCCACTGGAGGATTGTCATGTCTGGTCAATCACGCTTCATGTTGGTCGCATCTCCACTGATGGAGCACAGCCCCGCCTTCGACCGGGCGGCGGCGCTGGCCAAGGCCGAAGACGCAGCGCTGCACATCGTCGCCTTCGACTATCTGGAAGGTCTGGCGACCGCCAGTCTGGTCAACGAAAAGGCCCTGGAGCAGATGCGCCTGGGCTACGTCGATCGCCACCGCGCCTGGCTTGAGGAACAGGCCCGCCCCTTGCGTAAAATCGGCGTGCACGTCACCACGGAAGTGACCTGGGTCGAACGCCCGCTGGAAGAAATCCTGATTCACCTCAAAGAACAGCCGATGGACGTGCTGATCAAGGCGCTGGAGCACGAATCGCTGCTGTCGCGGCTGATGTTTACCCCGCTCGACGTGCATTTGTTGCGCGAATGCCCGGTGCCGCTGCATTTCGTCAGCCATGCCGTGCATGCCTTGCCACGCAAGATCGTCGCGGCCGTCGACCCCTTCCATCGTGATGATCACTACAAGACCTTCAACGACCGGATTCTTCACGAAGCGTCGAAATTGGCGAGCGCCTGCAATGCCGAACTCGATGTGGTCTACGCCTATGACCTTTCGTCCATCAGCGCGGACGAATTCGGCTTCGATAACGGGTCGGCATTCTTCCATTCGGGCAAGGCCAAGACCTTGTTCGACTACCAGGAAGACGCTTTCAACGACCTGGCCGAACGCAACGGGATTGCCCCGGAGCAGCGGCACATGATCATGGGCAACCCGGCCAAGGTCCTGACCCGTTACGTCGATGCCTATGACGTCGACGTGATTGTCATGGGACGGGTCGGCCATCGCGGCCTGGGCCGGCTGATCGGCAGCACGGTGGAACACCTGCTGTACAAAATGCCGTGCAGTGTGTGGGTGGTGTATACCGAGCGGCTGGATGAGTAACAGATCCACCAGACACCACAATCCCCTGTGGGAGCGGGCTTGCTGGCGAAAGCAATCTATCAGTCGACATCGATGCTGACTGACACTCCGCCTTCGCGAGCAAGCCCGCTCCCACAGTGGGTTTTGTATTGGCAGATCAACGCCGGGTGATCACCACTTCAAGGTATTCACTCGGCACCACCAGCGACTTGTCTCCCGCCCGGTTCAGTCGGTTCAGCAGTTCAGTCAGGTCATCTTCAAGCGCCTGGGCACCTTCGGGAGGCAGCGCGCCGAACGCCTTGTGGACCGGGCCGTACCATTTGCGGAACGTGTCGATGAAGTGTGCGGCCGAGCGGTAGCGGAAGTTGAAGTTCTTGCGCGTCACCTGGACCAGGAAGTTGCGATCATCAAATTGTGAGT
This sequence comes from Pseudomonas sp. LBUM1657, assembly GCF_059716075.1. Taxonomy (NCBI): domain Bacteria; kingdom Pseudomonadati; phylum Pseudomonadota; class Gammaproteobacteria; order Pseudomonadales; family Pseudomonadaceae; genus Pseudomonas; species Pseudomonas sp. LBUM1657. The sequence goes on along the minus strand of NZ_CP166799.1, from coordinate 2,428,111 downwards.
GCAACCAGGCCTCGGTGCCCCACTGCGAAGGTGGTTGCGCGCCCGCTGGTGGCGGCATGTGCCGGCCCAGTGTCTTGAACATCTGGCCGACGAAACCTTCAGGCGTCCAGTTGGCCAGACCGATCCGCCCACCCGGGCGACAGACTCGCGCCAGTTCCGCGGCCGCTTTGGGCTGGTCCGGCGTAAACATCACACCGAAGGTCGAAAGCACGACATCGAAGCTGGCATCCTCGAACGGCAGGGCTTCGGCATCTGCCACTTGAAAAGTCACTTCCAGGCGCTCAGCCTTCGCCCGGTCTTCGCCGCGTTCAAGCAACGCGGCCACGTAGTCGGTAGAGGTGACATGGCAGCCACGGCGAGCGGCAGCAAGCGTCGCGTTGCCGTTGCCGGCAGCCACGTCGAGCACGCGTTCATCGCAGAGCACGTCGCAGGCTTCCGCCAGCTCCTCGCCGACAATCTGCAACTTGGTGCCGATGACGGCATAGTCGCCGCTGGCCCAGGCGGCCATCTGACGGTTTTTCAGGGCAGTAAGATCAATGGGGGTACTCATGGAGTCTGCTCCGTAACGGATTGGAACGCGCGACGGCCTAATCGGCCGTGGTGGGATCGATGATGTTCGTGACCCGGGCAACGCTGTTGGCAGGAAAACCTCCCTGCCGGGCGTGCTCCCGGACGAGCTCTTCATTCGGCGCGATGTACACGCAATAAAACTTGTCGCCGGTGACGTAACTCTGAACCCATTGCACTTCTGGCAAATCGCGCAACACCTTGCAGGACTTTTGCGAGATGGCTTTCAAATCCCTTTCTGACAGTGTTCCGGCGCCCGGAATCTCGCGTTCAATGACGAACTTCGGCATGGAAACCTCTCTTTATTGTTATTGATGACAGGGTCGACAGAGCCTGTGCATCAACTATCGCGCCGGGACACGCTGGCGTCCTGCCCGATCGTCGGCCAACACTGTCCGATCGTCCGGAGGTTTCACGCATGGCTGCGACAGGCTCACAATCAAAAGCTGTCCGCCAACACGGGAAACCATCATGGATGCCCTGTCCCAGACCTTGCGCGTCGTCCGCCTGGTCGGCGCGATTTTCATCAACGCCAGGTTCACCGCGCCCTGGTGCTACCAATCACCCAGCGCCGATACGGCCGCGCCGTTTCTGGAGCCCGGCGCCGAACGGGTGGTGATCTTTCACTTGATCACCGAAGGCGAGTGTTTCGTCGAACTGGGTGATGATCCCCCTCTGCTGCTAACCGCTGGCGATGTGGTGGTGTTTCCACAAGGGGACGCCCATCGCATGAGTTCCAGACCGGGACTCGCGCCCGCCACAGGCGCGCGGCTGGACGTGGTCCTGGCGCGCCGTCCACGGCAGTTGAGTTACGGCGGTGGCGGCGCGGTCACGCGGCTGGTCTGCGGTTATCTGGCCTGCGATACGCGATTGGCAGGCATGTTGCTGACAGGGTTGCCGTCCGTGGTCAGGGTCAATGTGCGCGGCTCGAATGCCGGCATCTGGCTGGAGTCGTCGGTGCGCTATGCGCTGGCCGAAGCCCGCTCGCCCCGCCCCGGCGGCGAAGGGGTGCTGGCGAAACTGGCCGAGGTGTTGTTCATCGAGGTGCTGCGCCTGTACATGCACCAACAGGGTGAAGGTCGTACCGGTTGGCTGGCGGGTGTGGGTGACCGGATTGTCGGGGCTGCCCTGAATGCGCTGCACAAAAAACCTTGTCACGCCTGGACGCTGGATGAACTGGCGCGCACCGCCGGTGCGTCAAGATCAGTGTTGGCGGAACGGTTTCAGCAATTGGTGGGGATTTCGCCGATGCAGTACCTGACCCAATGGCGGATGTTGCTGGCGGCGAATCTGTTACGCAGCAGTAACAGTTCGTTGATGCGGATTGCCGAAGAGGTGGGCTACCAGACCGACACGGCGTTCAGTCGGGCGTTTCGGCGTGAGTACGGAGCGCCTCCGGCGGCATGGCGGCGCAGTCAGGAGAAAAAACCAATGGCCCACGGCGCGGAGCCTGTGAGCCATTGATTTGCAGGGTTACGCGGCGGGTGCGGTAGCTTTGGCGTCTGCCTTGGCCTCTTCCAGCAACTGCTGAATCATCTTCTCCTGAGTCTCGTAGCGACCTTCACCAAAGTGGGTGAAACGCACTTGGCCCTTGGCATCGATCAGGTAGTGAGCGGGCCAGTACTGGTTGTCGAAGTTGCGCCAGATCGCATAGTTGTTGTCGATCGCCACCGGGTAGGTGATGCCGAGCTTTTTCACTTGATCCTTGACGTTGTCGATGATGCGTTCGAAGCCGTACTCAGGGGTGTGGACGCCGATCACCACCAGGCCATCCTTCTCGTACTTCTTCGCCCAGTCCTTCACGTACGGCAAGGTGCGCTGGCAGTTGATGCAGTCGAAGGTCCAGAAATCCACCAGCACCACTTTGCCTTTGAGGGACTCGTTGGTCAGCGCCGGCGAGTTGAGCCATTGCACGGCGCCGGCAATCGATGGCATGGGGCCTTGGGCGTTGTCCATGGACGAATCGGCCTTGACCTTGCTGACGAAGTAATCGACGACTTTCGGTACGTTTTCCAGCACGCGTTTCTCGACACTGGTGATGCCCTCGGACGAGGCGCCGGCCAACAGTGTTTTGTCTGCGCCGGTGGAAATCACCGCCGCAGCGGCCAGCACCGCGACACCGGTACCACGACGCAGCCAGCCGGTGACCGGGACCGACGATTTCAAGCGATTGACCAGGCCGCGACCGGCGAAGATCAAGGTGCCCAGGGACAAAGCGCTGCCCAGGCCGTATGCCACCAGCAACAAACTAGTCTGGGCGTTGGCGCCTTGCAGCATGGCACCGGTGAGGATCACGCCGAGGATCGGCCCGGCGCACGGCGCCCAGAGCAGACCGGTCGCGACACCAATCATGACCGAGCCCAACGGGCCGGACATTTTGCGGGTATCCGGATCGAGGCGGTTGCCCAGCAACACGAACGGACGGGCCAGCCAGCCACCGATCCGGGCGGAAATCAGCGACAGGGCGAACATCACCAACACGATGAGGGCCACGTGGCGACCCGTGTTGTTGGCTTGTACCACCCACTCGCTGCTGACTACGGCCAGGCTGGAGATCAGGGCGAAGGTCAGGGCCATGCCGCCAAGGGTGAGCATGATCGAGGACCGTGTGCGGTCGACACCGGCAAACAGGAACGGCACGACCGGGAGGATGCAGGGGCTGAGGACGGTCAATATGCCGCCCAGGAAAGCGATGAGTAACATGAAGTTCACCTTGAAAGTATGAGGGTGGCAACTCACACACGTCCCCTGTGGGAGCGGTGGTGTTTACGGAAAAAGTGTCTGGCGATTAAGCCGTCTGGTTATCCAGCTGCTGGCCCTGTGGCGTGCGGCTGGAGCCATCCTCTGCGAGAAAACCGTTAGTGCCCTTCTCGCCCACTGGTGTCAGTTGGAAGCAGGTGGCGCTGCCACAGCTGTTCTGTTCAACCGCGCCATTGGCATGGGCGGCTGCGCCGGCTGCGGAGAAGGCGATGGCGGTCAAGACGCGGGTGACGTTGTTCATGATGTTCTTCCTGTTTCAAAGGGGATGGGCAATGGCGTTCGAAGCACTCAGTTATCCGAGTTGCAGCCGTCAGCAAATTTGCGGTAGTCCAGGACCTGGGTTTTGTTGTGGGAATCCAGGTAGGTCAGTTGGGCATCCACAATCCCGCAGGAAGGCGTCGCGTCCTGTTTCAGCGACACCACTTTCTTGATGTCCAGGTGCGTGCCGTAGGTGTAGGTTTTAGGGGTGACATCGGCTTCGGCGCGGGCCGAAAACGTGCAGATGTTCAGGGCGGCAAACAGGCAAGCGGCGTAGACGGCTTTGGTGTTCATGGTGATTTCCTCAAGGCTTCAATAGGTAGTTCGTTAATTGGGCCGAGGCGTCTTGGCTTGCCTCGATGGAACCTATTAGAAGCCCCCGAGGTATCCCGCATGTGTCGGGAACAGGCGTGTGTAAATCGGTACGTATCAAAGCCGGGCCGGGATACAGAGCGATACAAAACCGCTGGAAATGGGTGTTTTTGCGTTTACGTGTATCCGCCGATACGCCAGATACACTGCAATACAAAGGGTTGCGGGCGAGCGGGCAAAGGCTCGATAGACTGCGTGACATCCCCCACATACAGAGGCTTGGCCCCCATGGAACATGTCGATCACATTCTCATCGTGGACGATGACCGCGAGATCCGGGAACTGGTAGGCAATTACCTGAAGAAGAACGGCCTGCGCACCACCGTCGCCGCCGATGGACGACAAATGCGCGCCTTCCTCGAATCCACGCCGGTGGACTTGATCGTGCTCGATATCATGATGCCCGGCGACGACGGCCTGATGCTGTGCCGCGAGTTACGCGCCGGCAAACACAAGGCCACGCCGATCATGATGCTCACCGCCCGCAACGATGAAACCGACCGCATCATCGGTCTGGAAATGGGCGCAGACGATTACCTGGTCAAGCCGTTCGCGGCCCGTGAATTGCTCGCACGCATCAACGCCGTGCTGCGCCGCACACGGATGCTGCCGCCGAACCTGGTGGTCACTGAAAGCAGTCGTCTGCTGGCTTTCGGGCGCTGGCGCCTGGACACGTCGGCCCGGCACTTGCTCGATGAAGACGGCACCATGGTCGCCTTGAGTGGCGCCGAATACCGCTTGCTGCGGGTGTTCCTCGATCATCCTCAGCGGGTGCTCAATCGCGACCAGTTGCTCAATTTGACCCAGGGCCGCGACGCCGATCTGTTCGACCGCTCCATCGACTTGCTGGTCAGCCGTTTGCGTCAGCGCCTGCTGGACGATGCCCGGGAACCGGCGTACATCAAGACCGTGCGCAGCGAGGGCTATGTGTTTTCCCTGCCGGTGGAAGTCCTCGGTGCACCGTCATGAAACTCTTTCGTTGGCCCCAAACCCTCGCCTCGCGGCTGTCGCTGATCTTTCTGATCGGCTTGATTCTCGCGCAGGCGCTGTCTTTCGGTGCGCAGTACTACGAGCGTTACGAAAGCGCGAAAACCACCATGCTGGGCAACCTGGAAACCGACGTCTCGACCTCCATCGCCATTCTCGACCGCTTGCCGGCTGAAGAACGCGCGAGTTGGCTAAAACAACTGGATCGGCGCAACTACCGCTATTTGCTAAATGAGGGCTCGCCGGGCATTTCCATGAACGATGCACCGATTGCGATGACCTCGATCAAAGAGGCGATCGGCAAAGATTACCCGATGACCGTGACCGACATCCCCGGGCCGAATAAACACTTTCAGGTTCATCTGAAACTGGCGGACGGCAGCCCGGTGACCATCGACGTGCGACCGGCGATGATGCCGTTGTCGCCGTGGTTGCCCATCGTGTTGCTGGGTCAACTGGCGCTGATGCTCGCCTGCACCTGGCTGGCGGTGAGAATCGCCATCCGCCCCCTGACCCGTCTTTCCGATGCCGTCGAAACCCTGGACCCCAACGCCCACCCGGTGCAACTGGACGAAAAAGGCCCGACCGAAGTCGCCCATGCCGCCAGGGCATTCAACGCGATGCAGGCGCGCATCGCGGCCTATCTGAAAGAACGCATGCAACTGCTGGCGGCGATTTCCCACGACCTGCAAACCCCGATCACCCGCATGAAATTGCGCGCCGAATTCATGGACGATTCCAGCGAAAAAGACAAACTCTGTAACGACCTGGGCGAGATGGAACACCTGGTGCGCGAAGGCGTGGCCTACGCCCGCAGCATCCATGGTTCCACCGAAGAAAGCCGGCGCACCGACCTGGATTCGTTCCTCGACAGCCTGGTGTTCGACTATCAGGACATGGGCAAGGACGTCCAGCTCGGCGGTAAAAGCGATGCAGTGATCGACACCCGCCCCCATGCCTTGCGGCGGGTGCTGGTGAACCTGACGGACAACGCACTGAAGTTTGCCGGCGCCGCTGAATTGTGGGTGGAAGCAAAAAACGGCAGCCTGTCGATCAAGGTCATGGACCGTGGTCCGGGGATTGCCGCGGAAGAACTGGCGCATGTGATGGAGCCGTTCTATCGCGTGGAGAATTCACGCAACCGCAGCACCGGTGGCACCGGGTTGGGCTTGGCGATTGCACAGCAATTGGCGTTGGCGATCGGGGGATCGTTGACGTTGAGTAACCGTGAAGGCGGTGGGTTGTGTGCGGAGCTTAAATTGCCGGCTCGCAGAGTCGGTGGGTAAACACGCCGCACATGGATCGGGCATTGCCTATAAATCCTGGTAGGCCCGGAAAAAACCAAAAGAACCACGACCGGAGGAAAGTCTTTATATTGCTGGACGCACTCACCGCTACAGTGCAACCAGCAGTACTCATCATTGATATGGACATTGGCTAATGGATGACAACAGAAGACCCATCAAGACGCGTTCTGCGGGATGGGCGAAACGCATCACCGACCTCCTGGTGAAGAGAGACATTTCCCCCAATCAGATTTCCGTCGCCAGCATCGCTTTCGCGCTCGCCGGCGCCGTGGCACTCAATATTGATAACGGTGTGATCGGCTCGATCCTCTGTGCTGTCGGCATTCAGTTGCGCCTGCTGTGCAATCTCTTCGACGGGATGGTGGCGATAGAGGGTGGCAAGAAATCCGACATCGGCAGCCTCTACAACGAATTCCCGGACCGTATTGCCGACAGCCTGCTGATCGTAGGGCTTGGGTATGCCATCGGGTATTCGGACCTCGGATGGCTGGCTGCCCTGGCCGCGGCACTGACGGCGTATGTCCGGGTGTTTGGCGGCTCGATCGGTCTCAAGCAGACCTTCATGGGCCCGATGGCCAAACAGCACCGGATGGCCGTGATGACGGCGGGCCTGCTGCTCAATACCGTCGAAGCAAGCCTGTATGGCAGTCACTACGTGCTGCTGATTTCGCTGGCGATCATCGCGATTGGCTCAGTCGCTACCTGCGTCACGCGAACGCTGGCCATCTCCAAGCAGCTAAAGGGTGCCCATCATGTGGATCAGTAATGCGCTGATTGCTGTCCTTCGATTTGTCATCGGCGTCACGGCCCGATGGGAGAGCCCACCGGATCTCTCACGCCAGCGCATCTATTTTGCCAATCACACCAGCCATATGGACACCCTGGCAATCATCGCCGCCCTGCCCCCCGAGGCCAGGGCGAACGTGAAGCCGGTCGCTGCAGCCGATTATTGGGGGAAGAACAAATTTCTGTCGTACATCTCCCAGAAAGGGCTCAATGCCGTGCTGATTGAACGCAACCCGGCGCCTGGTCAAAACGTTCTGGAGCCGATTTTTGATGTCGTACGGGCCGGCCATTCGATCATCATTTTTCCGGAAGGCACTCGATCCAGCCAGGCGTTGCCCGGGGAATTCAAATCGGGGCTTTACCGGTTGAGCGAGTCCTTCCCCGATGTCGACCTGGTGCCCATTTACCTGGAAAACCTGCATCGCTCCATGCCAAAAGGCAAACACGTCCCTCTGCCCATTATCTGCACGATCCGGATCGGCAACCCGATAGAAAGGATTGCTGGCGAGGAAAAACAGGTGTTCCTGGAACGGGCGCGTGATGCCATTGTGAGGCTGTCGAAATGAGTCTTGAAACACGGTTTTTATGGTTCTTCTTTGGCATCGCTTGCCTGCTGGCGATTGCTTCACTCACCGGCCGACTACTGGCCAAACGGGCCAAGACAGAAGGCGCGATCTCGACCATCGAAAACCTCAACCAGCGAGTGAATGCCTGGTGGGGGATGGTCATCATCTTCTTCGTTTCCTGGCTGCTTGGCCCCAATGCAACGGTCGTGCTGTTCGGATTCATCTCGCTGTTCGCGCTCAGGGAATTCATCACGCTGACACCCACCACGCGAGGCGATCATAACGCCCTGTTTTCGGCGTTTTTCATCCTGATTCCGCTGCAATATATCCTGATCGGCACGCACTGGTATTCGATGTTCACGCTGTTGATTCCGGTGTATGCATTCCTGCTGCTACCGGCGATTGCGGTGCTGAGTCAGGACACTGACGGCTTTTTGGAGCGGACGGCCAAGATCCAGTGGGGCGTGATGATTTGCATCTATTGCATCAGTCACGCGCCGGCACTTTTGCTCCTGGACCTGGAAGGGTTCAAAGGTCAGAACGCACTTCTGCTGTTCTACCTGGTGTTCGTCGTTCAGTTGAGTGACGTGTTGCAGTACGTGTTCGGGAAGCTCTTCGGTAAGCACAAGGTTGCGCCGCTGGTGAGTCCGTCCAAAACGGTGGAAGGACTGGTGGGTGGCGGTCTGTCTGCAACGCTGATTGGCGGCTGCATGTTCTGGATGACACCGTTCAGCTTCTGGGAATCACTGATGATGTCGTTCGTCATCGTGGTGATGGGTTTCCTCGGTGGCCTGGTCATGTCGGCGATCAAACGCAGTCTGAGCGCCAAGGACTGGGGGACCATGATCAAAGGTCACGGCGGAATGCTCGACCGGATGGACTCGATTTGCTTCGCGGCACCGATCTTCTTTCACATGACGCGGTATTTCTTCTCCGCGCAATAAAAAATCGGCACCACCAAACGCCTGTGGGAGCGGGCTTGCTCGCTCCCACATTCGGGTTTTGGTGATTGGGGGATTGCGTTCGGTCAGGCCGTTACGCCAACCACTCCTTCCCCATGCATCTGCCGCAACAACGCCAACCCGCTGTCGATGAACTCCGGCGACCCGGTGGCCCCCGCCTCCACCGCCAACCCTTCCCGTTGCGCACGCCCGTCCAGTTCAGGAAATTCCTCAATCCGCTGTAACAACCGCCATGCCAACGGGCTCAGTTCGGAAAACTTCACACTCCAGTCCTCCGATCGGCGAACCAATAACAACGTCGGCTGCGCCGGTGGCGTGTCAGGCTGGTAATCCGGCCCGACCAATTGCACCGGCCAGCCATAGGCCAACGGCCAGGCCAGTGGTGAAACTTGCAACGGTCGCTCCAGGATCAACCCGGCATCACTTGGCGCCAACGGGTCGGCATCGGACTGTTGCAGCGCCATCTCGACCCATTCGTAATGCGCCAGCTCCACCATGAACGGCGGCCAAGGCCCAACGGTCAATGCGGGCGGCTCAGCGGCGAGAAACTCGACAAACTCCCTGGCGATCTCACCGAATTTCGGCGTGTGAGCGCGATAGTCCCGCAGGAAGATTCGCACTAGCGAACGCCACTGCTCATCACCCAGAATTCTGATCAGCACCGGAAAGGTCCCGCTGAGCAACGACGACAGATTGGCGAACACCAGGTCGCGATACACCTGCACCCGCGCAACGTCCATCTCGGCCGGCGGCGCGCAGTGATCGGGATCGCGCAGGTACAGACCCAAGGTATTTTGCTGCTGAAACAGACTCGGCTTATCCACGGTTCACCCCCTGGGATTGCAGGCGGCGAATGGTCTGCAGCTCGGCCACTAATTCGGAAAACGCCGGGAAGTTGAAATCCCGTTCGAGCAACGTCGGTTGCGCGCCGAACCGGGCATACGCCTCGGCCAGCAACGACCAGACCACAGGTTTTACCGAAGCCCCGTGGGTGTCGATTTTCAATGTATCGGACTCATCGAAGTGCCCGGCCACGTGCATGGCCACCACCCGGCCCGAGTCGATACCCGCCAGAAAAGTCTGAGGATCGAAGCCGTGATTGATCGAATTGACGTACACATTGTTGACGTCCAGCAGCAGGTCGCAGTCGGCTTCGCGCAGCACCGCGTTGGTGAATGTCAGCTCGTCCATGTCCTGCTGTGGCGCGGCGTAGTAGGAGACGTTTTCCACGGCCAGGCGCCGGCCGAGGATGTCCTGGGACTGACGAATTCGCGCGGCAACGTGATGCACCGCTTCTTCGGTAAAGGGCAACGGCAACAGGTCGTACAGGTGACCGTCATCGCTGCAGTAGCTCAGGTGCTCGCTGTACAGCGGCACGTTGTATTGATCGAGGAAAACCCGAACCTCTTGCAAAAACCCGACATCCAGCGGCGCCGGTCCGCCCAACGACAGGGACAAACCATGACACGACAACGGATATCGCTCGGCCAGGGCCCGCAATGCCGCGCCATGAGCGCCACCGATGCCGATCCAGTTTTCCGGTGCGACTTCCAGAAAGTCGAAATCACCCACCCGGGCGGCCTGGAGGTCCTTCATTAAACCGCGACGCAGGCCGAGCCCGACGGAGGCCTTCGTGGATGTGAGGGGGGTCTGCATGATGTCGATCTCAAGGGTTGCCGATTCGGAATCACAGTTAACCGAAGCGGTGTATCGGGTCTGTGTTCGTGTCCGGCAGTAAATCGCAGCGGATGTATCAGCAGCGGGCCTGTACACACTGTGGTACAGACCCGTTTTCAGGGTTATGCCAGGTCGTATTTTTCGCGCACCAGATGGCCGATGCCGATACGGTCCAGCACATTCATCGGGCACAGGAACGTCACGCGCACGGTTCCTGGCAAGCGGCTGATGTCGATCGAGCCGGTGATGGTGGCGCGGTTGAGCACTTCGTCATAAGGCAGACCGGTGACCGCAGCCGCGCGTTGCAAGCCGTTCTCCACCGCGACGTTGAGGTTCTCGCCGCTGCCGATAAAGGTGATCGGCCCGCTCTGCTCGATCTCGTGCTGGCCCCAGCGCTCGCCCAGCTCACGGACTTTCTGCCGTTGCTCGGCGTTCATCGGCCGAGCCATCGGTGGCAGATCGTCGAGGTTTTGCAGGAGGATCGGCCCTTCGAGGGTGAGGTTTTTGATGACTTGCACCTGTACTTCGGTTTCCCCGGAGCAATCGGTGGCATGCCCGGCGATTTCGCCGTTGCCCTGCTGGGCATGCATGTCGCCCATATACACGCCAGCCCCCGGCACTTTCACCGGGCAGATCAGCACGCAGCCTTCGCGGATCGAGTTGGTGTCCATGTGGCCGTCGGTCTTGGCGACGTGCAGCTCCTCGCGGGTCATGCCGAAACGGTGTGGCGCGCCGATCAGGTACTGGCCGAAGTCGGCGCAGTTGTGGGAATCGGGCAGATCCCGGGACGGCGTGGTGCCGATGTTGCCAAGGAACGGCCGCATGTGCGCGGCAACGCCCGGCATGTCGGCGCGGGCCAGGGACAGGATCGAGTGCTGGGCGGCGAATTCCGGTAGCGCCGACATTTCGGACGCATTGCCGGCCAGTTGATTGGCGACGTCTTGATTGACGGTCAGGCTCACCTGATTCTGCGCATCGAACACAATCACGTAGCCGTGGCTGAAGCGGAACGCGCTGACTTCGGCGCCACAGTTGTTACAACGAATCGAATCTTCGCCGATGCCTTCGACATAGCTGGCCGGATGTTCGGTGCCGCATTTGTTGCAAAGCTTGGAGACAAACGGATCGCCGTGATAGCGCCCCTCTACAAAACTCATCACCCCTGACGAAGTGGCCAGCGAAGTGACTCGCATGCTTTTGATCTTGATTGCCACCGCGTCGCCGATTTCGGCACCGGCAATCGCGACCGGTTGCGTCACTTCATGGCCACCTTCGAAGGCCGGCGTGATCATCGGTCCCCAGCAACCCGGCGGTGTACCGGTGATCAGGGTGCCACCGTCGGCCAAAGGGCCCAGCATTGGCTGGCTCGGGCCGATGATGCCGCTGGTGTAGTGATCGACGCGCAATCGAGCCACAGGCGTTGAATTCAGGTCGGGTTGAGGCAGGAGCGTGGTCATTGTTGTCCCCTTGTCCGCAGACGGTGCGGAACGGTATCAGGCGCAAAAAGGCCGCCTGCTGCGACGACCATGAAATGACGTCGGCCACCCCTTTTAAGGGCGTCAAACGGTCTTCCCAGTTCATCGCAGGTTTGTATCTGGTCTGTGTTCGGCAGTACCCCGGAGTTAGAGGGCACTGTATCGGGAGGGAGTCTGGATACATTGGGATACATGCAATCCGCGCGGTCACAGCTGTCCCCTGTGGGAGCGGGCTTGCTCGCGAAGGGGCCGTGTCAGTCGACATCAATGTTGAATGCCAGACCGCTTTCGCGAGCAAGCCCGCTGCCACAAGGGACTTCGTCGCGCCAGGCACCGCCGCACCAACTCCGGACTAAACTTAATGATTACCCCCCTCCAGGGGGACGCAGGACGCGGTTTCCGTCCTGTTCATTTCCACGACCACCGCCCAGAGATCAACACCTCGAAAACCTGCCTCTGGACCGTGATCCTGCTGAAGGAGCACACGTGATGGACGAGGCCAGACTGAACGATTTCATGGGCAAACTGGTAAACGACATGGGCGGCGCGGCGATGCTGGCCAACGTCATCCTCGGCGAAGAGCTCGGGCTGTACCGGGCCATGGCCGACAGTCAGCCAGTCACCCCTGAAGCACTCGCCGACAAGACCGGCTGCAACACCCGCCTGCTGCGCGAATGGCTCAGCGCCCACGCCGCTTCCGGCTACATGGAACACCGCGACGGCCAGTTCCGCCTGCCGGAAGAGCAGGCCCTGGCGTTGGCCATCGAAGATTCGCCGGTTTATATCGCCGGCGGTGTCGGGGTGGTTGCATCGTTTTTCCATGACAAGGACAAACTGGTCAACGCCATGCGCGGCGACGGTGCCCTGCCCTGGGGCGATCACCACCCGTGCATGTTCAACGGCACGGAACGGTTCTTCCGCCCTGGCTACAAAGCGCACTTGGTGGCCGAATGGCTGCCGGCCCTCGAAGGGGTCGTCGCCAAACTGGAAGCCGGCGCCAAAGTGGCAGACATCGGCTGCGGCCACGGCGCATCCACCGTGATCATGGCCCAGGCGTTTCCGGATTCACGGTTCGTCGGCTTCGACTACCACGCACCTTCAGTCACCGTCGCCACCCAGCGCGCCGAAGAAGGCGGGGTTTCCGGGCGTGCGCGATTCTTCCAGGGCACGGCAAAAAGCTACCCCGGCGACGACTATGACCTGGTCTGCTATTTCGACTGCCTGCACGACATGGGCGACCCGGTGGGCGCGGCGCGGCACGCCTATGAATCGCTGAAACCGGACGGCACGGTGCTACTGGTGGAACCGTTCGCCAACGACTCGCTCGATGACAACGTCACCCCCGTTGGCCGGTTGTTCTACGCGGCCTCGACGTTCATCTGCACCCCGAACTCGCTGTCCCAGGAAGTCGGCCTCGGGCTCGGTGCCCAGGCTGGGGAGGCGCGGTTGCGCAAAGTGTTCACCGAGGCCGGCTTCAAGACGTTCCGGCGGGCCACGGAAACGCCGTTCAACCTGATATTGGAAGCGCGTAAATAAGCACGGAACTTCACCCGGACAGATGACCTGCCCGGGTGATTGGCAAATGCTACCCTGCAAACACTCAAGGCCTTCCGGAGTGTTGAACATGCCTGGCAGCTCCACCCGCGATCCACTCGACCGACTTCGGCAGTTTATGGCCGATCAGCCGTTTGCGGTCTTGACCGGTGCCGGTATCAGCACCCCGTCGGGCATTCCCGATTACCGCGACAACCAGGGTGTGCGGCGTGGCCGGCAACCGATGATGTATCAGGAATTCCTGTCCGCGCCCGAGTCCCGGCGACGCTATTGGGCCCGGGCGATGCTCGGCTGGCCACGGGTGCGCCAAGCCAGGCCGAACGCAGCCCACGAAGCCCTGGCCAGTTTGCAAAGTGCGCAGCAGATCAGCGCGCTGATCACCCAGAACGTCGACACCTTGCACGACCAGGCTGGCAGCCATGACGTAATCGAACTCCACGGCAGCCTGCACCGGGTGCTGTGCCTGGACTGCGGAATGCGCAGCGAGCGAGATTCGATCCAGCACTTGATGGAAGCGCAAAACCCGTATCTGGCCGGGGTGGACGCGGTGCAGGCACCCGATGGCGACACCCTGCTCGACGCGGCGTTTGAAGCACGCTTTCAAGTGCCCCGCTGCCCCCATTGTGCTGGCGAGCGCATGAAGCCGGATGTGGTGTTTTTTGGCGAAAACGTGGCACAGGCAACGGCGGCCAAGGCAATGGCTGCGATCGAACAGGCTGCTGGGTTGTTGGTGGTAGGGTCTTCGTTGATGGCGTATTCGGCATTCAGGCTGTGCCGGGCGATGGCGGATCAGGGCAAGCCGCTGATTGCGATCAACCTGGGCAAGACCCGGGCAGATGACATTCTCGATCTGAAGATAGAGGCGTCGTGCGAACAGCTTCTGCCCTTATTGGCTCAGCACCTGACCACCTAGAAACTGAAGATCCCCGACCCTGTGGTAGCGGGCTTGCCCGCGAAGAGGCCGGCATATCCAGCATCAATGTTGCCTGACACGCCGCTTTCGCGAGAAAGCCCGCTCCCACAAGTATTGTGTTTATCGCGAGGATAGGCGCGCGCTAAGGTTTTGTTCCTTGAGAATATCGAACAACGCCTGCGCCGCCGCCGACAGTTCAACCCCCGGTTTGGTCAATACGCCGATGGCCCGTTCCACCACCGGGTCGCGCAAGGTGATGCACCGCGCGCCCAGTTCGCGCATTTGCCCGGCGCACAAGGCCGGCACCGCGCTCACCCCCAAGCCACTGGCAACCATCCTGCCGACCGTCGCCAGTTGATGGCTTTCGAACTCCACCGGCAACTTCATCCCCCGCGTCTGCAAGTGTTCTTCCAGCATCACCCGCACCGTGGACGGTCGTTGCAAGGTGATGAACGGCTCCTTGAGCAAGGTCTGCCAGTCGATCTCGCCCAGTTCGGCGAGCGGCGAATCAAACGGCACCACCGCCACAAACCGGTCCATGTACAACGGCGTGAACGCCAGCGATGAACTCTGCGTCGGCTCAAACGCCACCCCCAGTTCCACCTGTCGGTCACGTACCATTTCCAGCACCTGCTCGTTGATCACATCGTTTACCGTGACATTGACCTTGGGATAACGGGCGCGGAAAGTCTTGAGGATCGGCGGCAGCAGGTTGCCGGCAAACGACGGCATCGCCGCCAGGGTCACTCGCCCGCGCTGAAGGGTGAAGCGCTGGCGCAGTTCATCTTCGGCATTGTCCCAGTCAGCGATCAGCCGGCGCGCCAATGGCACCAGCGATTCACCTTCCGCCGTCAGCGCGACGTTGCGGGTGTTGCGGGTGAACAATCGTCCGCCCAGCCCCTCCTCCAGCGCCTTGATCGTCAAGCTCAACGCCGATTGCGACAAGTGCAGCCGCTCGCACGCCACGGCAAAACTCAAACTTTGGGCCACGGCCAGGAATGCGCGGATCTGCTTGACTGTCATGACCACTGTCTCCAACGTAGTACAGGCTTTGATTGGTGAGTTTTATCTATCAATCAACCTTAAAAATCAACTTAACAAATAAATCCTCCGGCGAGACACTCCATCCCATACGGCTAGCCAGCCGCCCACAAAGAATAAAAGAGGTGCATATGGCAGGTTTCGACAAGCGCGTGAGTTCCTACGAGGAAGCTCTGGCAGGTCTTGAAGACGGCATGACCGTGATCGCTGGCGGCTTCGGCCTGTGCGGGATTCCGGAAAACCTCATCGCTGAGATCAAGCGCAAAGGCACGCGTGACCTCACCGTGGTTTCCAACAACTGCGGCGTCGACGGTTTCGGCCTCGGTGTCCTGCTGGAAGACCGCCAGATCCGCAAAGTTGTGGCCTCGTATGTGGGCGAGAACAAGATGTTCGAGGAGCAACTGCTGAGCGGCGCCATCGAAGTGGTCCTGACCCCTCAAGGCACCCTGGCCGAAAAAATGCGCGCGGGCGGCGCCGGCATCCCGGCCTTCTTCACCGCCACCGGCGTCGGCACCCCGGTTGCCGACGGCAAGGAAGTGCGCGAATTCCATGGTCGCAAGTACCTGATGGAAGAATCCATCACCGGTGACTTCGCCATCGTCAAAGGCTGGAAGGCCGACCATTTCGGTAACGTGATCTATCGCCACACCGCCCAGAACTTCAACCCGCTGGCCGCCACCGCCGGCAAGATCACCGTGGTCGAAGTCGAAGAAATCGTCGAACCCGGCGAGCTGGACCCGTCGCAGATCCACACCCCTGGCATCTACGTCGACCGGGTCATTTGCGGCACGTTCGAGAAGCGCATCGAACAGCGCACCGTGCGTAAGTGATCCCCTGCCCCCGGACCGAATGAAGGAATAACAACAATGGCACTTTCCCGCGAACAAATGGCTCAACGCGTCGCCCGCGAAATGCAAGACGGCTACTACGTGAACCTGGGCATCGGCATTCCGACCCTGGTCGCCAACTACATCCCTGAAGGCATGGAAGTCATGCTGCAGTCGGAAAACGGCCTGCTTGGCATGGGTCCTTTTCCTACTGAAGAAACCATTGATGCCGACATGATCAACGCCGGCAAACAAACCGTGACCGCCCGTATCGGCGCGTCGATTTTCTCCTCCGCCGAATCCTTCGCGATGATCCGCGGTGGCCATGTCGACCTGACCGTACTGGGCGCCTTTGAAGTAGACGTGCAAGGCAACATTGCCTCGTGGATGATTCCGGGCAAACTGGTCAAGGGCATGGGCGGTGCCATGGACCTGGTCGCCGGTGCTGACAACATCATCGTCATCATGACCCACGCGTCCAAGGATGGTGAGTCCAAGCTGTTGTCCAAATGCAGCCTGCCGCTGACCGGTGCCGGTTGCATCAAGCGCGTACTGACCGACCTGGCTTATCTTGAAATTGAAAACGGCGCGTTCATCCTCAAGGAACGTGCCCCCGGCGTCAGTGTTGAAGAAATCGTCGCCAAGACCGCCGGCAAACTGATCGTGCCTGATCATGTGCCGGAAATGCAGTTCGCTGCTCAGTGAGGAAACATTCCATGCAAGAAGTCGTCATTGTCGCCGCCACCCGTACCGCCATCGGCAGTTTCCAGGGTGCCCTGGCGAATGTGTCCGCCGTTGACCTGGGCGCTGCGGTGATCCGTCAGTTGCTGGCGCAAACCGGCCTGGACGTTGCTGAAGTCGATGAAGTGATCATGGGCCAGGTATTGACCGCCGGCGCCGGGCAGAACCCTGCACGCCAAGCCGCGATAAAAGCCGGCCTGCCGTTTACCGTACCGGCCATGACCTTGAACAAGGTCTGCGGCTCGGGTCTGAAAGCCCTGCACCTGGCGACCCAGGCGATCCGCTGCGGCGATGCCGACGTGATCATTGCCGGCGGCCAGGAAAACATGAGCCTGTCCAACTACGTCATGCCCGGTGCCCGCACCGGTCTGCGCATGGGTCACACACAAATCGTCGACACCATGATCAGCGACGGCCTATGGGATGCGTTCAACGATTACCACATGGGCATCACCGCCGAGAACCTGGCCGACAAGTACAGCCTGACTCGCGAACAACAGGATGCCTTCGCCGCAGCCTCACAGCAGAAAGCCACGGCCGCCATTGAAGCCGGGCGCTTTGCCGATGAGATCACGCCGATCCTGATTCCTCAGCGCAAGGGCGATCCGTTGTCCTTCGCCACCGACGAACAGCCACGGGCCGGCACCACCGCCGAATCCTTGGGCAAACTGAAACCTGCCTTCAAAAAGGACGGTTCGGTGACTGCCGGTAATGCGTCGTCACTGAACGACGGTGCCGCTGCCGTGATCCTGATGAGCGCCGAAAAAGCCAAGGCCCTGGGCCTGCCGGTGCTGGCGAAAATCGCCGCCTACGCCAACGCGGGCGTCGACCCGGCCATCATGGGCATCGGTCCGGTGTCGGCCACTCGCCGCTGCCTGGACAAGGCCGGTTGGTCCATTGATCAACTGGACCTGGTCGAAGCCAACGAAGCCTTCGCCGCACAATCGCTGGCGGTGGCCAAGGATCTGGAATGGGATCTGGACAAGGTCAACGTCAATGGCGGCGCCATCGCCCTGGGTCACCCGATCGGTGCGTCGGGCTGCCGAGTGCTGGTGACGTTGCTACATGAAATGATCAAGCGTGACGCCAAGAAAGGCCTCGCCACCCTGTGCATCGGTGGTGGTCAGGGCGTGGCTTTGGCGCTCGAACGAGCGTAAAGCGTTCAACAGTCTGTGCGGGGGCCCACGAAGATCCGCCGCAGTCTGGTAACACCCCCGGTGCGACTCATGTCGCACCGGGTCCTACCGTTATGCACTCTTTATAGCGGGACGCGCTTTGTCTGGTCTTCAGGCAAATTTCACCAGGTTCAAAGCCGGCAGCGGACCGCCTGGAAACTGCACCAGTCTCGCACCGACGCTTAACTCCCCCAGATCAACCCCGAAGAAACCCAAGCGCTCGATCAACGCCGCCACTTGAGCTTTCGCCTCAGCATCATCCCCCGAGAAGAACAGCACCCGGCGACCACCCTCCGCCGTTGGATCGCCATCGACCAAGTGCGCCTGAAGGTGATTGAACGCCTTCACCACCCGCGCCCCCGGCACCCATTGGGCAAACACTTCGCTGGACGTACGCCCCTGCAAATCCACGGCCTTGAACGACGGTGCCTCGATCGAGTTATTGGCGTCGATGACAATCCGTCCACCAAAATCCGGCAACCCGGCCAGCGCCGTCGGCAACTTCGACCAGTTGACCGCTACCAGCACAATGGCTTGTGCCGCGGCCTCTTCGCGAGTTCCGGCACGCGCCGTCGGCCCGAGCTCTTCCACCAGCGAAGTCAGGGTGTGCGGGCCGCGACTGTTGGCGATGACGACTTCAATGCCCTGACGGGACAGTGCTCTGGCAAACGCTGCGCCGATGGCGCCGGCGCCGATGATTCCGATAGTGGTCATGGTGTTCTCCTCAACAGTAATCAGGCGGTGAAGCCGCCGTCGGCGATGATGTCCGCAGCGGTGACAAACGCCGCTTCCGGGCTGGCCAGGAACGCAACGACACTGGCGATTTCCTCGGGTTTGCCGTAGCGGCCGATGGCAATGCCAGGGCCGACGATTTCGCTGACCGGCCCGCCATCCGGGTTCATGTCGGTGTCAGTCGGGCCGGGATGAACGGTGTTGACGGTGATGCCCTTGGGTCCGAGATCACGGGCCAGGCTGCGGTTGAAACCGGCGATGGCGCCTTTGGTCAGGGTGTACAGCGATGCGGTCGGGAACGCCGCGTAATGGGTCATCGACGAACCGATATGCACGATCCGACCGCCCGCCTTCATGTGCCGCGCGGCTTCCTGGGTGGCGACAAACACGCCGGTGACGTTGACCGCGATCATGCGTTGGTAATCGTCGAAGCGGATGTCCTGGATCGGCCCGCCGAGGGCAATGCCGGCGTTGTTCACCAGGATGTCGAGACTGCCGAAAGCTTCAAGGGTGCGGGTGACCGCAGCGCGCACGGCGGCCGGATCACCGGCATCGGCAGCAATCGCCAACGCGCGACCGCCGGCGGCTTCGATGGCCTGCACCACCTCAAGGGCTTTGGCCGGGGATGCGCTGTACGTCAGCGCAACGCTGGCACCGTCGGCCGCCAGGCGTTTGGCAATCGCCGCGCCAATGGAGCGGGAACCGCCGGTGACCAGTGCGGTTTTGCCGGCAAGAGGAAGTTGGGGTGTTGTCATGGTTTTCACTCCGTGGATTGGGGATGGAGTGAATAATGCGCTTGCCATTAGGGCTTGATTAGAGGGTAATGCCTTGAATGATCTTCAAGCATTTATAGTAGGTGTTGTGCCATGGAAACCCTCGCCAACCTCGAATCCTTCGTGCGCAGTGCTGAAACCGGGAGTTTTTCCGCCGCCGCGCGGTTGCTTGCGTTGACCCCCGCTGCGGTCAGTCGCAACGTAGCGATGCTCGAACGCAATATCGGTGTGCGGCTGTTCCAGCGCTCGACCCGCAAGCTGTCGCTGACTGAGGCTGGCGAGGGTTTTCTGGCGAGCATCGGTGGCAATCTGGAAGCGTTGCAGGCGGCAATCAGCGCGGTGAGCAGCGACCGGGGTGAACCGGCGGGCGTGCTCAAGGTCAGCCTGGCGCCGACATTTGGCATCGGTCATATCTTGCCGCTGCTGCCGGCGTTTCTGGCGCGTTATCCGCTGATACGCCCGGAATGGCATTTCGAAAACCGTGCCGTGGACCTGATTGCCGAAGGGTATGACGCGGCCATCGGCGGCGGGTTCGAGTTGACGCCTGGGGTCGTCTCTCGGACGTTGGCGGCGGCACATGTCGTGGCCGTCGCCTCCCCGGCCTACCTCGCCACCTGCGCAGCGCCCGCCAGCCCGGCGGACTTGTCCAGGCACCACGGCATCGTGATGCGCGGCACCCGCACCGGGCGGATTCGCCAATGGGTCATGCAAGATCGTGCGGGCCATGAAGCACCGGCCCTCCTGAACGAAACCATCGTCCTCAATGACCCGGCCGCCATGCGCGAAGCCGCAATTCTCGGTCTGGGCGTGACCCTGCTGGTGTTGCCCGACGTGCAGGCCAATATCCAGCGCGGCGAACTGGTGCGCCTGCTGCCCGATTGGCACGCCGATGCGGGGCCGATCTCGCTGTATTACCCGAGCCGCACATTGATGCCGGCCAAGACCCGGGTATTTATTGATTATGTGGTTGAGGCGTTTCAAAGGAAGACCGCGTAATCGTTCTTCGCGAGCAAGCCCGCTCCCACACTAGATCTTGTGTGAACACATAATTGGTGAACAACAGAGATCAAACGTGGGAGCGGGCTTGCTCGCGAAGAGGCCCGCCCGGGCGATACAACTTATGGCTTAAAACTGCAGGATCAACCAGCGGACGTTTCACCCCGCACTCCCAAAGGCAGCAACTTTGTATACAAAACCCCGCAATCCTTAGAGCAATCCGCCGCCCGCGATGCTAACGTTGCCGCCTCACACAAGTCGGAGATGCGTGCGTGCTGATGCTCAAACTGCTGGTGATTCCAGGATTTCTGTTGCTGATTTCCCTGGCGGGTAAACGCTGGGGGCCGAGCGTGGCCGGTTGGCTGTCTGGATTGCCGGTGGTGGTCGGGCCGATTCTGTTTTTCCTGGCTATCGAGCAAGGCGAAGTGTTTGCTGCCCAATCGGCGACGGCCGCGCTATCGGCGATGTTTGCGATGATTGCGTTCTGCGTGACCTATGCCCAGGTTGCACAACGCACGGGATGGCCGTGGGCGCTGACCCTTTCGTTGCTGGTCTGGGCCATCGTGGCCGTGGCGCTGTCATTGATTCCGCCTTCCCTGTTGTTCTCAGTGGTCGCTGCCGCCACCGCTCTGCTGGCAGCGCCCTACCTGTTTCCCTCGGTGCAGCCGATCATTTCGGGCCCGGCGCCGAAGTCCGACAAACTGCTGCTGCGCATGATTGCCGGCGCCCTGCTCACTCTTGCGGTCACCTTGCTCGCCAGCACGGTTGGCGAACGCTGGAGCGGTCTGCTCGCCGTGTTCCCGGTGTTGGGCAGCGTGATGGCGGTGTTTTCCCAGCAAACCCGCGGGCCGGCGTTTACCGCGGCATTGCTGCGAGCCACTGCCACCGGGATGTATTCGTTCGCCGCGTTTTGTCTGGTCTTGGCGCTGGCCTTGCCACCTATGGGCCTGAGCGCGTTCGCCCTCGGCGTTGCGGTGTCGGTGGGCATGCTCGGGGTGACCCGGCGCTTGCTGGCCAAACCGGCGATCCCCGTGGTGGACGCTGGACGAACCGCGATCAAGCGCTAAGCTGCTTCACATCCAGCGGGCCAGGATGTCGCCCGCTCAATGTGCTGAAGGAACAGACATGGCCACGTCTCGCGTCCGTAGTGCTCAATCCGCCACAGCGGTTGGTGTGATCGCGATCTTTCTCTGGTCCTGCCTGGCGTTGTTGACCACCCTCACCGAAGGCATCCCGCCGTTTGAGCTGCTGACACTGAGTTTCGCCGTGGCGTTCGTTGCAAGCCTGATGATTCTGGGCCGACACGGGCGCAGCGGTTTTAGCAGCTGGCGCCAACCCTGGGCGGTATGGGCGACGGGGTTTGTCGGAATTTTCGTTTATCACGCGCTGTATTTTTTCGCACTCAAGGCCGCGCCAGCGGCCGAAGCCAGTCTGATCAACTACCTGTGGCCCCTGTTGCTGGTACTGTTTTCCGCCTTCGCCGCCGCAGAAAAGCTGCACAAACGACAAGTGCTCGGCGCCGTGCTGGGCCTGGCGGGCACGGCGTTCATCATGCATCAACGCGGCTCGGACACGAGCGCCGCAATGCCAATCCCCGGTTACCTCGCCGCGTTTGGCTGTGCATTGATCTGGGCCGGCTACTCGGTGTTCAACCGGCGGTTCAGCGAAGTACCGAGCAGCATCACCGGTGGCATCTGCGGTATGTCTGCCGCGGCCGGGCTGATCTGTCACCTTGCCTTCGAAACCACGGTATTGCCCGACGCCCGCCAATGGACGGCGATTATCGTCCTAGGCCTCGGTCCAGCAGGTTTGGCATTTTTTGCCTGGGACCACGCCACCAAACACGGCAACCTGGCCACGCTGGGGGCGCTTTCCTACCTGGCGCCGCTGATTTCCACCGTGTTGCTGATCGTCGTCGGGCGCAGCCATGCCAGCCCGATCCTGATGATCCCCGCCCTGCTGATTATTGCCGGTGCGGTGATCGCCACGTCGCAACCGACGGTAAAAGCCCCTGCAACCCCTTCGATCATTTCGCACAAGTAGAATCAGGTGTAATCCAAAGCCTGTGGCGAGACCGTCCGTTACACCGCGCTGGAATGCGTCACAACCTCCATGGGATGATCGCCCCCGAAGCGCACCCATCCCCTGGAGATTCACGAATGTCACTGTTGAGTAAAAAAGCCCTTGTCCTGTTGCTGACAGCGGCTGCCAGCCTGGGAGCCTTGAATGCGCAGGCCGCCAAGGCCACTTCCGGCGATACGGCGCCGGTACAGAAAGTCTCGATGCTCGGCGGCAAGTTCACGTTCAACTTGCCCAAGGGTTTCATTGCCAACCCGCTGCCGGCCGGCGACGCGGCCACCGGCACCGCCGGGGCAACGGGCACCATGTACACCAACCAGGCCACCAAAACCGTGGTGATTGCGGCTGAAAACACCATTCCCGGCGGCGTCAACGTCAAGGACAACGACGGTCAATTCCTCGACTCTGCGGTGGCCAACTTCGCCACCGAACAAGCCAGTGCGCTGCCGGACTTCACCAAACTCAGCGAAAAGAGCCTGACCCAGAAAGGCACAGGCCTGGGCCTGCGGCAGATCGACAGCACCGCCACCCAGGGCGGCGGCAAGACCCTCGATACCACGGTGATGGCCGCTTCCGGCACTCGCATGGCCATCGTTCAGGTCATTTCCCGCCTCAAAGACAATGCCGGCCACGAGACGCTGGTCAAACAGATCGTTTCCGGAAAATGAGACTCAGGGATTGAGGCGCTGCAACCAGGCGCTCAAATCCTGCATCTCGACGGCGCTGATGCTGTGAGCAACGCCGGGGTAGGCATGAAACTCAGGCTTGAGTGACAGGCTCTGCAACAAGCTGTCGGCCTCGGTGCCGTCGTTGTAGGGAATGCTTTTGTCCGCGGTGCCATGACCGATGAAAATCGCCAGATGCTGGCGTTTTTCATCCGGTTTCAGCTCGGACTTGAGCACCGGCAGAACCCGCCCGCTCAACGCGGCAATCCCGCCGAGCGCCTCGGGATGACGCAGGGCTACCTCGTAGGACATCATCGCGCCCTGACTGAAACCCACCAGGAACACCTTGTTCGATTCGGTGTGATATTTCTTCGCCGCCTGTGCGACGAAATCCAGCAACACCTTGCCGCTGGCCTTCAAGTCATCAGTCTCGCCGTTGTAGGCGCCTTCACCCTTCTTGCGAAACCACTGGTAACGCCCCTCTTCCATCACCATCGGTGCCTGCACCGACAGGTAGTTGTATGACGCGGGCAATTCATCCTTCATGTCGAACAGATCCTGCTCGTTACTGCCGTAACCATGGAGAAAAATCACCAGGGGCTGATTGCGCGATTCGGGGTTGGCCTGCTCCAGGTACTTGAGCGGCAGATCGGTGTGCAACGGGACTTGAGCGTGGACGGCGGCGGAGGCCAGCAGCGTCAGCAGAGCGAGAAATTTCAACATTAAACCTTCCTTCACATCGCGCAGGATTCGGGGCAAAGCCTAACACTGTGAAGCTTGATGTCGATGATGGCCCGGGTATCTGCGGCGATTTTGCGGTGCCTTCGCGGGCACCGCTTCCACAAGAGATCGCAGCCAGATTCCAAGACAAAAAAAATGGCCACCGCATCAACGGTGGCCACTTTATTTAAACGGCTGGATTAATGGCCGTACACATCAAAGTCGAAGTACTTGTCCTGCACTTGCTTGTACTTGCCGTTGGCGCGGATTTCGGTGATGGCGGTGTTGAATTTGTCCGCCAGCTCTTTGTCACCCTTGCGCACAGCAATACCGGCGCCGCCACCGAAGTACTTGGCGTCTTCGTAGGTCGGGCCAACGAAAGCGAAGCCTTTACCGGCGTCGGTTTTCAGGAAACCGTCGTCGAGGTTGACCGAGTCGGCCAGCATCGCGTCGAGGCGGCCAGAGACCATGTCCAGGTTGGCTTCCTGCTGGGAGCCGTAACGCACCAGGATAATACCGGCCGGTTGCAGCACTTCAGTGGCGAAGCGGTCGTGGGTACTGGCGCGCAGCACACCGACTTTCTTGCCCTTGAGCTCGGTCAGCGGGTCCTTCACGTCGGAGCCTTCCTTCATCACGAAGCGCGCCGGCGTGTGGTAGTACTTGATGGTGAAATCGACGTTCTTTTTGCGATCGTCGGTGATGGTCATGGATGACAGAATGGCGTCGATTTTCTTGACCTTCAGTGCCGGGATCAGGCCATCGAACTCTTGCTCGACCCAGGTGCACTTCACTTTCATCTGCTCGCACAGTGCATCACCGATGTCCACATCGAAACCGGTGAGTTTGCCGTCAGGGGTTTTCATCGAGAATGGCGGGTAACCGGCTTCGATACCGATGCGGATCGGCTTGGCGTCTTCGGCCACGGCGGTCAGGGACATCATCGACAGTGCCAGGGCACCGAACATCACTAGCTTCTTCATTTATAACTCCTGTGTGCGGAGGCTTTTATTGGCAGCTTTCGATTCAGCTTTCGGTCCATCGTTTTCTGTGAGTGAGGCCCGAAGTGGCCGGCAGTCTAGAGCGGCTTCAGGAGGGCAAATTGCGTTTAAGCGACAAATACTTATAGAAAAGTGGCCGCCGGATTCGGTAGCGAAACAGCGTGCGCCAAGGCGGTGCAAGGACTGTCAGACAATCCTTGGATTCAGATAAAACCTACGGGAATCTGGCCTTAATCTGACTGAATGGTCTGACTGGTGATGAGCGATGTTTTACGGCACATTGAGCGCCACTGCGTCCCCAAGAGAAAAGCGCGATGCCTGCCTTGAACCTGATCCAGCACCACCCTGCCGAAGGACCGGGCGCCATTGCCGAGTGGGCCGCGTCCCGGGGCGTGACCCTGAATGTCTTTCGCGCCGACCTCGGCCAGTTGCCGCCCGTGAGTGCGGCACCGGTGATTATGTTGGGCGGGCCTTATGAGTCCAATGCCGGGCCGGCATGGCTGGAAGCCGAACGTCAGTGGCTGGCGGGTAGCCTGGATCAGGGCGCAGCAGTGTTCGCCATTTGCCTCGGCGCGCAGTTGCTGGCGTTGAGTCTGGGCGGGAATGTGCGGCGGATGGATCAAACAGAAACCGGCTGGACTCTGGTGACGTTCGCCGATGGCCAGACATTAAAGGTGCTGGAGTGGCACGAAGACGCCATCGACCTGCCGCCAAACGCGCAGCTGTTGGCCAGCAGTGATCAATGTGAGCAGCAGATGTATGGCGTCGGGCCGGCGCGTGTTGGGTTGCAGTTTCATCCGGAGTGGAATGCCAAGTCGGTGGCCATACTGAATGAGCATTTTGCCGATGAGTCGCCGTTGCCGCGTGGCCAACCGGACAGCGCCGCCTATGCCACCGTGTTCGAGTGGTTGCAGGCGACGCTGGATGGGTGGTGGGCAGCTTCGACAACCAGTCGCTGATCAGGTGGCAGGAGCGCTTCCTGTGGCGAGGGGGCAAGCCCCCTTGTCACAAAATCAGCATTCACAGCCGATGGACATTGCGGTACGCCGTACCGCAGCAGTACTCAACTCAAATCCCTCATCCAGCCACCCGGTCACCCCGCCAATCATCTCTTTCACCGGGTAACCCAGCGCCGCCAGTCTCACCGCGGCCTTGTTGGCGCCATTGCAGTGCGGTCCGGCGCAATAGACCACGAACAAGGTGGATGTCGAATAACTTGCCAGACTTTCAGCAGTGATCAGTCGTCCCGGAATGTTGATCGCGCCCGGCACATGGCCGCGCTCAAACGCCAGCGGACCGCGCACATCCACCAGGACAAAATCCACATCGCCGGCCTGTTGGCTGCCATGGACGTCGGAACAGTCGGTTTCAAAAGTCAGACGGTTGCTGAAATGCATCAGGGCGATGGCCGATGGGGCGGCGGGTATTTCGCGGACCAGGCTGGTCATGGGTCGTACTCCAAAGTCTCAGTGGGTGTGAGAAGACTTTATCGCCTCGCTACTTGACGCTACAGTGGCGCACAAGACACTCACCGGGAACTTTCCGCCAAATGCAGCCCACCCCTGGATTGGTCGCGATTCTGGCCTACGACGGCCTGTGTACATTCGAATTCGGCATCGCCGTGGAAATCTTCGGACTCGCCAGGCCGGAGTTCGATTTCCCGTGGTACGAACATCGGATCGCCGCCGTGGATCAGGGCCCGATGCGCGCCATGGGCGGCATTCACGTGCTGGCCGATGGCGGCATGGAACTGCTCGAGCAAGCCCGGACCATCATCATTCCCGGCTGGCGCGACCGCAACGCTCCGGTGCCCGAGACTTTGCTCACGGCCCTGCGTCAGGCCCATGCCCGGGGCGCGCGGTTGCTGTCGATTTGTTCGGGAGTGTTCGTGCTCGCGGCCACCGGTTTGCTCGACGGTCACGGCGCCACCACGCACTGGCGCTACGCTACTGAGTTGGCCGAGCGTTTTCCGAACATTCTGGTGGACCCGGACGTGCTCTACGTCGATTCGGGTCAGCTGATCACCTCGGCCGGCAGCGCAGCAGGCATCGATGCCTGCCTGCATCTGGTGGCGCGGGACTTCGGTACCCAGGTAGCCAATTCAGTGGCGCGGCGGCTGGTGATGTCGCCGCAACGCACGGGCGGTCAGGCGCAGTTCATTCCGACACCAGTCAGTCCTACACCGCGTAGCGATCTTTCGCGCGTCATGCAGTGGGCACGCCAGCGCTTGCATGAACCGCTGGAGGTGCGCGAACTGGCCAGTGAGGCGGCCATGAGTGAAAGGACTTTTCTGCGCCGTTTCACCGAAGCCACCGGCATGCCGCCCAAGGCCTGGTTGCAGCATGAACGGCTGGGACGGGCTCGTGAACTGCTGGAAAGCACCAGCCAGAACACCGACCAGGTTGCCGAGCAATGCGGTTATCGATCGGTGGAAAGCTTCCGGGTGGCGTTTCGCAGCGTGGTCGGGGTGCCGCCGTCGGTGTATCGGGAGCGGTTTGGGCGGGAGGTCAAGGCCAGTTCTTGAGGTGTTCTTTAGGGCCTCTTCGCGAGCAAGCCCGCTCCCACATGGATTCTGTGGACATTGGAGATCCACTGTGGGAGCGGGCTTGCTCGCGAAGAGGCCAGATCAGACAACAAACGCCTCAGGGCTTACGCAACAGATAGGTATCCATAATCCATCCATTGGCCAGCCGAGCCGCCTTGCGCACCCGTTCAATCTCCTCCGCCACATCCTTCAGCTTGCCGCTGATGAGGATTTCATCCGGCGTCCCCAGGTAAGCCCCCCAGTAAATTTCAGTCTGCTGATCCACCACCTGGTGATAGGCATCTTGCGCATCAAGCATCACCACCAGACTGTCAGCCTCGCTCACCTGCCCCGCCGCCAGTCGCCGGCCGGTGGTGATTTCGATCGAGCGCCCAATGCGATTCAGCGGCACCTTATGCCGGGCCGCCAGGGCCTGGACGCTGGTAATGCCGGGGATCACTTCAAACTCGAACACGCAACGGCCTGATGCAAGAATCGCCTGCAAGATCCGGATGGTGCTGTCGTACAACGCCGGATCGCCCCACACCAGAAAACCGGCGCACTGGTCGTCAGTCATTTCCTCATTGATCAGCCGTTCGAAGGTCAGCTGCTTGGCAAGGTTCAGATCTTCGACACTGGTCTTGTAGTCCACATCACCCCGCTCGCGTTCCGGGCTGTGGGCCTCAACGAAGCGATAGTCGTGGTCGGTGATGTAACGCTCGCAGATCTCGCGGCGCAGGTCGATCAGCTTGTCTTTGTCCTGCCCCTTGTCCATGAGGAAAAACACGTCGACAAGGTTCAGTGCCTTGACCGCTTGCATCGTGATGTAGTCGGGGTTGCCGGCACCGATGCCGATGACCAGAAGTTTTTTCATGAGTGTGTTCCTTCAGGGGCAGTGCCCGGCAAACGCAGGCGCCAGCAGCCGTTGAACCGCAACTCGACAGCGGACAGCGGTTCGACGTCAATCAGGTTGAACGCCGCGCTGCGCAGCACCTGCGTCAGCGCGGCACGAATGACAAACGGATGGGTGATGGCAACGACGTGCCCCGGTGTCGCCGTCAGCGTTGCCAACCATGCGGCCACGCGCTCACCGAGTTGCGTCACCGACTCGCCCCCGTGGGGCGCCAGGCTCGGATCATCGAGCCAGGCCTGGAGCGTTTCAGGCTCGGACTTTTGCAGGTCGGCGATCCGCGCACCACTCCAGCGTCCGTAATCGCAGTCCCTCAGCGCCGCGACAATCTCCACATCGTCGCCGAACAAACCGGCCGTTTGCCGGGTTCGCAACTCAGGCCCACAAACCAGGCGCGGTGTCCCGTTGAATTGAGCACGACGAGAACGCCTTGCCGATTGCCAATCCATCTCCAATGGCTCATCCGTAGGAAAACGCGCCAGTTTTTGTGCGACGGTTCGAGCGTGGCACATCAGGGTCAAACGGGTTGCCTGCACGAAGGATCACTCTGTTGAAGGGAATGGGCACCGGCATCAAGCCGCGAACAAGCGACTAATTGTGCCGCAAGACGGGCCATTCGGGGTGTTTCGTTTCTGTCGGCAACATGGGCTCGTTAACTCATTTCACCCGTGAAAAACGGCTACCTCCGATACCCTTATAGGCGATGACCTACAAGCTCAATCGACATCCGTGTAGCCCCCGTCACACGGGCATCTCGCCCCGTTTCAGGGCTTGGGAAGCCCGCACAAAAATTAACTAGACAGGCAGCGGGCGTTAAATAAATACTGGTTTAACTGATGATCAATTGAATAAGACACCCCCATCCAGCAGGAGCCCGGATGCCCTCTCTCAGCGACATCGACCACCGCTTTCGCTCCCCGGAGCTCAGTTGTTATCCCGACCAGCACTTCAACAATCTGGGCGCGAGCAAAGTACTGCCGCCCCTCAGTAACGGCTGACAAGAAAAAGAGCGGCGCTTGGCAAAGCTCAGGCGACCGTCGATTCAATGCGTGGAAACCGACAGTGATAGTCAGGTTCGGTCCTAACCACCGGACCCTTTGATACAGGAGTGCATCCATGCTGGTCCTACGTCCAGTCGAGTTAACCGATCTGCCCCAGCTACAGCGGCTGGCTCGCGAAAGCCTGGTGGGCGTCACGTCCTTGCCGGACGACACCGAACGCTTGCGCGAGAGGATTCTCGACTCCTGCGCCTCGTTCGAAAAAGACGTCCAGGGTCATGGTCCGGAGAATTACTTCTTCGTGCTGGAGGATCTGACCACCGGGCATTTGGCGGGGTGTTCGGAAATTCTCGCCACTGCCGGTTTCGGCGAGCCGTTCTACAGCCTGCGCAACCGGCACTTCACCAGCGCCTCGCGGGAGCTGAACATCGAGCACGGCGTACCCGCGCTGTCGTTGTGTCACGACCTCAGCGGCCATACCCTGTTGCGGGGTTTTCATATTGACGCGGGTCTGGTGCGAACGCCGTTTTCCGAGCTGCTGTCACGGGCGCGGTTATTGTTCATTGCCGCTCATTCGCGGCGCTTTGCCGACGCGGTGATCACCGAGATTGTCGGTTTCAGCAGTGATGAAGGACAGTCGCCTTTCTGGGATGCCGTGGGCAAGCATTTCTTCGACTTGCCTTACGCCGAAGCGGAGCGGCTCTGCGGTCTGGAGAGTCGCACGTTCCTCGCTGAATTGATGCCGCAATACCCGATCTATGTGCCGATGCTGCCCCAGGCGGCGCAGGACTGCATCGGACGCATCCACCCTGATGGTCAGGAGGCCTTCGATATCCTCGAGCGCGAAGGGTTCGAAACCAACAGCTACATCGATCTGTTCGACGGCGGCCCGACCTTGTATGCGCGTATCTCCAGTATCCGCTCCATCGCCAGGAGCGAGACCGGCATAGCGAAAGCAGGTTCGCCAATCGATGCCCGTGGCCGCTACCTGGTCAGCAACGACGCGCTGAAGGACTATCGCGCGATCATTGCCGAACTGGATTACCACGCCGGGCAACCTGTGGCCTTGAGTGCCGGGATGTGCGCGGCCCTGAACGTGACCGAAGGCAGCCCGATCCGGTTGGTCGCCCTGTGAGCATCACCCGGCCCCGTGCCCAACGACAGTGTCCGAACGGGCGCGAAGAAGGAGCTGCATCATGATTGTCCGTCCGGTTCACGTCACCGACCTGCCCGCCTTGCAGGCGCTGGTGCGGCAGGCGGGCCGCGGGTTGTCCACACTATCGGCCAACGAAGATCGCCTGGCGCACCGGTTACGCTGGACGCAACGGACCTTCGCCGAACAAGTCGAGCGCGCCGATGCCGACTACCTGTTCGTGCTCGAAGACGACGATCAGCAAGTGGTCGGTGTCAGTGCCTTGGCGGGGGCCGTTGGCCTGCGCGAGCCTTGGTATAACTACCGGGTCGGGTTGACGGTCAGCTCATCACCGGACCTTGGCATCCAGCGGCAGATCCCGACATTGTTCCTGAACAACGAAATGACCGGGCAATCGGAAATCAGCTCGCTGTTCCTGCGACCCGATCAAAGAAAGGGCAGTAACGGCCGATTGCTGTCGTTGGGGCGCTTGATATTTGTGGCCGAGTTCCCGCATCTGTTTGGCGACAAACTCATCGCCGAACTCCGTGGCAGTGCCGACGAACAAGGCCGCTCGCCGTTCTGGGACAGCCTGGGCCGGCACTTTTTCAAGATGGATTTCAGCCACGCCGATCACTTGTCGGGGCTGGGCAACAAATCGTTCATTGCCGAACTGATGCCACGCCAACCGCTCTACACCTGCCTGCTCACTGAACAGGCCCAGGCGGTCATCGGCAAGGCTCACCCGAACACCGAACCGGCACTAAAAATCCTCAGCGCCGAAGGCTTTGCTCATAAGGGCTACATCGACATCTTCGACGCCGGCCCGGTCATCGAAGCCCCGGTTTCGACAATCCGCACCGTGCGCGACAGCCAGGCATTGGTGCTTGCCATCGGCACACCGGACGATCAGGCCCCGATCTGGCTGATCCACAACCGCCGCCTGGAAAACTGCCGCATTACCACCGCCCCGGCGCGACGGGTGGGCAACAGCCTGATCGTTGACCGCCTCACCGCCAAACGCCTGCAACTGCAACCCGGCAACTCGGTACGTGCCGTGCCCCTGCTGAACCAACAGCAACAGGCAGTGGCGGCGTGATCACGCGCTCCCTCGCCACAAAAGCCAGCGTGCTAAAAAAAAGCCCTCCGACTAAAAGACCGGAAACCCGGTAAATTCGTCATCATTCTCCCCCTCTCCACGTGATAGCCTTTTGTTCCTTCGGCGTTGACACTTTTGCTCAAGCCCTTCCATTCCATTGGTGGAACTCATATGTCCAGGCTTTCTCATCAAGATTTGCGCCGTAACTTTCGTGAATTGTTCGCTTCCAACGCCTGCTATCACACGGCCTCGGTGTTCGACCCGATGTCGGCCCGCATCGCCGCGGACCTGGGTTTTGAAGTGGGTATCCTCGGCGGTTCGGTCGCGTCGCTGCAAGTACTGGGCGCCCCCGACTTTGCCTTGATCACCCTCAGCGAGTTCGCCGAGCAGGCCACCCGCATCGGCCGCGTGGCCCAACTACCGGTCATCGCCGACGCCGACCACGGTTATGGCAATGCGCTCAACGTGATGCGCACCATCGTCGAACTCGAACGCGCCGGCGTGGCAGCCCTGACCATCGAAGACACCCTCTTGCCAGCCCAGTTTGGCCGCAAGTCCACTGACCTGATCACCGTTGCTGAAGGTGTCGGCAAGATTCGCGCAGCACTGGAAGCCCGGGTCGATTCGGAGATGGCAATCATCGCCCGCACTAACGCGGGGATCTTGCCGGTCCAGGAAATCATCAGCCGCACCCAGCATTACCAGCAGGCGGGCGCCGACGGGATTTGCATGGTGGGGGTGCAGGATTTCAACCAACTGGAACAGATCGCCGAGCACCTGAGCGTGCCGCTGATGCTGGTCACCTATGGCAACCCGCTGCTGCGCGACGATAAACGCCTGGCCGAACTGGGCGTACGGGTCACCATCGACGGTCACGGCGCGTACTTCGCCGCGATCAAGGCCACGTACGACAGCCTTCGGGAACAACGGCAGATCTTTACCCAGGCCTCGGACCTGAGCGCGACCGAACTGACGCATACCTATACTCAGCCTGAGGAATATATCCGTTGGGCGGAAGAGTTTATGAGCGTCAAGGAGTGATGGTTCAGTCATTGTGATGGTGTGGGCTGACCCGACGCTTTCGCGAGCAAGCCCGCTCCCACATTGGATTTTCTGTGAACACATTATTTGTGTACGCCAGCGATCCAATGTGGGAGCGGGCTTGCTCGCGAAGGGGGCCAGATGCCACGCCGCCGCATGACGATCGATTGCGAGGCTTATTTCTTGGCCAACTCCATAATCATCCGCGACAGCAGATAAATCCGCGGCGCCACGCTTTCCACCTCCGCGTATTCCTCCGGCGTATGAATATTCCCGCCAACAATCCCGAACCCGTCCAGCGTCGGCGTACCCACACCGGCTGACAGGCTGGCATCCGCCGCGCCACCACTGCCCTCTTCCGTCAACTTGCGGCCAATTTCTCCGTAAATGCCCTGGGCCATGGCCATCAACCGATCCGACTCCGCCGTTTGCGGCATGGGCGGCAAACCGCGCTGCAGTGTGGTGGTGACTTCGGTATCAGGAATCAGCTTGTCTTTGGAAACCCGCGCCAGGTCCTTCTCGATCCGGTCAAACTCTTCCGGCACCGCGGCCCGCACATCGGCCTTGGCCGTGGCTTGATCGGGAATCACGTTGGTCCGGTCGCCGGCCTTGAGCACGGTGAAGTTGATGGTGGTTTTCTTCTCAGCATCCCCCAGTTTGCCGAGTTGCAGGATTTGGTGCGCCGCTTCCATTGCCGCGTTGCGCCCCAGTTCCGGCGCGACGCCGGCGTGGGCCGCCTTGCCTTTGACTTCGACCACGGCGGTGGCGCTGCCTTTACGCCAGACCACCAAGCCATCCGCCGGGCGGCCCGGTTCGAGGTTGAGGGTCACGTCGTGGGCCTTGGCAGTTTTCTTGATCAGGTCGGTGGCCACATCCGAGCCGGTTTCTTCGCTGGCGTCGAGCAAGAAGGTAATTTGTGCGTAGTCCTTGAAATCGAGGTTTTTCAGGACTTTCAGCGCGTAGATGCCGGCGACGATGCCGCCCTTGTCGTCCATCACACCCGGCCCGTAGGCGCGACCGTCCTTGATGTGGAATGGCCGCTCGGCGGCGGAGCCTTCCTTGAACACCGTGTCCATGTGCGCCATCAGCAGGATTTTCGCCTTGCCGGTGCCCTTGAGGGTCGCGATCACGTGGCTGCTGGTGTCCGGGGTATTGGGCACCCGTTCGATGGTGGCACCGAGTTTTTTCAGTTCTTCGATGGCGATGTCGCTGACTTTCGTCAGGCCCGGCTCATAACCGGAACCGGAGTCGATATTCACCAGCCGCTCCAGCAGTTTCAGGGCTTCACCCTTGTACTGTTCGGAATCGGCGAGGATTTGTTTGTGCGGTTCGGCGAAGGCTGCGGGGGCGAAAACGCCGAGGGCGAGGGTCAGGCCAAGGCTGGTGGCCAGCAGGGAGCGAGGGCGATTAAACGTCATGAATCGATCCTTGTTTCGTGTCGGGAAGCTCAAACCCTACCTGACTGAGCCGCGCGGCTCTATACCGAATGCGACGCCTACGGACCTGAATGACCGAAGATCCCTGTGGGAGCGGGCTCGCTCGCGAAGAGGGAGTGTCAGTCGACATCAATGTTGCCTGACACACCGCCTCCGCGAGCAAGCCCACTCCCACAGGGGAATTGTGCAGGCCTTCAGACCGAGTCGAGCAACTCGCGATGGGGCTTGCCGTCGCTGCAACAGATGACGCGATTGCGCCCGGTGGTCTTGGCTTCGTACAGCGCCTGGTCGGCATCATTGAGCCACAGGGTCGCGTCGGTGTGGGCCGGGTTGAAGGCGGCCAGACCGATGCTCAGGCTGACTTTCAGTGCCGGGTTCTGCTCGTAGCCCAGTGTCGCGAAGCGGTCCCGGAGTGCATCCATGGCGGCGGCAGCGCTGTTCAGGGGCAGGTCCGGAAGGATCACGCAAAACTCGTCGCCCCCATAGCGCCCGGCAACATCGGCGGCCCGCAGGTTCTGCTTGAGCATCTTGCTCAGCTGCCGCAATACGATGTCCCCGGCGACGTGGCCGTAGGTGTCGTTGATGATTTTGAAATGATCGATGTCGATCAGCGCAATCGCCCCGCCCTGATGTTGGCGCTGGCAACGCTGGAACTCGACTTCCAATTGGTCCTTCCAGGCGCCATGGTTCAGCAGGCCAGTGAGGCTGTCGGTGCGGCTCAGGGCCAGCAGCTCGCGTTTATGCCGGCCAAGGGTCGTGGCCTGGCGGAAGCAGATCCAGCCAAGGGCCAACGGATAAAGGGTTAACAGCGGCAGGCAGGCATACAACTGCAACGGGCTGGTGTGGGGGATGAAGGCCGGTGTAAAGACCAGCATTCCGATTCCGATTCCGAGAATTTGCGCGACGGTTCCTACCAACAGAAAACGCAAGCCACCGATCGCGACATTGTTCATCGCCATCATGGCCAGCGTGGCCGCGCTGGGGAGCGGGTTGAACTGCATGGCCGCCACCCAAAAGCCGCCAAGAAAGGCATCCACCAGGATGTTGCGGTGTTCCGCATGGAAGGGAACCTTCGCTCGGCGTGCCCATTGATACGCCACGTGCGGCCAGAGAATGCCGTTGAGCAGCATCAACACCCAGACCCACGGCGCCGGGTCGAGCGGATACATCGCCGCACCCACGCACAGCAGCCCCAACGCCAAACCCAGGGTACGCGACGTGTAGAGCCTCCTGGCCAGTGAAAGTCCTTTTCCTCCCGTTTTTCCCATTGGGGCCTCTATGCCACTGAACGGAACCTGATAACACCGGGGTTGCGGGTGTGCAGGAAGTCTATCAGGGCAACGTTAAATAGCCATCGCCGGCTGGCGGGCTGAATACCCAGGCATAGCCATGAGGCGAGCGCCGGATGTTTGGCTATACATGAAGAGAGGGTTCAATAAACAACGATAAAAAAGGAGACCCATGCAGACCTTTCACGTGTTGATCATCGGCAGCGGTTTTGGCGGCCAGTGCGCGGCGATCAATTTGCTCAAGGCAGGCATTGACGATTTTCGTCTGTTGGAACGGCGGGACTTTTTCGGCGGCACCTGGTGCCAGAACACTTACCCCGGCGCGGCCGTCGATGTGCCCTCACCGCTCTATTCCCTGTCCTTCGCCCCCTACCGCTGGACGCAGATGTTCGCCGAACAGGCCGAACTGCACCGCTACACCCAGTACGTGGTGGAGCATTTCGGCCTGAGGGACAGAGTGGAACTGGCGGCCAATGTCGAGCGCGTCGAATGGGACGACGACGCCAAACGCTGGGCGGTCCACACCGGCAGCAAAGGCGCGTTCTATGCCCGGTTCCTGATCAACGCCACCGGGCCGCTGAGCCAACCCGTCATCCCACACTTCGAGGGCCAGGAACGGTTCCAGGGCAAGACGTTTCACACCAACCATTGGGATCATGCCTACGATTATCGGCATAAACGCGTGGCCATCGTCGGCAGTGGCGCCAGCGCGGCTCAGGTCATCCCGGCGATTGCCCCGGACGTCGAGCATTTGCATGTGTTCCAGCGCACGCCCCACTGGGTCTTGCCCCGGGCCGACCGCACCTTTGGGCCCTTCCAGCGCTGGTTGCTGGGCTTGAAACCGGCCTACAAGCTGCTGCGCTGGATGCTCTACTGGCAATTCGAAACCCGGGTGATTGCCTTCAAATATTCGAGGCCGGCGATCCGCATGGTCCAGCAGTACGCCCTGCGCTTCCTCAAACGCCAGGTGCCTGACCCTGAACTGCGCCGAAAACTGACGCCAGATTTCACCATCGGCTGCAAACGGGTGATTGTCTCCAGCACCCTGTACCCGGCGCTGGGTCGCGGCAACGTGACGCTGCACAGCCGCGAGCAAGGCATCGCCGCCCTCGACGAAACCGGCATCGTTACCCAGGACGGCCAGCACATCGACGTCGACCTGATCGTCTGGTCCACCGGTTACGACGCCACCGACGGGGTGATTTCCTACCCCGTTACCGGAAAAAACGGCACCCGGCTGAAAGATGTCTGGGCCCTCTACCCCCGCGCCTATCTCGGCACCAGCCTGCCGGCGTTTCCCAACCTGTTTATCGTCACCGGGCCGAACACCGGCATCGGCCACACTTCGGCGCTGTTTATCATCGAATCGCAGATGAACTACATCCTCGACTGCATTCGTACGGTGAAAAATCGAGGTTTGCGTAGTATCGAAGTACGCCCCGAAGCCGAACGTACCTACACTGAAATGATTCATAGAGAAATGGAACGTACCGTGTGGAAGTCCGGAGGCTGCCACAGTTGGTATCAAAGCAAGAGCGGTCATGTGATTGCGATGTTTCCGGGGTTCAGTTTCAGCTATCACCGGTTGACCAGGGCCCTGAAACCCGCTGATCACATTCTGTCCTGATCCTGTAGAAGGAAAATGCCTGATGCTCGTGTTGGTTGTCGCACTCGCAGTTTTCGCGGCCTGGAGCTGGTTGAGTTACCCGGCCATCGGCCATTGGCTCTATGACTTGAATATGGCGATAGAGGCCAAGCTGTATCGGCTGCACAAAATCGTCGTGCCGATAGCGGAAATGACCGTCTCGACCTGGCAAGGCGGGCCGTACGAAGCCTCCAGCAGTGTGCTGATGCTCCATGGTTTCAGCGCCGACAAGAACATCTGGCTGCGCTTTGCCCGGCACTTTGTCGGCAACTATCGGGTGATCATCCCCGACATCGCCGGTCATGGCGAAACCGGCTTTAAGGCCGGCGGCGGCTACGACATTCCCTTGCAGGCCAAGCGGATGATCCAGTTGCTCGACGTCTGCGGCGTCGAAAAAGTCCATGTGATCGGCAATTCCATGGGCGGTTACATGGCGGCGTGGCTCGCGGCCACTTACCCGGATCGTATTGTTTCGGTGGCCCTGATCGACCCGGCGGGCGTCACCGCCCCAGAGATCAGTGACCTGGAACGGCATTTGGCGAAAGGCCACAACCCGTTCCTGATTCATTCACGGGAAGAATTCCGCCGTTTTTACGCCATGACCATGGCCGAACCACCGTGGGTACCGGGGGTGATACTGGACGCCATGGCCCAGCGTTATGAACAGAGTTGCGAGGAACTGGAAGAGATCTTCAGGGACTTGCGCGCCAGCCCGCCAATGGAACCGAAACTCCCTGACATCAAGGCCCCGGCGCTGTTGTTGTGGGGGCACAAGGATCGCTTGATCGACGTCAGCAGCGTGGCCATCTGGAGTAAAGGCATTGCCGACCTGCGCGTGGAAGTCTGGGACCACACCGGCCATATGCCCATGGTGGAACATCCGACGGGCACGGCGCGCTTGTATCGGGAGTTTTTGGCATCGCTGCGCTCGGAAAGCCCTCAGGATCAGCGACTGCACTGATCAAGCAGTCCTTTGCAGAATGAAGTTCGTCAGAAACTTCGTTTGTCGGCACCGCTGAAGGCTGCGATCTTTTCCCACATCCTTCACGTCACCGCGCCAGGAATTTTTGCATGAGCCACCCGAACTTCGTCAGCCCTGACCTGATCCGCCAACGCTTCTCCAAAGCGATGTCCGACATGTACCGCGAAGAAGTGCCGCTGTACGGCGCGCTGATGGAACTGGTGGAACAGACCAACCGCCACGTGCTGGACAGCGAGCCGCAGATTGCCCGGCAGTTGAACAGCACTGGCGAAATCCAGCGCCTGGACCTGGAGCGCCACGGCGCGATCCGCGTCGGCACCGCCGATGAACTGGCGACCCTCGCCCGGCTGTTCGCGGTGATGGGCATGCAACCGGTGGGTTACTACGACCTGACCCCGGCCGGCGTGCCGGTGCATTCCACCGCGTTCCGTGCGGTGCATGAAGCGGCGTTACAGGTCAGCCCGTTCCGAGTGTTCACCTCGCTGCTGCGTCTGGAGCTGATCGAAGACCTGGAGCTGCGCGCCTTCGCCCAGTCGGTGCTGGACAAGCGTTCGATCTTCACGCCTGCGGCGCTGATCCTGATCGAACGCGCTGAAATCCAAGGTGGCCTCACCGAACAAGAGGCCCAGGACTTCGTCGAGCAAGCCCTGGAAACCTTCCGCTGGCACCACAGCGCCACCGTCACCGCCGAGCAGTATCAGAAACTCAGCGCCCAGCATCGACTGATCGCTGACGTCGTGGCGTTCAAAGGCCCGCACATCAACCACCTGACGCCGCGCACCCTCGACATCGACATCGTCCAGGCGCAGATGCCCGCCCACGGCATTACGCCCAAAGCAGTGATCGAAGGACCGTCCCGCCGTCGATGCCCGATTCTGCTGCGCCAGACCAGTTTCAAGGCGCTCGATGAGCCTGTCGCCTTTACCGATCAAGACAACACCAACGGCAGCCACAGCGCACGCTTCGGTGAAATCGAGCAACGCGGCGCTGCACTCACCCCCAAGGGGCGAACGCTTTACGACCGTTTGCTCAATGCCGCCCGGGACGAACTCAACGACTTCCCCAACGAAGCCAATGCCGCACGCTACAACGCGCTGATGGCGCAACACTTCAGCGAATTCCCTGACACCATCGAGGGCATGCGCCAACAGGAACTGGCGTACTTTCGCTACTTCGTTACGGAAAAAGGCCTGGGGGCCGAGGAATTGAAATCCTTGTCGCTGGAGGATCTGCTCAGTGGCGGGTATCTGCGGGTTGAACCGCTGGTGTACGAAGATTTCCTGCCGGTCAGCGCGGCGGGGATTTTTCAGTCGAACCTTGGAGATGCGGCACAAACCCACTATGGGGTGCATTCGAACCGGCAGGCGTTCGAGAAGGCGCTGGGGCGGTCGACCATTGATGAGTTGGAGTTGTATGCGCAGACGCAGCGGCGGTCGATCGAGGCGTGTTTTGCATCATTGACCGATCGCTAATCAACACCGAACTGTAGGAGCCCGGCGTGCCGGGCACCTACTACGTTTGTGTTTACTTCAGCTTCGCCAGCAGCGCCTCAGCCGTTGCCTCAGAAGACGCCGGATTCTGACCGGTCAGCAGCAGGCCATCAGTGACCGTGTAGCTCGCCCAGTCATCGGCCTTGGAGTAAATACCGCCCCTCTCCTTGAGCATGTCTTCCACCAGAAACGGCACGACGTTCGTCAGTTGCACAGCCTCTTCTTCGGAGTTGGTGAACCCTGTCACGCGCTTGCCCTTGACCAACGGTTGGCCGTCCTCGTCCTTGGCATGACGTAACACACCGGGGGCATGACAGACCGCCGCGAT
Source organism: Pseudomonas sp. LBUM1657 (assembly GCF_059716075.1). Classification (NCBI taxonomy): domain Bacteria; kingdom Pseudomonadati; phylum Pseudomonadota; class Gammaproteobacteria; order Pseudomonadales; family Pseudomonadaceae; genus Pseudomonas; species Pseudomonas sp. LBUM1657. The sequence goes on along the minus strand of NZ_CP166799.1, from coordinate 2,388,306 downwards.
GGGCTTGCCGGCCTTGTACAGCGCCTCGATCAGCGCGATTGAAAAAGTGTCTTCGGCCAGATCCCAAAGCGGGCCATGGCCGCCGGGAAAGAAAATCGCGTCATAATCTTCGGCTCTCGCGCTGCTCAACAAAGCGGTAGATGCCAAGGCGGACTGAGCTGCGGAGTCTTTGCGGAAGCGGTCAGTCGCCGCGGTTTGCGCGTCCGGCTCGTCGCTTTTAGGGTCCAGCGGCGGCTGGCCGCCCAACGGCGAGGCCAAAGTCAGTTGAGCGCCGGCGTCCTTGAAGACGTAATACGGTGCGGCGAATTCTTCCAGCCAGAAGCCGGTTTTCTTACCGGTGTCACCCAATTGATCGTGGGACGTTAGAACCATCAGGATTTTCATGTCGTTCTCGCTCCATTACAGGGTTATTCGCACGCTCAACGGCGCACGGGGGACCTGTGTGATGGACCCTTCGCTGTGTCAGTTTGTTTCACTTGTCACTCGCGAGCCTTGAGTGATGGCGCGAAGCCTTGATGCGCAAGAACTTGCGCAGTTCACCCGCTAAAAAGAACATTCCCTCTCCCGCATCCCCGACTCAACAAGGCCTCCAGCCCAGTGCGCAAGAAGTTGCGCAACGGTGCGCAACTTCTTGCGCACGCCGGTGACGTTTCCTACATGAAAACAATAAATATCCTACGCACAAAACCTCAAGACATTGTTTTATATAAGTTTTTTCATGAATGGCACAAACCTTGATCTGTAAGAAGTACCCACCGGGCGATACCGCCTCCCGGGCACCCTCACTTACTAAGCAAGGAGAGCATCCATGGCTACACCAGCGTATATGTCCGTCACTGGCGAGAAACAAGGTCTGATCACTGCTGGCGCCTTCACCGCCGACTCCGTTGGCAACACCTACCAGGAAGGTCACGAAGACCAGGTCATGGTTCAGGGTTTCAGCCACGAAGTGATCATCCCGCGTGACCCGCAGTCCGGCCAGCCTACTGGTCAGCGCGTGCACAAACCTGTCGTGATCACCAAGGTGTTCGACAAGGCTTCCCCGCTGCTGCTGGCTGCCCTGACGTCGGGCGAGCGCATGACCACTATCGAAATCAAGTGGTACCGCACCTCGGCTCAAGGCACCCAAGAGCACTACTACACCACCAAACTTGAAGACGCGATCATCGTCGACATCAAGGACTACATGCACAACTGCCAGGACCCGGCGAACTCGCACTTCACCCACCTGGAAGACGTACACTTCACCTACCGCAAAATCACCTGGACCCACGAAGTATCCGGTACTTCGGGTTCCGATGACTGGCGTTCCCCGGTCGCTGGCTAAGTCTGGCCGACCGTTTCAAGCATCGGCCAGCTCTGCTGGTCGATGTTGTTTACGCCCCTCCAGAATTTTCGCGTCCGCCAGCACCCTTCTCGGGTACAGGTGTTCGCCGCAGCACTGCACGAGGAACAAGGGATGTTCGCGCCGGCCAACCAGACTCACTTCAGCCTGACCATCGAAGGTCTCAAGAACGACTTTCAGGTACTCGCCCTCAACGGTCGGGAAGCCATCAGCCAGCCCTTTGTGTTTGAGGTGGAACTGGTCAGTGAACAGCCATCCCTGGACCTCGAAAGCCTGCTGCACAAACCGGCCTTCTTGCAGCTTGCACAGAACGGCACCGGCATCCATGGCCAGATCTATCGCGCCGCCCAGGGTGATTCCGGCAAACGCCTGACCCGCTACGCGGTGACCCTGCGTCCGCAGCTGTCTTACCTGGCGCATCGCATCAACCAACGCATCTTCCAGAACCTCACGGTGCCGAAAATCATCGGCATGGTCCTCGAAGAACACGGCATCCAAAGCAATGCCTACGCATTCAACGTCGGGGCGATTTATCCTGAGCGCATTTACTGCGTCCAGTACGATGAATCGGACCTGCAGTTCGTCCAGCGCCTGTGCGAGGAAGAAGGTATCCACTACCACTTCCAGCACAGCGCCACGGCCCACAAACTGGTGTTCGGCGATGACCAGACGGTGTTCCCGAAACTCGCGCCCGTGGCCTATCAGCAAGACTCCGGCATGGTCGCCAACGACCCGGTGATCAAGCGCTTCGACCTGCGCCTGGAAACCCGCACCAGCCGCATCACCCGCCGCGACTACGACTTCGAAAAACCGCGCCTGACGCTGGAAAGCGAAAACCGTGGCGACGCCCTGCCCGACCTCGAAGACTACGACTACCCCGGTCGTTTCATCGACCGCGAACGCGGCAAGCACCTGGCCAAACGTGCCCTCGAACGTCACCGCAGCGACTTCCAGCTCGCCGAAGGCAAAAGCGATCAGCCGTTGCTGGTCAGTGGCCACTTCCTGGCCCTGACCAAACACCCAAAAGCCAAATGGAACGACCTGTGGCTGCTGACCGAAGTCCTCCACGAAGGCAAACAGCCGCAAGTGCTGGAAGAGTCGGTCACCAGCGACACGACCCAGCTCAAGGACGATTTCCACCAGGGCTACCGCAATCGCTTCCAGGCCACGCCGTGGGACGTGCCGAACCGCCCGCCCCTGACCCAGAAAAAACCGCGCATCCTCGGCAGCCAAAGCGCTGTGGTCACCGGGCCGAAAGGTGAAGAGATCCACTGCGATCAATACGGCCGCGTCAAAGTGCAGTTCCACTGGGATCGCGAAGGCCAGGCCGACGACAAGACCAGCTGCTGGCTGCGCGTCTCCTCCGCCTGGGCCGGCGCCCACTACGGCGGCATCGCCATCCCGCGCATCGGCATGGAAGTGCTCGTCACCTTCCTTGAAGGCGACCCCGACCAACCGCTGATCAGCGGCTGCCTGTACCACAAGGAAAACGTCGTCCCGTACGCATTGCCGGCGAACAAGACCCGCACCACCTTCAAGACCCTGAGCTCGCCGGGCGGCGCAGGCTTCAATGAGCTGCGCATCGAAGACAAAAAGGGCCAGGAACAAATCTTCCTGCACGCCCAGCGCGACTGGGACGAAAACGTCGAGCACGACCAGAAAATCCGCGTCGGCAACGAACGCCACGACACCGTCGAGCAAAACAGCTACAGCGAATTCAAGGCCGAAGAACACCACACGGTCTATGAAGATCGCAAAGTCGAAACCCGCGCGAACGACCACCTGACCGTGGGCGTGAACCAGCACATCAAGATCGGCACCGGGCAATTCATCGATGCCGGGCAAGAGATTCACCTGAGCAGCGGCATGAAAGTCGTGCTCGAAGCCGGCAGCGAACTGACGCTGATCGGTGGCGGCAGCTTCATCAAGATCGATTCCGGCGGCGTGACCCTGAGTGGGCCGGTGATCAACATCAACTCGGGTGGTGGACCGGGTAGCGGGACGGGCGCGGCGCCGTTGTTGCCGGGGGCGTTGAAGCAGGCGGACGCGGACAAGGCCGGTCAGTTGCTCGTGCCAGCGCAGCGGCAGGCGCTGATGCAGAAAAAACCAATCTGCGCGATCTGCGAGAAGGCCAAATTGGAGGCGCAAAATGCTTAAGTCGCCGTGGCCGCTGGAGAACGGGTTGCCCCAAGGCCTGCCATGGAATGGCACCGTCGGCTTACTGCTGGATGGCGTCAGTGTCGAGAAGCTGCCTCAGCATCTTTATCAATGGTCGGAAAATCCTGTTTTCGAGCCTCTCTACCTAGGCACCCACTGGGCCGAATTGGGTGACGTTTCGCCGTGCCTGATTCAGATAAAAGCGCAAAACAATCCCATTCTGGCGAAGTTTCTGGCTCAGCCCCGCCAGGAGTGGGGCTACCTCGTGCTCAGTGATCAACCCTGGGAGCGAATGGTTGACCACTTCCGCTGGCTGACCAGCGTCATGCACCCACAAGGTGAAGAAGTGCTCCTGCGCGTGGCCGATCCTGCCGTGGCCCATGCGCTGCTCAGCCACGCTGAAACCATCAAGGACCCTACCCTGTTCGGTCCCTGCTCGCAGATTGTCACCGCCGACGCGGCACTGGGTTGCTGGCACATAGACCAGCGACCAGGCCAAGCATCCGAACCCAATCACAGCACACTCTACCGCTTGAGCGACGAGCAACTGAGCCAACTGGATGAAGTGAATTTCCGCAGCATCGTCCTGCGCCTCGACGAACACATGCACGAATACTTCCCGTCCTATCAGGCACAATCAACGCCCTTGCAACGCTGGGAACACCTGCACGCATTGGCTTCAACCTCCTACGATCGCGGGTTCAATACCGAACTCGACATCACCCTCTATGCCAACATTCACGGCTTTTTGGGCGAACAGGCGCTGGAGGAGCATTCGGACCTGGATGCGGTTCTGAAGACCCCGTCGGAACAAACGCCCGCTCAGCGACTCGAACGGGTCGCTGATATTGCCCAGGAACGGGCGGCAAAACCGGATTGATAGAGAGTGCTCAAGCGAGCATCACTCTTTGCCTAACAGGCAGCTTTTTGTGAGACTGCGCCGCGCATTGGTAAAACCACCGGCAGCAACACTCACGTCATCACCAAGAACTGAGCAAATGGGTGAACCAATCCGCCCTTGCTACCCGATGCTGGAAAGGAATTCCGAATGAGCCAGACAGGTAAGAATCCAAACGCAGTCGACCTGCCCCGCAGCGATGCCAAGTGCTCCACCGGCGGCTGTTCGCAAATGAAGCAAAAACTTCAGCTGATTCCCCTGCGCTATGGACTTGTCGAACGGCTCGACCCTTCTTCCGAATTATCGCTTCCTTACAAAACCGTCTCGCGCCCAATGGGGATTCGCCTGCTGCGCGATGGCTGGCTTTACATCATCGATAACACGACCGGTTATTTGCACGAATACGAGGTCAAGAATGGCATCGTCACCAAGTGCATCTGGAAAGGCAAAGAAGCCACTCAAGACAAGCGTACGGGTTCCGCAGGCGAAAACGCTCTGGTCTTCACGCGTGGCAGCTCCCTGCACATAGCCTATGCCGAAGTGCAATGGACCGCCGCCAAGTGCTCGCAGATGCTCAAGTCGAGCAAAGAGCGCGACCTGTTCATGCAGAAAGTAAATCTCTCTAAAGGTGACGTGGAGAAAGGTGGTCCACATCTGCTGACTGACAAGCAAGCTGAAAAGTGGATCGCAGAAGTTGCAGAGAAACCTGCTACACAAGCACCACCGGCAGGCGCACACCCTGAGGAAAGTAAGGACTACATCTGGGAAGACCAGAAGGACTTGTTCAAGTCGGCTCAGCTCGGCACCCTGAAAAAATCGTTGCTGGCAGCCTATGAAAAAGACCATTTCTTTCTGGTATTCAAGGACAGCATTGGGGTAATGCGAGATCTTGCCGAGCAGCAGGACAAAGTGGTTGGCTGGATCGATGAATGGGTACTCAAGGAGAAAAACGACCTTAAGTACTCAATCGGTAACTACATCGAAACGCTCATGGTGGTCAGCGATAACTCTGCCCGACAAGCGGGTACCAGCGATGCCTTGTTTGAAAAAACCTCACCTGAGCAACGACAAAAAATCTATGACTACGTTAATTCGCGAAATGAATATGACGGAGCGAGAACCAACACCACTGATCTGCCGCAGAGAGTAAGCCGGGTTCGGGTACCCAACCCAAAGGTTGGCGCCGCTTACAAGGTCATGAACAACAAAAAGCAGGAAATGATCGACTCCCTCGGCAAAAGTCTTTACAGCGATCTGGAAGATGACATTGAGGTGTTGGAAGACAAAAGTCATGCGGCGGTGCAAGGCAAGGGCTTGGGTGCTCGTGGTATTCACGACCTTGTTCGCTACAAGGAGATGAACAACTACCTGGAAACCGAGCGTTCCCATATGAAGCGCTGGACCTCTCGCCTGAACCGAATTACCGATGATCGGGTGGGGCTGTTCACCAAAAGCGAGTACCACATGAGTGCGTGGTATTTCGATGCGGATGTGCCGGATCAGTTGAAGTCGGCGCTAGTCACTGAACAGAACTGTGTCCGGGATCTATGCCGTACAGAAGACAGTTTAAAACTAGTTGGCGAATATCTGCATGGAGCTCCCTATTACAGTCTTCCGGCATTTGCCAGCCATCTTAATCTTGAATTCTTTCTCAAGAAAAAAGGTGACTTGCTGAAGTGGCTGGATGATGGGAGAAACCTGAGGGGTGGATTGGATGACGCAAAAGCTCGGGCTGACGCCATGGGTGCGTTCACTGGCCGTTATTGGGCAACGAATTTGACCCCAGACGCCTTGAGTTTGAGTCACGCAATCAGTGCGGCCTATTCACCAGCGGTCGCGCTGCGCTTACAGAATTGGCTTTCTGATTTACAGGAAAAGCTCAACGGCGCTGAACTTAATTCGCATCTGGACAAATTCTCAACCCATACCAACCGGGCACATCGCTTAGCGACGCATAACGCTCTGCAAAACGCTGGTATCACACCGAAAGTAGCCACCGCGCAGGACAAACAGTTTTTTCTGGAGCGAATGGGCAGACTTGGAAAAATTCTGGAGACTGAGGATCAATTAATTCGTGACCGAAATCGCGCACAGAAAGAAAGCAAGCGTCGTGTTCCGAGTAGCGATGAGCAGGCCCAGGCCAGACAAACGGCAGCAAAATCTGAAAAAATAGAGTTAAACCGTCAATTATTTATGCTTCGCAAAGAGCGTCAGGCACTGTCTGCACAGATACAAGAAAGCATTGTCACGACGAATACGTTGACTACAGGGTATGTAGGGGTCCGGCTAACGCTTGAGACCCCACAGCAAACATTGTTAAATAATGAAATAGCTAAATTGAAGCAAGGCGCATTAAGAGGGTACGGCGAACCCGGTGCAGGGCTTTCAGCTTTCAAAAGCGGTGTAATACCCATGGCTGCACTATTTTTTCAAGTACGAAATCTCGGCGATGCTATCGAAACTTGGAAAAACATCCCCGGCAGCAAATCACTGAAAGAGCAAGTTGTTGGAATTGGTGCGTTCACAGGAGCCACCGCTGCAGCGTTATCGGTCTATCAAAATGCACACATTTCGGTGGCAGATAAAGGCTTTAGGGCAATTACAACCAGCTCAGCAGGAAAGTCCGGAGGGCTTTTCGCCGCAAAGCTCGGAAGATTGGGACTCGGACTGGGCGTCGTGATTGCGCCTTTAACATTGATCGGTTCCGTCGGTACCAGTTGGGACAACTGGGACAAATGGACTGATGCATTACTAACTGGAACGGCAGGTGAAAAAGCAGGAGCGTTAATGGCGCTCACTGGTGATGTAGGAAATACAGGAATCGCAGTTGCTACAACGGTCAGAGGTTTTTGGGATATTGGGGTAATAGGCCGTACTTACGTTACCGCCGCACCAAGCCAACGCGCTGCAGCGATAGGTTACGTTTGGGGAACGCGGGGCGTGCGCTTCCTCAGTTTCTCCGCCCGATTGACTCCATGGTCGCTAGGGCTCACGGCCCTACAATTGGGGGGAGAGGCGTTGTTCAACTATTTCAACCTTGATGATCAACAGCGTTGGATGTTGAGTTGCTGCTGGGGCAATGAAAATAAACAATGGGATATGCCAAAACACGCTCAAGCCTTGGCCGAGGTCAACCTGCGCCCTGTAATAACCGATGTAGGAATTGTTAAGCGACAACTGGATGGGACGAGTGTTCGCGCCCTGACTTTCGATTTCCCTGGAGTAAGTTTTGAAAGATTGAACAAAACTCCTCTCCGCGTCCAGGCTGAATTGTCGGCACAGTTAACGCGCCCTGCGGTGGATGTTGGAGAGTACATACGAGACAATTTCCAGCTAGCCAGCATTAACCCAATGAAACTCCAGCTAGAAATCCCAGAAGATTGGTGCGGCGAGCAATCTCAACTCAAGTTACGCTTGAGCATTCAACCCGACTTAGCTGCTGCGCCACTGAAGGCCGAAGACAACTATCTATTCTATCCCGTGTCACTACGTTTCTCCGGCATCAACAAGCCCCTTAGAGGCGACTCTTCAATTAAACCAAATCAAACCCCTTTGAAATGGGTTGACGTTAAACCGGAGCATTTACATGCCTGAGAATAAGCATGACCGCCTGCCTCATGCTGGAGACTTCGAAAATGGATCCGGCACTGAAATTATTTACTTATCACCTAAACCTATTCCTACAGGCATGCCGCCTATAAGCGCTCGTCAATTACATCGTACGGCTAATGACGCTTTCCTTGACTTTGCTGTTGGTCGTGGGAACTTCGAGTTCATGGCACGTGCAGGTATTGGATCTGTGATATTTCTTGTTGTGCTATTATTTACCATTACCGGATACCTGTCTTGGATAAGACGGCACATGGAGCCCTTTCTAGCCAGCTGGTGGGATTTTTTCTCAGGCATTGCAGTTTGGGGGATTATAATACCGCTCGCCATTTTATATTTTATAATTTTTGTTGTTGCAGCCCATCAAGTAACGAAACATCCACCCATTCGCTTCAACCGACAACGACGAGAAGTAGTTTTCATTCCTAAGAAAGGAGCCCCCCCCCGCTACATTCCTTGGGAAACAACTATTGCATGCGTGTCAGTAGGCCAACTCATAACGCAGTATGCCGTAATACCCGAGTACAAATTAATGATTGGGTTACGTGACGTCAGCACTGGCGATGTACTTTGGTCTACCGTCCCTAGCGGAAACTTAAGCATGGCAGTTTCGGAGTGGGAAGCAATCCGTGCCTATATGGAGGAAGGGATCGCTGCCTTACCCTCAGATCAATCTAACGAGCTAGAGGAAGGAACTGTCGATTATTTTAATTTATGCCGCCGCAACTACCGTCTAGATCACTCTTTTTTAAGATACGCCTGGGGCTTTTTAACGATTCAATTTTTCAGCGGTTGGACTTTGCCCTGCTACATTTCTGGCTGGGTCAACAATCGGCCTAAAGCAGGGTTCCCTAAAGAAGTCCTGGAGTGGTCAAAGCCACTTCCAGTCGACCAACACGCTGCCCCTAGTGAAGAGTTACTCAAGGAAAGCGCCGAAATCCGGAAAGCGTTTGCCAAAGGCCAAACCTTGCTGGATTACTTCAAGGTGAAATTTGCCAAACCGGTTGAAGAGTCTGAAGCGGCAGCCTCCTAAGTCGTATTCACTTTTTTGGTTATCTCGCATGCCATCAATACCTAAGCAGTACGACGAGCTCGACACTAAACAGCAGCGCCCTGTCGCTGGGGAAACCCGTCGTATTGCCACGGGAGAGGCTCTGTTTTTCTCGCCACTGCCGGTTCCGACCGGGCAAATGCCGATGGATTTGGGTGCAAGCTTTGTCGAAGTCAACGACACCTATTTGGACTTGGGTAGTAGCAACCTCACCAAGTCTTTCCAAGCAAGAGTAGCGGCGTCCCTTCCTACAGTCGCGGTTATCGTTTGCCTTCTTGTTCTCCCGACTCTGATGGGCTTCGCATCATTCATAAATCCATTCGGGCGGAGCTTTTGGTTTTACTTCAGTGACTTTTTTGAGTTTGGATTGTTGCTAGCACTCTGGAGCGGGGCGGGAGCAGCGCTCATTGGCCTATACGCGATTATCAGCACCACCCGAACCAAAGCCCGTACTCGCCCCATCCGCTTCAACCGCCAACGCCGAGAAGTCTGCTACTTCCCGGACGGCTCCGACGTGCCGGTGATCCAGCCTTGGGAAGAAATGGTGGCGTGGATTTCGGTCAGCACCGGCTTTACGGGGGTTGGCGTCATCAGCAGCTACACCTTCGGCATGGCCATAGACAATCCCAAGGCCGATACAGTGCACTTTATGACCCAAGAGGTCATGACGCCAGTTCATGGGCTAGGCAAATGGGAAGCCATCCGTGTTTATATGGAAAAAGGCCCGGAGTTCTGCCCAGGTAAAGCCCCCTACGAAGGTCGTCACACCTTCGATAAAGAACGCGAAGATATGCTCGAGGAATACCAGCACAACGAGCGTTCCGCTCTTGGGGTTGGTTGGTGGTACCTGACCCATCTGATCACCTGGTGGCGTTTCCCATATTGGGTAGCGGAATGGGACCACCGTTTCAGCATGAAATCTTTACCTGATTCCATTGCTGAATGGTCTAAACCTCTACCACTTGACCAGTGGGCCATGCCCTCTGCTGCGCTGAAAGAGCAGAGTGCGAAGATCGAAAAGGCTTTCGCTCAAGGGCAGGATTTCATGACGTACTTCAAGGCAAATCTGAACGACACAAAGGCAGAAGCATCAGCAAATAGCTGAACAACACGGGGGGAGCAATCAGGCCTTCCGCTACCGGTGACGCAACGCTTTAAAGTTGAAAACGATTTTTTGGCAGTGAAGGCATCGATGGAACGAGCTGACCGGAACTCAAGGAAATTGCATGGCTCTGAAAGACCTCATAAAACAGGCGAATGCAAAGTATGGAGCCCCGCCTACCGCAGTTCTCAGCGCTGATGTACCGACGGGGCAACTCCCTATGGAACTGTTTATCACCGATGAACACACCGAACATTTTTGTCATTAAAAACCGGCGATGGTACTGACCGCGGGCGCCTAACGGGGTTAATGGCGCTAGGAGCGATTCCATGTTTACTAGTAGCCCTATGGCTAGTCGCGACCGGAAATGGTGATTATGACGGTGTCAGCAATGCTCTGATTGTGGCCGTTCCGATGCTAGTAATTCCCTTCTTATGGGAGATTTTTCGCCAGCTACCTTTGCCTATAATTTTCAATAGACGTACTCGTGAAATCTACTTTGACAACAATGGGGAAGACCCTTGATATGCAAAAAGGCTTTTGGGAATACATTCGGTCTTACATGAACAACGGCCCTTGGTTTGATAAAGAGGGGAATCCTAGTAACTCCGACAAATTCGTTAAAAGCCAGATAGCATCGAACCTTAAGCAGTCGGAATTTCTTGGTCATACCCGTCAAGTCATTGCTGAGAAGAAAGCCGCTGCCAGCGGTAAAAATTACTTAAGCGGCAGTGATGCCGCGATGTTCTTGGGAAACCTGTTTTTTTACCCATCGCACCTCATTCAAGATTTCACCTACAAAATCGCTAAGCGTCGTTCCCGTAATCGCTGGTCAAAACTCGTGCTTGAACGCCTGCGGCCCGATGGCCCGACCACCAGATTGGTTGACCTTGAGAATCAAGGCTAGCTCATGACCTATTTTAAATAAAAAAAACGGGCGATCTTATGATCGCCCGTTTTTTTTATCCATCCACCTCCAGCAAACTTTCCTCAACCTCATACTTGACCACCACCCGATTTTTATAAAGCCGCTCACTCTCCAACACCCGACTCTCCTGCCCTTTGTTCCTCACCTCTCGCCAGATTTCGTTTTCTCGAAAAACCCGACCACCCTCGCGCACAAATCGATGCCCAAGTTGATAAACGTGATACCGAAACTCTCTCGCCTGATCGCATAATAATTCCCCTTCCAACTGCTGCTCAGCCACATTCAGTTTCAACTGAAAGTGTCGATCCGTCGGGTTATGCAACACCAGGTCAATGTAGTTGTAAAAAATCGCCGCGCCGGAACCGAAGGGTAGAACCCGACCCTCATCAGGAAACGGATCGAAACTATGATTCGAGCGTTCAACCACCACCAACGGCGAGTGAATGGCCATCCAGTGAATCAGGTTGCTCAGTTGACAAATTCCGCCGCCTACCCCACTGCGCGCTTCACCAAATGACAGCTCCATTCCTTCGACGTACCCGCGTTTGCGGGTGGGGCGGCCCACGAGTCGGCAGAACGAAAAGTATTCTCCGGGGCCTATGACGACGCCGTCGATGCTGGCCACGGCCAGTTTCAAGTTGATGACTTTGCTGTGTTGCAGGGCAAGATCGGAGTTGCCGAGTTTGCGGATCAGTTTGGAGGTGTGCTTGAGGTAGCGGAACGGCAGCCGGGTTGCGGCGTCTTTCGGATGCGCGTAATGCTTGCGGGAGAAGCGCCAGGCCAGTTGGCGGAATAGTCTTTTTTGCCACACGCGCAGCCAGTAGAGCGCTGGGTGGTAGAGGGAGAGTGGTTTCATCCGTGTCACAACGGCGACCGTCGTTTTCATCCTTGATTTTGAAAGTGCTTTGCATCTTGACGCAATAATGCGCTGCGTATTGCACCTCGATAAGGTGTTCGCCCAGTGTAATGGCCTTGGCAATCCATGCACCGGTAAAGAGCCCTGACACTGGGCGAACGGGAAGTATTTTAATAGAAGTGGGTGAATATGTCCGCGTATATGAACATGAAATTTTTTCGAGCAACATTAATTAAATGTCAGCCCAAATACTATTATGACAAGCCACGCAAACTCACCAGTTCGACCATTAAAACTGATTGTTCCTATACAAAAAATTGTACAGGAACAATCAATATATAGAGCTAATACTCAACTTTCGTGTTGGCTGGTCACTTTTAATATATCGGTATAGGTCACCACGACACTCTGCCCTACTTTCAAATCCTTCAGTTTTTTCTGAACTTCAGGTCTTTCAACGTCGACGGTTTTGGATTGGCCGGCAAGGTTTTCGAAGGGTCATCTGGTTATCCTTTGATGGGTGGCAGCGGACGGCTCTGAATCAAGGTTCAGCGCCATCCATGCCGATCAGCATAGACGCTGATCAGGGATTTTTTGCAGTTTCTTGCGCGGTGGATTCGCCGCTCTCGGTGCCCTTGCCGCTTTCCTTGCGTCGGGTCGGATCGGTGGGGCGCAGCGCGTCGTTATCGCGCTCGACTTCGCCTGGTGGGCGCGGCTCGTCGGGGTGTTCCGAGGTATCAACCGGCTTGCGACTCATGGTGGTTCTCCTCAGGCTTCGGGATCGTCGACTTCGTGGGCGACGTTCACGGCGGGTGAGTCCTTGTGGGACTGTTCGGCTTTGCTCTTCAGCGCCTGCCACTGTTCAAGGTCAATGGCGCCCTGCCCCAACAGGTCGTCGGCCACCCGCAACAGTTCACTGTAATGGGCGTCGGGGGACTGTTGCCAGTAGGCCTTGTCTTCAAACAGGCGCTGCCAGGACGCAAGGTCAGGGGGTTTGAGGTCTTCGCTCATGGCGGGCTCCTGTGAACGGGCTTATTAAATTAGGAGGCCATCGCTCTGGCGAGAGTTCCGACTCAATACCCGGTCATTTCCAGATAGCCCTGCCCGCCCTGGCTGCCGCTCAACCGCACGGGTCCTTCCCAATAAGGAATGCGCAAATTCATCCAGGCATGGGGGTTTAGGGCATCGAGGGTGATGTCGAGGTGTTTGCCGGGGATTTTGATCGACCAGCGCACCGGCATCGAGCGCCCTGCCACGTTGGCGGTGTCTTGCGGTGTGAGGCTGATGTCGCTGGCGTGCAACAACTGCGTCCGGCCCTGAGCATCGATCCATGTGCCCGTGAGATAAGGATCGCCCTCCTTGTGCCGCATGCGGTAGAGCATCACGTGCTCACCGCTGTCCAGGTGCAGGGAAAACCAGTCCCAACCGGTCTGATTGGCCGTCAGCGGCTGGCTGCTCCATTCGCGATCGAGCCAGGCCGGGCCGCTTACTTGATAATTTTTCCCATCGATTTGCAGCGCACCGCTGGCCTGAAAAAACGGCTGACTGTAGTAGTACGACGCCTGGCCCTGTTCGGATTTCTGGCTGAAACCCTTGTCCCCATGCAGCACCAGCGGTCGTGTGGACGTCAGCCGTAATTGGTAGTTGAACCCCTTGTCCCGAGCGCTGAGTTGCAGGTCGGCCAACGGATTTTCCGGGGTGGCCTGACTGCTGAAACGCCAATCGTCGATCCACGCATTGAACGGCGTCACGCTAACGCCGGCCTGGTCGACGCCGCCACGCGCGTAGCGTTCGGCGGCGTAATGCGTGGTAGCCGAGGTCACTGCCGCGTGACCGAGCCAGATCGTCTGATTGCCCCAGCCGGCCACCTCGGGCACGGCGCTCAAGGCACTGCGAAACAGAGTCCACTGCACGCCGAACTCGTTGCCCTGATCGTCCTTGAGGTTGGCGGTGACGTACCACCATTCAATACGAAAACCGTCGTGAGGCCCGTGATCCGCCGGGAAGCTGAACACCCGCCCGGGCACCACCGGGGTGAACGCCGCCGCCTGATTGCCCAGCCCCGCGAAGCCTTTCTCATCAGGCACCGAGTTATCGCAGCCGCCGAGCAAGGCCAATAACAATACGCCGACCTTAATCCTCATGAGCAAACGTCCTCAGCAGGTCCGCCGGTTGCGTGCGATACAGCGAGTACAGCGGCCACGCCGAGGCCAGCAACGTCGCGAGCAGTGCCAGCCCCATCAACTGCAACAATTGCAGCGGGAACACCCGCAATGGCAGACGCCAACCAAAGGCCTGGACGTTGATCACTGTGTCCAGGCACCAGGCCAGGGCGATGCCCAACGGCAACGCCAGCACCAAGGTCAGCACCGCGAGCAACCAGGTTTGCCCGAGGTTGAGCAGCATCAATTGTCGACGCGTCACACCCAACGCCCACAATGGCGCCAGTTGCCCGAGGCGGCTCTGGCTCTGGGTCAGCAGGCTGATGAACAGCGCCACCCCCGCCACGCACAGGGTCAGGCTGTTGAGCGCAGCGGTCGCGGCGAAGGTGCGTTCGAACACTTGCGTCGACCAGCCCTTGAGCCGGGCCTGGTCGACGATGCGGCTGTCCTCCAGGGCGAAGCGTGCTTGCAGCGCAGTCAGGAACGCCGGGATCGACGCGGGGTCGATACGCAGGTTGAAACGGTTCGGCGTCAGCTGCGGCCAGCCGCGCAGCAGATGATTGACGTTAACCAGCACGTGGCCCTTGGGATTGCCGTAGTCGGCGTAGATGCCGACGATCTGTGGCGACCACGGGCCGCTCGGTGTGGGCAGCGTCAGGTGGTCGCCGAGACGTACGTTCAACCGGCGGGCCAGTTGTTCGCTGAGCATCAGCGTGTCATCCGTGGCCAGGCGATCCCACGGCTTGTCGCCCAAGGCTTCCAGCAACGGCCAGTGCTGGCGATAGGTCGGGTGGTCGATCACGCCGAAGACATCCGTCGGCCAGCCCTGCAACTGGATCGACACCTGCCAGTTGGGCAGCACCGCCGTGAGTTGTGGCTGTTGTTCGAGCCAGGTGTGCAGTTCTCGGGCCTGGGCCGGGTTTTGTGGATTGAGGTAGAGCTCGGCGGTCAGCCGTTGTTCGAGCCAGTTGCTGAAGGTCTGGCGAAAACCGGCGGTCATGCTGCCGGCACCGATGTTCGCCGCCAATGCCAGGAGTAGCGCCATCAACGCCAGACTCAGGGCCGGCAGTTGCTGACGGCAATCGGCGAGAAACCACTGGCCGAGCACCGATCGACTGCGGCTCAGCACCAGGTTCAACACGGCACTGAGCACCACCGGCAACGCCAACGCGGCACCGAGCAACAGCGCCCCCATCAGCACAAATCCACTGGCCAGGCTGTCGCCCCGGAGCAACGCCAGCAGCGCGATCACGGCGGCCACCGCCGCGACCCAACCTTGACGCCGCAACCAGCGCGCGTGGGCCTGATGCCACGCCTGCGGGTCAGCCAGGGCCAACAACGGCAGGCGCGCAGCGCGCAACAGACTGTTTGCACCGGCCAGCAACGCACCGAGCAAACCCAGGCCAACGCCGCTCAGCCACCACAACGGACTGAGGTTCAACCGCCCCGGCACTTCGGCACCGTATAACCCGCGCAGGCTGGCGGCGACGTCCGGCAACAATACGCTGGCCAGCAAGTAACCGCTGACGACTCCGGCGAGCCCACCGATCAATGCCAGGCCACCCAGTTCAACCGCCAGACAAGCAATCAGCATTCGAGCACTGACGCCGCAGGCGCGCAGGGTTCTAAGCAAGCTTCGGCGTTGCTCCAGCGCCAGCCCGATCGCGGCGTGGACGATGAACAGGCCGACCACGAAAGACAGAAAGCCCAAAGCGTCGAGATTCAGGTGAAAACTTTCGGTCAGGCGCGACAGGTTGTTTTCTTCGCCGCTGGTCTTGAGTTGGAGCTGCCCCTTGAATTGATCCGGCAGGTTCGCGGTGAAATCCTTCGGTAACAGCAAACGCGACAGTTGATCCGGCAAGCCCAGAATCTGTTGAGCGAAGCCAATGTCTACCAACAACAAACCGGGTGCCATATCGGTTTGCACACGCAGCGGCGGCAATGCCACACCGTTCAAATTCAACGGCTGTTCACCCTCGTGCAGACCCAGTGCCTGCAAGGTCTGCGGCGAAATCCAGGTGCTGCCCGGCGGGCTGAAAAACTCAACGACCTTTGCGATATCCATCGCCTGTCCGGCCACTGCGGAACCGGCCGGCAACGATACCGGTTCGATCCCCATCAACTGCAAACGCTGGTCTTCATGGCCCTTGAGCGTCACCCGACCTTGCAGCACCGGCGACACCGGCCAACCTGCGCGACGCAGGTCGACAAACACTTGCTGGGAGAACGTCGCGCCACTGGGCGCACTGAGACTGGCCTGCGGTTCACCGCCGATCAGCTGACTGGCCCGGGCATAACTTTCCCGCGCCTGGCTGTTCAATGCTTGCACACCGGTCAACAGACTGGTGGCGAGCCACAGCCCGGTCAGTACACTGAAAAACTGCACCGGGTGCTGCCGCCAATGGCTGAGCAGCGCCCGCAGGGTTTCGCGAAAGACTCGCACTTCAGCGCTCGTCCGCGCCAGCCAGGCGACCACGATGCAGCACCACCTTTTCCGCCAGCCGCGCCGCGACGCGGTGGCTGTGGGTGACCATCAACAAAGTGGTGGGACTGTCGTGGAGCAGTTCCAGCAATAACTTCAACACCTCATCGCTGGTGGCTTCATCGAGGCTGCCGGTGGGCTCGTCGGCCAGCAGCAATTTTGGCTGCGACGCCAGGGCCCGGCCCAGCGCGACCCGTTGTTGCTGGCCGCCGGACAACTGCTCCGGATAACGCCGCAGCAAATCCGCCAAGCCCAGGCGCTGCACCAGATGCGCCTGCCAATGCGGATCATGCCGCCCGGCCAGGCGTGCCTGGAACGCCAGATTGTCCTCGACCCGCAGGCTGCCGATCAGGTTGAACTGCTGGAACACCAGGCCGATTTCAGTCCGTCGCCAGTTCGCCAGTTGCCCTTCGCTCATCTGTTCCAGACGATGCTCGCCGCTGCGGATGCTGCCGCTATCGACCTTGTCCAGCCCGGCAATCAGGTGCAGCAAGGTGCTTTTGCCACTGCCCGACTCGCCCATCAGCGCCAGGCTGCTGCCGGGTTTCAGCGTCAGGTCGACGCCTTGCAACACCGGCAGCGGACCTTGCGGTGTGGCGTAGCTTTTGAAGACGCCCTGGACTTCAAGCATGGCAAAACCCGTTCGATAAGCGTGAGGCAAGGATAGCGGCCCTGAATGTTTTTTGTCCGTCGATGATTGCGGCCCCGCTTGACCGCCGCCCTACCCTCGAGGCTGGTCTAACCATAACGATAAAAAACGGAGACGCCATGCCTCGTTTCACTTTGAGCCCTCGTGGCCTGTTGGCCTGCCTGATCACCGCGTGCCTGACGCAACCGGTGGTTGCCGCCGATGTGCCGGCCGACGCCAGTTCACTGACCACGGCCAACAATGCCGCAGTCCTGCAACACCTGCCCTTCAGTGACCGCACTGATTACGAGTCCGTCGGCCGGGGCTTGATTGCGCCGTTCAAGGGCCAGATCAAGGACGCGGCCGGCAAGGTCATCTGGGATATTCAGGCCTACGACTTCCTCGCCAAGGATCAGGCCCCGGGCTCGGTCAACCCGAGTCTGTGGCGCCTGGCCCAACTCAGCGCCCATGCCGGGTTGTTCGAGGTCAGCCCGAAGATCTATCAGGTGCGCGGCCTCGATGTGGCCAACATGACGATCATCGAAGGTGACGACGGGCTGATCATCATCGACCCGCTGACCATGGCCGAAACCGCCAAGGCTGCCCTGGCGCTGTACTACCAGAACCGTCCGCAGAAACCGGTGGTGGCGGTGATCTACAGCCACACCCACGTCGACCATTTCGGTGGCGTGCGCGGGGTTATCGACGAGGCCGACGTCAAGGCCGGCAAGGTCAAGGTGTATGCGCCGTCGGGGTTCATGGAACACGTGATGAGCGAAAACGTGTACGCCGGCAACGCCATGAGCCGGCGCGCCCAGTATCAGTTCGGCAGCCTGCTGCCCCGTGGTGAAAAAGGTCAGGTCGATTCAGGCATGGGCAAGAGCCTGCCCACCGGCGGCACCATCACCCTGATAGAACCCACTGACCTGATCGGCAAAGAACTGGAAACCCGCACCATCGCCGGGCTCGAGGTGGAATTCCAACTCACGCCGGGCACCGAAGCGCCATCGGAAATGAACCTGTACCTGCCGCAGCTGCGCGCCTTGTGCATGGCGGAAAACGCCACGCAAATGATGCACAACATTCTCACTCCGCGCGGCGCGCCCGTGCGTGACGCCAAGGCCTGGGCGCAATACCTGGACAGCAGCCTGGCGCGCTACGGCGACAAGAGCGACGTGCTGTTCGCCCAGCACAATTGGCCGACCTGGGGTGGCGAGCGGATTCGCACTTTCCTCGCCGATCAGCGCGACATGTACGCGTTTCTCAACGATCGCACCTTGCACCTGCTGAACCAGGGTCTGACGCCGATGGAAATCGCCGAGAACATGCAGAAACTCCCCGGCGCGCTGGAGCAGAAGTGGTACACCCGCGGTTACTACGGCTCACTCAGCCATAACTCTCGGGCGGTGTATCAGCGTTACATGGGTTTCTACGATGGCAACCCGGCCAACCTCAATCCACTACCGCCGGTGGACACCGCCAAGCGCATGGTCGAGGCCATGGGCGGTGGCGCGGCGGTGATCGAGAAAATGCGCGCAGCGATGGCCAAGGGTGACTATCGTTGGGCGGCGCAGTTAGGCAATCAGTTGCTGTTCGCCGAACCGGACAACGCACCGGGCCGCAGCGCCCAGGCCGACGCGCTGGAGCAATTGGGTTATCAGAGCGAGAACGCCACCTGGCGCAACATGTACCTGACCGGGGCGATGGAGTTGCGCAATGGTGTGCCGCAACATGCAGGCAGTTCGGTGTCGGTGGACATGGTGCGGGCGATGACGCCGGACATGTTCTTCGACTACCTCGCGATCCGCTTGGACAGCGACAAAGCGGTCGGCCATGACCTGACGCTGAACTGGACGTTCGAAGATCAGCACAAGGATTTCAACCTGACCTTGCGCAACGGCGTGCTGACTCACCGTGCCGGGCTCAACCCCGAAGCGGATGCCAGTGTGAGCCTGAGCAAGGCGACTCTGGAACAGATCAGCCTCAAGCAACTGGATTTCCCGACAGCGATTCAGAAAGGATTGATCAAGTTGCAGGGGGATGGGAAAAAGCTTGGGGAGTTGTTGGGCAGCCTTGATACGTTTAGTCCGCAGTTCAATATCGTGACGCCTTGATGGGGTAGCGCGGGAAAACCGCGTCGCGCCCTTCGCGAGCAAGCCCGCTCCCACAGGGAACTGTGTCAGTCCCAAGTTTTTGTGAACGACACAAATCCAATGTGGGAGCGGGCTTGCTCGCGAAGGCGATTTATCAGACTACGCCTGAATCACTTCAACCGCCGGCATCCGCCACTGCTGTTCAATCACCTGCCGCTCTGGCCCGTACAACCGCAAGATCACGGTAAACGCCCCACTCGATGGTGTCGGTAGCCAGTTGCTCTGTTCTTGCGGCGCCGAAGGCTGCATCAGCAACGTCAGCCCTCCATCCGCATCCAGCTGCATACGATCGCGGCTGCTCAGGCAATACCGATCGATAGGATTGGCGACCAATTGTCGGTCTGGCAAATCGTAAAGCGTCAACGACCAGAACTCGCTGACCGGTGGCAGTTGCCCCGGTGCGAACCGCAGTTGATAGCGACGCCCGCCCTGCAACGGCTGGCCCTGATTGTCCTGGCGGCTGCCCAGATAAAAAGCCTCTTCGACGCTGTTGCCGTAGATACCAACGGCCGCTGCAACGGCACGGTTTTGGTAGTTGCCCTGCAACGCCTCGCGAGTGCCGAACATGCCCAGGGTATTGCGCACTTTTCCAGACGCCGTTTGCAGCTGCACCTGAGCATCCTGAATCCCGGCGATCAACGCCTGACGCACATCCACCGGCAACGCCGCGACATCGAGGCCCTGACCGGGAACGATGCCTATACGCGCGAACCGGGCGCGCATGGCTCGTTCGGACGGATGCGTCGGGCACAGGGTGAGGATTTGGTTCAGTACCGCAATGAATTCGAGACCCAACCCGGTCTTGCTGTCCCACGCCGGCCAAGCCATCGCGGGCGCCGCGACGGGCGCAGGGCTGCCGGTGTATTCATGCAACGGGCGCAAGCGGTATTGCTGCTGCAAGGCGCGCACGGCCGGTAGATCATCGGCGTTTTTCAAACCCGAGCGCCCGAGCACCATGACGATCTCGGTTTCGCTGCGCAGCACAGCCTTGATGCCGGCCGGGGTCGCCCCCTGCCAGTCGGGCCCGGCGATCAGGTAATCCCCCGCCTCACGCCCGGTGCTGAGCACGCCGACGTAGGCGAAGTTGTGGGTGTACTGGTCCACCAATTGGTGAACGTAATAGCGGTCATCGGCCACCGCCGGAACGCTCAACACTTGTGGCTCGCTGCGCAGATCGAGCCAGGCCCAGGAGTATGGCGTGTCGTTGTTCGGGGTGACGATTTCGCGATTTTTCGGGGTGTAGAGCTCGCTGTAGTGACGAAAGCGATTGAAGCCGCCGACGTACTCCGGCGCAGCCGGGTTGAGTACCTGTTTTTCCATGGTCTGGTAATGCATCAGCATCGGGTAGGCGTAGATCCATGCTTCCTGCGCAATGGCTCGAAGATCATCCGGCCCCGCAGCCAACAACCAGCGTGGAAACATCAGACTCCCGCCCAGCACCCCCATGCTACCCAGCACGCGACGACGGCTGAAAATCATGTTCATGGCTCGACCCTCGCAATGGTCGGCAGTCGATAACTGCCATCAAGCGCCCCGTTTTTAGGCAGGTACAAACGCAGCAGCAGATTGAACGGACCTTCGGGCGTCGGCAGCCAGTTGCCTTGCAGCGCTTGCTTCGGTGCATCGGGTTGCAGGATCAGGGTCAACCCGCCATCGGCGTCGTACTGCAAGTCGGGGCTGCGATCGCCCAGGGCGTAACGCTGGATCGGATTGGCGGCGAGCAATTGGGTTTTGCCGTCATACAAGGTCAGTGACCAGAAGGCGTTCACCGGCGGCAATTGTCCGGAGGGGAAATGCAAACGATAGGTTTTGTTGCCATCCAGTAGCTGCCCCTCGGCATCGTGCAACGCCATCGGATACACCGCCTCAACCGGGTCGTTGGCGTAGATGTACCGCCAGGCCACCGCCGCACGGGTCAGGTCATCGTCGCCGAATTTACCGACATTGCTCGGTGAACGGAACCAGCCTTGCTGTTCCACTGAGACCCGGCTCGACGCTGCACGCACTTGCTCACGGCCCGCTTCGGCGCCTTGGGCAATCGCCTCGCTCAAGTCCGCTGGCGGTTCGAACGCCGCGCCCGGTTTCACCCCAATGGCGGCAAAACGTGCGAGCTTCTCGCGCTCGCTGGCGGTCCATTCATGCAATGGCGAAAGCGCATTGAATTGACTGAACAGCGCCTGAGCCGGCCCTTGTTTGGTGTCTTGATACGGCGGTAATTGCAGCGTTGCCAGGTTCGGCGCAGTACCACCGGTTACCCTGGACAACGGTTGCAGCGCATAGCCCATCAATACTTTCGCGGCGTCCTTTTGATCAGCTTCGCCCTTGACCTCGGTGCGGCCGAGCAAAAACACCAGGCGACTGGGTGAACGAATCACACCACTGAAACCCTTCGGCAATTCGCCCTGCCAATCCGGTCCGGCGATCAGGTAACGCCCCGCCCCGTTTCCCGTAGCGCGGGTGCCGATGTAATCGAGGTTATCGGTGCGCATATCGACCAGTTGAAAGCTGTAATAGCGCCCTTGCACCGCCGGCACGTCCAGAACCACCGGTTCGCTGCGCAAATCGAGCAAGGCCCGGGAATAGAAGGTGTCGTTGTTCGGCGACACCACTTTGTTGTCCTGCGGACCGAACAGTCGCGGCTCGCTGTAGAGCCGGTTGAACGGCAGCTTGGCGGCGATGGCGGTGAGCACTTTGTCGTGCTCGGCGGTGGCGTAGGCGAACACGTAAGCCTCCTGGGCCAACGCCTTCGCCTGAGGTTGATCGAGGGTTGCAGCGTGAACGGTGCCCAGGCTTGCGCCCAGGGCCAGAGCGGATATCCAGTAGCGCATGGCAGATCTCCTGGCAGACATGAAAAAGCGGCACACTTCATCTCCACTGTGGGAGCGGGCTTGCTCGCGAAGGCGGCGTGTCAGGCAACATTGATGGTGACTGAGACACCGTCTTCGCGAGCAAGCCCGCTCCCACATTTGATTTTTTGTGGTGCCGAAGAACGGTTACTTGGCCCAGCGCCGCAAATCCGAAGGGGTGTAGTCATCGGTTTTGGCGGCGAAGCCGACGCGCATCGGTTCGGTCTCTTCGTTGGCCAGACCGCCGGCGTAATAGCGTCCGGAAATCAGGTCATAAGAGGTTTCCAGCACGTTGTAGGTGAAGCCATGGTCGTACTGCTGAATCGCATGCAGTTCACCGCTGCGCCACAATTCACCGCGGCTGTCGTACTGGTCCGACTGGGCGATCTGCCAACTGTCCTCGTCCACATAGAACCGACGTTTGGCGTAGATGTGCCGGGCGTTGGGCTTGAGGGTCGCTTCCACCACCCACACTCGATGTTTTTCGTAGCGGGCCAGGTCCTGGTTGACGTGGTTGGGCTTGATCACCTCGTCGTACTTGAGGCCGTGGCTGCCGATCTTGTAGCTGTTGTACGGGATGAACAGCTCCTGCTTGCCAATCAGTTTCCAGTCGAAACGGTCCGGCGCGCCGTTGTAGCCGTCGATGTTGTCGGCGGTGATCAGGCCGTTGCTGTAACGGGCACTGTTGTCGTAGGCGATCATCGGAGCGCGGCGCACGCGACGTTGACCGGGCAGGTATTGCCACGCCGACCGCGGCTCGGCGACCTGGTCGATCGGCTCATGCACCAACACTGCTTCGCCGGACAGCCGCGCCGGCTCCAGCACCCGGCTCTTGAACATGAACAGGATATTGGAACCCGCTTCGAGCCCACCAACGGTGTCGGCAAAGTTGATCAGCGACTGGTTGCGCACGTAGCTGGTAGCGCCGTTCTCACGCACCAGCGCCGAGCTGCTGATGCGCTCGTAACTGCCGCCGCGATAACGGGTCATGTGGTTCCACATCACCTCCAGCCCTTCGGTGGGCAACGGAAACGGAATGCCTCGCGTGTAGTCATGCAATCCATTGCCGCCGTCGGCCAGGCTGGTTTTGGCGACGTTGTCGCGGCTCTGGTCCAGCACATCCTTGGGTAGATTCGCGCTGCGATGGGTCGGGTAGATGTTCATTTTGTAGCTGTCGGGAAAGCGCTTGAACAACGCGATCTGCCCTGGGCTGAGAAACGCTTGATGCTGCGCGAGGTTTTGCGCCGTGATGGTGAACAAAGGTTTTTCCGCGGCATACGGGTCGCTGTAACCGCCCTTACTGTCGACGGTGCCGGCGTTACTCGCAAGGCCACCGGTCCAGGCCGGAATACTGCCGTCGGCATTGGCAGACATTTGTGACCCCATGGGGGTCAATGTTTTGCCCAGGGCGGCCGAATCGGTGCCTTTGGCCTGGGCCAGGCCGACGCTGCAGGCCAGGGCCAGCACGCACAATTGCATACGCATAATGGTTCTCCTTAGAAATCTGCCTTGAAGCTGACGGATGCGAAATCGCGGTCGTCGAGGATGCTGTAGTCGTTGGAACCGAAGAACGCGTTGTAGGCCAGTTCCACGCTGTAATCGTTGAAATACGTGCCGGTCAGGCTCAGGCCGAGGGCTTGCTGACCTTCCTGGAACGGACCTTGTGGATCGTAGGAATACCCCGACACGTCATGCCGCCAGTTGACCGCCGGAATCAGATTGATGCCGGGCAGCACGTCGCTGTACTCCAGGCTCGCGCGCAGGCGATAACCCCACGACCAATCGGTGGCGAAACCCTTGTCGGTGCAGTACTGATTGGTCACGCCGGAAGCCACGGTGTTGCAGGGTGTGCCGTTGCGCGTGGCACTGCGGCCGAACGCGGCGTTGCGGCCCAGACGCTCATCGCCGAGGTCGTCGATATGCACGACGCCGGCCTCGCCGAACAGGCTCAGGCGGGTGGCGCCCAGCACATTGTCGAAGGCCTGGGTCGCCGAACCGGTCATCTGCCAAACACCCTTGCGCTCCCAACCGTCATAGCGGGAACCGCGATTGATGTTGAAACCAGGCGGCAAGTCGACCCAGGAACTGCCCGCCGGCCCGGAAATCACCGCGACGTTGATGTCCGGCGCGTTGATCGACAGTGGCATGTTCGGCCGGTAGCTGATTTCACCGGCCAGGGAAATGCCGCTGTTCGGTTCGACGCCATTGAGGCTGATGCCGTAGAGGCGGATGTTCTCCGGAAACGCCGCCGCGTAGCTCGGTGCCTGAATGCCACCGGGGAAGGTTCCTGGCAGGCCGACGTTCTTCGCATCGAGGGTGAAATACGGCAGCCGCGAGTGGTAGTTGATGAAGTAGATCGCCGCTTCGGCATCGTTCAGCGCCGGAATCATCTGGCGCAGGGCGAAGCCGAACTGCCCGTTGTCGGACGGCGATTCATTGCCCCGGGTCGTGGCGTACAAACCGGCGGCCTGCATCTGTTGATCGGTCTGCACCTGGCCCAGATACAACGGCCCGCAACCCTTCTGGATCGCATCGCTGCTGGCGAAAAACGTGCCGCAGCCGTCGAGTACGCTGGGACGCCAGTTGTATTGGTAAAAGCCTTCTAGGTTGGTGGTGTCCGACAACCCGAAGCTGAAGGAGACCATCTCCACCGGCAACTGGCCTTCCTTGATTTCCACGCCTGGGCGGTTGAACGCCGAAACGTCCAGCGGGTTGATCACGTTGATGCCGTTCTGGATCAGCAGCGACTCACCCCAGGACAACACCTGATTGCCGACTTTCACGCTCAACGGATGCTCGGCCACCTGGAAGTCTTTCCAGACATAGGCGTCGAGCATCTGGAAACCCTTGAACTTGGACAGGTCGTCCCAGCCCGAATCGTCGAAATCCTTGAAGCGGCCATCGCGGGTTTCGTAGGCATGGTCGTACCAGTATTTGAAGCGAATGAACGCGCCCTGGCCCTGGCCATCGAGACTGAAATCGGTGAGGCCCTTGAAGTTCTGCGAGATGGGGTCGCCCTTCTCGAAGTTCAGCCGATTGTCGTCGGCGCTGACGCTGGTGCCGTTGGCTTGAACGCCTTGGGCCTGCAAGGCGTTGGCGCGGGTCATCAGGCTTTTGTCGGGATTTTGCGTCGACCAGCTGCTGCCCAGGGTCAGCGTGGTTTTGGTCGATAGGCTCCAGTCTTCGTTGATGTCAAAACTGGTGGCATGACTGGGCCCCGCGAGGACAGCAAGAATCGCCAGCGCAAGGGGTTGCGGGCGGGTGTGGCCAGGCCGTGGAAGTCGTTGGAGGACTGCGGCTGTGGCCGAGCGTTTTCTTATCATTATTAGGCTCCGGTCAGGTTTACTCAGCCCGGACACGGTGCCCAACAATCGGCGACGACACGCAAGCGATGGCCGACAAAAAATAATCATCAGCTTGATTGGTGATGTCTGTGATTTCTGTGATTTCTGTGATTTCTGGGGGCTAGGATGGTGTGTATATCCGTTTCTGCGGTAACGGCCACCTATGGTTCCGCTCTTACAGCGGGTCACTTTCGAAAAGCGCGAAAGTAACCAAAGCGCTTTTGCCACTTTCGTTCGGTGCCTCGCTAATGCTCGGCATGCCCTCGCTCCGGTCCTGCTCCGTGGGCCCGCCGCGATCGGCCATCCATGGCCGTGCGCGGCTAACCCGGCATCCATGCCGGGTTGCCCACTGCGCAGAACCTCCACTCGGCCTCTCGAGGGGCGGTGCGTCAAGATCAAAAGCGGCAGGCGAGCTAACGCTCGGCCTGTTGAGTGGGGAAAAGCGAAAGCTGTACGCCGATCCATTGTGGGAGCGGGCTTGCTCGCGAAGCTGTTGATCTTGCTGTTGCTTTTGCTTTGCTTTGCTTTGCTTTGCTTTGCTTTGCTTTTGCTTTTGCTTTGCTTTGGATCTGATCGCCCCTTTCCCAGAGGCCGAACGCAGGCATTGCGCAGGGGGCACCGCGGCAAGGATGCCGCGGTAGCCGCCCCCGGCCATGGATGGCCGATGGCGGCGGGCCCCCGGAGCAATGCCGGAGTGAGGGCATGCCGAGCCCAGGCGAGGCACCGAATGGCGGGGCAAAAGCGCTTTGGTTACTTTCGCGCTTTTCGAAAGTGACTCGCTGTAAAAGCGAAACCGCCAGCCGCCGTGACCGCAGCAACGGATATGTACACAATCAAAGAGCAGTCGTTACCGCAGAAACGGATATGTACACCACCAAGAAGCCGCCGCTACCGCAGCAATGGGCATGTACGCCATCAAAGACCACCTACAACCCCAACCGAAACTGCTTGGGCGTAATACCAAACTGTTTGCGAAACGCCCGAATAAAGTTACTCGGCTGGCGATACCCCAAACGCTCGGCAATGCGTTCGATCGGCTGATCCCCTGCGGTCAACCAATGCCGCGCCATCTCCAGACTGTCACTGCGCGCGTGTTGCGCAGCCTCGGTCTGCCAATGCCGAAGCATGCTCTGATGCAAAAACGGATTGGCACCGAGCAACGGCTCATCAAGGCTCGCCAAGGGCAGTTGCAGGCACGGATGCGGCCCCTCCGCCACCTCGATACCGACGCTGCGCAACCACTGGCCGGCCGCTTGTTGCGGCGTCAGGCTGACACCGACAAACACCTGATCCGGTGCCCGTCCGAGACGTCGGGCGATGTTGCGCACCAGGCTCAACGTCGCCGCATCCAGCCCGAAGAAATGCGGCTGTAGGTGAGCCCCGCGCAAATGCAGACGGGCCTGCCCGTCGACCTCCTCAAGCTCGGCCACCACGTAGTTGGTCACCCGCGGCAGGAACTCGACGAAACAATTCAAACTGGCCCGCAGCGTCGCCGCAGAATCGAGCAAAATATTCAGGCCTTGCAGACAGGTGGTCGCCATGCCGTTGACCAGTTCACAGCCGAACATCGGACCCGCACCCAAACGTTCGCATTCGCTCCACAACTGTTCGACCAGGTGCGCGGGAACGTGCAGGCCCTGCCCGTCCAGCCACGACAGACTGATGCCGGCACGCTGCAACAGCTGGTCCTGACACAAGCCGGACTGCCGGGCATGACTGAGAATGGTGCGGGTAAAAGCGCTGGAAGCGAACGGTTGACTGGTCATGACGAACTTCGAACGAGAAGACAGGGTTGTACTTATGCCAGCCGCCGTGATATCGATCCAATGCATTAAAAGTATCCGTAAAATGCAGGAGACGCATGATGGACTTACGGCAGCTTCGCCACTTGGTGGCCCTGGCCGACTACCGCAGCTTCGGCCGTGCCGCCGAGGCGATCAATCTCAGCCAACCGGCTTTCAGTCGTAGCATCCAGACCCTGGAACGCGATCTCGATTGCGTGCTGGTAGAACGCAGCAGTCGTGAGTTTCGCCTGACCGGCCAGGGCGAATTGGTGCTGCAACACGCCCGGCGCCTGCTCGCCGGCAGTCAGGCGTTGCACAACGAATTGACCCAATACAACGGCCTGACCGGTGGTGAGCTGCATTTCGGCAGCGGCCCGTACCCGGCGCAACTGTTGGTGCCCGAGGCGCTGGCCGAATTCATCCAGGCCCATCCGGCGATTCGCACCAGTTTCCACCTCGGCGACTGGGAGCAATTGTCGCTGTGGCTGCGTGAGCAACAGATCGAGTTTCTGGTGGCCGATGCCCGTTACTTCACAGGCGATCCGCAGTATCAGGTTCAATTGCTGCGACCTCGGCGCGGGCGGTTTTTCTGCCGGGTCGATCACCCTTTGGCAACGCGTAAAGCGCTGTCCCTGCGCGCCCTGCTCGACTACGCCGTGGTCGGCACGCGGATTCCGCCGATGATCCGCAAGATCCTCGCCGACGTGCAGGGCGAGCCGGACTTCAACCCCAGTGTCGAATGCGCGCAATTCGACGCCATCCGCCGGGTGGTGATGCACTCCGACGCGGTGGGCATCGCGACCATGGAAGCCCTCACCGAACTGGCAGATCAAGGCCTCATACGCCTGCTGGATTTTGCCGACGTGCCCAGCGACGACCCCGGTTTGCAGCTGCATTACGGCATCGTCAGCCGCGCCGGGTATTCCCTGACGCCGGCGGCGCTGGCGATGGTCGATGCGATTCTGGCGGTGGACCGGCGTTTGCTCGCGGCGAACTAAGCCCTGACGGAACACCGCACTCCCACAGGATTTGTGGTTCGTCAATTTCAGGCGCGACGTGCCAACAACTGCAACGCCCGCGGTTCACCCAAGGCACGCAGCAAGCAATGCATCGCTTCTTCGCGGCTGCGTTCAAAGCGGTAGCGAGCCTCGATGTACAGCGCCAGCTTCAGCTCCACCGGTTCGTCCAGCGGCAGCGGCACCTGCTGCAACCCCAGCACACTGGCAACCCGGCTCGGCAGGCTCATGCCGAATGGCTGTCGATCGGCAATCAGCCTGGCAGCCAGGGTGCTCTGGGTATTCACTGCCAACGTCCGGCGCAGGCCTTTCAAACCGAGGTGCAAGTCCACCGGGCTGAGCCCGTCGCGGCGGCTGGAAATCTGAATCTGCGGCTGTTCCAGATAGGCCTGCAGGGTTCGCGGCGGCTCTTTTAGCGCACTGCCATAGGCAAACACGTAATGGTCGGCCGGTAGCACCTGTTTGTGCAGCCCGGCAAGACCGGCCAGCGGCTGATCGAGGTCGATCAGGATGTCCAGTTTGCCGCTGGCCAGTTCCTGCAAGGCATCGCGACGGCGTGGCTGGAAGTAGCGCACTTGCCAGTCGGCATGGGGTGAATCGAGCAGTGCGTCGAGCAGCACCGGTTGCAGGCAATCCAGGCAACTGATGCGCAGCAACGGGTTGTTCTGCCGCGCCGCGGGGATCATGCGCAAACCGTCGCGCAAGGATTCCAGGGCGGCACGCACGTAGTCGGCCAGACGGTGCGCGACCAATGTCGGCGTCACTCCCAGACGGCTCTTGATGAACAGCGGGTCACCGCACAATTCGCGCAGGCGCCGCAGGGCATTGCTCATGGCCGGTTGCGACAGGCACATCACCTCGGCGGCGCGAGTGACGCTGCGCTGCTGGTAAATCGCATCGAAGGCGAGCAGCAGGTTGAGGTCGAGCTGGCGTAAATCAAGCATGGTCTTGCTCCGGCAAATCGCTTAACGTCGGGCAGCCTAACCAGTGTCCGCAAACATGCTGTGAGCCCTACATGACAAAAAGCGATCAGCCACCGGCCAATGCGTTTTACGCGCCGACCTTGCTGCCGGCCATCGAAGAATTGCTGGCCCGAGGCATTGCCCGGGAGGCCCTCGAAGGCTTGTTCCACCGCAGCCTGTTCGAGCTGCGCACGCCGTTCATGCGCATTCCATTGTTCCTTTCGCGGCGTTTTTGGGCGTTCGCCCTGGAGCAAAGTGGCGACCCGTTGATCGGTCTGGCGGCAGGCCGGCGCTTCGTTTCCACCGCCACCAATGGCCTGACGTACCTGTTCGATGTCGCGGCAACGCTGGAAAGTGCCTGCGCGTATTTCGAGCGCTTCTTTCCGTTCTTCAGCGGGCATTTCCAGGCGCAGATCGTGCGCGACAATGACGGAATCGAGCTGCGCTTGCTCGACTGCGGCAGCGTGAAGGCCAGCGCACCGATTGCCGATTACATCCTCATCAGCCTGTGCAGCATGCTGCGCCGAAAATTCCTCGCCAGCGGTCTGGAGCGTGATCCGGTTCTCGGCGTTGGCCTGGCCTGGCCTTGCACGGCCAGTCCTCAAGCTCATGAGCGGGCGTTTCGCGCGCCGGTGCAATGGGGCCAGCCGCATCATTCGATTCGCCTCGACCCACAGATGTTCGTGGCAGCGTTGACTCCCGGCAATCATGAACTGGAACAGACACTGGTGGAGTTGCTGGAACAGACCCGGCGCAATAGCGAGCCTACGTTGCTGGAGCAAGTCAGCGACCATTTGATCGCCGATCTTGCCCATGCAAACTGGCAGCAGTTTTGTGTCGATCATCACGTGCTTGAACGTACGGCGGCACGGCGCTTGAAGGCGCTGGGCTGGAGTTTTTCCGAGTTGCTTGATGAGTATCGTCGCTGCCGGGCCGAAGATTTTCTACAGGCGGGGGATCTTGAGCTGGTGGAGATTTCCGATCGGCTGGGGTACAGCGATGTGCAGAGTTTTAACCGTGCGTGTTTGAGGTGGCTCGGGTGTGCGCCGGGGGTGTATCGGGCACGGTGGGTGCTGGCTTCAGGTCCGCGGTGAATGGGCGGACGCCTTCGCGAGCAAGCCCGCTCCCACACTGGATCTACGTGACACCGCAGATCCCCTGTGGGAGCGGGCTTGCTCGCGAAGAGGCTGGCTCAAACAATCGAGGTCTTACTGCCCCACTGCAACACTGGCAGGCGCCTGCGACGGCGTGACAATGCTGTTCAAATCAATGTACTTCCACTCAGGCTTCGCCCCGAGCCGTGCATTGAAGCGATAGTTGAAGGTGAAGTCGTCCACGGTCGGCACACTCAACGGCTTGCCATACACCGCTTCAACCCCCGCCAGGTCATACCCCATCAACTGCAGCAGGGTCGGGAAGATGTTGTAGTGGCTGGAGCGATCCTTGTTCCCCGCCCACTGCGCCTGCCAGTCCAGGGTCTTCAACCCGTTGCCCTGAATAACCACCAGCGGCACCAACCCCTCCTCCTCTACCGGGTCTCCGCCACAGTGCGTGTTCAACCCGGGATTGCCCCGCTCATGCAAATCCTGGCCATGGTCCGAGGTGTAGATCAGCACTGCATTGTTCAGATGCGCTTGAGCAAGAACCCGTGAGAAAAACTCCCCGACATTCCACAACAGCGTGTTCTTGTAGGCATTGCGGTACAGCAGCCAATCGTCCGGCTGGCCATTGAAACCATCGCGCTTGCCCGTTTCAGCGACTTCGACAAACTGCCCTCGGGGCAGGGTTGGACGGTAGGCCATGAACGCATCCGGAAACTTGTCGTGTACCGGGAAATGCGCCCCCACCTTGTTGACCACCACCAGTTGCGATTGGTCGTCGTTAATCAGCTCGATCATCTTCGCAGCGGCAGCCATGTCGCGTTCAGGCACGCTGGTCTGATCGAATTGCACGAACTGATCGATGTCCTTCTTCTCTGCATCGTTCATCAGGTTCTGCAAACGGCCACCGGTCGTTTGGGCGTCGATGTAGACGGTGCTCAAACCGGCCTTTTTCGCGTACTGCCAGATCGACGGCAGCGTGCTGTTGATCCGCACGTAGTCGGCGCGGGTGCCGCCGTAACGCAACGTGATGTTGGTATCGACGCTGCAATTGGCAATGGAGGCGGCGTAGCCATAGTTGAAGATCGCGACGCCGGGCTGCGGGTCCTTGAGATTGCTGTGCACACCGAACGGCGCGTTGATGTCCAGGTAGTTGCCGGAAATGCTCTCGTCGATGATCAGCACAATGTCATGGCCCACCGGCTTATCGGTACGCACCAGTTTCACCGGCTCACGCGGGCCGACGGTGTTGTGCAGGGACTCATAGGTAAACAGGTTCAGGTAGGCCAGCGGCGTGTACATGATCGGCAGCCCCCGAGCCCCCTCACCCGCCCGCACAAACAGCACGGCACTGAGCAGCAGCACGCCAAGCACCGGCGCGGCCACCAACAGCGCACCTGGCAATGGCAGCCGCCGGCGTGGCTTGAGCCCGATGCCAAACAGCAGCAATAAACCGCCGAGCACGCCGCTGATGATCGCATCGCGGTACTGAATAGCCGCTTCCTGGATGAACCCGCCGGAATACACCAGCGACACAAAGCTGCTGTAGGTCAGGTAATCGGCCGTCACCCGCGTATAGACATCGAAAAACACCGCCGAGGCAAACATCGTCAAGGCGAACAGATGACGAATGAGGGTCTGGCGGATGTACGCGGTCATGAACAGCGCCACCGTCAGCACGACGAACATCCCGCCAAACAGCACCACGGCAAAACCGATGCCCATGGCGCTCAGGCGTTCAAGGTAATAGTCGTAATGACTGAGCAAATAGAGAACTAACAGCAGCTCTTTGAGATATCGAATCATTATCTTTCCGAAGTTCGCACAGGGCATTTGGCCAATAGAATGTCGGCCATTTTTTGACACTAGCACCGGGCCATCAAAGCGCAAGAAATGTCGGACTTTTCCAGAAAGCGTCAAAAAATTGTTGACTCAAATCTGACACACTCAAACGGCTCCAGCCCTTGTAGTTCAGGCCTTACGACCGTTTATCGTTTTCTTCAAGATGTGGAAAACCCGTCAAAACCGGGGCAAATCCAGCAGCGGCAAGGGCTTGATGGCAAATAGCCCCCAAAAACGGGGGTTTCTTACCTAAGCAACATGTCATTTTGCTGACACGCTTTCCCATGGCTGGGCTATACCCCTTTTGACAGTCTCATTTCAGTCTTCTCCACCGTCTTACGAGGCACGCCAATATGGACGTGAGCGTATTTGGTACGGGCTATGTCGGCCTGATACAAGCAGCGGCACTGGCCGATGTCGGACATCGTGTCTTATGTGTCGACATCGATCCCAACAAGATCAAGCAACTGCAACAAGCAGTGCCGCCGATCAGCGAACCGGGCCTTTCCGGCACGCTGGAAGAGAACATCAAGGCCGGCAGATTACTGTTCACCACCCAGGCCAGCGACGCGGTCGAACACGCCGAGCTGATTTTCATCGCAGTCGGTACGCCCGCCGATGAAGATGGCTCCGCCGACCTCAGTCATGTGCTGAATGTAGCCCGACAGATCGCCAGTTTCATGGAGGCCGATCGCACACTCATCATCAAGTCCACCGTGCCGGTCGGCACGGCGGACCAGGTGGCCGCCACCGCCAACGAAGAACTGCACCGGCGTGGCAAAGACGCGCTGAATGTGCGCGTGGTGTCCAACCCCGAGTTTCTCAAGGAAGGCAGTGCCCTCGCCGATTGCATGCGCCCGGACCGGATCATCGTCGGCACCGATGACGAACAGGCGCGCGAGCAACTGACCGAGCTCTACGCACCGTTCAGCCGTAACCGTGAAAAGATCATGTTCATGGACAACCGCAGTGCGGAGCTGACCAAGTACGCGGCTAACGCGATGCTCGCCACCCGCATCAGTTTCATGAACGAACTGGCCAACCTCACCGAACTGCTGGGGGCTGACATCGAAGCGGTGCGCAAAGGCATCGGTTCGGACCCGCGCATCGGTTACCACTTTATCTACCCCGGTTGCGGCTTCGGCGGTTCGTGCTTCCCCAAAGACCTGCGTGCCTTGCTGCACACCGCTGAACACAACGGCATGCCACTGCGTCTGTTGCGCAGCGTCACCGACGTCAACGACAGCCAGCGGCACATCCTGTTCAGCAAACTGAAAGCGCAGTTCCCTGGCGGGCTGGCCGGCAAATCCATTGCTATCTGGGGCCTGGCCTTCAAACCCAACACCGATGACATGCGCGAAGCACCCAGCCGCTACCTGATGGATGCGCTGTGGGCCGAAGGCGCGAGCGTGCAGGCCTACGATCCGGAAGCCATGTCCGAATGCCGGCGCATTTACGGCTACCGCCGCGACTTGCACCTGTGCGCCACCCGCGACGACACGCTGGAAGACGCCGATGCCCTGGTGATCTGCACCGAATGGAAGAACTTCCGAGTGGTCGACTTCGACCTGCTGGCGAGCAAACTGCGCTCGCGAGTCATCGTCGACGGGCGCAACCTCTACAACCCGGAACACGTCGCGGCGGCCGGTTTGCACTACAGCGGCATCGGCCTTCGGCACATCGTTCCCGAGGCGCCACGTCCATGAAGATACTCGTGACCGGAGCGGCCGGATTCATTGGTGCCCACTGTGTGTTGCGGCTGTTGCGCGACGGGCACCAGGTAAGCGGGCTGGATAACTTCAACGACTACTACGACCCGCAACTCAAACACGATCGCGTGAATTGGGTGCAGGAACAGGTCGGCAGTTTCCAGCTCGATAAGGTTGACCTGGCCGATGCCCCGGCCATCGAAGCACTGTTTGCCCGCGAACAACCGGAAGTGGTGATTCATCTCGCGGCGCAGGCCGGGGTGCGTTACTCACTGGAAAATCCCCGGGCCTACCTCGACAGCAATTTGAGCGGATTCCTCAACATCCTCGAAAGCTGCCGCAATCACCCGGTCAAGCATTTGATCTACGCCTCATCCAGCTCGGTGTACGGCGTCAACCAGCACACGCCTTACTCGGTGAAGGACGGCGTCAATCACCCGCTGTCGCTGTACGCGGCGACCAAGAAAGCCAACGAACTGATGGCCCACAGCTACAGCCACCTGTTCGGCATTGCGTGCACCGGCCTGCGCTTTTTCACCGTGTATGGCCCTTGGGGTCGGCCGGACATGTCGCCGATCCAGTTCGCCCGGGCGATTGCCGAAGGCCAGCCGCTGAAGTTGTTCAACTACGGCGAACACCAGCGCGATTTCACCTACATCGACGACATCATCGAGAGCATTGCCCGACTGATCGATCGGCCACCGCAAGCCAACGTTGAATGGGACCGTGAACAACCGGACCCGGCCACCAGCATGGCGCCGTGGCGGATCTACAACATCGGCGGCCAGCACCCGGTGGAGCTCAAGGATTACCTGGCCCTGCTGGAAAAACACCTCGGGCAAAAAGCCCAGGTCGAGTTGCTGCCCCTGCAACCCGGCGACGTACTCAACACTTGCGCCGATGCCAGCGACCTGGCACGCGCCACCGGTTTCCAGCCACGTATCGAGCTGGATGATGGACTCGGGCGCTTCATTGCCTGGTTCCGCGATTACTACCCACTGCCTATCGCCAATGCGCCGCTCGCGGCTGAATTTCAGCGGAGGAACCCATGACTGAACATGAACAAGGTGTGCCGCTCCAACAGATGCGCCGTGACAAGCGCCTGGACCCGGAGCACAGAAGGCGCCTCGATTCTGCGATTCACATGCAGGGTCGCGGCTGGATAACCGGTCGTGATGGCGGTCGACCCTGGACGCTGTCGCGCACCAACCGGGTCGTCGCCTGCTTCGGCGCGCTGGTGATCCTGTTGCTGATCTCGCCAGTGCTGCTGGGTCTGGCGCTGGCCGTCAAGTTCAGCAGCCCTGGACCGGTCATGTTCGTGCAAAAACGCACCGGTTATCGCGGTCGCGCTTTCGGCATGTACAAGTTCCGCACCATGGTGGCCAACGCCGAGGAGCTCAAGGAG
This sequence comes from Pseudomonas sp. LBUM1657, assembly GCF_059716075.1. Classification (NCBI taxonomy): domain Bacteria; kingdom Pseudomonadati; phylum Pseudomonadota; class Gammaproteobacteria; order Pseudomonadales; family Pseudomonadaceae; genus Pseudomonas; species Pseudomonas sp. LBUM1657. Next base: position 2,352,927 of record NZ_CP166799.1, on the reverse strand, counting down.
TCCCTGCGCCATCTGAACAAACACGGTAAGGACGCCATCGATTTCAAGATCGACAAGGACCCGCGGATCACTGGCATCGGCAGCTTCCTGCGGCGTAGCAGCCTCGACGAGCTGCCAAACCTGATCAATGTGGTGATGGGCGACATGCGCCTGGTGGGCCCTCGGCCGACCTCGTTCAACGCCTACCGGTACAAGGACAACCACCTTGCCCGCCTGAGCATCTACCCCGGCATGACCGGTCTATGGCAGATCTCCGGGCGCAGCAATATCGACTTCGACCAGCGCGTTGAGTTGGATCTCAGCTATATCGCCGAGCAGAGCCTGTTGCTTGATCTGAAGATTCTGTTGAAAACCCCTTTCAAAGTGTTCAGCGGCCACGGAGCAAGTTAAATGGACGGTTCATCAACCAAAAGCCTGACGATAGCGAACCCGAGCGAGTCCAACCTGACCTCGACAGTGCTCGATCAAGATCTGCGGATCCTATTCCTGACCGCCGCCAACCCCGGCGCGGGCACGACCACCAGCGCCCTGGTGCTGGCCAGCCAACTGGCACAGATGAGCAGCGGCCAGGTCCTGCTGGTCGACGCCAGCCAGTCGGCGACCAACCTCACGCAGCAATTGGGCCTGACAAAAGAGCGCGGTTTTCGCGACCTGCTGTTCAACACCCAGAGCCCGCCGTTGCTGCAGGATTGCGTGGTGAACGTGTCGAGCCTGCCCTTCCACATCCTGCCCAACGGCCGGTATGTGCGCGGCACCGAGCACCTGACACCCGAACGCTTGAGCCCGTTGCTCGATCAACTCGGCAGTCAGTATCGCTTCGTGGTGATCGACGGTGACGCGGTGTACTCCGCCGCCGAAACCCTGGTCATCAGCACTCAGGTGGACGGCGTGATCATGGTCGTGCGCTCCGAAGATACCCGCTGGGAATCGGCCCAGGCCGCAGCCCTGCGCTTGTCCCAAGCGGGCGCGAAACTGGTCGGCAGCGTGTTCAACCGACGCAAGTACTACATGCCGAAATGGCTCTACAAAAACCTGTAAGCAACCGCTAAAGGATGACGACATGAACGCCAAAATGCTTGTCCTGCTGTTGCTGCCGCTTGCGGGTTGCTCCAGCACTTCCGAAACCCAAAGCATGCCGGTGCAGATTCTCACGGCCGCACCGGCCAACGCCCAGGCCACCGACATGCCCAAGGTCGAACAGACCTTGCGGCCCCAGGATGTGCTGGACGTGATCTTCCGCATCAGCACCAGTGGCTCGGACGCCTACCGCATTCAGTCCGGTGACCAGATCGGCCTGAACTTCACCGCCGCCAGTCAGCTCAACGGCAGTCAACTGGTGCTGCCCGACGGCACCATCGAGCTGCCGGGCGCCAACACCTCGGTGAAAATCGCCGGGCTGACGTCCGAAGAAGCGCGTCAGGAAATCCAGCGCGCCTATCAACGCAAGCAGCTGTTCCAGCCCAACCGCAACCAGCTGTCCGTGCAGGTCATCAGCCCGCTGAGCAATGAGGCCAACCTCAAGAGCGCGCTGAACCACCCGGCCACCGGCATGAGCCGGGAGATCACCGTGGGCACCGATGGCTATGCGAGTTTTCCGGAAATCGGCTCCGTGCCGCTGCAAGGCATGACCGTCAACCAACTGGAAACCTTTCTCAACCAACGCTACGCGAATTTGCCAGGGCGGATGACGGTCGACGTGCTGCTCAAGTCCACCGCGGGTAACGAAATCTATGTGCTGGGTGAAGTCGCGCAACCGGGTTCCTACCCGATCCGCCGGCCGGTCTCGGTGCTTGAAGCGCTGACCCTGGCCCGTGGCACCAACGTCAAGGCACGGCTCGATTCGGTGGTGATCATGCGTCGCAACGGCAACCAGGTTCAGGCCCGGCACTACGACGTGGAAGAAGCCCTGGCCGGCGATGCGTCGCAGATCGCCTACCTGCAACCGGACGACATGCTCTACGTGCCCAAGACCAAACTGGCCAGCGCCGGTGAGCTCGCACGGCAACTGGCGGACGTGGTGTTGTTCCAGGGCGTGGGCTTCAGCTTCGGCTACCGCGTCGACAACAAAGACAGTGACAGCAACTAACTCTCAGGTGACCGACCATGAATCCAAAGGAAAACTACCTGCATGAGTTCTTCAGGATCTTCTTCTCCAACAAACAGTTGGTAAAACGAGTCTTCCTGATCTTTGCAGTGATCGTGCTGGTCCTGCCGTTGATGCTCAAACAGAGCTTCGACATCACCGCCCAGGTGATCGTGCAGTCCAAAAAACTGTCCCAGGGGGACGCCACAACCTCCCTTAATCAGGAGAACGCTTCGTTCATTCCACCGTCCCTGGCGGACATGGAAACCGAGAGCAATATCCTGCGTTCACCAGCCTTGATCCGGCAGACCATCAGTGAACTGCGGGACAAGGGTGAATACGCCCCTGTACCCGGCGTGTTCAACAAATGGGTGACCCAACCGTTCAAGCAATATGTCAGTACGCCGCTGCGCGAGAAGGTGATCAACCCATTGCGCAACACCCTCGGGCTCGAGACCGATCCGGTGCGGGACACCACGCTGGATACCCTCACCCAACAGGCCATCGACAGCCTGACAATCGAGACCCTGCCCGGCTCCAACGTGATCTCCATTGCCTACAGCTTTGACGATCCGGCCCAGGGCACACGGTTTGTCGCGGCGCTGCTGCAAAACTACCTGTCCAGCCGTCAGGCGCTGCAGTCGATCGACCTGCCACAAAGCTTCTACGAAACCAAAAAGATGCAATATCAAGTGCGTCTTGATGGCCTGGAAGGCAATCGGCTGGCGTTGCTCGAAGGTGTCGGCTCGTCCGATCCCAAGGAAGAAATCACCTTCCGCCTCAACGCCATCAACACCGAGGAGCAAGCGCTCAACCTGTATCGCGATCGCCTGCTGCAAAGCCAACGCTGGCTCGAGTACCTGAAAACCAGCCTGGCCACCGCCAGCAACTCCAAACTCAACGACTACACCTTCCCCTACACCTTCACCACCACGGTGGACAACGTTGCCTTCGAAGATCGCGAGATCAAACAGATGGGTGAAGCACTGACCACTCAGGTCAGCCGCTACATGAACGATCTGGCGATCTTCCAGCCCAGCAGTGAACCGATGTTGCTGACCCGCGAGCAAATTGCCCGCACCCGTCAGCAGTTTTTGAAAGTCGTCAGCAACCGGATTCAGGAACGCACCAACGACCTGGCGATTGTCAGCTCGGTGATCGACCAGAAAACCGCGCGCATTGCCGAGTTCAAAAACCGCATCCACCAGCTGCAGGTCACGCAAAGCAAGCTGCGGCAGATGGACACCGAGATCAACGCGTTGCACGCGGCGTTCTCCACTTATGCCCAGCGCTTCGCCGAAAGCAGCAGCGCCCGTTCGCTGGACAACGATTTGTCCAACGCCCGGGTTCTCAGCCCGCCGTATGAACCGACCGAAGCCGCGTTTCCAAAACCGATGCTGATCATCCCATTCGGGCTGTTCACCGGTCTCTTGCTGGCGATCGCCCTGGTCTATGTGCGTGAGTTCTTCGATCATCGCTTCAAGCACCCAGCGCAAATCACCCACGAACTGGGCCTGCCGGTGCTGTTGGTGATCAACGATCAGAACATCGAACCAACCAATCCACACAGCAACTGGAGCGTGCCTGGCCTCGTGCATTGGGTGCGCAATTGAACGCGCCGCTCATCCCTTCCCTGCCGATCATTCATTTGCTCAGCAGCGGTGGCTTCTACGGGGCTGAGCGGATGCTGCTGGACCATTGCCTGGCGACGCCGGGGCAGCACCAAGTGCTGTTTCTCGATGCGCCGCCAGCGCTGATCGAGCGGTTTCGCGAAGCTGGGGTCGACTGTCGCGGCTGCGCGGGACTGGGGGAATTATTGGGGCATTTGCGGCAGCGGCGGCCAGAACGGCCGCTGATCAATACGCACAACTTCAAGGGCCTGTTGTTTGGCTGGGTCGGCGCAACGCTGTTGCGCCTGCCGCTGGTGATTACGCAGCACGGTTTCACGCCGCGCAGTCGCAAGCAGAAGTTCTACACCTGGCTGAGCCTGCAACTGTGCCGCACCGCCTCGGTGGATCGCGTGGTCTGCGTCGCCGAAAGCATTGCCGTGCTGCATCGCCAGGCCAGTGTGCGGGCCGAAAAGCTGCAAGTGATTCCCAATGGTTTGCCGGCGGCCGCCCTGTTGCCCCACATCACCGAACATCCGCGTTGGCTGGCCGGTTATGTCGGGCGACTGAGCAGTGAAAAAGGTCCGGACCTGTTTCTCGATGCACTGATTCCGCTCTGTCAGCAACACCCGCAACTGGACGCCGTGATGCTCGGCGACGGCCCGGAACGGGACAGCCTGATGGCGCGGATCAATGCAGCCGGGTTGCAGGACCGCATCACCCTGCCGGGTTACCAGACCGACATGAGCCTGTGGTGGCGACAACTCGATGCGCTGGTGATCAGCTCGCGCACCGAGGGCACGCCGATGATTTTGCTGGAAGCGATGCAAGCCGGGGTGCCAGTGGTGGCGTTTGGTGTCGGCGGGATTCCCGATGTGCTGGAAGATCGGCACAACGGCCTGCTGGCGACACCCGCCGACAGCACTGCCCTCGCCCGCCAGATCGGCACCTTGCTGACCGAACCGGCGCTGGCTCGCGACCTGATCGACAACGCAAAACGTACGCAACTGGATCGCTACGACCTCAAGGCCCTGGCCGAACGCTGGTCGCAGCTTTATATCCGTACTGCACGGGAGGCACGCGCGTGATCATTCCGCTCTCGATCGTCAGTTTGCTTTGCCTGGTCTGCCTCGCTTTGCTGGCCAGTCCTTTTCCATTTCTGGCGCCGGGAGCGGTGCTGGGCCTGGTGGGTTTCGCGGTGCTGTATCGCAAACCCACCTGGGGTCTGCTGGGTATCGCAGCGCTGGTGCCCTTCGAAGGTTTCTTCAAGGAAAGCGCGTTTTCCGGTACCAAATTCATCGGTGCGTCGCTGGCAGTGATCCTGATGCTGCAACTGGCCCTGCGGCAGATTCCGTCCGAGCGCCTGCGCAGTAACATCTGGCGCTACCTGATCGGATTCATGGCGCTGTATCTGCTGAGCCTGCTGAGCACCGACAACATGGGCATGTCGATGGGGCATCTGCGCGAACTGAGCGTGGGCCTGATTCTGTTCGTGATCACGCTGCTGATCGGCCGCGAACTGAATTTTGATCTGTTCGCCCGGCTGGTGACCGTCAGCGTCACCCTGACTTGCTTGCTGGCGATGTTCTCCAGCAAATATCAGGACCAGGGTCGCGCCGCCGGCCTGCTGGAAGACCCGAACGCGTTTGCCATGTTGATCGCCTTCGCCGTGCCGCTGGGCTTGCTGTTGGTGATTCGCAGTCCGAACATGTGGCACCGGTTGTTCTGGTTGGCCTGCTGCATTTTGCTGCTGGGGGGCATGACCAAGACCGAATCCCGTTCGGGCCTGGTGGTGTTGTTTTTCAGCTTGATGATCGGTGTCTGGCACTACCGCGCCAACCTGACGCGTATCCGCCCGCGTTATCTGGGGTTTGCCATGCTCGGCATCGCGATCGTGATTCCGCTGGCCATCGCTGCGATGCCGCCCGGTTACGTCGCGCGCATCCAGTCCTTGAGTATCTTGAGCGCCGGTGCGAAGGCTCAGGATGAATCCCTCGGTCGCCGCGCTTCGTACCTCGTGGTCGGCAGCCAGATGATCCGCGAAAACCCGCTGCTGGGTACCGGGCCTGGGACATTCCCGCTGCACTACGCCACCACCGGTTATGCCAAGGCCTTCTCGGCCAACCGCAAGATCGGCGACCTGTACCGCCGCGCCCACAACACCTACCTGGAAATCTTCAGCGAACTGGGGCTGCCCGCCGGCTTCCTGTTTGTCGGCATGTTGGCGCTCGGGTTGTACAACCTGACCCACGCGCGCCAGGCCTGGTTGGCGAGAGGCAATGGGCCGCAGTCCGATTTGCTGACGCACCTGAGCATGAGTTATCTGGCGCTGACGCTGTTTTTGATATTCCTCAGCGCACCGAATCAAAAGTACGTGTGGATCATGCTCGCCCTGACCAGCGTGCTGCGCCTGAAAGCCGAAGAAACTCCCCTGACGGAGGCCAAGGTATGAGCCGTATCAGTATCGTCATCCCGATGTACAACGAAGCCCACCACATCACCCGGACCCTGCTCGCCGCGCAACGCGCCGCCAATGCCGCGGGGCTGGAATGCGAGTTGATCGTGGCCGACAACGGCTCCGAGGATCAGGGGCCGCACATTGCGCGGCAAATGGGGGCACGGGTGCTGGTGTTGCCGGGCTTGCTGATCGGCGCGTTGCGCAATCGCGGGGCCGCCGTTGCCACAGGGCAATGGCTGGCCTTCCTCGATGCCGACATCGAGGTGCCCGAGGACTGGCTCACGCTGTTGTTGAAAATCGAGCCCGCGGTTCAGGTCGACGTCCTGGGACTGGACCTGCACACCCCCGCCGAAGCCCCGTGGTATGCCAGTGCCTGGCAACGTCGCATGTTGCGTCCGAACGATGAAACGGTGCAAACGGTGCGATGGCTACCCAGCGCCAACCTGCTGATGCGCCGCCCCTGGTTCGATAAGGTCGGGGGTTTCAATGAAAGCCTGCGTACCGGCGAGGACAAGGACTTCACCATGCGCCTTTCCCATGCGGGCGCACGCCTGCTGTCGGTCAACCAGAGCGTCGCCCTGCACTGGGGTTATGAGGGCAGTTGGCGCGAATGGATGGGCAAGGAATTCTGGCGTCAGGGCAGTCACCTGCAGTTACTGCGCAGCAACGGGATGAGTATGCGTTTGGTACGGTTCCCGATGCTGTCGCTTGCCGCCTGGGTGCTGGATATTGCGGCGATCTTTGCCCTGCTCAACGGCCAGTTCCATCTGACGTTCTTCCTGTTGCTGGTGACCAGCCTGCCCGCGCTCGCCTTGAGCCTGCGCCAGAGCCTGAAACACCGCGACCCGGGCCTTTCGCTGCAACTCTGGGGCCTGCATTGGGTGCGTCTGCAACTGGCTGGCGCGGCGTTCATCCTCAGTCTTTGTCATTGGAATGCCAGGAGACCTGCCCGTGGCTGAATTCATTTTCTGGTTGTGCCTGTTGTTGCCGGTGTATGCCTACCTCGGCTACCCGCTGCTGCTGACGCTGCTGGCGCCGTTCTTTGCGGCGCGCCGTCATGGGCCGCCAGCACCGATGGACGTGAGCATCGTCATTGCCGCGCACAACGAGGCCCGCCACATCGAAGAGAAACTGCGCACCGTACTCGCCCAGGACTATCAGGCGCGTTCGCTGCAAATCATTCTGGCCAGCGACGGTTCGACGGACGACACGGTGGCCTGCGCGCAAAACGTCATCGACCCGCGAATCACCGTGCTCGACCTGCCTCGCCAGGGCAAGGCCGCCACGCTGAACGCCGGCGTTGCCCTCAGCACCGGCGAGATTCTGGTGTTCACCGATGCCGACAACCAATGGTCCCGCGACACCCTCGGCCATTTACTCGCGCCCCTGGCTGACCCCGACGTGGGTGGCTGCGCCGGGCACATGCTGATCCCGGTGCCGGGCAAAGGCCTGAGCCTGGGCGACAGCCTCTATCGGCATTACGAAGGCTGGCTGCGCAAAGTGGAAAACCGCACCGGTTGCATGGTCTCCGCCGACGGCGCCCTGCTCGCCCTGCGCCGCGAGTTGTTCCAGAACATTCCGGCAGAGGTCAACGATGATTTCTTCATCAGCACCTGCGCGCCGGTGGCGTTCAAACGCATCGTCTATGTGCCCGAAGCGCGGGTGATCGACCAGGGTGTCGACGAGGCCGACAAACAATTCCGCCGCCGTCAACGGGTCACCGTCGGCGGTCTGCAAAGCCTGGCCCAGCGCCGCGAGTTGCTCAATCCGCTCAAGCATGGGCTGTACGCGATTGCGTTGATCAGCCACAAGTTGATCCGGCGTCTCGCGCCGATCCTGCTGCTGCCATTGCTGCTGAGCAATTTCTGGCTGTGGGAAGAACACGGTTTCTATCGCCTGAGCCTGGTCGCACAACTGCTCGGTTACGCGGTCGCCATCGCCGGCCTGCTGGACTCGCAACACCGCTTGCCCAAACCCTTTCGCCTCGCCGCGTTTCTTCTGGTGACCCTTGCCGGGATGAGTATCGGTTTGTGGCAGTTCCTGCGTGGCCAGCGGTACGCCCAGTGGAACCCCGAGCAAAATCGTTGAGAGGACCGAGCCATGGCGATCAAACAATTATTAAAGCGCACCAGTGGCTGGCTGTACCTCAACTCGCCGGTAGGCCGCAGTCAACTGCACGGCGCCGGGGTGATCCTGATGCTGCATCGGGTGCTGGCCAGTGACGACGCCGCCGCCCTGCCCCATCGCAATGAACTGTGCGTCGGGCCGAAAGCTTTCGAGCATCTGTTGGTCTGGCTGAAAAAACACTTCGACTGCGTGCCGCTGATGGAGATCCTGCAACCGGGCACGCAGCGCTCGGAGCGGCCCAAAGTGGCGTTGACCTTCGACGACGGCTGGCGCGACAACGCCTTGAACGCTTTCATGCTGCTAAAGAAACATCAGGTGCCGGCGAGCATTTTCCTGTCCACGGATTTCATCGGCAGCCGCCAGCGTTTTTGGTGGGAAAGCATCGGCGAAACCCTCTGGAACAGCCATGGCGAACAAGCCCGGACACACCTGATCGAATGCCTGCAACAGGTCGGTCGCCCGCTGCCAGCGTTGCTCAATGATGCGGATGTGCAGCGCCGTAGCCTGGCACTTTTGCATTTCCTGCAAAGCCTGAAAACCCTGCCCCCGGAGGAGCTCAGTCGCCTGACCGATGCGTGTCCGGAAGAGTCGATGCCACAAGCGCTGGACTGGCACCAGGTGCGCTCGATGGAAGCCTCCGGGCTGATCCGCTTCGGTCCTCACGGCGCCAGTCACGCGATTCTCACCGGCCTCGACGATCAGCGTCTCGACGAAGAACTGAGCCGCAGCCGCGACGCGCTGTTGAACGGCTGCAACCGTCCGCTGCCGGTCTACTGCTACCCCAATGGCGACAATGACGCGCGGGTTCGCCAACACGTGGCCGAGCACCATTTCCCCTTCGCTCTGGGCACCGGCACGGGGATCTATCGGGGTGTCGAAGATCCGTTGGCCCTGCCACGGTTCGGCGTCAGCCAGCGCATCGCGCGCAATCCGCAGCTGCTGTCGTGGCGCATCTACCGCGGAGCCCGTCCATGAGCCGCAGCCACTACCTCAAGCATTTGGCCCTGAGCATGGGCACCAAACTGGCGATGATCGCCCTGCGTTTGCTGCGCAATGTGTTGCTGGCGCGGATTCTCGGGCCCAGCGAACGCGGCTTGTTTGCGCTGCTCAGCACCCTGCCCGACTTGATCAGCGCCGCCACCAGCGGCGGACTGAATTCGGCGGTGGGTTTGCAGGCTGCAAAGCAACGGCCCATGGGGTTGCTGCTGAGTCAGGTGCTGGTGTTCGGTTGTTTGCTCGCCGGTCTGCTGACCTTGCTGGTGGTGGCGTTGACACGGGAGTTCGGCAGCGAATTGGACATCACCACGCAACTGGGTTTGCTCGCCTGGTTATTGCTGATGGCGGTGCCGCTGACCGTGCTGAAAAGTGGCCTGCTGACGTTGCACAATGCATCGGGCGGTGTGGTGGCGTTCAATGTCTTGCGGCTGGTGGAATCCCTGGCGCCGCTGCTGCTGTTCCTCGCCTTGTTCTGGATGTGGAAAGACGCTGCGCTGGAAGCCGCGCTGATCAGTTGGCTGGCCGGTATCAGCCTGGTGGTACTGGCCGGTTGGTTCTGGCTCAAACGTGCCCAGCCACTGAAGCTGCAATGGGATCGCGCCAGCCAGAACGAATTGCTGCGCTACAGCGCCCGCAGCCATCCGGATTTGCTGTTTCAGCAAGTGATCCTGCGCTCCGACTATCTGTTCATCGGCGCGCTGCTCGGCAGCACTGCGCTGGGTCATTACGCCATGGCCAGCGCCGCCGCCGAGTTGCTGCTGATCGTCCCCGAAGCGGTGACCACGCCGCTGATGAAACGCCTGCTGCAACAGGAAGAAGGCATCGAAAAAGTGACGCCACTGGCCCTGCGCCTCACCGCCACGGTGATGCTCGGCGCCTGCCTGACCATGGCCGTGATCGGTGAATGGCTGATCATTACGCTGTTCGGCGCCGCCTACCAGCCGGCCTATCCAGCGTTGCTGGCGCTGCTGCCGGGGCTGCTCGGCCTGTGCTACGCGAGCATCCTGCGCCTGGACCTGCTGGGCAAGAACCGCCCCGGCACGATATCGCTGCTGATGGGCCTCGGCGCCTTGCTCAACCTGGCGCTGAACCTGGTGCTGATTCCGGCTTACGGCATCGTCGGCGCGGCGGCGGCCTCGTCCATTGCCTACCTGGCGGTGACCATTGCGCTGCTGGTGATGTATTGCCGGTTGAGCCACGTACCGGTCTGGCAAACCCTGATCATCCTGCCCAGCGACGTAGCACCGATGCTGCTGATGCTGCAACGGAAGTCGGCATGAAACGCCTCGCGCTGCTGTTGGCCCTCGGCCTCTCGCTCAGCGCGCAGGCTGCGCCGATGCGTTGGGCCGACATTCGCGACGGCAGTCTGTACCTGCAACCGGATCATCCCGACACACTGACCGTTCGCTGGGTGCCGGCCTGGCAGGCGGATGCCAATGAAGAACGCCTCTACCTGCTGGACGGCCGAGGCAAACTTCAGGGCGAACGACTGATTGCCGCCAGCGAATCCCGCGGCACCCAGAGTTGGCCGCTGGCACCGAGCGCCTCCAGTTATCGACTGGAAATTCCAGGCTACAGCTTCCGCAGTTACCGGATCGAGCACGACGAACGCACGGTGGCGCTGTTTGCCCCGGCGAAAGTGCATTTCAGCGCCGAAACCCGCGATGGCGATGAGCTGTATTTCAAGGTCGCCGCCGGTGAACACGCGGTGCTCGCCGGCAAGTTCCATGGCGGTGTCAGCGCCCTGCAAGCCCAGCGGGAGGGCGACGGTCAACAACTGTCGCTGACCCTCAAGCCCCACCGCGCCTATTGGCAGTTCGATCAGGTCGAGTTGCCCGTGACCAAGGCCGATCAGGTCTGGCGCCTGCGCCTGCAAGGCGGCGGCAAAGCGGCGTTCTGGCTCGACGGCAGTGCCAACCTGTTTGCGCAAAATCCGCAGCAGCTCAAACCCCTGCGCGAAGACGACGGCCAGACCCGACTGACCTTGCACGATAAAGTGCTGGGCAACACGCCAAACCTGGGCATCGCCCTGCCCTACGTGATGCCGCCTGAATCCAGTTATGCGGTACTCGACGCCCTCAAACCACGAGCGGCTACCTATTACAGTTTCGTCGACATCACCGCGAAGAATCCGCACTACGAAGACGCATTCCGTCAGCTGTATCAGGACCGTTTCGGCATCACCCAGGACATCACGCTGTTGGCCGGCAGCCAGCGCCAGGCCGACCTGCGCGCCGACACCACGAGCAACGCCGGCCTCGACGCCTGGCTCGCCGCGACCCGCGCCCTGGGCGGCAAAGGCACCCACTACATCGGGTTTGCCGACGAGCCGAACCTCAATTACCCGGACTACGCCAGCTATCAAAGCATCTTCACCAGCATGGCCCGGCAAGTGCGCAGCAATCCCGCCAACGCCAAGGCCGGCGTGCGCATCGTCATGCCCGCCAGTTCGCGGTTGGTCAACGGTCCGTTCGCCAACAACGCTGCCGACAAACGCGGCATCGACTGGGCCAAACGCATGCTGGCCGAATCCGGTGAGCAGATTGACGCCCTGGCCTGGCACGAATGGATGATCCGTGACCTGCTGGCCACCCGGGTCTACCGCGACAGCGTGCGCCGCGCTGCCAACCTGGTGGGCCTCGATGCCCAGGGCCGTCCGCGCAAGGCCTTGCTGCTGGACCAGACCAACATGTCCAGCGGCTCCAGCCTGAGCCCCTACGATCAGGAAACCCACTTCGCCTCCCTGTGGTGGACCTCGGTGGTCATCAACTCGGCCCAGGACGGTTTGCTGGACATGCTGAGCTGGTTCCAGGCCGCCGACGAACCGAACTACCCCAAAGGGATGTTGCGGGTTCTGGGCGAAAATCGTTTCGAACTCAAACCCGTCGGGCTGGCCCAGCAGTTCATCCAGCGGCACTGGCTGCACGACGTGATGTGGCTGGAGAACGACGCCTTCGAAGTCGATGTCCTGGCCATGGCCGAGGACCACAAACGCAGCATGCTGGGTGTCAACAAAGGCAAGCGGCTGCAGCGTGTGGCGTTGACCGGGGCGATGTGTCCGTTGACCAACGGCTCATTGCGTTACTTTGGCGCCGACAACCGTAGCCGCGACGCGCCATTCACCTGCCAGAACGGACGCGTCAGCTTTGAACTGCCGGGGGAAACCCTGTTCGCCCTGAGCTGGAGCGCCTCATGAACTCTCATCTAATGCTTTGCCACGCGGGCTTCTCGCCGTGCGTTGCATCACTCCACTCACGGTGTAGACCGTCAGGAGTCAATAACATGAGTATTTTGAAGAAGCTCAGCAATCACATCAGGCAAAAAGGACTGCGTGCCACCTTCAAAAAAGCATGGAAGCATTTCGTATATTCCCACGAGGAACTGCTGTGGATGGAGCGCGACCTCGTCAGCCCGGTGCCACCCCATAGACTCAAGTCCTACCCGCCACTGCACGTGGTCACCATCACCCCGGACAATACCGGGGCCTTCACACGTCACTTCGGTGACCGGGTAGACACCATGACCGAACTGGCCCGGGAAGGTCACACCGGACAGATGCACCTGGACGACAAGGGTGACGCGGTGGCGTTCATCTGGGGCGCCTCTCGGGACTACCACGACCGGCACTACTACAGGTGCTGGTTCCCGGTGAAAGAAGGCGAGTTCTTCGAGTTCGGCGGGGAACTGACCCGGGCCTACTGGGGCACCAAGTTGTCGATGGACCTGCAAACGGAGCTGTGGAAAGCCATGCACGCCCAAGGCTGCCACACGGTGGTGGACGTGTGTGAGTGGCACAACGTCCCGGCCCTCAAACTGCACATTCGCACCGGATACAAGGAACAGGGACGGGTCATGAACGTGTACGAACTATTTGGCCGCTGGCGCTTCTATCGCGAAACCCGCTACACCGGCTCACGCCTGGATGCCTTGCGCAAACCAGAACGCTCACCTGTTACAGCCAAGGCGGCCTGAGCCTATGACAGCGCGATTTGAATGGCGTACTTCGTTGTGCGCCGCAGACTTTCCCGCAGCGGCGTATGAAGCGCTGCGTCTGCGAGTGATGGACCACACGCCGTTCAACGCGCTGGCCTGGATGTCTGCGTCGGAACAGGCACTGACGGCCGACGAACGCTTGCACGTTCTGCTCGGCTGGCAGGGTCAGGAACTGGTCTTGTGTCTACCGCTGGTGGCGTCCGTCGAGCGTTTCGGCGGACTGCCGTTCAGGGTGCTGCATCACCTGGGGTATCCGCTTACCGACCGCCTCGCACTCCTCACTTGCCTGGACGCTACGGACATGCGCAAGGCGTTGATCGAGATTCGCCGTCGCCTGCACCATGCCCTGCTGCAACTTAATGAACTGTCCGAACCGGTCGGCGCCGAAAGCGCCCTGACCGAATGGATGACCCATAGCTCCGCCGGTGAACGGCGCCTCAGTTGTCGAGCGCCGGTGCACCTGATCAGCGACGCCGATCGCCAGGAAGTGTCTGGCGATCCGCGCTACAAACTGCGCCGGGCGCGCAAACGAATTGCCGCGTGCGGTGCCCAGGTTCGGCGCATCACCCCCGACGCTTCGACCATGGGGCCGTTGTTGCAGGCCATCAGTGAGGTCGAAGCAGTGAGCTGGAAAGGCGATGAAGGCGTCGGCATTTTTGCCGATGAGCGTCATCGCCAATGGATGGACCGGGCCTTCACCGCCCTCGCCGCCCAAGGGTTGGTGCGGGTGGTGGTGCTGGAGCTGGACGGACGCTGCATCAGCTATCGCCTCGGGTTGCTGGAACAGGGTCGGTTGTACGATTACAACCTGGCGTTCCTGCCGCAATACGCCGACCTGGGCAGCGGTCGAGTCCTGCTCGAAGAGTGGATTCGTTGGGGCCTGGACGATAACTGGCACTGGATCGATGCTTCGCGCGTCAGCCTGGAAAACTCCAGCCATCAACTCCATGAGCGCATGACCGGGCAACTGGAACACTGGCGCTGGAGTTTCTATTCCTGGCGCCCCGAGGGCCTCGCTTTGGGGCTGGCCCTGCGACTCTGGCAGCGGCTCAAACCTTCGGTGCAAAAATGGCGAGCCCGGCGTGCGGCGTCCGCCGCTACACCAACACCCATCGCCGCTTCTGTGCCTGCTCCTGTAGCCAAACCGACTGCACCCACCGAAACAATCATGGAGGGAGAACATGCCTCGACAAGTCATAGTCAACGCTGACGATTTCGGCCTCAGTGCCTGCGAAAACGCAGTGATCCTGGGGGCTTTCCAGGCCGGGATCATCAGCTCCGCCACCGCCATGGCTAATATGCCGGCCTTCGAAGCGGCGTGCGTGCTGGCCCGGCATCCGCTGCTCGAAGGCCGGATCGGGCTGCACTTCAACCTCACCTACGGCCGGCCATTGAGCCAGTCGATTCTGGGTCGAACGAACTTCTGCGACGGTGCCGGCGTATTCGACCTCAACCTGCCGCGCCATCGCGTGTGGCTCAACCGCCGGGATCGGGCCGCGGTGCTGGAAGAACTCGAAGCGCAATGGCAACACTGCCTCGACAATGGCTTGCGTCCCAGCCATCTGGATTCCCATCAGCACGTGCACAACATTTGGCCGATCGGCGAGATCGTCGCCCGCTTCGCTGCCCGCCAGGGCGTTGCCGTGCGATTGGCACGCAATCTGGGGCAAAACCTGAGCCTGCCCAAGCGTGTCTTCAAGGAATTGCTCAATCATCGTTTGCGCAGCCTCGCCGGCGTAACCGCCGATTATGTCTGCACGCCAGTGGACCTGCGCGATATCGAAGTGCCGACCGACGGCGTACTGGAAATCGTTGCCCACCCGACCCAGCTCGGCGCCGATTTCGGCGACGCCTACCTGCTTCCAGATGAGTCGCTAACCCGCGTGCTAGAGCGGCGCCTGCACGGTGTTCCACGTATTTCCTACGGTGTCGTCAGCCAGTTTATGCAGTCCGGCACAGCGGCACTGGAATGAGCTACATAAGTTGCAACAAATTCAAAAATGGCGCTTTGACATTAATTTGCAACCTTGATCTATACCCATCAAAAGCGTTTCCAACCACACCCTGGCCCCGGCTAAGGAGAGCGTCATGAACGTCATCGACAAGCTTCGCGAACGCATCAAACAAAAAGGTCTGGGCCGCACGTTCAACACGTTGTGGAAGCGTTATGTGTTCTTCCACTGGGAGCTTTTGTGGATGGAGCGCGACCTGGTCAGCCCCGTGGCGCCGCACAAACTGCGCCCGTATCCCAAGGTGCGTCTGGTCACCATTACGCCCGAAAACGCCACGGCGTTTACCAAGCACTTCGGTGACCGGGTCGAAACCATGGCCGAACTCGCCGCTGAAGGTCATACCGGGCAGATGTACCTGGACGATGAGGGCCATGCGATCGCCTTCATCTGGGGCAGCATGCGCGACTACCACGACCGTCACTATTACGGCTGCTGGTTCCCGGTCAAACCGGGTGAGTTCTTCGAATTCGGTGGCGAGATGACCCGCGCCTTCTTCGGCACCAGCCTGTCGGTGGACGCCCAGATCAACCTATGGGCGGCAATGGCAGCCCAGGGCTGCAACAAGGTGGTGGACGTCTGCGAAACCCACAACATCCCGGCGCTGAAACTGCACATCCGCATGGGCTATCACGAACAGGGCCGAGTCACCCACGTTTATGGCCTGTTCGGCCGCTGGCGCTTCTACCGCGAAACCCGCTACGAAGGCTCGCGCCTGGACCCACTGCGCAAACCGGGTCGGCCGGTGGTCACGGGGGCGGCGAACGCTTGATGTCCTGAGGAGGCTGTTCCACCGCTTTCGCGAGCAAGCCCGCTCCCACAAGGGATCTTCAGCGAACACAGCAATTGTGTTCAACGACGATCAACTGTGGGAGCGGGCTTGCTCGCGAAGGCGTCAATCGCAGCACCACATTATTCAGTCCGGAATCTCAGTGCTTCACCGCCACTAAAGTGAAACACAACGGCAACTGCGCCACCTGCTGCTGATAACGGTCATAGAGTTCCTCGCGGTTGGAATGCGGGTACTCCTTGAAGTGGCTGATCTGCAGCCCCGCCTCGATCGCTCCGCTGAAGAGCGCGCCCAGGGTGTGGACAAACCAGTAGGACGTTGCGGCCTGCTGTTCGACTTTACCCTCGTAGACAATCGGCTGATCCTGCACAAAAGGCTCGCTGCGAAAGTACGAGCTTTCGGGACGGTAGGGATCGGCCGACTCGGGATCGAACATTTCCAGGAACGGGTGGGTTTCGTACACCACCAGTGCCCCGCCCGGCCTCAGCGTTTGCGCGACGTGACGCATGAATTCGCCGATGTCCGGCATCCAGTTCAATACGCCAATGGTGATCAGGGCCATATCGAAACGGCCATGAAGCTCACGCGGCAGGTGATGGATATCCGCTTCGACGAATTCGGGTTCGTGGGGCGAGTGTGATGCCAGCTCCCGTGCCTGATCGAGAAAGGCCTCGGACTGATCCACACCCACGACGCTGCGGGCCCCCAGCGCAAACAGCGAAAGACTTTCGCGACCGTTGTTGCAGCCCAGTTGCACAACATCCTTGCCGTCGACACCCACCTGTTCCAACAAACCGGTCAGGGTTTCATCCAGGCAGGAAAAATCCCCATGAGCCACGGCGATCAAAATGGCCTGCCATTCAGCGGTGTCTTTGTGGTGTCGGGCGGAGTCGTTCCAGGCATCGCGGTTGCTGGCGATGGCTTTTTCTTTTGTCGGCATTTCCATTGCGCGCTCCAGATCTCGGGTCTTGATTGACCGGCACGAGTCTAGGTCAGCGTTCTGAAAAAACCCATTTGGCGATTGTTGGAATCTTGTAATCCGGGCCTCGCGAACGCGTGCCTGTACGAGAGCTATAGTTAATGGCCTTGGGGAAATGCGGGAAAACCGATTTCGCAGGTGCTGCCATGAACAAAACCGAATCGACGCTGCTGCTTGCCCTCTGCCTGACCGTCATCACCGGCGCTCACGCGGCCGACAACCTGACGCCCACCAGCGACTACAGCAGCGACTTCAACTATTACGGCGCGGATCAACCTTTCGCCCATCCTGTGCCGCCCTCCCTGAGCACGGTGCCGCCGCGTTCATACATCCCGACAGCCCCTCAGGATTTCATCCCGATTGCGAGCCAGCATGAGTTCTCAGACTCAAGATTGCCGACGGTAGCCGATGCCACCGTTCGAGTATTCATCCGCTCCTACGATTCGCAACGCGGCATCTACGTGAACGAAGAAGTCCTCGATCCCACCTGCCTGCTCGCGTGCCTGAGCCGTCAGGGGCCGGTGATGCAATGACGTCTACCACTGGCGTTTGTCCGGGCGCGCGAGGCCGAGTTTTTCGATCCGGTAACGCAGCATGTCGCGGCTCAGGCCCAGCAGCCGTGCAGATTTGGTGACGTTCCAGTCGGTCTTGTCGAGCATCTTGCGCACCATGTCGCGCTCCACTTCCGGCAGGTTCATCGACTCGGTGCCGTTGTAGGTCGGACGTGGTTCGCTGTGTTGGGGTTCCTGTTGAAACGCCAGCGGCTCGTCCACCAGGCTCAGGCAGACGTTCAACTGATGGGCGGCAATGGTGTCGCTCTGGGCCAGCAACACGGTTTGCTCAAGCATGTTGCGCAATTCGCGCACGTTGCCCGGCCAGCTATAGCTGAGCAGCAACGCTTCGGCCTGGTCGCTGAAATGCAGGTGCGGCTTGCCATAGCGTTTGCCGTGGATCGCCAGAAAGTGCCGGGCCAGCAGCAAAATGTCCTGGCCGCGGGCATACAGGCGCGGGACCTTGATCGAGATGATGCGCAAGCGAAAGAACAGGTCGCGGCGGAACTTGCCCTGCTGGACCATTTGTTCGAGGTTGCAGTTGGTGGCGCTGATCACCCGCAAATCGACCTTGCGCTCCTTCACCGAGCCGACCCGGCGAATGGTGCGGTCTTCCAGCAGCTTCAGCAGTTTGGCTTGCAGCAGCAGGTCCATTTCGCCGACTTCATCGAGAAACAGCGTGCCGCCATCGGCCGCTTCCACCAGCCCGACGCGACGGTCCTTGGCGTCGGTGAAGGCGCCCTTCTCGTGACCGAACAATTCCGACTCCACCAGGTTGGACGGAATCGAGGCGCAGTTGAATTCAATGAACGGGCCTTTACTGCGCGGACCGTCGAAGTGCAGCGCACGGGCCACCAACTCCTTGCCGGTGCCCGTCTCGCCTTCCACCAGCACGGGCGGCAAATCGGTGTTGGCCATCCGCCGCTCGGCGTCCAGCAACTGGCCAATGGTGTCTTTCAAATAGTGCATCGGCGCCGATTCGCCAATCATCGCCTGCACCCCTGACTTCTGCGCCTCACGCTCTTGATAGAACGACAGCGTGCGCTCCATCCGGTCAGTGGCCAGGGCCTTGTCCAGCAGCAATTTGAGTTCCGGCAAGGCCACCGGTTTGGTGACGTAATGGAAGGCACCTTCTTTCATCGCCACCACGGCGTCTTCGACGTTGCCGTAACCGGTCATCATGATCACTTTCAGATCCGGCGCGCTGATGCGCAGCTTCTGGATCAGGTCGTGACCGCTCATGCCCGGCAACGAGTTGTCGGTCAGCACCACGTCCGGGGCAAACGTACCCAATTGCTCCAGCGCATCTTCAGCCGAATGGCAGACCGTTACCTCGAAGTCTTTGCGCTCCAGGTAGGTCTGAATATTCTCGGCGAGGAGTTCATCATCCTCGACCAGCAGTATGCTGTGCTCCATATTCCCCTCCCGTTGCTACTTTGAAATTAAGACGCACGCGGGTTCCTTCCTGCTCCTGGCTGGTGAGTTCAACCGAGCCTTCGAAACGCTCCATTATTCTTTTGACCAGGGCCAGGCCCACGCCCAACCCGCCTTGTTTGGTGGTGAAAAACGGCTTGAAGACCATTTGCTGCTGTTGTTTGCTCATGCCCTTGCCGGTGTCGCTCAGGGTCATGGACAAGTGCCCCGACTGCGGCGAGCCGATATCGATACTCAGCACGCCACCCTTGGGCATGGCTTCCAGGGCATTGGCGAACAGGCTATTGAGAATTTGCGTGAGCAGCACTTGCTGACTGACCACCGGCGGGCAACTGTGCGGCGTGAAGCGCACCTCGACGCCGGAGCGCTTGATCAACGGTTCGAAGGCACTCAGGGTATCGTCGATGACCAACACCAGGTCCACCGTTTCGTAGTCGTCATTCACCGGCCGCAGCGACACCAGCAACTCGCGGACCCAGCGCGACATGCGATCGACCTGACTGATGATGTCGCCGATGTTTTTCTGCGCATTCTGGCTGGCGACTTCCTGGGCCAGTTCGGCGCTGGATCGAATGTTCGCCAACGGATTGCGCAGGCTGTGAGCAACCGCCGAAGACATCTCCCCCAGCGCGACAAAGGTTTCGTTGTTGATCAGTTGCTTCTGCTGGCTCTGCAGCAGCATGGCCGCACGCCGCACAATCCAGAACAGCCCCAGGTAAATCGCCACCCCGCCGAGCAGGGTCGCCAGCCAGATCTCCTTGAAGCCACGCTGGATGCGCTCGACCAGGTCCGTGGGTTCCTTGTAGATCTCCACCATGGCAATCACTTTGCTCTTGTCGGCATTGAACATCGGGATGTAGTTCTCGATGAACATATGTTTGGGTGCACGAGGTAATTGCTGTTCGGGACGTTCCTCATCGACCTCGTGGTAGCTGGTGGATACCGCTTCCTTCATTTCGAAGGACTCGTCCAGCTCATCGTCGTCTTCAATGCGCACACCGATCAACGCGGGGTTAGTCGACCAGACCACGGTGCGATCGAGGGCGTATACCGTGGCCAACAACAGGTCCGGAAGATTCCCTACGTGATCGAGAAACTCGATGCGCGCGGAGGCCCGGGTTTCTGGCGTAACGTCGGTATAGGCGTGGTCATCGCGCGGGTCGAGCATTTCGCCCATGGTTCTGTTCGGGGTAATCGAGGCGTGGCGAATTTCGGCATCCCCCATGGCCTGAACGAACTGCGCGGTCAGCATGGAATCGCGCTCGATACTCTCCTCGACCACGAACCGCGTGGAAATGTAACCCAGCCCCAGCGCCACGGCGGCGATGATGAAAAAACTGCCCAGAGAAAACCAGCGCAGTAAATTGAACTGTCCGCGCCAGCCCTGGCCTCCTGCTGTCGGGGTGTCCGGCGCAGGCATTTTTTGTTGTTCCAGTATCTGCATAAGGGGTTTTCCTGGATGCAGGCATTGAGTCTTTTCAGCCGCATTCCCGATCAGTGTAGGTGGCATTGATCGTGATTGACGGCCGCACTGATAGTATTTCGCCGCTATTGCATCTGCGCCGATCGAAGCGGTTGTTGGCGACGGGTTTGTACGTGTAAAAAAACCACGATGGATTGCGCAGCGTTCTCATTCAGGCGCAGATTTTGAGCAGGGTCAGCGCCATCGTCAGCAGGACGCTCAATGGGATTACAAGACCGAACCACTTGAAGGGGGAACTGCGAATGACTGTCCATCACCAGCCGCCTCGACGTCTTGAAGGAGGTGATGGTGGTTCTGCAAGGAACTCGCCAGATGTAACAGTTTTATACGAAAGAATTAATACTCAACAAAACAACGACCTACCAAGGTTCTGGTGCCGTGCCCAACAAATCGACTGGGGCATCCCACCCGCTAATGGGGAAAGCTCACACCCAATGTCAGGGAACCAGCCTGAACGACAGCCGCACACTCGTGCCCTCGCCCTCACGGCTGTCCAGGGTTACCTCTCCACCGAAACGCTCCATGATCCGCTTGACCAACACCAACCCCACACCGAGCCCGCCTTGCTTGGTAGTAAAAAACGGTCGGAAGGCCATGCTGCGCTGTTCTTCGGTCATGCCTTTGCCCGTGTCGCTCACCATCAGGCAGACGCCCCGGGAATCGGTCGACTCCAGCGTGATCGTCAGCGTGCCACCGCTGTCCATGGCTTCCACTGCATTGGCCAGCAAACTGTTGAGAATCTGGGTCAGTTGCACTTGTTGACTCAACACCATGGGCGTCTGCGTCGGCTCGAACACAACGTGGACCCCGGCCTTGGCGATT
Organism: Pseudomonas sp. LBUM1657; assembly: GCF_059716075.1. Taxonomy (NCBI): domain Bacteria; kingdom Pseudomonadati; phylum Pseudomonadota; class Gammaproteobacteria; order Pseudomonadales; family Pseudomonadaceae; genus Pseudomonas; species Pseudomonas sp. LBUM1657. The sequence goes on along the minus strand of NZ_CP166799.1, from coordinate 2,331,595 downwards.
TGGTGCTCGAAGGCCATCAGACTGTCGTGCAGCGCTGCTACCAGATTCACCGGTTCGGACTCGTCATTGAGTGGGCGCAAGGATTGCAGCAGCTCCCGCACCCACTTCGACATGCGGTCGACCTGGCCAATGATGTCGTTGATGTTCTTGTGCGCCGTGCCGCCGTCGAACTCCAGCGCCAGTTCGGCGCTTGAACGAATGGTCGCCAACGGGTTGCGCAAACTATGGGCCACCGCCGACGACATCTCGCCCAGGGCCACAAAGGTTTCGTTGGTGATCAGTTGTTTTTGCTGGGCCGCCAGCAAGATCGCTGCCCGGCGCACGATCCAGTACAACCCCAGATAAATCAGCCCGCCCCCCAAGGCGGTGGCCAGCCAGATCAGCACCAGACCGCGCACCATGCGGTTGATCAGGTCCTTGGGTTCCTTGTAGATCTCGACCATCGCCGTGACATTTTTGCCATCGGCATCGAACAGCGGAATGTAGTTCTCGATAAAGATGTATTCCGGGGGCGTCACGAACTTCTGTTCCATGCGGGTTTCATCGACCTCGTGATAGCTGGCCGACACGGGAATCTTGGAGGAGAAGGCCTCATCCAGGTCATCGTCGGTATGGATCATGGTGCCCATCAATGCCGGGTTGGTCGACCAGATCACCATGCGGTCGGGGGCATAGATGTTGGCCAGGATCACGTCCGGCAAATGCGCGATATGGTCGAGGAACTCACCCCGGGCATTGGCACGGGCCATTGGGTCGACGTCGGGGAAGTCCTTGTCTTTGCGCGGGTCGAGCAACTCGCCCATGGTCCGCACGTTGGGAATTGCCACGTGGCTCACTTCGGCCGAGGCAATCGCCTGAACGAACTGCGACGTCAGCAAGGCATCGCGCTGCACGCTTTCGGTAATCACAAACCGCGTGGACACCGACCCCAGCGCCACCGCCACCGTGCCGATCACCGCCATGCTGATGAGCGAAAACCAGCGCAGCAGATTGAATGGCTGCTTGCGCGCGCGCAGTCGGACATCGACTTCCTCGGACTGGAGTGTTTTTGCAGGCATGCTCATGGACGTTGTTCTCGACGATTCCCCTATAGGGTTATAGCCCACTAATGGCCGATCGCCCGACCTTGGGTCTCGTCCCCCCCACCTCCCCCGTTCCCCCATCTGCCCCCAATGCTGGGGACAGTGGCCCTTTCCCCACGACGGGCTTTCTGCTGCCGTCTCTACGTCACATGCCGGTGTTCCGGGCCTCTGCCGCGCGTTTTCGGCGGTTGGTATGGAAGTTGCCGAAGCTCTGTTAACTGACCCATCCCTACGGGGCAGGTACTCTGATAGAGGGAATACTCATGCACCCTTTACTGTCCAAAACTGCGGCCGCCCTGGTCGTTAGTGCTCTAGCCCAAGGCGTCGCTCAGGCGGCGCTGTATGCCGTCGATCCCGGACCCTACCTGCCCGCCAACGGCTTTTTCGCCGCCTGGTATCAGGACACCCATGGTCGAACCCTTGACCTGTGCCTGTCCAAGGCCGTCAGCTCAAGGGCCCCCGGTGCACCCGGCGCGCCTTCGTACATGTGTACGTTGCTGCCGACTCCCGGGGTCTTCGACGACACGCAACCGATCGTCTTCCCGACCAACTTCCCTGACGAGACGTTCTGGTTCACCGCCGATGCGGCAATCGTCGATGCCGCCAGGGGCATCGATCTGTCCTTCGGCACCGCCATCGAAGCAGCCTTCGCCGCTGAAGAACCCATCGATGGTGACCAGCTCAGCTTTGCCCGTGTGCGCATTCGCATCGATGTGCCCACCGCCGGCACCTACATCGTCACCCACCCCTATGGTGTCGACGTATTCGACGTCCCTGTCCCCGGACGGCGGGCGATCAACATGACCCGCGACATCGGCGTCGGCACGCCGAAAACCTACGACGGCGCCTTGCGCGGTGACGTCGGTCCGTTCCTGCGCAGCGTCAACGGCCCCTACACCGAAACCAATCCGCTGACCGGCGCGGCCGAGCAATTCGTCGGCGACCCGAACCTCGAGGAAGCCGTCACCGGCAGCCCGTTCAACACCAACTTCGTACGCATCGAAGGGCCGAACGGCCTGGATCTGCGCACCACGTTGTTTTCCATCTCCGGCAAGTTGTCGACGGTGGTCCGGCCGACGCCAATGATCACCCAGCGCAGCACCTACTCGCGCAAAGCCGGTGAAAGCGCGCCGGTGGCCCAGCAGGATGTATTCGTGATGGCGCCACCACCGCCCGCCACCGCCACAGTGACCAGCAGCACTCCGGCACTGACCATGAGCGAAGCCAACACCGCAGGCAACTGGTACGCGCAGTCCGCGGTCAACCCGACCTTGCCGAGCACCGTGCAGGTAACCGCCGATAACTCCGTGGCGATTCCCACCAGCACACCGACCACCTTATCCATGGCCCTGACCGACCTGGTGGTGATCCAGCGTGCCGAATACAGCCTGAGCTCCGGGCAGCTGACGCTCGTGGCCTCGACCAGTGATGAAACCTCGCCACCGGTGCTCGTTGCCACCTCCGCCGGCGGGGCCGCCATCGGCGCCCTCAGTGGCGAAGGTGCGGTGAAAACCCTGGCGACCGGGATCTCGCCGATTCCACCGGCCAGGGTTCGAGTGACGTCATCCAATGGCGGCAGCGACACCGAAGAAGTGGTCATCGTGCAATGAACGCTCACATGCCCAGATCCTCATCAGGAGGCATCATGAACAATTGGCCACGCCTGGCGCTCAACGCCCTGGGACTGACTCTATCGCTGTCCGGCAGCGCTTTCGCCCAACTCGCCGCTGTCGACCCCGGCCCTTATACCTTTGCCACGGGGAAATTCCCCATGTGGTATCAGGACAACAACCAACTGAAGATGGAACTGTGCCAGTCCCGGGCCGCAAGCTCGCGGGTGCCGGCCACCGTGCCACCGTCCTACATGTGCGTCCTCGCGACGGAACCAGGCGTCTATGACGACGCGCAGCCGATGGTCTTCCCCGACAACTGGCCGGGAGAAGCCTTCTGGTTCGCGGCGGAGACCGAGATCCCGCAAGTCGGCAACAGCGGCTATGAACTGGAAGTCTACGTGGCCGCGGTCGAGGCCGCGTTCGGCTCGGAAACCCCCATTGATGGTGATCAGGTATCGTTCGCGCGGATCCGTCTGCGGGTCTCGGTGCCGACCGCCGGGGTCTACACCATCACCCACCCTTACGGGGTGGAAACGATCAACGTCACCACGACGGGTCGTCGCGCCATCAACATGACCCGTGACATCGGCATCGGTGCGCCAGGCAATTTCAGCGGTGTGCTGAACGGCAACATCGGCCCGTTCCTGCGCAGCGTCAACGGCCCCTACACCGAAGTGAACCCGGACACCGGCGCAGTTGAAACCTTCGTCGGCGACCCGAACCTCACTGAAGCGGTGACTGGCAGCCCGTTCAACACCAACTTCGTGCGTATCCAGGGACCGGCCGGGACCATCCAGACCAACCTGTTCACCGTGTCCGGCAAAGTCCTCGACAACCGTGCGCAAACACCGGTGGAGATTGACCGCGCCACCTACCGGCGCACCCCGTCGGGCACTGGCAACAGCACCCGGGTCGAAGTCTTTGGCAAATCGACCAACAGCTCGAGCCTGTGCTTCCGCGAAACGGTTGCCCTGGTCCCCGGCCCGCCACTGTCACCGTGCCTGATCAACATGACGGGCGACAACAACGGCTTGTTCTTCGGTCAGCGCCTGTTCAACGGCAGCGTGCCTCCGGTCGTGGTGGTCACCGCCACCAACCCGACCGGCACCACCCGGCCAACGGCAGTGTCGAGCAAAGTCACCGACGTGGTGAAAGTCCAGACGGCTCGCTACAACTGGAGCAATCACAGCCTGCTGATCGAGGCCACCTCGTCTGACGAAGTGGTGGTGCCGGACATGGTCGCTCAGGGTTACGGACGTCTGTCGAAGTCCGGCACGCTGCAACGACTGACCGTCTCTGATCTGCTGCAGCCACCCGCCACCGTCACGATCAAATCCGCCGCGGGCGGCAGTGACACCGAGCCTGTCGTGGTGGTCGGCGCAGCACCGGAGGTCGGCGAAAACGAGGCGCCACTGGCCGTTGCCGATACCGGCAGCACCAGCTTCGGTGTGCCGATCACCCTCAACCTGCTGGCCAACGACAGCGACCCGGACGGCAACACGCCACTGAGCATCACCGCGTTGACCCAACCGGCCGCAGGCCAGGGCACCGTGGCGTTGAGCGGCACGGCAGCGGTGGTCTACACCCCGCCAGCCGTCGTCAATGCACCGCTGACCACGACCTTCACCTACAAGGCTCAAGACGTCAAAGGCCTGGCCTCGACCGCTGCGGCGACCGTGACCATCACCGTGGCGCCTAACCAGTCTCCGGTGGCCGTCGTCGACAGCATCGCGACACTGGGCGTAGCGGTACCGATCAACGTGCTGGCCAACGACACCGATCCGGAAGGCAACGTGCCGTTAACCGTCACCAGCCTGACCCAGCCAGCGGCCGGTCGCGGCTCCGTCAGCACTGACGGCACCGTGGTCACCTACACCCCACCGGCCACGGTCACCACGGCCTTCACCACAACCTTCACCTACATCGCCAGGGACGCGTTCGGCGCTCTGTCGGCCCCGGCGACGGTCACGGTGCAAGTCTCGCCACGGCCTGCTGCGGAAACCTTCGCAGTGACAGCCGCCACGGTGACGGCACGTTCCAACAACCGCTTCAACTGGGACTTCACGGGCACCTCATCGGTAATCACCGGCAACACCATCACCATCCAGGTAACCACCCCAACCGGGCTGGTGACGCTGGGCACCACCGCAGTGCCGTTGACCGGTCGCTGGAGGCTGACGGTGAGCAACAGCACCACGGTGATCCCGTCGGCTAACCCGACCGCGACCATCCGCTCGTCCCAAGGCACCCAACGCACGGTCTCCGTCAACGTGCAATAAGCCCCCGCCCCACTGACCGGATTGGTCAGTGGGGCAGGCCACTTTCCACAGGAAAACGCCATGAAAACGTCGACCGCCGCCCTGCTCTGCCTGCTTCTGCTTTGCAGCAGTGCGGGCGTGTGGGCTGACGATTTGATGGAGAACGACGACCTGGCTCCGGGCGCCGACCTCGGCGAACTGCCACCGCCGATTGGCCAGCAAGCGCTGATCGATCAGAACGGCCAGGCCAACATTGCGCTGTTGCAACAGAACGGCCAGTCGCTGCTCGGTCAGATCGTCCAGTCGGGCAGTAACCAGGAGGCGTACATCCTGCAACAAGGCAGCGACCTCATGGCCCTGATCACCCAGCAAGGTTCTGGCAACAACGCCGCGATCACCCAAAACGGCAGCCACAACCGCGCGCAGATCGCCCAGAACGGCAACAACAACGACGCCAGCATCGACCAGGCCGGCACGGGGCTTTCAAGCGCCGTGACCCAGTCGGGAAACGGCATGAGCGTTTCGGTCAAACAATATCGCTAAAGCACTGCACCACTTGGAGGTTTCATCATGTTCAAACTGACGCCCCTCACCGCCGCCATCCTGGTCATTGTCAGTGCCCAGGCGATGGCCGACGACAGCGTTTCAACCCAAGCCCAGGTCGGTACCGCCAACATCGCCGAGGTGAAGCAACTCCAGGCCAGCTTCAGTACCGCCACCCAGACCCAACTCGGTGAAGGCAACGACGCGGCCGCCAAGCAAGACAACGCCACCAGCACCATCACCCAGGACCAGATCGGCGACTTCAACGCCGGTTACGCCGAACAGCTTTATGACAACAGCAGCACCATCGCCCAACAACAGCTCGGCGCCTTCAACGGTGCCCATGCCAGCCAGTCGGTAGGCGAACTCGGTGGCAACCAGGCGCTGCAACAACAGCAAGGCACCGGCAACTTCTCCCTCATCTACCAGGAAACCCAGGACAGTGCCACCGGCACCACCTTCCAGTGGGGTGACAGCAACGAAGCCAACATCGAGCAGTTCCTGTTCGGCTCCGGTAACAACGCGACGGTCATTCAATTCGGCACCGCCAACTACGGCACCGCCGAACACATCGGCCACCTGGCCGGCCAGATCAACATCAACCAGGCCGGCGAAGGCAACTACGCCTATGGCGACCAGAGCTACGGTGATGGCGGAACCGTGACCATCAACCAGCTTGGCGACATGAACGGCACCGAAGTCTGGCAAGACACCCAGCTCGCCAGCCAGGCCACCGTCGACCAAATCGGTGTGAGCAACGAAACCATCGTCGACCAGAGCTTCGGCGACAACAACGTCGCCCAGGTGCTGCAAGTCGGCGACCTCAACGCCATCTACGCCGACCAGTTCGAATCAATCGGCTCGGCCCTGGCGCTGTACCAACAGGGCACGGGCAACATGCACCTCACTTATCAGAGCGGCGACAGCCACGTGCTCACCGCCAACTCGGTGGGTAACGACAACAAGGTCTACGCCAGCAACTGGAAAGGCCCGCAAGCCGGTGGCCAGTTCGGCAGCAACCAGCGCGCAACCGTCAACCAGGTCGGCACCGGCAACATCGCCAACTTCACCCAGGACGGCGTGGGCCACATCATGACCACCAACCAGACCGGCACCGGCAACAAAACCACCGTCAGCCAGGCCGACACCTACAACGAGCTGTACTTCGACCAGAATGGCAGCGACAACATCCTCATCGCTTCCCAACGCGGCACCACCAACATGGCCCAAGGCACCAGCACCGGCACCGGCAACAGCACCGAGTTCGACCAGTCCGGCACCGGCAACCAGGCGTTCACTACACAGCTGTATGGCAGCGATAACATGATCACCGTGAAACAGGCGGACACCATGAACGTGGCGTATGTGACTCAAGGTGGGACCGGGAACATTGCCAATGTTGATCAAAGTGGTGTGACGCAGATGGCGACCGTGCAGCAACTGGGGACTGCTAACCAGGCGACTGTTTTGCAGCAGTAAGCGTGCGGCAATAAAAAACCGCGGTCCTTTGGTGGAGGGTCGCGGTTTTTTATGGCTCGGAGTTTATCCGTCAGAGATTGGTTGACCGTGAGGCCGCCTTCGCGAGCAAGCCCGCTCCCACACTGGATCGTGTTCGTACGCAGATTTTGTGCACGACACAGATCCATTGTGGGAGCGGGCTTGCTCGCGAAGAACGATAACGCGGTCCACCTGAAGTAAAGGGTGTGGCGGTTACCCTTGTGGATCGATGTTATCCAGCGCCCGGTTCACCGCCAGGTCGGCCAGCATGATCACCTGCTGAATACCCAACAACATGCTGCGCTGCGGCCCCTCCACAAATGTTGCGAAATCACTGGCCATCACACTCGCCGAAGCCAGGGATTCACAGGCGTGAGCCAACAGGCTTTCGGTGTCGATGTCCGGGGCGATGATGAACATCGTGCTGGGCTTGCGTTCGGGGGTGTCTTTTTGGGGATTGAGGTAATGGTCGAGCGCGCGGTCGGCGGCTTCGTGGAGTTTTTTTGAATCGGGTGATGCGTAGGGGGAAACGTCGTCGGTTTCTGGGGGGTTGGGTGTGGCTTTGAACATGGTGACACTCCTTTGGAAAATAGCGCCACCAGAACCTGTCGCTAAACAAGTAAGGGTGGCGGCTGTACGCAGGTTAGCGAACCGGTCAAAGGCACCCGGTAGACCCGAAGGTCTCCCACATACAGCCACCATAACGTAATTGCAGACGTCAAAAATCTGCAAGAAAGTCTGGAACACTGATGCACTTTGAATGGTCCGGGTCGCTAAACCCGGCCGCTGAATTGTCAGCGGCCCGGAAACGATAAAGACTAGGCACAAAGCGCACAAGCCGGCGGATTCTGGCGTAGTTGTAGGCAACGACGCAAGACGATGTAGCTCTCATGACGTTACGCTAAACGACTTTTAAACAAGGCTCTCAGATCAGTACACATTCCCTGTGGGAGCGGGCTTGCTCGCGAAGGCGGAGTGTCAGCCAACATCAATGCTCAATGGCACACCCCCTTCGCGAGCAAGCCAGCTCCCACAGTTGGACTGGGTACATCTGCGGGAGATGGGTCGGCTCGAAGGCCGCCATCGCAGGCAAGCCAGCTCCCACAGTGAATCCAGTACACATGCCTAAATCAGGTCGTCTGTCAGGACGCCTTCGCGAGCAGGCTCGCTCCCACAGTTTGGACTGGATACATCTGCGGGAGATGGGTCGGCTATTAGGCCGCCATCGCAGGCAAGCCAGCTCCCACAGTAAATCCAGTACACATGCCTAAATCAGGTCGTCTGTCAGGACGCCTTCGCGAGCAAGCCCGCTCCCACAGTTGAATGGCGTACACCCAACCAAACCACGAGGCCGAGCGTTAGCTCGCCTCGCCAGCTTTTGATTTGCCCGCCCCTTCGGGAGGCTGAGTGGAGGTGTTCATCCGGGGAGTGGCGCGCAGCGCCGTTCGACGCAGTCGAACACGCTGCATGTAGGTCGTCGCGAAGCAGACCGGAGGGCAGTGTCCCCGGATGGATACCGGAGCGAAGGAACGCCGAGCTTTAGCGAGGGGCCGGACGCTCGGGGCGAGACCTTTTGGTTCCTTTTGGGGCGTTCCCTCCGTGTCAGGCTACCTGTCGCCCTTGTTGATTGACTCATTCATTCAAGAGGGCGAAGGTGTTTTGCAATGTCCAAGCGCTATGACGAAGACTTCAAAGATTGGGTCGTTCTGCAAATGATGCCGCCCCTCAATCGCTCAGTGGCGGAACTCGCCGTTGCGCTTAATCTCACGCCTCAGTCACTGCGAAACTGGAGACAAATGGCTAGAGATAAAGGTTTGATCGTGCCGGGAAACGGCAAGACCAGTGATCAATGGTCCAGCGCCGATAAATTCAACGCTGTGATGGAAACCGCACCGTTGAGTGAGGTGGAAACCTCTCAATACTGCCGGATCAAGGGCATCTACCCGGAGCAAATCCGTCAATGGCGCGAGACCTGCCAAAACGCCAATATTCTTGCTGATCTGAAACCCAGCGTAGAGAAAACTGCCGAGCAACGGCGGATTAAAGAGTTGGAACGTCAGTTGATCCGGTCAGATGCTGGACGTGCTGAGGCGGAGGCTTTGCTGGAACTCAGAAAAAAAGCCAATGCGATCTGGGGCAAGGACAAGGAAGACTGATCGACGCCTCTGATCGTACGCAAGCCATGAAGTTGATTGCAGACGCGGTGCTGAATGGCGCTCGTCGATATCGAGCGTGCAATGAGTTGGGGTTGAGCCTGCGCACAGTCCAACGCTGGCGACACGCTGGCTGTGATCGACGACGACTGGCTCAACGGGCAGCTCCGGCTAATAAGCTCAGTGAGACAGAACGCCAAGCGGTGCTTGATGCTGCCAATCAGGCTGGCTACGCCAGCCTCACCCCGCACCAAATCGTTCCTAAGCTGGCCGATGCAGGCATCTACCTGGCCTCGGAGTCGACGTTTTATCGTGTGTTAAAAGCAGCCAATCAAAACGTGCGTCGCGGCAGAACCAAAGCCCCGAAACGCAGGGTGCTGACGACGCATCGCGCTGACAGCCCCAATCAGGTGTGGTGCTGGGATATCACCTGGTTGCCTAGTACCGTCAGAGGTCGGTTTTTCTACTGGTACATGGTCAAGGATGTTTACAGCCGCAAGCTGGTCGCCAATGAAGTACATGAGGTGGAGTGCGCCGAACACGCGTGCGAACTGCTCAGGAAGGGGTGCTTACGTGAACACACAGCGGGTCGTTCGCTGGTGCTGCACTCGGATAACGGGCACGTGATGAGAGGTTCTTTGTTGCGTGAAAGTATGGTTGCGCTGGGCGTCGAGCCATCCTTTAGCCGGCCAAGGGTGAGCAACGATAACGCCTATGCCGAGGCACTTTTCCGCACCGCCAAGTACTGCCCACTCTGGCCGGATCAACCTTTTGATACGGTCACTGATGCAAGGCTTTGGGTGCAGAAATTCATAGAGTGGTACAACGAAGATCACCGCCACAGCGCCTTGAAATATGTGACGCCGAACGAACGTCACGAAGGCAAAGCGACGGTTTTATTACAAGCTAGAGCAGCACTTTATGAAGATGCCAGGGAAGCTAATCCGAATCGCTGGAGTACTCGGACACGGAACTGGAAGCTGGCAGATGCGGTGTATTTAAACCCAGAGCGCCCTGAAGTTAAGGGCGCAATGGGCTAGTCGCAGCTGTACTAAGGCGACAGGTACCTTGACACGTACCGCGTTTGCCAAAAGGGACTCGCTGTAAAAGCGAAACCACAAGCGGCCGTTACCGCAGGAATGGATATGTACCCGGTCAACAAACGATAGGTCGTCTGTCAGGACGCCTTCGCGAGCAAGCCCGCTCCCACAGTTTGGACGGGGTACATGTACGAAATTGGTCGGCTATAAGGCCGCCAAGATCCACATCAAAGCCAAACCAGGTCGGCCCGAAGGCCGCCTCGGTTCACTCCTCCTCACCCTCAGGCACAACCTTGGCCTGAGTCAAATACCGATCCAACGTCTCATCCTGCAACGGCGCCGTCTTATCCCCCGCCACCTGCCACATCTTGCGCTCAATCCCCTGGGCCAGAAGATGCCCCACCGCCGCCTCGATCGCCGACAACACACACAACTGCGCCGGCTCGTTCGTGGTGTACCCGACCTCAGCCTCAAGCAACTTCTTGAACTCGATGAACTTGAACACCCCGGCACTGCGGGCCACGGAGTAAATGGTCTTGCTGGTCATCACATTGGCCAGGATCTGCCCGCTGCGCACATCCACCGCCCGCAGGTTCACCGTGACTTGATCCACCCGATACTCGCGGGAAATGTCGATGCCCAGATAACGCGCCCCTTCCCCACCGCTGCGCACGTTGGTGTCGTACGCGATAATCCCGCCCTCGAGCATCATGTTTGCGGCTTGCAGCGGTGGCAACTCGCCCTGGATATTCATAGGCGTATTGGCCTTTTTCTGCGAGGCGCGAATGATCTTGCGCTCGGTCAGCAGGTTCTGCAGCCCTTCACGTTCCAGCACCACAAACCAGCCACTGGCCTGCATGGCATCCATCAACATGCTCGCCGCGCCCTGGGTCACGCTGGTGGAAAACGAACTGGCCGGGGTTGGTTTGTACTGCCCGGTCTGATCCCGGAAGCCATACACCACCGCCATCAACCGGCCTTTGGGTCGTGGCATGTTGATCAAGTCGTAATAAGTCGACGCCCGTGGTGTCAGGGTCGGTGATTCGGTGTCCTGTTCGGCCGGCACGGTGTCACGCAGACTGCAACCTTGTAATGCCGCCAGCATCAGCCCCAGCGCAATTATCTTTTTCATGTCCTTAACTCCCCGTTGACCCGAATCCCCGTCAAGGGGCCAGGCCATTCACCTGGATTTCCGAAACTTCACCGGTCACTCGGTCGGTCACTTCAATAGTCAGTGCGCCGGAGTCATCGATGACGTTAACGATAAAAGCGTCAGTGGACAGGCTCCCCGTATTACCGGTGGAGATGTTGTCCAACAACTGCCCGAGCAACCGCGACTGCAGCTGACTGCTGAAGCGCTCAAGGGCTGAAGTCCCGGCCAGCGAGGCACGGCTTTTCAAGTCCGGATCGTCGTAGTCGTTTTGCGCCTGGGCGTTATTGAGCAGCCAGGTTCCGTTCAACGGGTTGCCGCCGAACGATGGATTGATGGGCGTGTAGACCAGCTCCGTGGCCTGGACCAGGCCGCAACTGCCAAGCCCGAGCAACCAAACGCCGGTGCTGTGCAAGAACGTTTTCGTTTTCATAATTCGTCCCTCTCAAGGTCCGTGGTGTCCTGTAACAAGGCTTCCAGCTTGCGCTGGACGATCTGCCCGCGAACCCAGTCGGCGGCGTCATAGGCCTCGTCCTTGAGCTCCACGGTGTTCGGCGGCAGGAAGCGCCGATAAACCAAACGCTGCTGATATTCCACGGTCACCAGGCTGCCCCAGCGTGCCGAGGGTCGTTCGCGTACCACCAGGTTGAAATCCATCGGGCTGGTGGCGCGCAGACGTTCACTGAACGCGTAATAAAATTCGTGGCCGATGTGCGAGATCGTGTCGTCGACGATGAAGCCCTTCATTTCGTCCTCCTCGTCGGCCGCTACGAAGGACGTCATCAGCATCAAGACCAGGGCTGGCAGCCAGTGTCTGTTCATGGCGTCAGCGCCCCGACGCCTGGTTTTGTCGATGGACCTTTCGGCCCGGACGCGCCATCGAGAAAGGCTTTCTCGGCCACGAACTGCCAATCCGAATAACTCGCCATGCCGGTGAAATCCGACCACTGGGCAGGGAAGTCCACCTGCTTGAGCGGTTTGTCTTTGGAGGGGCTATAGAGGCCGGTGATACGTCCGTCGAAACCGCGCATCAACGTCCATTCGCCACCGCCAATCGGGTCCGGGTACAACTGACGAATATGGTGTTTGGCGTTGGGAAAGCGCTCGTCCTGCAACAGGTCCGCCAGTTCTTTCGGGTACTGGGCCAGGCCCGGCGAACTGCGGTAGTAGCTGCGCAACGCCTGGGCATACTGGGTGCCGACCCAAAGCAACTGGTGTTCGCGATCACGGCGTGAGGCGGTCGACCACACTTCGCCGGCACTGGCCAGGCCCATGCCCATCACCATGATCAGGAACAGCACGCCCAGGTAAGTGAAACCCGCCTGGTTAGAGGCCTTACCACTCGGAATAAAGGCTGCCATCACGCGCCCTCCCTGTGGCACCGCTTTTAATATCGGCGACCCCGCCCGGCACGCCGTCAGGCGGCGCCACCATCACCCAGAGGTCCTTGCGTTCGGCGATCGGGTCCGTCGGCGGCACCCGCAGGTAACGCTGCTCGACCAGTTGTTCGATGGAATCGGGATAGCGCCCGGTGTCGCCGTAATAGTGATCCAGTGCTTCGCGCATCGCCGACAGGCTCTGGCGCAGCGTGGTTTCTTTCGAGGCCTCGAGGCTGTTGAAATAGCGTGGCAAGGCGATGGTCATCAGGGTCGCGATGATTGCCATGACCACCATCAGTTCCAGCAAGGTAAAACCTTTTTCCCGATGCATAGGCTCACCACTCGCGGTAGTTGATTCCGTTGAGCCCCTTGCCGCGAGCCTGGGAGTAAACGTCAAAGACGTCTTCGCCCTCCCGCGGGTTTTGAGCCGTACTGTCATAGGAGCGCAGGCCCCAGCCGCCTTCGTCATCACGCTTGACCGGTGCCAGCGGGTCTCGGGGCAGGCGCCGCAGAAAGTAAAACTTGGCCCCCTTGGCGCTGCGCACATCACGTACGCCATCCACCAGCATTTGCAGGTTTGGTGGATAGCCGCTGCTGTTGAGCGACTTCTCGATGTAGCCGGCGTCGAAAGCCCGTTTGTAAGCGTCGATGGCATCGCGAATCTGGTACAGCGCGGTGCGCAGGTCCTGCTCCTTGCCACGGCGCACCACGGTCTCGGTCAGCGGCGCGGCCATACTGGCCAGCAGGCCGATCAGGGCCAGCGTCACGACGACTTCGATCAAGGTAAAACCGCGTTGCGAGGCGTTCATGATCAAGGCTTCTCGACGACAACAGTGGTGGTAGAAGCGACCGGCCGATCGATGTGCTCAGGCTGAATCGATTGCATCCGGCGATCCGGCGCCTGGATGTGCATGCTGGTTTCGGTGCCGGTCGGGAATTCCATGTCCGACGGGCTCTGGTACGGCAGGTTGCGCACGATCCGCGGGGTGATCGACAGCACCAGTTCCGATTTGCCGACGGTGTCCTTGTTGCTGCCGAACAAGCGACCGAGGCCGGGAATGTCACCAAGGCCCGGGATCTTGTTGCCGGTGGCGCCATGGTCGTTGCGCATCAGGCCGGCGAGGATCTGGGTTTCGCCGTCATGCAGGCGCAGGGTGGTTTGTGCGTTGCGGGTGTCGACCTGGACCGGAATGGTGCCCTGGCGAGTCGGTTCCAGCGGTGTGGCGTTACTCACTTCCAGGGCGATCTTGATCGCCACTTCGTTGTTCAGGTGCACGGTCGGCTGCACTTCGAGCTTCAGACCGACGTCCAGGTAAGTGACGCTTTCGGTGATCACCGGGCCCTGGGTCGAAGGCACCGATGTGGCGCTGATGATCGGCACGCGCTGACCGATATGGATACGCGCCTGCTCGCGGTTGCTGACGCGAATCACCGGGCTGGCCAGGGTGTTGATGTCGTTGTCCTGGGCGTTGATCTTGGCCTGTGGCGACGGCGAGATGGTGATCCGGCTAGAGTTGATGCCTTTAAGTTGATCGAGAATGGTCACGGCCGAACCATCGCTGTTGACCACACCGAAGGTGTTCGGCCATTGCAGGCCGAGGTCGAGAATCCGCTGGGTAGCGACTTCCATCACCTCCACTTCCAGCACCACTTCAGGGTTGGACTGGTCCTGGGATTGCAGGAGTTTCTCGGCCATGCGCACGGCGTCTTCGGTGTCGCGCATGGTCAATGTGTTGAGGCGTTCATCGACGAACACGTCGCGGGTCTTGAGCATGGTTTTGACCATATTCAGCGCGGTGTTGGCATCGATGCTGGTCAGGTAGAAGGTGCGCATCACCAGCTCTTGATAATCCTTGAGCTTCTGCGGCGAGTCCGGGTAGATCAGCAAGGTGTTTTCGTTCACCACTTTCTGGTGCAGCTGGTTCTGTTGCAGCAGCAGTTCCACGGCGTCTTCGATGCGCACGTCACGCACGAAGATGGTGGCTTTCATGTCCGGGCGCAGGTCCTTGTCGAAGATGAAGTTCAACCCGGCGACCTGGGACAGCACCTCGAAAATCACCTTCAGATTGGCGTCGCGAAACTCCAGGGTCACCGGCCGGTCGAGACGGGTGCGCAACTGCGGATACGGAATCACGTTGCGGCTTTGCACCAGACGAATATTGCCTTGCAGTTCCAGGGCGCCGTCGTTCTTCGGGTCCAGTTCGAGGATCTGTCTTACCTGGCGATCGGCGCCGTAGATGTCGCCGCGCCGCAAGTCGCCGCGAGCCAGTTCGAGTTTGTCGTCCAGGCTGCGCATGTGTTCGAGTTGACGCACGGCATCCTGGGCGCGGCGGTTGTTCGGTTCGATGGTCAACACCCGGCCGTAACCCATGCGTGCCGACGCGAAATCACGCTGGGCGCGATCCATGTCGGCCTGGGTCAGCAGCGCCGTTACTGCACGGGCACGGCCGCTGGTCAGGGCCAAGTGCAGCTCGGTATTGCGAGGGTTTTCACGCAGGCCTTCCTCGATACGGGCCAGGCCGGCTTCGTACTGTCCCGACTCCATCAGGTCAGTCCCTTCTTCCTTGGCGACCTGCGCCGAACTGCACGCGGCCAGTCCTGCACAGAGGCAGACAAGGCTCATCAGCGCTCCTATCGTCTTACGGCATGATCTGTTCATTGCGTGCTCCCCACAGACAAGGTCTGGGACAAATGCAGAGGCAGGTAGATCAAGCTCAGTTCCACATCGGAAATGCCCTCGATCCGCCAGGTTTCGTCGATCACATCCCCTTTGCGCACGACGTATATTTTTTCGCCGTTCTGCAAAAACACTTGCAGGTCGGAGCGGTCATCCAGCTTGCCGATGAACTGGAAAGGCAGAGGCGGTGCAGTGGGGACTTGCACCACCGGGATTACAGTGACGGGTTGTTCGGTGACGACGGCGAGCTGTGGCGCAGCCTTCCAGCTACGGGCGCCGAACAGATCGCCTGCCGGGCTCAGGTCCTTGATCACTGCCGGTTTGCCACTGGCAGGTGCGGCAGGCAGCGCGCCGCGGGTTTTGCTTTTAGTCGGAGCGGCCACGGCGGCGACCGAGTCGTCAGATGGCATGAAGTAATCGGGCAACCAGGTCAGCGCCGCCGCCACACCGAAGAACGCCACCCAGCCCACTACGCGTTTGGTATTCATCATGACCTCGACAGGTAAAGGGTCATGCGGATCCGGCCGGTCAGGTCGGTGTCGGCGATTTTTTTACGTTGGAACTCCACGTCCTCCACCACCACCGCCGGTAGCTGCCCGAGCAAGGCGTGCAGGAAGCGTCGCAGTTGTGGGTAGCTGCCACGCACCGGCAGCAGAATCTGATAACGGGCCAGATGCGTCTTGGGATCGATGCCCAGGGAATATTCACCGCGGGCCAACGTGATGCGCTCCTGCGCCGCCAGCGCGTAAATCTTGTCGATGGCCACGGTGGCCTGGGGCTGGGACGGCAACTTGCTGCGGAAATCGTCGAGTTGACGTTGCGGCATCACCGGAGCGGCGACCGTGCCCTCTTCGACCTTGGCCAGGTACTCGCCGGCTTCGCGGGTCTGCTGGCTGAGGGTTTGCAGCGACTGCCAGTCCGGCACCAGGCTGACCAGGCCGTACATCAGCGTCAGTATCAGCAGCGCCAGCCCTGCCAGACCGGGCACGCCCAGGCCTTGCAGGTATTCGTGGACGATCAATCTAGGGATTTGCATCGCCGATCTCCCAGCTAGCCGACAGGTTGAATTGCACCGGGTGTTCCGGCACGTTGGCGACGATTTCATGGCTGAGCAGCGACACATCGGACAGCTCGTCGCTGGCTTCGAGGTGGCGGTGGAAGGCGAGCATGGCTTCCAGATCCCGTGCTTCGGCGCTGATCCGGACCTGGCCTTTGCGGGCATCCGGGGTCAGGGTCAGCAAGGCGATGTCGTCGCGCGGTATGGCTTCGAGCATGGCGAAGAGGCGTTCCCAAGGCCGGCGCAATTGCTGGGACACTTTGCGCATCTCGGCCAGGTTCTGCGCCTGCTCGCGGGTTTCGGCCGGAGTCAGGCTTGTCTTGGCGCCGCTGTCGCCGGTGAGTTCACGCTGGGCCGTTTGCAGATGGCCTTGTTGTTGCGCGGCCTGTTCACTGAGGTGCTGCTGAATCAGAAGGCAGGTCAGCGTCAGTACCACGCCACCGGCCAGCAGACCCCAGCCCAATGGACCGGAGCGACGACGCGGCTGGAAGTCGAGCATCAGGGCGCGCATGTCAGGCCACCGCCCGGGACATGACGTACAAACCATCGCGTACGGTTGTCCGGCCTTCTTCGAGGGTGCGCAAATGCACACCGGGCACATCTGGCTGCGCATCGAGACGCGCTGGCGCATGCAGGTAAACGTTCAGCGGCCGTTCGCTGGCGGACGCCTGCAAGTGGCTTTCTCGGCCGATCAAAGCGGTCAGTGCGGCATCGCTGTCGCTGCTGCCCACCGAACGCACCGCCGTCCAGCGCCCTTCCCGCGCCAGCAGCAACACGCTGCGCACGGGCTCGGCGACCACGAACAGGAAGTCACCGGCGTCGAGGCTTTTGTCGAAGTGGTTGAACGCCGCCATCAGGTACGGTTGCACCGAACGCAAGCGCAGGCCGCGGCCAGTGACCAGCGTGCGCAGACGCTCCAGCAAGTCCTGAGGCAGGGCCGAGGCGATGCGGTCGCAGCCCGCCGGTTCCGCCGACAGCACCAGGCTCCAGGGTTGAGTCGGAGTGCCATAAAGGTCTTCGAAACAGAGTCGGGCAAATCCGAGCAATTCGTCGGGGCTGCTGATCTGGTCGCTCCAGGGCACCAGGCAAAACCGGCTGAAGTGCCCGGAGATCACCACGCTCAATTCAGCACCCGCACGGGTGTGTTCGGCCAGCAGCCGGTCAAGGGTGTCCAAGGCCACGGCCCAGGCATGGAAGCCTTCATCGATGAAGCCGACGCTGCCCAGCCACAGGGTTTCACTGCCCTGGCGCTGACCGAGGCCGACACCACTGGCGCCGAGGACGGCGACATAACGATCACGAGACAAAAGTGACACGATTGATCTCCTCGAGCGTGGTCCGCCCCTCTTGCACCAGGTCCAGTGCCGACTCGCGCAACAGGCGCAAGCCACGACTGCAAGCCAGGGCCTTGATTTTCGAAATGGGTTGGCGTTCGACGATCATTTGCCGCAACTCGTCGTCCAGGTGCAGCAGCTCGGCAATCGCCGTACGCCCGCGATAACCGGTGCCCCGGCAATGTCCGCAGCCCTTGCCGTGAACGAAGTGGTAGTGATCGACCTGTCGCGGATCGAGCCCCGAGAGACGCAGTTCCTCATCGGTGGGGTTGCTCGGCGTGCTGCAACTGGCGCAGACCAGACGGATCAAACGCTGGGCCAGCACGGCATTGAGGGCGGAGACGAGGCTGTAGGGGTCGATTTCCATTTGGGTGAACCGGCCGATCACGTCGAACACGTTGTTGGCGTGAATGGTGGTGAACACCAGGTGCCCGGTGAGCGCCGATTGCACGGCGATCTGTGCGGTATCGGGGTCGCGGATTTCACCGACCATGATCTTGTCCGGGTCGTGGCGCAGGATCGAGCGCAGGCCTCGGGCGAAGGTCAGGCCTTTCTTTTCGTTGACCGGGATTTGCAGCACGCCCGGCAGTTGATATTCCACCGGGTCTTCAATGGTGATGATCTTGTCCACGCCGTGGTTGATCTCGGTGATCATCGCGTACAGCGTGGTGGTCTTGCCGCTGCCGGTAGGGCCGGTCACCAGCACCATGCCATAGGGTTCGGCGGCCAGTCTGCGCAACTGGCGCAGGGTGTGTTCTTCAAAGCCCAAGGCCTGCAATTGCACGCCACTGACCTTGTCCGCCAGGTCTTGTTTGTCGAGCACCCGCAGCACCGCGTCTTCACCGAAAATGCTGGGCATGATCGAAACCCGGAAGTCGATTTGCCGGCCGCTGATGCCGATCTTGAAGCGACCGTCCTGGGGTACGCGCTTTTCGCCGATGTCCAGTTCGGCCATGACCTTGACCCGGGAAATCACCTGCTCGGCGAACTCGCTGCCCTGGATTTTGCTGATGTTGTTGAGCACGCCGTCGATCCGGTACTTGATCACCAGACCGCTGCCGGTGGTGCCCAAATGGATGTCACTGGCGTGCATTTTCAGCGCGTCGTACAAGGTCGAGTTGACCAGCTTGACCACCACACTCGCGTCTTCGCTGATGCTGGTCAGGGACAGGCTTTGCAGGGTATCGATTTCGATATTGGCGTCGGCCTGGGCGTTGAGCGACTCCACCGCGTGGAAGCTTTCTTCGTGGCGCGCCAGGTAAGCTTTCAGGTCGTCGGCATGCACCAGATAGAGCGGCGCGCCGTGCAGGCAGTCATCGATCCAGGCCAGGCGTGACGCATCGAAGGGGTCGGCAAATACGCCGATGACCGCATCGTCGTGACGCAACAGGATGAATTCGCGCTTGATGCATTGGGCCAGGGTGACCCGGTCGAACACCGGGGTGGCTTGAAACAGGCTGTCGGTGTCGAGCACCGGATAATGCAGGGTAGCGCCGAGGCACTCGATGAAGGGCATGGGGGCCAGTTCGCACAACACCCCGAGGGCTTCCAGTATCCGTTCGCCGGAACTGGCGGCGCGGGAGCGTGCCTGGGCCAGTTGTTCACTGGAAAATCGTGACGGTACACAGTCCAACAGCGCCGGTTCGACGGCAAGGGATAGACGGTCCATGGCATGCTCTCCAACGCCGGGGGCTTTGAGCCCTGTCGACGCGGCAGGCCATTGCGGCGATTGCCGGAACGTCTTGTCGCGCCACTACTCCCCGGTGAGCAATTGTTCGTCGTCTGGTGCCCTGGACGTCGGCGGACTTCGTCGACGATCCGCCAGCACCCAACTGCCGTCGTACAACTGCAGCGGGAAACTCTCGGTCCTGCTCTGGCGTCGTTCGACAAAACCTTCGGATGTGCTCATGCCTGCTTTGGGTTCGCGCTCCATCCCCAGAAGGTCGCAGACTGCTCGGGCCAATTCCGCCAATGGAAACGGTTTGAACAGGATATGACTGACTCCAAGTTGCCTGGCCCGCTCACACACTTCAGCGGTTGGGTGCCCTGTAATCAGTACAAAGTGACAGTTCCTGTTCTGGCGGACAGCATCGAGCACCTCAAAGCCTTCCATATCGGGCAAGCGGTAATCGAACACCATCACATCGGGTGCGAACTGTTCGGCTTCGCCGATACCCGTCACACCGTCATGTGCAATCCGAACGTCCAGCGCTTGCGCCTGAAGGTAATCCTTGAGGTTTTGTGCAAGCAGCTGTTCGTCTTCGACAACCAGTACTTTGTTTAACAAGGTCGACTCCTTGAAACCGCAGGTCCGATGTTCCAGTCCTGGGAGTGCGTGCCTTAATGAGGCTAACGCACACTTCATGCCAGGCTGAGCGCCGGTTTTTTTACCGCTACACGTCTTTGATTTTCATGAAAAAACCATTTCGTCCAGAAACCCCATCCCCCAAAGGCGGGGACGCGCTCGGATGTGTGCTGAAGCTTTCCCCCACTATTGGGGGGGAACCTTCAATCATCGTCAATCCGTTCGATTCGGTTGCTTGATCGCAGTTGCCCCAGAACCTGTAGACGAACACGGGTCTGTTGCTGTCGGGCAAGGTACGCCCTGACCATCTCAAGCCCCTGCTCCTCTGAGACATCGGTCGCCTCCAAGTGGTTCTGCACATTGATCAGATGCCAGCCAACGGCCGTGCGTACCGGTTCACTGACCGCCCCAGGTTTCAGGGCAAAAGCGGCCGCTTCGAATTCAGGCAGCATACGCCCACGAGGAAAGTAGCCCAAATCCCCGCCCTTGCTGGCGGATTCGTCTTCGGAACCGGCCCGGGCCACGCTGGCAAAGTCTTCCCCCTGACGGATTTTCACCCGCATCTCCTCTAAGCGTAGTCGCGCGGCCTCGACTGTGGCGGAATCCGCGCCCTGGGGCACTTTGATCAGGATGTGCCGCGCCTGGATCTCCGCTGGCCGGCTCATCTTGGCGCGATTTTCTTCGAAAAACGCACGGACCTCTTTTTCGTCCGGCGCCGAGACTTGGGTGAGTTGCGCAAACATCTGCTGGGCCGCGAGGTCCCGACGGGTGTACTCGGTAAAAGCGGCCTCGTCGAAACCGGCGTCTTCCAGGCGCCGGGCGAACTTCTCGGCACCGCCGATGGCCTGGCGGGTCTGGTCGATCTGGCTTTGCACCGTGGCATCGCTGACCACCACCCCGCGCTTGACGGCTTCCTGCCACAGCAATTCCCGGTCGATCAAGGTGTCCAGGGCCGCCTGACGCAGTTGCTTGTACGCCTTGGGACTGCGAATGCTGGCCACTGCCCGGCCCTGGTCTTCCAGAAACTCGGCGAAATAGCGCTCCAGGCGGAACTGGGAAATCTCCTCGCCATTGACCCGCGCAGCCACCGGGCCATTGTTGCAGAACGCCACGGGCGCCCACATTGTCAGCAGGATCAGCAGAGTATTGAGTTTCATGATCGACCTCCGGTCAGGGCGTCGCGGCAATGGGTTTGTAAGGAGCGACCAGATAAAAACGCTGGCCGGGCAAGTCAACGGTAACGATATGCGCGCCGCTCAGGCCCAGGCGACGACCCGGACCGAAGCTGATCAGCGGGGTCAGGCCGGTATCGAAGTCATGCAGGCCTTCCAGGGCACTGATGAGTTTGTCGCGGCTGGCGTCGCGTCCGGCCTGCTTCATGCCTTCGCTGAGCAGCAGCATCGAACTGAACGCGCCGACTTGCAGCACCGCATGCTGACCGCCGAGCCCCTGGTGCTTGCGCAACTGGGTCAAGGCCAGACGCCCGGCCATCGTCCAGTCACTGGGTACGAACGGATAGGCCAGAAACACCCGCCGGGAAAAATCGTTGGGCACCTGCAACAGATCACCGGCCACCTGGTTCGACGCGGCGAACAGATAAGGCACTTGCCCCGCTGTCTGCAAGCGCGCGGCAAGGCGACTGAAACCGCCGCCGCTGCCCAAGTAAAACACTGAGCGCGAGCCCAGCGGCAACGTGTCCTGTGCCGAGTCGTAGAGTTGCAGACTGACATTTTGCCAAGCGCGATCCTGCAAGTATTGAGCGAGGTTCTGCGCCGCCAGCCGCTGGCCGGGTTCATCCGGGTAAGTGATCAACGTCGGTCCCTGAAGCACACGCAAACTTTGGGTGGCGTAATCGGCCAGCGCTATCAGCTGTTCGCGCAACCCCGGCAGCGGTTCGAAAATCTGCCGACTGGCCTGGGCCGTGCCCAGCAACGACAGCGGCCCGATCAGCGGAATCCCGGCCCGTTCCAGGCGCGCAGGCAGGTCCGCATCCAGCGCCGGTGCCAGCGGCGCGATCAGGGCGAACACCTGTTCCTGCTCGATCAATCGGTCCAGCGCCTGCTCGGCACTGGCGCGATCCGGGCCAGGGTCGACGATGGTCAGGCGCAACTGTCGGCCATGAATACCGCCCGCCTGGTTGATCCGCGCCACGCTGCCATTGAGCACCGCCGCGACCGTGGCGCCCTCATCGCGCAACGGTCCCCGGCTCGGCAACAAGGTACCCAAGTGCAGACTGTCGGGGGTCAGGCCCGGGTCGCGGTCATTGGCCAGGCGCTTGAGGTAGGCCGTCAGGTTGCGCTGATCATTCATCGACAACACGAATCTCGGCATCGCCGGGTCGAGCCGATTGTTGGCCGGATCGCGACCTTCCTGGACCGCTCGCGCCAACGTGCCTTCGGTGTACGCAGGGTAACGACGTCCATTGATCTGCTGCTGGCCGTAGGTGCTGGTGAGCCGCGACCAGCTCAGGTCCGGCGGTCGCACCCCGCCTTCCGGTCGCCCCAGACCATCGGCGCCGTGACAATTGGCGCACGGCAGGCTGGTGGCCGGCAGCAGCATACCCGCTGAACCGACCCGGGCCATGATCGGCTCACCGCTCCCGGACAGCCCTTCGCGGTACAGCCGTTTGCCGGCGGTTTCGCTGGGACTCAGCGGCACCGCATGGGCAGTCAGGCTGATGCCACCCAGCAGTAGCAGGCCGAGAACGAGAGAGGTTTTCATGGCGCGGGCTCAACGACCGACCAAGGGCATTGTCAGCAACTGCAAGCGCTGGGCAATGGCGGCGGCCGGGGCGTCGGGACGGATCTTGCTCCAGCGTTTGTTCGCTACGTCACCGACAATCAGCTGCGTGGAATGCTGCTCGGGGGTCGGCACGATCTGGCCGATGCGGCTCAGTACAAGGTCCATTTGCGCCTTGTCGCCAGTTAGAAAAAGCCAGTGGGGCCCATCAACGCCCTGTTTCAAGGTGTAAGCCTTGAGTACCGCCGGGGTGTCCCGCAGCGGATCACTGGTAAGGGAGATAAAAGTGATGCCATCGGCCTTGTCACCCAACACTTCGCGAACCTCCTTGAGTTTTTGGGTGATCAGCGGGCAGGCATCGTTGCAGCTGGTGAAGATCACGTTCAGCAGTACGATCCGGTTTTGCAGCGCGTCGCTGTAGAAGCGCAGGGTTTCACCGTTCTGGTCCTGCAACGGGGTGTCGGTGAACCAGGTTTTTGCATCGCGAGTGCCGGTTGCCGGGGGCGCTACGGCGGCCACCGTTGGCGCGGGTTCTTCGTGCCCTTCGTGGGAAAACGCCATAAAGCTGATAACGCAAAAAAACATCGTCAGGATGATCAAGGCGAGGGCTTTCATGGCTGATGCTCCATGGCAATGGCGGTGTGTTTGGCGTGGGTGTTGCGCTCGCCGCTGAGTTTCTCTACTTCACGGATCAACACGGCCGGGTCGGTGAAGCCGTAATAGCGGGTCCAGTGACGGTTGTTGCCGTCTCCCACCAGGATCAGTGGCTGATGGCTTTTGAAGTCGCCGCTGAAAGTGCCGAGCCCCTTGAGCGTTGCATTGATCGATTGCGAGGAGCCGGTCAACCAGCTCCAGCCCGGACCGTTCTGGAAGCTGCGGGCGTAGTCGTTCAGGCGCTTGGCGTCGTCGCGCTGTGGGTCGATGCTGATCGACACCAGTTGCACCTCGGTGCCGACTCGCGAGCCCAGCTGTTTCTGCACCTTGCCCATGATCGAGGACACCACCGGGCACACCGTGGTGCAACTGGTGTAGATGAAACTCATGACCACGATCTTGTTGGTCACCAGGTCTTTTTCCAGGCGTACCGCTTTGCCGTTGTGGTCCACCAGCGCGACGTCGGCGAACTTGACCTGGGCGCTCTCCGAACTGGCGGTTTTGGCCGGCATGTCATGGCCGGCGTGCTCATCCGCCGAGTGGGCCAGGGCTTGACCGATACCGGCGGCCAACAGGCAGAACGTCAGCAATCCACAGTGTGCGACTCGGTTCATGTCAGATTCCTCTTAGTGGGCATGGCCGGGAAGGACCCGAACGCTGGCAAACGTCTTGTCGTCGAAACCGGCGCCCAGCGACGCCGCGCGTACGTGCAGGTACCAGGCGCCGTTCTGGTCGAGGGTCACCGGGGCTTCATAAACCCCGTTGCCAACTTCCAGCGCCGCAACTTCCTTGGCCCGGGATGTCGGGGCGAGGAAGTAGCGCACCAGCACGTCCTTGACCCCGCTGCGCTGTTCCTTCTGATTGCCCTGGACAATGCGAAAACGTACGACGTAAGGACTGCCGAGGTGGGCCGTGGACTTGTCGAGCATGAACTCCACTTTCGGCGCCACTCGGTGTTGGGCGAGTTGTTTATCGGCCTCAACCAAGGTGCTGAAGCAATGGATGATGTTCGGCTGATTGAGCATGAAGGCGACATCGAAACGCCCGGCTGGCGGCAGTTTGATCCGCGCGCTGTACAGTCCCGGCTCGACTTCGCGCAGGCTGCGGTCGATGACCATCGCCGCGCGCGCCACTTGCCCGCGATTGGGATAACCGGACATCGGCGCGTTCATGCCTTCGGCGTAGAAGTAGGTGGTGTTGTCCACCGGGTTGACCACAAACACCGCGTTGTCGTCCCGTGACACCGCCAGGCTCGACGCCAGTGGCAGATCACCCGCCAGGCGCGGTGCCTTAGGTCCGGCTTCAAAGCCCTGGCTGATCGGCGTACGACCTTCGCCCAGAGACGCCAGGTTAATCATCGTCACCTTGGACGATGCCAGCCCGCGAATGTAGGCGTAGGCCTTGGTGAACACCACTTGATAGGGTTCGGCGGACACGTCCAGTTCATGGATCAGTGAGTCGGTGGCCGCGTCGATCACCGAGGCCTGGTTCTCCAGGGTGTTGAGCACGATGCCGAAACGACCGTCAGCGCTGAACCCCATCGGACCGAGCCCCTGTTTCACCTTGATCACCCGGCGTACCGCGAGGCTCGCGCCATCAACCACGGTCACCGTGCCGTCCCGGCCATCGGCCACATACACCGCCTGGGACAGCGGCGAGTACGCTACCGACAACGGGTGCGAACCGGTCTTGAGCTGTTTGCTGATAGTCAGGCTGGCGATGTCGATAATGCTCAGCGTGCCGTCATCGCGGTTGGTGACGAAGGCGTAGCGGCTGTCCTTGCTGAAGGCGATTTCGTGGTGCCCGGCGCCGGTGGCCAGGTGCTTGAGTGGCTTGAGGCTGCTGCTGTCGATCACCGTGACGCCGGACTCCTCGGCCGTCTTGGCATTGTTGCCGACCCACAGCAGACGCTCATCCGGTTGCAACGCCACGCGCACCGGGTTGCTGCCGGCGGCCACCGAGTCGATCAACTTGAATTGCGCGCTGTCGATCACCGCGATTTCACCGGCGGTCGGCATCGAGATAAACACCCGTTTGTTGTCCCTGGGCGTGACCCAATCCATCGGCGGCTGCTTGATATCGATCCGCGCCATGGTGCTGGTGATACCGCCCACCGACACCGATGGATCGACCACCGAGACGCTGGCATCGCGGTTCATCACCAGCAGGAAGTAGCTGTTCAGATCGAGCAACGGCTTTGCGCCGATGCTCGATTTCAGGAACACCCCCACCCGCGACTTGCAGCTTTTCTCACGACCCTGGGCCTGGTCGGCGGCGACGGCTTCCGGGTCCAGCCAGGCGCCGGGATTGACGCCCGACAGTGGCTGGCCCGAAGTGCTGTCCGTGATCCGAAAGCGTACATCGGCGAATTCACCCTCGCGCACCACGCCGTCCTCGGCCAGCGGCTTGACCTCCAGGGTCACCAACACGCCGTCTCGCTCAAGCTTCTGGCCGCTCCAGGTGTCTGGCACCGCAACCTCGCTGAGCATGTCCGGCTGCGCCGTGCGCCATACCCCCAGACAGATCAGCGCCAACCCCACAACCAGCGCGAGTCCGGCCACTTTGATGGTCCTGTTCATAACGCATCTCCCCTTCAGATCTGTGTCTGCCTATCTCCCACAGGGGTGGTGCCATCCACCACCCCATCGTGGTTGCTACGGAGCCGGAGCCGGAGCCGGAGCAGGTTCTGGTTCGTTGGTCACCCGCAGCAATCCCCATAGCCCTGCGCTGTTGCCGAAGGACGCGTTGTCGCGGAACAGGTAGTCCCCCGGAATCGCATTGATGCCACCGGCGCTCGGGTGCATGGAGCTGAAGTGCGCCGCCGGCAGAACGCTTTCGCGGGCGCCGATGTACATCGACATCGGGTTGTAGCCGAACCGCACCGAACCTACGCCTGGCGTACTCATCGGATAGCCACCGGGATCGCTCTTCTCTGACAGGAACGGGTTAACCGACCAGACGTGACCATCGAGCTGGAAGGTCGAACCACGGCTGCCACCGGATGGCATCAGGGTGTGCATGCGGAACGGTTGACCCGGTTTCACATACATCACCGGCGTTTGCGGATCGCCGCCCACCAGCGCGTTGCTGTAGGCCATGTGCGCGTTCGGCACGTCGGCATACCCATGACCGTCGGCGTGACCGAACGGTGCATCAGGCGCCAGTCCGAAGCGGTACCACATCGGCTCGGCCTTGTAGTTGATGGCCATGCCGGCGTTGTCCTTCGGATCGTTCGGTACGCCGTTGCCTTCCGAGGCGATGCCTTCCACCGGCCGACCACTGGCCCAGCGCATGTTCAGGGCTTTCTGCCAGACCATCGCAAAGTCGCGGTAGACAGGCTGCCCCGGTGCAGTGACCGTGGCCGAGGTGCGCCTTGCATCGTCAACCCAGGTGGCGCCGACAGGCAGGATGCTCATCGCACCACCCAGGCCTTTCTGCGGTTGCTTGATGACGTCCGCCGGGGTGAAGTTCAACCCGCCGAACTCGATCGCCGTGGCATTGATGTTGTCGACACTGCGGCCCAGTTGCGTCACCGGTTTGCCTTCACGCTCCAGGTGCCCGGCGTAGTACTGGTAAGTCCGGGTCGGGTACGCGCCGCTGCTGCCAACCCGCGGTGGCACGGTCTGGGTCGGGTTGGCGCCGACGTTGGTGCCGTCGGATTTGGTGATGTCGTATGCCAGCAGTTGCGCATGCAGGCCAACGTGGCTGGACGGCCGCAGCAGGTTGTTGTTGAAGGTGGTCGATCCTTGGCCATCGTTGCGATTGCGTTTGACCAAGCCTTGCAAGATCGCAGTCTGGGCCAGGTCCGGCATCACGCTCGGCAGGCGGTTTTCCAGGGTGATGTTGATGCAGTCACCCGCGGCGGCACGCAGCACCAGCGGTTCGACAGGTACACCCACCTTGAGCTTGCCGGTGGCCGGATCGAGGTCGGATTTGCGCACATACATGATCGCGGTCGGATCATGCAATGGCCCGCTTTGCCCGCCGATGGTGAAAGTCTCACCGTCTTCAAGGTCGGTCACGGTGACCTGCGGAATGCTGACCGCCCGTGAGTTGAACACCAGGGTGCCGCCCGCCGGATTCAACGGTCCGCCGACGTGTTGCCCGATCCCCGCCGGGTCGCCGATTGGCAGCGCCAGCGGGTTGCGGAGAATGTCGTTGGCCAGCGCGGCGACCACTTCATAGTTGCGTTGCACCGTTGGCCGGGTGCCGATGCCGTTCGGGTTGGCACTGATCCGAGGGCAGCTGCCGTCGAACGCCACGGTGTTGCGCATACCGGCCGGTTTCGGGTTGTTCGGCAGCGCGAACAGATCGCTGCGTTGCGCGGTGTAGTTGCGCATCACGCCCCAGATCCCGTTCCAGTAACCTTCCAGCGAAGCGTCCATCGAGTACAGATAGTCACCCGTGGTCGCCGCCGAACTGGACAGCATCGAAACCGGCGCGATGAAGCCCATCTGCTCAGAGATCCCGATCATTTGCGACGCGCGCCAGCCGGAGTTGGAGCTGTTGCCGAAACCGGAACCGCTTTGCAGCCATTTCACCCCGTGCAGGGTCACGTTGTGCTCTTCTTCGTGACCGCCGGCGTGTACCCGCAGCCGCACGTTGTCACCGGTGTAGGTGCGCAGCATCGGCGTGAACGGGTCGCCCGGTTCAGTGCCACGGTTGACGTGTGGCGGGAACAGGGTGGTGCCGCCGGTAGGGCCCGTGGCCGAGGTGATCAGGTTCGGCGCCAGGTTCATCGCCGGGATCGCACGGTCGGTGCGGCTTTGCATGGCATACGCCAGGTCGCCGCCGAGGCCATCGGCCTGCATGCCGCGCTTGCCGTCCGGGCCGACCTTGTTCGGGTCGTACACCCGCAGGGCCAGCGGTTCGTTGCGGTAGTTGACGACGAACATGCCAGGGTCATCCACCGAGATTGCCTGTGGGCAAGGCCGGCTTGGGCAGCCCGGCATCACGCCGCCACGGACCTCGACGACCGCTTCGAGCAGCTCGCTGGTGTTGTCACGCACCGGCGGGTTGATTGCGTAGCGGAAGCTGTCGGCCGTGGCTGGGTACGCTTGCGGGTTCGGCACGCCATTGGGGCCGGCGCCAACGTACACACCCGCTTCATAGGCGTGCTGGAAGTCGCTGTATTCGAGGAAGAACTCACGGAAGCTGTCGTTCTTGCCGTCGCCATCGATGTCACCCGTGGAGACCACCGCTTGCCACGACGTCGGCCCGCCGTCCTGCCGCGCGCCGCTGTACAACGGCTCGCCGGTTTCGGCGTGGAACCAGGTGGAACCGGCCGGTTCAGCCAGCACAGTGGCGTACAGACCAATCTGTTGGTGAGTCGATGGGCCCAAGTGGTCGTGGGTGAAAATGGTCCCCAGGCCACGGTCGATGCCTTTGGCGTTGATCACCGGATCGACGAACCAGCGCTGCATCGCCGTGCGCGCCCCGACCCAGTCCGCTCGCCCATATTGGCCGAAGTACGGATGCACCTTGGCTTTCGGGCAGGCTGGGGTGTTGTCACGCGGGTCGGTGCCTTCGCACTGATTGAACTCGCGAATAGCGTGGATGCGCTCTTGCACCGCACCTGGGGAAAGTACGCCGTCTTCGTAGTTCCAGCCGTTGGACGAACCGTCGGCAGACACCAGGTCCCATTTAGGCAGGTGAATGTGCTGGCCGATCACGTCGGTCGGCGTGCGCACCTGATAGTCGTCCATCTCATAGACGGCCGGGATCAGGTTGGTTTGCTGATACTGCACGCAGTCGAAGGTGTTCATGCGCATCACCAGCGGTTCTGGTGGGCGCTGCTTGGTGATCACCGGCCAGGCGTCCTCCCACAGGGCGAGGATGCGCGCTTGCGGGAAGTGGTAGCCGACTTTATTGTAGACCGCGTCGAACTGAATGTTCGCGGCTTTGTAGATGCGCGGACGGTCGGCCGTGAAGGTCGACGAACCGATGAACGACATGCCGTCGAGCCGTTCACCGCTGGCGAACTCGCCGGTGCCGGCGCTGCTGCTCAGGCGTTTTTGCCGGTCATCCATGCACGGCTCGTAGAACGGTGCGCCAGCCATCGGCAACGCGCCGTTGGTGCGGAAGTTGCGCGCCACCACTTGATTACCTGGCAACACCGCGAAACTCGGGTGCTCTTTTTTGGCGTGGAACGCCATGGCCGCCTGTTCGACTTCGGTGCCCTCTTCCGGCAGGTAAATCGGTTTGGCACGGGTCACCGACTTGGAGAAATCCAACGACGTGGTAATGGTCTCGGCTTCACCACCGGCAGAGACGCCGTCCAGGGTATGACGCCCCAGGCCACCGTCCCAGCCACCGGACTGAGCCGGGTCAAGGTTGGCCCACAAGGCATTGCCGCTAGCCTTCAGGCTCTGGGCCTTGGCGGCGTCGAGCATGTCCAGTGGCGGAGTTGGCGGACGTTGGCCGACCGAACTTTCCATGCCGCCGATCCAGAACGGATAGCCAGGGTTTTTCAGGCTGCCGTCGGCATTGCGGTTGGCTTCGCTGCGATCCACCAGGGCCAGGGAACCGATGGCCTGAGGGCCGCCAGTGCCGCCGTGATGTTCACCGTCATCGTCCCCCTCGTCATCGTCGCCACCGGCTACCAGGGTCTGGCCGATTTTCGGCACGACCGCGACTTTGCCTGGCATCGGCGGCATGGCTTTGCCCGGCAGCGGCACGACCGCTGGAATCGGTGTACCGGCAATAATCTCGCCATCGGGCAAGGCCCGGGCGCCAGCGGCCGGTTTACCGCTGCGAAGCGCGTAAGGTTCGCTGTGGTAGCCATCGGTACCTTGCTGGGACACTTCCAGTTTGGTGCCTTCTTCAAACACATCATGCACCCGCCACATGCTCCACATGCCTTGGGCGAAGTGCGGGTAGAAGTGGCAGTGATAGATCGCATCGCCGGCGACGCGGTTGCGGTTGCCCGAACCACCGTTGGCGATTTCATAGGTGTAACCAGCGCCCGGGCCGATGCCCTGGGCATCCAGGTAGTCGGAGTTATCGTCATTGGGGTTGAACAGCCACTGGTGCCCGTGCAGGTGGAAGATATGCTGCTCGTAACCGTTGTGGGTGTTGCGGAATTTGACGAAGTCACCGATGTAGCTGTGGTTGACGTTCGACGGCTCGGCCGGGAACAGCGCCATGGTCGCCTTGACCCCGACCTGATCGGCTCGCGGTACTTCACCGGGACGAATGTTTTCCAGGCCTGAGTTGGCCGGCACGTCCACCAGCATCGCTACGTCGCCAACGGTGTGGGAACTGAGGAAGAATTCTTCATAGGCGCAGGACAGGCAATCATGCATCGGCCCCACGCCCAAACGGTTGGCGACCACCTCGGCGCCCATGCCGCCGGAGCCATAGTTGATCATGAACGAATCGCGGGTCGGCTCCAGCACGTGGGCCATCACCGGGTCTGCCCAGTAGGCGGGAAACGCCTGGGTCACTGCGGTTTCATCCTGGAATTGGGCGGCGAAATCCCGGAACGGCTCCAGCCGATTGGGTACCGCCGGATTGCGTTTGCCCACCGCTTCCAGCGGATAAGTCGACGGCGGGAAGCTGCCATCGGCGTTGCTGCCCATCACAATCGCGTCGGTTTCGCTGGAGATGATTTCATTACCGTCGACCATGCTCAGGATCGGTGTGCCAGCCTTGCCTTCACGTATCCATGGCTCGCGTTGTGGGTAGCGCGCCTGGTAATCCACGATCGGCTGACCGGCCGGCGTGCGGCCCACACTGGCCATACGCATCTCTTCTTCAGTCACGGTGTTGCGATAGGTGCGGCCGCCCTTGGGCACCACCACCACTTCCGCGAACAGCCCGTTGGCCACGTTGCCCGCGGTGCCTTCACTGCCAAAAGAGGCGCCACGGCTGCTGGCGGAAAACGCGCCTTCACGCTCGGCGTACAGGGTGTAGGAACGGGAAGCGCCGGGGGCAATCAAGGTATTGGCGTTGCGCCCGGTGAATGAGGAAATGTCGTCGATGCTGTTGACCGCCTGCATGCCGTTGATCTGCAAGCCGACATGGCGGTCGGTGACCTGCTCATCCGCCTTGAAGTTGTCGTGGTTTGGGTCCTCGATCCCTTCCTCTTCCTCGCCTTCCTCTTCTTCGCCACCGTCGCTGTGGGAGCCCGGGTTGGCCTGGTACGCCAGCAGGTTCTGCAGGTTGATGGTCAGGCAATCACCGGCGGCGACGCGCAACACCAGCGGCCGCGGACGCTTGTCGGGCCGCAGCGAGACCTTGCCCGGAACCGCCGCGCCCCCCTGTGCCAGCGACATCTGATGGTCATCGACCACGTCGCGGCGCAGGGCGAACATCATGCCGTTGATGTTCTGCGCGCCGAGGCGGTTGAACATCAGCGGCTGATCGAACGCCACGACGTTGGCCACCAGATTGCGCTCGCAGCGCGCAGCCGCTTCAGCCAGCTCGATGCCCAGCATCGACCCCACCAACAGCAGCAAGTTTAAATAGAACCGGGCGTTGGATGTGCCGGACATGATCACGGACCTCGCTGTGGGTGCTCACAGGAAATAACTTCTGACAAATTCCCTTGAGCAATCCGCATGCCATAAATAATTTAGTTGTTTTTCAGCAACTTACATAAACGACTTGATAACCCGGGGGATATTCCCCACCCATTCCCCCCTTTCCGGGTCGGGCCCTGTTGCCCCACTGTTGGGGAAACTTGCCCCACTGCCACCGGTCACAGCGGCGCGTCCACGGCCAGCCCCTGCAAACGCCGGTACTGGCGCAAAACACTGGGCACATAACGCTGGGTTTCGGCGAACGGCGGGATCACCCGGCCACGGCTGAGCACCGCTTCAGGCCCGGCGTTGTAAGCCGCCACCGCGAGGCTGATGTCGTTGTCGAACAGGTTCATCAGGCGCTTGAGATAACGGGCACCTCCCTGGATGTTGGCCTTGGGGTCGTAGACGTCGGTCACCCCCAGTTCCCGGGCAGTGTCGGGCATCAATTGCATCAACCCGCCGGCCCCCCTGGGGGATGTCGCGCTGGAGTTGTAGCGGGACTCGGCCTGGATCACTGCGTGCAGCAGCGCCGCCGGTAACTGATTGGCCGTTGCCGCCGCCGAGACCAGCTCGGCATAGGGTTGCTTGGCAATCATCTGCGGTTGCTGATCAATGCTGACCTGGGCTGATTCGGGCTCGGAAATCACCCGTTCATAGGTGCGGCCGGGACGGTGGACATTGGACAAAACGTAGCTGCCCTTGGTGTCCACGGAAACGAACACATCGGCCTCGGCGATGCCGGTCAGCAGCAGCCAACCGAGCAATCCTGCGGTAAATGTTTTCATGTTCATGCCTCCCCTGACCGGCCCCGAAAAATGGGGGTAATGCCCCAATGGCCGGTAGTAAACGAGGCATACGCAAGCACTGTGCCGGATGCGCGAAGGCCCGTGACACGGGGGGTTCAGCAGGATAGGGAAGCATGAGCATGGCAATTGCATAAGCCTTCATGGCGACCCTTCTGCCGATTGTGTGAGGTCATCATGAATCAACGTCTGTGTTGTGCCCCGCGAACTCAACGCGGGTTCACCCTGCTCGAACTGTTGGTGGTGCTGGTGGTGCTGGGGCTGTTGGCCGGCATCGTCGCACCGAAGTATTTCGCCCAACTGGGCCGCTCCGAAGTGAAAGTCGCCAAGGCGCAAATCGAAGGCCTGGGCAAGGCGCTGGACTTGTATCGTCTGGAGGTCGGTCATTACCCGTCGACCGAACAGGGTTTGCAGGCGCTGGTCACCGCGCCCAGCGATGAAACCCGCTGGACCGGCCCGTACCTGCAGAAAAAACTACCCCAGGACCCGTGGGGCCGTAACTACACCTATCGCCATCCGGGCGAAAACGGCGAGTACGACTTGCTGTCCATGGGCAAGGACGGCCAACCCGGCGGCGAAGGCGAAAACGCCGAAGTCACCAGTTGGCAATGACAGGGGAGGACGACCATGCGCTTTCATCTCAAGGCAGTGGGCAAGGCCGGCGTGGTCTCGATGACGGTCGAGGCCCCTGGCCACAGCGAAGCCCGGCGCATCGTCGAAGACCAGGGCTTGCGAGTGGTCAGCTTGCACGTCGAGCGGCACTGGCGGGCGTTGCGTTTGCAAAAGCGCGAGACGTTCAACTTGGTGCTGTTCAGCCAGGAACTGACCACCCTGATCAACGCCGGCCTGCCGTTGATCGACGCACTGGAAAGCCTGGCGGAAAAAGAAAACGCGCCCCAGGCCCGCAAGACCTTGAGCGAACTGGTGCGCCTGCTTTATGAAGGCAAATCGTTCTCCCAGGCCCTCGGGCAATTGTCCGCGGTGTTCCCGCCGCTCTATGTCGCCCTGGTGCAATCCAGTGAAAAGACCGGTGCCGTGGGCGACGCTCTGGGCCGGTATGTCAGCTATCGCCAGCGCATGGACGAGGTTCGCCAGAAGATCGTCAGCGCTTCGATTTATCCGTTGCTCTTGCTGGTGGTCGGCGGTGGCGTGGTGTTGTTCTTGATGGGCTACGTGGTGCCACGCTTCAGCCTGGTGTTCGAAGGCCTGGGCTCGAACCTGCCGTGGTTGTCCCAGGTCCTGATGAGCAGCGGCATGTTCCTGCACGCCCATCAAGGCGAATTCTTCGGCACACTGGCGGCGATCGTCGTCGCCCTCGCCTTCCTCCAGCGCCAACCGGCCTTTCGCCGGGGCGTGGATCGCCTGATTGAAAAACTCCCGGCCGTCCATCAACGCATCTTCATGTACGAACTGGCACGCTTCTACCGCTCTCTGGGGATTCTGCTGCAAGGCGGAATTCCCCTCGTCACCGCCATGGGCATGGTCCGCGGCTTGCTCACCGTTGCCTCTCGCGTGCGCCTGGATCAGGCCTGCGAACGGGTGCGCGAAGGGCAGTCGCTGTCCGCCGCGCTGGAACTCAACCACCTGGTGACCCCGGTGTCCCTGCGCTTGCTGCGCGCCGGCGAACAGTCCGGCAACCTCGGGCAAATGATGGAACGCAGCGCCGACTTCTACGACGAAGAAATCAGCCGCTGGATCGAGTGGTTCGTGCGCTTGTTCGAGCCGTTGCTCATGACCTTTATCGGGCTGTTGATCGGGGTGATCGTGATCCTGATGTACATCCCGATTTTTGAGCTGGCCTCAAGCATTCACTGACACAAATCCCTGTGGGAGCGGGCTTGCTCGCGAAGGCGGCGTGTCAGGCAACTTCATTGTTGAATCAGAGACCGCTTTCGCGAGCAAGCCCGCTCCCAAAGTTTGGACTGTGTACATCTACGAGAGGGACGTCCGGCTCTGTAGCAGCAGCCGAGCTTGCGAGGCTGCGTTCGACTGCTACAGATGCGTTACGGTTACCCCAGTGGCACCAAACGCTCCAACGCCTCAGCCACCCCACGCCCATACGCCGGATCCGCCTTGGTGCAGTTGTCGATATGACGCTGGCGGATCGCCTGCGGTACGCCGTTCATGGCCCGCGCCGTGTTGTCGAACAACAGTTGCTGGCACACCGGGTCCAGCAGACGGAACAGATTGCCCGGTTGCTCGTAATGGTCCTCCTCAAGCCGATGATCATAGTGCTGGGCAAAACCCTCCAGCGGCAGCGCTGGCTCGGCCAGTTCGGGCGAGTCTTGCCATTCACCCACGCTGTTGGGGAAATAACTGGCGGTACCGCCCAGGTTGCCATCGGTGCGCATGGCGCCGTCACGGTGATAGCTGTGCGCCGGGCAACGCGGGGCGTTGACCGGGATGTGATTGAAGTTCACCCCCAGGCGATAGCGCTGCGCATCACCGTAGGAAAACAGTCGCGCCTGGAGCATGCGATCCGGGGAGAAGCTGACACCCGGCACGACGTTGGCCGGGGAAAACGCCGCTTGTTCGATTTCGGCAAAGTGATTCTCGGCGTTGCGATTGAGCTCCATGATGCCCACTTCAATCAGCGGAAATTCACCGTGGGGCCAGACCTTGGTCAAGTCGAACGGGTTGTGTCGATAGTTGAGCGCCTGCGCTTCTTCCATTACCTGGATGCAAAGCTTCCAGCGTGGAAACTGGCCTTGCTCGATGCGCTCGTACAAGTCCCGCAGATTGCTTTCGCGGTCTTGGCCGACCACCGTTGCGGCCTCGGCATCCGACAGGTTTTCGATGCCTTGCTGGCAGACAAAATGAAACTTCACCCACACCCGCTGATTGTCGCGGTTGATCAGGCTGAAGGTGTGACTGCCGAAGCCGTGCATATGGCGGAAACTGGTGGGAATCCCGCGATCACTCATCACGATGGTCACCTGGTGCAGCGCTTCGGGCAGCAGGGTCCAGAAATCCCAATTGCTGGTGGCGTTGCGCAGGCCGGTGCGTGGGTCGCGTTTGACCACGTGGTTGAGGTCGGAAAAACGCAGCGGGTCGCGAAAGAAAAACACCGGTGTGTTATTGCCAACAATGTCCCAGTTGCCTTCGTCGGTGTAGAACTTCACCGCGAAGCCACGGATATCGCGCTCGGCATCCGCCGCACCGCGCTCACCGGCCACCGAGGAAAAGCGCACGAACAGCGGGGTTTCCTTGCCCACCGAGCTGAAGATATTGGCTTTTGTGTAACGTGTGATGTCATTGGTGACGGTGAAGGTGCCGTAGGCGCCAGCGCCCTTGGCGTGCATGCGTCGTTCGGGAATGAGCTCGCGGTCGAAGTGGGCGAGCTTTTCCAGCAACCAGATGTCTTGCAAGAGCGCCGGCCCACGGGGGCCGGCGGTCTGGATATTGAGGTTATCGACCACCGGCGCGCCGGTGGCGTTGGTCAGCTTCTTCATGGCCAGGTTCTCGATTATTACAGCTCATCAGGAGCGAAAACCGGCGCGAATCTACGCCCGCGCCGGGGTAGACAATCAGCTTAGAACCTTTCACCAGTTTTGCCGCAACAGTGTCCGCGGCTCCGATAAGCACTGAAGTCAAACAAGAGAAATGCTTAAGACCACCACAGTCCCTATGTGAGCGGGCTTGCTCGCGAAGACGGCTGCACATCCAGCATTAAAGTGACTGACAGAGCGCTTTCGCAAGCAAGCCCGCTTCCACACTTAATCCTGGGGCAGCAATTTGTAACTTATTGCCCCCCTACGGTGGTCGGAAAAAAGCACGCGCCCCCGAACGCATCTGTTAAAACCGCTGCTTCATGAATGTGCCAGTGGACCGCCCCATGCCCTCTTCCCTTCTCACTCGTCTGCGTCGACGCTGGCTGCCGCTGCTGTGCATGGCCGCGCTGATCGTCGGTCTGCCCGTGGGTTGCGGGGTACTTGAGCAAAAGGAACGCGAGCTGTTGTTCCGCATCGAACCGGGCAACGCCAGTTGGTACAGAGGATTGCCAAGCAGCGTTCAGGAATTCGAGCTGCAACCCAAGAGCTTCAAGGCCGGACAAAGCATCCATGGCTGGTGGTGGCCAGCGGAACGGGCCAATGCGCCGGCGATCCTTTACCTGCATGGGGTGCGCTGGAACCTGACCGGGCAACTGTTCCGCATCCAGCAACTGCAAGCGCTGGGCTATTCGGTGCTGGCCATCGACTACCGTGGTTTCGGCCAGAGCAATGGTGATCTTCCCTCGGAAAGTACGGTGTACGAAGATGCGCGTGTCGCCTGGGAACGCTTCAAAATCCTGCAACCGGATGCCAATAAACGGCTGATCTATGGCCACTCACTGGGCGGCGCGGTAGCTATCGATCTGGCGGCCGAACTGGGCGAGAAAGCGATAAAGGATCACACGCCCGTGCCGGCCCGGGGGTTGATCATCGAGTCCACGTTCACCACCCTCGCCGACGTCGCCACGGCGGTGGCCAACACCTCGCTGCCGGTACGCTGGTTGCTGTCGCAGAAATTCGATTCCATCGACAAGATCGCCGGGATTCACATGCCGTTGCTGGTGGTCCATGGCCTGGATGACCGCTACGTGCCGCCGCGCTTCAGCGAGCAGCTGTTCAACGCGGCACTTGAACCCAAGCGCTTGCTGCTGGTGCCCGGGGCGACGCACAACAACAGCATGAGCCTCGGTGGGCAGACCTATCGCAAGGCGCTGGACACTTTGATGCAATCGAAGCCGCCCGCGCAGGTTGCCGGGCCGACGGTGGCGCGAGGCTCTCGGGACTCTTGAGGTTTATCGATAACCGCGCGCCTGCAAGTCGAACAATTGCGCGTAACGCCCACCGGCTGCCACCAGACTGTCGTGATCACCCCGTTCAAGGATCGCCCCCTGATCCAGCACAATGATGTGGTCTGCATTGCGCACACTGGAAAACCGGTGGGAAATCAGCAGGGTCATACGCCCTTGAGTGTGCTGGCTGAAATGCTCGAACACCGCCGCTTCCGCCGCGGGGTCGAGCGCTGACGTCGGTTCATCCAGAATCAGAATATCGGCATCACGGCGCATGTAAGCGCGGGACAATGCGATCTTCTGCCATTGCCCGCCGG
This sequence comes from Pseudomonas sp. LBUM1657, assembly GCF_059716075.1. Classification (NCBI taxonomy): domain Bacteria; kingdom Pseudomonadati; phylum Pseudomonadota; class Gammaproteobacteria; order Pseudomonadales; family Pseudomonadaceae; genus Pseudomonas; species Pseudomonas sp. LBUM1657. Next base: position 2,293,689 of record NZ_CP166799.1, on the reverse strand, counting down.
AGAGCTCCTGCCCACCGGCAAACCATCGGCCCAGCTGCGTGGCATAACCCCGATCCAGACGCTCGATAAACGGCGCGGCCATGCCCTCGGCGGCGGCGGCCTGCCAGCGCTGTTCATCGCTGAACGCCAGGGTGTCGCCCACACCAATATTCTCGCCGACTGAGAATTGGTAGCGAATATAGTCCTGGAAAATCACGCCGATGCGCCGACGCAACGCATCTTCTTGCCAGGCCTGCAAATCGCTGCCATCCAGCAGAATGCGTCCCTGATCCGGTCGATACAGGCGGGTCAGCAGTTTAATCAACGTGGTCTTGCCCGAACCGTTCTCCCCCACCAACGCCACACTGTGCCCTGGCACAAGGTGCAGATCGATTCCCACCAGCGCGGCCCGACTCGAGCCCGGATAGGTGAAACCGACGTTCTCGAACCGCAAGCCATCACCGGGCACCGCGCCTGTCGTCAGGCTGCCGGAATCCGCCACAACGGGTTCGGCCAGGTATTCATACAGGCTCGACAGGTAGAGGCCATCCTCGTAAAGACCGCTGATGGCGCTCAGACTGCTGCTCACTGCAGTTTGCCCCTGCTTGAACAGCACCAGATACATGGTCATTTGCCCAAGGCTGATGTTGCCATGGACGGTATCGACCACGACCCAGGCATAGGCCAGATAAAACGCACCGGTGCCCAGCAGTCCAAGCACAAATCCCCAGCCATCACGTCGCAACGTCAGTCGTCGGTCTTCGGCATAGAGACGAGCGAACGTCTCGCGATAACGCTTCAACAGCAGCGGCGCGAAGCCGAACAGCTTGACCTCTTTGATGTAGCCCTCATGGGAGAGCAGCGTCTCGATGTAGTTCTGCTGCCGGCTCTCGGGTGCACGGCGGGTGAACAAGCGAAAGGCATCCCCGGAAAAATGCGCTTCGGCAAAAAACACCGGCAACGCACCGACCACCAGCAACACCAGCGCCCAAGGCGAAAAATGTACCAGCAACACGCCGAAGCTGATCAACACGATCAGGTTCTGGATCAGCCCCAGGGACTTCATCACCAGTGCCAACGGTCTTGTCGAAGCTTCACGCCGCACCCGAACCAGCTTGTCGTAGAACTCGGAATTCTCGAACTGCACCAGCGATAACGTCTGGGCCTTCTCCAGAATCATCGTGTTGACCTTCTGCCCCAACTGCACCCGCAACAGCGACTGCTGGACCGACAGCGCACGCTGGGTCCCGGACAGCAACGCGAGCACGCCCGCTTCAAACAACACATACCGCACGACAGGCCATAACGGCGCACTGCCCTGCTGCGCATGCAACTGCATGGCGAAAACCACCGCATCAACGATGCGCTGCCCCAACCAGGCCGCCAGCGCCGGCAGCACCCCGGCGATCACTGTCGCCAGAACGAGTCCCAGAAACAGTCCGCGAGACGTTCCCCAGACCAGCAGCAAGGCACGTCTGGCCTGATCGAGCAGCGAAGTGAAACGGTCAAGAACAGCGCTCACTCCGCCGGCTCCGCCGATGTCCCGAGTCGCTTGTCCTCAAATCTTGCGCGGTATCGACCCGGACTTTCTCCCGTCCACTTCTTGAACGCCCGATGGAACGCGCTTGGTTCCTGGAAGCCAAGCTGCTCGGCAATGTCGCTGATGCTCGCCCGACTCTGGCGCAGTTGCTCGAAGGCAACGCCACGGCGCACTTCGTCCTTGATCTCTTGATAGGAGCAGCCTTCGCGCTCCAGTTTTCGGCGGAAGGTGCTGGGGCTCAAATGCTGTTCCAGGGCGAACGCTTGCAGGGTCGGCCATTGGCTGTAATGGCTGTTGCGCAGGCGCTGGTGGACCTGCGATGCGAGGCCATGCTGGTTACGGAAGCGGATCACCAGCCATTGCGGCGCCGTGCGCAAAAACACTTTGAGCGAGGCCAAATCTTGAACCACCGGCAGGCGCAGGTAGTGACTGGCAAATTCGATTTCTGTGCGCTCGGCGCCAAAGGTCAGGTTCGGTCCCCAGAGCAAACGGTCATCGCTGAGGGAGATTCGCTCGTGGCGAAAATCCGCGCGATCAATGGGAATACGCCGACCGCCCAGCCAGCACAGCAGACTAATCATCAACACCAGAAACGTCTCCTCGCCCAAACGACGGACATCACTGTTTGGCGAGTGGTTCTGCAAGCTGATCACCGCGCGCTTGCCGCGCACCGTCAGCGTGCCGCGAAAGTCATGAAGGAACAGCGCGAAATTGGCCAGGCACTGGCGCATGGCTTTGTGCAGGTCTGGCTCTTGAATCAATGCCCGGCAGATCAAGGCGAAACTGCCCGGCGGCAGGCCATGGGAGTCGAGCCCGAAAAATTCGTCGTTCAGCTCACGAATCTGAATCAGCCACAGCGCGGCAAACGCACTCGCCGGCACTCGCGCGGTGGGCTGCTCCATCAGCGCCGGGTCGATGCCTGCCTGCTCAAGCACAGCCCTCAGGCGCTGTGGGTTTTCCTCCAGCCCATGAAGCATTGCCTGCACGAAGTAGGCGGCCACCGAGTCCTTTTCCCGCATGTGAACGCTACGCTCCCCATCACCTGAAATGGCAAAAAACACCAGTGCCGTTGAACAGTTTCGGCATAGGACAACCGCCCTGCCGGCTCTAGACTCGCGGCCAATAGTACGCCTTCAGCCGTCACGACGGCCAAGGTATCGCAGGGTTTGATTGGAAGGACGGGTACATGAATCTGCAAAACATTGGCGTGATCGGCGCAGGCACCATGGGCAACGGCATCGCTCAAGTGTGCGCCCTGGCCGGTTTCAACGTGACCTTGATCGACATTTCCGAAAGCGCCCTGCAAAAGGCCATCGCGACGGTCGGCAAAAACCTCGACCGACAGATCACCAAGGACACACTGACGCCAGAACAAAAACTCGCCGCCCTCGACAAGATCCGCACCAGCACCGATTACAGCAGCCTGCAAAATGTACAGCTGGTGATCGAAGCCGCTACAGAAAACCTCGACTTGAAACTGCGGGTGCTGCAACAGATCGTCGCGCAGGTGAGCACCGAATGCGTGATCGCCTCGAACACGTCGTCGCTGTCCATCACCCAACTCGCCGCCAGTGTGAGCCAGCCTGAGCGCTTCATCGGCCTGCATTTTTTCAATCCAGTGCCGGTGATGGGCCTGATCGAAGTGATCCGCGGCCTGCAAACCAGCGATGCCACCCACGCCCTCGCGCTGGACATGGCCACCACCCTCGGCAAAACCGCAATCACCGCCGGCAACCGCCCGGGCTTCGTGGTCAACCGGATCCTGGTGCCGATGATCAATGAAGCGATCCTGGTGTATCAGGAAGGCCTGGCCAGTGCCGAAGACATCGACGCCGGCATGCGTTTGGGCTGCAATCAGCCGATCGGCCCGTTGGCCCTGGCCGACCTGATCGGCCTGGACACCGTGCTGGCGATTCTCGAAGCCTTCTACGACGGCTTCAACGACAGCAAGTACCGTCCCGCTCCGCTGCTCAAGGAAATGGTGGCCGCCGGCTACCTGGGACGCAAAACGGGGCGTGGCTTCCATGCCTATGCCTGAGCGTTGCTCACGTTTCGCCGAGTACCGGGACAAGGTGCTGGAGCTGTTCGCTAGCAAGGGCTTCGGCCAGGTCGGCATGCGTGAACTCGCAACGTGCCTGGGGCTCGCCCCGGGCTCGTTGTATCACCACTACCCCAGCAAACAGCACCTGCTGCTCGATCTGATCGAAGAGTTCTACGAAGAGCTGCTTGCAACTCTTGGACGCATTGAGCAACAGGCCCCGGCAAAACGCGACAAATTGCAGGTGCTGATCCGAGCGCATCTGAATCTGCATCAGGAGATGCCTTGGCATTTTCGCCTGGCCGAGCGCGACAGCGGTTGTCTGAATGAAGAGCAACAAGAACGCGTGCGGCAATTGCGCGAGCAGTACGAACGCAAGTTGCTGCTGATGCTCGGCGGCCGATCCCGATTCAGTGAGCAGGGCTGTTTGGCGGCCGGGCACGCTATTTCCACTCTGCTCAACAGCGCCCCCAGCTGGCTGGCACAGCATTCGCTGGATGAACAAGAACGCGATGAACTGCTGGAGAACCTGGTGAGTGGGGCCATCGAGCGCTTGTTGGTGGTGCGACGCACCCATGAGGCAATAAGCCTGGCCCACCCAATAGGAAAAACATCTAAAAAAACCCAGGCACCCGCCGCGTTTTAGCGCTTTGCTACCCAGTCAGCCCATCGGAATTCACTGACGAACCAGACGTCAAACCGATGTGTACCTTCAATGACCGGGAGCTGAAACATGAAAATCAATCCCTACCTCATCTTCAACGGCGACTGCAAAGCCGCCTTCACCTTCTACGCTCAAGCCCTGCACGGCCAGATCGAAATGATGACGACCTTCGGTGAGAGTCCGGCTCATAACGAATTTCCGGCGGACCTGCACAACCTGATCATCCACACCCGCCTTTCGCTGGGCGATCAGGCGATCATGGGTTCGGACACCACACCTGATCGCCCCACGGATGAAATGGCCGGTTGCTCGGTGTCGCTGAATGTCGACAGCATTGCCGAGGCGGAGCAAGTCTTCACGGCACTGGCGGAAGACGGCAGCGTACAAATGCCACTGGAAAAGACGTTCTGGGCGGAGCGCTTCGGAATGCTGGTCGATCAGTTTGGTGTGTCGTGGATGGTCAATTGCGAAAAGGATCAGTGAAGCAACCTTATCGGCCGAATTTATTCAAGGCATGAAAAAGCCCAACCTTAAAGGTTGGGCTTCTGGCAACTCCGGGACCGTCTGCTACCGTCAACAAGCCACCCCGAATAGCAGCGGATTCTTCGGAGAAAACCAACTATGCCAGCCCATGACGTGTCTTGGTCCACCCGTTTCAAACTGTCACTCCTGGCCGGAGGCCTCACGGCCACCCTGCTTGCGCTAAGTGGTTGCGCCACTGTCGATGCGCAGACCACTGCCTACGTGGGCGTCGAGCATCCCGCACCGACGATGGCCAGCGAGGTCGTCGTGCTGCGCACCGAGCCCCTGCGCCCGCATGTTCGACTGGGTGAAGTGCTCATCGATGCCAGTGTGGAGCCTGCCCCACCGATTGCCGAAGTCGAACAAAAACTTCGGGAAGAATCCGCCAAACTCGGCGGCGATGCCGTAGTGGTGGTCTATGACCATATCCAGGCGGTGGGCGCCTACGTCAGAGGCGGGGTATGGAGTCGTGATGTAGAAACTATCGAGGGACGCAAACTCAAAGGCATTGTGATCAAGTACCGGTAGTACCCGCTCGCACCCGAAGACATCGTCAACGGAGGCTTAACTTGAATGATCTGGTGATCGCACTCATCGTGTTCGTCTGCCTTTTTGGCAGCGCATTGCTGGGCTCATATGTGCGGGAGCGATTGCCAAGCCATCATCTAAGCGACGAGTCCGTCGCCGTCGTGAAACTTGCCACAGGCCTCATCGCTACAATGTCGGCGTTAGTGCTCGGCCTTCTTGTCTCCTCAGCCAAAGGCACGTTCGATACGGCCAATGCCGAACTCGAGGGGGTTGCGGCGAAAGTGGTTCAATTCGACCGGATGTTGGCACGCTACGGCACAGACACTCAACAAGTCCGTACCCAACTCAAGCACAACTACGCCGAAGTCGTGCAAGTGCTCGCCTCCCGTGATCGGTCTGAGCTGGAAAAACTCGATAGCCCCGAAGCGATAAGTCGCTCAGAAGCGCTGCAACGTCAGGTGGAAGCGCTGGCCCCAACAACCGATGTTCAACACGCGCTCAAGGCGTCGGCCTTGCAAGTGATGGATAGCGTATTTGCCGCGCGCTGGCTGACCCTGCTGCAGTCCAATCACTCGATCCCTCCTGTCATGCTGGTGATTCTGGTGGCATGGCTGGCGATTATCTTTAGCTCGTTCGGTTTGTTCGCACCGCGCAACGGCACGATCGTGGCCGTGTTGATGATGTGCGCGCTATCGACAGCGGCGACTATATTGCTGGTGGAGGAGCTGAATCGACCGCTGGATGGGTTTATCAGTGTGTCCCTGGAGCCGATGCGGCATACGTTGGGTCGACTGGGGCAGTAGCAGCCTGGAGGAGTTGTCCGATGTTGCTGTGTGAACTTTCCTGCAGGCAAAACAAAACCCCTACCTGCATACGCAGATAGGGGTTTCGGAATTTAATCTTGACGATGACCTACTCTCACATGGGGAAACCCCACACTACCATCGGCGATGCATCGTTTCACTACTGAGTTCGGGATGGGATCAGGTGGTTCCAATGCTCTATGGTCGTCAAGAAATTCGGGAGCCAGGTCGTGGGCCTTTACAGGTTCACGCTCCAGCGAATGGGTATGCGATAGTTTGTGTGTTTGTTTCTCGAACTTTCGGTTCGTTGCGTCTTCACACACCGCAATCTGGTGCCCTTTCAGGCCAACAAATTGCTTGGGTGTTATATGGTCAAGCCTCACGGGCAATTAGTATTGGTTAGCTCAACGCCTCACAGCGCTTACACACCCAACCTATCAACGTCGTAGTCTTCGACGGCCCTTCAGGGGACTCAAGGTCCCAGTGAGATCTCATCTTGAGGCTAGTTTCCCGCTTAGATGCTTTCAGCGGTTATCTATTCCGAACATAGCTACCCGGCAATGCCACTGGCGTGACAACCGGAACACCAGAGGTTCGTCCACTCCGGTCCTCTCGTACTAGGAGCAGCCCCTCTCAAATCTCAAACGTCCACGGCAGATAGGGACCGAACTGTCTCACGACGTTCTAAACCCAGCTCGCGTACCACTTTAAATGGCGAACAGCCATACCCTTGGGACCGGCTTCAGCCCCAGGATGTGATGAGCCGACATCGAGGTGCCAAACACCGCCGTCGATATGAACTCTTGGGCGGTATCAGCCTGTTATCCCCGGAGTACCTTTTATCCGTTGAGCGATGGCCCTTCCATACAGAACCACCGGATCACTAAGACCTACTTTCGTACCTGCTCGACGTGTCTGTCTCGCAGTCAAGCGCGCTTTTGCCTTTATACTCTACGACCGATTTCCGACCGGTCTGAGCGCACCTTCGTACTCCTCCGTTACTCTTTAGGAGGAGACCGCCCCAGTCAAACTACCCACCATACACTGTCCTCGATCCGGATAACGGACCTGAGTTAGAACCTCAAAGTTGCCAGGGTGGTATTTCAAGGTTGGCTCCACGCGAACTGGCGTCCACGCTTCAAAGCCTCCCACCTATCCTACACAAGCAAATTCAAAGTCCAGTGCAAAGCTATAGTAAAGGTTCACGGGGTCTTTCCGTCTAGCCGCGGATACACTGCATCTTCACAGCGATTTCAATTTCACTGAGTCTCGGGTGGAGACAGCGCCGCCATCGTTACGCCATTCGTGCAGGTCGGAACTTACCCGACAAGGAATTTCGCTACCTTAGGACCGTTATAGTTACGGCCGCCGTTTACCGGGGCTTCGATCAAGAGCTTCGCGTTAGCTAACCCCATCAATTAACCTTCCGGCACCGGGCAGGCGTCACACCCTATACGTCCACTTTCGTGTTTGCAGAGTGCTGTGTTTTTAATAAACAGTCGCAGCGGCCTGGTATCTTCGACCGGCATGAGCTTACGGAGCAAGTCCTTCACCCTCACCGGCGCACCTTCTCCCGAAGTTACGGTGCCATTTTGCCTAGTTCCTTCACCCGAGTTCTCTCAAGCGCCTTGGTATTCTCTACCCAACCACCTGTGTCGGTTTGGGGTACGGTTCCTGGTTACCTGAAGCTTAGAAGCTTTTCTTGGAAGCATGGCATCAACCACTTCGTGTTCTAAAAGAACACTCGTCATCAGCTCTCGGCCTTAGAATCCCGGATTTACCTAAGATTCCAGCCTACCACCTTAAACTTGGACAACCAACGCCAAGCTGGCCTAGCCTTCTCCGTCCCTCCATCGCAATAACCAGAAGTACAGGAATATTAACCTGTTTTCCATCGACTACGCTTTTCAGCCTCGCCTTAGGGACCGACTAACCCTGCGTCGATTAACGTTGCGCAGGAAACCTTGGTCTTTCGGCGTGGGTGTTTTTCACACCCATTGTCGTTACTCATGTCAGCATTCGCACTTCTGATACCTCCAGCAAGCTTCTCAACTCACCTTCACAGGCTTACAGAACGCTCCTCTACCGCATCACCTAAGTGATACCCGTAGCTTCGGTGTATGGTTTGAGCCCCGTTACATCTTCCGCGCAGGCCGACTCGACTAGTGAGCTATTACGCTTTCTTTAAAGGGTGGCTGCTTCTAAGCCAACCTCCTAGCTGTCTAAGCCTTCCCACATCGTTTCCCACTTAACCATAACTTTGGGACCTTAGCTGACGGTCTGGGTTGTTTCCCTTTTCACGACGGACGTTAGCACCCGCCGTGTGTCTCCCATGCTCGGCACTTGTAGGTATTCGGAGTTTGCATCGGTTTGGTAAGTCGGGATGACCCCCTAGCCGAAACAGTGCTCTACCCCCTACAGTGATACATGAGGCGCTACCTAAATAGCTTTCGAGGAGAACCAGCTATCTCCGAGCTTGATTAGCCTTTCACTCCGATCCACAGGTCATCCGCTAACTTTTCAACGGTAGTCGGTTCGGTCCTCCAGTTAGTGTTACCCAACCTTCAACCTGCCCATGGATAGATCGCCCGGTTTCGGGTCTATTCCCAGCGACTAGACGCCCTATTAAGACTCGCTTTCGCTACGCCTCCCCTATTCGGTTAAGCTCGCCACTGAAAATAAGTCGCTGACCCATTATACAAAAGGTACGCAGTCACCCAACAAAGTGGGCTCCCACTGCTTGTACGCATACGGTTTCAGGATCTATTTCACTCCCCTCTCCGGGGTTCTTTTCGCCTTTCCCTCACGGTACTAGTTCACTATCGGTCAGTCAGTAGTATTTAGCCTTGGAGGATGGTCCCCCCATATTCAGACAAAGTTTCTCGTGCTCCGTCCTACTCGATTTCATGACCAAGAGATTTTCGCGTACAGGGCTATCACCCACTATGGCCGCACTTTCCAGAGCGTTCCGCTAATCTCAAAGCCACTTAAGGGCTAGTCCCCGTTCGCTCGCCACTACTAAGGGAATCTCGGTTGATTTCTTTTCCTCAGGGTACTTAGATGTTTCAGTTCCCCTGGTTCGCTTCTTAAGCCTATGTATTCAGCTTAAGATACCTAACTTATGTTAGGTGGGTTCCCCCATTCAGACATCTCCGGATCAAAGTCTGTTTGCCGACTCCCCGAAGCTTTTCGCAGGCTACCACGTCTTTCATCGCCTCTGACTGCCAAGGCATCCACCGTATGCGCTTCTTCACTTGACCATATAACCCCAAGCAATCTGGTTATACTGTGAAGACGACATTCGCCGAAAATTCGCGATTAAACTCACAAATTTTACCTTAGCCTGATCCGTTACCAGTGAAAGTAACGTTCAGTCTATCTTTCTATCACATACCCAAATTTTTAAAGAACGATCTAATCAAAGACTAGAAATCAACATTTAACCTTCACTCGAAGGAAATGCTCATTTCTAAGCTCTACGTGTCAGAAGCAGTTAGTGGTGGAGCCAAACGGGATCGAACCGTTGACCTCCTGCGTGCAAGGCAGGCGCTCTCCCAGCTGAGCTATGGCCCCGTATTTCTACAGGCGTTTCCCACACAAAATTGGTGGGTCTGGGCAGATTCGAACTGCCGACCTCACCCTTATCAGGGGTGCGCTCTAACCAACTGAGCTACAGACCCAATTTCGGGCTGCTTCTTATCGTCTTCTTCAATGAATCAAGCAATTCGTGTGGGAACTTATGGAGCAGCTGATGTCGTCGATTAAGGAGGTGATCCAGCCGCAGGTTCCCCTACGGCTACCTTGTTACGACTTCACCCCAGTCATGAATCACACCGTGGTAACCGTCCCCCCGAAGGTTAGACTAGCTACTTCTGGTGCAACCCACTCCCATGGTGTGACGGGCGGTGTGTACAAGGCCCGGGAACGTATTCACCGCGACATTCTGATTCGCGATTACTAGCGATTCCGACTTCACGCAGTCGAGTTGCAGACTGCGATCCGGACTACGATCGGTTTTGTGGGATTAGCTCCACCTCGCGGCTTGGCAACCCTCTGTACCGACCATTGTAGCACGTGTGTAGCCCAGGCCGTAAGGGCCATGATGACTTGACGTCATCCCCACCTTCCTCCGGTTTGTCACCGGCAGTCTCCTTAGAGTGCCCACCATTACGTGCTGGTAACTAAGGACAAGGGTTGCGCTCGTTACGGGACTTAACCCAACATCTCACGACACGAGCTGACGACAGCCATGCAGCACCTGTCTCAATGTTCCCGAAGGCACCAATCCATCTCTGGAAAGTTCATTGGATGTCAAGGCCTGGTAAGGTTCTTCGCGTTGCTTCGAATTAAACCACATGCTCCACCGCTTGTGCGGGCCCCCGTCAATTCATTTGAGTTTTAACCTTGCGGCCGTACTCCCCAGGCGGTCAACTTAATGCGTTAGCTGCGCCACTAAGAGCTCAAGGCTCCCAACGGCTAGTTGACATCGTTTACGGCGTGGACTACCAGGGTATCTAATCCTGTTTGCTCCCCACGCTTTCGCACCTCAGTGTCAGTATCAGTCCAGGTGGTCGCCTTCGCCACTGGTGTTCCTTCCTATATCTACGCATTTCACCGCTACACAGGAAATTCCACCACCCTCTACCATACTCTAGCTCGACAGTTTTGAATGCAGTTCCCAGGTTGAGCCCGGGGATTTCACATCCAACTTAACGAACCACCTACGCGCGCTTTACGCCCAGTAATTCCGATTAACGCTTGCACCCTCTGTATTACCGCGGCTGCTGGCACAGAGTTAGCCGGTGCTTATTCTGTCGGTAACGTCAAAACAGATACGTATTAGGTAACTGCCCTTCCTCCCAACTTAAAGTGCTTTACAATCCGAAGACCTTCTTCACACACGCGGCATGGCTGGATCAGGCTTTCGCCCATTGTCCAATATTCCCCACTGCTGCCTCCCGTAGGAGTCTGGACCGTGTCTCAGTTCCAGTGTGACTGATCATCCTCTCAGACCAGTTACGGATCGTCGCCTTGGTGAGCCATTACCTCACCAACTAGCTAATCCGACCTAGGCTCATCTGATAGCGCAAGGCCCGAAGGTCCCCTGCTTTCTCCCGTAGGACGTATGCGGTATTAGCGTCCGTTTCCGAGCGTTATCCCCCACTACCAGGCAGATTCCTAGGCATTACTCACCCGTCCGCCGCTCGCCACCAGGTACAAGTACCCGTGCTGCCGCTCGACTTGCATGTGTTAGGCCTGCCGCCAGCGTTCAATCTGAGCCATGATCAAACTCTTCAGTTCAAACATCTTTGGGTTTTTAAGAAACCCTAAACTTGGCTCAGCAATCGTTGGTTACATCTTTGATTTCTCGCGGAGTAACTTGTGATGCTGATAATCTTGTTGACTATCAGTCTGACTCCACAAGCACCCACACGAATTGCTTGATTCAGTTGTTAAAGAGCGGTTGGTTAAGATCTTTCGTCTCAACCGAGGCGCGCATTCTACAGCAGCCTCTGTTGCTGTCAAGCGGTTATTTTCCGAAGTTTTCAAAGTTTCCTCTGCAACTTCAACCACTTGCGCTTTCGATCTCTCGTTAGCGGGAGGCGAATTCTACAGCGTTACTCGCTGCTGTCAACACCTCTTTTTCACCGCTGTCGACCGAGAAGATCGAACCGTCAAAAGAGCCACACAACCCTGCCCTTTCAACTCCTTCCAGGCTTCGATGACCTGAAGCAACTCGCTGTCGAAAACTGCGTAACTCTTTGTTTACCAAGGAGTTTTCCGTTTCGACTGCGCCGGAAGTGGGGCGAATTATAGACGTCCAGAATCTGCCGTCAACCGTTAATTACACCTTGCTATCAATAACGAGCAGATAGCCTTTAAAACAGCACGCACCCTCTATAAAGGAAGGCAAATCCATCCTTCTATATAGAAGGAATCCTCATCTCCCCATTTTCACCGACAACTTGAGCATATTGGCTATGCCCAGACCCGATTACCGCGCTGGCCTGCCAGCTCCCTCAACAGCAACAGCGCGCCCAGCTTTGCCAGCATGTGACTGATCCAGGAGGTCAAGGGTTTTCGGGGCTCCTGGGAACAACGGCTTCGAGCTCGGCCCAATTGAATGTGGGCAAAGAGAGTCGAAGCCCTGGGTTTCAAAATCTCAGAGCTTGGCGATCGAAACCTCGGTGGATTTGACGAATGCAATGACCTCGCTACCGACCTTCAATTCAAGATCGCGTACTGAACGGGTGGTAATCACTGAAGTGACGATGCCGGACGCCGTTTGCACATCGATTTCGGAGACCACCTCGCCTTCCACTATTTCCTTGATGATGCCCTTGAACTGGTTCCGAACGTTGATCGCTTTGATGGTCATGGTAAGGCTTCCTGTCTGATGTTGGGCAAATGCGCACCGATGCGCAGGCCTTCAAAGTGCACCTGTTACGCAAACAACAAAAGGAATAAATATCTATTTATTTATTACTTAATCGAATATTAAAGGCTTCCAAGCTAATACCTAAAAATTATTTATGCTTTGATTTTTAGAATCATGAACGTAGAAACAGTCGAGACGGCCAACACCCATCGCAGCTGTCAGGTACAACCTGTGAAAAGCGATCAGTTGGGTGAGCAGCAGAAAATCGCCAATGCTTTTTTTTGCCGCAGGTTTATTACCCAAATCGACGGATGCGAAAGACATCCGTATCTGCACCGTAAGGCAGTCTCCGACCATTGACCTGCTCTTTCAGACAGACGTGCTAACCTTTTCATGATAGCTGCCGATGCCTCTATCTTAGGGCATAGGAGCAATACAGATGAGAAACAACCAACCGGTTACGCAGCGCGAGGTTGCCCTTGGACCTCAACAGAAACTCATCTCGACTACGGATGCACGAGGGGTTATTACCTACTGTAATGACGCCTTCGTAGAAATAAGCGGTTTCGACAAGGCCGACCTGATTGGCGCCCCGCAAAACATCGTTCGCCATCCTGACGTGCCATCCGCCATATTTGCCCATATGTGGGGCGCCCTCAAACAGGGCAAGCCCTGGATGGGCATCGTCAAGAATCGCTCCAAAAAGGGTGACCATTACTGGGTCAACGCTTACGTCACTCCGGTTTTCGAAGGCAGCCAGGTCGTGGGTTACGAATCGGTCAGGGTAAAACCTACGGCTGAACAGATCCGCCGCGCCGAAGCCCTCTACAAGCGTATAAGCCTGGGAAAGTCGGCTGTCCCCGGCAGCGATACATGGCAACCCGCTCTCCTGGACTGGTTGCCGTTCCTGGCGATGGGCCTGGTGGGTACTTTGGGTGGTGTTTTCCTCAGCACACCTGTGGCGCTCGCCGTGACTGCAGGCGTCTCGGTGCCGATCGGACTGATCGCCGCACGCTGGCAAAAACGAGGGACGCTGCATCTGTTGGAAACCGCTGAACCCTCGACCTCCGATCAACTGATCGCAAAAATGTACAGCGATGAACGCGGCCCTCAAGCACGTCTTGAAACTGCATTCGTGAGTCAGACATCACGCCTCAAGACTTGCCTGACACGATTACAGGACACAGCAGAGCAACTCACCAGCCTGGCCGGAAAATCTGACGTTCTCGCCTCCGACAGTTCCCGTGGACTTGATCGTCAGCGAATTGAAACCGAGCAAGTATCGGCAGCCGTCAACCAGATGGCGGCGACCACACAAGAAGTCGCAAGCCACGTCCAGCGCACCGCTGACGCCACCCAGGAAGCCAACGTGCTGACCGGACGTGGACGCGATGTGGCCCGGGATACCCGTGAAGCCATTCAGCGCCTCTCGGCTGTTGTGGGAGAAACCGGGCTGACAGTGGCGCAACTGGCCAAAGACAGCAATGAAATCGGTACAGTCGTCGACGTCATTAAAGGCATCGCCGATCAAACCAACTTGCTTGCCCTCAATGCCGCCATCGAAGCCGCGCGCGCCGGAGACATGGGTCGAGGCTTCGCCGTGGTCGCGGACGAAGTGCGTCAGTTGGCGCAACGCACCACCCAGTCCACGACCCAGATCCACAGCCTGATATCCAAGCTGCAGATCTCGTCCAATAACGCCGTAAAGACCATGGAAAGTGGCCATCGTCAGGCCGAAGAAGGCGTAGCGTGGGTGCTTGAGGCAGACAAGGCGTTGGTCGGTATCAGTGAAGCCGTTGCGAACATTACCGACATGACCACCCAGATTGCTGCAGCGACTGAAGAACAAACCGCTGTTGCAGAAGAAATCAGCCGCAACATCACCACCATCGCGACCCTGGCAGATCAGACGTCTGAACAAGCCAGGCATTCGGCGGACCTGAGCAAGGAACTAACCCAGACCGCTAAAACTCAGTATTCATTGGTCGAGCGCTTTAACCGATAACCTGCCAAAGCAACTCATCACGAAGCCCGCTGAGTGCGGGCTTTTTGTTGTCTGCGGTTCCCGCCTGCTACGCTTTCCTTCTCAATGGAGGAAACGCCATGCCAGACGATCCAACCCCAGCGCTGCTCCTTGGCATCTGCCAGAACATCACGGCCCTTGGCTCTGCTATCGAGGAGATCGGCATCTGGATCAATCAGCAAGGCTCCACGGATGCGTCCAACCGAATCAAGGAACATCTAAAGGTGCTGGAAGGCAACAGAGATGCCATTGCCGGGTTGATGGCTGATCTGATAGCGAGGAACAAGCCTGAAGAGGAGGAAGAACCGGAGGATTGATCATCATCACGCCAACGCAAACGGGTCGTCTGACCGCTGCTCGCGCTAGGCGCCTTGGCATTCTAGGTTCTTACTTGCCGGGTTCGACGCACTTCTGGTTGTCTCTTCCTCCAATCTCCGTTCAGCGCCCCAGGTTCTGGCCACCGCTGCGCTCGAAAATCGCCCCCTCGATCCCCAGTACTTCACGCGTGTCGGCATAGATCCCGACACCCTTTTCCCAGACATGCTTGATCGACTGATCAGCGCAGCGAATCCGGTAATTGAGCTCGAACGGCTCCTGTCGCGATAAGGCATATTGCACCTCGCGCCAGACGTAATCGGCATCCTGCGCCAGGATCAGGCTGTTGTAGGTGAACTCATGGTTGTCCACCAGCCGCTCGGGTGGATACCCGGTCAGTTGCAGGCAACCGGCACTGACGAACTCCATGGTCCAGTCGCGGTTGTTGCGGCCGCGATAGATCAGCCCCGGCATGCTGTCCAGCAGGCTCATGCTGCTGCGCTGACTGGCCTGCAAGGCAATCTCGCGGCGCTTGTGCGCAGTAATGTCCCCGGCCACCAGATAGAAACACTGAGGCCCGCGCTTCAGGCTGACTTCGACCCAGCGCAGCTCCCCCGAAGGGTGAACAAAGCGCAGCCGCTGGTTGAAGGAGCCCTCGGGGCGCCGACGCAGTTCATGCAGGGCCTGACGCCACAACGAACGATCTTCGTGGTGCACATAGTCGATGAGGTTGCGCTCCGGTCCAGGCAGATCCATCAGCTCGACCCAGGCCAGGTTGAAGTGGGCGATCTGACCGCTATCGCGCAGTTCAAGCAACGCCGCCGGAAAGCGATCCATCAGGTGCAAGGGCGGTGTCTGCACGAATGCCTCTGGCCGTTCCATCATCTAATGACGCTCCTCGTGTCTCACAGAAGCGCCGTTGTGCACCCACGCCGCGAGCTCCAGGCGCGAGTGCAGGCTGAGCTTCTGCAATAGATTCCTCACATAGATTTTGACCGTGCCATCGCTGATCCCCAGTTGCCGGCCGATCTGTTTATTGCTCATGCCGGCGGCGATCAGTGCCAGAGTCTGCCCCTCGCGCTCGGTCAGGTTGCCGGTGTCGAGCGGATCCGAATCGTGCGCAGGCCGGTGCACCGATTCGCCCTGATCGGCCAGCAGGGCAATCAGGGTCGAATCCAGAACGATCGCGCCCTTGTGGCAATTGCGCATGTAAGCCAACAACGCATCGGGCTCGGTCTCTTTGAGTACATAACCGCTGGCCCCGAGGCGCAGGGCCGTCAACAGTTCGGCACGATCCATCGACGCGGTGAGCACCACCACCTGGCATTCGAGGCGCAACTGACGCAGTTCATCGAGCACCTGCAAACCGCTCAAACCGGGCATGTGCAGATCAAGCAGGACCTGCTGCGGTGCCAGGCTCACGGCCAGGTTGATGCCTTCGCGACCGCTGGCGGCCTGCCCCACCACTTCGAAATCGTCACTGGCGCCGAACAGCTGTGCCAGGCCCTTGCGGAATAGCGGGTGATCATCGATCAGTAATAAGGTCGTGCAGTCCATCGAAACTCCCCTGTGGCAGGTCCTGTTGGTGGCTAAGGCCAAGGCGTACGCGAACCCCATGCGGGCGGATCGCTTCAATGGTCAGCCGGGCGCCAATGCTCGCGGCACGTTCGCGGATAATCGCCAGGCCGAAATGGTTGTCCTCCCCCGATGCCGGGCTCAGGCCGATGCCGTCATCCTCAACCGATACCGCGACATCGCCGTCCTGACTTTGCCGCAGCTCGATGCGCACATGCCGCGCATGGGAATGGCGCACCGCATTGGCCAAGGCCTCGCGAATGATCTGCAAAATCTGCAATTCGGTTTCCGGGTTCAAGGCATCGTCGGCCAGGCGATTGTCCAGTTCGAAGACGATGATGCAGCGCCGCGAGAACTCCGCGACCGAATCGGCCAGGGCC
Organism: Pseudomonas sp. LBUM1657; assembly: GCF_059716075.1. NCBI lineage: Bacteria > Pseudomonadati > Pseudomonadota > Gammaproteobacteria > Pseudomonadales > Pseudomonadaceae > Pseudomonas > Pseudomonas sp. LBUM1657. The sequence goes on along the minus strand of NZ_CP166799.1, from coordinate 2,276,943 downwards.
TGGCGTAGCGAGCGCCCGTCCATGGTCAGGCGGGCGCTGGTGATCAGCTCGCGCACCTGGCGTTGCAACTGGCTCAAGCCGCCACACAGTTCCTGCAACGCAACGCTGGCTTGCCCCGGCTCGCCCAGTTGCGACTGCAGCAAACACGCTTGGAACGACAGGTAACCCAACTGCTGAGCCACCGAATCGTGCAGCTCGCGGGCCAGGGCGCCGTGCCGGGACGTGGCCTGTTTGCGCTGTTGCTCACGGGCGTGGCGCAGCAAGTGCACGGTCACGCCCACTGCCTGCGCCGTCTCCTCCAGCAACTGCCGCCAGCTAGCACCGACCGGTTGTGGGGTATCGAGCACCAGCACTCCTTTGTTCGAATCGTCGCTTTGCGCCAAGACACACAGCAGGCGATGCACGCCCCGTTGCCGGCAAGGGCCGCAGACCTGAGCTGTATCAGCCACTTTCGAGTCACGCCAAGGACAACCTTCCATGTCCTGGCAGCCCTCGAGCAGTCCGCGCCGCGCCGGGCCCAGGTCCTCGCCACCGAGGATCAGATTCAGTTTGCAGGTGGGCAGCAGTGCTTCGAAACGGTCCAGAAAACCCGACAAGGCACCGTCAGCGTGCACCTGGCTCAAGGGCAACCCGGCCAGCAGCCTGCGCACGCTGCGCGCCTGTTCGGGACGGATACGCCCCAACCAGAGCGGCCACCACTGCGGTCGTGTTCGCACTCTCGATAACTCCCCGTCCAGTTGCTCAGCCCTGAGTGAAAGACCAGCAACTTCCATGCCCCGAACACCCGTCGCGCAAGGCTTATCTCCAAAGACATAGCCCTTTTTCCGGATTGAGAAGATTTTCTTCATAGGAAATTATCTTCCCCAACAGGAAACAACATCCCCTGTCCAACGCCACCTTTCTCGCCCTTTCGACAGGCGCGGATCAGCCAGGAAAGCCAGCATGACGGATAGACACAGCGCCGCCCCGGACCGACTTCACAGCCTCCCGCGCTATCGCCAGTCGCCTCCTCGCGAAACTGCCACCCGGCACATCGTGGCCATGCAATCGGCAGCCGCCTGCGCGCCCTTTGTCGCAGAACTTGAACAGCCTGTGGTGCTGAACAGCGAGAACGCCGATTTTGCTCGACGCCTGCATCAGGTGCTGGTCAGCGCCACCGTCGGCAGCCAGCTCTACATCATGGGCGACGAGGCCTTTATCTGGCGCATCCACGGCGAGGCCCGCAGCGCCGGGCTGGAAGATGACGAGATCGACATCACCCGCACGATTGCCGGCCCGCGCCTGGTGTATTGCGTGCACTGCAGCCTGACCCAGGCCGCCGGGCCGGAGCCGCTGCAGACCTGCATCGGTTGCGCCGTCGGGTTGGAAGTCCGCGAACACTTTTCCCGCCGCCTGGGTGCGTACCTCGGCGTCTGCACCAACCCCGACCAGCCTTACGCCGGAGTCCGGTCATGAGAGCCGTACTCGAAGTGCGGGTCAGCGCGGAGCGAATGCTCACCCCGGTGGTGCGCGAACTCACCCTGCAGTCTTGCGCCGGGCCCCTGCCGGGATTCTCCCCCGGCAGTCATGTGCAGGTTCACCTACCCCTGTCCGAGGGCAAGGTGCGCAACGCCTATTCACTGACCGGCAACCCGGCGGACAGCCAGCAATACCGCATCGCCGTACGCCTGCAGGAAGCCTCCCGCGGAGGCTCACGATATCTGCACCGGCATGTCCAGGTCGGCGACACACTGCAGATCTCGCCGCCGGCCAATCTGTTCGCCCTGCACTCGACCGCCAGCCTGCACATCCTGATCGCCGGTGGCATCGGCATCACACCGTTCATGGCCTACATCGCAGCCCTGGAACAACGCCAGGCCCGATTCGAATTGCACTTTCTCTACCGCCCGGGCCTGAGCGACGCCTATGTCGAGGAGTTGCAACAACGACTGGGGTCGCGATTGCACACCTACTCCAGCCGCCCGGACCTAAGCCAGATCCTGTGCGACCGACCGCTGGGCAGCCACGTCTACACCTGCGGCCCGCAACCGTTGCTCGACGCGGTTCGACAACAGGCCAAGGCCCTCGGCTGGCCACCCGCCCGAGTGCACTGGGAAGCCTTCAATGCCGCGCAACCGGGCCGGCCCTTCGACCTGGAACTGCTGCGCAGCGGCCAGCGCCTGCGGGTCGGGGCAGAACAAAGCCTGCTCGAAGCGCTGGAATCCGCCGGGCTGCAGATTCCCAACCTGTGCCGCGGCGGGGTCTGCGGCCAATGCATGACCCGTCACGTGGGCGGCGACATCGAACACCGCGACAGTTTTCTGAGCCCCGCCGAGCAGGCCGACTTTCTCATGCCCTGTGTCTCCCGCGGCTGCGGCCCTTGCGTTTCGCTGGATCTTTAGGAGTCGACCATGACCATTCAATCAAGCCCCGTGCAGAGCTATCGAGACGACTTCAGTTTTCGCAACAGCCCTACGGCGATCCGTCGTTTCCCCTTCCCCTTCACCGAGGACAGCTACCTGTACTCGGTGAACATCGAACCGGCGACCTCCCGGGATCCCGGCTCGATTTACCAGCACGGGTTCGACATCGACGAACACTACCGTTCTGAAATGGCCGAACGCGCCCTGGTACTGGACAAGGATCCTCGCCGTTACCTGGTGATGCCGCATATGCAAGTGGCCGCTTGGGATGCGCTGCAGATGCTCATGGAGCACCTCGCCGCCGACTATCCGCAGTGGTTCACCCTCGAGCGTGACAGTGACAACTGGCATTGGCGCAACCAGCTGCTGGATATCGATCAGCGCTTTGTGTTCGGTGATGCCACGAGTCTGCCCTGCGAGCCGCTGGAGTTCATCGGCCGCCAGGTGCAGGGGGATTTCGCCCTGCTCGACCAGCGCGACGGCGATCTGTACATGGACGCCGGGATGGTCACCAGCCCGGCCGACTGGTCCCTGGCGTTCGATGCCGGCATGAGTTTCAAGCAGTGGCATTCGCCGGTGCCCATGGCCCACCAGATGGGCATCTTCGATCGCGCGCTGAAGTACCTGCTCAACCTGCAAGTGGAGCAACCGGTGCGGCGTCTGAACTGGACGCTGACCATCAACCCGCGCCTGGATTCCTCGCCAGAGACTTTCCATGAATGGGGTGCCGACCGCGGCCGCATCACCGCCGAGAACGTCGGGCAACAGGTTCATCTGCGGGTCGAGCTGCAAGTGATGGCCCGTCTGCCGCGCAGCAACGCGGTGATGTTCAGCATCCGCACCTACCTGATCAGCATGGATGAACTGGTCACTCAGCCCGGCTGGGGCTGCCGCCTGCACCGAGTGCTGCGCGACCTGCCCGAGCCGATCGCCGACTACAAGGGCATGAGCCGCTACCGACAGACACTGGTCGAGTGGCTGAGCCGCTTCGATCCGCAAGCCTGACACTTTCCTGATTTCCCCCTCCGACAAGGACCTTCACATGGCTCATTCATGGCGTATTTCTGCACTGGCCGAACGGCACCGCGCACTCGGCTCGAACCTCGAAGACTGGAACGGCATGGGCACCGCCTGGACTTACAGAAGCGACCTTGCCGATCACCATCAGGCGATCCGCACCCGTGCCGGGCTGATGGACGTGTCCGGGTTGAAAAAAGTCCACTACGTCGGCCCACACGCCGAGAGCCTGCTGCAATGGGCCACCACCCGCGACATCGCCAAGCTCTACCCCGGCAAATCGGTGTACGCCTCGATGCTCGACGAGGACGGCAAATTCGTCGATGACTGCATCGTCTACCGCACTGGGCCCAACGCGTTCATGGTGGTGCATGGCGCCGGCAGCGGCCACGAAATGCTGGTGCGTTCATCCCAGGGCCGGCAAGTGGCGGTGTTGTTTGATGACGACCTGCACGACCTGTCGCTGCAAGGCCCGCTAGCGGTGGACTTTCTCGCCGAGCACGTCCCCGGGATCCGTCAGCTGCCTTACTTCCATCACCTGCAAACCCGCCTGTTCGACCGCCCGGTGATGATCTCCCGCACCGGCTACACCGGCGAACGCGGCTACGAGATTTTCTGCAAGGCCGCCGATGCCCCGGCACTGTGGGACATGATTCTCGAACAAGGCGCGGGCCTGGGAATCATCCCGTGCGCCTTTACTGCCCTGGATTGGTTGCGGGTGGAAAGCTCGTTGATGTTTTTCCCCTACGACAACTCCCAGATGTACCCCTTCTCCGATCAGAAGGCCGGCGACACTCTCTGGGAAATGGGCCTGGACTTCACCGTATCCCCGGACAAACGCGAGTTCCGCGGCGCCGAGGAGCACTTCCGGCTGCGCGGCCAGGAACGCTTCAAGATCACCGGCGTGTTGCTCGAAGGCGTGCGCGCCGCCGAGGCCGGCGACACGCTGTGGCAAGGCAACCAGCAAGTCGGAGTGATCACCTGCGGCATGTATTCGCGCCTGAGCAAACGCTCCATGGCCATCGCTCGGATGAGCGTCGCCTGCTCGATTCCCGGCATCGCCTTGCAGGTACGTGGCAGCCAGGAAAGCGCCGCCGTGACCCACGCCCTGCCCTTCGACGATCCGGAAAAAACCAAACGCACGGCCAAGGGCTGAACCTCCCCTTTACTTGCAACCAGGGAACCTTCGATGGACACCTCCAACGAACATTACATTCTCAAGATCAACTGCCCGGCAGCGTCCGGCATCGTCGCCGCCATCACCACATGCCTGGCGGCGCAGCAGTGCTACATCAGCGAGCTCGCGCAATTCGACGACGAGTTCACCGGGCAGTTTTTCATGCGCGCCGTGTTCCGTTTCAACACCGGCGTGACCGGCGATGTCGGTGCCCTGCGTGAAGATCTGGGCGACCTGGCCAGCGGCTTCGACATGCAGTGGCAACTGTTCTGTTCAAGCCAGCCGACCCGAGTGCTGCTGATGGTCAGCAAGTTCGACCACTGCCTGACCGACCTGCTGTATCGCCACCGCAAAGGCGAAATGGACATGCACATCACTGCCGTGGTTTCCAACCACCTGGATCTGCGGGCAATGGCCGAACGCGAAGGCATCCGCTTCATCTACCTGCCGATCACCAAGGACAGCAAGGCCAGCCAGGAAGCCGAGTTGATGCGCATCGTCGAGGACACCCAGACCGACCTGGTGGTGCTCGCCCGCTATATGCAGATCCTGTCCGACGGTCTGTGCCAGCAGCTGTCCGGTAGGGCGATCAATATCCATCACTCGTTCCTGCCCGGCTTCAAGGGCGCCAAGCCCTATCACCAGGCCTACGACCGTGGCGTGAAACTGATCGGCGCCACCGCCCACTACGTCACCAGCGACCTCGACGAGGGACCGATCATCGAGCAGGAAATCCAGCGAGTCGACCATACCCACCTGCCCGACTCCCTAGTCGCCATCGGCCGCGACACTGAAACCGTCGCTCTTTCCAAGGCCTTGAAATACCACCTGGAACACCGGGTGTTCATCAACCAGGACAAGACAGTGATCTTTCGCTGAGCGGACCTGCTTTTTATCTCCAAAGCCATTACGAGGCACGATCATGACGTTACGCGTGGCAATCATCGGCGCCGGCCCTTGCGGCATGGCGCAACTTCGAGCCTTCCAGTCGGCCCGCGACAAGGGCGCCGACATCCCGGAACTGGTCTGCTTCGAGAAGCAGAACGATTGGGGCGGCATGTGGAATTACACCTGGCGCACCGGTCTGGACGAAAACGGCGAGCCAGTGCACGGCAGCATGTACCGCTACCTGTGGTCGAACGGACCGAAGGAATGCCTGGAGTTCGCCGACTACACCTTTGAAGAACATTTTGGTCGCCCCATCGGCTCCTATCCACCACGGGAAGTGCTCTGGGACTACATCAAGGGACGCGTCGAAAAAGCCGGGGTACGGGATTACATCCGCTTCAACAACGTGGTGCGCCAAGTCACTTTTGATGAGACCAGTCAGCGTTTCACCCTGTACGCCCACGACTACAACAGCGACACCCTGACTTGCGAAGAATTCGACTACGTGATCAACGCCTGCGGCCACTTCTCCACGCCCAAGGTGCCGTACTTCGAAGGCTTCGAGCAGTTCGCCGGGCGCATCCTGCACGCCCATGATTTTCGCGAGGCCCTGGAATTCAAGGACAAGGACCTGCTGATCGTCGGCAGCAGCTATTCCGCCGAGGACATCGGTTCGCAATGCTACAAGTACGGCGCCCGCAGTATCACCAGCTGCTACCGCACCGCGCCCATGGGTTATGCCTGGCCAGACAACTGGGAAGAAAAACCGCTGCTGCAACGCCTGGAAAACAACCGCGCGTACTTTATCGATGGCAGTAGCAAGCACATTGATGCGGTGATTCTTTGCACCGGCTACAAGCATCACTTCCCCTTCCTGCCGGACGCACTGAGCCTCAAGACCGACAACCGTTTGTGGCCGATGAACCTCTACAAAGGCGTGTTCTGGGAACCCAACCCGCGGCTGATCTACCTCGGCATGCAGGACCAGTGGTACTCGTTCAACATGTTCGATGCCCAGGCCTGGTATGCCCGCGATGTGATCCTTGGACGCATTCAGCTGCCAAGCCAGGCCGAGATGAGCACCGACAGCCAGCAATGGCACGAGCGTGAGCAGACGCTGGAAACCAACCAGCAGATGTTCGAATACCAGGGCGCCTACATCCAGCACTTGGTGGACGCCACCGACTATCCCAATTTTGACATCGCCGCGGTCAACGAGACCTTCCTGCACTGGAAGCATGACAAGGCGGAAAACATCATGGGCTATCGCGACAAATCCTACCGCTCGCTGATGACCGGCACCCAGTCACCGCCCCACCACACACCCTGGCTGCATGCGCTCGACGACTCGATGGCGGCGTACCTCGCTGAGCCGCCGACATCCATCAAATCGGTCGGTTGACCCGGGAATTTCATCATGAATGCACCTCGTGTATCTCACCCCCGGGAGCCCGGATTGTTTGCCCGAGCCCCGACGCTTGAGCGCTATCGGGTGGCTGCGGGCGGCCTGACGCTGGTGACTTTGCAGCCCGGCGATAGCCTGCAGGTGATCGACCTTGAAGGTCGACAACCCTGCGAATTGCTGGCTGTTGATGCCACCGGTCGCAGCACGCTGACGGACTGGGCGTTGAGCGGTTCGGCAGCCTGCGGGTTCATCGACGCACGGCTCGCCGAACCGACCCTGCAGGCTCGGCGCATCAATCAGGCCTTGAGCCGACGCGGTATTGATCCGCAACGCCTGCCCAGTGCCGCGTCACTCTGGGACGAGGACAGCCCCGCCGACTTCAGCCGCCACTTTGTCGCCAGCGATGAGCTGCTGGTGATCGTCGCAGCACCGGCCGGGCCGACCGCCGTTGACCGGCAATACCACCCCAGCGAACTCCGGGTGTGGGTGACACGGGCCAATCCCTCGTCGCTGCTGCTGCCCTCCCTCCCGGAACCCCTGGGTGAACTGCTGGACGAGTTCACCCTTCACCCCGGCACCGCCCACAGCTACACCGTCGGCAAGGGCCAGTATGTGCAAGTGCTGGATGTCGCCGGGCGCCAGTGCTCGGACTTCGTCGCCCTGGATCAACGAGCGCTGGATCGCGGTCTGGAGCTGGACCTGGATCAGACCGTTACCCGCACATTAAACGGCAGCGCCTACCCGGCACCGGGACTGTTCTCAAAGTTTTTCGACCGGCAGATGCAGCCGATGCTCGAGGTAGTGCGTGACACCGTCGGCCGCCACGATTCCTTCGCCCTGGCCTGCGCCGCGCGCTACTACGAAAGCCATGGCTACTTCGGGCACGACAACTGCAGCGACAACCTCAGCCGAGTGCTCGCGCCCCATGGGGTCCAGGCCCGCAATGGCTGGCCGGCGATCAATTTCTTCTTCAATACCGGGATCGATGCGCACCAGCAAATGACCCTGGATGAACCCTGGTCGCGCCCCGGCGATTACGTGCTGCTGCGGGCCATGACCGATCTGCTGTGTGGCAGCACCTCGTGCCCGGATGACATCGACCCGGCCAATGGCTGGAACCCGACCGATATCCATGTCCGCATCTACAGCGAAAAGGAGCGCTTTTCCATCGCCATGAGCACTCGAACCACGGCCGATGCCGACCCGATTCTCACCCGTGAGTCCGCATTTCACTCACGCACCAGCGCCTTGACCGGCAGCTTCGTCGACTACCGCAACTGGTGGCTGCCACTGCGCTATGACGGCTATGGCGCGATCGAGGAATACCTCGGTTGCCGCGAGCGAGTGGCGGTGATGGACCTGACCGCCCTGCGCAAATTCGAAATCATCGGCCCCGACGCGGAAGCCTTGTTGCAGTACTGCCTGACCCGGGATGTACGGCGCCTGGCGGTGGGTCAAGTGGTCTACTCGGCGATGTGCCACGAACACGGCGGCATGCTCGACGACGGCACCCTGCTGCGTTTGGGCCCGGACAATTTCCGCTGGATCTGCGGCGAGGACTACGCCGGGGTTTGGCTGCGCGAGCAGGCGCAGAAGCTCGGAATGAAAGTCTGGATCAAGTCCGCCAGCGAGCAGATTCACAACCTGGCGGTGCAAGGCCCGATGAGCCGCGAGCTGCTCAAACAAATGGTCTGGACCCCACCCAACCAACCAAACCTGGAAACCCTGGGCTGGTTCCGTTTCCTGGTGGGCCGCCTGGACGGTTACGACGGCTGCCCGCTGATGATCTCGCGCACCGGCTACACCGGCGAACTGGGCTACGAAGTCTGGTGCCAACCCGAGGATGCCGAGCAGGTCTGGGACCGGATCTGGCAACTGGGCCACCCCCTGGGCCTGGTGCCGCTGGGCCTGGAAGCGCTGGATATGTTGCGCATCGAAGCCGGGCTGATCTTCGCCGGCTACGAGTTCAGCGACCAGACCGATCCGTTCGAGGCCGGTATTGGTTTTAGCGTACCGCTGAAAAGCAAAACCGATGACTTCATCGGTCGCGAGGCCCTGCTGCGGCGCAGCGCTCATCCCGCCCACAAGCTGGTAGGCCTGCAACTGAGTGGCAACGAAGGTGCTCACCACGGCGACCCGGTGTTCCACGGTCGGGCCCAGGTCGGGGTCATCACCAGTGCCTGCCGCTCGCCGCTGCTGGCCAGCAATATCGCGCTGTGCCGGGTGGACGTGGCCTGCGCCGACATCGGCACAGCGTTGGAGATTGGCAAAGTCGATGGCCTGCAGAAGCGCATCAGCGCCACGGTCACCGCAGCGATTTTCTACGACCCGGACAAGAGCCGGGTACGCAGTTGATCGACCTTACGAGCCTGTGCGCCACCTTTTGACTGCCCCACTACAACGTTACTCAAACATGGGAATACGAAGATGGAAGCGACGACGTTCGAGGCCGTACCGCAGGCCGCCAGCTCAGTGGGCAGCCTGCACCGCAAGATCGATTGGCGCGGGGCTTTCTGGGTCGCCAGTGGCGTGCCCGCCCTGGTGCTGTTCTCTATCGGCGCGATTGCCGCCACGGTTGGCAAGCCGGCCTGGATCGTCTGGATCGTGTCGATCCTGTTCGGCTTTATCCAGGCCTTCACCTACGCCGAAATTGCCGGGCTGTTCCCGCACAAGTCCGGCGGCGCCTCGGTCTATGGCGCGGTCGCCTGGGTGCGTTACAGCAAGCTGATCGCACCGGTGTCTGTGTGGTGCAACTGGCTGGCCTGGTCACCGGTGCTGTCGATCGGTTCCGGGCTGGCGGCCGGTTACATCCTCACCGCACTGTTTCCAGCCGATGCGCTGATCAACACCTGGCAACTGACCCTGCTCGACCTGGGCTGGATCAAGAGCGGCCTGTCGCTGCGGATCAACGCGACATTCGCCATCGGCCTGTTGATCCTGCTGACGGTGTTCGCCGTGCAGCACGGCGGCATCCTGCGCTCGGCACGCCTGACCCTGGTGCTCGGTGTGACCTCACTGATTCCCTTGCTGCTGGTGGGTGTCGTGCCGTTGTTCACCGGGGATGCGGCCCAGGCCAACTTTCTGCCGTTGTACCCGCTGGCCCATGACGCGGCCGGGCAAGTCATCGACGGGCCCTGGGATATTTCAGGCTGGTCGCTGATGGCCGGCGGGCTGTTCATGGCCGCGTGGTCGACCTACGGCTTCGAAACGGCGGTGTGCTACACAAGAGAGTTCAAGGACCCCAAGCGTGACACTTTCAAGGCGATCTTCTATGCCGGCCTGTTGTGCATTCTGGTGTTCACCCTGGTGCCCCTGGCCTTTCAGGGTAGTCTCGGTCTCGGTCAACTGGTAACACCGGCAGTGCTCGATGCCAGCGGCGCGGTGGTTACCCCGGCGGTCTATAGCGGACTGTTGTCGCCGGCGATCTACAGTGGCATGGGCGTCGGCCAAGTCATGGCGGACAGTATCGGCGGCGGCAAGCTGGTGGCCAACATCGTGCTGATCATGCTGGTCCTTGCCACCTTGCTGGCGATCATGACCTCGATGTCCGGTTCGTCGCGCACCCTGTATCAGGCGTCGGTGGATGGCTGGCTGCCGAAATACCTGGGCCGCACCAATGAACACGGCGCCCCCACCGCTGCGATGTGGACCGACCTGTCTTTCAATCTGCTGCTGTTGCTGATGTCCGACTATGTCTTCGTGCTCGCGGCGTCCAACGTCAGCTACATCATCTTCAACTTCCTCAACCTCAACGCCGGCTGGATCCATCGCCTGGACCGTCCCGACTGGATACGCCCGTACAAAGCCCCGACCGTGCTCCTGGTGGCCGGCGGCGTGCTGAGTTTCGTCAACCTGGCGTGCATGGGATTGGGTGCCGATATCTGGGGGGCCGGCACTTTGATGACCGGCCTGTTGCTGGCGCTGTTGATCCTGCCGGTGTTCTGCTACCGCCACTACGTCCAGGACAAGGGACGCTTCCCGGAAGCGATGCTCAGCGATCTTTACATTCAGGCCGATGCCGGTCAGAAACGCGCCGGCTGGTTGCCCTATGCCACGCTGATCGCAGGTGTATTGGTGGTGTATGGCTGTCATCAACTGGTAGCCTGAGCGCCCATGCCTGCAGGTCTCTGATGGATCATCGGGGTGCAACGACGCCTCGATGATCACTTCGCCCCTATCAATCAAGACAACGGTGACTCTTTTGATCAGCACCACCCCTGCACTTGCCCGCGATATCGACGGCAAAGCCATCTCAGCCCGGGTTCTCGACGAGGTTCGAGAAGAAGTTCTGGCCCTGGCCGGACAGCAAATTTATCCCGCCCTGGCCGTGCTGCTTGTCGGTGAAGACCCGGCCAGCGAGGTCTATGTGCGCAACAAACTGCTGCGGGCCCGGGAGGTCGGCATCCGTTCCCTGGAGTACCGCCTGGCGCAAAGTGCCAGCCAGAACGAGGTGCTGGAACTGATTGCGCAATTGAATGCCGATGCTTCTGTGAACGGCATCCTGGTGCAGTTGCCCTTACCGGCTCATATCGACGAGCAGGCGGTGATTCATGCCATCGACCCGATCAAGGACGTGGACGGCTTTCATCGGGAAAACGTCGGCGGTCTGGTGCAAGGCATGGAGGTACTGACCCCGTGCACGCCCAGCGGCTGCATGCGTTTGTTGCAGGAAACCTGCGGTGACTTGAGCGGCTTGCACGCGGTGGTCATCGGCCGTTCGAACATTGTCGGCAAACCCATGGCGACCTTGTTGCTGCAGGCCAACTGTTCGGTCAGCGTGGTGCACTCGCGCAGCGTCGATGCCCCGGCGCTGTGTCGGCTGGCGGATATCGTTGTCGCAGCGGTGGGTCGGCCACATCTGATCGATGCCAGCTGGCTCAAACCCGGGGCGGTGGTGATCGATGTCGGCATTAATCGCATTGTCAGCGAATCCGGTAATCGTCTGGTCGGTGATGTTGATTATGCCAGCGCGCGCACCGTCGCCAGCGCGATCACGCCGGTGCCCGGTGGCGTCGGGCCAATGACTATTGCTTATCTGCTGAAGAACACCCTGATCGCCAGCCAGTTGCAGCGTACTGTGGGGCTTGGCGGGTCGCTGGTGGTCGGGGTGCCGGTGGTGGGTTGAGGTCGAGGGGGCGGTGCATCAAGATCAAAAGCGGCAGGCGAGCTAACGCTAGGCCTGATGAGTGGGGAAAAAAGCGAAAGCTGTACGCCAATCCATTGTGGGAGCGGGCTTGCTCGCGAAGCTGTTGATCTTGCCGTTGCTGTTGATCTTGCCGTTGCTTTTGCTTTTGCTTTGCTTTGGATCTGATCGCCCCTTTCCCAGAGGCCGAACGCAGGTATTGCGCAGGAGGCAGCTCGGCATGGATGCCGAGCTAGCCGCGCCCGGCCATGGATGGCCGATCGCGGCGGGCCCCCGGAGCAATGCCGGAGTGAGGGCATGCCGAGCCTAGGCGAGGCACCGAATGGCGGGGCAAAAGCGCTTTGGTTACTTTCGCGCTTTTCGAAAGTGACTCGCTGTAAAAGCGAAACCGCCAGCCGCCGTGACCGCAGCAATGGATATGTACACGATCAAAGAGCAGCCGTGACCGCAGCAACGAATATGTACACGATCAAAGAGCAGCCGTGACCGCAGCAACGAATATGTACACGATCAAAGAGCAGCCGTGACCGCAGCAACGAATATGTACACGATCAAAGAGCAGCCGTGACCGCAGCAACGGATATGTCCACTAAAGAAAACCCGGTCGACTTTCAGGCCGTCATCGTAGGCAAGCCAGCTCCCACAGTTGACCGGTATACATCCACAAAATCCCGCCATCGCGAAAAACCCGGTCAGCAGCAACGACAGGGTTTTGCGCGAGTTCAAGACAGGTATCGATCAACCGTCAGGATCAGTGGTTGTAGGCACGCTCGTTGTGCTCGGCCAGATCCAGCCCCATGTCTTCGACCGACTCATCGGCACGCAAGCCAACCAGGGCGTTGACCACTTTGAGAATGATCCAGCTGATGACGAAGCAATAGACCGTCGTCAGCAGCACACCCTTGATTTGCGCCACGACCTGGGCACCCATGGTCACGCCTTCCACCAGGCCGCCCAGGGACGGGACGCAAAACACACCAGTCAACACCGCACCGATCATCCCGCCGATGCCATGCAAACCGAACACGTCGAGGCTGTCGTCATAGCCGAAGCGGCGCTTGAGCACAGTGACGCTCAAGTAGCAGAACACCCCGCACAACAGGCCGATGGCCAGTGCGCCACCGACGCCCACATACGCGCACGCCGGCGTGATCCCCACCAAACCGGCCAAGGCACCGCTGGCGAGACCCAAAGCACTCGGTTTGCCGACCTTGAACCACTCGGTGAACATCCAGCCGAGGATACCGGCGCACGCGCCCAGTTGAGTGTTGAGCATGACGATGCCGGAGGTGCCGCTGAGTCCGCCACCGGAACCGATGTTGAAGCCGAACCAGCCGACCCACAGCATCGCCGCACCGGCCATGGTCAGGCTCAGGTTGTGGGCTGGCATCGGCGTATTCTGGTAGCCCTTGCGCTTGCCGAGAATCAGGCACGCGGCCAGCGCGGCGACACCGGCATTGATATGCACGGCGGTGCCACCGGCGAAATCGAGGACGCCCCAGTTATGCATCAAGGCACCCGAACCACCCCAGACCATGTGCGCCACCGGGGCATACACCAGGGTGAACCACAGGGCCATGAACAGCAGCGCCGCCGAAAACTTCATGCGCTCGGCGAACGCCCCGGCGATCAGCGCCGGAGTGATGATGGCGAAGGTCATCTGGAAGGTCACGAACACCCCTTCCGGAATGTCGCCGACCAGGCTGTCGGGGGTCATGCCGGCCAGAAAAGCCCTGTTCAAACCGCCGACAAAACTGTTGAACGTCACCTGCCCCTCGACCATGCCGGTGCTGTCGACCACCATGCTGTAGCCATAAATGACCCACAGCACACCGACCAGGCCGGCGATGCCGAAGCATTGGGTAAACAGCGACAGCATGTTTTTCGCCCGTACCAGACCGCCGTAAAACAGCGCGAGGCCTGGCAGGCACATGAACAACACCAGCACTGCCGCCGTGATCATCCAAGCGGTGCTGCCAGTGTTCAAGGTGGGTGCATCGGCCGCCTGCGCAAGCGGCACGAGCGTACCGGCCACCAATAAGCCAAGAAGGGATTTGCCGAGAAGACGATTGACCATGTTCAAAGCTCCTGCAAAAAAATGGTAGATGTCTGGCAGTGAGCAACTGTGATTTCCTGGGCCTCTTGGCGGACCCGTCAATCTGATCGTTCTGATGGTTCCCACGCATGCGTGGGAACCATCGTCATCAGTCCCTTTTCAGTAACCGGAACCGGAGCCCGGAATCCAACTGGTCCCCGCCAGCGGCACCCGCGCCATGGCCGCCGACTCCACCGTCAATGCCACCAGATCCTCGGGATCAAGGTTGTGCAGGTGCGACTTGCCGCACGCACGGGCCATGGTCTGGGCTTCCAGCACCAGCACCCGCAGGTAGTTGGCCAGACGTCGCCCGCCTTCCACCGGATCGAGGCGCTTGGACAGCTCCGGGTCCTGGGTGGTAATCCCGGCCGGGTCGCGGCCGTTCTGCCAGTCATCATAGAAACCGGCAGCCGAGCCGATTTTTTTCAGTTCCTCGTCCAGACGTGGATGGTTATCGCCCAGTGCAATCAGCGCCGCCGTACCGATGGCCACCGCATCCGCACCCAGCGCCATCGCCTTGGCGACGTCGGCTCCGTTGCGAATCCCTCCGGAAACGATCAACTGAACCTTGCGATGCATGCCCATCTCTTGCAAAGCCTGTACCGCTTGGGGAATGGCCGACAAAATTGGAATCCCGACGTGTTCGATGAACACTTCCTGAGTCGCTGCGGTACCGCCTTGCATGCCGTCGAGCACAATCACGTCAGCCCCGGCTTTTACCGCCAACTTGACGTCGTAGTACGGCCGGCTCGCGCCAATCTTCACGTAGATAGGCTTTTCCCAGTCGGTGATTTCCCGCAGCTCGGCAATCTTGATCGCCAGGTCATCCGGGCCAGTCCAGTCCGGATGACGGCAGGCGCTGCGCTGGTCGACACCGATCGGCAAGGTACGCATACCCGCCACCCGCTCGGTGACTTTCATCCCCAGCAGCATGCCGCCGCCACCGGGTTTGGCGCCCTGCCCCAAGACGATCTCGATGGCGTCAGCCTTGCGCAAGTCGTCCGGATTCATGCCGTAGCGGGACGGCAAATACTGATAGACCAAATGCTGCGACTGGCCGCGCTCTTCCGGGGTCATTCCACCGTCGCCGGTGGTGGTGCTGGTGCCGGCGATGGTCGCACCGCGGCCCAAGGCTTCCTTGGCATTGGCCGACAACGCACCGAAACTCATGCCGGCGATGGTCACGGGGATCTTCAGGTGAATCGGTTTCTTGGCAAAGCGATTGCCGAGGATCACATCGGTGCCGCACTTCTCCCGATAGCCTTCCAGCGGGTAGCGCGAAACGCTGGCGCCGAGGAGTAGCAAGTCATCGAAATGCGGCAGCTTGCGCTTGGTGCCACCACCGCGAATGTCATAGATGCCGGTTTCGGCGGCACGCTGGATTTCCTGGATGGTCAGGCGGTCGAAGGTGGCCGACTCGCGCAGCACCGGAGGGGTTTTGTCAGTCATATCTATTCTCCTCGCGCGGATCAGTACGCGGACGCGTTATCGACTTTGAAGTTGTACAACTGACGGGCAGAGCCGTAGCGCTTGAAGTCAGCCGCCTTGTGCTCGAAACCGGCACGGTTGAGCAACACTTGCAGTTCTTCCAGGTGCTCGGCGCGCATCTCTTTCTCGATGCAATCGGAGCCCAGGGATTCGACGGTGCCTTTCACATAGATGTGGGTCTCGTACAACGAATCACCCAAGGCATCACCAGCATCGCCACACACCACCAGACGCCCGGCCTGGCCCATGAAGCAGCTCATGTGGCCGATGCTGCCACCGACCACGATGTCGATACCCTTCATGGAAATCCCGCAACGGGCCCCGGCATCGCCTTCAATCACCAGCAAGCCACCATGGGCCGTGGCACCGGCCGCCTGGGAAGCGCTGCCCTTGACGCGGACGTAGCCGGACATCATGTTTTCAGCGCAACCGACGCCGACGTTGCCGTGGACGGTGATCGAGGCCTTCTGATTCATGCCCGCGCAGTAATAACCGGCGTGGCCCTGGATATCGATGGACACGGCTTCATTCACGCCAACGGCGAGGTTGTGCTTGCCGTTCGAATGAGTGACTACCCACTCGCGGTCTTCAACGTTGTTCACCTGGTCGTGCAGCGCCTGGTTGAGTTCACGCACGGTGGCAATGGAAAGATCGATAGTTTTCATGTGTGCGTTCCTTAAGCTGACTCGCGTTCCCAGATGTACATGGTGGCCGGTGCCGGCTCCCAGACCTTGGCGTGTTCAATGCCCGGCAGGCTCGACAACGCCTGGTATTCGGAGGCCATGGCGACGTAGTCGTCGGTCTCGGCGAGGATCGCCGGCTTGCAGGCGATCGGATCGCGGATCACCGCAAAACCGTTGCGGGTGCCAATGGCGAAGGTGAAGAAACCGTCCAGATCTTCCAGCGAGTGATCCAGCGCCTCTTTCAGCGAGTCGCCCTGTTGCAGACGCCAGGTCAGGTAGCCGGCGGCCACTTCGGTGTCGTTGTCAGTCTCGAAATGGATGCCTTCACGCTTGAGTTCCTGACGCAGGCGGAAGTGGTTGGACAGCGAACCGTTGTGCACCAGGCACAGGTCGGCGCCGGTGGAAAACGGGTGACTGCCTTCCATGGTCACCGCACTTTCAGTGGCCATTCGGGTGTGGCCGATGATGTGGCTGCCCTTCATGCCGGCGAGGCCGAAACGTTGGGAAATTTCCTGGGGCAAGCCCATGCCCTTGAGAATTTCGATGCTCTGGCCGGCGCTCATGATGCGGATGCTCGGCGCCAATTCGGCGAGGGCCAGACGTACCGGCGCCTCTTCAGCATGGATCTTGAGCACGGCGGCGCTGGCGTTCTGGAACCAGTCCAGCGAACAGCCGAGACGCCCTTCCAGCTCGCCCATCAGGGTTTTCCAGTCGAAGCCTTCGGTGGTCGCCTGCAAGGTCAGCTTGACCCAGCCGTCCGCCACTTCATCGCCGTAAATGGCAAAGCCGGCACTGTCCGGGCCACGGTCAGTCATGGCCTGCAACATGGGTTCGAACAGCTTGCCGAGCTGGGATTCCAGCTGCGGATTTTTCAGGTAAAGACCTACGATTCCACACATATCAAGTCTCCTTCGGAGGCAGTGAACGCCCGACGCCGTGCCGGGTGCCCGAATGGTTGTCAAAGTGCACAGTCAGAAAAATTCGGTGTAACGCTGAATCTCCCAATCGGAGACGTGGCGGCTGTATTCCACCCACTCCATGCGCTTGAGTTTGATGAACTCGCCCACGATCTGCGGGCCCAGCACCTCGGCGAACAGCGGGTCGGCCTCCAGCGCATCGCAGGCTTCCTTGAGCGATTGCGGCAGGGTCTTGATGCCCCGCGCGGCAATCTGCTCCAGGCTCAAGCTGTAGAGGTTTTCGTTGCAGACGTGGTCGATTTCCAGCTGACGGTCGATGCCGTCCAGGCCGGCAGCGATGATCGCGGCGCTCACCAGATAGGGATTGCAACCGGCGTCTGGCAGGCGAAATTCCAGACGACCGTAAGGCACCCGCACCATGGCCGAACGGTTGTTGGCGCCGAAGGCAATAAAGGCCGGCGCCCAGGTCGCACCGGACAACGAGTTGCCCACCACCAGACGCTTGTAGGAGTTGACCGTCGGCGCGGCGAACGCACAGAGCGCCGGGCCGTGGGCGAGCAGGCCGGCGGCGAAGTGATAGGCCAGTTTCGACAGGCCCATGCCGCTCGGGTCGCTGACATCATGGAACAGGTTCTTGTTGTCGGCACTGCTGATCGACAGGTGAAAGTGCATGCCGTTGCCGGCGCGTTTCGGGTCAGGCTTGGGCATGAACGAACAGATCATGCCCAGATCATTGGCGATCTCGCCGGCGGCCATGCGGAAGAACGTGAAGCGATCCGCCGAGGTCATGGCGTCGCTGTAGGTGTAGTTGATCTCGAACTGGCCGTTGGCGTCCTCGTGGTCGATTTGGTAGACCTCGAAATCCACCGCCTGCAAGGCTTCGGTCAGCCGTTCAAGGAACACTCGGGAACGCGACAGGCCCTTATAGTCGTAGCAAGGCTTGTCCAGGTTGTCGCTGGGGTCGACCAATTGCAGCTTGCCCTGCACATCACGCCGCATCAGGTTGAACTCGGGTTCCAGACCTGTGTTGAGAGTCCAACCTTTCTCCTCCAGGCGCCGCACCTGCTGTTGCAGCACATAACGACTGTCATAGGGATGCGGCTTGCCATCGACATGGCCGATGCACACCACCCGTCCATAACCCGGTTGCCAAGGCACCGGCGTCAGGGTGGACAAATCGCCGCGGGCCATGAAGTCCGGGCCGTGAGGTTCCATGCCCATGCCGCTGATCGCGAAACCGGCGAACCCAGCCCCCTCCTCGGCGACTGCCTTGAGCCCACAGATCGGCACCGACTTGGTTTTGGCCGCACCGTGAATATCCACAAATTGCGCAAGCACGTACTTGATCCCGTGCTTGTCGATAATGCGCTGGGTTTCTGCTGGCAACATTGCTCGTCACTCCTCGCGAAAGGCAAAACATTCTGGATTGGCCTTGACCGTCTTTTTATTCCTAAAAAGAAAGTTAGTTTCCCAATAGGAATGCAAGCCCCTTGCCAGATTCGCGAGTGGAACGCCGATACGCCGTAAATGGCGCTTTTGTACTGTATATATGGGAAAATTCTTTTCCCCGTGGGAATACTGCCCGATGGATGCGGACCGAACGCCGCGATTTGCACTTTCTCAGTGCGAAACTAATATTACTGAACGGAAAGTGTGCAGGATCTGATGACTATGCCGACCGAAACCGCCCCGCGCCTCAAGCTTGAGCAATACCTGGGTTTGCAGATCAAGCGCCAACGCCAGGCGCAGGACCTGAAATTGTCGGACGTGGCCAAGATTGCCGATATCAGCCAGGGCATGTTGAGTAAGATCGAAAACGCCCAGGTCTCCACCAGCCTCGATACCTTGAGCCGGCTATGCGACGTGCTTGGCTTGCCACTGTCCAAGCTGTTCAGCGAATACGACCAGCAAGACGGCAGCGCGCTGCTGGTCAAGGCCGATCAGGGCATGGAAGTCGTTCGCCGAGGAACCGAGAAAGGACACACCTACCATTTGCTCAATCACACCCGCGGGCCGAAGAAGAGTTTCGAGGCTTACATGGTGAGCATGGATGATGCGAGTGAGGAGTTTCCGACTTTCTCCCACCCCGGCACCGAATTCCTGCACTTGCTGGAAGGTGAACTGATCTATCGCCACGGCAATCAGCTGTACCGTATGGAGGCTGGTGACAGCTTGACCTTCGAAGGCGAAATCCCGCATGGGCCTGAGCAACTGGTGCAGGTGCCGATTCGTCTGCTGTCGATCATGAATTACGGCAACGACAAAGAATAACGTCCCCTTTTCCCCCCGCTTTGCCCGCCTTGAGGCCGACCCACGTCGGCCTCAAGCATTTTCCTGCCAGTTAAAAAACTTTCACAAAACCCCTAGACGCCACGCCCCCACTTCCCCTATAAAGCCACAAGCAGGAATAATTTATTCCCCACAAGAAAATGCGCTCATGGATGAGCCCGCTGTCTGCTGACATTTTTTTCGCTATGCGATGAGCTGCCGCCATCATCCCGAGGACGTGTCATGCAACACGAAAAAAACCATTTCATCATCAAGATCACCTGTCCCGCGGTGTCCGGCATTGTCGCCGCGGTCACCACTTACCTGGCGGACAACGGTTGCTACATCGGGGAGATGGCGCAATTCGATGACGACTTCAGCGGCCGCTTTTTCATGCGCGCAGTATTCCGCTTCAACGACGGTCACCCAGGCGACCTGCAACAGATCAAGGACGGTTTCACCGACGTCGCCCAAGCATTCGACATGACCTGGGAGTTGCACGACACCCGTGAGCCGATGCGCGTGCTGCTGATGGTCAGCAAGTTCGATCACTGCCTGACCGACCTGCTCTACCGCTACCACAAGGGCGAGATGGACATGACCATCACCGCCATCGTCTCCAACCACCTCGACTTGCGGCCCATGGCCGAACGTGAGGGCATTCGCTTCATCTACTTACCGGTGACGAAGGAAACGAAGGCCCGGCAGGAAGCCGAGCTGATGAAGATCGTCGACGACACCGGCACCGAACTGGTGGTGCTGGCGCGCTACATGCAAATCCTCTCTGACGACCTGTGCAAGCAACTCTCGGGGCGCGCGATCAACATTCACCATTCGTTCCTGCCCGGCTTCAAGGGTGCAAAACCCTATCACCAGGCCTACCAGCGCGGGGTGAAATTGATCGGTGCCACCGCCCATTACGTCACCAGCGACCTCGACGAGGGACCGATCATCGAGCAGGAAGTACAGCGCGTCGATCACGTCTACCTACCCGACGACCTGGTGGCCACCGGACGTGACACCGAAACCGTGGCCCTGTCCAAGGCGGTCAAGTACCACTTGGAACACCGGGTCTTTCTCAACCAGGACCGAACGGTGATTTTCCGGTGAATACGCCCCGACTGATTGACGGCAAAGCCGCTGCCGCCCGCGTACTGGAGCAGGTCCGCAAAGACGTGGACAGCCTGCGCGAGCGAGACATTCAACCGGCACTGGCGGTGATTTTGGTGGGCAGCGATCCGGCCAGCCAGGTCTACGTGCGCAACAAGATCCTGCGCGCCGAAGACGTCGGCATCCGTTCTCTGGAATACCAGCGATCCACGGACACCAGCACCGAACAACTGCTGAACCTGATCGCCACGCTTAATGCGGATCGCACAATTAACGGCATTCTCCTGCAACTGCCGCTACCGTCGCATATCGACGAACTGCGTGCGCTTCAGGCCATCGCCCCGGACAAGGACGTGGATGGTTTCCACAGTGAAAACGTTGGCGGTCTCAGTCAGGGCCGCGCCGTGCTTGCGCCCTGCACGCCCAGCGGCTGCCTGTATTTGCTGGAGCAAACCTGCGGCGATCTGCGCGGCAAGCACGCCGTGGTGATCGGCCGTTCGAACATCGTCGGCAAACCCATGGCGGCGCTGCTGCTGCAAGCCGATTGTTCGGTGACTGTGCTGCATTCGCGTAGCCCGGATCCGCAAGCCCTGTGTCGTCAGGCAGACATCGTCATCGCCGCTGTCGGCCGTCCAAGGCTGATCGACGCCAGTTGGCTCAAGCCGGGCGCCGTGGTGATCGACGTCGGTATCAACCGCATCGAGGACGATGGCCGCAGCCGTCTGGTGGGCGACGTCGACTTCGACAGCGCCCTGACCCAGGTCGCGGCAATCACCCCGGTTCCCGGTGGTGTCGGCCCGATGACCATTGCCTTTCTGATGAAAAACACCGTGACCGCGGCCCTTGCGCAACACCAGGCCCTACGCAGCCAATCGGAGGCCGTATGCCATTCAATCTATTGAAATACGGGCTGAGTTCGGAATACCCGGTAGAAGTAGATTTGCCGCCACCAAAGGAACTCAAGTCGAGCTATGACGTGGTGATCATCGGTGCCGGCGGTCATGGCTTGGCCACCGCCTATTACTTGGCCAAGTACCACGGCATCACCAATATCGCGGTGCTGGAGAAGTCCTATCTGGGCGGCGGCAATACCGCGCGCAACACCGCGGTGATTCGCTCCAACTACCTGACCAGCGAAGGCGTGCGTTTTTATGCCGAGTCGGTGCGGATGTTCCAGGCGCTGTCCAACGAGTTCGATTTCAACATCATGTATTCCAAGCGCGGCCAACTGACCCTGGCTCACACCGATGCCACGGTGCGTTCGTTCCGTCAGCGCGCCGAGGTCAACAAACACTTCGGTGGCCGTACCGAGATGATCGACCGCCAGCAGATCCACGAGCTGGTGCCCAGCCTCAACCTCGACCCCGGCCACTTACCGGTCATCGCCGGGCTCTGGCATATCGACGGCGCCACCGCGCGCCATGACGCGGTGGCCTGGGGTTACGCCAAACAAGCCGCCAAGCGCGGCGTGGAAATCCACCAGCTCACCGAAGTCCAGGACCTGATCATCGAGAATGGCGCCATTACTGCCGTCAAAACCAATCGCGGCACCATCAAATGCGGCTGCGCGGTGCAGGCGATTGCCGGGCACAGTTCCTTGCTGATGGCCAAGGCCGGGATCCGCTCACCGATCCAGACCTTCCCGTTGCAAGCGATGGTCACCCAGCCGTTCAAACCGTTTCTTGATCCGCTGGTGAGCTCCTCCGCCCTGCACTGCTACGTGCAGCAAACCAGCCGTGGCGAAGTGGTGTTCGGTGGTGGCTCCGACCCCTATCCGCTGTTCAACACTCGTTCCACACTCGACTTGAAGGAAAGCCTGCTGGCTCACGCCATCGAGATGTTCCCGTTCCTGGCCAACGCCAAACTGATGCGCCAATGGGCCGGCATTACCGACATGACCCCGGACTACAGCCCGATCATGGGCCTGTCGCCAGTGAAGAATTACTACCTCGACGCTGGCTGGGGAACCTGGGGCTTCAAGGCCACGCCTATCTGCGGCAAGACCATGGCCGAACTGGTCGCCAGCGGCGGCAAAGTGCCGGAGCTGATCAAACCCTTTGGCCTGGAGCGCTTCTCGACCTTCCAGCAAGTCAACGAAATGGGCGCCACAGCGGCCAGCCACTGACGGAGAGCGGACTATGAAAATCATGAATTGCCCGCTCAACGGGCCGCGCAATATCAGCGAGTTCACCTATGGCGGTGAATTCAAACCCATGCCCGACCCACTGACGTGCAGCGACGGCGAATGGGCCGACTACGTGTTCAACACCGAGAACCTCGCCGGCGTCGTGCGCGAATGGTGGATGCACACGCCCTCCAGCTACTGGTTTCTGGCGGAGCGGCACACCGTCACCGACGAAATCCTCCGTACCTTCGATCCCAAAGAGATCTTCAGCACCCGTGTCGAATTCAACGCCGCCGCCAAGGAGATCGCAGGATGAACCGCCTACCCGCCCCCATGGGCCTGCTGATCGACCGTGATCAGCCGCTGGATTTCAGTTTCGATGGCGACCGCTATCAGGGCTTGCAGGGCGACAGCATCGCCAGCGCCCTGTTGGCCAACGGGCGTTTCCTGATCTCCCGCTCGTTCAAATACCATCGCCCGCGCGGCCCGCTGACCATGGCCGGCCAGGACGCCAACAGCCTGGTGCAACTGCCCGAAGAACCCAATGTGCTGGCCGACGCTCACGCGCTGTCCGCCGGTTTGCAGGTCACTGCGCAGAACGTCAACGGCTCGCTGGACAACGACCGCGATGCCTACCTGGGCAAGTTCTCCAAATTCATGCCCGTGGGTTTCTATTACCGTTCGTTCTACAAGCCCAAGGGCATGTGGAAAGTCTGGGAACCGATCATTCGCAAAAAGGCCGGCCTCGGTGTGCTCGACCTGACCTTTCGACCCGAGTACTACGACAAGGCCTATCTGTTCACCGACGTTGCGGTGATCGGCGGCGGCCCCGCCGGGCTGCACGCGGCGCTGACGGCGGCCAACGCGGGGGCGAAGGTTCTACTCATTGAGCAGCAGCCGATTCTCGGTGGTTCGCTGACTTATGCCCGCTTCGATATCGAAGGCAAAAGAGCGCAATCCCTACGCCGCGAACTGCTCGCGGCTGTGCAACAGCATGCCAACATCCAGATCCTGACCGAAGCCACCTGCAACGCCTGGTTCACCGACAATTACCTGCCAGTGATTCAGGGCAAACGGATGTACAAAGTGCGCGCTCGCCAGTGCCTGGCGTGCAGCGGCGCCTTCGACCAGCCGGTGGTCTTTCGCAACAACGACCTGCCGGGCGTGATGCTGACCAGTGCCGCGCAACGACTGATGAAGCTGTACGCGGTCAAGCCGGGTAAGCGCGCCGTGGTGCTGACCGGCAACGATGACGGTTACCTCGCCGCCCTGGATCTACATGATCAAGGGGTGGAAGTGGCCGCGTTGGTGGACTTGCGTAACGCGCCCGGCAATACCGCCCTGCTGGGTGCCTTGGCGCAACGCAAGATTCGTTGTCTGAGCAACAGCACTGTGTACGAAGCCCTGCACGAAAAGGGTATGCGTCATGTCACCGGCGTCGACGTGCGCAAGATCACGGCACAAGGTCAGGTCGCCGAGAGTGGGCTACAGCTGGATTGCGATTTGCTGTGCATGTCCGCCGGTTACATGCCGGTCTATCAACTGCTGTGCCAGGCCGGCGGCAAACTGGCCTATGACGACCAGCGTGCGGAGTTCACCCTTAGTGGCCTGCCGAAGAATCTCGCGGTCGCAGGCTCGGTCAATGGTCGTCACAGCCTGGACAACGTGATTGCCGACGGCGTGAATGCCGGTGCCGACGCCGCGTTCGCGCTGGGCCTGACGGTGGGCACCCAACGCTCGCCGTTTCGCAGCGAGGCTCGGGTCAACTTCAATTGGCCGATCTTTCCTCACCCCAAAGGCAAGGACTTCGTCGACTTCGACGAGGACCTGCAAGTGGCCGACATCGTCAACGCGACCAAAATCGGCTATCGCGACGTGCAACTGGTCAAGCGCTATTCGACCGTGGGCATGGGCCCGTCCCAAGGCCGTCACTCGGCGCTGCCGACCGCACGGCTGGTGGCTTGGGCGACCCAGCGCAACATCAGCGAAACCGGTGTGACGACGGCGCGACCACCGTTTGTGGCCGAGAAGCTGGCGCACGTCGCCGGGCGCGCGTTCGACCCGTACCGGCAAACGCCGATGCATGCCCGACACCTGCAAGCGGGCGCGAAGATGATGCCCGCCGGCATCTGGCAACGCCCGGCCTACTACGGCAGCGCCACGGATCGCGAGGCATGCATGCAGGCCGAAGCCCTGCACGTGCGCAACAAGGTCGGCCTCATCGACGTTTCGACGTTGGGCGGCCTGGATGTGCGCGGCCCGGACGCCGCCGAACTGCTCAACCGGATGTACACCTTTGCCTTCCTCAAGCAGCCGATCGGCCGCTCCCGGTATGCGCTGATGACCAACGAGCACGGGGTGGTGATCGACGACGGAGTTTGTGCACGTTTCGCCGAGAACCATTTCTACGTCACCGCCACCACCAGCGGTGTCGACCGGATCTATCAGCAGATGCTCAAGTGGAACGCGCAATGGCGTCTGGACGTGGATGTCGCCAACGTCACCGCGGCCATTTGCGCGGTCAATGTCGCCGGGCCCGATTCGCGCAAGGTGCTGGAACTGGTCTGCACCGATCTGGATCTGAGCGCCGACGCCTTCCCTTATCTGGGCGTGCGTCAGGGCACGGTCGCAGGCATCAAGGCGCGCTTGCTGCGGGTCGGTTTTGTCGGCGAACTGGGCTATGAAATCCACGTCCCGGCGCGCCACGGCCTCAAGCTCTGGGACGCCCTGATGGACGCTGGCAAGGCGCATGACATCCGCCCCTTCGGCGTAGAAACCCAGCGCCTGCTACGCCTGGAAAAAGGCCACGTGATCATCAGTCAGGACACCGACGGCATGACCCACCCGGCGGAAATCGACATGGGCTGGGCGGTCAGTCGCAACAAACCGTTCTTCGTCGGCCGGCGCTCAGTGGACATCCTTGAAGCCCAGCCGCTGAAACGCAAACTGGTGGGCTTCACCCTGCCCAGGAACGGCCCGCAACCACTGGAAGGACATCTGGTGCTGAACGGCCCGGACATCAGCGGCAGCGTCACTTCCTGCGAATATTCCTCCACCCTCGGCAAGGTCATCGGCCTGGCCTACGCCGGCATCAACCAGAGCACTGCGGGGCAACGGATTCCGATCCGCGTCGAAGGTGGCATCGTGGTCCAGGCCGAGGTTGTGCAGTTGCCCTTCTTCGATCCCGATAATCAACGCCAGGAGCTTTAACCCATGACCAGCCTGAGAGAACAACTGCGCGTCGGTCAGCACGCACTGACTTCGTTGCGCGGCTGCGGACTGGCGGATTTAACCGACCTGCCTCGGGTGGGTTTTCGCGGCGCATACAGCGCCGAGTACCTGCACAGCCGCGACTTCGTCCTGCCGGACGCGCCCAACCGCACCGTGATTCAAGCCGATGGCAGCCAGGTAGCGCGCCTGTCGCAGACCGAATACTTATTGCTGGGCAGCCACGAGGACCAAGGCAAACGAATAGCTGACGAAGAGGCCCGCTGGGAGCTCGATCATCAGGCCAACTACCTTCTGCCGCGCCAGGACAGCCATGCCTGCTTTCAACTGACCGGAGAACATTTGAGTGAGGTGATGGCTAAACTCTGTGGCGTTGATCTGAGCCCGACGGCGTTCGGCCCGGGAGCGGTGGCACAAACGTCGGCGGCACGAATCAACGTGATCGTGATTAACTCCGGCACCGCGCAGCAGTCAAGCTTTCACATCCTCTGTGATCGGGCGTCGAAGGCGTATTTCCGAGAGGCATTGCTGGACGCGATGGAGGAGTTTTCCGGGTTGGCAACGGATGGAACAACAGCCTGACAGTTCTACTGGTCACTTCGAAGGTATTGTCCAGACATGAAAAGCCCGACCTTTTCAGGTCGGGCCAAGTCATTGAACCATTGGGTCGGGACGGCGTGATCAGTCAAATCAAGCGAGTGTCGGATATCCTAGTTCACTTGCTCTCTGCTGGTAGTCAAGTACCAGCTGGTAATCCTCAATACTGGACCTGACAAAACCTTTTAGAGCCAGGGTTTGAGATAACAGAGGTGCCTCTTTCAAGCACGCATTGAAAGCACCAATAACAGACAAACAAATCTCGTCCGTTGTCGTAATAGCTCCAATCAGCGGCAATGCAGGGCTACTTGCAGTGGCCTCAAGAATACGTACGCCCTGAAGGCGACTTGGCTCATGAAGTTGTAAGTAACCAAAGGTGACGGCATCGATACAGGCCAGGTCCGCCACCCCTTGAGCTACCATATCCAAACTAATAACATGGGCACCACTGAGCAATACCTTACGAAAGAACCTTCCATCGCGACTAAACGGAGCGACTTTATGACGAAACAAATTCATACCAGAATTGGAATCATATCCATTCAGCGCTGCAACACTGTCATAAAACTCAGACAATAGTGAGTTTGCTCGGCAACGAACTTCCGCCGATGGGATGCTCGTTATTCTGATCCGACAAAGTTGCCCAAGAAGCCTCGCTGAAAGGGGGCTCTTCAAGCTTAATAAACTTGAAACGCCCCATCAGCGGAGTCGGTGACCAGTAGTAGAACAGCACCGGTTGGCGCTGACGTATTGCGGAACTGATCGCAGTATCAAGTGCCGCACCGGTGCCGGTGCGGAAGTTGGTAAAACTATCCTGCAGCGTATAAGCCTTGAGCTTCTGGCTGTTAACTAACTCGCAGGTCCAACCACTTGGGCAATTGAGGAATCGTCCCTTGGACGGTTCCTCGGGATCACTGAACAAATTCTTATAGCGTGATAAATCGGCTACAGACTTTAGATCCGGCGCCATCGGCTCAATACCCTGTTCCGGATCACCCTTGACGACATACTCCGGCACCCACCACCCCTCGGTAGCTCCCTGAACAGTCTCTCCGACAGAAAATACTTCTCCGGCTTTTTCTGCCTCTCGCCAAATCGGGCTACGCCCCGCCCATTGTTCCGCCGATACCTGAATGTCGTTGTGTCGCAGGGCATTTTCCATGGTAATGGTATTGCCTGGCAAAGCATCGGTCTGACAGCCATAACCTTTTTCCAGTACGTAACGCAGTACCTCAGTTGTGAACATTCCGCTTTCCCAATTTAAGCCAGCGAATATCACCGGTTTTGGATAGGGACAGTTAATGCCATTGGCAGCGAAAGATACTCGGCTCGTCAGAGCGGCCACCAACACTAAACAGGTGAAGGCGATGCGAGATATAGACATGTAGTACTCCTTTGCATGAAACACGATGAATTCTGAGTAAGCCGTACTTGCGCACCCGCACAGCGACTACTAATCCGCAGTAAGTTGCAGCCACACAGGCACACTTGCACAGACATGAACAAGCTTCTTGATTAGGCAAAAAAACAGACCAGACTTTCGGCGCATAGCGCAATAAATAACCGGTGGCGTTTTAGATAGTTATTTTTTCCACAACGAAACTCAGAACCCTCTTTTAGGGCTGAAAAAAGTTGCACCACGTCAGTGACATCTTCGCGCAAAGTGCCGTGCTTGAAGT
This sequence comes from Pseudomonas sp. LBUM1657, assembly GCF_059716075.1. Classification (NCBI taxonomy): domain Bacteria; kingdom Pseudomonadati; phylum Pseudomonadota; class Gammaproteobacteria; order Pseudomonadales; family Pseudomonadaceae; genus Pseudomonas; species Pseudomonas sp. LBUM1657. The sequence continues at coordinate 2,248,721 of NZ_CP166799.1, read as the reverse complement.
TGGCCGTTGCTAGCGAAGTGGAATATTCATCCGCCCCCAAAGGTATCTCTCAACATTAGATATCTTGTTCTGCTGATACTCCGTCAGTCATCCGCCATAGCGGCTTCAGTGAAATAGAGAAAGGGATCGCCAATCGACGCATCCATGCGCTGGACAGTGATGTATAGACAGGCATGAACAGGCTAGACTCTATGATTACTGGAGTAAATACGGTAATTTCTCATGCAATCCATGCTTTCAGATCATGTATTAGTCAACCCTAACTTCAGCCGCCGCTTGCCACCATTGCATGCGCTGGAAGTGTTCGCCGCGGCAGCTCGCTGTGGTACGTTCAGTCGCGCCGCCAAAGAGCTTTTTGTCACTCAGAGCGCCATCAGCCGCCAGATTCAACAGTTGGAGGAGTACCTGGGGGTAATACTCTTCGTTCGCCATAAGACCGGCCTTCGACTGTCTCCTGAAGCTAAAGCATTGCTGCCAGTGGTCGATGATGCTTTCGCGCGACTGATGAACACGTGCAACAGCCTACGCAACGCAGGCCAAGTACTGACCTTACGAATGCCTCCCACCCTAGCGACACGCTGGTTTCTACCGTTGCTACCGGGACTGCAGACCGTGATTCCGGATATGGACGTACGGGTTACCACCTATGACGCTTGGGAACCACGCTTCGAAGATAGTGACATTGATGCTGCGATCATCCAGGGACGGGGTGACTGGAAGGACGTCGAGGCGATTCCCTTGATGCAAGAGCGGTTAACGCCGGTCTGTTCACCAGAACTCGCGAAGCTCCTGACCGAACCTGCCGATCTGAGGCATCTCCCGCTACTGCATTGTATTCCGGTACAAGGCTGGAGCCGTTGGCTGGAGGCGGCCGAAGTGGATGGTATAGCCGCCCACCGAGGACAATCGTTCGACACCCTGGATCTCGCTTTATCGGCGGCGACCCGCGGACAAGGCGTCGCCCTGGGGGATTTGAATCTGGTGCGCGAAAGTCTGGACGACGGTGTGCTTGTTGCTCCGTTCGATATCGAACTCAATCAAGGGATCTCTTACTATCTGATCTATCCGACTCAACGTGCCCAACTACCAAAAGTTCGTGCGCTACGCGAGTGGCTTCAAGCAGCCACACTACGTACCTGTTCGCCTTCCCCTCCTAAGCCCTGAGCATAACCAGGCAGCATCGCAGGGTGCTGCCGGACTACAACCGCTTTTTGGTGCCGCTGATATTGCCTTTTGCGGCCCCGCCGCCACCTCCAGCAGCCCCACCCCGCCGCCAGATGCCTTACTACCCGCGATCAATGGCGCGAACACCGTGTCGTTTGCCAATTCTGCTTTCAGCTCATCCAGCGTTACCGCCGAGAACTTGCCCGGCTGGCCGAGAGAATAGTCGCCAGAACAAAAACAACACACAAGTGTTGTACCAATACAAAAATGTAGTATTGTTTCCTCATCCAAACAACGAAGCGAGATGATGAAGTTCAGCGAGTTCAGAAGACGGTTGAAGGCCCATGGGGTGACCTTCGAAGCAGGCGCTCTGAGAGCCCAGTTCACCACCTCTGAATTGGAACTCATCACCTTGAGAAGGGGTGACCATGTACGACTATGCAATACGCTTTGAACGGGACGCCGCCGGTGTGGCCGTGTTCTGCCGGGATTTACCAAAACTTAACAGCTTCGGCGATAGCCGCGAGCGCGCAATCAGCCAGGCCCTGGACGCATTAGAAACTACGCTCTCGCTGTACGTTGAAGAGCGTCGCCCTATTCCCCCGGCGTCCGCTGCACTGGAAAAGGAACACGTTGTTCGGTTGCCAGTGGTGACCCTGGCGAAGATTGAGCTGTGGAACGAAATAATGAAGCGGGACATGCGCAAAGCCGACCTATGTCGGTTACTCGGTGTTCACCAGGCCCAAGGTGATCGGCTGGTCGACTTCCTGCACGTATCGAAAATGGAGCAGTTGGAAGCCGCGCTACTGGCACTCAACGTTCGAATTAAAATCACTACTGAAGAAGCGCAAAATCCTATGAATATTTGGATTGACCTACCCGAGTCGCGAGCCGGAACCCGTTTTACCGTGGGCCAATTGGTTGAACGCTTTCAAGCATCTGGCAGCCGTGAACTTGTGGTCGGAAAGTCCAACGGCAACCTGGCCGATGTGAAAAGCCACAGTGTCGACTTCATTCTCAGAAGCGTTTTCGCCTCGGACAATAAGCGCAATACTCGTCAGGCCACGATCCCAGTAGTCGATGCAATCGTAGCATCCGGCAAATTCCGACGGTCGCGCATGGTCGACCCGCTGACCAACAAAGAAGTCGACAGCCTGGCTTTGATTTGATTACTCGACCCTTGCCCTGTCCGCTATCGACGTCCAGGCCCTCCGTATAACCGCCCTGGCTGCGGTGAATTTGCTACGGTTCAAGTCGGCTACAGCCGCACTCCCAGCTCGGAGCAATGTGTGTGGTTGAGCCAAAACGAAAAAGCCCGACACAGTGGCCGGGCTTATTAACTAAACGTAATCATTAGGGCCCGGGATGCTCGCTCGACACCAAATTGTTGGCATCCACATCTATCATTTCTTCATCGACTGGTGCTTCGTCGTCCGCTGGCAGCGGAACTTCAGTTTCTTTCCGCTTAGGATCATTGCCTGTTTCATTGTCCGTAGCGCTCGTTACGCCCTGCTGGGATTTGTTTCCAGGAGCATTCTCATCAATGTCCATACCGACCTCCGTTCTGACGCGCGGAATGCCCGTGCTTGAACATGAGAGGTTACGGAGCATTGCAAGTGCCCTTGTGCCGGATAGGCGAGTTGCTGCAGGCCGAATGGAAAAATGTCGATCTGGACCGGCAGACCTGGTTCTTACCCAGTGAAAACGTCAAGGGCACTCGCGGCAAGAAACAGGACCACCATGTCTTCCTCTCCCCTTTCGCGCTGTATTTATTTCAGGAACTCAAGACCTGACCGGAGACTCTCAGTGCTGCTTTCCCAACAAGCAGGATGATGTGAAGGTGGTGAGCAACAGGTGGGTGACCGCCAGGCCCGGTTCAAAAACCGTAAAGCCCTCTCCAGACGGCGTCATGACGATACCCTGGTCCTTGCCGACGGCCAGAACGGTGACTGGACGCCGCATGACCTGCGCCGCACAGGCGCGACCATGATGCGGGCTTTGGGTGTCAGCCTGGACGTTATCGATCGCTGTCAAAACCATGTTCTGGCTGGCTCTCGGGTGAGGCGCCACTACCTGCATCACGATTATGCCGAAGAGAAGAAACGCGCCTGGGACCTGTTGGGCGATCGACTCAGTGCGGTGTTGTCCTCAACCTACGAGCACCCACCGACCGAGTCGATGATGTCATTTCCAGCGTACGCCGCCGCTGGAGCACTGCCGCCTCCATAGGTCAGATTCATAGTTTCGTAGGTATCGTCTAGCGCTTGCTTCGGGTTGATCCCGGACGGTCGTGAGCGGAAGAAATCGGCCAAAAGTAGTCATTTCCTGCTCCCGTTGCTCAACCTCTCATTGCTGAGCGGTAACGTCCCGTCCTGTGGGGGTGTCCAGAATATTGAAATCTTTCAATGCCCCCCGGTATGGGGGGGCGTCAAGGGTATCGAACTCACTATTTTTAAGCGGTGCAGGAAGCGGTGTTATTTATCGTTTTGCCTGTATTGACGACTTGAACATTCAAGGTGCAGCGCGGAGCGACGGCAGTTACAGCCCCCCGACAATATCGAGATGTACATACCCGAGACGCCCGGCAAAGCCGACGGTTTTTGCCAGGTAAATCTTGGATTTCGCGGCTTCTGCGAACTGTCGTGCATCGCTCCGCCTGTCTCGCATACCCAACAACATCAAGAGAATAAAAATGGCTAAGTATCCCGTCGTTGTCTATGGCGCCAGTGGTTACACCGGCATGCTGATTATGGATTGGCTGATCGATCAGAACATTGCGTTTACCGCTGTGGCGCGCGATGCCGGGCGTACCCGTGAAATGATGGCGCAGCGTGTGGTGCGACTGGAGTCTGCCACCTACGAAATCATCGAAGTCGACCATACGGTCGAATCGCTGACCCAGGCATTCCGGGGTGCCAAGGTCGTTTGCAATACCGTAGGACCGTTCGCCAAATTCGGTCTCACCACTGTCGAAGCCGCGCTTAATGCCGGTTGCCACTACCTGGACACCACCGGCGAGCAGTCGTACGTGCGTAGTGTTCGCGACCAGTTTGGCGAGCGCTACGCCCAGGCCGGCCTCCTCGTTTCGCCTTCACTGGCGTACATGAATACCTTCTCGGAAATAGCCGCCGAACTGGCGCTCGAACACCCCGGCATCGACTCGCTGGAAACCTCGGCGTTGTGCCGTGGCCAACGCGGTGTCGGTGCTGGTGTAACGGTCGGTTCCACCGCTTCTATCTTCGAGATGTACCGCGCCGAGCATTGCTACCTGTGGGACAAGAAACTGGTGGCACACCCGGTCGATGCTTCGTTCTTGATCCCTTCGCCCCACTTCATGCAACCAGTGTTCGCCTTGCCATGGGGCGGCACCTCGTTGCCGATCTATTTCGAGAATGATCCGCGCGTGCGTTCCTGTGTTTCCTGCGTCGGTTTCTACGACAACGACGCGATGAAGATGGTGCATTCGCTGCATAAGAAGTGGGAAGCCGAATACAAGCATCTTCCGGCTGATGCTCAGGATGAGGTACTCAAGGACATTGTCCAGGCGACAACCCCGGCGATGCCCCCCCGCGAACGCACGACCCTGATGCGTACGGTCGACACCGCGATCGGCCGCGGGCAGCTCTCTGCCGTGCGCGCCGAAGTGCTCGGTACCACGGCTTACATTGCCACCGGTGCCCTGCAGGTGGCGGGTGTGATCAAGCTGCTCGACGGCGACACCGCCAAAGTGGGCTTCGCGTCCGGCTCCAAGGCATTTGGTCACCGCTATCTGCTGGGCTTCTGCGAAGAACGCGGTTTGGCTCGCGCCGTTGTCACCAAGCTCTGATCAGCAACACAGCGGCACGTCGCGCCAGCCCGCTGGCGCGATCCACGCAAGTGAAGGTTTCGGTGGAATCGGCAGTTATTCAGGTCTGAATCAGGTAAACCCGGACGCATCACACTCAACCAGACGACTCAAGAATACCCAGCATGTAGGCGCGGTCCACCACATGCCTGCGGGTGCCGGCATGAAATTTTCCGTACAGGTTTTTCAGATGCCACTTCACGGTTTCATCACCGACATTCAGTGCCAGGGCTATCTGTTTGTTCGTCAGGTTGCGTGCCAGCAACTGCAGCACTTCCCTCTCTTTGGGCGTCAGCAGTCGGCTGGGCGAAACGCCTGTAGCCATGGGCTCCTGCCGTCGAACAGGAACTGACGGGGTGGTTTCCTGCGCAAGCAATCGTACATCTTTGTTGTGGACCTTCTGCGCCCACGTGACGAGATCGGGATGGGTGTCCTGCAGGATACGCTGCAGGCCGTAGGTGTCGGCCAGGCTGACAGCTTCGAGCAAACAGGGCAGCCCTTCCCCGCCTGAATCTTTGAGCGCCAATGCCTTGAGCAACTTGACCTGAACGATTTCGCGACCACGCTGTAGATGCTCGGCAAGCTCGTTTGCCACGGCGAGCACGTTCAGCATGGCCTGCCAGTCGCGCTGGACGAGACAGACGTAGGCGTTGCTCAGCCCGGCCAACAGGGCCAGTTCCTGCCCCAGCAGACCGCATTGTTGGCGAGCGACGTCTGGCACCAGCGCATCCAGCCGTCTCCAGAGTGCCTGGCAAGAATCGCCTCGGCCATGCAGCGCATGGAGGCGGATTTGCTCACCCAGGGCCACCATGCAGAAACGTGCGATGCCCCGCTCCTCGCCAAGCGCGAACAATGCCGTCAGCAAGTCATGGCCGCGATGTGGCTGCCCTTGCAATACAGCCAGACGTGCCGCCGTGAGAAAACCCATCGCAATCGCATCCGGCGACGCCAACCGCTCGACGACATCCAGTCGATTGGCGAGTACTGTCGTGGCCTCCTGGATCTCACCGCGTTCCAGAAGCACCGTGGCCAGTCCACAAGCAAGCATCACCGCCACCGAACTGCGCCGGCCGATATCCTGTTCGGCGCGCAGCAAGCTTTTGCGAAAAGCATCCTCGGCAGGCGGCATACGCCCTTCGTACAAGTAGGTCATGCCCACGACCCACTCACCATACCCACGGATGCCATCGAGCCCCGGGGTCCACGTATAGTGCGGCGCGCGCTGAAAGATGCGTCGGGCTTTTTCCGGTTGCCCCTGGAACAACGTAATGCGGGCGACCAGATTGGCGACGATGGCTTGCAGCTTGATCGAACCGGAAGACAATTTGTCCATCCACGGAGCGAGCAGCGCCATTGATTCGTCTGGCTGGTCGGCAAAATAGGCTGCAGCGGTCGCTATCGCCGCCGCTTCGCAGCGCGTTTCGTCGTCCGCGGCCGGGTCCTGTTCAATACAGGCGATCAACCTCGCCGCTTCGATATGTCGCTCGCTCATCGCCAGAGCCCAGCCCGCCGCCAGGCATAAACGCGGACGGGACTCCACTTCCTCGGCAGGCAACTCTTCTACCCATTCCAGCACCCGGCTGAACTGGCCGCGCAGCATGACCTCGTAAAGGCATTGTTCGATCATCAGATAGCCCTTGCTGGCCTGCCCGGCCAGCAAGTATTGCCGCGCCGCCTCCTCGAAAAAGGCATTCGCTTCCAGCCAGTTCGCGGCCCGCTCATGAAGGGCCTTTCGTTGCGCCTGCGGGTAGTCGCGAAAACGACTCTGCAAAAACTCTCGGGCCAAGGGATGAAAGCGAACCCAGTCGCTGTCGACCCCTTCGGCGAAGATTGGCGTCGAAGCGCATAACTCATGCAGCATCTCCCCTGCCCGCTCACTGCCGGTAAGTGCAGCGCAGAGTGAAGGATGAATGACTTCCAGCAGGGAGAGGCAGGTAATGAATTCGATTTGTTCTACAGACAGGCGGGTGACCAACCTATCGACGAAATAACCCTGGATATCACCGGAACAGGCCGAGAGATCCTCGACGGCGGTTTCCAGATGGGCACTCTTCTCAATCGCCGAAATCGCCAGTTGCAACCCCAGCGGCCAACCTTCAGTGATTTCATGCAGGCGCAGGCACAGATCAGCGTCGATGCGTGTTCCGAAACGTGTGCTTAGCAATGCGACGGTCTCTTCGGCACGGAAGCGCAAGACATCCACGGCGATCCGGACATACAGCCCTCGGGCCAGAAGATCAGTGGTGTTAAGGCTCAGGCGACGACGCGATGACATGATGATGCGCAGGTTGGCCGGGGCATTGTGCAGCAGGTAAGTCAGGCAATGGCGGATGGTAGGCTCGGGCAATGCGTCCGCTTCATCAAGGATCATGACTGCCTCGCCGCCGAGGTCGGCCACTTCAGCCAGCCAGTGGGTCAGCCCTTCCAACTCGTCGCGGCCACGGCCGGTGGATCCATCACTGGTACTTGCAAAGGACTGCCGGCCGCTGCCCAGAGCCATCGCCGCAGCCAGCCCTTGGGCAAGACGGCTGCCATCGTCACGCGCATCCAGGGTGAGCCACGCAACCACTGCCCCGCGCGACAAAAACTCCCGTCGCCATTGCGCCAGCAGCATTGTCTTGCCGAAGCCGGCCGGCCCTTGCACGCTGATCGCCACCTTGTCCGCCAGTTCGGGAGCATCAATGCTCAATCGATCGCGCAACTGCGCTCCCCTCTGGCTGCGCGGAGGGGTGGTCTTGAGCACCAGTTCAGGCTCTATGCGATCCACGTTGGCGATGCCTCTCTGCAATCCCGTGCACGGTATGAAAGAGACCGGGTATCGATGGTTGGCGCCATCAATACCCTACTCATTGGTTTGTTCCAGCGTATCGGCCTTGCGTATAGACGATAGCCCTGGAACGGCTAACACGGCTTCATTTTATAAAGCGGGCTTACGCCCTGGAACTCAATCCGGCAGCGCAAAGCCTGCGGTCAGCCCGCCGTCCACGGTGTGGCACGAACCATTGATATACGCAGCCTTGTCCGAGGCCAGCCATGTCACCAGGTTGGCGACATCTTCCGGAGTGCCCGCACGGCCACCTTGCGGAACCATAGCCTCCAACATGGCCTGCTCGTTCTTGCTGAGGTTGTCCTCGGTCATGGCGGTGCGGATGTAACCGGGGGCGATGGCGACGCTGCGAATGTTCTGCCGTCCATGCTCCAGCGCACAGGCCTTGGTCAGCCCGATAACACCATGCTTCGCGGCCGTGTAGTGCGGCAGGGTCGCCATGCCCACCAGGCCATCCACCGACGCCGTGTTGATGATAACGCCACCGCCGGTGGCCAGCATGGCCGGAATCGCCGCTCTGGCGCAAAAGAAGACGCCGTTTAGATTGATATCAATGACACGGCGCCACTCGGCTACGGACACGTCGCCCGTCCGCCCACGAACCCCGCAGATGCCGGCATTACTGAACAGCACGTCAACCCGCCCGAACCTTCTGATCGCACTGTCCACCATGGCCTGACAGGCGGCTTCATCCGCGACATTGGTGGGAACAACGATCGCGTTGTCGCCAATGACTTCAAGGGTCTCCTGCAGCCCTTTTTGATCGACGTCCGCCAGCACCAGGTTCGCACCCAGGCGGGCAAACTGGATGGCTGAAGCACGACCAATGCCATTGGCAGCGCCCGTCACGATGACAACCTTTCCGGTAAATTCCACGGTCAATCTCCTCACTCATGCCCGATGGGCTTTCTTGTTCACCGTCAAGCTATCCCTCCGCCTGCCTCTGGGCTTGTCCTTGCAAGCACAAATCTTGTCCCAAGCAATACGGACGCCGCACAAGGCCGATTTGTCCCTGCATGCCTGACTTGTTATCAGGTTGCTCCCCTGCCAATTACAAACGGCAAGCATTGTGGATACTGGCCATCACCTTGATGAAGGAGTCGCTATGAGTACCGATATTGTTATCGCCGGAGTAGGCATGGTGCCCTTCCGCAAACCGGGTCAATCGGAAAGCTACGATGTCATGGGCGAAAAAGCCGCACGGGCAGCGCTCAAGGATGCCGGCATCGACTATGCGCTGATCGAGCAAGCCTTTTGTGGCTACGTCTACGGCGATAGCTGCGCAGGACAGACAGCGCTCTATCGGGTGGCTATCAGCGGCATCCCGATTTTCAACGTCAACAACAACTGCGCCAGTGGCTCTTCGGCGTTTGCCTTGGCGGTTCAGGCTGTCCGGGGGCAGCAGGTCGAATGCGCCCTGGCGCTCGGATTCGAACAGATGCCCGCAGGCGCCATCGACATGGTCTTCCCTGACAAGGTCAGCCCGCTGGCGCGACACTCGGAAGTAATTGCCGGACTCATGAACCTCAGCGACGAGGAGCGCGATATGCCACCGGCAGTCTGCATGTTCGGCGCCCAGGTCGACGCCATGCTGGAAATGGGCGTGACCGAAAAGACCTTGGCCGAGGTGTGCGTCAAATCGCGTAAGCATGCCGCCAACAATGAAAACGCCATTTTTCGCACGCCGTTGACGGTCGAAGAAATCCTCGCCACGAAACCTATCTTTCGCGGGCTGCGGAAAAACTTCGCCTGCCCACCGAGCTGTGGTGCCGCCGCAGTCATTGTCTGTACACCGGAATTTGCCCGCGCCCATGGCATCCGCGCAGACGTGCGTCTCGTCGGTCAGGGCTGGTGCAGTGATCAGCGTAGTTATTTCGAAGGCAGCGTCATGGATGCCATGTTCCAGGCACTGAGTCGTGATGCGGCCAGCAAGGCCTATGAAGATGCCGGCATCGGGCCGGCGGACGTCGACGTCATCGAGTTGCACGACTGTTTTGCCAGTAATGAATTGGCCACTTACGTGGCGCTGGGCCTGTGCAAGGAGGAAGAGTTGAATGATTTTGTCGCTTCGGGGCGTGGCACCTATGGCGGCCCATGGGTGATCAACCCGTCGGGCGGCCTGCTGGCTAAGGGGCACCCGTTGGGAGCTACAGGATTGGCGCAACTGACAGAACTGACCTGGCAGCTACGCGGCCAGGCTGGAGCACGACAGGTCCCGGGGGCAAGGGTGGCGTTGCAGCACAACGGCGGACTGGGCAGCGCGGGATTCGTGCACATTCTCAAGAAATATTGAACCCCCCGGTCGGGCTCTGACAAAAAAAGAGGCACTCATTTGAAAGCGCTACTGAAACTCTTATGCATCGCAATCTACGTCCTCGGCCTCGCAAGCGCCGTTGGCTTACTGCCGGCAGCGTGGTCATTCTGGAAAACAGTTGCAGCCGTACTACTGGTCGCCCACTTGCTTGAGATCATCGTCATGTTCAAGTACGTCAAGCGCTACCGGGGCTCGCTGGGTGCAAGTCTGGTCCTTACGCTGCTCTTTGGTTTTCTGCACTGGAAACCTTTGATGCAAGTGAAAGAACGTCCGTGAACATCAGGGTACGCATTGTGAATTGCACGATTTCCACGCTGGACGGCAAGCGCCGCAAGCTAGACGGAGGGGTAATGTTCGGCAGCACCCCGCGCGAGTCCTGGGCCAGTTGGGTCAAGCCCGACCATGACAACCGGGTCGAACTGGCTTCTCGCGGGTTATTGGTGCAACAGAACGGGCGCAATATCCTCGTGCTGGCCGGTGTCGATGGTCTGTTGGCTCCGGCGCCACGAACCTGTCGCTGCCAGCCGGGCAGTCCTGGCCTGCTGGATTGCCTGAACCGGCATGGCTTGAATGAACACGACATCCATGTGGTGTTGCTGACTCATCTGCATGCGCAATTACCGGCCGACCTGAGTGCGATGATCAAGGACGGCGAGACACCTCGCTTGCTGTTTCCCGCGGCGCGCTACATCACCAGCAAACGTCACTGGACACGGGCACGGCAGCCCCATCCGCGCGATCGGGCGCTGTTTGTGGCGCAGATAGTGCGGCAATTGGAAAGCAGCGGTCGGCTGGATCTGATCGAAGGCCCCGACTGTGATCAGCTCGGTTCCGGTTGGCGCTTGCATGTCAGCGATGGCTACACCCCCGGGCAACTATTGCCGGAGATCGACTTGCCCGGCGGCCCGGTGATATTTGCCGGTGACCTGGTGCCGGGGCGGCAATGGTTGCAACTGGATGTGACCAGCGCCTACGACCGCAACCCCGAATCCTTGATCGACGAGAAAGAACGATTACTGGACTACCTGGTGGCCAGCGGTGGCCGACTGATTCTGCCGCGTGACCCCGAGGTCGCGATGGTCAGCGTCATGCGTGACCGGCAATCGCGTTACGTGCCATTCGACCCGTATCAGGTGCTCAATGGCTTCGACACTTGATCGCGATTACGCCCTGCCCTGTCAGCGCTCCAACCCGAGGCTCTGGCGATATTGGCTCGGTGCCATGCCAGTCCAGCGCTTGAAGGCACGGGTGAAATTGCTGACTTCGGAAAAGCCCAGGGAAAAGGCAGCCTCCGTCACCGACACCGAGCTGCGCGACATGAAGGCGAGTGCATTGGTGCGTCGTGTATGGTCGAGGATTTCCTGAAAACTGGTATCCCTGGCAGCGAGCTTCAATTGCAAACCACGGGTACTGATGTGCAGCCGCTCAGCCACTCGATCCTTGTTCAGCGAACGCGAGGACAATTCGCTGCTGACAATGGCCCGGACACGATTGACGATATCGCCCCGTTCAATGCGTTGAAGGTACTCCATCACCGTGCGGTCATGGCTCAAGGCAAGTTCCTCGTTGGCACCTGGCAGTCTCTTGTCCACCAGGTCGAGATTCATTGTCATCACGATCTCGGGGCGGCCGAATTCGACCTCGCATTGGAAGTACTCGGAAAAGACCTGTGCCATGCCTTCAGAGTCAGGTCGGATCAACTCGAGTTTGCTCAAACGAAATCGATTGCCGGAAATGGTCCGCAAAAGCGTAAAGATCAAGGCGATGTAGGCGTCGTGTGTTTCATGGCACACCTGCGCCCCCGGTACGCTTGAAGTGATGAGCAGGAACGTGTTGTTTCGCTCCTCTACGCGGATGTTGGCATTCTGCGAAATGACACGGTAAAGCGAACTCAGCCGTTGCGCGAAGTCCCGTATGGAAATGCTGGCCAGCAGGGCAAAGCCCATCGCATGGAGGTTGGCGGGACGCAAGGTTTCGCCGGCCCGCAGGCCGAAACACGGATCGCCTGTGGCCTGCACGGCCGCGGCATAGAGCTTTGCGATCGTTTGATTATCGATGCGCAACATCGGATCGGTGGTCGCTGGCAACATCACCCCGCAGGATAGAAAGACCTGATCCGCGCAAGCACCATGATTTTCGAGCGCTTCAGCAATCGCAATGGCATAGGCACCAATGATCGATGAACCACGGTTTTGAGTGTCCGGCGCAACGCCGTCTTTCAGCGTCCGATGCGCTTCACCCACATCGCAGTACTCATTGCTTATCGTCAATGTAAAAACCTCTGATTGTCCAACTCGGCAACGAGCGGTATTGCCTCGACTGACAGACCCCATTTTAGGCACCGGCGCAGGCGCCAATTTTGTTAATGCATGCCAAACATTTGTGATTGAATGCCATTTATGGCAGCCACCAGATCAAGGAGCAGTGGTATGACCCCGTACATGCGCGGTTGGGTGCTGCAGGGCTTCGCGAACCTGATAGAGGAACTGGGTGGCGATGCGGCGGGTTACGAGAAACGCTTTCAACTGCCGCTACAAGGGCTTGATCAAAGTGAAGTACCGATTCCTGGCTCAGCGCTGATCCGCTTGATGGAAGCTTGCGCCGACGACCTGCAATGCCCGGATTTCGGCATTCGCCTCGGTACGATGCAGGGTCGCGCTCCGCTCGGTCCGGTGATGCTGGCATTGACCCAATGCGCCACTGTAGGCGAGGCGATCGGGGCGGCTGCGCGGTTCATCAGCTTGCTGAACCCGGCCGTGGAACTGCAATGCCAGAGCATCGCCGCAGGGCTGCGTCTGACCTATCAGATCAAAGTGCCCAGAGTTGGCATCGCGCGCCAGTTTGAACAATGGTGCCTCATGGCGGGCGTCCGTGTTTTTCAAATACTGGCCGGTGCCAATGCCCGGCCGCGGGGAATTTTCTTCACCCATGCACCCTTGCAACCGAAGGATTTCTATTCCCGTACTTTTGGTTGTCCGTCGAAATTCTCACAAGCTACTTTCGGGCTCGAATTTTTTGCAAGTGATACTGCGCGCCCGATGGACGGCAACGATCCAGAGATGAAGGCCCTCGTCACCGACTATCTGGAGCGAATTGCAGACGCGTCCGGGCTCGACCTCGAACACCAGATGGATGCGCTGATTCGTAAACTTCTGCCGACCGGCCGTTGCACGCTCGACACCATCGCCAGCCATTACTTCGTCAGCGTTCGCACCCTGCAGCGGCGCCTGGATGATCAAGGGCTGGCATTCGAGAAGCAGGTGGACGATATCCGTCGTGAACGTGCTGCCTTGTATCTCAGTGATCCGACGCTGCGAATCTCCCAAGTGGCGCTGTTGCTCGGTTATGCCGAGCAAAGCTCGCTATCACACGCGTTCAAGCGCTGGTATTCGATGTCACCCAGTGCCTGGCGCCGCGTCCATCCGGAATCGCATCACGCCGTGTGACATGCAATCACAAATTTTTGTCGTGCATTAACAAACCATTGATGCGGCGCAGTTCGCAGAATATGCCAGCCAAAATCGGTTGGATGACTTCGTCCGCATCAATGGAGAACAAGAAGAATGACATTGCCCCCAACGAGCCGTGCAGGAAGAGCTGGACGCAGACTTGAATCGTCCCTCTTCATCGTGCTCGGTTTACTCGTGGCTTCTACGGCAGTTGCCCAGACCTACAAGACCGACATCCCGCCTTCGATCGTGACCCCCGACACCCTCGAGACACGGCTCGGTACCCTGCGCTTCACCGACGGTTTTCCAGACGATGCGACGGTGCAGAAGGTCTACGACAACCTCGACTTCCAGCGCGGCGTGCAGGCGTTCATCTCGACGATTCCCGCTGCATCGCAGGTGGCAATGCGTAGAGGGATCAGGTCGCTCGGTCCAGACAACGGAACCCTGTTCATCACCGAGACCCTGATGGACTCCAGATCGCTATTCCTGACGGGCAACAGCGAAAGTGTCTATGTGTCGGGATGGATCGATCTGAAGAACGGACCGGTCGTGATCGAAAGCCCACCCAATACCCTCGGCTTCGTCGATGACTTCTGGTACCGCTACGTCACTGACCTCGGTAATGCCGGTCCCGACAAGGGCCAGGGCGGCAAGTACCTGTTACTCCCTCCAGACTACGAGGGGGAAGTGCCGCAGGGTTACCACGTATTCAAATCTCGCACCTTCAACAACTGGTTCGCCAGCCGTGGTTTTGTGGTGAACGGTGACCCGAAACCTGCGGTCGAGAGCTTCAAGAAGCAGTTGCGCATCTATCCGCTGGCGCAGGCCGCCAATCCACCGGCGACCACCTTCGTCAACATCTCCGGCAAAACGATCAACACCATCCATTCGATGGACTTCTCGTTCTTCGAAGAGGTCAACGAGGTGGTGCAGGAGGAGCCGAACTCGGCGCTCGATCCTGAGACGCTCGGACTGCTCGCCGCCATCGGCATCGAAAAAGGCAAGCCATTCGCGCCTGACGCGCGGATGAAAAAAATTCTCACCGAAGCGGCGTCGGTCGGCGGCGCTACTGCGCGCGCAATCGCCACCAGGCCCCGTTCGCAGGATGCCTATCACTACCCGAACAGTGCCTGGCGCAAGCTGTTCGCCGGCGGTGACTATCAATTCCTGCAAGACGACGTCCGCCAGCTCGACGCCCGCTTGTTCTACTTCTTCTATGCCACCGTCAATACCCCCGCGCTGGTCAGGAAGATGATCGGTGTCGGCTCGCAATACGCGGCGGCATTTGTCGACGCAAAAGGCCAGCCACTCGACGGGGCCAAGAACTACCGGCTGCACCTGCCGCCGAACATCCCGGCGAAAAACTTCTGGTCAGTCGTGCTCTACGACAATCAGACACGCTCGATGCTGCAGACCGACCAGCAGTTCCCGAGCATCGGCAGTCAGCGCAAAGGCATCGTGATCAACCCCGATACCTCGGTAGACCTGTACTTCGGTCCCAAGCCGCCACCCGGCAAGGAAAGCAACTGGGTGCAAACCCTTCCCGGCAAAGGCTGGAACACCCTCCTGCGCCTCTACGGCCCGCTCGATGCCTGGTTCGACAAGACCTGGCAACCGGGTGAAATCGAAGAGATCAAGTGACCCTTTTGGCGCGGACAAATGTAAGGAATAAATTGATGAACATCAGACTTGCGATGCTGATGCTGCTCGGTGCCTCCACGGTGTCGTCGGCATTCGCCCAGAACTACAAAACGGACATCCCGCCTTCGATCGTGACACCCAACAACCTCGAGACGCGGCTCGGCCCCCTGAGGTTCACCGACGGTTTCCCGGACGAGGCGACGGTGCAGAAGGTCTACGACAACCTCGACTTCCAGCGCGGCGTGCAGGCATTCCTCACGGCCATGCCGGCGGCTTCGTTGTCGGCGATACGCAAGGGCATCACCGAGTTCGGACCGGCCAACCAGACCGTTGCGCTGTTTGAGAACCTGATGGATGCCAAGTCGCTGTTCCTGACGGGCAACAGCGAAAGCATCTACGGCTGGGCCTGGATCGACCTCAAGGACGGACCGATCGTCATCGAAAGCCCACCCAACACCCTCAGCATCATTGACGACTTCTGGTTCCGTTACGTCGGCGACCTCGGCAACGCCGGACCCGACAAGGGCAAGGGTGGCAAGTACTTGCTGCTGCCGCCGGGGTACGACGGCCCCGTGCCGGAAGGCTACTTCGTGTTCAGGTCACCGACCTTCGGCAATGTGTTCATCACCCGGGCGTTTCAGGTCAATGGCGACCCGAAACCTGGCGTCGAGAACATCCAGCAGCACCTGCGTATCTATCCGCTGGCGCAGGCCGCTAAGCCGCCGGCGACGACCTTCGTCAATGTCTCGGGCAAGGCGTTCAATACCATCCACGCCATGGACATCAACTTCTTCGACGAGGTCAACGAAGTGGTGCAGGAAGAGCCAAACGCGGCGATGGACCCGGAAACGCTCGGCCTGTTGGCCGCCATCGGTATCGAGAAGGGCAAACCGTTCGTGCCTGACACCCGAATGAAGAAGATTCTCACCGAGGCTGCAGCCGTCGGCAGCGCCACGGCACGCACTCTCACGTTCCGCGCGCGCATCAAGGATTCGTATTTCTATCCGAACAGCGCCTGGGGTACGCCCTTCATCGGTGGCAGCCATCGCTACGAGCGTGACGGCGTTCGCTTGCTCGACGCACGCACGTACTTCTACTTCTACGCCACCGGCAACACACCGGCGATGATCGCCAAAATGGTGGGCGTCGGGTCGCAATACGCGACCGCATTCGTAGACGCCAATCAGCAGCCTCTTGATGGAGCCAAGACCTACCGGCTGCACCTGCCGGCCAATATTCCGGCGAAGAACTTCTGGTCGATCGTGCTCTACGACAATCAGACGCGCTCGATGCTGCAGACCGATCAGCAGTTCCCGAGTATCGGCAGCCAGCGCAAAGGCATCGTGATCAACCCCGATACCTCGGTGGACCTGTACTTCGGTCCCAAAGCGCCGCCCGGCAAGGAGAGCAACTGGGTCCAGACCACATCGGGCAAAGGCTGGAACACGGTGCTGCGCCTGTACGGCCCGCTTGAGCCATGGTTCGACAAGACCTGGCGGCCAGGTGAAATCGAGGAAGTGAAGCCGTAACCCCATCGTGCCGACTCCGGCCTGGCGAGCCCCCTCAAATGAGGGTCGCAGAGACAAGTGCTGTGCCCGATTCGATAAGTCGGCGTTTTCGTTACGGATTACTCTCGGTCAATCGGTTGGAACAATAACAAGAGGAATTATCGATGTTCGATCTGGAGAAAATTGTCGAGCCTGTGCTGGGCCTTTGCGGTCTGGAAAGTGACTTGACGGAAGAAGAACGGGCCATTCAGGAAGTGGCGCACAGCTTCGCCAAGAACGTCATGCGCCCGATCGGCGTTGAGCTGGACAAAATGACTGCCGAGGAAGTGGTTGCGCCGGGCTCTCCCCTGTTCGACTACATGCGTCAGGTGCACGAATCCGGACTGCTCGATCTCGGCGCGCTGGCGGCGATGGACAGCCAGCAGAAGTCGCGCATCATGCCGATCATCTTTGAAGAGCTCGGCTGGGGCGATTCGGGGCTGGCTATCGCCACGTTGGCCTCCTCTTTCCCGGCATATGCAGCGCACAACAGCGGCAACCCGGAAATCATCGAGCGATTCGGCGCACTCCCTGGCTGCTGGCTCGCGACCCAGCCCGACCGCGGCAGCGATATCGTCGACATCGATGCCGACCTGGTCCAGCGTGGCAACAAACAATCGCGCGGCAATCTTTATGCACGAGTCGTCGGCGATGAAGTGATCATTCAAGGCCAGTCCTCTGCTTGGGTGTCGTATGCGCCACTGGCCCAGACTGCGCTGGCCTACATCCCTTGCGACTACGGCAATGGCCTGGAGCATGAAAATGGCGCTGGACTGAATCACATCGCCATCCTCATCCCGCTCGACCTGCCGGGTGTCTCGAAGGGCAAACCGCTGGAAAAACTTGGCCAGCGCGCCCTGCCCCAGGGTGAGATCTATTTCAATGAAGTCCGAGTGCCGAGGAAATATGCGCTCGCCGAGGGTGAAGCGGCCATCACCAGCTTCTTCGGCGCCTTGACGTTCGGCAACATGGAAATGGCGGCGACCTTCACCGGCGTGGCCCGCGCAGCCTTCGAGCATGCGCTGGCGTATGTTCACGAGCGCAAGCAAGGCGGCACACCGATCATCAACCATCAGAGCGTGCAGCTGCGGACCTTCGATTTGTGGCAGAAAGTCGAGCTCTCACGTGCGATTGCCCATCGCGTGTTCGCCTACAACTACAGCGAAAAAGGCCCTCACCTGCTGGCGTCGATTACCAGCAAGACCTACGTCACCGAGACGGCGTTCCAAGTGGCCAGTGAAGCGCTGCAACTGTTCGGTGGTAATGGCCTGACGAAGGAATACCCGATCGAGAAGCTCATGCGCGACGCGCGGGCATCGATGATCGAGGATGGCGAAACCAACGTGCTCAAGCTCAAGGGGATGCGCTGGCTGAGCCGCGCCTACCAACGCGCCAACTGATTCCCTAACGCCCCAATTAACCACATTCCCGGGCTGCCAGATATGCAGCCCGAGGATAACGCTGTGTCGAAAAAGCCAGTCGTTGTGGAAACCTGTTTAATGGAGTGCATTTGCCATGCGGATCATCGATCACTTCGATAACGCCGTTCGTTTTTACCCGCACAATCTGGCCTTCGTCGACGTTGGCAACGATGCCAGCGCAGTGACCTATGCCCAGGCGGCTCCAGTGACGCAAGCCATTGCCGGCGCGATCGCCCATAACGGGTTCAGTGCCGGTGGCCATGTCGGCGTTTTGGCTCCCAATAGCACTGTCGCCTTCCTGGCGCTGCTGGGCGTGTTCCGCGCACGTTGCGTCTGGCTGCCGGTCAATCCGCGCAACACGGTGGCGGCCAATGTGGATTTGTTCAATGACTTCGAGGGCGAGCTGCTGCTGTTCCATAGCACCTACGCCAATGAGGCAGCGCAACTGAAGGAGCGTTGCCCCGGCCTTCGGCAGCTCGTTTGCATCGACGGCGATTGCGGCGTGGGGACTTCCCTCGCGACCTGGTCGCAAGGTGCACCGGCGAGCTACATCCCGGCCGTGGGAACGGGCAGCCTGGATGATACCTTTGCCTTGTACCCCACGGGTGGTACGACCGGAAAGTCAAAGGGAGTGATGATTACCCATCGCAACATCCATACCTTCTTCAGCAACTTCTACGCGCACTTCGATTATCACGACAGCACGTGCCATCTGGTGGTGGCGCCCATGACCCACACCGCCGGCCTCACCGGGTGTCTGCACTTCGCGCGTGGCGGGACCAACGCGATCATGGCCGCCGCCGTCCCTGAAGCGGTTGCCGACGCGATTGAACAATACAAGGTCACCCATCTATTCCTGCCGCCGACCGTGCTGTACATGCTGCTGGCGTTGCCTGATATCCGCCAGCGGGACTATAGCTCGCTGAAGCATTTCCTGGTCGGCGCTGCGCCGACGTCACTGGAGAAACTGAAGGAAGCCGTGCAGGTGTTCGGCCCGGTCATGTCCGAGGCATTTGGTCAGTCCGAAGCACCGGCGGCGATTACCGCCAAAGCGCCCTGGGACTACATCGGCGCGGACGGCACGATCAATGAAGCACGCCTGCAATCCATTGGCCGGCCCTGCGTACTCAATACCGTCGGCATCCTGAATGACGAAGGTGAGGAAGTCGCGCGCGGTGACGCGGGGGAAATCTGCATCCGCGGCGATCTGGTGACGCCAGGCTATTACAAGAACCCCCAGGCGACTGCCGAAGTCCGTCAACAAGGCTGGCACCACACCGGTGACGTCGGGGTCATGGCCGAGGACGGCTATATCACCATTGTCGACCGCAAGAAGGACATGATCATCACCGGTGGATTCAACGTTTATCCGAACGAAATCGAACAGGTACTGACAACCCACGAAGCCGTTCAGGACTGCTCCGTGATCGGAATTCCTGATGACAAATGGGGTGAAGCGGTGAAGGCGATTGTCCAGCTCAAGCCTGGCAAGAGTTGCACGGATGACGACCTGATTGCGCTGGTCAAGGAACGGTTGGGGAGCGTCAAGACCCCGAAGAGCGTCGATTTCATCGAGCAATTGCCACGCAGCCCGGCGGGCAAAGTGCTGAAAACCGAACTGCGTAAAGCGTATTGGCAGGGTAAGACCAGGGCTGTGCACTGAGCATTCCCCCGCCTACGACCGCTTATTTCTGCAACGACAACGGCATTGCGAGCAATCATGAAACTTGAACAGAAATACCCGGCAAAACGCGCCTTCGTGACGGGTGCCGCCAGCGGTTTTGGCCTGGCCATCTGCATGCATCTGGCAAGCAGAGGCTGGAAACTGCTGATCGCCGACATCAACGCGAAAAGACTGGAGCAGGCCGAGGCGCAGTTGCGCCAACGCGGCGCCGAGACCTTCAGCATGGTGTTGGACGTCACCCGGCAAGAGGCCTTGCATGACGCAGCCAACACCGTCAAACAACTGTGGGGCGGCGTCGACCTGGTGTTCAACAACGCGGGCATTGCGTCGGCAGGCATGATCGATGACCTTCCCCTGGAAGAGTGGGAAAAAGTCATCAACGTCGACCTGTGGAGCGTGATTTATGGCTGCCGCGCCTTCGTGCCTTTGCTCAAGAATCAGGGCGGCGGCTGCATCATCAACACGGCATCCAGCGCCGGGACCTTGTCCGGGCCTGAAATGTCGCCCTACAACGTGGCCAAGGCTGGCGTCGTGTCCCTGTCGGAGACCCTCAAGTCCGAACTCAGCGGCTTTGATATCGGCGTCACCGTGGTGTGCCCGACCGTGTTCGCGACATCGCTGGGCGACTCGCTCACCAGCGAGCGGTCTATGGAAAAGCGCCTGCTGGCCCAACTGAAAAAGTCCCGATTCACCTCCGAACACATTGTCGACGATGTGTTTCGCGCGCTGGAAAAGGGCCGCCTCTACGTCATGACCCAGCCTGACGCCAAATGGGCCTGGCGACTCAAACGCTGGATGCCGGAAACCTACTTCCGCCTGATTGCCTATCTGTACCGTAACCGGAAGTGGCTTTACGCCGAGCAGGATGAAGCTGACCGATTGATTTGAACCTTGAAAGTCAACGCGCAACCTTTGAGAAAAATCAATGCAACGTATCTGGCCACTGTCGTTTCTGATCATACTCATGGGCTGCGCAAATGCCCAAGACAAACCCAATGTCGTCATCATGCTGGCCGACAACGTCGGCTATGGTGACCTTGGCGCCTATGGTGCGGGCGAGGTCCGGGGCATGCCAACCCCGAGCATCGACCAGTTGGCCAGCGAAGGCGTGCGCTTTACGCAATTTCTGGTAGAGCCAGGTTGCACGCCCTCGCGCGCGGCGCTGCAAACTGGACGATATTCGCCACGTGCAGGCCTTGGCAGCATCATCGTCGCGGGTACGCCGAATACGCTCCAGGCCAATGAAGTGACACTGGGCGAGCTGTTCAAGAGCCAGGGCTACGCGACGAGCTACATTGGCAAATGGCATCTGGGGGCAAGCGAGCAAAGCTGGCCGACACGCCAGGGCTTTGACCAGTACAGGGTTGGCGTAATCGAAACCAGCGATAGCACCCTGTATCGCGACAGTATGCAGCGCACCGGACTACCCGAGGCGCAGATCTCGGCGTCCGAGGCTGCCATCTGGGAGTCCGAGGCAAACGGCGATCTCAAAAAAATCCGCCCTTATACGCTGGACTACCGCCGACAGGTGGAGGGCGATATTGCCAATTCGGCGGTGGAATATATCCAGCGCCAGGCCAAAGCGCATGAACCGTTCTTCCTCTTCGTAGGCTGGACCAATACGCATTACCCGTCCCTGGTCGCTCCCGAGTTTGACGGCAAGTCGCGGATTGGTCCTTATGGTGACGCGATCATGGAGCTCGATCATCGCACCGGCCAAGTGTTGGACGCCATCAAGACCGCCGGCATCGAAGACAACACCATCGTGATCTGGCTGTCCGACAATGGCGCTGCACCGACTGAGGGACCGCCCGAGTTCCGCGGAGGCTCGAACGGCCCGTTCCGTGGCGAGCTCGGCGATGCGCTGGAAGGGTCATTGCGTGTGCCGGCCATGATCAAGTGGCCAGGCAGGATCGTGCCACGGGCGAGCAACGCGATGCTGTCCATCCACGATGTCTTTCCGACGCTGGCGAAGATCATTGGCGCACCGATTCCCGCAGATCGGCCGATCGACGGCGTCGACCAGAGCGATCTCCTCATCGGTAAGCAGGCCGCTTCAAAGCGTGAAAGTCTGATCACCTTCATCGGTGACGAAATCGTTGCCGTGCGTTGGCGGCAGTTCCGCATCTATCCGAAGCAGTTCATCAGTTCGGCCGGCAATCCCTCCATGGCTGGCGTTGGCGGCTACCGCGCCGAACTGACCGGTTATCCATCGATCTTTAATATCGAGCAGGACCCCCGTGAGGAGGTCAATACCGTCGCGGTGAACGCTTGGGTCCTTGCTCCGTATATGAAGTTGATCGGCGAACACCTGAAGTCACTCGAACACTATCCCAATCCAAAAGCCGTCAATCTGACGAAATTTGGCGGGTGATGTCCTTGCACAAATTGTCCTCTTCCAGGCGATAGTCGCGGAACTGCTCGCGCAACTTCATTTTTTGCAGTTTGCCCGTTGCCGTATGCGGCAGTGCCTCGACGTAAGCGACGTCGTCCGGCAGCCACCACTTCGCGACCCGGGTTTCAAGGTATTCCAGCAGTTCTTCCTTGCTGGCTGCCTTGCCGGGTTTGATCACCACGACCAGCAACGGTCGCTCCTGCCACTTGGCATGGGGAATACCGATAACGGCTGCCTCGGCCACCGCTGGATGACCGACGGCGGCATTCTCCAGGTCGATCGAGGAAATCCACTCGCCACCAGACTTGATGACATCCTTGGCACGATCAGTGATTTGCATGTAGCCATCGCAATCGATGGTGGCGATATCACCGGTGTCGAACCAGCCGGCATCATCGAGAATGCTCCCGCCCTCGCCCCGGAAATATTGCTTGGCAATCCAGGGGCCCTTGACCAGCAGATGACCGGAGGCCTTGCCGTCACGGGGCAACTCGGTGCCCTCCTCGTCGACGATCTTCATGGACACCCCGAACAGCGCCCGCCCCTGTTTGGCCTGCAGATCGAGCCGTTCAGCCGCCGAAGCATCGCGGTGTTTGGGCAGAAGGTTGCAGACTGTGCCCAGCGGTGACATCTCGGTCATGCCCCAGGCATGCAGCACCCGGGCATCGAAACGGGTTTCGAATGTCTCGACCAGTGTCCTCGGTGCTGCCGCCCCGCCAATCACTACCCGGTTCAAACGCAGGTCCGCCGCCGGGTCCAGGCCACAGGACTCGACGTGTTGTTGCAACATCATCCAAACCGTCGGAACGCCCAGGGCCAGGGTCACCTCCTCGGTACGCATCAGCTCGTAAAGGCTTTCGCCGTCCAGCGCCGGCCCCGGTAGCACCAGCCTTGCGCCGCACATGGCCGCCGCGTAGGGCATGCCCCAAGCATTGACGTGGAACATCGGCACCACCAGCAGCGCCGAATCCGCCGACGACAGGCCAAAGCCCTCCGATGTGCACAGCGCCATGGAATGCAAAATCGAGGAACGGTGCGAAAACAGCACACCTTTCGGATTGCCAGTGGTGCCCGAGGTGTAGCACATCGAGGAAGCCGTCCTTTCATCGAGTACAGGCCAGTCGTACTCACTGCTCTGGCCGTTTATCAGGTCCTCGTAACACAGCAGATTGGGCACCTCGATGTCCGGCATCCGGCTGCGATCCGTCAGGGCGATGAAAGCTTTGACGGTCTTCATCCGGGGCGCGAGCTGCTCTACAAGCGAGGCGAACGACAGATCGAAAAACAGGTATTGGTCTTCAGCATGGTTGGCAATGAATTCGATCTGCTCAGGGAACAGCCGCGGGTTGATGGTATGCAAGACTGCCCCCATTCCCGACACAGCGAAATACAGCTCCATATGCCGGTAACCGTTCCAGGCCAGGGTGCCGATCCGCTCACCGGGCTGCACCTGCAGGATGGTTAGGGCATTGGCCAGTTGTTTGGCACGCCTGCCTATATCGGCATAGGTGCAGTGGTGCAAGGGCCCTTCGACCGTGCGCGAGGCAATTTCGCTCCTCGGATGCGCCATGAGCGCGTGTTCGAGGACCGACGAAATGAGTAGCGGTTGATCTTGCATCAATCCCAGCATGGCGTTGTGCTCCATCCAGATTCTTGTTTGAGTGTGCCGGTCTGCACCGGCGCGGATTAATGGGTATCCGTCAGATCCTGCGTCAACACACCTTGTGGGCCGAACAGCGCAAGTTGTCCATCGCCCAGCAGCGCGAGTGCGGCGAGGTTCTGCCGATCGGCGCGGACCTGCGCCTTGAAGCGTTGCAAACCCTGATCGGCGACGGCCACCAGCCCGCCATTGCCCACCAGCGCTACGCGACCGTCGTTGAGCTGGACGACCGCAGTGATGGCTTCCTGGCTGCCGCTGTCCCTGGTTTGCCAGGTATCGCCCAGGTCGTCGCTGACCAGCACCCGTCCGCTCATGCCCACCAACAGAACGCGGCCGTCGCGCAGGCTCGCGCCTCCCCACAACGAGCCGTTGACGCCGGTGTCCAGGGTTTCCCAAGTCGTGCCATTGTCGGGAGACCGGTAGGCGTTACCACCCTCCCCGGCGATGAATAGGTGACCATTGCGTCCGGTAAAGATCTGGTTGAGGTGGTAATCGTCGCCATCGTTGCTCACGCTCAAGCGCTGCCAGCTGCGACCACCGTCGCGGGTTTCGCTGGCGAAGCCGTAGGCGCCGACGACAATGCCGTGTTGGGTGTTTTCGAACCACACCGACAGCAGCACTGGCTTGCCTTCCAGCGGCGGTTGTAACGTCCAGGTTTCACCGCCGTCCTTGGTGCGAAGCAACACCCCGCCATGCCCCACGGCCCAGCCGTTTTGCCCATCGGCGAAACTCAGCGCCGTCAGCAGCCCATCCACCGGCACGACTTTGGCCTGGTGCCACTGCTGGCCATCGACAGAGTGCACCACCACGCCGTGATCACCCACGGCAACAAGGCCGGCGCCCACCTGGGTGACCGCCACCAGTGGCGCCTGTTGTGCCTGGGCCAGGCGCATGGCCGATAGCTCGGCGCCGTGGCTATGGAGCACCTGCCCTGCCAGGCCGAACAACGCAGCGATGGCTAACAGGCGTGGCAGCGAAATCGTTTTGTTCGACATTTCACGTCCCTCGATCAATGCGCAATCAGAGGCGCACGGACAGGCCCCCGCCGCGGTATCAGCACGTCCAGCATCACTGCAATGGCCGGTAGCAAGGTGATCGCCATCAGCATGTTGACCATGAACATGAAGGTCAGCAGCAACCCCATGTCGGCCTGGAATTTCAAGGCCGAGAACGACCAGGTCGCCACGCCGATGGACAAGGTGATGGCGGTAAAAATAGTTGCCACTCCGACCTCGCGCAGGGCAAGTTTGAACGCCGTGACGATGTCCTGCCCTTCGGCCAGGTGCAGTTGCAGGCGGTTGTAGATGTAGAACGCGTAATCCACGCCGATACCCACGGCCAGCACCATCACCGGCAAGGTGGCGACGGTCAGGCCAATGTCCAGCGACTTCATGAACCAATAGCCGAGGAAGGTCGCCAGGGTCAGCGGAACACAGCAGGCAACCATCGCCCGCCAGTCGCGATAGACCAGAAGCACCAGCAGCACGATGGTCAGGTAAACATAGAGCATCATCGGCAACTCGGAGGTTTCGACGATTTCGTTAGTGGCCGCCTGCACCCCGGCATTGCCACTGGCAAGACGCACGGTGATGCCGTTCATGGGGTGTTCCGTCCGATACTGCTGCACCGCTGCGACCACGGTTTTCAGGGTGGTCGCCTTGTGGTCGGCCAGGTACAGGTTGATCGGCAGCACCGTGCAATCGGCGTTGTACAGGCGCAGCACCTCGGGCACCTGGCGCACGGCTTCACCGATGCTCAGTTCATCGACCGGCAGCGCTGCCCATTTCGGATTGCCCTCGTTGACACCCGAGGCTGAGAGCTTAGTCAGTGCCGGCAACGATTGTGCCGACAACACCCCCGGCACGTTGGCCAGGAACCAGGTCAGGCGGTCGGCGTAAGCCATGACTTCATGTTGGTAGCAACCGTTTTTCGGCGTTTCCACCACCACGGTGAACAGGTCCAACCCCAGGCCGAAATGACCGACCACGCTTTCCACGTCCTGGTTGTAGCGCGAGTCGCTGTGCAACTCGGGCGCCCCCGGCAACACGTGGCCGACATGTCGACCCTGGCTCTGCCAGACGGCAATACCGAGCAGCACCAGGCACAAAACCGAACCGATCGCCGCATTACGTGTTTCGGCCAGGTGCCCGAGTTTGCTCATCACACCATCGCGCCAGGCTTGAAGGCGTTTGACCCGGTTGACGTAGGCCTGGTCGAAATGGAAGAAGCTGGCCAGCACCGGCAGCATGATCAGGTTGGTGATGATCTTGTAGGCGACCCCGACCGAGGCGGTAATCGCCAGTTCGCGAATCATCGGAATCGGTACCAGCACCAGCGTTGCAAAGCCGACGAAGGCGGTTATCAGCGCCAATGAGCCCGGAATCAACAAGCCGCCGAAACTGCGGCGAGCGGCGGTCATCGCATCGGCGCCGTTGCACACTTCCTTGGAGATGAAGTTGACCTGCTGCACGCCATGGGACACGCCAATGGCGAACACCAGGAACGGCACCAGAATCGCCAGCGGATCAAGCCCGAAGCCGAGCAAGGTGATGGTGCCGAACTGCCAGACCACCGACACCAGCGAACAGCACAGCGGCAGAAAGGTCAGTACCCAGGAGCGGGTGTACCAGTACACCGCGGCCAGGGTCAGCAGGAAGGCCAGCGCAAAAAAGCCCATCACGCTGGTCGCGCCGGCGCCGATGTCGCCCATTTGCTTGGCGAAACCGATGATCTGCACGTCATAGGCGCTGTCGGCATACTTGGCGCGGACATCGTCTTCCAGGCGTTTGCTGAATTCCAGGTAGTCCAGGCGTTTGCCGGTCTGCGGGTCCGGGTCGGCGAGTTCGGCCACCACCATGGCCCCCGAGTAGTCGTTGGCCACCAGGCTGCCGACAAAGCCGCCCACGATGGTGCGATCACGGATGCCGACAATCGCCTGCTCATCAAGGGTGCCGACCGTGACGTCACCGCCGATCACATCCTCGGCCTTCATGCCCTCCTCGGTGATCTGCACCGCGCGGGTATTGGGGGTCCACAGCGAAGTGACCGTGCGCCGGTCGATGCCCGGCATAAAGAACAGTGTCTGGGTCAGGTCGTAGAGCCGGGTCATGGCCTGCGTGTTCCAGATGTCGCCGTTTTTGGCGCGCAGGACCACGATGACGCGGTTGGCACCAAACAGCACGTCCCGGTATTTGTTGAAGGTTTGAATGAATTCGTGCTGCTGGGGCAGCTGCTTGTCGAAACCGGCTGACATGCGCAGTTGCGAGGCGAAACCGGCCATGACCAGTGTGACGAGTGCCAGCACCGCCAAGGTCGACAGACGACGCCGAAAAAAGAACCGCTCGAGACCGAGCACCAGAGAAGCCAGCATGGTGAGCCTTCCTGAAATACGGGAATAAGCTTCCCTCAGCCCATGGCCGAGGGAAGGCACGACGTCAGAACGAGTAGGAAATGTTGCCGCTCAAGAAATCACGGTCAGCCATCAGGTTGTTGTCCCCGCCTCCCCAGTACTGCACCCATTGCAATCCACCTTTCCAGCGGTCGCGGTAGTTGAACAGCAACGAACTGGTCAGCGACTTGCGACCTTCGACGAAAGGCAGGGCGTTTGGCGTGGTGCCATGCACGTCATGCGCAAAGTCCAGTTGCGGCGTCAGGGTGATCCCGGTGCCGAACAGGTTTGGGTAATTGATACCCAGCTCGGTCACGTAGCCCCATGAGGTTTTATCCGGCAGCGAATAATCCGGCAGGAAGTAAGGCGTCTCACCCGAGGTGTCCAGGTCCGGGTAATGGGTGACCACCGCCTCAGTCAGCAGGAAGCCGTCGGACGCGCCCACACTGGTCGGGATAAACCCGAGCGGGTCGTTGGCCGAGAAGGTGTAGATGGCATTCACGTGAGCCTGCCATTTCTTCTCTTCGACGAAACCTTTGCTGGTGCCGGTGTCGTACACGCTGAACTTGTTGAACTCACTGGTGAACGCCTGGCCAAAGGGCACCGTGGGGTCGATGCCGACGCTGTCATTGGGCCGATAGGACAACTCCGCCCCCACGGCCACCGGCCCGACCATGGTATTGAGCGACAGGCCGTACAGGTTTTTGTCTTCGCCGTAATTCCAGAAGTAGTTGTCGATCAACAACGCGTCCGGATTGGACGTAGCGGTGTAGCCGACGAAGGGCAACTTGTCGTGATAGCGCTGGTAGAAGAAACCAAACTCGGTCGCGATCTCCTCCACTGTCCAACGCAGGGCGATACCATACTGGCCGCTGTTCTTCGCCGAGCGCTCACCGGCATAGGGAACCGCGAGGCCATTGGCAACCAATGTGGCGTCGTCCAGGCCGCTGATCGACGGCTCGCCGCAACGACCGGTGGGTGTCAGCGAGGCACAGGTACCGGCACCGAGAAGGCCATCGACCGTACTGGTCGAGTAATAGATCGGCCGGTTGCCCTCGCCCACCACATCGGAGTTGGAATAGTAGGTACCCACCGGGTCGATGCCGTACGCGTTCCACTTGAACTGGTAGTAGGTCTCAAGGTTCAGGTTTTCACTCAATCCCAGGTTGAACGAGGCCATGGGGGCCGGGACGAAGACCTCCTTCAATTGGGTGCCGGGCGTATGGTATTTCGTCAGGTTGAGGGCATTGATCTGGTTGATGCCGCCTGTGACGAAAATCTCTTCGCCCCAGCTGATCACCTGGTTGCCGACCTTGACCTTGGCCGGCATTTCACCCAAGTCGAAGCTCTTGGCCACCCACAGGTCGAGCAGGTCGACGCGTTCGGTGGCTTCGCGATCGGCATTGTCATCGAGTTCGGTGCGCCGGGTGTTATCCATCTTGAAGTCTTTCGACCAACTGACCCGACCCAGGGCACTCCAGCCATCACCGAACTTCAGGCTCAGCTCGTGGGTGCCCTTGACGACTTCGGAGAACACATCGTGTTTGTTGTAGTTCTGGTCGCCATCGTCGGAGTTGGTGTAATTGATATCGGCATTGGCGTAGCCGTTGCCTCTGCTCAGGTTGTAAAACTCCCCCAGCCCGGTATTGGTACCGTCGTTACAGCCGCCGCTGTCACCACCGAGTAAATGGCAATCAGGCGATTGCATGCGCGTGGCGAAGCCGTATGACAGCGTGGAGTCGAAACTGCCGGAAATGCCATCCTCGGAACCAAAGCGCATGGCATGACTGGCATCCATCCACATCAGGCTCGAGGCGGCCATTACTGCCAGGGTCAGACTGTTTTTAGCGCGCGCGAAGCCTGGCGCGGCTTGGGCCGCGCCTTTTTTATTGTTGTTCATAGCTCTACCTTTACGCGAGGTTGCTGCTGCTTAACGTTCGCCGCTGCGGCGCAGTTCGTTGGAGTTGAACAGTTTGTCGCTGACCCGGCCTTCGAGACCGGCGGTCAGGTCGAGAACCTCGCCCTCCTGGGTAAACCCGTCAGCGATGTAGCGCCGAGCGACGAGGTCGTAGCTCACGTACTCGAAGCCGGTGCAGGACTGGGTCTGAGGGTTGGCCCAGAGGCTGCCTTCCTGCACGCGCCAGAGATTGCCCTTGGCGTCGTACATGTCCACGTGCAGCAGCGCCCAGCTGTCTTCATCGACGAAGAACACACGCTTGGCGAATGAATGGCGCTTGTCCGCCTTCACCGTGGCTTCCACCACCCAGACACGGTGCTGCTCATAACGTTGGGCGTCGCGATTGAGGTAGTCCTGGCCCATCAGGTTCTCGTACTTGTTGCTCTTGTCGACCAACTTGTAGGAGTTGTAAGGCACCATCATTTCCTTCTTGCCGAGCAGCTTGAAGTCATAACGGTCCATCGCCCCGGTAAACATGTTGATCTGGTCGACGAAGTACAGGCTGTCGGTGCCGGCAATCGGGTTGTCATAAGCGAAGGACGGTGCACGCCGCACACGGCGCTGGCCGGGGAAGTAGATCCAGGAGTCCTGCGGCTTGTCCAGGTAACCGTGCACCAGATACATCTCGCCAGCCCGCGATGGCGGTGTCAGCACGTCGTAAAGCATCTTGGCCTCGAAGTCGCCGGCATCGACCGGGCTTTTGACCGCCGCATCGTTGTAGGGGTAATACTCGCTGGCCCATTGCTTGAGTTCGGACAGCTCACCGCTCTTCTCGCGAAGCAGCATCGACACCTGGGCGCGACGCCCCTTGGCCATGTAGCGCAGCTTGTAGTTCCACATCACTTCGATGCCACTTTGCGGCACCGGGAAGGGAATCGCAGCGCCAGCCGCTTGCTCGAGGTTCCAGCCGTCACTGCCGATCTTGCTCTGTGCGGCGAATGCTTTGGTGCGTTGGGCAATTTCTGTCGGGAAGGAACAGCTACGGTGCGTCGGGTAGACATCCATGCGGTAGCCAGGATAGGCCTTGATCAGCTCCACCTGACCGGCAGGCAACTGTGCCTGAT
The DNA here is from genome assembly GCF_059716075.1 of Pseudomonas sp. LBUM1657. Classification (NCBI taxonomy): domain Bacteria; kingdom Pseudomonadati; phylum Pseudomonadota; class Gammaproteobacteria; order Pseudomonadales; family Pseudomonadaceae; genus Pseudomonas; species Pseudomonas sp. LBUM1657. The sequence continues at coordinate 2,218,363 of NZ_CP166799.1, read as the reverse complement.
ACTGCGCCAGGTTCTTGCCATTGATGGAGAACAGCGGCTTGTCGGTGCCGTAGGGGTCGCCGTGGCCAGGTTTCCAACCGGCCGGAGCCTGGGTCAGTCCGCCGCTCCAGGCTGGAATGCTGCCGCTGGCATTGCCGGCTTTTTCTGCACCGAACGGCGTCAACTCGTTACCCAACCTTGCCAGATCGGCCGAGGTGGCCGCCTGGGCGCCGCCAGCGCTGAGCAGTGCCAACAAAGCGCTGCACAGCAGGGATTTCTTGAAATGAATACTCATGATCACTCTCCCATTGTAATTATTGTGCAGGAGCGCCCGGCGCATGACGCCGGGGCGAAACGTCGATCAGGCGCAGACTGGCCGGGCGGCAACCCGGCTGGCGCACCAGCCGAAGCCCAGGGCTGAACTCAGGTAGACCGCTGCCAGCCCCCAACCGAGCGGGTTCATCGCACCCGTCATGACCGCCTGAATGATGATGCCGGCACACACAAGATCGGAGCCGATCAGCAACAGCGCGTCACGGCGTGGCAGGTCTTCGAGACTGCGGATGAACCAGAAGCCCAGACCGACAGCGAGGTACGTAGCACCGAGGAGACGGCCGAGGAGCATGCCGTCGACTCCCAGTGGCATGCCCACCCAGCGGAAGATCAGGCTTGGGTCGACCAACAGCAGCGCAGCGACAGCTACGGTCAGCAGACACTTGGGTTTGGTGTAGATCGTGATGCTCATGAGTGGGGTCCTTGTTGACTGAGGAAACAGGTAAGAGCCTGACGATCCTCTGCCTGGCGCAGGCCACCGAAGGCCATGGCAGTGCCGGGCAGGAACGTCATGGGGCCACTGAGGAAGGCGTCGAGCTTTTCCGTATCCCAGGTGAAACCCGCCTGCTCCAGCGTTGGCGTATAGGCGAAGCCTGGGGCTGAACCTGCCTTGCGACCGAATACGTCACCGAGCTTTGGCCCGACCTTGTGTTCGGCGAGTGAATGGCAGGTTGTGCAACGGGTTTCGAAGAGCTTCTGGCCAGCACCCGGGTCGCAGGCTTCAGCAGCCTGCGCGGGCAAACTGATCAGCCCCAATAGCCCGAGTGCGGCGCACAGATGATTGGCGTAGCGGCCAGTCATCCCAGCAGTTCCTTGGCTCGCACGGCCACTTTGCTGCCAGCGCCGATGGCGCCGGAAATGCTGCCGCGCCATCCCTCGCCGTGGTCACCCTGGCCGAAGAGAATACGTCCGCGATCCTTCTGGAAATGCGCGTAGTACTTCTCGAACCATTCCGGTCTGTAGCTGGCGTAGGTGCCCAAGCTGTAAGGGTCCAGTGTCCATTCGTAGCCGTAGGTACTTTCGACCTGGATGCCAGGGAAGAGCGGCTCCAGAATCGCCTCGACGGCCTTGTTGTCGTAGATATCGATCTTGCTGGGGTCGTTGCCAAAGGCGACAAAAACTGTGTGGTCGTCACTCACGTAATGCGGCATTACCAGGCTCAGCGGGTAGCTGGAGTCGGCCATGGCGGTGACTTTCGCCAATTTGGTGTAGCCACCCTTGGCCTTGATGTAGAGCTTGATCCCTACGCCACAGTGCTTCTGTTTGCCGGCCTCGATCAGGACCGGGTCCAGCGCCGGCGAGAACTCGACGTTGGGCAGCACGTTCATCGGCAACGCGATGATCACGCTGGCGGCCACTATCCTGTCGCCATTTTGGGTGGTGACCACCGTGTGATCGCCCTTGTCCTCGATCTTCTTCACCGGCGTCGATAGGCGAACTTCCGGCTTGCCGTCCTCGATCATTTTGTTGATCAGGGCGATGGTGCCGTCCTTGAGCTTGTAACGGACGAGAGCGTCGTTGAAACCCTGCAGGTTCCAGCCTGAAAGCGCCCAATAACGCAGCATGTCAACGTAGGAAGTCTGGTCCAGCGGGGCATGCGACGTCGCGCTGACGAAACTATCGACCGCCACCCGCTGCACCGGGTTGAGCTTGAGTTCATCCAGACGTTGCAGAGCAGTGCGCTTGTCACGGCGGATGATTTCGTTCCATGTGTACCCGGAATCGAAGGGGCGATCCCAGACCTGGCGCGCCTCGGTGTAGAAGGCATCGAACGCTTCGTACAGCGGCAACAACTGCTCGCCGGTCAGCTTGTGGGTGGTGTCACCAACCCTGACCACATACTCTTCGTTCTCGAACGCCACGCTGCTGACCGGAGTCTCTAGAACCTCCAGGCCATAACGTTCTTTCTCGGCCCAGACAGAGTCCTGCGACCAGTGAATCCAGGCCCCCCCCATCTCCACCTTGTGACCGTCGAACTCGGAGGTGAAGGTGCGTCCACCCAGGCGGTTGCGCGCCTCCAGCAGCAGGGTCTTGTAGCCGTTCTTGCGGCTGTCGCGAGCCGCCGTGACACCGGCGAAGCCACCACCGATCACCACCACGTCATAGTCGCAACCGGCAGTCTTGCAGTTATCGCCAGACGCCGCCGTGGCATGGGTCATTACGCCTGCCCCCGCGACAGCAACTGCGCCCACTCCGGCGCCGCGCAAAAACTTGCGACGGCTGACGCCCTTGGCGCCGTTCTCATGCTCTGCCATTCACCCACACCTCTTGTTTTTGTTATCGGTGGCGGGCATGCAGCGCAGCTAAAAAGATTCCGGTCTAGCCAGACAACGTCAGCCGGGAAAGGTCATGCCCACCTCAAGGACAGAAGCTAACAGTGGAGGTGCGCAGGGTCTTGCCAGCGTGCGTCAGAACCGTTGACATCTGACGTCAGCCGCAAAAAAAAATATCAGGAGTGGTTGGTCTTGGCTTGCAGGCGATATTGCTGCGGCGAGACTTGAGTCCAGCGACGAAAGGCGCGGCTGAATGAACTGCATTCGGCGTACCCAAGCAGTAAGGCGATTTCAGTCAGGCTGTATTGGGCCTGCGCCACGTAGGCTTCGGCCAGTGAACGACGCACGTCCTCGACCAGCAGCCTGAATTCCACCTGGTGTTCAGCCAGGCGCCGTTGCAGTGTGCGCGGGCCCAGGCCCATGCTCTGCGCCACCATTTCCAGACTGGCCCCGCCGCTGCTCAGGCTGCTGGCGATATGGCTTGCGAGTTGGGCGAGCAGATCGCTGGCAGGTGCCCTGATCTGTCGCTGCTGTTCGAGGAAGGGTTCCAGTGCCTGGTACAGGCGTGGGTCGGCGGTGCGTACCGGCATATCCAACAGTGCAAGCGGGAAATATAGGCGATTGTCCGGCTGCTTGAAGTGCAGCGGGCATGCAAGCACGTCTCGATGTAACGACAGATCGGCCGGCGTCCCATGCTCGAAGTCCGCCCTCTGCGGCGTCAATCGAGGGTTCTCGGTGATCTCCCGCAACAGGCTGAGGAAGAAGCCAATCGCGAACTCGGAGTCCTGGCGGCGCCGCACGATGGTCGGATCGGTGCACTGGTAAGACAGGATGACTTGCCCCCCGTCGATTTCGAAATCCACCCGAATAGCGTGAGCCAGCACCACGGCGAAATGGCTCATGCAACGCAGTGCCAGAAGGATGGTCGGCGCACTGCGTATCGCTTGACCATAGGCGCCAAGGGCGGTGCTGACAGTCTGGATGCCGATGCGCAGGCCGATCGACGCATCCACCCTGCGCCCGAGGATCTCCCAGAGCTCGACATAATTCGCGGCGGGAATCTCCACATCGGGGGTATGCAGAATACGCTCGTCCAGGCCCGCCTCGGCCAGGTACGGGGCGAACAGTTCTGCATTCACGCGGAAGAAGCTCTCGGCGAAGATGGTCTGGGCACTGGGTTTGGACATGCTGGATAACGCCGAATGACGCCCTTTTCCGGGCAGGTAGTTCTTATAGGGCTCAGGGCCCCTGTCCCGATGACATGGCCGAACCTCAAGACATCCTAAAGGCCATGAAACATTTTGCAAAGACTCTTCGGCCGGACATCTTTCAGGGGGGCTTTATTCAATCGTCACCCCCCCACCAAGGGGGGTGAAGTCGTTTTCAGCCCCGATAAAGTCAAGACACAACAGTACGTCCCATCACTCAGCGCTTTCGAGCAGGTGAACCGATGAAAACAATAATAATGCTGTGTGTCATTGCCTCACTGACAGCAATGGTGGCTGTCGTCACCACACGCTTTGACGACGTTTCGCTGGAGTCGCTACGCCAGGCCCGGAACGAATGCCAGGCGGTGAATGCCTACGCCTGCCTCAAGCCTTCGGTGAATTTTGCCTCGCTGCATTGATCGTGCTCTTAGCGTCGAATTCCAGGTTATTGCACACCCGATGAATGAGGTAGTCCGTGAATCACCGATCCTTCTGGCTCGGAACCAGTCTTGCCCTATGCGTGGCTGCTGCGTATGCCGATGCACCTGCCCAACCGGCAGCCGTACCTGAGCTTCGCCCCGGTCTGTTGACTGGTTATCTGTTACCTGAATCCTTACCCAACAGCCGCGCATTGCTTGCGGCCCCTCCCGAACAGAATTCCGCCGACATGGCGCGGGACGAAGCGATTTCTCGCGCCACCCTCGCCTTACGGGATACATCGCGATGGTCTTTGGCAACCGCCGACAACGATTTGCGGTTTCCGCAAGCCGCCGAGACGTTTAGTTGTGCATTGAATGCCACGGTCAGCAGCGAAGACACACCCTACCTGTATCAACTCTTGCGTCGCTCGCTGACCGATGCCGGACTGGCAACCTATGCAGCCAAGAACTTTTACGTTCGCACACGGCCGTTGGTGGTGAATCAGGCACCTATCTGTGCCCCGGACGCGGAACCCTTGAAAAAAGACGGCTCCTACCCATCCGGACACAGCGCCGTCGGCTGGGCATGGGCACTGATCCTGTCCGAGATGGCACCTGAGCGAACCGATGCCCTTCTGGCTAGGGGTTTTGCCTATGGACAAAGCCGAGTGATTTGCAATGTGCACTGGCAGAGCGATGTCGACGCCGGACGACTTATCGGCGCGGCCGCAGTCGCTCGTCTGCACGTTGACCCTGTATTCCTCGCCGACCTGGATATCGCCAAGCGGGAACTTACTGCGGTACGCGCGAAAGGTCTGAACCCGCCACGCGATTGCCAGGCAGAGACACAGTCACTCGCTACCCACCCTTAGTGGCGCCCCTCCATGCAAAGGAAACATTCATATGAGCAACGCAACAATGGCCATCGTCGGTGACGAAGCGACCGTCACGCCCGCTGAACTGGGTTGGACATTCATTCGCTGGGGTCTTGGCCTGTTCATCACCGGATTTGCGGTCGGTTTCATTCCGATCCTGCACTACATGGTCGGCGCCCAGCAGGGCGATGTTGGCCCGGTATTCCTGAAGAACGTCACGCTATGGTGGGGCTGCCCCGCGGTCCTGGCCGAGATGACACTCAAGATCGGCAGCCTCGGCATGATCGCTATTGGGTTGTGCTATCTGGCCACGATCCGCCAAGGCGCGGCGTCGAACGTTTCCCGCCTTGAGCACATTGCACCCAAGCTTTGCGCCTACGGCCTGATCGCCGAACTCGTGACAGCCGGTGTGGGCTTTTACGTCGGCAACAAGATCTGGCCGAATTTCTATTTCGAACCGGTACAGGCTGGAAAAAACCTGTGGCTCGCTGCGCAGGGACTCAGCATCCTCGTCTACTTCGTCGGTGTTTGCTATGCGGTCGCGGGCGTACGCCGGGCGGCGGTGCAACGGTGATGACAAATTATCTGCGCAAGTGGTTCTGGCAAAACGGACGTTGGCAGGTCATTGCCTGGGTCTGCGGCATCGCAGCGGCGTCAAACTGGGTCTATTCAGGCATGCCGATGATTTGCCACTGAGTGCGTGTCAACCAAGCCAGAACCAAAAAGCCCGGCAGCGCATCGCATGCCGGGCTTCTTTTTTGCTGCATTTAAAGTTACCCGGTAAAGCAGGAAATACGTCAGCTCATCAGCGCATCCATGTGCACCTAAATATCCGTACTGGCAGAAAAAAAACTCTTGCGCGCTTTTTCTGATTTCACATCCCAGACTACGGTTGCTCCCTTGCGAATAAACCAGCTACGGCCATCGCCACCCATATAGGTGACGCTATTGCCCGCTTCATCGGTTATCTCGATTTCACCGTCAATTAACGTTGCCAGCTCACTAAAGGGATAAGTGAAACAGAAACGACCTTTCGTGACTTCAAACAGGCCTGTAGCCAATGGGGCCTCTCCCCCGCCAAAGTCTAAGCGGGCATACAGTTTTATTTCCGTTTCAGACAATGTCTTTGCGCCCAGGCTCTCAGGTGAGCCGATGTAAACGAGTTCATCATCTTTGTTTGCGGATGAATAGGTGATCATGGATGCTCCTTCTGCTCTGGTTACACTTCAATTGTCGGCAAGGGGTAGCGCAACTCTCCGATCATGTCATCCAGAGAGCCGCGCGGATGGCACGTGCTTTCCATGGTCAGCCATTTGAGGATGGCTGACTCGTGACGAACCATTGACTGGGCTATGTCGCGATCCTCTTCGGGACAAATGCGCGCGATCTCTTCAAAGCGCGACAGGAAGTTCTCAACGACAGGTTTGATGACGCCGGAAAATTCCTGGAGGTTAGCGGCTGACTGATAGGCGCTGACAATGGCTCCAACATCACTCAGGTCCATGTTCTCGCTCAGAGGTACGCCGTACTTGAACAAGAAGGGGCGCAAGCGCGCTTTTGTTTCGGTTTCAAGTTGCAGCAAAGTACCGAAGTGGTATTGATCGCGTTCGCTTTTCGCCACCTCGATCAGCGCGAGTGCAAGGGCTTCACCAAATATCTCGCTCTCATGCAGTTCGCGAATCCACGCAGGATATTCCACAGCCGTCATACAGTTACTCCACTGTTTGTCTTGTTTTAATGTGCGCGTCGGAGCAGGAAATGCGACAAGGCAGGAATTAACACCAACGCCCCGATCATGTTCCAGATGAACATGAAGGTGAGCAGGATGCCCATGTCGGCCTGGAACTTGATTGGCGACCATGCCCAGGTAATCACACCTGCTGCCAGGGTGATCCCCACCAGCGCCACAACCTTGCCGGTGAACGCGACGGAGTTTTTGTAGGCCTCGGTCAACGACAGACCCGCACGTTGCTGGGCCAGCTGGACGCTGAGCAGGTACAACGCGTAATCGACACCGATACCGACGCCCAACGCAATCACCGGCAAGGTGGCGACCTTCACGCCCATCCCCAGCCAGACCATCAACGCTTCACAGAGAATCGACGTCAGCATTAACGGTACGACAGCCACCACCACGGCCCGCCAGCTGCGGAAGGTGATGAAACACAGCACGATCACTGCGCCATACACGTAGAACAACATGGTGCGGTTGGCGTCGCGTACGACGATGTTGGTCGCGGCTTCGATCCCGGCGCTGCCTGCGGCGAGCATGAACTGACGATCGTCATTGCTGTGTTCGCGGGCGAACTGATCAGCCACTTTCACCACATGGTCGAGGGTTTCCGCCTTGTGATCCGAGAGATAAGCGATCACCGGCATCATCGAGCAGTCGTTGTTGAACAGCTCAGGGTTGTTCACCGAAGCCTGTTGCGCGCCGTAGTTGAGTACATCCTGATTGCGCGCGATGGTCAGCATTTTCGGGTTGCCCTCGTAGGAACCCGCCGTGATCTGCCGCACCGCATTGACCAGCGACACGGTGGTCTGCACGCCCGGTTGCTGTTGCAGCAACCAGCCGAGACGGTCTGCTTCCACCAGGGTTTCGTACTTCAGGCAGCCTTCGCTGGCGGTTTTGACCATCACCGCGAACTGGTCGCTCGACAGTGAGTAGTTGGCGGTGATGTAGGCGTTGTCGCGGTTGTAGCGCGAATCCGCACGCAGCTCAGGTGCACCCGGATCGAGGTCACCGATCTTCAAGTGCGTGCTGACCACGAAGCCACCCACCGCCATCAACCCCGCAACCACCACCGCCACCGTCGCCCAGCGGCGTTCGGTAAAACGGTCGAGCAGGTTCCACAGACTGCCGAGTCCCTTGCCTTTGAGCTCCTTGTTTTCCTGACGCAAGCTGCGCGCCGCCGCTTTCGGGCTGACACCCCAATAGGACAGCAGCACCGGCAGCAACACCAGGTTGGTGAAGATCAATACCGCCACGCCAATGCTCGCGGTGACGGCCAGGTCCTGGATCACTGGAATGTCGATCAGCATCAGCACCGCAAAGCCCACGGCATCGGCCAGCAACGCGGTCAACCCGGCCAGGAACAGCCGGCGGAAGGTGTAACGCGCGGCGATCAGCTGATGTGTGCCGCGCCCGACGTCCTGCATGATCCCGTTCATTTTCTGCGCGCCGTGGGACACGCCGATGGCAAACACCAGGAACGGCACCAGAATCGAAAACGGGTCGAGCGCGTAGCCGAACAAGGTAATCAGCCCGAGTTGCCAGACCACGGCCACCACCGAGCACAGAATCACCAACGTGGTGCTGCGTACGCAACGGGTGAACAAATAAATGATGGCGGTGGCGATCAGCGCCGCAGCGCCGAAGTACATCATGATCAGCAGCAGGCCATCGATCAGATCGCCCACCAGTTTGGCGAAACCGATGACGCGGATTTTGATCGGGCCTTTGCCCTCCTCTCCGGCCTTGTGCAGCGCGCTGCCATCGGCAAATTCGAATTTGTTGCGAAGCTGCTCCTCGAGCATCCGGGAAAAGCGGTGATAGTCGATGGCTTCGCCGGTGACCGGGTCTTTCTCCAGCAGTGGCACCACAATCATGCTCGACTTGAAGTTATTGCCGACCAGGTTGCCAATGATGCCGGAGCGGGCGATGTTCAAGCGCAATTGCTCGACGCCACTGGCCGAGCCGTCGTAGGAGTCCGGCATGACCGGGCCGCCACGGAAGCCCTCCTCCGTGACCTCGGTCCAGCGCACAGCCGGCGTCCACAACGACTTCATCCATGCGCGATCGACACCCGGTGTCAGAAACAAGGCATCGTTGACCTGCTTGAGCACGTCCAGGTATTTCGGGTCGTAAATGTCACCGTCGGTGTTTTCCACCACCACCCGAACCGTGTTGCCCAGCCCTCGCAAGGACTGGCGATTCTCGAGGTAGTTTTTGATGTAGGGCTGACTCTGCGGAATCATCTTTTCGAAGCTGGCATTGAGCGTCAGCCGCGTGGCCGCGAAATAGCTCAGCAATACCGTCACGATCAGGCAGCTCAGCACCACCAGCAGGCGGTTATTGAAGATCAGGCGTTCAAGGAAATTGCCGGAGCGTGCATCGAAGCCCTTGAGCTCCCGGATCACCGGCATCGTATCGAGGTTGTAGTTACCCATGACGTGGCTCGTCTCTTTTTATTCTGTGAAGTGGGCTCATTCGAAAGGCAACTGGCGCAAGCCCTGGGCACCCGCGACCACCACGAAGCCTGACCCGACGGCCTGCGCCGCAGCGGCAGGTCCCAGGCGGTCTTGTGGCTTTTGCGTGAAACCTGCACCTTCATCAGAACTGACAAGGACATGGCCGGCCTGGCTGATCAAAATGATTCGACCGTCTGCCGTTACGGTGCTTGCGGTGATGCTCGAGGACAGGCCTAGTTCAACCTTGTGCCAGTTCGCGCCGTGATCAACGCTGCGATAAACATTGCCCCGCAGGCCATAAATGAGTACGGCGTCCGGCGTGCCGGTGATGCCGAAATAGCTGCCGCTGTAGGGGGTAGGCACATTGACGAAGCGCTGCGTTGCCGGGTTCAGTTTCAGCACCACACCTTGTTCGCCGACAATGAACAGGTCATCCCCGATTGCACGCATTCCGTAGAAGTTCAGCGCGCCCGGGTTGTCGGTTCGCTCCATCAGCGGAACCCAGGTCTTGCCGCCATCGTCGGTGCGAAAAATCAGGTTGAATGCGCCGACGACGTAGCCGGTTTTCTCATCTGAGAACCACACGTCCAGAAAGGGCTTGTCCGCCCCGTCGTCAATCATCCGCCGGGCTTCGGCTAATAACGCGTCATCCGGCGCCGCTTGCCGCTGATAGTGTTCGAGCATGATCTGCCCGACCTGACGTCCATCGAGCTGGCGCTTCCAGGTTTCACCCCTGTCATCGCTGTGCAACACAATGCCGTCATGTCCCACCGCCCAACCCTGATTCGGGCTCGGGAACTGTACGGCCACCAGGTCGGAACTCACCGGCACTTGTGCCTGATGCCAGCGGATCCCGCTATCATCGGAATAAAAAATATGCCCTCGCTGGCCGACGGCGACCAGGCGTTTTCCGGCACTGGTCAACCCGGTAAACATTCCGCCAATGGCTTTTTCACTCTGAATCGCCGGACTCGACAGCGTGTCCACAAAGTCCGCGGCGACCACGGCTCTGCTAAACGGCACGGCCAATGCCACGGCTAACGCAGTGAGCGTTATCCATCTAAATGTATTCATGAGGTTTACTCGGCAAAAAAAGCCGCCGAACAGTGCGAGACACACTGTCGGCGACCAAAAAACACCTGCGTTTATGGCTTAGCGAATGCCCGTGCCAGCCAATGACTCAGGTGCCCACTGCGCTTTCGAAAGCGGGTCGATGTACTTGATGCCGCCATACGGGCCATAGATGCCGGTGATGTTGTAGCTGCCGGAGACAAAGTCATAAATCATGTGATTGTCCGAGTTCGGTGCCTGCACGTCATAGCTGTAAGCCAGGTGCGCAAAGGAGCCGCGGTACAGCTTGCCGCTGGCGTCGTATTCATCCGAGGCCAGGGCAATCCAGCTGTCTTCGTCGAGGTAGAAGGTGCGCTTGCTGTAGATGTGGCGTTTGCCCGGTTTCAGCGTCGCTTCGACGACCCACACACGATGCAGCTCCCAGCGCATCAAGTCGGGATTGACGTGGTTCGCCGTGGTGATGTCCGCCGCTTCCTTGTGATAGTTCAGCTTGTAGGTGTTGTAAGGAATGATCATTTCCTTCTTGCCGACCAGCTTGAAGTCGTAGCGGTCTAGTGCACCGTTGAACACCCAGGCATCGTCATAGGTCGAGGCACCGGCCGAGCCAGGGTTTGGCGTGTCATAAGCGATGTCCGGCGCGAGTTTGATCCGGCGTTGGCCTGGCAGGTATTGCCAGCCACGACGCTCCATTTTCAGCGGGTTGACGGCATCCTGCACCAGGATGGCTTCACCCGCGCGGCGGGCCGGGGCCTGGTAATAGAGTTTGGTCTTGAAGAACAGATCGCTCTCTTTCGCCGGGTCGGTACGTTTCGGATCGTAGAGCGGGTATTCGAGAAAGGCGTTACCGGTCGTGGCCAGAATCGCCTTGCCGGAACCGTCGACGTTCCAGGAATCGTATTTGAAGTTGGTGGCGTAACCCTGATAGCGCAGCAGGTGGTTCCACATGGCCTCATAGCCATCTTTCGGGATCGGGAACGGCACGCCTGGCAGCGCGTTCTCCAGGGCGACACCACCTTCGAGGGTTTTGGTGCCGACGGCGTTTTTCGCGGTGTTATCCAGCAACCGCTGCGGCAGCGCGACGCTGCGATGGGTCGGGAACACATCGACCCGGAACGTCGGGTAACGCTTGAGCAACTCTTGAGTGGTGGCGGTCAGTTTGCCGGCGTACTGAGCAATGTTTTTGCCATCGATGACGGCACGCGGCTTGTCAGCCTCATAAGGGTCTGGACGAAATGAACTGCCCGACTGGTAACTGGCTGGCGGCGTGGTGAGGCCGCCGGTATAGGCCGGAATGGTGCTGTCGGCATTGCCGGCCTTTTCAGCGCCGACGCCTGTCAGGCTGGTGCCCAGTTTGGCCGCTTCATCCGGGGAAACTGCTGCGTGTGCCGCACCGGCAAGGGCGACGGTCAAGGCAGTGAACATCAGAGAATTTACGAACTTCATGGAGTGACTCCTGCTATCAAGCAAAGACTTCGATCAAATGGTCGTTTTGAACGTCAAAGTGACCATGCCCCGATCCTTGAGCTGAGGCTGAGTACCGCCGAAAGCAGTGGTCTGCCCCGGTACGCAGTTGTACTGCCCGTTGGCACCTGGTGCGGCGCCCTGACCCTGGGCGCCCACACCACCGGCGGAGCCGCAAGTGTCGAACGGACCAAAGTTGTCCACGTATTTCAGGTCAAAACGGTACTGGTTCTGGACATCCATACCGACGCCCACCGAATAACTGCCAGAGTCCTCGTTACCGCCGAGTTGGATAGCCGAGTTGCCATTGAGGCCGACGTTGTAGGTCATCGGCATATACATATCGATGCCGGGGAACACCTGATACCAGGTCGGGTTGAAGTTGACGCCAACGACGTAGTTGTCCTTGGTGACCTTGTCGACACCGTGGTACCAGTCTTCGCCCTTGAACAGTTGCTTGTTGTCCGTGACGTCCAGCCAGCGGCTGTAGGCGAGTTCGACCAGCAGTGAAGAACTGTCCCAGACCGGCGTGTCGCCAAAGGTGGTCAGGCCGTTGAGCACCGCGTGCACGGTGTTGCCGCGGGCCACGCCGTTTTCGCCGTTAAAGCTGCCAATGAAACCTGGCAAACCGGCGGCTGACGCGGCCGGGCTGACGGTGCCCGCCACGCTGGCCAGGGGCATGTTCTCGCGGTAGTTCAGGTCGAAACCGACGCTGACCCCCGCGATGCTTTTCGACAGGCTGATGCCGTAGATATCGATATCATCGACGTAGAACTGGTTGTAGCTGCCGATGTTGCCGGAGATCAGTTGCGCAGGGCCGACAGCCGTTGGCTGCAAGGCCAGGTTCGGCAGAATGTCGGAGGTATTGCGGTAGTAGACACCCAGGGTGCCTTGCAGCCATTCCGGGCTCCACTTGGCCATTAACCCGAAGTCGCCGTGCTTATCCGGGGTGAAGGTGTGGCCATTGCTCAGGCGCAGGAACTGATTGGCACCGATCGGGCCAGGGGCACCGAAAAACGGATTCTGTCCACCAATCAACGACAGGTTGTGCCCACCACTTTGGATGCCGTCGTTAAACCCAAGATAGGTGCCAGACTCCGGTAAACGCGCGGCATCCCAGTCGAGAAAGTACTGTGCAGCGAGCGTCAGTTCCGGATTGAGCGTGAAGCTTGTGGACAACTGATTGCGCGGAATGAACAGTTCTTTGGCTTCCGTTCCGGGTACCGCCAACGCCTTGGAAAGGTCAAGGCCGGACTGCCCATAACTGTTGCCATGAGCAAAGGCTAGAAGGCTCTCACCCCAGTAGAGGGTGTGCTTGCCTGCCTTGCCACTGAGCAGCGATTCATCGCCGACTTCCGTACTGCCAAAGACGAAGGCATCGAGAATTTCGGAGGAAGGACCGTTGTAATAGCGATCGGCGTAACCGCTGATATGCCGTGAGTCCGGCACCCCGTGGTTGAGCTGGTTGGTCGACGCATTATCGCTGCCGACATCATCGTAGGCATGGTCGTACCAGGTGTTGGCGCTGACGCGAAAGCCAAGCTTCTGCTTGTAAACCACGTCCAGTTCGGACAGCACATCCATACGCTGGGAAACCGCGCTGCCGGAGGAGAAATTGCGATTCCCGTCATTGTTGTTCCACGAATTGGCCAACTTGCTGTTGGCTGATTCAACCCGCTGGGCATAGTTGAGCTTCACCGTGTTGTCGAAACGAACCGCCAGGTCTTCATTTCCTGTGTCGATTTCCACTGCGTGTGCGTGTGTTATGCCCAGACCCGCCAGGATGGCTGAAGTCAGCAACCCCTTGCGGAAGTTTGCATGGCAGATCTTATTATTTTTGTTCATCTAACTTGCCACCTGCTCAATGGTTTACGAAAAAACATGGGTGAATTCATCGCTCGAGATGCTTGCGATCAAGTGCGCTGCAAAAGAGTGACCGACACGGCCCGACCCAGCGCGGCACTGTGCTGGAGTGCTGTACGGGCACCTGCAATCTGCCTGCCTTTGGCCGTGCCACGCAGTTGCCACACCAGCTCGACCAATTGCGCCAACCCGGTGGCACCCGGGGCGTGCCCACGTCCCAGTAGCCCACCCGATGGACACACCGCATTCATCTGTCCTTTCAGGCGATGACCGAGCTGCACAAAACGGTCTATCTCTTCCTCTCGGCAAAAGCCCAGTGCCGCGCTGTTGACCATGAAGTCACCAACGCTTTGGTCATGCAGCTCAACTACATCGATGTCTTCCGGTCCCAGGCCAGCCTGCTGATAGGCGTGTTGCGCCACGCGCCGGGTGGTCGCCCGTCCCAGCACATCAAGCACACAGCCGGATTCTTGTTCCGACGTACAGTCACTGCCTCTGGCACTCGCCAGAACGGTCACCTCAGCCCGAGCGCCAAAGCGCAGGGCGAAGGCCGGGGAGCAGATCAAGACCGCCGCCGCACCGCAGGCCGGCGGGCTAAGGTATGGTGGGAGCCAACCATCACGATCCGGAACGCGGTTCAAAAGAGCGTTGGGATTGACCGCGGCTTGAGCCCGCGCCCGACTGAGCACGTCATCGAAGCAACGCTCGGCGATACCCATACGGGTCAACAGCCAACTGGTTTGTGCAGCAAAAAGTACGGCCGGATGCTGCCGGCGCTCTAGAATGACGATGGAATCCCTAGCGTGCCCGTCCTGCTTGAACTGATCGCGAACGGGATCCTTCAACCCAAAAAACTCACGATTGGAAATCCGTGCGGGCATGCACTCGGCACCAACGACCAGTACACACTCGGCTTCACCGCACAGAACGCTGTGGCGGGCCAGTTGAAAGGCACTGCTGGCCGATGCACATCCATCGCTGAGGTTGAAAATCGGGACGCCCGAGTAGCCGATCCGGGACAGCATCTGTTCTCCGATAGCGGCGTCGCCATGCACGCACGAGGTAAAGACCTGATCGACTAGGTCATAGTCGATTCGTGCATCTTCCAGCGTCGAACGAATGGCCTGCCCCGCCAACGCCGCGTGACTGTCACAGCCACCCAACGGGAGAAACGGCGCCATACCTACGCCGGCGATCAGCACTCTTTCAGTCATATGCCCTGCTCCCCGCCAGCCGATACGCAACGAAACGTTTGTTGAGTCCAGACTATTGCGTAGCCGATCAGCGTCCCCCCCATCGTCGGGGGGGGGAGTGGCTTGAAATCGATTGGGGGAGTTGAAGGGCGATCCGAACGGATCACTTTGGGTCTACAACACTGGGAGGCCTGGATTCAGTCTGCGGCTTGAAACGCCCCAAACTTGCGAGTCGTGGCAGGCAAGAAGCGGCTAGGCCAATTCAGCAATTCGGCGTTCGATAGTCATAGCCTGAAACGCTCTGCTGAAAGACCGCGGGACAAATTCCGACCTTGGTATCACAGCCGAAGATTCCACCCAGAGCCAGTCGTTTTGTAGGGGTAAAAACGACTTAAAATAAAAAGGGGTCGCGAGATAAAATCTCGCAACCCCTTGAATTATATGGTCGGGACGGAGTGATTCGAACACTCGACCCCTAGCACCCCATGCTAGTGCGCTACCGGACTGCGCTACGCCCCGACTAGGCGTTGATACTGTTCCTCTGCTCGAAGAACGCTCAAGAATATATCGCAAGCTTTTGAAAACTGGAAGTATTTAAAAGCAGGAATTTATTTCTTGAGAACTACCAGAACATCTTCCAGCTCAGCAATCATCTGGCGAATCATTTGCTTGTACTGAGTGGTGTCGTCTTTGGCTTCATCGCCGGACAAACGCAAGCGTGCGCCGCCGATGGTGAACCCCTGATCATAAAGAAGCGCGCGGATCTGCCGGATCATCAGCACGTCTTGTCGCTGATAATACCGGCGGTTTCCGCGGCGTTTGACGGGGTTGAGTTGAGGAAACTCCTGCTCCCAGTAGCGCAGCACGTGCGGTTTTACCGCACACAGCTCGCTGACTTCACCAATGGTGAAGTAGCGTTTGCCTGGGATGACGGGTAGCTCGTCGTTATGACTTGGTTCCAGCATAAGCCTCAACTCGGGCCTTCAACTTCTGCCCTGGACGAAAGGTGACCACACGGCGAGCCGTGATCGGGATTTCTTCTCCCGTTTTCGGATTGCGGCCAGGCCGCTGGCGTTTGTCCCGAAGGTCGAAATTTCCGAAACCGGACAATTTGACTTGTTCGTTGTCTTCAAGAGCGTGCCTGATTTCTTCAAAAAACAGTTCGACCAATTCCTTGGCCTCCCGTTTATTCAGGCCCAGCTCTTCATACAGACGTTCCGCCATCTCAGCTTTCGTCAGAGCCCCCATACGTCACTTCCTTAACGTGGCGTTCAACCTTTGTTCGAGCGAGGTGAGGATGTTTTGCGTCGTCGTATTCACCTCATCGTCATTAAGAGTGCGCGATGGATGCTGCCAGGTCAAGCCAACTGCAAGGCTTTTTCTATCAGGATCAATGCCTTTACCCTGATACACGTCAAATAGCCTGAGGTCCGTCAGCCATTCCCCTGCATTTTCACGGATTACGTCCAATACGGCGCTGGCAGCGACGTCTTTTTCGGCGATCAGTGCAAGATCACGACGTACTTCAGGAAAGCGCGACAACTCCTGGAATTTAGGCATTTTACCTAACGCCACTTCGGCAAGAACCAGCTCGAAAACGAAGACCGGACGGTCGAGACCGAGGGTTTTCGACAATTCAGGGTGGATAGCGCCGACGTAACCCACCAAACGACCTTCGCGCTCGATTTGCGCGGTTTGACCCGGGTGCAACGCAGGGTGCTTGCCTGGCACAAAAGTGAAAGAATCCAGAGCGCCGGCAAAGCCCAGCACCGCTTCCACGTCAGCTTTGACGTCGAAGAAGTCCACGACATCGCGACCTTGGGCCCAGCCTTCCGGAAGACGGCTACCGCACACCACACCCGCCAGCATTGGCTCTTGCTTCAAGCCGTCCAGCTGACCGACAAAGCGCAGGCCGCTTTCGAACAGACGGACACGATCCTGTTGCCGGTTCAGGTTGTGCTGAAGCGCCTTGACCAGCCCCGGCCATAGCGACGAACGCATTGCAGCCATGTCGTTTGAAATCGGGTTGGCCAGCAGAAGCGGTTCTACACCCGGATTGAACAGCTCGAATTGTTTCGGATCGATGAAGCTGTAAGTGATCGCTTCCTGGTAACCGCGGGCCACCAGCAGACGACGCAGCTCAGGCAGATCGCTACGCGCTTCAGCCTTGGCTTGCGGCGCCAGACGAGCTTGCGGGTAGCGGACCGGCAGACGGTTGTAACCGTACAGACGAGCCAGCTCTTCGATCAGATCGACTTCGAGGCTGATATCGAAGCGATGGCTTGGCACTTCTACGCGCCACTGCCCCGCCCCATCAGCAGAAACGGTCAGACCCAAAGCGTTGAGCAGACGCTCGACTTCGGCGGAATCCATTTCCATGCCCAGCATCTGGGTGATGCGTTGGGCACGCAGGGTGACCGGCGCGATCTTCGGCAGGTGCTGCTCGCTGACGGTTTCGATGATCGGGCCAGCTTCGCCGCCAGTGATTTCCAGCAGCAGGCCAGTGGCGCGCTCCATGGCTTCACGGGCCAGTTGCCAGTCCACACCACGCTCGTAGCGGTGCGAAGCATCGGTGTGCAAGCCGTAGGAACGCGCCTTGCCAGCGACGGCAATCTGATCGAAGAAAGCGCTTTCAAGGAAAATATCGCGAGTGGTCGCGGTGTTGACGCCGCTGTGCTCGCCCCCCATGACGCCGGCGATAGCCAGGGCGCGGGTGTGGTCGGCGATCACCAGCGTATCGCTACGCAGGCTGACTTCCTGACCGTCGAGCAGCACCAGCTTCTCGCCTTCTTCGGCCATGCGCACGCGGATACCACCATTGATTTCGGCGAGATCGAAAGCGTGCAGCGGTTGACCCAGCTCCAGCATCACGTAATTGGTGATGTCCACGGCAGCGTCGATGCTACGAACGTCGGCACGACGCAGACGCTCAACCATCCACAAAGGCGTAGGCTTGGACAGGTCGACATTACGGATCACACGTCCCAGGTAGCGCGGGCAAGCAGCTGGTGCCAGCACTTCAATCGAGCGCACTTCATCGTGTACGGCAGGAACGGTGGCAATGACCGGACGGGTGACTTCGGCGGCGTACAGCGCGCCGACTTCACGGGACAGACCGGCCAGGGACAGGCAGTCGCCGCGGTTCGGGGTCAGATCGACCTCGATGCTGGCGTCGTCCAGGCCCAGGTACTCACGGATGTCCTTGCCGACTGGCGCATCAACCGGTAATTCCATCAAGCCGTCGTTGCCTTCACCGACCTGCAGCTCTGCCTGCGAGCACAGCATGCCGTTGGATTCAACGCCACGCAGCTTGGCTTTCTTGATTTTGAAGTCGCCCGGCAGTTCGGCACCAATCATGGCGAAGGGAATTTTCAGGCCCGGGCGCACGTTTGGCGCACCGCAAACGACTTGGAAAGTTTCCGAGCCATTGCTGACCTGGCAAACGCGAAGCTTGTCGGCGTCCGGGTGTTGCTCGGTGCTCAGCACCTCACCCACGATCACGCCACTGAATTCACCGGCGGCCGGCGTAACGCTATCGACCTCAAGACCGGCCATCGACAGACGAGCGACCAGCTCATCGCGACTTACCTGCGGGCTTACCCAGCCACGCAGCCATTGTTCACTGAATTTCATCCTGCTCTCCTAAGAATTCGTTACGACTAGCGAAATTGCGCGAGGAACCGCAAGTCGTTGTCGAAGAACAGACGCAAGTCGTTCACGCCGTAACGCAGCATGGCCAGACGCTCGACGCCCATGCCGAAGGCAAAGCCCGAAAACTCTTCCGGGTCGATCCCCGACATGCGCAGCACGTTCGGGTGAACCATGCCGCAGCCCATGACTTCCAGCCAGCCAGTCTGCTTGCAGACGCGGCAGCCTTTACCGCTGCACATCACGCATTCCATGTCGACTTCAGCGGAAGGCTCGGTGAACGGGAAGTACGACGGGCGGAAACGCACGGCCAGTTCTTTTTCGAAGAACACGCGCAGGAACTCTTCGATAGTCCCTTTCAGGTCGGCGAAGTTGATATCGCGGTCGACCAACAGGCCTTCGACCTGATGGAACATCGGCGAATGGGTAATATCGGAGTCGCTGCGATACACACGGCCTGGGCAGACGATGCGGATCGGCGGCTGTTTCGATTCCATGGTGCGGACCTGTACCGGCGAGGTATGGGTGCGCAACAGCATGTTGGCATTGAAATAGAAGGTGTCATGCATCGACCGGGCCGGGTGATGGCCTGGGATGTTGAGCGCTTCGAAGTTGTGGTAATCGTCTTCGACCTCAGGGCCTTCGGCGATGCCGTAGCCGATGTGGGTGAAGAACTGTTCGATACGTTCCAGAGTACGAGTGACCGGATGCAGACCACCCGAGGTCTGACCGCGGCCAGGCAGGGTCACGTCAATGGACTCGGCAGACAGTTTGGCGGCCAGATCGGCCTCTTCAAACAGTGCCTTGCGGGCATTGAGAACCTCTGTGACACGCTCCTTGGCAACGTTGATCAGGGCGCCGACTTGCGGACGCTCTTCTGCCGGCAAATTCCCCAGGGTCTTCATCACCTGAGTCAATTCGCCCTTCTTGCCAAGGTAGTGAACCCGGATTTGCTCCAGGGCATTGATATCTTCAGCGCTTTGCACAGCCTCTAGTGCTTGAGAGACGAGCGCATCCAGGTTTTCCATGTACAGACTCCAGATACAAAATAGGGGAAGAGCTTGAAGGCTCTTCCCCTATTTATGACGTTTAACACCTGGCCCCACAGAGGTGAGGCCGGGTGACTGTCGGGGGTACTTAAGCCAAGGTGGCTTTAGCTTTCTCGACAATCGCAGCAAACGCCGCTTTTTCGTTCACTGCCAGATCAGCCAGAACCTTACGGTCGATCTCGATGGACGCTTTTTTCAGGCCGGCGATGAAACGGCTGTAGGACAGACCGTTGATACGTGCACCAGCGTTGATACGAGCGATCCACAGAGCGCGGAACTGACGTTTTTTCTGACGACGGTCACGGTAGGCGTATTGGCCTGCCTTGATTACCGCTTGCTTGGCAACACGGAATACGCGCGAACGAGCGCCGTAGTAGCCTTTAGCAAGTTTCAGAATTTTTTTGTGACGTTTACGGGCAATGACGCCACGCTTTACACGAGCCATGAGTTACTTCCTCTATTCTTGACTAAAATTAACGAAGGCGCAGCATGCGCTCGACTTTTGCAACGTCAGACGGATGCAGCAAGCTGCTACCGCGCAGTTGACGCTTACGCTTGGTCGACATTTTAGTCAGGATGTGGCTCTTGAAAGCGTGCTTGTGCTTGATACCGTTAGCAGTTTTCAGAAACCGCTTAGCAGCACCACTTTTAGTTTTCATCTTTGGCATGTTCGGATACTCCGCATTCAGTTGATAAACATAATCGCAAGGCCTGCCGTGCCCTGTTGATTACTTCTTCTTTTTCGGGGCGATGACCATGATCAGCTGGCGTCCTTCCATCTTAGGATGCTGTTCGACCGAACCGTACTCGAGCAAGTCACCTTCAACTCGCTTGAGGAGTTCCATCCCCAGCTCCTGGTGGGCCATCTCACGGCCGCGGAATCGCAAGGATACCTTGGCCCTGTCCCCATCACTCAGGAAACGTACCAGGTTGCGCAGTTTTACCTGGTAATCCCCTTCCTCCGTCCCTGGACGAAACTTGATTTCTTTAACCTGAATCTGCTTCTGGTTTTTCTTGGCCGCGGCAATCTGCTTCTTCTTTTCGAAGATCGATTTGCCGTAGTCCATCAGTTTGCAAACAGGGGGTACTGCATCGGCGGAAATTTCCACCAAATCCAGTTTGGCCTCTTCAGCCTTAAGAAGCGCGTCTTCAATTGACACAATCCCAAGCTGTTCACCTTCAGCTCCAATTAACCGAACCTCGCGTGCCGAGATATTCTCGTTGATCGGGGCTTTCGGTGCAGCTCGTTTATCTTGTCTCATTTCACGCTTAATAATAATTACTCCGAATCTGGGCGACCACGCCGGGAAACCGCTTGCGCGAGAAACTCAGCGAACTGGGCGACGGGCATCGAGCCCAGGTCAGCACCTTCACGAGTACGCACAGCGACA
Organism: Pseudomonas sp. LBUM1657; assembly: GCF_059716075.1. NCBI lineage: Bacteria > Pseudomonadati > Pseudomonadota > Gammaproteobacteria > Pseudomonadales > Pseudomonadaceae > Pseudomonas > Pseudomonas sp. LBUM1657. The sequence continues at coordinate 2,197,409 of NZ_CP166799.1, read as the reverse complement.
GTCTGCATCTCGACTTCCCGATCTCCGATAACCAAGAGATAGGGAACCTTGAGCAAAGTATGCTCGCGGATTTTAAAGCCGATCTTTTCATTTCTCAAGTCAGACTTGGCACGAAATCCGCTTTCGTTGAGGGTTTTTTCAACCTCGGCAGCAAAATCGGCCTGTTTATCAGTGATATTCATGATCACTGCCTGGGTCGGAGCCAGCCACGCGGGGAATGCACCCTCGTAGTGCTCGATCAGGATTCCGACGAAACGTTCGAAGGAGCCCAGGATCGCCCGGTGCAACATCACCGGGTGCTTGCGACTGTTGTCTTCGGAGACGTATTCGGCTCCCAGACGGACAGGCAGGTTAAAATCGAGCTGAAGGGTACCACACTGCCAGACACGGCCGAGGCAATCTTTCAGCGAGAACTCGATCTTCGGACCGTAGAACGCACCCTCGCCCGGCTGCAGATCGTACGGCAGGCCAGCGCTATCAAGGGCTGCAGCCAGGGCAGCTTCGGCGCGGTCCCACAACTCGTCGGAACCGACGCGTTTTTCCGGACGAGTGGACAGTTTCATCTCGACGTCTTTGAAGCCAAAGTCGGCATAGACATCCATCGTCAACTTGATGAACGCTGCGGATTCCGCCTGCATTTGCTCTTCGGTGCAGAAGATGTGGGCGTCGTCCTGAGTGAATGCACGCACGCGCATGATGCCGTGCAGCGCACCCGATGGCTCGTTACGGTGGCAGGCACCGAACTCGGCCAGACGCATCGGCAACTCGCGGTAGCTTTTCAGGCCCTGGTTGAACACTTGCACGTGGCAAGGGCAGTTCATCGGCTTGATGGCGTAGTCGCGATTTTCCGACTGCGTGGTGAACATATTGTCGGCGTAGTTGGCCCAGTGCCCGGATTTCTCCCACAGGCTGCGGTCAACGACTTGTGGAGTCTTGATCTCCAGGTAACCGTTGTCGCGCTGAACCTTGCGCATGTACTGCTCAAGCACCTGGTACAGCGTCCAGCCGTTAGGGTGCCAGAACACCATGCCCGGCGACTCTTCCTGGGTATGGAACAGGCCCAGGCGCTTGCCGATCTTGCGGTGATCGCGTTTTTCAGCTTCTTCGATGCGCTGGATGTAAGCCGCCAGCTGCTTCTTGTCGGCCCAAGCGGTGCCATAAACGCGCTGCAGTTGCTCGTTCTTGGCATCGCCACGCCAGTAGGCGCCGGACAGCTTGGTCAGCTTGAAGGATTTCAGGAAGCGAGTATTCGGCACGTGCGGGCCGCGGCACATGTCGACGTATTCTTCGTGATAATACAGACCCATGGCCTGCTCGTTCGGCATGTCCTCGACCAGGCGCAGCTTATAGTCTTCGCCACGGGCCTTGAACACTTCGATCACTTCGGCGCGCGGAGTGACTTTCTTGATCACGTCGTAATCTTTTTCGATCAGCTGCTGCATGCGCTGTTCGATGGCGGCCAGGTCGTCCGGAGTGAAAGGACGTTCGAAGGCGATGTCGTAATAGAAGCCTTCGTCGATGACCGGACCGATGACCATCTTGGCCGTCGGGTACAACTGCTTGACCGCGTGGCCAACCAGGTGGGCGCAAGAGTGGCGAATGATCTCCAGCCCCTCTTCATCCTTTGGCGTAATGATTTGCAGCGTGGAATCGCTGTCGATGATGTCGCTGGCGTCAACCAGCTTGCCATTGACCTTGCCGGCCACGGTGGCTTTGGCCAGACCAGCACCAATGGATGCGGCGACCTCGGCTACGGAAACCGGGTGATCGAATGAACGTTGACTGCCGTCGGGAAGAGTAATAGTTGGCATGGCGCCTCCTCTCCTAGTGGTGACCCCTACCAAAGGTCACGTGGGTTGGGATGAGCCAGTACAAGATCCGATCCAGGCCATTCAATAACGAACGCCTGCCTTACAGCGGCAGGAGCCTTGCGGCCAACCGGAAAACCGAACCAGAGTGACTGGGATTCAAATCAGGGGTTATTCGCGCCTCTGCCGCCACCGGGGCTCAAGGCCATCCGGAGCCTGCAAACGCCCGAGCGAGGCATGCTAGCACAGATGAACGGTCGTCGCGGTAGCGAGGTTTCTGCCGGGGCAAATCAGCTGTTTTTATGCCAGAGTGCTGAACTTGAACGCCGCTTTACCCCTCAGATAACAAGACATTGACCCAAAAGGAGCATCCCAGCATGCGTCTGAATCGTTTATTCGCTGTAATCGCCCCCATCGTTCTGTTGCTGCCGCTGGCTGCCCATGCCGATTGGCCGAAGGGCGAGCGCGAGAAATACATGGCTCAGTGCACCCAGGCAGCCACGCCTCAGATCGGCGCTGCAGCGGCGAAGTCTCACTGCGCGTGCGGGGCCGATGCAATCAAATCGTACCCGGCCGGCGACATTCAAGCGTTGATGGACAACACGGCCAGTGACGCCCTGAAACAAAAGGCACTGACTCAGATCTCAGCCTGCAAAGCCGATAACAAGGCGAAAAAATAAGCCCGACAGAACGCTTTGAAGGCCTTATCAGCCGATGAAAAGCCTCTGAAAACCGTTTTTTCGTACAATTTATGCAGGTTTTACAGGTTTTTTTATTGTCTTTACTTTTGGCTGAAAGCCTTTTAAAACGGGGCTTGTAGCCAAACATAGCCACAAAGAAAACGCGGCTGCAGGGCAAACAGCACGTCCGGGGGGCTCCCAAAGCGAACATTTCGACTATGATACCCCGGTGTGCCCAGTTGGCCTGAGCAGCACAGCACTACTGAAAATATATGTTTCTTGGAGATACACCATGTCTAATCGCCAAACCGGCACCGTTAAATGGTTCAACGATGAAAAAGGCTTCGGCTTCATCACTCCTCAAGGTGGCGGTGACGACCTGTTCGTACACTTCAAAGCTATCGAAAGCGACGGTTTCAAAAGCCTGAAAGAAGGCCAGACCGTTTCCTTCGTGGCTGAGAAAGGCCAAAAGGGTATGCAAGCTGCACAAGTCCGCGCTGAGTAATTTTCAGCCGCACTAAAAAAACCCCGTCCATGTGACGGGGTTTTTTATGGGTGAAGCAAAAGCCTGAAGCGATCAGCCGCAGTTGACGCGGGTGACAACCCGATTGGCATCGGTGTTCAGGTTCAAGCGATCGGAGCGGTACTCCAGGGTCACCATATCGGTGGGCATGAGGAACCGCGCATTCTGTGCGCCTGCGCGGGTGCGCGCCTGCTCCAGCAGCTCTGGCGAAGCCTTTTTGCCAATGGTGAATTCGGCAGCTTTTGCCTCACAACGACTGTGCCCCGTGTCAGTTGTCGTGACAGGGTCAGTTGTCGACTCGGTGGAGGTAGTGCTGCAACCGGCCAGCATGGCAACGGCCAACAAAGTACCCAATGACGCGAGCTTCCAAGGCATGAAGCCTCCTTTTTTCAATAGTTAAGCTGAGATCGTGCGACCGCCAATCTGGCGTTTGGTTTCACAGGGAGTGCTAGCACCCTGCCCTCGATCCGGATACGCGGCGAGTTTGCCTGAGCATCCACTGTCGTTCATCCCGCAATCGTGACTGAATATGAACAGTGCTCAATAGACGTCAATGTAGTCGTACAGTGGCTTCGGCCAGTTCTCCTTCAGCGCATTGAAGATCTGCATGACCCAGACCTCGTCGCTGGCAGCGACCAATCCCACATAACCGGACCCCTTGGCCCACGTCTCCAGGCGAAACAGCAACCCGTCGATGTCGGTGCCACCCACGACACCCGACGAAATGTAGGCGATGCCGCCTTTGGTCACGCGCAGCTGGGTGTGTTCATCGTCGCTGGCAGAGGCCAGCATCTGGCGCACTGCCTCAAGGGTCAAGCCGTCAGGCGTGTTCAAATCTATCTGCACAGCATGGTCCTTGGAAAATCGTTAAGGACCAAGTGTCGCATAGCCCTCTTCTCATGCCTAAGTCGGAGTGCCAAACGCCGCGCAAAATGGTTAACTCGTCACTCAGACTTTCCCGAATTCACGAGCGCCATCATGACCACCGTAAGTATCGACGCCGACATCAAAGCCAAGTGGCCACTGGGTCACAGCTCCTACAGCCCGGGCAGCCCGGAAGAGTTGGCAATCATTGGTATCGATCTGTTGGTCAAAGAACTCGGGACGCAAGCCGCCCAGTCATTCATCGCACAGATATTCGAGAAATACCCCGCAGACTACATAGGCCTGATAGACAGTCAGTAAAAAAACCCACAGGCTGGCACCTGCGGGCGTGAGCTTTACTTCAGACGAGCCAGACGCTCAGTCAGTAGATCGAAGAACCCTTGGGCGTCGCCGCTTTCAACCCAGAACGCATTCTTCTCAGCCTTCAAGCCGTCATACCAGTCAACGATGGTTTGGCCGAAGGTCGGGCCTTCACGGCTATCCACCACTACGTTTACCGAACGGCCAGTAAACAATTCTGGCTTGAGCAGGTAAGCGATGACCGTGGCGTCATGGACCGGACCACCCGGAATGCCGTAGTGCTCCATGTCGCCTTTGACGTACTCATTGAGAATATCGCCTACCAGCTTGCTGGCATTGTTGTTCAATGCGGCGATCTGTTTCAGGCGCGCTTCGCTGGTCAGGATCTTGTGGGTCACGTCCAGCGGCAGATAAGTCAGCTTGACGCCACTTTTGAGCACGACTTCCGCAGCCTGTGGATCAGCGAACAGGTTGAACTCGGCCACCGGGGTGATGTTGCCACCGTTGAAGTGCGCGCCTCCCATGATCACCACTTCCTTGATGCCCTGAACGATTTCCGGTTCCTGGATCAGCGCCAGGGCCAGGTTAGTCTGCGGCCCCAGCATGGCAATGGTGATGCTATGTGGCTTGGCGGCTTTCAGGGTATCGATCAGGTAGTTGACCGCATTGCCCTTGGCCAGGCCCTTCTTCGGCTCATGCACGGTGACACCCGACAGGCCTTCCTTGCCATGGATGTTCTCGGCGTAAATCGGCGTGCGCATCAGTGGTTTCGGTGCTCCGGCGTAGACGGGAACCTCCTCGCGCCCTGCCCACTCGCGAGCCAGACGCGCATTACGCGAAGTCTTGTCCAGCCGAACGTTGCCGGCGACGGTAGTCAGCGCGCGAATGTTCAGTTCTTCTGGTGACGCCAGGGCAAACAGCAAGGCAACCACGTCGTCGGCACCCGGGTCGGTGTCGATGATCAGGTCGATCTTTTCCGCCGCCTGGGCGCTTGTTGCGGTAATCAGGGACAAAAGCAGCAGACTCCGGAACAGGTGATGCAATTTCTGAGCATAGCGGTACATGGCGCACTCCTTGTGCGTGGAAAATCGGAAACACAATGACGAACTAGAACGTTACCCCAGCCACCAGCACGATGTTGCAGTACGGCTGACATTCGCCTGTACGAACGATCGCCTTTGCCTGTCGGCTGAGGACTTTGAATTGGTCATGACTGAGCAGTTCACGCTGCCCCAGCGCACCTGCAGCATTCAGTTCGTCCAGCGTCGCCAAGGCCGATGGCTGCTTGTCCCGGATCTCCCGAGCCAGCACATGGCTTTCGACCTGCATTTCGCTGAGCACAACCTTCAAGGTGCTGACGAAATCGGGGACACCGTGGGTCAGGGCCAGGTCGATCAATTCAACGCCTGGTGGTACCGGCAGACCTGCATCACCGATCACGACTATGTCGCCATGCCCCAGGGACGCGATCAGCCGCGACAGCGCGACGTTAAGCAGAGGTGTCTTTTTCATGGTGCGTTAAAGGCCTGTACGTCGGACAAATCAGGAATCGAGGGTTGTGCGCCAGCCCGAGTGACCGACAACGCCGCGGCGACCTGGCCAAACCGGATGGCTTCAGCTTCGGTTTTACCGGCCGCCAGGGCCGCAGCGAAACCGCCGACAAAGGTATCGCCGGCCGCCGTGGTGTCGACAGCTTTCACCTTCGGTGCAGGGAAATGCTCAAGGCTCTGGCCATTGGCGAACAGCGAGCCTTGGGCACCGAGGGTGATAATGACCTTGCTCGCGCCCATGGCGATCAACTGCGTCGCGGCGGTTTCGGCGGTTTCCAGGGAGTCCACCGGCAAACCGCTCAGGGCCGAAGCTTCGCTTTCGTTGGGAATCAGGTAATCGATGGATGCGTACCAGTCCGCCGGCAGCGGCCGACTGGCGGGCGCCGGGTTAAGGATCACGACCTTGCCCAGCTCACGGCCGCGCTTGAGCGCATGGCCGACAGTGGCATCCGGCACTTCCAGCTGACAGATGATCACATCCGCCGCCTGCAATACCGCGTCGAAACGATCGATCACTTTCGGCGTCAACGCGCCGTTGGCACCGGCAACGATCACGATGGCGTTCTGACTGTTGTCGTCGACCACAATCAACGCCACGCCGCTGGCACCCTCGACGGTGCTGACCGCCTGACAGTCGATCTGCTCGACCAACAACGCTCCGCGCAACTGTTCGCCATAGGCATCGCTGCCCACACATCCGATCATCGACACTTGCGCCCCCAGACGCACCGCCGCCACCGCCTGATTCGCGCCCTTGCCACCGGAGACGGTGACAAACGACTCGCCGATCAGCGTTTCACCGCCACGGGGCAACCTTGGCGCCCGGGTGACCAGGTCCATGTTCAGACTGCCGATTACCACTACTTTTGCTGGCATACATCACTACTCATCAATTCTGTTTCAGCGGCATTTTCAGTTCAGCGGTACTCTGCAAACACGCCGGCCAGAGGCGCAGTCGATTCCCGCAAGACAATACTCGGCGTCACGATCCGTTGATCGGTAGCCATATCCGGCGTGGCGATCCTGCGTAAAAGCACTTCGGCCGCCATTTCGCCGAGTTGCAGGATCGACTGGCCCACGGTGGTCAATGCCGGGTACACGTAACGACTCATCTGGATATCGTCGAAGCCGATCACCGACAGCTCGGTGGGTACACGAATATTGCGCTCGGCGGCGGCTCGCAGCACGCCAATGCCGATCATGTCGTTGCCGGCGAAGATGGCGCTGGGCGGGTTCTTTTCCAGCAGGATCGCGGCGGCGCTATAACCGCCGGTGCTGGTGAAGTCACTTTCCAGCATGCGCCCCTCGGACACTTCGACGCCCGCCTCTTTCAGGGCGCGGCAGTAACCTGCCAAACGCATCTGTGCCACGCTGGTGCTCGCCGGCCCGCCAATCGTCGCGATGTCCCGATGCCCCAATTCCAGCAGATGCCGAGTGGCCAGATAGGCGCCGTATTCGTGATCGATGCGCACCATATCGGCATTCACACCGTCCAGGCCGCGGTCGACGATCACCATCGGCGTGCGCACGCCCGCCAGGCCTTGCGCCAGCCCCGCGTCACCGCCGGCCGATGCCACGATCAACCCGTCGATGCGTTTTTCCAGCAAGACACGCAGGTAGCTGCGCTGCTTGTCGGGGTTGTCGTCGGAGTTACAGAGGATCACGCAATAGCCATTACGCTCGCAGTAATCCTCGATGCCCCGGGCCAGTTCGGCGAAGTACGGATTGAGGCTGTTGGGCACCAGCAGACCGATGGTCGCCGTGGTTTTGGCCTTCAGCGACCGGGCCACGGCACTCGGGACGTAGTCGAGCGTCTTGATTGCCGCCTCGACCTTGATCCGCACTTCTTCACTGACCGGCCGGGTCTTGTTCACCACGTGGGACACCGTGGTGTACGAAATTCCCGCAAGCGCTGCCACATCCTTGATCGTTGCCATGACTCAGGTCCGCCGGCTTGCGCGTTGACTGCGATAAGTATCAAGCACCACCGCCACCACGATCACCGCGCCGGTGATGATGCGCTTGGTCGGTTCGGTCGCTCCGATCTGCGCCAGACCTGCCGCCAATACGGAGATGATCAGAACCCCGAAAAATGTGCTGATGACCGAACCACGACCACCCATCAGGCTGGTGCCGCCGATCACTACCGCGGCGATCACTTGCAGTTCCAGACCGGAGCCGGCATTCGGGTCCGCCGCTTCCAGACGGGAAATCTGAAACAGCGCGGCGATACCGGCCAGCAGTCCCATCAGACTGAATACCAGAATCTTGTAGGGCTTTGGATTGATCCCTGCCAGACGTACAGCTTCTTCGTTGGTGCCAATGCCGATCAGGTAGCGACCGAACACAGTGCGGGTCAGCACAGCCTGGGCAATGAAGATGATCAGCAAGGCGATGATGAACGACGGCGAAATACCGAAGGCAATCGGGTTGGACAGCCAGGCGAAGGCATCACCGATATAAGCCGTGCGCGAACCGGTCATCTGGTACGCCACGCCACGGGCCATTTCCAGCACGCCGAGGGACACGATGAACGACGGAATCCGCCACGCTACCGTGATCGAGCCGGTAATGGTCCCGGCCAATGCAGCTGCCGCCATGCCGAGCAGCGCCGCCGGCAGTACGCTCCAGCCCCAGCCGAGAATCGCCACGCTGACCGTCGACGCCGCGAGGGCCAATACCGACCCCACCGACAGGTCGATACCGCCGATGATCAACACAAACGTCATGCCGACCGCCAGGACCATCAAATCCGGAATCTGGTTGGCCAGGGTGCTGAAGGTATCGTAAGACAGAAAATGGCTGCTCAGAATCGAGAACAGCGCGACCATCGCCAGCAAGGCACCGGCCAGCCCCAGATAGGTGCCGAGGCCGTAAAAGTTGCCACTACGTTTACCGGCGGACGTTGCAGTAGTCATGGAAGATCCCTAGGCGCCGCTTCGTTGAGCAGCGCATCACGTTTTTGGTAGCCGGCGAATGCGGCGGCAAGCAAGTCATCCTGGGTCCAACTGTCGCGCTCGAAAGTATCGATCAGGCGCCCCGCCGACAGCACGCCGATCCGGTCGCAGATCAGCATCAGCTCACGCAGGTCGCTGGACACCACCACCAGTGCTTTGCCCTGACGGGTCAACTCACCGAGCAAGGCATAGATATCGAACTTGGCACCGACATCGATGCCTCGTGTCGGCTCGTCGAACAGCAGCACCGCGCAATCGCGCTCCAGCCAACGGCCGATCACGACTTTCTGCTGGTTGCCACCGGACAGTTCCGACACCAGTTGCGTCGGACTGGAACTGCGGATGCGCATGGCGTCGATCTGTCGCTGGGCCAGGGCCATCTCGTCATCGTTGTTGACGAAGCCGCCGCTGGAAATAACCGGCATGTTGCCCAAGGCAATGTTGGCGCTTATCGATTGAGTCAGCAGCAGGCCTTCGCCCTTGCGGTCTTCGGTGATCAGGGCGATGCCGTGACCGACCGCATCAGCCGGGGAGCGAATACTGACGACTTGCGCAGGCGACCCCAGCGCAACCGTGCCGCTGTCCGCGATGTCGGCGCCGAAGATCAGGCGCAGCAACTCGGTGCGCCCTGCCCCGATCAAACCGGAAATCCCGAAAATCTCGCCGGCGCGCACTTCGAATGACACATCACGAACCTTGTCGGACCGGGTCAGCCCTTTGACCGTCAACGCTGGAGCGCCAATCTTGCGTGGTCCCATGTCGATGTGTTCGCCGAGCTCGCGCCCAACCATCAGGGTGACCAGTTGCTCACTATTGTAATTGGCCATTGGCTCGACGCAGACCAGGTTGCCGTCGCGCAATACCGCGATGCGCTGGGCGACCCGTGCCAGTTCTTCGAGGCGGTGGGAGATATAGATGATCGACACGCCGCGAGCCTGCAAGCGAGTGATCTGTTCGAACAGCATCTCGACTTCACGGGCTGTCAGCATCGCGGTCGGCTCGTCGAGGATCAGCACGTGGCAATCGCCGATCAGGTTGCGGGCGATCTCCACCATTTGCTGGTGACCGATGCCCAGTTCGCCGACCAGGGTGTCCGGGTCGATCGCGTCGAGACCGACCTGAGCCATAGCCTCGATCGCCGCCTTGCGCAGTTGCTTGCGGCTGATCCAGCCGCCATTGCTGGGCAGGTTGTCGAGAAACAGGTTTTCCGCGACCGACAGGGTCGGTAGCAGATTGAGTTCTTGCATGACCATGCGGATGCCCAGGTCTTCGGCCTGGGTCCGGCTGCCGGGATGGTAATCCTGCCCCTGAAACTGCATCTGGCCGGTGGTCGGTGTGACCAGCCCGCCAATGATTTTCGACAGGGTGCTTTTGCCGGCGCCGTTCTCGCCGGTCAGCGCCAGCACTTCGCCGCGCATCAGCGTCAGGTCGATGCCGGTCAGAACCGGTTGGGCGTAGGTCTTGCCGATACCGCTGACCGAAAGGACAGCGTTCGGGGCGCAAACGGACATAAAAACTCTCCATGTGCTCGCCCCGACGGGCGAGCACCGTTGTGTCGCTAGAAGGACTACTTGGTAACCAGCTCTACCGGAGTTTCGATGACGCCGTTGGTGCCGCTGTCGACTTTCTCGCCTTTGATAATTTTCAGCGCCGTCTCGATGCCGAACACCGCTTGCTGGGCAGCGAACTGGTCAGCGGTGGCCAGGACGCGGCCATCCTTGAGCATTGGCTTGATGGCGTTGATGTTGTCGTAACCCACCACTTGCACCTTGCCGGCCTTGCCCGCGGCACGTACGGCAGACACTGCGCCGACGGCCATGCTGTCATTGCCGGCCAGCAGGGCTTTGGTTTGCGGATATTCGCTGAGTATCGAGGCCGCCACTTTGTTGCCTTTGTCGATTTCCCAATCACCGGATTGCAAGGACACGACCTTGATCTGCGCCGCTTCCATCGCATCCTTGAAACCGGCAGTGCGGGCCTGGGCGTTGGTGGTGGTGGACACACCTTCGATGATGCCGACCTCGTCACCGGCCTTCAGTTGCTTGGCCAGGTACTCGCCCACCAAGCGCGCGCCTTTGCGGTTGTCCGGGCCGACAAATGGAACGGTGATGTTTTTGCTTTTGACGACGGCCGGGTCCAGTTGGTTGTCGATGTTGATCACGGTGATACCGGCATCGATGGCCTTCTTGATCACCGGCACCATGGCCTTGGAGTCAGCTGGCGCGATGACCAGCGCATTGACCTTGGCCAGAATCATTTGCTCGACGATACGCGTCTGGCCGGCGGTGTCGGTTTCGTCCTTGATGCCATTGGAGATCAGGTCGAAATCGGCGGAGTGTTCTTTCTGGTAAGCCTTGGCGCCATCTTCCATGGTCAGGAAAAATTCGTTGGCCAGGGATTTCATGACCAGCGCGACTTTGGGTTTTTCAGGGGTTTCGGCGAAGGCCGAAGAGACAGGCAACGCGGCGGATGCGGCAGCCAGCATAGCGACAGCGAGAAGACGTCCAGCGAATGGCAGCTTCATGGATTCACTCCGATCTTATGATTATTCTGAGCAACGTTTGCGCTGACGCAGGCTTCATCGCATTCGCCGATGAATAGCCCCTCGAAAGCGACGCGCAAACGTTTGCGTTGATCGAACTATGCGAACCCTGTCGACATTTGTCAACGACCCGTTATGTGTATTGGTTAGCAAAGCCAACCATCCACATCACGCGGTCGTGCTGACAATACTGCCAGTGCTGGAGTCTTTGGCCAGCTCTTTCACCAGATTGCCAGTGACTTGAGCCAACGCGCCGGTGGTATCGGCGATTTGCCCCTGGAGCGACATGACAGCCGTGGCCTTGGCTTCCGGTGTTGGATAAGACCTGGCCTGAGCGGCGGCCAATTGCTGCTGTTGTTCACGCAGTTGTTGCTGCAATTCCTGCATACGCTTGAGCAGCATCTTCACGGCGATGCTTTGGCTGCCTTCGCTGTCTGCTTTGTTTTCGGCTTGAGCGCCGCCACCGGTTCGGACCTGAGTTGCGTCACCCTCTTCCTCCTTGCCCAGCAGTTGCGTCGAGGCCTCGGTTGTCGATTCGCTCAAGGCTTTGATGGTAGCCGTGGGCTTGCCACCGATAGTGATTGCGCCCGCGTTTGGAAAACCGACACTAAACGACATGTGAACTCCGTTAATAAGATCCTTTAGGGAAGCATCGACCTGTGCACGGGTTTCTTTAGCGCTGATTTACGATCCGACAAGACGACTAGTTCAACAGAGGCTGTAGTCCTTTTCGGAAAGCCGAACAGAAACGCTACACATATTCGGAAACTCGGACAAAAAAGCCGATCACCGCCGCGAAGGGGCGTCTAAATATTGCAACAAATCATAAGGTTAAACGTATTTTTCGATTCAAGGTTTGACTGGTACAGATCCTGCTCTTCTCCTACACCCCAAGCGTTCAGATCAGCCTGGGGCGTATCTAGATGAACCTGCATCAGCACTGTCTCACTACTAGAGAGAAAAATAATGACATCTGCTTTCAAGACCTTCGTTCCGGGCGCCTTGGCCCTTCTGCTACTCCTGCCCACCGCCCTTCAGGCGAAAGAAGTCGAAACCCGACAGAAACTGGCAAACGTGGTGATCCTGGCCACCGGCGGCACCATTGCCGGCGCAGGCGCCAGCGCCGCGAACAGTGCCACCTATCAAGCGGCGAAAGTCGGCATTGAACAACTGATCGCCGGGGTCCCGGAACTGAGTCAATTGGCCAACGTGCGTGGCGAACAGGTCATGCAGATCGCGTCCGAAAGCATCACCAACGACAACCTGCTGCAATTGGGTCGCCGTGTGGCCGAACTGGCGGACAGCAACGACGTCGATGGCATCGTCATCACCCACGGCACCGACACCCTGGAAGAAACCGCCTACTTCCTGAACCTGGTGGAAAAAACCGACAAGCCAATCATTGTCGTGGGCTCCATGCGCCCAGGCACCGCGATGTCGGCAGACGGCATGCTGAACCTGTACAACGCCGTGGCCGTGGCCAGCAGCAAAGACGCCCGCGGCAAAGGCGTACTGGTGACCATGAACGATGAAATCCAGTCGGGTCGCGATGTCAGCAAAATGATCAACATCAAGACCGAGGCGTTCAAAAGTGCTTGGGGCCCACTCGGCATGGTGGTCGAAGGCAAATCCTACTGGTTCCGCTTGCCAGCCAAGCGCCACACCATGGACTCCGAATTTGACATCAAAACCATCAAGAGCCTGCCTGACGTCGAAATCGCTTATTCCTACGGCAACGTCAGCGATACCGCCTACAAAGCCTTGGCTCAGTCGGGCGCCAAAGCCATCATTCATGCCGGTACCGGCAATGGCTCGGTGTCTTCTCGCGTTGTTCCAGCCCTGCAAGCCCTGCGCAAGGACGGTGTGCAAATCATTCGTTCTTCCCACGTCAACGCCGGTGGCTTTGTACTGCGAAATGCCGAACAGCCTGACGACAAATACGACTGGGTCGTCGCGCATGACCTGAACCCGCAAAAAGCCCGCATCCTGGCCATGGTCGCGCTGACCAAGACCAATGACAGCAAAGAGCTGCAACGGATGTTCTGGGAATACTGATTCGTCCTCGCCCGACCGACTCCGGTCGGGCACTGCTTTCACCACTTGCCAGCCTTGGGTGAGTGGTTCCTGCATCTGATAAAAAAACTCCCCTAGTCCTACACCAAACGGTAAAAACCGCTGTCAGAGGATTTTCTTGAATTTTAAGCAGTTGCGAAAACGCTTACAGTTAAATACTGTATGCACGTACAGCTTAATAAGGATAATTCCGTGGCCACCACCTCTGCCTCTCCTGACTCCTATGAACGCCTGGGTATGCGCGTTCAGAAACTCATCAATTCCCCCACCGCCCAGAAAGCCAAAGCAGCACTGATCTTCCGCCTCCCGGACGAGCCCGTGGACGAGTGGGAACGCCTGCTCGAAGAAATCGACGAGAACGATAACGTCACCCTCGCCTATCGCGACGATGGCGGTGTGCAGATTTTCTGGGTTGTGCCGAAGGAAGACTGAGTCAATGAGTGTCCGTTGTTTAGCTTTACTGTTTCTCTTCTTCGCCGTGGGCGCCCAGGCTGGCGCCCCACGCACCTTCAACGAAGCCAAGAAAGTCGCGTGGAAACTCTACGCGCCGCAATCCACCGAGTTCTATTGCGGCTGCAAATACACCGGCAACAAGGTCGACCTTGCGGCCTGCGGGTATGTACCGCGCAAAAACGCCAAGCGCGCATCCCGCATCGAGTGGGAGCACATTGTTCCGGCCTGGCAGATCGGCCATCAACGCCAGTGCTGGCAAGAAGGCGGGCGCAAGAACTGCACGCGTTACGATCCCACCTACCAGAAGGCCGAAGCTGACCTGCATAACCTGGTGCCGAGCATTGGTGAGGTGAACGGCGACCGCAGCAACTTCAGTTTTGGCTGGCTGCCGGTGCAATCGGGTCAATACGGCTCATGCCTGACGCAGGTCGACTTCAAGGCGAAGAAGGTCATGCCTCGCCCTTCCATTCGCGGCATGATCGCCCGGACGTATTTCTACATGAGCAAGCAGTACGGGTTGCGCCTGTCGAAACAGGATCGGCAACTGTACGAATCCTGGAACAAGACCTATCCAGTGCAGGCCTGGGAACGTCAGCGTAATCAGAGCGTGGCGTGCGTAATGGGGCGCGGTAACGAGTTTGTCGGCCCGGTAGACATGAAGGCCTGCGGCTAAGCGCTTGCAGAAAACACAAAGGCCTCGGGTTTGATCCCGAGGCCTTTTTTCGTTTCTAACCGCCGACTTTATTGTAGCGCCAGTAGCCCATCAGGTTGAGTGACTCCTGGGCAATGCCGCGCTCCTTGATCAAGTATTTGCGCAGGCTCATCACTGCGACGGTTTCCCCGGCGATCCAGCCATAAAAACCATCGCCTGACAGCGTCGATGTTTCCCAGAGGATGTCCTCGTCCACATCGACTTCCGCCAAGTCCGCCGCGTAGAACGCCTTCGAAGAAGACGATGGCAAAATCGCCCGACGGACCGTGTCAACCATCAGCGATCCCGCCCCAGTGGCCGCGTGATCACGAATCAGCCACTCCACGGAAAGCCCCGGCCAGTCAGGAACCGGCAGCGCATCATCTCTGCTGTCCACTTCAAAAAATGCCTGGGTTATCGGTGGCTCGGCAAGAGCCGCCATCTCATCCAGGATGCCAAGCGCCGCCGGCAATGCGGTGGCATCGGCGACCAGTAACAGATGCTTGAGCTGCTGGGGTGGCTTCCACTCGAAACCTCCCGCGTCTTGCGCCGAAAACTGGCGATCGGGTGCGACGATCTGAATCGGCTCGCCCAGTGCCGCATTAATTGCCCACCGCGATGCAGGACCGGTTTCTCCGTGCAACACGAAGTCGATATCCACTTCGCCCTGCTCGGCCCGCAAATGGCGAATGGTGTAGGTACGCATCGCTGGGCGCTGGGTATCGGGCATTGATCGGTAACGTGCGTACCAGCCATCGTCGTGGGCGAGCCTGGCTGGTGATCCGTCCACGGCTGGAAAAAACAGCTTCACGCGTTGGTCTGGAGCCCAGGTCGCCATCTCGGTGACCATCGGGCCGGCCAGCGTGACACGCATCATATGAGGGCTGAGGGTCTGTTTCTGCCGCAGGACCGCGTCGAATATTTTGTAAGGACTGGCGGAGGGCATCGGGGGAGCTCCTTCTGGAAATCAACAGTGACTACGTATAGATACGAGTCACCGTGGACACCCTTTAAGTTGCTCCGCCGAACAGCGCCTGCGAAACCGACGGCTACTGAGCCGACGGTCGCTCGAAGACCAGCACTTCGATGTTCTGTTTCTTGGCCCGGACAAGCGCTGCGGTCACATCTGCATGCTTGGCCTCAGCCTCGGCTTTCGAATTGAAGGGTCCGATCAGAATCCGCGTCTTGCCATTTTCCTTGACGACATTGGGCACGAAAGCGTGCTCGATCAGCCAGCCGCTGAGGTCGCTGACCGCCTGAGTCGTTTCGCCTCGTACTTCGAGATCCCATTGTGGTGCAGTTGCCACCGCCGTTGCCGGCTGCGTTTTTTGCACCTCAACACGCTTGCCCTCACCGCATCCCGCCAGCGCCAGTACCGCGATTACTAAGACCATTTTGCGCACAACGCTTCCCTCAGAATGCTTAAAGCGAGGATTTTAACATTCATGAATACTTCCCGAGTGCCGTAAAATGGGCTCAAAACAACGAGAATGATGGTTGCGGCCTCTGTATAGTTACGCCTTGGGAATTAATGCAGCATCTGCGCGTCAGAAAGAGGCACCCAAACCGTGAGACTTCGCACTAATCTATACATACCACCGACCTCTGCACTGTCCGAATCAGGTGCCCTACAAAGCAATCAAGGAGAAGACCATGCTGATACTCACCCGCAAAGTCGGTGAAAGCATAAATATTGGTGACGACATTACGATCACCATTCTGGGCGTTAGCGGCCAGCAAGTCCGGATTGGCATCAATGCCCCGAAAGACGTTGCGGTGCACCGCGAAGAAATTTATCAGCGCATTCAGGCTGGCCTGACCGCCCCGGACAAGCCACAAACTCCCTGAATCCTGTTGCAGTCAGTAGCCAGCCCGTTCGCTCCGGAACCACGGCTGGCTAAGATTCAAGCGTAGCATCGCCCTTCTTTTACTCGCTCGCCCACCTTCTCAAGCATTTATGGCATTTCCCAGGGATGCCGTCGGGATCAGAAGCCGATACTACCGGCAAGTCTCACATCATGACTGTCAGACGTTTCGGGTTAACCCCGAGGAATAGCCGGCTTTACTCGACTAACCAAACGTCACACCGCGCGCCATGCCTGTGGCTGCCACAACCATCAGCAACACCAGCAACGCTTCGATATGACTGATCCGTGCAAACAACTTCGCACGGCCAGTATCGACAGCCGCGCCACGCCCCAGCGCAATCCGCCACTTGATCAGCGTCACCATAGGCGCAACTTCAAGCAACAGAATCAGGATGAATAGGGTCAACTTGAGATGGAACAGCGGCTGATGAAGATAGTAGTCAGTACCCTTTTCGAACCCGCCGAAGGCGCGCATCCCACCGGTGATCAGTAGAATGACGGCGGAGATGCCCCACAGGTTGTCCGCGATCAATACGCTGCGAGCCTCGCCCACCCCGGCAGCCAGACGCCGAAAAGCCGTACCGCGAACCAGCACGGCCCAGAAGCCCAAGGCAAACGCCAGCAGGTGAACCGCCGCAAGAAACCAGTGAGACAGCATCGAGACACTCCTGTCAGAACGAAGATGAGTAAGCCTGTCAGTAGTAGCCTATGAAACGAGGGCTTGCATCACGGGGGGACACGATCAGGCGCCTGATCGTCCGAGCCAGAACCGTTGAGTCATTGGTGAGATCCAGATGAAAAAGCCCAGCGCGAGGGCTGGGCCATGGTCATTTTCTGTTTTCCATCATCTTGTCGGCGAGCGCTTTCGCCCTTTCAATCAACAGGTTCTGCCTGTCTTCGTGAGTAGCTCCTCCTACAACGGGTGCCGTCAGATTGCTTTCTGCAATCAACGCAGCGCAAAAGTATTGATCCCAAACAGTCCTGTTCTCGGATGCCTGTTTATTCATTTGGTCGGCGATCATATGCGGCTCCTTTTGATGAGGTAGCTCTACAAGTTTACGCCCGAATCGCAAACAAACCGCGTCGATCAAGACATTCGGCACGTCCTGTGCGTGAGCGATAGCTAAAAGCTACTTCGCGGCAACTTTCGCGCCATGTGGATCGTTAAGCTTTACCTGCATCAGCTCCCACTCACGCTGAATGATGGAATAAGGAACAAAGATACTGATCCTCTCAGCCGCCTTAACCCCGGGATGAAAGCTCAGATCGTTCAGTGTGGTGGAGTGAAAACCGATATTGATGCCCACAATACTGCCGTCACTGGCAACAACTGGCCCACCCGACATCCCTTTAACTAGCGGGGCATCGTGGATGGCATACTGCTCGCCGCTGCGTTCTTCGGCATTGACGAAAGGCGTTTGATACACCTTGCCTTTCCCGGTGGCGGTCATCATGTATGGGCTGGCCCCCACGGAAACAATGCTCTCGCCTACACGTGGCGCCCGCCATGCTGGATAGCGGCCAGTGGCTTTGTGCTTAATGAATACGAGGTCGCAGCCTGTGCTGCAGCTGTATTTCACATGAGGGATGAGCGGGGTGTGGCGGGTCGTGACGGCGTAATCCTCGTTCCACTGCACCGCCGAGGCCATATAGACATATGGCAAAGGAAAGCCCGAGAAGACTACAAAGTATGAATCGTTAGCTGGCCCCGAAAGATCGGGTTTGACCATGCCGTTGCATCCTGCAGTTATTGCTCCTATTAACAAGTAGGCCATGAATTTGATCATGATGTATCACCGACTTATAGGAAGAATATGACTGTTTTTTGTTGTCAGTTTTTTGTCATTTGTTGAGACTTAGTTCTCCTTGTCGCGCCTTTAGTTGTGAGCTTCGTTATTTATGGCTGAGGATGTAATGACGCGCACGAATAAATTGCGCTAAGGCTAATTACCTTTTAATCCACCGCCGAAGTTCAAATAGTTGGCGTCGATAAAACGTCAGTAGCGATAACTAAAAACATCATTCGCTATGACAGGTCATCGGCACACCGGCGAGTTTCTTTAGCGTGATTAGCAAGGCGGTAAATTGGGATTTGAACGGCGCGGAACGAGTCCGGCAGGCTTCTACATTATCGCGTTCACGCTTTTTTCACGTTCCGGCGCGTAACGTCGGTTCTGCTCCTTGCAACACCTTAAGCCCGCTAATCCCCATCGCGGGCTTTTCTTTGCCTCAATTTCGAGGAACGGGCTGCAATCTCAAAGTCCGCATGATCAGGGCGAGTCACCCGGCCCCGCCCATACACTCTGCGGTGCTGGCAAGCGCCATCCCTGCTTGCTGAACGAGCTTTCGCCACTCATCGCTAGTGATGAGGTCCGCACGCTCCATGTCATCAGCCGCCTTCAACAATCTGAAGTACCTGTCCTCTGCACCAATTTTGGTTTCAGCCAAAGTGAATAGCTTGCGCCAGGCTGTCATGGCCAGCCTTCGTTGTGCTTCTCTCATTGGACCCCCTGTGATCATCTTTGGGAGTTGATAGCAGGCAACTGGGAGCGTTCATTCCCATGACACACTTTACCGACCAATGGTGGCAGTACGCCACACCCGGTAAAGCGGGAATACATTCAAGCGTTGATGGAACCTGCGGACGAGAAGATGACGAAGCACGATCAGGAGGGGCACGACGAAAAGGAAGTCGAGTACCTGGAGGTGGGTGCCGAGTTGGCGTCTGGAGTGGAATTTTGCAAAAGCTTTGCAAATCGCAGGCAACAAAAAAGGGCCCACCTTTCGGTGAGCCCTTCTAGACCGCCCAGCAGAGCGGATTTTGTTTGGTAGGCGCGATTGGACTCGAACCAACGACCCCCACCATGTCAAGGTGGTGCTCTAACCAACTGAGCTACGTGCCTGCTGTGTGGCGGCATTCTACGGAATTCCGGAGGGGTGTCAACACCTTTTTTCGAGCTAACCCTATGAATATGCAAAATATTTAATTTCGCTGCGACAAAGAAGATTTTGCGGTGGCTGGCGGTCGATTTTTAACTCGGGTAGGATCGATGCACTCGTAAAATATATTAAACAGAGGCAGCAGGATGGCGAACACTTCCTACCCAGAGTCCTATTACGCCGCATCGGCCAACGCGGTTCCGCCGCGCCCGGCGTTGCAGGATGACGTGGAGACTGACGTCTGTGTGATCGGTGCCGGTTACACCGGTCTGTCCTCTGCCCTGTTTCTACTGGAGAACGGTTTTCGGGTAACGGTTCTGGAGGCGGCGAAAGTGGGTTTCGGGGCGTCGGGACGTAATGGCGGCCAGATCGTCAACAGCTATAGCCGCGACATCGATGTGATCGAGCGCAGTGTCGGCCCCAAGCAAGCCCAGTTGCTGGGGCAGATGGCGTTCGAGGGCGGTCGGATCATTCGTGAGCGGGTCGCCAAATATAATATCCAGTGCGACTTGAAGGACGGTGGTGTGTTCGCCGCCATCACTGCCAAGCAGATGGGCCATCTGGAATCCCAAAAGCGTCTGTGGGAACGCTACGGCCATACGCAGCTTGAGCTGATGGATCAACGACGCATCCGTGAAGTGGTGGGTTGTGATCAGTACATCGGCGGAATGCTCGACATGAGCGGTGGCCACATTCATCCGCTCAACCTGGCGTTGGGCGAAGCGGCGGCTGTGGAGTCGTTGGGCGGCACTCTCTATGAGCAGTCGCCGGCGGTGCGCATCGAGCGCGGCGTAAACCCGGTGGTGCACACACCTCAAGGCAAGGTCAGGGCCAAGTTCATCATCGTTGCCGGCAACGCGTACCTCGGCAACCTGGTGCCAGAGCTGGCAGCCAAGTCAATGCCCTGCGGGACTCAAGTCATCACCACCGAACCCTTGGGCGAAGAATTGGCGAAAAGCCTTCTGCCTCAGGATTACTGCGTCGAAGACTGCAACTACCTGCTCGACTACTACCGTCTGAGCGGCGACAAACGTCTGATTTTCGGTGGTGGCGTGGTGTATGGCGCTCGCGACCCGGCGAACATCGAGGCGATCATCCGGCCGAAAATGCTCAAGGCCTTCCCGCAACTAAAGGACGTGAAAATCGATTACGCCTGGACGGGAAATTTCCTGCTGACCCTGTCGCGCCTTCCTCAGGTCGGACGACTGGGCGACAACATCTACTATTCCCAAGGTTGCAGCGGCCATGGCGTGACCTACACGCACCTGGCGGGCAAGGTACTGGCCGAAGCGTTGCGTGGCCAGGCCGAGCGTTTCGACGCGTTTGCCGACCTGCCCCACTACCCTTTCCCGGGCGGACAAATGCTGCGTACACCCTTCGCCGCATTGGGCGCCTGGTATTACGGATTGCGCGACAAGTTCGGGTTCTGAGCGCAAGACGTTACGCAGGCTTCGAACCCTGGCAGGCATTGAGCCGTAGCAAGAATTCGGCTCTGCGCCTCTGGTCCATTTCCTCTTTGACCAACAGCTCGGGAAGCAACTCGGCCGCCTGCCGGGGATCGAGAATGAAGACACCGTCGTCGTCACCGATGGCCAGGTCGCCCGGCTGTACCCGAACCTCGCCCACATTGATCGACTGATTGACTTCCCCGCGGGCGCCAATGCCGCGAGTGGTGTACGCGCTGACGTCCCGGCAAAAGATCGGCAAGCCATGTCGACGCAACGCGCTGACATCCGTGACCGCACCTGACACCACCACCCCGGCCAACCCTTTGATCAACCCGGCCAGGGTGCGCAGCTCGCCCCAGCAACCACACTCCTCATCGCCCACACATTCGATCACCAGCACGTCGCCCGGCTCACTCAACAACAGGGCCTCACGCAGAATGCTGCCATCCGGCGGGAAGACTTTGACGGTGACGACATTGCCGACCATGCGGATGTCGTTGAACAACGGCTTAACCCCGCGCAGGAAGCCGCGGTCGGAAAAATGGCCGATGGTTGACGAAGAGATCGACTGATACGCGTGGAGCAACTCCGGGCTAACGAGTTTTTGGCGGGCGGCAATCTGGTCACTCATCGGCATTTCCCCGGGCGTAGCAATGGGCAGGTCGAACAGTATTCAACGGGCTCGGAGGCCAGATAGTAGAAGCAACAGGTTCGTCGAAAACGAATGCTGCGCTGGCCGTCGTCAACCGGTGTCGGCGGTCGGCGGAAATGGCTCAGCGGATTGTAATCGAGGCCGAACAGTGAAGGTTCTGCCTCGGTCAGCAACCACTTGAAGTCCGCTTCATAGCGTTCGCGCACCGACGGTTCGTCAATTTTCGCCATGCGTTTTTCATACAACGAATACACGCGTACGGCGGTGTTTTCCCACAGGATGCGTCGTGAAACCCCACTCACCCGGTTGAAGGTTTGCCACAGAGGTTTCAGCAGCCCGGCAAACAGTGCTTGCACCAGGGTTTCCCGCCAGGCTTCGCGCTCACCGGGTTCACAGGTCAGCGGCAAAGCGTGAGCCAGCGGCAGCGACGACGTCCACAGCCCGTCATCGTGGCCGAATTCGATCACCGTGTTGTCCAGGGACAGCAGCAGTCCTTTGTCGTACACCGACATCGCGTACAAACAGGCACCAGTCGCCAGGAACGACAAGCGTTTGCCCAGCAGCGAGGCAGTGATCGCCCGAGACGGTGAGCCAATGACCGGCGACAATTCATCCAGCAAACGCGCGCACAGGTCCTCCTGCAACAGGTCACGGGCCATCAGCGAGCGTAACGGATCACGCTCGGCACAATCCTTCAGACGCAAGCCACCGCCAAGCACGTTCCACTCTTGCGCGGTGAAGTGGTCAGCCAGACTCATTGCGGCAATTCCCGACCAAACGGGATGCACATCGGCGTACCGAAGAACGGATCAGGAATGATTCGACAGTTAAGGTCGAACACGGTCTTCACCAATGCCTGAGTCAAGACGTCTTCGGGCCGGCCCTGGGCAAATGCCGTACGCTCATGTACTGCGACCATATGGTCGGCATAGCGACAAGCCAGGTTGAGATCGTGAAGCACCATGATGATGGTTTTGTTCTCGAGCCGGTTGAGGTCGCGCAGCAGATCCAGTACCTCGATCTGGTGAGCCAGGTCGAGGAAGGTCGTCGGCTCATCCAGCAGCACGATGCCGGTGTCCTGTGCCAGGGTCATGGCGATCCACGCACGCTGGCGCTGCCCGCCGGACAAGGCATCCACCGGTCGATCGGCCAGCGCCTGCAGACTGGTTTGCTCCAGCGCACGATTGACCATGGCTTCATCCTCGACCGACCACTGCTGCATCCAGCTCTGATAAGGGTATCGGCCCAAGGCTACGAGCTGGCGAACGGTAATACCCTCCGGCGCTGTCGGCGTCTGAGGCAGGATGGCTAACTCGCGCGCCACCGCCGCCGTGGACTTTTGCTGGATATCCACACCGTTGAGGATCACCGAGCCTTGCTGCGGTTTCAGCAGTCGGGCAAAGGATTTGAGCAGGGTACTTTTGCCGCAGCCGTTGCTGCCGATCAGTACTGAGATCTTGCCCTTGGGCAGTTGCATGTCCAGCGCGTCAATAATCACCTGACGCTGATAGCTCAGGGTCAGGCCGCGACTTGCAATCGACGTCATACGTTGAATTCCTTAATGACGCTGTTTAATCAACAAATAGAGAAAAAAGGGTGTGCCCAGCACGGCGACAAAAATGCCCGCCGGCAGATCCAGGGGCAAGAACAGCGTGCGCCCGACCAAGTCCGCCAGCATCACCAGGTTGGCCCCGACCAGCGCCGCCATCACGGCCTGCCCCGCGAAACCGGGTGCCACCAGACGCTTGGCAATGTGCGGCGCAATCAGCCCGA
The DNA here is from genome assembly GCF_059716075.1 of Pseudomonas sp. LBUM1657. Classification (NCBI taxonomy): domain Bacteria; kingdom Pseudomonadati; phylum Pseudomonadota; class Gammaproteobacteria; order Pseudomonadales; family Pseudomonadaceae; genus Pseudomonas; species Pseudomonas sp. LBUM1657. Next base: position 2,174,266 of record NZ_CP166799.1, on the reverse strand, counting down.
CAAAGGCGATCGCCCCACCCCAGGCAATGGCCGCACCGGCCAACGCCACACTCACCAGCAACAAACCCGCCCGCAGCCATTGCACGCGAACGCCGATGCCTTGGGCCAGGTTGTCATCGAGCTGTTGCACCATCACTTGACGGGCGAGCAGCACCAGCAACGGGCAAATACCCAACAACCAGCCAGCCAGCGCGAGGGGTTCGGGCCAACTGGCGCCGTACACGCTGCCGGTCAGCCAGACATAGGCCGACAGGGTGGTGGTCAGTGGACTGAACACCAGAATGAAGGTGGTCGCCGCCGTCAACATCGCCGAGACACCCACGCCGATCAGCACCAACCGCAGCGGCGAGGCGCCCTGCTTCCACGCCAGCAGATAAATGGCCAGTGTTGCCAGCGCCGCACCGAGCATCGCGGCCAAGGGCAGAAATTGTTGCCCGAGCGTCACCGACAGGAGCGACAGGTAAAGCACCGCACCGGCGCTCGCACCGCTGGTGATGCCCAGAAGGTCAGGCGATGCCAGCGGATTGCGGATAATGCTTTGCAGGATCAGCCCGGAGACCGACAACGCCGCCCCCACCAGCGCCGCCAAAACAATACGTGGAAAACGCAGTTGCTCGACGATCAATGTCAGGCTGGCATCCTGGTTGGAAAACAGGATTCGCAGCACCTCGAAGGGCGAGAGAATCACCTTGCCCAGCGACAACGAGCCGAGCATTACCAGCCCGGTGGCCACCAGCGCCGCCGCCAATCGCCACCAGGTGCTGAGGTTGACCTGCCGGGAATATCCACCCCGGCGCCAGGTCAAAATCTTATCCATAACGACCTCCACGCCGGGCCAGCAGAATGAAAAATGGTGCGCCGAACAGCGCCGTCATGACCCCCACCGGTACTTCCTGCGGCAGGATCACAACCCGCGACAGGGTATCCGCCAACAACAGCACAATGGCACCCAGCAGCGCACAACCGGGCAGCAACCAGCGATGGTCGATGGACAATCCCTTGCGCACCATGTGCGGCACCAGCAAGCCGATAAAACCAATGCTGCCGGCCAACGCCACCGCGCTACCCGCGAGGCAGATCACCAGCACGCTCATCAGCAGCCGGATCAGGCCGGTGCGCTGCCCCAGCCCCGTGGCGATCTCTTCCCCGGCGTTCAGCACGTTGACCTGCCCGGCCAGCAACAGCGCCCCCGACAAGCCGAGCACAGCACACAGCAACAACGGTGCAGCGGTCGACAGGCTGCGTTCGGTCAACGAACCCGCCATCCAGAACAGCACCGTGTCCAGTCCATCCTGATTGACCACCAGCAACGCCTGGCTGAAAGCGGAGAACAGCGCAGCCATCGCCGCCCCCGCCAGCACGATGCGCAGCGGACTGAGACTGCCCTGCCCCATGTTGCCGATCAGCCACACCAGGCACCCTGCCACGGCAGCGCCAAGGAACGCGCACCACAGCCAGGCATCCGGCGATGCCAGCGAGAAGATCGAGGAAAACAGGATGATAAAAAAGGTCGCACCAGCATTAATCCCGAACAATCCGGGTGATGCCAGCGGATTACGCGTCAGTGCCTGCATCAGGGCACCCGCGACCGCCAGGCTGGCGCCTACGGAAATCGCCATCAAGGTGCGCGACAGGCGCGTGGTGGTCACCAGCACATGACTGACACTCAACGGGTCGGGATCGACAAGCGCCGTGGCAATTTCTGGCAGTGGAATCCAGGTGGCACCCACCGCCAGGCTCAACACACAGCACATCAGCAACACGACACCCGCGCTGCACAGCTTTGCAGCAGGACTCATGAAGCCACCTGCGCAGCAGCCACGCGGGCGACATCGTCGAGCATCAGGTTCGCCCCCAACATGCCGCCCGACAGACTCCAGGCGATGCCATCGACCTGCCACACTTGCCCCTGCTGCGGGGCACGCATTTGCCGCCACAGCGGATGTTGCACCAAGCTCTCGTAGTTTCGCTGCACGGCTGCGTTCTGCGCGCGCAGAAAGACAAAGAAGATGTCGGCATTCACCACCGCAAGACTTTCCTTGCTGGTGAGTTTGATCGACACCCCGCTCGCCTCGCGGCTGTTGGCACTCCAGTTGAAGCCCAACTCGCTGATCACGGAACCCGGAAAACTCGCCGGCAGATAGCTGCGGATGTGGTCTTCGCGTATATCCAGAATCGATACCGTCGGCGGCCAGCGGCCAGCAAACGTCTGCTGCAATTGTTGACGCAGTTGCGCCACACGCTGCTGCCAGCGATTCAGAATCTCGTCGACCCGCTGTTGTCGCTGCAATGCAGCGCCCATCAGCGCCAGGGTCTTTTTGAATTCAAACACTTCTTCCAGCATCAGCACCGGGGCGATCTGCCTGAGCAACGGCGCAATGCGTTCATGGCGAAAACGCGAAGCCACAATCAAGTCCGGCTTGAGCAGCGCGATATCTTCGAGACTGGGTTGGGTCTCCAGCCCGACATGGGGCACCTGCTCCAGTGCCGCGCGCAAATACCGGTAGGTCGGTTTTTCACTCCAGGAATCAACCACGCCACAGGGCGTCACGCCCAACATCACGGCGCAGTCGGTGGCTCCCTGAAACAGGGTGATCACCCGCGGCGACGCAGTGTCGACCGCGGCCCACGCCGGGGTGGAAATCCTGAGGGCGAGCGCCCCCAGGGACAGGCGCAACAGCGTGCGCCTGGAGGGATGGTGTCGCGGTTCAGGCATCACGATCGAGCCTGTGAAACGGATTGACCACGTGCCCTTTGCCAAACGGCATGCTGCCAGGGCCACCCGCGCGTTCGATCATCGGGGTGAGCAGCAATTTCTGCGGCCAGTGCGGCGCTTCGAACAACTGGTGCTTGATCATGGTCCGTGCCTCGGCATCAAATTCGATGGTGTCGATCAACTCGTTGAGCACCTCGCCCATCGCCGTCCACAACGTGGTCGCCGGCAATGCGTAGACCTCAGCCAGCGTATCGATGATGGCGCGGAGGTTGACCTGAATCCCCAGGGTCTGCAACCAGAACAGCAAGTCTTCAGGGCGATCGTGATACAGCGTGTTGGTGTGCCCTTTCTTCAGCCGGTAAGCCGGATCGGCCAGGCCGTTGCGCTCCAGCCACGGCACGAAGATGCGCAACGAATCGTGATCGCGCAACAGCAGGCCCTGGGCATAGCCGGCCTTCCACACCAGCACCGCATTCTGCCCGTGGATTTCCCCCAGCATGCCGATGCGGAACATCCGCAGATTGATGTCGAAGAAGCTGTAGCAGAGCTCACGGAACAGGGTCATCACCGACGCAGCATTGGCCGGCAACTGGCGGTAGTTCATCCAGTCATCAAAGAAATGCTGGTTGCTGCCCGGCAGTGGCGTGCCCAGTGCCGCCATGGGCACCAGTCGGGTGCCCGGATCTTCCAGCAGCGCAGGCGGATAGCCGCGAACCATCGCCGACAAGTGACGCGGCGCTTCGTCAAACAGCGTCGCATCCGGCGGCATGAACGCCCACCATTTGGTTTCATCGCACAAATGCAGGGACTGTTGCAGGGTTTCATCCTTGCCCAACGCCTGGCGCAACAACGCTTCACTCAGGCCGCCGTTGATCATTTTCACCGCGGGCAGATAACGCGAGGCGCCCAGCGAATAGATCGCCATTGGCAACTTGAGGTAATCGGCACTGTTGAAGCATGGCGTCATCGAGCGCAACGACGAGGTGGCGAAGAAATCACCGTCGGTGAAGTCCAGTCGATGGCAGTCGCCCTTGGCGAAAGCGTCGGCGAGTTGCGCGTCCAGCACGTGTTCGAACTGCCATGGGTGCACCGGCAGCGCAATGTGGCTCTGGGCAATGCCCCGTTGTTGCAGCTCTTGTTGCAAGTCGGCCTGCAACAGCGGCGGCAACAGATAGTGGGCAGGATAACTTTGCGCCAGATCGGTCACACCGTCGCCGCATTGCAGCAACGTGCGGTCGACCGCGACCCAGTTCAGCGCCACCGGCCGGGCGAATTCCGCCTGATACTGCTGATATTCCGTCTCGCTCAAACCCTGCTTGGCCTTGGCCAGCGGATGATAGGGACGATCACGCAGCGAAGCCCATTGCTCCATGGTCAGGAAGAAGTCCGCGTTGCTTTTTTCGAGCAAGCGTTCGCTGTCGACTCGATGGGCCAAGGACAACTCGGTTTGCCGAACGCTGGTGCGCAGCACATCCAGGAACAGGGCAAAACCCTTTTCATTGTCCTGATAGCGATCAGTCATCCCGGCCAACACCTGGGTCATGAAGGCCTCGGGTGACAGCGCGATGAGCTGGTCATTCTGTCGCGCCAAAACCGGTGTGCCCGGCACTTTCTCCCATTGCTGGGTAATACCGGGACGCAGGGCAATGACGATGCAACCCTGTAGATCGCTTTGCCATTCCCAGATCCGTTGCCCGGCGCTCAAGCCGGAAAATGGCTGATCGGCCGATGACGAGGGCGCCACCAGGTTCAGCGGTTCGGTACCGAAAAAATGTTCGGCCAGCAAACAGTCGACCAGATCCTGCATCACCCTGTCGGCGGCCATTGCGGTGAAGTTCATCCGATTATTTTCCTTCTGCTGAAGTGGCGGCCAATTTGGCCTGGAGGGCACGAAAAGCGATGCCACGCTCGTCACCCAAAACAAAACTTTTTACGCCGCGGGCCAACCATCGCTCATGGTCGCCCGGCTGACGTGGAATGGCGCAGTACGGCACGCCCGCGGCACTGGCCGCCTGCCAACTGGCGAGCAGCGCTTGCTGCACCTCGGGCCGGTCGAGCTGCCAGGGCATGCCCATCGATTGCGACAAGTCGGCGGCCCCTTCGAGGATCATGTCCAAGCCAGGCACCGCAGCAATCTCTGCCGCTCGCCGCACACCTTCTGCGCTTTCGATCATCGCCACGACCATGATTTGCTCGTTGGCCAGCCCGATGTATTGCGCCAGGCTGTGCTTGCCGAACGCACCAGGCCGCCCGGCATTCAGGCTGCGGTTGCCCTGCGGATGGTATTTGCAGGCTCGAATGCTCTCGGCCAGCGGTTCGGGACCTTCGATCATCGGCAACACAATGCCCTGGGCTCCGCCATCGAGCAGGCGCAGCAAGGTTTTCGGGTTGAGATCCGCCACCCGTACCAGCGGGGTCAGCGCGTAACTTTCGGCGGTGCGGATCATGTTCTCCACGGTTTCCGGATTGATCAGCACGTGTTCCATATCGATGATCACGAAATCGAACCCGGCATCGGCAATCAGTTCGATAGCGGCCGGCGCCGGAATCGAGCTGATCAGGCCGTAGACCGGCTCCCCCGCTCCAAGCTTTTGCTTGAGTAGATTGGTCCTCAGCATGCTTGCGGCCGGAAAGCGTGCAGCGGATTGGGCACCGATTTGAAACGACGTTCGCCGTCGCCCAGCAGCCGACGCTTGGTCAGTTCTTCAACCTCATAAAACGGCGCGAAGACATCAAACGCCGCATAGCGCGGGCGGTGTTGCGGATGGTCGTCCTGGTAGGCGGTGATCACCTCGGCGGTCATCTGCCAGAACCTTGCTTCCTCCAGCTGATAGTGCTGATGCAGGAAGATCGCCATCTCGGCCAGGGCGATGAAAAAGAATGAATCACAGGAAAAATCCCGGACTGCATTCAAGTCGTCGGTGAGGATGAACGAGTTGCGATTGAGCTTGGCGTGGCTGGCAGGCAGCGGCACCAGGGTCGGACATAGATCCGGGCGCCCCAAGTGCTGCGGTGAATAGCGCACGCCGTCGTGGAAGTCTTTCAGGGCAATACGTTGCGGCCAGCCCTGCTTCACGATCAGGACGATGTTCTGCCCATGGGATTCCATGCCGATGCCTTCGGCGTACAGCATGTGGATGATCGGCGATACCGCCACCTGCAACAGTTGACGCGTCCAGGCATGCAGGCCGTATTGGGTGATCCAGGCATCGATGAACGGGGTCTGTTCACCGGTGCCGTAGCGATTGTCCACGGAGCTCAAGCCATTGAACGGCACCGCTTGCTCGTCGTCTTGCAGGTATTGGTGAATGCTTTCACGCCACAATGTGCCCATCGTGCCGTAGGCCTGGGACATCCGCGTGGCGGGCAGGTGATCGTAGTCAAAACTCACGCCGACCACTTCACCGAGAATCACAAAGCCAAGGTCACGAGCGGTGCTGTCGCTGCCGATCAGTTGCTGCAACCAGTCGGTGATGATCGGGCCATTCATCACCGTGTGCCGGGCCAGAATGCGTGTGCTGGAGGTATTGGTCATGCTCAGCGCAAGCTTGACGTAAGGCCGCTTTTTTTCCGTGACGTTGGCCAGGGTGCGGATCGACTGCTGCGCCTGATAGCGATCATCCGTGGTGCCCAGATAGATCACTTCACCGCTGACCAGTTCTGGGTAAAAAACCGGAACGATGACGTTTTCCCACTGCCATGGATGCACCGGCATCAGCCAGTAATCACCCATCGACTTGCCTTGGTCGGTGAGGCTCTCAGCGAGTTGCTGCCAGCGCTGAAGCCCGAATTCCTGCTGGATGAATCCGTTGTAATCCAGGTGCTGCGAGATATTCATCGCCCCACAGGATTTATCCACCGCCAGCCAGACAATGGCGATGGGCGCGGCAAACTCCGGCCCGTAGCAGGCGTTGTCCTTGAGCGAGAAACCGATGCGCGATTTGTAGCAAGGGTGATAGCTGTGGGCGTCCATGAAGTGCTGTTCCAGCGCATCGACATCCAGCTGATGTGGCGGCTTGGCCGCTTGATAGCCCTGGCTGCGCGACTGTAGATCCTTGAGGAAAGTCTGCTCCAGTTCATGGATGAAGCGTGGCAGGTGCGGGCTGTCCTGAACTTCGCTCAGCAGCTCCGCCAATGCCTGATGAAGATGCGGTCGGTGGTGCTCGCCCAAGGCATCCACGCGTTCGAGGCTGGCGTAGTCGAGGCGGATCAGCTCGAAGCTGGCGCTGAGCAATCCATTGCAGCGGTATTCCACTGGCCGTTGTTGGGCATCGAGGCCGCTGACGATAAAACGATGCTGGCCGCCATCCAGAGGCGAATGACGATACGGCAGCACGTTTTCATACAGCAGCGTTTGCAGCAGTTGACCGACCACGCGCGGTTCCACTTGCTGATAGTGGCGGGGATCGGCCGTCGCCAGCCAGACGCCTGGTGTTGAATCCGGAACGTGAAGTCTTGCCTGTGAAGAAGTCGTCATAGTCATAACCTTGTCCGTGAAAAGAATTAACGGTGTTCGAGGGCTGAGGGCAGTGCCTCGGCCGGCTCGTCGGATACTGGAAGTGGAAAGCGCCAGGCACAGGGCAGTGCCAGCAGAATGAGGACGCCGGTGGCCATGAAGACTTCGCTGATCGCCCCTGGACTGGCCATCGAAACAACCCCGTCCCCCGCCTCGGCGGTCAGGCGGAACTCCAGCCACAGCGAGGCAATCACGATGGCCAATGACGACACGAGGCGGCGGGAAATGTTGTTCATCGCCGCGCCTTGGGTGACCATCGGTTCGGGCAGCGCATCGAGCCCGGCGGTGGTGATGGGGATATAGGACAGGCCCAGCCCGGCGCCGCGGACCATCATCAGCAAAAACACCACACCGATTGAAGCGCCGGCCCCCAGCATGCCCAATCCAAGGGTGGCGCCACCGGTCAACAACAACCCCCAGAGCACTACCCCGTGCGGGCCGTGACGGTCCAGCCACTTGCCGCCCAGATGCCCGAACAGACTGGCGAACATCGCCGTGCACAGCAGTGACAGGCCGGTCCAGATCGCGCTGTAGCCCATGACCATTTGCACCAGCAATGGCAGCAGGACCAGGCACTCGAACATGCCGACTGATTGCACCACCGCGATGATCACGCTCAAGCGATAACCGCGCAGCGCAAAGATGCGCAGGTTGAGCAGCGGCGCGGCCCGGTTCAGTTCCAGTCGCACAAACGCAACCAGGCACAGGATGGCCATCAGCAACAGGCCAAGATTGAAAGGATCGGTCAGGGCCTCGGCGTGACGCAGTCGGCCAACGGCGACCATCAGCAGGCCGATGCCCGTCGCGATCAGCAGGTAACCCGCCAGGTCAAAAGGTTTGCGCTCTGACGCTTCAGAGGGCGGAAGCACGCCGACGCCAAGGATCAGCGCCAGCAGGCCAATGGGCACATTCATCAGGAACAGCGAGCGCCAACTGAACCACTCCAGCATCAGGCTGCCGCACAACGGTCCCAATGCCGGCGCCAACATGACCGCCGCGCCCCACAGGCCGGTGACCCTGCCCCGCTCGCCCTTGGCGTACACCGAAAAAATGATCGCCAGCGACAGCGGAATCATCAGCCCGCTGGCGATGCCTTGCACCACGCGCGCGGTGATCACCAGCGCGATGGAGTTGGCCAGCGCCCCCAGCAGCGAACCGCAGACAAACAACGCCACGCCCCACAAATACAGGGATTTGCGGCCCATGCGCTGACTGAGAAAACTGGTGAGGGGCATGGTCATGCCCATGCTGACCATGAACGCGGCCACAATCCAGGTGGCCAACAGCGGACCGATGTCAAAGGCCTCCATGAACGCCGGCAATGCCGGATTCAGCGAACTGTTGTTCAAACTGACCGTCAGCGTACCCAACAGCACATTGACCACTACCAACCAGCGCGGAACGGCAAACGTCAATCCCACGATGCGACTCCGGCCTCTTGCACAAACACCTGCGGCGGTCGCGGATGACAGAGGAAGTCAGCATGAGAGATGTTGTAGCCGTAGGCCCCCGCCAGCGGCAGCACCAGCATGTCGCCGATATCCACCCCGGTGAGTGGGCAATCACGGCTCAGCACATCCTTGGGCGTACAGAGCTGCCCGACGACAGTCCAGGTCTGCTTCGTCGCTGCCGAGGTCACCCGATGCCGGGGCAAATGAATGACCGGGTGATCATGGCCCTGGGCAACCGGCAAACGGAACTGGTGGGTGCCACCGCGGCAGACCAGGAAGTGCTTGCCGTGACTGGTTTTCTTGTCCAGCACTTCGATGGCGTAGTAGCCGCAGAAGGCGCTGATGAAACGGCCGGGTTCGAAACGCACGATGGGCACATCGGCACAGGCTGCAAGGCTCTGCCCCAGATGCGCGCACAAGCGTTGCCAATCGAACTGCTGCGAACCTACGTAATTGACCCCGATGCCACCGCCCACATTGAGGTGGGTGATCGCCGCAGGATTGGCCGACAACGCCTTCCATTGCGGCCAGCGCTCCAGGTACAGATCAAGCAGTTGTTCGTGGCGCTCCACCAGCGACTGGTGGGACATCGCATGCACATGGAAGCCCTTGAGCCGCAGGTGACTGGCGTTGTCGACCCAGCTCACCGCCTGGGCCAGTTCTGACTCATCGATCCCGAATGGGGTGGCGGTGCCGGCCATCGCCAGTTTGCTGGACAGTGGCGATGGCAGTTCAGGGTTGATGCGCAGCAATACGTCCTGCACGCGCCCTGCTTCCAGCGCCATCCGTTGCAGGCGGACGATTTCATTCAGGCTTTCGATGTGAATCGCTTCGACCTGGTGTTGCAGCGCCGAACGCAGGTCGGAATCCAGTTTGCCGGGGCCGGAAAAAATGAACGGCTTGCGCGTCGGGCAGGCCTGGAGGCGATCGATTTCGCCGCCGGAGGAAATCTCGAACCCGTGCACCAACGGCGCCACGGTGGCAAGAATCTGCGGTTCACTGTTGGCCTTGATGGCGTAGTAAAGCTCGACGCCTTCGGGGAGTGCCGCCATCACCTGCGTCACGTGCTGCTTCAGCGCGTCCAGGTCGTAGATGAACAGGGCCAGCGGATCTTCGTGTTGTGTGCGGGCCTCGTCGATGGCGGCCACAACTGCTGCGGGCAGCTTATCCATGCTTGGCCTCCTTGCCCCACGGGGACACCAGACTGACATAGCTGGCCTGGCGATCAGCCTTGGCTGCCAGGCGCACTTTCAGATTGGTTTTGCAGGCAATCGGCTGACCGGCGATCAGCGCATCCAGCTCCGGCGCGGTGCGGGTCAATTCGGCGCGGATGCTGATCAATTGCTGCTCCACCCGTTGCCACATCAACGGCGCCAGGTGGGGACGTCCCCAACTCAGGGCCAGCACGGCCTCGGACAAGTTGTTGACGAACAGGCAATAAACGATGCGATTCCAACCTTGCTGACGGGAATAAAGCAACGACTCGCGCACCCTGGGATGAACGTCTGCATCAATCCGCGAGGCACCCAGCTCATCGGTCAGTTTGACCCCTTCGAAATCCCGTAGCAGCAGGCGTTGCGGACGACCGTTGTCATGCACCAATACGCTGTTCTGCAAATGCGGCTCCATCACGATGCCGTGATTGAAGAACAACGCCAGCACCGGCCGTAGCAACAACGCCTGATAGTCGTCGAACCAGCTCAGCAGTTGTTGGTCGTGGATGTCGTCGCCGTTGAACCGGCTCAGGAACTCATGCACCAGCGGCCGTAAATGCAGGCCACGAGCGAACAGCGTACCGGCCATGATGCTGCAGTCGGTGCCGCTGTCGAGGCAGAAGTTCTCCCGCAGGATCGCCCCGGTCTGTTCGCGGAACCAGTGGCTATCGGCTTCGCTGGCGAGCTGCGGCGCCCAGCTCAACAGACCCGGCTCGGCCACCACCGAGAGCCCGCCAAGGGTTTCGGGTTGGGTCAGTTGAAGGTTGCGGAATACACGGTCGATCAACAGTGCGCTTTCCAGCTCGTACCAGGCGTTTTTCCTGACGCAATTGGTGATGCGCACATTCAGCGAACCCTTGATGAAAAACTCATGATCCTCGATGTACCACGTGCGGATGGACGCGGTGGGATTGGCCATAAAACCTGTGGCGCCAAGATCGACGATGGTCGCGGATTTCAGCAAACGCTGAACCCGGCCATCCTGCATGAACAACTGCGCCTGCACCGGGTGCATGCAGATAACCGCATGCCCTGGCCGCGCCTGCGCTTGATCGGCAAAACCGGCCAGCACTTGGGCTTTGCTCAGGCCGTTGGCGCCGACGCTTAATCCTTCCAGCGGCACTTCGAAAAGGTGCAACGGCGTGCGAGCCTGGAATTCCGGCGCATAGGTTTCCTGGGCCAGATGCGCCGGCCACAGGCGCGCCTTGGGTGCCGGGTGATTCGGATGACCGAACCACAAGCCCTGTTCGCTGGCCAGGTAACCGCTGAGCGGGTCCGAGTCCTTCGGTGTGTTGTGGCCGACGATGGCCGCGGTCAGCAACTGGCTTTGCAACACCTGATCCAGCAACTCGTCGTTACTGGCGCGGGTCATGTGTTCGCACGCCGCGAGCAACTGCTCGACGAACTCGGCAAATCTCAGGCTCGACCAGTCGCCCTCACCGCGCCGGGCATAGACGTCTGACAGGTACCGGTGACTGCCGAGACCATCACGCCGGTCCACCATCACAAAGAACTGCTGCTGGTTGGGCAGGCTGATGGTCAGTGGAATACCCTTCCATTCCAGGCCCTCCAGATAACTACCCGGGGCGATACCTTGCATCTGCGTCGGCCAACTGTAACTAAGGCAGTTTTCCGGCAAGGCGAACTCTTTGATCAAACAATTAAGCAACGCGCTCGTCGTCGCCAATTCACTGACCATATTGGATAAAACACTGCGATCTGGATGATTCATGGGTGCTCCACAGTAGCCCGTGAGGTCACTGAACTCGTTATATCGCGGAAAAATAAGTTGCTGGCCGACCGCTTTAACAGCCGACAGAGCTCCACGAAACGACATCACTTCGCTGAACTTTTTAATAATCAGACGGCTATCAAAGTTACGTGCGCCAACGTCATCAAACCGAAACTCGGCGTGCTGTTAACACAACTTCGATTGACTCATTCAAGGGCGCAACTGCAATAAAGCTGCCGCCATGGCGTTATCAAGACGCTGGATCACTTGCTGGCATTGTTCATCATCGATAATCAAGGGCGGCAACAAGCGGATGACATTACCCTTGCGCCCGCCGCGCTCCAGCAACAGGCCTTGTTTGAAGCACTGTTGCTGGATGGCCGCGGCCAGTGCCGGGTCCATCGGGAAATGCCCGTGGCGATCAGCCGGCTGACGCTCGTCGACGATCTCGATACCCAGCATCAAACCGCGACCGCGCACTTGGCCAAGGGCCGGATAATGCGCCTGCAACTCGACCAGCCGGTCCTTGAGCCACTGGCCACGGCGCTCGGCCTGGGCGGCGAGGTTTTGCTGTTGCAGCACCTGCAACGTGGCCAGCCCGGTGGCCATGGCCATTTGGTTGCCGCGGAAGGTGCCGGCGTGGTTGCCGGGCTCCCAGGCGTCGAATTCACGACGGATGCCCAGCACCGCCATGGGCAAACCGCCACCGACCGCTTTGGACATGACGATCAGGTCCGGCTCGATGTCGGCGTGTTCGAAGGCAAACATCTTGCCGGTGCGGGCGAAACCGGCCTGCACCTCGTCGAGGATCAGCAAAATTCCGTGCTTACGCGTCACCTCGCGGATCGCCCGCAGCCAACTCGCCGGGGCGCAGTTGACTCCGCCCTCACCCTGCACCGCTTCTAGAATCACCGCCGCCGGCAGTGACACGCCGCTTTCGACGTCTTCGATGAACTGGGTGAAATAGTGGGTCAAGGCCTGAACCCCGGCCTCACCGCCAATGCCCAGCGGGCAACGGTATTCGTGGGGGTACGGCATGAACTGCACCCCCGGCATCAGGCTGGCGATGGCATTTTTCGGCCCGGTATTGCCGGTCAGGGCCAGGGCGCCGTGGGTCATGCCATGGTAGGCACCGGAAAAACTGATGATGTTGCTGCGCCCGGTGAAGGTCTTGGCCAGTTTCAGCGCCGCCTCCACCGCATCCGCCCCGGACGGCCCGCAAAATTGCAGGCAGTAATCACGGCCCTGGTTCGGCAACAGGCTGAGCAGGGTTTCGCTGAAGGCGTCCTTGACCGCGGTGGTCAGGTCCAGGGTATGCATCGGCAGGCCTGAGGCGAGGAAGCTGTCGAGGCTGGCCATGATGGCCGGGTGATTGTGCCCCAAGGCTAAAGTGCCGGCGCCGGCCAGACAGTCAAGGTAAGTATTGCCCTCGACGTCGGTGACCCAGACCCCATGCGCCTTGGCGATTGCCAGTGGCAACTTGCGTGGATAACTGCGCACATTGGATTCGAACTTGCTTTGTCGAGCCAGATAGTCGGCATTGGTTTTTTGCAAAGTGTTAGAGTGCAATACGCCATCATTCAACATCGGTTCACCCTCGTTAAATTCGATATGCAACTTATTCTCATTAACAAGCTGTTGCAACTATTTCTTTGGACTTATTTGGAAAATTGCATATAGCGATTTTAACTACTTTGAAAAAAACTCAGACACGCAAAAGACCAAGTTAATAAACCTGGTTCAAACTTCGGAAGTGCCATGATCTAGCCATGATCTTGTAATGCAACTGACAACTTCTATATAGATTACCGACGAACAGAAACTTATACGCAAGTGTCTTGATTCTTCATTAACTGATGGTGTGCATATGTCCTTCCTCTCTACGAATCAGGTCATGGCCCAAGAATGACGCCCCGATCCCTGGGGCGCGTGAAGCGGGTGAATCAGAAATCGACGGTGGCCGAAAGGAGGTAGGTGCGCGGGGTCGATAGCGTCAAGCCAGGCTCGCTGTCATCCGAGGCCCCGGCCGAACTCCAGTAGCGCTTGTCCGCCACGTTCTCGACATTGGCACGCACAGTGACGTTCGTTTCATCAACCTTGAACGCATAGCGTGCGCCGACGTCGAAACGCTCCCAGGAGTCGATTTCCTTGTTGTTGGACTGGTCCAGAAACTGTGAGCTTGAATAGATGCCACGGCTGGTCAGGGTCAGGCCCTGAACGGTCGGTACATCCCACTCGGCGCCCAGGTTGACGTTGTATTTCGGCGTGGCAGGCGCCCGGTTGCCGTCGAAGGTGCCATTGGTGGTGTCCTTCAACTCGCTGTCGATGTACATGACACCGCCGAGCAGGCGGAAACCGTCGAGCGGCTCACCGAACACACTCAGCTCCACACCCGTGTTTTCACGCTTGCCGTTCGGGCCGAAGACCCGCGTTGTGGCGTTGGTTTCATAAGCTGGTTGCTTGATCCGGAACACGGCGGCGGTCACCGCGAACTTACCGGCGTCATACTTGGCGCCGACCTCGACCTGGCGGCTGATGAACGGCGGGAATATCTCGTCCTCGTTCACCGAAGTCGACGGTGCGATCTTGCCCTGGCTCAGGCCTTCCATGTAGTTGGCATACAACGACAACTTATCGGATGCCTTGAACAGGATGCCGCCCGACGGCGAGACCTTTTCCTCATCGTAGGCAGTGTCGCCTTTGACGTTATCGGTCCAGTCATCAACCTTCACCCGCTGCCAGCGGGCACCGAGGGTCAGCAACAGCCGGTCATCGAAGAAGCCCAGCGTGTCAGACAACGCCACGCCACTGAAGCGGTTCTCGGTGTAGACCTTCGAATCCTGTCGGGTGGGTCTGACCGGCGTTGGGGTTTCCACGGGGTTATAGATGTTGCTGTTGGCCGCGCCATAACGGGCACCGCCGTTTTCAAAGTCCATGTAGAAATAGCTGGCAGCCAGGTTGATCTCATGGCTCACCGGGCCGGTATGGAACCAGTTGCGCACGCCCGCCGTGGCCGTCCGGACATTTTCGTCACGGGTAAAGTCACGCGGCTGAACGCTGAAATCGCCAGCGTCGTTGGTGACTGCAACGGCATGCCGGAGAAAGTCATGATTACTTTTGCGCGCGCCCACACCGCCGTACAACATGACGTTGTCGCTGACATCGAATTCGCCGTTCACCGTACCGAACGTGTCGTTCGTACTCGCCTGGCTCCAGGGCTGTGCATAGTTGCGGCGCACGTCGTTGGGATTCGGAACCTTCGCGTTGGCGTTGACTTGCACGCGTTCTTGCGGGGCGTCGGTATCGCGCTCGGTACGCCCGATGTCCGTCGAGAGTCGCAGGCGTTCACCACGGAAATCCAAACCCAGTACGGCCATCTCGCGGTCGACATTCTGGTGATCCCATTCGGTGTCGCCGGATTGCTTCACGCCGTTGAAACGAAGACCGAACTTGTTGTCTTCGCCGAAGCGCCGGCCAACATCCACGGCCCCTCCGACCTGACTGTCGGAAGCATACATACCGGTAAACGAAGTGATGGGCTTGTCGGTTGCACGTTTGGGCACCACGTTGATCCCGCCACCGACGCTGCCTCGCGGCGAGATGCCGTTGATGAGCTGGCTCGGGCCTTTGATGACGTCGACGCGGTCGGCCATCTCCATGTCGATCGTATAGGTCGGCAGGATGCCGTAGAGACCGTTGTAGGCGACATCACTGTTGAACAGACTCAACCCGCGAATGGTGAACTGCTCATAACGCCCACCCGCCGGGTTGGTGGCGCGAACCGAGGGATCGCTGGCGATCAGGTCGCCCAAGGTACGCGCCTGCTGGTTCTTGACCGCCTCGCTGGTGTAAGTGGTCATGCTGAACGGCGTTTCCATGAAGTCGCGCGAGCCCAGCAAGCCTTGCGAACCGCGGCGCGCGACCTGGCCGCCGGCATACACGTCGCCGCCGGTCGAATCAGAGGCACCGAGAATCGAGGTGGGGGCCAGTTGCAGGCTGCTGCCTTCTGGTGCTGGGGTCAGGATGTACGCCTGTTCGCCGACTGGCTGCAGTTGCAGTCCGGAACCCTGCAACAGCCGGGCAAAGCCCTCCTCGACCGCGAAGTCGCCGGAAAGCCCGGTACTGTTGCGACCGCTGACCAGCGCGGGGTCCACCGAAAGATTGACCCCGGCCAATCCGGCGAAGCGGGTCAATGCGGCGCTGAGGCTACCGGCGGGTACCTGGTAACTGCGCCGAGCACCGTCTTCGGCCGCGACAAACAATGGACAGGCACTCAGACTCAACAACAGGCTCAAGTGCAACAACGGGCGCAGCCTGGAAGAACCCAGACGCGTACTGCAGGGCATCACTACGGGCATTGAGAATCTCTCTGATTTCGTTTCACTTGCCTTGAATGACAAGCGATGCGAAAAAAGGGGACACGCCTTAAACAATATTTTTGCGCGGCAGCAGCGTAACCCAGTAGCGGGTTCGCATATGCACCTCCAGCGGTAGGCTGGCCGCCAGCAGCGCCAGGATGCGATCGGTGTCTTCCAGTCGGAAACTGCCCGTCACTCGCAGTGATTCGAGTTCCGGTTCCCAACGCAGCAAGCCCGGACGATAAGTGCTGAGTTCGCGCAGAAAATCGCCCAAGGGCTGGTTCTGCGCCATCAACACACCGTCACGCCAGCCTGGGGCAAGCACATCGAAGGGTTCGACGCTTCCGGCACCCATCGCCTGAAGGCTGACTTGCTGGCCGCCGCGCAAAGAAAAGGCAGCACCCTGCACAGGCTGCAACTGGACCGAACCCTTGAGCACCGACACCTTGCAGCCCGCCTGGCCCTGACGAACACACACCTCGGCCTGACTGACGATGACCTGCCCGAACCGGGTCTCTATCGTCAACGGAGAGACGCCGGGCACGTTCAAGGCTATTTCGCCTTCCACGAGCCGCAGATGCCGGCGCTTCAAGTCCACATCGACGGCCGTGGCCGTATTCAACTGCAGCGAACTGCCATCGGCCAGCCGGACTTTTTTGCTCTCGCCAGTAGCGGTACGCAAGTCTGCCCGCCAGACGTCCAAGGGTAGCTGCCGACTGATCAGCCAAGCGGCGGGCACCAGCGCCACCGCCCCTACGGCACGCTTGAGCACCGTGCGACGACTCGTCTGCGGTCGATCCAGGCTTGCCATGGCCAATGCCGACGGCAGATCCGCAAAACGTTGGCGCAAGAGTTGGGCTTTCTGCCAGGCCTGTTCATGACTGGGATGGCTGTCACGCCAGTGCTGCAGGTTGGCACGATCGCGTTCATTGGCGGCGCCTGATTCCATGAGCGCCAGCCATTGAGCGGCAGCCCGCACGACTTGTCGGGCTTCCGCCGAAGGTGGCGAACCGATCACAATTCCACCAGCAGACAATGTTCGTAGGCTTGAGCCATGTAACGCTTGATCGTGCGCTCGGAGACTTGCAGACGCTCGGCAATCTCGTGATAACCCAGGCCTTCCAACTGGCTCCAGAGAAATGCCCGTCGCACCGCGGTCGGCAATCCATCGAGCAATTCGTCCAGGGCTTGCAGGGTTTCCAGAAGCAACCACCGCTGCTCGGGCGACGGCACACAATCTTCCGGCAGCAGGGCCAGGGCATCGAGGTATGCCTGCTCCAGGCTGCGCCGCTTATAGAAGTTGGCCAAAAGTCGCTTGCCGACTGTCGCCAGATAGGCGCGAGGTTCCTGCAGGTCGGCAATTTGCTGCGAGCTGGCGAGAATCCGCACAAAGGTATCCTGACTCAAGTCCGCCGCATCACATCCATTACTCATGCGTCGTCTCAGCCAGCTTTCCAGCCAGCCACGATGGTCGCGGTACAAGTCGTGAAAGTTTTGCGCCGCCGGCATCGCTGCATCACTCATGTCAAGAAACCCTGCGCCAAGAAATATTTTAAATGCGACTCATTCTAATTAGTGTTGTGACGCCAAACCAAGCCCTTTGTGCGGTTTACATTCAGAAAAAAACTTTATTTCATGAATCAGAGACAAGCATATCGACTGCGCAGCCCCGGTTAAGAGGGCCTCAATGCTGTTGAGGGAGATGGTAAAAAAAGACAGGATTCGATGCGCACCCGCATGGGTCGCGGACAAGAAGACTTGAGGATGAGAGGAAAAGCCAAATCGCAGACACAAAAAACCCCGGTCTTTCGACCAGGGTCTTTGCTATCGACTCGAAGTAGACGCTGGATGTACCAGCAGCTTGCTTCGTAGCTCCAAGGCGTTCAGTGGGCCTTGAGGCAGATATGGCGCAGCGGACGGGACTCGAACCCGCGACCCCCGGCGTGACAGGCCGGTATTCTAACCGACTGAACTACCGCTGCGTATCGCTTTGGACTTGCGCCCAAGTAACTCGTCTGACTGAAAGGCTTCGAGGCTTTTCAATCTCGAACCAGGTGAACCTGACTCGGAAAATATGGCGCAGCGGACGGGACTCGAACCCGCGACCCCCGGCGTGACAGGCCGGTATTCTAACCGACTGAACTACCGCTGCGCGTCGGTGGAGGCTTTTAAAAGCTTCCATCTTGCTTTCGCAAGACTCTCGGAAGTGGTGGGTGATGACGGGATCGAACCGCCGACATTCTGCTTGTAAGGCAGACGCTCTCCCAGCTGAGCTAATCACCCGTTTGCATCTCCGAGGCCGCGAAATTTACGCAGGTGCCGAAGCTAAGTCAATAGCCTGCTTGAAGTTTTTCTGAAAAAGACCAAATCATGTGATTCCACGCAGTGTCGGCAACAGCTACCAGCACTCTTGTGCAGTCAGACCGCTTTCGCGAGCAAGCCCGCTCCCACAGTTGATTTTCGTCGTACACAAAACCGATGCCCGCTATAGAGCCCCTGTGGGAGCGGGCTTGCTCGCGAAGACGGCGGTACATTCAACATCAATACTGGGGCCGTGCTCGGACTACTCGCTGTAAATCATCTTCTTGGTCATGCCGCCATCGATCACGAACTCCTGCCCCGTGACGAATCCGGCGTTCTTCGACAGCAGCCAGGCCACCATCGCCGCCACGTCCTCGACCGTCCCTACCCTCCCCGCCGGATGCTGGGCATGGTCGGCATCGGTCAGCGGTTCGGCTCGCCGCACTGCCGGGTCTCGCGCATCGATCCAGCCGGGACTGACCGCATTGACGCGAATTTCCGGGCCAAGGCTGATGGCCAACGCGTGAGCCGCCCTTGCTCGCTGCATAAGCCTCCGTGTCGGGCTCCGACTGTCCGGCGCGGGTCGAGACCAGGTTGACGATCGCACCGCTGTGAGCACGCAGATACGGCGCACAGTGCTTGGCCAACAGCATCGGGCCACTGAGGTTCACCGCCAGCACCCGATTCCAGTACGCCAGGCCGAGGCTTTCCAGAGTGATGTTGTGCGGATCGGCCACCGCTGCGTTGCACACCAGCGCATCCAGACGTCCGAATTGCCCCAGCACCTCGGCGACACCCAGCGCCACCTGCCCTTCGTTCGCGACGTCCATGGCAATAAACCAGGCATTGTCGCCAAGCACCTTCGCCACTTTCGAACCGCGCACGCGGTCCAGGTCCGTCAGCACCACCTGCCAGCCTTCGCTGATCAGCCAGGCCGCGATCCCCAGACCGATGCCCCGAGCAGCACCGGTGACCAGTGCAACGCGGCCATTGGTGCCGGTGGTCGGCGTGGTCAACTCGATCACAAGGCAGCCAACCCGCGCGCCAGATCGGCTTGCAGGTCGGCCACGTCTTCCAGACCGACCGCAATGCGGATCAGGCTGTCACGAATGCCCGCAGCTTCACGCTCTTGCGGCGCCAGACGGCCGTGGGATGTAGTGCTCGGGTGGGTGATGGTGGTTTTGCTGTCACCCAGGTTGGCGGTGATGGAAATCAGACGGGTCGCATCGATAAAGCGCCAGGCGCCCTCTTTGCCGCCCTTGACCTCGAAACTGACGACCGCGCCGAATCCCTTCTGCTGACGAAGCGCCAGCTCGTGTTGCGGATGACTCTTGAGGCCGGCGTAATGGACTTTCTCGATGCCGTCCTGCAGCTCCAGCCACTCAGCCAGTTGCTGGGCGTTGGCGCAGTGAGCCTTCATGCGCAGGCTCAGGGTTTCCAGGCCCTTGAGGAAGATCCAGGCATTGAACGGGCTCAGGGTCGGCCCGGCCGTGCGCAGGAAACCGACCACTTCCTTCATCTGCTCGCTGCGGCCAGCCACGACACCGCCCATGCAACGGCCTTGGCCGTCGATGAACTTGGTCGCCGAATGAACGACGATGTCCGCGCCCATTTTCAGCGGCTGTTGCAACGCTGGCGTGCAGAAGCAGTTGTCGACCACCAGCATCGCGCCTTTGGCGTGAGCGATTTTCGACAGTTCGGCGATATCGACCAGTTCGGCCAACGGATTGGATGGCGACTCGACGAAGAGCAGCTTGGTGTTGGCCTTGATCGCCGCATCCCAGCCGGACAAGTCCGCCAGGGGCACGTAATCGACTTCGATCCCGAAGCGCTTGAAGTATTTTTCGAACAGGCTGATGGTCGAGCCGAATACGCTGCGCGACACCAGTACGTGATCGCCGGCGCTGCACAGACTCATCACCACCGCCATGATCGCCGCCATGCCAGTCGCCGTGGCGACAGCCTGCTCGGCGCTTTCCAGGGCGGCGATGCGCTCTTCGAACGCGCGAACGGTCGGGTTGGTGTAGCGCGAGTAAACGTTGCCCGGCACTTCCCCGGCAAAGCGTGCGGCCGCGTCGGCGGCGGTACGGAATACGTAGCTGGAAGTGAAGAACATCGGATCACCGTGTTCGCCTTCCGGCGTACGGTGCTGACCGGCGCGTACGGCCAGGGTATCGAACGCTACGCCTTCGAGGTCGCTGTCCAGCCGACCGGCATCCCAATCCTGACTCATGCTGTCACTCCTTGCCTTGCTCTTTTAGTAGATACAAAACCGGCCCCTCAGGGCCGGTAATTACTCAGTTGTTGTACAGATCGATGATCGCACTGACTGCCTGCGTCTTGACCTTGGAGGCATCGTTGCGTGCCTGCTCGATCTTGTTCAGGTAAGCCTCGTCGACGTCACCGGTCACGTACTGGCCGTCGAACACCGCGCAATCGAACTTGTCGATCTTGATCTTGCCGCCACCGACCGCTTCGATCAAGTCAGGCAGGTCCTGATAGATCAACCAGTCGGCACCGATCAGGTCGGCCACGTCCTGGGTCGAACGGTTGTGGGCGATCAGCTCGTGAGCGCTCGGCATGTCGATGCCGTAGACGTTCGGGTACCGCACAGCCGGTGCCGCGGAGCAGAAGTAAACGTTTTTGGCGCCGGCTTCGCGAGCCATCTGGATGATCTGCTTGCACGTCGTGCCGCGAACGATGGAGTCGTCCACCAGCATCACGTTCTTGCCGCGGAATTCCAGCTCGATGGCATTGAGCTTCTGGCGTACGGATTTTTTCCGTGCAGCCTGGCCCGGCATGATGAAGGTCCGGCCGATGTAGCGGTTCTTCACGAAGCCTTCGCGGAACTTGACGCCCAAGTGGTTCGCCAGCTCCAGGGCTGCGGTGCGGCTGGTGTCCGGAATCGGGATGACCACGTCGATGTCGTGATCCGGACGCTCGCGCAGGATCTTCTCGGCGAGTTTCTCACCCATGCGCAGACGGGCCTTGTAGACCGACACGCCGTCGATGATCGAGTCCGGACGCGCCAGGTAGACGTGTTCGAAGATGCACGGGGTCAGGGACGGGTTGGTCGCGCACTGACGGGTGTGCAGCTTGCCGTCTTCAGTGATATAGACCGCTTCGCCCGGTGCCAGGTCGCGAATCAGGGTGAAACCGAGCACGTCCAGGGAGACGCTTTCGGAAGCGATCATGTACTCGACGCCTTCGTCGGTGTGACGCTGACCGAAGACGATCGGGCGGATACCGTGCGGGTCGCGGAACCCGACGATGCCGTAACCAGTCACCATCGCCACGACTGCATAGCCGCCGACGCAACGGTTGTGCACGTCGGTGACGGCAGCGAACACGTCTTCTTCGGTAGGCTGCAACTTGCCGCGCTGAGCCAGCTCGTGTGCGAACACGTTGAGCAGCACTTCCGAATCGGAGTTAGTGTTGACGTGGCGCAGGTCAGATTCGTAAATCTCCTTGGCCAGCTGTTCAACGTTGGTCAGGTTACCGTTGTGCGCCAGGGTGATGCCGTAAGGCGAGTTGACGTAAAACGGTTGGGCTTCGGCCGAAGTCGAGCTGCCCGCGGTCGGGTAACGCACATGGCCAATGCCCATGTGCCCGACCAGGCGCTGCATGTGACGTTGGTGGAACACGTCACGTACCAGGCCATTGTCCTTGCGCAGGAATAACCGGCCATCATGGCTGGTCACGATACCGGCAGCGTCCTGGCCGCGGTGCTGGAGGACGGTTAGCGCGTCATACAGCGCCTGATTGACGTTCGACTTACCGACGATACCGACGATGCCACACATGCGACGCAACCCCTACTTAATGGATCTGAACTGAACACAACTCACTGAGGCGTTTTGGCCATCGGCAAGAGGTGTTCCTTGAACGGTATATCAGCGGGTACGCTGATTCCGCTGGCAAGCCACTGACTGCTCCACCCGAGGATCAGGTTTTTGGACCAGTCTGCGACCAATAGAAATTTTGGCACGAGCTGTGACTCTTGCCACCACCCGTCCTGCTGTACCGGCCCCAAGCTCAACAGCCCGACCGCCACGACCACCAGCAACACGCCACGCGCGGCGCCGAAGGCCATGCCGAGGAATCGATCGGTCCCGGACAGCCCGGTGACGCGAACCAACTCGCCGATAAGATAATTGATCATTGCGCCTACGATTAACGTGGCGACAAACATGATTGCACAGCCCGCGATCACGCGAGCCGATGGCGTTTCGATGTATCCGGTGAGGTACTCGGACAATGAACCACCGAACATCCAGGCGACGACTCCTGCGATGATCCAGGTCACCAGCGATAATGCTTCTTTGACGAAGCCGCGGCTCAGACTGATCAATGCGGAGATGGCGACGATTGCAACGATCGCCCAGTCAACCCAGGTAAATGGCACAGTGCAGCCTACAGACGGATAAGGCGGCGCATTTTAGCAGAGCCCATGCTTATCGGTAAGCTGCGATTGTCAGTGCATTTCAATCGGGTCGATAGTTTTTAACCGCGCTCAGGCTGGAAACGCACCACAAAACCCTTGAGGTTCTGCTGACGGTTCAACAAGTCACGCAGACGATCGGCTTCTGCACGCTCGATCAGCGGCCCGACGAATACGCGATTCTTGCCGTCGGCCGTCCGGATATAGGCGTTGTAGCCCTGACTGCGCAGGGTTTTTTGCAGGTTTTCCGCGCTTGCACGGTTCGACAGGCTCGCAAGTTGCACCGACCAACTGACCGACAAGCCGTTTGCATCGACGCGGCTTTGAGTCGTATCCGGCTTTCCTGGCGCGGCCGTGATGGGTTGGCTAGGCGCAGTCGTGGGCTTGTTGACCGGAGCCGGTGCCGGCGCAGGCGGCGGCGTGACCGGTTTGGCGACCGGAGCCGGGGCGACGGGCACACTCGGTGCAATCGGCGTCGACGAGGCCTCTTGCTGAGCGATTTCGTCATCGCTCGGCACCGGTTCCTGCGGCAAGGCTTGCGGCTCAGGCACCACCACAGGCTCGACCTGCACTTGCGGCATCGCAGGCGCTTGCGGTGCGGCCGGCGCTTCGACCGTCACTTGCCGCTGCTCATCCTGGCGGGAAAACAGCATGGGCAGGAAAATCACCGCCAGCGCCACCAGAACCAGGGCGCCGACCATACGCTGCTTGTATGCCTTATCCAGCAATGCCATTTGCCGCTTCCTCCGTGGAGCGCCGGGCCAGCCATTCAAGGGCCTCGGCGACACAATAAAATGATCCGAACAACAGAATCTCGTCGTCGCTCGTCGCCAGCGCGCACTGCCCTTCCAGGGCGGCGGCCACACTGTCATAGGACGTTACTGAAGCGCCAAGGTTCTGCAACGCCCCATGCAAATCGGCAACCGGCCGAGCACGCGGCGAATCCAGCGGCGCAACCGCCCATTGCTGGACACTAGCATTCAATTCGCCGACAACACCATCCAGATCCTTGTCCGCAAGCAATCCGAATACTGCCAGACGCTTGCCGGTCGGTGGTCGACTGGCCAGACGACGGGCCAGATACTCGGCCGCATGGGGGTTGTGCCCCACGTCCAGCAACAGGTTCAGATGCTTGCCCTGCCAGTCGAACTGGCGGCGATCAAGACGACCGACCACCCGCGTCGCCTGCAAAGCCTCGATAATCTGCGCATCCACCCAAGGCAACCCGAGCAACAGATACGCCTGCATCGCCAGCGCAGCGTTTTCCATCGGCAGATCGAGCAGCGGCAAGTCATGCAACTCGACTACATTGCCCTGCGCATCAAGACCGCGCCATTGCCAGTTGTGATCGGTGATACCGAGGTCAAAATCGCGCCCACGCAGGAAAAACGGGCAGCTGAGCTCGCGCGCTTTATCCAGCAGAGGTTGTGGAGGGTTCAGATCGCCACAGAGCGCAGGCGCGCCCTGGCGGAAAATACCGGCTTTTTCGAAGGCCACGGACTCGCGGGTATCACCCAGATAATCCGCATGATCGACGCCGATGCTGGTGACCAGCGCCATGTCGGCGTCCACCACGTTGACCGTGTCCAGGCGCCCGCCCAGGCCGACTTCCAGCACCACGGCATCGAGATTGGCCTGTTGAAACAGCCAGAACGCCGCCAGGGTGCCCATTTCGAAATAAGTCAGGGACGTTTCACCGCGACCCGCCTCGACTGCCGCGAAGGCTTCGCACAGTTCGGCGTCAGTGGCTTCGACGCCGTTGACTTGCACCCGCTCGTTGTAACGCAGCAGGTGCGGAGAATTGTAGACACCCACTTTCAGGCCTTGCGCCCGCAGCAACGAAGCCACGAACGCACAGGTAGAGCCCTTGCCGTTGGTGCCGGTGACCGTGATCACCCGAGGCGCCGGCTTGCCCAGTCCCATGCGGGACGCTACCTGTTGCGAGCGCTCCAGGCCCATATCGATGGCCGAAGGATGCAACTGCTCAAGGTAGGCGAGCCACTCGCCAAGGGTACGTTGGGTCATATGTTGGCAGGCACCGGCGGAACCACGATCGGCTCGATGGGTGCGGCGACGAATTTCGGCGTCGGCTTGCCGGTCAGTTGGGCCAGCAGGTTACCCAGACGCGGACGCAGTTCCTGACGGTGAATGATCATGTCGATTGCACCATGCTCCAGCAGGAATTCACTGCGCTGGAAGCCTTCCGGCAGTTTTTCGCGCACGGTTTGCTCGATCACGCGCGGACCGGCAAAGCCGATCAGGGCTTTCGGCTCACCGACAATCACGTCGCCGAGCATCGCCAGACTGGCGGAAACACCGCCGTAGACCGGGTCGGTCAGCACCGAGATGAACGGAATGCCTTCTTCACGCAGACGCGCCAGCACCGCAGAGGTCTTGGCCATTTGCATCAGCGAGATCAGCGCTTCCTGCATCCGCGCACCACCAGAGGCGGCGAAGCAGATCATCGGGCAACGATTTTCCAGCGCATAGTTGGCAGCGCGAACGAAACGCTCACCAACGATGGCACCCATCGAACCACCCATGAAGGAGAATTCGAAGGCCGAGACCACAACCGGCATGCCCAGCAAGGTGCCGCTCATGGAGATCAGTGCGTCTTTTTCGCCGGTCTGCTTTTGCGCAGCGGTCAGGCGATCCTTGTACTTCTTGCCGTCGCGGAATTTCAGACGGTCGACCGGCTCCAGGTCCGCGCCCAGTTCAGCACGGCCTTCGGCGTCGAGGAAGATGTCGATGCGCGCGCGTGCGCCGATACGCATGTGGTGATTGCACTTGGGGCAAACGTCCAGGGTCTTTTCCAGCTCCGGACGATACAACACAGCCTCGCAAGACGGGCATTTGTGCCAAAGACCTTCAGGCACCGAGCTCTTCTTGACCTCGGAACGCATGATCGAAGGGATCAGTTTGTCTACTAACCAGTTGCTCATGCTTTCTTTCTCCAGTACCGGCGGCCCGAACGCTCTGGTTCGCAGCCCCGCGTATGCCCTTGAGCTAAATTCATGTGTGCGGCGATGATCGATGGGCAGCCGGGTCAGTGAAGCGTGACCTGCGTACAACCCAAAAACCCTCAGCCATGCCTGCTTTATGTAAGTGCGCCTGTTTTACACACAGCAGTGGACGGCGGCAGTCTGCCAGCCGTCACATCAACTACGTGCTACTGCGTACCGCGCTAATGAATGCCTGAATCTTTGCGTGATCCTTGATGCCCTTGCTCGCCTCTACCCCGCCGCTGACGTCCACGGCATACGGCCGGACCCTTGCGATTGCCTCGGCGACGTTATCCGCGGTCAAGCCGCCAGCGAGGATGATCGGCTTGCTCAAGCCTTGCGGTATCAGTGACCAGTCGAACGCTTCGCCGGTTCCGCCGGGAACGCCTTCGACATAGGTATCGAGCAAAATACCGCTGGCGCTTGCATAAGCGTCGCATGCCGCCGCGATGTCATCCCCGGCCTTGACCCGCAACGCCTTGATGTACGGACGGTGCCAGTCTTCGCAGTCGGCCGCGGTTTCGTCACCATGGAACTGCAACAGGTCCAGCGGCACGGCGTCGAGGATTTCCCCCAACTCGCAGCGGCTGGCGTTGACGAACAAACCCACGGTGGTCACGAATGGTGGCAGCGCCTTGATGATCGAGCGCGCCTGCTGAACCGTCACCGCCCTCGGGCTTTTGGCGTAAAACACAAATCCGATGGCATCGGCCCCGGCCTCGACCGCTGCCAACGCATCTTCTATGCGGGTAATCCCACAAATCTTGCTGCGAACGGCGGACATATCGAGAAAACCCCACGGCAAATCCGAGAAAGTCCCGGATGGTAACAAAAGCGTTCGAGGGCGTCAGCCGTCAAGTTCCGAGAAACCGGTCAAGAAGTGCGGCCCGATGTAACGCTCGGGCAATTCGAACTCGTCCCGGTATTCGACCTGCACCAGATACAAGCCGAACGGGTGCGCGGTCACCCCGCCGGAACGGCGAATGCGGCTCTCCAGCACGTCCTTCATCCACTCTACCGGGCGCTCGCCGGCACCGATGGTCATCAGCACGCCGGCAATATTTCGCACCATATGGTGCAAGAACGCACTGGCGCGGATATCCAGCATGATCATCTTGCCGTGGCGCGTGACGCGCAGGTGATGCAGCTCCTTGATCGGCGACTTGGCCTGGCACTGCCCGGCGCGGAAGGCGCTGAAGTCGTGGGTGCCGACCAGGTATTGCGCCGCTTCGGCCATGCGCTCGACGTCCAGCGGACGGTGGTTCCAGGTGACTTCTTCGTTCAGGTGCGCCGGACGGATCTGATCGTTGTAGATCACGTAGCGATAGCGCCGTGCGATCGCCTTGAACCGTGCGTGAAAATCCGCGGGCATAGCCTTGGCCCAACTGACGCTGACGTCGTGGGGCAAGTTGATGTTGGCGCCCATGACCCAGGCTTTCATCGTACGCTCGACCTGCGTATCGAAATGCACCACTTGGCCGCAGGCATGCACGCCGGCGTCAGTGCGCCCGGCGCAGAGCAGCGACACGGGTGAGTCGGCGACTTTGGACAAAGCCTTTTCGAGGGTTTCCTGCACGGTGAGCACGCCGGAGGCCTGGCGCTGCCAGCCGCGGTAACGCGAGCCTTTGTATTCGACGCCCAGCGCGATCCGGAAAAAGCCGTCGGCCGCCATTTCGGCGGCCGGATTATCTATATTTGCCAAGGAGTGACAGCCTGCTGATGTACGCGAAGGCGGGCATTATAAGGCTGACGGACCGGGACGCCAGTGCAACAGTCGATCCTGTATTGAATGCGAAGGCCCCTTCGCGGGCAAGCCCGCTCCCACAGGGGATTGGTGCCGGGCACAAATGCTGCGGACAACACGATCCAACGTGGGAGCGGGCTTGCTCGCGAAAGCGGCCTGACAGACACCCTCGCACCATCGCTCAAACAAAAACGGCAGCCTCAATGGGCTGCCGTTTTTGTTTATGCCGTGTCGATGACTCAAGCCAGGCGCGAAAGCATTTCCTTGGCTTCGCTCTTCTGACCGTCATCGCCCTCGGTAACCACCTCATTGAGGATGTCCCGTGCGCCATCGGCATCGCCCATGTCGATGTAGGCCTGGGCCAGATCGAGTTTGGTGGCGACTTCGTCAGTGCCGGAGAGGAAATCGAATTCCGGCTCGTCCGCTGCGGAAGCCAAGGCGTCTTCGGCGGTGAAAGTCGGCTCGCCCAAGTTCTGGGACAGACGATCCAGCTCAGCGTTGACGTCCTCCAGCTCCGCCGCAAAGGCATCCGGCGCACCTGGAGTATCCATTTCATCCAACAACGACAGATCGAAGTCGGCGGGCAACTCCAGATCGTCCTGGGCAACTTCCGGAGCCGCCGATGCTGTCACAGGCAAGTCCTTGATGTCGTCGTCCAGGCTCAACAGGAAATCGTCTTCGGCCAGGGTCGCTGGCGAAGCATTGCTGCCGAGGTCCATGTCCAGATCGAAGTCCGACAGGTCGTCGAGGTTTTCCTTTATTTCAGTCTGCTGCTGCAACACCGACTCGAAGCTCAAATCGTCATCCAGCGGGAATTCATCGAGTTCAGCCACAGCGTCTGGCTCAGGTACAACCACGGCCGGAGAAGCGGTTTCCAGATCATCCAGACTCAGATCGAAGGCGCTGTCGAAGTCGTCATCGGCCAATGCCGGCGCAGGTGTTTCTGGCTCATCCAGCAGCAGATCCTTGACGTATTGCGCGTCCAGCTCGGCAGCGACGGCAGCCGCTGCGATGCCGCCAGCCGCCGCAATGGCCATGGCCGGGAAGCGGCTTTTCAGTTTTTCGACCTGGGCAAAGTTGTCACCGTTGGCCACCAACTGGCGCTCCTGGGCGACGAACGCATCACGGTCGCCCTGCTGACCGTAGACTTCCATCAGTTTCAGGCGCAAATCGCTGCGCTGTGGCTCTTGCTTGATGCCATCTTCCAGCAACGCGGCAGCCTGATTCAAACGACCAGCGTTGATGTGCGACTGCGCCTTGCTAAGAACGTCGTCATCGCGCTCGAAAGCAGGCGATACCAGAGGTGCGGCGATCGGCGGCGTGACCACCACCGGAGCGATCACCGGAGCCGGGGCCGGAGCGGGTTTCGGTGCTGGCGCAGAAGCAGGAGCCGGTGCGGTCGCGAGTTTCACGCTCGGCGGCGGAGTTTCCAAACCTTCGAAGCTGCTTTCCGGCAGGTCGTGATCAGCAGAAAATTCCTGCTCCTCGGACAAGGCGCGGGCCATGCGCAGATGCTTCTCGGCTTCTTGCTGCGCTTTGCGGCGACGAGCCAGCAACAGCAGCAGGAACAGCAGCACCACGGCACCGCCACCGGCCAGACCCAGAAGCCACGGATTGGTCAGCAGCTCTTTGAATTGCTGATCGTCGGACGCTGCAGGCGTCGGCTCGATTGGTGCCTCGGCAGGTGCCGGAGCCGGCGTTGCCTCAGGTGCAGCCGCCGCAGGGGCTGGCGTTTCCGGTGCAGCTTCTGCAGGGGTTGCCGCAGGGTTGGCCGCCAGTTCGGCAGTGATCGCTGGCGCAGTCGCAGCAGCCGGTGCACCCGCAGCGCCGTCGGCTTGCAACTTGGCCAGTTGATTGTTTTTCAGCTCGATCAGGCGTTGCAGCTTGTCCAGCTGACTTTGCAGATCGGCCATGCGGCTTTTCAGTTCCTCGTTGTCACGACGGGTCGTGTCGAGGCTTTCCTGGGTGACGGCCAGCTTGTTGCCCAAGGCCTTGGCGTCGCCTGCGGCACCTTTGCCACCGGCCTTGCCGGTCTCGGCAGACACCAGGCTCAGATTGTCCCTGGCGGCTTGCGAAGGTGCGCCATCACCGCGAGGACGTTTGGTCGCATCGAGTTGTTGTTGCCCGGCACCGGTCTTCGCGACGTAGCGACGCCCCTGACGCCACGCGGTGTTCTGCGCGGACACTTCGGCGATGGCTTTGGTTTGCGGCAGGCTGGTGCTCTGCGCCTGATCCGGCAGACGCAGCACCTGACCGGTTTTCAGGCGATTGATGTTGCCGTCGATGAAGGCATCCGGGTTCAACGCCTGGATGGCCAGCATGGTTTGCTGAACCGACCCGCCATTGCGCGCCTTCGCAGCGATTTCCCACAGGGTATCGCGCGGCGTGGTGGTGTACTGGGTCGGTTTGGTCGCACCAGTGACAGGCGCGGCAACGGTTTGAGTCGGTGCAGGCTGCGCAGCCGCTTCGGCGGTCTGCGGCGAGAATTTGGACGGATCGAGCAGCACGCTGTAATCGCGCAGCAGTCGACCGTTGGGCCACATCACCTGAACCAGGAATTTCACCATCGGCTCGGAGAGGGGCTTGCTTGATGTCACACGCAGGATGCTTTTGCCGCTGGCGTTGAGCACCGGAGTAAAGGTCAGGTCGTTAAGAAACGCCTGGCGATCGACACCGGCCTTGGCGAAATCTTCGGGCGAAGCCAGGCTCGGCACCACTTCGGCAGCGGTGAGATCCTTGACGTCGAGCAACTCGATTTCCGCCACCAAAGGCTGGTTCAGCGTCGACTTCAGGGTCAGTTCCCCGAGCCCGAGGGCATGCGCCATACCGGAGGACAGCGCCGAGGCGGCCGCTATTGCTAACACCAGTTTGCGAACTTGAACCATAGCCTCATCCTTTGTTTGAACATTCCTCGGCCAGCGAGAAGGTGTTGATGCCGCTGCCGTAAGGCATTGCGCGCGGCGGCGAAGGGTCGTCGCGCGCGATCGTTTCATTCATGCCACGCGAAGCCCCGGAAAGTGGCTCGCCTACAGCAATCCGGCCAAGCATGGTGCTCGGCCGGGATCATTCGAAAAAGTTGTTGCCAAGTATCTTTTACAGCAGGTCTTTTATCAACAATTCAGCCACCTGCACAGCATTGAGCGCGGCGCCTTTACGTACGTTATCTGACGTCAGCCACAAATTAAGTTCCGACAGGTCGTCGATACCATGGCGAACCCGACCAACGTAGACCACGTCCTGCCCTACCGCGTCGCCCACCGGCGTCGGATAATCGCCGGCTTCTACCAGCTCGATACCGGGCGCGTCTTCCAGGGCGGCGTTGACTTTCGTCAGGTCGATGTCGCTCGCAGACTGCAGGGTCACGTTAAAGCTATCGCCAAAAAACACCGGGGCTTGAATGCAAGTGACGGAAATCTTTAATAAAGGCAGGGCCATGACCTGGCGCAGCTCGCGCACCAGACGTTTTTCCAGCAGCGTATGACCTTGGTCATCCGGCTTGCCGACCTGCGCCAACAGGTTAAAGGCCATCTGCCGATCAAAGAAAGTTGGCTCCAGTGGACGCACATTGAGCAGCTCAGCGGTTTGGCGGGCCAGTTCGGTCACAGCCTCGCGACCTTGTGCAGAGACGGCCAGGCTGGCGGTCAGGTTGATGCGTTGCAGGTCGAGCAAACCGAGCAACGGCGCCAGTACTACCGCCAGCGTGGTCGCTGACGGGCTTGGGCTGCTGACCTGAAACGGCTTTTTCAATCCGGCGAGGACGCCAGCGTTGGCTTCGGGCACCACTTGCGGCGCTTGATCGGCTGGCAAGGCGCCGGACAGGTCGATCAGCGAGCAACCGGCCGCCACGGCACGGGAAGCGAAACTCAGGGTGACGGCCGGGCCGGCAGCGAAGAACACCAACTGGACCTTGCTGAAGTCAAACTCATCGACCTCCCGCACCCGCACGTTCTTGCCGCGAAACGGGACCGAATGCCCGGCCGATTCGCTGCTGGCCAGCAGGTGCAGGTTGCCGACCGGGAAGTCGCGCTCTTCGAGAATCTGCACGAGCGTTTCGCCGACAGTACCGGTGGCGCCGATCACGGCGATATCAAAGGACTGGCTCATGGTTCTATCTCTGGCGAAACGGGGGAGCGGCACTTTACCGGCTAGGGGGCATGGAGGCAATTCTGCTCGGGACAGGTGGTGTTGTGCCGGTCTCTTCGCGAGCATGCCCGCCCCCACATTGATCGCGAGAACACCACAGATCAAATGTGGGAGCGGGCTTGCCCGCGAAGACGGCCTATCAGGCGCCCGGTGAGTTTCAGCTTGTCGGGGAATAAAAAAACCCGCACCTCTTTCAAGGCACGGGTTCTTTCATTGCTTCAATCGATCAACGCTCGAGCAGAATCCGCAGCATGCGACGCAGCGGTTCGGCCGCGCCCCACAGCAGTTGGTCGCCAACGGTGAACGCGCCGACGTACTGCGTGCCCATGTTCAGCTTGCGCAGACGGCCAACCGGGACGTTCAGGGTGCCGGTGACTTTCGTCGGGCTCAGCTCCTGAATGCTGGCTTCGCGGTTGTTCGGCACCAGCTTGACCCAAGGGTTGTGCTGGCTGATCAGCCCTTCGATGTCGGCGATCGGCACGTCTTTGTTCAGCTTGATGGTCAGCGCCTGGCTGTGGCAACGCATGGCGCCGATGCGCACGCAGATACCATCCACCGGGATCGGACTCTTGAAACGCCCGAGGATTTTGTTGGTCTCGGCCTGGGCCTTCCACTCTTCACGGCTCTGACCGTTCGGCAGTTCCTTGTCGATCCACGGGATCAGGCTGCCGGCCAGCGGTACGCCGAAGTTTTCGGTCGGGTACGCGTCGCTGCGCATGGCTTCGGCGACACGACGGTCGATGTCGAGGATGGCGCTGGCCGGGTCAGCCAGTTGATCGGCGACAGCCGCGTGGGTCGCGCCCATTTGCTTGATCAGTTCACGCATGTTCTGCGCGCCGGCACCGGAGGCCGCCTGATAGGTCATGGCGCTCATCCACTCCACCAGACCGGCTTCGAACAGACCGCCCAGGCCCATCAGCATCAGGCTGACGGTGCAGTTGCCGCCGATGTAGTTCTTGGTGCCCGCGTCGAGCTGCTGGTCGATGACCTTGCGGTTCACCGGGTCCAGCACGATCACCGCGTCATCCTGCATGCGCAGGCTGGAAGCGGCGTCGATCCAGTAACCCTGCCAGCCGGCTTCGCGCAGTTTCGGGAAGACTTCGCTGGTGTAGTCGCCACCCTGGCAGGTCAGAATCACGTCGAGGGTTTTCAGCTCTTCAATGCTGTAAGCGTCTTTGAGCGGAGCAATGTCCTTGCCCACGGACGGGCCTTGGCCACCGACATTGGAAGTGGTGAAAAACACCGGCTCAATAAGATCGAAATCCTGCTCTTCCAGCATCCGCTGCATGAGCACGGAACCGACCATACCGCGCCAACCGATCAGACCTACACGTTTCATCGCAACTACACCTTCTTTAAAAAGTGGGCCGCTGCTTTCAAGAGTGAAAGTTGCAGCGGGCCCGAGAGATTACAGATTCCGCAGCGCGGCGACTACTGCGTCGCCCATTTCCTGCGTCCCGACTTTAGTGCAACCCGTCGACCAGATGTCGCCGGTGCGCAGGCCCTGGTCCAGGACCAGGCTCACGGCTTTCTCGATGGCATCGGCTGCATCCTGCAGATTGAAGCTGTAACGCAGCATCATCGACACCGACAAAATGGTCGCCAGCGGGTTGGCGATGCCTTGACCCGCGATGTCCGGCGCCGAACCGTGGCACGGCTCGTACATGCCTTTGTTGTTGGCATCCAGGGACGCCGACGGCAGCATGCCGATAGAACCGGTGAGCATCGACGCCTGGTCGGACAGGATGTCGCCGAACAGGTTGTCAGTGACGATCACGTCGAATTGCTTCGGTGCACGCACCAGTTGCATGGCGGCGTTGTCGACGTACATGTGGCTCAGTTCGACGTCCGGGTAGTCCTTGGCCACTTGCTCGACGATTTCGCGCCACAACTGGCTGGAGGCCAGCACGTTGGCCTTATCCACCGAGCAAACCTTCTTGCCACGCACCCGCGCCATGTCGAAACCGACACGGGCGATGCGGCGGATTTCGCTTTCACTGTACGGCAGGGTGTCATAAGCCTGGCGTTCGCCGTTTTCCAGCACGCGCACGCCGCGCGGGGCGCCGAAGTAGATGCCGCCGGTCAGTTCACGGACGATCAGGATATCCAGACCGGCCACGATGTCGGCCTTCAGGCTCGACGCTTCGGCCAGTTGCGGGTAAAGAATCGCCGGACGCAGGTTACCGAACAAGCCCAGTTGCGCACGGATTTTCAGCAGACCACGCTCAGGACGGATGTCACGTTCAATGGTGTCCCATTTCGGACCGCCCACGGCCCCCAGCAGAACAGCGTCAGCCGCACGGGCACGCTCCAGGGTTTCATCGGCCAGCGGCACGCCGTGCTTGTCGATGGCGGCGCCACCGATGACGTCGTGGCTCAGTTCGAAGCCCAGGCTGTACTTGTCGTTGGCCAATTCCAGCACCTTGACCGCTTCGGCCATGATTTCCGGGCCAATACCGTCACCTGGGAGAATCAGAATCTGCTTGCTCATGCTTTCCTCATGTCATCAGTCGGTGTGCCCTTGGGGCACGCCCGGAAAAAGTCTATCGCTCGGCGGCTATCGTTCAGAGCTTACCGTTCAGCCCACAGCACCAGCACATCTGTACTGAACGAACCATCGGCCTCAATCTCAAAATATTCGCGTACTTCGTTGCCCATCGACTGCTGCAACTCGCGGATCGCCGCGCGCATCACCTGCGGCGTGCGCATGCGTTCGACCCAGGAGGTGTACTCCAGGCGCAGCCGTTGACGCGTGGTGCTACGGGTATGCAACCCCGCTTCGCTGACCTGACGCAACCACTCGCCGGCGGAATAATCGCGCACATGGCTGGTGTCGCGCAGTACTTCGACGCTTTGCAGGTAAGTGTCGAACAACGGGCTGCCCGGTGACAACACGTCGATGAACGCCGCCACCCCGCCCGGCTTAAGCACCCGACGGACTTCCCGCAGGGCTAAGCCAAGATCGCTCCAATGGTGTGCCGAATAACGGCTGAAAACGAAATCGAACTCGCCATCGGCGAATGGCAAGCGCTCGGCGGCGCCGTTGACCGTGGAGACATTACTCAAGCCACGATCGACTGCCGCGGCGGCGACCACGTCGAGCATCTGCTGCGACAGGTCGTAAGCCACCACTTCCTTGACCAGCGACGCCACGTGAAAACTCACGTGACCGGCGCCGCAGCCGAGGTCCAGCACCCGGGCATCGCCCTGCCCTGCCAGTTCAGCCTGTAGCAGAGCGAACTCGGTACCTTGAGCGTGCACGGCACTGCTCAGGTAGGCCGAAGCCTGTTCACCGAATTGCTTTTGTACAACCTGAGTGTGCTGGGCGGTGCTGGTCATGGGACTTCCTTTTTGGGGTTTAGCCTTGTGTTGTCTGGACTGCCGTCTTCGCGAGCAAGTCCGCTCCCAGATTGGTGCTGAGTACACCGCGAGCCCAATGTGAGAGCGGGCTTGCTCGCGAAGAGGCCGGCGCTGCCTACATCAATTTCAGATCAATCACGCGTCGCGAAACAACCAAGGCTGGCTCGCACGGTGCTTGGCTTCAAACGTCGCAATCGCTTCATGGTCCTGCAGCGTCAGGCCGATATCGTCCAGGCCATTGAGCAGGCAATGCTTGCGGAACGCATCAATCTCAAAGCCCAACACTTTGCCATCCGGACGGGTCACGGTCTGGGCTTCCAGATCAACCTGCAACTGATAGCCAGGATTCGCTTCAACCTGCTGGAACAGTTCATCAACATCAGCGTCGCTCAGGATGATCGGCAGCAAGCCGTTCTTGAAGCTGTTGTTGAAGAAGATGTCGGCGTAGCTCGGCGCGATGATGCTGCGGAAACCGTACTCTTCCAGCGCCCACGGCGCGTGTTCACGGCTGGAGCCGCAACCGAAGTTTTCACGGGCCAGCAACACGCTGGCGCCTTGATAACGCTCGGCGTTGAGGACGAAGTCCTTGTTCAGCGGGCGCTTGGAGTTGTCCTGATACGGCTGCCCAACATCCAGGTAGCGCCATTCATCGAACAGGTTCGGGCCGAAACCCGTGCGCTTGATCGACTTCAAGAATTGCTTCGGAATGATCTGGTCAGTGTCGACGTTGGCACGATCCAAGGGCGCGACAAGACCAGTGTGCTGGGTAAAAGCTTTCATGCTGCGCTCCTTTAGATCAATTCACGGACGTCGACGAAACGACCGTTCACAGCGGCGGCGGCGGCCATGGCCGGGCTCACGAGGTGCGTACGGCCACCGGCGCCCTGACGGCCTTCGAAGTTGCGGTTGGAGGTCGAGGCGCAATGTTCGCCCGACTCCAAACGGTCCGGGTTCATCGCCAGGCACATCGAGCAGCCTGGTTCGCGCCATTCGAAGCCGGCGTCGAGGAAAATCTTGTCCAGGCCTTCGGATTCAGCCTGGGCCTTCACCAGACCCGACCCCGGCACCACGATGGCCTGCTTGATGGTCGACGCCACTTTGCGGCCCTTGGCGATGACCGCCGCAGCGCGCAAATCTTCGATCCGCGAGTTGGTGCAGGAGCCAATGAACACGCGGTCCAGCTGAATGTCGGTGATCGCCTGATTGGCGGTCAAACCCATGTACTTCAAGGCGCGCTCGATGGAGCCACGCTTGACCAGATCCATTTCCTTGGCCGGATCCGGAACGTTCTGATCGACGGCCAGCACCATCTCGGGCGACGTGCCCCAGCTGACTTGCGGTTTGATCTGGGTCGCGTCGAGCTCGACGATGGTGTCGAACTTGGCGTCCTTATCAGTCACCAAATCTTTCCAGGCTTCTACGGCCAAGTCCCATTCCGCGCCTTTCGGGGCGAATGGACGGCCCTTCACATAAGCCACGGTTTTTTCGTCAGCCGCCACCAGACCTACGCGAGCGCCGGCCTCAATGGACATGTTGCAGATGGTCATGCGGCCTTCAACGGACAGATCACGAATCGCGCTACCGGCGAATTCGATGGCGTGGCCGTTGCCGCCGGCGGTGCCGATCTTGCCGATCACGGCGAGGACGATGTCCTTGGCAGTCACGCCGAACGGCAGTTGGCCCTCGACCGACACCAGCATGTTCTTCATTTTCTTGGCGACCAGGCACTGCGTGGCGAGCACGTGCTCGACCTCGGAAGTGCCGATACCGTGAGCCAGGGCACCGAACGCGCCGTGGGTCGAGGTGTGGGAGTCGCCGCAGACCACGGTCATGCCCGGCAACGTCGCGCCCTGCTCCGGGCCGATAACGTGGACGATGCCTTGGCGCACGTCATTCATCTTGAATTCGACGATGCCGTATTCGTCACAGTTATCGTCGAGGGTCTGGACCTGCAAACGCGAGACCTGGTCAGCAATGGCTTCGATGCCGCCCTTGCGCTCCGGGGTGGTCGGTACGTTGTGGTCCGGGGTCGCGATGTTGGCATCGATACGCCAAGGCTTGCGCCCGGCCAGACGCAGGCCTTCGAAGGCTTGCGGCGAGGTCACTTCGTGGATGATGTGACGATCGATGTAGATCAGCGCAGAGCCATCGTCGCGCTGCTTGACCAAATGCGAATCCCAGAGCTTGTCGTAGAGCGTTTTGCCGGCCATCAGACGGTTTCCTCATCAGCTTGTTTCTATGCCCTGGGTTTTGAACAGGTTCAATAACCCCTTGGCTTGTGAGGTCGATCCTAGGGGGTTACATTAAATAACTCAAATTCATATTTTTTATGCTTTGGATAACCAACTGGAATACACCAAATGGATCTGGCCAACCTCAACGCTTTTATCGCGATCGCCGAGACCGGGAGCTTCTCCGGGGCCGGTGAACGGTTGCACCTGACGCAACCGGCGATCAGCAAACGCATCGCCGGGCTGGAGCAGCAATTAAAGGTGCGGCTGTTCGATCGCCTGGGGCGGGAAGTCAGCCTGACCGAGGCCGGACGCGCGCTGTTGCCGCGGGCCTATCAGATTCTGAATGTACTGGATGACACCCGCCGTGCTTTGACCAACCTGACCGGCGAAGTGACCGGCCGTCTGACCCTGGCCACCAGTCACCACATCGGCCTGCATCGTTTGCCACCCTTATTAAGGGAATTCACCCGACGTTACCCGCAGGTGGCGCTGGATATTCAGTTCCTCGATTCGGAAGTGGCCTACGAAGAAATCCTCCACGGCCGCGCGGAACTGGCGGTCATCACCCTGGCACCGGAGCCCCACGCGCTGGTCAAGGCCACGCCAGTGTGGGACGACCCGCTGGATTTCGTGGTCGCTCCAGAGCATTCGTTGATCAGCAACGGCCCGGTCAGCCTGGCGGATATCGCCCTGCACCCGGCGGTGTTCCCCGGCGGCAATACCTTTACCCACCATATTGTCCGGCGCCTGTTCGAGGCCCGGGGGCTGACGCCGAACATCGCCATGAGCACCAATTACCTGGAAACCATCAAGATGATGGTCTCGATTGGCCTCGCCTGGAGCGTGTTGCCGCGCACCATGCTGGATGATCAGGTTGCACGAATACCTTTGCCGGGCATACAACTCACTCGCCAGCTAGGCTATATCCTGCACACCGAAAGGACGCTGTCGAATGCGGCACGGGCCTTTATGGCCCTGCTGGATGCACAAATCGATCTGCCAGGGACTCAAGGCTAAGTTGTGCTACTGCTATAGAGCCGCGAATCGCTGTGCCTAACGCCCAATTCAGCACAAGGCTTGCCAATGCCGAAATCTGTTGACCGTGTTCCGCCAATGCCGCGTATACAGGCGCTTGACCCAAAACGGTCCGAGCAGAGCTGGGAAAGTGCCCCGCAATTGCTGGCCGCCCTCAACGGCGCACGTTTGGGCGCCTGGTACTGGGACATCGAGCGCGGGCAGATCAGTTGGTCCCGAGGCACTCAGGCATTGTTCGGTTTCGATCCCCGGCAGCCCCTGCCGGCCGATCTGGAATACCTCGACTTGCTGCCCCCGGAGGATCGGGCGAAAACCATTCGCGCCTTCCACGCGGTGATCGCCGGTGCGCCACTGGAGCAGGCAATGCATCACCGCATTCGCTGGCCCGACGGCAGTCTGCACTGGCTGGAAATCAATGGCAGCCTGTTGCCGGACAAACACGGCCGGCCACGGATGATTGGCGTGATCCGCGAAATCACCCACCAGCGCCAGCGCGAACAGGCGTTGAGCAGTTCGGAAAAACGCTTCGCGACGCTGTTTCACCTGTGCCCGAACATGGTATTGCTGACCCGCCAGGAAGACGGCCTGATCACCGAGGCCAACCAGTATTTTGAAAGCCTGTTCGGCTGGCCCGTTCAGAACGCCATTGGCCGTACCACTCTGGAACTGGGCCTTTGGGTGCATCCGGAGCAACGGGCGCAACTGGTCAAGGCCACCAAGGCCAAAGGCGAACTGACCAGCATGGAGGTGCAATTTCGCGCCAGCAATGGCCAGATCCACGACGGTATTCTTAGCGCCCAAAAAGTCGAACTCGAAGGCCAGCCGTATTTGCTGAGTACGTTTCTCGACACCACCGAACGCAAGGCCGCCGAGCATGCCCTGAAAGACAGCCAAGAACGCCTCGACCTGGCCCTGGACTCGGCGCAACTCGGAACGTGGGACTGGCACATCCCTAGCGGCATGCTTTACGGCTCGGCCCGTGCCGCCCAGTTGCATGGATTGGAAGCCAAACCCTTCCATGAATCCTTCGAAGCGTTTTTTGAAGGCGTACCCGGTGAAGAACGCGACAACATGCGCGACGCCTACCGCAGCCTGCGCGAAGGCCCGGCCGGCAACTATCAGGTGACCTACCGCGTGCAACTGGCCGACGGCAGCTCGCGCTACCTGGAAAGCCGCGCCCGGCTCTATCGCGATAACAATGGCGCGCCGCTGCGCATGGCGGGCACCCTGCTCGACATTACCGATCAGGTGGAGCGCGAGCAGAGGCTGGTAGCCTCCGAAGAAAAATTCGCGACGCTGTTCCAGGTCAGCCCGGACCCAATCTGCGTGACCCGCCAGGACACCGGCCAGTTCATCGAGATCAACTCCAGTTTTTCCCAGACCTTTGGCTGGAGCACCGCCGATGTCATTGGTCGCAGCGCCGACGAAATCGGCCTGTGGGATGCCTCGGCGAAAAGCCTGCAACGAATCGAACAGGTGATCCGCGAACAGGGCCTGAACAACGTGGCGATCCTCGTCCAGCACAAAGACGGACAATCCCTGACCTGCGTGATTTCCAGCCGACAGATCAGCGTCGGCGACCAACCGTGCATCGTCACCACCCTACGCGACATCACTCAGCAACAACGTTCGGAGGCGGCGCTCAAGGCCAGCGAGGAAAAGTTCGCCAAGGCGTTCCACTCCAGCCCCGACGCCATCACCATCACCGAGCGCGATACCGGGCGCTATCTGGAAGTCAACGATGGTTTCTGCCGCCTCACGGGTTACCGCGCCGACGAAGTGGTCGGCCGCACCGTGTATCAGGTGGGTATCTGGGCCGAAGAAAAACAACGTTCGGCGCTGTTGGCTGAACTACAGATCAAAGGCCGGGTGCACCACCAGGAAATGCTCGGGCGCAACAAGCGCGGCGAGTTGCTGACGGTGGAAGTCTCGGTGGAACCGATCACCCTCAACGAAACCGCTTGCCTGCTACTGACCGCGCGAGACGTCAGCCTGCTGAAAAACGCCGAAGCGCAGATCCGTCACCTGGCCTACCACGACCCGCTGACCAACCTGCCCAACCGCGCACTGCTGATGGATCGCCTGAGCCAGCAAATCGCCCTGCTCAAACGCCACAACCTGCGCGGCGCCTTGATGTTCCTCGATCTCGATCACTTCAAGCACATCAACGATTCGCTCGGTCATCCAGTCGGCGATACGGTGCTGAAAATCATCACCGCGCGCCTTGAAGCCAGCGTGCGCATGGAAGACACCGTCGCGCGGCTGGGCGGTGATGAGTTCGTGGTGTTGCTCAGCGGCCTCGAAGGTTCACGCAACGAGGTCAGCGCCCAAGTCCGGGACCTGGCTGACACCTTGCGCGAATTGCTGTCGGAGCCGATGTTCCTCGACGGCCAACGTTTGCAAGTAACGCCGAGTATCGGTATTGCGCTGATTCCCGATCACGGTTCGACGCCGACCGACTTGCTCAAACGCGCCGACATCGCCCTCTATCGGGCCAAGGATTCAGGCCGCAACACCACGCAGATGTATCACAACACCATGCAGAAGGCCGCGAGCGAGCGCCTGCGCATGGAAACCGACCTGCGCCTGGCCCTTTCCCGAGGCGAGTTCCGCGTGCACTACCAACCCCAGATCGATGCCCGGGACAACCGCATCGTCGGCGCCGAGGCCCTGGTGCGCTGGAACCATCCGGTACTCGGTCCGCAATCGCCCACCGAGTTCATCAAGGTGCTGGAGGACAGCGGGCTGATTCTGGAAGTCGGCACCTGGATCGTCGACGAAGCCTGCAGCGCCTTCAAACAGCTGATGGCCAAGAACCTGATAGATCCGCTGGACTTCAGCCTGTGCGTCAACATCAGCCCGCGACAATTCCGCCAGACCGACTTCGTCGAACGTATCGAGCACAGCCTCGTCAGTCACGGCCTGCCCTGCTCGCTGCTGAAACTGGAAATCACCGAAGGCATCGTGATCCAGAACCTGGAAGACACCATCAACAAAATGCGTCGCCTGAAGAAACTCGGCGTGAGCTTTGCCATGGACGACTTCGGCACCGGTTACTCCTCACTGACCTACCTCAAGCGCCTGCCGGTCGACACCCTGAAAATCGACCAGTCATTCATCCGCGACGCCACCACCGACCCCAACGACGCCGAGATCATCCGCGCCATTGTCGCCATGGCCCGCAGCCTGGAATTGAAAGTGATTGCCGAAGGGGTGGAGACGCCAGAACAGCTGGAATTCTTGCAGGGGCTGGGCTGCTATTTCTATCAGGGGTATTTGCACAGCCCACCGCTGCCGGTGGAGGAGTTTCAAAAGCTGCTCAAATGACGAACACAAAAAAGGGCGCCAGTGGCGCCCTTTTCATTGCTCTGACTCAGTGCTGCAGAGCCGGTTTTTGCGTCCCATTGATTGGGATGCGTTTGGCTTTCGCCTCTTCCGGAATCACCCGCAACAGGTCGATGCTCAACAAACCGTTGCTCAGACCGGCGGCCTTGATTTCGATATGGTCCGCCAGACGGAAGGACAGTTTGAAGGCACGCTGTGCGATGCCCTGGTACAGATAAGTGACGTCTTCGGTCGCGTCACGTTTGCCGCCACTGATGGTCAGCACACCCTTTTCCACTTGCAGGTCCAGGTCTTCTTCCTGGAAACCGGCGGCCGCTACGACGATGCGGTATTGGTCGTCGCCGTATTTTTCCACGTTGTAAGGTGGGTAGGTGCTGCCTGGCTCGTTGCGCAGCGCGGTTTCGAACAAGTCATTGAAACGGTCGAAACCAACAGAGGAACGGAACAGTGGAGCCATGGAAAATGCAGTACTCATGATTCAAATCTCCTGAAAACATATCAGCAAGTTTTTTGTCTCCGCGACCCGAATTCGGCATCGCGTAATCCTTAAATAAGGACCGCTGATTGCTTTTCAAGAGATTATTTACAGATTTTTTTCAGGCGGCTTCAGCCACCTGAAGACCCAGCAAACGCGAGACATGATCCAGTTCAGTCTCGCGACGCAGAACGGTGAAAAGCTCTACCGCTTCGGGATAATTGCGGGTCAGCATCGCCAGCCACTGCTTCAAGCGACCCGGCGATT
The DNA here is from genome assembly GCF_059716075.1 of Pseudomonas sp. LBUM1657. NCBI lineage: Bacteria > Pseudomonadati > Pseudomonadota > Gammaproteobacteria > Pseudomonadales > Pseudomonadaceae > Pseudomonas > Pseudomonas sp. LBUM1657. Next base: position 2,131,932 of record NZ_CP166799.1, on the reverse strand, counting down.
GGCGTGCCGTCATCTGCGCCTTGGCTTGCAGCCAGAAGTCCTGAATCAGCGGCAGCAACTCGGCCCAGGTCATCTCGACCACTTCCTCACCGGCGCGCGCCGCGGCGATTTGCCGGGCCAGATCCGGGCGCGAGACCAGGCCGCGACCGAGCATGATGTCCTCAACGCCGCTGATTTCGCGGCAACGACGCCAGTCTTCGACGCTCCAGATATCGCCGTTGGCGAACACCGGGACCTTGACCACGTCTTGCACCCGAGGAATCCACTCCCAATGGGCCGGCGGCTTGTAGCCGTCAGTTTTGGTTCGTGCATGGACCACGATATGCGCCGCGCCACCTTCGGCCAGGGCCGTGGCGCACACCAGCGCGCCGTCGGGACTGTCGAAACCGAGGCGCATCTTGGCGGTCACCGGGATGTGCGCCGGGACGGCACGACGAACATGCTCGACAATCTGGTTCAGCAACTCAGGTTCTTTGAGCAGCACCGCGCCGCCGCGAGACTTGTTGACGGTCTTGGCCGGGCAGCCGAAGTTCAGGTCGATGACCTCGGAACCCAGTTCGCAGGCCAGCGCGGCGTTTTCCGCCAGGCACACCGGGTCAGAACCCAGCAGTTGCACGCGCAACGGCACGCCAGACGCGGTCCGGGCACCGGTCAGCAGTTCAGGGCCGAACTTATGGAAATAGGCAGGCGTGAGCAGCTGATCGTTGATCCGAATAAACTCGGTCACGCACCAATCGATACCGCCCACACGGGTCAGCACGTCCCGCAGGATGTTGTCGACCAACCCCTCCATGGGCGCCAAAGCAATTTGCATGAAAAACACACTCAACGAAAAACGTGCGGCAGTTTACTGGATGCGCGAGAAATCTGCAGAACATCGCAGATCCCTTGTGGGAGCGGGCTTGCTCGCGAAAGCGGTGTATCAGTCAGCATTAAGGTTTTCTGACACACCGCTTTCGCGAGCAAGCCCGCTCCTCACATTTAGATTTTGGTGGCTTCCAGAGTTTGCGACAGCAACGCCGGACCGTAACCCTCAATGAACTCCGCCGGCATGCGCTTGGGTTTGCCGGTGGACAGTTCGATGCAGACGAAGGTGGTCTGGGCCCGCAGCAAGGTGGTGTTGTCGCTAGGGCGCTTCAATTGGAAGTGGCGGGTCATTTTCAGGCGCTGGTCCCAATCGACGATCCAGGTCGCCAACTGCAACTCATCGCCTTCATAGGCTGCCGCCAGGTAGTCAATCTCGTGCCGCACCACCGCCATCGCGCGATCCAGCCGCCGATACTCGACCAGGTCCAGGCCAAGCCGCTGGGAATGGCGCCAGGCACAACGTTCGAGCCAGGTCACGTACACCGCGTTATTCGCGTGGCCCAGCCCGTCGATGTCTTCGGCGCCTACCTCCAGATCAATAATAAATGGCGTTGCCCGATCCCAGCCCATGTCCCGCTCCCGGTCAGATTATTCGACCGGGGCAGTGTAACGGATGCTCAAGCCGATTGGCGCGATTGCAGACTGCGACCGGCCAGCAGGGATAGCACGCCATCAATCACCCGAGGGTCGGCCAGTACCCGTTGATGTCCGCCCTCTTGCAGGCGCAACAGGCGACTGTCGAACCAGGCCTCGTGAATGAGTTGCGATTCCTTGACCGGGACATAGCAGTCATCTTCGGCATGCACGATCAAGCCGGGCATGTCGAGCTGGTAGTGCGCGACATCCAGCGTCGCAGCGCGCATGCCAACGTCTTTCTCGACCTGACGAATGAACGCCGAACGGGCTTTTGGCGGTAACCGTACATAGCGCGCGAAGCCGCGCAGCACCCCAAGAATTCGCGCCGGGGCGGCAATGGTGACCAGGGTTTCGGTGCGCAAACCCAATTGGACCGCGAGCATCGCGCTGGCGCCGCCCATGGAGTGACCGATGACCGCTTGCAGCGGCGGCAATTCGGCAGCGGCTTCAAGCATGGCCCGGGCAAACAGCACCACATTTGCTTCGCGACCAGGCGAACGACCGTGAGCCGGGCCGTCTAGCGCGACCACGGTATAACCGGCATCGACCAGCGCCGTGATCAGGCTGGCGAACTGCGTTGGCCGCCCTTCCCAACCGTGCATCAGCAAGACCGCTGGCCCCTGCCCCCAACGCAGTGCCGAGAGGCCGAAGCGCAAGGTGATTCGCTCGGATTTGGCCAGCAGCGGCAATTCCCAATCACGGGGCGGTAGTTCCCGTGGAGTCATGAACGCCAGTCGCATTTTGCTCGCCACCAGTTTCGGTGCGAACCATCCCAAGGTGCCATTAACGCCACGAACCCACTTCAACGTGCTCATCGCTAACTCCCAAGGCTCTGCCTTCAGGTCATAGCACCGCCGACTTGGCGGCGCGCAGCAATCGATCGGACAACTCTCCTGGCCCCAGCGCGCGTGCCAGAGACAAACCACCGACCATCAAGGCCATGTCGGCCAAGGCTTTGTCGGTGTCTTCCGGGCTGGCCGCCAACTGCGCGACCATCAACTCCACATGCTCATTCAACGCCACACGAAACTCGTCCGGCAGACGACCCAGCTCACCGACCGAAGCCGGAATCGGGCACGCATGCTCGGTGGAGTCACGGTGTTTACGCGACAGATAAAACGCCGCGACCAAGGCGCGACGCTCTTCACCGGTCAGCTCGGCATCCATGTCAGCGATCAAGCCACGGCGATGACCGAGCAGTTGCTTGAACGCTTCCAGCATCAACGCGTCCTTGCTTTCGAAGTGGGCGTAGAAACCGCCGACCGTCAGGCCGGCCGCGCCCATCACTTCGCCCACGCTCGGCTCGGCCGGGCCGCGCTGAATCAGCGCCGCACTGGCAGCCTTGAGGATGCGTTCGCGGGTTTGAGCTTTTTTATCGTTCATCGTTGCCTCCGAATATTACGACTAGAATATTATTCTCATAATAATTTTCCGCAAGTCGTGGATGTGACCGCTGGTCTGAAGAACAGTTTGAAGAAAATGGGGGATTTGGCCAAACGCCAGACAAACAAAAGGGCCATTCAATAATTGAATGACCCTTATAAAATCCCGCAGAGCGGGTAATCGTGGCGTCCCCTAGGGGACTCGAACCCCTGTTACCGCCGTGAAAGGGCGGTGTCCTAGGCCACTAGACGAAGGGGACGCAAAACCTTCTATACAACTGATCAGTGCTGAGAGCTGATCGATTCAAGACCGGTGTGGCCAGACCTTGAACTGTAAAATTGGTGGAGCTAAGCGGGATCGAACCGCTGACCTCCTGCATGCCATGCAGGCGCTCTCCCAGCTGAGCTATAGCCCCGGATTTTTCGCCTCGCGGCGGAGCGACATCTTGCAACATCGCTTCTGTAAAACTGGCGTCCCCTAGGGGACTCGAACCCCTGTTACCGCCGTGAAAGGGCGGTGTCCTAGGCCACTAGACGAAGGGGACGCAAACCCTTCTATACACCTGATCAACGCTGAGTGTTGATCGCTTCAAGGCCGGTGTGGCCAGACCTTGAAGTGTAAATTGGTGGAGCTAGACGGGATCGAACCGTCGACCTCTTGCATGCCATGCAAGCGCTCTCCCAGCTGAGCTATAGCCCCTCATCGCTGAGGACGGGGCGAATCTTAATGGCGCATCGGAAAGCTGTCAAACTTATTTTCAACAATTTCTAAAATTTTTTGTCGCCATAACAATCACTTACCGCCCTCCCCCCGAAAAACGGGGGTGGCGCCGAAGATCACGACCAAATGATCGCAGCCTCCGGCAGTTCCTACAGGGTCAAACGGCCTCAGGCGATGTTGCCCAGGAGTTTTTCCCACTCCTTGTTTTCCTTCTTCGACACGCCGCCCAGCAGGTCGATCGCCTGGCGCAGACGGAAACGGGTCAGGTCCGGACCGAGGATTTCCATCGCATCGAGCACCGACACCGAACTGGCCTGGCCAGTGATCGCGGCGAACATCAGCGGCATGGCGTCGCGCAGCTTCAGTTCAAGGGATTCGACCACCGCCTGAATCGTTGCGGTGATGCTGTCCTTCTTCCACTGCCGCAGGCTTTCCAACTTCCACAGGATCAACTGCATCAACTGACGAACCTGATCGCCCGAGAGCTTCTTGGATTCGAACAGCTTCGCATCCGGATTCACGCCACCGGCGAAGAAGAACCCGGCCAGCGGTGCGACCTGGCTGAAGGTTTCTACCCGGCCCTGCACGTGTGGCGCGATCTTCATCATGTATTCAGGGTTCAACGCCCAGGTCTGCAAACGGCTGGCAAACTCTTCCACCGGCAGATCACGCAACCACTGGCCGTTGAGCCACGACAGTTTCTCGATGTCGAAAGTCGGCCCGCCGAGGGAAACGCGTTTCAGGTCGAAGTTGTCGACCATTTCCTGCAGCGAGAACTTCTCGCGTTCGTCCGGCATCGACCAGCCCATGCGGCCCAGATAATTGAGCATCGCTTCCGGCATGAAGCCCATGCGCTCGTAGAACGTCACCGACGTCGGGTTCTTGCGCTTGGACAGCTTGCTCTTGTCCGGGTTACGCAGCAGCGGCATGTAGCACAGCTCCGGTTGTTCCCAGCCGAAGTACTCGTAAAGCAGGATGAGTTTCGGTGCCGATGGCAGCCACTCTTCGCCGCGCAGAACGTGGGTGATGCCCATCAGGTGGTCATCGACCACGTTGGCCAGGAAATACGTCGGCAGGCCGTCGGTCTTCATCAGCACTTGCATGTCCATGCGATCCCACGGGATCTCGACGTCGCCACGCAGCATGTCAGGCACCACGCAGATACCTTCGCTCGGCACTTTCATGCGGATCACATGAGGTTCGCCGGCAGCCAGGCGGCGCGCGACTTCCTCCGCAGACAGCAACAGCGCACGGCCGTCGTAACGCGGGGTTTCGCCACGCGCCATTTGCTCGGCGCGCATCTGGTCCAGTTCTTCAGCGGTGCAGAAGCACGGGAAGGCATGGCCCATCTCGACCAGCTGCTGGCAATACTTCTGATAGATGTCGCCGCGCTCGCTCTGCCGGTATGGACCGTGCGGGCCGCCAACGTCCGGGCCTTCGCTCCAGTCGATACCCAACCAGCGCAGGGCGTCGAAAATCTGTTGTTCGGACTCGCGGGTCGAACGCAGTTGGTCGGTGTCTTCAATCCGCAGGATGAACTCACCGCCATGCTGCTTGGCAAAGCAGTAGTTGAACAAAGCGATGTAAGCGGTACCTACGTGGGGATCCCCGGTAGGCGATGGCGCGATGCGAGTGCGGACGGTGGTCATGGCAAGTCTCGAAATGAAGATAAAACAAAGGGCGAATGGTAACAGGCGTTGCCCGCCCGGCTCCAGTGAGCAGGGCATTTAAGCCAAGGTTGCTTTCCTGTTGATCGTTCTGCTGATTGCCGGTGGCTTTGTTGCCCAGTGGTTTTTTCAAGGGACGGTTTTATGAAAGCACCGACAACACTTATGTCCAACGCCGCGAATCGAGCAGGATCGGTTGGGCAGTGAGACGGCGGCGGGGTTGAAGGCTGGGGAAGCGCATTAGCTGTAAATTGCGGAGTTCCATTAGACGCCTTCGCGAGCAAGCCCGCTCCCACATTGGTTCTGCGTCGTTTACAGATCAAGTGTGGGAGCGGGCTTGCTCGCGAAGAGGCCAGGTCAGGCACAGCAAATCAAACAGTGATCAACCGATCCCGCAACTTGCCAATCTCATCGCGCATCTGCGCCGCGGCCTCAAACTCCAGATCCCGCGCCAACGCGTACATCTTCTCTTCCAAGGCTTTAATGCGCTTGGCGATTTCGCCCGGCGAGCGCAATTCGGCTTCGTATTTGGCGTTTTCCTCGGCGGCCTTGGCCATGCCTTTGCGCTTCTTGCTGCGCGAACCCGGCACGGTGGCGCCTTCCATGATGTCGGCAACGTCCTTGAACACGCCTTTGGGCGTGATGCCATTGGCCAGGTTGAAAGCGATCTGCTTGTCGCGACGACGCTCGGTTTCGCCAATCGCCCGCTCCATGGAGCCGGTGATGCGATCCGCATACAGAATCGCCCGACCATTGAGGTTACGCGCCGCCCGGCCGATGGTCTGGATCAACGAGCGCTCGGAACGCAGGAAACCTTCCTTGTCCGCATCGAGAATGGCCACCAGCGACACTTCCGGCATGTCCAGGCCTTCACGCAGCAAGTTGATTCCCACCAGCACATCAAAAGTGCCAAGGCGCAAATCGCGAATGATCTCGACCCGCTCCACGGTGTCGATGTCCGAGTGCAGATAACGCACGCGCACGCCGTGGTCGGCGAGGTAATCGGTCAGGTCTTCGGACATGCGCTTGGTCAGCGTGGTGACCAGCACCCGCTCTTCCAGCGCCACGCGCTTGCCGATTTCCGAGAGCAAATCGTCGACCTGGGTCAGCGCCGGACGGATCTCGATTTGCGGGTCAACCAGGCCGGTCGGGCGCACCAGTTGCTCGACCACGCGGCCGGCGTGTTCCGCCTCGTAATTGCCCGGCGTGGCCGAGACGAAAATCGTCTGCGGGCTGATGTTTTCGAACTCGTCGAAACGCATCGGCCGGTTATCCAGCGCTGACGGCAGGCGGAAACCGTACTCCACCAGTGTCTCTTTGCGCGAGCGGTCGCCCTTATACATGGCGCCGACCTGCGGCACGCTGACGTGGGATTCGTCGATCACCAGCAAGGCGTCGGCCGGCAGGTAGTCGAACAAGGTCGGTGGTGCCTCGCCGGACGCGCGACCCGACAGGTAGCGCGAGTAGTTTTCGATGCCGTTGCAATAACCCAGCTCGAGGATCATCTCCAGGTCGAAGCGGGTGCGCTGTTCAAGGCGCTGCGCTTCGACCAACTTATTGTTGGAACGCAGGTAGTCCAGGCGCTCCTGAAGCTCGACCTTGATCCCTTCGATGGCGCCGAGCAGGGTTTCCCGTGGCGTTACGTAGTGGCTTTTCGGATAGAACGTGAACCGCGGCAACTGGCGGGTCACTTCGCCGGTCAATGGATCGAAGGCGGAAATCTTCTCGACTTCATCATCGAAGAGTTCAATGCGGATCGCTTCAAAATCGGATTCTGCCGGGTGGATATCAATCACATCACCGCGCACGCGAAAGGTCGCACGAGCGAAATCCATGTCGTTGCGGGTGTATTGCAGGTCGGCAAGACGTCGCAGCAAGGCACGCTGATCAAGCTTGTCACCGCGATCCACATGCAGAACCATCTTCAAATAGGTTTCCGGACTGCCCAGACCGTAGATGCACGACACCGTGGTGACGATGATCGCGTCTTTGCGCTCCAGCAACGCCTTGGTTGCGGACAGTCGCATCTGCTCGATGTGGTCGTTGATCGAGGCATCTTTCTCGATGAAGGTATCCGACGACGGTACGTAGGCTTCGGGCTGGTAGTAGTCGTAGTAGGAAACGAAGTATTCCACCGCATTGTTCGGGAAGAACGCCTTGAACTCGCCGTACAACTGCGCGGCCAGGGTTTTGTTCGGCGCCAGGACAAGGGTCGGACGCTGTACCTGGGCGATGACGTTGGCGATGCTGAAGGTCTTGCCCGAGCCGGTCACACCGAGCAACGTCTGGTGCGCCAGCCCGGCTTCGATGCCCTCGACCATCAGGCGGATGGCTTCCGGCTGATCGCCGGCGGGCTCGAAGCGGGTGACTAGCTGGAATTCAGACATGAAATACCCTCTGGGTCGCGCCCGTCCGAACGAACCGGACAGCAACGAGAAAGACCGCAAACGGCTGACGCCGCCCGAGGAAAAAACTGGATTGTGCTCAATGTGGAGCCGATTGCCATCGCTTTCAAGGCAAACGTCCTACATCGCGTAAAGACTTTGACGACACCAATCGACTAACGGTCGAAAAATAATCGGAAAAACTTAGCGTAAATGCCGAATCGTCTGTCGCCATCAATCGCAGATGGCCTCTATACTAGCTCCCCGTTTATGCACCGCTCTAGTGCATTCGGCTGGAGCGCGACACGTCCCTCCACACTCCATTCAGAGCCGCCGCAAAAATGAGCCTGTTCTCCGCTGTCGAAATGGCACCACGCGATCCAATCCTGGGCCTCAACGAAGCATTCAACGCCGATACCCGTACCAATAAGGTCAACCTGGGGGTCGGTGTTTACTGCAACGAGGAGGGGCGAATTCCACTCCTGCGCGCCGTTGTCGAAGCCGAGACGATTCGCGTCGCTCAACACGCTTCCCGTGGCTACCTGCCAATCGACGGCATTGCCGCCTACGACCAGGCCGTGCAGAAACTGCTGTTTGGCAATGATTCGCCGCTGATCGCTTCCGGCCGTGTCATCACCACCCAGGCCGTTGGCGGTACTGGCGCCCTGAAAATCGGCGCCGACTTCCTCAAGCAACTGCTGCCGAACGCCGTCGTGGCGATCAGTGACCCAAGCTGGGAAAACCACCGCGCACTGTTCGAAACCGCCGGTTTCCCGGTGCAGAACTACCGTTACTACGACGCCGCGACCCACGACGTAAACCGTGCCGGCCTGCTGGAAGACCTGAACGCCCTGCCGTCTGGCTCGATCGTTGTGCTGCACGCTTGCTGCCACAACCCAACCGGCGTGGACCTGAGCCCGTCGGACTGGAAAAACGTTCTGGACGTGGTGAAAGCCAAAGGTCACGTACCGTTCCTCGACATGGCCTACCAGGGCTTTGGCGACGGCATCGATGAAGACGCCGCCGCCGTGCGTCTGTTCGCTGAATCGGACCTGACTTTCTTCGTTTCCAGCTCGTTCTCCAAGTCCTTCTCGCTGTACGGCGAGCGTGTAGGCGCCCTGTCGATCGTCAGCGAATCGAAAGAAGAAAGCGCGCGCGTGCTGTCGCAAGTCAAGCGCGTGATTCGCACCAACTACTCCAACCCACCGACCCACGGTGCAAGCATCGTCGCCGCCGTGCTGAACAGCCCGGAACTGCGCACCCAGTGGGAAGAAGAACTGGCAGAAATGCGCCTGCGGATTCGCGGCATGCGCATCCAGATGGTCGATCTGCTGGCGAAAAACGCTCCACAGCGCGACTTCAGCTTCGTCGGTCGTCAGCGCGGCATGTTCTCCTACTCCGGCCTGACGGTTGAACAAGTGACCCGTCTGCGCAGCGAGTTCGGCATCTACGCCCTGGACACCGGCCGCATCTGCGTTGCCGCGCTGAACCAGAGCAACATCGACGTGGTAACCAAGGCCATCGTTGCGGTGATCTGAATCGTCGAGTGATATGAAAACGGGAAGCCCCAAGGCTTCCCGTTTTTTATTTGTCTCAGATAAATCTCAATGCAACGACCGACGGCTCTAGACTGCACACATATCCAATGTAGGAGCGGGCTTGCTCGCGAAGGCGATCTACCTGTCACATTGATACTGAATGTGCCGCCGTCTTCGCGAGCAAGCCCGCTCCCACAGGTTTTGTGTACACCCGAGAATTCTTACGAGAACCCACATGAAAAACGATGACCTACGTGCCGACCGCGATGAGCTGGACCACTTCGTGCCTCGCACCCCGGCCAAACGCGGTAACAACCTGGTGATGCAAGTGGCGGCCGGCGTGTTTCTCGGCGGCCTGGCCCTGTGGCTGGTGCAACTGGCCGCGACGCTGCTGTACACCAAGCTGATGCTCGCCACCGTGACCTTCGGCGGCTAGGCCAGTTCGGTTGCACGCTGGCTGGCGGCGTCGTCATAGGCGACATACAGCGATTCGGCGACCTGGCTTTTGATCGCCTTGGTGCTTTCCAGGCCCAGGACAAAACCTTCGGCCTTGCCGCCCGCGCGGTTCAATTCGTCAGCGGTGCTGGCCTGAGTGATGGCGTCGAACAGTTTCTCGGCGTGCGGGCCGACACCTTTGGGCAGGCTGATCTGAGCGATGCTCATGCGAACACCCCGTGGTGTCGAGGTGCGATGGTTGGGTGATTCATGGCGCGTACCTTTTCGGCGAATGGCCGGCAGCGCGTGTAACCACTTCCGGGCGGCCATGGTAGACCTCTGGGGCGATTCTGGTAACCGCCAATCGCCGATAAACCACCGTCCGTCCCGACGAATACCTCAAGCCGCTAACTGATGCTTGACTTCTCTTTTTGAATCAGTAACATACACGCCATTCCGCGATAGCTCAGTTGGTAGAGCAAGTGACTGTTAATCACTGGGTCCCTGGTTCGAGTCCAGGTCGTGGAGCCAGACAGCAATATCTAAAAGCCCCTGAATCGAAAGATTCAGGGGCTTTTTTGTGTCTGATGGAAAGTAAAAAGGCCGATCTGTCTATTCAACAGATCGGCCTTTGTTAGCGAGTGCAGCCGTCAGACATGTTCACTGCTTTTTGCATGCAACGACCGCGGCTCTGCATGCCCGTGGTCCGTCTCCACCACCGGGATCTCCTTCCCGTCGCAATCGTGCAACTTGCCTTCGCTGAAATAATCCCCTTCGCGCAATGCCGCCAGGTCCTGGTAACGCAGAACCCGCTCGGTACCGGCGGCAAACACCGATTGCTGATCGGAGTTACCGGCCGTGAGGTGGTTGAAGGTCAGGTTCAGCACAATGGCCATGATTGCCGAAGAGCTAATGCCTGAATGGAAGATCGTCGCGAACCAGCTTGGGAAGTGGTCGTAGAAGTTCGGTGCGGCGATGGGGATCATGCCGAAGCCAATGGAGGTGGCGACGATGATCAGGTTGACGTTGTTGCGGTAGTCAACCTTCGACAGCGTACGAATACCGCTGGCCGCCACGGTGCCGAACAGCACGATGCCAGCGCCACCGAGCACGGAGGTCGGCACGGCGGCGATGACCCGGCCCATGAACGGCAGCAGACCGAGAACCACCAGGAACAGGCCGCCAGTGGCTACCACGAAGCGGCTCTTGATGCCGGTCACGGCCACCAGACCGACGTTCTGGGCGAAGGCGCTTTGAGTGAAGGAGCCGAAGATCGGCGCGATCATGCTCGACAGCATGTCGGCACGCAGACCGTTGCCCAGACGCTTGGAGTCGACCTTTGTTTCGATGATTTCGCCGACGGCAAGGATGTCGGCCGAGGTTTCCACCAGGGTCACCATGACCACGATGCACATCGACAGGATCGCGGCGAAGTGGAAGGTCGGCATGCCGAAGTGGAACGGTGTCGGGAAGCCGAACATCGGGCCCTGGGTGACGGACGAAAAGTCTGCCATGCCGAGGAACACCGCGATGACCGTACCGATGACCATGGCCAACAGAATCGACAAACGTGAGATGGTCGCGCTGCCGATCTTGCTCAGCAACAAGACCAGCACCAGCGTCACCGCCGCCAGACCAATGTTCGCCATGCTGCCGAAGTCCGGGGCATGGCTATTACCGCCCATGGCCCAGCGTGCGGCCACCGGCATCAACGTCAGGCCAATGGTGGTGATCACGATTCCCGTCACCAAGGGCGGGAAAAACTTGGTGATGCGAGAGAATACCGGCGTGATCAACAGGCCGATTAGAGACGCGGCAATCACCGCACCCAGAATCGATTGAAACCCGCCCTCACCACCGCTGCTGACAATCGCCACCATGGTCGCGACGCCCGAGAACGACACGCCCTGTACCAACGGCAACTGACATCCGAAAAACGGTAAACCCAGGGTTTGCAGCAACGTGGCCAGCCCCCCCGCAAACAATGATGCAGCAATCAACAAACCGATGTCCGCCGGCGAGAGCCCGGCCGCCTGACCAATGATCAAAGGCACCGCGACGATGCCGCCATACATGGTCAGAACGTGTTGCAGGCCATAAGCCATATTCGCGCCGACCCCGAGATTTTCGTCCTCGGGCCGTTGGTGTGAAACATGGGGCGTTTTCATGGTTGGGGGGTTCCCTGGTTTTTTGTTATGCGCACACTGTATGCAAGACTCAGGACAAATGTCTATAGAGTTGTATACAACTTATCGGTCACATAATGGACACATGGCCACAAGGCCCTTTGTTCACACCGGTCCTCCTCGATAAAAATTTTTGAAATACATCCCGCCTCAGCCCCCTCCTTTCCCCCACTAGTCTTTTGAGCTCCTGGCGACAGTCGGCAAGGACGCCCTCTTTTATATACATATAAAGTATGCATAATTAAGTCATTCGAAATTCAATATCACAAAGCAAAAAACGCAGCCAACAAACTCAAGCACAAAGGCATCAGCCTCGCAGAGACAGAGCCGGTGTTTTACGACGAACGAGCCCTCACAGTGCAGGACGACCATCATGACGAACAGCGGTGGATCACCATGGGGATGGATGCCAAAGGTCGCTTGCTGGTGGTTGCGCATACGTACCGCGATCCGAATTTCGTTCGAATCATTTCCGCGCGCCTCGCCACCAAAAACGAGCGTCGCCAGTACATGGAGGGTTGACCCATGAAAGACGAATACGATTTCAGCAATGCCAAACGCGGAGCGGTTGCCCCCGGCAAAGGCAAGACCCGCATTACGATCATGCTCGATGATGCCGTCATAGAAGCTGCTCGCGCTCGCGCAGAGAACGAAGGGTTTGGTTATCAAACGGTGATCAACAACACGTTGCGACAGGTCTTGCTCAGCAATAAAGGCAAAACCGCAGAGCCCGCCGTGAATGCTGGACATCTCAAAAAAGGAATAACGGCTTCCGAGCTGAAAAACCTGGAGAAAAAACTGTCAGAGGCCCTGAGCGAAATCCATCGTGTGATGGAATCTGACGTCCGGCCCTGAATAAATCCCGATTGCCCGCGATGAGTAGTCAAATCAAAGAAAAGGGGCAGAGTGATCGAGTCCGTCCCTTTCTCGTGGCACTACGTTTGCCCACTACGCAGGTTTGATCAGCTGTCCCAGCATCCGTTTCAACGCCACGTGCACCGGCACCCGAATCCCGAATTCACTCTCTAACAGCCCGATCAACTCATCCACATCCGCCACCTGCCGGCGTTCGCTCTCACGGCCCATTCGATGTATTGCAAAACTGTCGTTGTTGAGCGTGCGCCGCCAGCCCTCCCCCGTTCGCGCCACCATCAGTTGTCCGGTGAAGGACGATTCAGGATGCGACGAGACGTACCAGTTGCCGACGGCGTAATCGATGTCTTCCTGACGTTGCAGGTCGAAGATATACATCGCCCGCCATTCGCCCGCGACCTTGGCGCGAAGGGTGTAGCCGTCTTCATGTGGCTCGATGCGATAGGGTTCGTGAGGGGTGAATTGTTCGGCCGCAGTATCGAGCAGCAGCGGTGCGGTAGGGACCATGCCGCCGAAGCCGACATCGGTGATGTAGCGCACGCCGTCCAGGATCACCAGGCTCAAGCGGTGGGTACGGGCGGTCCAGGCTCCCTCCGGGTGACCCATGACCACACGGCCACTAATGCCGCGTGCGTCGAAGCCCAGTTCCTGGAGCAAAGCCAGGAACAGGTAGTTGAGTTCATAGCAGTAACCGCCGCGTCCATCGTGCAGGATTTTTTGCTCGATGGATGGCAGGTCGATGAGCACCGGCTCGCCGGATAACGTGGTGAGGTTTTCGAACGGGAAAACGCCGGTGTGACGCCATTGAAGTTGACGCAGTGTTTCCAGGGTCGGCGCCGGAGGCGCATCGAAGCCCAGGCGCTGCAGATACAACGCGCGGTTCGTCAGGCTTGGCTCGCTCATCGTTCAGTCCTTGTGCACGGAGGCCGCGGATCGCTCCGCTGATTGGCGCCATGTATAAGGGATAAACAGGTTCGACTGACAATTGATTTAGCCAATCAACCTGAACATCAACGCCGCTTACGCGCGCCCAGCTGAATCCATGTCGGTGCGTGGTCACTGGCATGGGGTTCGTTACGGACCCAGGCATCGACTCCGGCCTCCTTCAGATAAGGACTCAATGCCGGATTGAGCAGCAGATGGTCGATGCGCAGCCCCGAGTTCTTCTGCCAGTGCTGCCGGAAATAATCCCAGAAGGTGTAGAGCCGGTCTTGCGGATACAGATGGCGCAGGGAGTCGGTCCAGCCCTGATCCAGCAACCGTTGGTAGCATTCGCGGCTTTCCGGTTGCAGCAGTGCGTCCTTGAGCCAGGAGCGCGGGTTGTAGATATCCATATCGGTGGGTACCACGTTGTAGTCGCCCGCCAGCACGACGGGATGTTCACTGCCCTGCAGATCCTTGGCATAGGCAATCAGACGTTCGAACCATGCCAGTTTGTAATCGAACTTCGGCCCCGGCTGTGGATTGCCATTGGGCAGGTACAGGCAACCTACCAGCACGCCGTGCACCGCGGCTTCCAGATAGCGGCTATGGGTATCGCTGTCATCTCCCGGCAGGCCGCGCCGACTTTCCAGCGGCTGCGCATCCCGCGCCAGAATCGCCACCCCGTTCCACGACGATTGCCCCTGCCAGATCGCGCCGTAACCGGCGGCCTCAAGCTCGGCGGCAGGGAATGCCGTGTCGACTGACTTCAGCTCCTGCAAGCAGGCGATGTCCGGTTTTTCTCGCTCCAGCCAGGCCAATAGATTGGGCAGCCGGGCGCGCATGCCATTGACGTTGAATGTCGCGATTCGCAGATTCTTCATGGGCCGGCGCTCCTGGAGGCGAGGTGTCTAGGGTGTGACACCGGCATGTTTGGGTGGTTGCGTCGGCAGATTCATGTAGGGCGGGCGTCTTCGCGAGCAAGCCCGCTCCCACATTGATCTCCAGCGCAGGCAAAATACGTGTCCGGCATAGATCTATCGTGAGATTGGCTTGCTTGCGAATTGGGCGACGACCGCACGCTTGAGGTAGTAGTTGCCGTAGACGTGTTCATCGACCTGCCGTTGGCCACGCGAGCGAGGGTTTCAACCTTGATTTCATCAGTGCCTGCGCTTGCTCCGGCACCGCTTGCAGCGCTGCTTTGACGGCGGGGTCCAGCGCATTGAAGTCAAACGGCTTGCCGGGGTTGATGCCGATCCGCTGCATCTGCGCGAGCATCGGTGGATCGGTGATGTGCGCGGGATGCTCTTTGAGCAATTCGGCGGCGTAGGCGAAATACTTATCCGTCGTCATCGTGTCGACCTGGATCTTCGGCGGGGTTTTCACGTCCACGGCCGGGTCGACGTTCGCGCTGATCGACTCGGGGCTTTTGCCCATCCGCGACAATGGCGTCACAGTGTAGCCGGCCTGGATCTTGTGCACCGCCGCGTAGTCTGCCGCGCCGTCGGTCTGGGTACGGCCGATGACCCAGACAAAAGGCGTAGGCGCCGGCAGATGATTCAACCCCGCCGGCACTGTCCCGGCCCAGCCCGGTGGCGTCACCAGAAACTGCCCGGCCTGGGTACCGGTAGTGCGCCAGCCCGGCGAGGCGAACACATCGGTCCAGATATCGAGCATCGGCAGCAGGTAGAAACGCCCGTCCGTGTCCGGCGCGGCGATGATCAGGGGCTCTTTGGTCAAGTCGAGCCCGGCGATGGAATACAACGTGTCGAAGTCGGAGCGCACCACGCCTTTGAAATCCGCCGGTGGATACTCCGGCACACTCACAAACATATTCATCGGGCCCTTGGGGAATTCCTTGCCCGGTTCGATGTTGGTGAATTGCTTGCGGGTGATGTCCATGGTCAACAGTGGGTAAAAATAGACGTAGGCATCAATCCCGATGGCGTGGGCTTCTTCGGGTGTGACTTTCGATTGAGCAAGGCTTGCGAGCGGAAAAACAGCGTAGGCGGCAACGGTTAGAGCAACGGCTGTCAATGCTTGGGTTATCAACATTTTGGCGATCGTCCGTGCTGTGGGGAGATCTGCCGGAGGCGGCAGAGCTAACGCAACTCTAGACGATCATTTGAAGTGAATCTGACAGGCAGACAGCCGGATCAACAGGGTGTTGCAGGGGTGAAACAACCGCGCGCAGAGACTCACCGATCAGAGCGAATCAGTGCCTCCACGCCGCCCTCCATCGACAGCACCGACGCACGATTTCGCCCGGAGTGCTTGGCCTGATACAACGCCGCGTCCGCCCGTTCGATGAACACTTCCATGCTGTCGCGCCCGGTAGGCACGAATGCATAACAGCCGAGACTGACCGTCACGTAGCCGGTGGGCGAACCGCTGTGGGTGATGTTCTTGTCCATGACGCTGCGGCGGATCTGCTCGGCAATCACCAACGCGCCGTGAAGGTCGGTATCGGGCAGCAGGACTGCAAACTCCTCACCGCCATAACGCACCGCCAGATCGGCTTTTCGATGGCAGCACCCTTTCACCGCCCGCGCCACTTCAGCCAGGCAATGGTCACCCGCCACGTGGCCGTAAGCGTCGTTGTAGCGCTTGAAATAATCGATATCGAGCATGATCAGGCTCAGCGAACTCGACTGCCGGGCACCACGTCCAAACTCGATGTCCAGCGCCCGCTCGAACAGTCGACGATTGGCCAGGCCGGTCAGGCTGTCGTGGGTCGCGATCAGCTTCAGCGCTTCCTTGGCCTCGCGTAAATTCGCCTCGACTCGCTCACCGACACGCACCTGATGAATGAACACCCAGCCGAACAGCCCCACACCCAGCACGACCAGCGCCACGATGAGGCTGGATTGAAGCGCTTTGGCGTACCAATCCCTGAGAATCGCATCCCTGGACGATGCCGCAGAGACCACCAGCGGATAACCGTCGAGCTGGCGGTAGCCGTGCAACCGGACGATGCCATCTATTAGGGAGCTGAACATCGCGTTGCCGGAGGTCGCGTGGGGCAGGAGGTTCTGAAAGATTTCTCCCTTGGCCAGTGACGTGCCAATCTGCGCTTCCACAAACGGCCGGCGCGCCAGCAACGTTCCGTCAGTCAACGCCACAAACATCGAACCGTTGTCATCGATGCTGAAGCTTTTGAAGTACTGATCAAAGTACGACATCTTGATCCCGGCCAGCAGCACGCCCTGGAAGTGGCCGTTCTTGTCGCTGACCCGCTTGGAAACCGGAATGATCCACTCGCCATTCTCCCGACTGCGAATCGCCGGCCCGATGTGCGCGAGAGAGGACACGTTCTGCTGGTGGAACTTGAAGTACTCCCGATCAGACACGCCCGCGCCGTGCATAAGATTCTCGAAAGAAGTGACGACCCATTGCCCCTTTTGGTCGAACAGAAATATTCCGTGCAACTGACTCAGCGCCTGCACCCGACGGGCGAATGTTTTCTGCAAGCGACGCTTCTGGGCAGGGCCGAAACCGTCGACCTGAATCCAGTCCGCCAGACTGGTCAGCACCAGGTCGGCTTTCATGAAGGTGTCTTCGGCCTGCTGCGCCATGGCTCGCGTCAGGTTTGACGACGCCACTTGCGCCACCGCCAGATCGTGCCGGCGCGACTGTTCCAGTTGCAGGTACAGCAAACCGCACAGGCATAGACACACGACAGCGATAAACAGCACCGCTGCTTTGCGCAGAGATAACCGTTTCGAGGTGACGCCCGTGGCGTTGTGCGGTTCGTGAAGAAGGATAGGCAAAAGCTCGTCCTGTAAGGGTAAGGCATGGGCAAAGGCCCAAAACCCTTATTTTTTGTGAGCTTAGTCTACGGGATGGCAAGGGGGCAATGCGCTTGGGTTCAACCGTAGGATTTGGGATACCACTTCGCGAGCAAGCCCGCTCCCACATGGATGGCGGTGTACACAGAAATCATGTCCGCTGGAGATTAACTGCGGGAGCGGGCTTGCTCGCGAAGAGGCCCTGCCAGTCACAGCAAATCTCCAACGCTCCAATCCTCTAATGTGGCAACCGCCGCATCGCGCTCTGCAAATGCGCCCGTGCGCTTTCGGCATCCCCCAGACGCATCTGTTCATAAGCCCGCTGGGCGATCTCATGGGGTACCGGTTTGAGTTCACGCTGAGTCGCCATCGCCATCAGCTGCACCTGTGCGGCACGCTCCAGGTAATACAAATCGTCCCAGGCTTCGGCGATCGTTGGCCCGCCGACAATAATGCCGTGATTTTTCAGAAACAAAATATCGGCATTACCCATGACTCTGGCAATCCGGTCGCCTTCGGACTCATCGAGGGCCAGGCCGTTGTAGTCCTCGTCCACTGCCGTGCGGCCGTAAAACTTCAACGCCGTCTGCCCCAGCCATAACAACGGCGGGCCTTGCAGCAGACACAACGCCGTGGCGTGGGGCATGTGCGTGTGGAAGGCCACTTTCACCCTCGGCAGCTGTTTGTGCAGCCGCGCATGGATGTAGAACGCGGTCGCTTCCGGCTGCCCCTCGCCATCCACGACATTGCCGTGGAAGTCGCAGACCAGCAGATTCTGCGCCGTCACCTCAGCAAACGCGTAGCCGTAGGGATTCACAAAAAACAGATCATCCCGGCCCGGCACCATGGCGGAGAAATGGTTGCAGATGCCCTCCTCCAAACCATGCAGCGCCGCCAGTTGAAAGCACGCCGCCAGCTCTGTGCGCGCGGTGATGGCGGCTGGCGAATCCAGATTGAGATCGCGATAACGCGAGGGACGGGAACTGCCTGCAAGGGTGTGTGCCATGGCGATGACTCCGTGGTTTACCAGCCAAGGGATTTGAACAAGGGCACGACCTGGTCCAGCGTGCTCAATATCGCATCAGGTCGATAGTCCGGCAGTAATTGCCGACCGGTGCCGCGGTCGATCCAGACACAACGAAAGTGCATGTCCCGGGCGGCCGTGTGGTCCAGCGTCGGGCTGGCGCAGATATGCACTGCCTGCTCGCGGCTGACATCCAGTTGTTCATGAGCGTAGTCAAACAACCGCGGATTTGGCTTGTAAGCACCGGCCTGCTGGGCCGTGATGACCCGATCGATATACCCGCCCAGTTGCGCGACATTGCCGGCGATGATGTCGTCATCGGTGTTGGACACGATGCACAGCTTGAACCCCATCTCCTTGAGTTGCGCGAGGGTCGCGATCACTTCGGGAAACGGTGGCATCCGCGGGATCGCCCCGGCCAGCCGCTGACTGTCTTCGGGCGCGCTCGCCAGCCCCAATTCCTCCAGGGCGAGATGCAAACCGAGCGTGCTCAACTGACGAAACGAGTGATGCGGCGGGAGCTGTTCCAGTCGATGTTCATGCCGGTCGTACACCTCGATCAACTGCTCGACATCAACGGAGTGGTCGTCCTTGGCGCGCAAGATCTCGGCGACGACAGCCTGCAAGCCTTCATCCCATTGGATCAGCGTGCCATAGCAATCGAACGTCAGCCACTCGGGGCGCGGGGTGTTTTTGAGCGTCATGTTCGTATCCTCTGAAAGGGTGATCTTCAGATTACGAGTCCTTGGTGATAGTGTGAAATTAAATTAGTATCGATACTTCAGTGGAAAATCAAATATCAACAGAGGCCCGCCATGCTCGATCTCGAGTTGCTCAAGACCTTCGTCTGCGTGGTCGATGAAGGCAGCTTCACCCGCGCCGCCGAGCGCGTGCATCGGACCCAATCCACCGTCAGCCAGCAGGTTCGCAAACTGGAAGACCTGGTCGGCAATCCGTTGTTGCTTCGCGACCGGACCGGGCAGAACGTTAGCGTCACCGAGCATGGCGAACTGCTGATTCACTATGCCCGGCGCCTGCTGGCACTGTCTTCGGAAGCGGTCGAAGCCCTCGCCAGCGACCTCGATCTGGAAATCCTGCGCGTCGGCGTACCGGAGGATTTCGACGCCCGGCGCATGGCAGTGATCCTCGCCGGGTTCAACCGGACCAGACCTGAGGCTCGCCTGGAAACCTTCAGCGGCATGAGCACTGATCTCAAGCAGAAACTCGCGGCAGGTGACATCGACATCGCGCTGGTCAAGCGCGAACCGGACAGCGGACCGTGTTGGGCAGCCTGGCCGGAAGTGCTGGTGTGGGTCAAAGGTGCGGGGGTGGACTCAGCCAACGGGGTGCTGCCCCTTGCGCTGTTTCCCCAAGGATGCATTTATCGGCAGCGGGCGATCCGCCTGCTGGATGTGGCTCAGCGGCCCTGGCGCGTTACGTTCGGCAGCCACAGCCTGACGGGCATTCAGGCTGCCGTGGCCTCCGGGCTGGGCGTGTCGGTGCTGCCTGCTTCGGCGGTACTGCCTGAACACAGTGTCTGCACCGATCTGCCCGAGTTGCCGCCGACGGAATTAGCATTGATCAGCCGGGAGGGTGCGCTGACCGGGTTGCAGCGGGCGTTGGTGGAGTTTTTGCGGGAAGAGTTGGAGCGCGCCTGATCTCTACGTCGAGCCGAGCGCGCGGGTTCATGAAGTCATGGACGCTACAGGCAAAAAAATTGGGCGCCCCCATGGACGCCCATTTTTTCTTTATGGCAGATTCCTGGCCGCAAAACCTTCAAATCATCTTATCGATCTCATCCAGCGTCACCCGCGGAACTAGCTCACCGGGAATCCGCGAGGAATTGGACAGGTTGTAGACTTGAAAATCATCATCCACGACGTACTTCGACAAGATCTCGAATGACGGCAGGATCCTCGTATAAAAGTGTTCATCGAGGGTACAAGGTGAAACAAACTTGCCTGCCTCTTCATAAAAGCGACCCACCGACTGATCCAGGTCGACGCCCACCAAAAACACCTTGGTAAACCCAACGTGATAAGCAATTTGCAGCGCCAGGTACGCCACTGTGCGGGCGTCGAAAAAACCTCGCTTAAGGTTCTTGCTGAAACCGAGGCTTCTATTACGGCCAGTGCCAAGTTTTCGACTTCTGACGAGTTCTTTATCTCGCCGAAAAACCAGTTCGCTCCAGGAAAGCTTTGGCGCCCGCGTCAGCAAATAAAGTTCACCCTCGGGTGCAAGCGCTTCATGCTGGATGTGGTCTTCCCACACGGCTACCCGCTGACTGATGTGCATGGCTTCAGAGAAAAGATTGGGTTGCTCTCGGTAAAAAGCTTCGTCCGTGCAAGCGTAAAAGAACGGTTTGATATCAGACCCGATGAACATCGAGATGGCCCCGTTCATGGTGATCATCGGAATATCTGCAAAACGCTCCAGCGGAAAGCCTTTCGCAGACGCTCCTGAGGCGATGATAAACACCGGACCTTTTTGAATGTTGCGACACTCATCGAAGTCATGCACATCAAGCTGACTTGTAGTGAGTGACGATTTTTTTTGCGCAACATCCATCTTCAGATTCCCTATCCCTTTGCATCGTTCATCGACGTCAATTTGCATTGTGATAGTTTTCAACCGGTGAGCCAACCGCTTAGCTTCACTCTGCGACGGAGCGCAAAGGTTGATGCAGAGCGCTCGCGTCATTCAAACGCCGATGATCAGGCCTTTTTACAACGATAATAAATACAGCATCCGTTTTGGCTACAGGTTATTTTGCCCCGTCACCATCGAGGGGGTACCTGCTCGCAGCCAATCCAGAACGGGCAATTGCGAAGGCCTGTTCAATCCCCGCAGTACAGCAGAGTCGTACCCGTATATGTCGGGTTTGAACACCACTCGACCATCGCTCCCCAGGTCTACCGTCCAATACGCCAACAGCACCGGTACTTTGACCGGAAGCCTGATGTTTTCGGTCTTGCCAGTGGCTAGCTGTGCCTGAATCCCGGCGCTATTCCAACGCACCGGATCGTTGAACAACAGCTCTACCAGTTGCAGCGGATTTTCAACCCGTATGCAGCCTGAACTGGTGGCACGGAACGTTTGAGCAAACAGTTCGCGATGGGGCGTGTCGTGCAGATAAATCGCGTAGTCATTGGGAAACCGGATAACCACCTGGCCCAGCGAGTTATCAGGACCGGCGTCCTGTCGCAGGGTCAGGCCGCGGGGGTGGCTCCAGTCGACAGTCGACGGATCGAGCACATTACCCTCTCGATCAATCACCCGGATACGGTTGGCGGCCAGGTAGCCAGGATCACTTTGAATCTTCGGCAGCATATCTTTGACGAGAATCGTTGGCGGCACGGTCCAGGTCGGGTTGAACGTGACGTAGGTAATCTCGGATTGAAACACCGGTGTACTGCGAAACGGTTTACCGACCTGTACCCGGGAACGCCATATCGCCTTGCCGTCGCGGTAAAGAGCCACTTTGTACCCGGCAATGTCGACGATGACAAAAGTGCCCTGGAGTTTGTACAACAACCAGCGCGCACGCTCCATGTTCACCCGGACCTGATCGATACGTGCATCGACCGACACGTTCAACGCAGCCAGCGTCGCCGCCCCCGCAACGCCGTCCGCGCCGAGGTATTGTTCGGACTGGTACTTCTTCACCGCGGCCGTGACACTTTCATCGTAATCCGTGCGCTTCGTCGCTTGCGGGGCCAGATAACCACCTGCCACCAAACGGGCACGCAACTGCGCGACAGAAGCGTCGTCCATGCCAGGCTTGAGCGACTGCCCTTCGGCAATCTTTGGCCATCCTCCCGCATCCCGAATCCTGCGCAACTGCGCCAGGCCTTCGCGCAAGCTTCGGTAAACCGTTTCCTGTGGCGGTGCTTTAGCGAACGCAAGCGCCACATCATGAGCATCAAGTGAGGCAAAGAAGTTATTCATGTCGTCGCGAGGATCGACGCCGACGGGATCGAAATTCCAATGAATGTCCAGACGCGATGGATCGACCTTGCCGCGGCGTAACTGCAGCAGTGCGGTGATGAAAGTCCGGGTCGCCGCGATATCGAACGCCGCCCGTTGCGCCGGGGTTGGCGCTGTACTTTGCATCGACGCTCTGGCTGACGCCAACACATCAATATGAAAGTCCGCCGGGTCCAGTCCATCGGCCTGGGTGTCGCTGAGGCTTTTCAATAACTGGATGACATCGCTGTCGTTCGTCCAGGCCGGGCGATAACCGCGATGCATATAAAAATCCATGACGACGCGGTCCGGATCCACCCGTAGATGACGCGGAGAAGTGAGTAACGGAGGAAACGCTGAACTCAAGGGCAAAAGCGACGCCTGAATCGCCTGGCCGACGATATCGTCAGGTGCTGCCCCGGTTCTGCTGCTGACCGGAGATACCAGCTCAATCGCCGAAGTTTGCCCGATTGTTGCGCCGCTGATCAGAAAGCCCATAAAAAAGATGCGGCTTATGACGAATAACCTTGTTAAGTGCCCCATGAATAATCCTTAATCTCCCGTATTCAACGGCTAGCCTCCTGCCCACTGCTAGACTCGAACCATTACTGTGAGACTTACATATGGCGCCAGACCGCTTTGGCTTTTTATTCACCGTCCTGCTGCTGACGTCAGTCTCGGTACCGGCAGCCTACGCCGATTCGCTTGAGGCCGCGCTGGTCAAAGCCGCACCCGACGCTAACGCCAAAGTCATCGGTCTGGCCGTACGTGCCTCCCAATGCAGCTTGGCCCAAGGCGCGGCACCTGTCCAAAGACTGGCCGTCATCGACTACTCCCTGCCGTCGACCGAACAACGTTTGTGGGTGTTCGATCTTAAAAAGCGCAAGTTGCTGTTCCATGAACTGGTCGCCCATGGCCGAAACAGCGGCGAGAACATGGCGGTCAAGTTCTCCAATCAGAATGAAAGCTTCGCCACTAGTCTGGGCTTGTACCGAACCCAATCGAGCTATGTCGGGCAGAATGGCTACTCGTTGCGTATGGAAGGGTTGGAGCCGGGTTTCAACGACAATGCGTTCGAGCGCGCGATCGTCATTCACGGCGCACCTTATGTCAGCCCGGTACTTGCCCGAGCGAACGGCCGGATCGGTAGAAGCCTGGGCTGTCCGGCTGTGCGGCCGGCGATTGCGCATAAGCTGATCGACTCGATGAAGGACGGGCAGTTGTTGTTCTCGTACTACCCGGATCAGCGTTGGTTGAAGTCTTCTTCGTATATCAACTGCGGTGGTTCCACCGTGGCCGATGCGTCCAAACCTGATACACATCTGTAAGAAAGGGCACCCGTCCAGCGGCGCCCTCCTCCCGCTTCACTGCTCCTGAACCTGTCAAAACTGTAATCTGCGCCTCAGCCTGCTGAAAGGCAGCGCCCGGTAGCCTCGTCCTCAACTTCTCTCCAAACTGACGGACCGGGAACAACGGCATGCACTCCAACACATCTCGACGCACCTTCGTGAAGGGGCTGGCCGCAGGCGGGCTGCTAGGCGGTCTCGGGTTATGGCGCACGCCTGTCTGGGCGGTCACCAGCCCTGGCGAGGCGAATGTGCTGGCGGGTTCCGAGTTTGAGCTGTTCATCGGCGAAACCCCGGTCAACATTACCGGTAACCCGCGTACCGCCATGGCCATCAACGGCGGCATTCCTGGCCCCTTGTTGCGCTGGCGTGAAGGCGACACGGTCACGTTACGGGTGAGGAATAAACTCAAGGACACCACTTCCATTCACTGGCACGGCATCTTGCTGCCGGCCAACATGGACGGTGTGCCGGGGCTGAGCTTTCACGGCATCGAGCCAGGTGGCGTGTACGTCTACCAATTCAAGGTCCGGCAGAACGGCACTTACTGGTACCACAGTCATTCGGGCTTTCAAGAACAGTCCGGCGTCTATGGACCGTTGGTGATCGACGCGAAAGAGCCGGAGCCTTTCCAGTACGACCGCGATTACGTGGTGATGCTCACTGACTGGACCGACGAAGACCCGGTTAGCCTGATGAAAACCCTGAAAAAGCAATCCGATTACTACAACTACAACAAGCGCACCGTGGCTGATTTCATCCACGACGTCAGTGAGCAGGGTTGGAGTTCTACGGTCGCCGATCGAAAGATGTGGGCCGAAATGAAGATGAATCCGACGGACCTGGCCGACGTCAGCGGCGCGACTTACACCTACTTGATGAATGGCCAGGCGCCAAACATGAACTGGACCGGCATGTTCCGGCCGGGCGAAAAACTGCGGCTGCGGTTTATCAACGGCTCTGCCATGACGTACTTCGACGTGCGTATTCCCGGTTTGAAAATGACGGTGGTCGCGGCAGACGGTCTGTACGTAAAACCGGTGAGCGTCGACGAATTTCGCATCGCGGTGGCGGAGACGTTCGACGTAATCGTCGAGCCGACCCAGGACGCCTACACCTTGTTCGCCCAGTCGATGGATCGGACCGGCTATGCCCGCGGTACGCTGGCGGCGAAGGCTGGTTTGTCTGCACCGGTGCCGCCACTGGATCCTCGGCCACTGGTGACCATGGATGACATGGGCATGGGCGGGATGGATCACGGCAGCATGGCCGGTATGGATCACAGCGCCATGCAAGGCATGCAGTCTCATCCCGATACGGAAAACAACAACCCGCTGGTGGACATGCAAGCCATGAGCACCGCCCCCAAACTCGACGACCCGGGCCTGGGCCTGCGCAACAACGGTCGCCGCGTCCTGACCTATTCCGACCTGCACAGCACCTTTGAAGACCCGGACGGCCGCGAGCCCGGGCGCACCCTCGAACTGCACCTTACCGGTCACATGGAGAAATTCGCCTGGTCGTTCAACGGCGTGAAATTTTCCGACGCCGAACCGCTGCGACTCAAGTACGGCGAGCGGGTCCGGGTGGTGCTGGTCAACGACACGATGATGACCCACCCGATCCACCTGCATGGCATGTGGAGCGACCTCGAAGACGAGAACGGCCAGTTCATGGTGCGCAAACACACGATCGACATGCCACCGGGCTCCAGACGCAGCTATCGGGTCACCGCCGATGCGCTCGGCCGCTGGGCTTATCACTGCCATCTCCTTTATCACATGGAAATGGGCATGTTCCGTGAAGTTCGCGTAGAAGAATGAGGCGCTACCCATGACCAGACTCACTACGATCCCTTTGGTGCTCGTGACAGCGGGCCTGACACTCTCTTCGGCATTGGCCGCCACCAACGACATGCAGGGCATGGATCATAGCCAGATGAACGGCATGGACCACAGTCCAATGCAAAACATGGACGACGGCCAGATGCAGCCCGCCGCACCGCCCCAAAGTCGCACACCGATCCCCACATTGACCGATGCCGACCGCGCTGCCGTATTCGTCAGCCCGGCCGGCCACGCCGTGCATGACACTGCGCTCAACCACTACTTCCTCGCCGACAAACTCGAATGGCAGGATGCCGAAAACGGCAGCACATTGGCCTGGGACCTCTCGGGCTGGATCGGCAGCGACGTCGATCGCCTGTGGCTGCGCTCCGAAGGTGAACGCACCAACGGTAAAACCGAAGACGCCGAAATCCAGGCGCTTTGGGGCCATGCGATTTCCCCATGGTGGGACGTAGTGACCGGCGTTCGTCAGGACTTCAAACCCGGCGCCCCGCAAACCTGGGCCGCGTTCGGCGTACAGGGTATGGCCCTGTACAACTTTGAAGCGCAAGCCACAGCCTTCATCGGAGAAGATGGCCAAACTGCCGCGCGCTTTGAAGGCGACTACGACATCCTCCTGACCAACCGACTGATTCTGCAGCCGACCGCCGAACTCAACGTCTATGGCAAAAACGACCCGCAACGGGGCATCGGTTCCGGCCTGGCCAATACCGAAGCCGGCCTGCGCCTGCGCTACGAAATCCGCAGGGAATTCGCGCCGTACATTGGTGTGACCTGGAACCGCACTTACGGCAAAACCGCCGATTACGCCACCGACGAAGGTGAGGACCGCAGCGAAGCACGCCTCGTCCTCGGCGTTCGGATGTGGTTCTAAAACGCACTCACTCAACCAGCAAAAAACAACCGCTTCGAGCGGAAAGAGGTCTTGCATGCGCATGTTCAAAACCACCGTTGTTGCCCTCGCACTTTCTGTCGGACTGTTCATGAACGCACTGGCTCAGGCCCACCCGAAACTGCTGTCCTCCTCTCCAGCCGAAGGCGTGGCTGGCGGGGCGCCGGGCAAGATCGAACTGCACTTCTCCGAAAACCTCATGACCCAATTTTCCGGCGCAAAACTGGTCATGACCGAAATGCCCGGTATGGCTCACGCCCCCATGCCCGTGAAAGCCAAAGTCACCGGCGGTAGCGACCCGAAAACCATGATCATCACCCCGCTCTCACCACTGCCCGTCGGTACCTACAAAGTCGAATGGCGCGCGGTGTCTTCAGATACTCACCCGATCACTGGCAACGTCACGTTCAAAGTGAAGTGATTGATGAGCGATTCGATCAGCATTGCCCTGCGGTTTGCGTTGTATGTGGATTTGATGCTGTTGTTCGGGATGGCGCTGTTTGGGTTGTACAGCCTTGAAGGACGGGAACGGGTGTCGGGGGCGGTGTTGCCGTTTCGGTCGATGCTGGCGGGGACGGCGGTTCTGGGAGTGCTGTTGTCCGCGGCCAGCATGGTGGTGATGGTGAGTGTGATGAGCGGGGAATCAGACTTTGCCCAGCTGCGTCCACATATCGAGATGATGGTGTTTGAGACGGACGTAGGTCTGGCCTGGACCGTTCGGATCGTTGCGATGGTTGTCGCCGGATTGGCCGTCATGCTCAACAAACGCGTCCCCGGCCTCAGCTTGCTGATGGCGTCTGTTGCTGGCGGCATTGCCCTCGCCAGCCTGGCCTGGAGTGGCCATGGGGCGATGGATGAAGGCAGTCGTCGGTATTGGCATTTCGCGACCGACATTCTTCATTTACTGGCAGTGGGCGCCTGGCTAGGCGCGTTGGTCGCGTTTGCGTTGATGACAAGGATCAACGCGCTGTTAATCGAAGAAGGCATCAGACTACTGGCTCGGGCGGTCACTCGATTTGAATCGGCAGGCGCTCTGATCGTGGTGATCGTCACAGTGACGGGGGTCGTGAACTACCTGTTCATTGTGGGCCCCAATCTTAATGACGGGTTCCTCACCACCTACAGCGTTTTGCTGTTCATCAAAGTGGCGTTGTTTGCAGGAATGCTGGTGCTCGCCGCGTTGAACCGGTTTCACCTTGGGCCGCTTTTGGAGAGGTCGATGCGGGAAGGGCAACATCGGGTGGCGGCGAACGCCTTGCGGCGCAGTGTAGTGGTGGAATTGGCGACGGCAGTGTTGATTGTTGGGCTGGTGGCTTGGCTGGGGACGCTGAGCCCGGAAATGGAAATGAGCGCGGAGTAACGTAAAGGGGGATCATTTGATATGGATCAACGACAGCCTCCTGCCCTGGACTAAGCTCAACATACCCCCTCAGTTCGAATACACGACATGTTCTGGTTCCGCTCTCGCCTACCGCTGCTGATCCGCCAAGTGCTCGCACTGTGGATGTTGGCCTGTGCGGTAGCGGCTAGCCAGGGATGCCTGAGCCTGCCGCCTCATGACCTGGCCGCCGCCCATGAAATCAGCAACCTCAGCCATAACGACAGTCACGAGCAGCATGCCAGCGGTTGCCTGCAATACTGCGAACGCACCGCTACAGCATTGAGCCCCACACTGACCTTGCCTACCGACCAACACACCCTTTGGGCCACCCTGCTTCTACTGCCCGTACTGATTCTGAGTGCCCGCTCCTCGACTCCGTTCGCCTTCCTCACCTTACGCCGCCCGGCGCCACCCCGGCCACCTGCCCGCCTGCGCTTCGTTCGTTTCAACGATTAAAACCGTCATCCGAGCGCCTGGAATTCCTGTCGCACGCTTCGCGGCGCCCCTTTAGCGCGGCTCAATACTTCCTGTACCTCCCTGATTCCCTGGAGATTCCCATGCACAAATACTTCAAATCACTCGTCGCCGCGCTGCTCATCAGCAGCCCATTGGTTGCTCTGGCCATCGACGAACATCACCCCGACACACCGCCAACCACACCGGCTATCGCCCCTACACAAGACAAGGCCATCAGCGAACAGATGCAAAAAATGCAGGCAGCCCACGAAAAAATGATCACTGCCAAAACCCCGGCCGAACGCCAGGCCGCCATGCAGGAAGGCATGGTCACAATGAAGGACAGCATGGGGGTAATGCACAACCATTGCCAAGGCATGGGGATGGGCAAAGGCATGACCGGCGGCAAGGACCGCTCAGACCAGATGATGGGCATGATGATGAAAATGATGGATCAGCAATCGAGCATGATGAAGATGCCCATGGGGCAATAACCTCCCCAAAGAAGCGCTTGACCTTGCCATCAAGGCAGGGCCGACCATCGATTCCCATAATCACAGCGAGGCATGTCACTCACAGCAATCAGGATGACATCAAGGCCAGTCCACAGACGGACAAAAAAAGGGCGCCAGTGGCGCCCTTTTTCGTCGCTGATGACAGTCGAGAAGTTGCGTCACTACACTAATCCCACTTCCAAACCTGCCCCATCACAAAAGCCCAATTACAATGAAAAGCATAAAAAACACGATGATGCTCAGTGGACTGATCGCTCTATCCTTCGGCGTTCAGGCACAGCAAGCCGCTTCACATCTGGACACCGTCCAGCAACAAGGCCAACTACGCGTTTGCACGACCGGTGACTACAAACCCTATACCTACAAAGCCGAGAACGGCGAGTACTCGGGGATCGACATCACCATGGCCCGCTCGCTCGCCGACAGCCTGGGCGTCAAGGTCGAGTGGGTGCAGACCACCTGGAAAACCCTGATGCCCGACATGCTCGCGGGCAAATGCGACATCGGCGTCGGCGGGATCTCGGTCACTCTGGAACGGCAAAAAAAGGCCTTCTTCAGCACCACCCTGGATGTCGACGGCAAAATCCCTCTGGTGCGTTGCGAAGATCAGGCGCTGTACCAGACCGTCGAGCAAATCAACCAACCTTCCGTGCGCCTGGTTGAACCGGCCGGCGGTACCAACGAGGCTTTTGTTCATGCCTTTCTACCCAAGGCGCAACTACGGCTTCACGATAACGTGACCATCTTCCAGGAGCTGCTGGACAAAAAAGCTGATGTGATGATTACCGATGCTTCGGAGGCGCTGTATCAGCAGAAGCTTAAACCCGGTTTATGTGCGGTTAATCCGACACAATTTATGCAATACGGTGAGAAGGCTTATTTGTTGCCGCGTGACGACATCAGCTGGAAGTTGTATGTCGATCAATGGCTGCACTTGGCAAAGGTGACGGGTAATTACCAAAAAGTTCTGGGGCAGTGGATAGCAACGCCAGAGACTAAATAGCCCGTTTTAGTTGCCGACACATCCCCTGGGCCCGCTGGCGAAGCCTGTGCCCAACGGCGAAGCAATGGCAAAATCAGAGCTCACGGAGTCTCAGGCAGCCCGCACAACGGCGGACATATTTCCGCCGTTGCGGCGCACTTTAATCGTGTAGCAATTCTCTTTCTATAACAGCCACTACGCCCGCAGCTTTCACCACACCACAACCGTGAAATCCAACGGCCGAGACTCGTCTCAACCCCTTCTGTTCAATCCTGATAAACTCCCCATCCTCAAGCCCCACCCATTCCAGAAACGCCAATGCCCCTAATCGCCGCCACACCCGCCCCACTCTCCCGCCGCTTCTCCGTCGCACCCATGATGGATTGGACTGACCGCCACTGTCGTTTTTTCCTGCGCCTGCTCTCCAAACACGCGCTCCTCTACACGGAAATGGTCACCACCGGCGCGCTGCTCAACGGCGACCACGACCGCTTCCTGCGTCACAACGAAGCTGAACATCCACTCGCTCTGCAACTCGGTGGCAGTGTCCCCTTGGATCTGGCCGCCTGTGCGCGTATGGCCCAGGACCACGGTTACGACGAGGTGAATCTGAATGTCGGCTGCCCGAGTGATCGGGTGCAGAACAATATGATCGGTGCGTGCCTGATGGGGCACCCGCAGTTGGTGGCCGATTGTGTGAAGGCAATGCGCGATGCGGTGTCGATTCCGGTGACGGTGAAGCATCGGATCGGGATTAATGGACGGGACAGCTACGAGCAGTTGTGTGATTTCGTCGGTACGGTTCGGGATGCCGGGTGCACGAGTTTTACGGTGCATGCGCGGATTGCGATTCTGGAGGGCTTGTCGCCGAAGGAGAACCGCGATATTCCGCCCCTGCGCTATGACGTGGCGGCGCGGTTGAAGGCGGACTTTCCGGAGTTGGAGATCATTTTGAACGGCGGGATCAAGACGCTGGAAGCTTGTCACGAGCATTTGCAGACGTTTGACGGCGTCATGCTGGGCCGTGAGGCGTATCACAATCCCTATGTAATGGCTGAGGTGGATCAGCAGCTGTTCGGCAGCACGGCGCCGGTGATCAGCCGGGCTGAGGCACTGGCGCAGTTGCGGCCTTACATTGCTGCGCACATCGATGCGGGTGGTTCGATGCACCATATCACCCGGCATGTGCTGGGACTGGGCACCGGGTTTCCGGGCGGGCGCAAGTTTCGGCAGTTGTTGTCAGTGGATATCCATAAAGCTAAAGAACCTTTGGCCTTGCTGGATCAAGCGGCGGAGTTGCTTGAGGGGCGTTAACGTTAAACGCTTCTTACCACCAGGCTGCTTGCTCCCAAGTCTGATGGAAATTTCAGAGTGCAGCAGTCGCAGTCCAGTTGGCCCATCACCGGCGATAAACTTGAGCAAACCGCGCACGGCAATCATGGCGAAAAAGAACGCCGTCACGAACCGAAGGCAAAAACTGGCAGGTCACCGGACTGGAACACATCCCGATACTTATAACCTGAGTAAACGGCGGCACCAACCATCGTTTGCATAGCCAGGAAGAACGGAAACTCTGTGGCTGCCTTGCGTGACAGACCAATCTACAGCCCGCCGATAATGGTCGATCCGGAACGCGAAGTGCCCGGGATCATCGCTAGGCATAGTGCGAGACCGATCTTAAGGGCGTCGATCCAGCGCATATCGTCAACATGATCCACAGCCCCCCTAATACGGTAGTCCATCAATCCCCCATTAGGCCCTCCTACTACTGAACATGAAGAATTTGTTGGCTATTCGATCACTTGAAATCTGATAGCAGCACATCGAAATAGCAACGTTCATCGGAAACAAGGAACCCGTTGATTACCTCTTTATTTATCCTTGATAAAATCCATGAGTCCAACTGGAAATTAAAACGCATTACGGCACACATTAAAACTCAATGTTATTAAATGTCCAGGATTGACATCGCGAATCTAAACGTTATATAGCCGTTATTATTGGATAGTATCCCACTGAAGAAAACTCGAACTTGTATTTCAAGTAGCCTAGTCCTGCAGCTAGATAACGTCGCCATTTAAAACTACAAGAAACATGAGATTTAGCCGTATGTACAGCCTATTGATCCGGAAAATCGGGATATCGAGACAAAAGATGGCACAATGCTATGCCTTGTCAACCCAGGAGAATGTCCTAGATGGTTCAGCACCAGAATCACAGAAGAGCAAAGGATCATGTCAAATTCGACAGCAATGTTAAAAAAATCGTGATGAGCTACTGAAAAATCCGTGAAATGTTACCAATTGTCAGTCACAAATGAGAATCGGTGCTTTAACATCCAAATGTCAGCACCCAGCCGAGTCAAAGCATGATGCTTACAGGGAAAATAACGACTTCAACCCACAGCCACGCGAAGGAGGAGACCGGAATTCTCGCCATTGGGCGGACCCCCGCACTCGCTGAGGGCTTCAGAGAACTAGTCGCAAGCCACGTAGGCAATGATGTACCCGTTGATGCAACGTGCTACAGCAACTCATTCAATAAAAGCAAGAATCCTAATTCGTACCGTGCGGTTTTTATCGTCATTGACAGTCCCCAGGCGTTTATTGAAAGCCTCGCCCTGGTGGAAAATATTCGCGCCGACAACTTGGCACTAATAATTTTCGTCGCGATTACGGGGAAAGGCACCTATAACAAGATGAAATACTATTTTGCAGGGGCCGACCATTGTATTAAATTCAGTAGTTTCCCGGAGGAAAATACTGACGTACTTTCCGAGTTTTTTGATAGTGCAGAATGGCAGGAAAAACATAGCCTGCTTTTAGACCCTACTCGTATGTGCCTTATTGGGGACTATAAAAAGCTGGATGTTTCATTTGCAGAAATGAATATTCTTGAGGCTTTTTCTCAAACAAAGAACCAAATATTGAGCCATGATGAAATCGCCAAAATCATGGGGCTGAATATAAACTTTTATGACCCAAGAGCCTTGGAAAAGTCTATTAGCCGCCTTCGCGGAAAAATAAAAGGCATGTATGGCACCAATGCCATTCAAAGCATTCGCGGGCATGGATACCGTTTAATCAGGGGTCTGATCTCAACCGCCTGATTATTAATATGCAAGGGAGTTATTGCATTATGAACGCAATGGGGAGCGTGCCACACTTCGACTGTGCGAATCATTACCTATCTCGACAATTAATTTTGACTCGCGATGACCGCCCGTTTGGCAGCGAGATCAGAATACAGTTTGACGACAGTCAGGGTCTGCCCGCTCATGCATCCTGCGCACTTACGGCGCGAGAAATGAGTGGCATCTATAGTGAAGTGATCATGCAGACTCGGCTGATTGCCTTTTCGCTGAAAGATCGCAACACATCCAGCGAAAATAAATACTTAAGTCGAAGATTCGTTTGCGTACGGCAGGCAGATCTCGTCAACTCTGCGCTGACAGAAGAGTTGATACAGTCCAGTGGCGCCCTGCGTGATCTTGGCCAGACACTGGTTATCGCTCTAAATGAGCTGCCCCTCTCGGCAGTCAGTTTCGCGGATAAAAAGAAAATCCTCCACAACGTGTATCTCTTGAAAGATCACGGCATAGAAATCGCCTTCGACGATTACAACATCCACGATGAAAGTATCGAAATCTTTACAACTCTGAATTTATTCGACTATATAAAGATCTCCGTTTCAAGCCTAGACTTGAGCCTCAAACTCACTGGCAACCCAGAACTATTCAATCGACTCCACGAACGCATGACCATGCTGACTCACAACACCAAAGTCTCCTTTATAGCTGACAGAGTCGAGCATGCCGCCAGTCATATACTGGCACGAGCGTTGCCCTTTGATTACTTCCAAGGGAGCCATTACTCCCCTGCCGACAACCTTTAAACCAAATACCAGGCGTGCACTTCAGGAGAGAGACATGGAAAGCAGCACAACCCTCCCCAGAAAATACTTTGTTGTCGTTACTCATAGTCCGGCATTACAACTTGAACTTGAGGCGTTATTATCGAGCAAGCGATATAACTCCTTCGGCACATCACAGGCAAAAATGTTTGTGGAAGGTGCCCCACCTTCTTCTGCCCCTAAACTTATGGAGTTCATTTTCCCGCAGGTGGCCAGAATGGTCCCTCCCGTTATCAAGCATGATACACAGCGCATACTCTCGACATTTGAATCTGAGTGGCGATCTGCGCAGGCCGACACTTTCCACTCACTTGTAGATGAAGCTCAGGATAACAACAGGAACTCTCTGTCCACGGTGGCCAAATCGCACTTTCCATTCAGTGAATCATGGCGATTGAGCAATGGCAGCGGCGCTTTGGTCAAAGATGATGTTGAGATTGTCTTGACTGGCCTAGAGGCCGCACTGGTTGAAAAGATGTTGCACCATGACGATCGCGTAGTCAGTAAAGACGATCTTATCCGGAGCATTGGCAGAGAACCCGAGCACTATCGTGGTCTCGAGATGTGCCTAAGCCGACTACAGGAAAAGTTTAAGAATGCCAGTAACGGCGAACGTCTTTTTCGAGCAGTCAGAAATCGTGGCTACTGCCTGATACAGAAAATCACACGCGGAAAAAGCCTCACCTGACTCAATTCAAAAGACGATCTGGTAGTGCAAAACAAAAATAAAAAAGCACCTCCACTTATGTTAACACCTGCCTTTTCCTAACCTTTGAAAACCCCTCCTGCACATAGCACCCACCGCTTAAATATCGACAATTTCTAACGCCGACCTCTTCCTTGCATAACAACAAGATGCACCTGTCATGCGTTAAAAGTCGTCAGACAGCCTTCCTCCCAATAAATTAATCTATTCACTGATGAGAGCGCCGCACGCTGGCGTTTCGCTCGTTAACGCAATGCCATCTTATAAAAACAATAATTTTTGCTTAATAAACTTTGGCTGTTGTCTGTCAACACGCGAATGGACGTATTTTGGGGATATCGCATGGTTAACAATCTTCGTATCAATCGAAATACCAACCTCAAAGGACTGACCTTCTGGGGACAGTGGGCGCTTGGGATGGGCTTTGTTGTTGCCCTGTTATATCTACTGGTTTATTACCAGACAGGAACGGTAGAGTTCTACTACCGCGTGTGCGCCATACTAACTGTGCTGGCATCGGTCCCCGCCTACTCATGGTGTGGTGTCTATGCAAAGAAGGATAACTACCTGGCAGGGCTGGGACGGTTACTGATGGGCTGGTCAATGACATTAGCGGCGTTAGCTATAGTCGCCTTCATCTGTAAGGCCAATGAACTATTTTCTCGTCAAATCATTTTGGTATGGGCTATCTGTAGCTACATCGGGCAGGCATTGTTGTATGTCCCGCTCCATGGTTTTTCGAAGTACTACCAACGGTCACTTCAAAGTGAGCGTAAAACGTTGATCGTTGGTACTGGCGAGCTGGCATTGGGATTGGCTAACAAACTTCGTACCCTCGAGCACTTCCCCTTGGTCGGACTGGTAAGTTCCGACACCACCCCCTTGCTGGAAGCGGGTTCTCCACCTGTCGTAGGCCCACAGGAGGAACTACTGGAGCTGATCAAGACTCATGACATTCGACGTCTGTACATCACGCTGCCCCTGAATGAAGCAGCAAAGATCGAAGCCATGTATATCGACTTGCTGGATGCCAACGTCGACGTCGTCTGGGTTCCGGACCTGAACAGCCTGACACTGCTCAATCACTCGGTAAGTGATGTGGACGGCCTTCCGGCGATCTATTTGAATGAAAGCCCACTGACTAGCCAACCCACCGCCGCGCTGAGTAAAAGTCTGCTCGATAAAAGCGTGGCATTGATGGCCATTATTCTTCTAAGCCCGTTACTGCTGATCATTGGCCTGGCCGTCAAACTCACCTCCCACGGCCCGGTTTTCTTCAAGCAGGATCGTCACGGGTGGAACGGCAAGGTCATCAAAGTCTGGAAGTTTCGTTCGATGCGCGTGCATGACGATCATGAGGTCAAGCAGGCCAGTCGTAACGACTCGCGGATTACCCCTATCGGACGTTTTATCCGTCGCACTTCAATCGATGAGCTGCCGCAGTTGTTCAATGTCCTGCAAGGTCATATGGCGTTGGTCGGGCCACGTCCTCATGCCGTTGCGCACAACGACTACTACTCTGGCAAGATTCTCGCCTATATGGCTCGCCACCGAATCAAACCGGGAATTACCGGGCTGGCTCAAATTAACGGGTGCCGCGGCGAGACCGACACCATCGACAAGATGCAAAAGCGCGTCGAAATCGACCTTAAGTACATCAATAACTGGTCGCTGTGGCTGGATCTTAAAATCCTGGTGAAGACGCCGTTCACCTTGCTGTCAAAAGACATTTACTGACGGCCAAGCCTTTAGCTATTGAGTGTGCGCCAGGAATAAATCAGGGGACGAAAGTCCCCTTTACCTTTGGTCCGGCGCACGCTCAAGACCACCAACTCGCCCAGTAAGGAAGACTCGTATGAACACGAGTGAACAATTCGCCACGCCCGCCTGGTACCTGATCCACTGCAAGGCCAAGCAGGATGAGCGCGCCGAGGAAAACCTGCAGCGTCAGGGTTATCAATGCTATCGCCCGACTTATCGACGTGAGCGTCTTTTGCGGGGCAGGCGACAAACCCTCTGCGAGTCGTTGTTTCCCGGCTATCTGTTTATCCAGCTCAGCGCGCACGACAACTGGGCGCCATTGCGTTCGACACGAGGGGTATTGAGGACGGTCAGTTTTGGCGGGCAGCCTGCAGCGATTGCAGATGAGGTAATCGGTCACCTGCAACTGCGTGAGCGCGAATCATCGGAAGAATCACTGCTGACCGAGGGTGACTTGGTGCGCATCAACCAGGGTTCTTTTGCAGAGCTGGAAGCGCTATTTCTCGGGATGGATGGTGATGAACGGGTAATATTGCTGATGAACTTCCTGCAACGGGAACAGCGTATCAACCTGCCGCTTTCGAGCATCACCAGACTTTAAGTACTGAGCGCCACAGGAAAGTTGCCGAGTGCAGGCGACTTTCAAGCAGTGCCCCGCTCAACGCCCCTTCCTAGTACTACCTTCTGACCGTCCACAACAGCGATCTACAGGGTTACTCGCCCTGTAGATCGTCAGCCCTTACTCCGTGATTTTCTCGAAGTTGCGATAGAACAAATCACTGTCGCGGCTATCCGTCATGCTGTGCAGCGAATAACTGCGATTAAGCCGTGCACCACCATCCCGGGTCAAAGGCGCCCAGACGATATTGGCGCGACGCATCGTCGACACACT
Source organism: Pseudomonas sp. LBUM1657 (assembly GCF_059716075.1). NCBI lineage: Bacteria > Pseudomonadati > Pseudomonadota > Gammaproteobacteria > Pseudomonadales > Pseudomonadaceae > Pseudomonas > Pseudomonas sp. LBUM1657. The sequence continues at coordinate 2,094,854 of NZ_CP166799.1, read as the reverse complement.
CATCAACTCGTCGAATGGGATGGAGATATAGATTCCCTTGTCGAAACTACCTTCGCCATACTCTTCTTTAGTGGCCGTGGTCAGTGTGACCCAGCCACCGAATCGCACTCCATTGCTGAACTCACGTGACAGATCGATCGTGGTCCCCCAGTCGCGGGCCAGATAACGTCCGACGCTGACGGCTGCCTGAGCGTCGAAAGGCAAGTCGGTATAGCCTGAGATGTGGCCAGTGACAGTCGAGTAGTCACGCAGACCAAAACCCTGATCAAAGTCACGTTGGCGAACGTAGTTCAAATCAGCGCCTACAGACCATCGCTGGCCTGCCGGTCGAAAGAGCACCTCACCGCCGACACCAGCAAACATGGACTCCAGATAGCCCCCATAAACCATGCCGTAAAGATCCTTATCCAACTGTCTGGCATGGTTGAACTGGAATGTAGGCATGGTGACATCAGAGGTCGTCAAATACTGGCGCAAGTCCGTACGCACGCGAGGTAATCCGCTAGGAGCGTCATAGGTGAACTTGTCATAGTTGTTCAACAAGTTGACGCTCAACAAACCGCTCCACCAGGTGTTACGAGTAAAGCGATATTCAGCGTCCGCATCGGCAGTGACCTGATAGAGCATACCGTCAGGCCCACCGATGTTTTGTTTGTAGCCCAGACCCAGCCCATAAGAGAAAGGATCCCGCGCCTCTGTGTAGAGCGTGGTCTCGGTGTGTGGTACCGCGGCGTTGACCTCAGTGGTGCGATGCAGGTCTTTGAGTTCCTCTTCGTTTTTGACCACTTGGCGAAACGTTTCGCGGGGCACACTGGTTTCCTCCAGTGGCATGTCGTATCGCTTGTTCACCAAGGTGAACCAATCGATATCGTCGTTGACGCTGTTGTCCAGAATCCGGCTGGCCCGGCCCACGGCTTTCGCCGAATAGAAGTAACGCGACTGCTCGCCGTAAACCAACAATTCAGACCCACGCTGGGTGATGCGCTCTACTTTATAGCCGGCATTGCTCTGCAGGCGTTGGGACACATTGGCCCAATTGACCTGATCCGGAGAAGTGACCGGCACCTGGGCCGGAAGAGGTTCCGCTGGCGGATCAAAAGTCTTTGCCGGCGTCTTGCGGGTGGAAAAGTTAGTGTGCAGGGTAATACCGAACATGGCGGTATTGCCGCGTTCCCAGGCCGCGCTGAGGTCAATCGAGTCAGTCAGTTTGTAGACTGCGCCGATGTTGATCGGCGAGTCTTGCTTGATGACGTTATCGAGTGGCTCGTTTTTATAGTCATTGCCTTCGTATTCGAGTTTCAGGCTAAGGGGAGCCCAGGGTGTCTGATAAGACACACCGCCAAACAAAGAAGGGGATCCTCTGAAGTAGGAATCCGTATTCACATCACCTGCTCTGGCAACCGCAGCACTGCTTTGCGGACGATCATCGAATTTGTCGCCGAAGACGGCAAGCGGGTTAGTGAAATCGCCGCGATTACCGATGTAGCCCCAGGCGATGCCGAGGCTGAAATCAATATTGCCAGCACGTTTGTTGGCCACGAAGTATTCACTGGAGAACAATCCGGTACCACCGATATCCCGGAAGCCCAACGCTACTTCTGGCAACCAGTGGCTCTCCTGCCAGAGGCGGGCTTTGGCATCGATCGCCTTGTCCTTGAAGCTTTGGTCCCCACTAAATGACTCAGGTCCGTACGCACGGTTGGTAATGGCGGTATATCGAAACGAGCCTTCAAGCCAATCAAAGGGCTGTAGCGAAAGACTGTAACGACTGTAGGGGTCAGTTCGACTGGCATTGACACTCAACTCGCCGGCCGGAGCCATACGCGCGGTGGGTGTTTGCAACAGACCCACACCACCGAAATCATTCTGGGTATAACGCGGCTCTCCATGAGCCAAACCACAAGGTAACAACAGGACTGCTGCAAAACGTAACTTCAAGGGGCCACCTCAGCCACAGGTTGAGTGGCGAGAAATTCGGCCAACTGCTGGTTGAGTTCGGGGGTGGGCGGGTCAAGATCATCGTTCTTGATCGGCACCAGGATTTTGCTGCCGGCGGCGGGCCAATGCCCGTCCTCCCGATTCCACAAGGCGATTCCGATCCGCTGGGTGTGACCATCCGGCTGGATAATCCACAGGTAATCCTTCTCGGCGTCGGCCGAGGCCTGACAAGAGCGCAGATAGTCCCGTGCTTCCTGCATCGCGCGATACGGCAGCCGGCACGGCTGAGCGACAGCCCCCAATACCTCCACGGTATCGGGGCGCATTGGATAGACGAGGCGGTCGCCGTCATCGAGACGATCGTTCAGGGCAAACCCGACCTCTACGGCAACAGGGTCAAGGATCGCCGCCTGGCGACCCGTGACCGGCAACCGACCGACCTCCTCAAAGAGGCGATCCGCCAACGCGGCCCTGGCAGGCTTTTCAAACAGCAAGGCGCCACGCTGCAGTACTTTCAGATCAAACAATACGCCGACTTTCAGCCGGCGCTGTTGTTCCAGCAACGGCTGGCGCAACCAGGCGGCAGCCAGCCAGTAACTTTCTGCATTGGGTTGCGCAGCCGTAATAACATCCAGCAAACGTGCTCCCGGTTCGATCTTGAATTGACCAGGGCTGCGAACATCACCACTAACAGTAACGTCGGCATGACTCAGACTTGAGCCGACTAACAGCAAGCCCGCAAACAGTAAGTTCAGACGCTTCAATTAATAGCTCCCTGCTCAGAACGCAACTGAATGACCTTCAGGGAAATTTGGGGCGTTAAATGCTGCTCGCTCTGAATGACTAAACCATCCCGTGGCCGGACCCAATAACGATTGACGGCATGGAAATCTATTTCAGGTGCGTCGATGCGCTCATCGACACGAAGCAAGGAATACGACTTGTTCATCACCTTGACGTCTTCGATGCCTTCCTGGGTAAACCGGCTGTTTACGACAATCCCGACGTGGTAGCCGTCATAGATATCGATCCAGCGGGTGCTGCTATAGCCTTCAGGCAGTAGATGCAGACCACGCTTGAACGGCGATTCGCCGTCCCAGCGGGTACCATCGAGGTTGGGTCCCAGGCCGACGCTGCGCACGATCAAACCGTCGCGCATCAACAGCACCTGCTTGCCCGCCGCGACCCAGAACTGCAGGTCGCCACGCTGGCGAATCATCGCCATGACGCCCTCGCTGGAGGACGTGGTGACTTTGATCTGAGGAAAGGGAACAGCGTCTACCTGGGCCTGGGTCAACTCCAAAGAGTCGGGCCCCACAGTGGACGCTTTTAAAGTATCGAAAGAGGCTTTCATCAGTGGGTTACACCCACACAACATGAAAGCCATCGCCCAGTAGGCGCTGCTGCGCAAAATATTCACGGGTAGACTTTGCCCTTATCTGCTGCCGGCTTCGCTCATGTCATTTCTAGCAGCTGCGCCTATGCCGACGATGGATGCAGACGGAACCAACTGGCTGATAAAGCGATTCCAGCGGGTAACATTGGCAGGCCCGACATAGACCACATCCTGCGCTTGCACATCAAAACGTGTTGCCAAGGCCATGGCAGACGGCGAGTTGGCTTCCAATTGGAAAATCTTCGCCGGCTCCTTATCGAGGTTTTCGACGCCCCGGATTACATAAACGGCGTTGCCATTAGAGGTTGTCTGGTTCAAGCCACCCACCGTGCCCAACACATCGGACAGGTTCATGGTTTTAGTCTTGAAGCTCAACGCCCGAGGCTGGACAACTTCACCCATGACATAGATACGCTTGCGATCGTTGTAGGCCAGATAGAGCTGATCGCCACCCTTAAGGTAGACATTGGGCAATTGGGAGTTGTTCTGACGGTTCAACGAGTCCAGATCCAGCTTATATTCGTGCCCATCACGAGTAAGGATCAGACTTGAAAGATCAGCATTCAAAGGATCGATGCCAGCAGCACCTACTGCCTCCACTACACTCAGCGGTGTTGTGGTAAGTGGCTGTTGCCCAGCCCTGAGGACTGCTCCAGAAACAATCACTTTTTGGCTGGCGAACCGTAGAACACTGATGTCTACTTGTGGACTTTCAACAAACTGCGACAATCGACCGGATATATAGTCACGCAACTCTTCAATTGTTTTACCGGCGGCTGCGACATTGCCAACATAGGGGTAAAATAGAGTTCCGTCGGGGCGAACAAGACGCCCGTTTGCATCGATTTGCTGCTGCGGACCGGAAGGAGCAGTTAATTCAGGATGGTCCCAAACCGTAATAAACAGCAAATCATTGGCGCCAATACGATAACTTTCCGGCGAGTAGCGTAACAACTCAGATGGAATGTTCTCACTTACTTGAGCGGCCGCGTTCATAGCGATCAATTTTGGCGTGATAGGGATCAGTTCAACACGACTGCTCTCAGGTGCTCCATCACGAACGATTTGGCTGGTGTCCATATGTTGACCAGGAGAAAACATGCAGCCTTGCAAAGTAATACTTGCCAGTATGGCAACAGAAAAATTACGAATCATATTGGCACTACGCTAGTTGAGAGCACATCCAAAAAAACAAGGCCACCCAGGTAACCCTGTGTGACCTTGTTCAAACACCGCCAGCTATTTCAATTACTGGTACCTGTGGTACCTGTGGTGCCACCAGTACCGCTAGTACCACCATTAGAACTTCCGCCACTGTTGGACGCGGCTACTACACCCGCGACAACCGCAGCGCCGACCAGCAAACTTGTACCGACGGTGACCGAGCCGACCACCGGAGTACTCAGTGTGAGCGGCTCCTCTACCGCCATTGCTGAGGTACTCAAGATACCTAACAATGTGACAGCAAATAGCTTTTTCATATCAGACTCCTTCTCGATATACAGGATTTGATACTAAGTACCAAGAAGCGAAAGACTGAACAGACACCGACAAATAAAAACCTAAAACGACTGTGTCCGCTCCCCCTTTACCTTCTGTAGATCATGTCACTGACAGATCATCTATGCCACTGATTGCGCGTAGCCCGACCGACCACCTGCCGCATAGATAATGGCTACAGTTTTTTTAACATCAGTTGATTTGTCTAATAAACTCAGCAGGTTCAGGGACTTTCCAGTGTACGGCACTGGATTTGAACTGCTTGATTTTTGCGAAGAATGTTATTAATGGTCGGCTTTACATCGCTGATTTTCAATCATCAAACGCTGCGACGCTCTCCCAACTTCTGAAGAACCGACTGGAGCTCTTGCACCCAACTTTTTGGTAGCAAACCGTGCGTGTCGGCCAGCTTCTCACAGTCCAGCACCGACCACCCAGGTCGCTTGGCTGGCGTTGGATATTCCGCGGTGCTGATGGCGTTTACCTGTGGGGACTTTTCCAGCAAGCCAAGGCTGACAGCCTGTGTGAATATCTCGTTGGCAAAGTCATGCCAGCTGCACGCAGGCACACCACTGTAGTGATACACACCCCAACTCAGACGTCCTTCCCGTTGAAAAATCGCAGCCAGTGCCCACAGCGTATCGGCAATGCTGCCTGCTGAGGTCGGCCCCCCGTGCTGGTCAGCGACGACAGACAACGTGTCCCGATCGTTTCCAAGCCGAAGCATAGTCTTCACGAAGTTATTACCGTGCGCACCAAACACCCAACTGGTTCGGAGAACCAGATGGCGCGAGCACTGCTCCAACAGTCGTTTCTCTCCAGCCAACTTACTCAACCCGTATACGCCGGTAGGGCTGGTTATGTCATCGGGCGTGTATGGCTTATCACCCTCCCCGCTAAACACATAGTCCGTGGAGATATGCAGGAGCGGAATGCCCAGTTTTTCCGCAGCTGCCGCGAGTAGTCCCACACCGTCCGAGTTAACCGCATAAGCACTCTCGGTTTCATATTCAGCCTTGTCCACTGCGGTATAGGCCGCAGCGTTAATGACCAGCTCGGGTTTGACTGCGTCAAACACTGCCTGGATCTGCCGGGCATTACTAATATCCAGATCTTGTGAACCATAACCGAACACGGCAAAACCCGCAGGTGCTCGCTGGAGCAGTTCGTATCCGACTTGGCCGTAAGCACCGGTAACAAGAACACGCATATTCATTTCCTGCCTAATAGAGCTTGCAAGCTTGGGTTATGCAGGTCTTTTTCCGAAAGCCTGGGTGTTTCCAATGGCCACGGAATATTGACGTCAGGGTCATTCCAAATGAGACCGCCCTCTTCTTCTGGATAGTACAAATCGGTGCACTTGTATTGAAAATCGGCAATATCACTCAATACACAGAACCCGTGGGCGTACCCCGGTGGAATCCACAGTTGAAGATGATTATCTGCCGTCAGTTCAACGCCTACGAACTCTCCGCAGGTCGGAGACTCGGGGTTGATATCGACCGCCACATCGTAGACGGCGCCGCGCGTAACCCGGACTAATTTACCCTGGGGTCGAATACGCTGGAAATGCAAACCACGCAATACGCCATATTGAGACCGCGAGTGATTGTCCTGTACGAAAGGTAAATCAATTCCGGCGTCACGATAGCGCGGCTCCTGGTAGCACTCCACAAAGAAGCCGCGCTCATCGCCAAACACCTTGGGTTCGATAATTAGAACGCCGGGCAAATGGGTCTGGGTGACATTCATTTTGAAGGCCTCGCTGTCAACAGACCTGCCAGGTACTGGCCATAACCGGTCTTATGAAGAGCGGTGGCTTGCTTGTCCAGCTCCGCAGCACTCAGCCAGCCCTGGTTAAAGGCAACTTCTTCCAGGCACGCGACCTTCAAGCCTTGACGCGCTTCGATCGTCTGAACGAAATGCCCGGCTTCCATCAATGAATCATGAGTGCCGGTGTCCAGCCAGGCAAAACCACGCCCCAATACGCTGACGTGCAAATCGCCCCGTTGAAGGTATGCATTATTGATGTCAGTGATTTCGAGCTCACCGCGATGGGAGGGCTTCACCTGCTTCGCGATCTGCACTACATCGTTATCGTAGAAATAAAGTCCAGTGACCGCATAGTTAGATTTCGGGTGCTTAGGCTTTTCTTCGATGGAAATAGCTTTTCCGTTACCGTCAAACTCCACCACGCCAAAACGTTCTGGGTCAGCAACATGATAGCCAAATACCGTGGCACCGGATTGACGTTGCGCCGCCTCCAGCAAGTTTCCGCTAAAACCATAGCCATAGAAAATATTGTCGCCCAGCACCAACGCAACCTTACTATCACCGATAAATTCCTCTCCAATAATAAAAGCTTGGGCTAAACCATCTGGTGTAGGTTGTTCGGCATAGCTGAGTTTGATACCAAAAGAAGATCCATCACCTAATAGTTTCTCAAAATTAGGTAAGTCTTCCGGGGTTGAAATAATTAATATTTCGCGGATACCAGCAAGCATCAACACCGACAACGGATAGTAAATCATTGGCTTATCATAAACGGGCAACAGTTGTTTAGATACACCGCGGGTGATGGGGTGCAAACGGGTGCCGGAGCCTCCCGCGAGAATAATGCCTTTCATATTGGGATTCCCTTCGAAGCTGAGCGAGAACAGAGGTAGTTTTTGTCTGGTTTCAGGCGGATTGGCCAAGACGTTCTGGTTGGTACTGACCACTTAATACCCGTTGCCACCACTCTTGATTGTGCAAATACCAGTGCACCGTTTTACGCAGGCCGCTTTGAAAAGTTTCCTGAGGACGCCAACCTAGTTCAAGTTCAATCTTGCCGGCATCAATGGCATAACGCAGATCATGACCAGGCCGATCTTTGACGAAGGTAATCAAGTCGCGATAACGCTCGACACCTGCGGGTTTCTCAGGCGCCAACTCTTCGAGCAGGTCGCAGAGACTCTCGACTACCTCGATATTGGTTTTTTCATTGTGGCCACCGATGTTATAGGTCTCACCGGCCTCGCCTCGCAGCAACACCTCGCACAACGCACGGGCATGGTCCTCGACAAACAGCCAATCACGAATCTGCAAGCCATCGCCGTACACCGGCAACGGCCTGCCATGCAGGGCGTTGAGAATCACGTGAGGAATCAACTTCTCGGGGAAGTGATACGGACCATAGTTGTTCGAGCAGTTGGTGACCAATACTGGCAAACCGTAGGTACGTTGCCAAGCGCGTACCAGATGGTCGGAACTGGCCTTGGACGCGGAATAAGGAGAGCTTGGAGCATAGGCAGTGGTTTCACTGAACAGGCTATCGAGACCTTCTAAATCGCCATAAACCTCATCTGTGGAGATATGGTGGAAGCGGAACGCTTGCTTGTTCTCCTCAGCCAACCCGTTCCAATAGCGCCGGGTAGCTTCGAGCAAGGTATAAGTTCCCACAATATTAGTCTGGATAAAGTCTGCAGGACCATCAATGGAGCGATCGACGTGAGACTCGGCCGCCAGGTGCATCACCGCATCCGGACGAAACATCGTGAATACTTCGTCCAGTGCCTGAGCATTACAAATATCGACTTTAAAGAAGTGATATTGCGGCGATTCGGCAATGCTGGACAGCGAATCGGGATTACCCGCATACGTCAGCTTGTCCAGGTTCGCGACCCTAAACGTGGTTTCACTTATCAGGTGGCGTACCACTGCTGATCCAATGAAACCGGACCCACCGGTAACGAGGATATTTTTAAACATGAGTGGAGACCCTGACTACAAGATAAAATATTGAATCAATGATGGGTAGCCGCTATTGGGCTAGGGAGAAAGGCGGCGTCATGCGCGGCCGTACTTATCTTCAAACCTGACGATATCGTTCTCGCCCAGATAAGATCCCGATTGGACCTCTATCAACTCCAGGGGGATAACCCCGGGGTTCTCAAGAGCGTGCACTTGACCAATAGGTATGTAAGTCGACTGGTTTTCTGTAACCAAATAAGTCTTCTCGCCGTTAGTAACTTTCGCGGTACCGCTCACTACGATCCAATGCTCGGCGCGATGGTGATGCATCTGCACAGATAGCTTCGCTCCTGGCTGCACAGTGATACGTTTGACTTGATATCGAGAGCCTTTATCGATCGAGTCATACACACCCCATGGGCGATAGACTTCTCTATGGTTAACATGCTCGTGGCGATCAGCTCTTTTGAGTTGCTCGACAATTTTTTTAACGTCTTGTACTTGGTCCCTGTGTGCAACGAGGATTGCGTCGTTGGTTTCAACAATTACCAAGTCCGAAACGCCAATGGTTGCAACCAAACGACTATTAGCATGGACATAGGTATTGAATGTGTTTTCACTGAACACATCTCCCTTCAGCACGTTACCCTCGGTGTCTTTTGCAAAGGTGTCAGACAGGGCTGCCCACGAGCCTATATCGCTCCAGCCGGCATTCATGGTAACCATGACGGCGTCGGAGGTATTTTCCATTACCGCATAGTCAATAGAGTCCTCGGCGCAAGTAGCGAACAATGCACGGTCGACCCGAGTAAAATTCGAGTCCTGCGAACCATTGTTCAAAGCCTCGATACAGACAGAGAGGATTTCCGGCCGGAACTTTTGTAGTTCCTCAAGATATCGACTCGCGCGAAACAGAAACATTCCGCTGTTCCAGAAGAACGAGTTGGTTAGCAAGTACTCCTGAGCCAGCGCCATGTCAGGTTTTTCGACAAACCGGTTCACCCGATAACCACCGCCCCCAACACCTTCGCCCTTCTCGATATAGCCATAGCCTGTTTCAGGATACGTTGGCACGATACCAAAGGTGACTAACTTACCGTCCTTGGCCAGTGGCAACGCGCCCCTGATACTCTCTTGGAAAGCTGCAACATCTTTGAAGCTATGATCCGCCGGCAAGATCAACAGAATCGGATCTTCATCTCCAGAAGTTGCCTGCAACGCCGCCAGTGCAACCGCAGGTGCGGTGTTACGACCTATGGGCTCAAGCAGAATATTGGAATCTTCAAGCCCCAATTTGCGCATCTGCTCAGCGGCGAGAAATCGGTGCTCTTCATTACAAATCAGTCGTGGTGACTGTATATCCAATCCATCAAGTCTCTGGATGGTGGACTGGAGCAAAGAGAGGTCACTATCGGATAACGCCAGAAACTGCTTGGGATTCAGTTGGCGCGAAAGCGGCCAAAGGCGCGAACCCGTACCTCCAGATAAAATAACCGGAATCATTTAGAACCTCATCGAAAAGCAATAGTTGAGATAAGACTGAAGTGGTTGATGTCTTATGAAGTGTGCCATTCAATAAACAGCTGTTCATATTCGCTCAACACCTTCTCCCATTTGAAAGACTCAGAAAATCTTACTGTGCCCGCTTGCTTCATCGCCGCAATACGTTCCTCATCACTCAGCAATGTATCCAGAAGTAGAGAAAGAGAACCTCGATCAGTAAAGTAAGCAGCACTTTCACCCACGACCCAACGGTTAAATAAATTATCGTGAGCAATAATTGCGCAACCGGCACCCAGCGCTTCGACTAAAGACGGATTGGTGCCACCAACGCGATGACCATGCAGATAGAACCGACTGAAATACCTGAGCGACTGAACGACTTTCGAATCGTAGATGGCACCAGGAAATATCACTTCGCTACTGGCTGCATCCAATACCTTTTTATGATACTCATTGGTGCTGGGAGTAAAGTTTCCAAGCACGACAAGCTTATGATTTCTGACCGATGAACTGAAAGCAGCAACCATTTCCAGAAAGGAATTTTCCGGTTCCGGCCTTGCGATAATGATAGAGAAGTTCTCTGGCTCTAAAGCGAACGCAGTCAATACTTCAATAGAAGCGGATTTAACTTCATCCCCACCATAGGGAATCATGGTTATCTTATCGGCTCTCACCCGTGTTGCGAGATGTTCTTTAATTTTCGGGTGGTCGGCTACCAAATGATTGCCTACCCAGCACCCGAACCTTTCATTTAACCAGAACCAGGTCTTGGCTATTCTCCCCCACTTCTCTCGACGCCATTCAATGCCGTCCATATTGATAATATTGACCTGGCCCTTCAGGCGCTGAAGGAGATTGAAAATGGCAGTGTTATACCCCAACGTCAGAAACAGACCCTTTTCCCCCAAGGCATGCCACACGGCCTTGAAGTCGAAAACAACGGTACCCAATGCGCCGTCCCTAGAGACAGGTATGTGAATTCGACGAATACCGTTCCAGTCTGTTTCCGTGATTGGACCCGTTCCGACTTCCTGACAATAAACGGTTATCTTCCAACCCTTAGCCTGCAAATAGACCGCCAGCTTTTCAGCAAATGTCTCAAAGCCTCCGTGCTGTGCCGGGATGCCTCTTATACCTAGAATCAACAAATGCCTACTCATGAGTTTCAAACACCTTAATATGCAGACGCGCTACGCGGGTCCAATCATGCTTATCTATCATCGTGGTCCGGGCACGCTGCGAAATTTTCTCAGCGGTACCTGAGCCCAGCGCCACAATTATCTGTTGAGCCAAATCCTGCGGATTATCAGTTTCAAACAAAAACCCATTTTGATTTTCATCGACGACTTCAGCCATCGCGGGCAACCGTGAAGACACAGTAATACAGCCATACGACATGGCCATTAGCAACACACCGCTTTGATAGATCTTCTTATAGGGCAACACAACCACATCGGCGGCGGAGTAATAAAAATCAACATCCTCATCTTTGATGTACCGGATATGTGGTATCACAACATCAGATATATTTTTTGACTTAATTAACTCTTCATAACCCTCAAATGAATCCTTCCAGACCTTCCCGGCGATCAATAGCACGGCTTGGGGTTCAAGCTGAGACACGATCTCCATGGCGTTTAAAAGTACATCTAAACCCTTTACCTTTTTGATCTGCCCAAAAAAAAGTATTAGCTTTTTATCGTCAGGCAGTGCCAGATGCTGGCGCGACAACGCGGGGTCTTGTCTTTGCACAAAAGGAAGATAGTTACCATGTGGTATAATAGATATTTGCTTTTTTATGCCTTGAGCAGAAATCACGCCCTGCAATTCTTGCCGAGAGAACTCGTTATGAACGATAAACTCCTCAGGAGCCCTCAGGATAGCGGTGTGGGTGCGAGTCAGAGAATTTCCCGAAAATGACTCAACATCATGAATGGTTGCAATTATCTTTACCCCACTCATCTTTAACAGCTTGCACGTTATCAATTCGAGCAGCGAATATTGAAAGAAATGCAAATGGCAGACTTTTCCGCCTTTTTTCTTTATATCTGCAATGGACCTTATCAGCGCAATGACGAATCGAAGCAGCCTGACAAACTTATTAGACTTTCCGTAAACGCCCTTGAAAAACTTATTTATTGTAAAATTACTTGAACTTCTCTCAAGCGATTCAGGGCATGTGTAGAGATTGACACGTGCATTATTTAGAACCAGTCCTTGCCCAAGGCCAGTATTATAATAGTTCATCCCTCCGTGCCCTCCCACTGGTTCGATGATAAAGTAATCAAAATAACCCATGGAAAAATCCTTATTCAACTTAATTTAACGATTGATATATTTCGCAAATAGTCGATTGCGCCAACTGTCTATGCGCGCTCTTCTCGTTTGTAAAGCCAGAAGCGTATTCAGGCACAAAGGTTTGTATCGCCCCTCTGTGAATTAGACATTGAGCGGTTTGAGTTTCAGAGGTAAATTTCTTATTTTTATCGGAGTAGTTATATAAAGAAAAAGGAGTACCTAGCGAGTAGGCGACTACTGCAGGATGCAATCGAGCGCTGAGTAGATGCCTTGCTTGCTTTATAAATGAAATCGAGTTATCGATATCACAACCTGAAATCTTAAGCACTGAAACACCTTTATCCTTCAATGCATTTTCAGCATACAACGATACTTCAGTATCAACCTCAGAATCAGCATTAAAAATTCCAACTCTATTAACGCCCAAATCACTACATATCTTGAGCGCAAGGTCTAACAACTGACTACAAATATCACTACTAGATTGATCACCATAACCTTCAAGATCACGCAAGCACAATACGATGTAATCACCCGCTTCACACAGATCATTTACCATATCGTTTTTACTTATATCGAGGGCATAGGCAAGATCTACAGATTGTTTAATTTTTCCGATGCGGGCCCAAGGATTTATTGTTTTTACAATCTGTAGAGAAGCTTTATCTCTAACATAAAACGTTTTGGCTATAACGGTTGCGAAAAACAATATCAATCGGGTTTTTAATTTTTTATGATTATCGACGCCAATACTTGCATAGATAATACTGGCACCGAATAGACGACCTAACGCCATGTACTTGATCCCACCAGTACCGCCCTCATCCATGAAGCAAGTTCCACCACCCCAAACGATCGCGGAGCTTTTTATAACACTCTTGTATACCTGCATTCTATTAGCACTATTAAGTTCCACCACGCCGATCTTGTTGATCTCGATAAAACTTTGATTTCTTAGCGACTCGCCATCACCGTACGTTAAGACTGTAAATTGCACCCCTGGCTTCTGCATTGCCAGGAGCGACTTCAGCATTAGAAGATCACCGAAGTTATTTCCATAATACCCAATAACAGAAACATTCATACTTTGATGCTCTTTCTATAAAGAATTAAGTACGAGATGGCTATGAAGAACTCGCTAGCCACGATGCTTGCACCAATGCCTTTGGCTTCGAAACACATAAACAATATAAATAAACAGACTTGCAATACCACGCCGACACCGGCGATCATTATTTTCCTACTTACCCATTCCTCGCTCAACAATCCGGCGCCTAACGGTGTCGCAAAAAACCTAAAGGGAATAGATAGGGCAGCAATCTGTAATACCTGCCCCGCATAATCATATTCACCACCGAAAACCAAACGTACGATATCCTGAGAGTAGCCGCATAATCCGGCAGCAAATATAGATCCTACTGCAAACGAATACATTGCATGCTTAATGGGTACTGACTTCTCATGACTTGAGAGAGAATGATATTTTTTTATCAAATAGGTGTTAAACACTGTATTTGGCGCTATATACAGCGCAGTGAGCAATGTATTACATATTGCTAGATACCCTGAATAAGTAGACCCATAAATCAAGCCTAATAGAGAAATAGGAATCTGCAACTGAGCTATATTCAGCGCACCATTTAATGAATATTTAATAGAGTCTTTAAGAAATCCAACAACTTTCAATCCTGCGTTTTTTTTGTGGCGCGTTAACAGTGCTAGGCACAACACTGCGCAAAATATATTGGCACCTCCCAGAGCGCCTGCGGCGCTATTCAAACTAGGAGTGATCACATAAAAAACCGTAGCAACAATCAGAACTCTTGAGAGAGGTACAACAACCTGCCCGAACGAAATTCGTAGAGAGCTACTCCTGAGTTGCCCTTGGGTTATCACTATTGCTTGAGAGGATAACGCTACAACACCCGTCGCCAGAGCTACCGCCTGAAAAATACCGATTCCGGCACCGTACAGCAGAGCGACACTCACCAGATAAGCACCTAAGGTATTGAGCAAAAGGCAAGCGTATGCAATTTGCACATACTCAGCATATTCATCCGGTTTCCGACTGACTCTTCTAAGAAGCAGGCTATTAACTCCGCTGAATGCCAAAGCTCCGAGGGTTATAGTGATAGCATTAGAGAATGATATAAGTCCAAAGCTGGACGCATCCAACGCCCTACTTAATATCACTTGAAGTAAAAAAGTTGTGCCAGCGGCACCAAAAGAAGAAATCAACAACTGAATTGCCTTCAAGTAAAACTCCTACTCGCCCTCAATCTGAGGTCTGAAATCGATCATTTAATTTGAAGTGAGCTTTCAGCAGCGAATATTTTTTTGATGCCGAATCCGGAGCTAGTCCTTTTTTTGTAAGTGATAATTTAGGATTCCAGATATCCGCTTCTTTATAGGAGTGATAGAACCAACTCCAGCCATTGCGCTCAAACAACTCAAGCAGCGTGTTCATATACAAATCAGAGTCATGAACCGGGCTATAATTCGAAACACTAAATTCCCCTACTACTACCGACCCTGGATAGCTTAAGACTCGACACAGTGTTTTTTTGAAATATAGGTCCAAGCCTCTCTCGCTTCTCAGCAAGAATGGCAAGCGCTGATTTTTAGGGAAGTTATGAACTCCCTGATGCGTAAAATCCCCTGGATCATAATAATGCAGACTTCCAATTATCTGCTTATTATCAATCAAGTGCGTGATTTCGCTCCAGTTAGATCGCTGTCCATTTGGAATACCATTCGGTTGAATGGTTATGCGTGGCTGGATCAGAACCAACTTTCCGGGGGAGACGTCCAGGATGGTTGTTGAAATTTTCTGCAAAAAAACAAGATATTCATTAAGTTCTGTAGGTGCGGGCTCATTTACTATGTCATAGCCAATCACCGCGGTTTCATCTTTGAAACGCTCTGCCAGTTGGCTATAGCTTTCGATCAGATTTCGCTGCAATTCAGCGTTACGCCAATACTCATCATCTTTGGATCCCGAATATTTTTTGACATTACCGGGAAACGTATGAATATCGATCACGAGCAATATATTATATTTTTTTGCATAGATAATGTAGTTATCAAGAACCGCAACTGCGGCACTATCTAATCCGCCTTTATCATCAAATAGTGGACGTGAAGCAAAGGCGACCCGCACAGCATTAACATTTAGACTATCAAGATCCTTGAAATCTTGATCAGTAAGATTCAAGTCGATATTAAAGCCTCTTAACTGCATACCGACCTTATAGTCCTGAACTCTTCTTTCGGACGCGAATGAGCTAAACGCGAATGCAAAAAGCATCACAAAAAGCAAAGCGTTTCTAAGCATATCGTTTTGCTCGATCATTGAGAGCGCAGATAATTCCAAAATTTATCCAGATAATAGCTTGGATACTATCGGCTCGAAATGACCAGCCCTGAATCCCGGTAATCAATATGGCAATAATAGAAACCATTGCGGCCGCGGAAGCATTATTGACAGCCACACCGCGCCCTCTCTTAATTGTATTCTTGTGAATTTTGTAAACACCGAATATTAGCGCCAAATAGCTAACAATCCCTAGAATCCCGGTTTCCGCCATGACCAACAGGTACATATTGTGTGCGGGATATCTGAAACTCTTTGAAGCCCCAAATTCGTCGTACTTCTCCATTACATCTACAAAGTTATTCCACCCCACACCAATGAGTGGATGCTCTACAAACATATTCAGAGCGATTTTTGCCAAAATCAGTCTCGATGTAGTGCTCGACTCCGGCGCATCAAAAAAACGTGCATATAAATTTTCCAGGTTATAAATAGCACCGGCCAAAATTACGACAGAAAACACCAACGAAGTGTAGACAATTTTTTTGTTTCTTAAAATCGAACTCCCATTTGGGCGCTTAAAATAGAACAAACAAAGACCTACTACAAAAAAATACAGTACGATCTGAGTTCGTGAGTAAGTCAGGCAAATAACCACAAATCCCGCGGCGATTGCGCTGATATACAGCATTCTGCCCCGACCATTAACGGCCCCATATACGCAAAACGGCAGTAACAATACGGTGAATAGGGACAGCAAAGCCGGATGCCTTAACGTACCCGTGACTCGGGTAATACCATTTTCTACAAAGAGTTCTTTAACCTGCTGAGCATCCTCAGTAACATCACCGGTTGCCAATTGATAAGCCGCATACAAAGTCTCAAACAGTATCAGCAGCGCCGTTACTTTTGTGAATTTTTCCATGGACTTACCGTCTTGGAAAACCGACCTTACCACTAAGAACAAAACTATGATTTTCCAATGCCTGAAGATTTCATATAGCGTAAAACTCACAGCTTCCGAATTAATTATTGACACAGATGACAGAACGACAAAACAAATAGCCATTCCGGTGATCCGATCAATTTTAATCTTTTCAAGGTTGATTTTTTTACTGAAGAAGATGATTGATACAAGTATCAATATTAGGAATATATCGTAGGGCGCAATGGATAGCTCCGCGCCCCCAAGATGTATTTCCGCTCCTGTCAATCGATATCTCAGATTGAATGCCGTCGCCACCAATAACAATGGAAACAATATGTAGTTGACGAGGACCCTTACTGGCATTTTAGTTCTCTAGCATAAATTGAAGCAGCTACTCTCTTGCCTATATCAATAAATGGCATCTCTACATACCGATGAATTAACGTCGAAACCGCATAAGTCAACAGTATTGAGAGGCAAATAAACATCGCTGTCTTATCGCTACTTAAATAGCCTAACTCTCTCGCTAGGATAAGCACCAAGTCAATTATAAGGATATGGATCAAGTAGGTGGAGTACGACAGCACACCCAACCTGACCAAAACAGCATTCCTTAAAGGCGCTTTCAATAGTTCGAAGGCTTTGGTTATCAAAGGCAGTTCCAGCCTGCTGTTGAGCTTGAGTACGATGGCTAACATCGACCATAAAGTGATAGAGGCAAAACTGGCAAAGGAACGGGTAATCAGACCAACCGCCAATACTATGACGACGATTAAAAGTCCATTTTTCAACGCACTACCTTCATCGCGCCTAATCAAGTCATGGGTCAGCATGCCTATGATGAATACGGGTAGTTTCACTAGAATAAAACTGCCATAAGAGAATGTCAGGCTTGATTTGGTCAGCAGCAACAGCGCAAGCAAACTTGACGCAACAAGTAGTTCCTTGCCTCGTTTAAGCAGAAACGCCGCCATGATAAACGGTGCGATTAGGTAGAACTGCCATTCCAGAGTGAGACTCCACGCCGGAGCCAAAAAGGAATCCCCTGAATGTGCAAGCCATTGATCCGGAATCACTCCCTGCAGCAATAGCAAGCAGGGAAGTAGGTAAGCCGCAATATTACTCGTTATGCTCGTCCAGTAACTCTCAATAGCAGCCACTTGCCCTGGGGTATTCCAAGGCATCTCCATGCGAACACTCATCCTGTCGTTAAATAATAATACGGCCAGGAACATAGCCAGCAGATAGATTGGAATGATTCTGAAAGCTCGGCGAATAATATATGATCCATAGCCGCTATTTTTACCGCATAGTGCCTTTGCGATAAAAAAGCCACTTAGACAGATAAATATGTCTACCGGAATGGCGGTGGCCAACAAAAACTCGTTAACCATGGACGGTACATAGCCTATCGACTGACGAAAGCAAGAGTAGAGATGGCCAAAAACGACCCACCACGCCATCAAGCCTCGAATAGACTCCAGCTCTACGTAAAATCCTTGTTTATCTGCTATAGCCATCTTTATCTCAAATATCTATTAGGAGGCGCCACTTTAGATTTAATAACTAACAGCAATTACTTCCCAATTAGTTAGATCCGAGCCACAGGCTTCTCGTCAGAAATTTTTAGTTTTCCACGCTACCGCCCCAGGATTTATAGTCATTTTCCTGAGAACGCGGCACGCTTATTCTCCCACTAACCCCGATACTTACTTAGCATCCCCCGCCCCGCTTAAGTAAGTATCGCAACAACTCATACTCTAATTTTTATCCGATGAATCCAACGGCAACTGAACCAAGCGTGGCCACGCAATCAACTGAGGTCTGATTTATACTCATAGTTGTAATAGCCATATGCACCATATCCGTACTTTGCCGAAGCACGTTTTTCCACTCCATTAAAGATGGCGCCTTTCAACTCGATCCCGTTTTGTGCGAATCTGCGGATGGTGAGTTCAACTTCTCTTGATGGGTTAAAGCCGTAACGAGCAACAATTAAACTCGTTCCGGCCTGCCGACCAACAATTGCAGCATCTGTTACGGCTAACAGCGGCGGAGTATCCAGGATTACTAGGTCATAGAGTTCGCTAACTTGCAACAGGAACTCAGTGAAATTCCGATGCATTAGCAACTCTGAAGGATTAGGAGGTATTTGTCCGCGACTGATGAAATCTAAATTTTCAACATCTGTCTTATGAATCGCGGTTGCAAGGTCACAGCGTTTCGCCAAGACATCGGACAACCCATTAGTACTTGATGTGTTCAAAACTTTGTGGATGTAACCTTTGCGCATATCCACATCAATCACTAATACGCGCTGGCCTGTTTGTGCGATCACCGCTGCCAGATTGACGGAAACAAATGTTTTGCCGACTTGCGGGCTAGGGCCAGATATCATCAAGCAGTTGTTGTCAGCTTCATGCATCGCAAAATGCAGGCTCGTGCGCAAGCTACGTAGTGCTTCAATCGCTAGATCTGTTGGGTGGTTGATAGCCAATAATGAGAGGCCCTTGTCCGTAGACTTGCCGCCCCGCTTAATTTTTTCCTCTTCTACTTTTTGCAACACGCTATAAGGAATGGACGCATATACCGGGAGCCCAAGCTTCTCGATGGCTTCCGGCGTCTCCAGTCCCCGATTCAGCGCTTTGCGCAGCAGGACTAGCAATATCGCCAGGAATCCGCCAAGGAAAGTTGCAATCAACACAATCAGGATTTTTTTGGGTTTAACCGGTTTGATTAGGTTCACATCCGCCGTATCAATCAAACGCACATTACCTATGGTCCCGGCTCGCATTACGTCCAGCTCTTGAGATTTGTTCAATAGCTGCGTATAGATCGCGGTACCTACCTCGACATCACGATTCAGGCTGAGTAGCTCTTGCTGTGTAGAAGGAAGGTCTTGGACCCTCTCTCCCAATTTTTGTTGCTTACTACTCAATTCACTAATCTGAGCGAGCAGCGCACGGTAGGCTGGATGTTGCCGGGTGAATTTTCTGTCCATCTCAGCCTGTTGCAGCTTCAGCTGAGAGATAGCGGTATCCAGCGCCACAATCTGGTCCAGAATAGCTTTGGTTTCCAGGCTGATATCAACGGACTTGGTGCGAGTCTGGTACGAGTTGAGAGCATTTCCGGCCTTTTCTAGGTCGCCCTTGACCTGAGGCAGTTGTTCCTTCAAAAACTCCAGGCTTTGAGCAGCCTCAGCTGACGTGCGCTGGACGTTTTGCTCTACATAGAGTTCGGAGATTTTATTCAGTATTTTTACAGCTAGCTCAGGCTCTGTGCTCTCTAACGCCAGCCCGATAATGCCTGATTCTTTCCCTCGTTCCGTGACATCCAGTGCTTCTTGATAATCCAGAATACTAGTCAAGCGCGGTTTGCGGACTATACGAAATCTGGCCCCCGGGTTGGCATGCATCTCCTCAACAAAAATTTTAGCTCCGCGCTCATTGATGACTTCTCCGATCTGACCATCGACAAGCAACTCGTCATCTTCATCAAACAGCTGGAAATCACCATTCTTACCAGCAATAAATGTTAGTTTCTTAGCTAACTTATCTTGCGGCAAGTCAAGTTGGGTTATTTTTAATTCCTCGCCACCCCAAGCATAACTGTCCATACCAAGCCATGGACTGGCTATTTCACCAGGGTTGGAATTTTTAAAACGACGAGCCAAAAACTCACCAAATACTGGAAAATAAATGGGCTCTACGTTAATTGCCAACCCTAGCTCATCGACCGTCTTGCCAATCACCGCACGAGACTTGATCAGTTCAATCTCGGTAGCAGAGGGCGATTCTTTCCCCAACATGCTGCTGACATCGGAGAAACCCAGCAGGTCATTCTTTTTAGCTTCTACCTGCAGCAGCGCATTGGCCTGAAAGACCGGCGTAGCCAACACCGCATATGCCGCCCCCGTCACCATAAAGGCACCGGTGATGGTAGCAATCAGCCATTTATGGTCAATAAGTGTTCCAAACAAGCCGAGAAGATCGATCTCGTCATTGTCGTCTTCCCGCACGTTGATTACTGGCGCTTGCTGCATAAGTCGGATTTGCCTTGATTGCGATTCAAATAGTGGCTATCAGCGTGCTAGACGCTGCGCCCATGCGTATACGGCTTCTTCTATCAGCGCATAAGCGTGTAAAAAAGCGGGTTTTCCTTGACGGTAGGGATCACTGATTTCACGGTCGTCTTGCCATTTACCCAGCAGGAAGACTTTGCCCCGCGCTTCCGGCGCAATGCTGAGGACACCGGAGACATGACGTTTCTCCATCACCAATATGAGATCTGCCCCACTGACAGATTGACGCGTTAGCTGCATGGCTTTGTGATCCATTGGCAAATGACCGTGCTCTTGAAGCACGGATTGCGCAGTCGGTTCTATTGGATAGTCGACCATTGCTGCCAAGCCAGCAGATTTGACCTCGATATCTGGTCGAGATAATGCGTCTCGCATTAGGCTTTCGGCAGTAGGGCTGCGGCAGATGTTGCCAATACAGACGATCAGAATTTTTTTAACCATGGCAACCTCCCTGTACCTGATGTAATGAGCTGTTATAGATTGATACAACAAGCAATCAAAAATAACATTTACGAAACACTCATTTCTTCCACAGCTTATTTGTTTATAGGAAGGTGGCATTTCCCTATCATCTGGAAAACGCATTGAGCATTTTCCATGATGAAAATCTTAACTGCGAACGCACGACGACATCAACCTTTAATGCCAGGCAATTACTTATTGGCACAGCACAAAGACCTATTCAACAAATAAAGATGGACATTAAATAACATTTACTTTATCCGCCAGACGTAACTTAACATTTTCGGTTTTTCATACGCTTTCTACAACATCTTATGGTATTTATTACAAGAATACAGAAGCCATCATCTTTTCAGCGCTAGCAACTTTATAAAATGCGATGACATGAAGTTCCTTTGTTATTTTTGTTATTAACATTTCTATCGTATATATAACAGGACACCTACATGATCCGTAAATGCCTATTCCCCGCAGCTGGCTACGGCACTCGCTTTTTGCCCGCCACCAAGGCCATGCCCAAGGAAATGCTGCCGGTTGTGAATAAACCTCTGATCCAGTACGGCGTAGAGGAAGCGCGGGATGCGGGTCTTCAGCATATGGCGATCGTTACTGGTCGCGGCAAGCGGGCCTTGGAGGATCACTTCGACATCAGTTACGAGCTGGAACACCAGATTCGCGGTAGCGAAAAGGAGAAGTTCCTTTCGGGCACTCGTGAGCTGATGGAGACATGCACCTTCTCCTACACCCGTCAGGTGGAGATGAAGGGGCTGGGGCACGCCATTCTTTCTGGCCGGCCATTAATCGGTGACGAGCCGTTTGCGGTGGTGCTGGCTGATGACCTGTGCTTGAACCTGGAAGGCGATGGTGTGCTGTCGCAGATGATTGCACTCTACAAGCAGTTCCGTTGCTCAATCG
Source organism: Pseudomonas sp. LBUM1657 (assembly GCF_059716075.1). Lineage (NCBI taxonomy): Bacteria > Pseudomonadati > Pseudomonadota > Gammaproteobacteria > Pseudomonadales > Pseudomonadaceae > Pseudomonas > Pseudomonas sp. LBUM1657. The sequence continues at coordinate 2,072,788 of NZ_CP166799.1, read as the reverse complement.
TGGCCATCCAGGAAGTGCCCAACGATCAGACGCACAAGTACGGGATTATCGCTGGCGAGCAGATTCGCGAAGACATCTATCGGGTTAACAGTATGGTTGAAAAGCCTAAACCGGAAGATGCTCCTTCCAACCTGGCGATTATTGGCCGCTATATTCTGACGGCCGATATCTTTGACCTGATTGCCGATACCGAGCCTGGCAAGGGCGGGGAAATCCAGATTACCGATGCGTTGATGAAGCAGGCACAACAGGGATGTGTACTGGCTTACAAATTCAAAGGGCACCGCTTTGATTGCGGCGGCGCAGAAGGTTATATCGACGCGACCAATTTCTGTTACGAGAACTTGTATAAGAAAGGCTTGTAATCGGTATTTTTTTAGCTCTTGGGCGCCGCGTTTCTGAGCGGCCATAAACCTTTTGCATGGCAGACCACTATGAACGCTTCCAGATCACCAATTGACTCTGTCTACAAATCGCTGGACCCTTTTGCACCAGGCAATATGGTTATGGGGCGGGAGTTCACCGAGGGTAACAGTGGATTGATGGCCTGGTTGCGGACATACGAAATCCCCCCCTCCTCTTCCTCTCCACAACCAAGGTTACTTGTCGAACGCATTGGGCTCTTTCCTTCCTCTGGGGAGATTCGATGCACCGTTCGTAATCCGGTTGCCGTACTGGAGGATCTTCGGTCCCTGTATGGCAGTCAGGCACTGGACATGGACGAGAGCGACGGATTGAGCCTGACGTTCACCGAATGGCGCTGCAAGATCCACTTCTCGGAGACAGAACGCGAGATCCTGTTGAACGTTGAGAGTCGTGGTGATGTGGCGCTGATGCAGTTGAAAACTGCAGAGCTGCTGGCGCGGATTGAAGAGAAGAGCAGTTGTGAGTCCTAGCGTTGTCGTTTCACCCGGACTCGCGCTCAATCAGGATCTATAACCGTGACGACCCGCCAATGGTCCGCCAGTGAGGTTCCAAAACAGCCTTTTCGGCCCCCGAAAGGCTCACTGCAAGTGAATTGAGAATTCCCTCAGCGGTGTACTTAGGAATGCTCGTACTCAACAGGATGACCGTCAGCCCTAAACCCAGTACCGGCAGTGGAATTTTGCGAACTTCCTTTTTCTCCAGCCTGATAAGAAACACGCAGGCCGCAGCAGAACCTACAACCGCTCCGGCAATGGCTTCCGACAGAGGATGCAGCGACTGCCCGACATACTGGACGCTGAACCACCAAGTCGAGAGCAGCCCCGCCCCCAGCGCCAGCCATCTAAGACGGTGGTCCAGTTGGCGCAATAGCAAACTCAGGACAACGGTCGACACCAGGCAGGCGTTCATCGCGTGGCCGCTGATAACTGCGATATCCAGACTTTCCAGGCCGATACCCCAGCCCTTGAACAGCACTTTGCTGAGGCCGACGACGAAATAGGCAGTGGACAATACGCCTAGCCATAGGAGGGCGAATTTTTTCGATGCGGTACACCACAGCCAGCCGGCCACGACCAGGGCTGTTGGCAGCATAACGGTGATGCCGGCGTATTGGACGATGTATAGTTTTGAATCCAATTCACTTCCTCGAGTAAGTCCTGCCATTCAGTACAGCGTCAGGACTTTGTCGTGCATCATGCAGTTGTTCAATGATTTGGATCTCGAGTGCGAGCCTGGATTCAGCGATCCAGAAAGCACTTCAAGCGATTCTCTACGACAGCCACCGAATAGCTCGCGACATGCATCGCCAGCCCATCCTCCACCAACGCCTCCAACAAGGCCGTTTGTGCCTCAAAACGCAGATCGCGATTGAGCTTTCGTGCCGCGTGCATTTGATCGATCAATAGGTGAGTCACTTGATATGGGGTGCTGACTCTCAGGCGCCCCAGCCAGACGGGAAGTTTCTTTGCAGATTTACGTTGCCGGATACCCGTTAGACCCGTGGAGTAATTCGGCGAAGTGTCTTTTGAAACCTCGACGATCTCTTCAAACACGTCGGTCAACTTTTTTAATACATAGCCCAGCATCAGATCATCAAAGGCATCCAAACACATGCACCTCTTCACTTTGTGAAGTCATTTCTACCGAACGCACACTCGTTATTGTCACATTACACTTTATTTAGTTTGGATATTGGACGTATTCTAACGACCGTACAGCAGCCAAATAACATAACGATCGCAACTGCCCAACTTGAATATTACTGACCTTTAATAACAGGCACTGGAAACAACAATGCAAAGGACATGCAGCAATACTGCAGAGCCGCACTTGTTATTGGCCGGGTTCGGACAGTTATCGCGAAATATAACAACGCAGCAATGACTTCATAGATTGTGTAATTACACCTACAGTAATGCTCGCGTTAATCTGAGTGTTTAAGTGGCCAATCCAATTGTTCAGCAGTGTGGTTGAAGCGCCAAAATTACCTTTGTGAGGGCGGTTGCGTCGTTGCTACTGTCGGATCGGAGGCTCGGTTGCAACGGGTCAACCATCCACCGAGTTGAACCTGTGCGCCCGCCTGGCATCAAACTCAACGATACGACGCCCCGCCTTTCAAACACCTGTTTTCAGGTTGTTGCCCCCGGGACCATTGATCCGCATACATACCCTTGAGTGGCTGTCAGCGCTCGGGTAATGTCAACAGACCCATAGGACAGAGCACGCCCATGACTTCCAAGCTGGAACAACTCAAGCAAATGACCACCGTGGTTGCCGACACCGGCGACTTCGAAGCTATCGCTCGCGTTAAACCCGTGGACGCAACCACCAACCCTTCCCTGCTGCTCAAAGCGGCGGCCATTTCCGGCTATGCCGAGTTGCTGAACGCATGCGTCAGCGACTGCAAGGGCGATGTCGGCCTGGCCAGTGACCGTTTCGGCGTCGCGGTGGGACAAGAAATTCTGAAAGTGATCCCTGGCCGTATTTCTACCGAAGTGGATGCGCGCCTGTCGTTCGACACTGACGCCGTATTGAAGCGTGCGCACCGTTTGATCGACCTGTATGAAAAGGCGGGTATTGGCCGCGACCGCGTGCTGATCAAGATCGCCTCCACTTGGGAAGGCATCCGCGCCGCTGAAACTCTTGAAAAGGAAGGCATCCAGACCAACCTGACGTTGCTGTTCTCGTTCGCTCAGGCCGCGGCTTGTGCTGATGCGGGTGTATTCCTGATTTCCCCGTTCGTGGGCCGCATCTACGACTGGTACAAGAAGGCCAATGGCAACGACTACACCGGTGCGGATGATCCGGGCGTGCAGTCGGTGACGCGCATCTACAACTACTACAAGGCCAATGACTACAAGACCGTGGTCATGGGCGCGAGCTTCCGCAACCTTAATCAGATCGAACAGCTGGCCGGTTGCGACCGTTTGACCATCAGCCCGGATCTGCTGGAGAAACTGGCGGCGGACACTGGCAAGCTGGAGCGTAAATTGGCTCCGGGCCATGCTGGCGAAGCGCGTTTGAGCTTGAATGAAGCGCAGTTCCGTTGGTTGTCCAACGAGGATGCGATGGCGACCGAAAAACTGGCTGAAGGTATTCGTCAGTTTGCTCGGGACCAAGAGAAGCTTGAGGCTCTGCTGCAAGCCAAGCTGTAACTGCTTCGCAATGCAAAAAGGGCGAACCTTGGTGGGTTCGCCCTTTTTTATGCGTGTGTCTCAGGGAGATCAGTGACGCTCGAGGGCGTTCACCAGGTCATGAAACGCTTCACGATTGGAGTCGTTCAGGCCCATCAGGATTTTGTGTGCTTCGAGCACTTTGATCCGCACGACTTCTTCGGACTGATCCTGGTCTGGCAGGTCGGTCAGGCACTCAGGGCACGGGATCGGGCGATCAACGATGTTAAACACTTGCTCGAAGCCCATGGACTGCAGCAGACGGGTGATGTCTTCGTGGGTGGTGACGACGGTCGGCAGCAGGCCAACCTTTTGCCGCGACAGGATCGACAGCTTGGCCAAAAGGCCAAGGGTGGTGCTGTCGATGCTGCGGGTTTCGGTCAGGTCGATCACGATCGCGTTGAAGTTCAACGCCGTGAAGATCCGCTCAATAGTCGCATCCAATGCCGAACACAGGGTCAGGCGAACTTCACCGACGAACTTCAGGACGAAGGTGCCGTCCTGCTCGGCGAACTGGATTCTACCGGTACTCATTGAAGATTCCTGCTCAACACCAACAGGGCGATATCATCCGGCATCTCCCCTAGCGTGGCCAATCCAAAAACCTGCCGCAGACCATCCAGGCTGCCGCCCGCTGCCTTGACCCGTTCGGGCAAAGCCGCTTCTTTTTCTTTGAGTGTGGGTTCTGGCAAAAGGTCCAGAATGCCATCGGACATCAGCGTCAGGCTGAACGTCGGCGGCAGCTCCAGTACGTGGTCTTCGTAGGTGGCTTCATTAAAGAGCCCCACCGGCAGACCGCGCCCTTCCAGATAACGAACACTGTCTGGCGTGTACAACACAGGCAACGGCAAATGACCACCGATGCTATAGGTCAACAAACCTGTCTCCTCGTCGATGACTCCACCGACCATTGTGACGTGTTTACCCAGCTTACAACTGATCAGGCCTCGGTTGATATGACCAAGGACCTCTGAAGGCTTGAATTCCGGCAATGTACCGCTGCGCTTGGACTCGAACAGCAAGCGTGTGGTCATGAATTTCAGCAGTACGGTAACGAAGGCTGAAGAAGCGCCATGACCGGAAACGTCCGCCAGGTAGAACGCTACCCGACGCTCGTCGACCCGAAAGTAGTCAACGAAATCACCCGACAGGTACAGCGACGGGATGATCTGGTGAGCAAACTGGAACTCGTCGATGGTCCAGGGGCTGACCGGCAGCATGTTCATCTGTACCTGGCGACCGGCATTCTGGTCTTCCTGGAGCAGGTTCAGGCTGGCAGCGAGCTCGCGGTTGGCCTTTTCCAGCTTCTCGCGGTAGCGCTGGTTTTCCAGCAGCAGGCGCGCACGATCCAGGGCCCGGCGCACAGAGTGCTCGAGCACAGCCAGATCTTCGAGAGGCTTGATCAGGTAGTCCGCCGCGCCCAGGCGCAGCGCCTCGACCGCGTCGTTCATCACGCCGGCGCCCGAAACCACGATCACCGGGGTTTGCGGCGACAGCTCGGTGACCTGACGGATGAGTTCGAGTCCGCCCATCTGCGGCATGCGCAGATCGCAGATGACCAAATCGGGCTTGTCTTGCTCGAATACCTGAAGACCCTGCTGGCCATTGCTGGCCTGCAAGACGCTGAAACCACTGTCTTCCAAATAGGCGGCGAGGCTCGCGCGCACTACTTCGTCATCATCGATTATCAGCAGCGTGGCACTGGTTTTTGGCATGTGGGCAAACGGCGCCAGAATTAGGTTGGCGTAGCAGGCAGGGGTTTTGGCCCGGCTCACACTACTGGATTCGCTTTCTAGCCTCTCTGTTGCACTGTTTTCGAGCATTTGCCCTACACACAGGTCCACCAGAGGTGCCCTTCTAAGGCGCAGACGGTACTCCCATCCGCGGGGCGTTTCAAGCTCACGCCGATGGTCGCTTGACGTCTTTCCATTTCAAATCACCGGGAGTTATAAGAACAGGCAAAACCGTAACTCAATGGAAGGTTCTTGCCGGTGGGTGAAACGCCCCCGCAAGCCAAACGAAAGAAGGCGGCCCAATCGGCCGCCTTCTTCGTTTTTACCGGTCGAGATCAAAAATCGTCTTCGACCTGGCCGTCTTTGACTCTGAATTCGCGGTTCTGCAAGTACGCATTGCGAATGAAGATGTACTTGTCGCCGCTGATCAACTTCTCGCTCGACAACAGGCTCGCGCGGGTGTCGACGATGTTCAGGCCGAAGATCGAGTTACGCACGGGCACGTCGTTGATGTAGCGGTACGGACCGGTGTAACCGTCGACATACTTGGACGGCGCATCACGCAGGGTGCTTGGGCCCAAGAACGGCAACATCACGTATGGGCCGCTGCCCACGCCCCAGTAACCGAGGGTCTGACCGAAGTCTTCGTCATTGCGTTGCAGGCCCATCTTGGTGCCCACATCGAAGAAGCCCAGCACGCCGAAGGTGGTGTTGAAGATCAGGCGCGCGGTATCGACACCTGCTGCGGCGGGTTTGGCCTGCAAGATATCGTTGGCAAGGTTGGTAACATCACCGACGTTGCGGAACATGTTGTGGATGCCGTCTTCAAGGAACTGCGGCGTAACGAACTGGTAACCCTGGGCCAAAGGCTTCAGCGCGTAGGTATCGAGCACGTCATTGAATTTGTAGATCGGACGGTTGATGCTTTCCCAAGGATCGTCTTCCGAGGCTGCCTGGGCAACAAACGGAACCACCAGCACACTGGCGCACACACAAAGCTGAGCTAGATGATTGCTCCAGCGCATAGAAAACTCCTTGGATTGTTACTGGCGCGGGCGCTCGGCCCAAGCGATAAGCTGGCTAGTATAAGACGGAAAGGCTGCTTTAGGCAGCACCGTGCGAGGCCGCGTGCGGACGACACGTTATGACTGCGCGAGATTCATCCCCCTGTCACTCAACTGTCACCATCGCCCCTTAGCCTTGAAACTATTTCAAGGACGTTGATATGCCGCACGCCGAAACCTTGCCCCTCGCTGCACCCAGCCTGACCGCCGTGCTGTTCGGCCTCAGTGGTTGCCTGGTGGATTTTGGCGCACGCACACGTCAGCACGGCAGCCACGCGGCCGAACATGCCGAGGCCACACCCGGTGCTCTGGATAGCCTGCGCAGTCTGCAGCGTCAGCAGATCCCCTGTGCCTGGCTCGATGAATTACCCCCCGTCCTCAGCCAAACGCTGGCCGCCGCTTTACCGGAATGGATCAAACCTTCGCAACACCTCGCAACAAACAATCCGTGGCCGGCACCGCACGCCTGCTGGCAAGCCTTAATGGCATTGAATGTCGAACGGCTGGAAGGTTGCGTGCTGGTCAGCGGCGAACCGCAATTGCTGCAAGCGGGACTGAATGCCGGATTATGGACGATTGGCCTGGCGTCCTGCGGCTCGCTGTGCGGATTGGCGCCCAACGAATGGCAGGCGCTGACGCAGCAGGAACGGGAATCCAGACGCGGCAAGGCAACGGTGCAGTTGTTCAGTCTAGGCGTGCACTCGGTGATCGATCACCTGGGTGAACTCGACACCTGCCTGGCTGACATTAGTTTGCGCCGGCACAAGGGCGAAAAGCCCTGATCGAGATCATGCAGGTTGCGCGGGAGTGGATTAATCTAAAGGTCAGCCATAGACCTTTGGCGTGCTGCTGCGGTCTATGCCAGTGCCTATCGATAAAAGGAAGAACGCCATGCCTGCCCGCGAACTGCAAGAACAGCTCAATACTCTGCGCGAGCAATTGGAACAGAATCCGCCGCTGACTGAAGATGAACGCGCCGACCTGCACGCGCTGATGCAACAGATCGAACTTGAACTTGAGCTCGAAACCAAAACCCAGGACTCCAGCCTCTCCGATAATGTGAACCTGGCCGTCGAACGCTTCGAACTCGAACACCCTACCCTTGCCGGGACCTTGCGCAACATCATGCAAACCCTGGGCAACATGGGGATCTGACCCCCCGAACGCAAAAAAGCCCCGCTATCGATAGCGGGGCTTTTTCATATCCGGGATCTGCAATGCATTCCCTGTGGGAGCGAGCTTGCTCGCGATGGCTGAGTGTCAGCCAACATCAATATTGGATGTGCTGACCTCTTCGCGAGCAAGCCCGCTCCCACATTTGATCTTCATTGACGGACTAAGCGGTGATTGGGCAGTTGAACGGATTCGGTACTGCGATACGGGTTGATGTCCAACCCGCCACGGCGCACATAACGTGCATACACCGTCAGTTTCTCCGGTTTCAGCAGCCGCTGCAGATCAAGGAAAATCCGCTCCACACACTGTTCATGGAAGTCGGAGTGTTGACGGAAGCTCACGATGTATTCCAGCAAACTCGCGTGATCCAACGCGGCGCCGCGATATTCCACCGCAACACTGCCCCAGTCCGGCTGACTGGTTACCGGGCAATTGGATTTGAGCAAATGGCTGTGCACGCTCTCTTCGATAATGCGCGATTCATCGCAGCGCAGCAGCTCAGGACGCGGATGCTCGTAGTTGCTGACGCTGATATCCAGATCATCGATGCACACACCCGGCAACGCCACGACACCTTCGGCTTCAACGTCGTTGAGGCTGCGAATCCGCACGCCAACCAGTTTACCCGCTGCGGCCGACAAGTCCTTCGCCAACGTCGCTTCAAGGCTTGCAGTGTCGGTGAACGGTGTCTGGTTCAGGGAATTCAGATACAGCTTGAACGACTTGGATTCGATGATGTTCGGCGAATCCGCCGGGATGCTGAATTCGCCGATTGCCACCACCGGTTTGCCCGACGGCAACAGCCACGACAGCTCGAAGCAATTCCAGAAATCCACACCCTTGTACGGCAGGGTTTCAGCCGTCAGGCCCAGCTCGGCCCATTTCGCGGTGCGCGGGATCGGGAACAGCAAAGACGGCGTGTAGGTGGCGATGTATTCGCTGGACTTGCCCAGCGGCGAGTGTTCGGCTGCGGGATGCATGGCGGAAACCTGACTGAAGAATCAGCGGATTCTACCAGCCTTTGCCCCCGCCTTGAGTGCTTACTGACTGACAGTCAACTTGCCGACCATGCCTGCCTGATAATGACCTGGAATGTTGCAGGCAAATTCCAGGTTGGTGGCCTTGGTGAAAGTCCAGGTCAGCTCGGCGGTTTTGCCCGGTTCGACCAGCACGCTATTGGGGTCGTCGTGTTGCATTCCATGCCCCATGCCGGCCATCGAACCGTGGTCCATTTCCTTCATACCTGTAGATGTGAGCATGCCGCTCTGCTGCATCTTCATCATTTCCTGCTGATGCCTGGCGTGCATCTCCGCGTCACCGAGGTTGAATTCGTGCAGCAACTGACCTTTATTCACCAGCACGAAACGCACCGTCTCCCCGGCCTTGATATCGATGGCCTTGGGCGTGAACGACATGTCGCCCATCACCACTTCAACGCTGCGAGTGGCCTTGGCGGCCGGGGCCGGTTGCCCGAAGTCGTAGGTATGCGCCGGCGCGGCCTCCAGCTGCAAACTGAGCATCAGCAAGCAACCGGCCAACACCAGACGATTTCGCAAAAACATAGTCGCACTCCAACAAGATGAGGTTCAGCCTGTGGGAAATTCTAGCCCGATGCCGCTGCCAGCGACCTGACACGCAGATTACAACTTTGTCAGGTTGGCCTGCGGCGGCCTCGCTCACGGTATAACGCTTACGTTCCATTTGCCCCGGGTTACCCATGAAACTGCTGATTGTCGAAGACCAAGCGAAAACCGGCCACTACCTGCGCCAGGGCCTGACCGAGGCCGGCTTCAACACTGAGTTGGTAGCCGACGGCAGCACCGGCCAGCAACTGGCGCTGAGCGGCGATTACGCCTTGTTGATTCTCGACGTGATGCTGCCCGGTCGCGATGGCTGGCAGATTCTACAAGCGGTGCGCGGTGCCGGCCTCGACACGCCAGTGCTGTTTCTTACCGCGCGAGACGCCGTGGAAGACAGGGTTCACGGCCTGGAACTGGGTGCCGACGATTATCTGGTCAAGCCTTTCGCCTTCTCCGAACTGCTGGCCCGGGTCCGCAGCCTGTTGCGGCGCGGTAGCGCCCCGCCCCAGGAAACCAGCCTGCAACTGGCCGACTTGCGCCTGGACCTGATCCGCCGCCGGGTCGAACGCAGCGGTCAGCGCATCGACCTGACCGCCAAGGAATTTTCCTTGCTGGAAATGCTCCTGCGCCGTCAGGGCGAAGTGCTGCCCAAGTCGCTGATCGCTTCACAAGTCTGGGACATGAACTTCGACAGCGACACCAATGTCATCGAAGTCGCAATCCGCCGTCTGCGCTTGAAGATCGACGATGAATTCCCGAACAAGCTGATCCACACCGTGCGCGGCATGGGTTACGTCCTCGAAGAGCGCCCCGCCTGATGCGTCGACTTTCGTTAAGCGGTCGTCTGGCGCTGCTGTTTGCCGCGTGTACCGCCGTGGTGTCGCTGTTTGCCGGCGTGTTGTTCAGCCGTGCCAGCGAGGCGCACTTCGTCGAACTCGATCAACAGTTGCTGGATGGAAAATTGATTGGTTTGCGCCGTGCGCTTCACGACGTTCAGTCGAGTGAAAGCGAAATCAAACTGGCCGATGAATTGAGCCGGCAGGCTGATCTTTCGCTGCGGATCACCGGTAGCGATGGCCGACGATGGTATGACAGCTCGACGCGTATACCGAAGGTATTGCCTCCTGAGTCTGGCTTGTCGACGGTGAGCGATGAAGGTACTGACTTTCGCGTGCTGAATGCTCCGCTGCACCCGGAAAAATCCGACTCGCCGCAATTGACTCTGCTGCTGGACATCACTCACCACCAGCACTTTCTGCAACGCATGCAGCGCTTGATTTGGCTGACCGTGGGTTTATCGGCCCTGGCCACCGCCCTGCTCGGGGCCTGGGCGGCGCGCAGTGGGTTGCGGCCGTTGCGGCGCATGAGTGCGGTTGCCAGTGGTATTTCTGCGCAATCGCTGAATGCACGCCTGCCCGAAGAAAACATGCCACCAGAACTCGCGGAAATGGCCCACAACTTCAACGCCATGCTCGGACGCCTCGACGACTCTTTTCAACGGCTCTCGGCGTTCTCCGCCGACATCGCCCATGAACTGCGCACGCCGCTGTCGAACTTGCTGACCCACACTCAGGTCACCCTCACCCGCCCACGCCCCATCGAGGATTACCGCGAAGCGCTGCACAGCAACCTCGAAGAACTGCAATGGATGGCGCAACTGGTCAACGACATGTTGTACCTGGCCAAGTCTGACCACGGGTTATTGATACCCAAGCGCGAAGCGCTGGAACTGTCCGAAGAAGCGGATTTGCTGTTGGAGTTCTTTGCGCCGCTGGCCGAGGATGCACAGGTGACATTGAGCCGAGAAGGACATGCGCACATGGTGGGTGACCGCAGTATGTTGCGACGGGCGCTTTCCAATTTGCTGGACAACGCGTTGCGGTTTACACCGACCGATGGCGAGGTTCGGGTAAAGATTATCGAGCAGCCGCAGGGTTTGAGATTGAGTATCGAGAATACGGGGGACGGGATTGACCCGGTGTTGCTGCCGCGTCTGTTCGACCGTTTCTACCGCGCAGATCCGGCGCGCCGTGAAGGCAGCAGTGAACATGCGGGATTGGGTCTGGCGATCACCCAGTCGATCATTCGTGCCCATGGCGGGCAGATTCGTTGCGAATCGAATCAGGGGTTGACCCGGTTTGTGATCGAGCTACCAAAGAAGGATTGAGGCCAGCAGGGCTGCCCCCTTCGCGAGCAAGCCCGCCCCCACAGTAGACCGAGTCGACTCAGTCCAATGTGGAAGCGGGCTTGCTCGCGAAAGCGGTGTAACAGCTTTACGAATACCGCAACGCGTAAGCCGGGTCGATCTTCGCCGCCCGCCAGGCCGGATACACCGTCGCCAAAAAGCTCAACACAAACCCTGCCGAGCAGATCAACAACACATCCCCACTCTGCAATTCGGATGGCAGATTGCTGATGAAGTAAACGTCGGAACTGAAGATGTGCTGCCCGCTGATCCGCTCCACCCACCCTACCAGCTCGCTGACATTTAGCGCCGCAATCACGCCGAGCACGCCGCCGATCAAGGTGCCGACAATCCCGATCACCGTGCCCTGGACCATGAAGATCGCCATGATCTGCCCCGGTGTGGCGCCGATGGTGCGCAGGATCGCGATGTCCGCGCCCTTCTCGTTCACCACCATGATCAAGGTCGCGATGATGTTGAACGCCGCCACCGCGACGATCATCAGCAACAGCAGCCCGATCATGGTTTTTTCCATCTTCATTGCGCTGAACAGGCTGCCCTGGGTGTGGGTCCAGTCATCCGCCCGGTAAGCGGTGCCCAGGCCCGAAGCCACGTCGCTCGACACTTTCGGCGCGGCGTACAGATCTTTCACCGCCAGGCGCACGCTCTGCACCTGGTTCGGCTGCCAGCGCTGCATCTGCGCGGCGTCGGCCACGTGGATCAGGGCCATGGAACCATCGAGTTCGGCGCCGACCTTGAACACACCCACCACGTTCAGCCGCTGCATGCGCGGGGTAATCCCCCCCGGGGCGTTACTGACTTCCGGCACAATCAGGGTGATTTTGTCGCCGACGTTCAAGCGGAAGCGCCGAGCGGTGATCTCACCGACTACCACGCCAAATTCGCCCGGCTTCAAGGCATCGAGACGCCCCTGGACAATATGCTTGGCAACGATCGACACCTTGCCTTCGAGCGCCGGGTCAACGCCACTGACCTGGATCGGCTGCATCGTGCCCTTGTAGGACAGCATGCCTTCCATCTCGGTGAACGGCACGGCGGCGGTCACTTCCGGATTTTTCATCGCGGCCGCAGCAACCGGCTGCCAATCATCAATCGGATTGACGCCGACGATGGTCGCGTGAGGCACCATGCCGAGGATGCGCGAGCTCATTTCGCGTTGGAATCCGTTCATGACCGACAGCACCACAATCATGGCCAGCACGCCGAGGGCGAGACCGATCATCGAGGTCATCGAGATGAAGGAAACAAAGCGATTGCGGCGCTTGGCGCGGGTATAGCGCGCGCCTATAAAGATCGATAACGGTCTGAACATTCGCTGGGGCACCGTATAAAAATAAATGACCCGACGCGCTTTTCAGTCGCGTCGGGTTTCGGTCAATCAGATGGGTGTCAGGAAACCTTCCTGCAAATGCAGGACGCGGTCCATCTGGCGAGCCAGGGTCATGTCGTGGGTCACCACCAGGAACGCCGTGCGCATCGAAGTGCTGAGTTCCAGCATCAAATCCTGAATGCCCTGGGCGGTGTGGGAGTCGAGGTTGCCGGTCGGCTCGTCGAGCATCACCAGGCCCGGCTTGTTCACCAGGGCGCGGGCGATGGCCACACGCTGACGTTCGCCACCGGACAATTCGGCTGGCTTGTGTTCCAGGCGATGGCCCAGCCCGACCCGCTCCAGCAACGCCGTCGCACGCTGACGTGCTTCCGGAATCGCGGTTTTACCGATCAGCAGCGGCATGCAGACGTTTTCCAGCGCAGTGAACTCAGGCAGCAAGTGGTGGAACTGGTAAACGAAACCCAGCGACCGATTGCGCAGCAAGCCGCGAGCCTTTTCGTTCAGGGCCGACAGCTCTTCACCGGCCAGCCAGACGCTGCCCTTGGTCGGCGTGTCGAGGCCGCCCAGCAGGTTGAGCAAGGTACTTTTGCCCGAACCCGATGTGCCGACAATCGCCACGCGCTCACCCGGATGCAGCTCCAGTTGCAGACCGGCCAGAACCTCTACCGACTCCGGACCTTCCTCGTAGGATTTGCCCAGGTTGCGGCAGCTCAGGATTGCTTTATCACTCATGCCCGACTCACTCATAACGTAGCGCCTCCGCAGGCTGGGTGCGCGCGGCACGCCAGGCTGGATACAGGGTGGCGAGAAAACTCAAAATCAACGCCGCGGCGCAGACCATCAACACGTCCTCGCTCTGCACTTGCGACGGCAGGTAATCGATGAAGTACACGTCGGCATTGAGGAATTTGTGCCCGATCAAGCCCTCAAGCGCAGAGATCGCGGCGCTGACGTTCAGCGCGGCGAAGATCCCGAGCACGGCGCCGATTGCCGTACCGACCACCCCGATGACCGTGCCTTGAACCATGAATGTGCGCATGATCGTGCCTGGCGTCGCGCCGAGGGTGCGCAAAATCGCGATGTCGCCCTTTTTGTCGTTTACCACCATCACCAATGTGGAAATGATGTTGAACGCTGCCACAGCGACGATAAGCAGCAACAGCAGGCCGATCATGGCTTTCTCCATGCGGATCGCCTGATACAGATTGCCGTGGGTGCGCGTCCAGTCGCGGGCGTAAAAGCGGTCTTCGCCGAGCTGCTGGGCGATGTTCCACGCGGTGCGCGGCGCCTGGAACAGATCGTCGAACTTCAGGCGAATCCCTTGGACCTGATCCGGTTTCCAGCGATGCAGCTTCGCCAGATCCTGCAGGTTGGTGACGCCCAGGTAACCATCGATTTCACCGGCGCCGACATGGAAGATGCCGACCACGGTAAAGCGTTTCATGCGCGGAAACATCCCGGCCGGGGTCACGGTGACTTCCGGCGCCACGAATGTCAGCTTGTCACCGACAGCGGCGCCGAGCTTGGCGGCGGCCTTGTCACCGATGACGATGCCAAAACTGCCGGGCGCCAGGTCGTCGAGTTTTCCCTGCAGCATGAACTTGTCAATGATCGACACCTGCCGCTCCAGCGCCGGGTCAATGGCATTGAGCAGGACTTTGGAGACCTTGCCGTTGTTGGTCAGCAAACCCTGCATCTGAGTGAACGGCGCAACGGCCGTCACCTGCGGGTTCTGCTTGACCTTGGCGGCCAGGCTTTGCCAGTCGCTGATCGGCTCGCCGGACTCGATGGTCGCGTGGGGCACCATGCCCAGCACGCGGGTGCGCATCTCATGATCGAAGCCGTTCATGACCGACAGCACCACAATCATCACGACCACGCCAAGGGCGAGTCCGATCATCGAGGTCAGGGAAATGAATGACACAAAATGATTGCGACGCTTTGCACGGGTATAACGCGTGCCAATAAATACGAAGAGAGGTCTGAACATGTCGGGGCTTGTTCGGAGGGAAAAGGAACGTCCTTGTGGCGGGGGTCGATAACCAGCTTTACACTCAGACCACCGCCGCTACCATGGGTTCGCCATGTCGACATTAGATGAAGAAGATCGCCGCGAATACTACCGTATCGAGGACACGATCGCACTGGAAATTCGGCCCCTGTCCGCTCCCGAAGCCGCAGGCCAGGAAGTGTTGCAGGATGCTTCCCCCCTCTTCAACTTGCTCAGCGAACTGCACCTGAGCGAATTCGAGTCGCAACACCTGTTGCGCCAGATCAGTGAGCGCGACCGCAACCTCGCGGCGTTCCTGAAATCCCAGAACAAACGCATCGATTTGCTCAGCCAGGTGATCGCCGTCACCGTGCTTGGGCAGATCGGCGAGCCGCAGCCAGTGATCATTTCCGAAGGCGGCCTCGACTTTCAGCATCCGACGCCCATTGCCGCGGGTGCACACCTGTCGGTCAAACTGGTGCTGATGCCCCAAGCGCTCGGCCTGTTGCTGCGCGCGCGCGTCACCCATTGTGATCGCAAGGGCGGCGGCTATGACATTGGCACCGAGTTCGAATACCCCACCGATGCCCAGCGCCAGTTGCTGGCGCGCTACATCTTGCAGAAGCAGGCCCAGGAACGACGCCTGGCCCGCGAACAAAACGAATCAGGCATTTAATTTAAGGAAGAACCGTGACCCTCATCTACGGCCATCGCGGCGCCAAGGGCGAAGCACCGGAAAACACCCTGAACAGCTTTCAGCAGTGTCTCAAGCACGGCGTGCGCCGCTGCGAACTGGACCTGCACCTGTCCAAGGACGGCGAGTTGATGGTCATCCACGACCCGACTCTCAAGCGCACCACCGACCGTCGCGGCAAGGTGGTCGAGCATACGGCGGCGGAGCTGGTGACGTACGACGCGCGCAAGGGCGGCCCGGGCTGGATCAAGCCTTGCCCGATCCCGACGCTGGAAGAGCTGTTCGAGAAATGCGATTTCGAGCACTGGCAGCTGGAAGTCAAAAGCGCTTCACGCACTCGCGCCGCAAGCACCGTGCTGGCGATTCGCGAAATGGCTCAGCGTTTCAATATGCTCGACAAGGTGACGATCACCTCGAGTTCGCGGGAAGTGTTGAAAGCCGCACTCGACCTGGTCCCGGACGTGTCACGCGGATTGGTGGCCGAATACGCCTGGCTCGACCCGTTGAAGGTCGCGCAAAGTTATGGCTGTGAGATTCTGGCGCTGAACTGGACTCTGTGTACGCCGGAACGCCTTCAGAAGGCGCAGCGTCAAGGGCTGCATGTGTCGGTATGGACAGTCAACGAGCCCGCGCTGATGCGCAGACTCGCCGACTTCGGCGTTGACAGCCTGATTACAGACTTTCCCGGTTTGGCCAGCGCCACGCTCGAGAATTGCTGAAATCGGTCTCCCCGGCCGGCTCAGGCCACCGGCCGGAGCCGCTCAAAAAAGCCGGTTGAGGCCATCGTATGCCGCTACCCGATAGGCTTCAGCCATGGTCGGGTAGTTGAACGTCGTGTTAACGAAGTACTTCAGGGTGTTCAGCTCGCCCGGCTGGCTCATGATCGCCTGACCGATGTGCACGATCTCCGATGCCTGATAACCGAAGCAGTGAACGCCCAGCACTTCCAGCGTTTCACGGTGGAAGAGGATCTTCAGCATGCCCTGAGGCTCGCCGGCGATCTGTGCACGCGCCATGCTCTTGAAGAACGCCTTGCCGACTTCGTAGGGCACTTTGGCCTGGGTCAGCTCCTGCTCGTTCTTGCCGATCGAGCTGATCTCCGGAATCGTGTAGATCCCGGTCGGCACGTCGTTGACGAAGCGCCAGCTGTTGTTATCAACGATGCTGCCAGCGGCCGAACGGCCCTGGTCGTGGGCGGCACTGGCCAGGCTCGGCCAGCCGATCACATCACCGGCACCGTAAATGTTCGGTACGCAGGTGCGGTAGGCTTCGTCGACTTCGATCTGGCCACGGCTGTTGACCTTCACGCCGATGTTTTCCAGACCCAACTGATCGGTGTTGCCGGTACGGCCGTTGCACCAGAGCAAGGCGTCAGCCTTGATCTTCTTGCCGGACTTGAGGTGCAGGATCACGCCGTTGTCCACGCCTTCGACGCGGTCGTAGTCTTCGTTGTGGCGAACCGTGATGTTGTTGTTGCTGAAGTGGTAACTCAACGCCTGGGAAATTTCCGAGTCGAGGAAGCTCAGCAACTGACCGCGGTTGTCCACCAGCTCAACCAGTACACCCAGACCGCTGAAGATCGACGCGTACTCGCAACCGATAACGCCGGCGCCGTAAACGATGAGTTTACGCGGGGTGTGGCCGAGGCTGAGGATGGTGTCGCTATCGTAGATACGCGGGTGGTGGAAATCGATGTCCGCCGGGCGATACGGGCGCGAACCGGTGGCGATGATGATGTGCTTGGCCACCAGTTTTTCGACCACGCCGTTGGCGCAGACCACTTCGATGGTTTGCTCGTCGGCGAAGCTGCCGGTGCCGAAGAACACGTCGACGCGGTTACGAGCGTAGTAGCCGGTGCGCGAAGCGACTTGCTTGGAGATCACTTTCTCGGCGCTTTTCAGAACGTCCGGAAACGAAAACCAGCGCGGCTCACCAATGGCCCGGAACATCGGGTTGGTGTTGAACTGCATGATCTGCCGGACAGAGTGACGCAGTGCCTTGGACGGGATGGTACCCAGGTGGGTGCAGTTGCCGCCGACCTGGCGACGGCTATCGACCATCGCCACCTTGCGCCCTGCTTTGGCGGCGTTCATTGCCGCGCCTTCTCCCGCTGGGCCGGAACCCAGCACCACCACGTCGTAGTTGTAGACAGCCATGCGTACTCCTCAGAACAGGCCGCGGCGCCATCGGCACCTGCGGCTAAATCACGCCGATCTGCGGCGTGAAGGAACAATTTGGGGCCAGTGCAGAACCCGGACACAGTCTATAGAAGCGTCAACGCCGGGCACATTAACCCTTGGTCGCGTCGTAGGCTAGTTTTGCCTGCACTACAACGCCAGTCTTTGCTGCTTGCATCGCCGCAATCACTCGGTTTTTGCGCCACTGAGACGCTCAAAAGCGTGACTTGCGCGTGTGACGAAACCTGTATCGGCACGAATCACAAAGAATGCACCGATGTCGTGTTTTTCCGCGTAGTCCCAACCACGTTCAGGACCGAGAATCAGCAACAGCGTCGATAATCCATCGGCCATCAGCGCTGAAGGATGAATCACCGTGACTGACGCCAAGGTGTGTGAGACCGGCGCACCGGTACGGGCATCGAAGGTGTGGGGATAACGCCGACCGTCCTGCTCGAAATAGTTGCGGTAATCGCCGGAAGTGGAAACGCCGTAGCCGTCGACGGCGATGATGCGCTCGGCCACTTGCTGATCGTCGCGGGGTTCTTCCAGGGCGATGCGCCACGGCGAGCCGTCGAGTTTTTTGCCGGCAGCCTTGAGTTCGCCGGTGGCTTCGGCGAGGTAACTGTCGATGCCCAAGGCCTCAAGCCTCCCGGCGATCCGGTCGACAGCATAGCCAGCGGCGAGACTGTTGAAGTCGACTTCCACCGGGGCATCTTTACACAACCGATCGCCGTCGATGCGTAAGTGACCATATCCAACGCGCTGTCGCGTCAGGGCCAAGGCGTCGGCGGTCGGCACTTTTTCTTCCCGGGACTGGGGCCCGAATCCCCACAGGTTGAGCAGCGGCTCCACCGTCAAGTCGAAGGAGCCGTCGCTTTGGGATGACAACTGCTCGCCCACACGGATCAATTCGAGCACAGGGCCAGGCATGACCTGACAGCGACCGGCCGGCAGTGCGTTGAAGCGTACGGTGTCCGAGTCGCTGCGATAGGTCGAGAATTGTCGATCCACTTCGGCGAGGATATTTTCTACTTCGGCCTGCACCGCTTTCGGCCCGGGCGTGGAGGAATGTCTTACGTATTGAATGGAATAACGACTGCCCATGGTCGGGCCGTCGAAGCGTTCCAGGCTGTCGCCGTTGCCACAACCGGACAAAACGCCGGCCAGCACCACAAGTCCACTCCACCGTCCAGTTAACAAATCTTCATCTCCCCTCAAAACCGCGCCCGCCATTATGGGCCTCAGAGCGCATGGGAGCGAGGTCTGCCAGTGCCCGTCAGTAAGACGCAAAACCTGTGGGAGCGAGCCTGCTCGCTCCCACAGGTGCAGCGTTTCAAACAAGACTTACCAGCGTGAGTACCTACAAATGTCTTCCAATACGAGCAAAGGCAAAGCGATTTTTCGCGTTGTCAGCGGTAACTTTCTCGAGATGTTCGACTTTATGGTCTACGGCTTTTACGCCACGGCCATTGCCAAAACCTTCTTCCCTGCCGACAGCGCTTTCGCTTCCCTGATGTTATCGCTGGCCACCTTCGGTGCCGGCTTCCTGATGCGCCCATTGGGGGCGATTTTCCTCGGTGCCTATATCGACCGACACGGTCGACGCAAAGGGCTGATCATCACCCTCGCGATGATGGCCGCCGGCACGGTCCTGATTGCCTGCGTGCCGGGTTACGCCTCGCTGGGCGTTGCTGCGCCGCTAATCGTACTATTCGGTCGTCTGCTACAAGGCTTCTCGGCCGGCGTGGAACTGGGCGGTGTGTCGGTCTACCTCGCCGAGATTTCCACCCCGGGCCGCAAGGGCTTCTTTGTCAGTTGGCAGTCCGCCAGTCAGCAAGCGGCGGTCGTGTTCGCCGGCCTGCTCGGCGTGGGTTTGAACCACTGGCTCAGCCCGGAACAAATGGGCGACTGGGGCTGGCGCGTGCCGTTCCTGATCGGCTGCATGATCGTGCCGGTGATCTTCGTGATTCGTCGCTCGCTGGAAGAAACCCCGGAATTCCAGGCGCGTAAACACCGCCCTACCCTGCGGGACGTCGTCCGCTCGATCAGCCAGAACTTTGGCATCGTCATCGCCGGTATGGCGTTGGTGGTGATGACCACCGTGTCGTTCTACCTGATCACCGCCTACACCCCGACCTTCGGTAAAGCCGAACTGCATTTGTCGGATCTGGATGCGTTGCTGGTGACAGTGTGCATCGGCCTGTCGAACTTCTTCTGGCTGCCGGTCATGGGTTCTGTGTCCGACAGGATCGGACGCAAACCCTTGCTGCTGGCAGCGACGATTCTGGCGATCCTCACCGCCTACCCCGCCCTGTCATGGCTGGTAGCAAACCCGAGCTTCAGCCACCTGCTGATCGTCGAGTTGTGGCTGTCGCTCCTGTATGGCTCGTATAACGGTGCCATGGTCGTGGCGCTGACAGAGATCATGCCGGTGGAAGTTCGTACAACAGGCTTCTCCCTGGCCTACAGCCTGGCAACAGCCACCTTCGGTGGGTTTACACCAGCGGCCTGTACGTATCTGATTCATGTGCTGGACAACAAGGCTGCACCAGGGATCTGGCTTAGCGGTGCGGCGGTGCTGGGGCTAATCGCAACCTTGGTGTTGTTCCGTGGCAACCGGCATGAATTGCGGACGGCTCAAGCGGCTGTGGTCGGTGGCGCCTGACAGATCGCCATCGCTTGCGCTCCCACAGGTTTGGTGGTGCTCACACAATTGTGATCACGACACAAATCCAATGTGGGAGCGAGCTTGCTCGCGATGAGGCCGGCAAAATGATTACAGGTCAACGATCCGCCACCTTCAACGACCGACTCCACCCCCCACCCAATGCCTTATACAACGTCACCTGATTAATCTCCCGCGCCAGTTCCAGCTGCGCCCATTTCTGCTGCGCATCGAACAGCGAACGCTGTGCATCCATGGTGGAAAAATAGCTGTCCAGGCCGGACTCGAAACGTAACCGCGATTGCCGATACGCCTCCTGATAATCCCCTACCAGCTTTTTCTGAAACTCAACCTGCGTGAGCATTTCCTGGCGAGCATTCAAGGCGTCGGCCGCCTCGCGAAAAGCGTTCTGCACCGTGGCTTCGTAGGCCGCCACTTGACCGTCGAACCGAGCATGACTGGCATCCACCTGAGCCCGCCGCGCTCCCCCATCGATCAACGGCAATGATCCCGCCAGCGCCACCGACCAGAACTCCGCCGGCCCACTGAGCAACCGGGAAAAATCTCCCGTCAGGCTGCCCAGCGCCGAGGTCAGGGAAAAGGTCGGGAAGTACGCACTGCGAGCGGCGCCGATATCCGCGTTGGCTGCACGCAATTGGGCTTCGGCGGACATGATATCGGGTCGGCGTTCAACCAATGACGAGGGTAGACCGGCCGGCACGTCGAGCGTCGCCAACTGTTCCCCCAGCGCGCCGGTTGGCAGCAACCCCTCCGGCATCGGTTGCCCCACCAGCACCCGCAGCGCATTCAGGTTCTGCGCCACTTGCATGCGATAGGTGTTGACCTGCACTGCCGCAGTATTGGTCTGCGCATCCGCCTGGTGGACGTCGATCCGCGCACTGGAACCAAGGTTGAAACTCTTGCGTAACAACTGCCCGTAGCGGTCCTGGGATTGATAGGTGGTCTGGGCGAGGTTGAGTAAATGCTGGTTGGCCTTGAGGCTCAGCCAAGTGTTGGCAACTTCGCCGATCAGCGCCAGCCGCGCCGTCTGATAATCCGCCTCTGACGCCTCGTAACGCGCACCGGCGGCGTTTCGCTGACTGCGGATGCGCCCGAAAAAATCCAGTTCGTAGGAAGTGAAACCGCCCGTTGCCTGAAAGGTGTTCGCGATGCTGCCGGACGTATCACCACCGCCCGGTGTGCGCACCAGCGGTGGCAGCTTGCTGCGCCCGGCGTACGTGTCGATGCCGATCTTAGGAAAAAGTCCTGACCGCGCGCTGTCATAACCGGCCCTCGCCTCTTCGACACTGGCCGCGAACTGCCGCAGGCTGCGGTTATTGCTCAGGGCCAGTTCGATCAACTGGCGCAGTCGGTCATCGACCACGAAGCCACGCCAATCCTTGTCGAACGCCTGCTTGCCGCTGCAACACTCACCGGCGGTGTTGGCCGGCCATTGCTGATCGATCGGCGCGTCGGGTTTCTCGTACGTGGGCTCCAGCGAACAACCGCCGAGCAACACCAAAGACATGAACCATGAAGTGGGTAAGCAACTGTTCATCGCGCGCACCTACAAGCGTTGGCCGAGCAAAGCTCGCAAGGGAGAAAGCAGCACAGTCCACAGACCTGACCTGCCGACACTGATGTGCGGCAGTGGCTGTTTGTGCGAACGAACACTGACCGGCCGCCATCGAGGCAACGGGACGTAAGACGACGCCTTGGCCCGCGCAGGCAAACGCGGTCCCATGCGTTTTTCACCCAGCAATGAACGGCGCAGCAAGGTGCCGAACGCCAACGCCGGTTCAGCCTTGCTGACCACGTTGATAGTCGCGTCGCTGAACAGCCGCGCAATCAATCGCCGACGCAATGCTTCATCAAGGTCGGCAAATCTCAAGCCCAACTGGTCGTCGCCGTGATTGCGCATGACTTCGACGTCGAGCCACCCGAGTTTGTCGATCCATATCTGACCGCAAAGCCCCGGTTTGATCGAGGAGGCGAAGGCGCAGCTCAAGGACGCGCCGCTGAGGGAAATATCCACCAGGCGACCGGGAAGGACTTTGCCGCCAAAGCGGAAACCGGTGGGTTTGTCGAAGGGAAAACGCTCTTCGCCGTGTAGTCGTGGTCGGTCAACACAGGCCACCAGGGTTGCCAGGTTGTAGACCAGCGCGACAACCGTCCAGCACAGATTGAACAGCATGTTGCCGTCGAACGAGGCGGCGGTGCTGATGGCGATGTAAGCACCGATCTGCGAGAACAGGGTCAGCGCGAAAAAGAATCCGAACAGCTTCCAGTGCACCATCGTGCGCGAACGATCGAGGCCTTTGGCAGTCACTTTGAACGGCCGCCCGAACGGCCGGATCATCGCGCTGAAGAGGGTGGCAGTGACCGCCAGAGAGGCAACGATCTGCGTGACCTCGGTAAAAACAGGCAAGGTGCGCCGATCCGTGACCCAGGTCCCGTAACCCCAGAATGCAATCAACGCTGGCATGCCGAAGGCGAGGAAGTCGACCGGATTGGCGTAAAAACCGGCGATGCCGAAATACCAATACAGCACCGGCGAGACCAGCATCATCAAAATGAACGGCTTGGAGAACCAGTGCATCAGGCCATGCACGTAGTGCAAGCGGTCATTGAGCGTGTAGCCACTGCCACGCAGCGGACCGTCCTTGAGCAGCGCCACCTGAATGGTGCCCAGGCACCAGCGCCCGCGCTGGTTGATGTATTCGGTCAGACCCTCGGCAGACAGACCGATCGACAGACGCTCATTCAGCCAGCGCGTGACGTAGCCTTTTTGCAGCAGTCGATAGGTCGTGTAGATGTCTTCGCAGACCGAACCTGTGGGAAAACCGCCGACCTCGGTGATCAGATCCCGACGCACAACGAAGGAGGTGCCAACGCAAAATGCCGCGTCCCAGCCATCCTTGGCGGGCTGGAACACATCAAAGAACACCCGCTGTTCATCCACCCAGCAGGCAGACGTGCCGAGGTTGTGCTGGATCGGGTCGGGGTTGTAATAGAACTGCGGCGTCTGCACCAGACCGACTTTGGGGTCGTCGAACAACCCCAGCGTGCGCATCAGGATCGGTTGCTGCGGGGCGAAGTCGGCGTCGAGCACCAGAATGTATGGCGCATTACTGCCGGCCGCAGATTGGCGCAAGCCGTTGTTCAGATTGCCGGCCTTGGCGTGTGAGTTGTCGGGGCGCCGCGCGTATTGCACGCCGACCTCGGCGCAGTAATCGCGCAACCAGTCGCGGCGCGTATCGTCGAGCACCCAGAGGGTGAAGTTGGGGTAGTCGATAGCCTGGGCGGCAATGATGGTTTTTTCCAGAATGTCCAAACCTTCGTTATACGTGGCGATAAACACGTCCACCGCTGGCACGTTCGCGCCCTGGGCGCGGAGCCGCCGCTCGCCCGCATCAGCCTCCTGGGTGTGATCCGAGCGACACAGCATCACGACGATAGAAAACAGCGTGTAACCAATCGCCAGCATCTCGAAGAACAAAAAGGCGTATGCCCAGACCGTGACAAAGCCTGAATGACTGTCGGGCAACGTGTCGCGAATCCGCCAGGCTGCGTAGTTGACCAGCAACAACGCGGTGATCGCGCCGAAACCGGCACGCGCCACCCATTGATCCCGATGGGTCAGACAGGTGAACAGAATCACCACCGCCAGCGTCCAGAAATTGATTTGCAGCAGTTGCAGCGAGTCCAGTGCCTGCATGTCAGTCAGCCTCTAGCGAACCGGTAAAGGGATTGACGCCGGTGGCCGCAATCGCCGCCCACGCTGTAGCGCCCAAGTGAGGCAAGTGGTAATAAAAAAAGTCATTGGTGACGGAGTCCGGGCCTATGGCCAGCCCGGTACTGATGCGCGGCGCCGGTGTTGCAAACAGCCAGCCGTTGCCCGCCTCTTGGGCGAGCAACACGCTCCACAGCGGTTGCGCCTTGTCACTCAAACCGTTCAATTGCGCGACGGCAGCGGCCTGGGCGGTGCCTTCGGTCCATAAGCCGTCGGGGTCACGGTTGAAACCGTAACCTTCGCCGGCGCGGTGAGCGTGGTCGATGAATGCGAAGACCCGACGCCAGTCCTTCGGTGGATCGTGCAAAGCGATCAATGGCCAGATCTGCGCATCCAGACCAGAGCGCACGCGGTCCGAGGTTTGGCCATCCGCTCCGGTACCAATCAGAAAGCGCCCTTCTTCAGCGTCCCACTGGCTGTACACAAACTGCCGGGCAATCCGCGCCTGCCGCGCCGTCTCCTGATCCGGCGCCACATTGTTGAGCGCCGACCACGCAGCCGCCAGATCGACGTTGTGCTCGGTGGACTTCCAGTTTTGCTGGACCTGTTTGGAAAAGTACCCGTAATAGCCACCACTGAAACCGGCTGGCGATTGCCCGTCGTAGGTGTTTTGCTGCGACCAGCGCAAGGCTTGTCGCGCAGCCTCAAGGTAAGACGCCTCGCCGCTTTGGCGAAAAGCTTCCAACAAGGCCAACGCTGCCCAGGCCTGATTGCCGGTGGCGCTGCTGACTTGATAGGCGTCCTGATTCCAGCCGTTGCGCTCGGTACTCCAGTAGCCCGGCAATTTCATAGACGGCGCACCGACCGGGCCGGCAGCGTAGGCATTGCGCAGTCGTCCATCCTGATATTCCGGATCGTGGCGCGTGGCGAACGCCAATGCATCGGCGATCCGCCGCGCCGACTCGGCCTTGCCACAGGCAAACAGCGCAATGCTCGCCAGAGCGTTATCGTAAGTGAACGCTACGCCGCGCAATGCCAGGATCGGCGCAGGCTGGCCATCCAGCGGCGGGTAGCTGGCCACCAGCACCGGACCTGTCGGCAAGGACGTCACGGCCCGATCCAGCGCCGCACAGGTCATCGCCGCCAATTGCGGCCTCGCTTGCGTGGCCAATGCAGACACTCCGCTGGCAAGTAGCATCAAACCCAGCATTCCTCGAAAAACGATATTCATGGCCGCGAGACCTCGGCACTCGCCCACAACCCGGGATTGCAGGTCATGGCGCGCTGAGTGGCAGTCAAATCGGCGGCAAACGTACCGACGACGTACACCGAGTTCTGTTCGGCGTAAGGGAACGGCACGCTGTAGGTGTTGGCGCGAATATCCGAAGCGCTGGACAGTAACTGCACCACGCTGGCTTTGAGCGGTTGATCCAGGCCGCGGATTTTCACTGTGAGGACGCTGTCGCGGTCGATCTTGCTGGCCATGCGCTCGGGGAACACCGCTATGACGTAGCTCTGCGCGCAATCAGTGGCCCGCAGCAAAGTCGATCCGGCCTGCACCAGCGTGCCCTGTGGCGCCAACAGCTCCTGGACGGTGCCTGGTGAATACGCCACGACGTCATAACCGGCCATCAACTTGACGCGATTCTGTTCGGTTCCGATCAGTTGGTTAAGGTTGTCGAGTTCCTGTTGATAGGTCGCGCGATTGCGCGCCTGATTCTCCAGGCTGAGTTTGAGTGTGGTCATTTGCGCACGGAGGTCGAACATGCGCAGTTGATCGGGATCCAGGTAAACCTGTTTATTGGCGGCACTCACATCGCCGTCGTTGATCCGCAATTGCGAACGCACCGACTCGGCTGCACCTTGTAATGAAGCCAACTGGGCTTTGGATGAGGCAACCACCGCGCCACTCACCGCCCCTTGAACGAACAATTCGAGATTGCGTTCGACGGTTTCCTGAGCATCCATCAACCGCGCACTGGCGGCACTGCTCTCGGCTTTCAGGGCCCTTTGGGTAAAGAGTTGGCGGGTATGGAATGCCGTTTGGTATTGCTGGCTGGTTTTCTCCAGCGCCTCGTAATACTGCTGATCGTGCTCAGCCTGACTGGCTGAAGAGGACAGCTGTTGCTCAAGGGTCAGGCGCCGGGTTTGCAGGGCCAGCAAGGTTTCCTGATTCGCTCGCGGGTTTTCAACGACGGCAATTTTCTGGCCCTGGACAAACGTCGCGCCGGGTTTGACCTCCAGTGCGCTCACCACACCGTCAATCGGCGTTGTCAGCAGTATCACCGGCGCATTCAAAATCGCCCGTGTGGCTGAGGCCGACACCAACGGCATCAGCAACGTCGATAACAACAGCCAAACAATAAACCCAAGAACTCCCAAACCAACCAAACGGGGTAACAGTGACAATAGCCTTGAGCGCTCTTCAGCCATGTTCAACTCTCCCGATAGACCAACCGCGTAAAAGCCAGGCAATAACAGGCCGTGACCGCAAGACACTTTTGGCAGGGTAAGCAATGCAAAATAGTTTTCTGGACGGCAACTAAGCCGACGCTGTTTATCTGGATTTATTGTGATGTGAGCAGGAATGAGATTCCTGTCTTTTTGGAGAGTTGCTGTACAGCGGAGTCATCGCAAGTGTTACGAGCCCGAGGCAGAGCGGGCGTTGTCATTGGCGACACTAGATTCAGCGCTTTGGAGTGTCAAGCATCCGAAGGAAACAATTAAATGACGTCAAATATGTATCGCACGGAAGATTGGATCCGTTTTAATTATCCAAAGCCAGATAGCCGACAACTGTTTATTTTTATTAGGAGTTTTTATTTTTTATATTCAAATAAACTTTGTATCGAATTTTAGATAATTCTTAATTCTCAGCCGGAAAGATTAAAACGATATAAGTGGAACACAAACAAAAACGCCCCGACCAAAGTCGGGGCGTTTTCATGTGCAGCTAACGCTTAGCGCGGGAATGCTGGCGGGTTGACCCCGGCCATGTCTTCCATCACGCGAACGACCTGGCAGCTGTAACCGAATTCGTTGTCGTACCAAACGTACAGAACAACGCGGTTGTCTTGGCAGATGGTCGCTTCAGCATCCACGACGCCTGCGTGGCGCGAGCCAACGAAGTCGGTGGAAACCACTTCCTGCGAGTTGACGAAGTCGATTTGCTTATGCAGATCGGAGTGCAGCGCCATGTAGCGCAGGTACTCGTTCATCTCTTCACGGGTAGCGGCTTTCTCAAGGTTCAGGTTGAGAATGGCCATCGACACGTTAGGCGTCGGAACGCGGATCGCGTTACCGGTCAGCTTGCCGGCCAGCTCAGGCAGAGCCTTGGCTGCAGCGGTGGCAGCACCGGTCTCGGTGATGACCATGTTCAGCGCGGCGCTACGACCACGGCGATCGCCCTTGTGGAAGTTGTCGATCAGGTTCTGGTCGTTGGTGTACGAGTGAACGGTTTCAACGTGACCATTAACGATGCCGAACTTGTCGTTGACTGCTTTCAACACCGGCACGATGGCGTTGGTGGTGCAGGAAGCGGCGGAAACGATCTTGTCGTCAGCGGTGATTTCGCCGTGGTTGATGCCGTGAACGATGTTCTTCAACTTGCCTTTACCCGGCGCGGTCAGAACAACGCGGTCGATACCCGGGCAAGCCAGGTGCTGGCCGAGGCCGTCGGCGTCACGCCATACACCGGTGTTGTCCACCAGCAGCGCGTCTTTGATGCCGTACTGGGTGTAATCCACTTCAGTCGGGTTCTTCGCGTAGATAACCTGGATCAGGTTGCCGTTGGCGGTGATGGTGTTGTTGGCTTCATCAATAACGATGGTGCCATCGAACGGACCATGAACCGAGTCGCGACGCAGCAGGCTGGCACGTTTGACCAGGTCGTTCTCGGCGCCCTTGCGGACAACGATGGCGCGCAGACGCAGGCCGTCGCCACCACCGGTTTTCTCGATCAGGATGCGCGCCAGCAGACGGCCGATACGACCGAAGCCGTACAGGACAACGTCGGTGCCTTTGCGAGCGGAAACGTTCTGCTGGCCAACCACGTCAGCCAGTTCTTCACGGACGAACTGCTCGGCAGTACGGCCATTGCCTTCGGCCTTGAATTTGACCGCCATCTTGCCCAGGTCTACCGAAGCAGCACCGAGCTTGAGCTCGCTCATAGCCTTGAGCAGCGGGAATGTTTCGTGGACGGACAGTTCGCTGTCGTCGGACTGGCGATGGCGAGCAAAGCGGTGAGCTTTGAGAATCGCGATGACTGAACGATTGATCAGGCTGCGGCCATAGATCGAGCTCACCACGTTGTTGTTGCGGTAGAGCTGACCGATAAGCGGAATCATCGCTTCTGCGAGTGCTTCACGGTCGATCCATTCACCAAGACACTGGTCGGGCTTCTGAGTCACGGGAACCTTCCACATATGTAGGGGCAGAAAAAAGGGGCTACATTATGCCGCCGAGTCCCTCTCGTAGCAATGCGCGCCTGTCGCACGACCGGTAACAAAATCCTGTTCAAAAAAATAACGCCCCGCTCCAGCCCAGTAAAACCGGGGCTTTCAGCACTGTCAAATTTCCGGAGATAACGCGCTCTTGTCTGTAACCCTCCGTAACACGAGCTCGTTTTGCCACTACATATTCAACAATTTTCGCTAAAAAACGGCTCGATTTTGTCTTTACCACTACATTTCGTCCAACCTGCGTAATAGACACAGTCTGCAACTGACAGGCGGCACCCGGGGCCGCTACAATTACCGACTTTGTCGCAACGCTTGGAGCTCAACCTTCCGTGCCCGTTCTGCGTCTACCGCTTCTCCCTGCCGCGGCAGGTAAACAGCACTGGGGCAACCTGCCCGGTGCCGCCCTTAGCCTGGCGATTGCCGAGGCTGCCAGCGCTGCCAAGCGCTTTACCCTGCTGCTGACCGCCGACAGCCAAAGTGCCGAACGGCTGGAACAGGAGCTGAGTTTCTTCGCCCCGGATTTGCCTGTATTGCATTTTCCGGACTGGGAAACCCTGCCCTACGATCTGTTTTCGCCTCACCAGGACATTATTTCCCAGCGAATTTCTGCCCTTTATCGGCTGCCCGAGCTCAGTCATGGCGTTCTGGTGGTGCCGATCACCACGGCCCTGCATCGCCTGGCGCCGACCAAATTCCTGCTGGGCAGCAGCCTGGTGCTGGACATCGGCCAGAAGCTCGACGTCGAGCAAATGCGCACTCGACTTGAGGCCAGCGGCTATCGATACGTTGATACGGTCTACGAGCACGGCGAATTTACCGTACGCGGCTCGCTGATCGATCTGTTCCCGATGGGCAGCAAATTACCGTTCCGGATTGACCTGTTCGACGACGAAATCGAGACCCTTCGTACATTCGATCCGGAAAACCAGCGCTCCATCGACAAGGTTGAAACCGTTCGCTTGCTGCCAGCGCGCGAGTTTCCGCTGCAAAAGGACGCGGTCACCCGCTTCAAGGCGCGGTTCCGTGAGCGTTTCGATGTCGACTTCCGTCGCTGCCCGATCTTTCAAGACTTGAGCAGCGGGATTACACCGGCCGGTATCGAGTACTACCTGCCGTTGTTCTTCGACGAGACCTCCACGCTGTTCGATTACCTGCCCCAGGACACTCAGGTGTTTTCCCTGCCCGGTATCGAGCAGGCGGCGGAAAACTTCTGGAACGACGTGCGCAATCGCTATGAAGAGCGCCGCGTCGATCCCGCCCGTCCTTTATTACCACCGGCCGAGTTGTTCCTGCCGGTGGAAGATTGCTTCGCGCGCCTGAAGAACTGGCCACGAGTGGTGGCCAGCCAGCAGGACGTGGAAACCGGCGTCGGCCGCGAGCGCTTTCCCGCCCGGGAACTGCCGAACCTGGCCATCGAAGCCAAGGCCACCCAACCGTTGGCGGCGCTGGCGGGGTTCCTCGATGAGTTCCCCGGTCGCGTGCTGTTTACCGCCGAGTCCGCAGGTCGTCGTGAAGTACTGCTGGAATTGCTTGAACGCCTGAAGCTGCGGCCGAAAACCGTCGACAGTTGGCCGGACTTTGTCGCGAGCAAGGAGCGCCTGGCGATCACCATCGCGCCGCTCGACGAAGGTCTGGTGCTGGATGATCCGGCGCTGGCCCTGGTAGCCGAAAGCCCGCTGTTCGGTCAACGCGTGATGCAGCGCCGTCGCCGCGAGAAACGCGCCGACGCCAACAACGACGCCGTCATCAAGAACCTCACCGAGCTGCGCGAAGGCGCGCCGGTGGTGCACATCGATCACGGGGTCGGCCGTTACCTCGGTCTGACGATTCTGGAAATCGACAACCAGGCCGCTGAGTTCCTGACCCTCGAATACGCCGAGAACGCCAAGCTGTACGTGCCGGTGGCCAACCTGCACCTGATTGCCCGTTACACCGGCAGCGACGACGCCCTGGCCCCGCTGCACCGACTCGGCTCCGAGACCTGGCAGAAAGCCAAACGCAAAGCCGCCGAACAGGTGCGCGACGTGGCCGCCGAGCTGCTCGACATCTATGCCCGCCGCGCCGCTCGCGAAGGGTACGCCTTCGCCGACCCGAAGGCCGATTACGCGACCTTCAGTGCCGGCTTCCCATTCGAAGAAACGCCGGACCAGCAAACCACCATCGAAGCGGTGCGCACCGACATGCTCGCGCCGAAACCGATGGACCGCCTGGTCTGTGGCGACGTCGGGTTCGGCAAGACCGAAGTGGCAATGCGCGCGGCGTTTATTGCGGTACATGGCGGTCGTCAAGTGGCGATTCTGGTGCCGACCACCCTGCTCGCCCAGCAGCACTACAACAGTTTCCGCGACCGCTTTGCCGACTGGCCGGTGAGCGTGGAAGTCATGAGCCGGTTCAAGTCGACCAAGGAAGTGAACGCTGCGGTCGCGAACCTCGCCGAAGGCAAGATCGACATCGTCATCGGCACGCACAAGCTGCTGCAGGACGACGTAAAAATCAAAAACCTGGGGCTGGTGATCATCGACGAAGAGCACCGTTTTGGTGTCCGTCAGAAGGAACAGCTCAAGGCCCTGCGCAGTGAAGTCGACATCCTCACCCTGACCGCCACGCCGATTCCGCGCACGCTGAACATGGCGGTGTCGGGCATGCGCGACTTGTCGATCATTGCCACGCCGCCGGCCCGTCGCCTGTCGGTGCGCACCTTCGTCATGGAGCAGAACAAGAGCACGGTCAAGGAAGCCCTGCTCCGTGAGTTGCTGCGTGGCGGGCAGGTCTACTACCTGCACAACGACGTCAAGACCATCGAGAAGTGCGCCGCCGACCTCGCCGAGCTGGTGCCGGAGGCGCGGATCGGCATCGGCCACGGGCAGATGCGCGAACGCGATCTCGAACAAGTGATGAGCGACTTCTACCACAAGCGTTTCAACGTGCTGATCGCCTCGACCATCATCGAGACCGGCATCGACGTGCCGAGCGCCAACACCATCATCATCGAGCGTGCCGACAAATTCGGCCTGGCGCAGTTGCACCAGTTGCGCGGTCGCGTCGGTCGCAGTCACCACCAGGCTTACGCCTACCTGCTCACACCGCCGCGCCAGCAAATCACTCCGGACGCGGAAAAGCGTCTGGAAGCGATCGCCAATACCCAGGACCTCGGTGCAGGTTTCGTGCTCGCTACCAACGACCTGGAAATCCGTGGTGCCGGCGAATTGCTCGGTGACGGACAAAGCGGACAGATTCAGGCCGTCGGTTTCACGCTGTACATGGAAATGCTCGAACGCGCGGTGAAGTCGATCCGCAAGGGCGAGCAACCGAACCTCGATCAACCGCTCGGCGGCGGTCCGGAAGTCAATTTGCGAGTACCGGCGTTGATTCCCGAAGACTATCTGCCGGACGTTCATGCACGACTGATTCTTTACAAACGCATCGCCTCGGCCACCGACGAGGAAGGCCTCAAGGACTTGCAGGTAGAGATGATCGACCGTTTCGGCCTGTTACCGGAGCCGACCAAGAACCTGATGCGCATTACCGCGCTGAAATTGCAGGCCGAGTTGCTGGGCATCAAGAAAGTCGACGGTGGCCCGCAAGGCGGCCGAATCGAGTTCGCGACGCAAACGCCCGTCGACCCACTGACGCTGATCAAACTGATCCAGAGCCAGCCCAAACGCTACAAATTCGAAGGCGCCACGATGTTTAAATTCCAGGTGCCGATGGAGCGCCCGGAAGAGCGCTTTAATACTGTAGAGGCGCTGTTTGAGCGCCTCATTCCGAAAACTGCTTGAAGGACGCCGCATGCGCCTGTTTCGCTCACTGACCTTGTTGATTGCCCTGGTCACCCCTACGGCGTTTGCCGATGATCTGTATCAGGTCGAAATGATTCTGGTGCGGCAAAACGCCGTGCCCGCCATTGTCAGCCGCGCCGCTCCGGAAGACTGGGCTGCGGGCGCCCAACGCATCAGCCCCGACAGCTTTCGCACTCCAAGCCTGAATCCTGAAGTGGAAAAGCTCGCCTCCAGCAACAACTACACGGTGCTGCTGCACAAGGCCTGGCAGCAGACCCTCGGTGAAGAAGCCAGCAAAGTCGCGATCAGCGACGGCGCGGAACAGTTCGGCCAGTTCCCTATCGAGGGTACGCTGAGCCTGAAACTGGGGCGTTTCACTGACGTTGACGCGGATTTCTGGGTCAATCAAATCGACGCCAATGGCCTGGTGACCGCCAGCGAACGCCTGAAACAGGAAAGCCACACCAAGAACGGCCAGCTGAATTTTCTCGACAACGGCCACCTCGGCCTGCTGATCAAGATCACCTCGCTGACCGCCCCTGCGCCTCGGCCAGTCCCCGATGAAATTCCGGACTGATTGAAGTCCCTATGTCCGCGACCCTGAGCAAACCCCTGGCACCTTCCTGGGTCAGCCGATTCAAGGAACAGAGCCTGGAGCGTGGCCGCCGCTACGCGCTGGAGAATCGCGTCAGGATCGTCGAGGCTGGTGACGCCACGATCGTCGCCGCATGCGAAGGCTCTGGCGGCAACGTTTACCGTCAGACCATTCGCCTGCGCGAGTCGGCCAAAGGCACGTTGCTGATGATCGACGCGACCTGCACCTGCCCGGTCCATAGCAACTGCAAACATTGCGCGGCGGTGCTGCTGCAAGTCCAGGAAACCCTCGCCTACCCAGCGGCGGCAAAAGACGCCGAGCTACTGGAAAAACTTCAGGCAGTGCTGGAAAACCGTAGCCCCAAGGCACTACCGCAAGTACTGATGGATAACGTGCAACCGGTGCCGCGCCTGTGGCTGGCGAGCGTCGAGTTCAGCGCCTTCGAGCCGCGCAACGGCAAGATGCAACGCTACATCCAGCATCGCGCGGCACTGTCTTTTAACTATCTGGATGAATACGTTAGCGGGCAGAAGAACGCCGACATTCTGATTCGTCAGGAAACACAGACGTTACGGATAAAACGTCACCCGGAAGTCGAACAGTCCTACAGGGAGCAGCTACGAATCCTCGGATTCAAAGTCGCGACCCGACAAAGCAAAGCCTTGCCGGAAAGTGCCGGCGAGCTCTTCGAGATGGTCAACGACAGCGCCTGGCTGACCTTCACCCTCAACGAGCTGCCGAAACTGCGCACCCAGGGCTGGGAATTGCAGATCGATGAGGATTTCGGTTTCGACCTGACCGCCGTCGACGACTGGTACGCCACGGTCGAGCAAGCGCCGGAGCGTGACTGGTTCGACCTGGAACTGGGGATTATCGTCAACGGAGAACGGCTGAGCCTGCTGCCGATCCTGTTGAACCTGATGCGCTCCCACACCGAAATCCTCAACCCGGAACGCCTCGCCCGCCGCCGCGACGACGAGCTGATCCTGGTGAACATCCCCAATCGGCCGAACTCGGAGTACGGACCGATGCAAGTCGCCCTGCCCTTCGGCCGCTTGAAACCGGTGCTGGCGACCCTGGGCGAGTTCTATCTGCAAGAACCCGGCGAAACCACGCTGCGCCTGAGCAAGGCCGACGCTACTCGACTGAATCCGCTGGAAGGCATCCCGCTCCTGTGGGAGGGTGGCGAGCAAATCCGCACTTTTGCCCAGCGCCTGCGAGACATCAAGGATCACACCGCAAGTGCGCCAGAAGGCCTGAACGCAACCCTGCGTCCGTATCAGCTGGAAGGCTTGAGCTGGATGCAGTCGTTGCGACAACTGGAAGTCGGCGGAATTCTCGCGGACGACATGGGCCTGGGCAAAACCCTACAGACCCTGGCGCACATTCTCACCGAGAAAATCGCCGGGCGCCTCGACCGTCCTTGCATGGTGGTGATGCCCACCAGCCTGATCCCCAACTGGCTCGACGAAGCGGCGCACTTCACGCCTCAACTCAAAGTGCTTGCGCTGTATGGTGCCAGTCGCAAAAAGCACTTTGAGAATCTGACCAACTACGACCTGATCCTGACCACCTATGCACTGCTGCCCAAAGATGTCGAACGCCTGGCCGCGCTGCCGTTGCACGTACTGGTTCTGGATGAGGCGCAATACATCAAGAACCCCAACAGCAAGGCCGCCCAGGCTGCCCGTGAGCTGAATGCTCGCCAGCGCCTGTGCCTGAGCGGCACACCGCTGGAAAATCATTTGGGCGAGCTGTGGTCGCTGTTTCACTTCCTGTTGCCCGGGTGGCTCGGTGATGTGAAAAGCTTCAACCGTGATTACCGTGTGCCGATTGAAAAACGCGCCAGTGAAGTAAGACTTCAGCACCTTAATGGTCGGATCAAACCATTCCTGCTGCGTCGAACCAAGGAGCAAGTCGCCACCGAATTGCCGCCGAAAACCGAGATCATCCATTGGGTCGAACTCAACGAAGCCCAGCGTGACGTGTACGAAACCATGCGCCTGGCGATGGACAAGAAAGTCCGCGACGAGATCAACCGCAAGGGCGTTGCGCGCAGTCAGATCATCATTCTTGAAGCGCTGTTGAAGCTGCGTCAGGTGTGTTGCGATCTGCGCCTGGTCAACGACGCTGCACTGCCCACTCGCGGCAGCACATCAGGCAAGCTCGACAGCCTGATGGATATGCTTGAGGAATTGTTCGAGGAAGGTCGGCGGGTGTTGCTGTTTTCGCAGTTCACTTCAATGCTGTCGCTGATCGAGGACGAGCTGACAAAACGCGGCGTTGCCTATGCGCTGCTGACCGGACAGACCCGTGATAGACGCACACCAGTGAAGGACTTCCAAAGCGGCAAGCGTCAGATCTTTCTGATCAGCCTTAAGGCTGGCGGTGTTGGCCTGAACCTGACCGAAGCGGACACGGTGATCCACTACGATCCGTGGTGGAACCCGGCGACAGAAAACCAGGCGACTGACCGTGCGTATCGCATCGGTCAGGAGAAACCGGTATTCGTCTACAAGATGATTGCCCGGGGCACGGTAGAAGAGAAGATTCAGCATCTGCAGAAGGAAAAATCCGACTTGGCGGCCGGCGTGCTGGATGGGCGCAAGGCCGGGGACTGGAAACTGCAGAGCGATGATATTGAAGCGCTGTTTGCACCGTTGCCGGATAAATTCGAAAAGTAGCGGTGCTTGATCGACCGCTTTCGCGAGCACGCCCGCTCCCACATTTGATCTTCGCTGTGACACGGTTCCTGCGTGGGAGCGAGCTTGCTCGCGAAGGGAGTCACTCGGTATTACAAATACTCAGCCAACCAGCACCCGCGCCAATGTCGACTTAACCTTCCCCATCCCGTCATGCAACGCCTGCTCGATCTCGGCCATGGTGATCACCGCCGACGACTTGCCCGCCGCCGGATTCACCACCAGCGCCAGGCACGCGTAATCCAGCTCGAGCTCACGCGCCAAGGCCGCTTCCGGCATCCCGGTCATGCCGACAATGTCGCAACCGTCACGTTCCAGTTTCGCAATTTCGGCAGCGGTTTCCAGCCGCGGGCCCTGAGTGCAGGCATACACCCCCTGACTGCTGTAGGCGACGCCTTCGGCCGCCAGCGCCGCGATCAACTGCTGACGCAGCGGTTCACAGTAGGGATAACTGAAGTCGATGTGCGTGACCTGCTCCAGGTTATCGGCGAAATAGGTGTGTTCACGACCACTGGTGTAGTCGATCAGTTGATGCGGCACGCAGAAATGGCCGGTGCCCATCGCGGCATGAATCCCACCCACGGCATTGACTGCCAGAATGGCTTCGGCGCCTGCCTGCTTCAGCGCCCAAAGGTTGGCGCGGTAGTTCACCTGGTGCGGCGGAAAACGGTGAGGATGACCGTGACGGGCGAGGAACAGCACCTCCTTACCCGCGTACTCACCGATCTGCACCTCGGCCGAGGGCACGCCGTAGGGAGTGTCGACCGCCAAAGACTGACGAATGCTCAAGCCTTCAAGTTGAGTCAGGCCGGTGCCACCGATAATCGCGTAAACCGTCATTACTAGACGTCCTTAATCAATCAGTTGAGCTTCTTTGAGCGCACCGACGGCTGCCAGCCAGCGTGGGTTCTGACGGTATTCGGTGTTGGCATACGACTGGCCGCGCATCCGCGCGATACGCTCTGACGGTTTGACCTTCAGACGCTGGGCGGCGCTCAGGGCCAATTCCGCAGCCGCGCGGTCATTGCACACCAGGCCCATGTCACAACCGGCACTCAGCGCAGCTTCGATGCGACTGGCGGCATCGCCCACCACGTGGGCACCGGCCATGGACAGGTCATCGCTGAAGATCACACCGTCAAATTGCAGTTCGCCGCGCAGGATGTCCTGTAACCAGCGACGGGAGAAACCGGCCGGCTGGGCATCGACTTGCGGATAGATCACGTGAGCCGGCATGACTGCGGCCAGTTGCTTGCTCAATTTGGCGAAGGGCACCAGATCGTTGGCGCGGATCTCGTCCAGGCTGCGCTCGTCATTGGGGATCGCAACATGGGAATCCGCCTCGGCCCAGCCGTGACCCGGGAAATGCTTGCCGGTGGCAGCCATGCCGGCGCTGTTCATGCCGCGAATGAATGCGCCGGCCAATAGCGCTGCGCGCTCAGGATCACCTTCGAAGGAGCGAGTGCCAACCACGGCGCTGCGCTGGTAATCGAGATCCAGCACCGGGGCGAAGCTGAGGTCAAGGCCGACCGCAAGAACTTCGGTCGCCATGATCCAGCCGCACTGCTCGGCCAGGTACTCGGCATTCGGGTTGTCGGCGATGGCACGCATGGCTGGCAGTCGTACGAAGCCCTTACGCAGACGCTGGACCCGGCCACCCTCCTGATCCACCGCCAGCAGCATATCGGGACGAATGGCGCGGATCGCGGCGCTCAACTCGCGCACCTGGCGCGGATGCTCAATGTTGCGGGCGAAAATGATCAGCCCGCCCACTTCCGGTTGACGCAACAATTGGCGATCTTCAGCCGTCAGCCAGGTACCGGCGACGTCCACCATCAACGAGCCTTGCAGGCCAGCAGTCATAGAGATTCCTTGAAAACGATAAACCCGGTTTGCACGCATTCGCAGCCTTGGGCTGGGCCCGGCAGGTCGGCAAAAAATAGTGGGTACAGGTTCAAAACGAGAGTCGGCATGGGCGGCTAGCTTAGCGGAAGTAAGCTGCCGCGCCCACCCGTGCGCGGTTAAACCTTGGCAGCAACCGGGGTCGATTTGCTGCGCGGTCGCAATTGCGCGGTGGCCATGGCCGTGTCGGTCACGCCGGTTTCGGCACGCATGCCGGCTGCCAGGAACGGCACCATCAGGCGCATCACTTGCTCGATGGAGGTGTTCACGCCGAAGTCAGTTTCGGCAATTGCACGCAAGGCTTTGATACCGGACATGCTGAACGCCGCAGCACCGAGCATGAAGTGCACGCGCCAGAACAATTCAATAGGTGGAATTCGTGGCGCGGCTTCGTTGACCAGCATCATGTAGCGGCGGAACACCTTGCCGTACATGTCTTCCAGATAACGACGCAAGTGGCCCTGGCTCTGACTGAAAGCCAGGCCCAGCAAGCGCATGAAGATAGACAGGTCGTTGCCGCTGCGTGGCTGCACCACCAGGGCTTGCTCGACGAGGATTTCCAGCAGCTCTTCAAGTGTCGGCTTGTTCTCTGGCTTGGCCTGGCGTCGCTCCAGCTCTTTATCCAGGCTGATGCAGAACGGCCCGAGAAAGCGCGAGAAGACGGCCTGAATCAGCGCCTTCTTCGAACCGAAGTGATAATTCACCGCTGCCAGATTGACACCGGCCTTGCTGGTGATCAGGCGCAACGAGGTTTCAGCGAAACCTTTTTCCGCGAACAACTGCTCGGCAGCATCAAGAATGCGTTCAACGGTTTCCGACTGGGCCATGGCTACTCCGCCTGACAAACACTTGTTTGAAACATACGTTTCAGCCCTAGCCTTGTCAAGCCTGGCGGTTCGTTTTGGGAATGGTCGGTCAGCTATTTAAGCACACAACGGCAAAGCTTCAATCAACCGGCTGATCGACCGTCCAGCGGCTGGCAAAAAAAGGGGCATTGCCAAGACCGTTCCACTGTATATAATCCCAGTCACTGTATAAAAAGACAGAGCGATCAATATGCTAAAGCTGACGCCACGCCAAGCAGAGATTCTGGCCTTCATCAAACGCTGCCTAGAAGACAACGGCTACCCTCCGACCCGCGCGGAAATCGCTCAGGAACTGGGTTTCAAGTCGCCCAATGCGGCGGAAGAACATCTCAAGGCGCTGGCCCGCAAGGGCGCGATCGAGATGACGCCTGGTGCTTCCCGCGGCATTCGCATTCCTGGCTTCGAAGCCAAGGCCGACGAGTCTACCCTGCCGATCATTGGCCGCGTGGCTGCCGGCGCTCCGATTCTCGCCCAGCAGCACATCGAAGAATCCTGCAACATCAACCCGACCTTCTTCCATCCCCGCGCCGACTATCTGCTACGGGTCCATGGCATGAGCATGAAGGACGTGGGTATTTTCGACGGCGACCTGCTGGCAGTTCACACCACCCGTGAAGCCCGCAACGGTCAGATCGTGGTAGCGCGGATCGGCGATGAAGTGACCGTAAAACGCTTCAAGCGTGACGGCAGCAAAGTCTGGTTGATTGCCGAAAACCCTGAATTCGCCCCTATCGAAGTGAACCTGAAAGATCAGGAACTGGTGATCGAAGGCTTGAGTGTCGGCGTCATTCGCCGCTAAAAGGAGGCTTTATGCAGTTCCCACACACATCACAGCAAGCCCAACTGCCGTTGTTCGAGGCGTTCATGGTGCAGCCGTTGGCGCCGATCCTGAAAGAAGTGGTCGAGTCGCCCTGGAGCGCCGAGCCTGAAGTTTTCAGTGAGTTG
The DNA here is from genome assembly GCF_059716075.1 of Pseudomonas sp. LBUM1657. Lineage (NCBI taxonomy): Bacteria > Pseudomonadati > Pseudomonadota > Gammaproteobacteria > Pseudomonadales > Pseudomonadaceae > Pseudomonas > Pseudomonas sp. LBUM1657. The sequence continues at coordinate 2,033,589 of NZ_CP166799.1, read as the reverse complement.
TCACTGCGTGGTGCGGCCGGAAACTGCCTGAACCTTCTGGCACCGATCCTCAGGGAACTGAGTCAGGATCAGGACGCGCGCTGGCTGACACTGATCGCCCCGCCCGCCAGCCTGACCCAGGCCTGGTTGCGGGACGCGGGCCTGAATCGCGAACGCATCCTGTTGTTGCAACCGCGCGGCACCCAGAGCGCTCAGCAACTGACTTGCGAAGCCCTTCGCCTGGGCCGCAGTCATACGGTCGTCAGCTGGCTCAACCCACTGAACCCAACCTCTCGCCAACAGCTGATCAGCGCCGCCCGGACCGGGGACGCACAAAGCCTGAATATTCGATTGGGTTAACTGATAAACAATGCGCGCCTGGAACAGCGCGGGGCTTCTCCAAGGACAGAGAAGCCGATCTGTAGCGGCATCCGCAAGAAACCGACGGGCGGGATCAATGCAGAACCCGCGAGCCCTCATCCGTATTGAATTCACCTTCAACCAGGCGTCCGGCCATCTGAACGCCGACACTCAACATCGCCTTGGCGACTTCCACGTGCTGGCCTTGCAGGAACGCTTTGGCATCCTCGGAGAAATCCAAAGTAACCAGAGAACCCTCGTCCTCGGCCCTGCGCAGCTCGATACGGCCGTCTGGCAACTCGACAATTTCTAGAAAGGACGTTGGCATAAAGGTCTGTTCTCCACGAAAGGCGGGGATTATATAGGCATCGGCCAGGCTTCGCTCGGGATCTTGACCAGATGCCATCACGAAGAGAAATTTCTGACAACACTCATCCCTGAACGGACATCCCGCGGGACCATCCGTCAAACACTCCATCCTTCAGCACTCGTTCAATCCTTCGCGAAACCGAATCGCCAGGCCTTTGAGGTTCTGACGCCAGCTCTCCAGCTCTTCCCGGCTCAGCTCCTGTGGAGCCTCTTCTTCATCCAGGTTCACGGCCAGAATCAGCGGCTGCGTTACATCGCCTTTAGGCTTGTGCGGTGCCCGTGGCGGCTGAAACAGCGCTGCATGGGCCGCCATCAATTTGGCCAGCCAGGTTTCCGGGTTCTGCGCCAGTTCGACCATCTCAGCCATTTCAGGAATGGCGATCGCTTCCAGCACTTCACGGGTCAGTAGCATCTCCGCTCGAGGCGCATTGGCCTGAGGCAGTCGATAGAAACCGGCGATTTCATGGCACAGTCCCAACAGCGCACCGTACAGGTGAAACAACGCCGATTCGCGTCCGGCCTGAATCAGCGCCAGGGAGTTCATTGCCCGCCCTTCTTCGGCTCTGGCGAGCGCTTCGAGCGACAGGCCGGCGAAATAAATCTTCTGGTTGGTACGGGTATAGAGTTCGTGGGCCATGACGGCAGCCTCCACAACGAAATAATTGCTTCACGCAGATCCAACAGTGTCGTGGATCACCTGCGCTTCCCGCAAGCACAAAACAAAAGGCCGCATGAAAACCCGAGGGTTGTCATGCGGCCTTTTGTGTACAGCGCCTGTTAAGCCTTGGTTGCAGGACGCTTGTCTTCAACCGTCCATTTGCCGCCGTCGAAATACGCCTTCCAGCCAGTCGGCTTACCGTCGACTTCAGTCTGCACGTATTGCTCTTTGGTCTTGCGGCTGTAACGGATCACTGCCGGAAGGCCATCCGGATCTTTCTTCGGCGCTTCACAAAGGAAGTGATACTTCGGATCGATCTCGTCCTTGTGCGGCACAATTTCCATGACCAGCGGAGCACGGGTCTCGCGGTTTTTCGGGAACTGGCTGGCCGCCAGGAACAGGCCGGACGCACCGTCGCGCAGGATGTAGGTGTCGTTGACCTTTTCGCATTTCAGCTCAGGCATCTTCACCGGGTCCATTTTCGGCGGCGCCGCATCACCACTTTTCAGCAGTTTGCGGGTGTTCTTGCAGGTTGCGTTGGTGCAACCGAAGAACTTGCCGAAACGGCCGGTCTTGAGCTGCATTTCGCTGCCGCACTTGTCGCATTCCAGGCTCGGACCTTCGTAGCCCTTGATGCGATAAGTGCCCTCTTCGATTTCGTAGCCGTCGCAATCCGGGTTGTTACCGCAGATGTGCAACTTGCGCTTCTCGTCGAGCAGGTAAGCGTCCATCGCCGTGCTGCAGATCGGGCAACGGTGCTTGCCGCGCAGAACCAGGGATTCCGATTCACCCTCGTCATCCGCGGCGATTTCATCACCCGGCACCAGGTTGACAGTAGCCTTGCAGCGTTCTTTCGGCGGCAGGCTGTAGCCCGAGCAACCAAGGAACACGCCGGTCGAGGCCGTACGAATCTGCATCGGGCGACCGCATACCACACACGGAATGTCAGTCATTACCGGCTGGTTGGCGCGCATGCCGCCTTCGGCGCTTTCGGCTACTTCGAGTTTCTTCTTGAAGTCGCCGTAGAACTCGTCGAGTACATTTTTCCAGTCACGCTCGCCCTGGGCCACATCGTCGAGATTCTCTTCCATGCCGGCGGTGAAGCCGTAGTCCATGAGATTGGAGAAGCTCTCGGCCAGACGTTCGGTAACGATGTCACCCATCTTTTCCGAATAGAAACGACGGTTGTGCAACGCCACGTAGCCGCGGTCCTGAATGGTCGAAATGATCGCTGCGTAGGTCGAAGGACGACCGATACCGCGTTTTTCCATCTCTTTTACCAGGCTCGCTTCCGAGTAACGCGCTGGCGGCTTGGTGAAGTGCTGGCTCGGATCAAGCTTGATCAGCTTCATCGCATCGCCCTGAGCCATGTCTGGCAGCACGTCGTCGTCACCCGGCTTGGTGATTTGCGGCATGACGCGGGTGTAGCCGTCGAACTTCAGGATGCGGCCCTTGGCGCGCAACTCGAAGTCACCGGCACCGACGGTGACAGTGGTCGACAGGTATTGGGCCGGCAGCATCTGGCAAGCGAGGAACTGGCGCCAGATCAGCTCGTAGAGCCGCTCTGCATCACGCTCCATGCCCGACAGCTTGCTTGGCTCGGTGTTGGCGTCAGACGGACGAATCGCTTCGTGAGCCTCTTGTGCGCCTTCCTTGCTGCTGTAGACGTTCGGGGTTTCCGGCAGGTACTTCTTGCCGAACTCGCCTTCAATATAAGTACGCGCCATCGTCACGGCATCGGCCGAGAGGTTGGTTGAGTCGGTACGCATATAAGTGATGTAGCCGGCTTCGTAGAGACGCTGGGCCATCATCATGGTTTTCTTCACACCGAAGCCCAGGCGGTTACTCGCGGCCTGCTGCAGTGTGGAGGTAATGAACGGAGCCGACGGCTTGCTGCTGGTCGGTTTGTCTTCGCGCTTGACGATGCTGTAGCTGGAAGCCTTGAGCTTTTCCAGCGCAGCCATGGCCTGGGCTTCGTTGAGCGGCTTGAAAGCTTCGCCTTTCTCACGGGCCACGTCGAAGCGCACGGTGGCGCCTTTGGCGGTGCCGAGGTCGGCGTGAACTTCCCAGTACTCTTCCGGGTTGAACGCACGGATTTCGCGCTCACGCTCGACCACCAACTTCACGGCAACCGATTGCACGCGACCGGCGGACAGGCCACGGGCAATCTTGGCCCACAGCAGCGGCGACACCATGTAACCCACCACGCGGTCGAGGAATCGACGCGCCTGCTGAGCATTTACACGATCGATGTCCAGCTCGCCCGGCTTGGAGAAGGCTTCCTGAATCGCCTTCTTGGTAATTTCGTTGAACACCACGCGCTTGTAGCGGCTGTCGTCACCACCGATGGCTTCGCGCAGGTGCCAGGCAATGGCTTCCCCCTCGCGATCCAAGTCGGTTGCGAGATAGATGGTGTCAGCATCCTTGGCGAGCCGGCGCAGCTCTTCGATGACCTTTTCCTTGCCCGGGAGGATCTCGTACTTGGCTTTCCAGCCATGATCGGGATCGACACCCATGCGCGAGACCAGCTGCTTGCGCGCTTTCTCTTTCGGCGTGAGCACCGGACCTTCACCCGCGGCGGCCTTGCCGCGCTTGGCGGCAGGCTCTTTGCTGGCGCTAGCCGAACCGCTGGTGGGCAGGTCTCGGATATGGCCGATACTCGACTTCACCACGTATTGGTTACCCAGATACTTGTTGATGGTCTTGGCCTTAGCCGGGGATTCCACAATGACCAGCGATTTGCCCATGGATCAGAAAATTCCTGAATTCTAGAAGTGAAAGGCGGTTGGCGCCTGACGCGGCACCGCTATATATAGTGGCTACAAGGTGAGGTCAAGCGCAGGGTTCGGCGCGATCTCAGCTTATGGCTTGGAAAAAAGGCTCGGTTCGGCTTGCACCAAAGCAAAGCGTGGCACCTGTTCACCGTCAACCTCGACCGACTCCAGGAACATGCTCAGGGGACGCACCCAAAAGCCGTAATCGCCATACAGGGCTTGGTAGAAGACCACTTCTTCTTCGGTTTCCGAATGCCGCGCAACACTGAATACGCGGTACTGCGGACCTTTGTAATGCTGGTAGAGCCCAGGTTGTATCGGCATGGTTTGGCCCTCACTCAAATCTTTTCAAAATAAAAACAAAAATAAATTCAGAAAAACAAAAACCGGGGCACTTGGCCCCGGCTTCCGACAACGAAACGCTTAAACGCGTTCGAAGACGGTGGAGATGCCTTGGCCGAGACCAATGCACATGGTAGCTACCCCGAAGGTGCCGCCATTTTGCTTCATCACGTTCAGCAGAGTGCCGGAGATACGCGCACCGGAGCAACCGAACGGGTGACCCAGGGCGATCGCGCCGCCGTGCAGGTTAACCTTCTCGTTCATCTTGTCGAGCACTTTCAGATCTTTCAGCACTGGCAAGGCCTGTGCGGCGAAAGCTTCGTTGAGTTCGAAGAAGTCGATATCGTTAATCCCAAGGCCCGCGCGCTTCAGTGCTTTCTGTGTCGCCGGTACTGGACCATAGCCCATGATTGCCGGGTCCACACCTGCCACTGCCATCGAGCGAATCACCGCCATAGGCTGGATACCCAGGTCTTGTGCACGCTGCGCCGACATCACGATCATGCACGAAGCACCGTCGGTGATCTGCGACGAAGTACCGGCGGTCACGGTGCCACCCTTAGGGTTAAACGCTGGCTTGAGAGCTGCCAGGCTTTCCAGGGTGGTTTCCGGACGAATGGTTTCGTCGTAGTCGAACAGTTTCAGGAAACCGTTCTCGTCGTAGCCCTGCATCGGGATGATTTCGTCTTTGAACTTGCCTTCCAAAGTCGCCTTGTGGGCGAGTTGGTGGGAGCGCACGCCGAAAGCATCCTGTTGTTCGCGAGTGATGCCGTGCATTTTGCCGAGCATTTCAGCGGTCAGGCCCATCATGCCCGAGGCTTTCGCCGCGTACAGGGACATGTGCGGGTTCGGATCGACACCGTGCATCATGCTCACGTGACCCATGTGCTCGACGCCGCCGACGACGAACACGTCGCCGTTGCCGGTCATGATCGCTTGCGCGGCAGTGTGCAGCGCGCTCATCGACGAGCCACACAGGCGGCTGACGGTTTGACCGGCAGCGGTGTGCGGGATCTGCGTCATCAGGGACGCCATGCGCGCGATGTTCCAGCCCTGCTCCAGGGTCTGGTTTACGCAGCCCCAGATCACGTCTTCGACTTCGTTCGGGTCGACCTTGACGTTGCGTTCCAGCAGTTTGCTGATCAGGTGCGCCGACATGTCTTCGGCGCGGGTGTTGCGGTGCATGCCGCCCTTGGAGCGGCCCATCGGAGTACGACCGAAGTCGACAATCACGACGTCTCTAGGATTCAAGCTCATATATTCACTCTCACTCTAGTTGGGGGCGCTTAACCGAAGAAGCTCTGGCCGTTTTTGGCCATTTCACGCAGCTTCGCGGTCGGGTGGTACAGCGCGCCCAAATCAGCGTACTGGTCAGCCAGGGCAACGAACTCTGCAACACCGATCGAATCGATGTAGCGCAGCGCACCGCCACGGAATGGAGGGAAACCAATACCGTAGACCAGACCCATGTCGGCTTCGGCGGCGGTTTCGACGATACCGTCTTCCAGGCAGCGCACGGTTTCCAGGCACAGCGGGATCATCATCCAGTTGATGATGTCTTCGTCAGTGACTTCGCGCTGTTCGAAAACGATCGGCTTGAGCACTTCCAGCACCGACGGATCGGCGACTTTCTTCTGCTTGCCCTTCTTGTCGGTCTCGTAGGCGTAGAAGCCCTTGCCATTCTTCTGGCCCAGGCGCTTGGCTTCGTAGAGCACGTCAATGGCCGAACGACGGTCGTCTTTCATGCGGTCAGGGAAGCCTTCAGCCATCACGTCACGACCGTGGTGGCCGGTGTCGATGCCGACCACGTCCATCAGGTACGCCGGGCCCATTGGCCAGCCGAATTTTTCCATGATCTTGTCGATACGGACGAAGTCCACACCAGCGCTGACCAGCTTGGCGAAACCGCCGAAGTACGGGAACAGCACACGGTTGACCAGGAAGCCCGGGCAGTCGTTGACGACGATCGGGTTCTTGCCCATTTTCTTGGCGTAGGCAACGGTGGTGGCAACAGCCAGCTCGCTGGACTTCTCGCCACGAATCACTTCAACCAGGGGCATCATGTGCACCGGGTTGAAGAAGTGCATGCCGACGAAGTTTTCCGGACGCTTGAGGGCCTTGGCCAGCAAGGTGATGGAAATGGTCGAGGTGTTGGACGCGAGGATGGTGTCCTCTTTGACCTTGTCTTCGACTTCGGCCAGAACGGCTTGCTTGACCTTCGGGTTCTCGACAACGGCTTCTACGACCAGGTCGACGTGACCGAAATCACCGTAGGACAGGGTCGGACGAATACCGTTAAGCACTTCAGCCATTTTCGCCGGGGTCATGCGACCTTTATCAACGCGGCTCACCAGCAGCTTGGCGGCTTCAGCCAGACCTTGCTCGATGCCGTGCTCGTTGATGTCTTTCATCAGGATCGGCGTACCTTTAGAGGCCGACTGATAAGCGATACCGCCACCCATGATGCCGGCGCCCAATACGGCGGCCTGCTTCACGTCCTTGGCGATTTCGTCGTAGGCCTTGGCCTTTTTCTTCAATTCCTGATCGTTCAGGAACAGACCTATCAAGCTCTGCGCAGCAGAGGTCTTGGCCAGTTTGACGAAACCAGCGGCTTCGACTTCCAGCGCCTTGTCGCGACCGAAGTTCGCGGCTTTCTGGATGGTCTTGATCGCTTCGACCGGCGCCGGGTAGTTCGGGCCAGCCTGACCGGCGACGAAACCTTTAGCGGTTTCGAAAGCCATCATTTGTTCAATGGCGTTCAGCTTGAGTTTCTCAAGCTTCGGCTGACGCTTGGCCTTGTAGTCAAACTCACCGGAAATGGCGCGCTTGATCAGTTCCAGAGCGGCTTCCTGCAGTTTCTCAGGAGCAACCACTGCATCGACTGCGCCGACTTTCAACGCGTCTTCAGGACGGTTTTCCTTGCCGGCGGCAATCCATTCGATGGCGTTGTCGGCACCGATCAGGCGGGGCAGGCGCACGGTACCGCCGAAGCCCGGGTAGATGCCCAGTTTGACTTCCGGCAGGCCGATCTTGGCCTTGGTGGACATGACGCGGTAGTCCGCCGCCAGGCACATTTCCAGACCGCCACCCAGGGCGATGCCGTTGATCGCGGCGACTGTCGGGACGTTGAGGTCTTCGAAATCGCTGAAAATCCTGTTGGCTTCGAGGTTGCCTGCAACAAGCTCTGCATCAGGCAGCTTGAAGTTCTCGACAAATTCGGTGATGTCGGCGCCGACGATGAACACGTCCTTGCCACTGCTGACGATCACACCCTTGATCGAAGCATCTGCCTTGATGGTGTCTACGGCCTGACGCAGTTCGTTCAGGGTTAGACGGTTGAACTTGTTGACGGACTCACCCTTGAGGTCGAATTTCAATTCGACGATGCCACTTTCAAGAGCCTTAACCGTGATGGCTTTACCTTCGTAAATCATCAACTGATCTCCACGATATGGAAGCTGAACAGTACACGTCGGACGCAGGCAACTGGCTTGGCAGGGACGCTTATCGTCGATGCTACGCCAATCCACCCGGCACACCCGCCAACGCGATAGTCGGGATTCTGTAGGAGCGATCTGTAATACAAACGCTCAATTCATACGCCCGTTTGATTTGGGTACGTCACCTTCACGGAATTTCCGACAATTGTCAATCGCCCAAAATACGGGTTTAAACGCGACTTTCCGGTCATTTCCGTAACGCGAAGATCTTCAACACGCCGAGGCATGTGAGGCCATTCATAGGATCAATAGTTAGAAAAGTCGCCCTAATTTGCGGCAGCCTTTGTTTAAGCAGCTACGCTGGCGGGACCCTGAGGAAAATTTTTGAACGCTTTTGGTGAATACCCGGCGTAAGATCAGCGCCACACAGAATTACCGGCCTGCCTGGCCAACTCCAGCCCGATGATGATGTCGGGCTTTTTATTGCCTGTCAGTCAGAGGTTTCGCGCCATTGCAGCGCGAATTTTCTGAACGTTATGCCAGCGCTTTCAGCACCGCATCAATCTCCTGCAATACAGTCGCTTCGCCCTTCTCGCCCCAATACAAGGTGATCATTTGTTTGTCCGCCTCGACCTTGTAGACATTGGCCGGCAACTTTTCGAAATGAATCAATAACGCCGGATCCTCGCAGACCTCCTGCCACTGGTTCACCCACACACCCGGCGCTTTTTGCCAGTAACTCCAGCACGCCGGCCGATTGCCACGGCGCGGCCGATGGTACTGGGCGCAAGGGCTCGGCGGCTCCTGGCTGAGCCAGTGCGGCCAATCCTGAGGCGCCAGCTGCATGGCCAGCCCGATGCGTCGCGCCTCCATGCGCAGGGCCATGCGCCCGCTCTGGCCACGAGACGGCCGCAACCATGCCAGCGGACTCAGCACCACCAACAGGATTGACACCACTATCCAGACCGTCATATCTGTACTCCCGATTCTTGATGAGCGCATTCAGTCACTTTGAAACCAATGCGCTTGAAACCAGCCATACTTACCACTATTGCAATCCTCAGGAGGAGCACCTCATGCCCTACAACCACATTCTGGTCGCTGTAGATCTAACCGAAGAGTGCGACCCTGTAATCCACCGTGCTCGCGAACTGTCGGTGAGCAACGGCGCGAAGTTGTCCCTGGTACATATTGTCGAGCCGATGGCCATGGCCTTTGGCGGCGACGTACCGATGGACCTGTCACAACTGCAACAACAGCAGTTCGATCAGGCCAAGGAGCGTCTCGACCGACTGATCGTTAAGTATCCGGAACTCTCCAAGGAATACAGCCACCTGACCTACGGCCAGCCACGCCAGGAGATTCATCATCTGGCCAAGGAGCAAACCTGCGACTTGATCGTGGTGGGCAGTCACGGCCGGCATGGCCTGGCGCTTCTGCTGGGCTCCACCGCCAATGATGTACTGCACGGTGCACCTTGCGACGTACTCGCGGTTCGCCTGATCAAAAGCTGACATTACACAGTTCATGTGCGAGCAAGCCCGCTCCCACATCTGATCTGCTTGCGACTCACAGATCGCAATGCATATGAAAAGCCCGGCGCTCATCACTGAACGCCGGGCTTTTTTATAGCAGGATCAATCAGGCATCCAGCTCGGCCCAGCGCTCGACCATGATCTCGAGTTCAGCCTGCAACTGCTCCAGCTGAGCAATCACCGCCGCGGTCTCGGCCGCAGGACGCTGGTAGAAACCGGCATCCGCCATTTGCGCTTCAACGGCTGCGATCTGCTGTTCCATGGCCTCGATCTGACCTGGCAAGGCTTCCAGCTCACGCTGCAATTTGTAGCTGAGCTTCTTCTTCGCCACCGGCGCTTCTACTGCTGCCGCGACCGGTGCCGGTTCAGCAGAGACAACTGCAGAGTTCAGGTCGGCCTTGCCAGACTTGCTCTCGGTCACGCCCAGCAGGCGCGGCGAGCCGCCCTGACGCAGCCAGTCCTGATAACCACCGACGTATTCGCGAACCTTGCCTTCACCTTCGAAGACCAGGGTGCTGGTGACCACGTTGTCGAGGAATGCCCGGTCGTGACTGACCATCAGCACGGTGCCGTTAAAGGTCAGCAAGACCTCTTCCAGCAACTCGAGGGTTTCGACGTCGAGATCGTTGGTCGGTTCGTCGAGGACCAGCAGGTTCGCCGGTTTGCTGAACAGTTTGGCCAGCAACAGACGGGCGCGCTCACCACCGGACAGCGCCTTGACCGGCGTACGTGCACGCTGAGGGCTGAACAGGAAGTCGCCAAGGTAGCTCAACACGTGACGGCTCTGACCATCGATATCGATGAAGTCGCGACCTTCGGCCACGTTGTCGATCACGGTCTTTTCCAGGTCCAGCTGATGGCGCAACTGGTCGAAGTAAGCCACGTCGATGCGCGTCCCCTCTTCCACTTTGCCGCTGGTCGGTTGCAGACCGCTGAGCATCAGTTTGAGCAGCGTGGTCTTGCCGGTACCGTTGGCGCCGAGCAGACCGATACGATCGCCGCGCTGCAGGACCATCGAGAAATCCTTGATCAGGAACGGGCCGCCCGGGTGAGCGAAGCTCACGTTCTCGAGGACCATGACCTGCTTGCCGGACTTGTCGGCAGTGTCCAACTGAATGTTGGCCTTGCCGGTACGCTCACGACGCTCGCTACGCTCGACGCGCAGGGCTTTCAGTGCGCGCACGCGGCCTTCGTTACGGGTGCGGCGAGCCTTGATGCCCTGGCGGATCCAGACTTCTTCCTGGGCCAGCTTTTTGTCGAACAGCGCGTTGGCGGTTTCTTCAGCAGCCAGACTTGCTTCTTTATGCACGAGGAAACTGGCGTAGTCGCCGTTCCAGTCGATCAGGCCGCCGCGATCCAGTTCCAGAATGCGGGTCGCGAGGTTCTGCAGGAAGGAACGGTCGTGCGTGATGAACAGCACGGCGCCCTGGAAGTCCTTCAGCGCTTCTTCAAGCCACGCGATGGCGCCGATGTCCAGGTGGTTGGTCGGTTCGTCGAGCAGCAGCAGATCCGGTTCGGAAACCAGGGCCTGAGCCAGCAGGACGCGACGACGCCAGCCGCCGGACAATTCGGCGAGGGTCTTGTCGGCGGGCAACTGCAGACGGCTCAAGGTGCTGTCGACCAGTTGCTGCAAACGCCAGCCATCGCGGGCTTCGAGGTCGTGCTGGACGTGCATCAGTTTGTCCAGATCGGCGTCGGTGACGATGTTCTGGCTCAGGTGGTGATACTGCGCGAGCAGCTCGCCGACACCGTCCAGGCCTTCGGCCACCACGTCGAACACAGTCCGCTCGTCGGCTACTGGCAATTCTTGCGGCAATTCGCCAATCTTGAGGCCAGGTGCGCGCCAAACGGAGCCATCGTCAGGCTTTTGGTCGCCCTTGACGAGCTTCATCATGCTGGACTTGCCAGTGCCGTTGCGGCCGATGATGCACACCCGCTCACCACGGGCGATCTGCCAGGACACCTTGTCCAACAACGGCATAGCGCCGAAAGCAAGGGACACATCGCTGAATTTGAGCAGGGTCATGAGCTTCTCCAAAAACCGGGCGCGCATTCTACCTGACTTGAGGCTTCAGAAGGCCGGCAATTTCACCTTCGCAGCACTCTGCATGACAAATGTTGCGAACTGATGCAGAGAGGCCGGCAAAGCTTTCGCCCGCTGCTGGCAAAAGGCTAAGCTACAGATTATTCAGTGTGGGACTTGCCCGCACTTGTCATGATTTCTCTGCCCGGACGTCTCATGCGCAGTCGCCTTTTCAGTCTTTTATCCTGTTTACTTCTTTCTGCCGCTGCCGCTCAATCCGCCCAGGCGGTGGACCTGTCCACCCAGCGCCAATATTACGATGAAGCCAAGCGCGCCCTGGCCAAGGGCGACACCGGCCCTTATTTCCGTTACAGCCAGGCCTTGCGCGATTATCCGCTGGAACCGTACCTCGCTTACGACGAACTGACCGCGCGCCTTAAAACGGCGAGCAATGCCGAAATCGAGAAGTTCCTCGCCGAACACGGCGACCTGCCCCAGGCCAACTGGATGAAATTGCGCTGGTTGCGCTGGTTGGCGGAACGCGGCGACTGGGCGACCTTCGTCAGGTACTACGACCCCAAGCTCAATTTCACTGAACTGGACTGCCTGAACGCCCAGTACCAGATCGGTCACAACCAGAAATCCGAAGGCTATGCCAACGCCAATAAACTCTGGCTGACCGGAAAATCCCAGCCCGCCGCGTGCGATGCGTTGTTCGGGCAATGGGCCGCCGAAGGCCAACTGACCGAGCAGAAACGCTGGGAGCGCGCCAAGCTTGCCGCCCAGGCGCGCAACTATCCGCTGGCAAACAGCCTGGTCAACGGCCTGACCACCCTCGCCCCTCGGGGTCGTTTGTTGATCGACGTGGCGCAAAAACCCGAACTGCTCAACGATCCGTCACGGTTCATTCCGGCCGATGAGCCAATGTCCGACGTGGTCAGCCTTGGTCTGCGCCGCCTGGCGCGGCAGGATCCTGACCGGGCCATGCAGATGCTCGATGGTTACGCCAACAGCATGCACTTCTCCCGTGACGAAAAAGTTGCGATCGCCCGGGAAATCGGCCTGACCCTGGCCAAACGGTTCGACAGTCGCGCACTGGACGTCATGACCAAGTACGACCCGGAACTGCGTGATAACACCGTGTCCGAATGGCGCTTGCGCTTGCTGCTGCGCCTGGCTCGCTGGGACGATGCCTATCAATTGACCCGGCGCTTGCCCCAGGATCTGGCGACCACCAACCGCTGGCGCTACTGGCAGGCTCGTAGCCTGGAACTGGCGCAACCGCAGAATCCGGAAGCGCAAAACCTGTACAAGAATCTGGCCCGCGAGCGCGACTTTTACGGTTTCCTCGCGGCCGACCGTTCGCAATCACCTTACTCGCTGAACAACAAACCACTGGTGCTCAGCCAGGCACTGGTCAACAAGGTTCGCAACACGCCTGGCATCCGTCGCGCCCTGGAGTTCCACGCCCGTGGGCAGATCGTTGACGGGCGCCGCGAGTGGTACCACGTCAGCCGCCACTTCAGCCGTGACGAAATGGTCGCCCAGGCGAAACTGGCCTACGACTTGAAATGGTATTTCCCGGCGATCCGCACCATCAGTCAGGCGCAGTACTGGGACGACCTGGACATTCGCTTCCCGATGGCCCACCGCGAAACCCTCGTTCGTGAAGCCAAGGTCCGTGGCCTGCATTCGAGCTGGGTGTTCGCCATCACCCGCCAGGAAAGCGCCTTTATGGACGACGCCCGCTCCAGCGTCGGCGCCAGCGGCCTGATGCAACTGATGCCCGGCACCGCCAAGGAAACCGCGCGCAAGTTCAGCATTCCACTGGCCTCGCCGCAGCAAGTGTTCGATCCGGACAAAAACATCCAGCTTGGCGCCGCTTACTTGAGTCAGGTCCACAGCCAGTTCAACGGCAACCGCGTCCTCGCCTCTGCGGCCTACAACGCCGGCCCCGGTCGCGTGCGTCAGTGGCTGCGCGGCGCAGACCACCTGAGCTTCGATGTGTGGGTGGAAAGCATCCCGTTCGACGAAACCCGCCAGTACGTGCAGAACGTGTTGTCGTACTCAGTGATCTACGGCCAGAAACTCAACTCACCGCAACCGCTGGTGGATTGGCATGAGCGCTACTTCGACGATCAGTGACCCTGCCTGGAAGCGCTGACAAAAATGCCCGCATCGGTTGATGCGGGCATTTTTTTTGGGTGCTCCACTAGGTCTGTTACTTAGTCGGTTACCGGGTCGGTGAGCGCGCTGTGCCCATCACTGAACTGCAACGCCGCCAGCCGCGCATACAGCGCATTGCTGGCAATCAACTCCTGATGCGTCCCCACCGCCACCAGTTTCCCCTGGTCCATCACCGCAATGCGATCGGCGTTTTTCACCGTGGCCAAACGGTGGGCGATGACCAGGGTGGTGCGGTTTTTCATCAGGCTCGGCAGGGCTTGTTGAATCAGGTGTTCACTCTGGGCGTCGAGGGCGCTGGTGGCTTCGTCGAGCAGCAGGATGGGCGCGTCTACCAGCAACGCCCGGGCGATGGCCAGTCGTTGGCGCTGGCCGCCGGACAAGCCGAGGCCGCCGTCGCCGAGGTGTGTCTGATAGCCGTTGGGCATTTGTTCGATGAAGTCATGGGCGTAGGCGATTTTCGCTGCTTCCTGAACTTGCTCCAGCGTCGCCGCCGGGTTGCCGTAGCGGATGTTTTCTTCGATGCTGCCGAAGAACAGGGCCGGGTTTTGCGAAACCAGGGCGAAACAGCGGCGCAGGTCCAACGGGTCGAGTTGAGTCAGCGGCACGCCATCGAGCAGGATGCGTCCTTCGGCGGGGTCGTAAAAACGCAGTAGCAGGTCATACACCGTCGACTTGCCGGCGCCGGACGGCCCGACCAGCGCGAGGGTTTCGCCGGCATTGATGGTCAGATTCAAACCATCGACGGCAAAGCTTTCGGGACGCGAGGGGTAGGAAAAACGCACGTCTTGCAGCGCCAGGTTTCCCTTCACCCGTTCCGGCAAAGTCACCAGGCCCGTGCTCGGGGGTTGGATGATGTTCTTAGAGCGCAGCAACTCGGCAATCCGTTCAGCGGCGCCAGCGGCACGCTGCAACTCGCCGATCACTTCGCTCAACGTACCGAACGCGCTGCCGACGATCAGGCTATAAAAGACAAACGCCGCCAGTTCCCCCGCCGAAATCCGCCCGGCAATGACATCCATGCCGCCGACCCAAAGCATCACGCCGACCGCGCCCAGCACCAGGACGATCACCAGAGTAATCAGCCAGGCGCGCTGGAAGATGCGTTTGCGCGCGGTGTTAAACGCCTCTTCTACCGTTACGGCAAAACGCTGCTCGTCCTGAACCTGATGGTTGTAGGCCTGTACGGTCTTGATCTGGCCCAGGGTTTCGGAAACATAACTGCCGATATCGGCAATCCGGTCCTGACTCAGGCGCGACAGGCTGCGCACGCGTCGCCCGAAAATCAGGATCGGCGCGATCACCAACGGCAAGGCGACCACCACGATACTGGTGAGTTTGGGGTTGGTGATAAACAGCAGGACGATCCCGCCGATCACCATCAGCAGATTGCGCAGAAACAGCGACAGCGACGAGCCGATCACCGATTGCAGCAACGTGGTATCGGCCGTCAGCCGCGACTGGATCTCGGAGCTGCGGTTGTCTTCATAGAACCCCGGATGCAGGTAGATCAGATGGTTGAACACCTGGCGGCGGATGTCGGCGACAACGCGCTCACCAATCCACGACACCAGATAGAAGCGCGCAAACGTGCCGATCGCCAGACCGATAACCAGCAGCAGGAACAGGCCGATGGACTGGTTGAGCAGATGCGGCGACTGGGTCATGAAACCCTGATCCACCAACAGTCGAATGCCCTGCCCCATGGACAACGTGATGCCTGCGGTGACGATCAGCGCCAGCAGAGCACCGAAGGCCGGCCAGCGATACGGCGCGAGGAAACGACTGGCCAGGCGAATCGCACGGCGTTGACGGGCAGAGAGCATCGGGATCATCCAGGTACGCTACAGAGCAAGTGATAAAGGCCAGCCTACACCGCTCAATGCAGTGAAACCCTATAAAAAGGCAACTTTGTAAATCACAATGAGTCACTTTAATTATGTCCGCAAAGACCATGCCCTAGACGCTATTGGTCTAAAGTCCGGGTGGCAACACCGGGCTATTTCTGGTGGACTGGTGTTGCCGCCGTGGAAAGATCGTACGGAGTTGTCATAGCCCGGTCACCTGGCGGTTCTACAGTAAGCACACAACCTGATGAGGAGACAGGCCATGTCCTTGCAAAACAGCAGCGATGACCAGATTCAAGTGATCCGCACGCAGCCAGATCAGTCTCTGGGTTGCTCAATCATTGACGAACAAGGGCACGAAGTACCGATCACTGAAGACATGATCCAGGACGCTTGCCGCGAACTGGAACAGCGATTGGTCAAGCCTGCCGAAAAAGAGTGATATAGCCACCGTCTTCTTGACCCGGCCCGGATGGCCGGGTTTTTTATGGGCGCTGATCCGGCAATGGCGGTGCGGCCTTCGCGAGCAAGCCCGCTCCCACTGGGGATCTTCAGTGAACACAGATTTCGTGAACGACAAAGATCAAATGTGGGAGCGGGCTTGCTCGCGAAAGGGCCGACTCGATCCCTAGATCGCCTCCGCCCCCAACGCCACCACCATCTGCCGCAAAGCAGGCGAATCGCCTTCGATCCGCACTTTCAACCCATCAATCTCCCGTCGCGACGGATAATTTTTGCGCAGCACATCAAATGCCGCACGCTGCTCACTCACAGTGCCTACAAGACTGCGGCGGAAATCCGCGTCGTCACGGCGCGGGTCGTACACACCACGGCACACCATCGCCAGCGCCCAGGCCGGATCGCTGTCCGCATTCAAGGTCACGTGTGACACCCATGGCTCCGGGAGCAAATCGCTCAGGCTGACCTGCTCCGGTTGCCCGAGGAACTGGCAGTACGCCTGATAAATCTGCGCCGTCCCGCGCTGTTTGCCATCGAGGCTGTAACCGGCAATGTGCGGGGTCGCCAGCACGCAGAGTTCGGCCAGTGCCACATCGACCTCCGGTTCACCTTCCCAGACGTCCAGCACCGCTTGCAGGTCTTCGCGTTCCAGCAGCACCTCGCGCAGGGCAGCGTTGTTCACCACCGGACCACGGCTCGCGTTGATCAGCCAGGTGCCGGGCTTGAGTTGGTTCAACTGCTTTTTATCGAACAGATGCCAGGTCGACTGTGCACCGTGCTTCTTCAACGGCGTGTGCAGACTGATGACGTCACACTGTTCGATGATCTGCTCAAGGCTGACGTAATCACCCCCTTCAACCGCTTGCCGCGGTGGATCACAGACCAGCACCTTCCAGCCGAGGCCTTGCAGGACCTTGATCAGCCGGCCGCCCACTTCGCCGGCACCGACCACGCCGTAGGTGCGCTGAGTCAGGTCGGCGCCTTCGATTTCGGCGAGGGTCAACAGGCTGCCGAGGACGTAATCGACCACGCCCCGGGCATTGCAACCGGGTGCGCTGGACCAGGTGATGCCGGCCTGTTGAAAGTAATCAAGATCCAGGTGATCGGTGCCAATGGTGCAGGTACCAACAAAACGCACCTTGCTGCCTTCGAGCAACGCGCGGTTGACGTTGGTCACCGAGCGCACCAACAGCACATCGGCCTGTTCGACGCTGGCGCGGTCGATGGAACGTCCCGGCACCCGGCGGATTTCCCCGAAACCCTCAAAGAAGGCGTCGAGCAGCGGAATATTTTCGTCGGCAACAATCAGCATGGCAGGCTCCTTTGGCGGATCGGCAGTGTAGGCGGAGATGCCGGTGGTGGGCCAGCGGGCATTGTTCACCTTGACTATGAAGGGACTACTCATCCTGTGGGAGCGGGCTTGCGCGCGAAGAGGGAGTGTCAGTCGACATCAATGGTGCCTGACACACCGCTTTCGCGAGCAAGCCCGGCCCCACAGTGTTCTCGAACATCTCGAGAAGCCGATTACAAATCGCTAACACAGGACTTTTCCTGACCGTTGCGTCAGGGCGTAGAATGCGCCGCCTCGTGCATCAAAATCTTTGGACGCTTCGCCTTTGAATTCCGCAACCGACCGCCCCGCCGCTACTTCCCTCACCCGCCCGGCCCGTGTTCGCCTGGAGCTGAAAAACCTGCTCGGCCTGGCGCTGCCGATCATGATCGCGCAACTGGCGACCACCGCCATGGGCTTCGTCGATGCGGTGATGGCTGGCCGGGTCGGCCCGCGGGATCTGGCGGCGGTGGCACTGGGCAACTCGATTTGGGTCCCGGTGTTTCTGTTGATGACCGGCACCCTGTTGGCCACAACGCCAAAAGTCGCCCAGCGTTTTGGCGCCGGCACCCACAGCGAAATCGGCCCGATCGTGCGCCAGGCATTGTGGCTGGCGCTGGTGGTGGGATTGATGGCGACCGGCATGCTGCTCAGCGCCGAACCGATCTTGCACCTCATGAATGTCGACCCTGAGCTGATCGGCCCGTGCATGCAGTACCTGCACGGCATCGCCAGCGGCTTGCCCGCCGTCGCTTTCTACCATGTGCTGCGCTGCTTCAGTGATGGCCTGGGGCGCACCCGGCCGGCCATGGTGCTCGGCCTGTGCGGGTTGGCGCTGAACATTCCACTGAACTACGTCTTCATCTATGGCCACTTCGGCGTGCCGGCCATGGGTGGCGTCGGCTGCGGCTGGGCGACGGCGATCGTGATGTGGGTGATGGCCCTGGGCATGGCCGGCTGGGAGCGCTGGGCACCGGCGTATCAGTCGAGCCAGTTGTTCAGCCGTTTCGACTGGCCGCAATGGTCGGTGATCAAGCGTTTGCTGGGCATCGGTATGCCGATCGGGATTGCGGTGTTCGCCGAGTCGAGCATCTTCGCGGTGATTGCGCTGCTGATCGGCAGCCTCGGCGCCACCGTCGTCGCCGGGCACCAGATCGCGCTGAACTTCAGCTCGCTGGTGTTCATGATCCCTTATTCCCTGGGCATGGCCGTGACCGTGCGGGTCGGCCAGGCGCTCGGCCGCGAGCAACCTCGTGAAGCACGCTTCGCCGCCGGTGTCGGCATGGGCACCGCCCTGGCTTATGCGTGTATTTCCGCGAGCATGATGCTGTTACTGCGTGAGCACATCGCAACCATCTACACCGCCGACCCAACGGTGATTCAAGTGGCGGCCATGCTGATCGTGTATTCGGCGCTGTTCCAGTTTTCCGATGCCATCCAGGTCACCGCGGCCGGCGCCTTGCGCGGTTATCAGGACACGCGGGTGACGATGATCCTGACGTTGTTCGCTTACTGGGGGATTGGTCTGCCGGTGGGTTACGCCTTGGGCCTGACCGACTGGTTCGGCACACCAAGCGGCCCGAGCGGACTGTGGCAGGGTTTGATCGTGGGCTTGAGTTGCGCGGCGCTGATGCTGTCGATCCGCCTGACGCGCAGCGCACGCAAGCGGATCCGCATCAGTCGGTCGGCGGGTTAAGCGAGTTTCTTGCGAATCCAGTAGAGGTAGGTGCCTGCCTCTTCGTGCTGCGCGACCAGTTCGTGGTCGAGAAACACGCAGAACTTGGGAATGTCGCGACGGGTCGACGGGTCGGTGGCGATCACCTTGAGCAAGCCGCCGGGCACCAGGTCACGGATGTGCTGGTGCAACATCATCACCGGCTCCGGGCAGTTGAGGCCGGTGGCGTCGAGGGTGCCGTCTACCGGCGTATCGATCATTTCACTCATGATTCACTCCTGAAACTTGCCGGCATTGTCGCGCATTGCCGGGTGTTCGGTCATCTGTGGCATAACGCCGTCACTTGTGGGAGCGGGCTCGCTCGCGTAAGCGGTGTTTCATTCAACATTGAAGCCGACTGACACACCGCTTACGCGAGCAAACCCGCTCCCACATTGGTCTGCGAGTATCAGCGGGACTTGGTTTTTTTCACGTCGAGCCGGCGCAAATGGCAGGTCACTTCTTCGCGGTCGTGATACAGCTGCTTGCAGCCGATCTCGACCCGGATGCCGCGCTCCTTGAATCCGTCGGCGATGCGCTCCAGCAGACGCTTCACTTCGGCGTAACGCTGCTTCATCGGCAGCTTGAGGTTGACCACCGCTTCGCGGCAATGCCCCTCGCCAATCCATTCTTCCAGCATCGCGGCGTTGCGTGCCGGTTTCTCGACGATGTCGCAGACCATCCAGTCCACCGGCTGCCTTGGCTTGAAAGTGAAACCATCGGCCATCAAATGCTGCACCAGACCAGTTTCCATCAGGCTTTCAGCCATCGGGCCGTTGTCGATCGCGGTGACCAGCATGCCGCGATTGACCAGTTGCCAGGTCCAGCCGCCCGGCGCGGCGCCCAGGTCGACACCAGTCATGTCGCTGTGCAGGCGCTCGTCCCACTGATCACGCGGGATGAAATGGTGCCACGCCTCTTCCAGTTTCAGCGTCGAGCGGCTCGGCGCCTCGCGCGGAAACTTCAGGCGTGGAATACCCATCGGCCACATCGCCGAGTTGTTGGATTCCGCCAGGCCCATGAACACTTCGCGGCCACTTTTAAACGTCAGCAACAGCCGTGGCTTGTGCGCATCTTCCACCAGCTTGCCGGCCGCCATCAGTGCCTTGCGCAAGTGGCCTTCGAACTTCTTGCAGAAGTTCGACAGTTCCTTGCCGTCGTTGGTGTCGACCATTTCCAGCCACAGGCTGCCGCACAACGGAAAGTCCGCCATGTGCGCAAGGATTACGCTGATGCGATCAGTTTCCGGCAGATCAATGAAAATCCCGCGAGCCCATTGGCGCGGGAAGATCAACTGGTCGAAACGCTGGCCGCGCATCAGGCGCTCGGCGCCGTCTTCTTCGGTGCAGATGAATTCGGCGCAGGCGCTGGCGGTCTTGGCCTTGGCATAACCGGCCACGTTCAGCCGTGCGGCGTGTTCGGAAATCTCGGAACAAACTTCGCTTTCGAAGCCCGGCCGGCAATGCATAAAGAGGGTGTTCATTCTTACTCCTGGGCAGTTGGCGAAGAATTCAGCCACTGCGCGATGCCCAGGCTTGCGTTGAAGCAAAGCCTGTCACGAAAACCGGCGCATGATAGCCGAGATCGGAACCTTGGACTCGACCATAGAGTCCAGTTATTAGCTTTAACGAATGAACAGGGCTAGGTTAAATGCTCTGTCTGTCCCGTCAGTCCGTAGCCGTGCGGATCTAAAGGAGTCATTTCAATGCCGTCCCTCGATAGCCTGAAAACCCTTAAAACCTTACAAGTCGACGACAAGACCTACCACTATTTCAGCCTGCCCGACGCTGCCAAGAGCCTCGGCGATCTCGACAAGCTGCCCATGTCGCTGAAAGTGCTGCTGGAAAACCTGCTGCGCTGGGAAGATGAAAAAACCGTCACCGGCGCCGACCTCAGGGCGATTGCCGCCTGGCTCAAGGAGCGTCGCTCCGATCGCGAAATCCAGTACCGCCCGGCGCGGGTGTTGATGCAAGACTTCACCGGCGTTCCCGCCGTGGTCGACCTGGCCGCCATGCGTGCCGCCATGGCCAAGGCCGGTGGCGATCCGCAGCGGATCAATCCGCTGTCGCCGGTGGACCTGGTGATCGACCACTCGGTGATGGTCGACAAGTTCGGCAGTTCAAGCGCCTTCGAACAGAACGTCGACATCGAAATGCAGCGCAATGGCGAGCGCTACGCGTTCCTGCGCTGGGGCCAAAGTGCCTTCGATAATTTCAGCGTGGTGCCGCCGGGCACCGGCATCTGCCATCAGGTGAATCTGGAATACCTGGGTCGCACGGTGTGGACCAAGGACGAGGATGGCCGCACCTACGCCTTCCCCGACACCCTGGTCGGCACCGACTCCCACACCACCATGATCAACGGTCTCGGCATACTGGGTTGGGGTGTTGGCGGGATTGAGGCGGAAGCGGCGATGCTCGGCCAACCGGTGTCGATGCTGATTCCGGAAGTGATCGGCTTCAAGCTCACCGGCAAGCTCAGGGAAGGCATCACCGCCACCGACCTGGTGCTGACCGTCACCCAAATGCTGCGCAAGAAAGGCGTGGTCGGCAAATTCGTCGAGTTCTACGGCGACGGCCTCGCCGACCTGCCGCTGGCCGATCGCGCGACCATCGCCAACATGGCCCCGGAATACGGCGCCACCTGCGGCTTCTTCCCGGTGGACGACGTAACGTTGGAATACCTGCGCCTGTCCGGGCGCCCGGTCGAAACCGTGAAACTGGTCGAGGCCTACAGCAAGGCGCAAGGCCTATGGCGCCTGCCGGGCAAGGAACCGGTGTTCACCGACAGCCTGGCGCTGGACATGGCCAGCGTCGAAGCCAGCCTCGCCGGGCCGAAACGCCCGCAGGACCGAGTGTCGTTGCCGGATGTCGCGCAAGCGTTCACTGATTTCCTCGGCCTGCAATTCAAACCCACCAGCAAGGAAGAAGGTCGCCTGGAAAGTGAGGGCGGTGGTGGCGTCGCCGTGGGTGCCGCCGATTTGATCGGCGAAGCGGACTACGAGTCTGAAGGCCATACCTACCGACTGAAAAACGGCGCGGTGGTAATCGCCGCGATCACGTCCTGCACCAACACTTCCAACCCGAGCGTGATGATGGCTGCCGGGCTGGTGGCGAAGAAAGCCGTGGAAAAAGGCCTGCGACGTAAACCGTGGGTGAAAAGCTCGCTGGCTCCGGGCTCGAAAGTGGTCACCGATTACTACAAGGCTGCCGGCCTGACGCAGTATCTCGATGAACTGGGTTTTGCCCTGGTCGGTTATGGCTGCACCACCTGCATCGGCAACTCCGGGCCATTGCCGGAGCCCATCGAAAAAGCCATCCAGGCCGCCGACCTGACCGTCGCCTCGGTGTTGTCGGGCAATCGAAATTTCGAAGGTCGCGTGCATCCGCTGGTGAAAACCAACTGGCTGGCCTCCCCGCCGCTGGTCGTTGCCTATGCGTTGGCCGGCACGGTGCGGATCGACATCAGCAGCGAACCATTGGGCAACGACAAGGACGGCAATCCGGTTTACCTGCGGGACATCTGGCCGAGCAGCAAAGAGATCGCCGACTCGGTCAATCAGGTCAACACCGCCATGTTCCACAAGGAATACGCCGAAGTGTTTGCCGGCGACGAGCAATGGCAGGCAATTGAAGTGCCGCAAGCGGCGACGTATGTCTGGCAGTCGGACTCGACTTACATCCAGCATCCACCGTTCTTCGATGACATCGGCGGCCCGCCGCCGGTGGTCAAGGATGTGACAGGCGCCCGGGTGCTCGCGCTGCTCGGTGATTCGGTGACCACCGACCACATCTCCCCGGCCGGCAACATCAAGGCTGACAGCCCGGCAGGTCATTACCTGCGCGAGAAAGGCGTGGAACCACGGGACTTCAACTCCTACGGCTCCCGTCGCGGCAACCACGAAGTGATGATGCGCGGCACGTTCGCCAACATCCGGATTCGCAACGAGATGCTCGGCGGCGAAGAAGGTGGCAATACGATCTACATCCCTACGGGGGAGAAGCTGCCGATCTACGACGCCGCGATGCGTTATCAAGCCTCAGGCACGCCGCTGGTGGTGATTGCCGGGCAAGAATACGGCACCGGTTCGAGCCGCGACTGGGCGGCCAAGGGCACCAATCTGCTGGGGGTCAAAGCGGTCATCGCCGAGAGCTTCGAGCGGATTCACCGCTCCAACCTGGTGGGCATGGGCGTGCTGCCGTTGCAGTTCAAGCTGGACCAGAATCGCAAGAGCCTGAACCTCACCGGCAAGGAAACCCTGGATATCCTGGGCTTGACCGGCGTCGAGCTGACACCGCGAATGAACCTGACGCTGATCATCACCCGTGAAGACGGCCGCCGCGAGAAAGTCGAGGTGTTGTGCCGGATCGATACGCTCAATGAGGTGGAATACTTCAAGTCGGGGGGGATTTTGCATTACGTGTTGCGGCAGTTGATTGCGTCATGACGGCTTGCTGAAAACAGACACCGCCTTCGGGCGGTGTTTTTGTTTGGGTCCGGCGTCCCTATAATCGCGCGCCAGTTGCATAAGTGTTACGAACGACACAAAACCACTTGTGGGAGCGGGCTTGCTCGCGAAGGCGGTGTATCAGCAAATTCAATGTTGAATGACACATCGCTTTCACGAGCAAGCCCGCTCCCACAAGGGACTGAGGCGCACCGCAGATTTCCACTCAAGGACTCCACATGTTTTCTCTGCCATGGACCCACCTGGCCCTCCTCTCCCTCGGCTACGGCATGGCCCTGACTTTCGGTCACCTTGGCTGGCTCGCCGGCATCTCAGTCGCGTTGCTGCTGTTCGCCGGTTTCGCTGTTCGCCAACAGCAAGTCCCGATCGGTCGCTACCTGGGGCACGGCTTGTTTATTTTCCTGGCCCTGGCGCTGGCGATGCACTGGCTCCCCGGCTTCTACAACGGTCGCGTCATTCATCCACAACGCTTCACCGACGACGCCGTGCGGTACGCGATGTACCTGAATCTGGACAAACCCCTGATCGGTTTCTGGCTGCTGCTGGTTTGCCCGTGGATTATCGGCCGACGTTCACTGCGGCTTTCCTTGTATGCCACCGCGATGGGGCTGACCCTGAGCGCCGTGCTGGCCCTGGGTGGTGCGTTGTTGCTGGGTGTCATCAGTTGGGCCCCGAAATGGCCGGACCAGGCCTGGCTGTGGGTGCTGAACAATTTGCTGCTGGTGACGCTCGTTGAGGAAGCGCTGTTTCGCGGCTACATCCAGGGTGGCCTGAGCAGGCATTTCAAAAACCTGCCCTACGGCGACAACCTGGCCCTGCTGCTGGCCTCGCTGGTGTTCGGCCTGGTCCACGCCGGCGCTGGCTGGCAGTGGGTGCTGCTGTCGAGTCTGGCGGGGGTCGGCTATGGACTGGCCTATCGCTTCGGGGGGCTGGGTGCGGCCATTGCCACTCATTTTGGCCTGAACCTTCTGCACTTCGGGCTCTTCACCTATCCGATGCTCGCAGGCTGACGCAAGGGTCGTTTTGCGACGCACCGCTGATTCCTGAAAAATAATTTCAATAAATGGCTGGCGATGCCGACACCCTGTCAAAGCCTTGCGGATTGAAAAAGCCATGCGTAACAACCAGCCTATTACACAACGCGAACGGACCTTCCCGGCTCAGCAACGGTTGATTTCCACTACCGATGCCAAAGGCGTGATCACCTACTGCAACGACGCGTTCGTCGAGGTCAGCGGATATTCTCGCGAGGAACTGATCCGTGCACCGCACAACCTGGTCCGTCACCCCGACGTCCCGGCCGCGGTATTCGCGCACATGTGGGGCACATTGAAACAAGGCTTGCCATGGATGGGCATTGTCAAGAATCGCTGCAAGACCGGTGACCACTATTGGGTGAACGCCTATGTCACGCCGGTTTTCGAAGGCAATCAGGTGATCGGTTACGAGTCGGTGCGGATCAAACCCACCGCCGAACAGATCCGCCGTGCCGAAGCGCTTTACCAACGCATCAACCAGGGCAAGTCGGCGATTCCTTCAACAGATAAATGGTTGCCTGTGCTTCAGGACTGGCTGCCGTTCATTCTGGTCAGCCAGTTGAGTTTCATGATCGGTGCCACGCTGACGTCCCAATGGGGGTTTGCCTTGGCCGCCGGCCTGTCGGTGCCCCTGGGCCTGATGGGTCTGAGCTGGCAACAACGTGGCCTCAAGCGTCTTTTGGTCCTGGCCGGGCAAACCACCTCCGACCCGCTGATCGCGCAGATGTACACCGACAGTCGCGGCGCACAGGCGCGTCTGGAGATGTCGATCCTCAGCCAGGAAGCCCGCCTGAAAACCTGCCTGACCCGTCTGCAGGACACCGCCGAACACCTGAGCGAGCAAGCGAAACAGTCCGACACCCTGGCCCACAGCAGTTCCACCGGCCTGGAGCGTCAGCGCGTCGAAACCGAGCAAGTGGCCACCGCCGTCAATCAGATGGCTGCCACCACCCAGGAAGTTGCCAGTCACGTGCAGCGCACGGCCGACGCCACCCAGGAAGCCAATCGCCTCACCGGTCGCGGCCGCGACATCGCCGGGGAAACCCGCGACGCCATTCAGCGCTTGTCGGTGGTGGTCGGTGAAACCGGTCTGACGGTGACTCAACTGGCCAAGGACAGCGACGAAATCGGCGGTGTGGTGGATGTGATCAAAGGCATTGCCGACCAGACCAACCTGCTGGCCTTGAACGCGGCCATCGAAGCGGCCCGTGCCGGTGAGATGGGCCGCGGGTTTGCGGTGGTGGCCGACGAAGTCCGTCAACTGGCGCAACGCACCAGCGAATCCACCGGGCAGATCCACGCCCTGATCGCCAAGCTCCAGCAAACCGCCAGCACCGCAGTGCAAACCATGGAAGCCGGGCACCGCCAGGCCGAAGAAGGCGTGGCACGGGTACTGGAAGCGGACCAGGCATTGGTGGGAATCAGCGAAGCGGTGGCCAACATCACCGACATGACCACCCAGATTGCCGCGGCGACTGAAGAGCAAAGCGCGGTGGCCGAAGAAATCAGCCGCAACATCAGCAACATTTCGCACCTGGCTGACCAGACCTCGGAACAGGCACAACACTCGGCGCTGTTGAGTGAAGAACTGACCAAGACCGCGAATAGCCAGTATTCGTTGGTGGAGCGGTTTAATCGTTGACGGTTGATTGAAATACAAAACCCGGACGGTGAAAGCTTCCGGGTTTTTTATTGCCAGTTTGAAATTTGTATTGCCTGGCAGACCGCATTCGCGAGCAAGCCCGCTCCCACATTGGATCTTTACCGGACACAAAACCTGTGTTCACTGAAGATCCAGTGTGGGAGCGGGCTTGCTCGCGAAGAGGCCCGGACCGCCACCACAAAGATTACAGAAGAAACGCGGACACCCTGCTGGCCGCCGCCGCCAAATGCTGCTCATGGGTAAACCCCGACGCCTTCAACGGCTTCAAATCATGATCTCCCGCTGTCAGCCAAAACACCTCGATGCTCGGTGACAGTTCATACCCTTCAACCGCCTCACGATTACCCAACGCATCCCGCTCCCCCTGCACAATCAACGTCCTGGTCTTCAGCGCAGCCAAATGCTCGACCCGAGGCTTCTCCGGTTTGCCGACGGCATAAAACGGATACCCCAGACATACCAACCCATCCGCGCCCAATTCATCCGCCAGCAAACTGGCCATCCGCCCGCCCATGGACTTGCCCCCGATGGCCACACGCCCAGCGACATGGCGTCGCACCACGGCATACACCTCACGCCAGCACTCCAGCAATTTGGGCGCCGGGTTCGGGGGACGTTTGCCACCATCGATGCGTCGCTGCGCCATGTAGGGAAACTCGAAGCGCACCACGTTGACACCATGCGCAGCAAGGCGCGCAGCCATGTCGTTCATCCAGGCGCTGTCCATCGGCGCACCGGCGCCGTGGGCGAGAATCAGCGTCACAGGTTCAGCCGAATCCTTTGAAGCAGCCTCATTCCACAACCATCCCTGTTCCCGCAGGCACTGCGCCCATTGATCCCCGTCAATACTGGCCTTGTGCTCTTTGTCCATGCTTGCCTCGCTTTTAGTCTGCCTATAACTCCAGGCGAAGGAAGCGTTGCCTTGCGCATACGCCTTCACTTCGGCTGAACCGTGGATGGGGAACCATGAACACTACTATCAGTACCGCCTACAACTACAAGGTGGTCCGCCAATTCGCCATTATGACGGTGGTGTGGGGCATCGTCGGCATGGGGCTCGGGGTTTTTCTCGCTGCCCAGTTGGTGTGGCCCGAACTCAACTTCAACCTGCCGTGGACCAGCTTCGGCCGCTTGCGCCCGTTGCACACCAACGCAGTGATCTTCGCTTTCGGCGGTTGCGCCCTGTTCGCCAGTTCGTTCTATTCGGTGCAACGCACCTGCCAGACGCAATTGTTCGCGCCGAAAATCGCCGCGTTCTGCTTCTGGGGCTGGCAAGTGGTGATCCTCCTGGCGGCCATCACCCTGCCATTGGGTTACACCAGCTCCAAGGAATACGCCGAGCTGGAATGGCCGATCGACATTCTGATCACCATCGTCTGGGTCGCCTACGCCGTGGTGTTCTTCGGCACGATCATGAAGCGCAAGACCAAGCACATCTACGTCGGCAACTGGTTCTTCGGTGCGTTCATCATCACCGTGGCGATTCTGCACATCGTCAACAACGTTGAACTGCCGGTGAGTTTCACCAAATCCTACTCGGTGTATGCCGGTGCGACCGACGCCATGGTGCAGTGGTGGTATGGCCACAACGCCGTAGGCTTTTTCCTCACCGCCGGCTTCCTCGGGATGATGTACTACTTCGTGCCGAAACAGGCCGAGCGTCCGGTGTATTCCTATCGCTTGTCGATCGTGCACTTCTGGGCGTTGATCACCCTGTACATCTGGGCCGGTCCGCACCACTTGCACTACACCGCATTGCCGGACTGGGCGCAGTCGTTGGGCATGGTGATGTCGCTGATCCTGCTGGCACCGAGCTGGGGCGGGATGATCAACGGGATGATGACGCTCTCGGGCGCCTGGCATAAGTTGCGCAGCGACCCGATCCTGCGCTTCCTGGTGGTATCGCTGGCGTTCTACGGCATGTCGACCTTCGAAGGGCCGATGATGGCGATCAAGACGGTCAACGCCCTTTCCCATTACACCGACTGGACCATCGGCCACGTGCACGCCGGCGCCCTCGGTTGGGTGGCGATGATTTCCATCGGCGCGCTGTACCACATGATCCCGAAAATCTTCGGCCGCACGCAGATGCACAGCATCGGCCTGATCAACGCGCACTTCTGGCTCGCGACCATCGGCACCGTGCTGTACATCGCTTCGATGTGGGTCAACGGCATCGCCCAGGGCCTCATGTGGCGCGCGGTGAACGCAGACGGCACGCTGACCTACTCCTTCGTCGAAACCCTGGTGGCCAGCCACCCAGGCTTCGTCGTGCGACTGGTGGGCGGGGCGATCTTCCTCTGCGGCATGTTCCTGATGGCTTACAACACCTGGCGCACCGTTCGGGCCTCGCAGCCTGCCGAAGTTGCCGCTGCCGCGCAGATCGCCTGAGGAGTCCGCGATGAAACACGAAACCATCGAAAAAAACGTCGGCCTGCTGCTCTTGCTGATGGTCCTGGCCGTGAGCATCGGCGGTCTGACCCAGATCGTCCCGCTGTTCTTCCAGGACGTGACCAACAAACCGGTGGAAGGCATGAAGCCCTACACCGCGCTGCAACTGGAAGGTCGCGACATCTACATACGCGAAGGCTGCGTAGGCTGTCATTCGCAGATGATCCGGCCGTTCCGCGCCGAAACCGAACGCTACGGCCACTACTCGGTGGCCGGTGAAAGCGTCTGGGATCACCCGTTCCTGTGGGGCTCGAAACGCACCGGGCCGGACCTGGCGCGCGTCGGCGGTCGCTACTCCGAAGACTGGCACCGCGCGCACTTGTACAACCCGCGCAACGTCGTGCCGGAATCGAAAATGCCCGGCTATCCATGGCTGGTAGCCAATCAACTCGACAGCAGCAATACCGAAACGAAAATCCGCGCCATGCGCACCCTCGGCGTGCCGTACACCGACGACGACATCGCAGGCTCCGTCGCCTCGCTCAAGGGCAAGACCGAAATGGATGCCCTGGTCGCCTACCTCCAGGTGCTCGGCACTGCCATCAAGAGCAAGAGGTGAGCCATGGTCTTTGAATTCAGCAGTGGAATGATCCGCGGCCTGGGCACGGTCGTGGTGTTCGTGGCCTTCATCGGCCTGACGCTGTGGGTGTTCAACGGCAAGCGCAATCCGGAATTCGCCGAGGCGCGCCTGCTGCCGTTTGCCGATGAGCCACAACCCGACAACGCCACCACCCAAGAACCTGCAACAACAAGGAGTACCCGGCCATGACCACCTTCTGGAGTACGTGGATCTGCGTACTGACCATCGGCAGCCTGATCGGCCTGACCTGGCTGCTGATCGGCACCCGCAAGGGCGAAACCAAGGGCAGTGTCGACCAGACCATGGGCCACAGCTTCGACGGCATCGAGGAGTACGACAACCCGCTGCCGCAGTGGTGGTTCATGCTGTTCGCCGGCACGTTGGTGTTTGCTGTGGGTTACTTGATTCTTTACCCCGGCCTGGGCAACTGGAAAGGCGTGTTGCCGGGTTATCAGGACGGCTGGACCGGCGTGCATGAATGGGAAAAGGAGATGGACAAGGCCGATGCGAAGTTCGGACCGATCTTCGCCAAATTCGCCGCCATGCCTGTGGAAGAAGTGGCCAAGGACCCGCAAGCACTGACAATGGGCGGACGCCTGTTTGCCTCCAATTGCGCGGTGTGCCACGGCTCGGATGCCAAGGGCGCTTTCGGCTTTCCGAACCTGGCCGACAGTGACTGGCGCTGGGGCGGCACTGCCGACACCATCAAGACCACCATCCTCGGCGGGCGCATGGCGGCGATGCCAGCCTGGGGTGAAATCCTCGGTGACGCCGGCGTGAAAAACGTTGCCGCTTATGTGCGTCATGAGCTGGCCGGCCTGCCGTTACCGGACGACAGTGGTGCCGATCTGCACGCCGGACAGCAAGCGTTCAGCACGATGTGCGTAGCCTGTCATGGGGCAAACGGCCAAGGCACTGAAGCCATGGGGGCGCCGAACCTGACGCAACCGGCCGGATTCATCTACGGTAAAAGCCTGGCGCAGCTGCAACAGACCATTCGTCATGGTCGACAGGGCCATATGCCGGCGCAAAACGAACTGCTCGGTAACGATAAAGTGCAATTGCTGGCCGCTTATGTGTACAGCCTGTCACACGGTCTGAATACAGAGCGTTTGCAGGCTGAAGGCAAAGACGAATAATTCTCGACCGCTTTGCTGCCGCATTCACCCGGATGCGGCAGTTCCCTGCTCCTTTGCGACCAAGTGTCGCACCCTCCGTTAGTCCTCCTTTCGGTTCCCCAGATTCGGGTCTAAGCTTCCCCCGATGCGGACTGGCAGATGCCGGTTCCAGGTCAACCCGACCCGATGTGTTCGACGATTGTGCTCGATGACAGGCCGCAAAGGCTGGTAGATACCGGCTGTCGTGCCAGTTGCCATTGATCCCTTGTTCGCCTTCTTCGAACACACCCCGTTACATCCGACCTGATCCCTTCGACTTTTACGTCCGCTGCGACATTTTGTCCATGGGCAATTTTGACCTTACGCGACGCATGGAAAGGCCGCAGAATCAGCTTTTGAAAGCATTGACCCAGGTCATGGCGCGTTGCAATGACCCCCCGCTTTCTCCATACTTGCGGCCGATTTTTACTCCTAATAAAACACCCAAACCGTGGAACCTTAGAATGAGCACAGCAATCAGTCCGACTGCTTATAACTATAAGGTAGTCCGCCAGTTCGCCATCATGACGGTGGTCTGGGGGATCCTTGGCATGGGGCTCGGTGTCTTCATCGCCTCGCAACTGGTCTGGCCGGAGTTGAACTTCGGTCTGGCATGGACGAGCTTTGGACGCCTGCGCCCGCTGCACACCAACCTGGTGATTTTTGCCTTCGGTGGTTGTGCTCTGTTTGCCACTTCTTATTACGTCGTGCAGCGAACCTGCCAAACGCGACTGATTTCCGACAGCCTCGCCGCCTTCACCTTCTGGGGTTGGCAAGCGGTGATCGTCGGCGCGATCGTTACCTTGCCGATGGGTTTCACGACCACCAAGGAATACGCGGAACTGGAATGGCCCCTGGCTATCCTGCTGGCCATC
The DNA here is from genome assembly GCF_059716075.1 of Pseudomonas sp. LBUM1657. Lineage (NCBI taxonomy): Bacteria > Pseudomonadati > Pseudomonadota > Gammaproteobacteria > Pseudomonadales > Pseudomonadaceae > Pseudomonas > Pseudomonas sp. LBUM1657. The sequence goes on along the minus strand of NZ_CP166799.1, from coordinate 2,002,344 downwards.
GTCTGGGTTACCTACGGTCTGGTGTTCTTCGGCACCATCGTCAAGCGCAACACCAAGCACATCTATGTGGGTAACTGGTTCTACGGTGCCTTCATCGTTGTGACGGCGATGCTGCACATCGTCAACCACGCGTCCCTGCCGGTCAGCTTCTTCAAGTCCTACTCGGCTTACTCGGGTGCGACGGATGCGATGATCCAGTGGTGGTACGGCCACAACGCGGTCGGTTTCTTCCTGACCACGGGCTTCCTGGGGATGATGTACTACTTCGTTCCGAAGCAGGCCGAGCGTCCGATCTACTCCTATCGCCTGTCGATCGTGCACTTCTGGGCGCTGATCACCCTGTACATCTGGGCCGGTCCGCACCACCTGCACTACACCGCACTGCCGGACTGGGCTCAGTCCCTGGGCATGGCGATGTCGATCATCCTGCTCGCGCCAAGCTGGGGCGGCATGATCAACGGCATGATGACCCTCTCGGGCGCCTGGCATAAGCTGCGCACCGACCCGATCCTGCGCTTCCTGGTCGTGTCCCTGGCGTTCTACGGCATGTCGACCTTCGAAGGCCCGATGATGGCCATCAAGACCGTCAACTCGCTGTCGCACTACACCGACTGGACCATCGGCCACGTTCACGCCGGTGCCTTGGGCTGGGTGGCGATGATTTCGATCGGCGCGATCTACCACATGATCCCGAAACTGTTCGGTCGTGCACAGATGCACAGCATCGGCCTGATCAACACCCACTTCTGGCTCGCGACCATTGGTACCGTTCTGTACATCGCTTCGATGTGGGTCAACGGCATCACCCAGGGTCTGATGTGGCGTGCAATCAACGATGACGGCACCCTCACCTACTCGTTCGTCGAAGCGCTGCAAGCCAGCCACCCTGGTTTCATCGTTCGCGCCCTGGGCGGTGCGTTCTTCGCCAGCGGCATGCTGTTCATGGCCTACAACGTATGGCGTACCGTACGTGCCTCGAACCCGGCTGAAGCCAAAGCCGCTGAACAGATTGCTGTAGTTGGAGCTCACTGATGAAGCATGAAGCAGTCGAGAAGAATATTGGCCTGCTGGCCTTCTTCATGGTTATCGCCGTCAGCGTCGGCGGCCTGACCCAGATCGTTCCGCTGTTTTTCCAGGACGTCACCAACAAGCCGGTCGAGGGCATGAAGCCTCGCACCGCCCTTGAACTGGAAGGCCGCGACATCTACATCGCCAACGGTTGTGTCGGCTGCCACTCGCAGATGATCCGCCCGTTCCGTGCGGAAACCGAACGTTACGGCCACTACTCGGTCGCCGGTGAAAGCGTCTGGGACCACCCGTTCCTGTGGGGTTCCAAGCGTACCGGTCCGGACCTGGCCCGTGTCGGCGGTCGCTACTCCGATGACTGGCAGCGTGCGCACTTGTACAACCCGCGCAACGTAGTGCCCGAGTCGAAAATGCCGGCCTACCCGTTCCTCGTGGAAAACAAGCTCGACGGCAAAGACACCGCCAAGAAAATGGAAGTCTTGCGCACGCTCGGCGTCCCTTACACCGACGAAGACATCGCCGGCGCCAAGGATGCTGTGAAGGGCAAAACCGAAATGGACGCGCTGGTGGCCTATCTGCAAGGCCTGGGCACCATCATCAAAAGCAAACGGTGATTTAGATGGATATCGGGATGATTCGTGGCCTGGGCACCGTTGTTGTGATGGTGGCCTTCATCGGTCTGGCGTTGTGGGTGTTCAGTCCCAAGCGCAAGTCGGAGTTTGAAGACGCGACCTTGCTGCCTTTCGCGGATGATCCCGAAGCCATCAAGCACGTCGAGCAAGCTTCTAGGAGTAACAAAGAATGACTACGTTCTGGAGTCTGTACGTCACAGTCCTCAGTCTCGGCACCATCTTCGCCCTGACCTGGCTGTTGCTGTCCACCCGCAAGGGCCAGCGCAGCGAAGCCACCGAAGAAACGGTTGGCCACTCCTTCGACGGGATCGAGGAGTACGACAACCCACTGCCAAAATGGTGGTTCATGCTGTTCGTGGGCACCATCATTTTCGCGCTGGGCTACCTGGTGCTGTACCCGGGCCTGGGCAACTGGAAAGGCCTGTTGCCGGGTTACAACTACCTCGATAACGAAAAGCAGACCGCGTTCGCCAACGGCCAGACCGGCTGGACCGGCGTTCACGAGTGGGAAAAGGAAATGGCCAAGTCGGACGCCAAGTTCGGCCCGATCTTCGCCAAATTCGCCTCCATGCCCATCGAAGAAGTGGCCAAGGACCCGCAAGCCCTGAAGATGGGTGGCCGCCTGTTCGCCTCCAACTGCTCGGTCTGCCACGGCTCCGACGCCAAGGGCGCTTATGGCTTCCCGAACCTGACCGACGCCGACTGGCGCTGGGGCGGTGAGGCAGAAACCATCAAGACCACCATCATGGGCGGCCGTCATGCGGTCATGCCGGCGTGGGCTGAAGTGATCGGCGAGCAAGGCGTGAACGACGTCGCTGCGTTCGTGCTGACCAACCTCGATGGCCGCAAGCTGCCGGAAGGCGCCAAGGCCGACCCGGTTGCCGGCCAGAAGCTGTTCGCCGCCAACTGCGTGGCGTGCCACGGTCCGGCAGGTAAAGGCACCCCAGCGATGGGCGCACCTGACCTGACTCACCCGGGCGCGTTCATCTATGGCTCGAGCTTCGCTCAACTGCAGCAGACCATCCGTTACGGCCGTCAGGGCCAGATGCCTGCGCAAGAGCAACTGCAAGGCAACGACAAGGTTCACCTGTTGGCCGCTTACGTCTACAGCCTTTCTCACGGCGAGAAAGCACCGGCTGCGGACGCCCAGTAAAGGCAAACGCTTGATGCAATGAAAACGGCCCCGCCCATGTGAATGTGCGGGGCCGTTTTTATTCCAGCCTCAACCCGCTTACTTCAAGACAGGAATGACCCTCACGACTTCACGGCTGGGCCAGTTACTGTTGTATACGGCGCTGACCCTCAGAGACTGTCGATCTTCGGTGAAACTGGCAATCAGATAGGTTTGCTGAGAAGCAGACCCGCTCATGAATACCGGCACACTGCCAAATAGCTCCCATTTTCTGGCATAGATATGCATCCCTACCCCCCGGTGATCATGCCCGCCAAAGACAGCCGTCACCTTGTAATGGCTAATCATCTGTTTAAACCGGGAAATCTGCGCATCACTGCCTGCCCAGTCATAAACCTTGTGCATATTGAGAATAATAATCTTGCCCTGTGCTCTCGCGCTTTTCAGATCGCGCTCAAGCCAGTCCAGCGCATCCGTAATTTCAAAGGACGTTCGAGCAATCGGATTACCCGAAGTAAAACTAGTGGTGTAAGTCGGCTCATTATTCAATTGAACAACATGCACATCACCAAAACCCTTTGAGTAGGCTAGGCTGCCGTAATACATCGTCTCAAGACCTGCACTTCTTGCCGCCAGATCCATGGACACGCCCTTCCCCCAATAACGCGCCTTGAGGTCATTGATACTTCCGGCCGCACAATTATTCCAGAAGCAATCATCTACGTTATTGGCGTAATCATGATTACCCAAGCCGTAGTCATAGAGCCCTAGCAACTTGTTCTCGAAAACACTCCTCATGTACGAACGCTCATTACCATGGCCGAACGCCGTGATATCTCCATTAATCATTACAGGTATACGGGACGCTCCGCCGTTAAGACGTCTGAAGCTCGCAATATCGGAATACTGCAATTCAATCAACTCTTTTGATCGAGCTTCCTTATTGGGATCTGGCACACCTTTATCGGTCAGATCACTCCAGGGATACTGTGAATCAGAGGCAAACACCAAGTGCTGCGGAGTTTCAGCAAAAACAACAGTTGCACCCAAACAATTAACCAAAATCAAGGCGTAGCACGCCAGCCATTTATCCATTGATAATTTCATTGAATTCCATTTCCATTGATATTGATCAGCCGTTATTAGCGGCCATTGCGTTAAAAACGCAAAATACATTGAGCTCTGGCAATTCACAATTCAATGGAACTTATAGATCAACAGAATATATGTCCGACACTTCGTTAGTTGAGATCAAAAAATGAACAGCCTCTAACGAGTACTGACCGAGCGGCTATACTCAAAAGTCAATTGACCTGCATCACGTTTTGTTACATCTGCTACACCATTCGTGATTTTTCCCCAACGCGACCAAAGGTCGCACCCTTGGGCTAGAGCGACAGGCGTATCATTGCGCCACTGCAACACCTCTTTTTGACCGCGGTCGGCACGTACTGACCGAGGCATTTTTCCACTGCCGTGGGATGCAATGATGAGCAACCAGATTCCGGTACACGACGTCACTCCACCCACCAAGAACGCGAATAACAGCGTCGACCTCTACGCCTCTCGGGAAAAGATCTACACCCGCGCCTTCACCGGCTTGTTCCGCAATCTGCGAATGATGGGCGGGGCCGCGCTGTTCCTGCTGTATTTCGGTACGGTCTGGCTGAACTGGGGTGGTCATCAGGCCGTCTGGTGGAACCTGCCGGAACGTAAATTCTTTATCTTCGGTGCGACCTTCTGGCCTCAGGACTTCATCCTGCTCTCGGGGATTCTGATCGTCAGCGCCTTCGGCCTGTTCTTCATTACCGTGTACGCCGGTCGGGTCTGGTGCGGCTATACCTGCCCGCAAAGCGTCTGGACCTGGATTTTCATGTGGTGCGAGAAGGTCACCGAAGGCGACCGCAACCAGCGCATCAAGCTCGACAAAGCGCCCATGAGCGCCAACAAATTCGCGCGCAAGTTAAGCAAACACACGATGTGGTTGTTGATCGGCCTGGTGACCGGCCTGACTTTTGTCGGTTACTTCTCGCCGATCCGCGAACTGACCCTCGATTTCTTCACTGGCGAAGCCGATGGCTGGTCGTATTTCTGGGTCGGTTTCTTCACCCTCGCCACCTACGGCAACGCCGGCTGGCTGCGTGAGCAGGTGTGCATTTACATGTGCCCGTACGCGCGCTTCCAAAGCGTTATGTTCGACAAGGACACGATGATCGTTTCCTACGATCCGCGCCGTGGTGAATCCCGCGGCCCGCGCAAGAAAGGCGTCGACTACAAGGCCATGGGTCTGGGCGACTGCATTGACTGCACCATGTGTGTCCAGGTGTGCCCAACCGGTATCGATATCCGCGACGGCCTGCAAATCGAATGCATCGGTTGCGCCGCGTGCATCGACGCCTGCGACAGCATCATGGACAAGATGGATTACCCGCGCGGTCTGATCAGCTACACCACCGAGCACAACCTGTCCGGGCAAAAAACCAATAAACTGCGCCCGCGCCTGATCGGCTATGCCGTGGTGTTGCTGGCGATGATGGCGTTGCTGGCGGCCGCGTTCTTCATGCGTTCCCTGGTGGGCTTCGACGTCAGCAAGGACCGCGTGCTGTACCGCGAGAACGCCGAAGGCCGGATCGAAAACGTCTACAGCCTGAAGATCATGAACAAGGACCAGCGCGACCACACCTACGTACTGGATGCCACCGGCCTGCCGGACCTCAAGTTGCAAGGCAGGCGCGAAATCAAGGTCGCCGCCGGAGAGATCATGAGCCAGCCGGTCGAGTTGTCCGTCGCACCGGAAAAACTGCCATCGAGCACCAACGAGGTGAAATTCATCCTCAAGGATGCCGATGACGACAGCATCCACGTTGAAGCCAAGAGCCGATTCATCGGCCCACAAATTCGTTGAGAGAAGTGATCATGCCCGCAGCAAATGCCGCAAGTCCCTGGTACAAGCACCTTTGGCCGTGGATCATCATCGCCATCCTGGCCTGTTCGGTGACCCTGACCTTGTCCATGGTGACCATCGCGGTGAAAAACCCGGACAACCTGGTCAACGACAACTATTACGAGGCCGGCAAAGGCATCAACCGCTCCCTCGACCGTGAGCTGCTGGCGCAGACCCTGCTGCTGCGCGCCAGCGTGCATCTGGATGGCGTGACCGGCGAAGTCGACCTGCGCCTGAACGGCAACAGCCAGCCACAAACCCTTGAGCTGAACCTGATCTCGCCGACCCAACCGGAGAAGGATCGCAAGATCACCCTCGCCCGCAGCGGGACCGAGCAAGGCCGCTACATCGGCCAGGTGAACGACAAAGTCGATGGCCGCCGCTTTGTCGAATTGCTGGGGGTGCAGGACGGGAAAACGTGGCGCATGTTCGAGGAAGAAGAGGTCAGCCATGACAAGGATCTGCTGCTGGGTGACGAACCGCTGCAAGGTGCGGAAGACCTGAAGAAATAAACGCTGCGCTTCGCGCATTCGCGAGCAAGCCCGCTCCCACAGTGGATCTCCTCGTACACAAAGTTGTGCACGACACCGATCAAATGTGGGAGCGGGCTTGCTCGCGAAGAGGCCCTACCTGACGACAGAGATTCAGCGGCATTAGTGAATATCCGATGACCACGCCAACCCCCTGCTACCACTGCGCCCTGCCCGTCCCGGCCGGCAGCCGCTTCACCGCTGCCGTCCTCGGGGAAACCCGCGAGTTCTGCTGCCCGGGTTGCCAGGCGGTGGCCGAGGCGATTGTCGCCGGTGGGCTGGAAGGCTATTACCAGCATCGCAGTGAAGCATCGGCCAACCCCGAAGCCTTGCCGGTGCAGTTGGTGGATGAGCTGGCGCTCTATGATCGCGCTGACGTGCAGGCACCCTTTGTCCGTCACGAAGGTGAACTCGCCGAAACCACCCTGTTGATGGAAGGCATCAGTTGCGCCGCCTGCGGCTGGCTGATCGAGAAACACTTGCGCGGGTTGCCGGCGGTGGCCGAAGCGCGACTGAACCTGTCCAACCATCGCCTGCACGTCCGCTGGGCCGATGCGCAATTGCCGTTGAGCCAGGTACTGAGCGAGCTACGCCACATCGGTTACGCCGCACACCCTTATCAGGCGGACCGCGCCAGTGAACAATTGGCCAGCGAAAACCGCCTGGCCCTGCGCCAACTCGGCGTCGCCGGGCTGCTGTGGTTCCAGGCGATGATGGCAACCATGGCCACCTGGCCGGAATTCAACATCGACCTCAGCCCCGAACTGCACACCATCCTGCGCTGGGTCGCGCTGTTCCTCACCACGCCTATCGTGTTCTACAGCTGCGCCCCCTTCTTCAAGGGCGCCATGCGCGACTTGCGCACCCGGCACCTGACCATGGATGTGTCGGTATCGCTGGCCATCGGCAGTGCCTACATCGCCGGGATCTGGACGTCGATCACCGGGGTCGGCGAGTTGTATTTCGATGCCGTCGGGATGTTTGCACTCTTTCTGCTGGCTGGGCGTTATCTGGAACGTCGCGCCCGGGAACGCACTGCCGCCGCCACCGCGCAACTGGTCAATCTGTTGCCCGCCTCGTGTCTGCGCCTGAGTAGCGACGGCCAAAGCGAGCGGATTCTGCTGAGCGAACTGCGCGTAGGCGATCAAGTGCTGGTGCATCCCGGCGCGATCCTGCCGGCTGACGGCAAGATCCTCGATGGCCAGTCGAGCATCGATGAGTCCCTGCTGACTGGCGAATACCTGCCGCAACCCAGAACGCTGGGGGATGCCGTCACCGCCGGCACCCTGAACGTCGAAGGCGCGTTGACCGTCGAGGTCATGGCCCTGGGTCAAGACACCCGACTGTCCGCCATCGTCCGCCTGCTGGACCGTGCCCAGGCAGAAAAACCACGACTGGCAGAAATCGCCGACCGCGCCGCGCAATGGTTCCTGCTGCTGTCGCTGATCGCCGCCGCGTGCATCGGCCTGCTCTGGTGGGAACTGGATTCGTCGCGCGCCTTCTGGATTGTCCTGGCGATGCTGGTCGCGACCTGCCCGTGCGCTTTGTCCCTGGCCACGCCGACCGCCCTCACCGCCGCCACCGGCACCTTGCACAAACTGGGTTTGCTGCTGACTCGCGGCCATGTGCTCGAAGGTTTGAACCAGATCGACACCGTGATTTTCGACAAGACCGGCACGCTCACAGAAGGTCGCCTGGCGCTGCGGTCGATCCGCCCCCTCGGTGCGCTCGATAGCGATCAATGCCTGAGTCTCGCCGCCGCATTGGAAAACCGTTCCGAACATCCGATTGCCCGCGCGTTTGGCCGCGCGCCCCTGGCCGCCGAAGAAGTCCACAGCACACCGGGTCTTGGCCTCGAAGGCTTGGTCGGTGAACAACGCCTGCGTATCGGCCAACCGGGGTTTGTCTGCGAGCTCAGTGGCGCGGCGGTGCCGGTGATGCCGAATGAAGCCGGCCAATGGCTGCTGCTCGGTGACCGCCAGGGACCGCTGGCCTGGTTCGTCCTCGACGACCGCTTGCGCGCCGACGCACCGGCCCTGCTCGCGGCCTGCAAAGCCCGGGGCTGGCGCACGCTGTTGCTGTCCGGCGACAGCTCGCCGATGGTCGCCAGCGTCGCGTTTGAATTGGGCATCGACGAAGCCCGTGGCGGCCTACGTCCCGACGATAAATTGCAGGTCCTGCAACAGCTACACAAGGAAGGTCGCAAAGTATTGATGCTCGGTGACGGGGTCAACGATGTGCCGGTGCTGGCCGCCGCCGACATCAGCGTGGCCATGGGTTCAGCCACGGATCTGGCGAAAACCAGTGCCGACGCTGTGCTGCTGTCGAACCGCCTCGATGCGTTGGTACAAGCCTTCAGCCTCGCTCGGCGCACCCGTCGGGTAATCATCGAGAATCTGCTGTGGGCCGGGCTGTACAATGGCCTCATGTTGCCGTTCGCCGCCCTCGGCTGGATCACACCGGTATGGGCCGCGGTCGGCATGTCCATCAGTTCGTTGACCGTGGTGCTGAACGCCCTGCGCCTGACTCGCATGCCGAGCGCGCCTGCCGCCAGCGCCACGCCAGAAACCCGCCCGCTGCCGGCCTGAGCCGCGCGGGCATGGAGTCCACCGATGCCAGCTCTCTACGTGATGATCCCGGCCGCGCTGCTGATCGTGGCCATCGCTATCTACATTTTCTTCTGGGCGGTCGACAGCGGTCAGTACGACGACCTCGACGGCCCGGCCCACAGCATCCTGTTCGACGACCAGGACCCGAATCACAAGGCAGCGGTCGACGAAGCCAGCGGCCATCCGGCCAAGCCGGACGACAAGGCGCCCCCACATGTTTGAGTTGGCGCCACTGTTGGTGTCTGCGGTGATTCTCGGCCTGCTCGGTGGCGGGCATTGCCTGGGTATGTGCGGCGGTTTGATGGGCGCGTTGACCCTGGCGATTCCCAAGGAGCAACGCAGCCGACGCTTTCGACTGTTGCTGGCCTACAACCTGGGGCGAATTCTCAGCTATGCCGCTGCCGGTGTGTTAATCGGCCTGGCGGGCTGGGCAGTGGCCAACAGCCCGGCGGCGATGTTCATGCGGATCATTGCTGGACTGTTGCTGGTCGCGATGGGGCTGTACCTGGCTGGCTGGTGGAGCGGCCTGACCCGCATCGAAAGCCTCGGTCGCGGCCTGTGGCGGCATATCCAGCCAGTTGCCAACAAACTGCTGCCGGTATCGAGCCTGCCCCGCGCATTACTGCTGGGCGCGCTCTGGGGCTGGCTGCCGTGCGGGCTGGTTTACAGCACCTTGCTGTGGTCGGCGAGCCAGGGCAATGCGCTGGACAGTGGATTGTTGATGCTCGCCTTCGGGCTCGGCACCTGGCCGGTGCTGCTGGCCACGGGCCTGGCGGCTGAGCGGGTCACGGCGTTGTTGCGCAAACGCAGCGTGCGCATGACCGGCGGTTTGCTGGTGATTATGTTTGGCATCTGGACCTTGCCGGGGCCGCATCAGCATTGGCTCATGGGGCATTAGATCGGCGGTGCGCCCTTCGCGAGCAAGCCCGCTCCCACAGGTTTTGTAAACACTGCAAATCCGGTGTGGGAGCGGGCTTGCTCGCGAAGAGGCCCGCACCAACAACACAAATCTCGACCCGTTGATGCAAATCAAGATGCCCCTACGCCGCGCCCCCTAGACTCGCTGACACTGCCAGCCTATCCGGGGGAATGCCCGCATGATGCTCGACGCCATTCGTTGGGACACCGATCTGATCCGCCGTTATGATCTGGCGGGCCCGCGCTACACCTCATATCCGACTGCCGTGCAATTCGACGGGCATGTCGGCACCTTCGACCTGTTCCACGCGCTGCGCGAAAGCCGCAAGGCCCTGCGCCCGTTGTCGCTGTACGTGCACGTACCGTTCTGCGCGAACATTTGCTACTACTGCGCCTGCAACAAAGTCATTACCAAGGACCGCGGCCGCGCGCTGCCCTATTTGCAGCGCCTGGAACAGGAAATCCAGCTGATCGCCTGCCACCTCGACCCGGCACAGAAAGTCGAGCAATTGCACTTCGGTGGCGGCACGCCGACTTTTCTCAGTCACGACGAACTGCGCCAATTGATGGCCCGGTTGCGCAAAAGCTTCAATTTGCTGGACGACGATTCCGGCGACTACGGCATCGAAATCGATCCCCGCGAAGCCGACTGGTCGACCATGGGCCTACTCCGTGAACTGGGCTTCAACCGGGTCAGCATCGGCTTGCAAGACCTTGACCCGGCCGTGCAACGAGCGGTCAACCGCCTGCAAAGCCTGGAAGAAACCCGCGCGGTGATCGACGCGGCCCGCACGCTGCAGTTTCGTTCGATCAACATTGATCTGATCTATGGCTTACCAAGACAGACACCTGAGAACTTCGCCCGTACGGTCAATGAAGTCATCAGCCTGCAGCCGGACCGGCTGTCGGTATTCAACTACGCGCACCTTCCAGAACGCTTCATGCCGCAACGACGGATCAACAGCGACGAACTGCCGACCCCGGCGCAGAAACTGGAAATGCTCCAGGGCACCATCGAGCAACTGACCGCAGCCGGTTACCGCTACATCGGCATGGACCACTTCGCGCTGCCCGACGATGAACTGGCGATTGCCCAGGAAGAATCGACCCTGCAACGCAACTTCCAGGGCTACACCACCCATGGTCATTGCGATTTGATTGGCCTGGGCGTGTCGGCCATCAGCCAGATCGGCGACTTGTACTGCCAGAACAGCAGCGATCTGAATCAGTACCAGAACGCCCTGGCTTGCGCGCAACTGGCGACCAATCGCGGCCTGTTGTGCAACGCCGATGACCGTCTGCGGCGCGCGATCATTCAGCAACTGATTTGCCATTTCAGCCTGGAGTTCGCGCAAATCGAACAAGCCTTCAACATCGATTTCCGGGGCTACTTCGGCGAACTCTGGCCGCAACTGCAGGGCATGGCCCGGGACGGACTGATCGAACTGGACAACGACAAAATCACCGTACTGCCCGCCGGACGCTTGTTGGTGCGCTCAGTGTGCATGGTGTTCGATGCGTATCTGGAACAACAGAATCGCCAGCGGTTTTCGCGGGTGATTTAAGGCCGTGTGGCAAATTCGCCACACGCTGGCCTGAATGTCCTCCCGTGGGTTACCCTTACGTCTTATGTGTGTTTTTTCCCACAAGGATTTAAGAAATGTCCGAGCCAGTAAAACTGCGCGCTCATAGCCAGGCCCATTGCAAGGATTGCAGCCTGGCTCCCCTCTGCTTGCCACTTTCTCTGAATCTGGAAGACATGGATGCGCTGGACGAAATCGTCAAACGTGGCCGCCCGTTGAAAAAAGGCGAATTCCTGTTCCGCCAGGGCGACACCTTCGATTCCGTTTATGCAGTTCGCTCTGGCGCCCTGAAGACCTTCAGCCTGAGCGATGGCGGCGAAGAGCAGCTCACCGGCTTCCACCTGCCGAGCGAATTGGTCGGCCTGTCGGGCATGGACACCGAAAAGCATCCCGTCTCGGCGCAAGCCCTGGAAACCACGTCGGTGTGCGAGATTCCATTCGAACGACTCGACGAACTGGCCGTGCAACTGCCGCAACTGCGCCGTCAGTTGATGCGCGTGATGAGCCGCGAAATTCGCGACGATCAACAAATGATGCTGCTGTTGTCGAAGAAAACCGCCGACGAGCGCATCGCCACCTTCCTGGTCAACCTCTCGGCACGCTTCCGCGCCCGGGGTTTTTCGGCCAACCAGTTCCGCCTGAGTATGTCGCGTAACGAAATCGGCAATTATCTGGGCCTGGCGGTGGAAACCGTGTCCCGGGTGTTCACGCGTTTCCAGCAAAACCAGCTGATCGCCGCCGAAGGCAAGGAAATCCACATCCTCGACCCGATCCAGCTCTGCGCCCTGGCCGGCGGTTCAATCGAAGGCTGACGATGCCGGTTGCGGCTGAGCGAAACAGTTCAGCCGCCGTTATACTGCGACGTTTGCAGCCTGCCAGGACACCTCGACGATGGTCTTCGACTCCTTCGACATCAAATCCCTGATCCGCCCCGTGATCGATTTCCCCAAGCCAGGCGTGATCTTTCGCGACATCACCCCGTTGTTCCAGTCGCCCACGGCCCTGCGCCTGGTGATGGACAGCTTCGCCCACCGTTATGTCGAGGCCGACTTCACCCACATCGGCGCGATGGACGCCCGTGGGTTCCTGATCGGTTCGGTACTCGCTTATCAGCTGAACAAGCCGCTGGTGCTGTTCCGCAAGCAAGGCAAACTGCCGGCCGACGTGCTGGCCGAAGGTTATGCGACCGAGTACGGCGAAGCCTTTCTTGAAGTCCATGCCGACAGCCTGTGCGACGGCGATTCGGTGGTGATGTTCGATGACCTGATCGCCACCGGCGGTACGCTGATTGCGGCGGCGAACCTGATTCGGCGGATGGGCGCGCGGGTACATGAAGCGGCGGCGATCATTGATCTGCCGGAGTTGGGTGGATCGCAGCGGTTGGAAGACATGGGGATTCCTACTTTTTGCCTGACCCAATTTGCGTTGAGCGATAAGTAAGCGGCGCCTGCACGGACGCCTTCGCGGGCAAGCCCGCTCCCACAGTGATCTTTATCGTACTCACGATTTGTGTCTACCGATGATCCCCTGTGGGAGCGGGCTTGCCCGCGAAGCGTCAGCCGCCACACCACCGACTAAAGCCCCATCTGCTTACTGATGATTTCGTTCATCACTTCCCGCGTACCACCGCCGATCGACAGAATCCGGTTATCCCGGTACAGCCGTTCCACCAGGCTCTCGCGCATATAACCGAGGCCACCCAGGATCTGCACGGCATCCGTGGTGATCCGGTCCGCCGTGTCAGTGGCAAAATTCTTGGCCATGGAAATCTCCTTGATCACACTCTGCCCCGCCGCCATTTTCGCTGCCTGGCGATAGGTGAATTCCCGTGACACCTCCAGCGCCGTGGCCATTTCAGCGAGGCGGTGCTTGAGCACCTGAAACTTGCCGATAGGTTTGCCAAAGGCTTCGCGCTGACGAGCCCATTTCAGGCTCTCTTCCAGGGCCAGTTGCGCGGTCATGTTGGCCATTAGCGCCAGGGCCAGGCGTTCACTCTGGAAGTTGCCCATGATGCAGGCGAAGCCCATGTTCTCGGCACCGATCAGATTTCCTACAGGCACCCGGCAATCGTCGAAGAACAACTCGGCGGTGTCCGACGCCCACCAGCCCATTTTCTTCAGCTGACGGCCGACCGTGAAACCCGGCGTGCCCTTTTCGATCAACAGCAGGCTGATACCGCCGAAACCCGGCGCGCCGGTACGCACCGCAACGGTGTAGAAGTCCGCGCGAACGCCACTGGTAATAAAAGTTTTGCTGCCGCTGACCCGGTAGAAATCACCGTCACGCACGGCGTGGGTTTGCAGGTTGGCAACGTCGGAGCCGCCGCTGGGCTCGGTCACGGCCAGGGCGCTGATCTTCTCGCCAGCCAGCACCTGAGGCACCACGCGGTCGCGCACTGGCGGCCTGGCCCACTTGAGAATCGGCGGCAGACCGATGTCCAGCGAGCCGAGCCCTGCCACCAGACCACCGGAGCCGCAACGCATCAGTTCTTCGCTGGCGGCGATCTTGGCGAACAGGTCACCTTCGTGGCTGCCTCCCAGAGCTTCTGGATAACCGATCCCCAGAATCCCCGCCGCACCGGCCTTGAGGTAGAGCTCACGGGGAAAGCTTTCCGCTTCTTCCCACTGGTCGATGTCCGGAAGAATCTCGCGCTCGACGAAACGTCTGACGCTGTCGCGGACCAATTGGTGGCTGGGATCGAAGTATTCCTGAAAGGCAGGCATCGGCGAGCTCCACTGAAGGTTCAGCGAAGTTAACCGAGCGCTTGCTTGGTTTTCAAGGGGATTGTGTGAATCTGAGGGACCGAGGTGCGCCCTTCGCGAGCAAGCCCGCTCCCACAGGAGAACGCGATCCAATGTGGAAGCGGGCTTGCTCGCGAAGGCGACAGTTCAGACGCTACAAGGTAATCGGCTTACGCCCCGCAAACGAATGCGCCAACGTCCCGCCATCCACCAGCTCCAGCTCGCCCCCCAACGGCACGCCATGGGCGATGCGCGAGGCAATCAGGCCTTTATTGCTGAGCAACTGAGCAATGTAGTGCGCCGTGGCTTCACCTTCCACCGTCGGGTTGGTGGCGAGGATGACTTCCGTGAACGTGCCCGCCTCTTCAATTCGCGCCAGCAGTTGCGGAATGCCGATGGCTTCTGGCCCGAGCCCGTCGAGAGGCGACAGATGGCCCTTGAGCACGAAGTAGCGACCGCGAAAACCGGTCTGTTCCACCGCATAGACATCCATCGGCCCTTCCACCACGCAGAGCAAGGTGTCGTCGCGACGGGTGTCGGCGCATTGCGGGCAGAGGTCGTCTTCGGTCAGCGTGCGGCACAACCGGCAGTGCCCGACCCCTTCCATGGCCTGGCTCAATGCCAAGGCCAGGCGCGAGCCGCCGCTGCGATCACGTTCGAGCAACTGCAACGCCATGCGCTGGGCGGTTTTCTGACCCACACCCGGCAAAGTTCGCAGGGCGTCGATCAGTTGGCGAATCAAAGGGCTGAAGCTCATGGGGAAAAGTCCGACAAAACAACGAGACGCGGTTTATACCCGCGCCTCTGTTTAGCGTCAATTACTCAGTCCTGCGCGACCCGCACGACCAGTTTGCCGAAGTTGCGTCCTTCCAGCAGACCGATGAATGCCTCGGGTGCGTTCTCCAGGCCATCGACCACGTCTTCGCGGAATTTCACCTTGCCTTCACGCACCCACGGCGCCATGGCACTGACGAATTCCGGCTGACGGTCACCGTAGTCGTCGAACACGATGAACCCCTGGATGCGCACACGCTTGGTCAGCAGCGTGCGCTGCAGTTGCGGCAGGCGATCCGGGCCGGTCGGTGCTTCGTGGGCGTTGTAGGAAGCGATCAGGCCACAGAGCGGAATCCGCGCCTTGGGCTTGAGCAGTGGCAGCACCGCGTCGAACACCTTGCCACCGACGTTTTCGAAGTAAATATCGATGCCTTCGGAGCACGTCCTGGCCAATTCATCGGCGAAGTTCGGGCTCTTGTGGTCGAGACAGGCATCGAAGCCGAGTTCTTCAACCACATAACGGCATTTCTCCGCACCACCGGCCACACCGACTACGCGCAGCCCCTTGATCTTCGCCACCTGACCGACCACCGAACCCACCGCGCCGGATGCAGCTGCGACCACCAGGGTTTCACCAGCCTTTGGCTGGCCGATGTCCATCAGGCCCATGTACGCGGTCATGCCTGGCATGCCCAGCACGCCCAACGCCATCGACGGGCTCGCCAACCCCTTCGGCACCGGAATGATGTTGCGACCGTCGCTGATGCTATGGCTTTGCCAACCGGTGACGCCCACCACCAGATCACCTTCATGGAATTTCGGGCTCAGCGAGCGCTCGACCCGACTGACAGCACCACCGGTCATTACCTCGCCGATTTCCACTGGCGCAGCGTAGGACGGCGCATCACTCATGCGTCCACGCATGTAGGGGTCCAGCGACAGATAAAGGGTCTTGAGCAACACCTGACCGTCGGCCAGGTCCGGCAGCGCTTCCCGCTCCAGGCGAAAATTCTCCGGCGTCGGCGCGCCTACCGGGCGTGACGCCAGGACGATACGTTGGTTGAGGGTCAATGCTTGTGGCATGTGAGCGTCTCCTTTGATCGGTGAATTTGCCGGTATAGGGGAGCAGACCTTTGTGGCGGTATGGCGTTCGATGTTTCTTCCGGGGAACCGGGTCGACTTCTTCGCGAGCAAGCCCACTCCCACATTGGATCTCCAGTGTTCACAAATCCAATGTGGGAGCGGGCTTGCTCGCGAAGGCGGCATCACAGGCTCCACATCTCCAACAGCCAGAAACAAAAATGCCAGGCGCTATGCCTGGCATTTTTTTGTAGCCCATCCGACGTGCTTTAGCGAATCAGAATGGCAGTTTCATGCCCGGTGGCAGTTGCATACCAGCGGTCATGCCGGACATCTTGTCCTGGCTGTTGGCTTCGATCTTGCGCACGGCATCGTTGACGGCGGCGGCGAATACAGCCTCCAGCATCTCTTTGTCGTCTTCGCTCAGGCCTTCGACCAGGCTTGGGTCGATGGTCACACGCTTGACGTCATGACGACCGGTCATCACCACGGTGACCATATCGCCACCGGCCTTACCGGTGACTTCGGCGTTGGCCAGTTCTTCCTGCATCTTGGCCATTTTTTCCTGCATCTGCTGCGCCTGCTTCATCAGGCCGGCCATGCCACCTTTCATCATGGTAATCACCTCAAAGTACTTGGATAAAAACAACGCCCGGCCCGTTCGGCCGAACGCCTTCAGTTATTAGCCCTGACTGACCAAGGCGTCGACAGGTTCAATAGTATCGTTACGGATGACTGCACCGAACTGTTGCATCATTTGCTGGATGAACGGATCACCATGGATCGATTCCTCCGCCTCGCGCTGACGGTCGACACGCCGGCGAGAAGCCGCCTGGGCCGGGGTTTCCTGCTCGGGCTTGATCAGCTCGATGCTCAGGCTCAGCGTACGCCCGTGAAACTGATTCAGCGCATCGTTGAGGCGGCGCTGTTGAGTCGCGTTGAACAAGGCGCTGTGGGCCGGGTCCAGGTGCAACAGCCAGTTGTCGCCATCGACGGCGATCAGCGTGCAGTTGGCGGCGATGCTGCCGGTCATGCCGGACACTGGCAGTTTCGGGAACAGTTCCAGCCATTGCAGTGCCAGCCCGGTGGCCGGCATGGCGGCCGGTTCAGGCTCGGGTTCCGGCACAGGCTCGGCGGTGTGTTCGCTGGCCAGTTCGTCGAGGTAGCTGTAGGCCGAATCCATGTCCGGCTCGATGTAGTCCTCGTCCAGCGGCGGTTCGTCGTCCTGGTCCACGCCCGGGGTGGCGGCATCGACTTCGGTCACGGACGGTTCCGGGATCGGCGCGGCAGCCCACTCTGGCGCATCCGGCACCACGCTGTCCGGCGTGGGTAACGGCATCGGTGGCAGATCGGGTTGTTCGCTGCTGGTTTCCAACACCGGCTCAACGGCGGGCTGCTGGACGACTTCGGGCTCGACCGGGTCATTCCACGGCAGATCGACGATCTCTGCGACCGCTACAGGCTCAACGACTGGCTCAGGCACGACAACGGGCGCAACCGGCTCAGGCGCGGGAACAGCCACCGGAGCAACGACTGGCGCAGGTACGACGGGTGCAACTGCCGCAGCGACTACCGGCGCAACACTCGGCGCGGCAGCCACTGAATTTGCGGAATCAACTGTGGCCTGGCTGATCCCCACTGGCTTTAGCGGTTGCCTCGGTGCGTCCGCGGTGTCCGCCGGTCGGAATGCGAGCATTCGCAGCAAGACCATTTCGAAGCCACCACGGGGGTCGGGCGCCAGCGGCAAGTCGCGACGGCCGATCAGGCCCATCTGGTAGTAGAACTGCACGTCTTCGGCCGGCAAGGCCTGGGCCAGCGCCAGCACCCGATCGCGGTCGCCGTGACCGTTGTCGACACCTTCCGGCAAGGCTTGGGCAATGGCGACCCGGTGCAGCACATTAAGAATTTCCGACAGCACGCCATTCCAGTCCGGCCCTTGTTCGGCCAGATGACGGACGGCTTCGAGCAACGCCTTGGCGTCGCCTTCGATCAGTGCATGCAGCACGTCGTAGACCTGACCGTGATCGAGCGTGCCGAGCATCGCCCGCACGCCGGCGGCCATGACCTTGCCTTCACCGAAGGCGATCGCCTGGTCGGTCAGGCTCATGGCGTCGCGCATCGAACCGTCGGCGGCGCGGCCCAGCAGCCACAGCGCATCATCTTCGAACGGCACGTTCTCGACACCCAGCACGTGGGTCAGATGCTCGACCACCCGCTCAGGCGTCATGTTTTTCAGGGAAAACTGCAGGCACCGCGACAGAATCGTTGCAGGAAGCTTCTGCGGATCGGTGGTGGCCAGGATGAACTTGACGTAGGGCGGCGGCTCTTCGAGGGTTTTCAACAGCGCATTGAAGGAATGGCTGGAAAGCATGTGCACTTCGTCGATCAGGTAGACCTTGAAGCGCCCGCGGCTCGGGGCGTACTGCACGTTGTCGAGCAGTTCGCGGGTATCCTCGACCTTGGTCCGGCTCGCGGCGTCGATCTCGATCAGGTCGACGAAACGACCCTCATCGATTTCGCGGCACACCGAGCATTCGCCACAAGGGGTCGAAGTGATACCTGTTTCACAGTTCAGGCATTTGGCGATGATCCGCGCGATGGTGGTCTTGCCGACCCCGCGGGTACCGGTAAACAGATAGGCGTGGTGCAACCGCTGACTGTCCAAGGCATTGATCAGAGCCTTGAGCACATGGGTCTGGCCGACCATTTCGCGGAACGAGCGCGGACGCCATTTACGTGCAAGAACCTGATAACTCATCGAAAACCGTCGCAACTAAGGAACAGAAGCGGCTAATGCTAGCGGAGCAAGGCCAAAATTGCATCCAGTGCGCTCGTCTAATCTGGCTAAGATGGCCGTTGGGGGGCTTTTATCGGCTCGGTTTTTTTCAGTACCGGAGCATTTATGCGGTTGGCTTTGGGGGCATTGTTGTGGATCAGCCTGGACGTCGCTGCCGCCGAGGCACCCCTGCGCTTCGTGGTGCCTGACAGTTGGGCGATGCCGATGGTGCAGCTGGAACGCGGCCGCCCTACCCAGGGCATCCTGCATGACGTCATGGTCAGCCTCGCCACCCAGGTCGGCGCACCGGCCGAATTTCACGTGTTGCCTCGGGCGCGAGTGCAAAGCGCCATGGAACACGGCGAGGTCGATATCCGCTGCTATGCGGCGCAATCCTGGCATCCGAATCAGTCCGGAGACTACATCTGGAGCATTCCGCTCTGGACGCAGCCCGACGTATTGATCAGCCGGCATGACCCGCTGACCTCGGTTCTTCCGGTGAATTTGTCGCGACAATCCATCGGCACCGTCCTGGGCTACAGCTACCCGACCCTGCAACCGCTGTTCGACGCCAACCGGTTGCACCGCGAAGACGCACGCAATCAGGAACAAGTGCTGGAAAAACTCCTGGCTGGCCGCTATCGCTATGCCGTCAGCAATCAATGGACCCTGGACTGGTTCAATCAGCGCCTGTTGCCCGAACGGCAACTGCAAGGCGTGGCGGTGCTGCAGGAACACAGTGTCGGCTGCTACGTGCGCAACGACCCCAAGGTGCCCGTGCAGCGCATTCTGCGCACGTTGCTGCGAATGAAAATGTCCGGTGAGATCGATGACATCATCCGGCTCTATGTCGGCGGCGAGCTGGGCACACCGTAAACCCGCTCCCACATTTCGATCTTCATTTGCCGGACCGGCGATACTCAGGCTGTCTGATCCAGCACCTGCCATTGCAGCGGTGCCACAAAACCTTCGACCCAGCCTGGCACCTCGCCAGGCGGCATTGGACGGGCAATGAAATAGCCCTGGGCGATCTCACAGCCCAGCTGCAACAACAGCTCACCGTGCTCGATGCTTTCCAGTCCTTCGGCGATCACCTGCCGACCAAACGCGCGGGCCAGGCCGATCACCGCCGTGGTCAGGGCCAGGTCATCGCGATCATGAAGAATGTCGCGAACAAAGGACTTATCGATCTTGATGGTTTGAGTTTGCAAACGCTTGAGGTAGCTCAGAGAGGAATGACCGGTGCCAAAGTCGCCCAATGAGAACTGCACCCCCAGCGCCCGACAGGCCTGCAAACAGGCACTGACATGCTGAATGTTCTCGATGGCCACCGACTCGACAATTTCCAGGTCCAGCAGCCGCGGCGCAACCTGAGCATGTCGAGCGAGCACCTGGCTCAGCCGGTCGACGAAATCCGCCCGCTGAAAATGCCGCGCCGCGATATTGATGCTGACTGGCCAGTTCTTCCCTGCTAGTTGCCAATGGTGCAGCTGTGACAGGACCTGATCCATCACCCATTCACCGATGTCGATGATCAGGTCCGTCTCCTCTACCGCCGGCAAAAACTCCCGCGCGGGCACGGTGCCGTTTTGCGGATGCTCCCAGCGCAACAACGCCTCGAAACCGACGACTTCGCCACGACGCATGTTCACCTTGGGCTGGAAATGCAGACGCAATTCACCCAGGAGCAGCGCCTGGCGCACTCGCTCGACCGTTTGATGAGTGGCCTTGACCTCCTGATCCCTGGAAACGTCGAACAAATGAAAGCGATTACGCCCGCTCTGCTTGGCCACGTACATGGCCTGATCGGCATGACGCAGCAGGGTTTCGGCATCTTCGTTGTCATGGGGAAACAAGGTGACGCCGATGCTGGCAAATACATTGAGATCTTTTCCACGCACCGAATAGGGGGCCGAAATCGCCCCCAACACCCGGCTCAACGCCCCGTGCAATTCCGGCAGATCGCGCACATAACGCAGGACCAGGACGAACTCGTCACCGGCCAGCCGCGCCACCACATCTTCGCCGCGCACAATGTTGCGTAACCGCTCGGCCACCTCCACCAGCAACAGATCACCACTGGCATGTCCGTAGCCATCGTTGACTGCCTTGAAACCATCGAGGTCGAGCATGCACACCGCGAGCGGGATGTTTTCGAGCCGCGAGAATTCCAGCGCCTGATCCAGCAGATCGGAGAGAAACGCGCGATTGGGCAAACCGGTCAGGACGTCATGCCCTACCCGCCATTGCAAGGAATGCAGCAGCTGGCGCTTTTCGCTGATGTCGAAACGAATCGACAGGTAACGGTCAATTCGCCCGGTCGCGTCATCGAGCACCGGTACCATGGTGCTTTCGACCCAATACAGGCTGCCATCCTTGGCGCGATTGCAGATCTCGCCTTTCCAGACACTGCCCAGCGCAATAGTGCGCCACATGCCGGCGAAGAAATCAGCGGTGTGCTGGCCAGAATTGAGGAGACGATGATTCTGCCCGAGCAGTTCTTCGCGGCTATAGCCGGACACGGCGCAAAATTGATCGTTGACATAGGTGATCCGGCCGCTCAGGTCGGTCTCGGAAAAAATCGCTGCGGCATCCACAGCCCTGCGGTATTTCTCATCCATGAGTCGCGCTCAGTGTTGCTAGCGGTGGTACCGAAAAAATTTTAAACCTGGATCCAAGCGTCAGATGCTACCGCAAAGTTGATTGCTGCGGTTGATCCGTCTCAGCCAAGCGCCTTAAGCAAGAATAAAAAAAGGAGGCCGACCTGGTGTGACAGATCGGCCTCCTTTTTTGTGTCGCTCTCATAATCGGAAACGACAAAACACCGCCATGGACAAGATCCATTGCGAAACAACAAGACAGTATTTTTTGAATAGATAACGCGAAAGAGGATTCGCGGTGCGTTATGGAGGCAACCCCACCAGCCACACCCCGGCACACAATGTTCCCGCTGTGGCTGCTTCCTTCCGGATCTGACCAGGTTCACGGGTAATCGTTGCGGGGGGACCGATGGGATCACCATAACGACGCTCACCTGACGGCGAGCCGCGCCATTGTACCTATCTGAGACGAAGTTACAACCGTCGAGGCCGATTAAAAAATATGAATCAGGTCAAGGACATGCACAGCCCCTTAAACACCGCAGTCCTACAGGTCCTGCACCACCTCATCCGCCCTGCCGCCCTCCTGCTGGATCACCAGGTGGATGAAATGCAACTTGGCGATCACTGACGGCGGCAGGACAAACGGATAGAAGTCCGGCTGCCCCATGCTGCGCGACAGCTCATTGAGCATGCCGGCCAGTTCGATCCATGCATTGACGAACGACAGGAACGCCGCACCGCCAGGATGCTGTGGATCGTAGAGCGTGCTGGACGGAAACGGCTGATAGTCGAAGTCCATTTCCCGCGCGCTCATGCCAAACCCCAACGCCGTATCCACTGCGTCCATCATGTGCAGGTAGTGAGCCCAGGTTTCGGCCCAGTCCTCCCAGGGATGCATGGTCGCGTAGGCGCTGACGAAATGTTGCTGCCAGTCCAACGGCGCGCCTTGTTGGTAGTGGCGGTCAAGGGCATCGGCATAGCTGGCACGCTCGTCACCAAACAGGCCGCGAAACGGTTCCAGCCATTTGCTGTTGGCGATCAGCCGATCCCAGTAGTAATGCCCCACCTCATGACGAAAATGCCCGAGCAGCGTGCGATAAGGTTCATGCATTTGCACCCGGACCTGCTCGCGATGGGCGTCGTCAGCTTCTTTGATATCGAGGGTGATCAGGCCGTTGGCATGACCGGTGGTTGGCAGATTGCCTTCGAGGTCGACACCGATAAAGTCGAAGGCCAGGCCGGTCTCTTCATTCACGGTTTTTGGAATCACCTGCAAACCCAGGCTGACCAACTGTGCGACCAGACGCCGCTTGGCCGTTTCAACCTGGCGCCAGCGCTCGTGGTTTTCGGCAATCGACAGGTCGGGGATGGTGTGATTCAGGCTGCATGCGATGCACAACGCATCGTGATCATTGGCGGGCAGCAACCAATTGCACGCGGCCGGGGAATCGAGATTGGCGCAGCGGCGAAAAACACCCGCGTCGGGATCGGCATCGAGAACCCAGGTATCCGCATGCGGGCCAGGCTGCAGCGACGACAAGCGACTCTGCTCTGGCTGATAGCCCAATACCGCCGAGCAGGCGAGGCACTGGCTGTTGCGAAAGAACAGCGACTGCCCGCACCGGCACTGCCAGACCTTGCTGTTACGCGAGCTCTCGCCGATGAAGGGCGCGGCGATGCGTGTGCTGAGCTGTTCGAAGAAGCGGTACATGGCGATCTCTCCCTGGGGCTTGCCAAGACTAGATCATGGATAGGTATCGATCGTTCCCGCTTTTTGCGCAACGGCGAATATTGCCTTCGCGAGCAAGCCCGCTCCCACATTCGCCCGCATTCCTTCGGGAGAACCGGGTTAAATGTGGGAGCGGGCTTGCTCGCGAACGGCGTTACACCGTTATGTTGTGTTTGCTCAAAAACCCGACAAACGCTTCTTCATCCAGCACCTTCAACCCCAGCTCATTCGCCTTGGTCAATTTCGAACCCGCGCCCGGCCCCGCGACCACGCAATGGGTCTTGGCCGACACCGACCCGGCCACCTTGGCGCCGAGGCTTTCGAGCTTGTCCTTGGCCACATCGCGGCTCATCAATTCGAGCGAACCGGTCAGCACCCAGGTCTGCCCGGCCAGCGGCAAGCCTTCGACGACTTTCTTCTCGCTCTGCCAGTGCATGCCGAAATCGAGCAACTGCTTTTCGGCGGCTTCAGCAACCTGGCGATTTTCAACTACCGCAAAGAACTCCCGAACCGAATTAGCCTGCTTCTCCGGCAGCGCCTGGCGCATGTCCAGCCAGTCGGCGCTCATGACCCCTTCCAGCGAGCCAAACTTGTCAGCGAGCTTCTGCGCCCCGCCCGGCCCCACCGACGGAATGTGCAGCTTGTCGAGGAAACCGCCCAGCGTGGTGCTGGCAGCAAACTCGGCGCCCAGTTCGCCCTGATCCTGAATCTGCATCCCATGCTTGAGCAGGTCAGCGATCACCTGCTGGTTATGCGTGTCTTCGAAGAAGCTGTGAATCTCGTGCGCCACTTCCAGACCGACATCCGGCAAGTACGTGAGCACTTGCGGCAACGCCCGCTGAACCCGCTCCAGCGAACCCAGGGAGCGCGCCAGCACCTTGGCCGTCTCTTCGCCGACATCGGGAATCCCGAGGGCGTAGATGAAGCGCGCCAGGCTCGGTTTCTGGCTGTCTTTGATGGCACTGAGCAGGTTCTTGCTCGACAGCTCGGCGAAGCCTTCGAGATCGACGATCTGCTCGAACGTCAGCGCGTACAGATCGGCCGGCGAGCTCACCAGTCCTTCGTCCACCAATTGCTCGACGCTCTTCTCGCCCAGACCCTCGATGTCCATGGCGCGACGGGAGACGAAGTGAATGATCGCCTGCTTGAGTTGCGCACCGCAGGCCAGTCGACCGACGCAGCGATACACCGCGCCTTCGCTGACGGTCTCGCGACCCTTGCTGCGCTTGACCAGTTGCGTGCGTTCGACATGGGAGCCGCACACCGGGCATTTCTCGGGAATCTGCACCGGCCGGGCATTGTCCGGGCGACGCTCGGCGACCACTTGCACCACTTGCGGAATCACATCGCCGGCGCGACGGATGATCACGGTGTCGCCGATCATCAAACCCAGACGCGCCACTTCGTCCATGTTGTGCAACGTCGCGTTGGCCACGGTGACACCGGCCACCTTGACCGGTTTCAAGCGCGCCACGGGCGTTACAGCGCCCGTGCGACCGACCTGGAATTCCACGTCGAGCAGTTCGGTGAGTTCTTCCATGGCCGGGAATTTGTGGG
Organism: Pseudomonas sp. LBUM1657; assembly: GCF_059716075.1. Lineage (NCBI taxonomy): Bacteria > Pseudomonadati > Pseudomonadota > Gammaproteobacteria > Pseudomonadales > Pseudomonadaceae > Pseudomonas > Pseudomonas sp. LBUM1657. Next base: position 1,977,710 of record NZ_CP166799.1, on the reverse strand, counting down.
CAATCGCCCAACGCGGTTCGCGAGCGCGGAAGCCCAGTTCACGCTGGGAGGCGATGCTGTTGACCTTGAACACCACGCCGTCGATTTCATAGGGCAGCGCGTTGCGGCGCTCGCCGATATCGCGGTAGTAATCCAGGCACTCATCGATGCCATGGGCCAGCTTCAGTTCGCGGCTGATCGGCATGCCCCAGCCCTGCAACTGCTTGAGATTGCCGATGTGCGTATCAGCGATATCCGCCGAAATCTGGCCGATGCCGTAGCAGCAGAATTCCAGCGGACGGTTGGCGGTGATCTTCGAATCCAGTTGACGCAAACTGCCCGCTGCCGCGTTGCGCGGGTTGGCGAAGGTCTTGCCGCCGACCTCCAGTTGCGTGGCGTTCAGTCGCTCGAAACCGGCCTTGGACATGAACACTTCGCCGCGCACTTCCAGGGTCGCCGGCCAGCCGGTGCCATGTAGTTTGAGCGGAATGTTGCGCACGGTGCGCACGTTGACGCTGATGTCTTCGCCAGTGGTGCCGTCGCCGCGTGTCGCGCCGCGCACCAGCACGCCGTCCTGATACAACAGGCTGACCGCCAGGCCATCGAGTTTGGGTTCGCAGCTGTATTCCACTGCCGCGCCGCCACCGAACAAGTCACCGACCGGCAGGTCCAGCCCTTCAGTCACCCGACGATCGAACTCGCGCATGTCGGTTTCTTCAAAGGCATTGCCGAGGCTGAGCATCGGCACTTCGTGACGCACCTGGGTGAACGCCGACAGCGCCGCGCTGCCGACGCGCTGGGTTGGCGAGTCGCTGGTGATCAGGTCGGGATTGGCCGCTTCGAGGGCCTTGAGCTCATGGAACAGCCGATCGTATTCGGCGTCCGGTATGCTCGGCTCGTCCAGCACGTGGTAGCGATAGTTGTGCTGATCCAGCTCAGCGCGCAGTTCTAGAATGCGGTTTTTGGCGGCGGTCATGGGTGTTCTCTCATAAAGCAAAAGAGCAGCCGAGGCTGCTCAATCTATTTTGCCGATCGTCCCGCGCGCGGCGCGGGAACAACCTCTTGGATCAACGCTTCTGGGTCAGGGCGCGACGTTCGAATTCAACGATGCGCTGACGGTAGTGCTCAATGGTCTGGGCGGTCAGCACGCTGCGCTGGTCGTCTTTGAGTTCGCCGTTCAGCTCCTGGGACAGTTTGCGCGCCGCAGCCACCATCACGTCGAAGGCTTGCTTCGGATGACGCGGCCCTGGCAGACCAAGGAAGAAACTCACGGCCGGTGTGCTGAAGTGGTCGATGTCGTCCAGATCAAAGACGCCTGGCTTGACCGCATTGGCCATGGAGAACAGGACTTCACCGTTGCCGGCCATGCTTTCGTGGCGGTGGAAAATATCCATCTCGCCAAAACGCAGCCCGCTTTCCAGAATGTTCTGCAACAGCGCCGGGCCTTTGAAGCCGGCAGCGTCGCGGCAGATCACACTGATCACCAACACTTCTTCCGCTTGTGGTTGTTCCTTGTCACTGGCCGAGGCCGCGGACTTGGTGTCATCCGGGAAATCGTCGTCACGGCTGCTGAAGCTCGGGCCGCCATCCAGATCCAGGTTGAGGTTCAAGTCACCCTGGGATGGTTCACCCTGACCACGCTTGCCGCGTTTGGAACCCGACTCGCGAGGCTCACGGGCAGGCATGCTCACCGACGGCAGATCGTGCTCGTCCAGTTGCGGTTCCTTATGGTTATCCAGGACGCGGGGCGGGCCCAACAGCTCGGCGCTGGTGTCCTCGTCCGGCAGATTGGACAGACTTCTATCAAGACGGAATTTCAGTTTTCCCTTGCCGCCGCGCATGCGACGCCAGCCATCGAAAAGAATACCGGCAATGACAATAATGCCGATGACGATCAGCCACTCGCGCAGACCGATTTCCATGTAATCCCGTGCCTCTATAAAAAATGCTGAAAAATAAGGGGTTTACAACTCGCAAACCGCTTTAAAACGTGGCGCCAACTCTATGTTCTGACAGGCGTTTTGCCCACGTATACGAAAAATTGACATTAAACTAGCACGACCAAAGGCAACTTTACACCGTCTACCACAATGGCTTGAGCGAATATGTCGATTGGCCAGCAAGTCGAGACCGGTAATTCGCCCTGCTTCTGGCGAATACATGCCTTGCCAGGCCACGACTCAGGCCTCCACCATCGCCATCGCCTCCTCGACATCCACCGCCACCAGACGCGAGCAACCCGGTTCGTGCATCGTCACGCCCATCAGTTGATCGGCCATTTCCATGGCGATCTTGTTGTGGGTGATATAGATGAACTGCACCGTCTGCGACATCTCTTTGACCAGCCGTGCGTAGCGTCCAACGTTAGCGTCATCCAATGGTGCGTCAACTTCATCGAGCATGCAGAACGGCGCCGGATTCAACTTGAAGATGGCAAAAACCAGGGCCAATGCGGTCAGGGCTTTTTCGCCACCGGAGAGCAAATGGATGGTGCTGTTCTTCTTTCCTGGCGGCTGCGCCATGATCGTTACCCCTGTATCGAGTAGATCTTCGCCCGTCAGTTCCAAATAGGCGCGTCCTCCACCGAAAACTTTTGGAAAAAGGGCCTGTAAACCACCATTGATCTGATCAAAGGTATCTTTGAAGCGGTTTCGGGTTTCCTTGTCGATCTTGCGAATCACGTTCTCGAGCGTATCCAGCGCTTCCACCAGATCGTCGTTCTGGGCATCCAGATAACGCTTGCGCTCGGATTGTTGCTGGTATTCGTCGATGGCCGCCAGGTTGATCGCGCCGAGGCGCTGAATCCGCGCGGCAATGCGTTCGAGTTCTTCTTCGGCGTCTTTCTCGCTGGCTTCGGCCAGCAACGTGGCGAGCACGCCGTAGAGGTCGTAACCGTCTTCCAGCAACTGATCTTCCAGGGTCTTGCGGCGCACGGTCAGGGCTTGCCATTCCATGCGTTGTTGTTCGAGCTGGCTGCGGATCAACTGCGATTGTTGTTCGGCCTGGTTGCGGCGCTTCTCGGCGTCGCGCAGTTCGCGGTCAGCGTCTTCCAGGGCGATCTGCGCGGTCTTGAGTTCTTCGTCGACGGTCATGCGCTTGTCGAGCAACTCTTCGAGTTTCAGCCGCAGTTCTTCCAGCGGTGCCTCGCCCTCCTCCAGATTGAGGCTCAACTGTTCGCGCTTTTCGGTGAGGCGCTCGGACTGCATCTCCAGCCGCTCCAAGGCCTGACGCGTCGAGTCGTGTTGCGCCTTGAGCGAACCCAATCGCACGGCCAATTGATGCGCGTGATCCTTGTGCTGCCGGGCTTCCTGACGCACTCGATCAAGGCGTTCACGCAGGCTGTCACGCTGGGCCAGCAGCAGCTCGCGCTGCTCGGTGTCCAGCGCCATGCTGTCGAGGGCCTCCTGCAATTGCAGGCGCGCTTCGCCGATGCTTTCGTGCTCCAGCGCGCGTTGTTCGCTCAACTCGATGAGTTCTTCGTCGAGACGGGTACGACGCAAAGTCAGTTGTTCGACCTTGGCTTTGCCGGCGGACAACTGGGCTTTCAACTCGCCTTGTTGACGGGCTTCGTCTTGCAGCAAACGGCGCAAATGTTCGCGGCCGTTTTCCTGCTGACGCTGTTGCGCCCGCAGGTTTTGCAATCGGGTTTCCAGGGTTTCGACCGTGCCTTCGCGCTCTTCGCGCTCAAGGACCAACTGCTGGATTTCCTGACCACGGGCCAGCACACCGCTTTCCGCTTCGCTGGCCCGGCGCACGCGCAGGAAGTGTCGTCCGACCCAATAACCATCGCGGCTGATTAGGCTCTGCCCAGCAGCCAATTGACCTCGCGAGGCCAGAGCTTGCTCGAGGCTGTCGACGGGCTTGACCTGTCCCAGCCATGGCGACAGATCGATTTGCGCCTCGACCTTGTCCAGCAAACTTCCGGGCATGCGCACGCCATCGCTGGCCGGGCTGAGCAAGCGCAGATCGCCCTGGGCAAACCCGGCCAGATCGAAATCGCCGAAGTCATCCACCAGCACCGCTTGCAGATCGGCACCCAGCACGGTTTCCACCGCCAGCTCCCAACCCGCTTCAACCTTCAGGCCTTCGGCCAGCCGCGGGCGATCCGCCAGATGCTGTTCGCGCAGCCATTCGGCGGTGCCGGTGCCGGGATCGAGTGCGGCTTGCTGCAAGGCTTCAAGGGAGGCAAGCCGACCGTTGAGGCGCTGCAAATCGCCCTGTGCCTGCTGCTGATTCTGTAAGGCCTGCTGCAGTTCCTGACGCAGCTGCTCAAGGCGTTCGACCTGCGCCTCTTCGCTGGCCTGTAAATCTTCAAGCGTCGCCTCGCTGGCGGCCAGTTGCTCGCTGAGCTCCATGATCGCCGCGTCTTCCGGGTCCGCCGAAAGCAACGCGCGCTCTTCGCCAAGACGCTTCTGGCGATCGGCCAACCGCTCCATGCTGGTTTCCAGCTGCTGGATCCGCGACTGCTGCACTTCCGCCTGACGACGGGGCTCGGCGGCGGTGAGGTTGAACGTGTCCCACTGCTCCTGCCAGCCGTGCATGGTGGTTTCGGATTCTTCCAGTGCCGCGGCGGCTTCTTCGGCGGCGGCGCTGGTGACTTCCTGCTCCGGGGTGAGCATGTCCAGCTCTTCGCCCAGGGTCAGCAGCAACGTGCGGTCATGGCCCAAATGAGATTCGGTTTCCAGGCGCGCGCGCTCGGCTTCCTTCAGGTCGTCCTGCAACTGACGCAAACGTTGCTGACCGTGCTGGATGCTCTGCTCGACCCGGGCGATGTCGCCGCCCACCGAATAGAAGCGCCCTTGCACCAGATTGAAGCGCTCGGACAGGTCGTGGTGCCCGTCACGAAAGCGTTCGATGCTCGCATCGGCGTTGCGCTGCTCGGCCACCAGGGCCTCGAACGTGACTTCCTGCGTGCCGATGATCGCTTCGCGCTGGCCGACCTGTTCGTTCAATGCCTGCCAGCGCAGGGCCGACAGTTGAGCCTTGAGCTGACGCTCCTCGCCTTTGTATTCCTGGTACTTCTTGGCGGCCTCGGCCTGGCGGTGCAAGCGTTCGAGCTGACGCTCAAGCTCTTCGCGCAGGTCGGTCAGGCGCTCAAGGTTCTCGTGGGTGCGGCGGATGCGGTTTTCGGTTTCGCGTCGGCGCTCCTTGTACTTGGAGATGCCAGCTGCTTCTTCAATGAAGTTACGCAGGTCTTCGGGCTTGGACTCGATCAGCTTGGAGATCATCCCCTGCTCGATGATCGAGTAGCTGCGCGGGCCGAGGCCGGTGCCGAGGAAGATGTCGGTGATGTCACGGCGACGGCATTTGGTGCCGTTGAGGTAATAAGTGGTCTGGCTGTCGCGGGTGACTTTGCGGCGAATGGAAATTTCCGCGTAGGCGGCGTATTCACCGAGCAGCGTGCCGTCGGAGTTGTCGAACACCAGTTCGATACTCGCCTGGCTCACCGGTTTGCGGCTGGTGGAGCCATTGAAGATGACGTCGGTCATCGACTCGCCGCGCAAGTTCTTGGCCGAGCTCTCGCCCATCACCCAACGCACGGCGTCGATGATGTTCGACTTGCCGCAACCATTGGGCCCGACCACCGCCGCCATGTTACTGGGGAAGTTCACCGTGGTCGGGTCGACGAAGGATTTGAACCCCGCCAGTTTGATGCACTTGAGCCGCACGCTTAAGCGACCGTCAGGGCAGAGATCACCAGATCGCAGCTGCGCTGGGCGTAGGCCGTCAGCACCACGCGGATCTGCGGGAAATCACGGGCGATGACGGCCGCGAGCAAGCGTTCGAACAGCTCCAGGAACTCGCTCATCGACGCCTTGCGCTGATCCAGGGCGAGGAAATACGCGCGGCTCATGGCTGGCTGCAGGTTCTCGACGGTTTCCTGCAAGTACGGGTTGTTGGCGAACGGGTACGCGGCGCGCATCACATTGAAGCTGTCGTCGACGAAGGTGCGAATGTCCTGGCGCTCGTAACTGGCGGTCAGGCGCTGCTGGATCTGCACGAACGGCGCCAGGTCGGCCTGGACCTGCCAGCCGCTGGCCACAGCGTTGCCGAGCAAGATATAGAGCTCGCTCATCAGCGTGCACAGGCTCTGCACCTTGTGGGCGGTGAGTTCGGTCACGTGGGCACCGCGTCGCGGCAGGATCGCGATCAGGTGGCGACGCTCTAGAATCAGCAACGCCTCACGGACCGAGCCGCGACTGACATTGAGGGCCAGCGTGACCTTCTGTTCCTGGATGCGCTCCCCGGGCTTCATTTCGCCGCGAATGATACGTTCAGCGAGGTGGTGAGCAATTTGCTCGGCGAGGCTGTCCGGCGCCTTGAACGTCATGGTTGTCCTTCAAACTCTTCGATTTGCACAAGCGGCGCAGTGTAGCGCAATTGATATGGCATGGCGGAGTGCCCACTCGGCGGTTTTTGGCACGATTCAAGCAAAAAGCAGGCTATCGCGTGAGGGTCAATAATGAAGAAACCCATCGTTTATCGACAAAATGCATTTTCCTGACCTTTAAGTCAGAAAATCATTGACCGGAAAGTCAGACCTGCTAAATTCGGTTCAAGTCGGTTAACAACAATAATGAGTCTGCGAGGCCTTCCGTGATCCAGTTTTTACTTAACCAGGAACTCCGTAGCGAGCACGCCCTGGACCCAAACCTGACCGTGCTCAATTATCTGCGCGACCATGTGGGCAAACCCGGCACCAAAGAAGGCTGCGCCAGCGGTGACTGCGGCGCGTGCACCGTGGTGGTCGGCGAGCTGCAGACGGATGACGATGGCCGCGAACACATTCGCTATCGCAGCCTCAACTCGTGCCTGACGTTCGTTTCGTCACTGCACGGCAAACAACTGATCAGCGTTGAAGACCTCAAGCACAAAGGCGAACTGCACAGCGTGCAAAAAGCCATGGTCGAGTGCCACGGTTCGCAATGCGGTTTCTGCACGCCGGGCTTCGTCATGTCGCTGTTTGCCCTGCAAAAGAACAGCGATCAGCCCGACGCCCATAAAGCCCACGAAGCCCTGGCCGGCAACCTTTGCCGCTGCACCGGCTATCGGCCGATCCTGGAAGCCGCCGAGCAGTCCTGCTGTGGCAAGCAACCCGACCAGTTCGATGCCCGTGAAGCCGACACCATTGCGCGCCTGAAAGCCATCGCCCCCACCGACATCGGCGAACTCAACAGTGGCGACAAGCGCTGCCTGGTGCCGCTGACCGTGGCCGACCTCGCTGATCTGTATGACGCCTACCCGCAAGCCCGCCTGCTGGCCGGTGGTACTGACCTGGCGCTGGAAGTCACCCAATTCCATCGCACCTTGCCGGTGATGATCTACGTCGGCAACGTCGCCGAAATGAAGCGCATCGATCGTTTCGACGATCGCCTGGAAATCGGCGCCGCGACCGCCCTCTCCGACTGCTACGACGCCTTGAAGGCCGAGTACCCGAACTTCGGTGAACTGCTGCAACGCTTCGCCTCCTTGCAAATCCGCAACCAGGGCACCCTGGGCGGCAACATCGGCAACGCGTCGCCCATCGGTGACTCGCCACCGCTGCTGATTGCGTTGGGCGCGCAGATCGTCCTGTGCAAGGGCGAAACCCGCCGCACCATGGCCCTGGAAGATTACTTCATCGATTACCGGGTCACCGCGCGCCAGGAAAGCGAGTTCATCGAGAAGATCATCGTGCCGCGCGCCAGCATCGAACAACTGTTCCGCGCCTACAAAGTGTCCAAGCGTCTGGACGATGACATCTCTGCGGTCTGCGCCGCGTTCAATCTGCGCATCGACAACGGTGTGATCGCCGACGCCCGGGTCGCCTTCGGCGGCATGGCGGCCATTCCGAAACGCGCCAAGAACTGCGAAACCGCGTTGCTCGGCGCGCCGTTCAACCACACCACCGTCGAACGCGCCTGCGCTGCTTTGGCCGAAGATTTCACGCCGCTCTCGGACTTCCGCGCCAGCAAGGAATATCGCCTGCTCAGCGCGCAGAACCTGCTGCGCAAGTACTTCATCGAATTGCAAACACCGCACATCGAGACTCGGGTGACCGCTTATGTCTAACCATCACGCCGTAGAGAAGACCCAGGCCGAACTGGCTGAACTGTTCGCCAAGGACCTGACCACCGGTGTCGGCCGCAGCGTCAAGCACGACAGCGCCGCCAAACACGTGTCCGGTGAAGCGCAGTACATCGACGATCGCCTGGAGTTTCCAAACCAGCTGCATGTGTACGCCCGCTTGTCGGACCGCGCCCACGCGAAAATCATCAGCATCGACACCAAGCCTTGCTACGCCTTCGAAGGCGTGCGCATCGTCATCACCCACGAAGACGTGCCCGGCCTGAAAGACATCGGCCCATTGCTGCCGGGCGATCCGCTGCTGGCCATCGACGATGTGCAATTCGTCGGTCAACCGGTGCTCGCCGTCGCGGCGAAAGACCTGGAAACCGCACGCAAAGCCGCGATGGCGGCGATCATCGAATACGAAGATCTCGAACCGGTGCTGGACGTGGTCGAAGCCCTGCGTAAACGCCATTTCGTGCTCGACAGTCATACCCATCAGCGTGGCGATTCGGCGACTGCGCTTTCTACCGCAGAGCATCGCATCCAGGGCACGCTGCACATTGGCGGGCAGGAACACTTCTATCTGGAAACCCAGATATCTTCGGTGATGCCGACCGAAGACGGCGGCATGATCGTCTACTGCTCGACCCAGAACCCCACCGAAGTGCAAAAACTGGTGGCCGAAGTTCTGGACGTGTCGATGAACAAGATCGTCGTCGACATGCGCCGCATGGGCGGTGGCTTTGGCGGCAAGGAAACCCAGGCGGCGAGCCCCGCGTGTCTCTGCGCAGTAATCGCGCACCTGACCGGCCAGCCAACCAAAATGCGCCTGCCGCGGGTCGAAGACATGCTGATGACCGGCAAGCGTCACCCGTTCTACGTTGAGTACGACGTGGGCTTCGACAGCACTGGTCGCCTGCACGGTATCGCCCTGGAACTGGCCGGTAACTGCGGTTGCTCACCGGACCTGTCGGCGTCGATCGTCGACCGTGCGATGTTCCACGCCGACAACTCGTACTACCTCGGCGATGCAACCATCAACGGTCACCGCTGCAAGACCAACACTGCGTCGAACACTGCGTACCGTGGCTTCGGCGGTCCGCAAGGGATGGTCGCCATCGAGGAAGTGATGGACGCTATCGCCCGGCATCTGGCCCTTGATCCGCTGGCAGTGCGCAAGGCCAACTACTACGGCAAGACCGAGCGCAACGTCACCCATTACTACCAGACCGTCGAGCACAACATGCTCGAGGAAATGACCGCCGAACTGGAAGAAAGCAGCCAGTACGCCGAGCGCCGCGAAGCGATCCGTCGCTACAACGCCAACAGCCCGATCCTGAAAAAAGGCCTGGCGCTGACCCCGGTGAAATTCGGTATTTCCTTCACCGCCAGCTTCCTCAACCAGGCCGGTGCGCTAGTGCATGTCTACACCGACGGCAGCATCCACCTGAACCACGGCGGCACGGAAATGGGCCAGGGTCTGAACACCAAAGTCGCGCAAGTCGTGGCCGAAGTATTCCAGGTGGAAATGGACCGGGTGCAGATCACCGCGACCAACACCGACAAGGTGCCAAACACCTCGCCAACCGCCGCTTCCAGCGGTGCCGACCTCAACGGCAAAGCCGCACAGAACGCGGCGGAAATCATCAAGAAGCGTCTGGTGGAATTTGCCGCGCGGCAGTACAAGGTCAGCGAAGAAGACGTGGAATTCCACAACGGCCACGTGCGCGTTCGCGATCACATCCTGACCTTCGAATCACTGATCCAGCAGGCGTATTTCGCCCAGGTGTCGCTGTCGAGCACCGGGTTCTACAAGACGCCGAAAATCTTCTACGACCGCAGCCAGGCCCGTGGTCGCCCGTTCTACTACTACGCCTTCGGTGCGGCTTGCTGCGAGGTGATCATCGATACCCTGACCGGCGAGTACAAAATGCTGCGCACCGACATCCTCCACGACGTCGGTGACTCGCTGAACCCGGCGATCGACATCGGTCAGGTCGAGGGTGGTTTCATCCAAGGCATGGGTTGGCTGACCATGGAAGAACTGGTGTGGAACAACAAGGGCAAGCTGATGACCAACGGCCCGGCGAGCTACAAGATTCCGGCTGTGGCGGACATGCCGTTGGATCTGCGGGTGAAGCTGGTGGAAAACCGCAAGAACCCGGAAGACACGGTGTTCCATTCCAAGGCTGTGGGTGAGCCGCCGTTCATGCTCGGCATCGCCGCGTGGTGCGCGATCAAGGACGCCGTGGCGAGCCTGGGTGATTACAAGCATCAACCGAAAATCGACGCGCCGGCGACGCCGGAGCGGGTGTTGTGGGGCTGTGAGCAGATGCGCCAGTTGAAGGTGGCGAAGGCCGTCGAGGCTGAGCCGGAGTTGGCTTCGCTTTAAGGACCGAGGCGCGGCCTTCGCGAGCAAGCCCGCTCCCACAGTTGATCGCATTTCAATGTGGGGGTGAGCGGGCTCGCGAAGAGGCCAGAACAGACAACAGAGATGTTGAGGTGAATATGTATAACTGGATCGACGCCCTCGCCGACCTGCAAAACCGGGGTGAACCCTGCGTGTTGGTGACCATCATCGAAGAGCTCGGCTCGACGCCGCGCAATGCCGGTTCGAAGATGGTCATCAGCGCCACCCAGACGTTCGACACCATCGGTGGCGGGCATCTGGAATACAAGGCCATGCAGCTCGGTCGCGAGATGCTTGCCAGCGGCAAGCAGGACACGCATCTGGAGCGCTTCAGCCTCGGTGCCAGCCTGGGCCAATGCTGCGGCGGCGTGACCGTATTGCTGTTCGAACCGATGGGTCAGATCCAGGCGCAGATCGCCGTGTTCGGCGCCGGCCATGTCGGTCGGGCGCTGGTGCCGCTGCTCGCCAGTCTGCCTTGCCGGGTGCGCTGGATCGACTCGCGTGAAGCGGAGTTCCCGCAACAGATTCCTCACGGTGTACGCAAGATCGTCAGCGAAGAACCGGTGGATGAAATCGACGACCTGCCCGCCGGCAGCTACTGCATCGTCATGACCCACAATCACCAACTCGACCTCGAACTCACCGCCGCCATTCTCAAGCGCAACGACTTCGCCTACTTCGGCCTGATCGGTTCGAAGACCAAACGGGTGAAGTTCGAGCACCGCCTGCGTGATCGCGGTTTCGACAGCGCCGTGTTGCAACGCATGCGCTGCCCGATGGGCATCGGCGAAGTCAAAGGCAAGTTGCCTGTGGAAATCGCCATCTCCATCGCCGGCGAAATCATCGCCACCTATAACGCCAACTTCGGCCAGCACACCGCCAGCGCCGGATCATCGATTGCCAAACTGCTGCCTGCTTCACGCCGCAGTCAAGCATCGAACTAAAAAGCCACGAATAGAGAACCCCCATGCCTCTGACTCGCAAAGCCTATCGCGCCGCCATTCTGCACAGCATCGCCGACCCCGCCGAAGTGGGCATCGAAGCCTCGTACGAGTATTTCGAAGACGGCCTGCTGGTGGTCGACAACGGCCAGATCAGCGCCCTCGGCCACGCCAGCGAATTGCTGCCAACGCTGCCGGCCGATATCGAGATCACTCATTATCAGGACGCGTTGATCACCCCGGGCTTCATCGACACCCACATTCACTTGCCGCAAACCGGCATGGTCGGTGCCTACGGCGAGCAATTGCTGGACTGGCTCAACACGTACACCTTCCCGTGCGAAAGCCAGTTTGCCGACAAGGCTCACGCGGACGAAGTCGCGGACATTTTCATCAAGGAACTGCTGCGCAACGGCACCACCACTGCGCTGGTGTTCGGTAGCGTGCACCCGCAATCTGTGAACTCGTTCTTCGAAGCCGCCGAGCAACTGGACCTGCGGATGATCGCCGGCAAGGTGATGATGGACCGCAATGCACCGGACTATTTGACCGACACCGCTGAATCCAGCTACGTGGAAAGCAAGGCGCTGATCGAGCGCTGGCACGGCAAGGGTCGCTTGCATTACGCGGTCACCCCGCGCTTCGCTCCAACCAGCACCCCGGAACAACTGACCCTCGCCGGCCAGTTGCTGAGCGAATTCCCTGACCTGTACATGCAGACCCACATCAGCGAAAACCTGAAGGAAGTCGAGTGGGTCAAAGAGCTGTTCCCGGAGCGCAAGGGTTACCTGGACGTTTACGATCACTACCAACTGCTGGGCGAGCGCTCGGTGTTCGCCCACGGCGTGCACCTGTGCGATGACGAATGCGCGCGACTGGCTGAAACCGGCTCGGCGATTGCCTTCTGCCCGACTTCGAACTTCTTCCTCGGCAGCGGCCTGTTCAACCTGCCAATGGCCGAGAAGCACAAATTGAATGTCGGCCTCGGCACGGACGTTGGTGGCGGCACCAGTTTCTCGTTGCTGCAAACGTTGAACGAAGCCTACAAGGTCATGCAGATGCAAGGTGCGCGACTGAGCCCATTCAAATCGCTGTACCTGGCCACCCTCGGCGGTGCGCGTGCGCTGCGTCTGGAAGACAAGATCGGCACCCTGCAACCGGGCACCGATGCGGACTTCCTGGTGCTGGACTACAACGCCACGCCGCTGCTCAGCTATCGCTTGAAGCAAGCCAATAACATTGCCGAGACGTTGTTTGTGTTGATGACGCTGGGGGATGACCGGACGGTGTTGCAGACGTATGCGGCGGGGAACCAGGTGCATCAGCGATAAGGTTTTCCGGGCATAAAAAATCCCCCGTCGCTTTGATAGCCCGGGGGATTTTTATTGCCTGTCCTATCGCCTTCGCGAGCAAGCCCGCTCCCACATTAGATCTCCAGTGCACACAATATTTGTGTACGACATAGATTCAATGTGGGAGCGGGCTTGCTCGCGAAGAGCGCGCCGCGGTCTATCAGAGTTTCGCGACCGGCCGCCCTGGCTTCTTGGTTTGCAACAAATGCGAGAACACCGCATGCAAATCATCCGACGCACTTTCTTCGTCGAGGTTGAGTTTGCTGTCGATGTGATCCATGTGATGCATCATCAGGTCCACCGCCAGTTCACCGTTGCGCGCTTCGATGGCGTCGATCAACTGGGTGTGCTCGTCATAAGAGCAATGGGAACGGTTGCCGCTTTCGTACTGAGCGATGATCAACGAAGTCTGGGACACCAGGCTGCGCTGGAAGCTGATCAGCGGTGCGTTTTTCGCCGCTTCGGCCAACTTCAAGTGGAACTCGCCCGACAGGCGGATACCGGCACCCCGATCGCCACGGGAGAAGCTGTCGCGTTCGTCGTTGACCATCTGTCGCAACTCGGCAATCTGCTCGGCAGTGGCGTGTTGCACCGCCAGCTCGGTGATCGCCCGCTCCACCAGACGCCGCGCCAGGAACACCTGACGGGCTTCTTCGACGCTCGGGCTGGCGACGACAGCGCCGCGATTGGGTCGCAGCAGCACTACACCTTCATGGGCCAGACGCGACAGCGCGCGGCGAATGATGGTGCGGCTGACCCCGAAAATTTCCCCCAGCGCTTCTTCGCTCAACTTGGTGCCGGGCGCCAGACGCTGTTCGAGGATGGCCTCGAAGATATGCGCGTAGACAATATCGTCCTGGGTACCGCTGCGGCCGGCTTTGCCTGCTCGCGGTTGTTTCTTTAGGGGCTGCAACTGTTCGTTCATGGGCACTCGAGTCGGGAGAACTGCGGCGAATAGACCGTGACTGTAATACGGCACAGTGGGTCGCTGGCAAGTATCGCGTAAAAAACACCGCGATTGTACACAATGGAGGGTGGCAACACGACTGTACGGCTGTTTGTCGCCTCCGCTGTATTGCAACGATTCCTTACGTTTGAGTTTAGGCTTGAACCCGGAATCCGCCGCCTTAACGCAACCTCCTGTGGGAGCGGGCTTGCTCGCGAATGCGGTGTGTCATTCAGCATTAATGTCGACTGACACACCGCATTCGCGAGCAAGCCCGCTCCCACAGGGTTCAGCGGCGTTTCAGGCATCTTTATCAGTACAAGGAACACCGCCGTCATGAACGACGCTACGCACACGCAGCTCCGCCCTCTGGCCGACACAACACCGTCGGCCATCGTCGCCGGGTTCATCGCCATGATGACCGGCTACACCAGCTCACTGGTGCTGATGTTCCAGGCCGGTCAAGCGGCGGGCCTGACCAGCGGGCAGATTTCGTCGTGGATCTGGGCGATCTCGATTGGCATGGCGGTGTGCTCGATCGGTTTGTCCCTGCGCTATCGCACACCGATCACCATTGCCTGGTCGACCCCCGGCGCCGCGTTGCTGATCACCAGCCTGGGCGGCGTGACGTACGGCGAAGCCATCGGCGCCTACATTACCTGCGCGATACTGGTGACGATTTGCGGTTTGACCGGCAGCTTCGAACGGTTGGTGAAAAAGATTCCGGCCTCGCTGGCCGCGGCTTTGCTGGCGGGGATTCTGTTCAAGATCGGCAACGAGATCTTCGTCGCGGCTCAGCATCGCACTACGCTGGTATTGGCGATGTTCTTCACCTATCTCGTGGTCAAGCGCCTGTCGCCCCGTTATGCGGTACTTGCCGCGCTGTTGATCGGCACGGCGCTGTCCGGATTCATGGGTTTGCTGGACTTCAGCGGTTTCCACCTGGAAGTGGCGACACCGGTCTGGACCACGCCGCACTTTTCTCTCGCCGCGACCATCAGCATCGGTATCCCGCTGTTTGTGGTGGCGATGACGTCGCAAAACATGCCCGGCATCGCCGTGTTGCGCGCCGACGGTTACAACGTCCCGGCCTCGCCGCTGATCACCACTACCGGCATCGCCTCGTTGCTGCTGGCGCCGTTCGGGTCCCACGGCATTAACCTGGCGGCCATCAGCGCGGCGATCTGCACCGGGCCGCATGCCCATGAAGATCGCAACAAGCGCTACACGGCGGCCGTCTGGTGCGGGATTTTCTACGGGATCGCCGGGGTGTTCGGCGCGACGCTGGCGGCGTTGTTCGCGGCATTGCCGAAAGAATTGGTGCTGTCGATTGCGGCGCTGGCGTTGTTCGCCTCAATCATCAATGGCTTGAGCATTGCCATGACCGTAGTGAAGGAACGAGAAGCGGCGCTGATCACCTTTATGGTTACCGCGTCGGGGCTGACGCTGTTTTCCATCGGCTCCGCGTTTTGGGGGATTGTCGCGGGGGTGTTGACGCTGGTGATTCTGAACTGGCGCAAGGCCTGAGGCCCCCTTCGCGGGCAAGCCATGCGCCCACAAAAAACAGGCATAAAAAAACGGCGACCCTTGGGTCGCCGTTTTTCAGGACATCAGGCTACCGGATTGATCGGCTTTTCCGGGTACCAGACGTCGATCAGCGGGCTGACGGTCGCTTCAGTCAGTTCGCTGCGGCCTTTGAGCCAGGCTTCAACAGCGGCACGCTGCTCTTCGGACACCGAGCCACGCTTCTGCAGGCAAACCAGACCGAAGTCGTCGCCGCCAACATAGCCCAGACCGTTGGCTTCCATGGCTTCTTTCAGGAACGCGTCGAGGAAAGCATCAATGGCCTCATCAGCCAAATCTTCTTTGAAATCCAGGTTCAGTTCGAAACCCAGCTCTTGAAATTCATCGACGCACAGTTTTTTGCGCAGACGCTGGGAACGGTTAGTCGCCATTGGAACAATCCTCATAAGTAATAACGGGCGGCACTTTAGCAGTTTAAGGCGCTGATTGCCCGTCTCTCGGCAGCGCCACGCCTACCGTCGGTAAAAAATAGCGGATTAGAAGACCAGGGTACGGCACAAGCCGCTACACCTTGGGGCATAATGCCGACACTTTCATGACCACTGAGGGAATTTATTTTCATGCCCTCGTCTTTTCCCCCTCGGCTGTAGGGTTTTATTACAGATGATCAAATCTTTGCGTCCCTTGTTGCTGGCCAGCCTTCTTCTTCCCCTGGCCCTCCCCGTTTCCGCTGCCACCATCAACACCGCTCTGTCGCCCAATGTTGAAAAAGCCCTCAAGGCCAGCAAGATGCAGAGCAACGCCCTGTCGCTGGTGATGATCCCGCTGAACGGTCCGGGCAACCCGACCATTTTCAACGCTGACGTCTCGGTCAACCCGGCCTCGACCATGAAACTGGTCACCACCTACGCCGCGCTGGAAATGCTGGGCCCGAACCACCAGTGGAAAACCGAGTTCTACACCGACGGCACCCTCAGCGGCGGTATCCTCAACGGCAACCTGTACCTCAAGGGTGGCGGCGATCCGAAGCTGAACATGGAAAAACTCTGGCTGCTGATGCGCGACCTGCGCGCCAATGGCGTGACGCAAGTCACCGGGGACCTGGTGCTGGACCGCAATTTCTTCGTGCAACCCCAACTGCCGGAGTTCAACGATGACGGCAATGACGATAACAAGCCGTTCCTGGTCAAGCCCGACTCACTGCTGGTCAACCTCAAGGCCCTGCGCTTTGTAGCGCGCAACGACAATGGCCGGGTCCTGGTGTCGGTGGAACCGCCGATTGCCAGCATCCGCATTGAAAACCAGGTCAAGGCGATCAATTCCAAACAATGCACCGGTGGCGTGCGTTACAACCCGGTTCCCCAGCCCGATGGCAGCGTGACCGTGACCGTCGGCGGCCAGTTGGGCGAAGGCTGCAGCTCCCAGACTTACCTTTCGTTGCTCGACCACGCGACCTACACCGCAGGCGCCGTGCGGGCGATCTGGAAGGAACTGGGCGGCAGCATTCAGGGCAGGGACCTTCTGGCGCCAACGCCGAAAGGCGCCAAGGTCCTGGCTCGGGCCTTTTCGCCGGACCTGGCGGAAATCATCCGCGACATCAACAAATACAGTAACAACACCATGGCCCAGCAACTGTTCCTGAGCCTGGGCCAGAAGTTTCGGACCGAGGCCGACGGTGACGATGCGAAGGCTGCGCAACGTGTCGTGCGTCAGTGGTTGGCGAAGAAAGGCATTACCGCGCCGCACCTGGTGATGGAGAACGGCTCCGGCCTGTCCCGCGCGGAGCGTGTCAGCGCTCGTGAAATGGCCGCGATGCTGCAAGCCGCGTGGCGTAGCCCGTACGCCGCCGAGTTCATCAGCTCGATGCCGATTGCCGGCACCGACGGCACCATGCGCAAACGCCTGAAGACCACTGCGATGCGCGGTGAAGCCCACGTCAAGACCGGCACCCTGAACACCGTTCGCGCGATTTCCGGCTACAGCCGCGACGTCAATGGCAATACCTGGGCGGTGGTGGCGATTCTCAACGATAAAGCCCCGTTTGGCGCTTCCTCGGTGCTGGATCAGGTGCTGCTGGACCTGTACCGCCAGCCGAAACTGCCGGAAACGGCTTCGGTGTTGTAAAAGGCACCCTAGATCCAATGTGGGAGCGGGCTTGCTCGCGAAAGCGGAATTCCAGTCGACATTAATGCTGAATGACACACCGCTTTCGCGAGCAAGTCGAATCGTCGCACCGCCGCGCCCACAGGGTCTGCGTACAGCCTGGGTTAGTTCATCTGTGCCTCAACCCGATCCCGTCCTGCCTGCTTCGCCGCATACACCCCCGAATCCGCCCGCAGCAACAGCGCATCCGCGCCCTCGCCGACGCGCCAACTGGCAATTCCGAAACTCGCGGTGACGGTCCCGACCCCCTCGATCGGAGAGCTGCGCAGCGCTTGCCATAACTGCAAGGCCAGGACATGGGCATGCTCGCCGTCGCTATCCGGGCAGAGCACCATGAATTCCTCGCCCCCCAGGCGACAGAACACGTCAGTGCGGCGCAGCCGATGGCCGATACGCTCGCACACCGCTTGCAGTACACGGTCACCCACGGCGTGGCCATGCAGGTCGTTGATGCGTTTGAAGTGGTCGATGTCGAGCATGATCACCGAAAACTCGCCGCCACCACGCTCGACCCGGGCCATTTCAGTGGTCAGTCGCTCCTGGAAATAGCGGCGGTTGTGGATGCCGGTCAGGGAGTCAGTGATGGACAGCGCCCGGAGCTCTTCTTCCACTCGTTTCAGATCGGAAATGTCCGAGATATAGCCATGCCAGAGCACCCCGCCACCGGGCAATTCCTCCGGGGTCGCCTCCCCGCGGACCCAACGCAGGCCGCGCAGGGGCAGTTGCACACGGTATTCCTCACGCCAGGGGCTGAGGGTATCCGCCGACGCCCGGATCGAGGCGCGCACGCGAGTGGTGTCCTGGGGATGAATCCGGGTAAAAATCGCCTCGGCGTTGAGCAACAGCACATCCGGATCGAGTTCATAAATCTCGCGAATACCGTCGCTGGCGTAGATCACACTGAAGCGCCCGTCGAATTCCATCTTGAACTGGTAAATCCCGCCGGGCACATGGGCGCTGAGTTTCTTCAACAGCAGGTCCCGTGCCGCCAGGGCCTCGTAGACTCGCTTGCGTTCAGTGATGTCGATGCAGATCGCCAGGTGACCGACCCACAGGCCTTGTTCATCGAGCACCGGAGTCGCCAGCATGTTCACCGCCAGATGACTGCCATCGCCCCGGACCAGCGTCCACTCCCGCGCTTCGTGACCGCCCTCCTCGCCCCCCTCGACCAACATCGCCTGACACGTCGGAATCGGCTTGCCATAGCGCGCACTCAACTCCGCCGAGCGTGCGATCAGCTCCCGGGGCAGGTGCAGGTTTTCCAGGGTCATGCGACCCACCACCTCAGCGCTGGAGTATCCGAGCATCTGCTCGGCCCCGGCATTAAAGGTGCTTATAACGCCGCGCAGGTCGGTGGCGATGATGGCCACCTGAGTCGCGGCATTCAGCACGCCGCGCAACTGGCCATGGGTGCCGCGCAATTCCTGCTCACGGGCGTGCAGTTCCTGGGTCCGCTGTTCCACCATCTTCACGGCCCGTTGGCGCTGACTGACCAGCACATAGAGCAAGGCGCTGAGCAACAGGCTGAGCAAACCGCCCAGCACCACCAGGCTGCTCACCGAAGAATGGTTGGCCTGAAGGAAAGCCTCACTGGGCTGGATATCGACCTGATAATCATGGTCGGCCAGTCGCAGCAACCGGGTCGCGGCCAACTCACTGGGGGCGGGCCCGTTAGGAGATTCAAACAGTACTTCGTGCTTATCGTCTGTGGATAAGTCGAGGATGCGCACCGATAGATAATCCCGGCCCGCCTCCGGCAATCCATCCGCCAGCAACTGGCGCATGCTGATTACCGCCATCACATACCCGTACGGTTTCGTCGACGCCGCGCTCGGGTTATTGCGCGGTGAGATCGGCGCGACCAGCAAAACGCCCCGCGCATAGGCGGGCTCGATACTCACCAGATGCATGGGTTGCGACACCGCCATGTCGCCGCGCTGATCGGCCCGCTCAAGGGTGGAACGGCGCAGGGGCTGGGCCAGCAAGTCATAACCCAGCGGCGAGCCGAGTTTGCTTTGCGTCTGGCTGAAGAGCACTGCCACGTACTCGTCCCGTTCGGCCGCCAGTTGCAGTTGGCCGTCGGCATTGAGTTCACGCAGGGTGAAATCGGGCAGCCCCTCTTCACGCACCTTGCGTTCGAATTCCGCCCGCTCGGCACGGCTGACCCGCAGCGCGAACGAATAGGCTTGTGTCCGGTGCAGCAGGAGTTGGGTGTAGCCGTCGAACTCCTCTCGGGAAACCGAGTCGGAATTGGCAAAGAACCGGCGCAGGCCATCGAGGCGCTGCTCCTGATCTTCGAAACGTTCTTCGATACGGCTGTAACGTTCACTGGCCAGCAGTTGAAAACGTTGCCGCAATTGATGGTGAAACAGATTCAGCGTCGACCAGGCCAGCAATCCGGTGAGAATCCCACCGACGAGCAATACCAGCAGCGCGACCAGCCAGGCCGAAACGTCTTCACTGATAAACCCCAGGATCTTCGGGCGCACGGCGTGCAACGACATAAATACAACTCAAAACGCCAGGTGCGGGAAAGCCCATTGGCCATGGGTTGAGTTATAGCTATTAGCCACTAATTTGACCAGCACTGAAAGAAGCCAAGAGCCTTTAAAAATCAAGGCTCTGTGGATCCAATCAAATTAGCCTTTAACGGGCCATGATTTTCCATGCGCGGTGGATCTTGCCATTACGGGCAAAATCCGGATCGATGGTTTGTGCGGTGATTTCCTCGACCGCGTAACGCTCGGTCAGATTGTCCTCAAGCACGAACTTGCGGAAGTTGTTGGAGAAGTACAACACCCCACCCGGCGCCAGGCGCGCCATGGCCAGGTCGATCAATTGCACCTGGTCACGCTGCACGTCGAAGATCCCTTCCATGCGCTTGGAGTTGGAGAAGGTTGGCGGATCGATGAAGATCAGGTCGAACTCGTCACGGCAGGCGTCGAGCCAAACCATCACGTCGCCCTGCTCCAGGCGGTTCTTTTCGGAGAAACCGTTCAGCGACAGGTTGCGACGCGCCCAGTCCAGGTAGGTTTTCGACAGGTCGACGCTGGTGGTGCTGCGCGCGCCGCCCTTGGCGGCATGAACACTGGCGGTCGCGGTGTAGCTATAGAGGTTGAGGAAACGCTTGCCCTCGGCCTCTTTCTGGATGCGCATGCGCATCGGCCGGTGGTCGAGGAACAGGCCGGTGTCGAGGTAGTCGGTGAGGTTCACCAGCAACTTCACGCCGCCTTCGTTGACCTCGACGAACTTGCCTTGTGCAGCCTGGCGTTCGTACTGCTTGGTGCCGCTCTGACGCTCGCGACGTTTGACCACCACGCGGTTTTTGTCGATGTTCAAGGCCTGCGGAATGGCCGCCAGGGCATCGAACATCCGTGCCGAGGCTTTTTCCGGATCGATGGATTTCGGCGCGGCGTATTCCTGGACGTGGACCCAATCCTGATACAGATCGATGGCCATCGAGTATTCCGGCATGTCGGCATCGTAGACGCGGTAGCAGTCGATACCTTCACGCTTGACCCACTTGCCCAGGGCCTTGAGGTTCTTTTGCAGGCGGTTGGCGAACATTTGCCCGCCTTCGCTCAAGCGCGGTTGCTCGATCACCACCGGTGCCGGTTTGATCGGGTTGCCGTTCTTGTTGTACTTCTCGTACTTGCCCGGCGCCACGTCGTTGCCTTCGACTTCGACTTCGGCCTGCTCACGTTCGATCTGACGCTGTTCCGGGGTGCGACGCTCACCGGTGACGAACTGGTCCGGCGTGACCTTGATCAGCAGCAATTTGCACGGCAAGGCGCCGTTCCAGAACGAATACTGTTTGTGGCTGCGAATGCCCATGCGCTTGCCCAGGTCCGGGGCACCGGTGAACACCGCCGCTTCCCAGTTCAGGCAGGCCTGACGCAGACGCTCGCCGAGATTCTGGTAGAGGTAGAGCAAGCTCGCCTCGTCACCCAGACGCTCGCCGTACGGAGGGTTGCAGATCACCAGGCCTTTCTGGTTCTGGTCTGGACGCGGTTCGAACGTACCGACTTCGCCCTGATAGATCTTGATCCACTCGCTCAGACCGGCACGTTCGACGTTGTTGCGGCCCGGTTGAATCAGGCGCGGGTCGGCTTCGTAACCGCGAATCCACAGCGGCGGCTTGGCCAGGCCGGCTGCGCAACGCTCGGTGGCTTCTTCGTGAAGTTTTTTCCACAGCGCCGGCACGTGTCCGAGCCAGGCGGTGAAGCCCCACTGCTCGCGACGCAGATTCGGCGCCATGTCGGCGGCGATCATCGCCGCTTCTACCAGGAACGTACCAACACCGCACATCGGGTCAGCCAGCGCGCCGCCATCGGCAGCAATGCGTGGCCAGCCGGAACGGATCAGGATCGCGGCCGCGAGGTTTTCCTTCAGCGGCGCCGCACCCTGCTGCAAGCGGTAACCGCGCTGGTGCAGGCTGTGACCAGAAAGATCGAGCGAGAGGATCGCTTCGCCGCGGTCCAGGCGCAGGTGAATGCGCAGGTCCGGGTTGAGCTTGTCGATGGATGGACGATCGCCTTGCGGGGTGCGCAATTTGTCGACGATGGCATCTTTAACTTTCAAGGCACCGAAGTGGGTGTTGTCGATGCCCGAGCCGTGACCGCTGAACTCGACGGCCAGGGTGCCGTCATTGAGCATGTGGTCCTGCCACTCGATGTCCAGCACGCCATGGTAGAGGTCTTCGGCGTCCTTCATCGGGAAACGCTTGAGCACCAGCAGCACCCGGTTCGCCAGGCGCGACCACAGGCACAGACGGTAAGCGGTTTCCATGGTTGCCATGCCGCGCACGGCAGAGGTGTGCTCACGCGCTTCTTCAAGGCCAAGCCCGACGGCTTCCTCGATGAGCAGGCCTTCAAGGCCTTTTGGGCAAGTGAGGAAGAGTTCGAAACGATCGGACATGGGAATTCCAGAACCTTTAGCTGAGTGAACCGGCAACGCATTGCCGGCCCGGTTTTCAATCAGGCGCTTTTCTCGAAGAGCGCCCGCGTGGCACGAAGGTGTGCCGTCCCACCCCTGCTGCTCGGGTTAAAAGAGCTTAGATGCAAAGGCAGATAAAAAAGTTGAAGCAACAAAATGTCATAAGTCGACCCTTCGTCGAATAATCCCCTGGGTAACAGGAGCCATTCTCACTAAAGGATTAACCCCATCATCCAGCGCGGGGCCGATCATACCGGGGGTTTGGCGAATAAACACGGACCAGACATCCGGTTACTTATGGCCATACCACCTTAACGGTTACGTCCTTATGACAAAACGATCATTCCCTCGATGTGACGCATTGGTTAGAACTCAACACAGGTTGACGTCGCAACGGCGTCAACACCTTGGCTCGCGACGCCGGCAGCGAGCCCCAACGGCAGATATTTTCTGCCAGACCTCGATTGAGGTCGACGCGATAAATACAGTCAACAAGTGAGGGCAACACCCTATGAGAAGACTTAAGCGTGATCCGTTGGAAAGAGCATTTTTGCGCGGATATCAATATGGCGTTGGTGGCAAATCCCGTGAGCTTTGCCCATTTACTCTACCGTCGGTACGCCAAGCCTGGATTAACGGCTGGCGAGAAGGACGCGGCGACAACTGGGACGGTATGACCGGCACTGCGGGAATCCACAGACTCAACGAACTTCACGCCGTCGGCTAACACAGGGCACACACTCCGACACGACAATCTGAATACTGAATGACTTAACCACGCACGCCCCATCCGGGCGGCGGGCTCCGGCCCAGGGGCTCCTTCGAGGAGCCCTTTTTTATGCCTGCAAAAACCCAATCTCGACCTGCACACCAATCAACTGTGGGAGCGGGCTTGCTCGCGAATGCGGTGTGTCAGTCGACATCAATGCTGACTGACACAACGTTTCGCGAGCAAGCCCGCTCCCACAGGTTCTTCGTTTACCTTGAGCGCAGGGCAGCGATGGCGTCGACGGATTCACGAATCAGCGCCGGGCCTTTATAGATGAAGCCGGAGTAGATCTGCACCAGGCTCGCACCCGCAGCGATTTTCTCAGCCGCATGCTTGCCCTCGGTAATGCCGCCCACGGCGATGATCGGCAAGCGGCCGGCCAGTTCGGCGGCGAGCACCGTCACTGTGTGTGTGCTCTTGTCGCGAACCGGAGCACCGGACAGACCGCCCGCCTCGTCGCCATGCTCCATGCCTTCGACGCCCACGCGGCTCAGGGTGGTGTTGGTGGCGATCACCGCGTCCATCCCGGTTTCAATCAGCGCTTGTGCGACCTGCGCAGTTTCCTCGTCGGTCATGTCCGGCGCGATCTTGATCGCCAGCGGTACGTGTTTGCCATGACGCAGGGCCAGTTCCGCCCGGCGCGTCGCCAGGTCAGCGAGCAACTGCTTGAGCGAGTCGCCGAATTGCAGGCTGCGCAGGCCCGGCGTATTCGGCGAGCTGACGTTGACCGTCACGTAGCTGGCGTGGGCGTAGACCTTGTCCAGGCAGATCAGGTAGTCATCGACGGCACGCTCCACCGGGGTGTCGAAGTTCTTGCCGATGTTGATACCCAGCACGCCCTTGAACTTGGCTGCCGCGACACGAGCCAGCAGGTGATCGACGCCGAGGTTGTTGAATCCCATGCGATTGATGATCGCCTCGGCTTCCGGCAGTCGGAAAATCCGTGGTTTCGGATTACCCGGCTGCGGACGCGGGGTAATGGTGCCGATTTCGACAAAACCGAAACCCAGTTGCGCGAAACCGTCAATGGCCGCGCCGTTCTTGTCCAGACCCGCCGCCAGACCCACCGGATTCGGGAAGTCCAGGCCCATGACGTTCACCGGCAT
Organism: Pseudomonas sp. LBUM1657; assembly: GCF_059716075.1. Lineage (NCBI taxonomy): Bacteria > Pseudomonadati > Pseudomonadota > Gammaproteobacteria > Pseudomonadales > Pseudomonadaceae > Pseudomonas > Pseudomonas sp. LBUM1657. The sequence continues at coordinate 1,953,533 of NZ_CP166799.1, read as the reverse complement.
TTTCGCCGGCGCCTTGCACAGCAAGCCGTTGAGTCCCAAACGCCCGCCCGCGCCGATCAGGTCCAGGGACAGATCGTGGGAGGTTTCCGGGGAAAGTTTGAACAACAGCTGACGGGCCAGGGTGTACATGGGCGGCTTTGACTCGAATGGCGGCGAAATGAGGCGGCGATTATAGCCGGGCATCGGCGTCGCAAGCGAGGCGCACGAAAAAATCAGCGGGCGATGGCATATGCCTTGCACCGGTATAGGCATCAGCACTCATGCCAACGACGGGATGAGTCGAAAGACAAAGGCGTCGTCACCCGGCTTTGCTCGCGCGAGGGCCAGGGACGACGCTTTTTTTTGGAAGGTGTTTAGCCATGAATGAAACCACAGCGGGCCCACTGGCCTGGGTCAATGGAAGCGATGCCCCGGAAAAGACCGAAATCAACCTCGGCTTCATGGCCCTGAGCGATTGCGCCTCGGTGGTGGTCGCCGCCACTCAGGGCTTCGCCCAGCCCTACGGCCTGACCCTGAACCTCAAGCGCCAATCATCCTGGGCCAATTTGCGGGACAAACTGGTAAGCGGCGAGCTTGATGCCGCCCACAGTCTTTACGGTCTGATCTACGCCGTTCACTTGGGCATCGGCGGCATAGCCCCCACTGACATGGCAGTGCTCATGGGCCTGAATCAGAACGGCCAGAGCATCAACCTCTCCCACGGGTTACAGGCCTTGGGCGTGACCAGTCCTGAAGCACTGGATCGGCACGTGCACCAAAGTCGCCCAAAACTCACCTTTGCCCAGACATTTCCTACCGGCACCCACGCGATGTGGCTGTATTACTGGCTCGCCAGTCAGGGGATTCATCCGCTGCAGGATGTCACCAGTGTGGTGGTGCCACCGCCGCAAATGGTCGCGCACCTGCAAGCAGGGCGTATCGACGGTTTCTGCGTCGGTGAACCCTGGTCGGCGAGCGCGGTGAAACAGAACCTCGGCTTCACCCTGGCAACCACCCAGACCATCTGGCCCGATCACCCGGAGAAAGTCCTCGGTTGCACCCGTGCCTTCGTCGAGCAATACCCCAACACCGCCCGGGCGTTAGTGATGGCGATTCTGGAGGCCAGCCGCTTCATCGAAGAGAGCACCGAGAATCGCCGCAGTACCGCGCAATTGCTGAGCGCACCGCAATACTTGGATACACCACTCGATTGCATCGAGCCGCGACTGCTCGGCGACTATGCCGACGGCCTCGGCAATCGCTGGCAAGACCCGCACGCGCTGCGCTTCCATAGCGATGGCGAGGTCAATCTGCCCTATCTGTCCGATGGCATGTGGTTCATGACCCAGTTCCGTCGCTGGGGCTTGTTGCGCGACGACCCGGACTACCTCGCGGTGGCCCGTCAGGTCCAGCAACTAGACTTATACCGTGAGGCCGCCACCGCGGTCGGTGTCGGCGTCCGGGATCAGGAAATGCGCAGCAGCCAGTTGATCGACGGCAAGGTCTGGGACGGCTCGGACCCAGCCGGCTATGCCCGCAGTTTCAAGCTGCACGTCATGAGCGACAGCTCGCCCCTTCTCGCCAGCCGCTGACAGGAGAATGCGAATATGTTGCGTATCCTGCTGATCAACGACACCGCGAAGAAAGTCGGACGCCTGAAAGCCGCCCTGACGGAAGCCGGGTTCGAAGTAATTGACGAATCCGGCCTGACCATCGACCTGCCGGCGCGCGTCGAAACGGTGCGTCCGGACGTAATTCTGATCGATACCGAGTCACCGAGCCGCGATGTCATGGAGCAAGTGGTGCTGGTATCCCGCGACCAACCGCGGCCGATCGTGATGTTTACCGACGAACACGACCCCGACGTGATGCGCCAGGCAATCAAGTCCGGGGTCAGTGCCTACATCGTCGAAGGCATTCACGCACAACGCTTGCAACCGATTCTTGACGTGGCCATGGCGCGCTTCGAAAGCGACCAGGCCCTGCGCGCACAACTGCATGCCCGAGACCAGCAACTGGCCGAGCGCAAGCGCATCGAGCTGGCCAAAGGGCTGCTGATGAAAATGAAGGACTGCAATGAGGAACAGGCCTACACCCTCATGCGCCGCCAAGCCATGAGCCGCCAACAGAAGCTGATCCAGGTGGCGGAGCAGATCATTGCCATGAGTGAGTTGCTTGGCTGAGGTCTGCGGTGAATGTTCTATCGTCTTCGCGAGCAAGCCCGCTCCCACTTTTGATCTGTGTACGACGCCTTTCCCTTGTGGAAAGCGGGCTTGCTCGCGAATAGCCGGAACTCGGTATCGACTGTTGGCACAGATCTCGCTAAGTAATCGGTACAGGTAACCAACGGCGGTTGCCCCACCTACGACAAAGACGTCGCTCACCTCATTTGCCCATGGCGAATCGGGTGGCGGCGTTTTTTAGTTTTGGCCCCACAGCCCGGGGCCGGTGGTGCGGCCGTTGCGGCGCCCCACCTGCAAGCTCATGACTCCTTCTCGAGACGACTAACAGCTGAGGTGCGCGATGAATTCAAGCTTCTGGAAATCCGGCCATACCCCGACACTGTTCGCGGCCTTCCTCTATTTCGACCTGAGCTTCATGGTCTGGTACCTGCTCGGCCCCTTGGCGGTGCAGATCGCCACCGACCTGCAACTGACCACCCAACAACGCGGGCTGGTGGTGGCCACGCCGATTCTGGCCGGGGCTATTCTGCGTTTTGTGATGGGCTTGCTGGCCGATCGCCTGTCGCCCAAGACCGCCGGGCTGATCGGCCAGGTGATCGTTATCTGCGCCTTGTTCGTCGCCTGGAAACACGGCATCCACAGCTACGAACAAGCGCTGTTGCTGGGCCTGTTCCTCGGCATGGCCGGCGCCTCCTTCGCCGTTGCCCTGCCGCTGGCGTCGCAATGGTATCCGCCAGAGCACCAAGGCAAGGCCATGGGCATCGCCGGTGCCGGCAACTCGGGCACCGTGCTCGCCGCACTGATCGCTCCGGTGCTGGCTGCGGCGGTTGGTTGGAGCAACGTGTTCGGCTTCGCCCTGATCCCGCTGATCCTGACCATCATCGTCTTCGCCTGGCTGGCCAAGAACGCCCCCGAGCGGCCAAAAGCCAAGTCGGTGTCCGATTACTTCAAAGCCTTGGGCGACCGCGATAGCTGGTGGTTCATGTTTTTCTACAGCGTGACCTTCGGCGGCTTCATCGGCCTGGCCAGCGCCCTGCCCGGCTATTTCAATGACCAATATGGCTTGAGCCCGGTGACCGCCGGCTACTACACCGCGGCCTGCGTGTTCGGTGGCAGCCTGATGCGCCCACTGGGCGGCGCGCTGGCCGACCGTTTCGGCGGTATCCGCACCCTGCTCGCGATGTACACCGTGGCCGCGATCTGTATTGCCGCGGTCGGCTTCAATCTGCCGAGTTCCTACGCGGCATTGGCACTTTTCGTGTGCACCATGCTCGGTTTGGGTGCAGGCAACGGCGCAGTTTTCCAGTTGGTACCGCAGCGTTTTCGCCGGGAGATCGGCGTAATGACCGGCTTGATCGGCATGGCCGGTGGCATCGGTGGTTTCGCCCTCGCGGCAGGCATGGGCGCGATCAAGCAAAGCACTGGCAGCTATCAGTTGGCGCTGTGGTTGTTCGCCAGTCTTGGCGTACTGGCCTGGTTTGGTCTGCACGGGGTGAAACGTCGCTGGAGAACCACTTGGGGCTCGGCCGCTGTCACCGCTGCGCGGGTGTGAGGGCTAAATGAGCCTGCAACTGAGTTTTGCCGAAGCGAGCGCCATCGGCCCTCGCGAGGAGAATCAGGACGCCCTGCGCCTGGTGACTCCGGCTCCGGCGCTGGCGGCGAGCAAGGGTTACCTGTTCGCCATCGCCGACGGCGTCAGCCAGTGCGCCGATGGCGGTCTCGCCGCCCGTTCGACGTTGCAGGCATTGGCGCTGGACTATTACGCCACGCCGGAAACCTGGGGCGTCGCCCAGGCACTGGATCGTCTGCTGCTGGCACAAAATCGCTGGCTGCAGGCCAATGGCGGTGGGCAACCGCTGCTGACCACTGTCAGCGCTTTGGTCCTGCGCGGTAGGCGATTTACCCTGGCCCATGTCGGTGATTGCCGGGTGTATCGCTGGCACGCCGATCAGTTGCAGCGGGTGAGTGAGGATCACGTCTGGGACCAGCCGGGCATGCAGCATGTGCTCAAACGGGCATTGGGGCTCGATCAGCACCTGGTACTGGATTTTCTCGATGGCGAACTGCGCCTCGATGAGAGCTTCGTGCTCCTCAGCGATGGCATCTGGGCCGTGCTGGGCGACACCACCATTGCGGCGATTCTGCGCGATCAAACGGATCTGGACAGCGCTGCGCAGACACTGGTGAATGCCGCGCATCTGGCCGGCAGCCAAGACAACGCCAGCGCTCTGTTGGTGCGGGTCGATGCCCTCGGTGAAACAAGCATCGGCGATGCGCTGATTCATTTACAGCAATGGCCGCTGCCGCCTGCGCTGAAACCGGGGCAGACATTTGAGGGCTGGGAAGTCGAGGGAATACTCGGCCAGAGCCAGCAATCGTTGCTCTATCGAGTCCGCGACGGGCAACAACAACCCTGGTTGCTGAAAACCTTACCCAGTCGTTTGCACGACGATCACCAGGCTGGGCAAGCACTGCTGTCAGAAGAATGGTTTCTCAAGCGTGTGGCCGGGCGGCATTTTCCTGAAGTCCATGCCGCCAGCCAGCGTCAGCATTTGTACTACGTGATGCGCGAATATTCGGGATCGACCCTGGCGGATTTATTTGCCCGGGTCGGCACGCTGCCATTAGCCCAATGGCTCGACCTGGCCGAACGCCTGTTGCGGGCAGTCGGCATATTGCATCGAAGGCAAATTCTCCACCGCGATATCAAACCGGAGAACCTGCTGCTGGGGGACGACGGCGAATTGCGATTGCTGGACTTTGGCCTCGCCTATTGCCCCGGTTTGTCTGAAGACCAGCCCTCGGCGCTGCCGGGAACGCCCAGCTACATCGCCCCGGAGGCCTTTCGCGGCGACACGCCGACACCGCGACAGGATCTGTATGCGGTCGGCGTGACCTTGTATTTCCTGCTTACCGGGCATTATCCCTACGGTGAAATCGAAGCGTTCCAGCGGCCACGGTTTGGCGTGCCGGTCAGTGCCAGTCGCTACCGGCCCGACCTGCCGGAATGGATCGCACAAAGCCTGGAGCGCGCCGTGGCGGTGGACCCGGGTCAGCGGTTTGAAACAGCGGAAGAATGGTTGCTGCTGCTGGAACAGGGAGAACGGCGCAGCTTGAGCGTTCGTCCGCGGCCATTGCTGGAGCGTGAGCCGCTGAAGGTCTGGCGGACCTTGGCACTGGTGTCGTTGGTGGTGAATCTGGTGCTGCTGTTTCTGGTATTCCATGGCTGAAAACCAGTCGCGCCCTTCGCGAGCAAGCCCGCTCCCACCGGGATTTTATGAATGCCACTGATCCAATGTGGGAGCGGGCTTGCTCGCGAAGGCGGACTGCCAGCCACCGCGGTTTCGCTGTCCTGCGCTCCATTACTGGGCAACACGCTTTGATTCGGTGCAATAACTCACACTCCTCGCTTTGACACTTCAACCAAACCCAACAAATCCGGGGCCTTCAAGCACTTGGCACAACCACTGCATTACCCTTTTCACCATACATAAAGCCCAGCCTTCAACGACGAACGCTGCGCTTCCCGAGAGAACGGGACAAGGACAAAGGCGTCCTCGCTAGGTAACTAGCGGGACGCCTTTTTTTGTTTGCGCAAAATTTTGTCGAGCACGACCTGAAAGCCCTGATGAGGCGGGTCCGAGCTCCCCGGAGAACCTGATGAAAAAACTCAAACTGGTGATGATCGGCAACGGCATGGCCGGGGTTCGCACCCTGGAAGAACTGCTCAAGCTGAGCAACGAACTGTACGACATCACGGTCTTCGGCGCCGAACCCCATACCAACTACAACCGCATCCTGCTGTCGCCCGTGCTGGCCGGCGAGCAAACCTTCGAAGAGATCGTGCTCAACGATCTGGACTGGTACCTGGACAACAACATCAAGCTCCTCCTCAATCGCAAAGTGGTGGAGATCGATCGGGTCAAACGTCGGGTCATCGCCGAAGACGGCAGCGAGGCTGAATACGATCGCCTGCTGATCGCCACCGGTTCGACCCCGTTCATTCTGCCAATCCCCGGCAACACCTTGCAGGGCGTGATTGGCTACCGCGACATCGCCGACACCCAGGCCATGATCGACACCGCAAAAACCCACAAGCACGCCGTTGTGATCGGCGGCGGCCTGCTCGGCCTTGAAGCCGCCAACGGTCTGATGTTGCGGGGCATGCACGTCACCGTGGTGCACATCGGCGAATGGCTGCTGGAGCGGCAACTGGACAAGACCAGCGGCGAGCTGTTGCAAACCGCTCTTGAGGCCCGCGGCCTGCACTTTCGCCTCCGCGAGCAGACCCAGGCCCTGCACGATGCCGGCAATGGCCGGGTCGGCTCGGTAGAGTTCAAGAACGGCGACATCATCCCCGCCGATCTGGTGGTAATGGCCGCCGGCATTCGACCTAACACCGAACTGGCGGAAAAGTCCGGCATCCCTTGCAGCCGCGGGATTCTGGTCAACGATACGATGCAAACCTACGATCCTCGGGTCTACGCCATCGGCGAATGCGCCTCCCACCGTGGCATCGCCTACGGTCTGGTAGCCCCGCTGTTCGAACAGGCCAAGGTCTGCGCCAATCATCTCGCGCAGCTGGGCTTCGCTACCTACAAGGGCTCGGTGACGTCGACCAAATTGAAAGTCACCGGCATCGACCTGTTCTCCGCCGGCGACTTCATGGGCGGCGAAGGCACCGAAACCATCACCCTCTCCGACCCGATCGGCGGGGTCTACAAAAAACTGGTGATCAAGGATGACGTGCTGGTCGGGGCGTGTCTGTACGGTGATACGGCAGATGGCGGTTGGTATTTCCGGCAGATCCGTGAGAACCATGCCATTGACGAGATCCGCGATCACCTGATGTTCGGAGAAAATGCTCTTGGCGATGTAGGACACCAAGGCCAGGACAAAGCCATGAACATGGCCGACACCGCCGAAGTCTGCGGCTGCAACGGCGTGTGCAAAGGCACCATCGTCAAGGCAATTCAGGAACACGGTCTGTTCAGCGTCGATGACGTGAAAAAACACACCAAGGCGGCCAGCTCCTGCGGTTCCTGCGCAGGCCTGGTGGAACAGATCCTGATCAACACCGTGGGCGGCGCGGCGGACGTCAAACCGAAAAGCGAAAAAGCCATCTGCGGTTGCAGCGACCTTAATCACGGGCAAATCCGCCAGGCCATCCGCGAACAGCATTTGCTGACCATCGCCGGCACCATGAGCTACCTGAACTGGCGCAGCCCGAACGGCTGCGCCACGTGCCGCCCGGCGCTCAATTACTACCTGATTTCCACCTGGCCCGGTGAAGCAAAGGATGACCCGCAATCACGCCTGATCAACGAGCGAGCCCACGCCAACATTCAGAAAGACGGCACTTACTCTGTAGTCCCCCGGATGTGGGGCGGTGTGACCAATCCCTCGGAACTGCGGCGCATCGCCGATGTGGCCGACAAGTACAACGTGCCAATGGTCAAGGTCACCGGTGGCCAGCGTATCGATTTGCTGGGGATCAAGAAGCAGGATCTTCCTGGAGTCTGGAAGGACCTCGACATGCCGTCAGGCCACGCCTACGGCAAATCCATCCGTACCGTGAAGACCTGCGTCGGCAGCGAGTTCTGCCGCTTCGGCACCCAGAACTCCACACAACTGGGGATCGAGCTGGAACACGACCTGTTCAACATGTGGTCGCCGCACAAAGTGAAACTGGCCGTCTCCGGTTGCCCACGCAACTGTTCGGAAGCGGGCATCAAGGACGTCGGAATTATCGGTGTGGATTCAGGCTGGGAGATGTACATCGGTGGCAACGGCGGGATCAAAACCGAAGTCGCGGAGTTCTTCGTCAAACTGAAAACCGCTGAGGAAGTACGCGAATACAACGGCGCTTTCCTGCAGCTCTATCGCGAAGAAGCCTTCTACCTCGAACGCACCGTGCACTACCTGCAACGGGTCGGCATGGATCACATCAAGAAAGCCGTGCTGGAAGACCCGGAGCGCCGCAAAGCGCTGAACGATCGCCTGCAATTCTCCCTGTCGTTCGAACAGGACCCGTGGAAGGAACGCCTGGCACAGCCCCTGCTGAAGAAAGAATTCGACGTCATTGCTGTGAAAAACCTGGAGGTGCAGGCATGAACTGGCTGGATATCTGCGCACTGGAAGAAATCAATGCTCTCGGCTCCCGGATCATCGCCGGGCCAAAAGGTGACATCGCGATTTTTCGTACAGGCGATGACGAAGTTTTCGCCCTCGACGATCGCTGCCCGCACAAGGGCGGACCGCTGTCCCAAGGCCTGATCTACGGCAAACGGGTTGCCTGCCCGCTGCATAACTGGCAAATCGATCTGGAAACCGGTGAGGCCCAGGCTCCGGACATCGGTTGCGCTCACCACCATTCAGCACGGGTCGAAAATGGCCGGGTGCTGCTGGCCCTGCGGGAAGCAAGCTGATGAACCGCCAGATAACCGCTTCCACCTGCTGCTACTGCGGGGTCGGCTGCGGCGTGCTGATCGAGCATGACGGCGAGCGCATCCTCGGCGTCAGCGGCGATCCGGCGCACCCGGCGAACCTCGGCAAACTGTGCAGCAAGGGCTCAACCCTGCATCTGACCGGCGACCTGACGGCGCGGGCGTTGTACCCCGAGTTGCGCCTCGGTAAAGGCCTGGCTCGCGGCCGCACCGATTGGGACACCGCCCTCGATCACGCCGCCAGCATTTTTGCCGAGACCATCGCCGAACACGGCCCGGACAGCGTGGCGTTCTACATTTCCGGGCAATTGCTGACCGAGGATTACTACGCCTTCAACAAGCTGGCGCGAGCGCTGGTGGGCACCAACAACATCGACAGCAATTCGCGGCTATGCATGTCTTCGGCGGTGGTCGGCTACAAGCGCAGCCTGGGCGCCGATGCGCCACCCTGCAGCTACGAAGACCTCGAGTTGAGTGACTGCGTGATGATCGTCGGCAGCAACATGGCCTACGCCCACCCGGTACTGTTTCGTCGCCTGGAAGAAGCCAAATCCCGCCGTCCGCAGATGAAAGTCATCGTCATTGACCCGCGTCGTACCGACACCTGCGATTTGGCTGACCTGCACCTGGCGATTCTTCCGGGCACCGATGTCGCCTTGTTCCATGGGATTTTGCACCTGCTGCTGTGGGAAGACTGGGTCGACCGCGATTTCATCAAGGCCCATACCCAAGGCTTGGCCGAGCTGAAAGACCTGGTGCGCGATTACACCCCGCAGATGGTTTCGCAACTGTGCGGGATCAGCGTCGAGCAACTGCAGCAATGCGCCGAATGGGTCGGCACGGCACCGAGCTTCCTGTCGCTGTGGTGCATGGGGCTGAATCAGTCCACCGCCGGCAGCGCAAAAAACAGTGCACTGATCAACCTGCACCTGGCCACCGGGCAAATCGGTCGTCCAGGCGCAGGACCTTTCTCGCTGACCGGTCAGCCGAATGCCATGGGCGGGCGGGAAACCGGCAGCCTGTCGAATCTGCTGCCAGGCCACCGCGAAGCCGCCAACGCTGAACACCGTGCTGAAGTAGCGGCCTACTGGGGTGTCGATCATTTGCCGGAGCACACCGGGCTCACCGCTATCGAGTTGTTTGAGCAGGTTCGTAGCGGAAAAATCAAAGCCTTGTGGATCGCCTGCACTAATCCTGCGCAATCAATGCCGGATCAGTCCGCCGTGCGCGAAGCCCTTCAAGCCTGTCCCTTCGTGGTGTTGCAGGAAGCCTTCCGCACCACCGAAACCGCCGCGTTCGCCGACCTGCTGCTGCCCGCCGCCAGTTGGGGCGAAAAGGACGGCATGGTGACCAACTCCGAACGGCGTATTTCCCACGTTCGTCAAGCGGTCATCGCCCCCGGCGAAGCCCGTTCGGACTGGGCAATCACTGTGGATTTCGCACAACGCCTGGAAAAACATCTGCGGCCTGAGCACGCCAGCCTGTTTGCGTTTGAGACCCCGGCGCAGATTTTTGATGAGTACAAACAACTGACTCGCGGGCGTGATCTGGATTTGTCAGGCATCAGCCACGAATTGATCGACCGCCTCGGCCCACAGCAATGGCCCTTCCCGACAGGTGCCAGTAAAGGTACGGCCCGACTCTACCTGGACGGTATTTTCCCAACGACCAGCGGCCGCGCGCAGTTTGTGTCCGACCCGTATCGCGCCGCCAAGGAGCAACGTGATGCGCGCTTCCCGCTGACGCTGATCACCGGGCGCCTGCGCGATCAATGGCACGGCATGAGCCGCACCGGCACCGCCGCGCAACTGTTCGGCCACGTCAGCGAAGCCGTGTTGAGCCTCCACCCGGACGAATTGCGCCGAAATCGGCTGCAGCCGGGTGACCTGGTGAACCTGAAAAGCCGTCGCGGTGCAGTGATTGTCGCCGTCGGCAGCGACGACAGCGTGCGCCCGGGCCAGGCCTTTCTGCCCATGCATTGGGGTGACCGCTTTCTCAAAGGCGGTGTAAATGCCGTCACCCAACCAGCTTTCGACCCGCTGTCAAAACAACCGGAACTCAAGCACAGCGGCGTTCGCCTGGAACCTGTGCAACTGCCGTGGCAACTATTCGCCCTGATCGAGGGCGATGTTCAACAGCATTTTGAGACGCTACGACCACTCTGTGAGGCGTTTTCCTACGTCAGCCTCAGCTTGACCGGTCGCGAACGCCCCGCGCTGCTGATACGCGCTGCCAGCGCCGCCGCGCCCGACCCGCAACTGCTGCGTGACATCGATCAGTGTTTGAACCTCAACAACGGCCCGGTACTGGCCTACGACGACCCTCGGCGTTCCATCGGCAAGCGGGTGCGCATTGAGAACGGGCGGATCACCGCGATTCGACTGGCCGGCGAAACCCTCGCCCAGCACTGGCTGCAAAGTTTGTGGCTTGAAGGCCGCGCCGACGAACAACTGCGGCGCTGGCTGCTCGCGCCGCTCAGTGCGCCACCGGGCAACGTCAACACGCCAGCCGTCGGCAACAAGATTCTGTGCAACTGCAAGAACGTCAGCCAAAGCGCGGTCTGCGCCGGCATCAGCCGAGGTTTGGACTTGCAGGGTTTGAAACAAGAATTGGGCTGCGGTACGCAATGCGGCTCCTGCGTCCCGGAAATCAAGCGTTTGCTGGCCGCCACTGCGCAGCCGATCGCCGTTATCTCGTGAGGAAAAACACTATGAGCGCAAAAGTCTGGCTGGTGGGTGCGGGTCCTGGCGATCCGGAATTGCTGACGCTCAAGGCTGTTCGGGCGTTGAGGGAAGCGGATGTGGTGCTGATCGATGATCTGGTGAACACCGAGGTGCTGGAGCATTGCCCCGACGCAAGGATCATTGCCGTGGGCAAGCGCGGTGGTTGCCGCTCCACGCCTCAAGCGTTCATTCATCGCCTGATGCTGCGTTACGCCCGCCACGGTAAATGCGTTGTGCGCCTCAAGGGTGGCGATCCATGCATTTTTGGCCGAGGTGGTGAAGAGGCACAGTGGCTGCGCGAACGCGGGGTTGAAGTCGAGCTGGTCAACGGCATCACGGCCGGGCTCGCTGGCGCGACGCAATGCGATATTCCGCTGACCCTGCGGGGCGTGGCACGCGGCGTGACGCTGGTGACCGCCCACACACAGGATGGCAGCAGTCTGAACTGGCAGGCCCTGGCTCAAGGTGGCACGACGCTGGTGATCTACATGGGGGTGGCGAAGCTGAGCGAGATTCGCGAGCAACTGTTGGCCGGAGGGATGGCCGCCGATACGCCGGTGGCGATGATTGAAAACGCATCCCTGCCCCACCAACGGGAATGTCGGAGTGATCTGACAGCGATGGAAGAAGCGGCCCACAGCTTCGAGCTGAAAAGCCCGGCGATCCTGGTGATCGGCGCTGTAGCGGCCCGTGCAGCATCTTCGCTTTGGGAGCGTGAAGTGCCCGCGATGACAGCCGATCAATCAGCCTGAATCTATAAGATCCAACTCCTCTTCACCAAATCGCAGACAAAAAAAAGCCCGGCCTAAGCCGGGCTTTTCTCGGAGCTGCGGGCTAATTACTTAGCTTGAGCTTCAACCTGCGCTTCTACGCGACGGTTTACAGCGCGACCAGCGTCAGTTTTGTTGTCAGCAACTGGGCGGGATTCGCCGTAGCCAACAGACTGAACGCGGGAAGATTCAACACCGTACTGGTTGGTCAGAACTTGCTTAACGGCGTTTGCACGACGCTCGGACAGTTTCTGGTTGTAAGCGTCAGGACCGACGGAGTCAGTGTGACCTTCAACAGTAGTGCTGGTGGATGGGTACTGCTTCATGAAGTCAGCGAGGTTCTTGATGTCGCCGTAGCTGTTAGGCTTGACTACCGACTTGTCGAAGTCGAACTTCACGTCCAGCTCAACACGAACAACTTCAGCAACTGCTGGGCAGCCGTCAGCGTCAACAGTTACGTTAGCTGGGGTGTCCGGGCACTTGTCAACGTTGTCGCAAACGCCATCGTTGTCGCTGTCGGAGCAGACTTCAGCTGGTGCTGGAACTGGAGCAGCAGCAGGCTTGGAGCCGCCACCGAAGTTCACACCGATACCGACGCTTGGAGCCCACTCGGTGTCGCCCTGGTCGATGTTGTATTGAGCTTCAACGCCAGCACGGGCGTAGAAGTTCTCGGTGAAGTACAGTTTTGCACCGCCGCCAACGTTGGCGAAGGTGGAACCGTTACGACCGCTTTTGCCGTTCTGACCGATGCTCTGATCGGAGAAACCAGCCGAAACGTACGGACGCAGCATGTCGCCCGGGTTGTTGAAGTGGTACAGAGCGTCCAGAGCGGTGTTGGAGCCCTTGATGTTACGGCCGTCGTCGGCACGTGCGTTGTGCACTTCGTCGTAGGCCAGACGCAGTTCAACGTCGTCGGTCAGGAAGTAACCAATCGAACCACCGAACAGGTTGCCGTTGTTCTTGAAGTTACGAGCGCTGTCGAATTGTTCTTTCTTGGCGAAGCCTTCGATTTCAACTGCGCCTTGGCCTTGTGCCAGAGCGCCGAACGAAGTGGCGGCAATCAAAGAACCAATGGCCAAGCCCAAGGTGTTTTTCAGTTTCATCCGTTAAATCCCCATCTGGTGATTGTGAAGCAGTCCCGCAAACCGGGGGACAACTCGGCGGCAAGTCTAACAGAACTTGCCTACACGTAAGAGATATTTGCGCCGAACTAAGTTTCAGCAACGCCTGCAAATTTCTCACGCAATTTGTCTAGAGCACGTTTGTAACGCATTTTTGTCGCACTCAAACCCATGTGCATGATGTCTGCGATCTCCTGAAACTCCAGTTCTGCGACAAATCGTAGCACCAGAATTTCACGGTCAATCGGGTTCACATACACCAGCCAGCGATCAAGTCCGCCCTTCTCTTCAGGTTTCGGCGCCTTTTCTTCAGACGCTTCCTCAAGAGGGTCCAGACTCAAAGCGTCCATCAAGCGACGCTTTCGCCGTTCTTTCCGATACTGCGTGATGCATTCGTTGTACGTGATGCTATATAGCCATGTCTTGAACTTCGATTTCCCCTCGAAGTTCTTCAAGCCATACAACACCTTCAACATCACTTCCTGACAGACATCGTCTGCGTCTCGATCGTTCCCGAGATATCGTGCACAGACGTTAAATAATGTTCGTTGGTAACGCCGCATCAGTTCTTCATAGGCGCGCGTTACGTGAAACAGCTCGGTATGCGAGCGCGCGACCAACTCCTCATCAGAGAGCTCGCGGGGGTCGTAGCGCGTGGAGAGCGATTGAGCTTTATTCAAAACAAGTCGGGCCGACAGTCAGGTCAATGTCCGCCGCAACCCTCTCAGGGCAATTTGCGGCGGCATACATTAGCAGGGTTTGCCGGGTTAGCGGCTACTCACATGCTGCTCCAGGAGGATCCGATTGGAGAGAGAGACTAGCTCACCCTCATCGGTCAGCAATGTGGTTTTAACCGTGCCGATCTCTTCGATCTGACCTTCGACCTCGCCAACACGCACTTGTTGCCCAACCTGATACAACTCTCTCACATAGATTCCCGCAAGAATCTGACCGGCAATTTCCCGGCTTCCCAACCCCATGGCCAGCGCTACCGCCAGACCAACGGTAATCAAAACGATCACAATCACATGGTTCAGCAGGTCAGTTTTGACCTCCAACTGGCTGATCGCGACCGAAATACTGATGATAATCACCAGGCCCTGGGCAATTCGCCCCAGACCGGCGGCGTAATCCAGCCCTACGCCTTCTGCCGCACCACGCACCAGCCCATTGGCCAATTGCGCCAGTAGCACACCCACCAGCAGCACCAGCGCGGCGCCGAATACTTTCGGCAAATACAGCGCAAGCATGTCCAGCGTAGCTGAAACTCGCTCAAGTCCAAGGGATTCTGCGGCAGAAACCAGAAAAATCAGCAGAACGAACCAATAGACAATCTTGCCGATCAAGGTCGAGATCGGTACTTGAAGGCCGGCCCGGGACAGCAATTTAGTCAGACCGGTGCCGCCCATCAGGCGATCGAGACCTAGCTTGGCGAGCAACTTGGACAGCAAAGTATCCAAAAGTTTCGCAACGACGAAACCCAGCAGCAGCACAACCAGCGCGCCGAACAGGTTCGGGATGAAGTTTGCAACCTTGGTCCATAACGCAGTCATTGCAGTGACGAGGCTCTGAGTCCAGAGATCAAGTTCCATATTCAATCAGCCTTATCAGCAGTGCGAACGTTAGGTTTACGGTGACGGGAGACCGGCGAGACATGGGCCGATCCGTTATTCAGGGCGATCATCAGCGCGGGCAGCCAGCGGCCCAGCAGGCTGAAAAGGTCGCCGGCGCCGACCTGGCGGTTGGCGGTTTTCAGTACACGGCCAAGGCACGCATCGTCGTCCCGGGTGGACGGTGATGCCTTGAGCATGTCACGCAAAGACTGTTCAAACGGATCGTGCATACGCACCTCTCGTGATGTCTGTGAAAGACGCGGTCAAATTTGGTCGGGTCACATGGCTCACCCTCAGACCCAGCGCAAACGTCGGAATAACCACCACTGCCCCAGTGCCACCGAGATCATCATCAGGCAGGCAACCAGGAAGCCATAGGGGCTTTCCGAGAACGGAATTCCACCGACGTTGATACCCAAAAGACCGGTCAGAAAACTCATCGGCAAAAAGATCCCGGTGATGATCCCGAAGCGGTACATCGTGCGGTTCATGCGCACGCTCAAACGCCGGTCTTCGGCCTCGAGGACCAGCCCCACCCGCTCCCGGGTCAATTCCAGCTCCTCGAGATAACGGGTCAGGCTGTTGTTCAATTCGTTCCAGTAATCGCCATCGTCCTCGACGAACCAGGGCAATTTGATCCGCGTCAGCTGACCGAAAATATCCCGCTGCGGAGCGAGAAACCGCTTCAACGCAGCAGCGCGGCGACGGATCTGCAAAACAGCGCCATGCTCGGGCGTATACCGTTCGTCGGCATCCAGCTTTTCTTCTTCCTCATCGACCACTTCCGAGAGGCAGCTGACCAGATCCTGCACCTTGTTGGTGAGGTACTGAGCCAAATAAAGGATGAGTTCGGAGGCGGTTTTCGGCCCCTTGCCTGCCTCCAGTTGCACCAGCAGCTCGTCGGTGGCACGCAACGGACGCAAACGCAGGGAGATGATCCGCTGGGCCGAGGCGAAGATCCGCACCGACACCATGTCTTCCGGCTCTGCACCTGGATTCAGATTGACGCCACGCAAAAATAGCAGCAGTTCGCTGTCAGGAAGCTGTAAAAGACGCGGCCGGGTATTCTCTTCGAGCAGGAGGTCACAGCTGAATTCGCTCAGACCGCTGGATTTACGCAGCCAGGTCCGGGTTTGGGGGTGACTTCGATCCCAGTGCAGCCACAGGCTTTCATGGGCCTGCAGCTGCAAGTCATCGAGTTCAGTCCGGGCTATCGAACGCGCACCGCCTTTACCGTCCAGCACCAGGGCATGCACCAGCCCCCACTGCGCGTTTTCTTCCTCGAACATCCTCACCCCTTTGGTTTTGGCTCAACGCTTTATTCAGGCATTTCCAGCGGGCTTGGCGAGATGATCACGCCGTTGTTATCCGCATATATGTAATGGCCTGGATGGAAGGTCACGCCCGCAAAGGTCACCGCAACGTTGAGATCGCCGATACCGCGCTTGTCGGTTTTCATCGGATGGCTGGCCAGTGCCTGAACCCCCAGGTCGGTTTGCGCGATGACGTCGACGTCGCGGATGCAACCGTAGATCACCAGCCCCTCCCAGCCGTTTTTCGCCGCTTTCTCGGCTAGCAGGTCGCCCAGCAGCGCGCGACGCAGGGAACCGCCACCGTCAACCACCAGCACCTTGCCCTCACCGTTGAGCTCGACTTGTTCCTTGACCAGCGAGTTGTCTTCGAAGCACTTGATGGTCACGATTTCGCCGCCAAAGGAATCATGGCCGCCGAAATTGCTGAACATCGGTTCCAGCACCTGCACCAGCTCCGGATAGGCGTCGCACAGGTCAGGCGTGAGGTAATGTTTCATCGAGTAACTCCTGTAAAGAGGAAGGCAGCACGAACATCACTGATGACTCAGTCATCGAAAATGACCAGAACAGCTCAATGCGTCATATCTTAGCCGCAAGCCGATCAGAGCGAAATGCCCTTGATAGAGCATCGGGCTCAGATCGCCGCGGACAGATCCGGCTTTTCACCCAGCAACGGCGTCTGTTGATCCGTCAGCCAGCGAGCGACCAACGGCCAGACTTCGACCTGGGCCGCTTTGCTGACGAGCATTTCCACGTGACCGAAATTGTCGCCAAAGCCCTGCTCGCGACCCAGGTTAAGGAATTGCTTGTGCTCGGAACCCACCTGATCGAACAGTTTGCGACAGGCCCACGTCGGATCCTGGTGGTCACCTGCGGCGCTCACGGCCAATACCGGTAGCTGAACGTCGGCCAATCCGGCCCACCAATCCTTGTCGGCATCACCAAAGCGTCCGAACAGGCCGTACCAGCGCATGCTTTCCAGTGCCAGGCCGATCGGCTCGTCCTCCGGGCCGCGCTTGAGCCGAGAACCGGACAGCTGGGCAAAACGCTTGAGAATGAAGCGCCCGCTCCACTCCACCGGCGGAATCTTCAACGGCCAATAAGTACGGCTGACTTGCGTGCCGAAAAACGCCGCGGAAGCGACAACCGGCTCGCCGATGTACTCGCCACCCAGCGCTGCCGCCAGCGTAATACCGCCCAGCGAGTGACCGATCCAGTGCGGAATCTGGCCGCTTTGCTCACGCACGAACGCGCCAATGGCCGGGAGATCGTAACGAGCGTAGTCGGAGACGCGGTTCTTGCGATAGTTCTGGTTGCGCTGGGAAAGGCCATGGCCACGCATTTCCGGAATCCACACATCGAATCCGAGGCGAGTCAGATAGGCGCCCAGTCCCAGGCCTTTAGGGGAAAACCAGAACCGTCGATTGGAAAAGCTGCCATGCAACAGGATGACCGGCACGCCACGCACGGACGGCTCGTCCGCCATGCCAAGGCGCGTCACAGCCAGTTCGACGGTGCCGTCAGGGCTGTTGCCGGGTTTCAAACGATAGACGTCTTCGCTCAGATCACCGCGCCGCTCGGCGCTGATCAGGGCGACAGGAAATAGGTTGCTGCTGCTTTGCATAATGCTCTTGCACAAAAAAGGGCGGCTTCCAGAGGAGCCCGCCCTACTTGAATCTCTAAAAGGGTCGATCAGTGATCGACCCTTTCACTCACACCATCAAGCCGGAGCTTGACCTTCAGCCAGGAAGAACCAGGTTTCCAGAACGGAATCGGGGTTCAACGATACGCTTTCGATGCCCTGCTCCATCAGCCACTTGGCCAGGTCCGGGTGGTCCGAAGGGCCCTGACCGCAGATGCCGATGTACTTGCCCGCCTTGTTGCACGCCGCGATAGCGTTGGCCAGCAGCTTCTTGACCGCTGGATTACGCTCGTCGAACAGGTGCGCGATGATCCCGGAGTCACGGTCCAGGCCCAGCGTCAGCTGAGTCAGGTCGTTGGAGCCGATGGAGAAACCGTCGAAGAACTCGAGGAATTCTTCAGCGAGGATCGCGTTGGATGGCAGTTCGCACATCATGATGATGCGCAGGCCGTTTTCGCCGCGCTTCAGACCGTTCTCTGCCAACAGGTCGATAACCTGGCTGGCTTCGCCCAGGGTGCGGACGAACGGCACCATGATTTCGACGTTGGTCAGGCCCATCTCGTTGCGCACGCGCTTGAGGGCACGGCATTCGAGTTCGAAGCAGTCACGGAACGATTCGCTGATGTAACGCGAGGCGCCACGGAAGCCCAGCATCGGGTTTTCTTCTTCCGGCTCGTAGAGCTTGCCGCCGATCAGGTTCGCGTATTCGTTGGACTTGAAGTCCGACAGACGCACGATGACCTTTTTCGGTGTGAACGCAGCGGCCAGGGTACTGATGCCTTCAACCAGCTTCTCAACATAGAAACCGACCGGATCGTCGTAGCCGGCAATGCGCTTGTCGACGCTATCCTTGATGTCCTGTGGCAGCCCGGCGTAGTTCAGCAGCGCCTTGGGGTGAACACCGATCATGCGGTTGATGATGAATTCCAGGCGGGCCAGGCCCACACCGGCGTTCGGCAGTTGCGCGAAGTCGAATGCGCGGTCCGGGTTGCCGACGTTCATCATGATCTTGAACGGCAGATCAGGCATGGCATCCACGGAGTTTTTCTTGATGTCGAAGCCCAGCTCGCCTTCGAAGATGTAGCCGGTGTCGCCTTCAGCGCAGGAAACGGTCACGCCCTGGCCGTCTTTCAACAGCTGGGTGGCGTTGCCGCAACCGACCACAGCCGGAATGCCCAGCTCGCGAGCGATGATCGCCGCGTGGCAGGTACGACCGCCACGGTTGGTGACGATGGCGCTGGCGCGCTTCATGACTGGCTCCCAGTCCGGGTCGGTCATGTCGGAAACCAGCACGTCGCCTGGCTGGACCTTGTCCATCTCGGACACGTCCTTGATGATCCGCACCTTGCCGGCGCCGATGCGCTGGCCGATGGCGCGACCTTCAACCAGCACGGTGCCGGTTTCTTTCAACAGGTAGCGTTCCATGACGTTGGCCTGGGTGCGGCTCTTCACGGTTTCAGGACGGGCCTGAACGATGTAGAGCTTGCCGTCGTCACCGTCTTTGGCCCATTCGATGTCCATCGGGCACTTGTAGTGCTTCTCGATGATCATCGCTTGCTTGGCCAGTTCGCTGACTTCGGCGTCGCTCAGACAGAAACGTGCGCGATCAGCCTTGTCCACGTCGATGGTCTTGACCGACTTGCCGGCCGTGGCCACTTCGCCGTAGATCATCTTGATGGCCTTGCTGCCCAGGTTGCGACGCAGGATGGCCGGACGACCGGCTGCCAGCGTGCCTTTGTGGACGTAGAACTCATCCGGGTTCACCGCGCCTTGTACGACGGTTTCACCCAGGCCGTAGGCGCCGGTGATGAACACCACGTCACGGAAGCCCGATTCGGTATCGAGGGTGAACATCACGCCGGCGGTGCCGGTTTCGGAGCGGACCATGCGCTGCACGCCGGCCGATAGGGCCACCAGCTTGTGGTCAAAGCCCTGGTGGACGCGGTACGAAATGGCACGGTCGTTGAAAAGGGAGGCGAACACCTCTTTGGCGGCGCGAATGACGTTTTCGACACCACGGATGTTCAGGAAGGTTTCCTGCTGACCGGCGAAGGAAGCGTCCGGCAGGTCTTCGGCGGTAGCGGAAGAGCGCACGGCCACGGCCATGTCAGGGTTGCCGGCCGACAGCGTGGCGAACGCGGTGCGGATCTCGGCGTTGAGCTTCTCGGGGAATTCGGCTTCCATGATCCATTGACGGATCTGGGCGCCGGTCCTGGCCAGGGCGTTGACATCGTCGACGTCCAGGGCGTCGAGTGCGGCGTGGATCTGATCGTTCAGGCCGCTCAGTTCCAGAAAATCACGATAAGCCTGAGCTGTCGTGGCGAAGCCACCGGGCACCGATACACCGGCACCTGCAAGGTTACTGATCATCTCGCCCAGGGATGCGTTCTTGCCCCCCACATGCTCCACATCATGAACGCCGAGCTTATCGAGGGAAACTACGTACTCTACCAAGGTGATCTCTCCACTAACTGTGTTGGAAAAGCTCAGAAGCCGGCTGCTCGACAGAGCGTTTGCCAGCTGTATGGCCTGGACCTGGAAAATAAGTGAGAATGCGGGCCACTGGCGGCCGGCAAATCGCGCCTATCATATCCAAGAATGATCATTAGCTTAAGGCCCAAGGTGCAAATGAAACGATCTGCTTTCTTTATTTCCGACGGCACCGGCATTACTGCCGAGACCCTCGGCCAAAGCCTCCTGGCGCAGTTCGAAAACATTACCTTCAGCAAATTCACGCGGCCATACATCGACAACGTGGATAAAGCGCGGGCCATGGTACAACAAATCAACAAAGCCGCCGAAACCGACGGCTTTCGGCCGATTATCTTCGACACCATCGTCAATCAGGACATTCGTGAGATCCTCGCAACGTCCAATGGTTTCATGATCGACATTTTCTCGACCTTCCTGGCGCCCCTTGAACAGGAACTGACCGAGCATTCTTCCTACACCGTCGGCAAATCCCACTCCATCGGTGGCAACTCCAATTATATGGAGCGGATCGAGGCGGTGAACTTCGCCCTCGACAACGACGACGGCGCCCGCACGCACTACTACGACAAGGCCGACCTGATCCTGGTAGGCGTGTCGCGCTGCGGCAAGACCCCGACCTGCCTGTACATGGCCATGCAATTCGGCATCCGCGCGGCCAACTACCCGCTGACCGAAGACGACATGGAGCGCCTGCAACTGCCGACCGCCCTGCGCGCCCACCAACACAAGCTGTTCGGCCTGACCATCGACCCGGACCGCCTCACCGCGATCCGCAACGAACGCAAGCCCAACAGTCGCTATTCGAGTTACGCGCAGTGCGAATTCGAAGTGCGCGAGGTGGAAAACCTGTTTCGCCGCGAGAACATTCCGAATATCAATTCCACGCATTTTTCGGTGGAAGAGATTTCGGCGAAGATTCTGGTGGAGAAAGGGGTGGAGCGGCGGTTCAAGTAGATTTGCGGAGACTTTCTGGCCGCCTTCGCGAGCAAGCCCGCTCCCACATTGGATCTATGTCACGCCGAAGATCCAGTATGGGAGCGGGCTTGCTCGCGAAGAACGATAACGCGGTCTCCTAAATCACAAACAAATCCACAAACCGGTTCACCGGTGTCGCTTCAAGCGCTGCCTGATCGGTGCACAACGCAAAAATCTCAGCGTTTCGCTGCGCCGTGAATCGCGTCGCCAGGTTCGCCTTGAACTTGTCCTCCAGCAACGGAATGCCGTCGGTGCGGCGACGACGATGGCCGATCGGGTACTCGACTTCCACGATTTCGGTGCTGGAACCGTCCTTGAAGAACACCTGAATCGCATTGGCAATGGAACGCTTGTCGGCCTCCAGGTACTCGCGGGTGTAGCGCGGATTTTCCACGATGACCATTTTGTCTCGCAGCACATCGATGATCGGATGTGCCTTGTGGAAATCGTCTTCGTAGTGCTCGGCGACCAAGTTGCCAAAGGCCAGTGGCACAGCGGTCATGTACTGGATGCAGTGATCACGGTCGGCCGCGTTGGCCAACGGGCCGACCTTGGAAATGATGCGGATCGCCGACTCGTGGGTGGTGATGACGATTTTGTCGATCTCGTGCAGGCGATTCCTGACTTGCGGGTGCAGGGTCACCGCCGCTTCGCAGGCGGTTTGTGCGTGGAACTCTGCGGGAAAACTGATCTTGAACAGCACGTTCTCCATCACATAGCTGCCGTACGGCCGGGTGAAGCTGAAGGCACGTTTGTCTTCAGGCTTGAGCGCCAGGTCGTTGTTGGTGTGGCTGAACAGCACGTCGTAGAAACCCCATTGATTGGCGCTCAGTACGCCGGGGATGCCCATTTCGCCGCGCATCGCAATGTCCGCCAGCCGCACGCCACGGCTGGATGCATCGCCTGCCGCCCAGGATTTGCGCGACCCGGCATTCGGCGCATGCCGATACGTGCGCAGCGCCTGGCCGTCGGCAAAGGCGTGGGACAACGCTGACAGCAACTGCTCGCGATTGGCGCCCATCAGCTTGGCGGTAACGGCGGTCGAGGCGACTTTCACCAGGATCACGTGATCGAGGCCTACTCGGTTGAAGGAGTTTTCCAGCGCGATGATGCCCTGAATCTCGTGAGCCATGATCATGGCTTCGAGCACCGCGCGAACGGTCAGCGGCGCATCGCCATTGGCCAGGCGCTTTTGCGACAGGTGATCGGCCACCGCGAGAATGCCGCCCAGGTTATCCGACGGATGCCCCCATTCGGCCGCGAGCCAGGTGTCGTTGTAATCGAGCCAGCGGACTATGCAGCCAATGTCCCAGGCGGCCTTGACCGGGTCGAGCCGGAAACTGGTGCCGGGCACCCGCGCTCCGAACGGGACGACGGTGCCTTCGACGATAGGCCCGAGGTGTTTGGTGCATTCGGGAAAACGCAGGGCCAGGAGGCCGCAACCCAATGTATCCATCAGGCAGTTGCGGGCGGTGTCCAACGCTTCTTTGGACTCGATATTGAAGCTCAAGACGTAGTCAGCGATCTCCTGCAGGACCGCGTCGTAGTCAGGGCGGTTGTTCAGGTCGACGTTGGCGCTCATGTTCGATTCACTCGGTCAGTGGTTCGTTGATGGGACCTCGGTTCAGGGGCAATCTCAGTCAGTTACAACATTCTTATTTTGGTAATGGAGATCAAATGTGGGAGCGGGCTTGCTCGCGAAAGCGGTGTATCAGTCGACATCCATGTTGAATGTCAGTCCGTCTTCGCGAGCAAGTCGAATCGTCACACCGCCGCTCCCACATTGGTTCGGTGTCAGGGTCAGAAAGAATCACCCGGCACACGGACATAACCTTCCATCAACACCCGCGCACTGCGGCTCATGATGGCTTTGTTCACTTTCCATTCACCGTTCACGAGGCTGGCTTCTGCCCCCACGCGCAAGGTGCCGGACGGATGGCCGAAGCGCACGGCGTTGCGTTCGATGCCGCCCGCCGCGAGGTTCACCAACGTGCCGGAAATCGCCGCGGCCGTGCCAATAGCCACCGCAGCGGTGCCCATCATTGCGTGGTGCAACTTGCCCATGGAGAGCGCGCGCACCAGCAGGTCGACGTCGCCAGCCGCAATCGCCTTTCCGCTGGAAGCCACGTAATCCGCAGGTTTTGCAACGAACGCCACCTTCGGCGTGTGCTGACGCTTGGCCGCTTCGTCGAGGTTCGAAATCAGCCCCATGCGCAACGCGCCGTAGGCCCGAATCGTTTCGAACATCAGCAAGGCTTTCGGGTCGCCGTTGATCGCGCCCTGCAATTCGGTGCCGGTGTAACCGATGTCTTCGGCATTAACGAAGATCGTCGGGATGCCCGCGTTGATCATGGTCGCCTTGAAGGTTCCGACGCCGGGTACTTCCAGGTCATCCACCAGGTTGCCGGTAGGGAACATCGAACCGCCACCGCCCTCTTCTTCCGCCGCCGGGTCCATAAATTCGACCTGCACTTCGGCGGCCGGAAAGGTCACGCCGTCGAGTTCGAAGTCGCCGGTTTCCTGCACCTCACCATTGGTGATTGGTACGTGGGCGATGATGGTCTTGCCGATGTTGGCCTGCCACACGCGAACCACGGCCACGCCGTTTTGCGGAATGCGGCTGGCATCCACCAGACCGTTGCTGATGGCGAACGAACCGACCGCTGCCGACAGGTTGCCGCAGTTGCCGCTCCAGTCGACGTAAGGCTTGTCGATGGAGACTTGACCGAACAGGTAATCAACGTCGTGATCGGCCTTGATGCTTTTCGACAGGATCACGGTTTTGCTGGTGCTGGAGGTCGCGCCGCCCATGCCGTCGATTTGCTTGTCGTAGGGATCGGGACTGCCGATCACACGCAGCAATAACGCATCGCGCGCCTGACCTGGAATTTGTGCCGCTTCGGGCAGGTCCTTGAGGCTGAAGAACACGCCTTTGCTGGTGCCGCCACGCATGTAGGTGGCGGCGATCTTGATTTGCGGTACGTGGGCCATGGTGTTCCTTTTAGGATCGAGCGGGACCGCATGGCCCCGCACGAGCTCATCGTGTTAAACGGCAACCGCCGATTCGAGGAAGTCCTGCGCGAAGCGTTGCAACACGCCGCCGGCCTCATAGATCGACACTTCTTCGGCGGTGTCGAGGCGGCAGGTCACCGGCACTTCGACGCGTTCGCCATTCTTGCGGTTAATCACCAGCGTCAGCTCTGCACGCGGGGTGCGTTCACCGATCACGTCGTAGGTTTCGCTGCCGTCGATGCCCAACGTCTTGCGGTCGGTGCCCGGCTTGAACTCCAGCGGCAACACGCCCATGCCCACCAGGTTGGTGCGGTGGATACGTTCGAAGCCCTCGGCCGCAATCGCTTCCACACCGGCCAGACGCACGCCCTTCGCCGCCCAGTCGCGGGACGAGCCCTGACCGTAGTCGGCGCCGGCGATGATGATCAGCGGCTGCTTGCGCTCCATGTAGGTTTCGATGGCTTCCCACATGCGCATGACCTGGCCTTCCGGCTCGACGCGGGCCAAGGAACCCTGCTTGACCTTGCCGTTTTCCTGGACCATTTCGTTGAACAGTTTCGGGTTGGCGAAGGTGGCGCGTTGCGCAGTCAGGTGATCACCACGGTGTGTTGCGTAAGAGTTGAAGTCCTCTTCCGGCAGGCCCATTTTCGCCAGGTATTCGCCGGCGGCGCTGTCGAGCATGATGGCGTTCGAAGGCGACAGGTGATCGGTGGTGATGTTGTCCGGCAGCACCGCCAATGGGCGCATGCCCTTGAGCGGACGCGCGCCGGCCAATGCGCCTTCCCAGTACGGCGGACGGCGGATGTAGGTGCTCATCTCGCGCCAGTCGTACAGCGGCGTGACTTTCGGACCGGTGTCTTCGTGGATGGCGAACATCGGGATGTAGACCTGACGGAACTGCTCAGGTTTAACCGAAGCCTTGACCACCGCGTCGATCTCTTCGTCGCTCGGCCAGATGTCTTTCAGGCGAATTTCCTTGCCCTCTGCGTCCAGGCCCAGCACATCTTTTTCGATGTCGAAACGGATGGTCCCGGCGATGGCGTAAGCGACCACCAGCGGCGGAGACGCGAGGAATGCGTTCTTGGCGTACGGGTGAATCCGCCCGTCGAAGTTGCGGTTGCCGGACAGCACAGCGGTGGCGTACAGATCGCGGTCGATGATCTCTTGCTGGATCACCGGGTCCAGCGCGCCGGACATGCCGTTGCAGGTCGTGCAAGCGAAGGCGACGATGCCGAAGCCCAACTGCTCCAGTTCACTGGTCAGCCCGGCTTCATCCAGGTACAGCGCGACGGTTTTCGAACCCGGCGCCAGGGACGATTTGACCCACGGCTTGCGAGTCAGCCCGAGCTTGTTGGCATTGCGCGCCAGCAGCCCAGCGGCGATGACGTTGCGCGGGTTGCTGGTGTTGGTGCAGCTGGTGATGGCGGCGATGATCACCGCGCCGTCCGGCATCTGGCCGGGCACTTCGGTCCACTGGCCGGAGATGCCTTGGGCAGCGAGGTCCGTGGTGGCGACACGAGCGTGCGGGTTGCTCGGGCCGGCCATGTTGCGCACCACCGAGGACAAGTCGAAGGTCAATCCGCGCTCGTATTGCGCGCCCTTCAGGCTGTCGGCCCACAGGCCTGTGGTCTTGGCGTAGTTCTCGACCAGTTGCACCTGCTCGTCTTCACGGCCGGTCAGTTTCAGGTAGTCGATGGTTTGCTGGTCGATGTAGAACATCGCCGCGGTGGCGCCGTATTCCGGGGCCATGTTGGAAATGGTCGCGCGGTCGCCGAGGGTCAGCGCGGAAGCGCCTTCACCGAAGAACTCCAGCCACGCACCGACGACTTTTTGCTGACGCAGGAACTCGGTCAGCGCCAGCACCATGTCGGTGGCGGTGATGCCCGGTTGCAGCTTGCCGGTCAGTTCGACGCCGACACTTTCCGGCAGACGCATCCACGACGCGCGGCCGAGCATCACGCTTTCCGCTTCCAGACCACCGACACCGATGGCGATCACGCCCAGCGCATCGACGTGTGGGGTGTGGCTGTCGGTGCCGACGCAGGTGTCGGGGAACGCCACGCCGTCACGCACCTGGATCACCGGAGACATTTTCTCCAGGTTGATCTGGTGCATGATCCCGTTGCCCGGCGGGATCACGTCGACGTTCTTGAAGGCTTTTTTGGTCCAGTTGATGAAGTGGAAGCGGTCTTCGTTGCGACGGTCTTCGATGGCGCGGTTCTTTTCGAACGCCTCCGGATCGAAACCACCGCGCTCGACGGCCAGGGAGTGGTCGACGATCAGTTGCGTCGGCACCACCGGGTTCACTTGCGCCGGGTCGCCACCTTGCAGGGCGATGGCGTCACGCAGGCCGGCGAGGTCGACCAGGGCAGTCTGGCCAAGAATGTCGTGGCACACCACGCGGGCCGGGAACCACGGGAAATCGAGGTCGCGTTTGCGCTCGATGAATTGCTTCAGGGATTCGGTGAGCGTGGCCGGGTCGCAGCGACGCACCAGGTTTTCCGCCAGCACGCGTGAGGTGTACGGCAGAGTGTCGTAGGCGCCAGGCTGGATGGCCTCGACCGCCGCACGGACGTCGAAGTAATCCAGATGGCTGCCGGGCAGCGGTTTGCGGAATTCAGTGTTCATCGTCAGGACTCGGTCACGGTAGTTTCAAAGGGTGGGGCAAGACACCGGGCTCGAAGTCAACACAACCCCTGTGGGAGCGGGCTTTCCCGCGATTGCGGTGGGTCAGGCGACATTTATGTCGAATGTGACTCCGTCATCGCGGGCAAGCCCGCTCCCACAGGGATTTGCGATATGTTCAAATCCCTGCGTCGGCGCTCCCACCATTCAGCGTTGTTCGATTGGCACGAACTTGCGCTGTTCGACGCCGACGTACTCGGCGCTCGGGCGGATGATGCGGTTGTTGGCACGTTGTTCGAACACATGCGCCGCCCAGCCGGTCAGGCGCGAGCAGACGAAAATCGGTGTGAACAACTTGGTCGGGATGCCCATGAAGTGGTACGTCGACGCATGGTAGAAGTCGGCGTTCGGGAACAGTTTTTTCTGTTCCCACATGGTCTTGTCGATGGCTTCGGAAACCGGGAACAACACTGTGTCGCCCACTTCGTCGGCGAGTTTTTTCGACCAGCCCTTGATCACCTCGTTACGCGGATCATTGTCCTTATAGATCGCGTGACCGAAGCCCATGATCTTGTCCTTGCGTTCGAGCATGCCGAGGGTGCCTTTGATCGCCTCTTCCGGCGAGCTGAAGCGCTCGATCATTTCCATCGCCGCTTCGTTGGCCCCACCGTGCAACGGACCGCGCAGGGAACCGATGGCCGCCGTCACGCAGGAATACATGTCCGACAGGGTCGAGGCACACACCCGGGCGGTGAAGGTCGATGCGTTGAACTCGTGTTCCGCGTAGAGGATCAGCGAAACGTTCATCACCTTGACGTGCAAGTCGCTCGGCTTCTTGTCATGCAGCAGGTGCAGGAAGTGGCCGCCGATGGAAGGCTCGTCACTTACGCAGCTGATGCGCTTGCCGTCGTGGCTGAAGCGATACCAGTAGCACATGATCGCCGGGAACGCGGCCAGCAGACGGTCGGTTTTGTCGTGCTGCTCGGAGAAGTCTTTCTCTGGTTCGATGTTGCCCAGGAACGAGCAACCGGTGCGCATCACATCCATCGGATGGGCGTCGGCGGGGATGCGTTCCAGCACTTCCTTGAGCGCTTGCGGCAGGTCGCGCAGCTTGCCCAGTTTGCTGATGTAGTCATCCAGTTGAGCCTTGGTCGGCAGTTCGCCGTAAAGCAGCAGGTACGCCACTTCTTCGAATTGCGCGTCAGCCGCCAGTTCGCGAACGTCGTAGCCGCGATAGGTCAGGCCTGCACCCGACTGGCCCACGGTGGACAGTGCGGTTTGCCCGGCAACCTGGCCACGGAGCCCGGCGCCACTGAGTACTTTTGCTTCGGCCATTGCTGTCTCCAGTTTTTCTTGAATTTGTTAGGGAAACTTGTACGAGCGAAGGTTGCTCGCGAAAGCGGTGTCTCAGACGACATTGATTTTGAATGTCAGTGCGTCTTCGCGAGCAAGCTTCGCTCTTACAGGGCTTTCATTATTTCTTCGCAGCAAACAGCGCATCGAGCTTCTGCTCGAAGGTGTGGTAGTCGATGCGATCGTAAAGCTCCATGCGGGTCTGCATGGTGTCGATGACGTTCTGTTGCGTGCCATCGCGGCGGATTGCGGTGTAGACGTTTTCCGCGGCTTTGTTCATCGCGCGGAAGGCCGACAGCGGGTACAGCACCAGCGACACGTCGGCGCCGGCGAGCTGTTCGGTGGTGTACAGCGGCGTCGCGCCAAATTCGGTGATGTTGGCCAGGATCGGCGCTTTCACGCGGCTGGCGAACAGCTTGTACATGTCCAGCTCGGTGATGGCTTCCGGGAAGATCATGTCGGCACCGGCTTCGATGCACGCCTCGGCACGTTCCAGCGCCGACTCCAAACCTTCCACCGCCAGCGCGTCGGTACGGGCCATGATCACGAAGCTGTCATCGGTGCGGGCATCGACGGCAGCCTTGATGCGGTCGACCATTTCCTGCAGGGACACGATCTCTTTATTAGGACGGTGACCGCAGCGCTTGGCGCCGACCTGGTCTTCGATGTGAATCGCCGCCGCGCCGAACTTGATCATCGACTTGACGGTGCGCGCGACGTTGAACGCCGAGGAACCGAAGCCGGTGTCCACGTCCACCAGCAGCGGCAGGTCGCAGACGTCGGTGATGCGGCGCACGTCGGTTAGCACATCATCCAGGCCGGTGATGCCCAGGTCCGGCACGCCGAGGGAGCCGGCAGCCACCCCGCCACCGGACAGGTAAATAGCCTTGAAACCGGCGCGCTTGGCCAGCAGCGCGTGGTTGGCGTTGATCGCGCCGACCACTTGCAGCGGATGTTCGCTGGCGACCGCATCGCGGAAACGCTGGCCTGGAGTGCTCTTGTTCAAACTCATGACTCACCTCGTTCAGTGGCTGTCGGGTTAGCGCCGTCCTGGTAGTGACGGGCGATATTGCGTTTGGAGGCGCCGATGTGACGGCGCATCAACAACTCGGCCAGCTCACCGTCACGGTCGGCGATGGCATCGAGAATTCGGTGGTGCTCGGCAAAGGCCTGGCGTGGGCGATTGGGGGTGGTGGAAAACTGGATGCGGTACATGCGCACCAGTTGATAGAGCTCGCCGCAGAGCATCTGGGTCAGGGTGCGGTTACCGCTGCCCTGGATAATCCGGTAGTGGAAGTCGAAATCGCCTTCCTGCTGGTAGTAGCCGACGCCGGCCTGAAACGCCGCATCGCGCTCGTGGGTTTCGAGGACCCGGCGCAGCTCGTCGATTTCTTCGACGGTCATGCGCTCAGCCGCCAGACGGCAGGCCATGCCTTCGAGGGACTCGCGAATCTCGTACAGTTCCAGCAGCTCGGCGTGGCTCAGCGACACCACCCGCGCGCCGACGTGCGGCACGCGAACCAGCAGGCGCTGGCCTTCCAGACGGTGGATCGCCTCAC
Organism: Pseudomonas sp. LBUM1657; assembly: GCF_059716075.1. Lineage (NCBI taxonomy): Bacteria > Pseudomonadati > Pseudomonadota > Gammaproteobacteria > Pseudomonadales > Pseudomonadaceae > Pseudomonas > Pseudomonas sp. LBUM1657. The sequence goes on along the minus strand of NZ_CP166799.1, from coordinate 1,923,726 downwards.
GCAGCGGCCCGCGGCTGATGCCGTAGGTTCGTGCCAGTTCAGGCTCGGAGATCTTGCTGCCCGGGGCGATTTCGCCCTTGACGATGGCCGCCTGAATGCGCCGGAAGACATTCTCGGAAAGCGTCTCCGAATCGTCTTGCACCATGACTGGGGGATCGAGTTGATCCAGCATATTGTCGACACCTTGAAAGCTAATGCCGCAAAAACTAACGAAAACAGGCCTAACAGTCAAAGGATAAATAGGTATTGTCGACAATCGTCTAATAACCGACTGCACCATAACGAAGCAGCCCTTCTGTTTATAGCTGCCTGCCAGCGCTGGCGCCATAAAACCACCGTGCTAGAATGCCGGCCGCATTTGTTTGTGACATCTGCATGGCTTGTCATAAATAGTTGATAGGCATACGAGGGAGCTTGCGCAGCAATGCCAGGGTCTTGAATCGAAGTACGGACCGCTGCACACCAGGATTTATGAGACTCAAGCCCTTCCCGACATTCCTTTATCTTCTTTGCCTGCCAGGTGTAGCCGCGGCGGGGGGAAAGACCGTGTACGGTCTCAATGAGTACGCGTCCCTGGATGGCATTGACCTTGAAGTCGCCGCCAAACTCGACACCGGGGCAAAAACCGCTTCCCTGAGTGCCCGCGACATCAAACGTTTCAAACGCAATGGCGAGTCCTGGGTACGTTTCTACCTGGCCATCGACGCCGCGCATTCGCACCCGATCGAACGGCCTCTGGCCCGGGTCAGCAAGATCAAGCGCCGGGCCGGCGACTACGATCCGGAAGAAGGCAAGAAGTACACCGCCCGTCCGGTGATCGAGCTGGATATCTGCATGGGTTCGGCTTTACGCACCATCGAAGTGAACCTAACCGACCGAAGTGCCTTCCAATACCCGCTCCTGATTGGCTCCGAAGCGCTCAAACGCTTCGATGCGCTGGTCGACCCCAGTCTTAAATACGCTGCTGGCAAACCCGCCTGCGCCACCGACGCACATACCGCAGAGTAATTCCAATGCGCTCTCTTACCCTCCATCTGAAACTGCTGATCGCCATCCTGGTGGTCCTGGGCATTTCAGTTACGGCCTATCAGATCTTCGTGCTCGGCATTCCCGTGACCGAAGACGCCACCGACGACTTGTGGAACATCGACGCCAAGGTCGAGTTCGTCGCCAGCGCCAAGGACCCGGTGAAGATCCAGATGTTCGTGCCGCCGCTGAGCCGCGACTACGTCAGCCTCAACGAGAGTTTCATCTCCAATAACTACGGCGTGGCCGTGAACCGGGTCGACGGCAACCGCAAGGTCACCTGGTCGGCGCGTCGGGCCAAGGGCAACCAGACCCTTTATTACCGCCTGGTGCTGACCAAGCGCTACACCGGTGAAAAATCCAAGATCAAAGGCCCGACCTTCCGCGACAGCATTGCCGTCGAAGGTCCGGAAAAGGTCGCCGCCGAAGCCCTGCTCGCGCCAATCCGCCAGCATTCGGCCGACGTCGAAACCTTCATCGGCGAAGCCATCAAGCGTGTCAACAATCTCAACGACGACAACGTGAAACTGCTGCTGGGTGGCGATCCGTCCACCGGGCAAAAAGCCCGGATCGTCGAACTGGTGCTGTCCATCGCCCACGTACCCGTGGAAAAGGTCCACACCATTCGTCTGGTGGCCGACCAACCACAAGTGCCGGAACTGTGGCTGCGCAGCTTCAATGGCACCGACTGGCTGTACTTCAACCCGGAAACCGGTGAACAGGGCCTGCCGACCGACCGCCTGCTGTGGTGGACCGGCGATGAAAACCTGATCACCGTCGATGGCGGCAAGAAAGCTACCGTTACCTTCAGCATGAACAACAGCGAAATGAACGCCATTCGCCTGGCCAAGCTGACCGACGAAAACACCGACGCCAACTTCCTCGAATACTCGTTGTACGGTTTGCCGCTACAAACCCAACAGACCTTCATGATCATGGTGATGATCCCGATCGGCGTGCTGGTGATCCTGATCCTGCGCAACCTGGTCGGCTTGCAGACCCTCGGCACCTTTACCCCGGTGCTGATCGCCCTGGCCTTCCGGGAGACGCAGCTGGGCTTCGGCATCATTCTGTTTACCGTGATCACGGCGCTGGGGCTGTCGCTACGTTCCTACCTTGAACACCTGAAGCTGCAAATGCTGCCGAGGCTGTCGGTGGTACTGACTTTCGTGGTGGTGTTGATCGCAGCCATCAGCCTGTTCAGCCATAAGCTCGGCCTGGAACGCGGGTTGTCGGTCGCGCTGTTCCCGATGGTGATCCTGACCATGACCATCGAACGCCTGTCGATCACCTGGGAAGAACGCGGTTCCGGCCATGCCATGAAAGTGGCGATCGGGACGCTGTTCGCCGCCGCGCTGGCGCACTTGATCATGAGCGTGCCGGAGCTGGTCTACTTCGTGTTCACCTTCCCGGCGATCCTGTTGATCCTGGTGGGCTTCATGCTGGCAATGGGTCGTTATCGCGGCTACCGCCTGACCGAACTGGTGCGTTTCAAGGCTTTCCTCAAGAAGGCTGACGCCTGATGTTCGGTTTCTGGAAGACCTGGAAGGCCCTGGAAGCCCGGGGCATCATGGGGATCAATCGGCGTAACGCGGACTACGTACTCAAGTACAACAAGCGCAGTCTGTACCCGATCGTCGATGACAAGATCATCACCAAGGAACGCGCCATCGCCGCCGGCATTCATGTGCCGGAACTGTATGGCGTGATCTCCACCGAGAAGGAAATCGACAACCTCGACGACATCATCGGCGGGCGCAATGACTTCGTGATTAAACCGGCCCAGGGCGCCGGTGGTGACGGCATCCTGGTGATCGCCGACCGCTTCGAGGGACGCTATCGCACGGTGTCCGGCAAGATCATCAGCCATGAGGAAATCGAACATCAGATTTCCAGCATCCTGACCGGTCTGTATTCGTTGGGCGGCCACCGTGATCGGGCGCTGATCGAATACCGCGTGACCCCGGACCAGATCTTCAAGAGCATCAGCTACGAAGGCGTGCCGGACATTCGCATCATCGTGCTGATGGGCTATCCGGTCATGGCCATGCTGCGCTTGCCAACCCGTCAGTCTGGCGGCAAGGCCAACCTGCACCAAGGCGCCATCGGCGTCGGCGTGGACCTGGCGACCGGCCTGACCCTGCGCGGTACCTGGCTGAACAACATCATCACCAAGCACCCGGACACCACCAACGCAGTGGATGGAGTGCAACTGCCCTACTGGGACGGTTTCATGAAACTCGCCGCCGGCTGCTACGAGCTGTGCGGGTTGGGTTACATCGGTGTCGACATGGTGCTGGACCAGGAGAAAGGGCCGCTGATTCTCGAACTCAATGCCCGGCCTGGCCTGAACATTCAGATTGCCAACGATTGCGGCCTGACGCTGCGTACCCATGCGGTCGAGGCGCGGCTGGAATCGTTGAAGGCTCGCGGGATTACCGAAACGGTTGAAGAGCGGGTGGAATTTGTTCAGGAGATGTTTGGGCATATTCCGGCGGTTGAGGGCTGATCCTGAACCGAGGCGCGGCCTTCGCGAGCAAGCCCGCTCCCACACTGGACCTGTGTCGCACCGAAGATCCAATGTGGGAGCGGGCTTGCTCGCGAAGACTGACTCCCAGTCACTACAGCGCTCAACCCAGCCGCCAACCTGCCAATCCCCGACATCCCTCTAGGAGCAATTCCCCGAGGGGACTACAATCGCTCCCCCGCCTCGATGGCTGATCTGCCCCGCCCATGTTGACCTGTTCCGTACACCCACTCCCCTATCGCGCCAACCCCGCCGAGTACTTCGCGGCGATTCGTCATGCTCCCGGTGCCGTGCTGCTCGACAGTGGCCGGCCAACCGCCGATCGCGGACGTTATGACTTGCTCAGTGCCTGGCCGCTGGAGCAACTGGCGGTACTGCCTGACGAAAGTGGCAGCGATTTCCTGCAACGCCTGCGCGATAACCTGGCCCGACTGGGTGAAGCCGCGCTGCCCCATGACCTGCCCTTCGCGGGCGGCCTGATCGGCTACCTGAGCTACGATTTCGGCCGGCACCTGGAAAACCTGCCGAGTCAGGCGCGAGACGACCTGCAATTGCCCGACGCACGCTTCGGCCTGTACGACTGGGCGCTGATCAGCGACCACCAACTGTCCACCACACAATTGGTGTTCCATCCGACGCTGATCGACAGCGAGCGTCAGCGCCTGATCCAGCTGTTCAGCCAGCCTGCGCCTGAACCGGTCGAGCCTTTCAAACTGAAGGCGCCGATGAGCGCCGACCTGAACGCTGATGAATATCGCCAGGCGCTAGAGCGCATTCAGCAGTACATCCAGGCCGGCGACTGCTATCAAGTCAACTTCGCCCAGCGTTTCCGTGCCCAATGTCAGGGTGATCCATGGGCGGCGTACTGCGCACTGCGGGCAGCATGCCCGACGCCGTTTTCCGGTTTCCAGAGCCTGCCCGAGGGCGGCGCGGTGCTGAGCCTGTCGCCTGAGCGTTTCGTCAAAGTCAGCGAGCGCCACGTGGAAACCCGCCCGATCAAAGGCACCCGTCCTCGGGGGCTGACCGCAGCGGAAGATGCGGCAAACGCCGCCGAACTGCTGGCCAGTCCCAAGGACCGCGCGGAAAACCTGATGATCGTCGACCTGCTGCGCAACGACCTCGGCCGCACCTGCCGCATCGGTTCGGTGCGGGTGCCGGAGTTGTTCAGCCTGGAAAGCTATCCGAACGTGCATCACCTGGTGAGCAGCGTCACCGGGGAATTGGCGGACGACCGAGACGCGCTGGACCTGATCGCCGGCAGCTTCCCCGGTGGTTCGATTACCGGAGCGCCGAAGATTCGCGCGATGCAGATCATCGACGAGCTGGAACCGACCCGGCGCGGATTGTATTGCGGTTCGTTGCTGTATCTGGACGTGCGCGGCGAGATGGACAGCTCCATCGCGATTCGCAGTTTGCTGGTCAAGGATGGGCAGGTGTGTTGCTGGGGCGGCGGCGGAATCGTCGCGGACTCCGAGTGGCAGGCCGAGTATCAGGAGTCGATCACCAAAGTGAAGGTGTTGCTCGATACCTTGCAAAACCTCTAAAAACTTCGCGAGCAAGCCCGCTCCCACAGGTATCGCGATGAACCTGTGGGAGCGGGCTTGCCCGCGAAGGCGTCCAACCAGACGACTACAAACTTAACGCCCGATTCGAAGCCTTGATGAACTCTTGCTTCAGCTCTTCAAAGCTGTGCACCGCCGGGAACTGTGGAAACTCACGAATCACGTTGTCCGGCGCATGGAACAGAATCCCGGCATCCGCCTCGCCCAACATCGTGGTGTCGTTGTAGGAGTCACCCGCCGCAATCACGCGATAGTAGAGGCTCTTGAAGGCCAATACCGACTGACGCTTGGGATCTTTCTGACGCAACTGATAGCTCGTCACCCGACCGGCATCGTCGGTCACCAGACGATGGCAGAGCAAGGTCGGAAAGCCCAGCTGACGCATCAGCGGCTGGGAGAACTCGTAGAAGGTGTCCGACAGAATCACCACTTGGAAGCGCTCGCGCAGCCAGTTGACGAACTCGACGGCACCGTCCAGCGGCTTGAGGGTCGCGATGACTTCCTGGATGTCGGCGAGCTTCAGGCCGTGCTCGTCGAGGATCCGAAGGCGCTGCTTCATCAGCACGTCGTAGTCGGGAATATCCCGAGTGGTGGCCTTGAGGGAGTCGATCCCGGTTTTTTCGGCGAAGGCGATCCAGATTTCCGGGACCAATACACCTTCAAGATCCAGACAGGCAATTTCCACAAGACACTCCCATTTGTATTGTTTATTGAGTCGAGCGAATAAAAGGACTGCCGAACTCTAGCGACTCGGCCCCGGCTGCGCAACGCAGAGCGCGCGCCAGTCGCCGCAGGATTTTGTTACCATCAGCCCCATATAGAGCGCCCAGCGCCACCGACCTGTAGGAAGCCGCCCTGATGAGCCCATCGTTCGATGTCGTGGAACTCGCCACGACCTATGCCAACAAATCCGCCCAGGACATCCTGAAACTCGCGTTCGCCGAGTTCGGCGATGAGCTGTGGATATCTTTTAGCGGCGCCGAAGACGTGGTGCTGGTGGACATGGCCTGGAAGCTGAACAAGAACGTCAAAGTGTTCAGCCTCGACACCGGCCGCTTGCACCCCGAGACCTACCGCTTCATCGATCAAGTGCGCGAGCACTACAAGATCGACATCGAACTGGTGTCGCCGGACTACACCAAGCTCGAACCTTTCGTGAAGGAAAAAGGCTTGTTCAGTTTCTACAAGGACGGCCATGGCGAATGCTGCGGCATCCGCAAGATCGAGCCATTGCGTCGCAAGCTCTCGGGAGTCAAAGCCTGGGCTACCGGCCAGCGCCGGGACCAGAGCCCAGGCACCCGCAGCGCCGTGGCGGTGCTGGAAATCGATACGGCGTTTTCCACCCCGGAACGCACCCTGTACAAATTCAACCCGCTGGCGCAGATGACCAGCGAAGAAATCTGGGGCTACATCCGCATGCTCGAGCTGCCCTACAACAGCCTGCATGAGCGTGGCTTCATCAGCATCGGCTGCGAACCCTGCACCCGCCCGGTGCTGCCGAACCAGCACGAGCGTGAAGGTCGCTGGTGGTGGGAAGAAGCGACGCAGAAAGAATGCGGGTTGCATGCGGGGAATATCATCAGCAAATCCAAGGCATAACCCTAAGCCTTGTGACACTCCTTGTGGGAGCGGGCTTGCTCGCGAAAGCGGCGTGCCAGTCGCCATCAATGTTGAATGTCAGTGCGCCTTCGCGAGCAAGCCCGCTCCCACAGGTCCTATGTTCTAGCTGAAAAAATGTGTACACACGAATGTCACCATCGGTGCCATTTGTGTGTGCACTTCTCGTTTCTGCGCCCCAAAAAGTTACATCTTCCTTTGCTGACGCCTTCAGTCGTCTTTTCCCACAACCTCCGCCGAAAAATAAATACCTGTTCAATCGGTCAATTTATATTGCCTTTTTTTCAGTCACTTATTAGCAATCGATAACAAAACGAAATTAGCGTCGAAATTTATAGACCGCTGGGTGGCATGGATCTGGCTTAAGTGCATACATGTTTTGTATACAATCACAAACAGAACATACACACACTTTAGATCCGCAAGCCTGAAGCGCCCTATCCCGTACAGGCTGCAGATGCCCCGTAACCAATGATGGTTGATGCCCGCGACGAAGATTTGTCGAGCCAACGCTCATGCACAGTCATCGCGATGCCAAGCTTCAGGAGCCTGCCGGAATGCGTACTAGTCTCTCCAATAACAACATCGCGCTGGATCTGCCCTCCTTACACCCCACCTCCACCACCCACGATCAAACGTTTCAGGAATCCGTGGTGCTCAGCCCCCGCCTGCACAACAAGGACCTGGCGCCAACCAAGGCTGAAGGTCGACGCTGGGGTCGCTACAGCATTTTTGCCCTGTGGACCAATGACGTTCACAACATCGCCAACTACTCCTTCGCCATCGGCCTCTATGCACTGGGTCTGGGCGGTTGGCAGATTCTGCTGTCGCTGGGGATCGGCGCGGCGCTGGTCTATGGCTTCATGAACCTCTCCGGCTACATGGGCCAGAAGACCGGGGTGCCGTTTCCGGTTATCAGCCGGATCAGTTTCGGGATTCACGGGGCGCAGATTCCTGCATTGATCCGCGCCGTTATCGCCATCGCCTGGTTCGGAATCCAGACGTACCTGGCGTCGGTGGTCTTACGCGTGTTGTTGACGGCGGTGCATCCCGGATTCGCCGACTACGACCACGACTCGATCCTCGGTTTGTCGAGCCTTGGCTGGGTGTGTTTCGTGGCGATCTGGTTCGTGCAGCTGGCGATCCTCGCCTATGGCATGGAGATGGTACGGCGCTACGAGGCGTTTGCCGGGCCGGTGATTCTGCTGACCGTCGCCGCCCTCGCCGCGTGGATGTACACCCAGGCCAACGCGACCATCGCCTGGTCGATCCGTGAACCACTGACCGGCGCTGAGATGTGGCGCAACATCTTTGCCGGTGGCGCATTGTGGCTGTCGATCTACGGCACACTGATTCTGAATTTCTGCGACTTCGCTCGCTCATCGCCGTGCCGCAAGACCATCAAGGTCGGAAATTTCTGGGGTCTGCCGGTCAACATTCTGGTGTTCGCCAGCATCACCGTCCTGCTCTGCGGCGCGCAATTTCAGATCAATGGCCGGATCATTGAAAGCCCGACAGAAATCATCGCCTCCATTCCCAATACCTTCTTCCTGGTGCTCGGCTGCCTTGCCTTCCTGATCGTCACCGTGGCGGTCAACATCATGGCCAACTTCGTCGCCCCGGCCTTCGTGCTCAGCAACCTGGCGCCGAAATACCTGACGTTCCGCAGTGCCGGGCTGATCAGCGCGACCATCGCCGTGTTGATCCTGCCGTGGAACCTCTACAACAGCCCGTTGGTGATCGTGTATTTCCTGTCCGGCCTCGGCGCCCTGCTCGGGCCGTTGTACGGCGTGATCATGGTCGACTATTGGCTGGTACGAAAAGCCCAGATCAACGTGCCGCAGTTGTACAGCGAAGATCCCAACGGCGCTTATTACTACAGCAGAGGGGTCAATTTACGCGCCGTGGCGGCGTTTATTCCTGCAGCCTTGATCGCCATCGTCCTGGCACTGGTACCGGGTTTCGACAGCGTATCGCCGTTCTCCTGGCTGATCGGTGCCGGGATTGCCGGGATGCTCTACCTGATCATCGCCAAACGGCAGCCCCATTACGCCGATGTCAGCGGTGAATCCATCGCGGTCGACAACGTCAGTCATTAACTCCCTGGCGGCCCCGCACAGTCGGGCCGCAGAACCACCCCGCTATTAAGGACTTTCCATGCGAATTCTCGTGGTCAACGTCAACACCACCGAATCCATCACCCAGGCCATCGCCTGCCAGGCTCAGGCTGTGGCCGCGCCCGGGACCGAAATCGTCGGCCTGACGCCCTATTTCGGTGCCGACTCGATTGAGGGCAATTTCGAAAGCTATCTGGCCGCCATTGCGGTGATGGACCGGGTAATGGCCTACGACCAACCCTTCGATGCCGTGATCCAGGCCGGTTACGGTGAGCACGGTCGTGAAGGTTTGCAGGAGTTGCTCAACGTGCCGGTGGTGGACATCACCGATGCCGGCGCCAGCACCGCGATGTTCCTGGGTCACGCCTACTCGGTGGTCACCACCCTGGACCGCACCGTGCCGCTGATCGAGGATCGCCTCAAACTGTCCGGGCTCTGGGACCGTTGCGCATCGGTGCGGGCCAGTGGCCTGGCCGTGCTGGAACTGGAATCCGATCCCGAGCGCGCCCTTGAGGCCATCGTGCGACAGGCGGAACTGGCGGTATTCGAAGACAAGGCCGAAGTGATTTGCCTGGGCTGCGGCGGCATGGCCGGGCTGGATGAGCAGATTCGCCAGCGTACCGGCGTGCCGGTGGTGGATGGCGTGACGGCGGCAGTGACCATTGCCGAGTCGTTGGTGCGGTTGGGGTTGTCGACGTCGAAGGTGCGCACCTATGCGACGCCGCGGCCGAAGAAAATTATCGGCTGGCCCGGGCGTTTCGGGCAGTAGACCGCGTTATCGTTCTTCGCGAGCAAGCCCGCTCCCACATTGGATCTCCATTGAATACAAATTTTGTATTCACAACAGATCTAGTGTGGGAGCGGGCTTGCTCGCGAATAGGTCAACCCGGTTTCGAACCTGGCTCAAAGAGCACTGAACCGCTGCCCCAACCCCTGCTCCGCAAACTGCTCAATGATGAAATCAACAAACGCCCGGGTCTTGCCCGGTAGCAGTTTGTGTTCGGCGTAATAGATAGAAATATTGCCATCATCGACATACCAGTCCGGTAGCACCCGCTGCAAAGTCCCGGCCTCCAGATAACCCACAGCGAACGGCATGCTCACCAGTGCAATGCCCAGCCCCTGGACTGCGGTGGCACAAGCAGCCTCGGAGTCGCTCATGGTCATCCGCACCTTGAGCATCAACGGGCTGTGTTGCTGAGAACGGCCGGTCAACTGCCAGGAACGCACGCGCCCCGTCTGCGGCGACCGAATCAGGATGCCATCGTGATGCTTGAGATCATCGGGCTCGACAATCGCCTGATGCGCCGCCAGGTAGTCGGCTGACGCCACCAATACCCGATGCGCCGATGTCAGCTTGCGTGCCACCACGCCCTGGGGCAGCTCGAATCCTCCACCGATCGCTGCATCGAAACCCTGAGCGATCAGATCGACTTGGCGGTTATCGAAATGCCAGTCCGGATTGATGGCCGGGAAGCGTCGCAAAAACTCGCCGAGCAACGGTACAACGTATAAACGTCCGAACACCGTGCCCATGCTGACTTTCAGCGTGCCCGCCGGGCGCCCTTCCGAGCTGGCGAGATTGGCCACGGCATTCTGGATCGTGAGCAAACTGGCACTGACTTCGCCGAGAAACACCTGGCCAGCCTCGGTCAATGTGAGGCTGCGAGTGCTGCGCTGAAACAGCCGCACACCCAGCCGCGCCTCAAGTTTGGCGACACTCTTGCCGACTGCCGCCGGGGTCAGGCTCAAGCGCCGCGCGGCTTCGGCGAAACTGCCAACCTCGGCACTACGCACGAAGCATTCGATACTGCTGAAGGTTTCCATAAACGCCACTATAAACTTTTGGTTTACTCAGACTATCGCAATTACCGTCTACACAACGTGTAATCCGGAATCGATACTAGGCTCCATCAACCGGGACATCTCGCCTCGGGACTTTGGAGATCGACATGACTACTCAGAACCTCAGCGGCAAAGTGGCGCTGATCCAGGGCGGCTCCCGCGGTATCGGCGCGGCCATCGTCAAACGCCTGGCCGCTGAAGGCGCGGCAGTCGCCTTCACCTACGTCAGCTCCACGGCCAAGGCCGAAGAATTGCAAAACAGCATCACCGGTAACGGCGGCAAAGCCCTGGCCATCAAGGCCGACAGCGCCGACGCCGAGGCCATTCGCAATGCCGTGAGCGCGACCGTTAAAGCTTTCGGCCGCCTGGATATCCTGGTCAACAACGCCGGCGTATTGGCTGTTGCACCGCTGGAAGAATTCAAACTCGAAGACTTCGACCAGACCCTCGCGATCAACGTGCGCAGCGTGTTCATTGCTACCCAGGCAGCCGCTAAACACATGACCGAAGGCGGTCGCATCATCAACATCGGCAGCACCAACGCCGATCGCATGCCCTTCGCCGGTGGCGGCCCGTACGCGATGAGCAAATCGGCGCTGGTCGGCCTGACTAAAGGCCTGGCCCGTGATTTGGGCCCACGGGGCATCACCATCAACAACGTGCAACCGGGCCCGGTCGACACCGACATGAACCCGGCCAGCGGTGACTTCGCCGAAAGCCTGATCCCGCTGATGGCCGTTGGCCGTTACGGCGAAGCGGAAGAAATCGCCAGCTTCGTCGCCTACCTTGTCGGCCCGGAAGCCGGTTACATCACAGGGGCCAGCCTGACTATCGATGGTGGTTTTGGCGCCTGATACGCGTTAGTTAAACGCAATCCCATGTGTGCGGGCTTGCTCGCGAAAGCGGTGTGTCAGGCAATACTAATGTCGACTGACACACCGCCTTCGCGAGCAAGCCCGCTCCCACATTTTTTGTGTCAGGCCCAATCGAGCGCTGGCAAGCCGCAGGCGCTGGGCTTGAACGCCTTCAGCGTACGAAGAATGCCATCGGCGTGTGCGTACTTTTCGTCAGCCATCGCCGCATCCGGGATCGCAATCGCCGTCATCCCCGCCGCTTTCGCCGCCGTGACACCGAATGGCGAATCCTCGAACACCAGGCAATCCTCGGGCGCCACACCCAGGCGTCGTGCCGCCGTGAGAAAGATATCCGGCGCGGGTTTGGCCGCACCCACTTCCGGGTCATCGGCGGTGACGATGAAGTCGAACAGCGCAAACCAGTCACGGTGCAAGGTGGTTTTCTGGCCGAACGACTGCCGCGAGGAACTGGTGCCAACGGCGATCGGAATGTTGTGGGCTTTCAGATGCCGAACCAGTTCTTGTGCGCCAGGCATCGCCAACGCTGTCGGAAAACGCTCGCGCATCAGCGGTTCGCGGATCACCAGAAACTCTTCAGCGGTAATCGGCAGGTCCAGCGCCTCGACCACATATCGCGCCAGATCACCCGCGCCACGGCCGATGATGTTTTGTTTGACGCTCCAGTCGAAGGTCCGACCATAACGTTGGGCGATAATGGACGTGACTTCGGTGTAAATACCTTCGGTATCCAGCAGCAAGCCGTCCATATCAAAAATGACGGCCTTGATTGGGCCAAATTCGTTCAGCGGTGCATTCATCGCATCTGATCCGTTTTTAATGACATCCCAGGCGGCTGGGGAACGGCCGGATCTGCGATCGATTAAAGGTTTCAGCAGCATAACGAGCGCGGCTGGCATAGAGCAACGTCCGATGCCCGGCGCCGACCATGAATTAGCGATTCGCCCTACACCAAACACCACCTTTCCCGACTTCTTTCCTCGCTGATCCCCCGCAAAGTCTTGCGCTCAAAATTGATCCGCGCGAGGGACTGTGAATGTTCGACCCTGACAAGGTCCTGGCCTTGAACAATGCCATCGGCCTGCTGGTGGTTGCCGCCATGAACCCCGAGCAGCCGAACATTGAAGCGCTGCTCGGTGATTTCCGTTTGTGCCTCAACGACTACGAGGCCTGGGCCGAAAACTTCTGGACCGGCCCGGCGCTGGATGTCGAGCAGGTATTCAAGGTCGGCAATGACGTCCGCCTCAGCGCACCGAAGGGTTCCACCGCCCCCGTCAGTTCGACACTTGGCATGTGCCCCGCCAGCGGGCCGCTGACCCTTGTGCATATGTTCGAAGCCGCGCGCTTCGTCCCGATTGGCGACACGCCCGTGATGCTTGAGCCGGTTATCTCCGAGCTCAATGGTGAGTTGACGTTTGGCGAGCCGGTCCACGAAACCATCGGCCCCAGCGGCATTCTCGAAATCCCCGACTGCTGGCGCGGCCATCGTTACCGCATCACCTTCTTTCCTGATGTTTCCGCGAATCACGTCAAAGCACTTTACGCCTCCTATCAGGACATCATCGGCGAGCTGGAAGGCTGGTTGCGCAACGAATGGACGAGCGAATTCCAACCGCTGTGGGCGGAGTTTTCCGAGGCACCTTTCACGGAACGCTACGGCATGCTGCAACGGGCGGACTGGCGTGGTTTCGAGCATTCCCTGCATGGCTTGTGGGATGACGTGAAGCAGGTCTATGAGTTGCTCGCCGACTTGCAGGCCAACAGTGAAAAGCTCCTTGAGTACCTGAGCGAGGGTGAGCTGGCGACATTGCTGAACGCCTCGACCGAGGCCATCGCCAATGTGTTGCTGATGTTGAGCGATGAGCCACTGATGTTCATTCACCTGGCGGCGTTCACCAGTTGGCTGAGGATGTTGCCGCCGCAACACATCGCCGAAGTCGTGGCGCAGGTTCGTACAGAAATACTGATCGGTTTCCTGCTGGCCTGCCTCACCGGTCCTACAGGACTGACGCTCGGCATGAGCACCAAGGTGCTGGGCAAGATCAAGTCTGAGCGCGCCCGCCGATGGCTGGAGACTGCGAGTCTGCGACTGGCCGAGCTGCCAACCCGGTCTGACCTGTCGGCCCACGCGGGCGTTCTCAAACCCTTGATGGTCAATGCCCGCAATACACCGCTCAAGCCTGCGCCTGCGGTTCCGATGCAGATAACCGCTGCGGACTCATCGATTGTGTCGGTGGCAAATCCGGTCGCCATCGTTCGTAACAAGTCCGACGCCAGGACCCGCCTGAGCAGGCAGGAGCATCGGGATGATGTGCCGGATCAGGCGAAAAACCCCAATGGCGACAGCGCCGATTGCGGGCCGCTGACCTGTACCAATGGCTGCCCGGTATCGATGGTTACCGGCGAAGAGTTGCTGACCCTGACCGACGGTTCACTGGACGGGATTTTACCGTTCGAGTTCACCCGACTCTATCGCACCAGCGCCGCCGAGATCGATTGCGGACTGGGGTTCGGCTGGAGTCATTCCCTCGCTCATCGGCTGGATATCGATGGAATGCAGGTCGTCTGGACTGACCACGAAAACCGTCGTACGACCTTCCCCCTACCGAGTATTGAGCGTCCGACGATTCACAACAGTCTGTCGCGAGCGGCGATTTATCTGGGGGACGAGCCAGAGGAGTTGATCCTCGCACTGGCGGGTGAAACAACACGTTTCTACCACTTTCGCACCGGACGACTGACGGCGATCAGCGATGCCCACGGCAATCGGCTGACGGTGCAGCGGGACATTTCCGAAAGGATCAAGCGACTCGACAACGGCGCCGGGCGCTCCTTGCTATTGCGTTACGAGCGCCGACACATGGTTGCCGTCGAGTACCAGATTTTTCATCCGGCTGACACGCTGGAAGACGCCTGGCGTACCGAGCAAACACTGGTCACCTACCGCTACGACGCCTGCCACCGCTTGATCGAGGCGACCAATGCCGCCGGCGAAAGCGAACGTTACGACTACGACAACCAGCACGTGATCCTGCAGCGGCAACTGGCCGGCGGGGCCAGTTTCTTTTGGGAGTGGGAAAGGTCCGGCAAGGCGGCCCGATGCATCCGTCATTGGGCGTCGTTTGCGCAGATGGATACGCGTTATGTCTGGGACGACAACGGCGGTGTACTGGTTAAAAACGCTGACGGAAGTGAAGAGGTCTACGAACACGACGATCAAGCGCGAATGGTGCGCCGGGTCGAGCCCAATGGGGCCGAACACCTTAAGGCATACGACGACAAGGGTCGGTTGATTGCCGAGCAGGGTCCGCTAGGAGCAATCACACAGTACAGCTATGACGAGGTCGGACGGCTGATCGCCCTGATTCCACCTGAAGGCGAGTCCACGTCCTACGAGTACCGCAACGGTTTCCTGCATGCGCGCTATCGCGGCAAAGCGGTGTGGAAGTATCAACGAAACGCTCAGGGTGAAGTGACCGAGGCTACGGACCCGGAGGGGCACGTCACCCATTATTACTACGACGCCAAAGGACGGTTGTTGTCGATCCGTTACCCGGATACCAGTCGACATGTCTTCATCTGGAATGACTTGGGTCAATTGGTCGAAGAGGCCTTGCCGGACGGTGGTCAACGGCGGTTTTCCTACGATGTGCTAGGGCGGCAAATTACCCGTCAGGACGAACATGGTGCGGTCACTCATTACCAATGGGACGCCGTTGGACGACTGCTTCAGACAACATTTCCTACTGGCGTCAGGAGGACCTTCAGCTACAACGCCTACGGCAAAATCACCGCCGAACGCGATGAACTGGGCCGCGTCACGCACTACGAGTACGCCGACGACCTGCACCTGGTCAGCCGCCGCATCAATCCCGACGGCACCCAACTACGTTATCGCTACGACAACGCGCAACTGTTACTCACGGAAATCGAAAATGAGTCCGGCGAAAAATATCGACTGGACTACACGCCCAATGGATTGATCCGACAGGAAACCGGTTTCGACGGTCGACGAACGGCGTATGCCTACGATCTCAACGGACACTTGGCGGAGAAAACCGAGTTCGGCGATGACGGTTCGCAATGGGTGACCGGTTATCAACGGGATTCGGTTGGACGGTTGCTGGTCAAGACATTGCCCGATGGCATCAAGGTCGAATACCGCAACGACAGCCTTGGTCGTCTGATCAGCGTCGATGATGGTCATGATCACCCGCTGGAGTTCGAGTACGACCAGCAGGATCGCCTGATCACCGAGCATCAGGGCTGGGGCACCTTGCGTTATGGCTACGACGCCTGCGGCCAGCTCAACCACCTGCGTCTTCCGGACGGCAGCAAACTTGATTACCACCACGCCAAGGGCGGTGCGCTGACGGCCATCGACCTCAACGGCGCGCGGCTTACGACTCATCAGTTCGCCTTCAGTCGCGAACAACACCGCCAACAAGGCTTACTACTCAGCGAATATGCCTACGACGATCAGGGCCGTCTGAGGGCCCATGCTGTCAGCCAACTCCGACAATCGCTGTATCGCCGCGACTATGCCTACAGCGCCAATGGCAACCTCGACTACATTGCCGACACGCGGCACGGCCAACGCAGCTACCAATACGATCCGCTCGGCCGCCTGATTCGCGTCCGCCACGCTCGCGATCACCAACCGGAAAGCTTTGCCCATGATCCGGCGGGCAACCTGCTGATGCAGGATCGTCCAGGCCCGGCCAACGTCAAAGGCAATCGCCTGCTGATGCAAGGCGACCGCCACTACGATTACGACGCCTTCGGCAACCTGATCCGTGAACGCCGAGGCACCGGGCAAAAACTCGTCACCGAATACCGTTACGACTGTCAGCATCGGCTGATTGGCGTCACCCTGCCCAACGGCAGCCAGACGACCTACCGCTACGACGCCTTCGGCCGCCGGATCAGCAAAACCGTCGATGGCAAAAACACCGAGTTCTTCTGGCAGGGCGATCAACTTGTCGCCGAAAGCGGCATCGCCCACTACCGCAGCTACGTCTACGAACCCGGCAGCTTTCGCCCATTGGCGATGCTCGACGGCAAAGGCCCAAAAAAAGCCTGCCCGTTCTACTACCAACTCGACCACCTCGGCACGCCGCAGGAGCTGACCGATTACAGTGGCGACATCGTCTGGGCCGCGCAATACACCGCCTACGGCCGCCTCACCCGCCTCAACCGCGACACCGACCAAATCCTCGACCAGCCATTGCGCTTTCAGGGACAGTACTTCGACGCCGAAACCGGCCTGCACTACAACCGGCATCGCTACTACAATCCGGAAACCGGACGGTATCTGACGCAGGACCCGATCAAGCTGGCAGGTGGGTTGAACGGGTATCGGTATGCGCTGAATCCGACGGGGTGGGTTGATCCGTTGGGGTTGAGTGAGTGTCCGGGGGCCGATGGGTGCAGGCCGGCAGGTGGGGCTAAAGATCCGTCGGGTCAGGTGAAGGTTGATTTGGAGGAGCCTGGCGCTCCATCTCCAACACCAAAGAATCGTTACTTGTATCGCGGAGACTCACGGGAATCCTGGGAAATTTTTGAGACAGGATTTGAGCCGCTGGGAGACAGCATGGACCTCTACTTACATGCACATGACAACCGAAGTCCTCCCAGTTTTTTCGTCAGTACTTCGACTTCAGAAAAAGAGGCTATAAATTTTGCAACTGGTTATGGGTATGAAGATGGCTTCGTGTACGTAATGAAAAATATTCGCGGGATAGATGTGAATAAAAAACTCGGCCTGCTTTCGCCTCATAGGGGTGAGGCTGAAATTGCTTTTCCTGGAGGAATAGATAGCCGAGACATTCTCGGGGTCACTCCCGTTTACGCTGATGGTAGCTACGAAGGCTACTCAATCCCTAACCCGCACAGGAAGTAATCATGAAAGTAATAGAAATACCCATAGACACCCACGGCGTCACTCAGAAGGCCGTAATCGAATGTGACCGGCAAAACTTGACGTTAACTTTAATATCGGAAAATGGTTTGAGAAAAACATACGCAGCGCATGATCTTTACGTTTGCCTTGGATTGTTGCGAGCCGATTTTCCAGAAACAAAATTTTTATGTAAGGGGGCAAAGCTTAATGTTTATCCATCGCGTATGGCATCGCAAATGGCTGGGGGTGTAGTAGCGTATGAATTACATTTGGGAAAACCAGCCGAGCTTAGTGATGTGGTTAATATCTTCGACTATGAAGAGACCGACATCACAAATGACATTCAACAACAACGGGATTTCTACAAACGCTGGATTGATTCTTTAGCAGAATAAATGGCGTGAGAAACTGCTGCTCTCTATGGCTAATTGGTTAGCACACTAGCATGGGGCACTGGGGAGTCATAAAAAATTGCAAAGCAACGCGAAAATAGCATTTTCGACGGCCATCTAGAAAGGAGCCCAAAATCAAAACTATCAGACCATACGGTGAGCAATATAAAAAAGTAAAAGTTCTTCATACCAATGCCATAAACGAAGAACAGACAACCTTGTCAATTGAAGGGCACACCATTGACTGCCTTGCAAACTCGTGCCCATACGCGATAGAAATCGGAAAATCATACGAAGTGGAGCTAACAATTTATCTGCTTGACTCATATCAAATAGAGAGATCACCTCACACTGACGTACTGATCGAAAAAGCAGGAGAAGGTTATGGCTATAACCTATACGGCATGCTGAAAAACGATATCTTTGTATCGTTTACCGATCTTCATGATGAGGACATACACTACGATCACCCGGAGTTGAACGACCACTTTATAAAGCTAGGCATACATCGAATTGACGTAAACTTCTTATAATCGGAATAGAGAGGACGCACCTACGAAAGCCTCGCAGCAGTCACATAAATACAAAGCCCAGCAAATAGCCGGGCTTCAGTAACTAATTATTTTGACCAAACTAACCACCAGTTCCCCCTCCGGCACTCCCAGTCCCACCACCCGCACTCCCCGTACCCCCACCACTACCACTCCCAAAACTCCCCGAACTACCTGATCCTCCAGACCCACTCCCAGAACCACTCCCCGTCGAACTTCCACCGCTCATGGACCCGCTTCCCGCCCCCGGGCTTGTGCTGCTCCCGCTTGCATCGCCGCCATTCCCACCATCAATAGTGCCAGGGGAAGGCGTTTTTCCGTCCGCGGAACCTGCGTTCATCTCCGTACCCGGCGGCATACCGCCTTTATCAACTGGCGCACCGGACCCGGCGATCGCGGCCAATGAACTGACCGACAACACGCCGGCTAACGTCAGCGCCGTCATTTTTGATCTGGTCATGATGCATCTCCTTTAAAGGGTGATCACCTGACTTCTGGCAATGCTCATTTTTCAAAGTTGCCGCTCAATCGACGAGCGGCGCCACGCCACGGGGCACGCGTCAACTCAGTTCGCCAGGCTCTTTTCCGGCAATGTCCGGGTCTTTGGGGTCCGCTTCAATGTCCGTGCGCTTCACATCTTCGTTCGGCACCTGCTCTATGCCGGCGTCATCATCGTCCGGCGGACGCTGGTCGCGGGGAAGAGGATCGGTCGGTGAAGGTAGCGGGTATTCAGGGGTTTCATCGATGTCGGAGACTCTTGGATCAGCGTTCATAAAGCACCTCTCGAAGGGCCTGAAAAAGCAGGCCCTGAAGTTTCGAGGGTTGGTGCAGACGGACGTTCGATCAAAGGGACAATCGGTCGGTCCGAATCAATCTTCGTCCTCTTCCTCTTCTTCAAAATCGGTCTGGCCTACATCACCCGCATCATCGGCATCATTGAGCGGCACTGTTGCGTCATCCATCAGTGAGCCTGGGTCTTCGTTACCTGGATCGTTAATGAACGGCAGTCCGCTCGGGCCTTTTTCTTCCTTGCCTTCGGTTTCAGGAGTCATGGCATGCCTCACAACATTCAGGGGTGTATGAAGTTCGAGGCGACCTGCGACCAAACGTTCCGAGTCCTGGTGACAGAAACGAAAAACCCGGCACTAGGCCGGGTTCTGCAGTCGCTCAATATCGAACTAGTGACGCTTGTTCTTGTGCTTATTCTTGTACTTATTGTTGTGTTTATGGCCACCACCGGAGTGGGACTTGCCACTGTCGCTGCCGAGATTGTTGCCGACAGCACCACCCGCTGCGCCGCCGAGGCCTGCGCCAATCGTCGAACCGGTCGAACCGCCCAGGCTGTTGCCGATCACGGAGCCACCCGCCGAGCCCAAACCACCGCCAATGGCTGCTTCAGTGCGACTGCCTTTCTGTGCGCCGACAGCGCTACCGGCTGCGCCGCCCACACCCGCGCCAATTGCGGCCCCCGTGCTGCCACCCATCTGTTGGCCGACCACGTTACCCAGCGCACCGCCAATACCACCGCCAACTGCTGCGGTACCGTCGCCGGCAGCCATTGCACCTTGAGCGACCAAAAGTCCCAGAACCACTGTGGACAATGTCAAACGCATGATATGAACCTCTAAGTTCCGCATCGGGGGAAAGAGAACGCGCTGCGGATAGGCCGTGAGTCTAGCATCTGCGCCCAGTGAAGCCCGCAAGCGTTAAGGGTTGGACAACAGAAGTTTCAAAGCGGACGTTGAGGAAATATGCAGATACGAAAAGCCCGGCATGATAGCCGGGCTTTTCGGTTGATCCATCAAGATCAGTGACGCTTGTGACCTTTGGACAGGTTGCTGCCCACGCCGCCACCCAATGCGCCGCCCAAACCTGCGCCGATGGTGGAACCGGTCTTGCCGCCCAGGCTGTTGCCGATCATCGAACCGCCGGCCGCGCCGACACCGCCACCAATCGCTGCCTTGGTGCGGCTGCCTTTGCGTGCGGCGACAGCACTGCCAGCTGCGCCTGCTACGCCTGCACCAATCGCTGCGCCGGTGCTGCCGCCCATGCTCTGGCCGACCACGTTGCCCAGCGCGCCACCCAGACCACCACCGATCGCGGCCGTGCCATCACCAGCAGCCATCGCACCTTGAGCAACCAGAAGCCCAAGAACCAGAGCAGGCAGTGTTAAACGCATGACGAAAACCTCAAAAATAGGGGGAAACCGAAAGCCGGGGATTTAATGCTTTAGCGGAGGCAGCGTCCACACAAAAACTTTCCGCATCTCGCCATCAGCGACGGTTGGACAGCATTTATCGAAAAGGTTTTATGACAGGCAAAAAAAAGCCCGCTGGGGAAACGGGCCAGGTGTTGCTTTCTAACGGATGAGCTGAGAATACGGACGGCGGTGTGAAAACTTTGTGAAAGACACCTCATTAAACATTCGCGATCACAATAATCTTTCAGACATAAAAAACCCCGCTCAATGACGGGGTCTGTCCGATGGTTCGTTACTTCCTGGCAGGTGCCGCTACCTTGGGTAAAAATTTCGACTTCGGCCCGCGACTCACCGTGGATTTGATTTTGCCGACTTCAGTCTGGTCTTCACCGAAACCCGCCACGTACTCCGTCTGGCCACACTGCACGCAATTGTTGATCGGAAACTCTGCCCCGTCGTCCTCGATATACGGATCAGTCATATTTTCGCCCCTCTCAAAAACGGGATCGATACCGGCAAGCCCTATTTGCCTGAAAAATATCGACCACCAAGGATTCTGAGACTAGTCGGTCATTACTGGACTTGTAATTCAGATTGCCCAGCGCCCGACGAATGGCCGCTCCCGGCTCACCTCAATTTGACCGCCGTCCCGGTCACAAACACCACCACCATCCCGCCCTTCCCGGCCGGCATGCTGATCTCATAGTCGATCCCGACCACTGCATCTGCCTGAAGCGCCCGCGCCCGTTCCTTGAGCTCATCAGTGGCCTGAATCCGCGCTTCCTTCAACGCCCGTTCCAAGGTCTGTGAGCGCCCACCGAAAAAATCCCGCATCCCTGCGAACAGATCGCGAATGACGTTAACGCCCTGTACCGACTCGGCGCTGACGATGTCCAGGTAGGCGGTAATGTGTCGGCCTTCGATGGTGTGGGTTGTGGTGGTGATCATGAGATTTCCTTTTTCATAGCCTTGGAGATATTGACTCAAGGCAGCCTGGACAAATGCTGAGCCAACGCATCAAACGCCGGCAACGTCACGGGATCGTTGGCTGAGTTGCTGGCAACGGGATGAGAAGCGTACCGGACAATCACCATCTCGGCCTTCGGATCGACATAGATACGCTGCCCATGGACGCCACGAGCCATGAATGCGCCGTCCTCCTTGTCCGTCACCCACCACATCGACCGATAACTCCAGCCTTTAAGCAAGTCATAACCGGCCTTGGCAAATGCCTGTTTGTCGCCGCCACGGCGAATGTCATCCACCACCGCCTTGGGCACGATCTGCTGACCATTGAATTGGCCGTCATTACGCAGCATCTCGGCAAACCGCGCGAGGTCGCGCAAACCCGTATTCAAACCGCCGCCGGCAAACGGGGTGCCGATGGAGTCCACCGTGAAATAGGCGTCCTGCTCCATCCCCAGCCGACTCCAGATGCGCTCCGACAACAACTGCGCGACGTTCCGACCGGTGACGCGGGCGATCACCCAACCCAGTACGTCGGTGTTGACGGTCTTATAGCCGAACGCCTTCCCGTGTTCGCCTTGCAGCTGAACCGTCTGCAAAAACTCGAAGTAACTTCGCGGACCGGTGTAGTCCTTAGGCTTCGGCAAAGGACTACCCGCTTTTGCATGGGCCCAGACTTCGGCGTTCGGGTCCGCATAATCCTCGCTGTATTTGAGGCCGGTGGTCATATCGAGGACCTGACGCACCGTGGCGCTGCCGAAAGCAGAAGCCGCGAGTTCGGGCACGTACTCGGCGACGCGCTTGTTCGCATCGATTTGCCCTTGTGCCACCAACATCGCCCCCAACGTGCCGATCATGGATTTGGTCACCGACATCGCCGCGTGCAGCCCTTCAGGTTTCAGCACGCCGAAGTAACGTTCGTAAACAACTTGCCCGCGATGCATCACCACGATCCCGTCGGTGTAGGTAGCCGCGAGGGATTGATCCCAGGTCATCGAAGCCTTCGCACCCAGTGGCGTGAAGCTGATGGCGTCGATGTCTTTGCGCAGCGCGGTTTCCAATGGCACCGGTGCGCCAAGCCCGCGTGAAACATTGATAGTTGGCATGAGTTGGCGGAAGTTCGAGACGCTCCAGCGCATCGCCGGGAACTGGAAATAGCTGCCATCTTCAAACCGCACGGTGCGATCGGCGGGCGGTGGAGAGCCAACCATCCAGCCGAGTTTTTCGGGGTCACTGGCTGCGGCATCGGGGAAAGTTGTGGCGGTGGATGCGGTGACCAGCGATGACAGGAAGCACATCAATAGAGCGGTCGCGGGTTTGGCAATTCGCAGGGAGACAGCGCGAGTGCGGGACATGGTGTCGATTCCTTTCGAGGGGCCTGGCAGTCTAACAGGCTGAAGGAAGCAGCTTGGAGACGGGACTTTTGGCGGCAAACAGTAAAGTCCTACAGTTTTTAAGGAACAAAAAATGGGCGCCCAGAAAAGTCGCCCATTTTGATTTCAGGGAAAGGGGTTTCCCGCGCGCCATCTATCGATCCACTTGCCCTCTGATGGCGAGAACGTTGCAGGGCACTTTGTACAGGATGTGCTCTGTGGTACTGCCGACCCACTGATGCAGCCCTTTACGGTGCGCACTTCCCATCACGATCACATCGGCGCGGTTGTGGGCAGCAAAGTCAGCGATCGCCCTGGTGGGAGGGCCGTCAATACAGTGTTGTCGCTCAGGTGGTACACCGTAGTGATCGGCCAATGCCCTGAATGACTTGTTCAGTGACCGACGCACGTCGCTGTTGAAGCCTGGCATCGTCACGGCGCCGGCACCTGCGTCAGAGATATGTGTTTGTGAGAGATCGCAGGCATACAGCAGGTGCAATTCAGCATTGCACTGCATTGCCATTGAGTTTGCAGCCTGAATGATGCGGTCGTTAATTCCGGTGATCTGGGTTTCTGGCTGCGACGGATCAACTGCCGCCACGACCACTCGCGGAAGCGGACACCTGACTTCGCTGACCAGATGTACAGCCACCGGGCATTCGCGCAACAGGTGCCAATCCAACGGCGTAATGAAAACGCGCTTGAGCGCTGACTCGTGTTGCACGTCCTTGATAACCAGGTCTGGCTGCATTTCTTCTACATGCTGAAGGATTTCTTGCAGAGCATGGCGAGTTATCTGTACTTCGGTGCTCACCTTTACACCGCTGCTGCGTATGAGATCGGCCTCATCCTGCAGCCACTTCTGGCTCTCTTGCCGACAGGTCTCACGAAACTTCTCACTTCCGCCGATCAAGTTCATGAGGGTGAAGTCATCGAAAAACACCGTGATATGCAGCGAGGCGCGTGTGGCCTGGGCAATGGCGACTGCCCGCTGCAGCGCCGGCGTGTGGCGCAGGGTTGGACCGGCTATCAGAAAGAGTCGTTGATACTCGCTCATGTCGCACCTCCAAGCGTTCAGGGAAATCCGCTAGCTCCCCCCAGCTCTTCACGCGTCACAATCACTGTGATCGGCTATTGCCTCACTACTTCAATATACGCCTGCATTCATTTAACGAGCAGTCTGCTAATGCCGACCTGCGAAACTCAACGACTTTAATTTTCAGACGCCAGAAACCACAAAACCCCTGACTTCTTTCGAAATCAGGGGTTTTGGTTACATCGAATTTGGCGGTGAAGGAGAGATTCGAACTCTCGATACAATTTCTTGTATACACACTTTCCAGGCGTGCTCCTTAAGCCACTCGGACACTTCACCGTATCTCGTCAAACATATTCAGTCTGTCGAGGCGCGCTAATGTAGTCGAAAGCTTTTCTGATGGCAAACTTTTTTTTCAGAATTTTCATGCGGTTAGCGTTTTAGTCGTTCCGGCAGATTCCGGACCATGGCAAACCTGCCAATCTCCGGCTTCGCGACCGCTTCTATATAGAGGGGAATGCGCGGCAGGCATGGCGGGCTACGCTTGCCGGGCGGGTAAAGGGTGACTGGTGGGTCAGTCACGGCGCTTTACCTGGCCTACGGCGGTGGGTAACGTCTGCCTCAACTTTCATACAAGGAATAGCGTCATGAGTGAGTTGATTTCCTACCATCTCGAAGACGGTATCGCGACCCTGACCTTGAGCAATGGCAAGGTCAATGCCATCTCTCCGGACGTGATTGCTGCGTTTAACGCTGCGCTGGATCAGGCGGTGACCGATCGTGCGGTGGTGATCATTACCGGTACGCCAGGGATTCTGTCGGGCGGCTACGATTTGAAGGTGATGACCTCCGGCCCTAAAGAGGCCGTTGCGCTGGTAACTGCGGGCTCGACCCTGGCGCGTCGCCTGCTGTCGCATCCGTTCCCGGTGATCGTGGCGTGTCCTGGGCATGCGGTCGCCAAAGGCGCGTTCCTGCTGCTGTCGGTGGATTACCGGATTGGTGTCGACGGCCCGTTCAGCATTGGTCTGAACGAAGTGCAGATCGGCATGACCATGCACCACGCCGGTATCGAGATCGCGCGTGATCGTCTGCGCAAGTCGGCGTTCCACCGTTCGGTGATCAATGGCGAGATGTTCAACCCGCAGAGCGCCGTGGATGCCGGCTTCCTCGATGTGGTGGTGTCGGCCGAGGAGCTGCAAGGCGCAGCGCTGGCGGCGGCACGTCAGCTGAAAAAGATCAACATGACCGCCCACAAGAACACCAAGCTCAAAGTGCGCAAGGCATTGCTGGAGACCCTGGACAACGCGATCATCCAGGATCAGGAACATTTGGGTTAAGCCCGAACCTGCAATACCGAAAAGCCCGACCGTCGTGTCGGGCTTTTTCGTACGCGCTTCGCTGAAAAGCCTACAACCGCTCTAGACCGCATCTGACCCACAAGTCGGAAACATGCGCTCAAACATCGGCTATCTCCTACCTCTATAGTGGCAATTGCCGAAAACAGTGCACATCCGTACACTGCGCCACCTTTTGTCCCGGTGGGGCCTGTAAATGCTGTTTGCGTTCCGTATGTTATTGATGGGCCTACACTTTATTGTGGCGGGTGTGCTCGGGGTGATTCTCGGTCTGTGCCGACCGTTCAATCCGGACAACAGTCGTTTGTGCGCACGCCTGTACGCCTGGCCGGCGATGTGTATTTTGCGTCTGCGGGTCAAGACCGATGTCGGACCGTTGATGGATAAACCCGACAGCTGCGTGATCATCGCCAACCACCAATCCAACTATGATCTGTTCGTGTTCGGCAATGTGGTGCCCCGCCGCACCGTGTGCATTGGCAAGAAGAGCCTGAAGTGGGTGCCATTGTTCGGACAGCTGTTCTGGCTGGCGGGCAATGTATTGATCGACCGCGGCAACGCGCAGAAGGCGCGCCAGTCGATGTTGACCACGACCCATACTCTGCAAAATGAAGACACTTCGATCTGGGTCTTCCCGGAAGGCACCCGCAACCTCGGCGAAGAGTTACTGCCGTTCAAGAAAGGCGCCTTCCAGATGGCCATCGCCGCTGGCGTTCCGATCGTT
Organism: Pseudomonas sp. LBUM1657; assembly: GCF_059716075.1. NCBI lineage: Bacteria > Pseudomonadati > Pseudomonadota > Gammaproteobacteria > Pseudomonadales > Pseudomonadaceae > Pseudomonas > Pseudomonas sp. LBUM1657. The sequence goes on along the minus strand of NZ_CP166799.1, from coordinate 1,897,661 downwards.
CCGGTGTGTGTCAGCAGTTACGTCAAGCACATGCGATTAAACCGCTGGCGCGGTGGGAAAATTCTGATCCGTTCGTTGCCGGCCATTCCTACCGCCGGGTTGAGCCTGGATGACATGCCGCTACTGATTGCCCAGTGTCGCGAGCAGATGCGCGAGTGCATCGCCTCGATGGACCGGCAACTGCAAGCCGCTTGAAAGAAACCCGCCTTGAGCGGGTTTTCTTTTGCCTGCGAGCTTTTGCCTACGAACTCAGTAGATTTCACTGACTCTCAAGCAATAGACAAGGCTAAGCTGAACACTGCCTGCCACTGCCATCTGCGAATAAGAAGTGAACCACCATCATGGGTAGAGTTGTTGCTGCTGCGGTATACAGCGCCGGTAAGAAAGTCACCAATATCACCCTCGACGAAGGCGCTGCCTGGGCTGCAAAACCCGGTCACTTTGTGTGGATCGGCCTTGAAGAGCCGAATGCGCAGGAGCTGTTCAATCTGCAACGCCAGTTCGGCCTGCACGAACTGGCCATTGAAGACGCCCTGGAAAAGCACAGTCGACCGAAACTCGAAACCTTCGGCGACGCACTGTTTATCGTCACGTATTCGCCTATCCGCAATGAAGGCAAACTGGAGTTCATCGAGACTCACATCTTTGCCGGCAACGGTTACATCATCACCGCCCGCAACGGTCATTCGGCTTCCTACGCCTATGTCCGGCAGCGTTGTGAGGCGCGTCCGCTGTTGCTCGAGCACGGGGAAGATTTCGTGCTCTATGCCATCCTCGATTTTGTGATTGAAAACTACCAGCCAATGGGCGAAGCGATCCATGCGGAGATCGATGAGCTGGAACGCAACGTCATGTGCAGCTCCCTGAACGAGCGTGACATCCAAAAACTCCACAGTCTGCGCCGTGATGTATTGCGCTTGCGTCGGTATGCGGCGCCGATGGTGGAGATTGGTGAGGAACTGCAAAAGCTGAGCTTTCCGTTTATCGACAAGAACATGCGCCCGTATTTTCGCGACGTGCAGATTCACGTGACGCGGCAGATGGAAGACCTGACGACCCTGGCGGACATTGCCAGTCAGACGATTGAAGTCGGGGTATTGCTGGAGGCCTCACGCCAGAGCGTGGTGCAGCGCAAGTTTGCCGCATGGGCGGCGATACTGGCGTTTCCGACGGCGGTGGCGGGGATTTACGGGATGAATTTCCAGAACATGCCGGAGTTGACCTGGCATTACGGGTACTTCGGGGTGCTGGGGTTTATTGCCGTGGGTTGCGTGGGTTTGTGGGCGAGCTTCAAGAGGTCGGGTTGGTTGTAGGGGCGTGTGCTTTCAGTGAGAACCGGTTGCCCCCATTCGCGAGCAAGCCCGCTCCCACATTAAATCTCGGTCGGACATAAATTTTGTGACCACCAAAGATCAAATGTCGGAGCGGCGGTGCGACGATTCGACTTGTCACGAAGCTTTCAGCTTTTGACCGCCTCAGGCTTGTGCGCCACAAACCGCATCATCCACTCCGCTACGGTAGCGCCATGATGTTCATGCTCCAGGCTCGCCATGCCTTTCTGGTAAACCTGCTCGCCCAGCGCTTGCTGACGAAGGTCCAGTAACGCCCGGGAATAATCGTGGATGAACTCCGGATGCCCCTGGAAGCACAGCACCTGATCGTTGATGTGGTACGCAGCAAACGGGCAGAAATCACTCGATGCAATGACCGTGGCGTTTTCCGGTAGCGACGTCACCTGATCCTGGTGGCTGATCAACAGCGTCAGCTCTTCCCGCACCGGGCTCATCCAGGGGGCCTTGGCCGCGAGCTTGTAGCTGTGGGTGCCGACGCCCCAGCCTTGAGTCGCACGTTCGCTTTTACCGCCCAGCAGCAACGCCAGCAATTGATGGCCGAAGCACACGCCCAGCAGTTTGTCGCCGCGCTCGTAGCGGGTCAGCAGGTAAGTCCTGAGGGTTTCGATCCACGGGTCGGTGCCGAAGGAATCGGCCTTGCTGCCGGTGACCAGGTAGGCATCGAAGGTCAGATCATCACTCGGGTACTCGCCCTGCACCACGTTGTAGACGGTGAACTCGGCAGCGATGGGTTGCTGCGAAAACAGGCGCTGGAACATCTGCCCGTATCCCTGATATTGATCGACCAGTTCTGGACGCAGGATGTCGGTTTCCAGAATGCAGATGCGTAGCGACATAAAAAATACCTGACACGTGATGGGAATAATGCACACCCCCAGAGCCTGCCTTGAAACACAGTGGCAAGGCAAGCCCCGGAATGTGTCATCGGTCCCTTAGAATGCCTCCCCTTTGGCCGCTTTCTCCAGCAGTAACGCGGGCGGGGCAAAACGTTCGCCGTACTGCTCGGCCAGGTACTGGGCGCGGGCGACAAAGTCTTTCACGCCGTACTGGTTGATGAACTGCAGTGCACCGCCGGTCCAGGCGGCAAAACCAATACCAAAAATCGAGCCGATGTTGGCATCCGCCGTGGAGGTCAGCACGCCCTCCTCCACGCAGCGTACGGTTTCGATGGCTTGCACGAACAGCAGGCGATCACGCACATCCTTCGGCGAAATCTGCCCATCGGCTTTCTCAAAGCGGATTTTCAGTTCTGGCCACAAATGCTTCTGGCCACCGACCGGATAATCGTAGAAACCACCTCCAGCGGCCTTGCCCGGACGCTTGTATTCGTTGAGTAGTAAGTCAATCACGGCGAATGCCGGGTGCTCAATCAGCGGTTTCCCTTCTGCTTGCAGGTCTTTGGCAGTTTGCTGGCGGATATGGCTCATGAGGCTGAGGGAAACTTCGTCGGAGATCGCCAGAGGCCCGATCGGCATGCCGGCCTTGCGAGCCTCGGTCTCAATCATCGGCGCGCTCACGCCCTCACCGAGCATCGCAATGCCTTCGTTGGTGAACGTACCGAACACCCGCGAGGTGAAGAATCCACGACTGTCGTTGACCACAATCGGGGTTTTCTTGATTTGCAGTACGAAATCGAACCCGCGGGCCAGGGTTTCGTCGCTGGTATTAACGCCTTTTATGATTTCCACCAGCGGCATTTTCTCCACGGGACTGAAGAAATGCAGGCCGATAAATTTAGTCTGATCCGGCACGGCGGTGGCCAGGCCGCTGATCGGCAAGGTCGAGGTGTTGGAGGCGATGACCGCATCGGGGCCAACGATTTTCTGAGCCGCTGACGAGACTTTGGCTTTCAGTTCACGATCTTCAAACACCGCTTCAATGATCAGGTCGCAACCTGCCAGGTCGTCATCATTTTCCGTGGTTTTAATCCGCGCCAGCACCGCGTCTCGCTGCTCGACGCTCAACTGGCCGCGGGCAACTTTTTTGTCCAGCAACGCCGCTGAATGCGCCTTGCCCTTCTCCGCGGCTGCAATACTGATGTCCTTGAGCACCACGTCGATGCCGGCCGAGGCACTGACGAAGGCAATACCGGCGCCCATCATCCCCGCGCCCAGCACACCGACTTTATGCGTCACACACGGTGCAAACCCCTGGGGCCGCGAACCGCCCGCATTAATCTCATTAAGCTGAAACCAGAACGTACCAATGAGGTTTTTCGACACTTGCCCGGTGGTCAACTCGGTGAAGTAGCGGGTTTCGATCAGATGTGCCGTGTCGAAATCCACCTGAGCGCCTTCCACGGCGGCGCAGAGGATTTTCTCCGGCGCGGGCATGCAGCCTTGGGTTTTGCTGCGCAGGATCGACGGCGCAATGGCCAGCATTTGTGCGACTTTCGGGTTCGACGGCGTACCACCCGGTATCTGATAACCCTTCACGTCCCAACGCTGTACCGCGTTCGGATGGGCGACAATCCACGCCCGTGCCTTGGCCAGCAACTCATCACGATCCGCCGCCAGTTCATCGATCAACCCCGCCTGCAACGCTTGCTGCGGCCGGACCTTCTTGCCTTCGAGCAAGTACGGCAAGGCTTTTTCAAGGCCCAACATGCGCACCATGCGCACCACCCCGCCACCCCCCGGCAACAGGCCCAAGGTCACTTCCGGCAGGCCGAGTTGCACCGACGAATTGTCCAGCGCCACGCGGTAATGGCACGCCAGGCAAATTTCCCAACCACCGCCCAACGCCGCGCCGCTGATCGCGGCGACCACCGGTTTGCCGAGGGTTTCCAGGGTACGGAGTTGGCCCTTGAGGGTCAGCACCATGTCGTAGAACGCTTTGGCTTCGGGCTTGCCGACCTTGATCAACTCATTGAGGTCGCCACCGGCAAAGAAGGTTTTCTTCGCCGAGGTGATGACGACGCCGGCAATGGTGTCCTTCTCCGCAACCAGGCGGGCGACGCAGGCGGCCATGGCCTCGCGGTAGACCGCGTTCATGGTGTTGGCGCTCTGGCCCGGCATGTCGATGGTCAGGACGACGATCTGGTCCTGACCTTTTTCGTAACGAATGGCTTCGCTCATGTCACTTTTCCTTGAAGTCGGGGCTCAGAGGCGTTCGATGATGGTGGCAATGCCCATGCCGCCGCCGACACACAGCGTCGCGAGGCCGTAGCGCAGGCGTCGGGTTTCCAGTTCATCGAGCAACGTGCCAAGAATCGCGCAGCCCGTGGCGCCCAGCGGGTGGCCCATGGCGATGGAACCGCCGTTGACGTTGATCTTGTCCGGGTCGATGGCCATGTCCTTGATGAACTTCAGCACCACCGAAGCAAAGGCTTCGTTGACCTCGAACAGGTCAATGTCTTCGACCCGCAACCCGGCCTTGGCCAGTGCCTTGCGGGTGGCCGGCGCGGGACCGGTGAGCATGATGGTCGGGTCAGTGCTGGTGACCGCCGTGGCGACAATCCGCGCCCGTGGCTGCAAGCCCAGCGCCCGGCCTTTGGCTTCGGAACCGATCAGCATCAGCGCCGCACCATCGACGATCCCGGAGCTGTTGCCCGGCGTGTGAACATGGTTGATCCGCTCCACATGGCTGTAGACCCGCAGCGCCGTGGCGTCGAAACCCATTTGCCCGATCATTTCAAAACTCGGCTTGAGCTTGCCCAGGCCTTCCAGGGTTGATTCGGCGCGGATGAATTCATCGTGATCGAGCAAAATGATGCCGTTCTGATCTTGCACCGGCACCAGGGATTTGTTGAACGAACCGTCTGCCCGCGCTCGCGCAGCCTTTTGCTGGGAGTGCAACGCGTAGGCATCGACGTCCTGACGACTGAAGCCTTCAATCGTGGCGATCAGGTCAGCGCCCACGCCTTGCGGCGTGAAATGACTGTGAAGATTGGTTTCCGGGTCCAGCGCCCAGGCCCCCCCATCGCTGCCCATCGGCACCCGAGACATGGACTCAACACCACCGACCACCACCAGGTCTTCGAAGCCGGAGCGCACTTTCATCGCCCCAATGTTCACCGCCTCCAGCCCTGACGCGCAGAAGCGATTGATCTGCAGCCCCGCCACACTGACGTCCCAATCGGCCACCTGCGTCGCGCTTTTGGCAATGTCGGAGCCTTGGTCGCCGATGGGTGTCACGCAGCCCAGCACCACATCGTCGACCTGACTGGTATCGAGGGAGGTGCGCTGCTGCAGCGCCGTGAGCAACCCGGCCACCAGGTTCACCGGTTTGACGCTGTGCAAGGCGCCATCGGCCTTGCCTTTGCCGCGGGGCGTGCGTAACGCGTCGAAAATAAAAGCTTGGGTCATGACGTCCTCGAACCTGGGCGGGGAGTAAATACAGAGTTCCCACCTTAGGCCGAGCGGGCGTGGATTCAATGACCGCAGTGCTCACGGATGTTGACGGACACGCTCAGACGGACGGTAGTCGGCTATCGGATTTACCAGTTCTGGACACGAAGCTGTCTAGCAGACGGGCGTCGAAGAAGCTGGCAATAGGCCTCATATCGTTTTAAGAGCTATTTCTGACAGCTCCATACGAAATGGATCTAAAGCAAGCGTGACGCGGGCTCTAAGGTGAAGTTGTACGAAGTTGTCGTCGGGTTTTGCCGAGGCGCTCGTGCTACAGGAAGTGCAACGCTTTGCCGTCATGGAGAAATGCAGGCAAGCATCAGGAAATAACAAAAAAAGGCGGTCAGCCATGTTCAAGCAATCGAAAGTACGTCAAGCCGGGCTCATTCTTTTCGCCACTACGCTGTTGTTGATTTTGCCGAACCTGACGAAGGTGATCGGCTGACTGGAGCGCTAGGCCAAGCTGTTATTCATAAAGAATTATATCGCCTCATAAAAATGTGACTGGCTCGCTACCCGGGCCAGCGTGGGTGTGCCAACCTTTGCGGCACTTCCACGACATGGACGGCGATCACTTGAAAATGCTCATTCTGTTCGGGGCCTTGCTACTCGGCACGCCCCTCTATGCCGCACAGCTGAACCTGGAGCTGGGCGCGAAAAGTCGCACCTGGCAGACCGAGGAGTTGCTCAAGCATCCTCAGGCCCAGACCATCACCATCAGCAACGACGTTTCCTACAAACGGGACATGAGCTATCGCGCCGTTCCGTTGGCCGCTTTGTTGACCGATATCAAGCCTGAAGACCATCTGCAAGCCGTGGCCCTGGATGGTTTTGCCGCCGAACTGGCTGCAGCTCCACTGCTCGAGACCCAGGGTGCGCGAGCCTGGCTGGCGATTGAGGACCCAGCCAAACCGTGGCCGCCGCTGTCCGAAGGCAAGCCAAGTGCCGGGCCGTTTTATCTGGTGTGGGTCGATCCGCAGGCCGGCAATATCAGCCCTGAACAATGGCCGTTTCAGGTCGCCAGCATCAAGCGCATGGCGCCGGTGGCGGAGCGTTTCCCTGCTCTGCTGCCTGATCCTGCGCTGACGGCGAACGATCCGGTCAATAAGGGTTTTGCGCTGTTCCAGAAAAATTGCCTGGCCTGCCATCGACTCAACGGCGCGGGGGATGCGCAGTTCGGGCCGGATCTGAATATTCCGTTTAACCCCACCGAATACTTCGGCGCGGATTTTCTCAAGCGCTACATTCGTGATCCGCAGAGTTTGCGCCAGTGGCCGCAGGCGAAGATGCCGGGGTTTTCGGCGCAGGTCTTGCCGGATGGGGATCTGGAGATGGTGGTGGGGTATTTGAAGCATATGGCTGGGCGCAAGGTTAAACCATAGCCTTGTATTGCCTGGGCTGGCCTCTTCGCGAGCAAGCCCGCTCCCACAATAGATCTCCTGTGCAATGAAGATCCCTGTGGGCGCGGGCTTGCTCGCGAAGCGGTATCTCCAATTACTGTTGTTGCACAGAAATAACCGGCAAAGGCGTCGGCGAAACAAACACCTTCGCATGCATCTGCTCGCATCCACCGCCCCGGCGCATGCCGCGCACCGGGCAGGCATCCAGGTAATCCAGGCCCACCGCCAGTTTCAAATGACGCTCGGGCCGCGCCAGTTCATTGGTCACATCAAAGCTGTACCACGCGTCATCGAGCCAGGCTTCGGCCCAAGCGTGGCTGGCCAGGTGTTCGCAGTCCTCGCTGTACAAATAGCCCGACACATAACGCGATGGAATGCCCAGGCTGCGGGCGCAGGCGAGAAATGCATGGGTATGGTCCTGGCAGACGCCCGATCGACCGGCGAAAGCCTGGGCGGCGCTGGTGTCCACTTCGGTGGAACCTGGCGTGTAAGTCATGTGCGAGTTCAGGCCATGCATCAAATCGATCAGCGCCGTGCGATCCCGGCGCTGCTTGCATTCCTTCTCGGCAAACGCGCGCAGGGCTTCGTCAGCTTCGGTCAGGCGCGTGAATCGCAGGAACGGCAGCGCCGACTGGCTCTCATGCTCGGCTTCACGCAGTTCGTCGATGTCCACCTGGCCACGGGCGCCGATGATGATTGCCTCGTGAGGTTCGTCCATGGTCAGCACGTGCAGGATGTTGCCGAACGGGTCGAGTTGCGCACGCACTGGGCGCGGCAGGTCGAGCTGCCAGCTGAGCACGTGCTGGCGCTCGCTGTCGTGGGGTGTCAGTCGCAAATACTGGATGCTCGCCCGCACCTGATCTTCGTAGTGATAGGTGGTCTCGTGGCTAATGGAAAGTCTCATGCAGCCTCCAGGTAGGAACTGTGTATGGCATTGCCCAACTGGCGCACCAGCGGGATGAACTCGGTCAGCCAGGCGTGCAGGCCTTCGTCGAGAATTTCGGTGATGCCGGTGTAGCGCAGGCGCGCGTCCATTTCCGCCGCCAGGCGTTGCGCAGGTCGGCCGTTGGCCCCCGGCAACTGGGCGAGGATCTGGTCGATTTCTTCGGTACAAGCCCGCAGCGAACGCGGGACGTCAGCGCGCAGCAACAGCAATTCGGCCACATGCCGGGCACCGGGCGCATCGCGGTAGATCTCGGTGTAAGCCTCGAACGATGACAACGCCCGTAACAAAGCACTCCACTGGTAATAGGCGTGGGCCGTGCCGTCGCTGACTGCTTCCGCCTGATCGCCGGCCATTTCGTATCGGGCATCGAGCAGGCGCAAGGTGTTGTCAGCCCTTTCGATAAACGTCCCCAGACGAATGAAGCGGAACGCATCGTTGCGCATGATCGTGCCGTAGGATGCGCCGCGGAACAGATGGGAACGCTCCTTGATCCACTCGCAAAAACGGCTCATGCCGTAGCGACTCAAGCCTTGGTCGGCGATGCCGCGGATTTCCAGCCAGGTGGCGTTGATGTTTTCCCACATATCAGCGGTGATTCGCCCACGCACCGCATGGGCACTGGCCCGCGCGGCGCCGAGGCAGCTGTAGATGCTCGCCGGGTTGGCCGCGTCCAGGGCAAAAAAATGCAGCAGCCGTTCGGCATGCAGATCGCCGTGACGCTCCAGGTAATCGTCCAGGGTGCCGGTAATCAGCAACGGCATGGCCAGTTCGTGCAGGCCGTCACCGCGACCATCCTGAGGCATCAGCGACAGCGAATAACTGATGTCGAGCATCCGCGCGAGGTTTTCCGCCCGCTCCAGGTAACGCGACATCCAATACAAATCCGAGGCAGTTCTACTTAACATGGCAGGCTTCCTTCAATCCTCGACCACCCAGGTGTCCTTGGTTCCGCCACCCTGGGAGGAGTTCACCACCAGGGAGCCTTCGCGCAGGGCGACACGGGTCAAACCGCCGGGCACAACCCGGGTTTCGCGGCCAGACAATACAAACGGACGCAGGTCGATATGGCGTGGAGCGATGCCGTTTTCGACAAAGGTCGGACAGGTCGACAGCGACAGCGTCGGTTGTGCGATATACGCGTGGGGCTTGGCTTTGATCCGCGCGCGGAACGATTCGATTTCCGCCGCCGAAGCCGCCGGCCCCACCAGCATTCCGTAACCGCCGGAGCCCTGGGTTTCCTTGACCACCAGGTCCGGAAGATTGGCCAGCACGTGGGACAGTTCAGTGGGATTACGACACTGCCACGTCGGCACGTTCTTCAGGATCGGCTCTTCATCCAGGTAGAAACGGATCATGTCCGTGACGAATGGATACACCGACTTGTCGTCCGCAACCCCGGTGCCGATGGCATTCGCCAACACGACATTGCCAGAGCGGTAGGATGACAACAGCCCCGGTACGCCGAGCATCGAATCCGGATTGAACGCCAGCGGATCGAGGAAGGCATCGTCGAGGCGACGGTAGATCACGTCGACCGCTTTCGGCCCGTCGGTGGTGCGCATGAACACCTTGTCGTCCCGTACGAACAGATCCGCGCCCTCCACCAGTTCAACGCCCATTTCCCGAGCCAGGAACGCATGCTCGAAGAACGCGCTGTTGAAACGCCCTGGGGTCAGCACCACCACGCTCGGATTATCGATCGGGCTGGAGCTTTTCAGGGTGTCGAGCAGCAAGTTCGGGTAATGATCGATAGGTGCAATACGCTGTGCCGAGAACAATTCGGGGAACAGCCGCATCATCATCTTGCGGTCTTCAAGCATGTAGCTCACGCCGCTCGGTGTACGAAGATTGTCTTCGAGCACGTAGTACGTGCCGTCGCCATCGCGCACCAGATCGACGCCAGAGATGTGGGAATAGATATCCCGGTGCAAATCGAGCCCTTGCATCGCCAACTGGTATTGCTCGTTGGCCAGCACTTGCTCGGCCGGAATAATGCCGGCCTTGATGATGCGCTGCTCGTGATAAAGGTCAGCGAGAAACATGTTCAACGCCTTGACCCGCTGAATACAACCGCGCTCGACGACTCGCCATTCGCTGGCGGGGATGCTGCGGGGAATGGTGTCGAAGGGAATCAGGCGCTCTGTCCCTTGCTCGTCACCGTAGAGCGTGAAGGTAATCCCGGCGCGATGAAACAGCAGATCGGCCTCGCGTCGCCGTTGTGCCAAAAGCTCGTCAGGCGTTTCGGCCAGCCAACGGGCAAACTCCCGGTAATGCGGGCGGACCTGGCCGCCGGCATCGTACATTTCATCAAAATAGGTGCGGATCATGCCGTACTCCTTGTCACCCGGACATCCAGGCCTTCGCAAGGCCCGTGCCATCGGCATAAACGCTTTTATATCAATCAGTTGGATATCCGCCCCGCACGCACCGCACCAATCCTGTGCGGCAAATGCCCCCACCTGATCGCCCCCGCTTCATTGCGAAGCAATGTTGTCGCCTATCACCAGCATAGCCAGAGTTGATTTCACTGCCCGGACGGCGATGCCGATAATCCAAGCATTCGCTGAAATAGCTGACCCGACTTCCCTTTTAGCCGCCTGCTCAGGCGGTTTTTTTTGCGCCGCATTCTTGTTTCAGGGTTTTGCCAGATACTTTTCCAGTGCCCACAAACGAAAACGGCCAACCCTAAGGTCAGCCGTTACTGAGTGTTGTCACTGTTCATAAGTTATGCGAGTCGCCCTCGTACCTCCTGTTTGACGCCCCATCCTTCCATGATGCCGCCCAAAGGCTCGACCACCGCCTCGAAGCCCTGCTCAAAGTCGCCGATGCCGTCATAGGTGGCGTACATCACTTTGCTCAGTTCCAGATACCACGCGCCGTCATCGCGCACACTGATCTGTGCATTCAAGGATTCACCACAGTAATGCCCTGCCGCCCTGCGCGCCCGCTCCTCGTCCGGGAAAATGGCGTAGAACTCGATGGGATGGAACCGTGAAAAGTCGAAACCGCCTTCTTTCATGCGGCGCAGCACGCTGCTGCTGATGTCTTCTTGATAGGCTGTGCTCATGAAACGTCCCCCTCATACTGATGGATAGACTTTCCGTATTCCCGGCGCTCGCAACCGAATGGTGCGAGCGATGCGGCAACAACGTTACCGGTGGGAAGCAAGCATGTAGCTGACAAGACCAGACCTTAGCGATCCATTCGCTGATCTCGGTTGCAGAGTAGCCCCAAGTCAGAGCCGCTGCCAAGGCCTGGATGCAAATGTGACAAGAGGAGTATCAGACGGGAGTAATGCCGAGGATTTGTATGCTGTTCTGGGTTTTAAGACTTTTGACGCTCGCGTCATCGGTTCGCCCTTCCAGATCGTTCAGATCCAGTTCGGCAGCGACAGGAAGGAGCCGGGCCTTGATGAGTTTGGCGGCTTGCTCGTTGTTCGGGCACTCCTCGCACTCAAAGACTTCATCGACTGTTTCACCGTGATCATCCACGAAAGTGATTTTCCACTTTTGCATCAGTGCCTCCTCGATAAAACCCGCAAATGGGCTTACAACTATCTGGACTTTTGCCCTGACTGATCGTTCAAACGGATTACAGCGCTTAGCCTTGAAAAACCTGTGGGAGCGGGCTTGCTCGCGAAGGCGGTGACTCAGGCAACAATAATATTGACTGACACTCCCTCTTCGCGAGCAAGCCCGCTCCCACAGGCAATGCGTAAATTTTCAGTCGTTGCTTGGCTTGTTCACCGCTTGCAGCACGTATTGCGGCAAGGCGAAGGCGCCGATGTGGATTTCCGGGTTGTAGTAGCGGGTAATGATGCCGCTGCCGGCGAAGCGTTGCTGCAGGGTTTCGCGGGACAATTTGCGATAGGCGGTATTGGTCGCGCCCCAGGCAAAAGTCATGGCGCCGCCGATGTAGGTCGGCACGGCTGCCTGATAGAAGTGCCAGTCCGGGAACAGGCTACGCAGACGACCCGCGGTGGTTTTGACTTCGCCGATTTGCATGAACGGCGTGCCGTTCTGGGTCACCAGGATGCCGCCTTCGTTCAGGCAGCGACGGCAGGCCTGGTAGAAGTTTTCCGAGAACAGCACTTCACCCGGACCGATCGGGTCGGTGGAGTCAGAAATGATCACGTCGAACTTGTCGGTGGTGGTGGCGACGAAGCGCATGCCGTCGTCGATCACCAGATTCAGGCGTGGATCATCGAACGACCCCTTGGAGTGGTTCGGCAGGAACTGCTTGCACATCTCGACCACGGTGCCGTCGATCTCGACCATGGTGATGTGCTCGATGCTGCGGTGCTTGGCCACCTCACGCAGCATGCCACCGTCGCCGCCACCGATGATCAACACGCGCTTGGCGGAACCATGGGCGATGATCGGTACGTGGGTGAGCATCTCGTGGTAGATGAATTCGTCGGCTTCGGTGGTCTGGATCACGCCGTCCAGCGCCATCACCCGGCCCATGCGCGGGTTTTCGAAGATCACCAGGTGCTGGTGTTCGGTACGCACTTCGTGCAGCAGTTTTTCCATGCGAAAACGCTGGCCGTAGCCTTCGTAGAGGGTTTCCAGGTAATCGCTGGTCGGGGTGTTGCTCATGGGAAGTGCTCCGATGAATGCGGTGGCAACGGACGGTTACCCGCCCATGATGGCCAATCGATCGCCTCGATTGCCTGGGAAAGGCGCGAATTCTACGTTGCGGTAGATGACAGGTCGAAGGTCACTTGATGGCTCGACACTTCTTGTGGGAGCGTGGCTTGCCCGCGATAGGATCGCTGCGGTGTCATTGACAGACCGCGGCGTCTGCATCGCGGGCAAGCCACGCTCCCACAGGTTTGGTGTTGTTTGCGGGAAATCAGTCAGATCCGCACATTGCCCCGTGGCCCGGCGATGGCCCAGATGATCAGGCCGAGGACCGGCAGCAGCAGGATCAGCAGCACCCAGACGATTTTCATCCCGGTTGATACGCCACTTTTCAGCACGTTGATGATTGCCCAGATATCGAGGGCAAGAATGATCAAGCCAACCAGGCTGTTAAACGTGGAACCCATGGTGACGCTCCCTAAGAGTGGTTTGCACTCTTAGGATAGCCGGCCCTTGCGAGGGTTCCGTTTTATTAGCCGCGTTGGCGCTTCAAACGTGGATGGCCACTTTCAAGGCTTCCAGGGAGGGCGCGGCGGCGATGCCGACTTCGGCGCACAACTCGAGCACGCGCGGCACGTCGTTGCCAAAGACCAACACCACTTGTAGCTCATCGTCGAGCAACTGACTGAAGTTCACCAGTACGTAGCCGCCGTTTTCCTTGTTCATGCTGCTCATCTGCACCTGGATGCGATTGAGCGCGGTCAGGGCTTCGGTCTTGGCCAGTTGCTTGGGTTTGATATTGAAATCAACGCCGGGGCCGAACGAGGCGACGATCTGGGCGAACAAATCCGTGTAGGTGTCAGCCTGGAACAGCACGGTTTCCGGCAGACTGCCCACCACGACCCATTCACCCAATGGGATCGGGAAGGTGTCGTCGTAGTTGATATCCGGATTGGCCGTCAGAAAAGCCGCTGGATCAGCGTAGGCCTGGGCTGCTTCGTCAGCGACTTTCAGGATTTCGTCATCGCTCATGCACCCGGAGCTGATTTTGCTGATGAGTTCGACGAGTGCGGCTTTCATGGGGCGGAATCCTGTAGCGAGGGAAATTTGAGGGCGCGAAGGATAGCGCATTGATCGCGTTTGGCCCATTCGCGAGCAAGCCCGCTCCCACATCTGTGTCGTACACAAGAGATGCGTGTCAACACAATCCACTGTGGGAGCGGGCTTGCTCGCGAACGCTGACTGACCGACAACCTATCACTCTCAGCCCAGCAACTTCTCGAGCTGGGCAGTGGTATCCACAGCCCCCAGGGTCTTGGCGGCATCCAGTGCGGAAACACCATTGGCGTCCTTCGCCTTCGGGTCGGCGCCTTTGCTGATCAGGTAATCAACGATTTCGACGCGATTGAACATCGCCGCCATCATCAGCGCGGTTCGGCCGTCGAAAGACGAACCTTCCACTTGCGCGCCGCCTTCGACCAACGCCTTGACCACCGCAAGATCACCCTTGAACGCCGCGCCGGCAATCGGGCTCTGGCCGTTGTCGTTGCGGATTTCCGGGTCGGCCTTGTGCTCGAGCAGGACTTTTACGGTTTCCACGTGGCCATGGTAAGCGGCCAGCATCAGCAGGGTGTCGCCCTTGTGATTGCGCAGGTTCGGCGGCAGGCCTTTGGTCAGCAGCGCAGCCATCATGGCCGCATCGCCCTCGCGCGCTTTGTTGAATACCTGTTCGGCAAATTCAGCGGCTTCTTCGGGGGTCATCTGGCGGCTTTGGTCTGACATTGGGCACTCCACAGTCTGTTGTTCGCAAAGCCGACAGTTTCCCGAGCGGCCTTGAAGCTGTCACTCCTTTTTTCTCATGGACGGCCATAGCCACATTCAATAACGGTATTTGCCGCTGTGAATTTCTGCCAGCAACTGTTCGGTGACCTGCACATAAGTCTGGGTCCCCGGCAGCCAGGCATAGATCGGGTCATCGCCGGTTTTGTTCGGGTCGAAGGCTTCGTCCTTGAGTCGGGTCTTCTGGTATTTGAAGGTCCCGGTGGTCTCCATTTTCACTTTCACCCGCAGGAACAAGGGCACCGCGTAGGCCGGCATTTGCTGCCGGGCGAAGGCCAGCAACTCGCTGAAATCCAGGGTCGCCAGGGATTCGGCAGGCGTAATCGCCGCCATCCCGGCACGCCCGTTGGTGTTCTGGATTTCCACGCCGTAGGCCACGGCCTCGGAGATATTCGGGTGTTGCAGGAGGATGTTCTCGACTTCGGTGGTCGAGACGTTTTCGCCTTTCCAACGGAAGGTATCGCCCAAACGATCGACGAACTGCGCGTGACCGAACCCGATGTTACGCAACAAGTCACCGGTATTGAAATAACGATCACCCTTCTCGAACACGTCATGGAGCACGACTTTTTCGGTCTTTTGCGGATCGGTATAGCCGTCCAGAGGCGCCTTGTCGTCGATTCTCGCCAGCAACAAGCCCTGCTCGCCTTTGGTGACTTTGCGCATGAAGCCGCTGGCATCACGAATAGGCGCACCGCTGTCGTGGTCGTAGGCCGCCAACTCCCAAGACATCAAGGAAAAACCCACGGTGTTGTCGAAGTTGAGAATGTTGGTGAAGCCGATATTGCCGTCGCTGGCGGCGTACAGCTCACAGATGTGGTTCACCCCGAACCGCGTCTTGAATTCGCTCCACGCACCCGGGCGCAATCCATTGCCGATCATCTTGGTCACCCTGTGTTTACTATCGTCGGCGCTGGCTGGCTGATCCACCAGATAGCGACACAATTCACCGACGTAACCCAGGGTCGTCGCGCCGTACTTGCGCACGTCATGCCAGAACTGACTGGCGCTGAACTTGCGGCGAATGGCAAACCCCGAAGCACCGCTGATGGCCGCCCCCCAGCACACGCAGAGCCCGGTGGCGTGATAGAGCGGCAAGGTGCAATAGACGACATCTTCAGGACGCATATCCAGCGCGATCATCCCGAAGCTCGCGGAACTGCGCATCCAGCGACCGTGCTTGAAAACGCCGGCCTTGGGCAACCCGGTGGTGCCCGAGGTGTAGATGTAGAAACAAGGATCGTCGAAAAAAACCTGCCGGCTGCTGGCGGGGTTGTCGCTGGAGCTGTCGACACTGGCGGTCATCAGGTTGACGAAACCATCGGGGGCGATGCCTGGTTGTCGATAGGTGTTTTGATCGGCGACAAACCAGGTGCGTGACGTCTCGATCGACACGCGCTCACGGACCGCACCAAACGCCGGGACCAGTTCTTCCCCGACAATGATCGCCGCGGGTGCCACCAGGTTCAGGCTGTGGGCCAGGGTATCGCGAGTTTGCGACGTATTGAGCAAGGCACTGATCGCGCCGACCTTGGCCACCGCCAGTATCGTCACCAGCAGTTCCGGACGGTTCTCGATGAAGACCGCCACCACATCGCCCTTGACGATGCCTTGGGCGATCAAATGATGGGCGATGCGATTGGCCCACTGATTGACCTGTGTATACGTCAGCGTCAGCTCACCCTGCAGCAGCGCCGGGCCATCGGGATTGCGCAACGCGGCCTGCTCGAAGCTCCAGCCCAGGCCACACGGTTGGGTCGGGTCCTTGACGTTGGCGACTTTCATGCCTTTCACCACTCGGGGAATGGCTTTGGCAATGGAAGGCAACTTGCGGAGCATCATGCCCCAGGTAATCGTGTCGTTCGGCGTGCGGCTCATGTTGCTCCCGTTCGATCTTTTTATTGTCGGGCGGCGTTGATTGAACCCGAAAATACGTCAGGGGTTCTTGAGCTGTACACGCGGTTTTTGAAATGTTTTGTATCCACGGACGCTGCATTGGATTTCGAGAGCATCGCCCAGTGAATTGGTTCCATTCAATCGGAACAGATCTCGCAAAATGCAGGATGCACGATGGCTATTCATGCAGATTGCACGAAGGTCAAAAATCACCTAAAAATTAAGTAATTGATTTATAAGGATATTTATAAATACAAATACTGGCACAAAGGCTGCAACTACCTCTCCATGCTTGCCAACAAATGCTAACGGAGCTGATAGACATGAGCCTCATCCAAGAAAAATTTTCGTCTTTGTTCTCCAATTTCGACGTCACCACCCAGGATCGACCTGACGGCGGCATCCTGCTGACTTTGCGCAGCACCGAAGGCAAAGTGTTCAAGCGTTCGATTTCCTACCAGCAATTGCATGCTGGCGATCAACTGTCGTGGGTGATCAGCGCCATTCGTCGTGACCTGGCCGAACAAGCCAGTGAATTGCCGCAGATTTCCATGCTGCAAAGCCAGCAACGGTTTGCTCTGCCGACCTATCATTCGGTGTAAATCGCTGCAGCTGTAAAAACGATCAGGCCGTGAGAGCTTTCGCTCCACGGCCTGAGTTGTTTCTGGCGTAAACCCTGTGGGAGCGAGCTTGCTCGCGATGGCAGTCTTTCTGCCACATTGGTATTGAATGTGCTGCCGCTATCGCGAGCAAGCTCACTCCCACAGGTTAAAACGTTGAAAGATCGATTCGCGCAAAGCTGTCGACTGTCACATGCCCTGCCAGCTCCCCGCCTTCACGAGCCAACCCGCAAGTTGCCATGCCTGCCTCGCGCGCCGCGTCGAGTTCCTCGACGATGTCCGACAGAAACAGAATTTGCGAAGCCTCGACATTGATCGCCTGCGTGATATTGGCGTA
This sequence comes from Pseudomonas sp. LBUM1657, assembly GCF_059716075.1. Classification (NCBI taxonomy): domain Bacteria; kingdom Pseudomonadati; phylum Pseudomonadota; class Gammaproteobacteria; order Pseudomonadales; family Pseudomonadaceae; genus Pseudomonas; species Pseudomonas sp. LBUM1657. The sequence continues at coordinate 1,880,339 of NZ_CP166799.1, read as the reverse complement.
GGACTGCTCGTCACGCTTGGGCCCTGAAGTGGTGTCGAAGTAGCCGCTGAACAACGACGTCAAATCCCCCGCCTCCGAGCAACCGAAGATCAGCCGCTGGGCCTGTATCGAGCCCGAGGAATAAACGAACAGGTTGAAACCTTCCTGGTGCCAGCGCTTGAGCGCTTCAACGGCGTCCGGGTACACGTGGCCTTTCAACTGCCCGGCCTGATAACCCTGCTCCCAGACCATCCCCTGCAACGCCTTGAGCGGCGTGGCCTTGCGGTCTTCGGAAATCCAGCCCAGAAGAATTTCGACCACCCGCTCGACATCCGCTTGCGGCTCATTGCTCTCCCGGCGCACGGCGTCCAGTTGCTCGGCAACATCCTCCCGCCCGGCGTTCTGGCGAACAAAATCCGGCAGGTGTCTGGCGGCGTAGGGAAATAGCACGTCGTACACAAAACTCACCGCGCTGGTGGTGCCTTCGATGTCGGTGAGAATCGCTTTGATCGGCATCGACTCAGTCCTCAAGACGCGGGAAGCGGCTAGCGATGTCTTCGCCGGTGAAGTTGGCCACCCAACCTTCCGGGTTATTGAACAGACGGATCGCGACGAAATGCGGATGCTCGCCCATGTCGAACCAGTGTGGGGTGCCGGCCGGCACCGAAATCAGGTCGTTTTTCTCGCAGAGCACGGCGTAGACGTAATCGTCGATGTGCAGGGTGAACAAGCCACGACCGGCGACGAAAAATCGTACTTCGTCTTCGCCGTGGCGGTGTTCGTCGAGGAACTTGGCGCGCAGCTCGGCTTTTTGCGGGTGATCGCTGTTCAGGCTGATCACGTCGACGGTGACGTAACCGCGCTCGGTCATCAGCTTGTCGATTTGCTCCTGGTACGCGGCGATCACTTCTTCCTGACTGGCGCCGGGCTGAATTTTTGCCGCGGCTTGCCAACGGTCAAAACGCACGCCCTGCTCGGCCAAGGTCGAGGCGATGTCTTCGAAATGGGTCAATACCTTGTTCGGTATTTCGGGGCTGGAGATGTGATAAACGGACAGGCTGCTCATGGGGCGATTCCTCGGTATCGGCCTCGCCTTCCGGTTCTTTCAGACCGGTCAGGCCAGGCGCTTCATCAGGCAATGGGCGACTTCTTGTGAAGTCAGCCTTGACGGTTCATGACGCTGCGGGTCTTCAACTCGCACTCGAACAAAAATTCAAAAGCCTCGATCTGCCGCAGCGCATCGCTCATGCGCGCGCCCCAGGTATAGAGGCCGTGGCCGCGAATCAGATAGCCGACGCAATCGGGATGGGCGTCGAGCCAAGGCTGCACCTTGGCGGCGAGGCGCGCAATGTCCTGATCGTTATCGAAAATGGGCACGCGTACCCGGGATTCATGGGTCGACACGCCGCTGAAGGCTTTTTGCAGTTCGTAGTCTTCGAACTCGATGAAGTCTTGCGGCGCCAGGCGTGACAGCACGGTGGCATTCACCGAATGGGTGTGCAGCACCGCACCGATCTCCGGGCGCCAGCGGTAGAGCTGGGTGTGCAGCAGGGTTTCGGCGGACGGTTTTTTGCCCGGTTCCAGGCTATTGCCCGAGAGGTCGGTGGCCAACACATCGTCGATGCCCAACTGACCTTTGTGCTTGCCAGACACCGTCAACAAGGCTTCGGTCGGCGACAGGCGTGTCGAATAATTACTGCTGGTGGCCGGGGACCAGCCGCGGCCATACAGAAAACGCCCGGCATCGATGATTTCCTGGGCCAGGTGTTCACGGGTAACGCTCATGGCCTGTCCTCTTGCATACGTGTGGCAATGATAACGGCAGCGGCGAAGGCGGCGAGACTGGCAATACTAAAAGTGAAGGTGGCGCCGAGCGCATTCCAACTGTAACCGGAATACAACGCGCCCAGTGCGCCGCCGGTGCCAGCCAGTGCGGCGTACAACGCCTGGCCCTGCCCTTGTTGACGCGCGCCGAAGCTACGTTGCACGAACTGGATGGCAGCGGCATGAAAGCTGCCGAACGTTGCGGCGTGCAGCACCTGCGCGAACAACAGCACCCAGAGAAATTCGGCGAACGAACCCAGCAACAACCAACGCAACGCCGCCAGCAGAAAACTCGCCAGCAGCACCCGGCGCACGGAGAAGCGCGCGAGGATCTTGCTCATGGCCAAAAACATCAAGACTTCGGCGACCACCCCGACGGCCCAGAGCATGCCGATCAATCCACGGCTATAACCGAGTCGCTCAAGGTGCAACGTCAGAAAGGTGTAATACGGCCCATGGCTCATCTGCATCAGCGCCACGCAACCGTAAAACGCCAACACCCCGGGATTGCGCAGTTGCTGGAGGAAACCGTCCCCCGCCAACCGCTCGCCCTGGGCCGGTTGGGCGTTCGGCACCCACAGGCTGCTGACCACGATCCCGGCCATGATCAGCACCAGCGCCACCGGGTAAATATCGAGGCTGAGCCATTCGAACAAGCGGCCGAGTGCAACCACGGTGATGATGAAACCGATCGAGCCCCACAAGCGAATCTGACTGTAGCGGGACGTCTGGCCCTTCAAATGCGCCAGGGTGATGACTTCGAACTGTGGCAACACCGCGTGCCAGAAGAACGCGTGCAACGCCATGACCATCGCCAGCCAGGCGTAGGTCTTGCTGACGAAAATCAGCGAGAAGGTCAGCAGCGTGCAGACCGCACCGAAGCGCACGATGGCCAGGCGTCGGCCCGTGTAGTCACCGAGCCAGCCCCAGATGTTCGGCGCCACGCAGCGCATCAGCATCGGGATCGCCACCAGCTCGCCGATGCGCGCGGCGGAAAAGCCCAGGTGATCGAAGTACAGCGCCAGAAACGGCGCTGTCGAACCGAGCAAGGCGAAATAGAACAGATAGAAACTGGAGAGCCGCCAGTACGGGAGCGCCGCCAACGTCGTCAGACCCTGGCGGCTGTGAGGTCAGCCATTAAAGCTGACCCAGCACCGGCGTGCTCACGCGCACATCGGCATTCTGCCCGCGGTGACGCAACAGGTGATCCATCAGCACGATGGCCATCATCGCTTCGGCAATCGGCGTGGCGCGGATGCCGACACACGGGTCGTGGCGGCCCTTGGTAACCACTTCCACCGGGTTGCCATGGATGTCGATGGAACGGCCCGGCGTGGTGATGCTCGACGTCGGTTTGAGTGCCAAGTGCGCAACGATCGGCTGGCCGGACGAGATGCCACCCAGAATGCCGCCAGCGTTGTTGCTGAGGAAACCTTCCGGCGTCATTTCATCGCGGTGTTCGGTGCCGCGCTGGGCGACGCTGGCGAAACCGGCGCCGATTTCCACGCCTTTGACCGCGTTGATGCTCATCAGCGCATGGGCCAGCTCGGCGTCGAGACGGTCGAAGATCGGCTCGCCGAGGCCTGGCATCACGCCTTCCGCCACGACAGTGATCTTCGCGCCGACCGAATCCTGGTCGCGACGCAGCTGGTCCATATAGGCTTCCAGCTCCGGCACTTTGTCCGGGTCAGGGCTGAAGAAGGCGTTCTCTTCCACCGAATCCCAGGTCTTGAACGGGATTTCGATCGGGCCGAGCTGGCTCATGTAGCCGCGAATGACGATGCCCTGGCTAGCCAGGTATTTTTTCGCAATCGCCCCGGCCGCCACGCGCATGGCGGTTTCCCGCGCAGAGCTGCGACCGCCGCCGCGGTAATCGCGCTCACCGTATTTGTGGTGATAGGTGTAGTCGGCGTGGGCCGGGCGGAACAGGTCCTTGATCGCCGAGTAGTCCTTGGACTTCTGGTCGGTGTTGCGAATCAACAGGCCGATGGCACAACCGGTGGTGCGCCCTTCGAATACGCCCGAAAGGATTTCGACTTCGTCGGCTTCCTGGCGCTGGGTGGTGTGGCGGCTGGTGCCGGGCTTGCGCCGATCGAGGTCGCGCTGCAAATCCTCAAGGGAAATCTCCAGGCCCGGCGGGCAGCCGTCGACAATGGCGACCAACGCCGGACCATGGCTTTCGCCTGCGGTGGTGACAGTGAACAGCTTGCCGTAGGTATTGCCGGACATGCAGGACGCTCCGTGAAATGAACCTGAATACGTAATGCGCGCCAGTATACGCAGGCTACCCAACTAGTTCATCCTCGAACCTTATGGGTGCCCGCGAGTCCAACCGGCATCTTGTTGATGATGGCGTGATGATGCTGCGAGTTCTAGCCTTGAGCCTTACCTTGTTTACCGGCTTTGTACAGGCCACTGTCCTGCAACGCCCGATCACTTTGGACACCGGCACCGGCGAGCTTTTCGGCTCGTTGTTGCTGCCCAAGTCCGACACACCTGTACCGGTTGTCCTGATCATTTCTGGCTCCGGTCCTACGGATCGTGACGGAAATAACCCCGACGGCGGGCGCAACGACAGCCTCAAGCGTCTGGCCTGGGTGCTGGCCAAACACAACATCGCCAGTGTGCGTTACGACAAGCGTGGCGTGGCAGCGAGTCTTGCGGCGACCCCGGACGAACGCAATCTGTCGGTGGAGGCTTATGTGGCCGATGCCGAAGCCTGGGGCCGAAAACTCAAAGCCGATCCGCGCTTTGGCAAGCTGATCCTGCTGGGGCACAGCGAAGGCGCCTTGATCGCCAGCCTGGCGGCACCGAGCCTCGATGCGTCGGCGGTGATTTCCATGTCCGGCAGCGCCCGGCCTATCGATCAGGTGCTACGCCAGCAACTGAGCAATCGCCTGCCACCACCCTTGATGCTGCGCAGCAACGAGCTGCTCGACAGCCTCAAGGCCGGAAAAACCGACGACAACGTGCCGCCGCAATTGCAGGTGATTTTTCGCCCAAGCGTGCAGCCGTATCTGATTTCGCTGTTCCGCCAGGACCCGGCGGCCGCCTTCGCCAAATTGAAGATGCCGGCGCTGATCATCCAGGGTAGCAACGACATCCAGGTCGGTGTCGGTGACGCCAGGCTGCTCAAGGCAGCCAAACCCGACGCCGAACTGGCGCTGATCGAAGGCATGAACCACGTCATGCGCATCGTGCCCAACGACGTCAAACGGCAAATGGCTTCTTACAAGGACCCTCAATTGCCGCTGGCAGCCGAACTTGGCGCGCGAATCCTCGGGTTTATTGACGGACTTCGCTCCAGTTAAGCGGTGTTTGGCCGATAAGCCTTTGTCACCAGCGTATGACTGGCGACAAGCTGAGCTTGGACAGGATCTCGCCGTTATGACTGATACCCAGACTTCACCCGACACCACCGCTGAAAAAGAGGCACCGCCAGCGGTGGAGCTGCCGTGGGCGGACGTCCATGTCGAGCACCACAAGATGCTCCGTCTGGCGCCGTTGCAGACCGACCGCAATACCGGTGGACGGCCGTTGCGCTTTGTCGAATTCGGTTACGCCGAACGCAACGACAAGAAACACAGCCTGATGCGCATGAGTATCTCGCTCCCCGGTCAGCGCGTGCGCAAGGAACAGAATCATCTGGACGTGTGGGTCGATCACACCACCAAACGCGTGCATTTCGGGCCGGACAGCGGTTTGCAGATCGAACCGATGAACCGTGGGATCGGGCGCTACATGGCGGCTCAAGGCATAAACTGGGCAAAGAAGAGATGGCCCGGCTACACCGTCGACGGCACCGACCTGAACAACAAGGACGCGTTGAACGAAGACACGCGCCTGCGCCGCGATCACTTTCTCAAGGCCCATGGTTTTGAGGTGGCGTATGCCGACGCCCAACATCTGAAGGGCAGCGTCAAAGAGGTGCAGGTCGGCGACCTGCTGGCCGACTGGAACACCGAAAAGCTGCAACAGGTGGAAATCCTCGAGGCGGCGCAGATGCTCCAGCAAGCCGAGCAGAATCTGGCCGAGCAGGAAGTGAAGCTCAAGAAACACGAAGAAAAGGTCAGCAAGTACAAGCGCGAAGACGCCGGGTTGCGTTTTACCATCACCTGCCTGGTGGCGTTTGCGGTGTTTCAGGCAGGGTTGTTGATCTGGATTGCTACGCAGCGTTGAAGGCTTGAGGCCGCGGTGCCGCTATTCGCGAGCAAGCCCGCTCCCCCACTGGATCGATGTCTGACGACACATTTGTGATCGACAACCATCGAGTGTGGGAGCGGGCTTGCTCGCGAAAGCTTTCGAGGGTTAAACGCGGGAAGCGAACAACGGCTGATGATCGCGGCACTGCTCGGCCGACAACATGAACACCCCATGCCCACCGCGCTCGAAATCGAGCCAGGCGAAATCGACTTCCGGGTACAGCGCCTCGACGTGAACCTGGCTGTTGCCCACCTCGACGATCAGCAAGCCTTTCTCGGTCAGATGATCCGCTGCTTCGGCGAGCATGCGCCGCACCAGGTTCAAGCCATCATCGCCGCAGGCCAGGCCCAGCTCCGGTTCGTGCTGGTATTCGTCCGGCATGTCGGCGAAATCTTCCGCATCGACGTAGGGCGGGTTCGACACGATCAGGTCGAAACGTTGACCCGGCAAACCATCGAAACCATCACCCTGCACCGTGTACACCCGCTCATCGACGCCATGACGCTCGATGTTCTGGTTGGCCACTTCCAGCGCCTCGAACGATAGATCGGCCAACACCACTTCGGTATTCTGGAACTCGTAGGCACAGGCGATACCAATGCAGCCGGAACCGGTGCAGAGGTCGAGAATCCGCGCGGGCTCGGCGCCCAGCCACGGTTCAAAACGTTTTTCGATCAGCTCGCCGATTGGCGAACGCGGGATCAACACCCGTTCGTCGACGATAAAGGACATGCCGCAGAACCACGCTTCACCCAACAGGTAAGCGGTGGGAATGCGTTCCTCGATGCGGCGCTTGAGCAGGCGCTGCAGGTTGACCAACTCGTCTTCTTCCAGATTGCAGTCGAGGTAGCTGTCGGCAATTTCCCACGGCAAGTTCAAGGCACCCAACACCAGTTGACGGGCTTCGTCCCAGGCGTTGTCGGTCCCATGGCCGAAAAACAGATCCTCCCCATGGAAGCGGCTGACGGCCCAACGGATATGGTCGCGCAGGGTACGAAGGCGGGAAGTGATCACAGCGGCAAACTCCAGAAAAAACGACTGCCGATTCTAACAGCCAAAACGCGCCACGACGACGCGGGAAAAACACCGGAGCAGATGTAGGACTATTCTATTTTTCAGGCTGCCCCTTAAACAAAACAGGCATCTTGACAACGCTGCGGGCCAGCAACGACGGCGCCTACGATGGTAGCGATTCACAGAAGCGCTCAGCCAGAGGACAATGTCGCAAAAGCCCCACCCGAAGGAGCCCCAGAATGTCCGTTCCACACACGATGTTTCAACTCAGCGGCCGCGGTTACGCAGCAGCCAAACTGGGCCAAGCGACCCTTGTCATCATCGATGCCCAGAAAGAATACCTCAGCGGCCCGCTGGCCCTGAGCGGCATGGATGCTGCCGTCGCGAACATCAAGCAACTGGTGGCCGCTGCCCGTGCAGCCGGTCGGCCGATCGTGCATGTGCGTCACCTGGGCACTGTCGGCGGCCTGTTCGATCCACAGGGCGAGCGCGGTGAGTTCATCACGGGCCTGGAACCACAGGGCGATGAAACCATCATCGGCAAATTGCTGCCGAGTGCGTTTCACGGCACCGAACTGCTGGAGCGGCTGCAGACTCTCGGCTCGCTGGATTTGATTGTCTGCGGCTTCATGAGCCACTCCAGCGTCAGCACCACCGTGCGCGCCGCGAAGAACCTGGGCTTTCGTTGCACACTGGTAGAAGACGCCTGCGCCACTCGGGATTTACCTTACAAGGGCGGCGTCCTGACTGCAGAGCACGTTCAACAGACCGAAATGGCGATTATGGCGGACAACTTCGCCACCCTTGCCCAGACCAACGGGCTGATCTGATCGACTCTCGATGGGCGGTGTATGCCGCCGCTCATCCGTAAAAAGCTATCATTTGCTGGAATTGTCTTAGCCTCAGGAACATCCCGGTCAACTCCCGGTCGAAGGGCCGATACCCATTGAGGAAGGTCGGAATGAAGTTATCCGATGGTTTTGACGCACGCCGCTTGCGGCCCAAAGGCCAACGCAACTGGCGTTTCCGGTTCGGCGCAGCGTTTGCTGCCCTGCTGGCGATGGCCGGTGTGTTATTGGCGATGGCCGGTACCGCCAGCCTGCTTGGCCACGCGCCCGCGTTGGGCGAGATGAATGCTAGCCGGACCGGCTCGGCAGTCATTTTGGCGATCGGCCTGTTCGTGCTGTACCTCGGGGTATGGCTGTGGCGTCGTTGCCGGCGCCGTGCACGCCAGTCGCGGGAGCTGAACATGTCCCCGCACCTGATGAAAAAACACGACTGAATTGAAGGCCTGGCATTTAGCCGGGTCCCAATTGTTATGGATAGCGCCTCGACTTGGGTAAACTGGCCGCCCTTCGCGGAGGCTGACATGCAAGACGACGATTTTTCCCTGTTCAAAAGCGCGATCCAAGGCGTCAAGCCGATCAAGCACGATCGCGCCGAAACCGGCAAACCCAAGGCTGACCGCGCGCAAATCGCCAAGCTGCGTCAGGCCGCCACCGTGCGCACCGATGCCACCACCGTTGACGGTCTGTCCGATCAGTTCGTAATCGACGTCGGCCCGGAAGACGAGCTGATGTGGGCGCGCGACGGTGTTCAGGAAAGCCAGATGCGCAAGCTCAAGATCGGACAGATTCCGTTCGAAGGCAGCCTCGACTTGCATGGCATGAGCGTGGAAAAGGCCCGGGAAACCCTTTGGGCGTTTCTGGCCGAAGCGACCAAATTCGAAATCCGCTGCGTGCGCGTCACTCATGGCAAGGCTGTGCGCCTTGATGGCAAGCGCCCAATGATCAAAAGCCACGTCAACACTTGGCTACGTCAGCATTCACAGGTGCTCGGCTTCACCTCGTGCCAAGCGAAACACGGCGGTGCCGGAGCGGTTTATGTGATGCTCAAACGGACCATGATGGAAGGTCGCGACGAGTAAACCCGTCGCTTCACGCTTGCAGCGCCGTGTCCGCCACCGTACCCTTGCCCTTTGCGTAAAATCCCACAGGTAGTTTCATGTCCCTGGAACAGAATTACACCGCGATTCTCGGCCAATTGGGCGAGGACGTCTCCCGCGAGGGCCTGCTCGACACGCCAAAACGTGCCGCCAAAGCCATGCAGTACCTCTGCCGCGGTTATGAACAGACGCTGGAAGAGGTCACCAACGGTGCCTTGTTCAGCTCCGATAACAGTGAAATGGTGCTGGTGAAGGACATCGAGCTGTATTCGCTGTGCGAACACCATTTGCTGCCATTCATCGGCAAGGCCCACGTCGCTTACATTCCGAGCGGCAAGGTGTTGGGGCTGTCGAAAGTCGCGCGGATCGTCGATATGTACGCCCGTCGCCTGCAGATCCAGGAAAACCTCAGCCGCCAGATCGCTGATGCGGTCCAGGAAGTCACCGGCGCTTTGGGCGTTGCGGTGGTGATCGAGGCCAAGCACATGTGCATGATGATGCGCGGTGTGGAGAAACAGAATTCGTCGATGATCACGTCGGTGATGCTCGGTGAGTTCCGCGAAAATGCGGCTACCCGCAGCGAGTTTCTCAGCCTGATCAAGTAAGTCGCAGCACGAAGAAAACCGGCGCTCATCGCCGGTTTTTTTTCGTCTGCGAAAAATCAGGTAAGCTGCGCGCCTTCTTTCGCCCCGTGAGGCTTATACCGTGTTCGTAAAAGCGCTTCGTGTCGGCCTTGGCCAACTGATCATCTTCATCGATTTCATCACTCGCCCAGGCAAGAAGCAGCGCCCTGCCGCCGCTCAGGCTCAGGTCGAAGCAGCCGCCAAGGACTTGACCCTGTATCAGTTCCACGCCTGCCCGTTCTGCGTGAAAACCCGCCGTACCCTGCGCCGCCTGAATGTGCCGGTGGCGTTGCGCGATGCGAAGAACAACGAGCAGGATCGCCAGACCCTGCTGGATCAAGGCGGCAAGATCAAAGTGCCATGCCTGCGCATCGAAGAGAATGGGCAGACCACCTGGATGTATGAATCCAAGGTGATCATTGATTATCTGGATAAGCGTTTCGCTGCGGTCTGATGTTTTTGTGGAGTGCTGACTGACGCTTTCGCGAGCAAAAGCACCGCAAATCTCGGACAAAAACAAACCGGCCCATTGGCCGGTTTGTTTGTTTATGCCCTCCCCTCAGGCCGCTTGCGCTGCGTGCGCCTGACGCACCACCGCTGCCAGCCGCTTGAGCCCTTCGTCCAGCCGCGCCGGATCGATATGGCTGAAGTTCAGCCGCAAATGCCCCGGATTGTTGTCCGGCTCGGGAAAGAACGGCTCACCCGGCATAAACGCCACATCGGCGGCCAGCGCGGCCTTGAGCAGCGTGCGGGTATCCAGCGGCTGCTTGAGCGTCAGCCAGAAAAACAGCCCACCCTGCGGCACGTTCCAATCCGCCAGATCGCCAAAGTGCGTTTCCAGGGCTGACTGAAACGCATCCCGACGAACCCGATAAAAGTCCCGCAGCTCGCTCAGGTGATGCTGGAATTTCTCGGTGCCGATCCATTGCAGCGCTTGCCACTGCCCTACCCGATTGGTGTGCAGGTCCGCCGATTGCTTGAGACGCAGCAAATGCGGGAACAGGTCTGGACTGGCGATCAGGTAACCGACGCGCAGGCCCGGCAACAGGGTTTTCGATACGGTGCCGGTGTAGATCCAGCTGGTTTTTTTCAAGCGGCTGACAATCGGTGTGGCGCTGCCGCCGTCGAAGGTCAATTCGCGGTAGGGCTCGTCTTCAATCAGGGTCACACCGAATTCGTCGAGCAGGGCAGCCACGGCATCGCGCTTGGCTTCGCTGTAGCGCACGGCCGAGGGGTTCTGGAAGGTCGGGATCAGGTAAATGAATGCCGGGCGGTGCTTTTCCAGACGAGCTTGCAGTTCCACCAGGTTCGGTCCGTCGGCTTCCAGCGGGACGGTGATGCAGTTGGCGCCGAACAATTGGAAAATCTGCAACGCCGCCAGGTACGTCGGCGCTTCCAGCAGAATTTCAGTGCCTTTATCGATGTAGAGCTTGGCTGCCAGATCGAGGGTTTGCTGGGAACCGCTGACCACTAGAACCTGACTCGCCTCGCATGGCACACCCAGCGCCCGTGCTTCCGCGGCCAACGCCTCGCGCAGCGCCGGCTCGCCTTCGCTCATGCCGTATTGGCCCATGGACAGCGGCATGTCGGCCCACTCGACTTTCGGCAGCATGGCTTCGGCCGGCAAGCCGCCGGCGAACGACATGACTTCCGGGCGCTGAGCGGCAGCGAGGATTTCACGGATCAAAGAACTTTTAAGGCGCGAGACACGTTCGGAAAAAGCCATGGGGTCACCGGTAGCGAGGCCTGAGAAAAATGAGTCAAACTGGTTGACCGAAATTACGACAACCCGAACGGATACGTCAACATGCTTGACCTTAAAAACACCCCTACCCAGCAACAGGCCATGGAGGCGTTTTTCTTTGGTTACCAGGCCTTCACCGCCAAGGCCGACGAAATGCTCGAGCGCCGAGGCTTGAGCCGGGTGCATCAACGCATCGTGTTTTTCATCGCCCGTTACCCGAACCTGAGTGTCAAGGAGCTGCTGGCGTTGCTCGGCGTAAGCAAGCAGGCGCTGAACATTCCGCTGCGCCAATTGGTGGAAATGCATCTGGTGAACAGCGTTGCGTCCGAGACTGACAAGCGCAAGCGGCTGCTGGAGCTGACCGACGATGGTGCGCGTTTCGAACAGTCGCTGCGGCGCGAACAGGTGAAATTGCTGGAGCGGGTGTTTGCGGAGGCTGGGGAGACGGCGGTGAATGGGTGGTTGGCGGTGAATCTGGCGTTGGGAAAAAGTCAGGTAATAGCTGACTAGAGCACTCTGTCTGCTGGATGTGGACTCGCCGATCTGGCGCCTTCGCGAGCAAGCCCGCTCCCACATGGAATCATCGTCGAACACAAAATACAGTGCTCGCCGAAGATTAGATGTGGGAGCGGGCTTGCTCGCGAAGGCGCCAGAACAGGCGATATATCCCGATTGCCAAACTTTTCGTCTACAAAACCAAAAACATTATTTGCTTTATTTGTATACAAAAGCATAATCCACATCGTGCGAGTTCCTGACCAACCGGTCAACAAATTCGCAAGTGCCTCAAAGGGTCGCTGCCACCCTCATGGGTCCGGCCCTGGAAATAAAAATAAAACTCTTGAGGAGTACTCGCTGTGGAAAGCCGCAAATCCGAAGCCCCGACGCTGGAACTCTCGCCGCCAATACGCAAAGGCTGGCTGGAGCGCATCTTCAAACTCAGCTTGCATGGCACCACGGTGAAGACCGAGTTGATTGCCGGTCTGACAACCTTTATTACCATGGCCTACATCATCTTCGTCAACCCGAACATCATGGCCGATGCCGGGATCGATCATGGCGCGGCGTTCGTCGCCACCTGCATCGCTGCTGCGTTGGGTTGCCTGTTGATGGGGCTGTATGCCAACTGGCCAGTCGGGCTGGCGCCAGGCATGGGGCTGAATGCTTTCTTCACCTACACCGTGGTCGGCACCATGGGCTACAACTGGGAAACCGCCCTCGGTGCGGTATTTGTCTCGGGCGTGTTGTTCATGTTCCTGACCTTTTCCCGAATCCGCGAATGGCTGCTCAATAGCATCCCGGTGAGTCTGCGCTACGCCATGGGCGCCGGCGTGGGCTTGTTCCTGGGGCTGATCGGCTTGAAAACAGCAGGCATCGTCGTCGATAGCCCGGCCACCCTGATCAAGCTCGGTTCCCTGCGCGAGCCTGGCCCGCTGCTGGCTGCCATCTGCTTCCTGATGATCGCCGTGCTCAGCTACCACAAAGTGTTTGGCGCAATCCTCATCAGCATCATCACCGTGACGCTGGCGGGTTGGGGTCTGGGCTTGGTGCACTACGAGGGCATCATGTCTGCCCCACCGAGCCTGGCGCCGACCTGGATGGCCATGGACATCGCCGGCGTGTTCAACGTCAGCATGATCAGCGTGGTATTGGCGTTCCTCTTCGTGCACATGTTCGACACGGCCGGCACCTTGATGGGCGTCGCTCAACGCGCCGGTCTGGTGAAGCCTGACGGCAAAATCGAAAACCTCTCCAAAGCCTTGAAAGCTGACAGCGCCTCCAGTGTTTTCGGGGCGATGGTCGGTGTTCCGCCGGTCACCAGCTACGTGGAAAGTGCCGCAGGTGTAGCGGCGGGTGGTCGGACTGGTCTTACCGCAGTGACCGTAGGTGTGCTATTTATTGCCGCGATGTTCTTCGCGCCGCTGGCAGGCATGATTCCCGCTTACGCCACTGCCGGCGCGCTGATTTATGTGGCAATGCTGATGATGGGCGGCATGGCGCACATCGAATGGGACGAGGCGACCGACAGCATTCCGGCGATCGTCACCGCGATCATGATGCCGCTGACCTTTTCGGTCGCCGACGGTATCGCGCTTGGCTTTATCACTTATGTCGTGCTGAAGGCCTGTACGGGCAAGCACAAGGAAGTGTCCATCAGTCTGTGGGTGCTCTGCGCGATCTTCATCGCCAAGTTCGTTTTCTTGTAAGCGTTAAAGCAGTACGCGTTTCAAACAGCCTCACCCCGTCGGGTGGGGCTTTTGCACAAATGGAGGAAAGTGATGAGTCTGGAAACCTGGCTGCTGTTCAGCGGCGCTGCGCTGGTGGTGATCCTGATCCCGGGGCCACTGTCTTTGCTGATGATCAGCAACAGTCTGAACTACGGTTTGCGCCGTTCTTACCCGGCATTTCTAGGGGGTGTATTTGCCTCGATCTGCCTGCTGAGTGCATCGGCGCTGGGGTTGGGTGCCTTGTTGCTGGCGTCGGAGCAGTTGTTCAGCGCGCTGAAGATCGTCGGCGCGCTGTACCTGTTCTATCTCGCCTGGCAGAGCTGGCAGCAATCGCGCCTGCCCTCCCACGGCGCCGAAGTCCCCGAGGCTGCACCGACGCCACGCTTTCGTGCCCTGTTCGGGCGCGCATTCATGTTGGGCGCCAGCAATCCGAAAGACATTCTGTTCTTCGCCGCGTTCCTGCCGCAGTTTTTGAGCGCCGAGCAGCCTTTCCTGCCGCAGTTGCTGGTGATGATCGCCACCTGGACGGTGCTGGATCTGCTATGCAAGTTGGCGTACGGCCTCGGGGCACATGGCGCGGCGCGGTATCTGCGCAGCGGCAAGGGTCAGAGTTGGTTTAACCGGGTGAGTGCGGGGTTGTTCAGCGGGGCCGGGGCAGCGTCTCTGTTAAGCCGCTAAAAGCTTCGCGAGCAAGCCCGCTCCCACATTTGAAATGCATTCCCCTGTGGGAGCGGGCTTGCTTGCGAAGAAGCCCTTCCAGACACCACATTTCTGACAGGCAAAAAAAAGCCCGCAGTGTGAGCGGGCAAAAGACCAAAGAAGCTATATGCGCAGGATTCTTGGGGGGAAAGTCCTAGCTTCCTCTGTAGGTCGAATAGCTATACGGCGAAATCAGCAACGGCACGTGGTAATGATCCTGCTCCGCAGAGATGCCAAACCGCAGAACCACCACATCCAGGAATGCCGGCTCCGGCAACTGAACGCCACGGGCGCGGTAGTAATCGCCTGCATGAAACTGAACCTGATAGACCCCGGAACGGTAGTCCTCGCCTTGCAGCAGCGGTGCATCGACACGGCCGTCGCTGTTGGTCATCGCAGTGGCGACCAATTCCAGCTGCGAGCCTTCAACGCGGTACAACTCGACCTTGATCGAGCTGCCCGGGCAACCGTGTGCAGCGTCTAAAACGTGTGTAGTCAAACGTCCCATTGATTCTGCGCGCCTGCCTGCGTGTAGCAGTCAGACCTCGCGCCTCCCGAAGTCAGTTGAAAGGAGCCCGCACCGATTCGGAGCACGAAAAGCTGCGGCGAGCGACTGATTAAGACACTTTTCAGAAAAATTGTACACAATAAAAACGACATTTTTACTGCGATCCTTGTCACTCAAGGATTCCGCGCGAATCTGACGCCAAACCATAGAATCAAAGGACCTTTCATCCATTAGCTGACCATTCAGGCAGGTTTCTTGCAATAACATGTGAAGATGACACTTGATGAAAAATGCGAAAAATCAGGCTTACAAAGTGGATATAAAGTTGTATACAATCAGCCCATCGCTGTGACGCCAGCCTGTCATCAAACCTCCAGGCCTCGCCACACAACTTGTTACCACGAATAAGAAGGAAGACTGCAGTGAGCGCTGACTACCCACGCGACCTGATCGGTTACGGCAGTAACCCTCCTCACCCACACTGGCCGGGCAATGCCCGCATCGCCTTGTCCTTCGTGCTCAATTACGAGGAAGGTGGCGAGCGCAACATTCTGCACGGCGATAAAGAATCCGAAGCCTTCCTCTCGGAGATGGTCTCGGCGCAGCCGCTGCAAGGCGCGCGCAACATGAGCATGGAATCCCTTTACGAGTATGGCAGCCGTGCCGGCGTCTGGCGGATTCTGAAACTGTTCAAGGAATTCGACATTCCGCTGACCATCTTCGCCGTGGCCATGGCCGCCCAGCGCCACCCGGACGTGATCCGCGCGATGGTCGATGCGGGCCACGAGATCTGCAGCCACGGCTATCGCTGGATCGACTATCAGTACATGGACGAAGCGCAGGAACGCGAGCACATGCTCGAAGCGATCCGCGTGCTCACCGAAATCACCGGTGAACGCCCATTGGGCTGGTACACCGGCCGCACCGGCCCGAACACCCGTCGGCTGGTGATGGAAGAAGGCGGTTTCCTCTACGACTGCGACACCTACGACGACGACCTGCCCTACTGGGAACCGAACAATCCGACCGGCAAGCCACACCTGGTGATCCCGTACACCCTCGACACCAATGACATGCGCTTCACCCAGGTCCAGGGTTTCAACAAGGGCGACGATTTCTTCGAATACCTCAAAGACGCGTTCGACGTGCTGTATGCAGAAGGCGCCGAGGCACCGAAGATGTTGTCGATCGGCCTGCACTGCCGCCTGATCGGCCGTCCGGCGCGTCTGGCCTCGCTCAAACGCTTTATCGAATACGCTAAAAGTCATGAACAGGTGTGGTTCAGCCGTCGCGTCGACATCGCTCGCCACTGGCATGAAACCCACCCGTACCAAGGGGCCGCCAAATGAGCCACTTTCAAACCCTGAAGCCATCGACCCTGAGCCGCGACGCGTTTGTCGCCGCTTTCGCCGACATCTACGAACATTCGCCATGGGTGGCCGAGAAGGCCTTCGACCTGGGCCAGGACGTTTCGATCGACGAGATCGAAACCTTGCACCAGCGCATGAGCGACATCCTGTTGAGCGCCGATCACGCCAGTCAACTGGCACTGATCAACGCTCACCCGGACCTGGCAGGCCGTGCGGCCGTCCAGGGCCAACTGACCGAAGCCAGCACCAATGAACAGGCTGGCGCCGGTATTCACCAATGCACGGCCGAAGAGTTCCAGCGCTTCACCGAGCTGAACGACGCCTACAAAGCCAAGTTCAAGTTTCCCTTCATCATGGCGGTAAAAGGCAGCAACCGGCATCAGATCCTCGCGGCGTTCGAAACGCGCATTCACAACCCGGAAGACACCGAGTTCAAATGTGCGCTGGCAGAGATCAACAAGATTGCGTTGTTCCGATTACTGACCCTATAGCGAGCTGCCCTTGTAAAAAGTACCCGGGTGTTGAAAACGCGAAGACACCCAGGGCAGCAAGCATCCCAAGCCAACTTATTAAAGGCAGACAAGAAGAATGAAAGCTTACGCCGTACCTTTCGAGAAGTTCGTCAACCTGGCCGACGCCCGCCTGGGCACCAAAATCATCTCGGTCACCGATGACTGGTTCGCTGATGCCAACCGCCTGTTCCAGCCGACCCCGGCTGTGTGGAAGGAAGGCGTGTTCGATGACAACGGCAAGTGGATGGACGGCTGGGAGTCGCGCCGCAAGCGCTTCGAAGGCTACGACAGCGCCGTGATCCGCCTGGGCGTACCGGGCTCGATCAAAGGCGTGGACATCGACACTTCATTCTTCACCGGCAACTTCCCGCCGTCGGCCTCCCTGGAAGCCTGCTTCCTGGCTGAAGGCGAGCCGAACGAAAACACTCAGTGGGTTGAAGTGCTGTCGGCCGTCGAGCTGCAAGGCAACAGCCACCACTACCACGAGATCAACAACGACCAGGCGTTCAGCCACCTGCGTTTCAACATCTATCCGGATGGTGGCGTGGCTCGTCTGCGTGTTTACGGTATTCCGTTCCGCGACTGGTCCGCTGTGGGCGACAACGAACAGATCGACCTGGCTGCAGCCCTGAACGGTGGCCGCGCCCTCGCCTGCTCCGACGAACACTTCGGTCGCATGAGCAACATCCTCAACCCGGGCCGCGGCATCAACATGGGCGACGGCTGGGAAACCGCACGTCGTCGCACGCCTGGCAATGACTGGGTGATCGTCGCGCTGGGTCATGCGGGCGAGATCGAGAAAGTCATCGTCGACACCCTGCACTTCAAGGGCAACTACCCGGACACTTGCTCGATCCAGGGCGCGTTCGTGAAGGGCGGCACCGACAGCCAGATCGAAACCCAGTCGCTGTTCTGGCGCGAATTGCTGCCGGCGCAGAAACTGGAAATGCACGCCGAACACACCTTCGCCGAACAGATCAAGGCGCTGGGCCCGATCACCCACATCCGCCTGAACGTGTTCCCGGATGGTGGTGTGAGCCGCCTGCGGGTATTGGGCAAGGTCGCGAAGTAAGCGGTGAAGCCATTCGCGAGCACGCCCGCTCCCACATTTGAAATGCATTCCCCTGTGGGAGCGGGCTTGCTCGCGAAGGCGTCAGAACAAACAACACAGAATTTGGAAAAGAAGACCAGCATGCGCACATTGACGATTGAACCGCTGACCAAAGAAGCCTTCGCCCCTTTCGGTGACGTCATCGAAACCGACGGCAGCGATCACTTCATGATCAACAACGGTTCGACTATGCGCTTTCACAAACTGGCAATGGTTGAAACCGCCAAGCCAGAAGATAACGCGATCATCAGCATCTTCCGCGCCGACGCGCAGGACATGCCGCTGACCGTCAGCATGCTGGAGCGTCACCCGCTGGGCAGCCAGGCTTTCATTCCGCTGCTCGGCAACCCCTTTCTGATCGTGGTCGCGCCACTTGGCGATGAACCTGTATCAGGCTTGGTCCGCGCCTTCGTCACCAACGGCAGGCAGGGCATTAATTACCATCGCGGCGTTTGGCACCATCCGGTGCTGACGATCGAAAAGCGGGATGACTTCCTGGTGGTTGATCGCAGTGGCACAGGCAATAACTGCGATGAGCATTTTTTCAAAGAGGATGAGCGTTTGATCCTTGCCCCCCACCAATAAGAGAAGGTCTGATCACTCGACAACAGAGTGACAGGCGAGAGGTAAAGACTGTGGAAGCACATCTGTTGGAATGGCTGAACCTGAGCGTGCGCTGGGTTCACATGATTACTGGCGTGGCCTGGATCGGTGCGTCGTTCTATTTCGTCTGGCTGGAAAACAACCTCAATCGGGTCAACCCGAAAAGCGGTCTGGCTGGCGATTTGTGGGCGATCCATGGCGGCGGTATCTACCACCTGGAAAAATACAAACTGGCTCCACCGACCATGCCGGACAACCTGCACTGGTTCAAATGGGAAGCCTATTTCACCTGGTTGTCGGGGATCGCGCTGCTGTGCGTGGTGTTCTACTCCAACCCGACGCTGTACTTGCTGGCACCGGGCAGCACCCTGAGCGGACCGGAAGGCGTGGCCATCGGTCTGGGCTCGCTGTTCATCGGCTGGTTCATCTACTCCTTCCTCTGCGACTCGGCCTTGGGCAAACGCCCTGCCCTGCTCGGCTTCATCCTGTTCGTGCTGATCATCGGCGCGGCTTACGGCTTCAGCAAAGTGTTCAGCGGTCGTGGTGCGTACCTGCACGTCGGCGCGATCATCGGCACCATCATGGTCGGCAACGTGTTCCGCATCATCATGCCGGCCCAGCGCGCACTGGTTGCAGCGATTGCCGAGAACCGCACGCCGGACCCGGCACTGCCCGCCAAAGGCCTGCTGCGTTCGCGTCACAACAACTACTTCACCTTGCCGGTGCTGTTCATCATGATCAGCAACCACTTCCCGAGCACTTACGGCAGCCAATACAACTGGCTGATCCTGGCCGGGATCGCGGTGCTGGCGGTGTTGGTGCGTCACTACTTCAACACCCGTCACGACAGCCACAAGTATGCCTGGACCCTGCCCGTGGCAGCGGTGGGCATGATTTGCCTGGCGTACGTGTCCGGTCCGAAGCCGATGTCCAGCGCACCAGAAGTGGCCAAGGCGCCTGGCGTCATCGAGTACCAGCCCCTGCCGGAAACCGCCTTGGGTGGTGATAAAAAACCGGCACCTGCTGCCGCTCCTGCAACGGCACCCGTCCAGGCGTCCAACGCCGGCCCGGGTTTCGACAAGGTGCACAACGTGATCCAGGAACGCTGCACGGTCTGCCATTCGGCCAAACCGACCAGCCCGTTGTTCAGCGCTGCACCGGGTGGCGTGATGTTCGACACCCCGGAACAGATCCGCCAGAACGCGGCGCGCATCCAGGCTCAAGCCGTCACCAGCCAGATCATGCCACTGGGCAACATCACCCAGATGACCCAGCAGGAACGTGACCTGATCGGTGCGTGGATTGTGCAGGGAGCCCCGACCAATTAAGTAGCAAACGCTTCGCGAGCAGGCTCGCTCCCACAGGTTTTGCATTGCCTGTGTGGGAGCGGGCTTGCCCGCGAATGGCCGCAACGCGGTCGACCTGATGCAAAAACAGCTGCCAGCCGCACTGCAGCTGTAAATCACAAGAATAAAAAAGATCCGAGGTGTTGCATGTCCGAGCTATCCGAAGCGCGCATCCCCGACGCACCCGCTATTCAACGTTTGCCCCTTTTGCAACTGATCCTGGTCGGTCTGCAACACGTTCTGCTGATGTACGGCGGAGCCATTGCGGTGCCGTTGATCATCGGACAGGCCGCTGGCCTGAGTCGTGAAGAAATCGCCTTCTTGATCAACGCCGACTTGCTGGTGGCCGGGATCGCCACCATCGTGCAATCGCTGGGCATCGGCCCCATGGGCATTCGCATGCCGGTGATGATGGGCGCCAGTTTCGCCGCCGTCGGCAGCATGGTCGCCATGGCGGGCATGCCCGGTATCGGCCTGCAAGGGATCTTCGGTGCAACCATCGCCGCCGGTTTCTTCGGCATGATCATCGCGCCGTTCATGTCCAAAGTCGTACGCTTCTTCCCGCCTCTGGTGACCGGCACGGTCATCACCTCGATCGGTTTGTCGCTGTTCCCCGTGGCCGTGAACTGGGCCGGTGGTGGTGCGAGCGCCGAACAATTCGGTTCCCCGATTTACCTGGCCATCGCCGCACTGGTGCTGGCAACCATTCTGCTGGTCCATCGCTTCATGCGCGGTTTCTGGGTCAACATTTCCGTGCTGATCGGCATGTGCCTGGGTTATGTGATTTGCGGCCTGATCGGCATGGTCGACCTCAGCGCCATGGCCCAGGCGCCATGGCTGCAATTCGTCACCCCGCTGCATTTCGGCATGCCCAAGTTTGAACTCGCGCCGATCCTGTCCATGTGTCTGGTGGTGGTGATCATCTTCGTCGAGTCCACCGGGATGTTCCTGGCGCTGGGCAAGATCACCGGCCAGGAAGTCTGCCCACGGATGCTCCGTCGCGGCTTGCTGTGTGATGCCGGAGCATCGTTCTTCGCCGGTTTTTTCAACACCTTCACTCACTCCTCTTTCGCCCAGAACATCGGCCTGGTGCAGATGACCGGCGTGCGCTGCCGTTCGGTGACGATCGTCGCCGGTGGCTTGCTGATCGTGCTGAGTCTGCTGCCGAAAGCGGCGTTCCTGGTGGCGTCGATTCCACCAGCCGTGCTCGGCGGTGCAGCCATCGCGATGTTCGGCATGGTCGCCGCCACCGGGATCAAGATTCTCCAGGAAGCTGACATCGGTGACCGTCGCAACCAGTTGCTGGTGGCGGTGAGCATCGGCATGGGATTGATCCCGGTGGTGCGGCCGGAGTTTTTCGCGCACCTGCCGATGTGGATGAGCCCGATCACCCACAGCGGCATCGCCATGGCCACCCTCAGCGCCCTGTCGCTGAACCTGCTGTTCAACATTCTCGGTGGCGCCGAACGCGCCGCCATCAACGACTGCCACGCCCACCCGCACTGACCCACCAGCGCCGCAAATCCTGTGGGAGCGGGCTTGCTCGCGAAGGGGCCATCAGCCTCAACATCATCGATGACTGAAACACCGCTTTCGCGAGCAAGCCCGCTCCCACAGGTCAGCGGCTGCCTGCGCCTCAAACAATAAAAACAAGAGGGAGCAACAGATGATTCGGACACAAACAAGTGTGCTGCTCAGTGGCGGCATGTTGGCCGCGAGCCAGGCATTGGCCGGCGATTTACTGCTGTGGCAGACCAACAGCCTGAGTTACCTGTACGGCAAGAACTTCGCCATCAATCCGTCGATCCAGCAGACGGTGACGTTCGAGCATGCGGACAAATGGAAATACGGCGACAACTTCCTGTTCGTCGACAAGATTTTCTACAACGGTGAAGAAGACCGGAACAAAGGCCCCCGCGCCTTTTATGGCGAATTCAGCCCGCGCCTGTCCTTCGGCAAGATCCTTGATCAGAAGATCGAGTTCGGACCGATCAAGGACGTGCTGCTGGCCATGACTTACGAGTATGGCGAAGGCGACAGCGAGGCATTCCTCATTGGTCCCGGCTTCGATCTCGCGGTGCCGGGCTTCAACTATTTCACCCTGAACTTCTATCGCCGCCAAACCGAGGGCCCGCGCCCCGGCGATGGTGTCTGGCAGATCACACCGGCCTGGTCCTACAGCATTCCGTTGGGCAACTCCGACCTGTTGATCGACGGCTACATCGACTGGGTCGTGGACAACGACCAGAACTCGCGCGGCACCTATCACGCCAACCTGCACTTCAATCCGCAGATCAAATACGACTTGGGCAAAGCCCTGGGCTGGGGTCAGAAACAGGTCTACGTCGGCACCGAATACAGCTACTGGAAGAACAAGTACGGCGTCGAAAACAGCCCGAACCTGGACACCCATCAAAACACCGCCAGCCTGCTGGTGAAGGTGCACTTTTAAGATGGCCCGCAACCGTGCCCCAAACCTGTCGTCGGTGCGCTGTTGCGGGGCACTTGAGACCTGGCCAAGGAGTCAGTATTCTCCGCGGCCGCCCGAATCTGGTCTAAAAAAAAGCCCGGATTTAATTCCTGACCAGAAAGCCAACTTATCCCGGCACTGGTCAGTACCAAGGCATCCCAAAACACCTCTCAATCGACTGCTTTCGAGTAGCCGAGCGGGAGTTTTTTTGCTTTTTGAAAGCCTTGGCGCAGCTCTTGCTAACAGCATTAAAGCTGACCGACTGGATGATTTTTTACAGCTAAAGAAAAAGGCGCCACACCAGAGCGTCGACCTTAGAAAAATAACGTGGAACACCTACTTTTTGGGAGCAACCGAATGAAACGTACGTGCACTAGCCTGATGCTGGCGGGATCCTTGCTGGCCGGGGGCCAGGCCATGGCCGGCGACTTTCTGCAATGGCAGAACAACAGCCTGACTTACTTGTATGGCAAAGACTTCCAGGTCAACCCGCGCATTCAGCAGACCGTCACTTTCGAACATGCCGATGCCTGGAAATACGGGGATAACTTCTTCTTCGTCGACAAGATCTTCTACAACGGCGAAAAGGACTTCAACGCTGGCCCGAACACCTATTACGGTGAATTCCAGCCACGTATTTCCCTGGGCAAGGTCCTTGACCAGAAGATCGAGTTCGGCCCGATCAAGGACGTCTTGCTGGCGATGACGTACGAGTTTGGTGAAGGCGATACCGAGTCTTACCTGATCGGCCCGGGTTTCGACCTGGCGATTCCCGGTTTCGACTACTTCCAGCTGAACTTCTACCAGCGTCACACCGAAGGCTCACGTGCGGGCGACAATGTCTGGCAGATCACACCGGTCTGGTCCTACACCATCCCGGTTGGCGATTCGAATATCCTGATCGATGGTTTCATGGACTGGGTGGTCGACAACGACTCGAACTCCAAAGGCGACTACCACGCCAACTTGCACTTCAACCCACAGGTTAAATATGACTTGGGCAAGGCGTTGAATTTCGGTGAGAAGCAGTTGTATGTGGGTGTTGAGTACGACTATTGGTCGGACAAATACGGGATCAAGGACAGTCAGGTCTTCAAGACCGATCAGAGCACTACGAGCTTCCTGGTGAAGTTCCACTTCTGATTTTCAGCATATGCGGCGTCTGCAAGGACGCCTTCGCGAGCAAGCCCGCTCCCACAGTGATCTTCAGCGTACGCAGTATTTGTGTCCGACGAAGATTCCCTGTGGGAGCGGGCTTGCTCGCGAAAGCCGCGCCGCAAATCTCAAGCCGGAACCACAGTCTCCGCCAACCCAAGAAACCGGCACAATTCTCCCCGTTTGGCCAACGCATCCCGCCGCCCCAGATCAATCAGCTCGCTGCAATACCCCGCCTCGAACAGCAGATAACTCAACACCCCCGCCCCACTCGTCTTGGTCGCCCCCGGCCCGCGCAGAAACAGGCGCAACGCCGCCGGCAATTCCTGGCGATGCCGCGCGGCAATCTCGTCGATCGGCTGACTCGGTGAAATCACCAGCACGTCCACCGGCGCCACGCCCAGTGCACGGGTCGGCGTACCGTTGGGCAGCAGATGACTGAACTGATTCAGACGCTGCAGCAACTCGATGTCGCTTTCCAGGCTGTCGATGAACGTACTGTTGAGCATGTGCCCACCAATCTGCGCCAGGGTTGGCTGTTGACCGGTGTAGGCGCGTTGCAGCGGTTGTTCCGGGTCGACACCGCGAGGGTTGCCGCTGACACCCACCACCAGCACTCGACTGGCACCCAGGTGCAGGGCCGGACTGATCGGTGCCGACTGGCGAACCGCGCCATCGCCAAAATATTCCGCGCCGATTTTCACCGGCGCGAACAATAGAGGAATGGCAGAACTGGCGAGCAAGTGCTCGACGCTCAACTGAGTCGGCACGCCTATGCGTCGATGACGCAACCAGGCATCGATGGTGCCGCCGCCCTGATAGAACGTCACGGCCTGACCGGACTCGTAGCCGAACGCCGT
Organism: Pseudomonas sp. LBUM1657; assembly: GCF_059716075.1. Lineage (NCBI taxonomy): Bacteria > Pseudomonadati > Pseudomonadota > Gammaproteobacteria > Pseudomonadales > Pseudomonadaceae > Pseudomonas > Pseudomonas sp. LBUM1657. Next base: position 1,856,145 of record NZ_CP166799.1, on the reverse strand, counting down.
CACCGCCACCGCCTGCAATTGCTTCTGCGCGATGGCTTCGGCGATGCCGCTCATGTGCAGTTTGTCATTGAGCAACCCGCGCAGCGGCGAGCTGTTGAGCAACGCCACCGGCACCTGTGCACCGATGCCGAGCAAGCTGTGGCTGACAAAGCGGCTGGCCTGATGGATCACGCCAGGCCAATCGCTGCGCAACACCAGATGACTACGGAAGCCTTGCCAGAAGGCAGTCAGACGCTGAATCGCGCCACGAAAATCCATCGCGCCACTGGCGAGGCTGACCGCGTTGATCGCCCCGGCCGACGTGCCGACGATCACCGGAAACGGATTGCTTGCGCCCACCGGCAACAGTTCGGCAATGGCCGCCAGCACCCCCACCTGATAAGCCGCCCGAGCCCCGCCGCCGGAAAGAATCAAGCCTGTAACCGGTTCAGCAGGACTCATCGCAACACTCCGTGGTGCTTAAAGGGATCGGTGACTCAACCGCGTTTTTCGTACAACTTGGGTTCGCCCGGCGGACGGCTCTTGAAGCGGCGATGGGCCCAGAGGTATTGCTGCGGACATTCACGCAAGACACCTTCGATCCACTGGTTGATCCGCAGGCAATCTTCCTCTTCGGTTTCACCGGGGAAACCCTCGAGCGGCGCGTGGATCACCAGACGATAACCACTGCCGTCAGCCAGGCGCTCCTGGGTGAACGGCACCACTAGCGCCTTGCCCAGTCGCGCAAACTTGCTGGTGGCGGTAACGGTGGCGGCCTGAATGCCGAACAACGGCACGAAGATACTTTGCTTGGCGCCGTAGTCCTGATCCGGTGCGTACCAGATTGCCCGACCGGCACGCAGCAGTTTGAGCATGCCACGCACGTCTTCGCGCTCGATTGCCAGCGAGTCGAGGTTGTGCCGCTCGCGGCCACTGCGCTGGATGTAATCGAACAGCGGATTCTTGTGCTCGCGGTACATCCCGTCGATGGTGTGCTGCTGACCGAGCAACGCCGCGCCGATTTCCAGCGTGGTGAAATGCACCGCCATCAGGATCACGCCCTTGCCTTCGCGCTGGGCTTTTTTCAAATGCTCCAACCCTTCGACATGGGCCAGCGTCGCCAGACGCTCGCGCGACCACCACCAACTCATCGCCATTTCAAAGAATGCGATGCCGGTGGAAGCGAAGTTTTCCTTGAGCAGGTGCTTGCGCTCGGCAGCGGACTTTTCAGGGAAACACAGTTCCAGATTGCGCTTGGCGATGCGCCGTCGGTCGCCGGCCACACGATACATCAATGCACCCAGGGCACGACCAACCACCAGCAACGCCGGATACGGCAACTGAACAATCAGCCACAACAGCCCCAGACCACACCACAGCGGCCAGAAACGTGGCATCAGAAATGTTTTTTGAAAACGCGGGCGATCCATTAAGGGTTCCGTAAAGACAATGGCCGCGCATTCTACATCGTTCGACCCGGCTTGCGGCTTGCGGGCGTTCTCGTTATAAGTCTCGGCACTTTTAGTGACAAGCCGTTGTATGCCGACCATGAGCAAAACCGAATCGCTAGACCAAGATCCCGTGTTCCAGTTGAAGGGCAGCATGCTCGCCATCACGGTGCTGGAACTGGCCCGTAACGACCTCGAGAACCTCGATCGGCAGCTGGCCGCCAAGGTCGCACAAGCGCCTAACTTTTTCAGCAATGCGCCGCTGGTACTGGCCCTGGACAAGCTTCCGGCCAGCGAAGGCGCCGTCGATCTGCCAGGCCTGATGCGCGTCTGTCGCCAGCATGGCCTGCGCACCCTGGCGATTCGTGCCAGCCGCATCGAAGACATCGCCGCGGCCATCGCGGTCGACTTGCCGGTGCTGCCGCCGTCCGGCGCCCGGGAGCGTGCGCTGGATCCACTTGAAGGCATCGTGAAGAAAAAACCGGAAAAACCACCGGAGCCGACTATCAAGCCGACCAAAATCATCACGTCGCCCGTGCGTGGAGGCCAGCAGATTTATGCCCAGGGATGCGATCTGGTGGTGATTTCTTCGGTCAGCCCGGGGGCGGAACTTCTCGCCGACGGGAACATCCATGTATACGGGCCGATGCGCGGTCGTGTGTTGGCCGGAGTCAAAGGCGACACGAAAGCCAGGATCTTCTGTCAGCAAATGAGCGCTGAACTGGTCTCTATCGCAGGGCATTACAAGGTCTCCGAAGATCTGCGTCGCGACCCTTTGTGGGGTGCCGGCGTTCAGGTCAGCCTGTCGGGCGATGTGTTGAACATCATTCGGCTTTAACGGATACTGCCGCATTTTCCAAGCATCTCTAAAACGTAGCGAAAACGGCTCAAACGAAGTAGGAAAAAGGTCAAAAGCAGTGTTTACCGGGGGTAAGCGCCGTTATGGACCGGATTCCAGCCAAGGCTGTCCGACTGCAGTAGTTTTTCAAGAGATGTTTTTCAGGGGCTAAATGTCCTTTTTCCTTAGGGGTGAAACACCTTGGCCAAGATTCTCGTGGTTACATCCGGCAAGGGTGGTGTGGGTAAGACCACCACCAGCGCCGCTATCGGTACCGGCCTCGCTCTGCGCGGTCACAAAACAGTTATCGTCGACTTCGACGTCGGTTTGCGTAACCTCGACCTGATCATGGGTTGCGAACGTCGCGTGGTATATGACTTCGTCAACGTGGTGAACGGCGAAGCCAACCTGCAGCAAGCCCTGATCAAAGACAAGCGCCTGGAAAACCTCTACGTACTGGCCGCCAGTCAGACCCGCGACAAAGACGCGCTGACTGTCGAAGGCGTGGAAAAAGTCCTGATGGCGCTCAAAGAAGACTTCGAATTCGTGGTCTGCGATTCGCCGGCGGGCATCGAGAAAGGCGCCCACCTGGCCATGTACTTCGCCGACGAAGCGATTATCGTGACCAACCCGGAAGTGTCTTCGGTTCGTGACTCGGACCGCATGTTGGGCCTGCTGGCCAGCAAATCCCGTCGCGCTGAAAAAGGCGAAGACCCGATCAAGGAACACTTGCTGCTGACCCGCTACAACCCGCAACGCGTCAGTGACGGCGAAATGCTCGGCGTCGAAGACGTCAAAGAGATTCTGGCGGTCGCCCTGCTGGGTGTCATTCCGGAATCCCAAGCGGTACTTAAAGCTTCCAACTCGGGCGTACCCGTGATTCTCGACGACCAAAGCGACGCCGGTCAGGCGTACAGCGATGCGGTCGATCGTCTGCTGGGCAAAACCGTGGAGCATCGTTTTCTCGATGTAACGAAGAAGGGATTCTTCGAGCGCCTGTTTGGAGGTAGATAATGAATCTTTTTGACTTCTTTCGTGCCAGTAAAAAGGTCAGCACCGCGTCGGTAGCGAAAGAGCGTCTACAGATTATCGTGGCGCATGAACGCGGCCAGCGCAGTACACCGGACTACCTGCCAGCCTTGCAGAAGGAACTGGTCGAGGTGATCCGCAAGTACGTCAATATCGGGTCCGATGACGTGCACGTCGCACTGGAAAACCAGGGCAGCTGCTCGATTCTGGAACTCAATATCACCCTGCCAGATCGCTGAGTCGATCCGAAAGGAGCCACGGCGGCTCAGGGCCCTTCTGACTGGAAGGGCCCTGAGCCGCCGTTGGCGTTTGTTACGAGGCTGTTTTAATGCCGTTGTCCAACATCCACATCATCCATCAGGACGACGCCGTACTGGTGGTGAACAAACCGACCCTGTTGCTCTCCGTCCCTGGCCGGGCCGATGACAACAAGGACTGCCTGATTACCCGCCTTCAAGAAAACGGCTACCCGGAAGCGCGAATCGTCCATCGACTGGACTGGGAAACCTCCGGCATCATTCTGTTGGCCCGTGACCCGGACACTCATCGTGAGCTGTCCCGGCAATTTCACGACCGCGAAACCGAAAAGGCCTACACCGCCCTGTGCTGGGGACAACCGGAACTGGACAGTGGCAGCATCGATCTGCCCTTGCGCTACGACCCGCCGACCAAGCCACGCCATGTGGTGGACCATGAATTCGGTAAAAACGCCCTGACCTTCTGGCGCGTGCTGGAACGTTACGGCGACTGGTGTCGCGTTGAGCTGACGCCGATCACCGGACGCTCCCATCAGTTGCGCGTGCACATGCTTTCCATCGGCCACCCGCTGTTGGGTGACGGGCTCTATGCCCACGAGCAAGCGCTGGCGGCCTGGCCACGTCTTTGCCTGCACGCGAGCATGCTCAGCTTCACCCATCCACAGACCGGTGAGCGCTTGCGCTTCGAGTGCCCAGCCCCGTTTTGAGCCTCATTGCCCTCCCCCATGAAAACGCCCTTCGATCAAAGGGCGCCTTCATTTTTTGTTACAAACGCCGTTAAAATGGCGTAAAGTTCTTGTCACAATTTTGTAAAAAAAAGTAATAAAATGCTGGCATATAGATATCAGGCAGGAAGCCCCGTGTTCAGCAGCAAGACACTTCACCGCGATTATCCCTTCACGTTCAGCCTGTTCAACACCACACTGCATCTGAGCGAACAGCCTTGCGCCGAAGCCCTGCACGCGCTTGAACAACTCATCAACAAACGCCGCGCCCGCAAACTCACCCGGGCCAGTGCGCCATTGGCCTCCGGTGCCACACCGCTGTTTGCCAAGGTCCAGCCACTGGACACGCTCAAGGCCAAAGTGCGGGTCACCCTGGGCAGAGCACAACGCAACGGCCGATTCGACTGGCCGCTTGAAGAGTTGATCAATACCCGCGAAGCACAACGCCGCGGGGTTCAAATGCCGTCGCTGCAAGGCTTCGGTTATACCCGGAACCGACTGGGATTGACCCAGGAGTATTTCATTCTCACGCGCCTGCTCGACGACCATATCAACGGCGTGCAATGGCTCGACCGCAACCCGGAACATGCCGAAGCCTTCATTCTCGACGCCTTCGAATTGCTGCGTTCCTTATCTCTGAAGAACATCACGCACATGGATTTCTGGGCCGGCAACATCATGGTCCCGGAAACGTCGGGAACGCCGCTCAAAGCCATCGATTTTGAGAACTGCTTCGCCGGCAAGACTGCCCACTCCAGTGAGACCCTGGGCTTCCAGCTGGGTTTTTTCTATCGAAGGGATATCTACAAGTTCATCACCGAAGCCGACTATGACTGTCTTGTGGATGAATACGTCGGCCAGCAACCCGGCTTCTTGCGGGAAAAATTCAATCCGGTGTACCTCGCAAGCAAACATGAATACGTAGGCCGCAAGCAGCGTCGCGAAGTGTTCCTCAGCGGTGAACTGATCACCGGTTAATGCCTCCCGGCAGCTGTCGCACAACAGACGGCATTGCGTCTGCAATGCCGTCGGCCAATACGCTAAACTGGCGCCATTGCTGTCTGGAGCTATTTATGCGCGAAGAGTTGAACCAAGGCCTGATCGACTTTCTCAAGGCCTCCCCTACCCCATTCCATGCCACCGCCAGCCTGGTTCAGCGTCTGGAAGCGGCGGGCTATCAACGCCTCGACGAGCGCGAGCCGTGGATGACCGAAGCTAACGGTCGTTACTACGTCACCCGTAATGACTCTTCGATTGTCGCGATCAAGATGGGCCGTCATTCGCCACTGCACGGCGGTATCCGCCTGGTCGGTGCCCACACCGACAGTCCGTGCCTGCGGGTCAAGCCACAACCGGAACTGCAACGCCAGGGCTTCTGGCAGTTGGGCGTTGAAGTCTATGGCGGCGCGCTGCTCGCGCCGTGGTTCGACCGCGACCTGTCCCTGGCCGGGCGCGTGACCTTCCGCCGCGACGGCAAGGTCGAGAGCCAACTGATCGACTTCAAGGCACCGATCGCGATCATTCCGAACCTGGCCATTCACCTCAACCGTGAGGCCAACATGGGCTGGGCAATCAACGCCCAGACCGAATTGCCGCCGGTCCTGGCGCAATTTGCCGGTGACGAGCGCGTCGACTTCCGCGCCGTGCTCACCGACCAACTCGCCCGCGAACACGGGTTGAACGCCGACGTGGTGCTGGATTACGAACTGAGTTTCTACGACACCCAAAGCGCTGCAGTCATTGGCCTGCATGGCGATTTCATTGCCGGCGCGCGCCTGGATAACCTGCTGTCGTGCTACGCCGGCCTGCAAGCGCTACTGACTGCCGAAACCGACGAAACCTGCGTGCTGGTGTGCAACGATCACGAAGAAGTCGGTTCCTGCTCGGCCTGCGGTGCCGATGGCCCGATGCTCGAGCAGACGCTACGTCGTCTGATACCCGAAGGTGATGAATTCGTACGGACCATTCAGAAATCCCTGCTGGTCTCGGCCGACAACGCCCACGGCGTACACCCGAACTACGCCGACAAGCACGACGCCAACCACGGCCCGAAACTCAACGCCGGGCCGGTGATCAAGGTCAACAGCAACCAGCGCTACGCCACCAACAGCGAAACCGCCGGGTTCTTCCGTCATCTGTGCATGGCTGAAGAAGTGCCGGTGCAGAGCTTCGTGGTACGCAGCGACATGGGCTGCGGTTCGACCATCGGCCCGATTACCGCCAGCCACCTGGGCGTGCGCACCGTGGACATCGGCCTGCCGACCTTCGCCATGCACTCGATCCGCGAACTGTGCGGCAGCCATGACCTGGCACACCTGGTCAAGGTGCTGAACGCGTTTTACGCCTGCCGCGAGTTGCCGTAACCGCTGAAAAGCTTCGCGAGCAGGCTCGCTCCCACATTTGAAATGCAGTCCAAAGTGGGAGCGGGCTTGCCCGCGAAGGCGTCGGCGCAGGCAATACTGAATTCACTCTGAGTGATTCATTTCTGATCCACCTCACCACCGGTCGCCCAAAAGCCACCTAGACTTTAAATACCCCTTACGACAAGGCCGTCGCTCATGATCTCAATGTCTTCCTTCCACGCCATGCTGATCCCGATTCTTGCCGGGATGATCATGCTGGCTATCGGCTTCAATTTTCGCGACAAGAACGCCGGTGTGTTCGCAATGTGGGTCGGCATGCTGATGATCCTCGCCACCGTGGTGTTCAAGATCCTCGCCAAACTCAACGAATAAATCCTCGCCCTTGGCTCGCATTGATTTTGACCGGCTCGTACACTCGGCCGATCCGCTCATCCCGAGGTTGACCGCCTAGTGTTCGCTCGTCTTTTTGCCCTGCCGTGTTTCTTTCTTGTCTGCCTCATGACGCTGCTGCCGATGATGCCTGCCCAGGCGGTCGGCTTGCCGGGCCTGCTCAACAGCTCAGCAAAAACCCAGTCTGAGGCGCAAGAACCCCTGGGGCAATCCCTGGACGAAGTGATCAAGTCACTGGAGAACGATCAGCAACGCACGCAGTTGCTGACGGATCTGAAGAAGCTGCGCGACGTCACCAAACAAGCCCAGCCGATCACCGAAGAGGGCGTGCTGGGGCTGATTGGCGGAACACTGGCCAGTTTCGAGAAGCAGTTCTCCGGCGTCGATAGCCCCATCACTCGCTGGTCCGAAGAATTCGATCTGGCCAAGGGCGAACTGGCGGCGCTGGTGCTGCCGGCCAATGAATGGCTGCCGATCATCTTTGCCTTTGCCATGATTTTGATGGTCTGGAGCTTGCTGGCGGCTGCGCTGATCTGGCTCGGCCATCGGGTGCGGATGCGTTTCGGCCTGACCGAAGAATTGCCGCAACACCCCAAGGCCCTGGACATGCTGCGCTTCGCCCTGCGCAAACTCGGGCCGTGGCTGATTGCCTTGGTCATCACGGTCTACATGAGCTACGCCCTGCCCTCGTCATTGGGCAAAAGCCTGGCCATGGTGCTGGCCTATGCCCTGGTGGTCGGCACCTGTTTTTCGGCGATCTGTGTGATTGCCTTTTCCGTGCTCGACGGCCCGCACCGCCACCGCGCCTTGTACATCCTGCGGCATCAGGCCTTTCGGCCGTTGTGGCTGATCGGCAGTTTCGCCGCCTTCGGTGAGGCCCTGAGCGATCCGCGACTGGTCGCCAGCCTCGGCAGTCACCTGGCGCACTCCGCCGCGACCGTGGCCAACGTGCTGGCGGCATTGTCCACGGGGTTGTTTATCCTGCGGTTCCGGCGCCCCATCGCGCACTTGATCCGCAATCAACCGCTGTCCCGGCGCCTGACCCGCCGAGCCCTCAGCGACACGATCGAAATTCTCGGGACCTTCTGGTACATACCGGCGCTGGTGCTGGTGGCCATCTCGCTGTTCGCGACGTTCATCTCGGCCGGCGACACCAGCACCGCGTTGCGCCAATCGCTGATCTGCACCGTGCTGCTGGTGTTGTGCATGGTCATCAACGGGTTGGTGCGCCGCCACGCCCTTAAACCGCAACGCAGCGTGAAGCGCCATGCGCTGTATTCGGATCGCCTGAAAAGCTTCTTCTACACCCTCGCGCATTTGCTGGTGTGGCTGGCGTTCATCGAACTCGGCCTGCGAGTCTGGGGCCTGTCGCTGATCCGCTTCACCGAAGGTGAAGGACATGAAGTCAGCGTCAAATTGTTCAGCCTTGGCGGCACACTGATTTTTGCCTGGCTGATCTGGATTCTCAGCGACACAGCCGTGCACCACGCCCTCACCCGCTCACGCAAAGGCCTGGCCAACGCCCGCGCCCAGACGATGATGCCGTTGATCCGCAACGTGCTGTTCGTGGCGATTTTCATCATTGCGCTGATCGTCGCCCTGGCGAACATGGGCATGAACGTCACGCCACTGTTGGCCGGTGCCGGTGTGATCGGCCTGGCGATCGGTTTCGGTGCGCAATCGCTGGTGGCGGACCTGATCACCGGGCTGTTCATCATCATCGAAGACTCACTGGCCATCGACGATTACGTCGACGTCGGCGGCCACCTGGGCACCGTCGAAGGGTTGACCATTCGTACTGTGCGCCTGCGGGACATCGACGGCATCGTCCATACCATTCCGTTCAGCGAAATCAAAAGCATCAAGAACTACTCCCGGGAATTCGGCTACGCAATCTTCCGGGTGGCGGTGCCCTACAACATGGAAATCGACGACGCGATCAAGTTGATGCGTGAAGTCGGTCAGAAAATGCGCACCGACCCGCTGCAACGGCGAAATATCTGGTCGCCTCTGGAGATTCAAGGTGTAGAGAGTTTCGAATCCGGCAGTGCGATTCTTCGCGCCCGCTTCAAGACGGCTCCGATCAAGCAGTGGGAAGTTTCCCGAGCGTTCAACCTGTCGCTGAAACGGCATCTGGATGAAGCCGGGCTGGATCTGGCGACGCCGCGCATGAGTGTGCAGGTGATCACGGCTGGGGGTGGGGTGCAGAAGGAATAGCATGGCTGTGGAACGAAGGAAAAAATCCCGAAGTTGAGCACGACTTGAAAAAGATAAGTTGGAAGTCAGGCTGTCTTCGCGAGCGGGCTCGCTCCAACCGTTGAATCGGGTACATCTGTAAAAACAGGTCGGCTGTCAGGCCTCCTTCGCGAGCAAGCCCGCTCCCACAGTTAGATTGGGTACATCTGCAAAATCCCGGTCGGCTCGAAGGCCGCCTTCGCAGGCAAGCCAGCTCCCACAGTAAATCGACTACACATGCCTAAATCAGGTCGGCTGTCAGGCCGCCTTTGCGAGCAAGCTCGCTCCCACAGTTAGATTGGGTACATCTGCAAAATCCCGGTCGGCTCGAAGGCCGCCTTCGCAGGCAAGCCAGCTCCCACAGTAAATCGACTACACATGCCTAAATCAGGTCGGCTGTCAGGCCGCCTTCGCGAGCAAGCCCGCTCCCACAGTTAGATTGGGTACATCTGCAAAATCCCGGTCGGCTCGAAGGCCGCCTTCGCAGGCAAGCCAGCTCCCACAGTAAATCGACTACACATGCCTAAATCAGGTCGGCTGTCAGGCCGCCTTTGCGAGCAAGCTCGCTCCCACAGTTAGATTGGGTACATCTGCAAAATCCCGGTCGGCTCGAAGGCCGCCTTCGCAGGCAAGCCAGCTCCCACAGTAAATCGACTACACATGCCTAAATCAGGTCGGCTGTCAGGCCGCCTTCGCGAGCAAGCCCGCTCCCACAGTTAGATTGGGTACATCTGCAAAATCCCGGTCGGCTCGAAGGCCGCCTTCGCAGGCAAGCCAGCTCCCACAGTAAATCGACTACACATGCCTAAATCAGGTCGGCTGTCAGGCCGCCTTTGCGAGCAAGCTCGCTCCCACAAAAAAGCAGACCTGCGAACACCCAACCAAACCACGAGGCCGAGCGTTAGCTCGCCTCGCCAGCGTTTGATCTGCCCGCCCCTTCGGGAGGCTGAGTGGAGGTGTTCATCCGGGGAGTGGCGCGCAGCGCCGTTCGACGCAGTCGAACACGCTGCAAGTAGGTCGTCGCGAAGCAGACCGGAGGGCAGTGTCCCCGGATGAATGCCGGAGCGAAGGAACGCCGAGCTTTAGCGAGGGGCCGGACGCTCGGGGCGAGACCTTTTGGTTCCTTTTGGGGCGTTCGGTACGTGTCAAGGTACCTGTCGCCTTAGTACAGCTGCGACTAGCCCATTGCGCCCTTAACTTCAGGGCGCTCTGGGTTTAAATACACCGCATCTGCCAGCTTCCAGTTCCGTGTCCGAGTACTCCAGCGATTCGGATTAGCTTCCCTGGCATCTTCATAAAGTGCTGCTCTAGCTTGTAATAAAACCGTCGCTTTGCCTTCGTGACGTTCGTTCGGCGTCACATATTTCAAGGCGCTGTGGCGGTGATCTTCGTTGTACCACTCTATGAATTTCTGCACCCAAAGCCTTGCATCAGTGACCGTATCAAAAGGTTGATCCGGCCAGAGTGGGCAGTACTTGGCGGTGCGGAAAAGTGCCTCGGCATAGGCGTTATCGTTGCTCACCCTTGGCCGGCTAAAGGATGGCTCGACGCCCAGCGCAACCATACTTTCACGCAACAAAGAACCTCTCATCACGTGCCCGTTATCCGAGTGCAGCACCAGCGAACGACCCGCTGTGTGTTCACGTAAGCACCCCTTCCTGAGCAGTTCGCACGCGTGTTCGGCGCACTCCACCTCATGTACTTCATTGGCGACCAGCTTGCGGCTGTAAACATCCTTGACCATGTACCAGTAGAAAAACCGACCTCTGACGGTACTAGGCAACCAGGTGATATCCCAGCACCACACCTGATTGGGGCTGTCAGCGCGATGCGTCGTCAGCACCCTGCGTTTCGGGGCTTTGGTTCTGCCGCGACGCACGTTTTGATTGGCTGCTTTTAACACACGATAAAACGTCGACTCCGAGGCCAGGTAGATGCCTGCATCGGCCAGCTTAGGAACGATTTGGTGCGGGGTGAGGCTGGCGTAGCCAGCCTGATTGGCAGCATCAAGCACCGCTTGGCGTTCTGTCTCACTGAGCTTATTAGCCGGAGCTGCCCGTTGAGCCAGTCGTCGTCGATCACAGCCAGCGTGTCGCCAGCGTTGGACTGTGCGCAGGCTCAACCCCAACTCATTGCACGCTCGATATCGACGAGCGCCATTCAGCACCGCGTCTGCAATCAACTTCATGGCTTGCGTACGATCAGAGGCGTCGATCAGTCTTCCTTGTCCTTGCCCCAGATCGCATTGGCTTTTTTTCTGAGTTCCAGCAAAGCCTCCGCCTCAGCACGTCCAGCATCTGACCGGATCAACTGACGTTCCAACTCTTTAATCCGCCGTTGCTCGGCAGTTTTCTCTACGCTGGGTTTCAGATCAGCAAGAATATTGGCGTTTTGGCAGGTCTCGCGCCATTGACGGATTTGCTCCGGGTAGATGCCCTTGATCCGGCAGTATTGAGAGGTTTCCACCTCACTCAACGGTGCGGTTTCCATCACAGCGTTGAATTTATCGGCGCTGGACCATTGATCACTGGTCTTGCCGTTTCCCGGCACGATTAAACCTTTATCTCTAGCCATTTGTCTCCAGTTTCGCAGTGACTGAGGCGTGAGATTAAGCGCAACGGCGAGTTCCGCCACTGAGCGATTGAGGGGCGGCATCATTTGCAGAACGACCCAATCTTTGAAGTCTTCGTCATAGCGCTTGGACATTGCAAAACACCTTCGCCCTCTTGAATGAATGAGTCAATCAACAAGGGCGACAGGTAGCCTGACACGGAGGGCGTTTGCCAAAAGGGACTCGCTGTAAGAGCGAAACCATAAGTGGCCGTTACCGCAGAAATGGATATGTACTCGCTCAACAAGAACCTGGTCGGCCCAGAGGCCGCCAAGGTCAAAGGGGTAAAAGGGCTAAGGTTTGAGGAACCTCAGACCACATCCACCCCGACATGAATCGCATCATGCCGCCAAAACTCCAGATCACAATCGATCAACCGCTCATGCTGATCGTAATTGACCCGAGCGATGCGCAACCCCGGGCTCCCCACCGACACCCTTAAAGCCGCTGCGGCATCCACCGACAACGCCGTCGGCACAATCTCGAAACGCACCCGCCCGTAGTGCAAATCGTAATGCCGGGCATACAGCTCGGTAATCGACTGATTCAAATCAAAGTCGAGAATCCCCGGAAAATACTGCGGATTCAGATAATGCTCCACATACAACACTAGTCGTTCATCAATCCGCCGCGCGCGGCAAATCTGAATCACGCTCGACAACGCCGGTAACTGCAACCAGGCACAGACTGCCGCCGACGCCGGCTGCAGCCGCGCTGAAATCACCTCGGTGGACGGCACCCGCCCCTGGGCGCTGACCATCGCGTGAAAGTGACTGCGCTGCATCAGGTTGTAAGCCAGGCGCGGCGGCGAGACGAACCAGCCACGACGTTCCTCCCGATAAATCTGCCCTTGGGCTTCCAACTGCAACAACGCCTCACGCACGGTGATCCGCGTGGTACCGAACAACTCACTGAGTTTGCGCTCGGCCGGCAACTTGCTCCCAGGGGCCAACAACCCGTGGTCGAGCTGTTCTTGAAGAACCTGCCCGATCCCTGTCACCGCCTTGGTTGTCTCGATGCGCATCAACGTTACCTATCTGGACTAGACCAGCACTGTTTCGGGGCAGAAGCGCGATTCATTTCGGCTTCAAGAACTCCCTGCAAGCCTAGGCACTGCTTATGACTGGCAGATGACAAAGGCGCCGAACGGTTGAACCTGGCACCTGCAATTTCACGGCCAAGTCCTTTCATATCAGCCCTTTAGCCATGGTCTACGCTTATCTCGCACCCTGAGTATTCCAGCACAGGAAATATGGGCACGCCGGTCGTCGACATCAAAATGTCATCCAGGGCGCCTAAATTGGCTCAGGTATTGCTGACCTAGACCAACACAACCGCAATCGCAGCGTTGAAAACGCCCAAAGGAGCTTCGGATGAAAAAGCTTTTCCTGGCATCACTGTTAGGCTCGACCATTGCCATGTGCACCGCCGCCATGGCGGCTGATGATTTGAAAACCCTGGAAGCCGCGGCGAAAGCGGAAGGTGCGGTCAACAGCGTCGGCATGCCCGATGACTGGGCAAACTGGAAAGGCACCTGGGAAGACCTGGCCAAGACCTACGGCCTGAAACACATCGACACCGACATGAGTTCGGCCCAGGAAATCGCCAAGTTCGCCGCTGAAAAAGACAACGCCAGTGCCGACATCGGCGACGTCGGTGCAGCGTTCGGTCCGATCGCCGTCAAGCAAGGCGTGGTGCAACCTTACAAGCCAACGACCTGGGATCAGGTGCCGGACTGGGCGAAGGACAAGGACGGTAATTGGGCGCTGGCCTACACCGGCACCATCGCGTTCATCATCAACAAGAAGCTGCTGCACGGCTCCGAAGCGCCGACCAAATGGGCCGACCTCAAGACCGGCAAATACAAGGTCTCCATCGGTGACGTGAGTACCGCGGCACAAGCCGCCAACGGTGTACTGGCTGCAGCCCTTGCCAACGGCGGCGATGAGAAAAACATCCAGCCCGCCCTGTTGCTGTTCGCCGACATCGCCAAGCAGGGTCGCCTGTCCATGGCCAACCCGACCATCGCCACCATGGAAAAGGGTGAAATCGAAGTCGGTGTGGTCTGGGACTTCAACGGCCTGAGCTACAAGGCGAAGATGGCGAACCCGGATGACTACATCGTGCTGATTCCATCCGACGGCTCGGTGATATCCGGCTACACCACCATCATCAACAAGTACGCCAAGAACCCCAACGCCGCCAAGCTAACCCGCGAGTACATCTTCAGCGACGCCGGCCAGATCAACCTGGCAAAAGGCAACGCCCGTCCGATCCGCGCCGAGCACATCAAACTGCCGGATGACGTCAAGGCCAAATTGCTGCCGAACGAGCAGTACAAAGGCGTGACCCCGATCAAGGACGCGGACGCATGGGAGAAGACCTCCAAGGCCCTGCCGCAGAAGTGGAACGAAGAAGTCATTGTCGAAATGAAGTGACGCGGTAGCACAAACACTGGGGATCTAATGTGGGAGCGGGCTTGCTCGCGAAAGCGGTGTGTCAGTCAACAGATGTGTTGAATGTAAAACCGCATTCGCGAGCAAGCCCGCTCTCACAATGGATCGTGGTGAATCCGAGTTTTCTGAATACCTGTTTTGCGGAGTTCCGCCCCTATGAAGCACAACGTCATCCTTGTCGTGCTCGACGGCCTCAACTTTGAGGTCGCGCGCCACGCCATGGGGCACCTGCAGGCTTACGTTGGCGCAGGACGCGCGGCACTCTACAAACTGGAGTGCGAACTGCCGGCCCTGTCCCGACCGCTTTACGAATGCATCCTCACCGGAGTCACGCCGATCGACAGCGGCATTGTCCACAACAACGTCTCGCGCCTGTCCAACCAGCGCAGCATCTATCACTACGCCACTGACGCCGGGTTGAAAACCGCCGCGGCGGCTTATCACTGGGTCAGCGAGCTGTACAACCGTTCGCCATTCGTGGCGGCCCGGGATCGTCACACCGACGACCCCGACCTGCCTATCCAGCACGGGCATTTCTACTGGAACGATCACTACCCGGACTCGCACCTGTTCGCCGACGCGGAAAACCTGCGCCTGCGACACGCACCGAATTTTCTGCTGGTGCACCCCATGAACATCGACGACGCCGGGCACAAGCACGGTCTCGACACATCGCAATACCGCAACAGCGCCCGTTCCGCTGACATCATCCTCGCCGACTACCTGCAAGGCTGGCTCGACGCCGGTTACCAGGTGCTGGTGACCGCCGACCACGGCATGAACAACGACCGTTCCCACAACGGCTTGCTACCCGAAGAGCGCGAAGTACCGCTGTTCGTTCTCGGCGATGCCTTCAGTTTCAATGCCGATGCCGCACCGAAACAGACTGAAATCTGCGGCACCGTCTGCGAACTACTGGGTGTGGCCCACGACAAACCTGTGTGCCGGGAGCTGCTCAAGTGAACGCCATGACTCGCGGCAAATGGCTGGCGGCGCTGTGCCTGGTGCCCTTCGCGCTGTTCTTCATCGTGTTCCAAATCGCCCCGCTGTTCTGGGTAATGATCAACAGCCTGGAATCGGAAGAGTTCGGCTGGGGCCTGGCCAACTTCACCAAGATCTTCAACTCGAAGTTCTATCTGCAGGCGATCCAGTACAGCCTCGAAATCAGCTTCTGGTCCAGTGTGTTCGGGATCATCATTGCGGTGCTCGGTGCCTATTCCCTGCGCCGCGTCGATTCGAAACTGCGCAACTTCGTCAACGCCTTCGCCAACATGACCAGCAACTTCTCCGGCGTGCCCCTGGCCTTCGCGTTCATCATCCTGCTGGGTTTCAACGGCAGCTTCACCATCCTACTCAAGCAGGCCGGGATCATTCAGGACTTCAACCTGTACTCGAAAACCGGGCTGATCATTCTCTACACCTACTTCCAGATTCCGCTGGGTGTGTTGCTGCTCTACCCGGCCTTCGACGCCCTGCGCGAAGACTGGCGTGAGTCCGCCGCGCTGCTCGGCGCCAACGGCTGGCAGTTCTGGCGTCACATCGGCTTGCCGGTGCTGACCCCTGCGCTGCTCGGCACCTTCGTGATCCTGCTGGCCAACGCCCTCGGCGCCTACGCCACGGTGTACGCCCTGACTACCGGCAACTTCAACGTGCTGCCGATCCGCATCGCGGCGATGGTTTCCGGTGACATTTCCCTTGATCCGAACCTGGCCAGCGCCCTGGCCGTGGTGCTCGTGGCGTTGATGACCCTGGTGACCATCGTGCATCAGCTGCTGTTGAAGAGGAGCTACCATGTCTCGCGCTGAACTGGGCCCCGTCGGTATCTATCACCGGGTGGTGGTGTACCTGCTATTGGCCATTCTGTTGTTGCCGCTGGTCGGGACGTTGATCTACTCGATCGCCAGCAGTTGGTCGGCGACCATTTTGCCCAGCGGTTTTACTTTCAAGTGGTACATCCAGCTGTGGAGCGATCCGCGCTTTCTGCATGCCTTCGGGCAGTCGTTGCTGGTGTGCGTCGGCGCGCTGATTCTGTCGGTGGTACTGATTCTGCCGCTGCTGTTCGTGGTGCATTACCACTTCCCCAAACTTGATGCGCTGATGAACATCCTGATCCTGCTGCCCTTCGCGGTGCCGCCGGTGGTGTCCTCGGTTGGGCTGTTGCAACTCTACGGTTCCGGACCGATTGCGATGGTCGGTACGCCGTGGATTCTGATCGGCTGCTACTTCACCATCGCGCTGCCATTCATGTACCGGGCGATCACCAACAACCTGCAAGCGATCAACCTGCGCGACCTGATGGACGCCGCCCAACTGCTCGGCGCCAACACCTGGCAGGCCGCGTTCCTGGTGGTACTGCCGAACCTGCGCAAGGGCTTGATGGTGGCGTTGCTGCTGTCGTTCTCGTTCCTGTTCGGTGAGTTCGTGTTCGCCAACATCCTCGTCGGTACCCGTTACGAAACCCTGCAGGTCTACCTCAACAACATGCGTAACAGCAGCGGCCATTTCACCAGTGCGCTGGTGATTTCCTACTTTCTCTTTGTGCTGGTTCTGACCTGGGCGGCCAATATCTTGAACAAGGACAAAAGCGAATGAGCTATGTCAGCGTCCAACACTTGCAGAAAAACTACGCTGGCACGACGGTGTTCAGCGACATCAATTGCGAAATTCAGAAGGGCGAATTCGTCACCCTCCTCGGCCCGTCGGGTTGCGGCAAGTCCACGCTGTTGCGCTGCATCGCCGGGCTGACGTCGGTGGACGGCGGCAAGATCTTGCTCGATGGTCAGGACCTTGTTCCGCTGAGCCCGCAGAAACGCGGGATCGGCATGGTGTTCCAGAGCTATGCGCTGTTCCCCAACATGACCGTGGAACAGAACGTCGCCTTCGGTCTGCGCATGCAAAAGGTCAACGCTGACGACAGCCACAAGCGTGTCGCCGAGGTGTTGAAACTGGTGGAGCTCAATGATTTCGCCGCCCGTTATCCCCATCAACTGTCCGGCGGTCAATGCCAGCGGGTCGCTCTGGCCCGATCCTTGGTGACCCGGCCGCGCCTGTTGCTGCTGGATGAGCCTTTGTCGGCGCTTGATGCGCGGATCCGCAAGCACTTGCGCGAACAGATCCGTCAGATCCAGCGCGAACTTGGCTTGACCACAATCTTCGTCACACACGATCAGGAAGAAGCACTGACCATGTCTGACCGGATTTTCCTGATGAATCAGGGAAAGATCGTACAGAGCGGCGACGCCGAAACCCTGTACACCGCGCCGGTCGATGTATTCGCCGCCGGTTTCATCGGCAACTACAACCTGCTGGACGCCGACAGCGCAACGAAGCTGCTGCAGCGACCGATCACCGGGCGCATCGCCATTCGTCCGGAAGCCATCGAACTGAGCCTGAATGGCGAACTCGATGCGCAAGTCCGCAGCCACAGCCTGTTGGGCAACGTGATTCGCTACCGGGTCGAAGCCCGCGGTGTGGAATTGGTGGTGGATGTGCTCAACCGCTCGGCGGCCGATCTGCATCCCGATGGTCAGCGCCTGGCGCTTTCCATCGATCCGACGGCCCTGTGTGAGGTAGCCTGATGCCTTTGCTGATGTTGAAGAGAGAACTGCACTGATGGCCCTGGCAATTTTTGATCTGGACGAAACCCTGATCCACGGCGACTGCGCCACCCTCTGGAGCGAACAGATGGGCCGGCTGGGCTGGGTCGATCCCGAATCGTTCATGCGCAAGAACAACGAACTGATGGATGCCTATAGCCATGGCAAGTTGCGCATGGAGGAGTACATGGACTTCAGCCTGGAGCCGATGATCGGGCGCACACCGGAAGAGCTCGATCATTTGGTCGGGCCCTGGGTGGAAGATTTCATCGAGCCGATCATTTTCAGTGACGCCACCAAAGCCATCGCCGCCCACCGCAAGGCGGGTGACCGCATCCTGGTGATCTCGGCGTCGGGCACACATTTGGTCAAGCCGATTGCCGACCGTTTGGGCATCGACGAGATTCTGGCCATTGAACTGGAAGTGGCGCACGGCGTGTACAGCGGCAAAACGGTTGGCACCCTGACCTACCGCGAAGGCAAGATCACTCGCTTGCTGGAATGGCTGGATGCGGAAGAGGAAAACCTGGAAGGCGCGAGTTTCTATTCCGACTCACGCAATGATCTGCCGCTGCTGCTGAAGGTGGATTTTCCGCATGTGGTGAACCCGGACCCGGTGCTGCTCGAACACGCCAAAAAAGCCGGCTGGCCAATTCACTCCTGGAAATAACCGAGACCCCATGTGGGAGTGGGCTTGCTCGTGAAGGCGGACTTACATTCAACACAGGTGTTGAATGACACACCGCATTCGCAAGCAAGCCCGCTCCCACAAGTTTCAGGTCAGGCTCTCGTCTATCACCAACACCAACTTGCCCGACACTTTATTGGTCGCCAGTTCCGCAAACGCCGCTTCGGCATCCTTGATCGGGAAGGTCCTGGCCAGTTGCGGGCTCAGGCGTCCTTCGGCAAACAGCGGCCAGACATGCTGGCTGAGATCACTGAACAGATCCGCCTTGAACTGCTCGTCGCGACTGCGCAGGGTCGAACCCAGCAATTGCACGCGCTTGGTCAGTACCTGCGCCAGATCCAGCTGCGCCTCACGACCGCCCATCAGGCCGATCAACACCCACCGGCCATCGCGGGCCAGCAGCTTCAGATTCAGCGCGGCATAGTTACCGCCAACCGGGTCGAGAATCACATCGAACGGGCCCAGGTCGTTCAGACTGTCCAGATCGCCGTTGCGCACCACCCCACCCTGCGCCCCCAGCGCTTCGCAGTATGCCAACCGCTCGGCGGAACCAACGCTGACCCAGCACGGGTTGCCAAACGCTTTGCAGAGCTGAATGGCGGCTGAACCGATTCCACTTGCTCCGGCGTGCAGGAGAACTTTCTCACCCGGCTTGAGCGCAGCCAGTTGAAACAAATTCAGCCAAACGGTCGCATAGACTTCCGGCAGCGCGGCGGCTTCGGCCAGGGACAAACCTTCGGGTACCGGCAACACGTGCCGTCCGTCGACAACCACCTCTTCGGCCATCCCACCCCCGGCCAGCAAGGCGCAGACCCGATCACCCACCTGCCAGGACGACCCCGGGCCGACCTCGCTGATCACCCCCGAACACTCAAGACCCAGTACCTGACTGGCCCCCGGCGGTGGCGGGTAAAGACCTGCCTTCTGTAACAAATCGGCGCGATTGAGACCCGCAGCCGCCACTCGAATCCGAACTTGTCCTACATCGCATGTAGGACTCGGCTCTTCAACCCACTCCACTTGACCTTCAACGCCTTGCAATGCTTTCACAGTGCCTCCATAGTGAGTCTGGACTGAGCCCGTAGCTGTAGCGCCGGGCTTTCTTGCATTTTGTGACCGGCCCTTTGTGGAACCGGCGACTTCAAAGACGGCCTAATATGCGTGATCAATTGTCCCCGCGTCGAATCAGCATGAAGCATTTTTTCCCCAGCACCGCCCTCGCTCTAATCATTGGCCTCGGTCTGTTGCCGATGTCTGCCAATTCGTTCGCAGCCAATAGCTGGGACAAGCTTCAGCCTGATCGTGACGAAGTGATCGCCAGTCTGAACGTCGTCGAATTGCTCAAGCGCCATCACTACAGCAAGCCGCCGCTCGATGACGCGCGCTCCGTGATCATCTATGACAGCTATCTCAAGCTGCTGGATCCGTCGCGCAGCTACTTCATGGCCAGCGACATTGCCGAATTCGACAAGTGGAAAACCCAGTTCGACGACTTCCTCAAAAGCGGCGACCTGAACGCCGGGTTCACCATCTACAAGCGCTACCTGGACCGCGTCAAAGCGCGTCTGGACTTTGCCCTTGTCGAGCTGAACAAAGGCGTCGACAAGATTGACTTCAACGCCAAGGAAACCTTGCTGATCGATCGCAAGGACGCCCCTTGGCTCAAGTCCACCGCCGAACTTGACGACCTGTGGCGCAAACGCGTCAAGGACGAAGTGCTGCGGATGAAGATCGCCGGCAAAGAGCCCAAGCAGATTCAGGAAACCCTGACCAAGCGCTACAAGAACCAACTGGCGCGCCTGGACCAGACCCGTCCGGAAGATATCTTCCAGGCGTACATCAATACTTTCGCCATGTCCTACGACCCGCACACCAATTATCTGTCGCCAGATAACGCGGAGAACTTCGACATCAACATGAGCCTGTCCCTCGAGGGCATCGGTGCTGTGTTGCAGAGCGACAACGACCAGGTGAAAGTCGTGCGCCTCGTGCCGGCAGGCCCGGCCGACAAGACCAAACTGGTCGCACCGGCCGACAAGATCATCGGCGTTGCCCAAGGCGACAAAGAAATAGTCGACGTGGTTGGCTGGCGCCTGGACGAAGTGGTCAAGCTGATCCGTGGTCCGAAAGGCACCGTGGTGCGTCTTGAAGTCATCCCGGCCAGCAATGCGCCGAACGACCAGACCAGCAAAATCGTCCCGATCACCCGCGAAGCGGTGAAGCTTGAAGACCAGGCAGTGAAGAAGTCGGTCCTCAAGCTCAAACAGGACGGCAAGGACTACAAGCTCGGCGTCATCGAGATCCCCGCCTTCTACCTGGACTTCAAGGCCTTCCGTGCCGGCGATCCGGACTACAAGAGCACCACTCGCGACGTCAAGAAACTGCTGACCGAGTTGCAGAAAGAAAAAGTCGACGGCGTGGTCATCGACCTGCGTAACAACGGCGGCGGTTCCTTGCAGGAAGCCACCGAGCTGACCAGTCTGTTCATCGACAAAGGCCCGACCGTTCTCGTGCGTAACGCCGATGGCCGGGTCGATGTGCTGGAAGATGAAAACCCGGGTGCGTTCTACAAAGGCCCGATGGCGCTGCTGGTCAACCGCTTGTCGGCCTCGGCTTCGGAGATTTTTGCCGGCGCCATGCAGGACTACCACCGTGCGCTGATTATCGGTGGCCAGACCTTCGGTAAAGGTACCGTGCAGACCATTCAGCCGCTCAACCATGGCGAACTGAAACTGACCCTGGCCAAGTTCTACCGGGTTTCCGGCCAGAGCACCCAGCATCAGGGCGTACTGCCGGACATCGACTACCCGTCGATCATCGACACCAAGGAAATCGGCGAAAGCGCCCTGCCTGAAGCCATGCCGTGGGACACCATCCGTGCGGCCATCAAGCCTGCGCTTGACCCGTTCAAGCCATACCTCTCGCAGCTCAAGTCCGAGCATGACGTGCGTACGGCCAAGGACGCGGAGTTCGTGTTCATCCGCGACAAGCTGGCCCTGGCGCAGAAGCTGATGACTGAAAAAACCGTCAGCCTCAATGAAGCCGACCGTCGTGCCCAGCACGCCGACATCGAAGCCAAGCAGCTTGCCATGGAAAACCTGCGTCGCAAGGCCAAGGGCGAAGAGCCGCTCAAAGAGCTGAAGAAAGAAGACGAAGACTTGATCGCGGCCGAGCCGGACAAGACCAAGCCAGAAGACGATGCCTACCTGAGCGAGACCGGTCGGATTCTGTTGGATTACCTGAAACTCAACACCGCGGTAGCCAAGCACTAAGTTGCTACTAGCAAGATGATGGCAATTTAATGCTGACGCTCTCTGGAGCGTCATCAAACAGTCATCATTCTGTCGTGAAATAAAGGACTGGGAGCCTCTTTAACCAAGAGTGCTCCCAGTCCTTTTTTTATCGCCAGAGATCGCCATGACCACAACCGAACAGCTGAGTGCCTTGAGTTCAATACTGACTCAAAGCGGTTTGCACAGCCTGTTCCAGCCGATCATCTCCCTCTCTGAACGACGAATTATCGGCTACGAAGCCCTCAGTCGCGGCCCTTCCAACAGTCCGCTGCATTCCCCCATCGCCCTGTTCGCTGTCGCCCGCCAGGCCGGTCGACTGAGCGAGCTGGAAATCGCCTGCCGTGAAAGTGCGTGCCGGCGCTTCAACGAACAACAACTGCCGGGGAAACTGTTCCTCAACGTCTCCCCGGAATCCCTGCTCGAAGCCGCTCATCAGCCCGGTCGTACCCTGCAGCTTCTGCAGGATTTCGGCATACCACCCAGTCAGGTGGTGATCGAGTTGACCGAACAAACTCCGACCGACGATTTCCAGCTACTGCAAACCGCCCTGCATCACTATCGGGCAATGGGGTTTTCCATTGCGCTGGATGACCTGGGCGCGGGCTATTCGAGTTTGCGACTGTGGTCCGAGTTGCGGCCGGACTACGTGAAGATCGACCGGCATTTCATCGATGGGATTCACCAGGATGCTCTCAAGCGTGAGTTCGTCGGCTCGATCCTGCAAATCGCCAAAGCCTCGCGGGCGCAAGTGATCGCCGAAGGCATCGAACTGCCGGAAGAACTCGCCGTGTTGACCGAGATGGGCGTCGATCTGGTCCAGGGCTATTTGCTCTGTCGACCTCAAGAACACCCGCCCCGGGATGCCCGAACCTTGATGCCCAAACACGACAGCTCCGCCGTGGCGCTGAACGATGAAGCGAGCGACCTCAGCGCCCTGCTCAACGATCAATCGGCGGTGGCCCGTGATACACCGACCGCCACGGTTCTGGAGGCGTTCCGCCGCCAGGCCAACCTGAACTCGCTGGCAGTGCTCGACGAGCAAGGCCAGCCATGCGGCATCGTCCACCGACATTCGCTCTCTGACGCCCTGCTCAAGCCCTTTGCCACCGACCTGTTTGCCCGCAAGCCGATCAGCCGCTTGATGAACGACGACTTCCTCGCCGTTGAACTGAGCCAGTCGTTGCAACAGGTCAGCCGCCTGATCACCAGCCGCGCTCGGCAGCGCATCGAGGAGGACTTCATCATCACCCTCAACGGCGGCTATCTGGGCTTGGGTCGGGTCATCGATGTGCTCAAGCTGATTACCGAATTGAAGATCCAGCAAGCCCGCTACGCCAACCCGTTGACCCTGCTACCGGGCAACGTGCCGATCCAGCAATGCCTGACGCGGTTGCTGCAACAGCAACGGGAGTCGGTGATCTGCTACGTGGACATCGACAGTTTCAAACCCTTCAACGACATCTACGGCTACGGACGCGGGGATGAAGTCCTACTGTGCCTGGCGCAATGCCTGAACGATCGCGTCGACCCGTCCCGCGACTTCGTCGGCCATATCGGCGGCGATGACTTCCTGCTGGTGCTCGGTCCGGAAGATTGGCGTAAACGTTTGAACCTGCTGCTCGACGACTTCCAGAGCCAATGTCGTCGTTTCTATCGCAGCGAACACCTGGAGGCCGGCTGTTTCATCGCGCCGAACCGTCAGGGGGTGCGGCAGGAGTTTCCATTGTTATCGCTATCCATCGGCGTGGTGCATTTACATCCACAGGCCTGTGGACAACTCGATGCCAGCCAGTTGGCGGAGATGGCGTCGCAGGCCAAACACCACGCGAAGAATGTGCCGGGGTATAGCGTGCATGTGATTGATAGTTTGGCGGTGCCTGGGCTGGAAGAGGAATTACTGGTTGGGGAACAGTGATTGATCTGACGCCTTCGCGGGCAAGCCCGCTCCCACGCTGGATCGGCTGGGTACATACAATCCGCGTGACGCAACATAACCCCTGTGGGAGCGGGCTTGCCCGCGAAGGCGTTAGCTCAAGCAACACAATTCTTCAGTGCTGAAAACTCATCAGGAAGGTCGCGCCCGCAACTGCCGGCCAAACATTTCGTCAATAAAACGCAAACGTGGCGGGAGGTTTCCCTCACGCCACGTTCGTTTGCCGCACACGCAATTGTTTAATCCACAGAACCGCGGGACGCCAACTCTTTCAATTTGAGTTCAGCCAGCGGATGCCCGGCCTTCGCGGCCATGCCCCACCATTTCGCAGCTTCAGCGGCATCCGGCGCCTTGCTCGGCGTGCCCGCCAAACTAATCACACCCACCTGATACGCCGCCTTGCCATCGCCCGCCAACGCCGCCAGGCGCAGCAAGCGCACACCTTCCTCACGCGCCCCAAGGCCGACACCACGAAAGGTCAGGATGTGGCCATAGAAGCTCTGAGCGTCGACATCACCCAGGTTCGCCATGCGTGCGAATTGGCCCTCGAGCCAACTCCAGCCGCGCGGCTGGCGCACAAACCATGACCAGTGAAACATCCTACGAGCCAACCAGTAACCGGCCCGCGCCTTGAGTCGTAAAAACACTCAGGCTTCCGCCGATTCGGGGTATTCGTATTCGAACACTCGCACCACTTCAGAGGCATGCCAGGACGCGGCTGCGACACCATCGGACGGCCCGGAGAAACGCCCCAGACGCTCGACGCATTCGAAGAAACCGGTGCGCGGCAGGCGGCTGGCGCCCTGACTGATCACCAGCGAACTGCGCAAGGGCTGTTCGGCCTTGGCGTCCAGCGCGGCCAAGTGCTCAAGGGCAGCAGTCAGGGTTTGCATAGCCGGTGTCGGGAGCTGTAGACGCTCCAGCAACGCTCGATAAGTCAGAAGATGACGCTGACGGCGCGCCTGATCCAGTTCCCCCAGCAATCCGTCCCAATGTTGACGACTGATGCGTACGCTCACGATTCATCCCTCCACCCTGGCACCGTCAATTCCCAGGCCAGGCTGCGGCGAATCGCAGCGTCGGGTTGACGCTCGCCACTTTCGATCAAGGCCAGATAAGACGGGCTGATGCCTACCGTGCGGGCTAGCGCCTCGATGGCGATGCCCTTCCCTTCGCGCAAACTGCGTAGTTGATCCAGACCCGGAAGAATCTGGTCTGGTGTGGCCGCGGGAGGCACTGTGGCCTGGCGCGGCGGTTGTTCGATGATGCCTGCTGCTTTCAGTAGAGCCTGATACTGAGCCCATGGCAGAACCGCATATTCGGGTTCGCCTTCGCGTGTGATTATCTGAATATCCATGACTTCCCCGTAGGACAACGACACTTAGCGAGTCGGCACTTTTCCCTAGAAGTGTAATCCTAACAGCGGCCAAGGTCGCGGGGGGTTTGAATATAAGGATGATCTTGAATCGGCTCAGCTTTTTTTCGGCTTTTGAAGCTTCAGCTGCTCAGGGGTGTCGGGCAGGCGTTCGACTCTGGCGAGCTTCTCCGGCACCTGCCGATTGCGCCAGGCGCGGAAGGCGTTGAGTTCGTCGTCGAGGATCTTCATCAGCCAGGCCAGTACGGCAATATCGTCCAGCATGCCGAACATCGGAAGGAAATCCGGAATGGCATCCAGCGGGCTGAGGAAATACATCAAGCCGGCCACGACAGAGATGATCGCTTTGGGGCTGATGGCCCGATATTCGCCGCGCCAGTAAGCCAGGCAAAGCGCCTGCAGCAACCGTAGATCATCCTTGAGTTTGCCAAGTCGGTTGCCCTGACTGGCACCTTTGCTGGCCACCGCGAACAGCAGTGTCGGTAAACGTCCACGGGCGAGCAGCCGTCCGGCCAGTGGCAGGAAACGTGCAAAATTCCAGGGTGCTTTCATGATGCCTCCCGCTGAAATGTTATCCACACAAGTTGTGGATAACCTTGTGAACAGACCTACTTTTCACGCCTGAAAGCCCCGTTTCATAAGGGCTCAACTCAGATCGGGCGTTTTTTACTCACATAAAAAAACCCAAGATTTCATTGACTTGGCGCTCTGGCGCGGATAGCACAGGCGCCTTCAATGGCTATGACTCCAGCCTACAGCATCCGTTCGCATTGTTTACCCGTGCCGTACGCCAGATGCAACAACGCCCCGCATAAGCGAGGCGTTGTTTTCAGAGCAGACGCTGATTACTTGGCGGCGTCGTCTTGTTTCGCTGGATCCTTGATCGCCAGCAGTTCCAGGTCGAATACCAGCACCGAGTTGGCTGGAATCGCCGGGCTTGGGCTTTGCGCGCCGTAAGCCAGCTCGCTAGGGATGTACAGTTTGTACTTCTCGCCAACGTGCATCAGTTGCAGGCCTTCGACCCAACCCGGAATCACACCGCTGACCGGCAGATCGATCGGGCTGCCGCGCTCGACGGAGCTGTCGAAAACGGTGCCGTTGGTCAGGGTGCCGGTGTAGTGAACAGTCACTACGTCGGTCGGCTTAGGCTGTGCGCCTTCGGCTTTTTTGACCACTTCATATTGCAGGCCCGAAGCGGTGGTCGTTACACCGGTTTTCTTGGCGTTGTCTTCGAGGAATTTCTTGCCGGCGGATGCCGACTCTTCGCTCATTTTGGCCATACGCTCTTCAGCACGCTTCTGCAGTGCTGCGAAGGCTTCGACCAGTTCTTCATCCTTCAGCTTCTGTTCTTTCTTGCCGACGGCATCTTCGATGCCTTGGGCTACGGCTTTGGAATCCAGATCATCCATGCCTTCCTGAGCCAGGCTCTTGCCCATGTTCAGGCCAATCCCGTAGGAAGCTTTTTGCGCCGGGGTTTTCAGCTCTACGCTGGTCTGCGAATCACAACCCGCAAGTACCAGGCTAACCAGGGCCACCGCCGCCGCCAACCGATGCTGTTTCATGCTATTTCCTTGTTCATGCGCCTAAAGGGCAATCGAGTAAAGCCGCGAGCTTATCAGGCGGCCACGACCAATGGCTACCGGCATGAGAGCAGGAAACTTCTGATAAGTTCAGGTGTTTTAACGCATTTCCGGAATAGGAGGATGAAGCTTCTGTCATCTTCACCCCACAGAGGCAAATGCCGTATCCCACAACATCTGGCGTAATGGCCACTTGCCGCACCTTTGTGGCTAGGGCATAAGAGAGCGATAAATCGACAAGGATGTTTATCTTGCGCCTCTTAATCCGCTTTCTGGTTTTGATCGCAGTGCTGCTCGGGTTGGGCCTGGCCGTCGTTCTGTACTACGTTGCCAACCCGAAACTGCCCGCCTGGTCTCCTGCGCAACAGGTGCATTACCTTGAGCAATGGAGCGCTGCCGACCGCCAGACTTATTACTTCACCCCTCAGGGCACTCAGGTCAAAGGCTTGCGCTATGACTGGTTCAACGCGCTTGAACTGCCCTTCTCCCAACAACGATTTGCCGCCCCCGACTACCTTGCGCGTTTCGGTTTTCTGATCGATCCCAACCAGAAAGCCACGCCGAACAACCCCGGTAATCTGCCGGTGGGTTTTGCCCGGCATCAGAATCCGGGCAGCCAGGATGAATTTCTGGACATCACCTGCGCCGCCTGCCACACCGGCGAACTGCGCTTCAATGGCCAGGCTGTGCGGATCGACGGCGGTTCGGCGCAGCACGTTCTGCCATCCAGCGTTCCTACGCTGCGCGGTGGCAGTTTCGGACAAGCGTTGGTAGCCAGTCTGACGTCGACTTACTACAACCCATGGAAATTCGAACGTTTCGCACGCAACGTGTTGGGCTCGGACTACGACGCTCGTCATCAACAATTGCGCAAAGACTTCAAAGGCTCTCTCGATACCTTCTTGAAAGTGGCCTGGAACGACACCCATCGCGGACTCTACCCAACCGAAGAAGGCCCCGGCCGCACCGACGCGTTCGGGCGCATTGCCAACGCCAGTTTCGGCGACGCCATTTCCCCCGCCAACTATCGGGTGGCCAACGCTCCGGTCGATTATCCGCAGTTGTGGGATATGTGGACCTTCGACTGGGTGCAGTGGAACGGCTCGGCCCAGCAACCCATGGCTCGCAACATCGGCGAGGCCTTGGGCGTAGGCGCCACTCTGAATTTCTTCGACAGCAGCGGGCAACCACTCAAGGGCGACAACCGTTATCCGTCCAGCGTCCGGGTGCGTGATTTACACCTGATCGAAGAAACCCTGCAGCGACTCAAACCACCCGCCTGGCCGGAAGAACTGTTGGGCGTGGTCGACAAATCATTGGCTGCCAAAGGACGCGCGCTGTTCACCGAGAACTGCGCGGGCTGCCACGTGCCGCGCGTGACCCAAAGCGACGGGCGATCCGTGCAGCACCTGAGAATGCTCCCGGTGGATGTCATTGGCACAGACCCGGGAGCCGCCAACAATATTGCCGACCACCGTTTCGATCTGACCGCCTTGCAGTGGGACCCGGCCGAACTGGCGCAACTTGATGTTCAATTGCATCCAACACCCGCCGAACCTCTGGATCTCAGCAAGCTGTCGGTCGCCAAAGGACTGGCCTACGTCACGGCACTCGTCGAGAACCGGGCGTATCGCGACGCGGCTATCACGTCGGCCGAACGACCGGACATGGATGGCTTCGGCCTCCCGATCGGGGTCCGCGAACTGCGTGCCTACAAGGCCCGGCCGTTGGCGGGTGTATGGGCAACGGCGCCGTTTCTGCACAACGGTTCGGTGCCGAGTATTTATCAACTGCTCTCACCCCAGGATGAACGCTCAACCACCTTCTACAAAGGCACACTCGACTACGACCCGAGGCACCTCGGCTATCGCACCGAAGCCTTTACCAACGGATTCGTATTCGATACTCGCATCACCGGCAATCACAACAGCGGCCACGAATTCCGCGCAGGCAAGCGGAGCAATGGCGTTATTGGCCGATTACTGCAACCCGAAGAGCGCTGGGCGCTGCTGGAATATTTGAAAGTGTTGGGTGGACCCCTGGAATCACAACTGCCATGACCGTCGCTCCGGCTAAAAGGACTTATCCATGTTGATCACGCTATGGCTGCGATTAGGCGCTTTCCTCGGCAAGTTGCTGCTTGGGCTGCTGGGTCTCGGATTGCTCGGCTGGGCGCTGTCCACCGCGTGGTTCGCCTGGCAGCACCGTGGACCGGTGTCGGCTGAAGAACTGATCCCCGACGGCGAAGCCGCAATGACCCAGGCCATCATCCAGACAGCCGTGCGTATCGTCGACCAGCACCGCGAAAGCACGCGCTACCTGCGCGATGCCCACGCCAAGGCCCATGGTTGCGTGAAAGCCGAGGTTCAGGTGTTGCCGGATCTTGCGGGCGAGCTGCGTCAGGGCGTGTTCAGCGAACCCGGTAAAACCTGGCAAGCAACGATGCGCTTATCCAACGGTAACGCTTACCCTCAGTTCGACAGCATCCGCGATGCTCGGGGCATGGCGATCAAGTTGCTCGATGTTCCGGGTAAACAACTGCTCGACAATCAACAGGGTCGCGGCGAACAGGACTTCGTGATGTTCAGTCATCCGAACTTCTTCGTCAGTGATGTGGCCGAGTACCGTCAGAATGTAGGTGCACAGGCTGATGGCAAAAAGCTGATGGCGTTCTTCCCGGGTTGGGACCCGCGCAGCTGGCAGGTTCGCCATTTGTTTATTGCGCTGGCGACACTGGCGCCCACCCCTGAAAGTCCGACGCAGACTACTTACTTTTCAGTTTCGCCCTACAAATTCGGTGAGGCCAATGCGAAGTTCCGCGTCATGCCCGATCCGGCAAGTTGCCCGACTTACACCCTGCCCGTGCAAAACCAGAAGTTACCGAACTTCCTGCGCAACGCATTGAACCAGCAGTTATCGACTGACCGGATGCCGGCATGTTTCGTCCTGCAGATTCAGCGGCAGGCCCCTGCCAAGTACATGCCGATCGAAGACACCAGTATCGAGTGGAGCGAACGCGATGCGCCATTCCAAACCGTGGCCCGGATCAAACTGCCCGCGCAAGACTTCGACACCCCGGCGCTGAACCTGCAATGCGACAACCAGTCATTCAATCCGTGGTTTGGCCTTGAGGCTCATCGCCCTATTGGCGGCATCAACCGGTTGCGCAAAGCCGTGTACGAAGCGGTCAGCGACTACCGACACAGCCGGAACGCCGAACAGTAAACAGGCAGAAACGAAAACAGCGCCCAGAATAGGTGAATACCCGTCAGCGAAGTGCGGAACCAGTGGGAGCGGGCTTGCTCGCGTAGACGGCGGCACAGGCAATACTGATGTCGCCTGACACACCGCTTTCGCGAGCAAGCCCGCTCCCACAGGTTTTGCGCTTAACTTGGCATTACCCTAAGAGGCAGCTTTTTCAGTGAGAGGCCAGCACAACGCCAAACCCCAGACAGCAAAAAGCCCGCATTAAGCGGGCTTTTTCCGTGGTGACCTGGCGTTCAGCGTTCCAGGTTACCGAATATGGCGCAGCGGACGGGACTCGAACCCGCGACCCCCGGCGTGACAGGCCGGTATTCTAACCGACTGAACTACCGCTGCGCGTAACATTGAAAGTAGTGGTGGGTGATGACGGGATCGAACCGCCGACATTCTGCTTGTAAGGCAGACGCTCTCCCAGCTGAGCTAATCACCCTTTACCTTCGTTGCGGGGCGCATTGTGCCACAGATTTTCATAAAGTGTTGATTTAATTGATAAATTTATCAAAAAAATCTGAAAACCAGTAAAACGACACACCCTGCAGGAACTACGGACAGAAAAAAACCCGCCTAAGCGGGCTTTTCCGTGGTGACCTGGCGTTCAGCGTTCCAGGTTACCGAATATGGCGCAGCGGACGGGACTCGAACCCGCGACCCCCGGCGTGACAGGCCGGTATTCTAACCGACTGAACTACCGCTGCGCGTAACACTGAATGCGAATGGTGGGTGATGACGGGATCGAACCGCCGACATTCTGCTTGTAAGGCAGACGCTCTCCCAGCTGAGCTAATCACCCTTCACGTTCGGTGTGGCGCGCATTCTACGGAGCGCTCCAACCTCTGGCAAGCACTTTTTTAAATAATTTTTTCAGGCCTTCCAAAGGCTTAGGGAAGGGTTGGCCTATGGCGCCACGAAGAGAATAATGCCCCCCTTTGTATAAAGGAGAGACTCACCCCATGTGGTTCAAAAACCTGCTTATCTATCGCCTGACCCAAGATCTGCCTTTTGATGCCGAGGCGTTGGAAACTGCACTGGCCACCAAACTGGCGCGTTCATGTGCAAGCCAGGAGTTGACCACCTACGGTTTCGTCGCGCCGTTCGGCAAGGGCGAAGATGCACCGCTGGTGCACATCAGCGGGGATTTCCTGTTGATCGCCGCGCGTAAAGAAGAACGTATTCTGCCGGGCAGCGTCGTGCGTGACGCTGTGAAGGAAAAGGTCGAAGAGATCGAAGCCGAGCAAATGCGCAAGGTCTATAAGAAGGAACGGGACCAGATCAAGGATGAGATCATCCAGGCCTTCCTGCCTCGCGCCTTTATCCGTCGCTCGTCGACCTTCGCCGCCATCGCGCCGAAACAGGGCCTCATCCTGGTGAACTCGGCCAGTCCAAAACGTGCCGAAGACCTGTTGTCCACCCTGCGCGAAGTGATCGGTTCGCTGCCGGTACGTCCGCTGACCGTGAAAATGTCCCCGACGGCGACCATGACTGAGTGGGTGACCACTCAGAAAGCCGCGGACGATTTCTTTGTGCTGGACGAGTGCGAACTGCGTGACACCCACGAAGACGGCGGCATCGTGCGTTGCAAGCGCCAGGACCTGACCAGCGAAGAAATCCAGCTGCACCTGAGCACCGGCAAAGTGGTCACCCAACTGTCGCTGGCCTGGCAGGACAAGCTGTCTTTCGTCCTCGACGACAAGATGGTAGTCAAGCGCCTGAAGTTCGAAGACCTGCTGCAAGACCAGGCGGAACAGGACGGTGGCGAAGAAGCCCTCGGCCAGCTCGACGCCAGCTTCACCCTGATGATGCTGACCTTCGGCGACTTCCTGCCGGCGCTGGTTGAAGCGTTGGGCGGCGAAGAGACTCCGCAAGGCATTTAAGCTGACACGCGGTTTTCATGTGGGAGCGGGCTTGCTCGCTCCCACATTTGAGCTGTGTAATTTCGGAAGATTAATAACAAGGATCAGCCCATGCGCGCACTGGCTGCATTGAGTCGTTTTGTCGGCAATACCTTCGCTTATTGGGTACTGATATTCGCCGTCGTGGCGTTCCTGCAACCGGCCTGGTTCATCGACCTGAAGGGCGCGATTGTGCCGTTGCTGGGGCTGGTGATGTTCGGCATGGGCCTGACCCTCAAACTCGAAGACTTCGCCGAAGTCGCTCGCCATCCGTGGCGCGTGGCCTTGGGCGTGGTTGCGCATTTCGTGATCATGCCGGGTGTGGCG
The DNA here is from genome assembly GCF_059716075.1 of Pseudomonas sp. LBUM1657. Taxonomy (NCBI): domain Bacteria; kingdom Pseudomonadati; phylum Pseudomonadota; class Gammaproteobacteria; order Pseudomonadales; family Pseudomonadaceae; genus Pseudomonas; species Pseudomonas sp. LBUM1657. The sequence goes on along the minus strand of NZ_CP166799.1, from coordinate 1,823,869 downwards.
TGGCTGCTCTGCCAGGCGTTCCACTTGACGCCGGAAATTGCTGTCGGCGTCATCCTGGTCGGCTGTTGCCCAAGCGGCACCTCGTCAAACGTGATGACCTGGCTGGCCCGTGGGGATCTGGCGCTGTCAGTGGCCATCGCCGCCGTCACCACCCTCCTCGCTCCGCTGCTGACGCCGGCACTGATCTGGCTGTTGGCCTCGGCCTGGCTGCCCGTTTCTTTCATGGAGTTGTTCTGGTCGATCCTGCAAGTGGTGCTGCTGCCGATCATGCTCGGCGTGGTTGCCCAGCGCCTGCTGGGGGATCGGGTTCGCCACGCGGTGGAGGTGCTGCCGTTGATCTCGGTGGTGAGCATCGTGATCATCGTCACGGCGGTGGTGGCCGCCAGTCAGGCGAAGATTGCCGAGTCCGGCCTGCTGATCATGGCCGTGGTGATGCTGCACAACAGCTTCGGCTATCTGCTGGGTTACTTCACCGGGCGGCTGTTCAAGTTGCCATTGGCTCAGCGCAAATCCCTGGCCCTGGAAGTCGGCATGCAGAATTCCGGGTTGGGCGCCGCGCTGGCCAGTGCGCACTTCTCGCCACTGGCGGCAGTGCCGAGCGCGCTGTTCAGTGTCTGGCACAACATTTCCGGGGCTCTGCTCTCGACTTATTTCCGTCGGATGAGCGAGAAAGAAGATCGGGAAATAGCGGCTCGGCAGGCTACCGACTGATCCATAAACTTGATCCCCAGGTTAATGATGGGCACTATACTGCGCAACGCGAGGACGACCTTGCGGCTCGATCGAGTCATTAATCTGGGGACGACCCCGTCAATCGATGGAGGTCATTCATGTCCTGGATCATTCTGTTTTTCGCCGGCCTGTTCGAAGTGGGCTGGGCCGTCGGCCTGAAATACACCGATGGTTTCAGCCGCCCTCTCCCCACCGCATTGACCGTTGCCGCCATGGCCATCAGCCTTGGCCTGCTGGGCCTTGCCATGAAGGAACTGCCGCTGGGTACGGCCTATGCGATCTGGACGGGTGTGGGTGCCGTCGGGACGGTGATTGCCGGGATCATTCTGTTTGGTGAATCCATGGCACTGTTCAGGCTGGCCAGTGTGGCATTGATCATTGCCGGGTTGATTGGGCTCAAGATCAGCGCTTAAGCCTCAGTCGCCTTCGCGAGCAAGCCCGCTCCCACACTCGATTTGTGAACGACACAAAAACAATGTGGGAGCGGGCTTGCCCGCGAAGGGGCCATCAAAGACAACGACTATCTAACGGTCCCACGCAAATCCCCCACCAACGCCTGCAACTTAGCAGGCTCCGCCACCTCCACGGCGACCGCCGGCCCCGCCACCAACGTCACCCGCGACCACAACCGACGAAACATTCCCTTGCCCGGATCGCGGCTAAAGAAACTCCCCCACAACCCCTGCAAGGCCAACGGAATCACCGGCACCGGTGTCTCTTCGAGAATCCGCCTCACACCGCCCTTGAACTCGTTGATCTCGCCATCAGCCGTCAACTTGCCCTCAGGGAAAATGCACACCAATTCGCCGTCCTTCAGGTACTGGGCAATCCGGGTGAAGGCCTTTTCGTAAATCTGAATGTCTTCCTGACGTCCTGCGATCGGAATCGTCCCAGCCGTGCGAAAGATGAAGTTCAGCACGGGCAGGTTGTAGATTTTGTAATACATCACAAAGCGAATCGGCCGACGCACCGCGCCACCAATCAACAACGCATCAACAAACGAAACATGGTTGCAAACCAGCAGCGCCGCGCCTTCATCGGGAATCAGTTCCAGATTGCGATGCTCCACGCGGTACATGGAATGGCTGAGCAGCCAGATCATGAAACGCATGCTGAACTCGGGGACGATCTTGAAGATGTAGGCGTTGACGCCGATGTTCAGCAGCGACACCACCAAGAACAACTGCGGGATCGACAGTTCGACCATGCTCAGCAGGACGATCGACACAATCGCCGAGACCACCATGAACAGCGCGTTAAGAATATTGTTGGCAGCGATCACCCGCGCCCGCTCGTTCTCGGGGGTGCGCGACTGGATCAACGCATACAGCGGCACGATATAGAAGCCGCCGAAAATGCCTAGGCCGAGGATGTCGATCAACACCAGCCAGGTGTGGCCAAAACCGAGAATCTCGGTCCAACCATGGCCCTCAACGCTGACCGGAATTCCGCCGGAATGCCACCACAGCAACAACCCAAATACCGTCAGGCCAAAAGAGCCGAATGGCACCAGGCCGATTTCCACTTTGCGTCCGGACAGTTTCTCGCAGAGCATCGATCCCAGTGCGATACCGACCGAGAACACCGTAAGAATCAGCGTCACCACGGTTTCATCGCCGTGCATCCACTCCTTGGCATATGCCGGAATCTGCGTCAGATAAATCGCCCCGACAAACCAGAACCACGAGTTACCGACAATCGAGCGCGACACTGCCGGGGTTTGCCCCAGGCCCAACTTCAAGGTGGCCCAGGACTGGCTGAAGATGTTCCAGTTCAGACGCATTTCCGGCGAAGCGGCCGCAGCCCGTGGGATGTTGCGACTGGCCAGGTAGCCGAGCACGGCAATCGCGATGATCGCTGTGGAAACAACGGGGGCGTAATGACTGGACGACATCATGATCCCGGCACCGATGGTCCCGGCGAGGATCGCAAGGAAAGTGCCCATTTCCACTAGCCCGTTGCCACCCACCAACTCCTCTTCGCGCAGGGCCTGGGGCAGGATCGAGTATTTCACCGGCCCGAACAGCGCCGAATGAGTGCCCATGGCGAATAGCGCCAGCAGCATCAGCGACAGGTGATCGAACATGAAGCCGACAGCGCCCACCGCCATGATGGCGATTTCGCCAAGCTTGATCAGACGGATCAGCGCGTCCTTGGCGAATTTTTCCCCGAACTGACCGGCCAGCGCCGAGAACAGAAAGAACGGCAGGATGAATAGCAACGCACACAGGTTGACCCAGATCGAACGGTCACCGTCGATCGTCAACTTGTACAAAATGGCGAGGATCAACGACTGCTTGAAGATGTTGTCGTTGAACGCACCGAGGGACTGCGTAATGAAGAATGGCAGGAAGCGCCGGGTGCGAAGCAAGGTGAACTGTGAGGGGTGACTCATCTTCCGTGTGTCCCTGAGTTTGGGTAGAGAGTGGCTTGGATACAGTGATTGGAATATCAGATGTCGATCCAGGCCACACATTACCTAATCTTTGCAGGTTTACTTCTTTAATCCTGCTATGCACGGCGACACAAACAACTCTCCCCGCCAGGCACCCTGCACAGTCCGTTTGGCGACGATCAGCCACATCACCGCCAGCAACGCCACCAGTGCGCAGCCGAAGACACTGAAAAATGTCAGGTGCAACGTGCCGGCCAGTTTCAACGTCGCCAAAGCATAGACGCCCAACGGGAAGGTGAACCCCCACCAGCCCAGGTTGAAAGGAATGCCGGCGCGCAAGTAACGCACGGTGATCAGCACCGCGATCAGCATCCACCACAGGCCAAAGCCCCACAACGTAATCCCGGCCACCAGCCCTATTCCAGCGGCGATTTCACCCATACCTGGCAGGCCGTTGGCAGCAAAGATCGCCGGCGCTTCGGCACCAAGCAACAACATGCCCAGCGCACCGGTACCGATCGGGCCAAGTGCAAGCCAACTGGAAGCCGCCATGTTTTCGTGGGGCAATTTATGCAAGGCCATGCGCAGCAGCAGAATAGTCAGAATGCTGAACGCTACCGGTAGGGAAAATGCCCAAAGCACGTAGCTTGTCACCAACACCACCAGTTGCGAGTGGGCATCGGCCAGGTGCGGTGCCAGCAGCCCGCCACTGGCCGCCGCCACTTCGGCGGCCACCACCGGCAGCAGCCAGACGGCCGTCATCTGGTCAATGCTGTGCTCCTGACGGGTGAACATCATGTAGGGAATCAGCACGCCGCAGGCGAGAGACATCGCCACATCCAGCCACCACAACACCTCGGCGACCTGTATCACCCCTTCCCCCCAACGCGGCAGACCAAACAACAGAACACCGTTGATGATCGTCGCCAGGCCCATGGGGATGGTGCCGAAGAACATCGAGACCGTGGAGTGCCCGAAAATCCGCCGAGCCTCATCGAAAAACAGTATCCAGCGCGCCGCGTATACGGCCGTGAACAAAACGAACAAAAGGATATTGAACAGCCAGAGCGCTTCGGCAATCCCGTACAAAACGGGACTCGCCACAGGCAACTGCGCGAGCGCCAACGCAAGCACGCCGGTGCCCATGGTGGCGGCAAACCAGTTGGGCGTGAACTGGCGAATGACTTCGCGTGGATGCTGCAAATGAGTGAAAGGTTTAAAACCGCCTGCGGCGTTGTTGGGGCATGTCATGGCGAACTCCTGTCCTCTGGTGAGGTGGAATTCATGGTAGATCTGAATCGAATATCTATATAACGGGTAATATCTCTAACTGTTATCTGTTTTGCCGATATGCCTTTATACGCTTCCTTCCGACTCGATCACCAATATCCTCGCCGCGCCCAGCGGATGGGCCACATGTTCGGTGCCCACTGACGCGTAAAAAATGTCGCCGACGTCCAGCAGCGCTTCCTTTTCAATGCCTTCCTCGCGGTAACGCATCTGCACTTGGCCATCGAGCACCACGAACACTTCCTGACCGTCGTTGATGTGCCATTTGTACGGCTGATCGGTCCAGTGCAAACGCGTGGTGATGCCGTTCATATTGGCGATGTCCAGCGCCGCCCAGGCACGGTCACCGGTGAAGGATTTGCTGCGAATTATTTTCATGGTCTGTCCGTCGAAAAAACAGGCGAGGACAAGGCTAGCGGTCATCGAACATCAACGCCACAGACTTCGACAGAACGCTGACGCATCAACGCCCATAACGCACCGAGGGAAAGGAGAATCAGCACAGCGCCGTAACCATCGGTCGTCGCCACCAGGCCAAAGGTCCGCGTCAGGTTCCCGGCCAACAGCGATGGCAAGCAGAACGCCAGATAACTGAGCACATAAAACGCCGACATCAACCCCGCTCGTTCATGGGGTAACGCCAGCGGCACGATACTGCGCAAGGCGCCGAGGAAACCGGCACCGAAGCCGCAACCGGCCACCAGCGTGCCGACGAAAAACAACGGCAGGCTAGCGCTGTGCACAGCCATTAGAATCAGTGCAACGCCGGTGGGCAGCAGACTGGCGCCTATCTGCAAGACCTTGTTGGCCGGCCGATTACGCAAGGTATAGATCGCCAACGCCCCGGTTACCGTCAACACCGCCACGGTCGCACCGCCAATCAGATTCGACGTCGATCCGGTGGCCGTGCGCACCAGAGACGGCGCCAGGGAAGCGTAAAAACCACCGAGTGCCCAGGCCGCGATATTGATCGGCAACACCAGCCACAAAGCTCGACGCGCCTGGGCCGGCACATGCAAGGTCGGGCGCAGCGATGCCCAGGCTCCCGATTGACGACTGACCGTTTCCGGCAGACGCCAGACGTACAACGCTTGCATCACAAACAGCGTGAGCAGCACCCAATAGGTCAACTGCAACGGCAGCGGCGCAAACTCGGCCAACAATCCGCACCCCATGGCGCCCGCCGCCATGCCAAGCAACGGCGCGACACTGTTGATCAGCGGCCCTTGCTGACGATCGGTGTCCAGCAACGCAGCACTCAAGACGGCAGTGGCCATCCCCGTCGCAAATCCCTGAAGCACCCGCGCACTGATCAACCAGGCGACGCTGTCGGCATTGATAAACAGCAACATTGCCAGCATGTTCAGCAACACGGCGGTAAAAATCACCGGTTTGCGCCCCAGGTAATCCGAAAGCGAACCGACCGTGAGCAGCGCCGCCAGCAAGCTGATGGCATACACGCCGAAAATCAGGGTCAGGGTCGCGGCCGAGAACTGCAGGTGTTCCTGGTACAAGTGATACAACGGCGTCGGCGCGGTGGAAGCAGCGAGAAAACTGAGCAAGGTGATCGCCAGAAACCACAGCGTGGGACGGTTTGAACGAGCATTGGACATAAGCATACTCCGCAAAAGCTAACTTTTTGCTTTTGCGGAGTGTGCTACTGGCTTGCACTTAAAGCAAATTCTTTGTGTTAAGGTCCGATACATGGCTTTTCAGGACCGGACTTGCCCAGCAGCAATCACCGGCGCGATACAGGAAACAAGTAATGACAGCTCCCACTTTACGCCCCGGCGGCCGCAGCGCCCGGGTGCAAGAATCGGTTCATTCGGCCGTACGCGCGCTCCTTGAAGAGCAGGACCGCACCACCGTGACCGTGCCGCAAATCGCCACGCGCGCGGGGGTCACGCCATCGACCATTTACCGGCGCTGGGGCGATTTGTCCGCGCTGCTGGCCGACGTTGCCCTCGCGCGTATGCGCCCCGACAGCGAGCCGGCCAATACTGGCAGCCTGCGCGGTGACGTGCTGGCCTGGGCCGAGCAGTATCTGGACGAAATGAGCTCTGAACCCGGCCGCAATATGCTGCGCGATGTGCAATCGAGCACCACACCGGGCTTTTGCGTGACGATCATTGGCGGGCAGTTGCAGACGATTCTGGATCGCTACCCCGATCAGCCCAAGCCGAGCATTGATCGGCTGATCAACCTGCTGGCGGCGCCAACGGTGTTTCGCATTCTGTTTTCGCCGGTGCCGTTGGAAATTGAAGAGTTGCATCGGTTGATCGAGATTGCGTTGAGTCCGTAAGGCCGCCTTCGCGAGCAAGCCTGCTCCCACATTTGATCTGTGTTCACCTGGGTCCAATGTGGGAGCGGGCTTGCTCGCGAAGAGGCCCGCCCAGACACCAAAAAATTTAACTGACAACCAACCCGCGACACCCCGCCACGCCACGACCTTGGTCGACACTGACTAACTCGGGCGGTCGTGCGAGACTGTCTGACCGGGAGGGAGTCCCGGGTGTCTTTTGTCTGGAGTTCCCATGTCGCTGTCCAGCGGGCTGATCGCCGTCGTCGCCCTGGCCTATATGGCCATTCTGTTCGCCATCGCCTTCTACGGCGACCGTCGCAGTGCGCCGTTGCCGCCGCGGGTGCGTGCCTGGGTGTACAGCCTGTCGCTGGCGGTCTACTGCACCAGCTGGACCTTCTTCGGCGCCGTGGGCCAGGCCGCCGAACAACTCTGGTCTTTCCTGCCGATCTACCTCGGGCCGATCCTGCTGCTGGTCTGTGCGCCGTGGGTTCTGCAAAAAATGGTGATGATCAGCAAACAGGAGAACATCACCTCCATTGCCGACTTTATCGCCGCGCGTTATGGCAAATCCCAGTCGCTGGCGGTGGTCGTGGCGTTGATCTGCCTGGTCGGCGTGCTGCCTTACATCGCCTTGCAACTCAAGGGTATCGTGCTCGGGGTTAACCTGCTGATCGGCGCCGGTGCCGACGCCACGGGCACGCGTGCCCAAGACACGGCGCTGGTCGTGTCGCTGGTGCTGGCGTTGTTCACCATCGTCTTCGGTACCCGCAACCTCGACGCCACGGAACACCACCGCGGCATGGTGCTGGCGATTGCATTCGAGTCGCTGGTCAAGCTGTTCGCGTTTCTCGCCGTCGGCGCGTTTGTCACCTATGGCCTGTACGACGGTTTCGACGACTTGTTCAACCAGGCCATGCTGGCACCCCGCCTGGAACAGTACTGGAAGGAAACCATCAACTGGCCGTCGATGGTGGTGCAGACCGGTGTGGCGATGATGGCAATCATCTGCCTGCCCCGGCAGTTCCACGTGACTGTGGTGGAAAACATCGACCCCCAAGACCTACGGCTAGCCAAATGGGTGTTCCCGGCTTACCTGGCGTTGGCGGCGTTGTTTGTAGTCCCAATCGCTCTCGCCGGTCAGATGCTGCTGCCCAGCTCGGTGCTGCCGGACTCTTTCGTCATCAGCCTGCCGCTGGCCCAATCCCACCCTGCCCTCGCGATGCTGGCATTTATTGGTGGCGCATCGGCAGCGACCGGCATGGTGATCGTCGCCAGCGTGGCGCTGTCGACCATGGTCTCCAACGACATGCTGTTGCCGTGGTTGCTGCGCCGGAACAACGCCGAGCGGCCGTTCGAAGTGTTCCGCCAGTGGATGCTCTCGGTGCGCCGGGTGAGCATCGTGGTGATTTTGCTGCTGGCCTATGTCAGCTATCGCCTGTTGGGCTCGACCGCGAGTTTGGCAACCATCGGCCAGATCGCCTTCGCCGCCGTGACCCAACTGGCCCCGGCCATGCTCGGCGCGCTGTACTGGAAACAAGCCAACCGTCGAGGCGTGTTCGCCGGCCTCGCTGCGGGCACGTTCATCTGGTTCTACACCCTGATCCTGCCCATCGCAGCCAACAGCCTCGGTTTGTCCCTGAACAGCTTTCCGGGCCTGGCCTGGCTGCACGGCAACCCGCTGGACCTGCCGATCACCCCGTTGACCCAAGGTGTGGTGCTGTCGCTGGCAGGCAACTTCACGCTGTTTGCCTGGGTGTCGGTGCTGTCGCGCACTCGGGTTTCGGAACACTGGCAGGCCGGTCGCTTTATCGGTCAGGAAATCAGCGCTCGCCCCAACTCACGTTCAATGTTGGCGGTGCAGATCAATGATTTGCTGGAACTGGCCGCGCGGTTCGTCGGTGAAGAACGGGCCCGTCAGAGCTTCATCCGCTTTGCTTACCGTCAGGGCAAAGGCTTCAACCCGAATCAGAATGCCGACGGTGAATGGATCGCCCACACCGAACGTTTGCTGGCCGGTGTTCTCGGCGCTTCGTCGACACGTGCGGTGGTGAAAGCCGCCATCGAAGGTCGGGAGATGCAACTCGAGGATGTAGTCCGAATCGCCGACGAAGCGTCGGAGGTGCTGCAATTCAACCGCGCGCTGTTGCAAGGCGCGATCGAGAACATCACCCAGGGCATCAGCGTGGTCGACCAGTCTCTGAAACTGGTGGCCTGGAATCGTCGCTACCTGGAACTGTTCAACTATCCGGACGGCTTGATCAGCGTGGGTCGACCGATTGCCGACATCATTCGCTACAACGCCGAGCGCGGCCTGTGCGGCCCCGGCGAAGCCGAAGTGCATGTCGCCCGCCGACTGCACTGGATGCGCCAGGGTCGCGCCCACACCTCTGAGCGCCTGTTCCCCAATGGGCGGGTGATCGAGCTGATCGGCAACCCGATGCCGGGCGGCGGCTTCGTCATGAGTTTCACCGACATTACTGCGTTCCGCGAAGCCGAGCAGGCGCTGACCGAAGCCAACGAGGGCCTGGAGCAGCGGGTCACCGAGCGAACCCACGAACTGTCGCAACTCAACGTTGCCCTGACCGAAGCCAAGGGCACTGCCGAATCGGCCAACCAATCGAAAACCCGTTTCCTGGCTGCCGTCAGTCATGACTTGATGCAACCGTTGAACGCGGCGCGGCTGTTCTCGGCCGCCCTCTCCCACCAGGACGACGGATTGTCCGGTGAAGCGCAGAAACTGGTCCATCATCTGGATTCTTCACTGCGCTCGGCCGAGGATCTGATTAGCGATTTGCTGGACATTTCCCGCCTGGAAAACGGCAAGATCAACCCCGATCCCCAGCCGTTCGTGCTCAATGAACTGTTCGACGCCCTCGGCGCCGAGTTCAAGGCGCTGGCCCGGGATCAGGGGCTGAAATTCCGCGTCAGGGGCAGCACGCTACGCGTCGACAGCGACATCAAGTTGTTGCGGAGGATCTTGCAGAACTTCCTGACCAACGCCTTCCGCTACGCCAAGGGGCCGGTACTCCTGGGCGTTCGGCGTCGCAAGGGCGAGCTGTGTCTGGAGGTCTGGGACCGGGGGCCGGGGATTCCGAAAGATAAACAGCAGGTGATTTTCGAAGAGTTCAAACGCCTCGACAGCCACCAGACCCGTGCCGAGAAAGGCCTGGGCCTGGGCCTGGCGATTGCCGATGGCTTGTGCCGCGTGCTGGGCCACACGCTACAGGTACGTTCCTGGCCGGGACGCGGCAGTGTATTCAGTGTCAGTGTGCCGTTGGCCCGGTCGCAAACCGTTATCCCGGCCAAGGTCGCCGACCTCAACGGCAAACTGCTGAGCGGCGCGCAAGTACTGTGTATCGACAACGAAGACAGCATTCTGATCGGCATGAACAGTTTGCTGACCCGTTGGGGCTGTCAGGTCTGGACGGCGCGCAATCGCGATGAATGCGCGGCACTGCTCAGTGATGGGGTACGTCCGCAACTCGCGCTGGTGGATTACCACCTGGACAATGGCGAAACGGGGACCGAACTGATGGCGTGGCTACGGACCCGACTGGGCGAGCCAGTACCCGGCGTGGTGATTAGCGCCGATGGACGACCGGAGATGGTGGCCCAGGTGCATGCGGCAGGCCTGGACTACCTGGCCAAACCGGTGAAACCGGCGGCGTTGCGGGCGTTGTTGAGTCGGCATTTGCCGTTGTAGCGCGCCAGGGTTGAGCCTTGCGGTGGCGCAACGGTCGCCCTCGCGGGCAAGCCCGCTCCCACAGGGATCTTGTGAACACCTCGAATCCAATGTGGGAGCGGGCTTACTCGCGAAGCTTTTCGGCTACTCCGGCAACTCGGCCAATCCATCCACGTCGGTCATCGCCCGTTCCAGCAGATCCGCCGGCAGGCTCTTGCTGGCTCGCGCCCCGAGCAACTTGAGCTGCTCACTGCGGCTGACCAGGTTGCCCCGCCCTTCTGTCAGCTTGTTACGCGCGGAGCTGTAGGCCTTATCCAGTTGCTGCAAGCGATTGCCGACTTCATCCAGATCCTGAATGAACAACACGAACTTGTCGTACAGCCACCCGGCGCGCTCGGCGATTTCCCGGGCGTTCTGGCTCTGACGCTCCTGCTTCCACAGGCTGTCGATGACTCGCAACGTCGCCAACAAGGTGGTCGGGCTGACGATCACGATATTGCGGTCGAACGCCTCTTGGAACAGCGTCGGCTCAACTTGCAACGCGGCAGAAAACGCCGCTTCGATCGGTACAAACAGCAAGACGAAATCCAGACTGTGCAAACCGTCGAGACGTTTGTAATCCTTACCGGCCAGGCCTTTGACGTGATTGCGCAGGGACAGCACGTGCTGCTTGATGGCGATCTGGCCGATGGCATCGTCTTCGGCAGCGACGTATTGCTGGTAGGCGGTTAGGCTGACCTTGGAGTCGACCACCACCTGCTTGTCGCCCGGTAGATAAATGATCACGTCCGGCTGGAAACGCTCACCGTCCGGGCCTTTGAGATTGACCTGAGTCTGGTACTCACGTCCCTTCTCCAGCCCCGCGTGTTCAAGCACCCGTTCAAGAATCAGCTCGCCCCAATTGCCCTGGGTTTTTTGCCCTTTCAAGGCGCGGGTCAGGTTGGTGGCTTCATCGCTCAGACGCAGGTTCAGTTGTTGCAGCCGTTCCAGCTCCTTGGCCAGGGAAAAACGCTCCCGCGCTTCAGCCTGATAGCTTTCCTCGACGCGTTTTTCGAAAGACTGGATGCGCTCCTTCAATGGATCGAGCAACTGCCCCAGTCGCTGCTGACTGGTTTCGGCAAAGCGCTGCTCACGCTCGTCAAAGATCTTGCCCGCCAGCTCCGCGAACTGCGCACGCAGCTCGTCTCGCGAGCCTTGCAGGTCGTTGAGGCGCTGCTGATGGCTTTCCTGCTGTTCGCGCAGCTCCGCGTTGAGAGAAGCGGCCTGGGCGTCCAGGCGGCGCAACTCAGCCTCTTTGCCGGCGCGCTCGAGATTCCAGGCATGGGCGGCATCGCGGGCGTCGTCGCGTTCGATCTGCAACAGTTCGACTTCACGGCGCAGGGCGGCCAGGTCTGCTTGCCTGGCGGCGTTGGCCTGCCCCAGATCGGCGATTTCATCGCGACAGGCTTCGAGCTGGATGTTCAATCCATCCTGGGCCAGACCGGCTGTGGCCAGTCGCTCTTGCAACAGCGCAACCTCTGACTGCGCGGTGCTCGCTCGGCGCTGAAGTTGCCAGGCCAGTATCAGCAACGGCAGCGCAGCGCCCGCCAGACCGAGCAATGCGCTGGTCAAGTCCATAGCCATAGCCACTCCTGCCAATCAAATAAAGCTTGAAGGTTAACCAAGGCGTCAGGTCTTGGACAGCTCAGTCTTCGATCAGACCGAGTTCCTGCTGGGCGCGCCGATCCCCAGCGCGCGCGGCCTGACGCAAAAGGTCCTGGCCAATGCGGCGATCCCGGGCGTTGCCACATTCGCGGCACATCAACTGGCCAAGACGGCTTTGCGCGGCCACGACCCCGTCACGGGCCGGCTGCTTGAGCAAATGCCCGGCCAAGTGTTTGACGTTGACGTTTTCGCCCAGGCGCGGGCTGTCCAGCAACCATTCGGCCACGCGCATTGAGAAGCGCTTGGGCGGGGTAACACTGGAGGGTGTAGAGGTTACAGAAACTGATACTGAGCGAAACTTCATAAAGCACTGTGGGGCAGATCGGAAGGCGCGCAACTCTACTCTTTTTTTCTTACAGGTAAAGCCTAAAAAAACCCTGCACGCCCGTCCTAGAGCAAGCGCTCGGGACAATCCACAGAAGCTGTGGATAACTCAGTGGACAACCCCACTTGAACTCTCGCAAACCCCTATGGAATGGGGCTCGCAGTCAAACTGACGATTTTTTCACCAGTAAAAAAAAGCGATGTTTTTCATTGACTTAAATTTTCGTTACAGGCACCCACTATGCTTGAAGCGAAGATGACAGTGGGGTGACAACCCGCGCAACTTATGTGCACAAGTACCTTCGAGGCAGTTATATCGATGCGCTTTTTCGGCGCATTTTGTCACCTGATTCTGGGGATAAACCTGGCAAACCCATGATTCAGGCCGGACCAGGCTGGATGTACTTCGACGACCAGCGGTCGAATTTTGTGCTATTACGGCGCGGGTCTGCGGATCATGACCGTGTCCAGCCGCCAAACCGTTAGCTTTTGGCAGGCACTTCATGGATCTATTTTGCTAACACACTTCCTTTCTGCAATTCAATCCGTTAGTATCCGCGGCGTTAGTACCAAGCTGAAAGTCAATTCTGGTCGAACAAATCCCCCCGGTCTGCCTTCCCAACGGAAGCCTCCACCGACAAAGCGGGATCGACCACCTCGATGGTTTCCAGGTAAATCTTGCGTCAACACTGCCTTTGAATCGAAAGCAAAGGGTGTTGCGAAGCTCACTTACTCTGACCGAACCAACCTGCAAATTGATCAGGATCTTCACCCCGGGCCCAGAACCTTTGCCCTTGATGTGTTGCCTGCCCTCCTAAGTACCTACCTGCCAGCCCAAGCGCGCCAACTTATCAGCGCTTCAAACTGGCTGCTTTGTTCCAGTCGGGTTCTTCGTTCGACCAACGGTGGTCGGCGTCACTGGAACGTTTTAATTTTGCACGGTTCTTATCCGTGTCGCTTGTAGGAACACCCAATGACTATGTCTACTCAAATCCATACCCAGGATGCCATTCGCACCCTAACCAACGCTTTTGCACCAATGAACTGCTTGATCATGGCCGCTCGCAAAGGCTGCTTCAGCTTCACCCTGGTCAACGAACACGGTATCGCTCGTCACAGCGAACGCCTGTACCCCGATCAATACTCCAGCGCCGAGCCGCTGCAGGCCGTGATCGATCGTACCCGTCAGGCACTGGTTGCCTGATACGCCAGAAAGACTGAAAACCTCAAAAGCCCTGCTCAAAAAGCGGGGCTTTTTATTGCCCGATGTTTCTCTTTTCGCTGCACTCGCTTAAGCACAAACCGATATAACGGTTATAACTCGAAGCCGGAAATATTTTAAAAACAGGCCTTTACATCGCGAATATGACACTACACTTCAACTCAAGCGGCCAAATCCGCTTCCGGCGAGCCTGAGTCGATCCACTGCTGCCAATGCCCTTCAGGTGTCGCCGCCCATTTGATGGTTTCGAGGGTTTTATGGGTATCGCTGCCAGCGAACTGTGTCGTTATGTGATCCGTCCGACCTTGATCTACCTCGGACGCCATAGCGCAACTGCCGAATCCCTGCTGCTGGGTGTCGCCGCCAGTCAGTCAGCCCTTGGTTCCGCCCTGCATGACCGCCGTGGACACGGCCTGTACCGAATCGCCGAACCTCGCCACCAGGCACTCTGGGACCACTACCTGGCACTTGACCCGGAACGCGCGAGCCTGGTCCGCGGACTGGCCAGCCAGCATGCTTTCCTGAGTGGTCCGCACCTCGAATTGACCGTCAACCTGCGTTACGCCACCGCCATCGCCTGGCTGCTGATCGAAGAACAGAACACTCCCCTCCCCGAAGCAGACGACCTGCTGGGAATGGCCCGCATCTGGCGCCAGACCTTCCAGCCCCAAGGACGCCTGAGAGACTTCACCTCCGCCTGGCAAATCTGTGTTTCACCGCTGAATCAAGTCGCCTGCTGATCCCCCACTTTCAGAAGATCGCACAACACGTCGCGATTCTGGTCTGATTGTCCTACAAAACCGCTCTAAATCAAGGCATACAGGCTATAGCGCTGGGACGAAAATGTTGGTAATTTTCGCCCCGGTGATCACCAGGAGTTCTAATAATGAAAAAAGTAATGCTCAAAACCACCCTTAGTCTCGCCGTTGCCTTGGCATCCACCCAGATTTTCGCAGCTGGCTTTGCCATCAACGAACAAAGTATCAGCGGGATGGGTACAGGTTTTGCCGGGCGATCTTCATCTGCCGATGACGCAAGCACCATTTTTGGCAACCCTGCCGGCATGTCGCGCCTCAAGCGTGAACAAGTCACCGGCGGTGCTGCACTGCTCGACGCACACACCGACATCAGCGATGCCAGCTCCCGCCCGAACGGCGGTACCAACGACGGCGACATGGTTCCATTCATTGCCGTGCCGATGGGCTACTACGTCAAGCCTATCGATGAGCATTGGGCATTCGGTGTCGGCATCTACGCTCCGTTCGGCCTGGTGACCGACTACGAAAACGGCTTTGCCGGCCGTTATTTCGGCAGTAAGAGCGAAGTGACCGTTGTCACCGTTCAGCCAACCGTCAGCTACGCCTTCAACGACAAGGTGTCGATCGGTTTCGGTCCGACCATCAACCGCATTGACGGCACCCTCGAATCGAAACTGTCGCTGAACCCGCTCGCACCGGACGGCAACGTCAAGATCAAGGGTGACGACACCGCGCTCGGCTACAACATCGGTATCCTGGTTCAAGCCACCGACAGCACACGCGTCGGCCTGACCTACCACTCGAAAGTGAAGTACAAGCTCGAGGGCGACACCAAGGTCGACTACGCACTCCTCGGGGCCTTGGGTCAAAACCCAAGCCAGAAATACGACGCGTCGCTGGACCTGACCACTCCTGAATCGGTCGACTTCTCGGTAACTCATCAGCTGGACGACCAGTGGACTCTCTACGCAGGCAGCACCTGGACTCGCTGGAGCCGCCTGAAAGAGATCACCGTCGAAAACAGCGGCGTGCCAGCTGTCCTGAACGGTCAGTTCGGTCACATCACCGAAGATCAGAACTGGCATGACACCTGGGCTCACGCCATCGGTGCTTCCTACCAGTTGAACAAGCAATGGGTACTGCGTACCGGTCTGTCCATCGACCAGGCGCCGACCAACAACGTCGACCGCTCCCCACGCATCCCGACGGGCGATCGCAAGATTTTCAGCCTGGGCGCTGGCTGGAGCCCGACCGACGACCTGACCATCGACGTAGCGTATTCGTACCTTCGCGAGGAGTCGGTCAAGGTCAACAACAGCAACAACCGTGGCCAGAACTACAACGCCAAGTACGAAAACTATGCGAACGGCTTTGGTGTTGGCGCGACCTACCGCTTCTGATGATTCACGGCGAGCCTCAACCCTCGCCGCCTGAACTGAAAAAGCCCCGCTCTCTTGTACAGAGGCGGGGCTTTTTAGTGAGCGTCGATCAGGGTGTCGAAGCCAGGGGTTGTGAAGCCAGGGCTTTCTCCACGGCTTCGATGAACTCGGGATCGTCAGGCTTGGTCAGGCTGGAAAAATTGGCGATCACCTTGCCTTGGCGATCGACCACATATTTGTAGAAGTTCCACTTCGGTGCGCTGGTCTGCTTGGCGAGGATCTTGAACAAGTGCGTCGCACCGTCACCACGGACTTTTTGCGGTTCGGTCATGGTGAAGGTCACGCCGTAATTCACGTAGCAGACCTTGGCGGTCTCTTCGCCGTCCTTGGATTCCTGCTTGAAGTCGTTGGACGGAACGCCGATCACCTCCAAGCCCTGATCCTTGTAACGCTGATTCAGCGCCTCCAGGCTTTTGAACTGCGGGGCGAAGCCGCAAAAGCTCGCGGTATTGACCACCACCAGCGGTTTGCCAGCGAAGCGCTGGCACAGGTCGATGGATTCCTTGGCGCGCAGCTTGGGCAACGAACCTTGCAAAAGGTCCGGGCACTCTGCCGCTTGAGCCAATCCGGTAAACGCGACCAGTAACGCGGGAACTGCCAGCCAGCGCATCAGCATGTCGGTGATCCTTCAGTCATCGTCAACGTGAAGTTACTCGCCCTCGCCACCCGCTAGCAAGCACCCATGCCCAGCTGCATCAAGGCCAGCCCGCCTTGATGCCAGCCCCACCACGCCAGGCCGAGCAACAAGGCGCCGCCAGCAACAATGGCGATCCGCGGCCAGAGACTGTTCATGTCGCGCTCAACCGGGTTTCCAGGCGCGCCACGGGCTGTTCACGCACCGGCCAGTTCAGGGCGGCGGCCACTAGACTCAAGAGAATTGCTACCTGCCAGATCAAGTCATAGCTCCCGGTTCGGTCGTACACCACCCCGCCCAACCAGCCGCCGAGGAACGATCCGAGCTGGTGAAACAGGAAAACAATCCCACCGAGCATGGACAAATTTCGCACACCGAACAAGGTCGCGACGGTGCCGTTGGTCAAGGGTACTGTCGACAGCCACAAAAAGCCCATCGCCATGCCGAACAGATACGCGGTTGTCGTCGTCACCGGCGCCCACAGGAACAGCGCAATCACCACCGCTCGCAGCAGATACAGACCGGTGAGTAAGCGCGGCTTGGACATCCGCCCACCGAGCCAGCCTGCGGTGTAAGTACCAAAAATATTGAACAGCCCGATCAACGCCAGCACCGTGGTGCCGACGGTCGCCGGCAGATGCTGATCCACCAGATAGGCCGGCAAGTGCACGCCGATGAATACCACTTGGAAACCGCAGACAAAAAAGCCGAACGACAGCAGCCAGAACCCCGAATGGGAGCAAGCCTCACGCAGCGCTTCGGACAGGGTTTGTTCATGGCCGAGCACCGGTAATGGCTTGTCCTTGAGCATGCTCACCAACGGCACGATCAATGCCACCAGCAGGCCCAGCACCAGCAACGCCGCGGACCAGCCAAGCCAGCCGATCAACCCCAGCGTACCCGGCAACATGGCGAACTGGCCGAAAGAACCGGCGGCACTCGCGATGCCCATGCCCATGCTGCGTTTCTCCGGCGGCACCGCGCGTCCGACCACCCCGAGAATCACCGAAAACGACGTGCCCGACAGACCGATACCGATCAACAGGCCGGCACTCAGGGACAAGGTCACCGCCGAGTCAGACAGGCCCATGAACACCAGGCCCAGCGCGTACAGAACGCCACCGATCAACACCACTTTCGCCGCGCCGAAGCGGTCGGCCAGCGCACCGGTGAAAGGTTGGGCCAGGCCCCAGATCAGGTTCTGCAGGGCGATGGCGAAAGCGAACACCTCACGCCCCCAGCCGAACTCGGCACTCATCGGTGCCAGAAACAGCCCGAAGCCATGGCGTATACCCAGAGACAACGCAAGGATCAGCGCACTCCCCAACAGAACCCAACCGCACGTACGCCACATCGATGTCATTCTTGTTCTCCGGTAGCGGGTATATACCCGCTTAAGGTCGAACAAACCGGCATCAAGCCAGTTCGTCCAGCAACTTCAGTAAGGTTTCGCGTTTCTCGGCCCCCAGACGGTCAACCAGCCGCTGTTGCGCTGCTTCCCAGGCTGGCAAGGCTGCCGCCAGCCGCTCGGCACCGGCCTCGGTCAACCGGACGATGCGATTGCGCATGTCCTCGCCCTCGACCAGCATCACCAGGCCTTCGCCCTCCAGCACACGCAGATTGCGCCCCAGGGTGCTGCGATCCAGCCCCATCGCCTCGGCCAGGGTGGAAATGCTTGGTTGATCCAGACGCTGCAAATTACACAGCAGAGAATACTGGGCAACGTTGATCCCGAAGCCGTCGAGAGCGCCGTCATAGTGCCTGCTGACGCCACGGGCGGCGCGACGCAGGTTGATGCATAAACATTGGGATTCGAGCATGATGCGTGTATATACCCGCGGTTAAATGAATGCAAGTTTCAAAAATTATTTTGTAGGGTAGATCGCCTTCGCGGGCAAGCCCGCTCCCACAGGTTTTTTGCATTGTTCACACAATAGCGGCATACCACCACCCTACTGTGGGAGCGGGCTTGCTCGCGAAGGCGCCAGAACATCCACATCATAAATCACCTGACCAACACAAGCCCCACCAGCACCGCAGCCTCCAGCAATTCCAGCATCGCCCCCGCCGTATCACCCGTCGTCCCGCCCAACCGGCGCAGCATCACCTGTCGCAACCAAACGAATACCAGCGTCGCCAGCACCACAGCAAAAACACCACTGAAGCCAGCCATCAGCACACAAGCCAACGCACTGACCGCCAATACCTGCTTACCCGCCAAACGCGGCAAATGATCGGCCAACGCCTGCCCTAACCCACCGGCTCGCACATAAGGCGTCGTCAGAAACAGCCCCAACAGCGCAGCACGGCCAATCAATGGAACGACGATCAGGACAGCCGCGTGCTGTTGCTCGATCAATGCCACTAATGCCGCGAATTTAAGCAGCAACACCAGCACCAGCGTCACGACCGCAATCGGCCCGCTGCGAGGGTCTTTCATGATGGTCAGCGTGCGCTCTCGGTCGCCGAAGCCTCCGAGCCACGCATCGGCGCTATCGGCCAGACCGTCCAGATGCAGCGCACCGCTGAGCAACACCCAAACCGTCAGCAGCAGCGCCGCGTGAAGCAGCAACGGCGTACCGAGCAACAACCAGTTCAACGCCCACAAAATCCCGCCGAACAACAGCCCCACCAGCGGATAAAACAGCAGCGAACGACCCAGCTCTTGAGGCGCCGGCATGCCTGGCAGGCGAATCGGCAGACTGCTCAGAAATTGCAGGGCGATCCAGAACGGCAACATGGTCAAAGCGATTCCTTTAACAGTCCGCCAGCCTCGATTGACAGCGAAAACAGCGCGCCGTGACCGACTTCAACGTTGAGCAACTGCTCCCGTGGCAATCCCCGCGCCTGCGCCAGCAGCAACCGCATGACGCCGCCATGGCTGACCAGTAACACCCGCTCGCCCGCACACACATCATGCAAACGCTCAACCGCCGCCAGCACTCGCGTGGAAAAATCCTCAACCCGCTCGCCGTCGGGCGGCGTGTACGAATAAGGGTCGGCCCAGAACAATCCCAACGCCTCGGCATCGGTTTCCATCAGTGCCGCCGCGCTCTGCCCTTCCCAGGCGCCGAAGTGCAGCTCCTGCAGATCTTTATCCAACTGCACTGGCAATCCCAGTTGTGCACCGAGTTCTTCTGCGAACTGCGCACAGCGCTGCAATGGCGAACTGACCAAGCGATCCCAAGGCCCCTGCTGGATCACCGCCGCGTGCATCTGCTCCCAACCCTTTTCGGTCAGCGCATCGTCGAGACTGCCGCGCAGGCCACCGCCGAGTTCGGTTTCGCCGTGGCGTAATAGATCGAGACGCAACGTCATGCCGGGCGATCCGCCACGGCCGCTTCGGCGAAGGTCGCCATCTGCCCGTGAAGATCACAGGCCAGACGCAGCAACGGCACCGCCAACGCCGCCCCGCTGCCCTCGCCCAGACGCAGGCCGAGGTCCAGCAACGGTTCGGCGTTGAGGGTTTCCAGCACATGACGATGACCCGGCTCGGCACCGCGATGACCAAACAACAGCCACTGGCGGCACTCAGGATTCAAGCGCACGGCCACCAACGCGGCAACGCTGCAGATGAACCCGTCCACCAGCACCGCGACACCTTCCTGGGCACACGCCAGATAGGCGCCGACCAGCGCGGCGATTTCGAAACCGCCGAGGTTGAACAGGGTTTGCAACGCATCGCCACGCTCAGCGCCATGCACTGCCAAGGCGCGCTCGATAACCTGCGCTTTATGACTGACACCCGCCGCGTTCAACCCGGTTCCCGGACCGGTCAGATACACCACCGGGCAATCCAGCAGCGCACACGCCAACGCGCTGGCAGCCGTAGTGTTGCCGATGCCCATCTCACCGCCGATAAACAATTGAGCACCTGCCGCGATGGCGCGAAGCGCACTGGCGCGGCCAGCCTGCAAAGCGAGTTCGCC
Source organism: Pseudomonas sp. LBUM1657 (assembly GCF_059716075.1). Lineage (NCBI taxonomy): Bacteria > Pseudomonadati > Pseudomonadota > Gammaproteobacteria > Pseudomonadales > Pseudomonadaceae > Pseudomonas > Pseudomonas sp. LBUM1657. Next base: position 1,803,458 of record NZ_CP166799.1, on the reverse strand, counting down.
CTGAGCCTGAGTCATGGCCGGACCTTCGACAAAGTTCGCAGTGCCCGGCCCGATGTTCAGGTGACGCACGCCCGGCAGATTCAACGAAGGCGTAACCGTGCCAAGGTCAACCACTTCAAGGGATGCCCCGAGCTGCCGCGCCAGCACGCTGATCGCCGCACCACCGTTGACGAAGTTGTGCAGCATCTGCCCGGTGACTTCCTGGGGAAATGCCGACACCCCTTCGGCGACCACACCATGGTCACCGGCAAAAATCGCGATCCACAACTGATCCAGACTCGGTTTGACCCGTCCCTGCAACCCGGCCAATTGCACCGCCACCGATTCGAGCCGACCGAGAGAGCCGGCAGGTTTGGTCAACTGCTGTTGACGCGCCTCGGCCTGCTCGACCGCTTGGGCATCGATCGGCTGGCACGGGTTCAGCCACCAGGATTGAGTCATAACGCAGTTCCTTTCAAAGTCAGGGGCAGGCCGGCAACGGTCAGGACAACTCGCTGACAGCGTTCAGCCAAAGCTTGATGCAGCCAGCCGGCTTCATCGACATAGCGGCGAGTCAATTCGCCCAGCGGCACGACACCCATTCCGGTTTCATTGCTGACGAAAATGATTTCACCCGGCAACGATGCCAGGCAGTCCAGCAAGGCATCACGCTCGGCGATCAGGCGCTCGGTGTTGTCGAGCATCAGCAGATTGGTCAGCCACAGGGTCAGGCAATCCACCAGCAGGCAGCGTTCGGTGCTGGCGTTTTCACGAAGGATGCGGGCGAGCTCCAGGGGTTCTTCGATCAACCCCCATTCGGCTGGACGCCGGGCGCGGTGATGGGTGACCCGTTCTTTCATTTCGCCGTCAAGGGGTTGGCTGGTGGCGATGTAGGTCACTGCCAGACCACTGTCGCAGGCGAGTTTTTCAGCCAGGCGACTCTTGCCGGAGCGGGCGCCGCCGAGGATCAGTTGCAGCATGGTTCATTCCTTAAAATCTTCTGTGAGACGACTGACGCCTTCGCGAGCATGCAACCACCTCAAAACCCGCAAAGTTCACGCAACAGCCGGGTATCCAGATGCTGCTCCACCAGATCCGCCAGCCGCTCGATATCCCGCTCACGCAACCCGTGGTAATCCACTTCCTGCACATCCTGCAAACCCGCCCAGCGCAACAGCGCACTGCACGCCTCTGGCGATTCAAACAGGCCATGTAGATACGTGCCGAATATTTGCCCATCGACACTTTGCGCACCATCACAGCGACCGTCATCCAACTGCACGGCGGCGTTTTCCAGCGCCGGCCCGGTGGTCACGCCAGCATGGATTTCATAGCCGCTGACCGGTGCGTCTTCCAGCGCCAGGCGCCCGCGCACGTTGCGCAATTGCTTCTCTTCTTCGAGCTGCGTCTCGAACGCCAGCAAACCCAAACCTGCACTGGAACCCGGTGCGCCTTCGAGGCCCAACGGGTCATGCACCTGCTCGCCAAGCATTTGCAGACCACCGCAGATGCCCAATAACTTCCCGCCGTAACGCAGGTGACGAGAGATGGCGGTGTCCCAACCATTGGCTCGCAGATACGCGAGGTCACCGCGCACGCTTTTCGATCCGGGAAGAATCATCAGGTCGGCGGGAGGAATCGGCTGTCCGGGGCCGATGAATTGCAGATCCACTTGCGGGTGCAGGCGCAGCGGGTCGAAATCAGTGTGGTTGCTGATGCGTGGAAGCACCGGCACGAGCACTTTCAGCACCTGGTCGGCCTTGTCGGTCTGGCGTTGATCGATGCCATCCTCGGCTTCCAGATGCAGGTCCATCACGTAAGGCAACACGCCAATCACTGGTTTGCCGGTGCGCTCTTCCAGCCAGTCGAGGCCCGGTTGCAGCAAGGCAATGTCACCGCGAAAGCGGTTGATGATGAACCCTTTGACTCGCGCTTGTTCGGTGGACGACAGCAGTTCCAGGGTGCCCACCAGATGCGCGAAAACCCCGCCGCGATTGATGTCGGCGATCAGCACCACCGGGCAGTCCACCGCTTCGGCAAAACCCATGTTGGCGATGTCGCCGGCGCGCAGATTGATCTCGGCCGGCGAGCCTGCGCCTTCGACCATCACCAGCGGATAGGCCGCGCTCAATCGTTCATGGGAAGCGAGCACCGCTTGCATGGCGATGGCTTTGTAGTCGTGATAGGCGACGGCGTTCATCGTCGTGACGGCGCGACCATGGATGATCACTTGGGCGCCGGTGTCGCTGTTCGGTTTGAGCAGCACCGGGTTCATGTCGGTGTGCGGTTCAAGGTTGGCGGCCTGGGCCTGCACGGCTTGCGCCCGGCCGATTTCGCCACCGTCGGCGGTCACGGCACTGTTGAGCGCCATGTTCTGCGGTTTGAACGGCACCACGCTAACGCCCTGGCGCGTGGCCCAGCGACACAACGCCGTCACCAGCGTGCTTTTGCCGGCGTCCGATGTAGTGCCTTGCACCATCAATGTGGTCATTGGGATTCCTTGGCGTAGGCGTCGAACGCTTGCGCGAGACGTGTCCAGTCAGCTTCATCGGCGGGCAAGCCAAAACGCAGGCTGCTGTTGAGCGTGAACAACCGCAGCAGAATGCCGCGCCGGGCCATGAAATCATGCAGTTCTTCGGCGCGTTCGGTGGTAATCCATTGAAATAGGGCGCAACCGCCCTGGGGTTTAAAACTGTGTTGCTCAAGCAGCCGTGCCAGTCGCTCGCTGGCCACTTCGGTGCGCTCCCGTTGACGGGCATGCCCTTCGATATCCTGCAGGCAGGCTTGCCCCACGACTCGGGTCGGCCCGCTGACCGCCCATGGCCCCACTTGTTCGGCCAGTAACTTGAGCAACTTGCGCTCCGCCAGCACAAACCCTAGCCGCACACCGGCCAGGCCGAAAAACTTGCCGAAGGAACGCAGCACGACCAAACCGACCTGATGAGCAAACGGCGCCAGGCTCAGCTGCGGCGTGTTGTCCATGAACGCCTCGTCCACCACCAGCCAGCCACCGCGCTGGGCCAGTCGTGAATGCCAGTCGAGCAAGCGACTCGGGGTCAGGCTAAGGCCCGTGGGATTGTTCGGATTGACCACCACCAGCACGTCGAGGCTGTCGAGAAAGAAGTCAACTTCCTGCTCCAGCACTTCACGCACGATGTAGCCGCTGCGGCGCCAGGCTTCGGCGTGCTCGGCGTAACACGGCGACAGTACGCCGACCTTGCCGACCCGACGCAAACGCGGCAGCAACTGGATCGCCATTTGCGAACCGGCCACCGGCAGCACCTGGGCAGCACCGTAGTAATCGCAGGCCGCCTGCTCCAGACCGTCATCGGTTTCCGGCAATCGCGCCCAGGCTCGCAACGAAATGTCCGGGACCGGAAACGGCCAAGGCGCGAGGCCGCTGGACAGGTCCAGCCAATCGGCTTCGGCGATGCCGTATTCGAGCGCAGCCTTACGCAACCGCCCACCGTGCTCAAGCATAGAATTCAGCCCCCACGCAGAGAATCAGCAGCCATAACCATACGCCGCGCTGGACCAATTGCCAGCCACGGTCGATGGAGTCAGCATCCGCCGGCACGCCCTCGCCCAGTGGCGGACGCTGATGCAGTTCACCGTGATAAATCGCCGCCCCGCCCAACTCGACGCCCAACGCACCGGCGCCCGCCGCCATCACCGGGCCGGCATTCGGGCTGTCCCAGGTCGGGCCCTGTGTACGCCAGCACTTCAATGCCAGTCGGGTTTTGCCCAGGAGCGCGTAGGTCAACGCCACCAGACGTGCAGGAATGTAGTTGAGCACGTCGTCGACCTTTGCCGCCGCCCAACCGAAACGCTCGAAGCGTTCGTTGCGATAGCCCCACATGGCGTCGAGGGTGTTGCTCAACCGGTAGAGCACCACACCGGGCGCTCCCGCCACGGCGAACCAGAACAGGGCGGCAAACACCGCGTCACTGCCGTTCTCCAGGACCGATTCGGTCGCGGCGCGAGCGACTTCGGTTTTATCCAGTTCGCTGGTCTGGCGGCTGACCAGATAGCCCACGCGAGTGCGGGCTTCGTCCAGATCATCACTGCGCAAGGCTTTGGCCACCGGCTCGACATGCTCGCCGAGGCTGCGCATGCCGAGCGCGCAGTAGAGCACGAGAATTTCGACGATCCAGCCGACATAAGGCGCCCAGGAAAACGCCGTGGCCAGTAAAGTCAGCGGCAACACGGCGATCACCCAGGCGGTGACGCCATGACTGCGCCAGCCGCGCCCTTCACCGTTAAAACGTTGCTCGATGCGGTCGGCAAAACGGCCGAATGCCACCAGCGGATGCCAGCGTTTGGGTTCACCCAGCAGCGCATCCAGCGCAACCGCGGCGACACTCAATAACGCCACACTCATTGACTCACTCCCCAGTAATTCTCATACAACAATTCGCTCAGCGGCCGCGCCTGCGCCCAGCCTTCGAGCACCAGCATCGGCGCCGGATAGAATTCCTTGACCGGACCGAGGCAAAGAATCGCCATCGGCTTGGCTCCGGCGGGCAAACCCAGCAGGTCCGCCAGCGCTTGTGGCTCGAACAGCGACACCCAGCCCATGCCCAGTCCTTCGGCGCGGGAGGCCAGCCACAGGTTCTGAATCGCACAGGACAGCGACGCCATGTCCATTTCCGGCAAGGTGCGACGGCCAAAGATATGCCGCTCGCGATCGTCCATCAGCGCGGCGACCAGGACCTCGGCGCAATCGTTGATGCCTTCGACTTTGAGCTTCATGAACTCGTCGGAACGCTCACCGAGGGCTTCGGCGGTGCGGATGCGTTCTTCTTCCACCAGTCGCTGGATCTTGCCGCGCAGGGTTCGATCGCTGATGCGGATGAATCGCCAGGGCTGCATCAGGCCGACACTCGGTGCCTGGTGCGCGGCTTCGAGCAGGCGTCGCAGCAGTTCGGGTTCGACCGTACCGCCGCTGAAGTGGCGCATGTCGCGGCGCTCGGCGATCGCGCGATAAACCGCTTCGCGTTCGGCTTCGGAGAAGGCGTTGTCGGTCATGGCCTCTTCGCGAGCAAGCCCGCTCCCACAGGGTTTGGATGATCCATTGTGGAAGCGGGCTTGCTCGCGAAGGCGGCCTGAAGATCAGGCGTAAACAGCGCGGCAATCGCCGTTGGATTGGACGGAAAATAAAAGTGCACATAAGAGGCCGTCATCCGCCCCTGACGATAAACCGCCTCCGCCCCACGTCCGCCGTTAGGGCTCAAGCCTCGGGCAATCGGCTCAAGCTCTGTGCTGGTCAGGGAATGGTGATAGGTGTGCCCGCGCAACGAACCTTCAGGCAGCTCGACCGCTTGCAAGGCCAGTGCGGCAAGACGTTTTTGCATCACCGCATCCCCTGCCAGCAGACCGACCAGTTCAGCGCGAGTGCCCTCGACGTCGGTCAACGAATCGAGCAGATAAAGCATGCCGCCACACTCGGCCAACAACGGTTTGCCAGCGCCATGGTGCGCGCGGATCTCGGCCAGCATCGTGATGTTCTGTGAAAGCGCCACGTGGTGCAATTCGGGGTATCCGCCCGGTAAGTACAGGCTGTCTGCCTCCGGCAAACTTGCGTCACGAATCGGCGAGAAAAACAGTAACTCGGCGCCCATGGCCCGCAGCAAATCCAGGCTCGCGCCATAGGTAAAGGCAAACGCCTCGTCACGGGCCACGGCAATCCGTACGCCGGCCAACAAGGGCTCTGCCGCGATCACATCAGGGGCGGCGAATTCCACCGCTGGTGGCAGCGCGACCTCGCAGCTGCTGGCCAGGGCATCGGCCGCCGCATCCAGACGCACGTCCAGATCATTCAACTCGCTGGCCTGAACCAGCCCCAAGTGACGGCTCGGTAATTCGATCCCGGTTTCTCGGGACAAGGCGCCGTACCAGCGCAGGCCTTCAGTCAGGCTGCCTTCGAGCAACTGCGCGTGACGCAACGTGCCAACGCGATTGGCCAACACCCCGGCAAACGGCAAATCCGGCTGATAGCGCGCCAGCCCCAACGCCAGTGCGCCAAACGTCTGCGCCATGGCGGTGCCGTCGATCACAGCAAGCACCGGCACACCGAAGTGTCGCGCCAGGTCAGCACTGGACGGCGTACCGTCGAACAGGCCCATGACGCCTTCGATCAGGATCAGATCGGCTTCGCCCGCCGCTTCCCACAACAACCGGCGACTTTCCTGCTCGCCAACCATCCACATGTCCAATTGATAGACCGGCGCACCGCTGGCGCGCTCGAGAATCATCGGATCGAGAAAGTCCGGGCCGCATTTGAATACGCGGACCTTGCGCCCCTGATTGCGGTGCAAACGGGCCAGCGCGGCAGTCACGGTGGTCTTGCCCTGACCGGAGGCCGGCGCGGCAATTAATACCGCCGGGCAATGACGTGGTTGATTCACAGCTCAACGCCTTTTTGCGCTTTGATACCGGCCTGAAACGCGTGCTTGATCACGCCCATTTCAGTGACGGTGTCAGCCAGTTCGATCATTTCCGGTTTGGCGCCGCGACCGGTCACAACCACGTGCTGCATCGGCGGACGCGCCTGCAGATCGCTAAGGACTTGATCGAGGTCGAGGTAACCGTGTTTCAGAGCGATGTTCAATTCATCGAGCACCACCAGGCCGATGGACGGATCGCGCAGCAGTTCCTGGGACACAGCCCAGGCGGCTTCGGCAGCGGCGATGTCACGCTGGCGGTCCTGGGTTTCCCAGGTAAAACCCTCGCCCATCACATGAAATCGCACTTGCTCCGGGAAGCGGCGGAAGAACAATTCTTCGCCGGTGCTGTTGCGGCCCTTGATGAACTGCACCACGCCGCACTGCATGCCGTGCCCCAGGGACCGGGCGAGCATGCCGAAGGCCGAGCTGCTCTTGCCTTTGCCGTTGCCGGTCAGCACCAGCAGCAGGCCGCATTCATTCGGGGAGTTGGCGATGCGTTCGTCGATCACGGCTTTTTTGCGCAGCATGCGCGCCAGATGGCGTTCGTCACGATCGGGGGTATCAGTCATGGGGAGCTCTCCGTTGAGGCTGGATAACGGCGGGCAGGCACAAGAATAGACGGCAAGAAGCCTGGCATCGCCCACCGTGATGCCGCTGGATGAATCAGGCCGGTCTCCGGGCTCATGAGCGGCGTTAAGCCTGACTGCGCGCCTTCCCATGTCGACAGTCGACACAGTGGCTCAAGGCGCAATCTTTACTCATTTACCGTTGCGGGGGCAGCGTCGGGATCATGACTCTTCGTCGCTTGAAGATAGCCACTCACCGACTTCCCTGTTTCACTCTGTCGACCTCAGCCACAGAGCACCTGAAACAAGCCGCGAAGGTTAGAGGGTTGGGGGTGGAGCGTCAATTGAAGACAGGACGTCGCTGAGTGAATAACTGCCGTCGATCACCTGATTGATGTCAATCTTGTGCCACACTCTCGGCAGTGATATCAAAGAGCCACAAACCTACACCACAATAACAAGGGTAAGCCACATGCAAGGCATGATCATCAGCAATCCGAAGCTGGAATTCCTGCGCCCGGTGCTGGAACGCTGGTTTGACTGTATCGACCGTTACAACGCCGTTCGCGGTGATAACGACACGCCTTACTGGTTCGACGAAAAAGCCAACCTGGGCCTGCTCTCCGCCGCAGCCTGGATGGCGGAAATGGTCACGCTGCAACAATCGCCGACCCGCAAACAGACCGAAGAAGGCGAGCGTAACAGCCGTGCCGACCTGTTTATCGCCACTGCCGAACAACGCGCTTACCTTCAAACCACACAGCGCTGGCCACGGGTCAACAGCCTGAACCTGACCCAAGCCCTGGTCGACATCACCAGCGACGCGAAGAGAATCAGCTACGCCAGCGACCTGAAACTGGGCTGCCTGTTCGTCGCACCGCAAAAAGCCCAGCAAAGCGCCACACCGGAAGAGCTTCAGGACATGGTCGACGACCTGCAAAAGGAAAATTCCTGCGCGGTGGCCTGGTATTTCCCCTACGCCTACCGCAAGTTGCGCAACGAAGCCGGCAACTACCACCCCGGCATCGCCGTGCTGATCAAGGAAGCCCGCGGCTGACCGGTTGAACCATCGCGTCTTCATGCTTCTCTATTGATCAGGTCACTGCATTCATAGGGAAGATCAGCATGCGCAAGCCTCAGTTCGTTTTTGTTATCGCGCTCGCCGGAGGGCTCGCCGCCTGTGGTGAAACCTCCAGCCTGCAAGTCTCCGACGGCACCGGACCGTCGCCCAAGCTGCCAGAACCGAACAAGACCCTGATCCCGACGGTGAACATCGCCCCGGCGATCGGCTGGCCGGACGGCACGAAACCCACCGCCGCCACAGGGACTCAGGTGGCGGCATTTGCTGAAGGCCTTGATCACCCGCGCTGGCTCTACGTGCTACCCAACGGTGACGTGTTGGTCGCCGAAACCAACGCACCGCCCAAACCCGATGACGGCAAAGGCATTCGCGGCTGGGTCATGGACAAAGTCATGAGCCGCGCAGGGGCCGCCGTCCCCAGTCCGAACCGCATCACACTGTTGCGGGACAAAGACCACGACGGCATCGCTGAAACCCGCACGGTGTTCCTGGAAAACCTCAACTCGCCTTTCGGCATGACCCTGGTCGGCAATGACCTGTACGTCGCCGACACCGACCGCTTGCTGCGTTTCCACTATGAAAATGGCGATACGGCGATCAAGTCGCAGCCGATAAAAGTGGTCGACCTGCCGGGTGGGACGCTGAATCACCACTGGACCAAAAACGTCATCGCCAGCAAGGACGGCAGCAAGCTGTACGTCACGGTCGGCTCCAACAGCAACGTCGGCGAAAACGGCATGGATCAGGAAGAAGGTCGCGCGGCGATCTGGGAAGTGGACCGCGCCACCGGCAACCATCGGATCTTCGCTTCGGGAATTCGCAACCCGAATGGATTGGCCTGGGAGCCTCAGAGCGGCGCATTGTGGACGGCCGTCAATGAGCGGGACGAAATCGGCAGCGACCTGGTACCGGACTACATCACTTCAGTGAAGGACGGCGGGTTCTACGGCTGGCCTTACAGCTACTACGGCCAACATGTCGATGTCCGCGTGACGCCGCCGAATCCGGAGCTGGTGGCCAAAGCCATTGCGCCGGACTACGCGGTCGGCCCGCACACCGCGTCACTGGGCCTGACATTTGCTGAAGGCAACACATTGCCGACGCAGTTCAAGGAGGGCGCATTCATCGGCCAGCACGGCTCCTGGAATCGCAAACCACACAGCGGCTACAAAGTGATTTTCGTGCCGTTCAGCGCCGGCAAACCGACCGGGCAGCCGGTGGATGTGCTCACTGGCTTCCTCACTGACGACGAAAAAGCCATGGGTCGTCCGGTGGGTGTAGTGATCGATCAGCAGGGTGGCCTGCTGGTGGCGGATGATGTGGGGAACAAGGTGTGGCGCGTGTCTGCGACTAAATAAACCGTCCCGGCGAAACACATCACCCTGTGGGAGCGGGCTTGCTCGCGAAAGCTGTTTCACATTCAACAATGATGTTGGCTGAAAGACCGCTTTCACGAGCAAGCCCGCTCCCACAACGGATCAGCGCTTAGCGTTTGCGGCAAAGCGTCAACCCATCACCCAGTGGCAACAACGACAGATCCACTCGCACGTCATCCTTCAAGGCGCAATTGAGCGCCTGGATGGCTCGGGTGTCTTCGCTGTCAGAATTCTCCTCAAGCACCCGCCCGCTCCACAGCGTGTTATCGAACACCGCCAGACCGCCGACCCGCAGCAAGCGCAATGCATGTTCCAGATAGGTCGGGTAATTGGCCTTGTCGGCATCGATGAAGATCAGATCGAACTGTCCGCCCTGCCCTTGCTGTTCAAGCTCCGCGAGTGTGTCCAACGCGGGGGCCAGACGCAGTTCAATCCGCTCGGCAAGCCCCGCCTCCTGCCAATAACGGCGCGCGGTGGCGTTGTAGTCGCCGGGAATATCACAGCAGATCAGCGAGCCGTCATCCGGCAATGCAGCCGCCATGCACAAGGCGCTGTAACCGGTGAAGGTGCCGACTTCCAGCAGACGCCTGGCGCCAGTGAGCTTTACCAGCAAAGCGAGAAATTGCCCCTGCTCCGGCGCCACCTGCCAGCGCGCCATGGGCAGCGCCTGGGTTTCGTCGCGCAAGCGCTTGAGCAGCGGCGTTTCCCTTAGGGAAACGTCGAGCAGGTATTGATACAGGGAATCGTCGAGATTGAGCGTGCGAGCGGTCATGACAACCTCCGCGGTCTACGGGTTATGTGCCAAGTGCTCAGGTTGCAGGACGCGCTTGGCGCTCAGATAGGCTTTCTGCCAGTAGGCTTTGGACAAGCTGTCGAGCTTGACCGTGCCACCGGTGGCTGGCGCATGGACGAAGCGGCCTTCGCCGACATAGATCCCTGCATGACTCACCTGGGAGCCGCCATTGGTGGCGAAGAAGATCAGGTCACCGGTTTGCAGGCCTTCCTTGCCCACACTGGCTGCCTGCATGCTGATCATCTCGCGCGTGGTGCGCGGCAGGGCAATACCTGTGACGTCGCGGTAGACGTAGCCGATCAGACCGCTGCAATCGAAGCCCGAATCCGGCGTGTTGCCCCCCCAGCGATAAGGCGTACCCACCAGGCCGAGCGCACGAAACAGCACGTCTTCCGCCGCCGGGGAAAAGGCTTGGGAAGGACCGAAAACAAGGGGAGCGCGAACCACCGGGGCAGGTGGCGGTGTGCGGCTGGCGCACGCGCTGAGCAGCGCTGCGAAGAACATGATTGCGAGGCGGGCCGACGTCGTCATAAGCAGAACATCCTGATCTGGCTGCGGCTTTTTCTGCCGGGAGGACAGAAAAGAAAACCGCCTGCGCGTGACGCAGGCGGTTTGCCATCAATAATAGATCAGGATTCTAGCGGCTACGCGGCAAACTTCAAGTAAGACTTTAAGTTCACCTTACAAACTGTCCGCTTACTTGCGTGCCGTGACGATCGCCGGGGACGTATTCGGGGCCATCGCGAGTGCGCGCTTGGCTTCGATGAAGGTCTTGCTCCAGTAGCTGTCGCCCAGGCTATCGATCCGGACACCACCGCTGCGGCGGCTGCTGGAGTGGATGAACTGGTTGTCACCGAGGTAGATCCCGGCGTGACTGACACGACCGCGACGACCATTGGTAGCGAAGAACAACAGATCACCTGGTTTCAGATCGCTTCGAGTCACCAACGGGGCGTCCACGTTGATCATTTCGCGGGTAGAGCGTGGCAGATTCATGCCGGCTTCTTCACGAAACAGATAACCGATAAAACCGCTGCAATCGAAACCGGCTTCGGAGGTGCCGCCGAAACGGTAACGGGTACCGATCAGGGACATGCCACGTTCGAGGATGCTGTCAGCAAGAACCGGAAGCTGGTACGACTTGCCATCGGCGAAGTCTGCCAGTTCTTTATCGGTTGCGAGTTCTTCCTGGAAAAGAACGGAAGATGACTGTGCGGTAACTGGAGTTTTAACCTGCTGTTGTTGCTCTTGCTGGGACACTGGGGAGTGGGCAGCGCAACCGAACAACAGGGTAACGAGTGCGAGGGGCACGAGGGGTGCAAAGCGATTTAGCATGGGCACGACCGTGGCTGATAGTTTTAAAGAAGCCGCGACTATGCCCGCTATCAAACTCATTTGCAAATTCAATCGAACTTTATGTGACTTATCGGTTTCTCGTTTCCATCTAAGCGCTCAAGCCCGTTTTAGACGTTCGCGCAGCCTGCAACCTTGTAGGAAAGTGGATTTTCTTACGCCCGAAATATGCCGAAAGCCGCAAGGAATAGGGACTTTACCAGCCCAACGTTTCCTTAAGGAAAGGGATTGTCAGCTTGCGCTGAGCTTGAAGGGAGGCCTGATCGAGACGTTCAAGCAGCTCGAAAAGCGCACTCATGCTGCGAGTACCGCGAGTCAGAATAAAATGCCCGACTTCGTCGGTCAGGTGCAGGCCACGACGGGAAGCGCGCAGTTGCAAGGCACGCAATTTGTCTTCGTCGGAAAGCGGACGCATCTGAAAGATCAGCGCGAGGGTCAGGCGGGATTTGAGGTCCGCCAGCTTGACTGGCAGTTCACGCGGTGAGGTCGAAGCGGCAATCAGCAGGCGCCGACCGCTATCACGCAGACGATTGAACAGATGAAATAACGCCTCTTCCCAATCCGCCCGCCCGGCAACTGCCTGCAAATCATCCAGGCAGACCAGTTCGTATTGTTCGAGGTTGTCGAGAATTTCGATGCCGCGATCCAGCAGCTCGGCCAACGGCAGATAAACCGCCGGCTCCCCCAGCTGTTCGAAGCGCAGGCAAGCCGCCTGCAACAAGTGCGTACGCCCTACCCCGTCCTTGCCCCAGAGATAAATCAGGCTTTCGGTCCAGCCGGCGTCGGCTTCGCATAGCCGCTCGACATAGCCGAGTGCAGCGGCATTGGCGCCTGGGTAGTAATTGATAAAGGTAGCGTCATCACGCAGACGCACACCTAGGGGCAGCTGAATCGGTTTCATGCTGACTGAACAGTTCCAAAGGAACCGTTAGTGGCCTCTGTGTAAAGTTTGCGAAGTTTATACCCGTGAAGCGGGTCGCACAATGCGACAGACCACAAGCAAAATCAAAGGTTTGCGTTAACGCACTGGTTTTGTGACAGTTTCTTTGGCGCCATCGCTGATGGTCGTGCGAACGAGACGGGTCAACCTGACCCTGAACCAGGTCGCCCGCTACGCGCCCTCAGCGAACCTTACAGCTCAGGTTCGTCGACACCGCTGTACATACCAGAATCCTTATATAAATCATGCACATGGCGCACCAGCACCATGATCACCGCTGCCACCGGCAACGCGAGCAGCACGCCAGTAAAACCGAACAGCTCGCCACCGGCCAAGATCGCGAAGATCACGGCCACCGGGTGCAGACCGATCCGATCCCCCACTAACAACGGCGTCAGCACCATGCCTTCCAGTGCCTGGCCGATCATGAACACTGCAACGATGCCGATCATGGGATACAGATCACCACCGAACTGAAACAGACCGGCAATCAACGCCGCGCCAATCCCGATCACGAATCCCATGTACGGCACGATCGCGGCCAGCCCGGCAATCAGACCGATCAACAGCCCCAACTCCAGCCCCACCAGCATCAAGCCCGCCGCGTAAATCACGCCCAGCGCCACCATCACCAGCAACTGACCGCGCACAAATGCCCCCAACACTTCATGGCACTCACCGGCCAGGGTCACGACGCGCTCTTCGCGATCACGGGGCAGCAGGCTGCGGATCTTGGCCATCATCAGGTCCCAGTCCCGCAGTAGGTAGAAACTCACTACCGGAATCAGCACCAGATTGGCCAGTAAACCGATCAACGCCAGCCCGGAAGCTGTCGCCTGACTCAGCACCACGCCGACGATGTCAGTGGTCTGGCCCATGTGTTCGCTGATTGCCGCCTTGAGCTTGTCGAATTTCCAGAAACCATCCGACAGCCCGAATTTCGATTGCGCCCACGGCAGTGCGCTGTGCTGCAACCAGTCGAGCATCTGCGGCGTCAGCTCGTACAAGCGAAACAATTGCTTGGCGAGCATAGGCACCAACACCAGCAGCAATGTTGTGAAGATCAAGGTGAACAGCGCAAACACCGCCACCACGCCCCAGGTCCGTGACAGGCCGGCCTTCTCCAGCCGATCCACCAGCGGATCAAACAGATAGGCCAGCAGCAACGCCACCAGGAAGGGTGTGAGGATCGGATGCAACAGCCAGACAAACACGCAGAGCAGAACCACCCCACCCAACCAGAACCAACGCCGCGTATCGGCCATGTACCGCTCCTGCTTCTATATAAGGAAAGAAAAACTTACCAACGAAAACGTAACTGTGGCGTCGGTTTCGGCGTGGGCGCGACCGCAGGCACCGAACCGTCAGCGGCAGGCTGAACAGGCGTCGCGGGGGCTGACGCCTGATCGGCAGGAACCTCCTGCAACCTGGCCAGCGACAATTGCGCCTTCAACTGCTCGACGCTGCCATTGACCCGATAGAGAATCCGGTCGCCGTCGACGCTTTGCAGACGCCCGCCAAAGGGCTCCAGCAAACGCCCAAGCGCCGCATAGCGCTCCAGGTTCATGCCTTGCACTTCGAGCAATTGCTCGCTCGAAGCACCTGGCTTGACGACAAACCGCGGCGCCAGACGCTCACTGACCGCCAGCATCACCGCATCGGCCACGGCGGCCTGATCCGCGCCCTGCACGCTGCCCGCCTCCTTCTGATCGCCCAACCACAAGCGCCACTTGGCTTGCCATTGGCCGCCCTCTTCAGCGGCATGCACCGCCAGCAGGGCATCGGCGTTGTAGCGCTCCGACGCACCACGCAACGGCGCCGGGTCCGCGCCCTCCAGATTCGGCGCGGTGGCGACGATCTGCTCATTCAGATCGGCCAGCGGCAGACGCAACGGCAGACCCCGGTGTTGCGCCGCGCGGCGCAGAGGCGCAGCGCTGGCCTGGCCATCGCCTACCAGACTCGAACCTTCGGCGGAGTCGTTCAACCACCAGCTGAGGATCGACGGCCGATTCGCGCCCCACAGAGAGAGCCCGGCACGGCGCAATGCCTGTTCGGTGCTCGCCGGATCGAAATCGACTTTTAGTACTTCCGGCGGACCGGCCTCAAACCCGTACTGACTGATGATCTGCTGCGGGTCCTTGCGGATCGCCGCCAGCCCAGGACTTTGCGCCGACTTGGGGTCGCCGGTCAGGCGCAATACCAGCGTATCCAGCGCTTGCTGGGTCGCTTGATCGCGCACCTCCGGGGATTGCCCGCTGACAGGCTGACGCACCTGGTACAAATTTTTGACGGTTTCGGCATGACTCGCCAGGCTGAACAATGACAAACAGCCCATAAATAAACATTTAGAAAGAAAACGCATGGAGGATTCCTGACGACAAGAGCGGCTGGAACAGACCGCATGAAGACAATCGAGCAAGGCTGTGACCATCGCCCGGCGTAAAACATTCACACGTTCTGGGTAGTTTTTCGCACTGTCATAACGATAGACGGTTACTAGCGATACCTTTATACAGCCATGTGGGAGGCTACCAACACGAGCAATAAAGGTTTTTTTGAGCCGATATGCCCCTGCTGTCGGCCTGAGGATGGCCGCTGCCCTTCAAGCCTGATAAAATCGCGCGCCTTCGCAGACCGGCAACAGCCGGGCTCCCTGAAACATGCGCTCGGCAATTGCCCTCGCCTGTTCAAGTGGTCCCACTGAACTCGGTCGTTACCCCTGAATCCCCCCTAAAGGCCTGGATCATGAGCAAGCAACCCTCCCTGAGCTACAAGGACGCCGGTGTAGACATCGACGCCGGTGAAGCATTGGTCGAACGCATCAAGAGCGTCGCCAAGCGCACTGCGCGCCCGGAAGTCATGGGCGGCCTGGGCGGTTTTGGCGCCCTCTGCGAAATCCCGGCCGGCTACAAGCAGCCAGTGCTGGTTTCCGGTACTGACGGCGTCGGCACCAAGCTGCGCCTGGCGCTGAACCTGAACAAGCACGACAGCATCGGCATCGACCTGGTTGCCATGTGCGTGAATGACCTGGTGGTTTGCGGCGCCGAGCCGCTGTTCTTCCTCGACTACTACGCCACCGGTAAACTGAACGTCGAAACCGCGACCCAGGTCGTGACCGGCATCGGCGCAGGCTGCGAACTGTCCGGCTGCTCCCTGGTCGGCGGCGAAACCGCTGAAATGCCTGGCATGTACGAAGGCGAAGATTACGACCTGGCCGGCTTCTGCGTCGGCGTCGTGGAAAAATCCGAAATCATCGACGGTTCGAAAGTTGCTGCCGGCGATGCCCTGCTCGCCCTGCCGTCTTCCGGCCCGCACTCCAACGGCTACTCGCTGATCCGCAAGATCATCGAAGTGTCCGGCGCAGACATCGAAAACATCCAGCTCGACGGCAAGCCGCTGACCGACCTGCTGATGGCTCCGACCCGCATCTACGTGAAGCCGCTGCTCAAGCTGATCAAGGACACCGGCGCCGTCAAGGCCATGGCCCACATCACCGGTGGCGGCCTGCTGGACAACATCCCGCGCGTTCTGCCAAAAGGCGCCCAAGCGGTGGTTGACGTTGCGAGCTGGACCCGTCCTGCCGTGTTCGACTGGCTGCAAGAAAAAGGCAATGTCGACGAAAACGAAATGCACCGTGTGCTGAACTGCGGCGTGGGCATGGTTATCTGCGTGGCTCAAGAGCACGTTGAAACCGCGCTGAACGTCCTGCGTGAAGCTGGCGAGCAGCCTTGGGTCATCGGTCAGATCTCCACCGCTGCCGAAGGCGCGGCTCAGGTTGAACTGAAGAACCTCAAGGCTCATTGATGTCCCAGACCTGTGATGTGGTGGTGCTGTTGTCCGGCACCGGCAGTAACTTGCAGGCCTTGATCGACAGCACGCGGACCGGCGACAGCCCGGCCCGTGTTGCTGCGGTGATTTCCAACCGCGCCGACGCCTACGGCCTGCAACGCGCCAGGGACGCGGGTATCGACACCCGCTCCCTGGATCACAAGGCTTTCGAAGGCCGCGAAGCCTTCGATGCCGCGCTGATCGAACTGATCGACGCCTTCAATCCAAAACTCGTGGTACTGGCCGGTTTCATGCGCATTCTGAGCGCTGACTTCGTGCGCCACTACGCGGGTCGCCTGCTCAATATCCATCCCTCGCTGCTGCCCAAATACAAAGGGTTACACACTCATCAGCGCGCGCTGGATGCCGGAGACACTGAACACGGCTGCTCCGTGCACTTCGTCACCGAGGAACTCGATGGCGGACCACTGGTCGTACAGGCAGTAATACCGGTAGAGTTGGGTGATTCGCCGCAGAGTCTGGCGCAGCGAGTCCACACCCAGGAACACCTGATCTACCCGATGGCTGTGCGCTGGTTTGCCGAAGGCCGTTTATCACTCGGCGAGCAAGGTGCTTTACTGGATGGGAAGTTACTCGCGGCCAGCGGCCACTTGATTCGAACCTAGGAGATTTTATGCGTCGCGCCCTGCTCTTCGCTTGCGCTCTGCTCGCCCTGCCCTTTGCGCAGGCTGCAGAACTTCAACCTTTCTCCGCCAGCTACACCGCCGACTGGAAGCAGCTGCCCATGAGCGGCACCGCTGAACGAAGCCTGACCAAGCAAGCCAACGGCGTCTGGAAGCTCAGCTTCAAGGCGTCGATGATGATTGCCAGCCTGACCGAAGAAAGCACCCTGACCCTGGACAAAGACACTTTGCTGCCGCAGTCCTACCACTTCGAACGTGGCGGCCTGGGCAAAGCCAAGAAAGCCGACCTGGACTTCGACTGGACCAACAAGCTGGTCACCGGCACCGATCGCGGCGACCCGGTCAAGATCCCGCTCAACCGCGGCATGGTCGACAAATCCACTTATCAGCTGGCTCTGCAACACGACGTGGCCGCCGGCAAAAAAAGCATGAGCTATCAGGTTGTCGATGATGGCGAAGTCGATACCTATGACTTCCGCGTGCTGGGCTCGGAAAAAGTCGACACCAAGGCTGGCCAGATCGATGCGATCAAGGTCGAGCGCGTGCGCGACCCGACACAAAGCAAACGCATCACCGTGCTGTGGTTCGCCAAGGACTGGGATTACCTGCTGGTCCGTCTGCAACAGGTTGAAACCGACGGCAAGGAGTACAACATCATGCTCCTCGACGGTACGGTCAACGGCAAGGCTGTCAAAGGCAGCTGATCCGGACCGACATGAAAAAGCCCCGCAATGCGGGGCTTTTTTTCGTCTGGCGGAACAGAACCTGCGCAATTTTTGTGGTCACCTTGAGACAGTGCGCGGCAAGATCGCCAGGAAATTATCCCGCGCGACTTTCCGGGCAACATCCTCAGGCAAGGCATCGAGAAACGGGTCGAAGCTGCGCATTTCCTTACCGAGCTTGTTGAAACGTCCCACCACATCGGACCCGAGCATGAAGCGATCCGGGAAGCGCTCCACCAGCTTCACCCACTCATCCCGAGGCTTGCCCTGCTCATCCAACAGGTAAGGCGTCAGCATGCTCCAGGACAGGTCGACGAACAGATTGGGGTAGGCTTCCAGCATTCGCGTCAGGGTCGGCAACAAAAAATCGAGCCGGGTCTGGTGCCGATGAATCTCTGCACTGGTGCCGGCATGAGCCCAGATGAAGCGTGTATGGGGATGATTACGCAGCGGCTCTTCGACTTCCGACAGATACAGCGGATTTTTCTCACGCTTGGAGGTGATGTTGGAGTGCAGCATCACCGGCAAGTCGTTCTCGGCCGCGAGGTGATAGATCCGCGTCATGGCCTCGTTGTTGGCCCGCGGCGTGTCGCCCGAAGTCAGGGCGGTCAGGTCATCATGGCGAGTGAAGACTTCGCCAATGCCCTGCCACAGGCCCGGATTGAGGTCGAGCATGCGCTGGATATGCGCCACGGAGTTTTTGTCGTTGGGGTTGAAGCCTGACAGGAACGGGTGAAAGTACTGACGCTGTTCGGGAGTGAGTGTGTTCACGGCACCGGCGACGATGACGTCTGTCGCGCTGAACCAGTAGGCATCGGCGTCATCACCCGCGTAATAGCGCGGGCGCTTGGGTTCGTCTTCGTGCCATTTCTTGGCCACCGGAATGCCGGAAATCATCACATGCTCGATGCGATTGTCCGCCATGGCCTGGAGCAGCTTCGGCATGCCCGCCGTTTCCTGGAAAAAATCCACATAATGCAGATGCGCGTCGCTGTAGGCGTACTCGCGGGCGTTGGCGCAAGCACTGGACAACACCAACAGCCAAGCGAGGCTCAAGCGATTCAAAGGCACGGGCAATCTCCAACGGGTAGGAACAGCGTAGACCCCTGCCAGCGGTCCAGGGTTCACCGGATAAGAAAGTGGAACGCGTAACAGTAGGAATGCTCTATAACTTCAAGGTCTTTTTTGATCGACCGACTTTCCACTGCCTGCGAGGTTTCCCATGACTGTCACCGTCAATACCGTCTCCGCCGAAGGTTTTCGCCACACCGTACAGATCGACGAGCACGAACTGTTCGCCGATGTACCCAAAGATGTCGGCGGCGAAGGCACTGCGCCGGAGCCCCACGATTACTTCGACGCCGCCCTCGGTGCCTGCAAGGCGCTGACGCTGAAGATGTATGCAAGGAAGAAAGACATTCCGCTGACCGGTGTCACGGTCGAGGTCAAACGCGACAACAGTGAAGAGCAAAAAGGTAAATATGCACTCCACGTCAAACTGACGCTCAAGGGTGTGCTCACCGACGACCAGCGTGACGAGCTTCACCGGGTGGCCGATCGTTGCCCGGTCCACAAGTTGATGACCAGCACTGAAATCAGCATCGAAACCCATCTGTCTGAAGGTGCGTTCAGCCAATAGCGGCAAGGGCTGCGCAAGCGGGTTATGCTCGACCGCATCACCCGCTCAGTCTGGAATGCACCATGAACACTCCGCTCGTGATTCGTCCCCGCGCCGAAGATGTCGAAGGCCAGCCGATTCTTCGCCCGTTGCCGTCGGCCAAATGCCGCAGCGTCGGACCTTTCGTATTTTTTGACCACATGCTCGAAACCCGCTATCCGGAGGGTAAAGGCATGAACATCCGACAGCATCCGCACATCGGCCTGTCCACCCTCACCTACCTGTTCCAGGGGCAGATCCAGCACAAGGACAGCCTCGGTTCCGATCAACTGGTGGATGCCGGTGATGTGAGCTGGATGACGGCAGGCAGCGCGATTGCTCACGTCGAACGCACACCTGAGGCGTTGAAGGCCAGCGGCTTCACGATGCACGGCTTGCAGATCTGGCTAGCCTCACCGAAAGATAAAGAGCAGGGCCCGGGATATTACAGCCATCACCCGGCCGCCACATTGCCAGTCAGCGAAAACCTTGGGGTGAAGATCCGGATGATCGCAGGGTCAGGCTTTTGCCTGGAATCACCGGTGCCGGTGCTTTCTCCTACGCTTTATGCCGAATTGCACCT
Source organism: Pseudomonas sp. LBUM1657 (assembly GCF_059716075.1). Classification (NCBI taxonomy): domain Bacteria; kingdom Pseudomonadati; phylum Pseudomonadota; class Gammaproteobacteria; order Pseudomonadales; family Pseudomonadaceae; genus Pseudomonas; species Pseudomonas sp. LBUM1657. Next base: position 1,783,490 of record NZ_CP166799.1, on the reverse strand, counting down.
GCAAACAGCGACGACGCTGCTGATTCCCACCGAGCATGAAGAACGTGCGTTGTACGTACTGGACGGCGAGGTGCAACTGGAGGGGGAGCTGATAGAGCCGCATTCGCTGGTGGTGTTGCCGGCCGGGGAAGAAATGACTTTGTACGCCGAGAGCGACAGTCATGCCGTGCTGTTTGGTGGTGCGCCACTGGACGGGCCGCGACGGATCAACTGGAACTTCGTGGCCAGCGATCCCGCGGCGATCGATGAAGCGCGCCGGCGCTGGGCAGCCGGGGATTGGCCGACGGTGCCAGGGGAAAGTGAGCGGATCGAACTACCCTAAGATCTTCGGTATCAGTTCCACCGCTTTCGCGAGCAAGCCCGCTCCCACAGGAGAATGCATTCCATTGTGGGAGCGGGTTTGCTCGCGAAGAGGCCGGCACTATCACAGAAAGTGCCAGGCCAAAAAAAACAGTAATCAGCCCTTAAACACTTCATCCAGCAAGTTATGCATCGACGTAAACGCCCGAGCAGCGATTTTCGCGTCATACATCATCATGCCCGGCACATTGGCATGCGGATCGGTGAACGAATGCACCGCGCCACCGTAGCTCAGCAGTTGCCAATCCACGCCCGCCGCATTCATTTCAGTTTCAAATGCCGGCAATTGTTCTTTCGGAACCAATGGATCGGACGCACCGTGCAGCACCAGCACCGAGCCTTTGATATTCCTGGCATCAGCAGGATTCGGTGAATCCAGAGTCCCGTGAAACGAAACCGCCGCTTTCACGGATGCACCCGTACGCGCCAGATCCAGCGCGCAGCAACCGCCGAAGCAGAAACCGAACGTCGCCAGTTTCGACGTATCGACCGCTGCTTCGCCCTGGCTTTGCAGCTGTTCGAACGCCGCTTGCATGCGCTTGCGCAGCAACGGACGGTCATGCTTGAGCGGCATCATCGCCGCGCCTGCCTCGTCGCCATTCTGCGGACGAACCGATTGGCCATAGATGTCCGCAATCAGCACCACATAACCCTTGGAGGCCACCGACTTGGCGATCTCCTCGGCACCGGCGCTCACGCCCATCCAGTTCGGCGCCATCAACAGTCCTGGACGCGCGCCTTGATGGTCGGGATCGAAGGCCAGGCGGCTTTCATACGACTGGCCATCAATCTGATAAGCGACGGAACGAACAGTGATTTGGCTCATGACTAACTCCCAGTAAAAGACACCAGAATGAAAAAAACCCGCCGAAGCGGGTTTTTGTACAACGCAGTTAAACCGACAGTTCAACCAACAGCTTGTTGAGGCGGCGCACATACGCGGCCGGGTCTTTCAAGCTGTCGCCGGCCGCCAAGGCCGCCTGATCGAAGAGGATGTGCGACAGGTCGCCGAAGCGCTCGTCGCTCTGCTCGTTGTCGAGTTTCTCGATCAGCGGGTGAGCCGGGTTGAATTCGAAGATCGGCTTCGAATCCGGAACCTTCTGACCGCTGGCTTCCAGGATCTGACGCATCTGCATGCCCAGGTCCTGCTCGCCGATGGCCAGAATCGCCGGAGAGTCGGTCAGACGGTGGGAAACCCGCACTTCAGCGACGGAATCGCCCAGTGCAGTTTTCAGGCGCTCAACCAGACCCTCTTTGGACTTGGCGACTTCTTCCGCGGCCTTCTTGTCCTCTTCCGAGTCCAGGTTGCCCAGGTCCAGGTCACCGCGCGCCACGTCGACAAAGCTCTTGCCGTCGAAATCGCTCAAGTAGCTCATCAGCCACTCGTCGATGCGGTCGGTCAGCAGCAGCACTTCGATGCCTTTCTTGCGGAAGACTTCTAGGTGCGGGCTGTTTTTGACTTGCGCGTAGGTTTCGCCGGTCAGGTAGTAGATCTTGTCCTGACCTTCTTTGGCGCGAGCCAGGTATTCGGCAAGGGCAACCACTTGCTCGCCTTCTTCGCCCTGAGTGGAGGCGAAACGCAGCAGGCCAGCGATTTTCTCTTTGTTGGCGAAATCTTCTGCCGGGCCTTCTTTCATGACCTGGCCGAAGTTTTTCCAGAAGCTTTTGTATTGCTCTGGTTCGTTCTTCGCCAGTTTTTCCAGCATGTCCAGAACGCGCTTGGTCAGCGCCGACTTCATGGAGTCGATGATCGGGTCTTTCTGCAGGATCTCCCGCGACACGTTCAACGACAGGTCGTTGGAATCGACCACGCCTTTGATGAAGCGCAGGTACAGCGGCAGGAACGACTCGGCTTGGTCCATGACAAATACGCGCTGCACGTACAGCTTCAGGCCTTTCGGCGCTTCACGCTGGTACAGATCGAACGGAGCACGGGCCGGCACGTAAAGCAGCGAGCTGTATTCGAGCTTGCCTTCGACCTTGTTGTGGCTCCAGCTCAGCGGGTTCTCGAAATCGTGAGCGACGTGTTTGTAGAACTCCTGGTATTCCTCGTCCTTGATTTCGGTACGCGGACGGGTCCACAGGGCGCTGGCGCGGTTGACGGTTTCCCATTCAACGGCCGGTTGCTCTTCGCCTTCAACGGCTGCCACTTCTTTCGGCAATTCGATCGGCAAAGCAATGTGGTCGGAGTACTTCTTGATGATATTGCGCAGACGCCAGCCATCGGCGAATTCGTCTTCACCAGATTTCAGGTGCAGGACGATACGGGTGCCGCGCTCGGCTTTATCAACGGTGGCAACTTCAAAATCGCCTTCACCCTTGGACGACCAGTGCACACCTTCGCTGGCAGCAGCACCGGCACGACGGCTGAACACGTCGACTTTATCGGCAACGATGAATGCAGAGTAGAAACCCACACCGAACTGACCGATCAGGTGCGAGTCTTTTTTCTGATCGCCGGAGAGATGTTTCATGAAGTCGGCAGTGCCGGATTTGGCGATGGTACCCAGGTGGGTGATCGCATCTTCACGACTCATGCCAATGCCGTTGTCTTCGAGGGTGACGGTTTTAGCGTCCTTGTCGAAGCTCACACGGATTTTCAGTTCGGCGCCACCTTCCAGCAAATCAGGCTTGGACAGGGCTTCAAAACGTAATTTATCGACAGCGTCAGAGGCGTTCGAGATCAATTCGCGAAGGAAAATTTCCTTGTTGGAATACAGCGAATGGATCATGAGGTGCAGCAGTTGCTTCACCTCGGTCTGGAAGCCCAGGGTTTCCTTTTGAGTTTCCACACTCATGGTCATCAAACTCCAATCAGATGGCATAAGCCGCGACCTTGAGGGTCGGCGGCGGGTTGTCATCAAAGTTGGGGGCTGAGTTCAGGATTTCAAGGGCTCTTCGATTTTGAAATGGCCCCGGGCCGTGGCAATGGGTTCGGCTTCGGTGGTTTGCCAGGCCGTAATGGCCACATTGGCGACCCGTCGCCCCTGACGGCAAACCTGGCATCTGGCCCAGGTGTCGCGAAACTGCCCCGCGCGCAGGTAATCGAGGGAGAAATCGATAATCTTCGGCACTCCCGGCGAACCGGTAAAAATCAGCAGGTGCAGCGCTGCGGACAGCTCCATGAACCCGGCAATCACCCCGCCATGGATCGCCGGCAATAAAGGGTTACCAATGTTGTCCTTGTTGGCCGGCAGCCGGAACAACAGTTCATCCCCCACCCGAGAACACTCGACACCAATCAGCTTGGCGTAGGGAATCAGGTGCAGCAGCGAGGCGTAGTCTCCCTGCTCATGGGCCTGTTGAAGTTGTTCCTTGAAGAGGTCGGTCATTTCGTACCTCCGGCGATCGCACCACCAAAGCCTTTGGTGCCTTTGATGCCCTTGCCCATGCGCATGAAAGTGCCCACCACATGGGCGATGGGTTGGTCAGGGTCGTCCTGATAGGCAAAGCCGCGCGCGAAGATCACATCGGTGGTGACGCGGTAGCACTGGGCGAAACCGTAGACATCTTTATGAGGCTCGGCGGCGTGCATGTAGTCGATGCGTAGATCCAGAGTCGGACAGACTTCGAATTCAGGTAAAACGCAGAGGGTCGACATGCCGCAGGCCGTGTCCATCAGCGAGGTCAGGGCACCGCCGTGGATCACGCCGGTTTGCGGGTTGCCAACGATTTGTGGGCTGTACGGCAGAATCACCGTCAGGCCTTCGCTGCTGGCGCTGTGAACCCGCAAGCCAAGTACCTGACAATGTCGCAGCGCGGATAGAAAGCGCGTCGCACGCTCAAAAACGGGGTTTTCGGCCATTTGATAAATACTCTTGTTAGAGTCCAGACAAAGTATCGGGCGAAAGGGCAAAAGTTCCGCCGTAAAACAAACTTATATATCTGAGCGAATTGAGGAACTTAACGCTGCGGGCTGTGCTCGAAAGGCCAGTAGATATTTTCCATAAGGAGAAACACCCCATGCGTAAGACTTTAGCTATTGCCTTGATGTTGACCGCTTCCCTCGGTCTCGCTGCTTGCGATAAAAAATCCGAGGACAAAGCTCAAGATGCTAACCAACATGCTGAGCAAGCTCAGCAGGACATGAACAAAGCTCAGGATAAAGTGAACGACGCGGCGAAAGAAAACGCTGAAGCTGCCAAAGCTCAGGCTGAATCGAACGAAGCAGCCGCAAAAGAAGCCGCTCCAGAAGCACCTAAAAACTAAAACAGTTTTTAGCGTGATAAAAGAAAACCCGCCAAGTGCGGGTTTTCTTTTGTCTACGACTTTTGGTTACACGGCATGCGTTACAGCAAAATCGTTCTAAAAGTCGGACTAATCATCAGCAACAGCGAACAAACTAGACCGATGAACCACACCAGACTGCGCTGCCAGGCCAAATCTGCCCAGTAGCACAACAAGTAAAGAATCCGCGTAATCACAAAGATAATGGCCAGTGAGTCGATCAGCCATCCTGCCGTCTGCGTGGTGTGCGCCATCAACACCCCTACCGCAAACACTATGAATGCTTCGAAGCAGTTCTGATGGGCCGCCAGCGCTCGGGCGCCGAAACCTGTGAGTTGCGCCTGTTGCTGGCGTGGCAGGTGATTGTCGTAACCACCCTGCTCGTTCATGGCCTTGGCCAACGGAATCTTTGCCACGTAAATCAACAGCGCACTGATAAACACACACCAGAACGGAATACTCATCAAGCAGCCTCTTTGTTCGCGTCAGGCAATGGCGCCTCTGTAGGGGTATAGACCATTACGTCGAGAACATCGGAGTGAAATTCCCGCCGATACAACACCAGCACTACGCCGGCACTCATCAACATGAACAACCAGGGGCTGACAAACCAGGCCAGCATGGTCATGCCGAAGTAGTAAGCGCGCAGGCCAAAGTTGAACTGGTTCGCGGCCATCGAGATAACACGGGCCGCACGGGCCGCAAACGCCTTACGCTCCTGTTCGGACACATGGCGCTCACCGACCATCGGCGCCGAGCCCACCAGAATCGCCGCGAAGTTGTACTGCCGCATGCACCAACTGAAGGTGAAGAACGCATAGACAAACACTAAGGCCAGGCACAATAACTTGATCTCCGACATGCCTTGGGATGCCTGTTGCACCATCGGAATATCCGCCAGCAACGACACCGCCCTTTCGGAAGCACCCAGTACCGTGAGGATACCGGCCAGGATGATCAGCGTACTGGAGGCGAAGAACGAGGCATTCCGTTCCAGGTTACCGATCACGCTGGCGTCTGCGATACGGTTGTCCCGCAGCAGCATGCGGCGCATCCAGTCTTCGCGATACAGGTGCAGGACACTGGCCAGGCACGCGGTATCGCGGCCCTTCCACGTCGCGTAACGGGTATAGCCGCCCCAGCAGATGACAAACCAGACTGCGGCGAGAATGTGAATCAGGTTGGCGTGGATGAACGACATGCAGGTCCTTGTGATGTGAGAACGGTATACCGAAACCCTGTGGGAGCGGGCTTGCTCGCGAAGCCGGCTGATCATTCAACATTGATGTCGCCTGACACTCCGTTTTCGCGAGCAAGCCCGCTCCTACATCAGATCTTCGCAGTGCTTCGACGTTAGCTCACAAAAAAAGACACCGCATCACGCCCATAAAAAATGCCCCGTATCGATTGATACGGGGCATTTCCATTTTTTAGAGCGCTGCTTGAGGCCCGCTTGTGGCGGGCCTTGAGGCGGCTTAAGCCAGCGCTTCGGCCCGCTTGCCCAGCAGACGATCACAGACCACGGCGACCACCAGGGTCATGACCGATGGCACCAGCCATGCCAGGCCTTGCTCGCTCAACGGCAGGTGAGTCAGTTGCGTCGGCATCCAGTCCGCCAGGCCCGCGCCCTTGAGCGCGTCGATCAGACCGAAGATGAACGACACCAGCATCACCGGACCGACTATGCGGCCCTGCTCGTGCCAGAAGTCCTTGCAGAAGCTCAGGGCTACCAGGGCGATGCACGGCGGGTAGATCGCGGTCAGTACCGGAATCGAGAACGCAATCAGCTTGGTGAGGCCCAGATTGGACACCAGCAGGGAGAACGCGGCGAGGATGATGACCAACGTCTTGTAGGACAGTGGCAGCACACGGCTGAAGTACTCAGCGCAGGCGCAGGTCAGACCGACCGCAGTCACCAGACAGGCCAGCGAGATCAGTACCGCAAGGAATCCGCTGCCCAACGAACCAAAGGTGTGTTGAACGTAAGCATGCAACACCACCGCGCCATTGGTAGCACCAGCGGCCACTTCATGGCTGCCCGAACCGAGGCGGAACAGGCTGACGTACACCAGCGCCAGGCCCACGCCGGCAATCAGGCCGGCAATGATCGCGTAGCGGGTGATCAGCACCGGTGACTCGACACCGCGGGAGCGGATGGCGTTGACGATAACGATGCCGAATACCAGCGCGCCCAGGGTATCCATGGTCAGGTAACCATTGATAAAGCCTTGGGAGAACGGTGCCGCCACATACTCAGGCGTGGCCACGCCGATATCACCGGCCGGCAAAGCGAATGCAGCAATGCCGAGCACGGCCAGGGCGATGATCTTCAGCGGAGCGAGGAAACGTCCTACGGTATCCAGCAAACGGCCCGGATAAAGCGAGATGAAAAACACCAGCAGGAAGTACACCGAGCTGTAGAGGAACAGCGCCAGCGGGCTCTCGCCGGTCAGCGGTGCCAGGCCGACTTCGAACGATACGGTCGCGGTACGCGGCGTCGCAAACAGCGGGCCGACCGCGAGGTAGCATGCGGCCGCCAGCAGGCCACCAGCAACTTTGCCGATCGGGCTGCTCAAGGCATCCATTGCGCCGCCAACCTTGGCCAGGGCTACAACGGTGATCACCGGCAGGCCGACCGCGGTGATCAGAAAGCCCAGCGCCGCCATCCAGACATGAGGCCCGGACTGCAAACCGACGATAGGCGGGAAGATGATGTTGCCAGCCCCGACAAACAGGGCAAATGTCATAAAACCAAGTGCCAGGATGTCCTGGCCTTTCAACACTTTCATTAAGGAAATACCACACTACTGAATCGGAATTTAGAGAGGGATTTCCCTTATGGGTGAGGGAAATGCTGTCGGTCTGCATAGGACTGACCCGTTTAGCGCGTAGCGGCCTTGTGGGCTGCGGACGCAAAAATGGCGGCTAGCCTAACGAATTTGGCTGACAAACGCACTGTTAGGGGGCGAACTATCCGATCTACGACAGATTCGTGTCGCGTTTTTGCATGTAATTGGTTGGCGTCTGTAAGTCCGTATTCGCGAGCAAGCCCGCTCCCACCCTTGATTTCGGGTGTTCACGAACGGTGTGTCCACAGATGGTCCCCCGTGGGAGCGGGCTTGCTCGCGAAGAGGCCGGTCCTGCTTGAGCAAATCTCGGAAACGACAAAGGCCACCCGAAGGTGGCCTTTGTTTGGTGAAGCGTCAGTTAAGCGCGAGGCTTACTTGATCGCCCAACCGGTCAGCTCGGACAAAGCCTTGCCGATGTCTGCCAGCGAACGCACGGTTTTAACGCCTGCGTCTTCCAGGGCCGCAAACTTCTCGTCTGCAGTGCCTTTGCCGCCAGAGATGATTGCGCCAGCATGGCCCATGCGCTTGCCCGGAGGAGCAGTCACACCAGCGATGTAGGAAACAACCGGCTTGGTCACGTGTGCCTTGATGTAGGCAGCCGCCTCTTCTTCAGCCGAACCGCCGATCTCGCCGATCATCACGATCGCTTCGGTCTTCGGGTCTTCCTGGAACAGCTTCAGGATGTCGATGAAGTTCGAACCCGGGATCGGGTCACCACCGATGCCGACGCAAGTCGACTGGCCGAAACCGGCGTCAGTCGTCTGCTTCACAGCTTCGTAGGTCAGGGTGCCGGAACGGGAAACGATACCGACCTTGCCTGGCAAGTGAATGTGACCTGGCATGATGCCGATCTTGCATTCGCCTGGAGTGATCACGCCTGGGCAGTTAGGGCCGATCAGGGTGATACCCAGCTCGTCGCACTTGACCTTGGCATCCAGCATGTCCAGGGTAGGAATGCCTTCAGTGATGCAAACGATCAGCTTGATGCCGCCGAATGCTGCTTCCAGGATGGAGTCCTTGCAGAAAGGAGCTGGAACGTAGATCACGCTGGCGGTGGCGCCAGTGGCAGCTACAGCGTCTTTCACGGTGTTGAACACTGGCAGACCCAGGTGCTCGGTGCCGCCTTTGCCCGGAGTTACACCGCCAACCATCTTGGTGCCGTATTCGATGGCTTGCTGGGTGTGGAAACTACCTTGCGAACCGGTAATACCCTGGCAGATAACTTTGGTGTCTTTATTGATCAGGACGCTCATTATTTGCCCTCCGCAGCTTTAACGACTTGTTGAGCAGCGTCGGTCAGGCTGGTAGCAGCGATGATGTTCAAACCGCTTTCTGCCAGTACTTTAGCGCCCAGCTCAGCGTTGTTGCCTTCAAGGCGAACAACAACCGGGATTTTCACGCCGACTTCTTTCACAGCGCCGATGATGCCTTCGGCAATCATGTCGCAGCGAACGATGCCGCCGAAGATGTTGACCAATACTGCAGCGACGTTAGTGTCGGACAGGATGATCTTGAACGCTTCGGTAACGCGTTCTTTGGTAGCACCGCCGCCCACGTCGAGGAAGTTGGCTGGTTTGCCGCCATGCAGGTTGACGATGTCCATGGTACCCATGGCCAGGCCAGCACCGTTGACCATGCAACCGATGTTGCCTTCCAGTGCTACGTAGTTCAGTTCGAACTTGGCAGCGTGCGCTTCGCGCGGATCGTCTTGCGACGGATCGTGGAAAGTCTTCAGCTTAGGCTGACGGTACATGGCGTTGGCGTCGATGTTGATCTTGGCGTCGAGGCAATGCAGATCGCCGTCAGCCTTGATCACCAGCGGGTTCACTTCCAGCAGAGCCAGGTCGTGATCCTTGAACAGCTTGGCCAGACCTACGAAGATCTTGGCGAACTGAGCAACTTGCTTGCCTTCCAGACCCAACTGGAATGCCAGCTCGCGACCCTGGAATGGCTGAGCGCCAACCAGTGGATCGATAGTGGCCTTGAGGATTTTCTCAGGGGTGTCGTGAGCGATTTTCTCGATGTCCACGCCACCTTCGGTGGAAGCCATGAACACGATGCGACGGCTCGAACGGTCAACGACAGCGCCCAGGTACAGCTCTTTAGCGATATCAGTGCACGATTCAACCAGGATCTTGGTGACTGGCTGGCCATTGGCGTCAGTCTGGTAAGTCACCAGACGCTTGCCCAGCCACTGCTGTGCGAAGGCTTTGGCGTCTTCTTTGCTGCGAACCAGCTTTACGCCGCCCGCTTTACCGCGACCACCGGCGTGAACCTGGGCTTTGACAACCCATTCAGTGCCGCCGATTTTGTCGCAAGCTTCTGCTGCTGCTTCCGGGGTGTCTACTGCGTAACCGGTGGAAACTGGCAGGCCGTATTCAGCGAACAGCTGCTTACCCTGATACTCGTGAAGATTCATGCTTATTACCGTCTTCGTTAGGTACTGCGCATTCGGTGCTGCACTTGTTCAAGTGCCGCACCACCTGTGACTGCTGCTTGCGTAGCTGGGCTACGCAAGACTGCGTCCAGCGGATATTCCGCGGTGAGTCTTGCATGCAAGGCTCACGACGGGCCATACCGCCGTGGTTTCTTATTGTCTTAACGCTTCTTGCGGTTGGCGATGTGAATGGCGCCGCCATTCACTGCCAGAGCAGCTTCGTGCAAGGCTTCGGACAGGGTCGGATGGGAGAAAACCATCATGCCCAGGTCTTCAGCGCTGGTGCCGAATTCCATACCGATCGCGCCCTGCTGAACCAGTTCTGCAGCGCTCGGGCCAATCACGTGGACGCCCAATACGCGGTCAGTCTTGGCATCAGCAATGACTTTCACGAAACCGCCGGTGTCGTTGGCTGCCATGGCACGGCCACTGGCTGCGAACGGGAAAGTGCCGACGTTAACTTCAACGCCTTCTGCTTTCAAGGTCTGCTCGGTTTTACCGACCCACGCGATTTCCGGGTGAGTATAAATAACAGACGGGATCAGGTCATAGTTGATTTGGGCTTTGTGGCCCTTGATGCGCTCGACAACCATGATGCCTTCTTCGGACGCCTTGTGCGCCAGCATCATGCCGCGAACCACGTCGCCGATTGCGAAAACGCCCGGAACGCTGGTGGCGCACTGGTCGTCGACGAAAACGAAGCCACGTTCGTCGATGTTCACGCCACTGTCAGCTGCCAGCAGCTCGGTGGTCACCGGACGGCGACCAACGGCAACGATCAGTTTGTCGAAGGTGATGTTCTGTTCGCCATTGGCATCGGTGTAGTTCACAACGACTTCGTCGCCATTCACTTTCGAACCGGTGACGCGAGCGCCCAGCTTGATGTCCAGACCTTGTTTGGTCAGGGTTTTGTAGGCTTCCTTCGAGACCGCGTCGTCAGCGGCTGGCAGGAACTTCTCCAGCGCTTCCAGAACCACGACTTCGGAACCCAGACGGGACCATACCGAACCCAGTTCCAGACCGATCACGCCAGCGCCGATCACGCCCAGACGCTTAGGTACGGATTGGAATTCCAGCGCGCCGGTCGAATCGACGATCACGTTCTGGTCAACAGGAGCCGGTGGAATGTCGATCGGACGCGAGCCCGAAGCCAGGATCACGTTCTCGGCTTCGATGATTTCGACGGTGCCGTCAGGCTTGGTCAGTTCGACTTTCTTGCCGGCCAGCAGTTTGCCGTGGCCTTGCAGGGAAGTGACGCCGTTAGCCTTGAACAGGGTCGCAACGCCGGAGGTCAGGCCTTTGACGATGGTGGCCTTGCGGCCAACCATTGCAGCCACGTCCATGGTGACGCCAGCGTGATTGATACCGTGGATCGCGAAGCCTTCTTTGGCTTCCTTGTACTTCCAGGAGCTGTCCAGCAGCGCCTTGGATGGAATGCAGCCGACGTTCAGGCAAGTACCGCCCAGAGCCAGTTTGCCTTCCTTGTCGGTGTATTTCTCGATGCAGGCAGTGGTGAGGCCCAGTTGCGCTGCTTTGATGGCAGCCACGTAGCCGCCAGGGCCCGCGCCGATCACTACTACGTCAAATTTCTGCGACATTCAAAAAATCCTCTTTTGGCAACAAGCTTGAAGCCGCAAGCCTCAAGCCAAGCTGCACGTTCATGCAGCTTGTCCCTTGAAACCTGCAGCTGCTTCTATCAGATATCCAGCAGCAAACGAGCCGGGTCTTCCAGCAGGTTCTTGATGGTAACCAGGAAGGTCACAGCTTCTTTGCCATCGATCAGACGGTGATCGTAGGACAGAGCCAGGTACATCATCGGACGGATAACGACCTGACCGTTGATCGCCATAGGACGCTGCAGAATGTTGTGCATGCCCAGGATGGCCGCTTGCGGCGGGTTGACGATCGGAGTCGACATCATCGAACCGAAGGTACCACCGTTGGTGATGGTGAACGTGCCGCCGGTCATTTCGTCCATCGACAGTTTGCCATCACGAGCCTTCTTGCCGAAGGTGGCGATGCCGCCTTCGATTTCAGCCAGGCTCATCAGTTCGGCGTTACGCAGAACCGGTACAACCAGGCCGCGGTCGCTGGAAACAGCGACACCGACGTCAGCGTAGCCGTGGTAAACGATGTCTGCACCGTCGATCGACGCGTTCACGGCCGGGAAGCGTTTCAGCGCTTCGGTAGCTGCTTTGACGAAGAACGACATGAAGCCCAGGCGCACGCCGTTGTGGGACTTCTCGAACAGGTCCTTGTACTTCGAACGCAGGGCCATGACTTCGGTCATGTCGACTTCGTTGAAAGTAGTCAGCATCGCCATGTTCGATTGAGCTTCAACCAGACGCTCGGCAACCTTGGCGCGCAGACGGGTCATCGGAACGCGTTTTTCAACGCGGTCACCGGCAGCGAACACCGGTGCAGCAGCGGCAGGAGCAGCAGGCTTGGAAGGTGCAGCAGCCGGAGCGGCTTTCTTGGCAGCAACAGCCGCTACCACGTCTTCCTTGGTCACACGACCGCCTTTGCCAGTGCCGGCAACGGAAGCGATGTTGATGCCGTTTTCTTCAGCCAGCTTGCGAGCAGCCGGTGCAGCAACAGGATCGTCTTCGCCTTCGGCGGCCGGAGCGGCAGCTTGTGCAGCGGCCGGAGCAGCGCCAGCCGCTGGAGCGGCAGCAGCGCCGCCCTCACCGATGGAGCCCAGGACTTCGTCGGACAGAACGGTGTCGCCTTCGTTCTTGACGATAGCGCCCAGCACGCCGTCAGCGGTGGCCAACACTTCCAGTACGACTTTATCGGTCTCGATGTCGACGATCAGCTCGTCGCGCTTGACCGCGTCGCCCGGTTTTTTGTGCCAGGTGGCAACGGTGCCATCGGCAACCGATTCCGGGAAAGTGGGGGCTTTGATTTCGATAGCCATTATCTGTGGGTCCTTAAATTCGGTTTCAGGTGCGCGAAGGCGTTAAACAGTAAAGGCGTCTTGCAGCAGTTGTTCCTGCTGCTCAGCGTGCATCGATGCATAACCACAAGCAGGTGCAGCAGAAGCCTCACGGCCCGCGTACTCGAGTACGAGAGACTTGTTGTGATTGCCAACGATGCGGCGCATGTGGTGTTGACTGCAGTACCAGGCACCCTGGTTCATCGGCTCTTCCTGACACCAAACGATATGTTTGAGGTTGGTGTACGGAGCCAGGACTTCGTTCAAGTCGTCCTCAGGGAATGGGTACAGCTGCTCGATACGCACGACGGCGATGTCGTCACGACCTTCGGCACGGCGTTTTTCCAACAGGTCGTAGTAGACCTTGCCGCTACACAGAACAACGCGCTCGACCTTTTTCGGGTCTTGGGCATCGATTTCCGGGATCACGGTCTGGAACGAACCTTCGGCCAGATCTTCCAGGGTCGAGACTGCGAGTTTGTGACGCAGCAGCGACTTTGGAGTCAGGACTATCAATGGCTTGCGCAGCGGGCGAATCACCTGACGACGCAGCAAGTGGTAGATCTGGGCTGGCGTGGTCGGTACGGCTACCTGAATGTTGTGCTCGGCGCACAGTTGCAGGTAACGCTCCAGACGAGCCGACGAGTGCTCCGGCCCCTGACCTTCATAACCGTGTGGCAGCAGCATGGTCAGACCGCACAGACGGCCCCACTTGTGCTCGCCACTGGTGATGAACTGGTCGATAACGACCTGGGCACCGTTGGCGAAGTCGCCGAACTGGGCTTCCCAGATCACCAGCGCCTCAGGCGTGGTGGTCGAATAACCGTATTCGAACGCCAAAACCGCTTCTTCCGACAGGAACGAATCGTACAGGTCGAAGCGTGGCTGACCTTTGTACAGGTTCTGCAACGGAATGTAGCTGCCGGTGTCTTTCTGGTTGTGCAGGACGGCGTGACGGTGCGAGAACGTACCGCGACCGATGTCCTGACCCGTCATGCGAATCGGGTGACCTTCGAACGCCAGGGTCGCGTACGCCATGGTTTCGGCATAACCCCAGTTGATCGGCAGGCCGCCGGCTTGCATCTTCTGACGGTCTTCGTAGATTTTCGAGACCTGGCGCTGAACCACGAAGCCTTCCGGAATTTCCAGCAGCTTGGCGGACAGTTCCTGCAAGGTTTTCAGGTCGAAGCGAGTGTCGTGACGTGCAGTCCAGGCGTGGCCCAGATACGGACGCCAGTCCACGAACAACTCTTTGTTCGGCTCTTTGACCAGGCTTTTTACAACATGCAGACCGTTGTCCAGCGCGTTGCGGTATTCATCGATTTTCGCCTGAACACGCTCAACGTCCAGTACACCGCTCTGGGTCAGACGATCGGCGTACAGCTCACGGGTCGTGCGCTGTTTGGCGATCTGCTGGTACATCAGAGGCTGGGTACCGCTTGGCTCGTCGGCCTCGTTGTGGCCGCGACGACGGTAGCAGACCAGGTCGATCACCACGTCGCGCTTGTACTGCATGCGGTAGTCGATGGCCAGCTGGGTCACGAACAACACGGCTTCCGGATCATCACCATTCACATGGAGGATCGGCGCCTGGATCATCTTCGCGACGTCGGTGCAGTACTCGGTGGAGCGCGAGTCTTCCGGATTGCTGATGGTGAAACCGACCTGGTTGTTGATCACCAGGTGGATCGTGCCGCCAGTCTTGAAGCCGCGGGTCTGCGACATCTGGAAGGTTTCCATGACCACGCCTTGACCGGCGAATGCCGCGTCACCGTGGATGGAAATCGGCAGAACCTTTTCACCGGTAGGGTCGTTACGACGATCCTGACGGGCACGAACCGAACCCTCTACCACTGGAGAAACGATTTCCAGGTGGGACGGGTTGAAGGCCATGGCCAGGTGAACTTCACCGCCGGTGGTCATGACGTTGGACGAGAAGCCCTGGTGATATTTAACGTCACCGGAACCCAGCTCGACCTTCTTCTTGCCTTCGAACTCGTCGAACAACTCGCGCGGGTTCTTGCCGAAGGTGTTGACCAGTACGTTCAGACGGCCACGGTGGGCCATGCCGATAACGATTTCCTTGGTCCCGTAGGAACCGGAACGCTGGATCAGCTCGTCGAGCAGCGGAATGAGGCTCTCGCCACCTTCCAGACCGAAACGCTTGGTGCCCGGGTATTTGGTACCCAGGTATTTTTCCAGGCCTTCAGCGGCAGTGACGCGCTCAAGCAAGTGGCTCTTGATGTCGGCGGAGTACGTCGGACGGCCGCGCACGCTTTCCAGACGCTGCTGGAACCACTGGCGCTGCTCGGAATCGACGATGTGCGTAAATTCAGCGCCGATGGTGCGGCAATATGTCTGCTGCAACGCTTCGTGAATTTCGCGTAGGCTCGCTTCCTCTTTGCCGATGAACAGGTCTCCGGCACGGAAGGTCGTATCAAGATCGGCATTGGTCAAGCCGTAATGATTGATCGACAGGTCTGCAGGTGCAGGACGCTGCCACAGCCCCAGCGGGTCAAGCTGGGCTGCCTGGTGGCCACGCATACGGTAGGCCTGGATCAATCGCAGCACTTCAACTTGCTTCTTCTCGTGCTCACTGCTCACGCTGCCGGCGGAAACCGGTTGAGCGCGGCGCTGGTTCTTTGCCAGCAAGACGAAATGATCGCGAATTGTGGAGTGCGAAACATCGGTGGCAGTGTTGCCGTCAGCAGGCAACTTCTGGAAGTAGGTGCGCCACTCTTCTGGCACAGCGTTAGGGTCGTGCAGGTAGAGCTCATAGAGCTCTTCCACATAGGCAGCGTTACTACCGGATAGGTAGGCGCTGTTCCACATGCGCTGCATCACGCTTTCTTGCATGCTTGGTCACCCTCGGTTAGGGGAACACCACCGGCGTCGACACCGAGCAAACTTGCAGAAGTCCGAATGCAGCGACCAAAACAAGCCACCTAGGATCACGCTGATAGTCCGGGTACCAGCCCGGATGCCCCTGCTTGTCTCATTTCTTCAAAATAAGAGCCGCAGCCTTATAAGCTGCTGCTCAGGTTAAAACTACGGCGCCGGTTGAAGCCTGCGCCGTAGCATCTACGGGTACAGCGGTCCTACAGGTACTGCTGAATCACACGCCGCTTTGCAGCAACATGTGACGTACGTGACCGATGGCCTTAGTCGGGTTCAGGCCTTTCGGGCATACGTTGACGCAGTTCATGATCCCGCGGCAGCGGAATACGCTGAACGGGTCATCCAGTGAAGCCAGACGCTCGGCAGTCTTGGTGTCGCGGCTGTCTGCCAGGAAGCGGTACGCTTGCAGCAGAGCAGCTGGACCCAGGAACTTGTCCGGATTCCACCAGAAGGACGGGCAAGAGGTCGAGCAGCAAGCGCACAGGATGCACTCGTACAGACCGTCGAGCTTTTCACGCTCTTCCGGAGTCTGCAGACGCTCGATGGCCGGAGCCGGCGTGTCGTTCTGCAGGAATGGCTTAACCTTCTCGTATTGCTTGTAGAAGATGCTCATATCGACGACCAGGTCACGGATAACCGGCAAACCTGGCAGCGGACGAACAATCAGCTTGTTACCTTTTACGACAGAAGACAGTGGCGTGACGCATGCCAGAGCGTTTTTGCCGTTGATGTTCATGCCGTCGGAACCGCAAACGCCTTCACGGCAAGAGCGACGATAGGAGAAACCTTCGTCCTGCTCTTTGATCAGGGCCAGCACGTCCAGCACCATCAGGTCTTTACCACCGGTATCGACCTGGAATTCCTGCATGAACGGCGCAGCGTCCTGATCAGGGTTGTAGCGATAAACACTGACTTTCAACATGGCGGCCACCCTTAATAAGTCCGAATCTTAGGTTCAAAAGTCGGAACAGTCTTCGGCGAGAAGTTCACAGCACGCTTGGTCACGCGCTTGTCACCCGGGAAGTACAGGGTGTGGCACAGCCAGTTTTCGTCGTCGCGATCTTCGTAGTCTTCACGGGCGTGAGCGCCGCGGGACTCTTTGCGGATCTCTGCAGCGATGGCGGTGGCTTCGGCCACTTCCAGCAGGTTTTGCAGTTCCAGGGCTTCGATACGAGCAGTGTTGAACGCCTGGCTCTTGTCGTTGATCTTGACGTTGGCGATGCGGCCACGCAGATCAGCCAGCTGAGCGATACCCTTCTGCATGTATTCGCCGGTACGGAATACACCGAAGTAGTTCTGCATGCAGCTTTGCAGCTCTTTACGCAGGGTGGCTACGTCTTCGCCTTCAGTACGCGAGTTCAGGCCATCGAGACGTGCCAGGGCAGCGTCGATGTCGGACTGGCGAGGACGGGCGTAGTCGACGCCTTCTTTCAGGGTCTGTTCCAGGAACAGGCCGGCTGCACGACCGAATACCACCAGGTCGAGCAACGAGTTGCCGCCCAGACGGTTGGCACCGTGAACCGATACGCAAGCCACTTCGCCTACTGCGAACAGACCAGGAATGATCTGGTCAACGCCATCGGCGTCCTGGGTGATTGCCTGACCATGAATGTTGGTGGCAACGCCGCCCATCATATAGTGGCAGGTTGGAACGACCGGAATCGGCGCCACGGCTGGATCGACGTGGGCGAAGGTCTTGGACAGCTCCATGATGCCTGGCAGACGGCTGTGCAGAACTTCTTCACCGAGGTGATCGAGTTTCAGCATTACGTGGTCGCCATCCGGACCGCAACCGTTGCCGGCGATGATTTCTTTAACCATCGAACGGGCAACAACGTCACGACCAGCCAGGTCTTTGGCGTTCGGAGCATAACGCTCCATGAAACGCTCGCCGTGCTTGTTGATCAGGTAACCGCCTTCACCGCGGCAGCCTTCGGTAACCAGTACACCGGCGCCGGCGATGCCGGTCGGGTGGAACTGCCACATTTCGATGTCTTGTACCGGCACGCCAGCACGCAGAGCCATGCCGACGCCGTCACCGGTGTTGATCAGGGCATTGGTGGTGGACGAGTAGATGCGACCTGCACCGCCAGTCGCCAGAACGGTGGCGTTAGCGCGGACGTAGGAAGTTTCGCCAGTTTCGATGCAGATCACGATCATGCCGACAAAGGCACCATCTTCGTTCTTCACCAGGTCGACGCCGTAGTATTCATTGAGGAATACGGTGCCGGCCTTCAGGTTGGCCTGGTACAGGGTGTGCAGCAGCGCGTGACCGGTACGGTCGGCAGCGGCGCACGTACGAGCAGCCTGGCCACCTTTACCGAAGTCTTTCGACTGACCGCCGAACGGACGCTGATAGATGCGGCCCTGTTCGGTACGGGAGAACGGCAAGCCCATGTGCTCGAGCTCGAAGACCGCTTCCGGGCCTACGGAACACATGTATTCGATAGCGTCCTGGTCACCGATATAGTCGGAACCCTTGACGGTATCGTACATGTGCCAGCGCCAGTCATCGTTCGGGTCTGCCGAGGCGATGGCGCAGGTGATGCCACCCTGGGCGGATACAGTGTGCGAACGAGTCGGGAAAACCTTGGTGACTACGGCAGTCTTGTGACCGCCCTGTGCCAGCTGCAGAGCAGCGCGCATGCCAGCACCGCCGCCGCCAATGATGATGGCGTCGAACGAAAGCGTATTAACTGTATTAGACATGAATCAGATACCCCAAAGAATCTGCACACCCCAGACGAAGTACGCGAACATCGCGACGCCGCATACTGCCTGGAAGAGGAAACGTACTGCAGTCGCGGACTTGCCCAGCGCCATCGGCGTCAGGTAGTCGGTCGCGATGGTCCACATGCCGACCCAGGCGTGAGCGCCAAGGGCAACGAGGGCCAGCAGACTGAAGATACGCATTCCGTTGTGGGCGAACAGGCCATGCCATTGGGCGTAGTCAATGCCAGGGTTCGCAACGAGGTATCCGATCAGGAAGATGAAATAAGCCGCGAGAACGACCGCAGACACACGCTGTGCCATCCAGTCATAGAGGCCTGAACGCGACAGGTTCGTAACGCTGGTTACCATATCCAAACTCCCGCCAGAACGATCAACACCGCAGACACGGCGATAATGATTTTCGAGCCCAGCGTGCCGCCTTCCAGCGTCTCACCGATGCCCATGTCCATAATCATATGGCGCACACCGGCTACCAAGTGATACAGAAGAGCGGACAGGAGGCCCCATGCTACGAACTTGGCCAGAGGGCTGGTCAAGGTTGCCTTCACGTCGGCAAAACCTTCCTCGGAACCCAGGGAATTGCTCAATGCATACAGCATGAAGCCAAGGCCCAGGAAGAGGATGATGCCGGAAACACGGTGAAGAAACGACGTAACGCCGGTGATGGGGAGTTTGATGGTCCTTAGGTCTAGGTTTACAGGTCGTTGGCTTTTCACGGCTTTTTTCACACTGAAGAGCCCCTAACAATCAGGGCAAAGTTGTTGGGGAGTGCACTGGTCAGGTAACCACCACCCAGGGATGCGACCCCCAATAAAGCGGGCCCAAAAGCCCCTGGCGGTCGGTGGCCGAGTATAGACAGTTAGGCTACTAATGACAACGCGTTCGCCTTCCCCTAATAGCTCATTGCACAAGTCGTATAAAAGGCGTAAATGGCAGTCAATTTCGAGGAAAAAGTCCGGTTAAAGCCTTCTGGAGCAAGACTTTAGGCAAATTGACATTCGAATTTATCTCACTATAGTGGTGCGGGCCCTGCGTGGGGGGTCTGTCTGATGATTTCAAGCATAAATAGGAGGCCACATGGCTGACAAAAAAGCGCAGTTGATCATCGAGGGCGCAGCCCCCGTCGAGCTGCCCATTTTAACCGGCACCGTTGGTCCCGATGTAATCGATGTTCGGGGCCTGACGGCCACGGGCCGTTTCACCTTTGACCCTGGTTTCATGTCGACCGCCTCCTGCGAGTCGAAGATCACCTATATCGACGGCGACAACGGCATTCTGCTGCACCGCGGCTACCCGATCGAACAGCTGGCTGAAAAGTCGGACTACCTGGAAACCTGCTATCTGCTGCTCAACGGCGAATTGCCGACCGCAGAACAGAAGGCCCAGTTCGTCAGCACCGTCAAGAACCACACCATGGTTCACGAGCAGCTGAAGACCTTCTTCAACGGCTTCCGCCGCGACGCCCACCCGATGGCCGTCATGTGCGGTGTAGTCGGCGCTCTCTCGGCCTTCTACCACGACTCCCTGGACATCAATAACCCGCAGCATCGCGAAATTTCCGCGATCCGCCTGGTTGCCAAGATGCCGACCCTGGCAGCGATGGTTTACAAGTACTCCATGGGCCAACCCATGATGTACCCGCGCAACGACCTGACGTACGCGGAAAACTTCCTGCACATGATGTTCAACACCCCGTGCGAGATCAAACCGATCAGCCCGGTGCTCGCCAAGGCCATGGACCGGATCTTCATCCTCCATGCCGACCACGAGCAGAACGCATCGACTTCCACCGTACGCCTGGCCGGCTCTTCGGGTGCCAACCCGTTCGCCTGTATCGCCGCCGGCATCGCTGCACTGTGGGGCCCTGCCCACGGCGGCGCGAACGAAGCTGTTCTGACCATGCTTGACGAAATTGGCGATGTCTCGAACATCGACAAGTACATCGCCAAGGCCAAGGACAAGAACGATCCGTTCAAACTGATGGGCTTCGGTCACCGGGTTTACAAAAACCGCGACCCACGCGCCACAGTGATGAAGCAGACCTGCGACGAAGTGCTGAAGGAACTGGGTATCACCAACGATCCGCAACTCGAACTGGCCATGCGCCTGGAAGAGATCGCCCTGACCGACCCGTACTTCATCGAACGCTCGCTGTATCCGAACGTCGACTTCTACTCGGGGATCATCCTCAAGGCGATAGGCATTCCGACCAGCATGTTCACCGTCATCTTCGCCCTGGCGCGGACTGTCGGCTGGATCTCCCACTGGAAAGAAATGCTCTCCAGCCCGTACAAGATCGGCCGCCCGCGCCAGTTGTACACTGGCTACGAGTCGCGTGATATCACCAATCTGGAAGACCGCAAATAAGACCTGTCTTGCGATAATGTCTTGAGCTGCACCGGAAACGGCCTCTATTTATATAGCGGCCGTTTTTGTTTGTGCACTTTGAGGGCTCTTTGGTTGGGTACATATCCGTTTCTGCGGTAACGGCGGCTGTCGGTTTCGCTTTTACAGCGAGTCACTTTCGAAAAGCGTGTATGGGCCGGGGGCCCGCCGCCACCCCTGCCGTAGAGGCCCCTGCGCAACGCCTGCGTTCGGCCCTGGGAAAGGGGCGTGCAGATCCAAAGCCAAAGCAAAGCAACGGCAACGGCAACGGCAACGGCAACGGCAAGATCAACCGCTTCGCGAGCAAGCCCGCTCCCACAGGAGATCTGGGGCATCCACAAGTCTTTGGCAGACCGCCAGGCTGCCATCGCGAGCAGGCGGCTCACCCCCACAATTGAACGGCGTATATCCATAACAAACGAATCGATCATGAGACCACTTTCGCGGAAAAGCGTCGCCCCTATAGGTTTCGGGCGATCAGCGCACAAAAAAATGCCCCGATCTCTCGATCAGGGCATTTCGTGTTAACGCAGCTTACAAATAGATCTGTGAAGCCTTAGTGCGAAACCGCCCCACTCGCTCCCAACCCAGTCTGCGAGCGAACGAATTGCGGGAAGAACAGCGCCCGCTCATTGTCTGCCGCTTTGGACTTGTCAGTGATCGAGAAGAACCAGATCCCTACAAACGCAATGATCATCGAGAACAGCGCCGGGTACTCATACGGGAAGATAGCCTTCTCGTGATGCAGGATCTGCACCCAGATGGTTGGCCCAAGGACCATCAAGCCAACAGCACTCACCAGACCCAACCAGCCACCGATCATCGCACCGCGAGTGGTCAGGTTCTTCCAATACATGGAAAGCAGCAGCACCGGGAAGTTACAGCTCGCCGCGATGGAGAACGCCAGGCCGACCATGAACGCGATGTTCTGGCTTTCGAACAAAATGCCCAGACCGATCGCCAGCACCGCCAGGGCGATGGTGGTGATTTTCGAGACGCGAATCTCGTCCTTCTCGTTGGCCTTGCCCTTCTTGATCACACTGGCATACAGGTCATGAGACACCGCCGAAGCACCGGCCAGGGTCAGACCGGCAACCACCGCCAGAATGGTCGCGAACGCTACCGCCGAGATGAAGCCCAGGAAAATACTGCCACCGACCGCGTTGGCCAGGTGCACCGCCGCCATGTTGTTACCGCCCAACAGCGCACCAGCCGCATCTTTAAAGGCCGGATTGGTGCTGACCAGCAGGATCGCGCCGAAGCCGATGATGAAGGTCAGGATGTAGAAGTAGCCGATGAAGCCGGTTGCATACAGCACGCTTTTGCGAGCTTCTTTCGCGTCACTCACGGTGAAGAAGCGCATCAGGATGTGTGGCAGGCCAGCGGTACCGAACATCAGCGCCAGGCCAAGGGAGAACGCGGAGATCGGGTCTTTCACCAGACCGCCCGGGCTCATGATCGCCTCACCTTTAGGGTGAACCTTGATCGCCTCGGAGAACAGCGCGTTGAAGTCGAAGTTGACGTGCTTCATGACCATCAGCGCCATGAACGAGGCACCAGACAGCAGCAGCACCGCCTTGATGATCTGCACCCAAGTGGTCGCCAGCATGCCGCCGAACAGCACGTACATGCACATCAGGATACCCACCAGGATCACCGCAATGTGATAGTCGAGACCGAACAGCAGCTGGATCAGCTTGCCGGCACCGACCATTTGCGCGATCAGGTAGAACGCCACCACTACCAGCGAACCGCAAGCGGACAGCGAGCGAATCTGGGTTTGCCCGAGGCGATAGGACGCCACGTCGGCAAAGGTGTACTTACCCAGGTTACGCAGGCGCTCGGCGATCAGAAACAGAATGATCGGCCAGCCCACCAGGAAGCCGATCGAGTAGATCAGGCCGTCGTAGCCGGAGGTGAACACCAGGGCAGAAATACCCAGGAAGGACGCCGCGGACATGTAGTCACCGGCAATCGCCAGACCGTTCTGGAAACCGGTGATCTTGCCGCCAGCCGCGTAGTAGTCGGCGGCCGAGTTGTTTTTCTTGGAGGCCCAGTAGGTGATATACAAAGTCGCGCCGACGAACGCCACGAACATCAGGATCGCGGCGACGTTAAGCGGTTGTTTCTGAACGGCGCCAGTCAGGGCGTCAGCCGCCCAGGCACCAGGTGCGAATGCTGCAACGCTCAATAGAGCCAATAGACGCCGGATCATTGCTGAGCCTCCTTGAGAATCGCATTGTTCAGGTCGTCGAATTCGCCGTTGGCGCGTCGCACGTAAACACCGGTCAGGATAAAGGCCGAGAGAATCAGCCCGACACCGATCGGTATGCCCCAGGTAATCGAAGACTCGGGGCTGATTTTCGCGCCCAGAATATGCGGCCCGTAAGCAATCAAAAGGATGAATCCGGAGTAAAGCCCAAGCATGATCGCCGAAAGAATCCAGGCGAATCGTTCCCTCTTACTAACCAGCTCCTTGAAGCGCGGGCTGTTTTGAATCGAGAGGTAAATGCTGTCGTTCATTGTTTTTATCCTCGCAGCACAGATGAAGTTAGAACGTTATCCACTCTATGCGGCTGCGGAACTGGTTCCAGACGACCTTAGTATTAGAACGACATGACGGTAACGCCATTTTCCAGCAACTATTAATTAGCCTGCTTTGTATCCATCTTCACCCAGCAGTAATACCAAAATGCAAAAAGCCGCTTGGCGATGATGCCAAGCGGCCCTGGGAGGTGCTGAACAGACGCTTCAGCTCAAATCATTTGATCCAGTCTGCAACGCGTTCCGGGTGTTTTGCTACCCAATCCTTCGCTGCGGCTTCTGGTTTGGCGCCGTCCTGGATCGCCAACATGACTTCGCCGATTTCGTCTTTCGATGCCCACTGGAAGTTCTTCAGGAACTTCGCAACTTCCGGTGCTTTGGTTGCCAGTTCTTTGCTGCCGATGTTGTCCACGGTTTCAGCCGCGCCATACACGCCTTTCGGGTCGTCCAGGAAACGCAGTTTCCACTTGGCGAACATCCAGTGCGGCACCCAACCGGTGACGGCAATGGATTCGTTTTTCTTCTCCGCACGGGTCAGTTCGGCAATCATGCCGGCGCCGGAACTGGCCTTGAGGGTGTAATTGGTCAGGCCGTAATCCTTGATCGCCTGATCAGTCTTGAGCATCACGCCTGAACCGGCGTCGATGCCGACGATACGACCTTTGAAGCTATCGTCGGTCTTAAGATCGTCAATGGATTTAGCCTTGACGTACTCCGGCACGATCAAGCCGATTTTCGCGTCCTTGAAGTTCGAGCCGTAGTTGACGACTTGATCCTTGTTCTTGGTCCAGTATTCGCCGTGAGTCACCGGCAACCAGGCCGACATCATGGCGTCGAGTTTGCCAGTGGCCACGCCCTGCCACATGATCCCGGTGGCAACGGCTTGCAGTTTCACGTCATACCCGAGTTTCTGCCGGATCACTTCAGCGGCCACGTTGGTCGTGGCGACGCTGTCGGACCAGCCGTCTACATAACCAATGGTCACTGCCTTGTCTGCGGCGCTGGCCACGGTAGAACTGATCGCCAGCACCAAAGCGGCACCTGCGCCCAAGAGTCGTCGCATCTTCATCGTTACTTCCCCGAAAGTGCTGCGCTCGACGAAGGCCGAGTCGCGTCAACGTATTGTTATGGTGCACAGCGCCCCCATCACGCCTCACCGCAAACTCGTTCGAACATCAGCGATTTATCTATGAGAGCACTGATGCGTCGATAATCAACCTGACGCCAAGAGCGACCTGCTCTGCCAGCGACCTCAAGGCATCGAGAAACGACATCAGAACGCCATTAATCTAGACCACCGAAAGTCCGCCCGCCAATCCGCCCGGACTTTGCATGTCAAAATCATGCGGGACACCAAGCGCGGGGCAAATGCAGGTAACATGCGCGGCTTTGCTCCCAGACGTCCTGACCATGCCCGCGACATCCCGCTTTCCTTTTTTTGCTTATCTTTTTGCCTGCCTGCTGGGGCTTTTTGCCCTCGGCGGCTTCTGGTATGGCCTCGGCAAACCGGTGATTCTGCCGGATGTCGCCAGCGCGACGCACAAGCTGCAGTGCGCCTCCTACACCCCGTTTGATAAAGACCAATCACCGTTCGATGTGCCGTTCAAGTTGCGCCCCGAGCGCATGGACGCCGACCTCGCGCTGCTGGCCAAAAGCTTCGAATGCATCCGCACGTATTCCATGACCGGCCTCGAGGCCCTACCCGAATTGGCGCGCAAGCACGGTCTGAAGTTGATGATCGGTGCCTGGGTCAACAGCAACCCGGTGGACACCGAGAAAGAGGTGAACCTGCTGATCGCCTCGGCCAACGCCAACGCGGACGTGGTGACGTCGGTGATCGTCGGCAACGAAGCTTTGTTGCGCAAGGAAATCACCGGCACGCAACTGGCCAAGCTGATTAACAAAGTCAAAGGCCAGGTCAAACAGCCTGTCACTTATGCCGACGTCTGGGAGTTCTGGCTCAAGCACCCGGAAGTCGCGCCGACGGTGGATTTCCTGACCATCCACTTGCTGCCGTACTGGGAAGATGACCCGTCGAACATCGATGCCGCCCTGCAGCATGTGGCCGAAGTGCGTCAGGTGTTCGGCAACAGGTTCGCACCCAAGGACGTGATGATTGGCGAAACCGGTTGGCCGAGCGAAGGCCGTCAGCGCGAAACCGCCCTGCCGAGCCGGGTCAATGAAGCCAAGTTCATACGCGCTTTTGTCATCATGGCCGAGCAACAAGGCTGGCATTACAACCTGATCGAAGCCTTCGACCAGCCATGGAAACGCGCCAGCGAAGGTGCGGTCGGTGGCTACTGGGGGCTGTTCGATGCCGATCGCCAGGACAAGGGCGTGCTGGCCGGGCCAGTATCGAACGTGCCGTACTGGTCGCAATGGCTGGTGGTGGGTGGCTTGATCTTCCTCGGCACGCTGATCCTTGGCGGTCGCGTTCGCAGCACTCGCGCTGCGCTGGTTCTACCGCTGCTGGGTGCCCTGGCGGCTTGCTCGATTGGCGCCTGGGGCGACCTGGCACGAGTCACCACCCGGTTTGCCAGTGAATGGCTGTGGGTCGCTTTGTTGACGGCTTTGAACCTGTTGGTCCTCGCCCACGCGGCACTGACGCTGAGCGCTCGCAAAGGCTGGCGTGAACGAGCGTTCAATGCGCTGGAGCGTCGGGCGGGCTGGCTAGTGGCGGTAGCAGGCTTTGCCGCGGCAGTGACGATGCTGGAGCTGGTGTTCGACCCGCGCTATCGCAGCTTCCCGAGTGTCGCGTTCATCCTGCCGGCACTGGTTTATCTGTGCCGGCCGGTGAGCGTGCCGCGCCGTGAGATTGCGCTGCTGACGTTCATTGTTGGTGCCGGGATTGCGCCGCAACTGTATGTCGAAGGTTTGCAGAATCAGCAGGCTTGGGGTTGGGCGCTGGTGAGTGGGTTGATGGTGGCGGCGTTGTGGCGCTGCTTACGGGTTCGCAAAGGCTAATCTTCAGCGTCGCTGCCGGCCTCTTCGCGAGCAAGCCCGCTCCCACATTTGACCGCATTCTCATCATAGATGCGGTCGAGTGTGGGAGCGGGCTTGCTCGCGAATACTGACTATCAAGCGCTACGGGAAGCCCGGACCAACCGCAAAGCAGCAATCACCACCGCAAACACCGCCAAAGTTGTGTTGTACAACGCCAGCGCCGGAAACCCGAACACCAGCGCCAGCACTGCCAACCACCACCCTGCCCGACCCGGCAGTACAAAACTGGTCACCGCAGCAGCCAACGCCGCCCAGCCCAATACCTTGAAATGAATCATCAAGCCCAGGCTCGACCGGACCTGGCATTCCCAGCGACTCGCTTCGTCCACGCAGATGCCGACCCACTGCGCATCCTCCATGAAGCCATAACGCGCGCCATAACTGGCGGCCAGCCATAAAGGCAGCAAAACAAGCAGCAGAATCACGGGCAGACGGCGGGACATGAAGCACTCCAATAAACGAAAACGGCGGCCAGCTTAATCCTCCGACAGCGGTTAGCAAACGCACGAAACAGATAATTGGTCACGAAACAGCTGCAAAGTGTATCGTCCAGCTACCATTGCTCTGAAATTAGGCCTGTTTGGTGCCGCTGCATGGCACTTTGGCGCAAATCCGGTGGTCATACCTGCGAACTTTATTCGGCACCTTCCTCTAAGGGATCTAGTCATGCTCCGTTCCTTGCGCTTCGCCGCCCTGTTTGGCGGCCTTATTTTGAGTGCGTCTGCACTGGCGGCCGACATCGACGCCGCCAGCTATGGCTACCCCTTGACCAACCCGTTCGAGGCGACCATCGCCACGACACCGCCGGACTTGCGCCCGGAGTTGCCGCTGGACGACGACATTAATCAGGAGACCCGCAGCGTCACGTTGCGCCCGGAGCGTGAATTCGAATTGCCGGACAACTTCTGGCCGGTGAAGAAACTCACCTATCGCATCGCCACCCAGGATAAAGCAGCACCGCTGATCTTCCTGATCGCCGGCACCGGCGCGCGCTACGACAGCACCCTCAACGAATACCTGAAAAAGCTCTACTACAAGGCTGGCTATCACGTGGTGCAACTGTCGTCGCCCACCAGCTTCGACTTCATGAGCTCCGCCTCACGCTTTGCCACACCCGGTATCACCAAGGAAGACGCCGAAGACATGTACCGGGTGATGCAGGCCGTGCGCGCGCAAAACCCTGATGTGCCGGTCACCGATTACTACCTGACCGGTTACAGCCTGGGCGCACTGGATGCGGCATTCGTCGCACACCTCGATGAAACCCGCCGCAGCTTCAACTTCAAGAAAGTCTTGTTGCTGAACCCGCCGGTCAACCTCTACACCTCGATCACCAATCTGGACAAGCTGGTGCAAACCGAGGTCAAGGGCATCAACAACACCACCACTTTTTATGAACTGGTGCTCGACAAACTGACCCGCTACTTCCAGCAAAAGGGCTACATCGACCTCAACGATGCGCTGCTCTACGACTTCCAGCAGTCCAAGCAGCACCTGAGCAACGAACAGATGGCCATGCTGATCGGCACCTCGTTCCGCTTCTCGGCGGCCGACATTGCCTTCACCTCGGACCTGATCAACCGTCGCGGCCTGATCACCCCACCGAAATACCCGATTACCGAAGGCACCACGCTCACGCCGTTCCTCAAGCGCGCGCTGCAATGCGACTTCGATTGCTACATCACTGAACAGGTCATCCCGATGTGGCGTGCCCGCACCGACGGCGGCAGCCTGCTGCAACTGATCGACCAGGTCAGTTTGTATGCGCTGAAGGATTACCTGCGCGACAGCCCGAAAATCGCCGTCATGCACAACGCCGACGACGTGATCCTCGGCCCCGGCGACCTCGGTTTCCTGCGCAAGACCTTTGGCGATCGCTTGACCGTTTATCCGCTGGGCGGCCATTGCGGCAACCTTAATTACCGCGTCAACAGCGACGCCATGCTGGAGTTCTTCCGTGGCTAAATATCTCCTGCTAATCGCAGCGTTACTCTGTGCAGGCGTCGCCAATGCCGACAACAGCAAAGCCAACGCCCCTGTCGTGGTCGACAGTGACGGTTTCAAGGAACCGCTGAGCAAACTCAAATTCAACCCGGGGCTGGATCAGCGCGAGTTCGAGCGCTCGACGCTCAACGCGCTGAACGTCTACGACCCGTTGGAAGAGTGGAACCGCCGCGTCTACCACTTCAACTATCGCTTCGACCAATGGGTGTTCCTGCCCGTAGTCGACGGCTATCGCTACATCACGCCGAGCTTCCTGCGCACGGGCGTGAGCAACTTCTTCAACAACCTCGGCGACGTGCCGAACCTGATGAACAGCTTGCTGCAGTTCAAAGGCCAGCGTTCGATGGAAACCACCGCGCGCCTGCTGCTCAACACCACCGTAGGCATCGCCGGCCTGTGGGACCCGGCCACCGCCATGGGCCTTCCGCGCCAGGCCGAAGACTTCGGCCAGACGCTGGGCTTCTACGGCGTACCGAGCGGCGCCTACTTCGTATTGCCGATCCTCGGCCCCTCGAACATCCGCGACACCGGCGGGCTGGCGGTGGACTTCACCGCAGAATCGGCGATCAACTTCCTGAACGTCGCGGAAGTCAGCTCCAACCATCCGGAGGTCTGGCTATTGCGCGCCGTCGACAAGCGCTACCAGACCGGCTTCCGCTACGGTCAGCTGAACACGCCGTTCGAGTACGAGAAAGTGCGTTACGTGTACACCGAGTCGCGCAAGTTGCAGATTGCCGAGTAATTTCGGCGGCAATAAAAAAGGCCATTCGATGCGAGTCGAATGGCCTTATTCATGCGTGGCGGATCAGACACCACGAGTCAACTGTGGGAGCGGGCTTGCTCGCGAAGAGGCCATAACATTGAGCATCTATGTTGACTGATACACCGCTTTCGCGAGCAAGCCCGCCCCCACATTTAGATCGTGTTCGACTTCAGCCTTTCATAGTTTTCCAGATTTTGCTGACAGCCATCACACCCGCCAACACCACCGCCCCAGCGACAATCCCCGCCACCGCATTCAGCAACGTCGGCACGATAAATCCGGCACCACCGACACCCGCGCTGACGCTTTCGATCCAGTGATGAACCACCGGCACGCCATGGGTGAGAATCCCGCCGCCTACCAGGAACATTGCCGCCGTGCCGATCACCGACAGGCTTTTCATCATGTACGGTGCCGCACGCAGAATGCCGCCGCCGATGCTTTTGGCCATTTGCCCAGGCTTCTGGGTCATCCACAAACCCAGGTCGTCGAGTTTGACGATGCCCGCCACCAGGCCATAGACGCCTATGGTCATGACGATGGCGATGCCCGACAGCACCATGACCTGCTGGGTCAGAGACGCATCAGCCACGGTCCCGAGGGTGATGGCGATGATTTCCGCCGAAAGGATGAAGTCGGTGCGGATGGCCCCCTTGATCTTGTCTTTCTCGAACGCCACCAGATCGACCGCCGGATCGGCCACAGCTTCGACCAGCTCGGCATGCTCGGCCTGCTCTTCAGCCTTGCTGTGCAAAAACTTATGGGCGAGTTTCTCGAAACCTTCGAAACACAGGTAAGCACCACCGACCATCAATAGCGGCGTGACCATCCACGGAATGAACGCACTGATGGCCAAGGCCGACGGCACCAGGATCAGTTTGTTGAGAAACGAGCCCTTGGCGACCGCCCACACCACCGGGATTTCCCGCTCGGCACGCACGCCGGAGACTTGCTGGGCGTTGAGCGCCAGGTCATCGCCGAGCACGCCGGCCGTCTTTTTCGCGGCCATTTTGGTCATCAACGCCACATCGTCGAGGACCGCGGCAATGTCGTCGATCAACAACAGCAAACTGCTTCCTGCCATGAATCTGGTTTCCTTCGAATAGTGAATGCTGCGCAGCATAGCGCGGCCCAACGTACTGCGGGGCATTCTTGAGCGTCGCGCGAGGCCGGTGCTACCATGCGCAACCGCCAGAACAGGCAAGGAACCCCCTGGTTTATGAGCACTATCCGCGAGCGCAACAAAGAACTGATCCTGCGTGCCGCCAGTGAAGAATTTGCCGACAAGGGCTTCGCTGCGACCAAAACCAGTGACATCGCAGCCAAAGCGGGATTGCCCAAGCCCAACGTCTACTACTACTTCAAATCCAAGGAAAACCTCTACCGCGAGGTCCTGGAAAGTATCATCGAGCCCATCCTGCAGGCCTCGACGCCGTTCAACGCCGATGGCGTGCCCAGCGAAGTGCTGAGCGGCTACATCCGCTCGAAAATCCGCATCTCCCGGGATTTACCGTTTGCGTCCAAAGTGTTCGCCAGCGAGATCATGCACGGCGCGCCCCACCTGAGCGCCGACCTGGTCGAACAGCTCAACGGCCAGGCCCGGCACAACATCGACTGCATCCAGACCTGGATCGATCGCGGCCAGATAGCCCCCATCGACCCGAACCACCTGATGTTCAGCATCTGGGCCGCCACCCAGACCTACGCCGACTTCGACTGGCAAATCACCGCCATCACCGGCAAGGCCAAGCTGGATGAAAGCGATTACGAAGCAGCGGCGCAGACGATTATCCGGTTGGTGTTGAAGGGGTGTGAGCCGGATCGGTAGACCGCAGCGCGGCTGTTCGCGAGCAAGCCCGCTCCCACTCTGGATTTTTGGTGCTCACAAATCCCCTGTGGGAGCGAGCCTGCTCGCGAAGAAAGCAACTCTATTTCAATTCAAACCCAAATCGCATCCCACAACGGATAGTCGCCCAGCTTTTCAACTAGTCCCGCCCGCAATGGGTTGGCAACAACATACCGCGCCATCTTCACTAAGTCCTCTTCTCTCCTTAACGCTCGGTCGTGATAACCCTGCTGCCAGAGTGGCCCATTCCTATTACTGAAAAGGTTCACCTCTCGAGTAATCAATGATTTGGTTTGACGCATCAATTTACTGAGCGAACATTTTTCCAATTCGACCAGCCAGTGAAAGTGATCAGGCATAACTACCCAAGCCAGTGAATTCACCAACCCCAGATTCTGTGCTTGGCGAAATTGATGCACTACCAATCTGCCCAAAGCGAAATCCTCAAAAACCGGTTCACGATTTAGCGTATTGGTGGTGAGTAAATAGATTCGGTTGGGCTCGGCATAGCGACCCGTTCTCAGACGATGTGAAGCGGGTAAATCAGGCATTCCTTTGCCTCTCTCATGATTCATCCATTAGAAAAGCTAGACCTGGAAATGGCGGGTGGTGATAGAGACTATTAGCTGGATGTGTCTGGTAGATAGCCATCGCGGGCAAGCCCGCTCCCACAGGGTCTGTTGGTGTACACAAAATATGTGAACGCCGCCGATCCTTGTGGGAGCGGGCTTGCCCGCGATGGCAATTGCTCAGACGCTGAAGATCAAGCAGTAACCCCCGCATCCGCCCGCAACCCCAACGCCTCAATCGCATTGATCGCACACTGCTCATCGACATCAGACAGATCACCGCTGATCCCGACAGCCCCCAGCACGTTCCCGTCCTGATCCCGAATCAATACACCACCCGGTGCCGGCACGACGCTGCCCTGCCCCAAACTGTTCAACGCGGCGATAAACGCCGGGCGTTGTTGTGCGTCCAGCGCCAGCAGGCGTGACCCCTTGCCCAGGGCAATGGCGCCCCAGGCTTTGCCGATGGCGATCTGCGGGCGTAGCAGGCTGGCGCCGTCTTCGCGTTGCAGGGAGATCAGGTGCCCACCGGCGTCCAGTACCGCGATGGCCAAGGGAGCCGCGGAGATTGCACGCCCTGCGGAGATGGCCTGACTGGTCAGGTTGACTGCAACTTTCAAGGTTAAAGCGCTCATGGTGCCGTCCTCATTTTGTTATAGGGAAAGCTGTTGGCCTTCTTTTTGTTCAGAAGTCCGATGCAACAAATAGAACACAATGAGTTATTTTTTTGTATACAATAATTCTCGAAAAGCGCCACATGCGACGAAAAGCCACAGTAGAACGGGCTTCCGACGAATGAAACGGGCGCTTGAGAAAATGGATTGACCTGCGCCGTCCGCCGTGAATACACTCTGCGCAAAGCAACTTGTATACAATTACAAAACGTAAGAGGCACCAAAACCATGAGCAAAATGAGAGCAATCGAAGCCGCCGTTCTGGTGATGCGCCGTGAAGGGGTTGATACCGCTTTTGGCATCCCGGGCGCCGCGATCAACCCGCTGTACTCCGCCCTGCAGAAGGTCGGTGGCATCGATCACGTCCTCGCTCGCCACGTTGAAGGCGCCTCGCACATGGCCGAGGGTTACACCCGCACCAAGGCTGGCAACATTGGCGTGTGCATCGGGACTTCGGGCCCTGCCGGTACTGACATGGTCACCGGGCTCTATAGCGCCTCGGCCGACTCGATCCCGATTCTTTGCATCACCGGGCAAGCACCCCGCGCCCGTATGCACAAGGAAGACTTCCAGGCCGTCGACATCACCGCCATCGTCAAGCCAGTGACCAAGTGGGCAACCACCGTCATGGAACCGGGCCAAGTGCCTTATGCATTCCAGAAAGCCTTCTACGAAATGCGCTCCGGCCGTCCGGGCCCGGTGCTGATCGACCTGCCGTTCGACGTGCAGATGGCTGAAATCGAATTCGACATCGACGCCTACGAACCACTGCCGCTGGCCAAGCCAACCGCTAACCGCGTGCAAATCGAGAAGGCCCTGGCCATGCTCGATCAGGCCGAGCGTCCATTGCTGGTCGCCGGTGGCGGCATCATCAATGCCGACGCCAGCGAGTTGCTGGTGGAATTCGCCGAGCTGACCGGCATTCCGGTCATTCCGACCCTGATGGGTTGGGGCACCATCCCGGACGATCACCCGTTGATGGTCGGCATGGTCGGTCTGCAAACTTCGCACCGCTACGGCAACGCGACGATGCTCAAATCCGACGTCGTGCTGGGCATCGGTAACCGTTGGGCCAACCGTCACACCGGTTCGATCGACGTGTACACCGAAGGTCGCAAGTTCATTCACGTCGACATCGAGCCGACGCAAATCGGCCGTGTGTTCAACCCGGACTTGGGCATCGTGTCCGACGCCGCTGCCGCGCTGACCGTGTTCATCGAAGTCGCTCGCGAATGGCAAGCCGCCGGCAAGTTGAAAAACCGCAGCGCCTGGCTGCAAGACTGCCAGCAGCGCAAAGCCAGCCTGCAACGCAAAACCCACTTCGACAACGTGCCGGTCAAGCCGCAGCGCGTGTACGAAGAGATGAACCAGGTGTTTGGCAAAGACACCTGCTACGTCAGCACCATCGGTCTGTCGCAGATTGCCGGCGCGCAGTTCCTGCACGTCTACAAACCGCGTCACTGGATCAACTGCGGTCAGGCCGGCCCGTTGGGCTGGACCATTCCGGCGGCGCTGGGCGTGGTCAAGGCTGATCCGAGCCGCAAGGTCGTAGCGCTGTCGGGCGATTATGATTTCCAGTTCATGATCGAAGAATTGGCGGTAGGCGCGCAGTTCAAACTGCCGTACATCCACGTTGTGGTAAACAACTCGTACCTGGGGCTGATTCGTCAGGCCCAGCGCGGTTTCGACATGGACTACTGCGTGCAGCTGTCCTTCGATAACCTGAACGCGCCGGAACTCAACGGTTACGGTGTCGATCACGTCGCGGTGGCCGAGGGCCTCGGTTGCAAGGCGCTGCGGGTGTTCGAACCGGGTCAGATCCAGCCTGCCCTGCGCAAGGCTCAGGAACTGATCGAAGAGTTCAAGGTGCCAGTGATCGTCGAGATCATCCTGGAGCGCGTGACCAACATTTCCATGGGCACCGAGATCAACGCCGTCAACGAATTCGAAGACCTGGCGCTGGTCGGCAACGATGCGCCAACGGCGATTTCGTTGCTCGATTAACTGCTGATCGTTCCCACTGTAGACGCGGGCTTGCTCGCGAAGGCGGCTTCACATTCAACAGAGATGTTGACCGACACACCGCTTTCACGAGCAGGCCCGCTCCCACAGGGGACCTCACACACTTACGGGAGACCACCATGCCGCGTTTCGCAGCCAACCTGTCCATGCTGTTCACCGAACAGGATTTTCTTGCCCGTTTCGAAGCGGCCGCCAAGGCCGGCTTCAGTGGTGTCGAATACCTGTTCCCCTACGACTTCAGCTCTGCCGAGATCAAGGCCAAGCTCGATGCCAACGGTCTGACCCAGGTGCTGTTCAACCTGCCGGCCGGTGACTGGGCCAAGGGCGAACGCGGTATCGCGTGCCTGCCGGATCGGGTTGAAGAGTTCCGCGCCGGTGTCGATCTGGCAATCGCCTACGCGCAAGTGTTGGGCAATACCCAGGTCAACTGCCTGGCAGGTATCCGCCCACAGGGCGTCGACGATGCCACCGTGGAAAAAACCTTTGTCGCCAACCTCAAGTACGCAGCCGACAAGCTGCAAGCGGCGGGCATCAAACTGGTGATGGAAGCGATCAACACCCGCGACATTCCGGGTTTCTACCTGAACAACACGGCGCAAGCCCTGTCGATTCGCGAACAGGTCGGCAGCGCCAATCTGTTCCTGCAATACGACATCTATCACATGCAAATCATGGAGGGCGACCTGGCCCGCACACTGCAATCGCACCTGAGCGAAATCAATCACGTGCAGTTGGCGGACAACCCAGGACGCAACGAACCGGGCACCGGTGAAATCAATTACCGCTTCCTGTTCGAACACCTGGACCGCATCGGTTATCAGGGCTGGGTCGGTTGCGAGTACAAGCCGCTGACCACCACTGAAGCGGGCCTGGGCTGGCTGAAAACCCATAACGCGATTTAACGCAATCCCCTGTGGGAGCGGGCTTGCTCGCGAATGCGGAACGACATTCAACACCCCTGTCGACTGATCCACCGCTTTCGCGAGCAAGCCCGCCCACACAAAGCGCTTCTCTATTTGCTTGCGAGCAACACAAAAACAAGAGGATTTTCTCATGGCTAAAATCGGATTTATCGGCACCGGCATCATGGGCCACCCAATGGCGTTGAACCTGCAGAAAGCCGGTCACAGCCTGTTCCTGTCGGCGCACCACGACCCCGCTCCTGCTGATCTGGTTGCCGGTGGCGCCGTCGCTCTGGCGAACCCGAAAGAAGTCGCCCAGGAAGCCGAATTCATCATCGTCATGGTGCCGGATACCCCGCAGGTCGATGACGTGCTGTTCCGCGCCGACGGCGTTGCGGCCGGTGTTGGCAAAGGCAAAGTCGTGATCGACATGAGCTCGATCTCGCCGACCGCCACCAAAGCTTTCGCCGCCAAGATCAACGAAAAAGGCGCCCAGTACCTCGACGCGCCAGTGTCCGGCGGTGAAGTCGGCGCCAAGGCTGCGAGCCTGAGCATCATGGTCGGCGGCGATGCCGACGCCTTCGAACGCGTCCTGCCGCTGTTCCAGGCCATGGGCAAGAACATCACCCTGGTCGGTGGCAACGGCGACGGTCAAACCGCGAAAGTGGCGAACCAGATCATCGTGGCGCTGAACATCCAGGCCGTGGCCGAAGCCCTGCTGTTCGCTTCGAAAAACGGCGCTGACCCAGCCAAAGTGCGTGAAGCGCTGATGGGTGGTTTCGCTTCGTCGAAGATCCTCGAAGTGCACGGTGAGCGCATGATCAAAGGCACCTTCGACCCGGGCTTCCGCATCAGCCTGCACCAGAAGGACCTGAACCTGGCCCTGCAAGGTGCCAAGGAGCTGAACATCAACCTGCCGAACACCGCCAACGCGCAGCAAGTGTTCAGCACCTGCGCAGCCATCGGTGGCAGTAACTGGGACCACTCGGCGCTGATCAAGGGCCTGGAACACATGGCGAATTTCTCGATTCGCGATAAGTAAGCCCTGCACCAAAACCTGTGGGAGCGGGCTTGCTCGCGAAAGCGGCCTTACATTCAACTGATAGGTTGACTGACACACCGCCTTCGCGAGCAAGCCCGCCCCCACAGGACCGAGTTGCCCTCCAAATAACAAGAAATCCGGGAGCCCGCCATGTCGGTCAATCCGCAACAATTCCTGCGCGAGCTGTTTGCCACAGCCATTGATGCGGCCCATCCGCAGCAAGTCCTCGAAGCCCATTTGCCCAAAGATCGCAGCGGTCGGGTGATCGTCATTGGCGCCGGCAAAGCCGCAGCGGCCATGGCCCAGGTGGTCGAGCGCTGCTGGCAGGGTGAAGTCACCGGTTTAGTGGTGACCCGTTACGGTCACGGCGCCCCGTGCGAAAAAATCGAAGTGGTCGAAGCCGCGCACCCGGTGCCGGATGCAGCCGGTCAGGCAGTCGCCAAACGTGTATTTGAACTGGTCAGCAACCTGACCGAAGACGACCGCGTGATCTTCCTGCTTTCGGGCGGTGGGTCGGCGTTGCTGGCCCTGCCCGCCGCCGGTATCACCCTGGCCGACAAACAGTCGATCAACAAAGCCCTGCTTAAATCCGGCGCGACCATCGGCGAGATGAACTGCGTGCGCAAGCACCTCTCGGCGATCAAGGGCGGCCGTCTCGGCAAGGCCTGCTGGCCTGCCACTGTTTATACCTATGCGATTTCCGATGTGCCGGGCGACCTCGCCACGGTCATCGCCTCCGGCCCGACCGTGGCCGACCCGAGCACTTCCACCGAAGCCTTGGCGATCCTCAAGCGCTACGGCATCGACGTTCCGGCCTCGGTGCGCAACTGGCTGCAAAGCCCGGAATCGGAGACGGTCAAACCCGGTGATCCGAGCCTGGCGCGCAGCCACTTCCAGTTGATCGCACGCCCACAACAATCCCTGGAAGCGGCTGCGGTGAAAGCCCGTCAGGCCGGTTTCAGTCCGCTGATTCTTGGCGACCTGGAAGGTGAATCCCGCGAAGTAGCCAAGGTTCACGCCGGCATCGCGCGGCAAGTGGTCCTGCATGGTCAGCCGTTGGCGGCGCCGTGTGTGATTCTTTCTGGCGGCGAAACCACCGTGACCGTGCGCGGCGATGGCCGTGGCGGACGCAACGCCGAATTCCTGCTGAGCCTGACCGACAGCCTCAAGGGCCTGCCCGGCGTCTACGCCCTG
This sequence comes from Pseudomonas sp. LBUM1657, assembly GCF_059716075.1. NCBI lineage: Bacteria > Pseudomonadati > Pseudomonadota > Gammaproteobacteria > Pseudomonadales > Pseudomonadaceae > Pseudomonas > Pseudomonas sp. LBUM1657. The sequence goes on along the minus strand of NZ_CP166799.1, from coordinate 1,746,103 downwards.
GCCGGCGACACCGATGGCATCGACGGCTCCGAGGACAACGCCGGCGCGATCATGACGCCGGAGAGCTACGCCCGTGCCGCCGCACTGGGCCTGAGCGCCAGCGACGAGTTGGACAACAACAATGGCTACGGCTATTTCGAGGCGCTGGACGCACTGATCGTCACCGAGCCGACCCGCACCAACGTCAACGACTTCCGCGCCATCCTGATCCTCGAGAGCCCTAAAAATGACGCCTGATAAAAAGGTCAAAATCCTCGCCACCCTCGGCCCGGCCACCGACGGCATCGATGACATCCGTGAGCTGGTGCAGGCCGGGGTCAACATCTTTCGCCTGAACTTCAGCCACGGCGATCACGCCGACCACGCCCAGCGCTACCAGTGGATTCGTGAAGTCGAACGCCAGCTCAATTATCCACTGGGCATTCTGATGGACCTGCAAGGCCCGAAACTGCGGGTCGGCAAATTCGCCGAAGGCAAGGTGCAACTGCATCGCGGTCAGGCGTTGCGCCTGGACCTCGACCCGACGCCGGGCGATCAACGCCGGGTCAACCTGCCCCACCCGGAAATCATCGCCGCGCTGGAGCCAGGCATGGACCTGCTGCTGGACGATGGCAAGCTGCGTCTGCGGGTGGTGACCAAGTACTCCGACGCCATCGACACCACCGTGCTCAACGGCGGCGAACTGTCGGACCGCAAAGGTGTGAATGTGCCGCAAGCGGTGCTCGAGTTGAGCCCGCTGACTGCCAAGGATCGCCGCGACTTGAGTTTCGGTCTGGAGCTGGGTGTGGACTGGGTCGCGCTGTCGTTCGTGCAGCGTCCGGAAGACATTCGCGAAGCCCGCGAACTGATCGGTGATAAAGCGTTTCTGATGGCCAAGATCGAGAAACCATCGGCCGTCACTCAACTGCAAGAAATCGCCGAATTGAGCGATGCGATCATGGTCGCGCGCGGTGATCTTGGCGTGGAAGTGCCGGCCGAAAGCGTGCCGCAGATTCAGAAGAACATCATCACCATCTGCCGCCAACTGGGCAAACCGGTGGTGGTGGCGACCCAGATGCTGGAGTCGATGCGCTTCTCCCCGGCGCCGACCCGTGCCGAAGTGACTGACGTTGCCAACGCCGTGGCGGAAGGTGCCGATGCGGTCATGTTGTCGGCGGAAACCGCGTCCGGCGAGTACCCGCTGGAAGCCGTGCAGATGATGAGCAAGATCATTCGCCAGGTGGAAAACGGCCCGGATTATCAGGCGCAACTGGATGTGAGCCGGCCGAAGGCTGAGGCGACTGTTTCCGACGCCATCAGCTGCGCGATCCGCCGCATCAGCAATGTGCTGCCGGTGGCGGTGCTGGTGAACTACAGCGAGTCCGGCACCTCAAGTCTGCGTGCGGCACGGGAACGGCCGACGGTGCCGATCCTGAACCTGACGCCGAACCTGCAGACCGCTCGCCGCTTGACCGTGGCGTGGGGCGTGCACTCGGTGGTCAATGATCGGCTGCGGCAGGTGGATGAGGTGTGCTCGACGGCGCTGGAGATTGCTCAGGCACAGGGCATGGCTCAGCGTGGCGACACCTTGCTGATCACGGCGGGTGTGCCGTTCGGGCAGCCGGGGTCGACGAACTCGCTGCGTATCGAGACGTTGATCTAGCGCCTGCACCGGCCTCTTCGCGAGCAAGCCCGCTCCCACATTTAATTTGTGATCGACACAAAACTAATGTGGGAGCGGGCTTGCTCGCGAAGCAGGCAACACGGTTTAACTGAAACACCAAAGACTTCATCATGCCTGCCAACCACTTCAACACCCACTGCCCCGATTGGGCCACTGCCCTGCTCAACGGTTTCAGCCAGATCTTTCTCCAGCGCCATCCGCTGTGCGGTCTGCTGTGTCTGTTGGCGATTCTTTTTACGGCCCCGGTCTTGCTCGGCGGTGCGCTGCTGGGCGGTGTCGCCGGATTGCTTACCGCGCAACGTCGCGGCTATGCCAAGGCCGATCGTCAGGCCGGGCTCTTCAGCTACAACGGTGTGTTGCTCGGCTTGCTGCTGAGCCTGTATTTCCCATGGTCGGCTATGTTGCCGCCGCTGATCATCGCGTGTGGCGGTCTGAGCGCAATGCTGACCCAGCAATGGCTCAAGCGTGCCCGCGATCACCAATGCCTGCCCGCCTACACCGCGCCCTTCGTCGGGTTGAGCTGGTTGCTGCTCTCATTTGCCGCGCCCCAACAGCCTGCGCCGCTGATCGAAATGAACACCCTCAACCTGATCGCCGCCTCATTGAAAGGCCTGGGTCAGGTGATATTTCTCGGCCATCCACTGGCCGGCGCGCTGATCGCCGTGGGTTTGCTGATCGCTGATCGCCGTGCTTTTTTGTGGGCGCTGCTCGGTTCGGTTGCCGGTCTCGGCTTCGCGCTGCTGCACCACGAAACCTCCAGTGCCCTGCTCGGCTTGAGCGGCTACAACCCGGTACTGGCCGCGCTCGCTTTCAGCCAGGTTCGCCGCCAACCGTGGCTGCCGCTGCTGGGCATTGTGCTGGCGGTATTGCTCACACCGGGCTTCGCCGCGCTCGGTCTAGCCACGCTGACCGCGCCCTTCATCCTTGCCTGCTGGCTGATCCGCGCCGGCATTCGCGTGCTGCGCCAGGCCGCCGTGGACAGCGCGCCTTGCACTCTTGGGGAGAATCAACCTAGGCTGCGCTGATCATTGGTTCAGGCGTTTTCCATGGACAGCAGCAAAAACTGGCGCGATCGCCTCTACGTCATGATTTTCCAGAGCGACACAGTGGCCGGCCGGCGCTTCGACGGCATTCTGCTGTTGATCATCCTCGCCAGCCTGGTGATCGTGATGCTCGACAGCATCGACACCATTCACCAGAACTACGCCAACGTGCTGGCGTATATCGAATGGGGCTTCACCGTCATTTTCGCCATCGAGTACGGCCTGCGCCTGTACTGCTCCCCCAAACCCTTGCGTTATGCCTTCAGCTTTTACGGATTGGTGGATTTGCTAGCGATCGTGCCCGGCATCCTTGCGCTGTATTACGCCGATGCGCAGTACCTGCTGATCATCCGGATCATTCGGATGCTGCGGATTTTCCGCGTACTCAAGCTCAGTCCGTATCTGAAACAAGCCAATTATTTAATGTCAGCCCTGCGGGGCAGCAAGCAGAAGATCGTGGTGTTTCTGGTCAGCGTCTGCACGCTGGTGACGGTGTTCGGCACGTTGATGTATGTGATCGAGGGCCCGGAACATGGCTTCACCAGCATCCCCAAAGGCATCTATTGGGCTATCGTGACGCTGACCACCGTGGGCTTCGGCGACATCGTGCCCAAGACCCCCTTGGGGCAGGTGATTTCGTCGCTGGTGATGATCACCGGTTATTCGATCATCGCCGTACCGACGGGGATTTTCACCGCCGAACTCGCCAACGCCATGCGCGGTGAACAACTGCAAACCGATTGCCCGGTGTGCAAGAAAAACAGCCACGAAGCCGGCGCGGCCTTCTGCTCGCGGTGTGGCAATCAACTGTTTAAAAAACTGGAATAAGCAAAGCACTTTTTAATCTTTAAAGGACTATGCGAGCCCGGCTATAGTCGCTGGCAAATTGCCTCACTTTTAAATAAAAATTTCTAGTACAAGGAATGCGCAGTGAAAAAACTCTTTGGCGCCTCACTTCTGGCCGCTGGCCTGGCACTGACCAGCGTGGCTCACGCCGCACCGACTCTGCTCAACGTTTCCTACGACGTGATGCGAGATTTCTACAAGGACTACAACACTGCGTTCCAGAAGCACTGGCAAGCCGAGCACAACGAAAACATCACCTTGCAGATGTCCTTCGGCGGCTCCAGCAAGCAAGCGCGTTCAGTGATCGACGGCCTGCCGGCTGACGTCATCACCATGAACATGGCCACCGACATCAACGCCCTGGCGGATAACGGCAAACTGGTCCCGGATAACTGGGTCACCCGCCTGCCGAACAACAGCGCACCGTTTACGTCGGCCACCGTGTTCATCGTCCGCAAGGGCAACCCGAAAGCCCTGAAAGACTGGCCGGACCTGCTCAAGGACGGCGTGCAAGTCATCGTGCCGAACCCGAAAACCTCGGGCAACGGCCGCTACACCTACCTCTCGGCCTGGGGTTATGTGTTGAAAAACGGCGGTGACGAAAGCAAAGCAAAAGACTTCGTCGGCAAGCTGTTCAAACAAGCACCCGTGCTGGATACCGGTGGCCGCGCAGCGACCACGACGTTCATGACCAACCAGCTCGGCGACGTGCTGGTGACCTTCGAGAACGAAGCGGAAATGATCGCCCGTGAGTTTGGCCGCGACCAGTTTGAAGTGATCTACCCAAGCGTTTCCGCCGAGGCTGAGCCACCGGTGTCCGTGGTCGACAAAACGGTCGACAAGAAAGGCACCCGCGCTGCGGCAGAGGAATACCTGAAGTATCTGTGGTCGCCACAAGGTCAGGAAATTGCGGCAGCGAACTACCTGCGTCCACGTGACCCGGCGGTGCTGGCCAAGTACACCGACCGCTTCCCGAAGGTGGACTTCCTGTCGGTCGAGAAGACCTTTGGAGACTGGCGCACCGTGCAGAAAACTCACTTCAACGATGGCGGGATCTTTGACCAGATTTACAGTGGTCAGTAACTCCTGAGCCCACTAAAAAAGGCGACCTACGAGGGTCGCCTTTTTATTGGGAGCGGGCAGTCAGGCGAATAAATGCTGGCTGGACCGCCATCTTCGCGAGCAAGCCCGCTCCCACATGGGTTTGCAGCGTGCCATTACATCGGCGGTGTCACGCCGTCCTTGCCCGCCGAAATCGACTGCGCCGTCAACGTCCCATCCGCACTCTGGGTCACAAACGTCACGATCTTCACCCCCACCTTCAGCAAGCTGCGATCGCCCGGCACCAGGTTGACGATCGGTACATCCTCCGGCACCAGGATCTTCTGCTGGCCGCCCTTGTAGTTGACGGTCAAGACGCGGCCATTGCTGACCACCAGATCGCCGACGCTGCCATTGGTCATGCTGCTGCCCTTGGCCAGATCAAAAGGTCGATGGCCGTCGCCGCTGCCTGCCAGTTCCGGCGGGAAGACGTGGACTTCCAGCGCCTTGAGGGTGCCGTCTTCCTGCGGCACGGCAGCGGAGCCGATGTAGCTACCGGGCTTGATGTCTTCGATATTGGCCAGGGTGACGGCCCGGACTTTGGTGTCTTTGTTCAGGTTGATGACCACGTTTTCACCGCTGTTGACGTGGACTTTCAACACGTCGGCGCTCACCCCGGTGATCTCCCCCCGCACGCCGATGCGCATGCCTGGCGCGTCCTGGGCCTGAGCCAGGCCTGTGGTGAAAAAAGTGATCAATGTAACGGCTGAAGCACCGCGAATCAGGTGACGGAACATCGCATTCATGGAAGTGCCTTCCGGTAATGAAACGTGAAAGAGAACATAAGCACGCTATCGAACAAGATGTAAGTGAATGTATCATCGGGCCTCAATGTTCTGACGCAAGGCTCGTCGATGAACATCCTCACGTCTGTCACTCATTCCGCAACGGAATGATTGCTATCACTCCGATCCCTCTTCCGCGGTTCCGGTCAGCCCATTAGCCTGCGCGCATTCCCATTTGTTCAGCGAGACTTCGTGATGAATCCAGCGACTCAGGTGCCCCACGGCACCGCGACAATGACCCGAGGCATGGTGCTGCTGTTTGCCTTCTGCTGCGGCGCCATCGTTGCCAATATTTACTATGCGCAGCCGATCATCGGCTTGATCGCGCCGGACATCGGGCTGACCAGCACCATGGCCAGCCTGATCGTTTCGCTAACCCAGATCGGTTATGCGTTGGGTCTGTTTTTCCTGGTGCCGTTGGGTGACTTGCTGGAAAACCGTCGACTGATGATCATCACGACCGTGGTGGCTATTGCCAGTCTGTTGGGCGCGGCGTTCACCGATCAGCCGAATGTGTTTTTGCTGATTTCACTGCTGGTGGGGTTCAGTTCGGTGTCGGTGCAGATCCTGATTCCACTGGCCGCGCACCTGGCGCCGGAAGAATCTCGCGGCCGTGTGGTCGGCGGGATCATGGGCGGTTTGCTGCTGGGGATTCTGCTGGCGCGGCCGGTGTCCAGCGTGGTGGCCGACCACTTTGGCTGGCGGGCAATGTTTGTGATTGCAGCGGTATTGATGGCGGCCATCAGCATTGTGCTGGCCCTGACCATCCCCAAGCGCCAGCCTGATCACAGTGCTTCTTATGGCCAGTTGCTGGGTTCACTCTGGACGCTGTTGCGCCAACAGCCGGTGTTGCGTCAGCGCGCGTTTTATCAGGGTTGCATGTTCGCCACCTTCAGCCTGTTCTGGACTGCGGTGCCGCTGGAACTGGCGCGCAATCATGGCTTGTCGCAAACCCAGATCGCGATCTTCGCGCTGGTCGGCGCCATTGGCGCCATCGCTGCGCCCATCGCCGGTCGACTGGCCGATGCCGGCCACACCCGCATTGCTTCACTGCTGGCCCTGTTGTTCGCCAGCCTGAGCTTTTTGCCCGCCTTCATCCATCCGGTCTACAGCGTCATCGGCCTGGCAGTGACCGGCGTGGTGCTCGACTTCTGCGTACAGATGAACATGGTCCTCGGTCAGCGCGCGGTCTACGCCCTCGACGCCAAAAGCCGTAGCCGCCTGAATGCGCTGTACATGACCAGCATCTTTATCGGAGGCGCATTCGGTTCGTCGGTGGCCAGCGCGGTGTATGAGCACGGTGGCTGGTTGTGGATCGTCATTATCGGCAGTGCATTTCCGTTGTTGGCGTTGGTGCGGTTTTTGAGTGCGTCAAAAGAACCCTCCCTGGCAACGGCATAAATCGCTGAAAGCTTCGCGGGCAAGCCCGCTCCCACAGGTCATTCGCTAACCCTGTGGGAGCAGGTATGCCCCCGATGACGATGTGACTGAAATCACTCACTGGCGAACCAGCTTCTCCATCGCCGCGTCCGCCAGAAAGGAAGAGCGGCTTTTGACATTGTGTTCACGCACATACCGGTCAATGCGCTGAATCACATAGCCAGGCAGCGTCACGTTGACCTTCTCGGTCTTGCCCATATACGGCGAGATGTCGATTTCCAGCATGCCCCAGCCCATCTCGACGAAGTCGGGATTGCCGAGATGTCCGGCTGTCGACGTTGGCATCGGAATCTCTTGGCCTTCGGCGGCGATTTCTTGAAGCAATATGTGGGCAATTTCCACTGCCGCGTTGTAGGCATCTTCAAAGCTATCCCCAGCCGTGACTGCGCCAGGAATATCGGGGATCTGAATACCGATGGCAGTGTTCTCGTCGCCCCATTCGATACAGATGGGATATTGCATTATGGACCTCCTGCGTAACTGGCTAGCGGGCAAATCAGCCCGGCTCGCCTCCTGATGCTTTTGACCGTCCCGATCGGCAAATCCTTTTTCGGGTGGGGGACGGGAATCGTGTATGGGTTGTAACGGTGAGTGAAGATGTGATGACTGCCGGTGACCCGATCCAGTGTCCAGCCCGCCTCCTCCAGCTCCTTGATCAATAACCTGCTCTGCACCACCAGCCTCCTTGCTCCGGCCAAACAAAAGTAACCCTAGAGTTATCTTTACTCAAGCACAAAAATCCGGATCACGACGTTTGGTTGTTTTACAGGGTGTGATTGAAGCTAAGGAGTGGACGCTACGTCTCACGTCCGCACCTGATCAAACTGCTGGAGTCCGGCGAGTTGTCCTACCATAAAACCGGCAAGCACCGACGTGTGCGCTTTGCCGACTTGAAGGTGCAAGCCATACCAGCTGACGGGAACGATCGCTCCCACAGGGTATTGGGTTGAATCCACAACCATGGACTCCCCAGTTCTTTTTAGTGGCACAAAAAAGGCGACCCGAAGGTCGCCTTGTTCTGTACTTGCTTTTACTGCCCGAACTGCCGTCCCAACCCGCCCGGTACGCCTTGGATATCCGTCTCTTCCCATGGCCCGTTCGGGCTGATCGAGCGGCTCCAGCCGTTATTCCAGCGGTAATAGGTGCGCTGGCGGTAGAAGGTGTTGGTCTGATCATCCAGGACGTAAACACCGAGCTTGGCGTCCCAATGGCTGTTGCCACCCGGTGGTGGCGCGAAGCTAGCGGAGGTGCGAGGCAGTGGTTTGGCAGGTTTGGCCGGAATACTCGGCTTGCTCGGTGTGGGTGCGGTAGAGGGCGTGGGTTTGGGCTGCGAGGGCGGGATCGGCGGCAGCGGCGTCGGCTCGGGCCGCTGGACCGCACAAGCGCTCAGCCCCAAAACCATACTGAGCAGGGTGATACGAGCGATGGCGGTCATAATGGCGTTTCCTGTTATTTATCCGGGCTGTCGATGGTCAGTTGTTGCTGCGCTGTCGTGCTGCTGGCCAGAGGCTGGCTGCGCCCGATCCATTCGCCGGCCGTCGGTTGGCCGGCGCGGGAGATGCGTGCAACCAATTGGACTTCAGGGAAGTTCGACAGTTTCAACTGCGGCATCATGGCATCGGCATCGCCCAGTTCGACGGTTGCCGGCAAGTCGGCCACGGTCAGGCGTTTGGCGGCCAGCGGCGCCGGAGGACCAGAAGTAGCGCGGGCGAAGATGAACACGCTGTCGCCCGGCTGGACTTTGGCTTTCAGGTCTGGCGCCAGATCCACACGCACCTTGAGCAGCGCCGCGACCTTGGCCGCAGGTGCCTGGGCAACCTTGCCTCCGCTGGTTTCGAGTTTTTCGGCGGCCCGGTTGATCCCGCCTTGCAGCGCGGCGCGGGAATTGTCGTCTGGCGGCAGTTGCGCCAGCAAGCGATTCCAATAGTCGATGGCATCCTGATAACGCTCGCTTTCGAAAGCGGCGATGCCGAGCAGACCGAGGCTGGTGACTTCCTTCGGATCGGCTTTCAGCGCTTCGTCGGTCAAAGACTGAATTTTGTCCGACCACTTCTTGCCGTCGGCAAAGTACTGGGCCTGGGCCCATTGTCCGAGCAATTCTGGTTGACGACCGGCCACGTTAGCCGCACGTTCAAAGATCTTCGCCGCATCACCCGGACGATCCTGCGCCATGTAGGTACGACCGAGGAAGTACAGGCCTTCTGCCGAATCCGGTTGAGCCTCGACCGCGCGCTCCAGGCGACGGGTCATTTCTTCAATCGACTGCGGTGCCTGGGCGAACTCCCGGGTCAGTTCGACCTTGTCGCTGGCCCCGAAATGCAGGTACAGCCCAAGACCCAACACTGGCACCAAAATCGCCGCCAGCAATGGCCACGGCTTGCCCAGGCGGGACACGCGCGGCGCCTCGACGCCTTCGGTGTCGGCCAGCAATTCACGGGCGGCTTCGGCACGACCGGTGTCCATCTGCGCAGCGTCGAGAACACCCTCTTCCTGCTGAGTTTGCAACTCAGCCACGCGCTCCTGATAGAGCGCGACGTTCAGGGCAGTACGATCCTCTTCCAGCTGAGCGCGACGGCCACGCAGAACGGGGATCAGCAGAAAACTCAGGGCAACCAGAAGTAGCAGACCTGCAGCGAGCCAGAAATCAATCATTCTTGGTTTTATCCAACAGGTGGTCGAGGCGCTCACGCTCCTCGGCAGATAGCGTGTCCGGGGTGTCAGCGCGTTGCACGCGACGACGGCGGACGATCACGGCGATGATCACGAAACCGCCCAGCAGCAGGCCGGCAGGGCCGAACCAGAGCACAGCAGTCTTGGCGTTCAGAGCAGGTTTGTATCGGACGAAATCACCGTAGCGATCGACCATGAAATCGATGATCTGCTGATTGTCCTTACCCTCGCCCAACATGCGGAAAATCTCTTTGCGCAGGTCGGCGGCGATCGGTGCGTTGGAATCGGCGATGTCCTGATTCTGGCACTTGGGGCAACGCAGCTCTTTGGTCAACTCGCGAAAACGCTCGCGGTCGCCTTCTTTGGCGAACTCGTAGGTGTCGATGGCGGCATGGGCCACTCCGGCCATGCTCAAGCCCAATATTGCGGCGGCGATCCAGCGCTTCATGGCTTGGCCTCGTCGACCAGCGCCTGGTACTTGGCCGCCAGTTTTTCACGCCAGACCTGTTCGTCGATCACGCCAACGAACTTGTCGCGGATGATGCCCTTGGCGTCGATGAAAAACGTTTCCGGGGCACCATAAACACCCAGGTTCAGGCCCAGGGTGCCCGCATCGTCACGGATGTCCAGTTGATACGGGTTGTGGAATTCGTCCAGCCACTTCAAGGCATCAGCGTTGATGTCCTTGTAGTTGATGCCGTAGATCACCACGCCTTGCTTGGCCAGTTTGTTCAGCACCGGGTGCTCGACCCGGCAGGAAATGCACCAGGTGCCCCAGACGTTGACCAGTGCCGGTTTACCCAGGATATCCGCCCGGGTCAGGGTCTTGTCGCCCTGCACCGCTGGCAAGGAAAACTCCGGGAACGGCTTGTTGATCATCGCCGAAGGCAGCTCGGCCGGGTTCAGGTACAGACCGCGATAAAGGAAAACAGCGACCACCAGAAAAATCGCCAGTGGCAAGAGCATCAACCAACGTCTCATGCAGTCGCCCCCGTCATGCCCAGTGCTTCACGCACGCGGCTTTTCACTTTGACTCGATAACGGCGATCCAGCGCCGCCAGCAACCCGCCCAGTCCCGTGAGCAAACCACCGAACCAGATCCAGCGCACGAACGGTTTGACGTGAACCCGAACGGCCCAGGCGCCATCGCCCAACGGTTCACCCAACGCAACGTAAAGGTCGCGGGTGAAACCGGCGTCGATCCCAGCTTCGGTCATCACCGAGTTTTGCACGGTGTAGAGACGTTTTTCCGGGTGCAGCACGCTGATTTCCTTGCCGTCGCGGATCACCCGGACGGTGCCCTTGTCGGAGGTGAAGTTCGGGCCTTCGAAGTGTTTGGCGCCTTCGAACACGAACTGGTAACCGCCCAGGTCCATGGATTCTCCCGGCGCCAGGCGCAGGTCGCGCTCGGCACTGTTCTGGCTCGACAGCACGACGCCGAGGGCGCACACGGCGATGCCGAGGTGAGCAACCTGCATGCCCCAATAGCTGCGGGTCAGGGTTGGCAGGCCTTTGATCAGGCCTTTGTGGCGCGTCTTGTCGAAGATGTCACGCACACCGGCCAGCAACACCCAGGCCGCGAGCATGAACGTTGCGATCACTGCCCAGTTGAAATCGCCGTAAGCGACACCGGCCACCACCGCCAACGCAGCGCTGCCGAGCAATACCGGGGTGAGCATACTCAGCAGCCATTTGACCGGGGTGTCTTTCCAGCGCACCAGCATGCCGACCGCCATCACCATCATCAGCAATGCCATCAAGGGAATGAACAACGCATTGAAGTACGGCGGGCCGACCGACAGCTTGGCGCCGGTCATCGCATCGAGAATCAACGGATACAAGGTGCCGAGCAAGATCATCGAAGCCGCCACCACCAGCACCAGGTTGTTGCCCAGCAGCAGGGTTTCCCGGGACCAGAGGTTGAAGCCCACCTGACTCTTTACCACCGGTGCACGCAGGGCGAACAGCGTCAGCGAGCCGCCGACCACGAACAGCAGGAAGATCAGGATGAACACGCCGCGCTCAGGGTCGGACGCAAACGCATGCACCGACGTCAGCACACCGGAGCGCACGAGGAATGTACCCAGCAGGCTCAACGAGAATGCCGCGATGGCCAGCAACACAGTCCAGCTCTTGAACACGCCACGTTTTTCCGTGACCGCCAACGAGTGAATCAGTGCCGTACCCACCAGCCATGGCATGAACGAGGCGTTTTCCACCGGGTCCCAGAACCACCAGCCGCCCCAGCCGAGTTCGTAATAGGCCCACCACGAGCCCAACGTAATGCCGATGCCGAGGAACGCCCAGGCCACGATGGTCCACGGACGAGACCAGCGTGCCCACGCCGCATCAAGACGACCGCCCAGCAGCGCGGCGATGGCAAACGCGAAGGCCACGGAGAAACCGACGTAACCCATGTACAGCATCGGCGGATGAACGATCAGGCCGATGTCTTGCAGCAAGGGGTTGAGGTCGCGACCGTCCGCAGGAATTTGCGGCAGGATGCGTTCGAAAGGGTTGGAGGTGAGGATCAGGAACAACAGGAAACCGATGCTGATCATGCCCATGATCGACAGCACGCGAGCCAGCATCACTTGCGGCAATTGCCGGGAGAATACCGAGACCGCGAAGGTCCAGCCGCCGAGGATCAACGCCCACAGCAACAACGAACCTTCGTGGGCGCCCCACACCGCGCTGAATTTGTAGTACCACGGCAAGGCGCTGTTGGAGTTGCCGGCGACATAGGCGACGGAGAAGTCATCGGCCATGAAGGCGTAAGTCAGGCAACCGAACGCGAACAGCAGAAAAGCGAACTGCCCCCAGGCGGCCGGCTGGGCCAGGCTCATCCACAAGCGGTCACCGCGCCAGGCACCGAGCAATGGCACCACGGCTTGAACCAGCGCGAAACACAGCGCCAGAATCATGGCCAGGTGGCCTAATTCGGGGATAAAGATTCCAGACATCATCAATCAACCCTCTTTCGCAGGTGCAGGCGCCGACAGACCACTGTCTTTCAAAGCCTTGGTCACTTCCGGCGGCATGTACTTCTCATCGTGCTTGGCCAGCACTTCGTCGGCCACCACCACGCCATCAGCGTTGAGCTTGCCCAAGGCAACGATGCCCTGCCCTTCGCGGAACAGGTCCGGAAGGATGCCGCGATAGCTGATGGTCACGGACTTGTTGAAATCAGTGACGATGAATTTCACGTCCAGGGAATCGCCGGACCGTTGCAGCGACCCTTGCTCGACCATCCCGCCCGCGCGAATGCGTGTGTCTTGCGGGGCTTCGCCGTTGGCGATCTGGGTCGGGGTGTAAAACAGATTGATGTTCTGCTGCAGGGCACTCAGGGCCAGGCCGACGGCAGCGCCGACACCGACCAGGATCGCGAGAATGATGACAAGACGCTTTTTGCGCAGCGGATTCACTGACCGTTCTCCCGGCGCAGACGTCGCGCCTCTTGTTGCAGATACCGCTTGCGGGCCAGGATCGGCGCCGCCACGTTGAGGGCCAGCACCGCCAGGCAGATGCCATAGGCGGACCAGACATACAGGCCGTGATGGCCCATGGCGAGGAAATCGCCGAATGAAGCAAAACTCATCGAGCGACCTCCAGGCTGTTCTGCACTTCGGCCTTGACCCAACTGGCGCGCGCTTCACGCTTGAGCACTTCAAGACGCATGCGCAGCAGCAACACTGCGCCGAAGAAACAGTAGAAACCCAGCACCGTCAGCAGCAGTGGCAGCCACATTTCGGCGGGCATCGCCGGTTTTTCGGTGAGGGTGAAGGTCGCGCCCTGGTGCAGGGTGTTCCACCACTCCACCGAGTACTTGATGATCGGGATGTTGATGACGCCGACAATCGCCAGCACCGCGCAGGCCTTGGCCGCGCTGTCACGATTGCTGATCGCGTTGCCCAGCGCAATGAGACCGAAGTACAGAAACAGCAGAATAAGCATGGACGTTAGTCGCGCATCCCAGACCCACCACGAGCCCCAGGTCGGTTTGCCCCAGATCGCGCCGGTGACCAGTGCCACGGCGGTCATCCAGGCACCAATGGGTGCCGCGCATTGCAGGGCGACGTCGGCCAGTTTCATCTTCCACACCAGCCCGACGATGCCGCACACGGCCAGCATCACGTAGATGGACTGCGCGAGCATGGCGGCCGGAACGTGGATATAGATGATGCGAAAGCTGTTGCCTTGCTGGTAGTCGGGCGGCGCAAAGGCCAGGCCCCAAACTACGCCGACGCCGATCAGCAGCAACGCCGCGACGCTCAGCCATGGCAGCAGTTTGCCGCTGATGCCATAAAACCATTTGGGTGAGCCGAGCTTATGAAACCAGGTCCAGTTCATTACTGTTTCCATCACGGTTGCTCTTCGCTTTGAAGAGCCAAGGGTCTTTACTGGTTAAAAAATAACCAGACCTCATTATTCGCCGACGCTGATCTTCAGGCCAGCAGCTATTGCAAACGGTGTCAGGGTTATCGCCAAGGCGGTCAGGCTACCAAGCCACAAGAGATAACCGGTCGCCGGCATGCCTTGCAATGCCGCCTGCAAGGCGCCACTGCCAAGAATCAACACCGGGATGTACAGCGGCAGAATCAGCAGCGCCAGTAACAGGCCGCCACGCTTCAATCCGACCGTCAGGGCCGCGCCCACCGCACCGAGCAGGCTCAGCACCGGTGTACCCAGCAATAAAGAAACCAGCAACACCGGCAGACAGGCGGTTGGTAAACCGAGCATCAATGCCAACAGTGGAGCGAGCAAAACCAGTGCCAGGCCGGAGAAGGCCCAGTGTGCCAGTACCTTGGCCAAAACCAGAAGAGGCAGGGGGTGCGGCGAAAGGACCCACTGCTCAAGCGAACCGTCTTCGAAATCACTGCGGAAAAGCCCGTCCAGCGAGAGCAAAACCGATAAAAGCGCCGCCACCCAGACCAGTCCCGGGGACAAGGTTTGCAACAATTGAGACTCGGGACCGACCGCCAACGGGAACAGCGCAACCACGATGGCGAAGAATACGAGCGGATTGGCCAGTTCCGCAGGACGGCGGAACAACAGACGAGCCTCGCGGGCGACCAGCAGGCCGAAAACACTCATGCGGCCCAGTTCCCCAAATCAATGTCGCGATAGCTGGCCGGCATCCGGCTCAACGTGTGGTGGGTGGTCAACACCACCATGCCGCCGCGCTCACAGTGAGCGGCCAGATGTTCTTCGAGTTGCGCCACGCCTTGTTTGTCGAGGGCGGTGAACGGCTCATCGAGAATCCACAGCGGCGGGCTGTCCAGGTATAACCGCGCCAACGCCACGCGGCGTTGCTGACCGGCGGACAGGGTGTGACAAGGAACATCCTCGAAACCGCGCAGGCCGACCGCCGCCAGTGCCTGCCAGATGGCCTCATGGGACGCGGGTTGATGCAGGGCGCAGAGCCAGCTCAGGTTTTCTTCCGGCGTCAGCAGATCCTTGATGCCGGCCGCATGGCCGATCCACAGCAGGTTGCGCGCCAGCTCGCTGCGTTGCTGGTTCAATGGCTGCCCGTTCAGCAGCACTTGACCGGCGGTCGGGTGCATCAGGCCTGACAACAGGCGTAATAAACTGGTTTTGCCACTGCCGTTGGGGCCGCTGATTTGCAACATTTCGCCACTGGCCAGTCTCAATTCGAGATTTTCGAAGAGCAGCCGAAGGTCTCGCTCACAGGCGAGGGCAACGGTTTGCAGGACAGGACTGGTCAAGAGATCACGGGCCTTTTTACGGTTCAAGTCGGCAGTAGAGCGGCCGTTAAAGATATGCAGGATAAATGCATTGGCGGCCCGTTCTAAGGAGCTGGATCAAGTTTTTGAAATGTTTTCAGCGCCCTGGATACAACGGGGCGGCATTATACATGCCACGCCCTACTCTAAAGAGGGCAATTTCCTCAGGTTGTGACCGCGTATGACAGGCGAAATGAACATCCTCCCGCTACCGCAGCCGACGCCCGCGACTTCACGTCCGCTGGCTATCAGCAGCGAGTTGCTCAAGCTGCTGACGCCAATGGAGGGCCTGATCACCGCCGGCCAGACCGCCAAGGCTGAAGTGCTGTCGCTCAAGCAGGCGGATCAGACCTTTCAACTGCTGCTCAAGGTCACCCTCGACAGCGGTCGTCAAACCACGGTCCAGGCGACCAGCAACCAACCGTTGCCCCAAGGCACCAACCTGGCGATCACTCAGCCCTCGGCGAGCAGTCTGGCGATTACCGTGCAACAGGCCATCGCGTCCAGCGTCGCCACCCTCACCCGCCTCGACACGGCGCAGTTACCGGTCGGCACCCTGCTGCAAGGTAAAGTGTTGACCTCGCAGGCGATGCCGCCAGTGCCGGGCCAGCCAGCGGTCTTTCGCTCGATGGTGAGCCTGCTCAATACCGCGTTGAGCGGCAGCACCCTGAGTATCGACAGCCCGCAGCCGCTGCGCATCGGCACCTTGCTCAGCGCGCTGGTGCAGGACAGCCAGACGTTGAAATTCGTGCCGCTGAGCAGCCGTCAGGAGCAATTGGCGGTGACCCAGCAACTGGTCAGCCAACAGAGCCGCCAGGGCTCGCTGGATGGGTTGATCAAGCTTCTGCAAAACCTGCCGCCCTCGGATCAGACTTCCGGCGATCTGCGTGCAGCGGTGGACAAGCTGCTCGCCGGCCTGCCGGATGTTCATCAATTGAGCACGCCCAAAGGCCTGGCCCTGGCGTTGGCCAACAGCGGAATGTTCCTGGAAAGCAAACTGGTCGCCGGACAAAACCCGACCCTGGCCCCAGACATGAAGGCCGATTTGCTCAAGCTGATCGCGCAACTGCTGCCGGCCAACACCAATCTCAACGCGATCATTGCCGCCAACACCATGGCTCAGGCGATGCCGAATTTCGTGCGCAGCGCCCTCGGCATGCTCGGGCAGGTCAGCGCCAAACCGTCGCCGACCAGTTTCCCGCTGCCTGAACGCCTGCTGCAAAGCACAGATGACGAAGGCGATCTCGAGCACCTGCTGCGTCTGGCCGCCGCCGCGGTTTCTCGCCTGCAAAGTCATCAGCTGTCGAGCCTGGAACAGACTGGCGTCACCAGCGACGGGCGGTTGATGAGTACCTGGCAAATGGAAATCCCGATGCGCAACATGCAAGACATCGTGCCGTTGCAGGTCAAGTTCCAGCGCGAAGAAGCGCACGAAAAAGAACAACCCCACGAACGGCGCGACGAGCGCGAGCCAAAACAGCAACTGTGGCGGGTCGAGCTGGCGTTCGATATGGAGCCCCTGGGGCCATTGCAGATTCAGGCGCAATTGATCAAGGGCAGCCTCTCCAGTCAGCTCTGGGCCGAACGGCCCTACACTGCCAGCCTGATCGAAAGCAATTTGGCCGCGCTGCGCCAACGCTTGCTGGCGTCCGGCCTGAACGTCGGCGATCTTGATTGCCATCTCGGCACACCGCCACAAGGGCCCCAAACCCGCCTCGAACAACGCTGGGTCGACGAAACCGCATGAAAAACCCCAACACCCCGCGCCAGGCCATCGCCCTCAAATATGACGGTACGCACGCCCCTACCCTCACGGCAAAAGGCGACGAAGAACTGGCCGAAGCCATTCTGAAAATTGCCCGCGATTGTGAAGTGCCCATCTACGAAAACGCCGAACTGGTGAAACTGCTGGCGCGGATGGAGTTGGGGGACAGTATTCCGGAGGAGTTGTACCGCACGATTGCCGAGATCATCGCGTTTGCGTGGAATCTGAAGGGCAAGTTTCCGGCGGGGGATGATCCGGATGCGGTGATGGTGGAGAAGGATGTCACTGCACGCGGGGATGATTACTGAGTTTTCGAGGCCGCCTTCGCGAGCAAGCCCGCTCCCACAGGGGATTGGAGGTGGACACAAAATATGTGAACACCACCAATCCCCTGTGGGAGCGGGCTTGCTCGCGAATGACTATTCCAGCCGAATCGCAAAAATCAGCTCTTGTGCAACTTGCTCATCAACTCCGCCTCGGCCTGGGTCAGGCCGCAGGACTGGGTCAGTTCGTCGACGCTCGCGCCCATCCCGACCAATCGCGCCGCCTGGGCAAACGACAGACTCGACGGATCGCGTTGTTCCAGTTGAGCCAGTTTGTCCGGCAAAGGCCCCACGACCGCGCGCAGTTCATGCAGGTCTTCCCCCATGCGCACGCTGCCGCTCTGGTAGTTGTCGACGCGCTTGGCCAGGTCCTTGATGCGCTGATCACGCAGCGCATCGCCCTCGGCCTGTTGCGCGGCGATCTGCTTTTGAGCGCGAATGTACGCCAGAAACATCGCCAGCGTGCCTGCCCAGAAGAGGAACAGGACAATGACCGCCACCTCAAGAATCAATCAGATGTTCTCCAGGTCCGACCATTCTTCTTCGCTCATCATCTTGTCCAGTTCGACCAGGATCAGCAATTCGTTGTTCTTGTTGCACACGCCTTGAATGAACTTGGCGGACTCTTCGTTACCGACGTTCGGCGCGGTTTCGATTTCCGACTGACGCAGGTAAACCACTTCAGCCACGCTGTCGACCATGATCCCGACAACCTGCTTGTCGGCTTCGATAATGACGATACGGGTGTTGTCGCTGATCTCGGCATTCATCAGGCCGAAGCGCTGACGGGTGTCAATTACGGTGACCACGTTACCGCGCAGGTTGATGATGCCCAGCACGTAGCTCGGGGCACCCGGGACCGGGGCGATTTCGGTGTAGCGCAGGACTTCCTGAACGCGCATCACGTTGATGCCGTAGGTTTCATTGTCCAGCTTGAAGGTTACCCATTGCAGGATCGGATCTTCGGAACCTTTTGCAGACGACGCCTTATCATTCATACCCTGACCCCTCGAAAAACCGCCCTAGCGGTGTGTGTTCGGTGCGTCGGCAGTCACTGCCATCGCATGTTTTTATGTTGGTTTGTGAGTCGGCTTGCTGCCGCCCATATGCTTGGCCCCGCCACTGGCGATCAACTCGGCCAGCGCGGCAACGTCGAGCAACGCACACATGTGTTCAATCACCGTGCCCGCCAGCCATGGCCGTTGACCACGGTGGCTGCGCCATTTGATTTCGTTCGGGTCCAGGCGCAACGAGCGACTGACCTGATGCACCGCCAGCCCCCACTCGTAGCCCTGAACCGAAATAACGTATTGCAGGCCCTGGCGGAAGTCATCGCGATAACGATCCGGCATGACCCAGCGCGCCGTATCCAGGACCTTCAGGTTGCCGGCCTGGCTCGGCAGGATGCCGAGGAACCATTCCGGCTGACCGAACAGCGGCGTCAGCTCGTGACCCGCCAGGGAGTAAATCGAACCCAGGCACACCAGCGGTACCGCGAGGGTCAAACCGGCGACATCGAACAACAGGCATTCGAAGGGCTCCGCCGCCCATGCCGGACGACCGTCGGTTGCTACCGGTGGCGGCGTGTTGCTCGGTGGCAGATGGACTTCGACGACCGGCGGCACCAAGGCTTGCAGCAGGGGGGCGATGGTCGAGACCGGCGCCAGGATGGGGGCCGGTGCTTCAATCACAGCCAGCGGAGTTTGCACAGCCACTGGCGCAACCACTGGCGCGGCGACGGCGGCAGGCTTCTGCGCATCCCGGGCCTGCTCTTCGAGCACAGCGGCCTGGAACTCGTCCAGCGCCGCTTCAACTTCAGGCACCTCGGGAAGTGCTTCGATTTCCGCCGGCAACTCTTCGGTCGCATCCATCAGCAAGCTGTCCAGGTAGGACTGCAACGCCAGTTGCGGACGCGAAGTGATTTTCACCGGCCGATTCATGGGCGCACCACGCAAGGAATGCTCATTCACGCCACCTGCGGAACAAGTTGTGCCGCCAGCAAATGCTTGAGCAGTGCGCGGTAAGCGAGAACGCCACGGCTTTTGCCATCGAATTGCGAAGGTGTCACGCCGGCACGGCTGGCGTCACGCAAGCGGGTGTCGACGGGAATGTAGCCTTGCCAGATTTCTTCCGGGTACTTGTCGCGCAATACCCGCAGGGTCCCGAGGGACGCTTGCGTGCGGCGGTCGAACAACGTCGGCACGATACTGAATGGCAATGCCTGTTTGCGTGAACGGTTGATCATCGCCAGGGTGTTGACCATGCGCTCCAGGCCTTTGACCGCCAGGTGTTCGGTCTGCACCGGGATCACCAACTGCTGGCTCGCCGCCAAGGCATTGACCATCAGCACGCCGAGCAACGGCGGGCTGTCGATCACCGCGTAATCGAAGTCCTGCCACAATTGCGCCAGGCTCTTGGCAATCACCAGGCCCAGGCCACTCTGGCCCGGCGACTGGCGCTCAAGGGTCGCCAGCGCCGTGCTCGATGGCAGCAGGGAAATGCTTTCGTGACTGGTGGGCAACAACAACTGGCCGGGCAAGCCTTGGGGCACGCTGCCCTTGTGCAGGAACAAGTCGTAGCTGCTGTGTTCCAGGCTGTCGGGGTCGTATCCGAAGTAACTGGTCATGGAGCCGTGGGGGTCGAGATCGACCACAACCACGCGCTTGCCCGCCTCGGCCAGTAAACCGGCTAAAGCGATAGAGGAAGTGGTTTTACCGACACCACCCTTTTGATTGGCGACTGCCCAGACTCTCATTCGGATTGTTCCTCCCGGTCGAACCGGTCGACCGAGAAATAGCTCAACGTATTAATGCGGGTGACGGAGAATTGACGGCGCTCTCTCGTACCGGCGACTTGACCGGGGTCGGTGCAGTTTGTGTGCCAGCACGCTTCAACGCGGCATCCGGTTTGGTATGAGCGGTTCCGGTACCCGTGAGGCTGCGACGTACATCGAGATTTCGTGACACCACCAGCACCACGCGACGGTTGCGCGCCCTGCCCTCGGCCGTGGCGTTGTTGGCCACGGGCTGGAATTCGCCGTAACCCACCGACGCCAGCCGACCGGGGTTCACACCCTGCATCGCCAGCATGCGCACGATGCTGGCCGAACGGGCCGAGGACAGCTCCCAGTTAGTCGGATACTGCGCGGTGCGGATCGGTTGATCGTCGGTGAAACCTTCGACGTGAATCGGGTTGTCGAACGGCCTCAGAATCGCCGCGACCTTATCAATGATGTTGAACGCGATGTCGCTGGGCATGGCGTCGCCGCTGCCGAACAACAGGCTGGAGTTGAGCTCGATCTCGACCCACAACTCATTGCCGCGCACGGTCATCTGGTTGGAACTGATCAGGTCGCCGAACGCCGCGCTGATGTCATCGGCGATACTTTTGAGCGGATCGTTGGCAGCCTGGGCAATACCGGCGTCGATCTGCTCGCTGTCCTTGACCAGCGGCTTGGCCGGGGTCACGGTCTTCGGTCGCTCATCGCCGATCGGGATTGGCTTGAGGGCACGATCCGAATCAGTGAACACACCGATCAGCGCTTCAGAAATGACCTTGTACTTGCCTTCGTTGATCGAAGAAATCGAATACATCACCACGAAGAAAGCGAACAACAACGTGATGAAGTCGGCGTAGGAAACGAGCCAACGTTCATGATTGACGTGTTCTTCAGGTTGGCGACGACGTGCCATGGTCCATGTCTCCCATCAATCCATGAAGCCCTGAAGCTTCAACTCGATAGAGCGAGGGTTTTCACCTTCGGCGATCGACAAAATGCCTTCCAGCAACATTTCGCGATAACGCGATTGGCGCATGGCAACGGATTTGAGTTTGGCGGCAATCGGCAGCAGCACCAGGTTGGCACTGGCCACGCCGTAGATGGTGGCGACGAAGGCGACGGCAATGCCGCTGCCCAGTTGCGACGGATCGGCCAGGTTACCCATGACGTGGATCAGGCCCATCACCGCACCGATGATGCCGATGGTCGGCGCGTAGCCACCCATGCTTTCAAAGACTTTGGCAGCTTCGATATCGCGACTTTCCTGGGTGTAGAAATCCACTTCCAGGATGCTGCGAATCGCTTCCGGCTCGGCGCCATCAACCAGCAGTTGCAGGCCTTTTCGCGAGTAGTTGTCGGGTTCGGCGTCGGCCACTCCTTCCAGACCGAGCAGGCCTTCCTTGCGTGCGGTCAGGCTCCAGTTCACGACGCGATCGATACCACCGGCCAGGTCCACGCGAGGCGGGAACAGGATCCAGCCAAGAATCTGCATGGCACGCTTGAAGGCGCTCATTGGCGATTGCAGCAGCGCCGCACCGACGGTCCCGCCGATGACGATCAACGCCGCCGGGCCGTTGGCCAGGGCGCCGAGGTGACCGCCTTCAAGGTAGTTGCCGCCAATGATGGCGACGAACGCCATGATGATCCCGATGAGGCTTAGAACATCCATCAGATACACGCCTCGACCAGATGCCGGCCGATATCGTCCAGGCCGTACACCGCATCGGCGAGTTCGGCTTTGACGATGGCCATCGGCATGCCATAGATCACGCAGCTGGCTTCATCCTGGGCCCAGATCGAGCTGCCGCCCTGCTTGAGCAGACGCGCACCTTCACGACCGTCGGCGCCCATGCCGGTCAACACGACCGCCAGAACTTTGTCGCCGTAAGACTTGGCCGCGGAACCGAAGGTGATGTCCACGCACGGCTTGTAATTCAAACGCTCGTCGCCCGGCAGGATTTTCACCGCGCCACGGCCGTCGATCATCATCTGTTTGCCACCCGGTGCCAGCAGCGCCATGCCTGGGCGCAGGATGTCGCCATCCTCGGCTTCCTTGACGCTGATGCGGCAGAGCTTGTCCAGGCGTTCGGCAAAGGCTTTGGTGAACGCTGCCGGCATGTGCTGAATCAACACGATCGGCGCCGGGAAATTAGCCGGCAATTGGGTGAGCACCCGCTGCAGGGCAACCGGGCCGCCGGTGGACGTGCCGATGGCAACCAGTTTGTAGGCTTTGCGTTTTGGCGCTGGCGACGACGGGCTGGCCGCGTGTGCACGAGCCGGGATCGGCGCAGGTGCCGGACGTGCAGGCGCGCTGCTGCCGTAACTGCTGGCGCTCGAAGGCGCTGGCGTCGGTGCGGGTGCAGAGACAGGGGCCGGAGCAGCGTAGGCGCTGACACGACGATTACTGCGCGAAATGCTGAGAATCTTCTCGCACAGCAGTTGCTTGACCTTCTCGGGATTGCGCGAGATGTCTTCGAAATTCTTCGGCAGGAAATCCACCGCGCCAGCATCCAGCGCATCCAGGGTGACCCGGGCGCCTTCGTGCGTCAGCGAGGAAAACATCAAGACCGGGGTCGGGCAGCGCTGCATGATATGCCGCACGGCCGTGATGCCATCCATCATTGGCATCTCGTAGTCCATGGTGATCACGTCTGGCTTGAGGGCCAGCGCCTGATCGATCGCCTCTTTTCCGTTGGTCGCCGTGCCGACGACCTGGATATTCGGATCCGCTGAAAGAATTTCCGAGACGCGGCGGCGGAAAAACCCCGAATCGTCCACCACCAGGACTTTGACTGCCATAAACACTCCATTAGACGGAGCGAGGCTCAGTCGCCCCGCTCCACCAGAATCAAATACGCCGTGCGGCGTAACGCTTGAGCATGCTCGGAACATCGAGAATCAGCGCAATGCGGCCGTCACCGGTGATGGTGGCGCCGGACATGCCCGGGGTTCCCTGGAGCATTTTGCCCAATGGCTTGATGACCACTTCTTCCTGGCCCACCAGTTGATCGACGACGAAGCCGATCCGTTGAGTGCCCACCGAAAGGATCACCACATGGCCTTCGCGCTGCTCTTCGTGAGCGGCGGAGCTGACCAGCCAGCGTTTGAGGTAGAACAGTGGCAGCGCCTTGTCGCGCACGATCACCACTTCCTGACCGTCCACCACGTTGGTGCGTGACAGGTCGAGGTGGAAGATCTCGTTGACGTTCACCAGCGGGAACGCAAACGCCTGGTTGCCGAGCATGACCATCAGCGTCGGCATGATCGCCAGGGTCAACGGAACCTTGATGACGATCTTCGAGCCCTTGCCCTTGGTCGAATAGATATTGATGGTGCCGTTGAGCTGGGCGATTTTGGTTTTCACCACGTCCATGCCCACGCCGCGTCCGGACACATCGGAAATCTCGGTCTTGGTCGAGAAACCCGGCGCGAAGATCAGGTTGAAGCAATCGGACTCGCTGAGGCGATCCGCTGCATCCTTGTCCATCAAACCTTTTTTTACGGCGATGCCGCGCAGAACTTCGGCGTCCATGCCCTTGCCGTCATCGGAGATGGACAGCAGGATGTGGTCGCCTTCCTGTTCAGCGGACAGGATCACTTTACCGCTGCGAGGTTTGCCCATCGCTTCGCGATCGGCCGGTTCTTCAATACCGTGGTCGACCGAGTTGCGCACCAAGTGGACCAGCGGATCGGCCAGGGCCTCGACGAGGTTCTTGTCGAGGTCAGTTTCTTCGCCGACCAGTTCCAGGTTGATCTCTTTCTTGAGCTGGCGAGCCAGGTCTCGAACCAGACGCGGGAAGCGCCCGAATACTTTCTTGATCGGTTGCATCCGGGTCTTCATGACCGCGGTCTGCAGGTCGGCCGTGACCACGTCGAGGTTCGACACGGCCTTGGACATGGCTTCGTCGCCGCTGTTGAGGCCCAGGCGCACCAGACGGTTACGCACCAGCACCAACTCGCCGACCATGTTCATAATCTCGTCCAGACGCGCGGTATCGACCCGCACGGTGGTCTCGGCTTCGCTGGCCGGCTTATCCGCTGGTGGCGCGGACGGTGCACGAGCAGGCGCCGGTGCAGCAGCGGCAGCAGGTTTCGGCGCTTCGGCTTTTGGCTCGGGCGCTTTGGCCACAGGTTTCGGTGCAGCGGCTTTGACGACCGCAGCGGTCACCGAAGAAGCAGCAGAACCGGTACCGACTTCAGTGAACTTGCCTTTGCCGTGCAGTTCGTCGAGCAGCGATTCGAACTCGTGATCGGAGATCAGATCGCCGCCGGCCACTGCGGCGGTTGGCGCCGCAGGGGTCGGGACCGAGGCAATGGCCGATTCCAGCGCATCGACCGCAAAGTTGCCCTTGCCGTGCAGCTGATCGAGCAGTGCTTCAAACTCGTCGTCGGTGATGTCGGAGCTATCGCCTGCCGCTTTCGGGGCAGCCGGTGCGGCGGGCGCCGGGGCCACCGCATCGATGGCGAACTGACCTTTGCCGTGCAGTTGATCGAGCAACGACTCGAACTCGGCATCGGTAATTTCATCGCTGGCCGCGGCATTGCCGGCCGGCAGCGGAGCAGCCGCAGGAGCTTCGGCCTGGGCCTTGACGGCATTCAGCGAGTCCAGCAGTTGTTCGAATTCGTTATCGGTGATGTCGCCCGATTCGCTTTCAGCGGCCGGTTCTTCGACCACAGCCGCAACAGGGGCTGCTTCATCAGCGGTTTGCGGCTCGGCCAGACGGGCCAGGGCCGCCAGCAATTCAGGCGTGGCAGCGGTGATCGGGCTGCGTTCGCGAACTTCGGTAAACATGCTGTTCACCGCGTCCAGCGCTTCGAGAACCACGTCCATCAATTCCGAGTCGACGCGACGCTCACCCTTGCGCAGGATGTCGAACACGTTCTCGGCGATGTGACAGCACTCCACCAGCTCGTTGAGCTGGAGGAAGCCGGCGCCCCCTTTTACAGTGTGAAAACCGCGAAAAATTGCATTGAGCAAATCCGCATCATCTGGCCGGCTTTCAAGCTCGACCAGTTGCTCGGACAGTTGCTCTAGAATCTCGCCGGCCTCAACCAGAAAATCCTGAAGGATCTCTTCATCGGCGCCGAAGCTCATGTATGGGGTGCTCCTAACAGGTCTAAAAACCTAAAATCCAAGGCTGGATAGCAAATCGTCCACATCGTCCTGACCGGACACAACGTCTTCTCTTTTATCGGCATGAATCTGCGGACCTTCACCCTGAGAGAGATGTTTTTGTGGATCTTTTTCAGCCAGCATCGCATCACGGTCATGTTCGATGCCCGCAAAGCGGTCCACCTGACTGGCCATAAGCACGAGCTTGAGCAGGTTGCTTTCAACTTCGGTGACCAATTGGGTCACACGCTTGATCACTTGACCGGTGAGGTCCTGGTAATCCTGAGCGAGCAGAATGTCGTTGAGGTTGCTCGACACAATGCGATTGTCCTCGCTGCTGCGTGTCAGGAAACCGTCGACACGCCGGGCCAGCTCGCGGAATTCTTCAGCCCCGACTTCGCGACGCATGAACCGTCCCCAGTCGGTGCTCAAGGCCTGGGCTTCGTTGCTCAGGCCATTGACCAGCGGCGTGGCGTTTTCCACCAGGTCCATGGTGCGGTTGGCCGCGGCCTCGGTCAGCTTGACCACATAGCCCAGGCGCTCGGTCGCGTCCGTGATCTGCGACACTTCCTCGGCTTGCGGCATGTTCGGGTCAATCTGAAAATTGACGATTGCGCTATGCAGCTCGCGAGTGAGCTTGCCCACTTCCTGATACAGGCCGCGGTCACGGGTCTGGTTGAGCTCATGGATCAATTGCACAGCGTCACCGAACTTGCCTTTTTCAAGGCTTTCGACCAGTTCGACAGCGTGTTTTTTCAGGGTCGACTCGAAATCGCCCTGTGAAGATTCGTTATGCTCCATAGCTTCCCCGTGGCGCAGTTTCTCAACCGATGCGTTCGAAAATCTTCTCGATTTTTTCTTTCAACGCCTGGGCCGTGAAGGGTTTGACCACATAGCCGTTAACACCGGCCTGGGCCGCTTCGATGATCTGCTCACGCTTGGCTTCAGCGGTCACCATCAGCACCGGCAGGTGCTTGAGCTTTTCATCGGCACGCACGTGGCGCAGCAAATCGATACCGGTCATGCCAGGCATGTTCCAGTCCGTTACCAGAAAGTCGATGCTCCCGCTGTTGAGTACCGGAATGGCGGTAGTGCCATCGTCGGCCTCGACCGTGTTGGTGAACCCAAGGTCACGCAACAGGTTTTTAATGATCCGCCGCATCGTTGAGAAGTCATCAACGATGAGGATTTTCATGTTCTTGTCCAATTCGACCTCCAAGCAGTCTTAAACGCGCCCAGCACCTGGACGCGCCATTTCAATCAATCCGGCGAAGCATTCGATGACTGTCTGGAGCACAACAGATCGAGACCGGCGCGGTTCAACAACCACACCAGCCACGTTCGCAGTGTCCCCACACTGCCTTCAGCGCGCTCGCCACTCCCCCAAACGCCCCCGCAAACGGGCCGCGCACTGGCTGTGTAACTGGCTGACCCGAGATTCGCTGACACCAAGGACCTCACCGATTTCCTTGAGATTCAACTCTTCGTCGTAGTACAGCGCCAACACCAGTCGCTCACGCTCCGGCAAATTGGCAATCGCGTCCGCCAACGCCGCCTGGAAGCGTTCATCTTCCAGATCGCGTGACGGCTCGAGATGAGCACTCGCGCCATCCTCATGCAGCCCTTCGTGTTCGCCGTCCTGCAACAGATCGTCGAAACTGAATAACCGGCTGCCCAGGGTGTCGTTCAAAATCCCGTAATAATCGTCGAGACTCAATTGGAGTTCGGCCGCAACCTCGTGATCTTTAGCGTCACGACCGGTTTTAGCTTCAATCGAGCGAATGGCATCGCTGACCATCCTGGTATTGCGGTGGACCGAACGTGGCGCCCAGTCCCCCTTGCGCACTTCATCGAGCATCGCGCCGCGGATTCGAATGCCCGCGTACGTCTCGAAACTTGCGCCTTTGCTGGCGTCGTATTTGGTCGACACTTCAAGCAGGCCGATCATCCCGGCCTGGATCAGGTCTTCGACCTGGACACTGGCCGGCAGACGCGCCAGCAGGTGGTAGGCAATGCGTTTGACCAGTGGCGCGTAACGCTCGATCAGCTCGTACTGCGCGTCACGTGCCGACTTCTTGTAGAGGTTGTAGCCGCTGGCTGTCATAGCACCGGTCCTGCCGTTTGTTGCACGAGGCGCTCGACAAAAAACTCCAGGTGCCCACGGGGGTTGGCCGGCAGCGGCCAGGTATCGACCTTCTGTGCAATCGCCTTGAAGGCCAGGGAGCACTTGGAACGCGGGAAGGCCTCGTAGACGGCGCGCTGCTTCTGCACCGCCTTGCGCACGCTTTCGTCGTAAGGCACCGCGCCCACGTATTGCAGGGCGACATCGAGAAAACGATCCGTGACTTTGGTCAACTTGGCGAACAGGTTGCGACCTTCCTGTGGGCTCTGGGCCATGTTGGCCAGGACACGGAAGCGGTTCATGCCGTAATCGCGGTTCAGGAGTTTGATCAGTGCGTAGGCGTCAGTGATGGAGGTCGGTTCGTCACACACCACCAGCAGGACTTCCTGCGCGGCGCGAACGAAACTGACTACCGAGTCACCAATGCCCGCAGCGGTGTCGATCACCAATACGTCGAGGTTGTCGCCGATATCGCTGAACGCCTGGATCAGGCCGGCGTGTTGAGCCGGGCTCAAATGAACCATGCTCTGGGTGCCGGACGCGGCCGGAACGATGCGGATACCGCCAGGGCCCTGCAACAGAACGTCGCGCAGCTCACAGCGGCCTTCGATCACGTCGGCCAGGGTACGTTTGGGTGTCAGTCCCAGCAGGACGTCCACGTTCGCCAGCCCCAGATCGGCGTCCAGCAGCATGACGCGCCGGCCGAGCTCAGCTAGAGCCAGGGACAAGTTCACTGACACGTTAGTCTTCCCGACGCCACCTTTGCCGCCGGTCACCGCGATCACCTGTACGGGATGCATGCTGCCCATGAATTTTCTTTACCTTGTCTTACTTAGACGGAGGCCACATTACTGGCTGCGCGTTCACAAACGGAACAATGCATGGCAGACCATCGATGTAGGTACAAAAACTGTTCATTAGTACCTCAGCCGACCTGCTTGGTCGGGCTGTGGTAAATATCAGCGAACATATCAGCCATGGCTTCTTCGCTGGGTTCTTCCTGCATTTGCACGCTTACGGCGCGACTGACCAACTGATGACGACGCGGCAGATGCAAATCATCCGGAATCCGCGGGCCATCGGTCAGATAGGCCACCGGCAATTCATGACTGATGGCCAGGCTCAACACCTCGCCCAGACTTGCCGTTTCATCCAGTTTAGTCAGGATGCAGCCAGCAAGCCCGCAGCGTTTGTAACTGTGATATGCGGCCGTTAGAACCTGTTTCTGGCTGGTGGTTGCCAGGACCAGATAATTTTTTGATTTGATGCCACGACCAGCCAGGCTTTCAAGCTGCATGCGCAGTGCCGGATCGCTGGCTTGCAGGCCGGCGGTATCGATCAGCACCACACGCTTGCGCAGCAAAGGTTCCAGCGCCTGTACCAGTGACTGACCCGGATCGACATGAGTCACCGACACATTGAGGATCCGGCCCAGGGTCTTGAGCTGTTCCTGCGCACCGATACGATAGCTGTCCATACTCACCAGCGCGATATTTTGCGCGCCGTACTTGAGCACGTAACGGGCGGCCAGCTTGGCCAGGGTGGTGGTCTTGCCCATACCGGCAGGGCCGACCATGGCAATCACGCCGCCCTCTTCCAGTGGTTCGATTTCCGGTGTGGCGATCATCCGTGCCAGGTGGGCCAGCAACATGCGCCAGGCCTGGCGAGGCTCTTCAATCTCGGTAATCAGCGCCAGCAAGTCCCGCGACAACGGGCCGGACAGGCCGATGCGCTGCAGGCGACGCCAGAGGTTGGCCTGGGCTGGACGGCTGCCTTGCAACTGGTTCCAGGCCAGGGAGCCGAGTTGTACTTCCATCAGCTCGCGCAGGCTGTTGAGTTCGAAACGCATGGAGTCGAAGGCACGCGGGTCCACACCAGTGGCGGCCGGCGCAGCAGCCGGGGCGGGACGACGGGGTTCGGCGTAGGTCGGCTCGATCAGCGGCTCGGCGGCAGTCAGCGGCAGGCCGGCGAACAACTGGCGGTTAGTGCTCTTTTCGCTCTCGCCATCGCTGCGCAGGCTCAGTTCGGCCTGGGCGGTGACGATCCGCGACTGGGTCTTGCGCAGCTCGTCCTCGAGTTCCATGTTCGGAACACGCGGGGCCAGCGCCGACAATTTGTAATCCAGGGCAGCCGTCAGCTCGACACCACCGGCGATCCGGCGGTTGCCAATGATGGCGGCATCAGCGCCCAGCTCATCACGAACCAGTTTCATGGCCTGACGCATATCGGCGGCGAAAAAACGCTTAACTTGCATAAACCACTACCTCAGCCGTTGGGCCCTACTGTCGCAACGATGGTCACTTGCTTGTTGTCAGGAATTTCCTGATACGCCAACACATGCAAACCCGGGACTGCCAGTCGGCCGAATCGCGAAAGCATCGCGCGAACCGGACCGGCTACCAGCAGAATCACCGGTTGACCTTGCATCTCCTGACGCTGCGCCGCATCGATCAACGAGCGTTGCAGCTTTTCAGCCATGCTTGGCTCCAGCAGGACGCCCTCTTCCGAGCCTTGTCCTGCCTTCTGAAGACTATTGAGCAATATTTGTTCCAACCTTGGCTCCAGGGTGATCACTGGCAGCTCCGAGTCAGTCCCTACAATGCTTTGGACGATTGCACGGGATACGCCAACGCGCACCGCGGCCACCAATGCGGCAGTATCTTGACTCTTGTGAGCGTTGTTGGCGATGGCTTCGGCGATGCTGCGAATGTCCCTCACCGGCACTTGTTCGGCCAGCAATGCCTGCAGGACTTTGAGCAGTTGCGACAGCGAAAGCACACCAGGCACCAGCTCTTCCGCCAGTTTTGGCGAGCTTTTGGCCAGCAATTGCATGAGTTGCTGCACTTCCTCGTGGCCGATCAGCTCGCTGGAGTGCTTGTACAGAATCTGGTTCAAATGCGTTGCCACGACCGTACTGGCATCGACCACGGTGTAACCGAGGGACTGCGCCTGGGCACGCTGGCTGATTTCGATCCAGACCGCCTCCAGGCCGAAAGCCGGATCTTTGGCGGTAATGCCATTAAGCGAGCCGTAAACCTGACCCGGGTTGATCGCCAGCTCCCGCTCGGGATAAATCTCCGCTTCGGCGAGGATCACCCCCATCAAAGTCAGGCGGTAGGCACTCGGCGCCAGGTCGAGGTTGTCACGTATATGCACAGTCGGCATCAGGAAGCCCAGATCCTGGGACAGCTTCTTGCGCACGCCCTTGATCCGCGCCAGCAACTGACCGCCCTGGTTGCGGTCCACCAGCGGAATCAGGCGATAACCCACTTCGAGGCCAATCATGTCGATCGGGGTGACGTCGTCCCAGCCAAGCTCCTTGGTTTCCTGAGCGCGGGCCGGCGATGGCAGCAGTTCCTGCTGACGCTTGATCTCTTGCAGGGCCTGAACCTTGACCACGTTCTGTTTCTTCCAGAACAGGTACGCGCCGCCAGCCGCCAGGGCCGCCATGCTGAGGAAGGAGAAGTGCGGCATGCCCGGCACCAGGCCCATGACTGCCATCAAACCAGCCGCCACCGCCAACGCCTTGGGCGAGGCGAACATCTGGCGATTGATCTGCTTGCCCATGTCTTCCGAACCGGAAGCACGGGTCACCATGATCGCGGCGGCAGTGGACAGCAGCAGTGATGGCAATTGCGCCACCAAACCGTCACCGATGGTCAACAGCGCGTACACCCTGCCGGCATCGCCGAAGGTCATGCCGTGCTGGAAGATACCGACCGCCATGCCACCGATCAGGTTGATGAACAGAATCAGCAGGCCGGCGATGGCATCACCGCGCACGAACTTGCTGGCACCGTCCATGGAACCGTAGAACTCGGCTTCCTGGGCCACTTCCATCCGGCGCAATTTAGCCTGGTTTTGATCGATCAGGCCGGCGTTCAGGTCGGCGTCGATGGCCATCTGTTTGCCGGGCATCGCATCGAGGGTGAAACGCGCGCTCACCTCGGAAATCCGCCCCGCACCCTTGGTTACCACGACGAAGTTGATGATCATCAAAATCGCGAAGACCACGATACCAACCACATAGTTACCGCCGATCACCACCTCACCGAAGGCCTGGATCACCTTACCCGCGGAGGCGTGACCGTCTTGACCATGGAGCATCACCACCCGCGTAGAGGCCACGTTCAACGCCAGCCGCAGCAGCGTCGCCACCAGCAGAATGGTCGGGAACACCGCGAAATCCAACGGCCGCAGGGCGTAGACGCAGACCAGCAAGACGACGATCGACAAGGCAATGTTGAACGTGAAAAACACGTCCAGCAGGAACGGCGGGATCGGCAACATCATCATCGCCAGCATGACCAGCAGCAACAACGGCACGCCCAGATTGCCCCGACTTAAGTCGGCAACGTTTGTGCGGGCACTGTTGAGTAACTGAGAGCGATCCACCGGTTTTCCCCGTTCCTTTAAAGCAATCTTTTGACGCCCGAAGCAGGCGCAGAGCGGCTACTGCAAGAAGCCTTCCAACTTTTGCGGGGGTTTGAAACAGAAGGGTTTATCGGGGTTCTTGCTGCCCGGGCCGACGTCTTCGCGAGCGAGCCCGCTCCCACATTTGACCGCGTACTCAATGTGGGAGCGGGCTCGCTCGCGAAGGGGCTATCCGTGATGACAAAAAACTCAGGAATCGCGGCGCAAATCCGGCGGAATCGGCAGATCGTCCTTGATCGGCTCCGGGCGCTTGCCCTTGCCCGCGCGGTGCTGGCGGATCTGGTAGACGTAGGCAAGCACCTGGGCGACGGCGAGATAGAGGCCGCCAGGGATTTCCTGCTCAAGTTCAGTGGAGTAGTAAATGGACCGCGCCAGCGCCGGGGACTCAAGCAACAGCACGTCGTTGGCTACTGCGATTTCGCGGATTTTCAGGGCCAGGAAATCGCTGCCCTTGGCGATCAGCATCGGCGCCCCGCTCTTGTCCGCATCGTACTTGAGTGCCACGGCGTAATGGGTCGGGTTGGTGATGACCACGTCGGCCTCGGGAATCGCCGCCATCATCCGGCGCTGAGACATTTCGCGCTGCAACTGGCGAATCCGTTGCTTGACCTCCGGCCGCCCTTCCTGATCCTTGTGCTCGTCGCGCACTTCCTGCTTGGTCATCAGCAGTTTCTTGTGGCTCTCCCAGAGCTGCACCGGCACGTCCACGGCGGCGATGATGATCAGCCCGCAAGCCATCCACAACGTACTCCAGCCGACCAGTTGCAGGCTGTGAATGATCGCCATGTCCAGAGGTTCATGGGCAATGCGCAGCAAGTCATCGATGTCCGCGGACAACACCGCCAAGGCCACGAACAGCACGATAAAAAACTTGGCCAGGGCCTTGAGCAACTCCACCAGCGCCTTGGTGGAAAACATCCGCTTCAGGCCCGCGCCGGGGTTCATGCGACTGAACTTCGGCGCCATCGAGCCCGCAGCAAACAACCAGCCACCCAGGGAGATCGGGCCGATCACCGCCGCCAATACCAGCGTAATCATCACAGGCTGAATCGACAGCAAGGCAATCCACCCCGAATGCAGCAGGAAAGTCCCCATCGAGCGCTGATCCATGATCACTTCCCGCGACAGCGTGAAGTTCATCCGCATCAGTTCCATCAGATCCTGGGCCAGGGCCCCGCCGAAAATCAGCAGTGCACCGGCACCGGCGAGCATGATCGCCAGGGTATTGAGTTCCTTGGAGCGCGCAATCTCGCCCTTGTCGCGGGAGTCCTTTTTGCGCTTTTCCGTGGGGTCTTCTGTTTTGTCCTGACCACTCTCGCTCTCGGCCATGACTCAGCGCGCCTGTGCCAGTTCGCGTAAAAACTGCAAGGCTTCAGAGGCCAGCGGTTGATACTGATTGAGAATGTCCGCCAGCCCGACCCAGAAAATAAACAACCCGAGCACCAGGGTCAGCGGAAAGCCGATGGAGAAGATGTTCAACTGCGGCGCTGCCCGGGTCATCACGCCAAACGCGATGTTGACCACCAGCAGCGCGGTGATCGCGGGCAGCACCAGCATCAACGCAGCCCCAAGGACCCAGCCAAGCTTGCCGGCCAGCTCCCAGAAATGATTGACCATCAAGCCGCCACCGACCGGCAGCGTGGTGAAGCTTTCGGTGAGCACTTCGAACACCACCAGATGGCCATTCATGGACAGGAACAACAGCGTCACCAACATAGTGAAGAACTGCCCAATCACCGCCACCGACACGCCGTTGGTGGGGTCGATCATCGACGCGAAGCCCATGCCCATCTGAATGGCGATAATTTGCCCGGCGACCACAAACGCCTGGAACAGCAACTGCAAGGAAAACCCCAGCACCGCGCCGATGATGATCTGCTCGGCAATCAGCAACAGCGCGCTCAAGTCCAATGCATTCACCGGAGGCATGGGCGGCAGGCCAGGCGCGATGACCAGGGTAATGGCCAAAGCGAAATACAGGCGGACCCGCATGGGCACCAGGGTCGTGCCGAAAATCGGCATGACCATCAACACGGAAGCGACGCGAAACAACGGCAACATGAATGCCGCTACCCAGGTGCTGATCTGGGTATCGGTCAGCTGGAGCAGCGACATGGCTTAGCCGATGACCTGAGGAATACTGCCGTACAACTGCAGGATGTATTCCATGAAGGTCTGCACCAGCCACGGGCCGGCGACAATCAGCGTCACCAGCATCACCAGCAGGCGCGGCAGAAAGCTCAGGGTCTGTTCGTTGATCTGCGTGGCGGCCTGGAACATCGCCACCAACAGGCCAACCAGCAAGCTCGGAATCACCAGCACCGCGACCATCATGGTGGTCAGCCAGAGCGCCTCGCGAAAGATGTCGACGGCAACTTCCGGCGTCATGGCGAGACACCGCCGAAGCTGCTCGCCAGTGTGCCGATGATCAACGCCCAGCCATCCACCAGCACGAACAGCATGATCTTGAAGGGCAGGGAAATGATCAGCGGCGACAGCATCATCATCCCCATCGCCATCAGCACACTGGCCACGACCAGGTCGATGATCAGGAACGGAATGAAGATCATGAACCCGATCTGGAAAGCGGTTTTAAGCTCGGAGGTGACGAACGCCGGAACCAGAATGGTCAACGGCGCCTGATCCGGCGAGGCGATATCGGTGCGCTTGGACAGGCGCATGAACAGCTCCAGATCGCTGCTGCGCGTCTGGGCGAGCATGAAGTCCTTGATCGGCACCTGGGCCTTGGCCACCGCATCCTGGGCGGTGAGTTTTTCCGCCAGATACGGTTGCAAGGCATCCTGATTCACCCGATCGAACACCGGCGCCATGATGAACATGGTGAGGAACAGCGCCATGCCCGTGAGGATCTGGTTCGACGGTGTCTGCTGCAGACCCAGGGCCTGGCGCAGAATCGAGAAGACGATGATGATCCGGGTAAAACTGGTCATCAGCATGACGAACGCCGGGATAAAACTCAGCGCAGTCATGATCAGCAGAATTTGCAGGCTGACCGAGTATTCCTGAGCACCTTCGGCATTGGTGCCCAAGGTGATCGCCGGGATCGACAACGGATCGGCGGCGAACGCCAGCGGCGCGACCAACAGCAGGGCCAGCGTCAAGACGATGCGTAACGCACCCATTACTTCTTATCCTTCTGATCCTTGCCCATTAGCTCCATCAGGCGCTGGGCAAACTCCGGGGTCGCTTTCTCGGTGACCGGCACTTGCACCGGCTCCTTGAGCACATGCAAGGCAGTGATGCTGCCCGGGCTCAGGCCAAGCAGGATTTGCTCATTGCCGACCTGCACCAGCATCAAACGGTCACGAGGGCCCAGCGCGCGGGAACCGATCAGTTCGATCACCTGCCCCTTGCCCGCCGGCCCGGCCTGCTGCACCCGGCGCAACAGCCAGGCGAGGAAGAAGATCAACCCCAGCACCAGCAGCAAGCCGAACACCAACTGCGTCAATTGCCCGGCCACCCCGCTGCTGGCGGCTGGCGCAGCGGCGGCAGTCGCCACCGGGTCGGCAGCCAGAACGCTGAGCGGCAAGGCGAGCGCCAACCCCTGCAAAAAACCCAGAACCCTTTTCACTCAGCGCAGCTTCTTGATGCGTTCACTTGGGCTGATCACGTCGGTCAGGCGGATGCCAAACTTCTCGTTGACCACCACGACTTCGCCGTGAGCGATGAGCGTGCCGTTGACCAGCACGTCCAGCGGTTCACCCGCCAGGCGATCGAGCTCGATCACCGAACCCTGGTTGAGTTGCAGCAGGTTGCGGATGTTGATATCGGTGCTGCCGACTTCCATGGAAATCGACACCGGGATATCCAAGATCACGTCCAGGTTCGGACCATCGAGGGTGACCGGGTCGTTGTTTTTCGGCACGCTGCCGAACTCTTCCATCGGCAGACGGTTGGACGACGAGCCGGCAGCGTCGGCGGCCAGCAAGGCGTCGATGTCGCTCTGCCCGGCATCGCCGGTTTCTTCCAGGGCCGCAGCCCATTCATCGGCCAGCGCCTGGTCGTCCTGGGTATTCATATCGTCAGCCATCATGTGTCCTCGGCGGGCAACCTTTGAATCAGAAGCCGTCAGTTAAAAACGAATGTGTAGGAGCGCCGATCAACGGCGCTCGATCGGCTCGATCACTTGCAACGCGAGGTTGCCTTTGTGCGAGCCCATCTTGACCTTGAACGCAGGCACGCCGTTGGCGCGCATGATCATTTCTTCCGGCATTTCGACGGGGATGATGTCCCCCGGCTGCATGTGCAGAATGTCCCGCAGGCGCAATTGGCGACGGGCGACCGTGGCACCGATCGGCACGTCGACATCCAGCACGTCCTGACGCAGGGCGTTGACCCAGCGCTCGTCCTGGTCGTCGAGGTCCGACTGGAAGCCGGCGTCGAGCATTTCGCGCACCGGCTCGATCATCGAGTACGGCATGGTCACGTGCAGGTCGCCGCCACCGCCATCGAGTTCGATGTGGAACGTCGACACCACAATGGCCTCGCTCGGGCCGACGATGTTGGCCATGGCCGGGTTCACTTCCGAGTTGATGTACTCGAAGTTCACTTCCATGATCGCCTGCCAGGCTTCCTTCAGATCGACGAAAGCCTGCTCCAGCACCATGCGCACCACGCGCAGTTCGGTGGGGGTAAATTCACGCCCCTCGATCTTCGCGTGACGGCCGTCGCCACCGAAGAAGTTGTCCACCAACTTGAACACCAGCTTGGCGTCGAGGATGAACAGCGCGGTGCCGCGCAACGGTTTGATCTTGACCAGGTTGAGACTGGTCGGCACGTACAGCGAGTGCACGTATTCGCCGAACTTCATCACCTGCACGCCACCGACGGCAACGTCCGCCGAGCGGCGCAGCATGTTGAACATGCTGATGCGGGTGTAGCGGGCGAAACGTTCGTTGATCATTTCCAGGGTCGGCATGCGTCCACGGACGATGCGATCCTGGCTGGTCAGGTCGTAGCTTTTGACACTGCCGGGCTCAGCAGCGGTATCGGTCTGTACCAGACCATCGTCGACGCCATGCAACAGCGCATCGATCTCATCCTGGGACAGCAGGTCCTGCACGGCCATGTCGTGTTCCTACTGCAGTACGAAATTAGTGAAAAGCAACTGTTCGATGACCACTTTGCCGAGTTCTTTCTGCGCCACTTCCTGGACACTGGCCGTGGCTTTCTGACGCAACATTTCCTGACCAACTGGCGATGCCAGGGTCGCGAAATCCTGTCCGGAAAACAGCATGACCAGGTTATTGCGGATCACCGGCATGTGGACCTTGAGCGCTTCGAGATCGGCCTGGTTGCGCCCCTGCATGGTGATACTCACCTGCATATAGCGCTGACGACCGTTCTGATTGAAGTTGGCCACGAAGGCCGGTGCCATGGGTTCGAAAATCGCGGGCTGCTTGCCGACAGGCGCGGTTTCGGCCGCGGCGGCTGGCTTGCTCTGGGCGTTTTGCATGAAGAACCAGGTCGCTCCCACGGACATGCCGATCGCCAGCAGCAGGGCCACCACGACCGCAATAATCAGCTTGAGTCTGCCTTTGGTTGCGGGGTCTTTTACTACTGCGTCGCTCTTCGCCATGCCAATAATCCGTCACTATTCGGGTTTTCACAGTCGCACGGAGAGGCAAGAGCAAGTGTTATGCCAGAAGTGTCGGGAGGGAGATTGCCGGGACACTACAAAACAAATGTGGGAGCGGGCTGGTTCGCGAATGCGGCTTAACATTCAACACTGATGTCGACTGTCACACCGCATTCGCGAGCAAGCCCGCTCCCACAGGAGGTTTTGCGTTTGATCAGGCGTAGTAGTCAACCGCGCTGGAGCCGATCACGCTGGTGGTGCTGGCCGCTACTTCGGCGACTGTTGGCACAGGCTCGTCATCCATCGCGTCGAGGCGACCGCCATTGGCACTGGTACGACCGCCCTGGCCCTGCTGAGCCTGATCCTGCCCCTGGCCTTGCCAGCCACGGGACTGGTCGGAAACGTTGACGTCGACCTGGCCCATGCCCTGCTGCGTAAACATGTCACGCAAACGATGCATCTGACCGTCCAGCGCTTCGCGAACGCTTGGATGCGCGCTCATGAAGGTCACTTGGGTCTGCTGATCCGGAACCATGTTCACCCGAATGTCGAGACGCCCCAGTTCGGCCGGCTGCAACTGAATGTCGGCCGCCTTGAGATTGGCGCTGGACAGGTACATGACCCGGTTCACCACTTCTTCGGTCCAGCCGCTCTGATGCATGGCAATCGGCTGGTTCACCGGCAATGCGTTAGCGGTTTTCGGCGTAGCAGCCTGGGTCAGCGCAGCCAGACGATTGGCGAAATCGTCGACACGGGTATCGCTGCTCGCGGACTTCAGATCCTTGAGGCCGTCATCGATGAGGCCACTGAAAGCCTTCTCACCGCCCTGACTGGTGCTGTCCTTGTCGGCTTGCACGTCGAGCATGCTCGCCATGCCTGCGGCAAAGCTCTGCGCCGAGGTCGACTCGCCGTCGGCCTGGGCCTGGGCCGAGGTCGGTGCAGCTTTTGGTTGGGCCTGGCTGGAAGCGGATACGTGTCCGCTCTGCTCCATGGCCATGCGCACCGCTGGCAGTGCATCGAGGGGATCGGCTTCAGGATCGAAATCGGTGTTGGCGGCGGTGGTGACGGCCGAGGTCGCTGGCGTAGTAACGACCGCAACGACCGGTGCTTCGACCTGCGGTTGCACAGGGGCTGCCACCGGCAAAGCTTCCGGCACGGGTGCTGGTATTGCCGGTTGCACTGCCAGCATCAATGCCGGGTCGAGAGCCGGGTCAACCGGCGCGGTATCGGCAACCGGCGTCTCGGCGGTGTCCGGCGCGTCATCGCTGGCCGCCTGATCGTCGGTCGGTGCCGGTTTATCGGCGGGCAAGGATTTGCCGGTATCGGCAACCGTCGGCTCCGGGGCGGCAGACTTGTCGTTGTCGACATCCTTTTTGCCGGGGCTTTCCGGGGCTTTGTCGCGCACCGACTTGGCCGGCCCGTCATTCACCGCAGAAGGTTTGTTCTGGGCCTGATTGGCGTAGACCTGAGCGAAGCTTGACGCCTTGTCCCCGGGCTCAGCGGCCAGCGCCGGTGTATTGGCGGAAGCGGCTTGAGTCTTGGCCTGCGCGGCGGCCTGAAGAAGAATATTGGGGGTAATAGGCATGAACGGTCTCCGCTGCACTGGGATCGTAGGTACAGTTGACGGAGATCATTGCAAGGGTCGCGCCATGTTTGCGTGGTAGGCGTTAAAAGCGCCGGACGGTCGCATCAGACGGAAGAGAACGCTCGCGCTCCGCCTCATACAGCGGTCGAATGA
Organism: Pseudomonas sp. LBUM1657; assembly: GCF_059716075.1. Taxonomy (NCBI): domain Bacteria; kingdom Pseudomonadati; phylum Pseudomonadota; class Gammaproteobacteria; order Pseudomonadales; family Pseudomonadaceae; genus Pseudomonas; species Pseudomonas sp. LBUM1657. Next base: position 1,706,938 of record NZ_CP166799.1, on the reverse strand, counting down.
CGGCGAATTCCTGGTCGATCTCGCCAACGAGATTTTCAATTCCAGCGAGAGGCTTCTCTTTGGCGCGCCGCTCCAATTCATCACACAACTCGGCAAGGCGAATAGCCCCCATATTGCTGCTGCTTCCCTTGAAGCTATGGGCAGCCTCAATCAGCGCCACGGCATTGTCGGCCTTGCGCAACAAATTCAGCCGCTCTTCGGAATCGGCGAGAAAGGTATCCAACAATATCGGATACTCATCCTCCATGACCTCTTGCAACGCACTGAGCACGTCGCGATCCAGATGTTTGTCAGCCACTTGCTCACTCCTTGATCAAGAATGCGTGGATTATGCCAGAGCCTCCCAGAAAAATTCCACGCGGGCACTTCGACCATCGTCGGACCAACTGGCGTTGCGACTCAGCTGACGAATCAGACTGACCCCGCGCCCCGACAGACGGACACCATCAACGGGCCGCTCCATCACCCGTGCAACATCGAAACCCTTGCCACTGTCTTCGACTCGAACCGTTAGGCAACCGCCCTCGCCCTTCGGTTTAATCTGCAGATGCACACGCACATAGCCGTCCTGCAAGGCGTCCAGACGCGCGTTGCGCTGTTGATAATAGCGCGTAAAACCCGAGGCATCGCGCTTGAGGCTTGAGTCCAGCCCCAGCACGCCATGCTCCAGCGCATTGGAATACAGTTCGGCCAGAACACTGTAGAGCGCGCCGCTCTGGGCTCGCAAACCATGCACCTCAAGCAGTAATTGCAGAAGATACGGCAGCGGATTGAAGCGTTTGAGGGTCGCTGCGCGAAATTCGAAACTCACCGACCAGTCCAGCGGGCAGGACTGGCCGCTGTCGGAATACACCAACGCCGGCGGACTTATTTGCGCGGCCTCCAGCAAACTGACCTCGACCATGCTGACATCGTCACGGGCTTCACCGCGAAAGTCGCGCAGCGCCTGCTCGATCTCTTCGAACAAATGATCGGGCTGATGATTGGCCGCAAACACGTGCTGCAATCGCTCGACACCAAACAACTGATCGTTGGCATCGCAGGTATCGATCACTCCGTCGGACAGCAGGAATACCCGATCGCCAACCGCCATCGGAAACACTTCAGTGCGGTCGTCGAAGGTTAGCGGGCTGAGCACACCCAGCGGCAAATGCCGAGCCTTGAGCGGGGTTCGCTCACCGCTGGCGATGCTGTGCAGATAGCCGTCGGGCATCCCACCGTTCCACACCTCCACCGAGCGCCGCTGAAAACTCAGGCACAGCAGCGTGGCGCAACAGAACATGTCCACCGGCAGGATACGCTTGAGCTTGGCATTCATCTCCCGCAGGGTTTCTGACAGGCCATAACCCTTGGCGGTCATGCCATAAAAGACTTCGGCCAGGGGCATGGCACCGACCGCGGCCGGCAAACCATGACCGGTGAAATCGCCGAGCAACACATGCATGTCGCCGGCCGGGGTGAACGCAGCCAGCAGCAGATCGCCGTTGAACAGCGCATAGGGCGATTGCAGATAGCGGATGTTGGGAGCCTTCAGGCAACCGGAGTGGGCCACCTTGTCGAAAACGGCCTTGGCCACCCGCTGCTCATTGAGCAAGTATTCGTGGTGCCGGGCGATCTGGTCACGCTGCTCCAGCACGGTGGCCTGCAACCGTCGCAAGCGGTCCATTGCCTTGATCTTGGCGGCGAGGATCACCTGGTTGTAGGGCTTGGCCAGAAAGTCGTCGCCGCCAGCCTCCAGGCAACGGGCCAGGGCTTCGCTTTCGGTCAGCGAGGTGAGGAAGATGATCGGCACCAGGGTTTCCCCGGCCAGCGCCTTGATCTGCCGCGCGGCCTCGAAACCGTCCATCACCGGCATCATGGCGTCCATGAGCACCAGTTGCGGTCCTTGCTGGCGAAATGTATCGACCGCTTCGGCGCCATTGGTGGCCGTCAGCACCTCATGGCCCTGGCGACGGACGATCGTCGACAGCAGCATGCGATCAGCCGCGCTGTCTTCGACGATGAGTATCGTCAGCGATTCGAACAATGACTGCATGACAGTCACGCCACGTCGAAGATTTGTTCAAAATTGGAGATGGCGAGAATCTTGCGCACATCGGCGTTGGCGTTGGTCAACGTGATCTCGGCATTCTCGCCGCCCGCGTGATCTCGCAACAGCAACAACATGCCGAGCGCTGAACTGTCGAGGTAGGTGGCGTCCTTCAGGTTCACTTCGAAGGATTCTGGTTTTGGCTGAAGGTTTTCGTAGGATTCACGAAATTCCTGATGCTTGGCGAAATCGAATCGTCCCCTGATCGATATCGTCAGCTTTTGCCCATCTTGGGATACTTCTGTAACAACTGACATGAACGGCTTCCTTGTCATTGGCGAACGTACGTGTACAAGGTTTAGCACCTGGCGGGGGCCGGGGCAAGGCTACTGAGCGGTGGAAGGCTACCTGATCAATAAGGATCCTGACGCGGCAACCGCTGGGACAGTTCATCCAGCAGTTTCTGCTCGCGCCGGTCCTCCAGGCGTCGCGCTTCGTCCATGTAACGCAGGACCAGTTTGCGCAAGCCTTCGACCCGCGCAAACGCCTGTTGCCAGGTTTCCCGCGCCTTGTTCAGGTTGTTTTGATGCCAGGCGAGGCTTTGTCGCTGCTGGTCGATGGCGGTGCCCAGTTGCGCGAGGAAGCCCTGATACCCCAGCAACCACTGACCAGACACGCCACTGCTGCCACGCACGATCCATTGTTCCTGATAATCGAGACGAAAGGCTTCGAGGTCGGCGAGTTTGCTTTCCGCCAGACGGACCTGACCCTGGAAGTGCCCAAGACGCTGGACCGCTGCCTTCTCGACCTTTTCCGCCATTTCGACCACAGGGGCCAGGCGCGAGGCTCGGCTCGGGGGCATGGCCGGTTAGCCGCCAGCCGCAGGGGCGAAGATCGAGCCGAGATAGGCTTCGCTTTCACCCAGGCTGATGCTGTCGTTCAACCCCTGACGCTGGTACTTGACCAGCTGCGGTTGCAGGGAAATTGCCAGGTCGGTTTCCCGGTCACCGCCAGCGACGTAGGCGCCAACGCTGATCAGGTCCCGACTCTGCTGATAGCGCGACCACAGCTGCTTGAAATACTGCGCGCGGGCCATGTGCTCCGGCGTTACCACCGACGGCATGACCCGACTGATGGACGCTTCGATATCGATGGCCGGGTAGTGACCTTCCTCGGCCAGGCGCCGGGACAGCACGATGTGCCCGTCGAGCACACCCCGCGCTGCGTCCGCGATCGGGTCCTGCTGGTCATCGCCTTCGGACAGTACGGTGTAGAACGCCGTGATCGAGCCACCGCCCTTCTCGGCGTTACCGGCCCGCTCCACCAGTTTCGGCAGTTTGGCAAACACCGACGGCGGATAACCCTTGGTGGCCGGCGGCTCGCCGATGGCCAGGGCGATTTCCCGCTGGGCCTGGGCGAAACGGGTCAGGGAATCCATCAACAGCAGGACGTTCTTGCCCTTGTCGCGGAAATACTCAGCGATGCGCGTGCAGTACATGGCTGCGCGCAGACGCATCAGCGGCGCATCGTCGGCGGGTGAGGCGACCACGACCGAACGCTTGAGACCTTCTTCACCGAGGATGTGCTCGATGAATTCCTTAACTTCACGACCCCGCTCGCCGATCAGCCCGACGACGATAATGTCCGCCTCGGTGAAGCGCGTCATCATGCCCAGCAGCACACTCTTGCCGACGCCGGTACCGGCGAACAGCCCGAGCCGCTGACCGCGGCCGACCGTCAACAAGCCGTTGATGCAGCGGATGCCCACATCCAGGGGCTCGCTGATCGGTTCGCGCTTGAGCGGATTGATGGTCGGGCCATCCATCGGCACCCAGTCTTCGGCCTTCATGCCACCCTTGCCGTCCAGCGCGCGACCGGCACCGTCCAACACTCGCCCGAGCATGCTCATGCCCATCGGCAGGCGACCGGTATCGGCCAGCGGAACGACGCGCGCACCGGGCGCGATGCCGGCGACGCTGCCGACCGGCATCAGAAAGACTTTGCTGCCGGAGAAACCCATGACTTCGGCTTCGACTTGCACCGGGTGATAACTGTCGTCGTTGATGACCATGCAGCGGCTGCCCATGGCGGCGCGCAAGCCTTCCGCTTCAAGGGTCAGGCCGACCATGCGCAGCAAGCGGCCTTCGAGAATCGGTGCGCCGGCAAGCTCCGTGGCCTCGGCATAGCTGCCCAGGCGCCTGGCGAAGCTGGTGCGATCAAGGCGCATCGGGATCGTCCAGTTCCGGAGCGACCGGTGGTTGGGTATCGATCGGCAACTCCAGGCTCAAGTCCGGCTCGGCCGGGTGCAATGCCTGTTCGTGCAGTTGATCGAAGAGCTTGTCCATGACCCGCGCCACACGGGTTTCCACCGTGGCATCGATCCGGCTGTGTTCAGTCTCGACCCGGCAACCACCGGGTAACAGCGCCTCATCCTCGACGATGCGCCAGGTTTCTTCATGGCGCTCGCGCAAGGCTTTGACCTGTACGAAATCCTGCGGATTGATGTACAGCCGCACATTGCCCACACCCAGCGGCAAGAGCTTGAGGGCCTCACGCATGACGTGTTCGATTTGCGTCGAGTCGATGGCCAGTTCGCGCTGAATCACTTGTTTGGTGATGTGCTGCACGAGGTCGACCAGGGACTTTTCGATCTGGGTGTCCTGCTCCGCGATGGGCTCGAACAGATGGCCCATCAACGCCTCCAGACCGGCGATCTTGGCGGCCAGGGCGACTTCGGCTTCCTGGCGCACTTTGAGCGCGGTGCTGTGGAAACCCTCTTTCTCGCCCGTGGCGAAGCCTTCGTTATAGGCTTCCTGGCGAATGCTTTCGAGTTCTTCGAGGGTCAGTGGCTGGACTTCTTCCAGCGGCACTTCTTCCATCTCCGGCGGCTCGGGCTCCGGTTCCGGCTCGGGTTCCGGCACGTGCGGGTCGAAACTGGGCAACGACCAGACATCGAAACCACCGACATCCTTGGCACGGATCAGGTCGGTGTTGGACTCATCATGTTTGGACGACATAGTGACCTTAGATCATCTCTTCGCCGCCCTTCCCGCCGAGAACGATTTCTCCGGCTTCGGCCATACGGCGGGCAATGGTGAGGATTTCTTTCTGCGCGGCTTCCACGTCGCTGACACGCACCGGGCCTTTGGCCTCGAGGTCGTCGCGCAACAGTTCGGCCGCTCGTTTGGACATGTTCTTGAAGATCTTCTCTTTGACGCCTTCGTCCGAGCCTTTGAGGGCCAGCACCAGCACATCGGAGGACACTTCGCGCAACAGCGCCTGAATGCCGCGGTCGTCGACATCGGACAGGTTGTTGAACACGAACATGAGGTCTTCGATCTGACCGGACAGGTCTTCGTCGACTTCGCGGATCGAGTCCATCAACTGACCTTCGATCGAGCTGTCGAGGAAGTTCATGATATCTGCCGCACGCTTGATGCCACCCAGGGTGGTGCGCGAGGCATTCGAGTTGCCGGAGAACTGCTTCTCGAGAATCTGGTTGAGTTCTTTCAGGGCCGCTGGCTGTACGGTGTTCAGCGAGGACACCCGCAGAATGATGTCCAGTCGCACTTTGTGATCGAAGTTGCCCAGCACTTCGCCGGCCTGGTCCGGGTCGAGGTACGCCACCACGATCGCCTGGATCTGCGGGTGCTCGTAACGGATCACGTCGGCGACGGCGCGCGGCTCCATCCACTTCAGACTGTCGAGACCACTGGTGTTGCCGCCCAGCAGGATCCGGTCGATCAGGCCATTGGCCTTGTCTTCGCCCAGGGCCTGGGTGAGCATTTTGCGCACGTAATCGTCGGAGCCGACACCGAGGCTGGTCTGGTCGCCGACGATGTCGACGAACTCGCTCATCACCTGCTCGACCTGCTCGCGGTGCACATTACCCATCTGGGCCATGGCCACACCCACACGCTGGACCTCTTTGGGCCCCATGTGGCGCAACACTTGAGCAGCATCGGTCGAACCGAGGGACAGCAGCAGAATCGCGGCTTTGTCGACCTTGGACAGTTTGGCGGCAACGGCTCGGTTATCACTCATCTGCGTTAATCCACTCTTTCACGACCTGGGCCACACGACCCGGATCTTCTGCCACCAGACTCTTGATTGCGTTCAACTGTGCGTCATAGCCTTCGCTCGGGCTCGGCAGCAGGATGCTTTGCGGGCCACCGAGGCTGACGCGGTCGTTGGCCCGCTCGCCGTCCAGGCCGCCCATGCCACCCAACTCGACGTCGCTGCCCAAGCCAGCAAGCTGTTTGCCTTTGCCGCCACCGGTGATGTTGTTGAGCACCGGGCGCAGCACACCGAATACCAGCACCAGGATGAACAAGACACCCAGCACTTGCTTGACGATGTCCCAGAACCACGGCTGGGAATAGAACGGAATTTCGGCAATCGCTTCACCGCGCTCGGCGGAGAACGGCATGTTGATCACGCTGACGCTGTCGCCACGGCTGGCGTCAAACCCGACAGCGTCCTGCACCAGCCGGGTGAAGCGCGCCAGTTCATCGGCGGTCCATGGCGCGCGGGTGGTTTCACCGTTGGCCGCGTTGATCTTGACCTGATCATCCACCACCACCGACACCGACAGGCGATTCAAACGGCCCTGCTGTTGTTTGGTGTGGCTGATGGAACGGTCCAGCTCGAAGTTCTTGGTGGATTGTTGACGCTTGTCCGCCGGGTACGGTGCCAGCATCGGCTGACCGGTGGCCGGGTCCATGATCTGCTGACCGTTGGCATCGAGCAATGGCTGGCCTGGCTGCACCATGCCGGCCGACGCGGTTGCGCCACCGGTGGTTTGCGGCGCGGAGGCTGGCGCGGGCGGCTGGTTGCTCAGGGCACCCGGCACACCTTGCGGGCCATTGCTGGCGGTACGTTGTTCGTTGACCGACTGCTCGCTGCGCAACGCCGGTTGATCCGGGTTGAACTGCTCGGAGGTCGACTCGACGGCACTGAAATCCACGTCGGCCGAGACTTCGGCTTTATAGCGATCATTGCCCAGCACCGGTTGCAGGATGTTATGCACGCGCTGGGTGAGCATGCTTTCCATGCGGCGGCTGTAGTCGAACTGTTTGCCAGCCATAGTCAGTTCGGAGTTTTCCGCCTGATCCGACAGCAGGTTGCCCTTCTGGTCGACGACGGTGATCTGGGATTTGCTGAGTTCGGGAACGCTGGTCGCCACCAGATTGATGATTGCCACCACCTGGCCTGGTTCCAGCGAACGACCGGAATACAGCTCCACCAGCACCGAAGCGCTTGGCTTGCGTTCGTCGCGCACGAATACCGAGCTTTTCGGAATCGCCAGATGCACACGGGCACCCTTGACGTTGTTCAGGCTGGAGATGGTCCGGGCCAGTTCGCCTTCGAGGCCGCGACGATAACGGGTCGCTTCCATGAACTGGCTGGTACCCAGGCCCTGGTCCTTGTCGAGGATCTCAAAACCGATGTTGCCATCGCTGGGAGTGACACCAGCGCCTGCGAGTTTGAGCCGCGCACGGGACAGATCATCGGCCTTGACCAGCAAGGCACCGGAGTTGGGTTCGACGGTGTAAGGAATATCGGCGGCGGCCAGGGTTTCCATGACCTGCTTGGCGTCCATGCCGGCAAGGCTGCCGTACAGAGGCCGGTAGTCTGGTTGCTGGGACCACAACACAACGGCGAAGCCAATCGCCACGCTCGCAGCCAGGCCGACCAACAGGCCCACCTGACGCAACATGGTCATCTCGGAGAGGTTTTCCAGGAAGGACAATCCGAACAGCGGCGGCTTGCCGTCTATTGGAGTGGCCTTGGCCGGAACATTATCGGCGACTGCTTCTGCCATGACTCAATCTCGTCCTTAAACCGGCATCTGCATGATGTCTTGGTAGGCCTGAACCAGTTTGTTACGCACTTGGGTCAACGCTTGAAAAGACACGCTGGCCTTCTGCGAGGAAATCATCACGTCCGTCAGGTCGACGCCGCTCTTGCCGATCTCGAAGGCATTGGCCAATTGACCGGCCGCCTGCTGGGTATCGCTCACTTTGTTGACGGCCTGACCGAGCATGTCGGAAAAGCTGCTGCCGGCCAGTTGAGGGACTGCGGCAGTCGATTTCGACGCTGACATGGCATCCATTTGCATGGAACGCATGTCCAACATCAATCGATTAAATTCAATACCTTGGCTCATGGTTTCTCTCTTTGACGAGCTACGTGGCGACCCGCAATTTTTTGACACTCACTCGGCGGGTAGTGAGGTGTTAGCAACAAGGGTGCCAGCTCCGTGGCCGCTCTAAACAAAAGCTATTCCGGACTTTGTTGCTAACGAATCAGGTGGCGAACAAATATGCTTCCACGTCCATTCCGGCATCCCGCATTTGCGCCAGCTTGTAGCGCAGGGTGCGCGGACTGATGCCCAAGCGCTCGGCGGCCTCTTTGCGACGGCCACGTTCAGAGCGCAAGGTGTCGATGATCATCTGGAATTCACGGCGCCGCAGGTCATCGCCGAGAGCGCCCGCCGACTCGGCGTCGACTTCCACTGTACGCATGGGCGCTGCGGCCAATGTCGGCAACGGCGCGCACGCTACAGGCCCAGCCAGGCAGAAATCCTGCGGCTGGATCAAACCGCCCTGCTGCAGAATCAGCGCACGCTGAATCGCGTTATCCAACTCCCGCACGTTACCCGGCCATGGATAAGCGATCAGGCACGCCTCGGCCTCAGGCGACAGTCTCGCCGCGGTATGCTTCATTTTATTGACGTGTTTGGCCAGCAGGCGCTCGGCCAGTGGCAGGATGTCGGCGGTACGTTCACGCAGCGGACGCCAGGAAAGCGGAAACACTGACAGACGATAATAGAGGTCCTCACGGAACCGCCCCGCCGCCACTTCCCCGGCAAGGTCGCGGTTAGTGGTCGCGACAACCCGGATGTCCAACGTGATTGGCTTGCGGGCGCCGACCCGCTCGACTTCGCGCTCCTGCAATACACGCAGTAGCTTGGCCTGGAGGCCGAGGGGCATTTCGGAAATCTCATCGAGCAGGATGGTCCCACCGTCCGCCTGTTCGAACTTGCCGGCCTGCGCCGCGATGGCGCCGGTGAACGAACCCTTTTCATGACCGAATAGCGTGGCTTCGAGCATGTTGTCAGGGATGGCTGCGCAGTTGATGGCAATGAATGGCTGACTGGCGCGATGGGAGTGCTGGTGGATGTAACGGGCGAGTACTTCTTTGCCGGTCCCGGACTCTCCGGAGATCAACACCGTGGAATCACTGCGCGCGACCCGCGCGGCCAATTCCAGCAATTGCGCACTGGCCGGCTCGAACGCTATCGGCCCCTCACCCTCGGCCGCACCGAGACTGCCCAGCGCATGACGCGCCACCAGATCGAGCAACGCCTTGGGCTCGAATGGCTTGACCAGATAATCCGCCGCGCCATGACGCATCGCATCGACCGCGCGCTCCACCGCGCCGTGAGCCGTCATCAGCAACACCGGCAGTTGCGGCTGGCGCGCCCGCAGCAAACCGAGCAATTGATGTCCGTCCATGCCCGGCATGTTGACGTCGCTCAGCACGAGATTGAATGCCTCGACAGCGACCACTGCCAGCGCCTCTTCCGCCGAACCGACGGCCGTGTAATCGTGTCCCGCGAGCAACAGCGTATCGGCCAATGCTTCGCGTAACGCGCGGTCGTCCTCGACCAGTAGAACCTTGACCCCCATGTTCTTCACTCTGCTCCCGTGAACAGCGGCAAGATCACCTGCGCGCAGGTGCCGCGCCCCACCCGCGAGCGCAACTGCAACTCTCCCTGATGGGCCCGCGCCACCGCCTTGACCACAGTCAGGCCGAGGCCTGTCCCGGTGGTTTTAGTGGTGAAAAACGGCTCACCCAATCGCGCCAGAACGACACCATCAATACCGCTGCCGCTGTCGCTGACACTCAGATGAAGGTTGCTTCCTCGGGTATAGAGATGGACCTTCAAACGGACATCACCGGCACTGGCCTGGATGGCGTTTTCGATCAGGTTCAGGATCGCCCCGACCAGGGTGTCGCGATTGCACAGCAACTCGCCTGAATGGCTGTCGCACTGCCAACGGATCGGCAGATCCTGCACATGGGTCAGTGCCGCCGCTTGCAGCGACTGCATCAGCATCTTGGGCGTCACACGATCGGTCAGCGGCAGCTCGCCGCGAGCGAATACCAGCATGTCGCGCACTTGATGCTCAAGCTCATGCAAACGTTCTTTCAGGCGGCCGGCAAAGCGTTGCTGGGTGGCGACGGGGAGCTCCTGCTCAGTCAAATGACTGGCGTAGAGCAATGCGGCGGACAAGGGCGTGCGAATCTGATGAGCCAGTGACGCGACCATGCGCCCGAGGGACGACAGGCGTTCGTGGCGGGCCAGTTGATCTTGCAGATGACGGGTTTCAGTCAGGTCGTTGAGCAACACCAGCTGACCGGGCTCTGCATCCAGCGAACGCGTGGAGATCGACAAGCGCCGACCATCCTTGAGCGAGACTTCATGGCCGTCGTCTTCACGGGGGGCGAAGCAACGCGCAATGACATGCCGCCACAGCTCACCTTCGAGGGGCAGACCGAGCAGCTCGCAAGCAGCGGGGTTTGCTTCGCGCACGATGCCTTGGGCGTCGATGACAATAACGCCGCCGGGCAACAGATCAAGGAGGTTTTGCAGACGATTGGCCAGGCGTTCTTTTTCCGCCAGCTCCTGCATGCGTTGAGCGCTGACCACCGCCAGCTCACCCTTGAGCTCGGTGACCCGGGCTTCGAGCATGCTGTAGGAGTCGGTCAATTGGCTCGACATCTGGTTGAACAGCGCGAACGCCTGTTCAAGCCCCAGCCGGCTTGCCTGTTCTACGGACGACGGTTGACCCGAAGCGTCAGGGACAGGAGACATCTGGGCGGCTTGGGGCATCGTGCTCTCTCGCTTGGCTGACCGTCAGTTAAACGGAACGTTGCGAGGGATGTAGCAATACCCGTGCCTAAAAAAAACCGCCTATAAATGAACGACTTGAAAAACAGGCGTCAATCCTCCGCCTGTTCATCTCCATCACGACGGCTCATGCCGTACTTGCGCATTTTCTCCACCAGGGTGGTGCGACGAATACGCAGCCGTTCAGCCGCGCGCGCCACGATGCCATTGGCATCATCCAGCGCCTGCTGAATCAGCCCTTGCTCCAGACCACCGAGGTAGTCTTTCAGGTCGAGGCCTTCCGGCGGCAGCATGGCGTTGGCGGTGAAGTCAGGCGTATGACCGTTGATGGCCACGCGCTCTTCGAGATCGCTGCGCAGGCTGTCGACCAGCTGTTCATCTTCGTCGTCGACGTAGCGGAATTTCTTCGGCAACTCGACCACGCCAATCACGCCGTACGGATGCATGATCGCCATGCGCTCCACCAGGTTGGCGAGTTCACGAACGTTGCCTGGCCAGCCGTGACGGCACAGGGACATGATCGCCGCGGAATTGAATCGGATCGAACCGCGCTTCTCGTGCTCCATGCGCGAGATCAACTCGTTCATCAGCAGCGGGATGTCTTCGACACGCTCGCGCAATGGCGCCATTTCGATCGGGAACACGTTCAGGCGGTAGTACAGGTCTTCGCGGAAGGTGCCGATCTCGATCATGCTTTCGAGATTCTTGTGGGTCGCCGCGATGATGCGCACATCGACGCTCTGGGTCTTGTTGCTGCCCACGCGCTCGAAGGTACGTTCCTGCAACACACGCAGTAGCTTGACCTGCATCGGCAGCGGCATGTCGCCGATTTCATCGAGGAACAGGGTGCCGCCATTGGCCAGTTCGAAACGCCCGGCACGGCTGGTGATCGCCCCGGTGAAGGCGCCCTTCTCGTGGCCGAACAGTTCGCTTTCCAGCAACTCGGCCGGGATCGCCCCGCAGTTGACCGGTACGAATGGCGCGTCACGACGCTTGGAGTGGTAGTGCAGGTTGCGCGCGACCACTTCCTTGCCGGTCCCGGACTCACCGAGGATCAGCACGCTGGCGTCGGTGTCGGCGACTTGTTGCATCATCTGGCGGACGTGTTGAATCGCCCGGCTGGTGCCGACAAGACTGCGGAAAAGATTGGGTTCGCGATGACGTCCACGCTCGCGCGCCTGGTCATACATCTCGCGATAGACCTGGGCTCGGTGCAGGGAATCGAGCAATTTGCTGTAGCTGGGTGGCATTTCGAGGGTCGAAAGCACTCGACGACGCTGGTCTTCTGGCAGGTCAACGGAAGAATTATCGCCCATTAACAAAACCGGAAGGAACTCATCCCAGGTTGAGAGTGTCTTTAACAAGCCCGGAAGTGCGCCAGGAGCATTGACCGTCCCGATCAGGACACAGATCACTTCACGACTTGATGACAAAGAGCCGACAGCCTGCTGCCAGTCATGGCTGCCGCAGGGTAAATTTTCTTCGCCGAGAAAATTTAAAATCACCGCCAAATCGCGGCGGCGGACGCTATCGTCATCAATCAGCAGAATTTTGGTTTCACGCCACATGCAATAGCAACTTCCCTAGTCAACTCAATGCCCGAAATGAGGGGGCAAGCTAGACGCTTGCAGACACGTTATGCCTGTAGACGCCTGAAATCTGGAACCAGCCACTAGTTAAGTCAAAAAACCGTGCACAGTCAAATTTATGGCGCACTATGTTTGGATTAACCGGGGATTAATTATCCGAACAGATGGTAAACCTTTGCCGCGCTCTGCGCTTGATGGATCTGCGACATCTCGTCGACTATCGCTTGTCGCTCTCCTGTCGCCGCCTCAAGAAGCTGTTTGTATACCCCCAGCAACTCCTCAAGGTTATCGCGCAACGCGACCTCGTCCACCGAAGCTTCACTCAAGACGTCTTCCATGCAGGAACGGCAAGCCAGGTCCAATTCACCGATGGCTTCCCAGTCGCGCTCGGCCAATGCACCGACCAGAGCCTCACGGGTATGTTCGATTCTCTGCAATACAAGACTCATGGTGATCTCCTTAAAACTGCGGACCCGGTGTGGCAATAGCATCCCAACCGTCTTTGACCGTACGAAGCAAATCAGAGACTTCGTCGAGAATCGCCGGATCGGTCTTGATGTTGGCCTCGGCCAGACGCTTCATCATGTAGGTGTACAGGTTGTCCAGTTCGCCCACGGTTTCGATGGAGTTCTCAAGATCCAGACCTTCACGCAAACCACCAATGATGCCGATGGCCTTGCCGATCAGAACACCTTTGTTCGGAATGTCCTTGCGCTCCATCGCGCCCTTGGCCTGAGCAATACGATCCAGGCCACCTTCCATCAGCATCTGCACCAGACGATGAGGACTGGCTTCGGAAGTTTGCGCCTGAGCGCCAATCTTCTGGTATTGGCGAAGGGCTAACATTGGATTCATGTTGTACCTCATCAAAATTCTTCAGTTCGTCTAACCAGTGTATCGACGACGCGTCAAAAAACTTTAGATTCAAATGCAAAAAGCCCGGAGCGCTGAAAACGCTGCCGGGCTTTTGGCGGTGCGAATATTACGAGTTCTTCTGCTGCGCGGCCATGGCATCAAACATCGATTTGATGTTGCTGGCTGTCGCGTTCAACTTACCAACGAGCGTATCCATGTCGTTGTACTTTTTGGTCAGTACGGCGGTCAGGGTTTCGATCCGACGATCCAGAGCACCCTGGTCGGCAGTCAGCCTGGTTTTGGTCACATTGAGGTTGGTGGTGCGGGTATCAAGAATACCGCCCGTATCGGTGTACGGCTTGATCACATTGTTCATGCGCTCGATCAGACCGTTGGTACCGGTAAACAGGGTCTGAACCTCGCCACCGAGCTTCTTGTCATTCATCGCCGCCGTGAACTTGGTGGAGTTGAAGTTCAGCGCACCGGTTTTCTGGTCAGTGGTGATCCCCAACTGCGAGAGCACGGTCAGCTTGTCGCCGGCACCGGTCGTGGCCAATGGGCCACGCAGGGCAGCCAGAATCGAACGCGGCAACGGGTCACCGGTCAGAGCGGCAGGGACAGTCAGCTTGCCATCGTCGTCCAGGGACGGCTTGGTCAAGGAGGTCACTGCGTTGGCGACGGCGTTGTACGCATCGACAAACTTCTGGATCGATGCCTTCAAACCATCGTTGTTGGACGCCAGGGTGACAGTCGACGTGCCGACGGAAACCAGGTTCAAGGCCAGCCCGGAAATCGCCTGGTCGACGGTGTTGGACTTGCTGGTCATTGCCAGGCCATCGACTTTGAACTCGGCATCCTGGGCCAAGCCACCGATAGCACCTGAAGAGGTCGCGGTCGGTACAGCAGCCATTGGAGTCGACCCGTCGATTTCCAGGCCGGCGATACCGCTGGCGGAAATGTCCGAACCCGCACCGGTCGTGGTGGAACCCAAGACCAGACGAGAACCGAAACTGTCGGTCACGATGTTGGCGCTCAGGCCACTGGCTTGATATTGGCTGTTGATCGAGTCACGAACCGATTGCAACGTGGCGCCCGCGCCGACAGTAACCGGATAGCTGTTGCCGTTCTGAGTGATGGTCAGCGTGCCTGCGGGGATAGCACTGCTCGCACCGCCGGCAAACGCCGCAGAGGCGACTTTCGACGAGGTAGCCAGCTTGGTCACGTTCACGGTGTAGGTGCCGGAAACAGCCGAGTTGCTGGCCGTAGCCGTCAGCACTTTTACGTCGGAGGACGTGGCAGAAAAACCCGTGAACTGAGGAGTGGTCGTGCTGCCCAGATCGGTGAGTGCTTTCTGGAACGTGGCCAGCAGCGACTTCAGCGTACCAATCCCGGAGATACTCGCCGTGTTGGTGGCGGTCCCACGGTCGATCTGACCTTGCTTGGCCGCTTTGTCAGCGTTAACCAAGGCTTTGACGATAGCAGTGGTGTCAAGGCCGGAACCTAAACCCAGGCCCGGTAGAATTGGACTTGCCATGTGAAACTCCCTTCAGTGTGTCGCCGGTCTTTTGACCACTACAACGCCCAAAAGAACATAGCAACAAAATTCATGCCAGCTGTCAGGCTTTAGCGCTGAACAACAGGCTGCTTGCATCATTCAAACTATTGGCCAGTCTCAGGACTTCTTCGTTGGGGATCTGACGGACCACCTCACCGGATTCACTGGCAATGACTTTCACAACAACCTGGCCGGAAGGCTCGTCAATCGAGAACTCCAGGTTACGCTTGACCGACTGAACGAACTTTTCAATTTCTTGAACAGCCATTTTCAGCTTGTCCTGCTCGGCCTGGGCGCTCTTGGGCGCTTCCTTGACGTCGACCACTTTCGCGGGCTCCGCTCGAGGCTTTTCCGCTGGCTTGTCGGCCACTGTCGTTGCTGGCTTGGCCGCCGGATAAGACAAGTTCAGCTTGATGCTCATATCCATGTCCATCACCTCTAAAAGTAAAAAAGCGAGAGGGCACGACCAGCGCACACCCCTCGCCAAAACTCAATCAGCTATTACTGAAGCAGTTTCAGTACAGCGGACGGCAGTTGGTTGGCCTGGGCCAGAACTGCGGTGGAAGCTTGTTGCAGAGTTTGTTGCTTGGTCAGGTTCGCAGTTTCAGCAGCGAAGTCGGTGTCTTGTACGCGACCACGAGCAGCTTCAGCGTTTTCGTTGATGTTCTGCAGGTTGGAAATGGTGCTGGTCAGACGGTTTTGAGCAGCACCGAGGTCAGCACGGGCGGTGTTGATGGTCTGCAGAGCGGCGTCGATACGGGTGATGGCAGCCGAGAACGAAGCTTGAGCGGTAGCCGAGCTGTTACCAGTGATCTGGGTGGTAGCCGAGTCAACGGACAAGGCAGCAGCGCCGAAGCCGCTTGGCAGGCTCAGAGTGATCTGGTTAGCCGAACCGGTGTTGGAACCGACCTGGAAGGTCATGGTGCCAGCGGTGCCGTCGAGCAGGTTTTTGCCGTTCAAGTTGGTCGAAGCAGCGATACGAGTCAGCTCGTCCGACATTGCCGCGAATTCTTTGTTCAGAGCGACGCGGTCTTGAGTACCGTTCGAGTCGTTTCGAGCCTGAACAGCCAGTTCACGCATACGCTGCAGAATGTTGGTCGATTCCTGCATCGCGCCTTCAGCGGTCTGAGCGATCGAGATACCGTCGTTGGCGTTTTTGATTGCCATAGTCTGGCCGCGGATTTGTGCGGTCATACGGGTGGAGATTTGCAGGCCGGCGGCGTCGTCTTTGGCGCTGTTGATTTTCAGGCCGGAAGACAGGCGAGACATCGAAGTCGACAGGGCGTCGGAAGCACGGTTCAGGTTTTTCTGAACGTTCAGCGACGTGGTGTTGGTGTTTACTGTTAAAGCCATGACGAATTCCTCGTTGGTTGGGTACTGCGGCTTCCGGCCCTGGCAACCGCCGGGTATGGCCAAGAGAACCTTCGTAATAGTTATCGTCGCCAATGCAACTTGCTTTAGGGGATTTGCAAAAATATTTGCCATCACGTTGCCACCCCCTGTAAATCAAGGGGCTGGCGACGTTCGGGTAGCGAGAAAATGACGCCAGGGAAATGCCGGTGACAGGTTGGCGAGGACTCGCCGGCACCGGCAGAAGGGAAAAATGGTTTAAACGGACAGTGTGTCGTTCAGCAACTCGACCAGTTCATATTCCAGGTAATCCGCCAGAGCGAGCCAGTTCTGCGCCTCTTGGCACTCAAACATTCGTCCGAGCAAAAAAGCCCACTGCTGCTGAGCCTCCTGCGGCGTCGAATCGAACGCCGGGTGTACTGCACCGACCAGCTCGATCATCGCCAGCCCAGCTTCTACATCACGCCCCAGGCGGAACAATGCAGAACAGTGCCGTGCATCGACGACAAAGGATTCAAGCCCGCTCATGACGCAAACTCCGGATGAAAAGCGGTACCGGCGATCATTGCCCCTGCCCGACTGCTGTTATAGAAGCGCACCTGAGGATGGCCCGCGATAAAGCGCTCCAGTTCACACAGATAGCTGCGGAAGTTGAGTTGGGTCTTGATCCGCTGGCCACGACCATCGAGCACCCAGTGTTTGGCGGCCCCCAGTTGCGGCCCCAGGTCGCCATCGTTCCAGCCCGCGTGAGTCTTGTCGTTGGGGAAAGCGAAGTCGGCGCCGAACAGCGTGATCTGCGCCGCGCCCATCTTCACCGCCAGATCCGCAGCCGGATGAATCACGCTACCGCCGACATACAGCTCGCCCTTTGGCAATTGTCGACGCAACTGTTGATAGATCGGGCTCGCGGAGTAACCGGCATACCGCGGCCCCTGCCAGGCTTCAATCACTTGCGGATCAAGCATGGGCATGTACACCAGCGTGATGTCGGCCGTGTCTTCAGAGGGTAGATGCCGAGCCGAGATACGCTGGTCAATGCTGACCACCACGTCGGGGCGAA
Source organism: Pseudomonas sp. LBUM1657 (assembly GCF_059716075.1). NCBI lineage: Bacteria > Pseudomonadati > Pseudomonadota > Gammaproteobacteria > Pseudomonadales > Pseudomonadaceae > Pseudomonas > Pseudomonas sp. LBUM1657. The sequence goes on along the minus strand of NZ_CP166799.1, from coordinate 1,689,580 downwards.
TACCGTGATCGCGCAACGGCCGGTAGGCCGTATCGACGCAGATGAACAACGGCCGCTCGGCTTGATTGCGAATCGCGCACAAGGTCTCGAAGTGCTGTTCCAGGCTTGGGCCTGTAGCAATGACGAACACTTCCTGCCCTAGACGGGAGCCGAACAACCGGGCCACGTCATGATCGGCCTGCACCTGTTGGAGGCTCGCCTGCAAGCGCTCGACAATCTCAGGCGCCTGGGGATCGAACTCACGATTGTTGAACGTCAGGTGGGTTTCGCTGATCAGGCGATCACGGATCTTCGCGTTGAAGTCATCGGCCAGCACCAATTCGGCCGGCAAGGCAAAAAACGGCAGCTGGATTTCCGCCAGGTCGCCGGCATACAGCAGCTCGACGCGCGGATCGCTGAGCCACTGCTGTTGATCGAGCAGTTGCAGCACTAAAGCAAACACCGCACCGTTCAGGATGTGCACATACAACCGCTCAAGACCCGCGCGCTCCAGCAACTGCATCTGCAGATCGCCGAGTCCGGTGCCATAGACATGCACCACGGGGCTTGCGGCCGGCAGCGTATCGGCCTGGAGGCTGGCCTCGCGACTACGGTCATGACGGCTGGTCAGCTGGATGCCGTTGATGCTCAAGGTCGAGCCCAGGCCTTCCACCAGATCCGCCTGCAACAGGCTCACATCTTCAACCAGCAAGCGCAAAGACAACGCCGGCCAGCGTTGCTGGATGACTTCGACGTTATGCTCAAAGAACTCGCTCATGGAGCCTCGCTTTTCGTTCGGGCAAAAAAATAGCGCTCAAGGTTACACCTTGAGCGCTATTTTTGTGTCTGGCTTTTTTGACTGAAGAGCCTGGTTCAAGGGCGATAAATAATCGCCGACCCCCAGGACAACCCCACACCAAAACCGCTCAATGCAACGCGATTCCAGGCGGAGTCCAGGACATGTTTTTCCAGCAGCAATGGAATGCTCGACGACACGGTATTGCCGGTCTCGACCATGTCCTTGATGAACTTCTCGGGTTCACCTTCGAAGCGTCGGGCCACCGCATCTACAATCGCCGCACTGCCCTGGTGAATGCAGAATGCGTCGATATCATCTGCCGTAAGGCCTGAGTCAGCGAGCAGTTCATGCAAGTGCGCCGGGACTTTGAGCAGCGCGAAGTTGAACACCTGCCGGCCATTCATGAAGAACACGCCGTCGGTGACCTTCAAGTGTGGCGCGCCGGAACCGTCGGTGCCGAACTTGGCTTTGCCTAACTGCCATGGCGCGTCTTCGCCCATCCAGGTGGCGGTCGCGGCATCGCCGAAGAGCATGGTGGTGTTGCGGTCTTCCGGGTCGACGATCTTGGAGTACGGATCGGCAGTCACCAGCAGGCCATTCTTCAGGCCCGCGGCTTCCATGAAGCCCTTGATGGCATAGATGCCGTAGACGTAGCCGGAGCAGCCCAGGGAGATATCGAACGCGGCGACGGTAGTCGGCAGGCCCAGCTTGTCCTGAACGATGGCGGCGGTATGCGGCAGCCCTTCCTCGTCACCGTTTTGGGTGACCACGATCAGCACGTCGATGGCTTCACGTTTCAAATCGGGATTGTTGGCGAACAGCGCATTGACTGCTTCGACACACAGGTCTGAAGTTTCCTGCCCGGCGTCTTTACGCGGCAGGAAAGCCGAACCGATCTTGCCCAGGATGAACTCTTCATCCTTTTCGAATTTTGCACCTTGTGCGTAATTGTCCACGCCGGCTACAGGTACGTAGCTCGCAATGCTTTTTATGCCAATCATTACGGCTTCCCAATAATAAACAGCCCAATACCACCGCTCGCAAGGAATCGAGGGGCGCCGACAAACAGAGAAAAACATCGCCCCAAGAGGGCGACCAACGGGAAGAACAAAAGGCTATCACTGGACCAAACAGACACCAGGCGCTACCTCCCCGATTAATACAATACAGTGAAGATGCGCGTTATGACTCGCAGGTCACGCTATTTTGCTGAATCAGCCCCACAAGCGGTTATTCGACCAACGACCAATCCAGCGGCGTTCCGCGTTTGATGGCCTGGCGGGCGCGGCGCCCCAGCAGGGTTTCAGCATGTTTGGGCGCCAGGCCCAGGCCGGGGCGAATGGCCCGCAGATTGGCGGCGGTGAATGGCTCACCGGCGGCCATATCCTGAGTGATATAGAGCGATCGCCGGTATACCAGGGACTTGCGCTCGGCCTCGGTCACGCCGTAATGCACCTGCCCCATCGCCTGCCAGGCACGTTCGGTTTCGATGATTAGGCTGGCCAGCTCAGCCGGTTCCAACGAAAAACTGGCGTCCACCCCGCCAGCCGCCCGGTCGAGGGTGAAGTGTTTTTCCACCACGGTCGCCCCCAACGCCACAGCCGCCACAGACACCCCGACACCCATGGAGTGATCGGACAGACCGACTTCGCAACCAAACAATTCACGCAAATGAGGAATCGTTCGCACGTTGCTATTGGCCGGCGTCGCGGGGTACGTGCTGGTGCACTTGAGTAACACCAGATCCTTGCAACCGGCTTCGCGGGCAGCACGTACGGTTTCATCGAGTTCCGCGATGCTGGCCATGCCGGTGGAGATGATCAGTGGCTTGCCAGTGGCGGCAACCCGGCGAATCAGCGGCAGGTCAGTGTTTTCGAAACTGGCGATCTTGTAGGCCGGCACGTCGAGGTTTTCGAGGAAGTCTACCGCGGTGTCATCGAACGGCGTGGAGAACGCCAGCATGCCCAGTTCTTTGGCGCGGGCAAAAATCGGTGCGTGCCATTCCCATGGGGTATGGGCCTTCTCATACAGCGCGTACAGCGAAGAGCCAGCCCAGAGGCTGTTGGGGTCCTTGATGAAGAACTCGCCTTCGGACAGGTCCAGGGTCATGGTGTCGGCGGTGTAGGTTTGCAGCTTCAAGGCGTGGGCACCGGCCTTGGCCGCCGCTTCGACGATCTGCAGTGCCACTTCAAGGGACTGGTTATGGTTGCCGCTCATCTCGGCAATGATAAACGGCGGCGCATCGGCACCGATCGAGCGGTTGCCGATCTTGAAGCTAGTCATTGCACTGTTCCTTCAATACGCGCGTGAACGCGCAAGCATGCTGGGTGAAACCGGCTTCGCGAAAGACCTTCAGCGACGGCTGGTTGTCCGGCAGTACCTGGGCGGAAATTGTTTGCAGTTGCGGCCAATGGCGGGTCACGAACGTTTCGCCCCGGGCCAGCAGCGCCCTGCCCCAGCCCAGGCCGATTCGACCTTCGAACAGATAAATCGAGACTTCAGCTTCAAATCCGCGCACGTCGTAACGCAGCACCCCCACCGGCCCGTCATCGGCCTCGGCGATCAAGAGCAAGCGCTGCGCATTGTTCAAACTGGCGGTCAGCCAGTTTTGATGCGATTGCCATTCAATGACACCGGTTTCCAGCGACCAGCGCCGTACCGACTCAGCATTGCGCCCATCGAACAGCAACTGCGCATCATCGGCGGTTGCCGGGCGAATTTGCACCACCGCGCCGGCGAGCGCTGCCGCAACCCGCTGCGCACCGCGGCCATCGACCAGATTCCGGGAGCGCTCGGCCAGACTCTGACGCACCCCCTGATTGCCTGCGACAAAGCCGATTGCCTGGCGCAACTGCTCGACGCTGACCTGTTCACGAGCGCCCAGATACACGTGGGCACCCGAGACCGCCATCACCTCGCCGTTGGCCTGCTGATTATTCGAGACCGCAATGCAAATCGTCGGCAACCCCATGGCCGCCCGCTCCCAGCTGGTGCCGCCACCGGCACCGACAAACAGGTCGGCCTCGATCATCAGCTGATGGAAGTCGCTGACAAAACTGTGCAGGCGCCAGTTCGGGCGATAGGCCGTCAGGCTCTGCATCTGATCCCAGGCCGGGTTGTCGGTACCCGCAACGAAATCGACTTCCAGCTCGTGGAAATCTGCCATCGCCAGCATGGCGTGGTGGGTCTGCATCGCCGCGTCAAAGCCGCCGAAATTCACCAGCACGCGTTTGGCCCTGGGCTTGATCTCAATCGCGGGGCAGCAGAATTCATCGCGCAGCATGGCGAAACGTGGGCCGAACAACGTCCGGCAATCGGGCGTCAGCAGCGACGCATAGGCCTCTGGCGTGCCCGATAGATTCTGGTTGAGCAACAGATCGACGCTGTACTTTCGCGTCGCCAGATCATCCACTGCGGCAATCCGTGGTGCCCAACGGCGGGCCGCGGTCTGCCAGTGATGGTCGAGGCCATAGTGGTCGACAATGATCCAGTCAAACGCCGGGCAGTTTTCCAACGCCTGCGCCAGCGCATCGATGTCCGCCTGCCACGGCAGCATGGACTCGATGGCTTGCAGAGGATCTTCATCGGGATAACGATCCGGTAACGCGAAGGTTTCAAAGCCCTCGGCCGTCAGATTGTCCAACCGATGACCCGGCAGCAAACGACAGGCAAAAGCAACATGCGAGCCCTGCTTGCGCAAGGTTCTGGCCAGGGGCAACAAGCGGGCGATATGGCCGCTGCCAATGATCGGCGATGCGTCGGAGCGAATCAGCACTCTCATTGCAATTCACCACCGGCCTTCAATGCTGCGTAAAGGTATTCGGCACGTTTCCAGTCTTCGAGGGTGTCGATGTCTTGCACCAGATGCCGCGGCAAAATGACCGGCAGGCTCGCCGGGGAAAACAGCGCATCACCACGCAGCCAGGCCTCGCGGCGCCCCCAATAAAACTGGCCGGCGTCTTGAAAGGCTTCGGCCAGATCCTGCGAGCGAGTGTCGCGAAACTCCGGATAGAGCGAAGTCAGTGCACCCTGCTCGTCGAGGGTCAAGGCACGCTGTACGGGGAAGCCGAAACCGGCCACGGAAAACGCGAAGGATTTATCCGGATGCTGCACCAGCGATTCGAATCCTTGACGCAGAAACCGCGCCTGCAACAGCGGCGCAGTCGCATAGATGCAACAGGCGTAGTCGAACACCGGCAGTTCATTCAAGGCATGGACGATCACCGCAGCAGTGCCAGTGAAATCATCGGCCAATGACGCCGGACGCATGAACGGCACCTGAGCCCCGTGAGCCCGCGCAACATCGGCAATTTCGTCATCGTCGGTGCTGACGATTACCTGATCAAACAGCCCCGAATCCAGTGCCGTGCGAATCGAACGGACAATCATCGGCACGCCGTCGAACAGCTTGAGGTTCTTGCGCGGGATGCGCTTGCTGCCACCACGGGCAGGAATGATCGCGACGCTGCTCAGGACACTACTCCTCAAGGACCAGTCGTCGCAGTTGCTCGACCACGTAGTCCTGTTGTTCATCGCCGAGCAAAGGAAACAGCGGCAAGCTGATAGCCTCGGCGTAGTAACGTTCCGCTTGGGGGAAATCGCCGTCGGCAAAACCCAGCTCACGATAGTACGGCTGCAAATGCACTGGAATGTAGTGCAGGTTCACACCGACACCAGCGGCCCGCAAGCCTTCGAACACCTGACGATGGCTGAGGTTGATCCGATCCGTCTGCAACCGCACCACATACAGATGCCACGCCGACTCGGCCTCTGGTTGCGCGCCAGGCAACGTCAGCGGCAAGTACGCCAGCAACCGGTCATAGCGTGCCGCCAGTTCCCGGCGACGCGCAATAAAGCCGTCGAGCTTGTTCAATTGTGACAAACCCAGGGCCGCTTGCAGATCGGTGATCCGGTAGTTGAAGCCCAGTTCCACTTGCTGGTAGTACCAGGGTCCATGGCTGGATTCGGTCATTTGCTCAGGATCGCGGGTCATGCCGTGGCTGCGCAGGCGCTGCAAGCGCTCGGCCAGTTCCGGGCGGTTAGTCAGGACCATACCGCCCTCGGCGCTGGTGATGATCTTCACCGGGTGAAAACTGAACACCGTCATCGCTGCGAACGCACCACAGCCCACCGGCCGTCCGGCATAGGACGCACCTACGGCGTGGGAGGCGTCCTCGATCACCGTAAAACCATATCGTTCCGCCAGTTCGGCAATCATGCGCATGTCGCAGCTCTGGCCGGAAAACGCCACGGCCACCAGTACCTTGGGCAGGGAGCCGTCGCGCTCAGCCTGTTCAAGCTTCGACGCCAGGGTATGCGCATCGAGGTTCCAGGTCAGCGGATCGATGTCGACGAAGTCCACATCGGCGCCACAATAACGACCGCAGTTGGCCGAGGCCAAAAAGGTGTTTGGGGTGGTCCACAAGCGGTCGCCCGGCCCGAGACCGGCAGCGAGACAGGCAATGTGCAACGCCGCCGTGGCATTGCACACCGCAACAGCGAAATCGGCCTGGCTACGCTCCGCCATGGCCTGTTCGAAACGCTCGATGGTCGGTCCTTGAGTCAACCAGTCAGACTGCAACACGGCGACCACCGCATCGATATCCGCCTGATCAAGGCTTTGCCGACCATAGGGAATCATGCCGAGAGCCCAGCATGCAGGTCAGCGATCTGGCCGACGGAAAGGAACTGTGGGTTGGTGTCCGAGCGGTACTCGAAATCTTCGCTCACAGGCCGACCCTGCTCGCCCAGGTTGTCCACGGCGAAATCCACGTCGACGCTGGTGAAGCGGATCGACGGTTGAATCGTGTAATGATCGGCAAACTCCAGGGTCATGCGCGCGTCGTCCAGCGGCACCATCAACTCATGCAGTTTTTCGCCCGGACGAATCCCGACGTTCTTGTGCGGTAAATGTTCAGCCATGCCCAACGCCAGATCGACAATGCGGATCGACGGGATCTTCGGCACGAATACTTCCCCGCCGTGCATGCGGGCGAAACTGTCGAGCACGAACTGCACACCGTGATCCAGGGTGATCCAGAAGCGCGTCATGCGCTCATCGGTGATCGGCAACTCGTTCGCACCCTCGGCAATCAGCTTGCTGAAAAACGGCACCACCGACCCCCGTGAGCCGGCCACGTTGCCATAGCGGACCACAGAGAACCGGGTCTGCTGTTCACCGGCGATGTTGTTCGCCGCCACGAACAGCTTGTCCGACAGCAGCTTGGTCGCGCCGTACAGATTGATCGGGCTGGCGGCCTTGTCGGTGGACAGTGCGACGACTTTTTTCACCCCGTTGTCGATGGCCGCGGCGATGATGTTTTCCGCACCATTGACGTTGGTGCGGATGCATTCAGTGGGGTTGTACTCTGCCGCCGGTACTTGTTTCAGCGCCGCCGCGTGCACCACGTAGTCGATACCACGCATGGCCTGACGCAAGCGCTCGGCATCGCGCACATCCCCCAGGAAGTAACGCATGCACGGCGCATTGAACGTTTGCTGCATCTCGTACTGCTTGAGCTCATCACGGGAGAACACAACCACGCGTTTTGGCTGGTACTGCTCCAGCAGCCGACGGATGAAGTTGCGTCCGAATGAGCCGGTGCCTCCAGAAATGAAAATCGATTTACCGTTGAACATGCCTTGAGTCCTTTTACCTGTCAGCCAGGCTTAAGCAAGCAACTGCGCCCAGTTCACACTGGACGCGTCGCCGAGGGTAAAGCCCTTGCCAGTCAAGGCCAGGTTTTGGTTGTAAGCCGAATCTTGGGTGAAGCGCGCTTGCCACTTGTCTTGCAGGGCCGCAGCCGTCTGCGGCGAGTCGGGCAGCAGGCCCGGGTGCAGCAGTTGCGCCTGAGGGCACCAGACAATCAGGTAACCGGCGTCGGCGGCTTTGAGGCACAGATCGATGTCACCGTAGGCTTCGTCGAAATGCTCTTCGTCGAGACCGCCGACGGCTTCATAAAGGTCTTTGCGGACCATCATGCAAGCCCCGGACACCGCTGAGTAGTTCTGCTCCACCTGGTGACCGTTCATGTAGCCCTTGGCATCTTTGCGCTCATCGATAAACACCGAGCCCACCACGCCGTTGAAGCCAAGCACCAGACCGGCTTGAGTGGTGATGCCACGAATGTTCATCAGCTTGGCGCCGACAATCCCGACTTCCGGACGCTGGGCCTGGTTCAGCAGGCTGTCGAGCCAGTTGGCGTTGACCACTTCGGCTTCGGCCGACATCAGCACCACGTAGACGCCCTTGGCCTCACGCACTGCAAAGTTATGCAGCGCCGAGGTGCTCAGGCGCTCGTCGGTACGCAGGACGCGCAGGCGATCGCCCTTGCCTTCCAGGCTGGCCAGCCAGGTCGCCAGTTCTTCGGATTGGCTGTGGTTATCGGCGATCAGAATTTCGTGCTGCTGATAACGGGTGCGTTGCAGCACGCTGACGACGGCGCGTTGCAGTTTCTCCAGATTGTCCTGGCTGTGCAGGATGATCGACACCTTCGGCCGTTCGGCGTGCTGGTAGTCGATCTGCCAGGTTTGCGGCAGCTCGGAACTGACCTGACCGCGATAGCCGCGGGTTGTCAGATGACGTGTGAGGGTCTGACGTTCATGAGGGTTTGCCTCGGCAGACGACGCGTTGCAGATCAACAGCGGTTCGGCCAGATGCGCCAGGCCACCCAGCCCACCGTCTTCGATCAGACGCAGCAACAGATCGAATTCCAGTGCAGTCATGTAGTCGGCCGAGTAGCCACCGGCCCCAACCAATACATCACGCTGGATCAGCCAGTGCCGCGCCATCAACGACGGCACGGTTTGCAGCAGATCGAGGTTGACGCCCGGACGGAACACATCCTGCAGGGAACCGTTTTCCTGACGCTGGATTTCGTCCATGGCCACGGCACGCACGCCGTCGGCGCCTTGCAACTCGAGGCTGGCGCGCAGCAGGCCGCTGGCGGTGAACTGATCACCGGCCTCAGCCAGCACCAGCCAGTCGCTGGTGGACTGGGTCACACTCTGGTTGATGCGTTCGACGTAATTGGTGGCAGTGACTTTGACGAAGTGCACCGTGTCGCGCGGCGTGGTGGTCGCCGGCAAATCGCCGGTGGTGAACACCACCAACTTGAACGCCTTGCAGTGGCCGCTGACCAGGCTGTCGAAGGTGGCCTGCAACTTGACCATGTCAGCGTCCAGGTCCAGCAGCATGATGCCGAATTGTGGACCGCCGTTGTGATTGGCCAAGTGCGCACTGATCGCCTTCAACTGGTTGGCATCCGGGTTGCGCGCTTCGAGCCAGTTCAGCAGGCGCCCGGACGGCATGTTCTCGAACAACGACTGTTCGTCCTGTGCCGGCACCGACGCCAGGCGTTCGACCCAGGCCTGCAGTTTGACGCCCTCTTCGGCGTCTTCGGTGCCCTTCAATGACTCCGCCAGACACGCAACGACGGTGCGGTTGAAGGCATAGAGCGACAGGGCTTCCCACAAACGAGCTCGCAGAGTGCGCTCGTTATCGTTGGAATGAACGCGCATCAACTCATGCTGCTTGAGCAAAATGCCTTCCAGCTCCTGCAACTGCAATTTACCGGCCGGCATGGTGTGCAGAAGGAATTCGAACTCGGTCAGCAGATCGAAAACCGGCTGGTTGTAGAACGGCATCTCGACAAACTGTTCGGTGTTGAACGTACGCACCGGCTCTTTGCCGGCCTCGAGCCAGGACGACGTGAAAATCAGCGTCCCCTTCAGCGAACGCAAGTTATTCAGGCAGTCGGCCATGGTGGCGAAACTGTCCAGGGCAATCTGTTTGCCCTCGGCCGGTGTCTTGTGGCTCAGACCGGTCGGCAGCGAGGCCAGAAACTCGGCAAAGCGCTCGCGGTCAGCAACGGTTTTGGCGTCCTTGAGCGTCAACACCGTCAATACGTTGGTGTTGTGTTCCGAGGCACCGTAGGGGATTTCCCGCACGGCGAACGGGATCGGCAAAATCCGCGCCTTGGCCCGCGCCAGCATGTAATAGGCATGCCCGATTTCCTGCCACTCGAAGCTGGTGCCCGGCAGCAGCGCGTTATGCCAGTCTTGCAGCAACGCGGTGCGGCTGACCGCGTAGAACGGCGGCAGGAAATGCCCCATGAATTGCATCAGGCGATCCTCGACCTGATCCGCGCAATAATCTTCCGGACCCTTGCGGTCGCGGCGGAAGTAATTCACTTCCGTGGCGCGGGCCAGGTACATGATTCCGTAGCCGTGGCACATGCCGTAGTCGGCGTTGTCTTCCAGGAATTCCAGCGACTCGGTGATCGCATCGTGCAGCAGGAAATCGTCATCGGCCGCCAGCACCATGTACGGCGTGGTTACCTGATTCACGCCGTAGGCGAGTTTTTCCTGCAACCCGGTGTAGGTGAACTGCGGCAGGTGCCGGTAATCGACCATCGGGTAATCGCGGGCGATGTTCTCGTCGATCTTCAGCGAAGAATCCAGAACCAGAATCGTGCAGGGATAGCTGCTGTAATACTGCAAGGTGCGCCGCAAATAGGCGTTGCGGTTGTGGGATATCACCACCACCGTCAAGCGTTCATTCAGCGGAGCCACATCGTTTCGAGCAGTGTTTTGAACGTGCATATTTCTATCCCCACAACCGGCCAAGCGCCGAGAACCTACATTCAATAATGATTAACGAACGCGACGCAGGTAGCCGTCCGGCGCCACGGTGATCAACAGCTTGTTCTGCAACTGACGGTCGATCTCGAAGTCAGCGTTTTCTTCCAGGTACTTCCACACAGCGGTCTTCGGGTTGTCGCCCGGGCCCCATGGACGATCAGGGAAGAAATCGGCCGGCATGTCTTCAACCACGGTGTCCATGACCACGCAATAGCTGTCGACCGAGACCAATGGTGCGTAGAGACGCAGCTCTTCCAGCACGTGATCGTGGGTGTGGTTGGAGTCCAGAACCAGGATGACTTTCTTGCCTTCGGCCGCAGCGCGCACTTGCTCGGCGATGGCCGCGTCGATGCTCGAACCTTCGATCATTTTGATGCGCTTGCTCATCGGGTGGCTTTCGATGGCTTCGCGGTTGTGCGGGCGAATGTCCAGGTCGATGCCCAGCACTTCACCGTGGCCTTGCAGCTCCAGCAAGGACGCGTAGTAGATGATCGAACCGCCGTGGGCGATGCCGCATTCGATCACCAGGTCCGGCTTGACCTGCCAGATGATCTCCTGCATCGCCATCATGTCTTGCGGCAGCTGGATGATCGGACGGCCCATCCACGAGAAGTGATAGCTGTACTTGTGCCTGGCCGATTGATTGAAGAAATCCTGGGCCAGACCGGTGAGTTTCTGGTCGTCGCCCTGACGCGCGATTTCTGCCTGGCATTCGGCTTCGAAGGCTTTATTGATGGTGGTGTCGGTCATTTTTTTAGAATCTCAATAGTCACTGGAACGAAGCGCTGTCTACGGCGTGATAGACGTAGCGTCCACCGGTCATCCGCTTGATTTCTTCGAGGTAGTTGGAGTTCATCACAAACAGATTGGCGCCCTCGGGCAAGGCATCCATGGCCTCTTGGGGCGAGGACACCCGCACGCCGCTCAGGGGCAAGTAACGGCCCTGTTTGGCCGGGTTGATATCCACCACGCGATCCACCGCCACCCCGGCCCGTTGCAGGAACAGCGAATAAATCACGCCTTTGGACGACGCGCCCCAGATTGCCGAACCTTGCTCCGGGTTCGCCTTGATGATCTGCACCGCGCGTTCAAGGCTGCCGGTGAAGTTCGCGGGCAGGTCTTGGCGCGGCACCGGTTGCTCCGGCGTCAGGCGCAATGTCGCCAGGTCAGCGACGATGTACAGGTATTGGCCACCGAACAGGTGACCGGCCTCATGCACCGTGCCGAACATCCGGCGCAGGTCATCGAGGCGGAAATAATTGACGTGCTCGTAGAACAGGTCGAACCAGGCGCGGTGTTCGAGAATCCAGTCGAAGCACGGCACCTCGATGTAGATCTGCCCCCCCTGGTTGGCCTCGGCCATCTCGGCCAGAAAACTCACCGGGTCCTGAATGTGCTCCAGCACATGGCGCAACACGATGGCGTCCGCTGCCAGCCCGAGGCCACGGGTGAACGGCGCCTTGATCACATCGGCGTTGTCGCCTTCATAGGCCGGGTCGATGCCGGTAATGGCGTAGCCCAGGCCTTTGAGCAACTCCAGGAAATAACCTTTGCCGCAGCCGACTTCGATCAGTTCCTGCCCTTTGAAATGACGGGCAATGATCCCTTCGACATCGCTCAGGTGTTTCTGGAACTGGCCGGAATGGGCCTGTTCGTTCTGGTAGTCGGCGTCATAGCTGAGTTTGTCGGCATCGAAAGCCTGGTTGAAGATCAACCCGCTCTTTTCGTCCTGCACCAACACCATGTCGGCGCTGGCCGAAGCCTTGGCGGACTGTGGGTCGGCGAAGGTACGATTTTGCAATACCGGCAGGTCGGCGACCCGATACAACTCATGCCTCATGCTCTGCTCCCAGTAGCTGTTGCAAGCGGTCCGCCACGCCCCAGAACGCCATCGGTTCGTGGGTCGGGTATGGGTAGTGTCCGAGATTCAAACTGATCGAGGCGCCGCGTTCACGCAGTCGTTGTTCCACCAGCGCTCTCACCGATATCGGCTGGCCGCTGGAACAATTGACCACGCCGTTGAATTGCGGTCGCTGCACAATCGCCGCCAGGTAGTCGGCGGCGGTAGCGACGGGCAAGTAATCGCGCAGCTGTTCGCCGGCGGACATATTGAACGTCGCGTCCCCGGCCTCGATCGCCCGATCCAGCGCCGCCAGCAGGCTGTTGGGGTTCTGGCCATCGCCATGCAGGTAGAACAGACGCGCCCATTGCAGGGTGAAGGGCTGCACGCGCTGCAAGTTTTCGAGGAACAATCGCAGGGTGTTTTTTGCCAGGCCGTAAGGGTTGCTCGGCTGCGGCTCGGTCTGCTCGCTCAGCGGCCCGCTCTGCAGGCCGTATTCGAAACAGGTTCCGGTGACCAGCACCTGCGACACGCCCGCCTCGACCGCGCCCTTGATGAACCGGTAGTCGGCCATCAGGTTGTGCTCGAAATGGAACAGCGCCTGATAGTTCGGCAAACCCGGCCAGGCGAGATGCGCCAAGACGTCGATGCCATCAGTCAGCGCAGTGACGTCCAGTTCTTCGGCGTGAATATCCGCCGCGACGAATTCCACGGTATTGATCCACGGCATGCTCGCGGCGGTCTCGGCGTTGCGCGCCACGGCCCGGACTTCGCAGCCACGGGCGAGCAAGGCTTCGACCAAATGGCGGCCGACAAACCCGGTGGCACCGGTCACGAGTACTTTCACAGGACGGTCAACTCAGGCACGGCGATCACGAAACGGCCACCCCACTGACGCACCTGAGCCAGCTGCTGACTGACTTCATGCAGCAAATTCCACGGCAGGACCAGCACGTAATCCGGCTTATCGAGGTCGATCTGCGCCGGCGACACAATCGGAATGCGGCTACCCGGCAAGAACTTTCCTTGCTTGTGCGGGTTGGCATCGGCGACCCAGGCCAGCAGGTCGGGTTTGACCCCGGCGTAGTTAAGCAAGGTGTTGCCCTTGGCCGCTGCGCCATAACCGACTACACGCTTGCCATCGGCTTTGGCTTGCAACAGGAAGCGCAGCAGTTCGTGTTTGATTCGCTCCGCTGCCGGCGCAAGCGTCGCGTAGTACTGAGCCGTTTTCACACCCGCATCGAGTTCGGCCTGCAATTGCTGTTGTACCGCTGGCAGCACTTCACGGCGATCACCGTCGGCGCGCTGCACGAATACCCGCAGCGAACCGCCATGGGTCGACAGCTGACTGACGTCGAACACTTCCAGGCCGTTGCGCTCGCACAAGGTCTGCACGGCAGTCAGGGACAGGTAGGAATAGTGTTCGTGATAGAGCGTGTCGAATTGCTGCCCGGCCATCAGCGTCAGCAACTGCGGAAACTCGAACGTCGCCACGCCCGTCGGCTTGAGCAGGGTCGCAAAGCCACCGAGGAAATCATTGATGTCCGGGACGTGCGCCAGCACGTTGTTGGCGGCCATGAGGTCGGCCGCCCAGCCTTCGTTTTTCAGCTGTAGCGCGGTTTCGTGACCGAAGAAAAGCTCGCGAATCTCCAGGCCTTTTTCCCGCGCCGCTTGCGCGGTGCTGCGGGTCGGTTCGACACCCAGGCAAGGGATGCCGCGCCCGGCCACGTACTGCAACAGGTAACCGTCGTTGGCGGCGATTTCCACCACGCGGCTGTCAGCCGTCAGGCCGAAGCGCTCGACCATCTCGGCCACGTACTGATCGGCGTGGGCCAGCCACGTGCTGGAGAACGAACTGAAATAGGCGTACTCGGCGTCGAACAAACTGTCGGCACGGGTGTAATCCTCGGTCTGCACCAGCCAGCACTGCTGACACACCGCAACCTTCAGCGGCACCCATTGCTCGGCTTGTTCCAGCTGGTCGGCGCGCACGTAGGCGTTGGACGGCGGCGACGTGCCCAGATCAATCAGCGGCAACGCCAAGGGCGTTGCGCAACCACGGCAATTCATAAACACACTCCAGCGAAGTGTTCATCGAGCAAGGGATGGCTGGAATCCCTGGCTGACAGATTATTGACAGGCATCGGCCAGGCAATCGCCAGCCGCGGATCGTTCACCGACAAACCGCCCTCGTGCTCCGGCGCGTAGTCGGCGCTGTGCAGGTAAAGCAACTCGGCGTCGTCGGTCAGGGTCTGGAAGCCGTGGGCGAACCCGGCCGGGATCAACAAACCGCGACCGTCACCGGCACGCAGGTGTTCGGCGTGCCAGTGCAGGAAAGTCTTGGAGTCCGGCCGCAAGTCCACTGCCACGTCCCAGACTTCACCGCGCAGGCAGGTGATCAACTTGGCTTCCGGCGCGTTGGCGTTCTGGTAATGCAGACCGCGCACACTGCCCCGTTCGCGGGTGCAGGAATGGTTGATCTGACGGATATGAAAGGGTTGGCCGAACGCACTCAGGCTGCCTTCGCAAAACAGGCGAGCGAAGTGCCCGCGCTGATCTTCGAAGCGTTTGTGCTGCACGCTGAACAGACCGGCCAGCGGTAACGCCTTCAACAGAAACTCGCTCACAACGCGCCTCGGTACAGGTCCAACTGGCCCAACGTCACTTCACGCATGTCGTCGCCGTTTTGCCAGGCCAGGTGCCAATCGAGGGTCTGGGTCAGGCACTGCTGCAACGACCAGCGCGGTTGCCAGGCCAACAATTGCCGGGCACGGCTGCTGTCGAGGCGCAGCAGGCCGGCCTCATGCAATTCACTCGGCTCGATGCGCAATCCACGTGATTGCGGCCAGCGGTTGGCGAGCAGTTCGACGACTTCGCCGACGCTGCACATGTCCGCTTCGCTCGGACCGAAGTTCCAGGCGCCGGCGAACTGCGGGCCGTGTTCGTAGAGGCCGGCGGCCAGTTGCAGGTAACCAGCCAGCGGCTCCAGGGCGTGCTGCCATGGGCGTACGGCTTGCGGGTAACGCAGGGTCACCGGCTCATCCGCAGACCAGGCCTTGAGTACATCGGGAATCAAGCGCTCAGGCGCAAAGTCGCCACCGCCCAGCACATTGCCGGCACGCGCAGTGGCCAGGGCCAGACCGTGCTCGGCATAACGCTCGGCCGGGAAGAAGGAAGCGGCGTAAGACTGCGCCAGCAATTCGCAGCACGCCTTGCTGCTGCTGTAAGGATCGTGTCCGCCGAGGGCTTCGTTTTCACGGTATGGCCACAGCCATTCCTGATTGGCGTAGACCTTGTCAGTGGTCACCAGCACACAGGCGCGCACGCCGCCGACCTGACGAATCGCTTCAAGCAGATTAAGCGTGCCCATGACGTTGCTGGAGTAAGTCCCCAGCGGATCGCGATAGCCTTCACGCACCAGTGGCTGTGCCGCCAGGTGCAAGACGATTTCCGGTTGGGTCTCCGCGATCAGTTCCAGCAAGGCGCCGAGATCACGCAAGTCACCGCGTTGATCGTTGATGCCTTCGGCGACTCGTGCCAGTTCGAACAGACTCGGTTCAGTCGACGGATCAAGCGAAAATCCGCTGACCTCGGCACCGAGGCTTTGCAGCCACAACGTCAGCCAGCTGCCTTTGAAACCGGTATGGCCGGTTAGCAGAACCCGCTTGCCGCGCCAGAATTTCGGGCTCAGTCCCATTGCTTCCATGGGGCCTCCCCGCTCTGCCACAAATGCTCCAGGTGATTCTTGTCACGCAGGGTGTCCATCGGGTGCCAGAAGCCATCGTGCTGGAAGGCTTGCAGCTGCTGTTCGCTGGCCAATGCGGCCAGCGGCTCGGCTTCCCAGGAGGTTTGATCGTCGGCAATGTACGGCAGCACTTTTGGTGATAGCACAAAGAAACCGCCATTGATCCAGCCACCGTCACCGCGCGGTTTCTCGATGAAGCCTTTGACGCTGTCACCGTCGCGTTCCAAGGCGCCGTAACGTCCCGGCGGCTGCACGGCGGTCACGGTAGCCAGCTTGCCGTGGGCCAGGTGGAAGTCCACCAAGGCACCAATATTGAGGTCGGAGACACCGTCGCCGTAGGTGAAGCAGAACGCCTGTTCGCCCTCCAGATAACGCGCGGCGCGACGCAGACGGCCACCGGTCATGGTGTCTTCGCCCGTGTCGATCAGGGTGACGCGCCATGGCTCGCTGTAGTTCTGGTGAACGTCCATGCGGTTGTTGCACATGTCGAAGGTGACGTCGGAGGTGTGCAGGAAGTAGTTGGCGAAGAAGTCCTTGATCGCGTAGCCCTTGTAGCCAAGGCAGATCACGAAGTCATGAATCCCGTGGGCCGAGTACTGTTTCATGATGTGCCAAAGAATTGGCTTGCCGCCGATCTCGATCATTGGCTTGGGCTTGAGGTGCGACTCTTCGCTGATCCGCGTACCGAGACCACCCGCCAGAATTACTGCCTTCATCGCTGTCCTCTTGCTCTTCGCATGGCCCGGCAACCCCCGCAAGGGTCGGCGAACCGTCAGATGCACATCAATTACCCGCAGCCACTGGGCCGTTCACGCTTTTTGGGGTGAAGGTTTTATGGCGATATACAGGGGACTTGCAGGAAGTGAGCCAATTGTTTGGGGTGGGCGACTGGTTGGGGGTTTAGAAGCGGGACAGTGAACACTGAGGGGTTGGGGGTACATATCCGTTTCTGCGGTAACGGCGGCTGACGGTTTCGCTTTTACAGCGAGTCACTTGGAAGAGCCCCAAGTAACCAAGGGCTTTTGCCCCGCCATTCGGTGCCTCGCCCAGGCTCGGCATGCCCTCACTCCGGCATTGCTCCGGGGGCCCGCCGCGATCGGCCATCCATGGCCGGGCGCGGCTAGCTCGGCATCCATGCCGAGCTGCCCCCTGCGCAACGCCTGCGCTCGGCCTCTGGGAAAGGGGCGGCAGATCTGAAGCCGAAGCAAAGCAAAGCAAAGCAAAGCAAAGCAAAGCAAAGCAAAGCAAAGCAAAGCAAAGCAAAGCAAAGCAAAGCAAAGCAACGGCAACGGCAACGGCAACGGCAACGGCAACGGCAACGGCAACGGCAACGGCAACGGCAAGATCAACAGCTTCGCGAGCAAGCCCGCTCCCACAGGGGGAACGCGTGCGCTTGAAAGATCAGGCCAGCCGGTAGGCCGCCTCGCTGTTGCTGTGGCGGCGGGCCCACGGAGCAGGACCGGAGCGAGGGCACCCTGAGCCTAGGCGAAGGGCCGAACGAAAGGGGCAAAAGCGCTTTGGTTACTTTCGCGCTTTTCGAAAGTGACTCGCTGTAAAAGCGAAACCGCCAGCCGCCGCTACCGAAGAAACGGATATACCCCCGATCAAAGAGCCGCCGTTACAGGCCGAAACGGATATGTACACCGACCGAAAAAAAACCTCAGTCCGGCAACCACCCCCAAAGCCAATGCTGCAGATTATCGCCCCGCAACATGAAATCCCGATGCACCGCCTCACGCAATTCATCACCCATGCGATAGCTGGCATCCGGATCAGCCAGGTGCATACGAATCGCCTGCAACCACTCCTCAGTGCTGTTGCTAAGAACCTTGGTACACGGCAAGAAACCGTCATACGCCCGGGTATCGGTGCAAATCACCGGATAACCGCACGCGCCATATTCCAGTAACCGCAAATTGCTTTTGCAGTCGTTGAAGATATGGAATTCCAACGGTGCCAGTGCCAGGTCGAGGTTCAGGCTCGCCAGTTTGTACGGGTAACTCTGCAAATCGATGGTGCCATGGAATTCGTGAATGTACGGGCGCAAGGCGTCCGGGCACATGCCGAAGAACACCCATTCCACCTCATTGGCCAGCTCGCGGACCACGTCGGCGATGATTTCCAGGTCACCGGTGTGACTGGTACCGCCGCCCCAGCCAACCCGTGGTTTCTTCGAGGTGCGGCGCTGACTGGTCAGGGTCGCCCACGGATCGGGCGGCAGCATGTTGGGCACCACGCGAATCTCGCTGTGCATGCTCGACAAGACATCCGCCAGTGCCTGCGTGGTCACCACCACGCGGTCGCACAGGGCAATGCCATCACGCAACATCTGCTCGGTGTTGGCAGGCTTGTTGCGGGCGTGGCTGTTCTTTTTCGGCGTGCTGACAATGTAGTCGTCCAGCTCGAAGATCCTCAGGGCATTGGAGTATTTCTTCATGCGCAGAATGTCTGCCGCCGAGCCGTCGCTATAGCGCCCCTGCAAGATAATGGTGTCAGGCGACATGCGCTCGATTTCCACGGTCGACGGCGACTCGTAGGCCACGCGCGCAATGACTCGTCCCGCCGCCTCAAGCTCCGCCAGAGGCGCAGTCACCCGGTAATGCCCGATCGCCGACTCGTTGACCGGCAACCCGAGAATCAGCGGCAGGTCGCGATGGCAGAACGGATTCCAGTTGTTGCGCAGCGAAGGTTCCAGACTGAAGCTCGCCACACCGAGTGTCAGCGTCGGACTGTAGGCTGGATCGCGGGAGATTTTCGGCAGCCACTTTTTGTAGAAGGTTTCCTGCTCGAACACCTGCGCCTGCACATTCGCCGACGACGGTGCGGGCGATAAGTCGTCGCCCATCACCACGGTCGAAAAAGGCGTCCAGACGATCAGGTAGCCGTTTTTATCTGCCTTGAGGCACAGATCAACACCACTGAGTCCCAGGTTGAATTCGGCGTCATCGAGCTGACCCAGGCTGTCGAACACTTCTTTGCGCACCATCAGACAATCACTGCTGACGGCGCTCCAGTTCTGGGTCACCTGCAGGCGCTGCATGTAGCCCCGGGCACTGACATGCTCCCCGAGAAACGGCGAACTGGCAGGTCCGGCCAGCCCCAGAATCAAACCGGCGGAGACGATCGCACTGTTGGAACTCAGCAGCCGCGCGCCCACCACGCCGACTTCCGGGCGCTGAGCGTGATTGAGCAATTCAGCGAGCCAGTCGCCAGCGCAAATCACACTGCGTGGGCTGAGCGTCAACAGGTACTCGCCACGGGCGTGACTGGCGGCGAAATTGACGATAGTCGCCTCACCGCCGCTGCCGTCATAACGCAGCACCCGCAGCATGGCCGCGCCCAACTGCGCCATGGCGCTCAGCCAGTCGGCCATCGCCGGATCGCCGCGACCTTCATCGACAATCAGGATTTCGTATTCGGCGTAAGTGGTCTTTTCGATCAGGCTTTCGGTACAGCGCTGCAACGCGGCCAGCGACGTGCCTGCGGCAATGATGATCGAGACCAGAGGCCGGTGGCCGTGCAAGTAATCGATACGATTGAGCAGCGGCAACTCTTCATGGCGAATCCGGTGTTCCAGACCAATGCGTGTCAGGTGCGCACTGACCAGCGCCTCACTGCCCTCGATCACCTCGGGCAACGACATCCAATCGGGAAAGGTCTGAGTCGACTCCACCTGAATCTCGGCAATGTGCTCGATGGTGTGCAACCCGGCCTCTTCCACCAGACGCCAGAGCAAATCCTGCGGCGCCAGTTCACCGTGAGCTGAATCGAAACCGCCCGCCGTCAAAAAGCGCTGCCGCTCGAACGCCAGTGTTCGCCCGACGTAGGGGTAGGAGCGCATGAGGTCGAGGTTGAAGTCAGGCTTGAATACCGGGTCGACGGACTCACCCTCGACCAGCGCTCCCTCATCGCTGTAGGCGCACAGCATGCCGGGTGTGCCGGCAATGCGCTCAGCCAGCACCAGCAGCGCCGACTCGCGCAGCGTGTCACCTGCCCGCAGCAGATAGAACCAATGCGCACCTTCCAGTTGCGGTACCACGGCATTGAGCTGTTGCGACCAGTTCGCCTCCAGCGGCAACTGCAGCACTTTATCGCCGGCATCGCAGTCAGCATTGGACAGCACGATCACCGCTTGCGGTGCGTACAGTTGCGCGGCGATGCTGGCCAGCGTGGCTTTCAGACCGGCGCTGTCAGATTCGGTGTCGATGATGATTGGCACCAGGTTCGGACGCACGGCCCAGCGACTGATACGTTCCGGCATGTGCCGCGTTTCCGCCGGGTTGAGTTTGCGGACCGACAGCCACTCGCGGTAGAAATCGGCATAGCTGTCGCTATTCCCGCCCACGCGGCCGTTGACCACGGTGTTGCGATTGCCCAGCACGCGCACCACGCACAACTCTTCCCACTGTCGCGGTTCATCGGCGGCCTTGCTCATTTCGACACTGCGCACCCAACCCGATGCAGGTGCCGACTCGCCGCCACGCGAGGTCAGCATTTGCGTCAGCCATTCCCATTCCTGCGCGGCCGCCCGAGTCATTTCCAAGGTCTTGCTCAAGCGTTCCGGGTACAGACGTTCGGTACTCAGCACGGTGTTCAGCGCCGCCAGATTACCGCGGCGCAACAGGCACACGAACAAGGCGAAATCGAGCATCGCGACAAAGCCGGAACCTTCCTGAATCAGTGCAGGCAACAGCTCGAGCACATCGGCACGGCGCATCAGGGTCGAGCTGAAGTTGCCGATGAAATTCTTCGGCGTGCTCTCGAAAATCGCCAACATGTCATCGCCCTTGAGCAGCGAATCGATGGGCGAAAAACGGCAGTTGTCGATTCGTGGCGGCAAGATGTAGTTGTTGGTATCGCTCATCATGCGCAAGCCGCAAACGAGCGTCACCTCGGGATGATCGATCAGTACTTGGGCTTGCGACGCAATGCTCGGCACGAACAGACGGTCGTCGTCGCACAGCACTTTGATGAACTCGCCTCGAGCTTCTTCGACACAGCGCAGCAGGTTCTTTTGCAGCCCGAGACGCTTGGGGTTACGCAAGTAACGAACGGGATGCGCCGGCTCGACGAACGACTCGACGATGCCCTGAATCTCGTCGGAGGACGAATCGTCACAAATGACGATTTCGACGTTCTCATAGGTTTGAGCGAGCGAACTCTCCAGCGCCTGGCTGAAGAAGCGCGGGTTGAAGGCGGGGATGACGATACTGACTAGAGGGTGTTGATTCACGACGAAACTCTCGAGCGGCGAGCCTCTGCCCTTTCAGGCAGAGGCTCCGGAACCGCTTAGGAAAAGACGGTTGGCAGCTCGACAGACACAGACTCAGATCTTGTTGAACAAGCCCAGCTGAGTAATCTTGCTGAAGGCCAGTTGCGATGCTTGCAACATCGTTTGTTGCAACGTCAGACGAGTCATCACTGTGGCCGGATCGGAATCGCGGATCGCCGACTGGGTCTGGGTGTTGGCCAGGACCAGGCTCTGGTTGGTGTCGCTCTGGATTTCCAGAGCTGCACCGCGACCGCCCACCGAACTCAACGCACTGGACAGCTGATCGTTGCCGCTCGCCAGGTTGCCGATACCGGAAGCAAGAGACGCTTGCAACTTCTGGGTCAGGATCGGATCGCCATTGGTTGGTGTGTTCAGCGCCGTTTTCAGCTGGCTCACGGTGTCCAGAATGTTCTGGGTTTCGTGGGTGTTGACGGCCACGCTGAACTGATCACCCGCCGCCGGCGCACCGCTCAGGTTGAAACTCACGCCCGAGGCGGTAGCAACGCCAGCCACCACGGTGCCGGAAGACACCGGCTTGCTGTCGGCCGTCAGCGGTGCCGCGTACAAATCGAAGTCGGTGGCGCTGGTGAATTTCATCACCGCCGAACCGGTCGGGAAACTGGCGTGGTAAGCCACCGGGTCAGTGATGCTGCTGCCGGTCACCTGGGTCGGCGTCGGGTTACCCGGACTGCGGGTTGCGGTGAAGGTGTCAGGCTTGGCCGCCAGCGTAAATGTGTGGCCCGGCAGCACGGTGGCGGCAGTGTCACCAGCACCCAGATTGATATTGAGGGTCAGTTCGACACCGCGAAAACTGACGCCCTGGCCGGCCTTGGTGCTGGGGTCGAACGTACCGCCCTGGCTGGCTTCGGCAGTCACGTCGTTACCGCCCGAATCAGTGATTTTCAACTGGGTGCCGCTGACGAATTCGACGGTGTACGGTTCGCCCGCACGGAATTTGTTGTTGTAGGTCACGCTCGACGAAACCTGACCATTGGACAGGACTACGCGACCGTCATCCACGGCCGGCGCGGTCATGGTGACCTGGCTGCGGCTGGTATTGATGGCCTGCTGGAACACTTCCCAGCCAGTGCTGTTGGTCGCCATCGACATGTTATCGCCGACCGCCAGATCGAGGGTCACCTGGTCACCGTTGTAGCTGTAGGTGCCATCGTCGTTGCGCGAGAACGGCGCGACTTCACCCTTGGAACCGGAAAAGATGTACTTGCCGTTCTCGTCCTTGCTGTTCATCAGGCTCAGCAACTGCTCTTCGATCTGACCCAGCTCGGAGGCGTTGGCCTGACGGTCGGAGTCGGTGTAACCGGCGTTACCGGCACCGATGGCCAGTTCCCGGGCTCGCTGTATCACGTTGTTGATGCTGGTCATCACCGCTTCGGTCTGACCCAGGGTCGCCTTGAGGGTGTTGGTGTTGGTCTTGTACTGATCGAGCATCGAAGCCTGTTGGCCCAATTGCAGCAGGCGCGAGGCACCGACCGGATCATCGGCCGCGGTGTTGACGCGAACCAGGCTGCTGGCCTCTTCGCTGCTCTTGACCACGTTGGCAAAGTTCTTCTGATAGTTGGCAGCAGAGGACTCGTAAAACTGGGCGGTAGAAATGCGCATGGGCTACGACTCCTTAAAGACTGTTGATCAGTGTGCTGAAGATTTCCTGCGCAGCCTTGATGATCTGCGAAGAGGCTGTGTAGTACTGCTGATATTTGACCAGGTTGCCGGTTTCCTCATCGAGGTCGACCCCCGACAGCGAATCGCGAGCCCCTTTGGCGTTGGCCAGAATCGCAGTGGTCGCGGCGCTGTCGAGCTTGCCTTGAGCCGCCTTGGAACCGACGCCCTCGACCAGTTTGCCGTAGGCATCGGTCAGGGAAATGCCTTTGCTGGCGGAACCGGTGTCCACGGTCTGCTTGGTCTGCAGGTCGGCCAGTACGGTGCCGTTGCGGTTGTCCAGCGTGCCCGGTTGACTGAGCGAGACATTGATCGCCGTCGACGTGCCCGGCGAGCCCGCGACGGTCATTTCGAACGCTGCGGTACGCTGCACCGCAGGCGGGCCGGGGTCCATGATCGGTGCACCGGTGCCATCCACCAGCGGGATGCTCAGGGACATCGTATTGTTCTGGCCCGGCACGATGGTGCCGCTGCTGAGCGCGTTGCCCTGGGCATCGAGCATCTGGTAAGTCTGGGTCGCACCGCCCGCCGCACCGAACACAATTTTGACCGGGGTCGAAGTCTTCAGGCCGTTCTGAATGGCCAGGGTGGTGGCCGAGTCGTAGATATCCAGCGGCGTCTTGAGCGTCGGCTGACCGCTGGCCGGAATCGTCAGCGTGCCGCTGCCGCCCGGTGCGATGGCCGCACCCAGTGGCGCCGCGATAGCCAGACGCTTGGAGTCGGTCATCTCGGTCTTGATGTTGGTCGCCGCGTTGCGGGTCGGGGTGATCTTGAAGGTATCACCCGCCGCCGCGGTACCACCGCTGAGTTTCAACGAGAAACCATCGATCACCGGCGGCGGCGTGGTCAGCGTGCTGAAACTCCCCATCGCGGTGTTATCCGGCAAGCGCTGAACGGTGTAGTCGGTGGCGCTGGTAAACGTCACCTTGTAATCGTTAATGGTCAGCTTGCCGGTGTCTTTGATGCTCACATCGAAGTTGCCGGAGCCGACGCTGTTGCTGGTGGAAGCGATGCTGCGCTGAGCCATCTGGGCAGCACTGTTGATGCTGTTGAACAGGTTCGAACCGAAGTCACCGTTCTTGTCGATGCCTTGGGCCTGAATGCGGTTCATCTGGTCAGCGACAACCAGTGCGACCCGACCCAACTCGTTCATGGCCGGGTCCAGGACGGTGCTGCGATAACGCAGCAGACCACCGATCTCGCCACCGGTCATGATCGACGTGATTTCGATGGTGCTCGAACCACGGTTGAGCTGCAGCGACAAGCGTCCCGGATCGTCTTTGCCCGGAACCACTTCCAGTTTGTTGACGGTATTACCCATCACCAGCGGCTGACCGCTGCCCAGATAGATGTCGATGTTGCCTTCGCGTTCGACGATCTGCGCGCCGGTAAAGGTCGAGAGCTGGCGAACCGTCTCGTTACGGGCGTCAAGCAGCTCGTTCGGCATGCCGCCGGCGCTGGAGATCTCGGCAATCTTCTGGTTCAACTGCGCCACGGTGGCGGCCAGTTTATTGACCTGATCGGCCATGTTCGTCAGGTTGCCGTTGATGGTCGCGTTCTGCGCATTCAACTGGCTGGACACTGAATTGAAACGATTGCTCAGGGCCTGGGCATCGCTGAGCAGCAACTGGCGGGAAGCGTCGTCACCGGGTTTGGCATTGACGTTCTGCACCGAGGCGAAAAACTTGGTCAGGGCGCCGTTAAGGCCGGTGCCGCTGTCCGACAGCATTTTATCAAGTGGCGTGACCTGGCCCAGATACGCCGCCGAATCGCTGTTGAGCGAAGTGGTGGTCTGCAGTTGGGCATCCAGGTAGCTGTTGTACACCCGGCGCACATCGGCCAGGGTCGTGCCGGTACCGATGAAGACATTGCCGAACTGCTGCGAGGCTTTGGTGCCCTGCACGGTTTGCTGACGCGAGTAACCTGCGGTATCGGCGTTAGCGATGTTGTTACCCGTAGTCATCAACGACGCTTGGCTGGAGGACAGCCCTGACATCCCGATATTGAGCAAACTCATGGTTCAGACCTTATAGCTTATGCCTATAAAGGCGTGGTGGAAGCGCCCGCCGCAGCGTAGTTCTGGTAACTCGTCATCTGCTTGGCTATCTGCGAAATCTTGCTTGCGTAGTCCGGGTCGGTTGCGTAACCGGCCTTTTGCAACTCGCGCACAAACTGTTCTGGGTTATCGGCCGACTTCACAACATCTTGATAGCGATTGTTGGTTTGCAGCAGCGTCACAAGGTCATGGAAGCTGTCCTTGTAAGAGGCATAGGAACGGAACTCAGCCGCCTCCTTGACCATCTCGCCATTTCTGAATTCGCTGGTGATCGCGCGCGCCGAATCGCCCTTCCAACTGCTGCTGGCCTTGATGCCGAACAGGTTGTGGCTACTGCTGCCATCCTGAGCGCGCATGACGGATTTGCCCCAGCCGGTTTCGAGGGCGGCCTGGGCCACCAGATAACGCGGGTCGACACCAATGCGATCCGCTGCTTCCTTGGCCATGGGCAGCATGGCGCTGACGAACTCGTCGGCGGAACTGAAGGCTTTCTTCGGCGGTGCCAGGGGGATCTGCGCCATCGAACGACCATGAATCTGCATGCCCCCGCCGCTAGCCGAGGCTTGCGCATTCGCCAGCCAGTCGCCATTGAACAGAGGCCCTGAACCGGTCACGACAGGCGTGGTGCGCTCTGGCAATTGAGTCTTGTTGACCGTCGCAGCGGTTGTCGGAGCGGAAGGCACCAGGCCGGCCAGCAAGCGATCCGCCAATTTCGGCGGCAACGCCAGGCGCCGCTGATTGATCAGCGCCATGTCATTGCGGTGCACGCCCTCACCCGCCGACTGCGGCGCATTGATCGAGCGCGAAGCCCACAATGGACGCTGACCGTTCAGGCGCGACAACGGCCCATTAGTGGCCACCGTACCGGCGGCCACCGGCGTTTCCACAGCCGCTTTCGCGGCGGCTTGCTTGGCCGCCGAAGCAGCAGCGGCTTCGCCCGGCGCCAGCGGTTTGTTCTTCGACATCTGCCGCATCAGCACGTCGGCCAGACCGATACCGCCGCCCTCACGGGACATGGAAACCGCCAACTGCTGGTCGTACATTTCCTGGTATTGCTTGGCGGCCGGCGTGTTGAGCGGATTGTCCTGGCCCAACGCGTCGGTGGCCGAACGCATGGACTTGAGCATTTCACCGAGGAACAGCGACTCGAATTCCTGCGCGACTTTGCGCATGTTGCCGTCACTGTCCTTGTCGCCGACCTTGAGCTGGTTCAAGCGATTTAAGTCCGAATAGGAACCCGAATCGTTGCTGCTGACACCCAAGCCGCCCTTGCGCATATCCATGGTCGCCGTCCTCAGATCACGATCAGGTCGGCTTGCAACGCGCCGGCCTGTTTCAGTGCTTCGAGGATGGCCATCAAGTCACCCGGCGCCGCGCCGACCTGGTTCACCGCACGGACGATTTCGTCGAGGGTGGTACCCGGGCCGAACTTGAACATCGGCTTGGCTTCTTGCTGGGCGTTGACCCGCGAACGCGGCACGACCGCCGTCTGACCATTGGACAGAGGACCGGGCTGGCTGACGATCGGGTCTTCGGTGATGGTCACGGTCAGGCTGCCGTGGGTCACGGCGGCCGGGGACACCTTGACGTTCTGGCCGATCACGATAGTGCCGGTGCGGGAGTTGATGATGACTTTCGCCACCGCCTGGCCCGGATCGACTTCAAGGTTTTCGAGGATCGACAGGTAGTCGACCCGTTGGCTCGGATCGAGTGGCGCACTGACGCGAATCGAACCGCCGTCGATGGCCTGGGCAACGCCAGGGCCGAGCATGTTGTTGATCTTGTCGACGATGCGCTTGGCAGTGGTGAAGTCGGAACGGTTGAGGTTCAGGGTCAGGCTGTTGCCCTGGTTGAAACCGCTCGGCACCGAACGCTCCACCGATGCGCCGCCAGGGATGCGACCGGCCGACGGAACGTTGACAGTGATCTTCGAACCATCGCGACCTTCGGCATCAAAACCGCCGACCACCAGGTTGCCCTGGGCGACGGCGTAGACGTTGCCGTCGATACCCTTGAGCGGCGTCAGCAGCAAGGTGCCGCCGCGCAGACTCTTGGAGTTACCGATGGACGAAACGGTGATGTCGACCTGCTGACCCGGCTTCGCGAACGCCGGCAAGTCGGCACTGATCGATACGGCGGCGACGTTCTTCAACTGCACGTTGCCCGAACCCGGCGGCACCTTGATACCGAACTGCGAGAGCATGTTGTTGAAGGTCTGCAGGGTGAACGGCGTCTGGGTCGTCTGGTCACCGGTACCATTAAGCCCGACCACCAGGCCGTAGCCGATCAATTGGTTGGACCGCACGCCGGAGATACTGGCGATGTCCTTCAGCCGCTCGGCTTGAGCATTGAAGGCTGCGGACAGCATCAGGGCGGCCACCAGAAGGTGCTTAAGATTCAACGTGACCACCTAGAAAGGGAACAGCGGGCTGAGGAAGAAACGGTCGAACCAGCCTGGCTGACTCGCATCGGCAAAGGCACCGGTGCCCGAATAGGTGATGCGCGCATCGGCGACACGGGTCGACGAAACGGTGTTGTCGGTGGCGATGTCATCAGCACGAACGAGCCCGGCAATCCGCACCAGTTCATCACCGGTATTGAGGGTCAGCCACTTCTCGCCACGCACGGCGATGATGCCGTTGGGCAACACGTCGGCGACGGTCACCGTGATCGAGCCGGTCAGGCTGTTGCTCTGGCCGGACTTGCTGTCGCCCTTGGTCGCGCGATCGCCTTCATAACCGACGTCCAGGCTCAGGTCGCCACCGCCCACCGGGTTATTGGTGCTCAGGCCACCACCAAAAAACGAGCTCAGGCCAATGTCGGCCTTGCTGTTCTTGGCCACTTGCGAGTTGGCGTTTTTGCTGGCCTGGGTCCGCTCGTTCAGGGTGATGGTGATGATGTCACCGACCCGGAACGCCTTGCGGTCGCTGTACAGGTTCTGTTCGAAACCGGCCTGGTAGATCGAGCCGTTATTGGCGGCAGCCGGCAGCGGCGTGCGCGGCAACACCGGGGCGTAGTAAGGGTCATTGGGCTTGGGCGTCGGGGCGACGCAGCCCGCGAGTGCAGTGATGCCACTCAGTGCCAGAACAGATACAAAGCGATTCATGACCCTACCTCACGGTGTTGCAGGCGGCCTCATGGCCGCCTCATAGACTTGATTACAGATTCTGCGTTACGAACGAGAGCATCTGGTCGGCGGTGGAGATCACCTTGGAGTTCATCTCGTAGGCGCGCTGAGTGGTGATCATGTTGACCATCTCCTCAACGGTGCTGACGTTGGAAGTTTCCAGGGTGTTCTGCAGCGTGGTGCCGAACCCGGCCAGGCCTGGCGTGCCGACTTGCGGCGCACCACTGGCAGCGGTTTCCAGGAACAGGTTGTTACCCACCGCTTGCAGGCCGGCCGGGTTGATGAAGTCGGCGGTTTGCAGGTTGCCGATCACCTGGGCGGCCGGGTTGCCGGCAACGGTGACGGACACGGTGCCGTCGCGACCGACCGTGAAGGTCTGGGCGTCGTTCGGGATGACAATGGCCGGTTCCAGGGCGAAGCCGCTGGCGTTCACGATCTGACCGTTGGAGTCGAGGTGGAACGTACCGTCACGGGTGTAGGACGTGGTACCGTCCGGCTGCAGAATCTGGAAGAAACCGCGACCGTCGATGGCCATGTCCAGCGGCTGTTCGGTGGTTTGCAGGCTGCCGGCGGTGAAGTTTTTCTGGGTGCCGACAATGCGCACACCGGTACCCAATTGCAGACCCGACGGCAGTTCGCTGTCCTGGGTCGACTGGGCGCCTGGCTGGCGCTTGATCTGGTAGAGCAAGTCCTGGAACTCGGCGCGATCACGTTTGAAACCCGTGGTCGACACGTTGGCCAGGTTGTTGGAAATAGTCGTCAGGTTGGTGTCCTGGGCGGACAGACCTGTTTTGGCAACCCATAGAGCCGGAAGCATTCGATTCTCCTCGTGCGCCTGTTTTACGGCGCGACGTTCTGATAATTAGCTGATCTGCAAGACCCGAGCCATGGCCTGGTCGTCTTCTTTGGCGGTGTTCATCATCTTGATGTGCAGCTCGAACTGCTTGGCCAGGGCCAGCACCGAGGTCATCTCTTCCACGGCATTGACGTTGCTCGACTCGAGGAACCCGGACACCAGCTTGACGTTGGCATCGGCTTGCGCCGGCTTGCCGTCCTTGGTGTGGATCGAACCGTCCAGGCCTTTGGTCATGTTCCTGAAGTCAGGGTTGACCAGTTTGATGCGGTCGACTTCCGCCATCACGCGAGGACCTTCGCCCATCGCACGAATGCTGATGGTGCCGTCCTCGCCCACTTCGATTTGCTGCTCGGGTGGCACGGCAATCGGCCCGCCATTGCCCAGCACCGGCATACCGTTGCCGGCCCGTAGCACGCCGAGGGCGTCAACGTTCAGGCTGCCGGTACGCACGTAGCTTTCACCGCCGTCAGGGTTCTGTAGCGCGATCCAACCGTTGCCCTGCACCGCGACATCCAGATCACGGCCGGTTTCCACCAGCGCGCCAGGAGAGAAGTCGGTGGCCGGGCGTTCGGACATGGCAAACGCACGCGCCGGAAAGCTGTCACCGAACACCGGCATCGAACGCGCCTGCTCCAGGTCTTTCTGGAAACCGTTGGTGGAGATGTTCGCCAGGTTGTTGGCATGAGCCTTCTGCGCCAGTGCATTCTGGCTGGCGCCGGTCATTGCCACATAAAGGTACTTGTCCACGCTCTTTCCTCTGCATGCCGGACGTTTGCCGCCCACCGCTTTACTGCTGAGCCACAAGCAATTTGCAGACCAACTTTTTTCTGGCGACGCGGGGCCCGGCAAACAAAGGACTTGAGGGGTTCAGAGGGGGATTGGGGATTGTGTCGAAGACGAAAAACCGGCGGTGTTATGCCGGTAAGTGGCAACGGCTGACGTTGAGGTGGACTGGACTACCGCCTTCGCGAGCAAGCCCGCTCCCACATTTGATCGAGCCAAACACAAATTAAATGTGGGAGCGGGCTTGCTCGCGAAGGGTCCATCACAGGCAAAACAGCTATCGGCTATGACTCGCTCTTGCCGACTTCATACTCACGCAACTTATTGGCAATAGTCGTATGCGAAACCCCCAACCGCTTACCCAATTGCCGACTGCTCGGATGCTCGGAATACAAGCGCTCCAGCACAGCTTTCTCGAAGCGCCCAACAATCGCATCCAACCCACCCTCGAGCGAGAAGTCGCCAAGGGGCTGACGCACGCCGTAATCCGGCAGACGAATATGCTCGGCCTTGACCGTCCCGCCTTCGCACAGGGAAACCGCCTGGAACAGCACGTTTTCCAGCTGTCGCACATTGCCCGGCCAATGGTAGTGACTGAGCCGCTCCATCGCCGCCGGTGCCAGCTTCGGCAGCGGGCAACCAATCTGCCGACTGGCCTGATCGAGGAAGTGTTCCACCAGCGGCGTCAAACCATCGAGGCACTCGCGCAGTGGCGGAATGTGCAAGGACAACACGTTCAAGCGGTGATACAGATCCTGACGAAACTCACCGCGCGCGCACAGCTCGGAAAGATCGACCTGCGTTGCGCAGATCACCCGTACGTCCAGATAAACCTCTTCATCGCTGCCTACACGCCGGAAGCAACCGTCCTGCAAAAAGCGCAGCAATTTCACCTGCAAGCGCGGGCTCATTTCCCCGACGCCATCGAGAAACAGCGTACCGCCCGCCGTCAGCTCCAGCAGCCCAAGCTTGCCTTCGGCCCGCGCGCCTTCGAAGGCGCCGGGGCCATAGCCGAACAGTTCGGTCTCGGCCATCGACTCCGGCAGACCAGCGCAGTTGAGTGCCATCAATGGCGACTGCCCCCGCGGACTCGCCAGGTGACAGGCTCGCGCCAACAACTCTTTACCGGTGCCGGTTTCGCCTTCTATCAATAGCGGCGCATCCAGCGGCGCCATGCGCCGGGCTTCGCGCACCACC
Source organism: Pseudomonas sp. LBUM1657 (assembly GCF_059716075.1). NCBI lineage: Bacteria > Pseudomonadati > Pseudomonadota > Gammaproteobacteria > Pseudomonadales > Pseudomonadaceae > Pseudomonas > Pseudomonas sp. LBUM1657. The sequence goes on along the minus strand of NZ_CP166799.1, from coordinate 1,658,607 downwards.
GCGGCCATTACCTTCGAGCTCTGGAAGATGCTGTCGAACCCGCGCAATTCCTGCTTGCGCACGTTATAGATGCGCTCCCCCACCCGATCGGCGCGGTGCAACGTCAATACGGCACCGGCCATGGCCTCACTGTCGTCATGCTCCGATTGCAGCGGCGCGATGTCGGCGAGAAACACATCACCCTTGACCTTGACCCGCAACCCGTTGATCCGCGACTTGTTGGCGCGCACCAGTTCCGGCAAGTCGAAATCCTCGGCGTAGCGCGACAACGGAATGCCCGGCACCTCATCGACCCGCACCCCGAGCAACTGCGCCGCCGCGCGGTTGGCCGCAACGATCGAGCCGCCCATGTCGATCGACAGCACCGGGAACTCCAGCGCACCGAGCAAGGCATTCAGCTCCATGTGCCGACGCTCGCTGGGCATCAGCCCTACGCGCTTGACGCCGAAGACCCCGGCAATTGATTCGAATTTCGGACGCAACGCCTGGAACTGAATGTTGATCAGGTTCGGGCAGTGCAGGTAGATGGCATTGCCATGTTCACCGCCGACCTCGCCGCGAGCGACGTTGATTCCGTACTCCACCAGCAGGTTGAGAATGTCGCGCAGGATGCCGATGCGGTTCTGGCAGTGAACTTTGATACGCATATAAAAGCCCGAAACAGGAGTGATCGAGGTCCTGAGCACGGATTTTTCTGCGCAGGCGCCAAGTTAGTCGTCAAGATTATGTGACACCTGCCAGGCATTTCAAACCTGTGAATCTCAATCCCTGCGCCACAGCCGCCAATCCGTAACGAATACTTTACGAAAAACGCAGAATTTTCCTACGAGCGGCGTGATCCACCTGCTGCAACGTCGCACACCTTGGGGTATTCCTAGGTCCATAGCAGGACATAACAAGAACGAAATCCCCTAGCAGGAGAGCAGCATGAAGCAGACGCAATACGTGGCTCGCGAGCCCGATGCGCAAGGTTTTATCGACTACCCCGCCGAAGAACACGCGGTGTGGAACACGCTGATCACTCGCCAACTGAAAGTGATCGAAGGGCGTGCGTGCCAGGAATACCTGGACGGTATCGAAAAACTCGGTCTGCCCCACGACCGCATCCCGCAACTCGGTGAGATCAACAAGGTCCTCGGTGAAACCACCGGCTGGCAAGTTGCCCGGGTTCCCGCACTGATCCCCTTCCAGACCTTTTTCGAATTGCTCGCCAGTAAACAGTTTCCGGTGGCGACGTTTATTCGTACCCGCGAAGAGCTGGATTACCTGCAAGAACCGGACATTTTCCACGAGATCTTTGGCCATTGTCCGCTGCTGACCAACCCTTGGTTTGCCGAATTCACCCACACCTACGGCAAACTCGGCCTACAGGCTTCCAAGGAAGAACGCGTGTACCTGGCGCGTCTGTACTGGATGACCATCGAGTTCGGCCTGGTGGATACCCCTGAAGGCCAGCGCATCTACGGCGGCGGCATTTTGTCCTCGCCGAAAGAAACCGTTTATTGCCTATCGGACGAACCTGAGCATCAGGCTTTCGATCCGCTGGAATGCATGCGTACGCCGTACCGCATCGACATTCTGCAGCCGCTGTACTTTGTCTTGCCGAACCTCAAGCGCCTGTTCGACCTGGCTCATGAAGACATCATGGGCATGGTCAAGCAAGGCATGCAGTTGGGTCTGCACGCTCCGAAGTTTCCGCCAAAACCAAAAGCTGCGTGATCCGCGACTTTTACGATCAAGTGAATCTGTCAGGAACCGACGCTTTGCTTTAGCGTGGTGACACTGACAGCCGATTTTCAATCATTCGATTTCAGGAACCCATCATGTCCACATTGAACCAAGCCCACTGCGAAGCCTGCCGCGCCGATGCCCCGCAAGTCAGCGACGAAGAACTGCCGGTATTGATCAAGCAGATCCCGGACTGGAACATCGAAGTACGCGACAGCGTGATGCAGCTGGAAAAAGTTTTCCTGTTCAAGAACTTCAAACACGCCCTGGCGTTCACCAACGCCGTCGGTGAAATCTCCGAAGCTGAAGGTCACCACCCGGGCCTGCTGACTGAATGGGGCAAAGTCACCGTGACCTGGTGGAGCCACTCCATCAAGGGCCTGCACCGCAACGACTTCATCATGGCCGCGCGCACTGACGAAGTGGCCAAGGACGCCGAGGGCCGCAAATAATGCATTTCGACGCCATAGGTCGAGTACCCGGCGACCCGATTCTCGGCCTGATGGAGGCCTATGCGCAGGACCCCAACCCGCGCAAATTCGACCTCGGCGTGGGCGTCTATAAAGATGCCTTTGGCCTGACGCCGATTCCTCAAGCGGTGAAACTCGCCGAAGCGCGGCTAGCGGAACGTCAGACCACCAAGACCTACATCGGTGGCCACGGCGAACCGGCGTTCGGCAAAGTCATCAATGAGCTGGTGCTGGGCGCCGATTCTTCGCTGATCGCCGAACAACGGGCTGGCGTCACCCAGACCCCGGGCGGCACCGGTGCGCTGCGCTTGAGCGCGGACTTCATCGCCCAGTGCCTGCCGGGCCGTGGCGTGTGGCTGAGCAACCCGACCTGGCCAATTCACGAAACCATCTTCGCGGCGGCCGGGGTCAAGGTCAGTCACTACCCTTACGTGGGCAGCGACAATCGCCTTGACGTCGAAGCGATGCTGGCGGTGCTCAATGAAGCGCCAAAAGGCGATGTGGTTCTGCTGCACGCCTGCTGCCACAACCCGACCGGTTTCGATCTGTCCCATGACGACTGGCGTCGGGTGCTGGACGTGGTGCGCAAGCGTGACCTGCTGCCGCTGATTGATTTTGCCTACCAGGGCTTCGGCGACGGGCTGGAACAGGACGCCTGGTCCACCCGGCTGTTCGCCGCCGAGCTGCCGGAAGTGCTGATCACCAGCTCCTGCTCGAAGAACTTCGGCTTGTACCGCGACCGCACGGGTGCGCTGATTGTCTGCGCGAAAACCGCTGACAAGCTGGTGGATATCCGCAGCCAATTGGCGAACATCGCCCGTAACCTGTGGTCGACACCACCGGATCACGGTGCCGCTGTTGTCGCGACCATCCTTGGCGATCCGGAGCTGAAAAGCCTCTGGGCCGACGAAGTGGAAGCCATGCGTTTGCGGATCGCCCAACTGCGCAGTGGTCTGGTGGAAGCCCTTGAGCCCCATGGCTTGCGCGAACGTTTTGCGCACATTGGCGTGCAACGCGGAATGTTTTCCTACACCGGTTTGACGCCGGAGCAGGTTAAACAACTGCGTGATCACCATAGCGTTTACATGGTCGGTACTGGCCGGGCGAACGTTGCCGGGATTGATGCAACGCGTCTGGATCTGTTGGCCGAAGCCATCGCCGACGTCTGCAAATAACCATCAAGCACTGCGATTCCCCTGTGGGAGCGGGCTTGCTCGCGAATGCGGAGTATCAGTCGACATCAACATCGACTGACACACCGCATTCGCGAGCAAGCCCGCACCCCCATTTCATTGGTGCTGCGCGCTCTTCCAGTCCTGTCTAGACAACCCCATCCGTCGCAACAAATGGATATAAAAGTCTATTTGTCATTTCTCCTGCTGTATCCTGCCCAGGCTTTTTTGAAAGCGCGGATCTACCAGATCTATCAACAGACTTTGCGAGGAGCGCGATATGCACGAGATCCCTAATCTCCCCTTCCCAAGCCTGCACGAAACTGAGCAGACGACCACGCAACAAGCCGGTGCCCAACAGCCCGAGCCGAAAGAAGCCACTGAACGCCGCCAGGCCGACAGCGAAGACTGAAACACCTGCAATGCCAGACCGTGTGGAAAGCGCTAACATGCGCTTTCCACACCGCCTGAACCCTTGAGTTGCACACCATGACCGATGACTTCAGTCCTACTTTTAACGAAGAGCAGCAGGCCAGCGTTCTGATCGGCACCGCCGAGAAAATGATCGAGATCTGGAATCGCCTGTCCCCCGAGAAACAAGCCGCTTTGCTCGCCCGCTTCGGCAGTGAAGAAAATGCGCTGGCCGCCCTGGTCACCACGCAACTGGTCGCCCCCGCCAAGCCCTGATTCACCTCGTCCGGCAAATAGTTTTACTTTTTCCACGACCCACGGCCGCTCACGCCGCTATCATAAGCAGCCTATCTATCCTGCTTTCCCGTGGACTTTTACCCATGCCTGAAAACCAGCGCCCCCTGGCGGTCACGCTGCAAGTCGTTTCCATCGTCCTCTTCACCTTCATCGGCTACCTCAACATCGGCATTCCCCTGGCCGTGTTGCCGGGTTACGTCCACAGTGACCTGGGCTTCGGCGCGGTGATCGCCGGCCTGGTCATCAGCGTGCAATACCTGGCCACCCTCCTCAGCCGTCCTTACGCCGGGAAAATCATCGACAACAAGGGCAGCAAACTGGCGGTGATGTACGGCCTCGCCGGCTGCGGTTTGAGTGGCGTATTCATGCTGATTTCCGCCTGGACCCAAAGCCTGCCGACCTTGAGCCTGATCAGTTTGTTGATCGGCCGCCTGGTGCTCGGCAGCGCGGAAAGCCTGGTGGGCTCCGGTTCGATCGGCTGGGGCATCGGCCGGGTTGGCGCGGCGAACACCGCCAAGGTCATCTCCTGGAACGGCATCGCCAGTTACGGCGCACTGGCCGTCGGCGCACCGCTGGGGGTGTTGTTGGTGAGTCAATTCGGGTTGTGGAGCATGGGCGTGAGCATCGTGTTGCTGGCCGTTCTCGGTCTTTTGCTGGCCTGGCCGAAAACCGCTGCACCGATCGTTGCCGGTGAACGCTTGCCGTTCATGCATGTGCTGGGGCGCGTGTTGCCGCATGGGTGCGGCCTGGCGCTGGGCTCCATCGGTTTCGGCACCATCGCCACTTTCATCACGCTGTATTACGCGACGCAACACTGGGAAAACGCGGTGCTGTGCCTGAGCCTGTTCGGCGCCAGCTTCATCGGTGCGCGACTGCTGTTCGGCAACCTGATCAACCGCTTGGGCGGCTTTCGCGTGGCGATTGCTTGCCTGTCGGTTGAAACGCTCGGCTTGCTGTTGCTGTGGTTGGCACCGGATGCCAACTGGGCGCTGGCGGGCGCGGCGTTGAGCGGGTTTGGGTTTTCGCTGGTATTCCCGGCGCTGGGCGTGGAAGCGGTCAACCTGGTGCCGGCCTCCAGCCGTGGCGCGGCGGTCGGGGCTTATTCGCTGTTCATCGATTTGTCGCTGGGGATTACCGGACCGCTGGCCGGTGCGATTGCGGCGGGATTCGGTTTTGCTTCGATCTTCCTGTTCGCCGCACTGGCCGCGTTGAGCGGTTTGGCACTGAGCGTTTATTTGTACCGGCAGGCGCCAAGGCACCTTAATGAAAAGTATCGTGAAGAACGCAACACCCGCTAAAAGTCGACCTTGCCGCGCCCGGCCTTGATGCTGCCGCGTTTGGTCTTGGATTCGAGACGACGTTTCTTCGAACCAAGAGTCGGCTTGGTCGGGCGGCGTTTCTTTTCTACTTTAGTGGCGCTGAGGATCAGCTCGGTCAAACGCTCCAACGCATCAGCGCGATTGGCCTCCTGCGTGCGGTATTGCTGAGCCTTGATGATCAACACCCCTTCGCTGGTGATGCGACTGTCCCGTAGCGCCAGCAGCCGTTCCTTGTAAAACTCGGGCAAGGACGAGGCCGGGATGTCGAAACGCAAGTGCACGGCGCTGGAGACCTTGTTGACATTCTGCCCACCGGCGCCTTGGGCGCGAATGGCCGTCAATTCGATCTCGGCATCCGGCAGATGCACGTTGTTGGAAATCACCAGCATGGAAAAGCGTCCGGGTTCGGGGGCGTTCAGGATACCGCGAATATTGGTCTGAATAGCAGGTACTCACTGAAACAGACCAGATCAAGAAGATATGCCAGACTTTTCTTACAGCGTGTTCGTATTCGCAATATCGAGAGTTGCTTTGCTTTGAACGGCTATATTAATCTCAGATCTCACACCAACGAGATACATCATTTTATGTCATTTGAAAACATTCGATACCATTTGGCAGTGACCTGCTTGGTTTTAGGCTGTTCAATCCCTATTATGGGAGCCGTTGTCTGGGCAATAACCGAAGTAATACCACTAGAAGGACGCGCCTTAAATATTGCCTACATAGCAACGTATATACCTATTGCATTATTTGGATTGCGCTTTTACATCCCAAGACTGCGAGGAATTGCATAACGTCGTTATGCCGCACAATATCAATTGCCACGCGCCATCGACTGCCCCTCCTTAATCATTGAATTTAAAGTTATAGAATCAACCAAACTCTCAAAAAACAAAGCTAGAATACCCGATTGCTGATAAGCCCGTTCATTACTTATAGGATCATACCTAAAAAGTTGCGAAGAGCCGGGCTTGCGTACTGTCCTAAACATGCCATACCCAGACAAAAGCAAATCGGTCGAGTAATACGCCATATTACCTTTATAACTACCCCTAAAAAGTGCTTGATAGCCGCGCCTAATAGGACCTTTAGCACTAGGCGCATCGGGACCATTATAAATATTCGCCACCCCTTCAGCGATGTTATTTGCCCCATGACCGATTAGCAGCATACCTGGCACGACTCCGATCCCCCATGACGTACCCGTAATCGCGATGCCAACTTCAATTTGCATCCCGCCTGCCAAAACACCAATACCGTTTTGAGTATAAAAAAACGCCTTCGACAATAGCTCTTCGTGCTCGGCTCTTAATTCCTGCAGGCCCTGCCACGCGCTTATGAGACCCTCATCAACGGCCTGAATAACCTCATTGGCAAAGGATGAAATTATCGAACTGAAGCGAAGACGGGTAATACCATCAGGAAGATGAGTCATGCCGATGCTGCATCCCGTCGCAACGAGGTCGGAGGCGGCCTTAGTCACATCATGAATATCGCACGATGTTTCATTCATCCTCATTACCCCAAGTACTATAGGCACTCGTTGCCCCAGGAACATGCGCCCAGGCAATCTCTTTATAACGAATGGACACCAGCTCTTGCGGCTCCGCATCGTTCATACGAATAGCGTGAGGAACTTGTTGACTGATATGCGCAATACGCGCCCCAGTAAGATGGATTGAATAATATCGCTCTTGCCCCCCAGCCGAAGCAGTACGGTAGAGATTGATAATACACTCCACCTCTTCACGCTCATGCAATGCACTCGCCAACAGAGGTGATGATTTATCGATACTTTTGGTAATCACGATAGGCAAGTGCCTGCCGCGCCCCCCGACGACGCTGCCTTCATTACCCGTCACCATATCGTGCGAGTAAGCCAACACCATGATTTCGTCCTGGTGACCAAACTGGCATTTATTACCAATAGAGCTATGACCGGAACAGCCCGCAGAAATCAAACCTTGCCGCTTACCGGTAATAGTCATGTAGCTGTGACTGGCCATAGATGCCACTCCTGATGTATTGGGAGCGCCAGCCTATGACAAAAATAACCAGTAAGGTTGTAGTCCGCTTCTGAAATAACGAGCCTGTTTCTGCTTATATAAAAATTCCGAAATCACTGTAGTAAACAAAGACTGTCCATGTAGGAACTAGACTTCAGCACATTTGCAGAGTTAGCGCTTCAAAAACAACAAACCCGGCACATGGCCGGGTTTGTTGTTTCTGCGTTCTGCGTTATTTTACGGCAGCTTGAAGTGCATGCTGCGCGCTGCGCTTGTTCTTGATGCCGTAGCAGATCCACATGAACGCGACCCACACCGGAATCGCGTACACCGAGATCTGAATCCCCGGTATCAGCAGCATCACGCCGAGAATGAACACCACGAACGCCAGGCAGACATAGTTCCCGTACGGGTACCACAGAGCCTTGAACAGCGGCGTTTGCTTGGTTTTGTTCATGTGCTGGCGGAACTTGAAGTGCGAGAAGCTGATCATCGCCCAGTTGATCACCAGGGTAGCCACCACCAGCGACATCAACAATTCCAGCGCGTTTTGCGGGATCAGGTAGTTCAACAGCACCGCGATTAGCGTCACCGCCGCCGAGGCGAGGATCGAACGCACCGGCACGCCGCGTTTGTCGATCTTCGACAAAGCCTTCGGCGCATCGCCCTGCTCGGCCATGCCCAGCAGCATGCGGCTGTTGCAGTAAGTACCGCTGTTGTACACCGACAACGCCGCGGTCAGGACCACGAAGTTGAGGATGTGCGCGGCGGTGTTGCTGCCGAGCATCGAGAACACTTGCACGAATGGGCTGCCGCTGTAGGAATCACCCGACGCGTTCAGGGTCGCCAACAGGCTGTCCCATGGCGTCAACGACAGCAGAATGACCAAGGCACCGATGTAGAAAATCAGGATCCGGTAGATCACCTGGTTGATGGCTTTAGGGATCACGGTTTTCGGCTTGTCCGCTTCAGCTGCGGTGAAACCGAGCATTTCCAGGCCGCCGAAGGAGAACATGATGATCGCCATGGCCATCACCAAGCCACTGACACCGTTCGGGAAGAAGCCGCCGTGGGCCCACAGGTTGGTCACCGACGCTTGCGGGCCACCGTTGCCACTGACCAGCAGGTAGCTGCCCAGGGCAATCATGCCGACGATGGCGACGACCTTGATGATCGCGAACCAGAACTCGGCCTCACCGAAGACTTTGACGTTGGCCAGGTTGATCAGGTTGATCAGCACGAAGAACCCGGCGGCCGATACCCAAGTCGGAATGTCCGGCGCCCAGTAGTGGATGTATTTGCCGACCGCGGTCAGCTCCGACATGCCCACCAGGATATAAAGAATCCAGCAGTTCCAGCCCGACAGGAAGCCCGCGAACCCGCCCCAGTATTTGTGGGCGAAGTGGCTGAAGGAACCGGCCACCGGCTCTTCGACGATCATCTCGCCGAGCTGGCGCATGATCATGAAGGCAATGAAGCCGCAGATGGCGTAGCCGAGGATCATCGACGGGCCGGCGGATTTCAGGACGCCGGCAGAGCCGAGAAACAGCCCGGTACCGATCGCGCCACCGAGGGCGATCAGTTGAATGTGGCGATTTTTCAGGCCGCGTTGAAGCGTACCGGAATGCGAGTTTTGTCCACTCATAAAAAGGGTCTCACGCAAGGTTTGATGATGTTCTGTAGACGTAGCTGCTCGGTTGCGATTTCAAGCAGCGCCGATCAAACCCCAGCGCAGGCACCAGGAGTTCAGCGTATTTGCAACGGTCATGCGTCACCTGTTTGTTTTTATCTGTGACGAAATCGAACCCGACACGCTCGTGACGCGGCGGAGTGAACAAGGCGGATAGCCTTGAGGTTTGCGCAGATGCGCAGGAGGTCACAGTTAAAACGCGGCGCATTGTACACCTGTAACCCCCTGCTGCCAGACACCACTGGATCAGCGTGTCGGTTGCCGGGATAGCCTGTGTCCGCCTCGAGGGTCTCGGGCGGCTGCAAAAAAGGAGTCAGACCTTTGCGGGTCTTCGACGGGGGCGGCGGAAAAACCACCCTTTGGGGAGAGATGGAGATAAGTCACGGCGTACATTGCGCCTCCTTCTTGTTATGCACCTGCACGACAGGCATGGCGCGCATCTCACCCTTCATGGGCGACTGAAACAAGCGCGCCAGAGCCTTGCGCCTGACTTGAAGGACTCATTGACGGCAGGTTTTCCTTACATCCTTTACGCAAGCGTCAATCCATAGGCTTTTAGGGCGGATTTCGTCAGCATTTCTTTACAAGCCGTAACGTAAATTTTCCGAATCAGATCAGGTTGCAGGCTGCCTGCAAATTGACGGTAGTTCGCTTGCTAACGAAAAAATCGGGCTAGTTTTTTGTTTTTTATTAAAAAATTCGTTCTCAAAAAACAGAATAAATAGTTCAAATAAATCTTATTTAATTATTTTTTTGCATTCTAAAAACCCTTGAACTAGGTTTTCAGCGACTTGCCGAACTGCATCGACCGGCAAGCCAGTGTTGTATTCACTGATTGAAAACAACACCGCTGCACTTACCGAAAAGTCATCTAGGAGATTCACAATGCAAGCACTTGAAAAAGACTTGGAAACTGAACTGCAACTGGACGATTGGTTTGAAGCCCCCACCCATGAAGCCGCCGTGGAAATGATGCAAGCCGATGCGGTTGTTCCGTTCGGCACGGCGATGTGGCCTTTGTAAGACATCCCGGCAGGCACGATCCGGCCGGTCGTGCCTGCCACTTTTTCCGGTTTGTCAGGGAGGACCGCATGGATAAGCCACGCGCCATTTCGCATTTCCTTTACTACCTCGAACATCACCCAGCCCTTGTCGGGATCAACCCGGCGAAGGTCCTGCTCGGCCACACCGCTGATTACGAGGCACTGACCGGCGCTATCGCCGAGCAGGCAGGTCTAAGCCAACGGTTCAGCTTCAGCGCGATGCGCCTGGATCTGGAACCCACCGATTTGCTGGCCCAGGCGATTGCCGACAGCGATCTGTACATTTTCTTCTACGACTCTTCCACCCTGCCCAACCCACGCCCCGACGGCCCGGAGTTTGTCCGTGCGCTGCAAGGCGTCATGGCCGAGAACTGGAAGAAGTCGCTGCTGTTCAAGGATTACGGCGATTATTTCTACGACACCTTCAGTGTCACCCCGCAGCGGATTGCCGGGTTGAACAGCCACCTGATCCAGCGCATGTCCCACGCCACAACCTTGAGTTTCAAGGATGATCACGGCTCCTGGTTTGAAACACCGTTGAGCAGTATCAAGAAGTGGACCGACATCAACGGCGTCGGCAACTTCGACCTGGCGCCCGGGGAAATCGCGACCCACAGCGAGGCCATCAATGGCCGGGTCAGTTTTGTCGGGACTTTTCTCAGTACGATTCCCTTCGCCCGCAAATATGGCGTGCTGGAATCACCGCTGGAGTTGTGGATCGAGAACTCGACCATCAGCAAAATCGCCACCGAAGTGCCGGGGCTGGAACATGACTTCAACAAGTACCTGGAGGCCAATCCGTCTAATCGGCGGATCGAGGAACTGGGCATCGGCACCAACGAAGGCGTGAAAGCGTTGTATGCGCGCAATGCCGGATTCGAGGAGCGCCACTGCGGGCTGCACCTCGGGTTGGGAGGTGGCGCCAAGGGCAGCCATCATTTGGACCTGATCTTCTCCAGCGGGGTGTTGGCGCTGGATGATGAGCCGGTGTTTGATGGGCGGTTTGTGTTTTAGCCCTTACCTGCAGTGATGCGACTGGCGCCTTCGCGAGCAAGCCCGCTCCCACAGGTGACTGGGCTCTATCAGAGGAATGCGATCCAATGTGGGAACGGGCTCGCGAAGGGGACCTCAAAAACACCCCATCACTAGAGCCAGACCAAAAAAAACGCCAACCCGAAGGTTGGCGTTTTTTTATTTAGCGCTTACCGATTACTCAGGCTTGCGACGACCAAAGCCAGGACGCTGGCCGGAACCGGCTGGCGCACCGCGGCGTTTGCCCGATGGCGCATCCTTGTCGACCAGGACGATGCCTGGACGTTTTTTCGGCGCTGGCTTGGCCGGGCGCTTGGTATCGGAAGGACGGTCAGCCACTGGCGTACCGCGACCGGCTGGAGCACCGCGATCGCTGCGACCACCACTTGGCGCACCGCGACCTTCGCCGCGCTCGGTGCGGCCATTGGCCGGACGCGGCGTGCGTGGACCGCGCTCGCCATCAGCACGTGGCGCTGCTGGCTTGCGGGCTGGACGCTCGCCTTCGATCTGCGGCTCACGCGGTGCGCGTGGACCGGCAGCCGGAGCAGCGGCGGCTGGACGCAGGGTGCGAACGCGCTCGGTCTTGCCCACCGGACGGGACGATTTGCGCTGCATACGCTCGAGCTTGTCTTTGCTCTTGGCGTTCATCTGCGGCATGGCCACCGGAGTCAGGCCCACTTCAGCACTCAGAATGTCGACTTCGTACTGGCTCATTTCGCGCCAGCGGCCCATCGGCAGGTCGGAGTTGAGGAACACCGGACCAAAACGCACGCGCTTCAGACGGCTGACCACCAGGCCCTGGGATTCCCACAGACGACGGACTTCGCGGTTGCGACCTTCCATCACCACGCAGTGGTACCAGTGGTTGAAACCTTCGCCGCCCGGAGCCTGCTTGATGTCGGTGAACTTGGCCGGGCCGTCTTCAAGAACAACGCCAGCTTTCAGACGCTCGATCATCTCGTCATCGACTTCGCCACGCACACGTACCGCGTATTCGCGGTCCATTTCGTAGGAAGGGTGCATCAGACGGTTGGCCAGTTCACCGTCGGTGGTGAACATCAGCAGACCGGTGGTGTTGATGTCCAGACGACCGATGTTGATCCAGCGACCTTCTTTCGGGCGCGGCATCTTGTCGAACACGGTCGGACGGCCTTCAGGGTCGTCACGGGTGCAGATTTCACCGTCGGGTTTGTTGTACATGATCACGCGGCGTACCGACTCGGCGGCTTCTTCGCGCTTGATCACCTTGCCATCGATGGTGATGGCGTCATGCAGGTCGACGCGCAGGCCGAGGGTGGCGTCTTTGCCATTGACCTTGATGCGGCCGTGGCTGATCCAGGCTTCTACGTCACGGCGCGAGCCGACGCCGATACGGGCGAGGACTTTCTGCAGTTTTTCGCCTGCTGGGCCGATTTCCTGGTCGTCTTTCTGGTCTTTGATACTCATCTGGGCACCTCCCGGTGTGGTCTGTTCAGGCTATGCCTGAAGCGATGTAAATCTGGTCACTTGGCGTAGGGATCGCCGAAGGGTCGCGAATCATACGCTCATGAGAGCATTCGCGCATCAGAGACTAGCTGATCAGTCGCGGCTTATTTGCTTTTCCGCCGACCGGTGGCGCCCAGCTTGATCAACCGCAGCGCCGCTTCGGCCAGCACCGTGCGCTTGTCGACCTTGTCGAGCTTCTTCCAGGCCTTGATCTCGCGCTTGCTGCGACCGCAGCCGACGCAGATGTCGTCGCTGAATTTGCAGACGCTGATGCAGGGGTCTTTGGTTGAGCTCATTACCAACTCCAGGAAACACCACAAACCTTTGTGGGAGCGGGCATGCTCGCGAATGCGGTGGATCAGACAGCAGTGATGTCGGCTGACACGACGCCTTCGCGAGCAAGCCCGCTCCCACAGGGGATCTAACAGATTGCCCACAGGTCCGGGTCAGTCGTCGAACTCGCGGCGTTCGGCCTCAATCGCTTCGGCGAGGGCCCGGGCTTCGGCTTCTTCGTCACTCAGTTCAGGTTCGGGTTTCGACTGTTCAAGAGCAGCGACGGCAGCCAGGAGTTTCTCGCGTGCTTCGGCAACGCCAAGCACGTCGTCTTCCTGCTCTTCTTCCTGCTCTTCTTCGACTGTGGCTTCGGGCTCGACCTGAAGTTCAACTTCGATCTCAGGCTCGAGCTGATCCTGAATCTCGTCGCCCTCAGTCATCGCGCCATCGCGCAGAATGTCGTCGAAATCGGTCTTGAGCCCCTCTTCCATGGTGTCCAGTTCCAGCAACAGCGTGTGGAAACTGGTTTCTTCCTTCGGTTCTTCCGGCTCGGCACTGGCATCCGCCAACTCTTGCAACCCGGCCGGCACGGGTGCGTCGTCAAAGTCGAGCACCGGATCAGGCTCCAACTCACGCAGTTCGGCGAGCGGCGGCAAATCGTCGAGGTTCTTCAGGTTGAAGTGATCGAGAAAGGCCTTGGTGGTGGCAAACATCGCGGGTTTGCCGGGGACGTCGCGGTAGCCGACGATGCGAATCCACTCCCGTTCCAGCAAGGTCTTGACGATGTGGCTGTTGACCGCCACGCCACGCACGTCTTCGATTTCGCCCCGGGTGATCGGCTGGCGATAGGCGATCAGCGCCATGGTTTCGAGCATGGCGCGGGAATAGCGCTGCGGGCGCTCTTCCCACAAACGTCCTACCCACGGCGAGAACTTTTCGCGGATCTGCAGGCGATACCCCGAGGCGACTTCCTTCAGTTCAAAGGCCCGACCGTCGCAGGATTTGGCCAGAATCGTCAGCGCTTTCTTGAAGACCGGCGGCTCCGGCCGCTCGCCCTCTTCGAAGAGTTCGAACAGGCGTTCCAGAGATTGCGGTTTTCCCGAGGCCAACAGAAAGGCTTCAAGCAGTGGCGCCAGCTCGCGGGGTTCAGTCAGGTTCATGATTCAACTCGTTATTCGGCTCGGGCCCGCACGTGGATCGCTGCGAACGGCTCATTCTGCACCAGCTCGACCAAAGATTCCTTGACCAGTTCGAGGACAGCCATAAAGGTCACAACCACGCCCAGACGTCCTTCTTCGGCGGTGAACAGCTCGACGAAGGGCACGAATCCACCGCCCTTGAGCCGTTCCAGCACATCGCTCATGCGTTCGCGGGTGGACAGCGCCTCGCGGCTGACCTGATGGCTTTCGAACATGTCGCCACGGCGCAACACCTCGGCCATAGACATCAGCAACTCTTCCAGGCTCACGTCCGGCAACAGCTTGCGCGCTCGGGCTTCCGGCGCATCGAGCTTGGGCACCACCACATCGCGACCGACGCGGCTCAGGCCATCGATGCCTTCGGCGGCGGCCTTGAAGCGTTCGTACTCCTGCAAGCGGCGGATCAATTCGGCGCGCGGGTCGTCTTCTTCGTCTTCGATCGTTTCGGCACGCGGCAGCAGCATCCGCGACTTGATCTCGGCCAGCATCGCGGCCATCACCAGGTACTCGGCGGCCAGCTCCAGTCGCACCGATTGCATCAACTCGACATAGCCCATGTATTGGCGAGTGATTTCCGCCACCGGGATGTCGAGGATGTTGATGTTCTGTTTGCGGATCAGGTACAGCAGCAGGTCGAGGGGGCCTTCGAAGGCTTCGAGAAACACCTCGAGCGCGTCCGGCGGGATGTACAGGTCCAGCGGCATTTCCATGACCGCCTGGCCATAGACCATGGCGAAGGGCAGCTCTTGCTGGGCTCCGGCCTGACTGTCGACGGGTTCTACTGCGGACATCTAGGCCTCGGCCATGAACGGCGTTGGGTCGCCGCAACCGACGCGGATCACTTCTGGCTCACCGTCGGCGAGGCTGATCACGGTGGACGCCTTGATCCCGCCGAAACCGCCGTCGATGATCAGATCGACCTGATGCTCGAGCAATTGGCGCATTTCGTAAGGGTCGGTCAACGGATCGGTGTCGCCCGGCATGATCAGCGTCACGCTCATCAGCGGCTCGCCGAGTTCTTCCAGCAACGCCAGGGCAATCGGATGGCTTGGCACCCGCAGGCCGATGGTGCGTTTTTTCGGATGCAACAACAGCCGCGGGACTTCGCGGGTGGCGTTGAGAATGAACGTGTAAGGCCCTGGCAGGTGGGCTTTGAGCAAGCGGAAGGTGCCGGTGTCGATCTTGGCAAACAGCCCCAGTTGCGACAGGTCGCTGCAAATCAGCGCGAAGTTGTGCTTTTCATCCAGCTGTCTCAACCGGCGCACGCGCTCCACGGCATTCTTGTCGCCGATCTGGCAACCAATGGCGTAGGACGAGTCTGTGGGATAAATCACCACCCCGCCGCTGCGGATGATCTCTACAGCCTGTTTTATCAGGCGCGCTTGCGGGTTTTCCGGATGAATCTGGAAAAATTGACTCACATTCTCTACCTGTTCAGACGGCGGCAATAATTGGGTCATGTTTGAATCGACACCACAGTGGTGGCAGATCCTCCGGGAGCGGGCGGTATTCGCCGATCTCGGACCAGCCTCCAGGGCCATGAAAATCACTGCCGGCGCTGACCAGCAGACCGAACTCGCGGGCAAGAATGGCCAGGCTGCCCACTTGCTCGGCGGGCTGATGACCATTGACCACTTCGATAGCGTGGCCCCCAGCTTGAATATAGTCGGCAATCAGCCGACGACGTTTGCTGCGAGTGAAATCGTAGTGCCAAGGATGCGCCAGACTGATCCAGGCACCCGCTGCGCGCAGGGTTTCGACCGTGTCTTCCAGGGTTGGCCAGTGTTGTTTGACGTCCCCCAGTTTGCCGGCGCCCAGCCATTTGCGGAATGCTTCGGCGCGATCCTTGACGAAACCTTCACGCACCATCCAGTCGGCGAAGTGCGGACGGGCTGGCGCGTTGCCGCTGTCGCCCAGTTCCTGCTGAATCGCCCGAGCGCCTTCCAACGCCCCCGGCATGCCTTTCAACGCCAGCTTGCGGCTTATTTCTTCGGACCGTAGCCAGCGGCCATCGTGCAATCGGGCGATCGCCTCGACCAATGGCGCAGCATTGACGTCGAAACCGTAGCCCAACACATGAATGGTCGCGCCGCCCCAAGTGCAGGACAATTCGACGCCGTTGACCAGTTGCATCCCCAGCGCGGTCGCCGCGTTGCGGGCCTCGTCGAGGCCCTCGAGGGTGTCATGATCGGTCAAGGCCAGGACTCGCACGCCTTTCTCGAACGCACGCGCAACCAGAACCGCAGGCGCCAGGGCGCCATCGGAGGCCGTGCTATGGCAGTGCAAATCAACATTCACGGGGATGTGTTACCTCAAATCAGCTGGCGCTATCGCGCGCCCATATGTTTGTTATTATGCCGCCACATCCTGCTTCTGGCTGCCACTGTGAAACAATTCATCGATTTCATCCCGCTTCTGCTGTTTTTCATTGTCTTCAAAATCGATCCACGGGTCGTCGACATCGCCGGTCATCAACTGACTGTAGGCGGCATCTACAGCGCCACGGCGATGCTGATCATCAGTTCCCTGGTGGTGTACGGCACGCTCTATATCAAGCAGCGCAAGCTGGAGAAGAGCCAGTGGCTGACCCTCGTCGCCTGCCTGGTCTTTGGTAGCCTGACCCTGGCGTTCCACAGCGAGACCTTCCTGAAATGGAAAGCCCCGGTGGTCAACTGGCTGTTCGCCCTCGCGTTCATCGGCAGCCACTTCGTCGGTGAGCAATTGCTGATCAAGCGCATCATGGGCCACGCGCTGACTCTTCCGGACCCGGTCTGGACGCGTCTGAACATCGCCTGGATCGCATTTTTCCTGTTTTGCGGTGCCGCCAACCTGTTCGTCGCGTTCACCTTCCAGGAGTACTGGGTCGACTTCAAGGTCTTCGGTAGCCTGGGCATGACTGTGCTGTTCCTGATTGCCCAGGGCATCTACTTGTCCCGTCACCTGCACGACGCCGATACCACAACACCAAAAACCGAGGACTGACATGCTTTACGCAATCATTGCCACAGACGTCGCCAACTCCCTGGAAGCCCGCCTGGCTGCACGTCCTGCGCACCTTGAGCGCCTGCAAGTGCTCAAAGGCGAAGGTCGCATCGTATTGGCCGGTCCACACCCGGCGGTCGACAGCAATGATCCGGGTGCCGCGGGTTTCACCGGCAGCCTGATCGTCGCCGAATTCGATTCCCTGGGCGCCGCGCAGGCCTGGGCCGACGCTGATCCGTATATCGCCGCAGGCGTCTACGCCAACGTTTCGGTCAAGCCGTTCAAGCAAGTCCTGCCCTAGTGTCCTGTCTCTCACGATGAACCTTCCCGGTTCATCGTGCTCTCATCGCTCATTATTCTCGTTTACCGGCCGACAACCTGCCCAATACTCGTATTGGAATCAGGAGTTGCGATGCGCAAAGGTCCGTTGTGTCTGATGTTGGTCACGTTGTCGATCGTGGCGCCCGCCCACGGTGAAGAAAGCGCCGATGGCGGGCATTCGACCCCGCTGTCCTTGAGCGCCGGCGGCCAGATCACCGAGTTGCAGCAGCGTTTGAAAGAGAGCGAACGGCAACGAGAAGAACTGGGCAAACAATTGCAAAGTGCCGATAGCGAACGCGAAAGCGCCCAGCTGAGCCGGTTGCGCCAGGAGAATCAGCGTCTCAAGCTGCAACTCAAGGAAGCCCAGGCCAGCAGCCCGCTACCGCGTCTGTTGACCGATCAGCAACAATGGTTCGTCATCGGCGCCGGAGTAGCGCTATTGGCCCTGCTCTGCGGTATCTTTGCCAGCGGTGCAAGCAGAAAACGTCGGCAATGGCTAAATTGAGTGATTCATGAGCGAGCTGTTACTAATTGATGATGACCAGGAGCTGTGCGAGCTCCTGAGCAGTTGGTTGAGCCAGGAAGGCTTCCACGTCCGCGCCTGCCACAATGGCCAGAGCGCCCGTCGTGCGTTGGCTGAAACCTCGCCGGCGGCCGTGGTGCTGGATGTCATGCTGCCGGACGGCAGCGGTCTGGAACTGCTCAAGCAACTGCGCAGCGATCACCCGGACTTGCCAGTGCTGATGCTTTCGGCCCGCGGTGAACCGCTGGACCGCATCCTCGGCCTGGAACTCGGTGCCGATGATTACCTGGCCAAACCCTGCGATCCACGGGAACTGACAGCCCGCCTGCGCGCGGTCCTGCGCCGCAGTCATCCGACTGCGGTGTCCAGCCAGCTGGAACTGGGCGACCTGTGTTTCAGCCCGGTGCGCGGTGTCGTCAGCATTGACGAACAGGAATTCACCCTCACCGTTTCTGAAAGCCGTCTGTTGGAGGCCTTGCTCAAGCAACCCGGCGAGCCGCTGGACAAACAGGATCTGGCGCAGATCGCCCTCGGTCGCAAGCTGACGCTGTACGACCGCAGCCTGGACATGCACGTCAGCAACCTGCGCAAAAAGATCGGCCCGCACCCCGACGGCCGCCCGCGCATCGTGGCCCTGCGTAGCCGCGGCTATTACTACAGCCTGTAAGTTTTGTCAGGTCGCCAAGAAATCGTCTTTACCCAAGCTTTACGCTCCGCTGACCGCCGCTGACCTTGATCTCCGTAATCTGTACTCATCCGGAACGTACCGGGAACGAGACAAGGAGATTCACCATGCGCAAGACTCTTATCGCTCTGATGTTCGCTGCCGCCCTGCCGACCGTTGCCATGGCCATGCCTGAAGGCGCCGGCCCTATGGGACCGATGGACGGCTCGCGCCACGGCGGTCAGATGCACGGCATGCACGGTAAAGGCCCGTACAGCCAACTGGACCTGAGCCGCGAACAGCGCGAGCAGATCCGCAAGATCATGGGCGAGCAGATGCATTCGCGTAAGCAAGTGGTCGACAAGTACCTGGAGAAACTCTCGCCAGCCGACCAGAAGGCCATGAAAGACGAAATGGCGGCCAACCACAAAAAAGCTGAAGCCGATGTGCGCGCCTTGCTGAAACCGGATCAACAGAAGCAATTCGACGAGATCCAGAAGAAAAAGGCTGAGCGTCGCGCAGAATGGGCCGAGTTCAAGGCCTGGAAAGCGCAACAACCGCAAAAAGCGCAATAATGCGCTAACTCCGGACCCAACGGCTGACACCGTTGGGTCTGATGCCACTCAGTCTAATGTGGGAGCGGGCTTGCTCGCGAAGGCGGTGTGTCAGGTAAAGCATTTGCTGACTGACACACCGCCTTCGCGAGCAAGCCCGCTCCCACAGGAATTTGTGTTTGTTTGAGGATTTTCTGTGCGCTCATTGTTCTGGCGTATTCTGGCCAGCTTCTGGCTGGCCATCACTCTGGTTGCAGGGCTTTCCATTCTCCTTGGGCACATGCTCAACCAGGACGCGTGGATTCTCAGTCGCCATCCGGGCCTCAACACCCTGGCCGAACAGTGGACGCAAACCTACGAAGCCCAGGGTGAAGAAGCCGCCCAGGACATTCTGGAACAGCGCAAGCGCCAGTACCACATCGACGTTCAGGTACTCAACGAGAGCGGCGATCCGGTGGTGCGCGGCACCTTCCCACGCCGGGCGGCTGCCTTCGAAGCGCGGCAGAACAATGACGATCGGCGCCTGCCATGGCGTCGTCTGACAGATGAGTACACCAGCGCAAAAACCGGCGACACCTACCTGCTGATCTACCGTATTCCGCACCCGGAACTGGACGCCTGGCACCGCGAAAGCCTGCTCTGGCCATTGAGTGCGCTGGGGATCGCGCTGGTGGTGCTGACTCTGTTCAGCTTGCTGGTAACCTTTTCCATCACCCGCCCCCTCAGCCGTTTGCGTGGCGCAGTGCATGACCTGGGGCAAACCACCTACCAACAAAACAGCCTGGTC
Source organism: Pseudomonas sp. LBUM1657 (assembly GCF_059716075.1). Taxonomy (NCBI): domain Bacteria; kingdom Pseudomonadati; phylum Pseudomonadota; class Gammaproteobacteria; order Pseudomonadales; family Pseudomonadaceae; genus Pseudomonas; species Pseudomonas sp. LBUM1657. The sequence continues at coordinate 1,638,648 of NZ_CP166799.1, read as the reverse complement.
AAACTGGCCAACCGCCGCGATGAGTTCGGTGTGCTGGCCAACGACTTCAACCGCATGGGCGCACGTCTGCAAAGCTTGATCGGCAGTCAGCGGCAACTGCTGCGCGATGTATCCCACGAATTGCGTTCTCCACTGGCGCGGCTACGCATTGCGCTGGCACTGGCTGAGCGGGCCAATCCTGAAGAGAGGGAAAAACTCTGGCCGCGCCTGACTCGTGAATGCGACCGCCTGGAAGCATTGATCAGCGAAATTCTGGTCCTGGCGCGAGTCGATGCCGACAACGCCAGCGCCGAAGAGGTTGATCTCAATGCCTTGCTCAACACCCTGCAAAAGGATGCTCAATTGGGTTCACCGGAGCAGAACGTCTGCCTTGAGGTTGAGCCGCAACTGAACCTCAAAGGCTGGCCGACCATGATCGAGCGCGCCGTGGACAATTTGTTGCGCAACGCCCAACGCTTCAACCCGGTGGGGCAGCCGATTGAAATGCAGGCGTCGCGTCAGGGCGAGCGGATTGTGGTCAGCGTGCGTGACCATGGGCCCGGTGTAGAGACCGAGCATTTGAATCAGTTGGGCGAGCCGTTCTATCGGGCACCGGGACAGACAGCGGCCGGGCATGGTTTGGGATTGGCCATTGCGCGGCGTGCGGCGGAACGGCATGGCGGGAGCCTGGTGCTGGCCAATCACCCGCAAGGCGGGTTTGTTGCCAGCCTGGAATTGCCGTTGGTGCCGGGGGCGGTGGTCCAGCCTTGAACCCAGTGTGGGAGCGGGCTTGCTCGCGAAGGCGTCGGCACAACCAGCATCGCAGCGCCTGATACTCCGCTTTCGCGAGCAAGCCCGCTCCCACATTTGATCGGCGGTGTCAGGCCTTTCCGGGCCAGGCGCTGACGAACTCGGCCAATTCAACCTTCTCCGCCACACGGGGCTCCTTCTGCGGAGTGCCCAGGTAGAGGAACGCAATCACCTCTTCCCCTTCAGCCAAGCCCAACCCTTTGGCCACATGCGCCGAATAGGCCAGCTCACCTGTGCGCCATACCGCGCCAATCCCTTGCGCATACGCCGCCAGTAAAATTCCGTGAGCCGCGCACCCCGCCGCGAGCAGTTGCTCGGACTTAGGATATTTGACGTGATCCTGCAAACGAGCAATCACCACCACAACCAGTGGCGCGCGCAGCGGGCCGTTGCGCGCCTTGTCCAGCGCGGCTTCAGATACCTCGCTGTCCTGCAGCTTCGCGGCTTCGGCCAGCAGCTCGCCCATTTGCTCACGCGCCGCGCCTTCGACTGTCAGAAAGCGCCAAGGCTGCAAGTGACCGTGGTCCGGTGCACGCATCGCGGCGGCAAACAGCACTTCGCGCTGCTCTGCGGTGGGTGCCGGTTCGAGCAGTCGTGGAACGGAAACACGGTTGAGCAAAGCGTCGAGAGCCTGCATCGGCCACCTCCTGAAAAAAATGTTTGGCTATTCTAGCTGCAAGTGCCATAGAGGTGCCGGTTTACATGCCCTGCCCCACAGGTAGAATGGCGCCCTTCCCACTATCAGCCCGAGCGGACTTCATGGCGTTGCCGACCTTACGTCTCATTGGTTTTATCATCGGCATCTTCCTGATAACCCTGGCTATCGCCATGGTCGTGCCCATGGCCACACTGGTAATCTTCGACCGCACCGGCGACCTGCCGTCGTTCCTTTGGGCGAGCATGATCACCTTTGTCGCGGGCCTGGCCCTGGTCATCCCCGGTCGCCCCGAGCACGTGCACCTGCGCCCGCGGGACATGTACCTGCTGACTGTCAGCAGTTGGCTGGTGGTGTGCATCTTCGCCGCGCTGCCGTTCCTGCTGACCCAGCACATCAGCTACACCGACTCGTTCTTCGAGAGCATGTCCGGCATTACCGCCACCGGTTCGACGGTACTCAACCGCCTGGACGACATGTCCCCCGGCATCCTGATGTGGCGCTCATTGCTGCACTGGATCGGTGGTATCGGTTTTATCGGCATGGCGGTAGCGATTCTGCCACTGCTGCGCATCGGTGGCATGCGGCTGTTTCAGACCGAGTCGTCGGACCGTTCCGAAAAGGTCATGCCCCGTTCGCATATGGTGGCGCGTTTGATCGTTGCGGCCTACGTCGGCATCACCATTTTCGGCAGCCTGGCGTTCTGGTGGGCCGGAATGAGCCCGTTCGATGCGATCAACCATGCGATGTCAGCGATTTCCACCGGCGGTTTCTCCACTTCCGATCTGTCGCTGGCCAAGTGGCAGCAACCGGCGGTGCACTGGGTGGCGATCGTCATCATGATTCTCGGCAGCCTGCCGTTCACCCTTTACGTAGCGACCTTGCGCGGTAACCGTAAGGCCCTGATCAAAGATCAACAGGTTCAAGGCTTGCTCGGCATGTTACTGGTGACCTGGCTGGTGCTAGGCACCTGGTACTGGTGGACCACCCAGCTGCATTGGCTGGAAGCACTGCGGCATGTGGCGCTGAACGTGACCTCGATCGTGACCACCACCGGTTTTGCGCTCGGGGACTACAGCCTGTGGGGCAATTTCTCGCTGATGCTGTTCTTTTATCTGGGCTTTATCGGTGGCTGCTCAGGATCGACCGCCGGCGGGATCAAGATTTTCCGCTTCCAGGTCGCCTACATCCTGCTCAAGGCCAACCTTAACCAGTTGATTCACCCGCGCGCGGTGATCAAGCAGAAATACAACGGTCACCGTCTCGACGAAGAAATCGTGCGTTCGATTCTGACTTTTTCGTTCTTCTTTGCCATCACCATCTGTGTGATTGCGCTGTTGCTGTCTTTGCTTGGTGTGGACTGGATGACGGCCCTGACCGGCGCGGCCAGCACCGTCTCCGGTGTCGGTCCGGGATTGGGCGAGACCATCGGCCCGGCGGGTAACTTCGCCTCGCTCCCGGATGCTGCCAAATGGATTCTTTCATTCGGCATGCTATTGGGCCGACTGGAGATCATTACGGTGTTCGTTCTGTGTATTCCGGCGTTCTGGCGTCACTGACAAGCGCCGGCGCCGCCATCAGCCGCACCCGGTACTCGCCGGGCGTGGCGTCGAACCAGCGTCGGAAGGCGCGGAAGAAGTTGCTCGGATCAGCGAACCCCAGCAAGTAGGCAATTTCCAGCAGGGTCATGCTCGGCTGCGCCAGATACTGCTCGGCCAGTTCGCGCCGGGTGTCGTCGAGCAACGTCTGAAAACTCGTGCCCTCTTCCTGCAAACGTCGCTGCAAGGTGCGTTGTGACAGGTGCAACGTCTGCGCCACGGTATCGCGCTTGGGTTCGCCCTGGGGCAGCAAACGGCACAGCACCTGCCGCGCCTTGTGGGTCACGCGGCTTTCGGAAAACCGCGCCAGGTATTCGCCGGCAAACCGGTCATGCAGCAGCGCCATTGCTTCGTTGGCGGTCGGCAGCGGCGCCTCCATGTCGGCTCGCTCGAAGATCAACGCGTCATACGGTGCGTTGAACACCAGCGGTGCATGGAAGGCTTGTTTGTAGGGTTCGAGATTGGCGGGCTGATCGCCCTGCAGCAGTACCTTGCGCGGGTGCAGCATCCGCCCGGTCAACCAGCCGCACAGTGCCAGCGCACAGGCCAGCGACGCTTCGGCACTCTGTCGGGTCGGTGGCAGGTGATCGCCATGGACCGTCAGAATCAGTGCGTAATCCTCATCCAGCAATCGGAAACTCAGGTCAGCACTTTCGGCAATGATCCGCTGATAACGCACCAGTCGTTGAAAGCCTTCGGCCAGCGTTCGGCTGGACATCAAGGCGTACCCGGCCACATGGAAGGAAGCCGGCCGCACCACCTTGCCCATGTTCAGGCCGATCGCCGGGTTGCCGGACAGCTCGACCGCGCGCTGCCAGAGTCGTGTCATGGAATCTTGCGGGAACCGCGCATCCGGATCATCCAGTGCCGCGTAGTCGAGCCCCAGCTGCTTGAACAGTACCCGGCAATCCAGGCCGTCCATTTCCAGTGCTTTGACAATCCCCATCGCCCAGCTTGCAGAAGTCGTTCGTTCGCTCATGGCGTTTACTTATTTGTTGAGCCGTCTACCGCGGCAAATTTGCGAAGGATACTAAAGTGGCGCCTATTGTCACTGGCTGATGCCAATGATCACTCTAGACTTAAATAAGCTGCCCGCAGAACAACTTGCAGTCAGAACAATAACCACAGAGATCGCAGTCGTGGAAAACACCAAGCGTTTCAATAGCTTCGCTGAGTTTTACCCGTATTACCTCAGCGAACACAGCAACAGCACCTGCAGACGATTGCACTTCATCGGTACGACGCTGGTTATTTTCATTCTGGCCCTGACCATCGGCAAAGGCGCGTGGCTACTGTTGCTGGCCCTTCCCCTGGCCGGTTACAGCTTCGCCTGGGCCGGGCATTTCTTCTTCGAGAAGAATCGTCCTGCAACCTTTCAACATCCGTTTTACAGCCTGCTCGGTGATTTCGTCATGTATCGCGACATGATTCTGGGCCGCGTGCCGTTCTAGGCTCGATTCGTCATAAAAGCGTCCTGCGCAGCCAGTGCGCTCATGGCTCCAAGCCCTACACTCAAAAAATCCCTTTCGATAAGAACAAGAGGATAGCCGATGAATGCCAATGCCCGTTTCACCCACATGCAGGACGGCACGCAGGAAGACTGGGCGATCATTGCCGCAGACTTCAGTGCCTACGCGAGGCAATTGCCGACACGGATTGTGGCGCACCTGAAGTTACTGGAGGGTGATTTTGGCGGCTTCCCGGTGGATCGCCTGACCCACTCCCTGCAAACCGCCAGCCGCGCCTGGCGCGATGGCCGCGACGAAGAATATGTGGTCTGTGCGCTGCTGCACGACATTGGCGATACCTTGGGTTCCTACAACCATCCGGACATCGCCGCGGCCATCCTCAAACCGTTCGTCAGCGACGAGAACCTGTGGATGGTGGAGAAGCACGGGATTTTCCAGGGTTACTACTTCTTCCATCATCTGGGCATGGATCGGCATTTGCGCGAGCAATTCAAGGGCCATCCGCAGTATCTGGCGACTATCGAATTCTGCGCAAAGTATGACGCGGCGGCGTTTGATCCGGCGTATGACACGCTGCCGCTGAGCTTCTTCGAGCCGATGATGGAGCGGCTGTTTGCGCAGCCTAAGAATTCAATTTACAAGGCGGCGATGCAAGAACACGCGCCCGCCTGAAGATCCAAGAGACTTTGTGGGAGCGGGCTTGCTCGCGAAGAGGCCGCCCCAGACACCGTATCTGTTTACGCCGGCTCTGGGATTTTCACCGCCTTCAACTCCGCCTCCCGCGCCTGGGCATCCGCCAACCGGTACAACTCGATCGAACCGTCCCAATGTTCGATCAACGCCGTGCACGACTCCACCCAATCCCCACAATTGAGGTAATCCACCTCGCCGACCTTGCGAATTTCGGCATGGTGAATGTGCCCGCACACCACCCCATGCAACCCGCGCTTGACGCATTCATGGGCGATGGCTTCTTCGAAGTCGCTGATAAAACTGACGGCGGTTTTCACCTTGTGCTTGAGGTACGCCGACAGTGACCAGTAGCCATAGCCATACCGGGCACGCCAGTGATTGAGCCAGCGGTTGAGCGTCAGGGTGAATTCGTAGGCCGAGTCGCCGAGAAAGGCCAGCCAGCGGTGATACCGGGTGATCACATCGAACTGGTCGCCGTGGATCACCAACAAATGACGACCATCGGCGGTCACGTGCACCGCTTCATCCACCAGTTGGATATTGCCCAGAATCAGCTTCGAGTAGCGGCGCAGGAATTCGTCATGGTTGCCGGTGACGTAGATCACTTCTGTGCCGCGCTTGCTCATGGTCAACAGGCGCCGAATCACATTCGTGTGTGCCTGGGGCCAGTACATGCCGCCGCGCAGTTTCCAGCCGTCAATGATGTCGCCGACCAGGTAAATCCTGTCGGCGTGGTAGCCCTTGAGAAACTGCGACAGGTGTTCGGCCTGGCAATCCCGGGTGCCCAGATGCACGTCGGAAATCCATAAGGTCCGCACACGTTGCTTACGACTGGGTTTGGCGAGCTCGGCGCTGGTCATGGGCAACCCTCTGGAAAAGTTTTCGCAAGCTTGCGCCGGCCCGGTTAATGGCCCATGACAAAGGCAAGTCAGTCCTGTGACAACGCTGGCGAGTTCCCGAGGTGTAGACTGACGGCCTTAACTGGGAGACCTGCGATGAGACCGATCCTCACGCTACGCCAATACACTCGCGACCTGATCGTCCACAGCCACGACCACGCGCAACTGGTGTTCGGGCTGTCGGGCGCGCTGGATTTCGAGGTCGACGGGCGTGGCAGTCAGGTGATTCAGCAGAGTTTCGTGGTGGTGCCGTCCGGTTTCCATCATGCCTGCGGCAGTAGCAATGGCAGCCGTTGCCTGGTGCTGGATGTGCCGAGCGATCAATGGGTTTCTCAATCCCTTGGCGACCACGCCGAAGCCAGCCGTCGCTTGCTCGACAACGCCGGGCGCCTGCCGCTCGATGCCGGGCAAAGCCAATTGGTGAGTTGGCTGGCGGGCAGCCAGGTCAGTGATCCGCTGATTGCCCAGCAAGGCGCGGTGCTGTTGCTGGCCAGCCTCAACAACGCCAAACCGCAGGTCGTGGGCGGTCGACGTCTGCCGTATGCCGCGCTCAATGCACACATTGATCAGCACGCGGCCTACCCGCTGCAAGTCGCTGATCTGGCGCGCATCGCCGGATTGTCCAGCGCCCGGCTGCACGCGCGGTTCGTTGCCGAATGCGGACAAACACCGATGGACTACATCCGCAGCCGACGCCTGCACATGGCCGTGGGCATGTTGCGCAATTCGGCGTTGCCCATCGGCGAGATTGCCAGTCGGGTCGGTTACAGCTCTCAGAGTGCATTTGCCGCGGCGGTATTGCGCGAGTTTGGCACCTCGCCCGGCACATTGCGGCGCGAGGCTGGCAACAAATGACGCGAGTCTGGCGACAGACATAGGCGGCGCTACACGGTTCAATGTAGGCCTCTGTTCGTTTGGTTGTTAAGGATTGCAATGACTCCCCGTACCGCCCTTGGCGCCCTGCATATCGGCGCACTGATGTTTGGCCTGACCGGCGTGTTCGGCAAACTCGCCGCCGCCTCCCCCGCCATCATCGTTTTCGGGCGTGCCGCGTTTGCGGTGCTGGCACTGGCGTTTTTTGCGCGGTTCGCCAGCAACACTCGCTGGTACAAACTCGAAGCCGTGGACTGGCGTCGGCTGCTGCTCAGCGGCTTGCTGCTGGCCGGGCACTGGGTGAGTTTCTTCATTGCGGTGAAAGTCGCGGGGGTGGCAATCGCGACCCTGGGCTTTGCCAGCTTCCCAGCGTTTACCGTGATCCTCGAAGGGCTGATCTTTCGCGAGCGAATCCGCGCCAACGAAATCCTGTTGGTGGTGCTGGTGAGTATCGGACTGGTACTGGTCACCCCGGACTTTGATCTGGCCAGCGGCGCCACCATTGGCCTGCTCTGGGCGGTGGGTTCCGGTTTGTTGTTCGCCCTGTTGTCCCTGACCAACCGCGCCAGCTCCGGGCGTATTCCACCCGTGCAGGCAGCGCTGTGTCAGAACATCGTGGTTGCGCTGTGCCTGCTGCCGGTGGCGGCACCGCAGTTGAGCGAAGTGCGCGCCCTCGACTGGCTGTGGATCGGCTTGCTTGGCGTGTTCTGCACTGGTGTCGCTCACAGTCTGTTTGTCGCCAGCCTGGCAGTGATCAAGGCACGGACTGCGGCGGTGGTGTTTGCCCTGGAACCGGTTTACGGGATCACGGTGGCCTGGCTGCTGTTCGATGAGAATCCGACCCCGCGCATGTTGATCGGCGGCGCGTTGATCATCGTGGCGATCGTGGTCTCCAGCCGCCTCTCGGGCGGTTCAAGCAAGAAGACCGTGGCGGCAGAAGCGGCGTCTCACTGAGTGCGGTCGTTGTGTCCCAGGTCGCGGTCCGGATCGATCTGATCGCGGACCCGTTGCTTGAGCACCTTGGCCTCGGGAAAACCGCCGTCCGCCTTGCGTTCCCATATCTGCACATCGTCACAGAAAATGTGGAAGACCCCACCGGTGCCGGGCACCAGCGACACTTTGCCCAGGTCGTCGCCGAAGGTACTGAGCAGTTCCTGGGCCAGCCAGGCAGCGCGCAACAACCACTGACACTGCGTGCAATAAGTGATGACGATTTCGGGTTTGCGTGTGGTCATGTTGAGCAACATTCCTGAGACAGAGGGGCGTCGCTATCATAGCCGTCTTTTTTGGCTCGACCTGCCAAATGTGGGAGCGGGCTTGCTCGTGAAGAGGGAGTGTCAGTCGACATAAAAGTCGCCTGATACACCGCTTTCGCGAGCAAGCCCGCTCCCACACTGAATTGTCGGTGCAGTACTATCGGATTCCGGCCAATAGACTTCGGGCCGTTTGCTTAAGCGGTTCGTCGCCATCCTTGAGCAACTCGTTGAGCAACTCGATGGCGCTGTCGAGATCACCGTCATCGATGCAGGTCTGGGCCTGTTCCAGTTTGCCTGCCGAGGTTGATTCGGCCGGCTCCAGGCTCAGCGGTTCATCCAGCGACAGGTCGGAGTCGCTGAACTCATTGAGGAAAGCGTCATCCAGAGGCTGTGAGTCAGGTTCGGCAACCCATTCAAGTTCCGGTTCGTCCAACGTCGGGTCGTCGGGCATTTCGAAGACGTCCGGCAGTACGTGCAGGTTCGAGGTAAATGGCGATTCGGTCGACTCGGGTTCGCTCGGCGGTTTGGCGGCGGATGGTGCGTTGTCGAAGGGGCTGATCAGATCCCAATTCGAATCCATCGACAAGTCATCCAGGTTCAGCTGAAATTCATCGTCGGGCGCTGCCGTCTGAGCCGCTGCAGCGGTCGACGGAATAACGACTGCTGCGGCCGACACCGGTGCAGCGCTGGTCAATTTCGGGTGGCGCGCACGGATATCCTGAAGCTTTTGCTCATCGAACCCGGCTTCGCGCAGACTGTTTTCCTGCGTTTCATAGGCCGGCACGTCGCCCTGTTTACCCAGGACTTCCAGCAGTTGCACGGCCAGATCCGTACGTTGCGGCTCCTTGATCAGCGCCTCTCGCAGCAAACCGGCCGCTTCGGAAAAACGACCATAGGTCAAATAGATACCAACCCCTTCAAGCACATCGCCGGCTGGAGTCTCTTCACGCGGTTCGCTGGCGGGTTGTAGCTGCGTAACCGTTTTCAGGGCCGGCTCCTGGCGCGATGGCAACACAGGCAAAGGCTCGGGCAATGCCTGAACCTGCTGTCGTTGACGGCGAACAAACAGCCCCAGCAACACCAACGCCACCAGTGCCAGCACCCCAAAGATCAGCGGCCAGTGGCTAGCCTCGGGCTCTTCCACCACCACTGGCGCAGGCGCCACGGCAGCTGGAGCAACTGGTTCCGCTGGTGCCTCTTTGACTTCTGCCAATCGGGTCTGCAGTTCAGTCACCTGCTTTTTCTGGCCGGCGATCTGCTCGTCCTGAGCCTGAAGCTTCGCCTGCAGCTCATCGAGGGTGGTTTGCAACTGCTGGTTTTGCAGCACGCTGGCGGCCAGTTGTTCGGCAACGGGATCAATTGCAGGTGCAGCGGCAGGTTGATCGACACGGGGCTTTGGCGGCTTCTTGGCCGGTGGCGGCGCAATGGCCGGCTCGACCGTCGGGAATGGAGAAGTCCAGGCCTCGGCAGCAGGCTCATCACTGACCGGAACAATCCCCGGTGAACCGGGCGGATCGATCAGTACCGTGTATTCGCGCAGCAAACGACCGTTGGGCTGTTTGAGCTGCACCAGGAAATTCAGGAAAGGTTCGTTGACCGGTTTGTTGGAACTCACCCGAATCAGGCTGCGGTTGCCCCGCAGGATCGGCGTGAACTTCAGGTCATTGAGGAAAAACACACGCTCGACGCCGGCGCGGCTGAACTCGTCCGCCGTCGCCAGGCTGATGAAGAGGTCGCCCTCTTCCAGACCAGCGGCGTCCACCAGGGCAATATCGGCGCGCAGCGGCTGATTCAGCGCCGAATGGAGGGTAATCTCACCCAGGCCCAACGCGGGCGCCAATGCCGAGTAAGTGACAGCACCACCGACCAGAAGCAGCCTGGCGCCACACCGCAAAACGAATTGCCAACTCTCGAGCATGAGCATCCCTTAGATAAGCAGAACCAACTTGTACGTATTCGCACATCCGGTACGAACACGATATTGCCGAGTAGTTCTTATAGTCAGCCCAACGCGTTTTCTCAAAAGCCTGGCGTGCGGTTATGCCTCAAGATTTTTCAAGGTTGGCCAGAATATGCCCGTGGACACGCATGCAGACCTTCAAATCCGCCTCATCGACGCCGTCGAACAGTTCGTGGCGCAATTGGGTGGCAATGGTTTCAATTTGTTCGATCAGGGGGCGGGCCGGAGCACAGAGAACGATTTTTTTCGCCCGACGGTCTTCCAGCACCGATTGGCGCTGGACCAGGCCTTGGCTCTCCAGGCTGTCGAGCAGCCGGGCCAGGGTCGGCCCTTCGACGCCGACGCTTTGCGCCAGTTCACGTTGGGTCGGGGCCTCGTCGAAACGTGCCAGATGCAGCAGCACCAGCCAGCGCGCCTGGGACAGCCCGAGACCGGCCAAACGGCGGTCCAGTTCGGCACGCCAGCCGCGCGACATCTGGGCCAGTTGCATGCCAAAGCGGTGTTGATCGGTTAACGGCATAAAAAACTCATGATTAGACTGAAATAGAGAAAAACTAATTATTAGTCAGCTAAGCATGACCCTTGGCTGGAGGCAAGGCTTGCTCTGTACTGAATCGTTACATCTATGCGATCGATCACTCAAATCTCGAATTCGGACTGCAGCGCCGCCCGAACACAGTACAAAACCCCTTCCGGCACGCGACCGGCGAACAGTGCGGCAATCTCCGCCACGGGTGGCAATTCGCCTTCGCCGTCGAGGAACGCATCCTGGACTTCGCCCATCAAGTCTTCGGGAAGATCCAGCGCCTGCTCCAGAGACAACTGCTGCTTGCCAATGGCTTCGGCGAGCATGGTGTAGACGTTCTTTTCCGAGCATTGCAGCTGGCCGGCGATCTGCAGCGGCGTCATGCCCGCGCGCGCCAGGGTGATCAGTTCGTGGCGCACGTCGGCCACCACTTTCGGCGCTTCGACCTGCCCACCTAGGACTTCCAGGAAGGCCTCGCCGTAACGTTCCAGTTTGCGCGCGCCGACGCCGCTGACCGTGGCCATTTCCGCCAGCGAGGTCGGCTGGCTGCGGAGCATTTCCAGCAAGGTCGAATCGGGGAAAATGACGTACGGCGGCACGCCATGTTCTTCGGCGAGCTTGCGACGCAGGGCGCGCAAGGCTTCCCATTGTTCGCGCTCTTCGCCACGGACCAGTTGGCTCGCCTGGCTTTTGCTGCTTTTCGCCGTGGTTTGCGGCTTGAGGTCGCGGCGCAGTTCGAGGGTCACTTCACCCTTGAGCAGCGGTCTGCACGTATCGCTCAGGCGCAAGCCGCCGTAGCCTTCGAGGTCGATGTCTGCCAGACCGCGAGCAACAAGCTGTCGGAACAAGGAGCGCCATTCGCCCTCGGCCATCGCTTTGCCTACACCGTATACCGACAGATGCTGATGGCCGAAGCTGCGGACCTTTTCGTTGTCCTTGCCCAGCAACACGTCCACCAGATGCCCGACGCCGTAGCGCTGGCCGGTGCGGTAGATCGCCGAGAGTGCCTGACGGGCCGGCTCGGTGGCGTCCCAGGTCTGTACGCCGTCGACGCAGTTGTCGCAATGACCGCACGGCTCGGGCATGTCTTCATCGAAATAGGCCAGCAGTGTCTGGCGGCGGCAGCGGGTTTCTTCGCAGAGCGAGAGCATGGCGTCGAGTTTGTGCTGCTCCAGACGCTTGTGGCGCTCGTCGCCTTCGGAGTTTTGCAGCATCTGCTTGAGCATCACCACGTCTTGCAGGCCGTAGGCCATCCAGGCATCGGCCGGCAGACCATCACGGCCGCCGCGACCGGTTTCCTGGTAATACGCTTCGAGGGATTTCGGCAAGTCGAGGTGCGCGACAAAACGAACGTTGGGTTTGTCGATGCCCATGCCGAACGCCACGGTGGCGACCATGATCAGGCCTTCTTCGTTGAGGAAGCGCTTCTGGTGATGGGCCCGGGTGTCGTTAGGCAGGCCGGCGTGGTACGGCAACGCCGGGAAGCCTTGTTCGCTGAGGAACACCGCCACTTCGTCGACTTTCTTGCGCGACAGGCAGTAAACGATGCCGGCATCGCTGCGTCGTTCCGCGAGGAACGCCAGCAACTGCTTGCGCGGCTGCTCCTTGGGCACGATGCGATAGAAAATGTTCGGTCGGTCGAAGCTCGACAGGAAACGCTCGGCATCCTGCAGATGCAGGCGATCGACGATTTCTTCCCGGGTGCGCTTGTCGGCGGTGGCGGTCAGGGCGATACGCGGGACGTTGGGGAACAGTTCCGCCAACTGGCCCAGTTGCAGGTATTCGCGGCGGAAGTCATGCCCCCATTGGGATACGCAGTGAGCTTCGTCGATGGCGAACAGGGCGATTTCCAGGCTTTGCAGGAAAGCCAGCATGCGGGGCTGAACCAGACGCTCGGGGGCGAGGTAAAGCATTTTCACTTCACCGCGCTTGATCCGCGCCGCCAGATCGCGCTGCTGCTCGGCGCTAAGCGTCGAATTCAACGCCGCCGCGGCGACGCCCAGCTCTTCGAGGGTGGCGACCTGGTCGTCCATCAAAGCGATCAACGGCGACACAACCACTGCCAGGCCTTCACGCAACAGCGCAGGCACCTGGAAGCACAAGGATTTGCCACCACCGGTAGGCATCAGCACCAAGGCGTCGCCGCCACTGGCCACGCGCTCAATGATTGCACCCTGACGGCCACGGAAACTGTCGTAGCCGAAGATGTCCTTGAGAACGCGTTGAGCCTGTTCGAGCATAAAAACTCCAAAAATCACCGAAACATCCCTGCAAGGCTGGTTCAGAACCCTGCAGGCTGCACCGACAAATCGTAAGTGCGCATTGCATGACGCTTCACATTTCAGCCGTGACGCCAGCAGGGCATCACAAAACGCGCGAGTATACCCGACCCCTGTGCGGCAAAGGGTGCCGCTGAGAAGACACACGAGAACCAACCTGTGGGAGCGGGCTTGCTCGCGAAGACGGTGTACCAGGTAAACCGATACCGACTGACACACCGCTTTCGCGAGCAAGCCCGCTCCCACAAGGATTGCGCTGTTCTGTGAAGTCACAACGGCGCAAATATGCCGCGCGGCTGGCCTGAGTGCTCAAGAAGGCCTAGAATTCCCGCATCTGTTTAATTCCCAAGGTAGCCCTTTAATGTCCTTCGCTGAGCAACTAACCCGCCTGCAAGTCTTCCTCGACGCCGATGAACTGCATGACGAGGCGCTGGACTACGTGGCCGCCCACGGCTACCTCACCGCGCTGTCGATCTGCTCCGAAAGCGTTCCCGACCGTGAATGGATCGACGCTCTTTTCGCCGAAGAGCCGCATTACGCCGACGACACCGAGCGTGAAGCGATCGAATCCACCCTGCTGCTGCTCAAGGCTCACATCGCCCGCCAACTGGCGTCCGACGAAGAATTCGAGCTGCCATGCGACCTGGACTTGGGCGAAGAGCCGGATGATTCCGATCTGCGCGGCTGGTGCATCGGCTTCATGGAAGGCGTATTCCTGCGCGAAGCGGCCTGGTTCGAAACCGCCGAAGACGAAGTCAGCGAAATGCTGCTGCCGATCATGGTCGGTTCCGGTCTGTTCGACGAACAGCCAGAGTTCGAAGACATCGCCAAAGATGCCAACCTGATGGACGACATGATCGTACAGATCCCGGAAGCCCTGACCGCGCTGTACCTGCTGTGCCAGGCGCCAGACGAAAAACCGGCGATCCTCAAGCCACGTCACCACTAAGGTTTTGCCTATGGACAACCCCATAGGCAACCGCTCCCTGATGTTGCGCTACGTGCTGCTGGCCATCGGCTGGCTGAGCGTAGCGCTGGGGGTGATCGGGATTTTCCTGCCGGTATTGCCCACCACACCCTTCCTGCTGCTGGCGGCCGCCTGTTTCGCCCGCAGTTCGCCACGTTTTTATCAATGGCTGGTGGGGCACCCACGGCTTGGACCGTGGATTCGCGACTACCTCGACGGCAACGGCATCCCGCTCAAGGGCAAGGTCTACGCCATCGGGCTGATGTGGGCGAGCATCCTGCTTTCCTGCTACCTGGTGCCGCTGCCTTGGGCACGCGGGTTCATGCTCACCAGCGCGGTGCTGGTGACGATCTATATCCTCCGACAGAAAACCCTGTAGCACGTCCGCGTACCGTCCGACGACTTGTCCTCCCTCGCCGAAAACACCGCCTAGACTTCAGGCATCTGCATGTGAGCAGCCAGACATGTCCCGTCGTCCGCGTAGTCCAGGATGGTCAACGCTCCGACGTCGGCTCGGCAGGTGGCTGCTGCCGACGGGTTTGCTGCTGAGCGGGTTGGGCAGTGTCTGGGCCGACTGGGACTTCACGCAGATTGTGCAAGCCGCTGAAAACCGCTACGGCCCGCTCGGCCCGGCTCAGGGACGGATCGAGGCCTGGAGCCGGATGCTGCGAAGCGAAGCCGACGCGCCTGCAAGCGAGCAACTCAACGCGGTCAATCGCTTCTTCAATCAGCACTTAAGCTTTCAGGACGACACCCGCATCTGGCGGCAAACCGATTACTGGGCCACGCCCGTCGAATCCCTGATCAAGGGCGCCGCCGACTGCGAGGACTACGCCCTGGCCAAATATTTCAGCCTGCGCCACCTCGGGATTCCCAGCGAGAAACTGCGCATCACCTACGTCAAAGCCCTGAACCAGGATCAGGCGCACATGGTGTTGACCTTCTACAGCAACCCCACCGCCGAGCCGCTGGTGCTGGACAATTTGATCGGCGACATCCGCCCCGCCTCCCAACGCAAAGACCTGCTGCCGGTGTACGCCTTCAACGCCGAAGGCCTGTACTTGCCAGGCGCCAAGGGTGGCACACGCAGCAGCGACTCGAAAAAGCTGTCGCGCTGGCAAGACGTACTGAAAAAAATGCAGGCCGAAGGGTTTGCCGTGGGCGAAGGCTAGCCACAGCAAGGAGCGATTCATGTCACTGCGCAAACAGTTGTTTCTCGCCATTTGCCTGTTTTTGCTGGTGGCGTTCAGCGGCAGTTTTTTTGTCAGCCTGGAAAGCTCTCGCGAGCAGATGCTCGGCCAGTTACGCTCCCACGCCCAGGACGCGGCCACTGCACTGGGCTTGTCGTTGACGGCGCAAATCGATGATCCGACGATGATCGAATTGATGGTCAGCTCGATTTTCGACAGTGGCTACTTCAACAGCATCCGGGTCATCACGATCGTGGATGAGCAACTGCTGGTGGAGCGTCGTGCGCCAGGGCAAATCGAAGGTGTTCCCGGTTGGTTTGTGAGCCTGGTCAACCTGCATCCGCAAAGTGGCGAAGCGCTGATCATGCGCGGCTGGGAGCAAGTCGCTCGCGTCGAAGTGCTGAGCAATCCGCAGTTCGCCGTGGCGAAACTCTGGGACAGCACCGTCGGCAGCCTGATCTGGCTGGTGCTGTGCGGCCTGCTCAGTGCAGTGTTCGGAGGCTGGTTGTTGCGCCGGCAACTTCGTCCGCTCGAGAGCATGGTCAGACAGGCCGAAGCCATCAGCAAACGCGAGTTTTCCAGCCTGCCGAAACTGCCGCGCACACCGGAATTGAAACGGGTGGTGCTGGCCATGAACCAGATGGTCGAGAAGCTCAAAGCGCTGTTCGCCGAAGAAGCTGCGCGCAGTGAGCAACTGCGGGCAGACTCGTATCAGGACAGCCTGACAGGCTTGGCGAACCGGCGTTTGCTGGATGAACAACTGGCCGATCAATTGCTGGTCTGCGAGCAGAGCAGCGATGGCCATTTGCTGATGCTGCGGATCAACGACCTCGTCGGCCTCAACCAACGCCTGGGCGGCCAACGCACCGATGACTTGATCAGCGCGGTCGGCGAATTACTCAAGCGCCTGACCCAACCGCCGGAGCGTCGCACCTGGCTCGCGGCGCGCAATCGCGGCGGCGAATTCAGCCTGCTGACGCCCGGCCTGGACAGTCAGGACGCCGAGCGCCTGGCCGCCGAAATCAGCGCCACCCTGGAAAACATGCGCCTGACCGGTGCCAGCGATTGCATGCCGGTCGCCCATTTGGGCGTCGTCGCTTACCATCCCGGCGAGCCGGCCAGTGATGTGCTGATGCGACTGGATCAGGCGTTGGCGCAAGCCCGGCAACACCCGGAACGGCCGTGGATTCATTTGAGCGGCTGCGACCTGGCGCCGAACCAGTCCCCGCACGACTGGCGAACCTGGATCGACGAGGCCCTGACCGAGGGCAAGATGCAGCTGTATTTTCAGCCGGTGGTGCAATGCGCCGACACCAGCCAGGTGCTGCATCACAAAGTGCTCGCGCGCTTGCTCGACCCTCAGGGCGAAGCGATTGCCGCCGGGCATTTTCTGCCGTGGATCGAGCGACTTGGCTGGGCCGCGCGGTTCGATCTGGCCATGCTCGAGGCTACCCTCGACTACCTCGTGGTCAATCGTTGGCCGCTGGCATTGAGCCTGTCGGGCAGCACCTTGCGCGATGAGGCGCAGCTGCAACACATCCTCGACATGCTTGACTCCCTGCCCGACCTGGCTCCCCTGCTGACCCTGGAAATCGACGAACGCCAACTGCCGCCTCCGGAACTACTGCAACGCCTGAGCCGCAGCCTGCTCGACACCGGTTACCGCATCGGCCTGCAACATTTTGGCGGCAGCTTCAGCCAGATCGGCAACCTGACTCAGCTCGGCTTGGCTTACTTGAAAATAGATGGCGCCTACATACGGGGTATCGATGAGCAGAGTGACAAGCGTCTGTTCATCGAGGCGATTTTCCGCGCCACCAACAGCATTGATTTGCCGTTGATTGCGGAGATGGTCGAGACCCAGGGAGAGTTGGAGGTGATCAGGGCATTGGGATTGTTTGGGGTGATGGGACGATTGATCGGGCCGCCGGAGCCGATGTGAGTTTGCTCGATGGACCGCGTTATCGTTCTTCGCGAGCAAGCCCGCTCCCACATTGGACCTGCCTCAATCACACAATCAAGTAGACCAAAGATCCCCCTGTGGGAGCGGGTTTGCTCGCGAAAGCGCCAGAACCGGCAACAGATCACGAACGTTCAGCCACCTAACAACAGACAACAAAAAACCCGCCATCTCTTTTCTCAGAGATGGCGGGTTTTGTCGTTTTAGATCAAACGGTATCCACCTTCAACGAATGGTCATTGAGCATCCCGTTGATGATGGTCGCCGTGTCGTGGCCACCGGCAACCACACCACCCGCCCCTGGCGTCACACCGTAATGACTGGCGAGGTTCACACCCGCCAGGTCAATGGTCTGGTTCGGCGCCGCGCCGGCCATGCCGCTGACGTCGATGCTGGTGATCAGTGAGTCGCCACTGCCAGAGATTTTGAAGTGCAGGTAGTCATCCAGCGAGGCCGCGGTGCCGTTTTCCCCTTGCAGCAGTTGCGACAGGTCGAGTTTGTCGGTGCCCGGCGTGAAGTCGGTGACCACGTCATGACCGCTGTTGCCTTTGAGCCACTGGAAGGTGTCCGAGCCGCTGCCACCGGTGAGGGTGTTGTTGCCCAGGCCGCCGATCAGGAAATCATCGCCGTCCCCACCATTGAGCACGTCATTGCCCAGACCGCCGTTGATGATGTTGCTGTGGCCGTCACCGGTGAGGCTGTCGTTGAAGTTCGAGCCCGTGAGGTTTTCGATCGCGGTCAGGGTGTCGGTGCCTGCGCCGAGGGTGTTTTGCGGAGTAAGCAGGCTCAGGTCGACTTTGACGCCGGCCGTGGCGTGAGCGTAGCTGGCGGTATCGTTGCCGGTGCCGCCGTCGAGCAGGTCGTTGCCCGCGCCACTGAAAAGCAAGTCATTACCGGCGTCGCCGTGCAGGGTGTTGTTGCCCGAACCTGCAGTGAGCACGTCGTTGCCGTCGCCGGCATTGATGATGTTGTCGCCAGTGCCCGCCACCAACACGTCGTCTCCCGCTGTGCCGGTGAGGGTGTGGCCTTCCTGATAACTGATGGTCACTGCCGCACTGTCGCTGCCGCCGTGGCTATCGTTGGCGGTGTAAGTACCGTGGTGGTCCGGGGCGAAGTCGTGGGCGCCGCTGTAGTTGACGGTCATGGTCAGCTTGTAGCTTTCCGCGTTGTTGACGCCGCTGCCGCTGGGGTTGGTGATATTGGTTACGTGGATCTGGTATGTGCCGTCCGATGTCGCGGTAATGGTCTGGCCGTCGGCGATGGCAATGAAGGCGCCACCGTTGATGGAGTACTCCATGGCGATGTGACCGGCCGCCAGGTTGTGATCCAGGTTGAGGGTTTCACCCTGCTTGAGGTTGACGGTGATGCGGTCCTCATCATTGCCATTGGCGTTGTCGACTTTGCCCAGATAACCGCTGACGACCAGCACGGCCGTCATGGTTGCCGCGTTCGCGGTAAAGGCGCTACGCACATTGGCCAACGTCTGGTTCGCCGCGTTGTTGCCGGTACCGGAGAAGTTGATCTTCCCGCTGCCGGTAAAGTCCGCGCCTTTGGGCATCCAACCGGTATTGAAGGTGGTCGGCGAGGCCGTGAGCGGATCGCCATTGGGGTCGGTGTCGTTAGCCAGCAGCAGCTCGCCCGGTATCACGACGCTACCCGATAGCACGTTGGTGATGACATGGTCATCGACCGCCACCGGTGGCGCGTTGGGAATGACCTTGACCACCAGCGTGGAGCTGGCCAGGTCGCCATCGTTGTCGCTGACCGTGAAGCCGATGTTTTCGGTGATCACCACGGCGGTGGTTTTCTGCGAGACGTAGCTGAACTCGCCGGTGTCGAGGTTCACCAGCAGGGTGCCTTTGTTATCGGTGGCGATGCTCAGGGTGTTGTTGGCCGTGTTGAACGTGCCGTGGTTGATACCGCCGCTGAAGTTCAGCGAGCCCTGGTTGCTGTTGCCTTTGGGGTCATAGGTGTAAGTGGTGCCGTCGACCGTGATGGTTTTGATGAAACCACCATCGGCACCGAACGTACCGCCCTCGCCCAGCAGCGAGCCGGTGACCGGCGCACCGATCACGGTGCCTGACAGCACCGAGTTGAGTTGCCCAAGGTCGGTCACGATCACGGCGTTGGTGTTGGTGTGGGAACTGCCGTCATAGGCCAGTGGGTCGAGGTTGGCATTGCTGACGTTACTGCCCAGGCCAATCGCGTAGTTCTTGATGCCATTGGCGTCGAGGAACGCTTTCCAGGCCACCTCGTCCGACGTACCGATCGCTCCTTCGTTGGGTTTGCCGTCGGAGAAGAAGTAGCCGACGTTCTGCGCCCCCGTCAGTTTGCCGCTGGTGTTGAACGCGGTTTGCGCGACGTTCACAGCCGCGTCGTAGTTGGTGCCGCCGCCCGCCGTGAGACCGGCGATGATCGACTTGGCTGTCGCCACATCCACCCAGACCGAGGTCTTGTCGGAGGCGTTGCTGCTGAAGGTGACAATCTGCACTTTCACGTCGCCCAGATCGTCGTATTTGTCGAGCAAGGCGCTGATCGCCTGTTTGGCCAGCCCGAGTCGTGACAGTCCACCCACGCCGGAACCGTCGGCCATGCTGCCGGACACGTCGATTACCAGCAGCAGGTTTGAATCGATCTCCACGGCGGCCACCGAACGGTCCGAGGCGACGGCTTTGGGCACGTCATCGACGATGTTGACCAGGATGGTGCTGGTGGTGCTGTTACCCAACGCATCAGTGGCTTTGTAGGTGAAGCTTTCGCTCAGGGTATTGGGCCCGTCGTTGGCGTTGGGCGCAGTTTTCGGCGCCGATGTCAGCGTGTAGGTGTAGGTGCCGTTGGGGTTGAGCAGGATTTGCCCGTAGGTTCCGGTGGCGCTGCCGACCAGGGTGTACGTGACCGCGCCACTGGCACCGCTGACCGATCCAACCAGCGTACCGGACGCGGTTTCGCCAGTGTTGCCGGGCTCGCTGCCGGTGACGCTGCCCGCCGCCAGATCCTGACCTCCCTTGCTCAAGTCCAGGGCTTTTTCGTAGACGGTCACGTCGCTGTCGGTGACCGCTTTGATGCAGCTGTTGTTGACGTCGATGGTGATGGTGGTGGTGCTTTGATCGCCATCGGCATCACGTATGGTGTAGGTGAAGGTGTCCGTGGCCCCCGGCGCGCCCACCGAGTTCGGGTTGCTGTGATAGACCGCGTTGCCGTTGGCATCCAGGGTCAGATAACCGTAGGTGCCGTTGATGTGCGAACCCAGGCCGCCAATGGCCGAAGTCGAGGTGTCCGAGCCTG
Source organism: Pseudomonas sp. LBUM1657 (assembly GCF_059716075.1). Lineage (NCBI taxonomy): Bacteria > Pseudomonadati > Pseudomonadota > Gammaproteobacteria > Pseudomonadales > Pseudomonadaceae > Pseudomonas > Pseudomonas sp. LBUM1657. The sequence goes on along the minus strand of NZ_CP166799.1, from coordinate 1,618,249 downwards.
CGCGCACGCCGACCACCGCGCCACCGGCTGCCGGACCATCGGCGCCGCGGATGTCGTTGTCCAGCACGTTGCCGCTGACCGTACCGCCCTCCACCACCGAAGCCATGTCGGCTTTGGCGGTCGGCAAGTCATCGACAATGTTGACGTTGATCTGCCCCGAGGCCGTGCTGCCATCACTGTCGGTAGCGACCACATTGATGTTGTCGCTGATGCTGTTGGCACCATTGGCATTGGGGTGGGTTTCGTTATCCACCAAGGTGTAGCTGTAGCTGACGACGCCGGTGGCCGGGTTGAAACCGGTGATGGTCAGCGTACTGCCCAACGGGGTGACGATCGATTGCGGGAAGCCAGCAGCCACGCCACCGCTGATGATCGCAATACCCCCCACGGTCAGGGTTTGCAGTCCGTCGAGGGCGGTGACCGTGAAGGTGCCGCTCTGGGTCAAGGCCGGCGCGTTGGGGTTGGTGCCGTCGCTGAGATTTTTCTCGTAGACCGTCAGCTCGCCGCAATCGATGTCCAGCCCCTTGATGATGACCGGATCATTGTTGTTGTGGATATTCAGCACCAAGGTGGCGGTGCTGGTATCGCCGTCCGAATCGGTGAGGGTGTAGGTGAAGTTTTCCGTGCCGTTACCGCCACCGTGCAAGGCTTTGAAGTCTGCGTCGCTGGTGTTCAGGGTGTAGGTGTAGGTGCCGTTGGCATTCAATACCAATGTGCCGTAAGTACCGGTGAACGTGCCGGGCGTGACCGGGCCGGAGCTGGGTCCTGTCGGCACACGGTCCGCACCTTGCACGTCGTTGGTCAGCACGTTGCCGTTGAGGGTCAGCAGGGTTTCCGAGGCGGTGTGGACGTTGTTGTCGTTCACGGCTTTGGGCACGTCATCGACGATGTTCACCACGATGGTGCTGGTGGTGCTGTTGCCCAGCGCATCAGTGGCTTTGTAGGTGAAGCTTTCGCTCAGGGTATTGGCACCGTCGTCGGCATGGGGCGTCGTGCCCGGCGCCGACGTCAGGGTGTAGGTGTAAGTGCCGTTGGGGTTGAGCAGGATCTGCCCGTAGGTTCCGGTGGCACTGCCAACCAAGGTGTAAGTGATCGCGCCAGTGGCGCCGGTGACCGAACCGACCAAGGTGCCGGAGGCGGTTTCGCCGGTGCTGCCAGGCTGGCTGCCGGTGACAGTACCTGGCGCCAGGTCCTGGCCATCCTTGATCAGGTCCAGGGCTTTTTCATAAACGGTCACGTCGGTATCGCTGACCGCTTTGATGCCGCTGTTGAACACGTCGATGGTGATGGTGGTGGTGCTTTCATCACCATCGGCGTCGCGCACGGTGTAGGTGAAAACGTCGATCGCACCGGGACCGCTCACGGCGTTCGGGTTGCTGTGATAGACCGCGTTGCCGTTGGCATCCAGGGTCAGGTAACCGTAGGTGCCGTTGATGTTCGAACCCAGGCCGCCAATGGCCGAGGTCGAGGTGTCCGAGCCTGCGCGCACGCCGACCACTGCGCCACTGAGCGCCGGCCCATCGGCGCCGCCGATGTCGTTGTCCAGCACGTTGCCGCTGACTGTCCCGCCTTCGGCCACACTGGCCGAATCCGGTTTGGCGGTGGGCAAGTCGTCGACGATGTTGACGTTGATCTGCCCCGACGCGGTGCTGCCGTCAGTGTCAGTCGCCACCACGTTGAAGTTCTCGGTGATGCTGTTGGCACCGTTGGCATTCGGATGGGTTTCGTTGTCCGCCAGGGTGTAGGTGTAACTGACCACGCCGGTTGTCGCGTTGTACCCGGTGATGGTCAGGGTGCTGCCCAACGGCGTCACGATCGATTGCGGGAAACCGGCGGCCACGCCACCCGTGACCACGGCGATACCACCGATGGTCAGGGTTTGCAGGCCATCGAGGGCGGTGACGGTGAAGGTGCCGCTTTGCGTCAGGGCCGGTGCGTTGGGGTTGGTGCCGTCGCTGAGGTTTGCTTCGTGGACGGTGAGTTCGCCGCCGCTCACATTGAGGCCGTCGATAGTGACCTGGTCATCGTTGTTGTGGATGTTCAGCACCAGGGTCGCGGTGCTGGTATCGCCGTCGGCATCGGTGATGGTGTAGACAAAGTTTTCCGTGCCGTTGCCATTGCCGTGCAAGGCTTTGAAGTCAGCATCGCTGGTGTTCAGGGTGTAGGTGTACGTGCCGTTGGCGTTGAGTACCAACGTGCCGTAAGTCCCGACGAACGTACCGGGGGTGATCGGGCCGGCACTCGGGCCGGTCGGCACGCGGTCGGCGCCTTGCACGTCGTTGGTCAGCACGTTGCCGTTGAGCGTGAGCAAGGTTTCAGACGCGGTTCCGGCGTTACTGTCGTCCACGCCTTGAGGCTGGTCGTCGACGATGTTCACGTCCAGGTTGCCATTGGCCGTGGTGCCGTTGTCATCGACCACGGTCACTGCAAACTGCTCGGAAATGCTGTTGGCGCCATTGGCGTTCGGATGCGTTTCGTTATCGGCCAGCGTGTAGCTGTAACTGACCACGCCCGTCGCGCTGTCGAACCCGGTGATGGTCAGGGTGCTGCCCAGTGGCGTAACGATCGATTGCGGGAACCCGGCGCTCACGCCGCCAACCACCACGTTGATACCGCCGACGCTCAGGGTTTGCACGCCGTCGAGGGCGGTGATGGTGAAGGTGCCGCTTTGGGTCAGCGCAGTAGAATTCGGCGCACTGCCGTCACCGAGGTTTTTCTCGTAGACCGTCAGCTCACCGCCTTCGGCGTTCAGCCCACCGATGATGACCGGGTCATCGTTGTTATGGATTTGCAGCACCAGGTTCGCGGTGCTGGTGTCGCCATCGGCATCCGTCAGGGTGTAGGTGAAGGTTTCGGTGCCGCTGCCGCCGCCGTGCAAGGCTTTGAAATCGGCGTCGCTGGTGTTAAGGGTGTAGGTGTACGTGCCGTTGGGATTGAGCACCAGGGTGCCGTAAGTACCGGTGAAGGTGCCGCCGATCACGGGCCCGCTGTTGGGGCCGACAGGAATGCGATCAGCGCCCTGGCTGTCGTTGGGCAGCACGCTGCCGGTCAGGGTCAGCAGGGTTTCCGAGGCGGTGTTGGCGTTGCTGTCATCGACTGCTTTGGGCACGTCGTCGGTGATGTTGACGTCCAGCGTACCGGTGGCGGTATCGCCATTGCTGTCGCTGGCCACCACGGTGAACTGTTCGCTGAGGTTGTTGATGCCGTCACCGGCCGAATGGGTTTCGTTGCCGTTGAGGGTGTAGCTGTAACTCACCACGCCCGTGGCCGGGTTGTAGCCCGTGATGGTCAGGGTGTTGCCCAACTGGGTGGTGATCGATTGCGGGAAGCCTGCGGCCACGCCGCCGCTGATCACGTTGATCCCGCCGATGCTCAGGCTGGTCAGGCCGTCGGGGGCGTTCACCGTGAACGTGCTGTTCTGGGTCAACGCAGCGGTGTTGCTGGCGGAGCCATCGCTCAGGTTCGCTTCATTGAGCTTCAGCTCCCCCCCTTGCACGGACAGGCCGTCGAGGGTAACCGGATTGTCCGCCGCCGGAGGCACCGGCACGCCCAGATCGTCATCACCGTTATCCGGATCACCGGCCAAACGCTCCAGGGGAAACTCGGGAATGCCGTTAAACCCTGCAGTGGGGAAACCAATGATCGGATCGACCCGCCCGCCGACTTCCTCCAGCAGCACAAACGAGTGACCGCCACCCCCATCGGATGCACCAGGCGAATTCGGACCGGCTGCAGTGGCTTCCGCTGTTTGGGTCGGGTCATCGCCGGCAGCAATTGCTTTTTGCAGTTTCTCGACATCAGTCAGCTGCGCCTGGCTCGGCGTCACGGCTTCAGCGGTGTCCACATGGGGCACCTGATTCGCCAGCAGCTGAGGCGTCATTTGCAGACTGCTGCCACGCCCGAGGGTCAGTTCCTGGCCATTTTGCAAATGCACCGCCACCGCGCCTTCAGCCCCGGTGACTAATTGATCGCCGGCGAACAACCGGTCTCCCTCGATCAGTGCACGTCGTGTGCCGTCGCTCGCGACCGCAAACACCTGACCAATAACCTTACTGACGATACCGATGAGCGTAGCCATGTGCACTTCCTCCGCTGCCAACCACTGTCGGCGCCCTGTGTGTGCGAAGAACTGCAAAAGGCTCAGGGAGGTCATCTGACGGATTGTCTGCCGGGACAGTGGCTACCGAAAAGTAAGCCGCTGCCCCGGCGACAGTCTCGCCAAGCGTGTCGCTCGCGGGGCGAAGTGTCCGGTTCTGGATAAAGCCCATGCAATCAATGACATGGGGATCCATTTGCGCAACACCCTGCCCATTGAGCGATGCGTAACAGTAATGAAGCACTAGAGTGACAAAAAACCGTCGCCTCCAGACTGTCACGCTTCCCTCCCCTCCAGCACTTCCCCGCCCTATATCGATAAGTGGATTGGAACTTTCCTTGCGCCCTGAAGAGCTCCCTAAGGCTCATAAATCAAGGGCTTTCGCAGTGAACAATGTGCTGGATTTTTCAGAGCGCATAAGTTTTTTTTGGCATAGCGATTATGAGAAATACTTCTTAGGTTCTCTCCAGAATGTTCTTAGCTCTGTTGTTACAAGCATGAAACGGTTTTACCTATAAATGCCGTCAAATATTTGGCGACTGATAAGCACCATAAGGACTTCAGGGAGATGTACCCATGCGCGTTTTAACCCCTTTATGCAGCGCAATTCTTTTGGCCATGGCCTGCTCATCTCAGGCTCAAGCCATGTCATTGACCGAAGCGATCCAGAGCACCATCGCGACTCACCCGGAGCTGGCGTCGCGGGTGGACAGCCGTCTGTCGGCCGATGAAGATGTGAAAGTCGCCAAAGGGGGCTTTTATCCATCAGTTGATCTGAATGCCGCCTACGGGCGCGGGTACAGCGACAACACCAACACTCGGGCCTTCGGCAATCACCACACCGAAATCCTCACCTACACCCAATCGGAACTGCGTCTGCGCCAGATGCTCTTCGATGGTTTCAACACCGCCAATGAAGTCGAACGCACCAAAGGCGTGGTCAACTCCCGGGCCTATTACGCTCAGGGCACCGCTCAAGACCTGGCCCTGCGCACCATCGAGGTCTACCTCGAAGTGCTCAAGCGCCGGGAACTGGTGACGCTGGCCAAGAACAACCTGCAAGCCCACCTGCGGGTCAACGACCAGATCGGCCTGCGTACCCAACGGGGCATCGGTAGCAACGCCGACGCCGATCAGTCGACCGCTCGTCGGGCACTGGCGGAAAACAACCTCGACACCGCCGAAGTCGACCTGGCCGATGCCGAATCGAACTTCTTCGCCGTCGTGGGGCGCATGCCCGATGAACTCGAAACGCTGCCATCGATTCGCGGCGAATTGCCCGCCAGCCTGCCGGAAGCCCAGCAGAGCATGGTGGACAACAACCCATACCTGAAATCGGCCCAGGCCGACGTGCAATCGGCCGAGAGCCAGTACGAAGTTTCCAAGTCGCCGTTCTACCCGCGCTTCGACGCCGAAGCCGCGGTGGGTGCGAACAACAACGTGCAAGGCGAGGAAGGTCACGACAACGAATGGCGCGTTGGGATCGTGATGAACTACAACCTGTTCCGCGGCGGCAGCGACAAGGCCCGTCTTGCCGGCAACGCGCACCGGATCAACCAGGCGATGGACATCCGCAACAACGCCCTGCGCCAGCTCAACGAGAACATCCACCTGGCCTGGAACGCCATGGTCAACGCCAAGAAACAAACCCCGACCGCCCGCGAATACGCTGAAACCACCACCCGCGTGCGTGCCGCCTACCAGGATCAATTCGGCCTCGGTCAACGGACCCTGCTCGACGTGCTGGACAGTGAAAACGAACTCTATAACGCCAACCGCCGCTACACCGAAGTGCGCTACGTCGAGGAGTACTCGATGTACCGGGTGCTGGCGAACATGGGCCAATTGCTGAGCAAACAACGGGTGGTGCTGCCCGCCGATGCGATTGCCCAAACCGAAGTGAAAAACGAAGCCCGTCTGCCTGAACTGAGGTAATACAACTGGAGCGATCAATGTGACCAGCATGGAACCCGGCAACATCGGTGTCGATCCTCGGCTGAGCTTCGATGACCCGCTTCTGGACGGTCTGTTGATTCTCTGCAAACTTCATGGCGCGACGGTCAGTCGTGCCAGCCTGAGTGCCGGGCTGCCAATGGCACACCAACGCATGAGCCTGGACCTGCTGCCGCGCGCAGCGGCCCGGGCCAGCTTGCAGGCGCGCTTGCTGCGCCGCGACCTAGCGGATATTTCCGCCCTCAACCTGCCCGTACTGTTGATCCTGAACGACGGCCGCACCGCCGTTCTGCGCCGCTTCGGCGATGACGGCAAGGCGCTGATTCTGCCCAGCGAAGCCGATGGCGGCGAGCAATGGGTCAGCCGTGAAGAGCTGGCCGAAAACTACAGCGGCCAGGCCTTGTTCGCCCGGCCACGCCACGAACTCGAAGACTTGCGCTCGCCTCTGGTGCCGCGTGTGGAGGCGTGGTTTCGCGACACGTTGAAGCTGTCGAAATGGCTGTACAGCGATGCGATCCTGGCGAGTTTCCTGATCAACCTGCTGGGGCTGATGGTGCCGCTGTTCGTGATGCAGACTTACGACCGCGTGGTGCCGAACCAAGCCACGTCGACCTTGTGGGTATTGTCCATCGGCCTGCTGATCGGCACGGGGTTCGAACTGGTGCTGCGGGTGGTTCGCGCCCATTTGCTGGACACCGCCGGGAGGAAAACCGACGTGATCCTTTCCGCCACCCTTTTCGAACGCATCACCGGCATGTCGATGAAAGCGCGGCCGGCAACCATTGGTGGTTTCGCCCAGAGCATCCATGACTTCCAGGGCCTGCGGGAGTTTCTCACCGCCGTCACGTTGACCAGCCTCATCGACTTGCCCTTCGCTGTGTTGATGCTGGTGGTGATCGGTCTGCTCGGTGGCTGGCTGGTGGTGATTCCGCTGCTGGCGTTTCCGATCACGATCATTTTTGCGATGGTGATTCAGTCCCGTTTGCGCGACACCGTGCAAAAAAGTCTGAGCCTCGGCGCCGAACGCCAGGCCCTGCTGATCGAAACCCTCGGCGGCCTGGAAACCCTCAAGGCCTGCAGCGCCGAAAGCGAACGCCAGCACAAATGGGAAAGCACCCACGGCGCCCTCACCCGCCTCGACAGCCATGCACGCAACCTGTCGGCGCTGGCCACCAACGGCACGTTGTTCATCCAACAATTCTCCGGCATGGCAACGATCATCGCCGGGGTCTACAGCATCATCGCCGGCAACCTCAGCGTCGGCGCGCTGGTGGCGACCTACATGCTCGGCAGCCGTGTGCTCGCGCCGCTGGGGCAGATTGCCGGTTTGATCACGCGCTACCAGCAAGCGCAACTGACGATGAAAAGCACCGATGCGCTGATGTCCTTGCCCCAGGAACGCGATGCCAAACAACGGCCGCTGGAACGCACTCAACTGCAAGGCGCGCTCGACGTCAACGGCGTGACGTTCCACTACAACGGCCAGAATGCTCCGGCGCTGGCCAACGTCAGCTTCAGCGTGAAACCCGGCGAGCGGATCGGCATCATCGGGCGCAGCGGCTCGGGCAAAAGCACGCTGGCGCGGCTGGTGATGGGGTTTTATGCACCGGAAGAAGGCCAGCTACTGCTCGATGGCCTGGATCTGCGGCAACTGGACGTCGCCGACTTGCGCCAACAGATCGGTTATGTCGCCCACGACCTGCCGCTGCTGGCCGGCAGCCTGCGTGACAACCTGACCCTCGGCGCACGTTACATCAGCGACTCACGAATGCTCGAAGTGGCGGAACTCACCGGCGTCACCGAGCTGGCCCGTCAGCATCCTCAGGGCTTCGATCGTCCCGTGGGCGAACGCGGGCAGTTGCTGTCCGGCGGCCAACGTCAGGCGGTATTGCTGGCCCGCGCCTTGTTGCTCGACCCGCCGATCATGCTGCTCGACGAACCCACCAGCGCCATGGACAACAGCAGCGAAGACGTCCTGCGGCAAAAACTCCACGGCTGGGTCCAGGGCAAAACCCTGCTGCTGGTCACCCATCGCACCTCAATGCTCAGCCTGGTGGATCGGCTGGTGGTGCTGGACAACGGGCGGATCGTCGCCGACGGTCCGAAAGAAGCGGTCATCGATGCATTGCGCAAGGGCCGTGTCGGCTCTGCGACCGTCTAGGAGTCGCTTATGTCTGCTTCACAAGGTTCACGCGGCTACTTCGACAGTTTCAGCAAAAGCGCCGAAAGCGAATTCATGCCGGAAACCGCCGGCGCCGCGTTACAGGATTCCCCTCGCTGGTCGCGCATCACCGTGTGGCTGGCCGCTGCGCTGATCATTACGGCAGTGGTCTGGGCCAAATTCGCGGTGCTGCAGGAAGTCACCATGGGTGAAGGCAAGGCAATTCCGTCGAGCAAGGTTCAGGTCATCCAGAACCTGGAGGGCGGCATCGTCACCGAGATCTTCGTGCGTGAAGGGCAAATGGTAAACAAGGGCGATACGCTGCTGCGCCTGGATGACACGCGATTCCTCTCGAACAAGGGCGAAAGCGAGGCGGATCGTTATGCGTTGACCGCCCAGGTCGAACGGCTTTCCGCCGAAGCCGAAGGGCGGCCGTTCAAGCTGTCCGCCGAAGTGATCGCCAAGTCACCGCAAGTGGCCGAAGACGAACGCTCACTCTACGAACAACGGCAACGTCGACTGGCCAGCGAGCAGCGCACCCTGTCCGAGCAACTTCGGCAAAAAACCCAGGAACTGGCAGAGTTCCGCTCCAAACAGGGCCAATACAGCTCAAGCCTGGCGTTGCTGCAACAAGAAATGAACATGTCGGCGCCCCTGGTGGGCACCGGGGCGGTTTCGCCGGTGGAAATCCTGCGGCTCAAACGCAGCGCGGTGGAAATTCGCGGTTCGCTGAATGCCACGACCCTGGCGATTCCCCGTGCCGAATCGGCGATCAACGAAATCAAAAGCAAGATCGACGAGTCGGAACAATCCTTTCGCTCGGACGCTGCGAAAGAGCTGAATGAGAAACGCACCGACCTGTCGAAAATCACCGCATCGAGCATCGCCATCGACGACCGCGTCACCCGAACCACAGTGGTATCACCGGTGCATGGCATTATCAAATTGCTGAAGGTCAACACCATCGGCGGCGTGGTTCAGCCGGGTAGCGACATGGTGGAAATCGTGCCGATTGAAGACAACCTGCTGATCGAAGCCAAGGTCCGGCCACAGGATGTGGCGTTCCTGCATCCGGGCCAGAAAGCCATGGTCAAGTTCAGTGCTTACGACTACACGATTTACGGCGGATTGAGCGCCAAACTTGAGTTGATCGGCGCCGACACGACCACTGACGACAAAGGCAACAGCTTTTATCTGATTCAGGTACGGACCGATAAGAACCACTTGGGCGGGGATTTGAAACCGTTGCTGATCATTCCGGGGATGGTGGCGACGGTGGACATCATTACCGGGGAGAAGAGCGTGTTGGATTACTTGCTTAAGCCGGTTCTGAAAGCGCGGACTGAGGCGATGCGCGAGCGCTAGACATCCTCCCAAGTCTGCGGTGTTTGATGCTCCGCCTTCGCGGGCAAGCCCGCTCCCACAGGGATCTGCGTCGTACACAAATAATGTGAACACCACGAAACACTGTGGGAGCGGGCTTGCTCGCGAAGAGGCCCTTACAGACAACAACTATTTCGGCCCGTGATTCCGCAGGAAAATCTCCTCCCCCATCGCCGTAATCTGCCCCTCGATCAACGCTTCGAACGGCCGTAACAAAAGCTCGAAAGAGGTCGGTGCCTCGAGGGTCTGCAACGCCTGGACAATCGCCTCCACCGTCGACAACGCCCCAGGCCCCGGCGCCTTGCGCAAGCGGTAACGGGACACGCCTCCATCAACCAGCGTCACCCTCGGTAACGCCGCCAACAGCGGGTTGAGGTGCAGCATCTTGCGCGCCTTGCGCCAGGTTCCGTCCGGAACCACCAGCAGCAGTGGTTCATCGGTTTCGGTGTAAGCCCGCATCGGTTGCGCATCCTCGGCAGGAAACAACAAGCGCGCCCGATAACCTGGCTGATTCAACAGGGCCGGCAAATCCTCGAACACCTCGCCCACGATCAACTCGGCATTCTTCAACCCCAGCGCCGCCAAACGCGCGGTGTTCAACGCGTGATTCACTTCACTCGGATGCTGCAACAACAGCACCCGGGTGCGGCTGTCGAGGTTCGGTATCAGTGGGCACAGGCAATGGGTTTGCGGGCGCAGGCAGCGGGGACACTGGATTCTGGACATCGCTTCTTTTTCCTTTAAGCCGCCTGGTTCAGTTGCGCTTTGAGCAGGTCGCGGAAGGTCTGGATCAGCGGCTCGCGGCTTCGGCCCCGGCGCACGATCATCGAAAACGGCGCCTGATAACCGAAGGTCGCCGGCAGTAGCACCCGCAAATCACCCTTGTCGGCCCATGCTTGGGCGTAGTGCTCCGGCAAATATCCGATGTAGGCGCCCGACAGCACCAAAATCAGCTGGGCTTCCATACTTTCCACGGTGGCGGCGCTGTGTTTGAAGCCATGACGGGCCAGTTCAGCCTGGCTCCAGTAACCGCGACCGACCATGCGCTGCTGGGTGATCACTTGCTCGGGGATGCGCCGCTCGGTGAACAGCGGATGCCGGCTGCTGCAATACAACCAATGTTGCTCGCGGTACAGCGGCATATAGACCAGCCCGCTCATGCGCGTGGAAAACGCACCGATGGCCAGGTCGAGGCGGTTGTCCTGCACACCGAGTTGCAGTTCGTAGGGGCTCATGACCGACAGGTGCAAATGCACCGCCGGGTGTTCCTGGCTGTAGGCGCCGATGGCTTCGGCGAAGGGCAAGGCCTTGTCGCTGACGGTGGAGTCGATCACCCCAAGGTTGAGTGTGCCGCGCAACTCCCCCTTCAGCGCCGCAGCGTACTGCTCGAACCCTTCGAGCTCACCAAGCAGGCGCAGGGTTTCCTGATGGAACAGCTCGCCCTTGCTGGTCAGGCTGAAACCACCGCGACCGCGATGGCACAGCACCAGGCCGAGGGCGCCTTCGAGCTGGCTCATGTAAGTGCTGATGGCCGACGTCGAGAGGTTGAGTTCCTGCTGGGCGTTGGCGAATCCCTGATGGCGGACCACGCTGACGAAGATGCGCAACAGTTTCAGGTCGGGTAAAGCGTTGGCCATGATTGCTCCGATGACAAAGTAACGCGCGGTGCTTCTGTGGAAACACACTCCTTGTGGGAGCGGGATTGCTCGCGAAAGCGCTGTGTCAGGCAACATTGCCATGGACTGACACGACGCCTTCGCGAGCAATCCCGCTCCCACATGGGTTGCGGTGTCTGGCCTCTGAATGCCAGCCATCAGCGATTCCGTACAGAACGGGAAGTCTATCGCTGCACCGGCCATTAGTTTAGAAAAATCTGAACTAAGTATTTGCCCGTAGCGATTCTTCCCGGCCACTACATTTCGCAGAATCGGCCCACAGCGGTGCCCGCCTCTCCCCGAGCGGTCAACCGACATAAATAAAACAACGACGATGAGGCCTTACCCGTGGACAAGATTCTTCACCAACCACTGGGCGGCAACGAAATGCCGCGCTTCGGCGGCATCGCCACCATGATGCGACTCCCCCATTTGCCAACCGCTGCCGGCCTGGACGCTGCTTTTGTCGGCGTGCCGCTGGACATCGGTACTTCCCTGCGCCCCGGCACCCGTTTCGGGCCTCGTGAAATTCGCGCTGAATCGGTGATGATCCGCCCGTACAACATGGCCACCGGCGCTGCACCGTTCGACTCGCTGTCAGTTGCCGATATCGGCGACGTGGCGATCAACACGTTCAACCTGCTGGACGCCGTACGGATCATCGAAGAGTCCTACCACGCCATCCTCGAACACAATGTGATCCCGCTGACCCTCGGCGGCGATCACACCATCACCCTGCCGATTCTGCGTGCCATCCATAAAAAGCACGGCAAGGTCGGCCTGGTGCACATCGACGCCCACGCCGATGTGAACGATCACATGTTTGGCGAGAAAATCGCCCACGGCACCACCTTCCGTCGCGCCGTTGAAGAAGGTCTTCTGGACAGCGACCGCGTGGTGCAAATTGGCTTGCGCGCCCAGGGTTACACCGCTGACGACTTCAACTGGAGCCGCAATCAAGGCTTCCGTGTGGTTCAGGCCGAAGAGTGCTGGCACAAATCCCTGGCCCCGCTGATGGCCGAAGTTCGCGAGAAAGTCGGCGGTGGTCCGGTGTACCTGAGTTTCGACATCGACGGTATTGATCCAGCCTGGGCGCCAGGTACGGGCACCCCGGAAATCGGTGGTCTGACGACCATTCAGGCGATTGAAATCGTTCGTGGCTGCCAAGGCCTCGACCTGGTCGGTTGCGATCTGGTAGAAGTCTCGCCCGCCTACGACACCACCGGCAATACCTCGCTGCTGGCCGCCAACCTGCTGTACGAAATGCTCTGCGTACTGCCTGGCGTGGTCCACCGCTGAGGATCGGTCATGAACGAACGTGACCAGGTATTAAAAGCCGCCGCCGATCTGGTGACAGCCTTTGCCCGTAACGATCGCGAAGCCTACTTCGGCGCGTTCAGCACCGATGCCAGTTTCGTGTTCTACACCCTCGAGCAGCCTCTGCTGTCGCGCGATGCCTATCAGGCGTTGTGGGACACCTGGCGTGCCGAGGATGGCTTCGAGGTGCTCTCGTGCACCTCAAGCAACGCCTTCGTCAGCCTGCAGGGTGACGTGGCGATTTTCATCCATGACGTGGCCACCGAGCTGCGCATGCAAGGGGAGCAACACTTCAGCCAGGAGCGCGAGACGATTGTTTTCAAGAAACAAGCGTCTGGCCAAGAACAACAAGGCCTATGGCTGGCCTGCCACGAACATTTGTCCGCGATGCCGGAAGGGCTGCCACCCCCTTAGCCAAACAGGTGACGCTCACACACGATGAGCGCGCCTATATGATCGGAGCAGATCATGAATAACAACAACAAAGAAAAAAGCCTTAGCAGCATTGAAACAAACGGGGTCGAACAGATCCCGGATCATGAGCGCGACGCCAAACCCAGCGACCTGTTTCGCTTGATCTTCGGCGGCGCCAATACCTTTGCCACAGCGGTGCTCGGCAGTTTTCCCGTGCTGTTCGGCCTGTCTTTCCAGGCGGGCGTGTGGGCGATTGTGCTGGGCGTAGTGCTCGGCGCGCTGATCCTTGCGCCGATGGGCCTGTTCGGTCCACTCAACGGCACCAACAACGCCGTGTCCTCTGGTGCGCATTTTGGTGTGCATGGGCGGATTGTCGGTTCGTTCCTGTCGCTGCTGACCGCCATCGCCTTTTTCTCACTGTCGGTGTGGAGTTCGGGTGATGCGCTGATCGGTGGTGCCAAACGCCTGATCGGTCTGCCGGAAACCGATCTGACTTTGGGCCTGGCCTACGGACTGTTCGCGATCCTCGTGCTGACCGTATGCATCTACGGCTTCCGCTTCATGTTGTGGGTCAATCGCATCGCGGTGTGGGCCGCCAGCCTGCTGTTCCTGCTCGGCATCTTCGCGTTCGCCCCGACCTTCGACAGTCAGTTCGCCGGCACCGTCGCCGTGGGTCAGGCCGGTTTCTGGGCTGCCTTCATCGGCGCCGCGCTGGTCGCCATGAGCAACCCGATTTCCTTCGGCGCGTTCCTGGGCGACTGGTCGCGATACATCCCGCGTGAAACGCCGAAGGGTCGCATCATGCTGGCGGTGATTGCCGCGCAAATCGCAACGTTGATCCCGTTCCTGTTCGGCCTCGCCACCGCCACCATCGTGGCGATCAAGGCACCGGACTACATCGCGGCCAATAACTACGTCGGCGGTCTGCTGGCGGTCTCGCCGAGCTGGTTCTTCCTGCCGGTGTGCCTGATCGCGGTGATTGGCGGCATGTCCACCGGCACCACCTCGCTGTATGGCACCGGGCTGGACATGTCCAGCGTGTTTCCACGGGTGCTGTCGCGGGTCAAGGCGACGCTGCTGATCGGCGTGATGTCGATTGCCTTCATCTTCATCGGACGCTTTGCGGCGAATCTGGTGCAGAGCGTGTCGACCTTCGCCGTGCTGATCATCACCTGCACCACCCCGTGGATGGTGATCATGATCATCGGTCTGCTGGTGCGTCGCGGCTTCTACTGCCCGGATGACCTGCAAGTCTTCACCCGTGGCGAGAAAGGTGGTCGCTACTGGTTCACCCACGGCTGGAACTGGCGTGGGCTGGGTGCCTGGATCCCGAGTGCGCTGGTGGGTTTGTGCTTTGTGAACCTGCCGGGGCAGTTTGTCGGCGTGCTGGGCGATCTGGCGGGCGGCATCGATATCAGCCTGCCGGTCACCCTCGGCCTGGCGTCGCTGGTGTACCTGGCGCTGCTGAGCCTGTTCCCGGAACCGGCCGCGGTGTTCGGCCCCAACGATCCACGCAGCAAGAGCACGGACCCGCTCGCTAAACCGGCGCTGAGAACAGCCGCCTGATTAAACGCATTACCTGTAGGAGCGGGCTTGCTCGCGAAGAACGATGACGCGGTTTATCTGACAGATCGCAGCGCCTGATTCGCGAGCAAACCCGGCTCCCACAGGGATTGATTTCAGCCTCACCATAAAAAAGACAATCGGAGACACGCCATCATGGCTTTGGATTTATTCGTCGTACTCATATACGCCGCCGCGATGCTGGTACTCGGCTACTTCGGCATGCGCAAGGCCAAGACCAACGAAGACTACTTGGTCGCCGGTCGTAACCTCGGCCCGACCCTGTACATGGGCACCATGGCCGCCACCGTTCTGGGCGGCGCTTCCACCGTCGGCACCGTGCGCCTGGGCTATGTCCATGGCATCTCCGGTTTCTGGCTCTGCGCTGCACTGGGTTGCGGGATCGTGGCGCTGAACCTGTTCCTCGCCAAACCGCTGCTGAAACTGAAAATCTACACCGTCACCCAGGTACTGGAAAAACGCTACAACCCGATGGCCCGCTCCGCGAGCGCGGCGATCATGCTGGCGTACGCGCTGATGATCGGCGTGACCTCGATCCTGGCAATCGGCACCGTGCTGCAAGTGCTGTTCGGCCTGCCGTTCTGGATCTCGGTCCTGCTCGGCGGTGGCGTGGTGGTGGTCTATTCGGCCATCGGCGGCATGTGGTCCCTGACCCTGACCGACATCGTCCAGTTTGTGATCAAGACCGTTGGCCTGATGTTCATCCTGTTGCCGATCTGCCTGTACCGCGTCGGCGGCTGGGATGAGTTGGTGATGAAACTGCCGGAAGCCGCTTTCAGCTTCACCACCATCGGCTGGGACACCATCATCACCTACTTCATGATCTACTTCTTCGGGATCCTGATTGGTCAAGACATCTGGCAACGGGTGTTCACCGTCAAGAGCGCCAAAGTCGCGCAGTACGCCGGTACTTTCGCGGGTCTCTACTGCATCCTCTATGGCCTGGCCTGCGCCCTGATCGGCATGGCGGCTCACGTGCTGATCCCGGATCTGGACAACGTCAACAACGCCTTCGCCGCCATCGTCAAACTGTCCCTGCCGGACGGTATCCGTGGCTTGGTGATCGCCGCTGCACTGGCCGCCATGATGTCCACCGCCAGCGCCGGTCTGCTCGCCGCTTCCACCACCCTGACCGAAGACCTGCTGCCGAAACTGCGCAGCGGTAAACAGTCGAGCCTGGGCATCAACCGCCTGTTCACCCTGCTGACCGGCATCGCCGTACTCGGCATCGCGCTGGTCGTCAACGACGTGATCAGTGCGCTGACCCTGGCCTACAACCTGTTGGTGGGCGGCATGCTGATCCCGCTGATCGGTGCAATCTTCTGGAAACGCGCCACCACCGCCGGCGCCATCGCCAGCATGGGCCTGGGCTTTGCCACCGCGCTGGTGTTCATGATCAAAGATGGTATGGACGCCAACACCCCGATCTACTACAGCCTTGGTGTTGGTCTGGTGAGTTTCGTTCTGGTGAGTTTGCTGTCCCGTCGCCCGGCACCGATGGCGAGCGCGATCTAAGCTTTCTATAACGACTTGATGCTTTCTTCGACGAGTGTGGCGTCGGTTGCCACACTCGTTTTTTTTCGCCTGAAGGAAACTGCTTATGAAGATCGTCAGCCGCGACCAGTGGTTCGAGGTCCGACAGCTCAGTGACGGCATCCGATTGATTCACGAGCCTTACATCCGTCCCTTCTACCGCTGCAACCTCTGGCACATTCAGGGCCGCGACAAAGACTTGCTGCTGGACAGCGGCTCGGGGCTGGTAAGCCTGCGCGAGCAACTGCCGTGGATCACCGAGCGGCCGTTGGTGGCGGTGGCCAGTCACTGCCATTTCGACCACATCGCCGGCCATCACGAATTCCCCGAACGCCTGGTGCACCCGGCCGAGGCTGACATCCTTGCGGCACCTGACGGTGATAACGATTTAAGCCGGGCATTCGTCGGCGACGATATGTTCGAAGCTCACCCCGATTGCCCGTTGTGCTACGCCGAATACCGGGTCAAAGCCGCGCCGGCCACCGGGCTGATTGAAGAAGGCGACGTGCTGGACCTGGGCAACCGCGTCCTGCAAGTGCTGCACACGCCGGGGCATTCACCGGGCGGCATCAGCCTGTTTGAAGCCGCGACCGAAACCTTGTTCAGCGGCGACATCATCTACGACGGACCGCTGATCGAAGACGCCTACCACTCCAACCTCGACGACTACGCCCGCAGCCTGCAGCGCTTGCGCGCGCTGCCGATCCGCACGGTGCATGGCGGGCATTTCGGTAGTTTCTCTGGGGAATATTTACGCACGATGATTGACGAGTGGCAGCGCTCACACGGCTGAAGCCTGCTGTACTCAGCGCAGGGACAAAATAACGCCCTCGAAGAACAACCATGAAAAAAGCCGACGTTCGCGCCACCGTGCATCGCTTCATCAGTCGCCTGCTGGAGGGTCGTGAGGACTTCGACGACAACACAAGCCTGGCGCAGCTGGGATTGGATAAAGAAGAAATCGAAGAGCTGATCTTCCATCTGGAGGATGAGCTGGGTTTGACGGCGTTTACCGCCGAGGAAGACCGGATGCTCAAGACAGCCAGGACGGCGAATGACTTGAGTCGGTTTTTGATGGAGATCGGGCGGCATTGAGGCAAGGAAGCTTGCCCTCGTTGGGCCGCGAAGCGGCCCCAAAACCAATTATCCGAACTGTATCAGGCAGATCGCACCAGCCGTTTCACGACTGCTGCGCACTCGAACGGGGGTAAACCCCCTCGCCATAGCAAGCCCGCCATTGGCCGCGTGCCGGTCGTTTACCGGCGGCGCTGCTGGCGTCGACGTTGTTCGTCGTCAGTGCGAATAGGCACAGGTTGCAGAGGCGGTTCGATCAAACCGAGTGCAACACCCAGGTCATGCAGCCAGTTTTGGATTTTCTCTTTCATGGTGCCCCCTTCAGGGTAGTGCCGAGCGGCTGAAATTCTGTAGCCCCTTCGCACTGATAATAGTCCGAAGTCCTACGCATTGCTCGCCCAAAGTCGCAATGATCTGTTACTGAATGGATCAAAATACCTGACCGATAGTTCAAGCAATCGCCTGGGCCTGAATCGGAGCCGAGGGAAATACCGTCTGTTGCTGCTCGATCCACGCATTCAGATTGGCCCCGACCATACCCTTGCGCCACATCAGCCACGTTGTTGCGCTGGCAAACGGTTCGGCCAACGGGTGCACCGCAACGCTTTCGCGTCCAGGCAGGCTGGCGAGCATCGATTCCGACATCAGAGCCACGCCCGAGCCGGCAATCACACAAGCGAGCATTCCCGGATAGGACTCGATTTCCATCGCCCGGCCCATGGCCGCGTGGTCGTGGGCGAACCAGGCCTCCAGGCGCATCCGGTAGGAACACCCCTGGCGGAAGGTGAATACCGACCGTCCTTCCACATCGAGTGCACTGCGCACAGGAGGGTGATCGGCCTCGCTGATCAATACCAGCCGTTCGTCGCACAACGGCACGCCGTCGAGCCCGGCCAGTTCCAGCGGCCCGTCCACCAGCGCCGCATCGAGTCGGCCGGTGAGCAGGCCTTCCAGCAATTCGCCGCTGGGCCCGGACTGCACTTGCAGGTTCACCGCAGGGTAGCTGCGGTGATAACGCGCCAGCAGTCCCGGCAAATGGATCGCCGCCGTGCTGTACATGGTCCCCAGTACAAAATCGCCTGCCGGCTGTCCGCCCTGCACCGCCGCCTGGGCTTCGTCGTGCAGATTGAACAGCTTGGCGGTGTAGTCCAAAAGGACTTTTCCCGCAGGCGACAACTGCAAACGCTGACGCTCGCGTACGAAGAGTTCTACACCGAGTTGTTCTTCAAGTTGTTTAAGCCGCGTCGACAGGTTCGATGGCACCCGGTGCAAACGTTCGGCAGCACGGGTGATCGAACCCTCCTGCGCTACTGCCTGGAAGATCCGCAATTGGCTGAATTCCACGCCATTCTCCAAACAAGAACAAGTTACTCACTATTATTCATTTTTAAAGAAAGTCAATCAGCCCTAGCCTGACGGTCATTGATCCTCTGCCGGAACTCAGACCATGTCCCCTCTGATTCGCTTACTCGCCAGCTTTATTGCCCTGATGATGGCCATGGGCATCGGGCGTTTCGCCCTCACCCCGCAACTGCCGCACCTGCTCAGTGAAGGTCAGATTGACCTGACCGCCGCCGGTCTGATTGCCGCTGCCAACTACCTCGGCTACTTCGTCGGTGCCGTCGACGCGATGTTTTCCCGCCGGCCCGAGCAGGTTCGCCGTCGCCTGCTGGGTGGTTTGTGGCTCTGTGTGTTGTTGACCCTGGCATCGTTCTGGGCCAACGGCTTCTGGTCGCATCTGCTGCTGCGTTTCGGCACCGGAGTGGCCAGCGCCTGGGTGTTGGTGATGATCACTGCGCTGAGCCAGCCGTTGGCAGCGGCAGCGGGTCGTCCGCGACTCGGTGCCCTGGTATTTGCCGGACCGGGCCTGGGGATTTTTCTGACAGGGTTATTGGCCTTGGGCTCGAACCTGCTGGGTCAGACCTCCGCCACCTTGTGGCTGGTGTATGCCGTCGTAGGCCTGGTGATGCTGCTGGGGATTCTGCCGTTCCTGCCGCAACCGGCCACGACCGTGACCGTCGCGCCCAGCGCCGCTGGTTCGGGCAACAAAGGCATTGGCCGTTTAGGCCTGATTTATGGGTTGTACGGTTTGGGCTACATCATCCCGGCCACTTTCCTCTCGCAAATGGCCAACGCACAGTTCCATGGCCAATGGCAGGCTGATCTGTTCTGGCCGTGCTTTGGCTTGGCGTCGGCCATCGGGGTGGTGCTGGTGAGTTTGCGTCGACAACGCCTGAATGGCACTCGCTATTGGCTGACGGCGACGTTGTGGCTGCAAGCCGCCGGTGTGTTCGCCTGCCTGTTGGGCAGCGGTCCGGGACTGGCATTGGGGGTGATTCTTTGCGGCACGCCGTTCCTGGCCTGCATGCAACTGGTGATGCAACGCTCCCGTGAACTGGCGCCCCACGCGACCCAGCGCAATGCCGGTCTGCTGACGGCGTGCTTTGCCGTGGGTCAACTCAGCGGGCCGTTGCTGGCAGCACTGAGCAGCCATTTCAGTGGTGGTTTGCAGCCAGCGCTGGTGTTCGCCGGCAGTGGCTTGCTGATTGCGGGCGGTTTGCTGCTCAGTCCGGTCAGGGCTGCCCGAGGGCTTTGCGCAAACGACGGCGCACCCACTGTTCAGCGCTGACAAAGGTGATGCCCAACAGCACCAGCACGGCGCCGATGACGAAGTTGAGGCTCAGCGCCTCCCCCAGCAACACCACGCCGAACGTGACGCCGAACAGCGGCGTCATGAACGAAAATACCGCCAGGTTCGCCGCCAGATAACGGCGCAACAGCCAGAACCAGGTCAGGTAACTGAAGAACGACACCACCAGTCCCTGGAACAGCACGCTGGCCACCGCAACGGTGGTCAGGCTGACATGGGTGACCTGGCCGCTGAGCATCGCAATCAGCAGCAGGCCGACGAAACCGACGATCAATTGGTAGAACAGAGTCAAGGTCACTGGGGCCTCCGACAGACGCGAAGCGCGCACCACCACCGTCGTCGCCCCCCAAGAGGCACCGGCCAGTACGCCCAAGGCATCACCCATCAACATGCGTCGGTCAAGATTGTCCCAGGACACCCCGCCGGCAAATGCGATGGCAATGCCGACGAAGGCGAGGAAGATGCCCAGCCATTGGACGGGCCTCAAACGTTCGCTCGGCAACAGCCAGTGCACGCCTAACGCAGTGAAGATCGGCGCGGTGTAGAGGAACACCGACATGTGCGCCGCCGTGGTCAGTTGCAGGCCTTCGGAAATGAAGAAGAACTCCAGGCCAAACAATGCACCGGCCAGTAGTCCACCGCGCCAGGTATGACTGACTTGATCCCAGCCACCCTTCCAACAGATCAACAATCCTACGAGCAACGCGGAAATACCCGACCGCCCCGCCGCTTGCATGACCGGCGCTATGTCGGGCGCCGCCCACTTGATCATGACCTGTTGAATCCCCCAGATCAGGCACAACCCGATCATCACTTGCAGGGCAAACCCATCGGCGCTGCGCCGGGTAGCGCTCACCGGAACACCTCGACAACACAAAACATGGCAGTGACTCGACAGTAAAAGCAAAGCCCCGGCCTTCGTGCTGAACAGAAAGCGCCGGGGCGAAAAATGATGCTGTCGATTATTAACCAGATGGACAGAAAATGCCGCTTGGCAGAGACCTTTAACTTCCCGGTTGCGTCATCCCTCCGTGGGCAGCGCAGCCGGATGCCCGTCAGCTTAGTTCAATGCGATCGGCATGAATCACGATCTGGCCGTTCTTGTACAACGCACCAATGGCCTTTTTGAAGTTGCCCTTGCTGACACCGAACATACTGCTGATCACCGTTGGGTCGCTCTTATCGCTCACCGGCAGGGTGCCGTTGTTATCGCGCAACTTGGCGAGAATCTTCGAGTTCAGGCTGGTCGCAGCCTCTTCGCCCACCGGCTGCAGGCTCAGGCTGATCTTGCCGTCGGCGCGGACTTCTTTGATAAAGCCCTTCTCTTCTTTACCGGCGCGCATGAACTTGAAGATTTCGTTCTTGTGGATCAAGCCCCAATGCTTGTTGTTGATGATCGCCTTGAAGCCCATATCGGTGGCTTCGGCAACCAGCAAATCAACTTCCTGGCCTGGGGTGTAGCTGGCCGGGGTCTTGTCCAGGTAGCGGTCCAGACGTGCAGTCGCGGTGATGCGGCGGGTGTGCTTGTCGAGGTAGACGTGCACCACGACATATTCGCCGGCGGTCATCTGGCGTTTTTCTTCGGAGTACGGCAGCAACAGATCCTTCGGCAAACCCCAATCCAGGAAAACACCGATGCTGTTGACTTCAACCACTTTCAAACTGGCGAATTCACCGACTTGAACTTTCGGCTTTTCGGTAGTTGCGATGAGTTTGTCATCGCTGTCCAGATAAATAAAAACGTTGAGCCAATCTTCATCTTCGCTGGGAATATCTTTGGGAATATAACGATTAGGCAGGAGGATTTCGCCATCCGCGCCACCGTCAAGATATAAACCGAAGTTAGTGTGTTTAACCACTTGCAAACTGTTGTAACGCCCGACTAAAGCCATTTCCAATACCCTCATTGCGTGGGCGGCATTCTACCCGGTTTTGCAGGCGGTGTTCGGCGGCCAGTCGGGTGGCGATCGAAAATCCTCTGAAGGCCTTAATTTTCCTGGATTTTATCGACCCGCTCCTGGCCGCTCGTCAGACCAATCCAGCTACCCGAGCCAGCACATGCCGAACCGGCCGCGCTTTTTACCGTCCCATGTTCTTAGTTAAAACAGCAGCTTAGCCGGATAATTCGAACAATAACTTGTAAATAATCGAGTGACGGCCTCGATGATTTCAGGAGGATATTTACCAAGCAATTGTCAAGTATTTCCTGTACGATGCCTGGCCAAGTTAATTTTCTACAGGTTAATGGCCGCCATGCGTGTAAAAGCATCCAACAGCAAAGCAAAGCCAGCTCCAGCCGTTGAAACCAGCGAATCGATCAACAACCAGATTGCTGCGTTCCTCAAGTCCGGTGGAGAGATCCAGCAAATTGCCAAAGGCGTCAGCGGCCAGACGTTCGGCCCGTCCAAGCAGATCACCCTGGGCAAGAAGTAACACCC
This sequence comes from Pseudomonas sp. LBUM1657, assembly GCF_059716075.1. Classification (NCBI taxonomy): domain Bacteria; kingdom Pseudomonadati; phylum Pseudomonadota; class Gammaproteobacteria; order Pseudomonadales; family Pseudomonadaceae; genus Pseudomonas; species Pseudomonas sp. LBUM1657. The sequence continues at coordinate 1,595,991 of NZ_CP166799.1, read as the reverse complement.
CCAAGACCTGCCGCATCACCTGGTCCGTAAGCGCTTTGAGCTTCGAAGCGCTTGGACTGGAACCCTCTCGCAACACCCACTAAACCATCAATATCTCATAAATCGACGAACGGCCCTCAATGCCGAGCATTCGCCGGTATGCTTGCACACGTCTAGATCAAGCGTTCCAGCAGGTTTTTGCTTCCTGCTCCTCGCTGTTCATGGAGTGACGCATGCTCAAGCCCCTTCTTTTCCTGCTCGCCAGCCTGCTGTCGTGCTCGGTTGCCAATGCGCAAATCTTTCAGCGTGAACTGGGCGACTTCGACCTCAAACTCGGCACCACCCCCAGCCGTAGCATGGCCCAAGGGCTGGTCAAACCTTCCAGCACCGGTTCATTCCACGGCGGTCTCGACTTAAGCCATGACAGCGGCTTCTACGTGGGTCAATGGTCACCGAGCGTAGGGTTGAGTCCAGGGAGCAATCTTGAAGTCGATTCCTACATCGGCTTTAAACAGCCGTTCGATCACACCCTCGGTTATGAAGTCGGCATGATCCATTACAGCTATCCGAAAGTGGACACCCTCGACACTCAGGAACTGTTCGGTGGTTTGACCTTTCTGGGCAGCCGTTTCGGCGCTGCGTTCAGCAACGACCCGGATAAACAGAACAGCACCCTGTTCGCCGACCTGAGCGGCAATCAGCCGTTCGGCATCGGGATCAGCATGAAATACACCACACACCAGCTCAATGCTCCGGTGTCCGTTGATGGCGGCTATGTAGGCAGTTTCACCGATTGGTCAGTGACATTTTCCCGACCGTTCATGGGCATCGACCTGGACCTGATCTACAGCGATTCGAGCCTCAGCGGCAGCGACTGCTCCGCCTATTCCGGGCACAACAGCCAGTGCGACGGCCTGGTAACCTTGAAGGCAGAACGCGCCTTCTATTGATCGGCTGAACTGCCGGGCTCATCCTGCGTTCCACATGAGAACCTACGCTTTCGCAAGGACTCGCCCATGTCGCGCTGGTTGAAATGTATTGCCATCGTTATCACCCTAAGTCTGGCGCTCGGTGCGTGCAGCCGCGTAGGGCTGGCCTATCGCAATCTCGACGTGATCATTCCGTGGACGCTCAGTGATTACCTGGAAATGAACGGCGAGCAGAAAGGCTGGTTCAACGAACGCCTCAAGGAGCACCTGAGCTGGCACTGCACCACGCAATTGCCGGGCTACCTCGACTGGCTGGACCGCTTGCAGGTCATGGTCGAGACCAATCAGGTCACCGACGCCGAACTGCAAGCGCGCACTGCTGAAGCCAAGGAAGCCATCGCCCAGACCGCCCGGGAAATCACCCCGTCGGCCATCGAGTTGTTGCAGGGGCTGGATGACAAGCAAGTGGCGGAAATGAACGACGCCTTCGCCAAGGACCAGCGCAAACGCCAGGAGCAATATCTCAAACCGTCTCTCGATCAGCAGATCAAGCAGCGTAGCGAACGCATGGAAAAACGCATGAATGACTGGCTCGGCCCACTTAGCCCGCCCCAGCAACAACGCGTGGTCGCATGGTCGAATGCCCTGGGTGACCAGAATAAACAATGGATCGCCAATCGCGCCCACTGGCAGAAGCAGTTCAGTGCGGCAATCGAGCAGCGCCAGAGTCCGGAATTCCCACAGCGCATCGAGACGCTTCTGGTGAATCGCGAGAGTTTGTGGACTCCCGACTATCGCCAGGCTTTCGCCCGCACCGAAGCTCAGGCTCGTGGACTGTTTGTGGATTTGATGGCGGAAAGTACACCGGTCCAGCGTCAGCGATTGCTGAAGAAAATCGAAGGGGTGCGCAAGGACTTTAACGATTTGAAGTGCCTGAAAGCAGCGCAGAGTTAATCCAAATGTGGGAGCGGGCTTGCTCGCGAATGCGGAGTGTCAGGCGACGAAAATGTCGACTATTCCACCGCATTCGCGAGCAAGTCGGATCGCCGCGCCGCCGCTCCCACAAGGGAAATGCGTGACTTCAGGCTATCTGCGCCTTCGACGCCACTTCATCAAATGTCACCTCATCCAGCGCATCTTCCTGCTCATCCAGCACCTGCCGCGGATGGTCATTACCCGGAATGCTGCTGTCGATCAGGCTCAATAAACTCGAGCCCCGAGGTGTCAAAATGTAATTCGAGCCGGTGCCACCCTGTTCCTCAGGACGAGGCTCGATATAGCCGCGCTCAAGCAGTAACTTTTCGTACTCACCCGCCACCGCTTTCAGGTGGTCCAGGTTTTCCGTCTCCTCGCCCTCCGTAGCTTTCTCCGCCGCATACTGCTCGGCATAGGGCCGTGGCGTGAAGCTGGCTTCACCGTGCTGCACTTCGTGGAGCAAGCGTTCAATCAAATCCCAGTTATAAGTCGTCATCCTGATCAACCTCCAGTGCCTGTGAGTGAGATGGCCTTCATAAGTTGTGACCCGCAGCGGCCACAGCCGTTCAGCCGAGGTTTTGAACAGCACCGACCGGCGGTATGTCGAATTCGACGAAGGTCAAACGACTAGGTTGTGTAAGTCACCTCCCAGCACTCAGCAGGAGAAATCCAATGAACATTCAGAATCATCCCGTCGTGTCCCGGGAAGAATGGCTCGCCGCCCGCAAACAACACCTGGCCCACGAAAAAGCTTTCACCCGTGAACGGGACAAACTCAGCGCCGAACGCCGCGCCCTGCCCTGGGTGAAAATCGACAAGGGTTACCGCTTCCAAGGCCCGAACGGCGAACTGAAGCTGGCCGACCTGTTCGGCGGTCGCAGCCAATTAGTCATCTACCACTTCATGTTCGCCGACGGTTGGGACGAGGGCTGCTCCGGTTGCTCGTTCCTCTCCGACCACATCGACGGGGCCAACCAGCATCTGGCCCACCATGACGTAGCTGTGGTCGCGGTTTCCCACGCACCGTTCGCCGAATTCCAGGCATTCAAACGGCGCATGGGCTGGAAATTCGATTGGGTGTCATCGGCAGGTTGCGACTTCAACTACGACTTTGGCGTCTCCGCCCGAGCTGAAGACGTCACCGCCGGCAAAGCCACCTACAACTACGAAAAATCCGACGGCGCCGAAGAGGAACTCCCTGGCCTCAGCGTGTTTTATCGCAACGAAGCTGGTGAGATTTTTCACACTTATTCAACCTATGCCCGGGGTCTGGACATGTTGGTCGGTGCGTATAACTACCTCGATCTAACGCCCAAGGGGCGTAATGAAGAGGAAATCATGGAATGGGTGAAGCATCACGACCGGTATGGAGAGGAAGCCTCGGCCAGTTGCTGCCATGGGGGATAGACTGCAGAGAACTCTTTCATGGGGCACAGTATCCTGAACACCACCAATCCCATGTGAGAGCGAGCTTGTTCGCGAAGACTGACTAACATTCAACATGGATGTCGACGGACCAACCGCTTTCCGCGAGCAAACCCGCTCCCACATTAGCTCAGTGGTGCTATGAAAATTGCATTCAACCATCCGACTGCAATAGTGCCTTTGTGTCGCCCGTTTGATGTAGTAAGCAATAGATAAATTCCTTTCACACACCAGGTACGCTCGTCACGGGAACACGCCGTGGAGGCTGGGTGACATCGTAAACATGTTGCTCACAGCGCTCACCAATAAACTGGAATTCCATCAGATAGACCTTGCTTCGTTCTGGCGTAAAGGTGCTTTTCAGCGGGCCGCAGCGATAGGGGAAAAAAGTGGACAGATTTATTTTCTGCCCTCTTCATCGATAGCCAAATAAATAAATCCGCCCCCCTTCCCCCCTTACCCCTGACTGCCACGCGGTGCCAGTCAACATCGCCTCGCTGTTCGGCCTCTTTCAATTGACAGAAACGTCTTGAAGGAATGCGGGAATAGACGTGTGCAAGTAGGACGCTTCCGAACGCCCTCGTTCACCGTGCTTGTGCACAAGTGAACTTTCGCATTAACGCGGCCTCAACCGATTAACCGCCCGACACGGAACCGAGGCCCGACCGATGAAAACCCTAATGAAACTCACCCTCGCCGCCACCCTCGCCTGCGCCCTTCCCGCTTGGGCCTGCACACCCGAGGAAGCCACCATCAAGCGCGAACAATTGGCCAGGGAAGTCACCAAACTCACCGAGCAGAACCCGGCCAAGGCAAAAGAGATCAACGCAGAGTTGCAGAAAATGGATTTAGGCACGGCCAGCGCCGATCTGCCGGACAAGTGCCAGTTGATCGATCAGCGATTGAAGGAGTTGGGAGCGGCGGAGAAGAAAGCCGACAGTTGAGAGGTTTCGGCAAATCCCGAACATAAAAAAACCGGACACGTGTCCGGTTTTTTATTGGGCAAACTACGGTGCTTTATTCAGCTGCCGGTGCTTCTGGCTTGCGGCGCTTGAGCGGGGCCATGCCGTCCTTGCTGACCAGCGACAGGGCGTCGGTCTTCGGGCGGTTGGCGATCTTGCGCTTGGTCGGTGCCTTGGCGCCGGTTTTCTTCTTGTCGCCTTTGGCGTCGACCTTTTTCTTCTTCACGCCAACGGCTTTGCCCGAGGCCTTGACCTTTTTCGGTCCGCCGTAGGTGCCTTTGACTTCCTTGATGGTGCGGCGCTCGAAGCTTTGCTTGAGGTAGCGCTCGACGCTCGACATCAGGTTCCAGTCGCCGTGGCAGATCAGCGAGATCGCCAGGCCGTCGTTGCCGGCGCGGCCGGTACGACCGATGCGGTGAACGTATTCGTCGCCGCTGCGCGGCATGTCGAAGTTGATCACCAGATCCAGGCCGTCCACGTCCAGGCCGCGAGCGGCCACGTCGGTGGCCACCAGGATTTTCACACCGCCCTGCTTCAGGCGGTCGATGGCCAGTTTGCGGTCCTTCTGGTCTTTGTCACCGTGCAGCACGAACGCTTTGTATTCCTGCGCCACCAGACGGCCGTAGATACGGTCGGCCATGGCCCGGGTGTTGGTGAACACGATGGCCTTCTGGTAGGTCTCGTTGGCCAGCAGCCAGTTCACGATCTGTTCTTTGTGCTGGTTGTGGTCAGCGGTGATGATCTGCTGACGGGTGGTGGCGTTCAGGTCGCTGACGTTGTTGAGCTGCAGGTGCTCAGGGTTGTTCAGCACCTTGGCAACCATCTCGCGCAGGCCCGAACCGCCGGTAGTGGCGGAGAACAACATGGTCTGCTGACGGTTGGTGCACTCTTCCACCAGTCGCTGGACGTCTTCGGCAAAGCCCATGTCGAGCATGCGGTCGGCTTCGTCGAGCACCAGCACTTCAACTTCTTTCAAGTCGAGATTGCCGGCGTTCAGTTGCTCGATCATCCGGCCCGGCGTACCGATCAGGATGTCCGGCACCTTGCGCAGCATGGCGGCCTGGACCTTGAAATCTTCCCCGCCGGTGATCAGGCCGGACTTGATGAAGGTGAACTGGGCGAAGCGCTCGACTTCCTTGATGGTCTGCTGAGCCAGCTCGCGGGTCGGCAGCAGGATCAGGGTCTTGATGCTGACGCGGACTTTGGCCGGGCCGATCAGACGGTTGAGGATCGGCAAAACGAAGGCCGCGGTTTTACCGCTACCGGTTTGCGCTGTCACCCGCAGGTCACGCCCTTGGAGCGCCAGCGGAATAGCCGCTGCTTGCACAGGCGTTGGCTCGACAAATTTAAGCTCGGCCACGGCTTTGAGCAGGCGTTCGTGCAGGGCGAATTGGGAAAACACGGGTGCTACCTCGAAGAAATACAAAAAAACAGCTGCATAGGGTAACGGTTTCGAGCGCGAAGGCCGAGTTTCTTTATACAAACGGCGCTAAAGAGTGGTTTTTTTGTTGCGTCTTTTGTCCTCAAACGTCATCCAAAGCGTCTTAAATGCTCTAATCGCCCCGTCGCGTCCTACAGAAGAACCGTTTTTACCCATGGATATCAAACAGCTCTGGCTCAACGTCCAAGACCTCTGGGGAGCGCTCGATCAGCATCCGCTCCTGCATTCCAGCCTGGCGCTGATGGTGTTGCTGGTGATTGCGCTGGTCCTCGGACGAGTGGCGCGTTACCTGATTCTGCACGTCAGCAAAATCCTCGGCCGTCAGCCGGCGTTGCACTGGATCAACGACTTCCGCCACAACAAGGTGTTTCAGCGTCTGGCGCAAATGACGCCGTCCCTGGTGATCCAGTTCGGCCTGCACCTGGTGCCGGAACTGAACAAGACCAGTCTGATCTTCCTCGGCAACGTAGCGTTGGCGTTCACCATTCTGTTCCTGGTGCTGGCGATCAGCGCCCTGCTCAATGCGCTGCTGGACATCTACGCGCGCACCGAACATGCCCGCACCCGCTCGATCAAAGGCTACGTGCAACTGGCGAAGATGGTCTTGTACGTGTTCGGCGCGATCATCATTGTCGCCACCCTGATCGACCGTTCGCCGCTGTTGCTGCTGTCGGGCCTGGGCGCCATGTCGGCGGTGATTCTGTTGGTCTACAAGGACACCCTGCTGTCGTTCGTCGCCAGCGTGCAGCTGACCAGCAACGACATGTTGCGAGTCGGCGACTGGATCGAGATGCCGCAAGTGGGCGCCGATGGCGATGTGGTGGACATCACCCTGCACACGGTCAAAGTGCAGAACTTCGATAAAACCATCGTTTCGATTCCTACCTGGCGCCTGATGTCCGAGTCGTTCAAGAACTGGCGCGGCATGCAGCAGTCCGGAGGAAGACGGATCAAGCGCAGCCTGTTCATCGACGCCAGTGGCGTGCGGTTCATACGCGATGACGAAGAGCAGAAGCTGTCCCAGGTTCATCTGCTGACCGATTACATCGGTCGCAAGCAGGCCGAACTCAAAGCCTGGAACGAAGCCCAGGGCAACGTCGCGGCGATGTCGGCCAACCGGCGACGGATGACCAATATCGGGACGTTTCGCGCCTATGCACTGGCGTACTTGAAGAGCCACCCGGAAGTCCAGCCGAACATGACCTGCATGGTCCGCCAGATGCAGACCACCGGCCAGGGCATTCCGCTGGAAATCTACTGCTTCACCCGCACCACCGCGTGGGCCGACTACGAGCGGATCCAGGGGGATATTTTCGATTACCTGCTGGCGGTGTTGCCGGAGTTTGGGTTAAGCCTGTATCAGCAGCCCAGCGGAACGGATCTACGCGCCGGGTTGCTGCCGGCGGTGCTCGGTGCAAGCCACATCTCCGAGCCCGAGAAACAAATCATGTAACACCGCCTATCCCTTGTGGGAGCGGGCTTGCTCGCGAAGAGGGCGTGTCAGGCAACATTGTTGTCGACTGACACTCCGCCTTCGCGAGCAAGCCCGCTCCCACAGGGAGGTTAGTGTGCGACTGCAGGTTGGCGTATACCCAACCGACTGATCCACACCGCCGCCAGAATCACCATCCCGCCAAAGAACAACCGCCCCAACTCCTCATGCTGATTCCAGATCAGCAGGTTGATCAGCAACCCTACCGGCACATGCAGGTTGTTCATCACCGCCAGAGTCCCGCCATTGACCAGGCACGCGCCTTTGTTCCACCAGTACAGTCCCAGCGCAGTCGAGACCAGGCCGAGGAAGACCAGCACGCCCCATTGCAGTGGTGCTTCGGGCAGGAAGTTTTGTTTTCCGAACAGCATGAACGCCGGCAACGCCACCGCCAATGCGCCGAGATAGAAGTAACCGAATCGTCGGTAATGCGGCAGATCGCTCGGATGGCGAGCCACCAGATGTTTATAGAGCACCTGCCCGGCGGCGTAGGTGAAGTTGGCCAGTTGCAGCAGCAAAAATCCCATGAAGAAGTCCGGGTTGATCCGGTCGTAGCGAATCACTGCCGCGCCGAGCACCGCCACCAATGCCGCGATCAGCGCCCACGGATTGAAGCGCCGGTTCAGCGCGTCTTCGATCAGGGTCACGTGCAGCGGAGTGAGGATGGTGAACAGCAACACCTCCGGCACCGTCAGCACCCGAAAGCTCAAATACAGACAAACGTAGGTCACGCCAAACTGCAACGCGCCGATCACCAGCATGCCGCGCATGAACGCCGGTTCGACCGAACGCCAACGCGTCAGTGGAATAAACACCAGCCCCGCCAGCAGCACGCGCACCAGCACCGCGAAGTAACTGTCGACATGACCGGCCAGGTATTCCCCGATCAGACTGAAGGAAAACGCCTGGATCAGCGTGACAAAAAGTAGGTAGCCCATGGTCGCCTCGTATCGAATGGCGGCGACGATAGCGGTTTTTGCCCGTTATCAACAGTCGGTCAATACGCAAAAGCTTGTGGGAAAACTGTGGGAGCGGGCCATCGACAAATCCCAGGCAAAAAAAAGCCCGATCTCGCTAAAGCGTTCAATCGGGCTACAGCACTCAGGAGCAACAAGTGCAAAGGGAGGTCGATGCGCGTACTGGCTTGAAGGGTTGCGCCAGGTCACTAGACCATCCAGCGATTATCTGGCGATTAACGGGTCAGGCGACCTGGGAAAGCTTGGCGTTCGCCTGGTTCAAGCCTTTCTCCTGGAAGTCACCACCCAGGTTCATGCCTTCGGCATGGATGAACGTCACGTCATGGATACCGATGAAGCCCATGACCTGGCGCAGGTACGGTTCCTGATGATCCGTCGGGCTGCCGGCGTAAATACCGCCGCGAGCCGTCAGCACGTATGCGCGCTTGCCACTGAGCAAACCTTGAGGACCGGTTTCGGTGTACTTGAAGGTCACGCCGGCACGCAGCACGTGGTCGAGCCAGGCTTTAAGGGTGCTCGGGATGGCGAAGTTGTACATGGGCGCTGCCATGACCAGCACATCGGCGGCCAGCAGTTCGTCGGTCAACTGGTTGGAGCGATCCAGGGAAACCTGTTCGATATCGTTGCGCTGTTCGGCGGGTTTCATCCAGCCGCCCAGCAGATTGATGTCCAAGTGCGGCACCGGGTTGACGGCCAGGTCACGCACGGTGATCTGGTCGTTCGGGTGAGCCGCTTTCCACTGGCTGATGAAGGTCTGGGTCAGTTGACGGGAAACCGAGTCTTGCTGACGGGCACTGCTTTCGATGATCAGAACGCGTGACATGGGATGTAGCCTCCATCTGAGAATGCTGTAAGTCGATGGAGTGAAGGTTAAACAGAGTCATATCGATGAAAAAGCGCAAATAACTGCTACAACCCATCAATAAATTCGTTTATAAGCTGAGCATCCCTTATGGGAGCGGGCTTGCTCGCGAAAGCGGTGCTTCATTCAACATTGATGTCGACTGACACACCGCTTTCGCGAGCAAGCCCGCCTCCCACAGGGTTGTTTCTCATTTCGGGGTGCAATTCAGCTTGATACGCATCTTGATGATGGTCCGGGTGAACTTGGCAGTGGCATTTGTGTGCTTGCCGGCGGGCACTTCGATGGTGCGGGTGCGCGGCGCTTCCGGGCCATTGTTGAAAACCACCTTACAGATCGCATCGGTGGTGCCGTAGTTGTTCACCTGAATGGAGGCGATGTCGCTGTCCGTGTCATAGGCGTTGTAGTCGATCTTCAATCCGTTGAGGTCTTTCTGCACGTCGATCGGGTAAGCAAACGCCGTCAACGGCAGCAGCGCCAACACCACACAACAGAATTTTTTCATTCAGCAGTCTCCAATAAGGACTGCCAGCTTAGACAAGAGGAGCTATTCATGAAAGCGCCCCGCGTGACCCTTGATCAATGGCGAACGTTACAGGCCGTGGTCGACCACGGCGGTTTCGCCCAGGCCGCCGAAGCGCTGCACCGCTCGCAATCGTCGGTGAGCTACACCGTGGCGCGCATGCAGGACCAGCTCGGCGTGCCGCTGCTGCGCATCGACGGCCGTAAAGCGGTGCTGACCGAAGCCGGCGGCGTGCTGCTGCGCCGCTCGCGGCAATTGGTGAAACAGGCCAGCCAACTGGAAGACCTGGCCCATCACATGGAACAAGGCTGGGAAGCGGAAGTGCGGCTGGTGGTTGACGCCGCTTACCCGAGCGCCCGCCTCGTGCGCGCCTTGACGGCGTTCATGCCACAGAGCCGTGGCTGCCGCGTGCGCCTACGCGAGGAAGTGTTGTCGGGCGTGGAAGAAGTGTTGCTCGAAGGCGTGGCCGATCTGGCCATCACCGGTTTCAGCATTCCCGGGTATCTGGGGGCGGAATTGAGCGACGTCGAATTCGTCGCGGTCGCCCACCCGGAGCATGCCCTGCATCGCCTGAACCGCGAATTGAGTTTCCAGGACCTGGAAAGCCAGATGCAAGTCGTCATCCGCGACTCCGGTCGCCAGCAACCACGGGACGTCGGTTGGCTTGGCGCCGAACAGCGCTGGACCGTCGGCAGCCTGGCCACTGCGGCGACCTTCGTCAGCAGTGGCCTGGGTTTCGCCTGGTTGCCCCGGCACATGATTGAACGGGAATTGAAGGAAGGCACGCTCAAGCTGCTACCGTTGGACCAGGGCGGCAGTCGCAACCCGAGCTTTTATCTGTATTCGAACAAGGACAAACCGCTGGGGCCGGCAACGCAGATTCTCATCGAACTGCTCCGCACCTTCGACACCGCGCCGCTGGATGCGCCTTTCGCCGCCCCTGAACAAGCCTGACACGGAGTAAATGCATGGCCTATTTCGAACACGAAGGTTGCAACCTGCACTATGAGGAATATGGTCACGGTACGCCGTTGCTGCTGGTCCACGGTTTGGGTTCCAGTACCCTTGACTGGGAAAAACAGATCCCGGCCCTGTCCGCCCACTATCGGGTGATCGTCCCGGATGTTCGCGGCCACGGCCGTTCCGATAAACCCCGCGAGCGCTACAGCATCGCCGGCTTCAGCGCCGACCTGATCGCGCTGATGGAGCATTTGAACCTCGGCCCGACCCACTTTGTAGGGCTTTCCATGGGCGGGATGATCGGCTTTCAACTCGGCGTGGATCAGCCTCAACTGTTCAAAAGCCTGTGCATCGTCAACAGCGGGCCCGAGGTCAAACTGCGCAGTCGCGATGATTACTGGCAGTGGTTCAAGCGCTGGAGTTTGATGCGCGTCCTCAGCCTGGGCGCCATCGGCAAGGCCTTGGGCGCCAAGCTGTTCCCTAAACCCGAGCAGGCTGATTTGCGACAAAAAATGGCCGAGCGCTGGGCAAAAAACGACAAACATGCTTATCTCGCCAGCTTCGATGCGATCGTTGGTTGGGGGGTTCTGGAACGACTATCGAAGGTGTCCTGTCCAACCCTCATCGTCAGCGCCGACCGTGACTACACACCGGTCTCGCTGAAAGAGGCCTATGTAAAACTGCTGCCCGATGCGCGGCTGGTGGTGATCGCCGATTCACGCCACGCCACCCCGCTGGATCAACCCGAACGCTTCAATCAAACCCTGCTTGAGTTTCTCACCGCAGTCGACACCACCACTCAGGATCATTGACCCATGCTGAAAAAAATCGCCCTCGTCGCTGGCTCCGTTCTGTTTGCCGCCAACCTGATGGCCGCCACGCCTGCCAAGGCGCCGCACGTGCTGCTGGAAACTACCAATGGCCAGATCGAAATCGAACTGGACGCGGTCAAGGCCCCGATCAGTACCAAGAACTTCCTTGAGTACGTGGACAGCGGCTTCTACAACAACACGATTTTCCACCGCGTGATTCCGGGCTTCATGGTCCAGGGCGGTGGTTTCACTAAAGAAATGAAGCAAAAAGACACCAAGGCGCCGATTACGAACGAATCGAAAAACGGCCTGCATAACGTCCGTGGCACCTTGTCGATGGCCCGCACCTCTAACCCGAACTCGGCCACCAGCCAGTTCTTCATCAACGTCAAGGACAACGACTTCCTCGACCAGGGTGACGGTTATGCGGTGTTCGGCAAAGTCGTCAAAGGCATGGACGTGGTGGACATTATCGTCAACTCGCAAACCACCACCCGCGGCGGCATGAAGGACGTGCCGGCCGATCCGGTGTTCATCAAGTCGGCCAAGCGCATCGACTGAGACTAAGCTGGACAGGGATGTCAGAGCCGTTGCCGGTGATGCCGGCAACGCTCAAACCGTTTAAAGGAGAACCCGTGCGCGGGTGAAAAACCAATGCTTTATCGCCGTTTTGAAAAACTGATCGACATATTCCGTGATGCCCCGACGGCAGCGCCGCCGAGCCAGGTTCTTTCCTTCTATACCTATTACCTGAAGCAGGTCTGGCCGATCTTCGCCGTTTTGTTGATCGTCGGCCTGTTTGGTGCGCTGATCGAAGTGGCGCTGTTCAGCTATCTGAGTCGCATCATCGACTTGACCCAGGGCACACCCAACGTCGACTTCTTCAAGATCCACGGCGTAGAACTGGCCTGGATGGCCGTGGTCGCGCTGGTCCTGCGGCCGCTGTTTCTCGCGCTGCATGACATGCTGGTGCACCAGACCCTGAGCCCCAGCATGACCAGCATGATCCGCTGGCAGAATCACAGTTACGTGCTCAAACAGAGCCTGAATTTTTTCCAGAACGACTTCGCCGGGCGCATCGCCCAACGCATCATGCAAACCGGCAACTCGCTGCGCGACTCAGCGGTGCAAGCCGTCGACGCGCTGTGGCACGTGCTGATCTATGCGATCAGTTCGCTGGTGCTGTTTGCCGAAGCCGACTGGCGCCTGATGATCCCGCTGCTGACGTGGATTGCAGCGTATATCGGCGCCCTCTGCTACTTCGTGCCACGGGTGAAAGAGCGCTCGGTGGTGTCATCCGATGCGCGCTCCAAGCTCATGGGGCGGATCGTCGATGGCTACACCAACATCACCACCCTGAAGCTGTTCGCCCACACCAATTTCGAGCAGCAGTACGCCAAGGAAGCGATCGAAGAACAGACGGTAAAAGCCCAACTGGCCGGCCGCGTGGTCACCAGCATGGACGTGGTCATTACCAGCATGAACGGCCTGCTGATTGTCGGCACCACCGGCCTGGCGCTGTGGCTGTGGACGCAATCGCTGATCACCGTGGGCGCCATTGCCCTGGCGACTGGCCTGGTGATCCGCATCGTCAACATGTCCGGCTGGATCATGTGGGTGGTCACCGGTATTTTCGAAAACATCGGCATGGTTCAGGACGGTTTGCAGACTATCGCGCAACCGGTCGGCGTCACTGACCGCGAGCAGGCCAAACCTCTGGCGGTAGCCCGTGGCGAAGTGCGTTTCGAGCACGTGGATTTTCACTACGGCAAGAAGAGCGGGATCATCGGCGACCTCAACCTGACCATCAAGCCAGGCGAGAAAATCGGCCTGATCGGCCCGTCCGGCGCTGGCAAATCGACCCTGGTCAATTTGCTGCTGCGCCTCTATGACGTGCAAAGCGGGCGAATCCTCATCGATGGCCAGAACATCGCCGAAGTCGGCCAGGAAAGCCTGCGCGAGCGCATCGGCATGATCACCCAGGACACGTCCCTGCTGCATCGCTCGATCCGCGACAATTTGCTGTACGGCAAACCCGACGCCACCGACGCAGAACTCTGGGAGGCGGTGCACAAGGCCCGCGCCGACGAGTTCATCCCGTTGCTGTCGGACTCCGAAGGCCGAACCGGTTTCGATGCGCATGTCGGGGAGCGCGGGGTAAAACTCTCCGGCGGCCAGCGTCAGCGGATCGCCATCGCCCGAGTGCTGCTCAAGGACGCGCCGATCCTGATCATGGACGAAGCCACTTCGGCGCTGGATTCGGAAGTCGAAGCGGCGATCCAGGAAAGTCTGGAAACCCTGATGCAGGGCAAAACCGTGATCGCCATCGCCCACCGGCTCTCGACCATCGCCCGGATGGACCGGCTGGTGGTGCTGGAAAAAGGCAAGATTGCTGAAACCGGCAGCCACGCCGAACTGCTGGCCCATGGCGGTTTGTACGCACGGTTGTGGCAACACCAGACGGGCGGGTTTGTCGGCATCGATTGACGCCTGAACACCACTGACCCTGTGGGAGCGGGCTTGCTCGCGAAGAGGGAGTGTCAGTCAGCATCGTTGCTGCCTGAATCCCCGATTTCGCGAGCAAGCCCGCTCCCACATTTCATATCCAAAAAATCAGTCTTGCCGGTAGGGCAACGCGGTCCTCGCTTCCTCGGCATACGCCAGTACGCCAACGCGTTCCTGGTGCAGGAAGTCTTTGACGGCGGCTTTCAGTCCGGGATGGCGCAAGTAGTGCCAGGAATGAGTAATCACCGGTTCGAAGCCACGAATCAGCTTGTGCTCGCCTTGAGCTCCGGCATCGAATCGCTGGAAGCCGTTGGCAATCGCGTAGTCCATGCCTTGATAGAAACAGGTCTCGAAGTGCAGACGGTCGAACTCCGCCAGGCACCCCCAATATCGCCCGTAAAAGCTGTCACCGCCGACCAGGCTGAACGCCATCGCCACCGGCCGTGAACCCTGTTTGGCCAGCACCACACGAATCGATTCCGGCATGCGCTCGGCCAACAGGCTGAAAAAATCCCGCGTCAGATAGGGTCGTTGCCGACGCACTGCGTAGGTATTGGCATAGCAGGCGTAGACAAAATCCCACTGTGCCTGATCCAGTTGCCTGCCTTCAAGCCACTCGAACTCAATTCCCTGCCCTGCCACTTGCTCGCGCTCCTTGCGCATCTGCTTGCGTTTGCGCGAACTGAGGACGTCGAGGAAGTCCTGAAAATCCCGATACCCACGGTTCTGCCAGTGGTACTGACAACCGACTCTCTGCAACCAACCGGGCTGTTCGGCCAACGCTGCGTCGGTGAACGGGTCGGTGAAGTTGATATGGGCACTGGAGAGGTCTTCGATTTCCAGGTAACCCGGCAGGCTTTTCAGTAACTCGAAGCCGTCTTCCACTCGGGCCGCCAGCAATCGCGGCCCAGTGACCGGGCTGAACGGCACGGCGCTTAGCAACTTGGGGTAGTAATCAATATCGGCACGCTCGCAGGCATCGGCCCAGGCGTGATCGAACACGTACTCGCCGTAGGAATGCCACTTGCGGTAAGCGGGCAATGCGGCGATCAGCCGACCGCCCTCAATGTGCAACAAATGTTCGGGCTGCCAGCCGGAATGAGGGCTGACACTGCCACTGTCCTCCAGCGCACTGAGAAAGGCATGGCGCAGAAACGGCTGAGCATCCGGAACCAAGGCATCCCAGGTGTGCGGACCGATATCGGACAGACTTTCCAGACGTTGCAGCGGCATCAACTTCCTCCCCACTTCTTTGCGTGAACGCCCTGCGAGTATCGCTTATCACCGTGTGCTCCACACGCTCTATCCGACCGCAGCGCTCTGCAAAAGGGTGTTGACGTTGATTTGTATCGTCATCGAGACGCCATCACTTTGCCACTGCTCTGTCATAAACCATCGCGATACTGGCGCCAGTTTTTAGAGCGCTGGGTTCTAGCCCGGCCACTGTTTTCCGTCCGTCAACGGTCGGTTGTGCCCTGGATGGCTCAGTCATCCCCTCTCATCTTCGGAGATTGATATGCGTCTTGCTTCCACGAAAACTGCGGCGGCCCTGTGTGGTGGCCTGCTTCTGGCCATGAGTGTTCCGGCCAGCGCCGCAGTCGACGCCAAACTGCTCGACATGCTCAAGGCGAACGGCTCGATTACCAACGCGCAGTACAGCGAACTGCAAGCCGAGCTGGCGAGGGATCAGAAAGAGCAGCAAATCGCCCGTCAGGCTCAGCAAGAAACCAACGAGCAAATCGCGGCGACTGCGAAGAAAACCAATGAGCTGAGCACCTTCGACCAGAAACTGGCGTGGGCTGCCAAGACCCAGTTCAAGGGCGACGTTCGTTTCCGCCAGGAAACGGTCAAGAACGATGGTGTTTCCAACACCGGCGACCAGGATCGTCAACGTATTCGTGTCCGCCTGGGTGCCTACACCGAAATCAACCCGCAAGTGGACACCGGCATTCGTATCGCCACTGGCAGCGACAACGATCCTCGCTCCACCAACCAGAGTCTGGACAACAACTTCACCAAGAAGGACATCTGGCTGGACCAGGGCTACGTGGACTACCACCCGACTGCCATCAAGGATCTGCACTTGATCGGCGGCAAGATGCCGCAACCCTGGGTGAGCACCGGCGACATCATCTGGGATAGCGACATCAGCCCGGAAGGTCTGGCAGCGACTTACAAGCATTCGCTGGGCGGCGTCGAGCTGTTCGGCAGCGCCGGTCACTACACGCTCAAGGACAACGTTGACGGCGAAGGCAAGCAGTTCCGTCATGACCTGCGCCTGTACGCTGGCCAGTTGGGCGCGCGCTTCGCTCTCACCGATAACCTGAAAATGACGCTGGGTGGCAGTGTCTACGGTTATGACAACGACAACGACACCACCACCCTGGCCGTCAACGGTAACAGCGCGGGCGAAGAGTTCAAACTGTACGAAGGCTTCGGTCAGCTCGACATCGGCGGCCTGCCAATGCCGCTGTCGCTGTACGGCCAAGTCGTCAACAACGACGATGCCAGCAACGATCAGGACATGGGCTGGCTGGCCGGCGTCAAGACCAAGGTCTTTGGCTTCGGCGTGGACTACAACTATCGCGACGTACAGCGTAACGCGGTGGTCGGCGCCTTCACCGACTCCGACTTCGCCAACGGTTTCACCGGCTCGCGCGGCAGCAAGTTGAAAGTCAGCTACGAGTTGGACAAGAACTTCGCCCTCGGCGCGACGTACTTCATGGCTGACTCCGACTACACCAACGCCACCTTGCGCGACTCGAAGATCAACACCCTGCAACTGGATGCAGAAGCCAAGTTCTGATCCCCGCTACACGGCTCGGGCAAGGAAGCCCGAGCTGCATTTACACACTCGCGTTGGTGTATCGGTCCCCATCATCCGTCCGATACAGCAACGCGAGTTTTTTTGTGCAAAAAAAAAGATCGTCCGAACCCGGACGATCTTTTAGGCGAACTCAGCGCTTGCGCAGAATCACACTACCAATCGAGTAACCCGCGCCGAACGAGCTGAGCACCGCCAGCGAACCGGCCGCCAGATCATCCTGATGCTTGTGAAACGCAATCACCGAACCCGCAGAGCTGGTGTTGGCGTAGGTGTCGAGAATCACCGGGGCTTCTTCTTCGGTGGCTTCGCGACCCAGCAATTTCTTGACGATCAATTGGTTCATGCTGAGGTTGGCCTGGTGCAACCAGAAGCGCTTCACGTCACCGACGTTGAGCTGATTTTCTTCCAGGTGCGTAGCGACCAGTTCGGCAACCATCGGGCACACATCGCGGAACACTTTGCGACCTTCCTGGACGAACAGTTTGTCCTTGGCGCCGATGCCCTCTTCCGCCGCGCGGTTGAGGAAGCCGAAGTTGTTACGGATGTTGTTGGAGAACTTGGTCAGCAGTTTGGTGCTGACGATGTCGAACTGGTAGTTGGAAGTCGCCAGGTCAGCGCGTTCAATGATCACAGCAGTGGCGGCGTCGCCGAAGATGAAGTGACTGTCGCGGTCGCGGAAGTTCAGGTGACCGGTGCAGACTTCCGGGTTGACCATCAGGATCGCCCGGGCCTGGCCTAGTTGCACGCTGTTGGCGGCGGTCTGAATGCCGAAGGTCGCCGAGGAGCAGGCGACGTTCATATCAAAACCGAAACCCTGGATGCCCAGCGCTTCCTGGACTTCAATGGCGATAGCCGGGTAGGCACGTTGCAAGTTGGAGCAAGCGACGATCACGCCGTCGATGTCCGCGGCGGTCTTGCCGGCGCGCTGCAAGGCTTGTTCGGCTGCCCCGATGGCCATCTGGCAGAGCACCGACCATTCGTCGTTGGAACGCTCCGGCAAGCGTGGCGCCATGCGTTGCGGGTCGAGGATGCCGTCCTTGTCCATGACAAAACGGCTTTTGATGCCCGATGCTTTTTCGATAAACGCCGCGTTGGACTCGGTCAACGCTTCGATTTCGCCGCGCGCGATAGCGTCGGCATTGTCGGCGTTGAACTGCGTCACGTAAGCATTGAAAGATTGCACCAGCTCTTCATTGGAGATGCTGTTGGCCGGGGTGTACAGGCCGGTGCCGCTGATGACGACGTTATGCATGGTCGTTTCTCTAATCTGTTCAGGCAGAAAGCGTTGGTACCGACGTACCAACGCACAAAGGGATCTATTCCCGTCACGGGAAGCAAATCCTGGCATCGCTTTATTCCGATCCGCCCGAACCTGTAGAGGCTCAAAACCGCGGGGCCGGCGTTTATAGGCGCGAAGTTTGCCATAAACGTTAGGTTTTGGCGCCTTTTGCGAGCGCTGCGGCGTACCTGATGTGAGCGGGCTGGCTCGCGAATGGGCCGTCAGCTTCAACATTAATGTTGACTGACACGACGCCTTCGCGAGCAAGCCCGCTCCCGCAGGGTTTATGGCTCGACTTGCGTCCATTGTTTGTTCAGGCGCTTGTCGGAGATGGGCACCCTGGTCCCCAACTGCTGGGCGAACAGCGAAACCCGGTATTCCTCCAGCCACCAGCGGTAGAGTTCCAGCTGCGGATCGCGCTTGCCTTCCTGAGCATGCTTGTTGGCACGGGTCTGGTATTGACTCCAGAGACCGGACAATTCGCCACTCCAGACCCGATCCCTCTGCACCTGAGCACCGATTTTTTCGAAGCGCTGCTCGACTGCTTTCAGATAGCGCGGCAGTTCCTTGAGCCACTGCATCGGCGTTTCGCGCACGAAACCCGGATAGACCAGATGACTGAGCTGCTGCTTGATGTCGTTCAGCGCCACGGCTTGCGCCAGGTCGATCTTGCCCTTGAAGCGCTTTTGCAGGCCGTGCCAGAGCTTGAGAATCTCCAGCGTCAGCTTCGCCAGCCGCTCGGCATGTTCGGTCCAGCCGCCACGCTTGCGCTCGGCCAGTGATGCCAACCCGGCGCCATCGCGCGGCAACGGGTCTTCGCCATCGAGGATGCAGCTGTCGAGACTGGCCAGCAGAATGTCCTCCACCAGAGCATCAATACGCCCCAGCTCGCGATACATCAGGCCCAGTTCGGTCAGCCCCGGCAACTTGCCGCGCAGGAACTTCGCCGGTTCGGCCAGTTGCTGCATCAGCAGACGCTGCAAGGCGCGCCGATGCTGGAACTCGGCTTCGGCCGGGGTCGAGAAACGCCCTTCCTTGACCGTACCGCTCTCTTCCACCAGCGCCGGATAAACCGTCATCGACAGCCCGGCGATCTTCTGTTGAGTTTTCTCGGCGACGGCGGCAAAGACTTTCGGCTCGACCGGCTGCTGGTTTTTCGCAGTTTGCGGAACAGCCAACGCCGCTTGGCTGGCCTCGGCAAAGCGTGCGGTCAGTTCCGCCAGATCTCGTCCTTCGCCAAGGAACTTGCCTTGGCCGTCAACGATTTCCAGGTTCATCCGCAAATGACTTTCGACCTGCTGCGCCGCTTCGGCCCAGGCTTCGTCGCTGACCCGCGCCCCCGTCATGCGCAGCAACTCGCGGCCCAACGCCTGAGGCAATGAGCCCTCGGCAAAGGTCATGCGCTGCAACGCCGCTTTGACGAAGTCCGGCACCGGCACAAAATTCTTGCGCAGGGCCTTGGGCAGGTTACGGACCAACGCGATGCACTTGGCCTCGATCACGCCGGGCACCAGCCATTCCAGACGTTCCGGCGGCAGCATCGGCAACAACGGCGCCGGCACGCGCAAGGTCACGCCGTCGCGCGGGTGATTCGGCTCGAAGTGATAGCTCAGCACCAACTCCAGATCACCGATGTGCAAGGTGTCCGGGTAATGCAGAGCGGTGACTTCACTGGCCTCGCGGGCCAGCACGTCTTCTTCGCGCATGATCAGCAGCTGCGGGTCTTTCTGGCTGTTGACCCGGTACCAGCTGTCGAAGGTCGCAGTCTGGTGGATTTCCGCCGGCAGTCGCGCGTCGTAGAAGGCGAACAGGGTTTCTTCGTCGGCGAGGATGTCGCGACGACGGGCCTTGGCTTCCAGTTCGTCGAGCTGCTCCAACAACTGCGCATTGGCCGACAAACATTTGGCTTTGGATTGAATCTCGCCGCGCACCAAACCTTCGCGAATGAAAAATTCACGAGACACCACCGGATCAATCGGCCCGTAATGCACCGGCCGGCGACCGACCACGATCAGCCCGAACAGGGTGATCTGCTCGAACGCCACGACCTGGCCGCGCTTCTTCTCCCAATGGGGTTCGAAGTGGTTTTTCTTGATCAGGTGCCCGGCCAGCGGCTCGATCCAGTCGGCGTCGATCTTGGCGACCATGCGCGCATAAAGCTTGGTGGTTTCCACCAGCTCGGCAGCCATCAGCCATTGCGGACGCTTCTTGCCGAGGCCCGATGACGGATGAATCCAGAAGCGCCGCTGACGGGCGCCGAGGTAATCACCGTCTTCGGTTTTCTGGCCGATCTGACTCAGCAGCCCCGACAGCACGGCTTTGTGCAGTTTCGGGTAATCCGCCGGCTCTTTATTGAGGCTCAGCTGCATGTCGCGGCAGATCAGGCTCAACTGGCGATGGGAGTCGCGCCACTCGCGTAAACGCAGGTAATTGAGGAAGTTCTTGCGGCACCAGTTGCGCAATGGACTCGCCGTCAGCGCCTGGCGCTGTTCTTCGAAACCCCGCCACAGATTGACCAGCCCGGCGAAGTCCGAGTCCACGTCCTTCCACTGCGCGTGGGCCTGATCGGCGGCTTGCTGACGCTCCGGCGGGCGCTCGCGCGGGTCTTGAATCGACATGGCGCTGGCGACGATCAGCACTTCCTGCAAGCTGCCGAGTTTCGCCGCTTCCAGCAGCATGCGGCCCATGCGCGGGTCCACCGGCAGCCGCGCCAACTGGCGACCGAGCGGGGTCAGTTGACTGTTGCGATCCACTGCCGAGAGTTCTTGCAGCAGGTTGAAACCGTCGCTGATGGCCTTGCCATCCGGCGGCTCGATAAACGGAAAATCGGTGATCTCGCCCAGGCGCAGATGCAGCATCTGCAAAATCACCGCCGCGAGGTTGGTACGCAGGATTTCCGGGTCGGTAAATTCCGGGCGACCGATGAAGTCTTCTTCGCCGTAAAGACGGATGCAAATGCCCGGCTCGACCCGTCCGCAACGGCCTTTACGTTGGTTGGCGCTGGCTTGGGAAATGGCTTCGATGGGCAGGCGCTGGACCTTGGCGCGGTAGCTGTAGCGACTGATGCGCGCGGTGCCGCTGTCGATTACATAACGAATGCCCGGCACCGTCAGCGAGGTTTCCGCGACGTTGGTCGCCAGTACCACACGGCGTCCTGGGTGCGACTGGAAAATCCGCTGCTGTTCCGCCGGCGACAATCGCGCGTACAGCGGCAGGATTTCGGTGTGCTTGAGCTGGGCCTTGCGCAGCATGTCGGCGGCGTCGCGAATCTCGCGCTCGCCAGGCAGGAACACCAGCACATCGCCGGGGCTCTTGCGCTCGCTGCGCTCGAACGCGGCGATTTCGTCGAGGGTGGCGAGGATCGCCTGATCCACAGTCAAGTCGTCCTCGACGCGGTTGCCCTCTTCGTCCTGCTCCAGGGTCAGCGGGCGGTACCAGGTTTCCACCGGGAAGGTGCGACCGGAGACTTCGACAATCGGCGCGTCATCGAAATGCTTGGAGAAACGCTCCAGGTCGATGGTCGCCGAGGTGATGATGACTTTCAGGTCCGGGCGACGCGGCAGCAGGGTTTTCAGGTAGCCGAGCAGGAAGTCGATGTTGAGGCTGCGCTCGTGGGCTTCGTCGACGATGATCGTGTCGTAGCGTTCGAGGTAGCGGTCATTCTGGGTTTCCGCCAGCAGGATGCCGTCGGTCATCAGTTTGATCAGCGTGTTGGAATCGCTCTGATCCTCGAACCGCACCTGATAGCCGACCAGCGCGCCCAGCGGCGTCGCCAGTTCTTCAGCGACCCGGCTCGCCACGCTGCGGGCGGCGATTCGACGGGGCTGGGTGTGGCCGATCAAGCCATGCTGGCCGCGACCGATTTCCAGGCAGATCTTCGGCAACTGGGTGGTTTTACCCGAGCCGGTTTCGCCAGCAATGATCAGCACCTGATGCTTGAGCAGCGCTGCTTTGATTTCGTCGCGCTTGGCGGCGATCGGCAGGCTGTCATCGTAACGAATCACCGGCAGGCTGGCCCGCCGCGCCAGCACCTGATCACAGGACGCCTGCATGCGCGTCACCCACTGGGCCAGTTTGGCCTCGTCAGGTTTTTTGCGCAGCTCAAGCAACTGCCGCCGCAGCCGGTGGCGGTCGGCGAGCATGGCGTGATCGAGGTTTTTCAGCAGTTTGTCGATGGAAGGCGATTCGTCAGTCATCAGGTACGCAAAAGTCGTTTAGTGGCGCAGGGGGCGGATTGTCGCAGATTTTACGACCGCTGCGCGGCCGATCGCGGGCAAGCCCGCTCCCACAGGGTTTTCGGTTGCTCACAAAACTGTGGTTCACACAGGTCCACTGTAGGAGCGGGTTTGCCCGCGAATCGATTGCGCAGCAATCGCAGAGAACTACTCGTTGTCGAGGCCCTTGCGCCGATACGGGAACACATCAATCACCTTCCCCTCCCGAATCGCCTCTTGCAGGCTTTTCCAATAATCAGCGTTGTACAACTCACCATGCAACTGATCGAACAACTTGCGCTGCCCGGAATCGGCAAACAGGAACGGCGGGAATTCCTCGGGGAACACATCCAGCGGCCCGATCGAGTACCACGGCTCGGAGGCCATTTCGTCTTCCGGCGTGCGCGGCTGCGGGATGTGGCGGAAGTTGGCTTCGGTCAGGAAGCAGATTTCGTCGTAGTCATAAAACACCACGCGCCCGTGACGGGTAACGCCGAAGTTCTTCAGCAGCATGTCGCCGGGAAAGATGTTCGCCGCCGCCAGTTGCTTGATCGCCAGGCCGTAATCTTCCAGCGCCTCGCGAACCTGCGCGTCGTTGGCGTTTTCCAGGTACAGGTTCAATGGCGTCATCCGCCGTTCGGTCCAACAGTGGCGGATCAGCACCGTGTCGTCCTCCACCGAGACCGTGGACGCGGCCACTTCCAGCAGCTCCTCCAGGCACGCCGGGTCGAACTTGCTCAACGGGAAGCGGAAATCGGCGAACTCCTGGGTATCGGCCATGCGCCCGACGCGGTCGACGCTCTTCACCAACCGGTACTTCTCGATCACCGTGGCGCGGTCGACGTTTTTCGACGGCGAGAAACGGTCCTTGATGATTTTGAATACGGTGTTGAAACCCGGCAGGGTGAACACGCTCATGACCATGCCGCGCACACCGGGGGCCATGATGAACTGGTCATCGGTGTTGGCCAGGTGATTGATCAGTGCGCGGTAGAACTCGGACTTGCCGTGTTTGTAAAAGCCGATTGAGGTGTACAGCTCAGCAATGTGCTTGCCCGGCAGGATGCGCCTGAGGAAACCGATGAACTCCGCCGGCACCGGCACATCCACCATGAAATACGAACGGGTGAACGAGAAGATGATCGACACATCCGCTTCATCGGTAATCAGCGCATCGATCTGAATCCCGCGCCCTTCGCGGTGCAGCAGCGGAATCACCAGTGGCCATTGTTCGTCCTGGGTGTAGATGCGCCCCACCAGGTACGCGCCCTTGTTGCGGTAGAGCACCGAGGAAAACAGTTCGACACTCAGCTCCGGGTCCTTGCAGACCCAATCCGGCAGGTTTTCGCGCAATTGGGCTTCGAGGCGGCGCAGGTCGCCGGCCAGGTCGGCGTAATCCTCGCTGAAGCGATAGTCGGAAAAAATGCTCGCAAGCATGCCGGACAACTGGCCCTGAGGCTTATACGTGCGGGTTTGCGCAGCGCGAGCCCGGCGCAGGCTTGGCCGGGTGGTGTGGATGAACATGCAGCCGTCGCTGATCAGGTCATGGCTGAACAGCCCGCAGAAGATCGAGTTGTACCAGGTTTCGGACAGTTCATCGTCGAAGCGCAGGTCGATCAGCGTGATGTACGCGCTTTTGACCAGCGGCCAGCAGCTGACGTCCAGCGTTTCGGTGTCAAACGCGATGCGCAGGCGCTCCACCGTTTCGCTGACTTTTTCTTCGTACAGATTGATCCGCGCGGCCGACGCGATTTGCGTCTCCTGCCACTTGGCCTGTTCGAAACGGGCCCGGGCACCGTCGGTGATCTGACGGAAATGCTCGCGGTAATCGTCAAAGCCATCGAGGATCAGTCGGGCGATATCGGCGGCTGGCCATTGCTGCGGCATAGGTGAGACCTCAACGGGAATTCCGGAAGGCCTGAGCTTAGCCAGTGAACCGGGTGCAGGAGAAGCGTAATTTTGCGCCGATGCTGCATCACAGCAGCCACATGAAAACAGGAAAGCGGAGCACTGCAATTCGGAATCGCCCTACAGCCGCTCATTAAACCTCCCGTTAGGGTGCGTTTTCTCGACGAATGTATGGACGCATTTATCATGTGTGGTTGCCCCGCCTGTACTCCCCGCAAACCGACCGCCGAAGACCTGCGCCGTCAAGCGACCGACATACTCCGGTATGAACAAGGGCTGGCCCGCGACGAAGCCCGACGCAACGAACACCGCCCGCAGCCCGTACCAAAGCCCGACACCAAGGGTTGTGTGTTCGCCAAGAGCGGCTCGTTGCCAGACGGCTTAATCAATAACAGCAACCCCGGAGGATTCATCCCCGTAGAGTTGCTGACACAGTACGGAGCCTTTGCAGTGTTGGGCAGCGGTTCAGCGATGCCTGCGGCTGACACGCCGTTAACGTGGATAGGTGGGTCTGGCAGCGCCACGGCACTAACCAGCCGTTTGGGGGGGCACTTTGGCGATGGCCCCGCCGAATCTGAATATCCTCGCCGCTGTACTCATACCGAACACGACCTCACCCGACCGCGCGCTTTATACACTCGATCAATTCGCCATGCTCACCACTGCCAAAACACGGGTGCGGGTTCACGTTGAACACCTCCCAAACGATTCTGTTCGCGCTTACGGGTTCTACACCGGCAAGAACAAAGATTGGGAAAACGTGCCGGTCGTCGCGGCTACGGCAGACGGTGAAAGATTTGTCGTCGAGCTGGTTCAAGGCATCAAACTGATCTGGACACCCGCAACTGAATCAAGCGCCACGGCGAAAATAACCGCCCTGAAAGACGCGCCAACGCTTCCGCCTGTGTGGGTGTACCCGCCAACTGAAACCGCCAACAAGATTCTGGTTAACCCGGTGCATCCGCCGGAGTATCAAGACATGATTGTCTGGTTCCCTGAAACCGCAATCCCGCCGTTCTATATCGCCTTTCGAAAGACTCAAAAGGTCTGCCCTCATCCAGACATGATGGAAGAGTTGGCGAGTTACATTGCTGGGGAGATGAATCGAAACATCCATGATCCGGCTGTTCTGGAGATGAGAAAGTTGATTGACTACGATCCCCGCGCGGCGGCGAAAGAGTATACGGAGTTACCGTTGCTCGCACGCATGAGTGGACCACCGAACTTCGCCAGCATTGCAAAAGCGAAGAAAGTTGCAGCGGCGGCGATATGGACCAAAAAAGTTGGCCAGGACCAAGTGTGGGATCACAAGCCGAAGCTCCGTCGGCTATTCCCCGGTGTGCGTCATAAGCAGGGGCAGTACGATTATTACTACGACATCTGGTTGAACGTCCATTACGGATACGTCGGGATCATCGGTGGGCTTTCAGAAAGTGTGCTACTGGATGGTGCCGAGGCTGAACAGATTGCGTCTGACATCCTGAGAAAAATTGAGGAATTAAAAAATAAACGGAAAGCGGAAAGGACACTTCCCGGCCCTCATCCTTCGGCTAGCCCATGGACCGCTTTGCGATCATGGGACGATGTCGCTGATAGGGTATCGATCAGCATAGGTGTGAAGCTCGCTAACAAATACCCAAACGGCGGAATAACACCAAAAATGGTGATGGATGAAGTGTTGGCAGTAGGACCAAATGATTGGGGAGACGGCGTCAGTGTCCACGACTGCAAATAAAATGAGAAATCAATTTAGATGGTGGTTATTGGTTCCATTGCTGCCTCTGGTAGGGATTGCCATGTGGCAGAGCGTACTACCCACTGTAACCGTCCACTATCCCAAGGAAGGGCGGGAAGAACTGCGATACGTCTGGAACGTCAAGGATCGGATCTACAGGGGGCGCATGCCACCAGGAAGTTCCGTAAGTGACAACGGATATCTATTTCCCAATAGCCAGTTCTTCATGGAATTTTCCTGGAAAAGCGAACTAGGCCGTTGGCATTGCATTAGCGTCACGCCAGAGTGGCCCGAGACACACGTATACCTAGACAAAAACGGCGATATCAAAACCCGAAATGGCACTGACAATGATCGGTTGAAACAATGCGAGTGGGATTTAGCGAGGCCATAGACAGCTTGTAAATACCACGTCCTAAAACCTCAACTTAAGATCGAGCTTGTGGTTTCAATGCCCAGTTAGCGGTTGCGATCGCCAGAACTCTCGGCAACACTCTCGGCCCCATAAAGAAAGGAGTGCACCGTGAACCCCGTCGATATTTTTCGATTGCTGTCGCTGGCGGCGATCTGGGGCGCGAGTTTCTTGTTCATGCGCATCATCGCCCCAGTGATTGGCACAATCCCCACCGCGTTTTTCCGGGTGTCGATTGCGGCGGTCGGGTTGCTGGTGATCCTCGGGCTGATGCGCATCAGCTGGGATTTCAAAGGCAAACTCAAAACCGTGATGCTGCTCGGGGTGATCAACTCCGGGATTCCGGCGACTCTGTATTCAGTCGCCGCGCAAGTGCTGCCGGCCGGCTATTCGGCGATTTTCAACGCCACCACGCCGCTGATGGGGGTGTTGATCGGCGGTCTGTTCTTCCATGAAAAACTCACGGGCGCCAAGCTGGGCGGGGTGTTTCTCGGGCTGTTTGGCGTCGGCATCCTG
The DNA here is from genome assembly GCF_059716075.1 of Pseudomonas sp. LBUM1657. Taxonomy (NCBI): domain Bacteria; kingdom Pseudomonadati; phylum Pseudomonadota; class Gammaproteobacteria; order Pseudomonadales; family Pseudomonadaceae; genus Pseudomonas; species Pseudomonas sp. LBUM1657. Next base: position 1,569,258 of record NZ_CP166799.1, on the reverse strand, counting down.
ACGCGTGCCGGTCCGGTGGCGTTCGACATGGAACTGCTGATGGGCGCCCTTGCCTGCTTGCTCGCCACGACCTGCTACGGTTTTGCCGGGTTCCTGGCTCGTCGCTGGCTCGATCACGCGGGAGGTCTCGACAGTCGTCTTTCGGCGGTGGGCAGTATGCTCGGGGCGACTTTGTTTTTGTTGCCATTGTTCGGTTACAGCGTGATCAGCCAGCCGCCGGCGAGCTGGGGCGGCTGGAATGTCTGGTTATCGTTGCTGGGGTTGGGATTGGTGTGTACGGCCTTGGCGTACATTATTTACTTCCGTCTGCTCAGCTCGGTCGGGCCGGTGAAGTCGATGACTACGACCTTCCTGATCCCGCCGTTCGGGGTGTTGTGGGGGGCGCTGTTGCTGGATGAGCCGCTGTCGATGGCGCACATCTATGGCGGGGTGTTGATTGCGGTGGCGCTGTGGTTGGTGTTGAAGCCTGCAGCGGTGAAGTCGGCTGAGGTGTCTGCGCGGTAGTGTTGTGGTGTGGCTGACGGCCCCTTCGCGAGCAAGCCCGCTCCCACATTGGATCTTCGTCGTGACACAGATCCAATGTGGGAGCGGGCTTGCTCGCGAAGGCAATAGTCCAGACACCAAAAATCACAAAGCCTGGTCACTCACCTCCCCATCCAACAACCGCCGAATCCCCAGCGGATTAGCGTTCTGCAACGCCTCAGGCAACAACCCATCCGGATAATTCTGGAAGCACACCGGCCGCAGGAAGCGATCGATAGCCAACGTTCCGACCGACGTCCCCCGCGAATCCGAAGTCGCCGGGTACGGCCCGCCATGCACCATCGCCTCGCACACCTCGACCCCGGTCGGATAGCCGTTGAGCAGAATCCGGCCGACCTTTTCCTGCAACGCCTCCGCCAGCCAACGGTATTCCAACAACTCCTCGGCCTCGCCAATCAACGTCGCCGTCAGTTGCCCGCGCAAGCCGTGCAACGCCGCCGCCAGCTGCGCCTGATCCTCGACTTCAATCACGATGGTGGTCGGCCCGAACACTTCTTCCTGAAGCAGTTCATCGCCCTTGAGCAACAGACTGACGTCAGCCTGGAACACCTGTGGCTGGGCTTGATTGCCCTGTTGCGGTTTGCCCGCCAGGTGCGTCAGCCCCGGATGTTCATGCAGTTCGCCCAGGCCTTTGCTGTAACTGAGCAACGCGCCGGCGTTGAGCATGGTCTGCGCCGGTTGCTGGTTCATGCTGGCGCAAAACGTTTCCAGAAACAGGCTGAACTGCGGTGAACGCAGGCCAATGACCAGACCCGGATTGGTACAGAACTGACCGCAACCCAGCGTCACCGAACCGGCCAGTTGCGCGGCGATCTGCTCGCCCCGCTCCGCGAGAGCTTTGGGCAGCAGGAACACCGGGTTGATGCTCGACATCTCGGCAAACACCGGGATCGGCTGCGGGCGGGTCGCGGCCATGTGGCTCAGGGCATTGCCGCCCTTGAGCGAACCGGTGAAGCCCACCGCCTGAATCGCCGGGTGCTTGACCAGCCACTCACCGACCCCGCCGCCGTAAATCATGTTGAATACGCCGGCCGGCATCTCAGTGCGCTCGGCAGCGCGGATGATCGCGTCCGCCACCCACTCGGCCGTCGCCATGTGTCCGCTGTGTGCCTTGAATACCACCGGGCAACCGGCGGCCAGTGCCGATGCCGTGTCGCCGCCAGCAGTGGAAAACGCCAGCGGAAAGTTGCTGGCGCCGAACACTGCGACAGGTCCCAGGCCGATGCGGTACTGACGCAGATCCGGACGCGGCAACGGTTGGCGGTCCGGCAACGCCCGATCAATCCGCGCCCCGTAGAAATCACCGCGACGCAGAACCTTGGCGAACAGACGCATCTGGCCGCTGGTGCGACCGCGTTCGCCCTGGATACGGCCGGCCGGCAATGCGGTTTCGCGGCACACCGTTGCGACGAAGTCATCGCCCAAGGCATCGATTTCATCAGCGATGGCGTCGAGAAACTGCGCGCGTTTCTCGGCACTCAGGTTGCGGTAGATCGGGTACGCAGCGGCAGCCGCGTTGGCGGCAGCGTCCACTTCCGCCTCAGTGGCCTGGAAGAAACTGCCGGGCAATGGTTCGCCGGTTGTGGCATCCAGGCTTTGCAGTTGCAGCGTTCCGTTGGCGCTGCGACGACCGCCGATGTAGTTGTGTCCAAGTGGCAATGTCATGAGTGATTCCTTGACCGGCCAACATCGCCGGTAATTGAAGGCTTAGAGCGCACGAACCTGGCCGATGGCCAACGGCTGGGCGCTTTCGCCAATACCGTTTTCCAGCGGTGCACCGAACTCATCGAGGCTGATCTGAAAACGATCCCCCGGCTGGGTTTTCACGCCGTCGGCAAACGACAATGTGGCAGTGCCGAAGTAATGCACGTGAACATCGCCCGGACGCAAAAACTGCGCGTACTTGAAGTGATGAAATTCGAGGTTGGCAAGGCTGTGGCACATGTTGTCTTCGCCGCTGAGAAACTCCTTTTCCCAGATCGTTTCGCCGTTGCGTTTGATCCGGCTGGTGCCGGCCAGGTGCTTGGGCAATTCGCCGACACGCAGCTCCGGGCCGTAGGCGCAGAAGCGCAGTTTCGAGTGCGCGAGGTACAGGTAATTGCGTCGCTCCATCACATGGTCGGAGAACTCGTTGCCCAAGGCATAGCCGACGCGGTATGGCTGGCCGTCGTCGCCGATCACATAGAGGCCGGTGAGTTCCGGTTCTTCCCCGGCGTCTTCGGCAAACGGTGGTACCGGGAAGTCCGCGCCGGGGCGCACGACGATGCTGCCGTCACCCTTGTAGAACCATTCCGGTTGCGCTCCGACCTGCCCGGCCGCAGGTTTGCCGCCCTCCAGGCCCCACTTGAAGATGCGCATGGTGTCGGTCATGCCAGCTTCGACCGCGCCATCCTGCTGGTGCATTTTGTCCCGCGCCGATGCGCTGCCCAGGTGAGTCAGGCCGGTGCCGCTGATCAGGCAATGGGCCGGATCTTCGTGATCCAGCGGCGGCAGGACTTGGCCCTGCTGCAACAGTTGCGCGTAGTCCGGGCCTGGCTCGGTGCCGCGTTGCGCGACTTCTTCTTGCAGGCTGCGCTGGGCGCGGATCGCCGCGAGTGCCAGTTCACGGGTGCTGCGAGTGTCGCGCAGCACCTGGACCTGTGGACCCTCGACGAGACCGACCTGGCGCTCCCCGGCAGCGTTTTCGAATTGAATCAGGCGCATGTCAGCCCTCCAGAAAGTCGTGGATGGCGCCGCCCGCGCGGCGCCTGAACATCATTCGATGATGTTGAAGTCGCTCAGGTATTCATCGGAGATTTCCAGGCCCAGGCCCGGCTTGTCATCGTCGAGCTGGATGTAGCCGTTGACTGGTTGCGGCTCGCCCTTGAACACGTAGTAGAAAAGCTCGTTGCCGACCTCGACGTCGAACACCGGGAAGAACTCGGCCATCGGCGAGGCGGTGGTGGACATGGTCAGGTGATAGTTGTGCATCTGCCCGGCGTGCGGGATCACTGGCACCGACCAGGCTTCGGCCATGGCGTTGATCTTGCGCGCGGCGGTGATGCCGCCGACGCGGTTGGTGTCGTACTGGATCACGTCGATAGCGCGGCGTTCCAGCAGATCCTTGAAGCCGTAGGAGGTGAATTCATGCTCGCCGCCGGAGATCGGCATGATCCCCATTTTCTTCAGCTCGATGTAGCCTTCGATGTCGTCGGCGATCACCGGTTCTTCGAGCCAGCGCGGTTCGAAATCGGCGAGTTTGGGCAACATGCGGCGCGCATATTCCAGGGTCCAGCCCATGTAGCACTCGAGCATGATGTCGATGTCGGGGCCAGCCAGATTGCGCAGGGCGCGTACTTGCTCGATGTTCTTGCGCATGCCCGCCGGGCCGTCTTTCGGACCGTAGCCGAAACGCATTTTCAACGCGGTGAAACCCTGGTTCAGATAACCCTGGGCTTCTTCGAGGAACAGGTCGAGGTTATCGTTGGCGTAGAGCTTGGAGGCGTAGGTCCAGATTTTTTCCTTGGTGCGGCCGCCGAGCAGCTTGAACACCGGCTTGTTGACCGCTTTACCCATGATGTCCCAGATGGCGATGTCGATCGCCGAGATCGCCGCCATGCCAATGCCTTTGCGCCCCCAGGCGTGGCTCTGGCGATACATTTTCTGCCAGATGTATTCGTTGTCGAACGGGTCCTCGCCAATGGCGATCGGCGCCAGATAGGTGTCGATAATTTCCTTGGCCACACGCGGCGCCAGGGCGCAGTTACCGATGCCGACAAGACCGGTGTCGGTCTCGACTTCCACCACCAGCCAGCCGTGGAAGCGGAACGAGCCCATGGCATCGCCGCGCTCGAACAGGATGTCGCTGGCGTTGGTGCAGAAGTGCGCCTGAGGTGGAACGACTTTGCCTTTCCACTCGAAAACGCGGGTACGGATCGCTTTGATTTTCATGAATACAGTTCCTTGTGCTGCCGGCTTCTTGTAGTTGTTGAGTCGCTGCGCAGAACCGATCGTGTGGCCGGTTGCGGGCATTCGATGGAGCGACTTTAGCCAGCGCAAAGGGGTGGCGGATAATCACTTATGCGTATCCGGCGATAACCTGGGGTGATAGGAAAAATGGATTAATGGGTAGATAGGGTTATCAGGCTTCACACAAAAAAATGTGGGAGCGGGCTTGCTCGCGAAGGCGGCCCGACAGTCACCTTTGCAGTGACTGAAAGACTGCTTTCGCGAGCAAGCCCGCTCCCACAGGAATAGTGTTGTGTCAGTAGCTGTTGGCGCCCATCCGGCAGGCGATTTCGAACGCTTGGCGAATCGCGCCGACATTTGCCTTGCCCTGCCCCGAGATGTCGAACGCAGTGCCATGGGCCGGGGTGGTAATCGGAATCGGCAACCCGCCCTGCACCGTCACCCCTCGCGAGAAGCCCATCAACTTGATCGCGATCTGCCCCTGGTCGTGATACATCGTCACCACCGCATCGAAGGCACTGGCGTCGCCCTGCACCTTGAGGAAAATCGTGTCCCCCGGATACGGTCCTTCGGCCGCGATCCCCAGCGCCTGCGCCGAGCGCACCGCCGGGCCGATGATGTCCAGTTCTTCGCGGCCGAACGAGCCGTTGTCACCGTTATGCGGGTTCAAGCCACACACGCCAATGCGCGGTTTTTCCAGGCCGTTGCGCTTGAGGGCGGTATCGATCAGTTGAATCGCTTCCACCACCCGCGTCTGGCTGAGCATGCCCGGCACGTCGGCCAGGGCCACGTGGGACGTCACCCGTGAAGTCCACAGATTGTCGAGCACGTTGAATTCGCAGAACGGCCCATGGAAATCCAGCAGTTCGGCAAACCAGTGCAGTTCGTCGCTGTGGGCCATGCCGGCCATGTGCAGCGAGGTCTTGTTCAACGGCCCGAAGAGCACCGCATCAGTGGTGCCGATCTCGGTCAGGCGCAGGGCTTTTTCCAGGGTGTCGAGGCTGTAGCGACCGCCGATGACGCTGGCTTCACTGCGGGGGAATTCGCCAATGGTGTCGCCGCGAAAATCGTAGAACAGCGGCGTGTCATCGCGGAAATCCAGCTGATCCAGAGACTCCACACGACGATAAGGAAACTCCGTCCCGGCGATGCGCATGCCGCGGCGCATTTCCGCCTCATCGGCGATCAAAATCACGTTGGCCTGACGGCGCACGTCGGGCTCGGCGAGCAGGCGTGCGATCAGTTCCGGGCCGATGCCTGCCGGGTCACCCAGGACCATGGCGATGGTTGTCTTGTTCATGCTTCACTCCTCAAGGGTTCAGGCCAGGTTCGGTCAATGGCGCAAGGCTCGCAGCGATAAACCCGCTGCGCGTTGCTGTAGAACAGTCGCTCCTGATCGGCCTCTGGCAAATCAGCAACGATGGATTTGAAACCGCTGTAAATGTCGTCGAACGAGCCGCACAGGCTGTCCACGGGGAAGTTGCTGGCGAACATCGCCCGGTCGCTGCCGAATATCGCGATCACTTCGCGCACGATCCAGGCGTTGTTTCTGGCGCGCCACGGCTGACCGCCCTGTCCCAGGCCAGAAATTTTCACCTGCACGTTCGGCCACTCGGCCAGCCGCGCCATCGCCAAACGCCAACCCGCCAGGCCTTCGGCACTGCGATCATTCGGCAGCCCGGCGTGATTGAGAATCAGCGTGGTGCCGGGAAAGTCCCGGGCCAGCCGTTCGGCCTCGTGCAGGTTCCACCAGGGTGTCTGCAAATCGAAATGCAACCCCAGCCCTTGCAGTGAGGCAAAACTGCGGCGCCAGTGTTCGTCGCTCATCAGGCTGCGTACATGGCCAACTTGGGCAGGCGTGGTCGGCCCGCCGGGTTTGTGGCGAACGCTGCGCACATGCTTGAAGCGCGCTTGTTCGGTGAGCACCGCGATGGCGTCCGGGTGATCGAGCCAGGCTTGCGCGACCACTGCATTCGGTACGCCGTATCGCGCCGCCAGTTGTTCGATGAAACGGGTTTCGCCAATCGGATCCTGCGGGTTCCATTCGGTCTCGACGTACACCGTTTGCACCACCCGGTGTTCACCCGCATCGGCGAAGTAATCCTCGGGAAAATAGCGGCGCTTGATCGCGCTGTAATCGCCGTAACGGAACGGGATGTTGGCGTCGGAAGCCAGCCAGGGGTGGTCGTTGATGGCCGGGTCCCAAAAGTGATGATGAGCATCGATGATCGGGCCGTTCCATGCCTTACCGGATAAGCGTTCAGTCATAACGCACCTCATCGAGACTGATGAACAACGTGGCCAGAACAAACACCGCCGAGCACGCCGCGAAGAAGCCCAACACCGGCGCAAAACCACCGGTCATTTGCAGAATGATCCCCACCAGAATCGGCACCGCAATGCCACCGGTACTGCCGGCCATGTTCATCACGCCACCGATCAACCCGACTCGCGCGGGTGCCGCCAGCAACGCCGGGAAGCTCCAGTAGAGGCTGCCCCACATCAAGAAAAACGCGGTCATGGCCAACAACGCCACGGCCGCAAAAGGATCGCTCAGGGTCGGCAGCAACAGGAACGCGCCGAGGGCCACCAGACCGGAAAACGCCAGCAGGCTCTTGACGGCTACACCGCGACTGACGCCTTTGCGGATCAACCCGTCGCAGAGGAAACCGCCGGTCAACGAACCCAGCGCACCGCAGACGAAGATCACGAACGTCGCCGCGCCGATGCCCTTGATATCGAAGCCACGTGCCTGGGCCAGATAACTCGGGCCCCAGGTCAGTAGGCCGAAGTAAACCATCGCCCAACTGGCACGACCGATCAGCAAACCCGTCAGGGAACGTGCGGCAATGCCCAGGCCTTTGACCGGCGCGCGGGCGGCTTCGGCAGCAGGTGTGGCACGTCCGGCGTTGATTTTCTCCAGTTCCGCCGCATTCACCTGCGGGTGGCTGGCCGGATCATCACGCAGATAACGCCGCGCCAGCCAGGCCAGCACCAATGTCGCGATGCCGGCGATCACGAACGCCAGGCGCCACGAATCCAGCGAAGCAATCAAATAAGCAATGATCAACCCGCCAAGCGCCACGCCCAACGGGCTGCCGCTGTCCATCAGCACCGCGCCGCGACTGCGCTCACTCGGGGCCAGCCACAGGGAAATCAGCTTGCCGCCGGAGGGAAACAACGGCGCCTCGGCCGCACCGAGAGCAACCCGCGCAAACAGCAACGACAAGCCGCCGGTCGCAAACGCCGCCAGCACCTGAAACGTGCCCCACAATCCGGTAGACCAGCTGATGACCCGGTGCGGGCCAAAGCGATCAATCATCCAGCCGCCAGGGATCTGCAACAGCGCATACGCCCAGAAGAAGCTGCTGAGAATCAGCCCTTGCGTGCTGGGCGACAGGGAAAACTCATGGGCAATGGTCGGCATCGCGATAGACAGCGAGACCCGGTCGATCAGGTTGACCATGGTCAACGCGAAGATGATCGCAAAGATTCGCCAGCGTACGCTGCTGGCCTTGGTGGCGCCGGTCAGCGGGGTTGCCGCTTCCGCTGGCTGAACATCTGCGCCGGGCAGATGCAGGGAAGCACTGGGACGAGCCATGGTGCGTACCTCTTTTATTATTGTTGTCGATGCAGCTTTCTATGTTTGGAGCAGTGCCGCTCCCTGGCGCCGCTGGTAAGCACTATCGAAGGCTCAGTGATAACCGTCTAATCAAAACTTGAAATAAGGCGATAGCCTCGGGTTATGGCATGCCCTGCTTTCAGGGCGCTTTCAATGGATCGCGTTAACCCGACTTTCCTCGCAAAAGGCTCTGGCGCAAAGCCTTGAGCGATAAGCGTCGTTTTGCCTGTCGCGACCTATAACCCCAGGCTATCGGTGTATGTATTGTTTTGACTAGACGCGGCGCGTGGTCCTTCCCACACTCAATCCAGACTTGCGGCTTTCGAGCGCAGACAAGTCACTCATAACAACTACAAAAACGAGGCCTTCCATGCGAAATGCATTCGTCCGTCGCACATCCCGTCTGTTTCTCGGCTGTACCCTGGTCGCCGCCGGTGCCCTTCCGGCCCTCGCTCACGCCTGGCAACCGGACAAGAACGTCGAAATCGTGGTTGCCGGCGGCCCCGGTGGCGGCACCGACCAGCTTGGCCGGCTGATCCAGTCGATCATCACCACTCACAAATTCCTCGACGTGAATACCATCGTCCTGAACAAGGGCGGCGGCAACGGCGCCGAAGCCTTTCTCGACCTGAAAATGAACAAGGGCGATCCGGAAAAACTGGTGATCGGCACCAACAACATCTACCTGTTGCCGCTGGTGTCCAAGCTCGGTTATCAATGGCAGGAACTGACCCCCGTTGCCGCCGTGGCCGAAGATGACTTCATTCTCTGGAGCTACAAGGGTGCCCCGTGGAAAGACGCCAAAAGCTTCTACGAAGCGGCCAAGGCTGACCCGTCGAAACTGCGCATGGGTGGCAGCCAATCCAAGGACGTCGACCAGACCCTGACCCTGCTGCTCAACCAGACCAACAACAGCAAATTGGTGTACATCCCGTTCAAGAGCGGCAGCGAAGCCGCGACGCAACTGGCGGGCAAACACATCGCCGCCAACGTCAACAACCCCAGCGAAAGCATCAGCCAATGGCGCGGTGACCAGGTCGAACCGCTTTGCGTGTTCAGTAAAGAGCGCATGACCTACACCGAGAAAGTCGCCGGTGACAAATCCTGGGCCGACGTACCGACCTGTCACGAACAAGGCCTGGGCATCGATCAGTATCGGTTCCCGCGCACCGTGTTCATGCCCGGCGAAGTCACCGCCGAACAACGGGCGTTTTATGTCGAGCTGATGCGCAAAGTTACCGAGACTCCGGAGTTCAAGGCCTACGTCAAGCAGAACGCGCTGGTGCCTACCTTCCTCGAAGGCGAGCCGCTGACCGCCTACATTGAAAAGGACACCGCCCGCGTCACGCCGGTGTTCAAGGAAGCCGGCTGGCTGAAAAACTGAGTTGCCTGCGGCCGTTCGCCTGCGTACGGCCGTCACCTTCTGGAGGTTTTTTCATGTCCCATTCTTCGGATTCTCCCACGCTGGTCGGCACCCGCTGGGTCGAACTCGGCCTGACACTCTTCACCACGCTCATCGGCGTGGTGGTGATGTTCGGCAGCATCGAACAAGGTATCGGCTGGGGCGATTCCGGCCCCGAGCCGGGTTACTTTCCCTTCTACATCGGTTTGATGCTGAGCGCCGCAAGCGTGGCCAATGGCGTATTGACCGTGGTGCGCTGGCAAGCGCTGAGCGTTGCGTTCGTCAGCCGCAGTGCGTTCAAGCAGGTGTTGTCGGTGTTCATCCCGATTGCGCTGTTCGTCGCGGCCATGCCGTTTACCGGCATCTATGTGGCCTCGGCGGTGTTCATCGCTTGGTTCATGTGGCGTGACACGGTCCGCGCCAAACCTTACGGCAAGTGGATGATCGGCACCGTGTCCCTGGGCGCAGTGCTGGCCAGCTACCTGATTTTCGCATTGTGGTTCAAGGTCCCGCTGGATGCCGGCCCGATGGGCGACTGGATTACTCTGGCCGGGAGAAGTTTCAAATGAGCGAGTTCGATTCCCTGCTGCAAGGCATGAACCTGATCCTGACCCCGGGCCATATCGGCCTGATGGTGATCGGCGTGCTGCTGGGCATCCTGGTCGGCGTATTGCCCGGCCTCGGCGCCCCCAATGGCGTGGCATTGTTGCTGCCGCTGACGTTCACCATGTCGCCGGTGTCGGCGATCATTCTGTTGTCGTGCATGTATTGGGGCGCGCTGTTCGGCGGCTCGATCACCTCGATTCTGTTCAACATTCCCGGCGAGCCCTCATCGGTGGCGACCACCTTCGACGGCTACCCGATGGCCCGCGAAGGTCGCGCCGCCGAAGCCCTCACCGCCGCGTTCAGCTCGGCGCTGATCGGTGCGTTGGCCGGTGTGCTGTTGCTGACATTCCTGTCGACAAAGATTGCCGCGTTTGCCATGTCTTTCAGTTCACCGGAGTTCTTCGCGGTGTACTTGCTGGCGTTCTGCACGTTCATCGGCATGAGCAAAAATCCGCCACTGAAAACCGTGGTGGCGATGATGATCGGCTTCGCCATGGCCGCCGTTGGCATGGACACCGTGTCCGGCAACCTGCGCCTGACCTTCGACCAGCCAGCCCTGATGACCGGCATCAGCTTTGAAGTCGCGGTGATCGGCCTGTTCGGCATTGGCGAAATCCTCTGCACCGTGGAAGAAGGCCTGGTGTTCCGTGGCGAGCATGCGCGCATCACACCGATGATCATCCTGCGTACCTGGGCCAAACTGCCGCGCTACTGGTGGACCATTGTGCGCAGCACCCTGGTCGGTTGCTGGATGGGCATCACGCCCGGCGGTCCGACTGCGGCATCGTTCATGAGCTACAGCCTGGCGCGACGCTTCTCGAAGAACCGCGAGAACTTCGGCAAGGGTGAACTCGAAGGCGTGATCGCCCCGGAAACCGCCGACCACGCTGCCGGCACCAGCGCCCTGCTGCCGATGCTGACCCTGGGCATCCCCGGCTCGGCCACGGCGGCGGTGATGCTTGGCGGGTTGATGATCTGGGGCCTGCATCCCGGGCCGACGCTGTTCGTCGAACAGCATGATTTTGTCTGGGGCCTGATCGCCAGCATGTATTTGGGCAACGTGGTGAGCCTGATCGTGGTGTTGGCCACCGTGCCGTTGTTCGCGTCGATCCTGCGCATTCCGTTCTCGATCATCGCGCCGATTATCATCATGGTCTGCGCCATCGGCGCGTACTCGGTGCACAACTCGTTCTTCGACGTAGTGCTGATGCTGGGCTTCGGCGCGCTGGGTTATCTGTTCAAGAAACTCGGCTACCCGATTGCTCCGCTGGTACTGGCGGCGGTGTTGGGTGACAAGGCGGAAGATGCGTTCCGTCAGTCAATGCTGTTCTCCGACGGGCAACTGGGAATCTTCTGGTCCAACCCATTGGTGGGCAGCCTGACCACGGCGGCGCTGCTGATGCTGTTCTGGCCGCTGATTTCCAAGGCGTTGCAAACCTTGATGGGCCTGCGCAAACCCCACGTCGCCAAGCCAAAATCGGTGCTGTGACACAGCAATGCTGGCAACGCCTGACATTTATTGTCAGGCTTGCCGCAGTCCTTTTTGCGAGTGCGGCCCATGACCCGAATTCCTGATGCCAATGTGATCCACAGTCGACTGCGTCTGCGCCAACTGCGGCTGATGCTGGCGCTGCAGGAATTCGGCTCGTTGCGCCGCGCCGCCGACCACATCGGCATGACCCAACCGGCGGCGACCAAGATGCTGCACGAAGCCGAGGACCTGCTCGGCGTCGAACTCTTCGAGCGCTTGCCCCGCGGCATGCGCTCTACCCCATTCGGGGAAACCGTTATTTATTACGCGCGCATGGTGTTCGCCGAACTCAGCGGCATGCGTGAGGAACTGGTAGCGCTCGAATCCGGCAACCTTGGTCGGGTGGCGGTCGGTGCGATTCCGGCACTGGCCTCGGGGTTGTTGACCCGGACCATCGCGACCTTGAAACAAAGCCATCCACGGTTGTCGATGAGCATCCAGGTCGATACCAGCGACGTGCTGGTGCAGGCGCTGTTGCAGGATCAACTGGATATCGTTTTGGGGCGGATTCCACCCGGTGCGCGGGCCGAAGAGTTGCTGTTCGATAGCCTCGGTGAAGAAGCCCTGTGCGTGATCGCCGGCGCGCAAAATCCACTGGCGCAGGAGAAGCAGTTGAGCTGGGCGGAATTGCAGCACATGACCTGGGTGCTGCAACAACATCCAAGCCCGATGCGCGCGATCATCAATCAGGTGTTCCACAACGCTCGGGTCGACATCCCCAGCAGTATTGTCGAAACCACCTCGATCATGACGTTGCTTTCGTTGGTGCAGCAAACCGACATGCTCGGTGTCACGCCGGTGTCAGTGGTCGAGGATTATCCCGGCCGCGACCTGCTGGCGGTGTTACCGATCAAGTTCGAAGCACGACTGCCGCCGTTCGGACTGATCACCCGGCGTCATCGCATTCAATCGTCGGCGATGCAGGCGTTCATGAATTCGGTGCGGGCCGAGCATGCGCTGACCCAATGAAAAAGGCCCGGAGCAATGCTCCGGGCCTTTTCGGGTTCAAGCGGTTTTACGGAATACGAATACCAGGCCGACGATGATCAGCAGCATCCCGAGCATGCTCAGTGCCGCCAATCGGTTGCCAAAAATCAGGTAGTCCATGATCGCTGTGACCGCGGGCACCAGGTAGAACAGACTGGTGACATTCACCAGATTGCCCCGGGCGATCAAGCGATACAGCAACAAGGTCGCCAGTACCGACACCACCAGTCCCATCCACAACACCGGCACGATAAAACCGGTGCCGTGTTCAAAATGAAACGGCTGGAACGGCACGAAAATCCCGCAGAGCAACAACCCCGCCAGGTATTGAACCGGCAGTGTGCCGAGGGGATTGTCGGTGATGCGCTTCTGCATGATCGAGCCGAACGTCATGCTCGCCAGCGCCAGCAAACCGAAGAGCATTCCAGCCAACGACATGCCGGCCAGACCGATACCCTGGTAAACCACCATGATCAACCCGGCCAGGCCCAGGGCCAGACCGAACATTCTGCTGATTGATCGCTGACGCTCCATGATCACCACGGTGAGAATCGGCTGCACGCCCATGATGGTTGCCATCACCCCCGGCGTGACCTTCAGATCCAGGGCCAGCAGATAGAAAATCTGATAAGCCCCCAGCAGCACCACGCCCGTGGCCATTGCAAACAACATCGGCCTGCCGCCCTTGGGCAACTTCAGCTTGAGCAACGGTACCAATAACACCAGACCGCACAGTGCGATGGCAAAGCGAAACAGCAAAAACGCAAAGGGTGACGCATGGGCCAGCCCCCATTTTGAGAAGATCGCCCCGCTGCTCCACAGCAGGACGAACAGGCTCGTGGACGCCGCCGCGAGTGCGGACTTTTTCGAAAGGACAAACATGAATACCACCTGTAGTCAGGCAAAAAGCCAACTCAGCCGAAGCTGAAATTCAGTAGTTTTTTCAAGCGGGCGTTTTTCAGACGGGCATGGGAACAGCAGAAAAACGCTGATCAGCCCGAGAAGCCAACGCTTGGCGGTGATACGACTGCGCACACCGGCGTGCTACTGACAGGTGGGGGGTAATGACTGATCTGCACAGGCTGCTGATTCCCGCACGGCACGACGCCAGCGTTGACCGCTGAATCGACTACCGCTTTGATGAGGGAAGCTGGCATGGGCTGATCTTTATACGAGGGATAAAAAAGCGAATCCTGAAACTCACTGTGCGCCGACTATAACCAGCGCTCGACATGGATTGCAATGACTTGGTCAAAGGGCCAGTAACGACAGGCTGAGTTCAGATGCCTAGGCTTGGGAGAAACTGCAACGCCCGCTGTAGGGGACATGGAATGCAAGAGATCGTATGCCAAGGGAACGGACGTATCTTCGGTATCAACTGTATAGGTCAAAGGCTAGAAAGCTTGCTGGCGTCAGCATTGCCCAGCTACGAGATGAACTGGAAGAGCTCTGATCAATAGCGGAGGAAAGATGGGTAAATCAATGAAAAAGTCCCCTAAAAAAAAACTCCGAAGAGCGGTTTTTTGTTGCCGACAATCACCCAAATAACCAATACCCCAACAACACTAACACCACCACCGCCAGCACCGGCCGCATCACGCGGTAGGCTTTGGGATTGCGACGCTTCCACCGTTTGATCACATCGGTGAACCTGTCACTGGAGTTCTTGCTCCAGGCATAGGCCCGGTTGATCCCGCCCACACGTTCGTCATCAAGGTTCTGGGGCGCGGTGGCGCGGCCCAAAAAAGCGCTGATCCAACGGTTGATGCGAGTCATGAAGCAGTTGCTCAGCGGTCGTTCGACGTCGCAGAACAGGATGACCCGGGTCTTCTCTGTTTCGTTCTTGACCCAGTGCACGTAGGTTTCATCGAACATGACGTCTTCGCCATCGCGCCAGGCATAAACCTGGCCGTCGACGAAGATGCGGCAATCGTCAGAGTTGGGTGTCGACAGCCCCAGGTGATAACGCAGGGAACCGGCGAATGGGTCGCGGTGCGGGTTGAGGTGACTGCCGCCAGGCAGCAACGCGAACATCGCGCCTTTGATGTTGGGAATGCTGCTGACCAAGGCCACGGTTTTCGGGCACAGGGCTTCAGCCGATGGCAGGGGTTGGTCGTACCACTTGAGGTAGAAACGCTTCCAGCCCTTCTTGAAGAACGAGCCAAAACCGGCGTCATTGTTCTTTTGCGCGGCGCAGATGTAACCCTCGTCAAACAAGTGCATCGCTTCGTCGCGAATGACTTGCCAGTTGTCCCTGAGCACATCAAGTTCGGGAAACCTGCTGCGGTCCAGATAGGGTTTGGACGGCACGCTGGAGAACAGGTACATCAAGGCGTTATAGGGGGCGAACAGTGCCGAATGGTTGACGAATTGACGCAGGACGGGCAAACGCGCCTTGCCGCGCAGGTGCACATAAAGTGTACTGCCGAGAAACAGCAGCAATAGCGACGCCTTCGCGACTAAGGAAAAGGTCATCAACAGCTCCTTGAAAAAAAACAACTCTGCACAACGCCATTTACCCGACGTGGCAGCCGGCATGATAAACATTGCCGGCTACGGGAATAACCCGCAGTTCTCACATTCAGTGTTAAGGATCGCGCAATAAAGCACTTCTTAACATAAGGTTCCTGAACAGGGGCTGACCTGAGTCAACCCACTGTCCCAGCCCGGTCCAGAGCTTGTTATTGCTGGTTCTCCTGGTCGGTAAACAGATCACTGAACAGCATGCTCGACAGGTAGCGTTCACCGGAGTCAGGCAGGATCACCACGATGGTCTTGCCCTGCATTTCCGGCGTTTCCGCCAAGCGCACCGCCACAGCCATCGCGGCGCCGCAGGAGATGCCGCACAAAATCCCTTCCTCCTGCATCAAACGCAGGGCCATGGCCTTGGACTCGTCGTCGCTGACCAACTCGACCCGGTCGACCATCGACAGGTCCAGATTCTTCGGCACGAAACCGGCGCCGATACCCTGGATCTTGTGCGGGGCGAGCGGTTTGATCTCTTCCCCGGCCCGCGCCTGGGTGATCACCGGCGAAGAAACCGGCTCCACCGCCACCGAGAGAATCGGTTTGCCCTGGGTATTCTTGATATACCGCGAAACCCCGGTAATGGTTCCGCCTGTTCCGACGCCTGCCACCAAGACGTCGACCGCACCGTCGGTATCGTTCCAGATCTCCGGACCCGTGGTTTTTTCATGGATGGCCGGGTTGGCCGGGTTATCGAACTGCGCCGGCATGAAGTAGGCTGACGGGTTGCTGGCGACGATTTCGCCGGCCTTTTCAATCGCGCCTTTCATTCCTTTGGTCGGCTCCGTCAGAACGAGTTCGGCGCCGAGCGCCTTCAGCACTTTGCGTCGTTCAATACTCATGGACGCCGGCATGGTCAGCATCAGTTTGTAACCACGGGCAGCCGCCACGAAGGCCAGTCCGATGCCGGTGTTGCCGGAGGTGGGTTCGACGATGGTCATTCCCGGCTTGAGTTTGCCGGTGCTTTCGGCGTCCCAGATCATGTTCGCGCCAATCCGGCACTTGACCGAATATCCGGGGTTTCGCCCTTCGATCTTGGCCAGGATGGTCACACCGCGGGGGGCGATCCGGTTGATCTGCACCAGCGGCGTATTGCCGATGGAATGGGCGTTGTCAGCGAAAATACGGCTCATGGCTGGGTCCTTATACAGCGTTGAATAAGCCCTCCAAGGTATGCCTGTTGCCGGTAGTCGTCCAGTCAGGTCGAACGTCCGGTTGTCAGCGCAGTCAATGGCTTTACATCGCCTGAGATTTGCCATCATGAAACGTAGATACAGTTGGCCTCTTTGGATTTTCGCCGGCGTCGCTGTGCTGCTGATTGCGCTGCACATCGCCCTGCCTTACATCGTGCGCGACTACTTGAACGACAAACTGGCGGACATGGGTGACTACCGCGGCCAGATCACCGACGTTGACCTGGCCCTGTGGCGCGGCGCCTACAAAATCAACGGACTGAAAATCGTCAAGGTCGATGGCAAGGTCCCGGTGCCTTTCGTCAATGCGCCACTGATCGACCTCTCGGTCAGTTGGCATTCGCTCTGGTACGACCACGCGGTGGTGGCCGAGGCGCAGTTCATCAACCCCGAAGTGAACTTCGTCGACGGTGGTGCCAACAAGCAAAACTCCCAAACGGGTGAAGGCACCGACTGGCGGGCTCAGTTAAGCAAACTGGCACCGATCACCTTCAATGAAATACGCATTCATGAGGGCAAGATCAGTTTTCGAAACTTCAATTCCAAGCCTCCCGTCAACATGAACGCCACCCAGGTCAACGCGAGCATTTACAACCTGACCAATGTGGTCGACACCGAAGGCAAGCGTGATGCCCGGTTCGAAGGCAAGGCACTGCTGCTTGGGCATGCGCCACTGGAAACCACGGCCACCTTCGATCCGCTGAGCAACTTCGAAGACTTCGAGTTCCGGCTGCGGGCCAGGGACATCGAACTCAAACGCATGAACGACTTCGCCTCGGCCTACGGCAAGTTCGACTTCAATGCCGGCCATGGCGACGTGGTGATCGAGGCCGAAGCCAACAAGGGACAACTCAAGGGCTATATCAAACCCTTGCTGAAGGACGTCGACGTGTTCAATTGGCAACAAGATGTGGAGAACGAGAAGAAAGGACTTTTCCGCTCCGTCTGGGAGGCCCTCGTCGGCGGCACCGAGACGGTGCTCAAGAACCAGCAGAAAAACCAGTTCGCAACGCGCGTGGAACTGAGCGGCAACGTGCACCAGCAAGATATCAGCGCGTTCCAGGCGTTTTTGCAGATTTTACGCAACGGTTTCATCCAGGCGTTCAATGCCCGCTATGAACGGCCCAAGCCGGATGCCGGTTAACGTTTGCGTGTGACGGTATAGCGACCGGATTCTTCAGCCGCCCGGCAGGAACCCGACTGCTGCTGCAGGAAGTCCCAACCCAGGCAGGCCAATGCCAGCGATCGGGGCACCACTTCACGGCCACTGCTGTAGCGGGTGATGCTGCGGGCACTGACCCCCAGAGCCTCGGCGGCCTTATTGAGCGGCAACCCGGTGCGCGCACGCCAGTCGATGAAGATCCGGGTGTTTTCGTCCGATGCATTTTGCGCGAGCGCATCCAGATAAAGCGTGTCTGCGCCAATCTGGATATCCGGCTCAGGCCATTCAACACTCCAGCCATCATCGCCCAGGGTTGCACCTTCAAACGCGCGCCCTTCCAGCAATGGCTGCAACCCGGGAAAGGCCTGCACATCGCGACTCAAATCCAGGGTCAGTTGCTGGCCATCGATGAAGGTCAGCGCCAGATGGAAATCCGGCAGCGCCTGCACGGCTGATAGCCGTGGTCGTTTCATGGGTAACATCGTTTCCAATCCTCCAGCAATTGCACTTGATGGGCCCTGACCCACGCCAGTGCTTCCTTGATAATCAGCGGTGGTGCCTTGCCCGCCATTACTTCGACGGTTTCCAGGCAGAGCATGACGTCCAGCCCGCCACCGGTCAGGTGGACATGAGGCGGCGGATGATCCTTCTCGTGCAACTGAATGCGGTATGTATCGCGAAATCGATATTCAGTAGACATGCTCGGCAAGCTATCGCCAATATGGCGATAGCTAAATACTGGCCAACCGCTGAGACTGAGTCAAGATGTGACGCCCCATTCAGAGACTGAATAAGCCGTCTGCGTTCACAGTCGACCGGCCTGCGCGTTATAGTCGGGCATCACACTTATTGCGCCCCGCCCTGCCTCGTTCAGGTCGGCATTACCGTTCGAGGATTAGCAGATGAAGTTCGAAGGCACCCAGGCCTATGTCGCCACCGATGACCTGAAGCTGGCAGTCAATGCCGCCATCACCCTGGAGCGTCCGCTGCTGGTCAAGGGCGAGCCGGGCACAGGTAAAACCATGCTTGCCGAGCAACTGGCCGAGTCCTTTGGTGCCAAGCTGATCACCTGGCACATCAAGTCCACCACCAAGGCGCATCAAGGCCTGTACGAGTACGACGCGGTCAGCCGCCTGCGTGACTCGCAGCTGGGCACGGAAAAGGTCCACGACGTTCGCAACTACCTGAAAAAAGGCAAGCTGTGGGAAGCCTTCGAGTCCGAAGAGCGGGTGATCCTGCTGATCGACGAAATCGACAAGGCCGACATCGAGTTCCCTAACGACTTGCTGCAAGAACTCGACAAGATGGAGTTCTACGTTTACGAGATCGACGAGACCATCAAGGCCAAGAAGCGCCCGATCATCATCATTACCTCCAACAACGAGAAAGAGCTGCCGGACGCCTTCCTTCGCCGCTGCTTCTTCCACTACATCGCCTTCCCGGATCGCGTCACGATGCAGAGGATCGTCGACGTGCACTACCCGGACATCAAGAAAGACCTGGTCAGCGAAGCGCTGGACGTGTTCTTCGACGTGCGCAAAGTGCCGGGCCTGAAGAAGAAGCCATCAACTTCCGAGCTGGTGGACTGGCTGAAATTGCTGATGGCCGACAACATCGGCGAAGCGGTACTGCGCGAACGCGATCCGACCAAGGCCATTCCGCCGCTGGCCGGTGCCCTGGTGAAGAACGAACAGGACGTGCAATTGCTTGAGCGTCTGGCGTTCATGAGCCGTCGCGGCACTCGATAAGGGCAAACGCCATGCTGCTCAACCTGTTCAATGAAATGCGTGCAGCCAAGGTGCCGGTCTCGGTACGCGAGCTGCTGGACCTGATCAACGCGCTGAAACAGCGCGTAACCTTCGCCGACATGGACGAGTTCTACTACCTGTCCCGAACGATTCTGGTGAAGGACGAACGGCATTTCGACAAGTTCGACCGGGCGTTCAGTGCTTACTTCAATGGCCTGGAAAAACTCGACGATCATCTCCAGGCGTTGATCCCGGAAGACTGGCTGCGCAAGGAATTCGAGCGTTCCCTGACGGATGAAGAGCGGGCCGCGATCCAGTCTCTCGGAGGCCTGGACAAGCTGATCGAAGAGTTCAAGAAACGCCTGGAAGAACAGAAGGAACGCCATGCCGGCGGCAACAAATGGATCGGCACCGGCGGCACCAGCCCGTTCGGCTCCGGCGGCTTCAACCCGGAAGGCATTCGGGTCGGGGATGCCGGCAAGCGCCAGGGCAAAGCGGCCAAGGTCTGGGATCAGCGCGAGTACAAGAACCTCGACGATTCGGTCGAACTGGGCACGCGTAACATCAAGGTCGCCCTACGCCGGTTGCGTAAATTTGCCCGCCAGGGTGCGGCGGAAGAGCTGGACATCGATGGCACCATCGACCACACCGCTCGCGATGCCGGCCTGCTGAACATTCAGATGCGGCCGGAGCGGCGCAACACCGTCAAGCTGTTGCTGCTGTTCGACATCGGCGGCTCGATGGACGCCCACGTGAAGATCTGCGAAGAACTGTTCTCGGCCTGCAAGACCGAGTTCAAGCATCTTGAGTATTTCTACTTCCACAACTTCGTTTATGAATCGGTGTGGAAGAACAACATGCGCCGCACGTCCGAGCGCACCTCCACCCAGGACCTGCTGCACAAGTACGGCGCCGACTATAAAGTGATCTTCATCGGCGATGCCGCCATGGCGCCCTACGAAATCACCCAGGCCGGCGGTAGCGTCGAGCACTGGAACGAAGAAGCCGGTTACGTATGGATGCAGCGTTTCATGGAGAAATACAAGAAAGTCATCTGGATCAACCCGTATCCGAAAGACACTTGGGGCTACACCTCGTCGACCAACATCGTGCGGGATTTGATCAATGACCAGATGTACCCGCTGACGTTGCGGGGGTTGGAGGAAGGGATGCGGTTTCTTTCCAAGTAGAGATCTTTGTTGCCTGTGATGCCGTCTTCGCGAGCAAGCCCGCTCCCACATTGAATCTCTGTCGTACACAGATCCAATGTGGGAGCGGGCTTGCTCGCGAAGCTTTTAGCGAACTGAAAGTCGCCGCAAATACTCAACCTGTTCGCGATGCGCCACGTCCTGCACCACCGGCCTCAACCGTACCTGCGCCCCCGGCAGGCATTGCGCCAGCCGCGCCAGCGCCAACGGCGTCAATGCCCCCAATCGCGGATAACCGCCAATGGTCTGCCGATCATTGAGCAACACAATCGGCTGCCCGTCCGGCGGCACCTGCACCGCGCCCAACGGGATGCCTTCGGAAATCATCGGTTTACCCTGGTACTCCAACGCCGTTCCCAGCAGACGAATCCCCATGCGATCGGCACGACTGTCGAGGGTCCAGGCATTGTTGAACGCGTCGAACAAACTCTGCCCGCTGAACTCACCAATCTGCGCGCCCAACACCAGTTCCAGCGGCGGATTGAATTGGAGATCCGGCACCTGATCACGGGATAACTCACGCAGCAGTAGCAGCGAACTCCCCGAGTAGTTCAACGACGCACCTTTGGCTAACGCCCGGCCCATGCCATCCAGACCACCGAGTTCCTCGCGGACCACCGTCGCACTGCTCCCCAACACCTTCGGCGCGTCGAATCCGCCCGGTGCAGCGAGATAAGCCCGAGCCCCGAGCAGCGGCTGATTGAATTGCAATCGCTGACCTTTATGCAGCCTGAAACTGCGCCACGGTGCCAACGCTTCGCCATCCACGTGCGCGCCAAGATTCGCCCCGGTCAGGGCCAGTACGCAATCGTCCTCGGCAACGACGGTGAACCCGCCGAGGGTGATTTCGATCACCGGCGCATCCAGCCCGTTGCCCAACAGCCAATTGGCCCACGACATCGATCGCCAATCCGCTGCCCCGCCCTGGGTCACGCCCAAATGTCTTACGCCGAAACGGCCTGCGTCCTGCAACAGGCACAGCGGTGTACTGGCTTCAATCGATAGACGGCTCATACCTGCGCCTCCAACGGCGTGTCGTCACCGCCCAGGTTGATGAACTCGGCATGGTCGACCGCTTCGAAGCGCACGGTGTCGCCCGGCTGCATCAGGCTGTAGCCGTCGCGATTGCGGTCGAACAATTTGGCCGGGGTGCGGCCGATCAGATTCCAGCCACCGGGGGACACCACCGGATAAGCGGCTGTCTGCCGCTCGGCGATGCCGACACTGCCGGCGGCGACTTTTTTGCGCGGGGTGTTCAGACGCGGGGCGGCGAGCACTTCTTCCACCAGCCCCATGAAGGCGAATCCCGGCGCAAAGCCCAGGGCGAACACCTGATACTCGCGCTCGCTGTGACGACGAATCACGTCATCCACCGTCAGTCCGCTGCGTTGCGACAACAGGCTCAGTTCCGGGCCGACGCTCAAGTCGTACCACACCGGCAGCACATGGCATTTGCCGCCGGTACGGGCGTTGGGCGACAAATCGATAAAGGCTTCGGCGATCAATTCTCGCGCTTGCGCCGGGTTCAGTGCGGTCAGATCGTAATGCACCATCAACGTTGTATAAGACGGCACCAGATCGATCAGATGCGAACCGAATGCTTCCCGCAGGCGTTCGCTGGCAGCGAGCATCCACGGCATGTTGGCCTCGGCAATCTCATCGAACAGACGCACCATCAGGCAATCCAGCGCGACCACTTCCACCCGAAGCTTCATGGTGCGCTCTGCCGATTCAAGGCGTCACGAATGCGCCGCACAGCGGCCACCGAACTGGCATTGTCGCCGTGTACGCACAAGGTGTTGGCCTGCAAGTGCAAGGCACTGCCGTCGCTGGCGATGAGGTCGCCGCCCCGGGCAATGGTCAGCGCCTGTTCGATGATTGTCTCGGGATCGTGATGCACCGCCCCCGGCAATCGGCGCGAGACCAGCATACCGGCGTTGTCGTAGGCGCGATCGGCGAAGGCTTCGAACCACAGGGTCACACCGTATTCATCACCCAACTGCTGGGCGGCGCTGTTGTCTCGCGTGGCCATCAGCATCAACGGCAGTTGTCGGTCATAGGACGCCACCGCCTGAAGCACGGCGCGCAACTGCGCCGGGTTGGCCATCATGTCGTTGTACATCGCGCCGTGAGGTTTAACGTAACTCAGGCTCCCGCCCTGGGCCCGGCAGATGCCGTCGAGGGCGCCGATCTGGTAGTGCAGAATGTCCTGAAGTTCCTCGGCGCTGTAGGCCATGGAACGGCGGCCGAACCCCACCAGGTCCTGATAGGCCGGGTGGGCACCGATCTGCACGCCGTGGCTCAGGGCCAGGCTGACAGTCTTGCGCATGATGCTCGGGTCGCCGGCATGGAAACCGCAGGCGATGTTGGCGCAATCGATGAAGGGCATGACCTCGGCGTCCAGACCCATGGTCCAGTTGCCGAAACTCTCGCCGATGTCGCAGTTCAATAGCAGGCGGTTCACGGTGAACACTCCTGTAGGTTTTGTTCTTTTTTAACTGAAGGACATTTTGCCCCGCAGATTATCAGTTACTCGGCGACGAGTTGCTTGCCACGGGTTTCCGGCAGGCTCAGGGCTGCAAGGATCACCACCCCGTAGGACACCGCCGCAAAGGCACCGATACCTACGCTCAAAGGCACCTTCTGGCTGAGCAAACCGATGAACAAGGGGAACAATGCCGCCAGCGCCCGGCCGATGTTGTAGCAAAAACCCTGGCCCGAACCACGAATCCGCGTTGGAAACAGCTCGGTCAGAAACGCCCCCATGCCGCTGAAGATGCCCGAGGCGAAGAAGCCTAGCGGGAAGCCCAGCCACAGCATCACGCCGTTGCTGACCGGCAATTGGGTGTAGAGCAGCACAATGGTGAACGAGCCGACCGCAAACAGGATGAAGTTCTTTTTACGCCCGAGGATGTCAGTCAAATACGCGCTGATGACGTAGCCGACGTAGGAACCGACGATCACCATCGCCAGATAACCGCCCGTGCCGAGTACGCTCAAACCGCGTTCATTCTTCAGAAAAGTCGGCAACCAGGAGGTGATTGCGTAGTAGCCACCCAGTGCGCCTGTGGTCAGTATCGACGCGCGAATCGTGGTGAAGAGAATGCCGGGAGCGAAGATCTCGTAAAACTTCGCCGGGTTGCTTGGCTCTTGCTTGGCTTTGGCTTCGCGGTAGATTTCCGGGTCCTTGACCAGTCGACGGACGAAAATCACGAAAATCGCCGGCACGATGCCAAGGATAAACAGCGCACGCCAGGCGTCTTCCGGCGGCAATACCGAGAACAGCAGCGCATACAGAATCGCCGTCATCCCCCAACCCAGCGCCCAGCCCGATTGCACCATGCCCACGGCCTTGCCGCGGTCCTTGGCGCGAATCACTTCGCCCATCAGCACGGCACCGGCGGTCCATTCACCACCAAAACCGAAGCCCATCAGCGTGCGGCTGATCAGCAGTTGTTCGTAATTCTGGGCGAAGCCGCAAAGGAAGGTGAAGAAGGCGAACCACAGCACTGTCAGTTGCAGCGTGCGCACGCGACCGATGCGGTCGGAGAGAATCCCCGCCACCCAACCACCGATGGCCGAAGCGATCAGCGTACTGGTGTGAATCAGCCCGGCCTCACCGGTGGTAATGCCCCACATGGCAATCAGGGTCGGCACCACGAAGCTGAGCATCTGGGTGTCCATGCCGTCCAGGCCATAGCCGATCTTGCAGCTCCAGAAGGTGCGACGTTCTTGCTGATTGATGTTGCGGTACCAGTCGAAAGGTCCCGGGCGGGTCGTGGCTTTGGGGATGTCGAGCGTGTCGGGCGCACTCATGGCAAATCTCCGCGCTAATTTTATTGGTATTGTTCTGAGCCCCGACGACGCCTATCGTGGGAACCGGATGGCCTGATTTTTAGGCCGCGGCCCCCGCTACGTCCAACTAATAAAAACCCGGCCTAGACATAAGAAAAATTTTTATCCCAGAGCAGATTCCATGAACCTGAAGTTTCTCGAGACCTTTGTCTGGGTCGCCCGACTCAAGAGTTTTCGCCTGACGGCCGACAAGCTCTTCACCACCCAGGCGTCGATATCCAGCCGTATCGCCGTGCTCGAAAGCGAGCTCGGGGTGAAGCTGTTCCTGCGGGATTCGCGCGGCGTGAGCCTCACGCCGGAAGGATTGAAAGTGCTCGACTATGCCGAGCAGATGATGGACACGATGCAGGCGCTCAAACAGTCGATCGAGACCCGTTCGAGCAAGGTTGGGCGCGTGCGGATCGGCGTGATGGACACGGTGATCCATACCTGGCTAAGCCCCTTGGTGGCGCAGATGATGGATCACTACCCGCTGGTAGAAATCGAGCTGGTGGCCGATACCTCGCTCAACCTCTGCGATCAACTGCAAAAAGGCTTTCTCGACCTGATCCTGCAAACCGATCTGCTGCGCCAGGAAAGCGTGCGCAGCCTGGAGCTGGCCAGTCATCCCATGGGCTGGATCGTGGCCAGCAATTCCCTCTACAACCGTGAGTATTCGGGCATCGCCGATCTGGCGCGGGAACGGATCATTACCTACTCGAAAAACTCACATCCGCATCAGGACATCTTGAGTTTGATGCAGGCCAACGGCGTCATGGCGCCACGGCTCAATTGCGTGAATTCGGTGTCGGCGATTACCCGCTTGCTGCGGGACGGCTTCGGCATCGGCGCGTTACCGCCGGTGCTGGTAGCCGAGGAACTGGCGCGGGGCGAATTGACTTTGCTGGCCATCGATCAACGACCACCGAATCTGCAGGTGGTGGTGTCGTGGCGGATTGGCGTGGAATGGGTCGAGGAGATCGTGGCGTTGTGTCAGCAGGTGTTGGAGGGGTATGCGCGCAAGGTGGGTGAACACTACATCGTCCTCAGCAAGGCGGGTTTCGGTGGCCAGGCCTGAAACTCGCACGGCCTGACAGAACGCCTTCGCGGTGCAAGCCCGCTCCCACATGGGATCTCCTGTGAACACATAATGAGTGAACATCCCGGATCAAATGTGGGAGCGGGCTTGCTCGCGAAGCCGCCGTTGGCCTAACCCTTATTTACAACCCACGCACATCCCGGTCTTCAATCGGCCGGCTCTGGCGCAAACGCTTGCCGCCCAACACCACCCAGTCGATCAGTCGGAACAGGCATTCAATGCCGAACGACAGCAGCAATGCGCCGCTCATGCCCCAGATCATCGCTTCGGGCGTCAGCAGAATCTGGTAGCTGTAGCCATTCCAGGTTTCCTTGCGGATATCCGGGTCGGCGGCCAACACCACTTGCAGCAAGCGGATGTACCACGGGCCTTGCATGGCCTGGTGTTGTTTATCGAGGGCGATCTGGCGGGTGAGCAAGGTGTTCAGGCTGTCGGCATCGCTGCGAAAGATCGGGTCTTCGCTGGCACGGTAATGAGCGACCAGCGCCTGCATATCACCTTTGAAAAACTGATTGGCCGTGCCCTGAAAACCGCTCAGACCGGTCTGCGCCTCAATCAGATGCGCTTCGACCCGCTGGGCGTAATCGTTGATGAACCCCGGCACCTGGACACCGATCAACAGGCCCGCCGCAAACAACACCAGCCGTAGATAACTGAGCAACATGGGGGAGAATCCTTATTCGGTCTTGCCCTGGCTGACGCATTCACCGCGTCGCCACAGGCTCCATTGGCCCGGTTCGTAGCGGGTCCAGGTTTCGTTTTCGGTCAAGGGTTCGGTGGCGATCACCGTGACCACGTCGTTGGGCGTGGTTTCAGCCTGGAAGTCGACAATCACATCGACATCCTTCAAGCGCGCCGGGCCAAACGGTGCGCGACGGGTGATCTGCGCCAGTTTGGTCGAGCAATAACAGAACAGCCAGTCGCCATCACTGAGCAGGCAGTTGAACACGCCTTTGCTGCGGTATTCGGCGCAGGCGGCCACCAGGTCCGGCAGCAGTTCTTCGACCTCGACCGGCTCGGGAAACGCCGCACGCACCCGGTTGAGCAAATCGCAGAACGCCGCTTCGCTGTCGGTATCGCCCACAGGACGGTAAAAGCTGGTGATCGGTTGAAAGTCCGCGAGCTGGCCGTTGTGGGCGAAACACCAGTTGCGCCCCCACAGCTCGCGCACGAACGGATGAGTATTGGACAGGCAGACTTTTCCGACGTTGGCCTGGCGGATGTGGCCGATCACCACTTCACTCTTGATCGGATAGCGCTGCACCAGGTTGGCCACTTCGGACTCGCTGCTGGCCGCCGGGTCCTGAAACAGGCGCAGGCCTCGGCCCTCATAGAAGGCGATGCCCCAACCATCACGGTGCGGACCAGTGCGACCACCCCGTTGCATCAGCCCGGTGAAGCTGAACACGATATCGGTCGGGACATTGGCGCTCATGCCCAATAACTCACACATGCTCGGACTCTCGCTGAATTGCAGGGGCGTTACAGACGCGGCTCGACTCGCAGCCGCTGAGGGTTGCTCGGGACGGGCGGACGACCGTAACGGTCATCACCGGCACCGCCAAAAGGTTGATCGTGTTCCGGTTCGTCAGCCATGGCCGCAGCCTTGGCGGCGGCAGCCTGTTCCTTGCGAGCCTTGGACGCGCGCTCGATCGGGAAACGGATCGCCACGAAAACCAGGTAGATGCCGAAGACGATCAGGCCGTACATGAACAAATCGGAAACCGCCCGCCAGGCGTTGTTGCCGACCTTGAACAGCAAATCCAGGGCGGTAATGGCGATGGCCGGGGCAACCTTTTCCTTCACCGGATCGATGATGGTCGGGCTGAAAAGCAGCACAGCCACCAATAGCCGCAACGGCTCGCGCAGCCAGCGCCACATCCAGCGAGTCATGCGCATCCATACCAACAGGCAGCCTAAAGCGGCAAAGGCGTAAAGGCCCCAAGCGATCAGATAGTCGTTCTCGGTCATGGTGTCCATGGCAAGGCAGGCAAAGAGGCGCTTATAGTAACGACTTTTCGCACATCAGGCTTGCCCCAATACCAGTCAGCCAAGCACACCCCCTGTGGGAGCGGGCTTGCTCGCGAAAGCGATGTGTCGGCCAACAGAGATGTTGAATAGGCTGGCCTTTTCGCGAGCAAGCCCGCTGCCACAGGTTGCGAACCCCCTAATCCCTACATTGTTCGAGAGCCATTCATGCCCTTATCCGCCAACATCACCAGCGCCCCGATTGCCCACAAGGCTGAAGGTTCTGACCCGTATGCCTGGCTGCAAGAGCGCGACACCGCTGCAGTGCTCGACTACCTGAAGGCTGAAAACCGCTACCAGGAGGCGCAAACCGCCGATCAGGCTGAACTGCGCGAGACCCTGTTCGAAGAGATCAAGGGCCGGATTCTGGAAACCGACTTGTCCTTGCCCTCCCCTTGGGGCCCGTACCTGTATTACACGCGCACCACCGCCGGCGATGAATACGCCCGTCACTACCGTTGCCCGCGACCGGCCGATGACAGCCTGCAACTTGACGAGAGCCGTGAAGAACTGCTGCTGGACCCAAATGAGCTGGCCAAGGGTGGTTTCTTCTCCCTCGGCGCTTTCAGCATCAGCCCCGACCACCAGCGCCTGGCCTACAGCCTCGACACCACGGGCGATGAGATTTACACGCTGTTCGTGAAGGAATTGTCCGACGGCCGGGTCAGCGAACTGGAGTTCCAGGACTGCGACGGCAGCATGACCTGGGCCAACGACAGCCTGACGCTGTTCTTCGGTGAACTGGACGACACCCATCGCCCGCACAAACTATTCCGCTATCGGCTGGACGGCACGGCGGCCGAAGAAGTGTTCCATGAGACGGATGGCCGATTCTTCATGCACTGCTACCGCTCAAGCTCCGAGCAGCAATTGCTGCTGTCCCTGGGCAGCAAGACCACCAGCGAAGTCTGGGTGCTTGATGCTTTCCAGCCGCATCAGGCGTTTACCTGCATCGCGCCGAGGGTTGAAGACCATGAGTACGACGTCGACCACGGCGCGCTCGACGGCCAATGGACCTGGTTCATCCGCACCAACCGCGACGGCATCAACTTCGCCCTGTACACGGCTGTCGATACGGGCGTAGCCCCAAGCGAAGCCGACTGGCAAAACCTGATCCCCCACAGCGACACGGTGATGATCGAAGGCATGAGCCTGAACGCCGGGGCCATGACCCTGAGCCTGCGAGAGGGGGGATTGCCGATCATCCAGGTTCACCCGCAAGACCTGCCGAGCTACCGCGTGCAACTGCCGGATGCGGCCTACAGCCTGCACGTGCAGAACAGCCTGGAGTTCGTCAGCGACAGGATCCGCCTGCGTTATGAGGCGTTGAACCGTCCGGCGCAAATCCGCCAACTGGAACTGGCCAGCGGCGAACAAAAAGTTCTCAAGGAAACCCCGGTACTCGGCCCGTTCGATGCCGATGCCTACGTCAGCCAGCGTCTTTGGGCGACGGCACCGGACGGTACGAAAGTGCCGATCAGCCTCGTGGTCAAACGCGAAGCGCTGGGTAAGCCGACGCCACTTTATCTGTACGGTTACGGCGCTTACGGCGAAAGTCTCGACCCGTGGTTCTCCCACGCACGCCTGAGCCTGCTGGATCGCGGCGTGGCGTTTGCCATCGCTCATGTGCGCGGTGGCGGTGAACTGGGTGAAGCCTGGTATCGCGCCGGCAAACAGGAGCACAAGCACAACACCTTCAGCGACTTCATTGCCTGCGCCGAACACCTGATCGGCAACGGCTTCACGACTGCGCCGCAACTGGCGATCAGCGGCGGCAGTGCCGGTGGCCTGTTGATCGGCGCGGTGCTCAATCAGCGTCCGGAGCTGTTCGGCGCAGCGATTGCCGAAGTGCCGTTCGTCGACGTACTTAACACCATGCTCGACCCGGACCTGCCGTTGACCGTCACCGAATACGACGAGTGGGGTAATCCTGAAGAACCGGACGTCCATGATCGGATCAAGGCCTACGCCCCGTACGAAAACGTCACCGCGCAAGCCTATCCGGCGATGCTGGTGATCGCCGGCTACAACGACAGTCGCGTGCAGTACTGGGAAGCGGCCAAGTGGGTGGCGAAATTGCGTGCGACCAAAACCGATACCCGTCCCTTGCTGCTCAAGACCGAATTGGGCGCCGGCCACGGCGGGATGAGCGGTCGTTATCAGGGATTGCGTGACGTAGCACTCGAATACGCATTTTTGTTCAAGGTTTTAGGCATCGCCTGAGGAACTTGGCCCGGCGTCCCGGTCTTAACACCTGACGCCGGGGGCCAATACACCACATTTCCCCTGTGGGAGCGGGCTTGCTCGCGAAAGCGATTGATCATTCAACATTGATGTTGGCTGATACACCGCTTTCGCGAGCAAGCCCGCTCCCACAAGGGATTTGCGATGATTCCAGGTCCGAAACAGCAACAGACCACAAGAAAAAGACCGTTACGACATGTCAGAACCGACCTTACTGAACAACGAAATTCGCGACTGGCTGATGGACTGCGGCCTGTTCGACCAACTGCTGCCAGCGGACTTCGCTGCAGCCTCGGGTTACTTCAGCATCAGCACGATTGCCCAGGGCGAAGAGATTTTCCATGAGGGTGATGCCGGCAGCTTCATGTGCATCATCCACACCGGCCAGGTGGCCGTGCAGAAGACCAACGCTGACGGGCAACGGGTGACCATTGCCACGTTGCGCAGTGGTCGGGCGTTCGGCGAAATGGCCGTGCTCGACGGCGAACGGCGCTCGGCCAGTTGCGTGGCCGCGAGCAACTGCCAGTTGCTCAACCTGGGCAAGGATTCGCTGGAAAAGATGCTCAACGACGCGCCGAAAATCGCCGCCAAGATTATTCGCGCCCTCGCGGTCTCCCTCTCCAAACGCTTGCGCATGGCCGATGGGCAACTGCTTTCGCAGCAGGTCTAACCGCCCGGCGATTTGATTTTCGTGCTGTTCGGCTCAAGGCCCGGCAGGGGCTGGTCCTTGGTCGGTGGGCTAGGCATTTCGATGGGCACCAATGGAGGACCGCCACTGCCGGGGCCGACTTTAGGCAATGGCGCAGGGCTGATTTGCGGGTACGGCGTTGGCGTCGCGGTGCCAGGTGAACCGGGCAGCGGCCCCGGGCTGGTGGGAATGGTGGGTTGATCCTGGGCCTGCACTGCAGTTATCGAGAGCGCGGCCAGGACAATGACCGTTAGAATGGTGCGCTTCATCAATGCCTCCGTTGGCCTTGTTGTCATTTTTGCAGGCTACTCCCAACTGCGTCTGTTTGCCCCCCTTATGCCCATTCTTCTCAAGAGAGCTCCATGAAACGTTTCGTTCTGCTCGACACCACTCCTATTCCTGAAAACGGCGGTGCCCTGTGCCTGTTCGAATACGGTGAGGATTTCGTCATCAAGATCCAGGGCGGCGACGGTGGGCAGCTGATGAACACCCGCATGCACGGCTCCGAAGATGCATTGGCCGAGATTCCCTGCCGCAAAGTCGCCGGGCGACCGGACTCGCGCGTATTGATTGGCGGCCTGGGCATGGGCTTCACCCTCGCCTCGGCGCTCAAACACTTGGGCAAGACCGCCGAAGTGGTCGTCGCCGAACTGGTGCCGGGCGTCGTGGAGTGGAACCGTGGACCGCTGGGTGAAAAAGCCGGGAACCCGTTGCTCGACAAACGCACGGTGATCCGCATGGAAGACGTGGCCAAGGTCCTGCAAGCCGAACCGCAAGGTTTCGATGCGATCATGCTCGACGTCGACAACGGCCCCGAAGGCCTGACCCAGAAGGCCAACAGCTGGCTCTACTCCGCTGGGGGCCTGAGCGCTTGCGCCAAAGCCCTGCGGCCAAAAGGCGTGCTGGCGGTGTGGTCGGCCAGTGCCGACCGGCAGTTTTCCGACAAACTGAAAAAGGCCGGTTTCAAGGCCGAAGAGGTGCAAGTCTTCGCCCACGGCAACAAAGGCACCCGCCACACCATCTGGATTGCCGAGAAGCTCAAGGGCTGAGCTAAACTGCGTTTAACCGTCATTAGTCTTTTACAAAGGTGAACCCATGAGTTCGTCAACGCCTCCGTCCAACACGTCGAAACTGGACCGCATCCTTGCCGACAACCAGCGCGACAAGGAAATGGGTTACCGCGACAAGGCCCTGAAAATGTACCCGCACGTGTGCGGCCGCTGCGCCCGTGAATTCTCCGGCAAGCGCCTGAGCGAACTGACCGTGCACCACCGCGATCACAACCACGACAACAACCCGCAGGACGGTTCGAACTGGGAACTGTTGTGCCTGTATTGCCACGATAACGAACACTCGCGCTATACCGATCAGCAGTATTTTGGTGAGGGCTCTCTGAGTTCGCCAAAAATTGCCAAGGCGACGCACAACCCGTTTGCGGCGTTGGCGGGGCTGATGAAGAAGGACGAGTAACCTCTTCAGCGCCTGATGCGGCCCCTTCGCGAGCAAGTCGGATCGCCGCACCGCCGCTCCCACATTAGATTTCGGGTGTTCTCAAATCCAATGTGGGAGCGGGCTTGCTCGCGAAGGCGATCGACCAGTCACCACCAATCCCCAAACTGAACACCCCTCCCCCAATCCCCGTATAATCGCCGTTTTTTCCCCGAAGGCACCCCGCTCGTGGCAGACAAACGGTACAGCTGCATTGGTTTGTATAACCCCAAATCACCGGAAAACGTCGGCTCGGTGATGCGCGCCGCCGGCTGTTATGGCGTGGCGTCCGTGTTCTACACCGGCAAACGTTATGAACGCGCCGCCGACTTTGTCACCGACACCAAGCGAGTCCACTACGACATTCCGCTGATCGGCATCGACGACCTGAAAAAAATCCTGCCCCTGGGCTGTGTACCGGTCGCCGTGGAGCTGGTCGAGGGCGCCCGCTCGCTGCCGGAGTACACCCACCCGGATCGCGCGCTGTACATCTTCGGCCCGGAAGACGGTTCGTTGGATAAAGAGATCCGCGACTGGTGCGAAGACGTGGTCTACATCCCGACCACCGGCTGCATGAACCTCGCTGCCACCGTCAACGTCGTGCTCTACGACCGGATGGCCAAAGGCAACAACACCCGGTCGGGGCCGAAATTCCGCTGAATCACCGCACATCCGATGGAACAAGCCGCCCGCCTCGGCAGTCAGCTTAATATCTATTGTTGAAGCAGCCATCCCAGTCAGGAGACAGATCATGAGCGAACTCAAACGCGTAGAGCGCATTGAATCCACCCCATTCCAGACTCATACCGAACAGAACGTCCAGGGTTGGGAGCGCATCGGCTCACTGGCCGGTGGTGTGGTGATGGTCGGCAAGGGCCTGCGTCGTGGCGGTGTGTTCGGTTTGATTCAAATAGCGATCGGCGGCGTGGCCCTGGCCCGTGGCATCACCGGACACAGCTCGGCCAAGAGCCTGCTGGAGAAAAGCCGTCAGGACATGAACAACGTGCGGGCGAAGATTCAGCGAGCAGGTGAGGAATTGAACCGGCTGAAGGCGAATGCCGAGGCGGCGACCAACACCGCTACCGTCACTGGCAATGATTCTTTGAAGTCGCCAAAAACCGGGGTTTGATCCGGAATATGTACCGGGGCTGAAGGCCTCTTCGCGAGCAAGCCCGCTCCCACATTGGATCTTCGGTGTTTCACAAATAGTGTGCTCACAGAAGATCCAATGTGGGAGCGGGCTTGCTCGCGAATGGCGGTGTTACTGAAGCAACCCGGTATCAAGGACCTTGGAAGACTCGCCAATCACGCTCTCACTGAGCTGCACAAACTCCTTGGTATCGACACTCTCCAAGCGCATCGCCCCAACCAACACATCATCCAGCGAACGCTTGTTACGGGTCTTCAAGCGAATCTCGCGATCCAGTTCCTGTAGCAACACCACCGCTTTGGCCACCTGCGCCGGGCTGACCTGTTCACCGCGCAAGGTCGTGACTTTCTGGCTGTCCTTGGCCAACTTGCCCTGCAAACTCTCATAACGTTCATCGCTCATGCCACCGGCACGGCGCATCAGTTCGATGGCGTAATACTCGGCCAGACCTTCGCCGATCCAGTCGCTGCGCTGTTGGTCGTTGATCCGTCCGAATACCTGGACCAACTCACGCACCAGTGCACTGGTGCCGCTTTCGCTGACCAGCGGCAGGCGGCTGTTCAGATAGATCGATTCCCGCGCAGCGAGGCTGCCGCGCCACATCGGGTCGTTGGCGCCGACGATCAGCAATTTGCCGGGATGACGGGGGAACACAGCTTGTACTTGCGGCCAGACAAACGTCAGCAGCGTCAACACATCCATGCGGCGCATGCCCTGGCCCTGAGGCGAAGTGACGGTGACTTCGGTTTCCCCCAGCCGCGTACGTCGGCTACCAAGGTGGCCGGCGAGCATCCAGCCCGTTGGCCGGTCAAACAGGCGAGAGACATTATCGATGCGGAATTTGTTCTTGCCGATCCGTGGCCAGGCGGTTTCGACGCTTTTCCAACCACTGGGCAATTCGAACTCAAGACGTGAAACCAGCTCGATGCCATCCTGCTGATCAAGTCTGGCGGGCGGCACGAGATCGTCGCCACGCATCAACGCCCACGTCGGGGTCATGCGGGTGTCGAAGCTGCCGCTCTTGCGCCCGTGGCTGATGCGCACGCGGTAGGTCAGGCTGGCCTTGTCGGCGGCCGGACGCCAAACACCGCGGGCCTGCTTGCCCGGTGTGAGTTGCCATTGGCCGTCGGCCTTGAAATCGCTGTAGTGACTGCCATCACCGAGGTCGAAATCCAGGCTGCGCACCGCCGAGCCCTGGGCCAGGGTCAGGCGCACTTCAGCCTGATCGCTTTGCGGCAACAGGCGCACGTGGTAATCCAGATCGACTTTCTTCGCCGCCCACACGGGCGCACTCAAGGCCAGCAGCCCGATGGCCAACGCCCGCCGCAATCCCCCAGCCATACACACTCCTTGGTGAAACTAACCTGCCCGGAAAATCAGATGATCTTCCCAATCATCTTCGGCGACGCTGCCCTCGGCCAGCATGCGCCCGGATTGGGAAATACGTTCGTGGTGCACCGCATCGCGATCGCCGCACACCAGGTGATGCCAGAGCGGCAGATCCTTGCCTTCGCTGACCAGCCGATAACCGCAGGTCGGAGGCAGCCACTTGAACTCATCGGCCTTGCCCGGTGTGAGCTGGATGCAGTCCGGTACGAACTCGCGACGGTTGGGGTAATCGGTGCACTGACAGGTTTTCAGGTCCAGCAGTTTGCAGGCGATGCGCGTGTAATAGACGCTGTTGTCGTCTTCATCTTCGAGTTTTTGCAGGCAGCACAGGCCACAGCCGTCGCACAGCGATTCCCATTCCTGCGGATCAAGTTGATCGAGGGTTTTGCGTATCCAGAACGGTTCGACTTTGGCGGCCATGGTTCAGCATCGACATCAGGTGGTGAAAAGGCCGCCAGTCTAGTGTGCACAGCCCCGCGGGCCAAGCATTGGCGACTGCCGGTAGAACAGCACTTGTCAGTTTATGCGCCGCCAAGTAGCTTTGCCGTCGCAAGGAGCCAGACCTGCGTGCCATTAACGCTCAACCGCGTTGCATTCCGGTGAACTGCCCAGGCTCTCGAAAAACCTCATCGCTCAGCCCAACTGCGCCCGCAGGTTTCAGACGACCCTCACTTTCAAACGTAGCAAGGAATCTATTGATGAGTGCAAATGAACGCGTTGCCGACTATGCCATCCACCCTCAGTTCACCGAGCGCTGGTCGCCCCGCGCCTTCACCGGCGAACCCATCGCCATCGAGACCCTGCTGAGCTTCTTCGAAGCCGCACGCTGGGCGCCTTCGGCGTACAACTCGCAGCCTTGGCGGTTTCTGTACGCGCGTCGCGACACGCCGAACTGGGAGCGTTACCTCGGCCTGCTGAACGAATTCAACCGCAGCTGGGCGCAACACGCCTCGGCGCTGGTGATCGTGGTATCGAAAACCACCTTCGCGGTGCCTGGCACCACCGAAGAAACCCCGGCCCTGTGGCACACCTTCGACACCGGTTCCGCCTGGGGCCATCTGGCGTTGCAAGCCAGCATCAGCGGCTGGCACACCCACGGCATGGCCGGTTTCGACCAGGAACTGACCCGCAAGGAGCTGAACATTCCTGAAGGCTACGCGCTGCATGCAGCCGTCGCGGTCGGCAAGTTGGGCGACAAAGCGACGCTGGCGGACTACCTGCAAGCCCGTGAAGCACCAAGCCCGCGTCGTCCGCTGAGTGAGTTGGCCGCCGAAGGCGACTTCACCCTCTAAGCCACACTGCAAAACCCAATGTGGGAGCGGGCTTGCTCGCGAATACGGTGTGTCAGTCGATGCATAGGCTGACTGATATACCGAATTCGCGAGCAAGCCCGCCCCCACATTTTTATTGCGGCGTCCTTAATACCCGCGACTGAAATCCACTTCCCCGCGCAACGCCTCACCCGCCTGATACGCCCGCAGGTTCTGGACAAACAGGTTCACCATCATCGAGGGCGAAGTCGGTGCCGAGCTGTGGCCGGTCAGCAGCAAGCCCCAGGCGGTCCAGAACGGATGGCGCTGCGGCAGCGGTTCCTGACGGCAGACGTCGATCACCGCGCCCGCCAGATGCCCTTCTTTCAAGGCTTCCACCAGGTCCGCATCGACCACCGCGACGCCGCGCCCGACATTCATGAACAGGCCGGTCGGCTTGAATTGCTTGAACAGCGCTGCGTCGTACAGGTCGTGGGTATTCGGCGTGTTCGGCAGCAGATTGATCACGTAATCCACTTCACCAACCAGACGCGGCAAGTCGGCCAGCACGCCGACTTCCACAAACGGGGCCTGCTGGCGAGCTTCACTGGCGATGCCATACAACTCGACGCCAAATGGCACGAGGAACTGCGCCACGGTCTGACCGATGTCACCGGTGCCGACAATCAACACCTTGCGACCCGACAGGCTTTGACCCTGGCGGTTATCCCATTTGCGCTCGACCTGGCTGACCAGGCGCGGCAACACCTCGCGCTCGTGACCGAGCATGTAGGTCAGTACGTACTCGGCCATGACCTGACCGAAAATACCCACCGCCCGGGTCAGGCGATAGTGGCGTGGCAAGCCGTCGGCCAGCAGCGGCGTAATGCCCGCCCAGGTCGATTGCAGCCATTGTGGCTCGTGGCCCTGACGCAGCAGGGTCGCCAGCAAATCCGGCTGACCGAGCCAGATCGGGCAGTCAGCGGCATGGCTGGCCAGTTCGGCAGAATCACCACTGGTCAGCACTTCCAGATCAGGCGCCGCCTGACGCAACAATTGGGCATACACAGGGTGGTCGTGTTCAGCAATCAGAACGCGCATGGTTCAAACCTTTCAAAAGCAGTGCAGACGATCGCGGACGGAGTATCGCTCCATCGTCGCGGCCATCGCCAAAAATCAATTCCAGTGTTTCAAGGAGGCTCCGGACAGAGCCCCTTCCGATCACATCGGGTCGTTGCGACGCAGCAATTCTTCCGGCAAGTGTTCGATGTATTCGTCTTCGGCCGGCGGCATTTGCAAGTGGTAACCCTGCTTCTCAAGGTTTTCCAGCACCACGGTAATGTCCTCGCGCGACAGTTTGCGCTCGGGGGTCAGCACCAGGTCGAAGGCGTGATGGGGTTTGCCGAAGGCGGCCATCAGACTTTCCGGAACGCGCTCCAGTGCATCGCTTTTGAGCACATAGAGGTACATCTCGTTTTTCTTCAGGCTTCGGTAGATGGAGCAAATACGTTTCAAGGCTGTTCTCCGGCGGTGGCCAGGCTGTCGAGCAGCGCCTGGCCCATCAATTCGCGGCGCCAGCCACGCAGCGAATCAGGCAATTGGTAAGGACCATTGGGGTAGCCGCTCTTGAGCAGCGCTTCCAGGGTTTTCTTGCGCAGCATCAGCTCGGGCGCGATGTTCAGGCGCTCGGCCTCGGCCTGGCCGATCGCTCGTAGCTGCTTGACCAGCGTGGCGGCGTCCACCGGCAACGGCTCCGGCACGGCAGGCGGCCATTGATCTGGCGACACACTGCCAGAGCGCTTGATCAGATCAAGCAGAAATTCGCCGTCCTGACGCACGGTACGCGGGTGCATGTCTTCGATTTTCGCCAACGCACCGAGGTTGTCCGGCTGGGTCCGCGCCAGCGGCCACAGGGAATGCTCACGAACGATACGGTTGCGCGGCAGATCACGGGCGCGGGCTTCGCGCTCGCGCCAGGCGCACAGCTCACGCAGCACCGCAAGTTGAGCGCGGGAGAGTTTCCAGGCCAGCTTGGCGTCGCGATAGACCTCGTACGGGTCGACCTCCCGGCGCAGGTTGGCCACCAGTTCGGCGCCATCTTCCAGAACCCAGGCGTACTTGTCGTCAGAAAGCTTCGGACGCAGCTGTACGAAAACTTCCGCAAGATGCAGAGCATCTTCGGCGGCATAGCTGATCTGGGTGTCGGATAGCGGACGTTGCAGCCAGTCGGAACGGGTCTCGCCCTTGGGCAGGTCAATGCCGAGAACTTCCTGCACCAGCCGCGAATACCCCATGGAGAAACCCAGGTTCAGGTAAGCGGCGGCCAGTTGCGTATCGAACAGCGGCGCTGGCAGGCTGCCGGTCAGGCGCAGCAGGACTTCGAGGTCTTCACTGCACGCATGCAGAACTTTGACCACGGCCGGGTTTTCCAGCAACGCAGCCAGGGGCTGCCAGTTGTCGATGGTCAGTGGGTCTATCAGGTAAGCGCGTACGCCATCGCCGATCTGCAGCAGGCCGGCGATCGGGTAAAAGGTGTCGACCCGCATGAATTCGGTGTCGAGGGCAACGAATGGCAGCTGCTGCCACTCGGCGCAAAACTGACCGAGGCTATCGTTGTCGCGAATCCAGTGAATATCGATGGCCACACGGCTCTCCCTTGAAGAATGGCGCGCAGTATATATCGCCACCGGCAATTTCCGCGCATCCACTGAACAAGAGCTTTAGCGAAATTACCCGCCAGATAGCAAGAATTGTCTGACAAAGGGAGGTTATCCAGCCTTACGCAGCACATAGACCCGCAGCCGCGCGCAACCGGGCAGGAAGTCCTGATGACTGAGCAAACGGAAACCCGCTTGCCTGAACTCGGCCTCAACCTCAGCCTTGCGGGTCAGCTGCGGGCCATGAGCACCGGGTGACCGGATCTTGAAATGAGCATCGACCCGTACCGCCACAATCACCGTATCGCGACTGACCCGGTGGAATTCGCCAAGCATCGCCAAACGATGCTCGGGGCTTGGGATGTATTGAAACAGTTGCATGCAAAAAATGCAGTCCACTGCATTGGCTGACAAACCGATGGTGAACGCGGAACTCTGAAAGGTCTTGATCCGTTCCAACAGGTTCTGCGGATGATGGGTGCGGGCATGATCGAGGATGTCCTGGGACGGGTCGGCCGCGAGGATCACCCGGTTCGCATGCTCGGCCAATACCGGCCAGAAGCGCCCGACACCGCACGCCACATTGAGAATCAGGCCCGGCTCGCCGGCGATCTTCAACGCATTGCGCACCAACTGCTCGTCACGCCAGAACGTCAGGCGCCTGGCCAGGCCACGGGGTCGCGGCTGAAGGCAGACCCGGGCGTGTTCCTGGTCGTAGCGCCGGGCGAACTCAAGTTCGATGGCCGATGGGGGTTGGGCGGACATTTCAATGGCTCTTGTAGGAAAATATACCGGCCGCGCAGGTTAGCGGCAGGTACGTGAAAAAAAGGTCGAAGGATTCACTGTTTGGCCAACACGCCGTCGATCACGGCACCGCGGCAGCCGGCAAACAGGTCCAGATCCTGGTTATAGACCTTGCTGTTGACCTCCAGCAGACCGAGCATCGAATGGAACAGATTGTCCTGGCTCAACGGTTTGTCACGGCTCAACTGCAGGCAATGGGTGTCCACCGAGAACGACTTTTGATAGCTGTCGGAAAACCACGCCAGCATGGCGACGTGCTTCTGCTGTTCCGGCGCCAGCATGTAGGGCGTGCCATGGAGGAACAGGTTGTATTCGCCCAAGGATTCGCCGTGATCCGACAAATAGAGCATGGCGGTATCGACTTTGTCCTGATTGCTGCGTAACAGGTCGATCAGGGTCGAGAGCACATGGTCGGTGTACACCAGCGTGTTGTCGTAGCCGTTGACGATGCTTTCCCGACTGCAGTTATTCAGCGCGTTGCTTTCACAGACCGGTGTGAAGTGCTCGTACTCTTTCGGATAGCGTTTGAAGTATTCCGGGCCGTGACTGCCCATCTGGTGCAGAACCAGCACGGTGTCTTTATCCAGGGTGTCGATAAAGTGCTGCAAACCCTGCAGCAGAATTTCATCGCGGCATTCGCTGTTAGCGCACAGTGCCGGGTCTTTCAAGTTACTGACGTCGTCGAGGGTGACCCGATCGCAAGTACCTTTGCAGCCCGACTGATTGTCACGCCAGATCACCTCAAGGCCCGCGCGCTTGAGCACGTCCAACAGGCCTTCTTCATTCTTTGCCGTGCTGGCGTTGTAATCCTTGCGGCCCATGTTCGAGAACATGCACGGCACCGATACCGCCGTTTCGGTGCCGCAGGAATGTACATCGGTGAATGCGATCAGGCCGGCTTCTTTATCCAGTGTTGGCGTGGTATCGCGGTCGTAACCGAGGATGCCGAAATTCTCGGCCCGGGCGCTTTCGCCCACTACCAGCACCGTCAGGGATTTACGACCGTGGGTTTGCCAGGCTGGGTTTCGCTGGGCGTCTTCTCCGAGTTTGACGAAGGGTTGCTGCGCCGACACGACCTGCTCATGCAAGTAGCTGGCGGAGGCACCAATGTAGTTGCTCGGCACTACCATCAGGCGTAACTCATGGTGATTGCGAAACAACGAAGACAGGCCTTGATAGTTCATCAGGGCAATACCACCGACCAGCGCAACAGTCACAACACTCACGACAACTTTGCTGAGTAACTCACGGTGCCAGCGACGGTAATTAACGGGCGTCGCCCACAATAACCATGACGGCAGAATACCGAGCAGAACAATATAAACAAATAACTTTAGCGAGAGTAAGTCGCGCACTTCCGTGACATTAGTTTCGGCGAAGTTACGCAACATGCCAGCGTCGATCAAAACACCGTATTGACTCATGAAGTAAGCAACACCGGCACTGACCATAAAGAGCAGCGTCAAGAGCGGTTTCATCACGGGCCGGAACGCCAGCAGGGTCAGCACCAGGTTGAAGGCCGCAAGCAGCATCACCCCGAACGCCACGCGCATGACCATGCCTTTGGCGTCAGACGCCGTGATGGCGAACAGGTGTTGCCAGAGAACAAAATTGAAGCCTGTTAATAAAAAGACGCTGGCAATCAGTGTCACCCACTCTGGGCGCACGGCTTTAATCTTCAACATGATGATCAACTGTTCCTGTAAAGAAGTGCCTGCGGCAAATGTGAAATTTCATTTACCGCGACAACACTAACTTTAGGCAGCCAACCATCAATTTTTTGTGAAAAAGAAGCCAACGATTAGTTGGCTCCTGACACTAGGTCGTCACTATTAACTTATTTGAGAATGGTTCAGGCCTGGTTCAGGTACCAGCGCCAATCCTGCTCACCGACCTCACCCATGAACTGTCGGTATTCCGCGCGTTTGACCGCCAGGTACACACCGAGAAATTCATCGCCGAACGCCTCACGCGCCCAACTCGAACCTTCCAGCGCCCGCAACGTGGTCAACCAGTCAGTCGGCAGCAGCTCCGTGGCCTGGGCGTAACCATTGCCCTCCACCGGCGCGCCAGGGTCAAGTTGTTCGCGAATACCACGATGAATACCGGCCAGGATCGCCGCAGCCGCCAGATACGGGTTGGCGTCGGCGCCGCAGATGCGGTGTTCGATATGCCGCGAAAACGCCGGCCCACCCGGCACGCGCAAACTCACGGTACGGTTGTCCACACCCCAGGTGGCCGCCAAGGGTGCGTAACTATTGGTCTGAAAGCGGCGGTAAGAGTTGGCGTTCGGACAGAACAGCAGCAACGAATCGAGCAAGGTGTTGAGCATTCCGCCGACCGCATGCTTGAGCAGCGGCGTGCCGTCCGGGGCTTCGCTGGCGAACAGGTTGTTACCGTCCTTGTCCGCCAGGCTGACGTGCATGTGCATCCCGGTGCCCGCCAGGTCATCGAAGGGCTTGGCCATGAAGCACGCGGTCATCCCGTGTTTGTGGGCGACGCCTTTGACCAGCCGTTTGTAGCGCACCGCTTCGTCCATCGCCTGCAACGCATCAGTGCGGTGTTCGAGGGTGATTTCCACCTGCCCCGGCGCGTATTCGGAAATCGCCGTGCGCGCCGGAATGCCCTGGAGTTTGCAGGCACTGTAGAGATCAGCCAGAAATGGTTCGATCTGCTCCAGCTCACGCAAGCCGTAGACCTGAGTCCCACGCGGGCGCCCACCATCGACATCTCGTGCCGGCTGCGGTCGACCGTTGCTGTCGCGCTGCTGATCCAGCAGGTAAAACTCCAACTCCGCCGCCATGACCGGGTAATAACCCTCGGCCTGCAAGCCTTCGATGACGTTGGCCAACAGATGCCGTGGGTCGGCGATGGTCGCGGGCATGCCTTCCTGAGGGTGCATGCTGACTTGTACCGCCGCCGTAGGAATCAATCGCCAAGGCATGCGCGTCAAACTGCCGCTGATCGGGTAAGCCCGGCAATCGATATCGCCCACATCCCAGACCAGCCCCGAGTTTTCCACGTCATCGCCGTTGATGGTCAAGCCGAGAATCGTACTCGGCAATGGCCGCCCGCTTTCGTACACCGCCAGCAACTCGTCGCGATGCAATAACTTGCCCCGAGGTACGCCGTTGTTATCGAGGATGAACAACTCGAACATCTCGATATCCGGGTTCTGTTCAAGAAAAGTCAGGGCTTCTTGCTTCGCGGCGAAAGCGGTCGTGGCAAAACTCATGGGAATTCTCTTATTTTCGCGTCAGGCAAACGCACAGGCGCTGCCACTTTGATCCCCACGCACAGCGCGGGACCTGTAAGAACAATCAACGGAAAATGCAGGAATCCGGTGGGCGTGCGTGACGACAATGCCACAACGCCCAGAAGGCGAGCTCGGAAGGAAGTGCAGCAGGCCAACCGTCCATAGAGAAAACCGCAGAAAACAGATGAGCAGCAGCGTCACACGGGAGGTTAAGTCGTTAAATCTGGATTTGAAGAACCTTGGTTGTGGTTTGGCTAAACATTCTTTAACGCACACTGGTTCTAATGTGGGAACGGGCTTGCTCGCGAAAGCGGCGCAACAGTCACCATGAATGTTGAATGTGCATCCGCTTTCGCGAGCAAGCCCGCTCCCACAGGGTTCTGTATCGCGGCAGAAGTATTTAATTTCTAAATACCACGCCGGATTTTCTGATTTGCGGCCTCCGAACCTCACGCATCTAATCGAGCCCTTGTCACTCAAGGTCCGATTGATGGAAAACGTTCGCGCCACCGCCCGCCCTGCTCTCTGGCTGATGTTCAGCATTATTCTCGTCGCCCTGAACCTGCGCCCCTCCATGGCTGCTGTCGGTCCTTTGCTGTCGGCCATTCGTGGCGACATCCCGCTGAGTTTCAGCCTGGCTTCGTTACTGACCATGCTGCCAGTGATGGCGATGGGGTTGGCGATGTTCGTGGGACTCAGCGTCAGCCAACGTCTCGGCGAGCAGCGCACGGTGGTGCTTTCACTGCTGATCATCGGCCTGGCTACGGTGTCGCGCCTGTTCCTCGATTCGGCCGCTGGGCTGATCCTCAGCGCAGTTTTGGCGGGTATTGGTATCGCGCTGATCCAGGCATTGATGCCGGTGCTGATCAAGTCCCGCTTCAGCGATAACGTTTCCGTGTACATGGGGATCTACGTCACGTCGATCATGGGAGGCGCGGCGATCGCCGCTTCGTTTTCGCCGCTGGTGATGATCCGCACCGGTAGTTGGCGCACAGGCCTGGCGATCTGGGCGGTGCTTGCGCTGATGGCGTTGCTGTTCTGGTGCGCGCAGCGCTCGGGGATGCCGACACAGGTTTCGAAATCATCACGTAACGAATCCTTCTTCACCAATTCCCGCGCCTGGT
The DNA here is from genome assembly GCF_059716075.1 of Pseudomonas sp. LBUM1657. Taxonomy (NCBI): domain Bacteria; kingdom Pseudomonadati; phylum Pseudomonadota; class Gammaproteobacteria; order Pseudomonadales; family Pseudomonadaceae; genus Pseudomonas; species Pseudomonas sp. LBUM1657. The sequence goes on along the minus strand of NZ_CP166799.1, from coordinate 1,525,771 downwards.
TACTTGCGATCTTCTTCGGCCTGGGCACCGCGTCCTACACCTGTGTCCTGGCCTGGCTCGCGCCGTACTACGTCGAAAAGGGCTGGAGCGAACAAAACGCCGGGTTGTTGCTGGGCTTCTTGACCGCCATGGAAGTGTTGTCCGGCCTGGTGACACCCGCAATCGCCAACCGTAGTCGTGACCGACGGCTGGTGCTGGTGGTGTTGCTGGTACTGATCATGGCCGGTTTCTGCGGGCTGATTCTCAGCCCGCAACACCTGAACCTGTTGTGGCCGTGCCTGCTGGGGCTGGGTATCGGCGGATTGTTCCCGATGAGCCTGATCGTGTCGCTGGATCACCTGGACAATCCCCGGCGGGCCGGCGGACTGACCGCATTTGTACAGGGCATCGGTTATCTGATCGCCGGACTCTCGCCACTGATTGCTGGGATGATCCGTGATCAGCTCGGCAGCTTCGAGTGGGCCTGGTGGTCCCTCACGGGGGTCATGGCACTGATGATCCTGATGGTCCTGCGCTTCAATCCGCAGCACTACGCCAAACACATTCACTGACCCGGAAACCCCATCATGAAACACACCGGTTTCACTGCCGCCCATGTCGGCATGCTGCTTTGGGCACTGTTGATTGCCGCCTCGTTTTCCGCGGCGGCACAGGTCAGTCAGGCCATCGACCCGATCCTGCTGACCGGTTTGCGCCTGCTGTTTTGCGCCCTGGTTTTCTTACCTCTGCTGCTGCTCAAGGGCGATACCGCCATGACCGCTCGCGGGTTGCTCGGCCATGCCGTACTCGGCTTGTTGCTGGCGGTGTATTTCGGCTCGTTGTTCGAGGCACTGCGCTACACCTCGGCCGTCAACACCGGGACGATGTTCACGTTGGTGCCCTTGCTCACACTGCTTTTCGAAGCCGTGTTGATGCCCGACAGCAGCCTGAAACAACGGGTGTTGCCGATGTTGATTGCCGCTGCCGGCGCCGTGTTGCTGGTCCTGAAAGGCGCAGGCCTCGGTGAACTGCCATCGCTGTATGCCGTCTCGGTGTATGGGCTCGGTTGCCTGGCGATGGCGCTCTATTCGCCTCTGAGTCAACGACTCAAGGCCCACAGCTTCAAGGGTCGCGGCCCGGTGGGCATGACTTTCTGGAACATGCTGTTCGGAGCGCTGTTTTTATTGGCGTTCTCTGGGTTCAGTGGCGGCTGGCGATCGGCGTCATTGCTGACTCTGAATGACTTTTGGTGGCTGATCTACTTGGCGCTTTTCGCCACGCTGGCCACCTTCTGGCTATTGCACCGGGCCATCGGCGTCATCGCCCCGTCCTCAGTCATTTCCTACATTTACCTGAGCACGCTGTTCATCACGTTGTTTCACTGGATGTGGTTACGCCAGCCGCCGCAGCTCCTGGAAATCATCGGCGCACTGCTGGTGGGCGTCGGTATGTTGGCGTTGCTGATGTCCAGCCGCCGCGCGCTACCTGCAGCGGTTCAGAGCTGAAGGACTTCGGCATTGCCTCACAACTTTCTACGAAAATTCCTACGAGGCATTCTCCTGGCACCATCGTTCCGTTAGGATCGATCGCACAAGTTTGCGCACAGTCAGCGCAAGGAGCACAGCGAGACGGAATGGATGCTGAACAGTAACTTGCTTAGAAAGCTCGATATGCAGGACCTCATGGTGTTTATCGCCGTGTATGAGCAAAGCAGTGTCACCGGTGTATCCGAGGCGCTCTGCGTCAGCCAGTCCACCGTGAGTTACTGCCTGAAAAAGCTGCGCAACAGTTTCGAAGACGAGCTGTTCATCAATACTCGCGCGGGTATGCGCCCCACCTACAAAGCCAGCACCATGTACACCCATGTGCTGAAGATCCTCGAACACATCAACCTGTGTCACGCCGGCGCCCAGGCCTTCGACCCGACCTTGCAAGCGGTTACGTTCAATATCTGCGCGCCCGAATATTTCGAGCAACTGATCTTGCCGCGCCTGTTGAAGCGTTTCGATTTCGCCGACCTGCCAGTGATGGTCAATATGCACAAGTTCGAAACCGACATCCCGGCCGAAGAACTGCGCGACGGCAGCCTCGACCTGGTGATCTGCTTCGGCCCGAACTTTCACCGCCACCACGGCGACTTCAAATCCCGGATGCTGCTGGAGGATGACCTGGTCTGTGTCTTCGATAAACGCGCCACCCCACTGGAGCCGCGCTTAAGCCTGCAAGCCTTCGTCGAACGTCGGCATGTGTTTCCGACACCCTGGACATCCAACACCAACATGGTCGACGGTTGGCTCGCACAACAGGCGCAAAAACGGCAGATCGTCGCCCGCTCCAACAGCTACAGCGCCGCACTGAAGATGATCACCGGCACCGATTTTATCGTGACGTTGCCCCGGCGCATCCAGCAACTGCTGGCCAATGAGGCGATCTTCAATCACTGCGAAGCACCAAACGGCTTGCCCGGTTTCACCCTCGATATGCAGTGGAGTCAACGTGTCGACCAGGACAGCGCCAATACCTGGTTGCGCGAGCAAGTGATCAAGGCCTGCACGGAACAGGAAATGGCCTGAGACTCAGTGGCTGATAGCAATCTTGGTGTAAGACTCTCGATCGATGTCTAGGATTTCCACGGCCAGTTGGACTTCAACGTCAGCCGGCCATTCACACAGCTCTTTCACGACCGCCAGAAGGTTCTCGGACAATTGCTTCTTGATTTCTGGCGAGCGGCCGCTCAACAACGCCAGTTTCACATGCACAAACCCCCGCTCACCCAACGCAGTACCAACCTTGAAGGTTTCGACCTTCACCGCACGGCTCTTGATGTCAGATTCGGCAGCAAACTGACCGGAAGCCACCAGCGTATTGTTGAGCCGGATCAACGCCACGTCGGCATTCAGACCGGGCAGATTGGCGGTGTATTCCATGTGCAGGTGGGGCATGAGGTTTCTCCTGAAGGTGGATGGAGGGGTTGTACATATAACACAGGGTGGTCTTGCTCACGGGGACAGCGGCAGTGAATTGCGCTCACTCATGAACGTCTCAAGTCGCGAGCGTAACCAGCGTTCAGCGGGGTCGCTGTCGACATGGCTGAGCCAGACCATGGACAGATCCAGGGTCGGTGTCTTGAACGGGAACGGTTCCTTGAACAATAGACCGGACGCTGCCATAGCCTCCGCAGCGTAGTCCGGCAGGCTGGCGATCAGATCCGTTCCGGCGAGCAAGGCTGGCAATGAACTGTACTGCGGCACCGAAAGAACTACCTGACGCGTACGACCGATTTCTGCCAGCCACTCATCGGCAAAGCCACTGATGTTAGCGCTATGGGACACCAGCACATGTGGTCGCGAACAATATTCATCGAGAGTCAGCGGTGTGTCAGAGGCATCTGCACGCAACACGCTGGGCTGGATGTGCCGCAACAACTTGCGCTTGGCATTGGCCGGCAATCCGCGCGTTTGACTGATACCGACCGTAATATCGCCAGATGCCAGCAAGTCGGGAATCCGCCAGTAATCGACATGCTGCACCACGAACACCACATTCGGTGCTTCCTGGCGCAAGGCTCGCAGCAATGGCGGCAGCAGGCCAAACTCGACATCGTCCGACAGCCCGATACGAAACGTCATGGTGCTGTTGGCGGGGTCGAAATCATGGGTCAGGCTCAACGCCACCGACAACGAATCCAGCGCTGGCGACAGATGCCGAATAATTTCCTCGGCCCGCGCCGTCGGTTCCATGCGATGGCCGACACGAATGAACAGCGGATCGTTGAACATCGCACGCAAACGGTTGAGCGCCGAACTGATGGTTGGCTGTCCGAGAAACAACTTCTTCGCCACCCGAGTGACATTGCGCTCGAGCATCAGCGTTTCAAACACCACCATCAAGTTAATATCGGCCTTGCGTAGTTCGTTGCGATTCATCCACTGCCCCCACTTCCCAAATCTGCCGACAGTGTAGGTAGGTGTCGCAATCGGCGTCTATGCGACCAGGTTAAAACGAAGCTGCTCCGACCGAGCAGCTTCACAGCCTGGAGCCTAGATTTCCTTGATTGGGGTCTGATCGCGAGTCCCCTTGATCAAACTGATCGCATGCACGCAATCAGCCTTGTTCACGTACGCCTCCCCACTGGCAATCGTTTCATTGTTCCCCGCCCTCAACCGCCACCGCCATTGGCCTTTGCCAGTCTGCGGAGTGCCACGGGTTTGTCTGTAAATCTCAAAATACATTGATCGCTCCTTGCGATTGATGGTTACGGCAGATTGGTGATCTGCGAAAGCCAGAGTAGATGAGGATTTTTTGCGGCGAAGTCTTTCAATGTCAGGGGATATTTCGGGGACAAACCCTTGATTCGCGGCGCGGCCAATGGATATGGGAGTGGGTAAATAGAGAGACTCTGTTGAGTAACTTTTCGCGTGAAGAGGCATATTTTTCTTACGCTTCGATATTGCTTCATCCGACGTCAAAAACTCAGAGCACAGGTAGGATGGATTTCAATCTCCCAGCGTAAATGCTGCGAAAACAAAAAAGCCCCGTAGCTTATTCAGCTACGGGGCTTTCATTTGTATGGCGGAGAGATAGGGATTCGAACCCTAGGTACCGGTGAAGGTACAACGGATTTCGAATCCGTCCCATTCGGCCACTCTGGCATCTCTCCAACGGCGCGCATCATAACAACACTTTTGCGGGAAGCGAACCCCCTAAGCGAAATTTTTCCGTGCTATCAGATGCTTGCGTCGGTTAAAGCGGTACGCCCAGACGATTGGCAACTTCTTCATAGGCTTCGATGACGTCACCGAGGCCTTGGCGGAAGCGGTCTTTGTCCATTTTCTTACCGGTCGCCTTGTCCCACAGACGGCAGCCGTCCGGGCTGAATTCGTCGCCCAGGACGATGGTGCCGTCGGAGAAAACGCCGAACTCAAGCTTGAAGTCGACCAGCAGCAGGCCGGCGTCGTCGAACAGTTTGCTCAGGACTTCGTTGACCTTGAGCGACAGTTCTTTCATGCGAACCAGCTGCTCGGCGGTGCCCCAACCGAATGCCACGACGTGGGATTCGTTGATGAACGGGTCGCCCTTGGCGTCGTCCTTCAGGAACAGTTCGAAAGTGTAAGGGTTGAGCTTCATGCCCTCTTCGACACCCAGGCGCTTGACCAGGCTGCCGGCAGCGTAGTTACGCACGACGCACTCGACCGGGATCATGTCGAGTTTTTTCACCAGGCATTCGTTGTCGCCCAGCAGTTTGTCGAATTGGGTCGGCACGCCGGCTTCTTCGAGTTTCTGCATGATGAAGGCGTTGAACTTGTTGTTCACCATGCCTTTGCGGTCGAGCTGCTCGATGCGCTTGCCGTCGAACGCCGAGGTGTCGTTGCGAAACAGCAGGATCAAGCGGTCAGCGTCGTCGGTCTTGAAAACCGATTTGGCTTTGCCGCGGTAGAGTTCTTCACGTTTTTCCATGATGGGCTCCGCTTGCTAAGTAGGTGGGCTAGGCGATGTGTCGCCAGTCGAGCCCTGAATCTTGATCGGCCAGTTGCAGCCAGTCCGGGTCGCACCCGAGGGTGTCGACAAAACATTGCCGGGCCAGCTGCGGCAGGTTGTTCTTGCTGCTCAGATGGGCCAGGACCAGGTGTTGCAGGCCTTGCCAGCCCAACTCGGCCACCAGGAATGCCGCCTGATGGTTGTTCAAATGTCCCAATTCACCGCCTACCCGCTGCTTGAGAAAGTACGGATAGTGACCGCGAGCCAGCATGTCACGGCAATGGTTGGACTCGATCATCAACGCATCGAGGTCCCGATAGCCGTCCAGCACCTTGTTGCAATACGACCCCAGGTCAGTCAACAGGCCGAAACGCCGCTCACCGTCACTGAAGACGTATTGCGTCGGTTCCTGTGCATCGTGGGCCACGGCAATGACGCCGATGCTCAAGTCGCCGATCTGCAGTTGCTCGCCGCCAGCCAGAAGGCCCGCGGGTTCAATGGGTTTGCGCATCCCGCGCAAGGTACCGCGACTGAGGTAGACAGGCAGATTGTAGCGCCGAGACAGCAAACCCACGCCATGCACGTGGTCGGCATGTTCGTGGGTCACGAGTATCGCGCTCAACTGCGCAGGGTTCACACCCAGACGCAGCAAGCGTTTTTCGGTTTCCCGCAGGGAGAAACCACAATCCACCAGCACATACGTGTCAGCGCTGGCTATCAGCGTGCCGTTCCCTTGGCTACCGCTGCCGAGAACGGCAAAACGCATGTGATCAGCCCAGGTTGTCCTGAATCACGCTCAACACTTTGCGCGCCACATCTGCTGGCGCCACGGTATTGATGTTTTTCTCGACGGTGACCTGGACGCTGTCGCCCACCTTGCTCAGGCGAACCTGATAACGCTCGGCACGAGCTTCAACTGCTTCCTTGTCCGGCGCACTGCCAAACAGGCTGCTGAAGAAACCTGGCTTCTCGTCTTTCTTCTCGGCTTTTTCAGCGAGGTTGATGTAGTACAGGCCCAGGCTGCGGTTGATGTCTTCAACGCGCCATTCACCCTGCTCCAGCGCACGACCGACGCTCGACCAGGCACGATCCAGGTCCGCACCGACGTTCAGTACCGGGTTGCCGCTGCCGTCTTCGCTCAGGCTGACACGACTTGGGGCATCGGAATCACGCGAAGCCAACATGGAGACCGAACCGCCCTTCTCCGAGATACGGCTCATGCTCGCAAGCATGTCGTCGACCAGTGCCGCGTCCAGGCCAGTGTTGACCGAACGGTTGGTGAAGGCGACGTCGGCGGTGCTGCCGGCAGGACGCTCGGCGGTGACCACATAGACTTCACTGGTGTTGCGCTGCACGCCTGGCTCGATGCGGACCCGCACGCGGGTTTCACTGTCGGTGCTGACACCTGCCGCGCTCAGGCGCTTGGCCATCGCTGCGGACAGTTCGTCGGAATGCTGCCAGGTGGTGGTGAATTCACCGGTTTGCGGGCGTTGTTCGTCCAGACGGAAACCGTTGTCCTGGAAGAACTGCACAGCCACTGGCCAGACTTCGGCCGGCGGGTTCTGCGCCACGATCCAGCGCGTATCACCGCTCTTCTGCAGCGAATAGGCGCTGACGTCGGCACCTGCGGTCAGCGGTTGCGGACGAGGCACGATGTACTCGCCCTTGACGGTGTCATCGGCCACGTTACGTGGGATCGGCAACAGCGGGTCCAGACGTTTGGCGGTGCTTACATCTGTTGGCAGTTGCATCGGTGCAGTCTGTTGCGCTTCCAGGTAATCGCTACCACGGTCACGGAAGTAACCTTCCGGGCCCCAGATCCATCCGCAGCCACTGGTGCTGGAGATAATCAAGGCAAGTGCGGAAAGTCCGGCCATTCGCTTCATGCGTAGTACTTCCTCAATTAAACCAGGACGCCGGACTGGCGCAGGGCCTGCCGCAGCGGTTCGTGACAGGCAGCACTGAGCCAGGTGAGCGGCAGACGGATACCGTCCGGCATCAAGCCCATTTCATGCAGTGCCCATTTCACGGGGATAGGGTTGGATTCGATAAACAGGGTTTTATTGAGCGGCATCAGCTTTTCATGAATCGCGCGGGCCGTGACGGCGTCGCCTTTCAGAGCAGCGTTGCACAGGTCGGCCATATCGCGCGGGGCAACGTTGGCGGTCACCGAGATGTTGCCTTTGCCGCCGAGCAGCATCAGCTCGACCGCAGTGGCGTCGTCACCGGAGATCACCAGGAAGTCTTTGCTGACGCCATCGATGATGGCTTTGGCACGGCTCAGGTCGCCGGTGGCTTCCTTGATGCCGATGATGTTTTTCACGGTCGACAGGCGGATCACGGTTTCGGCCAGCATGTCGCATGCGGTGCGGCCGGGCACGTTATAAAGGATCTGCGGGATGTCGACGGCTTCGGCGATGGCCTTGAAGTGCTGGTACAGGCCTTCCTGGGTCGGCTTGTTGTAGTACGGCGTCACCAGCAGGCAGGCATCGGCGCCGGCGATCTTCGCATTGGTGGTCAGCTCGATGGCTTCGCGCGTCGAGTTGGCGCCGGTACCGGCGATCACCGGGATCCGCCCTGCAACCTGCTTGACCACGTAACGAATCACTTCGATGTGCTCGTTCACGTCAAGGGTGGCCGATTCACCTGTGGTGCCGACCGCCACGATGGCGTGGGTGCCGTTTTGCAGGTGAAAGTCCACCAGTTTGCTCAGGCTGTCCCAGTCGAGACGACCTTGTGCATCCATGGGTGTGACCAGTGCCACCATACTGCCCGCAATCATGCAACCGCTCCTGCCGGAAAAAGAGAGCGGTAATGGTACTGGCGCCAAGATGCTTGTACAAGCGAAGTACTGCGCTGCTGCCATTCCCCTTGGCGCTGCTTTTCGCTACCCTTCAGACTTTGATCGGTACTGATAAGCTCGTACGCCGGGTTCCAGCCTCCATTTTCGGCATCACAAGCCCCGATCCAGCGTTGCCACCCCTCGCTCTTGCCACTCTGGAGCACGTTGCAACCTTGCGGCTCGGGTTTTCTGAATTCGCATCCGCAGGCTCGCTCCCGGCAAAAAAAGCCCGTAGAAGTATCGACCGCTCATCGCTTTAGGAATGCTGCATGTCCACCCCCACAGTTCGCGAACAATTCCTTGTCATCAGTGCCCTCGGCGCCAACCCCATGGAGCTGACTAACGTCCTGTGCCGCGCCAGCCATGAAAACCGCTGCGCCGTGGTCACCTCTCGCCTGACCCGTCATGGCGAGTGCAGTGCGCTGGTCCTCGAGATCTCCGGTAGCTGGGACGCCCTGGCGCGCCTGGAAGGCAGTCTGCCGACCCTCGCCAAGAAGCACGCCTTCACGGTCAACGTGGTGCGCAGCGCAGCCTTGGAGAACCGTCCCCAGGCCCTGCCTTACGTCGCCTATGTCAGTTCGGCTTACCGCTCGGACATCATCAACGAGCTTTGCCAGTTCTTCATGGACCACAACGTCGAGCTGGAAAACCTGACCTGCGACACCTATCAGGCGCCACAAACTGGCGGCACCATGCTCAATGCCACGTTTACCGTGACCTTGCCGGCCGGCGTGCAGATCAGTTGGCTGCGCGATCAATTCCTCGATTTCGCTGACGCGCTGAACCTGGATGCCCTGATCGAACCGTGGCGCCCACAAAACCCAATGTAAGGAAGCTTTCATGGCCGTTGCCATCGACCAACCGGTTGCCGACTTCGAAGCACCCGCCACCAGTGGGCAGACCGTCAGCCTCGCGAGCCTCAAAGGCAAGCAGGTGGTGATCTACTTTTATCCGAAGGACAGCACACCGGGCTGCACCACGCAGGGCCAGGGTTTTCGCGATCAGCTTGAAGCTTTTAAAGCCGCTGACACTGAGGTCTTCGGCGTGTCCCGAGACAGCTTGAAATCCCACGAAAACTTCAAGGCCAAGCAGGCGTTCACCTTCGAGCTGATCAGCGACAAGGAAGAAGCACTGTGCCAGCTGTTCGACGTGATCAAGCTGAAAAAGCTCTACGGCAAGGAATACATGGGCGTTGATCGCAGCACGTTCCTGATCGACAAGAACGGTGTGTTGCGTCAGGAATGGCGCGGCGTGAAGGTGCCGGGGCATGTTGATGCTGTTTTAGCTGCGGCTCAGGCGTTGAACAAGGCCTGATTCTTGAGGCGTCTGTTCTGACGCCTTCGCGGGCAAGCCCGCTCCCACAGTTGACCGAATTGTCCCGACGGACGCGGTCTAACGTGGGAGCGGGCTTGCTCGCGAAGAGGCTCTCTGCTCGCTAAGTAATCTGGCCTGACATTAAAGCAGCGGCGCTACCACCGGCTCCTTGCGCGGCCACGCATCCAGCACGGCTTTGAACAACGTCGCCAGCGGAATCGCAAAGAACACGCCCCAGAACCCCCACAACCCGCCAAACAACAGCACCGCGCAGATGATCGCCACCGGGTGCAGGTTGACTGCTTCCGAGAACAACAACGGCACCAGCACATTGCCGTCCAGCGTCTGGATGATCCCGTAGACCGCCATCAAATAGATGAACTGATCGCTCCAGCCCCACTGGAACAACGCAATCAGCAGCACCGGCACGGTCACCACCACGGCTCCGACGTATGGCACTACCACCGAAATCCCCACCAGCAAGGCCAACAGCGCCGAGTAGTTGAGCCCCAGCGCGACGAAAGCGATGTAGGTGACGCCACCGCAAATGAAGATCTCGATGACCTTACCGCGAATGTAATTGGCAATCTGCCGGTTCATTTCCTGAGCGACACGAGTAAGCAGTCCACGTTCGCGCGGCAGGTAACCACTCACCCACTGGCCGATCATTTCCCGATCCTTGAGAAAGAAGAACACCAGAATCGGCACCAAAACCAGGTAGATCATGATGTTCACCAGCAACGGCAAACTCGACAGCGAGAACGTCAACGCCCACTGCCCGAACTTGCCGATCTCGCCCCGCGCCACTTCGATGGCCCGCAGCACCTGCTCGTCGGACACCAGATGCGGGTAGCGCTCGGGCAGCAACAGCAGCAGCGACTGCCATTTGGCGAGCATGCCCGGCAACTCGTTGAACAACGTGATCAGCTGATGCCAGAGCAACGGGACCACGACGACGATGAACACCAGCAAAAGCCCCATGAACAAGGCGAAGACCAGCCCCACTGCCGCCCCGCCTGGCATGCGCAAGCGTTCGAGGGTGACCACCAGCCCCTGCATCAGATACGCCAACACCATCCCGGCGAGTACCGGCGCCAGCATGCCGCCCAGCGTAAGCACGGCGGTAAACGCCAGAAACAGCAAGACCGCCAGCACCACGGCTTCTTCATCGGAGAAGTAGCGCTGAATCCAGTCGCGTAACACTTTGAACATCAATAATCCTTAAAAACGAACGCAGCAGGTTTCAGGCTTTTTTCAACCAGTAGCGGTAAACGCCCGCTTCATCTTCTTCGCGAAGCAGCGTATGACCGGCCAATCGGGCAAAGGTGCGGAAGTCGCGCTGTGAGCCCGCATCGGTGGCGATCACCTTGAGCACCGCGCCGCTGGCCATTCGGTTGAGTTCCAGCTTGGCCTTGAGCAATGGCAACGGGCAATTCAGGCCGCTGGCGTCAAGTTCGGCGTCATGGGCTACAGCGTCGGTCATTACGTCACTCCGGGTCAGGTGGTTGAGCGGCTTAGAATATCTGGTCCCAAGCGTAGTGTCCGGCTACAGTAAGGTCTTTGTCGACTAAGGCTTTGTGCATGACTTTTTTGCGCCCTACCCTGCTGACGCTCGCTTGCCTGCTCGCCTCACCGGGCTTCGCCGACGACCTGCCGTCACTCGGCGACGCCAGTTCTGCCATCGTCTCGCCGCAACAGGAACATCAATTGGGCCGAGCGTGGCTGGCGCTGTTGCGCAGCCAGGTTTCTCAGCTCAACGATCCGCAGCTCAAGGACTACGTCGAATCCAGCGTCTACCGACTGGTAGAGACCAGCCAGGTCAATGACCGACGCCTGGAGTTCATCCTGATCAACAGTCCGCAGCTCAACGCCTTCGCCGCACCCGGCGGGATTGTCGGGGTCAACGGCGGTTTGTTCCTCAATGCCCAGACCGAGGGTGAATATGCTTCGGTGCTGGCTCACGAATTGGCTCACTTGTCGCAGCGCCACTTCGCCCGTGGCGTTGAAGCCCAACAGCGTATGCAAGTGCCAATGATGGCTGCACTGCTGGCCGGGATCGTTATTGCCGCGGCGGGCGCCGGCGATGCCGGGATCGCGGCTATTGCCGGTACGCAGGCGGCGGCCATTCAGGAACAACGGCGGTTCTCTCGCCAGAACGAACAGGAAGCCGACCGCATCGGCATCCTCAATCTGGAAAAAGCCGGTTACGACCCGCGCTCGATGCCGACCATGTTCGAGCGGTTGTCGCGTCAATATCGCTTCGACGCCAAGCCACCGGAATTTCTGCTGACTCACCCGGTTACCGAATCGCGGATCGCTGACACCCGCAACCGTGCCGAGCAAGCCAAACAGGGCGGCATCGAAGACACCATGCGGTACCAGCTGATTCGTGCGCGGGTCCAACTGATCTACGAAGAAACTCCAGGGTTGGGCGCCAAACGCTTTCGCGCCCAGCTTGATGAAAATCCGAAAAACGATGTCGCCCGCTATGGCCTGGCCATCGCTCAAATCAAGGGTGGTCAGCTGAACGAGGCACGGGAAAACCTCAAGTTGCTGCTGGCCAAGTCGCCGAATGAGATCATCTACAACCTGGCGCAGATCGATCTGGACATCACCAACAACCGTCTGCCGGACGCGCAGACTCGGGTCGACCGGATGCTGACGCAGTATCCGGGCAACTACCCCCTCAATCAGGTGCGTGTCGATCTGCTGCTCAAGCAGAACCGTGCACCTGAAGCGGAAAAGGCGCTGGAGAATTTACTCAAAAGCCGTCCGGATGATCCTGACGTCTGGTACATGGTGGCCGAAACCCGTGGCCTGTCAGGCAATATCATTGGTCTGCACCAGGCTCGCGCGGAATATTTCGCGCTGGTTGGAGACTACCGCCAGGCCATCCAGCAACTGGACTTTGCCAAGCGCAAGGCCGGTACCAATTTCCCGCTGTCTTCGCGGATCGACGCGCGGCAACGTGAGTTGATGGAACAGGAACGCATGATCAAGGACATGATGGGCTGACGCCTATCAGACAAAAAAGCTCGGAAACAAAAAATCCGGGCACAAAAAAACCGCCTCTTTCGAGGCGGTTTTTTATTCAGCCAACAACCGGATTATTCAGCCAGTTTGAAGGTGATGAAGCTGGCGCGATTTTGACGTAGAACCCGCATCGACACCGAGCGGTTCTTCGGCAGTGCCTTGGCGATATCCGTGAACTCCTTGGCGGAACCGATCGCCTGATTGTTCAAGTGAGTGATCACATCACCTGGCTGCAAACCGATCAGGGAAGCAGGGCCGTCCTGGACCTCCTTGATAACCACGCCGCCTTTGAGGTCGTAGGTTTTCTTCTGCTCGTCGGTCAGCTCGGCCACCGAAACGCCCAGGCGGTTGCTGCTGCGCTCGACACTGGACTTCGGCAAGGCATCCAGCTCTTTGCCTTCTTCCGGGATAGCGCCAACCGTCAGCTCGACATTCTTGCGCTTGCCTTCACGGATCACTTCCAGATCAGCTTTCGAGCCGGCCTTCAGTGCGCCGACCAGATGTGGCAGATCGGCGGACATGACAATCGGTTGACCGTTCATGGTCAGGATCACGTCGCCCACTTGCAGGCCACCCTTGGCAGCTGGGCCGTCATCCTGGATCTGGGCCACCAGCGCACCGGCCGGCTTCTCAAGACCGAACGACTCGGCCAGATCCTTGTTCACTTCCTGGATGACTACACCCAGCCAGCCACGACTGACTTTGCCGCCGCTTTTCAACTGATTGGAAACGTCCATCGCTACATCGATCGGGATTGCGAACGACACACCCATGAAGCCCCCGGAACGGGTGTAGATCTGCGAGTTGATCCCGACCACTTCCCCAGCCAGGTTGAACAGCGGACCGCCGGAGTTACCCGGGTTGATCGGCACGTCGGTCTGGATGAACGGCACATAGTTTTCGTTCGGCAGGCTGCGACCGATAGCGCTGACGATGCCTTGGGTCACAGTATGGTCGAAACCGAACGGCGAGCCGATGGCCACGACCCATTGGCCGGCCTTAAGGTCCTGGGACTTGCCGAGCTTGAGCACCGGCAGATCCTTGCCTTCGATTTTCAGCAGCGCAACATCGGAACGTGGATCGGTGCCGACCAGCTTGGCCTTCAATTCGCTACGGTCGGCGAGACGCACGAGGATTTCGTCGGCATCTGCGATCACATGGTTGTTGGTCAGAATGTAGCCGTCAGGCGAGATAATGAAACCCGAACCCAAGGATTGGGCTTCACGCTGACGATCACCACGAGGCGTACGCGGCTGTGGCGGCATGCCGCGCTCAAAGAACTCGCGCAACATGGGCGGCAAGCCTTCAAGGTCTGGCATCTGCTGGTTCACTTTGCGATCCGGCAGCTTCTGCGTGGTGCTGATGTTCACCACCGCAGGCGAGGCCTGCTCGACCAGTTGCGTGAAATCAGGCAGTTCGACCGCTTGTGCAGGAACAGCCTGACCCAGCACCAGTACGGTGGCAAAAACGGAAAGATAAGACTTCAAACTGAGTATCGACATACAGCTCCCATTACGACGAGCAGGGTTAAGCGATATGGAGCAAGGAACACCGGGAACAATACGCCGGCATTTTTGTTCCGGGAACAACAAACAAGGCCAGAGCCGAGACGCTCTGACCTATAAAAAATTTTCGGGATATTTGCAAATGAAAATGCTCAGCAAACATTTCGACGTCTCGACGACGAGTTGGGAATGGCTGAAATCAGCTCATTGCTTGCTGGTTGCAGCGCCATCGTTGCGCATGGACAGTGCAATCCGTTCGGCGGTACCGATTGGAATCTCGCCGACCACCGTCACCATCATCTCGCCCTGGGGAGTAGTCAACCGACGGGAAACCGCCGCGGTTGGCCCCAACTGGGTACGGGTATCGGTTACTTTTGCGCCATTCAACGGCTCGAGGAATACCGAGAAACGGGCCAGCCCATCGTCATACATCAGACTATTGACCTGGGCTTTAGTCTCTGGATCCTTGCGTGAGGTACTGCTTGTCAGTTCAAAGCCTGCTGGCAACCAATCCGAATGCCAGGTTTGAGCCACCTTGGCTGCAGAAGCCTTGTCGCTATCGAGGGCGAGGGTCTTGCAATCATCACCTGGCTGCAAGTCTGCATCCGATGGCACACCGGTAGTATTCAGCTGCGTGAACTGGAATCGCTCCAGCAACTGCCCTTTCTCATTAAGCAGCAATGACTTGAGGGGCAAGCCGGTTTCTTTATCCAGATGCAATTCAAAACCGTAGCGATGCTGATCGCGGGGCGTCAGTGACACAATCACTGCCGAACGACCAGCCACACGTGACTTGCCGATAACGGCAAGGTCGTACCAATTCTTGAGTTTTTGCGGATCAAGTGCACGAGCAGCGGAATTGGGGGAGTCCCCAAGCCCTGCTATCAGGGTGCCGCTGACGCATTGAGTATGCCCATCAATGCGCACGACTTCCTGTGCCGAGCCGTCGAGCTGGAGTAAACGCTCGCGGACCTTGCCATCCTGGACACGGTGCCAGATGTTGTGGGTAGAAAAACTACCGTTACGCTCGTAGACAAAAGTACCGTGAAAGCTTTGCTGTTGCTCGGCCTGGCCAAGACGTGTCAACCAGTCCTGGGCTTCATCGGCATGGGCTGGAACAACGAACCAGCCACCGAGCAGAAGCGTGAGTAGAGGTATGGCGCGCATGATCCTCCTTAGCGGTTTTCCAGGCTTGCTGCACGAGCGTAAGGCAGAGCGCTCTCAGTACCTTTCAGTGCAGCCTGTTGAGCATGTTGGCGCAAGTAGCTTGGCAGACGCTGATCGTGCCAGCCCGGCTGACCTTGCAATACGCCGTTGGCCATAGGACCAGTGGCTTCCGAACTCTCATTGTAGCCTGCCAATACAGCTGGACCCTTGACCTGAGGAACGGCGAGAGTCGATTGACCGGCTTGCTGTGCCAGTTCGACACCAGCGATTTCGTCCTGATTGTACAGACGAACACCCGCCAGTACGGCAACGGTTACCGAAGCGGCAACTGCCAGACGACCCAGGCTGCGCCATGGACCACGGGAAGCTTTTGCCGGTACGGCTTCGTCAGCCAGCGCAGCAGAGACTGCCGCAGCGATGTCCAGACGTGGAAGCAGAAGATCCTTGTGCATCACTGCCCGAGCGATCTGATAACGAGCCCAGGTTTCACGGGTTTCAACATCGTCGAAGGCATTCAACACCCGACGCAATTCCAATTCGTCCGCTTCGTTATCCATCACTGCGGACAGCGATTCCTGCAGGGCTTCACGACTCATGGCGTTCCTCTCTTGGCTGTCGCCGCTGTCTCAGTTTTCCTGCAACAACGGCTGCAGGGCTTTATCGATGGCCTCCCGGGCGCGGAAGATCCGGGAGCGCACGGTACCCACCGGACATTGCATGACGGCCGCAATGTCCTCGTAACTCAGACCATCGAATTCACGTAAAGTTAAAGCCGTACGCAAATCTTCTGGCAGTTGCTGAATGGTTCGATGGACGGTGCCTTCGATCTCATCCCGCAGCAATGCACGTTCTGGCGACTCGAGATCCTTGAGGCCATGATCGCCATCGTAGAACTCTGCATCCTCGGAACTGACATCGCTATCCGGCGGCCGACGGCCGCGTGAAACCAGATAGTTTTTCGCCGTGTTAATGGCGATGCGGTAAAGCCACGTATAAAACGCGCTGTCTCCGCGAAAATTTCCAAGTGCACGGTACGCCTTGATAAAGGCTTCCTGCGCCACATCCTGGGCTTCATGGGTGTCGTGCACGAAACGCACGATCAACCCGAGAATTTTGTGCTGATATTTCAGCACTAGCAGATCAAAGGCTCGCTTATCGCCGCGTTGAACGCGTTCGACCAGCTGCTGATCCTCTTCCTGGGTTAGCATGAACACTCCTCGATAAGCTCGGAGGAGGCTTGCATAACTAAACGACCAGGCTTGCAAACATAGACTCGGGCTTTTCGCAAAAGTTCTCCCCCTCCAGGCAAGTTTCCTGCGGGCTCTGATTTGGCACGCACGAAAAGCGCAGCGCGGGTTGACCCGGCTGCGCGAATAATCTTGTCATCGGATTCGACAGCAAGGATCAAACCGCAATCCTGCACTGAAACCGACACTGTCCCTTGATTCAAGCAACGGTCTATTGATCTTGGGCCTTTGGCAAAAGTTCCAAATATTTATAGCTGCGCGAAACCGACATTGTGCAACTGTAGGCGCAAAAAGACTGTTAAATCCACGATACAGTCTCCTTGTCGCCGAACCGGTGGAAAAAACTTCCGACGAAGCGTCCGGTCTTTTCCGTCACAGTAGTTTCACAATGCCATATAGGCCCGGCTATTGTGCCGATCCACCCCTCTATATACTAGTGGGCTGTGTGGCTGCCTGACTCGCCGATCTCGCCGATCCAGGTGTCTTGCGCCAACCCCGTCCCGGGTCGCTTTGAGCGGAATCCTGAAATGAGCCAACAGTTTCAACACGATGTTCTGGTAATTGGCAGCGGTGCTGCCGGCTTGAGCCTTGCGCTGACCTTGCCCGGTCATTTGCGCATCGCCGTACTGAGCAAAGGCGACCTCGCCAACGGCTCGACTTTCTGGGCCCAGGGCGGCGTCGCGGCCGTCCTGGATGACACCGACACCGTTGAATCCCACGTCGATGACACCCTCAATGCCGGCGGCGGCCTGTGTCATGAAGACGCCGTGCGCTTTACCGTCGAACACAGTAAAGAGGCCATTCAATGGCTGATCGACCAAGGCGTGCCGTTTACCCGCGATGAACAGTCCGGAACCGAAGACGGTGGATTCGAGTTCCACTTGACCCGTGAAGGCGGCCACAGCCATCGGCGCATCATTCACGCCGCCGATGCCACAGGCGCTGCAATTTTCAGGACCTTGCTCGACAAGGCCAGACAAAGACCCAATATCGAACTGCTGGAACAGCGGGTTGCGATCGATCTGATCACCGAGAAACGCCTGGGCCTTGAAGGCGATCGCTGCCTCGGTGCTTATGTGCTCAATCGCAGCACCGGTGAAGTCGACACCTACGGCGCCCGCTTTGTGATCCTCGCGTCCGGTGGCGCCGCCAAGGTCTACCTCTATACCAGCAACCCCGACGGTGCTTGCGGCGATGGCATCGCGATGGCCTGGCGTTCGGGCTGCCGGGTGGCGAACCTGGAGTTCAACCAGTTCCACCCGACCTGCCTGTATCACCCGCAAGCCAAGAGTTTCCTGGTCACCGAAGCCCTGCGCGGCGAAGGCGCGCACCTGAAGCTGCCGAACGGCGAACGGTTCATGCAGCGCTTCGACCCGCGAGCCGAACTGGCGCCACGGGACATCGTCGCCCGGGCCATCGACCATGAAATGAAACGCCTGGGTGTCGACTGCGTCTACCTGGACATCAGCCACAAGCCGGAAGAGTTCATCAAGACTCACTTCCCGACGGTGTATGAACGCTGCCTTGAGTTTTCCATCGACATCACCAAGCAACCGATTCCGGTGGTTCCGGCGGCGCACTACACCTGCGGCGGCGTGATGGTCGATCAGCACGGCCGCACCGACGTACCGGGTCTTTACGCCATTGGCGAAACCAGCTTCACCGGCCTGCACGGCGCCAACCGCATGGCCAGTAACTCGTTGCTGGAGTGTTTCGTTTACGCGCGCTCGGCGGCAGCGGACATTCTGCAACAGCTGCCTCAGGTTTCGATCCCGATCGCCCTGCCCGTCTGGGATGCGAGCCAGGTCACCGACTCCGATGAAGACGTGATCATTGCGCACAACTGGGATGAACTGCGGCGATTCATGTGGGACTACGTCGGCATCGTGCGCACGAACAAGCGCCTGCAACGTGCACAGCATCGCGTGCGGCTGTTGCTGGACGAAATCGACGAGTTCTACAGCAACTACAAGGTCAGTCGGGATTTGATCGAATTGCGCAACCTGGCCCAGGTGGCCGAGCTGATGATCCAGTCAGCCATGGAGCGCAAGGAAAGTCGCGGCCTGCATTACACCCTCGACTACCCGAACATGCTGCCGGTCGCGCTGGACACTATTCTGGTGCCGCCCACCTACGCCGACTGAACGTGAGCCGAACTCGCAGGCGACGGTGCAGATCCGCCGCCTGCGAATCCCGGGGAACACAAATCGCCCGGACCCGTCGCTCGCCCAGCAACCGAAATCGCAGCACCACGACCAGCGGTAGCGCCAGGCTGTCTGGTCGCAGCTGCACCGGTTGCCAGCCCTGCGCCTGATTCCACAACTGCCAGCCATCGGCATCGCGTCGCAAGCCGCGGAATGCCTTCGGGTGCCTCAGCAGAATGTGTCGCGGCAGCGCCCAAACGCCGTGAGCCAGGCAGCAAGAAGCGCCCAGCAGACTGGCCCAGACCGGTATAGAAAGAAGAAACAAAGAACCCAGCGCGAACAGCTGGGCCAAAAGATACACCGCCAGCAACTGCCGTGAGGCATGCCAGCGGCATTCAAATGCATTACTTGGGCTGGACACGATCCAGGATCATGCGAACCATGCGCTGCAGTTCCGGATCTTCCGATTCGGCGCGTTCCATGAACCAGCCGAACATGTCCTGATCCTCGCACTCGAGCAGCTTGCGGTAGCAGTCGCGGTCGACATCATTGAGGTGCGGATAGACCTCTTTCACGAACGGCACCAGCAATACGTCAAGCTCAAGCATGCCGCGGCGGCTGTGCCAGTAGAGGCGATTCAGTTCAACATCTTCGACCATGGAGCGCTCCTCAAATAGGCGGCAAGTATACAGCCCCAGGCCTGGTCGAACACTCGGCTTTGGTCGGGCAATCCCGATCCTTTGTGAACTACCCATTTCATGGGCGCCCCCTTATGATGTCCCCCAGACTCTTTTACCTGCGATGACCCATGGCCGATTCTGCTTTTTTCTGCACCCTGATTCACGAAGGCGTTCTCGCGGTCCGCGGCGCGGATGCCAGCAAATTCCTGCAAGGCCAATTGACCTGCAACCTTAATTACCTGAGCGATACCCAGGCCAGCCTCGGCGCCCGCTGTACGCAGAAAGGCCGGATGCAGTCGAGTTTCCGCATCCTGCTGCAAGGTGACGGTGTTTTGATGGCCATGGCCACCGAACTGCTGGAGCCACAACTGGCGGACCTGAAAAAATACGCGGTGTTCTCCAAATCCAAATTGACTGATGAAAGCGCCGCGTGGGTCCGCTTCGGCATCGCGCATGGCGATGCTGCATTGATCAGCCTCGGGCTCGAGTTGCCGGCAGACACCGACAGCGTTGCACGCAATGACGACCTGATTGCCATCCGCGTTTCGCCGGACCGCGCCGAACTCTGGGCCGCCGCCGATCAAGCCGAATCCATCAAGGGCAAGTTGTCCGCCCTGTTGGCCGAAGGCGATCTCAATCAATGGCTGCTGGGCCAGATCCGCGCAGGGATCGGCCAGGTCATGCCGAGCACCCGCGAGTTATTCATCCCGCAGATGCTCAACCTGCAAGCCGTCGGTGGCGTGAGCTTCAAAAAGGGTTGCTACACCGGCCAGGAAATCGTCGCGCGCATGCAGTACCTGGGCAAACTCAAGCGTCGCTTGTATCGCCTGAAACTGGATGCCAGCGAATTGCCGGAGCCCGGCACACCGTTGTTTTCCCCAACCCACGGCAGTTCCATCGGCGAAGTGGTGCTTGCTGCCCGCAGCGAGCAAAACATTGAACTGTTGGCCGTGCTGCAAGCCGAAGCTGCTGAGGGTGGCGATATCCATCTGGGCACGCTCGAAGGGCCTGCCCTGCACCTGCTCGACCTGCCTTATCAACTGGATCGCGATCGCGAAATCCAGCGTTGACAGCAGCACTTGTCGCAACACCTAGAGATACGAAATGAGCGAGCTGGCGGATAAGGTCCAACAGGATTTGGTTGAGGCCATCGATAACGATGACCTGGTTCTGCCAACGTTACCGGAAGTGGCCCTGCAGATTCGCAAGGCCGCCGAAGACCCGGAAATCAGTGTCAGCACCCTGAGCAAAGTGATCGGCCGTGATACCGCGCTGTCGGCGCGCCTGATCAAAGTGGTCAATAGCCCGCTGCTGCGCGCGACCCAGGAAGTCACCGACCTGCACACGGCAATCACTCGCCTGGGCGTCAATTACAGCAGCAACCTGGCCATCGGTCTGGTCATGGAACAGATTTTCCATGCCCGCTCCGAAGTGGTGGAACACAAAATGCGCGATGTCTGGCGCAAAAGCCTGGAAATTGCCGGTATCAGCTATGCGTTGTGCCGCAGTTACACGCAACTCAAGCCCGATCAGGCAGCCCTTGGCGGGCTGGTGCATCAGATCGGCGTGCTGCCGATCCTGACCTATGCCGAAGATCACTATGAACTGCTGTCTGACCCGGTCAGCCTCAACCATGTGATCGACCAGATTCATCCGCTGATCGGCGACAAACTGCTCAGGGTCTGGGAATTTCCGGAAATGCTGGTGCAGTTGCCGGGCCTGTATCTGGACTTTAAGCGTGAGTCCGAACGTGTCGACTATGTCGATGTGGTGCAGGTGGCCAGCCTGTATTGCCACAAGGACACCGACCATCCCCTCGGCCGTATTGACGCGTTCAGCGTGCCGGCTTTCAAGAAACTGGGGATTGATCCGCAGAACGAGGTGATGTGTCGTGATCTGGAAGAATCGCGGTCGATGTTTTACTGATCAAGACCGCATCGTTCCATTCGCGAGCAAGCCCGCTCCCACACCTGACCGAGTTCGTCCTGGAGAAACGCGATCAAGTGTGAGAGCGGGCTTGCTCGCGAATAGGCCGGCACGGACACATCACTCTCCGGCAATAAAACTCACCCGCACCTTCAACCCCGCCTGCTCGCCATCGTGCAGGCTGATTTGCGCCAGGTGCGCGCGGCAGATTTCGCCGACAATCGCCAATCCCAATCCCGAGCCGGCGACCTGCTGGTTGCGCCGGTAAAAACGCTCGAACACCCGATCGCGCTCTTCAAGGGGAATCCCCGGGCCGTCGTCCTCGACCTCCAGCACCGCCGGCGCCGTGACGCGCAGAATGACGTTGCCACCGGACGGCGTGTGGGCCAACGCGTTATCCACCAGATTGCTTAGCAGTTCGTTCAACAGCGTCGGCTCACCGCGCAGCCACACCGGTTCGTCCGCTTCCAGCGCCAGTGCCACGCCACGTTTGTGAGCCAGCGGCGCCATGGCCATGCCGAGTTCTCGGGCCAACTGGCTCAGATCGAGCAACTGCGCCCCGCCCTCGGCGATGGCCCGAGCGCCGTTTTCGACGCGTGCCAGGGAAAGCAATTGATTGGCCAGATGGGTCAAGCGATCCGTGCCCTGGGCGGCAGTTTCCAGGGTGCTGCGCCAGGTGTCGGGTTCGGTTGAGCGCAAGCCAAGTTCGAGTCGTGCCTTGAGCGCCGCCAATGGCGTACGCAGTTCATGGGCTGCGTCGGCGATGAATTGCGCCTGACGCTCGAACTGCCCACGCAAGCGCTCGGTAAAGTGATTGAGCGCGCGCACCAAGGGCCACAATTCGTGCTGCACTTCTACCAGCGGCAACGGCCGCAAATCGTCGGACTGCCGCTCTTCCACCGCTGTGCGCAAGCGCTCCAGCGGGCGCAGCGCCGCGCTGACCGCAAACCACACCATCAACAACGCACCCACCGCCAGCATGCCCAGGCGTAACAACGTGTCCGCTGCCAGGCTGCGGGCCATGCTGACCCGCGCTTCATCGGTTTCCGCCACGCGAATTTCCGCCATGCCGTTCATGTTCGGCTCGCTCACGGGCTTGAGCAGGCTGACCACCCGCACGTTCTGCCCCTGATACGTCGCGTTATAAAAACGCGCCAGCGCCGGATAATCATCGGTGCGTGGCGTTCCCGGTGGTGGTGGCGGAAGATTTTCGTAACCAGAAATCAGCTTCTGATTGATGTCGTTGACCAGATAGAAAATCCGCCCGGCGCTGTCGTACGCGAAGGTATCGAGGGCCACGTAAGGCACATCCGCGCTCAGCGAGCCGTCGCGCTGGGAGACACCCGCCGCGATGGTTCGGGCCGAGGCCAGCAAGGTCCGGTCATAGGCAGTGTCGGCGGCTTCGCGACCGTTCCAATACGCGCTCAATCCACTGGCCAGCATCAACACCACCAGCAACAGCGCCAGGTTCCACAGCAACCGCCAGCGCAGGCTGCTGGGCTTATGCATCGCGGCTTTCCAGCAAGTACCCGAGACCACGGAAAGTCACGATGGCGACCGGCTGGCCATCGAGCTTCTTGCGCAGGCGGTGGACGTAGATTTCGATGGCGTCGGGGCTGGCTTCTTCATCCAGGCCGAAGACCTGGGAGGCCAGTTGTTCCTTGCTCATCACCCGACCGGGGCGAGCGATCAGCGCTTCGAGTACGGCCTGTTCGCGGGAGGTCAGGGTCAGCAATTCTTCACCGAGGGTGAAGCGTCGGGTGTCCAGATCGTAAGCCAGTACGCCGCAGGTCTGCAGGCGTTCACCGCCGAGCACACTGCGGCGCAACAAAGCTTTGACCCGGGCTTCGAGTTCGGTCAGTTCGAAAGGTTTGGCCAGGTAGTCGTCGGCGCCGAGATTGAGGCCGTGGACCCGGTCCTTGACGTCGCTGCGGGCGGTCAACATCAACACCGGCAGGTTCTTGCCCCGCGCCCGCAATCGCGCGAGCACTTCGAAACCATCCATGCGCGGCAGGCCGACGTCGAGGATCGCCATGGCGTATTCCTCGCTGCCCAAGGCCAGGTCGGCCGCCACACCATCGTGCAGCACATCCACGGTCAGACCGGTGCTCTTGAGCGCCTGGGCGACACTTTCGGCAAGCTGCAGATGGTCTTCGACGAGCAGAACACGCATGGATCTTTACCTCATTTCAGGGATGGTCGACGCCATTCTTTGGCGCGGAGTTTACAGCCGCTTGTGCCGCTGTGAAGCCCGAAAACCGTGAAAGTCCGCTGAAAGGTTAGTGAAAGGTTCGACCGTTAGAGTCTGCCCACGGATGGTTTCGACTGCAGACCATTCAATCGTAGTTTGAAAAACGGCTTGAACCGTAGTTACCGAAAAACGCCTTGAAGCGTTTTCGCCAATAAGAACAATAAATCGAGGTACTGCACCATGCTGTCCACACAGCTTCAGGCTTGCCCGCACCACCCCTTCTTCCGATTCCCATCGTTTACGCTTGCCAGCGCCAATGCCGGCTGCATGACGCGAAACCGTCGCACCTGAAACATCCCCAACAACAAAAACTCCCGTGGAGACAACAATGAATCGATCACTGCGCCGCTTCGCCCTTGCCGCCGGCTGTGTACTGTTTGCCGGTCAACTGATGGCCGAACCAAAACGCCCGGAATGCATCGCCCCAGCCTCCCCAGGCGGCGGTTTCGACCTGACCTGCAAACTGGTGCAAAGCGCGCTGGTGAATGAAAAACTGCTGACCAAACCGATGCGCGTGACCTACATGCCCGGCGGTGTCGGCGCGGTGGCGTACAACGCGGTGGTCGCTCAGCGTCCGGCCGATGCAGGCACGCTGGTAGCGTGGTCCAGCGGTTCGCTGTTGAACCTGGCCCAAGGCAAGTTCGGTCGTTTCGATGAAAACGCCGTGCGCTGGCTGGCGGCCGTTGGCACCAGCTACGGCGCCATCGCGGTGAAAAGCGATTCGCCTTACAAAACCCTGGACGATCTGGTCAAGGCGCTGAAGAAAGATCCGAGCTCCGTGGTCATCGGTTC
This sequence comes from Pseudomonas sp. LBUM1657, assembly GCF_059716075.1. Taxonomy (NCBI): domain Bacteria; kingdom Pseudomonadati; phylum Pseudomonadota; class Gammaproteobacteria; order Pseudomonadales; family Pseudomonadaceae; genus Pseudomonas; species Pseudomonas sp. LBUM1657. Next base: position 1,501,413 of record NZ_CP166799.1, on the reverse strand, counting down.
CGGCGGCACCGTCGGCAGCCAGGACTGGATGCAAACCGCCCTGATCGCCAAGGCTGCCGGGATCAACCCGCGTGACCTGCGTTACGTCGCCCTCGAAGGCGGCGGCGAGATCGCCACCGCACTGCTTGGCGGCCACATCCAGGTCGGCAGCACTGACATCTCTGACTCCATGCCGCACATCCAGAGCGGTGACATGCGCCTGCTGGCGGTGTTCTCCGAGAAGCGCCTGGAAGAGCCGGAAATGAAAGACATTCCGACGGCCAAAGAGCAAGGCTACGACATCGTCTGGCCAGTGGTTCGCGGTTTCTACCTCGGGCCAAAGGTCAGCGACGAAGACTATGCCTGGTGGAAAGACTCATTCGACAAACTGCTGGCTTCCGAAGAGTTCGCCAAGCTGCGCGATCAGCGTGAACTGTTTCCGTTCGCCATGACCGGCCCGGAACTGGACACCTACGTGAAGAAGCAGGTCGCGGACTACAAAGTGCTGGCCAAAGAGTTCGGCCTGATCCAGTGATCGTCTCTGTCTAGCGGCTGTGGTCCCGCGCTCGCGGGGCCGTGGCACAGGAGTTTTCCATGCTCTTACAACGCATTTTCGCTTCGGTGCTGTTGCTGGCCTGTATCGGCCTGACACTGATGGCGTGGCCGTATCAAGCGGCTTTTTCCTACGAACCGGTCGGCCCCCGAGCCTTTCCGCTGTTGATGCTCGGCCTGATGGGCCTTGGTCTGCTGTACATGGTGTTTCGTCCGACGCCGATTGTGCACAGTGACGATGACCCGAAACTCGACCGCGAAACCCTAACCAAAATCGGCCTCTGCGTGCTGCTGTTGCTGGTGTTCGCCGGGAGCTTCGAACCCCTTGGTTTCATCGTCGCCAGCATTCTGATTGGAATCCCTATGGCACGCCTGTATGGCGGCCGCTGGCTACCCAGCACGGTGATCATCAGCCTGATGGCTATCGGTCTTTATCTGCTGTTCGACAAGGTGATGGACGTGCCACTGCCGCTGGGCGTGCTCGACGTTCTGGAGAACTGATATGGATACTCTTGGCTATTTGGGTCAGGGCTTCGGCGTCGCGCTGAGCCCGTACAACCTGGTGACCGCGCTGTGCGGCACCCTGATCGGCACCGTCGTCGGGCTGTTGCCAGGCTTGGGGCCGATCAACGGCGTGGCGTTGCTGATTCCGATTGCGTTCGCCCTCGGCCTGCCGCCGGAGTCGGCGCTGATCCTGTTGGCGGCGGTGTACCTGGGTTGCGAATACGGCGGCCGGATCAGCTCGATCCTGCTGAACATTCCGGGCGAAGCCTCCACCGTAATGACTACCCTCGACGGCTACCCGATGGCTCGCAAAGGCTTGGCCGGTGTGGCGTTGTCGCTGTCCGCCTGGAGCTCGTTCATCGGCGCGTTCATCGCCACGTGCGGCATGGTGCTGTTCGCCCCGCTGCTGGCGAAATGGGCGATTGCCTTCGGACCGGCGGAATATTTCGTGTTGATGGTGTTTGCGATTGTCTGTCTAGGCGGCATGGCCGGTGATCGCCCGCTGAAGACGTTTATCGCGGCGCTGATCGGTCTGTTTCTGTCGACCGTCGGGATCGATGCCAACAGCGGCGTGTACCGTTTCACCGGGGACAACATCCATTTGACTGACGGCATTCAGTTCGTCGTGTTGGTGTTGGGTCTGTTTTCCATCAGCGAAATTCTCCTGCTGCTGGAGAAAACCCATCGCGGCCAGGAAGCGGTGAAAGCCACCGGCCGCATGATGTTCAACTTCAAGGAAGCGTCTTCGGTGTTCGTGGTGAACATCCGTTGCGGCCTGCTCGGTTTCATCATGGGCGTTCTGCCGGGTGCCGGCGCAACACTGGCCAGTGCCGTGGCCTACATGACCGAAAAACGTATCGCCGGCGCCAATGGCACGTTCGGACAAGGCGACATGCGTGGCCTCGCGGCGCCGGAAACCGCCATCGGCGGCGCAGCCTGCGGTGCCCTGGTGCCGATGCTGACGCTCGGCGTTCCGGGTTCCGGTACCACGGCGGTGATGATCGGCGCGCTCTCGCTGTACAACATCACCCCCGGTCCGCTGTTGTTCCAACAGCAACCAGACATTGTCTGGGGCCTGATCGCTTCGTTGTTCGTCGCCAACATCATGCTGGTGATTCTCAACATCCCGATGATCCGCATCTTCACGCGCATCCTCGCCGTGCCTAACTGGGCGCTGGTGCCGGTGATCGCAATCATTACCGGGATCGGCGTCTACGCGGTGCATGCCACCACCTTCGACCTGTTCCTGATGATCGGCATTGGCATCTTCGGCTACATCCTGCGCAAGCTGGATTTCCCTTTGTCGCCGGTTCTGTTGGGCTTCATCCTTGGTGGCCTGATGGAGCAAAACCTGCGTCGCGCCCTGTCGATTTCCAACGGTGCGCTGGAAATCCTCTGGTCGAGCCCGATCACCTTCGGTGTCTGGGTACTGACCGCAATCATGTTGCTATTGCCGATCCTGCGGATCTGGCGCAAACGTTCGGTCGCCCAACGCGCCATCGCCGATGTCTGATCGAACACCGTTCAAAGACTGGTGGGGAACTCCGCTGGTCGGTCTGCTGGGCGGTTACCTCGCCAGCCAGATCGGCTGGCCACTGCCGTGGATGGTCGGCTCGTTGCTGGCGATCATCCTCGTGCGCTGCTTGACCCCCTGGCAATTGGCGGAAATCCCTGGCGGCCGCAAGTGCGGCCAGTGGATTGTCGGCATCGGCATCGGCCTGCACTTCACTCCGGTGGTGATGGAGCAGGTACTGAGCCACTTCGGTCTGATCTTCTTCGGTGCGTTGGTCACCAGCCTGTCCGCAGTGGTCGGGGTCTGGTTGATGCGACGTACCGGCGAGGATCGCGCCACCGCATTTTTCTCCAGCATGCCCGGCGGTTCCGGGGAGATGGTCAACCTCGGCGCGCGTAATGGCGCGGTGCTCAGTCGCGTGGCGGCGGGGCAAAGTCTGCGGGTGTTGGTGGTGGTGCTCTGTGTGCCGGCGGCATTCAAGTATTTACTGGGCGACGGAGCGCCGGTTTTTCATCCTTCGGCCGTCAACTGGTGGTGGCTGGCCCTTCTATTCCCGGCGGGCGCCTTGGCGGCGTGGCTCTGGGAACGTCTTCGTCAACCCAATCCATGGTTGTTCGGGCCGCTGCTGGTGAGTGCGGCGGTGAGCATCGGTTGGGATCTGCACATCGGTTTGCCCAATGGCGGCAGCCAGATCGGTCAATGGTTGATCGGCAGCGGGTTGGGCTGTCATTTCAATCGGCAGTTTTTCCGTCGCGCCCCGTCGTTCATGGGCCGGACCTTGATCGGGACGGTGTTGACCATGCTGATAGCAACGGCGGCGGCGTTGGGGTTAAGTGCGCTGACCCATCTGGATTTGCGTTCGCTGACGCTGGGCATGATGCCTGGCGGGATTGCGGAGATGAGCCTGACGGCTGAGACCCTGCAATTGTCGGTGCCGCTGGTGACGGCAATGCAGGTGATGCGGTTGTTGTTTGTGTTGTTTCTGGCGGAGCCGTTGTTCAAGTATTGGAATCGAAATCCGGATTCTGTCTGATAGACCGAGGCGACTGCTTCGCGAGCAAGCCCGCTCCCACAGGGTTCGCGTGATCCTTGTGGGAGCGGGCTTGCTCGCGAAGGGGCCCTACCGGTAACCCATCACACCGGCGGCAACCGCCACTCGATCGGCGTCTCGCCATTCTGCTCAAGAAACTTGTTGGTCCGGCTGAAATGCCCGCACCCGAGAAAACCGCGATAAGCAGACAACGGCGACGGATGCACCGACGTCAGCACCAGATGCTTGGTGGCGTCGATCAGTTTCTGTTTGCTCTGCGCATGAGCGCCCCACAGCATGAACACCAGATGCGGTTGCTGTTCACTGACCACTTGAATGATTCGATCCGTGAAAAACTGCCAGCCCTTGTCCTTGTGCGCATTGGCATTGGCGCGCTCCACCGTCATGGTGGTGTTGATCATCAGCACACCCTGGTCGGCCCAGCTTTGCAGGTAGCCGTGACTCGGGATGTCGATGTTCAGGTCGCGTTTCAACTCTTTATAGATGTTCACCAGCGACGGCGGCGCCGGCACCCCCGGTTGCACCGAGAAGCACAAGCCGTGGGCCTGGCCCGGGCCGTGATACGGGTCCTGGCCGAGAATGACGACTTTGACCTTATCCAGCGGCGTGGAATTGAGCGCGTTGAAAATCATTGGTCCCGGCGGATATATTTCCTTTCCCGCAGCGCGCTCCTCTTGCAGGAAGTTGCGCAACTCTGCCATGTAGGGCTGGTCGAATTCGGCACGCAGTGCCTCCTTCCAGCTCGGTTCGAGTTTGATACGGTCGTCAGCAGTCATGGTTACATCCGGCAAAAACAATGGGGCGAACCCTAGGAAAGCTGGCCATGCTTGTCAATTGATCTGACGCAGATCCGGCACTTTCCTGCATAGCGATCATACTGAACGCTCAAATTCCCGATCGAGGTCACGATGAATCTGCACTTCGAAGAACTCACTGGCACCGATGGCGCACGCATCGGCGTCGCCAGCCTGGATGCCGAAAAGTCCCTCAACGCCCTCTCCTTGCCGATGATCAACGCCCTGCGCGATCAACTGGACGTGTGGGCCAAAGAGCCGCAAATCGTTTGTGTGGTGTTGCGCGGTAACGGTGCCAAGGCTTTTTGTGCCGGCGGCGAAGTGCGCAGCCTGGTCGAAGCCTGTCGCGCTCATCCGGGCGAAGTACCGCCCTTGGCCGCGCACTTCTTTGCGGCGGAATATCGCCTGGACTTCAATCTGCACACCTACCCGAAACCGTTGATCTGCTGGGGGCATGGTTATGTGCTGGGCGGAGGCATGGGGCTGCTGCAAGGGGCGAGCATCCGGATTGTCACGCCGAGCAGCCGTTTGGCGATGCCGGAGATCAGCATTGGTCTGTATCCGGATGTCGGCGCCAGTTGGTTTTTGTCGCGGTTGCCCGGCAAGCTCGGAATGTTCCTCGGACTGACCGGCGCCCATATGAACGGTCGCGATGCGATCGATCTGGACCTGGCCGACCGCTTCCTGCTCGATGAACAGCAAGAAGAGCTGATCGAAGGCTTGTTGCAGTTGAACTGGCAGGAACAGACGGCGATGCAGCTCAACAGTCTGCTCAAGGCCTTGCAGCAGGAAGCCGTCGCGCAGATGCCCGAAGCGCAGTGGCTGCCGCGACGCCAGCAAATCGACGAGCTGCTGGATGTCAGTGATGTGCGCTGCGCCTGGAAGGCCATCAGTCAGCTGCGCGACAACACGGATCTGCTACTCAGCCGTGCCGCGAAAACCATGAGCGAAGGCTCGCCCGTGACCGCTCATCTGGTGTGGGAACAAATCATCCGCGCCCGGCACCTGTCGCTCGCACAAGTCTTTCAGATGGAATACACCATTAGCCTCAATTGCTGTCGTCACCCGGAGTTCAGCGAAGGGGTGCGTGCGCGGTTGATCGACAAGGACCAGAAACCCCGCTGGCACTGGCCGGACATCAACAACGTGCCGGACGCCGTGGTGGAGGCGCATTTCCACAAGGTCTGGGAAGGTCGGCATCCGCTGGCTGATCTGTCGGAATACTGAACAAAACTGTGGGAGCGGGCTTGCTCGCGAAAAGGGCGTGTCAGGCGACATAACGTTGTCTGACACGCCCTCTTCGCGAGCAAGCCCGCTCCCACATGATTTAGCTTTATTGATTGGTTTTAGCGGTGGCCGCCTCGGCCATTGTTATCGCCACGACCGTTGTGGTCGCCTCGTCCGCCATGATTGTTGCGTCCACCTCGATAGTCTTTGTTCCCACCGTTACGGTTACGACTGTCCCAACTGCCACGGCTATGACCATCCCAACCGCGATTCTGATGGGCCCGGTAGTCGGCTCGTGGCGACGGCTGGTAGTAACGCGGGGCCGGTTGATAAACCCGCGGCTGGTGGTAATACCGCGGCGTTGGCTGGTAATACCGGGCAGGTGGCGAGTAATACCTGCGCGGCGCCGTGTAATAACCGCCATCGGAGTAATAAGACCCGCCACCGGAGTAGTACGGCGCAGGGGATGTGTAAACGTCGGAACGGTAGTAACTGGCTCCTCCATCGGAATAGGGCACGCACGCACCAAGAGACAATCCCAATACAGCAATCAGAAGAATTCGACAGAGCATGGCGGCCTCCTGGACCGCGAGTGAGCCACACCAGCGACGCTGGCAGGCGACAGTCAATTATTCGGTGACTGTCGAAAGATCAGACATCGATTTCGAAATCTGGTGCGCCCTCGCAACAAGTTGAAACATGTAGCCGATGAAAGGTTTTTCATCTTTCTCACGTCCCATTGCGGTGCACTTGCGCACCACGACAAGGCAACCGCGCCGCCCCTTCTCCTCGAACCAAACCCGCAACCCCTATGCCAGAGCGCTCCGGGAGACTTGGCACGGCTCTCGCTTTAACAAAGTCGTGCAGGAGTCATCACAGGTTCGCGGCACCACAATTTGCAATGGCTGACTAGGGTTCCGGCTCGCTAAGGCGAGTGGCTGGTCCGAGAGTTGGCGACCTCCAGTTGAGGTTACACGGCGGGACAAAAGCCCGGGAGACAAGCCACCGTTCGCGGTGCCGCGTTGACTCCTGCCCGCCCTTGATCAACTGGAGAACCACCCATGCTCAAGCTTCGTTTACCCGCCCTGCTCGCCGCTGCTTTCGCAGCCTTCGTAAGCGTCTCATCCCAAGCCGCCCAGAAAGACCACTTCAGCGTCTGCTGGACCATCTACGCCGGTTGGATGCCGTGGGAATACGCCGGCAGCCAAGGCATCGTCGACAAATGGGCGAAGAAGTACGGCATCACAATTGATGTGGTGCAGCTCAATGACTACGTCGAATCCATCAACCAATACACCGCCGGCCAGTTCGACGGTTGCACCATGACCAACATGGATGCGCTGACCATTCCGGCGGCCGGTGGCGTCGACAGTACCGCGCTGATCGTCAGCGACTTCTCCAACGGCAATGACGGCATCGTGCTCAAGGGCGCAGGCAAGAAAGTCACCGACCTGAAAGGCATGGACGTCAATCTGGTGGAGCTGTCGGTTTCCCATTACCTGCTGGCCCGCGCCCTGGATTCGGTGGACCTCACCGAGAAAGACCTGAAAGTGGTCAACACCTCCGACGCCGATATCTCGGCGGCCTTCAACACCGATCAGGTCAATGCTGTCACCACCTGGAACCCGATGCTCTCGGACATCAAGGCCAAGCCTGCCGTGACCGAAGTGTTCAACTCCAGCCAGATCCCCGGCGAAATCATGGACATGATGGTGGTTAACAGCGCCACCCTCAAAGACAACCCGGCCCTGGGCAAAGCGCTGACCGGTGCGTGGTTCGAAGTGGTCGAGTTGATGAACGCGAAAAACGCCGCGAGCAAAGCCGCCCTGGAACACATGGCCAAAGCTTCTGGCACCGATCTGGCCGGTTTCCAGGCGCAACTGGATACCACCAAACTGTTCGCCACCCCCAAGGAAGCCCTGGCGTTCTCCACCAGCAAGCAACTGCCGGAAACCATGCGCAAAGTCGCCGAGTTCTCGTTCCAGCACGGCTTGCTGGGCGAAGGCGCCAAGGACACCAGCGCCGTCGGCATGGCCTTCGCCAATGGCGTGACCAGCGGCGACAAGAACAACCTCAAGCTGCGCTTCGACCCAAGCTACGTGCAGATGGCTGCCGACTCCACGTTGTAACAACGGAGGACCAGGACATGCGCCTGATCAATCGCCACCCGGATCGCCCGAGTCGCCTGCTGTTGGTGATCCTGCCATTTGCCTTGGTGCTGTTGGCCTATTTCATGGGTTCGGCCGAACGGCTGACGGAAAACCCAAACGACAAGCTGCTGCCGAGCGCCGTGCAGATGACCGACGCGGTGAAACGCCTGGCCTTCAACGCCGACAGTCGCACCGGCGAATACCTGCTCTGGCAAGACACCGCATCCAGCCTGCGACGCTTGGCCATTGGCCTGGGCATCAGCGCGTTGGCCGGGCTGTGCCTGGGCATGGCCGCTGGCACCCTGCCGCTGTTCGGTGCGCCGTTGTCGCCGCTGCTGACGGTACTGTCGATGGTGCCGCCGCTGGCGATCCTGCCGATTCTGTTCATCGTGTTCGGGCTGGGGGAATTGTCGAAGGTGATGCTGATCGTGATCGGCATCACCCCGTGCCTGGCCCGCGATCTGGAACAACGCGCCCGGGAAATACCGGTCGAGTTGCTGATCAAGGCCCAGACCCTCGGCGCGTCGACCTGGACGTTGATGCTGCGTGTGGTATTGCCGCAATTGCTGCCGCGTCTGCTGATCTCGCTGCGGCTGATGCTCGGCTCGGCGTGGTTGTTCCTGATTGCCGCCGAGGCTATCGCTTCCACCGACGGCCTCGGTTACCGGATCTTCCTCGTGCGCCGCTACCTGGCGATGGACGTGATCTTGCCATACGTGGTGTGGATCACCCTGCTCGCCTGGTTGATGGACTGGGGTCTCAAGCGCCTGACCCAACGGGCCTTTCCTTGGTACGAAGGAGCCCGCGCATGAGCTTCATTACGGTTAAAAACGTCTGGCAGCAATACGCCGACCAGGTGGTGCTCGAAGGCCTGAATCTGAACGTCAACGAAGGTGAGTTTTGTACCTTGGTCGGCGCGTCGGGTTGCGGCAAGTCGACCTTCCTGCGCCTGTTGCTCGGCCAGGAACGGGCCAGTCGCGGTGAGATTCTGCTCGACGGCCAAGCCTTGGCCGGCGAACCGGATTCCAGCCGTGGCGTGGTGTTCCAGCGCTACTCGGTGTTCCCGCACCTGACCGTGCTGGATAACGTCGCCCTCGGCCTCGAACTGCCCCGCTCGCCGCTGCTTGGACGGTTGTTCGGCAGCGCCAAACGCGAGGCACGGGAACAGGCTTCGGTGCTGCTGCACAAAGTCGGTCTGGGCCACTCGCTGGACAAGTACCCGGCGCAACTCTCCGGCGGCATGCAGCAACGACTGGCCATCGCCCAGGCGTTGATCATGAAGCCGCGAGTATTGCTGCTCGACGAACCGTTCGGCGCGCTCGATCCGGGCATCCGCAAGGACATGCACGGCTTGTTGCTGGAGCTGTGGCGCGAGACGCAACTGACGGTGTTCATGGTCACCCACGACCTGTCCGAAGGTTTCAGCCTCGGCACGCGTCTGCTGGTGTTCGACAAAGTCCGCGTCGACCCGCACGCCCCCGGCGCCTATGGCGCCCGCATCACCTACGACATCCCTTTGAACAGCGACCGCCGCGCCCACCGTGCCGCCGTCGATGCCTTGCCGGCTCAGCTGGCAGGCACGCTTCGCACCGCTTAAGAGGATTTTGCACATGACTGATTCGATCCAATTGTTCCCGCCCTTCGCCGAAGAAATGCTCCCCGGCGGCGGTCATCGTTCCTTCGTTTTGAAACGCGGCCAATTGCTGCGCCTGACCGACCTGCGCGGTGGCGCCAACGTCAGCCTGACGCTGCTCAACGCCAATGAAAAAACCGAACGCCTGAACCTGCCCGACAGCCTCAAATGCCAACACACCGCCAAGCTCACCAGCGGCCATTGCCTGTACTCGGACATGGGCCGGGTGCTGGCGGCAATCACCGCCGACACCTGCGGCTGGAGCGACAGCCTTGGCGGTGTGCTCTGCGCTGAAGAAGTCGCGGAAAAATACGGCGCAGGCCGCTACCAGGAACTGCGTAACGGCTTCTTCCGCAACGGCACCGACAACCTGTTGGTGGAACTGGGCAAGTGGAGTTTGGGCCTGTCGGATTTGCTGATGACCCTGAACCTGTTCAGTCGGGTGAACGTCGATGAGGCCGGGCGGTTCCACTTCGTCGAAGGCAATTCCAGGGCCGGTGATTACATCGAACTTTACGCACCGATGGACACGCTGGTGGTGCTCACCGCCCTTCAACATCCGATGGACCCGTCGCCGGAATACGCACCCAAACCCCTGAAGCTCAGCTGGATGAACGCCGACGCCAGCGTCGCCGAACACTGCCGCACATCGCGCCCGGAAAACGAGCGCGGCTTCATCAACACCGACCGTTTGTTCGCCTGAGGATCGCTGCCATGTCACTCGCAATCGTCACTGCTGAAAAGCAGCCAGAAACCGCGATCTACCGCGCCACCATTCCCGCCGGCGAACCCTGGCTGATGGAGGTCAAGGCCGGCCAGACCCTGCGCATCCTCGATCTCGAAGGCAACCAGGCCGTCGATACCTTGTTCTACAGCGTCGCCAACCCGAAGGAACGCTATGACGTGCAACGCACCTTGCGTCGGCAGAACAGCGTGTACCTGAGCACCGGCAGCGTGCTGTATTCCAACCTCGGCAAACCGATGCTGACCATCGTCGCCGACACCTGCGGCCGTCACGACACCCTCGGCGGCGCCTGCGCCCAAGAGAGCAACACCGTGCGCTACGCCCTGGAGAAACGCTACATGCACAGCTGCCGCGACAACTACCTGCGCGCCTGCGTCCACGACGGACGACTGGGCAAAGGAGACATCGGGCCGAACATCAATTTCTTCATGAATGTGCCGGTCACCGCTGACGGCGGGCTGACCTTCGAAGACGGGATTTCCGCGCCGGGCAAATACGTGGATCTGCGGGCCGAGATGGACGTGATCGTGCTGATCTCCAACTGCCCGCAACTGAACAACCCGTGCAACGCCTACAACCCAACTCCTGCGGAGCTGCTGGTATGGAACTGAAATTTTCGCGGTTGCGTAGATGGTTATTTGCCCTGTGCCAGGCCCGTTCAGGCCAGTGCCTCAAAAAGTAAAAACACCACAATCCAATGTGGGAGCGGGCTTGCTCGCGAAGAGGCCGTCACATCCAGCATTGATGTCGACTGACACTCCGCTTTCGCGAGCAAGCCCGCTCCCACAGGGGTTCAGTGGTGTTCTGAAGTGAACTGATTTTGCCGCCCGGGACGACCTCGGCGCCTATCGAAAAACTGCGGGACGGCCCGCATCCCAGGTCGAGGCTGATGCGCTATCGCCTCCGGGGGTTATGCCATGTTTGAAAAAGTCCTGATTGCCAACCGTGGCGCCATCGCCTGCCGCATCCTGCGCACCTTGCGCGAGTTGCAGGTCAAGGGCGTCGCCGTTTACTCCGAAGCCGACGCCGCCAGTTTGCACATCCTGCAGGCCGATGAAGCCCACAGCCTCGGTGAAGGCGCAGCCGCCGGCACCTATCTGGCGGTGGAGAAAATCCTCGCCATCGCCAAAGCCACCGGCGCCACGGCGATTCATCCCGGCTACGGTTTCCTCTCGGAAAACGCCGCGTTCGCCGAAGCCTGCGAAGCTGCCGGTATTGCCTTCATCGGCCCGACGCCGCAGCAGTTGCGCGTGTTCGGCCTCAAGCACACCGCGCGGGCCCTGGCCAAGCAACACGGCGTGCCGATGCTCGAAGGCACCGAACTGCTCGACAGCCTCGACGCAGCGCTGATCGCCGGCGAACAGGTCGGCTACCCGGTGATGCTCAAAAGCACCGCTGGCGGTGGCGGTATCGGCATGCGCGTATGCCGCAGCGCGGCCGAGCTGAGCGAATCCTTTGAAGCGGTCAAACGCCTGGGCCAGAACAATTTCAGCGACGCCGGTGTGTTCATCGAGAAGTACATCCAGCGCGCGCGACATCTGGAAGTGCAGGTGTTCGGTGACGGCCAGGGGGAAGTGATTGCCCTCGGCGTGCGCGACTGCTCGGTGCAGCGCCGCAACCAGAAAGTCCTCGAGGAAACTCCGGCGCCGAACCTGCCCGACGGCATGGCCGAAGCCCTCTGTGCAGCGGCGATCAAACTGGCCAAAGCGGTGAATTATCGCAGCGCCGGGACCGTTGAATTCGTCTTCGACAGCGACGCCCAGCGGTTCTACTTTCTTGAAGTGAACACCCGTTTGCAGGTGGAGCACGGCGTCACCGAACAAGTGTGGGGCGTGGATCTGGTGCGCTGGATGATCGAGTTGGCGGCGGGTGATTTACCGCCGTTGAGTGAGTTGCGCCAAGGACTGAAAGCCGACGGTCATGCGATTCAGGCGCGGTTATACGCTGAAGATCCGGGTCGGGATTTTCAGCCGAGCCCCGGCCTGCTCACCGCTGTCAATTTCCCCGTCGCCGATGGCAAACACCTGCGTATCGACACCTGGGTCGAGGCCGGTTGCGAGATCCCGCCGTACTTCGATCCGATGATCGCCAAGGTCATCAGTTGGGCGCCGACTCGCGAAGAGGCCGCTGCCGATCTGCATCAGGCCCTGGGCGACAGCGTGCTCTATGGGGTGGAAACCAACCGCGACTATCTGCGCCAGATTCTGCTCGATGCGCCTTTCGCAAACGGCCAGCCATGGACCCGCTGCCTCGAAGGTCTGGTCTATCGCGCCAACACTTTTGAAGTGCTCAGCGCCGGCACCCAGACCAGCGTTCAGGATTATCCCGGACGCCTCGGTTATTGGGCGGTGGGCGTGCCGCCGTCGGGACCGATGGACAGCCGCGCATTGCGTCTGGGCAATCGACTGCTGGGTAACGACGAGGGTGCGGCGGCGCTGGAAATCACCATGAGCGGACCGTTGTTGCGCTTCAATTGCGATGCGGTTGTGGCCGTGACCGGTGCGGTGATTCCGCTGACGTTGAACGGTGAAGTGGTGCCGATGAACACCGCGTTGCTGATAACGGCGGGCGCTACTTTGAGTTTCGGCACGATTGCCGGGGCAGGCGCCCGCAGCTATCTGTGCCTGCGCGGAGGCCTGCAAGTGCCGGATTATCTGGGCAGCAAAAGCACCTTCACCCTTGGCCAGTTTGGCGGTCATGGTGGTCGTGCCTTGCGGGCCGGGGATGTGCTGCATGTGCCGGCCTTGAGTGACCGTAGCGTTGGTGTAGAACTGTCTAAGGTTCAGGTCACCGAGTTGCCCGATGTTCGGCAGATCCGGGTGATCTACGGTCCCCATGGCGCGCCGGAATACTTCACCGAAAACTACATGGGCACCTTCTTCGCCACCCAGTGGGAAGTGCATTTCAATTCCAGCCGCACCGGCGTGCGACTGATCGGGCCAAAACCGGAATGGGTGCGCGCGGATGGCGGCGAGGCCGGGCTGCATCCGTCGAATATTCATGACAATCCGTATGCCATCGGCGCGGTGGATTTCACCGGCGACATGCCGGTGATCCTCGGCCCGGATGGCCCGAGCCTGGGTGGGTTTGTGTGCCCGGTGACGGTGATCGAGGCGGATCTTTGGCAGCTTGGGCAACTCAAGGCTGGGGACAAAGTTCAGTTCCTTCCAGTCAATCTGAAAACTGCCCGACATCTCGCCCTGAAATGGGATCAATGTGGGAGCGGGCTTGCTCACGAAAGCGATGCGTCAAACACAGCAATACCGACTGACACGCCCTCTTCGCAAGCAAGCCCGCTCCCACAGGGGATAGTGTCGCCGGTGGTGTTGGATATCGGGCAGGGAGATACGCGCCTGGTGGCGAGATTGTCGGGGGACACTCACCTGCTCCTGGAAATCGGCGCCCCTGAACTGGACCTGGTCCTGCGCTTTCGCGCCCACGCATTGATGCAGGCGCTGGAAAGCAAAAATCTGCACGGCGTGATCGACCTGACACCGGGCATCCGCTCGCTGCAGGTGCACTACCAACCCGAGCAACTGCCGCTAGCCGATCTGCTCGGTATCGTCGCCGGTGAATGGGACGCCGTGTGTGCCGCCAAAGACCTGCAAGTGCCTTCGCGCATCGTGCATCTGCCGCTGTCCTGGGACGATCCGGCGTGTCAGTTGGCAATCGAAAAATACATGACCACCGTGCGCAAAGACGCGCCGTGGTGCCCGAGTAATCTGGAGTTCATCCGCCGCATCAACGACCTGCCGAACCTCGACGAAGTGCAGCGCACGGTGTTCGACGCCAGCTACCTGGTGATGGGCTTGGGTGACGTCTACCTCGGCGCACCGGTCGCCACCCCGCTCGACCCGCGCCATCGTCTCGTGACCACCAAGTACAACCCGGCGCGCACCTGGACCGCCGAAAATTCGGTGGGGATCGGCGGCGCTTATATGTGTGTGTACGGCATGGAAGGCCCCGGGGGTTATCAGTTCGTCGGGCGCACTCTGCAGATGTGGAATCGCTACCGCGAAGTCGCTGCGTTCGACGGCAAACCGTGGCTGCTGCGCTTCTTCGACCAGATCCGTTTCTACCCGGTAAGCGCCGATGAACTGCTGCGCATTCGCCGGGATTTCCCGCTCGGACGCTTCGATCTGAACATCGAGCACAGCCAGTTGAACCTGGCGGATTACCAGGCGTTCCTGACGAAAGAAGCCGAGACCATTGCTGCGTTTCGCGCCCAGCAAAACGGCGCGTTCAACGCCGAACGCGAGCGTTGGATTGCCAGCGGCCAGGCGCATTTCGACAGCGAAGAACCGGCCCCGGAAGCGACCGAAGACGCGCCGCTGGCCAGCGGTCAACAGAGCGTCGACAGCCACATCGCCGGCAACCTCTGGCAGGTTCAGGTGGAGACCGGAAGTCGGGTGGCCGCTGGTGATGTGCTGGTGATTCTGGAATCGATGAAGATGGAAATCCCGCTGCTCGCGCCCACGGCCGGCGTGGTGCGGGAGATTCGCGTGCAGCCGGGTTCGGCGGTGCGTGCCGGACAGCGCGTCGTGGTGCTGGAACTCGAGTGAACCCATTTCAACAAGGATTAACGCCATGAACATCAATCTGCAACTCGACGCCCTGCGCAGTGCTTACCGCGACGGCAGCATCACGCCCCGACAACTGCTGCTGAACCTGCGGGATAAAGCCGCGGCGCTGAACCCGGACTATCACCTGTTTATCCATTTGCTCAGCGTCGAGGAAATGGAACCGTACCTCGTCGCATTGGACGGTCGCGATCTCGACAGCCTGCCGTTGTACGGCGTGCCGTTCGCGATCAAGGACAATATCGATCTGGCGGGTATTCCCACTACGGCGGCGTGCCCGACGTTTGCCTATGTGCCGCAGCGTTCGGCAACCATCGTTGAACAACTGTTGGCGCTGGGTGCGATTCCACTGGGCAAGACCAACCTCGACCAGTTCGCCACCGGTCTCAACGGCAGCCGCTCACCGTATGGCGCTTGCCCGAACAGCGTGTTACCGGAATATCCGTCGGGCGGCTCCAGCGCCGGGTCTTCGCTGGCGGTGGCGCTGGGGGTGGCAAGTTTTTCGCTGGGCACCGACACCGCGGGCTCCGGGCGCGTGCCGGCGGCGCTGAACAATCTGGTCGGGTTGAAGGCCAGCAAAGGCTTGATCTCCACGGCAGGCGTGGTGCCGGCCTGCCGCACACTGGATTGCGTGACCACCTTTACCGCGACCGCTCGGGAAGCCAGTCAGTTGCTGGCACTGACGGCGCACCTCGATCCACGGGACGAATACAGTCGCAGCAATCCGCTGTGGAATGACGGCGCGGCGTTTGGCGCACCGCGTCCCTTCCGTTTCGGCGTGCCTCGGGCCCAGGACCTGGAGTTCTTCGGCTGCCCTGAAGGCCCGTTGTTGTTCGGCGATGCTATCGACCGGCTCAAAGCCTTGGGCGGCGAAGCCGTGGAACTGGATATGTCGCCGTTCCTTGAAGCGGCACGCTTACTCTATGAAGGCCCGTGGGTGGCCGAGCGCTACAGCGTGGCCGGCGAGTTGATGGAGCAAAATCCCGAAGCCGTGCTGCCGGTGATTCGCGCTGTACTGGCCAAGGCCCCGGCTGTCAGCGGCGTGCAGACCTTCCGCGCGCAATACCGGCTGCAAGCCCTGAAAGCCCTGTGCGACACCGCGCTGGAAGGGCTGGATTGCGTCGTCACGCCCACCCTCGGCCGCCCTGTGACATTGGCGGAACTGGAGGCCGAACCGGTGCTGCGCAATTCGGAACTGGGCTACTACACCAACTTCATGAACCTGCTCGATTACGCCGCCGTCGCCGTGCCCAGCGGTTTCATGGGCAATGGCCTGCCGTGGGGCGTGACGCTGTTTGGCCGGGTTTTTACGGATCAGTACTTGTTGAGCGTGGCGGATGCCTTGCAACGCCAGCAAGGTTTGGCGACGCCTGAGCCGACGACTGTTGCGCGCAATGACCGGGCGCGATTGGTGGTTTGTGGGGCGCACCTGGATGGGCTGGCGCTCAACTGGCAACTCAAGCGACGCGGGGCCCGGCTGGTCGAGTCGACGTTTAGCTCACCTGACTATCAACTGCATGCACTGGCCGGCGGGCCACCGTTTCGTCCCGGGATGGTTCGGGTGAAGGAAGGTGGTGTGTCGATCGCTGTTGAAGTGTGGGAACTGCCGAGCAGTGAACTGGGTTCGTTCCTGACCGGAATTCCGGCGCCGCTGGGGTTGGGCAAGGTGCAGCTGGCGGATGGGCGTTGGGAGAGCGGGTTTATCTGCGAGGGGTATGGGTTGGAGGGTGCGGTGGATATCAGTCATTTGGGCGGATGGCGGGCGTACCTGAAAACTCTGGGGTGATCTCTCGATTCGCGAGCAAGCCCGCTCCCACAAGGTCCGCGCATGACAAGTGGGAGCGGCTTGCTCGCGAAGGCGTCGCCCCAAACGCTACTGACCTCAATCCTTGCCGATTCACCCCACAAATGCCGCAGTTATTTCCCCGCCATGCCACTAGAATGCTTGCCATCGGATTACTGCCAACGGAATCGTCATGCCGCTTCGCTCGCCGCTGTATTCGCAACGTTCGTTGGTCCTCACGCTCATCGCATTGCTGGGTGCAGGCTTCCTCGCCACGTCCTTCCTCAGTTACTACGCCTCGCGAGCGTCGATCCGTGACAGCATCGTCAATACCGAACTGCCGCTGACATCGGACACGGTCTACTCGGAAATCCAGAAAGATCTCGTCAGACCGATCCTGATTTCCTCAATGATGTCCCGCGACACCTTCATGCGTGACTGGGTGGTAAACGGCGAACAGAACCCCGAGCAAATGACCCGATATCTCAACGAGGTCATGACCCACTACGGTGCCTACACCGCGTTTTTCGTCTCCAATGGAACGCTGACCTATTACCACGCCAAAGGCGTTCTCAAACAGGTCAAGATCGACGAACCCCGCGATGCCTGGTATTTCCGCGTGCGTGACATGGCCGAGCCCTACGAGATCAACGTCGACCCGGACATGGCCAACAAGGACAACCTGACTTTCTTCATCAACTACAAGGTCTACGACTACGACAACCGTTTCATCGGCGCGGCGGGCGTCGGGCTGAAGGTCGATGCGGTGATCAAGCTGATCGACAAGTACCAGCAGCGCTACCAGCGCAGCGTGTATTTCGTCGACAACTTCGGGCGCCTGGTGCTCACCGGTGCCGAGGGCGGCCCGCAAGGCGCGCGGGTCGGGCAGAGCCTTAGCGAACTCGAGAGCATGAAAACCCTGGTCAGCCAGCTGCCCAAACCCCACAGCGGCAGCTACGAATATTCCGTCCAGGGCCAGGGACATTTCCTCAACGTGCGGTACATTCCGGAGCTGAATTGGTACCTGTTTGTGGATAAACGCGAAGACGGTGCCCTCAGTGAAATCCGCCAGTCGCTGTACCTCAACCTGCTGATCTGCCTGATCGTCACGCTGATCGTGCTGGCCTTGCTCAACCGGGAGATCAAACGCTACCAGGGCAAGATCCAGGCCCAGGCCACCCTCGACAGCCTGACCGAATTGCCGAACCGTCGCGGCTTCGACCTGCTGGCCGCACAAGCCATGCATGAAGCCCAACGAGAGCCCAAACCGCTGACCGCGCTGCTGCTGGATCTGGACCACTTCAAGGTCTTGAATGACACCTACGGTCACCTGGCCGGCGATCAGGTGCTGATCGGCTTCGCCCGGGATCTGGAGAGCTGTTTGCGGCATTCCGACATCGTCTGCCGTTGGGGCGGTGAAGAATTCATCGTGCTGCTCAAGGACACCGATGGTGAGACCGGCCAGATGATCGCCGAGAAAATTCGTCAGCATGTGGAGCAACAGCGTTATGCCTACAACGGAAATGCATTGCAGCTGACCGTGAGCATCGGCGTTACCACGCTACAAGCCGAAGACACCTTGCATACACTGCTCTCGCGGGCTGATCATGCGATGTATCGCGCCAAGCAATCCGGCCGCAACCGCACCTGCATGGAAATGCCTCACTCCAGTTATGCATGACCCTTCATGAAAAAGCCTGACTTCTGCCCGGCCTGCGGCGCACCCAACGACTGCACCCTGGCCGACCCGCGAACCGTCGATCGCGCCTGCTGGTGCTACGGCGTCAGTATCGATCCGGCGGTGCTCGAAGCGCTGCCCGCGGAACTGCGCGACAAATCCTGCCTGTGCCCACGCTGCGCGCAGGTCGAGGCGCAGTTGCAAGCAGCGGCCCGGCCGATCACGTAAGATACGCGGCCCTTTTCTCTCTGATCCCTAGCCATGCGCGTTGACCGTTTCCTCAGCAACCTGCCCTGCTTCAACCGCAAGCAGGTGCGTCTGTTGCTGGTGGAAAAGCGCGTCAGCGTCGACGGAAAAATCGTCAGCGACCCTCACACCGAAGTCAGAGAATTCAGCCGCGTCGAAGTCGACGACGAAGTGTTGCAAGTCGGTAAACAGATTCGCCATTTCATGCTGCACAAGCCCGCCGGTTACGTCAGCGCCACCCGTGATCCGCAGCACCCGACCGTCCTCGACCTGATCCATGAACCGGACAAGGACGAGCTGCACATCGCCGGTCGGCTGGATTTCAACACCACCGGTCTGATGCTGATCACCAACGACGGCAGCTGGTCGCGACGCCTGACCCAGCCGCAGACCAAATTGCCCAAGGTCTATTACGTCGAAACCGAGCAAGACATCGGCCCCGAATATGCAACCACGTTCACGGAAGGGCTGTACTTTGCCTTCGAAGACCTCACCACCCAACCCGCCGAGCTTGTGGTGCTCGGGCCGAAAGCCGCGCGCCTGAGTATCGTCGAGGGTCGTTATCACCAGGTGAAGCGAATGTTCGGCCACTTCGACAACAAGGTGCTGCGCCTGCACCGCGAACGCATGGGCCCACTGGTGCTCGATAGTGCGCTAAAACCGGGCGAGTACCGTGCGTTGCGCACCGAAGAGATCCAATTGATCTAAGCAGGCGACCGCTCAGCAGAAGTTGTCGAACAATTTACGAATGACACTTGCGCGAAGACGTGACCCCTGCTTGAATCAGGACGTCGGCCGAAATGTGACCGACGAGTCACAATATACTTCTAAGAAACTTTTTGCCGGTAGAGAACCCTCAGGTTCCGCTTTCCCCCGGCAGACTGCCCGCCAATAACAATACCCGTCGACCGGACTGTTTGGATCGACATGGGCCTCTCAAATTCCAGGCGTATGCCTACCTGTCACAAAGCTCGTGCAATCTCATTTGCGCGCATACCCGCTTGCTTGGAGTCTTATGACATGAGGCCAGAAATCGCTGTGCTGGATATACAGGGTCAGTATCGGGTTTACACGGAGTTCTATCGCGCAGACGCCGCAGAGAAGACCATTATTCTGGTCAACGGCTCGATGGCCACGACTGCGTCGTTTGCACAAACCGTGAAAAACCTTCACCCGCAATTCAACGTGGTTTGCTACGACCAGCCCTACGCGGGCAAGTCAAAAGCTCACAACCTGCATGAGAAATTGCTGACCAAGGAAGTAGAAGGGCAGATCCTACTGGAGCTGATCGACCACTTCGCCGCCGAACACGTGCTGTCGTTTTCCTGGGGTGGCGCCGCGACCCTGGTCGCCCTGGCCCATCAGCCACGGCGCATCGAAAAAGCCGTGATCAGCTCGTTCTCCCCGGAGATCAACATGCACATGCGCGACTATCTCGAACGCGGTGTCGATTACCTCGGCAGCCGGGACGGCGACCGGGTCGGCAACCTGGTGAACAGCACCATCGGCAAACACCTGCCGACCCTGTTCAAGCGCTTCAACTATCGGCACGTCAGCAGCCTGGCCGATCATGAATACGGGCAGATGCACTTCCACATCAGCGACCTGCTGCACAGTGATCGCCAGTGCTTCCTGAAGGCAGCGGAGAAAATCAAAGTACCGGTGCTGTTCATGAACGGCGAATGGGACGAATACACCGCCGCCGATGGCGCCCGGTTGTTCGCCAACCACGTGCAGGACGCCACCTTCAGCACCCTGCAGGCCACCGGCCACTTTCTCGACATGGAACACAAAGCCGCCTGCCGAGACAGCCGCAACGCTCTGCTGGGCTTCCTGAAACCGGCGCAACACGCCAGCCGACCGCGTTACCACTACGTCCAGGACCAACATGCATTGGCCATCTGAAACAGAGTCATCGCGAGCAAGCCCCGCCCTACAACGTTAAATGCATTCCTGTAGGAACGAGGCTTGCCCGCGATAGACCGCCATGCGGTCCCATTTCAGTGATGCCGTGCGAGCTAAACCCGTCGCACGTAAAGAAAAACTTCAAATCCATGCGCACATCTGGTACAAAGTCAGCCGCTCTGAGCGGGTGTCGTATAATGGCATTACTCCAGCTTCCCAAGCTGATAACGAGGGTTCGATTCCCTTCACCCGCTCCAATCGAATTTTCAGTCTCTCGTGGTTTTTTGACGGGGGATGCAGGAAAAGAAAAAACCGGCCTTGATGGCCGGTTTTTTTGTGTCTGGGGTTTGGCTTCCTGAGGCAATGACTTCCGTTAGCGTTTTACTTGCAAAACCCGGATTTATTATCAAATTTCTTCCCGGATTAACGTTTTTTATACCTATGAACACACGAGCGTGGCGAGCTGAGTGCTGTCGGAAAAACCTCGCAATACACAAAACACTTCAATTCAAGCCTGCTAAGCCATCGCCGCAGCGCCCTCCTAGACTCGTCGCCTATCGCCTATCGCCTATCGTCATCGAACCTGGAAGGTTTTGGTGGTTATAGTGTTGATTACAAAATATCAGTAGGTATAGTAACCACAAGCACACCACACGGAGGTGATGAGTAGCCGATTTTTGATAAGCAAAATTATTGCGGACGGTTGGTATCTGGTGCGTATCAGAGGCAGCCATCATCACTTCAAGCATCCGATCAAGCCGGGGCTAGTGACGGTCCCTCATCCGAAAAAAGATCTGCTCAAGAAAACGGCCATCAGTATTTTGCAACAAGCGCTGCTCTAACGAGCCGATGCGCTGAGTCCTCGGAGGACCACGAACATGCTTTACCCGATAGCGATTTCAATGGGCGACGACGAGCACGCCTGGGGCGTGGAAGTCCCCGACATTCCGGGATGCTTTTCCGCCGGGGAAGATCTGGATGATGCGATGGCCATGGCCCGAGAGGCTATTGAAGGCCACTTCGAGATTCTGGCCGAAGACGGTTCACCCATTCCGCCCGCTAACAAAGTGACCTTGCATGCAGCCAATCCAAAGTACGCGGGTTGTGCTTGGGCACTGGTGGACATCGACGTTACCAAATACCTGGGCAAAGCCCAGAAGCTGAACATCACATTGCCTGGCTACCTGCTCAACCGGATTGATGAGTACGTGCTGCATCACCCGGAGGAGAAAAGCCGTTCGGGTTTTCTGGCCTCGGCAGCGCTCAAGGTGCTGCAGCAGAGCTGATGACGTTGTTTTAGCGATGTATCAGTCATCCTCAGCGACTTCGCATTACTCTGCTGTATCCCCTTGCGCGCTGGCTGCGACGTACTGATGTCATCGCTCGGCGCATGGATGCAGAACCGTCCTGACGTTACTGTGGGAGCGAGCTTACAAACCCACAACGTACAACTCATTTCCCCTCATCGCCCGACCCGCTAGCATTTCCCTCATCTTCAACCACCCTCCACCGCGCGGCCATCAACGAAAACGCGCTACCACTCTTCGAGGGAGCCCAAACGGCGCACATCCGGAGCCGCCAATGAACGATCCAAACAGAGCACCTCGCCCATGACTCAAAACATCTACGACGATCCGGAATTTTTCCAGGGCTACAGCCAAATGGGACGCTCCATTGACGGGCTCGACGCAGCACCCGAATGGCCTGCACTCAAGGCAATGCTGCCACCCATGAAAGGTCTGAAGGTGGTGGACCTCGGCTGCGGGTATGGCTGGTTCTGTCGCTGGGCTGGTGAACAAGGCGCCGATAGCGTGCTCGGTCTGGACGTCTCGGAAAAGATGCTGGAACAGGCTCGCAAAACAGCGACGATTTCTAACATTCAATATGCCCCTGCCGACCTGGAACACCTCGACCTGCCCGCCGACTGTTTCGACCTGGCCTATAGCTCCCTGGCGCTGCACTACATCAAAGATTTGCCGGGGCTGTTCGCCAAGGTCCATATGGCGCTGACACCCGGTTCACGTTTCGTGTTCTCCATCGAGCATCCGATATTCATGGCACCGCGTAATCCGGGCTGGCTGATCGATAGCGAAGGAAACAAGCGCTGGCCGGTGGACAGCTATCAACTGGAAGGTGAGCGGGTGACTAACTGGTTGGTCGAAGGCGTGATCAAGCAGCACCGCACCATCGGCACTTTGCTCAATATGTTGATTGCCGCAGGGTTCAGCATCCAGCATGTGAACGAATGGGGGCCGACCGATGCAGAGGTGATGGCGCAACCGGCGTTGGCGGAAGAGCGGGAACGGCCGATGATGATGTTGGTGGGGGTTAAGCGCTGACGCCAGACCAGCGCTTCCCCCTTTTTGCACTAGCGCGTCGCGACGATAAACAACCGCGGAAACGGCAGCAACACCGAACCATCGGCCAGTGTCGGATACGCCCGCTCGATGGCCGCCTGATACTGCTTAAGATACTGAGCGCGCTCAGGCTCATCCAGCGGATCGAGAAACGGCCGCAAACCACTGCCCTTGAACCACTCGACCACCCCGGATGCGCCGCCCGCGAGCGGATGATGGTAAGTCGTGCGCCATACGTCGACACGGGAACAGTGAGCACGCAGCATCGAGTAATAGCCGCTGGCACTCTCCATTTCCGTTCGCTGCCCGGCGGCACCCGCCAGTTTGCCGACCCAAGGTCCATCGGCTGCCACTTCGCGCATCAAGCGGTGCGACGGTTCGTTGAGGTTGTCCGGCATCTGGATCGCGAGGCTGCCACCGGGCGAAAGCTTGCTCGCCAGTGCCGGCAGCAACGTCGCGTGGTCAGGCAGCCACTGCAACACCGCGTTGGCGAAAATCACATCGAACGGGCCGCTCTCGTCCCAGGTATCAATGTCAGCCGTATCGAATTGCACCTGAGGTAAACGCTTGCGGGCGGCTTCGATCATGTCGGTCGAACTGTCCAACCCACGCACCTTGGCGCTGGCGAAGCGCTCCACCAGCAACTCGGTCGAGTTACCGGGGCCACAACCGATATCGATGGCCGAGCGCACGTCTGTGCCGGGAATGGCAGCCAGCAAGTCACGGGCCGGGCGCGTGCGTTCATCTTCAAAAGCGACGTATTGTTTGGCGGACCAACTCATTGCGTTCTCCTGTCGGTGCGTTGTCGTGATGCGGACAAGCGGTTCGCTACGATACCTCGACAGGTTGACTCTGCCCTATCCCGACATTTGGTGCAGAACGTTAGCGAGCCCTCCAGCCCAGAAAAAACCGGCTTTATTGGCCGGTTTTTTTCGTCGCGACGATTACTCTCTATTCGTAATATCCAACGGTCTTCTTCAGATGATCTGAATAGTCGTAGATGTCGTCTATCGAATTTATTGCATGCCGGGTTTCATTCTTCTCTTCGTCGAAAATACCGATGTACTTCTGTGAACGATTGAAGTGCAGACGGCAGATTGGTTTACGGTTGTTGTCGTCGAGCAAAATACCGAAATAACTTTGGGTGTCACGTTGAACAATCCGCTTCGCATCGACAACAGATCGAACCACGGCACGGACGATGTGATACCCCTCTAGCTCTTCCAATGTCGTCAGTACTTTGTCTTCTAATTCATCCCGCACATCTGCTGGTTGAGCACCGCCAGAAGACACCGGCAAAGACGCTAACGCAGGCTGGATGGTTCCGCTCATCGCCGACTTGAGCCGATCATTGATTTGATCGTTGAGAAACTGCACGACAGCTTTCCTCGTCAACTCATGAAACTGCTCGCGGACTTTCTGCGTTATGACGCCGTCGTACACCCGGGAAGCGAATACTTTGACGAAGTCGTCATCGGGTTTACTGACCTGCGAAGCAATGACCTTTTTGATTTGGCTGACGTACTTCAACTCACCCGCGGCGCTGATGATCGAATCCACGTCGAATGCAGATTTGGTGAGCTTCACCAGTTCAGGGACGGAGTACTCGTCGATATCGAGAAGATCGAGTTCAAGAAACGGCTTCTCGTCCATTTTATTGGGTGCATCCAGGTCAGTGAAAAACTTGTAGACCTGGCCGTTGGTGAGAATGGAGATTCGGGCGCTGGTGACATGAAAATAGCGAAACAACTGAGAGGCATGATTGATGTGCAGCGGCTCACCTATTTTTTTGCACTCGATGAGGATCTGAACCTCTCCTCCTTTCATGATTGCGTAATCGATTTTTTCTCCCTTTTTCGTTCCGATATCGCAAACAAATTCCGGGGTCACTTCGGTTGGATCAAAGACATCGTAGCCCAGCACAGTGCTGATAAAAGGCATGACAAACGCGTTCTTGGTCGCTTCTTCCGTTTGAATTGCAGCGCTCTGCAAACGAACTTTGGCGGCTAAGCTTGCTAACTTTTCGAAGAATTCCATGAGTGGCCTCTTATCTGGTTTCGATCCGTGTGTTTGCATGCTGGCAAATTGACTGCCATAGATACTAGTCACAAACCGTCACAAAGATAGATTCACGGCAAAGAATCAGAAACCAATCGGCGCCCCTCGCAAATTGGGGCGCCGACCACTCAATAACCCGCGTTCACGACCACTACTTATCTCCCTTCTCCTGCATCTGCACCGAAGACTTGGTGCCATCCGTATTGTCCTTGGTTTCGTTATCCGAATTGTCGAAGCAGCCTTGCAGCGTGAAAAAGCAGCAGCAAAGGCAAAGTGTGCGGGCAAGGTTCATGTCGTTCTCCGGGTGCTCAGGGGCTTGATGTAGTGACCCGCCCCCGCCGAGTTGGTGCCATTGATCGCACCTGTCGCGACGAGCGTGGATGGCCCGCCGAGGCGATTTGAAATGTAAGCAGAATTTTCATCATGCCCGCGCTGTCACAAAATCAGGCGCATCTCTAGAAGGAACACGGCAATGAAATTCGCAAAAATCTCGCAGAAGCTCGCTCTGTGGGCAGGGAGTCCCAAGACGTTTATGAGCGCGTTGATTCTGATTGGTCTGTGGGGTCTGAGTGGGCCGATTTTTGGTTACAACGATACCTGGCAACTGATTATCAACACCTCGACCACCATCATCACCTTCCTGATGGTGTTTTTGATCCAGAATACGCAGAACCGCGATACCGACATTCTGCATCTGAAAATCGATGAACTGCTGCGGGTTAACAAGGAGGCGAGGAACGCGATGTTGGGCCTCGAATTGCTGGATCTCAAGCAGCTGGAAGCCTTGCGCAAACATTATCGCGCCATGGGCGAAAATGAAGTGTTCGAACTTGAAGGCCTCGTATCCAAGGGCAAGCACAAACAAAAGTGGGATGAATGCTGAGCCATAAAAAACGGCGCGTAACCTGAGTTACGCGCCGTTTTCATTGCACACCGTTAAACGCTTGGTCTAGCGACTGGCTTGCAGTTCCCTGGCCATTTGCAGGTGGTTCTGCAGTTTGGGCAGGTTTTCTTCAGCGAAGGCTTTGATTTCCGGCACATCTGTCGTTTGCGCTACCTGTTGAAGCTGTTCGATGGCTTCCTGGGTGGTTTTGATCTGGCTGGCCGTGTAGGCCTGGTCGAAGGTTTCGTCGTCCTTTACCTCAGGCATCAAAGCTTTGGCCTTGTCGACCACTTCTTCCCGTGGGGCCACCGGCAAATCGAGCTGTTTGGCGATTTTCGCCAGATGCTGGTTGGCGGTGGTGCGGTCGTTGATAACGACGATGGTGTAATCCTTGACCTGTTTGGATTCGGATTTCTGGTGCGCCAGGCGACTGGCTTCGATTTCGGCCATGCCTTTGGCCGATGCATCGTTGATGAATTCGGCGGGCGACTGGGCAAAGGCACTGCTGGCGCACAGGCCCAGTAACATGGCAAAACTGGCATTGCGTAATCGGGTGGCCATCCGGCTCATGGTCGCGCCCTCCTTAAAATAAAATTCAAACGGGAGCTTTCGCTCCCGCCTCTCGATCAAAACTACCTGCACCCACTACTTGGATTTCTGACCACCTTTGCGGCCCATATCGGGTTTTGCTGGGTCTTTATCGACAGTCGTGGTGGTAGTTTTCCCACCTTTGCGACCTGTTTCCGACGCCTTCGTTCGATCGTTGGCGAAGTTTCCCGAGTTCGAGTTTCTTGAATTAGGCATGATTCTCTACCTCTTGGTGATGATCGCGGCGAGCAGGAGCCCGCATAGAATCTGAATTTCGATCCCTGCAAAGGTTTAGAAAAATTAGGATCGCCACGACGAACGGTGGCGAACGCTCAGACCCCGAGTCGCAGGTGATGCTGGCGTTTGGCGGTGTACATCGCCTCATCGGCGTGTCTGAACAACTGGTTTTCTTCGGTACCGTGTTCGGGGTAACGCGCAACGCCAATACTTGGCTGGATATGCAGGCTGTGCCCGTCCAGGCGCAGAGGCTGAGCCAAAACCTGACGGATTTTTCCCGCCACGCTATCGGCATCTTCCGACGAATGGATGCTGTGTAACAACACCACAAACTCATCCCCGCCGATACGCGCCACGGTGTCGGTTTCGCGCACGCAGCCCTTGAGCCGATTAGCGACCGCTTGCAGCAGCATGTCGCCGACCGCATGGCCGTGGGTGTCGTTGACTTGTTTGAAGCGGTCGAGGTCGACGTAGAGCAGCGCCATATGGCCGCTTTGCGCACGAGCCAGCGTCAGCGAGGCTTTGAGCCGGTCACGCAGTAGCTCGCGATTGGGAAGTTGCGTCAGCTGGTCGTACTGCGCCATGCGTTGCAGGCGCGCGTGCAATTGCTTGCGCTCGATCGCGGTCGCGACTTGTGCGCAGACATACTGCAGCAGTTCCTTGTCCTGTTCGGTGTAGCGTTCACCGCCGGCAACGCTTTTAACGATCAGCGCGCCGATGGTGCCGTTTTGCGAGTTCAATGGCACACCCAGCCAGCAGGGTGAATGCTGGCCCGCGACCAGCAATTCGAACCCGGCCGGCGGATTGTCCTGATCCGGGGTGAGCAGAATAGGCTGGCCGCTGCGAATCACTTCGGCACACAGACGTCCGGTGACCGTCCCGGGCTGCTCCGGTTGCGGCTCATGGTCGTCGACGTGATAGGGAAAATTCAGTTGTGCGCAGTGTTCGTCATATAACGCGACGGAAAAATTCAGGGCCGGTAGCCATTCACCGATGATCAGGTGGATGCGTTTGAACAGTGCCAGTAAATCTTCCGCGGCGTGGGCGGCTTCGGAGATCGCATACAGCGCCGCTTGCCGGGACTCGGCCTGCTTGCGTTCGGTGATGTCGCGGGCCACGGCGATACGCAACTGATCGACCTCCGACCAGCGCGCCGACCAGAGGATGTGCACCACCTGGCCGTCCTTGCGCAGGTATCGGTTTTCGAAGTTGAGCTTGGGCTCGCCCCCCATGATTTCCCGTGCGGCGTCGAGGGTGCGCTGGCGATCGGCGGGGTGCACCAGATCGATCATGGGCTGGCCGATCAGTTCGTCCGGTGTGTAACCGAAAACGCGCTCGCAGGCCGCGCTGACAAAGACGAAGCGACCTTGCTTGTCGACCGCACACACGGCGTCCAGCAACAGATCGATGTAACTCGCCAACGGTGCGGAATTTCTGGTGGCCATAGTGCGGTGAGCGTGTCCGGACAATGCAGCAATAAAAAACCATCCCTGACCGACCCGTACAACCGACGCATCCTTGCAATCAGCCTCAAGCCTTGTTCGTCACCAACCCTGGCAAAGCATGCGCCAGGGCGTTGATGGCGAAACCGATGAACATGACGCCACACAGCCGGGTGATCGCCAGCTCATGCCGTTGATACAACGTGCGCACCTGCCGCGCCCCCACAATGCCAATGAGGATAGCGTAGGCCATAAGGCCGCCGACAAAGCTCAGGACGATCAGCCAGGGCAACATTGACCAATGCAACAATTCCGCGCGACTGGACAACAGCGCGGTAAAGGTTGCCACCGCCACGGGATAAGCCTTCGGATTGGTCAGGCCAAACAGGATGCCGTGCCAGAACGGCTGCCGCGCCGGGCCCTGAGGCGCCTCGGCACTGCTGCGTTTAGCCCGTATTGCGCGCAAACCAAGCCAGAACAAATACAGCCCGCTTATGACACCCAACACATCGAATGCGGTGCTGCCGATTTCCCGAGCACCGACAATCGCGATCAGCGCCGTGCTGCACCAGACCACGTCCCCCAGCAAATGCCCGCAAAGAAACCCCGCCCCGGCCCGCCGACCACGGGCCGCGCCGATCCCGAACACTGCCAGCACACCCGGCCCCGGTGTAATGCCATAAATGAAGCCCGAGGCGAGAACGGCCATTAGCAGCGATGGGGTCATTGGAGGTCCTTTTTAACGACTGGGTGAAAGCACGCAAGTCTATCTCAGCTCCCCGGACATAGGCCTACTGATCGTCGAACAACTTCATCCCCGCATACGGCCGTTGCCGACAGCTCTATCCCCTCCCAATCCGCCCATTCAACCAGTTCAACGCCTGATCCCCGCCCCGCCGTTTATGCCAGGCCAACACAAAGTTGAACGAAGGAATGTGGAACGGCGGCGGGACCACGATCAATGACGGCTCGTCAATGTTGCGCAAACCTCGGGAAGCGACGGTGAGGATCAGGTCGGTGCCGCTGATGAGTTCCGGGGCGACGCTCCAGTGAGGCAGGCTGATGGCGACGCGGCGGCGTTCGCGCAGGGCTGTCAGGGCCCGTTCGATTTCCGGGGTGCCGCTGCCGCGCATTTCCAGCAGGACGTGGGGGCGGGCCAGGTACGTCGGCAGGTCGAGGACGCCATCGGCGGACAGGCTGTTGCGGTCCACCAGACAGGCGTAGTGCTCTTCGAATAAAGGCGTGCTGCGCAACTCGTGGGGCAACTCCGGAAATACCCCCGCCGCGATATCGATATCGCCGTTGAGGATACCGTCCAACATGCCCTCGCGACTGGCGTGGCTGATTTGCAGGTCGATGCCCGGTGCTTCACGGCGCAACGTACGGATCAGCCCCGGCAAGACGATTGCCGCGCCGTAATCGGACATCGCCAGGCGGAACGTGCGCTTGGCGGTCGCCGGATCAAAGGTATTCGGCGCCAGCAGCGATTGCACCTGGGCGAGGGCTTCGGCCAAGGGTGAAATCAATTCCAGCGCTCGCGGTGTGGGTACGAGACTGGCGCCAGCGCGCACCAGCAATGGATCATTGAGCAGGTCGCGCAAACGCGCCAGCGCATGACTAACGGCCGGTTGACTCAGGTGCAAGCGCTCGGCCGCACGGGTCACGTGTTGCTCGCTGAGCAAGGCGTCGAGGATCACCAGCAAGTTAAGGTCGATGCGCCGTAGATCATTCATCTGATGCATGTTCTGGATAGCAATTCGGAATTTAAATCTGCGCGACGAATACTCTAGAGTCCAGCAAAACCTGTTGGAGAACGATCATGAGTACATTGCATTGGGCCGGCCTGTTGTTGCTGGCCGTGATTGCCGGGGCGGTGGTGCCTTTTCAAAGCGCGATCAACGCCAACCTCACGCGTGGGTTGGGCCATCCGTTGTGGGCGACCCTGGCGTCGTTGCTGGTGAGTATTCTGGTGTTGCTGCCGATCATGTTGGCGATGCGACTGCCGCTGCCGTCACTGGACTTCATCACGAAGGCGCCGTTGTGGATGTGGGCAGGCGGGGCGTTCGGGGTGTGTTTTATTTCGTTGGCGCTGATGCTGTTGCCCAAGCTGGGGGCCTCGGGGTTTATTGCGCTGGCGTTAGCGGGGCAAGTGGTTGCATCGCTAGTGTTGGATCACTTCGGGTTGTTTGGGTTGGTGGAGCGGCAGATGACGATGCCGCGGGTATTTGGGGCTTTGTTGTTAGTGGCAGGCGTGGTGCTGATTCAGTTCAGTGCCACACCGGCCAAGACTTTGGTGACGATGGGTTGAGGTACAACCGACAGTGCTTTGGCGAGTGTCAGTCCGTCTTCGCGAGCAAGCCCGCTCCCACACTGGATCTTCAGTGCAACACAGATCCAATGTGGGAGCGGGCTTGCTCGCGAAAGCGGTCTGTCCAGCGCCACAGATTCAGATCACAGCCTTCGCCAGCCCCTGCAGGGATGCGTGGTCGATGCAGGAGCTGGCGGAGCCCGCGAACCTTTAGAACTTGTCGAGGGTGCGCAGCTTCTGCGGCAACCCCCACATCAGCAGCGCAACGGCGATCAGCGCGCAGATGCCAATGACGTACAGCGCCGGTGTGGTGCTGCCGGTCAGGTCTTTGATCCGGCCGACCATCACCGGGCTGACGATGCCGCCGAACTGGCCGAGGGTGTTGATCACCGCGATTCCGCCTGCCGCCCCTGCACCTGCCCCGGCCAGCAGTTTCGGTGGCAAGGTCCAGAAGCTCGGGATGGACGCGATGATGCCGGCACCGAGCAAGCCCAGGGCGACGATCAGGAAGGTCGTGTGGGTGGCGAAGATCCCCGCGCAGAAGAACCCTACCGCGCCCACCGCAACCAGGCCGGCGACAAACTTGCGTCGCTCGCCGGTCGAGTCCGACAACCGCCCGATCACTACCATACTGATCGCACCGCAGATGTAGGGAATCGCCGTCAGCAAACCAATCATCACCGGGCTCTCGGTACCGGCGCTGCGGATCAGCTGCGGTGCCCAGAAATTCAAGCCGTAGGACGCGACCTGAATCAGGAAGTAGATCAGCCCGAGCGTCAGGAAACCCGGGATGCGCAGCGCGGCGAGCAACGAGCCGCCACTCTTGTGCGGTTCATGGTGCGCGATACGGCTGGCCAGCAGCGTCTTCTCCGACGGCGTCAGCCAATGGGCATCTTCGATGCGGTCCTTGAGCAACGTCAGCACCAGCAAACCGAGGCCGATGCAGGGCACACCGCCGAGCAGAAACAGCCAGTGCCAGCCGCGCATGTCCATAAAGCCGTCGAGGTGTTGCAGCACCAGCCCGGAGAACGGTGCCCCGACCAGGCCGGCAAACGCCGACGCGAGAAACAGCATTGAGGTGATACGCCCACGATAGTGCTGCGGGAACCACAGCGTCAGGTAATACAGCACGCCCGGGGCGAAACCCGCTTCCATCGCGCCGATCACGAAGCGCAGCGCGTAGAACTGCCATTCGCTGTTGACGAAGACCATGGCGGCCGTCGCAAGGCCCCAGGACATCATGATCCGGGCGATCCAGCGCCGCGCGCCGACCTTGTACAGCATCATGTTGCTGGGCACTTCGAAGATCACATAGCCGACCACGAACAGGCCGGCGCCGAGGCCGTAAGCGGTGTCGCTCAGGCTCAGGTCAGTCTGCAGCTGGAACTTGGCGAAGCTGATGTTGATGCGGTCAAAAAACGCGAACAGGTAGCAGACCATGATCAGCGGCATCAACCGCCAGGCAACTTTGCTGACCAGGGCTTTTTCTTCGTCGTGGTTAACGGACGGGCTCGCGCCCGCCTCCAGTACATTAAGGCTCATAGTGTTTCTCCAGGCGGACTTCCCGTGGGGTGTCCGATTGTTTTTGTTGTCTGGTTGAGATGATCGTTGTGAATGTTTTTATTGTGGGAGCGAGCTTGTTCGCGAAGGCGGTCTGACATTCATCAATGATGTCGACTGACACTCCGTCTTCGCGAGCAAGCCCGCTCCCACACGGTGTTCGGTGTGGTCAGGAAGGGCTCGGGTGCAGATCGCAATTGCGTCCGGCTTTGGCCAGCTGGCCGGGGACTTCATGGCCCAGCAGCGTAGGCAGTCCTCGGGACAACTTCAGCAACAGCGGCAAATCGATGCCGGTGTGAATGCCGATTTCATCGCACAGGTTGACCAGGTCTTCGGTGCAGATATTGCCCGAGGCACCCGGTGCAAACGGACACCCACCGAGCCCGCCCAGCGCCGCGTCGAAGCGTCGGGCACCGGCCTCGTAGGCGGCCAGCACGTTGCACAGACCGAGGCCGCGAGTGTTGTGGAAATGCAGGGTCAGGTCCGCTGGCGAAACCCGCTGCAACACCCTTCGCACCAGCCGATCAACCTGTCGCGGATTGGCCATGCCGGTGGTGTCGGCCAAGGTGATGCCTTGAATCCCGAGTTCCTGATAGGCCTCGACAATCTCTAGCACGCGGTCCTCATCGATCTTGCCTTCGAACGGGCAACCGAAGGTGGTGGCGATGCTGCCGTTGAGTCGCACCTGAGTACCGCGGGTGAATTGTACGATCTCGCCGAACGCCGCCAGCGAGGCTTCGCAACGCATGCGCATGTTTGCCAGATTGTGGGTCTGGCTGGCGGACATCACCAGGTTCAGCTCGTCGGCCCCCGTCGCCAGCGCCCGTTGCGCGCCTTTCAGGTTGGGGATCAACGCAACGTAGATCACCCCCGGTTGCCGGGCGATGCCTTTGAACACCAGCTCACCATCGCGCAGCGCCGGAATGGCTTTGGGCGACACGAACGAACCCGCTTCGATGCGACTGAAACCGGCCAGCGACAGCTGGTCGATCAGGGCAATTTTGTCGACGGTTTCGACCCAGGTCGGCTCGATCTGCAAGCCGTCACGGGGGGAGACTTCCTGAACGATCAGGGTCTGGGAGTAATCAGTGATCATTGCACTACCCCTTCGGTTTTCAGCCGTTCGATGTCCGAACCGGTCAGGCCCAGCTCCGCGAGAATACTGTCGGTGTGCTGGCCCAACGCAGGTCCCGACCAGTTCACCCCGCCGGGGGTTTCGGAGAGTTTTGGCACGATGCCCGGCATCTTCACTGTGGTGCCGCCGGGCAGGTCGGCACTGAGCAGCATGTCCCGCGCCTGATAGTGCGGATCGGCGACGATGTCGGCCACGGAATAGATGCGCCCGGCCGGCACTTCGGCGGCTTCCAGCGCTGCCAGCACGTCGTCGATCGGCAGGCTGCTGGTCCAGTGAGTGATGGCCGCGTCGAGCACATTGCTCTTGGCGGCGCGACCGTCGTTATGGGCAAATTCCGGGGCTTCGGCCAAGTCACTGCGACCGATCACTTCCATCAAACGCTTGTAAATCGGATCACTATTACCGGCGATCACCACGTAAGCGCCATCGGCGGTCAGGTAAGTGTTGGAGGGGGCGATACCCGGCAATGCGCCGCCGCTGCGTTCACGAACATGGCCGAGCAGGTCGTATTCCGGCACCAGGCTTTCCATGACATTGAACACGCTTTCGGCCAACGACACGTCGACCACTTGTCCACCACCCTGGCCGGTCTTGACCCGCAACAGCGACATCAGCGCACCGATCACCGCGTGCAGCGAAGCGAGGGAATCGCCGAGGCTGACGCCGACCCGGGCCGGTGGCGAACCGGGGGTGCCGGTGGTGTAGCGAATCCCGCCCATGGCTTCGCCGATGGCGCCGAAACCCGGACGATCGCGGTACGGGCCGGTCTGGCCATAACCGGAAATCCGTACCAGGGTCAGGTTGGGATTGAGGGCGTGCAACACGTCCCAGCCCAGACCGAGTTTCTCCAAGGCACCCGGGCGCAGGTTCTCGATCAGCACATCGGCGCTGGTCGCCAGTTGCTTGACCAGCTCGATGCCTTCGGCGGATTTCAGATTCAGCGCCAGGGACTTCTTGTTTCGCGATTGCAGGTACCACCACAGCGAAGTGCCTTCGTGCAGTTTGCGCCACTTGCGCAGGGGATCGCCCTGGCCCATGGCTTCGATCTTGATCACCTCGGCGCCAAACTCGGCGAGCATACGGGCGGCGAACGGCGCGGCTATCAGTGTGCCGATCTCGATCACCTTGATTGCACTCAGGGGGGCAGTCATCGCGGGGTACCTCTGTTGTTCTTGGAATATGAGAAGGCTAGAGGACCGGTGGCTAAGGAATCCAACCTTCAGTTGGCAACGGGCGTTCGCGAAATGCGAACGGCCGGTGGGAGAATGGGCGCGGCCTCAGGTCAGTCATCGCGGGCAAGCCCGCTCCCACACTGGATCTTCAGTGCAACACAGATCCAATGTGGGAGCGGGCTTGCTCGCGAAGAGGCCGGCCCATTCAATCGAGAATAATCAGACCTGACCACGCAACTGCTCAAACAACATCCGGCTCACCGGCGACAACGCCGCTTCATCGCGCACCACCAGAATCAGCGCACGATCAGACCAGTCATCGGTCAACGGCACCGCATGCAAACCCAGCGCCCGGCCAAACAGTTCATAGGCCTTTTGCGGCAGGATGCCGATGCCCATGTTGGCCTGGACCATCCGGCACATGGCGTCGAAGCCTGGTACATGAATGCGCAACCGCAACACCTTGCCAGCCTTGCGCGCCGCGGCGTGGGTGCGCATGTTGATCGAACTGGCGGAATGCAGGCCGACGTAATCGCTGTCCAGCGTGTCGGCAAAGGCCAGGCTGGATCGAATCGCCAGCGGATGATTGGCGGGCATCAGCACCACCAGTTTGTCCTGTCGGTAAAGCACGCTGTGCAAACCCTTGGCGTCACTGTCGATGGAGCAGATGCCCAAGTCCGCCACGCCATCGAGCACCCCCTGAATCACCCCGCTGCTGGGACGTTCTTCGAGGTCGGTCTTGACCTGGGGATGACGCTCGGAAAAATCCCGCAGATCTTCAGGCAGAAACTGAATGATCGCCGACAGGTTGGCGAGCATTCGCACATAACCGCGAATGCCGTGGCTGTGTTCGCCGAGCTCAAGGCCCATTTTCTCGACGTTGAACAACATCTGCCGGGCATGGTGCAACAGGGTTTCACCGGCCGGCGTCAGGGTCATGCCCTTGGCCTGGCGCACGAACAGACTGATGCCGAACGCTTCTTCCAACTCCATCAGCCGCTTGCTTGCCGCCGACACCGCGATCGCTTCGCGGGTGGCGGCCCGGGTCAATGTGCCCTCTTCGTGGACGGCCACGAACAGTTGCAACGTGATCAGGTCGAGGCGGCGGATCAAGCTTTTTTGCAGCATGGGAGGGCTCGATGACTGGGGGTCGATTGAATCGGCAGGATAGCCCGGTTTCTACAAGACCTGGCAAAGCAAATACCCCACAACGCCACAAGCATCGCCCTACACACATATCTCTTGTAACACTCAGCCTTACCAGAAACAGCCGATTCAAGACCCGCACCGTACGCTGTAAAGTCTGGCAACACACACGGATTGCTACACACCAATGGAACGCTTCACTCAGGGAAAGACATTTACAGATGGATCAGACAACGTGCGCTGCAAACACCTACACCAACTATCGCAAAGTCATCTCGCTGGCCGACCACGACTGGGAGACCGCTGAAACCGGAAAAATCGCCGGCCTCAATGTCGAGATCAAAAGCGCAAACCGGATGGCCGACCAATACGGACGTGCATTCCATCACTTCTGCACCACCTCATACCTGGGACTGGATCATCATCCCGCTCTTCTTGACGGTGCCATGAACACCTTGTGGGAAATCGGCTCGCTGCGTATTCCAAACTCGAAGAACCGCTGCAAACTGGCGATTCTTGAACAGTACGAAACTGAATTGTCCGCGTTGTTCGAGGCCAGTTGCCTCAGCACGTTGTCGTGCAGCGCAGCCAGTGCCGGGATTCTGCCTTTGTTGGCCAGCGGCGTGTTCACGCAGAACCGTCCGCCCGTGATGGCTTTCGACAGGCTGGCGCATTACTCGATGAACCACCTCAAAGCCGCCTGCGCAGATGAAACCCGGGTAGTGACGTGCCCCCACAACGACATGGCTTACCTTGAATACTTGTGTAAAAAACACGCCAGAGTTGCCTATGTTGCCGACGGTGCCTACAGCATGGGTGGCGTCGCCGACATCGACAGCTTGCTGTATCTCAAACAGCGTTATGGGCTGTTTCTCTATCTGGATGATTCCCACGCGCTTTCCGCGGTAGGAAATTCCGGCGCCGGACTTGTCCGCCCCCGACTGCGCGCACTGGACGAAGACACCTTGATCGTTGCCTCGCTGGCCAAATCATTCGGCGCCAGTGGCGGGCTTGTCATGTTGGGCTGCGAGCGGCAGAAAAAACTCGTTGAACGTTACGGAGGTCCCAGCAACTGGTCGCAAAGCCTCAACAGTGCGGCCATCGGCGCTGGCAGAGCCTCCATACAGCTGCATCGCACACCGGAATTTGCTGCGTTGCAGGAAAAACTTCAGGCTAATATCCGGCTCTTTGACAGCCTCATACGAACCGAACAACACAACAGCAACATGGCCATTCGGCTGATCAGCTGCGGCAAGGCAACGCTTGCCAACCGCATCGCCATCGAACTGGCCAACCAGGGTTTCTTCACGTCGGCGGTGTTTTTCCCGGTGGTCGCGCAAGGCAAGGCGGCTATCAGAATCACCTTGCGTGCCGATATGGAACCGGTGCTAATTCGCCACTTTTGTGAACTCACCACCGAACTTTTACGCACACACGGCCAGGACGTCGGCTGCTGAAATCCAGGAAGATTCAATGAAAAGCAGCACCACCCTCCTCGTCACCTGCAGCACGGTTTTTCTCGCCCAATTGGGCATGAGCATTTACCTGCCGGCACTGCCGGAAATGGCCAGGGATCTGTCCGCCAACGCGTCGCAGGTGTCATGGGGGCTGGCGGTGTATCTGATTGGCATGGCGTTGCCGATGTTGTTCTGGGGCAGCCTCGGCCAGCGCATCGGCCGTAAGCCGGTGTTGCTCGCGGCGCTTGGTATCTATGGGGTGGGCAACCTCGCGCTGCCACTGGGCCAGACGCTTGAATCATTCCTGGTTTTTCGCCTGGTTCAGGGAATTGGTGCCAGTGGAGTTTCAGTCATGGCCCGGGTGTTGATTCGCGACAGTTTCCGTGGTGACCTGCTGGCTAAGGCGTTGTCCTGGATATCGATTTCCTTTGTGGTGGCGCTGGGTATCGGCCAGTACCTGGGATCGCTCATTCAGATAGCGCTGGGCTGGCCGGCGATCTTTTACGGGTTGGGGGGTGTGAGCCTGTTGATGGCAATGGTCGTGGCGCGAATCACGTTCCCGCTGCTGGTCGAGGAGCATGTTCAGTCGGCCGCCTGGCCGAGCTACTGGCGCATTCTGCGGCATCGAGCCTTTCTGTTACCGGCCCTCACCGGTGGCCTTGGTTACGGGGTGATCGTCGCGTTCAACACCGCGGCGCCGCTGATTCTGCAAGGGCCGTTCAACTGGTCGGCAGTGGAATACGGTTTATTGGGCTGGCCCATCAGCGCTGCATATTTTCTGGGGGCATTGGCGGTCAATGGTTTGGTGCTGCGCACCGGTCAACGCGGGTTGATGACCGCAGGCGTGGGGTTGGTGCTGGCCGGCAGCACAGTCATGTTATTGGGTAGCGCCGCTGGCACTTCGATCGCGTTGCTGTTCTGGTTGCCCTATTGCGGTGCGGTGTTCGGCCAGTCTCTGAACTACCCCATCAGCCTGTCCCTGGCCAACGACGGTTCGCCCGTCGGCGGTGCTTACGCCATGGCGTTGAGCGGTTTCATTCACCAACTGATGGCCGCGGCCATTGGTGGGGTGGCCAGCTTGATAGCCAGCCACCAGGCCTGGCCCTTGTCGCTGTTATGCACCTTGCTGGCGGTGGGCGCGATGCTGTGCGTGATGCTCGCGCCGGGTCGTAGTACCGATTAAAACGCGTTGCGAAAAATCTCCTCGATTTGCCGCTGATCCGCCCGCCGTGGATTAGTCAGGCCACACGCATCTTTCAAGGCGTTGGTGGCGAGGATCGGGATGTCGTTGAGCTTGGCGCCGAGCTCACGCAAACCGGCGGGAATTTCCACGTCTTTGGACAGGCTGCGGATCGCCGCGATGGCCGCTTGGGCGCCCTTTTCCGGGCTGAACCCGCGGATGTCGGCGCCCATGGCAAGTGCCACGTCGCACAGGCGATCGGCGCAAACCAGGGCATTGAAGCTCTGCACGTGGGGCAGCAGCACGGCGTTGCACACGCCATGGGGCAAGTCATAGAAACCGCCCAACTGGTGGGCCATGGCATGAACGAAACCCAGGGACGCATTGTTGAACGCCATGCCCGCGAGGAACTGCGCGTAAGCCATGTTTTCCCGTGCAGACATGTCGCCGCCGTCGCGCACGGCCAAGCGCAGGTTGTTGCTGATCAAAGTAATGGCCTTCAGCGCGCAGGCATCGGTGATTGGATTGGCAGCGGTGGACACGTAGGCTTCGATGGCGTGGGTCAGCGCGTCCATGCCGGTGGCAGCGGTCAGGCTGTTGGGCATGGCGACCATCAGCGCCGGGTCGTTGACCGACAGCAGCGGCGTGACATTGCGGTCGACGATGGCCATTTTCACGTGCCGCGATTCGTCGGTGATGATGCAGAAACGGGTCATCTCGCTGGCGGTGCCGGCAGTGGTGTTGATGGCGATCAGCGGCAATTGCGGCTTGGTCGATTGATCGACGCCTTCGTAGTCACGAATCTGCCCGCCGTTGGTCGCGCACAAGGCGATGCCCTTGGCGCAGTCGTGGGGCGAACCGCCACCCAGGGACACCACGAAATCACAGCGACTTTCCTTGAGCAGGCCCAGTCCAAGCTCGACGTTGGCAATGCTCGGGTTCGGTTTGGCGCCATCGAAGATCACCGAGTCGATGTCCTGCATCGCCAGTTTCTCGGCAATCATCTTCGCTACACCCGCCTTGGCCAGTCCAGCATCGGTGACGATCAGTGCCTTGCGAAAACCGTACTTGCCGATCGCGTCCATGGCTTCGTCCAGGCAGCCGATGCCCATGATGTTCACGGCGGGGATGAAAAACGTGCTGCTCATGAGCGGATCTCCTGACGGGAGCCGAATCAGCGGTGCCGATCCAGCGGGTACCCACAGGATCGACCCATCAGTCGTGCGGTAACTTGATCTGGCTCAAGTCCGTGTCGTGATAAAGTCGCCGCCCATCAGACCTTTTGCTTTGAGACGACGAACGCAATGACCGATTTCCAGGATGTCGATGCCCAACTTGAAGACTGGAACGCCTTGCGCACCACCGCTTCGTTCAGCGGCCTGCTGGTCGGTAACGGCGCCAGCCGCGCGGTGTGGGACGACTTCGGCTACGACTCGCTGTTCGAAAACGCCCGCACCGTCGAAGAGAAACCCTTGAGCCAGTCCGAGCTGAGCGTGTTCGACGCCATGCAGACGCGCAGTTTCGAGCAGGTGCTCAGCGCGCTGAAAATCACCAGTCGCGTGAACAAAGCCATGGCCGTCAGCTCCGCGGCCCCGCGCAATCGCTACTACGCGATCAAGGAAGCGCTGATCAACACCGTGCACGCAGTGCATATTCCGTGGCGGCTGGTTGAAGCGCCGACCCTGGCGACAATCAATCAGGAACTCGGCTGCTACCGGACGGTGTTTACCACCAACTATGACCTGCTCAACTATTGGGCGATCCAGCATAAGCCTGACGCGATCACCGACCTGTTCCACGGCGCCGAACCCAGCTTCGACCTGAGCGCCACGGCGACCGATAAAACCCGGCTGCTGTACCTGCACGGTGGCCTGCATCTGGTACGCAATCAGGACGGCACGGCGCGCAAACTGATGTCGACCGAGGGCACGTTGCTTGGCAGTTTCGCCATCAACAACACGATCAAGACCCTCGACGACGTGCCACTGTTCGTCAACGAAGGTCCGGCCCAGGACAAGCTCAAGACCATTCGCAGCTCGGATTACCTGTCGTTCTGCTACGACCAGTTATTGGGTCATGGCGATGGGTTGTGCCTCTTTGGTCATGCGCTGGGCGATCAGGACAGTCACATCATCCATGCCTTGCGCCTGGCGAAACCGAAGACGGTGGCGATCTCGATTTACCCGCGCAGCAAGGCGTTCATCCAGCATCAGAAGCGGCATTACGCGAAGGTGTTTGAGGGAACGGGGGTTGAGTTGCGGTTTTTTGATTCGAAGACGCATGCGTTGGGAGCCCCGAAGCTCACTGTTCCTGTCGAGGTTTAGCGGCGACGGGGCTGACGTCTTCGCGAGCAAGCCCGCCCCCACAGGGGATTTTCAGCGCGACAAAGATCCAATGTGGCAGCGGGTTTGCTCGCGAAGCTTTTGCAGTCAACTCACTCTTCCGCGCTATGGACCACCACCAGCAACTGCGCCTGAACCTCCCCCACTGACCGAATCCGGTGGGGTTTCTGCGCATTGAAATGCAGCGCATCCCCACGATTGAGCAGCACTCGCTCGTTCATGAAGTCCACTTCCACCTGCCCTTCGTGGACGAACAAAAACTCTTCCCCCAAGTGTTCCTTGAAGGCTTTGTCGGTGAACTCCTTCGGCGGATAAATGATGAACGGCAGCAAACTGCGCTCACTGACCTGATGGGCCAGCACTGCATAGCCGGGACTCTGGTCATTGGCGGCCAGGGACTGGCGTTCGTCACTGCGCACCAGGCTGTAGCTGTCGAGGCCGACATTGTCTTCGGAGAACAACTCCTCGACCTTCACGTTCAACGCCTTGGCCAGTTTCAGCGCAGCCGCGATCGACGGCGTGTTCAGCCCACGCTCGACTTTTGACAGATAACTCTTGGTCATGCCGGACTTTTCGGCCAAGCCTTCCAGCGTCACGCCAAGTTTTTTCCTGAGTAATTTCAAACGGATAGACATTTAGAGCGATTAATCCATCAATGAGGCGACGATTCGCGCTTGCCAATGACACCTTGTGTCATATAGTCTTTTTTGTGTCATTTGCATTCACCCAAGACCTTGCGAGCAACAGGTGACCGGCAAACCTGACGCCTGTTGTACGAACCAGAGGACACCGATATGGCGAAGACATTAGCACTACCCAAAGACCAACTGGTCAAGCAAGCGCTGACCCAGATGCAAAACACCCTGGCGGATAATACGTGGACCGATCG
This sequence comes from Pseudomonas sp. LBUM1657, assembly GCF_059716075.1. Lineage (NCBI taxonomy): Bacteria > Pseudomonadati > Pseudomonadota > Gammaproteobacteria > Pseudomonadales > Pseudomonadaceae > Pseudomonas > Pseudomonas sp. LBUM1657. The sequence goes on along the minus strand of NZ_CP166799.1, from coordinate 1,460,319 downwards.
GCAAAAGCTGGCCCTGACTTGCCGCATTCTGTTCGAGAACGGCCACGACTCCGGCCTGGCGGGGCAAATCACCGCCCGCGGCCCGCAGCCCGGCACCTACTACACTCAACAATTGGGCCTGGGTTTCGACGAGATCACGGCCAGCAATCTGCTGCTGGTCAACGAAGACCTGGAAGTACTTGAAGGCCACGGCATGCCCAACCCGGCCAACCGCTTCCACAGTTGGGTGTACCGCGCCCGGCCGGATGTGAACTGCATCATTCACACGCACCCGACCCACATCGCGGCCCTATCGATGCTCGAAGTGCCGCTGCAGATTTCCCACATGGACCTCTGCCCGCTCTATGACGACTGCGCATTTCTCGAAGGCTGGCCAGGTGTGCCAGTCGGTAATGAAGAAGGCGATCTGATTGCCGGCGCCTTGGGTGACAAACGCGCGGTCCTGCTTTCTCACCATGGCCAATTGTCCACCGGCACCACCATCGAGGAAGCGTGTGTCATTGCGCAACTGATCGAGCGCGCCGCGAAACTGCAACTGCTGGCGATGAGCGCCGGGACCATCAAGCCGATCCTCCCGGAGCTGGGCCGTGAAGCCCACGACTGGATTGCCAGGCCAAAACGTCACGCCGCCGCTTTCAACTACTACGCTCGGCAAAACCTGCGTCAACACGCCGATTGCCTGAACTGAACCCACTCATTCCTTATAGGAGAGACAGCATGTCTACCCCAACCATTCACGGCATCATCGGTTACACCATCACCCCTTTCACCGCCAATGGCGAAGGCGTTGATCTCGACGCGCTCGGGCAATCCATCGACCGACTGATCGACAGCGGCGTGCACTCCATTGCGCCCTTGGGCAGCACCGGCGAAGGCGCTTACCTGAGCGACGCGGAATGGGATCAGGTCAGCGAATTCAGCATCAAACATGTGGCCAAACGCGTACCGACCATCGTCAGCGTGTCCGACCTGACCACCGCCAAGGCAGTGCGCCGCGCACGTTTCGCCGAAGCCCACGGCGCCGACGTGGTGATGGTGCTGCCGACGTCCTACTGGAAACTCAGCGAAGCGGAAATCCTCGCTCACTACCGCGCCATCGGCGACAGCATCGGCGTGCCGGTCATGCTCTACAACAACCCGGCCACCAGCGGCACCGACATGTCGGTGGACTTGATCCTGCGGATCGTCAACTCCGTAGAGAACGTGACCATGGTCAAGGAGAGCACAGGCGACATCCAGCGCATGCACCAACTGCAACGGCTCAGCGAAGGTCAGGTGCCGTTCTACAACGGCTGCAATCCATTGGCGCTGGAAGCCTTTGCGGCAGGTGCGAAAGGCTGGTGCACGGCGGCGCCGAACCTGATCCCGCAGCTCAACCTCGATCTGTACGAAGCGGTATTGGCCAACGATTTGAGCAAGGCCCGTGAACTGTTCTACCGCCAGTTGCCGTTGCTGGACTTCATTCTCAAGGGTGGCTTGCCGGCGACCATCAAGGCCGGCTTGCGTTTGACCGGGCTGGAAGTGGGTGATCCACGCTTGCCGGTGTTTCCGTTGGGCGAGGCTGGTTGCAGCCAGCTGCAAACGTTGATCAGCGCATTACGTTAAGGCGAAAATTCAAGCTCGATGCGGAACCTGTGGGAGCGGGCTTGCTCGCGAAGAGGGAGTGTCAGTAGGCGAAGTTGTCGCCTGGCACCCCGCTTTCGCGAGCAAGCCCGCTCCCACATTTTTTATCCGCGACAGTTACAGTTTTGCTGCTTTTTTCATCGCTTCACGGTGGAACGGCTGATCCTTCAATACCTGCGCAATAAAGGTGTCTGCAATCAACTGCACGTGCTCGAACTGACCACCGGATGAGTTGAACGCGCCGCGCCAGGATTCGCTGTGGTTGCGCACGGTATAGACACCCAGCACCTCTTTGCCATGGCTGAGGCTGAAGATCACCGTACTGTCCCAACTCACTGGCACCGGAACCAGAAACAGCGTGAAGGCACTCAAGAACAGCTGCGGCTGCAACCCGCCGATGTCGCTGTTGGCAATCACCAGCACGTTATAGCCGTCTTCGCTTCGACCAGCCTTTACCTCGTCAAACGTACCGCGACGGCGCAGTTCGTCGCGCAGCATCCAGCTCGGCAGTCCGAGGACGCTGACGTTGATTGCCGGCAGTTGCTGGTTGTAATCAACCTCGGGGGCCTTGAGCGTATGGGTGGCCTGACAGCCGCCGAGCAGCAGGGTCAGCCATAGAAACAGTACCTTGACGCGCATTAAAGTTTTCCTGAAAGCATGGATTTGTAAACGGACGCACTCGCTCCGCTCTCTTCGCGGATAAAGGGTGTTGCCGTGTACAGGTTTGGCAGGTCCAGCCGTTGCAGACCCGGTACTTGTGGGTATTTCGCCCGAACCAACGCCGCGTCGCGCTCAAGGTGATCGCTGTGCAGAAAGAGGCACGTGGAGTCTCCGGGGGTCACGCAGCCGGCGCGGAAATCACCGATGTAGTAAGCCTTGCCGGCCTCAATCTGGAGGGGAATGGTGAAATCTTCGCGGCTCCAGGACACCGAAGACCCGCGATCGAAGCGCAGGTTGTAGAGCTCGTAACGTCCGGGTTTGAGTGGCATGACGAACAGTGTGCCGATGCCGCGCCCGGTCTCGCGTACGTCTCGCGGCGTGCGGGCATAAAACTCGTTGTGCAGACGCGCCGTGGCAAAGTTGTCGCTGCCACGCTGGCGAATCATCAGCATTTGTTCCTGGGCGGTGTTGACTGCCTTGGGCCAGATACCGACCACGCCCACCAGATACGCCACGCCGGAATCGGCTGTTGGGGTGAGTTCGTCGTCGATGTGAATCGGGGACATGCTGTGGCAACCGCTCAGGCAGAGCAGCAGCGTCAGTAGGGCAAAGCAACGGAGCATGGGAAGGAATTCTCTTCGGTGAATACGTCACGAAAGAGGTCTTGGGCAACCACTTCCATGTAGTGGCCGCGGAGAATAATCGAAATGATGGCACTTGGCCAGAATTCGGTCGCCAATGATTTGGCGACCGCTTAAGAAGGGGCGTTCAGATTCAAAGTACCGGCAAAGTCTTGTCCTTGATCACTTTGCTCGGGCCGTTCGCCTTCACACTGGCGATGCCTTTTTCCATTGCAGCCGCCGAGGCGTATGACTCGCTGCTGCCGATCACTTCGTGGTTACCCGCCTTGAGGTTGAAGTAGGGGTGACCATCCTTGGTGGTTTTCTTCTCGTAGCGCTCATCCAGCGGGCTGTTGGTCTGGACCGAAGCGATGCCGTTGTCGGCGGCGCTGCGGGAGGTGTACAGCTCGCTGGTCAGAATGGTTTCGGCGTTGGCGGCCTTCAGCACAAACCGGAACTGACCGCTGCTGCTTTTACTCACTTCGTACCATCCGGACATGCTCGTTCTCCTTGGCAATTGAGAGGTTTCGCGCTTCAGAGTAAAGACCACCCTACTGTTTCTGTCGCCTGTGCCCGCGCCTTCGCGAGCAAGCCCGCTCCCACAACGGAACGCATTCCAATGTGAGAGCGGGCTTGCTCGCGAAGAGGCCGGTCGGGTTAACACAAACCTGTCTACTTCACCGCCGCACGCACCACCGACAACTCCGGCGTCTGCACCCGTCGCTGGCTCAAATACCGGGTACAACTCACCCGCAAGAACGAAGCAAAATTCACCACTTCGCCGCGGTAATCCATCACCTCTTCATACAACTTGGCGATCAACTGGTTGGTGGTCATGCCGTCGACCTCGGCGATTTCGCTGAGGATGTCCCAGAACTGATTCTCCAGCCGCAGGGTGGTCACCACCCCGCAGATGCGCAGCGAGCGGGAGCGCGATTCGTAGAGAATCGGATCGGCTTTGACGTAGAGCTCGCACATGGACAGGTCCCTCGTTACAGCGTGATTTTGGTGCCCAGCAATCCAAGGAAACCGGCCAGCCAGCTCGGGTGGGCCGGCCAGGCTGGAGCCGTGGCCAGATTGCCTTGAACGTGACCTTGCGTCACCGGGATATCGATGAACGTACCGCCCGCCAGACGCACTTCCGGGGCGCAGGCCGGGTAGGCGCTGCACTCGCGACCTTCGAGAATGCCCGCGGCTGCCAGCAATTGCGCACCGTGGCACACGGCGGCGATCGGTTTGCCGGCCTTGTCGAATGCTCGCACTAACTCCAGGACTTTTTCGTTCAGCCGCAGGTACTCAGGTGCCCGACCGCCCGGCACCAGCAGCGCGTCGTAGTCCGCGGCATCGACGTTGGCGAAATCGAAGTTCAGGGCAAACAGGTGGCCAGGTTTTTCGCTATAGGTCTGGTCGCCTTCAAAGTCATGGATTGCCGTGCGCACGGTCTGGCCAGCGGTCTTGTCCGGGCAAACGGCGTGCACCGTGTGACCCACCATCAGCAGTGCCTGAAACGGCACCATCACTTCGTAGTCTTCGACGTAATCGCCGACCAGCATCAGAATTTTTTTAGCTGCCATGGGGAGGACTCCTCTGGGAAATACGTGGGCATGCAGGAGTATTCAAGGTAGTCCTTATCTGCAGGGGTGGGTAATAACCAGCTACTACGGCGTCATCGTTCTTCGCGAGCAAGCCCGCTCATACAGGGGAACGCATTCCAATGTGGGAGCGGGCTTGCTCGCGAAGAGGCCCTCAAACTGTACGGATAACTCTGCACCTAGCTGTAACAGCGCCATCGCGCTGATTTATGGCTAGATAAAGACTCTTCCCGCCACCCTCGATTCTGGTTGCCATCATGTCCTCGCGCGAAAACACCGGCATGGCCCTCGGCCTGCTCGGCGTTGTGATCTTCAGCCTCACCCTGCCCTTCACGCGAATCGTCGTGCAGGAACTGCATCCGCTGCTCAACGGCCTGGGCCGTGCGCTGTTCGCGGCGGTGCCGGCGGCGATGTTGTTGCTGTGGCGTCGAGAAAAATGGCCCACCTGGAAACAAGTCAAAGGCCTGACGCTGGTGATTGCCGGGGTGATCCTTGGCTTCCCGGTGTTGTCCGCCTGGGCCATGCAAACCTTGCCGGCGTCCCACGGCGCACTGGTCAACGGTTTGCAGCCGCTGTGCGTGGCGCTCTATGCCGCCTGGTTGTCCCATGAGCGACCGTCGAAAGCTTTCTGGGCCTGCGCCGCGTTGGGCAGCGCCCTGGTGCTCGGTTATGCGTTGATCAGCGGGGCCGGCAGTGTTCAGGCCGGTGACTTGCTGATGCTCGGGGCAATTGCCGTGGGTGGCCTGGGTTACGCCGAGGGCGGCCGATTGGCCAAGGAGATGGGCGGCTGGCAGGTGATCTGCTGGGCGCTGGTGTTGTCGACGCCGCTGCTGATCGGGCCAGTGGTTTACCTGGCGCTGCAACATCAGGGAGAGATTTCGGCCAAGACCTGGTGGGCGTTCAGTTACGTCTCGCTGTTCTCGCAGTTCATCGGGTTCTTCGCCTGGTACGCCGGGCTGGCCATGGGTGGCATCGCTCGGGTCAGCCAGATCCAGTTGCTGCAGATCTTCTTCACCATCGCCTTTTCAGCGTTGTTCTTCGGTGAACACGTCGAGCCGATCACCTGGCTGTTTGCCGCCGGGGTGATCGTCACGGTGATGTTGGGGCGCAAGACTGCGATCAATCCCAATGTGGGAGCGGGCTTGCTCGCGAAGGCGGCTTCACATTCAACAGAGATGTTGGCTGAACCAACGCCTTCGCGAGCAAGCCCGCTCCCACAGGATCAGAGGTAGCCGTCAGCTCGGAGCAGGGTTTCCAGGCAATGTTCGCTGATGTGGTAGAAATCCTTCAGTTCCTGAATCTTCACCAGCAGCCGGGCCGGATCAACCGGTTCGGCGCGTTTGACCGCCAGGATCATCTTGTTCTTGTTGGTGTGGTCCAGCGAGATGAACTCAAAGACCTTGGTCTCGTAACCACACGCTTCCAGGAACAACGCACGCAAACTGTCGGTGACCATTTCCGCCTGCTGCCCGAGGTGCAAACCGTATTGCAGCATCGGCTTGAGCAGTGCCGGGCTCTGGATTTGCAGACGGATCTGTTTGTGGCAGCACGGCGAGCACATGATGATCGAAGCGCCGGAACGGATACCGGTGTGAATCGCATAATCGGTGGCGATGTCGCAGGCGTGCAGGGCGATCATCACGTCCAGTTCACTCGGCGCCACACTGCGCACATCCCCGCACTTGAACACCAGCCCCGGATGCTCAAGTTTTGCGGCAGCGGCATTACACAGGTTGACCATCTCTTCACGCAGTTCGACACCGGTGACCTCGCCCTCGGCTTTCAAGGTATTGCGCAGGTAATCGTGGATGGCGAAAGTCAGGTAACCCTTGCCCGAACCGAAATCCGCAACGCGCACCGGTTTGTCCAGGGCCAGCGGTGACGAGGTCAGCGCATGGCTGAAGACTTCGATGAATTTGTTGATCTGCTTCCACTTGCGCGACATCGCCGGGATCAGCTCGTGCTGCTTGTTGGTCACGCCGAGGTCGGCGAGAAACGGCCGGCTCAAGTCGAGGAAGCGGTTTTTCTCGCGGTTGTGCTCGGCGGACGGCACTTCGCGCAATTGCTGAGGTTTGCTCTTGAACAGCGACGGCTTGCCCTTTTTGCTGTATTCGAGCTGGGCTTCGTCGGTCAGCGACAATAAATGCGCATTTTTGAATGACGTCGGTAACAGCCCGGCGATGGTCGCCACGCCTTCGGCAAGCGGCAGGTTCTTGGTGATGTCCCGCGTCTTGTAGCGATAAACGAAAGACAGGCAAGGCTGATCCTTCACCGTCAGCTGCTTGATAATCAGCCGTTGCAGGTCCGCCTCGGTGCCGACGTACTTGGCCAGCACCAGTTTGATGAAAGCGTTTTGATCAAGACTCGATTGCAGCAGATCAATGAACTGGGCGTGGTGATCCGGCGCGAGGCTGGCGGGAGTGGCGGTGACGGACATGGAAAAACGGCCTCGGGCGGTGCGAAACGGGAATGACCGGTATTTTAGGGGGGATGAGGGTTTCGGGCACGGAGTTATTTTGTGACAGGTCCCGGTCACGCCACCCAAGACCTGAAATCACCCACTCAAACCTAAGGTTCCACCAGTCGAAGTTTACGATTGGTCGGTGAATTAATGACGTATTTGACAATCAGCCCCACCGGCACTGCCCAGGTCAGGCCGTTGGCCGGGTCAGTGACCACGGCGACGGTTTCGGAACTCGCAGCGATGTCCAGACGCCGGCGATCGTGGCTGGATTTGAGTATTCCATAGGCATGGCTGACCAGCCGTTCCGCCATGTGCATCGGTACATCAATACCTTGCAAATGCTTCACTGCGCGACAGAACAGCACCTGATCATCCATCGCCCCATCGCTGTCATGACGGAAAAGAAACGCCTCGGCGATGGCCAATAGCTCCTCATTCAATTCCTGGTTCTCATCGACTCCTTTCATACTTCACGACTCCAGTGGTGTTTGCGTCGATGAGTCACTCACCGCAACAGGGCGGGCGGCGCGACGCAGGTCGGGGCTGGCGCAAGGCAAGTGCACGGCCGGGTTGGGCATGCCACTGGGCGAAAGTTCATGGGTCATTTCGAACTCGGCCCGCACCGACCAGCCGCAGGCTTCCGATGTGCACTGCAAATACGCCACCCGCAGGAAAATATGACGGCCCTCGCTGGTGCGAATGCGCATCCGGTTCAGGCAGTGCGGACACACCATTTTGTAAGTACTCATGCTTGATTCCCGGCGGTGATCTGGTGGTAATCGACTTGATCAAACGCAATACTGCTTGACGCGTTGATCGCCCCGGTCCGGTCTTGCGAAAAACGTCTGCCAGACAGAAGGAAGTGCAACAGGCAGCCGCGTAATGGGTAAGAACCAAGCTCGTAGGAAATCACCCTGATACCATTAGGAAGTTTCGACATCGTATTCTTCTGATTCATAGTTGACGATTGATTACTCACAAGAAAAAAAATACTCATTTCGCATACATTAAGCACTCAAAAAGCATATGTCAAAAGGAAGAGGCTCAAATTGCGTAGCAAAAAATCACAAGCTGTTCTGGCGCGTCTAAAGCAGATCACCGGTACAAAAACCGATGCCTCCTTGTCTTCCGCGCTGCAGATCAGCCCCCAAACCCTCAGCAGCTGGAAAGGCCGCGACAGCACGCCATACTCATTATGCGTAGACATTGCACAAGCGCGTGGCATCTCGCTTGATTGGTTGCTGCTGGGTGAAGGGCCGATCCTGCGGCATACACCTGACGAATCCCCAGAAGACAATCAAGAAAGCACAACACGGGAAAACACGATTCTCGCGCTGTGGAGATTGCTCAACGAAAGTGATCGCAGTGCCATACAACACGCATTGGAGGAAAAGAAGCGATTGCGCGACATGGAACTTAAACTTGCGGAAATGACCTCTATCCTGGCAACACTTCAACACTCGAATGACACATGAATGTGTATGTAATTCGAAGTTTCGTTACTTCAATGCATGCCACAAGAACATGATGTTGCCGCCGCTGCGAATAATCAGTGCACATGACAATGCACTCACGACCGCATGCCATGGACTCACCGGCACAAATGTCAGCAATACATCCATGCCGGCCAGGCAAAACACCCCTCCGCACAGGCTGGTCAATAGTCCGTCACGCCAACAATGATGTGCCTCGTCACGCTGATAACAGGCAAGCCTGAACGCACTGAGCAAATGAGCAACACCCGTTATCAAGACCAGCGCGATCATTTCATTCCCCATCATCCCCGCCCCCTCAGGTGTCGAACGATTTCGCCCAGGCCGGCACCGTCAATCCACTGCATGAGTTTGATGCTGACGGGAATGACGATCAGCGCGCAGAGAAAAGCGGTCACGCCTGCGGTCAGGAAAGGCGCCAGCGGCAACGCAACCGGGGTAAACAGATAGCCCACGCCCGCCGACAGTATCCAGGAGCCGATCCGCTGCCAGGCCTTGTAGTTCGTGCGAGTGGTCGTGACGAGCCACGCCCCGAGCGCGGCACCGAACAGTGCCTCGCCATCTATCGCGGGTAGCGTCGAGATACCCAGCCCTAGCAAAAGTCCGCCGATGCTGTTGTAAGTCGAATCAGTCAGGCTCATGGGCGCCCTCTCCTACCGAAATGACGCCCATCTCAATGGCTTTGAGCAAGGCAGCACTGCGGGATCTGACGTCGAATTTGCGCCGGATGTTGGAGAAGTGAAAATTGATCGTGGCTTCCGAGCAATTCTGAATTCTGGCGATTTCCCAGGACGTTTTGCCTTGTGAACACCACGTCAGGGTTTGTATCTCCTTCGCCGTCAGCCGCGCCGACGGTGTATTTGCCCCGCCACTACGCGCGGCACAAGCAAAAGAGTCGAGCGTTTGATGCGTTGACATAAGAACTCCCTCTTCGTCAGAACGCCCGTCGCAGGCGCTCGCTGTTAGAGAGAGATGTTGAACAGAGGCCCGCACTCAGACAATGCGCGGCAGTTGTAGCGTCGAGGGATACATAATCGGCCCAGGACCGCGCTTAGCCGAGCACCACCAACCGGTTCGGCAATTCATTGCGCACATGCGTCACCGGCACATGCACCTTGAGCAACTCACCGCACGCCTCGACGCAACTGACAAATCCCTGCAAGGTCTGGCCCTGTTTCACCTGCTGTGTGAACGCCGCGACGATCGCATCCCAGTTCTTGTTATCCAGGCGCTTGGAAATGCCCTCATCCACCAGAATCTCCACATAGCGCTCGGCCTCGGAGACGAAAATCAGCATGCCGGTGCTGCCGACGGTGTGGTGCAGGTTCTGCTCCAGAAACTGCCGACGTGCCAGGTTCGACGCACGCCAGTGACGCACCGAGCGCGGGATCAGGTGGGTGGTGACTTTCGGAATCCGGAACACCAGGCACAACACGATGAAGGTGATCCATTGCACCAGCAGCAGGCTGTGCATGGTCAGCCAACCGGTGAGGTAATGCACGATACCCGGCACCACCAGCGCCAGCAGACTGGCCCAGAGTAGCGGGATGTACGCATAGTCGTCGGCGCGGGCCGCCAGCACCGTCACCAGTTCGGCGTCGGTGTCACGCTCGACCCGGGCAATCGCCTCGGCGACTTTGCGTTGTTCGTGTTCAGTCAGTAATGCCATGTTTATGAATGCCTGCTCGCTATTGTTTTTACCTGCACATTCTCACCAGCCGCCCGAGGAACCGCCGCCCCCGAAACTGCCCCCGCCGCCGCTGAAGCCCCCGCCTCCACCGCCACCAAAACCGCCACCGCCGAAACCACCGCCCGAACCGCCGCGACTGCTACCGCCGCCGCTGGGCAGGATGCCGAGCATCTGGCAGACGAAAATCGTCAGGATGAACAGCATCACCAGAAACACGAACAATCCGGGATGGCGCGAAAAGAAGTCATCTTCCTGATTACCGCCGGAGTCATACACCGTGGACGGCTCGTCCAGCGGATTGCCGCCCAGCACCACCAGCATCGCTGCGACGCCGTCGCTGATGCCCTTGCTGAAATTGCCGGCCTTGAATGCCGGGGTGATCACTTGATTAATGATCACCGAGCTCTGCGCATCGGTCAGGCGATCCTCCAGACCATAACCGACTTCGATCCGCAGCTTGCGATCATCGCGCGCGACGATCAGTAAAGCGCCGGTGTTCTTGTCTTTCTGGCCAATGCCCCAGTGGCGCCCCAACTGATAACCGAAGTCGGCGATGTCGTTGCCCTGCAAATCCGGCAACGTGACCACCACGAGCTGCTCGCCGGTGGCTTTTTCGTGGGCCTGGAGTTGCTGCGTCAGCTGCTCGCGCACGGCAGGCTCGATCATCTGGGCGTTATCCACCACCCGTCCGGTCAGCTCCGGAAACTTCAACTCGGCCTGGGCTGCCAGGGCAAACACCCAGAACATCAGCACCAGGCCCACTTTCAACACGCGCATTGGCAACCTCATCCGTGGTGACGCTTCAAACTCGTCCCGCTGCTTACTTGAACTTCACTTCTGGCGCTTTTTCCGCATCGGGACTGGTGGCCTCGAAGGTTTCGCGGATCGGCAGATCGCTGTACATCACCGTGTGCCACAGGCGGCCGGGGAATGTACGGATTTCGGTGTTGTACTTCTGCACCGCGAGAATGAAGTCACGACGCGCCACGGCGATGCGGTTCTCAGTGCCTTCGAGCTGCGATTGCAACGCCAGGAAATTCTGATTGGCCTTGAGGTCCGGGTAACGCTCGGAGACCACCATCAAACGGCTCAAGGCACCGGTCAATTGATTCTGGGCCTGCTCGAACTGCTTGAGTTTTTCCGGATTGTCCAGGGTGCTGGCATCCACTTGAATCGACGTTGCCTTGGCCCGTGCTTCGATCACCGCCGTCAGGGTTTCTTGCTCATGCTGGGCGTAGCCCTTGACGGTTTCCACCAGGTTGGGAATCAGGTCGGCACGGCGCTGGTATTGGTTCTGCACCTGGCCCCAGGCGCCCTTGGCCTGTTCGTCGAGGGTTGGAATATTGTTGATGCCGCAGCCGGCCAGCAGTGAGGTCAGCCACATCAAGGCTGCAACCTGCAGGCTCGACCGATAATGGTGTCGTACATTCATTTGGTTGATGCTCCCTTGCACATTCCGTTGAAAAACAACCTGCGACCCTTTGACCGGACTCTTGGGGCATAATCTGCCGCCGCCCACTGGATTGCATCGAGCCGATGGGCTAAAAGATGCCCCAGCGTTGAAACATGATTCAGAACTACTGACTCACAAGCATGAATGCAGAAGTTTGCTGCATTTACCTGAACAACAATAGTCGCTCCCTAAATTTTGGCTGACCGGCGCGTATTCACTGCCGTTTAGGCCTTTGAGAAAACTATTCATGAAGAAGCTGTGTTTGCTGGGCCTGCTCGTCAGCCTGGCCAGTCATAACGTACTGGCCGCCACGACGCCCGCACCTCTGGAAAACAAGGACGCCTTCATCAGCAACCTGATGAAGCAGATGACCCTCGATGAAAAGATCGGCCAACTGCGCCTGATCAGCATCGGCCCGGAAATGCCTCGCGAGCTGATTCGCAAGGAAATCGCGGCCGGCAACATCGGCGGCACGTTCAACTCGATCACCCGCCCGGAAAACCGTCCGATGCAGGACGCGGCCATGCGCAGCCGGTTGAAGATCCCGATGTTCTTCGCCTATGACGTGATCCACGGCCACCGCACCATTTTCCCGATTCCCCTGGCCCTGGCCTCGAGTTGGGACATGAACGCCATCGGTCTGTCCGGGCGCATCGCCGCCAAGGAAGCCGCGGCGGACAGCCTCGACATCACTTTCGCGCCGATGGTCGATATTTCCCGCGACCCACGCTGGGGCCGCACGTCCGAAGGTTTCGGCGAAGATACCTATCTGGTGTCGCGCATCGCCGGCGTGATGGTCAAGGCCCTTCAGGGCACGGGCGCGAACACGGCCGACAGCATCATGGCCAGCGTCAAGCACTTTGCCTTGTACGGTGCAGTGGAAGGCGGTCGCGACTACAACGTGGTCGACATGAGCCCGGTCAAGATGTACCAGGACTACTTGCCGCCGTACCGCGCCGCCATCGACGCCGGTGCTGGCGGGGTGATGGTCGCGCTGAATTCCATCAACGGCGTGCCGGCCACCGCCAACACCTGGCTGATGAACGACCTGCTGCGCAAGGAATGGGGTTTCAAGGGCCTGGCGGTCAGCGACCACGGGGCGATTTTCGAGCTGATCAAACATGGCGTCGCACACGACGGTCGCGAAGCGGCGAAGCTGGCGATCAAGGCCGGCATCCACATGAGCATGAACGACACCCTGTACGGCAAGGAGCTGCCAGGGCTGCTGAAGGCCGGTGAAATCGAGCAGAGCGACATCGACAACGCCGTGCGTGCCGTGCTGGACGCCAAGTACGACATGGGCCTGTTCAAGGACCCGTACCTGCGAATCGGCAAGGCCGAGGATGACCCGGTCGACACCTACGCCGAGAGCCGCCTGCACCGCGCCGAGGCCCGCGATGTCGCGCGTCGCAGCCTGGTGTTGCTAAAAAACCAGAACGAAACCCTGCCACTGAAGAAAACCGCGAAAATCGCCCTGGTCGGCCCGCTGGCCAAGGCGCCGATCGACATGATGGGCAGCTGGGCTGCCGCTGGCCGACCGGCACAATCGGTGACCCTGTTCGACGGCATGACCCATGCGCTGGGAGATAAATCGACACTGATCTACGCCCGTGGCGCCAACATCACCAGCGACAAGAAAATCCTCGATTACCTGAACTTCCTCAACTTCGATGCACCGGAAGTGGTGGACGATCCGCGTTCGGCCCAAGTGCTGATCGACGAGGCGGTGAAAGCCGCCAAACAGGCCGATGTGGTGGTGGCCGCTGTGGGCGAGTCCCGTGGCATGTCCCACGAATCGTCGAGCCGCACCGACCTGAACATCCCGGCCAACCAGCGCGACTTGATCAAGGCCTTGAAAGCCACCGGCAAACCGCTGGTACTGGTGTTGATGAACGGCCGTCCGCTGTCGATTCTCGAAGAGAAGGAACAGGCTGACGCGATCCTGGAAACCTGGTTCAGCGGCACCGAAGGCGGCAACGCCATCGCCGACGTGCTGTTCGGCGACTACAACCCGTCGGGCAAACTGCCGATCACCTTCCCGCGTTCGGTGGGCCAGATTCCGACCTACTACAACCACCTGAGCATTGGCCGGCCGTTCACGCCGGGCAAGCCGGGCAACTACACCTCGCAGTATTTCGACGACACGACCGGGCCGCTTTACCCGTTCGGTTTCGGCCTGAGCTACACCGATTTCAGCCTGAGCGACATGGCGTTGTCATCGACCACGCTGAACAAGACCGGCAAGCTCGACGCCAGCGTCATGCTCAAAAACACCGGCAAGCGTGACGGCGAAACCGTGGTGCAGCTGTACATCCAGGACGAGACCGGTTCGATGATCCGCCCGATCAAGGAACTGAAGAACTTCCAGAAAATCATGCTCAAGGCAGGTGAACAGAAAGTCGTGCACTTCACCATCACCGAAGACGACCTGAAGTTTTTCAACGCCCAGCTCAAGTACGGCGCAGAACCGGGCAAGTTCAATGTGCAGATCGGCCTGGATTCCCAGGACGTGACGCAGCAGAGCTTTGAATTGCTGTAACTTTTCAGGCAACACAAAAACCTGTGGGAGCGGGCTTGCTCGCGAAGAGGGAGTGTCAGTCATCGATGATGTGACTGACAGACCGCCTTCGCGAGCAAGCCCGCTCCCACATTGGGTTTGCGGTGTTTGAAAAGTCGGGTTCAGCCCCGCCGATCCAGCAGATTCACCACCAGCCGATCCACCCAGCCCCACACCCTTTGCTTGACCCGTCGCCACAGCGGGCGGCGTTGCCATGCCTCGAGGCTGACTTCCTGGCTCAAGGCAAAGTCCTTGTCGAAACTCGCCACCACCGCCTGGGTCAGTCCCTCGTCCAGCGCTTCCAGATTGGCTTCCAGGTTGAAGCGCAAATTCCAGTGATCGAAGTTGCACGAGCCGATGCTCACCCAGTCATCGACCAGGACCATTTTCAGGTGCAGGAAACACGGTTTGTACTCGAAGATCTTCACCCCGGCCTTGAGCAGTCGCGGGTAGTAGCGATGCCCGGCGTAACGTACGGAGGGATGATCGGTGCGTGGCCCGGTCAGCAACAAGCGCACGTCAACGCCTCGGGAGGCCGCGCGGCGCAGTGAGCGACGGACTTTCCAGGTCGGCAGGAAATACGGCGTGGCCAGCCAGATCCGCCGCTGGCCGCTGTTCAATGCACGAATCAGCGATTGCAGAATGTCCCGGTGCTGACGGGCGTCGGCGTAGGCCACCCGGCCCATGCCTTCGCCCATGGACGGCACGCGCGGCAGACGCGGCAAGCCGAAATGCGACGCGGGTTTCCAGGCGCGCCGATGGCGGTTGGCGATCCATTGGCGGTCGAACAACAACTGCCAGTCGATGACCAAAGGGCCGGTGATTTCCACCATCACTTCGTGCCATTCGCTGGTGTCTTCGCCCGGCGTCCAGAATTCATCTGTGACCCCGGTGCCGCCAACCACTGCCATGCACTGATCCACCAGCAACAGCTTGCGGTGATCGCGGTAAAAGTTGCCCACCCAGCGCCGCCAGCTCAGGCGATTGTAGAAACGCAGTTCGACACCGGCGGCCATCAAGCGCTGGCGCAGGGTCAGGGTGAACGCCAGGCTGCCGTAATCATCGAACAGGCAACGCACGCGCACACCACGCTCGGCGGCCTGGACCAATGCCTGAACCATGGCCTCGGCGCAGGCGCCCGCCTCCACCAGATACAGCTCCAGCTCGACCTGTTCCTCGGCGCGAGCAATCGCGACCAGCATCCGCGGGAAGAACTCCGGGCCGTCAATCAGCAGTTCAAAGCGGTTGCCTTCACGCCAGGGAAAGATCGCACCGGCCATGTCAGCGCGCCGTGAAAATCAGTACCGCACCCACCGGCACCGACAGACTGATCGCCGATAACCCGGCGACCTTGCGCAAATTTTCCAGACCAGGTGCCAAGTCGAAATCCGCGGCATTGATCACCACCGGCTCGAGCGTCACCACTTGAAAGCGTCGATCATCCAGACGGGTCGCCAGCAATTCGGCGTTGTATTGGTGTTGCTTGCCATGGAGGTTGACGGTCAGCGGCAGGCGCAACTCCAGTTGCGCACCGGGCGCGAGGTCGTTGATCGGGCGCAGATCGATTTGCGCGGTGATCAACGCTTCGGGAAATGTCTGGATCTCGAACAGGTCCTTGCGCATGCGCTCGTCGCGCAAAGGGATGCCGCTGTTCACCGACTCCAGCTCGACTTCCACCTCAGCCAGGCCCTTGGAACTGACCTTGCCGTGCAGCACCAGAAAGCGCTGCACTTCGGAAATGTTGGTGTCTTTGGTGCTGATAAACGACAGCCGAGAGGACTCGCCGTCCAGATACCAATTGGCCTGGGCCGGCAGTGTGGCGCCAGCCAAGAGCACGAGGGCGAGGGTTTTGCAGAGGGAGCGGTTGAACATAGAAACTCGTGGGGGCAGATAAACCTGAGCGAACCTTAACCGTCCGTGAGTCAATTGCAAACTTGTAGCCGCTGGCGCTCAGGGAATCAGGCGACATCCCTGGCGCTCGCCGACCCACACGGCGCTGTTGCTGCGCCCCACGCCACTGACCATTACGCGTTTGGTCGCGACGTCATCGGTAAAACCGCTGGTGGGCAGCCACTGCTTCACGTAGCTGTGACAATACTCGGCGTCGTTATTCATCACGTAGCGGCACGAGCAATACTCCTTGGCGGTGTAGGCACTGATGATGTCCGGAAACGCCCACAGCGCCACCCGCTCGTGCCAGCCCCAGCCGAGCAAGGCGATCAGCAGAATCAACAGCAGCGTGCTGAACGGTCGGCGACGAACAAAACTTCGACGGGTCATGGTTGCACCTTCGCGGCGAACGTCTTGAGCGCAAGGTTGAGCAGCTGGTTGTGTTTATAGGTGCCGTCGCGGTCATCGCCATAGCGGACGATCACCAGGTTTTCGCTGGGGATCACGTACATCGCCTGCCCCCAATGACCCAGCGCGGCGAAGGTATCGGCGGGCGCATCGGGCCAGGGTTGTGCCGCCTCATCCACCGTGCGATTGAGCCACCAGTGCCCCCCAGGCACCGCGTCGTCCTGGTTGGCTTGATAGCGGGCGAATGGCTCACGAGTGAGGGCGACCCAGTCCTTTGGCAGCAATTGGCGCTCGCCCCAACGCCCCTCGCGGGCCATCAACAGGCCGATTCGTGCCAGGTCCCTGGCAGTCAGGTAGGCGTAGGAGGACGCGACGAAAGTGCCCGTGGCATCGGTTTCCCAGACGGCGCGGCGAATGCCCAAAGGGTCGAACAACGCCGTCCATGGATAGTCTGGATAGCGACTTGGGCCGACGATGGTTTTCAGCGCTGCGGATAACAAATTGGTGTCGCCGCTGGAATAACGGAATGCCTGACCGGGCTTGGCGTAATCGTCATGGCCTGCGGTAAATGCAGCCATGTCCTGGTGACCTCGGGTGTAAAGCATGGCCACCACCGAGGACTTCAACGGTGCGTATTCGTAGTCTTCCTGCCAGTCCAGGCCCGAGGCCCAGTGCAGCAGATTGGCCATGGTCAGGGACGGGTGTTTTTCCAGCGGTGGATAAAATTTCCGCACCGGGTCCTGGAGCTTGAACAGGCCTTCGCCATAGGCCACGCCCAGGACTGTGGCCATCAGGCTTTTGCTGATCGACCAGGTCAGGTGCGGCGTGTTGGCAGTGGTTGGGCCGGCGTAGCGTTCGTAGATCAACTGCCCGTCGCGGATCACCAACAAGGCATCGGTGCGGATGCCTTGGCGGGTGGTGTCATCACGGGGTGGGAAGGCGTAGCTCTCCAAGGCTTGAAGCGCCGGCCCGGTGATGGTCGGGCCGGTAGACCATTGCTCGGCGGGCCAGTGTTCGGCGTGGGCTGTGAGGCTCAGCAGCAGGATGAAAATCGGGGACCAGCCTTTGAACATGGTGGAGGCTCTTGGGGATTAACCTGCAGAGCCTAGTCGAGCTTCATGACAGTTTTGGAATGGGTGTCGCTCATGACGACGCCTTCGCGAGCAAACCCGCTCCCACATTTGATTGCATTCTTTCTGGAGGCACTCGGTTAAATGTGGGAGCGGGTGCCCGCGAAGAGGCCCGTCAATTCAGTGAAGATCCAGAAAGTGCCTTGGCCAGCCGCTTGCCCCGCGCGCCCGCCGCTAAATCCATCACCGCCTGATCCCGCGTCCACATCGCCGCCCAGTGCGGCGGTCCGCCGGCCAATGCCTCACTCACCTCGGTCTTGAGCCCATCGAACTGCGCAAACAATCCCCCCAGCAACACATGCCCGGCCGGGTTATTCGGCGCCTGCCGACTGACTTCCGAACACCCGGCCAGCAGCGCCAGCAAGCGCAGTTGCAAAGATTGCGGCCAGTCGCTGTCCTCACCGACGCCATACAGCCAGGCCGTCATGGCGCTCAGCACATAGATGTCTTCCAGCGTGCGGAACGGTTTGACGTAAGCATCCCAGCCGTCCCCCGCCAGCAATTCGCATAACGCGCCATCGAGAAACAGCCGGCCGTGGCTGATGTCCGGCATCAACGGGATCGCCGGCGTTTTCTCCACACGCACGCCCGGTTCATCGGGAAAGACCACCGCCAGACTCAGGCGCGGGGTCTCGCCGGGTTCTTCACTGCGGGCCGCGATCAGCAGCCAGTCGGCAGCATCGCCGGCGGTGACGAAATCCTTGCGCCCGCTCAGGCGCAAACCACTCAGGCGAGTCTGCATATCCGCCACCCGCAGGCTGCGCTGCTCGGTGGCGCACAAGGCGCCGAGGCTCAGTGGCGCGCTCGGCCAGAGCATGCGCAACGCCGCCTGATACCCCACCAGAAACGCCAGCCCCGGTGTTGCCATCAACCGTCCACCGAGCACTGCCAGCTCAAACGGCGTGACCGTGCCTATCTGGTGCAGCAAGGTCGCGAATCCTTCGCCCAGGTCCGGGTTGGCGGGCAGGCGATCACGGCGGTTCAACAGGGTTTGCCAGGGCATTAGAGGCTCCTTGTGGGCTGTCATATAAGCATCACCAAAGCTTCATGGCGATGACACCGGGGCTACATAGCCTGACTTTGCACAACACGGCTGCATAAAGAAAGTCGATCGGCTGCAACCCAAGGCGGGTGAACGGCCCGCACGGAGATTCGCAATGACTCAGATCGCCCGCATCAGCGACACCGGCAACGAACGCCGCCTGCAAGCCGAACGCCTGGTGGGCGCCGAGGCCTTGCAGGAAGCCCAGGCCCTGCGCTTCAACGTGTTCAGCGGCGAATTCAACGCCAAACTGAAAGGCGCGGAGCTGGGTCTGGACATGGACGACTATGATGTTCACTGCGCCCACATCGGCGTGCGTGACTTGAACACCGGGAGGCTGGTGGCGACCACCCGTTTGCTCGATCACACGGCGGCCAGCAGCCTGGGCAAGTTCTACAGCGAAGAAGAATTCAGCCTGCATGGCCTGGTCCACCTCAAAGGCCCGATCCTGGAAATCGGCCGCACCTGCGTCGACCCGGCCTACCGCAATGGCGGCACCATCGCCGTGCTCTGGGGTGAACTGGCCGACGTGCTGAACCAGGGTGGCTACAGCTATTTGATGGGGTGCGCGAGCATCCCGATGCAGGACGGCGGGATCCAGGCTCACGCAATCATGCAGCGCCTGCGCGAACGCTACTTGTGCACCGAACACCTGCGGGCGGAACCGAAAACACCGCTACCGACCCTCGACATCCCGTCCAACGTCATCGCCGAAATGCCACCGCTGCTCAAGGCCTACATGCGCCTGGGTGCGAAGATCTGCGGCGAGCCGTGCTGGGATGAAGACTTCCAGGTCGCCGATGTGTTCATCCTGCTCAAGCGCGACGAACTCTGCCCGCGTTATGCCAAACACTTCAAGGCGGCCGTATGAGCCGTTTGCGGGTGTACGCGCGGATTGCGCGAGTGCTTTTCGTCGTTGCGCTGGGCTTGACCATGGCCGGTGTGTTCGGGCTGTTCGAACGCTTGGGGATTGCCCATTCGATGGTCCGACGCCAGCGCTGGTCGCGATTTTTCATGGCACGCCTGAGCAATGCCCTGCCCTTTCGCGTGACGGTGCGTGGTGAATTGCCGAAGACGCCGATGCTGTGGGTCAGCAACCACGTGTCCTGGACCGACATCCCGCTGCTGGGCATGCTCACGCCGCTGTCGTTCCTGTCCAAGGCCGAAGTGCGCACCTGGCCGGTAGCGGGCTGGTTGGCGGCGAAGGCCGGCAGCCTGTTCATCCGTCGCGGGTCGGGCGACAGCCAGTTGATCCGCAAACAGATGACCCGCCATCTGGAGCAGGAACATCCGCTGCTGATGTTCCCGGAAGGCACCACCACCGACGGCCGTTCGTTGCGCACCTTTCATGGGCGCTTGCTGTCAGCGGCGATCGATTCGGAAGTGGCGCTGCAACCGGTGGCGATTCGTTATCTGCGTGACGGTGAACTCGATTCACTGGCGCCGTTCATTGGCGATGATGATTTGCTCTCGCACCTGATGCGCCTGTTCGCCAATGATCGGGGTGAGGTGGAGATTCATCTGCTCAAGCCGATCGCTTGTGAAGGTCGCGAACGTGCCGCACTGGCGTTCGACGCGCAGCAAGCGGTGCAGAAGGCGTTGTTTGGCGCGATTCCGGAAACACAGCAAGCGCCAATGCGTCCGGCGATTGCAGCTTAAACACATTTCCCTGTGGGAGCGGGCTTGCTCGCGAAAGCGGTGTATCAGCCAGAATCAATGGTGACTGACAGACCGCTTTCGCGAGCAAGCCCGCTCCCACATTAGATTCGCGGCGTTGCAGCGAACGTCTGCAACTGCGGATAAAACAACCGAAAATCCTCGCTCAACGGTTCATACAACACCCGCAATTCCTGCATCGCCGCCGCCAATTCCTCTGGCCGGGTCAACCGGCGAGAAATCCCCCCCAGTACCTGCTCCAGCACCGCGAATTCCCGGTAAGAACCCAACCAGTCGTTGGCCACCATGTGCGGCGCAATTCGCGCCAGGCGTTCCGGCAGCTGTGGCTCCGTGGACAGCACCCGGTACACATCCGTGGTGAACTGTTCAAGCGGTCGATCCGAGTACAGCGTCCAGTCCCGGGCCAGGCAGTGATCGAAAAACACGTCGAGCACAATCCCGGCATAACGCCTGCGCGTCAGGGAAAACCGCGACAACGAGACATCCACCAACGGATGGCGGTCGGTAAACACGTCGATGCTGCGATGCAGCTGGATGGCCGCTTCGATTTCCGGTTCGAACTGCCCTTGCAGCCGCCCTTTGACGAAATCGCCATACAGACTGCCGAGCAATTGACCGGGGCGCTGGCCACCGAGGTGCAGATGTGCGAGATAGTTCATGGGCGCAGCTTAGCACTGCACCTTTGTATCTTTACAATCACATATCGTTATAACCCGATATACCGATTTATCCGGTCGTCAGACCAAAATCATATTGGTATATCGCGAAGTACCGATTTAAAGTTCGCCTCATCGCGATATAGCGTTTTACTCATCACGAGCCCAAACCATGACCCTTGACCTCGACGAAATAATAAAAGCCCTGGCTCACCCAGTACGCCGAGACATTCTCATCTGGCTGAAAGACCCGAAAACCCAGTTCCCGGAACAACTCCACAACCACGAGTACGGCATTTGCGCCGGACAGATCGATCAACGCTGCGGCCTGTCGCAGTCGACCGTGTCCGCTCACTTGGCGACTTTGCAACGTGCGGGACTGATCAGCAGCCAGAAGGCCGGTCAATGGCACTTCTTCAAGCGCAACGAGGACGTGATTCAGGCGTTCCTCGACGCCATCGTCAAGGAGCTCAGCGCTCCGACAAGGAATTAAACAATGCCCCTCTCGCTACTCATATTGGCCTTGAGCGCCTTCGCCATCGGCACCACCGAATTCGTCATCATGGGCCTGTTGCCCGATGTGGCGGCCGACCTCGGTGTGTCAATCCCTGGCGCCGGCTGGCTGGTGACCGGTTACGCCCTGGGCGTGGCCATCGGTGCGCCGTTCATGGCACTGGCCACCGCCAGACTGCCGCACAAGGCTGCATTAGTAGCGTTGATGGGGATTTTCATCATCGGCAACCTGCTTTGCGCACTGGCCAGTGACTACAACGTGCTGATGTTCGCCCGTGTGGTGACGGCTCTTTGCCACGGCGCATTCTTCGGTATCGGTTCGGTGGCGGCGGCCGGCCTCGTGCCAGCCAACAAACGCGCCTCGGCCGTGGCCCTGATGTTCACCGGTCTGACCCTGGCCAACGTCCTCGGTGTGCCGCTGGGCACCGCGCTCGGTCAACAAGCCGGCTGGCGTTCGACCTTCTGGGCAGTGACCGTGATCGGTGTGATCGCGCTGATCGGCCTGATCCGCTTCCTGCCGGCCAAGCGTGATGAAGAAAAACTCGACATGCGCGCCGAACTGCGCGCCCTCAAAGGCGCCGGGATCTGGCTGTCGCTCAGCATGACTGCATTGTTCGCCGCCTCGGTCTTCACCTTGTTCACCTATGTCGCGCCGCTGTTGGGCGAGGTCACGGGTGTCTCGCCGCGCGGCGTCACCTGGACCCTGATGCTCATCGGCCTGGGCCTGACAGTCGGCAACATCATCGGCGGCAAGCTGGCCGACAAAGGCATGGCGGCGACGCTGATCGGCGTGTTCATCACCATGGCAGTGGTTTCCACCGTGCTGACCTGGACCAGCGTTGCCGTGATCCCCACCGAAATCACCCTGTTCCTCTGGGCCACCGCGTGTTTTGCCGCCGTCCCTGCCCTGCAAGTCAATGTGGTGACCTTCGGCAAAGCGGCACCGAACCTGGTATCGACCCTGAATATCGGCGCTTTCAACGTCGGCAACGCACTCGGTGCCTGGGTCGGCGGCAGCGTCATCGCCCATGGCTTCGGCTTGACCAGCGTGCCGCTCGCAGCCGCTGTACTGGCGGTACTCGCCCTGCTGGTGACCCTGATTACTTTCCGTCAGGGCGGCAATGCCGAACTGGCCCCTGCTACTCACTGATCTTTAACGAGGGTTGTATTTCATGACGACTATTTTTGATCCGATCAAACTGGGCGACCTCGAGTTGGCCAACCGCATCATCATGGCTCCACTGACTCGCTGCCGCGCCGACGAAGGCCGTGTGCCGAACGCGCTGATGGCCGAGTACTACGTGCAGCGCGCCTCTGCCGGCCTGATCCTCAGCGAGGCCACTTCGGTCACGCCGATGGGCGTCGGCTACCCGGACACTCCGGGCATCTGGTCCAACGACCAAGTGCGTGGCTGGAGCAACGTGACCAAAGCGATCCACGGCGCGGGCGGCAAGATCTTCCTGCAATTGTGGCACGTCGGCCGGGTTTCCCACGGGTTGTACCTGAACGGTGAAGCGCCGGTCGCACCGAGCGCCATCCAGCAAAAAGGCCACGTCAGCCTGGTTCGTCCACTGGCCGACTACCCAACCCCGCGCGCCCTGGAAACCGCTGAAATCGCCGACATCGTCGACGCGTATCGCACCGGTGCCGAGAACGCCAAGGCCGCCGGTTTCGACGGCGTGGAAATCCACGGCGCCAACGGTTACCTGCTCGACCAGTTCCTGCAAAGCAGCACCAACCTGCGCACCGACAACTACGGCGGCTCCCTGGAAAACCGTGCTCGCCTGCTGCTGGAAGTGACCGATGCCGCGATCGAAGTCTGGGGCGCCGGCCGCGTTGGCGTGCATCTGTCACCACGCGCGGACTTGCATGACATGGGCGACGACAACCTGTCCGAGACGTTTACCTACGTCGCTCGCGAACTGGGCAAACGTGGCATCGCCTTCATCTGCTCACGCGAGAAAGAAGGCGGTGACAGCCTCGGCCCACAACTCAAGGAAGCCTTCGGCGGCCCGTACATTGCCAACGAACGTTTCACCAAGGACAGCGCCAACGCCTGGCTGGCCAGCGGCAAGGCCGACGCAGTCGCCTTCGGCGTGCCGTTCATTGCCAACCCGGACTTGCCTGCGCGCTTGAAGGCCGACGCGCCGCTTAACGAGGCGCGTCCTGAACTGTTCTACGCCAAGGGGCCGGTCGGCTATATCGACTACCCCATGTTGTAAGCATCATCCGTTGAAACGCAAAAGCCCCGACTCGAAAGAGCCGGGGCTTTTTGTTGCGCCGGGATTGGTTAACACACCTTCACGTTGCGAAACAAAATCCCTACAAAATACTGTAGTTCACTACCTATCAACCTGGCCGTCGCACGTATATAAAAGCACCCCATTGCAACAACGAGCGCGAAAAAGGGATTTCGCCCCTGGCTCAAGTGTTGACATGACCGGACCCTATACGCATGTTGTTTCATTTGCGCAGGCTGGGGCTGAAGCGCAGCAGATCCAACCCTGTATCGACCCAACGCTCGGCTTCGGTGTGCAGTTCAAAACTGTCCGGAGCCAACAACCACTGATACAGGATGCCATCGATGTAAGCATGCAGGCTGATGGCCGCGCGGGCCGTGTCGAGGTTTTCCGGCAATTGCCCCCGATTCACCGCGTTACGCAGGGCCAGGGCGATCCGCACATTGCAATCGAGGCTGACCTCTCGGCGTTGTTGGCGCAGGTCGCACATTTCATCGGTGAATTCGCACTTATGAAACAGAATCTCATTGATGCGTCGGGTTTTCGGGTCCAAGGCAACTTGGTGAAACAAATGAACCAGCAGCTTGCGCATGCACCCCAGCGGGTCGAGTTCGTCTTCGCTCTCACTGGCCTTGGCCATTTCATCCAGCGGCTCCTGCAACGTATCGAGCATGGCCTGCACCAGGTCCGCCTTGTTGCTGAAATGCCAGTAAATGGCCCCGCGAGTGACGCCGGCCAGGGTAGCGATATCCGCCAGCGTCGTGCGGGCTACGCCCCGCTCGTAAAAGGCTTTTTCTGCCGCTTCGAGTATCTGGCTGCGGGTTTCTTGAGCTTCCTCTTTTGTACGACGGACCATGGCAGTACAACCTCAATCAGGATGCTTCAGCGATGGCTGAACATCCGCTGAATAAAAGTGGAGCGAACGCTCTTGGGCGTCGTCCCCGGCTTACAATTCAAACCTTTCAATGGCTTTTGTAACGAAGTGGGTACGCAGCCAAGGTGTTTACAAACAACCATGAACGTAAGTATATTCCTTAGCAAGCTACTTATCCACTCAGCGCACATTTTTTACCCTTCCACATTTCGAGTGCGCATTTTGCGCGCCTGACCCGAGGATCTTCATGCAATTCAAGCCAGCTGTTACCGCTCTGGTCACTGCCCTCGCCTTGGCATCGCTGCTCAGCGGATGCAAAAAGGAAGAGGCAGCACCTGCCGCACCACCCCCTCAGGTCGGCGTCGTAACCCTGCAACCTCAAGCCTTTACCCTGACGTCCGAGCTTCCAGGCCGTACCAGTGCGTACCGCATCGCCGAGGTTCGCCCACAGGTCAACGGCATCATTCTCAAGCGTCAGTTCAAGGAAGGCGGTGACGTCAAGGCCGGCCAGCAGCTGTATCAGATCGATCCGGCCGTTTATGAAGCCACCCTGAAAAGCGCTGAAGCCAACCTGCAACAGACCAAGTCGATCTCGGATCGCTACAAGCAACTGGTCAACGAACAGGCGGTGAGTCGTCAGGAATACGACACAGCCCTGGCCAACCGGTTGCAATCGGAAGCCACCCTGCAAACCGCCCAGATCAACGTGCGCTACACCAAGGTTTACGCGCCGATTTCCGGGCGTATCGGTCGTTCCAACGTGACCGAAGGCGCGCTGGTCACCAGCGGCCAGGCGGATGCCATGGCGGTGATTCAGCAACTCGATCCCATCTACGTTGACGTGACTCAGTCGTCGGTCGATCTGCTCAAGCTGCGCCGCGAACTGGAAAGCGGCCGCCTGCAAAAGGCTGGCGAAACCGCAGCCGCGGTCAAGCTGACCCTCGAAGACGGCAGCGAATACAAGCAACCCGGCAAGTTGGAATTCTCCGAAGTGTCAGTTGATCAGACCACCGGTTCCGTCACCCTGCGTGCCGTGTTCCCGAACCCTGACCACACGCTTCTGCCGGGCATGTTCGTTCACGCCCAGTTGCAGGCTGGTGTCAACGCCGCCGCGATCCTGGCCCCGCAACAAGGCGTGACCCGCGATCTCAAAGGCACGCCGACCGCACTGGTCGTCGGCCCGGACAACAAGGTTGAACTGCGTCAGCTCAAGGCCAGCCGCACCGTCGGCAGCCAGTGGCTGATCGAAGACGGCCTCAAAGCCGGCGATCGCCTGATCACCGAAGGACTGCAATTCGTGAAACCTGGCATCGAAGTCAAGGCCAGTGAAGCGACTAATGTTGGCGCAAAGAACCCGGCCCCCGCACAGGCAGCCACTAAGGCTTCCAGCGGCAAAGGGGAGTAAACCATGTCGAAATTTTTTATCGACCGTCCGATTTTCGCCTGGGTAATAGCCCTGGTGATCATGCTGGTCGGGGCACTCTCGATTCTCAAACTCCCGATCAACCAATACCCGAGCATTGCGCCTCCGGCCATTGCGATCCAGGTGACTTATCCAGGCGCGTCCGCACAAACCGTGCAGGACACCGTGGTGCAAGTGATCGAACAACAGCTCAACGGTATCGATAACCTGCGTTATGTCTCCTCGGAAAGTAACTCCGACGGCAGCATGACCATTACCGCGACCTTCGAGCAGGGCACCAACTCCGATACCGCGCAGGTTCAGGTCCAGAACAAACTGAACCTGGCCACCCCGCTGCTGCCGCAAGAAGTGCAGCAACAGGGTATCCGCGTGACCAAGGCAGTGAAAAACTTCCTGATGGTGATCGGCGTGGTCTCGCGTGACGGCAGCATGTCCAAGGACGACCTGTCCAACTACATCGTGTCGAACATGCAGGACCCGATCTCCCGGACCGCCGGTGTCGGTGACTTCCAGGTCTTCGGTGCCCAGTACGCGATGCGGATCTGGCTCGATCCGGCCAAGTTGAACAACTTCAACCTGACCCCGGTGGACGTGAAAACCGCCATCTCGGCGCAGAACGTCCAGGTCTCGTCCGGTCAACTCGGCGGCTTGCCTGCTGTGCAAGGCCAGCAACTGAACGCGACGATCATCGGCAAGACCCGTCTGCAAACGGCTGAGCAGTTCAAGGCGATCTTGCTCAAGGTCAACAAGGACGGCTCGCAAGTGCGCGTCGGTGATGTGGCCGATGTTGCCCTTGGTGGCGAGAACTACGCCATCAGCGCCCAGTTCAACGGCAGCCCGGCGTCCGGTCTGGCGGTGAAACTGGCCAACGGTGCCAACGCCCTCGACACCGCAAAAGCCCTGCGCACCACCATCAACAACCTCAAGCCTTTCTTCCCGCAAGGGATGGAAGTGGTGTTCCCGTACGACACCACGCCGGTGGTGACCGAATCGATCAAGGGTGTGGTTGAAACCCTGGTCGAAGCGGTCGTGCTGGTGTTCCTGGTGATGTTCCTGTTCCTGCAGAACTTCCGCGCCACCGTCATCACCACGATGACCGTGCCGGTGGTATTGCTGGGTACGTTCGGCATCCTCGCGGCGTTTGGTTTCAGCATCAACACCCTGACCATGTTCGGCATGGTGTTGGCCATCGGCTTGCTGGTGGACGATGCCATTGTCGTGGTGGAAAACGTCGAACGGGTCATGAGCGAAGAAGGCCTGTCACCCAAGGAGGCCACCCGGAAATCCATGGGGCAGATCCAGGGTGCGCTGGTCGGTATTGCCCTGGTGTTGTCGGCGGTACTGCTGCCGATGGCGTTCTTCGGGGGTTCTACCGGTGTGATCTACAAGCAGTTCTCGATCACCATCGTCTCGGCCATGGCCCTGTCGGTGCTGGTGGCGCTGATCTTCACCCCGGCGCTGTGCGCCACCATGCTCAAACCCATTCCCAAAGGTGAGCACGGCGTCCCGAAACGTGGATTCTTCGGTTGGTTCAACCGCAGCTTCGACCGTAGCGTGAAAAGCTACGAACGTGGCGTCGGCAATATCCTGCGCAACAAGGCACCGTACCTGCTGGCCTACGTGATTATCGTCGTCGGCATGATCTGGTTGTTCATGCGTATTCCATCCTCGTTCCTGCCTGAAGAAGACCAGGGTGTTCTTTTCGCCCAGGTGCAGACACCGGCCGGTTCCAGTGCCCAGCGCACCCAGGTGGTCGTGGACCAGATGCGGGAATTCCTGCTGCGTCCAGGCGCGGATGGCGGTGAAGGCGATGCGGTGAATTCGGTGTTTACCGTGACCGGCTTCAACTTCGCCGGCCGTGGCCAGAGTTCGGGTATGGCGTTCATCATGCTCAAACCGTGGGACGAACGTAACGCCGACAACAGCGTGTTCAAAGTTGCGGCCCGGGCCCAGCAGCATTTCTTCACCTTCCGTGACGCCATGGTGTTCGCCTTCGCGCCACCGGCGGTACTGGAACTGGGTAACGCCACCGGTTTCGACGTGTTCCTGCAAGACCGTGCCGGTATCGGTCACGACGCGCTGATGGCTGCCCGTAATCAGTTCCTCGGCCTGGCGGCGGAGAGCAAAGTGCTGTCGCAGGTGCGTCCGAACGGTCTGAACGACGAACCGCAATACCAACTGGAAATCGATGACGAGAAGGCCAGTGCCCTGGGCATTACCATCGCGGACATCAACAACACCCTGTCGATTGCCCTGGGCAGCAGCTACGTCAACGACTTCATCGACCGCGGTCGGGTGAAGAAGGTTTACGTGCAAGGCCAGCCGGGTGCTCGCATGAGCCCTGAAGACGTCAAGAAATGGTACGTGCGCAACAGCGCCGGCACGATGGTTCCCTTCTCCGCGTTCGCCAAGGGTGAGTGGATCTACGGTGCGCCGAAGCTGTCCCGTTACAACGGCGTAGAAGCGATGGAAATCCTCGGCGCCCCGGCACCGGGTTATTCCACGGGTGAAGCCATGGCCGAAGTCGAAGCCCTGGCGCAGAAACTGCCGGCCGGTGTCGGTATTTCCTGGACCGGCCTGTCGTATGAAGAACGACTGGCAGGCTCCCAGGCGCCGGCGCTGTTTGCGCTGTCGATCCTGATGGTGTTCCTGTGTCTGGCGGCGTTGTATGAAAGCTGGTCGATTCCGATTGCCGTCGTGCTCGTGGTGCCGCTGGGGATTATCGGTGCACTGATGGCGACCAGCCTGCGCGGTCTGTCCAACGACGTGTACTTCCTGGTGGGTCTGTTGACCACCATCGGTCTGGCGGCGAAAAACGCCATTCTGATCGTCGAGTTCGCCAAGGATCTGCATGAACAAGGCAAGAGCTTGCAGGAGGCTGCCATCGAGGCTTGCCGTATGCGTTTGCGGCCGATCATCATGACCTCCCTGGCGTTTATCCTCGGCGTTGTGCCCCTGGCGATTTCCAGCGGCGCCGGCTCGGGCAGTCAACACGCCATCGGTACAGTGGTAATCGGCGGTATGATCACCGCCACCGTCCTGGCGATCTTCTGGGTCCCGCTGTTTTTCGTCACCGTGTCGGCCATGGGTCAGCGTAAAAACGTCGACCAGGATGACGCTCTTGAACCTTCTAAAGAGGCTGGCTAATGAGCAAGTCGCTACTCTCCATCGCAGTCGCCGTGTTCGTGTTGAGCGGCTGCTCGCTGATACCCGATTATCAGCAGCCTGAAGCACCGGTGGCGGGCCAATACCCGCAAGGCCCGGCGTATTCGCCGGCCCAGGCGCCTGCGCAGGCTGCCGCCGAACAAGGCTGGAAGCAGTTTTTCCATGACCCGGCGCTGCAACAGCTGATCCAGGTCGCCCTGGAAAACAACCGTGACCTGCGCGTCGCGGCCCTGAACATCGATGCGTTCGCGGCTCAATACCGCATCCAGCGTGCCGACCTGTTCCCGGCCGTATCGGCCAATGGCACCGGCAGCCGCCAGCGAGTCCCGGCTCGGGCCTCGCAGACCGGTGAAGCGGGCATCACCAGTTCCTATTCAGCCACCGTCGGCATCAGTGCGTATGAACTCGACCTCTTCGGCCGAGTTCGCAGCCTGAGCGAACAAGCGCTGCAGCAATACTTCGCCACTGAAGAAGGGCGTCGCAGCACCCAGATCAGCCTGGTGGCCAGCGTGGCCAATGCCTACCTGACCTGGCAGGCCGACAAAGAGTTGCTGAAACTGACCCAGGACACCCTCGGTGCGTTCGAGGAGAGCTTCAAGCTCACCGCGCGCAGCAACGAAGTAGGTGTCGCTTCGGCCCTGGACCTGGCCCAGTCGCGTACCTCGGTGGAAAACGCCCGTGCGCAAATGGCCCGTTACACCCGTCAGGTCGCCCAGGATGAAAACAGCCTGGTGCTGCTGCTCGGCACTGGCATCCCGGCCAACCTGCAAGCCGCCAAGCCGCTGGCGGACGATCTGCTGAGCGAAGTGCCGGCCGGCCTGCCATCGGACTTGCTGCAACGTCGTCCGGACATCCTTCAGGCCGAATACAACCTCAAGGCTGCCAACGCCAACATCGGCGCCGCACGGGCTGCGTTCTTCCCGAGCATCAGCCTGACGGCCAACGCCGGCTCCCTGAGCCCGGACCTGTCCGGTCTGTTCAAGGGCGGTTCGGGGACCTGGTTGTTCCAGCCGCAGATCAACCTGCCGATTTTCAACGCCGGCAGTCTGCGCGCCAGCCTGGATTACTCGAAGATCCAGAAAGACATCGGCGTGGCGAATTACGAGAAGTCCATTCAAACGGCCTTCCAGGAAGTCGCCGACGGCCTGGCCGCCCGCCAGACCTACACCGATCAGTTGCAGGCTCAGCGTGATTTCGTTACCGCCAACCAGGACTACTACCGTCTGGCCGAGCGTCGTTACCGCATTGGTGTCGACAGCAACCTGACCTTCCTCGATGCCCAGCGTCAGCTGTTCAGTGCCCAACAGGTGCTGATCACCGATCGTTTGGCGCAGCTGGTCAGCCAGGTCAATCTGTACAAGGCACTCGGTGGTGGCTGGAACGAACAGACCGCGAAAAACGAACCGCAGAAAGAAGAAGCGCCGAAGATGAAGTTGTTCTGATAGCGCTGTAAACAAGAAGCCCACCTTTTGGTGGGCTTTTTGTTGTCTGCAGGGAAAGGTGCGTTGCCAGTTCCAGCCTCTTCGCGAGCAAGCCCGCTCCCACATTCGACCGCATTCTGTCTGGAAGAACTTGATCGAATGTGGGAGCGGGCTTGCTCGCGAAGGGGCCCACACAGTCAGCATAAAACCCAATCCAATCTTACGTTCGATAATCGCCCAAAACCCGCTTTTACCAATTGAACCATCCGGTCCATTCCCCGCACCATTCGTCGCACAAGACCAATAACAACAGGTTCGACACCATGCCCCCGCGCCCTGCCCTGTCCGGTTGATCCCACCCCGTTTGTTTTGAATTCGAATCTTTTGTCTGCGACGTCAAGTTGCGGCATCGCACCGTTGCATCCCCAAGAATTAGAGAGACCCCAGCCCATGACGCCTTCCACCGCGCAGTATTTTTTCCCCAGCCTGATCACCATCGCTCTGGCCGGCGCGGCCCTGCCCGCCATGGCCGAGGAATCGGGTTTTGTCGAAGGCGCCAAGGTCAACCTGAACCTGCGTAATTTCTACATCAACCGCAACTTCACCAACCCGACCAAAGCTCAGGGCAAGGCTGAAGAATGGACACAAAGCTTCATCCTCGACGCCAAGTCCGGGTTCACCCAGGGCACGGTCGGGTTCGGCATGGATGTGCTCGGGTTGTACTCGGTGAAACTCGATGGCGGTAAAGGCACGGGAGGAACGCAGTTGCTGCCGTTGGATAGCGACGGCCGCCCAGCGGACAACTTCGGTCGCACCAACGTGGCGTTCAAGGCCAAGCTGTCCCAGACCGAAGTCAAGGTCGGTGAATGGATGCCGGTGTTGCCGATCCTGCGTTCGGACGATGGTCGTTCGCTGCCGCAAACCTTCCGTGGTGGCCAGATCACCTCGAAGGAAATCGCCGGCCTGACGCTCTACGGCGGCCAGTTCCGCGCCAACAGCCCGCGAGACGACAGCAGCATGAGCGACATGTCGATGACCGGCAGACCGACGTTCACTTCCGACCGTTTCAACTTCCAGGGCGGCGAATACGTCTTCAACGACAAGCGCACCCAGATTGGCCTGTGGAACGCCGAACTCAAGGACATCTACAGCCAGCAATACGTGAATCTGGTGCACAGCCAGCCCATCGGCGACTGGACCCTGGGCGCCAACCTCGGTTTCTTCTACGGCAAGGATGACGGCAGCGCCCGGGCCGGCGAGTTGGACAACAAGACCTGGTCAGGCATGTTCTCGGCAAAATACGGCGGCCATACCTTCTACGTCGGCCTGCAAAAGCTCACCGGCGACAGCGCCTGGATGCGGGTCAATGGCACCAGCGGCGGCACCCTGGCCAACGACAGTTACAACGCCAGCTATGACAACGCGAAAGAAAAATCCTGGCAGCTGCGCCACGACTACAACTTCATCGCCCTCGGCGTACCGGGCCTGACCCTGATGAACCGCTACATCAGCGGCGACAACGTGCACACTGGCACCATCACCGATGGCAAGGAATGGGGCCGCGAAAGCGAATTGGGCTACACCGTACAGAGCGGCGCGTTCAAGGACCTGAACGTGAAATGGCGCAACTCGACCATCCGCAGGGACTTCAGCAACAACGAGTTCGACGAAAACCGGCTGATCGTCAGCTATCCGATCAGCCTGTTGTAAATTTCACCACCGCCTTCGCGAGCAAGCCCGCTCCCACATTGGATCGGCTGTGAACACATAATTTGTGAGCACCACCGATCAACTGTGGGAGCGGGCTTGCCCGCGAATGCGTCAGTTCAGTCGCCGCAGATATACCGAGGGGTTACTCCCGCGATTCAACCCCCAACTCATCCCACACCGACTCGGCCAGGTGGAACGTCGCATTGGCCGCCGGAATGCCGCAGTAGATCGCGCTTTGCATGATCACTTCCTTGATCTCGCCACGGGTCACGCCGTTGTTGGCGGCGGCACGCAGGTGCAGTTTGAGTTCATCGTTGCGGTTCATGCCGATCAGCATGGCCATGGTAATCAGGCTGCGGGTATGGCGTGGCAGACCAGGGCGGGTCCAGATGTCACCCCAGGCGTGGCGGGTGATCATTTCCTGGAACTCCGAGTTGAACTCGGTCAGGGCGTTCAGGCTGCGGTCGACATGGGCGTCGCCGAGTACCGCGCGACGGACTTCCAGGCCCTCGTCGTAGCGTTGTTTCTCGTCCACAACAACCTCCTTAACGAGCTGATAAAAACGCCAGCACCCGCTCGCTGAACGCGCTGCCGGCCTGAACGTTGGACAAATGCGCGGCGTAGAACTCGGCGTACTCGGCGCCCTGCACGTGCTCCCGAATAAAGTGACCACCGGACGGCGGCGTGACCGCGTCTTCGGTGCCGGCGATCACCAGCAGCGGCACGTTGATCGAGGACAACTGATCGCGGAAATCGGCATCGCGCACGGCCGCGCAATTGGCCGCATAACCTTCAGGCGACGTGGCCGCGAGCATGTCGGTAATCCGCTTCGCCGCCGCCGGATTGGCTTCGGCAAAGTCGGGGGTGAACCAGCGCGCAATCGACGCATCGCGCAGGGCGACCATGGCAGCCGAACCGTCGCGCAGCACGGTTTCGATGCGCGGGTTCCACACCGACGGATCGCCGATTTTCGCTGCGGTGTTGCACACCACCAGTTTGATCAATCGATGACCGGCGTTGATCCCCAGCCACTGGCCGATCAAGCCGCCCATGGACAAACCACAGAAATGTGCACGCTCAATGTGCAACGCATCCAGCAGCGCCAGCACGTCGTGGCCCAGTTGCTCGATGCTGTACGGGCCCGGCGTCACCAGCGACTTGCCGTGACCCCGGGTGTCAAATCGCAGCACCCGGAAATGCTCGGTGAACGCCGCAATCTGCGCGTCCCACATATGCAGGTCGGTGCCCAGCGAGTTGGACAGCACCAGCACCGGCGCCTCGGCAGGACCATCGAGTTGGTAATGCAGTTCGCCCTCGGCGAGTTGTACGAATGCCACAGCAATCTCCTTCAGGCAGATAACGCAGAATGTTCGGCCACCGCTCGCTCGACCCAGGTATGGGCCTGACCGAGATAATGGGCGGGGTCCAGCAGACGATCGAGTTCGGTATCGGAAAGCTCGGCGGTCACTTGCGGCTCGTCGCCGAGCACCGCTCGCAAATGGCGCTGTTCGGCCACTGCGCGTTTGCAGCATTGCTCCAGCAGATGATGCGCGGTATCACGGCCGACCCGTTGCGCCAGCACGATGCTCACTGCTTCGGCCAGCACCAGGCCTTGGGTCAGGTCGAGGTTGCGGGTCATGCGATCCGCATCCACTTCCAGGCCATCCGCCACCAGCAGCGCTTGCTGCAGGCTGCCGGACACCAGGCAGCAAATCTCCGGCAGGGTTTCCCACTCGGCATGCCACAAACCGAGGCTGCGCTCGTGTTCCTGCGGCATGGCGCTGAACAGCGTCGACAGCAGCCCCGGCACGCGAGTCGCCGCACCGATCAGCACCGCCGCGCCCACCGGGTTGCGCTTGTGCGGCATGGTCGAGGAACCGCCCTTGCCCGGCGCCGACGGTTCGAACACCTCGCCGGCTTCCGTCTGCATCAGCAGGCTGATGTCGCGACCGAGCTTGCCGAGGCTGCCGGCGATCAATCCAAGGACCGAGCCGAACTCCACGAGGCGATCACGCTGGGTGTGCCAGGGTTGATCGGGCAAGCTCAGTTGCAGCTCCTCGGCCAGCGCGTGGGCAACGGGCATCGCCTGCTCGCCAAGGGCGGCCAGGGTTCCGGAGGCACCGCCAAATTGCAGCACCAGCAGTCGAGGTTTGAGTTCACGCAGGCGCTGTCGGCTGCGAGTAACCGCGCCGAGCCAACCGGCGATCTTCATGCCGAGGGTGACTGGTGTCGCGTGTTGCAACCAGGTACGGCCGGCCAGCGGCGTGGAGACGTAGCGTAACGCCTGAGTCGCCAGGGTTTCCCCCAACTGCGCCAGATCACTTTCGATCAGCGCCAGTGCGTGGCGCAGTTGCAGCACCAGGCCGCTGTCCATCACGTCCTGACTGGTCGCGCCCAGATGCACATAACGCTCGGCTTCGGCATCGTTCTTTGCGATCTGCTTGCCCAGCGCCTTGACCAGCGGAATTGCCGAATTACCCGCCGTGGCAATCGCCTCGCCGAGGGCAGCGAAATCGTAATGCCCGGCCCGACAAGCCGCTTCGATCGGTGCGACAGCCGTCTGCGGAATCAACCCGACCCGCGCTTCGGCCCGAGCCAGTGCCGCTTCGAAATCAAGCATGGCCTGAACCCGGCCCTGATCACAGAACACGTCACGCATGTCGCGGGCGGTGAAATAGGCATCGAACAATTGATTGCCCGGTCGCTGGTTCATAAACAATCCCTGAAGGCGTGGGCCGGTCAGGCCCACGGGTAAAGATCAAAGGTCGTGGTGCAAATACTTCGCCTGCTTCGGCAGACGCAGGCTGAACAGGAACGCTACCGCCATCATCACCGTCACGTACCAATAGAAGGAGTTTTCCATGCCCACGGCTTTGAGGCTCAAGGCTACATACTCCGCCGAACCACCGAAGATCGCATTCGCCACCGCGTAAGCCAGGCCGACACCCAATGCACGCACCTGCGGCGGGAACATTTCGGCTTTCACCAGGCCGCTGATGGAGGTATAGAAACTCACGATCGCCAGCGCCAGGGTAATCAGCACAAACGCCAGGAACGGACTGGTGACGCTTTTCAGGCTCAACAGAATCGGCACGGTGAACAACGTACCAAGGGCGCCGAACCAGAGCATCGAGTTACGTCGGCCGATCTTGTCCGCGAGCATGCCGAAGAATGGCTGCATGCACATATAAAGGAACAACGCGCCGGTCATGATGTAACTGGCGGTCTTGGCGTGCATGCCGGCGGTGTTCACCAGGTACTTCTGCATGTAGGTGGTGAAGGTGTAGAAAATCAGCGAGCCACCGGCGGTGTAACCGAGCACGGTGATGAACGCGGCTTTATGGTCGCGGAACAGCGCCAGGATGCTGCCGGCGTCTTTGTTTTCGCGCATTTCCTTGCTGCTGGTTTCCTTGAGCGAGCGGCGCAGCAACAACGAAATCACCGCGGCAGCCGCGCCGACCACGAACGGAATCCGCCAGCCGTAAGCGCGCAGTTCGTCTTCATTGAGGAACTGTTGCAGGATCACCACCAGCGACACCGCCAGCAACTGCCCGCCGATCAACGTCACGTACTGGAACGAGGCGAAGAAACCGCGCTGGCCCTTGAGCGCGACTTCGCTCATGTAGGTCGCGGTGGTGCCGTACTCCCCACCCACCGACAGGCCCTGGAGCAAGCGCGCGAACAGCAGCATGATTGGCGCCCAGACTCCAATGTCCTTGTAGGTCGGCAGGCAGGCGATGAGCAACGAGCCGAAGCACATCATCAGCACCGAAATCATCATCGAATTCTTGCGCCCGTGCTTGTCCGCGACGCGGCCAAAGATCCAGCCGCCAATCGGTCGCATCAGAAACCCGGCGGCGAACACCCCGGCCGTGTTTACAAGTTGCACCGTTGGGTTGTCGGACGGGAAAAACGCAGGGGCGAAATAGATCGCGCAAAAGGCGTAGACGTAGAAGTCGAACCATTCGACGAGATTGCCGGACGAGGCGCCGACAATCGCAAAGATGCGTTTGCTGCGCTCTTCACCGGTGTAGTGAGAGGTGAGGGTTGTCGTTGTCATCGTTGTTCACTCTTTGGGGAATGTCAGAGTCTAGACACACTTTGCAACAATCCCGTTCCGCAGATACATCAGCAATACGAATCCCTGTGGGAGCGAGCTTGCTCGCGAAGGCGTCGTGTCAGTCGACATCAATATCGCCTGACACACCGCTTTCGCGAGCAAGTCGGATCGCCGCACCGCCGCTCCCACAGGTTTTGTGGCGCTCAATCAGTAATCGAAAAACACCGTCTCGGCATCCGTCCCCTGCAGAATTACATTCCACTGGTAAACACCCGCCGCATCCTTCTTGGCCAGCAACGTACTGCGGCGCTCGGCTGGCACGCATTCGAGCAGCGGATCGGCCACGTTGGCCGGCTCGCCGTCAAAGTAGATGCGTGTCAGCAAGTGCTTCACCAACCCACGGGCGAACACCAGCACCACCAAGTGCGGCGCCTGGGTCGTGCCGCTCAGGCCTTCCACCGTGCCCGGCTTGATCGTGGTGAAACGGAAGCGCCCTTCGGCATCCACTGGCACCCGGCCAAACCCTTCGAAGTTCGGGTCCAGAGGCTTGTCCTGGTCGTCTTCGGGGTGGTCATACTTGCCGGCGGCGTTCGCTTGCCAGACTTCCAGCATGGCGTCGTTGACGAAGTCGCCATTGCCATCGACGACTTGACCGGTGATCGCCACGCGCTCGCCGAGGGTTTGTTCGACGGTCAGGTCTTCGCGGTTCAGCCAGGTCAGGCCAATGTGGTAATACGGCCCGACGGTGTGGGACGTGGTCGCGTTCAGCGTCATCTTATTTCTCCATCGGCGTGGCTTCACGGCCGCGCAAGACGATGTCCCAGCGATAACCGAGGGCGTAGGAAGGGATGGTTTTTTCCAGGTCGAAACTGGCGATCAACCGCTCTTTGGCACTCGTATCCGGCACGCAGTTGTAAATCGGGTCGTAGGCCAGCAGCGGGTCGCCCGGGAAATACATCTGCGTGACCAGCCGCGTCAGAATACTCGGCCCGAACAGTGAGAAATGGATATGCGCCGGGCGCCAGGCGTTGTGGTGGTTGCCCCACGGATACGCACCGGGCTTGATGGTCTGGAACTGGTACCAGCCATCGGCGTCGGTCACGGTGCGGCCGGTGCCGGTGAAGTTCGGGTCCAGCGGCGCGTCGTGCAGGTCACGATCATGGTTGTAACGACCGGCGGCATTGGCCTGCCAGATCTCCACCAGAATCCCCGGCACCGGCAAGCCGTCTTCATCCAGCACGCGACCATGAATGATGATGCGCTCACCCAACGGTTCACCCGTGTGCTGGGCCGTCAGGTCGTTGTCCTGCTCTTTAATGCGCTCGGCGCCGACGGTCGGGCCGGTAATTTCCGACAACGAATGAGGCAAAAACACCAACGGCTTGGACGGCGCGCGACGGTTGGTGGATTGATAGGCAGGGTGCAGGTATTCCGGCTGAGTGCCCTCCTGGGGGCGACGGTAACCAGGCTTGTCAGTCATTGCGCTTTCCTCTGTTCTTATTTGTCTGCGGCTGTCAGACGCGTTCGATCGCCAAGGCCAGACCTTGGCCGACGCCCACGCACATGGTCGCCAGACCTTTCTTGCCGCCGGTCTTTTCCAGTTGATGCAAAGCCGTCAGCACCAGACGCGCCCCGCTCATGCCCAATGGATGACCCAAGGCAATGGCGCCCCCGTTCGGGTTGACCTGGGCCGCGTCGTCCGCCAGCCCCAGTTCACGCAACACCGCCAGACCCTGGCTGGCGAAGGCTTCGTTGAGTTCGATCACGTCGAAATCGCTGACCGCCAGACCGAGGCGTTCGGTCAGTTTGCGCACCGCCGGAACCGGGCCGATGCCCATGACCCGAGGTGCGACACCGGCGCTGGACATGCCCAGCACTTTGGCGCGAGCCGTCAGGCCGTGTTTTTTCACCGCCTCGCCGGAGGCCAGAATCAACGCCGCCGCACCGTCGTTCACACCGGAAGCATTACCGGCGGTGACGGTTTTATCTGGACCGTTGACCGGTTTGAGTCTGGCCAGGGTTTCCAAAGTCGTGTCCGCACGAGGATGTTCATCCTGGCTGACGACACTTTCCCCTTTCTTGTGGGCAATGCGCACTTCAACGATTTCTTCGGCGAAAAATCCTGCGGCCTGCGCGGCTGCGGTCCTTTGCTGACTGCGCAGTGCGAAAGCATCCTGGTCTTCGCGAGAAACTTCGTAATCGTCGGCCACGTTGTCGGCGGTCTGCGGCATCGCATCCACGCCGTACTGGGCTTTCATCAACGGGTTGATAAAACGCCAGCCGATGGTGGTGTCTTCGAGTTTCATGTTGCGCGAGAACGCCGCGTCGGCCTTGCCCATCACGAACGGGGCGCGGGACATCGACTCGACGCCGCCGGCAATCGCCAGCTCCATTTCACCACTGGCGATGGCGCGGAAGGCCGTGCCAATGGCGTCCATACCCGAAGCGCAGAGGCGATTGAGGGTCACGCCGGGAATGGTTTCCGGCAGCCCCGCCAGCAGCAGCGCCATGCGCGCCACGTTGCGGTTATCTTCGCCGGCCTGGTTGGCGCAACCGAGAAACACCTCGTCTACCGCGTTCCAGTCCACCGAGGGGTTGCGCGCCATCAAGGCTTTGATCGGCACGGCGGCCAGGTCGTCGGCCCGAACCGCCGACAAGCCACCGCCGAAACGGCCGATGGGGGTGCGAATCGCGTCGCAGATATAAACGTCACGCATCACGCTTCTCCGGGGGCTTGGCCGTGGGCTGCGGCGGTGCGGGCTTCCAGATCACGCAGCGCGGTCAGCTCGACGTCGGTCGGCTCGGCGGTGTGCTCAACATGGTCGGCGAAGCGAATCGCCCAACCGGTGGCGGCGATCACTTGCTCGCGGGTCACGCCAGGGTGCAGCGCGGTGACCACGAACTCATGGGTGTCCGCTTCCGGCTCCATGATGCACAGGTCGGTGATGATGCCGACCGGACCGGCGCCCGGCAGGCCGAGACGCTTGCGCGAATCACCGCCCTCGCCATGGCCGACCGAGGTGATGAAGTCGAGCTTGTCGACAAACGAACGCGCCGATTGCTTGAGGATGATCAACACGCTTTTGGCCGAGCCCGCGATCTCTGGCGCACCACCGGCGCCCGGCAGGCGGACTTTTGGCAGATGGTAGTCACCGACCACGGTGGTGTTGATGTTGCCGAAGCGGTCGACTTGCGCGGCGCCGAGGAAACCGACGTCGATGCGCCCGCCCTGCAGCCAGTAGCGAAAAATCTCACCGGTCGGGACGACGGTGTCAGCGGTTTCCGCCAGCTCGCCGTCACCAATCGATAGCGGCAGTACGCTCGGCTTGGCACCGATCGGACCCGATTCGTAGATCAGGACTACATCCGGCGAGGAAGTCAGCCGCGCCAGGTTGGCCGCTTTCGACGGCAGGCCGATGCCCACGAAACACACCGAACCGTTTTTCAAACGGCGGGCAGCGGCGACGGTCATCATTTCATTGGTGGTGTAAGTCATTACTTCGCCTCCGAAGCAGCGGCCAGCTTGGCCTGGAACTCGCTGAAGTCAGCGCAGCCGTGGATGTACTCGTTGATCCACGCGGTGAAGGTTTCACGGTCGCGGGCAATTGGGTCCCACGCCTGGTAGAAACGGTTATCACGCTCGTTGTAACCGTGAGCGTAGGACGGATGCGCGCCACCAGGAACGTGGCAGACCGCGCTCAAGGCCCAGGTCGGCAGAACACAGGAGTTCATCGGTGCATTGAGGTCGTCGACAATTTCTTCGACGGTAACGATGCAACGCTTGGCCGCGAGCGCGGCTTCTTTTTGCACGCCGAGAATGCCCCAGAGCAGCACGTTGCCTTTACGGTCGGCTTTCTGTGCGTGAATCACGGTGATGTCCGGGCGCACCGAAGGCACGGCGGCCAATACTTCGCCGGTAAACGGGCAGGTGACGGTTTTGATCAGCGGATTGACCTTTGGCAAGTCAGAACCGGCGTAGGCACGCAGCACCGCAAACGGTAGGCCGGAAGCGCCAGCGACGTAGGCATTGGCCAGGTCGGCATGGCTGTGCTCTTCGATTTCCAGTGCGTGCGGCCACTGTTTTTCCACGGCATCACGCAGACGGTGCAACGAACCGACACCCGGGTTACCGCCCCAGGAGAAAATCAGCTTGCGGGCACAACCGGCACCGATCAATTGGTCGTAAACCAGGTCAGGCGTCATCCGCACCAGAGTCAGATCTTTCTTGCCCTGGCGAATGATTTCATGACCCGCCGCCGTAGGAATCAGGTGAGTGAAGCCTTCGAGCGCGACCGTATCGCCGTCGTTAACGAATTGCTTCACCGCGTCGTGCAGCGAAAGGATTTCAGCCATGGGGCAGGCTCCCGTTTTGTTGTGAACCGACAGTGGTAGAAAAAGGCGCCGATGCGCAGCGCCGGAATGACTGAAGAGTAAGCCCCTGAAAAACCCCAAACAATCCGATAATCGACTGAGTGTTCGTTTATCGAACACATTGTTGTCTCCCTACCGACCTCAAAAAAGCTTCGCGAGCAAGCTCGCTCCCCAGGAATCACGCAATCACCTGTGGGAGCGGGCTTGCCCGCGAAGAGGCCATCGAACGCGCTGAAAAATCGGGATCATGTCCTCAGGTCGCATCCGCATGACTGACCATGCCCTTGATCACCACCGCCGTCGTCGCCAAGGCCGCCGGAATCACCAGCGCCGTCAGCACTTGTTCGAAGTTCCAGCCCAGGCCCAGCAGCGTTGCGCCCATCCAAGCACCAAGGATCGCGCCGAAGCGGCCGATCCCGAGCATCCACGACACACCTGTCGCCCGGCCCTGGGTCGGATAGAACCGCGCCGCCAGTGAAGGCATCGCCGATTGCGCGCCGTTGACGCACATCCCGGCCACCAATACCAGGGTCGCCAAAAGGGTGATGTTGCCCAAGCTCTGCCCTACCGCGTAGGCAAACACCCCGGCCAACAGGTAGAAAATGCCGATGACCTTGTGAGGATTGAACCGGTCCATCGCCCAGCCCACCCCCACTGCGCTCAACACCCCGCCGAACTGAAACAATGCGCCGATGAACGCCGACTGCTCCATGCTCGCGCCGCTGTCGCGCATCAGCGTCGGCAGCCAACTGGTCAACAGGTAAACAATCACCAGGCCCATGAAGTAGGTCAGCCACAGCAACAAGGTGCCGGCGCTGTAGGTGCCGGAGAAGATCACCGCGAACACGTTGCGTGCCTTCACGGTTTTCTGTTCCGGCACGCTGAAGCTGGAAGCCTGGGCCACGACAAGCGGATCAATCGGTGCCAGGGTCTTGCGCACCTTGTCGGTGCCGCGATTACGGACTACGAGGTAACGCGCCGATTCCGGCAGCCAGAACAGCAGGACGACGGCAAGGATCAACGGCAGAATCCCACCGATCAGCAGCAGACTGTGCCAGCCGAACGCCGGAATCAGTTTGGCCGAGATGAATCCACCGCCGGCCATGCCGAGGTTGAAGCCACAGAACATGCTGGTCACCAGCAAGGATTTTTTGCGCTCCGGGGTGTATTCGGACAGCAGCGTCGTGGCGTTCGGCATTCCGGCGCCAAGTCCCAGGCCGGTCAGAAAACGCAGCACCAGCAACTGGTCGACGTTGGTGCTGTAGGCCGACGCCAGGCTGAAAGCGCCGAACAACAGCACCGCACCCACCAGTACGACTTTTCGCCCAAAGCGGTCAGCCAATGGGCCGGAACCCAGTGCGCCGAACACCATGCCGATCAACGCCGCACTCATCACCGGGCCGAGACTGGCGCGGTCGATGCCCCAATCCTGGGACAGGGCCGGCGCAATGAAACCCATCGCGGCGGTGTCGAGGCCATCAAGGAAGACAATCAGGAAGCACAGGATCACTACTCGCCATTGGTAGCGCGAAATGGGTTGAGCGTTGATGAAGGACTGCACATCGAGGCAGTTCCCTACAGCAGACTGAGGCTGGTTCATTATTTTTATTCCATGCAAAGAATGCAGGCGAACAGGTGTCAGACAAAGCTGACGCTGTCACAGGAAAGAGTGATCGGGATCAAGCGAGCCGGGTTCGGCAGGAAAACCGGTGGGAGCAGCGACAGTCGGGAAACGTACGCATGGGGGCGCCTCTTCTCATTATTATTGGGGGCGTCGTCCGGCGACGATTAGCACCGGATGACGCTGCCGCGACATTAATGAGCCGGGGGAAAGAGCGTCAATTCGATAAACGCGACTCTGTGCGTTTATCGAACAGCTTAGGTAAATGCCTAGGCGAAGAGTTGTGCGCTGAGGTCGCGGCTGGCACTTAGAAGACCAGGCAGGAAACGCTGTTCCAGCTCGTTGCGGCTGACCCGACCGGCATGGGTACTGACGTTCAGCGCCGCCACCACTTGCCCGGAAGCGTCGTACACCGGAACGGCAATCGAGCGCAGGCCCTGCTCCAGTTCCTGATCGACGATGCACCACCCTTGCTGTCGCACCTCTTGCAGGCATTCGAGCAACGCCTCGGGGGTATGCAGGGTGCGACTGGTTTTGGCTTGCAACTCCGCGTGGTCGAGGTATTCGCGCAGCGAAGTGTCGTCCAGTGCAGCGAGAAGAATCCTGCCCATCGAGGTGCAATAGGCTGGCAGACGTCCGCCCACCGACAGGTCGACGGAAATCAGCCGTTGGGTGGTGGCCGAGCGGGCGATGTACAAAATGTCATCGCCTTCCAGGGTGGCCATGTTGCAGGCCTCATGGAGTTGCTCGCTCATGCGGTCCAGGTACGGCTGTGCTGAAACAGCCAACGGCGTCGAGGATAAATAGGCATGGCCCAGGGTCAGCACTTTGGGCAGCAACGAATAGGTGCGGCCGTCAGTCGTGGCATAGCCCAGCTTGATCAGGGTGTGCAGGCAACGTCGCACAGCGGCGCGAGGAATTTCCGTACGGTGGCTGATCTGAGCGATGGTCAGGTGCCGTTTACGCTCCTGGAAGGCTTGCACCACGGCCAGGCCACGGGCCAGGGACGTCATGAAATCCGGATCGCCGGTCATCGCCTGGATCCGCTTGGCGGGCGATGCGACGATCGGCGGCGCCACTGAAGCGAAGGAATTGCGCATTTGATCGTTCATATCAGGTCCTTTTCCACACGGATCAGCGGCTATTACAAGCGGCAGCCGGTTCGCATACAAGCCCGGGCAGCCAAGATCGGGCGATTATCGAACCATCGACCGATAATCGCAATTGACTGCCTCCAATGCCATCCGGCTATTGGAAGGGCTTGGCAGACCGTTACGTCTTTTTTCAGATTGGATGGGACACAGAATGAAATGGCGATGTAGTTGCCAACTTGTGCGACTTAATGACGTCAGAAAGACATCGCTGCAAAGTGGTGTCACCGTGCGCCATAGTTAGCGGTAAAGTTGCGAGTACCAAAACAATCACACATTCAGCTCCACTTTTAACTCTTTGGAGATAGTGTTCTTCGGCTCGCCCGCTATAATGCAATTGAGTGGCGG
The DNA here is from genome assembly GCF_059716075.1 of Pseudomonas sp. LBUM1657. Lineage (NCBI taxonomy): Bacteria > Pseudomonadati > Pseudomonadota > Gammaproteobacteria > Pseudomonadales > Pseudomonadaceae > Pseudomonas > Pseudomonas sp. LBUM1657. Next base: position 1,416,467 of record NZ_CP166799.1, on the reverse strand, counting down.
CCGGTTTTTTTACTTGCCGTTTCCGTCACCCGGTAGCGAGATGTTCAATCGCCGCTGCCCTCAGCAAACGCCTGACGCTCATTTCATATGCTTCGCCAACGCGCGCGCTGAAACAGGAAACTGATGCTACGTCAGCTGTTTTTCTCTGGTGCCGTGGCCGCCTGCAACATGGAAGTATTGATCGCACTGCCGCAAAAGCGAAGCCTTTACGGGTTTTGTCCTTTCGACGCGTGCGGTCAATGATTTGTGCAGCGCGTTTCACCAGAATTTATCTCAACTCAAACAGGTAGCACTGTGACGAAAGACGAACTGCGCGCGGAACTTGAGCGCCAGGAACAACGTTACAAGGAAGTTTACGGCGGGGAAGTCACCACCTACGCCGCTCAGCCCGAACCGGAACGCAAACCCTGGCGTAAACGCGCCACCGTTCAGGATCAGGCATTCACCCAGGAATTGCAGAAGATGGAAAAGGAACTCAAAGCCGAAGAGCCATGATCGCCTCGGCCTGAATCCTTTCCATGGGCCTGCGTCGGCACTCGTTAAAAGCGGGGTGCTCTGATGTTGCCATTCGCGCCCGCTACGAGCGGGCAGCGGCCACCTCACGCACCGTGATGAGGTAAATGGCTTGTTTCCGGCCCTCTTCTCAGAAATTTCACACAAGCGTTCGAGCCTCTCGCCTTCACGAGAGAAACCCTTGTGGCCACGGCTTTTCAAAGAAATTCAATGACTTGTAAAACCCGGTAAAAACCTCGGGCTTTGGGTACGGCTGCCAATTAATTCGTTGAAGAATGTTACCGATGAGCAGCAGGTGCATCGATTTTCAGTCTTTTCTGGCATAATCGCGCCCCCTTACGACCGGGTCAGAAAACCTTCATGATCGATTTATTCAGCGGACTTGATGCTTGGGTGCTTGTGAGCCTCTTGCTCGCCCTGGCCTTTGTCCTCGCCTTCGAGTTCATCAACGGCTTTCATGACACCGCAAACGCGGTGGCCACTGTTATCTACACCAAAGCCATGCCGCCCCATCTGGCGGTGTTCTTTTCCGGTGTGTTCAACTTTCTTGGCGTGCTGCTGGGCGGTGTTGGCGTGGCGTACGCCATCGTCCACCTGTTGCCGGTAGAGCTGCTGATTAATGTGAACACCGGTCACGGACTGGCCATGGTGTTCTCGCTGCTTGCCGCCGCCATCACCTGGAACCTGGGCACCTGGTACTTCGGTATCCCGGCTTCCAGTTCCCACACGCTGATCGGTTCGATCCTCGGCGTAGGCCTGGCCAATGCGTTGATCAACGACATCCCGTTGGGCGATGGCGTGAACTGGCAGAAGGCAATCGATATCGGTGCCTCCCTGGTGTTCTCGCCGATGGCCGGCTTCCTGGTCGCCGCCCTGATACTGATCGGCCTGAAATGGTGGCGTCCACTGTCGAAGATGCACAAGACACCGGAACAGCGCCGCAAGATCGACGACAAGAAGCATCCACCTTTCTGGAACCGCCTGGTGCTGGTGATCTCGGCCATGGCCGTGAGCTTCGTGCACGGTTCCAACGATGGCCAGAAAGGTATCGGCCTGATCATGCTGGTACTGATCGGTATCGTGCCGGCACAGTTCGTACTTGACCTGAGCAGCACCACCTACCAGATCGAACGGACTCGCGATGCGACCCTGCACCTGAGCCAGTTCTACAAGCGCAACGCCGATACGCTGGGCGAGTTCCTGGCCTTGGGCAAAAGCGTGGAAGGTGATCTGCCGGAGAAATTCCGTTGCAACCCGCAACAGACCGAACCGACCATTACCGCCCTGCTCGGCACGCTTAAGGGTGTAGCTGACTACCATTCGCTGCCGTCGGAAAGCCGAATCGAAGTACGTCGCTACCTGCTCTGCCTGGACGACACGGCCAAGAAAGTCGGCAAGTTGCCAGGCCTCGCTGCCCGTGAAAAGGCTGATCTGGACAAACTGCGCAAAGACCTGACCGCCACCACCGAATACGCTCCGTTCTGGGTGATTCTGGCGGTTGCGCTGGCACTGGGCCTGGGCACCATGGTCGGCTGGAAACGCGTGGTACTGACCATCGGCGAGAAGATCGGCAAGCAAGGCATGACTTACTCCCAAGGCATGTCGGCACAGATCACTACCGCGAGCCTGATCGGCATGGCCAACATCTTCAGCCTGCCGGTGTCCACCACCCACGTACTGTCCTCGGGCGTTGCCGGCACCATGGTCGCCAACAAAAGCGGCCTGCAAGGCGGTACCGTCAGAACCATCCTGCTAGCCTGGGTCCTGACCCTGCCAGCGACCGTGGCCCTGTCGGCCGGCCTGTTCTGGCTGGCTTCCAAGGCACTGGCCAGCTGATACACAGCTGCAACGAAAAAGGCGCGCCTCGTTAGAGCCGCGCCTTTTTCATGCCTACGTATTTCCGAACACCACAAATCCGCTGTGGGAGCGGGCTTGCTCGCGAAGGCGGAGTGTCAGTCAATATTGATGCTAGCTGTCACACCGCTTTCGCGAGCAAGCCCGCCCCAACGTGATTCGGTGTACTCCTCAAGAATCGGGCAAAAAAAAAGGCAACCGAAGTTGCCCAAAATGCCTTGCGTGCTCATTGCTTCCAGAAAGACTTACGGCTATTTCCGCTTATGCGAATCCTTCCAGATAAAAAATCCAAACCCTGCGAAAAACAGAACCATGAGGCCGACTGTCAGCACTCCGGCGATCACCACGTTGTCGATGAACATGACGGCTCTCCTGCACTTGCCCTGTTGCGATGGGGCTAAGTTAACCAATCAGGCAGGAGAAAAAATTGACCGGGATCAATGTCGCCCGAGACTGGGCGTAAAGGAGGGAAATAACTGACCTGCATCAAGGGATGCAGGGGGGGTATCAACGCTTTTTCGGTTTGCTTTTCGGCTTTTTCTTCGCTTTCCCCAACGGCATGGCTTGTTCAAATGCCTGGCGCACTTCATTCAGGCGCTTTTCGTTGAGGTCATGAACACGTTTGGCGCGTTCGGTATTGAGGTCGATCAGTTTGTCGTCTTGGCTCATGGCGTTCAGTGCATCGCGTGAATGAAATTGAGGTGCCGCATCGCTCGGCAGGATTGCGTCAATAATGCGGTCTGGCGCCAGCGCTGACCAGTCACCCGCGCAACGACGCCTCAACAAAACATGTGCTCAAGCCGGTTTTTCACCGCACAATCGCGACTTTGCGATGGACCAAAGGACCCGCGCCGTGGAATTGCACCAGGATCTGCCACCCTTGATGGCCCTGCGCGCCTTCGAGGCCGTGGCGCGTCATTTGAGTTTCATCAAGGCCGCCGATGAGCTGTCAGTGACCCAAAGCGCAATCAGTCATCAGGTGCAGAAACTTGAGCAGTTCCTGAACCAGCGGCTGTTTATCCGTCGCACACGGGCCATCGATCTGACGCCAGCCGGCGAAACTTACTACCGCAAGATTCAACCCGCCCTGGAATCCATTGCCCTGGCCACCCGCGAACTGCGCGGCAATGAACAGCAGGAAACCACCCTGCGCATCGGCCTCCTCGCTTCATTCGCCACCCTGTGGCTAGCACCGCGCCTGGCCGGTTTCAATGCGCGCTACCCACACATCCATGTGGAACTGTTGCCTTCGGTGCAACTGGCCGATGTCGGCGGTGGCGAAGTGGACCTGGCGATCCGTTACGGCAAGGGTGGCTGGCCCAAGGTCCAGGCCCGGCGCTTCATGGTGGAAAAACTGACGCCCGTTTGCAGCCCGGCCTTCAAAAACCAAGGCGTCGGCAACGGCCCGCTGCTCATGGCCAAGTCCTATCAACCGTTCGAGTGGGCAGACTGGAGCGCGCACAACGGCATCGAACTTGCCCATTACCCCAGCGTGATGCTCCACGACTACAACATCGTCGTCGAAGCTGCCGTGGCCGGCCAAGGCATCGCCATGGGCCGTCATCACTTGATTGAACGCCGGTTCAAGGAAGGTGCGCTGGTGGAAGCCTTCGATACTCCGCTGTTCATGAGCGACATCGGTTATTGGCTGGTCACTCCCGACCGTCCGCTAAACCACGCAGCAGAATGTTTTAGTCAGTGGCTGAATGAAATCGCCAACGCATGAATTATTTGAATACGTCGGATTAAATCTATCCGTTTGTCGCGCTATTGAGAGCACACCAAGCTGAACCCTTCATTCAGGAGGATTCACCATGACCGACTCACTCGTCCACCGCGTCCAGCAACTGGGTTTGATTCTGCCGACTCCGAGCCAGCCGATCGCCAATTACGTGAACCACGTGGTCAGCCAAAACCAACTGTTCATTTCCGGGCAGATCCCGATGCTGGAGGGTAAACCGGTGTTTATCGGTCGCCTAGGCGAGTCGATCTCCGAGGAAGAAGGCGCCAACGCCGCCGAAATCGCCGCTCTGGGTCTGCTTGCGCAATTGAGCAATGCCCTGGGTGATGACCTGTCGAAACTGGTGCGCATCATCCGCCTCGGCGTGTTTATCGCCAGCACCCCGGACTTCCAGCGCCAGGGCGCGGTCGCCAATGGCGCATCCAATCTGCTGGTCAACGCCCTCGGCGAGAAAGGCCGGCATGTGCGCACGGCTGTCGGCGTGTCGAGCCTGCCGGGTGGCGTGGCGGTGGAGATTGATGCGATTTTCGAACTGAAGGCATGAATCTCGGCGAGCAAGCCAACAGCCAGGACTAAATCTCGATATCGACCCAAAGCCCCTGGCGTGGCTGATCTTCCATCAGCGGCGCCACCGGCACGGTGTTGTCAGCATTGAGCTCGTCACCGGGAATCGCCAGGTGGGCTTCGGGATCTTCATCAGCTTCACGACGACGCTTGTCCCGTTGCTGCTGTCGGCGCTGTTCCTCGCGCAGCTGCAGGGCCGCTTCTTCGGGATCACGCTTTTGCAGGTCGATGGTGCTTTCGTTGGAGCTGTCCTGCACAGGCACCACGGGCGGAATATCCGGGCGCTGGCGGATCGGGTCATGCTGTGAGGTGATCGGTACGGCACTCAAGGGGAGCATCGGGGGCAGCATAATTATTAGTCTCCTGTCAGCAGGCTGTCGGCTGCGCGGATGGCGACTTGAGCCATCGGTCGCAAACTGTGACCCGGTTGGCACTTACAAGTGCCCCGACCAACATCCTGTACATCGTTGGACTAACGTAATTCTGCGAGTTTTTATGAGAGTCCTTTGGCCCTGAAGGCCTCATTCCGTTAAGATAGCCCGCTTTTTCAAGGTGGGAGTCAGGCAGCATGGCGCAGCAGTATCAACCGGGGCAACGCTGGATTAGTGACAGCGAAGCCGAGCTGGGTTTGGGCACCGTTCTGGCACAGGACGGCCGCTTGTTGACCGTGCTCTATCCGGCCACTGGCGACACTCGCCAGTACGCGCTACGGAATGCGCCCCTCACTCGTGTGCGGTTTTCGCCGGGTGACTCGATCACTCACTTCGAAGGCTGGAAACTGACCGTGCGTGAAGTCGACGATGTCGACGGCTTGCTGGTCTACCACGGCCTCAACGCGCAGAACGAAGTGGTCACCCTGCCGGAAACCCAACTGTCGAACTTCATCCAGTTCCGTCTGGCCAGCGACCGTCTGTTCGCCGGGCAGATCGACCCGCTGGCCTGGTTCTCCCTGCGTTATCACACCCTGGAACACACCAGCCGCCAGTTGCAATCCGCGCTCTGGGGCCTGGGCGGCGTGCGTGCGCAACCGATCGCACACCAGTTGCACATCGCCCGTGAAGTCGCCGACCGCATTGCGCCGCGGGTTCTGCTGGCGGACGAAGTGGGTCTGGGCAAGACCATCGAAGCCGGCCTGGTGATCCATCGCCAACTGCTCTCGGGCCGCGCCAACCGTGTGCTGATCCTGGTTCCTGAGAACCTGCAGCACCAATGGCTGGTGGAGATGCGCCGCCGCTTCAACTTGCAAGTCGCGCTGTTCGACGAAGAACGCTTCATCGAAAGCGATGCCGCCAACCCGTTCGAAGACACCCAGCTCGCACTGGTTGCACTGGAGTGGCTGGTGGAAGACGAGAAAGCCCAGGACGCGCTGTTTGCGGCGGGCTGGGACATGATGGTCGTCGACGAAGCGCACCACCTGGTGTGGCACGAAGAAAAGGCCAGCCCCGAGTACTCGCTGGTGGAGCAACTGGCCGAAGTCATTCCCGGCGTATTGCTGCTGACCGCAACCCCGGAACAACTGGGCCAGGACAGCCACTTCGCCCGTCTGCGCCTGCTCGACCCGAACCGTTTTCATGACCTGCACGCCTTCCGCGCCGAGAGCGAAAACTATCGCCCGGTGGCCGAAGCCGTTCAGGAATTGCTGGACAAGGGGCGCCTCTCGCCGGAAGCGCACAAGACTATTCATGGTTTCCTTGGCAACGAAGGCGAAGCGCTGCTGGCCGCGGTCAACGATGGCGACACCGAAGCTGCCGCCCGTCTGGTCCGCGAACTGCTTGACCGCCACGGCACCGGCCGCGTGCTGTTCCGCAACACCCGTGCCGCCGTGCAGGGTTTTCCGGAGCGCAAACTGCACCCATACCCGCTGCCGTGCCCGGACGAATACCTCGAACTGCCGCTGGGCGATCACGCCGAGCTGTACCCGGAAGTCAGCTTCCAGGCCCAGCCGGACGCCAACGAAGAAGAGCGCTGGTGGAAATTCGACCCGCGCGTCGAGTGGCTGATCGATACGCTGAAGATGCTCAAGCGCACCAAAGTCCTGGTGATCTGCGCCCATGCCGAAACCGCCATGGACCTGGAAGACGCCCTGCGCGTGCGTTCCGGCATCCCGGCCACGGTGTTCCACGAAGGCATGAACATCCTCGAACGTGACCGCGCCGCTGCCTACTTCGCCGACGAAGAATTTGGCGCGCAAGTGCTGATCTGTTCGGAAATCGGCAGTGAAGGTCGCAACTTCCAGTTCTCCCACCACCTGGTGCTGTTCGACCTGCCGTCCCACCCGGACCTGCTGGAACAACGGATCGGTCGTCTGGACCGGATCGGCCAGAAGCACATCATCGAACTGCACGTGCCGTACCTGGAAACCAGCCCGCAAGAGCGCCTGTTCCAGTGGTACCACGAAGCGCTGAACGCATTCCTCAACACCTGCCCGACCGGCAACGCCTTGCAGCATCAGTTCGGTTCGCGCCTGCTGCCGCTGCTGGAAAACGCCGACGACGGCGAGTGGCAAGCGCTGATCGACGAAGCCCGCGGCGAGCGTGAGCGTCTGGAAGCCGAGCTGCACACCGGCCGCGACCGTTTGCTGGAGCTCAACTCCGGCGGCGCCGGCGAAGGCGATGCGCTGGTCGAGGACATCCTCGAGCAAGACGATCAGTTCGCGCTGCCGATCTACATGGAAACCCTGTTCGACGCCTTTGGCATCGACAGCGAAGACCATTCGGAAAACGCCCTGATCCTCAAGCCGAGTGAAAAAATGCTCGACGCCAGCTTCCCGCTGGGCGACGACGAAGGCGTGACCATCACTTACGACCGCAACCAGGCGCTGTCTCGCGAAGACATGCAGTTCATCACCTGGGAGCACCCGATGGTTCAGGGCGGCATGGACCTGGTCTTGTCCGGTTCCATGGGCAACACCGCCGTGGCGCTGATCAAGAACAAGGCCCTCAAGCCTGGCACCGTGCTGCTGGAACTGCTTTACGTCAGCGAAGTGGTTGCCCCGCGCTCCCTGCAACTGGGCCGTTACCTGCCACCGGCCGCCCTGCGCTGCCTGCTCGATGCCAATGGCAACGACCTGTCGTCCCGGGTGTCGTTCGAAACCCTGAACGATCAATTGGAAAGTGTGCCGCGTGCCAGCGCCAACAAGTTCATCCAGGCCCAGCGCGATCAACTGACGCCACGGATCAACGCCGGCGAAGAGAAGATCTTCCCGCGTCACGCCGAGCGTGTTGCCGAGGCGCAGCGTCGCCTGGCCGCCGACACCGACGAAGAACTGGCGCGCCTGACCGCATTGCAAGCGGTCAACCCGACCGTACGCGACAGCGAACTGGTTGCCCTGCGCAAACAACGCGAGCAAGGCCTGGCCATGCTCGACAAGGCTGCGCTGCGACTGGAAGCGATTCGGGTGTTGGTGGCGGGTTAAGTCCCCTGCTCCACCCCTGAAACAAAAAAGGCCCGCAGCGATGCGGGCCTTTTTTATTGGATAAGTGATTGATACAAGCATGCATAGGGGTTACCAAGCCAATGCGCAGGATATTTCCGACAGTTGCATAGGAGACTTCGGCAACTTGCACACCACAGTAGCAATTATATTTTATTTCGGCTTTTTCCTACTTTCGAAAAGAGATTTCCGACTCAGCTCTCAGACGCACTCCGTCAATTAATCAATTAGCATGGAAATGCGGAAAACATACCACCTCCAAGGCCAACGATCTCCAAGGAAGAAAATACAGCCCTGTGAGCGAATGAAACTCAGCTCCCCACAGTAACAACTACAAGGAATTTACCTATGAGTAATGGAATTACGCTACCACCTCTTAAAGTTACCACTACAGCACCTGGTTACTCTCCACCATCAGGCGGCGGTGCTTGGCCAGCCCCGAATCCTGCAATGATTTTTATTGCACAGCAACAAGAGCGAAATGAATTCTACGGCCAAGGACTATGGCGAGAGATGATCATAAAGATCACCAATGAGCAACAAGCCTCTATTAGAAACGGGGTCGCCTTGGGCATTGTTCAATCCATAGTGCGAGATATGCAGGCGATCCCTTTCGCTGACAACTATATTTGTTTGAACCCAAACATGTCTCCGGCGCAAGCACTAAACTATACCTCACGCAACTTCAAAGCGGGGTCTGTTCCGGAATCTACTGGCCTGTCTGGCGGCACTTTAACTCCACTTGCTGCATTTGGTCATTTTCTTTATGGGAAAGGTGCTACTGCAGAGACGAACATCAATAGCTTGGGCTTAAACCTGTCCAGCACGCCAATTCCGATGCTGGAGTCGGCGCTTGCTCGTGCTCCCCTAGGTTGGACAACAATTGCTTTGGATAAAGTCCCGTACAACACAGGCTCGAACTCCTGGTTGACCGAAGTTTGGCTTGGCAATATCACTCTAAAAATCGAAGGCACAATCACGAAGCATGAAAACGGAAAATTATCTTTCAATGGCGGGGCACGAGCCTACAACGATATATATGATGCAAATGCGGGCACATGGCGCTCCGTAATAGGCGAGAGTTCCACCAGCGTACTCGCAGCCGTTGAGAAATATTTAAACGCCCAACCCTATCAAATCGCCATCACAGGCACTAACGTGATAACTATAGAACGCTAATTTTCACTTATACTGATCTACGATTTACTGCATTAGACCATTCATATCAATTGGTCGCGCACACACTGGCGACCAACCCATTTCATCAGGACAAATACTACTTATGCGCCCGCACCTACGCCTACTGGCTTCTATTGTACCGTTCATCGCGGCTTGGTTCTGTTTGCTTTATGCAGCGGCCCAGCTTCCAATCAACTCGGAAGACCTTTCTGACACCGAAGGTTTATCTATCGTAGTGATACTGACGGTAGCCTTACAGGCCATAGGTATTGCAGCCATTGCACTTACAATTTTGGGTATGTTTTTGTCAACCATGATGAAAGCCAAGTCGTTTGTTATAAGACTGTCTATTTTCTTTATATCCAACTTTCTTTTATTGCTTGCCTCACTTTTGGGGATACTTCTGATTTGTGCATTTGTGCTCGATACATTACTCAGTATCGCTGGCATCATCCTTTATATAGGTGTGATCGGCTTGGTACTGTCTGCCACCCCAAAGCGGGCAGCAGACAAAAACCAGAAATAATCATTCCTTCAAGGTCACTCACGCCGACGCCGCAGCAACCCCAGGCTCAACCACCGCCACCAGCCCTTCCTTCATTCGTTTGGCATCCCTCACAAAACACCGCGACGCCAGGACCAGGAACACCATGGTGAAAAACAGTGCCACCGGGATCAGGTACATCGCGTCATGCAAGCCAACCGCCTTGAATGCCTCGGTCATCTGCCCGGCACCGGCCGCCAGCATCGCTGCATGAGCAAAGTGATCGGACAGAGCGCCCACCACAACTGGCCCCAGACCACCGCCCAACAAATACAACCCGGCAAAGAACAGCGCCATGGCCGTGGCCCGCAAGCGCGGTTCGACCACGTCCTGAATCGCCGTGTAAACGCAGGTGTAGAAGTTGTAGGCAAACAGCCAACCCAAGCTGAATACCGCCACGAACACGCCGATTTCGATCCGCCCCGAATGCAGCGCCCATGCTGTGCACACGGTCGAAATGATCAGGCTGAACGCCGCAAACAGCAGACGGCCGTTGGCCACTCGCTGGTGAATCTTGTCCGCGACCCAACCGCCCAGTGTCAGGCCGAACAGCCCGGTCACGCCAACAATCACCCCGGTCGCCACCGCTGCGTCCTGCAACGGCATCAGGAAATAACGCTGCAGCATGGGCACCAGGAATGAGTTGCAGGCATACGTCGCGAAGTTGAAGCACAGCCCCGCCATCACCAGCCACAGGAAGGTTGGCACTGCCAACACCCGACGGATCGGCCGGTCCACGCGTTCTTGCGAGACTTGCACACTTTCCGCCGCGCCGCGCTTGGGTTCCTTGATGTAGAACATGAAGACCGCCAGGATCAGCCCCGGCACCGCTGCGATGAAGAACGGCGCACGCCAGCTGTCGAACACCTTGACCATCCAGCCGATGGTGAAGAACGCCAGCAGCAGCCCCAACGGCAGACCCAGCATGAAAATGCCCATGGCCCGCGCCCGACGGTGGGCCGGAAACAGATCGCCAATCAGCGAGTTGGCCGCCGGTGCGTAACTGGCTTCACCGATGCCAATGCCCATGCGCACGATCAGGAAACTCCAGAAACTGCCCACCAAGCCATTGACCGCCGTCAGTCCGCTCCACGCCGCCAGGCCCCAGCCCATCAATTTGCTGCGCGAACCGGTATCGGCCATCCGCCCCAAGGGCAGACCGGCAATCGCGTAGACGATAGTGAAAGCTGTACCGATGATCCCCAGCTGAAAGTCGCTGAGGTGCCATTCCATGCGGATCGGCTCGATGATGATGGCGGGGATGGTGCGGTCGAAGAAGTTGAACAGGTTGGCCAGGAACAGCAGGAACAAAATGCGCCAGGCATTCGCCGCTTGGGTCGAGTTCTGCATGGGTCCGTCTCTTTTATTGTTATGAGGCCTCACTGCCCCCGGAACCTGCAATCTAGTCAGGGCCGCAAGAGCTGTCTGTAATTATTCGTAAAGCTGATACCCCCCCATGGAAGCTGGCGCTGCCGGTGCAACAATTTATTTCTAAAGAAGCCAATGTTCATTCCAAAATGATTGACGTCAATGTGCCACTATTTCTTGCGCTCTGTACATGACCTCTATACTCCAATGCATTCGCCAGGGTTTATGGCGTCGGGATGACAAAGACGGGGCATGCTATGGAGTGGCTTGGTTTGCATTTCATTACCGAGCTTCCAAAAAGCGGGCAGGTAATACTCAATTGTGCACATGACCCTTTCCTGGTGTTGCTGGCGTATGTAGTCGCGTGTGTCGGCGGCTTTGCCACACTGGACATGGCCGAACGGGTCGGTAATGCAGAAAAGTCCGCCTCCCAGCGGCTCTGGCGCCTGGTCGGTGCCGCGTGCCTGGCGGGCGGGATCTGGGCCATGCACTTCATCAGCATGCTTGCGTTCCAGGCGCCGATCGAGATCCATTACGAACTGCCTGTCACGCTCCTTTCGCTGTTGATCGCCCTGCTCGCCTCGTGGCTGGCAATGCACACCCTCAGTCACCCTCGACTGAGTTTCCGGCAGTACCTTCAAGCTTCGATCTGCATTGGCCTGGGCATTGCCTGCATGCATTACACCGGCATGGCCGCCATGCGTTCGAATGCAATCACCTACTACCACCCCGCGCTGTTCACCCTCTCCATTGTTATCGCTATTGGTGCCAGCCTCGCAGCCCTATTGATATCGAGCCATCTGCGCGACGGCGCCGGTCTGGCCCATCAGTTGCTCAAATACATCGCCAGCCTGGTGCTGGGGGCGGGCATCGTCAGCATGCATTTCACCGGCATGGCCGCCCTCAATCTGGTGCTGCCCGACGGCGCACTGCAGACGCTGCCCGGCGACAACAATCACCTGCAACTGGGGCTGGCGGTGGCGGTTATCACGCTGCTGATCATCGGCAGCAGCATCAGCGCGGCACTGGCGGACAAGAAGCTGCAAATCAAGGAGCGCGACCTGCAACGGGTCAACGCCCTGCTCAGTCAACTGGACCAGGCGCGCATGTCACTGCAGCAAGTGGCGCACCACGACGCCTTGACCAACCTGCTCAACCGCCGAGGCTTCAATCAACTCTTTGCCGAAAAGCTCATCGAGAAGACCAACGAAGGCGGCATGTTGGCGGTGCTGTTCCTGGACATCGACCATTTCAAGCGCATCAACGACAGCCTCGGCCATGATGCCGGCGACGAATTGCTCAAAGTCCTCGCCAGCCACATCAAGGGATCGGTGCGCAGTCATGAAGATGTGGTGGCACGCTTCGGCGGCGACGAATTCTGCATCCTCATCGGCCTGCACGATCGTGAAGAAGCGCGGCACATGGCCCAGCGCATCATGTTGAAAATGAAGGAGCCCATCGAGCTGTCCGGGCGGCACATGGTGATGACCACCAGCATTGGCATCAGCCTGTTTCCCGAAGATGGCAAGACGTGCGAGGAGCTGCTGAAAAACGCCGACCTGGCGCTGTATCAGTCCAAGGGCAACGGCCGCAACAGCCTGAATTTTTTCAGTGAGAACCTGAAAACCCGCGCCACGCTGGAGCTGCAACTGGAAGAAGAACTGCGTCATGCCCTGCGCGAAGACACCGGGCTGATGCTCTATTACCAACCGATCTACGAACTGAAAACCGGCAAGGTCAGCAAGCTTGAAGCGCTGATTCGCTGGCAACATCCGGTGCACGGATTGCTGGCACCGGATCGCTTCATCGCCATTGCCGAGGCCAACGGCCTGATCACCGAACTGGACAATTGGGTGCTGCGCAAGGCCTGTGACGACCTGGGTGAGTTATCACACCATGGCTGCGAAGAACTCAAGATCGCCGTGAACTGCTCGCCCCTGAGCATGGCGCGCGCAGAGCTGGTCGATGAAATCGAACACGCGCTGCGAATCTCCGGGGTGGCGCCGCAGCGGCTGGAACTGGAAGTGACCGAGAATGCGGTGATGAACAACATCGCCAATTCGCTGGTGTTGCTGCGCCAGATTCGCGCCCTCGGGGTTTCTCTGTCGATCGATGACTTCGGCACCGGTTACTCATCCCTGGCTTACCTCAAGCGCCTGCCGCTCAACACGTTGAAGATCGACCGCTCGTTCATCCAGGACATTCCCAAGGCCACCCAGGACATGGAGATAGTCCAGGCGATTATCGTCATGGCCCATACCCTGCACTTGCAGGTGGTGACCGAAGGTGTGGAAACCTTCGAGCAATACGAATTTCTCGAACGCAATGGCTGCGACTTCGTCCAGGGCTACCTGCTCAGTCGTCCGGTGCCGCTGACCGAATTGCGTCCGGTGCTGAACGAAATCAATCAGCGCAAGCACTCGCGTTGCATCAGTCCTTTCGGTCTGGCGCTCGGTACAGCTGCACTAACGTCGACGGATCTTTTTCCAGGAAACCCTGGCCCCCATGCAGCCGCATCAGCTGTGCGGCCAATCCACTGATCGGTGTGGCTGAACCCTGTTCACGGGAAAACTTCACGGCCGTGTCCAGATCCTTGAGCAACGTGCGTACGTGCCATTTCACCGGTTCGAAACGACTCTCGGCCATTTGCGGGGCGAGAATCTGCAACGGTTTTGAATCAGCAAAACCACCGGCCAGGGCCTCGGCAATCAGACTGGCGTCGACACCGGAACGCTCGGCCAAGGCCACCACTTCGGCAATCACCAGCGCGTTGCAGGCAACGATCATCTGGTTACACGCCTTGGTCACCTGGCCTGCCCCGACAGCGCCCATATGGGTCACGCGCTGACCAAGACTCAGTAGAACCGGTTTGACACGCTCAAGGTCCGCCGCGTCGCCCCCCACCATAATCGCCAGGCTGCCCGCCTCGGCGCCGACCACTCCGCCGGACACCGGTGCATCCAGCCATTTCATAGCGCTTTTGCTGGCCAGCTCTGTCGCCATTTCCCGCGTGGCGGTGGGTTCCAGGCTGGAAAAATCCACCAGCAATTGACCACTTTTCGCACCCTCGGCAACCCCGGCCGGACCAAAAACCACCTCGCGTACCACCGATGTGTCCGCCAGACACAACATCACTACATCGGCGTGCTGGCACAACTCGACAGGCGTAGCGACTTGCCGGGCGCCGGCCTCAACCAGAGGCGCGCACTTGGCCGGATTGCGGTTCCACACGGTCAGCGGGTAACCCGAAGCCAGCAAGCGCCGGCACATGGGTAACCCCATCAAACCGATTCCGGCAAACCCGAGCGAAGGTAGCGTTGCCATCATTTAGCCTCCTTTTGATTAAAGATCGTCGAATATTGGCCGATTCATCATGACTTAGGAAAGGATTCCCCCGAGCGATGCTCAGGCCAAGGCTCTGACGCTTGGGCCTAATACGCGCTGCAAAAAGACGCGAGTTCCCATTCCGTGATGGTTTGACGACAGCCTGTCGCCCAACCAACCAGTTCAGGTATATGGCGCACAATGACTTCTAAAAACAATCCGGCCACTGCGATATCCGATCTGACGCTGAGCCCCGCGGCGAACAGCCCCGCGCCGTCGAAGTCATCGACGCCGTCGCGCCCGCTGGCGACTCAGCAATACCTGTACTTCACCGAAACCAACACCGACCGCATCCTCGATAACCTCGACGGTCTACGCGACATGGTGTTCCCGCGCCCGCCGCATCTGGAAGGCGACAACGAACAGCACAACGACCAGGAATTCCCGTCGGTGTGCTTGATCGGCCTGGGTCGCTGCGGTTCGAACATCGCGCTGGACGTCGCGGAACTGGTGTACAACGCCCGCAAGTTTTACCTCAACGAATTCAATAACGAAGACCGCCTGTCACCGGACAAGCGCTATGCCGAAAAGGGCTACAGCCCGGCACAGTGGATTCGCAATAACCTGCGCCTGGGGCCGAACAAATCTTCAAAACCCGTGTTCCTGGTGGAACCGCTGGTGATGCTCGGCGACCTGGACAAAGACATCGCCGGGCGTATCCGCTTCTCGCGCAAGGGCGAAAAAAGCGGCTTCCTGCGCGACTACAGCAAAATGAAAATCATGGACCTGTCGGAAGTCCATGCCGGTGGCGCCGGTAACGCGCCGATCCTCGGACAGTACCTGGCCAAGATCATCCTGAACAAGGACACCCAGCGATTCTCCAGCCCCGACTGGAAGATGATTCACTCGTACCTGATCGACAGCTGCGGCATCAAGGCCAACCAGTCGCGCCTGTATTTCTCGATCTTCAGTGCCGGCGGCGGTACCGGTTCGGGCATGGCTTCGGAGTTCGGCCTGGCCCAGCAGCACTCGTACATGAACAAGACGTTCGACACCAAGCCGATGGATGAACACGACGGCAAGAGCGGTCATTCCTTCGTTTTCGAGCCGATTTTCACCAGCGGCATTTGTGTACTGCCGAACATTTCCGATCACCGCAGTGAAATGTCCGAGGCGCTGCACATCAACGCCGGTCGCCTGCTGTGCAAATACCTGTCGGAAGAGTGGGACTTCTCTTACAACTTCGCCAACGAAGACAGCAGCGAAGCCAGCGTCATGGGACGTATCCGCCCATGGAACGCAATGATGCTGATCTCTAACGACATCATGCGTTACGCCGAAGAAAGCGATGACGGCAACATCCAGAACATCGATGTCAACGCGATGGAAAAACACGCCAACCAGTACATCTCGCAGCAGATCTTCAACATTCTTACGGCGCAGGCGGTTACGACTGACTACGACCAGAACTATTTCCGTCGTGCGGGCATCGACATCGGCGAAACCATTCGCCTCGACGCCAACGACTTGTTCATGAGTCTGGCCGGCCCGGTGGCGATTGCCTACGCCGAGTCCGTGGTGCCGGAAACCCCGCCGCCAAGCAACGACAAGTTCAAGGTGTTCGAGAAAGAGCCGCAGCGGCTGAATATCGACGATCTGTTCTTCCGCTCCATCGACCTGCCGCACTTCAACAAGGTCACTCAGGCAATCGAAGGCATCAGCCTGTTGCCGATCGAGTCCAAGCGCTATCGCGCTTCGCTGGAGCAGTACAAGAATTCGGGTTATGACGCGGCAGCCCTGCACGACCTGCACTTCTTCAAGAACTGCTCGTCGGTGGTGTCGATCGTTTCGTTGCCCAAGGACTACAAGCTGTCCTACATGGACCTGAACCGGTTGAAGACACACCTCAACAGCCTGTTCCCCAACACCACGCTCAAGCGTTACGCGCTGGTGATCGGCGCCTCGGCCAACCTGTCGTTGACCACGCTGATCGCCAAGAGCCCGTGCCTGTCGGACGACTTCTTGACGCTGATCGTGGCCTTTATCAAGCGTTGCTTTGCGAAGAACCCGTATCGTTTTGATGACACCCTGGACAACTCGATCCTGGACTTCATCATCAACGAAGAATTCGACGAAGACCTGATCGACGACCTGCTCAACGAGTTCGAGAACCCGGCGAAGATTCTCGATACCAACTGGTATGCGATCAAACCGATGTACGAGAAGAAGTACCGCGAGTTGATCAACGACAAAGACAAGTTCGTCTCGATCAACGACATTCGCCTGTCCCGGGACTGCGTGAAGAAGGCAATCAAGTACCTGCGCGAGATCTACCGTCACCGGATTGGCAAGACCAAGGTTATTTCCTTGAATAACCATACGGGTAAAACCGCTTAATCAGCGGCGCCCCCTTCGCGAGCAAGCCCGCTCCCACTTTTTGATCGCATTTCTTCTGGAAATACTCGATCGAGTGTGGGAGCGGGCTTGCTCGCGGAAGCGGCCTGACATTCACCTCAAAACCTACCGTCCCTCATAATCAGAAACAATTAAGCAGCCAATCGGCTGCTCATAAAACTGTTCCCGTTACGTTTACGTCACCCTCGCCAAGACCCTTCTGTGGCCTTTCTCTACGGCAACATGCCATCACGCTACTCGGCTACACACTTTTTCTGGACAACGCCAAGCACCAAATCGGTGCATGACTTTAGGCCTGCGCCCTTTCCTGGATCAAAATCCATGGCGAAACAACCACTGCCCACAGCTCCGGATCCCGTTCGAATAGATCCAGCGCCCGCGTTTCAGACAGCTTGGCGAGCTTGTCCGCGGCCAGCCAGGCAGCCACTTTCTCGCCTTCATCCGTGGCCACGGCTTCGGCTGCAGCGATCAAATCCAGACCCGGGTCGACCCATAACAGGGCACCCTTGGCGAAGAACGGCTCCAGCTCCTTCCAAGTAATAGATGCGGTTTCACCAAGCAGCTTGGCATAGAGGGTGCTAGGTTCTTGAGTCATGGGTCCTGTCCGGAAAAGAAATCGACGTCATCATAACGTTGGTGGTCTGGCAGAAAAACCCGGATGCAATTGAGTTACCGAACGAAAAGAGCAGGAAAGCCAAGGATTGCTGATAGTTCAGCTATAACCCCCGCCGCGATTCTGTCTTTTTCTTTCAATAAAGCGACACCCTCAGGTTTTGCCCCCTGGCGCCAGCTTCCCAGGCTAACAATCGGCGCTCTACACTGTACCGGTACAGTTGCCGGGGGCATTTTCCGGAGGATATCGAAGATATCTGACCCGGTTCTGCTGCTACGGCGCCAGGACTATAAAAACTACAACAGTAAGAGTGGAGCACTATGACTAAGGCTACTAAGCAGATTTCCAAACTGTTTGCCGCTATGGTTCTGGCCGGGGTTGCCAGCCATTCGTTCGCAGCTGACACCATCAAGATCGGCATCGCCGGCCCCAAGACCGGCCCTGTAGCCCAATACGGCGACATGCAGTTCAGTGGCGCCAAAATGGCCATCGAACAAATCAACGCCAAGGGCGGCGTAGACGGCAAGAAACTCGAAGCCGTCGAATACGATGACGCCTGTGATCCAAAACAAGCGGTAGCGGTCGCGAACAAAGTCGTCAACGACGGCGTCAAGTTCGTGATTGGTCACCTGTGCTCCAGCTCCACCCAACCGGCTTCGGACATCTACGAAGACGAAGGCGTGATCATGATCACCCCGGCTGCCACCAGCCCGGACATCACTTCCCGTGGTTACAAAATGGTGTTCCGCACCATCGGTCTGGACAGCGCCCAGGGCCCTGCCGCCGGTAACTACATTGCCGACTTCGTAAAACCGAAAATCGTTGCCGTTCTGCACGACAAACAGCAATACGGTGAAGGCATCGCCACCGCCGTGAAAAAAACCCTGGAAGGCAAAAACGTCAAGGTTGCCGTGTTCGAAGGCATCAACGCCGGCGACAAAGACTTCTCGTCGATGATCGCCAAGCTCAAGCAAGCCAACGTCGACTTCGTCTACTACGGCGGCTACCACCCGGAGCTGGGCCTGATCCTGCGTCAAGCCAGTGAAAAAGGCCTGAAAGCCAAGTTCATGGGTCCGGAAGGCGTGGGTAACGACTCTATTTCGCAGATCGCCAAAGATGCTTCCGAAGGTCTGCTGGTGACCCTGCCGAAATCCTTCGACCAGGATCCAGCCAACATCGCCCTGGCTGATGCGTTCAAAGCCAAGAAAGAAGACCCGAGCGGTCCGTTCGTGTTCCCGGCCTACTCGGCTGTGACCGTGATCGCCGACGGTATCAAGGCTGCCAAGAGCGAAGACACTGCCAAAGTGGCTGAAGCTATCCACGCTGGCACGTTCAAAACCCCGACTGGTGACCTGAGCTTCGACGCCAAGGGCGATCTGAAAGACTTCAAATTTGTGGTTTACGAGTGGCACTTCGGCAAACCTAAAACTGAAGCAAAACCTCAGTAAGGCGTTGCCTGACTGACTGCCAACAAAGCCCACGGCGTGCCGTGGGCTTTGTTTTACGAACGTAATTGGGCCGCGCTGGCGTGATCCGCCAGTCTCCCCACCTGAAAATCTCAAAACCGTCATCAGCGGTTCGCTGGCAAACCTCGCGTTCGAAGTGGGTGCAGATCCACGGGGCTCGAGCGGGAAAATGACTCCACCAGTGAAATGCGTATCAGGTTTTTAGGAGCGCTGTAATGCCTGACATCTATCACTTCTTCCAGCAGCTGGTTAATGGTCTGACCATTGGCAGCACGTATGCCCTGATCGCCATCGGCTATACGATGGTTTACGGCATCATTGGAATGATCAACTTCGCCCACGGCGAGGTGTACATGATCGGCTCTTACGTGGCGTTCATCGCCATCGCCGGGCTGGCAATGATGGGACTCGACAGTGTTCCACTGTTGATGACCGCCGCTTTCATCGCGACCATCGTCGTGACCAGTGCCTACGGTTACAGCATTGAACGGATCGCCTACCGCCCATTGCGCGGCAGCAACCGTCTGATTCCGCTGATTTCCGCTATCGGCATGTCGATCTTCCTGCAGAATACGGTTCTGCTGGCGCAAGACTCCAAGGACAAATCCATCCCCAACCTGATCCCCGGTAACTTTTCCTTCGGACCAGGTGGCGCACAAGAAGTGCTGATTTCTTATATGCAAATCGTGGTGTTCGTGGTGACGCTCGTCGCCATGCTCGGCCTGACGCTGTTCATCTCCCGCTCTCGCCTGGGTCGCGCCTGCCGCGCCTGTGCCGAAGACATCAAGATGGCCAACCTGCTGGGTATCAACACCAACAACATCATCGCCCTGACCTTCGTCATCGGTGCCGCACTGGCGGCCATCGCGGCCGTGCTGCTGAGCATGCAATACGGCGTGATCAACCCCAACGCCGGTTTCCTTGTCGGCCTCAAAGCCTTCACCGCAGCAGTACTGGGCGGTATCGGCAGCATCCCTGGAGCCATGCTCGGCGGGATCGTGCTTGGGGTGGCAGAAGCCTTTGGTGCCGATATCTTCGGCGACCAGTACAAGGACGTCGTGGCGTTCGGTCTATTGGTCCTGGTGTTGTTGTTCCGGCCAACCGGCCTGTTGGGCCGTCCGGAGGTTGAGAAAGTATGACTAGGAATCTTAAACAGGCGTTGTTCAGCGCCTTGCTGGTGTGGGCCGTTGCCTACCCGGTACTGGGTCTGAAACTGACCATCGTCGGCATCAACCTCGAAGTCCATGGCACCAGTGACGCCACACTGATCACCATCGCCGTTTGCTCGGTGCTGATGTTCCTGCGGGTGCTGTTCGACCAGCAGATCAGCTCGGCCTGGCGCTCCTCGCCAAACATGCCGCTGATTCCGGCCAAGGCCAGTAACTTCCTGACCCTGCCGAACACTCAGCGCTGGATCATCATTGCGTTGATCGCCGGTGCGCTGGTCTGGCCGTTTTTCGGTTCTCGCGGGGCGGTGGATATCGCAACGTTGGTGCTGATCTATGTGATGCTCGGCCTGGGCTTGAACATCGTGGTCGGCCTGGCCGGTCTGCTGGACCTGGGTTATGTCGGCTTCTACGCCGTCGGCGCCTACAGTTATGCGTTGCTGTCGCATTACTACGGCCTGAGCTTCTGGATCTGCCTGCCGATCGCCGGTCTGATGGCGGCCACTTTCGGCTTCCTGCTCGGGTTCCCGGTGCTGCGTCTGCGTGGCGACTACCTGGCGATCGTGACGTTGGGCTTCGGTGAAATCATCCGTCTGTTCCTGCGTAACCTGACCGGCCTTACGGGCGGTCCGAACGGCATCAGCAACATCGAGAAACCAACTTTCTTCGGCCTGACCTTCGAACGTAAAGCCGCCGAAGGCATGCAAACCTTCCACGAGTACTTCGGCCTGGCCTACAACTCGATCAACAAGGTGATTTTCCTTTACCTGGTTGCGTTGTTCCTGGCACTGGCGGCACTGTTTGTCATCAACCGCTTGCTGCGCATGCCATTGGGCCGCGCGTGGGAAGCGTTGCGTGAAGACGAAATCGCCTGCCGTGCCTTGGGTCTCAATCCTACGGTCATCAAGCTGTCGGCCTTCACCCTGGGCGCCAGCTTCGCCGGCTTTGCCGGCAGCTTCTTCGCCGCCCGCCAGGGTCTGGTGACACCGGAGTCCTTCACCTTCATCGAGTCGGCGATCATTCTCGCTATCGTGGTGTTGGGTGGCATGGGCTCGCAGCTGGGCGTGATCCTGGCGGCCGTGGTGATGATCCTGCTGCCGGAAATGATGCGTGAGTTCAGTGAGTACCGCATGTTGATGTTCGGCGCCTTGATGGTGCTGATGATGATCTGGCGCCCTCAGGGTCTGCTGCCCATGCAACGTCCTCACATGGAGCTGCGCAAATGAGCCGCGAGATCCTTAAAGTAGAAAATCTGAGCATGCGCTTCGGCGGCTTGCTGGCGGTCAACGGCGTAGCCCTGAGCGTAAAAGAAAAACAGGTCGTGGCATTGATCGGCCCCAACGGCGCCGGCAAGACCACCGTGTTCAACTGCCTGACCGGTTTCTACAAACCGAGCGGCGGCAGCATCCTGCTGGACGGCGAAGCGATCGAGGGCCTGCCCGGCCACAAGATCGCTCTCAAAGGCGTGGTGCGGACCTTCCAGAACGTGCGGCTGTTCAAGGACATGACCGCGGTCGAGAACCTCTTGATCGCCCAGCACCGTCACCTGAACACCAACTTCCTGGCGGGCCTGTTCAAGACGCCGGGGTTCCGCAAGAGCGAGCGCGAGGCGATGGAATTCGCCGAGTACTGGCTGGACAAGGTCAACCTCACGGCGTTTGCCAACCGTCCGGCCGGCACCCTGGCCTACGGTCAGCAGCGTCGCCTGGAAATTGCTCGCTGCATGATGACCCGCCCGCGGATCCTCATGCTCGACGAACCGGCCGCCGGCCTGAACCCGAAGGAAACCGAGGACCTCAAGGCGCTGATCAGCATGCTGCGTGAAGAGCACAACGTGACTGTGCTGCTGATCGAACATGACATGAAACTGGTCATGAGCATTTCCGACCATATCGTCGTGATCAACCAGGGCACGCCCCTGGCCGACGGCACGCCGGAACAGATCCGCGACAATCCTGAAGTGATCAAAGCCTACCTGGGGGAAGCGTAAATGCTGCAATTCGAAAACGTTTCCACCTTCTACGGCAAGATCCAGGCCCTGCACAGCGTCAACGTGGAAATCCGTCAGGGTGAAATCGTCACCCTGATCGGTGCCAACGGCGCGGGCAAATCCACCCTGCTGATGACGCTTTGCGGCTCGCCGCAAGCCCACAGCGGCAGCATCAAGTACATGGGTGAAGAGCTCGTCGGGCAGACCTCGGCGCAGATCATGCGCAAGAGCATCGCCGTAGTGCCGGAAGGTCGTCGGGTGTTTGCCCGTCTGACCGTGGAAGAAAACCTTTCCATGGGCGGTTTCTTCACCGAAAAGGGCGATTATCAGGAACAGATGGACAAGGTTCTCGGACTTTTCCCACGCCTGAAAGAACGCTTCAACCAACGCGGCGGCACCATGTCCGGTGGCGAACAGCAAATGCTCGCCATCGCCCGCGCGTTGATGAGCAAGCCCAAGCTGTTGCTGCTCGACGAGCCTTCGCTGGGTCTGGCGCCGATCATCATCCAGCAGATCTTCGACATCATCGAACAGCTGCGCAAGGATGGGGTGACGGTGTTCCTCGTGGAGCAGAACGCTAACCAGGCGCTGAAAATCGCTGACCGTGCGTACGTTCTGGAGAACGGCCGCGTCGTGATGCAAGGCACCGGTGAAGCACTGCTGACCGATCCGAAAGTGCGTGAAGCGTACCTCGGTGGTTGAGCCTTAGCGGTAACAAAAAAACGGCCTGCGGGCCGTTTTTTTATGCCTGGCCCCACTTCAACAACAATGAAGATCCAATGTGGGAGCGGACTTGCTCGCGAATGCAGATTATCAGCCGGCATCAATGTTGAATGTGAAACCGCCATCGCGAGCAAGCCCGCTCCCACTGGGGTTTATGTGATCAGTTAAAGCCTGTCCAACGCCTCACCACTACGCTTGAACCAGCCAATCAAATAATCCGCCAACACTTGGGTGCGCTTCGGCAACCCACCCTGATAAGGATGCACGAGGTACATCGGCATAGTACGGGTCTGATAATCACGCAGGAGCCAGCGCAAACGCCCGTCAGCCAATTCCGCCTGCAGCAAGTAAGACGGCAGCCGTGCAATGCCGGCCCCGGCCAATGCAGCTTTTTTCAACAGGCTGTAATGATTGCTGGCAAACGGTCCCGATACCCGCACCCGCAGCAGTTCATGTTGCTGGTGATACAGCCATTCTTCGCGGCCGCTGTAATGACTGTTGAGCAGACACCGATGCTCAGCCAGCTCATGGGGCGACAGCGGTTCGCCGTACTGCTCAAGGTAAGCCGGGCTGGCACAGGTCATTTCGTGCCATGCCAGTAGCGGACGCGCGACCAACCGCTGGTCGTTGGCCACTTCGGAACGAACGGCCAGGT
The DNA here is from genome assembly GCF_059716075.1 of Pseudomonas sp. LBUM1657. Lineage (NCBI taxonomy): Bacteria > Pseudomonadati > Pseudomonadota > Gammaproteobacteria > Pseudomonadales > Pseudomonadaceae > Pseudomonas > Pseudomonas sp. LBUM1657. The sequence goes on along the minus strand of NZ_CP166799.1, from coordinate 1,392,919 downwards.
CAAAACCGTCGCGGGACAAATCCCGATAGCTGTTGCTCAGGTCGAGCTCAATCTGCACCTGCGGATACTGGCCAGAGAACTCCAGCAGCAAACCATCGAAGAAGGTTTCCCCCAGCGAAACCGGAACCGTCATACGCACCGGGCCGGCCATGTCGTCCTTCAACCGCGCCAATGCCTGACGCGCCCTCTCCACTTGAACTACAAGCGCCTGGGCCTGCGGCAGCAATGCAGCGCCTGCCGCCGTCAGGCTCAAGCGCCGCGTCGTGCGTTGCAATAGGACCACGGAAAACCGCGTTTCCAGCAGGCTGATGCGCTTGGACAACTGGCCTTTGCTGCAACCCAATTGCTGCGCCGCCAAGGTGAAACTCCCCGCTTCGATCAACACCGCGAACGCCGCCAGATCATCCATCTCGCTCATGGACTGTTTCCATTTGAAAACCAAAGGTTGCCTATTAGCGCGCTTATCAGCAGAAAAAACCACTCTAGACTGAAGCCTCATTCATTCCACCCGAGGATCAGCAGCATGAAAGTTCTTTTGATAGGCGCAGGCGGCACCATTGGTTCGGCGGTCGACAAGGAGCTGTCCGAACGTCACGAGGTCATTCGTATTGGCCGCAACAGCGGTGATTTTCATGTGGATATCAGCGACAGCGCCTCGATACGCAAACTGTTCGAGCAGACCGGTAAGTTCGACGCGCTGGTTTGCGCCGCCGGCAACGTGACCTTCGCGCCGTTGAGCGAAATGACAGAAGACAGTTTTGCCCTGGGCCTGAAAGACAAACTGATGGGCCAGGTCAACCTGCTGCTGATCGGCCGCGAATTCGCCAATGACGGCGCCTCGTTCACCTTCACCACCGGCGTGCTCAGCCACGACCCGATTCGCAGCGGTGCCTCGGCAGCGCTGGTCAACGGCGCCCTCGACAGTTTCGTCCGCTCGGCGGCCATCGAACTGACCCGCGGCCTGCGGGTGAACTCGGTCAGCCCGAACGTACTGGTCGAAGCCATGGGCAGCTATGCGCCGTACTTCCGTGGCTACAAACCCGTTCCAGCGGCTGATGTGGCATTGGCCTACGCAAAAAGTGTGGAAGGCTTGCAGACAGGTCAGACCTTTCACGTGGGCTAAACCCTTGTGATGAACGGTCAGGCTGCGTAACGTGGCGACACTTGTCAGGAGACCCAAAGATGCGTGTTGCCCGTTCCTTAGTCCTTGTTGCCCTGCTGCCGTTGTTCGCCGCCTGCCAGTTGCTCGATGGCCCCCGGGAAAATGCCTCCCACGTGGGCCAGACCCGCATGCAGGGCCAGTTGACGGCGGCTGACGGCAAGCTGCTGTTCCAGCCGTGCAATGAACAGCGCAGTTATGTGGTCAACGACACCGGCGGCACCAGCGTCCTGCAAGAGGCCGCGACCCTGGCGGATGCCCAAGGCAAGCTGTTCGCCGACGTCCGTGGCCGCATCGTTGCCAGTGGTGCCGATAGCCGACTCGATCTTGCGCAGTTGTACCGCGTCGAGCGCTCTGGCATTGCGTGCAACGATCCCATTTTTAAACAGCTGATCCTGCGCGCCGCCGGGCATGGGCCGGAGTGGAGTGTCAAAGTCAGCGGCAAAGGCATGGTCATCGACCGCGCCGGTCAGCCACCCTTGGCCCTGCCCTACGTCGAAGAGCAACTGGGTGATGGCCGTTTCAACCTCAGCACCGAAGCCAATAACCAGCGCATCGAACTGTGGGTCGCGCCACAACGTTGCGTCGACAGCACCACCGGCAGCGTCCAGCACATGAGCGCCGAACTGCGCATCGACGGCCAGGTTCAGCGCGGCTGCGGGTATTTCGGCGGGTCGCGTGACGACTGATCGTTTTAGCCTCACGGACATCCGTCTTTGGGGCTTATAATCGCCGGTTTGTGCTCTTGTCTGTACACCTTCCGCCCTGGCGCAGTTGTGCGCCCCGCGAACCGGATCCCGTCATGTTACGAATCACCGAACTCAAGTTGCCGATCGACCATCCCGAAGAAGACCTGCGCCCTGCCATCGTGCAGCGCCTGGGCATCGCCAGCGATGACCTGCTCGATTTCACCTTGTTCAAGCGCAGCTACGATGCGCGCAAAAAGTCCTCCGAACTGTGCTTCATCTACACCATCGACCTCAACGTTCGCGATGAAGCTTTGGTCCTGCATAAGTTCGCCGATGACCGTAACGTCAACGTGGCGCCGGATGTCAGCTACAAAGTGGTCGGCCAGGCGCCGGCCGATCTGGAACAACGGCCTGTGGTCGTCGGTTTCGGTCCATGCGGGATTTTCGCTGGCCTGCTGCTGGCGCAAATGGGCTTCAAGCCGATCATTCTCGAACGCGGCACCGAAGTGCGTCAGCGCACCAAGGACACCTGGGGCCTGTGGCGTAAAAGCGTGCTCAACCCCGAATCCAATGTGCAATTTGGTGAAGGCGGCGCGGGGACGTTCTCCGACGGCAAGCTCTACAGCCAGATCAAGGACCCGAAGTTCATCGGGCGCAAAGTCCTGCATGAGTTCGTCAAGGCCGGCGCGCCGGAAGAAATCCTCTACGTCAGCAAGCCGCACATCGGTACGTTCCGCCTGACCGGCGTGGTGGAGAACATGCGTGAGCAGATTCGCGCGCTCGGCGGCGAAGTGCGCTTCCAGCAGCGGGTCACCGACGTGTTGATCGAAGACGGCCAACTGGTCGGCGTCGAACTCAACGGCGGCGAACAAATTCATTCGAAACACGTGATTCTTGCCTTGGGCCACAGCGCCCGGGACACTTTCCGCATGCTCCACGGCCGTGGTGTGTTCATGGAAGCCAAGCCGTTCTCGGTGGGTTTCCGCATCGAACACCCGCAGTCGCTGATCGACCGCGCGCGCCTGGGCAAGTACGCCGGCCACCCGAAACTGGGTGCCGCCGATTACAAACTGGTGCACCACGCCAGCAACGGACGTTCGGTCTACAGCTTCTGCATGTGCCCGGGCGGCACCGTGGTGGCGGCGACTTCCGAGCCGGGCCGCGTGGTCACCAACGGCATGAGCCAGTACTCGCGTAACGAACGCAACGCCAACTCCGGGATCGTCGTCGGGATCACCCCGGAAGTCGATTACCCGGGCGGCCCGCTGGCTGGCATCGAGTTGCAGGAACGCCTGGAATCCCACGCCTATGTGCTCGGCGGCAGCAACTACGAGGCACCGGCGCAGCTGGTCGGCGACTTCATTGCAGGCAAGCCGTCCACTGAGTTGGGCAGTGTTGAGCCGTCCTACAAACCGGGGGTTGCCTTGGGCGATCTGGCGCTGGCCTTGCCGGCGTTTGCCATCGAAGCGATTCGCGAAGCCTTGCCGGCGTTCGAGAAACAGATTCGTGGTTACTCGCTGCACGATGCGGTGTTGACCGGGATCGAAACGCGCACATCGTCGCCGCTGCGTATTACCCGCGATGAGTCGATGCAGAGCCTGAACGTGAAAGGCTTGTTCCCGGCCGGTGAAGGCGCAGGTTATGCGGGCGGGATTCTGTCGGCAGGTGTGGACGGGATTCGAATTGCTGAAGCGGTAGCCCGAGATATCCTCGGCCTCAAAGACTGACGCAAATCCCCCTTGTGGGAGCGGGCTTGCTCGCGAAGGCGGCTTAACCTTCAACAGAAATGTTGGCTGGCCTACCGCTTTCGCGAGCAAGCCCGCTCCCACATTTGATGTCGGTGTCAGATATTGGCGCGCAACACCGTATCCGGCAGCGGCTCGCCACGCTCGGCACTCGCCGCAACGGCATCAATCAAACCACTCAGCTCATACCCTTGGGCTTTGAGCCAGGCCTGATCGTAATAGCTGGTTTCATAGCGCTCGCCGCCGTCACACAGAATCGCCACGATTGACCCCGATTCCCCCGCCGCCACCATCTGCAGGGCCGCCATCAAGGCGCCGATCAAGTTGGTCCCGCTCGATCCGCCCACCCGCCGGCCCAAATGCTGCGCCAGGTAATGCATGGCCGCCAGCGACAACGCGTCCGGCACTTTGACCATCGCATCAATCACCTTGGGCAGGAACGACGCCTCAACCCGTGGCCGACCAATGCCCTCAATCCGCGAGCCGTGGTCCAGACGCAGGCTGGCATCGCCGGTCTGGTAGTAATCGAAGAACACCGAGCGCTCGGCATCGGCACAAAGCACGCGGGTGCAATGCTGGCGATAACGCACATATCGACCGAGGGTTGCGGTGGTGCCGCCGGTGCCGGGGCTGGAAATCAGCCAGCTCGGCTCGGGGTGCTGTTCAAAGCGCATCTGTTGGAAGATCGATTCGGCGATGTTGTTGTTCGCTCGCCAGTCGGTGGCGCGCTCAGCGTAAGTGAACTGGTCGATGAAGTGACCATCATGCTCGCGAGCCAGACGTTCGGATTCGGCGTAAATCTGCGTCGGATCATCTACCAGGTGACTCTTGCCGCCGTAGAACGCGATCTGCGCGATCTTCTCTTTGGAGGTACTCGCCGGCATCACCGCAATGAACGGCAGGCCCAGCAACCGGGCGAAGTACGCCTCAGAAATCGCCGTCGAACCGCTGGACGCTTCAATCACCGGCGCACCAGGCTTGAGCCAGCCATTACACAGCGCATAGAGGAACAATGAGCGGGCCAGCCGATGCTTGAGGCTGCCGGTGGGGTGGCTGGACTCATCCTTGAAATACAACTCGATACCCGGCAAACCTGGCAGCGGCAAGGGAATCAGGTGGGTGTCGGCGCTGCGCTGGAAGTCGGCTTCGATAATCCGGATGGCTTCGCGGGCCCACTGTCGATTGTCGCTCATGGTGGTTTTCTCGTTGAATCAGGCAAGAGTCGGCCTTATCGCAAGGCTCAATTCACAAGCTTAGGAAAAAACCTACATCACGCACAGGTACAGCTGAGGTTCAATACGTCCGGCAACTGCTAGGCTCTGCTCCGTGGTGGGCGCTGGCGTCGTAATGGCATATAACAAAAAAGAATATAACTTTTGTTTTAACAACTAACGGTACGGGTTAGGGTGTGCCACCTTTTGAACTCATCGATGGAGAGCGACCTTGCCTCTGCGTAGCACTTTCACGCGTTTCTTTCAGTTGGAAGCTGCCAGCGGTCTGTTACTGATCGCCGCTGCAGCCCTGGCTTTGATCATCAACAATTCCCCGCTGGCATGGCTCTACAACGGCCTGCTGGACACGCCCGTCGTCACCCAGATCGGCGCGCTGCAGATCGCCAAACCTTTGCTGCTGTGGATCAACGACGGCCTGATGGCGTTGTTCTTCCTGCTGATCGGCCTGGAAGTGAAGCGTGAAGTCCTCGACGGTCAGCTGTCCAAGCCTTCGCAGATCGTCCTGCCCGGCGCGGCTGCCATTGGCGGCATGGTGGTGCCGGCGCTGCTGTATTGGTTCTTGAACCGCGATGATCCGACAGCTTTGAGTGGCTGGGCCATTCCGATGGCCACGGACATCGCGTTCGCCCTCGGCGTGCTGGCCCTGCTCGGCAAGCGCGTGCCCGTCTCGTTGAAGTTGTTCCTGATGACCCTGGCGATCATCGACGACCTCGGTGCCATCATCGTTATTGCGATCTTCTACTCCGGCGCGTTGTCGACCCTGTCCCTGGCGCTCGCCGCGGCCTGCATCGTGGCGCTGATCGCGATGAACCGGCTGGGCGTGGTCAAGCTCGGGCCGTACATGATCATTGGGTTGATTCTTTGGGTTTGCGTACTCAAGAGCGGTGTCCACGCGACATTGGCCGGCGTGACCCTGGCCTTCTGCATCCCGCTGCGTACCAAAAACGCCGAGCCGTCACCTTTGCTGACCCTGGAGCACGCCCTGCATCCGTGGGTGGCCTACGGCATCCTGCCGCTGTTCGCCTTCGCCAATGCGGGCCTGTCCCTCAGCGGCGTCACCCTCGAAAGCTTTACCCACCACGTACCGATGGGCATCGCGGTCGGCTTGCTGCTGGGCAAGACCCTCGGTGTCTTCGGCCTGACCTGGCTGGCGGTAAAAATCGGCATCGCCGCCCTGCCCCAAGGCGCCAACTGGGGCCAGGTGCTGGGTGTGGCCATCCTTTGCGGCATCGGCTTCACCATGAGTCTGTTTGTCGGCTCCCTGGCGTTTGTGCCGGGCGCCAGTGAATATGCCGGGATGGATCGAATGGGGATTTTGACTGGATCGATACTGGCGGCGTTGATCGGTTATGCGGTGACGGCGGTGGCGAGTCGCAAGAGTATTAGCTCGGCGGTTTAGTTTTGATCGTGTACATATCCGTTGCTTCGGTAACGGCTGCTGGCGGTTTCGCTTTTACAGCGAGTCACTTGGAAGAGCCCCAAGTAACCAAGGGCTTTTGCCCCTTTCGTTCGGCCCTTCGCCTAGGCTCAGGGTGCCCTCGCTCCGGTCCTGCTCCGTGGGCCCGCCGCCATCGGCCATCCATGGCCGGGGGCGGGTAACCCGGCATCCATGCCGGGTTGCCCACTGCGCAGAACCTCCACTCTGTCTCTCGAGGGGGCGTGCACCGCAAAAGCGAGGCGGCCTACCGGCCGGCCTGATCTTTCAAGCGCACGCGTTCCCCTGTGGGAGCGGGCTTGCTCGCGAAGCTGTTGATCTTGATCTTGCCGTTGCCATTGCCGTTGCTTTGCTTCGGCTTCAGATCTGCCGCCCCTTTCCCAGAGGCCGAACGCAGGCGTTGCGCAGGGGGCACCGCGGCAGGGATGCCGCGGTAGCCGCCCCCGGCCATGGATGGCCGATGGCGGCGGGCCCCCGGAGCAATGCCTTCGTTACGGCATGCCGAGCCTGGGCGAGGCACCGAATGGCGGGGCAAAAGCGCTTTGGTTACTTTCGCGCTTTTCGAAAGTGACTCGCTGTAAAAGCGAAACCGTCAGCAGCCATTACCGCAGAAACGGATATGCCCCCCCAGTCAGGCTCCATCTCTCACTGCATGCGAAAAAAAACCCCGACCAGTCACCTGATCGGGGTTTTCTTTTACCCGCTTGCGCTTAGTGCGATACGCGGCTCGTGCCATCAACCGTAGCAATCCGCACCCGCTCGCCAACACGGAAAACTTCGTTTTCCTGAACCTGTTGTACATAGGCGCGCATGCTGCCGTCGTCCTCGCGGACGGTGATTTCCACGCCCTGGGTGCGGGTCAGGCCTTCTTCGGTGGCCGAACCCAGCAGGCCGCCGGCGACTGCGCCGATGACCGCTGCGACGATGCTGCCGCGACCGCCGCCGATGGCGCTACCGCCGACACCACCAACCACAGCACCTGCGGCGCCGCCGATCGGGGTTTTGGTACCTTCGATTTTTACCGGACGCAACGCTTCGATGGTGCCCATGCGAATCGTCTGTACGCGACGCGCTTCGTCACGGGAGTAGGAGTCACCGGTCAGGTTCGATTGGCAGCCAGTGAGCAACATCGCCATGGTGGAAAAGGAAGCAACCAACAGAACAGACTTACGCATAGCATCAACTCCAAAAGGACAGGTATTCATTAAACTCCGCAGCTTGACGCCTGTCACGGCATCGCCCGGATAAAATTGGTTTCATTCAGTTCCGGTACAGGCCGCCTTCACGAACTCACCACACAGTAGCGTCATATTCCGGAATCTGCGCCGCTGACCCAAGGATTCTCATGGATTACTTCATCATTGTCGTCACCACTGTCGCCGGTCTGTACTTCCACGGGTGGTTGTACGTGCGCATCAAACGCTGGATGGACCGCGACCTGGCGTTAGCCCTGGCGGGTAACGACGAGCACAAGAAGGCCTTCATGCTCCAGCAACTGGCGAACGCTCAAGCGCAGAAGATTAAGCGTCGGGACCTGCCGCAGTGGCTGGAGGCCGCTGCGGCAGGCTATCCCGGTCGGTAGACTGCCTAGGGTGCCAGACGTTCAAGAAACCAATCGGCGCCCTGCAAGCGGTAGTTGAGGCGATCGTGCAGACGGCTCGGACGGCCCTGCCAGAATTCGATGCGCTCAGGCAGCAGACGATATCCGCCCCAATGTTCTGGGCAGTGCGGCTGGGTATCGCTGAAGCGTTGCTCGGTGTTCTTGAGCAGCCCTTCCAACTCGGCGCGATCGGCGATCACCCGGCTCTGGGGCGAAGCCCAGGCACCGAGGCGGCTGCCCAGTGGCCGGACTTGAAAGTAGGCGTCGGATTCCTCCGGCGTGACCTTCACCACCCGCCCTTCGATGCGCACCTGGCGCTCCAGGGCGGGCCAGAAAAAGGTCATGGCCGCGAACGGATTCGCGGCCAGGTGCTGGCCCTTGGCGCTGTCGTAATTGGTGAAGAAAGTGAAGCCCTGCTCGTCCAGCCCCTTGAGCAACAGAATGCGGCAATGCGGTCGACCGTCCTGATCGACGGTGGCCAGGGTCATGGCATTGGCTTCCACCGGTGCCTGCTCGGTTTTTACCGCGTCGGCAAACCACTGATGGAACAGCCCGAACGGTTCGGCCGGGGCTTGTGCCTCGGTCAGGCCATCTCGGGTGTAATCGCGACGCATATCAGCCAGGCCCTGGGTCATGGCGCATTCCTTTTGGTTAACGAATCACTTCTTTGCGGCATCGTCTGCGACGGCGACTTTTTTCGAGTCAGCAGCGGCTTTGGCCGGAGCAGTCTTTTTCGCCGGGGTGGCGGTTTTAGCTGGGGCTTTCTTGGCTGGAGCCTTGGCGGCTTTCTTGGCCGGGGCCTTCTTCGCCGCAGGTACATCGGCTTTCTTCGCGGCGGGTGCCGGGGTAACTGGCTTGGCCACTGGCTTGACGTCCTGGGCAGCAACCAATTTGACTGGCGCCGGAGCCGGCATGTTGTACTTGCTCAGCAACGCAACCATGGTGTTTTGCGGGGTGACCAACAGTTCCACACGACGGTTCAAGGCACGGCCTTCATTGCTGTCGTTGGCTGCACGCGGGGCTTCGCCACCCATGCCGCGCAGCATCAGGCGATCACGCTGCAGACCGCTGAGACGGAAGATCGCCGCGACCGACTGCGCTCGTTCCTGGCTCAATTTCACGTTGGCCGGCACGGCGCCCGAGGTATCGCTGTGACCGAGCACCAGTACGGCAGTTTTCGGATCGACTTCGAGGATTTTCGCGACGCGGGTGAACGGACCGAGAACGACCGGCAACAACATGGCCGGACGATCCGGGTTGAAAGAACCTTCTACCGGCGCAGTGACTACCAATACGTTTTCACGGCGTTCAAGTTGCAGATTGCTGCCCTTGATCGCCTCGCGCAGGCGCGGCTCGTAGTCGTCGAGCCAGGCCTGGGTGACTTTGGGGTCAGGCATTGGCACGGCTTTGGCGGTGCTCTGCTCCTTGCCACCGAACGGCCACCACCATTTGCCACCGGCTTCTGCCTCAGCCTTGGCCACTTCGACGGGCTTGGCTTCAGGCTTGGCTTCAGCCTTTACCTCTGGTTTTTTGTCGAGGACTTCCTCGGAGCCGAACGGCCAGTACCAAGGGCTGGAGCTTTCAGTCTTGGCTACCGGTGCGGTGGCGGCAGGCTTGAGAGGTGCTGGAGCCGGAGCTGGAGTTGAGCCTTTAGCCGGGTCTTTGGCCGCGACTTTGTCGGAGGAACCGAACGGCCACCAGCTGCCGCCGTCTGCGTCATTTTTTGGGGTTTGTGCGCAACCGGTGATAGCGAAGCACAGTGCCAAAGCGAGGGTTTGTTTGGTTGACATTGGATATCCACAAAAAATGAAGAAATGAAAAAATCAGACCGGGCTGGCCCGCATAAACAGACGCTTTGAAACCGAAAAGGCTTTCAGGTTCCGGTTCTGGAACCCTTGAGCGGGTTTTACAGACAAGTGGCCAGTACGCGCACCAGCCTTTGTGCGCGCGGATCCATCAAGACGTACGGCCCCAGGGTGTTTGTCACAAAGCCGAAGGCCACATCGTGTTCCGGGTCAGCAAAACCGATGGAACCGCCGGCGCCGGGATGGCCGAACGCACGAGGGCCGAGGCCGTAGGTCGCGTTGGGCACGTCCGGTTGATCGAGCATGCAACCCAGGCCAAAACGGGTCCGGGTCAGTAAAGTCTTGTCTTCGCCGATGCTGTGTTCACGGGTCAGCTCGTCGAGCATTTCGCCTTCCAGCAAGCTACCGTCGAGCAGTCCGGCATAGAACCCGGCCAGGCTGCGGGCATTGCCGTGGCCATTGGCGGCGGGTTGCTGCATCCGGCGCCACTCGGGTTTGTTGGTGCTGGTCATGATCGACGGCGGGTTGGTGAAGGCCCGGGTGCTCATGGCCGTCGGCTCGCGCATGGTCACTTGCAGCAAGCGCTGGGCGGCGGCATCGCCGACATTGCCCTTGCCACGGGCGATGTGCGCCACACGATGGAACTCTTCTTTGGCCAGGCCGACATGAAAATCGAGCCCCAAGGGCTTGGCTACCCGTGCCACGATGGATTCACCTGGCCCGCGACCGTCGACCCGACGCAGTAACTCACCGACCAGCCAGCCGTAGGTAATCGCCGCATAACCGTGGCCTTGACCGGGCGTCCACCACGGTTCTTCGGCGGCCAGGGCGTCCACCATGGTTTGCCAGTCGTAAAGCGCTTCCGGAGCCAGCAACTCGCGCAGCGCCGGCAGACCGGCTTGATGGCAGAGCAATTGGCGCAGGGTCACGGAGCCTTTGCCGGCGGCGGCGAACTCGGGCCAGTAGCGAGCAACGGGTGCATCCAGTTGCAGCTTGCCTTCGGCCACCAGCTGCAGGGCAGTGACGGCGGTGAAGGTCTTGGTGCAGGAGAACAGGTTGGCGATGGTGTCGCTGTGCCAGGCTTCAAAGCCATCCTTGTCGGCGGTACCGGCCCAAAGGTCGACAACCGTTTCGCCGCCGATCCGGATGCACAACGCTGCGCCACGTTCCTGAGGATCGTCGAACAACGCCGTGAAAGCCTCACGCACCGCTTCGAACTTCAGCTCGTAATAACCCTGAATCTGCACCCGCCACTCCCCTGGATATATGCACTAAGTGGCCCGCATTGTTCCAGCCCTTGAGGGTTTTGGGAACAGGGGCGGGCTGGGCGGTCGCCCGGTTATCCGCTGGAAACCAGCGGTGATGCTGCTGATGCCTTCGCGAGCAAGCCCGCTCCAACATTGAACCAGCGTCCGTCTGGACACCTCGGTCAACTGTGGGAGGGGGCTTGCTCGCGAAGAACGATAACGCGGTCCGTCAGGACTCAGTGGCCATTACCGGCATCACCTTTTTTGCCGCCCGCTGCGTCATGGCTGGCTTTCTCCGCATTGGCCTGAACCTTCCCGGCCTCTTTGCCCAACTGATCGACAGTCGCCAGGTTGCTCTTGCGCACGCTGTCGACAAAGCCCTGGAACGGCAGATCCGTAATGCCCACCAGCCCGAAGTGTCCGTTCTCACCATCCAGCAGGCGCCCGGTCACAGGCTGATCGAGATACTGGAACCAGTGCACCCCGACAATCGACGGTTCGCTCAGCGCTTGTTTGAGAAAATTCGCATAGGCCGGGCCGCGGTCTTCTTCCTTGGCCAATTGCGTCACGCCGCCCCAGAACGGACCGCGATCCTTAGATCCGAAGTTGAATTCGGTGATCAACACCGGTTTGTCGAGGCTGCGCAGTTTGGCGAAGTCGTATCCGTCCTGCGGTTGCAGGGTGTACATGTTGAAGCTCACCACGTCGCAATACTGCGCACAGGACTCAACCGCTTCCGGGGTGCTGATGGCAAACCGGCCGCCCAGCAACAGCTGGTTTGGCGCGTGCCACTTGAGCGAGTCGGAAATGGTTTTGAAGTACGTGTCGGCGAAAACCTTCTGGAAATATTTGAAGTCGGCTTCGATTTCCGGGTATTCGGCGCTTGGCAGCGGCGGCACGAAGCCTGGGTCTTCCATCAACTCCCAGGCCGGCAGATCAATGCCCCAGGCTTTCGACAGACCGGCCTGATTGCGATATTTGTCCCGCAGTTGCTTGAGGAACGCACGCTTGGCCGGCACGTCAGTGGTCATTTTCAACGTGCCATACGCCAAGGCGTAGCGGGCCTTCGGGTCATCACCGGGTCCGGCCCAGGCCAGTTCGTTATCGGCGAAGTAACCGATCACCCACGGATCGTCACGATGATCCCGAGCGGCAATGGCCACGGCGCGTTCGGTGGCCATGGCGAAGCGCGGGTCAAACGGGTCGGGCATGCCCCCCCACCAATCGGTGCCAGTGCTGATGCTGGCGTAATCGCCGACGATCGACAACGGCAAGGTGTAGGGCACGCGGTCAGCTTTGCTCAGCGCCGGAGCGCTCCAGTTGCCAAGGGTGTTGAAGCCCCAGGCTTGCAGGCGATCGAGGGTATGGCTGGCCCAACGTTGTTCATCAAACACCGCTTTGCAGGGTTCGGCTGCTGGCTGTTCAGCCGTTTTCGCGACCGTCGCCTGGGCTGCGTCGGTCCTGGCGGCTTCAGCGACGCCGGATTCGGCCGTCGAAGGAACAACAGGCGGTTCAGCGGCCTTATCGGCCGTTGCCTCGACAGCGTCGGCCTTGGCTGCTTCGGCGACTCCGGCCTTGGTGTCGCTGCCCAGGGTGCAAGGTTCGCCATACAAACGCTGCAAGTTGGCGCCATAGAAATCGTACCAGCGACCGGCGTTAAAGCCTCGGCCCCGATCGGCACCGTTGCCGCCACGGTTGTCGCCTTCGCCGTAATGGCTGGCCAGAGGCTCGTCAGGGGTTGGCAGGGACTGGAACATCCATTCGCGACCGGCAATGTAGGTCTGGTTGACGTCCGGGGTCACGGTGTTGACGCCCAGGGAATAGAACGGATGCCCTTCCGGGGTCACCAGGTACCAGCGACCGTCACGTTTCTCGGTGCGGAAAAAACCGCTGGCCTTGAAGGTCGGGCCTTTGTTCAAGCCACCGAACTTGTCCAGGGACGACTTCCCGCGCTCGGCCAGCCAGGTTTTCAGTTGTTGCTGTTCTTTGGCGGCGGCAGATTTCAGCTGGTCGTCGTTGCTGACTTTCTCCGGCCATTTCGCGCGGGTCGATTGACCGTAAGCGTCCACCAGACCGCCATAGACCACTTTGCTCACAGCCTCGCCGTCCTGCACGCCAAAGCGCTCCAGCAGGATGCTCTGGGCGACTTTCGGCTGATCCATCGACAAGGTCACCGACACCACCTGGCTGCGATCCAGTTCCCCGGCACTGCTGGCCAGCAATACGCGCTGACCGTCGACATTCATCGGCATCGGCGGGCCGGCTTTCATGCCCTGGCTCAACGGCGAACTGGCGACCAACGGCACCAACAGGGTTTGCGCCGGGCCAGCGGGCAGATCCACGCGACTGATCAGGGTTTTGCCGTCGTTGCTCTGGATTTTCACATACAGGGTCAAGGCCCAATTCATCGCGCTCTGGATCCGCAGGCTCATGACGCCTGACTGCGACCAGTCCCAGGCACCGGTTTGCGGGGTCAAGCGCAACGTCGGCTGGGCCACCGGATTGAAGGTCACCCGACGCAACACTTCGCCTTCGGCCGTTTGTTCGGCATTGGATTGCGGCAGGCTGGCGTCCTGAGTCGCCACCTGGACCACGTCGGCGGGGCGCACAAAGTTGAATAGCGTCTGTTGGCTGGCAGGCGCCGCCAGCAAAGGGGCCGCGAACATCAGAGCAAATACAGCGGGCAGCGAACGGCGAATCATGAGAACGAAATTCTCCCTAACGACCATCAATGGGCCAGTGGAAAAGCGGTGGCTGTGAGATAGACAACGGGGCGGGCAAAAATGCCCAGCCCTGTTTCAGGAAATTTCACGACGGAATGGAGGCAACGCATTGAGGATCGCTTTGCCGTAACGCTGAGTGACCAGGCGCCGGTCGAGCAAGGTGATGGTGCCGCGGTCTTCTTCGGTGCGCAGCAAGCGACCGCAGGCCTGGACCAGTTTCAGCGAGGCATCCGGCACCGAGATTTCCATGAACGGATTGCCGCCCCGGGCTTCGATCCATTCGGCCAGGGCCGCCTCGACCGGATCATCGGGCACAGAGAACGGAATCTTGGCGATCACCACGTGTTCGCAATACGCACCTGGCAAATCGACACCTTCGGCGAAACTCGCCAGGCCGAACAGCACGCTGGAATCCCCGCCATCGACCCGCGCCTTGTGCTTGTTCAGGGTTTCCTGTTTCGACAGGTTGCCTTGAATGAACACTTGCTTGCGCCAGTCGCGATCCAGGCCGTCGAACACGTCCTGCATCTGTTTACGCGAAGAAAACAGCACCAGCGTACCGCGCGAGCCTTCCACCAGTTGCGGCAGGTCGCGGATGATTGCGGCGGTGTGTGCCGGCGCATCACGGGGATCGGCTTTCAGGTCCGGCACCCGCAGCACACCGGCGTCGGCGTGATGGAACGGGCTCGGGACCACGGCGGTCACGGCTTTTTTCGGCAGCCCGGCGCGCATGCGGAAGCGGTCGAACGTGCCGAGAGCCGTCAACGTGGCCGAAGTCACCAATGCCCCGTAAGCCACGTTCCACAGATTGCGCCGGAGCATTTCCGCCGCGAGGATCGGGCTGGCGTTGACCTCGATGTCGAACAGCGAACCGCTTTCTGCCAGGGTCAGCCAGCGGGCCATGGGCGGGTTGTCTTCCGGGTCTTCAGCGGTGAACGCGCCCCACAACTCCCAATTGCCCGAAGATCGGGACAACAGGCTGCCGAACAGCGGATACCACTCTTCGGCCTGGTTACTGGCGATGCCGATGTTGACCTCGCCGTCCATGCCTTCCTTGAGCAATTCAGTGAGCCGGGTGAACAGGTCGGTCAGACGGGCAAAGCCTTTCTTCAACTCGATGCCCATTTCACGCATGTGCTCGGGAATCACCCCGCCGACGAAACGGTGACGCGGTCGCTCGCGACCTTCGACGTCTTCGCCGGGTTTGAAATCGGCGACCTGTTCGCAGGCGGTGAACATGAACTGCTGCTGGGTCTTGATCTCCCGTGCCAGCTCCGGCACCTGTTCGATCAACTTGCCCAGGTCCCCCGGCAGCGGGTGTTGGGCCAGCAGTTTGGTGAGGTTCTTGGCGGTGGTTTCCAGCCAGTCGGCGGTGGAACGCAGGCGCGTGTAGTGAGCGAAGTGGCCGATGGCCTTGTCCGGCAGGTGGTGGCCTTCGTCGAACACGTAGATGGTGTCGCGCGGGTCCGGCAGGACCGCGCCGCCACCCAATGCCAGATCGGCCAGAACCATGTCGTGGTTGGTGACGATCACGTCGACCTTGCCCATGCCTTCGCGGGCCTTGTAGAAGGCGCACTGGCCGAAGTTCGGGCAATGGCGGTTGGTGCACTGGCTGTGATCGGTGGTCAGGCGCGCCCAATCGGCGTCTTCCAGGGCGGTGGACCAACTGTCGCGGTCGCCGTCCCATTTATTGCCGGCCAGCTTCTCGATCATGCTGGTAAACAGCTTCTGGCTGGCCTCATCGACTTCGATCTTGAAACCTTCTTCTTCGAACAACTGCGCCGTGGCGGTTTGCGCGTGACCTTCCTGGAGCAGCATGTCGAGCTTGGACAGGCACATGTAGCGCCCGCGCCCCTTGGCCAGGGCAAAGCTGAAATTCAGCCCGCTGTTGCGCATCAGGTCGGGCAAGTCCTTGTAGACGATCTGCTCTTGCAGGGCCACGGTGGCCGTGGCGATCACCAGGCGTTTGCCCGCGGCCTTTGCAGTGGGGATCGCTGCCAGGCTGTAGGCCACGGTTTTACCGGTACCGGTGCCGGCTTCCACCGCGACAATCGCGGGGTCGCCACTGCGCCGGCCTTCGTCGTCGGTGTCGATGGCACCGAGGACTTTGGCAATTTCGGCAATCATCAGGCGTTGGCCGTAGCGCGGCTTGAGGCTCTTGGCTTCGAGAAAACGCGAGTAGGCGCCCTGGATCGTGGTTTTGAGTTCGGTGCTGATCATGGATTGTCGGCGCAAAAAACGCTGGATAAATTTTCAGTGGTTCGGATCGGCCGCTATCATACCCCGCTAATTAATCCCGCGCAGAACGGAGTATCTCAATGACACCTTTTGGCCTTGTTTACACCCTGCATGTCCTGTCCGCCCTGGTGTGGGTCGGCGGCATGTTTTTCGCTTGGATGGTCTTGCGCCCCGCAGCAATGAAGGCTCTGGAAGGCCCTGCACGATTGAAGCTGTGGGTAGAAGTGTTTCAAGGTTTTTTCCGTTGGGTCTGGATCGCGGTGGTGCTTTTGCCGATCAGCGGCGTGGGCATGATTCATCTGCAATACACCGGTTTTGAAACCGCGCCGAATTACGTGCAGGTGATGATGGGGTTGTACGTGGTGATGACGGCGCTGTTTATCCGGATTCAGGCATTGATGTTGCCGGAATTGCGCACGGCGGTGGCGGCGCAGGATTGGCCGACCGGTGCTGCGGTGCTGGGGAGAATTCGCAAGTTGGTGGGGGTCAATCTGATTGTCGGGATGGTGCTGGTGGCGATTGCTGCTGCTCGGCCTATGTTCTAAAAGCTTCGCGGGCAAGCCCGCTCCCACAATGGATCATTGAAACCCTGTGGGAGCGGGGCTTGCCCGCGAAGACAATCGACTAGACGACACATATTTCAGAAGCTGATTACAACCGCTGAACAGTCACCGAACCCGTTGCACCCGCTGGCCCCGGCTGGCCATCGGTGCCAGGGCGCCCGCTCTTGCCGCCATCAGCCTTGTACACGAAGCAGCCCTTGGCCTTGCCGCCCGCCCCCGGTTTACCGCCAGGCCCGGCCACGCCACCAGCACCGCCGGCCACTTGGACCTTGATCTGTTCTGCCGGGTAATCCCGCGGCACTTCCAATCGAACCAGCGCACCGGGCGCACCCGGCTGTCCGTCGCTGCCATTACTGCCATCGGCACCGCGACCGGCCTGGCCCCAGGTACAACCGGGGGCCTGACCGTTGGCGCCGTCGAGACCGACAAAACCCGGTGCGCCCGCGCCACCGCGAGCATCTACCGACAATTGCGGCGCGTTCAGTGTCTTGATCTGCAAATTCAGGTTACGGCCGGAACGGGCGGCCTTGAGATAAGTCCCCGGCGCACCGCGCGCGGTAATCTGGCTGCCTTCGGACAATTCGGCACGGCTGACCTTCAGCTCCAGCGCCTGTTCGCTGGGCACGATGGCGATCCGCGCTTCACGGCCAAGGTGCAATTCGCCGACCGTCACTTCAGTCACGTTCGAGGGAATCAACAAAGTGCCGTAGTCGGCGACTTCCAGGCGTTCCAGCTGCAAGGTGCTGGCGGTGTTGGGCAAGCGCATCAAGGAGTTGGTTTCGACACTCACCACCTGCGCGCAGGCCAATGGGCTGATAAATGCAGCGAGCAGACAGAGTTTACGCATGGGAAGCCTTCGATGCGGTCGGAGCCGGGATGGTTTGCAGGTGATAAACGCCGAAAAACAGGATCTTCAAGCGATCACGCCAAGGGTGAGCGCGGCCTCTGAGGCTACGGAAGCAGAACACCGCCTCAAGAAGATGGATAAACGCCAGCAAGGCGCCGGCCAGATCGACCAACAGATGCAGAGGATTGATAAACGGCATGAGCTGATTGGCCAGCACCACCAGCCAGAACAGCAGGGTCAACAGCTTCCAGAACCCCCAAAACACCTTCATACGCCCCCCGATGAGAATTATTCTTTGCGCGCACAGTACCGGCATCCACGCGGGATAAGCCAGAGGGCAACTGAAAATTCTTCATGAAGATCGCCGAATAGCCGCCAGAACAACCGAAATCGTTGCCCGACGGCTCTATCTCGCGACTCAGCGATTGACGTGCAACTCCACGCGACGGTTTTGCGCGCGCCCTTCCTCTGTATCGTTTTCGGTCACCGGCTCACTCTCACCCCTGCCTTCACTGGTGAGTTTGTCGGGCGCCAGGCCCCGGCGCAACAGATAGGCCGCCACGCTGCTGGCGCGTCGTTCCGACAATGCCTGGTTATAAGCGTCGTCGCCCACGCTGTCGGTATGGCCGATCACCTTGATGCCCACCACATCGGCGCTTTGCAGTTTGGCCATCATCGAATCCAGCTGACTCTGCGCGGCGGGACTCAGTTCGTACTTATTGAAGGCAAACAGCACGTCGCTGGACAGGGTGATGACTTCGGGTTGCGCAGGTACGACAGGGCTTACGCTGGGCGGGTACTGCGGCAGCGGGCAACCGTGATGTTCGACGGGGGTATTGGCGGGCGTGTCTGGGCAACGATCACGTCGATCGAAGACGCCATCGTCGTCTTCGTCGCCGTCCTGGGCGTAACAGATCAAGCCACCGGTCAAGATTCCGAGCGCTGCTCCGCCGGCCGCCCAACCGCTACTCTGGATCGCGCCAAGGCCTCCACCGACCAGCCCGCCGATTACGCTGCAGATCGGCCAGGTTCGTTGATTGAGAGGAGCAGTGCCATCGCTGTGGGTAGCGCAACCGGTCAACACGCTGCCAAGCAGCAGAACCGGCAAGACGGTCCGTGTGAGAACGCTCATGGTGAAACCTCCTGTGTTACCGGCCAATGCCGGTTACACAGGAGTAAAGACCCGACTCCGCGACTGCACAAGCCGCAGAGTGCGAGGGGCCTAGCGGTTGATTTTGATTTCCGTGCGACGGTTCAACGCACGGCCGTCAGCGGTTTTGTTATCCGCCACTGGCTGGCTTTCACCGGCACCGGCGACAGACACGAAGCTGCTGCGTGGCACGCCTTGGGAAATCAGGTACTCGACCACCGAGTGCGCACGACGGTCCGACAGTTTCTGGTTATAGGCATCACTGCCCACGCTGTCGGTGTGACCGGTCACGGCCAATTGGGCGGTGCTGGATTCCTGTTTCAGGCGAGTGGCGATTGTGTTGAGTACATCTTTATCGGAAGGGGTCAGTGTGGCTTTGTCGAACTGGAAGTGCACATCGCGGATAACAATGACTTCTTCCTTGACCACCACGACCTCTTCGACAACAGGTGCAGGCACCGGTGGAGGGCAACCATCGGCATCGACCCTCACGCCTTTAGGCGTGCCCGGGCACTTGTCGCGACTGTCCGGCACGCCATCGCCGTCTTCATCGCCATCACCGTGAACCCAGCAATAGGCCGCAGCCGTGCCGCCGACGAGCAGCGCGCCATACCCCGCCCATGACGAGGCCTCGGTAGCGCCAAGCCCTGCACCCACGACACCACCGACTGCCGCACAGGTCGGCCAGTCGGTTTTCTGCAAACCTGCGCAACCAGTCAACACACTGGTTAGCAGAACCAAGGGTAATGCTGTCCGAACTATGCTCATCTAGTTTTCTCCTGAGGGATCGGCTTGAAACCGATTCAGGTAGTAAAGACCCGAGTTTTAATCTCCGCCAGCAATAGGCCATTGCTGTTTCGTCCTGTGTTCGCGGGAGTTCGCTGCATTTTGCGGTAAGACGCTCTAGGCCCGAACCTGCGAGCAGGCTAGTCTTGGCGCTCTGATTGAGGATCTTCGATGATTGCAGGTATTTCTTCTCGCACGCCCCAGCAGGCGCTGGCCGCTTTGCTGGACCGTTACGCACCCGCGCGTTTGTTGCTGATCGGTGCCAGTGAGTTTCCGGCACTGGAGGCGTTCAAGCTGGCTCACCCCGACACCTGTGTCGCTCACGCGGCACCCGGGCCGCTGCCTGCCGAACTGGCGGCACGCCGGTTCGATCTGGCGCTGGTGGTCGATTGCCTGGAACATTTACCCAAGCGCGATGGCCTTAACCTGTTAGGCGGGATTCGAAACCTGAATGCCAGTCGCATCGCGGTGCTGGCGGACTTGCCGGCCAGCGGCTGGCAGGAGACTGATTTTTTCTCCCTGGCCCTGCAAGCCAGCGAACGTTTCCAGCGCGATGAACAGGTGCTGACCCTATTCACCTATGATCTGCTTGACTACAAACAGGTACCCGACTGGCTCAACTCGCGTTTCTGGGCCAATCCGGAAAACTTCGGGAAATACTGGTGGTAATGCAATGAGTACATCCATTTGCCCGTGCGGCAGCGGCACCCTGCTCGAGGCCTGCTGTGGTCATTACCATTCGGGGCATCCAGCCCCCTGCGCCGAAGCGTTGATGCGTTCGCGCTACAGCGCTTATGTGCTGGGCCTGATCGACTATCTGGTGGCGACCACCCTGCCCGCGCAACAGGCCGGCCTTGATCGTCAGTCCCTCAGTGACTGGAGCGCCCAAAGCACTTGGCTGGGTCTTGACGTGGAAAGCTCCGAAGTCTTGGGAGGTCAGCCGGAACACGCCTTCGTGACCTTCACCGCGCGCTGGCACGACGGCAGCGGCGAACACAGCCACCGCGAGCGTTCGTCGTTCGTGCAGAACGCCGGCCACTGGTATTTCATTGACCCCACCGTACCCCTCAAGGCCGGGCGCAACGATGCCTGCCCGTGCGCCAGCGGACAGAAATTCAAGAAGTGTTGCGCGGGGTATTTCGGCAGTTGAGTGACCTGTAGCAGCTGCCAAACGCAGGCTTTGCCAGCTGCTATAAGGGAGGAACATCACCATGGCCACCCAGCGGCGTGCCTTGCAGATGCTGACCCTGCTCCTGTTTCTCGGGCTCGGCGGCTGTGTGTCATGGTTCAGCAACGATCAGCCCGACCCCGCAGTCCATCTGGTCAGGGTCGAAGTCGTCCAGGCCAAGTTGCTGGAGCAGAAATTCCTGCTGCACTTTCGCGTCGACAACCCCAACGACAGCGAGCTGACGGTGCGCGGTCTCGAATACCGGATTCACCTCGGCGACCTGCTGCTGACCGAAGGCGAGCACGAACACTGGTTCTCGGTCGGTCCCAACCGCAGCGCCTACTTCAAGGTGCCGATCCGCACTAACCTGTGGCCCAAGGTACGGGATCTGGTGAAGATGCTGAAAAAACCTGACCAACCCATTCCCTATCGTCTGGAAGGTGAACTGGAAACCGGTTTATTCATCGCGCACTACGTGCACCTGGCGCGTAATGGCGTGATAATCCCCGCCGATTTAATTCCGGAGCAAACCCGATGACACAGCAACCCCATGTCCATGGCCCTGACTGCAACCACGATCATGACCATCACGAGCACCATGATCACGACCATGGCCATGTCCACGGCCCGAACTGCGGCCACGCCCATCAGGAACCGGTGCGCAACGCCCTGAAAGACGTCGGTCGCAACGACCCTTGCCCGTGCGGCAACGGCAAGAAATTCAAGAAGTGCCACGGCGCTTGATGCTGCGGGCGGAGAACTTCTTCGTCTGTTGAATCGAATTCGCGAGCAAGCCCGCTCCCACACTCGATCTGTGCCAGACATACATTTTGTGTCTACAGCAGATCCAATGTGGGAGCGGGCTTGCTCGCGAATACGGTCTGACATCCACTGTTAATGTCGACTGACACACCGCCTTCACGAGCAAGCCCGCTCCCACGGGATTTCAGTCGGCCTTCAATATCTGCGCGCAGCTGATGACAGTGGCGTACTCGCCATGCAAATTACCCAAAGACATCGCGTGCACTTCCTCGGCCGAATGCGCGTTGCCGAAGTAATCGGCCTTGTCGAAGGTAAAGCACGCATCCTCCACCACCCACGCTTCAAACCCCAGATTGCCGGCCGTGCGCGCCGTGGATTCCACCGAGTTGTGAGTCGCCACACCGACAATGATCAACTGCTCGATCCCCGCCCCTCGCAATCGCTGCTCCAGCCCCGTCGAACAAAACGCATCCGGCACCTGCTTCTGAATCAGTTGTTCGCCAGCCATTGGTTGGAATCGCTGTTGAAACTCCACCCCTGATTGCTCTGGCCAAAACACCGAGTCTGGGGAACGAGACAGATGCTGCACGTGGATCACCGGGCGCCCGGTGCCACGCCAATGCCCCAGCAACTCCAGCATGCGCGCCTCGGCCTGGGGATTATTTCGGCGACCGAGCCTGGGATGCAGGATGCCTTTTTGTTGATCGATGATGATCAGCGCCGCGTTCGTCTTGAGCTCCATGCCGACTTTTCTCATGCTGTGTCATTGAATTTCACTCACTTCAGCATCACCTCTTCCTACAGGCAAGCTATCGAACGCAAACAGGACGACCTGATGCCGGCGTTTGCTGTCCGCAAGTAACGACGTCTCTTGATTTGGAGTACTCCATGATCGACCTGTATTACTGGACCACCCCCAACGGCCACAAAATCTCGATATTCCTGGAAGAAGCCGGCCTGCCGTACAACGTGTACCCGATCAACATCAGCCAGAACGACCAGTTCAAACCCGAATTCCTGAAAATCTCCCCCAACAACAAGATCCCGGCCATCGTCGATCATGAGCCGGTCGATAACGGCGAACCGCTGGCACTGTTCGAGTCCGGAGCCATCTTGCTGTACCTGGCGGAGAAAACCGGCAAGTTCCTGCCCAAGGACCTGCGTGGTCGCCAGCAAGCGCTGCAATGGTTGTTCTGGCAAATGGGTGGCCTGGGGCCGATGGCCGGGCAGAATCATCACTTCAGCCAGTTTGCCCCGGAGAAAATTCCCTACGCGATCAAGCGCTACATCGACGAGACCGCGCGTCTGTATGGAGTGCTCGACAAACAATTGGCCAACAACGAGTTTGTCGCCGGCAGCGAATACAGCATTGCCGACATGGCGATCTACCCGTGGATCGTTTCCCACAAGTGGCAGAGCCAGAACCTGGAAGACTTCCCCAACGTGCTGCGCTGGTTCAACCACATCCAGAACCGCCCGGCGACGGTGAAGGCGTATGCGCTGGTGGATAAGATCAACCCGCCGAAATCCTGACCCTCACCGCTGATCGTTCCCACGCAGAGCGTAGGAACGATCAGCGACAGACAAAATCCTGAAATAACCCGATACCCCGCTTGCGCACCCACCTCCTGCTCACTAACGTAGCGCCTTTACTGACGCTACCCCCGCAGGAGCTTTGCCATGGCCTCGCCAGCCCTCACACATTTTCTTCCCCGGTTCGGCGTTGCCGCAGCAGTGGCCGGTGTTTTGAGCCTGACCGGTTGTCAGACCTGGAACACCCAGGACACCCTCCCGCCGACCTCCGGTGTGCAGCCGCTCAAGGGACTGGCGCAGAACGTTTCCATTCGCCGAAATGCCATGGGCATGCCGCTGATCGAAAGCAACAGCTTCCACGACGCACTGTTCGCCCTCGGCTACGTGCACGCCAGCGACCGCATCACGCAAATGGTTACCTTGCGTCTGCTGGCCCAGGGCCGTTTGGCGGAAATGTCCGGCGCCGACCTGCTGGACGCCGACCGCTACATGCGAGCGGTCAACCTGAAGAAAAACGCCGGCGAGCTGTACAAGGCGTCTTCGCCACGCCTCAAGCGCTTTTTCGAAGTCTATGCGCGCGGGGTCAACGCCTACCTGTTCCGCTTCCGCGACAAATTGCCGGCAGACCTCGTCGCCAGCGGCTACAAGCCTGAATACTGGAAGCCGGAAGATTCGGCGCTGATTTTCTGCCTGTTGAATTTCAGCCAGTCGGCCAACTTGCCGGAAGAAATTGCTTCGCTGGTGCTGGCCCAGACCGTCACCACCGACAAACTCCCGTGGCTGACGCCGTCCACTCCCGACGAAAAATTGCCAGTGGCCGAAGCCGAGAAACTTCAGGGCATCAAGCTTGCCGGGCAAATCCCGGGGCTGACCGAAATCAGCAAAGCCACTGGTCAACTGTCCGATCTGAATCTGTTGGGCGCCACGTCCTCGAACAACTGGGCAATCGCCCCGCAGCGCAGCCGCAGCGGTAAAAGCCTGCTCGCCAGCGACAGCCACGGGCCAATGGGCGTGCCTTCGCTGTTCAGTTACGTGCAGATTCGCGCGCCGAAATACCAAGCCTCCGGCGTCACCATTGCCGGTTTGCCGATGGTGCTGGGCGGTTTCAACGGCAAAGTGGCGTGGAGCATGACGTCGGTCATGGGCGATAACCAGGACCTGTTCCTGGAAAAAATCAAACGTCAGGGCAACGGTCTTTCCTACGAAACGGGCGGCAAATGGCAGCCAGCCATCGTCCGTAATGAAACCTACTTCGTCAAAGGCCAGCGGCCGATTCGCGAAGTGGTGTACGAAACTCGCCACGGGCCGCTGCTCAACAGCGCCCAGGGCATGACCATGGCCAATGGTTTCGGCCTAGCCTTGCAGACGCCGAACTTCACCGACGACAAGACCCTGGACGCGTTTTTCGACCTGTCCCGGGCGCAGAACGTCGAGAAAGCTTCGGATGCCAGTCGGGAAATCCGCGCGATTACGCTGAATCTGGTTTTTGCCGACGCCAGCAACATTGGCTGGCAGGTTACCGGTCGCTATCCCAATCGTCGCGAAGGCGAAGGCCTGCTGCCGTCGCCGGGCTGGGAAGGTCGCTACGATTGGGATGGTTACGCCGACCCGATGCTCCACCCCTATGACCAGGACCCGGCCCAAGGCTGGCTCGGCACCGCCAACCAGCGGGTCATTCCCGATGGTTACGGCATGCAGCTGTCGAATTCCTGGTCGGCACCGGAACGTGGCGAACGCATGGCGGAACTGGCCAGCGTGGGCAAACACGACACGCGCAGCCTGATCGCCATGCAGTACGACCAGACCACCACCTTCGCCGCCAAACTGAAGAAAATGTTCGAAGCGCCGGGCATGTCCCAGCCACTCAAAAAAGCCATCGAAGCGCTGCCCGAGGCTGATCGTGGCAAGGCGCGCGAGGCTTACACGCGTTTGATGGCCTTCGACGGCAAACTCAGCCCGACCTCCGCCGACGCAGCTATTTACGAACTGTTCCTGCAGCAAAGCACCCGGCAGATTTTCCTCGATGAACTCGGCCCGGAAAGCAGCCCGGCGTGGAAAGCCTTTATCGCCAACGGTAAGTTGTCCTACGCCGCACAGGCTGATCACCTGCTGGGCCGTGAGGACAGCCCGTTCTGGGATGACGCGCGCACGCCGCAAAAAGAAGACAAACCGGCGATCATCGCCCGTAGCCTGGCAGCGGCGATCAGTGCTGGCGACAGCCAGTTGGGCGGCGATCACAAGGCCTGGCAGTGGGGCAAACTGCACCGCTATGAGTGGAAGAATGCCAGCGGCCAGACCGTGCGCGGTCCGCTGCCGGCGGGCGGCGATCACACCACGCTGAACACCGCGGCGTTCGCCTGGGGCCAGGACTTCAACACCACGCTGGCGCCGGCGATGCGCTTTATCGTCGACTTCGGCCAGGCTGAACCGCTGATGGGCCAGAACGGCACCGGCCAGTCCGGCAACCCGGCCAGCCCGAACTATCTGGACAGCGTCGATCCGTGGCTCAAGGGTCAGTACATGAGCTTGCCGATGCAGCCGCAGAACTTTGACAAGGTCTACGGCAAGACGCGCTTGACCCTGACACCGGGCAAGTAAGGGCTCAACACCACCCTATGTGGGAGCGGGCTTGCTCGCGAAGACGGCGACACATTCACAATTAATGTGTCAGTTAAACCGCTTTCGCGAGCAAGCCCGCTCCCACATTTGCATGGCGTTTTTTTCTATAAAAATCGATAGAACTTCTCGCCTCGCGCAAACCTCATAGCTAACAAGTACCCCCATTTTGGTAACAAACATGGACCTTGTTATCGCTCGTCCCGAAGGTTTGTACTGCCCTGCCGGGGATTTCTATATTGACCCCTGGCAACCCGTCGAGCGCGCGGTGATCACCCACGCCCACGGCGATCATGCGCGCACCGGCAACCGGCACTACCTGGCAGCCGCACCCGGCGCGGGCATCCTGCGCTCTCGCCTGGGCGCGGACATCAACCTGCAAACCCTGCCTTACGGGCAGACGATGACCCATCAGGGTGTCACCCTGAGTTTTCATCCTGCCGGTCATGTCCTTGGCTCGGCCCAGGTGCGGCTGGAATATGGCGGTGAAATCTGGGTGGCCTCGGGGGATTACAAGATCGAACCCGACGGCACCTGCGCGCCTTTCGAACCGGTGCGTTGTCACACTTTCATCACCGAATCGACCTTCGGCCTGCCGATTTATCGCTGGCAGCCCCAGGCGCAGGTGTTTGCCGAGATCAACCAGTGGTGGCAAGCCAATGCCGCTGTCGATAAAACCAGCGTGCTGTTCTGCTATTCGTTCGGCAAGGCACAGCGAATTCTCCACGGCATCGACGCCAGCCTCGGCCCCATTCTGGTGCATGGCGCCGTTGAACCGCTCAACCGGGTGTATCGCGAGGCAGGCATTTATTTACCGCCAACGATCTATGCCGGCGACATCCAAAAGAGTGACCCCATGATGCGCAGAGCGTTGGTCCTGGCCCCTCCTTCGGCTGGCGGCAGCACCTGGATGCGGCGCTTCGGCGACTACAGCGATGGCTTCGCCAGCGGCTGGATGCGATTGCGCGGCACGCGACGGCGGCGCGGGGTGGACCGTGGCTTCGTGCTGTCCGACCATGCCGACTGGCCAGGTTTGCTCTGGGCCATCGGACAGACCGGCGCCGAACGAGTAATCGTCACCCATGGCTCAGTCGGAATATTAGTGCGCCACCTGCGCGAACAAGGTCTCGATGCCATGAGTTTCAGCACCGAATACGGTGACGATGAAGAAGAAATTCCAGCCGTCGAACCTGAAAGCGCCGAGGTGCTGCCATGAAGGCCTTCGCCGAGTTGTACGCCGAACTCGACGCGACGACCTCAAGCAACGCCAAACTGGCGGCGATGCAACACTACTTCACCGAGGCTGCGCCGGAAGACGCCGCGTGGGCGGTGTACTTTTTGTCCGGCGGGCGACCTCGGCAATTGGTCCCCGTGCGCATCCTGCGCGAGCTCGCCGTGGAGTTTTCCGGGCTGTCGCCATGGTTGTTCGAAGAAAGTTATCAGGCCATCGGCGATCTGGCGGAAACCATTTCGCTGGTACTGCCCGAAACGCCTCATACCTCCAGCGACGGACTCGCGGCGTGGATCGAAGACAAACTGCTGCCACTGCGTGGCGAATCCCCTGAAGTACTCGCCGAACGGCTGCCCAAACTGTGGTCGCAACTGGACCGCCCCAGCTTGATGCTGTGCATCAAACTGATCACCGGCAGTTTCCGCGTCGGGGTTTCCAAATTGTTGGTGACCCGCGCATTGGCTTCCATGGCGCACCTGGACAGCAAACGCGTGGCCCAGCGGCTGGTGGGTTATACCGATCTGTCTAACCGCCCGAGTGCGGCCAGTTATTTGAAGCTGATCGCCGCCGAATCGTCCGATGAACATGCCCAACGCGGCGGCCAGCCTTATCCGTTTTTTCTCGCCCACGCGCTGTCGCAACCGGTTGAACAGTTCGAAGCCTTGCTCGGCCCGGCCAGCCACTGGCAAGTGGAATGGAAGTGGGACGGCATTCGCGCCCAAGTGGTCAAGCGCGGCGGGCGTCTGTGGATCTGGTCGCGAGGTGAAGAACTGGTCACCGAGCGCTTTCCCGAACTCGAGAGCCTGGTTCACTGTTTGCCCGACGGCACGGTCATCGACGGCGAAATCGTTGCATGGAAAGCCGCCCGCCCCGAAACAGCGGACGCCTTCAATCCACAATCGCCTGCCGCACCGTCGGTGAAACCGTTCGCCCTGCTGCAACAGCGCATTGGTCGTAAAACCCTCGACAAGAAGATCCTCGATGAGGTGCCGGTGGTTGTCCTCGCCTACGACCTGCTGGAATGGCACGGCGAAGACTGGCGCAACCAGCCTCAGGCCACGCGGCGCGCGCAGCTGGAACAGGTGATTGCCACCTGCGCAAACCCGGTGTTACTGCCCTCGCCGGTATTGACCGGTGAAGATTGGTTCGACCTTGCCCGCCAACGGGAAGCGTCTCGCCGACTGGGTGTCGAAGGCATGATGCTCAAGGCCCGGGACGCGCTGTACGGCGTCGGGCGGACCAAGGACATGGGCGTCTGGTGGAAATGGAAAGTCGACCCGTTCAGCGTCGACGCAGTGTTGATCTATGCGCAACGTGGCCATGGTCGCCGGGCCAGTCTCTACAGCGATTACACCTTCGCCGTCTGGGACGCCCCGCCCGACGCCAGCGAACGGACGCTGGTGCCGTTCGCCAAGGCCTATTCCGGGCTCACCGATGAAGAAATGCGCCAGGTCGACAGCATCGTGCGCAAGACCACCGTCGAAAAATTCGGCCCGGTCAGCAGTGTGAAACCGAGCCTGGTGTTTGAACTGGGGTTTGAAGGCATTGCACTGTCCAAACGGCACAAGAGCGGGATTGCGGTACGGTTTCCGCGGATGTTGCGCTGGCGGCAGGACAAGTCGGTCGAAGAGGCTGACAACCTGGGAACGCTGCAGGATTTGTTGGGCTAACCCGATCTCCTTGTGGGAGCGGGCTTGCTCGCGAAGAGGCCGTGTCAGTCGATATAAATATTCCTGACCCACCGCTTTCGCGAGCAAGCCCGCTCCCACAGGAATTTGTGCCACTCTGAACCGAATTGGTGCGGTCTTTTCACCCTGCCCGTTTTCGTGCATAAATCCCGCTCAGCCATTTCTTGAATCACCTTTTAAACGCTTGTTCGGCACTCTGGTTCGGAAATTGCTACTTTCATTAGGTCTTACGCTTTCCAGTAACAATAATTCTGCGCCACAAGCGCTCATATTGGTTTTTAGGGATTGAATAATGAAAAAAGCATTGCTGACCCTTTCTGCACTGGCGTTGTGCATGGCTGCCGGCTCCGCGCTGGCCAAGGAATACAAAGAATTGCGTTTTGGCGTTGACCCTTCCTACGCTCCATTCGAGTCCAAAGCGGCCGACGGTAGCCTGGTAGGTTTCGACATCGATCTGGGTAACGCAATTTGTGCCGAGCTGAAGGTCAAGTGCAAATGGGTCGAAAGCGATTTCGACGGCATGATTCCGGGCCTGAAGGCCAATAAATTCGACGGTGTGATCTCTTCGATGACCGTCACCCCGGCTCGCGAAAAAGTCATCGATTTCTCTGACGAGCTGTTCTCCGGCCCAACCGCCTACGTATTCAAGAAAGGTTCCGGCCTGACCGCAGACCCCGCTTCGCTGAAGGGCAAAACTGTCGGTTACGAGCAAGGCACCATTCAGGAAGCCTACGCCAAAGCCGTGCTGGACAAGGCTGGCGTGAAAACCCAGGCCTATCAGAACCAGGATCAGGTGTATTCCGACCTGATGTCCGGCCGACTCGACGCGGCAATCCAAGACATGCTGCAAGCCGAACTGGGCTTCCTGAAGTCGCCAAAAGGCGAAGGCTACGAAGTCAGCAAGCCGGTCGACAGCGAATTGCTGCCGTCCAAAACAGCTATCGGTATCTCTAAAGGTAACAACGACCTCAAGGCCCTTTTGAATAAAGGTATCAAAGCGTTACACGACGATGGCACCTACGCCACCATTCAGAAGAAACACTTTGGCGATCTGAATCTGTACAGCGGCAAATAATGCCCGGCGCCCATCTCGCGATGGGCGCTTTTTTCATCCGATCAGGTTGCTGATTTATGTTCGAAAACCTACTACAAAATCTGGGGCTCTCAGCCTTCAGCCTCAAGGGCTTCGGTCCGTTGCTGATGGAAGGCACCTGGATGACCATCAAATTATCGGTGTTGTCACTGTTGCTGGCCGTTTTGCTCGGCTTGCTCGGTGCCAGTGCCAAGCTGTCAAAAGTCAAACTGGTACGGATCCCGGCCCAGCTTTACACCACGCTGATCCGCGGCGTGCCGGACCTGGTGCTGATGCTGTTGATCTTCTACAGCCTGCAAACCTGGTTGACGACCTTTACCGATTTCATGGAATGGGAATACATCGAGATCAACCCGTTCAGCGCCGGGGTCATCACCCTGGGCTTCATTTATGGTGCGTATTTCACCGAAACCTTCCGTGGCGCGATCCTCGCAGTACCACGAGGCCAGGTCGAAGCCGCCACTGCTTATGGCCTCAAGCGCGGTCAACGTTTTCGAATCGTGGTGTTCCCGCAGATGATGCGTTTTGCCCTGCCGGGTATCGGCAACAACTGGATGGTGATGCTCAAGGCCACCGCGCTGGTGTCGATCATCGGCCTCGCCGACCTGGTCAAGGCTGCCCAGGACGCCGGTAAAAGCACCTACCAACTGTTTTACTTCCTGGTGCTGGCCGCGCTGATTTACCTGTTGATCACCAGTGCGTCCAACGTCGTTCTGCGCTGGCTCGAACGCCGCTACGCCGCCGGATCCCGGGAGGCCGTACGATGATTGAGCTCTTGCAGGAATACTGGAGACCCTTCCTTTATACCGACGGCTACAACATCACCGGCCTGGCCATGACCATGTGGCTGCTCAGCGCGTCGATCTTTATCGGTTTTCTGGTGTCGATTCCGCTGTCCATTGCCCGGGTTTCGCCGACCTTCTATATCCGTTGGCCGGTGCAGTTCTACACCTACCTGTTTCGCGGAACGCCGCTCTATATTCAGCTGCTGATCTGTTACACCGGGATCTACAGCCTGGCCGCCGTACGCGCCCAACCTGTACTTGATGCGTTCTTTCGCGATGCGATGAACTGCACCATCCTGGCTTTCGCCCTGAACACCTGCGCGTACACCACGGAGATTTTCGCCGGGGCGATTCGCAGCATGGCCCATGGTGAAGTCGAGGCAGCCAAGGCTTATGGTCTGACAGGCTGGAAGCTTTATGCCTACGTGATCATGCCTTCGGCCCTGCGTCGCTCGTTGCCTTATTACAGCAACGAAGTGATTCTGATGCTGCACTCGACCACCGTGGCGTTCACCGCGACCATCCCGGATGTCCTGAAAGTCGCTCGGGACGCCAACTCGGCGACCTTCCTGACCTTTCAGTCGTTCGGCATCGCCGCGCTGATCTACCTGACCATTACCTTTGCGCTGGTCGGCCTGTTCCGTCTCGCCGAACACCGATGGCTGGCCTTCCTCGGGCCGACCCACTAGGACATTTTGCAAATGCGCCACCAGATACATGACCTGCTGGCCCCGCTGCCGGGGACCGCACGACAGATCCACAGCTTCCACTTCGGGCCGACGTCGGCCCAAGGCAAGATCTACATCCAGGCTTCCCTGCACGCCGATGAAATGCCCGGCATGCTGGTGGCCTGGCATCTCAAGCAACGTCTGGCAGAGCTGGAAGCCGCCGGCCGCCTGCGCAGCGAAATCGTGCTGGTGCCGGTGGCCAACCCGGTCGGCCTGGAACAGGTGCTGATGGATGTGCCGCTGGGCCGCTACGACCTGGAAAGCGGGCAGAACTTCAATCGCTGGTTCGTCGACCTGAGCGAAGAGGTCGGCAACGAAATCGAAGGCCAGCTCGGCGACGATGCGCAACGCAACCTCGAACTGATCCGCAGCAGCCTGCGCAATGCGCTGGCTCGGCAGACCGCCGCCACGCAACTGCAATCCCAGCGTCTGGTGCTTCAACGGCTGGCGTGCGATGCGGAAATGGTGCTGGACCTGCATTGCGATTTTGAAGCCGTCGCGCACCTCTACACCACGCCCGAGGCCTGGCCTCAAGTCGAGCCGCTGGCCCGCTACATCGGTGCCGAAGCGAGCCTGCTGGCCACTGATTCCGGCGGCCAGTCGTTCGACGAATGCTTCACGCTGCTGTGGTGGCAGTTGAAAGAACGCTTCGGCGAGCAATTCGACATTCCACTGGGGAGCTTTTCGGTCACCGTCGAACTGCGTGGCCAGGGCGACGTCAATCACCCGCTGGCCAGCCTCGATGGCCAGGCGCTGATCGATTACCTGACTCACTTCGGCGCCATTGCAGGCGAACCGGCGCCCCTGCCCGACCTGCCCTTCCCGGCCACGCCGCTGGCCGGTGTAGAACCGGTGGCAACGCCCGTCGGTGGGCTGCTGGTGTTCACTGCGCTACCGGGGCAATACCTGGAAGCCGGGCAACTGATCGCCGAAATCATTGACCCGATCCATGATCGCGTCACCCCCGTTCATTGCACCGCCGCCGGGTTGATGTACGCCCGTTCGCTGCGCCGCATGGCCACTGCCGGCATGGTGATTGCCCATGTCGCGGGCACCGAAGCCTATCGCAGCGGCTACCTACTTTCGCCTTGAGGATGCATGTCCCATGTACAAACTGACCATCGAAGGCCTGCACAAAAGCTATGGCGATCATCATGTGCTCAAAGGCGTTTCGCTCAAGGCCAACACTGGCGACGTGATCAGCCTGATCGGCGCCAGCGGCTCGGGTAAAAGTACCTTCCTGCGTTGCATCAACTTTCTCGAACAACCCAACGAAGGCAGCATGAGCCTCGACGGCCAGGACATCCGCATGGCCAAGGATCGCCACGGCATCCACGTGGCCGACCCCGATGAACTGCAACGGATCCGCACCCGCCTGGCCATGGTGTTCCAGCACTTCAACCTATGGAGCCACATGACGGTGCTGGAAAACATCACCATGGCCCCGCGCCGGGTGCTGGGCTGCGACAAGAAAGAAGCCGAAGACCGCGCCCGCCGTTACCTCGACAAAGTCGGACTGGCGGCGCGCGTGGCAGACCAATACCCGGCGTTTCTCTCGGGCGGCCAGCAGCAGCGTGTAGCGATTGCCCGCGCGCTGGCCATGGAACCGGAAGTCATGCTGTTCGACGAACCGACTTCGGCGCTCGATCCAGAGCTGGTGGGTGAAGTACTCAGAGTGATCCAGGGCCTGGCCGAAGAAGGCCGGACCATGATCATGGTCACCCACGAAATGAGCTTCGCGCGCAAGGTATCGAGCCAGGTGCTGTTCCTGCATCAGGGCTTGGTGGAGGAAGAAGGTGCGCCGGAGGATGTGTTGGGTAATCCGAAGAGTGAGCGGTTGAAGCAGTTCCTGAGCGGTAACCTGAAGTAAGACACGCCCCTGTGGCAGCGGGCTTGCTCGCGAAAGCTGAGTCACATTCAACATTGAAGTCGACTGACACAGCGCTTTCGCGAGCAAGCCCGCTCCCACAAAAACAACGCTATTAAACTTGTCACATTCCCCCGTGGTCACTGAAAGAAGACTTTCAGAGCGCACAGTCACGGCATGGGAACCACTCCCGACTACGCAAAACAATGGTTCACCGCCCGCGACTGGAAGCCGTTCACCTTTCAGAAACAGGCGTGGGCGGCCGTCAAACGCGGGCAATCCGGATTGCTGTATGCCAGCACTGGTGCCGGTAAAACCTACGCTG
This sequence comes from Pseudomonas sp. LBUM1657, assembly GCF_059716075.1. Classification (NCBI taxonomy): domain Bacteria; kingdom Pseudomonadati; phylum Pseudomonadota; class Gammaproteobacteria; order Pseudomonadales; family Pseudomonadaceae; genus Pseudomonas; species Pseudomonas sp. LBUM1657. The sequence continues at coordinate 1,359,904 of NZ_CP166799.1, read as the reverse complement.
TCTGGTTCGCCGCACTCAATCGCTTCGCTCGCTCTATCCCACCTGTTGAAAAGCCTCGCAAGCGCAAACCGCTAGCCGAACCACTGACCGTGCTGTGGATAACCCCCATGCGCGCGTTGGCCGCCGATACCGCCCGCGCGCTGGAAGCGCCGTTGCACGACTTGCAGATCCCGTGGAGCGTCGGCCTGCGTACCGGCGATACCAGCAGCAGCGAACGAGCACGACAAAGTCGACGCTTGCCCACCGCGCTGATCACAACCCCTGAAAGCCTGACCCTGATGCTGGCCCGTGCCGATGCGCGCACAGCGCTTTCAACCTTGCGCATGGTGGTAGTCGATGAGTGGCACGAATTGATCGGCAACAAGCGCGGCGTGCAACTGCAACTGGCCCTCGCCCGCCTGCGCCGCTGGAATCCCGGGTTGATTGTCTGGGGCGTTTCCGCAACGCTGGGTAATCAGGCCCACGCCGAGCAGGTATTAATCCCACAGGGCGGAGGCATCAGCATTCAGGGCCAAGCCTCCAAGGAACTTAAAGTCGACACGCTGCTGCCGCCCGCCATCGAACGGTTTCCATGGGCCGGGCATATCGGACTGAAGATGTTGCCGCAGGTCGTCGCCGAAATCGATTCAAGCCCCAGTAGCCTGGTGTTCACCAACACGCGGGCGCAATCGGAGATCTGGTACCAGGCCCTACTGGAAGCACGCCCCGATTGGGCCGGGCTGATTGCCTTGCATCACAGCTCGCTGTCACGGGACACCCGGGACTGGGTCGAACGGGCGCTCAAGGACGGTCAGCTTAAAGCGGTGGTCTGCACATCCAGCCTGGACCTTGGCGTGGACTTCCTGCCGGTGGAGCGGGTCCTGCAAATCGGCTCGGCCAAAGGCGTGGCGCGGCTGATGCAGCGTGCCGGTCGCTCCGGTCATGCACCGGGGCGGATGTCGCGGGTCACGCTGGTGCCGACCCACAGTCTGGAATTGATCGAAGCGGCTGCCGCGCAGGACGCCGTAACGCAACGACGCATCGAACCTCGCGAATCGCCCTGTAAACCGCTGGATGTGCTGGTTCAGCACCTGGTCAGCATGGCCTTGGGCGGTGGTTTTCTGCCTGATGAACTGTACGAAGAAGTACGCGGGGCATGGGCGTATCGCGACCTCTCCCTTGCCGAATGGGCCTGGGCATTGGCTTTCGTACGACATGGCGGACATTCTCTGACCGCTTATCCGGATTACCGCCGGGTCGAACCGGATGAATCCGGCGTCTGGCGTGTACCCGATGCGCGTTTGGCCCGACGGCATCGCATGAGCATTGGCACCATCGTCAGCGACGCGAGCATTCAGCTGAAGTTCTGGAGCAAGGGCGGCGGTGGCAAGACCCTGGGCAATGTCGAAGAAGGGTTTATTGCCCGGCTCAAACCGGGGGACGGTTTCCTGTTCGCAGGTCGCTTGCTGGAACTCGTACGCGTGGAAAACATGACCGCTTACGTCAGACGCAGCACCGTGAAAAAGGCTGCAGTGCCACGATGGAATGGTGGTCGCATGCCCCTGTCCAGCGAGTTGGCACAAGCAGTGATCGCGCGTTTCAGTGCGGCGCAACACGGCCATTTCATCGGCACTGAAATGCAGGCGCTGCGGCCGTTATTAGCGGTACAAAAACGTTGGTCGGGATTGCCCACCGAGAGCAGCCTGCTGGCGGAAACACTTAAATCCCGCGAAGGCTGGCATCTTTTCCTCTACCCCTTTGCCGGGCGCCAAGTGCATTTGGGGCTGGCGAGCCTACTGGCGTGGCGGGTCAGTCAACGGCTGCCAGTGACATTTTCCATTGCGGTCAACGATTACGGACTGGAACTGCTCAGTCCCACCTTCGTGGATTGGCCTGACCATCTGAATCCCGGACTGCTGAGTCCAGAGCACTTGCTCGAGGATGTGCTCGCCAGTTTGAACGCCGGCGAGCTCGCACTTCGTCGCTTTCGCGAGATCGCGCGAATTGCCGGGCTAGTGTTCGCCGGCTACCCCGGTGCGCCGAAAAGCACACGCCAGGTTCAGGCTTCGAGCGGGTTGTTCTTTGAAGTATTCAAACAATATGACGCCGGGAATCTGCTGCTGGCTCAGGCGGGGGAAGAAGTCTTACGGGTAGAACTGGATATTCGTCGCCTGGAGCAGACGTTGGAGCGGCTCAATCGACTGAAACTGGACCTGCATCACATCAAACGCCCTACACCTCTGGGATTTCCCCTACTGGTGGAACGTATGCGCGAAAGCATGAGCTCGGAAAAACTTGCGGATCGGATCCGGCGCATGGTCAGTGACCTGGAAAAAAACGCCGAAAACGGGAACCCCCTATGAGCACTCCCTATCCTGTGCGACTGGCGGGTGAAGAACTTTGGCTGTTGCCGGAAAAAGCCATCTACTGGCCCGCTCAACAAGCATTGCTGATCGCCGACGTTCATTTCGGCAAGGCCGCCGCCTATCGAAGGCTCGGTCAGCCGGTGCCTCAGGGCACCACCTCCAGCAATATCGCCGTACTCGACGGGTTGCTGGCCACCCTGCCCTGTCGTCAGCTGATTTTCCTCGGTGATTTTCTTCACGGCCCCGGTTCCCATGCAACCGCCACGCTTAGCGCACTGGTGGAGTGGCGTGCGCGGCATCCTGATTTACCCATGACGCTGATCCGCGGCAACCACGACAAACGTGCCGGTGATCCGCCCGCCTCGCTGAACATGCGTGTGGTGCCTGAGCCTCTACTGCTGGGACCGTTCGCCTTGCAGCACGAACCCGAGCCGCATCCGTGCAGGCATGTGCTGGCCGGCCATGTGCACCCGGTCTACCGCCTGCACGGCAAGGGCCGACAGAGCCTGCGACTGGCGTGTTTCAAACTCGGTGTTGAAGTCAGCCTGCTACCGGCCTTTGGCGCGTTCACGGGGGGCTATCAGGTTGAGAGGGAGGACAGCTGTCGGATCTTTGTCATAGGCGACAACGAAATATGGCCAGTCAGCTGAAGTCTTTGCAGACATCAGCTGACTGGCCATTCATTTTCGGCGTTAACAATCAGGCGACAGGCGCGGGAGGCGGCTCATCCGGCAATGTCGGTTCACCGGGTTCGGTGGGTTGTTCGTTGGGGGTATCGGGATCAGGCTGACCGGGGATGCCCCCCGCCATGCTGATGGGCGGGTGTGCCAACAAGGACCAGGCCAAGACGCCAACCTGATTGGGCTCAAGCCTTGCCAGTTCGGCACTTATTTGCGGATCGATCTTCATAGAGCACTCCTGAGCAATGGCCCGTCCGCTGTACGCGAACCGGGCAGTACACCCAATAGAGTGTCTACCCGCCCAAGAATTCCCGCTAGTTGCCAGATGGATGGATCAGGTGCGTGGCAGAGTGACGCCGCGCTGGCCCTGATACTTGCCGCCACGGTCTTTGTAGGAGACTTCGCACTCTTCGTCGGATTCAAAGAACAGCATCTGCGCCACGCCTTCGTTGGCGTAGATTTTCGCCGGCAGCGTGGTGGTGTTGGAGAACTCCAGGGTCACGTGGCCTTCCCACTCAGGTTCAAGCGGCGTCACGTTGACGATAATGCCGCAACGAGCGTAGGTGCTTTTACCAAGGCAGATGGTCAGCACATTGCGCGGGATACGGAAAAACTCCACGGTACGCGCCAGGGCGAAAGAGTTTGGCGGAATGATGCAGACGTCGCTCTTGACGTCGACGAAGCTCTTCTCGTCGAAGTTCTTCGGATCAACGGTCGCCGAATTGATATTGGTGAACACTTTGAATTCATCGGCGCAACGAACGTCGTAACCGTAGCTCGACACACCGTAGGAAATCACTCGCTCGGCGCCTTCGCCGCGCACCTGGCGCTCGACGAAAGGTTCGATCATGCCGTGCTCTTGCGCCATGCGGCGAATCCACTTGTCCGATTTGATGCTCATGGCGGGTGTCCTGAATAGCGAGGTGGAAAAAATCTGTCCGGCATCTTACCGGGCGCGCGCTTCGGGTTCAAAGTCCGGGGCACAATTCTCGCCGATCCCCCGCAAATTCCGGTCCTTGCCAGCAATACGGTGCACCGTCAGTCACGAAAACAGAGAAACCTTCGCAAGAAGCATTGGCACGTTCCGGAAAAAGGGTTAAGGTGGCGCCACTGTGCTGCTTGTGTCACTGAGAATCTCTACACGATATGTTGAATTTCGATCCAACCATCTACAAGAATTTTTCCTGCTCTTTGCACTCAGTCTCGGCCAGGGTTCTTCCTGCGTCGCAGTTATCTTTGTTCAAGGAGTTACACCATGTCTAATCGCCAAACCGGTACCGTTAAGTGGTTCAACGATGAAAAAGGCTTCGGCTTCATCACTCCACAATCCGGTGACGACCTGTTCGTTCACTTCAAAGCTATCCAATCCGACGGCTTCAAAAGCCTGAAAGAAGGCCAACAGGTTTCTTTCATCGCTACCCGCGGTCAGAAAGGCATGCAAGCTGAAGAAGTTCAAGTTATCTAACTTGTACTTGCTTTAGTAAAAAGCCCCGCCCTCAAAAGCGGGGCTTTTTTGTGCCTGTATGTTTTTGCCAGGCAAAAAAAAATCGCAGCCGAAGCTGCGATCTTTTGTTGTCTTACCAGGTCACGCCAAATCCTGCGGTGTAGCGGGTCTTGCTCAAGTCAGCCTCATCGCTACCGGTGATGATGTCTTTCTCGGCCTTCAGGTTAAGCGAAGCCCAATCCGTCACCTTGTAGCGCAGTCCAACCTCGGCATCGAGCGCGTAATCCGCCACGCCGCCCAGCGGCTTGCCCACTTCGCCGTTGGTGAAGAACTCCACCTTCTTGCCAATCAGGTAACGGTTGTAGTCCCACTTCATGGCGACAGAGTAGAAGTTGTCCTTGCCACCATCGCTATATTGGTAATCGGTGCGATTGAGCAGCGAGCCCAAGGAGAACGCACCCAGCTCGTCATCCCAGAACTGATAACCAGGACCGGTACCGACGGTGCGCTGGCGGGAAAGGTCTTCGACCTTGTCACGCTTATAGACCAGACGACCTTGCCAGAACCATTTTTCGGTCAGGAAACGGTCGAGCGAGTATTCACCCCCCCAGTTGTCCGTGGTGACCACGTCATCCTGGAATTCGCGGTTGTACTCACCTTCCGCCGTGTGCCGCCATCTGCCATGACGCGCACTGGTCTTGAAGTCGACGTCGTAGTCATCGGTGTCTTTTTCCGCTCGCTGATAATCCAGCGCCACGTCGATATTGCCCTTCCACACCAAATCCTCGACCACCGGCTTGGGCTTGAGCATTTGCTGAATACTGGCCAGCTCCACGGTCTTGGGGCCGTCGCCGTTGGCGAGGGTCACTTTGCCGTCTTCTGCCGCATGGAGCGCCTTGGCCTTTTCGCCGGTGTAGGCATCCTGCTTGACCAGCAGCTGCTGATCGCTCTCCAGGGTTTTGACCTGTTTCCAGTCGATCGGCACCGCACCGGCGTACTCGGTCTGAATCAACAGTTTGCCGCCGTCGAACAGCGTGATCTTGCCGCTCAATTTGTCACCGTTCTTCAGCCAGACGGTATCAGCGAGCAAGGGCGTGGAAGCACTCAGGACAGCGAGGCACAGCAGGGTTCTGGACACCATAAGCAAATACAGGCTCAAGATTGCGAAAAAAAGTCGGCATTATCCATACGAATAAGACCCTAGCAAGGACTGACCCGACTATTTCTATTGAGTTCATTTCTCAACTGGCAATTCAGGATTTACTCTACGAACGGTATGGCGAACTTTTCAGGAACTGCGGACGTGACCGACTCAACCACTGAAACCGAAAGCCCGGCGCAAATCCGACGCACGGCACTCTACCTGACACTCGCGCAAGTTCCCGAGGGCAAAGTGGTTAGCTACGGGCAACTCGCCGAGCTGGCAGGGTTGGGGCGAGCCGCCCGCTGGGTCGGACGGACACTGAGCCAACTGCCGGGTGACAGCAAACTGCCCTGGCACCGCGTACTCGGTGCCGGCGGGCGTATCAGCCTGCCCGTTGGCAGCCCTTCGGGGGACGAACAACGCGCGCGATTGCGCCTGGAGGGCATCAGTATCCTGAATAATCGTGTTGATATTCAGCGCCATGGCTGGCGCCCGGTAGAGCACAGCGGTTAGAGTGCGCGCTTTGTTTCCGTAATTCTTGAGGCAGACTTCAGCCCATGCCCCGTAAAACCTGGCGCGCCGCGCTCGCCGCCTATGCCAGCCCCTCAACACTTGTACTGTTGCTGCTTGGTTTCGCTGCCGGCCTGCCCTACATGCTGGTGTTTTCGACACTCTCGGTCTGGCTGCGCGAAGCCGGCGTGGCTCGTGAAACCATCGGCTATGCAAGCCTGATCGGTCTGGCCTACGCCTTTAAATGGGTCTGGTCACCGCTGCTGGATCAATGGCGCCTGCCATTCCTCGGCAAGCTCGGTCGACGACGCTCCTGGCTGGTGCTTTCTCAGGCATTAGTAATCCTCGGCCTCGTCGGCATGGGCTTCTGCGACCCGCAAAAGCATTTGTCCTGGCTGATCGCTATCGCCGTGGTCGTCGCGTTCGCCTCGGCGACCCAAGACATCGCGGTGGACGCCTATCGCCTGGAAATCGCCGACGACAGCCGTCAGGCCGCGCTCGCCGCCAGTTACATGTCCGGCTATCGGATTGCGGCGCTGCTGGCCACCGCTGGTGCCCTGTTCTTCGCCGAAGGTTTCGGCTCCACCGGTTTCAACTACAAGCATTCGGCATGGGCCGGCACTTACTTGCTGTTCGGCGCCTTGATGGTTCCGGCGCTGCTGACCTCGTTTTTCATGCGCGAACCGCCAGTGCCGCTGCGCACGCAACTGCAGGCCGGACGCTACAGCTTCGTGCATCAACTGGCGTCGGTGTTCGTGTTGATCGTGCTGCTGGTGTCCGTGCCGGCCATGTTCACCCAGCTCTACAACACCGATTTCGCCAGCGTGCTGTTTGAAGGCGCGAGCCTGCTCGACCTGCTCCTCGAAGACCGCGCATTCCTGCGGGCGATTCTCTACACCACGCTTACCGCCCTGTGCCTGTCGGCCATGGGCCGCCGAGGACTTGCGCCGGTGCTGACGCCGGTCAACGACTTCATTCTGCGCTACCGCTGGCAAGCGTTGCTGCTGCTCGGCCTGATCGCCACCTATCGGATGTCCGATACGGTCATGGGCGTGATGGCCAACGTGTTCTACATCGACCAAGGGTTCACCAAAGATCAGATTGCCAGCGTCAGTAAGATATTCGGCCTGATCATGACCCTGGTCGGCGCCGGCATGGGCGGCCTGCTGATCGTGCGCTTCGGCATTCTGCCGATCCTGTTCATCGGCGGTATTGCGTCGGCCGGCACCAACCTGCTGTTTTTGATGCTCGCCGATATGGGCGCCAACCTGAATATGCTGATTGGCACCATCTCCCTGGATAACTTCAGTTCGGGCCTGGCGACCTCGGCATTCGTCGCCTACCTGTCGAGCCTGACCAACCTCAAATTCTCGGCGACCCAGTACGCCCTGCTCAGCTCGATCATGCTCCTGCTGCCACGCCTGATCGGTGGTTACTCAGGGGTCATGGTGGAGAAATACGGCTATCACGACTTCTTCCTGATCACTGCGCTGCTGGGCGTTCCGACGCTGTTGTTGATCGCGTTGCACTGGTTCCAGGAGAACCGCCGCGCAGGGCCGACACCGACGCCAGAACCGGTCCCGACCCAGGTTGCGGAAGAATCGTAGATTCTTTGTAGGAAGCATCGCTGAGGGCGTGGAGAATCCCGCCCTCCTGCCACACCGCCGACCGCACGCCTGTACGCCAGCAGATCTCGCCCGTACAATGCTCCGTCATTTCTCGTCATCAGCAACCGACAACGGCCAACCATGCGCACCAGTCAATTTTTGCTCGCCACACAGAAAGAAACGCCTTCCGATGCGGTCGTGATCAGCCATCAGCTGATGCTGCGCGCCGGCATGATCCGCAAACTCGCCTCGGGCCTCTACACCTGGCTGCCGATGGGCTTGCGAGTGATGCGCAAGGTCGAGGCCGTCGTTCGTGAAGAAATGAACGCCGCCGGTTCTCTCGAAGTGTTGATGCCGAGCACCCAACCGGCTGAGCTGTGGCAGGAATCCGGTCGCTGGGAAGAGTACGGCCCTGAATTGCTGCGCTTCAAGGATCGCCACGGTCGCGACTTCTGCGCCGGCCCGACTCACGAAGAAGTGATCACGGACCTGATGCGTAACGAGTTGAGCAGCTACAAACAGCTGCCGATCAACCTGTACCAGATCCAGACCAAATTCCGTGATGAAATCCGTCCACGCTTCGGCTTGATGCGCGGTCGCGAATTCATCATGAAGGACGCGTACTCGTTCCACGCCGATCAGCCATCGCTGCAGGTCACCTACGACCGCATGCACCAGGCGTACTGCAACGTGTTCACCCGTCTGGGCCTGAAGTTCCGTCCTGTTGAGGCCGACAACGGCTCCATCGGCGGTGCCGGTTCCCACGAGTTCCACGTGCTGGCCGAGTCCGGCGAAGACGATATCGTCTTCAGCAACGGTTCCGACTACGCCGCGAACATCGAGAAAGCCGAAGCCGTGCCGCGCGAAACCTCCCGTGCCGCACCGACTGAAGAGCTGCGCCTGGTTGACACACCGAACGCCAAGACCATCGCGCAACTGGTCGAAGGCTTCAACCTGCCGATCGAAAAGACCATCAAGACGCTGGTGGTCCACGCTGAAGAGAAAGGCAAGCTGATTGCTCTGATCATCCGTGGCGACCACGATCTGAACGAAATCAAGGCTTCCAACCAGCCTGGCGTTGCCAGCCCTCTGGTCATGGCTTCCGAAGCCGAACTGCGCGACGCCATTGGCGCTGGCGCCGGCTCCCTCGGCCCGCTGAACCTGCCACTGCCGATCATCATCGACCGTTCCGTCGAGTTGATGAGCGACTTCGGCATCGGTGCCAACATCGACGACAAGCACTATTTCGGCGTGAACTGGGAGCGCGACCTGCCGGTTCCGACCGTTGCTGACCTGCGCAACGTCGTGAGCGGCGACCCAAGCCCGGATGGCAAGGGCACCCTGGAAATCAAGCGCGGCATCGAAGTCGGGCACATCTTCCAGCTGGGCAACAAGTACAGCAAAGCGATGAAGTGCGAAGTGCTGGGCGAGAACGGCAAGCCGGTGACCCTGGAAATGGGTTGCTACGGCATTGGCGTATCCCGCGTGGTAGCAGCCGCTATTGAGCAGAACAACGATGAGAACGGGATCATCTGGAGCGACACCCTGGCGCCATTCCAGGTTGCCCTGGTGCCACTGCGCTACGAAACCGAACAGGTTCGCGAAGCCACCGACAAGCTGTATGCAGAACTGACTGCAGCCGGTTTCGAAGTACTGCTGGACGACCGCGACAAAAAAACCAGCCCGGGCATCAAGTTCGCGGACATGGAGCTGATCGGCATTCCTCACCGGATCGTGGTCAGTGACCGCGGCCTCGCCGAAGGCAATCTGGAATACAAGAGCCGCACCGAGCCCGAGGCGCATGCGCTACCGGTCGCTGACGTGCTGTCTTTCCTCCAGGCCCGTATCCGCCGCTGACACCAGATAGAGAAGTCATGTTCAAGCGAAACACCTTAGGCCTCGGTGGTGCCGCCCTGTGCGGCACCCTGCTGGTCAGCGGCTGTGCCAATCACATGTCGCAACGCAGTGAGCACGAGGAACGCGTCGAGCGCAAATTGCTCGATCACAGCCTGCAGATCGATGTTGGTGAGCCCAAGGTGCTTGAGCTGCCGCAACGCCGGGTGAAAATCCACGAGCAGAAGACTTTCGAAGTCACCGAATTCGAAGTCACGCGTCACTACGATCGCTACACGCCTTACCAACCCTGGCGGGAGGCTTACGAGATCCCGCTGGGCGCGGTGGCGGTGGTGGGCGGTGTGGGCGCGAACGTGGCCAACGTGTTCGCCCTCGGCAATCTGCCGGACAGCATGACCAAGGACTGGCTCAGCTACGGTTTCGCCGGGCTCAACCCGTTCATGAACGTGCAATCCAACGGTCGCGCGCAGCAGAACCTGGCCGGTATCGACGAAGTCCAGCTCGACAAGCGCACGGAGTATTCGAGCCTGCCGTGGAGCGAGCGTCCGGTTCAGGTCAAGGCGGGCAAGGAAACCTTCGAGCTGAGCACCGACAAAAACGGCGTATTGCGCTTGAACCTGCTGGACAGCCCGTTCGCCGAACATGACATCAATCATCTGGGCAAGCTGCAGATCAGTGTTGAAGATTCCAAGGACGACGTGCACACCGACTCTTCCCTGGCGCTCAGCAACACCTTGCGCGGCAAGCTGCTCGAAGCTCACGGGCTGATTTACGACGACCTCGAAGATGACGAAGTGAGCCAGTGGGTACATCGGGTCAAGCGCCTGTCGGAACTAGGCCTGGAAGAAGAAGCCAGCGAGCTGGAACAGAGTCTGATCGAACTGACCCGCAACGACCCCGAGCTGCAGAGTGAATTCCTGAAGTCATTGACCAAGGATGGCGGACGATTGGTCGCAGATCCGGGACCGAACTAAGCCTTAAAAGCTTCGCGAGCAAGCCCGCTCCCACAAGGACGATGCAGCACCTGTGGGAGCGGGCTTGCTCGCGAAGGCTATCTGACAAGCACCGCTGAATTCAAACCAGACAGCTACCGCTCAAACAACTCCATCTGCTCAAACCCGCCCCGCAAATCCTCCAGCCGCACCCCGATTCCCAATAGCCGCACCGGCTTCCCGCCGCGATTGAAGGCCTGGGTCAGCAATAACTGATAACTGCCCAGATCCCGCCCTGCCCCGGCCTGCTCCAGTGTGGTCTGGGTGAAGTCATGAAACTTCACTTTGACGAACGGCTTGCCCGGCCGATAGCTGCTGTCGATCCGCGCCATGCGGCCACTCAGTGTTTCCAGCAATTCGGGCAATTTATCGAGGCAACTCACCAGATCCGGCAGATCCACGTCGTAGGTGTTTTCGACACTGATCGACTGTCGACGACTGTCGTTGTGCACCAACCGATCATCGATCCCACGCGCCAGACTCCAAAGCCGCTCGCCAAAACTGCCGAATTCTCGCACCAGCGCCAACTTGTCCCATTCGCGCAAGTGCGAGCAATCAACGATGCCGAGCCTGCCCAGCTTGTCGGCGGTCACTTTGCCTACGCCGTGCAGCTTGCTGACGGGTAAACCGCTGACAAAATCCTCGACCTGATCCGGGGTAATGACGAACAAACCGTTGGGCTTCTTCCAGTCGCTGGCAATCTTGGCGAGAAACTTGTTCGGCGCCACGCCGGCCGAGACCGTGATGTGCAACTGATTGGACACGCGCCGACGAATATCCTGGGCAATTCGCGTGGCGCTACCGCCGAAATGCGCGCTGTCCGACACATCAAGGTAGGCCTCGTCGAGGGAAAGCGGCTCGATCAGGTCGGTGTAATCGCGAAAGATCGTGTGAATTTCCTTCGACGCTTCTCTATAGGCGTCCATGCGCGGCTTGACGATGGTCAGGTCGGGGCACAGTTTCAAGGCGTGCCCGGAAGACATCGCAGAACGCACGCCGTAGGCCCGCGCCTCATAATTGCAGGTGGCGATCACTCCGCGACGATCCGCCGACCCGCCCACAGCCAGTGGCTTGCCAGCCAGGCGCGGGTCGTCACGCATCTCGATGGCGGCGTAGAAGCAGTCACAATCGACGTGGATGATTTTTCGCTGCGTCATATAAAAGCGCTGTTCATGGTGAAGAAACGGCCTCATGGAGAGCCGGATCAGCAGTATCTCACTGACACCTGTATATAGCACCAGTAGTCTGAATGTTCTTTGCAACGCGTAGGAAGAGTGCCGGATGAATTTATTTTCTCAATCGAAAAGCACCTCTCGATAGAGCTGAAAGCCTTGCCACGTCTGGCCCGCAGGCGTTCTGACCCACCTCCCCATCAAGCTAAGCGATTGAACCTGAACAGGTTTTCTCAGGATCTAAGGTTGACAGCCCTGCGATCCTCTGTAGAATGCCGACACACAGACGCGGGATGGAGCAGTCTGGTAGCTCGTCGGGCTCATAACCCGAAGGTCGTCGGTTCAAATCCGGCTCCCGCAACCAAACATCAAAAAAGGCTACTCGAAAGAGTGGCCTTTTTTGTGCGTGTCTGTTTTGCAAAACGACGCACACAGCTTTCCCAGGGGAGAAATGAGAAATCGTTCTGATTCCGAAACTTAGCTCTCCTCTGCAACCGTTCGATGCTCATTTATACTTATTTGACCCGGTTCAGGATTAACGGTTGACACTCCGGCGTTCGCCTGTAGAATGCCGCCACACAGACGCGGGATGGAGCAGTCTGGTAGCTCGTCGGGCTCATAACCCGAAGGTCGTCGGTTCAAATCCGGCTCCCGCAACCAAACATCAAAAAAGGCTACTCGAAAGAGTGGCCTTTTTTGTGTCTGTTGAAAAAGTCCTTTCGCAACAATGACCTGTCACTGTGCCGTGAACTGTTCGGGACCACCTGTACTCCGAGCTCAGACTATGCTGAACCGCGGGCAAACGCTTCTCGACTGATGACATGCCCTCGCAGAATTCCAGCGAGAGGCGTTAACATTTTGTGATTATTTTTTTCTACAGGGATTGGTAACTTGGCTGGATACCCCCATCCTGTCGCGCACAATCCAAGAGGTGATTGATGCGCGCCAACTCGTCTGATCCACAAGACACCGTCACAGCGACACAACCGATCAAAGCCGAGCGTTTGCGCCTGCTGGATCTGGTCAGCAAGTATCGTCAGCCCATCGGCCTGGCGGTGACGCTGCTGTTGTTCACGATCGCGCTGATTGCCTGTCGCCACCTGCTGAGCGAACTCGATCTTTACGCCCTGCACGACTCGATTCTCGACGTTCCGAAACCGGCGTTGCTGGGTGCGCTGGGCGCGACCCTGGTCGGCTTTATCATTCTGCTGGGTTATGAATGGTCGGCCAGCCGTTATGCCGGCGTAACGCTGCCGCCGCGAATCCTGGCCCTGGGCGGGTTCACCGCATTCGCCATCGGCAACGCCATCGGTCTCTCGATGCTTTCAGGGGGCTCGGTTCGCTACCGTTTATATGCACGTCATGGTCTGGGCGCTTCGGAAGTCGCCCACATGACGCTGTTTGCCAGCCTCTCCCTCGGCTGCGCCCTGCCCCCGTTGGCCGCTCTGGCAACCCTGAGCAACCTGCCCGCCGCCTCTGCGGCCCTGGGTCTGTCCGAGACGTTGCTGGGCGCGATTGCCGTGGCCGTGCTGCTGCTTGTCGCGGCTCTGGCCATCGGCATCTATCGCCGCCGACTGGCAGACCAACCTTACCCGGACAACCTCCTGGTCAAGGCCGGGCGCCGCACTCTGCGCCTGCCGGGCCGTCGCCTGACGTTCCTGCAACTGGTCATCACGGCCCTGGACGTGGCCGCCGCCGCGACCGTGCTCTATTTGCTGCTGCCGGAAGCGCCACCGTTCGGCGCGTTCCTACTGGTGTATTTGCTGGCCCTGGCCGCCGGCGTGCTCAGCCACGTGCCTGGCGGTGTCGGAGTGTTCGAAGCGATTCTGCTGGCCGCCTTCGCCGACCAGCTCGGCGCCGCGCCACTGGCTGCCGCCCTGCTGCTCTATCGCCTGATCTATGTCGTGCTGCCGCTGCTGGTGGCCTGTTTGCTGCTGTTGATCAACGAAGGTCAGCGACTGTTTCAGACGCGTCAGTCGCTGCGCGCCGCTTCGGGTTTGGCCGCACCGATTCTGGCGGTGCTGGTGTTCTTGTCCGGCGTGGTGTTGTTGTTCTCCGGCGTGACCCCGGAAATCGATACGCGCCTGGAACACATCGGCTTTCTGATCCCACATCGACTGGTCGACGCCTCGCACTTCGGCGCCAGCCTGATCGGCGTTATTTGCTTGCTGCTGGCGCAAGGCCTGCGTCGCCGACTATCGGCGGCGTGGATGCTGACCACTATTCTGTTGCTGGTCGGCGCCCTGCTCTCTCTGCTTAAAGGCTTCGACTGGGAAGAAGCCTTCCTGCTGACCCTGACGGCGAGTTTGCTGGGGGTTTTCCGGCGCTCGTTCTACCGCCCCAGCCGCCTGACCGAACTGCCGTTCTCGCCGCTGTATCTGGTGGCCAGCCTGTGTGTTCTAGGTGCGTCGATCTGGTTGTTGCTGTTCGCCTATCAGGACGTCCCCTACAGCCATCAACTCTGGTGGCAGTTCACCCTCGACGCCGATGCACCCCGTGGCTTGCGTTCACTGCTCGGCGCCGCGGTTCTGCTGGTGGTGGTGTCCTTGACCTGGCTGTTGCGCACAGCGCGCCCGGTGATCCATCTGCCGACACCCGATGAACTGGACCGCGCAATAAAAATCCTCATGGCCTCCGCGCAACCGGACGGTGGCCTGGTCCTGACCGGTGACAAGGCGTTGCTGTTTCACCCTAACGACGAGGCGTTCTTGATGTACGCCCGCCGTGGTCGCAGCCTGGTGGCCTTGTATGACCCGATCGGGCCAAGCCTGCAACGGGCGGAGATGATCTGGCAGTTCCGCGACCTGTGCGACATCCACCACGCCCGTCCCGTGTTCTATCAAGTCCGCGCCGAGAACCTGCCGTACTACATGGACATCGGCCTGACGGCGATCAAGCTCGGCGAGGAAGCCCGGGTCGATCTGCAGCGCTTTGATCTCGAAGCCAAAGGCAAAGAGATGAAAGACCTGCGCTACACCTGGAACCGCGGCACCCGCGATGGCTTGTCGCTGGAGATCTTTGATCCGGGACAAGCGCCGATGGATGAGCTCAAGGTGATTTCCGATGCCTGGCTGACCGGCAAGAACGTGCGCGAGAAAGGCTTCTCCCTCGGCCGCTTCAGCGATGATTACCTCAAACATTTCCGTGTTGCGGTGATTCGTTTCGAAGGACGTCCGGTGGCCTTCGCCAACCTGCTTGAGACCTACGGCCATGACCTGGCCAGCCTCGACCTGATGCGCGCACACCCGGACGCGCCCAAGCTGACCATGGAGTTCATGATGGTCGGCCTGATTCAACATTATAAAAATCATGGATACGCGCGCTTCAGCCTGGGCATGGTGCCGTTGTCGGGGTTGCAACCCCGTCGCGGCGCGCCACTGACCCAGCGCCTGGGCTCGATGGTCTTCCGCCGTGGTGAGCAACTCTACAACTTCCAAGGCTTGCGCCGCTTCAAAGACAAGTTCCAGCCTGACTGGGAACCCCGTTATATGGCCGTGCCCGCCGGACTCGATCCGCTGGTTGCCCTGGCCGACACTGCTGCCCTGATTGCGGGCGGTTTGACTGGATTGGTGAAACGCTGATGATGCAACGCTCCCTGCGGTACGTACTGGCCACACTGGTAGTGCTGGCCCTGATTCTCGGTGGCGGTTACTGGTACCTGAAACGCCCGGCACCCGAACCGACCCTCGAACAGCTGACGCCGGCCAATGGCGCCGCGATGACTCGCGTCATTCCCGGCAACACGCCACGCGCCCAGGTGCTGGTGGCGGTCAATGAAGAGCAGAAACTCAGCGACAAACAATTGATGACCCTGAGCCGCGCCGGCTCGGCGCAGATCGTCCAAGTGATCCTGCCCAAAGACTGCTTGCTGCAAAGTCGCGCCTTGCAATCGGGCCTGAGAGAACTCAAAGGACCGGCAACCCTGGTCAGCGGTATCGGCCCTGGCGCCGTGCTGGCGTGGCGCTGGTTGTCCGAGCAGAAGGACGAAAAGGCCCAAGCCGTTTCGGTCGACCTGGCCCTGGAAAAACCCGGCTGCACGCACCTGCTGCCAAAAAGTGCCGCCCACGGTCACTGGCTGGTGGCGTGGAACGACAACCCGGACGACACCAGCGCCGGCTTCGTGCGAGACCAACCCAACGCCGAAACCAGCATCAGCGACTACGACATCAACCTGCCGCAAGTGCTGAACAATGAACTGCGCAAGCTCCTCGTCGGCGGTGATAAAGCGGCTGGCGGGCTGCAGATTCCGGTCGTCGAAGTCCCGGCCGGGCAGGCCAAGGACACCGTGACGCTATTCCTTTCCGGTGATGGCGGCTGGCGTGACCTGGACCGAGATGTTGCGGGCGAAATGGCCAAGATCGGCTATCCGGTAGTCGGCATCGACACCCTGCGCTACTACTGGCAGCACAAGAGCCCGGAGCAAAGCGCGCTGGACCTCGCCGAGCTAATGCAGCACTACCGGCAGAAATGGGGCACCAAGCGCTTCATTTTGACCGGTTACTCCTTCGGCGCCGATGTACTGCCAGCGATCTACAACCGCCTGGAGCCATCGGAGCAGCAGCGCGTCGACGCAATCATCCTGCTGGCCTTCGCCCGTACCGGCAGCTTCGAAATCGAAGTCGAAGGCTGGCTCGGCAACGCCGGCAAAGAAGCCGCCACCGGCCCGGAAATGGCCAAGCTGCCAGCGGCCAAAGTTGTGTGCATCTACGGCGAAGAGGAAACCGATGAGAGCGGCTGCACCGACAAGACCGCGGTGGGCGAGGCGATCAAACTGCCTGGCGGCCACCACTTCGACGAGAACTATCCGAAACTGGCCCAACGCCTGGTGGATGTGATCGAGAAGCGCCAGAGCAACGTCGCGCAAGAGTGAGCTGAACCGCCCTACTAAAAAGCCCCCGCTGCCGCCATGGCAACGGGGGTTTTTGATGGGGCTTACATTTCTACCTGAGTACCCAGCTCAATCACCCGGTTCAGCGGCAGATTGAAGAAACGCAGGTTGCCGTTGGCGTTCTGCAACATGAAGGCGAACAGTGCCTCTCGCCAGCGCGCCATGCCTTCGAGCTTGGAGGCGATGACTGTCTCGCGACTGAGGAAGTAGGTGGTGCGCATCGGGCTGAAGTCCAGGTCATCGAGATGACATAGCTTCAGTGCCTCCGGCACGTCCGGTTCGTCGACAAAGCCAAAGTGCAGGATCACCCGGAAGAAACCTTCACCGTGGGACTCCACCTCGAAGCGCCGTTGCGGCGGTACCCGTGGGATGTCTTCGTACACCACCGTCAGCAGCACCACCTGCTCATGAAGCACCTGGTTGTGCAGCAGGTTGTGCAACAGCGCGTGGGGCACGGCGTCCGGTCGCGCGGTGAGGAACACGGCGGTGCCCTGGACGCGATGCGGCGGTTGCACGCGAATACTCCCGATGAAGATTGGCAGCGGCAATCCACCCTCGTCGAGACGCTCGACCAGTAGCTGCTTGCCACGTTTCCAGGTGGTCATCAGCACAAACAGCACGATACCGGCGATCACCGGGAACGCGCCGCCCTGAATGATTTTCGGCACGTTGGCGGCGAAGTACAGACCGTCCACCAAGAGGAATCCGAGCAACACTGGAACCGCGAGGATCGGTGGCCATTTCCACAACAGCAACATCACCGCCGACACCAGGATGGTGGTCATCAGCATCGTGCCGGTTACCGCCACACCGTAGGCCGAGGCCAGGGCGCCTGAGGACTCGAAGCCCAGCACCAGCAGAATCACACCAACCATCAGCGACCAGTTCACCGCACCGATGTAGATCTGACCTTGCTCGGCACTGGAGGTGTGCTGGATGTGCATGCGCGGAATGTAGCCAAGCTGAATCGCCTGGCGGGTCAGGGAGAACGCGCCGGAAATCACCGCTTGCGAAGCAATCACCGTGGCCAGCGTCGACAGCCCCACCAGCGGAATCAACGCCCAACTCGGCGCCAGCAGATAGAACGGGTTACGCGCCGCTTCCGGATCTCCGAGCAGCAAGGCGCCCTGGCCGAAGTAGTTCAGCACCAGTGCCGGCAGCACGAGAATGAACCACGCGCGGGCAATCGGCTTGCGACCGAAATGGCCCATGTCGGCGTACAGCGCCTCGGCACCGGTCAGTGCCAGCACGACCGCGCCGAGGATGGCCACGCCCATGCCGGGATGCACGACAAAGAAGCGCACGCCCCACACCGGGTTCATCGCTTGCAACACTTCCGGGTGCTGCAGGATGCCGTAGACGCCGAGCGCCCCCAGCACCACAAACCAGGTCACCATGATCGGCCCGAACAGAATGCCAATGCGCGCGGTGCCGTGACGTTGAATCAGAAACAGCGCCACCAGCACGATCAGCGACAGCGGCACCACCCAATGGTCGATGCCTTCGAACGCCAGCCCCAAGCCTTCAATTGCCGAAAGCACGGAAATCGCCGGGGTGATCATGCTGTCGCCGTAAAACAGCGCCGCACCGATCAGTCCGCAGATGACCAGCAAGGTGCGCAACCTGGCGTGCCCCGCCGCCGCCCGCCGAGCCAGCGCGGTGAGGGCCATGATCCCGCCTTCGCCCTGGTTGTCGGCGCGCAGCACGAACAGCATGTATTTGATTGAGACGACCCAGATCAGCGACCAGAAGATCAGCGCCAGAATCCCCAGCACCCCGTCATGGGTGACGGGCACGCCATAACCACCGGAAAACACTTCTTTGAGGGTGTACAGCGGGCTCGTGCCGATATCGCCGTAAACCACCCCGACCGCCGCGACCAGCATGCCGATCGGTTTCGCCGCCGAATGCTCGGCGCACGCCGCCTGACTACTTGCCTGACCCATCCACCACTCCCACTACCCAGACCGGACTTCCTGAAAAAAGCACTATGCTTTGCCAGTCAGCATGCGCTGTTTTACTTGTTGTTACAGACGTTTTGTTGACTATAAAGAATCTGCAAAGCGTAACGGCGCGAAGCATAGCGCAGCACTCGTCGTATTTCCCTGCATAAAGCTGGTCAAGTGCGCCTCCCATCGCTAGAATTGCGCACTTTTTGATCAGAGGCAAAGCGTCCTGCCTCGCGAATCACTGCCGCTTTTTGACGACGCCTGTTGTTGCCATGCTGCGTTGCCGCTTCTCGCCATAGCGAGCTATGACTCGGCGCGGCGCCTTGCCTGGCAAAAACAGTCACTCGTCAAAAAGCAGCGTATTCACGAGGCAGGACGCCAAGCGCCCGTCAGTCGCCTTGCCGCTATCGGCTGGAGGCGTCACAAATACCGAGGTTAGACATGTCCACCACTCCTGCGCCGGCCAATCCCAAGGTTGGCTTCGTATCCCTGGGTTGCCCAAAAGCATTGGTCGACTCCGAGCGCATCCTTACCCAGCTGCGCATGGAAGGCTATGACGTTGTGTCCACCTATCAGGACGCCGACGTCGTGGTGGTCAACACCTGCGGCTTCATCGACTCGGCCAAGGCTGAGTCTTTGGAAGTAATCGGCGAAGCCATCAAGGAAAACGGCAAGGTCATCGTGACCGGCTGCATGGGCGTCGAAGAAGGCAACATTCGCAAGGTGCACCCAAGCGTGCTGGCCGTGACCGGTCCGCAACAGTACGAGCAAGTGGTCAACGCCGTGCACGACGCCGTGCCGCCACGTCAGGATCACAACCCGCTGATCGACCTGGTGCCGCCGCAAGGCATCAAGCTGACCCCGCGCCACTACGCCTACCTGAAGATTTCCGAAGGCTGCAACCACAGCTGCAGCTTCTGCATCATCCCGTCGATGCGCGGCAAACTGGTCAGCCGCCCGGTCGGTGACGTGCTCGACGAAGCCCAGCGCCTGGTCAAGGCCGGCGTCAAAGAGCTGTTGGTGATTTCGCAAGACACCAGCGCCTACGGTGTCGACGTGAAGTACCGCACCGGTTTCTGGAACGGTGCGCCGGTGAAAACCCGCATGACCGAACTCTGCGAAGCCCTGAGTACCCTCGGTGTCTGGGTTCGCCTGCACTACGTTTACCCGTACCCGCACGTCGATGAGCTGATTCCACTGATGGCCGCCGGGAAAATCCTGCCGTACCTGGACATCCCGTTCCAGCACGCCAGCCCGAAAGTCCTCAAATCGATGAAGCGTCCGGCCTTCGAAGACAAGACCCTGGCCCGCATCAAGAACTGGCGCGAGATCTGCCCGGACCTGATCATCCGCTCGACCTTCATCGTCGGCTTCCCCGGTGAAACCGAGGAAGACTTCCAGTACCTGCTGAACTGGCTGACTGAAGCCCAACTGGACCGCGTTGGCTGCTTCCAGTACTCGCCAGTCGAAGGCGCACCGGCCAACCTGCTGGACGCGGCCATCGTGCCGGACGACGTCAAGCAAGACCGCTGGGATCGCTTCATGGCGCACCAGCAGGCCATCAGCTCGGCTCGCCTGCAAATGCGCGTCGGCCGTGAAATCGAAGTCCTGGTCGATGAAGTCGACGAGCAAGGCGCAGTCGGCCGCTGCTTCTTCGATGCCCCGGAAATCGACGGCAACGTGTTTATCGACAACGGCAGCAACCTGAAGCCGGGCGACAAGGTCTGGTGCAAAGTGACCGACGCCGACGAATACGACCTGTGGGCTGAACAGATCTAAACGCAAAAAATACCCAAAGCCCCGCTCTCTTGACGAGATGCGGGGCTTTTTTACGTCTATCGTTTTGTGGAGAAAGGACTCGCCTCATTGCCAGCCACGGCTAATAAAAAAGGAGCAGCCGGCCATGCGCCAACATTCGGTCATCCACACACCGAAACAGAGCGACTACGAAGAACTCACACGGGTCTGGGAAGCCTCGGTGCGCGCCACCCATGACTTCTTGCCGGACAGCTACATTGAACTGCTGAAGAACCTGGTGCTGACCCGCTACCTCGACGCGGTAATGCTGATCTGCACCAAAGACTCGCGCCAGCGCATCACCGGGTTTGCCGGGGTGGCAGCGGGCAAGATCGAAATGCTCTTTATCGACCCGGCTCATCGTGGCCAAGGTCTGGGCAAGCAATTGCTGCGCTATGCCATGGAACACCTGAATGCCGATGAATTGGACGTCAACGAGCAGAACCCGCAAGCCTTGGGGTTCTACTTCAAGCAGGGTTTCGAAGTGATCGGCCGCACCGAGCATGACGGCATGGGCCAGCCTTATCCGCTGCTGCACATGCGGTTGCGTCAAAACCGGCAACAGGCCCGCAATGGCTGACACAAATGTGGGAGCGGGATTGCTCGCGAAGGGGCCATCAGTTTCAACATCAATGTTGACTGATAAATCGCTTTCGCGAGCAAGCCCGCTCCCACAAAAAGCCACACGACGCAAATGGACCCGCGATTAACCGGCGCCAGGCAGGTACAATGCCCACCCCTTTTTTGTTACGGCCCTGTCATGACTGACCCGATACGTCTCTCCAAACGCCTCATCGAACTCGTCGGCTGTTCCCGTCGGGAGGCTGAGCTGTTCATCGAGGGCGGCTGGGTCACCGTGGACGGTGAAGTCATCGACGAGCCGCAATTCAAGGTCGACACCCAGAAAGTCGAGCTCGACCCAGAAGCAAAGGCCACTGCGCCGGAGCCGGTGACCATCCTGTTCAACGTCCCGGCGGGCATGGATGCGGATACTGCGATGGCGACCATCAGCGCCGAGACCCTGAGCGAAGAACACCGCTTCAGCAAACGTCCGCTCAAGGGCCACTTCCTGCGCCTGACCGCCAGTACCGACCTGCAGGCCAATGCCAGCGGTTTGCTGGTGTTCACCCAGGACTGGAAGATCCTGCGCAAACTGACCGCCGATGCCAGCAAGATCGAGCAGGAGTATGTGGTCGAGGTTGAGGGCGACATGGTGGCTCACGGCCTCAACCGCCTGAACCACGGCCTGACCTACAAGGGCAAGGAACTGCCGCCGGTCAAAGCCAGCTGGCAGAACGAAAACCGTCTGCGCTTTGCAATGAAAAACCCACAACCGGGCGTGATTGCCCTGTTCTGCCAGGCCGTGGGCCTGAAGGTTGTCGCCATCCGTCGCATCCGCATCGGCGGCGTGTCCATCGGCAAAGTGCCTTTGGGGCAATGGCGCTACCTGTCCGGCAAAGAGAAGTTCTAAGACCTCTCACGCCGCCACACATTTCGGCGCCGCTGTTTTATGCGGCGCCCACTGCTGAATATCAGGATTGCACACCATGATTCATAACGACGTACTGCGCAGCGTGCGCTACATGCTCGACATCAGCGACAAGAAAGTCATCGAGATCATCAAGATCGGTGGCATGGACGTGTCCCTGGAAGACCTGCTGACCTACCTCGACAAGAAAGAGGAAGACGAGGAAGGCTTCGTGCGTTGCCCGGACGAAGTCATGGCACACTTCCTCGATGGCCTGGTGATCTTCAAGCGCGGCAAGGACGAAAGCCGTCCGCCGCAGCCGATCGAAGTACCGGTGACCAACAACATCATCCTGAAAAAGCTGCGCGTAGCCTTCGAACTGAAAGAAGACGACATGCACGCGATCCTCAAGGCGTCCGAGTTTCCGGTGTCCAAGCCTGAGTTGAGCGCACTGTTCCGCAAGTTCGGCCACACCAACTACCGCCCGTGCGGCGACCAGTTGCTGCGCAACTTCCTCAAGGGCCTGACCCTACGCGTTCGCCCGCAGTAATCGCCTGCCAGCCTTGAACTGCAAACCTGCAGTTCAAGGCCAGGCTGTATAGATCCTCATTCCTCGCAAAAATAGTGGCTCCGCTTCAGGCGGCTGACGACTAGGGTGTATTGACCCTCAGCTCTCAGGATTCGCCATGCACCCTTATTTTTCCCTGCAAGGCCGCACCGCTCTGGTGACCGGTGGCACCCGCGGTATCGGCAAAATGATCGCCAAGGCCTATGTCGAGGCCGGCGCTACCGTGTACGTCTGCGCCCGGGACGCCGAAGCTTGCCAACAGACCGCAGCTGAACTCAGCACCTTCGGGACTTGCCACGCCGTGGCCGCCAACCTTGCCAATGAAGAAGGCGTGCAGCAATTGGCCGCACGCCTGGGAGAACAGATCAGCCATCTGGATATTCTGGTGAATAACGCCGGCACGACCTGGGGCGCGCCGCTGGAGAGCTACCCGATCAAAGGCTGGGAAAAGGTCATGCAGCTCAATGTGACCTCGGTGTTCAACTGCATTCAGCAGTTCCTGCCGCTGCTGCGCAAAGCCGGTTCCGAAGCCAATCCGGCGCGAATCATCAACATCGGCTCGGTCGCCGGGATTTCGTCCTTCGGCGAACAGGCGTATGCCTACGGGCCGAGTAAAGCGGCCCTACATCAACTGTCGCGGATTCTGGCGCGGGAACTGGTGAGCCAGCACATCAACGTCAACGTGATTGCACCGGGGCGTTTTCCAAGCAAGATGACGCAGCACATCGGCAATGATGAACAGGCGTTGGCCGAAGATACGGCGTTGATTCCCATGAAGCGCTGGGGTCGAGAGGAAGAGATGGCGGCGTTGGCCATCAGCCTGGCGAGTACGGCCGGAGCTTACATGACCGGGAATATCATTCCGTTGGATGGTGGGTTTAGTCTCTGAAATCGGCGGCGCGGCCTTCGCGGGCAAGCCCGCTCCCACATTGGATTTGTGAACGACATAGATCAAATGTGGGAGCGGGCTTGCTCGCGAAAAGCGCCCTGTCAGTCACCACCGGCTCTAAGGTCGATCGGGTTATCATGCCCACCCTCATCCCGCCTCGACCCAGACCATGACCTACAGCGTTTCCCCCATCGGCTTCGTGCGCTCCTGCTTCAAAGAGAAGTTCGCCATCCCGCGCCAACCGCAACTGGCCCCGGCCGCTCGCGGCGTTCTGGAACTGGTGGCGCCGTTCGATCAGGGCGACGCGGTGCAAGGGCTGGAGCAGGTCAGTCATGTCTGGTTGCTGTTTTTGTTCCATCAAGCACTGGAAGAAAAGCCACGACTGAAAGTCCGCCCGCCTCGCCTCGGCGGTAACAAATCCATGGGCGTGTTTGCCACCCGTGCAACGCATCGACCCAATGGCATCGGGCAGTCGGTGGTCAAACTGGACAAGGTCGAAGCCAATCGCCTGTGGATATCCGGCATCGACCTGCTGGACGGCACGCCGATTCTCGACATAAAACCCTACGTGCCCTACGCCGACATCATCGATACGGCCTCCAATAGCATCGCCAGCGCCGCGCCGCAGCTGATTCCCGTGCAGTGGGCGGACGCAGCGCTGCAACAGGCTCACGGGCATGCTCAGCGCCTTGATGAGCCGCTGGTGGAGTTGATCGAGCAATGCTTGGCCCAAGACCCTCGTCCCGCTTATCAGACGCCCGCCCCGGAAAGAGAATATGGCGCGCAGTTTTGGGATGTCGATGTGCGCTGGCATTACCCCGCGCCGGACCTGATCCGCGTCCTCGAAGTCATCCCCGCGAACACCTGAACGCCGGAAACGAAAAAGCCCGCGCTGCCTTCTCAGGCAACGCGGGCTTTTTTTGAGCAATGCAAAACCAATGTGGGAGCGAGCTTGCTCGCGATTGCAGCCTGATATTCAACATCTATGTTGGCTGTCAGTCCGTCATCGCGAGCAAGCTCGCTCCTACAGGATTTGGTGAAGCTTATTTCTCGACGAACGCACGCTCGATCAGGTAATCACCCGGCTCGCGCATCCGCGGCGAAACTTTCAGGCCGAAGCTGTTCAACACTTCGCTGGTCTCGTCGAGCATGCTCGGGCTGCCGCACAACATGGCGCGGTCGTCCTGCGGGTTGATCGGAGGCAGACCGATGTCGCTGAACAGCTTGCCGCTGCGCATCAGATCAGTCAGGCGGCCTTCGTTCTCGAACGGCTCGCGGGTCACGGTCGGGTAGTAGATCAACTTGTCACGCAGGGACTCGCCGAAGAACTCGTTCTGCGGCAGGTGCTCGGTGATGAACTCGCGGTAAGCGACTTCGTTGACGTAACGCACGCCGTGGCACAGGATCACTTTCTCGAAACGCTCGTAGGTTTCCGGGTCCTGGATGACGCTCATGAACGGCGCCAGACCGGTACCAGTGCTGAGCAGGTACAAATGTTTGCCAGGCTTCAAGTCGTCCAGCACCAGCGTGCCGGTAGGCTTCTTGCTGATGATGATCTCGTCGCCTTCCTTCAGATGCTGCAACTGGGAAGTCAGCGGACCATCCGGCACCTTGATGCTGAAGAACTCGAGATGCTCTTCCCAGTTCGGGCTGGCAATCGAGTAAGCGCGCATAAGCGGGCGGCCGTTGGGCTGCTGCAGGCCGATCATCACGAACTGACCGTTCTCGAAGCGCAGGCCCGGATCACGGGTGCACTTGAAGCTGAACAGAGTGTCGTTCCAGTGATGAACACTGAGGACACGCTCGTGGTTCATGTTGCTCATGTACGTGGGACTCCTGGAAATTTGGTCTGCGCGTGCTCTGCGCCTGCTCCGGGAAAAAATGAGCTGCTGTGCGCAATTGCATCGCATTCTAATGGCAGCGACAATATCTGTTAACTGGATTATTAAGATAAGGGTTATCGGTTATATAGATATGCGATTTACTCTCCGTCAACTTCAAGTATTCGTCGCCGTCGCCCAGCAGGAAAGCGTATCCCGTGCTGCGGGTCTGCTCAACCTCTCGCAGTCGGCGGCGAGCACCTCGATCACCGAGCTAGAGCGCCAGTCCAGCTGTCAGCTGTTCGATCGCGCCGGCAAGCGGCTGAGCCTCAACGCCCTCGGCAAACAGCTGTTGCCCCAGGCGGTGGCGTTGCTCGATCAGTCCAAGGAAATCGAAGACCTGCTCAACGGCAAGTCCGGTTTCGGCTCCCTGGCGGTCGGTGCGACCCTGACCATTGGCAATTACCTGGCCACCTTGCTGATTGGCGGCTTCATGCAGCGCCACCCGGAAAGCCAAGTAAAGCTGCATGTGCAGAACACCGCCAACATCGTGCAGCAAGTCGCCCACTATGAAATTGATCTGGGTCTAATCGAAGGCGACTGCAACCACCCGGACATCGAAGTGCAGAGTTGGGTCGAGGATGAATTGGTGGTGTTCTGCGCGCCTCAGCATCCGTTGGCCAAGCGCGGAACGGCGACCATGGAAGAACTCACCCACGAGGCCTGGATTCTGCGTGAACAAGGTTCGGGGACGCGGCTGACCTTTGACCAGGCCATGCGTCACCATCGCAGCGCACTGAACATCCGCCTGGAGCTGGAACACACCGAAGCGATCAAGCGCGCGGTGGAATCAGGTTTGGGGATTGGCTGCATTTCGCGTCTGGCATTGCGCGACGCGTTCCGCCGCGGCAGTCTGGTTCCGGTGGAAACACCGGATCTGGACTTGGCGCGGCAGTTCTATTTCATCTGGCACAAACAGAAATATCAGACGTCGGCGATGCGCGAATTCCTCGACCTGTGCCGGGCGTTCACCGCTGGGGTGCAGCGCAGCGACGAGATCGTGCTGCCCACCATCGCTTAAAGCAGAATCACCGCCCACACCAGCGCAATCATGGTCAACGCCACGAGTTGCGCGGCACTGCCCATGTCCTTGGCATTCTTCGACAGCGGGTGCAGCTCAAGGGAAATGCGGTCGATGGCCGCTTCCACCGCCGAATTGAGCAACTCGACGATCAATGCCAGCAGGCAGACGGCAATCAGCAACGCCTGCTCGACACGGCTGACGTTCAGGAAGAACGATATCGGGATCAGGATGACGTTGAGCAACACCAGTTGCCGAAAGGCGGCTTCGCCTGTGAAGGCTGCGCGCAAGCCGTCCAGCGAATAGCCGGAGGCGTTGAGGATGCGTTTGAGGCCGGTCTGGCCTTTGAAAGGTGACATATGAGTGGGCAACTGACCAAAAAAGGAGTGGGAAAGCTAGATTAACCAAAGTCAAAAAAGCGTGAAGGCGCCAACCCTTAGTGGCTTGAAATTGACTCAAGTTGTTGCAAGAGCAACGCCGCCTGGGTGCGGGTCCGCACATTCAGTTTACGGAAAATCGCCGTGACGTGAGCCTTGATTGTCGCTTCGGAAACGCTCAGTTCGTAGGCAATCTGTTTGTTCAGCAAGCCTTCGCAGACCATGGTCAACACCCGGAACTGCTGGGGTGTCAGGCTCGCAAGGCCTTCACTGGCCGCCTTGGCTTCAGCGGAAACGCTGACGGCTTCGAACGCTTGGGGAGGCCAGAAGACGTCGCCATCGAGTACCGCGCGTACGGCTTTTTGAATGACGGTCAGGTCGCTGGACTTGGGGATGAAGCCACTGGCGCCGAACTCACGGGACTTGACCATGATCGAGGCCTCTTCCTGCGCCGAGACCATGACCACCGGAATTTGTGGGTACTGCCCGCGCAGCAGCACCAGCCCGGAAAATCCGTAGGCCCCCGGCATGTTCAGGTCCAGCAGCACCAGATCCCAGTCGGACTTCTCGTCCAGACGGGTTTCCAGTTCGGCAATGCTCGCCACTTCCACCAGACGGACATCCGGGCCAAGGCCCAGGGTCAACGCTTGATGCAGGGCGCTACGAAAAAGAGGGTGGTCATCGGCAATCAGGATTTCGTATGTGGCCATTTTTCTAATGATCCTGTTTTTCTAACAACTCAAGGCACAGCCACGGAGCTGCACCAACAGGGCACGTTCAACGCCAATCACGTGGCTATTCACGTAAAGAATACGGCGTATCAAACTTTGGCCGCGCCCTAATCGGCGCCAAGCATGCCCAGCGAAGCCGGGGTGGTCAAGCGACGTAGCCAGTCCTGTTGCTTGCAGTATGGGCGACTCTCAGCACATCACCGGGGCCGCGTTCTGCACGAAGGGCAGCAGCTCGGCGTGAGCCGGCGTTGAAACGTTCATGTCCAGCTGATGTTTCGCATCGAGGTAGTGCTGACTGAAGACGTCGAAATAAGCGTCCAGTGCCGATGCGGCCTCGACATCGCCTGCCAGATCGAGACACAGCGCCGCTACTTCGGCGGTGCACAGGTGTTCGCTGCGGGTCGAGCGGCGCAACCGGTACCGGGAGAGTTTCTCGGGAAGCAGACTCAGGATCGGCAATGCATCGAAATAGGGACTTTTGCGGAAAATCTTCCTGGCTTCCGTCCAGGTCGCGTCCAATAGAATGAACAACGGGCGCTTGGCGCTATCGACCTCGACGCTGTTTGTCACGCGCTCGGGTTCGACGTACTCACCCGGAAACACCAGGTAGGGCTGCCATTGCGGGTCGGATAACAGCTGCAACAGTTGTTGATCGACTTCGGTCCGTGACCAGATGAACGCATGGTTATCGCGCACCACGTCGGCAATCAGCCAACCGGTATTACTCGGCTTGAACACTTCCTTGTTGGTCATGATCAGGCACACACCGGAGCGGGTCTCGACCTGTGGGCGCCAGGCACACAGGCAATGACTCTCGATCACACGGCAGGCACGGCAACGCGGCGCTCTCCAGCCACGGGCCTGAATCGGCTTGATACCCTCCTCCTCGCGCTCGTCGCGCAGGCGGGCGACGGCATTCAATGCAAAGGGCTTGATTGCATGGCTCATCGCAGGCAACACCGGAAGGGGAAGAAAGTCGACACGAAAAACACTCGGCAGGGCATAAAGAGCTGGCAGTTTATCAGAGCGGACGGCACAAGCCTGTACCGTCCAGGCCACCTCCCCTATAATTCGCCGCCACTGAACGCACAGTCATGTGACTGGTCGAACCACCAGTCACTGAACCAGGAGAGTTTCATGTTGCGCCTTATCGTTCCCACCGCTGCCATTTTGCTGGCGTCGTCTTTCAGCGCTCAGGCTGCGTCCTTGAGTGAGCAGAATCTCAACAGAGAGCTGCAAAACGTCGCCACACAAAGCAGTGTTGGCACTCCACGGGCGATCAACGAAGACATACTTGATCAAGGCTACACCGTCGAAGGCAACGTGCTGATCAACCACCTGAGCGTGCAAAGCAGCCACGCCAACAAGATGCGTGCCGACCCGAAAGCCGTGTATTTCCAGCTTGGTGCCTCTGTATGCAACAACCCATCGTTCCGCAAACTGATGGCCAAGGGCGCGGTTATGCGTTACGACTTCACTGAGGTGAAGACCAACCGCTCAGTCGGCTCGGCCAGCTATCAGGAATCGGACTGTCCGAAAGCGACACCGACCAAGAAGAAGTAATCATCGGGATTTGGCGCGCCGCTGTTCATCCTCGGCGCGTAGTTCTGCCAACAGTGCCTGCAAGTAACGTGAACGCCGCTCGCCCCCCTCCAAACGCCGGCAGCACTCCTCTTCGAGACTCAAATGATTGGTCTCGGCTGATGACTTCAGCAATCGATACAGTTGCGTATCGATCTCCAGAATGACTCTGGCCATGGTGTCCCGCCTCCCTGCACCTCGCCCTTGCTTGAGCGATAAAATCCTTGAACCGCTTGTGCTGTGCGCCCTGCCTTTGACGCAAAGTTGTCGTGTCACGCCTGTAACTTAGTAAATCAGAGTGGCGGGCGCTCGGACTTGGTTCAGACGAACGGTGAAACCACCTTGCAAATCGTCAATAAGCAGTTGCCAGGAAAGACTTTGCGGCGCAATGATCAAAGCAGCGCGAATCACCGCGAGGGTCTAGATTCAGAGTGTTCACGTTCACTTTTCGGGGCAGGAAAGGGGCTGCCCGACACGCGTCTTGTTGTGCGAACGTTTCTTTCATCCAAGGGAAAAACAGAGCCTGTATGGATGACTCGATTGCAATTCGGGTCAAGTGGATCGCCCAGGCATGGGCCTGGGCAGACAGCGACACACGAAGTGTCGTGGCGTCGACGACTGCTTTGTCGGGGCCTAGGGTTCTGTGCAGAAGGAGAAGTTGAATGCCTTACCAACCGAATGACCTCCTGAGCCGTCATTTTGAAGAAAGCGGCCACGACCTCATCAGCAAGGTCGAAGAACAACTCAACCTGGTTTCACCCAACAGCCCGAACATTCCGATCTACCGCGACATGATCCTGACCGTGCTGCGCATGGCCCAGGAAGATCACAACCGCTGGAACGCCAAGATCACCCTGCAAGCACTGCGTGAACTGGAGCATGCCTTCCGCGTGCTCGAGCAATTCAAGGGGCGACGCAAAGTCACTGTTTTCGGCTCTGCCCGAACCCCGATCGAACACCCACTGTATGGTCTGGCCCGAGAGCTCGGCGCCGAGCTGGCGCGCTCGGACCTGATGGTCATCACCGGTGCCGGTGGCGGCATCATGGCGGCGGCCCACGAAGGTGCCGGTCTGGCACACAGCCTGGGATTCAACATCACCCTGCCCTTCGAGCAGCATGCCAATCCCACCGTCAATGGCACCACCAACCTGTTGCCCTTCCACTTTTTCTTCACCCGCAAGCTGTTCTTCGTCAAGGAAGCCGATGCGCTGGTCCTGTGCCCCGGCGGTTTCGGCACCCTGGACGAGGCGCTGGAAGTGCTGACACTGATCCAGACCGGCAAAAGCCCGCTGGTACCGGTGGTGCTGCTGGACGCGCCGGGCGGCAAGTTCTGGCAAGGCGCGCTGGATTTCATTCATCATCAACTGGAGGAAAATCGCTACATCCTGCCCACCGATATGAAGCTCGTGAGCCTGGTCTACAGCGCCGAAGAGGCAGTAGAGCAGATCAACCAGTTCTACAGTAATTTCCACTCCAGCCGCTGGCTCAAGCATCAGTTCGTGATTCGCATGAATCACACGCTCAGCGATCAGGCACTCGAACACATGCAGGAGGCATTCGCCGACCTGTGCCTGAGCGACCATTTTCATCAGCACGCCTACAGTGGTGAAGAACACGATGAGGCGCAGTTCAGCCACCTGACGCGGCTGGCCTTCACCTTCAACGCCCGTGATCATGGGCGCCTGCGGGAACTGGTGGACTACATCAACCTGCCGGAAAACTGGGCGCAGTCCAAACCCCAGGCGCAACAACGCACGCGGGAACCGTCAAAGGTTACGTGAGGCGAAAAAAAACGGCCCGCTATCGAAATAGCGAGCCGTTTCAGTCAATCGTCCATCTCTCGGCCGCTGAACAAGCGGCTGATCATTTCCATGGAATATCCCCGATAACTCAGAAACCGGCCTTGTTTGGCTCGCTCCCTGGCGTCTATCGGTAAATGCCCGGCGAACTTGCGTCGCCAGGTGTCTTCCAGTTGTTCCTGCCAGTTGATACCGCTCTCGCGTAACGCCAGTTCGATGTCAGTGCGCTGCAGGCCCCGCTGACTCAACTCTTCGCGAATGCGCAAAGGGCCGTAGCCGGAACGGGCACGGTAGGAAACGAAGCTTTCAAGGTAACGGGATTCGGACAGCAAGCCCTCTTCCGTCAAACGGTCGAGTGCGGTGTCGATCATTTCAGGGAGAGCGCCGCGCTGACGCAGTTTACGCGTCAGCTCGACTCGACCGTGCTCGCGTCGCGCGAGCAGGTCCATTGCGGTTCGCCGCACCGCGACGAGTGTATCGAGTACGGCGGTCATCGCTTCAATCAGATATCAGCGTCTGCCAGGTCATCAGCAGTCTCTTTGACTGGCGATGCTTTGACGTCCGGCGCTGGGGTCAGCAGTTTGTCGCGCAGTTGCTTTTCAAGGGTCGCTGCGATTTCCGGGTTGTCCGCCAGGAACTTGGCCGAGTTGGCTTTGCCCTGACCGATCTTGGTGCCGTTGTAGGCATACCAGGCACCGGATTTTTCAACGAAACCGTGCAGAACACCCAGGTCGATCATCTCACCGTTGAGGTAGATGCCCTTGCCGTAAAGAATCTGGAACTCAGCCTGACGGAACGGCGAAGCGACCTTGTTCTTCACAACCTTGACGCGGGTTTCGCTACCGACGACTTCATCACCTTCTTTCACCGCGCCAGTACGGCGGATGTCCAGACGAACCGAGGCGTAGAACTTCAGCGCGTTACCACCGGTGGTGGTTTCAGGGCTGCCGAACATCACGCCGATTTTCATACGGATCTGGTTGATGAAGATAACCAGGCAGTTGGCGTTCTTGATGTTACCGGTGATTTTACGCAACGCCTGGGACATCAGACGGGCTTGCAGGCCCACGTGCATGTCACCCATTTCGCCTTCGATTTCAGCCTTTGGAACCAGAGCTGCCACGGAGTCGACGATGATCACGTCAACCGCGTTGGAACGCACCAGCATGTCGGTGATTTCCAGGGCTTGCTCGCCAGTGTCCGGCTGGGAAACCAGCAGGTCGTCGACGTTGACGCCGAGCTTGCCGGCGTACTCAGGATCGAGGGCGTGTTCGGCATCGACGAATGCGCAGGTCGCGCCGGCTTTTTGAGCCTGGGCGATCACCGACAGTGTCAGCGTGGTTTTACCGGAGGATTCAGGACCGTAGATTTCAACGATACGGCCTTTTGGCAGACCGCCAATGCCGAGCGCGATGTCCAGACCCAGAGAGCCAGTGGAGATAGCCGGGATCGCCTGACGGTCTTGATCGCCCATACGCATTACGGCACCCTTGCCGAATTGACGTTCGATCTGACCCAGGGCCGCAGCCAAGGCTTTCTTCTTGTTGTCGTCCATTAAAGTCCTCACGTAATCAATAAGGCCTGACGGCCAACACCTGTATAAGTAGCCAGTATTATTCCACAGCGTTTGAGGATCGCCTACCCCTGATTTGAGATTTCTCCAGTGGCATGTCGAAGCAGCCCCTCTAGCGCGGCCTTCACCGTCTGTCGGCGGACCTCATCGCGGTTGCCGGGGAAGTGCTGCACCTCGCTGAACACCCGCTCACCGACCCCCCAGGCCAGCCAGACAGTGCCCACCGGCTTGCTCGGTGAACCGCCATCGGGACCGGCTACGCCGCTGACCGCCACGGCAAAATGCGCCCGGCTTTTTTCCTGCGCGCCACGGACCATGGCTTCGACCACCTCGCGACTGACTGCCCCCACCGCCGAAAACAACTCGGCGGGTACATGCAATTGCTCGGTTTTCTGACGGTTGGAATAGGTGACATAGCCCGCCTCGAACCACGCCGAACTGCCCGGAATGCGGGTGATCGCCTCGCAAATTCCGCCGCCGGTGCAGGACTCGGCCGCAGTGACGTGGGCATTGAGAACCTGCAAGCGCCTGCCAAGCTCAGCGGCCAGCTGGGTGATTTCTTTCACGGTCCTCTCCTGATCGGGCTGAATGGAACTACCGTACACGAGCGAATCGCGCTTGCAAGACGCAGGATCGATCAAAATGTTAGCGGGTTGACCAGATGCTGCTCGCCAATTCCTTGGCCTGGGTTTCAGTGATCCTGGCCGGTATCGCGCGGCGGCACTTCGCACACGCCGATCCGCTTGGCCGCCCAACGCTCATAAAGGCCGATGGCAACGTCGGCACCGGCCATTGCCGTGAGGCAACCGAACGCGCCAGCCACCCAGATCGACAGGCCAGCGGCGTACAGCAGCAGGATGGCCGAGACTCCGCAGATCATGCACGCCCCGGAGCGCAAGGCCAGACGTCGCAATAATGACCAGCCGCGAGCCCCCTCCTTGTCAGCGCGCCACATTTCGCCGGACACCCCGCTCACCAGGGCCAGTACGATGACCAGCCAGATCGGCATGTCCAGCAACGCCAGTTGCTCGTTTGTCATGTCACGCTCCTTGCGGGGTTGATGAGGTGTCTTTCTAACGGTGCCTGTTCGAGCCGCTTGTTGAGCGGCTTGAAGCAAAGAATATGCATGGATGCATATACAGTCAATGCATAAACGCATTTATTTTGACGCCAGAATTGCGCTTACGCATGGATACTCCCTGGCAGGAGGCATTCGTCGGGCGAAAAAAAACCCACCGAGCGGAGGGTTCTATCTGACAGCGGTGAGGTCAACGGGCGTACATACCCCACCAGAATACGTGACCGAGGATGACAATCTGCTCTTCCTGGATTTCCTGGAAGGTGTAGTCCTCGTCCGGATGCTCATCGCGATTGAAGCTGCGCAGACGAATCCCGATAGGCAGGCGATAAAGTTGTTTCACCCTCAATTGGCCGTTGTGGTTGATTGCATAGAGGTCACCGTCAACGATATCGCCAATGGCGCATTTGCCGGCATTTACCCCGACAGTGGCGCCGTCGCGCAGCACCGGCAACATGCTGTTGCCACGCACCGTCACGCATTTGGCCTGGTCGAACTGCACGCCATTGTGGCGCAAGCTGCGCTTGCCAAAGCGCAAGCTAGAGCGCTCGCTCTCTTCGATGACGAATCTTCCTGATCCCGCAGCCAATTCCACCTCGCGAAGAAAGGGGACCGACACCTCATCGTCATCGACGGGCGTATCGTCGTCCCACAGACTTATATCCTTGAGTTCCGAATGCAATTGATTGCGCCCGGCATTGGCAGCCGGCGCGACATCCGCACGGCCACGCAACTGGTCGGTACTCATGGCAAAGTACTCGGCGACTTTCGAAATGTGCTTATCCGAAGGATCGACGATCTTCCCGCTGAGAATCCGCGAGAGCGTGGACTGAGGCACGCCGGTGCGACGGTGAAGCTCCGTGGGGGAGATCCCGTGCTGATCGAGCAGCGCTCTTAAAACGGTAGAAACAGTGCGTTTTTGCATAACGCGCATAGTGCTTGTTCTTTTGGCCCAAGACAAATGCAGTTTTGCATAACAAGCGCATAAACAGCAGAAATGTATCGCGCGGCTTTCATGCCTGCGTCGGGCAGACCGCCCATGGTAACCTTGCGCCCATCGCGGAAAAGCCGGGCCAATGTCCCTCCTTTTGCCCTACACCTTTCAACGAATCTGCCTAATTATCCGATGAATAAAGCCCTCTCCGATCTGTCCTCTCACACGCCAATGATGCAGCAGTACTGGCGCCTGAAGAACCAACACCCCGACCAGCTGATGTTCTATCGCATGGGCGACTTCTACGAGATCTTCTATGAAGACGCGAAGAAGGCCGCCAAGCTGCTGGACATCACCCTGACCGCCCGCGGGCAGTCGGCCGGTCAGGCGATTCCGATGTGTGGGATTCCTTACCACGCCGCGGAAGGTTACCTGGCGAAACTGGTCAAACTTGGCGAGTCGGTGGTGATCTGTGAGCAGGTTGGCGATCCGGCCACCAGCAAAGGGCCGGTGGATCGCCAGGTGGTGCGGATCATCACGCCGGGCACGGTCAGTGATGAAGCATTGCTGGATGAGCGTCGGGATAACCTGATCGCCGCCGTTCTGGGTGACGAGCGCCTGTTTGGTCTGGCCGTGCTGGATATCACCAGCGGCAACTTCACCGTGCTGGAAATCAAGGGCTGGGAGAATCTGCTGGCAGAACTGGAGCGGGTGAATCCTGTGGAGCTGATGATTCCGGATGACTGGCCAAAAGACCTGCCAGCGGAGAAACGTCGTGGCGTTCGTCGTCGCGCGCCGTGGGATTTCGAGCGCGATTCGGCGCTGAAAAGTCTTTGTCAGCAATTTTCCACCCAGGACCTCAAAGGTTTTGGCTGTGAAAACCTGACCCTGGCCATTGGCGCTGCCGGTTGCCTGCTCAGCTACGCCAAGGAAACCCAACGCACCGCCCTGCCCCATTTGCGCAGCCTGCGTCATGAGCGCCTGGACGACACCGTGGTGCTGGACGGCGCAAGCCGTCGCAACCTGGAACTGGACACCAACCTGGCGGGCGGTCGCGACAATACGCTGCAATCGGTGGTCGATCGTTGCCAGACGGCCATGGGCAGCCGCCTGCTGACCCGCTGGCTGAACCGACCACTGCGTGACCTGACTATTTTGCTGGCGCGCCAGACCTCGATCACCTGCCTGCTCGACAGCTACCGTTTCGAAAAGCTGCAACCACAGCTCAAGGAAATCGGCGACATCGAGCGGATTCTGGCGCGGATCGGTCTGCGCAATGCCCGACCTCGTGACCTGGCGCGCCTGCGCGATGCGCTCGGCGCACTGCCAGCATTGCAAGTGGCGATGACCGAACTTGAAGCCCCGCACATCATTCAACTGGCGGCGACCACCAGCACCTACCCGGAACTGGCGGCACTGCTGGAAAAAGCCATCATCGACAATCCGCCAGCGGTGATCCGTGACGGTGGGGTATTGAAAACCGGTTACGACAGTGAACTCGACGATCTGCAATCGCTCAGCGAAAACGCCGGGCAATTCCTGATCGACCTCGAAGCCCGCGAGAAGGCGCGCACTGGCCTGTCTCACTTGAAGGTCGGCTACAACCGCATTCACGGTTATTTCATCGAGTTGCCGAGCAAGCAAGCCGAATCGGCGCCGGCGGATTACATCCGCCGCCAGACGCTCAAAGGCGCCGAGCGTTTTATCACGCCAGAACTCAAGGCTTTCGAAGACAAGGCGTTGTCGGCCAAGAGCCGCGCCCTGGCTCGCGAGAAGATGCTTTACGAAGCGCTGCTCGAAGACCTGATTTCGCAGTTGCCGCCGTTGCAGGATACCGCCGCCGCACTGGCTGAACTGGACGTGCTGAGCAATCTCGCCGAACGCGCGCTGAACCTCGATCTGAACTGCCCGCGTTTCGTCACCGAGCCGTGTATGCGTATCACCCAGGGGCGTCACCCGGTGGTGGAGCAAGTGCTGACCACGCCGTTCGTAGCCAACGACCTGAGCCTCGATGACAACACCCGCATGCTGGTGATCACCGGTCCGAACATGGGCGGTAAATCCACCTACATGCGTCAGACCGCGTTGATCGTGTTGCTGGCGCACATCGGCAGCTTCGTGCCGGCGGCCAGTTGCGAATTGTCCCTGGTGGACCGGATCTTCACCCGGATCGGCTCCAGCGATGACCTGGCAGGCGGACGCTCGACCTTCATGGTCGAAATGAGCGAAACCGCGAATATTTTGCACAACGCCACAGAGCGTAGCCTGGTGCTGATGGACGAAGTCGGTCGCGGCACCAGCACCTTCGACGGCCTGTCCCTGGCTTGGGCTGCCGCCGAGCGCTTGGCACATCTGCGGGCTTACACGCTGTTCGCCACCCACTATTTCGAGCTGACCGTACTGCCGGAGGCCCAGCCGCTGGTAGCCAACGTGCACCTCAATGCCACCGAGCACAACGAGCGCATCGTGTTCCTCCACCACGTGCTGCCGGGGCCTGCCAGCCAAAGTTACGGCCTGGCGGTTGCGCAACTGGCCGGGGTGCCGAGCGAAGTGATCGTGCGTGCTCGCGAGCACTTGGGCCGACTGGAAGCCACCGCCCTGCCCCATGAGGTTCCCAAGCCAACCAAAGGCAAGCCGGCCGCGCCGCAGCAGAGCGATATGTTCGCCAGCCTGCCGCATCCAGTACTCGATGAACTGGCCAAACTCGATCTGGATGACCTGACCCCACGCAGAGCGCTCGAAATGCTCTATACACTTAAGACACGGATCTAACGCACTTGCCTGCAAGCTGTTAGAATCTCGCGCGGTTTGGGATGCTGCAGGCTAATAGCCTGGCCTGCAGACTATCGCTCCCGAACCTGGCGACCCCGTCCTGAAGGGGCTCCGCTGCCGCCGCCTGAGGAGAAAATTAGAAATGACCTTCGTCGTCACCGACAACTGCATCAAGTGCAAGTACACCGACTGCGTAGAAGTCTGTCCGGTGGACTGCTTTTACGAAGGCCCGAACTTCCTGGTGATTCACCCGGATGAGTGCATCGACTGCGCACTGTGCGAACCAGAATGCCCTGCTGTGGCCATCTTCTCTGAAGATGAAGTCCCGGAAGAGATGCAGGAATTCATTCAGCTGAACGTTGAGCTGGCGGAAATCTGGCCCAACATCACTGAGAAGAAAGAATCGTTGCCCGATGCCGAAGAGTGGGATGGCGTCAAAGGCAAGATCAAAGACCTCGAACGCTGATTACCCCCGCGTTCTCGAAAAGGCCCCTTGCGGGGCCTTTTTGCTTTTCTACAGGCAAAAAAAGGGGCGGTTTGACCCGCCCACGTTTATTCCCTATTCCCTGTGTTCCTTTTCATCGTCCTGATGAATCGCTTCCTGCGATGTCCTTTCCCCTCATCCTTGAAGGGCGTGTCTATCCGTCGACACAATCCAAATACTAGACAGTTCCCAGCCAAGAGCAATCGACCGCCGGCGCAGAAATCGCCTGTAACACGCCCTTAACCTAATAAAATATTCTTATAAATCAGTTAGATAAATGGTGACCAGTACAAACATGGACGACTGCCACTGTGTAAAAATAGTGAACACTTACGAAAGAGTAAGCAAAGACTTACAGTGCAAGACTACAAACCTGCGGTGATACCAGAGGCATTCAAAAACCCGTTCTCCAGACAACAAAAAGCCCCGACCAGTCGGGGCTTTTTACTGACCATCGGGCAACTTGCTTATTGAAACAGCGACTCGCTAGACAGGCCATTTTTCTCGAGAATTTCCCGAAGACGTTTAAGGCCTTCAACCTGAATCTGTCTGACCCGTTCACGGGTCAGGCCGATTTCCAGGCCTACGTCTTCAAGGGTACTACTCTCGTGACCGCGCAGGCCGAAGCGGCGGATCACCACCTCACGTTGCTTGTCTGTCAGTTCCGAGAGCCACTGATCGATGCTCTGTGACAGGTCGTCATCCTGTAGCAGTTCGCATGGATCGGTTGGTCGGTCGTCGGTAAGGGTGTCCAGCAGGGTTTTATCCGAATCCGGACCCAGCGAGACGTCGACCGAAGAAACACGCTCGTTCAGGCCTAGCATGCGCTTGACCTCTCCCACCGGTTTTTCCAGCAGGTTGGCGATTTCTTCGGGTGAGGGTTCATGATCGAGTTTTTGCGTCAGCTCCCGTGCAGCCCGCAGGTACACGTTAAGCTCTTTGACCACATGGATCGGCAACCGGATGGTCCGGGTCTGATTCATGATCGCACGCTCGATGGTCTGACGAATCCACCAGGTTGCGTAGGTCGAAAAGCGGAAGCCACGTTCGGGGTCGAACTTCTCTACCGCCCGGATCAGCCCCAGGTTGCCCTCTTCGATCAGGTCCAGCAGCGACAGCCCACGATTGACGTAACGCCGGGCGATTTTCACCACCAGCCGCAGGTTGCTTTCAATCATGCGTTTGCGCCCGGCCGGATCTCCACTTTGCGACAAGCGTGCAAAGTGAACTTCTTCTTCGGGGGACAGCAGAGGGGAAAAGCCGATTTCATTGAGGTACAGCTGCGTGGCATCGAGTGCCCGCGTGTAGTCAATGTACTTGTGTTGCTTTAACGAAGCGGAGTGTTTGGATTTGGCACGAACGGAAGGTGGAGCAGCCCCTTCATCATTCGACATCGAATCCGTACCGATGCCGGTCTCCATCAGGAGAACCTCATCGTCGATGTCAAACTCCGGCACTTCTTTACTGAGAGCCATTGTTATAGTCCTTTGGTGAGTTCGACCTCAGGCTCAAGCGGCGCCTTTATCCTTGGCAACGCTGGAGCCTGTTCCCTCTACGTGACGGAACAGGCTGGTAAGCGATCAACGACGTGGCAGGAATTGCAGCGGATCTACAGGTTTACCTTGGCGGCGAATCTCAAAATGCAGTTTCACCCGGTCTGTACCCGTTGACCCCATTTCGGCAATTGTCTGTCCGACTTTGACCTGCTGCCCCTCCCGAACCAACAGCCTGCGGTTATGTCCGTAGGCACTGACGTAGGTGTCGCTGTGTTTGATGATGACTAATTCGCCGTAGCCCCTTAAGCCACTCCCGGCGTATACCACCGTCCCATCAGACGCAGCTAAAACAGGCTGTCCCAAATCTCCGGCGATATCAATTCCTTTATTCAAACTGCCGTTTGAAGAGAATTTACCAATGAGAATGCCATTAGATGGCCACCCCCAGCCGGTCGGGGCCGGACCTGCTGGAGGCATCGGAGCGGGTGCCGGCTTGTTCGCGACAGACGGTACAACCACCGCCGTACCCGTGGTCGCACCTGTTACCGGGCGACGGAATACCGTGGTTTTACTCGATGACGAAGGCGTTGAATTGGCAGAACTCACCGTTGCCGGCGTTGAACCGGTGCGACCATCAAAGCGAATCGTCTGACCCGGATGGATCGTATAGGGCGCAGGAATGTTGTTACGTGCCGCGAGGGCTTTGTAGTCCCAGCCGTAGCGAAAGGCGATGGAGAACATCGTGTCTTTAGGTCGAACGACATACTGACCCGTGGTCACTGCCGGACGCTGGGCTACGGCATTGTTGCGATCGAGGACGCGTACGTCGCTCGATTTATTGCTGGAACAACCAACCAGCAAGGTGCTCAAGACAAGGCCAGTCACCAGGCGCTGAAAGCTCGTTATACCCATTCGCTGCGCAATGACTGTGAGACTCACCCGCCGCTCCCTTTGTGGTGGCTGAAAATGTGGATTGCCGTGTTACGGCATGAATTGTCGCAAGTATATCGGGCCGTACAGGCTTTACCCTTAATGAAGCGAAATGGCTTCGCGCACACGTTTGCTGCCTGACGATAAATCCCGTTTAACTGATCGACGCCGCTGTAAGACAGAGGCAATCGAAGAGAATTCAGCGCACTTAAACAAATGCTCAGGCCAGTGGCCCGTTGAGCAATGGCACGAAGCGCACCGACCCCAGGACACGCCTGGAAAAGCCCTGCTCTTCCCGGACGATCAGCATCAATTGCTGCACCTCGCCAGCCCCTACCGGAATCACCAGCCTTCCTCCCGGCGCCAATTGATCGAGCAGCGCCTGCGGGACATCGGTGGCCACTGCGGTCACTATGATGCCGTTGTACGGCGCCAGTGCCGGCCAGCCTTCCCAGCCATCACCCCAGCGAAATACCACGTTGCGCAGGTTCAACTCGACCAGGCGTTCCTTGGCCCGGTCCTGCAAAACCTTGATGCGTTCGACCGAGAACACTCGCTCGACCAGTTGCGACAGCACCGCAGTCTGGTAACCCGACCCCGTGCCGATTTCCATCACCTTGTCCAGAGGGCCCGCCTCGAGCAGCA
This sequence comes from Pseudomonas sp. LBUM1657, assembly GCF_059716075.1. Classification (NCBI taxonomy): domain Bacteria; kingdom Pseudomonadati; phylum Pseudomonadota; class Gammaproteobacteria; order Pseudomonadales; family Pseudomonadaceae; genus Pseudomonas; species Pseudomonas sp. LBUM1657. Next base: position 1,319,296 of record NZ_CP166799.1, on the reverse strand, counting down.
ACTCGCTCATGCGAGCCACCATGTACGGTTGGGAGATCGTCTGGTTGTGTCCGATCGGTAGCGCCGTGTCTTCGTAGGCGCGGTGCGCCAGCGCCTCGTCGACGAACAGGTGACGTGGTGTACGGCGAATGACTTCCAGCACCTTGGCGTTGGAAACCCCTTCTTCATATAACCGTTGAATGAGGCGTTCACGGGTCCGTTGAGAGGTCATCCCGATGCCGCGTCGCAGCATATCGTCTTGTTCACGAGCCATTAGCGCAACCCCTCCAGCCAGCCATCGAGACTACTGAAGGCATCATTGAAGGTGCGATCCAGTTGCAGTGGCGTGATGGAAACATAGCCCTGCATCACGGCATGGAAATCCGTACCCGGGCCACCGTCTTCAGCGTCCCCCGCGGCGGCGATCCAGTAACCGGATTTACCACGCGGATCGACCACCTTCATCGGCGCAGCAGCGCGAGCGCGGTGGCCGAGGCGGGTCAGCTGGATTCCGCGGATATGGTCCAGCGGCAAATTGGGAATATTCACGTTCAGTACCGTGCGCGGTGGCAGGTCGAGGTCGGCGTGCGCCTCTACCAGTTTGCGCGCAAACCAGGCAGCTGTAGGAAGATTATCGACTTGCCGTGAGACCAACGAAAAGGCGAACGAAGGACGCTCCAGGAAACGCCCCTCAAGGGCCGCTGCCACAGTGCCGGAATACAACACATCGTCACCCAGGTTGGCACCCAGGTTGATACCGGAAACCACCATGTCCGGTTCACGCTCCAGCAAGCCATTGAGACCCAGGTGTACGCAATCGGTCGGTGTGCCATTAACACTGATAAAGCCGTTGGCCAGCGTTTGCGGGTGCAACGGACGGTCGAGCGTCAGCGAGCTGCTGGCGCCGCTTTTGTCCTGGTCCGGGGCGATAACCACGCATTCGGTGTAATCCGCCAGCGCAGCATAAAGCGCGGCGAGACCGGGTGCGGTTACCCCATCGTCGTTAGAAATCAGAATACGCATGGGCTGTCCGTCTGCCCCACCGGCACCAGATCGACGAGTTCGCGCACCAATACGGTGGCGAAGCATCCGGCCGGCAGGACGAATTCCAGTTGCAGAATGTCAGGCTCGGGATAATGCCACGTCAACCCACCAATGGGCAGCCGCAGGATGCGACGTTCGTGGCTCATTCCGGCGTTAATCAACCAATCGCGAAGATCCGCTTCGCGAGCGGCGATTGCCTGCTCCAGTTCATGGACAGCGCCCGTGGCCGGCGAGTCACCTTCGCCCCACTGCGGACCGGTCGGGTGCAGGTCGAGAATCGCCAGGCGCGGGTCGCTGCACTCGGATTCGCCTGCCGGAAAAAAGCTGCGGCTGTCAGTGAATGCCAGCAGATCACCGACCTGGGCACGTTGCCAGGTTCCATCGGCGACGCGCGCCGCCAGCACCTGATTAAACAGAAAACTGCGGGCGGTGGAGAGCAGCCGCGAACGCACGTTGCGCTGCTCCGGCAACGCTTTACGCGCCGCCCAGGCACGAGCATCGACCACGTTGCCGCCGTCAAACCCGAAACGCTGGGCACCGAAATAATTGGGGATACCTTGCTTTGCGATCAGTTGCAGACGCTCTTCGATCGCCGCTTTGTCACCGGCGAATTGCGTCAGGCGCAAGGTGAAGCCGTTGGCCGAGTGGGCGCCGCGCTGCAACTTGCGTTTGTGCCGACCGGTCTTGAGGATCTTCAGCGTGTCGTTTTCCGCCGCCGACAGATCAGGATCAGCCTTGCCCGGCAGTTGCACACTGAACCACTGGCGGGTCAGCGCCTGACGATCCTTGAGGCCCGCATAACTGACGGTGCGCAATGGCACGCCCGCTGCCTTGGCAATTCGCCGTGCCGCTTCTTCGGTATTGAGCCCGCGCTTTTCAACCCAGATCCACAGATGCTCCCCATCGCCACTGAGAGGGATATTGAGGACTTCATCGACCTGGAAATCTTCCGCCGTCGCTTTCAATACCGCGGTGCCGAGAGCTTCACCATAGGCCCGCGGGCCGAGCAATTGCGCCTCGTTCATGCGCGCAGCAACAAGGCAACGGAATGCACGGCAATGCCTTCTTCGCGACCGACAAAGCCAAGCTTTTCGGTGGTGGTAGCTTTCACGTTCACTTGATCCAACTCAACTTGAAGATCCGCGGCAATCAGCGCGCGCATCGATTCGATATGCGGGGCCATTTTCGGCGCCTGGGCGACGATGGTGTTATCGACGTTGCCGACTTTCCAGCCCTTGGCGTGGATCAGTGCGACGACGTGACGCAACAGCACACGGCTGTCGGCGCCCTTGAATTTTGGGTCGGTGTCCGGGAAATGCTTGCCGATATCACCCAGCGCAGCAGCGCCGAGCAAGGCATCGCTCAAGGCGTGCAGCAGGACGTCACCGTCGGAGTGAGCGAGCAGCCCGAAGCCGTGTGCAATCCGCACGCCGCCCAGAGTAATGAAATCGCCTTCAGCGAAACGGTGCACATCATAGCCGTGGCCAATACGCATAAAAAAACGCCCCGATTTTTGTCAGGGCGTGATTCTACCTGCATTAGACGCCTAGGGCGCGTCCGTGATGTTGCAAGTGGTCGCCGATGAAGCTGGCGATGAAGAAATAGCTGTGGTCGTAGCCCGGTTGCAAGCGCAACGTCAGCGGATGACCTGCCAGTTTGGCGGCCTGTTGCAAGGCTTCAGGCTTGAGTTGGGTGGCCAGAAAATCGTCACGATCACCTTGATCGACCAGCAACGGCAGCTTCTCGTCCGCCTCGGCAATCAGCGCACAGGCATCCCATTCGCGCCACTTCGAGCGGTCTTCACCCAGGTAGCGGGAGAAGGCCTTTTGACCCCATGGGCAGTCCATCGGATTGTTGATCGGCGAGAACGCCGACACCGACAGATAACGCCCCGGATTGCGCAACGCGCAGACCAACGCACCGTGACCTCCCATGGAGTGGCCGCTGATGCCACGCTTGTCCGAGGCAGGGAAATGGGCTTCAACCAATGCCGGCAATTCCTGCACAACATAGTCATGCATCCGATAGTGCCTGGACCACGGTTCCTGCGTGGCATTCAGATAAAAGCCGGCACCGAGACCGAAGTCCCAGGCGCCATCTGGATCACCTGGCACATCGGGACCGCGCGGACTGGTGTCCGGTGCAACGATGATCAGCCCCAGCTCGGCGGCCATGCGCATGGCACCAGCCTTTTGCATGAAGTTTTCGTCGGTGCAGGTCAGGCCGGACAACCAGTACAGCACCGGCAGCTTGCCGCCCTGCTCCGCTTGCGGCGGCAGGTACACGGCGAACACCATGTCGCAGCCGAGCACATCGGAGCGGTGCCGATAGCGTTTGTGCCAGCCGCCGAAGCTTTTCTGGCAGGAGATATTTTCCAGGCTCATGACCGACCTCAGAAATGGATGACGGAACGGATGCTTTTTCCTTCATGCATCAGGTCGAATGCCTTGTTGATGTCTTCAAGGCCCATGGTGTGGGTGATGAAAGTATCCAGCGGGATTTCTCCGGTTTCGGCCATTTCCACGTAGCTCGGCAATTCGGTACGACCACGCACGCCGCCAAACGCCGAACCGCGCCAGACGCGACCGGTCACCAGCTGGAATGGACGGGTGGCGATTTCCTGTCCGGCACCGGCGACGCCGATGATGACCGACTCGCCCCAACCCTTGTGGCAGCACTCAAGGGCAGCACGCATCAATTGGACGTTTCCGATGCACTCGAAGGAAAAGTCGACGCCGCCATCGGTCATGTCGACGATGACTTCCTGGATCGGACGGTCGAAATCTTTCGGGTTCACACAATCGGTTGCACCCAACTGCTTGGCAATCTCGAATTTTCCCGGGTTGATGTCGATGGCAATGATGCGACCGGCCTTGGCTTTGACCGCGCCGATGATTGCCGACAGACCGATGCCGCCGAGACCGAAAATAGCAACGGTATCACCCGGTTTCACCTTCGCCGTATTGATGACCGCACCGATGCCAGTGGTCACACCGCAGCCCAGCAGGCAGACTTTTTCCAGCGGCGCTTCTTTAGGAATTTTGGCGACGGAAATTTCCGGCAGTACGGTGTACTCAGAGAACGTCGACGTCCCCATGTAGTGGAAAATCGGTTCGCCCTTGTAGGAAAAACGCGAAGTGCCGTCCGGCATCAGGCCTTTACCTTGAGTCGCGCGAATTGCCTGGCAGAGGTTGGTTTTGCCCGACAGGCAGAATTTGCACTGGCGGCATTCCGGGGTGTACAGCGGGATCACATGATCGCCGACCGCCACGGAGGTCACGCCCTCGCCGATCGCTTCAACCACCGCGCCACCTTCGTGACCGAGGATCGACGGAAAGATGCCTTCCGGGTCAGCGCCCGACAGGGTGTAGGCATCGGTGTGGCAGACGCCGGAAGCAACCACACGCAGCAATACTTCACCGGCCTTGGGCATGGCGACATCGACTTCAACAATCTCGAGGGGTTTCTTGGCCTCGAAGGCAACGGCGGCGCGCGACTTGATCATGTTGATTCTCCAGCGAATAAAAACGAGACAGGGAGTGTAATACAGCGCCATACGGTGAATAATCCGGGCAAAAGCAAAACATTATTGCTGTACAGGGATAATCCTATATGTCGGAAAACCGCTGGGAAGGGATCGACGAGTTCGTCGCCGTCGCCGAGTGCAGCCAGTTCACCGCCGCCGCGGAACGCCTTGGTGTTTCGTCCTCCCACATCAGTCGACAAATAGTACGCCTTGAAGAGCGCCTTCAGACGCGACTGCTTTACCGCAGTACCCGTCGGGTCACATTGACCGAGGCCGGGCAAACTTTTCTGCAACATTGCCAGCGTTTGCAGGACGGTCGAGAAGAAGCGCTGCGAGCAGTCGGCGACCTGACCAGCGAACCCAAAGGCATGTTGCGCATGACCTGCGCGGTGGCTTACGGTGAGCGATTCATCGTTCCGCTCGTGACGCGCTTCATGGGGCTTTATCCACAACTTCGAATCGACATTGAACTGAGCAACCGTCAACTCGACCTGGTCCATGAAGGCCTGGACCTGGCGATCCGCCTCGGTCGCCTCCAGGATTCGCGACTGGTCGCCACCCGCCTTGCGCCACGGCGCATGTACCTGTGCGCATCGCCGTCCTACGTGGAACGCTACGGTCGCCCACACAGTTTGTCGGAACTGAGCCGCCACAATTGCCTCATCGGCAGCTCGGACATCTGGCAACTGGAACAGAACGGGCGGGAATTTTCCCAGCGAGTACAGGGAAACTGGCGCTGCAACAGTGGGCAGGCAGTATTGGATGCTGCGCTACAAGGCGTCGGGTTGTGTCAGCTGCCGGACTATTACGTGCTGGAGCACTTGAACAGCGGCGCGTTGATTTCGCTGTTGGAAGCCCATCAACCGCCGAACACTGCTGTGTGGGCGCTTTATCCGCAGCAGAGGCATCTGTCGCCAAAGGTGCGCAAGTTGGTGGACTACTTGAAGGAGGGGTTGGCGGAGAGGCCGGAGTATCGGAGCTAAAGTATTTTCAGTGTCAGCGTTTGTTGGCTGAGCCACCGCTTTCGCGAGCAAGCCCGCTCCCACATTTAATCCCGAGAGGGCGCAAATAAAATGTTCACTGAGATCCAATGTGGGAGCGGGCTTGCTCGCGAAAGCAATCCGACAGACACCACAGCAGTCAGCGGCGATTCGCCCAACGCTGGCGCAACCACTCCAGGTCTTCGGGGCGAGTGACCTTGAGATTGTCGGATCGCCCTTCGATCAAACGTGGAGCCATCCCTGCCCATTCCATCGCCGAAGCTTCATCGGTGATGACAGCGTCGGCCACCAGACTGTCAGCCAATGCCCGGTGCAATGCACCAAGACGAAACATCTGCGGTGTGTAGGCCTGCCAGATCACACTGCGATCCACGGTTTCAACAACACGGCCCTGTTTGTCGACCCGCTTGAGCGTATCGCGTGCCGGAACCGCCAGCAGGCCGCCGACCGGATCGTCCGCCAGTTCACCCAGCAATTTGTCCAGATCGTCACGACTCAGATTTGGCCGCGCGGCATCGTGAACCAGCACCCAATCCTCATCGTCAGCGCCCTGAGCATGCAAATGCAGCAACGCATTGAGCACCGACCCGGAACGCTCGGAGCCACCCTCAACCCGCTGAATACGAGAATCGGCAGCACACTTGAGGTTCGGCCAATAAGGATCATCGATAGCAAGACTGACCACCAACCCCTTCAGGGACGGATGATCAAGGAAACAGCCAAGGCTGTGTTCGAGAATAGTGCGCCCGCCCAGCTGCAAATATTGCTTGGGACGGTCCGCGGCCATACGGGCACCAACGCCCGCGGCAGGAATTACAGCCCAGAAGGCCGGTAACGACGGGATCATTGAGCCAACTGGTAAAGGGTTTCACCATCCTTGACCATGCCCAACTCATGGCGAGCCCGCTCTTCAACGGTCTCCATGCCCTTTTTCAATTCACTGACTTCAGCGTCCATCACCCGATTGCGCTCCAGCAGGCCCTCGTTTTCAGCGTGTTGATCCGCGATCTGCTGAGTCAACTCGGCCACTTGCGCCAGACTGCCATTACCCACCCACAGACGGTACTGCAGGCCAGCCAGCAGCAGGAGCAAGACGAGGAACAACCAATTGGGACTGCGCATCGAATATCGGGTATCCAGTGAAAAAAGACAGCCATGCCAAACTTTGAAGCTTCTGATAGCACGAAGCCTGGAAGAACCAGGCTTGTACTCTAAAGGCATCAGATTAGTGGCAAAAACGTCGCTGTCGCGATTTTTCCGACACAATCCGGTGTCTTTTTACCAATCAGCAATCAGCCGCGGAATTCGCTGCGACCGTTGTACTTGGCTTTGCCGTTCAACTGCTCTTCGATACGCAGCAGTTGGTTGTACTTGGAAACGCGATCGGAACGGCACAGGGAGCCGGTCTTGATCTGGCCAGCCGCAGTACCCACAGCCAGGTCGGCAATGGTCGAATCTTCGGTTTCGCCGGAGCGGTGCGAGATCACGGCGGTGTACCCAGCGGCCTTGGCCATCTGGATGGCTTCCAGGGTTTCGGTCAGGGTACCGATCTGGTTGAACTTGATCAGGATCGAGTTGGCGATCTTTTTATCGATGCCCTCTTTCAGGATCTTGGTGTTGGTCACGAACAGGTCGTCGCCTACCAGTTGAGTCTTCTCGCCGATTTTGTCGGTGAGGATTTTCCAGCCTGCCCAGTCGGACTCGTCAAGGCCATCTTCGATGGAGATGATCGGGTAACGCTCGGTCAGACCTTTCAGATAATCAGCGAAACCTTCAGCGGTGAACACCTGGCCTTCGCCGGACAGGTTGTATTTACCGTCTTCGTAGAATTCGCTGGCAGCGCAGTCCAGTGCCAGGGTCACGTCGGTGCCCAGCTTGTAACCAGCGTTGGCCACGGCTTCGGAGATCACTTTCAAAGCGTCTTCGTTGGAGGCCAGGTTCGGTGCGAAACCACCTTCGTCACCCACGGCAGTGCTCAGGCCACGGGCCTTCAGAACAGCTTTGAGGTGATGAAAAATCTCGGTGCCCATGCGCAGACCTTCCGAGAAAGACTTGGCGCCAACCGGCTGAACCATGAACTCCTGGATGTCGACGTTGTTATCGGCGTGCTCGCCACCGTTGATGATGTTCATCATCGGAACCGGCATCGAGTAAACACCCGGGGTGCCGTTCAGGTTGGCGATGTGAGCGTAAAGCGGCAGGTCCTGGTCCTGTGCTGCTGCCTTGGCCGCGGCCAGGGAAACGGCGAGGATCGCGTTGGCGCCCAGGGAACCTTTGTTTTCAGTACCGTCGAGCTTGATCATCGCGTGATCCAGCGCTTTCTGGTCGCTTGGGTCTGCACCTTTCAACAGGTCGCGGATCGGACCGTTGATGTTGCCTACGGCTTTGAGTACGCCCTTGCCCAGGTAACGGCTCTTGTCGCCATCACGCAGCTCGAGCGCTTCACGCGAGCCAGTGGAAGCACCGGACGGCGCGCAAGCACTGCCGATGATGCCGTTATCGAGAAGCACGTCCGCTTCCACGGTGGGGTTGCCACGGGAGTCGAGAACTTCACGACCTTTGATGTCGACGATTTTTGCCATTGTTGTAAACACTCCAAAGTTGACGAAAACGACGCAGCTGAAGGAAATCTTGTATCGCCGGCAAGTGATGTGCAGCGGGCAGACTTGCGGACGATAAGGCTCAGGCCCGAGGGCCTGAGCGTTAATTCGTGCGGTACTTTACCGGAGAAACGAGGGTTACGCGGTTTCTACCGTCGGAAAACTCTTCACCAGTTCGTCCAAAGCCTTGAGCTGGGCCAGGAATGGCTCCAGTTTGTCCAGGCGCAAGGCGCAAGGGCCGTCGCATTTGGCGTTATCCGGATCCGGGTGCGCTTCGAGGAACAGACCGGCCAGGGACTGACTCATACCAGCTTTCGCAAGGTCAGTGACCTGGGCGCGACGACCGCCGGCGGAATCGGAGCGACCGCCGGGCATTTGCAGCGCGTGGGTCACGTCGAAGAACACCGGGTATTCGAACTGCTTCATGATGCCGAAGCCGAGCATGTCGACGACCAGGTTGTTGTAGCCGAAACTCGAACCGCGTTCGCAGAGGATCAACTGATCGTTACCCGCTTCCACGCACTTGCTCAGGATGTGTTTCATTTCCTGAGGCGCGAGGAACTGGGCCTTCTTGATATTGATCACCGCGCCGGTCTTGGCCATCGCGACCACAAGGTCGGTCTGGCGCGACAGGAAGGCTGGCAACTGGATGATGTCGCAGACTTCAGCGACGACCGCGGCCTGGTCAGGCTCGTGGACGTCGGTGATGATCGGCACGCCGAAGGCTTGCTTGATGTCCTGGAAAATCCGCATGCCCTCTTCCAGGCCGGGGCCACGGTAAGAGGTCACGGAGGAACGGTTGGCCTTGTCGAAGCTGGCCTTGAACACGTAAGGGATACCGAGTTTCTCAGTGACCTTTACGTATTCTTCGCAGACCTGCATCGCCATGTCGCGGCTTTCCAGCACGTTCATGCCACCGAAAAGCACCATTGGCTTGTCGTTGGCAATCTCGATATCGCCTACACGGATGATCTTCTGCGCCATTGGATTTACGCCTTCTTCTGGTGTTGGACCAAAGCAGCTTTAACGAAACCGCTGAACAACGGGTGACCGTCGCGTGGTGTCGAAGTGAACTCAGGGTGGAACTGGCAAGCGACGAACCATGGATGATCCGGCGCTTCAACCACTTCTACCAGTGCGCCATCACCGGAACGACCGGAGATTTTCAGACCGGCCTCGATGATTTGCGGCAGCAGGTTGTTGTTCACTTCGTAGCGATGACGGTGACGCTCGACGATCACGTCCTTGGCGTAGCAATCATGCACCAGGGAACCTGGCTCAAGCAGGCAATCCTGAGCGCCGAGACGCATGGTGCCGCCCAGATCGGACGCTTCGGTACGGATTTCAACAGCGCCGGTGGCATCTTCCCACTCGGTGATCAGACCCACGACCGGATGACCGCTTGCACGATCGAACTCGGTGGAGTTGGCGTCTTTCCAGCCCAGCACGTTGCGAGCGAACTCGATCACGGCCACTTGCATGCCCAGGCAGATGCCGAGGTAAGGAACCTTGTTTTCGCGAGCGTATTGAACGGCGGTGATCTTGCCTTCCACGCCACGCAGACCGAAGCCGCCAGGTACCAGGATTGCGTCCACACCTTCCAGCAGCGCGGTGCCCTGGTTTTCGATGTCTTCGGAATCGATGTAGCGCAGGTTGACCTTGGTGCGATTGCTGATGCCGGCGTGACTCATCGCTTCGATCAGCGACTTGTAGGCATCCAGCAGTTCCATGTACTTGCCGACCATGGCGATGGTGACTTCGTGCTCCGGGTTCAGCTTGGCATCAACCACAGCTTCCCACTCGGACAGATCGGCGCCGCCACATTGCAGGCCGAAACGTTCGACAACGAAATCATCCAGGCCCTGGGAGTGCAGGATGCCCGGGATCTTGTAGATGGTGTCGGCGTCTTCCAGCGCGATGACCGCACGTTCTTCAACGTTGGTGAACTGAGCGATCTTGCGACGCGAAGAGATGTCGATCGGGTGATCGGAACGGCAGACCAGCACGTCTGGCTGCAGGCCGATGGAACGCAGTTCCTTGACCGAGTGCTGGGTTGGCTTGGTTTTGGTTTCGCCAGCAGTGGCGATGTACGGCACCAGTGTCAGGTGCATCAGCATCGCGCGCTTGGCGCCGACTTCGAAACGCAATTGACGGATCGCTTCGAGGAACGGTTGCGATTCGATGTCACCGACAGTGCCACCGATCTCGACCATGGCCACGTCGGCATCGCCGGCGCCCTTGATGATACGGCGCTTGATTTCGTCGGTGATGTGCGGGATCACCTGGATGGTTGCGCCCAAGTAATCACCACGGCGCTCTTTGCGCAGGACGTGTTCGTACACACGGCCAGTGGTGAAGTTGTTGTTCTGGGTCATGGTCGTGCGGATGAACCGCTCGTAGTGGCCCAGGTCCAGGTCGGTCTCGGCGCCGTCGTGGGTGACGAACACTTCACCGTGCTGGAACGGGCTCATGGTGCCCGGGTCGACGTTGATGTACGGGTCCAGCTTCAGCATGGTGACCTTAAGTCCCCGCGCCTCCAGGATGGCCGCCAATGAAGCCGATGCAATGCCTTTCCCCAATGAAGAAACAACACCGCCCGTGACGAATATGTAGCGCGTCATGAAAAACCCTAGAAGTCTGCGTTAAAGCGGTCCGAGCCGCCGGGGAAAGCGAAGGAAGGCCGAAGCCCCCGATCACCTGCATTAATCACAGTGCACCTTTCAAAAAAACCGCCGCGTTGGGACAGACCGGGAGATGAAACACCGGTACGTTGCTCGCTACACATTTTTTGGAATCGCCCAGCAAAGACTGCTTGGTAATCGGCAACTCCTGCAATTCGTGGGAATCCACAGAAGTTGTATCAAGAAGGGAGCGTAGTCTACCGGAAAGCCCCTTTCAGCTCAAACCTTGATCTTCGGTCGGTGGCTGCCAATGCAAATTCCAACCGTCCTCCTCGCTGCCGTTCAAGCCCCGCAGGTTCGCCACCGCCAGCAATTGCTCGCCTCGGTACAGCAGCGGCAATCTGCCACGGACAAACAACGGCACCCCGCTTTCGTTGAGCAATCGCTTCAGATCGCGATGGCCACGATTGGGCAGATTCATGACCTCACCTCCCTCACGATAGCGGATATGCAGCGGGCCATCGGGGATTCGGCCGCTGAGCATGACTGCACCGTTGTCCGGCAACACCAGCGAGATCGAGGGATCAGTCCACGTTGCGATGCCGGGCGAAGTGCGTAACCAGCTACCGGACAACCACCAGATACACCCACCCGCCCGGTGCAGTTCGCCATCAGCCAGCCGCCAGACCGGGCGGGCATCACCCGTGGCATCACGCAAATCCTCCCAACCCGACCAATGGTCACTGTCAGGTAGCCGTGTCAGCGGTTCAAGCCAATGGCTTAATGCATTGCGCTGGCGAGCGGCGGAGAGTGTGTCCAGCGGTGCCAGCTCCAGAGACGGCAACCCCAGCCAATCGAACTCGCTGACCGTACGGGCTTGCGCCAGGTCGATTTGCGCCAGCTCATCGAGCAATCCCTGCGCTTCGCTCAGATGCGCAGCACTGCGGGCCATCGTCGCCACCGCTTGCGGCCAGCGCTCGGTCAATACCGGGAACACCTGATGACGCAGGTAATTGCGCGAGAACTGTCGGTCTTGGTTCGAAGGATCTTCGATCCAGCTCAATTGATGCTCAGCCGCATAGGCCTCCAGCTCGGCGCGCGTGATATCGAGCAACGGCCGAAGCAGACGTCCTTTGCCCAGCGGGCGTTGGCGCGGCATCCCCGACAATCCCCTCACCCCGGCCCCGCGCATTAGTCGAAACAGCAACGTCTCCGCCTGGTCGTCGCGGTGCTGGCCAGTCAGCAGTACTTCATTGGCCTGCGTGGCCTCGATGAACGCATCGTACCGAGCATCCCGGGCCGCACGCTCAAGGCTGGCGCCGGGTTGAACCTGCACGCGAACCACCTGTAACGGCACACCCAGCGCCTCACAGACCGAGCGGCAATGCGCCGGCCACGCGTCAGCCGCAGCCTGAAGGCCATGATGGACGTGGATGGCGCTCAGCGCCGGCAGGGATTCGGTTTTTGCGAGGGTCGCGAGAAGGTGCAGCAGGACGGTGGAATCGAGACCACCGGAAAAGGCGATGCGCCAGGTTGCAGCGTTGCGCCAAGCGTCCAGATTCAGGAGAACTTTGGTCGGCAGATCAATCGCAGGCTGATTCATATCGATCACTTCGCACAAATAAAATGTGGGAGCGGGCTTGCTCGCGAAGGCGGCTCAACATTCAACAAATCGATTGACTGTTATACCGCTTTCGCGAGCAAGCCCGCTCCCACATTGAAGTGAGATCAGATCAGAGACCGTAGCTCATCAGACGCTCGTAACGACGAGCCAACAGCGCTTCGTTGTCGAAGTTCTTCAGCATCGCCAGTTGCGAGCTCAGCTCGGCACGGATCGATGCAGCTGCCGTAGCTGGATCACGGTGAGCGCCGCCCAACGGCTCGCCGATCACTTTGTCCACGATACCCAGGCCTTTCAGGCGCTCGGCGGTGATGCCCATCGCTTCAGCGGCATCCGGTGCTTTCTCGGCGGTTTTCCACAGAATCGAAGCGCAACCTTCCGGCGAAATCACCGCGTAGGTCGAGTACTGCAGCATGTTCAGCTGGTCGCAGACGCCGATTGCCAGCGCACCACCGGAACCACCTTCACCGATCACGGTGGCGATGATTGGGGTTTTCAGGCGGGCCATCACACGCAGGTTCCAGGCAATCGCTTCGCTCTGGTTGCGCTCTTCAGCGTCGATGCCAGGGTAAGCGCCCGGGGTATCGATGAAGGTCAGGATCGGCATTTTGAAACGCTCGGCCATTTCCATCAGGCGGCAAGCCTTGCGGTAGCCTTCCGGACGCGGCATGCCGAAGTTGCGGCGAACTTTCTCGCGCACTTCGCGGCCTTTCTGGTGACCGATGATCATCACCGGCTGATCATCCAGGCGGGCAACACCGCCCACGATTGCGGCGTCGTCGGAGAAGTGACGGTCGCCATGCAATTCATCGAACTCGGTGAAGATGTGTTCGATGTAGTCCAGGGTGTATGGACGTTTCGGGTGACGCGCCAGACGCGCGATCTGCCAGCTGGTCAGCTTGCCGAAGATGTCTTCGGTCAGCGTGCTGCTTTTGTCCTGCAGGCGGGAGATCTCATCGCCGATATTCAGCGAATTGTCATTACCGACCAAGCGCAACTCTTCGATCTTGGCTTGCAGGTCGGCGATCGGCTGTTCGAAATCTAGAAAATTCGGGTTCATAGGCGTCCGTCTTGGGTCGACGTCCAAGAGAGCTTGGGCCGGCCGGTTGTCTATTCGCGCCCTACCTTAAGGGAGAGGCGCGTTCAGGTCGAGATTAAAAATTCGGGTCGAGATCAGGGCGTACTAATGACACCTGACCGTCAACGGTATTGGAGGAAGACGTTGTCTCTTCCGAACTGGTCACGCAGGGCTTGAATCAAGGCATCCGCCGGGTCGATTCGCCAGGTCTCGCCGAACTGCAGCAAGGCCTTTGCATCGGGACTGGTGTACTCCATGGTGATCGGGCACGCACCGCGGTGACGCTTGAACAGCTCACCCAGCCAGCGTAGCTGATCACCCTTCAGGTCCTTGGTGTGCAACTTCAGGCGCAGGCTCTCAGCCAGGTTGGTGCGCGCATCCTCCATGCTCATCACGCGCTTGACTCGCAACCGCAAGCCGCCGGAGAAGTCGTCGTTGCTGACTTCGCCTTCGACCACGACCATCGCGTCGGTCTGCAACAGCGACTGCGCGGAATGGAAGGCGTCAGCGAACAGCGACGCTTCGATCCGGCCCGAGCGGTCGTCCAGGGTGATGAAACCCATCTTGTCGCCCTTTTTGTTCTTCATCACCCGCAGGGCGATGATCATGCCCGCAACCGTCTGCGTGTCGCGCGCCGGTTTCAGGTCGATGATGCGCTGACGGGCGAAGCGACGGATCTCGCCTTCGTATTCGTCGATCGGGTGACCGGTCAGGTACAGGCCCAGGGTGTCTTTCTCACCTTTCAGGCGTTCCTTGAGGGTCAGTTCCTTGGCCTTGCGGTGATTGGCGTAGACGTCGGCGTCGTCCTCGACGAACAGCCCGCCAAACAGGTCGGCATGGCCACTGTCGTGGGTTCGAGCCGTTTGTTCAGCGGCCTTGATCGCCCCTTCCATGGCGTTCAGCAAGACAGCCCGGTTGCGGTCGATATTGGCCTGATACGCTTTCTGCTCGTCATGGAAGTAAGGACCCAGACGATCCAGCGCACCGCTGCGGATCAAACCGTCCAGGGTGCGCTTGTTGATACGCTTGAGATCGACACGGGCGCAGAAATCGAACAGGTCCTTGAACGGACCGTCCTGACGCGCCTCGGTAATCGCTTCGACCGGCCCCTCGCCAACCCCCTTGATCGCGCCGAGGCCATAAATAATGCGGCCTTCGTCGTTTACCGTGAACTTGAACTCCGAGGTATTCACATCCGGCGCGTCGAGACGCAGCTTCATGGTGCGAATTTCTTCGATCAAGGTCACGACCTTGTCGGTGTTGTGCATGTCCGCCGACAGCACTGCCGCCATGAACGGTGCCGGGTAGTGGGTTTTCAACCACGCCGTTTGGTATGACACCAGACCGTAGGCGGCGGAGTGGGATTTGTTGAAACCGTAACCGGCGAATTTTTCTACCAGGTCGAAAATGTTACCGGCCAGGTCGGCGTCGATGTTGTTAGTCGCGCAGCCCTCAATGAAACCGCCGCGTTGCTTGGCCATTTCTTCGGGCTTTTTCTTACCCATGGCCCGACGCAGCATGTCCGCACCGCCGAGGGTGTAACCGGCCATGACCTGGGCAATCTGCATCACCTGTTCTTGATACAGGATGATGCCGTAAGTCGGTGCCAGCACCGGCTTGAGGCCTTCGTACTGGTAATCCGAGTGCGGGTACGCGAGTTCGGCGCGACCGTGCTTACGGTTGATGAAGTCGTCCACCATGCCCGATTGCAGCGGGCCCGGACGGAACAGCGCCACCAGTGCGATCAAGTCTTCCAGGCAGTCAGGCTTGAGCTTTTTGATCAGCTCCTTCATGCCTCGGGATTCAAGCTGGAATACCGCCGTGGTTTCAGCTTTTTGCAGCAGCGTGTAGGTCGGCTTGTCATCCAGCGGGATGAACGCGATGTCCAGCGGTGGCTCATCCACCTTCGCGCGGTCGCGGTTGATGGTCTTCAACGCCCAGTCGATGACCGTCAGCGTCCGCAGGCCGAGGAAGTCGAACTTCACCAGACCGGCGGCCTCGACGTCATCCTTGTCGAACTGGGTCACCAGACCGTCACCGGCCTCATCGCAATAGATTGGCGAGAAGTCGGTCAGCTTGGTCGGCGCAATTACCACACCACCGGCGTGCTTGCCGACGTTACGCACCACGCCTTCCAGCTTGCGCGCCATTTCCCAGATTTCCGCGGCTTCCTCATCGACCTTGATGAAGTCACGCAGGATTTCTTCCTGTTCGTAGGCCTTTTCCAGCGTCATGCCGACTTCGAACGGAATCATCTTCGACAGACGATCCGCCAGGCCGTAGGACTTGCCCTGCACTCGCGCCACGTCACGGACCACAGCCTTTGCTGCCATGGAACCGAACGTAATGATCTGGCTTACCGCGTTGCGACCGTATTTCTCGGCCACGTATTCGATGACTCGATCGCGACCGTCCATGCAGAAGTCGACGTCGAAGTCGGGCATCGATACCCGTTCCGGGTTAAGGAAACGTTCGAACAGCAGGTCATATTCCAGCGGGTCGAGGTCGGTGATCTTCTGCACGTAGGCCACCAGCGAACCGGCACCCGAACCACGGCCAGGACCGACCGGTACGCCGTTGCTCTTGGCCCACTGGATAAAGTCCATAACGATCAGGAAGTAACCGGGGAACCCCATCTGGATAATGATATCCAGCTCGAAATTCAGCCGATCGACGTAGACCTGACGCTTGGCCTCGTAGTCTTCGGTGGTGTCTTTGGGCAGCAAGACGGTAAGGCGATCTTCCAGACCATCGAAAGACACCTTGCGGAAATACTCGTCGATGGTCATGCCATCGGGGATCGGGAAGTTGGGCAGGAAGTGCTTGCCCAGTTTCACTTCGATGTTGCAGCGCTTGGCGATTTCGACGGTGTTTTCCAGCGCCTCGGGCAAGTCGCTGAACAGCTCGGCCATTTCCTCGGCGCTTTTGAGGTATTGCTGATCGCTGTAATTCTTCGAACGCCGCGGATCGTCGAGGGCGCGGCCCTCACCGATGCAAACGCGGGTTTCGTGGGCTTCGAAGTCTTCCTGCTTGATGAAGCGCACGTCGTTGGTCGCCACCAGCGGCGCACCGATCTTCTCGGCCAGGGCTACGGCACCGTGCAGTTGTTCTTCATCGTTGGGACGGTTGGTACGCTGAATTTCCAGATAGAAGCGATCCGGGAACACCGCCATCCACTCACGCGCCAGGGTTTCGGCTTCGGCCGGGTTGCCGCCGAGCATCGCCAGGCCGATCTCGCCCTCTTTCGCCGCCGACAGCATGATCAAGCCTTCGCTGGCTTCGGCCACCCACTCGCGCTCGATGATGATCGAGCCATTGCGTTGGCCGTCGATAAAGCCGCGGGAGATCAGTTCGGTGAGGTTGCGATAACCCACGGCGTTCATCGCCAGCAGGCTGATCCGGCTCAACGGGTTGTCCGGATCCTTGTTAGACAGCCACAGGTCGGCGCCGCAGATCGGCTTGATCCCGGCACCCATGGCAGCTTTATAGAATTTGACCAGGGAACACATGTTGTTCTGATCGGTGACCGCTACGGCAGGCATGTTCATGCCGACCAGGGTCTTGACCAGCGGTTTGATCCGCACCAGACCGTCGACCAGGGAATATTCAGTGTGCAGGCGTAGATGAACGAATGAAGCCGGCATAGTGATCCTGTCTGTAAACGTGAAGACAACAAGGCCCGGAAATCCGGCGTTTAAAGCTACTGCGCTTGGTAAGCCAGCGTTGAACGGCAGTTCGAAATGCTCATTGACTAACGTCAACTCCGCTTTCTCGCTGCCGTTCGCCTTGTCTGACCTGCGCTCGTGAAGCTTTAAATCGCCGGATTGTACCGGGCCTTGAGTAAAACATCAGCCTTGCGACTAACTCTCGATCAGGTTTTCCCGTGCTTCGTACGCCAGGCGAACCGGGGCGAAGGAGCGGCGATGAATCGGCGTCGGCCCCAAGCGGGCTAGCGCTTCCAGATGAACGGGCGTCGGATAGCCTTTGTGACCGCCGATGCCGTAACCCGGGTAAATCAATTCAAACGCGGCCATCTCGCGGTCGCGACTGACCTTGGCCAGAATCGACGCCGCGGCGATGGCCGGAACCTTACCGTCGCCCTGCACCACCGCTTCGGCGCGCATGGACAGTTTCGGGCAGCGGTTGCCGTCGATCATCGCCAGTTTTGGCGTGATGTGCAGGCCTTCGACGGCGCGCTGCATGGCCAGCATCGTGGCGTGGAGAATGTTCAGCTCATCGATCTCTTCGACTTCAGCCCGAGCGATGCACCAGCTCAAGGCTTTTTCGCAGATTTCGTCGTAGAGCTTTTCGCGACGGGCTTCGGTGAGCTTCTTCGAGTCGTTCAGGCCGAGGATCGGGCGGCTCGGATCGAGGATCACAGCCGCAGTCACCACCGCGCCACAGAGCGGGCCGCGACCGACTTCATCAACACCGGCAACCAAATCTTCGACTTCAGCGACCAAGGTGAAATCCAGCCCCATCTGCATGCTTGTTTTACTCATTGTACTTGGCCGATCAGATTCAGCACTGCATCCGCAGCCTGGTTGGAGGCATCCCGACGCAACGTCCGGTGAATTTCGTCGAAGCCGCGGGTCTGTTCCTGGCCATCCCCGATCAGTGGCGACAAGGTCCGGGCCAAGGCTTCGACCGTTGCGTCGTCCTGCAGCAACTCGGGCACCAGCAAGCGCTGGGCCAGCAGGTTCGGCAAGGAGACGTACGGGCTTTTCACCATGCGTTTGAGAATCCAGAACGTCAGCGGCGCCAGGCGGTAGGCAACCACCATCGGCCGCTTGTACAACAGCGCCTCAAGGGTCGCCGTGCCGGAGGCAATCAACACCGCGTCGCAGGCCGCCAGGGCCAGATGAGAGTTGCCATCGAGCAAGGTCAGCGGCAGATCGCGACCGGCCAGCAACTCCTCAAGCTGCTTGCGGCGCTCGGGGCTGGCGCAAGGCATGACGAACCGCACGCCAGGGCGCAGGGCTCGCAGGCGCTGGGCGGTATCGAGGAACAACGCACCAAGACGGCCGACTTCACCGCCACGGCTGCCAGGCATCAACGCAACCAGTGGGCCGTCCGACAAGCCGAGCTCGGTCCGGGCGGCGGCACGATCAGCTTCGAGCGGGATCGCATCGGCCAGAGAGTGACCGACAAACCGTACCGGCACGCCCTTCTCTTCATAGAATTTCGCTTCGAACGGGAATAGCGTCAGCATCAGGTCGCAGCCTTCGCGAATCTTCAGCACCCGCTTCTGCCGCCAGGCCCAGACCGACGGGCTGACGTAATGCACGGTCTTGATCCCGGCCTGACGCAGCTTGAGTTCGATATTGAGGTTGAAGTCCGGGGCATCGATACCGATGAACACGTCTGGCTTCGCGGCGATCAGGTCCGCGATCAGCTTCTTGCGCCGTTTCAGTAACTCGCGCAACCGGCCCAGCACTTCCACCAGGCCCATGACAGAAAGGCGTTCCATGGGGAACAAGGAGGTCAGGCCCTGGGCCTGCATCAGCGGACCGCCAACACCGATGAACTCGACTTCAGGATGCCGAGCCTTGAGCGCGCGCATGAGGCCCGCGCCCAGAATGTCACCGGAAGCTTCTCCCGCTACCAGCGCAATACGCAAATTAGCCATGATTAACGAGTGATGCCGCGGGTCGAAGACTGAATGGAATCACGGAACACCGCGACTTCCGGGAACTGAGCCGAAGGGTCGGCCAGCTCGGCGAGTGCTTGCTCAACTGTCAGGCCCTGGCGGTAAACCACCTTGTAGGCACGACGCAGGGCGTGGATCGCATCTTCGCTGAAACCGCGACGGCGCATGCCTTCGAAATTCATGCTGCGAGCTTCGGCCGGGTTGCCGAACACCGTGACATACGCGGGCACATCCTTGCCGATGGCGGTACCCATGCCGGAGAAGCTATGGGCGCCGATGTGGCAATACTGGTGAACCAGGGTAAAACCGGACAGGATCGCCCAGTCTTCAACGTGCACATGACCGGCCAACGCGGTGTTGTTGACCAGGATGCAGTGGTTGCCGATGACGCTGTCGTGGCCGATGTGGGCATAGGCCATGATCAGGTTGTGATCGCCCAGGGTTGTTTCCGAACGGTCCTGAACCGTCCCACGGTGAATCGTCACGCCTTCACGGATGACGTTGTGGTCACCGATGACAAGGCGGGTTTCTTCACCCTTGTATTTCAGATCGGGCGTGTCCTCGCCTACCGAAGAAAACTGGTAGATGCGGTTGTGCTTACCGATTCGGGTCGGGCCTTTGAGAATCACATGCGGCCCGATCACTGTCCCCTCGCCGATTTCCACACCTGCGCCGATGATCGACCAAGGGCCGACCTCGACGTCGTCGGCCAGAATGGCCGCCGGATCGATGATTGCGCGAGGGTCAATCAAACTCATAGTTTGCGTTCCGCGCAGATGATTTCAGCGGAGCAGACTGGTTTGCCATCGACCGAAGCCTGGCATTCGAACTTCCAGATCTGACGCTTGCAGCTCAGGAACTTGGCTTCAAGGATCAGTTGATCACCCGGCAATACTGGCTGGCGAAAGCGCAGCTTGTCCGAGCCGACGAAGTAATAAAGCGTGCCATCGGCCGGCTTCACGTCGAGCATTTTGAAACCAAGGATCCCGGCAGCCTGAGCCATCGCTTCGATGATCAACACGCCCGGCATGATTGGATGCGCAGGGAAGTGACCATTAAAGAACGGTTCGTTGATGCTGACATTCTTGTAGGCGCGAATGCGCTTGCCTTCCACATCCAGATCCACGACCCGGTCCACCAGCAGGAACGGGTAACGGTGAGGCAGGTATTCGCGAATCTCGTTGATGTCCATCATTTCGGGGGGAAGCCTATGTAAAGATTGGGAACGCGCGACTGACGCGCGCTCCTCTAGCAAATCAAGGAGGCAGTCTAGCGGCTGTGCACACTTGATATGGAAATGGTATCAGCCATCTGATGAAGCATTACCGTCAGGGGTCACTTCCCCTACACGCTTTTCCAGCTGTCGCAGACGCCGCGCGATGTCATCGAGCTGACGGATGCGTGCCGCGCTTTTGCGCCATTCGGCAGCCGGTTGCATGGCCGTACCGGAAGAATAGGAACCCGGTTCGGTAATCGAATGGGTCACCATGGTCATCCCGGTGATAAAAACGTTGTCGCAAATCTCGATATGCCCCACCAGCCCTACGCCACCGGCGAGCATGCAATGCCTGCCGATTTTGGTGCTGCCGGAGATCCCCACGCACGCAGCCATGGCCGTGTGATCACCCACCTGGACGTTATGGGCGATCTGAATCTGATTGTCGAGCTTCACACCGTTTCCGAGGACAGTGTCGGCCAGGGCGCCGCGGTCGATGGCGGTATTCACGCCAATCTCCACATCATCGCCGACCAGAACACCACCGATCTGGGCGATTTTCTGCCAGACACCTTTCTCGTTGGCAAAACCGAAACCTTCGCCACCCAGTACCGCACCCGACTGGATCACCACCCGCTTGCCAATGCGAACATCGTGATACAGCGTCACTCGCGGGGCCAGCCAGCCGCCCTCGCCAATCTCGCAACGGGCACCGATGAAGCAGTGCGCGCCGACGGTCACGCCCGCAGCAATACGAGCTGCGCTTTCGATCACTGCAAAGGCGCCAATACTCGCCGCCGGATCGACCATTGCATCCGCTGCCACAACCGCTGTCGGATGAATACCGGCAACCGCTTTAGGCTTGGGATCGAACAGATGGGAAACCCGCGCGTAGGCCAGATACGGATCAGGCACTACCAATGCATTACCGGCAAAACCTTCAGCGTCAGCAGCCTTCAGCAACAAAGCTGCGGCATGGCTGTCAGCCAGGTACTTACGGTACTGAGGATTTGCCAGAAAGCTCAACTGAGCTGGGCCAGCCTCTTGCAAAGTGGCTAGCCCAGTGATTTCTTTCTCCGGGTCGCCACGCAGGGTGGCGCCGAGGAACTCGGCCAGCTGGCCGAGCTTCATAGTCGCTGTCATGGATTACTTCAGCTGATTCATGCGCTCGATAACCTGGCGAGTGATGTCGTACTGAGGTTTGACATCAATCACTGCGCCACGCTCGAAGACCAGGTCAAAAGCACCTTTCTTGATGACTTCTTCCACAGCGCTGTCCAGTTTCGGCTTGAGCTGCTTCAGCATTTCACGGTCAGCAACGGCTTTGGCTTCGTTCAATTCCTTGGACTGGAACTGGAAGTCACGGGCCTTTTGCTTGAATTCAAGCTCCAGACGTTCACGTTCGCCTTGCTGCATCTTGTCGCCACCGGCCATCAGACGATCCTGGATGCCCTTGGCGCTGCTTTCCAGCGTCTTGAGCTTGCTCAGTTGCGGACCGAACTTCTTCTCGGCATCGACGGCGTATTTCTTGGCCGCGTCGGATTCAAGCAGAGCCATCTGATAGTTCAGAACGGCGATTTTCATGTCGGCAAAAGCCGGACCTGCTACCAGTACGGTCGCCAGGAGAACCAATTGAGTCAACTTACGCACGATGCACTCCTACAAAATCCATTGTCGTTATCTTGGGTCAGACACTTAGAACGTCTGGCCGAGGGAGAATTGGAACACTTGAGTCTCAGCGTCATCCGGTTTCTTGATCGGCATGGCCAACGCGAAGCTCAGAGGACCCAGCGCGGTAACCCAGGTCACGCCGACACCGACGGAACTGGCCATGTTGCTCAGGCTGATGTCGTTGCACTTCGTATTGGACGACGAACCGTTTGCGTTGGTGGTCTCTTTGCACGTTGAGTCGAATACGTTACCCACATCCCAGAATACCGAGGTACGCAGGGACCGCTGGTCCTTGACGAATGGCAGAGGGAAGAGAAGCTCCACACCACCCTGGATCAGGACGTTACCGCCGAATGGCAGAGGATCCTGGTCCGGATCTTCTGCAGTGCCCGGGTTCGTACCACGGCTTGGGGTACTACGAGGACCCAACGTACTGTCCTTGAAGCCACGAACCGAGTTGAAACCACCAGCATAGTAGTTTTCATAGAATGGCAAGCCATCGGTCGAACCGTAACCATCGCCATAACCCAATTCGGTGTGCAGGCGCACGGTGTAGTTTTCGCTCAGCGGCTGGAACACCTGGCCACGGTAGTCGAGCTTGAAGAACGACAGGTCGCTGCCTGGCGTGGTGGTTTCCAGCACCAGGCTTTGGGAACGACCACGGGTGGCGAGTACGCCCTTGTTCAGAGTGGATTCGGACCAACCGGCCGAGGCCTTGAAGTTCAGGTAGTTGTCGCCTTCCTTGTTAACGAAGTCGAAAATCTCGTCAACGGTGTAGACGCCAGTCTTGATCTTGTCTTGTTGCGCAGTCAGGCCGAAGGTCAAACGCGAAGTCTCACTGATCGGGTAACCGACGCTCACGCCCGCACCGAGGCTGTCTACCGCATAGCTGGCTACGTCGACGTCGAGATCGTCATAGTCGGTCGTGCGATAGAACGCGTTGTAACCCAGGCTCACGCCATCGGCGGTCCAGTACGGGTCGACATAACCGAAGTTATAGCGGCTCTGGTATTCACTACGGGTCAAACCAACGCTGACCTTGTTACCAGTACCCAGGAAGTTGTTCTGAGTGATCGAACCACCGAGGATCAGACCGGCGCTCTGGGCGAAACCGACACTGGCGGTAATCGAACCGGAAGCCTGTTCTTCGACGCTGTAGTTCACATCCACCTGGTCATCGACACCCGGCACGGCCGGTGTTTCGACGTTGACTTCCTTGAAGAAGCCCAGACGCTCAAGACGAGTCTTGGATTGGTCGATCAGGTAGGTAGAAGCCCAGCCGCCTTCCATCTGACGCATCTCACGACGCAGCACTTCGTCTTCGGACTTGGTGTTGCCGCGGAAGTTGATACGGTTGACGTAAGCACGCTTGCCCGGATCAACGGCGAAAGTGATGTCTACCGTATTATCTTCGTCGTTAGGCTGAGGCACACCGTTGACGTTGGCGAAGGTGTAACCCTCGTTACCCAGGCGGCGGGTGATCAGCTCGGAAGTGGTGGTCATCAACTTGCGCGAGAACACCTGGCCTTTCTGGACCAGCAGCAGGGACTTGACCTGATCTTCGGGGACTTTCAGGTCGCCGCTCAGCTTGACGTCACGAACGGTGTATTTCTCACCTTCGTTAACGTTGACGGTGATATAGACGTGCTTCTTGTCCGGGGTGATGGACACCTGGGTCGAAGCGATATCCATGTTGATGTAGCCACGGTCCAGGTAGTAGGAACGCAGACGCTCCAGGTCACCGGACAGTTTCTCACGGGCATACTTGTCGTCGTTCTTGAAGAACGACAGCCAGTTGGTAGTCTTGAGTTCGAACAGGTCGATCAGGTCTTCATCAGGGAATACGGTGTTACCCACCACGTTGATGTGCTGGATAGCAGCGACGGTGCCTTCGTTGATGTTGACCTTCAGTGCAACGCGGTTACGCGGCTGCGGTACCACTTCAGTGTCGACGGTGGCGGAGTAGCGACCCTGGGCAACGTATTGGCGCTGCAGTTCGTTACGCACACCTTCAAGAGTGGCACGCTGGAAGATCTCGCCTTCGGCCAGACCGGATTGTTTGAGGCCCTTCATCAGGTCTTCAGTGGAGATCGCCTTGTTACCCTCGATCTCGATACTGGCGACCGACGGACGCTCGACTACCGTGATGACCAGGACGTTGCCATCGCGGCCCAGCTGGATATCTTGAAAGAAACCGGTTTTGAACAACGCACGAGTGGATTCCACCAGGCGACGATCATCCGCCTGTTCACCGACGTTCAACGGCAAAGCACCAAAGACGCTACCCGCGGAGACCCGCTGGAGGCCATTGACGCGAATATCAGAGATAGTGAAGGACTCGGCGTGAACTTCGGCGATCATCAATACGGTGAGAACCGCAGTTAGCAGCAGACGTTTCATGAAGTCCTTTCTTATTCCAACTGGCAATAAACAAACTGCCGCAAAATGCGGCAGATTCGCAATTCAGCGAAGCGTTACAGTCGACCCAGATCATTGACCAGAGCAAGCAACATCACCCCGACCACCAAACTGATACCGATCTGTATCCCCCAACCCTGCACCCGATCTGACAAGGGGCGACCACGCACCCACTCGATCAGATAAAACAACAAATGCCCCCCATCCAGTACAGGAATGGGCAGCAAATTCAGAACACCCAAGCTAATACTCAGATAAGCAAGGAAATTCAGGAAATCAGCGACGCCCGACTGGGCAGAAGCGCCCGCCACTTTAGCAATGGTTATCGGTCCACTCAAGTTTTTTACCGAGAGCTCGCCGAACAACATTTTCTTGAGCGAATCGAGGGTCAGTATGCTCATGGTCCAGGTGCGTCGAGCACCCTCCCCAATCGCTGCCACAGGACCGTAACTGACCTCGCGAATCATCTCTGGCGGCCAATCGACTGCTTTCACCCCAGCACCCAGATAACCACTGGGCGCCTTCTTCTCGCCGCGAGCCGACAGTGTCACAGGGACGTCGATTTGAGCACTATCGCGTTCGATGCGCAGCATGATTTTGGTATCAGGGTGCATACGCACCGTGTCGACCACCTGCTGCCAGTCATCCAGCGACTTGCCATCGAGCGCCAGCAACCGGTCACCGGTCTTCAGGCCAGCAGCCTGGGCCGGGCCTTTCGGATCAATTTCGGCCAGTACCGGTGGCAGCGCAGGACGCCAAGGACGTATACCCAGCGAGCGAATCGGATCCGGCTCATCGGCCCCCTTGAGCCATTTATCCAGCGCCAGCTCACGGGGCGAATCCGCAGTGGAACCCTGTTCGCGGACAAGCAATTGCAGGGAACCACTCTCGCCAAGGCGTCGGACCAGCTGCAGGTTTACCGCGCCCCAGCCTGAAGTTGGCTCACCATCAATGGCAATGATTTCCTGACCAGCACTCAAACCGGCCTTGGCGGCGATGCTGCCGGATTCGACGGCACCGATGACCGGGCGCACCTGCTCGCTGCCGAGCATGGCGAGCGCCCAGAAAAAAATCATCGCCAACAAGAAGTTGGCAATCGGGCCAGCCGCAACGATAGCAATACGCTGACGGACAGATTTGCGATTGAAGGATTGATCGAGCTGATCGGCCGGCACATC
The DNA here is from genome assembly GCF_059716075.1 of Pseudomonas sp. LBUM1657. NCBI lineage: Bacteria > Pseudomonadati > Pseudomonadota > Gammaproteobacteria > Pseudomonadales > Pseudomonadaceae > Pseudomonas > Pseudomonas sp. LBUM1657. The sequence continues at coordinate 1,293,693 of NZ_CP166799.1, read as the reverse complement.
ACCTTCGCGCTCGTCGAGCATCTTCACATAGCCGCCCAGCGGGATGGCAGCGACGACGAACTCAGTGCCTTGCTTGTCGTGCCAGCGCAGCAGAGGCATCCCGAAGCCCACGGAGAAACGCAGCACTTTGACCCCACAGCGACGTGCGACCCAGAAATGGCCGAATTCGTGGAAGGTGACCAGCACGCCCAAAGCTATCAGGGTGCCGACAATCATATAGAGCGCGCTCATCTACTTTCTCCGCAATCCTATCCGGTGCTGCATTGGGCCAACGTATTGCAGCACTTACCGCCCGTGACGACTCAACCATTGTTCGGCCAGCACACGCGCCTTCGCATCTGCCGTGAACACCGCCTCGAGATCATCCACCGCTACAACAGGCTCGAGATTCAACACTTCCTCGATGATACTCGCGATTTCCGGGTAACGAACCCGTCCGTCGAGAAAGGCCGCGACAGCCACTTCATTCGCCGCATTGAGCATGGCCGGGGCACTATTCCCCGCTTCGGCTGCTTGACGTGCCAGACGCAGGCAAGGGAAACGCTCCTCATCGGGTGCCTGGAAGTCCAGGCGCGCGATGGCAAACAGGTCTAGCGGTGCAACACCCGAATCGATACGCTCCGGCCAAGCCAAGGCATTGGCGATCGGCGTGCGCATGTCCGGATTACCCAGCTGGGCCAATACCGAACCATCGATATAGTCGACCAGCGAATGAATCACGCTCTGCGGATGGATCACCACTTCCACCTGGGATGGTTTGGCGTCGAAAAGCCAGCAGGCTTCGATCAGCTCCAGCCCTTTGTTCATCATGCTGGCCGAATCGACCGAAATCTTGCGCCCCATGGACCAGTTCGGGTGCGCACATGCTTGCTCAGGGGAAACATGCGCCAGCTCGGCCATCGGCGTCTGCCGGAACGGACCACCGGAGGCTGTCAGTAAAATCCGACGCACACCGACCGCACCGAGACCGCGAGCGAAATCCTGTGGCATGCACTGGAAAATCGCGTTGTGCTCACTGTCGATCGGCAGCAGCACCGAACCGCTTTTGCGCACGGCCTGCATGAACAGCGCACCGGACATCACCAGGGCTTCTTTGTTAGCCAGGAGGATTTTCTTGCCGGCTTCGACCGCCGCCAGGGTCGGACGCAAGCCTGCCGCACCAACGATGGCTGCCATGACTGCATCGACCTCAGGATCGGAAGCCACCTGACACAGGCCCTCTTCCCCCACCAACACCCGGGTCGACAGGCCCGCTGCACGCAAGTCGTCCTGCAAGCCTCGCGCGACACCCGCCTCGGGCACGACCGCAAACCGCGGCGCATGACGCGCGCACAGCGCCAGCAGCTCACTCATACGAGTGAAACCGCTCAAGGCGAAAACCTGATAACGCTCGGGATGGCGAGCGATGACGTCGAGAGTGCTCAGACCGATCGAGCCAGTCGCCCCCAGAACCGTAATCTGTTGTGGGCGGCTCACGGTGCCGCCATCCACAACAGTACGGCAAACACTGGAATCGCCGCCGTCAGGCTGTCGATACGATCCAGCACACCACCGTGACCCGGCAGCAGATTGCTACTGTCCTTGATCCCGGACTGGCGCTTGAACATGCTTTCGGTGAGGTCACCCACCACCGAAATGAATACGATCACTGCGGCCCCCGCCAGCCCCATCAGCATCTGAGCGAAACTCCAGTCACGCACGAAACCGACGATGGCCGTAATCACCAGACTCAGCAACAAACCGCCATAAACGCCTTCCCAGCTTTTGCCCGGGCTGACGTGTGGTGCCAGTTTGCGCTTGCCAAAGGCCCGACCGGAAAAGTAGGCACCGATATCGGCTCCCCAGACCAACACCATCACCGCCATGATCAGCCAGTTACCCAAAGGGTACTGCTTGATCTGGACCAGACCTTGCCAGGCCGGCAACAGGATCAGCAAACCGATCACCAATTTGCAGGCAGCACTGGACCAATATTCGCTGGAGCGCGGATAGGTCAGCACCAAATAGGTCGCAACGCCCCACCAAAGCACCGAGGCACCCAACACCCAGGGCGCGAGCCCCGGCACGATGTGCATGACAAACAGCATCAACGCCACCACCGCCGCATAAGCAACTCGGACTGGCTGGGCAGCAAAACCCGCCAGGCGCGCCCACTCCCAGGCACCCAGAGTCACGACCAGCCCGATGAACAGTGCAAAACCGGAACCCTCAAGCAGGAAAAACCCGCACAGAGCAATCGGCAGCAAAATCAGCGCGGTAATGATTCGTTGTTTAAGCATTAAACCCGGGCCCCAGCCTCGACCTGCTCGCTCGTTTTACCGAAGCGGCGCTGGCGAGAAGCGAAATCGGCCAGCGCGTTGCGCATGGCGTCGTGTTTGAAGTCCGGCCAGAACAGGTCGGAGAAGTACAACTCGGCGTAAGCCAGTTGCCACAGCAGGAAGTTACTGATGCGATGTTCGCCACCGGTACGGATGCACAAGTCCGGCAACGGCAGATCACCGGTGGCCAGACAGGTTTGCAACAGTTCAGGGGTAATGTCTTCCGGGCGCAGATGCCCGGCCTGAACTTCCCGTGCCAGGCGCTGCGCGGCTTGCGCGATGTCCCACTGACCGCCGTAATTGGCGGCGATCTGCAGAACGAAGCGGTTGGCGCCCGCGGTCATGGCTTCAGCTTCACGCATGGCAGCCTGCAACTCAGGATGAAAGCGCGAACGGTCACCAATAATGCGCAACGTGATGTTGTTGTCGTTCAGGCGCTTGGCCTCGCGACGCAATGCCTTGAAGAACAAATCCATCAAGGCACTGACCTCATCGGCCGGGCGCTGCCAGTTCTCGCTGGAGAAGGCGAACAGGGTCAGCACCTCGACCTTGGCTTCGGCACACACCTCAATGACGGCACGCACGGCATCCACGCCCGCTTTATGCCCGGCGACACCCGGCATAAAGCGCTTTTTCGCCCAGCGATTATTACCATCCATGATGATCGCGACATGGCGCGGCACCGCGGACGGCGCAATCTGCTTGGTCTTATCCATGAAAACGCGACCCTTATACGGCCATCAGGTCTTTTTCTTTCTGCGCCAAATTCGCGTCGATTTCAGCCACGTACTTTTTGGTCAGATCATCAATTTCGCCAGTGGCGCGACGTTCTTCGTCTTCGCTGATTTCTTTTTCCTTGACCAGATCCTTGAGCTGGCTGTTCGCATCACGACGAATGTTGCGCACCGCAACACGGGCATCTTCAGCGACATCGCGAGCCTGCTTGGTGAAGCCCTTGCGGGTTTCTTCGGTCAGGGCCGGCATGGAGATCAGCAGCAACTCACCCAGGTTGGTCGGGTTGAGGTTCAGACCCGCGCTACCGATGGCTTTGTCGACCGCGCCCAGCATGTTGCGCTCGAAGGCAACGACTTGCAGGGTGCGGGCGTCTTTAACGGTGATGTTCGCCACCTGCTTGATCGGAGTGTCGGAACCGTAATACGGCACCATCACGCCTTCAAGAATGCTTGGGTGCGCCTGGCCGGTACGAATACGGCCGAAGTTGTGCATCAGCGATTCGACGGATTTCTGCATACGCTCTTTAGCGTCTTTCTTGATTTCGTTGATCATTGTTGGCCTTCCTCGATCAGGGTCCCTTCAGCGCCGCCATGCACGATGTTCAGCAGGGCGCCGGGCTTGTTCATGTTAAATACGCGCAACGGCATCTTGTGGTCGCGGCAAAGACAAATGGCGGTCAGATCCATCACGCCCAGCTTGCGATCCAGCACTTCATCGTAAGTCAGATGATCGAACTTCTCGGCATGCGGGTCTTTGAATGGGTCAGCGGTGTAGACGCCATCGACCTTGGTCGCCTTGAGCACGACATCGGCATCGATTTCGATTGCACGCAGGCAGGCTGCCGAATCCGTGGTGAAGAACGGATTACCGGTACCGGCCGCGAAAATCACGACTTCCTTGGCGTTCAGGTGGCGCATGGCTTTGCGGCGATCATAATGATCGGTCACGCCAACCATGGAAATGGCCGACATCACGATTGCCGAGATATTGGCACGTTCCAGCGCGTCGCGCATGGCCAGGGCGTTCATCACAGTGGCCAGCATGCCCATGTGGTCGCCAGTGACACGATCCATGCCGGCCGCGCTCAGTGCCGCACCGCGGAACAGGTTGCCGCCGCCGATCACCAGACCGACCTGGACGCCGATGCCGACCAACTGGCCAACTTCCAGCGCCATGCGATCCAGAACCTTCGGATCGATCCCGAACTCTTCCGAGCCCATCAGGGCCTCGCCGCTAAGCTTGAGTAGAATGCGTTTATAGCGAGCCTGATAACCACTGCCCTGCTGAGCCATTGCGAATCTCTCCTGCGGCGTATTTTAAAAAATTCTTTGCGAGCTGTTTACAGCTGGCGTTCACTCTAGCTTGGCGCTGCTTCAGCGCCATCGGAACATGGCTTTGTAAGCCAGTTCCAAACGGAAACCAATTAAAAGTTGGTATCCCATCTGAAAAGAGGCTGCGCGCGTAAGCGGGCAGCCTCTTCAGGGCGACAGTTATAAAACCGTCTTATTGCTTGGCGGCAGCCAGCTGGGCAGCAACTTCTTCAGCGAAGTTGTCGACCGGCTTCTCGATGCCTTCGCCTACTTTGAAGTAGGTGAAGGAAACGATTTCAGCACCGGCTTTCTTGGCCAGCTCGCCGACCTTGATTTCAGGGTTCTTGACGAACGCCTGCTCAACCAGGCTGGCTTCGGCCAGGAACTTGCTGATACGGCCTTTGACCATGTTTTCAACGATGTTTTCCGGCTTGCCGGCGATCTTGTCAGCGTTGAGAGTCAGGAACACGCCCTTCTCACGCTCAACCGCCTCATCGGAAACTTCCGATGGCAGCAGGAATTCAGGGTTGGTCGCCGCTACGTGCATGGCGATGTCCTTGGCCAGCTCAACAGTGCCGCCTTTCAGGACAACTGCAACACCGATCTTGTTGCCGTGCAGGTAGCCACCAACAACGTCACCTTCAACGCGTGCCAGGCGACGGATGTTGACGTTTTCGCCAACCTTGCCGACCAGTACCAGGCGATCTGCTTCTTGAGCTTCGATCAGCGGAGCAACGTCAGTCAGTTTGTCGGCGAACGCTTTTTCAACGCTTGCAGCAACAAATGCCTTGAAGTCGTCCTGCAGAGCCAGGAAGTCGGTCTGCGAGTTCACTTCCAGCAGAACGGCGGATTTGCCGTCTTCTTTCAGAGCGATAGCGCCTTCAGCGGCAACGTTGCCAGCTTTCTTGGCAGCCTTGATGGCGCCCGAAGCACGCATGTCATCAATGGCTTTTTCGATGTCGCCGCCAGCCTTGGTCAAGGCCTTTTTGCAGTCCATCATGCCTTCGCCAGTACGCTCGCGCAGTTCTTTGACCAACGCTGCAGTAATCTCTGCCATTTCAAAATTCCTCTTGGATAGGTTTTCAACCATTCCACCCGATCGAACGGGCGATCAATTCTTCCCGAACCACCCTTGTAGGCCGCTGCACGTTACAGATCTGTAGCTGCGCTGCCGACAAATGGTTTTCGAGGTGGCAAAAAGGGGGCCAAGCCCCCTTTTTGCTTACTGAGTCAACGCCAAGGCGTCAATTACTCAGCTGCAGCTGCCGGAGCTTCTTCGACGAACTGCTCGGTGCCACCAGCAACGTGGTTGCGACCGCGGATTACTGCGTCAGCCATCGAACCCATGTACAGCTGGATAGCGCGGATTGCGTCATCGTTGCCTGGGATGATGTAGTCAACGCCTTCCGGGCTGCTGTTGGTATCGACTACGCCGATAACCGGGATGCCCAGCTTGTTGGCTTCGGTGATCGCGATGCGCTCGTGATCAACGTCGATAACGAACAGAGCGTCTGGCAGACCGCCCATGTCCTTGATACCACCCAGGGAACGATCGAGCTTCTCAAGATCGCGAGTGCGCATCAGCGCTTCTTTCTTGGTCAGCTTGGCGAAAGTACCGTCTTCGGCTTGCACTTCAAGGTCACGCAGACGCTTGATGGAAGCACGGATGGTTTTGAAGTTGGTCAGCATGCCGCCCAACCAGCGGTGATCGACGTACGGCGAACCGCAACGTGCTGCTTCTTCAGCAACGATCTTGCCAGCGGAACGCTTGGTGCCGACGAACAGAATCTTGTTTTTGCCCTGGGCCAGACGCTCTACGAAAGTCAGAGCTTCGTTGAACATTGGCAGGGTTTTTTCAAGGTTGATAATGTGGATCTTGTTACGCGCGCCGAAAATGTACTTACCCATTTTCGGGTTCCAGTAACGGGTCTGGTGACCGAAGTGCACACCGGCCTTCAGCATATCGCGCATGTTGACTTGGGACATGATAGTTCCTTAATAAGTCGGGTTTGGCCTCCACGTATCCCAATGACCAACCAGCAGCATCAGCTGAAGGCACCCAGGTCATCGTGTCGACACGTGTGTGGATTTAGGCTTTTCAGGGGATACCCGGAAAGCGGCGCATTTTATATCACAAGGCAGGCGAAAACGGAACCCGGATTCTGAAATCCTGGCGGGCGCATATGTCCTGCCCCTTGGAATCCGCCAAGAATGCACCATTCTATATAGAGAAGCGACGTACAGAGGCTCAGATTTGCGCTGATCGTCTGTTAGAATCGCGTTTTTCAGGGTCGCGAAGATCGATCGCGCAACGCCCTTTTCGTTTTAGAAAGCGCCATCGAGCGCAGAGAGAGCCTGTATGACCGTCACCCTCAAAACCCCCGAGGACATCGCTAAAATGCGTGTCGCCGGCAAACTGGCCGCCGATGTGCTGGAAATGATTGCCGAACATGTCAAGCCGGGCATCACCACCGAAGAACTGGATCGCATCTGCCACGACTACATCGTCAACGTGCAGCAAGCCATCCCTGCCCCGCTCAACTACAAAGGCTTCCCCAAGTCGATCTGCACCTCGATCAACCACGTGGTCTGCCACGGCATCCCGAACGAGAAAGCGCTGAAGGATGGCGACACGCTGAACATCGACGTCACCGTCATCAAGGACGGTTACCACGGCGACACCAGCCGCATGTTCCACGTCGGCACCGTGCCAGTCTGGGCCGAACGCCTGTCACAAGTGACCCAGGAATGCATGTACAAGGCGATCGAAATCGTCAAACCCGGCTGCCGCCTGGGGGATATCGGTGAAGTGATTCAGAAGCACGCCGAAAAGAACGGTTTTTCGGTGGTTCGCGAGTTCTGCGGTCACGGCATCGGCAAAGTCTTTCATGAAGAGCCGCAGATCCTGCACTACGGCCGCGCCGGCACCGGCATGGAACTGAAAGCCGGCATGACCTTCACCATCGAGCCGATGATCAATCAGGGCAAGGCCGACACCAAGGTATTGGGCGACGGCTGGACCGCAATCACCAAGGACCGCAAGCTGTCTGCACAGTGGGAACACACCCTGCTGGTGACCGACACCGGTTACGAGATCTTCACCCTGCGCGCCGATGACACCATCGCGCGCGTTTCGGCCTGATCCGACCCGCTCCGTTCCCAGCCTTATAGATAGGAAAGCCAATCGATGCCGCAGGTGGATCCAGAACTCTTCGACCGAGGCCAGTTCCAGGCTGAACTGGCCCTGAAGGCGAGCCCGATCGCGGCCTTCAAGAAGGCGATCCGCCAGGCCCGCGAGGTGCTCGACGGGCGCTTTCGCAGCGGCCGGGAGATTCGCCGGCTGATCGAGGATCGCGCCTGGTTCGTCGACAATATCCTGCAAAAGGCCTGGGAGCAGTTCAACTGGAGCGAAGATGCCGACATCGCGCTGGTTGCGGTCGGTGGTTATGGACGCGGTGAGTTGCACCCTTATTCCGACATCGATCTGCTGATCCTGCTGGACAGCGCCGATCATGAAGTTTTCCGTGATTCCATCGAGCGTTTTCTGACGCTGTTGTGGGACATCGGCCTGGAAGTCGGCCAGAGCGTTCGCTCGGTGGACGAGTGCGCCGTTGAGGCCCGCGCCGACCTGACGGTAGTCACCAACCTGATGGAAAGCCGCACTATCTGCGGCCCCGAGCGTCTGCGTCAGCGCATGCTGGAGGTCACCAGCACGGCGCACATGTGGCCGAGCAAGGATTTCTTCCTGGCCAAGCGTGCCGAACAAAAGGCCCGTCACCACAAGTACAACGACACCGAATACAACCTGGAACCCAACGTCAAAGGCTCGCCCGGCGGCCTGCGGGATATTCAGACGATTCTGTGGGTTGCCCGTCGCGAATACGGCACCCTGAACCTGCGGGCACTGGCCGGCGAAGGTTTCCTGGTCGAAAGCGAAAACGCCCTGCTCGCCTCTTCCCAGGAGTTCCTGTGGAAAGTGCGTTACGCCCTGCACATGCTCGCCGGTCGCTCTGAAGACCGCCTGCTGTTCGATCACCAGCGCACCATCGCCGGGCTGCTGGGTTTCAAAGGCGATGACGCCAAGCAGGCCATCGAAAACTTCATGCAGCAGTATTACCGGGTGGTCATGAGCATTGCCCAGCTCAGTGACCTGATCATCCAGCACTTCGAGGAAGTCATCCTCGCCCCGGAAGACGAAGCGCCGCCGCAGCCGATCAACTCGCGATTCCAGCTGCATGACGGCTACATCGAGGCGCGCAACGACAACGTGTTCCGCCGCACACCGTTCGCCATGCTCGAAATCTTCGTGCTGATGGCCCAACAGCCGGAAATCAAAGGCGTGCGCGCCGATACCATTCGTCTGTTGCGCGAGCACCGTCATCTGATCGACGACGACTTCCGCAATGACATTCGCAACACCAGCCTGTTCATCGAACTGTTCAAGTGCAAGATCGGCATCCACCGCAACCTGCGCCGGATGAATCGTTACGGCATTCTCGGGCGTTATCTGCCGGAGTTCGGCTTCATTGTCGGGCAGATGCAGCACGACCTGTTCCACATCTATACGGTCGACGCTCATACGCTGAATCTGATCAAACACCTGCGTAAGTTGCAGTACACCCAGGTGTCGGAAAAATTCCCGCTGGCCAGCAAGCTCATGGCCAAGCTGCCCAAGCCCGAGCTGATCTACCTGGCTGGTCTGTACCACGACATCGGCAAGGGCCGACATGGCGATCACTCGGAAATCGGCGCGGTGGATGCCGAGGCCTTTTGCCAGCGCCACCAGCTGCCTATCTGGGACAGCCGCCTGATCGTCTGGTTGGTGCAGAACCATTTGGTAATGTCGACTACGGCCCAGCGCAAGGATTTATCCGACCCGCAGGTGATCCACGATTTCGCGCAGATCGTTGGCGATGAAACTCACCTCGATTATCTGTACGTACTGACCGTTGCCGACATCAACGCCACCAACCCGACGTTGTGGAATTCCTGGCGCGCCAGCCTGTTGCGCCAGCTCTACACCGAGACCAAGCGCGCCTTGCGTCGTGGCCTGGAAAACCCGGTGGACCGCGAAGAGCAAATCCGCCAGACACAGAGCGCCGCCCTGGACATCCTGGTGCGCGGGGGTACCGACCCGGACGACGTCGAACAACTGTGGGCGCAATTGGGCGATGACTATTTCCTGCGCCACACTGCCGGCGATGTGGCCTGGCACAGCGACGCAATCCTCCAGCAACCAGCCGACGGCGGACCGCTGGTGCTGATCAAGGAAACCACCCAGCGCGAATTCGAAGGCGGCACGCAGATCTTCATCTATGCGCCGGACCAACACGACTTCTTCGCCGTGACCGTGGCCGCAATGGACCAGCTCAACCTGAACATCCATGACGCCCGGGTCATCACCTCCAGCAGCCAGTTCACCCTCGACACCTACATCGTGCTCGACACCGACGGCGACTCGATCGGCGATAACCCGGCGCGGGTCAAGCAGATCCGCGAAGGTCTCACCGAAGCCCTGCGCAACCCGGACGACTACCCAACCATCATTCAGCGTCGGGTGCCGCGCCAGCTCAAGCATTTTGCGTTTGCACCGCAGGTGACGATCCACAACGACGCCCAGCGTCCGGTAACTGTATTGGAGCTCAGCGCTCCCGATCGCCCCGGCCTGCTGGCGAGGATCGGCACGATCTTCCTCGAGTTCGACCTGTCGCTGCAGAACGCCAAGATCGCCACTCTCGGCGAACGGGTGGAAGACGTGTTCTTTATCACCGACGCCAACAATCAGCCGTTGTCCGACCCTCTGCTGTGCAGTCGCTTGCAGGATGCGATCGTCGAGCAACTGACCGTCAGCAACGAGCCCGATATCAAACTGTCGCGCCTGAGTATCTGAATTAACAAATTCCCCCTGTGGGAGCGGGCTTGCTCGCGAGAAGGGAGTGTCAGTCGACATCCACGCTGCTGACACACCGCTTTCGCGAGCAAGCTCGCTCCCACATTAAAAGAGGCCCCTTATGAACAACGCTCTGAACCAGTTGCAGCCCTACCCGTTCGAAAAGCTCCGCGCCCTGCTCGGCAGCGTCACGCCTAACCCGGACAAGCGCCCTATCGCGCTGTCCATCGGCGAGCCGAAACACCGTTCGCCAAGCTTTGTCGCCGAAGCTCTGGCGAGCAATCTGGATCAGATGGCCGTGTACCCGACCACCCTCGGCATTCCAGCCCTGCGTGAAGCCATCGCCGCGTGGTGCGAGCGTCGCTTCGGCGTCCCGAGCGGCTGGCTCGACCCGGCGCGCAATGTGCTGCCGGTCAACGGCACCCGCGAAGCGCTGTTCGCCTTCACCCAGACCGTGGTCAACCGTGGCGAAGATGCCTTGGTGGTCAGCCCGAACCCGTTCTATCAGATCTACGAAGGTGCGGCGTTCCTCGCCGGGGCCAAGCCACATTACCTGCCATGCCTGGATGAAAACGGCTTCAACCCGGATTTCGACGCCGTGTCACCGGAAATCTGGAAACGCTGCCAGATCCTGTTCCTGTGCTCGCCAGGCAACCCGACCGGCGCCTTGATCCCCGTTGAAACCCTGAAAAAACTGATCGCCCTGGCCGACGAATACGACTTCGTGATCGCCGCGGACGAGTGCTACAGCGAACTGTACTTCGACGAACAGACGCCGCCGGCCGGCCTGCTCAGCGCCTGCGTAGAACTGGGTCGCAAGGACTTCAAGCGTTGCGTGGTGTTCCACAGCCTGTCCAAGCGCTCCAACCTGCCGGGCCTGCGCTCGGGCTTTGTGGCCGGTGATGCGGACATTCTCAAAGGCTTCCTGCTCTATCGCACCTATCACGGCTGTGCGATGCCGGTTCAAACGCAACTGGCCAGCGTTGCCGCGTGGAACGACGAAGTGCACGTGCGCGCCAACCGTGCGCTGTATCGCGAGAAATACGACGCGGTGCTGGAAATCCTCAGCCCGGTGATGGATGTGCAGCGCCCGGATGGTGGTTTTTATCTGTGGCCGAATGTTGAAGGTGATGACGAGGCGTTCTGCCGTGATCTGTTTGTTCAGGAACATGTCACCGTAGTGCCCGGCTCCTATCTGTCCCGTGAAGTAGCCTGTTTTAATCCGGGTGCAGGTCGGGTAAGGATGGCCTTGGTTGCGCCGCTGGCTGAATGTGTGGAGGCCGCCGAGCGGATTCGCGCATTTGTTACCCGCAACAAGTAACGCGCTCTCCCCGCATTGCGCAATGTAATGCGGGTATTTTTATAAGCAGCGATGCTACGGTTCATCAAAGAAGCTACTCACTTATTTGACCTGAGCCAGGTTTGCCTCACTCAAATCCAGCTCACCCTAGACTTCCCCGCAACTACAGCATTGAAGTGCCATATTAGCCGCTTAGACTGCGCACTGACCGTTGCACCAAGGCCACACGACCCGACTGATTGCCCAAACAAAGGGACAAACCCGACCACGGCCGACGCGAAACCGTCCGGTCATGGCATAATCCTTCACCTTTTTTTTCCAGCACCTGCAAAGGGGGCAATTCCTTGACCGTTTCAAGCAAAACGTTGCACCTTTTCGGCATCAAAGCCTGCGACACCATGAAAAAGGCGCGCACCTGGCTCGATGAACACGCTGTCAGCTATGACTTTCATGATTACAAGACGGCCGGAATCGACCGTGAACACCTGACCCAATGGTGCGACGAGCACGGCTGGCAAGTGGTGTTGAACCGTGCAGGCACGACCTTTCGCAAGCTCGACGACGAACGCAAAGCCGATCTCGACCAGCCGAAAGCCATCGAACTGATGCTCGCGCAACCCTCGATGATCAAGCGCCCGGTGCTCGATCTCGGTGACCGAACCCTGATTGGCTTCAAGCCAGATATCTACGCGGCAGCTCTCAAGTAAGCAGCCCGTTCAATTTTGTTAGAGGTATAGACATGTCCACTACCCTGTTCAGCCTGGCCTTTGGTGTCGGCACTCAAAACCGTCAAGGCGCATGGCTGGAAGTGTTTTACGCGCAGCCATTGCTCAACCCGTCGGCCGAACTGGTCGCGGCCATCGCGCCGATTCTGGGCTACAGCGACGGCAATCAGGCCATCGCCTTCAGTACCGCTCAGGCTTCGCAACTGGCTGAAGCGCTCAAAAGCGTCGACGCAACCCAGGCTGCCTTGCTGACTCGCCTGGCCGAGAGCCACAAGCCGCTGGTCGCCACGTTGCTGGCCGAAGACGCGCAGCTGTCGTCCACCCCTGAGGCCTATCTCAAGCTGCATTTGCTGTCCCATCGTCTGGTCAAGCCCCACGGCCTGAACCTGGCCGGGATCTTCCCGCTGCTGCCCAACGTGGCCTGGACCAGCCAGGGTGCGATCGACCTGGCCGAACTGGCCGAGCATCAACTCGAAGCCCGCCTGCGTGGCGAGCTGCTGGAAGTGTTCTCGGTGGACAAGTTCCCGAAAATGACCGACTACGTAGTCCCGGCCGGCGTGCGTATCGCTGATGCGGCACGTATTCGCCTGGGCGCTTACGTCGGTGAAGGCACCACCGTCATGCATGAAGGTTTCGTCAACTTCAACGCCGGCACCGAAGGCCCGGGCATGATCGAAGGTCGTGTGTCGGCTGGTGTGTTCGTCGGCAAGGGTTCGGACCTGGGCGGCGGTTGCTCGACCATGGGCACCCTGTCGGGTGGCGGCAACATCGTGATCAAGGTCGGCGAAGGCTGCCTGATCGGCGCCAACGCCGGTATCGGTATTCCGTTGGGCGACCGCAATACCGTTGAATCGGGCCTGTATGTGACCGCTGGCACCAAAGTGGCGCTGCTGGACGAGAACAACAAACTGGTCAAAGTCGTGAAGGCCCGTGAACTGGCCGGTCAACCTGACCTGTTGTTCCGCCGCAATTCGGAAACCGGTGCCGTGGAATGCAAAACCCACAAATCGGCTATCGAACTGAACGAAGCGCTGCACGCTCACAACTAAGCGTTGCGGGCAACGAAACTGAACCTGTGGGAGCGAGCTTGCTCGCGAAGGGGCCCTTGAGGCCGCTAAAAGCTTCGCGGGTAAGCCCGCTCCCACAAGGTCAGGCGCATATCCGCCCATGTCACCAGGGCCGAACAACATGATGATTGCCTCTCCCTGGCGCGCCGATTTTCCGGCCATCGCCGCATTGCAACGGCAAGACCAGACCTATCTGGACAACGCCGCCACTACGCAAAAACCTCAAGTCCTGCTGGATGCCCTGGCGCATTACTACGCCAACGGCGCGGCCAATGTGCATCGGGCACAACACTTGCCCGGCGCCCACGCCACCCAAGCGTTCGAGGACAGCCGCAGCAAAGTCGCCCACTGGCTCAATGCCGGCGATTGCGGGCAGATCATCTTCACCCACGGCGCGACGTCCGCGCTGAATCTCCTGGCTTATGGCCTGGAACATCTTTTCACTCCAGGCGACGAGATTGTCATCAGCGCTCTGGAGCATCACGCCAACCTGCTGCCGTGGCAGCAACTGGCTCATCGTCGCGACCTTAAGCTGGTGATCCTGCCGCTGGATGCCGACGGCGTAATCGACCTTGAAGCCGCCACTCGATTGATCGGCCCGCGCACCCGCTTGCTGGCGGTCAGTCAGCTGTCCAATGTGCTCGGCGCCTGGCAACCGTTGCCCGCGCTGTTGGCGCTGGCCCAGGCGCACAACGCGCTGACCGTGGTCGATGGCGCCCAGGGCGTGGTCCATGGCCGCCATGACGTGCAGGCGCTGGGCTGCGACTTCTATGTGTTTTCCAGCCACAAGCTCTACGGCCCCGATGGCTTGGGCGTGCTGTTCGGGCGCAACGACGCGCTGCACCAGCTGCGCCCGTGGCAATTCGGTGGCGAGATGGTGCTGGATGCCAATTACCACGACGCACGCTTTCGCCCTGCTCCGCTGGGCTTCGAAGCTGGCACACCGCCGATCGCGGGTGTGATTGGTCTGGGGGCGACCCTGGATTATCTCGCCGGGCTCGATCAGGACGCCGTGTCTGCCCATGAAGCGGCGTTGCATGACTATCTGCTCAAGGGGCTTGAGGCACGCAACGGCATTCGTCTGTTGGGCAAACCTCAATTGGCACTGGCCAGTTTTGTCGTCGAGGGTGTGCATAACTCTGATCTGGCGCATCTACTGACGGAACAGGGGATCGCGGTGCGCGCCGGTCATCACTGCGCCATGCCGTTGCTCAAAAGCTTCGAGCTGGCCGGAGCGATTCGGGTGTCGCTGGCGCTGTACAACGATTCCGAAGACCTGGAACGGTTCTTTGAGGCGCTGGATCAGGCGCTGGAGTTGCTGCGATGAGCTTGCCCGTGAATGCCGTGGCAGCACTGGAAGCCTTTCAGAACGTGCCAGGCTGGGAGCAACGGGCACGTCTGTTGATGCAGTGGGGCGACCGTCTGCCCGCGCTGAGCGATGTGGATAAGGTCGACGCCAATCGAGTTCATGGCTGTGAAAGCAAGGTGTGGCTGGTGGGTGCGTTGCACGACGGTCACTGGCAGTTCAGCGCCAACAGCGATGCGCGGTTGATTCGCGGATTGGTGGCTTTATTGCTGGCGCGGGTTAACGGGTTGTCGGCGGCTGAGTTGCAGCAGGTGGATTTGCCGGACTGGTTTAATCAGTTGGGTCTGTCGCGACAGTTGTCGCCATCGCGCAGTAATGGGTTGAATGCGGTGTTACAGCGGATGAATGAGTTGGCTGGTTAATCGCCTTCGCGAGCAAGCCCGCTCCCACAGGATTCACCTAGCTCTGTGGGAGCAGCTTGCTCGCGAAGAGGCCATCAGTCACGCCATCAAACCTGAGGCTTGACCCGATCCGCCGGCCGCCGCACACCCGCCACAATCTTATCCACAGCCTTGGTCGCCGCGACCATGCCGAACGTCGCCGTCACCATCATTACCGCGCCGAACCCACCGGCGCAGTCCAGCTTCACGCCATCCCCGACAAAACTCTTCTGCAAACAAATGCTGCCATCCGGTTTCGGGTAGCGCAGTTGTTCGGTGGAAAACACACACGGCACGCTGTAATGGCGGGTCACGGTGCGGGAGAAACCGTAATCACGGCGTAATGTGGAGCGCACTTTTGAGGCCAGCGGGTCATTGAAGGTGCGATTGAGGTCGCAAACCTGGATCAGCGTCGGGTCAATCTGCCCGCCCGCGCCACCGGTGGTGATGATCTGGATCTTGCGGCGTTTGCACCAGGCGATCAGCGCCGCTTTCGCGTTGACGCTGTCGATGCAGTCAATCACGCAGTCGATATTCGGCGTGATGTACTCGGCCATGGTCTCGCGGGTGACGAAATCCGCCACCGCGTGCACCGTGCAGTCCGGGTTGATCCCGCGCAGGCGCTCGGCCATCACCTCGACCTTCGGTTTGCCGACGGTACTGTCCAGTGCGTGCAACTGACGGTTGGCGTTGCTGACGCAGACGTCGTCCAGGTCGAACAGCGAAATCTCGCCGACGCCACAACGGGCAATGGCTTCCGCCGCCCAGGAACCGACGCCACCGACGCCAACAATCGCCACGTGGGCCGCGCGCAAGCGCTCAAGGCCTTCGATGCCATACAAACGGGCGATGCCAGCAAACCGCGGATTTTCTGTACTCATGACCATAACCCCAAAAACCGGCGCGCATTATAGGGCCGTCGGCGGCCAAGAGCATCTTTGGGCTATGAACGGGCGTTTTTCGCTCTAGCAAGAACTACACAGAACCAAGATTTAACCTACAAGGTCCAACGAAAGAACTTAAGTCGACTTGGATTGCCCAACGTCCGGCATTTCCCTGTCCGCTGTACGGTCAGTGAACGCCCGGTGTAGGATGCGCGCCCCCTGCCTCTTGGCAACCGGCCGCCGACCGTTCCTTCGTTCAGCAGCCTCTGGAACCTGAAAAAGCTATGTCATCGCGTAAATTTGGACTCAACCTGGTGGTGGTGCTCGCCATCGCTGCCTTGTTTACCGGCTTCTGGGCGCTGATCAATCGCCCGGTCACCGCCCCCAACTGGCCTGAACAGATCTCCGGCTTTTCGTACTCGCCGTTCCAGCAAGGGCAGTACCCACAGAAAGAGCAATATCCGACCGACGATGAAATGCGTCGCGATCTGGAGATCATGAGCAAGCTGACGGACAACATCCGTACTTACTCGGTCGATGGCACCCTGGAAAACATTCCGAAACTGGCCGAAGAGTTCGGCCTGCGGGTGACACTGGGGATCTGGATCAGCCCGGACGAGGAGCGCAACGAGCGCGAGATCACCCGTGCCATCGAGATCGCCAACAGCTCGCGCAGTGTGGTTCGCGTCGTTGTCGGTAACGAGGCGATCTTCCGTAAGGAAATTACCGCCCCGGAACTCAGCATTATTCTGGATCGCGTCCGCGCTGCCGTGAAAGTGCCGGTGACCACCTCCGAGCAATGGCACGTATGGGAAGAAAACCCGAGCCTGGCCAAGCACGTCGACCTGATCGCCGCGCACGTCCTGCCGTACTGGGAACACGTTCCGATGGAGCAGTCCGGGCAGTTCGTCCTCGACCGCGCCCGCGATCTGAAAAAGATGTTCCCGAAAAAACCGCTGCTGCTGTCGGAGGTTGGCTGGCCGAGCAACGGTCGCATGCGCGGTGGCGCCGATGCGTCGCCGGCAGACCAGGCGATTTATCTGCGTACGCTGGTCAACAAGCTCAACCGCCAGGGTTTCAACTACTTCGTGATCGAAGCGTTTGACCAACCGTGGAAGGCCAGTGACGAAGGCTCGGTAGGCGCCTATTGGGGCGTTTTCAACGCCGCACGCCAGCAGAAATTCAACTTCGACGGCCCGGTTGTCGCGATTCCGCAGTGGCGCGTGCTGGCGGTCGGATCGGTGGTGCTGGCCCTGCTGTCACTGACCCTGCTGATGATCGACGGCTCGGCCCTGCGTCAACGCGGCCGGACCTTCCTGACCTTCATCGCGTTCCTCTGCGGTTCGGTGCTGGTGTGGATCGGTTACGACTACAGCCTGCAATACAGCACCTGGTTCAGCCTGACGGTGGGCTTCTTGCTAGCCCTCGGCGCACTCGGGGTGTTTATCGTGCTGCTGACCGAGGCCCATGAACTGGCCGAAGCGGTGTGGACCCACAAGCGTCGGCGTGAATTCCTGCCGGTGGTGGGCGATTCGGACTACCGACCGAAAGTGTCGATTCACGTACCTTGCTACAACGAGCCGCCGGAGATGGTCAAACAGACCCTCAACGCGCTGGCCAATCTCGATTATCCGGACTTCGAAGTCCTGATCATCGACAACAACACCAAGGACCCGGCGGTCTGGGAACCGGTGCAGGCCTATTGCGAAACCCTCGGCCCGCGCTTCAAGTTCTTCCACGTCGCGCCGCTGGCCGGCTTCAAGGGCGGCGCGCTGAATTACCTGATCCCGCACACCGCCAAGGATGCCGAAGTCATTGCCGTGATCGACTCGGACTACTGCGTCGACCCGAACTGGCTCAAGCACATGGTGCCGCACTTCGCCGATCCGAAAATCGCCGTGGTGCAGTCACCGCAGGATTATCGCGACCAAAACGAAAGCACCTTCAAAAAGCTCTGCTACGCGGAATACAAAGGCTTCTTCCACATTGGTATGGTCACCCGCAACGACCGTGACGCGATCATCCAGCACGGCACCATGACCATGACCCGACGCTCGGTGCTCGAGGAGCTGGGCTGGGCCGACTGGTGCATCTGTGAAGACGCCGAACTGGGTCTGCGTGTATTTGAAAAAGGCCTGTCGGCAGCGTATTACCACACCAGCTACGGCAAAGGCCTGATGCCCGATACCTTTATCGACTTCAAGAAACAGCGTTTCCGCTGGGCCTATGGCGCGATCCAGATCATCAAGCGTCACACCGCAAGCCTCTTGCGCGGCAAGGACACCGAGCTGACCCGTGGCCAGCGCTACCACTTCCTCGCGGGCTGGTTGCCGTGGGTGGCGGATGGCATGAACATCTTCTTCACCGTGGGCGCCTTGCTGTGGTCGGCGGCGATGATCATCGTGCCGCAACGGGTCGATCCGCCGCTGCTGATTTTCGCGATCCCGCCGTTGGCGCTGTTCGTGTTCAAGGTGGGCAAGATCATCTTCCTTTACCGTCGTGCGGTCGGGGTCAACCTCAAGGATGCGTTCTGCGCGGCGCTGGCCGGCCTGGCGTTGTCGCACACCATCGCCAAAGCGGTGCTGTACGGTTTCTTCACCAGCAGCATTCCGTTTTTCCGCACACCTAAAAACGCCGATAATCACGGCTTCTGGGTGGCGATTTCGGAGGCGCGTGAAGAGGTGTTCATCATGTTGCTGTTGTGGGGCGCGGCGCTGGGGATTTACCTGGTGAACGGCATGCCGAGCAATGACATGCGCTTCTGGGTGACCATGTTGCTGGTGCAGTCGCTGCCGTACCTGGCGGCACTGATCATGGCGTTCCTGTCTTCGCTGCCAAAACCAGCAGCCGAGGCGCAAACGCTACCAGCGGTCTAAATCAATACAGATGCACTAAACGGCGGCCAATGGCCGCCGTTTTGCTTTAAGATAACCGCCATTTTGCAGGGCTTGGCGTGATATACGGTCTTTCTGACCGTACTCAAAACCTGTAGGAGCGGGCTTGCTCGCGAATGCGGTGTAACAATCAACATTTATGGTGACTGACACACCGCATTCGCGAGCAAGCCCGCTCCCACATTTAGTCCGCGCCCAAATTCATGTTTACCGGAGTTTTCCATGACGGCCCACGCCGACCTTTCGCCGACCCTTCAACTCGCCATCGACCTGATCCGCCGTCCGTCCGTGACGCCGGTCGACGCCGATTGCCAGAAGCAGATGATGCAGCGCCTGGGCGATGCCGGTTTTGCGCTTGAACCGATGCGCATCGAAGATGTGGATAACTTCTGGGCCACCCACGGCAAACACGACGGCCCGGTGCTGTGCTTCGCCGGCCACACCGACGTGGTGCCAACCGGCCCGGTAACCGCCTGGCAGATCGATCCGTTCAATGCGCTGATCGATGAACACGGCATGCTCTGCGGTCGCGGCGCCGCGGACATGAAAGGCAGCCTCGCCTCCATGACTGTGGCAGCCGAGCGCTTCGTCGCCGACTACCCGGACCACAAGGGCAAGGTCGCTTTCTTGATCACCAGCGACGAAGAAGGCCCGGCGCATCACGGCACCAAAGCGGTAGTCGAACGCCTCGCAGCCCGTAAAGAGCGTCTGGACTGGTGCATCGTTGGCGAACCATCGAGCACCACCCTGGTGGGTGACGTGGTCAAGAACGGTCGTCGCGGTTCCCTTGGCGCCAAGCTGACCGTGCGCGGAGTGCAAGGTCATGTGGCCTATCCGCACCTGGCTAAGAACCCGATCCACCTCGCCGCCCCGGCCCTGGCCGAACTGGCCGCCGAGCATTGGGACCACGGCAACGATTTCTTCCCGCCGACCAGCTTCCAGATCTCCAACGTCAATTCCGGCACCGGCGCGACCAACGTGATCCCGGGTGACCTGGTGGCGGTGTTCAACTTCCGCTTCTCCACCGAGTCCACCGTCGAAGGCCTGCAAAAGCGTGTCGCCGATATCCTCGACAAGCATGGCCTGGACTGGCACATCGACTGGGCGCTGTCCGGCTTGCCGTTCCTCACCGAACCGGGCGCGCTGCTGGATGCCGTCGCGTCGAGCATCAAGGACGTGACCGGCCGCGAGACCAAAGCCTCCACCAGCGGTGGCACCTCCGACGGGCGCTTCATTGCAACCATGGGCACTCAAGTGGTTGAACTGGGCCCGGTCAACGCGACCATCCACCAGGTCAACGAGCGCGTACTGGCGGCAGACCTCGATGTGCTGACCGAAATCTACTACCAGACCCTGATCAAGTTGCTCGCCTGATGCTGGCCTGCCCGATCTGCAGCGAGCCGCTGAACGCGGTGGACAACGGCGTGGCCTGCCCCGCCGGGCATCGTTTCGACCGCGCGCGGCAGGGCTACCTGAACCTGCTGCCGGTGCAGCACAAGAACAGCCGCGACCCTGGGGATAACCTGGCGATGGTCGAAGCCCGGCGCGACTTCTTGAACGCCGGCCATTACGCACCGGTGGCCAAGCGCCTGGCGGAACTGGCGGCTGAATATCAGCCCCAGCGCTGGCTGGACATCGGTTGTGGCGAGGGTTACTACACCGCGCAAATCGCCGAGGCCTTGCCGAACGCTGACGGTTACGCACTGGATATTTCCCGGGAAGCGGTCAAGCGCGCCTGCAAACGCAACCCGCAACTGACCTGGTTGATCGCCAGCATGGCGCGGGTGCCGTTGGCCTCAGGCAGTTGCCAGTTTCTCGCCAGCGTATTCAGCCCGCTGGACTGGGAAGAAGCCAAACGCCTGCTCAGCCCCGGCGGCGGCCTGATGAAAGTCGGACCGACCAGCGGCCATCTGATGGAACTGCGCGAGCGTCTGTACGACGAAGTGCGTGAATACACCGACGATAAGCATCTGGCACTGGTGCCGGATGGCATGGCGTTGCAGCACAGCGAAACCCTGGAATTCAAACTGATGCTGGCCAGTGGTCAGGACCGTGCGAACCTGTTGGCCATGACACCCCACGGCTGGCGCGCCAGTGCCGAACGCCGGGCAGCGGTCATCGAACAGGCCGAGCCGTTCGAGGTCACCGTCTCGATGCGCTACGATTATTTCGTTCTTCAGTAATTATTAATTTTTTGGTCTCGAGCAAACGGCTTGAGGCCGGCTAAATCCGCGAATGGATTTTTCAGACCCGCAGTGAGGACATCCATGCGCCAACCCGATATCGAGATTTACCTGAAAGACGCCGACGTCGACTACAAGGCCATTGCGGCCTGGCTCGGCACAGCGTTGGGCCCGTGCACCGACTGGGTTCAGAAAGGTCAGACCTACAAGTGCAAGGCCGGTAACGTGCCGGTCACCTGGCTGCCAAAAGCCGTCGGCAAATGGAACAGTCTGTTCCTCGACAGCGACCAAACCCCGTGGGAAGACGACATCGCCTGCGCCCGTGCTGCGTTTGCCGCGCTGAACGTCGAAGTGCGTTGTGCACCGGGCAGCTGGGTCGAGGAAGAAGGTGAAGAGTCAGCGGATCGCTGGATGCGCATCAGCGCCGATGGTGAAGAAGAGATCACCTGGAAAACTGCTCAACAATAGAGCGACGCCGATCAAATGTGGGAGCGGGCTTGCTCGCGAAGGCGGTGTGTCAGTCGATATCAACGTTGACTGACACACCGCCTTCGCGAGCAAGCCCGCTCCCACATTGGTTTTGTGTGATCTGAAAGATCGGGTTTACAGCCCCACCACATCCTCAGCCTGCAAACCCTTCTCGCCAGTCACCACCGCATATTCAACCTGCTGGCCTTCGGCCAACGAACGATGGCCTTCGCCTCGGATCGCGCGGTAATGCACGAACACGTCCACCCCGTCTTCGCGCTGAATAAAGCCATAACCCTTGGCGTCGTTGAACCACTTCACATTGCCGGTTTCGCGCGTAGCCATGTCTCGTTACCCCCTTCTTTTTATTTTGAGCGGTCGAGTATATGACAGGCGCCAAAACTCTCAACTCACTTTACTTAGCCGCTTTTTTGCCGATTTTCGATGAATACGGCACACTATCGGCCGCCCGAGCATTTGCTCGGTTTTACTTACTCACGCAGAAGCCGTATGACCCGTTCTCCGCTCCGCCGTCTTGTGTTTGGCACCCTGCGCCGACTGTTGTACCTCTGGGTTCGCTCGGAGACGATCAACCAGTCGTCGTTCACCCTCAACCTCGATCGCAGTCGTCCGGTGTTCTACGTCCTGCAAAGCCCTTCGCTGACTGACCTGGCCGTGGTCGACGCCGAATGCAGCAAGGCCGGCCTGCCCCGCCCGGTTTTGCCGGTATCGGTGGGTAACCTGCTCGAACCTGCCGCGTTCTTCTACCTGACACCAGAGCCCGACTGGCTCGGCCGCCAGGACAAACGCGGTGCCCCGCCGACCCTGACCCGCCTGGTCAACGCCCTGAGCCAGAATGCCGCCGAGGACGCGCAGATCATCCCGGTCAGCGTGTTCTGGGGTCAGTCGCCGGACAGCGAGTCGAGCCCGTGGAAACTGTTGTTCGCCGATAGCTGGGCGGTCACCGGGCGTCTGCGCCGGTTGCTCAGCATCATTGTGTTGGGACGCAAGACCCGCGTGCAGTTCTCCGCGCCGATTCACCTGCGCGAACTGATCGACCACGACAAGGGCCACGAGCGCACCGTGCGCATGGCCCAGCGGATTTTGCGGGTGCATTTTCGCAACCTGAAAGCCGCCGTCATCGGCCCGGACATTTCCCACCGCCGCAACCTGGTCAAAGGCCTGCTCAATCAGCCACTGGTCAAGCAAGCGATCCTCGACGAAGCCGAGCGCGAGAACATCTCGCCGGAGAAAGCCAAGGCCCAGGCCCTGCGCTACGGCAATGAGATCGCCTCGGATTACACCTACACCGCGATCCGCTTTCTGGAAGTGGTGCTGAGCTGGTTCTGGAACAAGATCTACGACGGCATCAAGGTCAATCACATCGAAGGCGTGCAGAAAGTCGCCCAGGGTCACGAAGTGATCTACGTGCCCTGCCATCGCAGCCATATCGACTATTTGCTGCTCTCGTATCTGCTGTTCCGCAACGGCCTGACCCCGCCGCACATTGCCGCCGGGATCAACCTCAATATGCCGGTGATCGGCAGCTTGTTGCGCCGGGGCGGTGCGTTCTTCATGCGCCGCACCTTCAAGGGCAACCCGCTGTACACCTCGGTGTTCAACGAATATCTGCACACGCTGTTCACCAAGGGCTTCCCGGTCGAATACTTTGTCGAGGGTGGCCGGTCACGCACCGGGCGCATGCTGCAACCGAAGACCGGGATGCTGGCGATCACCCTGCGCAGTTTCTTGCGTTCGTCACGGATGCCGATTGTATTCGTGCCGGTGTACATCGGTTATGAGCGCGTTCTGGAAGGTCGGACTTACCTCGGCGAATTGCGTGGCGCGAGCAAGAAGAAAGAATCGATCTTCGATATTTTCAAAGTCATCGGTGCGCTCAAGCAGCGCTTCGGTCAGGTAGCGGTGAACTTCGGCGAGCCGATCAAGCTGGCGGAGTTCCTCGACAGTGAACAGCCCGACTGGCGCCAACAGGAGCTCGGTCCGCAGTTCAAACCGGCCTGGCTCAACGAAACCACCAACCGCCTCGGCGAGAAAGTCGCACAGCACCTGAACGAGGCGGCGGCGATCAACCCGGTCAATCTGGTGGCCCTGGCGTTGTTGTCCACCAGCCGCCTGGCCCTGGACGATCGCGCCATGGCGCGGGTGCTCGACCTTTATCTGGCGCTGCTGCGCAAGGTGCCGTATTCGCCGCACACCACGTTGCCGGACGGTGATGGCCGGGCGTTGATCGAACATGTGAAGGACATGGATCTGCTGTCCGAACAGAGTGACGCTTTGGGCAAGATTCTGTATCTGGACGAGCAGAACGCCGTCCTGATGACTTACTACCGCAACAACGTGCTGCACATCTTCGCGTTGCCCGCGCTGCTGGCGAGTTTCTTCCAGAGCGCGTCGCGCATGAGCCGCGAACAGATCCTGCGCTACACCCGCGCGCTGTACCCGTACCTGCAATCGGAGCTGTTCATTCGCTGGACGCTGGACGAGCTGGATGCAGTGATCGATCAATGGCTTGAAGCGTTCGTCGAGCAAGGCCTGCTGCGTTTCGAGAATGACGTTTACCTGCGTCCGGCGCCAAGCTCGCGGCATTTCGTGTTGCTGACGCTGCTGTCGAAAAGCATCGCCCAGACCTTGCAACGCTTCTATATGACCGTGTCCCTGCTGCTCAACAGCGGTCAGAACAGCATCAGCGCCGAAGAACTGGAAGACTTGTGCACGGTCATGGCCCAGCGCCTGTCGATCCTCCATGGTCTGAACGCCCCGGAATTCTTCGACAAAAGCCTGTTCCGCCACTTCATCCAGACGATGCTCGACCTCGACGTGCTCAAGCGCGATGAAGCGGGCAAGCTGGGCTATCACGAATTGCTCGGCGAACTGGCCGAAGGCGCGGCAAAACGGGTATTACCGGCGGAAATTCGCTTGTCGATTCGTCAAGTGGCGCTACATCGCAGTGAAGATGCGGCGGATCAGGTGTGATCAACTTCGCTTGAAACTTCCGGATAACGACTATAGGAACAAGGATGTTCTTTTAGTTGCTCAGTTATGAATTAATAGAGTTCTAATTCCAGCCAATCACGATAAGGATATCGCGATGAACTCATCAACAGGCACTGACCAATACATCACACTCACCTTTAGTTTACCGGAGGACTTTCTCCCACCCAGCGATGGTGAAGGTGAAACGCGCATCAGTGTTCAAACCGCAAATACTGCTTCCCCGATCAATATAGTGCAATCGCGTCTTCCGGTACTAAACAGCGGCCGCTGGAGTTTTTCATTCCCGCACAACTACGTCGACATCAGCGTCAAATACCTTATCAAGGTCAACATGACCCACAACGGCATTCCACTGCTGATAGACCTGGATTATTTCGTCGTTGTACATCGTGCGCCGCACCGACAAACCCTGCACTTGAGCCCGATTGGTCGTCTTTACATCGAAGCGCAAGAGCCTCGCATCGTTGAGCCCGAGCACGCCGTGACGCTCATCGCACACGAGCACGAAGATACGAGCGGGCCAGTGACGCAAATTCATGTCAGCGAAAAAATGGCTGAGGCATTTTATCTGGAGTACGACCCGGAGACTGTCATTCCAGGAAAGCGCTATACCCTGACGGCCAATGAAAACAAATATCGCAACTCAATCGAGGTCTACCCGCGATCTGTTGTATTGAAGCCACTTCCAACGCTCTAAAGTTTTTACTTGCAGCTTCTTGAAAAACTTTCAACTCAGCCTGGCGAGCATTCTCTGTTTTCCAGACTGACGTCCGACCAAAAATCCGCTAAATTCCCTTGGGCGTCAGGCTTCTTCTGGCGCCCAAGTCTTAGAGGCCCCGATGAAAAAAATCACACTACTCGCCGCCGTGGCACTCCTGGCGGGTTGCCAGACTCTGTCCTCGCCAGCGAAAACCTCCCTCGACGGTGAAGTGTTCTACTTGCAGCGCATCGCCCTGCCACCGACCGCCACCTTGAGCGTCAGCTTGCAGGACGTGTCCCTGGCCGACGCGCCCGCCGTGGTCCTCGACGAACAGAAAGGCCCGGTCAAAGGCCAGGTGCCGCTGCCGTTTCATCTGAGTTACGATCCGGCCCAGGTCAAACCCGGCCATCGCTATTCGGTCAGCGCAAGGATCGAAGTGGACGGCAAGCTGATGTTCATCACCACCGAACATCACGCCGTGCAGCTGGATGGCAAAGATCCGCAGCCACTGAAAATCCGCGTCGACGCCGCCCGCTAATTTCCTCTTTCAAACAAGGAAGCCACCATGCTTCGCCCTACCCTTCGCTTCGCCGGCCTGTGCGCAGGTTTGATGATTTCTGCCAGCGCCCTGGCCCTGTCCCTCAGTGACCTGTCGCAAAAAGACGCCACCGGCGGCCTCAAGGACGCCCTGACCCAAGGCGCGCAACTGGCCGTGAAACAACTCGGCACACCGGGCGGTTTCAGCAACAACCCGGAGGTAAAAATCGAACTGCCGGGCAAGTTGGGCAAAGTCGCCAGCAAGATGAAAGCCTTCGGCATGGGCGCCCAGGTTGATCAACTGGAAACCAGCATGAACAAAGCGGCAGAAACCGCCGTGACGCAGGCCCAGCCGATCCTGGTGGATGCCGTGAAGAAAATGAGCGTGGAGGATGCCAAGGGGATTCTCAGCGGTGGCAATGACTCGGCCACTCAGTACCTGAACAAAACCAGTCGCGAACAGATCCGCGCCAAGTTCCTGCCGATCGTCAAGCAAGCCACCGACCAGGTTGGCCTGGCCAAGCAGTACAACTCGTTCGCCGGTCAGGCGGCGACGCTGGGCGTCGTGGATGCGAAAAGTGCCAATATCGAAAGCTACGTCACCGAGCAGGCGTTGAACGGATTGTTCGAGATGATTGGCAAGCAGGAAGAAACCATTCGCCAGAATCCAGCCGCTGCGGCGACCAGCCTGGCCAAGAAAGTGTTCGGTACTCTTTAAATTTCAATACGCTCCCAGCGATAGCGCAACTCATCGAAAGGCAGATAGCGCCCTTGATCGTCCAGAGGCTTGAGCAACGCGAGGTAGCCCGAGAGACGTTCCTTGTGGGGGGATTTGCCGAGCAGGTCAAAAACCGGGTCAGACTTGCCCTTCGGCGTGGGTGGCTTTTTCATTGGCGCTGGTTCAAAAATCTCGTGAACAGGGTCTTGAGTACAGCATTCAGCGTCCCCTGACTCAATATCGGAAGGTTCTGAAACAGACGTAGGAACCGCCGCTGGCTGCAATCTTTTGATCTTGAATCTGAAGATCAAAAATTGCAGCCTGCGACGGCGCCTGCAGGGTCAGGCTGGCTCCTTCTTGATCCTGAACCACGCTGCATACAGCGCCGGCAGGAACAACAACGTCAGGGCCGTCGCGACGATCAACCCACCCATGATCGCCACCGCCATCGGCCCGAAGAACACACTGCGTGACAGCGGGATCATCGCCAGCACCGCGGCGAGTGCCGTCAGCACAATCGGGCGGAAACGCCGGACCGTCGCCTCGATGATCGCTTGCCACGGTTTGAGCCCGGCGGCGATGTCCTGCTCAATCTGGTCGACCAGAATCACCGAGTTGCGCATGATCATCCCGGACAGGGCGATGGTCCCGAGCATGGCGACGAAGCCGAACGGTTGACGGAACACCATCAGGAACAACGTCACCCCGATCAACCCCAAAGGCGCGGTCAGAAATACCATCACAGTGCGTGAGAAACTACGCAGTTGCAGCATCAGTAAAGTCAACACGACCACAATGAACAGCGGTACGCCAGCCTTCACCGAATTCTGCCCGCGGGCCGAATCTTCCACGGTGCCACCGACGTCCAGCAAGTACCCGTCCGGCAGTTCGGCGCGAATCGGATCGAGGGTCGGCATGATCTGTTGCACCAGGGTCGCCGGTTGTTCCTTGCCATAGATATCGGCGCGGACGGTCACGTTGGGCAAGCGGTTACGGTGCCAAATGATGCCTTCTTCGAAGCCATACTCCAGCGTCGCAATCTGTGACAACGCCACGCTGCGACCGTTATCGGTCGGGACCGCCAGACTCGGCAGCAACGACAGCTGGGTGCGCTCGTGCAACGTGCCGCGCAGGAGGATCTCGATCAATTCGTTGTCTTCACGGTACTGGCTGACGCTGGAACCGGTCAGCGAGCTTTGCAGAAACCGCGACAGGTTCGCCGTGCTCACGCCCAGCGCCCGCGCGCGGTCCTGATCGACGTTCAAGTACACGACTTTGCTGGGTTCTTCCCAATCCAGATGGACATTGGCCACATGGGGATTTTCACGAACCTTGACCGCCACTTTGCGCGCCAGTGCACGGACTTCCTCAATGTGTTCACCGGTGATACGGAACTGCACTGGATAACCAACCGGCGGGCCGTTTTCCAGACGTGTAACCCGCGAGCGCAGGGCCGGGAACTGTTCGTTGAGGGTTTCGATCAGCCAGGTCCGCAGGGGTTCGCGATCCTCGATGGTCTTGGCCAGGACGACAAACTGCGCAAAGCTCGCCGCAGGAAGTTGCTGATCCAGCGGTAGGTAAAAACGCGGCGACCCGGTACCGACGTAGGCCACGTAGTTGTCGATTCCGGCGTGATCCTTGAGCAATGCTTCGAGGCGCTTGACCTCTTCGGCGGTGTTGCTCAGAGACGCGCCTTCGGCCAGTTTCAGGTCGACCATCAGTTCCAGTCGACCCGATGCCGGGAAGAACTGCTGCGGCACAAAGCGGAACAACACGATGGAGGCAACAAACAAAACCACCGTCAATACGATCACGGTCTTGCGCCACCGCACGCACCATTCCACCAATCGTCTGACGCGCTGATAGAACGGCGTGCCGTACGGATCAGGCTGGCCATGGCCAGTGCCGTGTTTGGCTGCATGAATCTTCGCCAGATCCGGCAGGAGTTTTTCCCCGAGATAAGGCACAAAGACCACGGCGGCAATCCAGGATGCCACCAACGCGATGGTCACTACCTGGAAGATCGAGCGGGTGTATTCGCCTGTTCCTGATTGCGCCGTGGCAATCGGCAGGAAGCCGGCCGCGGTGATCAGCGTACCGGTGAGCATCGGGAACGCGGTGCTGGTCCAGGCATAACTGGCGGCTTTGATCCGATCGAAACCCTGCTCCATTTTGATCGCCATCATTTCCACGGCGATGATCGCGTCGTCTACCAGCAAGCCCAGCGCCAGGACCAGTGCGCCAAGGGAAATCTTGTGCAGGCCGATGCCGAGGTAATACATGCAGGCGAAGGTCATCGCCAGCACCAGCGGAATCGCCAGGGCGACCACCATGCCAGTGCGCACGCCGAGGGAGAAGAAACTCACCAACAGGACGATGGCCAGGGCTTCAACCAATACTTGAACGAACTCGCCAACGCCGGTTTTTACCGCCGCCGGCTGGTCGGATACTTTTCGCAGCTGCATGCCGGCCGGGAGGTTTTTCTGGATTCTGGCGAATTCGACTTCCAGCGCCTTGCCCAGTATCAGAATGTCGCCACCGTCCTTCATCGCCACGGCCAGACCGATCGCGTCTTCAGCCATGAAGCGCATGCGCGGTGCTGGCGGATCGTTGAAACCACGACGCACGTTCGCCACATCGGAGATGCGGAACGTGCGATCACCTACGCGGATCGGGAAGTTCTTGATCTCGTCGACCGTCTGAAAATTCCCCGATACCCGTAGCTGCAATCGCTCGCTGGTGGTTTCGAAGAACCCCGCCGTGGACACCGCGTTCTGCTCTTCAAGCGCTTGCTGCACCGCCGCCAAGGGCAGGCCGAGGGTGGCGAGCTTGACGTTGGAGAGTTCGATCCAGATCTTTTCGTCCTGCAGCCCGAGCAGGTCGACCTTGCCCACATCCTTGACCCGCTGCAGCTGGATCTGGATACGGTCGGCGTAATCCTTGAGTACCGCGTAGTCAAAACCATCGCCGGTCAGGGCGTAGATATTGCCGAACGTGGTGCCGAACTCGTCGTTGAAGAAGGGTCCCTGGACGCCCGGCGGCAGCGTGTGGCGAATGTCGTTGGTCTTCTTGCGGACCTGATACCAGAGCTCGGGAATGTCCACGGAATGCATGGAATCACGGGCAATGAACGTCACCTGGGATTCGCCGGGGCGGGAGAACGAAACGATGCGCTCGTACTCGCCGGTTTCCATCAGTTTCTTTTCAATTCGCTCGGTGACCTGACGCGACACTTCCTCCGCCGTCGCCCCCGGCCAGATGGTGCGAACCACCATGGCTTTGAAGGTGAACGGCGGGTCTTCACTTTGGCCGAGCTTGGTGTAGGAAAGAGCACCAACGACTGCAAGCAAGATCATCAGGAACAGTACGATCTGGCGATTACGCAGCGCCCATTCGGAAAGATTGAAACCCATCGGGAATTACTCCTTGTCCGCCAGATTGACCACGCGGTTGGAGCGATCCACCGGACGCACCTGCTGCCCTTCGAGAAGCACATGGACACCGGCCGCCACCACCCAGTCACTGGCGTTCAAGCCTTCGAGCACCGGCACGGTTTTCTCGCCGAACGCACCGACCCGCACCGGAGTCTTCTTCAAGGTGTTATTGGCACTGACGACCCAGACGTAGGTCGCGCCGTTCTCCGCGGTCAGTGCGGAAAGCGGTACCGAGAGCGGCACCGCTTCGGCAGTTTGAACGAACACCCGGGCACTCTGACCGAGTTCGGCGGGGACCTTGCCGGCAGTGAACGCTATGCGCGCGGCAAAGGTGCGGGATTTTGGATCGGCAGCGGGCGACAACTCACGGATGCGCCCGGCGAAACGCTGGTCGGGTTGGGTCCAGAGTTCCACCGACACCAGCTGCCCGACCTTGAAACGGCCGAAGCTTTGCTCCGGCAGACTGATCAATACTTCGCGCTCGCCATCGGTGGCGAGGGTGAACACCGTTTGCCCCGCAGCCACGACTTGCCCGACTTCCACCGACCGTTTGGCCACCACCCCGTCCTGAGGCGCGCGCAGCACGGCGTAGCTGGCTTGATTAGTCGAGACGTTGAACTCGGCCTTTATCTGCTTCAGGCGCGCTTCACCGGATCGGTAGAGGTTTTCGGAATTGTCGTACTGCGAACGGCTGACCATCTGACGGTCCATCAGGGTCTTGTAGCGATCGCGCTCGGCGCGCACCAGGCTCAGGTTAGCCTCGGCAGCGGCGACTTGGGCTCGGGTTGCTTCCAGTTGCAAGCGCACGTCCTGAGGATCGAGCTCTGCAAGCGGCTGGTCAGCCTTGACTCGCTGCCCCTCCTCGACCAGTCGTCGGCTGACTTTGCCGCCAATGCGGAACGCCAGGTCCGGCTCATAGCGCGCGCGGACTTCACCCGGATAGCTTTCCATTGCCTGGGCCGCAGGCTCTGGCTGCACCACCATGGCCGGGCGCACGGTGACTTGAGGTGCCTCTTCGTGACCACACGCAGACAATAAAAACGCCAGACTGACTGGCAATGCGAGGGGCAAGGCATAGCGGAACATGGTGAAGGACCTTTCGCTAATGGTGCTTGGAATAATTATACTGACCAGTATGTTATTAATAGCAAACTCACCAGTCCAGTATTAAAGCGAAGAATGACCAATAATCTTTCAGCACCCAATGGTCCGGGCCGTCCCAAGGATCTGGCCAAGCGCCAGGCGATCCTCGACGCGGCGAAAATCCTGTTTCTGAGTAATGGTTATGCCAACACCAGCATGGACGCGGTGGCGGCCGAGGCTGGCGTGTCGAAGCTGACGGTCTACAGCCATTTCAACGACAAGGAGACGCTGTTCTCCGCCGCCGTGATGGCCAAGTGTGAAGAGCAATTGCCTACGCTGTTTTTTGAATTGCCGGACGGCGTCGCGGTGGAAACGGTGCTGCTGAACATCGCCCACGGTTTTCATCAACTGATCAACAGCGACGAATCGGTGAACCTGCACCGGCTGATGATGACCCTGGGCAGCCAGGACCCGAAGCTCTCGCAGATTTTCTTCGAGGCCGGGCCGGAGCGCATGCTGCATGGCATGGAGCGATTGCTGACCAAGGTCGATCAGAGCGGCGCGTTGAGCATCGACAAACCGCGCAATGCGGCCGAGCACTTTTTCTGTCTGCTCAAGGGCGCGGGGAATTTCCGGTTGCTGTATGGCTGCGGCGAACCGCTGACTGGCGATGCAGCCGAGAGCCATGTGCAGGAAGTGGTGGGGTTGTTTATGCGGGCTTATCGGCCTTAGGCGGCCTGATGGATTTGTTGTGTCTGGGCCGACGCCTTCGCGAGCAAGCCCGCTCCCACATTGAACCTGTGTCGTTCACAAATTTTATGAACGCTGGAGATCAAATGTGGGAGCGGGCTTGCTCGCGAAGCAGGCGACTCGGTCTTAAGGCTTAAGCGCCTTCTTCGGATAAATGTCATACCGGCTGGATTTGCCGTCCAGCGCATGACTCGGCTTCGGCCCCGCAATGCACGGCGCCTTGCGCGGGCGCTTGACCACCACCCGGTGGCTGGCCAGCGCCAGTGCCGCTTCGAGCAGCGCCGGCGCGTCCGGATCATCGCCCACCAGCGGTCGGAACAGGCGCATTTCCTTTTTCACCAACGCGGTTTTCTCACGATGCGGGAACATCGGGTCGAGGTAGATCACCTGCGGCGGCTCCCCTTCCCAATTTTTCATCACTTCGATCGAATTGCCCTTGAGCAAACGCATCCGCGCCACGATCGGCGCCACGTCGAAATCTTCCGCACCTCGGGCCAGGCCATCCTCAAGCAAAGCGCCAATCAGTGGCTGACGTTCGATCAGGCTCATCTCGCAGCCCAGGCTGGCCAGCACGAACGCATCCTTGCCCAGTCCTGCCGTGGCATCCAGCACGCGTGGACGCACGCCTTGGGCAACTCCGACAGCCTTGGCGATCATCTGACCCGTGCCACCCCCGAACAATCGACGATGGGCCGCGCCGCCTTCGACGAAGTCCACCCGCACCGGCCCCGGCGCATCAGCACCCAGTTGTTGCAGTTGCAGACCCTGCTCGCCCACCTGCAAGGCAAACTCGCCGTCAGCCACCTGCATGGGCAAACCCAGGCGTTCGGCCCATTGCTCCGCCTGCGGCTGAAAGGTCGTGGCCAAGGCCTCGACATGAATGCGGCAGGCCGCAGGTTGCTCAATCATGGGAAAACACGCTCAAAAAATTAATGATCGGCAAAAACGGCCGATAACAAAACTATCGAGCATTTTGCCAGAGCTGAGCGTCGACCGAGAGAAATGTCAGACATTCAACCCACATTCACAGGCTTCATCTCGCCCTACGGCGACTACAGCCTGCGAAATACCCAAGCACTGAGCGGTGTCAGTCACCTCTGGCAGGATTTTTTTGCCCGGGCGCTGGCCGATCAGTCGGGCGAAGTGCTGCCGGAATCTCTCAACTTTCCACCGGCCGATCTCGACAGCCCGGTCGAACCGACGGTTGGCAGCGATCTGCTGGCGCACATCGTTTCCCAGCGCGAATGCGACGTGAAGGACAATGAAGTTCGCCCGCCCGAGCCGCTGTTCCTGCCGATTGCCGAGTTCGAAATGGACCTGGCCGACAAACCTTTCCCACCGTTCCCGACAGAAGAAATCGTCGCGCAACAGCAGCAACAGGATTTCGACAGCAGCTGGGTCCGCCCGATCGTGCTGACCGCAGGCCAACCTGTGCCAGAAGCCGGCCCGGCGCCGCAACCACGTCCGTTGCATCTGCCGATTGCCGAGTTTGAACTCCATCTGCTGGACAAGCCGTTCCCACCCTTCTCGCCCGAAGAACTAATAGAGCAACAGAAACAATTCGATTTCGACAGCGGCTGGGCTCGCCCGATCATCCTGCAGAACCTGCGCATCGCCGCATAATCCTCAGCGACACACCCACCACGGCCCGACATCCACGTGAAAATGATTGCGATGGGCGGCGTTGTAGTCCGGGCTCAACACCACACTGAACATGTCGCAGGCGCTGTCGCGAACCTGGCGTAGAAACTGCGCGTCCTGATTATCCTTCGGCCAGTCCTTGAGCACATTGATGGCGCGGCCATCAGCCAGGCGGAAACCGGCGATATCCAGTGCATTGGCGGTGGCATGTTGGCTGAGTCTGCCATTCTCGCGACCGTAGACGTTGCGACAGGCGAAACTGCCGAGATGATCGACGCGAGTCACCGCCTGGCCATAGACAGCCTGAGCCGCCGGTTGCAGGGCGTGGTGTTCGAACAGGGCAAATGACACCGCGAGGCGGCAACTGGCGAGAAAACTGCTGTTCAGGGCCACTTCGCCGCCCTGCACGCGCAAGGTGTTGGTCAATGGGCACTTCGCGTCGGGGCTATCGGCCAGAGGAGTCACGCGCAATCCTGAGCTGCTCAGGGCTTGATCACACAACTGCGGATCATCGCGCAGGCGCATCAGTTTGTAGCGAGTCAGCAGATTCGGGGCGGCCTTCACATCCAGCGGCGCCCAAGGGTTCCACTGCGCCGGCACTGAGATCCAGCCACGCCAGACACTCACCGCCGCCGTGCCGATGATCAGCACCAGCACTAGCAGCACCCTCGAAAAACCCATCGTCAGCCTTTGAACAATTGATTGGCCTGCTGGTACGGCATGGACCGCGACGTGAATCCGAATGTGCCGGACTTCTGGATTTCCTCGGCAGCGCGGAAGAACTCGCCATACGCCGCCAGGGCAAGCGCTGAACCGACGCTGATCCGTTTGACGCCCATCTCGCTCAGTTGCTCGACCGTCAACTTCAAGCCGCCTGACATCAGGATATTGACCGGCTTGGGCGCTACTGCGCGCACCACTGCCAATACATCTTCGGCGTTGCGCAGAGCCGGCGCGTAAAGCACATCGGCACCGGCCTCGGCGAACGCCTGCAAGCGGCGAATCGTGTCGTCCAGATCAGGATTGCCATGCAGGAAGTTCTCGGCTCGAGCCGTCAACGTGAAGGGGAAAGGCAAACTGCGGGCTGCCGCAACGGCAGCTTCGATGCGCGCCACGGCGTGTTCGAAGCAGTAGATCGGGCTGTCTTTGCGCCCCGTGGCATCTTCGATCGAACCGCCGACCGCGCCGGCTTCGGCTGCCCGCAAGATGCTTTGGGCGCATTCGGCAGGATCGTCGGCAAAGCCGTTTTCCAGATCGACCGCGACCGGCAGGTCGGTGGCCGCGACAATCGCCCGAACGTTTGCCAAGGTCTCATTCAGCGTCAATCCGCCATCGGGACGGCCTTGTGAAAAGGCATAACCGGCACTGGTGGTCGCCAGCGCCCCGAAGCCCAGGCTGGCGAGCATTTTCGCCGAGCCAGCATCCCAGGGGTTAGGAATGACAAAAGCGCCGTCGCGTTCATGCAGGGCTTTGAACGCTTGGGCTCGTTGGGTTTGCGCATCCATTGGCAGGCTCCTGAAAAGGGCAACGAAGCCGCTTCAGAGCAAACCAAGTTGCTCGGCGGCGGGCTCTCTGTATAGCTCAGGCAGCGGCGGCAGGCCAGGCAAACGCAGCATCAGTTTTGCGTGAAACCGTTGCGCCAGTCTGGCGGCCAGCAGGTTGTCAGCGGTATGCAGGAAGATGTAAGGCGTTCGGCCTTCTTCGATCCACAGGGCGATTTTCTCCACCCATGGCACCAGGAACGGGTCGTTGGCCTCCAGTTGCGGATGGCCGATGAAGCGCACCTGCGGAAACTGGGTGAACGCCGCGGGACGGGGCGGAACCTTAGGCTTTTTCGATTGGGCGTGGAGTACCGAGGGATCGGTCGAGGTACAGCTGAACAAGGCGCGCGGGTCAAGACAGATGCGTTCGACACCGCGATCCAGCAGCAGACGATTGAGCCTGCGCTCGCTGTCACCTTTGGCGAAGAACTCGCTGTGGCGCACTTCTACTGCCAGCGGTCGCTCCAGGGCATCGATGAAACCCGCCAGTTCGGGCAGTCGTTGCGGCGTGAAGCCTTTCGATAACTGCAGCCACAGCGGCGAAACCCGTTCGCCAAGGGGGCTGAGCAATTGCAGGAAGGTTTCAGCGGCGGTCAGTTGTTCGCGCAGGTCCCCGCTGTGGCTGATGTCGCCGGGGAACTTGGCGGTGAAGCGAAAGTGTTCGGGCATCGTCTCGGCCCAGCGCTGCACGGTGGCGGCAGACGGGCTCGCGTAGAAGGTCGTATTGCCTTCCACGGCGTTGAACACTTGGGAATACAGATTCAGGAATTCGGCGGGTTTGGCGTCTTGCGGATACAGGTACTCGCGCCAGGCATTTTCACTCCAGGACGGGCAACCAAGGTAGTAAGGCAACAGCATCAGATGTACAGGTCGAGACCCAGCACATCCGCATCCCAATCGACAAAACCGGCGGTGCTCAGGTAGCTGGCCAAGGCCATCGCTACGCTTTTTTTCATGGCGCGGTGGTAAATCATGTCTTGTTGACGGGCGGGGAGATTGCTCAAGCGTTGCGCGGAGGCTTTGGCGGCGCGGGCGGCCAGTTGCTCTTCGGAGGGAAATTCCAGCTCGCCGTCGATATCGACGGATTCGTCCTCAACCACACGGCCTTTGCGAGGCTGGCGCTTGATGGGGTAGGACTGAGAGGAAAGGCCGTCTATGCGCATAAGTACATGCTCGGTATCAGTGATGGCAGTTTAGTGGCGCATGGTCCACTTCGCAAACCGCCGAGTGATAACTAGAACACAGAAAGGCGAAAAGGTTTAAAAGCCGGGGTTAAAACTGACGATTGGCTATATCTGTTAGATCGTTTTCGCGGGTAAGCCTCGCTCCTACAGGTTTTGCGCAATGCCTGTGGGAGCTTAAGGCGACTCGTACTACGGTTTAACGCGCTTTCGGCGTCGCCACTTTATCGCGCAAATAAACCGGCTGCGCCTCATCCGCCACGATCGCTTCGCCACGGGCCCAGGCAAAACGCGCCAGGGTCAGCAGGTCTTCGGCGTGAGGCAACATCCCCGCGTCCTGACCGGTCAAGCTGACGGCGATGCGTTCGGCATAGCCCCAACCGGTGCCCGCGCCGAACCACTCGCCGCTGGCATCGGCCGGCAATGCAGCCGACTCCGGTGGCAACACGGCTTCTTTGCCGACCAGCCGCATCTCCCCCGCCGTTTCGCGGTAGCAACCCCAGTACACCTCATCCATCCGTGCGTCGATGGCGGCCGCGACCTGGCTTGCGCCGTGTTCGCGAAATGCCCGCTGCGCCAGCACGGCCAGGTTCGACACCGGCAACACCGGACGATCCAGTGCAAACGCCAGCCCCTGCACCACGCCGATGGCAATCCGCACGCCGGTGAACGCACCCGGCCCACGGCCGAACGCGATGGCATCCACCGCTTGCAGGGTGGTCCCGGCATCCGCCAGCAATTGCTGGATCATCGGCAGCAGCTTCTGCGCATGCAGGCGCGGGATCACCTCGTAATGGCTCGTGACTTTGCCGTCATGCAGCAAGGCAACGGAGCAAGCTTCAGTCGCGGTGTCCAGGGCCAGCAAGGTACTCATCGATGTTTCCGTAAGAGAGGGTCATAAAAAGTGCGCCAGTATAAACAACTACGGCCCGCAAGCGGGCCGTAGAAGATGAAGCCGATCAGTCTTTTCAGCTCAGCGCTTCAAGCACCTTGCCGGTGATCGCTTCAACCGAACCGACGCCAGCAATGTGGCTGTACTTCGGCTTGCCGTCAGTAGCAGCAGACAGCTTCTGGTAGAACTCCACCAGTGGCTTGGTCTGCGAATGGTAGACCGACAGGCGATGACGAACGGTTTCTTCGGTATCGTCCTTGCGCTGTACCAGTGCATCACCGGTGATGTCGTCTTTACCGGCGATTTTCGGTGGGTTGTAGACGGTGTGGTACACACGGCCGCTGGCTTCGTGAACACGACGACCGGCGATACGCTGCACGATTTCTTCGTCGTCGACAGCGATTTCAACCACGTGATCCAGCTCTACGCCGGCTTTCACCAGGGCTTCAGCCTGAGGAATGGTGCGCGGGAAACCGTCGAACAGGAAACCGTTGGCGCAATCGGCCTGGCTGATGCGTTCCTTGACCAGATTGATAATCAGGTCATCGGAAACCAGACCACCGCTGTCCATGACGCTCTTGGCGATCAGGCCCAGCTCGGTGCCGGCCTTGACCGCTGCACGCAGCATGTCGCCGGTGGAGATTTGCGGGATGCCGAACTTTTCGGTGATGAACTTAGCCTGAGTACCTTTACCGGCCCCGGGAGCTCCCAGCAGAATGACGCGCATCGATGTGCTCCTCAATTTTTTATATAGATAACAAAGGATTCGCCTCGTGGGGCCAATCTTAAAAACAGGGTCGTGACCGCCCAAACGGTCAAAGGCTGATCAAGATACACAGCAGGCCCGGACCACACAAGCCGCCGAAAGTCGGAGAAACCCGCGCTTCATGTGACCTTGTGACGGGGTACCCCAAGTCGCAACCCCATCATTAACTGTCGCCTGGCAGCACTTTTTAGCCCCCTCGCCCACAGGCACTCGACGCTCGCATCGAGTGCCCATCCCCACGGCAAAAACCTTAGCCGGTATTTCGCAAACCGGCGGCAATCCCCGCCACAGACACCAGCAGCGCCTGTTCTACCGGGCTGCCCTGTGCAACATCCTGTTGCCGCGAACGTGCCAGCAATTCGGCCTGCAATAGATGAAGAGGGTCGAGGTAAGTGTTGCGCAAGCGGATGAATTCAAGGGTGGCAGGGCTATGTGCCAGTAGTTGAGACTGACCAGTCAGCCCCAGGACCACCGCGCACGCCTGCGACAATAGGTCGCGTAAATGCGCCCCCAAAGGAAGCAGATCCGGCTCGACCAGACGTTCGTCGTAGGACCGGGCGATATCGGCGTCGGCCTTGGCCAGGACCATTTCCAGCATATCGATGCGCGTGCGGAAAAACGGCCACTGTTCGCGCATCTGCCCCAGCAGCTCGCCTTCGCCGCGCTCCAGCGCCTTGCTCAGGGCCGCTTCCCAGCCAAGCCAGGCCGGCAGCATCAGGCGCGTCTGAGTCCAACCGAAGATCCACGGAATCGCCCGCAGGCTTTCGATCCCACCGGCACGGCGTTTGGCCGGTCGACTGCCCAGTGGCAAGCGTCCCAACTCCTGTTCCGGGGTGGACTGGCGGAAATACTCGACGAATTGCGGATTTTCCCGCACTACGGCGCGGTAAGCGCTGACACCATCTGCCGCCAATTCGTCCATCAAATGCCGCCACGCAGGCTCCGGTGGTGGCGGTGGCAGCAGCGTCGCTTCGAGCACCGCCGCCAGGTACAGATTGAGATTCTGCTCGGCGATGTCCGGTAGGCCGAATTTGAAACGAATCATTTCCCCCTGCTCGGTGGTACGGAAACGTCCCGCCACCGAACCCGGCGGCTGCGACAGGATCGCCGCGTGCGCCGGGCCGCCGCCACGGCCCACGGTGCCACCTCGACCGTGGAATAACAGCAGTTCCACTTGCTGCTCGCGACAGATATCGACCAAGCGTTCCTGCGCCCGATACTGCGCCCAGGCCGCCGCCGTGGTGCCGGCGTCCTTGGCCGAGTCGGAATAGCCGATCATCACTTCCTGCGGCCCTTGCAGGCGTGCGCGATAACCCGGCAGCAGCAACAGTTTTTCGATCACCGGACCGGCGTTGTCCAGGTCAGCGAGGGTTTCGAACAGCGGCACCACGCGCATCGGCCGCAACACGCCGGACTCTTTGAGCAACAATTGCACGGCCAGCACGTCGGAAGCGGCACCGGCCATGGAAATCACATACGAACCGAGTGAAGCCCCCGGTGCAGCGGCGATTTCCCGGCAGGTCGCCAGCACTTCGGCGGTGTCGGCTGAGGGCTTGAAATACGCCGGCAGCAGTGGCCGACGGTTGTTCAGTTCTCGCATCAGGAAGGCGATGCGCTCTTCCTCGCTCCAGTCTTCGTAGCGGCCGAGGCCAAGGTAATCGGTGATTTCGGTCATCGCTGACGAGTGTCGCGACGAATCCTGACGCACGTCGAGACGCACCAGGAACAACCCGAACGTGACCGCCCTGCGCAGGCAATCGAGCAGCGGTCCGTCCGCGATCACGCCCATGCCGCATTCATGCAGCGAGTGGTAGCACAGCTCCAGCGGATCGAGCAGGTCGCGGTTGTTTTGCAGCACATCAGCCGGTGCCGGCGTGACCGTGGTCAAGGACGCATGGGCCCAGTTACGGGTCGCGCGCAGGCGTTCGCGCAACTGTTTGAGCACCGCGCGATAAGGTTCGGCGCTATCCCCGGCCTTGGCCCTCAACGCGTCGCTGGCCTGCTGCATCGACAATTCTGCCGCCAGATGGTCGACATCGCGCACGTACAAATCGGCGGCCATCCAGCGCGCCAGCAGCAGGACTTCACGCGTCACCGCAGCCGTCACATTCGGGTTGCCGTCGCGGTCGCCGCCCATCCACGAGGCGAAGCGAATCGGTGCCGCCTCCAGTGGCAGGTGCAGGCCGGTGGCCTCATGCAGGGCTTTATCAGCCTTGCGCAAATAGTTGGGGATCGCCTGCCACAGCGAATGTTCGATCACCGCGAAACCCCATTTGGCTTCGTCCACGGGCGTCGGGCGGGTACGGCGGATTTCTTCGGTGTGCCAGGCTTCGGCGATCAGGCGCTGCAATTTCGCCTGGATCTGCTCGCGCTCGGCGCTGGTCAGGTCGCGATGATCCTGGGCGGCCAGTTGTGCGGCGATGGCGTCGTACTTCTGGATCAGCGTGCGACGCGCCACTTCAGTCGGGTGCGCCGTCAAGACCAGTTCGATTTCCAACCGTCCCAATTGCCGGGCAAGGGACTCGGTGTCATGCCCTTCGGCGATCAGGCGAGCCAGCAGCTCCGGCAGCACCCGTGCTTCGAACGGCGCGGGTTGCGCCTCTTCGCGACGGTGAATCAGCTGGTATTGCTCGGCGATATTGGCCAGGTTCAGAAACTGGTTGAACGCCCGCGCGACCGGTAGCAACTCGTCTTCGCTCAATTGGTTGAGGCTGGCGCTCAGCTCGGCGTCCATCGAACCGCGACGGTCGGCCTTGGCGCCCTTGCGGATCTGCTCGATCTTGTCGAGAAAGCCGTCCCCGTACTGTTCACGAATGGTGTTGCCCAACAGTTCACCCAACAGGTGAACGTCCTCGCGCAAGCGTGCATCAATATCGGTCATCAGCAGTTCTCCAGCGAAAATCCGGGCGGCTAAGAACTTAAAGAGTGCCGCGCCAGACCGGTTCTTACAAGCAAGACGACGAAGGGCCGGTAAACCCCGGGCGTTGGGGCTAGTCTGAACAGTAAGCCGTACAACGGCTGCTGCCGGCTAACGCCGGACATTCACCTTTCCTGCCACGAGCAGGAGCGTAATGAGGTCACTATGAAAATCCGCGAGCTTGCCCATCATTGGGAAGAAAACGCCAAGGGTCGCCTGACCGACACCGGCTACTCGATACATCTGGATATGGAGGCCGCCGCACGGTTGGCGGCGATTGTCGAGATGTACCCCAAACGGCATCCGGAAGAACTGCTCGGAGAGCTGATCGGCGCCGCTCTAGAAGAGTTGGAAAAGAGCTTCCCGTACGTGAAAGGTACAACCATTGTGGCTACCGATGAAGAAGGTGATCCGCTGTACGAAGACATCGGCCCGACCCCACGTTTTCTGGCGTTATCCCGTCGTCATCTGCACGATCTGTCGTCCGTGGACGACAAGCAAAAACACTGATTTTCGCGCGTCTTTTCCCTTCCAAAAACAGGTATCCCCAGGCTGATCAAAAGCTGGGGATACCGCTTTGCATCGCCAAAGTTCCCGATTTAGAGCCCTGTCCGCTCGATCAAAGTTTTTTCGGGCATTGGGCCATCTTCTCTGAACTTTTGAAAAAAGCCTCGGGTCACACCCAGTAACCACGCCTGGGACGGCCGTTTCAAAACACCCCCGAAAATTTGCGGTTGCGGCTCCTTGCCCAGGATGGATTTTTAGTTTTTCAGGAGTTATTCCAATGGAGTTGAAAACCATGAAGACCCGAACTGCCAAATCCTCGTTTACCCACCTGCGCAGCCTGAAACTGGCGGCTCTGGCAATCGGCAGCAGCTTCGTTCTAGCCGGTTGTGCCGGTAACCCGCCGACCGAGCAATTCGCCGTGACCCAATCCGCCGTGAATGGCGCGGTCAGTGCCGGCGGTACCGAATTCGCCGCAGTGGAAATGAAGTCCGCCCAGGACAAGCTCAAACAAGCCGAAATCGCCATGCACGACAAAAAGTATGCCGAGGCCAAAGTGTTGGCCGAACAGGCTGAATGGGACGCTCGCGTGGCCGAGCGTAAAGCTCAGGCGATGAAAGCCGAGCAGGCTGTGAAGGACTCTCAGAAAGGGGTTCAGGAACTGCGTCAGGAAAGCCAGCGCACCGTTCAATAAACGACGCGGCACGACGTACTTCTTACTCGACTAAAAGGACGAAACCATGATGCGCAAACATTTGATGATCCCTGCTCTGCTGGCTGCAAGCGTTGCACTGGCGGCTTGCTCCACCCCACCGAACGCGAACCTGGAACAGGCCCGCACCAACTACACCGGCCTGCAGGCCAACCCGCAAGCCAGCAAAGTCGCGGCGCTGGAAACCAAAGACGCCAGCGATTACCTGGACAAGGCCGATAAGGCCTACATGGACAAAGAGGACCAGAACACGGTCGATCAACTGGCTTACCTGACCAACCAGCGTGTTGAAGTGGCGAAGCAGACCATCGCCCTGCGCACCGCTGAAGCCAATTTGAAAAACGCTTCCGCGCAACGTGCCCAGGCGCGCCTGGATGCTCGCGACGCGCAGATCAAGCAGTTGCAGGACAGCCTGAACGCCAAGCAAACCGATCGCGGCACACTGGTCACGTTCGGTGATGTGCTGTTCGCCACCGACAGGGCTGACCTGAAATCCAGCGGTTTGGTGAACATCAACAAACTGGCTCAGTTCCTCCAGGAAAACCCGGATCGTAAAGCGATCGTCGAGGGTTACACCGACAGCACGGGCACAGCGAGCCACAACCAGTCGCTGTCCGAGCGTCGTGCCGGCTCCGTGCGCATGGCACTGGTGAAAATGGGCGTTGATCCAGCGCGCATCGTTGCCCAGGGTTATGGCAAGGAATATCCGGTAGCGGAGAACTCCAGCGTCTCGGGTCGTGCGATGAACCGTCGGGTGGAAGTGACCATTTCCAACGACAACCAGCCGGTGATTCCGCGTTCGGCGATCAGCTCGAACTAAACTGATCCTGCTGTCACTTAAAAGCCCCGCCTGATTACTCAGGTGGGGCTTTTTTATTGGGCGTGTCACTCAACTCCTGTGGGAGCGGTGTGTCAATCAATGGAGATGTTGAATGTCAGGCCGCTTTCGCGAGCAAGCCCGATCCCACAGTTGATCTCTGTTGCAGCCAGGATTGAGTTATTGCTCCAGCTTCTGCGGTGTTTCTTGACCGATGCAGCGCACGGCTTTTTTCTTGTTGTTCACCAACACTCCGGTCAGGCCTTTCTGTTCGGTGTCGAACATCACCAGTACGCCATCGATGCACTGGGCCACTTGCGGGGCCGGTTCCAGGGAGACTTTGTAGTCTTCACCCGGCACGGTCTTGAGCATGGTGAACTCGCTGAGCAGCAATGCATCTTCGGGTTTGGCAAAGTGCAGATAGCCGTACCACCACAGGGCGGCGACGGTGCCGAGGATGCTGCAAATACCGGTAATGATCAGCGGGATGGCGTTACGTTCTTCACTCATTGCGGACTCTCTGGTGGTTCATCTTCAGAATTTTTGGACGGCGGGTAATTGGGGATTTCACCCAGGCGGCGCAGACCATTGAAATGCTGCGGGTCGTCGAGATAGCGCAGCATGACTTTGCGCCAGACCGGGTCGGCGAAGGTTTGCACATGACCGCCACGGGTCAATTGCAGCACCCGCGGCGGCGGCGCAGCTTGATACAGACGGATGCCATTGGAAAGGGGCACGATCGGATCGTCGATGCTGTGGTAGATCAGTTTCGGCACGCCGTTCAACTGCGCCATGGAGTTGATCGCGCTGTCACCGTCCGGCACCAGCCACGATAGTGGCAC
Organism: Pseudomonas sp. LBUM1657; assembly: GCF_059716075.1. Classification (NCBI taxonomy): domain Bacteria; kingdom Pseudomonadati; phylum Pseudomonadota; class Gammaproteobacteria; order Pseudomonadales; family Pseudomonadaceae; genus Pseudomonas; species Pseudomonas sp. LBUM1657. Next base: position 1,250,123 of record NZ_CP166799.1, on the reverse strand, counting down.
CTGGAACGCCCAGAACAGCCATGAATTGCTCAACGCGAAGCGGCCGACACTGCGATAACTGGCGGGCACACCGTCGAGCACAAAAGCCTTGAGTTGTTTTTGCCGCTCCGGGTGTTGAACCAGGTAGTGAACGGCCATCGAACCGCCAAGGCTCTGGCCCAGCAGGATCAGCGGTTTACCCCTGACTTCGGGTGCCTGATCGAGCCATTTGAAGGCGGCATCGATGTCCTGATAGATCGCCGGCAAACTCGGCTCACCTTCGGACAGGCCATAGCCGCGATAGTCCACCAGCAGCACCTGATAACCCTCCTCCGGCAACCACCAACTTCCGCCCAGATGCATGGGCAGGTTGCCGCCGTTGCCGTGCAGATGCAGCACGGTGCCTTTGACCTCGACGCCTTTCTTGGCCGGCAGCCACCAGCCGTGCAGCTTGAGGCCGTCGGCGGTGGTCAGCGTCACGTCGCGGTATTCGAGTTTGGCTTTTTCCGGGGTGAACAGCTGGCCGGGCTCGGGGTAGAACAGCAGCGAGCTGCAACCGCTCAGCGTCAGGAGAAGGCACAAGATGCCGAGGATTCTCATCCGTTGAAACCTCGCGTTAATAAGGGGTGAAATACGGACCAAATGTGGGAGCGGGCTTGCTCGCGAAAGCGGTTTAACATTCAACATCTCTGCTGTCTGACACACCGCTTTCACGAGTAAGCCCGCTCCCACAGGGGATTCGCTGCTCACAAAATATTCGAGTAATCCGCTTCGATCCGGTCCAGGCTCAGGTGGTTGAGGAAGTTGGAGAAGCACATCCACGCCGACAGTGCGTTCATGTCGCGGAACTGTTCCGGCAGGTATTTCGGCGGCACCACCAGCCCTTCATCCACCAACTGGCGCAATGTCCGCATGTCTTCCAGTGTGGTCTTGCCGCAAAACAGCAGCGGTATCTGCTCAAGCTTGCCCTTACGCACGGCCAACTGAATGTAGTTGTAAACCATGATAAAGCCCTTGAGGTAGGACAAGTCTTTGGTAAACGGCAGACCGTTCGGCACCGAGCCACGGAAAACCCGACTGGCGTTGCCATAGCTTTCCGCCATTTCGAAGCCCTGTTCGCGGAAGAAATCGAAGATCTGCAGGAAGTCGGCGCCCTCCTCCACCATGTGAATGGCGCGGGTGCGGTTGGTCAGTTTGCGCAGACGGCTCGGGTAGGAGGCGAACGTGATGATTTCCATCAGGATCGCCAGGCCTTCCTGAGTCACCGTCGACGATGGCGGACCTTTGGAAAGGAAGGTGCAGATCGGCTGGTTCAGACCGTTGAGCGTGGTGCCGACATGCACCAGGCCTTCATGGACTTCCAGGGCGCGCACGTCACGGTCGTTGAACATCGCGTCAGCGCGGATCTTGATGTAGTCGGCACCAGCCGCCGCATCGGCGACGATCCCATCGGACTCGAACACCCGAATGGTTTCCTCGGCCTCGCCAAACACCTTGTTCAGCCGGTGTTGCAGCAGGCTGACGGCTTCCTTGGCGGTGAGAATTTTCGGCTCGTCCTTCAAATCGCCACGGCCATCAATGTTATTCAGGTAATCGGAAAGCATCAGGCCCAGGTCGGACAGGGTCGGGTCGCCAGCGTGGAACGCATCGGAGGCGGCACCGTACAACTCCTGGGAAATCAGGCCGAAATCCTCAGTGCCGCGCGCTTCAAGCATGCGCACCACCATGCGATATTCCTTGCACATGCGCCGCATGATCTGGCCGACCGGGTTGAACTGGCCGAGCTGACGGGTGATGTCGCGCTCGATGTTCTGGAATTCCAGTTTCACTTTGCTGGAGTCGAAGGCCAGCGGCCGGTTCAGGTAGTAATCGCGATCCACCGCCGGCATTTCCTTGCCCTTGGCCTTGAGGAAACCCTTGCGAATGCTGTCGTCCCATTTGACCGCATCGAGGACGCGAATCGGCGTCTGCGCCAGCACAATCCGATCGGACAATATGCGTATCGACTGCTGGTAATCGTCCACCCGAAACTCCTGTAGAAAAACCGTTACGTGCTGGGTTTATTTGGCTTTGGCCAGGCGCTGATAGCGCACTGCTTCGACGAATACATCGGAATTGGCCGGATCGTCGAGGTAGACGAACACCTGGTCCATGCTGTTGTTGATCAGCACGCCGTCGCCGTCGTCAGTCTGGAAACCTTCGCCACTCAGGACTTTTTGCCCCTGGGCCTGTTTGATCTGCTCGAGGTCAAGGTTGTAGACCACCAGTTCATGCTTATCGTTGAGTTCGAAACCGGCGATGATGAAATGCCCGCCGAATTGCGCCGGCACCTTCGCCGACAAGTACCAGCGACTGCCATGGCGCGACACCGTGAACGGATAGGCCTCGCGCTCCTTGGGCCTGGCCTTGAAGTAGCTGACCGCCTGATAGCGATTGTCACCGATGCGCTTGAGTTCAAGGTTCATCGGCTCGCCCCAGGCGTTGGTGCTGGTCCATTTGCCGAGCAACCCTTTTGGCGCAGGGTCGCTGGCGGGCAGCGGCTCCTTGAAGGTCACCAGACAGCCACTGAGCAGCAGGAACGACAAGGCGATCACAACGACACGCCAGGCTTTCATTCAACACTCCCTTTGGAACATGTGTCGATCTAATGTGGGAGCAGACTTGCTCGCGAAAGCGGGACAACATTCAACATTAATGTCGACTGACACACCGTCTTCGCGAGCAAGCCCGCTCCCACAGGGGTTGAGCGTCCAACCCCGAGGATTACACCGACGCCAATACCAGATGCATGTACCGCGTGAGGATGCCGAGCATTTCCTCTTCGGCGACAGGCTCGGCGTCGTTGAGCAGGCCCTGATATTCCATCCGTCCGATAATCGCCGTCAACACTTTGGCATCCTGTTGTGGCTCACGGGAACCCAATACCTGGAAAAACTGGCAAGTACCCTGTAGGAGAATTTGCTGATGCGAGCGTACCAGCTCGGCCAGACGCGGGTTCAACAGCGCCTCCTGACGGAACGCCTGCTCGGCCATCAAATGCTCGCGACGGGTCTGCAACTGACGGTGTACATAGTCGGACGTCAGCCGGGCAATGTCGTCGGCCAGTTGTGAACGAGACTCCGGACTGCCATCGCCATAGGCAACCATCTCGCGCAGCAAGCCTTCATTGCTGGCCCACAACTTGGCCATGAAGGCCGCACTGCGTTCCACGTATTGAGCGAAGGTATCGGTGAGCAGGTCATCGATGTCCTTGAAATAGTAAGTGGTGGCCGACAGTGGCACACCGGCCTCGGCGGCCACCGCTCGGTGACGCACGGCCCGCACGCCATCGCGCACGACAATGCGCATCGCGGCATCGAGAATGTCCTGTCGACGTTGCTCGCTGCCCTGTCGGCTGGCCTTACGGCCCTGGTACTGAACACTTTCAGCGACCGCAGTGGCGACGCCCGCTGCACCTTCTTGAGCCATTGCACGGTTCACGACAGGTATTCCTCTCTTACTTCAAAAGTAACCAATTGATACGTTTGTACCAGACAGGCAATAAAAAGCCGCCTGTTTTAGGCGGCTTTTTAATTGAAACACTTACGCTTGCGGCCGCATGTGCGGGAACAGGATCACGTCGCGGATCGACGGTGAGTTGGTCAACAGCATCACCAGACGGTCGATGCCGATCCCTTCACCCGCCGTTGGCGGCATGCCGTACTCCAGGGCGCGAACAAAGTCAGCGTCGTAGTGCATGGCTTCGTCGTCGCCGGCGTCCTTGTCGGCCACCTGCGCCATGAAGCGCTCGGCCTGGTCTTCCGCGTCGTTCAACTCGGAGTAGGCGTTGGCGATTTCACGGCCGCCGATGAACAGCTCGAAGCGGTCAGTGACGTTCGGGTTCTCGTCGTTGCGACGGGCCAGCGGCGACACTTCGAACGGGTACTGGGTGATGAAGTGCGGCTGCTCCAGCTTGTGCTCGACCAGTTCCTCGAAAATCATCACCTGCAGCTTGCCCAGACCTTCGAAGCCCAGCACCTTGGCGCCGGCCTTCTTGGCGATGGCCCGCGCCTTGTCGATGTCGGTCAGGTCGTCAGCGGTCAACTCAGGGTTGTACTTGAGGATCGAGTCGAACACCGACAGACGCACGAACGGCTCACCGAAGTGGAACACCTTGTCGCCGTACGGCACGTCGGTGCTGCCCAGAACCAGTTGAGCCAGTTCGCGGAACAGTTCTTCGGTCAGGTCCATGTTGTCTTCGTAGTCGGCGTAGGCCTGGTAGAACTCCAACATGGTGAATTCAGGGTTGTGACGGGTCGAAACGCCTTCGTTACGGAAGTTGCGGTTGATCTCGAAGACTTTCTCGAAACCGCCCACAACGAGGCGCTTGAGGTACAGCTCCGGCGCGATACGCAGGAACATTTCCATGTCCAGTGCGTTGTGGTGAGTCTCGAACGGCTTGGCCGCCGCACCACCCGGAATGGTTTGCAGCATCGGCGTTTCGACTTCCAGGAAGTCACGCTGCATCAGGAAGCTGCGAATGTGCGCAATCACTTGCGAACGCACGCGGAACGTCTGGCGCACGTCTTCGTTGACGATCAGGTCGACGTAACGCTGGCGATAGCGTTGCTCGGTATCGGACAGGCCGTGGTGCTTGTCCGGCAGCGGGCGCAGGGATTTGGTCAGCAGACGCACGCTGGTCATTTCGACGTACAGGTCGCCCTTGCCGGAACGGGCCAGGGTGCCTTCGGCGGCAATGATGTCGCCCAGGTCCCAGGTTTTCACCGCGGCCAGGGTTTCTTCGGACAGGGTTTTACGGTTGACGTAGACCTGAATGCGCCCGGACATGTCCTGGATCACCATGAACGAGCCACGGTTGAGCATGAGACGACCGGCAACCTTGACCGGGATTGCAGCCTCTGCCAGCTCTTCCTTGGTCTTGTCCGCGTACTGTTTCTGCAAGTCTTCGCAGTAAGCGTCGCGGCGGAAGTCGTTGGGGAAGGCCTGGCCCTTGGCGCGCTCGGCAGCCAGCTTTTCCTTGCGCAGGGCGATCAGGGAGTTTTCTTCCTGTTGCAGGGCTTGCGGGTCGAGTTCTAGGTCGCTCATGTCTTTAAAAATTCCATCACAGGTTCGTTGCCCCCGGCTGTCTGCCGGGGTTCGCGGGCAAGCCTCGCTCCTACAGGATCGCGGTGAGTCCGCAGATCCTGTAGCGCGTGCCTTAGAGCCCTTGTTTCAGGCTGGCTACCAGGTATTCGTCGATGTCGCCGTCCAGCACCTTGTCGCAGTCACTGCGTTCGATGTTAGTGCGCAAATCCTTGATTCGCGACGCATCGAGTACGTAGGAGCGAATCTGGTGACCCCAGCCGATGTCCGACTTGGTGTCTTCCAGGGCTTGGGAAGCGGCGTTGCGTTTCTGCACTTCCTGCTCGTACAAGCGCGCCCGCAACATTTTCATCGCGGTGTCTTTGTTGGCGTGCTGGGAACGTTCGTTCTGGCAGCTGACCACGGTGTTGGTCGGTACGTGCGTGATACGTACGGCCGAGTCGGTGGTGTTTACGTGCTGACCACCGGCGCCGGAGGAGCGGTAGGTGTCGATGCGCAGGTCCGACGGGTTGATGTCGATTTCGATGTTGTCATCGATTTCCGGCGATACGAACACGGCCGAGAACGAGGTGTGGCGACGGTTGCCGGAGTCGTACGGGCTCTTGCGCACCAAGCGGTGCACGCCGATTTCGGTACGCAGCCAGCCAAAGGCGTATTCGCCCTTGATGTGGACAGTGGCGCCCTTGATCCCGGCGACTTCACCGGCCGACAGTTCCATGATGGTCGCGTCAAAACCGCGTTTATCAGCCCAGCGCAGGTACATGCGCAGCAGGATGTTGGCCCAGTCTTGAGCCTCGGTACCGCCGGAGCCGGCCTGGATGTCCAGGTAGGCGTTGTTGGCGTCCATCTCACCGCTGAACATGCGACGGAATTCGAGTTTTTCCAGGGATTCGCGCAAACGCTCGACTTCGGTCGCGACGTCGTCGACGGCGGCCTGGTCTTCTTCTTCGGCGGACATCAGCAGCAGTTCTTTGGCATCGGCCAGGCCGGTGTGCATTTCGTCGAGCGTTTCGACGATCTGAGCCAGCAGCGACCGCTCGCGGCCCAGTTCCTGAGCGTACGACGGGTTGTTCCAGACATTCGGATCTTCAAGCTCGCGATTGACTTCAGTCAGACGCTCATGCTTTTGATCGTAGTCAAAGATACCCCCGAATAGTTTCGGAGCGCTCGGACAGGTCCTTGATACTGTTAAGGATCGGGTTGATTTCCATGGCGGGCAGCACTCGTTGGCGAACTTTTGAAAGCCGGCGAGTATAACGTAATCAGGCTGCCGCGGCAGCCCGCCTGGCGGCTTTAGCGGCGAATGGTTTTAGTCGCCAAGCCTGGAATCACGCTTGTAGCGGCTGCGCGTCACTCGATCCCCACCTGATTGCGCCCATTGTTCTTCGCCAGATACAGCCCCTTGTCCGCCGCCGAGATCAATTGCCGACAATCACTGCCCGCCTGCGGGATCATGGTCGACAGGCCGATGCTGATGGTCAGGCTCGAACCTTCGGCCGGGAAAATGTGCGGAATCTTCAGCGCGGCCACGGTCTGGCGCAGTTTTTCCGCCACCAGTCGGGCCCCGCCCGGCGAGGTGTTGGGCAAAACCAGCACGAACTCTTCACCGCCGTAACGGGCCGGCAGGTCCGACGGCCGGGCGCTGGCGTCCCGGATCGCTGTCGCGACTTTGCGCAGGGCTTCATCGCCTTCGAGGTGGCCGAAGCTGTCGTTGTAGGATTTGAAGTAGTCCACATCGATCATCAATAGCGACAGTTGGGTCTGGTCGCGCAGCGAGCGCCGCCATTCCAGCTCCAGGTATTCATCGAAATGCCGGCGGTTCGACAACCCGGTCAGGCCGTCGGAGTTCATCAAGCGTTGCAGCACCAGATTGGTGTCGAGCAACTGCTGCTGGCTGACCCGCAAGGCCCGATATGCCGCGTCACGCTGCAGCAACGTCATGTAGGAACGCGAGTGATAGCGGATGCGCGCCACCAGTTCGATGTTGTCCGGCAGCTTGACCAGGTAATCGTTGGCTCCGGCCGCAAACGCCGCGCTCTTGATCAGCGGGTCTTCCTTGGTCGACAGGACGATGATCGGAATATCCTTGGTCGCCGGGTGATTACGGTATTCGCGCACCAGGCTCAGGCCGTCGAGTCCGGGCATGACCAGGTCCTGCAGGATCACCGTTGGCTTGATGCGAATCGCCTGGGCGATGGCCTGGTGCGGGTCCGCGCAGAAGTGGAAGTCGATATTGTCTTCATTCGACAACCCGCGCCGCACGGCCTCGCCGATCATCGCCTGATCGTCCACCAACAACACCATGGCGGCGTTTTCGTCGGTCTTGAAGTCATCGAGCTGTAAATCATTCATGTGCGGTCACCTGAATACTGCCTTGGGCCAGGACTGCTGTTAAAAGTCATCATTTGGTGAAAATCTCCAGCAATCGTGGCGCTATCTTTTCCAACGGGCGAATTTCCACCGCTGCATCGATGGCCGCAGCCGCCTTCGGCATGCCGTACACCGCACTGCTGTGTTGGTCCTGAGCGATAGTCAGGTAGCCCTGTTGGCGCATGAGTTTAAGCCCCTGTGCACCATCGCGCCCCATGCCAGTGAGCAAAACACCCACCGCATCGCCGTTCCAATAACTGGCCACGCTCTCGAAAAACACATCGATCGAGGGCCGGTAGATCTCGTTGACCGGTTCGGCGGTGTAGGCCAGCGTGCCGTTTTTCAACAAGCGAATATGGTGATTGGTGCCGGCCAGCAACACCGTACCGCTTTGCGGCGGTTCGCCTTCCTGGGCCAGGCGCACGTGCAGGCCGCTGGCGCTGCTCAGCCATTCGGCCATACCGGCGGCGAACACCTGGTCCACATGCTGCACCAGCACGATGGCGGGCGAAAAATCCCGGGGAAGGCCTTTGAGCAAGACTTCCAGTGCCGCCGGCCCGCCAGCGGATGAACCAATGGCAATCAGGTGCTGGCGCGAGCCCGAATGGCGCAGCGGGCTCGGTGCCGATCGCACCTGATTGCCCTTGTCGCCGATCAGCCAACCGATGTTGAGGATCTTGCGCAGCAGCGGCGCCGCAGCCTCTTGGGCATTGCCGGCACCGAGGGCCGGCGTGTCGACTACATCCAGCGCACCATATCCCATGGCTTCGAACACCCGATGCACGTTCTGCTGTCGGTCGACGGTGACGATCACAATGGCGCACGGGGTTTCGGCCATGATCCGCCGGGTCGCCTCGACGCCATCCATTACCGGCATGATCAAGTCCATCAGGATCAGATCCGGGGTGTTTTCGGCGCAACGTTGCACGGCCTCGGCCCCGTTGCTGGCGACCCAGACCACCTCGTGCGCCGGCTCGAACGCCAGGGCGCGGCGCAGGGCCTCCACCGCCATGGGCATGTCGTTGACGATTGCGATTTTCATGCCCGCGCTCCCCCGATGAGCTCAACCACTGCATCGAGCAGGGCATCGTCATGAAAACTGGCTTTGGCTAGATAATAGTCGGCTCCGGCGTCCAGTCCACGACGACGGTCTTCTTCACGATCCTTGTAGGACACCACCATAACCGGAAGCGATTGCAGGCGATTGTCCCGGCGCAATAAAGACACCAGTTCGATGCCGTCCATGCGCGGCATATCAATGTCGGTGATCAGCAGATCGAAATCCTCCGAACGCAGGGCGTTCCAGCCATCCATGCCGTCCACCGCCACCGCGACGTCATAGCCGCGATTGAGCAGCAGTTTGCGTTGCAGTTCGCGCACGGTCAGGGAATCGTCGACCACCAGGATCCGTTTGCGAGCGGCTTCAACCACCTGGCTGCCCTGCCGTGCGATGCGTTCCAGGCGCCCGGTGTTCAGCAGTTTATCCACTGAACGCAGCATGTCTTCGACGTCGACGATCAGCACCACCGAACCATCGTCGAGCAATGCCCCGGCGGAAATGTCCTGCACCTTGCCCAGACGTTCGTCCAGCGGCAACACCACCAACGTCCGCTCGCCGATAAATCGCTCCACCGCCACGCCGTAGATCGCATCGCGCTCACGGATTACCACGACTTTGAGGGTTTGCTGACTGCTCTGGCTCGCCGGACGCTGCAATAGTTGACTGGCCGCGACCAGCCCGACGTGCCGGCCCTCGTACCAGAAGTGCTGGCGGCCTTCGACCTGAACGATGTCCGCTGGCTCCAGATCGCACATCCGCTCAATGTGGGCCAGCGGAAAGGCATAGGCTTCGTCGCCGACGGCCACCACCAGACTGCGCACCACCGACAGGGTCAACGGCACCTCGAGGTGGAAGCGACTGCCCTCGCCCGCCGTCTGCTCCAGCACCACCGCGCCACGCACCTGCCGAACCATGTGCTGAACCGCGTCAAGACCGACCCCGCGTCCAGAGACTTCGGTGACCTTGTCGCGCAGGCTGAAGCCGGGCAGGAACAAGAAGGTCAGCAATTCTTCTTCGCTCAACTGCGCAGCGGTTTCGGCTGGCGACAATTGCCGTTCGATGATGCTGCGGCGAACCTTCTCCAGATCGACGCCATTGCCGTCATCGCTCAGTTCCAGCACCAGCAAACCGGCCTGATGAGACGCACGCAAACGGATCAAGCCCTCAGCCGGTTTGCCGGCCAACAGCCGTAGTTCCGGGGATTCGATGCCGTGGTCGACGGCGTTGCGCAGCAGGTGCGTCAGCGGCGCTTCGAGTTTTTCCAGTACGTCGCGGTCAACCTGGGTTTTCTCGCCCTCGAGCTCCAGCCGCACCTGTTTGCCGAGGCTGCGGCCGAGGTCGCGGACCATGCGCTCCTGCCCGGTCAACACATCGGCAAACGGTCGCATGCGACAGGCCAGCGCCGTGTCGTACAACACTTGCGCCCGTTGACTGGCCTGCCAGGCGAATTCGTCCAGCTCGGCGTTTTTTTCCACCAACAGTTGCTGGGACTCGGCCAGAAGCCTGCGGGCATCGTCGAGGGCCTCCCGGGCTTCCAGACTCAGGGCCTGTTCCTTGAGATGGACGTTGAGGTTTTCCAGCGCCCGCAGGCTGTTGTTCTGCATGCGCTTGAGGCGCTGCATCGTGGCCAGGTGCGGTTTGAGCCGCAGGGTTTCCACCAGGGATTTGCTCGACAGGTCGAGCAGGCTGTTCAAGCGCTCGGCGGTGACCCGCAGCACCCGCTCACCGCTTTCGGTGGTGCGGCTGGTCTTTTTCGGTGACCCGGCCGGCGCCGCGGGAAGTGGCTCGACAATCGGGGTTGGCACTTCGACCATTGGCGCGGGCGCTTCGAGTTCAGGCTCGGACATAAACGGCGCGATTGGTGTGCTGATCGGCACGGCCAGGGCCAACGGATCCAGCAACCGCGTCATCAGCGCTACATACGCCTCGATATCCGCAGGCTCAGGATTGTTATCCGGCGTCGCAATGCGCATCAGCAGATCGGTGCCTTGCAGCAAGGCATCGATATGCTCGGGTCGCAGGTACACGCGCCCTTCCTGGGCACTGACCAGGCAATCTTCCATGACATGGGCGACGCTGACACCGGCATCCACGCCGACAATCCGCGCCGCACCCTTGAGCGAGTGCGCCGCGCGCATGCACGACTCGAGGTGATCGGCCTGGGTCGGGTCGCGCTCCAGCGCCAAAAGCCCCGCGCTCAGCACTTGGGTCTGGGCCTCGGCTTCCAGGCTGAACAGCTCCAGCAAAGAGGCGTCGCGCATTTGCTCGGGGGTCATGTGAGGCTCCGGGTCACGGCGGACAGCAGCTGTTCTTCATCCAGCCAACGCAGGCTGCGACCTTTGAATTGCAATATGCCACGGGTGTATTTGGCGCTGGCCTGGCTACCAGAGCGGGACGCCGCCTCAAGGATGCGTTCGTCGATGGCGTGAATCCCGTCCACTTCATCCACCGGCACCACCACTGGCCCGCCGTGGGCGGCGATGATCAGCATGCGCGGCATGACCCGCGCGCCGGTCGCTACGCTGCTGGTGCCGTCCAACCCCAGCAACTCGACCAAAGACAGGCACGCCACCAATGCACCGCGCACATTCGCCACGCCGAGCAAAGCCTGGGAGCGCTGGTGCGGCAGGGAATGAATCGCTTGCAGCGGTGCTACTTCCACCAGACTGCGGGTGGCCAGTCCCAGCCATTCCTCACCGAGACGGAACATCAGCAGCGAACGGGTTTTCACCTCGCTCTCCACCGCGACAGAGACTTGCCCTCGGTCTTCCTGTTGCAACGCGTAACGATCAAGCAAACGCGTAGCGGCCGCTGAATACACCGCGCAATTGCGGCAATGAATGTGCTCGATCAGCAACGGGCAGGACTTGTCGCCGTGGATACCGATACGGTTCCAGCAGTCGTCGATGGCCTGTGCATCTTCATGGGTCAGGCTAAAGGTGTCGGAGGCGTTCATCGTTTGCGCTCACTGTCAGCGGCACGGTCGCTGCGGGCGGCACGCTCCTGCAATCGTCTGGCACCCGCCGTGTCGCCCTGGGATTGCAGCAAGGCAGCCAGGTGCATCAGCGCGTCGGGATGTTGCGGTTCGAGGTACAACGCCTTGCGATAGAACCCCTGGGCTTCGAGGGCGCTGCCCGCAACATCGCTGAGCAGCCCCAACCAATAAAACACCTGGGCCACCGGCTCGTGACTGCGCAAATAGTTTTCGCACGCCGCCCGGGCCTCTGCGCTTTTGCCTTCGTTGGCCAGCGCGGCGATGTTTGCCAGCAACGTGGCAGCGTCCGGGTTGGCGGTTGTTTTCACGACAGGAAGCGGCGCTACCGTTGTGAAGGGACGGCTGCGAACGGCTGGCGGTGACACGCTGCGCACTGGTTGGCGCACCGGCAGCGGCGGCGGAACGAAGGTCGGAATCGGTTCAGGCGTACTTTGACGACTGAAGGCAAACGACTGCGGGATGCCAATTGAACGCATGCCGAAGCGCCCTAGCAGACTGCCCTCCGCCGGGCCGATAAACAGCACGCCGTCGACATGGGTCAGCCGCTTGAGCACTTCGAAGACTTGCTGTTGCGTCGGCAGGTCGAAGTAGATCAGCAGGTTGCGGCAAAACACGAAATCATAAGGCGCCTCATTGGCCAGCAACGCCGGATCCAGCAGATTGCCGACCTGCAAACGCACTTGTTCAAGCACTTGCCCACTGAGGCGATAGCCCTCGCTTTCGGCGGTGAAATGCCGCTCGCGAAACTCGATGTCCTGACCGCGAAAGGAGTTTTTGCCGTACACCGCGCGCCTGGCTTTTTCCACCGACAGCGGGCTGACGTCCATGCCTTCGACCTTGAACTGGTGCGGCTTGAAACCGGCGTCGAGCAGCGCCATGGCGATTGAATAGGGTTCTTCGCCGGTGGAACACGGCAGGCTGAGAATGCGCAGGGCGCGCATGTTGTTGATTTCAGTAAGACGCCGGGTGGCCAGTTTCGCCAGGGTGGCGAAGGATTCCGGATAACGGAAGAACCAGGTCTCGGGAACGATCACTGCTTCGATCAACGCCTGCTGCTCGTCCCGCGAGCCCTGCAACGTGTGCCAATACTCATCGGCCGTCGACGCCTTGGACGCCGTGCTGCGCTGGCGCACCGCGCGCTCGATGATCGCAGGTCCCACCGAGGTCACGTCGAGGCCGATGCGCTCCTTGAGGAAATCGAAAAACCGCTGATCGCTGCTCATGATGGCACCTCAAGCAGCGCCAGATTCATCGGCGGCGATGGAAACAACAGCGTACGAACCTGTTCGTCGAGCAAGTCGGCGACCCGCACCCATTGCAGCAGACCCTGAGCGTCCTCGCGCACCGGGCCGAGATACGGCGCCTGGCGATTGTCCAGGCCGTAAGGCTGAAAGTCCGCAGGATTACAACGCAAGGTATCGGTGGCCTGCTCCAGAATCAGCCCGAGCAACTGCGCCTCAGCGGTTTCATCCGCACGGTAATGAACCAGCACCAATCGCGTACTGGTGCGGGCCTGGGCCGGTTGGCCGAAGGTCAGCGCGCTGAGGTCGATCACCGGCACCACCACGCCGCGATAGGCGAACACCCCGGCGACCCAGTCCGGCGCGCGGGGAATCGGTTTCAACGGCAGACGCGGCAATACTTCCGCCACCTCGATAGCCTGCAAGGCATAGCGCTCGCTGCCGATGCGAAACACCAGAAACAACGCTTGCAACGCCGGCTTCACGGCGGTGCGTTTGGCCGTGAGTTCGCTCATCAGACTTTGAATCGCGAGACACCGCCACGCAGCCCCACGGCCACCTGGCTCAGTTCGTCAATGGCGAAACTGGCCTGACGCAGGGATTCGACGGTCTGGCTGCTGGCATCACCCAACTGCACCAGCGCGTGGTTGATCTGTTCGGCACCGGTGGCCTGGGCCTGCATGCCTTCGTTGACCATCAACACCCGCGGCGCCAGCGCCTGAACCTGATGGATGATCTGCGACAGCTGCTCGCCCACCTGCTGCACCTCGGACATGCCACGGCGCACTTCTTCGGAGAATTTGTCCATGCCCATGACCCCGGCCGACACCGCCGACTGGATCTCGCGCACCATCTGCTCGATGTCATACGTGGCGACGGCCGTCTGGTCCGCCAGACGCCGCACTTCGGTGGCGACCACGGCAAACCCGCGACCGTATTCACCGGCCTTTTCAGCCTCGATGGCCGCGTTGAGGGACAGCAGATTGGTCTGGTCGGCAACCTTGACGATGGTCACCACCACCTGGTTGATGTTGCCGGCCTTCTCATTGAGGATCGCCAGTTTCGCGTTGACCAGATCGGCCGCGCCCATCACCGAGTGCATGGTCTCTTCCATGCGCGCCAGGCCCTGCTGCCCAGAACCAGCCGCCACCGAGGCCTGATCGGCAGCGGTGGAGACTTCGGTCATGGTGCGCACCAGATCCCGGGAAGTGGCCGCGATTTCACGGGACGTCGCGCCGATTTCCGTGGTGGTCGCAGCGGTTTCAGTGGCGGTGGCCTGTTGCTGCTTGGACGTGGCGGCGATTTCGGTGACCGAGGTGGTGACCTGCACCGACGAGCGCTGGGCCTGGGACACCAGGGAGGTCAGCTCGGTCATCATGTCGTTGAAGCCGTTTTCCACGGCGCCGAATTCGTCCTTGCGGGCGAGATCCAGGCGACGGCTGAGGTCGCCGGTGCGCATGATTTCGAGAATTTCGACGATTCGGTTCATCGGCGCCATGATCGCGCGCATCAACAGCAGACCGCAGAGGCCGGCGGCCACTACCGCGACCAACAGGGAAATGCCCATGATGACTTTCGCGGTGATCACGGCGTCATCGATGGCCGCAATATCCTCGTCTGCCACCGCTTTGTTTTCGCGGATGATGTCATTGAGTTTCATGCGCCCCGCGGTCCAGGCCGGGGTCAATTGTTCATTGAACAACTTGATGGCTTCGACTTCCTGATTGCGCTGATGCAAGTCGAGTACAGCGGTCAGGACCTTGTCGTAATCCTCATGGAGTTTTTCGAAGGCAGCGTACTCGATCTTGTCTTCATCCGTGGTGACGGTGCCGAGATAGTTATTGACCTGCTCGTGCAGACGCGCATCGAAGGTTTTGAAATCGGCGGCATCTTCAGCGCTGATGCCCTGCCCTTCCCTGAAGCCAAGCATTTCCTGGGTCTGAAGGTAACTGTCGACCCAGGCCCCGCGAATCATCGAGCTGTAATACAACCCGGGAAGCGCGTCTTCACGAACGCTGGCTTCGCTGGTTTCGATCTTCAACAGCCGGGAGTAGGAGATGACGACCATCAGCAACATGATGGCGATTATTACCGCAAAGCTCGCCAAGATCCGTTGGCGCAACGTCCAGTTCTTCACAGTCAGTCCTCGGGGGGGCATTTCGAATGCTGCGGAGTATAGCCGAGGGTGCGATTGCATCTAGAAAGGGTTGCGCACTCGTTCTCGCATTAGGCAGAAATAGCGGGGATTGGCTCTGGGGTGGGGATTTGAGCTTTCTTGAGAGCATGCAGCGGTGCTGAAGACGCCTTCGCGAGCAAGCCCGCTCCCACATTTGATCTGCGTCGTACACAAATTCTGTGTTCGCAAGATTTACTGTGGGAGCGGGCTTGCTCGCGAAAGCGGTTTAAAGGCTTACACCGAAGCCTGACGCACCTGTTTTTCCAACTCGGCCTTCAACCCCGGCTCAAGCTTGAGCTGGCGCGCCAATTCATCGAGGTAGGACTTCTCCATGAAGTTCTCCTCGTCCACCAGCATCACGCTGGCGATGTACATTTCAGCGGCCATTTCCGGCGTGCTGGCGGCGCGGGCGACATCGGTCGGGTCCAGGGGTTTGTTGAGCTCGGCGTGGAGCCAGTGTTGCAGTTCCTGATCGTTGTCGAGTTTGGTGAATTCACCTTCGATCAGCTGACGTTCGCGCTCGTCGACATGACCATCAGCCTTGGCCGCCGCTACCAGCGCCTTGAGAATCGCCTGGCTGTGCTGTTCAACTTGCGCTGGCGGCAAGCGATCAACAGTTTGTGGTTCAGTCTTCGGCGCAGTGCCCTGCTGGGCCTGCCAATTGCCATAAGCCTTGTAGGCAATCACGCCCAACGCGGCGAGGCCGCCGTAGGTCAGGACCTTACCGCCGACATTGCGACCCTTTTTGCTGCCCAGCAACAGGCCCATCGCACCGGCTGCCAAAGCACCGCCACCCGCGCCCGAGAGCAGGCTGCCGAGGCCGCCCGAACCACCCGCGCCGCCGAGCAATCCGCCCAAGCCACCGCCAGACGCCTTGTTTTGAGCCCCGCCGGCCTTGTTCTGCAACATGTCCTGGCCGGATTTGAGTAACTGATCGAGCAATCCACGGGTGTTCATTTTTCACCTCCAAAAATGGGGTTAACCGGATCATTAAGGCCTCCAGCCTAGTGCGAAGTGCCGCGAGGCTGTCACCGAGTGTGCTTCCAGATGTTGCTCAGCGCTTGCGCGGCACCACAGGATCAGACTGGGCCATCGATTAAAACGATATAGACTCGAATAAATCGATAAAAACCGCCCACCGGGTAATTCCCATGATGACTTTGCGTCAAATCCGTCATTTCATTGCCGTGGCCGAGACCGGCTCGATCTCCGCCGCCGCGCAAACAGCATTCATTTCTCAATCGACACTGACACTGGCCATCCAGCAACTGGAGCAGGAAATCGGTGTCGGTCTATTCAACCGCCACGCCAAGGGTATGACCCTGACCCATCAGGGGCACCAATTCCTGCGCCAGGCGCACCTGATTCTGGCCACCGTGGACAACGCCAAACGCAGCCTGCAACAGAGCACCGATCAGGTGGCCGGGCAGTTGATCATCGGCGTGACCAGCCTGGTGGCCGGCTATTACCTCGCAGATTTGCTCACCCGTTTCCAGCGTGCCTACCCGAACGTCGAAATCCGAGTGATGGAAGACGAGCGCCCCTACATCGAGCATCTGTTGGTCAGCGGCGAAATCGATGTCGGCGTGCTGATCCTCTCCAACCTGGAAGACCGTCACGCCTTGCAGACCGAGGTGCTGACCCATTCGCCCCATCGCCTATGGCTGCCGGCTCAACACCCGTTGCTGGAGCACGACAGCATCAACCTTGCCGATGTGGCCCGTGAGCCGCTGATTCAACTGAACGTCGATGAAATGGACCGCAACGCCCAGCGCATGTGGTCGGCTGCATCCCTGCAACCGCGCATCACCTTAAAAACGGCCTCCACCGAAGCGGTGCGAAGCCTGGTGGCCGCAGGATTGGGCGTGTCGATTCAGCCAGACATGACGTATCGCCCGTGGTCCCTGGAGGGCGACATCATCGAGGCCCGGCCGATTGCCGACTTGAGCCAGACCCTCGACGTCGGCCTGGCCTGGCGCCGTGGCACTGCGCGGCCGGCGCTGGTCGACCCGTTCCTGACCGTCGCCCGCGAGCAACCCCACGGCGGGCGCAAGCCATCTATTTAATCGAATGCCACCTTCAGTATTTAGTATTTGTCGACCTCGGGTCCGCGCACTAGTCTTGCTCCATCTATAAGACGGCCGGCCCCAGTCACAGGGAGCACCATGGCCACACAAGAAAAGAGAACCCGAAAAATGGCTGGCGCGCAGACCCCGTTGTTCACCGCCCTGCTGATCGATGGTGAACTGGTCGCTGGCCAGGGCTTTGTCGAACCGATTCTCAACCCGGCCACCGGGGAAGTCCTGACGCACATCGCCGAAGCCAGCACCGAACAAGTCGAAGCCGCGATCCTCGCCGCCCACCGCGCATTTGCCAGTTGGTCACGGACCACACCGCAACAACGCTCAAACCTGCTGCTGGACATCGCCAACGCCATCGAAAAAAACGCCGACCTGCTCGCTCGTCTCGAATCCCTGAACTGCGGCAAGCCCTTGCACCTGGCGCGTCAGGACGACTTGAGCGCCACTGTCGATGTATTCCGTTTCTTCGCCGGCGCCGTGCGTTGCCAGACCGGCCAGCTCAGCGGCGAATACCTGCCGGGCTACACCAGCATGGTGCGCCGCGATCCGATTGGCGTGGTGGCGTCAATTGCGCCGTGGAACTACCCGATCATGATGGCCGCCTGGAAAATCGCCCCGGCCCTGGCCGCTGGCAACACGTTGGTGTTCAAGCCGTCGGAACACACGCCGCTGTCAATTCTGGCGCTGGCGCCAGCGCTGGCCGAGATCCTGCCGCGCGGGGTGATCAACATCATTTGCGGCGGCGGTGAAGGCGTCGGCAGCCATTTGGTCAGCCACCCGAAAGTGCGCATGGTGTCGTTGACCGGCGATATCGTCACCGGGCAGAAAATCCTTCAGGCCGCGGCGAAAACCCTTAAACGCACCCACCTCGAACTCGGCGGCAAGGCCCCGGTGATCGTCTGCAACGATGCGGACATTCAGGCCGTGGTCGAAGGCGTGCGCACTTACGGTTACTACAACGCCGGGCAGGACTGCACCGCTGCCTGCCGGATTTATGCACAGGCCGGGATTCACGACAGGTTGGTGGCAGAACTCGGCGCGGCGGTGAGCAGCCTGCGCTTTGCCGGCAAGCGTGACGCCGACAACGAAATCGGCCCGCTGATCAGCACCCGCCAGCGCGACCGCGTGGCCAGTTTTGTCGAGCGCGCACTCGGCCAACCGCACATCGAGCGTGTGACCGGCGCAGCGGTGCATTCCGGCGCCGGCTTCTATTACCAGCCGACGTTGCTGGCCGGTTGCAAGCAGAGCGATGAGATCGTCCAGCGTGAAGTGTTCGGGCCGGTGGTCACCGTGACCCGTTTCAACGAGCTCGAACAAGCGGTGGACTGGGCCAACGATTCGGAATACGGCCTTGCCTCTTCGGTCTGGACCCAAAACCTTGATAAGGCGATGCAGGTGGCGGCGCGGTTGCAGTACGGCTGCACCTGGATCAACAGCCATTTCATGCTGGTCAGCGAAATGCCCCACGGGGGGCTGAAACGCTCGGGCTACGGCAAAGACTTGTCCAGCGACTCGCTGCAGGACTACAGCGTGGTGCGGCACATCATGGCCCGCCACGGACAACATCTCTGACTAAGCTAATAACAAGCCGCTAACGGCATGCTTCACCACGTTCACAACTGCCCCGACCATAATTTAAAAAAGAGGGAAACCCCATGTTCGTGCACAAGACCGCACTGCTCAGTGCAATCACCACCGCACTGCTGGCCAGTGCCAGTATCCAGGCCGCCGAACCGCTGAAAGCTGTCGGTGCCGGTGAGGGTCAGCTGGATATCGTCGCCTGGCCTGGTTACATCGAACGTGGCGAGACCGACAAGGCCTACGACTGGGTCACCGGCTTCGAAAAGGAAACGGGCTGCAAGGTCAACGTCAAGACTGCCGCCACTTCCGATGAGATGGTCAGCCTGATGTCCAAGGGCGGTTACGACTTGGTGACCGCGTCCGGCGACGCCTCCCTGCGACTGATCGTCGGCAAGCGTGTGCAACCGATCAACACCGCGTTGATCCCGAACTGGAAGAACATTGACCCACGCCTGAAAGACGCGCCGTGGTACGTGGTCAACAACCAGACCTACGGCACCCCGTATCAGTGGGGCCCAAACGTGCTGATGTACAACACCAACGTATTCAAAACCGCGCCAACCAGTTGGGGCGTGCTGTTCGATGCGCAGAACCTGCCGGATGGCAAGCCGAACAAAGGTCGCGTGCAGGCCTATGACGGCCCGATCTACATTGCCGACGCGGCGCTGTACCTGAAAACGACCAAGCCTGAACTCGGGATCAAAGATCCGTATCAACTCAACGAAGCCCAGTACAAGGCTGTGCTCGATCTATTACGCGCCCAGCAGCCCTTGATCCACCGCTACTGGCACGACACCACCGTGCAGATGAGTGACTTCAAAAACGAAGGCGTGGTTGCGTCCGGAGCTTGGCCGTATCAGGTCAACGGCTTGATGAACGAGAAGCAGCCGATCGCTTCGACCATCCCGAAAGAAGGCGCCACCGGTTGGGCCGACACCACCATGCTGCACGCCGAAGCCAAGCACCCCAACTGTGCCTACAAGTGGATGGATTGGTCGTTGCAACCGAAAGTCCAAGGTGACCTGGCGGCATGGTTCGGTTCGCTGCCGGCGGTTCCTGCAGGGTGCAAGGAAAGCGAATTGCTGGGTGCCGAGGGCTGCAAAACCAACGGTTTCGACCAGTTCGAGAAGATCGCCTTCTGGAAAACCCCGCAGGCCGAAGGCGGCAAGTTCGTGCCGTACAGCCGCTGGACTCAGGACTACATCGCGATTATGGGCGGTCGCTAGTCTGTGAAGTAGCGCAGATCCCTTGTGGGAGCCGGGCTTGCCCGCGATAGCGGTGTGTTAGTTGGCAGAGAGGGTGTCTGACATTCCGCTATCGCAGGCAAGCCAGCTCCCACATTGGGCCATCTTTGTTGCCGCTGCCGAGTTCGACTTTACAGATAACCGATACCCCGCTTTTTCAGAAGTCCAGGCAGGGCCGCTGCGACGGCCCTCGCTTTTTCGGAGCACCGCACCATGACGCTTGCAGTCCAGTTCACCAACGTTTCCCGTCAGTTCGGCGAGGTAAAGGCCGTTGACCGGGTTTCCATCGACATACAGGACGGCGAGTTCTTCTCCATGCTGGGCCCTTCCGGCTCGGGCAAAACCACCTGTCTGCGCCTGATCGCCGGTTTTGAACAACCGAGTGCAGGCTCAATCCGGATTCATGGCCAGGAAGCCGCCGGGGTGCCGCCGTATCAGCGTGACGTAAACACCGTATTCCAGGATTACGCACTGTTCCCGCACATGAACGTACTCGACAACGTCGCGTACGGCTTGAAGGTCAAAGGCGTCGGCAAGGCCGAACGCCAGAAGCGCGCCGAAGAAGCTCTCGATATGGTTGCCCTTGGCGGCTACGGCGAACGCAAGCCGGTGCAACTCTCCGGCGGTCAGCGCCAGCGTGTGGCCCTGGCCCGCGCGCTGGTCAATCGCCCTCGCGTGCTGCTGCTCGACGAACCCCTGGGCGCTCTGGATTTGAAGCTGCGCGAGCAAATGCAGAGCGAGCTGAAGAAGCTGCAACGCCAACTCGACATCACCTTCATCTTCGTCACCCACGACCAGACCGAAGCCTTGTCGATGTCCGACCGCGTGGCCGTGTTCAACAAGGGTCGCATCGAACAGGTCGACACACCACGCAACCTCTACATGAAACCGGCGACCACGTTCGTCGCTGAATTCGTCGGCACTTCCAACGTGATCCGCGGTGACCTGGCGAAGCAGTTGAGCGGCAATCCACAGCCGTTTTCAATTCGCCCCGAACACGTTCGTTTCGCTGAAGGTCCACTGGCCAGTCACGAGATCGAAGTCAGCGGTTTGCTGCACGACATCCAGTACCAGGGCAGCGCCACCCGCTACGAACTCAAACTGGAAAACGGCCAGATCCTGAACATCAGCCAGGCCAATGTCCAGTGGCTGGACGTCAGCGCCCGGCACCAGACCGGGCAGCGCATCAGCGCGCGCTGGGCACGGGAAGCAATGATTCCACTGCACGACAACGTTGTCGGTGGGGTGTGAAATGACCACCGTGGCTATCCCTCAAACCCCGGCCAGCGGCTCGCCGTTGCGCAGGTTTTCCAACCTGTTGTATCGCCGGCCGAACCTGTACCTGTCGATGCTGCTGGTGCCGCCGCTGCTGTGGTTCGGCGCGATTTACCTCGGCTCGCTGCTGGTTTTGCTGTGGCAAGGCTTCTACACCTTCGATGACTTCACCATGGCGGTCACGCCCGACCTGACCCTGGCGAACTTCGCAGCGCTGTTCCAGCCATCGAACTTCGACATCATCCTGCGCACCCTGAGCATGGCGATTTTCGTGTCGATCGCCAGCGCCATCGTCGCGTTCCCGATCGCCTACTACATGGCGCGCTACACCAGCGGCAAGACCAAGGCGTTTTTCTACATCGCGGTGATGATGCCGATGTGGGCCAGTTACATCGTCAAGGCCTACGCCTGGACGTTGCTGCTGGCCAAGGGTGGCGTGGCGCAGTGGTTCGTTCAGCACCTGGGGCTGGAGCCGGTGTTGCAGTTTGTGCTGGGCATTCCGGGCGTCGGTGGCAGCACCTTGTCGACCTCGAACCTGGGGCGCTTCATGGTGTTCGTCTACATCTGGCTGCCGTTCATGATCCTGCCGATTCAGGCTTCTTTGGAACGCTTGCCGCCATCCTTGCTGCAAGCCTCTGCCGACCTTGGCGCCAAGCCGCGCCAGACCTTCATGCAGGTGATTCTGCCGCTGTCGATTCCGGGGATTGCCGCCGGATCGATCTTCACGTTTTCGCTGACCCTCGGTGACTTCATCGTCCCGCAACTGGTGGGCCCGCCGGGGTACTTCGTCGGCAGCATGGTGTATGCCCAGCAAGGCGCGATCGGCAACATGCCGATGGCGGCAGCCTTCACGCTGGTGCCGATCGTGCTGATTGCCATCTACCTGTCCATCGTCAAACGACTGGGGGCCTTCGATGCGCTCTAAATCAGAAAAGCAGGGAGAGCAAGCTTCACTGGGTCTGCGCATCGCAGCCTGGGGCGGGTTGGTATTTTTGCACTTCCCGATCCTGATCATCTTCCTGTACGCCTTCAACACCGAAGACGCAGCGTTCAGCTTCCCGCCCAAGGGCTTCACCCTGAAGTGGATCGGCGTGGCGTTCTCGCGGCCGGACGTGCTGGAGTCGATCAAACTATCGTTGCAGATCGCTTCCATCGCCACCTTGATTGCCATGGTGTTGGGTACGCTCGCTTCGGCGGCGTTGTACCGGCGGGATTTCTTCGGCAAGCAAGGCATCTCGCTGATGCTGATCCTGCCGATCGCGTTGCCGGGGATCATCACCGGCATCGCGCTGCTGGCGACCTTCAAGACGCTGGGGATCGAGCCGGGGATGTTCACCATCATCGTCGGCCACGCGACCTTCTGTGTGGTGATCGTCTACAACAACGTCATCGCCCGTCTGCGCCGCACCTCGCACAGTTTGATCGAAGCGTCGATGGACCTCGGCGCCGACGGTTGGCAGACCTTCCGCTACATCATCCTGCCCAACCTTGGCTCAGCGTTGCTGGCCGGCGGCATGCTGGCGTTTGCGCTGTCGTTCGACGAAATCATCGTTACCACCTTCACCGCCGGCCATGAACGCACCTTGCCGCTGTGGCTGCTCAACCAGCTCAGCCGCCCACGGGACGTGCCGGTGACCAACGTCGTCGCGATGCTGGTGATGATCGTGACCATGCTGCCGATCCTTGGCGCCTATTACCTGACCCGTGGCGGTGAAAGTGTTGCGGGGAGTGGTGGGAAGTAACGGACAACTCATTACCACTGCAGAAACCGAATCAATGTGGGAGCGGCGGTGCGACGATTCGACTTGCTCGCGAAGAGGCGATCACATTCAACATTTGTGTTGGCTGACACACCGCTTTCGCGAGCAAGCCCGCTCCCACAAGGGCCCGGTTTCCATAGAAGAACAATAGCTTCGAAGAGGACAAAACAATGCAGACCAAACTCTTGATCAACGGCCAACTGATCGACGGCGACGGCCCCGCCCAACCGGTGTTCAACCCGGCCCTCGGTCGGGTGCTAGTGGAAATCAACGAAGCCAGTGAAGCCCAGGTCGACGCCGCCGTGCGCGCCGCCGACAGTGCCTTCGAAGGCTGGTCGCAAACGACGCCAAAAGAACGCTCGCTGCTGCTGCTCAAACTCGCCGACGCCATCGAAGCCCATGGCGAAGAGCTGGCCAAACTGGAATCGGACAACTGCGGCAAACCCTACAGCGCCGCGCTGAACGACGAGATTCCGGCGATTGCCGACGTGTTCCGCTTCTTCGCCGGCGCCAGCCGTTGCATGAGCGGTTCGGCGGGCGGTGAATACCTGCCGGGCCATACCTCGATGATCCGCCGCGACCCGGTGGGCGTGATCGCCTCCATCGCGCCGTGGAACTACCCGCTGATGATGGTCGCCTGGAAAATCGCCCCGGCCCTGGCCGCGGGTAATACCGTGGTGCTCAAGCCGTCGGAACAAACCCCGCTGACCGCGCTGCGCCTGGCCGAACTGGCGTCGGAAATCTTCCCGGCCGGCGTGCTCAACCTGGTGTTCGGTCGGGGGCCTACGGTCGGCAGCCCGCTGGTCACCCACCCGAAAGTGCGCATGGTGTCGCTGACCGGTTCGATCGCCACTGGCGCAAACATCATTTCCAGCACCGCCGACAGCGTCAAACGCATGCACATGGAGTTGGGCGGCAAGGCGCCGGTGATCATCTTCGACGACGCGGATATCGACGCCGCGGTGGACGGCATCCGCACCTTCGGTTTCTACAACGCAGGGCAAGACTGCACCGCCGCCTGCCGCATCTATGCTCAGGACGGTATCTACGAAAAATTTGTCGAGAAGCTCGGCGCAGCGGTCAGCAGCATCAAGTACGGGTTGCAGGATGATCCAGCGACCGAACTCGGGCCGCTGATCACCGCGCAGCATCGCGACCGCGTGGCCGGGTTTGTCGAACGCGCCGTGGCACAGCCGCACATTCGCTTGATCACTGGCGGCAAGGCGGTGGACGGCAATGGTTTCTTCTTCGAACCGACGGTGCTGGCGGACGCGCAACAGGATGACGAGATCGTCCGTCGCGAAGTGTTCGGGCCGGTGGTGTCAGTGACCAAATTCACCGACGAAGCGCAAGTGCTGGGTTGGGCCAACGATTCAAACTATGGCCTGGCGTCGTCGGTGTGGACCTCGGATGTCGGCCGCGCCCATCGCCTGTCGGCGCGGTTGCAGTACGGCTGCACCTGGGTGAACACGCACTTCATGCTGGTCAGCGAAATGCCCCATGGCGGTCAGAAACTGTCCGGGTATGGCAAGGACATGTCGATGTACGGGCTGGAGGACTACACCGTGGTGCGGCATGTGATGTTCAAGCACTAAAAGCTTCGCGAGCAAGCCCGCTTCCACAGGTGACCGCATTCCCCTGTGGGAGCGGGCTTGCTCGCGAATGGCGTCACTGCGAAATCAAGGAAGAAAGCGGCAACACGTACCACCAGGCTCCATCCCCAAGAAACCATTCCTTGGATTCGAATAAATAAAGGCAAAACTGCGCCTCAGGTGCCGCTTCTCTGCACCCATTGCAAAAACAGGAAAATCCTACAGATAGAGCCTTCCGGAGAAGGCACCGATTCCTACAACAAGCGTCGCCAGAGTAGACTTGGCGCCGCGAGCGCCTGAACGATAGGCTTCACCTCGTCGCTGCCAAAATCAGCGATCCGGAGTCGAAGCCGGGAAATGTCAGAACGGTGCTTACGTGCCCCCATAGAACTGTGGCTTTTTTTGCCATTAGTTCTGCTTTATGGCGGGCCGTGTGGCGCGGGCCTTTCGGCTTCCGTTTTGACTGGAAGTGTCCCGACTTCGAACGCCACTCGGTTCGCCACCCAACCTATCGAAGGGCTGGTGGCGACTTTCCCTATCAAAACGGAAGTTACCTTCATGCATTCGCACGCTCAAAATTCATTCAGTAACTCTTCAAGCCGTCTTCTCGGAGGCAGGCCATGACGCATCCTCACTTCACCCCAACCGTCTTCACCCGCCACAACCGCTTCCTCCACGCCTTCATTCAGGACAATCAAGCCTGGTTCTGTGCCCAGGACCTCGGTCGCTTGATGGGCAGATCACTGAATGAACGGCTAACCCTGAAGCTCGACCCCGATCAGCGTCGCAATGTCTGGTTGCTCAAGGACGGTAGAACAGTCGAATCAATGATGGTCAGCGAGTCAGGGATGTACGCCCTTCTCGTTCACCATTTCGTGCCGGAAAACCGAAACCTGCGCCAGTGGCTGAGCAACGAAGTCATACCTACGCTGCGTGCTTCGAAAGCGACATCTGTGGATAACACTCCCAGCCTGAGTTCGCTGCAATGGGCCGGCATCTCGGTTCCGCTGCTGCACTGGCAGCATCAGGCCTGGATCAAGTGGCGGGATATGCCTGATCTGATGCTGGCACATCGGCCGTTCACCATCGTGGGCACTTGCAGTTGAAGGTAGGGTGAATAAACGAAAAGGGGCGGACTTTATAGTCCGCCCCGTTGGTTAATCAGCCCCTAAAAAACTTCCGCGTTTAACCTTCCAAAACTTCAATCCTCACCTCGCAGCAGCGTCATCAATTCATGGGGGCGCCATTTGATATCCGCTTTGCCTCGCGCGGCTTCGAACTGATCGGGAGCGCCAGTCTTGAAAGACTTGTCTTTTGGCTCCGGAATCGTGATGTCTTCCTCGTTGCTCATGATTGTAGACATGATAATTCCTGAATTTGCCCCGCCGCTGTCGTAGCCGGATTCTTCCCGCTCTATAGGACCCGACCGCAACACATCGTCACGGCCAAATCCCCTCCTCTTCAAAACCGCGAAACACTCCTCATCGCATCCACCAGATACCGCATCGCTATCCGGTCACTCTCCGACAACTCCCGATAGCGCTCCACCAGTTTCATTTCCTCCGAATTGAGCCGACGCCTGCGCCGCGCCGTGGCCAGGAATGGAAAAATCCCCAACAGTTCGGTGATGCCTTGTACTTTCGACATGGACGATGTCCTTCTATACGTCAAAGAAAACTGCAGAAAACCGCATCGCCCTACTACACTTTCAGTCGTCGCTTGGTGCGCGCTGAACCCACCGGCCTGAAGGGCCGCGAAACCGGTCATGTCCATAGAATAGAAATTTATCGGGCGCTGAAAAGCGGTTTTTAGAGTAATTAGTCGAAAAAAGCAGAAATGCCCTATAAATCAGAAAGTGCTGTCGGAAAACTTGCCTGACATTTCTTGTTTCATTGCTGCGCTATTGCTATGCCATCAATCATTTTTTCTCTGTAACCGAACGGTTTAAGCTATTTGGCATCTGTTTAAAGTCCGTTGCGTTTGGCCGAAGGCATGTCCGAACCGATATTTCTGATCCAGCACGTGCCAGGAACGGCGCGGGATTGTTCACGACAGGTTGTACTTATGCATCGCAGGAATTTGCTCAAAGCGTCCATGGCCATCGCGGCCTATACCGGTCTATCGGCTACTGGCCTCTTGGCCGCTCGTGCCTGGGCGGGCAGTGGCGCAGCGGATGGCGAGGCTCAAGCCTTCGATTTCGAAGCCCTGAAGATCCAGGCCAAGCAGCTCGCCGGCAGTCGTTATCAAGACACCAAGCAGGTGTTGCCGCCGACGCTGGCCACCATGACGCCGCAGAACTTCAATGCGATCCGCTACGACGGCAATCATTCGTTGTGGAAGGAGTTGAATGGTCAGCTGGACGTGCAGTTCTTCCATGTCGGCATGGGTTTCAAGCAGCCGGTGCGCATGTACAGCGTCGATCCCAAGACGCGTCTTTCGCGGGAGGTGCATTTCCGCCCTTCCCTGTTCAACTATGAAAAAACCACGGTCGACACCAAGCAGCTCACCGGCGATCTGGGCTTCTCCGGATTCAAGCTGTTCAAGGCTCCGGAGCTGGACCGGCACGACGTGTTGTCCTTCCTCGGCGCCAGCTATTTCCGTGCGGTAGATGCCTCCGGCCAGTACGGCCTGTCGGCGCGTGGTCTGGCGATCGATACCTACGCCAAGAAGCGTGAGGAATTCCCGGACTTCACCAAGTTCTGGTTCGAGACACCGGACAAGGACAGCACCCGCTTCGTGGTCTACGCCCTGCTGGACTCGCCAAGTGCCACCGGCGCTTACCGTTTCGACATCGACTGCCAGGCCAGTCAGGTGGTCATGGCCATCGACGCGCACATCAATGCGCGCACCGCCATCGAACAACTGGGCATCGCGCCGATGACCAGCATGTTCAGCTGCGGCACCCATGAGCGGCGCATGTGCGACACCATTCACCCGCAAATCCATGACTCCGACCGCCTGGCCATGTGGCGCGGCAATGGCGAATGGATCTGCCGTCCGCTGAACAACCCAGCCACCCTGCAGTTCAACGCCTTCGCCGACTCGGACCCGAAAGGTTTCGGCCTGGTGCAAACGGATCACGAGTTCGCCAGCTATCAGGACACCGTCGACTGGTACAGCAAGCGTCCGAGCCTGTGGGTAGAACCTACAACCGCGTGGGGCGAAGGCTCTATCGATTTGTTGGAAATTCCTACGACCGGTGAAACCCTCGATAACATCGTCGCCTTCTGGACGCCGAAAAAACCGGTCGCGGCCGGTGATTCGCTGAACTACGGCTACAAGCTCTACTGGAGCGCTCTGCCGCCGGTCAGCACGCCACTGGCACGGGTCAACGCGACTCGGTCGGGTATGGGCGGCTTCATCGAAGGCTGGGCGCCGGGCGAGCATTATCCGCCAGTCTGGGCACGTCGCTTCGCCGTGGACTTTACCGGGGGTGGTCTGGACCGCTTGCCAGAAGGCACGGGGATCGAGCCGGTGGTCACGTGCTCGAACGGCGAGGTCAAGGATTTCAACGTGTTGGTGCTCGATGACATCAAGGGCTACCGCATCACATTCGACTGGTACCCCACCAATGACAGCGTAGCGCCCGTGGAACTGCGGCTGTTCATCCGCACCAATGACCGGACGTTGAGCGAAACCTGGTTGTACCAGTATTTCCCACCGGCGCCGGACAAGCGCAAATACCCCTAAGCTTCGCCAAGCCTCGACATTTCATTCGGTTTTCCGAACGCGACCTGCCGGTCGGTTCGGTTAACCGGATCATCCCGCCTAAAAATCTCCGCCATAAATTTTTAATCCCCTTACAAATCAAGCATTTGACCTATTTCGTCTGGCCTGGCACGAGTCATGCTCTACACTCTTGAACGAATGCTTTGTTGCGCCAACCCTTCAGGAGCCGGCAGACATTCGAAGCACAAAAGGGCCGATGAACTGGCTCCATAAAAAAAACAATGTCGAGGAAAATTTGATGCGCATCGTTCCCCATCTCCTGGGCGCAGCCATTGCTGCCGCTCTGATTAGCACTCCAGTTTTCGCAGCCGAGCTCACCGGCACACTGAAGAAGATCAAAGAGTCCGGTGTGATCACCCTCGGGCATCGTGACGCTTCCATTCCGTTTTCCTATATCGCGGATGCTTCCGGCAAACCGATCGGCTACTCCCACGATATCCAGCTGAAAATCGTCGAAGCCATCAAGAAAGACCTGGACATGCCGAATCTCCAGATCAAATACAACCTGGTGACTTCGCAAACCCGTATCCCTCTGGTGCAAAACGGCACCGTGGACGTCGAGTGCGGTTCCACCACCAACAACGTCGAGCGTCAGCAACAAGTTGCCTTCTCCGTCGGCATCTTCGAAATCGGTACCCGCCTGCTGTCCAAGAAAGACTCCGCGTACAAGGATTTCGACGACCTCAAAGGCAAGAACGTCGTGACCACCGCCGGCACTACGTCCGAGCGCATCATCAAATCGATGAACGCCGACAAGCAGATGGGCATGAACGTCATCTCCGCCAAAGACCACGGTGAATCCTTCCAGATGCTGGAATCGGGCCGCGCTGTTGCGTTCATGATGGATGACGCCCTGCTGGCCGGTGAAGCCGCCAAAGCCAAGAAGGCGGATGACTGGGCCGTGACCGGTACTCCACAGTCCTACGAAATCTACGGCTGCATGGTTCGTAAGGGTGACGAGCCGTTCAAGAAGGCAGTCGACGATGCCATCGTGGCGACCTACAAGTCGGGCGAGATCAACAAGATCTACGAAAAATGGTTCATGCAGCCAATCCCGCCTAAGGGCCTGAACCTGAACTTCCCTATGAGCGAAGAGCTCAAGAAGCTGATCGCCAATCCGACCGACAAAGCGGCTGACGAAAAGAAATCCTGATTTCTGACTAACCTTATCTCCTGAGAGGGCCTCTGCCCTTTCAGGAGGTTGTCACTCCCTGCTGGCATTTTTGGAAACACTCGAACCGGTGGCTATCGAGCCGCTCGTGTGTGCCTGACTCTCAAGGTCGGGGCGGGAACGGAGTTTCCCCAGGCGGGCATTTGTACATCGAACGATCTGAGGGGAGACCCTAATGAATTACAACTGGGACTGGGGCGTGTTCTTCAAGTCCACCGGCGTGGGCAGCGAAGTTTATTTCGACTGGTACGTCTCCGGTTTGGGCTGGACCATCGCCATCGCCGTCGCTGCCTGGATCATTGCCTTGCTGCTGGGTTCGATTCTGGGCGTCATGCGCACCGTGCCGAACCGCATCGTATCGGGCATCGCGACCTGCTACGTCGAACTCTTTCGTAACGTGCCGCTGCTGGTTCAACTGTTCATCTGGTACTTCCTGGTACCCGACCTGCTGCCGGCAAACCTGCAAGAGTGGTACAAGCAGGACCTGAACCCGACCACTTCGGCTTTCCTGAGTGTCGTCGTGTGCCTGGGTCTGTTCACTGCCGCGCGGGTTTGCGAGCAAGTGCGCACCGGTATCCAGGCGCTGCCTCGCGGCCAGGAAGCCGCCGCTCGCGCCATGGGTTTCAAACTGCCGCAGGTCTACTGGAACGTGCTGCTGCCCCAGGCCTACCGGATCATCATTCCGCCGCTCACCTCGGAATTCTTGAACGTGTTCAAGAACTCGTCCGTGGCGTCGCTGATCGGTCTGATGGAGCTGCTCGCGCAGACTAAACAAACCGCCGAGTTCTCCGCCAACTTGTTCGAAGCGTTCACCCTGGCGACGCTGATCTACTTCACCCTGAACATGGGCCTGATGCTGCTGATGCGCGGCGTCGAGAAGAAAGTTGCCGTACCGGGCCTGATCTCCGTAGGGGGTAAATGATGGAATTCGACTTCTCGGGCATCATCCCGTCCCTGCCGGGTTTGTGGAACGGCATGGTCATGACCCTGCAACTGATGGCGCTGGGCGTGATCGGCGGGATCATCCTTGGCACGATCCTCGCGCTGATGCGCTTGTCCCACAGCAAACTGCTGTCGAACATTGCCGGCGCCTACGTTAACTACTTCCGTTCGATCCCGCTGCTGCTGGTCATCACCTGGTTCTACCTGGCGGTGCCGTTCGTGCTGCGCTGGATCACCGGCGAAGACACCCCGATCGGCGCATTCGCCTCGTGCATCGTGGCGTTCATGATGTTCGAAGCGGCGTACTTCTGCGAAATCGTCCGGGCCGGCGTGCAGTCGATTCCCAAGGGCCAGATGGGTGCAGCCCAGGCCCTGGGCATGAACTACGGCCAGATGATGCGCTTGATCATCCTGCCGCAAGCGTTCCGCAAGATGACCCCGCTGCTGTTGCAACAGAGCATCATCCTGTTTCAGGACACCTCGCTGGTCTATGCGGTCGGCCTGGTGGATTTCCTCAATGCTTCGCGCGCCAGTGGCGACATCATCGGCCGCTCCAATGAGTTCCTGATCTTTGCCGGTTTCACATACTTCATCATCAGCTTTGCCGCCTCGCAGCTGGTCAAGCGTCTGCAAAAAAGGTTCGCCGTATGATCTCTATCAAGAACGTCAACAAGTGGTATGGGGACTTCCAGGTACTGACTGATTGCAGCACCGAGGTCAAAAAAGGCGAGGTGATCGTGGTGTGCGGGCCGTCCGGTTCCGGCAAATCCACCTTGATCAAGTGCGTCAATGCCCTGGAACCGTTCCAGAAAGGCGACGTGGTGGTCGATGGCACATCCATCGCCGACCCGAAAACCGACCTGCCGAAACTGCGTTCGCGCGTTGGCATGGTGTTCCAGCATTTCGAGCTGTTCCCGCACCTGAGCATCATGGATAACCTGACCATCGCACAGATCAAGGTGCTGGGTCGGAGCAAGGAAGAAGCCGGCAAAAAAGCCCTGCAACTGCTCGAACGCGTCGGTCTTTCGGCCCACGCCAAAAAGCATCCGGGGCAGCTCTCCGGTGGTCAGCAGCAGCGCGTGGCGATTGCCCGTGCGCTGGCGATGGACCCGATCGTCATGCTGTTTGACGAACCGACCTCGGCGCTGGACCCGGAAATGGTCAACGAAGTGCTGGACGTGATGGTGCAACTGGCCCACGAAGGCATGACCATGATGTGCGTGACCCACGAAATGGGCTTTGCCCGCAAAGTGGCCGACCGCGTGATCTTCATGGACCAGGGCAAGATCATCGAAGACTGCAAGAAAGAGGATTTCTTCGGCGACATCAGCCACCGCGCCGAGCGTACACAGCACTTCCTCAACAAGATTCTGCAGCACTAAGAAAGGCACCGCTCCCCAATGTGGGAGCGGGCTTGCTCGCGAATGCGGTGTGTCAGTCATATTAATGCTGAATGTGCCGCCGTCTTCGCGAGCAAGCCCGCTCCCCCATCAGGTTGGTGGTGGCTTGTAGGTAAGTGTTGTGGTTGACCCAAGGCATCTGTGATGAAATGCGACCCCACTCTCTATCGCGCCGCGCCGCCATCACTCGCCGTGAAACCCCGTCTGATTCGCCACCTGTTCCTGCCGCCGCTGGTCATCGCCTTGATGGTCGGATTGGGTTACCTCGGCTTCTGGGTCAGTGAACACTACGGCATCCGCAATCTCAGCGAGAACGGCCAACGTCAGTTGGAACTGCACGCCCGGGCCGTCGAGAGCGAGATCAGCAAGTACACCTACCTGCCCAGCCTGCTGGAACTCGAATCCAGCGTTTCAAAGCTGTTGGCCGACCCGTCGCCGGAATACCGGCAAACGGTCAATGAATACCTCGAAGGCCTGAACCGGCGCAGCCGCAGTCGGGCCATCTACGTGATGGACACCACCGGCCGTGTCATGGCCACCAGCAACTGGCGCGATGTCGACAGTTACCTCGGTGAAGACTTGTCCTTCCGTGCCTATTTCCAGAATGCCGTCCGCGGTCAGCCGGGGCGTTTCTATGGCATCGGCAGCACCAGCGGCGAACCCGGTTACTACCTGGCCCACGGCCTGGAAGAACACGGCAAGATTATCGGCGTCGCGGTGGTCAAGGTACGTCTTGAAGCCATGGAAGAACGCTGGCAGCGGGCGCGTCTGGAAGCCTTTGTCAGCGACGAAAACGGCATCATCATTCTCTCCAGCGATCCGGCGCGACGGCTGAAGTCGGTGGTGCCGCTAAGCGACGAGACCAAGGAAAAACTCGCCCGCAGCCTCCAGTACTACTGGTTCCCGCTGAATGAACTGCAACCGCTGGCCCGGGAGAAACTGGCTGAAGGCGAGGAAAAACTCACCTTCCCCGCCAACAGCGAGGTGGAGTCCGATGAAGAAGACATCAGCTACCTCTCACAAACCCGCCCGCTGAGCGACACCCCGTGGAATTTCACCCTGCTCACGCCTCTGCAGGATTTGCGCCGCGAAGCGATCAACCAGGGGATTCTGGTGGCGGTGGCGTTTGCGCTGGTGGCGTTCCTGCTGATCGCCTGGAACGAGCGGCGCAAGGTGATCGCCACCCGCCTCGCCGCCCGGGAAGCCCTGCAGGAAGCCAACAATCAACTGGAGCGTCGGATTACCGAACGCACCACCGACCTGCGCGCCAGCAACGAACGGCTCAAGGGCCAGATCCGCGAACGCCGCCACGCCGAAGAGACGTTGCGCCGGGCCCAGGATGAACTGGTGCAGGCCGGCAAACTCGCCGCCATCGGCCAGATGTCCACCAGCATCGCCCACGAATTGAACCAGCCACTGGCGGCGCTGCGGACGTTGTCCGGCAACACCGTGCGCTTTCTTGAGCGCGGGCAACTGGACGTGGCCAGCACCAACCTCAAGACCATTAACGAACTGATCGACCGCATGGGCCGGATCACCGCGAGCCTGCGCTCGTTCGCGCGCCGCGGCGATGACAAAGGCCAGGCCAGCCTCAGCAAAGCCGTGGACGCCGCGTTGCAACTGCTGAGCAGCCGAATGGACAGCGTGCATTTGCAACTGCATCGCGATTTCGCCGATGTGCAGGTGATGATCGACCAGACCCGACTGGAGCAGATTCTGGTCAACCTGGTCGGCAACGCCCTCGATGCGATGCAGGCGCAACCGCTTCCGGAGTTGTGGCTTGAAGGCGAAGTGTTCGATGGCAAATATCGCCTTCGGGTTCGCGACAACGGCCACGGCATCGACGCCGAAGCGCGCAAGCATCTGTTCGAACCGTTCTTCACCACCAAACCCGGCGAACAGGGCCTGGGCCTCGGCCTGACCCTGTCAGCAAGCCTTGCCGCCGCCACCGGCGGGCATCTGGGTGTCGAACACCCGGCCAGCGGTGGTACCACCTTCGTCCTCAGTTTACCGTTGGTAAGCCTCACTTCCGCCGAGCCAATATGAACAACGACCTTAGTGTGCTGATCGTCGAAGACGACCCCCATGTACTGCTCGGCTGCCAACAGGCGCTGACCCTGGAAGACATTCCCTGCGTCGGCGTGGGCAGCGCCGAAGAAGCGCTGGAACGGGTCGGCGACAACTTTGCCGGGATCGTCATCAGCGACATTCGCCTGCCCGGCATCGATGGCCTGGAACTGCTGACCCGGCTCAAGGCCCGCGATCGCAGCCTGCCGGTGGTGCTGATTACCGGTCACGGCGACATCTCCATGGCTGTCGGTGCGATGCAGAAAGGCGCCTACGATTTCATGGAGAAACCCTTCTCCCCCGAACGCCTCGTGGATGTTGCCCGCCGCGCGCTGGAGCAACGCAGCCTGGCCCGGGAAGTCTCGTCATTGCGTCGGCAATTGGCAGAGCGGGATTCCTTGGAAGGCCGGATCATCGGCCGCTCGCCGGCCATGCAGAACCTGCGGGAATTGATTGCCAACGTCGCCGATACCTCAGCCAACGTGCTGATCGAAGGTGAAACCGGCACGGGTAAAGAGCTGGTCGCTCGGTGCCTGCATGACTTCAGCCGCCGGCACACCAAACAGTTCGTCGCGCTGAACTGCGGCGGCCTGCCGGAGAATCTGTTCGAAAGCGAAATCTTCGGTCACGAGGCCAACGCCTTCACCGGCGCCGGCAAACGGCGGATCGGCAAGATCGAACACGCCGACGGCGGCACGCTGTTCCTCGACGAAGTGGAAAGTATGCCGTTGCCGTTGCAGATCAAACTGCTGCGGGTGTTGCAGGAACGCACCCTCGAACGCCTCGGTTCGAATCAGAGCGTGGCGGTGGATTGCCGGGTGATTGCGGCGACCAAATCCGACCTGGATGAGTCGAGCAAGGCCGGTGAATTCCGCAGCGACCTGTATTACCGCCTCAACGTGGTAACCCTGGAACTGCCGCCACTGCGCGAGCGGCGCGAAGACATCCTGCAGCTGTTCGAACACTTTTTGCAGCAGTCATCCCTGCGCTTCGACCGCGCGGTGCCGGAGCTGGACAACCAGACCCTGTCGACTCTGATGAGCCACGACTGGCCGGGCAACGTGCGGGAACTGCGCAACGTGGCCGAACGTTTTGCCCTTGGCTTACCAGCCTTCAAGAAAACCGGCGCCACTGGCAGCAACCAGGGCCTGGCCTTCGCCGAAGCGGTGGAAGCCTTCGAACGCAACCTGCTCAGCGATGCCTTGCAGCGCAGCGGCGGCAACCTGACCCAGGCCAGTCAGGAACTGGGCATGGCCAAGACCACGCTGTTCGACAAAGTGAAGAAGTACGGGCTGAGCCATTAATTGATCTGATGCTCAAAGCGCCTTGGGCTCAATTCCTTGTGGGAGCGGGCTTGCTCGCGAAAGCGGTGTGTCAGTCACATCAATGTTGAATGTGCCGACGCCTTCGCGAGCAAGCCCGCTCCCACAGGTTCCGTTCAACACAGCTAGACCCCCACGGCTGATGCCGATTCTGTCAACTGACCGTTCCGCCCTTCGCCTCGCTCATGATCTGCCTGATCGCCGCGACAAATGTCTCCACAGGCTGCCCGCCCGTGACCGCGTACTGCCCGTTGAAGACAACGGTCGGCACCGAGCTCACGCCACGGGACAGCCACAGTTGTTCCTCTTCGAGCGTTTCCTTGGCGAACTCATCCGAAGCCAGAATCGCCTCGGCCCGCTGCTGCTCCAAACCAACACTTGCGGCGATCTGCGCCAACTGAGCGTGGTCGGACGGATTGCCGCCGTCGGTAAAATACGCCTTGAACAGCGCCTCCTTCAGGTTGAACTGCAACCCCTCCAGCCCCGCCCAGTGCAGCAAGCGATGGGCATCGAAAGTGTTGTAGATGCGGCTGTTACCGTCCGTGCGAAAGGCAAACCCGACCTCGGCTCCGCGGGCGCGGATCATTTCGCGGTTTTTCTGGGATTGCTCGGGTGTCGAGCCATATTTCTCGGTGATGTGTTCGGTGATGTTCTGCCCTTCAGGACCCATCTTCGGGTTCAGCTCGAACGGCTGGAAACGGATCTCGGCCTGGACTTCGTCCCCCAGCAGATCCAGCGCCCGCGTCAGGCCGTACAGGCCGACGACGCACCAGGGGCAGGACACGTCGCTGACGAAATCGATTTTCAGGGGGGTACTCATCACTCACCTCGCAGACTGGAACGTGCCGGAAAGCTTGCACGATACACCTGTGCAGATGGCTTTGTACGGGAGTGGGTTTTGCTTGCGAAAGCGCTGGGTCAGGCGGCTTCGACGTTGAAGGTGATGCCGCCTTCGCGAGCAAGCCCGCTCCCACATTCGACCGTATTTCTCTATGAGAGCTCGGTCACCTGTGGGAGCGGGCTTGCTCGCGAAGAGGCCCGACCGAACACAGCGAGTTCAATGACTACAGCAGATTATGCTCAGCCACCGGCTCGATCTGCGCCCAATGCGAAGTGTCTTCCCGGTGAGCCCGCAAGTACGGCAACACCGCCGCCAGCAACGGCGCCTTGAACGCCTCCTGAAAGCGATGGGCCAGCCCCGGGATCAATCTCAACTCGCTGCCACGCAGATGCGCCGCCAAATGCACCCCGTGCATCACCGGCAACAACGGATCCGCCGTGCCATGCACCACCAGCGCCGGTACCCGCAATTGGTTGAGCAACGCCACCCGACTTGGCTCGGCGAGAATCGCCATGATCTGACGCTTCACGCCCTCGGGATTGAACGCTCGGTCATAAGACAGCGCCGCCTGATGCAACAGCGCCTGCCGGTCATCACTCACCGTCGGGCTGCCCAGCGCCGCCAGCAGGTCGGCCTGTTGTTCGAGGGCGGCTTCACGATTGGGCGCCCCGCGGCGCGCGAGCAACTGCACCAACGCCGCACTGGGCGCCGGCAAGCCTTCGGCGCCGGAACTGGTCATGATCAGGGTCAGGCTCTCGACCCGCTGCGGTGCCATGGCCGCCATATGCTGGGCGATCATCCCCCCCATGCTCGCGCCCAACACGTGGAATTGCTCGACGTGCAACGCACTCATCAGGCCGAAGGCGTCGTCGGCCATGTCGGTCAAGGTATACGGCGCCGACACGGGCAAACCGAGTTTGTAGCGCAGCACTTCGAAGGTCAGGTTGGCGTCGACCGGCGTTTGTCGCCAAGTGGACAGGCCAACATCGCGATTGTCGTAGCGAATCACCCGAAAACCTTGCTGACACAGGGCAACCACGACTTCGTCCGGCCAGTGAATCAACTGTCCGCCCAGGCCCATCACCAGCAGCAGCGCCGGGTCCGAGGCACGGCCGATGCTCTGGTACGCCAGGCTCACCTGCGCCAGATCGACCCGTTCGGTCGGAACATTGATATCGCATCGCGACGCCGCCAGGGACGGCAGGCCAAACAACAACGCGGCCAAAAATAAAAATACACGCATGAAAAACACCGAAACGCAGAACCCCAGTAGAGCGCGAGTCTGATGAAGTTTGTTCAAGCGCGCTGCCACAGTTACGTGACAGTTTGATGAAGAGTGCTGAACGGTCATCGGCATCGGAAATGGCATAGCGCGATAACTATGTACCACCACCCTCCAATCCTCCCGATCTCTAATGCCCTGAACGCCGGCACAGCCCGGCCTTCCTGCCATCTGGAGACCCGTCGCCATGCTCGATGTACCCGCCCCCATACCGGCCGACTTTGGCCTTGCCCACCCTTTGTTCGCCAACCCGGATCTGAATCTGTTTCTGCTGGCGTCGGCGCGCTGGAATGATTGCCACGAGCAGTGGATCGAACTCATGGCGCAGAGTCCGGCGCCCGATGCTGACTGGATCGGTTGGTGGAGCGCACGCGCACCCGGCACCGCCCTGTCGCGCAAAGCGCTGGCCATCCAGTTGTACCGTCAGCATTTCGAGGCCTCGAGTCAGTTGGCTTTTGCCGAAGGAACCTTGTCTGACGAACAGATGAACGCGCTGCAGGTAATCGTCGATCCGGACCTTGAGCCGACGCTGCCCGACGCCCGCAATACCCGTGTCGAACAACCGCTGCTACATAGCACCGATGACCGACGCGTCGAACTGTCGGGGGCGTTGATCATCAGCCGGGATACGGACGCGGCCCTATTGTTGTATGTGCCCTTTCAGCCATCAGCCTGGATGAATTTTACAAACCGCAACGAGCTGGAACGCTGGTTGATCGAACATCATCCGCAAACTGCCGGGCAGTTCAACGTCGACTACACCCCGTTCGAAAACTCTGCGCTGGAGAGGAGTGCCGACTCCCTGCTGTCGCGATGGTCCTCCGAGCCAGTCGATCAACAGTGGCGCAGCGAAGCTGTTTTTGCCCCGGCCCCCGAACTGCCGATAGACGACACGACCGAAAGCCCTTCTCTGTTCGGCCTGTTGAACCCGGACATTCCGCTGGGCATGCGTCACAGCGCTTTGGCACAGCAACATATGGCACTGGACAACTTGCTCGGCGAAGACTTTCAGGGTCAGCACATTCTGAAGCAGCAACTCGACGCGCTCATCGCCGCAGAGCAGGCCAGCACCACGGCGGCCTCCGCGCTGCTCAATGCGGACCACCCGCTGAAGATGCTCGAACTGCGTCGACAACCGAATGAGCACTACAGCGCCCTTTACCAGGCACGTCTGGCCGGCCTGCTGGCCGAAGCCGACGTGCAATTGAGCCTGAAGCAGATCAGCGCCGAAGAGCATCAGTGGCTCAAGACGGTGCTGGAGTCGCCCGATCAAATGGATCGGCATGCGGACGT
Source organism: Pseudomonas sp. LBUM1657 (assembly GCF_059716075.1). Classification (NCBI taxonomy): domain Bacteria; kingdom Pseudomonadati; phylum Pseudomonadota; class Gammaproteobacteria; order Pseudomonadales; family Pseudomonadaceae; genus Pseudomonas; species Pseudomonas sp. LBUM1657. Next base: position 1,211,640 of record NZ_CP166799.1, on the reverse strand, counting down.
GGTGGCCGCGCGGCTGACCCTGTCGGCGAACGATACGGATGGCGTTGACACCACCACTCAGACCGAGGAGCTGGACGGCGTGTTGGTGTTCACCCATCCGTCGGCGCTGTTGACGTCCTCGTCCTACAGCCTGCTGTTGTACTGGCCGGGGCGCTTCGGCGGCTTGCAGCGTTTCGCCTCTCGCCAGGACTTGGAACAGACGCTGTTCAAACTGACGGCCACCGACAACACGCAGACGCTGCACCTCGCGGCACTGACCGGTAACCCATTCGAATACGCGTTCCAAATTCAGCTCTACAACTGCGAAGAGCAGGCTGCCCGGCTGATCGCGACCAACCCCGTCCCCTCCCATGCGCGCCAGCGTTCGGTGGCGTTGGAAACACTGCGCGAGCAAACGCTTGGCCGCCTGACGGTACCGATACCGGCCGCCCGGGAGCGGGCTTACGCGCAAATTATCGAGCAACAAAACAGCAGCGCTCTGGCGGGTGAACTGCCGCCGTGGCTCGGTTCACTGTCCGACACGCAACGGGCTCGGCTCAAGCGTCTGTTCACCTCTTACATCAAGGCGATGAAACGCTCCCATGCGCTGCTCGAACGCGAACTGCCGCCCCGGGATGCCTTCAGCGAAAAAGCCATCATTGCACGCCTGCGTCAGGACTTCAGCCTCACGCAAGGTTTTGCGGTGAGGTTGGACGTGCCCGACTCAACCACTTGGCAAAAAGTCGTGAGCGACGGCGCCGCACCGGGAACGCCCCAGCAAAACGCGCTGATCGCCAGTCAGCAACGAAGCTTGTTATCGCTCGCCGAGCTGGCGCAGAGCAATATCGATCAATCGATGTGGTGGCGACTGTCGCTGATGAAGGCTGAGATCACGGTGGATGACGAGGCCGTGCGCAAGACACTGAAAGCCGGCATCACGCTGCCCTATCTGCGCCAACTCGTCACCGAACTGGACCTGGCAGGACGTTATGAAACCCTGATACGTGACACCTTTCTCGGTACCTCGACCGCGTCAGCCTTCAGTAACCAGCACCGTCGTGAATGCCTGAGCGAACCCTGGCGCCTGATGCTCAAGCTGCAAGGCGAATTTGCCCTGCTCAGACGAGAGATCGATGCCGACGGTCGGCAAGTGCTGGAGATCGCCATCGACGCCAATAGCCGCGAGGCGTATGAGGTCAACGGCAAGCGCATCGTGTTGTGGCCGGCGCATCTCAGCGTGGGTGGTGCCGATACGGACAATCAAGGGCCGAGCACCTTGTCCGGCATTACCTTCATTCACGAGCGCAACACCGGTCTTACCCTGCTCTACTTGCCCGACAGCCCCGACGAAGTATTTCTGCGCCAGTACGACAGCCTTGAACGGGCACGAAAGGCCCTGTTCAACCTGTGCTTGCACAGCAACATGGCCAACTATCTGGCCGGGCGTGCGCTCAAGGGTGATTTCGCTCGCCATGTCAGCCGCATCAACCAGGCGCTGCTGAAAAACTTCGATGGGATGATCGGAATCGGCACCGCTTGGCCACCCACCACGTCCATGGCGAGCCACCTGTTGAATGTGCATATGGGCCGTCTGCTGGAAGCCCATCGGGCGACCTCCCGTTCCAACGACGCGTTGTACCTGGAGCGCTACGCCCTGCAATCCGGAGTCTTGTTCAATTACTTGAAGATGGCCATTGGCATGTTGCCTTTCATGGGCAGTGCCATTGCCTTGTACGACGCCTGGAGCAGCGCCAATCGGGCGGTGGCAGCCGCTCTGCACGGCGATGTTGGCCAAGGTCTGGCCGAGGTTGAAGCGGTGTTGCTGGCATTGATCGACGCGGCGATGGACGTTCTTCCTGGCACTTTTGCGGCGCCCGCTGCCGCTCGCCTGGCAACACGCCACCGTCAGCTCGGGACATTAGGAAAGAGTGTCGGTGCCATGCAGGTATCAACTGGGCGACAGGCCCGGCGCACCCGCGATTACTTCAAGGGATATGAATACGAAAAGGAGATTTCCCTGGCCGGCCTGCAACCTGGCACCGATGGCCTTTACCGCCAGGTTTATCGACACGCCGAGGGTGACTTCATGATCAGCCAGGGGCGCCTCTACCAAATCGAGTTGAGTGGCAGCCCGCCGCGCTGGCGTTTGAGCGGGTCCGGCACGCGCACCTACAAGCAACCCATCGCCCTTGATGAGGCAGGCAACTGGAACACCCACTACGCGGTGTACGGCACCCTGATCGAGGGCGGCGGAGTGGGAGGTGGTGCCGCGCTCGGTCACATGGCTGACGGGCTCGATCCGCTCTGGCCCGCCGCCATCCGCCGCTGGCTACCGCGCTGGTGGACGGATCGAACCTTGCGTCGCCAGCAGGCCCTGACCAACACCGCCGATGCGTACACCCGGCAACTCGATACGCAGACTCGCCGTACCAACAGCGCTCTGGATCACTATTACAACCTTGAACCGAGTCAGCGTCAGGCACGCAGGGCGCAGCTCGATGGCGCCTGCTCAACCGACATCGACATCGCACAAAGCCAATACCGGAATCTGGAAGAGCTCAAGCTATTGACCCATGGCAGAAAACGCACTCAGGCCGAGGCCATACAAAGCACCTGCGCCTGGGTGGTGGTCGACCGCTCGCTACGTCGCGTGAATCTGGCCACGGAAACGCTACTGGAACTCCTCAACCGCATTGATGAACTTGTTGCGCGTTCGGACACCACACCGGGTCTCAATGCCGCCGAACATTTACAGCTTTTGACGCAACGCAAGACAACCCGCAAAGCCTTTCTTCAAGTGTTTGACCAACAGCACGCCACTGTCGAACAGGCCAACAGCTGGAACGCTCGCATCACCAACCGCACCCAGAAGACCAAAATGGCCGCTGACCTGGCGAACATTAACGAAAAACTCAGCGACACCAATTACGCTTATCTGAAAACGGCGCATGTGCTGGAAACCATCAGCCACTACGACGCTATCGACGACCTGTCCTGGGTTTATTTACATGTGCAGATAAAAGAGGCACGAACCAACGTCGGACGCACGCTGCTCACCCAGCACCAACTTCCCGAAGTACGCGCCAACGTAGCCCAGCGCAACAAAATACTGGAAGACTGCCTGACGACTTACACCGAGCTGCGTCGCAGCCTCAATGCCTGGACGCTGGGCTATCCGCATCACCTGGACCTGGAACAAGTCGCGGTGTTTCTGGACAGCCTGACAAGGGTGGAAGACTTCGCTCGCCATGCCATCAAAAACCGATCCTCCGTCACTCCCATCGAAGGGCGCATGGGTAAAAAGCTCTTTGAAACGGAGGACAACCGGTTACTGATCGGCGTGGAAAACACCGACACAGCGACCCGTCAAAAGCGCTTCACCGTCGAGGGTGTCGACGGCCGAACGGAAACCTGGCTGCCACGCCCCAGCGGCAAATATCACCTCAGTGCACAACCGGGTCCTGCTCGACTTCAGCTCCCGACCGACATCAAGCCGTTGCTGGCAGAGGCGAGAAAAAGGCTGGGTGCCGCAGGCGCCTACCAAAGCAAAGTCGAAGGTTACGCGCGACAACACATGCTGCCGATCGACCTTGAGCACATGATGAGCAGCGAAGCCGCGGAATTGAATGTGCGTGCCGAAGCCATCGAACGGCTGTCGCCTACGGAGCCGGTCGCGCAGCAATTACGCGGTCGGGCGGATGAGTTTGTGCGAGCGGGACGCACGCTGCGAATTGATCAGACCCTGAACAGCAAGACCCCGACCGAAGGCTATCTGGACTATTTGCTGGAACAGCAGGTCGTGGACATCCGCAAGGAAGGCGGATTGCGGGATCTGGGCAAACGCCCTGACCGAACGAGGGATTTTCTGCAGGAGTATGAGGTACGCGATCTGACGCAGACCCCGCCGCGGCCCTTGTGGTATGCGCACTTTCATTACACATCAGCAAAGTCGCCGTTCAACGAGTTCGTCAAAGCGCATTTGAAGCTACCCGAAAAACGCAACCTGGGCTTGCACTGGCAACAGGCTCAGGCGAGTAGCGGTGCCCAGGTTGAGTCGATCTGGCGGGGAGAGATTGGCAAACCGCTCGGCCTCAAACACTTTTCAGCGCTCTGAACGAAAAACAGCGGAGCACACACCGTGCCCCGCTGTTCTGCCGCAGTCGGTCAGGCCAGCTGGCTACGCAACTGCCGTGCTGCCGCGACCATGTTCACGAGCGCCGCTTCGGTTTCCGGCCAGGCGCGGGTTTTCAAACCGCAGTCCGGGTTGACCCACAACCGCTCGGCTGGAATGCGTTTCACGGCTTTGCTCATCAACTTGACCATCTCGGCCGTGTCCGGCACCCGTGGCGAGTGGATGTCATACACGCCCGGGCCGATATCGTTCGGGTAGTCGAACGCTTCGAAGGCTTCCAGCAACTCCATGTCCGAACGCGAGGTTTCGATGGTGATCACGTCGGCGTCCATGGCCGCGATGGACTCGATCACATCATTGAATTCGCTGTAGCACATATGGGTGTGAATCTGGGTTTCGTCACGCACACCGGAGGCGCTCAAACGGAAGGCTTCCACTGCCCAGTCCAGGTATTCCTGCCATTGCGCGCGGCGCAGCGGCAAGCCTTCGCGGAACGCCGCTTCGTCGATCTGCACGATCTTGATGCCGGCGGTTTCCAGGTCCACCACTTCGTCACGCAGGGCCAGGGCCAGTTGTTGCGCCTGGATTTTGCGCGACACATCTTCGCGTGGGAACGACCACATCAGCATGGTCACGGGACCGGTGAGCATGCCTTTCATGACCTTGTCGGTCTGGCTCTGCGCATAGGTGATCCAGTCGACGGTCATGGCGGTCGGGCGGCTCAGGTCGCCGTAGATGATTGCCGGTTTCACACAACGCGAACCGTAGCTCTGCACCCAGCCGAAACGGGTGAACAAGTAGCCGTCCAGTTGCTCGGCGAAGTACTCGACCATGTCGTTGCGTTCGGCTTCACCGTGCACCAGCACGTCCAGGCCCAGGCGTTCCTGGACTTGCACGGCGTGGCGGATTTCGCTGTGCATGGCGTCGGTGTAATCGTTGGCCGACAGTTTGCCTTGCTTGAAGGCCTGGCGTGCCAGACGGATGGAACCGGTCTGCGGGAACGAGCCGATGGTGGTGGTCGGGAATGCCGGCAGTTTCAAACGCGCACGCTGTTGCTCGATACGTTTGGCAAACGGCGAGTGGCGTTGGCTGTCCGCCGCACCGATCGCCGCAATACGTGCTTGCACCTCAGCTTTATGGATACGCGGCGACTCGGCGCGGCTGGCCTGAATGGCACGGCTCTCGGCCAGCGCGGCTTGCACTTTCGGCGATTGCGGGTCGTTCAGGGCGTCGCGCAGCACGGCAATTTCGCCACACTTCTGCACGGCAAACGCCAGCCAGCTTTTCAGTTCCGGATCGAGCTTGTCTTCACGATCCAAATCCACCGGGCTGTGCAGCAGCGAGCAGGAACTGCTGACCCACAGGTTGTCGCCAAAGCGTTCCTGGGCCGGTTGCAACTGAGCGAGTACTTGCTCCAGTTCGCAGCGCCAGACGTTGCGTCCGTTCACCAGGCCCACCGAGAGAATCTTGTAGGTCGGCAGACGATCCAGCACTTGGCCGAGTTGGTCCGGGGCGCGTACTGCGTCGATGTGCAAGCCTTGCACCGGCAAACCGACTGCCAGCCCAAGGTTGTCTTCCAGGCCACTGAAGTAGGTCGCCACGAGTTTTTTCAGCGGCGAGTATTGAAGGATGTGGTAGGCGCGTTCGAAGGCGTTTTTCCAGTCTTGTGGCAGGTCGAGGGTCAGGATCGGTTCGTCGATCTGCACCCATTCCACGCCCTGTTCCGCCAGGCGACCGAGGATTTCATTGTAGACCGGCAGCAGGCGTTCCAGCAGATCGAGCTTGTCGAAATCGTTGCCTTTGGCTTTGCCCAGCCACAGATAAGTCAGTGGGCCGATGATCACCGGTTTGACGTTGTGGCCCAGGGCCTTGGCTTCATCGACTTCGTCGAACAGCTGTTCCCAGCTGAGTTTGAATTGTTGGTCAGCGCTGAATTCCGGGACCAGGTAGTGGTAGTTGGTGTCGAACCACTTGGTCAGTTCCTGAGCGTATTGCGCTTTGGTGTGTTCACCGCCGCAGCAGGCCGCGGTGGCGCCACGGGCCATGGCGAACAGGGTGTCGAGGGTCGGCAAGCCTTGTTCATCCTTGGCGCTGTCGAAACGCTCGGGGATCACACCGAATGTCAGCGAGTGGCTCAGCACCTGGTCATACCAGGCGAAGTCGCCGACGGGCAGCAAGTCGATGCCGGCGTCTTTCTGCAATTGCCAGTGGGTGGCACGCAATTGGCGGCCGACGCTTTTCAGCGCGTCCTGATCCAGATCGCCCTTCCAGTAGGATTCGAGGGCTTTTTTCAGTTCGCGGTCAGCGCCGATGCGCGGAAAACCAAGTGTGTGGGCCAGAGCCATGGGAATATTCCTCCTTGTAAAAGATGGCGCTATTGTCGACAGACAACCCAACATGAGACAAACTCAACCTTTTCGTGTTGATCACAAGTTTTCCTCATGGAGCCCCCGGTGCTTGAAATCCGTCACCTGAAGACCCTGCACGCCTTGCGCGAAGCCGATAGCCTCGTGGATGCGGCCGACCGCCTGCACCTGACCCAATCCGCCCTGTCCCACCAGTTCAAGGAGCTGGAGGAGCGCATGGGCATGCCACTGTTCGTGCGCAAGACCAAACCAGTGCGTTTCACCAGCGCCGGGCTGCGCCTGCTGCAACTGGCTGACGCTACGCTGCCGCTGCTGCGTGGCGCCGAACGGGATATCGCAAGGCTGGCGGGGGGCACGGCGGGCCGTTTGCACATGGCGATCGAGTGCCACAGTTGCTTCCAGTGGCTGATGCCGACCATCGATCAGTTCCGCGATGCCTGGCCGGAAGTCGAGCTGGACCTGGCCTCAGGTTTTTCCTTCGCCCCGCTGCCGGCGCTGGCCCGGGGCGACCTGGACCTGGTGGTGACTTCCGATCCGCTGGAGCTGGCCGGGATCACTTACGTGCCGTTGTTCACTTATGAAGCGATGCTCGCGGTGGCCAACCAGCACCGTTTGGCAAGCAAGCCCTACATCGTCCCGGAAGACTTGCTCACGGAGACGCTGATCACCTACCCAGTGGAACGTGATCGACTGGACATCTTCACCCGCTTCCTCGAACCGGCCGATATCGAACCGGCCCAGGTTCGCACCTCGGAACTGACAGTGATGATGATGCAACTGGTGGCCAGTGGTCGCGGTGTCTGCGGCATGCCCCATTGGGCGCTGCATGAATACAGTTCACGGGGTTATGTGAAGGGCAAGCGGCTGGGCGAGAAGGGTTTGTTTGCGACGCTGTATGCCGGCATTCGCGCCGACATGCTGGATGCGCCATACATGCGCGATTTCTTGCTGACGGCGAAAGACACGTCGTTTTCGACACTGGATGGTGTTAGCGCCGTTCGCTGATCAAATGTGGGAGCGGGCTTGCTCGCGAAAGCGGAGTGTCAGTCAACATTGATGTAACAGACAGATCGCATTCGCGAGCAAGCCCGCTCCCACAGGGATTTTCTGTGGCCACATTTTTTGTGATCACCACATGGGATTGTGGTGGCTTCAGATTTCTCGCCACATATGGATCTTGTCGAAGTAGTCCTCGCCCACCCGCACCGCCAGCGGTTCGAGGCCGTACTGAATGAAGCCGCAGCGCAGGTACAGTTTGAACGCCGCTTCATTGCCCGCGGTGACGGTCAGCTGGATCAGCCGCAGGCACTGGCGGGTTTGCGCTTCAGCCAAAGCCGCCTGAACCAGCTGATAACCGAGCCCACGCTGGCGCACCTCGGCGGACACGTACATGCCGAACAGCGTCGCCTTGTGCCGGGCCTTTTCCCGAGGCTCGAAGGCCAGACCGACGATGCCCGCCAGTTGCCCCTCCTCGAACGCCCCGAGCACCACGTCCAGCTTGCTGGTCAGGCGCGACTCCCACCAACTCAACGGCATCGCAGCGCGTTCGCGTACGCTAGAGGTGAACGCCTGGGGATGCCGATCGTAGGCTTCGAGCATCAGCGCCCGATAGTCCAGGGCATGGCTGGCATCCAGTCGTTCAATCCACATGTTCAAGCCGTCCGTCGTTGTTCAAGCATCAGCCGCACCGCCAGCGCGGACAGCACGAAGCCCATGAAATAGCGCTGCACCGCCAGCCAGGTCGGGTTGTTGACGAACCAGGAAGCGATGCCCGCCGCAAACAACGCGATGAGCAGGTTGACACAGAAACTCACACTGATTTGGGTCAGGCCAAGGACGATACTCTGGGTGAACACCGAACCGTGCTCAGGCGTGATGAACTGCGGAAACACCGACAGGTAAAACACCGCGATCTTCGGGTTCAACGCGCTGGTCAGAAACCCCATGGTGATCAGTTTGCGCGACGAGTCCGGCGGTAACTGCTGGGCCTCGAATGGCGAGCGCGCCCCCGGTCTGACCGCCTGCCAGGCCAGCCACAGCAGGTACAGCGCGCCAGCCCATTTCAACACTTCGTAGGCCATCGGCACTGCCAGAAACACCGCCGTCAAACCGGCCGCCGCGGCGAACAAATGCACGAAAAAACCCGCGACCACACCAAGCAACGAAGTCACCCCGGCCTTGCGGCCCTGGCAGATCGAACGGGAGATCAGGTAGATCATGTTCGGCCCCGGTGTCAGCACCATCAGCAACGCGGCAGCGGCGAAAATCAGCAAGTCTTGAAGCGGGATCATTGGCAGTCGTTCCGTGAGAATGATCAGGCGGTCGTGATTAACGAGGCTCGATAAAACGGCAGGATCAGGTCCCGTGTCAATGGCGCCAGCGTGACATCACCCTCGGTGGCGGGGTCGATCCAGCGCACCTCCTCGATCTCCGCCGCCGGGGTAACGTCTGAATCGATTGTCAGCTGAAAGAGTTCGGCCTGTACGACAAAACCCGGCTCATTGGCGGCCGGTGCCGAGAATTGCCCCAGGTAGGTGGCGTGCGCCGGATCGATGACTAAACCCAATTCTTCTTCCAGTTCACGGGCCAGGGCGTGAACCGGTTGCTCATGGGCTTCGATTTTGCCGCCGGGTTGCATGAACGCCTCGGTGCCGCGCTTGCGAACCAGCAAGGTTCGTCCGTCGGGACCGATCAACAGGGCGGCGGCGATGCGGATAAGGCGGGGGGAAGTTGCGGATGAAAGGGTCATGGATCGGGATTGGCCTTGGGGAAAAGGCGCAAGGATCACATGAGCGTCGGGGCGGCGTCACGCCGGAAACGCTCTGCGGAGCACCGTGGATCCCTGTGGGAGCGGGCTTGCACGCGAAGGCCATTTGTCAGGTGACGTGTTTTTTTGATGGGTGTACCTATCCGTTTTTGCGGTAACGGCAACGGCAACGGCAAGATCAACAGCTTCGCGAGCAAGCCCGCTCCCACAGTAGATCAGTGGACCAGTGGATCAATGAATCACCTGAACAACCTCACCCACTTCAAGAATCGCGCCCTCCTCTTCCGGCACCCGCACAAAAATGCTGTATTTCGCGCCCTCCATCGCTTCGAAGGCAATCAACTTCTCGACCAATGGCCCGTTCAGCACCTTGCCGGCATTGAGCAGCAGCATGCCGTTGTCGGCATTGAGGTTGCGCGCCAGGATCATGCCCGCCGCCACTTCCCGCGTGGTCAGCACTTTGACCGTCGGATCGGCTAACGAGACATCGGTCAGGTACGCAGCACAGACCTGAATGAAATCCTCCACCATCCCGGGGTCGTAAAGCTTGCCGGCATAGCTACGGATATAGACCAGCGCTTCATCGCTGTTCATCTGCCGCTCGAGGATCAGGCCACGCTGCAGTTCGATGAAATCCACGGCCAGTTTCAGCAGCCGCGAGCCGAACGGAATCGCCTCACCCTTGAGTCGGTCTGGGAAACCGCTGCCGTCCCAGCGCTCCTGATGGTGAAGAATCAGACGGGCGGCATCCTTCATCGGGTCGAGGGTCATCAGCAGCGACTCACTCTGCTTTGGATAACCGCGATAGCGCTCTCGATCATTGTGATGCAGCAGGTCCGCGGGGGCGGTCATCATGCTGTCGGTCCAGCTCAGTTTGCCGATGTTGTAGAGCGCCGCGGCCATGGTCAGGTCGCGACTGGTGCCTTCATCCAGTCCGTGGAGTTTGCAGTACACCCGCACCAGCTCGATGATCTGGCGATTGGTCTGTTTGGCCGGCGGCAAGCGCAGGTTGGCCAGCAACGAAAACACCTCGGTGCCCGTGACATAGCTGTGCTTGAGCTCTTCGTAGGCCAGGTCGAGCATGTCGGCAGTCTGCTGCAGCTCGGCAGTGCGGGCGGCGACGTGTTTTTCCAGGGTGGCGTTGAGCAACTTCAGTTGCTCGTTTTGATCCCACGTCTCTTGCACCAGACGCAACCGTTCACGCTCGGAAAGCTGATAGGCGAGTGATTGTCGCATCGTCAGCAGCATTTCCCCATCGTGCCAGGGCTTGCTGATGTAACGATGAATCTGCCCTTCATTGATGGCTTTGATAATCGCCGACGGATCGGCATAGCCGGTCAGCATGATCCGAACGGTGTCGGGGTAGCGCTGATGAATGTGGGCCAGCAGCGTGGCGCCGTCCATGTTGGGCATGCGCGCATCGCTCATCACCAGGTCGATGGGGTGTTGCGCCATGATTTCCAGCGCCTGTGCACCGCTGGTAGCCAGCAACACGTCGTAGGGCTGGCCGCGTAACAGGCGACGCAGGCTGTTGAGGATTGACTCCTCATCATCGACCAGCAACACCTTGGGTTTATAGGTCAAAGTCGTGGGGAGTTGCTCTTCCATGGCGTCACCTCAAGTAAAACGGATACAGCGCAGTGTCAGGCCCCTGGCAAAAATCCCCTATTGCCGGAGCCTGACCTACAGGCTAGATGATTTTTCCGCCTGCTCCGGAAAATGATTCGTTTCATTCAGTCGCGCGAAGTCGTGGACAGGCGACTATGCTCAGGTCACTCGGATCCATAATCTGTACGTTCGGCCAGGTGATCAGGGAAAGGATGCCCCCTATGAGTACACGACACCAAACTGCTGCCCGTCCCGGCGTATGTCGATGAATTCGCTGCTGGCGCGGACCAACCGGCGGATTCTGATCGTCGACGACACCGCTTCGATTCACGAGGACTTCATCAAGATCCTCAGCCCGCCCTCGATCGATGACGACCGCCTGACCAGCGCGGAAAACGCCCTGTTTGGAACCTCTGCGGCGCAATCTCTGCAAAGTTTCATGCTCGACTCGGCGTTTCAGGGCCTCGAAGCCCTGGACAAGGTCGAGACTGCGCTGGCCAACGACCTGCCCTACGCGATGGCCTTTATCGACATGCGCATGCCGCCGGGCTGGGATGGCCTGGAAACCATCAAGCGGCTGTGGCAAGTCGATCCCAAACTGCAAGTGGCGCTGTGCACTGCTTATTCCGACTATTCCTGGGAAGACATCGACGAGCGCCTGGAACTGGGCGATCGCCTGCTGATTCTGAAGAAACCTTTCGATGCCATCGAAATCCGTCAGATGGCCAGCGCATTGACTGCCAAGTGGCAAATGACCGAAGACGCGGCGTTGAAGATGTCGCTGCTGGAGCAAGCGGTCGAGGAACGCACCCGGGAGCTGTCCGATGCGAACATCATTGTGCAAAACAGCCCGACCATTCTTTATCGGCTGCGGGGCGAACCGTCGTTCCCATTGATGTACATCTCCCACAACATCACCAAATACGGGCATGTCGCAGCGAACCTGGTGGCCTCGGCCAACTGGGCCCGGGAGCTGATCCATCTGGACGATCAACCGAAGGTCGACACCGCCATGGCCCGGGTGCTGGATCGCCATGCCGCAGGCGCCTCCATCGAGTTTCGCATGCGCACTGGCGCGGGCGCCTGGCGCTGGGTGGAAAACCGCTACATCCCGGTGCGCGACGCCGACGGCCGTTTGCTGGAAGTCGAAGGCATCATCATCGACATCACCGAACGCAAGGTGGCCGAGGAGAAAATCGCCCTGCTGGCGCGCACCGACGGGCTCACCGGACTCGCCAACCGCGCGACCCTGATCGAACGCCTGCACCAGGCCTTCGCCGCCGCTCGTCGAGGCGCGGCAACGTTTGCCATGTTTTATCTGGACCTGGATCACTTCAAACGAATCAACGACACCCTCGGGCACCCGGTGGGTGACCTGTTGCTGCAAGAAGTCGCCCGACGCATCAAGGCTTGTGTGCGCGAAAACGATGTGGTCGCCCGCCTCGGCGGCGATGAGTTCGCGATCCTGCAGCTGGACGTCAGCGACCCGACCCACTCAGCGGCACTGGCTGCCAAGGTCCGCGATGCGCTGGTGCTGCCCTACTCCCTGACCGGCAACGATGTGCGGGTCTCGGTCAGTATTGGCATCAGCAGTTACAGCGCGCTCTGCACAACTGCCGACAACCTGCTGACCCAGGCCGACATGGCGCTCTATCGCTCCAAGGAAAAGGGTCGCAACCAGTACCATTTCCATTCCGAGGAGATCAATCAGGAGGTGGTCGAGCGCATGACCATCGCCAGCGACTTGCGAGAGGCCATCGAACACCACGAGCTCGAACTGCATTACTGGCCGGAAGTCGACCTGAGCAGCGGCAAGATCCTCGGCATGGAAGCACAGGTCAGGTGGAACCACCCCACGCGCGGCTTGCTCGATGCCCCGGCGTTCCTGCCTGCCGCGGAAAAGACCGGCACCATCGTTGCCCTCGGTCACTGGATACTGGATCGCGCCTGCCAGCAGATGCGCCAATGGCGCGACGAAGGCATGGCGCCGCCGGTGATTGCGATCAAGCTGTCCCTGGCCCAACTCAAGAGTGGTCCCGAGCTGATCTATGATGTGCTGCGCACCACCGCACGCTGGGAGCTATGCCCCTGGGACCTGCGCTTCGATGTCACCGAGGCGACGCTGGCCCAGACCAAATGGACCCACAACGATGTATTGCCGCGCTTGCGTGAGCTGGGGGTGAAGATCGCCATCGACGACTTCGGCACCGAATATTCCTCGTTCGACTACCTCAAGACTTACCAGGTCAATCACCTGAAACTCGCCCAGGCCTTCATCGACACCGCCGCCCGCGATCCGGCCAGTGCGAACACCCTGCGCGCGATTATCAATTTCGCCCGTGAAGTGGGAATCGGCATCATTGCCGAGGGCGTCGAAACCGAGGAACAGCGCAGTTCGTTGATGGCCACCGGTTCACCGATGAACGCCCAGGGTTATTTCTTCAGCAAGGCTGTCAGCAGCCAGCAAGCCGCCGAGCTGCTGAAGGCCGGGAGCATTGTGCCCGCGAAACACGACATCGGGCCGATCCTGGGTAACCCGCCACGCTCCACGGAGGACAAGGAATGAAAACGCCTTTCGTGCAGACCAACCGGCGCATTCTGATTGTCGACGACACGCCTTCGATCCATCAGGACTTTCGCAAGATCCTCGGCCCGGAGACTGAAGACGAACAGACCCTGGCCGGTACTGAAGAAGCGCTGTTCGGCACGCTGCAACTGGCTCGGCTGACATTCCAGCTCGACTCGGCGTATCAGGGGCAGGAAGCCCTCGAACTGGTCGAGCGTGCACTGGCCGAAGGTCGCCCCTACGCGCTGGTGTTCACCGACATGCGCATGCCACCGGGCTGGGACGGCCTGGAAACCATCGAACAACTGTGGAAGGCCGACCCGCACCTGCAAATCGCGCTGTGCACGGCCTATTCCGACTACACCTGGGAAGCCATGGCCGAGCGGCTGGAATTCGGCGACCAGTTGCTGGTGCTGAAAAAGCCCTTCGACAGCCTGGAAATCCGCCAGATGGCCAGTGCCCTGACCTGGAAGTGGCAGATGGCGCAGGACGCCGCGATGAAGGTGCTGAGCCTGGAGCAGACCATCGAGGCGCGGGTCCACGAATTGCTCAAGGTGTCGCATTTGTTGCAGTACGACGTGTTGACTGAACTGCCTAACAGCACGCTGCTGGGCGACCGGTTGAACCAGTCCCTGGCCTTGTCCCGGCGCCATGACAAACAACTGGCAGTGATGTTTCTGGGACTTGATCGCTTCAAGCGCATCAACAACGCCCTGGGGCATCCGGCCGGTGACGAGATGCTCAAGCGTGTCGGGCAAAACCTGGTGTCGACGGTACGCGAGTCCGACTCGGTGTTTCGCTACGGCTCTGACGAGTTCGTGGTGATCCTCGCCGATATCCGCCACCCCCAGCAGACCAAGGGGATTGCCGAAAAACTCTTGAACGCCATCCGTGCGCCCCAGCACATCGCCGGCCATGACCTGAGCGTGACGGCCAGCCTGGGCATCAGCATTTATCCCGACGACGGCTTTGATGCCATCGCATTGATCAAGAAAGCCGAAACCGCGATGCGCAACATCAAGGAAAGCGGCCCGAACGATTTCAGTTTTTTCATCGACGAGATGAACCAGCGTGCCCGGGATCAGCAAAGCATCGAGTCCGGCATCCGCCTGGCGCTGGAGCGCAAGGAGTTTGTCCTGCATTACCAGCCCAAACTGGACCTGGTCAGCGGTCAGGTGGTCGGTGCCGAGGCTTTGATTCGCTGGCAAAAACCGGGGCACGGTCTGGTGTATCCATCGGACTTTATCGGTGTGGCCGAAGACAGCGGCCTGATCGTGCCGCTGAGCAAATGGGTGCTGGCCGAAGCCTGCCGACAAGCCTGTGCCTGGCAGGCCGCCGGTCTGCCGAAGATCTGCATGTCGGTGAACATGTCGGCCATCGATTTCCGCCAGCGGGACTTTGTCGACGGCATTGAGCAGACACTCAAACAAACGGGCCTGGAACCGGCCTTGCTGGAACTGGAAATCACCGAAGGCGTGTTGATGCAGAACGTCGATACCACGGTGAACGCCCTGACCCGGCTCAAAGTCATTGGGGTGCGACTGGCCATCGATGACTTCGGTACCGGGTATTCGAGCCTCAGCTACCTGCGACGTTTCCCCATCGATGTGCTGAAAATCGACCAGTCGTTCATTCGCGGCCTGACCAACGACAGCAATGACGCAGCCCTGGTCAGCGCCATTATCAGCCTGGGCCGCAGCCTTAACCTGACCATCATCGCCGAAGGGGTGGAAACCCTCGAACAACTGAATTTCCTCAAGGCGCATCAATGCGAAGAAGTCCAGGGTTACTACTTCAGCAAAGCCGTGGAGCCGGACGCCTTCGTCCAGTATCTGAAGTCCGTAAAGCCTCCTCCCTCCGCAGCCATGTGAACGATGCGCAACGAAACTCAGGCTATCAGCCAAGGAATCCTCAGATGTCACCCTCCTTCCACCGCCTGCTCCTGGTGCCGCTACTCGGGCTCTGCCTGAACGCCGACGGCGCGCCGTTGGATGAACCGCTCAGACCGCTGCCGGCGGTGCCGCAGCAGAATCCGCTGCGGGTCGAACTCGGTCGTCAGTTGTTCAACGAGCCCCGCTTGTCGGTCAACAGCTCATTGTCCTGCGCCAGTTGCCATCGACTGGAAAAAGGTGGCGCCGACGATAAGGCCTTTTCCATCGGTTTCAATGGCAACCCAGTGACGATCAACACCCCCAGCGTGTTCAATTCCAGCTTGAATTTCCGGCAATTCTGGAACGGCCGGGCTGATACGCTGGAAACCCAAATCCATGCAGTGGTGCAAAGCCCCAGCGAAATGGGCAGCAACTGGGAACACGTGGTGCAGACCCTGGCTGCCGACAAGGCTTATCAGACCTCGTTCACAAACGCCTACCCGGACGGCGTGACCATGAACAATGTGCAAAATGCCCTGGCCACCTACGAGCGCACGCTGATCAGTGCCAACTCACGTTTCGACAAGTATTTGCTGGGCGATACCGACATTCTCAGCCGAGAGGAAAAGTACGGTTACCAACGCTTCAAGGATTACGGCTGCATCGCCTGCCATCAGGGGGTGAACATCGGCGGCAACATGTTCCAGAAGTTCGGTGTCATGGGCGATTACTTCCAGGTTCGGGGCGCACCTACCGAATCCGATCTGGGACGTTATCTGGTGACCCAGGATGAAGAGGATCGCAACGTGTTCAAGGTGCCGAGCCTGCGCAACGTTGCCGTGACCGCGCCGTACTTTCATGACGGCTCGGCCAAAACCCTCGAAGACGCGGTGGATGTGATGTTCAAGTTCCAGCTCGGACGCATTCCTTCCGACGAGGACAAAACCCTGATCATCAAATTCCTCAAGACCCTGACCGGCGAATGGGAGGGCAAGTCCTTATGAACATGTCCCGTCGTCGCAACCTGGTGCTGCTCGGTTTCGTGGCCGTTCTACTCGCCTCGACCCTGCTGTTTCTGTACCTCAAATCCAACTCCAGCCAGACGACCCGCTACGCCGAATCCCGTGCCCTGATCGGTCGCCTGAAGCAACTCAACGCGCAATGGGAAACCGAAATTCTCAAGGCCAGGATCGCCATCAGCCACAACTACGATCCGCTGGTCGCGCCGCTGACCGAGATGACACACCTGTGGGAGCAGTTCGACACCCTGGAATCGAACCACGATCGCAACACATCGCCCGTCTGGCGTGCCCGCGATGAAGCCTATCTCTCCGCCATCCAGGAAAAGACCCGATTGGTTGAGCAGTTCAAATCGCACAATGCCGTGCTGCGCAACTCCCTGGCGTTCCTGCCCACGGCCGAAGACGATATCCTGGAGCAGCTGACCCACTTGGTGGACGAGGACAAACTGCAATTGCAGAACATTTCCACCGACACTTATGACTTGCTGCTCAGCAGCCTGGAATTCGCCCTGGTCACCTCCGACGACAGGGCCGCCGACATCCTGTTAGGGCTGAACAAACTGGCGGTGAACAAACTGCGACTGCCGGTGCAGTTCCACAGTCCGATCGAAATTCTGAGCAGCCACATCGCGCTCATCCTGCGGGAACAACCGGTGGTCAATCGATTGCTGGAGAACATCGAGGCCGTCCCCGTGGCTGAACGCCTGGACGACATCATTTCCCTGCTCAACACCGACCAGCAGCAGGCTGATGCGATCGAGCAGCGCTATCACTTCTACATGCTGGTGTTTTCGGTGCTGTTGGTGTTGTTGCTGGTGTACATGGCGATCCAGTTGATGCGCAGTTTCACGGTGATCAATCGCGTCAACAGAGCCCTGAAAACCGTCAATGACGACCTCGAGCAACGCGTCGAAGAGCGCACCCGCGAACTCAAGGATACCCAAAGCGAACTGCTCGATACCGCACGCCAGGCCGGCATGGCCGAGATCGCCACCAATGTGTTGCACAACGTCGGCAACGTGCTCAACAGCGTGAACATCTCGGCCGACCTCGTCACCCGCAGACTGCGCGCCAGCAAAGCGCAGGGGCTAGGCAAGGCCATGCAATTGATCAACGAACATCAGGGCGACCTTGGGACCTTCCTGACCGAAGACGAGAAAGGCAAGTTGCTGCCCGGCTACCTGAATCAATTGGTGGAAGCCATTGCCCTTGAACAACAAGGCATGACCGACGAACTCGCCCAGTTGAGCAAAAGCGTCGACCACATCAAGGATATCGTCGCCACCCAGCAGTCCTACGCGGGTGCCAACAGCCTGATGGAACCGCTGCACATCAGTGAACTGCTGGAGGACGCCCTGCGCATGAACTCCGGCGCCCTCACCCGGCATCACGTCACGGTGGTCAAGGAGTACAGCGACGTGCCGCAGGTCATGGGCGACAAGCACCGGCTGCTGCTGATCCTGATCAACCTGATCAGCAACGCCAAATACGCCATGTCCGACCTCAGCAATCGCCCGCGGCAAATGACCCTGGGGGTGAAAATCGTCGACGACACGACCCTGCAAGTCAGCGTCAAGGATGACGGCGAAGGCATCGCCGAGGAAAACATGACGCGCATCTTTGCCCACGGTTTTACCACCCGCAAGGAAGGCCACGGCTTCGGCCTGCACAGCTGCGCCCTGGCCGCCATCGAGATGAATGGCCACCTGACCGCCCATAGCGACGGGCCGGGCAAGGGCGCGTTGTTCACCTTGCAGATCCCGCTGAAAACGGTCACGGAGCCGGCATGAGCGCACTGTCGAACCGCCGCATTCTGCTGATCGACGACACCCCGTCCATTCATGTGGATTTTCGCAAGATCCTCACGCCCACGCCGGTGCCTACCGCCGAACTGGACGAGATGGAGGCGGCACTGTTCGGCAGTGAAGTGAAATTCGCCAGCGTCCTGTTCGAACTGGATTCGGCTTACGGCGGGCAAGAAGGGTTGGGCAAACTCAAGTGGGCCTTGCAGGAAAACCGTCCCTACGCCCTGGCCTTCGTCGACATGCGTATGCCCGAGGGCTGGGACGGCGCGCAGACCATCGAGCACCTGTGGCTGGAGGACCCACGCTTGCAAGTCGTGGTGTGCACCGCCTACTCCGACTATTCCTGGGATGAACTGTTGGACCGTTTGCAGGCCCATGACCGCCTGCTGATTCTGAAAAAACCGTTCGACAACATTGAAGTCCAGCAGATGGCCAACACCCTGCTGACCAAATGGGACATGACTGAGCGGGCCAGTTTGCAGATGATCCACCTGGAGCATCTGGTGCAACGGGAAATCGACGAACGCAAACAGCTTGAATCCCAACTGGTGCAATCGGAAAAACTCGCCTCCCTCGGGCAACTGGCGGCTGGCGTTGCCCATGAAATCAACAACCCCATCGGCTTCATTTCCTCCAACCTCGGTACCCTGGATGGCTACTTCAAGCAGTTGCAGGAAATGCTCGACGCCTATCGGGACGCGGAAGAAGCGATCGGCTCCAGTGAGCTGATCGAACGTTTGCAACAGCTGCGCGAACGGGTCGAACTGGAATTCCTGCGCGAGGACATTCCGCTGCTGATCAAGGAATCCAAGGAAGGCATCAGCCGGGTCGGGCAGATCGTCAAAGACTTGAAGGACTTTTCCCGCATCGACTCCAGCCAGGAGTGGCAGTGGGCGAATGTGCAACAGGGCATCGAGTCGACCCTGAACATCGTGGCCAACGAACTGAAGTACAAGGCTGATGTGGTGAAGGACTATCAGGCTCTGCCCGACATCGAATGCCTGCCTTCACAGATCAATCAGGTGATCATGAACCTGATCGTCAACGCCTCCCAGGCCATCGGCCCGGAACGCGGCACCCTCACTCTGCGCACCGGGCTTGCTGGGGAAATGGTGTGGATCGAAGTGGCGGACACCGGCGCCGGCATTGCGCCGCAGAGCCTGCAAAAAATCTTCGATCCGTTCTTCACCACCAAACCGGTGGGCCAGGGGACGGGGCTGGGGTTGTCCCTGTCCTATGGCATCGTGAAGAAACACGGCGGGGACATTTCGGTGCGCAGTGAAGTGGGTGTCGGCAGCACGTTTCGGGTCGAGTTGCCGGTGCGCCAGACCAAACCAGCAACCTGAACACAATTCAAAATGTGGGAGCGGGCTTGCTCGCGAAAGCGGTGTGTCAGTCGCCATTGAGGTTGACTGAGACGACGCCTTCGCGAGCAAGCCCGCTCCCACAGATTTCTCAGCAGTCAGGCAATTACGCGGCCTCCTGGAAATCCATCTCCGGTGGCTGGCGACGGAAGCCGCCGGTCAGCACTGCCAGGTACACCACGCCAATCGCCAGCCAGCTCAGGCCCAGATAGATCGCCAGGTGATCGAGGCTGATCATCAGCCACAGGTCCGCCGCCAACCCAATGAACGGGAACAGCAGGAACAGAATGAATTCGCGCAGGCCTTTGTTCTCGCCGCCAATCCAGTAGTGAAAGATCACCGACAGGTTCACCAGGCTGAATGCGAGGAACGCGCCGAAGTTGATGAATGAGGTCGAGGTGGTGACGTCCAGTTTCAGCGCCAGCAAGGCCACCACGGCGCACAGCAGGATGCTGTTGATCGGCGTACCGAAGCGTTCGTGCAAGGTGCCGAAGAAAGATTTTGGCAGCACACCGTCGCGGCCCATGGCGAACAGCAACCGTGAACCGCTGGCCTGAGCCGACAGGCCCGAGGCGAACTGACCGACGATCAGACCGATCAGGAAGACCGACACGAACAGGTCGCCACCGATGTTGCGGGCAATTTCATAGGCCGCCGAGTCGACGCTGTCGAACTGGAACGACGGATGCGCAATCTGCACGAAGTACGACACGCCGACGAAAATCAACCCGCCGATCAGGGTAATCAGCATGATCGCCCGCGGGATGGTGCGGCGTGGATCGCGGGTTTCTTCCGTGAGGGTGCTAACCGCGTCGAAGCCCAGGAACGAGTAACAGGCGATGGCCGCGCCGCTCATGATCAAGGGCATCTGCATGTCGCCATTGAAGAACGGCTTGATCGACCAAAGCGGCGTGCTCGCATCGCCACCGACGTAGTGGACGCACAGTACGACAAACGCGATCAGCACCAGGAACTGCACCAGCATCAGTAAGGCGTTGATGCCGTTGGCCAGTTTCAGGCCGACGATGTTGATCGCGCTGGTGACGCCGATGAACGCCAGCACCCAGATCCACTGCGGCACGGCCGGGAACGCGGAATTGAGGTAGGCCGCGCCAATCAGCCAGATCGCCATGGGCAGGAACAGGTAATCGAGCAAGACCGCCCAACCGGCGATAAAACCGAGTTTCGGGCTGATCGCCTTGCGTACATAGGTGTAGGCCGAACCAGCGACAGGAAATGCCGAAGCCATTCGGCCGTAGCTCATGGCGGTGAAGAACATCGCCACCAGCGCTGCGAGGTAAGCGGCCGGGACCATGCCGGCGGTGGATTGAGCGAGGATGCCAAAGGTGCCGAGCACAATGATCGGCGTCATGTAGGCGATGCCGAACAGCACCACCGACCCCAGTGACAGGGTGCGTTGCAAACGAGCCATGAGCGACTACTCCGGATTTTATTGGATTTATGGCAGAGCCGAGTTCGGCGCAAAATTACGGGTGTTGCGTTGTTGTTCTTCGTTCAAGGGCAAGCAGATGTGTCGTCCGTCAGGGCCTCTTCTCGGGCAAGCCCGCTCCCACATTTGATCTCGGGCGTTCACAAAACCAATGTGGGAGCGGGCTTGCCCGCGAAGGCGCCAGCCCAGACAACAAAAAATTCAGATCAGCTCTTGGGTATCAGCAACTCCCGCAATCCAGAAGCATGCTCAACCAACTCCCCCGGCAACTTCAGCCGTTGATCATCCAGGTACCGATAATCCTGCCGCGCCGCCGTCAGCTGACGCAGATCCAGCTCCACCGCAAACTGCCCCTCCTCCCGCCCGGCTTCGAACAGCAAAGTTCCAAGCGGATCTACCAGGGCACTGCCGCCAGCGAACAGCAACCCGCCATCGCCCTCTTCCACCCGGTTGACCATCAGCGCAAACGCCTGGTTTTCCTGGGCGCGGGCCATGATCGCGGTGCGGTGCGTCGGGCCGTAGGGGTCCATGTTGCCGTTGGTGACGATCAGCAATTCGGCCCCCAGTTGCGCCAGGGCGCGGGCGGTTTCGGGGAATTCGATGTCGTAGCAAATCAGCAGGCCCACACGCACCCCGTTCCACAGGCAGGTGGCATAGCGATCGCCCGGCTCGTAGACGCCGCGATCCGACGCCCACAGGTGCGTCTTGCGATAACGCAGCGCAATACCTTCGGGGGTAATCAGCAGCGTGGTGTTGTAGAAGCGGCCGTTGTCGTTTTCGGCCACGCCGATGACCACCGCGATGTTGCGTTCACGGGCCGCCGCGACAATGCGGCTGACGCTGGGGCCGTTCAGAGGTTCGGCGACCTCGGCTACGGTCTCGGCCGAGGGAAAGCCCATCAAGTGGCTTTCCGGAAACATGATCAGCTGCGTATCGGCGGCGCACGCAGCGATCGCCACCAGGGCGCGTTCGAGGTTGTAAGCCGTGTCGTTGTCACGGCCCGCCAATTGGGCGAGTTCGACCTTCATCGGTATTCCTTGTTATGGAGGCAGGGCTGCAGAAAGATTGCCCGGCCGGTGTCTGTGCGCCAGTATGCGCAGCAAGCCACCGGCCGGGAAATCACGCCGCTGGGGTAACCCGATAGGGGTAGATGCATGACACTCTCGTTAGACGACGTCGCCTGGCACCGCTCGGTTGGACAACTGATCGACGCCCTGGACAAGCCCAACTTCTGGACGCAATTGGTGCGCCTGCTGGATCAGTACGTGCCCTTCGACAGCTGGGTGGCGCTGCTTTTCAGCGCCGATCAGCACCCACAAGTGTTCGCCGAATGCCCGGGTGCGGACGGCAGCCCCGATCAGTTGTTCCAGGATTACCTGCGTGGCTTGTACCTGCTCGACCCGTTCTACATCGCCTGCCGCGAACAGTCGCGCACCGGGCTGTATCGCCTGTCGGAAGTAGCGCCGGAGCATTTCGAGCTGACCGAGTATTACCAACGCTACTTTCGTCTGAACGTGGTGGCCGATGAAATCCAGTTCAATTGCCAGCTCGAAGGCGACCGTACGCTGTGCCTGTCACTGGGCAGCAAACAGCGTTTCAGCGGCGAGCAAATCGCCTTGCTGTCGCTGATCCAGCCCTGGGTGCTTGGTCTGTTGCGCCAGCGCCTGCCCTACGAGATCAATGAAGTCGTGGCACTCGCACCGGCGCCGATCCAGGGCGACTGGCGTGTGCAGTTGGAAGCGTCAGTGCAGCAACTCAAAGGTGCGCAATTGACTGCCCGGGAGCTGGACGTCGGGCGCTTGATGCTCAGCGGTTGCTCCAGTAAAGAAATCGCCCGCAAGCTGGAAATCTCTGTCGAAACCGTGAAAGTCCATAAGAAACACATGTACAGCAAGTTGGGAATCAAGTCCCAGTCCGAGCTGTTTTCGATTTTTTTGCAGGCGCAGAATGCCTGACATGTCGTTGTGAGTTTCTATGGGGTGATGGCTGACGTCAGCGAAAACCTTCACACCTCGCGTTCGCGAAACACGACAAACTTCGAAAAGAAGAACCCGAGAACTAGGCTCAACAACGAAAACGAGGCGACGGTTACCAGCCCATGAATTCGCCACTCATCGGCAACGAGCCCGACGCCGTAGCTCAACAGGGCCATGACACCAATCAGAAGTAGGTAACCGAGCATCGATGTTTTGCCATCAAATACGTAAAGCGCATTCACATAGAAGGAGAACGATGCGGAGACGCAAAATGCCGCAAAGTTACTGGCAGCCTGATCGAGTTCGGCCGCTGTGGTGAGCACGAAAAAAATCTGCCAATGAATGAGCGCATTGGCCATCGCAATCACCGTGTAGCTCGAGAATCCTTTCCATACAGCTTTCATACCAGCCCCGCCAATCCCTGTTTCAGGTGCCTTTCAAAGTAAGTGACGACCCGGTGGTGGTCTACTGTCAGAACTATCAGGTCGGTGAACCTTCCAGACCAACGGTCACTTTGGGGATGCAGGTGTAAACCATGGACCGTCACGCTTCACCAGCGAAGCGCTGTGGTCGGGAGCGGTTCTGTCATGACGATAAAACCGTAATCACCAATCAGGTAGATCCGGTAATACTGGCGTTCAACCAGCGGTGGGTAGTCCTGATAACCCACCCTGGTCGCATTACGTCGCTCCTTCTCCGCCACCACGTTGGTGATGCCCACTTTCGGCAGGTTTTCGGCGAGGATGAAAAAGTCGATGTTCAACAGATAGTGCAACACCGGCATCTGTTTGAACGAGCCTGCGGCGCCCAGTAGCCAGTGATCGGAGTACGTCACCGACAGGTAAATGCGCTTGGCCTCGCGCAATGGCCGATGGTTCGCGAAGTCGTTTTGAAGGCTGAACAACGCACTGGTCGAGAAGTTTTTTTGCACCGTCAGCACCCGTCCATAGGCGTATGACAGCGACAGCATCGCCAGCAATGGAATCACCAACAAGAGCGGCAGCCGCTCATGGATTTTTGCCAGGGCCAAGTGGCTCAAGTAGAACAGCAGCACCAGCAGAGCCGCGAAGCCCATCAGCGTCCTGGCGCCTTCGTTGAAGTCTCGGAAAAACAGCGCCATCCCCGACACCAGCAGTGTCACCACCGGCAATGTCAGCAAACACAACAGACCGATCAGGGCTTTCTTCAGCCGTGTGTCTTGACGTCCAAGTACGTTCAGCCCCAGTCGCACAGCGCCGGCCATTGCACACAGCAACAGCCCGGCGAACACCCAGGCAAACCCGCCGTGAAACAGCAGCACGACTTTTTCCAGCACCCTGGCGATGTTCATTTGAAGTTGCAGCAGGGGCTCTGCCGCCCAGTTCAATATCAAGGTGCGATCGTGCTTCATGAATGGATAAGCACTGGCGATGTAAATCAACCAGGCAAGCCCCGTCTGGGCGATTTTCCAGCCGATCAAACTGCATAACTGCGGCCAGGCCCACCGGTCATTTACGCACCTGAGCAGCTCCAGACAACACAGGCCCAGAAACACGTTGAGGCTCACTTGATACAGCCCCAGCGCCAGCGCAATCAGGAAGGACGGCACCAGCCATTGCAGAATGCGCGAAGGGTGACGAAACGTGATTGCATAGATCACCGCCACCAGGCTCAAGGCCATGGCGGGACCGTCGTATTGATACGACAGGTTTTGCAGAAAGAAGGGGTTGTACCAGAGCGGCAGCAGCACCAGACAACAAGCAAGCGTCGGCTGCGGGTAGTAATGAAATGTCAGACTGGTCAACGCACAGGCCATGGCCAGCGTCGCGATCAACAGCGGCAGCGGAAAGATGTTCGGCGCGGCATTGTTGAAGGTGAGCAGGTTGTAGAACAGCTCGGTAAACAAGCGGCCCTGCTCCGCCCAGGCCATGCCCGCCGACAGGGAGCGCCAGTTGTCATCGATATAGGGATAGTCCGCGAGGATCAGCGGCACCACATAAACAAAGGTGGCGAGCAGAAAAAACAGCCAGACCTGGCGACGTCCGAGTTCCTTGCTGAAAAAGTCGCTGAATCGACCCATGCTAAAGCCCGAGCCGGTCTTTGCCGCCAACGATGTCTTTGACCACATAGCGCGGCCGGTGCTTGGCTTCGATGTAGATGCGGCCGACGTATTCCCCGAGGATGCCGATGCCGATCAGTTGCACGCCGCCGAGAAACAGAATGGCCGTCATCAACGATGGGTAACCGGGGACGCTGTTGCCGAAGAAAATCTTGTCCAGCACCATGTACACCGCGTAGAGCACCGCGAAGATCGAGATGCCGCCACCGACATATGTCCACAAACGCAGCGGCACCGTGCTGAACGAGGTCACGCCTTCCAGCGCGAGGTTCCACAGTTTCCAGCCATTGAACTTGCTGTTCCCGGCCACCCGCCTGGCGCGCTCGTATTCCACCACCACGGTGGTGAAGCCGGCCCACGACAGGACGCCCTTCATGAATAACTGATGCTCGGGCAGTGCGCGAATCACGTCGACCACCTTGCGGTCCATGAGCCGGAAATCTCCGACATTTTCTTCAATGCGGGTGTAAGAAATGCGGTTCAGCAAGTGGTAGAACAGCGCCGCGCTGTGGCGTTTCAGATAACTGTCGGCGGTCCGGTCACGGCGTTTGGCAAGCACCACATCGGCGCCTTTTTGCCATTCGTCGATCAACCGCGGGATGACGCTGATCGGGTCCTGCAGGTCGACGTCCATGGGGATTACCGCATCGCCGGTGGCATATTCCAGGCCGGCGAACAGCGCCGGTTCCTTGCCAAAGTTGCGCGAGAAGTTGATCAGCAATACCTGTTCATCGGCTTGCGCCAGGGCCGTGACCTGCTCCGCCGTCCGGTCGGAACTGCCATCGTTGATGAACACGATCTCGACGTCAGTGTTTTCAAGTTTCAATTCACGCCGCACCGCCAGATAAAACAGGTTGATCGCCTGTTCTTCATTGAATACCGGAACGATCAACGAGACTTTCATGCGTCACGCTCGCGAAACACTACGTACTTGGAAAACAGAAAGCCGAGCACCAGGCTCAACGCCGAAAACAGGACTACGGTCAGCAGGCCGTGAAGTCTCCATACGTCTCCGGCATGGCCGACGCCCAGGCTCAGGGCACCCATGGCTCCCAAGAATAGTAGATAGCCGCCGACTGACGCTTTGGCATCAAAGGTATAAAGCGCGTTCATGTAGAAGGAAAACGAAGCGGCAACGCAGAAGGCTGCCAGGTTGCTGACCGCCTGACTGAGGTCAGCCGCCACGCTCAGCAGGAAAAAGATCTGCCAGTGGATCAGCGTGTTGGCGACACCGACCACCGTGTAGCTGGAGAATCCTTTCCAGAAACGCTTCATGGTGAACCCCGTTCGAGTACGCGGCATAACCTTTCGATAAAACTATGATCCTGGCTACTGTCAGAAATCACAGGTCTGATGTTCTTTCAGACCAGCGGCGGTCCCCATTGCCAAAGGGGATCGCATAAAAAAGCCCCGGCCATCAAGGCCGGGGCTTTTGCGTTTCAGGCGTTACGACTCAAGAAGCCGAACGCACCGCACCTTGCGACACATTGGTCGGTTGCAGTTTGAACACGTAGAACAACACCGTCAGCAGCACCAGGAACGCCGGGCCTATATACAGCGCCACGCGGGTGTCCGGGAAATACGCCATCAGGCCGACCACCAGCACCAGGAACGCCAGCGCCAGGTAGGAACTGACCGGGTACAGCCACATGCGGTATTTCAAGCCGGCACGTTCGCTGGCGCTCAGGCCTTTGCGGAACTTGAGCTGGGCCAGCAGGATCATCACCCAGGTCCAGATCGCGCCGAAGGTGGCAATCGCCGTCACCCAGACGAACACTTTCTCGGGCACCAGGTAGTTGAGCAGCACGCCCAGCAGCAAGGCACCGATCGACAGCAGCAGCGCGCGACGCGGTACGCCGTTGCTCGAAGTCGTGGCGAAGCCGGCCGGGGCCTGGCCATTCTGCGCCAGGCTGTAGAGCATGCGCCCGGTGCTGAAGATGCCGCCGTTGCAGGACGACAGCGCAGCGGTGATCACCACGAAGTTGATAATGCCTGCAGCGGTCTTGATGCCCAGACGCTCAAAGGTCATCACGAACGGACTGCCCTGGGTGCCGATTTCGTTCCACGGGTAGATCGACAGGATCACGAACAACGCGCCGACGTAGAACAGCAGAATCCGCCAGAACACCGAGCCGATTGCATTGGGAATGGTCTTCTGCGGGTTCTTCGCTTCACCGGCAGTCAGGCCGATCATCTCTACGCCGAGGTAAGCGAACATCACCATTTGCAGCGACATCAACACGCCTTGCACGCCGTTGGGCATGAAGCCACCGTGGGCCCAGAGATTGGAAATCCCCAGTGCCACGCCGTCATTGCCGAAACCGAAAGCGATCACGCCAATGCCGCCGATCACCATCGCAATGATGGTGACGATCTTGATCAGGGCGAACCAGAACTCGAATTCACCGAAGGCTTTCACCGCGATCAGGTTGATCGAGCCCATGCTGATCAACGCAGCGAGCGCCCAGATCCAGCGCGGCACATCGGGGAACCAGACGCCCATGTACACCGCCACCGCAGTGATTTCCGCGACGCACGTCACCAGCCACAGGAACCAATAGTTCCAACCGGTCAGGAAGCCCGCCAAGGGACCGAGGTAGTCTTGGGCATAACGGCTGAAGGAGCCGGCGACCGGGTTGTGCACGGCCATTTCGCCGAGGGCGCGCATGATCACCAGGATCGCCAGACCGCCAATGATGTAGGAGAGCATGATGGCCGGGCCGGCCATTTCGATGGCCTTGGCCGAACCGAGGAACAGACCGACGCCGATACAGGCACCGAGCGCCATCAAGCGAATATGCCGTTCGCCGAGTTCGCGTTTAAGCGGGCCGCCCTGAGCGGTCTCGCCGTGGGGCAGGTGATTGCCGACTGGCATAGGGGTACAACCTCGTCTTGTTATTGGATATGACCACCGAGTGTCGAAGCGCTGACGGATAAGCCATTGCTTTTTTGTGATACCGGCTCTGCTTCGTGGGCAGGACCGTCTTGTCGGACAAAACCTCCAAGATCAGCGGGGCGTGCAGTATAAAAAGCTTCCTACAGGGTTTTTCACTCTATAAACCACAAACTTCAGCGAGAACTCTCGGGAAAAGCGCGGTTTACGGAGGGGCATTACCTGGGTTGTGTAGGATTATTCGTTGATAAAACGGCGCGGAGTATTGCACAGCATTGGTGCATCGTCATGTCCCGACTTGGGCTGTATTTACGTTGGGTATGGCTCTAGATCGGCTGTTTCAGACTCTCGACTGTCTCTTTTGGAGAGAGGGGCTTACTCGGGATGATGGGCCTGCCGATTGAGGTCTTTGATTGTGGACATATCCGTTTCTGCGGTAATGGCGGCTGGCGGTTTCGCTTTTACAGCGAGTCACTTTCGAAAAGCGCGAAAGTAACCAAAGCGCTTGTGCCCCTCCATTCGGTGCCTCGCCTAGGCTCGGCATGCCCTCACTCCAGCATTGCTCCGGGGGCCCGCCGCGATCGGCCGGGCGCGGCTAGCTCGGCATCCATGCCGAGCTGCCCCCCTGCGCAACGCCTGCGTTCGGCCTCTGGGAAAGGGGCGGCAGATCTGAAGCCAAAGCAAAGCAAAGCAAAGCAACGGCAACGGCAACGGCAACGGCAACGGCAAGATCAACAGCTTCGCGAGCAAGCCCGCTCCCACAGGGGGAACGCGTGCGCTTGAAAGATCAGGCCGGCCGGTAGGCCGCCTCGCTTTTGCGGTGCATGCCCCTCGAGAGGCCGAGTGGAGGTTCTGCGCAGTGGGCAACCCGGCATGGATGCCGGGTTAGCCGCGCACGGCCATGGATGGCCGATCGCGGCGGGCCCACGGAGCAGGACCGGAGCGAGGGCATGCCGAGCCACAGCGAGGCACCGAACGAAAGGGCAAAAGCGCTTTGGTTACTTTCGCGCTTTTCGAAAGTGACTCGCTGTAAAAGCGAAACCGCCAGCAGCCGTTACCGCAGAAACGGATATGTACACAATCAAAGAGCAGCCATCACCACAAAAACGGATATGCCCCGAAATCAGGCACTTTGGATCCTCACAATTTTTTCACCAACGCCAACCACGGTCTAAGCTTCAGACAAGTCCGATCAATCTGCGTGAATGGATCAGTCGACTATGGGCGCTTTATGGCAAACCGATACGAGTAAGACCGTGGTTCCGACTGAACGTGTGGATGAAGCGCCTTTAACTGAAAAACCCCGTGGTTCGCGGCACGGCTGGGGGGCGTTCTGGTTGTTGTTGCTGATTATCCTGATAGTCCTGGGCCTGGCCGCTGCCAAGGAAATGCGCACGGCGAAATTTCAATCCCGAGAGGTCAGCAAATATGCCGCGTCCCTGAGTTACAAGGTGCAACCGGGTCCCAGTGACGCCATTCGCTACCCCGGCGCCGGGCCCTTCGATCTGCGCCTGGGTTACAGCTCCCTGGATGAATTCCTGCCACGCTTGCTCAAGCGTGATTACGTCATTTCGTCGCAAACCCGCTTTTCTCCGGCGCTGATGAACTACAGCGACAAGGGATTTTTCGTACCTTATGCGGAGAAAATCCAGACCGGGTTGTCGATCACCGACTGCCGCGCGGCACCGTTGTACCAGTACAAGTACCCTCAACAACTCTATTCAAGTTTTGCGGCGATCCCACCCGTGGTGGTCAGCAGTTTGCTGTTCATCGAAAACCGCTTTTTGCTCGACCCCCGCCAGCCGCTGGCCAACCCGGCGGTGGATTGGCCACGGTTCGGCATGGCCGCGTGGTCCCAGGTTGCCAAGTTGATGCACCTGCCGGGCCAGTCGGCGGGTGGTAGTACTTTGGCCACGCAGCTTGAGAAGTACCGTCACTCGCCCGATGGCTTGACGGTGTCAGGCGCGGAAAAAATCCGTCAGATGATTTCCGCCAGCGTGCGGGCCTATCAGGCAGGCCCGGAAACCCTCGAAGCCCGGCAGAACGTGGTACGCGATTACCTCAACAGCGTGCCGCTGTCGGCGGTGCCGGGCCACGGTGAAGTGCATGGCATGGCCGAAGGCTTGCGCGTCTGGTACGGCGCCGATTTCAACAAGGCCAACGAACGGCTAGCCAGCAAGGAGACCGATCCGAAAAGCATGTCGGAAAAAGGTCTGGCCCTGCGTGAGATGCTGTCGTTGATGATTGCCCAGCGCCGCCCTTCCCATTACCTGACCAAGGGTCGTGAAGAACTCGCCAGCCTGACCGATAGCCACATTCGTCTGCTGGCGCAAAACGGCGTGATCGATGCGCCACTGTCGGCCGCCGCATTGGCCAGCAAGGTCACCTATCGCGACTGGCAAACCCAGCCGACCATCCAGCCGATCGAAACCAACAAAGGCATCAGCGTGGCGCGCAGCCGTCTGGGCGGCTTGCTCAATCGTCCGCTGTACGACCTCGACCGCCTCGATCTCTCGGCCACCAGCACCCTGCAAGGCGAGCTGCAAACCGAGGCCACCGCCTACCTCAAACGCCTGGCCGATCCGGTCTATGCGGCAGAAATCGGCCTGCTCGGCGAACGCCTGCTGACGCCCACCAGTACGACCCAGGTGCGCTACAGCTTCACGCTGTTCGAACTGACCCCAGACGGCTCGCGAGTGCGGGTGCAAACCGACAGCACCGATCAGCCCTTCGACATCAATGAAGGCAGCAAACTGGAACTGGGCTCCACCGCCAAAATGCGCGTGCTGACCACCTACTTGCAGATCATCGCCGAGCTGCACGACAAATACGCCACGATGACCATCCCCGAACTGAAAAAAGTCGACGTTCCGGATCAGGACCGCCTGAGCCGCTGGGCCGTCGATTATCTGATCCAGAACAAAGACCGCAACCTGCCGAACATGCTTGGCGCCGCTCTGGACCGAAAGTATTCCGCCAGCCCCGGCGAAGCCTTTTTCACCGGCGGTGGGTTGCACACCTTCGTTAACTTCCGCAAGGAAGACAACGGTCGCCTCCCGACCCTGCGCGATGCCCTGCGTGAATCGATCAACCTGCCGTTCATTCGGCTGATGCGTGACCTGGTGCGCTACACCACCTATTCCGGCCCCAACAACAGCGCCGAATTGCTCAAGGACGACAAAGACCCGCGGCGTCAGGAATACCTGGCCTCGTTCGCCGACCGCGAAGGCACTTCGTTCCTGCTCAAATTCTGGAAAAAGTACCGCAACAAGGACACCCAGGCGCGGCTCGAAACCTTCCTCGACGGCATGCGCCCGACACCGATTCGCATGGCGGCCGTGCATCGTTACCTGCTGCCACAGGCCAGTCAGGAAAGCTTCAACAGCTTCGTGCGCTCGCACCTCAAGGGCGCCAAACTCACGGAAAAACTCACCGACGAGCGCCTCGAACGGCTGTACCAGAACTACGGCCCAGGCGCGTACGACCTGCCGGACCAAGGCTTCATCGCCAAGGTTCACCCACTGGATCTGTGGCTGATCGGCTATCTGCTGAACCACCCGGACGCCAAGTTCAGCCAGATCGTCAAAGCCAGTCAGTTCGAACGTCAGGAAGTCTACAGCTGGCTGTTCAAAAGCCGGCACAAGGGCGCCCGCGACAGCCGCATCCGCACGATGCTGGAGATCGAGGCGTTCCTCGACATTCACCAGCGCTGGCAGAAAGTCGGTTATCCATTCGACCATCTGGTGCCGTCGCTCGCCACCGCCATCGGCAGCTCCGGCGACCGCCCCGCGGCATTGGCGGAGTTGATCGGCACCATTCTCAACGACGGTGTGCGGATGCCGACACTGCGCATCGACAGCCTGCACTTTGCGGCAAACACACCCTATGAAACCCAACTGATCAGTGACCCGGATGTCGGCAAACGGGTGATGCCGTCCGAGGTGGCCACGGCGATGCGCGAAGCCCTTTCACAAGTGGTGGATGCCGGTACCGCCAAACGTGTGTCCGGCAGTTTCAAACTGGCCGACGGCAGCCCGCTGGGCATGGGTGGCAAGACCGGCACCGGCGACAACCGTATTGAAGCCATCGGTTCCGGCGGGCGGATTCTGAGTTCCAAGTCGATCAACCGCACCGCCACATTCGTGTTCTTCATTGGCGATACCCATTTCGGCACCCTGACCGCGTTCGTGCCCGGCCGCACGGCCGAGACCTTCAAGTTCACCTCGGCGCTGCCGGTGCAAGTGCTCAAGGGCATGGCGCCAATCCTGTCGCCGTATCTGCAACCGGGCACCCACACTATGTGCAGTCCCGTTAGTGAACCGGTCGTCGCTCAAACCCCGGTGGCACTGGACACATCGACCCATTGAAAGGGTGGTATCCCGGTATTTTTCGCTCTTTGTTTATTGAGGATTTGAGGCGTATTTCGAGCAGATCCGACCCTGTATTTGAACTGTTTTCTACCGCGGCACCTGCCTAACCTGAAGGGCCTGTTTACAGCTTTTGACGGTTAGAACATGACGATTTCATCAAGGATTGATCAAAGACGCCACACCACCAAAACCCACAACGAAGGCATTCACGACGCCTGGATCGCTCAGGCCCTGCCCGCCTGGATCACCGGTATTTCCTCCGCCAACGCTCGCGCCTTGAAGGCAGCCCATCGCGACTTCGCCCCGTTCAAAGCGCTTGCTCGCCCGGCCCATCATCGGCTGAAAACGGCGATGTCCAAGCACTGGTCAACCCAGAACACCGTGGACGCCATGCTTGGGCATCTGACCGATGTCTATGGTTTCGCCGAGCCCCTGTTGAAAAAAGCACTGAACGAGCATTACGGCGACATCGATGTCAGGAACACCTACCTGCGACTCTATGCCGCCACCGACAAGCCGTGGTGGGTGCACGATTTCAAGGGTGGCACGAAAGCCCGGACGATCTCGCTGCTTGATGCTGCCCTGCACAATTTCTCCAAAGACGAAAAATTTTCGGACTTCGCTTTTCTTGGCCCGCCGGATCCTCGTGGACAAATGCAAACGCTGCACTTCAACCACAGGGTCACGGGAAAGCGCCTCACCGCCGATGTATTCAAGAGCCTCTGCCGAACCCTGGACATCGGTGCGCGCTATCAGCAAACACTGCGTCAAGACCTCGGGTTCACCATCCCCTCAATCGCCAATGACGTGCGCACGGCGGTCATCGCCAGCCAAAAGGCTGCGCTGAAAGCAGCAGCGCATCTGGCACTGCTGAAACAACACATTAGTGCGGATGGCCATGAACTCATCCTCGATCTGGCCCATGGCAAAAAAGGCTTGAGGCTGGACGGCAAGGAAGTGGGCTACTACAACCTGGCGATGATGGAAACGGTGCTTGCGGGCATCCTGTTGATCACCACCGATCCGACCCCAGGCAAGCCTGCCCGACTGATCGCTTACGTCCCTCATGACCACGAACACCCGCTCAAGGAATACCCGTCACCGGCCGAATTCATGGCCGAACTGACTCGCCAGCTACGTGAAGAAAACCCCGCCAGCGAACAGCTGTCGGGCGCCAGCGGTTATCAGCAGTTTTTCAGTCAGTTTGTGCCGCACAAGGAGCGAGGTAATTTCTTCGCTGGTCTCAATCAACGCCTGAGCACCGTGAAATGGCAGCAGCGGGATCGTCAGTCTGGCGGTCCCGTCTGGAAGGACACACCGGTGGACAATCCCAACCTGAGTTTCAGCGTCCAGGCGATCCGCGATGACGATCAAAACCGCTCATCCGACCCGGCCAACGACGACCTTTGGCAGTATCTGTTCCGGGTCAGGCTCAACAAGATCGTCAACGATGCCCGCGACCTCGCTATCTCTACCCAGGATGCCGACCGCATGGCCCGTTGGGCCTGGTGGGACAACCTGGAGAAGATGCTCTCGGACATTTTCAATGTCGCGCTGTTCGTGGTCACGCCGTTCGTGCCGGTGCTCGGCGAGTTGATGCTGGCGTACACCGCTTATCAACTGACCGACGAGGTGTTCGAAGGCATTGTGGATTGGGCTGAAGACCAGACAACCGAAGCAGCCGGCTATGTGCTGGGCTTTGTCGAAAACCTGGTTCAGGTGGGCATATTTGGAAGCGTCGCTGAACTCGGCAAACCCCTCCCGTTGCCTTTCATCGAGGCGATGAAACCGGTGGAGTTGCCCGACGGCAGTCAACGCCTGTGGCATCCCGATCTGAAGCCCTACCGCCAACAGAATTTGTCTCTGCCCGATGACGCGACACCTGACGCCTGGGGACTTCACCGACATCAGGGCAAAGTCTTTCTGCCCCATGAGGACGATCACCTCCTTGAGGTCGAACACGAACCGTCTGGGCGGATCAGAGTGGTCCATCCGCTGCGGCCGGACGCTTATCGCCCGCAGGTGAAACACAATCGCTTCGGCGCCTTCGTGCATGAGGGCGAACAACCCAGAACCTGGAGTGAACGCCAACTGATGCGCCGGCTCGGGCATTCGGTCGAGCGGTTTTCCGACGGCGAACTGGAACAGATCAGGGCCATCAGCGGCACCGACCACGATGCCTTGCGCCGGATGTATGTCGAGTCTGAAGCGCCACCGCCGCTGCTGTCCGATACGCTAAAACGCTTCGAGGCGTATGAAGCTGTCGCGCTGCTGGAACAGCAGATTCGCAGCAGCCAACCGTTGACGCCCGCCCCTGATTCGGCCCCGTTCGACATGAACAGCATGGTCAAACAGACTTACCGCGACCGGGAAAAAACCCGTGACCCGCAAGTGAGACTGCTCAGAGAGACGTTCCCCGAACTCCCGTCCAGCATCAGCCAGAAGCTGCTGGCCAACGCCACCGGCGCGGAACGCCTGGCGATGCTCAGCGAAAAACGCCTTCCATTACGCATCAAAAATCAGGCCCGTGAATTGAATTTCGAAACGCGGGCTGCCCGGGCGACCGAAAGCCTCTACGGGCGTTCGGCGTTGACGCCGGACACCGAGCGTCTGGTGGTGAATGCCTTAAGGCTGCACAGCGACGTGTTCGCCGATCTGCGCATCGACATTCGCGACGGCTCACCGCACGGCGTTTTGCGCTGTAGCGTCGGCCCGGAAATGGCCACCCGCGTTCGCACGCTGGTCAGTAAAACCGGCGAGCAGAACAGGTACGAGGTGTTCGACGAGGAGAACAACCGGCTTCACGGGGCCAGCAGCCTCTATGAATCGTTGCTGCGCGCCATGCCGGAGAATCAGCGCAACGCATTGGGTTTCCAGTTCGGCCAGGGCAAGGCGTTCAAGCAGTGGATCAAGCAAATCCTCGCCAGCCCCGAACCCCGCCGAACCGCCCTCGCTGAAGTCCCCGTACGCGCGGTGCGGGACAGAACGACCACCTTGCTGCTGCAGGGTGGAGGTTTGAGCAAGGGCGATTCCGTTTCACTGAATCGTCGGGTTCGCGACCTCTATCCTACCTTTAGCGCCGAGGAGGCCAGGGCGTTTGTCGAGCGCTTGAAAGTGCTGGACGACCCCGTCCCCGCCCTCACGAGGCTTGAAGATCAACTCCATGACCTGCGCGTCATCCTTAATCAATGGCGTTATCAGCAACCCGACACCTGGGGCCCGGATACCCAGGGTTTCCGCAACGGCGGCGGGCAACACATTACCGAACGACTCATCGAGTGCTTTGAACGCAGAACCCGAATCTTCGATGAGCGCAGCACACAGCCTGACGGCGGTTACAGGCTGGACCTGTCAAGTGAGCTGAGCAGCATTAATCTTGAAACCTGGTGGCAGCGCAAACCCGATCTCAGGCGGTTCCTGGATAACGTGACGGTCTTGAATCTGGACAACACGCGCTTTTCCACCCAACCGACCGGGCTGTTGAAAGACTTCCCGCACCTTGTCGAGTTAAGCGCGCGGCGGTGCGAATTGACCGAACTCCCTCTTGGTGCGGGAAGGATGCACGTGCTTTCTACCTTGCGCCTGAGCGATAACCAGATACGGCTGACACCTCAAAGTGTCGAGCAACTGAGCCGCCTGACTTATCTGGAAACCCTCAGGCTGGATCGCAACCCGCTGGGCCAACTACCGGACGTCGCTCGCATGCCCGGACTGACAACCCTCAGCTTGCGCGACACCGGAATCAACACCTGGCCCCAAGGCACGTTTGCCAAACCTCGACCTCGCGGCTTTTTCCTGGACCTGCAGGACAACCCGATCGACCTCATTCCAGACGTGATTCCCGGTTCGAAGGACGCCCTTATCGTGGCCCGTACCCGTCTCGATGCAAATACGCTGAGCGATGTGAACAGGTTCGCCTACGAAGAACTCAGGACCTCCGTGGGGCTCAGCCCTCGACATGCCTATCCAGCCGCTACCGACAACGATCTGGTCTTTTGGCCAGTCACTGATGACAGCGAATGGTGGTCCCCTTCTCCCGGCCTTGGCCGATACCGAAGAGAGGCCTGGAGCGATCTGGTCGATGAGCCTGACTCGGCGGGGTTCTTCACCGTGATCCGCGGCCTCACCCAATCGGGGGATTATCAACAGGGAGGCGAATTTCGAACCGAACTGGCCAAGCGGGTTTGGCGAATGATCGATGCCGCGGACATGGATGCCGAGTTGCGAATGAAGCTCTTCACCATGGCCAACGCACCCACCAATTGCGCCGACGCCGGGGCTCAGCTGTTCAACAACATGGGACTGGAAGTCCTGGCCTCGGAGGCCTGGTCGTTCAGCACCTCGCCGCAGATGCTCGAACGTGAATTGGTGACCCTGGCGAGGGGCGCGGCGCGTTTGAATCATGTCAACGAAATTGCCCGCGCAGACATGCAGGAACGGATGGCCAGCGGCCTCACACCGGATGAAGTCGAGGTCTATCTTGCCTACCAGACCGGGCTGGCCCAACGCCTCGAATTACCCTGGCAGTCAAAGACCATGCTGTACCGTCCGGTTGCCGGTGTGAGCGAAAGCATGATCGACAACGCCTACGGGGCGGTGCTGGCTCTGGAACACGGTGACGGGCTGGTGAACCAGATGCTGGAACAAGGTTTTTGGATCGACTACTTGCGCGCGACCCATCCGCGCAGGTTTGAGGACAACGCCAGGCTGTACTACCAAACCAAAGCTGCGTTGCTAGAGGACTTGCGACAAACGCAGAACAATTGGGCTCATTCCCGGCACCATACGGATGAGTACAGAAACCAGCTTGGGGAAAAACTCAAAGACCTTGCCAGGCAACTGTCAGTGCCGGAGACAATCGTGCTCACCGGTGAGGAAATGGCCGATCAGGTCTATGAGCGACTGCTCAACGACCTCTTCGACAACGAAAAGGAACTGGCCCGGCGCCTGACTCGAATGGCGCTGAGAATGGCTGGCCACCCATAGACCCAACCTCGCCGGGATCACCGGTGCCCTGCACCTGAAGACAGCCTTCAGGTGCAGCGGCCGTCTTCACACCTCGGAATCCCAGATCACGACGATGCTCCCCGAATAGTTGGCCGCTACGCCGGGTTGCAGCATGTAATCCATGTATTCGGGCGCGACTTCAAAGTGCAGTATGCCGGGCCGGTTATTCACATAATTCACCGCCTGGTACTTTTGATGTTCCTCCTGGCCCACACGTATCAGACGACGCCGCTTGACCGGTACGCCGGCGAGGTCAGTCAAACCATCGGGCAGGCTGACGCTGAGTTGCACCAGCACGGCGCGTTGTGAAACGGGGTCGCGAATCATACAGTCGTACAGGCCGGGAATTTCGCAGCCGATTTGCATCTTGAACCGTGATGACGCCGAGATATGGAAGACCTGGTCGCGGAACAGGCGCACTGGTTTGCGTCCGTGTTGCAGCCAGTTTTGCCACCCGCCGTCCGGTTCCAGCATGACTTTGTTACCGCCCGGTGGGATATCGACCTTGAGCGTATGTTCAACATCGAGCGTGAAATTCAATGTCAGGGTGGAGTCGTTGGGGTACATGACATCGCCCATGTCGAAGTCCATTCCGGGGCCGACGTTGTAGGTCAAATTACCGGTGTACTGACCGGCGGACATTTGCAGCGGATCAGGTGTACGCATCTCATAACCGATCTGCATCCGGTCATAGAAAAGGCTCGAAATAGGGTAGTTGGCCCTTGCTGCGCACACGCTTGAATTGGAAGTCATCCAGAAAAAAGTTCTTTGGTGCGGTTCGGTATACATGCCGCCCGTGGCCTGGCAAGGCTTTGGCGGGTACCAGGTCCAGTCGCCCCACAGACGGGTATGCCAGCCTTGCACGTTGGTAGGTTCACCTTCGCCGACCAGGTTTTGTGCCGTATCGGGAAGAATGTAGCGCCCGCCGATCGAGACAATGCGCACCTCGACTTGTGAAGTTTCGGAGCTGTCGACCTTCCTGACAGTGAATCGTCGCCAATCTCCGGGCACCGCAAACATCGCCCCTCGGCGGCTATTCGCATGCCCGGCCACGATCGGAGCGACGGATCGGAATTCAATCGGGACCAGCAACGAGAACAGGCCTTTTTCCTTGCAGAAATCCGGCTGAAGCTCGCAATGCCCGGATACCGGTGTGTCGTTGGTGAATTTGTTTTCATGGGGCTTGGACGGATCGGGTCTGAACGAAGCGCTGATGTCCATGGTCGCAGCGGTTGCCGATTCAACGGTTAATGCACCCAACAACAGCCACCCTGCGTGGGTTTTACATGCCTTTGCTAAATTCATCTTCGATCATGACTCCCTGTCATGCGATGGATGTTGATGCCATTCCTATGGCGATGTTTTTATCCCGATGCTCAAGGCGCCGCCGCACTGAACACCAGCAGCACGTTGCCGTAGAAGTTGCCCGGTTTGTAACCACCGGAGGGGACTGTTGGTTCAATGTCCAGCCGCACCCGACTGCCTGTCATGGCTTCCTGTGCCGAGACCACTTGCCGGGGCTGCGCGTCGTGACTCAACTCCTGACCGTTGAAGCTGACCCGCAAGTAAATATTCTCGGCATCCTTGCCGTTGGATAGATACGGCTCACTCTCCAGCCGCGCTTCAATCGCGCTGGTGTCATGCTTGACATCGAAATACTTGCGCAAGCCGCCCAGGGTCGAGGTGTGGGGATTCCACGGCAAAATCTGCTCGCGATGAATCCAGTCCGTTTGCGCCGGTATCACGTAAAAATCCAGGGTGGGGATATTCACCGAAATCTCGAACTCATGTTCTTCCCGCGCCGCGTAAACCTGGGAACTCATCAGCGTCGCAGCACCCAATGACGCCGCGATAGCCCATTGCTTGATCATGTCTGGTACCTGTTCATCAAAGAAAAACGCAGCAACACGGATCGGGGCTACCGGCTGGCGATGCGCACGGGCTTTTTGGCCTGGCCTTCAATCAGTTGGAAGCGGTACTCACGACCGGTTTTTTTCTCGAACTGGAAACTCTTTCCCGCCAGGATGTGGTGCTTGGTCGTCGGTTCGCACTCTGTCTCGACCTTTAACGAGCAGTTCTTGAACTCATCGACCACCACCACCGTGTTGCCGTTGTTGCGAATGCTGTAAGTGCCAGGGCTGTCATCGATCACGCTGTCGAAACGCGTGTTCTTGGGCCGCACGAAGAACACCGTGCCGAACCCGGCCATGACGTTGACCCCTGCCGACAGGTTCTTTTTGTAGTCGTCGCGCTCCTCCTGGGAGATGGCGAACTCGTCTTCCTTTTCCAGCACCACCGGCACGAAACGCACCCGGAAATACCGTTCGGTGTCACGCTCGCCCATGTACAACAGACGCGAGCCCTGCATGCCATTGGCCGGCACGATCAACCGCGCGGGGCTGGCCATCAACCCGTCGCGGGCACTGGCGTCAGCCTGGCTCTTGACCGGCACTTCACGGGGCGTGCCATCGGCGTCATAGATGATTTCCAGAATGTTGACCTTGACGAAAGCGGTGCTGTCGCCGCCGTTGAACACCCGTTTCAGGTAGGTACTTTTATCGCCATCCAGATAGTCGTAAACCGTCCCGACATTGATGTTGGGACCCGCCTGAATCGCCAGGGAAAACCCGCCCAGACTTAACAATGCAAACAGACGCTTCATAACCTTGAACCTCATGACATTGAATACAACGCTGGCCCGACCGTTCGATGCGCAGCCCATCAGACTTCCGAATCCCAGATCACCGTGACAGACCCGGAATAGGTGGCCGCACGACCGGCTTGCAGCATTGAGTTCACGTAAGTGGAATCGATTTCGAAGTGCAGCACGCCGGGGGTCCGATCGACATAGAAGGCAGGCTGAAATTGTTGGGCCATATGCGAGCCAGGATAAAAACGCTTGCGCTTGACCGGTTCTCCAGCAAGGTCCGTCAAACCATCGGGCAAGCTGATAGACATCTTCACCGCCGCGGTCCTCCCCGAGAGATAGTCGGCAATCATGCAATCCGTCGTCCCGGTCATGAAGCAGCTCAATTCCATCTTGAACCGCGACGACGCGGAGATATTGAAGGTCTGGTCACGGAACAGCCGCACCGGTTTGCGCCCGTTTTGCAGCCAGCTTTGCCAGCCGCCTTCCGGCACCAATTCGACTTTGTTGCCGCCGGGCGGAATATCGACTTTGAGGGTGTGTTGAACATCCAGAGTAAAATTCAGGGTCAACATGGGATCATCAGGCTGCATGACATCGCCCATGTCGAAATCCTGACCTGGGCCGACGCTGAAGGTGATTGAACCGGTGTATTGACCGCTCTGCATGTTCAACGGATTAGGGGTTATCAGCTGGTAACCAAACACGAAGTACAGGTAGCGAAAGGACAATGGAATTTCGATGAGGGCCTGTTTGGCGCATACGCCCGCGCCCTGGGGGACTTTCCAGAAGCTGTTGTAACCATTACTCCCGGCGGTTGCCCAACCGACACCCTGGCAAGGGGACGGCGCATAAATCCATCCGCCTCCCTGCCACAGCGTGTCCCAACCGCGCAACCCATCCTGCCCCGTCAACTCGGAGATCGGCACCGGTATTGCCGATTCGTGACCGATGCCAGCAATCCGAATCTTGACGATCTGGGTCTCCCCAGACGAATGAGTGACCTGCACATCCCTCCACTCCGAGGGTACTTGGGCCATTCCCCCCTGGCGTGGATCCGCATGGTTGGCGCGGATCGGTGCATTGGCCGCAAAGGCAATCGGCGCGATCAGACTGAACAGGCCTTCCGGCTCACATGCTTGAGGGACTTGGGTGCAGAAACCTTGAGACGGCGTTTCATTCTTGAATTCATTCCTCTGCGGGGCGGCCGAATCCGGGGCGAAGGACGCATTGATGTTCAACACCGCCGCACCCGCCGGTAACGAACACAACCCATACAGGATCATCAGCGATGCCCCACTACGCAGTTTTTTCCCAAACCTGTTGAAGAAACTCATGTCGATCATCCCGCCTTCTCAATCATGTGTGTTGCATCGGCCAACGTATCCGGACTGCAGCGCAGATCACCGATCATCAGCACGTTGTTTTCACTGCGGTACTTGCCTGCATCGAGGCGGAACTGGCACAGCAATTGATCGGCGTAACGCACTTCCAGGGTCGGCGAGCCGGCGTTCATTTCCATGGAGAAGAACCCGTCGACTTCACTCACCCCGCGGCTGGCGTGATTGATCACGTGGTGCCCCTTGAGCGGTCGACCTAGCGGGTCGAGCAGGCGACCGAGCACGGTCAGGGTTCGCATCACGCGCACCTTGCGATATTCCACGCCGCCCTTGTTCAGGTGATACCGTGTGCGCGCCGGTTCGATGGTCGCCGCAGGCACATGGTTGCCTTCGAAATCGAAGCTCACCGAGCTGTTCTTGTAGGCGGTGATCGGGATGAAATTTCGCCCCGGTCGCAAGGCCGCGCTGCCGCCACTCAAGTCGTCAGCGCGCAAGGCGATGTCGTCGATGTCGGACTCGACGTCGACGATCATCCCGGCGCCCCGGCCCAGGTGCTGGCTGGTCATCACCATCTTCTGCGCGCCGATGGCGACCGTGCTGTCCAGGTTCAGGCCACCGGTGAAGTTGCCGTTGTAGGACGAACGCTGGATAAACCCGTCGCCCCGCATCGAATCGGTGCGAAAGTTCGCCAGGCTCGACACGCCGACGCCATAGGTATCGGTGAGCGCCGTCACCGAGACGCTCTGCAACACGTGGTCTTGCAAGTCTTTGCGGTAACCCAGCGAGGCGTTGTTGTCACGGCTGCCATCGCGTGCCGTGCGCGAACCGATGCTGCCGGATATTTGTTGCCCCGGTGCGCCGAGTGCGACGTTGACGCTCAGGTCGACCCCGCGATTGCGCGCATCGCCGCTGCTGTAGCTACCGGGACGATCGAACAGCGACAGGCGCCAATTGGCATCGCTGCCAAACAGCTCACCGCGTTGCGTCCAGCCCAGGTCCACACCAACGCCTTCGACGTTACCTTCGCTGTGGGAGACCCGCGCGTTGATCGAGCTTTTACGGCTGATACGGTGATTCAGTGCCAGCGATGAATTGCTGGTCTGCCCGGTGAACACATTGCGTTGGCGCACACGGGTGCCGTCGGGGAGTGTGTCGTAGGTGTAAGTGGTATCGAGCCAGCTGCGGTTGTGGCTGACCACCACGCTGCCAGAGCCATAGTTGTAGAGGCCTTGCAGATCGACCCCGGTGCCGTGGTCTTCGGTCTGATACACATTCGCGTAAACGCTGAGGCTGTTGGCCAGGGTCCAGTCGATGGAACTGCCGTATTGCAGTTTTTCGCGCACCTGGCGCAACGACAGCCCGAGAATGGCCCTGGGGTGCAGCAGGTAATTGATCGACGCGCCGGCCGTTGAGTCGCCGCTGGCCTGTTGATCCCAGTTGCTGAACAGTTTGCGTTCCTGCCCGGCAAACAGGTTGTAGCGCCAGCGGTCATCGAGATTGCGCCAGTTGTTCGGCTTGTACACCAGCTCCTGGGTCGTGGAGGTGATTTGGCCATCCTCGATCAGGCGTACTTCCACTTCGTAAATACCACCGGGCAACGGCCGGGTGTCGAGGGTCTGCAAGCCGGCCGGCACCGATTGGGTATTTATCAACAGACCGTCGCGGAATATCTCCACTGAGGCCTGGCGGTTGGCAGTGACGTAGATCGGATAGACACTCGGTTTCGGGCTGTCGATCGCCAGGCTGTCAGAGCTGCCGAACATCACGCCCACGGCGGTATCGGGGCTGGTGCCGAAGGTGCGCGGCTGACGGGTCAGGCCTTCGGAATTGGGGGTGAAGAAACCCAGGCGAAAAAAGCTGCCTTGCAATTCGCGCTGAGTGTGGAGTTCGTGTATCGCGTGATAGAGCTTGTCATCCGAACCACCGAGACGGGCCAGCTGCATGTTGAATGTCTGGGTCCAATTGCCCAGGCTGCCACTGGCCTCCAGGCCAAAGCGACCGCCCAGATCCTGTTCCTGCCCACCGTTGAGGTTGAGTTGATTGCGCACCATCAGGCCACTGCTGCCGCCCTCGGGCTGGTCGTAGTAGCGCTTGGCTTCGGTGTCGCGCTCGGCGTTTTCAGTACCGATGGACACCAATGAATTTTGCAGGTTGTAGTGAATGGCCTGCATTTGTTCCGGACACGCACCCGCGCAGGCACCAAGCGCCACGCCCGACTTCAAGTAAGTTGCCCAGGTGTCACGCTCGACGGCACCAATGTTACTTTCACTGGTGTCGGTGAATTCAAGTAAGGTAATACGGTCATCGCGAGACAATATAATCATCGCCTCGCCCAGTGGCTGTTGATCAAGTTCGACTCGAACCGCCAACGGAACATCAAAGAAGTGTTCCTCGAAGTCCGCCGGCAAACCCTTAGCCTGAGACAACAAACTTTTCGGTGTATTAGCAACAACCGTGGGCGTTGCAAATGCACTACTACAAAGCAGCAACGCAAGCGCAGCCGCGATGGGCGTCATCGGGAACATGAACACGTACTCTAATTACCAATAGATTAAAGCCCGGCCGGCAAATAACATATTTACCGACCGGTTGCGTTACTTGGACAAGTAAGCGTTTCAGGGTCTTGCTTGACGCTTAGAGTGCAACAGGCGGAACGGCGTCATGAATCATAGTGACGTCGCCGGTGTAGTCACCCGCAGGATGGTTGATGCCGACCGCGCTGATGTTGAGTACCGCGCGAAAGTTCGCATCGGACTCTTGTTCACCGACGACCAGCTGCGGTGTAGTGGTGAGCGTAACGTCATTGAACGTAACGTTGAGAGGAATCGTGTTGGCCCCGCCGTAGAGCATTGGCGTGGCTACCAGGCTGGTGTGAACCGACCCGTTATTGTTGCGCACATCAAAATGGCCGACCAAAGGTGTCAGGGTATTGGAGCCTGTGCGTGGGCTCATGTCCTGATCCTTGTTGACCAGGTCCGGATCGACAGGCGTCACGTAGAAACCGTTTTCCGGAACGGTGGCGACCAGACTGATGGAATGTTGCGCTTCCCCGGCAGCAAAAACCATGGAGGAACTCAGTGCCAGAATGGCCAGTGGAGCAGTCATCGCGATTTTCTTGAACATCATTTAATACCTGTCTTCTTATCTAAGGAT
The DNA here is from genome assembly GCF_059716075.1 of Pseudomonas sp. LBUM1657. Taxonomy (NCBI): domain Bacteria; kingdom Pseudomonadati; phylum Pseudomonadota; class Gammaproteobacteria; order Pseudomonadales; family Pseudomonadaceae; genus Pseudomonas; species Pseudomonas sp. LBUM1657. The sequence continues at coordinate 1,167,226 of NZ_CP166799.1, read as the reverse complement.
TGGCTCATTGAAGTCCGCAAACCCTGGTGGAGGCCAGGGTGTTTTTTCTGAACTTTCAACGCCGACAGATATTCAAGCAATCGCTCCGGAAAGTAAGCAGGCAAGTTCTGACGAAGTTGTAGCCAAGTCGGCACAGCACCGGCGTGAAAAAACCCGAAATAATGAGACAAGCAAAGAACGACTGTAAGAGCTGGACTACAAACGGGGTAAAACATGGCAGTTACGATGCGTCTATTTCTGTACAACTTCCGTAAGACAAGTACCACACCCACTGTAACTAAAGGCTCATATCGCCGCATTAGAGAGTTAACACTAATTTTCCAGAATTAACAGGTGATTGGACCGGAAAATGACTGCGATTTTGACCTCCCTTGGGACGACTTCCGCGCCAGACAAGGAGGCAACCGTTGGTCTGGAGTGCTTGCCCTTTTCTTAAGATATATCTTAAGTTGTATCTAAACACGACGAGAGAAGGCAAAAAATGAGAGACCATCATTCCCCCCACCGCGAACACGGCGACGGCCGCGACGGCTTCGAGAAACGTCCCGGCCGTGAACGCGGGGGTCGCGGCCCACGAGTGTTCGCCCCCGGCGACCTGAAACTGTTGCTGCTGGCGTTGATCGCCGAACAGCCCTGCCACGGCTACGACCTGATCCGCCAGATCGAAGGCATGTTCGACGGCGCCTACAGCCCCAGCCCCGGTGTGATCTACCCGACCCTGACCTTTCTGGAAGAAAGCGAAATGATTCAGGGCGACGCCGAAGGCGGCAAAAAACGCTACGCCGTGACCGACGCCGGACGCCAGTCCCTGAGTGAGCAAGCCGTCGCCCTGGACGGCGTGCGGATGCGCATCGACGTCAGCAAACGCTCGCTGCGCGGGCATGATCGCCCGCCTGAAATTCACGAAGCGGTGCATAACTTGCGGCATGCCTTGCAACTGCACCACGGTCGCTGGAACCCGGAAGAAATCCTGCGCGTCAGCACCCTGCTCAATGACACCGCCAAAGCCATCGTCGATGGCCCGCTCGTTCAACCCATTCCGGAGAAAGCCGAATGACCGAAGTGATCACGCCAACCATTCACCGCGTCATGCATGAGATCAAACGCCGCCGGCTGGAAGTGTTGCGGGTGGTCGACCTGACCCCGCGCATGCGCCGGATTACCCTGGGCGGCCCGGAGCTGGCAGGCTTCGTCAGCCTCGGCACGGATGACCACGTAAAACTGCTTTTCCCACAGAACGCGGCGGAACAGGCTGCGCTGGAAACCCTGGTGCTCGGTGCCGGCAAAGACAACGGGCCACTGCCGGCGATGCGCGACTACACGCCACGCCGCTTCGACCTCGACACGCTGGAACTGGACATCGACTTCGTCCTGCACGGCGACGGCCCGGCCTCGACCTGGGCGGAACAAGCCAAACCAGGGCAGTTCCTGCACATCGGCGGGCCACGGGGTTCGATGATCGTGCCGGACATCTTCGACAGCTATCTGCTGATCGGCGACGAAACCGCCCTGCCCGCCATCGCTCGACGACTGGAAGGCCTGGCGGCCAACCGGCGTGCGCTGGTGATTATCGAAGTGGAGAACGGCAAGGAGCAGCAAGTGCTGGAGAGCGCTGCCGAGGTCAATGTGATCTGGGTGCTGCGCGAAGGTGGCAAGGACCATTTACTGACCACTGTGCGCCAGGTGGAGGTTCCCACTGGCAGCGTGTATGCCTGGGTCGCAACCGAAACCAAAGTGTCACGGCAGATTCGCCGGGTGTTGCTGGATGAGCACGGGCTGAACGAGCAGTTTGTCAAAGCGGTCGGCTATTGGCGGCTGGGTGACAGCTCTGAAGAGTGACAGCCTCTCGGGCCTCTTCGCGAGCAAGCTCGCCCCCACAAGGGTCTGTTGTAAGCAGATCCAATGTGGGAGCGGGCTTGCTCGCGAAGGCGATCTCACCGACGCCACACACCCAAACCAATGCCACGCCGCCCACACCACCGATCCACCCCGACCACCAACAACGCAATCACCAGGAAACCCACCAAAATCCCCCCGGCATTGATAAACACCTGTGGATAACCCAGCTTCTCCACATCAATGAACGGATACGGATAAACCGCCAGCACATGCCCGCGCAACAGCGAGTAAGCGAAGTACACCAGCGGGTAAATCACCCAAAACGCGATGTGCCGCAGACGCAACTGGCCTTTGGGCACGCAGCACCACCAGTACACCAAAAACAACAACGGCATGACGTCATGCATCAGCTCATCGGCCAGCCATTGCCAGCCTTCGGGATGCCACAAATGGCGCAGCAACAGGCTGTACGCCAGGCCGACCACAGCAATGCTCACCGCAACCCCGCTGCTCACACTCGGCTGCAAAAACCAGCGCCGCGCCGCCGACTCGCGGGAGGTCAACTCACAGGTCAGGACCGTCGCCACCAGCGTGTTGCTCAGCACAGTGAAATAGCTGAAGAAACTCACCAGACCGCCCAACAGACTGGCGTCCAGGGTCCAGCGTGAATAGAAAATCAGGTACAGCTGAATGCTTAAGCCCGCCCAACCGAGTACCGCAGCCACAGCAACAAAACGACGCCTCGCGGCAGAACCTGGCGTCGGTTGTGTAGCCATGTTCAGACCGGACGCTTGGTGCGCATCAACTTCACGTACAGGCGTTCGACCTTTTCCCGCGCCCAGGGGGTTTTGCGCAGGAACGTCAGGCTCGACTTGATACTCGGATCACTTTTGAAGCAGCGGATATCGATGCGCTCGGCCAGCCCCGACCATTCGTAGTGTTCAACCAGGGCGTTGAGGATCTGCTCCAGCGTAACGCCGTGTAGCGGGTTGTTGTTCTGTTCGGTCATGCCGGGCCTTCGAGCGAAGTAGGAATTGGAAGCCGCGCACCTTAGCCGAGGGCTTCGTTGGGGGGAAGCGATCTGTTGGCTGTCTGTTAAATGTAGGTGAAGCACGAAAAATCGCCGCTGCGAACTGTTACCAAATCCGAAACGATCCATGTCAGTAAAAGCCCTTTCTCTATTTGTAACAGATCATTATCCTTGCGCCCGACAAGCTGAAACGCTTCTGCTATCGGCTTCATTCCTGCTGTTTTCAGTTCATCCCCCAGAAAAAGATCAAGAATTTCTTCTCTATGCCTGATTTTCACACCTCGCGAGACAGCGCTGTCTTGCCTGCCGCTACCAGCCGCAAAGCCCTGAACCTGATTGGCGGACTCACCGCATTGGGCCTCGCCACCTGTGTTCAGGCCGCCCCGGCCTTCGATAGCGACTCGCCGTGGATGTTCGGCGACTGGAACGGCATGCGCACTGAACTTGCGGAAAAAGGCTACGACTTCAAAGTCGATTACACCGGCGAAATGGGCAGCAACCTGCACGGCGGCTACGATCACGACCGCACCGCGCGCTACAGCGATCAGTTTGCCTTCGGCACCCACTTGGACTTGCAGAAAATCCTCGGTTGGAACGACGCCGAATTTCAGCTGACCATCACCGAACGCAGTGGCAACAACATCAGCAATGACCGGATCAACGATCCACGGGTTGGCGGTTTCACTTCGGCCCAGGAAGTCTGGGGCCGTGGGCAAACCTGGCGCCTGACGCAGATGTGGTATCAGCAGAAATTCTTCGACCGGAAACTCGACATCAAGGTCGGCCGCTTCGGCGAAGGCGAAGACTTCAACAGCTTCCCCTGCGACTTCCAGAACCTGGCGTTCTGCGGCTCTCAGGTCGGCAACTGGGTCGGCGGCATCTGGTACAACTGGCCGGTCAGCCAATGGGCGATGCGGGTCAAATATCACCTGACGCCGGAGCTCTACGCGCAAATCGGCGCCTACGAGCAAAACCCGTCGAACCTCGATCGTGGCAATGGTTTCAAGCTCAGCGGCAGCGGCACCCAAGGCGCGATCCTGCCGGTGGAACTGGTCTGGTCGCCGAAGCTCAACGGCCTGCCGGGCGAATACCGCGCCGGCTACTACTACAGCAATGCCAAGGCCACTGACGCCTACAAGGACAGCAATGGCCAGCCCGCCGCCCTGAGTGGCGAGGCTTACCGCAGCGCGTCGAGCAAGCACGGCGTGTGGCTCGGTGTGCAGCAGCAACTCACCAGCCGTGCCAGCGATAACTCGCGCGGTTTGAGCGTGTTCGCCAACGGCACGATGCACGACAAGAAAACCAATGCGATCGACAACTACGTCCAGGCCGGCGTCGTCTACAAAGGCCTGTTCGACGCCCGCACCAAGGATGACATCGGCTTCGCGCTGGCCCGGGTTCACGTCAACCCGGCCTATCGTAAGAATGCCGAGGCGTCCAATCAGGCCCGCGCCGTTTTCGACTACGACGACCCATCGTTCCTGCCACCGCAAGACACCGAATACAGCGCCGAACTCTATTACGGCGTGCACGTCACGAATTGGCTGACCGTGCGCCCCAACCTGCAATACATCCGCCACCCCGGTGGCGTGGACAAGGTCGATGACGCACTGATTGGCGGGATCAAGATCCAGTCATCGTTCTGACCAACGCCACAAAGATCCTGTGGGAGCGAGCTTGCTCGCGAAGGGGTCGGCAGCCTCAACATCACTGTTGACTGAACCACCGCTTTCGCGAGCAAGCCCGCTCCCACAAGGACTGCATCAACCGAACACTTTTTATCTGAACCATGCCCGCACAGGATCGTCATCTACAGTGAACTTGCGCGGGACTACTTGAAACGTCACGGAGAACCACACTATGAGCACTGATGGTGCTTTGAGTCGAAGCCGTCTATTGCCGACCCTGCTCGGCATCCTGCTTCTGCTAATGGGCCTGGCCATGCTGGCCGGGGGGATCAAGCTGAGCATGCTCGGCGGCTCGCTGTACTACCTGCTGGCCGGTATCGGCCTGGCGCTGACCGGCGTGCTGCTGATTGCCGCCCGCCGCGCCGCGCTGGGCCTCTACGCCCTGGTGTTGTTCGCCAGCACCGTGTGGGCCCTATGGGAAGTCGGCCTCGACTGGTGGCAACTGGTGCCGCGCCTGGCCATGTTGTTCGCCATCGGCATCGTCATGTTGCTGCCGTGGTTCCGTCGTCCGCTGCTGAACGCCGGCCCGGCCCCGAAAGGCACGGGCGCCCTGAGCGCCGCCGTCGTGATCGCTGGCGTCACCGCACTGGCCAGCCAGTTCACCAACCCTGGTGAAATCAAAGGCGAACTGGACCGCGACAGCGTACCTGGCATGACCAACACCGCCCCGGCCATGCCCGACGGTGACTGGAACTCCTACGGCCGCAGCGCCCATGGCGATCGTTACTCGCCTCTGGCGCAGATCACACCGCAAAACGTGAACAAACTGGTGCCCGCCTGGACCTACCGCACTGGCGACTTGCCAGGGCCGAACGACCCGGGCGAAACCACCGCTGAAAACACCCCGCTGAAAGTCAACGGCATGCTCTACGTGTGCACGCCGCACAGCCAGGTGATCGCCCTGGACCCGGACACCGGCAAGGAAATCTGGCGTTTCGATCCGAAGCTCTCCACGCAAAACGCGGAGAACTTCAAAGGCTGGGCGCACATGACCTGCCGTGGCGTGACCTATCACGATGACGCCGATTACGCCTCCGAGCAAAGCCCGACGGGCAGCGCCAGCTCGGCACCGGTCAGCACCGTCTGCCCGCGCCGGATCTTCCTGCCAACCGCCGACACCCGCCTGATCGCCCTCGACGCCGACACCGGCAAGATGTGCGAAGACTTCGGCGACAAAGGCCAGGTCGACCTGCGCGCCAACATTGGCGGCTTCACTGCCGGCGGTTACTACTCCACCTCGCCACCGGCGGTCACCAAAGACCTGGTGGTGATTGGCGGCCATGTGACCGACAACGTCTCCACCGACGAGCCAAGCGGTGTGATCCGCGCGTTCGACGTGCACACCGGCAAACTGGTGTGGAACTGGGACAGCGGCAACCCGGACGACACCACGCCGATTGCCGAAGGCAAGGTCTACACCCGCAACTCGCCAAACATGTGGTCCATGTTCGCGGTCGACGAAAAACTCGGCATGCTTTACCTGCCGATGGGCAACCAGACCCCGGACCAGTTCGGTGGCGCGCGCACCCCTGAATCGGAACTGCACGCCGCCGGCCTGACCGCCCTGGACATCGCCACCGGCAAAGTGCGCTGGCACATGCAGTTCACCCACCACGACTTGTGGGACATGGACGTCGGCGGCCAGCCAACCCTGATGGACCTGAAAACCGCAGACGGTGTGAAGCCGGCGGTCCTTGCGTCCACCAAGCAAGGCAGCATCTACGTGCTGGACCGCAGCACCGGCAAGCCGATCGTACCGATCAACGAAGTGCCGGTGCCGCAAGGCGCTGTCGAAGGTGATCACACCTCGCCGACCCAGCCGAAATCCGACCTCAACCTGATGCCACCGCCGTTGCAAGAACGCGACATGTGGGGCGTCACCCCGTTCGACCAACTGATCTGCCGGATCGATTTCAAATCCATGCGCTACGATGGCCCGTTCACGCCGCCATCGCTGCAAGGTTCGATCGTCTATCCAGGCAACTTCGGCGTGTTCGACTGGGGCGGCATCTCGGTTGACCCGGTGCGTCAGATTGCGTTCGTGAACCCGAGCTACATGGCGTTCAAATCGAAAATGATCCCGGCCGCCGAAATCGCCGCCCAAGGCCCGCGCAAAAGCGAAACCGAAGGCGTGCAGCCGAACAAAGGCGCGCCGTACGGCGTGGTCCTCGAAGCGCTGCTGTCGCCAATGGGCCTGCCGTGCCAGGCACCGGCCTGGGGTTACGTGGCGGCGGTCGATTTGACCACCAGCAAAACCATCTGGATGCACAAGAACGGCACCGTGCGCGACAGCGCGCCGGTTCCGATCCCTCTGAGCATGGGCGTGCCAAGCCTGGGCGGTACCTTCACCACCGCCAGTGGCGTTGCTTTCCTGAGCGGCACCCTCGACCAGTACCTGCGCGCCTACGACGTGAAAAACGGCAAGCAGCTGTGGGAAGGTCGCCTGCCAGCCGGCGCGCAAACCACACCGATGACCTACACCGGCAAGGACGGCAAGCAATACGTGCTGGTCGTTGCCGGCGGTCACGGGTCGCTGGGCACCAAGCAAGGTGACTATGTGATTGCGTACAAACTGTCCGAGTAAGTTCTAGCGGCAGTTAAAGCAAAGGCGACTCCTGTGAGGGGGTCGCCTTTTTTTGTGGGTCAATTTTTGCCCCACCGCAGGACAAATGTGGGGCGGGCTTGCTCGCGAAAGCGGTGTGTCAGTCGACTTCAATGCTGAATGTTAAACAGCATTCGCGAGCAAGCCCGCTCCCACATTTTGATCGTGATCGGCCTGAAAAAATTTGCGTATGTCCTACAGATTCAGCCGGTCTTGGAGAGGATTCCGACAAGTTCTGTCGGTTGTCGTCTAGGAAGTTGGGACGGTAGGCTTTTGGCGTCGCTGTAAATCAGCGACCGGGCGTCGCAGTCCGTTCAGTTCATTTGGTGCATAATCGCCGGCCCCAACCGCAGTGCTTCGGTGCTAGTTGTTTGGCTTGATGGTGGCTGTGCGTGGGATACCTTCGGGTATGCCGGGTTTCCGAATGGCTCGGTCTGCGACCCCGCGTACAGCTGCCTCCTTCAAATCGCGTCGCAGCGATCTGTGGTAGCCAAATCTTTCATTCGGAGTGTCACCATGTTCAAAGCAACCCCAAATCCCCCCGAAACCGACGCCGTTTCCCCCTACGAATCCACCGATTCGAAAAAACTGCACGACGCCGCCGAACGCGCCCTCGACTTCCACTTCCCGTCGACCGCCGACATCAAAGCCACCCCACGCACGCCCAGCACCCTGTTCACAGTGGACCCGGAGGCCACGACCGAAACCCTCGTGGTTTATCTGGTCGAGACGCTGGCCTCGGTCGATGTGATGGTCCATCACTTGGTGGACCATCTTGACGGAGGCTCGCGCAATGCCCTGCTGGGTATTTCAAACAGCATCATGCTCGCGGAAATCACGGCGAACCGAGTGCTGGATCAAATCGATCCCCTTCAGTAGACGCAGTGCTCCCTCGCCACGATTTGTTGATCGTTCCCACGCGCAGCAAAGGAATGCATCCCGTGACGCTCTGCGTCACATCCGAAAGCGGAACGCGGAGCATCCTTGGCGGCATTCCCACGCGGAGCGAGGGAACGATCAACATAAGACGCAAGAGACTGGTCGGCCGTCAGGCCGCCTTCGCAGGCAAGCCGGTCCCACCGTATTTCGGTGTAAACCCGCCCGCTCTGAACCACTCATCAGGCCGAGCGTTAGCTCGCCTGCAGCTCTTGATCTTGATCCACCCGCCCCTTCGGGAGGCTGAGTGGAGGTGTTCATCTGGGGATTGGCGCACAGCGCCGTTCGACGCAGTCGAACACATTGCATGTAGGTCGTCGCGAAGCAGACCGGAGGGCAGTGTCCCCGGATGAATGCCGGAGCGAAGGAACGCCGAGCTTTAGCGAGGGGCCGGACGCTCGGGGCGAGACCTTTTGGTTCCTTTTGGGGCGTTCGGTACGTGTCAAGGTACCTGTCGCCTTAGTACAGCTGCGACTAGCCCATTGCGCCCTTAACTTCAGGGCGCTCTGGGTTTAAATACACCGCATCTGCCAGCTTCCAGTTCCGTGTCCGAGTACTCCAGCGATTCGGATTAGCTTCCCTGGCATCTTCATAAAGTGCTGCTCTAGCTTGTAATAAAACCGTCGCTTTGCCTTCGTGACGTTCGTTCGGCGTCACATATTTCAAGGCGCTGTGGCGGTGATCTTCGTTGTACCACTCTATGAATTTCTGCACCCAAAGCCTTGCATCAGTGACCGTATCAAAAGGTTGATCCGGCCAGAGTGGGCAGTACTTGGCGGTGCGGAAAAGTGCCTCGGCATAGGCGTTATCGTTGCTCACCCTTGGCCGGCTAAAGGATGGCTCGACGCCCAGCGCAACCATACTTTCACGCAACAAAGAACCTCTCATCACGTGCCCGTTATCCGAGTGCAGCACCAGCGAACGACCCGCTGTGTGTTCACGTAAGCACCCCTTCCTGAGCAGTTCGCACGCGTGTTCGGCGCACTCCACCTCATGTACTTCATTGGCGACCAGCTTGCGGCTGTAAACATCCTTGACCATGTACCAGTAGAAAAACCGACCTCTGACGGTACTAGGCAACCAGGTGATATCCCAGCACCACACCTGATTGGGGCTGTCAGCGCGATGCGTCGTCAGCACCCTGCGTTTCGGGGCTTTGGTTCTGCCGCGACGCACGTTTTGATTGGCTGCTTTTAACACACGATAAAACGTCGACTCCGAGGCCAGGTAGATGCCTGCATCGGCCAGCTTAGGAACGATTTGGTGCGGGGTGAGGCTGGCGTAGCCAGCCTGATTGGCAGCATCAAGCACCGCTTGGCGTTCTGTCTCACTGAGCTTATTAGCCGGAGCTGCCCGTTGAGCCAGTCGTCGTCGATCACAGCCAGCGTGTCGCCAGCGTTGGACTGTGCGCAGGCTCAACCCCAACTCATTGCACGCTCGATATCGACGAGCGCCATTCAGCACCGCGTCTGCAATCAACTTCATGGCTTGCGTACGATCAGAGGCGTCGATCAGTCTTCCTTGTCCTTGCCCCAGATCGCATTGGCTTTTTTTCTGAGTTCCAGCAAAGCCTCCGCCTCAGCACGTCCAGCATCTGACCGGATCAACTGACGTTCCAACTCTTTAATCCGCCGTTGCTCGGCAGTTTTCTCTACGCTGGGTTTCAGATCAGCAAGAATATTGGCGTTTTGGCAGGTCTCGCGCCATTGACGGATTTGCTCCGGGTAGATGCCCTTGATCCGGCAGTATTGAGAGGTTTCCACCTCACTCAACGGTGCGGTTTCCATCACAGCGTTGAATTTATCGGCGCTGGACCATTGATCACTGGTCTTGCCGTTTCCCGGCACGATCAAACCTTTATCTCTAGCCATTTGTCTCCAGTTTCGCAGTGACTGAGGCGTGAGATTAAGCGCAACGGCGAGTTCCGCCACTGAGCGATTGAGGGGCGGCATCATTTGCAGAACGACCCAATCTTTGAAGTCTTCGTCATAGCGCTTGGACATTGCAAAACACCTTCGCCCTCTTGAATGAATGAGTCAATCAACAAGGGCGACAGGTAGCCTGACACGGAGGGCGTTTGCCAAAAGGGACTCGCTGTAAAAGCGAAACCATAAGTGGCCGTTACCGCAGGAATGGATATATACCCAGTCAACCCACAACATGGTCGGCCCAAAGGCCGCCAAGTCAAAGCACCTGTCCAAACCCTGAACACACACCCAGAAATATCGCCAGCCATTGAAACCACCCCCCACCTGCCCCATCTAAGACCCATACCCCATTGCGCAGGTGCCCCATGAGCGACCAGCAAGAATTCCCCGAAGACCCGAGCGAATACGCCGACCCAGAGAACGCCGAACACCACTCCACCGGCAAAGGCCTCGCCCTGCCAGGCCAGAACCTGCCGGACAAGGTCTACATCATCCCGATCCACAATCGCCCGTTCTTCCCGGCCCAAGTACTGCCGGTCATCGTTAACGAAGAACCCTGGGCCGAAACCCTGGACCTGGTGAGCAAATCCGACCACCACTCCCTGGCCCTGTTCTACATGGACACGCCCCAGGAAGACCCGCGCCATTTCGACACCTCGGCCCTGCCGCTCTACGGCACGCTGGTCAAGGTGCACCACGCCAGTCGCGAAAACGGCAAACTGCAATTCGTCGCCCAAGGCCTGACCCGTGTGCGCATCCGCACCTGGCTCAAACACCATCGCCCGCCGTACCTGGTGGAAGTCGAATACCCGCACCAGCCAACCGAGCCGACCGACGAGGTCAAGGCCTACGGCATGGCGCTGATCAACGCGATCAAAGAGCTGCTGCCGCTCAACCCGCTGTACAGCGAAGAACTCAAGAACTACCTCAACCGCTTCAGCCCCAACGACCCGTCGCCGCTGACGGACTTCGCCGCCGCCCTCACCTCGGCCACCGGCAGCGAGCTGCAGGAAGTGCTCGACTGCGTACCCATGCTCAAGCGCATGGAAAAAGTCCTGCCGATGTTGCGCAAAGAAGTCGAAGTCGCGCGCCTGCAGAAAGAAATCTCCGCCGAAGTTAACCGCAAGATCGGCGAGCATCAGCGCGAGTTCTTCCTCAAAGAACAGCTCAAGGTTATCCAGCAAGAGCTGGGTTTGACCAAGGACGACCGCAGCGCCGATATCGAGCAGTTCGAACAACGGCTGGAAGGCAAGGTCTTGTCGCCGCAGGCGCAGAAACGCATCGAAGAGGAATTGAACAAGCTGTCGATCCTCGAGACCGGTTCGCCGGAATACGCGGTGACCCGCAACTACCTCGACTGGGCGACCTCGGTGCCCTGGGGCGTGTATGGCGAGGACAAACTCGACCTCAAACATGCGCGCAAGGTGCTGGATAAACACCATGCCGGCCTCGACGACATCAAGGAGCGGATTCTCGAGTTTCTCGCGGTTGGTGCATACAAAGGCGAAATCAGTGGCTCCATCGTGCTACTGGTGGGGCCGCCGGGCGTGGGCAAGACCAGCGTCGGCAAATCCATTGCCGAATCCCTGGGCCGGCCGTTCTACCGTTTCAGCCTCGGCGGCATGCGTGACGAAGCCGAGATCAAGGGCCACCGCCGCACCTACATCGGCGCGCAGCCGGGCAAACTCGTGCAGGCGTTGAAAGACGTCGAAGTGATGAACCCGGTGATCATGCTCGACGAGATCGACAAGATGGGCCAGAGCTACCAGGGCGACCCGGCCTCGGCGCTGCTGGAAACTCTCGACCCGGAACAGAACGTCGAATTCCTCGACCACTACCTGGACTTGCGCCTGGACCTGTCGAAAGTGCTGTTCATCTGCACCGCCAACACCCTGGACTCGATCCCCGGCCCCTTGCTGGACCGAATGGAAATAATCCGCCTGTCGGGTTACATCACCGAAGAAAAGATCGCCATCGCCAAGCGTCACCTGTGGCCGAAACAACTTGAGAAAGCCGGTGTGTCCAAAGGCAGCCTGGCCATCAGCGACACCGCCCTCAAAGCGCTGATCGACGGCTATGCCCGTGAAGCCGGCGTCCGTCAGTTGGAAAAAAACCTCGGCAAACTGGTGCGTAAAGCCGTGATGAAGCTGATCGACGAGCCGAAAGCCGTGATCAAGCTCGGTCCGAAAGACCTGGAAACCTCCCTCGGCCGCCCGGTGTTCCGCAACGAACAAGTGCTGTCCGGCACCGGCGTGATCACTGGCCTGGCCTGGACCAGCATGGGCGGTGCGACCTTGCCGATCGAAGCGACGCGGATTCACACCCTCAACCGTGGTTTCAAACTCACCGGGCAACTGGGCGATGTGATGAAGGAGTCGGCGGAAATCGCCTACAGCTACGTCAGTTCCAATCTGAAGTCGTTTGGCGGTGATCCGAAGTTCTTCGACGAAGCGTTCGTCCACCTGCATGTACCGGAAGGCGCCACCCCGAAAGACGGACCGAGCGCTGGCGTGACCATGGCCAGCGCCCTGCTGTCCCTGGCGCGCAACCAGGCGCCGAAAAAAGGCGTGGCCATGACCGGGGAATTGACGTTGACCGGGCATGTTCTGCCCATTGGCGGGGTGCGCGAGAAAGTGATTGCCGCGCGGCGGCAGAAGATATTCGAGCTGATTTTGCCGGAAGCCAACCGTGGCAACTTCGAGGAACTGCCGGACTATTTGAAAGAAGGCATCACCGCACACTTCGCCAAGCGGTTTGCGGATGTGGCGAAGTTGTTGTTCTGACAGTCATGTAGCGCCTACGATTGCTTTCGAGAGCAAACCCGCTCCCACAGGTTTATCACTGACCCTGTGGGAGCGGGCTTGCTCGCGAAGGCGTCGGCACTGACAACGACAACTCTCCCGTCGCCGTCACAATTTGTCTCATCTTCAGTTATGCTCGCCGTTCGTCGTCAACGCCGGAGCCGCTGATCCCATGTCCCCCATTCGCCTGTTTGTCCCCCTCGCCCTCGCCCTGCTGGCCGCTTGTGCCTCGCAGCCGAAACAGAACGTGACCGTGGAAAAACAAAGCGAATGCCCCGTGAAGCTCACGAATGGGCAAAACCTGATCCTGACCCTGCCCAGCAACCCGACCACGGGTTATCGCTGGGCGATCCAGGACTCGGCCGGTGGCGTGTTGCGTGCGCTCAGCCCCGAGGTCTACAGCAATCCGGAAGATGCCGGCGTAGTCGGCGCGGCCGGGATCTCGACCTGGCGCTTCCAGGCATTCACTAACGGTTCGGGACGTTTGCGTCTGACCTCCCAGCAACCGTGGGCACCGGAAGTACCGGCAGTGGATACCTTCGATTGCGCGATCTCGGTTAACTGATCATGGGTTGGCTGATTCTGGCGCTGATGGGCGCGGTGAGCTTTCTGTATGGCCTCAGCGTGCATGCGACGCTGCTGTGCCTGCTGGTCAAGCCGATGCCGGTGCTGGCCCTGCTCGGTTGGCTGCACGACGCACCGCCCAGCGAGTATCGGCGCTGGATCAGCCTTGGCTTGATTTTCTCTCTGGTCGGCGATGTGTTGCTGGCGTGGCCGGTGGATTTGTTCGTGTTTGGCCTCGGCGCGTTTCTGGTCGCGCACCTGGCCTACCTGAAAGCCTACTTGAGCGATTGCCGGCGGCTGGCCGTGGTGCCGCTTATCATTGCCCTTGGTGTCGGCGCTGTTCTGCTGGGGATTCTGATTTCAAACGGTTTGGGTCCGTTGCTGGTGCCGGTGATCGTTTATGGCCTGGCGATCAGCGCCATGCTCTGGCGAGCGCTGGCCCGACTCGGCACCGACGTGCCCAAACGTTCGGCGCTGCTGGCGGCGGCGGGCGCCGTGGCGTTTGTGTTTTCCGACAGCGTGATTGGCATCAATCGGTTTGTTGCGCCGTTTAATGCAGCGCCTTACGTGATTATCCTCAGCTATTGGTTGGGCCAGTGGGGTATCACCGCTTCGGCGTTCACTCAGAAACCGCGCTGAATCTTTCGCGAGCAAGCCCGCTCCCACATTTGATCGGTGCCGGACACAGTTCTTGTGTGCGACTCAAAACCACTGTGGGAGCGGGCTTGCTCGCGAAAGCGGTATCACTGAACACGCGGAGCTCAACGCCCCTCCCCGGCGTTTATCAGACAACCCGCGCATCCCCCCGTCAATTTGGCTAAAATGCCGGCCTTTTCCACCTACACCGCTGGAACCGCCGTGAGCAAAGACCCCGATCGCCTTTTCGCCCAGCCTTTGGCCCAGGTGCCCGACTTCGCCTTTAACGAGGACGTGGTGCGGGTGTTCCCGGACATGATCAAGCGCTCGGTGCCGGGTTATCCGACCATCGTGGAAAACCTTGGCGTGCTCGCCGCGCAATTCGCCCAGCCCAACAGCGTGCTCTACGACTTGGGCTCGTCCCTTGGCGCTGTCACGCAAGCCTTGCGCCGCCACGTGCGCACCGACGGCTGTCGCGTCATCGCTGTGGATAACTCGGCGGCGATGGTCGAACGCTGCCGCGAATACCTCAATGGTCAGGACTCGATGTTTCAGGAGTTGCTGCCCGTCGAAGTGATCGAAGGCGACATCCTCGCCCTGCAATTCCAGCCTGCCTCCGTGGTGGCGCTGAACTTCACCCTGCAATTCATCGCCCCGGACCAGCGCACCGCGTTGCTCGCGCGCATCCGCCAGTCGCTGCTGCCCGGCGGTGCGCTGATTCTGTCGGAAAAGCTGCGTTTCAACGACCCCGAAGAACACGCGCTGCTCACCGAGTTGCATGTGGCCTTCAAACGCGCCAACGGCTACAGCGAACTGGAAATCGCCCAGAAGCGCAGCGCCATCGAAAATGTCATGAAGCCCGACAGCCTCGAAGAACACCGCGAGCGCCTGTTGGCTGCCGGGTTCTCGAAAGTCGTGCCATGGTTCCAGTGTCTTAACTTTGCCTCGTTGATTGCCTTGCCATGATTGATCTGTCCCCCCTTGCCCGTCGTCTGGCCGGCACCCCGCTGGCCGATTGGGCCAACACCCTGCAAGCGCAACTCGACAAGAAAATGGAAAAGGGTCACGGCGACTTGGAGCGCTGGCAAAGCGCGCTGGACGCGTTGCCGAAGATCCAGCCGAGCGAAGTCGACCTGCTGAACGGCCTCATGCTGGACACCCATTGCGACGATGAAACCCGTGCGCAGATGCGCACCGCGTTGATGGGATTGTCGCCGTGGCGCAAAGGGCCGTTCGACCTGTTTGGCGTGCACGTCGACACCGAATGGCGCTCGGACTGGAAATGGTCGCGGGTCGCGCCGCATCTGGACCTGAAGGGCAAGCGCATCCTCGATGTCGGCTGCGGCAACGGCTATTACATGTGGCGCATGCTCGGCGCCGGTGCCGATAGCGTGATCGGGGTCGATCCGAACTGGCTGTTCTTCTGCCAGTTCCAGGCGGTGCAGCGTTATCTATCGGAGCCCAATGCCTGGCACCTGCCGTTTCCTTTCGAAGACTTGCCGCCGAACCTGGAAGGCTTCGACACGGTGTTTTCCATGGGCGTGTTCTACCACCGTCGTTCGCCGATCGAGCATTTGCTGGCGCTGAAGGATTGCCTGGTCAAGGGCGGTGAACTGGTGCTGGAGACGCTGGTGATCGAAGGCGATCAGCAGCAGGTATTGGTGCCGGAAGACCGGTATGCGCAGATGCGAAACGTGTGGTTCCTGCCATCGGTGCCGGCGCTCGAACTGTGGCTGCGACGTGCCGGGTTCACCGATGTGAAATGCGTGGATGTCAGCGTGACTACGGTGGAAGAACAGCGCGGGACGGAGTGGATGAAGTATCAGTCGCTGAGCGACTTCCTTGATCCCGAAGACCACAGCAAGACGATTGAAGGTCTGCCGGCGCCGATGCGCGCGGTGATTGTGGCTCGTAAATAATCCCCGATCTCCCCACCAATGGAGATCAAAATGTGGGAGCGGGCTTGCTCGCGAAAGCGGTGGGTCAGTCAACATTCCCGTTGAATGGTAAACCGCATTCGCGAGCAAGCCCGCTCCCACATTGGTTTGGTGTTTAGTCTGTTGGTTTCGCGCGTCGGGCCTTGAAGAACTCACTCAACACCGCCCCGCACTCCTCCGCCAACACCCCGCCCTCAAACAACACCCGGTGATTCAAAAAGCCTTGGGTAAAAAACTGCCCCTGGCTCTGCACAATCCCGGCCTTGGGCTCTAAAGCGCCATACACCACTCGCGCAATCCGCGAATGCACGATCAGCCCGGCGCACATGCTGCACGGTTCAAGCGTCACGTAGAGCGTGCTACCCGGCAGACGGTAGTTGCTGGCGGCCTGGGCGGCGGCGCGGATCGCGACCATTTCGGCGTGTGCACTCGGGTCGTTGCCGCTGATCGGGCAATTGAAGCCGCGGCCGATGATTTCACCGTCCTGCACCAGCACCGCACCCACCGGCACTTCGCCCAGCTTTGCCCCTTGAGCGGCCAGGGCCAGGGCTTCGTGCATGAAATCACGATCGCGACTGCGGTCAATGATTGCTGTCGGGCGTATCTGACGCATCAGGCCACCTCGATGGCGGCCATCAGGCCGGTTTCCATGTGGTCGATCACATGGCAATGGAACATCCACACCCCCGGGTTATCCGCCACCAGCGCCACTTGTGCGCGTTCGTTCTTGCCCAACAAGTAGGTGTCGGTGAAGTACGGGATGACCTTGTGCCGGTTCGAAGCGATGACCTTGAAGCTCATGCCGTGCAAGTGGATCGGATGCTGATACTGAGTCATGTTCTTCAATTCGAAAATGTAGCTCTTGCCCTTCACAAGCTTGGCAATCGGGCGGTCAGCGCAGGTCTTGTCGGTGATGTCCCAGGCCTTGCCGTTGATCTGCCACAGGCTCGGCGGCTTACCGTTGTCGACGTTCACCGACACCGAGCCCACCCATTCGAAATTGAAGTTGAGTTTCTCTGCATTGGCCAGGTCTGGTTCGGCCACTGGGTTGGCGGGCAATGCAGGCGGCCATGCGGTTGGCGCGTCGGTGTTGGCCACCGAGCGCAATGTACCCAAGCGCACCGGGCCGTTGCGCAGGGACAGTTCTTCACCGGCCGGTGGTGCCTTGATCGCCAGGCAGATGCGCATGCCGGGGCCGAGCCAGTATTCCTTGCCCAGCGGCCGCGGCTCGATGGGGTTACCGTCCAGCGCGTAGATCTGCGCTTCGACGCCGGGAATGTTGAGGCGATAAGTCAGGGTGTTATCGAGGTTGAGCAGACGCACCCGGGTGATCTGCCCGGCAGGCAAGTCGATCACCGCTTGCGAGACGCCGTTGATGGTCGACAAACGTCCCGCCGTGCCGCCACGCGCCGCCTCGCGAGGAATGCTGAACGCGACGAACGCGCCTTCTTCATCGACATGCCAGCTCTTGAGGCTCAGGGTCTGTTCGAATTTGAAACCGGTCGGCTCGCGCTCTTCGATGATCAGCGGGCCGACGAGGCCACGGCCGAGTTCTTCGCTGCTGTTCACATGCGGGTGATACCAGTAGCTACCGGCGTCCGGCACGCGGAATTTGTAGTCGAAGTATTCGCCCGGCAGGACCGGCAGCTGCGAGACATAAGGGACGCCGTCCATTTCCAGCGGCAGGCGGATGCCGTGCCAGTGGATGGTGGTCGCGACCGGCAGGTGGTTGATGAAGCGCACCCGCAACCATTCACCCTGACGGACCCGCAATTCGGTGCCCGGCGCCGACGGGCCGAACGCCCAGGCTGGGGTCTTGTGCCCGGCCACCAGTTCGACGTCCAGCGGCGCGGCGATCAGCTCATAGTCGTGACCTGCCTCGGCGTCGGCCATTTTACCCAGCCAGTAACGCGACGCGCCCCCCGCCCCCACGCCAACCACCACAAGACCGGCCAGACCACCGAGTATTTGTCGACGGGTAAAGGACATGAACTCAACTACCTCACGTATCAGCGACAGGCCCGCAGGCCTGTAAAAGGCGAATACGATACACCTGCGGTTGAGAAACAGTAAGGGCGGGGCGGCGACTGGTCGCAGTCAAAGCACGGCTGGCAATGCACCTGTGGGCGAGCTTGCTCGCGAAAGCGGTGGGTCAGTCACCATGGATGTTGGATGTGACGGCCTCTTCGCGGGCAAGGCCGCTCCCACAGGAATACCTTACGCTTGAAGGCCGGTGATCAGATGCACCACCCCGTTATCCAGCGTCATGACGCCCGGTACACCCGCCATCGTTAACGCCTGCCGATCCATCCGCCCCACATCCCGCAACTCCACCCGCACCCGGGTCAGTGCCACTGGCTGCTGCGACTTGAGGTTATCCACACCGCCCAACGCCGCCACGACAGTCGGCGCCAACCCGGAAACCGGCTGGGCAACCACCTTCGGCTCATCCGCTACCAGATCCGGAGTCAACGCTTTCCAGAACGCCCGCTGCATTTTCTCGAACATGTTCAGTTCTCCAGAATCAGTGAAGTATCGACCGTCGCCTCGTGATACAGCCGCAAGGCCTCGCGCACCTGTTCGGCACTTTCCAGGCCCAGCACTTGCTGAGCGATGGCTTGGCAATCCGCCAGATCCACTTCGCGAACCGCCGCTTTGATCGCCGGTATCAACGGCACACTCACCGACAACTCATCCACCCCAAGCCCCAACAACAGCGGCACCGCCAGCGTCTCGGACGCCATGGCGCCACACACACCGACCCATTTGCCATGGGCATGGGCCGCTTTCACGGTGCTGGCGATCAACCGCAGCACCGACGGATGAAAGCTGTCAGCCTGGCTGGCCAGACGCGGGTGATCGCGGTCCATGGCCAAGGTGTATTGGGTCAGATCGTTGGTGCCGATGGAGAAGAAATCCACCTCCGGCGCAAACAGATCCGCCATCAGCGCTGCTGCCGGCACTTCGATCATGATCCCCTGTTTCGGCAGCTCGGTGAGCCCCAGTGCCAGCGCCTCTTCTTCCAGCAGCTGTCGCGCCAGGCGCAGCTCCGACAGCTGCGTGACCATCGGCAACATGATGTGCAGACGGGCCAGTCCGGCGCAGCTCAGGATCGCCTTGAACTGATCGCGCAACAGCTGCGGACGCTCCAGGCACAAGCGAATCCCGCGCATGCCGAGGAAAGGATTGGTCTCGCTGTCCATCGGCACGTAGGCCAGGGGTTTGTCGCCGCCGACATCCAGTGTGCGCACCACCAGGCTGCGGGCTGGCCCCAGTGCGCGGGCGATAGCGCTGTAAGTGGAGGCCTGTTCTTCATGGCTCGGGGCATGGTGGCGATCCAGATACAGAAACTCCGAACGCAACAGACCGACGCCCTCACCGCCCAGGGTCATGGCCTGCTCGGTTTCGCTGAGCGAAGCGACGTTGGCTGTCACGTCGACGTGGTGACCGTCGCGGGTACAGGCGGCCAGTTCGGCGTTTGCCAGCTCATGCTGATGGCGTTTCTGCTGCCGCTGTCGATGGGCTTGCAACTGCTCGATGGCGGTCGGTTCCGGGTCCAGGTGCAGCTCGCCCTTGTCGGCATCGAGCAATACCTGAGTGCCGTTGGCCAGCGCCAAAACTTGCACGGGCAACCCGCAGATGGCCGGCAAACCGAAGGCCCGGGCGAGAATCGCCACGTGGCTAGTTGCCCCGCCGCCGACCGTGGCGAAACCCAGCACTTTGCGGGTATCGAGCCCGGCGGTCTGGGACGGCGTGAGTTGCTCGGCGATCAGAATCGCTCCGTCCGGCAGCTCCATCACCTGATCCTGCACACCGAGGATTCGCTTGAGCACCCGTTGGCCGACGTCAGCGAGGTCTGCTGCGCGTTCCGCCAGCAACGGACTGCCGAGGCTCTTGAACAGCGCTGCCGTAGTCTCGGTGGCCGCGCGCCAGGCGAACGCGGCGCTTTTGCCGTCGGTGATCAATGCCTGAGCCTGATCCAGCAGACTCGGATCTTCGAGCAGTTCCTGATGGGCCTTGAAGATTTCGGCCTGCGCATCGCCCGTCGCGTTGTCACGCAACTGCTGCAGGTCCAGCAGCGCTTGAGCCAAGGCAGCGGACAGACGCTCGCGCTCAACCTGCGACCCCTCGCCGGACTCGCTCACCTCAAGGGTCTGCTCGGCAATCTGCACCACCTGACCGAACGCCGAACCCGCCGACGCACACACACCGCGCAGCACATTCAGCGATGAGGCCTCAGTCGCCACCGGCGCCACATCAGCCACTACCGTCACTACTTCGCCGCAGCCAGCGACGAGCAACTCAGCCAGCGTCCTGATCGCCACGTCGGCATCCGCCCCCGCCGCACTGACCTGCAAGCTGTCGCCGTGAGCCGTCTGCAACGCCATGATCGCCACTAGGGATTTGGCATTCGCACTGTCCTGCTGTTTATGCAGGAAAATGCTCGCCGAAAAACCTTTCGCGGCCTGGGCGAACACGGCCGCCGGACGGGCATGCAAGCCATTGGGATTGGGCAGTGTCACCGGTTTGGAGAACAGCGCTTCGACTTCTTGCGGTGTCTGTTCATCGACCGTCTGTTGCGCTGGATTCAACTTCAGCAGCGGCTGACCACTTTCCACCACGCCCGTTTCCGGCGCCAGCCACGTGAAGGGCTCCCCACTGACCACCAGCATCAACGTCAACAGACTGCGCGCATTCAAGGCGATGTAATCGGCATCGAACTCGATCAACGCCTGCCCCGACTCGACCCGCTGGCCTTCCTCCACCAACCGGGTAAACCCCTTGCCGGCCAGGTTCACGGTGTCGAGCCCGATGTGCATCAACACCTGCACACCGTTGTCGTCGGTGATGCTGACGGCATGACCACTGGCCTGCACATTGCTGATCACCCCGGCCAATGGCGCGCACAGGGTTTGCGAAGTCGGGTCGATGCACAGACCGTCGCCGATCACACGCGTCGAGAACACCGGATCGGGCACTTGATCCAGTGGCATCAGCACGCCGGACAAAGGCGCGAGCAGTTGCAATTGTTGGGATGTGGCCATGACGTCACCTGCTGTTTTGTTCTTTGAAGTGCCGATGGAGCGCGAGGCTCCGACAGCATCGCTTATTTCCACCAGTACTCGACTTGCAATCCGACGTTCGCACCGTGGCGCGCCGTGCCGAACGCGCCGGTGTCGGACAACGCCGAACCCGCCGCCAATTCATTGGCCGCCCGCTTGGCCGCCTCGTTCCAACTGGCATAGGTGTAATACAGCCGCACCTCCGGGCGTTGCCAGAATTCCGGGCCTTTGGGCGACCAGGTCGGGGCGAAGGTGAATTTGCTCAACTTGCGCGTACCCCCCGTGGCCTCGACCTGATCATGTCCCAGCTCGGTCACCAGTTTGAACTGCTCGGAGATCGCGTAGGCCGGGCGCACGCCCAGGGAAATCCAGTTCTGGTCGCTGCCATCCTGGCGAATGTCTTTCTGGTACACCGCCTCGACTTGCCCGCCAAACCGCGGCGTCACTTGCCAGTCGAAGAACTCCACCACTCGGTAACTTTTGTTGCTGTCGTCCAGCTGCACATTACCGGTATAGCCCAACCCGGTGCCGGGGCCTTCGCCGTACTGAAAGGCCAGTTTGTTCTTGCCGCCCAGAAAGCCCTTTTGCACATGCTGGGCAGTGATCGCCCAACCGCGATGGGCGTCGCGGCTATCGGGCTTGTCGATGTAGCTCAAGCCCACTTCCAGCTCGCCACCAGGGTTGGTGTTGAAGCCGGCCACGTTGAAATCGTGACGGTTGATATAGTCCTTCTGGTACAGGTTGTCCTTGCGCGAGAACGCGTAGCTGTATTTCAGATCGCCGATCAGCACATCCTCGATACCGCCGCCGGTGGCGCTCTGGTTCCAGTAGTAGAAGTCGGAAATGTGGATATCGTTCCGCTTGTAGTAACGCCGCCCGGCCCACAGTGAGCCGCCGTTGAGGCTCGGCAAATTCGACCATTGCGCGTACAGCTGGGGCATGCGAATCGAGCCGTTGTCCTCCTCGAACGTCAGGCTGCGGTCGTACTGGTTATACAGCGACGCCATGCCATCGACGCTCACCACCGAGCCATCGTCCAGGGTGTACACATCCTGGCGCAACTCCAGCTCCGCGTATTGCTCGCATTCGTTGCCCAAGCGGTATTTCGTTTGCGCCCCGGGCAATTGAAAACACGATTGGGAACTGCTGTTGACCGAAGTGCCGACCCCACTGCGCAAGTAACCGCCGAACTCCAGCGCCTGGGCCGACAACGGCAAAACCAGGCAAACACTCGCCGCTACAAGGCTGCGATTTATTGTTGTTTTCAAGAGCCACCCATTATTTTTATTGTGTGATTCCGCAAAATCGGCGCGCAAAACTCCCCCGCGCAGCGTTCTGCGTGTTTTTTGAATCAGTGTTTTTTTGGTTGAGCGTTAGTGGTCGGTCAGGTGCAGAACGAACGACTCATAGGGCCGTAAAAAGACCTGCCGACTTCGCGGCGGACAATCCGGGTAGTTGCTGATCACCAGGCGTTGGCCCATCGCTTCGCTGAGGACTTCATCCGGCAATTCGACTTCACACGGCGTGTTGTAAAAGTTGTTCAGCACCAGCAAACGTTCGCCATGACCTTCACGGACATACGCCCAGATTCGTGTGTGCTCGGGCAGCAGCTGCCGGTAAACGCCGTCGGACATCAACGCTTCACTGCGGCGCAGGGCAATCAGTTGACGGTAGTGATGCAGCACCGAATCCGGGTCATCAAGTTGCGTTGCAACGTTGATCTGCGAGGCGTTGGCCGGCACGCCGATCCAGGGTTCCGCCACGCTGAAACCCGCATTCGGTTCAGCGTTCCAGTGCATCGGCGTACGACCGTTGTCCCGGGACTTCTGCATGATCGCCGCCATGTTGTCGGCGTCGCTTGCACCCGCCTCACGCTTGAGCCGGAAGATGTTCAGCGTCTCGACATCGCGGTACTGATCGATGTGATCGAAGCCGGGATTGGTCATGCCCAGCTCCTCGCCCTGATACACGAATGGCGTGCCCTGGAGGAAGTGCAGCGCCGTGCCGAGCATCTTCGCCGACACCACCCGATGCTCGCCGTCATGGCCAAAACGCGAGACCACGCGAGGCTGATCGTGGTTACACCAGAACAGCGCGTTCCAGCCGCCACCGGCTTGCATGCCGGTCTGCCAGGTGGACAGGATGCGCTTGAGCGCGAGGAAGTCGAAGTCGGCGCGAATCCACTTCTGCAGGTTCGGGTAATCGACCTTCAGGTGATGGAAGTTGAAGGTCATCGACAGTTCTTTCGACTCCGGCCGAGAGTAACGAATGCAATGCTCCAGGCTGGTGGAAGACATCTCGCCGACGTTGATCAGGTCATGACCTTCGAACACTTCGCGGTGCATTTGCTGCAAGTATTCGTGGACGTTCGGGCCGTCGGTGTAGAAGCGCCGACCGTCGCTGTTGTCCTCGGGAAAGTCCGCCGGTTTGGAGATCAGGTTGATCACGTCGAGACGGAAACCACCCACGCCCTTGTCACGCCAGAAACGCATCATCTTGAACACTTCGGCGCGCACCTGGGGGTTGTCCCAATTCAGGTCGGCCTGGGTGTGGTCGAACAGGTGCAAGAAGTACTGGCCGGTCTGCGCTTCATATTCCCAGGCCGAACCGCCGAATTTGGACTCCCAATTATTCGGCTGGTCACGCCAGATGTAGAAATCGCGGTACGGGTTGTCGAGGCTGCTGCGGGCCTGTTGGAACCAGGTGTGTTCGATGGACGTGTGGTTGACCACGATATCGAGCATCAACTTGATCCCGCGCTTGCCGGCCTCGGCGATCAGCAGTTCGCAATCGGCCATGGTCCCGTAACTCGGGTCGATGGCGTAGTAGTCGCTGATGTCGTAACCGTTATCGCGCTGGGGCGAACGCAGGAACGGCGTAATCCACAGGCAATCGACACCTAGCCAGTGCAGATAATCGAGCTTGGCCACGACGCCGAGCAAATCACCTGTGGGGTTGCCGGCGTGGCTGTGAAAACTCTTCGGGTAGATCTGGTAGATCACCGAACGTTGCCAGTCTTGCATGGCGCTATTCCTTCAATAAATAAATGCGGTGACTGTCCTGGCCCCTTCGCGAGCAAGCCCGCTCCCACATTTGGAATGCGGTCAACCTGTGGAAGCGGGCTTGCTCGCGATAGCGATCTGTCAGGCGACCCGATACCCCGGCCGAACAATCTTCATGCTCAACCCGCAGGTCAAAACAAACGGCACGACCATCGCAATGATCATCCCGATCACAAACATCGGGATGAACGACGGAATGATCGAGATGAAACCGGGCAACCCGCCAACCCCGATCGCCGAGGCCTGGACCTTGTTCAGCGACAGGAAGATGCACCCCAGGGCCGAGCCGATCAGGGCCGCGTAGAACGGAAATTTGTAGCGCAGGTTGACCCCGAACATCGCCGGCTCTGTGATGCCGAAGTAAGCGGAAATCGCCGACGTCGAGGCCATGCTTTTGTCTCGCACATTGCGGGTCATGTAGAACACCGCCAGTGCCGCGCTGCCCTGGGCGAGGTTGGACATGACGATCATCGGCCAGATAAAGGTGCCGCCCTGAGTCGAGATCAACTGTAGGTCGACGGCAAGGAACATGTGGTGCATGCCGGTGATGACCAGCGGCGCGTAGAGCAGGCCGAAAATCGCCCCGCCGACCATCGGCGCCAGGTCGAACAGCATGACCACGCCTTCGGTGATCAGAATCCCCAGATGCCGGGTCACCGGACCAATCACGGCCAGCGCCAGCACGCCGGTGACGACGATGGTGGTGATCGGCACCACCAGCAATTGCACGGCGTTCGGCACCCGTGCCCGCAGCCATTTCTCGATGACGCTCATCACGTAGGCCGCCAGCAGGATCGGCAGAATCTGCCCCTGATAACCGACCTTCTCGATCTGGAACAGCCCGAGGATGTCGAAGTACGGCAGGCTTTGCCCGTCCAGCCCGGCCACCGCTTTGCCGTAGTTCCAGGCGTTGAGCAGGTCCGGGTGCACCAGCATCAGGCCGAGCACGATGCCGAGGATTTCGCTGCCGCCAAACCGCTTGGCCGCCGACCAGCCCACCAGTGCCGGGAGGAACACGAACGAGGTGTTGGCCATCAGGTTGATCAGGCTCCAGAGCCCGTCAAGCTTGGGGTAGGCATCCAGCAGGGTCTTGCCCTCGATGAACATGCCTTTGGCGCCGATCAGGTTATTGATGCCCATCAGCAGGCCGGCAATGATCAGCGCGGGAAGGATCGGCATGAACACGTCGGAGAACACCCGCACCAGCCGTTGCATGGCGTTGATCTTGTCGGCGCTTTTTTGTTTAACGTCGGCGATGGTCGAAGCGGCGAGACCGGTTTGTCGACGCAACTCGGCGTAGACCTTTTCCACTTCGCCGGGGCCGATGACCACCTGGAACAAGCCGCCGGTGAAGAACGAGCCTTTGACCAGGTCGATCTGATTCAGCGTGGCGCTGTTGACCAGGCTCGGATCCTTGAGGGCCAGGCGCAGGCGAGTGACGCAATGCGCGGCCTGCTCGAGGTTGTCGCTGCCACCGAGGCTGTGCAGCAGCTCAGTGGCGATGTTCGGATAGTCGTGGCTCATGCTTGTTCTTCCGCTGTAGTTTTTTGTTATTGGCAGCACGCCGAAGCGAAAAGTACTCGTCTGTACGAGTTAAAGCAACAACTCGTACAGACGAGTTTGATTTTGTTTATCCTGAACCCGACCGGCGGCGACATTTCCTACCCCTCCTGCGCATGAAATCCAAAGCCGCATGGACAAACCCCGACCCTGCCCTTAAGGTTCAAAGCCTTGAGTACAGCGCGGCACAGAGCCATCCCATGAGTAAATACAACCAGATCTACAGCGATCTGCTTGCCAGCATTACTACCGAACGTCTGGAACGCGGCGCCCGGTTACCCTCCGAAACCGAATTGATGGAGAGCTACCAGGCCAGTCGCGGCACCGTGCGCAAGGCCATCGAGCAACTTCAGGAGCGCGGTTTCGCCCAGAAAGTCCACGGCAAAGGCACGTTTGTCCTGTCGACCAATCCCATCGAGTTTCAGCTCGGCGGCATCGTCAGCTTCCAGGAGACTTACCCGCGCCTGGGCAACGACGTCAGCACCGACGTGGTCGAGTTCAGCCAGATTCCCCTCGAAGGCCCTCTGCTGGAACACATCAAGGCGGAAGAAGGCAGCCTGATCACGCGGATCAAACGGGTGCGGCGGATCGACGGTAAACGGGTGATCCTCGACATCAACCATTTCGTCAGCGACGTGATTCCCGGCCTGACCCGTGATATCGCCGAACACTCGATCTACGCCTTCATCGAGCAAACCCTGCAATTGCAGATCGCCTATGCCCAACGCACCATCGAAGCGGTGCCCCGGAGCAAGGACGACCAGCAACACCTGGACCTCGACGGGCAGAGCCATGTGATCGTGGTCAGCAACCAGACCTTCCTGCAGGACGGCCGTCAGTTCGAGTACACCGAATCGCGCCATACGCTGGACAAGTTCTACTTCTCGGATGTGGCCCGGCGCTGACATTACAGGTCACTGAACTGCAAATGGGCATAACTATGTAGTGCACATGCCTTGAGTGAATGGGTCATCGTCGACGTCCATTTCTCAAGGATAGAGAGTGCATGAACTCGACCGAATCCCGTCCGTTGCCCAATGCAGCGGACAAGGCAACACTCAAGGCAATCGCCAACAACGTGATTCTGGCCTGCCCGGGCCTGCAAGACATGGCTCACGAGGTCGCCAGCGACCTGCTCAAGCAACACGACATCACCCGTCTCGACCCGGACCACATCTATTTCCACCGATTCAGCGCGGCGCAAAGCAGCGCTAAAACATTCACTGGCTGGGAACACATCCGGGCAACACCCAGCGAATCCACCACCCTGACACAACTGGTGATCCACCGCTTCCGCGCCACCGATCAGGACAACGCCGACCTGCTGGACCTCTATGGGGGCTTCTACACGGCAGGCCCCGAGGCCGGAACCTTCAATGAAACCAATGAAGTTCGCCTGCACGGCAATGACGTCTTGCAGTACTTTTGGACGATCGATTTCAGCACGCTTTACACCGGCAGACTGACTGCCTTCTGGAACGATTCCGGCACCGACTTCCGTACCTTGGCCAAGTGCAATTTCCTCATCAACGCCGTGCAGGCACGGGACAAACGTCAGTTGAGCGATGAGGATTTCCAGTTCGTCACGGATGCCGTCATCGGCCCGATCACCTGGCCTGTCAGTCTGCAGCTGCTGCAAGCTCACCACCCATGCGCTGAAGGTGTCCGAAACCTGGACGTCGCCGGTTATGTTTCCAACAATGCCCTGCGCATCGTTGCGCCCAGGGGCAGACAGATTGTTTACCTGCCCGGTGAAACCGACGCCTTTCAGGTGCTGGAAACCGCAATGGACATGCACGACTGGGTGTTACAGCAGATGAACAAGGAAGATGCGCGCCAGGCTTTCATGACGCACTTTTCCTTGGCAGATCGTCAGGATATCGACGAGAACATCACTGACATCATGAACCGGCTGGTCAGCACCTGGGGCAAATACGACCATCACCTTATCAATCAAAAAAATCAGGCCATTACCGGCGACGCCTTCAGTTGGCTGCGCGATTCGACCAAAACGGCCATGTTCAACGAAGCTCAACTTTCGTTGACCTCCAATGGCGATCTACGCAAAAAGCTCTGGATCGGCTACCTCAGTGCCGGTCTGAAAGTGCTCGGCCCGATGGCCGTCGTCGGCTGGCCGATTGCGTTGCCGGTGGTCGGCGCCAGCATTGTCAGCATGGGTTTGAACATCGATCAGGCGGTCAATGGAAAAACCGCCGAAGAGCGCAAGGCCGGCATCGTTGGCGCAGTGCTCAGCGGCATTGATGTGCTGTTCAACCTGCTCGCCCTGAAAGGCCCGGGCTTACTGGAGGAAATCGGTCCCGACATTGACGCCGCCGAAGCGCAAGAAATGGCCGATCTGAAGGGAAAGACCCTACCGCCCGAAGGCCCCGGACCGACTCCCAGCGAAGTCCCCCTTGAAACTTCGCACAACGCCGCCCCCTCCGAGAAAGTACCGGAAACTTTCAAAATCGAGGTGTCACTCAACGACGACACACTGGTTCGTGAACCGGGCAAGTTCCAAGGTACCTATCGGCTCGCGTCCAACCCTTCCAGCGCGATCAAGCTCAACAACAACGCTTATTACGTGCGCTTTGAAAGCAAACTCAACGGTCGAGGTTACTGGGCAATCATCGACCCGGCCAACCCCGATGCATTCTCGGGTTCGATTCCCGTACGGTTGAGCGCCGAAGGCAAGTGGGAAATCATCCCTCGACTGGGATTGAGGGGCGGCATGGAAGCATTGCCTGTTGCTGGCGTTGACGCGACAAGTGAGCCAATCGTCGAAGAATGGGCGCGAACGCCGGGCGTTCATGTTCCCGGGCTCGACGACCCCGAAATGAGGGCATGGGCACTCGGCGGACCCGACGTCCGCAGCCTGTTTAGAAGGGTGTGGACAATCGGCGGAGTAGATGTCCGCAGTGTGCTCAGGACTGATGTCGACAGCGTAGGCGCCCGCAGTGTGTTCATGTCCGATCTCGACGAAGCAACAGTCTCTTTGAGCGAGTTCGAATTGGCTCAGGAAGAACCTCGCAGAAACCTGGTCGACGATGCAAGCGCCTATTACGAGCTTCATCCACCGACTCCCCGCCAACCGGCAACCTCCACGGTGCGGATCGATACGCCGACCGAGCTGTTCGACAACGCATTCGCGGAAAAACAGGGACTGATCGTCGGCGAGAAACCCGGCAGTATCGGCAGCAAACAGTTCTTGATCGAAAACATGCCCGCCCTGGCCCAACGTGGCGTAAAGACGCTATACGTGCAGGAACTGCTGGCAAACGCCAATCAGCTCGACCTGGACACCTTTGCCCAAACAGGTGAAATGCCCGAAGAGCTGGAAAATTACCTGAAGAAACTCGACATCAAGGCCGGCAACGATCCCGACGGCAAGTTCAATCTGCTGGCGCTGGTCAAAGCCGCCAATGCCCAGCGTATCCGGGTTCAAGCCATCGACATGTCGACGACCTACCGCATCAATGTAGCCCCTTTCCTCAGGGAGCCGAATGACCAAATGGCGAGGAGCTTTTTTGCCAGCCAGGTCATTCAGTTCAATGAAGAATTGAGGGGGCCGGCCAATTGGGTCGCCCTGGTCGATCAGGAAAACATGACAACCTTCCGAGGCTACCGGGGCATCAGCGAACAGACCGATGCCCTGAGCATTCGTATCGATGACGTAATACCGGGTCAGGTACAGCCTATCGGCTCCGATCCCGGTTTTGCGGTGGAGTATGAGGACTATCCCGACTCCCCTGTCTATGAAGTGTCAGCAGTGACCGAGCCTGGCAGTATCCGGGCGCTGATTAAAGGCGACTGGCGTGTGCAGCTGGAAACCCCTTGGGCCTACAGAACCCCGCAAGAACTGAGAACGCTGTTGTCGGAACCGGGAATGTTCACCTTCCAGCGCTACAGAAGCAGCCTGCTGGTGGTTTATCGCAACGCCACTAATCAAATCGCGGACAGCGTCATCCGCTCGACACCCGGCGGCAGGATCAATCTGGATACTCCGCTCCGACCTGCCTACGATTCCATAACAGTGGATAACTTCGAGGAACTGAAACAGGCACTGATAGAAAAAGGTATGAAGCCGATGGGTTGGCCGGAACTGACCGGTGAGGCTGAGGGTGCAGCATCGCTGCTCGAAGGGATTGCGCAGGCGCTTCCTGAAATCCAGCGACCAACCATACCGGACAACTGGCAAGCCAATGAGCTGCTCGAAGGCAAGACGCCCGAACACGAACCCGGAAAGTACCAGGGTATCTATCGTCTCGACGCCAACCCTTCGACCGCCATCATGCTGGATGACACGCCGTATTACGTCGACTTCAAAACGGACGTCAATGGCGTTGGCTACTGGGCCATTATCAATCCGGAAAACCCGACTGCGTTTTCGGGCTCGATACCGGTGCGCCTGAATGCCGAGGGGAATTGGGAAACGGTGTCGAAAGAAGGACTCAAAGGGGGAGGAAAAAAGCTCAGTAAGCCAGGGACCGTCCAGCCCGGCCCCTCCCGCCCCACTTTCAGTCTGCCGTTGCCTTCTACGGCTTATGAGGTGCCGATTGAATTGCGATCGGCGCTGAGAAAAGGAGCGGACGGGTTCGATGATCGCTCGTTGTGGGATATCAGCGACAGCCTCCAGGAGTTCGACCCTCACCGAGACTTCAAGGCCATCAGAAAACGCCTGTACCAGGACGCGGCGCGGTTTTACGAGAACCCTAAACTCCCGCCAAGACCCTCCATACCACCACTGGACCCAGCTTCAACCGACCAGAGCATCATCAAGACGCTTCTCCAGGACGCCCGAGGGCTGGTGATTGGCGAAAGTCATGGTGACATCGGCAGCAAACAGTTTCTGATCGATAACATGGCGCAGTTGGCCAAACAAAACGTCAAAACGCTCTACATGGAACACCTGCTCACCGATTTCCACCAGGCCGGTCTGGATGAGTTTTTCAATACGGGTTCGATGCCAGATTCGCTCGAACAATATTTGAGGGGACTCGATCAGGGACATATCACCGACCCGCTTGAGCGCTATACGTTTTTTGAAGTGGTCAGGACAGCCGGAAACAACCGCATTCGAGTTCAGGCCATCGATTGCATGGCGAGCTACAGGCTCAACGGCATGAGGACTTTCAAGTCTGGAGAACGCGTCTACGACGAGGCACTCAGGCAGAAAATGATGAATTTCTACGCCAGTACAGTTATCCGAACCGACCAGGCAACGCACGGTGCCCACCGATGGGTGGCATTGATGGGTAATTCCCACGCCAATACCTACCGGAATGTCGCGGGAGTCAGCGAGTTGGAGGAAGCAATTGGTTTGCGGATCGAGGATGTCGCCGAGGGTAAATCAACCGGTATCGTGGTCGATCCGGGCAGGACTTACCCAACTGACCAAATGAGGCAGACTTTCGAGCTTGTCAAAAACGACCTTCGCCTCCAGGTCGAGACTCCCTGGATGGCGCAAAAAATGACAGAGATCGAACCCCTGCTGTCCCGCCCCGGCATGTACACCTTGAAACAGGAACCGCACATGACATTTCTGGTACATCGAAGTAACAACAACTCGGTCGTGCGCACCGCCATCGAGACGGACCAGGGTTACTACTACATCAATCGACCGTCCTGGTCCTCCGTCAGTGGCCGACGGTTTCCCAGCATCAAGGCGCTGCTCGGGGCTCTCGATCAAATGGGCATGACACTGGCGGGATGGTCGAAACCGCTGTAACCGGAAAACAAAAAGGCCGTGTGAAATCAGATTTCACACGGCCTGTTTGTTTCGCTAGCGATCAAGCCACAAGGGCTTGCGCGGGATCACTCCCACTCAATGGTCGCTGGCGGCTTGCTCGACACGTCGTAAGTGACGCGGGAGATGCCTTCGATTTCATTGATGATGCGGCCGCTGACGGTTTCCAGCAGTTCGTAAGGCAGGTGTGCCCAACGCGCGGTCATGAAGTCGATGGTTTCCACGGCACGCAGGGCCACGACCCAGGCGTAACGACGGCCATCGCCGACCACGCCAACCGATTTCACCGGCTGGAACACCACGAACGCCTGGCTGACCTTGTGGTACCAGTCGGCCTTGCGCAGTTCTTCGATGAAGATGTGGTCGGCGCGACGCAGCAGGTCGGCGTATTCCTTCTTCACTTCACCGAGGATCCGCACACCCAGGCCCGGGCCCGGGAACGGGTGACGGTAGACCATGTCGTACGGCAGGCCGAGTTCCAGGCCCAGACGACGGACTTCATCCTTGAACAGCTCGCGCAGAGGTTCAACCAGCTTGAGGTTCATTTCTTCCGGCAGGCCACCCACGTTGTGGTGCGACTTGATCACGTGAGCCTTGCCGCTTTTGGCGCCAGCCGACTCGATCACGTCCGGGTAGATAGTGCCCTGGGCGAGGTACTTGATGTTGTCCAGTTTGTTGGACTGGGCATCGAACACATCAATGAAGGTGCGGCCGATGATCTTGCGCTTTTTCTCAGGGTCGCTTTCGCCGGCCAAATTGTCGAGGAACTGGTCTTCGGCATTGGCGCGGATCACTTTGACGCCCATGTTCTCGGCGAACATGGCCATCACTTGCTCGCCTTCGTGCAGACGCAACAGGCCGTTGTCGACGAAGACGCAGGTCAGCTGGTCGCCAATGGCTTTGTGCAGCAGTGCGGCAACCACCGAGGAGTCCACGCCGCCGGACAGGCCGAGCAGTACGTTGTCGGTACCGACCTGGGCACGAACCTGGGCGATGGCGTCTTCAGCGATCTTCGACGGTGTCCACAGCGCTTCGCACTCGCAGATGTCGAGGATGAAGCGCGACAGGATGCGACCGCCCTGCTTGGTGTGGGTCACTTCCGGGTGGAACTGCACGCCGTAGTAGCCACGCGCATCGTCGAACATGCCGGCGATCGGGCAGCTCGGGGTGCTGGCCAGGATGTGGAATTCCTGCGGCATCTTGGTGACCTTGTCACCGTGGCTCATCCATACGTCGAGGCCGAACAGGCCGTCGGCGTCGATGTGGTCTTCGATGCCGTCCAGCAGGCGGCTCTTGCCAACCACGTCGACACGGGCGTAACCGAACTCACGCAGCTCGGAACCTTCTACCTTGCCACCCAGCTGTTCAGCCATGGTCTGCATGCCGTAGCAGATACCGAAGACCGGTACGCCCAGGTCAAAGACGGCTTGCGGTGCGCGTGGGCTATCAGCAACGTGTACCGACTCGGGGCCGCCGGCGAGGATGATCCCTTTCGGTGCGAATTCGCGAATCGCTTCGTCGTCCATGTCGAACGGATGCAGTTCGCAGTACACGCCGATTTCACGCACGCGGCGGGCAATCAGCTGGGTGTACTGGGAACCGAAGTCGAGGATCAGGATGCGGTGAGCGTGAATGTCGAGGGCCATGATTCAGTCTCGTCTAAGTAATTCAGAAACAGTCGTGATTCAGAAACAACTCGGGGCTGAATAAAACAGCCCCGGTTACTTAACTTTTTGCTTGAAGCCTCAACCTACGCGGTAGTTTGGCGCTTCCTTGGTGATCTGTACGTCGTGGACGTGGGACTCGGCCATGCCAGCGCCGGTGATCCGCACGAACTCAGGCTTGGTGCGCATTTCTTCGATGTCAGCACTGCCGGTGTAGCCCATCGAGGAACGCAGGCCGCCCATCAGTTGATGGATGATCGCGCTCAGGCTGCCCTTGTACGGAACACGCCCTTCAATGCCTTCCGGAACCAGCTTCTCGGCACCCGCGGAGGAGTCCTGGAAGTAACGGTCGGAGGAACCTTGGGCCTGGGACATGGCGCCCAGCGAACCCATGCCGCGGTAAGCCTTGTACGAACGACCCTGGAACAGTTCGATCTCGCCCGGCGCTTCTTCAGTGCCGGCGAACATCGAGCCCATCATCACGCAGGAAGCACCGGCAACGATGGCCTTGGACAGGTCACCGGAGAAACGGATGCCGCCGTCAGCGATCAACGGAACGCCGGTGCCTTCAAGGGCTGCGGCGACGTTGGCGATGGCACTGATTTGCGGGACGCCAACACCGGCGACGATACGGGTGGTGCAGATCGAGCCAGGGCCGATACCGACCTTGACGGCGTCGGCGCCCGCTTCAACCAGGGCTTTCGCCGCTGCGCCGGTGGCAATGTTGCCGCCGATGACCTGCACTTGCGGGAAGTTGTCCTTGACCCAGCGAACGCGGTCGATCACACCTTTGGAGTGACCGTGAGCGGTGTCGACCACCACCACGTCAACGCCGGCGTTGACCAGTGCCGTCACACGCTCACCGGTGTCTTTACCGGTGCCGACGGCAGCGCCAACGCGCAGACGACCTTGATCGTCCTTGCTGGCCAGCGGGTAAGCCTTGGCTTTTTCGATGTCGTTGACGGTCATCATGCCTTTGAGGGCAAATTTTTCGTCGACGATCAGCACGCGCTCGATGCGGTGCTTGTGCAGCAGTTCGCGGACATCGTTCTTGTCGGCGCCTTCCTTGACCGTGACCAGACGCTCTTTAGGCGTCATCACTTCACGGACGGTGGCGTCCAGGCGATTTTCGAAACGTACGTCACGGGAAGTGACGATGCCGACCAGGTCGCCATCGTGCAGCACCGGAACGCCGGAGATATTGTGCATGCGGGTCAGTTCGAACAGTTCACGAACCGTGGCGTCAGCCTCGATGGTGATCGGGTCCTTGACCACGCCGGCTTCGTAACGCTTGACCTTGCGGACTTCGGCAGCTTGCTGCTCGATGGTCATGTTCTTGTGGATGATGCCGATGCCACCTTCCTGAGCCATGGCAATTGCCAGACGGGCTTCAGTAACGGTGTCCATGGCGGCAGAAACCAGAGGAATATTCAGCTCGATGCCACGGGTAAGGCGGGTCTTGAGACTGACTTCGTTAGGAAGCACCTCGGAATAACCAGGCACTAGGAGAATGTCGTCGAATGTCAGAGCTTCTTGGCTGATACGCAGCATCGCGGGGGCTCCCGAGCGGGAAAATGGAAGCGCGCCATTATAGTCAGACACCCCCTCGGGTTCAATGTAAAACTCTGTCTATTATTGGTCTTACTGATATACGGGGATTGTCGTCGCTTACAACTCGACTTTCACCCAACTCACCGGCTGGTCCAGCCAATCGGCAAACTCGTCGAGAAAGCTCTGCTTGAACCCGGCCTCGGCCCAGTTATTGAAAATGAATCCGAGGTTGGAAAAGCCGCATTCCTGCAGGAAAAGAAAGCCGTTGATGTCATCTTCATGCCCGCACTCGGGGCAGGTGAAGTTATCGGTGCGCCCCGGCATCCACTCTTCCAGGCTTTCAAACAGCGCTTCGCCGACTTCCTTGCGGCACTCGGCGCAGCCTGCCTCGCTCAGGAAACCCTTGGCCGGCGTATAGATGCAGCGCTTGGTGATGATTTCCAGGCCATTGATCGGCTCGCCAAACGGCAGGGCTTCCGGGTGCAGGACCACCGCACGGGCGCCGTCGCCGATAGCGTGGCCCATGCGATTGCCGGTGCGACCACACGTGGTCAGGTCTTCCTTGATGATGTTCTTGCGCACCAGCCACCGCACAACCGCGCGGGCACGAGGTTCATGCACCGGCAGCGTGGAGATTTTCGGGACGATGATGCTTTGTGAATTCATGGGGTACAGGCCTGAAACGTTTAATGAAGGATCTTCATCGACTGCTTTGGCGGTCTGACGGGCAAACGTCGCGCCAACAAATTATAGGCCGGCCTGCGGAACCGGGCGCGTCCTGATGGGAAGCGAGGAACCTGTGGGAGCGGGCTTGCTCGCGAAGGCGGTCTGACATTCAGAAATGACGTCGACTGACACACCGTCTTCGCGAGCAAGCCCGCGCCCACATGGGTTACGAGCCTGCCGAAGGTATTTTTACAGCTCGACGACAACCGCCTGCGACGCACGGGTGGCCTTGGCGCGAGCGGCTTCGATCGACTCGTCGCGAGCCAGTGCCACGCCCATGCGGCGCTGGCCATTGACCTCAGGTTTACCGAACAGACGCAACGCTGTATCCGGCTCACTCAACGCGGCGCCCAGATTGGCGAAAGCGGTCTGGGTCGACTGTCCTTCCACCAGAATCACCGCCGACGCCGAAGGCCCGAACTGACGAATCAACGGGATCGGCAGGCCGAGAATCGCTCGGGCGTGCAGCGCGAACTGCGACAGGTCCTGGGAAATCAGGGTCACCAGGCCAGTGTCGTGCGGGCGCGGCGACACTTCGCTGAACCACACCTGATCACCTTTGATGAACAGCTCGACGCCAAACAGACCACGGCCACCCAGGGCTTCAGTCACGGCTTTGGCCACGCGTTCGGATTCAGCCAGGGCAACCGGGCTCATGGCTTGTGGCTGCCAGGATTCCTGGTAGTCGCCCTTTTCCTGACGGTGACCGACAGGTGCACAGAACGTCGTGCCGCCAACGTGACGCACGGTCAGCAAGGTGATTTCGTAGTCGAAGTCGATGAAGCCTTCGACGATCACGCGACCTTTACCGGCGCGACCGCCTTCTTGCGCGTATTCCCAGGCGGTCTTCACGTCATCGACGCTGCGCAGCAGGCTCTGGCCTTTGCCCGACGAACTCATGACGGGCTTGACCACACAAGGGAAACCGAGGTCTTCGACGGCTTTGCTGTAAGCCTCGAAGGTGTCGGCGAAGTGGTACGGCGAGGTCGGCAGGTCCAGCTCTTCAGCGGCCAGGCGACGGATACCTTCGCGGTTCATGGTCAGCTGCGCGGCGCGCGCGGTCGGGATCACGGTGAAGCCTTCGGCTTCCAGCTCCACCAGGGTCGCCGTGGCGATGGCTTCGATTTCCGGCACGATGAAGTGCGGTTTCTCGGCTTCGATGACAGCCCGCAGCGCGGCGCCATCGAGCATGTTGATCACATGGCTGCGATGGGCGACTTGCATGGCCGGCGCGTTGGCGTAGCGATCCACGGCAATCACTTCAACGCCCAGGCGTTGCAGCTCGATCACCACTTCCTTGCCCAACTCACCACAGCCACACAGCAATACGCGGGTCGCGGTTGGCGACAATGGAGTTCCGATACGGGTCATCTGAAGGTCCTCAAAGGAGCGGATCATCAAGGGACGCAACGCCTGGCGCGCTTCCCATGGGGAGAAAGCGCGGCATTTTACATGAACCAGAAGGTTTGGCTTCAGCTGACGACAGCCTGCTTGCGCATGCGCCAGGCCATGATCAGCCAGACGGCCGTCACGCCAGCAAACTTCGAGCCCAGGGCTGTGAGAATTACACCCGGCGTCAGGGCATCGATCATGCCGAAGAAAATGAAGGTGTCGAGGGGAATGCTCAGGGCCGAACTTATCCACAGGCGGTCGTGCAATGGGCGTTTGGTGATGCTGAACACCAGCCAGTCGATGCACTCCGACACCGCGAACGCCGTGGCGCTGGCCAACGCGATGGAGGGATCGGACGTGACGTAGGACAGCACCAGCGCCACCAGCATCGCCACGATCGCGCCGTGACCGAAACGGGTTTGCACCATGTCGCGCAGCACGAACACCAGACCACCCCACGCCGACCAGATGATGTCCAGGTGCGGGGCGGTGGAAAAGGCGTAGTTGATCAGCACGACGCTGCTGATGTAAGCGATCAGGAAGAGCATGGGGCGTGGGGATACCTGTCAATTTGGCGCACAGGGTACTTCAGGTATGCGGTCAGACCAAGAAAGGTGGCGGTGTCTGTGATGGCCTCTTCGGGAGCGGGCTTGCTCGCGAAGGCCGCGCCTCAATTATCCGGCGGGGCCCCGATCATCCAAAGAATCCCGCTGGACTTGGCCCGCTCATGACACAACCCCAACACCTTGCGCCGCTCCTCGTTGTCCATCCGGCTCCAACGGGTGATCTCGTCCACCGTGCGCTGACACCCGGTGCAAATATCATCCTCATCCAGCGCGCAAATGCTCACGCAGGGCGAGCGGACCGGTCGTTCGGCGGTGCTCATTCTTCCTGCTCAACCAGATCGCGGGCATAACGCTGCGAGTTATGCACATAGTGGGCGGCGCTGGCTTCCAGCATTTTCTTTTGCGGCTCGGTCAGCTCGCGCACCACTTTGCCGGGCGATCCCATGACCAGCGAACCGTCGGGAATTTCCTTGCCTTCAGCGATCAGCGAATTGGCGCCGATGATGCAGTTCTTGCCGATTTTCGCGCCATTGAGAATCACGACGTTGATACCGATCAGGCTGTAATCGCCCACGGTGCAGCCGTGGAGCATGGCGTTGTGGCCGATGGTCACGCCGGTGCCGATGGTCAGCGGGTAGCCCATGTCGGTGTGCATCACCGTGCCGTCCTGGACGTTGCTGTTCTTGCCGATCAGGATCAGTTCGTTGTCGCCACGCAGCACGGTGTTGAACCAGACGTTGGCGCCCTCTTCCAGTTTGACCTTGCCCACCAGCACGGCGCTGGGTGCGACCCAGCTCTGCGGATGGGTTTCGACGCGGGCGTCGCCCAGACGGTATTTCATCTTTGTTTCCTCAAGGTTCAGGCAGCCGCGGTTTCAGGCCATTTGGGTGATGGCTTCAAATATTGATAAAGCTTTTGGGTGGGTGATGCAGGCTGATATCGGCGTCATAAAGCAGATTGATCAACTCGACAATCATGATCGCCGTCAGGCCCCAGATTTTATACTCGCCATAACGATAGCTCGGAACGTACCAACTGCGGCCCTGATAATCGATGCGGTGGGTGTGTTCGCGTGGGTCCTCGCGGAAGAACTCCAGAGGCACGCTGAACACCGCGGCGATCTCGGCATCGTTGGCCAGGTATTCAACAAAATCCGGAATCACGCCGACATAAGGCGTGACCTTGATGCCGTGCAGGGAGATCAGCGGGCTCAGCGGGCCGATCACTTCGACCAGCCCCGGTGGCAGGCCGATTTCTTCTTCGGCTTCGCGCAGGGCGGTGAAAATCAGGTCAGGGTCTTCGGGGTCGCGCCGCCCACCGGGGAACGCAACTTCGCCGCCATGGGTCGAGAGCCCGCTGGCGCGCAGGGTCAGAACCAGTTCCGGTTCATCACTGCGAGTGATGGGCACCAGTACCGCGGCTTCAGGGAAACGTTTGTCGGTTTCCAGTGTGCGTGGGGTGTGGTTGCTTACTCGATGCAGTAGCTCGTCCAGCATGAGACTTCTCGACTTATTCGCTACCTTGCATCATGCACCAATCGCACTGGCCGCCCAAGCCCATAACCACTGCATGTCGCTAAACGACAACTTGCCGACAGACACCGCCGCACGCCAAGATAGGCGCAGCATTCAGGAACCCAAGCATGAAATTTTGCAGCCAGTGCGGCAACCCGGTGACCCAGCGCATTCCCGAAGGCGATTCGCGCCTGCGTTATGTCTGTGACAGCTGTCATACGATTCACTATCAGAACCCCAATATCGTCGCCGGTTGTGTGCCGACCTGGGGCTCCAAAGTGTTGCTGTGCCGTCGCGCCATCGAGCCACGGCTCGGTTACTGGACCCTGCCCGCCGGCTTCATGGAAAACGGTGAAACCATCGAGCAGGCGGCCATTCGCGAAACGTTTGAGGAAGCCTGCGCCCGCGTGCGCAACCTGAGCATCTATACCTTGATCGACGTGCCGCACATCAGCCAGGTGCATGTGTTCTTCCGCGCAGAGCTCGCGGACCTGGACTTTGCCGCCGGTCCCGAGAGCCTGGAGGTCCAGCTTTTCGAAGAAGCCGATATCCCTTGGTCCGACCTGGCTTTCCGTACAGTGGGCCGTACCTTAGAATGTTTCTTTGCTGACCGGCGGACCGAAGTCTACCCCGTGCGGTCCGAATCGATCCCGCCGCTGGCTCAGCCTGCCATCACTTAGCTCTTGTTCATCAAAAACCACCTATAACTAAAATAGTCGCGACACTCCTAGGGATATCGTTTCAATGCGCTGGTTGCTTGCCCTGTTTTGCTTGTCGTTCGTCACTGTCTCCCAGGCTTCCGTTGCGGAAACACTGGACGGCAAAGTCATCGAAAAAGTCCTGGTTCTCAAATCCGCCCACCAACTGCAATTGATCAATGACGGCAAGCCGCTCAAAACCTATCGCATTTCCCTGGGCAAACGGCCCAAGGGGCCGAAGCTGATGGAAGGCGATAAACGCACGCCTGAAGGTTTCTATTGGATTGACTGGCGCAAGACCAGCGACCGCTTCAACCTGTCGATGCACATCTCCTATCCGAATATCAGTGACTCCGCCCGATCACGACGTGAAGGTGTCGATCCCGGTGGCATGATCATGATTCACGGCACCCCGGATACTGAAGAAAACCCGGAAAACCTGTTCCACACCCTGGACTGGACCGATGGCTGCATTGCCATGCGCAACATGGACATGCGCGAAGTCTGGAACCTGGTCCCGGACGGGACGATGATCGAGATTCGTCCATAATCGGTACGGCTACCTTTCGTCGCTCATCAAAAAATAAATCAAAAAGATCGCAGCCTTTGCCAGCGCTGCCGGGTAGATACCAATTCTGCCGGTAGAAGCGGTCGAACGCTGCGATCTTTGCTTTCAAAACTCCTACCTCTAATACCACTTCAAACCCAACCCACCTTAGCCCACCCAACAGGGCCGCATTTCGCACGTCAACAGCAAAGTACTGGCATTGACATGGTATTTAAGTGGTATTAGTTTTCGCTGCACTACCGAGCGACAACACTCCAATATCCGCATCGGACATACCGCACATGAATGACCTCCAGGCCCTACGCCCCGACGACACCCAGCCCACGCCGTTGTACTTGCAACTGGCGCGCAATCTGGAAGCGGCGATCCATGCCGGCCAGTGGAAAGCCGAACAGGCCATGCCGTCGGAGCGCAACCTCAGCGAAATACTGGGCATCTCCCGCGTCACGGCACGCAAGGCCCTGGAAGTTCTGTTTGAACAAGGTCTGATCCGCCGCAACCAAGGTTCCGGCACGTTCATCACGCCACGCCTTGAGCAACCGCTGTCGCGTCTCTCGGGTTTCAGCGAAATGCTCCGCCTCAAGGGCTTCGTGCCCGGCTCGCAATGGCTGGAGCGGGAAATAACCCCGCCGACCCACGAAGAACTGATCCGCCTCGGCCTCTCGCCCAACGACAAAGTCGCGCGGCTCAAGCGCCTGCGTAAAGCCGACGACACGGTAATGGCCATCGAGATGAGCACCCTGCCCGCGTCGATCATTCCCAAGCCGCAAGCGGTGGGCGACTCCCTTTACGAATACCTCGACGGCATCGGCAAACCGATCGTCCGCGCCTTG
Source organism: Pseudomonas sp. LBUM1657 (assembly GCF_059716075.1). Classification (NCBI taxonomy): domain Bacteria; kingdom Pseudomonadati; phylum Pseudomonadota; class Gammaproteobacteria; order Pseudomonadales; family Pseudomonadaceae; genus Pseudomonas; species Pseudomonas sp. LBUM1657. The sequence continues at coordinate 1,126,322 of NZ_CP166799.1, read as the reverse complement.
CAGCACATCCAGGCAATCAACGCCTCCGACGAATTCGCGGCACTGGTGGGCATCGCCCCCGGCACCGCCATGCTGTTGATGACCCGGGTCGGCTATCTGGAAGACAACACGCCGATCGAAGTCACCGACACCTATTGCCGCAACGACTACTACGACTTTGTCGCAGAGCTTCGCCGCTAAAAGGCTTCGCCGCCAGACAAGCAACCGAGAACCGATCATGTCCGAAGACAACATCCTCACCGTCCATGGCTGGGTTCGCGGCCGGCTGATTCATGAACACGGCAAAGTCGTGTCCATCGAAGGCCAGCCATGCGATCCGGCGGACAACGACCTGCCTTACCTGCTGCCGGGTTTCATCGACCTGCACGTTCACGGCGGCGGCGGCAAAGACATCATGGAAGGCGCGCCCGCCTTCGAAACCATCACCAGAACCCACGTGCGTTTTGGTACGACCTCGATGCTGGCGACCACCATGACCGCGCCGAGCGAAGAGATTTCCAGCGTGCTCAAAGCCGTCGGCGAGTTCTGTGAACAGCGCCCGAAAGGCAGCGCCCGGATACTCGGCGTGCACCTGGAAGGCCCGTACATCAATCCCGGCAAACTCGGCGCCCAGCCGAATTTCGCCCACACCGCGTTGATGGCCGAAGTCGAGGAGTACCTGGCCCTCGCACCGATCCGGGTGATCACCATCGCCCCGGAAATCGCCGGTCACGACGCCTTGATCCGCGCCCTCAGCTCCCGTGGCGTGCGCATGCAGATCGGCCACACCCTCGGCAGTTACGAAGAAGGTGTGGCCGCGCTGGCGGCCGGCGCCAGCAGTTTCACTCACCTCTACAACGCCATGAGCCCGTTGCATCACCGCGAGCCGGGCATCGTCGGCGCGGCGCTGGCCCACGCCAAGTACGCCGAGCTGATTCCGGACTTGTTGCACGTGCACCCTGGCGCCATCCGCGTCGCTCTGCGGTCGATCCCGTGCCTGTATTGCGTCACCGACTCCACCGCCGCCGCCGGCATGCCGGACGGTGAATACAAACTCGGCAGCCACACCGTGACCAAATGCCTGGGCGGCGTGCGCCTGCCCGACGGCACGCTGGCTGGCAGCACCCTGACGATGGATCAGGCCCTGCGCAATCTGGTGAAGATCGGCTTGCCGATTGCCGAAGCCTCGCAACGTCTTTCGCAATTCCCCGCCGACTACCTCGGCATCACCGAACGTGGGCGCCTGCAACCCGGCGCCTGGGCCGACTGCGTGCGGCTGGATCGCTCACTCACACTGACCGCCGTCATGGTCGAAGGAGAAGACATTGACTTCAAAAATGCTTGAGGAGGCCCTGTCCTCGTTCGAGGCCGTGCAAGCGCAATTGCAGCAACTGGACCCGCAGATGATCGAAATCGCCGGTCGCCTGCGCCGTCAGCCGCCGCAAGTGGCGATGACCGTCGCGCGCGGCAGCTCCGATCACGCGGCGAGCTACTTCGCCTACCTGACCATGCAGCAACTGGGCATTCCGGTGGCGTCGTTGCCGATGTCGGTGGTGACCATGCAGCAAGCACCGTTGAAGGTCAGCGGTCAGGTCGCGTTCGCCTTCTCGCAATCGGGACAGAGCCCGGATCTGGTGAACAGCCTGCGTCTGTTGCGCAAGCGCGGTGTGCTGAGCATTTCGATGGTCAATGCCGAAAGTTCGCCCCTTGAAGCCGCGTGTGAATTCAGCCTGCCGCTGTGCGCCGGCACCGAAAGCAGCGTCGCCGCGACCAAGAGTTTTATCGCCACCCTCAGCGCCAGCGCCCGTTTGATCGCGCACTGGAAACAAGACGCGCAATTGCTCGAGGCAGGCCTGGCCCTGCCGGAAGGCCTGCGCGACGCGGCGCAACAGGACTGGAGCCTGGCCATCGACGCCCTGCGCGATTGCCAGCGTTTGATGGTGATCGGTCGTGGCGCCGGTTTCGCCATCGCCCAGGAAGCCGCGCTGAAGTTCAAGGAAACCTCGGCGATCCAGGCCGAAGCCTTCAGCAGCGCCGAAGTCCGTCACGGTCCGATGGCGCTGATCGACAACAACTATCCGCTGCTGATCTTCGCCCCGCGCGGTGCCGAGCAGGCCGGCCTCCTGAGTCTGGCGGCCGACATGCGCCAGCGCGGCGCCCGCGTATTGCTGGCTGCGCCGGATGACGTGAGCGAACGCGACCTCACCCTGACCCGCGCCGAGCACCCGGCCCTCGACCCGATCCTGGCGATCCAGAGTTTCTATGTGATGGCTGCCGGTCTGGCGGTTGCCCGTGGCATGGACCCGGACCAGCCGCGGCACTTGAGCAAAGTGACGCGCACGCACTGAGTCCGCCCCCTACGTTTTCCTGATGAGACCGAGCCATGCACAACAACAATAAAGAGCTGACCCTCAGCGCCCCGCTCAGCGGCCCGGTGCTCACGCTCGCCAAAGTCCCGGACCCGGTGTTTGCCAGCGGTGCCATGGGCGACGGCATCGCCATCGACCCACTGAACGACACACTCCACGCACCCTGCGCTGGCGTGGTGGTGCACGTCGCCCGCACCGGTCACGCCGTCACCTTACGCGCCGACAACGGCGCCGAACTGCTGCTGCACCTGGGTCTCGACACGGTCGAGTTGCAGGGCGAAGGCTTCTCGATGCTGGTCAAGGAAGGCGCGCGAGTCGCCAACGGTCAGCCGCTGTTGCGCTACGACCTGGACAAAGTCGCACAGCAGTGCAAAAGCCTGGTCAGCCTGATGATCCTGACCAACAGTCAGGACTTTCAGGCGCGACCGATCACCCTGAAGTCGGTGAAAGTGGGCGAGCCGCTGCTGCACATCATTCGTCGACAAGCGTCAGGGGCGCAGGCAGAAGCGGACCTTGCTGGGGAGGAAATTTACGGTCATATCCGCATCGCCCACCGGGGTGGTTTGCATGCCCGGCCGGCGGCGCTGATTCGTCAGACGGCACAAGGTTTCAAGTGCAAATCGCAACTGCATTTCGCCGGCAAATCGGCGACCTGTGACAGCCTGATCGGGTTGATGGGATTGGCCATCGGCGAGCAGGAAGAGGTTCAGGTCAGTTGCCAGGGGCCGGATGCCGAAGCGGCGCTGCAAGCCTTGTTGCTCGCATTATCTACAGCCCTGGCCGAAGACAGCCACGCCGCCGCGCCAACATCGATTGCCCAGCGCGGCCGTGCGGCCGAGGCTGGCGTGTTGCACGGTGTCTGCGCCGCTCCCGGTCTGGTGGGTGGGCCGTTGTTTCGCTTGAACGCGATCAGCCTGCCGGTGGACGCCGGCCATCATGATCCCGAGCAGCAACGGCAAGCGCTGGGCACCGCGCTGAGCCAGGTCCGCAGCGAAATCGACAGCACCCTGGCCCAAGCCAAAAAACACAAGAACACCGACGAAGAAGCGATCTTCGCCGCGCACCTCGCGCTGCTTGAAGACCCGGCACTGCTGAATGCGGCCAAGCAATCCATCGATCAAGGCAGGGCCGCGACTCACGCCTGGAGCCAATCCATCGACGTGCAGTGCGACGTCCTCCAACAACTCGGCAGCCCGTTGTTGGCCGAACGCGCCAATGATCTGCGCGACCTCAAGCAGCGGGTGCTGCGCGCCTTGCTCGGAGAAACCTGGCACTACGACGTGCCGGCCGGCGCCATCGTCGCTGCCCAGGAGCTGACACCGTCCGACTTGTTGCAACTGAGCCAGCAAGGCGTCGCCGGGTTGTGCATGGTCGAGGGCGGTGCGACGTCCCACGTGGCGATTCTGGCTCGCGGCAAAGGCTTGCCGTGCATGGTGGCTCTGGGTTCGACACTGCTGGAGCAGGAGCAAGGCCAATCGGTGGTGCTGGATGCCGACAGCGGTCGTCTTGAATTGATGCCGACTGCCGAGCGCCTGGCCGAAGTACGTCAGGCCCGACTCGACCATCAACAACGCCGCGCCGAGCAACAGGCGCAAGCGCATAACCCGGCGCTGACCCTCGACGGTTTGCAGATTGAAGTCGCGGCCAATGTCGCCTCCGGTGCCGAAGCGGCTGATGCCCTGGCCTATGGCGCCGATGGTGTCGGCCTGCTGCGCACCGAATTTCTGTTTGTGGATCGCAACACCGCGCCGGATGAACAGGAACAGCGCCTCGCCTACCAGGCCGTGCTCGATGCCATGGGCGACAAGTCGGTGATCATCCGCACCATCGACGTTGGCGGCGACAAGCAACTCGACTATCTGCCGCTACCCGTTGAGGCGAATCCGGTGCTCGGTTTGCGCGGCATTCGTCTCGCTCAAGTCCGGCCGGAATTGCTCGACCAGCAATTGCGCGCACTGCTGCACGTCAGTCCGTTATCGCGCTGCCGGATCCTGTTGCCGATGGTCACCGAAGTCGACGAACTGCTGCACATCCGCCAGCGCCTCGATGCCTTGTGCACTGAGCTGGGTGTGAGCCAACGTCCGGAGCTCGGCGTGATGATCGAAGTCCCGGCCGCCGCGCTGCTGGCCGAGCAACTGGCGGAACACGCGGACTTCCTGTCCATCGGCACCAACGATTTGTCCCAATACACCCTGGCCATGGACCGCGACCATGCCGGCCTCGCTTCACGGGTCGACGCAATGCACCCGGCCCTGTTGCGACTGATCGCCCAGACCTGCGCCGGCGCCGGGGTGCATAACCGTTGGGTCGGAGTCTGTGGCGCGCTCGCCTCTGATCCGCTGGCCACGCCGGTACTGATCGGCCTGGGGGTCAGCGAGTTGTCGGTGAGCCCGGTGCAAATCGGTGAAATCAAGGACCGCGTGCGCCACCTCGACGCCAGCGAATGCCGACGCATCAGCCAGGACTTGCTCAAGCTGAGCAGCGCCAGCGCGGTGCGTCACGCCTGTCACCAGCAATGGCCTCTGAGCTGAACTCACAACAACAAAAAAAGAATCCAGGGAGATACGCCATGTACCAATACTTCATCGAAGGCCTGCAGCGCCTCGGTCGCGCGCTGATGCTGCCGATCGCGATCCTGCCGATTGCAGGGTTGCTGTTGCGACTGGGCGACACCGACCTGTTGAACATCGCAATCATTCACGACGCCGGTCAGGTGATCTTCGCCAACCTGGCGATGATCTTCGCCATCGGCATCGCAGTCGGGTTCGCCAAGGACAACAACGGCACGGCAGGTTTGGCCGGGGTGATTGGCTACCTCGTGATGATCTCCACCCTCAAGGTGCTCGACGCGAGCATCAACATGGGCATGCTCGCCGGGATCGTCAGCGGCTTGATGGCGGGCGCGCTGTACAACCGTTTCAAGGACATCAAGCTCCCGGAATACCTGGCGTTCTTCGGCGGCCGGCGCTTCGTGCCGATTGTCACCGGGTTCGCCGCCGTCGGCTTGGGCGTGGTGTTCGGCCTGATCTGGCCGCCAATCCAGCACGGCATCAACAGCTTCGGCGTGTTGATGCTGGAAAGCGGCAGCGTCGGTGCCTTCATTTTCGGCGTGCTCAACCGCCTGCTGATCGTCACCGGCCTGCACCACATCATCAACAACATGGCGTGGTTCGTCTTCGGCAGCTTCACCGACCCGACCACCGGCGCGATCGTGACGGGAGACCTGTCGCGCTACTTTGCCGGCGACCCGAAAGGCGGCCAGTTCATGACCGGCATGTTCCCGATGATGCTCTTCGGCCTGCCTGCCGCGTGCCTGGCGATGTACCGCAACGCCCTGCCGGAACGGCGCAAAGTCATGGGCGGGATTTTCCTGTCGATGGCGCTGACATCGTTCCTGACCGGCGTGACCGAACCGATCGAGTTCGCCTTCATGTTCCTCGCGCCGATGTTGTTTCTGCTGCACGCGCTGCTGACCGGTTTGTCCATGGCGATCACCAACCTGCTGAACATTCATTTGGGCTTCACCTTCTCCGGTGGCTTCATCGACATGATTCTCGGCTGGGGTAAATCCACCAACGGCTGGCTGGTGTTCCCGGTGGGCCTGGCGTATGCGGTGATCTACTACGTGGTGTTTGATGTCTGCATCCGCCGTTTCAACCTCAAGACGCCGGGGCGTGAAGGCGTGCCGACGGGCGAAAAAGTGGTGGTCGCCGACAACGAGCGCGCCGGGGCTTACATCAAGGCGCTGGGTGGTGCGCAGAATCTGATCACCGTGGGTGCGTGCACCACGCGGCTGCGACTGGACATGGTGGATCGCAATAAGGCTTCAGATGCGGAGTTGAAAGCACTGGGCGCGATGGCGGTGGTTCGACCGGGCAAGGGCGGGAGTTTGCAAGTGGTGGTCGGGCCGATGGCCGACAGCATTGCCGATGAAATTCGCCTGGCGATGCCCGCTTTGGGCCGCGCGGTCATCTCCTCTCCTCCCGCCGCTGTTGATGCACCGAAACCTGTCGCCGTGGCGACACCGGAAGCGCAGCAATGGCTGAATGCGTTGGGCGGCGGTGAGAATGTGCTGCAGATGGATTGCGTGGCCATGACCCGGATTCGGCTGCAATTGGCGGATGGCAAGGCGTTGTCGGAGTGTGATTTGAAAGCGTTGGGTTGCCAGGGTGTCAGCCAACTGGAGGGCGGCGTGTGGCACCTGTTGATTGGTGACAAGGCGTCGAGTTTGAGTGATGCGCTGGAGGCGTTGGTTAATCGTAGTGAGGTGAGTGCCAAGGTTTAGGGGTTGCTGACTGTTTTTTGATTGTGTGCATATCCGTTGCTGCGGTAACGGCGGCTGGCGGTTTCGCTTTTACAGCGAGTCACTTGTACGCGTTCCCCTGTGGGAGCGGGCTTGCTCGCGAAGCTATTGATCTTGATCTTGCCGTTGCTTCGGCTTCAGATCTGCCGCCCCTTTCCCAGAGGCCGAACGCAGGTATTGCGCAGGGGGCACCGCGGCAAGGATGCCGCGGTAGCCGCCCCCGGAGCAATGCCGGAGTGAGAGCATACCGAGCCTGGGCGAGGCACCGAATGGCGGGGCAAAAGCCCTTGGTTACTTGGGGCTCTTCCAAGTGACTCGCTGTAGGAGCGAAACCGCCAGCGGCCGTTACCGCAGAAATGGATATGTACACCTGAAAGTAAATGGTCGCCTGACACACAGCCTTCGCGAGCAAGCCCGCTCCCACAGTTTGATCTCCATACGCACATGAAATCGCGGGCAATAAAAAACCCGCTGAAATCACTTCAGCGGGTTTCTCATTTCAGCGGGCAGGAAAATCAGAAATCCTCCAACCGCCACACCTCATAAGCCGGCGTCTCATAGGGATGGCTGAGCTTCAACGCAGCCACCACGGCCACGATCAGTTCCTCCGCCACCACCAGCTCAACCTTCCATTCCTCAACCTGCTCGACCTGCCCCGCCTCGCCAATGAACGGCTGACTGCCATCCAGTGGACGAAACTGACCCAAGCCCAACACCTGCCAGGCGCAATGATCATAAGCCCCGATCCGCCCGCCACCGGCAGCGAACACAGCGCTTTTGACCACCTCGACATGACTGTCGGGAACAAAGAAGCTGAGCTTATACATTGCGCTTAGTTAACCCGCTTTTAGTTTACCCAGACCCGAGCATTACGGAACATACGCATCCAAGGTGCGTCTTCGTTCCAGTCTTCCGAACGCCACGAGTTCTGCACCGCGCGGAACACACGCTCCGGGTGCGGCATCATGATGGTCACGCGACCGTCGCGGCTGGTCAGCCCGGTGATCCCACGCGGCGAGCCGTTCGGGTTGGCCGGGTAGTTTTCGGTGACCTTGCCATGGTTGTCGACGAAACGCATCGCCACGCAACCCGACAGATCCGCTTCCAGCAGCGCTTCTTCGCTGGCGAATTCGGCATGACCTTCACCGTGAGCAATGGCGATCGGCATGCGCGAACCGGCCATTCCCTGCAGGAAGATCGAGTTCGACTCCTGGATTTGAACCATCGCCACACGGGCCTCGAACTGCTCGGAACGGTTACGCACGAAGTGCGGCCAGAACTCGCTGCCCGGAATCAGCTCGTGCAGGTTGGACATCATCTGGCAACCGTTGCACACGCCGAGGGTGAAGCTGTCGTTACGTTCGAAGAAACCCTGGAACGCATCGCGGGCACGGCTGTTGAACAGCGCGGATTTGGCCCAGCCTTCGCCGGCACCCAAGACGTCGCCGTAGGAGAAACCGCCGCACGCCACCAGGCCCTTGAACTCGTTCAGGTCGACACGGCCGGCCAGAATGTCGCTCATGTGCACGTCGATCGCGTTGAAACCGGCGCGGTCGAACGCGGCCGCCATTTCCACCTGACCGTTGACGCCCTGCTCACGCAGCACGGCAACCTGTGGGCGGATGCCTTTCTTGATGTAAGGCGCGGCGACGTCCTGGTTGACGTCGTAGCTCAGCTTGACGCTCAGGCCCGGGTTGTCTTCTTCCAGCAGCACGTCGAATTCTTGCTCGGCGCAGTCGGCGTTATCACGCAGACGCTGGATCTGGTAGCTGGTTTCAGCCCACTGACGTTGCAGCAGGCGACGCTGACCTTCGAACACGGTTTCGCCGTTGAAGGTGATGTTGATCTGGCCATTGTTCATCGGCTGACCAACCACCGACACACAATCACCCAGACCGGCAGCGCTGAACTGCGCGAGGATGTCCGGGGTGGCGTCCTGGCGAACCTGAATCACCGCACCCAGTTCTTCGTTGAACAGGATCGCGGCGATGTCGGCGGACGTTTCCGCCAGACCGTCGAGGTTCAGGCTCAGGCCACAGTGACCGGCGAATGCCATTTCCACGGCGCTGGTCAGCAGACCACCGTCGGAACGGTCGTGGTAAGCCAGCAGGTGACCGTCGGCATTGAGGCCCTGGATTACGGCGAAGAAGGCTTTGAGGTCTTCGGCATCATCGACGTCCGGCGCTTGCGAGCCGAGCTTGCCGTGAACCTGGGCCAGGATCGAGGCGCCCATGCGGTTCTGACCACGACCCAGATCGATCAGGATCAGGTCGGTGGTGCCTTTGTCCATGCGCAGTTCCGGCGTCATGGTCTGACGGATGTCAGCCACAGGCGCGAAACCGGTCACGATCAGGGACATCGGCGAAGTCACAGTCTTGTCGACGCCTTCGTCGTTCCAGCGTGTGGCCATGGACATGGAGTCCTTGCCCACCGGAATGGTGATACCCAGGTCCGGGCACAGCTCCATGCCGACCGCTTTCACGGTGTCGTACAGACGCGCGTCTTCACCTGGGTGACCGGCCGCCGACATCCAGTTCGCCGACAACTTGATGTCGGAGATCTTGTTGATGCGCGAAGCGGCGATGTTGGTCAGGGTTTCGCCGATGGCCATGCGGCCCGACGCCGGAGCGTCCAGCAGCGCCAGCGGAGTACGCTCGCCCATGGCCATGGCTTCACCGGTGTAGACGTCGAAGCTGGTGGCGGTGACGGCAACGTCGGCCACCGGAACCTGCCACGGGCCGACCATCTGGTCACGGGCCACGAGGCCGGTGATGGTGCGGTCGCCGATGGTGATCAGGAAGCTTTTGCTCGCGACGGCCGGGTGATGCAGGACGCGCTCGACGCAGTCGGCGATGTCCAAAGTCGACGGATCGAAATCATCCCCCAGTTCGTTTTCGCGAACGGCCGAACGGTGCATGCGCGGGGCTTTGCCCAGCAGCACTTCGAGCGGCATGTCCACCGGGCTGTTGCCGAAGTGGCTGTCGGTAACCGTCAGTTGCGGCTCGGCAGTGGCTTCGCCGACGACGGCAAACGGGCAACGTTCACGCTCGCAGATTGCCTGGAAGCGTTCGAAGTCAGCTGGGCCGACCGCCAGAACGTAGCGCTCCTGGGATTCGTTACTCCAGATTTCGTGCGGGGCCATGCCCGGCTCGTCGTTTGGAATGTTGCGCAGTTCGAAGCGACCGCCACGGCCGCCATCGTTGACCAGTTCCGGGAAGGCGTTGGACAGACCGCCCGCACCCACGTCGTGGATGAAGCTGATCGGGTTGTGTTCACCCAACTGCCAGCAACGGTCGATGACTTCCTGGCAGCGACGTTCCATTTCCGGGTTTTCGCGCTGTACCGAGGCGAAGTCCAGGTCAGCCGAGCTGGTGCCAGTGGCCATCGACGAAGCAGCACCGCCACCCAGACCGATCAACATGGCCGGACCGCCGAGCACGATCAGCTTGGAGCCAACAATGATCTCGCCTTTTTGCACGTGTTCGGCACGGATGTTACCCATGCCGCCAGCCAGCATGATCGGCTTGTGATAACCGCGCACTTCGTCGCCACGCGGGGTGGTGATCGATTGTTCGAAGGTACGGAAGTAACCGGTCAGGGCCGGACGGCCGAATTCGTTGTTGAATGCCGCACCGCCCAGAGGGCCTTCGATCATGATGTCCAGCGCAGTGACGATGCGCTCAGGCTTGCCATACGGCACTTCCCACGGCTGTTCGAAACCCGGAATCTGCAGGTTGGACACGGTGAAACCGGTCAGGCCCGCCTTGGGTTTGGCACCGCGACCGGTAGCGCCTTCGTCGCGGATCTCGCCGCCACTGCCGGTGGACGCGCCCGGGAACGGGGCAATCGCAGTCGGGTGGTTGTGAGTTTCGACTTTCATCAGAATGTGCACCGGTTCCTGCACCGCGCCGTACTGGCGGGTTTCAGGGTCCGGGAAGAAACGGCCGGCGACGTTGCCGACGATCACCGAAGCGTTGTCCTTATAAGCCGACAGAACACCTTCGCTGTGCATCTGGTAGGTGTTCTTGATCATGCCGAACAGGCTTTTTTCCTGGCTCTGACCGTCGATGTCCCAACTGGCGTTGAAGATCTTGTGACGGCAGTGCTCGGAGTTCGCCTGGGCGAACATCATCAGTTCGATGTCGTGCGGGTTGCGCTTCAAGCCAACGAACGCGGCGACCAGGTAGTCGATTTCGTCTTCGGCCAGGGCCAGGCCCAGCTCGGTGTTGGCTTTTTCCAGCGCGGCGCGGCCGCCACCCAGCACGTCGATCGAGGTCAGCGGCTTGGGCTCGGCGTGGCTGAACAGGCCGGCGGCTTGTTCAAGGTTGTTCAGGACGATCTGGGTCATGCGGTCGTGCAAGGCATCGGCGATCAGCTGGGCTTCAGCCTCGCTGAACTGGCCGGCAACGTAGAACGCAATGCCGCGCTCCAGGCGCTGGATCTTGCCGAGGCCACAGTTGCGGGCGATATCGCTCGCCTTACTGGACCACGGCGAGATGGTGCCGAAACGCGGCAACACCAGGAACAGACGACCGGTTGGCTCTTGTACCGGAACACTTGGGCCGTACTTCAGAAGGCGCGCGAGCACCTGCTGTTCGTCGCCGGTCAGGACGCCGGTGACTTCGGCGAAGTGAGCGAATTCAGCATACAAGCCGCTGACAGCCGGGACCTTCTGGCTCAGTTGCTCAAGGAGTTTGCTGTGGCGAAAGGCAGAAAGGGCAGGAGCGCCGCGCAGGATCAACATCTTCGGGACAGCCTCGGGAAGGGGTGTGCTTTGAGGCCGTGCATTCTAGCCTAAACCGCCCGCGACAGCACCCGAAACGGTACGGGCGGCGTCACCCGGGCGTCGGGTTGGGTATTCGGGCCTTAAACAGCGGTTCGCCGTGGGTTATTTTTACTGTCTAGAAATGTCGTTAAAGCCTATTCCTGCGGGCTCCGGAGCCGTTTTCGGCTCCCTAGCAGACAAGCCCTTCGCTGTCGAGATATGGCGCTCGTGGTCCTTTGCGTATACTGCGCAGATGTTTTCCCCAACGGCTTTGCGTCCGCGGTTCGCCAAATGGCTGATCGCAACCGGACTCTTCCTGGTGCTCAGTGGCTGTGTTGATAAACCCAACACGCTGGAGCGCGTAAAGGAGGATGGCGTGCTGCGGGTGGTTACCCGTAACAGCCCCGCCACCTACTTTCAGGATCGCAACGGTGAAACCGGCTTCGAATACGAGCTGGTGAAGCGTTTCGCCGACGATCTGGGGGTCGAACTCAAAATCGAAACCGCCGACAACCTTGACGACCTGTTCAATCAGGTGGGCAAGCCTAACGGCCCGGTGATCGCTGCTGCCGGTCTGGTCAGCAGCGAGCAACGCAAGAAGCAGGTTCGATTTTCCCATTCCTATCTGGAAGTCACCCCGCAGGTCATTTATCGCAATGGCCAGTCACGGCCAACCGATGCCGGAGATCTGGTCGGCAAGAAGATCATGGTGCTCAAGGGCAGCACCCACGCCGAGCAGTTGGCGGAGCTGAAAAAGAAATATCCCGGCATTGAATACGAAGAGTCCGACGCGGTTGAAGTCGTCGACCTGCTGCGGATGGTGGACGAAGACCAGATTGATCTGACCCTGGTCGATTCAAACGAAGTCGCGATGAACCAGGTGTATTTCCCCAAAGTGCGGGTGGCCTTCGACCTCGGTGACGCCAGCAACCAGAGCTGGGCCGTGGCCGCTGGCGAAGACAACAGTCTGCTCAACGAGATCAACGCCTACCTCGACAAGGTGAAGAAAAACGGCACCTTGCAACGTCTGAAGGATCGTTACTACGGCCACGTCGATATGCTCGGCTATATGGGCGCCACTACCTTCGCCCAGCATTTGCAGCAACGGTTGCCCAAGTACGAACAGCACTTCAAGAATTACGCAAAGAAAGAAAAAGTCGATTGGCGCCTGTTGGCGGCGGTTGGCTATCAGGAATCGTTGTGGCAGCCGACGGTCACGTCGAAGACCGGCGTACGCGGCCTGATGATGCTGACCCAGAACACCGCGCAGGCCATGGGTGTATCCAATCGCCTCGACCCCAAACAAAGCATCATGGGCGGCGCCAAGTACCTGGCCTACATGAAAGAACAGCTGGACGAGTCGATTCAGGAGCCGGATCGCACCTGGTTTGCGCTGGCGGCCTACAACGTCGGCAGCGGTCACCTGGATGACGCACGCAAACTGACGGCCAAGGCAGGGATGAACCCGGACAAGTGGCTGGACGTGAAAAAGATCCTGCCGCGCCTGTCGCAGAAACAGTGGTACAGCAAAACCCGCTACGGCTACGCCCGGGGCGGTGAGCCGGTGCATTTCGTGGCGAACATCCGTCGCTACTACGACATCCTGACCTGGGTCACGCAGCCGCAGCTAGAAGGCAACCAGGTCGCCGAAGGCAGCCTGCATGTGCCGGGGGTCGACAAGACCAAGCCGAACCAGGAAACCCCGCCGCTTTAAAGCCTGCCCCAATCAAAAATGTGGGAGCGGGCTTGCTCGCGAAAGCGGTGTGTCAGCCGCAAAAATATTGACTGATACTCCGTCTTCGCGAGCAAGCCCGCTCCCACATTTTGATTTGTGTTCGGCTTAAGCTTTGGCTGCGGCCAGAATCAGCGCCTTCATCTCCGACACAGCCGACTTGAACCCGACAAACAACGCATGAGCCACCAGCGCGTGGCCGATGTTCAGTTCGTTGATGCCTTTGATCGCGGCGACCGCTTCGACGTTGTGATAGTGCAAACCGTGACCCGCGTTGACGATCAACCCCTGCGCCAGACCAAACGCAACGCCATCAGCCACACGCTTGAGCTCTTCTGCCACTTCGGTCGGCGTCTCGGCGTCGGCGTAACGACCGGTGTGCAGTTCAATGGCCGGCGCGCCCACACGACGGGACGCTTCGATCTGCCGCTCGTCGGCATCGATGAACAGCGACACTTCACAGCCAATCTTCGCCAGCCGATCCACCGCCGCCTTGATCCGCGCTTCCTGCCCTGCCACGTCCAGACCGCCTTCGGTGGTCAGCTCCTGGCGGGTTTCCGGCACCAGGCAAATGTGCGCCGGACGGATGCGCTCGGCGAACACCATCATCTCTTCGGTAACGCCCATTTCGAAGTTCATGCGGGTTTGCAGCACGTCCTTGAGCAACAGCACGTCGCGTTCCTGGATGTGCCGGCGGTCTTCGCGCAGGTGCACGGTAATGCCGTCAGCGCCCGCCTCTTCCGCGTCCAGTGCTGCCTTGACCGGATCCGGATAGCGAGTGCCCCGGGCCTGACGCAGGGTGGCAACGTGGTCGATGTTCACGCCAAGAAGAATGCGATTGCTGGTGGTCACGGAAGCGCTCCTGAATTTAAAGATTCGGCGCACAGCATACACGGGGAGATAGGGTCTGTTGATGTTTGGAAGCGGCCGCGACGGATGACCACTTGGTGCAGAGCAAGGCGCGAGGAACGTAGTCTGGTGTTCCAAGCGTCAACAGATCCTATGGCTTGCGAAACAGTTCGCGACTGACCAAGGGACGACCGCCCAGGTGAACAGCCAGTGCCTGACGCATCAAACGTTTGGCTGCCGATAGTGCGCCAGGGGCAGACCAGTCAGCCTCGGCCATGGCCAGCAGTTCGGTGCCGTTGAACAGTCCGGGTTGCAGCAGGTAGACCTGTTCCAGACCTGCATCCACTTGCAAACGATAAAGGCCGTCCGGGGAGATCGGATCGCCGTGAATGTCGGCATTCAGGGCAAAGCCATAACCGAGATCGTCGAGCAATCGCCATTCGAAAGAGCGCAGCAACGGCTCCAGCGGCCGCCCTTCAGCCAGGGCGAGGATGGTCGCGGCGTAGTGATCGAAGACGGCGGGATGCGGGTCTTCGGAGGGCAGCAGACGGATCAGCAATTCATTGAGATAGAGCCCGCTGAACAGCGCCTCACCATTGAGCCAGGTGGAAACACCAGCGCTTTCCATGCGTCCGACATTCTTCAGCTCGCCTCGACCACGGAACTCGACTTCCAACGGCACGAACGGCCGCGCCAGCGTCCCGGCCTTACCCCGCGCACTGCGCAACACCGCCCGCAGCCGACCTTGCGGCGTAAGGAAATCCACCAACGCGCTGTTTTCGCGGTAGGCGCGGCTGTGGAGCACGTAGGCGGGTTGGCCGATGGGCGGGGTTTGCGACATGGGGTTCTCGCTGATGGAACGCGGCGTTGAAAGCAACGCAAACCTAATGTGGGAGCGGGCTTGCTCGCGAAAGCGGCGTGACAGTCAACACTAATGCTGAATGTTACATCGTCTTCGCGAGCAAGCCCGCTCCCACATTGGATCTTTGTACAACCGGGATTACAGGTCGCCGTAACCCAGCGAACGCAAAGCGCGTTCGTCGTCGGACCAGCCGCCTTTCACTTTCACCCAGAGGTTGAGCATGATCTTGGAGTCGAACAGCAGCTCCATGTCCTTGCGCGCCTCGGTGCCGATGCGTTTGATCCGCTCACCCTTGTCGCCAATGATGATTTTCTTCTGGCCGTCACGCTCGACGAGGATCAACGCATGGATGTGCAGGGTTTTGCCCTGCTGCTTGAACTCTTCGATTTCCACGGTGATCTGGTACGGCAGCTCGGCGCCCAACTGGCGCATGATTTTCTCGCGCACCAGTTCAGCGGCGAGGAAGCGGCTGCTGCGGTCGGTGATCTGGTCTTCCGGGAAGAAGTGATCATTTTCCGGCAGGTGCTCGGCAATCACTCGCTCCAGCGTTTCGAGGTTGTGCCCGTGCTGGGCCGAGATCGGCATGATCTGCGCGTTCGGCAGCTGTTCCTGCAACCAGGTCAGGTGTGGCATCAGCTCGGATTTGTCTTCGATGCGATCGGTCTTGTTCAACGCCACGATCAGCGGGCCGGTCACGTACTGGACGCGCTCGAGGACCATTTGGTCTTCATCGGTCCACTTGGTGCGGTCAACCACGAAGATCACCACGTCGACATCTTTCAACGCCGCCGAAGCGGTTTTGTTCATGTAGCGGTTCAGGGCTTTCTCACCGCCCTTGTGCATGCCCGGAGTATCGACGTAGATCGCCTGCACGGCGCCTTCGGTCTTGATCCCCAGCATGTTGTGGCGAGTGGTCTGCGGCTTGCGCGAGGTGATCGCCAGCTTCTGACCCAGGATGTGGTTCAGCAGCGTGGACTTGCCCACGTTGGGACGGCCAACGATGGCGACATAGCCACAGCGAGTTGCAGTTGAATCAGTCATGGCCATTCTCCACGCCCAGGGCAATCAGTGCTGCGGCGGCCGCTACCTGTTCGGCAATACGACGACTCACACCCTGACCTCGGCTTTTTTCATTCAGTAAGGTGATTTCACATTCGACGAAGAACGTCCGGCAATGCGGCTCACCCTGGATATCCACCACTTCGTAACGCGGCAGTTCACAACCACGGGACTGCAGGAATTCCTGCAGGCGGGTTTTCGGATCTTTGTTGGTGTCGACCAGCGTCAGGCCTTCGAACTCTCCGGCCAGCCAGGCCAGCACGCGTTCGCGCGCCATGTCCATGCCGGCGTCCAGATAGATCGCCCCGATCAGCGCTTCCAGGGCATCGGCGAGAATCGACTCGCGACGGAAACCGCCGCTTTTCAATTCGCCGGAGCCCAGGCGCAGGTATTCGCCCAGATCGAAACCGCGGGCCAGTACGGCCAGGGTCTCACCTTTCACCAGGCGTGCGCGCAAACGCGACAACTGGCCTTCGCGGGCCAGCGGGAAGCGATCGAACAGCGCCTCACCGGCGACGAAGTTAAGGATGGCATCACCGAGGAATTCCAGGCGTTCGTTGTTGCGCCCGGCAAAACTGCGGTGAGTCAGGGCCAGGACCATCAGTTCCTGATCCTTGAAGGTGTAGCCGAGCTGACGCTCTAGACGGCTTAAGGAGACGCTCACGGTTTACCCACGCTGAGTTCGTGGCTGGATTCCACCGCCATCGCCGAGAGTCGGCGCAGGCTTGGGACAATTAACGCTGTGTTCAAAAATAACGTCCTGAATATCATTGTTTTCATGCTTTCCGAGCCGATTGTGGCGACTCCAGAAATGCATTCGGCGCTGTGTTCAACAGCGCCGTGTGTGATTACTTGATCAGGCCAACCCGCGAGAAATTCGGCAGGTGACTGAGTTTGGGTTCCGGCCAGCTCATCCAGACTGCGAAGGCCTTGCCGACAATATTCTTGTCGGGAACCATGCCCAGCAGATCCTTGGGAATGCTCGGATCATCCCAGTAGCGACTGTCGTTCGAGTTGTCGCGGTTGTCGCCCATCATGAAGTAGTGCCCCGCCGGCACGGTCCACGAATGGTCGGGGGTGGCGCGATAGCGGCTCATTTCCTTGCGGATCAGGTGCTCGGCGACGCCGAGTTTTTCCTTGTAGAGCTCCGCGCTGCCCAGCGTACCCGGCTCGGAGCCGACCAGTTGCTCGGCAATCGACTCACCATTGACGAACAGACGCTTGTCGGCGGTGTAACGAATCTGGTCACCCGGCAGGCCCACCACACGTTTAATGTAGTTGACGTTCGGATCGCTCGGGAAGCGGAACACCATCACATCACCGCGCTGCGGGTCACCCACTTCGATGACTTTCTTATCGAGAACCGGCAAGCGGATCCCGTAGGAAAACTTGTTCACCAGAATGAAGTCGCCGACGTCCAGGGTCGGTTTCATCGAGCCGGATGGAATCTGGAACGGTTCCACCAGGAACGAACGCAGCACCAGCACGATGAACAACACCGGGAAGAAAGACTTGCCGTATTCGACCAGCAGCGGCTCTTTGTTCAGTTTCTCGACCACCAACCCGTCAGGCTGGCTGACGCTGCCCTGATAGGAGGCAATGGCGGCACGCCGACGCGGCGCCAGGAACAGCAGATCGAGCAACGCCAACAGGCCGCAGACGAACACGGCGATGACCAGCAACAGCGGGAAATTTAGTGACATAGGACCTAACTATCCAACCTGAGCACTGCAAGGAAGGCTTCCTGTGGAATTTCCACGTTACCGACTTGCTTCATGCGTTTCTTACCGGCCTTTTGCTTTTCCAACAGCTTGCGCTTACGGCTAACGTCACCGCCGTAGCATTTGGCCAATACGTTCTTTCTGAGTGCCTTGACGGAGGTTCGCGCAATGATCTGCCCGCCAATGGCGGCCTGGATCGCGACGTCGAACATCTGGCGCGGAATCAGTTCTTTCATCTTCTCGGTCAACTGGCGACCTTTGTAGTGCGCGTTATCCTTGTGCACGATCAGCGCCAGGGCATCGACCTTGTCACCGTTGATCAGCACATCCAGTTTCACCAGATTAGCCGATTGATAACGGTCGAAATGGTAATCCAGCGAAGCATAGCCACGGCTGGTGGACTTCAGACGGTCGAAGAAGTCCAGGACCACTTCGTTCATCGGCAAATCATAAGTCACTTGGACCTGGGTACCGAGGAACAGCATGTCGTGTTGAACGCCACGCTTTTCGATACACAAGGTAATGACGTTGCCCAGGTGCTCTTGCGGCACAAGGATATTGGCCCGCACGATCGGCTCACGCATGTCCTCGATCGAGGACAGGTCCGGAAGCTTCGACGGGTTGTCGACGTAAATCGTTTCACCGGTTTTCAGCAACAGCTCAAAGATAACTGTCGGCGCCGTGGTGATCAGGTCCAGGTCGTACTCGCGCTCCAGGCGCTCCTGGATGATTTCCATGTGCAGCATGCCGAGGAACCCGCAACGGAAGCCGAAGCCCAGGGCATCGGAGCTTTCCGGGGTGTACTGCAGGGACGAGTCGTTGAGCGTGAGCTTTTGCAGGGCTTCACGGAAATCTTCGAAGTCGTCGGAGCTGACCGGGAACAGGCCGGCATAGACCTGCGGCTGGATGCGCTTGAAGCCTGGCAACACGTCGACGTCCGGCGTGGAGCTCAAGGTCAGGGTGTCACCGACCGGTGCACCATGGATGTCCTTGATACCGGCGATGATGAAGCCCACTTCGCCGGCCTTCAGGTCAACGGTGGCGGTGTGTTTCGGGTTGAAGACACCGACGCTGTCCACCAGGTGGATCTTGCCGGTGGACTTGACCAGGATCTTGTCGCCCTTCTTCACGCGACCGTGACGCACACGTACCAGGGAGACAACGCCCAGGTAGTTGTCGAACCAGGAGTCGATGATCAACGCTTGCAGCGGATCTTCGTAGTTGCCGGTCGGCGCAGGAATGGTGTGAACCAGACGCTCGAGCACTTCGTCGACGCCCAGGCCAGTCTTGGCACTGCACTCGACCGCGTCGGTGGCGTCGATGCCGATGATTTTTTCGATTTCTTCTTTGACGCGATCCGGATCGGCCTGAGGAAGGTCGATCTTGTTCAGGACCGGCATGACTTCCAGGCCCTGCTCGATCGCCGTGTAGCAGTTGGCAACCGACTGCGCTTCAACGCCCTGACCGGCATCGACCACCAGCAACGCACCTTCACAAGCCGCCAGCGAACGGCTGACTTCATAGGTGAAGTCGACGTGGCCTGGGGTGTCAATGAAGTTCAGCTGGTACTTGATACCGTCGCGAGCGGTGTAATAGAGGGTGACGCTGTGGGCCTTGATGGTGATCCCGCGTTCACGTTCCAGGTCCATGGAGTCCAGGACCTGGGCTTCCATTTCGCGCTCGGCAAGGCCGCCGCACATCTGGATGAAGCGATCGGCCAGCGTCGACTTGCCATGGTCAATGTGGGCGATGATGGAGAAATTGCGGATATGACTCAAATCACTCACGGATCAACACTCAAAAAGGCTGCAGGCATAGCCCGCCGAAAAATAGCCGGGAATTGTACCTGATCCACGGCGCAAGCGTCACGTTCGCAGGTCAGACGGCATGTACAAAAACGCCCCGGTCTTGCGACAGGGGCGTTTTTTATCAACAGCCAGGTCGGGAAATCCCCGCGATCAACCGGCTCGGCGCAACAACCAGACCCCGGCCAGGGCACAGATACTGGCCGGCACCAACACCGCAAACAGCGGCGAGAAACCGAATACCAGGCTCGAAGGGCCCAGCAGATCCTGGACGATACGGAAGGTAAAGCCCACCAGCACGCCGGTAAACACCCGCTGACCGAGGGTCACCGAGCGCAGCGGACCGAAGATGAAGGAAATCGCCATCAGTACCAGAGCCGCGGTGACCAACGGCTGCAACACCTTGACCCAAAAGGCCAGCCAGTAACGACCATTATTGAGCCCCTGATCCGCCAGATAGTGGATGTAACCCCACAGACCGGAGATCGACAGCGAGTCGGGCGACATCACCACGGTGCTGAGCAGTTGCGGGCTCAACGCCACGTCCCAGCGCTCGACAGGCGCGGTTACCACTTCGGTACTTTTCTCATGGAACAGCGTGGTGGTGACTTCGCTCAACTGCCAGTGATCCTTGTCGAACTCCGCACGCTTGGAGAAGCTCGCCGACAGCATGTGCCGTTCCTCGTCGAAGCGATAACGGGTCACGCCATACAGCAGGCCATTGGGCTGCACGGAGTTGACGTGAATGAACTCGTCACCCTGACGGTGCCACAGACCGTGCTTGGCACTTTGCGCATCGCCACTGCCCTGAGCCAGGGAGCGATTGGCCTGGGCGGTGCTTTCGGTCGCCGGCGCTACGTACTCGCCGATCAACACGCCCACCACCATCAGCACCAGCATCGGCTTCATGACCGCCCAGACGATTCGCCCGGTCGACACGCCCGCAGCACGCATGATGGTCAGCTCGCTGTGGCTGGCCAGGCTGCCGAGGCCGATCAGGCAACCAATCAGCGCTGCCATCGGCAACATGTCGTAAAGACGACGCGGCGCGGTCAGGAGGACGTAACTCAACACATCGACCAAGGTGTAGGTATCGCTGACATCACCCATCTCGTCGATGAAGGCAAACAGCGTCGCCAGACCAAGAATGATCCCCAATACCGCCAGGATCGCCACGAACACGCTGCTACCGATGTAGCGGTCGAGCTTAACCACGAGCCACCTCCAGCGCGCTGCGGCGACTCGCCATTTTCAAGCGCAACGGCTCCCAGTAGAGCAAGCCCAGGCCGATGGCCAGGAATATCCCATGCACCCACCACAAGCCCAGCGCGGGCGGGATCTTGCCCTTTTCGAGGGCGCCGCGAGCGGCAATCAGGATGGACAGGTAAGCCATATAAAGAAGAATCGCCGGCAGCAGCTTGAGGAAACGGCCCTGGCGCGGATTGACCCGCGACAGCGGCACCGCCATCAGGGTCACGATGAAGACCAGTAATGGCAAGGACAGACGCCATTGCAGCTCGGTGCGGGAACGGATGTCGTCACTGCCCAGCAAGGAACTGGTCGTCATTGCGTCACGGTCGGTGACTTCGTCGCTGACGTCCGGTTTGGGCAGCAATACACCGTACTCTTGGTACTTGATCGCTCGGTAGTCGGCCTGCCCGGGATTACCGTCATAGCGATAGCCGTTGTCGAGAATCAGGTAGCGGTTACCGTCCGGACGGATTTCCTGACGGCCCTTCTCGGCCACCAGCACGGAAATCCCGCGATCCTTCTTTTCGGAATTGACGTTCTTCTGCGAAATAAACACGCCGCCCAGGTTGATGCGGTCATCCGACAGGGTTTCGGTGTAGGTCACCCGCGTACCGTCGCGCAGCGCCTGGAAGCGACCCGGCTCCAGGGTGTCGAACTCGGTCAGGGCATCCTGTTTGTTCAGCAGCAACTGGAATTGATTGGCCCCTTGTGGCGCCAGACTCAGGCTCAGCCACGCCACGACCAATGCCACCAGGGTGGCTGGAAAAAGGGTCATGGTGAGCAGACGTTGCTGGCTCATGCCCGTGGCGGACAGCACGGTCATTTCGCTTTCCAGGTACAGCCGGCCATAGGCCAACAGAATCCCCAGAAACAGGCCCAACGGCAGGATCAACTGCAAAAAGCCTGGCAGGCGGAAACCCATGATCAGAAACAGCGAGCCCGGATCCAGAAGGCCAGCAGCCGCCTGCGCGAGGTATTTGATGAAGCGTCCGCTCATGATGATGACCAGCAGAACGGCGCTGACGGCGCTCAAGGTCAACAGGACTTCGCGGGATAGGTAACGGAAGACAATCAAACCAGACACTCCAGGGTTGTCAGGCTAAGGCGGCCAAACAAGCAAACATATCAGCCGGCTCGCAGGGCAGAGCCGCCGAAAAAGATGCGCATTATCCTGTGATTGAGCGCGCCTGTCACTGCGCACGCTCAAGCAGGTGGCCAAAGCACTGAAGATCGTACAACCGAGGGTTGTCAGGCGCTGGTAGCGAGGTTCAAACTGCGGCCTTTGTCGCAGGCCGTGACTTGCGTCTTTCTATTTATAAGCAAGCGGCGTACGCACTTCGCCTGGCACTTGCGTGTTGACCATTAATTCAGGGACCCGGACATGGAACTGGTTGTAAAAAGCGTTAGCCCAGAAACGTTGAAGACCGCCACTCTGGTGGTCGCCGTCGGCGAAGGCCGCAAGCTCGGCGCCGTCGCTAAACAACTCGACGAATTGAGCGGCGGCGCCATCAGCGCTGTGCTCAAGCGCGGCGACCTGGCCGGCAAAGTCGGTCAGAGCCTGATGCTGCACAGCCTGCCGAACCTCAAGGCCGAACGCGTGCTGCTGGTGGGCGTGGGCAAGGACGAAGAGCTGGGCGATCGCCCATTCCGTAAAATCGTCGCTGGCATCCTCAATACCCTCAAAGGCCTGGGCGGCAGCGATGCGGTGCTGGCCCTGGACGAAGTCGTGGTCAAAGGCCGTGACAGCTATGGCAAGACCCGCCTGCTGGCCGAAACCCTGGTGGACGGCGAATACACGTTCGATCAGTTCAAGAGCCAGAAAGCCGAGCCCCGCTCCCTGAAGAAAGTCACCCTGGTGACCATCAAGGCTGCTCAAGCTGAAGTGCAACGCGCTGTGACCCACGCCACCGCCATCGCCAACGGCATGGCATTTACCCGCAACCTGGGCAACCTGCCGCCGAACATCTGCCACCCAACGTTCCTCGGTGAGCAGGCGAAAAACCTGGGCAAAGAGTTCAAGGATCTGAAAGTCGAAGTGCTCGACGAGAAGAAGATCAAGGCACTGGGCATGGGTTCGTTCTACGCCGTCGGCCAGGGCAGCGCCCAGCCACCGCGCCTGATCGTCATGCAGTACAACGGCGGAAAGAAATCCGAGAAGCCGTACGCACTGGTCGGCAAAGGCATCACCTTCGATACCGGCGGCATCAGCCTGAAGCCAGGCGCCGGCATGGATGAAATGAAGTACGACATGGGCGGCGCCGCCAGCGTGTTCGGCACCCTGCGTGCCGTGCTCGAACTGAAACTGCCGATCAACCTGGTGTGCATCCTGGCGTGCGCCGAGAACATGCCAAGCGGCAATGCTTCGCGCCCTGGCGACATCGTCACCACCATGAGCGGCCAGACCGTCGAAATCCTCAACACCGACGCCGAAGGCCGTCTGGTGCTGTGCGATGCACTGACCTACTCCGAGCGCTTCAAGCCGCAAGCGGTGATCGACATCGCGACCCTGACCGGCGCCTGCGTTGTCGCGCTGGGCTCCCACACATCGGGTCTGTTGGGCAACAACGACGAACTGATCGGCCAACTGCTGAGCGCTGGCCAGTCCGCCGACGACCGCGCCTGGCAACTGCCGCTGTTCGATGAGTATCAAGAACAGCTGGACAGCCCGTTCGCCGACATCGCCAACATTGGTGGCCCGAAAGCCGGCACGATCACGGCGGCCTGCTTCCTGTCGCGCTTCACCAAGAACCTCAACTGGGCGCACCTGGATATCGCCGGCACAGCCTGGACCAGCGGCGGCAAGGACAAGGGCGCCACTGGCCGTCCGGTTCCCCTGCTGACCCAATACCTGCTGGACCGCGCCAAAGCCTGAAACCGATGACCTTGGGCGGCGCCACTTTCGGGTGACGCCGCGCCAGGTTCAGGAACCGCAATGACCAAAGTCGACTTCTATATCCTGCCCAGCGCCGACCCTTCGGCTCGGCTGGATTTCGCCTGCAAACTCACCGAAAAAGCCTGGCGCATGGGCCATCGCATCTACCTGCATTGCAGCGATGCCGCCCAGCGCGACGACCTCGATGCGCGCCTGTGGGCCTTCAAGGGCGAAAGTTTCGTGCCCCACGGTCCCGCCGAAAACGAGCCGGACGGTTTGATCGTATTGGGTCTCGGCGATGACTGCGGTCAGCATCAGGATCTGCTGGTCAACCTCGACCTGAAAGTCCCGGTCTTCGCCCAGCGTTTCGCCCGCGTGGCGGAAGTGGTGGTGGAAGATCCGACGATACGTACGGCTGCGCGGGAGAGTTTCCGTTTCTACCGCGAACAGGGCTATTCTCTGCAAGATCACCGTTTACAGCGACTCTGAGCATTCCGATGGACACTCCAAAACCGCAGCAAAAGTCCGCGCATCTGCTGGATGACCTTGAGTCGATCCGCCAACTGCTCGGCGACGATAACCTGCAACCACCGTTACTGACCGACACGGTCGAAGAAGGTGATCAGGAACAGATTCCAATGCTGTTCGACACGGTTGGCGCTACGCCGCCGACGCTTGAACCGACACCACCCGCCCCTCCCGTCCAAGCCGCACCCGCCGCCAGCAAAAACGCCGACGATCTGCTGCACTTGGACAGCGAACTGCGCGCCGCCGCGCTCTTGATCATGCAAGACGTGATCGACGACTTCGCCCCGCACATCGAAACCGAAATCAAACGCCGCCTCAACGCGCGGCTGGAACGGTTGTTGAGCCAATACAACGACTGAACCGGTGGGAGCGGGCTTGCTCGCGAAGAGGGCGTGTCAGTCGGCATTAATGTTGCCTGACACGCCCTCTTCGCGAGCAAGCCCGCTCCCACCATTGACCGGAAACAAGGCAAGCTTTGCGTCAGGTACTCAGATAGCGCCCGATCAAGGCAATCCCGCTGGCCAGCACCAACCAGGTCACCAATCGCACGAACGCCTCGCGGGACAGTTTCATGGTCAACCGTCGGCCGACCCACAGCCCCAGCGCCATGGCTGGCAACAAACACAGCGCCAGTACCAACAACGGCAAATCGGCATACACGCCAGCGATGGCAAACAGACTCAAACGCACCACGGTACTGCAACTGATCAGCGCACTCTGGGTCGCCCGGGCCGCGTCCTTGGGCAACCGACTGTTCAAATAGATCGCATATAAAAAGCCACCACTGCCGAACAACGCCCCGAACATCCCGCCCACCGTACCCATCGGCACCGCCCAACCGGCAGACAATTGTTTCGGCCGGGTTTTAATCCACAGGCAATAAATCGCATAGGCGCTGATAAACAGCCCCATCAACAGCAGCAACAAATCGGATTTCAGGTTCAGCAGAAAAATCACCCCCAACGTGCAGCCCACTGCCATACAGGGCAGCAGTCGCAGCAATTCCGGTTTGGCCACATCCCGGCGCGAGGGCAGCAGATTGCCGAAGGCCGCGACGAAATCCAGCAGCACCAGCAGCGGCACGATCTTCGACAGCGGCATGAACAGAATCAGAATCGGCCCCGCCACCAACGCCGTTCCAAAACCGGCGATGCCGAACACGATGTAAGCCAGGGCGATGCCCGACCCGACCACCAGCCAATCCACCGTGCCGAACGGCCATTGGCTCAACAGCTCAAGTACATTCATCCGTACGTCTTCCTTGAATCCCGATGACGACTTTACCTCCTGTGGGAGCGGGCTTGCTCGCGAAAGCGGTGTGTCAGTCAATGTAGATGCTGAATGTTAAACCGTATTCGCGAGCAAGCCCGCTCCCACAAGGGATTTTCGCTGACTCATGGAGATTGATTGCCGAATGCCTTTATCATGCGCCCCATGATTAAAGATCCCTTTGCAAGACTCGGCCTGGACCGTGAAGTCCTGACTGTCAGCCAGCTCAACGGCCGCGCGCGGGTGTTGCTCGAAGACGTGTTCAGCAACATCTGGGTCGAAGGCGAAATCTCCAACCTCGCCCGTCCGGCGTCCGGCCACGTGTATTTCACCCTCAAGGACAGTGGCGCCCAGGTGCGTTGCGCGCTGTTCCGGCAGAACGCCGCGCGGGTTCGCCAGGCGTTGAAGGATGGCCTGGCGGTCAAGGTGCGCGGCAAGGTCTCGCTGTTCGAGGGGCGCGGCGACTATCAGTTGATCCTCGACACCGTGGAGCCGGCCGGTGACGGCGCCCTGCGCCTGGCCTTCGATGCCCTGAAAGAAAAACTCAGCGCCGAAGGTCTGTTCAGTGCCGAACGCAAAGTGCCGCTGCCGGCGCACCCGCAACGCATCGGCATCATCAGCTCGCCTACCGGTGCGGTGATCCGCGACATCATCAGCGTCTTCCGCCGCCGTGCGCCGCAGGTGCAGCTGACGCTTATCCCCACGGCCGTGCAAGGCCGCGAAGCCACGGCGCAAATTGTCCGCGCACTGAAACTGGCGGATGCCCGTGGTTTTGATGCGCTGATCCTGGCCCGTGGCGGCGGCTCGCTGGAAGACCTCTGGAGTTTCAACGAAGAAGCCGTGGCCCGTGCCGTGGATGCCTGCGTGACGCCGATTGTCAGCGCCGTTGGCCATGAAACCGACGTGTCGATCAGTGACTTCGTGGCCGACGTTCGCGCCCCGACACCCTCCGCGGCCGCCGAGCTGCTCGCGCCGGATTCCAGCGATCTGGTGCGCCGGGTCGAAAGCCTGCATCGACGGCTGGTGATGCGCATGCGCGACCGCTTGATGCGCGACCGGCTGCGCCTGGAAGGCATCTCTCGCCGCTTGCGTCATCCCGGCGAACGTCTGCGCCAGCAAGCGCAGCGCCTGGATGATCTGGACATGCGCATGCGCCGCGCGTTCGAGCGCAACCTCAATACTCGCCGCGAACGATTGATCCGCCTGGAAACCCGCCTCGCCGGGCAACACCCCGGGCGGCAACTGGCGATGCTCCGCCAACGCCTCGACAGCCTCGCCGAACGCCTGCCCCGGGCCATGCGCGAAGGCCTCAAGAGCCGGCGCCTGCAACTGCAAAGCCAGATGCAGACGCTGCATGTGGTCAGCCCGTTGGCGACTCTTGGCCGTGGCTACAGCATTCTGCTGGATGAACGCGGCAACGCGATCCGCAACGCTGCGCAGACCCATACCGGCCAGCGCCTCAAGGCCAAGCTTGGCGAAGGCGAACTGCAAGTTCGGGTCGAAGACAATCACCTGACACCTGTCACCCTTTCTTTACTGGATTGATCCATGTCGCGTTTTTTAGCTCCGCTGCTGTTGCTCTGCCTGACCTTCAACGCCCACGCCGACAGCTACATCACCCGCCTGTTGAACAAACCGGTGCCGGGCGGCGTGGCGGTGGTGGATCTGGGTACGTCCGCCCAGGCGCCGAAAGCCAGCTATCAAGGCAAACCTGTATTGGTGGTCAAGGAACAGAACAACTGGCTGGCGATTGTCGGTGTGCCGCTGACAGTCAAACCGGGCACTCAGCAAGTCACCAGCAGCGGTCGTAACCTGAGTTTCACGGTCGGTAGCAAGAAGTACCCGGAACAGCGCATCACGCTGAAAAACAAGCAGCAGGTCAATCCGGACCCGGAGAATCTCAAGCGTATCGAGGGCGAGTTGGCCGAGCAGATTCAGGCTTACCGCACCTTCAGCCCGAATACCCCGAGCAACCTGCTGCTGGACAAACCGGTCAATGGCCCGTTGTCGAGCAAGTTCGGCGTGCGCCGGTTCTTTAATGGCGAAGAACGCAATCCGCATGCGGGGCTGGACTTCGCCGTGCCTGCAGGCACGCCGATCAAGACGCCGGCCGCTGGCAAAGTGATCCTGATCGGCAACTATTTCTTCAATGGCAATACGGTATTTGTCGACCACGGCCAGGGGTTTATCAGCATGTTTTGCCACATGTCGAAAATCGACGTGAAGGTTGGCCAGCAACTGGCGCGTGGTGGCGTGGTCGGGAAGGTTGGCTCGACCGGACGTGCGACCGGGCCGCATATGCACTGGAACGTCAGCCTGAATGATGCACGGGTGGATCCGGCGATTTTTATTGGGGCGTTTCAGCCATAGATAGTCGTTGAGGCTGATGGCCTCTTCGCGAGCAAGCCCGCTCCCACGTTGGATTTGTGTTCACACGATCAAATGCCGGAGCGGGCTTGCTCGCGAAGGCGGCCTCACAGGCGCGGCTTATTCCGCCTCCAAGTCCTCAATCCCATGGACTTCCCTGTGCGCCAGACACTCCTTGATCCACGCCTGGGTTTCCTCCGAGAAACCAGCCAACTCTTCCGACGTGATCAATTCATGAGTACACAACCCCAGCAAGTGAGCAGGCGCCTCATTGCGTGAGTGGCGGAAAACGCCAAACGCCCAATACAACTCCTGTTGACCGGCTTTCAGCCTTTCTTCGCTGGCTTCTAAGCGCTCATAGGGCGTTGTGCTCTTGTCCAGCACCATGCGCTCGACCTCCTCCATGATCCGCACACACATGCGCTCATGGGCCACCGGACGCAGCGTGCTATACAGCTTCCAATCCGACTCGTTCATTGCCCACTCCTGCCTGCAGTAGTCCCGTTCAGACTTTAAGAATAGCTGCGCCGACTGGAATGAGACCGACAGTTTTCAATTGCGCATCGCTCTGACCTCGCGCAAACATAAAAACAATCGACGCTATTAAGCACAATAAAACCTCGATAAATCCGACTTTTCGAGTATTCCTCTCAATTTTTTTCGACCGCTTGCCATCCTTCACCCTCGCGGTTAGGGTTGAAGGCATGAAAACCTCTCACACCCTCATTCAGCTTCGCCAGCACCGCAGCCTGTGCCTGGTCAGTGCACGACTGCCAGGCTGAATCGCGGCGCCTCGTCCCACGCGTTACCCCACAATTTTTGTTCCACCGGCAGGCCGCCTTTTTTCGGCCCACACAATAAGGATTTCCCGATGAGCATGCTCAAAGACCCGTCTTCGAAATACCGCGCGTTCCCGACCATCGATATCCCGGATCGCACTTGGCCGTCGAAGACCATCACCGCCGCACCGATCTGGTGCAGCTCCGACCTTCGTGATGGCAACCAGTCGCTGATCGAGCCCATGGACGCGGTCAAGAAGCTGCGTTTCTGGAAAACCCTGGTGTCCGTCGGCGTGAAAGAAATCGAGGCTTCGTTCCCGGCTGCCTCGCAAACCGACTTCGACTTCGTTCGTACCCTGATCGAAGGCAACCACATCCCGGATGACACCACCATTCAGGTGCTGACCCAGGGCCGTGAAGACTTGATCGAGCGCACCTTCGAATCCTTGCGTGGGGCGAAGAAAGCCATCGTTCACCTGTACAACGCCACCTCCCCTTCCTTCCGCCGGATTGTCTTCAACCAGGACAAGGACGGGATCAAGGAAATCGCCGTGAGCGCGGCCAAGCTGTTCGTGAAGTACGCCGCCCAGCAACCGGACACCGAGTGGACCTTCGAGTATTCGCCGGAAACCTTCAGCGCGACCGAACTGGAATTCGCCAAGGAAGTCTGCGACGCGGTGATCGAAGTCTGGAACCCGACGCCCGAGCACAAGATGATCCTCAATCTGCCGGCCACCGTCGAATGCGCGACCCCTAACATCTATGCCGACCAGATCGAATGGTTCGGCCGTCACATCAACCGTCGTGACAGCGTGATCATCAGCCTGCACACCCACAACGACCGTGGCACCGGCGTGGCGGCCACCGAGCTGGGCCTGATGGCCGGCGCGGACCGTGTCGAAGGTTGCCTGTTCGGCAACGGCGAGCGTACCGGTAACGTCGACCTCGTGACCGTGGCACTGAACCTCTACACCCAGGGCATTCACCCTGAACTGGACTTCTCCGACATCGACGGCGTGCGCAAAGTCGTCGAAGAATGCAACCAGATCCAGGTGCACCCACGTCACCCGTACGTCGGCGACCTGGTTCACACCGCGTTCTCCGGCTCCCACCAGGACGCCATCCGCAAGGGCTTTGCCCAGCAGAAACCGGACGCCCTGTGGGAAGTGCCGTACTTGCCGATCGACCCGGCCGACATCGGTCGCAGCTACGAGGCGGTCATCCGCGTCAACAGCCAGTCGGGCAAGGGCGGTATCGCTTACCTGCTGGAACAGGAATACGGCATCAGCTTGCCGCGTCGTATGCAGATCGAGTTCAGCCAGGTCGTGCAGCGTGAAACCGATCGCCTGGGCCTGGAAATGTCTGCCCAGCAGATCCATGCGCTGTTGCACAGCGAGTACTTGCAGGCCAACACCCCGTACGCGCTGGTCAGCCATCGCCTGCAGGAAGAAAACGGTCACAGTGCCGTGGAAGTGGAAGTTTCCGGCAAAGGCCAGGGCGAAACCAACCTGCATTGGCGCGGCAAGGGCAACGGTGCCCTGGAAGCGTTGGTAGCCGGTCTGCCGATCCCGGTGGAAATCATGGACTACAACGAACACGCCATCGGCGCGGGCACCAATGCCAAGGCGGCGGCCTACATTGAACTGCGAGTGAACGGTGAACGTGCGGTGCACGGCGTCGGTATCGATGAAAACATCACCACCGCGAGCTTCAAGGCCCTGTTCAGCGCCCTGAACCGCTCGTTGAGCCAGCCGGAAGCGAAAGCGGCGTAAGCGTTCGCTGAAATACAAAAGGCCCCGGGGTGAGAACCTCGGGGCCTTTTTTGTATGCCTGTTTTGTGTTGGTTGCTCTGGCCTCTTCGCGAGCAAGCCCGCTCCCACAGTGGATTTTTGGCGTACACAAAATCTGTGCCCACGTCGATCAAATGTGGGAGCGGGCTTGCCCGCGAAGAGGCCCTGTCAGACAGCGAAAATCTCAGGTGAACTCGAAAGTATCCGCATCCAGATTCGCCGGAAACCGCGTGCGATAAGCCGCCAGTTCCGCAGCGTCCAGCACCACCTTGAACACGCCATCGGCCTCACCGGCACTGAGCAATGTCTCGCCCTGGAAATCCAGCACCTGGCTGTCACCGGTATAGGCGAAACCCTTGCCGTCGTTGCCGATGCGATTCACCGCCGCCACGTAGCAAAGGTTTTCAATCGCCCGCGCCGGCAGCAAACGATTCCAATGCTGACGCCGCGCACCCGGCCAGTTGGCGGTGTACAGCAACAGGTCGGTGTCCTGAGCATCACGGCTCCACACCGGGAAACGCAAGTCGTAGCAAATCAGCGGCCGTACTCGCCAGCCCTTGAGCTCGAACTGCACCTGACGCTCGCCGGGGGTGTAGTGGTTATGCTCGCCCGCCATGCGGAACAGATGGCGCTTGTCATAATGCAACACCTCCCCGTCCGGCCGGGCCCACAACAGCCGATTGCGATGGCTGCCGTCAGCGGCCTGGACGATCACGCTGCCGGTAATCACCGCCTCCAGCTTCGCCGCCTGAACGCGCAGCCATTTACTGGTGGGACCGTTTTCCGCCTCTGCGAGCCTCTCGGACTCCATGGAAAAACCGGTGGTGAACATCTCCGGCAGGATGATCAGGTCGGCGCCGCGAGCCTGCTCCAACAGGTGCTCGAAATGCTCCAGGTTAGCCTGCCGGTCGTGCCAGGCCAGGGTGGTCTGGATCAGCGCGATGTTCAGATTGGGCAGCGCACTCAGATCACGCATAGTTTTTCCGCTGCTTCACGCAGGGTCTCTTCACGTTTGGCGAAGCACAGACGCACTAGACGCTGGCCTTCAGGTGGCGTCTGGTAAAACACCGAGATCGGAATGCTCGCCACACCATGTTCGCGGGTCATCCACAGTGCCATCTCGACATCATTGAGGTCCGGACGGATCTGCGAATAATCGACCAACTGAAAATAAGTACCGGCCACCCGGGTGAAGCTGAAGCGTGACGGGGTCAGCAAATCGCAGAACAGATCGCGTTTGGCCTGATAGAAACCCGGCAGTTCTTCCACATGTTCCGGGTGCTCGGCCATGTAGTCGGCCAAGGCGTATTGCAACGGCGTCACGCCGCAGAAACTGACGTATTGGTGCACCTTGCGCAGCTCGGTGGTGAGGGCCGGCGGGGCCACGACGTAGCCGGTTTTCCAGCCGGTGACGTGATAGGTCTTGCCGAAGGAGCTGACCACGAATGCGCGCTGATACAGCTCTTCATGGGCCAGCACGCTGACGTGGGGCACACCGTCGAACACCAAGTGTTCGTAGACTTCGTCGCTGACCACATAAATGTCGCGGTCGCGGATCAATGCCGCCAATTGATCCAGCTCGGCACGGCTGATCAGCGCGCCGCTGGGGTTGTGCGGGGTATTGAGGATGATCATCCGTGTACGCGGGGTCAGCGCTGCGCCAAGCTTCTGGAAGTCGATACTGAAATCATTCAGGCCCAGCTGCACATGCACGCAACGACCACCGGCGAGTTCCACCGAAGGTTCGTAACTGTCATAGGCTGGATCAAACACGATGACTTCGTCACCGCTGTGGATAACCGCCTGAATGGCGCAAAAAATCGCCTGGGTCGCGCCGGGGGTGACCGTCACTTCGCTGTCGGCATCCACATTGACGCCGTAGCTGCGGGCGATCTTCGCCGCGATCTGTTGACGCAACGCCGGTAGGCCAGTCATTGGCGAATACTGGTTGTGGCCATTGGCGATATGCCGACCGACCGCATCACGCAGGGCCTGGGGGCCGTCGAAATCGGGAAAACCCTGGGACAGATTGAGCGCGCCGGTTTGCGCCGCGAGCTGAGACATCTGAGTGAAGATAGTGATGCCGACATTCGGCAGCTTGCTGGTGATCATTGGTGATTCCCTGCTCAACACCCGGCTCTACGGCGGCGCGGGAGAGCCCGAGGATAGCCCAAACAACGCCCACAAAAAAAGGGCGCATAAAGCGCCCTTTTTGAACCCGCCCCTGTGAGAGCGGGCTTGCTCGCGAAAGCTGTTTCACATTCACCAAACAGGTGTCTGAAAGGACGCCTTCGCGAGCAAGCCCGCTCCCACAGAAGCCAGGCGAGCCGCGAATCAGCGCTTGTCGCGGCGCTTCTTGTCGGCTTTCTTGTGGTGCGACATCATCCGACGCTTCTTGTTGACCTGGCGGTCGGTGAGCGAATTCTTGTTGCCTTCGTACGGGTTCTCGCCGCCCTTGAACTCGATGCGGATCGGAGTACCGACCAGCTTCAAGACACGACGGTAAGTGTTTTCCAGATAGCGCACGTAAGACTTCGGCACCTTCTCGATCTGGTTACCGTGAATCACGATGATCGGCGGGTTAGCACCGCCCAAGTGGGCATAACGCAGCTTGATCCGGCGGTTGTTGACCATCGGCGGCGCGTGCTCACCAACCGCATCTTCCAGAATCGTGGTCAGGCGGTTGGTTGGCCAGCGGGTGACCGCAGACTTGAACGAGTTCTGTACGGAGGCGTAGAGGTTGCCCACGCCCGTGCCGTGCAGGGCCGAGATGAAGTGAATGTCGGCGTAGTCAACGAAGAACAGTCGACGTTGCAGCTCGACCTTCACGAAGTCACGCTCGCTCGGTGTCATGCCGTCCCACTTGTTGATCGCGATCACCAGCGCACGACCCGACTCAATGGCGAAGCCCAGCAGGTTGAGATCGTGATCGACCACGCCTTCGCGGGCGTCCATCACAAAGATCACCACGTTGGCGTCTTTGATCGCCTGCAGGGTCTTGACCACGGAGAATTTTTCGACTTCTTCATGGATCTTGCCGCGCTTGCGCACACCGGCGGTGTCGATCAGCGTGTACTTCTCGTCGTTACGCTCGAACGGGATGTAGATACTGTCGCGGGTGGTGCCGGGCTCGTCATAGACGATTACCCGGTCTTCACCGAGCATGCGATTGACCAGGGTCGACTTGCCGACGTTCGGGCGGCCGATGATCGCGATCTTGATCCCGTCTTTTTCGCTAGGGCCAGGAATGCGCTTGGCTTCCTCGCCTTCGGCAACGATCTCTTCCTCGCCTTCTTCCAGCTCGTCATCGTCTTTCGGGAAGTCGCTGAGGGCGATTTCCAGCATCTGGGTGATGCCACGACCATGTGCACCGGCGATCGGGATCGCGTGGCCCATGCCCAACGGGGCGAATTCAGCGCGGGCCATTTCAGGGTCGATGTTGTCGACCTTGTTGGCAACCACGTAAGAACGCTTGTTACGTTTGCGCAAATGCTCGGCGATCATCTGGTCGGCGGCGGTGAAACCGGCCTTGGCATCTACCAGGAACAGAACGACATCCGCTTCTTCAATGGCCAGCAGCGACTGCTCGGCCATTTTTTCGTCCATACCGTGCTCGTCACCGGAGATACCGCCGGTGTCGACCAGAATGTAGGAACGCCCTTGCCACTTGGCCTCACCGTATTGGCGATCACGGGTCAGACCGGACAAGTCGCCGACGATAGCGTCGCGAGTCCTGGTCAGGCGGTTGAACAAGGTGGACTTGCCGACGTTCGGTCGGCCCACCAGGGCGATTACGGGAACCATGCGGCTCTCCACTTCGTTATTTCAGAAAATACAAAAGCCGCTGCTAGGCAGCGGCTGGTGCTCGGGGCAGCACTTGGGAGTGCTGCGAACCCCGTGATACCGGGGCCGCCTGGGGGTTTAACCCCAAGCATAGTCAAACCTTTACTTGATGGTCAGGGCTTCCAGTTTGCCGCTGTTGCCATACAGATAAATCGTGTCACCCACCACCAGCGGACGGGCACGCAGGCCGTCGCTGTCGATGCGCTCGCGGCCGACGAAACGACCGTCCACCTGACTCAGCAAATGCAGGTAACCTTCCATATCACCGACTGCAACATAGCTGGAGAACACTTCCGGAGCCGACAGTTGACGGCGAGCCAGCGAATCGTTGCTCCACAAGGCTGTGGTGGAACGTTCGTCGACGCCTTCAACGGTGCCCGCAGACAGGCTCACGTACACGCTGCCAAAACCCTGGGCGACACCGGCATAGCTGGAAGCATCCCGCTGCCAGAGCTGACGACCGCTTTCCAGATCCAGTGCCGCAACGCGGCCCTGATAGCTGGCGACATACAGCGTACCGCCGGACAGCAGCAGACCGCCGTCGATGTCGACAACGCGCTCCAGCTCCGAACGGCCTTGCGGAATCGCTACCCGTTGTTCCCATACCGGCACGCCGTTGGAAATATCGAGAGCGACCACTTTACCGGTCGACAGGCCAGCCACCGCGAGGCGATTGGTGACGATCGGCGCACTGGTACCGCGCAGGGTCAGGACTGCCGGAGTGCTGTCGTACAACCAGCGCTGGCTGCCGGTGGCGGCATCCAGACCGATCAGACGGTCATCCTGAGTCTGGACCACAACCACGTCACCGTTGTTGGCCGGCGGCGCGAGAACTTCGCTGGAAACGCGAGCGCGCCATTTCTCTTCACCGTTGATGGCGTCCAGGGCAACGATTTCGCCCTTGGTCGTACCGATCAGGAGCAGACCGTAACCCACGCCAACGGCGCCGGAAACAGGCAGTTCGAGATCCTTCTTCCATTTGACGTCGCCATTGCTGCGATCCATCGACATCACCACACCGGTGACGTCGGCGGCGTAGATGGTATCGCCATCGATCGCCGGAACCAGCATGTTGTACGTTTCGCCCTGACCGTCACCGATCGAACGACTCCACTGCTTTTGCAAAACCACTTCTTCTTTGAAGTCGGTCAGCTCGGCCGGTGGCAGTTCTTTTTTGCTGTTGCTGCTGCAACCCGCGGCCAGTATGGCCAGAGCCAGCAATGCTGCATGTTTCCAACGGATCACGTCACGCATCCCCTTTGGCCAGGTCGTCCAGCTTGATTTGTAGGCCACCGACCGCCGCTTCATCCGACAGTGCCGCCTTGGCTTTCTGATACGCCGTGTTTGCTTCGTCGGTACGACCCAGTTGCACCAGCAGATCGCCCTTGAGCTCCTCGCGAGTGGCCAGGAATGCCTTGTCCGCTTCGCCGTCGAGCAATTTCAGGGCTTCATCGGCCTTGTTCTGCGCGGCCAGCACCTGCGCCAGGCGCTGACGGGCGATTTCGCCCAGGGCCGGGTTGGCTGGTTTGGCGACGATTGCTTTCAGTTCAGTGACGGCGTCGTCCAGCTTGCCGCTGTCGACCGCGACTTTCGCCATGAACAGGCTGCCGTACTGCGCGTAGGCGGTACCGCCGAATTCGCTGTTGAGCTTGCCGGCCAAGTCCGAAACGCGGGCGGCATCAGGCTTGCCGTCAGGCGTCAGCGTGGTTTCCAGCAGTTGCTGATAGAGAATCGAGGCGCCTTGCGACTGATTGCTCTGATACTTCTCAAAGGCCTGCCAGCCGAACACGATGACCAGCGCCAACAGGCCGCCAGTGACCAGGGGCTTGCCGTTGCGTGTCCACCAGTCCTTAAAATCCGCCAGCTGTTCGTCTTCGGTACTCGACACCCCAATACTCCTTAATCGCTAAATCGGCTGTTTGACAGCTTCAACCCTGCACGACGCAGGTGGCCAGGTGTGCTGCAAGCGCATCCCAGGCAATGCTTTGTTGTTCGCCCTGGCCACGCAGGGGTTTGAAACCTACCACTTGCTGGGCCATTTCGTCGTCACCGAGGATCAGTGCGTACAGCGCACCGCTCTTGTCGGCCTTCTTGAACTGGCTTTTGAAGCTGCCGGCGCCGGCATTGACTTGCAGGCGCAGGTTGGGCAATTGATCACGAACACGCTCGCTCAGCGCCAGACCGGCCAGCTCGGCGGCTTCACCGAAGGCGCAGAGGTAGACGTCGACCTGACGGGAGATCTCTTCCGGGATCTGTTCCAGGGTTTCAAGCAACAGCACCAGACGCTCGATGCCCATGGCGAAACCTACGCCCGGGGTCGGCTTGCCGCCCATCTGCTCGACCAGACCGTCATAACGACCACCGGCACACACGGTGCCTTGGGCGCCCAACTTGTCGGTAACCCATTCGAAAACGGTCTTGCTGTAGTAGTCCAGCCCGCGAACCAGCTTCGGGTTGATCACGTAAGGAATGCCGGCGGCGTCCAGGCGAGCCGTGAGGCCCTCGAAGTGCACGCGGGATTCTTCATCGAGGTAGTCGGCCATCTTCGGCGCGTCGACCAGAATGGCTTGTGTGTCAGCGTTCTTGGTATCCAGGACCCGCAGGGGGTTAGTCTTCAGACGGCGCTGGCTGTCTTCGTCCAGCTTGTCCAGGTGTGCAGACAGGAATTCGACCAGCGCTTCGCGATAACGACCACGGGATTCGCTGGTGCCCAGGCTGTTGAGTTCGAGCTTGACCGCATCGCGGATACCCAGCTCGCCCCACAGGCGCCAGGTCAGCACGATCAGCTCGGCGTCGATGTCCGGACCGTCGAGGTTGAAGACTTCGCAACCGATCTGGTGGAACTGGCGATAACGACCTTTCTGCGGACGTTCGTGGCGGAACATCGGGCCGATGTACCAGAGTTTCTGCACCTGGCCACCACCGGTAATGCCGTGCTCGAGCACCGCACGCACGCAGGCCGCCGTGCCTTCAGGGCGCAGGGTCAGGGAGTCGCCGTTGCGGTCGTCGAAGGTGTACATCTCTTTTTCGACGATGTCGGTCACTTCACCGATGGAGCGTTTGAACAGCTCGGTGAATTCGACGATAGGCATGCGGATCTGCTTGTAACCGTAGTTATCCAGCAGACGCGAAACGGTGCCCTCGAAATGACGCCACAGGGGAGTCTGTTCGGGCAGGATGTCGTTCATGCCACGAATGGCTTGCAGAGACTTGCTCACTATAAATCCTTAAATTCGTTCGGCTCTTCAGTCGGGCTCAGCCGCGGGCGATTACTGCCGCGTCGGCTTCGACCTTTTCGGCCGCTTTCTGGCGGATCAAGCGTTCAAGCTCATCCACCAGATTGTCATTCGTCAGTTTCTGCGACGGCTTGCCGTCGATGTAAATCAGGTTTGGCGTGCCGCCGGTCAAGCCGATATGGGCTTCCTTGGCTTCGCCCGGTCCGTTGACCACGCAGCCGATGACCGCGACATCCAGCGGCACCAGCAGGTCTTCGAGGCGCCCTTCCAGCTCGTTCATGGTCTTGACCACATCGAAGTTCTGCCGCGAGCAGCTCGGGCAGGCGATGAAGTTGATGCCACGGGAACGCAGGTGCAGGGATTTGAGAATGTCGTAGCCGACTTTCACTTCCTCGACCGGGTCGGCCGCCAACGAGATGCGAATAGTATCGCCAATCCCTTCGGCGAGCAGCATACCGAGGCCCACGGCGGATTTCACCGTGCCTGAACGCAAACCACCGGCTTCGGTGATGCCCAGGTGCAGCGGCTGGACGATTTCCTTGGCCAGCAAGCGGTAGGCGGCGACGGCCATGAACACGTCGGAGGCTTTCACGCTGACCTTGAAGTCCTGGAAGTTCAGGCGTTCAAGGTGCTCGACATGACGCAAGGCAGACTCGACCAGCGCGGCCGGGGTCGGCTCGCCGTATTTCTTTTGCAGGTCTTTTTCCAGGGAACCGGCGTTCACACCGATACGGATCGGGATTCCGCGATCACGGGCGGCATCGACCACTGCACGCACGCGGTCTTCACGACCGATGTTGCCCGGATTGATCCGCAGGCAGTCAACACCTAGTTCGGCTACGCGCAGCGCGATCTTGTAGTCGAAGTGAATGTCGGCAACCAGTGGAACCTTGACCAGTTGCTTGATCTTGCCGAAGGCTTCGGCAGCGTCCATGTCTGGCACGGAAACCCGCACGATATCGACGCCAGCGGCTTCCAGACGGTTGATCTGGGCAACGGTGGCAGCCACGTCATTGGTGTCGCTGTTGGTCATGCTCTGAACAGCGATAGGCGCATCGCCGCCAACAGGCACGTTACCGACCCAGATCTTGCGGGATTCGCGACGTTTGATTGGAGATTCGCCGTGCATGACTTATTGACCCAACTTCAGGCGAGCAGTCTCGCCACTGGTGAACGGAGCGACATCAACCACCTGCCCGTTGTAACTGACCTGCGCGCCACGGGCGAAGCCCAGACGCACGGCAAAGGGCGGTTTGCCGCTGACGGTAACGTTTTCGCCTTTGCGCTTGAGACCACTCAACAGCACTTTACCGGTGCCGTCGGTCACTTGGGTCCAGCAATCGGCGGTGAATTGCAGTTGAACCTGACCTTGGCCGGCGAACGGAGCCGCAGCTGCTGGCGCGGGAACGACCGGGGCAACCGGAGCCGTCACAGTCGGGGCCGGCACAGCAGGAACGGCTGGGGCCGGCGTCGCTGGGGTCGGGACAACCGGAGCAGTGCTGTGCGTCGGTGCAGCAGGCACGGGTGCAGTAGATGCAGTAGGCGCGGTTGCTTCAACTTCTGCCGGTGCTTCAGACGAAGTATCGGCTTGCGGCAACGCCAGCGCCGTGGTGCCTTCAGCCTGACCTTCCGCGACGGCCTGGTCTTCCGGCTCGTCCAGCGGATGGATCTGGGTGGTGCCGTCGGCGCCTTCGACTTCTACGTGTTCCGGGCTCAAGCTGATCAGGTCCTTGGTGCGCAGCGAGGTTTGATCCTGCCACCAGACAAAACCACCGCCAATCACCGCGATCAGCAACAGCAGGCTGACAATTCGCAAGATGGTGTGGGAAACCCGAACCGGCTCTTCGATACGACCCAGGCTGTGAACGCTGCTGCCCTGGGAGTCGGTGCCGGTGGATTGGTCGAACTGCTGGACCAGAACGGTCTGATCCATGCCCAGCAATTTGGCATACGCGCGAATATAACCACGAGCGAAGGTATGCCCAGGCAGCTTGTCGAACGCGCCCGCTTCCAGATTGCTCAGGGAATTGACAGTGAGGTTGAGCTTGAGGGCCACTTCGGCCAGCGACCAGCCATTGCTTTCGCGGGCCTGGCGCAAAGTCTCACCGGGATTAACGCGATTCGCTGCTACAACTTCGGGATGCGCCGCTTTCATCATTGCTCCGACAGGTATTGCTGATATTCCGGCGTACCGGGATAGAGTCGTTTTAGTTGCAGGCCAAAACTGGCGGCCTTGTCGCGATCTTCAAACACTTTTGCCAGCCGAACGCCGAGCAATAGACTACGTGCATTTTGCTCGGTGAGCTGGCTAAAACGGTCGTAATAGTCTCGCGCGGGCACATAATGCCTGTCTTCGAAGGACAACTCAGCCATTTCCAGCAGTGCACGAGGCTGTTGGCGATTCAAACGCAGGGCTTTTTCCAGTTGTTGCCGGGCCAGATCACGCTCGCCGAGCTTCGAAGCGGTCATGCCGAGGTTCTCGAACACTCGCGAACGCTCAGGATACAGGGTATCGGCAGCGGCCTGTTCGAAGCGCTCGTAAGCCTCTTTGTAACGTTTTTCCTGGAAAAGAAAACTGCCGTAGTTGTTCAGGATTCGCGCATCTGTGGGGCGGGAAGACAGCGCCTTGCGAAAATGTTCGTCGGCCAGTTCCGGTTCCATTTCGGCCTGGAACACCAGACCCAGCGCCGCGTTGGCGTCGGGGTCCGAGCTATCCAGTTCCAAAGCCTTTTTCAGCGGGACTTTGGCACGTTCGGTCATGCCCTGCTGCAAATACCCCAAACCCAGTTGCACATAAGCAACGCGCGCTTCGTCACGCCCCTTGCTGGTCTTCATCGGGTTGAAATCGCCCGACAGGACACAACCAGCACACAGGCTGGCCAACAGCAAAAGCAGCGCGAAGCGCAGGGACATAGAGATCCTCTCTTAATTATTGTTCGCAGCGTTCTGTGCGATATCGTTTTCGGCGCTCAACTCGCGCACGGCGATATAACGCTCGCTGCGACGGGTGCGATCCAGCACCTGTCCTACCAATTGGCCACACGCGGCATCGATGTCTTCACCGCGAGTGGTGCGCACGGTGACATTGAAGCCTGCATGGTGAAGCTGATCCTGGAAACGGCGGATCGCATTGTTGCTCGGACGCTCGTAACCGGAATGCGGGAACGGGTTAAACGGAATCAGGTTGATCTTGCACGGAATGTTCTTGAGCAACTCGATCATTTCGACCGCGTGTTCGACCTTGTCGTTGATGTCCTTGAGCAAGGTGTATTCGATGGTCAGCACGCGCTTTTCGCCCAGGGACGACATGTAGCGCTGGCACGACTCGAGCAGCATCTTAAGCGGATACTTCTTGTTGATCGGCACCAATTGGTTACGCAATGCGTCGTTCGGTGCGTGCAGGGACAACGCCAGGGAGACGTCGATGTGCTTGGACAGCTCATCGATCATCGGCACCACGCCCGAAGTGGACAGGGTCACGCGGCGCTTGGAGATCCCGTAGCCCAGGTCATCCATCATCAGATGCATGGCGGCCACGACGTTGTCGAAGTTCAGCAGCGGCTCACCCATGCCCATCATCACCACGTTGGTGATGGCACGGTCGGCGGTTGCCGGGATGCTGCCGAACGATTTATTGGCAATCCACACCTGGCCGATGACTTCAGCGGCGGTGAGGTTGCTGTTGAAACCTTGCTTGCCGGTGGAGCAGAAACTGCAATCCAGGGCACAGCCTGCCTGGGACGAAACGCACAGAGTGCCGCGTTTGCCCTGGGGAATGTACACGGTCTCGACGCAGCTGCCGGACGCCACGCGCACCACCCATTTACGGGTGCCGTCGGTGGAGATGTCCTCGCTGACCACTTCGGGGCCGCGAACCTCGGCAATAGCCTTGAGCTTGTCGCGCAAGGCCTTGCTGACGTTCGTCATGGCGTCGAAATCATCGACGCCAAGGTGGTGAATCCATTTCATTACCTGACCGGCACGGAAACGCTTCTCCCCGATTGAGTCGAAGAATTTTTCCATTTCCTGCTGAGTCAGACCCAGCAGGTTAGTTTTTACAGTCGATGTAGTCATGGATTCACCTTCACTCTTAAGCCAATGCTTAGCGAGTGGTTACTTCGGTAGCTGCGAAGAAGTACGAGATTTCGCGAGCAGCAGCGGCTTCGGAGTCCGAACCGTGTACGGCGTTGGCGTCGATGGAATCAGCGAAGTCAGCGCGGATGGTGCCGGCAGCAGCTTCTTTAGGGTTGGTAGCGCCCATCAGCTCGCGGTTCAGAGCGATAGCGTTTTCGCCTTCCAGAACCTGAACGACAACCGGACCGGAGATCATGAAAGCAACCAGGTCGCCGAAGAAACCACGAGCGCTGTGCTCAGCGTAGAAGCCTTCAGCTTCAGCTTTGGACAGTTGCTTCAGTTTCGAAGCTACAACGCGCAGGCCAGCTTTTTCGAAACGAGTGGTGATCTCGCCGATAACGTTTTTTGCAACAGCGTCAGGCTTGATGATGGAGAAAGTACGTTGAACAGCCATGGTGTAACTCCAGAAACGGTAATTTGTGAAAAATTAAACCCGCGAATTATACGCGGGTTCTTGGGTATTGCCTAACTGCGTACGGCGCAGACTCAGTCTGCTTCTTCGATCCAGGCGGCCTGAATGGCTTCAAGCACCTTCTCGCCACCGCGGGTCGGATCATCGCTGAACTCCGGCAATGCCAGCACCCATTTGTGCAGATCGACGAAGTTCACGTAACGCGGGTCCACATCCGGCTTGGATTCAGCCAGCTGGATCGCGATTTCCAGCACATCAACCCATTTCAGACTCATGTCACTTCCTTGAATCAGTGCGGCGCTTCGGCAGCATGGTTGAGCGAATATTTAGGAATTTCGACGGTCAGGTCTTCTGTCCCGACGATCGCCTGACAGCCTAGACGCGATTGTGCTTCCAGGCCCCAGGCCCGATCAAGAAAGTCTTCTTCCAGCTCATCTGCCTCGTCCAGCGAGTCAAAACCTTCGCGGATGATGCAGTGGCAGGTGGTGCAGGCGCAGACGCCGCCACAGGCGCTTTCCATCTCGATATGGTGCTCATGAGCCAGTTCGAGAATGGAAATACCGGGCTCGGCCTCCACAACCATGCCCTCAGGGCAAAACTTCTCGTGTGGTAGAAAAATGACCTGCGGCATCAGTTATCCTCGATTTCATTCAGATTGCGCCCCGCCAGAGCGGCTTTCACCGTCGAGTCCAGGCGGCGGGCAGCAAAGGCATCGGTCACTTGAGACAGACGCTTGGTCTGCTGCTCGATGGCGTAACCATCGGTGCCTTTCATCAGTTCGGTCAGTTCCTGCATCTGCAATTCGATGACCATGCGCTCTTCGGCGTCGAGCAAGCGCTCGCCGTCGGCATCGAGGGCGCCTTGCACCGCCTCGATCAGACGCTGGGCATCGACCTGCTGCTCACGCAGCACACGGGCGACCTTGTCGTCATTGGCATGCTGGAACGAATCCTTGAGCATCTTGGCGATTTCGCCGTCGGTCAGACCGTAGGACGGTTTGACCTGGATGCTCGCCTCGACGCCCGACCCCAATTCCCGGGCTGCAACGCTGAGCAGACCGTCGGCATCGACCTGGAAGGTCACGCGAATCTTCGCCGCACCGGCCACCATCGCTGGGATGCCGCGCAATTCAAAGCGCGCCAGGGAGCGGCAGTCGCTGATCAGCTCGCGCTCACCCTGCAACACATGGATCGCCATGGCCGACTGGCCATCTTTATACGTGGTGAAGTCCTGGGCACGGGCGACGGGGATGGTGGTGTTGCGCGGAATCACCTTCTCCATCAGGCCGCCCATGGTTTCCAACCCCAGGGACAGCGGGATCACGTCGAGCAGCAGCAGTTCGTCGCCATCGCGCTTGTTGCCGGCCAAGGTATCGGCCTGGATCGCGGCACCAATGGCCACCACTTGATCCGGGTCGATGTCGGTCAGCGGCTCGCGACCGAAGGCTTCAGCCACCGCTTCACGAACGCGAGGTACACGAGTCGAACCGCCAACCATGACAACAGCGTGGACGTCTTCCAACTCGACACCGGAATCACGCACCGCACGGCGGCAGGCTTTCAGGCTGCGGGCAACCATTGGCTCGATCAGCGCATTGAAGGCTTCACGGGTCAGCTCAGCCTTCCAGTCGCCATAAGCGACTTCAACAGCCGCAGCGTTGGTCAGGGCTTCTTTGGCCGCGCAGGCGGTTTGCAGCAGATTGCGTTGCGCACCCGGATCGAGGTCGGCGGACAAACCGGCGCGCTCGATGATCCAGCCAGCGATCGCGTGATCGAAGTCATCGCCGCCCAGGGCGCTGTCGCCGCCGGTAGCCAGCACTTCAAACACACCGCCAGTCAGGCGCAGAATCGAAATATCAAACGTACCGCCGCCCAGGTCATAAATGGCGACCAGGCCTTCAGCGTGCTGATCCAGACCGTATGCCACGGCAGCGGCGGTCGGCTCATTGAGCAGACGCAGCACATTCAGGCCGGCCAGTTTGGCTGCATCCTTGGTGGCTTGACGCTGAGCATCGTCGAAATAGGCCGGAACGGTGATCACCGCGCCAACCAGTTCGCCGCCCAAAGTGGCCTCGGCGCGCTGACGCAGCACCTTGAGAATATCGGCGGAGACTTCGACCGGGCTTTTCG
This sequence comes from Pseudomonas sp. LBUM1657, assembly GCF_059716075.1. NCBI lineage: Bacteria > Pseudomonadati > Pseudomonadota > Gammaproteobacteria > Pseudomonadales > Pseudomonadaceae > Pseudomonas > Pseudomonas sp. LBUM1657. The sequence goes on along the minus strand of NZ_CP166799.1, from coordinate 1,082,268 downwards.
GGCCCTGGATCGTGTCGATGAACGGCATGTGCGACTCGCCGCCGACAAAGCGGTACGGCAGTTGATCGCCCAATTGCTTGACGTCGGACAGACCACGACCCATCAAGCGCTTGACCGACAGCACGGTGTTCAAAGGATCGGTAGCGGCAGCCAGCTTGGCCGACTCGCCCACTTCGACGCGATCGGCGTGATAGCGCACGGCAGACGGCAGGATGACCTGCCCGTCAGCGTCGGCCAGAGGCTCGGAAAGACCACTGCGCAACGCAGCGACCAGCGAATTGGTAGTGCCCAAGTCGATCCCCACAGCCAGACGACGCTGGTGCGGTTGAGGACTTTGGCCGGGTTCGGCGATCTGCAGTAGGGCCATCGTAATCAGGACTTATCTGTATATCAGGCGTGCGACCGGAGCGGCACTGGGTTAATCGTCGAGGCGCTCTTCTAACTGGCGCACTTCGTAGGTGAGCTTGTCGAGGAACTGCATGCGCCGCATCAGGCGTTCGGCCTGTTCACGTTGCGCTGCATCATCCCAACAGGCTGCGAAGCTTTCGTTCAGTTCATCCTGAGCGGTTTTCAGGCGGCGCTTGAACGCTGCAATACCGGCCATGTCGGCGCTGTCTTGCAGGTCTTCGAGCTCTTCACGCAACTCCATTTGCTGCAGAAGAAACTCCGGATCATGCACCGTGACCTCCAGCGGCAGCTCGCGACCGCCCATGGCGAGCAGGTATCGCGCGCGCTTTGGGGGATTTTTGAGCGTCTGGTAGGCCTCGTTGAGGCTCGCGGATTGCTCTAGCGCCAGCCGCTGCTCGCGCTCGGAAGCGTCTGCAAAGCGGTCTGGATGAACACCGCGCGCCAACTCACGATAGCGCGTGGCCAACTGATCGAGATCCAGACGGAAGCTCGGTTTCAGCTCAAATAAAGCGAAATGACAAGGAGTACCCACGAGCAGCCTCAGATATTGAAGCTTTCGCCGCAGCCACATTCACCGCGTACGTTGGGGTTGTTGAACTTGAAGCCTTCGTTCAACCCTTCCTTGACGAAATCGAGTTCGGTACCGTCCAGGTAGGCCAGACTTTTCGGGTCGATGATCACTTTCTCGCCGTGACTTTCGAACACCTGATCCTCTGCAACCACCTCGTCGACAAACTCCAGCACGTAGGCAAGGCCGGAACAGCCTGTGGTGCGAACACCCAGACGAATCCCTTCACCTTTGCCGCGCCCGTTGAGGGAGCGTCGCACGTGTTGAGCAGCCGCTTCTGTCATGCTGATAGCCATCGGTGACTCCTTACTCGTCGCCAAATCTTGAAAGTCAGATCAAGCCTTTCTTCTGCTTGTAGTCGCGAACGGCCGCTTTGATAGCGTCTTCAGCAAGTACGGAGCAGTGAATTTTCACTGGCGGCAGGGCCAGTTCTTCAGCCAACTGAGTGTTTTTGATGGTCTCTGCTTCATCCAGAGTCTTGCCTTTCATCCACTCGGTAGCCAGGGAGCTGGAGGCGATAGCCGAACCGCAACCATAGGTTTTGAACTTGGCGTCTTCGATGATGCCTTGCTCGTTGACCTTGATCTGCAGACGCATCACGTCGCCGCACGCCGGAGCGCCGACCATGCCGGTGCCGACATCAGGATCTTCCGCGTCCATCTTGCCGACGTTGCGCGGGTTTTCGTAGTGGTCGATGACCTTTTCGCTGTAAGCCATGATTCTTAATCCTCACTCATCAGAGAGTCGCTCTTGAAGCCCTGCCAACCTTAAGTCTACAGGGCCGGTTTGCGGCGACTTGAAATCAGTGTGCCGCCCACTCGATTTTCGAAATGTCGACACCGTCTTTGTACATGTCCCACAGCGGCGACAGGGTGCGCAGCTTGGTAACTGCCTCGCAGACTTTCTGCGCGGCGTAGTCGATCTCTTCTTCGGTGGTGAAACGGCCGAAGGTGAAGCGAATCGAGCTGTGTGCCAGTTCGTCGTTGCGGCCCAGGGCGCGCAGTACGTACGAAGGCTCAAGCGATGCAGAGGTGCAGGCCGAACCGGACGAAACCGCCAGATCCTTGAGCGCCATGATCAGCGACTCGCCTTCAACATAGTTGAAGCTCAGGTTGAGGTTGTGCGGTACGCGGGCGGTCATGCTGCCGTTGACGTACAGCTCTTCCAGGTCTTCAACCTGCTTGAAGAAGCGGTCGCTCAGGGCTTTGATGCGCACGTTCTCGGCAGCCATGTCTTCCTTGGCTACGCGGAAAGCTTCGCCCATGCCGACGATCTGGTGGGTCGCCAGGGTGCCGGAACGCATGCCGCGCTCGTGACCGCCGCCGTGCATGGTCGCTTCGATGCGAACACGCGGCTTGCGGCTCACGTACAGTGCGCCGATGCCTTTAGGGCCATAGGTTTTGTGTGCAGAGAACGACATCATGTCGACTTTCAGCTTCGACAGGTCGATCTCGACCTTGCCGGTGGACTGAGCAGCATCGACGTGGAACAGGATGCCCTTGGAACGGGTCAGCTCGCCGATGGCTTCGATGTCGTTGATGGTGCCGATTTCGTTGTTCACGTGCATGACCGAAACCAGGATGGTGTCGTCGCGCAGGGCTGCTTCGATCATCTCTGGCGTCACCAGGCCATCAGTGCGAGGCTCGAGGTAGGTGACTTCGAAACCTTCACGCTCCAGTTGGCGCATGGTGTCCAGGACAGCCTTGTGCTCAATCTTGGTGGTGATCAGGTGCTTGCCTTTGGTGGCATAGAAATGCGCCGCGCCCTTGATTGCCAGGTTGTCGGACTCGGTGGCACCGGAGGTCCAGACGATTTCACGCGGGTCGGCGTTGACCAGGTCAGCGACCTGGCGACGAGCGTTTTCGACGGACTCTTCAGCTTTCCAGCCGAACACGTGGGAACGGGACGCCGGGTTACCGAAGTTTCCGTCGACCAGCAGGCATTCACTCATCTTTTGCGCGACACGCGGATCAACCGGGGTGGTCGCAGAGTAATCAAGGTAAATCGGCAATTTCATGGACTATCTCCTAAATCAGGCTGGCTGGCGTGCCGCTAGCTCTTTGGCTGTCATTCGACGGCGGACGCTTCAATCTTGTCCAGGCGTGGCGCCTTGCTGTTGCAACGGCGCTGGTCCTGACGCTGGGCTACTTCTTGTACCTCACGGCGAGTGACAAGATCAGCCAAGCTGATACCGCTCAGAAATTCGTGAATCTGCAGGCTCAGATCGCACCACAAGTGGTGGGTCAGACAGGTATCACCTTGATGGCAATCACCCTGGCCCTGGCATTTGGTTGCATCGACCGATTCGTTTACCGCATCGATCACCTGGGCGACCTGGATGCCCTGCATGTCGCGGGACAGCTGGTAGCCGCCGCCAGGACCGCGGACGCTGGACACCAGATTGCTGCGGCGCAATTTGGCGAAAAGCTGTTCGAGGTAGGACAGGGAGATGCCTTGGCGCTCGGAGATATCGGCCAGGGACACCGGCCCGTGTTGCGCGTGCAACGCCAGGTCAAGCATGGCGGTCACGGCGTATCGGCCTTTTGTAGTCAGTCGCATGGACAATTACCACGGAGTTCGGAATGGGGCGAGTATGCAATTCCCGAGTATTTAAGTCAACTATAAGACCTAGTGTTTTAGTCAGGATTGCTCGCAAAAGAGCGCGCGCATCATAGCAAAGGCTGGCGGCGTACAGCCAGTAATTGCGCGTTATCGTTCTTCGCGAGCAAGCCCGCTCCCACACTTGACCGAGCTGTCCGGAAGGACGCGCTCTAATGTGGGGGGCTTGCTCGCGAAAGGGCCACCTCGGTTTAGCTGGCCTGACTCTGATCCTTGTCCTTCACACAGGCAAAATCTTCTTCGCGCAGCTCAGGCAGCTCCTTGGCGCAATAATTACTGCCCAGATCCTTCAAAGCCCCGCACATCCCCTCCAGACGACCATCGACCGCCTGCAAGTGATCGAGCAGTTGACCAATGGCACGAGCCACCGGGTCGGGCATGTCTTCGCCGACGCCGTAGGCATCGAAGCCGATCTTCTCGGCCATGGCCTTGCGCTTGGCGTCTTGCTCATCATCGGACTTGACGATAATCCGCCCTGGAATCCCGACTACCGTAGCCCCGGCCGGCACAGCCTTGGTCACCACGGCATTCGAACCCACCTTCGCCCCGGCACCGACCGTAAACGGACCAAGCACCTTGGCACCTGCGCCGACCACCACACCGTCTTCCAGGGTCGGGTGACGCTTGCCCTTGTTCCAGCTGGTACCGCCAAGGGTCACGCCTTGATAAAGAGTGACGTCGTTACCGATCTCGGCGGTTTCGCCGATGACGATGCCCATGCCATGGTCAATAAAGAAGCGACGACCGACCTTGGCGCCCGGATGGATCTCGATCCCGGTCAACCAGCGACCGAAGTTCGATACCAGGCGTGCCAGCCATTTCCAGCCCATGCCCCACAGGGCCGACGACAGGCGATGGATCCAGATGGCGTGCATGCCCGGGTAGCACGTCAGGACTTCAAATGCGTTACGCGCCGCCGGGTCACGATGGAAAACACTCTGGATATCTTCACGCAAACGCTCGAACATCATTAATCCTTCCGCTTTAGAAGCTCGCCACGGGCCGCTTTTTGGGTTTCCGTGAGGATGCCACGCAATATATTCATTTCCGCCCGGCTGACCGAGCTGCGTCCGTACAACCGGCGCAGGCGCGCCATCAAGTGCCGTGGCTTTTCCGGATCGAGGAACTCAATGGCCACCAGGGTTTGCTCCAGGTGTTCATAGAATCGCTCCAGCTCATCCATGGTCGCCAGTTCACCACTTTTGGTGGACGCCACTTCATCCTTCTCGACCTTGCTTGGCTGACCTTGGGCCGCCAGCCAGGACATGCGCACTTCATAGCTCAACACCTGCACCGCTGCCCCAAGGTTCAGCGAACTGAACTCAGGGTCTGATGGGATGTGCACGTGATAATGACATCGCTGCAGCTCTTCATTGGTCAGGCCGGAATCTTCACGGCCGAACACCAGAGCGATTTCGGCGCCCTGCGCGGCTTCCTCGACCACTTTCACACCGCATTCGCGGGGATCGAGCAGCGGCCAGGGAATGCGACGGTCACGAGCACTGGTGCCGAGCACCAGATTGCAGCCGACCAACGCATCTTCCAAGGTGGCGACGACTTGCGCGTTTTCAAGGATATCCCCAGCGCCGGAGGCACGAGCATCGGCCTCGTGGTGCGGGAACAACCGCGGTTCGACCAGCACCAGCCGCGACAGGCCCATGTTCTTCATGGCACGCGCAGCCCCGCCGATATTCCCGGGATGGCTGGTATTGACCAGGACGACACGAATGTTATGCAGCAAGGGAGGCGCTCTCGAACACTTTAATAGGGAGCCGAATCTTACAGTTCCTCCTACCGTTAAGCTATGAAAGCGAACACCGACCTTCACCTGTAGAAACTTTCTGATAGAATGCCCGGCTTTCTTTAACAACCTTAGGTGACACATCCATGCAGCCCATGCTGAATATCGCGCTGCGCGCCGCCCGCAGCGCCAGTGAATTGATCTTCCGCTCCATCGAGCGCCTGGATACCATCAAGGTCGACGAAAAAGACGCCAAGGATTATGTATCCGAGGTGGATCGCGCCGCCGAACAGAAAATCATCGATGCGCTGCGCAAGGCCTACCCTACCCACGGCATTCTCGGTGAAGAAACCGGCATGCACCCGGGCAGCGGCGAAGGCGAAGACTACCTGTGGATCATCGATCCGCTGGACGGCACCACCAACTTCCTGCGCGGCATTCCTCACTTCGCTGTCAGCATCGCCTGCAAATACCGCGGTCGCCTGGAACACGCTGTTGTTCTGGACCCGGTTCGCCAGGAAGAATTCACCGCCAGCCGTGGTCGCGGCGCTCAACTGAACGGTCGTCGCCTGCGCGTCAGCGGTCGCACCAGCCTGGACGGCGCCCTGCTGGGCACCGGCTTCCCGTTCCGTGACGACCAGATGGACAACCTCGACAACTACCTGGGCATGTTCCGCGCCCTGGTTGGCCAGACCGCAGGCATCCGCCGCGCCGGCTCGGCAAGCCTGGACCTGGCCTATGTGGCCGCCGGTCGTTTCGACGCCTTCTGGGAGTCGGGCCTGTCCGAGTGGGACATGGCTGCAGGCGCCCTGCTGATCCAGGAAGCAGGCGGCTTGGTGAGCGACTTCACCGGCGGTCACGACTTCCTTGAGAAAGGCCACGTCGTCGCCGGCAACACCAAGTGCTTCAAGGCAGTATTGACGGCCATTCAGCCGCACCTGCCGGCATCGCTGAAGCGCTAAGCGCCGAGCCACAAAAAAGCACCCTTCGGGGTGCTTTTTTTATGCCTGAAATTCGGTTTCGCAAACATCTTGAGTCCAATGTGGGAGCGGGATTGGTGGTGAGGCATAAATCTCGGGCACAAAAAAAGCACCCAACCGGGTGCTTCTTTTTGAATCTGAATTTCAGCTGATTACTGAGCCGGCTCATTCTGCGACAGTATCAACTTACCTTCCTTGTCGACCGGTATCTGGTTGCCCGGATCGCGATCCATCCGCACTTTACCTTCCTTGCCATCCAGCGAATAACGAACGTCGTAACCTACAACCTTGTCGCTGATGTCATTCACGGTGTTGCAGCGAGCTTGGGTCGTAGTGTAGGTATCGCGATTCTGCATACCCTCCTGAACCTTGTTGCCTGCATAACCACCGCCGACAGCACCCGCAACGGTAGCGATCTTTTTACCCGTGCCGCCACCGACCTGGTTGCCGAGCAGACCACCTGCGACGGCACCGATGGCAGTACCGAGGATCTGGTGTTGATCCTTGACCGGCGCCTGACGGGTTACTGCAACGTCCTTGCAAACTTCACGTGGTGTCTTGATTTGTGTCTTGACCGGTTCAACGGCTAGAACTTGCGCATACTCAGGGCCGCTTTTAACCAGGCTGTAGGTGGCAACAGCACCCCCGGCAGTCACACCGACAGCACCCAATACCGCACCAACCAGCAACGACTTGTTCACATGAACCTCCTGACCATCACATGCGGGACATGCCCGCGCTTCTCCCAGCCTTGGAGCATAAAAAAAGGCGCGAGTTCAACTCGCGCCTTTTTTGGCAGACAACTGGAAACCGATAGCCGTTATGGGCGGTCGTCGACTTCCTTCTCGGTAGCCACGGTCGGAATCAGATCCTCAGTGCTCAGGTTCAGCCAGATCAGCACCACGTTGGCGATGTAGATCGACGAGTAGGTACCCGCCATAACACCGACGAACAGTGCGATGGAGAAGCCGAACAGGTTGTCGCCACCGAAGAACAACAGGGCCGCGATCGCCAGCAACGTGGAGATCGAAGTTGCCATGGTTCGCAGCAGGGTTTGCGTGGTCGAGATGTTGATGTTCTCGATCAGGGTCGCCTTGCGCAGCACGCGGAAGTTCTCACGAACCCGGTCGAATACCACGATGGTGTCGTTGAGCGAGTAACCGATGATCGCCAAAACCGCCGCCAGCACCGTCAAATCGAAGGTGATCTGGAAGAAGGAGAGGATACCCAGGGTCACGACCACGTCGTGAATCAGCGAGACGATGGCTCCGACCGCGAATTTCCACTGAAAGCGGAAGGCCAGGTAGATCATGATCCCGCCCAGCGCCATCAGCATGCCCAGGCCACCCTGGTCACGCAGCTCTTCGCCGACCTGCGGGCCGACGAACTCGACCCGCTTGACCACCGCCGGGTTGTCGCCACCGACCTTCTGCAGCGCTTCAGCCACCTGGTGACCCAGTTGCGGGTCTTCGCCCGGCATGCGCACCAGCAAATCGGTGGTTGCACCGAAGCTCTGCACGATGGCTTCGTTGTAACCCGCCGTCGTCAGCTGCTCGCGCACCTTGGTGACATCGGCCGGACGCTCGTAGGTCAGCTCGATGAGCGTACCGCCGGTGAAGTCCAGACCATAGTTCAGGCCCTTCTGGAACCAGCTGAACAACGCCAGAACCGTAAGGAGCAATGTGACGCCGAACGCAACGTTTCGAACGCCCATGAAGTTGATTGTACGTAACATGGCAGCCCCTTAAATCCACAACTTCTTGAAGTCACGACCGCCGAAGATCAGGTTGACCATCGCGCGGGTCACCAGGATGGCCGTGAACATCGAGGTAAAGATCCCGAGGGACATGGTCACTGCGAAGCCTTTGACCGGGCCGGTGCCCATGGCAAAGAGAATCCCGCCGACCAGCAACGTGGTCAGGTTGGAGTCGAGAATCGCAGTAAATGCCCGGCCGAAGCCTTCGTTGATTGCACGTTGTACGGTCATGCCCGCCGCAATCTCTTCACGAATCCGCGAGAAGATCAGTACGTTGGCGTCGACCGCCATACCCATGGTCAACACGATACCGGCGATACCTGGCAGGGTCAGCGTTGCACCCAGCAGCGACATCAGGGCCAGCAGCATCACCATGTTCACCGTCAAAGCGACAGTGGCGATGATGCCGAAGAAGCGGTAGATGGCGATGATAAACAGCGAGACGAACAGCATGCCCCACAGCGACGCGTCGACACCCTTGACGATGTTGTCGGCACCCAGGCTCGGGCCAATGGTGCGCTCTTCAGCGAAGTACATCGGTGCAGCCAGACCACCGGCACGCAGCAGCAGCGCCAGTTCGGACGACTCACCCTGGCCGTTCAGGCCAGTGATGCGGAATTGAGCACCCAGTGGCGACTGGATGGTCGCCAGACTGATGATTTTCTTCTCTTCTTTGAAGGTTTGTACCGGTACGTCTTTTTCGACGCCGTTCACCACTTGCTTGGTGTACGTGGTGACCGGACGCTGCTCGATGAAGATCACCGCCATGCTGCGACCGACGTTGCTGCGAGTCGCACGACTCATCAGCTCGCCACCGTGGCCATCCAGACGGATGTTCACTTCTGGCGTGCCCTGCTCGCCGAAGCCAGCCTTGGCGTCAGTCACCTGGTCGCCAGTGATAATCAGGCCACGCTCGATCTGTGCTGGAGGACGATTGCCTTCACGGAACTCGAAGGATTCGGAAGTGGCTTTCGACGCGCCCGGCTCAGCGGCCAGACGGAACTCAAGGTTGGCCGTCTTGCCGAGGATACGCTTGGCTTCGGCGGTGTCTTGTACGCCCGGCAGCTCAACCACGATGCGGTTGGCGCCCTGACGCTGAACGATCGGTTCGGCAACACCCAGCTCGTTGACGCGGTTACGTACCGTGGTCAAGTTCTGCTTGATGGAGTATTCGCGGATTTCCGCCAGCTTGGCCGGGGTCATCGCCAGACGCAGCACCGGTTGACCATTGAGGTCGGCCGGAACAATGTCGAAATCGCTGAAATTCTTGCGGATCAGTGTACGGGCTTGTTCGCGAGCAGCTTCATCAGTGAAGCCCAGCTGAATGGCACCGTCCAGTTGCGGCAGGCTGCGATAGCGCAGACGCTCTTTGCGCAACAGACTTTTGACGTCGCCTTCGTAGACTTTCAGGCGTGCGTCGAGGGCTTTGTCCATGTCCACTTCCAACAGGAAGTGCACACCACCGGACAAGTCCAGACCCAGCTTCATCGGATGCGCGCCGAGGTTGCTCAGCCATTTCGGGGTGGTTTGCGCCAGGTTCAGTGCAACGACATAGTCATCACCCAATGCCTTGCGCACGACGTCTTTGGCAGGCAACTGATCTTCAGCCTTGACCAGACGGATCAGACCGCCCTTGCCGCCCTCTGCCAGGTTGGCAGCCTTGACGTTGATCCCGGATTCCTTGAGCGCTGCGCTCACACGATCCAGATCAGCCTGAGTAACCTGCAGCGAAGTGCTTGCACCGCTGACCTGAATGGCCGGGTCATCAGGATATAGATTGGGAGCGGAATAAATCAGACCGACCGCCAGCACTGCCAGGATCAGAATGTATTTCCACAGAGGGTATTTGTTCAGCATCACGCCGCCCGCTTATGACGCGGGGCGCCTTGCGCGCCCCGTCGATTGAGTAGAAGTTGAAACTTAGATCGCTTTCAGCGTGCCTTTTGGCAGCGTGGCGGCGATGGCGCCTTTCTGGAATTTCATTTCGACGGTGTCGGAAACTTCCAGAACAACGAAATCGTCTGCCACTTTAGTGATCTTGCCGGCGATACCACCAGTGGTCACAACTTCGTCGCCTTTTTGCAGGCTGCTCAGCAGGTTTTTCTGTTCTTTGGCGCGCTTGGCCTGTGGACGCCAGATCATCAGGTAGAAGATGACCAGGAAACCGACCAGGAAAATCCACTCAAAGCCGCCGCCCATTGGGCCTGCAGCAGGTGCAGCAGCATCAGCCATGGCGTTAGAGATAAAAAAGCTCATTTAGCACTCCAGTTGCAAATGTTGAATCTTGGGGTCAGAAAACTCAGTCCAAAGGCGGAACAGCAAGCCCGCGTTTGGCGTAGAAGGCATCGACAAAGGCGGCCAATGTACCCTGTTGAATAGACTCGCGCAAACCAGCCATAAGCACCTGGTAATGGCGCAAATTGTGGATGGTATTCAACATGCTACCCAGCATTTCGCCACACTTGTCCAGATGGTGCAGATAAGCACGGGAGAAGTTCTGGCAGGTGTAGCAATCGCAGGTCGGATCCAGCGGCGAATCATCATGGCGATGGAACGCGTTACGGATCTTCAGCACGCCTGTATCAATGAACAGATGCCCATTGCGGGCATTACGGGTTGGCATCACGCAATCGAACATGTCCACACCGCGGCGCACACCCTCAACCAGATCTTCCGGTTTGCCAACGCCCATAAGGTAACGAGGTTTGTCAGCCGGCATCTGACCTGGCAGGTAATCAAGCACCTTGATCATTTCGTGCTTGGGCTCGCCCACCGACAGACCGCCAATGGCCAGGCCATCGAAGCCGATCTTGTCGAGGCCTTCCAGGGAGCGCATGCGCAAATCCTGGTGCATGCCGCCCTGAACGATGCCGAACAGCGCCGCGGTGTTGTCGCCGTGGGCTTCTTTCGAACGCTTGGCCCAGCGCAACGACAGCTCCATCGATACACGAGCGACGTCTTCGTCGGCCGGGTACGGCGTGCATTCGTCGAAAATCATCACGATGTCGGAGCCCAGATCACGCTGGACCTGCATCGACTCTTCCGGCCCCATGAACACTTTGGCGCCATCAACCGGAGAGGCGAAGGTCACGCCCTCCTCCTTGATCTTGCGCATGGCGCCTAGGCTGAACACCTGGAAACCGCCGGAGTCTGTAAGAATCGGGCCTTTCCACTGCATGAAATCGTGCAGGTCGCCGTGCTTCTTGATCACTTCGGTGCCAGGACGCAGCCACAAGTGGAAGGTGTTGCCCAGAATGATTTCCGCGCCCGTGGCGGTGATATCCCGCGGCAGCATGCCCTTGACCGTGCCATACGTGCCCACCGGCATGAAGGCCGGGGTCTCAACGGTACCGCGCGGGAAGGTCAAACGACCGCGACGAGCCTTGCCGTCGGTAGCAAGCAACTCAAACGACATACGACTTTGGCGACTCATTCTTTGTCCTCAGGGCCACGTGGTGCGGGGTTACGGGTGATAAACATCGCATCACCGTAGCTGAAAAAGCGGTATTCATGCTCCACGGCGGCTTTATAAGCGGCCATGGCTTCGGGATAACCGGCGAACGCCGAAACCAGCATCAACAGCGTGGATTCGGGCAAATGGAAGTTGGTGACCAAGGCATCGACCACATGAAACGGCCGCCCAGGATAGATAAAGATGTCTGTATCGCCGCTGAACGGCTTGAGCACGCCATCGCGCGCGGCGCTTTCGAGGGAACGCACGCTGGTGGTCCCCACGGCGATCACACGACCACCGCGAGCGCGACAGGCCTCGACTGCATCGACCACATCCTGGCCGACTTCCAGCCATTCGCTGTGCATGTGGTGATCTTCGATCTTCTCGACCCGCACCGGCTGGAACGTGCCCGCACCGACGTGCAAGGTCACGAACGCCGTCTCGACGCCTTTGGCGGCAATCGCCTCCATCAGCGGCTGATCGAAATGCAGCCCCGCCGTCGGCGCCGCCACAGCGCCCAAACGCTCGGCGTAGACCGTCTGATAACGCTCGCGGTCCGAGCCTTCATCCGGGCGGTCTATATAAGGAGGCAACGGCATGTGCCCGACGCGGTCGAGCAGCGGCAACACCTCTTCGGCAAACCCCAGCTCGAACAACGCATCGTGACGCGCCAGCATCTCGGCTTCGCCACCGCCATCAATCAGGATCTTCGAACCCGGCTTCGGCGACTTGCTGGACCGCACATGCGCCAGCACGCGATGACTGTCGAGCACCCGCTCCACCAGGATTTCCAGCTTGCCGCCGGAAGCCTTCTGGCCAAACAGCCGCGCCGGAATCACCCGGGTATTGTTGAACACCATCAAATCGCCCGGGCGCAAATGCTCGAGCAAATCAGTGAATTGACGGTGTGCCAGGGCGCCGCTGACCCCATCAAGGGTCAACAGGCGACTGTTGCGACGCTCGGCCAAAGGGTGGCGAGCGATCAGCGAATCTGGGAGTTCGAAAGTAAAGTCAGCAACGCGCATGATGGGGTTCGTCTAGCAGGGGCCGGAAGTCTAGCCGAAATAGTGAAAATTCTCTATGTACCTGATTGACCGACGGTAATCTCATCTCTATACTTCGCCGCCATTGAGCCCTGATGGCGGAATTGGTAGACGCGGCGGATTCAAAATCCGTTTTCGAAAGGAGTGGGAGTTCGAGTCTCCCTCGGGGCACCAAAATTAAGAAAGGTCTTGCTTAGCAAGGCCTTTTTTTTCGTCTGCGATAAAGTGGCTGACGCCCCGCCGACCTGTAGGAGCCGGCTTGCTGGCGATGCTTTTGATCTTCTCGTTCTCGGTTGGTACGACAATTCTCAAGGATTCACCCCATGGAACTGCTACTGGAAACCGTCGCCCTCTTCTCTCTCAAGCTTGCTTATGAGACGGAGGATTCAAGCCCGATTCTTCGGGATGATCCGATCATGAGTGATTATGAACGGGAGGTATTTGGGTTGCTGGTGCGCCGGGGTGATGTTAAGGGTATTCAGTTTAGAGTGGCGCACTGTGTAAGTTTGGCGCTAGACGCTATAGGGGCTGAAACGCCAATGGGGCGAGAGCTGCGACGTTTGTCAGCTGATTTCAGCAGTGCGCGGACAATGGAGCAGCTTAATGCGCCGATCATCGCGCTCAAGGATTACATGAAAGACATTCAGTGAATGATCGGGTGAGGCAAAGTTTAGTAACCCATTACACCGACTAGTGCTGGCCAGGGTCTTGTCTGATATGGAAATCTATCTGCCCACTTTTCAATTGCGTCAGCAGACAGCAATGAAAGACCTTTTCGGAATCACAAGGACGTATCAATGCGGCAAATCGCCCTCAGCAACAAACAACTCAGAGGCATTCCCCGCCGCCTTCGCGCTCTGGAACGCTGGGCCTCCAGTTTTCGCGACGAGTTTCACCCGCGATCCGAGCACAGGGAGCGCTACACGCATTGGAAGATCCCGGTGCACGCGGCCTTGGTTGAAGGTCCTCAAGCCAGGATCGAAGTTCAGGCATACTGTATTCAGCAACTGCTCGAAGCCGCTAGCCACCTGTCCAACGCTGCTGACCACTCCCAGGGTTACTACCGCGTCGCTTGCCTGCTGGTGTGGCCATGGGTTCATCAGAGCGAGGTCACCGTCTTCTATGACCGGGACTATTATCTGGGTTTTCTCGGTGAAACTAACGCTCTCATGCCTGAGCGGATCAGTCATGCTCTTGCGTTGCACACACCAGCGAATTTCCTCGAGCACGGGCATGACGTAACTCAACCTGACGATGAAGTCGCAGTACAGTGGTGGTGCATCGGGGAACCGGCCTGACGGCTTTGGCGAGCAGGCTCGCTCTCACAGGGATTGTGGCGAGCTGACAGTCATCGTTTAACCCTAGTGCGTGAATAATAAATCGAATAATAAATCTGCCCCCTTTTCCCTCTAACTTTCCATCGCAAAAAACCAATTCTCTTTTGACCAATAGTCATCGACGAATGTTCAAGCAATAAAGTTAAACCACTAATTGGCTATTTTGCTTCCACACCAGAAAAACATACAAAAGAGGACAAAAGCGTACGTAGTCGATATAAAGCTTTACGGCGCCACACATCCTTCCCTCAGCTTAAAAAGCTAAACTTCATATAACTCACTGCCTAGACACATCCAACACAAAAATGTCTACAAGCCCTTTCAACTGTTGCGGCATGTTGGCCTCAATACTTAACTTCATTTCATGCGCAGAATTGATATCCGCATTTCTTCGACCTGCTACTACTTCACCACCACCGAACCACAGGACGATATAAATTCCTTGTTCCTCTGCATCTTGGTGAATCGAATAACGTTCATGCAACTGGGCCTTCGCAGCAGTGTATAGCTCTGGATGCCACTGCCCCTTTACCTCAGCAACAAGTAGCCTTCTTTTACCATTGATAATTACTGTTGCAGTAAAATCACTGCGATTCCCCCCCTTCATCTGATGCTCTGGAGTAATCATTATACCTCTGGACTCAAGCCGTATACTTAGACGCTCTTCAATAACCTCGGCACACCTCAACTCACCCCGTCGCTTATCTTTTTCATAAAAATGATTTCCCGTATTAAACTCGCCACCCTCTATAACACGTTGAAAAAGTTCAAGCTCATCAATAATTAGTTGACGCAAACCTTCAACCGTGACGACGGAGTCCGTATCGAGAAGAGATACAACATCTGATGGCGTTGGCGCCTCATAGTTCCGGAGCGCTTGCCTGCGAATTTGAGTGCTACAAATACTTCTTAGATCCCTATGCATTAGTTCATAGCGGATATCTGCAAGGAGATCGTAAACAACAGGCAAAGCCTCATCGGGCTCTAATGACACTAAGCTCCATACCAAATCTCTAATAAAGCGATAAGCCTTTTCTTCTTTCGGGCTATCGCTTCCCCAATGGCTAGGCAATTCCACCTCTGGCCAGTAGCTGACGAAAGAGTCAAGTACGGTTTTAACTTTGACGGCGGACAAACTTGGCCATTCTGAGCCACTATGCCTTCGATGGCCAAAGCGCTCATAAAATGCAAAAACATTATCGGCATCACCTTGAAGCCAGTCCCACTGAGCTTTCGAGATATCACTGATAAAATAGAAGCGACAAACAAACCAAAACAAACGCCCTTCCCTCAGGCTTTCGGAGTTCCCCTCATCAGAACATAGCGGCATCAACGCTGTGCAGCGATCCTCGATAACAGTTTCCAGCACATTTCGGTCTCCGTGCTGAACAGCCATATCAAACAAGACTCTTACTGTGTCCAGTTTTACATGTTTGAATCGCGCCAGCCACTCAACAGCTAGACATGAACGTAACTCGCTAAAAACCTCATCCCCTTGCAGAAGCCAAACATCGGGGTGGCTACAGTCTGGGATGGCAAGCTGACTCTCAACATATGCTCTGATAAACGATTCCGCGCTACCTTCATCAGAAAAAATCTGTCTATCTACCTCACGCTTAAGGGCAGCGCTTTCTTCTTCACCAACACAGCCGTAATGAACATTAATGTTAGCTCTTAAAGATTTAAGGAGCCGCACATCAATATTAGCCAGGCTATTCTCTTCACGCATAATTTCTAAGCATGCCGCATGCAACACCTGAATTGCCATTGACCCTTTTGATGAGCAGGATAATGCGGCAACCTCAGGAAGATCTGGTACAAACGGGCTTATAAATTCAATACAATTTCTTAAAGCTTTTTTTGCGATCACTTCCTCGCC
Source organism: Pseudomonas sp. LBUM1657 (assembly GCF_059716075.1). Classification (NCBI taxonomy): domain Bacteria; kingdom Pseudomonadati; phylum Pseudomonadota; class Gammaproteobacteria; order Pseudomonadales; family Pseudomonadaceae; genus Pseudomonas; species Pseudomonas sp. LBUM1657. Next base: position 1,066,483 of record NZ_CP166799.1, on the reverse strand, counting down.
GAACTCTTCCTCTATGCCGTTCGGTTGCATTAGTGATAGTTCTGCAAGCCGGACTAAACTTTTCCAGTGCAAACCAGATTCTATTAACTCTCTATTTTCTCTAATATAGAGCGCATTCTTTTCACGGAGAATTCTTTGCTTACGCCGGCTTCTGTTTATTCTTCTTTTTAGGTTAAAAGGCATACCATAAAGCCGATCGAGCTTCGATGCAGATCTTTTATAATTGGCCCATTCTTTCATAAATGCAGGTTTTGTGAGCGCTTGCATTCGCAAATGCCGTCGCAATTCGTCAGAGCTTCTGGAGTTCACGACCTGATGTTTAAGATGATACGGAATACAGGTTGACCATAGGACTGGATTATCTGATTCAAAAGCAAGATCCGCCAAAAACTTTATATCTTCACGATAAAGCGTCAAACCAGAATGGTTATGAAATTCAAATTTGTGTAACTTCTCAGTTCTTATCTTTTCACGATCCATCAACCGCCCAAGGGCATGTGAAATTATTCCATGGCGTAGTTCTATATCTGTTTGTAAAACCCGAACCGCTTCACTCTGGCTCGCACTTAGCTGATAAGTGTAATTTAGATTTTCGACCCACTTCCAGATTTTGACTGGATCATAAGGCGGGGCCATAGCGACAAAATATTGATCAAGCAAGGCGCCAATGATTTTGCTTGTACCATTTTTACAACCGCACTCATATATCTCTTTCCCACAGGTGCAAACAAGATCCAAATACAATGCATTCAGAAGCCATTCCACCACTTCTAAACACAAACAATTGATCAATTGCTTAATAAAATATCGAGACTCTATGGAATTATGCTCTCGATCATACCCTTTCGAGTACAGAGCCGCGCAGGCTCGAAAGAGATCCAGCACAATGTATTTATCAAATTGTTGAGGAAAAGAGCTTTTGATTATCTCAGCTGCAACTCGTAAAGAAGCGTTGGAGGCCTCAGAAATTAGTGATTTTAAGTTGGACGTGTGGTCGCGACCATCGATTGCAAGTAAGCATCTGCACACGAGCAATCTTTCACCTTCAGGCTCCGACGAGTTTAATAGCAGGCCAACCAATTCCGGCTCAAACTTACCGCCCTCCTTTGAACTAATTAATAACTCTAAAATCAATTCACGAAGATTACCCTCATTATCCAAAATTAAGACTGATCGAATATCATCAATAATATCGCTCGCAAAAAAACCAGCAACACTGAACCCCCTACCAAAGTCTCCTCTTCTAAAATAAGGATCATTCAGCTCTGCTTCTTTCAATTTCTTAATAAGAAGACGCTTTGAAGACAACTCAAGCAGTGATGGATCACCGTTTGCCAATACTGCGTATGGATCCAAACTGATGGCCGCTGCTTGGATATCCTTGTTGCCTAATGCTGCCATCCATCCAATAAGCCCGCGAAGCTCATCGCGAACAATCGAGTTGGGAGCAATAACTGGAAGACACTTCGTCAAAGTGAGTGGATCGCTCGCATCTCTAATCCGTTTTGTTAAGTAACTTGCAGCGCAGTACTCGGCGACAACTTTATGGACCGGGCGATGTTGATCTGGAGTATCACCAGGCTTAAACAGCCTCGTCGCTAGAATGTCACTATTATTATTATTTTTATTGGAAAGTGAGCCAATAACTGGATAAATCCGGCTCTCACTGGCCTCGTTATTAGTCACACCGTCGGAACCTGATAAGAGCAGCTTGGCAAACACTTCAGATCCAAAAGCTACTTTCTCAGCAAGCGAAAGAGCGTTAGGTTTTTTTGCAATTCTGGGGTTCGTCTCTCTAGACAAACGCTCTACCGCCAGTGAAAAAATAGAACGTTTATCGGAAAAACTTCTTCCACTCTCGACGAAAGCATCTGCGAATAGCTTTAGAAATTGGGGGTTCGGTAGAAGGGAGCCTAAGTCAAATTTAGATACTTCCTTTTGGAAGCTTTTAAAATTCTCGCCCGGAACATGATGATCGAATATAGCCTCTTGCTCATCCTCATTGAAATCACAGAGACGCACCACGAGCGGAGTTCGCCCAAGGACGTCGGCAAATGCTTGAGTGGACGATGTGCCCCACTCACTGGATCGACTAGAAATGACAACATGGTGAGGATCAGATTTCCTGGCATAAGCAAGGAGTCTATGGATACCCGTCTGGTCGATTTTAGCGAGCTCATCAAAAGCATCGATGACCAAAGATGTTTTTTCTGCATCGGCTCCCAGGTAGCTGAAAGCATTAGCGGTCACACAGTCAACTCCCAGCTGCTGTGCAAGGCTGTCCAGCAACGAAGATTTCCCGCCACCCGGTTCAGAGAGGACAACTATGTAGTCCGAAGCAAGTAGGAGCTCCCCCTCAGTATAAGTCGTACCATCAGCTGTGAGCTTGCGGGGCAAATAGTAGGCCGTGTTCATTGTGGCAAGCTCATCCATTGAAACGCACAGTGCGTTTAGCGATCTGACAGAAAAACATTCAAACCATCATGGTTTTAGATGTTATCCCTGAGGTTACGATATTTTTCCGGCTATGTGAGAGTGATGCAATCGATTGGAAGCCTAATCGTTCATCTTCTCCCCGCTGCAGGCCTCGGCGAATGACAGTCGTTCGCAGCCCCCACAAAAACTGAGCACTAACCAAATTGATACTCAAAGATTTACTGAAAATGTAACACCAATGCGCATTGTTACACCTCACATACGAAGTCGCTTCCAGGAGGTGTAACATGCTATTTACCCTTTATATTCAATAGGTTAGAGATGACTGTTACACCTGCAACACCTGTTACACAACATTCAACAGCTACTGCCCCGCTCCCCATGTGCGGCGGGCTCCTTCAGCGGAGAGACCCATCAGATGCCGGGGGCCCCTGAGAGAATGCGATACACACGGGGTCGGAAACCCGCGGGATCTTGTTAGCGGGAGAACTCCCAGCTTAGTGAACAGGTGAACCCGGTGAACTGCCTGTTCACCTATGCATTTGCCCTACGAAATGACCGATCAGAGCTCACCGTTACCGTTCCGGTAACGATCTGCCTTTTTCTTCAAGATCCTTTCAATTTCAACGTTTGTATTTCAGTAAGCTGGGGCACCTTCCGCTATCAAAGCCCCGCGGGTTTCCGACCCCGTGTATTTCTAAAGTGTGCAGGGTCCCCAGCGCTATATTTATCAGAACCTGTAAAATCAATAACCACCATCCTCGTCTCCAATCACAGCGGCTTTTGGCTTATAGGTATGCGGAGCATCTATATCCAAAAATGTGACATCGAGGTTCTTAAATAATTTTGCGACGGGATCAGCGATAATATTTGAGGCGTTTACTAGATGTAGAAGCCAGTCGCGACGATAGCACTCATATGCAAACAGCCAATGATCCTGCTCAAAGCAATCATCAACTAGCCATCCCTCCCACAATAGAGACGTGAATCCAGGATCGAAAACTCCCACCTCTCGCGCACGCATTGAAGCAGTAGCTACACAACCATCATCCATGCGGGAAATAACAGTTTGGGAAACATCACTTAAAGTTATTCCTAGTAACATACATGCCCATACGCTCCATACAACTTCGCTACCATGACCAACTGGAGCACTAGCTTGAACTAACGCGTTAATTGCCCGAGAAGCAATATTTTTGTCGAGAGCATGCCCACCGTGCTCCATATTCAGAAGCAAGACATCAAGAACAATACGCAAACATCCTGGGTCTAACGCAATGCATTGCCACAAAAGACTTTGGGCCAACTCCCACTGCCCATCTGCTGCCGTCACACTTTTAAGAGCCGCGATACTATATCGAAGGACCCCTTCAGTCGGATTTTGACGAGCAAGCCCGAATGCGCTATTAAAATAGTCAATCCACTCAAATGACGACGCACCATGATACGCCGGAATCATTGGCCTTAGCTTACTTACATAAATTGATTCAAGCTCACTAGGCAATTCAAAAATAGCCGTTTTATTACCATTAAGCTGGAGTTCCCGCTCATACAGCTGCGCCTCCAGCATAATTAGTGCATTCTCAGCATCGGACAATGTCGAAAAAGACAACTCAATATCATCAATAAACCTAACACCACCGACAATTTTACATTCAGAGACTAATTTCGCGTCGATCGAGCTAAGCAATAACTCAGCAATGCCAAGTGAGGTATCTGGCCCTATCGCAATCCCTTTAGTCTGACCCGACTGACATGCCTGCAACTCTTTATCTATAACATTCCCACAGAGAGTAAGATCTCTGGGGCGTGCTTTTGCAATTGCCTTAGTGTGTAAAGCCCATGGAATCGTATGTGTGTAAATAGATGAGTAGAATTGCGATATATCTGCTCGCAGAATGTATCTGGCTCCGACACGAGTAATTGCACGCGCGATAGCTCGATCCGAGGCACTGGACGCAATTGCTCTCAACCCTTGAGGGTCATACTGAGGGCGAGTATGAGAGAACGGTGATTTCGCCCATTCTGTTGCCAGCTGAGCGTTATGTGTGGCAAAAACATTAGCGAGTCGAAAGTAATTTGACGGATTGGGGATGGTGAGACGCCGACGAAGCCCACCTACTCTCGACAAATTATGATGCATCGGCTGCGTCCAAACGGCTTGAACCTTCGTCAAATTTTCGGGCAGTTGCCCCGTAAATCGTCCAACGTAACCTAAGGTTGCTGAGGAAAACAAAGGTGGTAATTCTCGAGGTAAAAATCCCTTTTCTAACAGCGCTTCTAGCATGAATGATCCCCGAGTGTTTTTGGCCAATGGTGGCAACATGAAATTACCACCGGGGGAACCTGCCGGATAGGCCTTGGTAGGACAACACTTCGCTTGGGAAGGCTTTGGAGATAGTCGGAGCAAAAGCAAAAACGTATCCTCACCAAAGCAAACCCTGTATCCCTACCTGTATCCCTAATTGTACAATCTCGCTACAAGGCACGAATTATATGGATCGCACGAGTCTCCCTCGAGCACCAAAATTAAGAAAGGTCTTGCTTTGCAAGGCCTTTTTTTCATCTGCGCACTTCAGGACTATTTGAAAGTTATCCACTGAGGCATAGGGACTGACTATTTCGAAGAGCCAGGTATGTATGTATTCAAGCCATAGACTTATGCCGCAGCCTGCTAGATCCCGAACAGCTTCCGAGGGAATCCGGTTTCATCCGGGAACCCCATTGCCTTGAAGGTGCAGCCAGGCATAGCAGGCTTGCAGTCGATCAGATCCGCAACGTCGTGAATCCAGGTCGAGGCTGGTGCGATTTTCTGCAGCAAAAACCATATGACTGCGACTAACCCATACAGTCTCTTTAGCGCATGTTGATCAAGCCCTAACGTCTGAAAATACGGTTCCGTAGGAACCGCCAGCGGGTTAGGTGAGGCCTGATTCCAGACACGCGCATGGTGCGCACAACGGTTGCGCAAATGGCTGATTTGTTGCATCCACCGGCTGAGCATTTTGGCGTTGTTCATACCGAGGCGCGCCAGTATGAGATTCTGATACTTGCTGCTCAGCAGTTCGAAAAATTCCGATAGATCCCCGAAATCCCATGCTTCTACCGCAACCCAAACGGGAATGGACTTACCGGCTCGAAAGTGCCACTGAATGCAGTCCTCTTTGCTCCGCGCAATGTGCGACTGCTGCTTCTGACTCCACTCCGCCCACTTGTTCCGCCTATTGCCGCTGCGGTCCGTGTACGGTTGAGTCCATTTTTGCAGGATGAATTTCTCATTGGTGTAGGCCATTGGGTCGTGATACCCAACCTCGTGAGCCATTACCGTCTTGAGGTGAACCTCCAAACGCTCGACTGCATCCAGCATAAGCATTCGCAATCGTTTATCGAACTTGTAAAGGTCTACGGCCGAGTTGAAACAGGTGGCTGCCTGGAAAGTGTCCAGACGCAGAGGTTTGCCCGTGAACGGGCAGGCTGCTTGCTGCAGGCCGTTCATTTTGAACTCTCGCGCCGGATACCAGTAACCGCTGAGGCGGTAATACCCTAACTGCGCGAGCTTGCGTTCTGCACGAGACGAGTCTTGGATTTGCATACCCCTGCTGACAAGCAAAGCAACCAAATCAGGGTATGTACGGAACGGCTTCGGAGGGGCTGGGTTAGACAACTTCCATGTTCCAGAAACAAGAAGGCCCGAACGTAATGCCGGACTAAGCCAGCACCAGAGGATCGGGCGCGATTGGGGTTGATGCTGCCGTAGCCTGATGACCGTGTCAATGTGAACGTCACGGCAAGCGCGGCAAACACACGGGTTTATACGGGTTTGCGACGATCTGTTGCAGGCGAAGGCACACGCTTGTTGGCAGCCTAAATCAGAGCGCTGCGAATTGTTGTCGGGCCATTCCGAGAGAGCGGTAGGGATATTCTCTTTTGGGCCTGACGCTAGCGGCGGCCGAGCAAAGGGGTTTGGGAAGTTGCAGGAACGGGGCCTGCACGATACCCTCCCACCGTCGCTGCAAATTCAGCGACCGGGCTTGGTAACCCGAGGTAAATCACTGCGCAACAGTGCCATGCGTTCGCAGGCGCTTTTTTTTCGCCTGCGATCTGCGTTATGGCGGCTGTGCGTGGGACGTCTTCGGACGTGCCGGTTTCCTTGATTTCCCGGTTTACCAACCTGCGCACAGCTGCCACCCATTCGCTTGGTAACGAATTGTGGCGGCTCTTCAAATTAAGGAGCTTTGCAATGCGCATTATGGATCTGTACAAAAATTGGCTTTTCCCTCTACACAATTCCCAATCGCGTAACACTCTCCCCGACCGCCTCTCCCTCATCGGAGGTGGCCAATGACCGAACAACCAGAACTCAAAACCATCGGCCTAACACCCGCCATCTACTGCGCGGATCAGGCCCTATTCCATGTCACTCGCGGCGTACCCCTCGGTGATGCGTTATCAATGGCTTCTGACTTTCTGTTCCTCGCCAAAAAGCTGACCGAAGATGCTGCCTACGCCACAGACACCGACCGCCACGCCTGGGCCGCGCATTATTTGACGGCGATGAGTAAGGCGGTGGTTGATGATGCGGTGAAGGTGCTGAATCGGGATCGGGATAATGAGCTGGCGTCTAAGCGGGCGGGGGCGAAGGCTGAAGCTTAGTGTTTGAGGCCTGTGGGGTGTGGGTGGCTTGTGATGTTGGCAGCTGATTCAGCATTTGTGTTGGCTGGGCTGGCGCTTTCGCGAGCAGGCTCGCTCCCACAGGGATTGTGGTGAGCTGACAGGCATTATTTGGTCCGAGTGGGTGAGTGGGTTTTGATTGCGGTGCATCTTCAGCATTGATGGTGGCTGGGCTGGCGCTTTCGCGGGCAAGCCCGCTCCCACAGGGTTTTGTGGGGTGATTGGGATTTGGGATTTGCCTCGAAGTTTTTCGGGGCTTTTTGTTATTCGGCTCGGGGGGAATGGCTTTCGGTTTACAGCGGGATAGATCAACGCATCTGCTCCCTGGAATGCCCTCGGATCTGATGCTGTTTCTTATCTGTAATGCTTGATATACATCAGGCATCGACAGGCCCTCTGGGCATTAGGCCAGTGAGTGAACACCCCGCGTTACGCTCATCTAGACTTAATGGATAGTCGTAGGCAGAACCGAACACGTCGCTTTGGTGCAGTTCGATCAATAGCAGCGTGGCAAGCTGCCCTTTATGCCCCAGTAGAGGTGCGACGAAGATCGCGCCGGGCACAACAAGATGCCCGCCAAGGGTGCCCTGGCCAACGGCCTGAAAATGCCACGATACCGTGACGTGGTGTGAATGCCGCAGCCGACACTTTCGGACGACCGACAACCGCCTGGTTTGTCCGTGACCGTGAGGAATGCTGTATGCCTGATGAGATGTTGAACATGCGTATGGTCAACAGCCTGCTGGAGCGCCACAAGGGCTCCCCGGGTGCACTGTTGCCCATCCTCCATGATATTCAGGAACGCATCGGTTACATCCCCGATGCGGCCGTCCCCGAGATTGCCCACGCCCTCAATCAGAGTCAGGCCGAGATTCGCGGGGTGATCAGCTTTTACCATGACTTCCGTACCGCGCCGCCGGCCCGACACATTCTGCGTCTGTGCCGCGCCGAGTCGTGCAAGAGTCGCGGCGCCGAGCAGCTTGCGGCGCAGTTGCGCGAACGCCTTCAATTGGACGACCACGGCAGCAGCGCCGACGGCAGCATCAGTTTGCGTCCGGTTTATTGCCTCGGCGCTTGCGCCTGCTCGCCCGCTCTGGAATTGGATGGCCGGGTGCATGCGCGGCTGAGCGCTGAGCGTCTGGATGCCTTGCTCGATGCTTGCAGGGAGGACGCATGATGCCGGCTCTTTATCTGCCCACCGATTCGCTGGCCCGTGCCGTGGGTGCCGATGAGGTAGCGGTGGCCCTTATCACTCAGGCCCGGGAACGCAATCTGCCCCTGGAGTTGCAGCGCACCAGCTCTCGCGGTCTGTACTGGCTGGAGCCGCTGCTGGAAGTGGACAGCCCGCAAGGCCGGATCGGCTTCGGCCCGCTGACCGCCGCCGATGTGCCATCCGTGCTTGAAGCCCTGCAAGGCGAGCCGTCCGCGCATCCGCTGGCCTTGGGCCTGGTGGAAGAACTGCCTTATCTGAAGACACAACAACGCCTGCTGTTTGCCCGCGCCGGTATTACCCGGCCGCTGTCGCTGGATGATTACCGGGCCCATGGCGGTTTCGAGGGTTTAACGAGGGCCGTGACCGTTGGCGGTGAGCAAACCGCAACAGAGGTGTTCGATTCGGGCCTGCGTGGCCGTGGCGGCGCGGCGTTCCCGGCCGGGATCAAATGGCGCACGGTGCGCGCTACCGAGGCGGCGCAGAAATACATTGTGTGCAACGCCGACGAAGGCGACTCCGGCACCTTCGCCGACCGCATGTTAATGGAAGGCGATCCTTTCCTGCTGATCGAAGGCATGGCCATTGCCGGCATCACCGTCGGCGCCACTTACGGCTACATCTATGTGCGCTCGGAATATCCAGATGCCGTGGCCACACTGCGCCAGGCGCTGAACATTGCTCGGGCCGCCGGTTACCTAGGCGCCAATGTCGGCGGTAGCGGCCAGGCCTTCGATATGGAAGTGCGGGTCGGTGCCGGCGCGTACATCTGCGGTGAAGAAACCGCGCTGCTGGACTCGCTTGAAGGCAAGCGCGGGATCGTTCGCGCCAAGCCGCCGATTCCGGCCTTGAAGGGTCTGTTCGGCTTGCCGACGCTGGTGCACAACGTGCTGACCCTGGCTTCGGTGCCGCTGATTCTGGCCAAGGGCGCGCAGTTCTATCGCGATTACGGCATGGGCCGTTCCCTGGGCACGATGCCTTTCCAACTGGCGGGCAATATTCGTCACGGCGGCCTGGTGGAACGGGCCTTTGGCCTGACCCTGCGGGAACTGGTGGAAGACTACGGCGGCGGGACCGCCAGTGGCCGGCCGCTGAAGGCCGCCCAAGTCGGCGGCCCGCTCGGCGCCTGGGTGCCGCCGTCGCAATTCGACACGCCACTGGATTACGAAGCCTTCGCCGGCATCGGCGCGATGCTCGGTCACGGTGGTGTGGTGGTGGCTGACGACAGCCTGGACATGGCCCAGATGGCGCGCTTCACCCTGCAATTCTGCGCCGAAGAATCCTGCGGCAAATGCACCCCCTGCCGCATCGGCTCGACCCGGGGCGTGGAGGTGATCGACCGTCTGCTGGCCGCGCCGGACCAAAGTGGTCGCGATGAGCAGGTAATCATCCTCAAGGACCTGTGCGACACCCTGCAATACGGTTCGCTGTGCGCATTGGGCGGCATGGCCCCCTTTCCGGTCGTCAGCGCCCTCAAGCACTTCCCCGCCGACTTCGGTCTGCAAGCCTCGGAGGCCGACCAATGATCACTCTCTTCGACCCGAACACTGATATCGATCTTGGTACCCCGGCCCGCGACAGCCAGGTGCAGGTCACTCTGAACATCGACGGCCGCAGCATCAGCGTGCCCGAAGGCACCTCGGTGATGCGCGCCGCCGCGCTGCTGGGCACCACCATTCCAAAACTGTGTGCCACCGACAGCCTGGAAGCCTTCGGCTCCTGCCGCATGTGCCTGGTGGAGATCGACGGCATGCGCGGCTACCCCGCGTCCTGCACCACGCCGGTCACTGAAGGCATGAGCGTGCACACCCAGACGCCGAAGCTCGCGACCCTGCGCCGCAACGTCATGGAGCTGTACATCTCCGATCACCCGCTGGACTGCCTGACTTGCTCGGCCAACGGCAACTGCGAGCTGCAAACCGTCGCCGGCCAGGTCGGCCTGCGGGAAGTGCGATATGGCTATGAAGGCGAGAACCATCTGGCTGACGTGAAGGACACTTCCAACCCCTATTTCGATTACGACCCGAGCAAGTGCATCGTCTGCAACCGCTGCGTGCGCGCCTGCGAAGAAACCCAGGGCACCTTTGCCCTGACCATCACCGGGCGCGGTTTTGAATCCCGGGTCGCAGCTGCTGGCGGCGATAACTTCCTCGACTCCGAATGCGTGTCCTGCGGCGCCTGCGTGCAGGCCTGCCCCACCGCGACCTTGATGGAAAAAAGCGTTGTCGAACTGGGTCAGCCCGAACGCAGCGTGATCACCACTTGCGCCTATTGCGGCGTGGGTTGCTCGTTCCGCGCCGAGATGAAAGGCGACCAGCTGGTGCGCATGGTTCCAGACAAGAATGGCCATGCCAACCACGGCCACTCCTGCGTCAAAGGGCGCTTTGCCTGGGGTTACGCCACCCACCCGGATCGCATCACCAAGCCGATGATCCGCAAACACATCAACGACCCTTGGCAGGAAGTCAGCTGGGATGAAGCGGTAACCTACGCCGCCAGCGAATTCCGCCGGTTGCAGCAAAAATACGGCCGCGATTCCATTGGTGGCATCACCTCCAGCCGTTGCACCAACGAAGAAACCTACCTGGTGCAAAAACTGGTGCGCGCCGCGTTCGGCAACAACAACGTCGACACCTGTGCGCGGGTCTGCCACTCGCCGACCGGCTATGGCCTGAAACAAACCCTGGGCGAGTCCGCCGGCACCCAGAGTTTCGACTCGGTGATGCAGGCCGACGTGATCCTGGTGATGGGCGCCAACCCCAGCGACGCCCACCCGGTGTTCGCCTCCCAGCTCAAACGCCGCCTACGTGAAGGCGCGCGGCTGATCGTCATCGACCCACGACGCATTGATCTGGTGGATTCGGTGCATGCCCGCGCCGAACTGCACCTGGCCCTGCGTCCGGGCACCAACGTCGCCATGCTCAACGCCCTGGCCCACGTCATCGTCACCGAAGGGCTGCTTGACCAGGCGTTTATCGACGCCCGTTGCGAGGGCAGCGATTTCGCCCGCTGGAGCGAGCTCGTAAGCCGTGCGGAAAACTCACCGGAAGTCCTTGGCGAAATTTGCGGCGTAGCCCCGGCTGACATCCGTGCCGCCGCCCGTCTGTATGCCAGCGCCGGAAACGCGGCGATCTACTACGGCCTGGGCGTCACCGAACACAGCCAGGGCAGCACGGCGGTGATGGGCATCGCCAACCTGGCCATGGCCACGGGCAACATCGGCCGCGAAGGCGTGGGCGTGAACCCGCTGCGTGGGCAGAACAACGTTCAGGGCTCCTGCGACATGGGCTCATTCCCCCACGAGTTGCCCGGCTACCGGCACATCTCCAACGAAGTGGTGCGGGCGCAATTCGAACAGGCTTGGAACGTTACCCTGCAACCCGACCCGGGCTTGCGTATTCCCAACATGTTCGAGGCCGCCCTGGGCGGTAGCTTCAAGGGTTTGTATTGCCAGGGCGAAGACATTGCCCAAAGCGACCCCAATACCCAGCACGTCACCGCGGCGCTGTCGGCCATGGAATGCGTGGTGGTGCAGGACATTTTCCTCAACGAAACCGCCAAGTTCGCCCACGTGTTCCTGCCGGGCTGCTCGTTCCTGGAAAAAGACGGCACGTTCACCAACGCCGAGCGGCGCATCTCCCGGGTGCGCAAGGTCATGGACCCCCTTGGCGGCAAGGCCGACTGGGAAGGCACGGTGGCCTTGGCCAACGCCTTGGGCTACCCGATGAACTACCAGCATCCGTCGGAAATCATGGATGAAATCGCCAGCCTGACGCCGACCTTCACTAACGTCAGCTATGCCGAACTGGATCGCCACGGCAGCCTGCAATGGCCGTGCAACGCGGCGGCACCAGATGGCACGCCGACCATGCACATCGATGAATTCGTGCGCGGCAAGGGGCGCTTCATGCTCACCGGCTACGTGCCCACCGAGGAAAAGGTCAACAATCGCTATCCGCTGCTGCTGACCACCGGGCGCATCCTCAGCCAGTACAACGTCGGCGCCCAGACCCGGCGTACCGAGAACGTTGCCTGGCACGACGAAGACCGCCTGGAAATCCACCCAACCGACGCCGAGAGCCGTGGCATCAACGAAGGTGACTGGGTCGGCATCGGCAGCCGCGCCGGCCAGACCGTGCTGCGTGCGCGGGTCACCGAACGGGTCGCCCCAGGCGTGGTGTACACCACTTTCCACTTCCCTGAATCCGGGGCCAACGTCATCACCACCGACAACTCGGACTGGGCCACCAACTGTCCGGAGTACAAGGTCACCGCCGTCGAAGTCAGCCGCGTTTACCACCCTTCCGAGTGGCAAAAACGCTATCAGGAATTCAGCGACGAACAAGACCGTTTGCTCAAGGATCGCCGCCAGGCTCGCGGCGTTAAAGCGGAGGTACGCCGATGAGCACTGACAACCTGATCAAAATGGTCAACCAGATCGCCCAGTACTTCGCCAGTGAACCGGACCAGCAACTGGCCGTGCTCGGCGTGCGCAATCATCTGCAGATGTACTGGACGCCCGGCATGCGCAAGGAATTGCTGGCCTGGCAAACGGAGCATCACGGGGCAGACTTGCACCCACTGGCGCAGGCGGCAGTCAGTGGGGCGGGCTGGGAGGCTTAGGTCACACGAACTTAAGCCTGTCTGAAAACCTGTGGGAGCGGGCTTGCTCGCGAAGAGGGAGTGTCAGTCAGCGTTTTTGGCGCCTGACACACCGCCTTCGCGAGCAAGCCCGCTCCCACAGGGGTCTGCGTGTTCAGAGCAAATGCTGAGAAATCAGCTTAGAAATTTCCACCATCGACGTCCTGCCGGTGAATTCAAACTTCACCTTCCCCAGCGACGAAAAATAAATCTCCAATTCCGAATCCAGGTCAAACGTCCCGGACGTTTCCACCGAATACGCCACGATGTTTTTGTACGGCAACGAGGTGAAGTCTTTCTTGCTGCCAGTAAGGCCCTGCACGTTGACCGCAATAATCCGTTTGTTGGTAAACACCACCCCATCACGCATGGATTTGTAGGAGTCGATGACCTGCTCCCCGTCCAGTAGCAGCGCGGTGACGCGTTCTGCGTACTCGTCGTTTTGCTTGAGTTTGAAGAAGCCTTTGTTGTTGAAATCAATCATCTGCCATTCCCTGTTTTTAATGGACATCTAAGCCGAGTGCACCGGCGACACCGCCGTCAGAACGTATTTACGCCGTAACCGCTACTTGTGCACGAATCCTACGCAAGTCGGCAACGATTCATTTACACAAGCTGCGTTATCATTGCGCGCTCCTCTGTACCAAGAACCCGGATGTCCATGTCTTCACCTTCGCCTGACGATCATCAATCCCTGCCCCCTGTCCTGGCCGGACCGCTGTTGCGGCGGCTGGAGCCCACGCGCCTGGTGATGTGGCTGGTGGGATCGCGGGCGTTGGCGCTGACGTTGCGCCTGCAAGACCACGACGACGTTCGTCTCGACGAAAAGCACTGCACGATCATCCCGATCGGCACTCACGCCTTTGTGCATCTGATTGATGTGAAGCTGGACACTGCCCTGCCCTTCGACACGTTGATTGAGTACGACTTGTTGATTGAAGACGCGGTGACGGGCATCGCCGAGTGGGCGCCGCATTTGCTCTACGGCGAAGCGCGTTCGCCGAATTTCGTCTTGCGCTCTCGGATCGATCAGTTGCTGCACGGCTCCTGCCGCAAACCGCACTTCCCGGCGGCCGATGGGTTGCTGTGTGTCGATCGGTTGCTGGCGGCGGAACACGAAGCCAAAGATCGGCCGGCGCTGCTGATGATGAGCGGCGATCAGGTCTACGCCGATGATGTGGCCGGGCCGACACTGCGGGCGATTCATGCCTTGATCAAGCGGCTCGGGCTGTTCGAGGAGCACCTGGAAGGCGCAGTGGTCAGTGACAGCGCCAAGCTCTACGAGCATCCCGCCAGTTACTACCACCGTGCGGATTTGTTACCGGCGCTGCAAAGCAATGAAACCCTGCGCGAGCGATTTTTCGGCGGGGCGCGTAAGCCGATTTTCACCAGCAGCAGTGCCGACAACCATCTGGTGACCTTTTCCGAAGTCATGGCCATGTACTTGCTGGTGTGGTCGCCGACGCCCTGGGCATTGATCACGCTAAAACCGCCGAAACTGATCAAAGAAAGGCGCGAGCGTTATGCCCTGGAGCAAACGCGCATCGACGGCTTCAAGGCCGGTCTCGGTAACGTCGCGCGGGCACTGGCGCATCTGCCGAGCCTAATGATCTTCGACGACCACGATATTACCGATGACTGGAATCTTTCCGCGCAATGGGAGGAAACGGCCTACGGTCATCCGTTCTCCAAGCGCATCATCGGCAACGCGCTGATTGCCTACATGCTGTGCCAGGGTTGGGGCAACAACCCGGATGCGTTCGGCGCGGTGCTGGAGAAGGCCAGCGGATTGAGCGCCAGCGGAAACGACGGCTACCTCGACAGCCCCGTGCAAGATGCCTTGATCGATGAACTGCTGCAGTTTCAGAACTGGCACTACGTGCTGCCGACCAGCCCGGCCTTGGTGGTGCTCGACACCCGCACGCGGCGCTGGCGCAGTGAGATGACGCTCAAGCAGCCATCGGGTCTGCTGGATTGGGAAGCGCTGAGCGAGTTGCAGCAGGAATTGCTGGATCATCCGTCAGCAATCATCGTTTCGCCGGCGCCGATCTTCGGCGTCAAACTGATCGAGACCGTACAGCGCGTCTTCAGTTGGTGTGGTTTTCCGCTGCTGGTGGACGCCGAAAACTGGATGGCCCATCGCGGCGCGGCCCAAGTGATCCTGAACATTTTCCGACACTCCCGCACACCCGGTAACTACGTGGTGTTGTCGGGCGATGTGCATTATTCCTTCGTCTATGAAGTCCTGATCCCACACCGCAAGGCCGGCCCGAAGATCTGGCAGATCACCAGCAGCGGCATCAAAAACGAATTCCCGCCCACGCTGCTCGAATGGTTCGACCGCCTCAACCGCTGGCTCTACTCGCCGCGCTCACCGCTGAACTGGCTGACCAAACGTCGACGCATGCGCATCGTTCCGCATGTGCCGGAACATGCTGAAGCGGGTGAACGGTTGTGGAACTCGGCGGGGATCGGGCAGGTGTTCTTTAATGAAAAAGGGCAGCCGCAGGATATCTATCAGCACAACTCCAATGGTTCGCCGAAGACGCGGATGGTGGCGCCTGAGGGTGATGA
Source organism: Pseudomonas sp. LBUM1657 (assembly GCF_059716075.1). Classification (NCBI taxonomy): domain Bacteria; kingdom Pseudomonadati; phylum Pseudomonadota; class Gammaproteobacteria; order Pseudomonadales; family Pseudomonadaceae; genus Pseudomonas; species Pseudomonas sp. LBUM1657. The sequence goes on along the minus strand of NZ_CP166799.1, from coordinate 1,050,951 downwards.
TTGATGGAGTGAGACCGAGTCGCCTGCTTCGCGAGCATGCCCGCTCCCACATTTGATCGGTGGTGGTTATGGATTTCACTCGGACTCTGATCATCGGTAACTCTGGCTCCGGGAAAAGCTGGTTGGCCAAGCGATTGGCCGAGCAGCTGCAAGTGCCGTGGGTCGATCTTGATTCGATTAACTGGTTGTCCGACGAATGCAGCATCGCCCGACCACGCGCCGAAGCGCTTGGGATGGCACGGGTGGCTGCGAGTGAAGAGCGTTGGGTGATCGAGGGCGTTTATGGCTGGATGATCAGCGAACTTATCCACCGTGCCACGGCGTTGATCTGGTTGTGTGTTGAAGATGAAGAATGCGTCGCCAACATTCGCCAGCGCGAGGCGACACGCGATGATAACGATGAATTGTTGATTGCCTTGCTGGACTGGGCCGGCAGCTATCGGACCCGCGAAGGGTCCAGTGGATTTGCCGCGCATCAACGTCTGTTCGATGGATTTACCGGTTCGAAATTACAGCTGATGGACCGCAGTGAAACTGCGGCTTTCGTAGGTTCGATGTGAAAAACCAACTGATCTCCCCCACTATTTCCCGCGCTGACGGAGACACCGATCCTGTTTAAGGTTGCGCAAGTTCCAGCGATGTCAGGCTGCTTTCACCGCCCGACAAACCCCTCTGACAATCATCTCCACTTCCCGCTCATCAATCGTCAACGGCGGCAGCAGACGGATGGTTTTGCCCCGCGTCACGTTGATGAGCAAGCCGTGATCCCGTGCGGCGATCAGGGTCAGGTCGCGAATTGGCTGTTTGAGTTCGATGCCGATCATCAAGCCCTGACCACGGATCGCCAGGACATTGGGCGCGTCCGCCAACTCGATACACAATCTGGTCAACAAACGTTCGCCCTGCAGTCTGGCGTTCTCCAGCAGCCCTTGTTCTTCAATGATTTCCAACACGGTGCAACCGACGCGGCACGCGAGCGGATTACCGCCGAAGGTGCTGCCGTGGCTTCCGGGAGTGAACAGTTCGGCAGCTTTTCCACGAGCCAGACAGGCGCCAATGGGAATGCCATTACCGAGGCCTTTGGCCAGGGTCATCACATCTGGAACGATGCCTTCATGCTGGAAGGCAAACCACTGGCCTGTGCGGCCGATACCGGTCTGTATTTCGTCGAGCATCAGCAACCACGAGCGCCGGTTGCAGAGTTCGCGGACGGCTTTCAGGTAACCGGGCGGGGCCAGTTGGACGCCGCTCTCACCCTGAATCGGTTCCATCAGGATCGCCACGATGCACGGGCCGTGGGCCTGCTGCACCTTGTCCAGCGCCTTGAGGTCGCCGAACGGTACTTTCACGAAGTCCCCCGGCAGCTCGTTGAACCCCAGGCGTACGGCTGGTCCATCGCTGGCGGATAACGTACCGAGCGTCCGGCCGTGGAAAGCGTTCTCCATGACCACCACCAGCGGTTGTTCGATGCCTTTGTGCCAGCCGTACAAGCGCGCCAGCTTCAGCGCAGTTTCATTGGCCTCGGCGCCGGAGTTGTTGAAGAAAGCCCTCTCCATTCCGGCCAGCAGAGTCAGCTTCTGCGCTAGCCGTTGTTGCCAGTCGATGCTGTACAGGTTGGAGGTATGCAATAACAGGCCAGCCTGTTCGCTGATCGCCGCGACGATTTTAGGGTGAGAGTGGCCGACATTGGTCACTGCCACGCCCGCCACCGCGTCCAGGTACTCGCGACCGGACTGATCCCACAGGCGCGTACCCAGACCTTTGTTGAAACTCAGGGCCAGGGGTTGGTAAGTGGTCATCAGGCAGGCGGCGGTCATGGCATCAAGCTCCATCAATTGTCGGTGTTTTTACAGTATGGTTAGCCACCAGAGCTGGATAAACGCCGCAGCACTTCAATCATTTTAAAGCTGAGCTTGATAATGGATTTGTTCCAGGCAATGACCGTTTATGTGAAAGTGGTGGAAGCCGGCAGCATGACGGCCGCCGCGTTGCAGTGCGAAATGTCCACGACCATGGTCGGCAATCATCTAAAGGCGCTGGAACAACGCCTGGGTGTGCGTTTGCTCAACCGTACGACGCGGCGTCAACGGTTGACGGAATTCGGCACCGCGTACTATCAGCGGTGTCTCGAAGTGCTGGGGCTGGTGGCGGATTCCGAGCGCTTGGCCGAACAGGCCCTCGACGAGCCGAGCGGCACCTTGCGTATCACCGCACCACTAACGTTCGGCACCGAAAAACTGGCACCCGCGTTGAGTGAGTTCGCCCTGCTTTGTCCGCGAGTCAAACTGGATGTAGTCCTCACCAACCGTCGCCCGGAACTGCTCGAAAACGGTTTGGACGTCGCGTTTCGCTTGGGTGCTACCGAGCAGTCCAACCTGATCTCCCGTCCACTCGGCGACTACACCCTGACCATGTGCGCATCCCAGGAATACCTGGCGCGCCGTGGCGTGCCGGAAAAACCTGAAGATCTGCAACACCACGACTGCCTGTCCTTTGCCTATCCGGCCGGTGACGACTGGCACTCGGTGGAAAAACAATGGCGCCTGGCCGGCCCCGAGGGCGAAGTCGTTGTGGCGGTCAGCGGGCCGATGCTGATCAACAGTTCGGCAGGTCTCCATCAAGCGGCACGAACGGGAATGGGCATCGTGATGTTGCCCGACGCGTTGGTGGAGCAAGACCTCAAGGACGGAAAACTGCTGGCCCTGATGCCGGACTACCTACCACCCAGCCGGCCAATGAACCTGATGTATGCACAGGATCGCTACCGGTTACCGAAACTACGCAGTTTCGTCGACTTCGCCATGCGGATGTGGGGCAAGTAGTAACCGGCTCTATACGCTGCTCACATCCCCGCCTTCACCAACACCGGTTTTTCCTGATACCGATCCGGATACAGCTGCTTCAACTGCGCCACTTTCGGTAGATCGTTGATCACGATGTACGGATGGGTCGGGTGTTCGGTCAAAAAGTCCTGATGCTCTTCCTCGGCCGGGTAGAAACCGTTGTAGGTTTCCAGTTTGGTCACGATGGGTTTGTTGAACGAACGGGCGGCGTCGAGTTGAGCGATGTAGGCCTGGGCCACGCGCTGCTGTTCACTGCTTTGCGGAAAAATCGCCGACCGGTACTGGGTGCCGGTGTCAGGTCCCTGGCGATTGAGTTCGGTCGGGTTGTGGGCCACCGAAAAATAGATTTGCAGCAAGGTGCCGTAGCTGACCTGAGCGGGATCGAACGTGACTTCGACTGATTCTGCATGACCGGTATCACCGTCGCTGACCCGTTCGTACCGAGCGGTATTGGCTGCACCGCCCGCGTAACCGGAAACAGCCATCTTCACGCCTTTGACATGCTGGAACACACCTTGGACGCCCCAGAAACAACCGCCTGCGAAGACCGCGGTTTCGCTGTGGGCCTGGGTGGTTTCGTCGAGGGTCGGTGGCGGAATGATGACCGCCTCTTGCGCAGAGCCGAAAGAGAATGCCGAGCATTGGCTGATGACTCCAGCGGCGACCACCCCCATCAGGGCGCGGCGCCAGGTAAACAGGGTTTTCATGAGTCTGACTCCTGGGTAAATAAAAGAGTGATCAACCAAACGTAAAGGCATATGCCGAAACACCCGGATCGAGAAACTCGATGCTGAAGGTCCGGTCCGTAACGCCGCCGTTCTGGCGTACCAATTGATACAAGCGCTGCTCGGTCACGCTGCCGCTGCCATCGGGCGCCACATCCGTACCGTGGGCATCGCCCGGGGCTTTCCCGTCAATCAGCACCTTGAATCGCACCGGCTTGCCATCAGCACCCGGCCCCAACACCAGATGCAAGTCACGAGCGTGAAAGCGGTAAACAATGCGACTGGACGGTGCGCTTGCAGTCGCGCGCTCCGAACCGACATTCCACTGACCGTCCAGACTCCAGTCGTTGAGCGCCAATTGCGACGGAGGGCTGTAGGCCGACACCTTGTCTGGCACCAGGCTGGTTTCAGGGACGAAACGCTCCGCTCGCTGGAAGCCGAGATAGGTTTCGGGCGATTGCACTTCGTTCATGTCGGGGGCGAGTTGGACACCCTTGGCGTCGACATTGATCAGGCCATCGGCCACCTTCGCGGTGCCCGCTTCACGCAGCAGTTGCTGGATCACTCGCTCCGATTCGGCGTACTCGCCTTCGCCAAAGTGGTGATAACGAATGCGCCCCTGAGCGTCGGCAAAATAGTGAGCCGGCCAGTATTGGTTATTGAAGGCACGCCAGACCTTGTACTCGTTATCGATGGCCACCGGGTAGTTGATGCCCAGGTCCTTCATGGCTTTGGTGACATTACCTACGTCCCGTTCGAACGCAAATTCGGGTGCATGGACACCGATCACAACCAATCCCTGGTCGCGGTACTTTTCGGCCCAGGCCTTCACATAGGGGAGTGAGCGCAGGCAGTTGATGCAGGAGTAAGTCCAGAAATCCACGAGCACGACCTTGCCTTTCAAATCCTGCGCGCTCAGTGGTGGCGAGTTGAGCCATTGCACCGCGCCGTCCAGTGATGGAAGGTTGCCTTCAATCGGCAGTGCGCCCGGCGCTGTGACAGCCGCTTTCATCGCACCGCCGGGGTCTCGCGCCATCATCGCTCCGCTGGCGCTGGGTGACTTACCGGCCAAGCGCGCCACCAGGGCCTGCTCGATACCGCCGGTGGATGCGGTCGAAATCCGCGCCAGAATCCCGGTGTCCAGTCCCAGGGCAATCGCCACCACACCGGCCAGCATCGCGCCTCCCAAACCTCGACGCACCCATTCGCCTGCGCCAATCGAGCGCTTCATCGCCGCGAAGACTTTACCGCCCAGCAACAACGCCATGGCGAGAGACGTTGCGGCACCCGCGGCGTACGCCAACAGCAACAACGTGGTCGCAATACTTGCCCCTTGCAACGCCGCACCAGTCAGTACCAACCCCAGAATCGGCCCGGCGCACGGCGCCCACAACAGGCCCGTGGCGACACCGATCAGGAGCGAAGCGCCGGGGCGCGGCCGGGCATCGGCACCCGCCGCTTCCGACAGCCGACTGCCCGCCGCCACCAGTGGCCGTGTCAATCGCTCGGCCACTCGCGGGAGCAACAGCGTCAGCCCGAACAGTGCGACGAACAACAAGGCGAGCCAGCGACCGTACTGGTTGAGCTGCACCACCCAACTACCGCCCACCGCTGCTAACGAGGCAACCAGCGCGAAGGTCAGCGCCATCCCTGCCAGCAGTGGCAAGCCACTCTTCATGAACGGCTGCCCGGTGCGGGCGAAGACAAACGGCAGTACCGGCAGAATGCACGGGCTGACAATCGTCAGCACACCACCGAGATAAGCGAGGACCAGAAGCCACATAACATCGACCTGCATAAAAAGTGGAAAAAAAGATCAAGCCGCCTGGGGCTTGAAGGTCAGCGCAAGACCGTTCATGCAATAACGCAGACCGGTGGGCTTTGGCCCGTCATCGAAGACATGCCCCAGATGACCGCCGCAACGTCGACAGTGAACTTCTTCGCGTAACACGCCGAATGACCGGTCCTGACGGGTCGCCACTGCATTCTCCAGCGGTGCCCAGAAGCTGGGCCAACCGGTGCGACTGTCAAACTTGGTCGCGGAGGAAAATAGAGGCAGAGCGCATCCGGCACAGGCGAACGTGCCGTCCCGGTGCTCGTTGTTCAGCGGGCTGCTGTAAGCCCGTTCGGTACCCTCTTCACGCAGGATTTCGTACTGCTCGGCGCTCAGCATCGCGCGCCATTCACTGTCGCTGTGGACCACCTCGAAAGCCTCCGCCGCACTGGCTTCAGTGACCAGCGCAAAACTCGCGGCAAATTTTGGCAATACACCGATCGCCAGGGCTGCAACCCCCAGCCCGCCGCTCGCTACAAGAAACTTCCGCCGTGAAAACATGGTCTTCTCCGAAAAATCCAGGTGCCTGACATGGAACACAGCCTAGGCTTGGGTTGATCGCCAAATCCTCACGAGGAGTTAAACAATTCGTGATAACTCAGGCCCCGGAAAACCCGCACAATGCGCTCATTGCGCTGAAGGATTGAGCTTTGATGGAACAGACCAAACGCGTCCTCGTGGTCGAGGACGACCTGCATATCGCCGACCTTATCTGCCTGCATCTACGCGATGAGCAGTTCGAGGTGGTGCATTGCGCCGATGGCGATGAAGGCATGCGACTGCTGCAGCAAGGAAGCTGGGACGCACTGATCCTCGACCTGATGCTGCCAGGTGTCGACGGCCTCGAAATTTGCCGCCGCGCCCGCGCCATGGCTCGTTACACGCCGATCATCATCACCAGCGCGCGCTCCAGCGAAATGCACCGGATTCTCGGGCTCGAACTCGGGGCCGACGACTACCTGGCCAAACCTTTTTCCATGCTCGAGCTGGTCGCCCGGGTCAAAGCGCTGCTGCGACGTGTCGACGCCATGGCCCGCAACCTGAAAATGGATGCCGGGAGCCTGATCACGGACGGCCTCTCCATCGACCCGATTACCCGCGACGTGTCCCTCGACGGTCGCCGTCTTGATCTCACTCCACGGGAGTTCGACCTTTTGTATTTCTTCGCCCGTCAACCCGGCAAGGTGTTCTCGCGCATGGACCTGCTCAACGCCGTGTGGGGTTACAGCCATGAAGGCTACGAGCACACGGTCAATACCCACATCAACCGCCTGCGGGCGAAAATCGAGACCGATCCGGCACAACCGGCGCGCATCCTCACGGTATGGGGTCGTGGCTATAAATTCGCGGCCAGGGAGGATCAGTCATGAGGCTGACCCTGACTCAACGCCTGTCTCTGGTGTTCGCCGTGCTATTGCTGGTGTGCTGCGGGACGTCGGCGTGGATGCAGGTGCGCTCCAACCAGATGCATGAACTGGAAGTGGTGCAGGGACTGTCGCGCGATCTTGCTCAGCACATCGCCCGTGACACCGTGCTGATGGACGCCAATGGCCTGATGCCCGATGCCGTGCGCGAGTTGTTCAGCCAGCTGATGCTGGTCAACCCCAGTGTCGAGGTCTATCTGCTGGACACCGAGGGCAAGGTTGTCGGCAGCGCGGCGCCCGAAGGCCGGATACGTCGGGAGCGGGTCGACCTGGCGCCGATCCAGCGTTTGCTCAAGGGCGATGCCCTGCCGATTCTCGGCGACGATCCACGCAACGCCGAGGGTCACAAGGTATTCAGCGCTGCGCCACTAACGGTCAATGGCAAGCCGGCAGGCTATCTCTACGTGGTGTTGCTGGGCGAAGCGCACGATCGCCTGGCCGAACGCGGTGCAACCAGCGCGGCCCTCAATACGGCGCTGCTGTCCATCGGGTTGGTGGCGCTGCTGTGTCTGATTGCCGGTCTCACGGCGTTTGCCCTGATCACCCGCCCGCTGAGGCGGTTGACCGACACCGTCAGCCAGTTCGACATTGACGGTGTCCCGATCACACCGCCCCCGTCTGCCCCCGTGGAGAAAGCTGCCAGCCACGATGAAATTGCCGTACTCGATGCGGCCTTCCGGCAGATGCAGGCACGCCTCAGCGAACAATGGCGTTCCTTGACCCGCCAGGACCAGGAGCGCCGCGAATTGGTGGCGAACATCTCCCACGACCTGCGAACACCTTTGGCCTCGCTGCACGGTTATCTGGAGACACTGTCGCTCAAGGACGCCACGTTGTCTGCCGTCGACCGTCGTCGCTATCTGGGCATTGCCCTGGATCAAAGCCGCAAGGTCGGTGGCCTGGCGCAATCGCTGCTGGAACTGGTGCGGCTGGAACACGGCTTCGTGCAACCGGTGCTGGAGCGCTTCTCCCTGACCGATCTGGTGCAGGACATCTTCCAGAAATTCGAACTCACCGCCGAAGCGCGCCAGGCCGAACTGAAAGCCACCTTCGCATCCAACGTTTCGTCGGCCTGCGCTGACCTTGGATTGATCGAGCGAGTACTCACCAACCTGTTCGACAACGCCCTGCGCCATACCCCCCAAGGTGGAGAGATCGAACTCAGCCTGCGTCCGCAAGGACCTTTCGTTGAAGTCACCGTCAGCGACACCGGCCCCGGCATCGCCACCGAACTGCGCGACGGTCTGTTCCTGCGCCCCTTCAATATTGGCGGCGCACGGCGCGATGGCGGGCTGGGTTTGCGGATCGTGCACAGGATCCTGCAATTGCACGGTCGCGAGATCCAGCTGATTGATCTTCCTGGACGCGGCGCGACCTTTCGCTTCTCGCTACCGGTGGATGAGCAAACGGCAGAGCAATGGGCTGTTCGGTCAATGAATCTGAATTCGCTGGGGAATCCGTGACAACGCAGCGCAGGTCCAATAGATTAGGCGGCCTGAAAAGGCCCCGTGCTTTCTCGCCTCAACCCAAGTTAAAAGAAGTAGTGAAATTTCAATGTCCGATTCCAATACCGCTGAATCCGTAGTCACCTTGTCGTCCAAAGCGGAATACGAAAACTCCATCAATCTTTCACAGCATGTGCCCCAGGCCAAGACCATCAGCGAGATGGTCCTGGACGCTTTCCAGTCCACCCGGGAAAGCGACCAGATCCGCGAGCTGCGCGCCGCGATTCGCCAGGCTCACGACCGCTTCGACGACGACACAGCCTACGAACTGATGGGCGAACTCAAGCAACTCAAGGACGCCGAGGCAGCCGACATTGCGGCCCTGGAAGACCTGAGCAGCAAGTTCCCGATCAGCCGCATCCTTTCCAGCTTCAAGGACGATCCTGCCTTTCAGGAAATCGTCTACGGTCTGGCGCTGAAGGTGCTGAACCAGACTCATCAGGCCATCAGCAACCCAACCAGCGGCAAGAGCAAAACTGCACGGGTCAAGAAAGAAGTCGAAGTGTTCACCATCAGCAAGGACGGCATAAGCGTCACGCTGCCGCTGCGCACCCCGCGATCGCGACTGAACGTTGACCGTGAAGCCCTGGAATTCCTGGGCTTCACCTTCGTCGGCGAAGGCGATGACGCGGAGCTGGAAAGCGAAACGTTCCTGGACAATGCCGGGGCCGAACAAGCGGTTAACCGCAAAAACATCATCACCGCACTTCAGCAGCAAAGCGCATTCGATGGCTACAGCATCGCCGCGCAGTAATACGATCTGGCAGCGGCGCGTCGAGCGCCACTCCCCCAGAAGCCCCGCCCTAGAGCGGGGCTTTTTATTGCCCGTGATTCCATAAAAAACTCGACGCTCTTGTCTATCGTCGTTGCCAACAGCGAGACAGTTGCAAAGTGCCACCCCCTTCGGCAATCAATGTCCAAAGCCACCCATGCCGCGGTGATTCGATACCAGAAAAACACGTTCCCTAACCCTTCAGCACCACGGGTCCGCCTGCAGGGATCGTCAACTCACTTTCCAGCCCAAGACCTCAGTGGTGCAATTGCTGAGGTCATCATGAACACGCCTCCCCTTTACCGGCAGTTAGCCAACCATTACCTCGACGCCATCCGCACCGGAACCTTGAAAACCGGTGAACGGTTTCCCTCCATTCGGCTGATGATGGAAAAGCACGCCGTCAGCCTGTCGACCGCGGTGCAGGTTTGCCGGGAACTCGAGGACTATGGTGTTCTGGAAGCGCGCCCACGTTCGGGCAACTACATTCGTCAGCCCGACACATTGCCCAAGTCCGTGCCGATCGCACCTCCTGAGCCGTTGGACACAGGGACTTACGTCGGGATTCACGAACAGGTTTCCTGGGTGCTCAAAGCGAGTCAACGCGCGACGATCAAGGTCAATTTCGCCAGTGCCTACTGTGCGCCGGAACTCTATCCGTTGAAGACCCTGCAGGACCACATGATCAAGGCGCTGCGCCACGATCAGCATTTGCTTGGCGCGGCAGGTTCAACCTGCGGTAACAGCGCGCTGCGCAACATCCTTGCCCGACGGGCGCTGACCGCTAACGCCAACCTGGCAGCGGAGCGGATTGTGATCACCAATGGCGCGACCGAAGCGATCAACCTGGCCCTGCGCGCGGTCACCCAACCCGGTGACACGGTGGCCGTGGAGTCGCCAACCTTTTACGGGCTGCTGCAAATTCTCGAAAGCCTGAACCTGCGCGTGCTGGAAGTCCCGGCAACGGCCCACGGAGGAATCAGTCTGGTAGCTCTCGAGCAATTGCTGCGAAGCCCCGAACAGATTCAAGCGTTGATCGTCATCCCCAACCTGCAAAATCCGTTGGGCAGCATCATGTCCGACGCCAACAAGGCGCGGCTGGTGCAACTGTGCGCCGAGCACAATACGGTGCTGATCGAAGACGACACCTATGGCGACCTGGTGGATAGCGAGCAGCCGTTGTCGATGCTCAAACACTGGGACCGTACCGACAACGTTATTTATTGCGCCTCACTGAACAAAACCCTCGCGCCAGGCATGCGCCTGGGCTGGATCAGTGCGGGGAAATGGCACGATCGCGTGGAAATGCTCAAACACACCCAGTCCCGCGGTTGCGAAGCGTTGTCGCAGCTGGCGGTCAGCGCGTTCATGAAGACACCGTCCTACGAACGTTACCTACGTCGCTTGAGGAAAACGCTGACTCAACAACGCCAGCAGATGAGCACAGCAATCACTCGCTATTTCCCACCGGGCACCCGCATAACCAACCCTCAGGGCGGTACGTTGTTATGGGTGGAACTGCCTCGCCACCATTCGTCCATGGCGTTTTTTCATGAGGCGTTGAAGGTCGGCATCCAGATTTCGCCTGGGGATATCTTTTCCAATGCCAATCGCTTCGACCACTTTGTGCGAATTGGCTGCGGAGCGCCGTATTCACCGCGAATTGAAGAGGCCCTGGCGACCCTCGGCCAACTGCTGAAAAACCAGGAATAAACAATTCCTATGGGAGCGGGCTTGCTCGCGAAGGCGGTGAGTCAGGCAGTATCTTTATTGACTGGACGGCCGCTTTCGCGAGCAAGCCCGCTCCACAGGGGTGAGTCGTCAAGCCGGGTTTTGGTGCAGGCAAATGATGTGGGGATCATCATTCCAATGCGGGAAACGTTCGGCGATTAGGGGATCATGGCCAGGAATCACGTGGTCTTCGCTGTCGGCCAAGCGATCGATTTCGATGAACGCCTCAAGCGTCTGCGCCAGGTCATCCAGTATCGGAAACGGACTGCGTTGACGAATGTTCGCCCACAAATGCGCAGCGTCCGAGGCCAGTACAATCCACCCGCGCGCGGTATTCACCCGCACCACCTGGCTACCCGGCGTATGCCCGCCTACCGGGTGCAGCGTCACGCCGGGAAGCACCTCAGCCATGCCGGTGTGCAAACGCATCCGCCCTTCGAACAGCGGCGGCAATGCCGACATCACGTCCTCGACCTCGTAGGTTTTGTTCACCGTGCGATGGGCCATTTTCGGTCCGGTACAGAAGCGCAGCTCCGCTTCCTGCAAATGCACCGTCGCCTTCGGAAACAATCCCAGGTTGCCAGCGTGATCCCAGTGCAAATGCGTAAGGATCAAGTTCTCGACCTGCGCCGGATCGATGTCCAGTTGACGTAGGGATTCTTCCGGCAAGCGATACATCTGACGATTGCGCCGATCCGCCGTGGCCGGTTGAAAACAGGTGTCGACCACCACCACATGCTGATCATTGCGAATGACCCAGAAGTAGTAGTCCAGCGGCATCGATGCATTCGGATCACCGCAGCACGCGTCGTACAGAAAATTCTCCCTGGCGGTGCGCTGGGCATTGGCGCCGACACGGATGGCGAATACTTCGTACACAGGAACGGACATGGACACCTCCTGGCTCAGGCCGCTGCGGTAGTTTTGAGGGTCGGACGGAAGTCGAAATCGATCTCGTCGCTGATGCCCAGATCCTGCGCCAGCCGATGCAGGCCACTGTAGTCGCGCATGATCGTCGCGTTTTTGTTGCTCTCCCGGGTGTCGGCGATGATCAGTGCGGCATCCTCGATTCCCAGCTGCGTGAGAATCGCCTCCCACATCGAGTAGTCCTGGGCCACAAAGGCACTCAGCGCCACCGACAACGTGCGTGCGAAAAACGCCCGCTGGATCGGCTGCATGTTCGCGTACATGACCTTCGCCACTTCGGCGAGCACCTTGCTGTGGGCATATTCGTCACGGTTATGCAGTTCAGCCACGCGGCGGTTCTGCGGCTGAATGCTTTGGTCGTCCGCCAGCAGATCCAGATAAGCGTTGACGCTGATCTCGGCCACCACCGCAAAGGTGATCGCCGCCAAGTCCCGCTGCCATTGCTCGGGCAATTCTTCGCGCAGCGCGGCCAGACGCAGGTAAGTGACCGACGGCGGCAAATCCAGATCCTGATCGAGCGCCCGTTCGACCTTGGTTCGTTCGATGGCCCGCAGGTGCATGAGCGTGTGGTAGTGCTCATCGATCAACGTTTGCTGCATGGCCTCGCGAAAATGCCAGTCGTCCTTGCCCAGGTATTGATTGGCGATGACGCTCAGCGCCGGGTTCACGACGTGTTCTTCCGCGGTCACGGTGCGCAGGTTGTAGCCGATCCAGCCCCAGGTCACCACGGTGCTTTTAAGCTCATCGCTCAGGACCTGGAATTTCGGGTGATGGAAAAATGGCACCATGCACTCCGGATAATCCGGGCGCGCCGGATCGAATGCTTCGCTGACGCCGACCTTGTCCGGCGCACAGACGGTGGCCCGCTTGGTCCACGCCTGATTCAGGCGTATCACCAGTTGATGATCGACCTTGGCGATCTCGATTGCTGTTTGCATGACGCGATACCTGTAGGACGCGTACCCGCTACGGGGTACGCCGATGGAATAATGGGCGACGGATGAATCAGGCCAGCCAGTAGCGGGTCAGGTTTCGCGCCGGGTCAGTGTATCGACTGCGGGCGTGGATCATTCGCCAGTTGTCCCAAATCAGCATGTACCCGTCGGGAATCAGCACCGGCGTGTGGTGCTGCACAAAATACGCTTCGCCCAGCACTGCAAACCTGGCCAGTGGCGACGAGCTGTTGGCGACCTGCGATTGCTGCAGATCCTCCTTGGATGGATTCACATCGCCGTAGTGAAACTGGTTGTAGCTGAAGCGGAAAATGTCCCCGGCCTCTGTAGGCGTCAGGATGTATTCCTTGACCCGGCGTTGCGCGGCTTCGCCGGGTTTGGCGGTGGCGACGAACTCCACAGGGGTGTCATCGAGCCATTCGCGCAGTTCCGGTTCACTGCACTCGAGGGACTTCAAAAATTCGTATCCATCCACCAGCCCCGTATGCCCGCCCCCACAGGTGGCTTGATGATGACAATGCAACGCCAGGTAGCGCGGCGGCGGTCCATACACCGGCGCCTCGGTATGCGGGCCGATACCGTTCATGCTCTGGGAATACGGCAAGTCTTCGTACCCCGGCTTGCGGGTGATGGCAAAAGCCGTCTGCCCATTGAACTGCGGAATAACCGGACCGAACTCGTGCAGCGTTCCTACAACATCATCAGCGAATTCGTCCGGTGTCAGTACCGTCCAGCCACGGGCCGACAACTCTTCATGACGATGGCCCAGTGAAATGTAAGGTGCAGACGCAACAATCCCTTGATCTGTCATGGTGATATTCCTGGCTGTTTATCAGGCGTTTACGGTTGAGGTGTAAGCGGCAATGAATTCCCGGCAGGCGCTGCTCGGTCGATAGCGATGTTCATCAATGCTCTGCACGGGTGTGATTTCGGCAGCGGTGCCGGTAAGAAAACACTCGTCGAAGTCGCCAAGCTCCGTAGGAACAATGGTTCGCTCGACCACCTGGTAATCCAGCGCCTCGGCCAGTTCGATAACGGTCTGACGGGTGATACCGTTGAGAAAGCAATCCGGCAGCGGCGTGTGCAGTGTCCGGCCCTTGACGAAGAACACGTTGGCGCTGGTGGCTTCGGCGACGTTGCCGCGCCAGTCGAGCATCAGGGCATCGTGATAGCCGTTGTTTTCCGCGTCGTGCTTGCTCAACGTGGCGATCTGGTAGTGCCCGGACGCCTTGGCTTCGAAGGGGCTGCAGTTCGGGGGCGGACGACGCCACTCGGCGGTCTTCAATCGAATGCCGGCCATGTGCCCTGCCGGGTCGAAATAGCTCGGCCATTGCCAGCAGGCAATCGCCACGTGGACGCTGTTGAAACGGGCCGAGGTGGAAATCATTTCACTGCCGCGCCAGGCCACCGGCCGCAGGTAACCGTTGACGATGTTGTTGCGGTGTAGCAGTTCGTGGCTGGCCGCTTCCAGCTCATCCAGTTCATAGGGAATGGCAAAGTCCATCAACTGCGCCGAGCGATACAAGCGCTCGCTGTGTTCACGCAATTTGAAAATCTTGCCGTTGTAGACCCGCTCCCCTTCATACACCGTGCTCGCGTAATGCAGGCCGTGGGTCAGCACATGCAGCCGCGCCTGGGACCACTCGACGAACTCGCCGTCGAGCCAGATAAATCCTTCGCGTTGATCAAACGGAATGCCACTCATATCCCTATCTCCTGATGAATTTTCCTACGCCGTTTCGAGCAGGACCGGTATCAATTCGAGTGCGGCTGCAGGCTCGGTCTGAAAGAAAAATGCTCGCTCACCAAAGGCCGGGCGTAACTGGTCGAACCAGGTCGCGAGCGGATCGAAGCGCGCATAGAACGTGCGCAACACCCATTGCGGGTCGCGGGCCTGGAGGAACTGCAACACGAAGACTTTTTCCCCGGCGACGGTTTCGATGCCGTTGATCAACACCTTGCCGTAGAAGGTGCTCATGGACGGACCGCGAACCGTGCGCGCCAATCCGGAGACCGTGCGGTAGGCCGCCTGAAAGATCTCGAACGCCCGCGCCAATGGCATCGCGAAGTAATGGCTGGGGCCGGTATCGCGCTCGACGAACATGTAATAAGGCACCGCCCCCAGGCGCACGCCTTCGGTCCACAGCGCCGCCCAGTCAGCGGGGTTTTCGTTGATATACCGAATCACCGGCGCCTGCATGCGCAAGGTCGCACCGGTAGAGCGAATGCGTTCAACCGCCTGGCGGGCGATGGCCTGATGAATCTCCACCGGGTGGTTGTAGTGGCCCATGATCGACAGGTTTTTCCCCGCGGCGATGATCCGTTTAAACAGTTCCAGCAGCTCGGGCGCGTCCTTGTCGGTGACAAACCGTTGCGGCCAATACGCCACGGATTTGGTGCCGATGCGGATGTTTTTCAGGTGGGGCAGTTCCAGCAGCGGCTCGATGTACCCGGCCAGCGAGCGAGTGTTCATGATCATCGGATCGCCGCCGGTGATCAGCACGTCAGTCACTTCGCTGTGCACCCGCAGGTAACTCACCAGCTCCTGGGATTCACGCGCGTTGAACTTGAGCTCTTCCTCACCGATGAACTGCGCCCAGCGAAAACAGAAGGTGCAATAGGCGTGACACGTCTGACCGGCACCGGGGAAAAACAGTACGGTCTCGCGGTACTTATGCTGAATGCCCGGGAGGACTTTTCCGTCGAGGGTCACGCCGTTGTGTGTCAGTTGCCCGGCCGGATGAGGGTTCATGCGCCGCCAGATCGCCTCGATCCGCCGCTTGATGCCAACAGCGTCATCCTGGTCGATCAGCTGCTTGAGCGAGGCGTACTCGTCCGGCAGCAACATGTCCCTATGGGGAAAGGTCATGCGGAAAATCGGATCGTCCGGGATGTTGTTCCAGTCGATCAGTGTTCCAAGGACATATTCATTGGTGCGAAACGGCATGACCCGGGCGACGACGGTCATGGCTTCCTTCAACGCTGGCGTGAGTTTGTGCCAGTACGGAGTCTCGCGGATGGTGCGTGAGTTATAGGGTTTGTATTTTTCCTGCTCCGACATTCCCTGCATGGCAGCGCTCCTGGTGATTGCCTGGCGGTCGTTACTGGATGGCGGGCGTTGCGCGCTCTATATCCATCCACGCCCGAACGCTGTCGCGATCCCATTGGCGACGGACATACGCCGCAAGCCGGGGCGGAACTTGATCACCATTGGCGACCAGTCGGTTGAGCATGATCGCCAGGTCGGTGTCGGCAATGCTCCAGTCACCGAACAGGTGATCAGCGCCCTTTTCCAGCAACCGATCAGCGACGAAGAACAATCGGTCGACAGCCGCCAGGGCTTCCTCGGACAGCGGGTTGTCTTTCTTGCCGAAGTAAATGAGATCCGCCGGGCGCTCTTTGCGAATCACCAGCAGATCGCTGCGTAGCCAGGCCTGGAGTTGACGGGCGCGTGCCCGTTGCTTGATATCAAGCGGCAGCAGTCGTTTGTGGCCGGGAGCGAGTTCATCCAGATATTCGGCGATGGCCGAAGATTCCGACAGGGCAAACTCTTCGTGCACTAACGTGGGAATTTTGCAGGTAAGCGACAGATCACGATAAGCCTTCAAATAGTTATCGCGACCTTTCAAATTTACAGTCACACACTCAAATGAAAGTTGTTTTTCCTTTAGCGCCACAAATGCCGACATTGCAAAAGCACTTACAAAATCTGCGCCGACATACAGTTTCAGCTTCGTACTTTCCATAGAACGCTCCCTTGCATTAACCACAATAATCCGTTGCATGGAGGCGATCGTAGTAAGTTGATCAAGCGCTGAACAGATACAGAAATTATCTGTTTATATCGATACAGAAAGTTTGAAAACGCAGTTCACCAGGAGGGTCCGGAAGGGGGCGACAGAAAAGAAAAAGGGAGTCAGCGAACGCGGACTCCCTGGTGTTTTGCGCAGAGGAAATTGTGGCGGGCGGGTGATCAGGCCTGGCTGTCGGCAGAATTGGAGAGCAGCGCCATTTGCGGCATGTTGCTCATGTTCAGCATGGCCAGCGGCTCAGTGGTGCTGGTGTTGACGAAGCCGTGTTGGGTCCAGGCCGGCACCAGCAGCACGTCGCCGGGGCTGACGTTCACTTCATCGGCATCACCCAGGGTCAACGCGCCGCTGCCGGACTGAATGATGAACAGGTGCCACCACGCATGGGCATGGCCATTCAGCGCCGTTCCCGGTTTCAACCATTGCATGGACACCGCCATCCCTGGCGTCAACTTACAACCTCCGATGCTTGAATCATGGGCCAGCGCGACAATATCGACTTCGCTGGCCTCGAGGCTGCGACGCATGTTTGTAAGCTCATCACCCTTCCACACCCGTGCACTGAGCGACGGTTGGTGCAAACTCTGGCGAAAGTCTTTATATGAAAAAAACGCACCTTGAATGTTATTCATCCGCGAGTTCCAACTTATTTGTCGACTTGGATGGCCGAACCTTAGGCCAACAAGTAAGCACTGTAAAGCTGAACAACCCACACTTATAACGCTGAAGGCCGCAGCGCCGCTATCATATCCACTTCAATAGCGGCATTTTTCGGAAGTTGATAAACCCCGATGGTCGTTCGGGTATGTTTACCGGCATCTCCGAGCACATGGCTGAATACATCCGACGCGCCGTTGGCCACTTCACTGAGATCAACAAAGTCCGCCGTGGATTTCACATAGACCGTTACCCGTATCAGGGACTTTATTTTATCCAGCGAACCAATGGCATCGACGATCAGCGCCAGCCCGCGCATTGCGCTGATACTGGCGGCCGTTTGAGCATCTGCCAGGCTCAGTTCCAGCCCAACTCGGCCGGGGTACTGAATCTTGCCGTTCATGCGCGGCACCATGCCGCTGATGTACAACTCATCATGATGCCGGATCAGCGGAGCGTAATGCCCGCCGGCGGTGTTCTCGCCATAGATGTCATAGCCAAGCTCTTTGGCCAGCTCGATGAAACGCTCATCACAGGTCATGTGCACACTCATTTACCGAACCCTCTAGATCAATACTGCAAAAAACATCAATCCCGATGACTCAACCCACGGCCCTTTCAGGCAGTGCCAGGCTGGTGATCCCGATCCTTGACTCGATGGCCTCGGCCAGACGCAACAGGTCGTTGCTGAGCTGCCCGTAGTGTTCGTTGAACAAAACGATATGGCCGATGAACGAGGTGTTGTCTTGCACCAGTGCCGTGACCGAATCACTGAGGCGCTTGGCGTACACCGCTTCTACCAGCTCGATGTTCAGTTCCCGGGCCAGAGACTGAATGTCCGGCACGTAGCGCAAAAGGCCACCGGCCGGTGCGCGAAGCAGGCGAATGCCGCAATAGCCTCGGGCGACGGGGTCGTGATGATCAGTCTTGCCCTCTACCGCCCATCTGACCCAGCGCTCCCACGGATCGAAATTGACGAATGCCAGGCGCGCCAGGTCCCAGATGTGCATGCCGCCGGGACGCATGTTGGTTTCCACCGCCGAGGTCAGTCCGTCGGTGCGCATGAACACCTCATTGTGATAAGCGCCGTTATCCAGCGAAACCAACCCGGACATGTGTCGGCCGGCCGCCGCCAATCGAGCCTGCACATCAGCCGCCAGCGGTGCCGGTACCACTTGCTGGATTTCCGCGCGATAGGCGCCCTCGGTGGTGGTTTTCTCGGTGACCCAGGTGCTGCCGGCGACGTAATCCCAGCTGTATTCCCGAGCGTTCTGGATCAACTCTTCGAGCACAATCCCGCCTTCGCGGTAAGGCTTGAGTGCCCGCCAGGCCTCGTCACATTCGGACGGGTGATGGATGACCCGACAACCTCTGCTCGCCCCTTCGCAGGCGGGTTTGATGAACGCTTTGCCGCCCAGTTCGACGACCTTCTGGCGCAATTCGGCCAGGCTCTCGATGCGGGCGGAAATCACCGGGCGGTAATCCTGCGGCGAAGTGCTGGCGTCGGCTTCCAGCTTGCGAAAAATCTGCTTGTCCAGCCCCGCTCGCGCCTCGCCCGGCGTGATGCCAGGCAAGCCGTAGTGGGTCGCCAGCGCCGCGCCGAGCATCACGCCGCGGTCGGAAAACGGCAGAACGCCGATAAGCTTCCAGCGATCGGCATCCAGGCACCCCGCCACCAGTTCGAGGGAACTCGCCACGTCCTCCACCGCCAGTGAAGTGCTGCAGACGTGATCGGCCACTTGATCGTCATAGGGCTGAATCTGCTCGACCAGCAGGATCAGCCGGGCGTTGTAGAGCTTTCTGCAGAGCTGACGCAGCTTCTGGATATCGTGAACCCGATTACCGTTGTACCCGACCACTACCACGCAAGACGTCGTATTCATGACACACCCGACCTGTGAAGAAAAAAACGGAACCGCGATGACTCAGTCGTGCAGTGACGCGTTGGATTTTCGGTTGAGCCAGTACCAGGCCAGGATCCCGCCTGCACCGATGGCCGCCAGCAGCAGGGCGTTCCAGGGCGGCGGCGCGACCCGCATGATCAGCACCGTCAGCCCGGCGCCGACACCCAGGGACACTTCCTTGACGAACATGTTGTTCTGCTTGACCGAGAAGTAATCGAGGTAGCTGAACGCACATTCGGCGATGGAGAGCAGTGCCACCCAGATCAACGCGCCGACGAGGGTGTCGACGCGGAAAGCGGCCGGAGACGAGAGCACCGCAAAACCGCCGATGATGATCCCGATCACCGCGAGCACCTTGAAGCGTCCGGTGCGCTCGATCAGTTTCATCACCGGCACTTGGGCGAACACCACTACGGCGCTGTTGAGGATCAGCATCAAGCCATACCAGGCCGGCAGTTCACCGGTCTTGAGCAGGATCGCCTGGGGCAGGATCGAGAACACGCCGAACAGCTTGATCCCCATGATGACCCCGGCGATCACCCACGGCAGTTTGTTGCGCCAGCCGCTGCCGTCATGGCTGGCCGGGCGGGCAACCGCCGGTTGCGTGGTGAACGTCGCGCCCATGGCGATCGGCAGGCACAGCAGGACGAAACTCGCGGCGCCGAGGAAAAACATGGTTGGGGTCAGCAGCGGCGACAGCAGGATCAGCCCCGCCAGCAGGCTGCCCATGTTCATCGCCACCCGGTTGTAGGCCGCGCCTTCCTTGGTCTGGGCCGCTTCGCTCTTGATCAGGTAACCGGCAATCGCAATGCCGTAGGCAAACAGCGCGGCGGCGAACATCACCATGCCCTGGTTGCTGGTGACCGCCAGCAATACAAGCCCGAGGGCTGCGCACAGCAGCGTGACGCTCAGGGAGCGACGGCCGAGCACCAGCAAAGTCAGGGGCAGCAGTAACAACAAGGCCCGATAACCGAGGGCGAGAATACTGTTGGTGGCGGTGTCGAGCCAGACGTTGGCCTTGCCCAGCACCGCGAACAGCGACACGGCGGTAATGATCCGGATCGTGAACAGGCGAACGTTGATCACCGGTTTGGCGATGGCGACCGTTGTTTCGACACTCATGCAACACCTCTGGAACCAAGCGATTGCCAGGGCCACAGGCGCCGACAATCAGGAAAGTCTATAAGGTGATGGTAGAGACGCGGACTTGTTCTGATCAGAGCAAGTTCGTATAGAATCAAACGAACTTTACTGCCGGAGCGACCAGTAAAATGCAGGTTCAACGCGCAGTCATCGCCGCTATCGAATTCCAGCCCGGCGTGCCGCTGGTCCAGCAGATCGTCGATCAGTTGTCGGTAGCGATCAACCAGGGCGGCCTGCCCCACGGCTCCAGGCTGCCGCCGATTCGCGAGCTCTCCGACTTGATGAACGTGGGCAAGTCCACGGTGGTCGATGCCCTGGACCGCTTGCGGGCCAAGGGGCTGGTGGTTTCACGCCAGGGTTCGGGGCATTACGTGCACCGAACCAGCACCTCGACCCAGACCGATGCCGGCCCGGACCTGCAGCCTCAAGACACCCTCAGCGTGGTCCGCCGCGCGGTGCTCCTGGACAATGGCGCGCTGCGCCCTGGCGCCGGTTTCCTGCCTTCCTCGTGGCTGCCGGCTGACGAGTTGCTTAAAGCCGTGCGCGGCACTCTGCGCGCAACCTCCCTGCGCATGGGCGAATACGGCGTCGCCAGTGGTTACCTGCCGCTGCGCGAGGCGTTGCGGGTCAAACTGTCGACCCACGGCATCGAAGTGCCGGTGGACCAGATCATCACCACGGCCAACACCGTGCAGGCCATCGACATGCTGATGCGCCTGCTGGTCAAACCTGGCGACACCGTACTGCTCGACGATCCGTGCTACTTCACCATGCACACCAATCTGGCCTTGCATGGTGCCAAGGTCATCACCATCCACCGGGGCAGTGACGGCATGGACCTGGAGGCACTCGAGCAATTGCTGATTGCCCATCGCCCCGTTGTCTACATGACCAACAGTACCCTGCACAACCCGACCGGGCATTCGTTCTCCCCGGCGCAGGTTTATCGCTTGCTGGAGTTGAGCCACCGCTATGGTTTCCACATCGTCGAAGACGACTTGTATTGCGACCTTCAGCAACGAAGCACGCCACGCCTGGCGGCGGGCGGGTTGGACAACGTCAGTTATGTGTCCGGTTTCTCCAAGACCCTGACAGCAAATAGCCGCGTCAGCTACGCGGTACTGTCACCACAACTGGCGGCGCGGCTGGTTGCGCTCAAAATGGCCGCCGGTGGCATGACCTCGGAACTGGCGGAGCAGATCATCTGCACGATGCTCAGTGATGGCAGCTATGCCAAACATACCCGGCGCACGGTGGATCGGCTTTACGAGTCGAGCAGCCGGGTGACCAGTTGGCTGGTGGAAGCAGGTTGCTCAGTGTCATCGCTACCCCATGAAGGGTTGTTTATCTGGACGCGATTGCCCGAAGGGCTGCATGCCGAAACGCTGGCGAGGAAAGGTCTGGAAAACGACCTTGTGCTCGCTCCCGGCACCCTCCTCAGCAAAGCGCCGGACGCCAGTCACTTTCTGCGTTTCAACGTGGCGCACAGCGATAACAGCCAGGTGCGGGAGCGGTTCTTTCGGTTGCTCGGCAGCTAAGCAACTCGGTCATCGCGTTTTTCCGGTTACACCGCGGTGCAGCCTTCGCGAGCAAGCCCGCTCCCACATTAGCTCGGCGTCGATCTCAAGAGTGGTGGCAACGCCGATCCAGTGTGGGAGCGGGCTTGCTCGCGAACGGGGCAACTCGGTCCGCCAGAAATCGCCCAATAAAAAGCCCCGCACTTCTCTCGAAGGCGGGGCTTTTCAATGCAGCGTCTGAAGCTTAAGGCGCGTAAGTCAGCAACAACTCACTCGGCACCTTGAAATCCAGCGACATCATCACGCTCAACGCGGTAATGGTGAAGATCGAGAACACGAACAGCTTGCGTGCCCAGACCGTGTCATCCACTGCCTTGTAGCCGGTCCAGGCCATGTACAGCCAGTACATGCCCATGGCCGCGGCGACGGCGAGGTAGCTCATGCCGGCGTAGCCGCTGAAGGTCAGCATCAAGGTCGCGATGAGGAACGCCAGGATGTAGATCAGGATGTGCTTCTTCGCCACTTGAATCCCGCGCTTCACCGGCAGCACCGGAATCGATGCGGCCAGGTAATCGTTGAAGCGGAAGATCGCGATGGCATAGGAATGCGGCATCTGCCACAGGCTGAACATCACCAGCAGCGTCAGTGCGGCCATGTCGAAGCTGTTGGTCACAGCCACATAACCAATCACCGGAGGCATGGCGCCCGACAGACTGCCCACCAGCGTGCCGTGAACCGACTTGCGCTTGAGGTACAGGCTGTAGAAGCCGACGTAGATGACAAAGCCGATCACTGCGAACAGCGCGGCCAACGGGTTGGCCACCTTGTACAACAGTGCAACGCCGACAACACCAAGGACGGTCGCAAAAGCCAGGGCCAGTTTCAGGGAGATCAAGCCCTGGACCAGCACCCGGTTCTTGGTGCGCTCCATCTTCAGGTCGATGTCGCGGTCGATGCAGTTGTTGAACACGCAACCGGAGGCCACCACCAGGGACGTGCCGATCATCGCCGCCAGGAAGATGGCCAGATCGACATGCCCTTTCGAGGCCAGGAAAAATCCGCCCGCCACAGAAAGCACGTTACCGAAAATGATCCCCGGTTTGGTGATTTGGATAAAGTGCTTTAAGGACATTCGGACTTTCCTCAGTGCGCCATCATGTTGGTGTGGATGCTGAACATGATCCACAGCGACAGGCCGACCAACAGAACGATCACAAGCGCAGCGAAGACAAACGCGATCACGTTGTTACGCTGGGCGGCGGAGCGGTCCAGGTGGAGGAAGTACACCAGGTGAACGAACACCTGGATCACGGCGAAGACCAGTACGATCCACAGGGTCAGGGCTTTCGGCAGCGACGGGTACATCACCAGGCCGAAAGGAATGACCGTCAGGATCACCGACAGGATGAAGCCGATAGCGTAGGACTTGACGCTGCCGTGGCCGGCGTCGTGACCATCGTGGGAGTGCGTGTTAGCCATTTACATAGTCCCCATCAGATAAACAACGGTGAATACGCAGATCCACACCACGTCCAGGAAGTGCCAGAACAGGCTCAGGCAGCTCAGGCGAGTCTTGTTGGTCGCCGTCAGGCCGTTTTTCTGCACCTGGTACATCATGATCGCCATCCAGATCAGACCGCTGGTCACGTGCAGACCGTGGGTGCCGACCAGGGTGAAGAACCCGGACAGGAAGCCGCTGCGGCTAGGGCCGTAGCCTTCGGAGATCAGCACGTGGAACTCGTTGATCTCCATGCCGATAAAGCCGGCGCCCAGCAGGAAGGTCATGCCCAGCCAGCCGAGTACAGCCTTCTTGTTGCCCTTGAACAACGCCAGCATGGCGAAGCCGTAGGTGATCGAGCTGAACAGCAGCAAGGCGGTTTCGCCCAGCACGTATGGCAGTTCGAAAATGTCGGCGCCCGACGGGCCACCCGCTACGTTGTTAACCAGTACCGCGTACACCGCGAAGATCGACGCAAACAGAATGCAGTCGGTCATCAGGTAGAGCCAGAAACCGAATACGGTCATCTCGCCCGAGTCGTGGTGATGGTCATCGTGCCCATGTCCATCGACATGGGTGTGTCCAGCATTGGTCACTAAGTTCGACATGGTTTAAGCCTGTTCCAACGAGGTTTCAACACGGGTGGCGGTGGCTGGGACTTTCCCGGCCGCTACCAGACGTTTGTGCTGCTCGGCTTCGATGCGCTCGATGACATCCACCGGCACCATGTAGCCCTGATCGTCACGGGCAGCATGGATCGTGAAATACACCACGGTGCCAACCAGACCGACGATGGCCAACCACCAGATGTGCCAGATCATCGCGAAACCGAACACGGTCAACAGAGCACCCATGACCACGCCGGTCGCGGTGTTGTTTGGCATGTGGATCGGCTCGTAACGGGCTGGAGCCTTGTACGCGGTACCGTCTTCCTTGGCCTCGGTGAACGGGTCGATGCAGTCGGCTTTCGGCAACACGGCAAAGTTGTAGAACGGTGGTGGCGACGAGGTCGACCATTCCAGCGTATGGGCATTCCACGGGTCACCGTGTTCGCACATGTTTTCTGGTTTGTTGCGATCACGCACGCTGACGTACAACTGGATCAGCTGGCAGGCGATACCGACGGCGATCATCACCGCACCGAACATGGCGACGTACAGGTACGGCACCCACTCAGGGTTGGTGGTGGCGTTCAGACGACGGGTCATGCCCATGAAGCCCAGGACATAGAGCGGCATGAACGCGACGAAGAAGCCGGTGATCCAGAACCAGAATGCTGCCTTGCCCCAACCTTCGTGCAGCTTGAAGCCGAACGCTTTAGGGAAGTAGAAGGCGAAGCCGGCGATGTAACCGAATACTGCGCCGCCGATGATCACGTTGTGGAAGTGCGCGATCACGAACAGGCTGTTGTGCAGTACGAAGTCAGCACCCGGGATGGCCAGCAGTACGCCGGTCATGCCGCCGATGGCGAAGGTCACCATGAAGCCCAGGGTCCAGAGAACCTGGCTGGTGAAACGCAGACGACCTTGATAAATAGTGAACAGCCAGTTGAATAGCTTCACCCCCGTCGGGATCGAAATCAGCATCGTCGCCAGACCGAAGAAGGCGTTGACGCTGGCACCCGAACCCATGGTGAAGAAGTGGTGCAGCCAGACCATGAAGCCCAGGATCGAGATCGCGCCGCTGGCGTAGATCATCGAGTGGTGGCCGAACAGTTTCTTGCCGGAGAAGGTCGAGATGACTTCGGAGAAGATCCCGAACGCCGGCAAAATCAGGATGTACACCTCGGGGTGACCCCAGGCCCAGAACAGGTTGACGTACATCATTGGATTGCCACCAAGTTCATTGGTGAAAATGTGGAAATCCATGTAACGGTCAAGCGTCAGCAACGCCAGGGTAGCGGTCAGGATCGGGAACGAAGCCACGATCAGGACGTTGGCCCAGGTGCAGGTCCAGGTGAAGATCGGCATGTCCATCAGCTTCATGCCCGGGGTACGCATTTTCAGCACGGTGGCCAAGAAGTTGACCCCCGTCAGCGTCGTACCTAGTCCGGATAGCTGTAGCGCCCAGATGTAGTAATCCATCCCCACGCCCGGACTGTATTGCAGGCCCGACAGCGGTGGATAGGCAACCCAGCCGGTCTTGGCGAATTCGCCAACGCCCAGGGACAGGTTGATCAGCACCACGCCGGATACCAGCAGCCAGAAGCTCAGGGAGTTCAGGAACGGGTAGGCCACGTCACGCGCACCGATCTGCAGCGGCACTGCAAGGTTCATCAGGCCGGTGAAGAATGGCATCGCCATGAAGATGATCATGATCACACCGTGAGCGGTGAAGATCTGGTCATAGTGTTCAGGTGGCAGGTAGCCAGGCGAACCCTCGGTGGCCATGGCCAACTGGGTACGCATCATGATGGCGTCGGCAAAACCGCGCAGCAGCATGACCATGGCGACGATGATGTACATCACGCCGATTTTCTTGTGGTCGACGGAGGTCAGCCACTCGGTCCACAGGTAGGTCCACTTCTTGAAGTAGGTGATTGCAGCGAACAGCGCCAGACCACCGAGCGCGATCATGGCGATGGTTATCATCACGATCGGTTCGTGGAACGGGACCGCTTCCCAACTTAATTTACCAAACATCGTTTACTCCTCTGCCCCGGCAGCTGAATGCGAACTCATGTCCATCCCTTCCATATGCGCCACTTCTTTCTCTTTCTTCTCGTGGTGCATCGGCTTGCCTGGTTTCATGCCTTCGTACTTGTCGACGATGATCTGGAACAGGTTTGGCGTGACCGAGGAGTAGAGCTCGACTGGGTTGTTCTGGCTTGGCTTGGTAAGGGCTTCGTATTCAGCTTGTTCAAGCTGTTTAGGTGCCTTTTTGACTTCGCTTACCCAGGCGTCGAAATTTTCCTGAGAAGTTGAGATCGCTTTGAATTTCATGCCGGTGAAACCTGCGCCGCTGTAGTTGGCGGAGATGCCTTCCATTTCAGCGTCACGGTTGGCAATCAGGTGCAGCTTGGTCTGCATACCGGCCATCGCGTAGATCTGGCCGCCCAGGCCCGGGATGAAGAACGAGTTCATCACGGAGTCCGAAGTCACCTTGAAGTTGACCGGCGTATTCGTCGGGAACACGATCTTGTTGACGGTGGCGATGCCCTGCTCCGGATAGATGAACACCCACTTCCAGTCCAGGGAGACCACTTCGATGGTGATCGGCTTGACGTCGGATTCCAGCGGACGGTACGGGTCCAGTTCGTGGGTCGACTTGTAGGTGATGTAACCCAGGGCAATGATGATCAGGATCGGAACGGTCCACACCGCGATTTCAATCTTGGTGGAGTGGTTCCATTTCGGGGTGTAGGTCGCGTTGGCGTTCGACGCGCGATATTTCCAGGCGAACAGGAAGGTCATGACGATGACCGGGACCACGACCAACAGCATCAGCAACGTTGCGGTGATGATCAGGTTTCGCTGTTCCAGGCCGACCTGGCCCGTGGGATTGAGCAAGGTCATGTTGCAGCCTCCCAGCAACAGCGTGCCGAGCAGCGGCAATAAGCCTAGTAGTCTGGGGTACCTGTTTTTACTCATCTCACGACCTCTAAAGCAGCTTGCGCAATGCAGTTGGGTTTTGATCGCCAACACTTCACCCTGCCAAGGGTTGGCATTTTTCTTGGATTGAATAAGGGCTGCCCGTCGCGCGTCAGACGCTGTTCGACAAATCCTGGGCTAGCGGTGAGTTCTTATTCGAATTCGTGGTCAAAGGCCTTGTTACAGACCAATTCCATTTGGTGCGGATAATTGGAAGGCACCGACACCTGGGAGTCGCATGAAGCCATCCGGCCTCTCGACGCCCTAATCCTGCTCGAACACCTGTGTAAGGTTGAGCAGTGCCGGGAATTCAGTGCGGGCGATTGTAGTTACGTAGCGATTCATAAACCATGTCTCATCCCGAAATAATTTTTATCCATTCCCGCAACAATCAATCACGTATTTCGTAAAAGTCGGGCATGTTATCGAAATTAATTCTCAACAAAAACACCAAAAATAGTAGGGCTACCACACGCAGTTCAGACAGTATCGAAGGCTCTGCGCCTTGCTCCTACCCTGCCCAAGCCCCTATGTCACAAGGGCTCTGGCAATTCACCCGGGCCTGTTAAAACTGCCTGCTCCGGTTTTTCGGAGCTAAAGATGCCAGGCGTTAAAAAAGACCAATATCGTTGCGCGGCCAGGGTCAAATCAGCCACCTTGTAACGCCCTGCGACACTCGCGCTGTGACAACATGTCGCATATGTGTCGCACCCGAACTTGTCGCGCATCAAGGTCTTTTTGCCGTCCACCGAAATGCAAAACGCCCCGGCGCTCTGAACGAGGACCGGGGCGTTTTTCTATTTCATGCAGCGATACGAAGGATGACCTCAGCGCAGCGCTTTACGGTTACGCGACGTGAGCAGCGGCACCAGCACCACGATCAGCACAAAGGCTACCAGCGCCCATTGAGCGAGGGACAGACCGAGGATCGGCGGGTACGGCGTGGAACAGAAACCGTCGACCTGAAAGCCCAGCGGGAAGATCTTCGCCAGCGGCAAACCATCGACAATCGGTTGCAACACATCGATGCCGCAACTGACCGTCGGATAGAACTGGGTATAGACGTGATGCCCGGCCACGCCGACGCCTGCAAGGGCGCAGATCACCACCAGGGTTTCGAATACCGTGATGCTGCGGCGGCCGCGCATGGCCGCGCCGATAAAGGCGAAGAGCGCGATCAGCAGCAACGCATAGCGCTGAAGGATGCACAGCGGGCACGGCGCCTCGCCGAGAACAATTTGCATGTACAGCGCACCACCGATCAGCGCCAGGCAGATGATGCCCAGCAACACCAGATAGCGCCGTTCACGTCCCAACCGCATTGTTTCCTCGCTCATTGCGTTTCCCTTCTGAATATCGATTGCCGGAAGTCTACACGCTGGCCCTGACCTTTGGAGAGCCTGGTGCGCACCGGTTGATAGCGGGGAATAGACGACAGGCCGGTTAAGAAGGGATTAACTTTTGAGGAGTTTTTGAAGAATTGGAACCGAGCCCGCTCCCACACTGAGACCGCGGCGTACGCAGATCCAATGTGGGAGCGGGCTTGCTCGCGAAGCAGGCGACTCGGTCTCCCGAGTCACCGCCACACTTATTCCAGCGCCGCTGCCGGCCCGAAGAACTCGTAGCGGCTCTGCTTCTCCGGCACGCCCAACGCCTTGAGGTGACGCTTGATCGCCGCCATGAAGCCTTTCGGGCCCAGGAAGTAAGCATCCAGGTCACGCTGCTGCGGCAACCACTCGCCGAGTTGTTCCTGGCTCAACAACCCGACCTTGTCCGCAGCCGGGCTGACGCCATCATCTTCGGCATAGCAATAGAAACGCTTGAGTTGCGGGTGACGCTCGGCCAGGCCATCGATCCAGTCGCGGAAGGCGTGCACGCTGCCGTTACGGGCGCAGTGAATAAAGTGCACCGGCCGCTCGGTCGCCAGCGCCGCTTCGAGCATCGCCAGGGTCGGAGTGATGCCGACGCCGCCGCTGATCAGCACCAACGGTTTGTCGCTGGCGGTCAGGGTGAACTCGCCCGATGGCGGGAACAGCTGGATGCTGGCGCCAACATGCAGCTGGTCATGCAAGTGATTGGAGGCACGGCCACCGGCTTCGCGCTTGACGCTGATGCGGTACTGACCTTTGTTCGTCAGGGCGGACAGCGAATAGTTACGACGAATCTCTTCGCCATCGAGGATCAGCTTCATGCCGATGTACTGACCGGGCTCTGCCGCCAGAATCGGGCCTTTGTCAGCCGGTTCGAAGTAGAACGAGGTGATTTCCGCGCTTTCCTCGACCTTGGCCGCCACGATGAATTCCCGCGCCCCGCGCCAGCCACCCGGTGCCTGTTCTTTCTGGTCGTAGATGCTGGTTTCGGCACCGATCAGGATGTCGGCCAGTTGACCGTAGGCCGCGCCCCAGGCGCTCATCACTTCCGGCGTGGCGATCTCTTCGCCCAGCACTTCAGAGATGGCGCGCAACAGACAGCTGCCGACAATCGGGTAGTGTTCCGGAAGAATCTGCAGGGCCACGTGCTTGTTGATGATCTTGGCCACCAGGTCGCCCAACTGGTCGAGTTGGTCGATGTGGCGCGCATACATCAATACACCGTTGGCCAGCGCACGGGGCTGATCACCGCTGGCCTGGTGGGCCTGGTTGAACAGCGGGCGGACTTGCGGGTATTCGGAGAGCATCATGCGGTAGAAGTGTGTGATCAACGCTTCGCCACCGCTTTCCAGTAACGGCACAGTGGATTTGACGATTGCACGGTCTTGAACGCTCAGCATAAGGTGACTCCTGATCTACTTGGGTTGCTAACTGATTACCCTATGCTTATCAGTTTCCATGCCAACAATTAAAACCTTATAAATCAATCAGTTAATAACGTGATAGTCATATCGACACAGACTGACCTATAGTCATACCGACTACACGGAGTCACTATGACTGCAAAATCCTTGCTCACCGCACTGCTGCCCCTGGTCTCGGACCTGTCCCGCGAGCTGCCCGAAGGCGAGCGCTATCGGCGCCTGCTCGACGCCATGCGCGCCCTGCTCCCCTGCGACGCCGCCGCCCTGCTGCGCCTCGATGGCGAATGGCTGGTGCCGCTGGCCGTCGATGGGTTGAGTACCGATACCCTCGGCCGACGCTTCAAGGTCAGCGAACACCCGCGTTTCGAAGCGTTGCTCAGCAGCCCCGGCCCGACCCGATTCGCCGCCGACAGCGATTTGCCCGACCCCTACGACGGCCTGGTCGATGGTCTCGACGATCACCTTGAAGTCCACGACTGCATGGGTTGCCCGCTGTTTATCGACGAGCGTCCGTGGGGTCTGCTGACCCTCGACGCCCTCGATCCGGAGCGCTTCGAACCGATCGAACTGGACGCCCTGCAAGCCTTCGCCAGCCTCGCCGCCGCCACGGTCAACGCCGCCGAACGCATCGAACGCCTGGCCAATCGCGTCGAAGACGAACACCAGCGCGCAGAGGTCTACCGTCAAGCCAGCGGCCAGCAGAACCGCGAGATGATCGGCCAGAGCAAGGCTCATAAGCGCCTGGTAGAAGAAATCAGTCTGGTGGGCGGCAGCGATCTGACCGTGCTGATCACCGGGGAAACCGGGGTTGGCAAGGAGCTGGTGGCCCAAGCCATTCACGCCGCATCGCCACGGGCCGACAAGCCGATCATCAGCCTCAATTGCGCGGCATTGCCGGACACACTGGTGGAGAGCGAACTGTTCGGCCACGTTCGCGGCGCCTTTACCGGGGCGATGAATGATCGGCGCGGCAAGTTCGAACTGGCCAATGGCGGCACGCTGTTTCTCGATGAAGTCGGCGAGTTGTCCTTGGCGGTGCAAGCCAAATTGCTGCGTGTGCTGCAAAGCGGTCAGTTGCAGCGACTGGGCTCGGATAAAGAGCATCAGGTCGACGTGCGACTGATCGCGGCGACCAACCGCGACCTGGCCGAGGAAGTACGTAGCGGTCGCTACCGTGCCGACTTCTATCACCGGTTGAGTGTTTACCCCTTGCTGGTGCCTGCACTGCGCGATCGCGGACGGGATGTGCTGCTGCTCAGCGGTTTTTTCCTGGAGCAGAACCGCTCGCGCATGGGCCTAAACAGCCTGCGCCTGACCAGCGATGCCCAGGCGGCACTGCTGGCGTATGACTGGCCGGGTAACGTGCGGGAACTGGAGCACTTGATTGGTCGCAGTGCCTTGAAGGCGTTGGGTAACTGTAAGGAGCGGCCGAAGATTCTCAGCTTGAGTGCGACGGATCTGGACTTGCCCAATGGCAGCGTTGAAATCGCAGCAGAGCAACCGGCTGCCGTCCCGGTGGCATTGGTGTCGGGGGATTTGCGCGAGGCCACCGAGAATTATCAGCGTCAATTGATCAGCGCTTGCCTGGAACGGCATCACGACAATTGGGCGAGTGCGGCCCGTGAGCTAGGCCTGGACCGGGCGAATCTGGGGCGGATGGCGAAACGACTGGGTATGAAGTGAAGACCCCATCGCGTCATACCGTTCACCCGATTTGCTAAAGCCTGCCTCTGACAAGTCGATAACCCGGCATCGATACCTGTTGGCGATCCTCGTGGTTGCCCATCACCTTTTTCCACAGAAGGTTTTTATGTCCTCCAACAAAGCCCGCGCAGACTCACTTTCGCTTCTGCTGTTTACCTTGCGCAGCGGCAAGCTGATGGCGATCAACCTGCTGAAAGTCAGTGAAATCATCCCCTGCCCGCCCCTGACCAAGCTGCCGGAGGCGCACCCCCACGTCAAAGGCATCGCCACCCTGCGCGGTGCGTCGTTGTCGGTGATTGACCTGAGTCGCGCCATCGGCGAACGACCGCTGGAAGACCCAAACGGTGGCTGCCTGATCGTCACCGACGTCAGTCGCTCCAAGCAGGGCCTGCACGTTCAGGCGGTGAGCAAGATCGTCCACTGCCTGACCACTGATATCCGTCCGCCGCCCTTTGGGTCTGGCGGCGTGCGTTCGTACATTACCGGTGTGACTTCGGTCGACGGCACGCTGGTGCAAGTGCTGGACATCGAAAAAGTCATCCACGGCATCGCCCCAGCGCAGATCGAAACAGCCCCGACCGAACTCAGCATGGAAGACGCCGAAGTACTGGGCAACGCGCGCATTCTGGTGGTCGATGACAGCCAGGTTGCCTTGCAACAATCGGTGCACACCCTGCGCAACCTCGGCCTGCAATGCCACACCGCCCGCAGTGCCAAGGAAGCCATCGACTGCCTGCTGGACCTGCAAGGCACGGCACAACAGATCAACCTGATCGTCTCGGACATCGAAATGTCCGAAATGGACGGCTACGCCTTCACCCGCACCCTGCGCGAAACACCGGACTTTTCGCACCTCTACGTGCTGCTCCACACCTCGCTGGACAGCGCGATGAACAGCGAAAAGGCGCGTCTCGCCGGTGCGAACGCAGTGCTGACCAAGTTCTCTTCACCGGAACTGACCAAGTGCCTGATCGCAGCGGCCAAGGCAGTCGCTGAACAAGGTCATTGAGGTTGAGCAAGGACTTTTGCTTACTGATGCGGCGCAACCTTGCCGAGGTTGTGCCGGCAATCACATGGCCTCCAGGTATCGTCTTGACCCAATACCGCCCCGAACTGGCCGAGGCGGTGCATCGTTTGATGGAACTGGGCTTTCAGGAAGGTGGCGGGCGCGTGCCGGCACTGGATGTCTGGCAACAGCGTTTTGAAACCGATCCCGAATACGATCCGACCCTGTGCTTCATTGCCTTGGACACAGAAGGCATCGTGGGCGTGTGCCAGTGCTGGACCAGCGCCTACATCAAGAACCTGGTGGTGCATCCGCGGGCTCAGGGCCGAGGTCTTGGCCGCGCACTGTTGTCACAGGCTTTCAAGGTGTTTCAACAGCGTCGCGAAGGGTTTGTCGACCTGAAGGTGCTGGAAGATAATCTGCGGGCGCAACGGTTGTATGAAAGTGCCGGGATGTATGTGGTCCGCCGGGAGCCGGTGCCAGCCTGATACACCGTCTTCGCGAGCAAGCCCGCTCCCACATTTGATCGCATAGAACTCGGTCAAATGTGGGAGCGGGCTTGCTCGCGAAGAGGCCCTCACAACCACTATCAAACCTTCAGGCATACTCCGATCCTGGCCAACACTCGCCCAAGGATCCTCGAACCATGAAAACTATCACCCTGACCGTCCTCTGCCTC
This sequence comes from Pseudomonas sp. LBUM1657, assembly GCF_059716075.1. Taxonomy (NCBI): domain Bacteria; kingdom Pseudomonadati; phylum Pseudomonadota; class Gammaproteobacteria; order Pseudomonadales; family Pseudomonadaceae; genus Pseudomonas; species Pseudomonas sp. LBUM1657. The sequence goes on along the minus strand of NZ_CP166799.1, from coordinate 1,017,936 downwards.
ACCGCCCTTGCCACCCAGGCCCACGCCTCCAGCCCCGACGCCTGGGCCGCCTACGACAAAGCCGTGCTCGCCAGTTGCACCAAAGCCAGCGGCCTGAAGAACGCCAAACCCGTCGGCAACGCCGCGCAGTTCGATGACCGGGTTGGCTATACCGCACTGCTGCTGCAAGGCCAGTACCCGCAGAAACACATGAAAGGCCAGCAAGGCACCGAGCTGTGCCTCTACAACAAAAAAAGCAAAACCGCCTTCGTCACCGAATGGGATTCCATCCGCCCGACCGCCAAGGCCCAATAGCCCGCAAAGGGACTGGCGCATAACTTGCTTCGATACCGGTCTTCGCGGCGGCATTCTGTCGCCGTTTCACGCCCTCACCTGCGACTGACCGCTCAATGAATACGACGTTTTCCTGCGTAGGTTGCGGCAAATGCTGCAACGATCACCATGTGCCGCTGACCTTGGCCGAAGCCCGCCTGTGGGCGGCCGACGGTGGTCAGGTGATCGTGTTGGTGGAAGCTTTCCTGAGTAATGGCCTGGGCCTGCCAGCGCAACAACGCGAACACGCCGAACGCCGTTCGGTGGTGGTTCGAAGCGGCGCATCCGAGGCGCACGTGGCCATCACCTTTGCGGCCTACAACGTCGGCCCTTGCCGGAATCTTGACGAAGACAACCTCTGTCGCATCTACGAGCGCCGGCCGCTGGTGTGCCGCATCTACCCGATGGAAATCAATCCGCACATCCCGTTGAACACGGCGGTGAAGGAATGCCCGCCGGAGTCGTGGGAAAAAGGACCGGATCTGATTGTTGGCGGTGAACTGGTCGATCAGGAACTGAGCGGTTTAATCCAGCGCTCCCGTCAGGCTGATCGCGATGACATTCAGACCAAGGATGCGATTTGCGCGTTATTGGGGATTCGGACGACAGCGCTGAAGGGCGATGGCTTTACCGCTTATCTGCCGGACATGACTGCGTTTGCCGCGGTGATCGACCAGGTGGCCGGGCAGGCGCATCGGAACCCAGGCAGCGAATGGCTGTTCCATGTCTCGGGCGAAGATATCGCCGGGCAAGTGCTGGCGGCTGGTGCGCAAGTGGCAAGCGATGCGCCGACCAACTACGCGTTCATCTCGCTGCGAGCCGCCTGAGACACCCGGCCGGTGAATCAACAAGCAGCCACCGCCAGGCATTCGACTTCCACCCGTGCGTCCGCCATCAGTTTTTTAGCCGCGAACGTCGTGCGAGCGGGCAGACGATCTGCCGGCAAGCCTTCTTCATTCGGAAAGTAGCGAGCGGAAATCGGGTGCTGCGGGTGGCAAGTAACGCTGGGTAATCGCCTGGTACTGGCCATTTTGCTTGAGACGCTCAAGGGCCGCGTTCAGGTTGTCGCGCAACGACGTGTCGGTTTTCCGCACCGCCATGGCCACGCCACTGCCCAGCATAGGGTCCTTGAGCGCGGGACCGGCAAAGTCGAACGCTTGCCCTTGAGGCAGGCTTAACAACGCTTGGGTAATTTCAATGGAGTCTTGCAGGGTGGCGTCGATCTCACCTGCCAGCAGGCTGTCGACCAGTTGTTTGTTGAAATTGAAACTGCGCACCGTCACCCCTTCCGGAGCCCAACGAGACTTGGCGAACGCTTCACGGCTGGTACCTGCCAGGACACCGACACGCTTGCCCTTGAGCGATTGCCCATCCGGTTGCAGATTCGCCCCTTTGCGCGCCACCAGGCGGCTGCTCAGGGGATAAAGATCATCGGTAAAATCGATCCGCTCTCGACGCGCTTCGGTCGCGGTCATCGGCATGATTACGTCGAAACGGTTGGCTTCAAGGGCATGAATGTTGGTGGCGTAATCCTGATCGATCCAGACACAACGGGACTTGAGTTCGGCACACAGGGCATTACCCAACTCGATGTTCAATCCAACCAGCTCGCCCTTGTCGTTACGGCTCTCGAACGGTGGAACAATGGCTTCGACGCCGAAACGGATCTGAGGATCGGGCGCAGAGGACACGCAGCCAGCGGTCAGGGCCACCAGCGACAATAGAGAAAGGGTTTTAAGCAGAGACATGTGGGCGGCCTTCGTCAAGAATTCACGGGCATGAATCTTTGACGAGAGGCCACCGCGTTTCCCAGAGGACGAATCGCTCATCCCTGTGGGATATGTCTCAATGAAAGAAAGAACGATGACCCGCCCAACAAAGCCTGACGGTCAGCGTTTACCCATCGAACGGCGGGTACCTGGCGGCGCTGCACCCGGCGTCTTGGTGTGGCCGTTCTTGGCGCCGTTCTTGTACCACGGCTGGCTGGCGTTCTTGGCAGCCGCCAGTTCGCCCGGTTTGAACGGGAACTTGAACGCCGGGATCGCGGCTTTGGTTTCGCTGTCTGCGCTGGAGTCGACGCTGTCTGGCAGGTCTGCCTGGTCGTCGCTCAAAGCGTCGGCAACCGGCGGTTGTGTCGGGGAAGTCATGAAAGCTCCGGGTGATACACATAAAGTCGGGCCCGGTCAGCGAGCCGCGAAAGGCGGCAGTATAACTGGATGCAGCGTCGCAAGCTTCACGCATCCAACGACCGTTGAACGGTTGACGTTCGGCTCGCACAAATCCCGCGAAGAATGTTAGCGTGCTTAGCATTCACTCCCGCCCGACGAGCCTCCTCCGATGAAAAAGACCGTCCTCGCCTTCAGCCGCATCACCCCCGAAATGATCGAACGCCTCAGGCAGGACTTCGACGTCATCGTGCCGAATCCGAAAAACGGCGACATCAACGCCCAATTCAACGAGGCCCTCCCCCACGCCCACGGCCTGATCGGGGTTGGCCGCAAACTGGGCCGCGCGCAACTGGAAAACGCCGCCAGACTGGAAGTCGTCTCCAGTGTCTCCGTCGGCTACGACAACTACGACGTCGCCTACTTCAACGAACGCGGCATCATGCTCACCAACACGCCTGATGTGCTCACCGAAAGCACCGCCGACCTGGCGTTCGCCTTGTTGATGAGCAGCGCCCGGCGTGTGGCTGAACTGGACGCCTGGACCAAGGCCGGTCAATGGCAAGCCAGCGTTGGCGCACCGTTGTTCGGGTGCGATGTGCACGGTAAAACGCTGGGCATCGTCGGCATGGGCAATATCGGCGCGGCCATTGCCCGTCGCGGTCGGCTCGGCTTCAACATGCCGATCATCTACAGCGGCAATAGCCGCAAGGCAGCGCTGGAACAGGAACTCGGCGCCCAGTTGCGCAGCCTGGACGAACTGCTGGCCGAAGCCGATTTCGTCTGCTTGGTCGTCCCGCTGAGCGAAAAGACCAAGCACCTGATCAGCCATCGCGAACTGGCATTGATGAAGCCGAGCGCCATTCTGGTGAACATTTCCAGAGGCCCGGTGGTGGACGAACCGGCGCTGATCGAAGCCCTGCAAAACAACCAGATCCGTGGGGCCGGGCTCGATGTGTACGAGAAAGAACCGCTGGCCGAATCGCCGCTGTTCCAGTTGAAGAACGCCGTGACCTTGCCGCACATTGGCTCCGCGACCCATGAAACCCGCGAAGCCATGGCCAACCGCGCCCTGGCTAACTTGCGCAGTGCCTTGCTGGGCGAGCGACCGCAGGATCTGGTCAATCCGCAGGTATGGAAAGGCTGAAAAAAAGGGCAGACATATAAAGTGTCTGCCCGATACTTAAACAGTTTGGAAAATAATACTTCCAGACAACCATTTTCCATCGTTGCCCAACTCATACACACCTTGCAATTGAGTCCACCACCCAACCAATAAACCGCACTATAAACTCTCCACACTTACCCCCAACGGGACACAGTCTTGGAGATCAACTATCTTGGATCAATTGACAACCGACCAAACGATTAGAATCAGCAAAGCCACGTTGATGTCATTTATCAGCTTCTTTGGCCTGATGGTGATGTACAGCAACTTTACCGACTACGCCACCAACTATGAATATGTCGCCCACGTCCTGAGCATGGACACCACCAACGGCAATCAAAAATACGGTTATAGAGCCATAACGTCGCCCATGCTGCACCACAGGATCTACTGGCTGATCATTACGCTGGAGGTACTTTCCACCATTTTCTGCCTGGTGGGCAGTTATCACCTCTATCGAAATATAAACAGCACGGCCAAACAATTTCACGAAGCAAAAAAGTTCGCACTCATCGGCTTGATGATTGCGATCTTCATCTATTACGTCTGTTTTCAAGTTATCGGCGTCGAATGGTTCAACATGGACGCTTCACTGGAATGGGATGCCAAGAATTGGGCTCGCCACGTCGTCGACTTTATCTTGCCCTTGATGCTTTATGTAGCATTGAAGATTGAACGCTGAGCAACTAAAGCACCCGACCTTCAATTTGCCTCAAGCCAACTTTCCATTCCCCTGCACCATCGGCGCCTTGGGTTTACGAAACACCAGCACGTTCCCCAGCATCACCAGAACCAGGCCCACCAGCGCCGGTGCGGTCCATTGGTAACCTTCGGCAAATGCGGAAACATTGAGCGCCACCACTGGAAACAGCACCGTGCAATAAGCTGCCCGCTCCGGGCCCATGCGCCCGACCAGAGTCAGATAAGCGGTAAAACCAATCACCGAGCCCGGAATGACCAAGTACAGCAACGAGCCGATGTAACGCGTATTCCATTCCATGTCGAACGGGATGCCTTTGACCAGGCACCACACCGAAAGCATTGCCGCGCCATAGGCCATGCCCCAGGCGTTGGTCGTCAGTGGTTTGAGCCCGGCCTTCTGTTGCAGGCTCGACAGCATGTTGCCCGCCGAGAAACACAGGGTCCCGAGCAGCGCCAGGCCCAGACCGAGCAAGGTTTCCGGGCTGGCGGTGTGGCCGGCCAGTTCAGGCCAGAACAACAGCCCCAGCCCAAACAACCCCAGCGCACCGCCCATCAGCACGTTGCGGGCGATTTTCTGGCCGAAGAACACTCGCGCATTGAGGGCATTCCACAGGGTGGCGGTCGAAAACACCACGGCCACCAGACCACTGGGAATCCACTGGCTGGCGGTCAGGAAACACATGAAGTTGATGCAGAACAGGCACAGCCCCTGCGCCACGCAGATCAGGTGACCGCGACGGTTCATGACTTGCAGCTTTCGGCTGAGCAACAACATCACGAACAGCACCAGCGCGGCGAGGCCGAAGCGATAGACGATCGATACGGGAATGGCCACCACACCCAGTTGCCATTTCAAGGCAATCCAGGTGGTGCCCCAGATCAGCACGGTCAGCAAGTACAACGAAAGGTTCATGACAAAGGCTCCTAATCAGGAGGTCAGTGTCCTGCCCCAAACCGCGCCGCACTTGCATAAACTTGCGCTTTTGTCGGCCCACGGGCTCACACGGCAAAATCTACGGAGTAGCATGCAAGGCGTTGGAGAGAACCGATCATGCCCGCACTGGAAACGTTGCAAGTCTTTCAAGCCCTCAACCGCTCGCCCAATGCTCGCCTCGAGCACAGCGCCGAGCTCGGTGACGGCATGGCTGCAGCCTTGTGGAGCAATCATCACGACGCCCAGGACTACGAAGCGCCGAGCCATCACACCCTGTCCTGCTACATCGCCGGCGGCACCGGTACATTTCGCCGCGACCAACCCGGCACCAAGGGCGGCCCGGACAAACTGTGCATCCTCCCGGCCGACCATCAGTCGGGTTGGGTGATCAACGGCGACATTCGCCTGGCCCATCTTTATTTCAGCCCCGAACAGTTCGCCCTCGGTTGCGTCACGCTGCTGGACCGCGAACCTCGCGAACTGCAATTGCGCGAGGGCACGTTCCTCGACGATCCGCAGCAGGCCCGGCGCTTTCGGCAGATGATCGCGCTCAATTGGGATGAGCCCGGCGAGCGTCTGCTCACCAGCAGCCTGGCCCACGAAATGCTCAGCCACGTATTGCTTGGCCAGGTCGGCATGCGCGAAGGATTGCGGCTCAAGGGAGGATTGGCGGCGCATCAGCGGCGGCAATTGGTGGAGTTCGTCGACAGTCAGTTGGCCGAGGCCATCAGCCTGGGGCAGTTGGCGGGATTGTGTGCGCTGTCGGAATACCACTTTGCACGGATGTTCAGGGAAAGCTTTGGCTTGCCGCCGCATCAGTATGTGTTGGCGCGGCGACTGAGCCGGGCGCAGGCGTTGCTGCGCTCGACGTCGCAGCCGTTGGGAGAAATTGCGCTGGCCTGCGGGTTTGCCAGTGCCAGTCATTTCACCAATCGGTTTCGTCAGACGTTGGGCGGGACGCCTGGGGAGTATCGGCAGGCGTTTTTGCGGTAGTGCCTGTCAGGCCGTCTTCGCGAGCAAGCCCGCTCCCACAGGGGTTACGCGTTGCAAAAGTGGGAGCGGGCTTGCTCGCGAAGAACGATGACGCGGTCTCTGCTCAGAACTCCAATGTGCTCGACAGCGACACCTGCCGCGAATCCCCCATCGACACAAAGAACCGGCTCGCCGCCGAGGTGTAGTAGGTGCGGTCAAACAGGTTCTTCACGTTGAGCTGGAACTTGACCTTCTGCCCTTCGACTTTGGTTTCGTAGGTGGCAAACGCATCGGCCACGGTGTAGCTCGGCAGGTCGAAATCATTCACCGCGTTACCCTCCCGTTCACCGACGTAACGAGCCCCCGCGCCGACCCGCAATTGATCGCCACCAACGATGGTGCCGAAGTCGTAGACCGCTGACAGCGAACCGGTGTTCTTGGCGACGTTCTGCAGTTTTTTACCCTTGTAGTCCGGGTCTTCGGTGACTTCTGCATCGGTGTAGGCGTAACTGCCGATCATGCTCCAGCGGTCACTGAGCTGGCCGGTCAAATCCACTTCCAGACCACGGGAACGCACTTCACCAGCGGCGCTGTAGATCGTCACCGGGCCTTCGGAGTTGGCGATCAGCACGTTGCGCTTTTTGATGTCGAACAACGCGATGTTGCCGGTCACGCGTCCTGGTATATCGAGCTTGGCACCGACCTCCCAAGACTTGGCTTCTTCCGGCGCAACGCTGCCGTCGAGCACGGTGCTGCTGCCGCTCAACGGTGCGATGGTCGAGTTGGGTTTGAACGATTCGGTGTAGCTGCCGTAGAACGACAATTCATCGGTGTAGCGGTACACCAGACCTGCTCGCGGCACCCATTTCTGGCCGTTGCTGTCGGTGTTGGCCTTGAACGGTACACCTTTGCCGGCGTACTGGTCGTACTCCTGAAAACGCGCCCCGCCCACCAGAATCCATTGGTCGGTGAGGTGGATCGAGTCCTGCACAAACGCCGAGTTGCTGCGCAGCAAATCGGTCTGGGCGCTGTCCGCCGGGCTGACCGTGGTGCCTTCGACTTCGCGACCGTAGACCGGATTGATGTAGCTGAAGGTGCTCAGGCTTCTCTGGCGAATCAGGTCGGCGCGGTAGATCTTGCGGTATTCGTCATCGATGCCGAACACCAGGTCGTGCCGCATGCCCGCGACATCGACCTTGCCTTCCAGACTCGCCGTGGTGAAACGGTCGGTGCTGATCGCGTTCTGGGTGCCGTCCATGCTGCGGGTCAACGTGCCTCGAGTGGTGTCGATGGCGGTGACGCGCACCTGGCTGGCGTCGTAGGTTTCGCGGTTCCAGCTGTAGCCGAAGTGGGCTTTCCAGTTGTCGTTGAGCTCGTGATCGGCTTCGAAGTGATACAGGTCAGAGCGGCCTTCCATATTGTTGAAAGGCTCGTCGAGGCGACGGTCACGGGGGATGTCCAGCGGGTGATTGTCGCGCGGGTCGATCAGCGTGCCACGGTCGAACGGGGTCAGGAACTCGCGGTGTTCGTAGGCGAACAACAGTTTGGTGCTTTCTCCGAACCAGGCCAGCGATGGCGCCACCAATGTCTCGCGATGGGTGCCGTAGTTGCGCCAGTAATCTTCGTCTTCATGGTCCAGGACCATGCGATAGGCCAGGCCGGAATCACCCAGGGCACCCGTGCTATCGAGGCTGCCACCGCTGCCGTTTTTGCCTTCACCATAAGTCGAGCCGCGCAGGGTCAAGGCGTTGTACTGCTCAAGCTCAGGCTTTTTGCTGACCATGTTCACCACGCCACCCGGGTCCTGGATGCCATAGAGCAACGAGGCCGGACCCTTGAGCACTTCGACCCGGTCGACGGTGGCGTTGAGGCCACGGCCCTGCACCACCGGCATGCCGTCGCGCATGATCGAACCGTTGCGGTTGTCGCCGAAACCGCGGGTCATCACCGAATCCTGAGTGCTGCCCAAGGTATTGCCCTGGGTGATGCCGCTGACGTTGGCCAGCGCATCATCCAGGTTGCGTGGTGCCTGATCGCGAATGACCTGGGCCGGGATCACGTTGACGGTCTGGGGGATTTCCTGAAGCAAGGCCGAGGAGCGCATCACCGAAGTGGTGGTTGGCGGCTGGTAGCTCGTGGATTGTGGCGCGACCGAGGTAATGGTGGTCGCGCCCAGATTCAAGGCGCCTTCGGTGGGCAGCGGCTCAAGGGCCAACGTGTGGCCGTCGGTGCGGCGGAAGGTGAAACCCGAACCGCTGAGCAAGCGCTGCATCGCCTGCTCGGCACTCATCTGCCCGCTGACCGCCGGAGCGGTGATGCCGTAAGGCGCTTCATCGGTGTAGACCACGCTGATGCCGGTGATCCGGCTGAAATCGCTCAAGGCCTGGGGCAGCGGTTTGGCGGCCATCGCGAAGCTGAACTGCATGCGCTGTTGCGTGCTGCCGGTTTCAACGGCCAATGCCACGCTCAACGGCAACAACGCCAGCGCCGTAAAGCTCAATGCAGAAGCACCCAACCATTGTTTGACCGAACCCGATTTTGCCCTGGACTTCATTGCTCATGACCTGTGTAGAACCGCTACGGGATGCGAATGACTCGCAGTTTCAGTCACTACACGGATGTGGATCGGGTTTACCTCATCAGAAAGTTGAAAATATTTTTATCGACAAGGATGTGGTGTTTGATCTGGCCCCTTCGCGAGCAAGCCCGCTCCCACAGAGGAATGCATTCCAAATGTGGGAGCGGGCTTGCTCGCGAATAGGCCGGTAGCCTCAGCGCAAAATTATCAGATGCCCCAAAACCTTATGCTGCTCAAACCCCAACACCCCCTGCAAAGAACTCAACACCGCCTGCGGGTCCTTGCTCGGGAAACTGCCACTGACACGCCGTGCCGCCAGTTCTTCGTTGAGCAACACAATCCTTCCCGGGTAATAACGCCCCAGGTCCTGCACTACATCGGCGAGTGTCGCCTTGTAGTAATTGAGCCAACCCTGACGCCAGGCCAACTGCGCTTCACTGTCCACGGCATGAAGTTGTTGCGCCGCGCCCTCGCCATACGCCACTTGCTGGCCGGCCGTGAGGATTTGCTGCGCGGCGTGCTTGTCCGCCGTCACGCCGACCCGGCCAGACAACACCGTGACTTGCGCGCCATTGTGTTGCAGGCGGACTTCGAACTGCGTCCCCAGCACCCGCGCCTGACCCTTTTCAGCATCGACCACAAACGGCTCGTCGGTGTGGGTCACGCTGAAAAAACCGGCACCTCGACGCAGCTGCACATGCCGCTCGCCGCGACTGAAATCCACCGCGATCGCACTGTCGGCATCCAGGGTGACTTGCGACTGATCGGCCAGCGTGACGGTGCGGATTTCCCCCGGCGCCGACACGTAGTCCGCGCCCAGATCATCGATCCAGCGTGACGGCTGCCAACCCGCGCCGACGCCGATCATCAACACCAGACATGCCGCCATCGCCAGTACACCGGACCAGCGCCGAACGCTGCTGCGGCGCGGGCGATTCATGGCATTGAGGTAACCCTGCAAGGCAAACGCTTCTTCATCGGCCAGGGTTCGTGCCGGTGCTTCGGTCAACTCCCACACTACTTGTGCCTGCGCGTAAGCCTCGGCGTGGGCGGGATCGGCCTGCAACCAATGACTGAAAGTGACCTGATCGCCACTGCTGGGCTGGTCATGCAACAGACTCAGCCAGGCCAAAGCCGCCTGCTCCTGAGCCGGCGTCGGGGTGACGCGTTCGATGTTGTTCATGGTGCTTTCCCTGGCGTGCGCGGCTCGGCTTCCCGCAGGCTGGCCTTGCAAGCCTCGAGGGCGCGCATCATATGTTTTTCCACGGCGCTTTGGGACAGGCCCATCGCTTTGGCGATCTCGGCGTATTTGCGGCCATGGATGCGGTTGAGCAAAAAGATCTGCCGCGTGCGCTCCGGCAACGCACGCAACGCCGCTTCGACATGGCGCAAATCGTTGCCCGCCTCCAGCGCCGCTTGCGGCTCGCTGCCCTGGCTGTCCGGTTGTTCCGGCAGCCAACCTTCATTGACTCGCACTCGTGCGCCTTCACTGCGCAGATGGTCGATGGCAATATTGCCGGCGCAGCGCAACAGGTAAGTACTGAGCTCTTCGACCTGCACCAGCGGCCGGCGCCAGAAACGCAGGAACAAGTCCTGCACCAGGTCCGCCGCCGTGGCCCGACAACCGACACGACGGCTCACCAGCGCTTCCATTTGCGAGCGCTGGGAAAGGAACACCTGCAGAAAATGCGCACGCGCACCGCGGTGTTCATCATCGTGGGATTCCGGAGGACGGGTGATCATCAGGTCAGCCTTGCGCAAGCGCGGCAACGGGGCTGGCGAGCAGGCTCAACCCGGCCAGCGCCAGGGCCAGGCGCGGGCGATACGGTATCAATAACACCAGCAGCAAAGCGCTGAGCATCAACACCGCGAACCACTCCACCAATCCAAGGCCCCAGCCCGCCGCCGATACTGCCGCCCACAGCGATAACGTCAGCAACAACCAGCCACCGAGTTTCAAACTGTGGCGACGGCGGGTCGACGGCTTGCGACCCAGCAGTTCGGCGTGGTGCCGGTCCATCGATAAACACAGCGCGGTGAAACCGCCATAGCAGAGCAACAAGGCCAGCAGCATTCAATGGGCTCCTTGCTCAAGCGTTAACGGTTTTGCGCGTTGTCGGGCGACGCTTGTGGCCTTGCCCGAACGCTGCATTTTTCGCGCAGCCCAGGCGAGAAACACGCCACTGCCCAGGCACGCCAGATCGAAACCGGCCATCGCCCAATCGCCCTGCATCAATGTGGCCCCCAAGTGATACGGCGTGGTCAGGGCGTTCAGCAGCGGCACCGCGCAAAACAGCAATGCCGCCAGCGCCAACTGTTCGACCCACGCCGCGCGGCCCCGACGAACCATGGCGTGCAGCACGCTCAGGCCCCAGACGATGAAGAAGCAGTTCACCTCCCAATCCGCCCGCCCGGCCATTCCAACCGGCAATAATCGATTGGCCCAGAAAAACACCGCCACCGCGACCACCAACCCCGACATGCTCGCGATGTTCAACACTTCCACCAGTCGCAGTTCGAGCGGCATGACGCCACTTTTCGCGTGTTTGAGTTGACGTTTGCCGAGCCAGATAACCAGCCCGGTGCCGATCATTGCCGTGCTCGCCAGACCGCAAATGAAGTACAGCCAGCGCAACACCGGACCGGCGAAATGCCCCATGTGCAAGCCGTAGAAACTCCCGGCAATGGCCATCGGCAGCGCTTGTGCCGGCGTGGCGCCGACCAGTTGCCCGGTCACGCCGTTGAACGTCAGCGCGCTGCCAGAGTCGTGAACCACCCGGTCGGCGCCATCGCGCAAAAGGACCACCGAGGCATTCGCATCCCCCGGGTTGTTCACCGTCAGCCGCCCGACCCGCCCGCCCGACCATTGCTCGCGAGCGCGTTCCAGCAGCGGTGCCATCGGCGCCAAGTGGCCCGGTGTTCCAGCGATTGGCGGGGTATTGGACGCCGGGAACACCTCGTCGTAAAACGCTCGGACATCGCCGTTGTACGAGGCAAGAATGCTCGCCGGCATCACCATCGACATGAAAATCACCAGGCTGCTGTAAGTGATCATCAGGTGAAACGGCAGCACCAGCACACCCACCGCGTTGTGCCCGTCGAGCCAGGAGCGCTGGCCCTTGCGCGGACGAAAGGTGAAGAAGTCCTTGAAGATTTTCTTGTGGGTGATGATCCCGGTGATCAGGCCGACGAACATCACCATGGCGGCGATGGTCGATAACCAGCGGCCCCACGGATAGGGCATTTGCAGCTGAAAGTGGAAGCGATAGAAGAACTCGCCACCACTGGTTTCCCGGCCCAGCACTTCGGCGCCGGTTTGCGGGTCGAGCAGTTTTTCCGTGAACTGGCCACGCGTACCGGGCTTGGCCGGCGTCTGCTGCCATCTCACCGAAAGGCCGGGCTCCCGGGCATCCGGCAAATCGATAAGCCAGCGCGAGGCACCCGCCGCGTGTTGCTGCAGATAGTCTTGAGCCAGGGTCAAACTGGCTTCGGAGGACACCGAACGGGCGGGAATTTCCGGCTGCATCCAGTGGCTGGTCTCGTCCTTGAAATAGGCGAGCGTCCCGGTCAGGAAAATCGCGAACAGCAACCAGCCGAAAATCAAACCGGTCCAGGTGTGCAGCCAGGCCATCGCCTGACGAAAGCCCTCTTTCATGAGTGCCCCATCCAGTACGCCAGTCCCGCCACGGCCGCCAACACCAGGCTTGGCACGATCAGCCCGAACCAGGCCTGCCACGCACTGCGGCAGGCAAAACACCAGAGCACTGCGACCAGGTAGGCCAGAAACGAGGTCATCATCCCGGTCACCACGGCTTCGGCGCGAGCCATCGGCAGCCACAGGCTCAGGCTGACACTGGCCAGCGCCGCGACGACATAACCGCCCAGCACAGCGGCCAGCACCCGCGAAGTGACCGCCAGTCGATAGGAAACGGAGAGTGTGCTGATTTTGCCTTTCATGTTTCGACCTTGAAACGGGTGAGGCCGCGTGAACGTCACGGGGCCAGCAAGGGCGCAATATTAATGATAAATATTCTCATACGCAAAAGACTCCGATGAGATCGTCAATACCGCCGATTGCCGTGGCCACGTCTGCGCCACTACAATGCGAACAATTCTTGTTCTCTAACGCATTCGAATGCGGTCGGAGTGGTCCCGTTGCAGCCAGCCAATACCGTCGAAGTCCTTTATCACGCCCATCACAACTGGCTCACTGGTTGGCTGCGGCGCAAACTCGGCTGCCCTGACAGCGCGGCGGACCTGGCCCAGGACACGTTCATGCGGGTGCTGACCGCGCGGGAAGCCCCGCAGATCATCGAGCCGCGAGCCTTCCTCACCACCATCGCCAAACGCGTGCTGTTCAACCATTACCGCCGCCAGGATCTGGAGCGCGCCTATCTCGATGCGTTAGCGCAGATGCCGGAAATCGTGGCGCCGTCGGAGGAAGATCGGGCGATCATCCTGCAAACCCTGATGGAACTGGACCAATTGCTCGATGGCCTGCCACGCCTGGTCAAGCGCGCGTTTCTGCTGGCGCAGGTCGATGGCCTGACTTATCCACAGATCGCCGCCGAGCTGAAGATTTCCATCGCCACGGTCAAACGACACCTGAACAAAGCGGCGATGCGCTGCTATTTCGCCCTATGAACAACCCGCCGGACTTTTCGTCTCAGGTCGCCGAGCAGGCTGTGCATTGGTTGATGGAAATGCAGCAAGGCCCGTTGACCCCGCGCCAACAACACGCCTGGCAGCAATGGCACGATGCGCACAGTGAACATCAACGGGCGTGGGAGCATATCCAGCGGGTCAATCAACGTTTGCGTGGTTTGTCTTCGCCCCTGGCCCACGCCGCCCTGAATGCGCCGAAATCCGGCAGCCGTCGTCAGGCGCTGAAGTTGCTGCTGATACTCGGCGCCGGTTCCGCAGTCACTTGGAGTATGCGCGAGCACAATCCGCTGACCCCGTTGCTGGCCGATTACCGCAGCCCGGTTGGACAGCGGCGCAAGGTGCCGCTCAGCAATGGCAGCCAGTTGCAGCTCAACACCGCCAGTTCGGTGGATGTGCGCGTCGAAGGTCAGCAACGGCTGATCCGCTTGCTGGAGGGCGAGATGCTGCTGACCGCCGCCCAAGCGTTTCAGGTTCGCACCGCCCAAGGCTTGCTAACGACACAAGGCGCGCGCATGAACGTGCGGCAGTTTTCCGATCACACCCAGGTCGCGCTGTTCGAAGGTAGCGTCGAATTGACGCCGGACAGCGGTTCGCCGCTGAAACTGCTAAGCGCCGGGCAGTTGAGCTTTGGTGCGCGCGGTATCGGCAATCCCCTGCCCCTGGACGCCAACAGTGGCGCCTGGGTCGAGGGCATGCTGGTGGCTGCGCATATGCGCCTCGGCGATTTCCTCGATGAGCTCGGTCGCTACCGTCGCGGGCAACTCCTTTGCGACGCGAAGGTTGCTGGCCTGTTGATCTCCGGGACTTACCCACTGGATGACAGCGAACGGATTCTGGAGCTGCTGGAAATCAGCTTGCCGGTAAAGGTGAGGCGCTTTACTCGGTATTGGGTGACGGTTGAGGCGAAGGTTTAAAAGCCTTAAAAAAATATCGAAACACGTGAGCCGTTTTTCAGATCTGGCGTGACAGAGAAGGAAAGCCACCTTGATTCCACCTTCTCAGGATCGTCGTCCATGCCATCCACCCGCCTTACCCCACTGGCCCGCACCCTGCGCCAACTCTTGCTGGGCGCCAGCCTGAGCTTTGGTGCCGTGTCCCTCACACATGCTGCTGATGCCAAGCCGTACCACATCGCGCCGTCCTCGCTGGAAAACGCTCTCAACCAGTTTGGCCGTGAGGCCGGCGTGTTGATTTCCTTTGGTTCGCAAGTCACCAGCGGTGTGCAAAGCCGTGGCCTGGAAGGCAACTACACGCCCTCGCAAGGCTTGGACGCCTTGCTTGAAGGCACTGGCCTGCAAGCCCGCGCCGAGGGCGAAAATGCCTTCAGTCTGCAACCGGTCGGCGACACCGCGTTGGAGCTGGACACGTCCAAAGTCATCGGCGACTGGCTCGGCGATGCGGCGCCCATCAACGTCTTCGAACACCCTGGTGCGCGTGATGTGATTCGCCGCGAAGAGTTTGAACGCCAGGGCGCGACCCAGGCCCGGGACGTGCTCAACCGCATCCCCGGTGTGAACGCGCCGGACAACAACGGCACCGGCAGCCATGATATGGCGCTGAACTTCGGCATTCGCGGGCTCAATCCGCGCCTGGCGTCGCGCTCGACGGTGCTGATGGACGGCATTCCGGTGCCGTTCGCACCTTATGGCCAGCCGCAGTTGTCGTTCGCGCCGGTCAGCATGGGCAACATGGACGCGGTCGACGTGGTGCGCGGCGGTGGCGCGGTGCGCTACGGTCCACAAAACGTCGGCGGCGTGGTCAACTTCGTGACCCGGGCCATTCCCGATGCGCCGACAGTCAAGGGCGGCTTCCAGACTGAAACCAGTCCTTCCTCCAGCCACGACGGGTTCAAGACCACCGGCAATCTGTTGGCCGGCGGCACGGCCGATAATGGTCTGGGCGGTGCGCTGTTGTATTCCGGCACTCGCGGTGGCGACTGGCGCGAACACAGTGATACCGAAATCGACGACCTGATTCTCAAGGGCAGCTACCAGCTCGACGACGCCAACAGCTTCAACGCCATGGCTCAGTATTACGAAGGCAAGGCCGACATGCCCGGTGGCCTGAACGTCGCCGATTACGATGCCGACCCGTATCAGTCGACCCGCCCGAAAGACCAATTCTGGGGCCGTCGCACGATGTTCAACTTCGGCTATCGCTATCAGCAAGATCGCCGCGAGTTCACCGCCAACACCTTCTTCACCAAGACGTTGCGCAGTGGTTATCTGGATCAAGGCACGTTCCTTTCGCTGTCGCCTCGCGAATATTGGGTGCGCGGTCTGGAAACCCGTTTCGCCCAAGGCTTCGACGTCGGCCCGACCAGCCATGAAGTCGGCGTCGGCTATCGCTACATCAACGAGGCCGGCCACGAATTGCGTTATCGCACGCCGAGCGCCAGCAACGAATACCCGACCACCAACAGCCGCAATGACCGCGACACCCGGGGCGGCACCGAGGCCAACGCGTTCTTCATCGATGACCGGATCGACATCGGCAAGTGGACGCTCACGCCGGGCATCCGCTACGAAATGATCGATTCGCAGCAGACCAACAACCTGACGAACGAGAAGTACAAGGGCGACTACAACACCGCACTGCCGGCGTTGAACGTGCTCTATCACCTGACTGACACCTGGAACCTCTACGCCAATACCGAAGGCTCGTTCGGCAGCGTGCAATACAGCCAGATGCCTAACCGGGTGACCAGCGGCGAAGTCAAACCAGAGAAGGCCCGCACCTGGGAATTGGGCACCCGTTACGACAACGGTGCGTTGAGGGCGGAGATCGGCGCATTCCTGATCAACTTCGACAACCAGTACGAAAGCAATCAGACCAACGACACGGTGATCGCCCGCGGCGAAACCCGCCATCAAGGTATCGAAAGCAGCATCAACTACGCCCTCGATGATTTGAGCCCTTCACTGACTGGTTTCGATGTGTACGCCACATATGCCTATGTTGACGCGACCATCCGCGAAGACGGGCCGAACAAGGGCAATCGTGTGCCGTTCTCCTCGAAACACAAAGGCACGCTTGGCGTGGGTTATACCGAAGGCGCGTGGAAACTGAACCTGGACAGCAACTACCAGAGCGACCAGTTTGCCGACAACGCCAACACCTCGGCCGAAAGCGCCGATGGCAGCACCGGCAGGATTCCTGGCTACATGCTGTTCAGCAGCCGCGCGGCGTATGACTTCGGGCCGAAACTGTCGGATCTGACTGTGGCGGTGGGCGTGAAGAACATCTTCAATCGTCAGTACTTCACTCGATCGTTCGATGACAACAACAAGGGCAAGTACGTGGGAGAACCGCGGACGGTATATGTGCAGACGTCGGTGGCGTTTTAACGTTCTACGCTAATCGCCTGGACGATCAGTAGAAACAAGAACGGGCCTGCAATGCAGGCCCGTCTTCAGTGGTGGAAAGGTAAAAAGTGAATCAGGCTTTAGCCGTTTTGCGCAGCCTGTTCGTTCTCGAGAAACTCTTCTTCCAGCAGCACGTCAGCATGCGCGCCCCTTTCGAACGGCACTACAGCGGCACGTGGTTTGCCCCGCAGTTTGCCGAACATATGATCAAGCGCATGTTCAAGCTTGGTGGCCGCGCCGTCGATCGCCAGTTCCAGGCTTTCGGCCTTATGGGTTACAGAAATCGGTTGGTGGCCTTTTGGCCGCGCTTCCAACTGGCAGCGCATGTCATGGGGACCAGGCTTGTCGCCATTTTCGTCCCGCAGATGAACCTCGACGCGTGTCAGGTCCTCTTCATAACGTTCGAGCGTGCTCTCAATGGTAGTACGTACCCACTCCTCCAGTCGGATGCTGCTTTGAATATGGTTATCACTGTTGACTTGGATTTGCATAGTTCATCCCTTATTTCAGCTAGCTCGCGAGAGGTACATCGGCTGGCCCTTGGGCGTCATCACCGCAACCTCTTGGTTACACAATCGGTCTGCGCGAAGAACATTTCAACCCCTAAAAAAAGATAAATATGGATTCGCAAAAAAAGCCGGACAACCGGTAAAAGCGCTGTTAAGGTCGGGAGTTGGGTCGCCACGCTCTTCAGTCACATTTGCTCACATCCGCCGCACCACCCAGCGGGTGCAGGCTGCGAAAAATCCCCGCCTCTTCCACCAGCCAGTCATGCACCGCACGCACGCCCGGATGGCTCAACGCCCCCGGCGCATAGAGCAGCATGTAACGTTTGTGATTGGGCACCGCCAGGCCAAACGGCACGATCAACGCCCCCCGCTCCAGCTCATCGTTCAGCAACGTTCTGCGCGCAATCGCCACCCCCATCCCGGCAATCGCGGCTTCGATAGTCAGGTGATTGCGGTTGAAGGTATGTCCGCGCCGAACGTCCGCCCCTTCGAAGCCAATGGCATTCAGATAAAACTCCCATTCCGCGTACTCGTAACTGCCGCGCCAGGCCGTGATGTCGTGCAGCAACGGGAAGTGCACCAGGTCCGCCGGCCCATGCAGCGGCGGGCGGCCGCGCAGCAGGCTCGGGGCACAGACCGGAAAGATCTGCTCATCGAGCAAGGCTGTGGATAACAAGCCGGGGTAGCTGCCGTCGTTCAGATCGATGGCCAGATCGAAGTCACCCTCATGCAACGGCACGCTGCTGTCCTCGGCCACCAGGCGCAATTGAATGTCCGGAAAACGCTGCTGCAAACGCGGCAGACGCGGGGTCAGCCACTTGCTCAGGAACGATGGAATCGAGCGCACGCGCAGAATCCCGCTGATCATCCCGGCGTCCAGTCGTCGCAATTCTGCATCGATGCTGCCGTAGGCCTCGTTGACGGTGATGGCCAGTCGCTGGCCCTCAGCGCTCAGTTCCACACCACGGGCACGACGGTGAAACAGGCGAAAACCCAGTCGCTCTTCCAACTGACGAATTTGCTGACTGACCGCGCCCGGTGTGATGTGCAGTTCTTCGGCGCATCGAGTGAACGACAAGTGCCGCGCCGCACAGGAAAACACGTGCAGCCAGACATAGGTCTGGGCATGCAATTGACGACTCATCGTTTAGTCCTGCTAAAGGCTGTCTTAGGAAGTTTCGTTGGTCACGTAGGACCGAGGGAGGCAGTATCGCCGACATTGCGCTTGTCCTACAAAAATGGCAGCGATTTATCTCCCATTGCAGGAATAGGCTTTAGCATGGCTATCAGTGTTTTCGATCTCTTCAAAGTCGGCATCGGTCCGTCCAGCTCCCACACCGTCGGCCCGATGCGCGCGGCAGCGACCTTCGCCCAGGCCCTGATCGACCAAGGTGTACTGGCTGACGTACGGCGGGTAGAAATCCGACTTTACGGCTCCCTTTCGGCCACCGGCGTCGGCCACGCCACCGACCGCGCCTGCGTCATGGGCCTGATGGGCGAATGGCCGGACAGTATCGATCCCACGACCATCGAGAGTCGAATCCAGCACTTGCGCGAAACCGGGGAATTGTCCCTGGCAGGCGTTGCGACCATTCCCTTCATCTGGCAGCGCGATCTCCTGTTGCTGGACGAGAGCTTGCCCTACCACCCCAATGCGATGTCCCTGACAGCCTTCGGTGAAACCGGTGAGCTGTGGGAGCAGACGTACTACTCGATCGGCGGCGGTTTCATCATCGAAGCGGCTGAAGCCGAGTCGGGCATTGCACCGACCAGCGACGTGGTGTTGCCGTACGATTTTTCCAGCGCCGCCGAGCTGCTCAAGCTCTGCAACCAACATGGGCTGCGGGTTTCCGAACTAATGATGGCCAACGAACGGGCCTGGCGCAGTGATGCCGAAATTCGTCAGGGCCTGCTGCATATCTGGTCGGTCATGCGTGAGTGCGTCGAGCAAGGCCTGCGGCACGAAGGCATCCTGCCCGGCGGTCTGAATGTTCCGCGCCGCGCGGCGAAATTGCACCGCAGCCTGTTGGAAATCGGCAAACCGAATGTCATCACCTCGACCCTGTCGGCCATGGAGTGGGTCAACCTGTTCGCCCTCGCCGTGAACGAAGAAAACGCGGCCGGCGGACGCATGGTGACCGCACCGACCAATGGCGCGGCGGGGATCATTCCGGCGGTGCTGCACTACTACATGAAATTCAACCCGGACGCGTCGGACGATGACGTGGTGGCGTTCTTTCTGGGTGCTGCAGCTGTAGGAATTCTCTGCAAGAAAAACGCATCGATCTCCGGCGCCGAAGTCGGCTGTCAGGGCGAAGTGGGCTCCGCCTGTGCCATGGCCGCCGCCGGTCTGGCAGACGTGCTCGGCGCCACGCCCGAGCAACTGGAAAACGCCGCCGAAATCGGCCTGGAACACAACCTCGGCCTGACCTGCGACCCGGTCGGCGGCCTGGTGCAAGTGCCGTGCATCGAGCGCAATGCCATCGCGGCGGTGAAGGCGATCAATGCCACGCAAATGGCCCTGCGCGGCGATGGCAAACACTTCATTTCCCTGGACCGGGTGATCCGCACCATGCGCGATACCGGCGCCGACATGCATGACAAATACAAAGAGACGTCACGGGGCGGTTTGGCGGTGAGCTGGGTGGAGTGCTGACCGGACGGGTTGCACTGTCTGCGAACATCTATTGATTCATGCCCTGAAACGGGCAGGCAAAAAGAAGGCGGGCCACGGTGCCCGCCTCTTTTTTGCCGTGTTCATTGTTCGACAATATTTCCGGCATGCCCCTTGCTATATCACTGATGAGGCAAAAAGGACTTTTTGAAACCTCAGCGAGCGACGTGCCGGTGGTCTGGTGTTGCGAACTAATCCCGATCACGGCGGGTCAACAACTGCACGTTCAATCAGGCGGTAACGCATCATGGACAACCCCTTTCAGCTCATTACCGATGTCTTTGCACCGGATTACCAGATCAACCTGAGCATTCAGGGTCTGGACGGCAGCATCATGCTGACCCTGTCCAACAGTGGTCACGTGGTGGCCAAACGGATGATCAGCGCCGAACAACGCAATGATCCCAAGCGCCTTAAACGCCTGGTACAGAGCATTCAGTTCGGCATCGCCATCGAACAGGGGCACAGCGCCGTGGCCATCCTCGAAGCCATGACCGACGGCGACAATCGCAACCTGCCGCCGCCACAAGCCAAGCGCCCGCCCCGACCCACCATGGGTCTTTAGATCTCGCCCTTCTCTACCTCGGGATGTTCACCGGAGCCCGCACCGACCTTGCGCTGCGGGTGTTCGATCTTCACCGAGGGGAATTGCGACGAGGCGTAGCGCACCACCAGAATCGCAAACGCCAGCAGCAGAATCCCGCCGCACAGGTAGATGATCCCCAGGTCAGGTGGATTGTGGTGCGATACATTGGAGATCAGCAGCCGCGTCAGCGCCGTGATCGCCACGTAGATCAGAAAACGCACCGGCATGTGATTGGTCTTGAAGTAAATCCCGACCATCGCACCCAATTCCAGGTAGATGAACAGCAGCAAGATGTCATCGATCTTGATGTGACCTTGCTCAAGCATCCCGAGAAATTCCATGACCGCCGCCCATGCGGTCACCGCACCGATGGCGAACAGCGCCAGGTAGTGGAAGGTCTCGACAAACAGATTGCCCAGGGACTCGGCCAGCTGATGCACGTTCTGCCGCAGGTTCTCGGCCCAGTTGATTTTCACGATGATTCTTTCCTTAGCTCGGTTCGAGCAGATGATGCGGGTTGGACGTGACGGTTGTTCTGCATGCAGAAAAAAGGCCAGAGCCGCCTGCAACATGATGGCGAGCTGCTCTAAAACGCGCTCCGTGGCGTTTGGTCGCACCCTGTGGCAGCGGGCTTGCACGCGAATGGAGCGCCACGGCTCACCTGACAAACCCTGAATACGGTCTACATTAAAAAGCCACTACCCAAAGCGCAGGGATTCGCTTATCCTTTTCGCTGTATATAAATACAGTGGTCGAATAGACAACTTAATGTGAAGGCATGTGAGGTGGTGAATGGCCGTCGAAGTGGTATACCGCAGCAGCCGAGATCTGGAGCGTTTGTTCATGGATAAAGCCGAAGCTGACCGTCATGACAAAATGCTCGAACTGGCCGAGTTGCTGGCTGAAGTGTTGCAAAAAGCCGTTCCGTCCCTGACCGAGCAGCAAGTGGAAGAAGCCGGGATCTACATGGCGAAGAATCGCGATGTGTTCGCCAAGGCATTCAAGAGCCAGCCGGACGCTCTGTCCGAACTGCTCAATGCACCTGCCGAAGTCGCTGAAAAAGCTGCACCTGTTGAAGTGGCTGCTCCTGTTGAAGTAGCGGACGCTGCGCCAACCAAGCCAGCCAAAGCCGTCAAGACACCGAAGTAAGCAACGCCCGAATTGAATAGGCCCTGAGTCGAATGGCTCAGGGCCTTTTTCATGCCTGTAAAAAACTACGCGTCAGGTTGTTCCAGGGCGTCGACCAGCGCTTTGAAGAACCGCGAGGCCTCACCGCCAGTGACCACGCGATGATCGAAGGTCAGGGACAGCGGCAGGATCGGGTGCACCACCACCGCACCGTCCATCGCCACCGGTTCGTCGCGAATCGCCCCGGCAGCGAGGATCGCCACTTGCGGCGGCACCACCACCGGGTTGGCGTAGCGGCCGAACAAGGTGCCGAAATTCGACAGGGTCAGGGTCGCGCCCATCATTTCCTTGGGCGGAATCGATCGCGCTTGCACATCGGCCCGCAGGCGCATGACGCCTTCCTTCAAGTCAGCCGAGGTGCGATTGCCGACATCGCGCAGCACTGGCACAAACAAACCGTCCGGGGTATCCACCGCGATGCCCAGGTCGAGCCGTTCGTGTTGTTTGAGCGACTGGGTTTTGCCGTCGAAGGCGCTGTTGAGCACCGGTTCCACCGCGCAGGCGGCGGCCATCGCTTTGGCAAGACGAATCAACGGTTCCCGCGCCTGGCCCCAGCGGTGCAAGTCGGCGTCACCGAAAATCGTCACCGGCACCACTTCGGCATGGGACCGGGCCATGTTCAATGCCATGCTGCGTCGCACGCCGCGTAAACGCTCGCCGCCGAAGCGCTCGCGTTCAGTCTGGGCGGCAGTTTCCACGTCGCTGCGGGTGATCAGCCCATCGCTGCCGGAGCCCGTCAGCCCGCTCAACTCCACGCCGAGCTGCCGAGCCAGTTGACGCACCGACGGGGTGGCACGGGTCGCGAGATGCTCGCGGGTCGACGGTGCGGCGCCGATGAAAAACGCATCCTCCTGACTGCTGCCGCCACCTTCAAGTCGCCCGACCACGGTGCCGGCATCCGCCTCGCCTTCGTAACCGAGCAGGGGTTCACCGACGTGAATGATGTCGCCCTCACCGCCATAGAGTTTCGCCACCACGCCATCGTAGGGTGCGGGGATATCCACCAACGCCTTGGCGGTTTCCACCGACACCAGCAGTTGATCGACCTTGACGGTGTCACCGACGCTGACGTGCCAGCGAACGATCTCCGCTTCCTGCAAGCCTTCGCCCAGATCCGGCAGTTTGAAATATTTCATCGCGGCCTCCTTGGATTCAGGCATCTGTTCAGTGGTAATGCGCCAACACGTTGTCGCAGGCTAGAAGAATGTCGTCGACGTTGGGCATGTACAGCGATTCCAGCCGATACAGTGGCGGCGGAATGTCCGGCGCGGTGACCCGCTGGATCGGCGCCTGCAACTCCAACAACACCCGTTCGTAGAGACTCGCGGCGATTTCCGCACCGACGCCACAGGAGCGCGGCGCTTCATGCACGATCACGCAGCGACCGGTCTTGCGCACCGAAGCCTCCAGTGTGTCGAGGTCCAGCGGCTTGATACTCGCGACATCGATCACTTCCGCCGACACGCCCCGTTCGGCCAGTGCGGTCGCCGCTTGCAGGGTTTCCATCACGCTGGCGCCCCAGCTGATCAGGGTGATATCGCTGCCTTCGCGCAGGGTGAAACAACTGTCCAGCGGCAGGCGTTTGCCGTCATCCAGCAGCGGTTGCGGGTTCATTCGATAGAGCCGGGTCGGTTCGAGAAACACCACCGGATCGGGGTCGTCGATGGCCGCCAGCAACAAGCCATAGGCCCGGGCCGGCGATGATGGAATCACCACGCGCAGCCCCGGAATGTGCGCGAACAACGCTTCGGTGCTTTCGCTGTGATGTTCCGGCGCGCGAATGCCTGCGCCCATCGGTGTGCGCATCACCATCGGGCAAGTGATGCGCCCGCGGGTGCGATTGCGCATGCGGCTGGCGTGGGACACCAGGTGCTCCATGGCGGCGTAGATAAACCCCATGAACTGGATTTCCACCACCGGTTTCAGGCCTTGGGCCGCCATGCCCACCACCAGTCCGCCGAGCATGGTTTCGGCCAACGGCGAGTCGATCACCCGCTTGAAGCCGAAGCTGTCGCGCAGCCCTTGGGTGGCACGGAACACACCGCCGTTCACGCCGACGTCCTCTCCCAGGACGATGACGTTTTCGTCTTCACTCATGGCTCGATGCAACGCCAGGTTCACCGCTTCCAGCAATGTGAATTTGCCGTTACTCATTGCCCGGACCTCCTGCCCGCCGCGCCGCCCGTTCGAGCAACCATTCGCGCTGTTCGGCCAAGGCTTGCGGCCATTGGGCGTAGACATGATCCATCACTGATTCGGGTGCCTGCGTGCCCGCCGCCTCGAAGTTATCCACAGCGCGCTGCACCAGCCCCTGGCATTCGCTGATCAACGCCTGTTCGCGGCCCTCGTCCCACACGCCTTGGTCGACCATAAAACGCTGCAGGCGTTTAACCGGTTCTTCGAGCCAGGCCTGCTTGACCTCATCCGCCGGCCGGTAGCGCGTGGCATCGTCGGCCGTCGTGTGATCGCCGAGCCGATAGCTCAGGCATTCGAGCAACACCGGGCCTTTGCCGTGGCGCGCCCGTTCGAGGGCCACCTGCATCCGATCGTAAACCGCGAGCATGTCGTTGCCGTCGACTTGCTCACCGTGGAATCCGGCACCGATGGCTTTTTGTGCCAAGGTCGGGGCGCCGCACTGGATTCGCCGCGGCACCGAAATTGCCCATTGGTTGTTGTTGACCACGAACACCACCGGCAACTGCCAGGCACCGGCGACGTTGAGGGCTTCAAGAAAGTCGCCTTTGCTGGTGGCACCGTCGCCGCAGGTCGTGACGGCGACCCGATGCTCGCCACGGATCTTGAACGCGCTGGCGACGCCGCAGGCATGCAGCGCCTGGGTGGCAATCGGCACGCAGATCGGGAAGTCCTCGGCCACCGCCGGGTCGGCAAAGTCGCTGCCGCGCTCGTCGCCGCCCCAGTACAGGAGGATTTCTTCCATGCGCACCCCGCGCATCAACTGCACCGCGGTGTCACGGTAATACGGCACCAGCACATCTTCGGCGTGCATCAGGCTGCCGACGGCCACGCCAATGGCTTCCTGGCCCAACGTCGGCGCGTAGGTGCCGATGCGCCCGGTGCGTTGCAGGGCGACGGCTTTTTGATCGAAAAGACGAGTCAGGACCATCTGCCGGTAGAGGCGTGTGAGCAGATTGAAATCGTCGGCCCAGTCGGGGAGATCGCTGAGCAGCTGACCTTCGGGGGATAAAAACCGGGTGTAGCGCAGCTCAACCTTGTGCGGCATCAAAGGGCTCCTGGCACGCCGGGTCGGCGTGCATTAGTCCAGGCCCGACGCTTGTGGCGCCAGGCCTTGGGAGCACCTCGGCCGGATGAGGCCCGCGCTCCGTCATCGGTACAACACTTTCTCCGCCAGCTCATCCGCCACCCGGGCCGGAGAGCGTTTTTCCGCCTGGGCATGGGCGAAGACTTCGGTCAGGCGCGAGCTGATTTTCGACAGGTGCGCAGTGATGGTCGTCAGCTCTTCACCGCGGTGTTTGAGCGACACGTAGATCAGCCCGCCGGCATTGATCACGTAATCCGGCGCATACAGAATGCCGCGCCGTTCCAGTTGATCGGCGACGTCCAGATGGATCAGTTGATTGTTGGCGGAACCGGCCACCGCTGCGCAGCGCAGTTGCGTCACGCTGTTGCTGTTGAGCACACCGCCCAGGCCGCAAGGCGCGAGGATGTCGCAGGGTGTGCTGAGCAGCGCATCGTTGGCGATCGGGTGGGCGCCGAGTTGCTCCATCGCCAGTTGCACCTTGCCGTGGTCGATGTCGCTGACCAGCAGTTCGGCTCCGGCAGCATGCAGCTGTTCGGCCAGGGCATAACCCACGTTGCCCAAGCCTTGAACAGCCACGCGCAAGCCTTCGAGATTATCGCTGCCCAGCCGGGCCATGGCGGTGGCACGAATGCCGGCGAACACGCCCATCGCCGCATGTGGCGCAGGGTCCCCTGCCGAAGTGGTGCTGGTGACGTGTTGGGTCTGTTGGGCGATGCAATCCATGTCCGCCACTGAGGTGCCGCTGTCGATGGCAGTGATGTAACGGCCATCGAGCTGATTGACGCAGCGGCCGAAGGCTTCGAACAGCGCCGCGCGGTTTTCCACGTGGACCGGTCGGATAATCACCGCCACGCCGCCGCCCTGGGCCAGTCCGGCCAGCGCAGCCTTGTAACTCATGCCTTGGGCGAGGCGCACAGCATCCTCGACGGCGGATTCGTCGCTGGGGTAGGCAAGGTATCGACAACCACCCAGGGCAGGCCCCAAACGGCTGTTATGAATGGCAATGACCGCCTTCAACCCGGTGACCGGGTCGACGCTCAGATGCAGCGATTCAAGGCGAGTGCTTTGCATGAGAGCGAACATCGTAGGGGCTCCCGAATCACTTCTTGTAGTCGCCAGTATAGGCTTGCGCCCAAAAATTGCAGAAGCGCACCGGAATAAGCGGGCACGGCTATGCAGGCTTTCGGAAATAACCTTCGCCACCTGTGTGCGGCACTGGACGAAAGCCAGAGACGGGGCTAAAACGAGGCATGCCCCGGAGATTTTGATGACGCCCCGCCAACGCTTTTTCGACTGTCTGCAACGTTCACCGCCCGCGCTGTTCGAAGCGGCGCTGTGGATTGCCGTCGAGCACGATAAAGAGGTGAATCCCGAGGCGGTGCTGGCGGACTTCAAGGACCTGCAACAGCGGGTCAGTTATGGCTTGCCGATGCTGCCCGTGAGCGAATTGGCCCAACCGCTGTTACGGCGCTTGAATGACCTGGGCTTCGCTCAGGACGACTTCACGCCATTGCGCCCGCAAGTGGCATTGGTCAACAAAGTGCTGGAGCGCCGGCGTGGCCAACCGCTGGCGTTGGGGCTGATCGCCCTGGAACTGGCCAAGGGCCTGGAAATCCCCATGGTCGGGGTCAACTTCCCCGGACATTTCTTGCTGCGCGTACCGGGCGCCGACCACCTGCTGGACCCTTGCGGTGGCCGTCGGCTGTACCCCAACGATTGCCGGGAACTGCTGCAACGCCAGTACGGCCCGAACATGAAACTCGGTGCCGACCATCTGCTCACCGCCGAGCCGGTACAAATGCTGCAACGCCTGTCACGCAATCTGCGTCAGTTGCACCTTTCTCACGATGATTACATCGGCGCCCTGATCGACGCCGAGCGGGTACTGGAACTGGGCAACGGCAGTGCTTCCGATTACCTGGCCCGGGCCAGCCTTTATCAACGGCTGGACTGCCCGAACGCCGAGCGCTTCGACCTGGAGCATGCCCTGCTGCTCAGCGACGACCCGATCCAGCGGATTCGCCTGACCGAACGATTAGGCCACCTGCCACCTAATTCCATCGTCCACTGATCCCTTGTGGGAGCGGGCTTGCTCGCGAAAGCGGCGGCACATCCAGCATCGATGTGACTGACAGACCGCTTTCGCGAGCAAGCCCGCTCCCACATTGGGTCGGGGTGAGGCTTTAAGGGGTGTCTGGCTGGCTCGCCGGATGCGCCTTGATGAATGCAGGATGCGTGGCCGCCAATGCTGCCACCCGGCGAATCCGCGGATACGCCTCAAGAGAAATATTGAAACGCTCAGCCGCGTACAGCTGCGGAATCAGGTAGGTATCCGCCAGTCCAGGCTGCGGACCGAAGCAGTAACCCTCATCACCAATCAACTGTTCCACCGTCGCCAATCCTTGGCTGATCCAGTGCCCGATCCACTCCACCACCTGCGGCTCATCGTGCCCCAGCTGTCGCAGCCTGTTGAGCACGCTGACGTTGTGCAGCGGATGCACATCGCAACCGATCAGCGCCGCAACGCCCCGTTCGCGAGCCCGAGCAACGAGGTCCTTGGACAGCAGTGGCACCTGTGGATAACGTTCCTCCAGGTACTCGATGATGGCCGGTGACTGGATTAACAAGTCGCCTTCGTCGCTGCGCAAGGCCGGTACACGACCTTGCGGATTGACGGCAAGATACGGCGGCTGGCGATGCTCGCCACCTGGCGGCGCGATCAGGTTGATCGGCAGTGCCTGGTAATCCAGACCCTTGAGCGCCAACGCGATCCGCACCCGGTAGGACGAAGTCGAACGGTAGTAGGTATAGAGTTCCATGGCCCGATCCTCTTAGCGCGCCGGCAGCACTTTGCCGCGGCATTCGCCGAAACCGATGGAAGCAAAACCCTCGCGGCTGCAACGGGCACGCAGGATGATTTCGTCGCCGTCCTCAAGGAACTTGCGCACCTCGCCCGACGCCAGTTCGATCGGCTTTTTACCGCCCTCGGTGATTTCCAGCAGGCTGCCGAACTGACCGTTTTCAGGCCCCGACAATGTGCCCGAGCCGAACAGATCACCGGCCTGCAACTGGCAACCGTTGACGCTGTGGTGCGCGACCATTTGCGCCACGGTCCAGTACATGTGCTTGGAGTTGCTCAGGGTCAGGCGATGGGCCGGCAGGTTCTGTTCACGCATGGTTTCGGTGAGCAGCAGCACTTCCAGTTCAATGTCGAAGGCCCCGGCGGCTTGATCGCGTTTATCGAACAGGTACGGCAGTGGCTGCGGGTCGCCTTCCGGGCGTGCAGGCTGGGCACGACGGAACGGCTCCAGCGCTTCGGCAGTCACCACCCACGGCGAGATGCTGGTGATGAAGCTTTTCGACAGGAACGGCCCCAACGGCTGGTATTCCCAGGCCTGAATGTCGCGCGCCGACCAGTCGTTGAGCAGGCAGAAACCGGCGATGTGATCGGCGGCGTCACCGATGGCGATGGAGTCGCCCATGTCGTTGCCCTGGCCGATCCAGATGCCCAGTTCCAGTTCGTAGTCCAGACGTGCGCACGGACCAAATGTCGGCTCGGTCTGACCGGCTGGCAGGGTCTGGCCTTTCGGACGGCGAACGTCGGTGCCGGACGGGCGAATGGTCGAGGCGCGGCCGTGGTAGCCAATCGGCACGTACTTGTAGTTCGGCAGCAGCGGGTTGTCGGGACGGAACAATTTGCCGACGTTCTGTGCGTGTTCGATGCCGACGTAAAAGTCGGTGTAATCGTTGATTTTCGCCGGCAGGTGCATCTCGCAATTCGCCGCCAGTGGCAGCAGTTTTGCGCCTTGGGCTTCGATCTTGCCATGCAGGGTGCTGCCTTCGGCAAACAGTTCCAGCAGACGTTCGCGCAGGGCAATGCGAGCATCGCGGCCGAGTTCGAAGAACGCATTCAGCTGGCCGCCACGGGTGGCTTCTACGGCCGTTTTTGCCGCGCCATCGAACAGGCCGGCGTCGAGCGCGGCTTCCAGATCGAAAATATGTTCACCGATGGCCACACCGCTACGCGGCGCCGAACCCTTCACGCTGAACACGCCCAGTGGCAGGTTTTGCAGCGGAAAATCAGCGTGGCCGTTGGCAGAGGCAACCCAGCTACGAGTGATAGAAGTCTGAGTCATGGGTTATCTCCGGGTCGGGTCGAAAGTGGCGGGCAGCGTGGCCCAGCAGGCATCGTAGTTGTTTTGCAGTTGCGGGCAATCGAGGGCGAAACGGCTCGGGCGCAGCACCTGGCTGGTCTCGAACATGAAGGCCATGGTGTTGTCGATTTTCGCCGGAGCGAGTTCGGCGTTGATCGCCTTGGTGCAGGTCTCGCCATCCGGGCCGTGGGCGCTCATGCAGCTGTGCAACGACGCGCCGCCAGGCACGAAGCCTTCGGCCTTGGCGTCGTACTCGCCCTGGATCAGGCCCATGAATTCGTTCATCAGGTTGCGGTGGAACCACGGTGGACGGAAGGTTTTCTCAGCCACCATCCAGCGCGGCGGGAAGATCACGAAGTCGAGATTGGCCAGACCGTGGACGCTGGTCGGCGAAGTCAGGACGGTGAAGATCGACGGATCCGGGTGATCGAAGCTGACCGTGCCGATGGTGTTGAAACGGCGAAGGTCATATTTGTACGGCACGTTATTGCCGTGCCAGGCGACCACGTTCAGCGGCGAATGATCGAGCTCGCAACCCCACAACTGGCCCAGGAATTTCTGCACCAGGGTGGTTGGTTGCTTGAGGTTTTCGTAATGGGCGACCGGGGTCAGGAAGTCCCGCGGGTTGGCCAGGCCGTTACTGCCGATCGGCCCGAGGTCCGGCAGGCGCAATGGCGCACCATGGTTTTCGGCGACGTAGCCGCGGGCTTGCGGGTCGAGCAGTTCGATGCGGAATTTCAGGCCGCGCGGCAGTACGGCGATTTCTAGCGGTGCCAGTTCCAGCACACCCAGTTCAGTGGCAATACGCAGACGGCCCAGTTGCGGCACCAACAGCAATTCGCCGTCGGCGTTGAAAAACACCCGCTCCATGGAACGGTTGGCGCGGTAGTTGTAAATGCTGATCCCGGCCGGTTTTTCTGCGCCAGCGTTGGCAGCCATGCTGACCAGTCCATCGATGAAATCGGTCGGCTCGGTCGGGATGTCCAAAGGGTTCCAGCGCAGGCGATTGGGGGTCACTTCACCCAACGGGCCACCGGCCAGTTGCCGATCCAGTTTGACGAACGCCGGGTGATTGGCCGATGGCTGAATGCGGTACATCCAGGTGCGCCGCGCTTCACTGCGGGCCATGGTGAACGCGGTGCCAGAGAACAATTCGGTGTAGAGACCGTACGGGGCTTTCTGCGGGGAGTTCTGGCCGACGGGCAGTGCGCCGGGCAACGCTTCACTGCTGAATTCGTTGCCGAAGCCTGACTGATAAGCCAGCTCGGACGCCGTGGAAACGGGGTTCATGGAGCCTCCTGAACAGGGAGATGGCAATGGCCCGTCGCTCCGTTGCAGAGTTCATGGCACGCCTGGGTTATTTTTATCGTAATTCAATTACGCTTAACGTAATTTGATTGGTATTGACCGTCAAGCTATAAAGACGCCCATTCGTCCCGGGATCACACCGCCTCCATGCAAAAGCCCACCAGCGACAGCAACGGTAAACAGAAAGTCCGCTCCGCCGAGGTCGGCACCGACATCCTCAAGGCATTGGCCGAGTTGTCGCCTTCCACTTCGCTTTCGCGCCTGGCCGAACACGTGCAGATGCCCGCGAGCAAGGTTCACCGCTATTTACAGGCGCTGATCGCCAGCGGTTTCGCCGAACAGAACGCGGCCACCAACCATTACGGGCTTGGCCGTGAAGCACTGCGTGTGGGCCTCGCCGCCCTGAACAGTATGGACGTGCTGAAAGTCGCCGCCCTGCCCCTGGCCGAACTGCGCGATGACTTGAACGAGACCTGCTTCGTGGCGGTATGGGGCAATCAGGGTGCGACCGTGGTGCATATCGAACCGGCGGTGCGGGCGGTGACCGTGGTGACGCAATTGGGATCGGTGTTGCCGTTGCTCAGTTCCTCCACGGGACTGGTATTTGGCGCCTATTTGCCGAAGCGTGAAACCGTGGAGCTGCGTGAGCAGGAGTTGGCGGGCAACACAGCCCATGTCCTGGCGGACGATCAGGCCTACGCGCAAATATGCGAACAAATCCGCGACCGCGGCCTGCATCATGTGCATGGCTTGCTGATGCCAGGGGTCGATGCCTTGTCGGCGCCGGTGTTCAACGCCGTCGGGCATGTGGCGGCGGTATTGACGGTGGTTGGGCCGACGTCTCTGTTCCATGCTGATGAAAACGGCCCGGCTGCGCAGCGATTGCTGGCGGCAACGCGGGCCATCAGTTGGCGAATGGGATACGAGCGTCGCTCAGAATCAGATCAGGAAATCTGACACAACTTCGATCACCAGGTTATTGATATCACTTGTCGAGAGCTGCGGATGCAGATCGCGCTCTTGCGAACTATAGGCGATCGCGTAAACACCGATATGTTCGCCAAAGTAGTGGGGGATCTCGTTGTGCTCGAGATAAGCCAATACATCTTCGACCAGGTTTCGTGAGCGGAAAATTTTTCGCTCACCGAGTTCTACGATAAAGCTGGTCACGTACACCGCATCGATATTCACCTCCGGCACCTTGTACTTTAATGCCGCGTGAACTTCCTCAAAGTTGAGAGGCTTTACCGAACGATTGGAAAGATTGACCGACGGTGCGCTCGTCAGCTCCCGGACTATTTGCATGACCAGTGTTTCAAACTCTAGTAAATCCAGACCCTTGACTTTATCTTTCGACGCGAAAGAATACTGGCGACTGAAAATGCCATTAACACCTTGCATGTAATTAGGCAGTTCTTCCTTTTCAACCCACGCCAGGGCCTCGTCGAACAACGTCCTGGAAGAGCTTGTCTCTTCACTGGCAACATCGACCAACGTATTGAGATAGGTACTGAACGGGCTGACTCCCAACTTGTGCAGTTGCTCGGTCAAGAGCACCTCTACCGCGAAACTCGCACGCGTCTTCTTTAATGCTTGAATTTGCTTGCTACTAAAAGAATTAAATCTGTTATTCATAAAAACTTCCTGTCCAGTAATCAGGTTCGAGCATCCTGCGCGACCCTTGAAATATTTACATATCGACTTAATAAGTCATCACTATCGACTCAACATACAAAAACAACGACAGATCAAAGTTCATTGATCAAACGTGGCCTTGCACTCCGAGTGAAGCGCAAATATACATTAGATAATTCGCCAAACAACACAACTGACATGTATGCAACTGTGAAGCAAACATGCAACCCGATCCTCCACAGCTAACTAACTATCCCCATTGCCTTGGCCTTGGCTACCGCTTGCGTACGACGCTCCACCCCCAACTTGCTATGAATCCGCCGCGCATGAGTTTTTACCGTATGCAATGAAATAAACAGTTGCTCGGCGATTTGTTGATTGGAGTCGCCCCGGGCAATCAGACCGAGTACTTCAAGTTCCCGGCTGCTCAGCGGGCTGCGGTCCGTTGCCAGCGCATCCATCGGCCGTTCAGCGCGCAAGCGACAAAGCAGACCGGGTTGGCGCAGATGCAACTCATGCAAGGCCTGTTGCAAGTTGCAGCGATTCACCAGCGTCAGCCCCGCCTCCAGTGCCGTTCTTGCCAGGACGGAATCACCCGTAAGGTCTGCCACTTCGCTGATCGCCAGTTGCAACTCCGTTTCCAACGCCAGCATGGCATGGCGTTGCGCGTGTTCGAGCAAAGCCTTGAGTCGATCCAGCGGGTTTTTCGCCTGTTGCAGATAGGTCTCTGCCAACACCAACAGGTACTCGATGCGCGCGATCAGCTGCAGCGTGGCCGGTGGCGCCTGACGCGCATGAGGCCCACGGTAATGACGCAGCACACGCGTCAGCGCTTCGCGCGCCAGTTCCGGTCGACCTTGTTGCAACCAGAATTGGCTGCTGACCTGCAGCAACACTCCACGGTAAACCGTGTCGGGAATCTGCCGCTGCTGCATCAGCCGCTCGGCATCGCGCAAGCGAACAAACGCGTGGGCGTAATCGCCCTGATTGGCCGCCACCTGCGCTTGTCCGAGAAAACCATACAACGCACGCTTGTCCTGACTGTGCAGGCAATCTTCGAGGCCCGACTGGAAGAACCCGCAGGCCTCCTCGTCTTGCCCCTGACAGAGTGCCAGCCGCCCGCGCCGCAGGGCAATTCGCCCCAACAGCGGCACAGGCCTTTCGGCCTGTCGACACAACAATTCATGGATATCGGCCAGCAAGCTCTCGGCGCGTCGCGGTGCACCGCGCTGTTCCAATAACTGTGCGTGATCGAGTTCCAGCAATCCTTCAAACAGTAGCGAACCTTGCGCCCGGGCCAGGCACAGCGCCTCGCGATTGAGGGCCTGGGCGACGTCGAGGTCAGCGTTGAGCAGGGCTTGCTGGGTCAACCCGGACAGGCACAGCAACCGCGCGGGCCAGGCGTCGGTGTCCAAGTCGGCCAGCGCCTCGACAAAGTGTGCGCGTGCCGCGTCCATCCGCCCCTGCAAATGCAACAGCCAACCCTGCTGAGCCTGCCAGCGTGCCAGCAGTTGCCTTTGCAAGGTGGCCGTCGGTTGCGGCGCGAACCGTGCCAACTGTGCAATGCAGACCGCGGCCTGATCGAAGCGTCCGGCAAACAGCAACGCAGCAGTGATCAGCCCCACCAATTGTGGCGTACCGAGGGTCAATTGCTCACCTTGGCGCTCGTGCAGACTCAGCAACAAGGTTACCGTCTGCCCCCTGAACACATGTTCAAAGCTGAAGTGCTGCAACAGACTGACCGCGACCTCGAACTCTTCGGCCAACAGCGCCTGCTCGAAGGCCGCCTGCCAATCTTCTTCGGCGGCGAACCATTGGCACGCGCGCCGATGCCAGTAGCGACCGGCCGACCCTTGTTCGTCGCGCATCGCCTGAGCCAGAGGTACGAAGACACGCAGCCAGTGGGCAGAATCTTCCCAGGGTTCAATGAAGCCCCCCATTTCCTGCAAGGCGTACAACAACTGCGCGCCCTCTCCGGCCCCGAACAGATGCTCGCAAAGGCTGGCATTGAATCGCGGCAAATGGGCCAATACTTGCCAGGCTTCAACCAGCTCCGGCGGCAAGTCGTTGAACAGTTCATGCTGCAAGTAATCGATCAGCGTCGCCGAACGCCCTTGCTTGCCCTGCTCACCCGCCCACTGACAACCGTCGAGCAACGCAATACGCACACCGGCACACCAACCGCCGCTGCGCTGGATGATCCTTCTGGCGGTTTTCCCGGCCATGGGTTGCGCGACATGGCAGAGCAACTGCTCAATGTCAGACTCGGTGAACGCCAGCGCCCGGCCCTCGCATTCGTACAACTCATCATCGAGCAACAACCGGGGCCAGTTGCATTGCGGACGTCGACGGGCGCTCAACCACCAGTTCAGTGCTGGGCTACTGACCGCCAGCAACCGATCGAGCAAGCGGTCGAGTTCAGGGTTGGGGACTCGACAATAATCGTCGAGAAACACCCACGTCGGCGTCGATACTTGAGCCAGATACCCGAGCAGCGAGGGTTCATCCGAAGCAGCCAGCCCCAGCGCTTGCGCCAACTGCTGCCGGAAATCGGCAACACTCAACGACGCTCCTGCCAATGGCAGCCAATAAACCCGGCACTGCGCGGGCGCTTGCAACAGGCATTCGGCGAGCAACGCACTCTTGCCACTGCCGGCAGGCGCACAGAGCAACTTCACCCGCGCAGTCGAAGCCAGTAGCGGCTCGATCAACCGTTCGCGAGAAAGGTGATGGGACGACAATCGAGGCAGATGTCCAGGACGGTCCAGACAATGCGTCATGGCGGTCATAGTGGTGCGCCTTTTTATAGTTGTGGCGCCACCCTAGCCCTCTCTCGACTGCTTGTTGAAGAAGTATTCAACACACTGATCGCCCCCTATAAAAAAGGTGACCGCGAAGTCACCTCTTTGTGTAGGAGCCTGTAGGAACACTACCGCACACCTGTACTCCGCAAGGCCGCTGGCGTGTAGTCCCCCGCTTTGGCATCGATGTTGAATTCGAAGCTGCGTCTCTCCTCGTTCTTCATCCCCAGGGCAATGTAGCGACCGGCAATGAGGTCATACAGCGCTTCAACGGTATAGGCCGGAACCTGATGATCGTAGTAATACTGGGCATGCCCTTCCGCCACACGCCAGAGCTGGCCACGACCGTCGTAGTGATCGGCCAGCGCCACCTGCCAGCTGTCTTCGTCGATGTACATGTGACGCTTGGCATACATGTGCCGCTCGTTCGGCTTGACCGTGGCGACGACCTCCCAGACCCGGTGCAACTCGTAGCGGGTCAGGTCCTGATTGATATGCCCGGCCTTGATCACATCGGTGTACTTGAGGTTGGGCGAGTCGAGCTTGTAGCTGTTGTACGGGATGTACATTTCTTTCTTGCCGATCAGCTTCCAGTCGTAGCGATCCGGTGCGCCGGAAAACATGTCGAAGTTGTCGGTGGTGCGCAGCCCGTCCGACGAGGTGCCCACGCCGTCATAGGCCACTTGCGGCGCACGCCTCACGCGGCGCTGGCCCGCGTTGTAGATCCAGGCCTTGCGCGGTTCCTGGACCTGGTCGAGCGTCTCGTGAACCAGCAACACGTTGCCCGCCAGCCGCGCCGGAGCAGTGACCTCCTGCTTGAAATAGCTGAGGACGTTTTCATCGTTGCCGGGCTTCAAATCGCCAAGCAGCGAAGGCACCGCGACCTCGTCCTTGAACCGGATGACGGTGAAATCTCCATTGGACTGCGGCGTTGCCTGGGTGATGGTGCGGCGCAGGTTACCGCCGTGATAACGGGTGACGTGGTTCCAGATCACCTCCACGCCATTCTTCGGAATCGGAAAGGCGTAGTAGCGATTGCCGGTGAAGTTGGCCAAGCCGTTACCGTCGTTGATCGGTGTCACATTCAGTGCGCTGCGCTTGGCCGCCTCATAAATATCTGGTGGCACGGCCACTGTGCGGTGGGTCGGGTAAACCGGGATTTTGTAGGTTTCCGGATAGCGTTTGAACATCGCTATCTGGCCATCGGAGAGCTTGTCCTTGTACTTGTCGACCGTCGCCGCGGTGATGGTGAACAGGGGTTTTTCATTGGCGAACGGGTCGGCCAGAAAACCTTTGCTGTCCACTGCACCCGCGTTTTTTGGGATGCCACCGGTCCAGGCCGGGATCGAGCCGTCGGCATTGCCGGCCTTCTCGGCGCCCAACGGGGTGAGGCTGGTGCCGAGTTTGTTCGCTTCTTCCGGCGACACCGCGGCCATCACGTTGGCGGCCAGCAGACTTAGGGCCAGGGCGCCGCATTGCAGAATTATCTTGCGCATTGAAATCATCCTTCTCAGCCAGATCAGAAGTTCACGCCAAAGCTCAACGCCAGGAAGTCGCGATCTTCCAGGGTGTTGTAGTCACCACCGAAGAAATCGGTGTAACTGAGGCTTGCGGTGTAGGAGTTGCGGTAGTCCGCATCGACGCCGACGCTGATGGCCTTGGCGCCTTCGTTGAACAGCCCGTTGGGACCGTAGCCGGCGACGTCGTGGGACCACGACAGGTTGGGTTTGAAATTGATCCCGGCGATGACGTTGTTGTAGTCAAGGATCGCGCGGGCGCGATAACCCCACGACGTCGACGTTACGAAGCCATCGGTGTCACCACCGAAACCGTATTGGCCGTAGACCGAGTCGCGGCCATAACGCAGCTGGTTGCGCGACTCCAGGCCCCCCACGTGGACAACGCCCGCCTCACCCACCAGGGTCAGACGGTCGGCCCCCGCCACCTGATCGATGAAGTGCGTCAGGGTGCTTTGGATCTGGGTCACTTCCTTGCGGCGATAGCCTTTGTTGTCAGCGCCTGGCGTAGTCGCGATGGGTGATGCCGCGCCGCCAGCAATCGGGTTGAGCATGGCCAGGGTCAGGTCGGTGCTGTTGACCTGCACCGGGGCGTTGGGGCGATAGCTGATCTCGCCAGTCCACGCGGTGCCAGTGGGCAAGGTGGTGGAGAAGCTCGCACCGTAGAGGCGAATGTCTTCCGGGTATTCGAGGTAATACTGGCCGCGACCGAGCATCACACTCTGGGCCAGGGCCGAACCGGTGCCGGGCGCAATGGCGTTGGCGGCACCGATGATGGCCGGGATCCGTGCCAGCGTGCTCAGGCCGGCGGTGGTCGTGCCGACGTTCGGCGTGCGGCTGTGGTAATTCATGAAGTACAGGCCGTACTCGGTGTCATCGCCCAACCAGCGCAGCGCCGTGCCCCATTGCCCGGAGTCGCGGGCGTCGCGGTCACCGCCACGGGGAACAATCACGCCTTCGCTGCCCACCTGAAAGCCCTGGCCAAACGCTGCAGCGACCGGTTGCAACGGCGCGATCGCCGGGCTGGCAACCGTGTATCCCGTGGTGCAACCGTCTGCCGCTACGTCACCACCGAAAAAGGTGCCACAGTTGTCGAGAACGGTCTGATCCCACTCCAGTTGATAGAAGCCTTCCACCGTGAGCTTGTCGGTCAGGCCTTGGGACGCGAACAACATGTTCACTGGAATCAGGCCTTCCTTGATCTCGGCGCCGGGACGTCGAAACGCCGAAACGTCTACCGGGTTGATGCTGTTGATCGAGTTGCCAATAAAGGTACTTTCGCCCCAACTGACCACCTGCTTGCCGGCGCGCACGGTGCCCGGCAGATCGGCAATGGAATAGTTGTGATAGACGAACGCATCGAGGATCTGCGCACCGGAAGACTTGGAGCCCTCTTTGCGATTGTGATCACTGATCGGCTTGAACTCGCGGTCTTCGTCCTTCAGTTCGAAGTCGTACCAGTACTTGCCACGGACGAACATCCCGGTGTCGCCGTACTTCAGTTCGAGGTCGTGAATACCCTTGAAGATCTTGGAGAAGGTTTCGCCCTTCTTGAAATTCAGCCGCCCGTCGTCACCGGTCGACGCCTGACCGGTCCCGCCATTGACGATGCCCACCAGGGACTTGTCGGCATCGCGCATGCCCCAGCTCGCGCCGACGGACAGCGAGGAGTCGAAAGTCCCCTCGATTTCGCCAATATTGAATGAAACAGCCTGCGCCTGGGCGCAGCAACCCAAGGCTACCGCGGCGGCCAGCGCCTGCGGTTTGAAGATGGCGCGCATTGTTGTTTTTGTCATGCGTCTTCCCCGGTGAGTGACAGAAGGCCACACCCTACTGCCGCACGCTGGGGGCGATAAGCGCACCAAGGAGGTATTCGTGGTGTACCTCTAAAGGATGACTGGCCATAGGGAACGGGGGTTTGCGCTGGGTATGGATGAAGTGGATGGCGGGTTATCAGTGGAGTGCATGGCGTCAGTAAACGCGGCTTGTAGACCGCCCGAGAATCGGGACTGTTGCTCAGACTGCAACAGTGCATGTCTGGAATCGCTATTTTTCCTTTGCCCTCAAGCGCTTATTCTTGCCGGGCTTTCACGGCAAACAGCCAGAAAGCACGAAGCAATGGCGTGTGACCCATCCGCTCCATTCGCGACAGATTTCAGATGAATTGAAGCTTTCAGCTCATCGCCCTGTGTTCACTGACGTTGATTTATAGCTCCTGATCAATCGTCTTACTTTGGCCGCTGCGTTTGCAGCGGCCTTTTTTATGGGTGATGGTTTTTCCACCACCTACATTATTTTCGGAAAGTTACTACAGAAGCATGTAAACATACGAAGTGCCAAATGATGAAAGCTAATAGCAGCCACCATTCTTTTTTAATCGTGCGCTGACGTTAACCTTATTCGTTATGAGCATTATTTTATGAAACCTATTATTTACAACAAATATCGTTCCACACGAAGTTTCAACAGCCGGGTACGCTTTCTCGTTCTTCACTATACAGCCGCCAATTTCTCAAGTTCGCTGAATGCACTCACAGGTCCCAATGTCAGCGCCCACTATCTGGTCCCCGACATTACGGACCAGAGCTATCTGAACGCAGGCTATACCGAGCAGGAAGTCTTCAATCTTGTCGACGAAACCAAGCGCGCATGGCATGCGGGCGTCAGTCATTGGGGTAATCGAAGTAATTTGAATGACACATCTATCGGCATAGAAATCGTCAATCTTGCTTCTTTTAACGCAGGGGAGTTCACTTTTCCACCCTTTCATCCAGCACAAATTGAAGCGATTGAAGAACTGGCGCTGAACATCCTTGAACGCTATCCAGATATCAGTCCGACCCATGTTCTGGGCCACTCTGATATTGCAGTCGGGCGAAAAAGTGATCCAGGACCGCAATTTCCCTGGCATGCCCTTTACTTGAGGGGCATTGGCGCCTGGTTCGACGACGCCACCCGAAATACCTATCTGCAGCAATACATCGATTACGGCATCCCGGCCCGAAACGAATTGGTCAAAATGTTCAAGACATACGGCTATGATGTTTCCGGTGCATTAACTGAACCAGGCTTTACGCAGCTTGTTCGAGCGTTTCAGTTGCACTTCCGCCCGGAAACGTTTGACGGAATCATGGATGTTCAAACAGCAGCGAATCTGGCAGCGTTGGTTCGCAAGTATTTTCCTTGATAACCATTGCAAACCAGCGCTTCACCATTGTCCTTCGGATTCGTTGTCCCTCAAAATTGTCAATCTGCTGCCAATGCACCGCGTCCTTTAGCGAGAACCCATCCGAGGATCAAAACCGGCGCCCAGGCTGCGCTTCTAGCGCACTTTATCCGTCAAGCCGCCGCCTTCGATGGCCAGCGATCAGATTCGAATGAATTGAAGTTGATTCATAGCTAATGATCAATCGAATTACTTTGGCCGCTGCAACTGCAGCGGCCTTTTTGTGGGCGATGGTTTTTGTGGCGCTGGCAAACAGCAGCTTCTGCTTTGGACGTCCTACAAGATGTTTCCTGAAACTGCATAAGAAATATCTTTTTACGCATGAGATAATCTTGCCTCCGCCTCTGCCTTATCAAAACTTCCTTCAACTTCATCTGTAATGACTCACACCCCTCTCGGATCCAGCCCTTTCGCTTCTGATGTAACTTTTAAAACCCATCCAACAACTGCCGGCACCTTATGATCGATAAAGAAAAACTCGAACAGCTAAAGTTCCATCTTCTACGAAAGGTTCGCTCTGACGCTGACAGCATCATGATTGAGCGTCTTGAGCGCATTCTGCAAGGCACGCTGGAAATGACCGATACAGACCGACGGTTCTACGCTCATAGCCTGCGGATCCATGAAAGATTTCGAGTCATGGGAGTTGATGACAACTTTATTCCCAAGAGAAATCCTTCTATCTGGAACAATGTCCACACAGCGGCACTGGAAGACTACAAACTCAGCGACGACGAAACGCTGCGTTATACGGACGAAGCGATAGAAGCATCCAAAAGACAAGAAATTCTGGCTTTTGAAAACGGTTCAGAAACGAGTGTTTCAGTGACAGCGCTCGAGCAGATCGTGAAAAGCGAGTCCGTGAGAGATCTGCTTTTGGTTTTTGCAATCAGCCTGGTCTTTCCTTCAATCGACAGGCTGTTTGGGCGATATCGATTCGAAGTAATTGCCAGTGGTGAGCTCGTGAGAACCTATGAACGGCTTTTCGAGGAGGGTGTTCTGGCCGAAGGTGTCGGTGCAGTCGCGATCAAAGGCCCGAATTGGGTAGCCCCCGAATTCGTCACAGGCAAAAAGTACGCCTGATACCCAAATGGCCCCAAGCCTCCCGCGGCTTGGGGCATCAACCCCCTTAAATCGAATACCTCTGCAAATTTCCCATCATTTCCTTCAGCGCCTCAATATTGTCCTTCGGGTGCGCCGCGCCCTCGAAATCACAAATCTGCTCCCAATGCGCTGCCACATCCTCCGGCGAGAAGCCCACCCGTGGATCAAACCCGGCGCCAAGGCTGCGCTCCCAACGCACCTTGCCCATCCAACCGCCACCCACTTCAAACAGCCCAGAAGTTTCCTGGCAATTCTCGCTGGCCAGGTACACCACCAACGGGCTGACCAGTTCCGGTTTGAGTTGTTCGAACACTTGTGGCGGGATCAGGCCTTCGGTCATGCGGGTGCCGCCGGTGGGGGCGATGGCGTTGACCAGGATGTTGTTCTTGCGGCCTTCGATGGCGAGTGTTCGGGTCAGGCCGTAGAGGCCGAGTTTGGCCATGCCGTAGTTGGACTGGCCGAAGTTTCCGTAGATGCCGGAGGTCGATGCGGTGAAGATCACGCGGCCGTAATTTTGCTCGCGCATGTGTGGCCAGGCGGCGCGGGTGACTTTGTAGGCGCCTTCGACGTGGACGCGGTAAACCAGGTCCCAGTCGCCGTCCTCCATTTTGTGGAAAGTCTTGTCGCGCAGGATCCCGGCGTTGTTGACCACTACGTCGACACGGCCAAAAACGTCTAGGGCGTGCTGGACGATTTTGTCGCCGTCGGTGACGGAGTCGTGGTTGGCCTCGGCGGTGCCGCCCGCTTCGCGAATTTCGGCGACCACACGGTCTGCGGCCGAAGCATTGGCACCCTCCCCCTGGGCCGAGCCGCCGAGATCGTTGACCAGCACTTTGGCGCCCTGCCTGGCGAACAGCAGTGCATGGGCCCGCCCAAGGCCGCCACCGGCACCCGTGATGATCACGACTTTATCTTCGAAGCGCACAGACTCATTCATTGGGGGGGACTCCAGCAGGCCAGGGACAGTAGGTCCGAGTGTCAGGCACGGCGATGCGGGTCACAATGAACACGGGGGAGGCTGAATGGTGCGCAATAAGGCTGGGGGATGATGCGTATGTTCAAAATTTGTGGCGAGCCCCCTCGCCACAGGTATTCAGGAACAATCAGGAACACGCCACCTTGCGCGGCGGTGACACCAATCGATCGCGAAACTCCAGATAGTGCTTGAGCACCAACCCCGGCGCCTCGGTCTGCGGGTAATGGCCAATGCCGGGCAACAGCACTGCGTCCGGGTTCGGGATCAGTTCCCGATAGCGCGCGACCATGTGTGCGCCGGATATCGGGTCGACCTCGCCATCGATCACCCGCAGTGGCACTTCATCGCGCTGCATCGCACCAAGCCACCGCTCGCGCTGGACGCGTCGTTCGGGGATGTAGGTGATCAACTTGTGCATGATTCGCGGCCCGTGATTGCTCTCGATCAGGCTCCAGAAATCATCCATCTCGCTCTCGGTGGGGCGGCTTTGCGGACCGAAGATCTGTCGGAAATTCTTCACCAGACCGTCACGGGAAAAGGCTCGGCCAATCATCCAGCCCAATGGGCTGAGCAGCAGTTTTTGTATCAGAACCGGGCGATGGGTTTCGGGAAACAGCCCGCCATTGAGGAACACGCAACTGGCGAGATGAATGTGCGTTTCGTAATGCCGGGCCAGCAGTTCCTGAGCCACGCTGTCGCCATAATCGTGGGCCAACAGGTGCACCGGCTGCTCGACGTTCAAGTGCGCCAGCAAGGCTTGTTGCAGGTCGGCCTGCTCCAGCAGGCTGTATTCGTGGTTCACCGGTTTGGCGGAGTCACCGAAGCCGAGCATGTCGCAAGCAATCACTCGATAGCGCTGAGTCAACGGCTGCCAAAGGTAATGCCAGTCCCAACTGGCGGTCGGGAAGCCATGGATGAGCAACAGCGGCTCACCCTGCCCCGCCGTCCAGTAGCGGATGGTCTGGTCACGGAACACGAACGTCTGGCTGCGTTTGCGCCAGGCACACAGGGGAATCTCGGCGAGTGGCATCAGAGTTTATACCCCGGGTCTTGTTTATCGAGTTTGCGCAGCAGCGCTGGCCAGGCCAGTGCACCGCCCATCCCTTGAGCACTTTTGGTGACGCCAGCGATCATTGCCTTGGCGCCCGCCAGAACCTGCGGTTCGATGGCGATCAGTTCGGCACCACCGTTCTGCGCCAGCACCTGGATATCGCAGGCGCGCTGGAAGGTAAACATCATCAGAAACGTATCGGCGATGGTGCTGCCACAGGTCAGCAGACCGTGGTTGTGCAGCATCAGGAAATTGTTTTCCCCGAGGTCGGCTTGCAGTCGCGCCTTCTCTTCGTGGTTGAGCGCAACGCCTTCGTAGGCGTGATAAGCCAGGCTGGACAGGACAAACAACGATTGCTGGCTGATCGGCAAAATACCTTGCTTCTGCGCCGACACCGCGACGCCTGCCGCCGTGTGGGTGTGCAGTACGCAGACGACATCGTGGCGGACTTCATGCACGGCGCTGTGGATGGTGTACCCCGCGGGGTTGATCTCGTAGGGACTGTCCATCAATTTGTTGCCGGCCTGATCGACCTTGACCAGGCTCGACGCAGTCATCTCGTGGAACATCAGCCCGAACGGGTTGATCAG
Organism: Pseudomonas sp. LBUM1657; assembly: GCF_059716075.1. NCBI lineage: Bacteria > Pseudomonadati > Pseudomonadota > Gammaproteobacteria > Pseudomonadales > Pseudomonadaceae > Pseudomonas > Pseudomonas sp. LBUM1657. The sequence continues at coordinate 974,476 of NZ_CP166799.1, read as the reverse complement.
GAAATCTTCGGTGCCCGGCACCTTGGCCGAGATGTGCGTGAAAATCAGATCATCCCAGCCATGCATCGCCACCAGGCGATAGCAGGCAGCCAGGTCGACACGGGCCTGCCACTCGGCAGCGCTGACCTGGTCTTTGACACTGTGTGGTGATTGGACGGGGGCTACATTCACGGCAAGGAACCTCGGCTTTTTTATTATGGAGTGTTTCCAATGTCTACCGAGTCTAGTCAGCCACCAGCGTTCGTGTAGTTGCATTGGCAGCCACCTTGATGACCGAGCGAGTCAGTGCGCCGACAAGTCTGGATCCATGTCAAAGTACTGCCGCCAGCAGCGGCGCAGCGAACAGATTCAGCAACCCCGTCAGAACCATGACCAACCCCGCCACTGAGCCTTCTTCCCCACCCACTTCATGCGCCCGACTCACGCCGGCGCCGTGGGCCCCGACACCGAACAACGCACCGCGCGCCAAGGCGCTACGCAGTGGCAGCCACTTGAGCAGAATGCCACCGAGCATCGCCCCGAAAACCCCAGTGAACATCACGAACACCGCCGTCAGTTCCGGCACACCGCCCAGATCGTGAGCCAGTGGCATGGCAAAAGGTGTGGTGATCGAACGAGGCACCAGCGACATCGTCACCGAACTGTCCAGCGCCAGCGCCTTGGCCAGGCCGAACGAACTGCCGATGGACGCCGCGCTGCCCGCCAGCATCCCGAGCAACAACGCCGACCAATGTCGCATCAGCATTTGCCGCTGCTGCCAGATAGGCACCGCGAAGGCGACAGTGACCGGCCCCAGCACCAGCATCAGCCAATGGGTATTGCTTGAGTATTCGGCATACGCGGTGTGCAGCGGCACAGCGAGCGCCAGCAGCAGGGCTGGCACCAGAATCAGTGGTGACAACAGGTAACGACCGGTGCGCCGGTAGATCCAGCGGCTGAACAAATAGGCCAGCAGCGTGAAGGCCAGCCAGAACATCGGCATCACTTCAAGCTTCATGGGACCTCCTCAATCGCACCACCAGCTCCACGGTAAAGGCTGTCACCAACATCACCATCAGCGTGCTGACACCGATCACCAGCAAAATCCGCCAACCGTCGCTGCGCAGCAGGCCGCCGTAGTCGAGCAGGCTCATCAGCGCCGGAATGAAAAACAACAGCATCTCGGCCATCAACAGGCCCGCGCCCATTTGCAGCGCCGCCGGTTTGACCAGCCCCAGGTCGAAAACCAGCAGCAACAACACCATGCCGATGACGCCACCGGGAATCGGCCAGCCAAACCAGACCGCCATTTGGCAGCCGAGCAGGTAGATGGCGAGCAGCACGGCCAGTTCAGTCGTCAGTCGAGCCAGGTATTTCACGGTGGATACGTTCATGTGTTGAGTCCTCACAGGCGCTCATTTTACGGAGCGGGCTGCTATCGCCGAAGCGAATTGTTAGACTCAAAGCCATTCCAGAATGGAATCACGATCATGGAATTCAAACAGCTACGCAGCTTCGTCGAAGTGATGCACCAGGGTGGTTTTACTCAAGCCGCCAAAACCCTGCACATCAGCCAATCGGCGGTGAGCAAGCAGGTCGCGCAACTGGAACAGAGCCTGGGCACGCCGTTGCTCGAACGGCTGGGTTCGCAGCTTCGGCTGACCGCCGCCGGCAGCGTGGTGCTGCAACGGGCTGAAGGCATGTTGCGGCTGCGCAATGAACTGCTCAGCGAGCTGGATGACTTGAGCCAACTGGCGCGCGGGGAATTACGCCTCGGATTGCCGCTGCTGGGCAGCGACGCACTGTTCGCCGGACTGTTCGCCGAATACCGGCGACGCTATCCGAACATCAGCATTCAATTGCTTGAGGGTGGCAGCCTGAACATCGAACAGGCGGTCTTGAGCGGTGAACTGGAATTGGGTGGCAGCTTGCTGACGAAGGACCCGCAGTTCGCGTTTCAACCGTTCTGCGATGAACCGCTGGACGCCCTGCTGCCAACTGACCATCCGCTGGCAACCAAGTCGGTGATCGGGCTGGAAGAGTTGGCCGATACGCCGTTTCTGCTGTATCAGCGCAGCTTCGTGCTCAACGACCGATTGCTGCAAGCCTGTCAGCAAATGGGTTTCACACCAAAGGAAGGCGGTCGCAGCGGCCAGGCGGATTTTCTCGCGGCGCTGGTGGCCGCCGGTCAAGGCGTGGTGCTGTTGCCCCGCGTTGTGGCGCGTGGGCTGGTGCGGCCAGGCGTGGTGCGCCTGACCCTGAACGCACCGAGCTATCTGCGTTGGGATATCGCCTTCATCTGGCGTGAGGGCGCGTACTTGTCAAAAGCCGCGCAAGCCTGGCTCGCCTTGCTGCGCGAGCGGCCGGTCAGCCCCGTAGAGCGCTGACGAGTTCCTCCAGCCACGGCTCGGCGTCGGTGTCCGGCGTCACGCTTTCGCTGGCGTCCAAACGCAACATCGGCAGCACTTCGCGTAGGCCCAGCTCGCCGAACAATTCACGCATCAACTCGCCCCCACCGCAGAACGTGTCGCCGTAGCTCGCATCGCCCAAGCCAATCACGGCGCCCGGCAAACCGCGCCAGGCTGCCGGCAATTGGTCGCGAATCGCGAAATACAATGGCTGCAGGTTGTCCGGCAGCTCGCCCATGCCGGTAGTGGACGTCACCGCCAGAAAGGCTTCGGGGCCAAAGGCCTGAACATCGGCGAGGCTCGCGCGCGGATTGTGAAAGGTTTCGAAACCCGCGGTTTTCAAAATGTTCGCGGCGTGGTGGGCGACTTCATCAGCCGCGCCGTACACCGAGCCGGAAAGGATGGCGACTTTCATCAATCTGATCCTGAAGCTGAGTAAAAAGAGGGGGGATATTAACAGCCGCAGCAAAAAAGCTGCGATTGACTCTCAATAAGCATTGATGACCACTAGAGTTCTTTTAGAATGCAGCCTCCATCAACTCGGAAAGGATTCTCCGATGATCAACGCGCAATTGCTGCAAATGGTGATTAACGCCTCCAACGACGGCATCGTGATTGCCGAAAAGGAAGGCGAGCAAGACAACATCCTGATTTACGTCAACCCGGCGTTCGAGCGCCTGACCGGTTACACCAGCGAAGAAATTCTCTACCAGGATTGCCGCTTCCTGCAATCAGGGGACCGGGATCAAGAGGCGCTCCCGTTGATTCGCGAGGCGTTGCGCAGTGGCGGCTCCTGCCGGGAAATTCTCAGGAACTACCGCAAGGACGGCACGCCGTTCTGGAATGAGCTGTCCCTTTCGACAGTGAAAAATCCGAGTGACGGACAGACTTATTTTGTCGGTGTGCAGAAAGACGTTACTGTTCAGGTCAAGGCACAGCAGCGGGTGGCGCAGCTCGAAGCGCAATTGGCTGAAGTGCAGGCCGAGCTAGACGCACTTAAAGCGACGAACGGCGAAAACAAAACTGCGAATTAATTGTCATTAACTACAATCACCGATGGGTTTGTAACTTTTTCTTTCGAGCAGATTATGCATCGCGACGCACTCCTCACGCAGGATGAGCTGGATTTCATCCAGACCATGCAACATAACCCGCAACTCAATGTGCGGGATGCGACGTCGAGTCTGCTCGTTAACGGTGGTTCGCAGATCCGTGACTTGCTCACGCGCCTTGCCGCTCATGAGCAAGTCACTATCCAGGCCAATTTCGAAAATCAACAAATGACGTTTCCGCTGCAACTGGTGGAAGACGAGTTTCATGCGCTGCATTTACGCCTCGGCGTCCCCAGCATCTATGAGGACGGACCGATGGTCCGGCCCTGGCGACTGGTACTCGAGGAGCCGGTAGCGCTGGAGAACGCCAGCGGCCAACCCGGCACGATGTGGGTGCATGAAGTGTCGTTCAAAGGGGTTTTGCTGGAAATTCGCAACAGGACCAAACCGCCCAAAAACTTCGCCTTGTGGTTCAGCCCGTCAGGCTATGAGCGGATCGCATTGCGCGGCGCCTTCGAAAAAGAAACCGAACAGGGTTTCTATGCCTACCAGTTGAATCAGGGTGACAAGGACGAAACCGAGCGCCTGCGCCAGTACATCCTTCAGCAGCATCGCCTGACCCATCCCGCACTGCATCTCTGAATCTCAAGTATCCAGGTTACCTGCCAGGAACTGTTTCAGACGCTGGCGCATCACAAATCCCTCGTTACCCAGACAACCGATCGACGATCCGGCCAGGCTCTCCTGCGCCAGATCGGACGCATCACCTGCCAGCAGCAACTGACAATCCAGGCTCACGGCCAGACGATTCAAACGTCGTGGCAGCTCGGGGGTCGGCACGTGATTGGAAAACAGCACCAGCGCCTGCGGCCTGATCCTCTCGCAGACCAGGGTCAACTCATCAAACGGCTGGCCGATAGTCAGCACTCGTACGCCCATTTGAGCACTGCTCAGGAACAGAGCGGCCACCAATAACTCAAGTTCACGGCACTGGCCGGCAAGCGCGCTGACGATCACTCGTCGTGGCTGCGTATCGCGAATCAGCAGCAGGCGTTGCGCCACCCGTGAGCGCAGGAAGCTGTCGAGGAACAGCCACTCGCTGGTCTGGCCAAATGAATCCTGGCGCTGCAGCAAATGTTTCCAGAGAGGGATCATGATGTCCTGAAACACCACCGGCTGGGAGTAACTGGAGAAGATCTGCCCGTAGACCCGCTCCAGTTGAATGTCGTCAAACGCACTCACCGCTGCCTGAACCTGCTGCTGCCATTGGGTGTAGTCGGCTTGTACAAGGTCATTGGGGATGATGTGCGACAGCGCCTGAAGCGGCGCGGTCTTTGCCAGAATCTTGCCGACTTTACTGACCGCAACGCCGCGATCGATCCAGTCGAGGATGCTGCGGACCCGATCGATATCGGTCATCGAGTACAACCGATGCCCACTTTCGGTGCGTGTTGGTTGTATCAAGCCATAGCGGCGCTCCCAGGCTCGCAGCGTGACCGGGTTGACCCCGGTCAGGCGCGCGACCTCACGAATCGGAAAGAGATCTTCGCCTTCAAGCAATGGAGTGTTTGGCACAGCTGGGATTACGTCAGTTATGACAGGCATTGGGCTGTGTACGTCCATGTGTAAACGGGTCCCATTCTAACTCCCCTGCCCCATGCCTATACAAGACGTTAATCGGTGGCGAATATCACAGACGTAACCGGCAGAATCAGGAATAATCCTTGCTTGTTCCAAGACGCAGCCCACCACCCCGGCGCTGCGCCTGGCGGAACTCCTATCCGGAGCGACGCGTTAGTCATACGGAGATACACCATGTCTACCTCACCCGTCACGCTGATGGTTGCGCGCCGCGTCGCCGATGGGCGCTATCAGGACCTGATCGCCTGGCTGCGCGAAGGGGAACAACTGGCTACCGACTTCCCCGGTTATCTCGGCTCTGGCGTGCTCGCTCCGCCGCCCGACGATGACGAATTCCAGATTATTTTCCGCTTCGCCGACGAGCAGACCCTGCACGCCTGGGAGCATTCCGTATCGCGCACTGCCTGGCTCGGACGCGGCAGCGACCTGTTCGCCCATCCTACGGAACATCGGGTCAGTGGCATCGAAGGCTGGTTCGGGGCCGTCGGTCAACGCCCGCCACGCTGGAAACAGGCCGTGGCGATCTGGTTGGCGTTCTTCCCGGTGTCCCTGCTGTTCAATTTTGTCCTCGGGCCATTGATAAGCGACCTGGGATTGCTGAGCCGGGTGTTCATCAGCACCCTGTGCCTGACGCCATTGATGGTCTACTTCTTCATTCCGCTGTCGACCCGTCTGCTGGCCGGCTGGTTGAACAGCACGCCGACGCGTCCGTTGCCCGCCGAGCCCTCAACCCAAAACCGCTGAGAGCTTCTTGTGGAAGCGGGCTTGCTCGCGAAAGCGATGTTCCAGTCGACATCATTTTTGGCTGTCAGTCCGCTTTCGCCAGCAAGCCCGCTCCCACAATAGGTACACGACTCCCGTCGCTGGTATAGTTTTGCTCTCACCGCGACGCGAGCCGTTCATGACTTCCTCCTCCGCTCCGATCCTCATCACCGGTGCCGGCCAGCGTGTCGGCCTGCACTGTGCGCAGCGATTGCTCGAAGACGGCCATCCGGTGATCTTCAGCTACCGCAGCGAACGCCCCGGTGTGCAAACCCTGCGCGACCTGGGAGCGACCGCGGTGTTTGCCGACTTCTCCACAGAAGCCGGAATCTTCGCGTTCATCAGCGAGCTGAAAACCCACACCGAGAGCCTGCGGGCGATTGTGCATAACGCTTCAGAATGGCTGGCCGAAACCCCGGACACCGACGCTGCAGCGTTCACCCGCATGTTCAACGTGCACATGCTTGCGCCCTACCTGATCAACCTGCATTGTGCGGATTTGCTCGAACGCTCAAGCCCCGCCGACATCGTGCACATCAGCGATGACGTGACCCGCAAGGGCAGCAGCAAACACATCGGTTATTGCGCCAGCAAAGCCGGGCTCGACAGCCTGACCCTGTCCTTTGCCGCGAAATACGCGCCGGGGATCAAGGTCAACGGTATCGCGCCCGCCCTGCTACTGTTCAATCCTGACGACGACGCGGCGTACCGCGCCAAGGCGCTGGCCAAGTCCGCGCTGGGCATCGAACCCGGCAGCGAAGTGATCTACCAAAGCCTGCGCTATTTGCTCGACAACCCTTATGTCACCGGCACGACCCTGGCCGTCAACGGCGGACGGCACATCAAATAGTTGCCCCGCGAGGATGTTCCATGACGTTATCCCTGCCCCAGAACTATCGCGAGATCCTTATTGGCCTCGGTGAAAACCCCGACCGCGAGGGCCTGCGTGACACCCCGGTACGCGCCGCCAAAGCGATGCAGTACCTCTGCCATGGCTACGAGCAGAGTGTCGAAGAAATCGTCAACGGCGCGCTGTTTGCCTCGGACACCGACGAGATGATCATCGTCGCCGACATCGAACTCTACTCGCTGTGCGAGCATCACATCCTGCCCTTCATCGGCAAGGCCCATGTGGCTTATATTCCAACAGGCAAGGTGCTGGGCCTGTCGAAGATTGCGCGACTGGTGGACATGTTTGCCCGCCGCCTGCAAATCCAGGAAAACCTCACCCGACAAATCGCCGAGGCGGTGCAACAGGTGACTGACGCCGCCGGTGTCGCGGTGGTCATCGAAGCCAAGCACATGTGCATGATGATGCGCGGCGTCGAGAAACAGAATTCGACCATGAACACCTCGGTGATGCTCGGCGCCTTCCGCGAGTCGAGCAACACCCGTCAGGAGTTCCTGCAATTGATTGGACGGAGCAAGTAGTAATGCCACAACTTCAACCAGGAATGGCACGCATCCGAGTCAAGGACCTGTGCCTACGGACCTTCATCGGGATCAACGAGGATGAAATCCTCAACAAGCAGGATGTGCTGATCAACCTCACCATTCTGTATGCGGCCCAGGACGCGGTGCGTGACAACGACATCGATCACGCGCTCAATTACCGAACCATCACCAAGGCAATCATTGCCCACGTGGAGGGCAATCGCTTTGCCCTGCTCGAGCGTCTGACCCAGGAGCTGCTGGACCTGGTCATGGCCAACGAGTCGGTGCTGTATGCCGAAGTGGAAGTCGACAAGCCTCATGCCCTGCGCTTCGCCGAGTCGGTGTCGATAACGCTTGCAGCAAGCCGCTGACCGCGTCTGGCGCATTGGTCGCCAGGCTTTTATCATCCGCGCCACGATTTGATTGCACAGAGCCCATCATGAACGATCAACAACGCCTCGAACTTGAAGCCGCCGCCTTCCGTCGGCTGGTAGCCCATCTGGACAGCCGCAAGGACGTGCAGAACATCGACCTGATGAACCTCTCCGGTTTCTGCCGCAACTGCCTGTCCAAGTGGTACAAGGCCGCGGCTGATGAACGCCAGATCGACGTCAGCCTCGATGACGCCCGCGAAGTCGTCTACGGCATGCCGTACGCCGAGTGGAAAGCCCAATACCAGCAAGAAGCCAGCGCCGACCAACAAGCGGCGTTCGCCAAAGGAAAACCCAATGAGTGATTTGAATACCCTGCGCGCCAGCCTCAAGAGCGGCGAACACGTTTTTGCCGACACCCTGGCCTTCATTGCCGCCGGTTACGATTATCAGCCCCAGGCGTTCAACAACGGTGGCGTGGAAAACGCCGCCGGGCAGAACGAAGGTTCGTGCAAGACCTTGGGTCTGGCGCTGCTGGAAGGCTTGAGCGATGAAGAAGCGCTGCTGGCGTTCGGCGAGCACTACCGCTCGGTGGTGGCGACACCCAAGGGCAGCGATCACGGCAATATCCGCGCGTTGATTGCACACGGTCTGGCCGGTGTGAAGTTCGCTCAACAGCCGCTGACTCGCCGGTAATCCCACAACAAAAAACACATCCCGACTTTTAAGATTGACCCGGCAACTTTATTTCGTTTGCCGGGCACCGCTGCTCACGGCTTAGATAAAAAGAAGCATCCCTTCTTCAGAGTCGGTCATCCATGAGCAGCGAAACCATCAGTCGGTCGATCAACATCGTTCACCCCGTCACGCTCAGCCACGGCAAAAATGCCGAGGTCTGGGACACCGATGGCAAACGCTACATCGATTTTGTCGGCGGCATCGGAGTACTGAACCTCGGCCATTGCCATCCGCGCATCGTCGAGGCCATTCGCGAACAAGCCACCCGGCTGACCCACTACGCGTTCAACGCTGCCCCGCATGTGCCCTACATCGACTTCATGGATCGCCTCGCCGCGTTTATTCCGGTGGATTACCCGGTCAGCGGCATGCTCACCAACAGCGGTGCGGAAGCGGCGGAAAACGCGTTGAAGATCGTCCGAGGCGCGACCGGACGCACAGCGGTCATCGCCTTCGACGGTGCCTTCCACGGTCGCACGCTGGCCACCCTCAACCTCAACGGCAAAGTCGCGCCCTACAAACAAAAAGTCGGCATCTTGCCGGGGCCGGTGTTCCACCTGCCGTTCCCCAGCAAGGACAACGGTGTGAGCTGCGCCGAAGCCCTGAAAGCCATGGAGCGCTTGTTCAGCGTCGAGATCGACGTCGATGACGTGGCCTGTTTCATCGTCGAACCTGTGCAGGGCGAAGCCGGCTTCCTGGCAATGGACGTGGAGTTCGCCCAGGCGCTGCGGCGTTTCTGTGACGAGAAAAACATTCTGCTGATTGCCGATGAAATCCAGTCCGGCTTCGGTCGCACCGGCCAGCGTTTTGCGTTCTCGCGACTGGGCATTGAACCGGACCTGATCCTGCTGGGCAAAAGCATTGCCGGCGGCGTGCCGCTGGGTGCGGTGGTCGGGCGCAAGTCGCTGCTCGACACCTTGCCCAAAGGCGGATTGGGCGGGACGTATTCGGGCAACCCCATCGCCTGCGCCGCCGCACTGGCGACCCTGGACGAAATGACTGACGCCCACCTGCAAGCCTGGGGTGCGCAACAGGAAGAAGCGATTGTCAGCCGCTACGAAACCTGGCGCGCCAGCAAGCTTTCACCGTTCCTGGGCCGCCTGACCGGCGTCGGTGCCATGCGCGGCATCGAGCTGACCCATGCCGACGGCACACCAGCATCGGCACAACTCACGCAATTGCTGAGCCTGGCCCGAGACGCGGGATTGCTGCTGATGCCCAGCGGCAAATCGCGACACATCATTCGGTTGCTCGCGCCACTGACCACCGAGGCGGCTGTGCTGGAGGAAGGGCTGGATATCCTTGAGGCCTGCCTGGCGAAGCTTTCCTGACAAGCAAACTGCGATCCGGGACTGACATAGCGAATTATGTTCGCTTGTAGTCCCGGATTTTGCGTCGCAATACTGACCAAATACCCCTTTTACCCAGCGAGATCACTGCCACCTACAAGCCTGAGGCCGTCATGTATCACGACAATATAATTTATAAGAAAAAGTCCAATGATCCTCAATTCCTGCTTGGCGTGGCCGTGGTGCTGTTCCTCGCCTCCTACCTGATGAACCTGGGCAACAGCGCCCTTAGCCATGTTCTGCATCCCTTGCTGGGCAATGCCCCGGACAGCCTCACCGCACGCAATATCGCCATCGGCCTGGCGATTGCCGCGCTGGGCACGCTGAACTTCCACGTCCTCGGACGCTTGAAGTTCAGGGTGCAAACTACCGTGGTCTGGATCGAGTTGCTGATCCTGTTCCTGGCCTTTTTCGACACCTTCGACCTCTCCTACAGTTTCATCTTCGACAAGATTGGTTTCCTGATCATCCAGGGCGCGGCGACCACGCTGTACATCTCCGCCGTGGCGATTGTGATTGCCTTCGTGCTGGCCTTGATCGGTGCCGTAGCCAAGCTGTCGAACAACGGCCTGGCCAACGCCATCGCCTCGTTCTACACCTCGTTCTTTCGAGGTGTGCCGCTGCTGATCCAGATCTACCTGATTTACCTGGGACTGCCACAACTGGGTTATGTGGTCGACGCGGTGCCGGCCGGCATCCTCGCGTTGTCGCTGTGCTACGGCGCCTACATGACCGAGATTTTCCGTGCGGGTATCCAGAGCATTCCAGTGGGCCAGTGGGAAGCTTCACGGGCTCTGGGCATCAACCCTTTCAAGACCCTGAGCCGGGTGATCATGCCGCAAGCCTTGAGGGTGATCATCCCGCCCACCGGCAATCAGTTCATCGCCATGCTCAAGGACAGTTCGCTGGTGTCGGTAATCGGCGTCTGGGAACTGATGTACCTGGCCAAGACCCAGGGCCGCGCTGACTTCCGCCACCTGGAAATGCTGATCACTGCCGCGATGATTTACTGGGCCCTGTCGTTCATCCTCGAACGGGTGCAGGCGCGGATCGAAAAACGGGTCAACCGATCCATTGCAAGGGGTTGATGCGTGATGACTCGAACCAATACTGCTGAGCAACTCGAGCTTGCGCCTGCCGCGCAAACCAGCCCTTCAATGATTTCCATCACCGGCCTGAACAAGTGGTACGGCGATTTTCACGCGTTGCGCGATGTCGACCTGAACGTCGCCACCGGCGAAATCCTGGTGGTGTGCGGGCCTTCGGGCTCAGGCAAGTCGACGATGATTCGCTGCATCAACCACCTGGAAAATTTCCAGAAAGGTCACATTCAGGTCAACGGCATCACCCTCACCAGCGAGGCCGAAAGTGTCAGTGCGGTGCGCCGGGAAATCGGCATGGTCTTCCAGAGCTTCAACCTGTTCCCGCATCTGAGCGTGATGGACAACCTGACCCTGGCCCCGCAATTGGTGCAAGGCGTGTCCTCCGCTGAGGCAAAAAAACGCGCTCAGATTTACCTGGAGCGAGTGCGCATTGCCGAGCATGCCGACAAGTACCCTTCGCAACTGTCCGGCGGCCAGCAGCAACGCGTGGCGATTGCCCGGGCGCTGTGCATGAAACCCAAAGTGATGCTGTTCGACGAGCCGACCTCGGCCCTGGACCCGGAAATGGTCCACGAAGTGCTGGACGTGATGGGCGAGTTGGCCACCGACGGCATGACCATGATTTGCGTGACCCACGAAATGGGTTTTGCCAGCAAGGTCGCCGACCGCGTGCTGTTCATGGACCAGGGCCAGGTCATCGAACAAGCCACCCCCACCGAGTTTTTCAACAACCCACAGACCGAACGCGCGCAGCAATTCCTGTCGCAGATCATCGGTCACTGAGAACAGATTTACCCCGCATAACAATAACGAGAAGTGGAGATGAACATGCTCAGTAAAAAACACGTACTAACCCTCGCAGCCGCCATGTCGCTGTTGTTCGTCGGCGCTGCCAACGCCGGAGCCGTACTGGACAAAATCCAGAGCAGTAAAACGATGACCGTCGCCACCTCGGCGACCTGGCCACCCCAAGGCTTCATCAACGACAAGAATGAAATCGACGGGTTTGATATCGACGTTTCCAAGGAGATCGCCAAGCGTCTCGGCGTCGAGGTCAAGTTCATCACTCCCGATTGGGACGTGATCACTGCGGGCAAGTGGAACGGGCGCTGGGACATGTCCGTGGGTTCGATGACCGCGACCAAAAGTCGTGCACGGATTCTTGATTTCCCGGCGACCTATTACTACGTGCCTTACGTGTTTGCGGTGCACGACAAATCCACGGTGACGGACCATAAAGCACTCAATGGCAAGACCATCGGCGTCGAAGGCGGCACCACGTCCGAGGACTTCCTGAATCAGGCACTGGCCATTGAAACCACGGATGTGCCCCCAGTCGTCTACGACGTAAAGACCCAGAAAATGAAGACGTACGCCGGTTCCGTCGGACCGCTGGACGACCTGCGCCTGGGTGACGGTGCTCGTCTGGACGCCATCCTCACGCAACGCAGCACACTGGATGCAGCGGTGAAGAAGGGTTATCCGTTGCGGGCCGTCGACAACGCGGTGGCGTTCTATGAACCCCTGGCCATTGCCACCGACAAGGGTGACGCGGAACTGAAGGCCAAACTGAGCGAAATCATTGGCGACATGCACAAGGACGGCACGCTGACCAAGCTGTCGGACAAGTGGTACGGCGTCGACTACTCGACCATCAAATAACCACTCGAACCCTGTGGGAGCGAGCCTGCTCGCGAATGCGCCGGATCAGTCGATATCAATGTTGACTGTCACACCGCTTTCGCGAGCAGGCTCGCTCCCACAAAAGGTAACTCTTCAAGGATTGAGCATGTCCTTCCCCACGACCTGGTACTCCCAAACCTCGCTGCCCCGCGCTGCCAGGACCGAGCTGCGCACCGAAGAAACCTGCGACGTTTGCATCATCGGCGCCGGCATCGCCGGCCTCACCGCCGCCCTGGAACTGACCCGACGCGGCAAGCGTGTGATCATCCTCGAAAGCCACCAGGTCGCCTGGGGCGCGTCCGGCCGTAATGGCGGCGTGGTCTCGCCGGGCTGGGCTGAAGGGTCGGGGGCGATCCGCAAAAAACTGGGACTGGAACACGCCAAAGAACTCTTTCAGATGTCGGTCGAGGGCGTGGAGATTGTCCGCCGCAATATCGCCGAGTTAGACCTGACCGGCTGCAATCCGTCCGCTGGCACGATTCAGGTCAAGCGCTACGACGACAGCGCTGGCGTGAAAAACCACATCGACACGATGCGCCGCGACTTCGGCTATGAGCTCAACTTCCTCGACACCGCCCACGTCCGCGAACGCGCCCACACCCTGCGCTATTTCCAGGGTGTCGAAGATCCCAACGCCATGCACTTCCACCCGCTGAATTATTGCCTGGGACTGGCCCTTGCCATCGAAGCGTCCGGAGGCAAGATTTTCGAACAATCAAAAATGCTGGCCTGGCATCGCGAAGGCGCCGACAAAATTGTCCAGACGGCTCACGGCACCGTGCGCAGCCAGGACCTGGTGTTCTGCGCCGGCGGTTACGGCGGGCGAGAGCTGCAAAAACTCAGCCGCGCCTACCTGCCCATCGCGACCTACGTGGTGTTGACCGAACACTTGGGCGACTCGATCAAAAACGTCCTCGACTCCAGCGCCGCGTTCTCCGATGACCGCCGCGCCTCGGACTATTACCGCGTCGTCGAAGGCGATCGCCTGCTTTGGGGAGGACGCATCACCACCCGTAACGAGCAGAACGAAACCGCCCTAGCGGCAATGCTCAAGGCGGACATGGTCGCGGTTTATCCGCAACTGGCCCCGGTCAAGATCGAGCTGGCCTGGTCCGGCCTGATGGGCTATTCCACCAATAAAATGCCCAACCTGGGATTGCTGGAGCCGGGCGTCTGGGCCTGCACGTCGTTTGGTGGTCATGGCTTGAACACCGGCTCGATTGGCGGCCGGGTGATCGCCGAAGCGGTGTGCGGGGAAAGTAAGCGTTATGAGTTGTTCAAACCGTACTTGCTGGACTGGAATGGCGGGCCGTTCGGTCGCGTTGCCGCCAATGCCATCTATCAATCGTTGAAGGTCATGGATTTTGTCCAGGAACGGCTAAAAGGCTGACGGCGCCACACTCCCCTGTGGGAGCGAGCCTGCTCGCGAAAGCGATTTATCATTCAACATAGATGTCGATTGACACACCGCTTTCGCGAGCAGGCTCGCTCCCACAGAGTTGATCGGGCTTTTCTGCGGGCACAAAAAAACCGGCCGAGGCCGGTTTTTTCATCGATACGCAATCAGAACGAAGCGTTCTGCAGATCGTCGAGGTAACGCTCGGCATCCAGTGCCGCCATGCAGCCGGCGCCGGCCGAGGTGATGGCCTGGCGGTAAACGTGGTCAGCCACGTCACCGGCGGCGAAGATACCCTCGAGGCTGGTGGCAGTGGCGTTGCCGTCACGGCCGCCCTGCACGACCAGATAACCGTCTTTCAACGTCAGCTGACCTTCAAACAACGAAGTGTTCGGGGTGTGGCCGATGGCGATGAACACGCCGTCGACTTTCAGCTCGTCGAAGCTGCCGTCGTTGTTCTTCAGGCGGGCACCGGTCACGCCCATGTTGTCGCCCAGGACTTCGTCCAGGTTCGCGTTCAGCTTCAGGATAATTTTGCCTTCGGCAACCCGGGCATTCAGCTTGTCGATCAGGATCTTCTCGGCGCGGAAGGTTTCGCGACGGTGGATCAGGGTCACCGTGCTGGCGATGTTGGCCAGGTACAGCGCTTCTTCCACAGCCGTGTTACCACCACCGACCACGGCGACTGGCTTGTTGCGATAGAAGAAACCGTCGCAGGTCGCGCAGGCCGAAACGCCTTTGCCCATGAACGCTTCTTCCGACGGCAGGCCCAGGTAACGAGCGCTGGCGCCGGTGGCGATGATCAGCGCGTCGCAGGTGTAAGTCGCGCTGTCACCAGTCAGGGTGTACGGCTTGGCGGCGAAGTCCACGGCATTGATGTGATCAAAAACGATCTCGGTTTCAAAGCGCTCGGCGTGCTCTTTCATGCGGTCCATCAACGCCGGGCCGGTCAGGCCGTGGACGTCGCCCGGCCAGTTGTCGACTTCGGTGGTGGTGGTCAGTTGACCACCGGCCTGCATGCCGGTGATCAGCAGTGGCTTGAGGTTGGCACGGGCGGCATAGACCGCGGCGCTGTAACCGGCAGGGCCGGAACCGAGAATAATCACTCGCGAATGACGGACTTCAGACATGACCTGCTCCTGTAAACCGGCCCGGAACACCTGGCGCGGAACGCCGAGTTACCGGCGGGAATAAAAAAGGACCGTTGAAAGCACTTGGGGAAGGCTTGAGCTCGACAGTCCTGTAAAAGATTGGGTGCAGCGTATCGAGGGGGCGAAGATTAAGGAAATACGGTTTAACAATCCAGCTCATAGGCGGTCTCTATCCCGTGACGATGAATATTTAGACGCCTTTGTTACAGTTAATGTCGATGTCGCTACCGCGCTTTCGCCCATGGGGCAAAGCCGGTAAGGTCGGCGCGTTTTCCCTCTGCTCGGAGCACGATATGCCCGCCCCCGTTCTGTCCGGCCCGCAATACCTGCGCGAAGGCCTCAAGTTGGTCCTGACTCCCAGCCTGCGTTTGTTCGTGTTGTTGCCGCTGGCAATCAATCTGGTGCTGTTCGTCGGATTGATCTATCTGGCCAGCCATCAATTCAGCCTGTGGGTCGATACGCTGATGCCTTCCCTGCCCGACTGGCTGAGTTTTCTCAATTACGTCCTCTGGCCGATTTTTGTCGTGCTGGTGGTGTTGATGGTGTTCTTCACCTTCACCATGCTCGCCAACATCATCGCCGCGCCGTTCAATGGCTTCCTCGCGGAGAAAGTCGAAGTGGTGGTGCGTGGCACCGACGACTTCCCGGCGTTCAGTTGGGGCGAACTGATCGCCATGATCCCGCGGACCCTGGCCCGGGAAATGCGCAAACTCGGCTACTTCCTGCCCCGCGCAATCGGGCTGTTCATCCTCTCGTTCATCCCGGTGGTGAACATTATTGCGGCGCCGTTGTGGCTGCTGTTCGGTGTGTGGATGATGGCGATCCAGTACATCGACTACCCGGCGGACAACCATAAACTGGGCTGGAACGAGATGCTCGCCTGGCTGCGCGAAAAGCGCTGGCAGAGCATGAGCTTCGGCGGCAGCGTTTATCTGGTGCTGCTGATTCCAGTGGTCAACATCCTGATGATGCCGGCCGCCGTGGCCGGGGCGACGTTATTCTGGGTGCGCGAACGCGGCGCGGAAAACCTGGTGACGCAACGCTGAGCCGGTCACAAATCCATCATCGAAACGCCACAATGACGACATGGCCTCAGCCGACACTGAGGTCATGACGACAGCTCTGCATATCACCCTGATCACCGAAACCTTCCCTCCCGAAATCAATGGCGTGGCCAATACCCTTGGCCGTTTGTGCGACGGTTTGCGCGCGCGCGGACATCAGGTGGAGTTGGTGCGGCCACGCCAGGCTTGCGACCCGCAGACAGGCAGTGACGATACGTTGTTGCTGTGCCGTGGCTGGCCGCTGCCGGGCTATCCCGGTTTGCAATGGGGTCAGTCGTCGATGCACAAGCTGTTGCGGCGCTGGAAGCGTCATCGCCCGGACGTGTTGTACATCGCCACGGAAGGCCCACTGGGATTGTCTGCGTTGCGCGCGGCACGGCGACTTGGGATTTCAGTGGTCAGCGGCTTTCACACCAATTTCCAGCAGTACTCCAGGCAATACGGATTCGGGCTGCTGACACGCCTGCTGACCCACTACCTGCGCTGGTTTCACAATCGCTCGACCCTGACGCTGGTGCCGAGCGTCAGTCAGCGACTGGAGCTGGAACGCCGGAATTTCGAGCGCCTGGCGTTGCTTTCTCGCGGGGTCGACAGTCAGTTGTTTCACCCGACCAAACGGTTGCCGGCGCTGCGCGAACAGTGGGGTTTGAAGGATAACGACATTGCCGTCATTCACGTAGGACGCCTCGCACCGGAGAAAAATCTGGGTTTGCTCAAGCGTTGTTTCGACAGGCTCAAGGCGACTTATCCACAGAAGACAATAAAACTGATCGTAGTCGGTGATGGTCCGCAACGAATGCCCCTGGAACAGGAACTGCCCGAAGCGATTTTCTGCGGTTCGCAGCGCGGCGAAGCCTTGGCGAGTCACTATGCGTCAGGGGATGTGTTTCTGTTTCCGAGCCTGACTGAGACGTTCGGCAATGTGGTGCTCGAGGCGCTGGCCTCGGGGCTGGGTGTGGTGGCCTACGATCAGGCTGCGGCGGCCCAGCATATTCGCCATGGCTACAACGGCGTGCTGGCGATGCCGGGGGATGAAGAGGCGTTCTGCGATGCAGCCGCGTGGCTGTTGGAGATGGACGAAACCTTGCGTTGCGTGCGGCTCAATGCGCGCCAGCATGCGAGCCGTCAGGGGTGGGCGGCGATTATCGAACAGTTTGAGGGGCAGTTGCGGGGGGCTTGTGTTGGGGAGCAGGTGGTTCCTGGTGCACAGACCTTATCCTGAATTTTTTGGTGACATGGAGTCAGCCTTCGCGAGCAAGCCCGCTCCCACAGTTGACCGAGTTCTCTTAGGGAGATGCGATCGAATGTGGGAGCGGGCTTGCTCGCGAAGAGGCCCGACGAGTCGCCGCTTAAACCAGCGTCATCAACGCCTCACGGCTGAACGGCAGAATGTCTTCCTCGCGACCGTCACGCACTTTCTGCGCCCAGTCCGGATCGACCAGCAGCGCACGTCCCACCGCCACCAGATCGAACTCGTCATTGTTCAAACGCTCCAGCAGTTTTTCCAGGCTGGCCGGTTGTGCGATCTTGTCGGTGTTGACCATGAACTGCAGGAACTCACCATCCAGACCCACGCTGCCCACGGTGATGGTCGGCTTGCCGGTGAGTTTGCGTGTCCAGCCTGCCAGGTTCAGCTCGGAACCGTCGAACTCCGGCTCCCAGAAACGGCGTGTCGAGCAGTGGAAAATATCCACGCCGGCGTCGGACAACGGCTTGAGAAATTCGCCCAATGCTTCCGGGGTTTGCACCAGGCGTGCGGTGTAGTCCTGCTGCTTCCACTGTGAGAAACGGAAGATGATCGGGAAGCCTTCGCCGACTGCTGCACGCACCGCCTGAATCAATTCGATGGCGAACCGCGAACGATTGGCCAGGCTACCGCCGTATTCGTCGGTGCGCTGGTTGCTGCCTTCCCAGAAGAACTGATCGACGAGATAGCCGTGGGCGCCGTGGATTTCCACGCCATCCATGCCGATGCTCTGGGCATCCTTGGCGGCTTGCGCAAACGCGGCGATCACGTCCTGGATGTCCTGTTTGGTCATGCCGTGAACCACGACCTGACCGTCCTTCAATTTTTCCGACGGACCGTAGCCCGGCACGCTGGCATCCGGCTCGGTGCCGATGCGGCGCACGCTGCCGACATGCCACAGTTGCGGAACAATCTTGCCGCCTTCGGCGTGGACGGCGTCGACGACTTTTTTCCAGCCGGCCAATGCCGCTTCACCGTAGAAGTTCGGCACATTCGGGTAGCCGTTGGAGGCCTTGTGACCGACGGTGGTGCCTTCGGTGATGATCAGGCCAACACCCGCCGCAGCGCGACGACGGTAGTACTCGATCACTTTGGAATTAGGTACGCCACCCGGCGAAAACGAACGAGTCATAGGCGCCATGACGACGCGGGTCGGCAGTTCGAGGGTGCCGAGGTGGAACGGTTTGAACAGGGCTTTAACAGGCATGGGGCACTCCACGAAAACGATATCGACGGGATGGAAATTTTATGACGGCGATAATATGCGGAGTGCCAGGTGATGCACAGCACTATTGATTACGGTGATTAAGGGTCAAAAGGCAGACATAAAAAATCGCAGCTCGGTGGCTGCGATTTTTGTGGATCAACTCAACGCTTTTTCGATTGCCTGAATGACAGTCGGATCATCCGGCGTCGTACGCGGCGAGAACCGCGCCAAAACGCGACCATCCTTGCCCAACAGGAATTTTTCGAAGTTCCAGGTAATGTCGCCGGGAAATTCCGCGCCTTCGCCCGCCAACAGTTTGTACAACTGATGACGTTCATGACCGTTGACTTCCAGCTTGCTGGACAACGGAAAACTCACGCCATAGTTAAGGCTGCAAAACTCCTGGATCTCTTGCTCGGTGCCCGGTTCCTGCCCGGCAAACTGGTTGCACGGCAAGCCCAGCACGCTGAAGCCTTGGTCCTTGTATTGCTGGTAGAGGTTTTCCAGCGCCGCGTACTGTGGGGTCAAGCCACATTTGGAGGCGACGTTGACCACAAGCACGACGTGCCCCTTGAGGGGCGCCAGCGGTAGCTCCTGACCATCCAGGGCTGTCAATTTAAGGTCGTGAAAAGCACTCATGACGAACTCCAGATTCCCGTGTTCTTCTCGAAACAGCCACTTGGCGGTGTCGCCTGGGACAGCCGCGGACTAAAAAGGCGCCCCTCGGGCGCCTCTCCAGTTCTCTGAGCTTAGCGCAGAAAATCAGTGGTGATGGCCACCTTCGCCATGGACGTGACCATGAGCGATTTCTTCCTGGCTGGCATCACGGATGTCGATGATCTTGACCTGGAAATTCAGGCGCTGACCCGCCAACGGGTGGTTGCCGTCGACGGTGACATCGTCGCCGTCCAGATCGCGAATGGTGACGATCTGCATCTGGCCGTCCGGAGCGGAAGCGTGGAACTGCATGCCCACTTCCAGTTCGTCGACGCCTTCGAACATGCTGCGGCTCAGGGTGCTGACCAGTTCGGCAGCGTATTCGCCATAGGCATCTTCAGGTTCTACGGCGACAGTCAGTTCGTCACCGACTGTTTTGCCTTCCAGAGCCTTTTCCAGGCCCGGGATGATGTTACCTGCGCCTTGCAGGTAGACCAGCGGCGCGCCGCCGGCGGAGCTGTCGATGACCTCACCAGCGTCGTTGGTCAGGGTATAGTCGATGGAGACAGCCTTATTGGCGGCGATCAGCATGGGGCGAGACCTTTTGCATAAGAATGAAGAATGTCCAAGTTTAGCGAAGCAATCGCCCGAAAGCGAACACAACCCGGACAGACGGGGTGCGACAAAAGGCTCGACGGTCACAGGCTTCCATCAGGACGAGGACGGGCACTGGGTGGCCGAGCTTTCCTGCGGTCATACTCAGCACCTGCGCCACCAGCCGCCGTGGCAATCCCGGGCCTGGGTGCTGGACCCTGTGCAACGTCTTGAAAAAATCGGCCAGCCCTTTGATTGTGGTTGGTGCGCTCAAGGCTCGGTTAGCGATAACCTTGGCGACTGAATTTCGGTAGATCGTCAGCTATAGATGATCGCCATTGCCATGCTCCCTTAGAGAATCCGCATGCAAACTTTTTTTATCGCGCCCACCGACTTTGGTGTGGGTCTGACCTCCATCAGCCTCGGGCTGGTACGCACCCTTGAGCGGGCCGGCCTCAAGGTCGGCTTTTTCAAACCGATTGCCCAGCCGCATCCAGGCGACACGGGCCCTGAACGCTCCACTGAACTGGTGGCCCGCACCCACGGTTTGAAACCGCCGCAGCCGTTGGGCCTGGCCCATGTCGAGCGGATGCTCGGTGACGGTCAACTCGATGAGTTGCTCGAAGAAATCATCACCCTTTATCAGCAAGCGGCCATCGGCAAAGACGTGCTGATCGTCGAAGGCATGGTCCCGACCCGCAGCGCCAGTTACGCCGCGCGGGTCAATCTGCATTTGGCCAAAAGCCTCGATGCCGACGTGATCCTGGTGTCGGCGCCGGAAAACGAAGTGCTGACCGAACTGTCCGGCCGCGTGGAATTGCAGGCGCAATTGTTCGGCGGGCCGAAAGACCCGAAGGTCCTCGGCGTGATCCTCAACAAGGTCAAGACCGACGAAAGCATGGAGGCCTTCGCCTCGCGCCTGAAAGAGCACTCGCCGTTGCTGCGCAGTGGCGATTTCCGTCTGCTGGGTTGCATTCCGTTCCAGCCGGAGCTGAACGCGCCGCGCACCCGGGACGTGGCGGATCTGATGGGCGCTCAGGTGCTCAATGCCGGCGATTACGAAACCCGGCGCATGACCAAAATCATTATTTGCGCCCGCACCATGCGCAACACCGTCGAGCTGCTCAAGCCTGGCGTGTTGGTGGTGACGCCCGGTGACCGCGATGACATCATTCTCGCCGTCAGTCTCGCGGCGATGAACGGCGTGCCATTGGCCGGCCTGTTGCTGACCAGCGACACCCTGCCCGACCCACGCATCATGGACCTGTGCCGTGGCGCCTTGCAGGCCGGCCTGCCGGTGTTGTCGGTGAGCACCGGCTCCTACGACACCGCCAACCAGTTGAACGGCCTTAACAAGGAAATTCCGATCGACGACCGCGAGCGTGCGGAAATCATCACCGACTTCGTCGCCAGCCACCTGGACGCCAACTGGCTGCATCAGCGTTGCGGCACGCCACGGGAAATGCGCCTGTCGCCGGCGGTGTTCCGCTATCAATTGATCCAGCGTGCCCAGGCGGCCAACAAGCGCATCGTCCTGCCCGAAGGCAGCGAGCCGCTGACCGTGCAAGCCGCGGCGATCTGTCAGGCGCGGGGCATTGCCCGCTGCGTGTTGCTGGCCAAACCGGCGGACGTCGAAGCCGTGGCCCGCGCCCAGGGCATCGAGTTGCCGCCGGGGCTGGAGATCCTCGACCCGGACCTGATCCGCGAGCGTTACGTCGAACCGATGGTTGCCCTGCGCAAAAGCAAAAGCCTCAACGCGCCGATGGCCGAGCAGCAACTGGAAGACACCGTGGTGATCGGCACCATGATGCTGGCGCTGGATGAAGTCGACGGCCTCGTGTCCGGGGTCATTCACTCCACCGCCAACACCATCCGCCCGGCCCTGCAACTGATCAAGACTGCGCCAGGCTGCACGCTGGTGTCGTCGGTGTTCTTCATGCTGTTTCCGGAGGAAGTGCTGGTCTACGGCGACTGCGTGATGAACCCGCACCCGAGTGCCACCGAACTGGCCGAGATTGCATTGCAAAGCGCTGATTCCGCCGCCGCATTCGGTATCACTCCGCGTGTGGCGATGATCAGCTACTCCAGCGGTGAATCGGCCAGTGGCGAAGAAGTCGAGAAGGTTCGCGAAGCCACGTTGCTCGCCCATGAACAACAGAACTCGCTGCTGATCGACGGCCCGTTGCAGTACGACGCCGCCGCGAACGAATCCGTGGCCAGACAACTTGCACCGAACAGCCAGGTGGCCGGTCGCGCCACGGTGTTCGTGTTCCCCGACCTGAACACCGGCAACACCACCCACAAGGCCGTGCAGCGCAGCGCCGACTGCGTCAGCCTCGGGCCAATGTTGCAAGGCCTGCGCAAACCGGTGAACGACTTGCCGCGCGGCGCGCAAGTCGACGACATCGTCTACACCATCGCGCTGACCGCGATTCAAGCCGCCAACCGACCTCTGGATCTTTAAATGCTGGATTTTCTACCTGCACCCGTGCGCGGCGTGATTGCCTCGCTGCTGTTGGCGCTGAACACGATCCTCTGCTGCACACCTTTGTTCATTGTCGCGATCTTCAAACTGCTGCTGCCCTTCCCCGCCGCCCAGCGCTTCACCGACTGGCTGATGAGCCACATCCACGAAGCCTGGATCAGCAACAACAAGGCCTGGATGGACCTGCTGGGGCACACCCGATGGAAGCTCAGCGGCCTCGAAAGCCTGGACTATCAGCACTCGTACCTGATCACCAGCAACCATCAGAGCTGGGTCGACATCATGGTGTTGCAGTACGTGCTGAACCGGAAGATTCGCCCGCTGAAGTTCTTCCTCAAACAGGAATTGATCTGGGTGCCAGTGATTGGTCTGGCGTGGTGGGCACTCGGCTTTCCGTTCATGAAGCGTTACTCCAAGGCGTACCTGGAAAAGCACCCGGAGAAGAAAGGCAAAGACCTGGAAACCACGCGCAAGACGTGCGACAAGTTCCGCAATAACCCGGTGGGGATTTTCAATTTCGTCGAAGGTACGCGCTTCACTGAAGGCAAGCATGCCCAGCAGAAATCACCGTTCAAATACCTGCTCAAGGCCAAGGCCGGCGGCATTGCGTTTGTGCTGGACGCCATGGGTGAACAGCTCGAAGCGATCGTCAACGTGACCATTCACTACCCGGCCGGGCGTCCCGGCTACTGGGATCTGCTCTGTGGGAACGTGAAGGAGGTGGTGGTGCACTTTCAGGAACTGAAGATTCCGCCGCAGTTCATCGGCAAGAACTACGATCAGGATGGTGAGTATCGATTGCAGTTCCAGGGCTGGATCAATCAGCTGTGGGAAGACAAGGATGCGTTGCTGGCGCAGATGCATCGCGAATTCCCAAGCCAATATTGATCCCTTGTGGGAGCGGGCTTGCTCGCGAACGTGGTGTGTCAGCTGACATCAATGTCGAATGACAGAATGCATTCGCGAGCAAGCCCGCTCCCACATTTGAATATCAGCGCACATGAAAAACCCGCCAATGATCACTCATTGGCGGGTTTCTTTTTTACCGGCTAACGCTTAGATCGCGCCACGCTTGCGCAGCAGATCCAGCACTTGCTTGACGCTTTCTTCCAGCGACAGCGACTGGGTGTCGACCACGAGGTCAGCGTCCAGCGGCACGTCGTACGGGAAGGAGTCGCCCGGGATGTTATCCCCGGCCGCCGCGTACAGCCCTTGCGGATCACGCTCGGCACAGACCGTCGGCGAAGCCTGGACGTAGACCGTCAGCAGACGCTCCTTGCCGATCAGGTCCCTGGCCTGCTCACGACCTTCGGCACTCGGCGCAACGAACGCAGCCAAGGTCAGCAGACCAGCCTCGTTGAACTGACGCGCAACATGCGCCGCACGACGCCAGTTCTCGGTACGCCCGGCGCGATCCTGTGGCAGACCTTTGTTCAGGTCATGGCGCAGGTTCTGGCCATCGAGTACAAACACTGCACGGCCCAGGTCGAACAGCTTGCGTTCAACTGCGTAGGCCAGGGTGCTTTTACCCGCGCCCGACAAGCCGCTGAACAACACGGTGGCCGGTTGCTGGCCGAAGCGCTGGGCGCGTTCTTCGGTGGCGACGTGAGCGAGCTTGCCGTGATGCGTGCTGGTGCCATGGCTCACCGGTTGAGCGATGATCATGCCGGCCGCGACGGTGCCATTGGTCAAACGGTCGACGATGATGAACGAACCGGTGGTGCGGTTGCTCGCGTAACCGTCCAGCGCGATGGCCGCGTCGAGGCTGATCTTGACCCGACCGATCTCGTTCAACTGCAGCGAGCTGGCCGGACCTTCTTCCAGGGTGTTCACGTCAACGCGGTTGACGATGCTGGTGATCGAACCCGGCACATACGTTGTGGCGCGTTTGATGTCGTATTTCTTGCCCGGCAGCATCGGCTCTTCAGCCATCCACACCAACATGGCGTCGAAGGCGTCGGTCACTTGCGGCTGGTTGTCGGCGTGCACCAGCAGGTCGCCGCGAGAGATGTCGATCTCGTCTTCCATGGTCAGCGTTACGGCTTGACCAGGACCTGCGTGCTCCAGCTCACCTTCGAAGGTGACGATGGATTTCACGCGGCTGCTCTTGCCCGACGGCAACACAACGACTTCATCGCCCTTGTGCACGATGCCGCTGGCCAGCGTACCGGCAAAACCACGGAAGTTCAGGTTCGGACGGTTGACGTACTGCACCGGGAAACGCAGGTCGGTGTAGTTGCGGTCGCTGGCGATTTCGACGGTCTCGAGGATTTCCATCAGCGACTGGCCGGTGTACCACGGCGAGCGCTCGGACTTGTTCACCACGTTGTCGCCTTTCAACGCCGACATCGGCACGAAGGCCATGGTGCTCGGTTTGAACGCGATGCCTTCGGCGAACTTCAGGTAATCGGCCTTGATCGACTCGAATACTGTTTCGTCAAAGCCGTTGAGGTCCATCTTGTTGATGGCGACCACGATGTGCTTGATGCCGAGCAACGAGGCAATGAAGCTGTGGCGACGGGTCTGGGTCTGCACGCCGTAGCGGGCGTCGACCAGGATGATCGCCAGGTCACAGGTGGAGGCACCGGTGGCCATGTTGCGGGTGTACTGCTCATGGCCAGGGGTGTCGGCGATGATGAACTTGCGCTTGGCGGTGGAAAAATAGCGGTACGCGACATCGATGGTGATGCCCTGCTCCCGCTCGGCCTGCAAGCCGTCGACCAGCAATGCCAGATCGATATCGTCGCCAGTGGTGCCGACTTTTTTCGAATCGCGGGTAATGGCTTCCAGGTGATCTTCGTAGATCATTTTGGAGTCGTGCAGCAGGCGCCCGATCAGGGTGCTCTTGCCGTCATCGACGTTGCCACAGGTAAGAAAGCGCAGCATTTCCTTGCGTTCGTGCTGGCCCAGATAGGCGAGGATGTCCTCGCTGATCAAATCAGATGCGTGCGACATGACAACCCCTTAGAAATAACCCTGACGTTTCTTTTCTTCCATGGAGCCGGCGCCATCGTGATCGATGACTCGGCCCTGGCGTTCGGAAGTTCGCGTCAGGAGCATTTCCTGAATGATGTCGGTCAGGCTAGTGGCCTCGGACTCGACAGCACCGGTCAACGGGTAGTCGCCCAGTGTGCGGAAACGGACCTTCTTCTTGACGATGCGCGCCTTGTCTTCATCGCTCAGGTGATTGAGCAGGCGTTCGTCGTCGATCATGATCCAGGTGCCATTCATCTCGATGACGTCGCGCTCGGCGGCGAAATACAGCGGCACGATCGGGATGCCTTCGAGGTAGATGTACTGCCAGATGTCCAGTTCGGTCCAGTTCGACAAAGGGAACACGCGAATCGATTCGCCCTTGTTGACCTTGCCGTTGTAGACGTTCCACAACTCTGGACGCTGGTTCTTCGGGTCCCAGCGGTGCTTGGTATCACGGAAGGAATACACGCGCTCTTTGGCACGGGACTTCTCTTCGTCGCGACGGGCACCACCGAAAGCGGCATCGAAACCATACTTGTCGAGGGCCTGCTTGAGGCCTTCGGTTTTCATGATGTCGGTGTGCTTGGCGCTGCCGTGGGTGAGCGGGTTGATACCCTGCGCAACACCCTCGGGATTCACGTGCACCAGCAGGTCCAGGCCCAGTTCTTCGACCATGCGGTCGCGGAACGCGTACATTTCCTTGAACTTCCACTGGGTGTCGACGTGCATCACCGGGAATGGAAGTTTGCCCGGGAAGAATGCCTTGCGCGCAAGGTGCAGCATCACGGCGGAGTCTTTACCGACGGAGTACAGCATCACCGGGTTATCGAACTCGGCGGCGACCTCGCGGATGATGTGGATGCTTTCGGCCTCCAGCTGTTTCAGATGCGTCAGTTTGTCGACCATGGCTACTCACGAAAACGATCTTATGGACGGCCAGCGGGCCGTGTTCGAGCGGGGAATCCTAGCACAGCGACCTCTTCTAATCAGGACGCGGGCTAGATCGAAAGGGTATATGAATATACCCCCGCGTTTGGGCACTGCAGACCACTGTGGGAGCGGGCTTGCTCGCGAATGCGGTCTATCAGTCAACATCCCTGGTGAATGTGAATCAGCATTCGCGAGCAAGCCCACCCCCACAGTGGATAGGTGGTGATCAAATCGGATTCGGGCAATCGATGAAGATGTGCTCAAGGGCGAAACGTCGCGCCAGGTAATCCCCCAACGCCTGCACGCCATAACGCTCGGTGGCGTGGTGGCCTGCGGCGATGAAGCTGATGTCGTTTTCCCGGGCGCTGTGGAAGGTTTGCTCGGAGGCCTCACCGCTGAGGTACAGATCGACGCCGGCCAACACCGCCTGGTCGATGTAACCCTGACCACCACCGGTGCACCAGCCGACGCGGCGAATCATCTCGCTGCCTTCGATCAGCAACGGCTCGCGGCCCATGACTTCTTGCACGCGACGGGCGAAATCCCGGGGAGTCATCGGTTCACTGAGCGAACCGACCAGGCCAACCACTTTGAGGTTGTCTGGATCCAGCGGGCCTTCGACAGTGATGTCCAACTGACGGGCCAGTTGCACGTTGTTGCCGACGTCGGGGTGCACATCCAATGGCAGGTGATACGACAATAAGCTGATATCGTGCTTGAGCAAGGTTTTCAACCGACGCTGCTTCATGCCGGTAATACACGGGTTCTCACCCTTCCAGAAGTAGCCGTGATGCACCAGCACCAGATCGGCCTGGGCTTCGACGGCAGCATCGAGCAACGCCTGGCTGGCGGTGACGCCACTGACTATGCGCATCACCTGCGGCCGGCCTTCGACCTGCAAGCCGTTGGGGCAGTAATCGGCGATCCTTGCACTGTTCAGGTAACGGTCGGCTTCTTCGACCAGGGTGCTCAGGGCGACGGCCATAAAAGACTCCTAAATATCCCGTTCAGAGGCGCGCTCGGCCTCGTATAATGCGCGACATTATGGGCGGTCTCATACCGCCTGCAACCTCTCAGGACGTGCTTAATGCTCAAGGCGCTGCGTTTTTCCGGCTGGCCGCTGTTGGCCGGCGTGCTTATCGCTCTGTTGATAATCCAGCGTTACCCGCAGTGGGTCGGGCTTCCGAGCCTCGACGTCAACCTGCAGCAAGCCCCGCAAACCACCACCACGCAACAGGGACCGGTGTCCTATGCGGATGCGGTGACCACAGCCGCGCCGTCGGTGGTCAACCTGTACACCACCAAGGTGGTTAACAAACCGAACCACCCGCTGTTCGAAGATCCGCAGTTCCGCCGCTTCTTCGGCGACAACTCGCCCAAGCAGAAGCGCATGGAATCGAGCCTCGGCTCTGGCGTGATCATGAGCCCGGAAGGTTATTTGTTGACCAACAACCACGTGACCAGCGGTGCCGACCAGATTGTGGTCGCATTGAAGGATGGCCGTGAAACCCTGGCGCGCGTGATCGGCAGCGACCCGGAAACCGACCTCGCGGTGCTGAAGATCGATTTGAAGAACCTTCCCTCGATCACCGTCGGCCGCTCCGACAACATTCGCATCGGCGACGTAGCGCTGGCCATCGGCAACCCGTTTGGCGTCGGCCAGACCGTGACCATGGGCATCATCAGCGCCACCGGGCGTAATCAGCTGGGCCTGAACAACTACGAAGACTTCATCCAGACCGACGCCGCCATCAACCCCGGCAACTCCGGCGGTGCGCTGGTGGACGCCAACGGCAACCTGACCGGCATCAACACGGCGATTTTCTCCAAGTCCGGCGGCTCGCAAGGCATCGGTTTCGCGATTCCGGTCAAACTGGCCATGGAAGTGATGAAGTCGATCATCGAACACGGCCAGGTGATTCGTGGCTGGCTGGGTATTGAAGTGCAGCCGCTGTCTCAGGAACTGGCGGAATCCTTCGGTCTGTCAGGACGTCCGGGCATCGTGGTCGCGGGGATTTTCCGTGATGGCCCGGCACAGAAAGCTGGCCTGCAACTGGGCGACGTGATTCTCGCCATCGACGGCGAACCGGCCGGTGATGGTCGTCGCTCGATGAATCAGGTCGCGCGGATCAAGCCGACCGACAAGGTGACGATTCAGGTGATGCGCAACGGCAAGGAACTCAAGCTCACGGCAGAAATCGGTTTGCGACCGCCGCCAGCGCCGATCAAAGAAAAAGAAGAAGAGTAATTGTTGCAGGGATGGCAAGGCACACCGCGAGCAATCCTTTAGGTCGGTGGTGCCTCATTCGCGAGCAAGTCCGCTCCCACATTTGATCTCTGGTGTTCACAATTTATGTGTTCTCCGAAGACCCAGTGTGGAAGCGGGCTTGCTCGCGAAGGCGGTTTAAAGGTCGCCGAGACCGTCGATCAGCGCCTGATTCTGCTCCGGCGTGCCGATCGAAATCCGCAGGAACTGCGCAATCCGCTCCTGCTTGAAGTGCCGAACAATCACACCTTGCTCGCGCAACTTCGCCGCCAGACCCGCCGCATCGTGCTGCGGATGACGGGCGAAGATGAAGTTCGCCGCCGACGGCAGCACTTCAAAACCCTTCGCTTCCAGCTGCCCGACCACCTTGTCTCGACTCTCGATCACCAACCGGCACGTCTTGTCGAAGTGCTCGCGATCCTCGAACGCCGCCGTTGCCCCCACAATCGCCAGGCGATCCAGCGGATAGGAGTTGAAGCTGTTCTTGATTCGCTCCAGCGCCTCGATCAGGTCCGGATGCCCCACCGCCAGACCCACCCGCAGGCCGGCCAGCGAACGGGACTTGGACAGCGTCTGGGTCACCAACAGGTTGGGATAACGGTCCACCAGCGTGATCGCCGTCTCACCCCCGAAGTCGATGTAAGCCTCATCCACCACGACTACCGAATCGGGGCTGGCCTTGAGGATTTGCTCGACAGCGTCCAGCGCCACCAGGCAACCGGTCGGTGCGTTCGGGTTTGGGAAAATGATCCCGCCGTTCGGTTTCGCGTAATCCGCCGGGTTGATCTGGAACTGCTCGTCCAGTGGCACCGCATCGAACTTGATGCCGTACAACCCGCAGTAAACCGGATAGAAGCTGTAGCTGATGTCCGGGAACAGCAGCGGCTGCTCGTGTTGCAGCAAACCGTGAAAGATGTGCGCCAGGACTTCATCGGAACCGTTGCCAAGGAACACCTGATTGCTCTGCACGCCGTAGTACTTAGCGACCGCTTGCTTGAGCAGGTCGCTGTTCGGGTCCGGGTACAGACGCAGGTTGTCATTGAGCTCGGCCTGCATCGCCGCCAAGGCTTTGGGCGATGGGCCGTAGGGATTTTCGTTGGTGTTGAGCTTCACCAGCTTCGCCAGTTTCGGCTGTTCGCCCGGCACGTAGGGCACCAGATTCTTGACGAACGGACTCCAGAATTTACTCATCTTCAGTTCCCCTGCCCTTGTGGATAGTCTTCGTCAACGATGCGGTATTCGGCGCTCCGCGCGTGCGCGGTCAGCGACTCGCCACGGGCCAGCACGGAAGCGGTCTTGCCCAGTTCGGACGCACCCTGCTCGGAACAGAAGATGATCGACGAGCGTTTCTGGAAGTCGTACACCCCCAGCGGCGAAGAGAACCGCGCGGTGCCGGAAGTCGGCAACACGTGGTTCGGGCCAGCGCAGTAGTCGCCCAGGGCTTCGGAAGTGTGACGGCCCATGAAGATCGCACCCGCGTGGCGGATCTTCGGCAACCAGGCTTGCGGATCGGCGACTGACAACTCCAAGTGTTCCGGCGCAATGCGGTTGGCCACTTCGATGGCTTGTTCCATGTCGCGGACCTTGATCAGCGCGCCACGGCCATTGATCGAGGTTTCGATGATCTCGGCGCGCTCCATGGTTGGCATGAGCCTGGTGATGCTGGCGGCGACCTTGTCTAGAAACTCGGCGTCGGGGCTGACCAGAATCGCCTGAGCGTCTTCGTCGTGCTCGGCCTGGGAAAACAGGTCCATGGCGATCCAGTCCGGGTCGGTCTGGCCGTCGCAGACCACGAGAATCTCCGACGGACCGGCGATCATGTCGATGCCGACCTGACCGAACACGTGGCGTTTGGCAGTGGCGACATAGATGTTGCCCGGACCAACCACCTTGTCGACCTTCGGCACGCTTTCGGTGCCGTAAGCCAGCGCCGCAACCGCTTGAGCGCCGCCGATGGTGAACACGCGGTCGACACCGGCAATGCAGGCCGCCGCGAGCACCAGCTCATTGATTTCACCGCGCGGGGTCGGCACCACCATGACCACTTCGGTCACACCAGCGACCTTGGCCGGAATCGCGTTCATCAACACGGAGGACGGGTACGACGCCTTGCCGCCCGGGACGTACAGCCCGGCGCGATCCAGCGGCGTGACCTTCTGGCCCAACACCGTGCCATCGGCTTCGGTGTAGCTCCAGGAATCCTGCTTCTGCTTTTCGTGGTAGCTGCGCACACGGGTCGCGGCTTTTTCCAGGGCTTCACGCTGAGGCACGGTGATCCGCGTCAGGGCCAGTTCCAGGCGTTCGCGGGGCAGGATCAGATCCGCCATGGACGCGACTTGCAAGCCATCGAATTTCTGGGTGAATTCCACCAGCGCCGCATCACCGCGTTCGCGCACGGCCTTGATGATGTCCAGCACTCGCTGATTGACCGAGTCGTCAGACACACTTTCCCAGCTCAGCAGATGATCCAGATGATGCGCGAAATCCGGGTCAGCAGCGTTGAGTCGGCGAATTGCAGTCGGTGCGGTCATAGCGAGAGCCTCATAGGAATGGCAAAAACTCAGGCGCCCTAAGCTAGCAGCCGATCCGCTTGGGCACCTGAGAATTCTGGCTATGAGGCGGATAGACGGGCGCGACTTAACGTCGCGCAGGTGAATCAGCCGCGGTGTCGAGACTCCACTGCCTTGCGCAGGGTGTCGATCAACGCCTGGATACGGGCGTGCTGCATTTTCATCGAAGCCTTGTTCACGATCAGACGGGAACTGATATCAGCAATGAAATCCTGTGGCTCCAGACCATTGGCCCGCAGCGTGTTACCGGTGTCGACCACGTCGATGATCTTGTCCGCCAGACCGATCAGCGGTGCCAGTTCCATCGAGCCGTAGAGCTTGATGATGTCGACCTGGCGGCCCTGTTCGGCGTAGTAGCGCTTGGCAACGTTGACGAACTTGGTCGCCACTCGCAAGCGGCCCTTGGGCTCGGCATCGCCGACACGGCCAGCGGTCATCAGTTTGCAGAGGGCAATTCGCAGATCCAAAGGCTCGTACAAACCTTGGCCACCGTATTCCATCAGCACATCTTTACCGGCGACGCCCAGGTCGGCAGCACCATGCTCGACGTAAGTCGGCACATCGGTGGCACGCACGATCAGCAGACGTACATCGGCCTGGGTCGTGGGGATGATCAACTTGCGGCTCTTGTCCGGATTCTCGGTCGGCACGATGCCCGCTTCAGCCAGAAGCGGCAGGGTGTCGTCAAGGATGCGGCCCTTGGACAGTGCGATGGTCAACATGGGAAACGTCAGTCCTTAATCAGGCTACTGATGCCCGGTCGCAAATGGCGCCGGACACACATCGAGGCTTTCTCAATAATGAAAAGACAGCCCCGATTTGAAACGAATTCAACGGGCGCGTCCCTGCGCCCATGACACAGAAACTAGCCCGGTACGCGGCGGATCTTGGCGCCGAGCATCTGCAGTTTCTCTTCGATGCACTCGTAACCACGGTCGATGTGGTAGATGCGATCGATCAGGGTGTCGCCTTCGGCGATCAACGCCGAGATCACCAGGCTGGCCGAAGCACGCAGGTCGGTGGCCATGACTGGCGCGCCTTTCAGCTTCTCGGTGCCGGTCACGATGGCCGTGTTGCCTTCAACCTGGATCTTGGCGCCCATGCGGTGCAATTCGTAAACGTGCATGAAGCGGTTTTCGAAGATCGTCTCGATCACGGCACCGGTGCCTTCGGCAATGGCGTTGAGGGAGATGAACTGCGCCTGCATGTCGGTCGGGAACGCCGGGTACGGAGCAGTCCGCACGTTGACGGCTTTAGGCCGCTTGCCGTGCATGTTCAGCTCGATCCAGTCTTCGCCGCAGGTGATTTCGGCACCCGCTTCACGGAGCTTTTCCAGAACGGCTTCGAGAATGGTCGGATCGGTGTCCTTGACCTTCACGCGACCGCCGGTCACAGCCGCCGCCACCAGGTAGGTGCCGGTTTCGATACGGTCAGGCATCACTTTGTAAGTGGCCGGGTGCAGACGCTCGACGCCATCGATGGTGATGGTGTCAGTGCCGGCGCCAGTGATCTTGGCACCCATGGCGATCAGGAAGTTCGCCAGGTCGATGACTTCAGGCTCGCGCGCGGCGTTTGCCAGAACGCTGCGGCCCTTGGCCAGAGCAGCGGCCATCATGATGTTCTCGGTACCGGTCACACTGACGGTGTCGAAGAAGAAGTGCGCGCCGCGCAGGCCGCCTTCAGGCGCCTTGGCCTTGATGTAGCCGCCTTCGACGTCGATGACCGCGCCCATGGCTTCGAGGCCACGGATGTGCAGGTCAACCGGACGCGAACCGATGGCGCAACCGCCAGGCAGTGCGACTTCGGCTTCACCGAAACGGGCAACCATCGGACCCAGTACCAGGATCGACGCACGCATGGTTTTAACCAGTTCGTACGGGGCGATCAGGGTCTTGATGGTGCGCGGGTCGATTTCGACGCTGAGCTTCTCGTCGATCACCGGCTCAATGCCCATGCGACCGAACAGTTCGATCATGGTGGTGATGTCGTGCAGGTGCGGCAGGTTGGCAACGGTAACCGGGCCATCGCACAGCAGCGTTGCAGCCAGGATTGGCAGGGCAGAGTTCTTTGCCCCGGAGATGCGGATTTCGCCATCAAGACGAACGCCACCGGTAATAATCAATTTATCCATAAGAATCTCGACGCCCTTGGGCTCAGGTGCGCTCGGCCCAGGCCGCGCTGCTGAAAAATTTCATAGTGACCGCATGGATGCTGCCATCGGTGATCCATGGGTTCAAATGGGCATAGACTTGCTGCTGACGCTTCACCGGGCTCAACGCCGCCAGTTCATCGCTAATCACATTCAGCTGGAAATTGCAGCCTTCGCCCTCAACTTCTACTAGCGTTCCGGGCAGCTTTCCTTCAAGGAAGCTCTTTACTTCGGTGGCCTGCATGCTCAACCTCAATCGGCGCCCTGTGCGCGCGGGTCGGACATCATACAAAAAAGCCCCGCGCCTGCGAACCCCGGGAAGCAGGACTCTGACGGGGGGCTTCTTTATAGATGCGGGTTAGGGATGCGCCAATAGCTCGGTCAGTTCACTGACCTGAGCGATTTCGCGCATGTCTTCTGGCATCCCGCGGATGCTCAGCGCCTTGCCGGCCGCCTCTGCATCACGCATGAAGCACAGCAACAGCGACAAGCCAACGCTACTGGACTTCAACACCGCCGAGCAATCCACCACCAGCGCGGCGGCCTTGCTGGACTTGATCAACGCCTGGCCCTGCTTGCGCAGACCCGGGCCGGTGCGGTAATCCAGCATGCCGCTGAGCATCAGCTCGCCGGCTTCGCTCATGCGAATGGCCGACACACTCATTGGGCTTGCTTCTCGGGAGTTTGCTTCTCGGCAGTCTCCTTGGCTTTGGCGACTTCCCCGGCCCAACCATTGATGGTTTTGTCCAGGTCGTTGCCATTGCGCTGCATCGCATCAGCGAACTGATCGCGGAACAGTTTGCCGATGTTGATGCCATTGATGATGACGTTGCGCAGTTTCCACTCGCCATTAATCTTCTCAAGCGTGTAGGAAACAGGATAAACCGAGCCATTACTGCCCTTGACCGTCATGCCAACGCTGGTACGGTCTCCCGACTCGTCTTTGGCAGGATCGACGACGATGCCTTGGTTGTTGTACTCGAGCAAGGCATTGCCATAGAACTGGAACAGCCCCTTTTTGAAGTTTTCCTGGAACGTCTTCATCTGCTCAGGCGTGGCTTTGCGCGAGTATTTGACCGTCATGATGCTCTTGGAAATGCCCTCGGCATCCACGACAGGTCCGACGATCGTGTTCAACGCCGTATAAAAGTCCTGCGGATCCTGCTTGTACTTCTCTTTGTTGGCAGACAGATCAGCCAGCAATCGGTCGGTGGTGTCTTTTATCAGCTCGTGCGCGGAAGGCGCCGCCACAGCGTTAGCCATCAACGGCAAGGCCGCGAGTAATACCAACAGGCCACGTCGCAAGGTAGAGATCATTCAAAAGCTCCTCATTTGGCGTCTTTGCTAACGGTATTGAGCAGGAATTTACCGATCAGGTCCTCGAGCACCAGCGACGACTGGGTGTCATGGATGGTTCCACCATCCTTGAGCAGGGCCTCTTCCCCGCCCACGCTGAGGCCGATGTACTTCTCGCCCAACAGGCCAGCGGTCAGGATAGATGCAGTGGAGTCAGTCGGCAGGTTATCTACGCGCTTTTCCAGCTGCATGGTCACTCGACCGGTGAAACTGTCGCGGTCCAGATCGATCGCCGTGACCTTGCCGATGGTCACACCGGCCATGGTCACTTTAGCTCTGACCGTCAAACCGGCGATATTGTCGAAATAGGCATAAAGTTTATAGGTGTCGGTGGTTGCACTTGGGGACAGGCCACTTACCCGCAACGCCAGCAACAGCAAAGCCAGGATGCCAGCCAGCAAGAAAAGGCCGACACCGATTTCCAGGGTGCGGTTTTGCATCAGAAATCTCCAAACATCAAGGCGGTCAGAATAAAGTCCAGGCCGAGTACTGCCAAAGAGGCATACACCACGGTCTTGGTAGTGGCACGACTGATCCCCTCGGAAGTGGGCTCGCAGTCATAGCCTTGGAATACGGCGATCCAGGTCACGACAAAGGCGAACACGATGCTTTTGATGATGCCGTTGAGCACATCGTCAGCAAACGTCACGCTGTTCTGCATATTCGCCCAGTACGAGCCTTCATAGACACCCAGCCAGTCGACGGCCACCCACGAACCACCCCAAATACCCACCACGCTGAAAATCATCGCCAGCACCGGCAGGGAAATGAAGCCGGCCCACAGGCGCGGGGCAATGATGTACTTGAGCGGATCGACACCAATCATTTCCAGACTGGACAACTGCTCGGTGGACTTCATGTTGCCGATTTCAGCCGTCAACGCCGAACCGGCGCGCCCGGCAAACAGCAAAGCAGTCACCACCGGCCCCAGTTCACGCAGCAATGTCAGCGCAACCATCTGCCCGACAGCCTGCTCCGAACCGTAGCTGGACAGGATATTGAACCCTTGCAGCGCCAGCACCATGCCAATGAATATCCCGGAGACCACGATGATCACCAGGGACATCACGCCCACCGAATGCAGTTGCTTGATCAACAGGCCAAACCCGCCGCCAATACCGCCGCGACCGAGCAAGGCATGGAACAGGAATATCGTCGAGCGGCCGAACACCGCCAAGGCATCGATGCCCGAGTGACCGAACCGGCGCACTCGCTCTATCAGTGAAATCTTGCGCATCAACGCTTCCCCAGAAGATCTGCGCGGTAATCCGTCGCTGGAAAGTGGTACGCGACCGGGCCGTCAGGCTCGCCTGTCATGAATTGACGGATGCGTGGATCGTTCGAGTTCATCAGCTCGTCAGGTGTCCCCTGCCCCAATACCTGCTCATCGCCCACCACATAAATGTAATCGGCAATGCTCGCGGTCTCGGCCAGGTCGTGGGAAACCACAATGCTGGTGATGTTGAGCGCGTCATTGAGCAGACGGATCAGGCGCACCAGCACGCCCATGGCGATAGGGTCCTGGCCGACGAAGGGCTCGTCATACATGAGGATCTGCGGATCGAGGGCAATCGCCCGGGCCAGCGCGACACGGCGTTTCATGCCGCCGGACAGTTCGTCAGGCATCAGGTCGATGGCGCCACGCAAGCCCACAGCCTGCAATTTGAGCAGGACAATGTCCCGGATCATTTCTTCCGGAAGCTCGGTATGAACGCGTAGCGGAAAGGCGACGTTCTCGAATACATCGAGATCGGTAAACAGCGCGCCACTCTGAAACAGCACACCCATATGCTTGCGCGCATCGAACAGATCGCTGCGCGACAGTTTCGGCAGGTTCTGACCGTTGACCCAGACTTCGCCCTTGGTGGGCCGCAACTGTGCGCCCATCAGGCGCAACAGCGTGGTCTTGCCACACCCGGAAGGCCCCATGATGCCGGTGACCTTGCCGCGCGGGATACGGATATCGACGTTATTGAAAATGCTACGCGCACCGCGCTTGAAGGTCAGTCCCTTCAGCTCGACCGCGTAGGCGTTATCGGCACTCATCTAAACTCCTTGCGATGCAGCCTCTCACTCGGACGCCTGGCTTTCTGGCGAAAGCACATACCTCCCGGGCAGGCCGAACTGGCGGCGAACTATATCACTGCAAAGGCCAAGCGCCCAAGGCCCAAGCCGGGCCATGTTCGGCAACATGTCTCGCAAAAAGCTTCATTTAGGGGGATTACGTAACAGGGAATTACAAAGCGCAACGAACTTGCGTGAGGGTTTTGATCATTACCGTTATAATCGCCGCCTTTTCATCAGGCTATACGATTTCTGACATGAGCCAATCCAGCGACCTGATTCAATCCGCCCAACGCACCATCCGCCTCGAGCTGGAAGCCGTCCAAGGCTTGCTGCCCCGTATCGACGCAGATTTCGTACGCGCTTGCGAGATGATTCTGGCCAGCAAAGGCCGCGTGGTCGTGGTCGGCATGGGCAAATCGGGGCACATCGGCAACAAGATCGCCGCTACCCTGGCCAGCACCGGTACCACGGCCTTTTTCGTGCACCCGGCCGAAGCCAGCCACGGCGACATGGGCATGATTACCCGCGACGACATCATCCTGGCGCTGTCGAACTCCGGCTCCACCAATGAAATCGTCACCCTGCTGCCGCTGATCAAGCGCCTGGGCATTCAATTGATCAGCCTGACCGGCAATCCCGATTCGCCGCTGGCCAAGGCTGCCGAGGTCAATCTCAATGTTCACGTCGAGCACGAAGCCTGCCCGCTGAACCTGGCACCGACCTCATCGACTACCGCGGCTCTGGTCATGGGCGACGCCCTGGCCGTTGCGCTGCTGGAAGCCCGCGGCTTTACCGCTGAAGATTTCGCCTTTTCCCACCCTGGCGGCGCGCTGGGCCGACGCCTGTTGCTTAAGGTGGAAAACGTCATGCACGCCGGGCAAGAGCTGCCGCACGTTCAGCGCGGCACCCTTCTCAAAGACGCACTGATGGAAATGACCCGTAAGGGCCTGGGCATGACCGCGATCCTCGAAGCCGATGGCAAACTCGCCGGGATCTTCACCGACGGCGATTTGCGCCGCACCCTCGACCGCACCATCGATATTCATCACGCGACCATCGACGAGGTCATGACCGTTCACGGCAAGACCGCCCGTCCCGACATGCTGGCGGCCGAGGCCCTGAAAATCATGGAAGACCATCGAATCAACGCACTGGTGGTGGTGGACAAGGAGGACCGTCCAATCGGCGCCTTCAACCTGTCCGACCTGCTGCGTGCAGGAGTAATGTGATGAACACCGATCTGCTGCAACGCGGCAAGAACATCAAGCTGGCTATTTTCGACGTCGACGGCGTCCTGACCGACGGGCGCCTGTACTTCCTCGAAGACGGCAGCGAATTCAAGACATTCAATACCCTGGACGGCCAGGGCATCAAGATGTTGATGGCAGCCGGCGTGCAGACCGCTATCATCAGCGGCCGCAAGACCCCGGTGGTCGAGCGACGCGCAAAGAACCTCGGCATCCCGCACCTGTACCAGGGCCGCGAAGACAAACTGGTGGTGCTCGACGAGCTTCTTGCCCAACTCAACCTAAGCTATGAACAAGTCGCCTACCTCGGCGACGACCTGCCGGACCTGCCGGTGATTCGCCGCGTCGGCCTGGGCATGGCAGTGGCCAATGCCGCCAGTTTCGTGCGTGAACACGCTCACGGCATCACCCTGGCCCGTGGTGGCGAGGGTGCCGCTCGCGAATTCTGCGAATTGATCCTGCGCGCCCAGGGCCGCCTCGATGCGGCCAACGCCGCGTACCTGTGAGCCAAACCATGCTGAGCAAAAAGATTCGCAAATTCCTGGTGTTCGGTTGCATCGCTGCGATATTCGCGGCGGTCGGCTACTGGAACATCAGCCCGGAACGCTTTCTCGACCAGCCTGTGGCCAAGGTCGATGAAACCGCGATCGACTATTACGCCATCAACGCCCACAGCGTGCAGTACCTGCCGGACGGCAAGCTGCAATACGAAATGACGTCCGACAAGGTCGAACACCTTAAGGCGTCCGAGGTGACGTTGCTGACCAATCCCGACCTGAACATGTTTCGCGGCACCGAGTTCCCCTGGCACGTCCAGAGCGAGCGCGGCGAAGTCAATCCGGACGGTACTCAGGTCGAACTGATCGACTCGGTCCGCATCACCCGCTTCGACGAGAAAAACCGCAGGACCCTTATCACCACCACTCGCATGACCGTGTTCCCGCAACAGCAATATGCGCAGACCGATCAACCCGTTAGAATCGACGGCGCTGGTGGTGTATCGACAGGCAACGGAATGAAAGCGTACTTGAAAGAAAGCAGGATACACCTGCTATCGAACGTAAGAGGACAGTATGAGGCTCGTTAAAACCCTCCCTATTTTGCTCGGTCTGGGCGCAGCACTGGGAAGCGTGAGCGCCTGGGCTCTGCCGAACGATCAAGAGCAGCCTATCCGCATCCAGGCCGACGACGCCCAACTGGACGATAAAAATGGTATTGCCACCTATAAAGGTGACGTGATCATTACCCAGGGCTCGATGAAGGTTACCGGCAACACCGTGACCATCACTCGCACCCCTGCCGGCGACATTGATGTAGTGACCTCGGTGGGCAACCTTGCCTACTTCGAGCAACTGCAAACTGCGGGCGATACAAAACCGGTCCAGGGCTACGGGGTGACTATCCAGTACCACGCCTCGCAAGACCGCGTCGTGCTGATCGATCGCGCTAAAGTCATCGACAAGGACGGCAACGTCACCCAAGGCGAGAAAATCGTCTACGACACCAACAAGAAGCTCGCCAGCGCCGGTCGCGCCACGGGCAGCAAAGTCACCGAGTCGCGTCCGCGCATTGACATGGTGATCCAGCCGAAGAAGAAAACCGACGAGCAAAAGGCCCAGTAATGGCAACTCTGAAAGCTCAGCATCTGGCCAAGAGCTACAAGAGCCGCCAGGTCGTGCGCGACGTCAGCCTGTCCATCGACAGCGGTCAAATCGTCGGCCTGCTGGGTCCCAACGGCGCCGGCAAGACCACCTGTTTCTACATGATTGTCGGCCTGGTACAGGCCGATCAGGGCCGCGTACTGATCGACGATCTGGACGTCAGCCACCAGCCGATGCACGGCCGTGCAAAGGCCGGCATCGGCTATCTTCCGCAGGAAGCGTCGATCTTTCGCAAACTCTCGGTAGCCGACAACATCATGGCAATCCTCGAGACCCGCAAGGAACTCGACAAGGCCGATCGTCGCAAGGAACTGGAAAGCCTGCTGCAGGAATTCCACATCAGCCACATCCGAGACAACCTCGGCATGAGCCTGTCCGGCGGTGAACGCCGCCGCGTGGAAATCGCCCGTGCACTGGCTACCAACCCGAAATTCATCCTCCTCGACGAACCCTTCGCAGGTGTGGACCCGATTTCGGTGGGCGACATCAAGCAGATCATCCATCACCTCAAGGCCAAGGGCATTGGCGTGTTGATCACTGACCACAACGTCCGTGAAACCCTGGATATCTGCGAAACCGCCTACATTGTCAACGATGGCCAACTGATCGCCGAAGGCGACTCTGCCACCATCCTGGCCAACGAACTGGTCAAGGAAGTGTATCTGGGCCATGAGTTCCGCCTGTAAGCGCTGAGGTGTCCCAGGCGATCGCCAGAGCGCCCTTTTCAATAAAAACTTTATAGTTTTTCTTGAGAAGAGCGCTCCAGGCAAACACATCGCTTTCAAGGTATTCGGCCACTGACAAGCATGAGCAACGCGTCAATAAAGCTTTATAGTTTTTTATTGTTACGGCGCTCTAGGCAAACAGTTCAGTTTCAGGCATATAATTTGCTTATGTTTGGCGCTCCGGCGCTCTGTAGTGGATGGCGCATGTGCGCCGGCGAATAAGGTGTTAAGCCCCTGCCATGAAACCATCGCTAGTCTTGAGAATGGGCCAGCAGCTGACGATGACACCGCAGCTGCAACAGGCCATCCGCCTGCTCCAATTGTCGACCCTGGACCTGCAACAGGAAATCCAGGAGGCCCTGGAGTCCAATCCGATGCTCGAACGCCAGGAAGAAGGCGACGACTTCGATAATGCCGATCCCTTGGCCGATAAAGCCGAACAGCAACCTAACGCCGATGTTTCGGAACCCTCCTACCAGGAAACCGCCCCGACGGTGGATAACCTCGAGGAAGGTGACTGGAACGAGCGCATCCCTAACGAGCTGCCCGTCGACACCGCATGGGAAGACGTCTACCAGACCAGCGCCAGCAGCTTGCCAAGCAACGATGACGACGAGTGGGATTTCACCACCCGTACTTCGGCCGGCGAGAGCCTGCAAAGCCACCTGCTGTGGCAACTGAACCTGGCACCGATGTCCGACACCGATCGCCTGATTGCCGTGACCCTGATCGATTGCATCAATAATCAGGGCTACCTGGACGAAACCCTTGAGGAAATTCTCGAAGCCTTCGATCCGGAACTGGACATCGAACTGGACGAGATCGAAGCCGTCCTGCACCGCATCCAGCAATTCGAGCCCGCCGGCATCGGCGCCCGCAACCTGGGTGAATGCCTGCTGCTGCAATTGCGCCAGTTGCCCGCCAAGACGCCTTGGTTGACCGAGGCCAAGCGTCTGGTCACCGATTACATCGACCTGCTTGGCAGCCGCGACTACAGCCAGCTGATGCGGCGCATGAAGCTCAAGGAAGATGAACTGCGCCAGGTCATCGAACTGGTCCAGAGCCTCAACCCGCGCCCAGGCTCGCAGATCGAGTCCAGTGAAGCCGAATACGTCGTTCCCGACGTGATCGTGCGCAAGGACAACGAACGCTGGCTGGTAGAGCTCAATCAGGAATCGGTGCCACGGCTGCGGGTCAACGCCCAATACGCCGGGTTTGTTCGCCGCGCCGACACCAGCGCCGACAACACCTTCATGCGCAACCAGTTGCAAGAGGCTCGCTGGTTCATCAAGAGCCTGCAAAGCCGCAACGAAACCCTGATGAAAGTGGCCACCCAGATTGTCGAGCATCAACGCGGCTTCCTGGAGTACGGCGACGAAGCCATGAAACCGCTGGTCCTGCATGACATTGCCGAAGCAGTGGGCATGCACGAATCGACGATTTCACGGGTGACCACGCAGAAATTCATGCATACCCCGCGGGGAATCTATGAACTGAAATACTTTTTCTCCAGCCACGTCAGCACCTCCGAGGGCGGTGAATGCTCGTCCACAGCGATTCGCGCGATCATCAAAAAACTGGTTGCCGCGGAAAATCAGAAAAAGCCGTTGAGTGACAGCAAGATCGCTGGTTTACTGGAGGCACAAGGCATTCAGGTGGCTCGCCGCACCGTCGCCAAGTACCGCGAATCTCTCGGGATCGCGCCTTCGAGCGAACGCAAGCGGTTGATGTAGAGCCACGCCACAGCGTTCCAGTGGCAGGTATTTCTGCCTGCCGCTTTATGCACTGGCAACGAAGGAGAAGCTGTATGCAAGTCAACATCAGTGGACACCAACTGGAAGTGACCGAACCTCTTCGCTCCTACATCGGCGAAAAACTCGAACGACTAGAGAGGCATTTCGACAAGATCACCAACGTGCAAGTCACGATGACGGTCGAAAAGCTCAAGCAGAAAATCGAAGCCACGTTGCATATTCCCGGCAATGAAGTGGTCGCCAATGCGGAACATACCGATATGTACGCGGCGATCGACGCACTGACCGACAAGCTGGATAAACAACTCAAAAAGCATAAGGAAAAGACCCAGAGCCTCCTCCAGGGCGCGACCGGTCGTTAACACTCCCAACCCATGATCCGACTTGAAAGCATCCTGACCCCCGGCCGTTCCCTCGTGAACGTGCCGGGCGGCAGTAAAAAGAAAGCCCTCGAGCAAATTGCCAACCTCATCCATCGCGAAGTGCCGG
This sequence comes from Pseudomonas sp. LBUM1657, assembly GCF_059716075.1. Lineage (NCBI taxonomy): Bacteria > Pseudomonadati > Pseudomonadota > Gammaproteobacteria > Pseudomonadales > Pseudomonadaceae > Pseudomonas > Pseudomonas sp. LBUM1657. The sequence continues at coordinate 931,966 of NZ_CP166799.1, read as the reverse complement.
ATCTGGAGATGCAAGATGTCTTCGAGGCTCTGATTGCCCGTGAAAAACTCGGTTCTACCGGTTTTGGTAACGGCATCGCCATTCCTCACTGCCGCCTCAAGGGCTGCACTTTGCCCATCAGTGCCTTGATGCACTTGGACGCGCCCATCGATTTCGACGCCATCGACGGCGCCCCGGTTGACCTGTTGTTCGTTCTATTGGTCCCGGAAGCCGCCACCGATGCGCACCTGGAGCTACTGCGCCAGATCGCCAGCATGCTCGATCGCAAGGACGTGCGCGAAAAATTGCGCAGCGCCCCGAGCAATGAAGCCTTGTATCAGGTTGTCCTGGACGAGCAAAACGGGCAGTAATCATGCGCTTGATCATCGTCAGTGGCCGCTCCGGCTCCGGTAAAAGTACCGCGCTCAATGTCCTCGAGGACAACGGCTACTACTGCATCGACAACCTGCCTGCCGGCTTGCTGCCGGAGTTGGCTGAACGCGCGTTGATTCACACCGAGCTGGCACAGCCGCTGGTTGCCGTGTCCATCGACGCACGCAACTTGCCGAGCCATCTGTCGCGGTTTCCAGAACTGCTGGAAGAAGTGCGCAGCCGGCATATCCAGTGCGACGTCCTGTACCTGGATGCCGATGAAGAAACACTGCTCAAACGCTTCTCGGAAACCCGCCGTCGTCACCCGTTGAGCACTGCCAATCGCTCGCTGGCCGAGGCGATCAACGATGAAACGAACCTGCTCGGGCCGATCGCCGACCTCGCCGATCTCAAAATCAACACCACCAATCTGAACCTGTATCAGCTGCGCGATACCATCAAGCTGCGCCTGTTGAACCAGCCGGAGCCTGGTACTGCGTTTCTGGTGGAGTCTTTTGGATTCAAGCGCGGCATGCCGGTGGACGCCGATTTGGTGTTCGACGTGCGCTGCCTGCCCAATCCTTATTGGAAACCGGAGCTGCGCGCGCAGTCCGGGCTGGATCAACCGGTTGCCGAGTACCTGGCGGCACAGCCGGACGTCGAGGAGATGTTCCAGGACATTTCCACCTACCTGCTCAAGTGGCTACCCCGCTTTGCAGCGAGCAACCGCGCTTATGTCACCATTGCCATTGGCTGCACCGGCGGGCATCACCGCTCCGTCTACCTGACCGAACGTCTGGGTCAGGTCCTGCAAAAAACCCTGAAGAATGTCCAGGTCCGCCACCGCGACCTCAGCTAAAGGATTCACATCGCGATGCCTGCTCTGGAAATTGAAATCATCAACAAGCTGGGTTTGCATGCCCGCGCTTCTGCAAAATTCGTCGGAGTCGCCGGTGAGTTCAAGGATTGCACGATCAGAGTAGGACGCACGCCGGAATCCACGATCGATGGTAAAAGCATCATGGCAATGATGATGTTGGCGGCTGGCAAGGGCACCAAGATCCACCTGAGCACCGAAGGCGAAAAGGCTGATGAGGCGCTGCAGGCATTGGTAGCGTTGATCAACGACTACTTCGGCGAAGGCGAGTAAGTACCGCCCTGTAGCAGCTGGCTAAGCCAGGTGCTACACAGTCAGCGCTAAGCCAACGCCGTATCCATCACCATCATCAAACAAAACCCGATCAGCAGCCCAAGGCTCGCCAGTTTGTCGTGACCATGGCGGCGCGACTCGGGAATGACTTCATGGGTGACCACTAATAGCATTGCTCCCGCCGCCAGTGCCAAGCCCAAGGGCAAGAGCAGTTCGGCCAGGCTCACCAGCCAGGCACAAAGCAGCGCGAAGACCGGTTCGACCAACCCTGACGCAGCACCGATCAGGAAGGACTTGACTCGCGACATCCCCGCCCCGGCCAATACCAACGCAATCACCAGTCCTTCCGGCACATCCTGCAAGGCAATGCCCATGGCCAGACTGTCGGCGTCAGGCATGCCGCCACCGGCGGAGACACCGACAGCCATGCCTTCAGGGATGTTGTGGGCGATGATGGCAAACACAAATAACCAGATCCGCGGTGGAATCACCGGTCGCTCCAGCGTGCCCACCAACATTTCCGGACTGGCCCCGGAAACCTTACGGTCTACCAGATACAGTCCGAATGCGCCGAGCATGATGCCGAAGCAGATCAGACCGCTGGCCGCCCAAGGCGTCAGCCCCAGGCTTTCAGCGGCGGAAATACCCGGCACGATCAGCGAAAACGCTGTCGCCGCGAGCATCACCCCGGCCCCGAAACCGAGCAACGAATCGCTGACCGCCTGCGGCATGCGTCGAATGACCAACACCGGGACCGCGCCCAAGGCAGTGCCCAAAGCGCAAATCGCCCCGCCTTGCAATGCGCGCAGCATTTTCGGTTCGAGGTCCAGCCATTCCAGCCCCTGGACGGCCAACAACGTCATGCCCGCCAGCAGTAACAGCGATCCGATCGCGTAACGGAACATCCGTCCACTTCCGATCGCCAGCGTTTCAGTACCCATAGCCTGCCTTGATTGTTTTTTTATAGACGACTTATACCCGTGCAGCCTGATAGCGCGCCGCGACTTCAGGCCAATTGATTACGTTGTAGAACGCATTGATGTATTCCGGACGGCGGTTCTGGTACTGAAGGTAGTACGCATGCTCCCAGACATCCAAGCCGAGGATTGGCGTATTGCCATTCATCAACGGGCTGTCCTGGTTACCGCTGCTTTCTACGATCAACGTTTTTTGTGGCGTCACGCTCAGCCAGGCCCAACCACTGCCGAAGCGGGTCAGCGCCGCTTTGGTGAAAGCCTCCTTGAAACTGTCCAGGCCACCCAATTGCTCATCAATAGCCTTGGCCAGTTCGCCTTCAGGTTTGCCACCACCATGAGGCGCCATCACTTCCCAGAACAGCGAATGGTTGGCATGACCACCGCCCTGATTGATCACGGCAGCTCGGAGCTTCTCTGGCAGTTGCTGCACAGCGGCCACCAGTTTTTCTACTGGCCACTCGGCAAACTCGGTGCCTTCTACGGCCGCATTGAGGTTGTTGATGTAGGTCTGGTGGTGCTTGGTGTAGTGGATTTCCATGGTCTGCGCATCGATGTGCGGTTCCAGGGCATCGTAGGCGTACGGCAAGGCAGGCAAGCTAAAAGCCATTTCAATGGACTCCATGATGTATAGACGCAGGCGAGGCAGCATCGATATGCAGCAAACGATGGGTGCGCGGGTATTCGCCATGTTCGCTGATGAAATTCAGCAGCTCGACGTAGGTTTTGCTGCTCTGGCGCAGCGCTGCTTCGCGCAAGGCTGGCGCCAGTCGCGGGTCCTGCATGGTCTGCAACAACCGCTGATGGATGGCGCACAGGTACTCGGCGCTCTCCTCCGGCTGGTTCAAACGCAAATGCAGGTCTGCCAGGTTGTGGTGGGAAATCACGCAGGCCGCCACCGCTTCGTCGGCATCCGCCCAGCGCTCGAACAACACTTGGGCCAGGGCCAATGCCTGCAAATAAGCTTCGCGGGCATCGACCAGTTCGCCCAGCATGAAACAGCGATTTGCTCTTTCGATCGTGCGTTTCCAGTGCTCCATGGTGAGCCTCCAAAGCGGTAGCGGTGATTACACGCCGCCTGCGGTGAGCTTCTCTGGATTGAGCAATTCTTCCAGTTGGCTGCGCGTCAGGTCGGTGTGTTCGAGGGCAACATCGATCACTGGACGACCTTGCTGATAGGCCTTCTTGGCGATCTCTGCGGCTTTTTGGTAACCAATGATCGGGTTGAGCGCAGTGACCAGAATCGGGTTGCGCGACAATGCTTCCTTGAGCCGGGCTTCATTGACCTTGAAGCTGGCGATGGCCTTTTCACCCAGCAGACGGCTGGCGTTGGCCAGCAACTCGATGCTGCTCAGCAGGTTCTGGGCGATGATCGGCAACATTACGTTCAGTTCGAAATTCCCCGACTGGCCGGCGATGGTGATGACCGTGTCATTGCCAATCACTTGGGCGGCGACCATGGCGGTGGCTTCCGGGATCACCGGGTTAACCTTGCCAGGCATGATCGAAGAACCCGGCTGCAAGGCTTCGAGTTCGATTTCACCGAGACCGGCAAGCGGGCCGGAGTTCATCCAGCGCAGGTCGTTGGCGATTTTCATCAGCGAGACCGCGGTGGTTTTGAGTTGCCCGGAGACGGCAACGGCCGTGTCCTGAGAGCCGATCAACGCAAACAAATCCGTGCCCGGCTTGAACTGCACCTGGGTCAGCTCGGTGAGCTGTTGACTGAAACGCGCCGCGAACTCGGGATGTGCATTGATGCCGGTACCCACCGCCGTTCCGCCCTGGGCAAGGGATTGCAGGCTCGGCAACAGATCCTGCAGATGGCCGATGTTGGCCTTGAGCTGTTGCGCCCAGCCGTTGAGCACTTGGCTCATGCGCACCGGCATGGCATCCATCAGGTGTGTACGACCGGTTTTGACGTGGTGATGCAGCTCTTCGGCCTTGCGCTCGATCACCTGCACCAGACGCACCAGCGCCGGCAGCAGTTGTTCATGCAGTGCCAGCGCAGCGCTGACATGGATAGTGGTCGGAATGATGTCATTGCTGCTTTGGCCGCAGTTGACGTGATCATTGGGGTTCACCGGCTCGCCGAGCAAACGGCTGGCCAAGGTGGCGATCACTTCGTTGGCGTTCATGTTGGAACTGGTGCCGGAACCGGTCTGGAAGATATCCACCGGAAAGTGCTGCATGAAGTCGCCTTTGAGCAGATCCAGTGCCACATCGACGATGGCATTGCCCTGGGATTCGCTGATTTGCTTGAGGTCGACGTTGGCGCGGGCGGCAGCGGCCTTGGCCAGAATCAGCGCGCGGATGAACTGCACAGGCATAGGCTTGCCGCTGATCGGGAAGTTATCTACGGCACGTTGCGTCTGTGCCCCGTAGAGGGCGTCTTCCGGGACCTGAAGCTCGCCCATGCTGTCGCGTTCAATGCGTGTCTTGGTCATCAGAAAATCCTTGCACCAGTTCTATGAGAGGAATCGAAGGTTGCAACTCGCAGGTCGCCAGTTGCCAGGTGTAGCTTTGCCAGCGCTTAAGGCGGCATTTGCAGAGGGAGAGGCGTTCCAGTTCGCGCAGCGGACGCCAGGCCTGATCCAGGCAATAGGTCCGCCAGTGCCAGGGCAGCGCGACATCGGCGGCGGTGTCGAGCAACAGACGGAAAGAGGTTTCAGCGATGGTCCAGGGAGACGTTGCCGTGCAACACGCCAGATACCGACCTTCGGCCAGGTAATGTTCGATCAGGCGTGGCTCGTCGGGGTCCATCGCGCAACGGATCTGGCGACTCATCCAGCGCCAGCTTTCGAGGTAAGGCTGCTCGTGCAAGGCAGAACTCATGATCCGGGCTCATTCGGTAATGAGATTTATTATTAGATGATAATGAGAACCAAAACAAGTCCAGCGGTGAACACCGAATTCATTGTGGGAGCGGGCTTGCTCGCGAAAGGGCCTTCACATTCAACATTTTCGTTGGCTGATAAACCGCTTTCGCGAGCAAGCCCGCTCCCACAGGGATATGTGCAAAAGGGCATAAAAAAGGCGCGCCACCCGATTGGGTGGCGCGCCTTTTTGTGTAACGGTCGGGGTTTAGCTACCCGCCACCGTCATCTTCTCGATCAACACCGACCCTGTGCGAATGTTGCTACGCAGTTCCAGGTCATTACCCACTGCAATGATCTGCTTGAACATGTCACGCATGTTGCCGGCGATGGTCACTTCCTGGACCGCGAACTGGATTTCGCCGTTCTCGACCCAGTAACCCGCCGCGCCACGGGAGTAATCGCCGGTAACCATGTTCAGGCCCTGGCCCATCAATTCAGTCACCAGCAGACCGCGGCCCATGCGGCGCAATAGGGCTGCCTGGTCTTCGTCGCCATGGGTAACAAACAGGTTGTGCACGCCGCCGGCGTTGGCGGTGCTCGGCATCCCGAGTTTGCGGCCGGAGTACGTACCCAGAACGTAGGACACCAGCTCGCCCTTTTCGACGAACGGCTTGGCATAGGTCGCCAGACCATCACCATCGAACGCCGAACTGCCCAGGGCACGCATCAAGTGCGGGCGCTCATCGATGGTCAGCCATTCCGGGAACAGTTTCTGCCCCAGCGTGCCTTCAAGGAACGACGATTTGCGATACAGACTGCCGCCAGAGATCGCCGACAGGAAACTGCCGAACAAACCACCGGCCAGTTCCGCGGAAAACAGCACCGGCACTTCGCAGGTCGGCACCGGGCGCGCGCCCAGACGGCTGGCCGCCCGTTGCGCGGCTCGCTGGCCGATGCTCACCGGGTCCGCCAGCAAGCTGCCCTGACGATTCACGTCGTACCAGTAGTCGCGCTGCATCTGGCCATCGGCCTCGGCGATCATCACGCAGCTCAGGCTGTGCCGGGTCGACGCGTAACTGCCGATAAAACCGTGGCTGTTGCCGTAAACGCGGCAGCCCTGATGGGTGCTGAGGGTGGTGCCGTCGGCGTTCTTGATCCGGTTGTCGGCAGCAAATGCCGCCGCTTCACAGGTCAGCGCCATCTCGATGGCTTGTTCCGGGGTGATATCCCATTCGTGGAATAGATCGAAATCCTGCAGGTCCTTGGCCATCAGCGCGGCATCCGCCAGGCCCGCGGCCTCGTCTTCGGATGTGTGCTTGGCAATGGCCAGCGCGGCAGCGACCGTTTCGCGAATCGCCTCCGGGCCGCTGGCCGACGTGCTCGCCGAACCCTTGCGCTGACCGACGTACAAGGTGATGCCAAATCCCTGATCGCGGTTGAATTCGACGGTTTCGACCTCGCGCTGACGCACCGAGGTCGACAGGCCCTGCTCCAGGGACACCGCCACTTCACAGGCACTGGCGCCCTGGCGCTTGGCTTCAGCGATGATCTGCTCGACTTGTTCTTGCAGTGCCGGCAACGCTTGTGGGCCGACGCTTTCAACTGCACTCATGCTGTTCTCCACTCAAATTCTGCTTTCGGCTGGGGCCTTCGAGCGACCGGGCCGGACAAGCGGCCCCCGACTGGTTATCATGGCGGCGTTTCTTTGCGGACGGCCACCATGGTTGATTCTTACGACGACTCCCTCGATACGGGAGAAAAAAGCAAATCCCAGGTCAAACGCGAGCTTCATGCTCTGGTTGACCTCGGCGAGCGCCTTACAACGCTCAAGCCTGACTTGCTGGCAAAACTGCCGTTGACCGACGCTTTGCGCCGGGCTCTGGGCGATGCCTCCAAGCACACCGCGAATATCGCGCGTAAACGGCACCTTATGTTCATCGGCAAACTGATGCGCGATCAGGACACTGACGCCATTCTGACTTTGCTCGATCAACTCGATGCCTCCACTCGCCAGTACAACGAACGTTTCCACGGCCTGGAACGCTGGCGCGATCGTTTGATCGCGGGCGACGACGGCGTCCTGGAGAAGTTCGTCCTCGACTACCCGGAGGCTGATCGTCAGCAATTGCGCTCCCTGATCCGTCAGGCCCAGCACGAACTGGCGACCAACAAGCCACCGGCATCGAGCCGTAAAATCTTCAAGTACATCCGTGAGCTGGACGAGACTCAACGCGGTTTGCGTTAAGTCCCTTATCGGGTGAGTCGCCAAGCGGCTCACCCGAAGCCTCACTTATTCAAGAGCCCTCAAGATCCTGTGCCACCCACAGTGATCGCATCGATTTTCAACGTTGGCTGGCCGACACCCACCGGCACCGACTGCCCATCCTTGCCACACGTCCCCACGCCGCTGTCCAGCGACAGATCGTTACCGACCATCGACACCTTGCTCATGGCCTCCGGACCGTTGCCGATCAACGTCGCGCCTTTGACCGGGGCCGTGATCTTGCCGTCTTCGATCAGGTACGCCTCGCTGGTGGAGAACACGAACTTGCCGCTGGTGATGTCCACCTGACCGCCGCCGAGATTGGCGCAATAGATGCCGCGCTTCACCGAAGCGATGATTTCCGCCGGGTCGCTTTCGCCCGCCAGCATGTAGGTGTTGGTCATCCGCGGCATGGGCAGGTGCGCGTAGGATTCGCGACGACCGTTACCGGTGCGGGCCACGCCCATCAGGCGCGCGTTGAGCTTGTCCTGCATGTAACCCTTGAGCACGCCGTTTTCGATCAGCGTGGTGCACTCGGTCGGAGTGCCTTCGTCATCGACGCTCAACGAACCGCGACGCCCGGCGAGGGTGCCGTCATCGACGATGGTGCAGAGCTTGGATGCCACCATCTCGCCCATGCGCCCGCTATAAGCCGAACTGCCTTTACGGTTGAAGTCGCCTTCCAGACCGTGGCCGACCGCTTCGTGCAGCAGCACGCCGGACCAGCCCGAACCTAACACCACCGGCAACGTACCCGCTGGCGCAGGAATGGCTTCGAGATTGACCAGCGCCTGCCGCAATGCTTCACGGGCATAACTCATGGCCCGGTCTTCTGCGAGGAAATAACGGTAATCGGTACGCCCGCCGCCGCCATGACCACCGCGCTCGCGGCGACCGTTCTGCTCGACGATCACGCTGACATTGAAACGCACCAGCGGTCGCACATCCGCCGCCAGGCTGCCATCGGTGGACGCCACGAGGATTCGTTCCCAAACACCAGCCATGCTCACGGTGACTTGCTGGATACGCGGGTCGAGAGCGCGAGTCGCGACGTCGATTCGCTTGAGCAATTCGACTTTCTCGGCGCGGGTCATCACTTCCAGCGGATTGTCCGGCCCGTACAACTGGGCGACATCCTGGGTGGTGAACGCTTGCACGGTGCCGTTCTGCCCGGCCCGGGAGATCGAACGAGCCGCACGGGCTGCCGCGCCCAAGGCTTCCAGCGTGATCGCATTACTGTAGGCAAAACCGGTTTTTTCACCCGATTGCGCCCGCACGCCGACGCCTTGGTCAAGGTTGAAACTGCCTTCCTTGACGATCCCGTCTTCCAGCGCCCAGGACTCGGAGATCTGCCCCTGGAAATACAGGTCGGCAGCATCGATGCCCGGGCCGGCCAGATCGCCGAGCACACCTTGCAGGCTCTCGATTGTTACGCCACCGGGCGCCAGGAGGTGTTCACTGACTGAGGACAACAACTCGCTCATATGCTTTACGCCTTAAATTCGTCGTTACGGGCAGGTCGCTGGGCGCCCTGCGAGAAAAAGCGCCGGTGACTGGACACCGGCATCCGCGCCCTGATGGACGCCTGTTCGCTGCTATCGCGTTCGGCCAGCAGCACGGCCTCGCCTTGATCCTGTTGCGCCAGCACACGGCCCCACGGGTCGATGATTGCGGCATGACCCCAGGTTTCTCGCGGCCCGGGATGGGTCCCACCCTGGGCGGCCGCGAGCACATAACATTGCGTCTCGATGGCCCGCGCACGGATCAGCACATCCCAATGCGCCGCGCCGGTGACCGCGGTAAAGGCCGACGGAGCGGTAATCAACTCTGCTCCGGCTGCGCGCAATTCGCTGTACAGCTCAGGAAAGCGCAGGTCATAACACACTGTCAGGCCGACCCGACCGACGGGCGTGTCCGCCACGACCACTCCGCTGCCATAAGCATAGTCATCGGACTCACGATAACGTCCGCGATTGTCCGCCACGTCCACGTCGAACAGATGCAACTTGTCGTAGCGCGCCACCGTTTCGCCCTGGTCATTGACCAGCAGCGAGCAGGCATGCACTTTCGCCGTCGGTTGATCCACCGGCGGCAACGGCAACGTGCCGGCCACTATCCATAACTTGAGGTCGCGGGCGGTCTGTTTCAACCATGGCAGGATCGGTCCTTCGCCCAACGCCTCGGCGCGGCCGATGTCACCAATGTCGCGACGGCCCATGGCGGCGAAGTTTTCCGGCAGTACGGCAAGCTTCGCGCCACCGCTCGCCGCCTGCTCGAGCAGACGACGGGCCTGGGCCAGATTGGCCAGCACATCGCTTTGGCTGACCATTTGAATCACCGCTACAGACATGGCGCGTTCCTTGATCGCTTCTTGAAAGGAGGTGCAGCCATGCTACTCCATAGGCTTGGCGGGTGCTTTTTCAAAAGAGGATCAAAAAGGCTTGTCGAAGGTGATTTTCGGCTCTTTCCAAGGGCCTTTGACGGTGTATTTGACGCTGGCAAAACGCGCCACGCGATCACCGATCAGTTTGTCGATCAGGAACAGCGCCCCGCCGATGGCCGGTGCGCCGACAATCAGCGCGGCAATCGGCAGGTTGTTGGTCACGGGCAGGGTGACCAGCAACTTGGCATCGACCTGGTCACCCACCAGGTTGAGGGTGCCGTCGAGTTCAATGTTGCTCGACGGGCCGGTGAGCCGGATCGGCTCGCGGGTCACGTACACGCCGTTGGTCGCTACCAGCAGGCCTTTGACCCGGTCGTAACTCAATCCTTTGCCGAACAAGTCCGAGAAGTCCAGACGCAGACGGCGGCCGATGGAATTGAAGTTGAGCAGACCAAACACTCGTAACGCCTGGGCGCTGCCCTCGACTTCGACAAACTGACCTTTGTTCAGCGAGGCATCGAGGGTTCCGGAGAAGCGCTTGGTGGCCAGCCAGGCCGGCGAACCCGGCCAGCGGCCATCGACATCCATATGAAACTCTTCGCTGGTGACGCTCGGCGCAAACCCCCAACCCTTCAACACATCAGCAAGGTTTTTGCCGCTGACCCGGCCCTTGAACCAACTGGTGGATGAACCGGGGATACCCTCCCAACCGCCGCTGCCCTGCAACAGAATGCCTTTGAGGCCCAGATCCAGCGCATTGAGCGCGATGCCCTTGGCGGTCGGACGAACCTTCAGCGACCAGCCGCCTACCAGATCCTGGCCCTGGAACAGTTGATTGATCGTGATATCCAACGCCGGGATTTTCGTCGGGTCCACCTTGGCCAGCGGATCCGGCGAGTTCTCGTCGGCCAGAACCGTCGGATCAGGCGCCGGCAAACGCACGTATTGCAGATTGACCGCAATCGGCGCGCCTTTCGCATCGGGGATGCTGGCGGTGCCCTTGACCTGCTGACTGTCGAGCTGCAAGGCCCACGCCGTCGGCTTGCGGTTTAACTGCACCGAAGCCTGATCGAGCGTGGTGCCGATGCCACTGAGCTTGCCGACCTTGAAATCCGCACTGCTGAGCAACTGTTTGGCGCTGCCGCCCGGATCTTGGCCGGCGTACTTGTCCGCCAGGTCTTGCCACGGGCCGACATCCAGTTCCGACAGCACGCCGCGCACTCGCAGGCCCTTGGCGCCGGGCAGTACGGCATTGCCACCGCCCAGGAACAACTCACCGCGACCCTCGGCAAAATTGCCGGTCGGAGCCGAAAACGTGAAGTTCGCCAGCTCACCGTAGCTGACCCAATAACGCCGCTCCGGCCCCTGCAGGGTCATGCGGAACACCGTGTCGCGACCAACATCGGCGGCCATGCCAAACGGTGCCGGCAAATCGACCGCCACGCCTTGGAGGCTGGAACTGACGATTAGCTGGCTGTCCGCACCCTCGAGGTTCAGTTGCAGTTGATAAGGGATCAGACCGGACACCGGCAACGGCTGAGTGACGCTCAACCAGTCGGTGAGTTTCTTTACTTCAACCTGGCCCGATGCGGCGACCCGGGTCTTGAGATTGCCAGCGCTGCCATCGGCGAAAATCTGTGCCGTCACCGGTTTGTCAAAGGCCCGCGCGGTGATCTTCTGCCCGCTCAAACCCTTGTCGCTGTCGAAACGGAAATCGCCTTTGAGCTGAGTCAGTTCCAGGGTTGGCTCGGCCAGTTTCAAACGGGCCTTGGCGGTTTTGAAGTCGACGAGGATCTTCGGTTGCTCGCCTTTGGCCAGCGGGATATCCAGTTTCAGCTTGCCCTGCAGATCGCCCTCGCCTTCCCAACCGGCAAAGGTCTCGGCCGTACCAATTGGCGCTTGCTGAAGAATTTTCAGGCCATCGCCCAACCCGCCAGCGAACGCACCGTCGAGGTACAAATGGGAATTCTGACCGGCAGGCACGTGGGGAATGTTGACGTAAATGTCGCGAACCTGGGTGTCGAGCAACTGCCCCTTGCTGGCCAGGATCCGCACACCGCTGTCTTCAACAAACACGTCACCCGTGACCTTGCTGACATGCGGCCAGCCGGGCTGGAACGCCAGCTCGGCATCGTGAACCTTGAAGAACAGGCTGATGCTGCGGGCCGTTTCGGCTGCACCATGGTTCAGCGAGCCCTGGTACTGGAAGAAGCCCTGGTCCACCGCACCTTTGAGAATCGCCGTACGCAGCCACTCGTCCAGTGCCGGGCTGAGCATTGTCGGCAGGTACTTGGCGGTGTAGCGCCCGTCGCCATCCACCAGACCGACCCGCAGGTCCATGTAGTCTTCCTGGGTGTGATCGAAATGCAGGCGGATCAGGAAGTCGCCGGCAATCTTGCCCTCTTCGCCCAGCACCTTCAGGTACGGTGAGATCAGGGTGAAGCTTTCTTTATCGAGCTTCCAGGTCAACGTTGCGTTGGCCTGAATGTATTGCCATGGCTTGGCGAAGATCGGGTCCAGGTGCAGGGAAAAATCCTTGCTGTCCATGCGCAGCTCACCCTTGCCGAGGTCGCCGCTGATGCTGCCGCTGACATTTCGCGCCGCCGGAGCGCCGCTATAGGCGTCGAAACCGACCCGATCCAGGTTGGCGGCAAAACTGAATTTGCTGTCATCGGTGGCATTGGGCCGGAAGTCCATCAGCACGTTGCGCAAACCACCGGTTACCTTCAGGCGCTCGACCGCCTTGGCAACGCCTTCGGGCAGCGGCCCCAGGGCATTGAGCAGTGGCGTAATCGGAGTGAGGTCGAGACGATCGGCTTGCAGATGCCAAAACTCTTCAGCCTTGTCGGTGGCCATACTTTGCTTGAGTTGCAGGTGTGATTCCCAGCGGGTATCGCCGAGGTTCATGGCCAGGGAATCCAGCGTCACCAGAACGCCTTCGGCATTGCGCTGGAAATAAGCGTTGAGCGCCAGATTGTTGATCTGAATCGGCTTGCGCTCGGCGTAGGCCCCCTTCAGTTGCGGCGCGTTCAAACGAATGGCGGCGCTTTGCAGGGCGCCTTTGTTCCAGTTTACCCAGAGCTCGCCACCGGCCTTCATCTCGGAGAAGTTCCATTGCTGGGTCAGACGCTCGGGCAACCATTTTGACCAGTCGCTTTGCGGCAGGCTCAGGTACGCATCCGCCTCGCCGTTTTTCCACTCGCTGGCGCGTAGACGCGTACGCAGACTCAGGGCCACCGGCTGGCCGTCGGGCAGGGTCAAACGGGCATCGAGTCGCTGGCGGGTAACGCCGGTTTTCAGACTCAGGCCGACGTAGGTCAGGGTCAACGGTTGGTGACCCCATGGTTGCAAGGTGACCTGGCTATCGAGTACCGAGAGCTGTTGGATCATCTGCATGCGATTGAGCACTTGCTCCGGGTCCAGCGGCTGGTCCTGCTGCACCGGCAAACCTTCCAGCGCCCAATGGCCGTCTTCGCCTTCCTTGAGGCTGATTTTCAGGCCGCTGAATTCCAGGTGGGCGATGCGCACTTCGCGAGCCATCAAGCTGGCCCAGATATCCGGTACAGCACGCACTTGATCCAGATGCAGGGCATTGGCGCCCTCGCCGACCGTCACGTCATGAGCCAGCAGAATCGGCGCGAAACCGCTCCAGTTGCCTTCCAGTTCACCGATGTTCAGCGGCATACTCAAGGCAGCGCTGGCCTTGGTCTCGACTTCGGTACTGTACTCGGCCACCAGCGGCGTCAGCTCTCGGCCGAGGCTGACGTATAACGCCATCAACACCAATACCAACGCGCACAGGCCCAGACCCCAGCGGGTCAGTGCGGCCAAAATGCGTGTCAGACGTTCCATGTCAGTTGGCTCCCATGGCAAAAACATTGCAAAAAGCTGAGGCCAGCCGTTCTAGACGCGTTGAAAAGTAGCGATTCAGAGCAGCACCACGTCGTATTGTTCCTGGGAATACATGGTTTCCACCTGGAACCGAATGGTGCGTCCGATAAACCCTTCCAGCTCGGCGACATTGCCCGACTCCTCATCGAGCAACCGGTCGACGACTTTCTGGTTCGCCAATACACGATAGCCCTCCGCCTGGTAGGCGCGAGCCTCCCGAAGAATTTCACGGAAGATTTCGTAGCAAACAGTTTCCGGTGTCTTCAACTTGCCGCGACCCTGGCAACTGCTGCACGGTTCGCACAACACTTGTTCGAGACTTTCACGGGTGCGCTTGCGGGTCATCTGCACCAGGCCCAGTTCGGTGATGCCGATGATGTTGGTCTTGGCGTGATCGCGTTCCAGTTGCTTCTCGAGCGTGCGCAGCACCTGACGCTGGTGCTCTTCATCTTCCATGTCGATGAAGTCGATGATGATGATCCCGCCCAGGTTGCGCAGGCGCAGCTGGCGAGCGATGGCGGTCGCGGCTTCGAGGTTGGTCTTGAAGATGGTTTCTTCGAGGTTGCGATGACCGACGAACGCACCGGTGTTGACGTCGATGGTGCTCATGGCTTCCGCCGGATCCACCACCAGGTAGCCGCCGGACTTCAGCGGGACTTTGCGTTCGAGGGCTTTCTGGATTTCGTCTTCGACACCGTACAGGTCGAATATCGGCCGTTCGCCCGGGTAATGCTCAAGACGGTCGGCGATTTCTGGCATCAGTTCGGCGACGAACTGCGTGGTTTTCTGGAAGGTTTCCCGGGAATCAATGCGGATCTTCTCGATCTTCGGGCTGACCAGATCACGCAGGGTGCGCAGCGCCAGGCCGAGGTCTTCGTAGATCACACTCGGAGCGCTGATGGTTTTGATCTGTTCGTTGATCTGGTCCCAGAGACGGCGCAGGTAGCGGATGTCCATGAGGATTTCATCGGCGCCGGCCCCTTCGGCGGCAGTACGCAGGATGAAGCCGCCCGCCTCCTTGATGCCTTCTTTGGCCACGCAGTCGGTGACCACTTGCTTGAGCCGTTCGCGCTCGGCTTCGTCTTCGATCTTCAGGGAAATGCCGACGTGAGCCGTGCGCGGCATGTACACCAGATAGCGCGACGGGATCGACAACTGAGTAGTCAGTCGCGCGCCTTTGGAACCGATCGGGTCCTTGGTGACTTGCACCACCAGGCTCTGACCTTCGTGAACCAGGGAACTGATGCTTTCCACCGCCGGGCCTTCGCGCAGGGAAATTTCCGAGGCGTGAATGAACGCGGCACGGTCCAGGCCGATGTCGACGAAGGCGGCTTGCATGCCCGGCAACACCCGCACGACCTTGCCTTTATAAATGTTGCCGACGATTCCGCGTTTTTGCGTACGCTCGACGTGGACCTCTTGCAGGACACCGTTTTCAACCACCGCCACGCGCGATTCCATCGGCGTGATGTTGATCAGGATCTCTTCACTCATGGCAGGGTCTCGTTCAGGCATGTTCACGATAATGGCCGCATCTAGTCAGTACGACGCTCAGCGCGCGTTAAGGGTTTGCCAACAGGGTATGCCGAAATGGCCGAGCAGTTCTGCGGTTTCGCACAGCGGCAATCCGACCACCGCCGAGTAGCTGCCATTAAGCCCGGCAACAAACACCGCGCCCAAGCCTTGAATACCGTAGCTGCCCGCCTTGTCCCGTGGTTCACCGCTGGCCCAGTAGGCTGCCGCTTCATCGCGACCGATGTGGCGAAAACGCACCAGGCTGCGGACCACCCGAGACTCGCAGCGCTCACCGTCAAGCACGGCAATGGCGGTCAGGACTTCATGCTCTTGTCCTCCCAACATCATAAGCATGGCGCACGCGTCGGCTTCGTCCACCGGTTTGCCGAGAATTTTCCCGTTCAGCACTACGGCGGTATCAGCACCCAGCACGCAGAAATCTGCGTCGGACACGACCGTGCCGCGTCCCGCTTCGGCCTTGCCACGCGCGAGGCGTTCGACGTAGGCCGAAGGGGATTCATGATTCAAAGGGGTTTCATCGATATCCGCGCTGATGGCGGAGAACGGCACGCCGATCTGCGTGAGCAGTTCACGCCGACGCGGAGAGCCTGAGGCGAGGTAAACACGTTTCATCAAGACATCTCCCTGTTTAGTGCCCTGCCTCACAGGGCACCGGTGCGGGCCCATGCCTGACCGAATTAATTGATTTTGTAGCGTCGACGCAATCCGCGCAAACCGTAGCTGATCCACGGCCAGAGCAAGGCGCTGACCAGTGCCGGCAAGACCAGCGCCAGCGTTGGTTGACGATTGCCGGTCAGGGCGCTGAGCCACAGCTGAACCAGTTGCGCGAGGCCGAAGATCACCAGGATCACCAGACTCTGTTGCCACATCGGGAACATGCGCAGGCGTTGTTGCAACGACAGCACCAGGAACGTGATGAGCGTCAGGATCAACGCGTTCTGCCCCAGCAGCGTGCCGTAGAGCACGTCTTCAGCCAGGCCCAGGCACCACGCGGTGACCATGCCGACTTTCTGCGGCAAGGCCAACGCCCAGAACGCCAACAGCAAGGCCAGCCACAGCGGACGGAGGATTTCCATGAATTGCGGCAGCGGCGAAACGCTGAGCAGCATGCCGATGGCGAATGTCAGCCAGACCATCCAGCCATTTCGGGATGAAGTAGCACCGACCATTATTCTCGTCCCCCAGTGGTAGCCGGCGCGGAGACAGGCGGTTTGACAGCAGGTCGCACGGCAGCGGGTTGAGTTGCCGGTGGTTTAGCGGCAGCAGGTTGCGTCGCAGGCGGCTTGGCGGCGGCAGGTTGCGCGGCGGCAGCAGGCTTGACCGGCGTTGTGACGGCAGGAGCAGGAGCAACCGCCGGAACCGCCGGAGCAGCCACCGCGGCCGGGACGATGACGGCAGGTTTGGTCAGGGTCGGTGGAATGATCGGCCCTCCGCCATGCTGGTCCAGCGCTTCCTGAGCCTGTGCGGCGTCGTTGGCGCGCTCTTCAGCGGTGCGGCTGTCGCTGAATACCAATAGCAGATAACGGCTGCGGTTCAACGCGGCGGTTGGCACAGCGCGGACAATCGCGAACGGTTGACCGGAGTCGTGAATCACTTCCTTGACCGTCGCCACCGGATAACCCGCCGGGAATCGCTGACCCAAACCGGAGCTGACCAGCAGATCGCCTTCCTTGATATCGGCAGTGTCGGCGACGTGACGCAATTCCAGGCGTTCCGGGTTGCCGGTGCCGCTGGCGATTGCCCGCAGACCGTTGCGGTTCACCTGCACCGGAATGCTGTGAGTGGTGTCGGTCAACAACAGCACGCGGGAGGTGTACGGCATCAACTCGACCACCTGGCCCATCAGGCCTCGGGCATCGAGCACCGGCTGACCGAGGACCACACCGTCGCGCTCACCTTTATTGATGATGATGCGATGAGTGAAGGGATTGGGGTCCATGCCGATCAACTCGGCCACTTCGACCTTCTCATTGACCAGCGCGGAGGAATTGAGCAACTCGCGCAGCCGAACGTTCTGCTCGGTCAGGGCGGCAAGCTTTTGCATGCGCCCCTGCAACAGCAGGTTTTCGGTTTTAAGTTTTTCGTTTTCGGCGACGAGTTCGGTACGGCTGCCGAATTGGCTGGCCACACCTTGCCATAGCCGCTGCGGCAGGTCGGTGATCCAGTAAGACTGCATCAGCACCAGCGAGATTTGGCTACGCACTGGCTTGAGCAGTGTGAATCGGGCATCGACCACCATCAGCGCGACCGATAGCACGACCAGCACCAACAAGCGCACGCCCAGTGAGGGGCCTTTGGTGAAAAGCGGTTTAATAAGCCGCTCCTCCCAGGCAAATGTTCTCTTTATTCATACGGCATCAAACCGGCCTGGATGCAGACTGACAGAAGATAAACGCAACAGGCAGCACTGCAAAGTGCTGCCTGCGCGCTCAACAGCATAGAGGCAACCCAGCGACTTATTCGCTGGAGAGCAGATCCATGGTGTGTTTATCCATCATTTCCAATGCACGGCCACCGCCGCGAGCAACGCAGGTCAGCGGGTCTTCGGCAACGATGACCGGCAGACCGGTTTCCTGGGCCAGCAACTTGTCGAGGTCGCGCAGCAAGGCGCCACCACCGGTCAGGACCAGACCACGCTCGGCGATATCGGAAGCCAGCTCTGGAGGCGATTGCTCCAGTGCGCTTTTCACGGCCTGAACGATAGTGGCCAGAGACTCTTGCAGAGCTTCCAGCACTTCGTTGGAATTCAGGGTGAATGCGCGTGGAACGCCTTCGGCCAGGTTACGACCGCGAACGTCGACTTCACGAACTTCGCCGCCCGGGTAGGCCGTACCGATTTCCTGCTTGATGCGCTCGGCGGTGGATTCGCCGATCAGGCTGCCGTAGTTGCGACGCACGTAAGTGATGATCGCTTCGTCGAAGCGGTCGCCGCCAACCCGTACGGATTCGGCGTAAACCACACCGTTCAGGGAGATCAGCGCGATTTCAGTGGTACCGCCACCGATATCGACAACCATCGAACCGCGTGCTTCTTCAACCGGCAGGCCGGCACCGATCGCAGCCGCCATCGGCTCTTCGATCAGGAACACTTCACGGGCACCGGCACCGAGGGCCGATTCACGGATGGCACGACGCTCAACCTGGGTGGATTTGCATGGAACGCAGATCAGCACACGAGGGCTAGGCTGCAGGAAACTGTTTTCGTGAACCTTGTTGATGAAGTACTGCAGCATCTTTTCGCAGACGCTGAAGTCGGCGATCACGCCGTCTTTCATCGGACGAATGGCAGCAATGTTGCCCGGCGTACGGCCGAGCATGCGCTTGGCCTCGGTGCCGACAGCAACGACACTTTTCTGGTTACCGTGTGTCCGAATAGCCACAACCGATGGCTCATTCAGAACGATTCCGCGCTCGCGCACGTAAATAAGGGTGTTGGCAGTGCCCAGGTCAATGGAAAGATCGCTGGAAAACATGCCACGCAGTTTCTTGAACATGGGAAAGGGACCCTAGGCAACGCGTGGGTAAAAAAGTGCGGCAAACTCTAACAACGACAGGGATTTTGGGCAAGGCGCCAATATGTTAAATTGGCCGCTTTTCTGTGCACCAACCCCCACAATCGCGGCCTTATGACCGTAGAAATGCGGTAGTGTTCCGACAATCTAACACACGGACGCCGTCCGTTCTGTTTTCCACTGGAGATTCCCATGGCGCTTGAACGCTCCGACGTGGAAAAAATCGCTCATCTGGCCTGCCTTGGCCTCAATGATGCCGATCTTCCACACATCACTTCGGCCCTGAACAGCATTCTCGGGCTGGTCGACGAAATGCAGGCGGTCAATACCGACGGTATCGAGCCGCTCGCCCATCCACTGGAAGCCAGCCAGCGCCTGCGTGCAGACGTCGTGACCGAGACCAATCATCGCGAGGCCTATCAGTCCATCGCGCCAGCGGTCGAAAACGGCCTGTACCTGGTTCCGAAAGTCATCGACTAAAGGGAAAGAGCCTGCAATGCATCAATTGACTCTGGCCGAGATCGCCCGCGGTCTCGCCGATAAAAAGTTTTCTTCCGAAGAGCTGACCAAAGTCCTGCTGGCGCGCATCGCCCAGCTCGATCCGCAGCTCAACAGCTTCATCAGCCTCACCGAAGACCTGGCGCTCCAGCAGGCGAAAGTCGCTGACGCACGCCGGGCCAATGGCGAGAGCGGCGCCCTGCTCGGTGCGCCGATCGCTCACAAAGACCTGTTCTGCACCCAGGGCATCCGCACCAGCTGCGGCTCGAAAATGCTCGACAACTTTAAAGCACCGTACGACGCCACGGTCGTTGCCAAGCTGGCCGCCGCTGGTGCCGTGACGCTGGGCAAGACCAACATGGACGAATTCGCCATGGGTTCGGCCAACGAGTCGAGCTACTACGGCGCGGTGAAGAACCCGTGGAACCTGGAACACGTTCCGGGCGGTTCGTCCGGCGGTTCGGCGGCTGCGGTTGCCGCGCGCCTGTTGCCGGCGGCCACCGGCACCGACACGGGCGGCTCGATCCGCCAGCCCGCTGCACTGACCAACCTGACCGGCCTGAAACCGACGTACGGTCGTGTTTCGCGCTGGGGCATGATCGCTTACGCCTCCAGCCTCGACCAGGGCGGCCCTCTGGCCCGCACCGCCGAAGACTGCGCGATCCTGTTGCAAGGCATGGCCGGTTTCGACCCGCAGGATTCCACCAGCATCGACGAACCCGTGCCTGATTACAGCGCCAGCCTCAACGGTTCGCTGCAAGGCCTGCGCATCGGCGTGCCGAAGGAATACTTCAGCGCCGGTCTCGACCCGCGCATTGCCGAGCTGATCCACAACAGCGTCAAGGAGCTGGAAAAGCTCGGTGCCGTGGTTAAGGAAATCAGCCTGCCGAACATGCAGCACGCGATTCCTGCGTATTACGTGATCGCCCCGGCAGAAGCGTCTTCCAACCTGTCGCGTTTCGACGGCGTGCGTTTCGGCTACCGCTGCGAAGACCCGAAAAACCTGATCGACCTGTACAAGCGTTCCCGTGGCGAAGGTTTCGGTGCGGAAGTGCAGCGCCGGATCATGGTCGGTGCCTACGCGTTGTCGGCCGGTTACTACGACGCCTACTACTTGAAGGCGCAGAAGATTCGTCGCTTGATCAAGAACGACTTCATGGCTGCCTTTAATGAGGTCGACATCATCCTCGGCCCAACCACGCCGAACCCGGCCTGGAAGCTCGGCGCAAAGAACAGCGACCCGGTCGCCGCGTACCTGGAAGACGTCTACACGATCACCGCCAACCTCGCCGGTCTGCCGGGCTTGTCCATGCCTGCAGGTTTCGTCGATGGTCTGCCGGTCGGCGTGCAACTGCTTGCCCCGTATTTCCAGGAAGGTCGCCTGTTGAACGTTGCCCATCAGTATCAGCAAAACACTGACTGGCACACCCGCACCCCAACCGGCTTCTGAGGAGAAACACATGCAATGGGAAGTCGTGATCGGGCTGGAGATTCATACCCAGCTCACCACCCGGTCGAAAATCTTTTCCGGTAGTTCCACCACTTTCGGTTCCGAGCCGAACACCCAGGCCAGCCTGGTAGACCTGGGCATGCCCGGCGTACTGCCGGTGCTGAACCAGGAAGCGGTGCGCATGGCGGTGATGTTCGGTCTCGCCATCGATGCCGAGATCGGCCAGCACAACGTGTTCGCCCGCAAAAACTATTTCTACCCGGACCTGCCGAAGGGCTACCAGATCAGCCAGATGGAATTGCCGATCGTTGGCAAGGGCCACCTGGACATCGCCCTGGAAGACGGCACGGTCAAACGCGTCGGCATCACCCGCGCGCACCTGGAAGAAGACGCCGGCAAGAGCTTGCATGAAGAGTTCACCGGCGCCACCGGCATCGACCTGAACCGAGCCGGCACGCCGCTGCTGGAAATCGTTTCCGAGCCGGACATGCGCAGCGCCAAGGAAGCCGTGGCTTACGTCAAGGCGGTCCACGCGCTGGTGCGTTACCTGGGCATCTGCGACGGCAACATGGCCGAAGGCTCGCTGCGTTGCGACTGCAACGTGTCGATCCGTCCTAAGGGCCAGGTCGAATTCGGTACGCGCTGCGAGATCAAGAACGTCAACTCGTTCCGCTTCATCGAGAAGGCGATCAACACCGAAGTGCAGCGTCAGATCGAGCTGATCGAAGACGGCGGCAGGGTGATCCAGCAAACCCGCCTGTACGATCCGAACAAGGACGAAACCCGTCCGATGCGCAGCAAAGAGGAAGCCAACGACTACCGGTACTTCCCCGATCCCGACCTGCTGCCAGTCGTCATCGAGAACTCGTTCCTCGACGACGTGCGCGCCACCCTGCCGGAATTGCCACCGCAGAAACGCGAGCGCTTCCAGGAGCAGTTCGGTCTGTCGGTCTACGATGCCAGCGTCCTGGCCACCAGCCGTGAACAAGCCGACTACTTCGAGAAAGTCGTGAGCATCAGCGGCGACGCCAAACTGGCGGCCAACTGGGTCATGGTTGAACTGGGCAGCCTGCTGAACAAGCAGGGCCTGGACATCGACCAGTCGCCGGTTTCGGCCGAGCAACTGGGCGGCATGCTGCTGCGCATCAAGGACAACACCATCTCCGGCAAGATCGCCAAGGTGGTATTCGAGGCCATGGCCAACGGCGAAGGCAGCGCGGACGAGATCATCGACAAGCGCGGCTTGAAGCAAGTGACCGACAGCGGCGCGATCTCGGCGGTGCTGGACGAGATGCTCGCGGCCAACGCCGAACAGGTCGAACAGTACCGCGCGGCTGACGAAGCCAAACGCGGCAAGATGTTCGGCTTCTTCGTCGGCCAGGCCATGAAAGCCTCCAAAGGCAAGGCCAACCCGCAACAGGTCAACGAACTGCTCAAAAGCAAGCTCGAAGGCTGATCGGAATGGAGCCAGAAATAAAGCCTGGCTCAAATCCGTGTGGGAGCGAGCTTGCTCGCGATAGCGGTCCGGCACTCAACACAAAGTTGACTGTCAGAATGCATTCGCGAGCTTGCTCGCTCCCACACTTGTTTCGGGAAACCTTTCTATGAAGCGTCTGCTCAGTGCCTGCGCCCTGCTCTCTCTGTTGGCCGGTTGCGCCAGCACGGACATCGTCGATCCACATGGCTACAACAAGACCGGCGTGGCATCGTATTACGGCGCCAAACACCAAGGTAAACGCACCGCCAGTGGCGAGCGTTTCAACCAGCATTCCTTGACCGCCGCCCACCGCCAGTTGCCATTCGGCACGCGGGTGAAGGTCACCAATCTGAATAACGACAGGTCCTGCGTGGTTCGTATCAACGACCGCGGGCCGCATACCCGTGGGCGCTTGATCGATGTGTCACGTGAAGCGGCCAAGCAATTGGGCATGATCAGCAGCGGCACCGCACGGGTTCGCGTGCAAGCCCTCGACGACTGACTGACGGAGCGCCGACCATTTTCGGACTTGCCGATTTACCCCTGCTCAGCGTGATCGAATTGCTCAGCGGCCTGGTTTTACTGATCGCCGGCGCCGAGCTGATGGTGCGCGCCGCCGTGCGCCTGGCCGCGCGGTTGCACGTGCGGCCGCTGATCATCGGCCTGACCATCGTCGCCCTCGGCAGCAGCGCACCGCAGATGGCGGTGAGCTTGCAAGCCACCCTGGCGCACAACGCCGACATCGCCGTCGGCAGCGTGATCGGCAGCAGCATTTTCAACATCCTCGTCACCCTCGGCCTGTCGGCGCTGATTATTCCGCTGCGGGTTTCACGGCAACTGGTGCGCCTGGATATTCCGCTGATGATCGGCGCCAGCCTGCTGGTGTTCGTATTGGCGTGGAACAAAGAACTGACCCGAACCGATGGCATGTTGTTGCTCGCGGCATTGGTGTTGTACCTGGGTTTACTGTTTCGCCAGTCGCGGCACTCGGCCCGTCCGCAATCCAGCACTCACGTAGGCCAGCAAGCGCCATGGCTCAGCAGCGTACTGATGATCCTGGTCGGCCTGGCGATGCTGGTGTATGCCGGGCGCTTGTTGCTGGGTGCGGCGGTGTCGGTCGCCACTGATCTGGGTCTGTCGGAGCGGATCATCGGCCTGACCATCGTTGCCGTCAGTACCTCGCTACCGGAGCTGGCCACCTCGTTGATCGCCGCGTTGCGCGGTCAGCGGGAGATCGCCGTGGGCAACGTGATCGGCAGCAACCTGTTCAACCTGCTGGGCGTGCTGGGCTTTACCGCGCTGATCGCGCCGTCGCCGCTGTCGGTGTCGCCCAACGCCCTGGAATTCGACCTGCCGGTGATGCTCGGTGTCGCGGTGTTGTGCCTGCCGCTGTTCTATTCCGGTTACCGGGTGACCCGCGTCGAAGGTCTGCTGTTTTTGGGTTTGTATCTGGCCTACGGCCTGCACGTGGTGTCGTTCACCACCGGCATGCCGCTGGCCGGCAAGCTTGAACACCTGATGCTGTTTTTCGTCCTGCCGGCGCTGGTGGCGTTTTTGCTGTTCACGTCGCTGCGCGCCTGGCGTCGCCAACACCACAAGAGGGAATTGCCATGACCGATAACAAAAAGCCTGGCGTTGAAGTACGCCGCCAAGTGATGGGCGATGCCTTCGTCGACCGCGCGCTGGGCAATGCCACCGAGTTCACCCAGCCGTTGCAGGATTTCGTCAACGAGCACGCCTGGGGCGCCGTGTGGAATCGCGAAGGCTTGCCGCTGAAAACCCGTAGCCTGATCACCCTCGCTGCGCTGACCGCGCTGAAGTGCCCGCAGGAGTTGAAAGGTCACGTGCGCGGTGCGCTGAACAATGGCTGCACCGTGGAAGAGATTCGCGAGGCGCTGCTGCATTGCGCGGTGTATGCCGGCGTACCGGCGGCGATCGATGCGTTTCGGGCGGCGCAGGAAGTGATTGATACCTACCAAAAGCCGGAGTAAGTCGCTGGCATTAGTGGTGACTGTTCAGCCGTCTTCGCGAGCAAGCCCGCTCCCACAGGAGATTGCATTCCAAATGTGGGAGCGGGCTTGCTCGCGAAGAGGCCCTATAAAACGCCGCGAATCCTGAAGCTAGATCCACTCCCCCCACTGCAACAAAAAGATCCCGATATTGGTGGTGATCGCCGCCATCAATGTGGTGATTACGATGATCGCTGCCGCCAGTTCATGATTGCCATTCGCCGCCCGGGCCATGACAAAACTGGCGGCGGCGGTCGGGCTGCCGAAGTACAGAAACAGTATCCCCAACTCCGCCCCACGAAAGCCCCAAAGCCACGCGCCCAGCGTCGCCAGCACCGGCAGGCCGATCATCTTCACCAGGCTTGAACTGAGCGCCATGTTGCCGCTTTTGCGCAACGCCGCCAGCGACAGCGTGCCGCCGATGCAGATCAGCGCCAGGGGCAATGTGGTTTGCGCCAGGTACTGGCCAGACGTTTCCAGCCAACCTGGCAAGCCGATCTGAAAGTACGCAAACGGCGCCGCCGCAATCACGCTAATGATCAGAGGATTGACCATCACGCTTTTGCAGATGCTCCACGGATCGGATTTGATCACCGGGCTGTAGACCGCCAGCACGATGGTCGACAGCGTGTTGTAGAACAGGATCACCAGCGCCGCGAGAATCGCCCCGAGGGAAATCCCGTAGTCGCCGTACATGCTCGCGGCCAATGCCAGGCCAATGACCCCGTTGTTGCCGCGAAAGGCGCCCTGGGTGTAAATCCCCCGGTCCTCCCGAGGACACTTCCAGATCGCCCAGCCCCAGGCGATGGCGAAGCACGCCAGCGTGGCGAGCGAGAAATAGATCAGCAGCGCCGGTTGCAACGCGGCGTGCAGGTCGGCATGCAGGATGCCCAGAAACAGCAACGCCGGCATGGTGACGTTGAACACCAGGGCCGACGCTGTGTGAATGAAGTTGTCGTTGATCCAGTCGATGCGCTTGAGCAGCACACCCAGAAACAGCATGGCAAACACCGGCGCGGTGATGTTCAGGGTTTCGAGGAAGATAGCCAGCATGCCGGGGAGAACCTTGGTGGGCGTCGTTAGGGGGCTAATGATAAGCCACTAAGGATGCTTGCGTCTGGTAGACCGCCTTCGCGAGCAAGCCCGCTCCCACACTGGATCTATGGCGATCACAAATAATGTGTGCGCAACAGATCAAATGTGGGAGCGGGCTTGCTCGCGAAGAACGATAACTCGGTCTCAGGTAATCGGCGCCGGGTTGAACAAAGTGATGTCGTTATGCAGCTTGTGCTGCTCTGCCCACGTCTGTTTCTTGCCGCTGGCCACGTCCAGATAGTAGTGGAACAACTCCCAGCCGAGATCCTCGATCGACGCACGCCCGGTGGCAATCCGCCCGGCATCGATATCGATCAGGTCCGGCCAGCGTTGCGCCAGTTCGGTCCGGGTCGACACCTTCACCACCGGCGCCATGGCCAAACCGTAAGGCGTGCCACGACCGGTAGTGAACACATGCAGGTTCATGCCCGCCGCCAACTGCAATGTCCCGCAGACAAAATCACTGGCCGGAGTCGCGCAGAAGATCAGCCCTTTGCGCTTGAACCGCTCGCCAGGGCCCAGCACGCCATTGATCGCGCTGCTGCCGGACTTGACGATCGAGCCCAGGGACTTCTCGACAATGTTCGACAACCCGCCCTTCTTGTTGCCCGGCGTGGTGTTGGCACTGCGATCCGCTTCGCCCTTGGCCAGGTAACGGTCGTACCAGTCCATTTCCCGCACCAGTTCCTGCGCAACTTCTTCGGTTTCCGCGCGGGACGTCAGCAGGTAAATCGCGTCGCGCACTTCGGTGACTTCGGAAAACATCACCGTCGCACCGGCGCGCAGCAACAGGTCCGAGGCATAACCCAGGGCCGGGTTGGCGGTGATGCCGGAGAACGCATCGCTGCCGCCGCACTGCATGCCCAGAATCAGCTCGGACGCCGGCACGGTTTCCCGGCGACGCTGGTCGAGCTTTTTCAATCGGGTCTCGGCCAGCTCCATGATCTGCTCGATCATCTCGGTAAAACCGTGACTGGAATCCTGCAAGCGGTACAGCCACGGTTCGCTCAAATCCACCGAGCTGTCGTTCTCGTGCATCACCTGCCCGGCCTGCAATTTCTCGCAGCCCAGGCCGATCACCAAGGCTTCGCCGCCCAGGTTCGGATTGCGCGCCAGGTTGCGAACGGTGCGGATCGGGATGTACGCGTCCGTGGCGGTGATCGCCACGCCACAGCCGTAACTGTGGGTCAGCGCCACCACGTCATCGACGTTCGGGTACTTGGGCAGCAACTCGTCCTTGATGCGCTTGACCGCATGATCGAGCACGCCGGTGACGCATTGAACCGTGGTGGTGATCCCGAGAATGTTACGCGTGCCGACAGTGCCGTCGGCGTTGCGAAAACCCTCGAACGTATAACCTTCCAGCGGTGCCTGCGCGGCCGGCACTTCGGTGGACAGCGGCAGGCTGTCCAGCGGTGGCGCGGTCGGCATGCGCAGTTGATCTTCCTTGACCCAGCTGCCGCGCGGAATTGGCTGCAAGGCGTAGCCGATGGTCTGGCCGTAACGAATCACCTGGCCGCCCTCGGGGATATCCTCGAGGGTGACCTTGTGGCTCTGCGGCACGAAGTCCACGGTCACCAGACCGTCCGGAAATTCGGTGCCGGCCGGTACGCCCTGATCGTTAACCACGATCACCACATTGTCCCGCTCGTGCAGGCGGATGTAGCGCGGCGAGTCAGAATGTTCAATCAACTGCATGACGCCGCTCCTTCAGGAATGCGCTTCGGATAATTTGCTCAGTTCAGGACCGGTGCTTGGCGGCTCTTTGAGCACCACGCGTTTGATCGGCCCGACGATGACCAGGTAGCTGAATACCGCCACCAGTGCGTTGCAACCGACGAACACCAGAGCCCACTTGAACGAACCGGTGGAGCTGATGATGTAGCCGATGACAATGGGTGTGGTGATCGACGCGATGTTGCCGAAGGTGTTGAACAGGCCACCGCTGAGACCGGCGATCTGTTTCGGCGACGTGTCGGACACCACGGCCCAGCCCAGTGCACCCACGCCTTTGCCGAAGAATGCCAGAGCCATGAAGCCGACGACCATCCACTCAACATCGACATAGTTGCAGGCCACGATGCTGCTGGAGACCAGCAAACCAGCAATGATCGGTGCCTTGCGGGCGAAGGTCAGGGAGTGGCCTTTGCGCAGCAGGTAGTCAGAAATCACACCGCCAAGCACACCACCGATGAAGCCGCAGATTGCCGGCAACGAGGCAATGAAACCGGCCTTGAGAATGGTCATGCCGCGTTCTTGCACCAGGTACACCGGGAACCAGGTCAGGAAGAAGTAAGTGATGCCGTTAATGCAGTATTGGCCGAGGTACACGCCGAGCATCATGCGGTTGGTGAGCAACTGACGGATGTAATCCCACTTCGGACCATCGGCCTTTTTGCCTTTGCCTTTGTCCTGGTCCATGTCGACCATGCCGCCGTTGTCGGCGATGTGCTTGAACTCTGCGTCATTGATCATCGGGTGTTGGCGCGGGCTGTAGATCACCTTCAGCCAGATCCCCGAGAAGACGATGCCGATCACGCCCATGACGATGAACACGTGCTGCCAGCCAAAGCTGTAGACGATCCAACCCATCAACGGCGCGAACAGAACAGTGGCGAAATATTGCGCCGAGTTGAAGATCGCAGACGCCGTACCGCGTTCCGCCGTCGGGAACCAGGCCGCCACAATGCGCGCGTTGCCGGGGAAGGATGGCGCTTCGGCCAGGCCCACCAGGAAGCGCAGCATAAACAGCGCAACCACCGCCGTGGACATGCCGAATTCACCGACATAGCCCTGCAGCACGGTGAACAGCGACCAGGTGAAAATGCTGAGCGCGTAGATTTTTTTCGAACCGAAACGGTCCAGCAGCCAGCCACCGGGAATCTGCCCGGCCACGTAGGCCCAACCGAATGCAGAGAAGATGTACCCAAGGGTGACCGCGTCGATGCCGAGGTCTTTTTGCAGGCTGGAGCCCGCGATGGCGATGGTGGCCCGGTCGGCGTAGTTGATCGTGGTCACCAGAAAAAGCATGAGCAAAATCAAATAGCGGACGTGAGTCGGCTTTTGGGTGGATTGCATGTAGATGTACTCCCACTGATTATTTTTATGCGGGTAAAACATTCTTTGGTCTTGTGCCGCGCAAGGCCTCAGGCAAAGGCCTCGCGCGGGTGCAGCGGGGGTTACGATCCGATGTAGGCAGTTTTTACGACCGTGTAAAACTCTTGCGCATAGCGGCCTTGCTCACGTGATCCATAGGATGAACCTTTACGCCCGCCGAATGGAACGTGGTAGTCCACGCCAGCGGTCGGCAGGTTGACCATCACCATCCCGGCCTGGGAGTGGCGCTTGAAGTGGTTGGCGTACTTCAACGACGTGGTGGCAATGCCCGCCGACAGACCGAACTCGGTGTCGTTGGCCATTTCCAGTGCTGCTTCGTAATCCGCTACGCGGACGATGTTGGCCACCGGGCCGAAGATCTCTTCACGGCTGATACGCATCGCGGCTTCGCTGTCGGCGAACAGGGTTGGCGCGAGGTAATAGCCTTCGGTGTCGCAGGTCACCAGACCACCGCCGCTGACCAGGCGCGCACCTTCGGACTGGCCGATGTCGATGTATTTCATGTCCTGTTCAAGCTGCGCTTGCGAGACCACCGGACCGATGTCGGTGCCGGTTTTCAATGCGTGGCCGACCTTGATCGACTTCATGCGCTCAGCCATGGCTTCGACGAACTTGTCGTGAATCCCGGCGGTGACGATGAAGCGGCTCGAAGCGGTGCAACGCTGGCCGGTGGAGTAGAACGCGCTCTGGACCGACAGTTCGACCGCTTGCTTGAGGTCGGCGTCGTCGAGAATGATCTGCGGGTTCTTGCCGCCCATTTCCAGCTGAACCTTGGCCTGGCGCGAGACGCAGTTGACGGCGATCTGACGACCCACACCGACGGAACCGGTGAAGCTGATGCCATCGACTTTCGGGCTCTGCACCAGTGCATCGCCAACCACTCGACCGCTGCCCATGACCAGGTTGAACACGCCGGCCGGGAAGCCTGCGCGGGAGATGATTTCAGCCAGCGCCCAGGCGCAACCCGGTACCAGATCGGCCGGTTTCAGCACGACGCAGTTGCCGTAGGCCAGGGCCGGAGCGATTTTCCACGCAGGGATCGCGATTGGGAAGTTCCACGGGGTGATCAGACCGACCACGCCCAGCGCTTCGCGAGTGACTTCGACGTTGACACCCGGACGCACCGACGGCAGATAGTCGCCGGACAAGCGCAGGCATTCACCGGCGAAGAACTTGAAAATGTTGCCGGCGCGGGTCACTTCGCCGATGGCTTCAGGCAGGGTCTTGCCCTCTTCCCGGGCCAGCAGAGTGCCGAGCTCTTCGCGACGGGCGAGGATTTCAGTACCGACTTTATCCAGGGAATCGTGGCGAGCCTGAATGCCGGAAGTCGACCAGGCCGGGAACGCGGCGCGGGCGGCGTCGATGGCGGCGTGAACCTGGGCCAGATCAGCCTTGGCGTAGTCACCGATGGTGTCGGTCAACTCAGACGGGTTGATGTTCGCCGAGTAGTCGGAACCCGCAGCCCATTGGCCGTTGATGTAGTTATCGAAACGCTTTGTATCAGCCACAACAATTCTCCTCACGCAAAAGGCCGCTGATTGCTCAGCGGCCTTGTTTAATCGGTTTTTACTGCGCGCCCTGCTTGTCGATCAGCGCGGCCAGAGCTTCGTACTCTTCTGGCAGCAGATCGGTCAGCGGTGCACGCACAGGACCTGCGTCATAGCCGGCAATTTTTGCCCCAGCCTTGACGATGCTCACCGCGTAACCTGCTTTGCGGTTACGGATGTCCAGGTACGGCAGGAAGAAGTCGTCGATGATCTTGCCGACGGTTGCGTGATCTTCACGAGCGATCGCGTGGTAGAAATCCATCGCGGTTTTCGGGATGAAGTTGAACACCGCCGAGGAGTAAACCGGCACGCCCAGCGCCTTGTAGGCCGCGGCGTAGACTTCGGCGGTCGGCAAGCCGCCCAGGTAGCTGAAGCGATCACCGAGGCGGCGACGGATCGACACCATCAACTCGATATCGCCCAGGCCATCCTTGTAGCCGATCAGGTTCGGGCAACGCTCGGCCAGACGTTCCAGCAGCGGCGCGGTCAGGCGGCAGACGTTACGGTTGTAAACCACCACGCCGATTTTTACCGATTTGCACACGGCTTCAACGTGGGCGGCAACGCCGTCCTGGCTGGCTTCGGTCAGGTAGTGCGGCAGCAGCAACAGGCCTTTGGCGCCCAGACGCTCGGCTTCCTGAGCGTATTCGATGGCTTGACGGGTCGAACCGCCCACACCCGCCAGAATCGGCACGCTGGTTTCGCAAGTGTCGACGGCCGTCTTGATGATTTCCGAATATTCGCTGGCCGCCAGAGAGAAAAACTCACCGGTGCCGCCCGCGGCGAACAGAGCCGAGGCGCCGTATGGGGCCAGCCATTCCAGACGCTTGATGTAGCCAGCGCGGTTGAAATCGCCCTGGGCATTGAAATCGGTGACCGGGAAAGACAGCAGACCGGAAGAGAGGATGGACTTCAGTTCTTGTGGATTCATTATTCGAACACCCTGGGTAGCGACGTTTGTTGTGAGAAAACCATTCAGCCTGCGGCCGAGTTGTAGGTCATCGTACAACTTAAATAATAACCGTCAACTGCATTTCATCGCCGGGCAACAAAAACTGGGCAAAAAATCCCCGTAACGGCTCTGGAATCAGAGCAGCAGAGCGTTCGAATAGAGGTGATACGTTGTCTGAGGACAAGCTTGCATAGCGCGGTGCCGATCCATCCTCGGCGATGCGAAACCATAACCACTCGTCGCCTCTGTTATTTCCAACAGTATCGAGCCGAATCAACGAGCGAGATAAATCCCCCTCAGGAGCCTGGCTCCGGCCGCACATTCGTTACGGCCTCTTTCAACGATGAAAGGAGATTCATCATGGCGCTCGCAGCCCCGATTGTTGTTCTGAAACTGTCGACCCTCAAAACTCAGCTGGAAATCCGCATACCGGATTCCTCCGACGTTTTTCCAGAAGGCACCGTTTATGCAATCCTCGGAGTCGATGAGGAAAATCCGCACTGGCGCGGAGACAAAATTTCGGCAGGAAGCTGGAACGAGGAGGCTGGAGAGTTTGAAAAGCTGCAGGGGTTGAAAGTGTATGTCGCTAAAAAAACACTGGCGAAATATGTTGGCCAAACCCTCATGCTGCGCTACCAGACCATCGGGGAATCCAGCATGGCGATGAGTTCGGAACCGGTAATGCTGCGCATTGAAAAATAGCTCATTGTCTCTGGCGTTCACAAACAACGTGTCCACCGCAGAGCAAGCGTAGGAGCGGGCTTGCTCGCGAAGGCATCAGGCGGGGCGCAGCGGAAGGTGCGAATGTACGCTGACCGTTCATCGAAACTGTTATTTCTAACAGTTTTGAGCCGTCTCTGAACAAGGCTAAATCGGCGCTCAATCACTGCTCAGGTTAGCGCTCATGAAAACAATACAGCGATTTAAATTTCCGTCCGATGCCCCTCAGCAGGCGCGGGAGATGCCAATGGAATTCGACCTCCACGCAAACATCGGAGATTGGGTCGAGTTTAAATTGATGCCGGGGTACACCTGGAAAATCATCCAAAAAAAATTCACGGTGTTGGGCGACAACTCCATTGAGTACATCGATTACGATACGGAGATGGTGAAAGGCCCAGAACGCTCCTAACCCCGCTGCGCCTCTGCTTCTTCATGGGCATGGCGCAGTCGTTCACGGCTATTCGTCAGGTGCAAGCGCATCGCCGCACGGGCCGCATCGGAATCCTGCCGTGCAATCGCGTCATAAATCTCTTCGTGCTCTCGGCTCAGGCGATTCATATAGTGCTGCTGGTCGTCATGGGCCAGGCGCGCCGAGTTCAGCCGCGTGCGCGGAATGATGCTGGTGCCCAGGTGGGTCATGATGTCGGTGAAGTAGCGGTTGCCGGTCGCCAGAGCGATTTGCAAGTGGAACTGGAAGTCCGAGGCCACCGCATCGCTGGCGTGGGAAACACTTTCATTCAGCGCGTCCAGCGCCGCTCGCATCAGCGCCAGCTGCTCGGGGCTGCGCCGTTGCGCGGCGAGGCCGGCGGATTCCACTTCCAGGCTGATGCGCAGTTCGAGAATCGCCAACACATCACGCAAGGTGACCACCGTTGCCGGATCGATACGGAAACCGCTCGGGCTCGGTGTATCGAGCACGAAGGTGCCGATGCCGTGACGGGTTTCCACCTGCCCGGCCGCCTGCAAACGGGAAATCGCTTCGCGCACCACGGTGCGACTGACACCATGGGCATCCATGATCGCCGACTCGGTGGGCAATTTGTCGCCGCGCTTGAGGTGACCGTCGCGGATCTGCTCGGACAACACCGTCACCAGTTCCTGAGCGAGGCTGCGGCGCTTGCGAGGGAGGCGAGGTGCGTCGATCGGGTTTTCCATGGTGAACGTCTTTCTCGAAAGTTCGGCTGAAACCGCATCATAGCTCAACATGGTTGTACGATCACCGTCGGTGAACACTGGCCCCTGTGGGAGCGGGCTTGTGGTGTTCAAGCGGTCACGGTCTGATCCACCAGATGTCCGTTTTCGATGCGGACGTGCCGTGGATGGAAGCGTTTCAAACTGCTGCGATGGCCGACGCTGACAATGCTCAGCCCCGGCAACTCATCGATCAACGCCTGATACAGCGACGCTTCATCCTCTTCATCCATCGCCGAGGTCGCTTCGTCCATATACAGCCATTGCGGCGCAAACAGCAGCGCACGGGCGAAAGCCAAACGTTGCTGTTCACCCGGCGACAACATGCGCTGCCAGTGATTCGCTTCATCCAGGCGCGAGACCAGATGCGGCAAGCGACACGTTTCCAGCACATGCACGTAGCGCTCATGCGGATAGGTTTCGCCGGGCTGTGGATAACTCAGCGCCTCTCGCAATGTGCCAATCGGCAAATAAGGCTTTTGCGGCAGGAACAGATACCGCGCCGTCGGCAGACGAATGCTGCCGTGGCCCGCCGGCCACAAATGCCCCATCGCCCGCAGCAAGGTCGATTTACCGCTGCCGGAACGACCGCTGAGCATGACGCGCTCGCCCTCCTCCACAGTCATGTCGGCGTTAGTGAGCAAGTGACGACCGTCCGCCAGGTCGAGGCCGAGGTTGTGCACCTTCAACCCCGAGCCTGAATTCTGCACATCAATAGCCGGTGCGCGTTCTTCGTTGTCGGTCATGGCTTGGCGGAAACTGAGCAGACGATCACAGGTGGCGCGCCATTCGGCGAGGTCCTGGTACGCGCTGATGAACCAGCTGAAGTTCTCCTGCACGTTGCCGAAAGCGGAGTTGATTTGCATCAGTTCACCGAGCTCGATCTTGCCCGTGAAGTAACGCGGCGCGGCGACCATGAACGGGAAGATGATTGCGATCTGGGCATAACCGGAGGTGAAGAAGGTCAGGCGCTTGGACACGCGCATGATGTCCCAGAAGTTGTGCCAGACCAGGCTGAAGCGGCTGCTCAAGCGACGGTTCTCGTTGGGTTCGCCGTTGTACAGCGCAATGCTTTCGGCATTCTCGCGAATCCGTACCATGGAGAAACGCAGGTCGGCTTCGAAGCGTTGTTGATTGTTGGTGAGGCCGATCAAGCGCCGACCGATCAAATGCGTCAGCCAGCTACCCACCGCTGCATACACCAGCGCACACCAGAACATATAGCCGGGAATGGTGAAGCCGAACACTTCGATGCTGCCCGACACCCCCCACAAAATGATCGAGAACGACACCAGGCTGACGATGTTGCGGATCAAACCAAGGCCCAGGCCCAAGGTATTGGCGGTGAATTTGTTGAGGTCTTCGGAAATCCGTTGGTCCGGGTTATCGGTGTAACCGCCCTGTTCCAACTGGTAGTAGTTTTTGTTGCCGAGCCAGCGGGTGAAGTGTTTCTCGGTGAGCCAGGCCCGCCAGCGAATCGTCAGCATCTGCGTCAGGTAGAGCCGATACACCGCGCCAAGGATCGCCACCGCCGCGATGCCGCAGAAATACAGGATCAACTGCCAGAAAGCCGCTTCGTCCTTCTTCTGCAGGGCGTTGTAGAAATCCTTGTACCAACTGTTGATCCACACCGAAATCGCTACGCTGAACAGCGACAGCGCAATTACGGCAATCAACAACGTCCAGGCCTTGCCCTTCTCTTCGCTGCGCCAGTAAGGCGTGATCATCGCCCAGACTTTGCGAAAAAACTGCCCGCGCACAGCATCATTGACCGCGGAATATTCAGCGTTCTGATTCATGGATAAGGCTCGATAAAGAAAAGAACACACACGAACCGATCATAGATGATCGGTTCGGTTCCTCGCGAGGTGCGGCCGGCATTCGTTCAGCGCAGGTTCAGCGACGAACGGGGCGCTTTTGCAGTTTGCGCTGCAGCGTGCGGCGGTGCATGCCCAGGGCACGGGCAGTAGCGGAGATGTTGCCTTCGTGCTCGGTCAGCACGCGCTGGATGTGTTCCCACTGCAGGCGGTCCACGGACATCGGGTTTTCCGGCACCAGGGTGTCGAGGTCGGCGTGCTCGGACAGCAGCGCGGCCAGCACGTCGTCGGCGTCCGCCGGTTTGCACAGATAATTACAGGCGCCGCGCTTGATCGCCTCGACGGCGGTGGCAATGCTCGAGTAACCGGTGAGGATCACCACGCGCATTTCCGGGTCCAGTTCCAGCAGCTTGGGCAACAGCACCAGGCCAGAATCGCCGTCCATTTTCAGGTCCAGCGCGGCGTAATCCGGCAGGTCGGCCTGGGCGATGGTCAGGCCTTCTTCGGCGGAACCGGCAGTGCTGACGCGAAAGCCGCGACGGGCCATGGCACGGGCCATTACGCGGGTGAAAGTTGCGTCGTCGTCTACCAGCAGCAAATGCGGCAGTTCTTCGCCTTCGCCTTCGACTTGGATCTCGTCACTCATGTTCGTCTCCTCGGGCGACACGGGGCAGGCGCAGCTCGGTGAGCGTGCCGCCTTCCTCATGACTGTAGAGTTTCACTGAGCCGCCGGCGCGTGTCACGCTGGCCTTGCTCAAAAACAGGCCCAGGCCGAAACCTTTGCCCTTGGTGGTAAAAAACGGTTTGCCAATCTGCTCGGCGATGGCCAGCGGCACACCGGCGCCGTGGTCGCGAATGCTGATGGTCAGGTCCTCGGCATTCCAGTCCAGCGTCACTTGCAACCCTTCGGGGCAAGCGTCGGCGGCGTTGTTGAGCAAATTCAGCAGCGCCTGGGTCAGGTCCGGCGGCGGCGCCATGCGCGGCACGCTGCCTTGGCCAAGACGCTGGAAGCGGTAACTGGCTTCGGGGCGCATCAAGTGCCAGCGGTTCAGCGCTTCGTCGAGCCAGTCGGTGACGTCCTGCATCTCCACCGCCAATCGACGATTGGCCTCGGCGGCGCGCACCAGTTGCTGCAAGGTCTCTTTACAGAGTTTGACCTGATCCTGCAGCACACTCAGATCGTCCTGCAACATCGGGTCGTGATGGTCCTGACGCATCTCCTTGAGCAATACGCTCATGGTCGCCAGGGGCGTGCCCAGTTCATGCGCCGCGCCGGCCGCCTGGGTCGCGACGGCCAGCAGTTGCTGATCGCGCAGGCCTTCTTCGCGACGGATGGCGCGCAGTTCTTCCTGACGGCGCAGCTCTTCGGCCATGCGTGCGGCAAAGAATGTAATAACCGCTGCGGCCAAGGCAAAGCTCAGCCACATCCCATAGACCTGCAGGTTCTCCCGAGCGATCGGGAAGGTTTGCAGCGGATAGAAGCGCGCCAGCAACAGGGTGTACATCGTCAGCGCGATGCCGGACAGAATCACCGAATAACGCCACGGCAGCGTCACGGCGGCGATGGTCAGCGGCACCAGGTAATAAGAGACGAAGGGGTTGGTCGAGCCGCCGGAGAAATACAGCAAGGCACTGTGGATAAACAGGTCGCAGGCCAGTTGCACGGCGTATTCGAGTTCGGTGACCGGCCACGAGGTGCGCAGGCGAATCGCCGTGAACGCGCACAACAGCATTGAGCAACCGAGGGTCGCGGCCAGTTGAAACCAGGGCAGCGGCAGCAGATCGAGCCAGTAGGCCAGGCCCACGGAACCGGCCTGGGCGGCCAGCACCAACGTGCGGATGAACGTCAGCCGCCAGAGGTTCTGGCGGGTTGCGGAAGTGATTTGAACGGGGGCGAGCATGAGCTCTCCTGATGAGCGCTCCAGGCGGATCGCACGGAGTATAACCAAGCACGGAGGCTGGCAGGCAAAAGTGCGGCAAACGGCCACATGGCAGAAAGGATTGTGGCGTCTATAGGACCGCCATCGCGGGCAAGCCACGCTCCCACAGGGAAACCCATTCTAATGCGGGAGCGTGGCTTGCCCGCGATTGACTGCGATGCGGCTACCGATGAGCGATCTGTATAGAAGTTGTAACTGTGCGAACCGGATCATTAAAGCTAGAGTCTGATGGTTTCACGCAGGCTCGGACCATTACCCCTGCGCACCGCCCAAGGAGTTTTCATGCACAGTTTCCGCCGCAGCGCCGCCCTTCTTGCCTTAAGCGTTGGTACCGTCGCCAGCCTCCCGGCCCTGGCCGCCGACGAGCTTCATTACAACCAGATTTCCCTGCGCGCCGAAGTCAGCCAGGAAGTGGCCCGCGACCTGATGATCGTGACCCTCTACACCGAAGAACAAAACACCGACCCGACCAAACTCGCCGCCGACGTCAGCACCACCATGAACAAGGCGCTGGCCCAGGCCAAACAGGTCAAAGACATCACCCTGCGCCAGGGCAGCCGCAACAGCTACCCGATCTACGACACCAAGGGCCAGAAGATCACCGGCTGGCGTGAACGCGCTGAACTGCGCCTGGAAAGCTCGGACTTCGCCGCGCTGTCGAAGCTGACCGGCGAATTGCTCACCGACCTGAAAATGGGCGGCATGGACTTCGCCATCGCCACTCCAACCCGCAAGGCCAGCGAAGACGCCCTGCTCAAAGAAGCCGTCAGCGCCTTCAAGGCCCGCGCCCAACTGGCCACGGACGCCTTGGGCGGCAAGGGTTACAAAATCGTCAACCTGAACCTGAACAGCAACGGTTATCCACAACCGTACATGCGCGGGCCGATGATGATGAAAGCGGCCAGCATGGACGGCGCACCAGTAACGCCTGAAGTCGAGGCCGGCACCAGCCAGGTCAGCATGACGGCGGATGGGGCGATTGAAGTGTTGATGCCTTGATGTCGTGGTGGGTCAGTCGGGTTATTTACTGACTGATCCACTGCATTCGCGAGCAAGCCCGCTCCCACATTGGATCTTCAGCGGACACAAAATAGGTGAACACTGAAGATCTAATGTGGGAGCGGGCTTGCTCGCGAGGAACGATAACGCGGTGGTTCAGACTGAATTCCGACCTACCCCTGCGGATCGACGTTATCCAACGCCCGGTTCACCGCCAGCTCCGCCAACATGACGATCTGCGCAATGGCCAGCGCCGTGCTTCGTTGCGGGCCGGTCAGGTAAGTGGCGAAATCACTGGCCATGACACTGGCTGAGGCCAACGACTCACAGGCGTGGGCCAGGAGGCTTTCGGTGTCCATGTTGGGGGCGATCAGGAACATGGGGTTGGAGTGATTGGGTTTGGTATAGAAGGGTGGATCAGGGATTAATTTATCCAAGGTCATCTACTCGATTTGAGAGCCATCACTTGCCGATCTCACTCGGCGAAATGGGTGGCAGCTATGTGCGGTGTGAGATTACCGGGAGTAGAACCGGCCAGACCGAAGCCTGCCCGCACACAGCCGCCATAAAGCATTGCAGGCAGCGGATAAGCCGGCGGCAATTATGGTGGTACTGGTACTGGA
This sequence comes from Pseudomonas sp. LBUM1657, assembly GCF_059716075.1. Classification (NCBI taxonomy): domain Bacteria; kingdom Pseudomonadati; phylum Pseudomonadota; class Gammaproteobacteria; order Pseudomonadales; family Pseudomonadaceae; genus Pseudomonas; species Pseudomonas sp. LBUM1657. The sequence goes on along the minus strand of NZ_CP166799.1, from coordinate 893,652 downwards.
TTCATACTCCCGGGATCTCACTCCCGATCGCTGAGATTTCAGCGACACACAAAGACTAGAGAGCCCGCTTCCGACGGACAACCTGAAAGATGTGTGGGAAAGGTCTGGTGCTTTCGAACACTTTTAAACACAAAAAACTCTCGCAGCTGATCTTGGGTGCAACCGGAAGAGGCTGGTCGATAATGAGGCCGTCTTCGCGAGCAAGCCCGCTCCCCCATTGGATCTTCAGTGTTCACCTATTTTGTGTCCGCTGAAGATCAAATGTGGGAGCGGGCTTGCTCGCGAAGAACGATCACTCGCTGGTACGGCCGAACGCGTGCTTAGGCGGTTGCACCCATCCACCCCACCCCACATCACCCAGGTATAAATAAGTAACACCTCGCTCCAACCGGGTGCACCTGGCGCCAGAGCCGCCCCTTGCCGGTGCGCCGTTCGCACCGAAAAAACCGTGCGCAAACGGTCAAATGCGCGCCAATTTATACATATGCGACATTAAGGTACGTTCGTGCCACTGTTTAAGGCTTGTGACCGCTCAGGATCTTGCATTGGGTATGGCCCCTGCATAAGTATCCGCAGGCACGACTCACGAGGTCGTCCTCAAAATCAAAAAATGACAACAAATCATGAGGCCACCATGCTTAAACACGCGGTCATTCCGTTTTTAGTCGGCGCAGGCTTGTTAGCTAGCGCACCTTTCGCCCAAGCGGCGACTAACCTGGTGTTCTGCTCCGAAGGCAGCCCGGCCGGTTTTGATCCTGGTCAGTACACCACCGGAACCGACTTCGACGCCTCTGCAGAAACCATGTTCAACCGTCTGACTCAGTTCGAGCGCGGCGGCACCGCCGTGATTCCTGGTCTGGCGACCAAGTGGGACATTTCCGATGACGGCCTGACGTACACCTTCCACCTGCGCGAAGGCGTCAAGTTCCACACCACCCCGTATTTCAAGCCGACTCGTGAGTTCAACGCCGACGACGTGCTGTTCACCTTCAATCGCATGATTGACAAGAACGACCCGTTCCGTAAGGCGTACCCGACCGAATTCCCGTACTTCACCGACATGGGGATGGATACCAACATCACCAAGATCGATAAAGTCGACGACCACACCGTCAAGTTCACCCTCAAGGAAGTTGATGCCGCGTTCATCCAGAACATGGCCATGAGCTTCGCCTCGGTGCAGTCCGCCGAGTACGCTGCCCAGCTGCTCAAGGAAGGCAAACCCGCCGACATCAACCAGAAGCCGATCGGCACTGGTCCGTTCGTGTTCAAGAGCTACCAGAAAGACTCCAACATCCGCTACACCGGGAACAAGGACTACTGGAAGCCTGACGACGTCAAGATCGACAACCTGATCTTCGCCATCACCACCGACCCGTCGGTACGCATCCAGAAGGTGAAGAAGAACGAGTGCCAGGTCACCCTGTTCCCTCGTCCGGCCGACCTGAAGGCGCTGGAAGCAGACAAGACCCTGAAGCTGCCTAACCAGGCCGGTTTCAACCTGGGTTACATCGCCTACAACGTGATGGACAAGATCAAGGGCAGCGATCAGCCGAACCCGATGGCTCAATTGAAAGTGCGTCAGGCACTGGACATGGCCGTCAACAAGCAGCAGATCATCGACTCCGTTTACCAAGGCGCCGGCCAACTGGCGGTCAACGCCATGCCGCCGACCCAGTGGTCCTACGACACCACCATCAAGGATGCGCCGTACAACCCTGAGAAAGCCAAGGAGCTGCTCAAGGAAGCCGGTATCAAGGAAGGCACCGAAATCAACCTGTGGGCGATGCCGGTTCAGCGTCCGTACAACCCGAACGCCAAGTTGATGGCTGAAATGCTGCAGTCCGACTGGGCCAAGGTCGGTATCAAGGCCAAGATCGTGACCTACGAATGGGGCGAGTACATCAAGCGTTCCAAAGGTGGCGAAAATGGCGCGATGCTGATTGGCTGGAGCGGCGACAACGGTGACCCGGACAACTGGCTCAACGTGCTGTTCGGCTGCGACTCGCTGCAGGGCAACAACTTCTCCAAGTGGTGCGACAAGAAGTTCGACGGCATCGTTAAAGAAGCCAAGCGCACTACCGATCAGGGCAAGCGCACCGAACTGTACAAACAGGCGCAACACGTCCTCAAAGATGCCGTTCCAATGACACCTATCGCTCACTCGACGGTGTTCCAACCCATGCGCGCCAACGTGCAGGACTTCAAGATCAGCCCATTCGGCTTGAACTCCTTCTACGGCGTCAGCGTCAGCAAGTAAGGTTTTGCAACGGCGACGTTTTAAACGTCGCCGTTGCTTTATCTACCGAGAAAGTAGGAATTCGCTTACATCCGAATCCGCTGTGTAGTGCAGCAGAGGGTTAGGACGCGTCGCCATTTCCTACGAGTCTTTCGGACTCTACGCATTTACTGCCGGACCCACGGTTCATACCGTCGGGATCCGACCAGTACATGCGTGGGTCATCGGTTTATTTGCTGCACGTCATGGCTTGTGCGCAGTGAGGCCTCCAGCTCCCCGGACGGGGCGAGGGCTCATTGTCAAAACACCAAACAAGAGAGAGAGCGTCATGCGCCATTCCTTGCTTTTATCCGCATTGCTGGGCACCGGCCTGTTGGCCGCCACTTCCATCAGCCACGCCGCCAGTAACAGCCTGGTGTTCTGCTCCGAAGGCAGCCCGGCCGGCTTCGACACCGCGCAGTACACGACATCGACCGATAACGATGCCGCCGAGCCGTTGTACAACCGACTCGCAGAGTTCGAAAAAGGTGCCACCAACGTCGTACCCGGCCTGGCGACCAGCTGGGATATTTCCGAAGACGGCCTCAAGTACACCTTTCACCTGCGCGAAGGGGTGAAATTCCACACGACCCCGTACTTCACGCCAACCCGTGATTTCAATGCCGATGACGTGCTGTTCACGTTCAATCGCATGCTCGATCCGCAGCAACCGTTCCGTAAGGCTTATCCGACCGAGTTCCCGTATTTCAATGGGATGAGCCTGAACAAGAACATTGCCAAAGTCGAGAAGACCGGGCCGCTGACCGTGGTCATGACGCTCAACAGCGTCGACGCCGCGTTCATCCAGAACATCGCCATGAGTTTCGCCGCCATTCTCTCGGCCGAATACGCCGACAAACTGCTGGCCGAAGGCAAACCGACCGACATCAACCAGAAGCCGATCGGTACCGGACCATTTGCGTTCAAGAGTTACCAGAAAGACTCCAACATCCGTTACACCGGCAACAAGCAGTACTGGGACCCGAGCCGGGTCAAGCTCGACAACCTGATTTTCTCGATCAACACCGACGCCTCGGTGCGGGTACAGAAGCTCAAGGCCAACGAATGCCAGATCACTCTGCATCCGCGCCCGGCCGACGTGACTGCGCTGAAGAACGACTCCAAACTCAAGCTCATCGAGAAACCTGGATTCAACCTCGGCTACATCGCCTACAACGTGCGCCACAAGCCGTTCGACCAACTCGAAGTGCGCCAGGCGCTGGACATGGCGGTCAACAAGCAAGGCATTCTCAACGCCGTCTACCAAGGTGCGGGTCAACTGGCGGTCAACGCCATGCCACCGACCCAATGGTCTTACGACGAGACCATCAAGGACACCGTCTACAACCCGGAAAAAGCCAAGGAACTGCTCAAGGCTGCCGGCGTGAAGGAAGGCACCGAAATCACGCTATGGGCCATGCCGGTCCAGCGTCCGTACAACCCCAACGCCAAGTTGATGGCCGAGATGCTTCAGGCTGACTGGGCGAAGATCGGGCTCAAGGTCAAGATCGTCAGCTACGAATGGGGCGAGTACATCAAGCGCACCAAGAATGGCGAGCACGACGTCAGCCTGATCGGCTGGACCGGTGACAACGGGGACCCGGACAACTGGCTCGGCACGCTGTACAGCTGTGACGCCATTGGCGGCAACAACTACTCCATGTGGTGTGATCCGGCTTACGACAAGCTGATCAAGCAGGCCAAGGTCGTCACCGACCGTGACCAACGCACCGTGCTTTACAAACAGGCGCAACAGTACCTCAAGCAACAGGTACCGATTACGCCAGTCGCCCACTCGACGGTTAACCAGCCGTTGAGCGCCAAAGTCGAAGGGTTCAAGGTCAGCCCCTTCGGCCGTAACGTGTTCTCGGGCGTCAGCCTGGAAAAATAACCGATTAGCCAAAAACGCTGGGGGCGGATTCCGCCCTCACGCAAGCGTATTGCCGTAATTCGCCGATCAGGCAAACAGCAAACGTTTGCGATGCCTTGAATGAGTTGTAAACCAAATAGCCGGATCACCAAAAAAGACCGGCATTAAAAAAAAGAAAGTAAGGAGCTTCACCCATGAAACTGAGCAGCACCGCGATATTGGCCTTGGCCATCAGCAGCGTGACCGCCACGGCTTACGCAGAATCCCAGAGCCAGGCGTTTACCCCGGTTACCGTGAAAACGACCAGCGCCCAAGGTGAAGCCAAAGGTTTCGTTGACGGTCAATCGATCAGCGGCACCACGCGTAACTGGTATGCCAACGAACAACTGAAGCGTGGCGGTAATTTTTCCTATCGCAAAGACGGCGTCCTGACCCCGACTGATCGACGCATCAACTGGGTGCAAGGCACGATCATCAAGTACAACTCGGGTTTCACTGAAGGCACTGTCGGCTTTAGTACCGAAGTGGCCGCCTACAACGCCATTGCTCTGGACCGTGATCGCAAGGACCTCGCTTCCGCAAACGGCGGCGCTCCTGAGCCAGGCCGCAGTGGCCGCGGCAACAACCGCACCCTGACCGAAAGTGGCGGCGACGCAGTCGACCAATGGAGCAAACTGGGCCTGGCCAACGTCAAGGCGCGCGTCTCCAACACCACCCTGACCGCCGGCCGCCAGAACTTCAGCAGCCCGCAAGTAGACGTCATCGGTAACCGTGCCCTGCCTTCGAGCTTTGAAGGTGTGAGCCTGCACAGCGAAGAGCTGGAGAACCTGTCCTTCGACATCGGCACCTTCGACCGCAACTCTCCGCGTATGGAACAAAGCCAGCGCAAGTTCCGCTCCGAATACGGTGATCCTTCGGCCGAGGCCGATCACGTCAACACCGCCGGTATCACCTACCAGCCGTTCGCCAGCCTGACCACCAGCGTCTGGGGCACCCAGGCTGAAGACCTGTGGAACCAGTACTACTTCGGCGCCAGCCACGTGTTGGGCGACAGTTCGGTACTGAGCCTGACCACTGGCCTGAACTATTACAAAACCGTCGACGAAGGCAAAAAGCTGTTGGGCGAAATCGACAACGACACCTACTCCCTGTCGCTGGGCCTGACCCACCAGGCCCACAGCCTGACCTTCTCGTACCAGGAAGTGAACGGTAACGAGTACTTCGACTACCTGCACGAAACCAACGGCATCTACCTGGCCAACTCCCTGCTGTCGGACTTCAACGGCCCGAACGAGAAATCCTTCCAGGTAGCCTACGGTCTGAACATGGCTGAATACGGCGTTCCAGGCCTCAAGTTCAACATTTACCAGGCTCGCGGCTGGGGCATCGACGGTACTCACTATGCAGGCGGCGGTTACGACGGCGTGCAGTCGATGGACGGCGAACACCACTATGAATACGGTATCGGTGCTGCGTATGCCGTGCAGAGCGGCCCGCTCAAGGCCACCGCTATCCGCGCGACCTACACGGCTCACCGTGCCAGTGAAAATCAGGCCGATGGCAGCATCAACGAGTTCCGTCTCGTGACCACCATCCCGTTCAACATCCTGTAATGCACCGGCCGAACGGCTGATTCAGTGACGAATCGGCCGTTCGGCTTTTGTCCTTCTAACCGATTGCAGAGGGTTCTTGATGAAAATGCTTCCCCTACGTGCGGCCATCGCTGCCGCGTTGCTGAGTGTCGCTGTCGGCGTCTCGGCCAAGCCCCTGGTGGTGTGCACCGAAGCCAGTCCGGAAGGCTTCGACATGGTCCAGTACACGACTGCAGTCACCGCCGATGCAGTGGCCGAAACCATCTTCAATCGTCTGGCGGACTTCAAGCCCGGCACCACTGAAGTGATCCCGGCACTGGCCGACTCCTGGGACATCAGCGAGGACGGTCTGACCTACACGTTCCACCTGCGCAAAGGCGTCAAGTTCCACACCACCGAATACTTCAAGCCGACCCGCGACATGAATGCCGACGACGTGGTCTGGAGCTTCCAGCGTCAGCTGGACCCGAAACACCCGTGGCACAACAAGTCGAGCGTGGGCTTCCCGTACTTTGAAAGCATGGGCTTCAAAGAACTGCTCAAAAGTGTCGAGAAGGTCGACGACAACACGGTCAAATTCACCCTGACCCGCCGCGAGGCGCCGTTCCTGGCGGACATCGCCATGGCCTTCTCCTCGATCTATTCCGCCGAGTACGCCGACCAGTTGCTCAAGGCCGACAAGACCGGCGAGCTGAACAACAAACCGGTCGGCACCGGCCCGTTCGTCTTCCAGCGCTACAACAAGGACGCGCAGGTGCGCTTCAAGGCCAACCCGGACTACTTCCGTGGCAAGCCACCGGCTGAAGCGCTGATCCTGGCCATCGCCACCGACAACAACGTGCGCCTGCAAAAGCTCAAGGCCAACGAGTGCCAGATCGCGCTGTATCCCAAGCCCGATGACATCCCGAGCATCAAGAAAGACCCCAAGCTGAGTGTCGATGAACTGAACGCGATGACCGTCTCGTACATCGCCATGAACACCACCCACAAGTACATGAGCGACGTACGGGTGCGCAAAGCCATCGACATCGCCTTCGATAAAGCGGCTTACGTCAACGCGCTGTTTGGCAAAGGCAATGCGACCGTGGCGGTCAACCCGTACCCGGACACCCTGCTGGGCTACAACCACGCCCTGAAAAACCCGCCCCGTGACCTGGACAAGGCTCGCGCCCTGCTCAAGGAAGCCGGCGTGCCGGATGGCACCGTGTTTACCCTGTTCACCCGTAACGGTGGCGGCCCTACCAACCCGAACCCGATGCTCGGCGCGCAGATGATGCAGGCCGACCTGGCCAAGGTCGGGATCAAGATCGATATTCGTGTGATGGAATGGGGCGAAATGCTCAAACGCGCGAAAAACGGCGAGCACGACATGGTTTCCGCCGGATGGGCGGGCGACAACGGTGACCCGGATAACTTCCTGACGCCTATGCTCAGTTGCGAGGCGGCCAAAAACGGCGAAAACTACGCGCGTTGGTGCAACGAGAAGTTCCAGGCGCTGATCGACCAGGCACGGGCCAAAGTTGACCCGGCCGAACGCGCAGCGCTCTATGAGCAAGCCCAGGAAGTCTTTAACCAGGACCAACCCTGGATCAGCATGGCCCACACCCGTATGTTCACCGCAATGCGCAACAACGTAGAGGGCTATCAAATCAGCCCTCTGACCACAAATAACTTCGCCACCACCCAGGTGAAGTAGATAAGAAAACTCCCGGCGTCCCTGACTCCAGGGACGCCAGGCACGCCTAACCGGCTGATGAGGTACACCACACGATGTTTAGTTTTATTGCCCGCCGATTGGGGTTATTGATCCCCACGTTCTTCGGCATCACCTTGCTGACTTTCGCGTTGATTCGCATGATTCCGGGCGACCCCGTGGAAGTGATGATGGGCGAACGTCGGGTCGACCCCGAAATGCATGCTCAGGCAATGGAACGCCTTGGCCTCAACAAACCCCTGTATGCCCAATACCTGGATTACATCGGCAAACTGGCCCACGGCGATCTTGGCGAATCCCTGCGTACCCGTGAAAGCGTCTGGACCGAGTTCAGTTCTCTATTCCCCGCGACCCTGGAACTGTCCATGGCCGCCCTGTTGTTCGCCGGCATCCTGGGCCTCCTGGCCGGGGTGATCGCGGCACTCAAGCGAGGATCCCTGTTCGACCATGGGGTGATGGGCATCTCCCTGGCGGGATATTCGATGCCGATCTTCTGGTGGGGCCTGATCCTGATCATGTTCTTCTCGGTGTCCCTGGGCTGGACCCCGGTGTCCGGGCGGATCGACCTGCTCTACGACATCGAGCCGCGCACCGGCTTCATGCTGATCGATACGCTGCTGGCCGATGACGTCGGTGCGTTCCTCGATGCCCTGCATCACCTGATCCTGCCGGCCATCGTGCTCGGCACCATCCCGCTGGCGGTGATTGCGCGGATGACCCGTTCTTCGATGCTCGAAGTGCTGCGTGAAGACTACATCCGTACCGCCCGCGCCAAAGGCCTGTCGCCCTCGCGCGTGGTGTTCGTGCACGGCCTGCGCAATGCGCTGATTCCGGTGTTGACCGTGGTTGGCCTGCAAGTCGGCACCCTGCTGGCCGGTGCGGTCCTGACCGAAACCATCTTCTCCTGGCCGGGCATCGGCAAATGGCTGATCGAAGCCATTGGCGCACGGGATTATCCCGTGGTGCAGAACGGCATCCTGTTAATCGCCTGCCTGGTGATTCTGGTCAACTTCGTGGTGGACATCCTCTACGGCTTTGCCAACCCACGCATCCGTCATCAGCGCTGAGATCAAGACCATGACCACTCTCTCTACACCGGTAGCAGTCGATCAAAGCCTGCTGTACCCGTCCCCGTACAAAGAATTCTGGCAAGCGTTTTCCAAGAACAAAGGTGCCGTTGCCGGCCTGATGTTCATGCTGCTGGTGATTTTCTGCGCGCTGTTCGCCCCGTGGGTTGCACCACATGACCCGAGCGAGCAATACCGCGACTTCCTGCTGACCCCGCCGGCCTGGCTGGAAGGCGGGCAGATCCAGTTTCTGCTCGGTACCGATGAACTGGGTCGCGACTTGCTGTCGCGCCTGATCCAGGGTTCGCGCCTGTCCTTGCTGATCGGTTTGTCGTCGGTGGTGATGTCGCTGATTCCGGGCATCCTGCTAGGTCTGTTCGCCGGGTTCTTCCCGCGCCTGCTTGGCCCGACCATCATGCGTCTGATGGACATCATGCTGGCCCTGCCGTCCCTGCTGCTGGCCGTGGCGATTGTCGCCATCCTCGGCCCTGGCCTGATCAACACCGTGATCGCCATCGCCGTGGTGTCCCTGCCGTCCTACGTTCGTCTGACCCGCGCCGCGGTGATGGGCGAACTGAACCGCGACTACGTGACCGCCGCGCGCCTGGCCGGTGCCAACCTGCCACGCCTGATGTTCATCACCGTGCTGCCCAACTGCATGGCGCCACTGATCGTTCAGGCCACCTTGAGCTTCTCCTCGGCGATTCTCGATGCCGCCGCACTGGGCTTCCTCGGCCTTGGCGTACAACCGCCAACCCCTGAGTGGGGCACCATGCTGGCCTCGGCTCGCGACTACATCGAACGCGCCTGGTGGGTCGTCAGTCTGCCTGGTTTGACCATTTTGCTCAGCGTGCTGGCAATCAACTTGATGGGCGACGGCCTGCGCGATGCGCTGGACCCGAAACTCAAGAACGCCGCCTGAGGAGATTCAAATGTCACTGTTAGAAATCAAGAATCTCAACGTTCGCTTCGGCGACAAGAACGCCGTTCCGGTGGTCGACGGTCTCGACATTTCCGTGGACAAGGGCGAAGTCCTGGCCATCGTTGGCGAGTCGGGTTCGGGCAAATCCGTAACCATGATGGCGCTGATGGGCCTGATCGAGCATCCGGGGATCGTCACTGCCGACGCCCTGAATTTCGATGGCAAGAACATGCTCAAGCTCAGCAACCGTCAGCGTCGGCAAATCGTCGGCAAAGACCTGGCCATGGTTTTCCAGGACCCGATGACCGCGCTGAACCCGAGCTACACCGTCGGTTTCCAGATCGAAGAAGTGCTGCGCCTGCACCTTAAAATGTCCGGCAAACAAGCCCGCGCACGCGCCATCGAACTGTTGGAAAAAGTTGAAATCCCGGGCGCCGCCAGCCGTATGGACGCCTACCCGCACCAACTGTCCGGCGGTATGAGCCAGCGCGTCGCGATCGCCATGGCGATTGCCGGCGAACCGAAACTGCTCATCGCTGACGAACCAACCACTGCACTGGACGTGACGATTCAGGCCCAGATCATGGACCTGCTGCTGGCCCTGCAGAAAGAGCAGGACATGGGTCTGGTGCTGATCACTCACGACCTCGCGGTCGTGGCCGAAACCGCTCAGCGCGTGTGCGTGATGTACGCAGGACAAGCGGTCGAAGTGGGTCAGGTTCCACAGCTGTTCGACATTCCGGCGCACCCTTACAGCGAGGCGCTGCTCAAGGCGATTCCGGAGCACAGCCTGGGTGAAACGCGCCTGGCCACGTTGCCAGGCATCGTTCCCGGCCGTTATGACCGTCCACAAGGCTGCCTGCTCTCGCCTCGCTGCCCTTATGTGCAGGACAACTGCCGCGTGCAGCGTCCGGCCCTCGACCCGAAAAGCAACAGCCTTGCCCGCTGCTTCTACCCGTTGAATCAGGAGGTGGCGTAATGGCCGTCGTACTTACCGCCCGCGACCTGACCCGTCACTACGAAGTGTCCCGTGGCCTGTTCAAGGGCCATGCGACCGTCCGCGCCCTGAACGGTGTGTCGTTTGAACTGGAAGCCGGCAAGACCCTCGCCGTTGTAGGCGAGTCAGGTTGCGGCAAATCCACTCTGGCCCGAGCCCTGACGCTGATCGAAGAGCCGTCCTCCGGCTCCTTGAAAATTGCCGGCCAGGAAGTTGCCGGCGCCGACAAGGCCCAGCGCAAGCAACTGCGCAAAGATGTACAGATGGTGTTCCAGAGCCCGTACGCGTCGTTGAACCCACGGCAGAAAGTCGGTGACCAACTGGCAGAGCCGCTGCTGATCAACACCAACCTGAGCGCCTCGGAACGTCGCGAGAAAGTCCAGGCAATGATGAAGCAGGTGGGCTTGCGTCCTGAGCACTACCAGCGTTATCCGCACATGTTCTCCGGCGGTCAGCGCCAGCGGATCGCCCTGGCCCGCGCGATGATGCTGCAGCCTAAAGTGCTGGTAGCGGATGAGCCAACCTCGGCGCTGGACGTGTCGATCCAGGCGCAGGTGCTGAACCTGTTCATGGATTTGCAGCAAGAGTTCAACACCGCCTACGTGTTCATCTCCCACAACCTGGCCGTGGTGCGTCACGTGGCTGATCATGTGATGGTGATGTACCTCGGTCGCCCGGTGGAAATGGGCCCGAAAGAGGACATCTACACCCGTCCTCTGCACCCGTACACCCAAGCGCTGCTGTCGGCGACACCGACCATCCACCCGGATCCGGACAAGCCGAAAATCAAGATCGTCGGCGAGTTGCCCAACCCGCTGAACCCGCCGTCCGGCTGTGCTTTCCACAAGCGCTGCCCGTACGCGACCGAGCGCTGCAGCACCGAAGAGCCGGCCCTGCGCCTGCTCGACAGCCGCCAGGTGGCTTGCCACTACGCCGAGCAATTCATCGACGGCGCGGCCTGACAGTGATCTGAAAAACCTGTGGGAGCGGGCTTGCCCGCTCCCACAGGGATAGTTGACTGCTCACTAACCTCTTCTATTTCGACTGCACATCAGTCGAGAGCGAAGGGGTTTTCTTTTGCCCCTAAGTTTGAGGCTCAGGTCTGGCTGTTGCCTTCTTCATCGGTCATCGAGTCGTCATCACCCGCACTACCGCCCTGCCCCTGATCGCCCGGCTCCGATTCAGACTTGGCGATCATCAGCGCACTGTGCTCACCCTGCCCGTTCCAGGCCTGCTTTTCATGGTCCACGCATTCCGCCCACGCCGCCGACGAACCGAGGGCCAACAACACCAATACCTTCAGCAACACCACACCACGTAGAAATATGCTCATAGCCGATTCCCTCCTTTCAAGGTCAGGCGTTGAAGCCTGCCTTCTACAAACCCGTGTGAAATCCAGTTGATCGAGCGGGTTCTCCAGATAGGAGTTGATGATCGCCGGGAAATGCCGTGGATGGGCAGATTGGTTTTGCATAAAGGTTATTCCCAAACCCACTAACACCGACGATCTACACATTTAGTTGGCAACAAAAAACCCCGCAGCTTTCACAACGGGGTTTTGGGTATTACTGCTCAGCGCTTAGTGATGCTCACGGGTCGCGCGGAATTTCACGTCCGGCCAGCGCTCTTCCATCAGCGCCAGGTTGACCCGGGTCGGGGCCAGGTAGGTCAGGTGACCACCGCCGTCGACCGCGAGGTTTTCCACGGCCTTGACCCGCAGTTCCTCAAGCTTCTTCTTGTCATCGCAATCGATCCAGCGCGCGGAATAAACGGTGATTGGCTCGTAAGAGCACTCGACCTTGTATTCCTCTTTCAGACGACTGGCGACCACATCGAACTGCAGCACACCGACGGCGCCGAGAATGATGTCGTTGCTGCGCTCGGGGAAGAACACCTGAGTCGCGCCTTCTTCTGCCAATTGCTGCAAGCCTTGACGCAGTTGCTTGGACTTGAGCGGATCACGCAGGCGCACGCGACGGAACAGTTCCGGGGCGAAGTGCGGGATGCCGGTGAAGCCCAGGACTTCGCCTTCGGTGAAGGTGTCGCCGATCTGGATGGTGCCGTGGTTGTGCAGGCCGATGATGTCGCCGGCAAACGCTTCTTCCAGTTGCTCACGCTCGGAGGAGAAGAACGTCAGCGCGTCGCCGATCCGTACGTCTTTGCCGGTGCGCACGTGGCGCATCTTCATGCCTTTTTCGTACTTGCCGGAGCAGATACGCATGAACGCGATCCGGTCGCGGTGTTTGGGGTCCATGTTCGCCTGGATCTTGAACACGAAGCCGGCGAATTTCTCTTCGACAGGTTCCACGGTGCGCTCGTTGGCCACACGGGCCAGTGGTTTCGGCGCCCAGTTGACCACGGCGTCGAGCACGTGATCGACACCGAAGTTGCCCAGTGCGGTACCGAAGAACACCGGGGTCAGTTGGCCGTCGAGGAATTCCTGTTGATTGAATTCGTGACAGGCACCCTGCACCAGTTCCAGCTGTTCAACGAAGCGATCGTACTCGTCGCCCAGATGCGCGCGGGCTTCATCGGAGTCGAGCTTCTCGATGATTTTCACATCGGTACGTTCGTGGCCGTGGCCAGCGGTGTAAACGATGATGTAGTCATCGGCGAGGTGATAAACACCCTTGAAGTCGCGGTAGCAACCGATCGGCCAGGTGATCGGTGCGGCCTTGATCTTCAGCACCGCTTCGATTTCGTCGAGCAGTTCGATCGGGTCGCGGATGTCACGGTCGAGTTTGTTGATGAAGCTGACGATCGGCGTATCGCGCAGACGGCAGACGTCCATCAGCGCGATGGTCCGAGGCTCTACACCCTTACCGCCGTCGAGGACCATCAAGGCCGAGTCCACTGCCGTCAACGTGCGGTAGGTATCTTCGGAGAAGTCTTCGTGGCCCGGGGTGTCGAGCAGGTTGATCATGTGATCGCGATACGGGAACTGCATGACCGACGTGGTAATGGAAATACCCCGTTGTTTTTCCATTTCCATCCAGTCGGAGGTGGCATGGCGGTCGGACTTACGGGATTTCACCGTGCCAGCAATCGCAATCGCCTTGCCCATCAACAAGAGCTTCTCGGTGATGGTGGTTTTACCGGCATCGGGGTGGGAAATAATGGCGAAAGTGCGGCGTTTCGCGACTTCGGCGGCCTGTTTGGTCATGGGAAATCGCCTGGCAGGTGATTCAAAAAAGGGCCGCGATTATAGCCCAACTTGTCTCAAGAACCGAACCGTTGAGCACATTAGGGGTGGCCAAATGCTGCTTCAGATGGGAACCTTTCCAAGTGTGGAGGCGTCCACTCCCCTGTTACGACTATTCGTCAGGGTTGAAAAATCAGCAAGTTAGCCTGACGAGGCTGCGCTTATGGCTCGATTTCATGCGGTTTCACCAGCATGAAGAGCTGCTTCTCGCGAACGCTTTTATCCCGGCAGCCAGGAATGGCATGCCACACGGGACTGCGTTTGCCGACAAAGAAAAAAGGAGTCCGCCTGTGGCTATTCGCTATGGCAAAGGGCTGATAGGAGGTGCGGTTGTCGTCGCCCTTCTGGCCCTGCTGGTCCACTGGATTGGCATCAACACGATCGAACAGTACCGCGACGATTTGTTGTTTTACCTGCAAGCTCATCTGATTCTCGTCCTTGTTTCCATGCTGGCTGCCCTTGTTGTGGGTATACCCGCCGGCATCTTCCTCAGCCGCCCGACCATGGTTGGCCGCGCCGAACGCTTCATGCAGATCTTCAACATCGGCAACACTGTGCCGCCTCTTGCCGTACTGGCCATCGCCCTGGGGATCCTCGGCATCGGCAGCGGCCCCGCGATCTTCGCCCTGTTCCTCGCCTCGCTGTTGCCGATCGTGCGCAACACCTATGAAGGCCTGAAAAACGTCCAGGGTTCGCTCAAGGAAGCGGCCGTCGGCATCGGCATGACGCCAACTCAAGTGTTGTGGCGGGTCGAATTGCCAAACGCCGTGCCGATCATCATCGGTGGCGTACGCGTGGCCCTGGCGATCAACGTCGGTACCGCACCGCTGGCATTCCTGATCGGTGCCAACAGTCTGGGCAGCCTGATTTTCCCCGGCATCGCCCTGAACAATCAGCCGCAACTGCTGCTCGGCGCGGCGTGTACCGCCCTGCTGGCCTTGCTGCTCGACGGTCTGGTGACACTTGCCAGCCGCCTCTGGCTCGAACGCGGCCTGCGCCCGTCTTAAGCCTCGGCAAAGGAATATTCATGAAGAAATTAAGCTTATTACTAGGCTGCGTCCTGCTGTTCGCAGGAATCGCCCAAGCCGCTGAAAAACCCGTGATCCGCATTGGCGCCCGGGTGTTCACCGAACAAACCCTGCTGGCGGAGATCACCTCCCAATACCTGCGTACCAAGGGCTACGACGCCCAAGTGACCGGCGGTCTGGGCAGCAACCTGGCCCGCAGCGCCCACGAAAGTGGCCAGCTGGATTTGATGTGGGAATACACCGGCGTTTCGCTGGTGGCTTACAACCACATCACTGACAAGCTCGACAGCGCTCAGTCCTACGCCAAGGTGAAAGAACTCGACGCGAAAAAAGGCCTGGTCTGGCTCACCCCGTCGAAGTTCAGCAACACCTACGCCCTGGCCCTGCCGGAAAACACCGCGAAGGCTTACCCGCAGATCAACACCATCAGCGAGCTGAACACGGTGCTGCAGGCTGAGGCGAAGACCCGTCATCTGGTCGCGCTGGACACCGAGTTCGCCAACCGTTCCGACGGCCTGGACGGCATGGTGGACCTCTACGGCATGAACCTGACCCGCAAGAACATTCGCCAGATGGACGCCGGGCTGGTCTACACCGCCCTGCGCAATGGTCAGGTGTTCGCCGGTCTGGTCTACACCACGGACGGTCGTTTGAACGCCTTCAAGCTCAAGTTGCTGGAAGACGACAAGCACTACTTCCCGGACTACACCGCAGCACCGGTTGTGCGTCAGGTCTACCTCGACGCTCACCCGAAACTCGCCGAAGAGCTCAAGCCACTGGCCGAACTGTTCGACGACACCACCATGCGCCAGCTGAACGCGCGGGTCGATGTCGATCACGAAAGCCCTTCATCCGTTGCCGCAGATTTCCTGCGCCAGCACCCATTGAACTGAGGAGGAAAAGACATGGAATTTTTGAACGCCTTTTCCCATCTCGATTGGCCGCTGGTGCTGCAACTGACCTGGCAGCACATCACCCTGGTCGGCATCGCCGTGACATTGGCGATTCTGGTCGGCGTGCCGCTGGGCATCCTGATGACGCGCTTCCCGACACTCGCCGGTCCCTTGCAGGCCAGCGCCACGGTGTTACTGACCGTGCCGTCGATTGCGCTGTTCGGCCTGCTGCTGCCGTTCTACTCGAAATTCGGCCAGGGCCTGGGCCCGATGCCGGCGATCACCGCCGTGTTTTTGTACTCACTGCTACCGATCATGCGTAACACCTACCTCGCCCTGACCGGCGTCGAACCCGGCATTCGCGAAGCCGCGCGCGGTATCGGCATGACCTTCGGCCAGCGCCTGCGCATGGTCGAACTGCCCATCGCCGTGCCGGTGATCCTCGCCGGTGTGCGCACTGCCGTGGTCATGAACATTGGCGTCATGACCATCGCCGCCACCATCGGCGCCGGTGGCCTCGGTGTACTTATTCTCGCTTCAATCAGCCGCAGCGACATGTCGATGCTGATCGTCGGCGCCGTGCTGGTCAGTCTCCTGGCCATCTTCGCCGACCTGCTTCTGCAATGGCTGCAACGCACGCTGACTCCAAAAGGACTCCTGAAATGATCGAACTTCAAAACCTCAGCAAGACCTTCCAAAGCAACGGCAAAGATGTGAAAGCCGTGGACTCGGTAAGCCTGACCGTCAATGAAGGCGAAATCTGTGTGTTCCTCGGGCCATCGGGTTGCGGCAAAAGCACCACGCTGAAAATGATCAACCGCCTGATCAAGCCGACCTCGGGCAAGATCCTGATCAACGGCGAAGACACCACCGACCTCGACGCCGTGACCCTGCGTCGCAACATCGGGTATGTGATCCAGCAGATCGGTCTGTTCCCGAACATGACCATCGAGGAAAACATCACCATCGTTCCGCGCCTGTTGGGCTGGGACAAACAGAAATGCCACGACCGCGCCCGCGAGTTGATGAGCATGATCAAGCTCGAACCCAAGCAGTACCTGAATCGCTACCCGCGTGAATTGTCCGGTGGCCAGCAGCAGCGGATCGGTGTGATTCGTGCGCTGGCGGCGGATGCGCCGCTGTTGTTGATGGATGAACCGTTCGGCGCGGTCGACCCGATCAACCGCGAGATGATCCAGAACGAGTTCTTCGAGATGCAACGCGCGCTGAACAAGACGGTAATCATGGTCAGCCATGACATCGACGAGGCAATCAAGCTGGGCGACAAAATTGCGATTTTCCGCGCCGGCAAACTGTTGCAGATCGATCACCCGGACACCTTGCTGGCGCACCCGGCGGACGACTTTGTCAGCAACTTCGTCGGCCAGGACAGCACCCTCAAACGTCTGTTGCTGGTGAAAGCCGAAGACGCAGCGGACAACGCGCCGTCGGTGAGCCCGGAAACCCCGGTGGCCGATGCGCTGGAGCTGATGGATGAGCATGACCGACGCTATGTGGTCGTGACGTGTAGTGAGAACAAGGCGCTCGGTTATGTACGACGTCGCGACCTGCACCGTCAGACCGGCACTTGCGCGCAATACCTGCGCGAGTTCAACGCCACCGCGGTGTACGACGAGCATTTGCGCATCCTGCTGTCGCGCATGTACGAGTTCAACCGCTCGTGGCTGCCGGTGATGGATGCCGAGCGGGTGTTCCTCGGTGAAGTGACCCAGGAATCGATTGCCGAGTACCTGAGCTCCGGCAAGTCCCGTGGGGGCAAGACCAGTATTGTTTCGCCGGCCGAGGCCGCGGTCGCCTGATCTGACGCCTTCGCGAGCAAGCCCGCTCCCACATTGGTCTGCGCCTAACCACAAAATTGTGGAATGTTGCAGATCCAATGTGGAAGCGGGCTTGCTCGCGAATGGGGCACCACAAATTCCCCTGAAACGCCTCAAATATCCCTGCGCAGGGAACATCACACTGTCACGCAGGTCGGTTACATCAGTAACTGTCAGGGACCGCACGACGGAAGCGTGCAAAAACGCGACATTTTTTGTTGATCTCAAGCCCCTCACGCCCTAAAGTTCGCGCCGAACGTCCATGCTGGAAACGATCCATCCGGCTCAAGTACTGACGACGAGACAGCAAGGCCAAGGGCAGACCCATCTCCCCATGGCCTTTTTGCTTTCGGCGACATGCCTTGGGAAGTAGGCGAACCAAAGTGGGGATACGGAGGACGTTCATTTGCACCCATTGATAATTTCAGTTTGCCAGTAGGAGTTCCCAGCATGTCGATCAATGTCGATGACTATTTTGCTCGCGATACCTTCCAGAAAATGAAGGCGTTCGCCGACCAACAAGAAACCCCGTTCGTGGTAATCGACACCGCGATGATCAGCCAGGCCTATGACGACCTGCGCGCCGGTTTCGAATTCGCCAAGGTCTACTACGCCGTCAAGGCCAACCCGGCCGTGGAAATCATCGACCTGCTCAAAGAGAAAGGCTCGAACTTCGACATCGCCTCGATCTACGAGCTCGATAAAGTGATGAACCAGGGCGTCGGCCCGGATCGCATCAGCTACGGCAACACCATCAAGAAATCCAAGGACATTCGCTACTTCTACGAGAAGGGCGTGCGTCTGTATGCCACCGACTCCGAAGCCGACCTGCGCAACATCGCCAAGGCTGCACCGGGTTCGAAAGTCTATGTGCGCATCCTCACCGAAGGCTCGACCACGGCCGACTGGCCTTTGTCGCGCAAGTTCGGCTGCCAGACCGACATGGCCATGGACCTGTTGATCCTCGCGCGCGATCTGGGCCTGGTGCCTTACGGCATCTCGTTCCACGTCGGCTCACAGCAGCGCGACATCAGCGTCTGGGACGCGGCAATCGCCAAGGTCAAAGTGATCTTCGAGCGCTTGAAGGAAGAAGACGGCATCGTGCTCAAGCTGATCAACATGGGCGGTGGCTTTCCGGCCAACTACATCACCCGCACCAACAGCCTGGAAACCTATGCCGAAGAAATCATCCGTTTCCTCAAGGAAGACTTCGGTGACGACCTGCCTGAAATCATCCTGGAGCCGGGCCGTTCGCTGATCGCCAACGCTGGCATCCTGGTCAGTGAAGTGGTGCTGGTGGCGCGTAAATCCCGTACCGCCGTCGAGCGATGGGTGTACACGGATGTGGGCAAGTTCTCCGGCCTGATCGAAACCATGGACGAAGCCATCAAGTTTCCGATCTGGACCGAGAAGAAAGGCGAAGTCGAAGAAGTCGTCATCGCCGGCCCGACCTGCGACAGCGCCGACATCATGTATGAAAACTACAAGTACGGTTTGCCGCTGAACCTGGCCATTGGTGATCGTTTGTACTGGTTGTCGACCGGTGCCTACACCACCAGCTACAGCGCGGTTGAATTTAATGGCTTCCCGCCGTTGAAGTCGTTTTACGTGTAAGCAATGCACGCAGAAATCAAAAAGCCCATGACGTGTCATGGGCTTTTTTGTGTCTATTCCGTTCATCGTTCAGCTGAGTAAAGCGTTGATGATAAAGGGATGCCAATTCACGAATGTGTGGGTTTGATGCGCTCGAAAGCGTCTGACTCGTCACCCGCAAAAAATTCAGATTCCCGCCAGCCAATGCCTCGCGCAACCAGACCAGTGCCTCATCGATATTGCCTTCATCCGCCAGCACGGCGGCATAACTGAACTGCCCGCGAAAGTCCCCGCCGACCGCCGAGCGTCGATACCAATCGCGGGCGGCGTGCGGATCCGCCGGGCAGACCTGCCCTTCTTCCAAGTATCGTCCCAGCAGGTTCATCGATTTCGCATGGCCCAACTCTGCAGCGTGGCGATACAAATTCAATGCTTGCAGCTGATCCTCGACCACTCCACGCCCGGTCGCCAGCAGATTGGCGTAGTTGTACATCGCCCAGTCCAGTCCGGCTTCGGCGGCGACACGATAATGTCGCGCGGCGACCGAAGCATCGGCAGCACAACCCCAGCCATGTTCATGGCAGCGGCCGAGCATGTTGCGCGCCATCAGGTGCCCACGCCGGGCGGCGATCTCGAACCAGCGCACCGCCAGCGGTTGATCACATGCAATGCCCTGCCCGTCCAGCAGAATCTGCCCGAGCAACGCTTGGGCATCGAGGACGCCTTCGCGGGCCGCAATCAGAATGGCCTGAGCCGCCCGCGCAGGGCTTTCATCGAGCATGGCTTTGAGACGATCACCGTCGAGCACTTCTTCGCGGCGTAAACGAAAGTCCGCCACTTACACCTCGACCCAGCGGCGCAACAGGTTGTGATAGGTGCCGGTCAGGCGGATCAGCGAAGGATGGTCGGGCATGTCTTGCGTCAGTTGCTGGATCGCTCCGTCCATCTCGAACAGCAATGCGCGCTGGCTGTCTTCGCGGACCAGGCTTTGGGTCCAGAAGAATGAAGCGTATCGCGTACCGCGAGTGACGGCGTTGACCTTGTGCAGACTGGTGCCGGGGTACAGGACCATGTCGCCGGCGGGCAATTTCACGCGTTGGGTGCCGAAGGTGTCCTGGATCTCCAATTCGCCACCGTCGTAGTCCTCCGGTTCGCTGAAAAACAGCGTCGCTGACAGGTCGGTGCGCACCCGCTCAATGCTGCCCTTGGGCTGACGGACGGCGTTGTCGATGTGGAAATCGAAACTGCCGCCCGCCGTGTAACAGTTCAGTAATGGAGGGAAGACCTTGTGCGGTAATGCGGCTGACATGAACAGCGGATTTTTCCACAGCCGTTCCAGCATCGCCGCGCCGACTTCCTTGGCCAGCGGGTGGCCTTCCGGCAGTTGCAGATTGTGCTTGGCTTTGGCCGACTGGAAACCGGCTGTGATCTTGCCGTCCGCCCAATCAGCCTGTTCCAGAGCTTCGCGGATGCGCTGCACTTCTTCTTTCGCGAACAAGCCTGGAATGTGCAGCAACATGAAATCATCACCTGAAGG
Organism: Pseudomonas sp. LBUM1657; assembly: GCF_059716075.1. Lineage (NCBI taxonomy): Bacteria > Pseudomonadati > Pseudomonadota > Gammaproteobacteria > Pseudomonadales > Pseudomonadaceae > Pseudomonas > Pseudomonas sp. LBUM1657. Next base: position 873,121 of record NZ_CP166799.1, on the reverse strand, counting down.
CAAAAGGGTGGCAATGATATTGATTCTTATTGACCCTGTAAAACGCGAGCGACGAACGAAACTGTAAAAACCGTAAAGACTAATTGTAAAGAATGTAAATTCAGTGCGAATAGTAATGTTTCGCAATTGATACGAATACCTGTTTACCCTATATTCCGCGGCCTCAAAACCTCGGGGAGGGGAATCCGCATGTCACGCCAACAACCACAATTACCGGTCAGTTCACCGCGTTTGCTCGCGTCTGCAATTGGCATGGCAATCACTGCCGGCTCTGCTGGCCACATGGTTTTTGCGGCCGAGAAGACCGACGAAAAAGCGCCCGGCAATGCGATTTCCCTGGATGCCACCGCGATCACCGGCGAGGCCCAGGACCAGACGGCCTACACCGTCGAAAAAGCCTCCTCGCCCAAGTACACCGCGCCGCTGGTAGACACGCCGCGCTCGGTCACCGTCATCCCGCAACAAGTGCTCAAGGACACCGGCGCCCTCAACATGCAGGACGCGCTGCGTACCGTTCCGGGCATCACCTTCGGTGCCGGTGAAGGCGGTAACCCGCAGGGCGATCGTCCATTTATTCGTGGCTTCGATGCTCAGGGCGACACCTACCTGGATAGTGTCCGCGACACCGGTTCGCAGAGCCGCGAGATCTTCGCCGTCGAATCGATCGAAGTCAGCAAAGGCCCGAACTCCGCCATTGGCGGCCGTGGCGCGGCCGGCGGCACCATCAACCTGGTAAGCAAAAAAGCGCACCTGGGCAACTCGTTCGATGGCGGCTTCACCTGGGGTTCGGATCAGACTCAGCGCTACACAATGGACGGCAACTATCAGTTCACCGACACCGCTGCGGGCCGTCTGAACCTGATGAGCCACGAAAGCAACGTCGCCGGTCGCGACAAAGTCGATTACGACCGTTGGGGCATCGCGCCGTCGCTGGCCTTCGGCCTGGGCACCGACACTCGCGTGAACCTCGATTACTACCACCTGGAAAGTAACGACACGCCGGACTCGGGCATTCCGTACACCATTCCCGTTGCAGGCTCGGCTGCACGCACCAAGTCCAATCCGGACAAGCCTTACGCCGGTGGTGATGACAGCAACTTCTATGGCCTGGGACGCGACTTCCGCAAGGGCCGCACCGACACCGCGACCATCGCCATCGAGCACGACCTGAACGACGCGCTGACCGTAAAAAACACCCTGCGCCACGGCAGCAGCATGCAGGATTACATCCTGACCCAGCCCGACGACAGCAAGGGCAACGTCAACAATGGCAGCGTCTGGCGTCGGGCCAACACCCGTGTCAGCAATACTGAGACCACGACCAACCAGACCGATCTGTTCGGTGATGTCTACATCGCCGGGTTCAAGAACAGCTTCTCCACCGGTATCGAGCTGAGCCGCGAGGAAAGCGAAAAGTCTTCGTACAACGTCAACACCGACACCACGCCGGCGACAGCCGCCGCGACGACCAACTGCAGCCCTGCGCTCATCGGCGCACCAAGCGGGTACAACTGCACTTCGTTGTCCAACCCGAATCCGAACGATCCGTGGAACGGTGCCATCTCGCGTAACTACGCCGGCACCGACACCAAGGCCGACACCTACGCGCTGTATGTGTTCGACACCCTGGAGTTGTCCGAGCAGTGGCTGGTGAACATGGGCCTGCGTTACGACCACTTCGACACCCGGTACAAAACCTACGACGCTGCCGGCAGCACCACCGCCAAGGGCGACGACATCAGCGAGTTCGTCACCGGCCAGTTCGGCGTGGTCTACAAGCCAGCGGAAAACGGCAGCATCTATGCGTCCTACGCGACGTCGGCCACGCCACCGGGCGCCACCCTCGGCGAAGGTCAGGAAGGCAACCCGCTGGGCGGCACCACCGACCGCGCGGGCAATATCCTGAGCAGCGACATGGAGCCGGAAACCACGAAGAACTACGAAATCGGTACCAAATGGGATCTGCTGAATGATCGCCTGTCGCTGACCGCCGATATCTTCCGCACCGAGAAGGACAACGCTCGTGTGCAGGTCGACACCACCTCGTATGAAAACGCCGGCAAATCCCGCGTTCAAGGTATCGAGCTGTCGGCCACTGGCAAGATCACCGAGAAATGGCAAGTCTTCGCCGGTTACGCCTACATGGACAGCGAACAAGTCGATGGCGGCCCGTTGGGCGCAGCCAACGACGGCAACGAGCTGCCTAACACGCCAAAAAACAGCGCCAGCGTCTGGACGACTTATCAAGTCACGCCGAAGCTGACCATCGGTGGCGGTGCGTTCTATGTCGACGACGTATTCGGCAGCGTGGCCAACACCACCATGGTCGATTCCTACGTTCGATACGACGCGATGGCCGCCTACAAACTGACCAAAAACATCGACCTGCAACTGAACGTGCAGAACCTGACCGACGAAACCTACTACGACAAGGCTTTCTCGACTCACTTCGCCAACCAGGCGGCGGGCCGTACAGCTTTGCTGAGCACCAACTTCCACTTCTGATAGAAGCGTGAAGTCCAACGCCCCGTTCATCTACATGGACGGGGCTTTTGTGTGTAAAAAAGAATGCTTCTCGACAAGCCACGGCATAATGCGCGCCGTGATGATTATTTTTGAACGGACAAGGCGAGCGACGTGTTGAAGAAAACCCTGTTCCAGTTGCACTGGTTTTTCGGCATCAGTGCCGGGCTGGTCCTGGCCCTGATGGGCATTACCGGGGCCACGGTATCGTTTGAGGATGAAATCCTGGCGGCTTTGAACCCCTCGGTGCTGCAGGTCGAAAAACAGGTCGCCGGTGTGCTTCCGCCTGCGGAACTGGTGGAGAAAATCGAAGGCGCCTCGGGTAAGAAAGTCGCGATGATCTGGGTCGATACCGACAGCGGCAACGCCGCGCGGGTGTCCTTTACCCCGCCACCGGGTGAACGCCGCGGCGAGATGCGCTACTTCGACCCGTACACCGCCGAATTCATGGGCGATGTGGTTGGCCAGGACTTCTTCGGCTTCATGTTGCAACTGCACCGTTTCCTCGCCATGGGCGATACCGGTCGGCAGATCACCGGTGCCTGCACGCTGATCCTGGTGTTCTTCTGCCTGTCCGGCCTCTACCTGCGCTGGCCGCGCCAATGGAAAAGCTGGCGCGCCTGGCTGACCTTCGACTGGAAGAAAAAGGGCCGCAGTTTCAACTGGGACCTGCACTCCGTGGCCGGCACCTGGTGCCTGGTGTTTTATCTCCTGTCGGCGCTGACCGGGTTGACCTGGTCCTATGAGTGGTACAACAAAGGCCTGACCAGACTGCTGTCCGATTCGCCGCAAAACGAACGGGTTCGCACAGGTCGTGGTCCGGCGCCAGCCGGCCCTGCGCCCACCGCCGATTACGCGGCGATGTGGAGCAGCATCTACAGCGCGGCCGGTCCGGACCTGTCCGCCTACAACATCCGCATGCCGCCCGTGGCCGGGCAACCGGCAACCGTTTACTACCTGTTGAACAGCTCGTCCCACGACCGTGCTTTGAACCAGATCACCCTCGACCCTGCCACCGGCATCGTCAAACGGCATGACCGTTACAGCGACAAGAGCCTCAAGGCGCAATTGCTGACCAGCATCTATGCGCTGCACGTTGGCAGTTACTTCGGCATCGTCGGGCGGATCATTCTGACAATCAGCGCGCTGACCATGCCGTTGTTTTTCATCACCGGCTGGTTGCTGTACCTCGATCGTCGACGCAAGAAAAAGCAGATCAAGGAAGCCCGCAAAGGCTTCACTCACCCGGACAGCGACGCATCGCCCTGGTTGATCGGCTTCGCCAGCCAGAGCGGGTTTGCCGAACAACTGGCGTGGCAGACCGCTGGGCAATTGCAGTCCGCGGGCCTGCCGGTGAAGGTTCAGCCGCTGGCGGATGTCAGCGAGCAGGATTTGCGTGATTCGAGCAACGCGCTGTTCGTGGTCAGTACCTTCGGCGACGGCGAAGCGCCGGACAGCGCCCGTGGTTTTGAGCGCAAGGTGCTGGGCCAGGCGTTGAGCCTGGAGAGCCTCAACTATGCCGTACTCGGACTCGGTGATCGGCAGTATCAGCACTTCTGCGGTTTCGCCCGTCGCTTGCACAACTGGCTCGGCGAACACGGCGGCAAGACGCTGTTCGCCCCGGTGGAAGTCGACAGCGGCGACCCTTACGCCTTGCGTCACTGGCAGCAGCAACTCGGCCTGCTGACCGGCCAGGCGCCCGTGGACACCTGGCAAGCGCCCACCTATGACAACTGGACCCTGGCCCGCCGGGATTTGCTTAACCCTGACAGCACAGGTTCGGCCGTCTACTTGCTGGGCCTGACGGCCCCCACCACCAGCAGTTGGCTGGCCGGTGATCTGGTGGAAGTCCTGCCGCGCAATTGTCCGTGGGCGATCGAGCATTTCCTCGATGGCCTGGGGATTGACGGTCGGGCCACGGTGACGCTCGATGACCTGTCGCAACCACTGGAGCAAGCCCTCGCCAGCCGACAAATGCCCGAAAACAGAAGCCATCTGGTCGGCCTGCATGCCCAGGCACTGGTGGAGGCGTTGGTGCCCTTGGCCATGCGCGAATACTCCATCGCCTCGATTGCCGCCGACGGCGTGCTTGAACTGATCGTGCGTCAGGAACTGCATCCCGATGGCAGCCTCGGCATCGGTTCTGGTTGGTTGACCGAACACGCGCCCGTGGGCAGCACGATCAGCCTGCGGGTACGACGCAACAGCGGTTTCCATCTCCCGGTCGAGCCGGTGCCGATGATCCTGCTGGGCAACGGCACAGGACTGGCCGGGCTGCGCAGCTTGCTCAAGGCGCGGATTGCCGATGGGCAGCAACGTCATTGGCTGTTGTTCGGCGAGCGCAATCGCGAGCACGACTACCTGTGTCGCGACGAGCTGGAAGAATGGTTGATTTCCGGCGATCTGGAGCGCCTGGACCTGGCGTTCTCGCGGGATCAGGCCGAGAAAATCTATGTGCAGGATCGACTGCGAGAATCGGCCGATGAGCTGAAGAAATGGCTGGCCGAAGGCGCGGTGATTTACATCTGCGGCAGCTTGCAGGGGATGGCGTCAGGGGTGGATCACGTGCTTAACGAAGTGCTTGGCATTGAAGAGGTTGACCGGTTGATTGAGCAAGGTCGATATCGACGCGATGTTTACTGAGCCTGCGGATCATTGATGAATATCCTGACGTCACGCTCAGCATGACGTCAGGATCGATGAGGGGTTGATTCGAAGTTCAAGGTAGCTTTGATAGATCGCTGGCGGGAGACAGACGTTTAGTTTTGAGACGGTTCTCGAGTTGATCTATCTGCTCTTTGCTTGGGCATTGAACATTCGAACAATTGTTGTTCAGACTGCACATCTTGTTGCAGTCCATAGTCGCCATATCTTGCCGGCCATCGACGATACAGAGATCGGCAGTGCCACTTTGGTATGCGCCGTTACGATCCCTGTCTTGCCCAAAAAAAACACACATGGTCGACCCCCCGCCAGGAATAAGATCGCACATAAAAGCGCCGACCATCCCCCAATTGCCATTACATAAACCCGCATTGGTTGCATTCGCTTCTTTGCCGGCAGTAAGAAAAAGTGTGCAGAAGATCAAGGATACGGCTGTCTTCCATGATGATTTTGGTTTTCCATTAATGAGTTTCATCAGCTGCTCCTAGCTTGAATTAAGCTTGAAGCCTAAAAAAATTCACCCCCAAAAAACACCTGTTAGAAATGATAGGTAGACATGCTGATTGGCCCATGCCGGCAAGCTCTGCATTCAGCGGAACAACTGCCCTCCTCTTACATCGGTTGCAACTTCTGCTCAAACACACTGACCCCATCCAGATCCCGCAAAACAACACCCATCTCCCCCGTCTGCCCATCGATATTCACCTCGCCAAAAAACTGAAACTCGGCAAACGGTGAGGCGTTCTGTGTCGGTGGTGCCTTCTCGAACACCACCTCGGGGCCGAAGGTTTTATCCAACTGATCAGGCCCGAAGCTTCCAGCATTCAAAGGCCCTGCAACAAACTCCCAGAACGGTTCGAAATCCTGAAACGCCGCACGATCCGGGTGGTAATGGTGCGCCGCGCAGTAATGCACATCCGCCGTCAGCCAGACGTAATTACGCACCTGTTGCGCCCGCAGGAATCCCAGCAATTCAGCGATTTCCAGTTCACGCCCTTGGGCCGGTCCCGGGTCGCCGTTGGCGACGGCGTCCCAGCGCGTCACACCGGCGCTGACTTCGCCGTCCGGTACGCCCAGGCCGATGGGCATGTCGGCGGCGATGACTTTCCACTGAGCGCCGGAAGCTTTCAACTCACGCTTGAGCCAGTCCAGTTGCTCGCGCCCAAGGAACGGTTTTGCGCCGCCGAGATTGTCGTCATTGGCCCCGCGATAACTGCGCATGTCGAGCACGAATACATCGAGCATCGGCCCATAACCGAGTTTGCGATAAATCCGTCCGTCACCATCGGCATTCTGTAAACGCATCGGTGCGTATTCGAGCCAGGCTTGGCGCGCACGGCCCACCAGGCTGTGGATATCTTTGCTCTTGTAGCGCACGTCCAGTTGCTTGCCCGGCGACCAGTTGTTCACCACTTCATGATCATCCCACTGCCAGACCTGCGGCACCTCGGCGTTGAAACGGCGGATGTTTTCGTCCATCAGGTTGTAGCGGTAATTGCCGCGATAATCCTCGAGGGTTTCGGCAACTTTGCTCTTGGCTTCGCTGGTGATGTTGCGCCACACGCGACCGCTCTCGGTGGTGATTTGCGCCGGCACCGGCCCGTCGGCATAGATGCTGTCGCCGCTGTGGATAAAGAAGTCCGGCAGGCGCAAACGCATGGCTTCGTAGATGCGCATGCCACCGATGTCCGGGTTGATGCCAAAGCCCTGGCCGGCAGTGTCGCCGCTCCAGACAAAGCGGATGTTGCGTCGGGTTTGCGGCACGCTGCGCAAATGACCAAACCACGGCTCGCTGGCGACGCCGCTCTGGGCGTCTTCGAAATACACACGGTAGAAAATCGCCTGGTCGGCGGGTAGACCAGTGAGTTCGACCCGAGCGGTAAAGTCTGTACGGGCATCGGCTACAGGCGAGACGAATCGCCGCGGGTTGTTGAACAGGCTGCGGGTGTCCCACTCCACCACCATCCGCGCCGGCCGGTCGCTACGACTCCAGACCATCGCCCGGTCGCCCAACACGTCACCGGACTGCACGCCATCGGTCAGCTGCGGACGATCCTTGACCGACGCAATCACCGCCGGCGCCAGGCCCGGCAACAACAGCCCGGCGCCGACGGCTTGCACGACACGACGGCGACCGAGGTCGAATTCACTCATGGTGTTCTCCCTGAAAAGGAAAACTAAAACATGTCCGCGTGACTCAGGTGTGACACCCCCCCAACACCGCAGACCCGTTGTGGGAGCGGACTTGCTCGCGAAAACGGTCGTTCAGCCAACATATCTGCTGAATGTTAGTCCGTCTTCGCGAGCAAGCCCGCGCCCACAGGGTATGGCGACTAGCCGGGTGGGTCGAGGTTATCCAGCGCTCGATTCACCGCCAGCTCCCCTAGCATGATGACTTGCGCAATGCCCAGCAGGGTATTGCGATGCGTCCCCTCCAGAAACCCCGCCAAATCACTCGCCATGACATTGGCCGAGGCCAGCGACTCGCAAGCATGGACCAGCAAGGTTTCGGTATCCAGCTCTGGGGTGATGGTGAACATCCTGCTGGGTTTGCGCGGTGTGGCCATGATGTTGGCGGCCGGATTGAGGTAGTGATCGAGCGCGCGCTCGGCGGCTTCGTTGAGTTTTTTTGAGTCGAGGCTTTCGTAGGGGGATGCCGGATCGGTGTCCGGCGGGTTCGGCGTAGGTTTGATCATTATTTGGGTCCTGTAGTTTAGAGCTACCACCGCCTCTCTACTAATAAGAAGAGGTGGCAGCTGTGCGCAGGTTAGTAGACCGGGGACCCATGAGGCCGGCGCGCCCGAGGGCGCCCTACGCACAGCCACCATAAAGTGCAGGGATGAAATACCTGACTATCTGATGCGCTATACGCCATGGGAAACCACGGGCTACTAAACCCGATCACTGATGAGCAGTGACGCGAACCAAGTTACCGACGCTCCCCTAAGCGCACAAGCCGGCGGATTCTGGCGTACCTGTAGGCAACGACGCAAGGCACTGTGGCTTTCAGGAAGTAACGTCCGACAGCCATTAAACAAACACTTCGAACTGACGCTGCCATCGCGAGCAAGCCCGCTCCCACATTTGATTTTCGTCGTATACAACCTTCGTATTCGCTGGTGATCAGTGTGGGAGCGGGCTTGCTCGCGAAGACGGCTTAACATTCAACCAAAATGCTGACTGAGCCTGCGCTTTCGCGAGCATTGCGGCTCCTGATCATCCATGGAAAAGGAAACTTCAGCGCCACATTTGGGAAACGTCCTAACGCCAGCACCTTAGCGAGCCAAGTAGGTTCGTGGCTCCTCAGCCACACTCAGAAAAGAACGCCTATGGCCCGCAACAAGGATATCCCCCAAGTCTGGGAACACAGCAGTGGTGGCGGCGGCTCGGGCATTGGATACCGTTACCTGCGAGACATGACCCCGACTGAGTTAGCCGAGCGCAACGCCAGACAAAAGCAATACGACGATATGCTAGCCAGACAACAGAGGTATGAAGACCGTCTCGTTCGTCAATCCGAAAAACAGCAAGGCTCCGATACCAAAGGCTGTGTATTCGCCAAAAGCTGCAATCTTCCCAACGGCGTAATCAATCACAACAACCCCGCCGGATTTGTCCCCGTCGAGAAACTATCTGACTACGGGTTGTGGGCCGTGCTTGGCACGGGGGGCGCGGTCACCGCAGAAGGGATCCCCCTGAAACTGGTGGGTGGCTCGGCAACGGGTGGCGTCATTTCCCAACGTCTCGGCGGTTCTCTGGCACTGCGTTTACTAACAGGCTCAGCGGTTGTGGCGACTGGTGCAGCGGTTGGGACAGTTGCGCTGTTAATGCCGAACACCAGCATTTCGCCGGACAGTGCCTTTTACCAAAAAGAGCAATACGCGGTGCTGGATACGGGGCGAACCCGTGTCCGCATCAACGTGAAAACATTGCCGGACGGCTCCGTCAGCATTTATGGCTTCTATACGGGCGGAAAAAAAGACTGGGAATTTGTCCCTGTCATTAAGGCCTCCCAGGATGGCGAGAGGTTTGTTGCTGATATCGGTAACGGGATTGGCCTGACCTGGACGCCAGCAGCGAATCCTGACGATGTACTGGGAATTCCTGCACTGGAAGGCGCCCCGCCACTACCGTCTGCATGGGTGTACCCGCCCACCGAGCAATCCAGTAAAGCACTAGTGAACCCCGAGCATCCGCCCGAGTATAAGGATGCGATCATCTGGTTCCCTGCCGATGCAGGACTTAAGCCGATTTATATTGTTCTGAGCGTGCCTGGAGACTACAAATACCACCCTGCTCCTACGACACTCCCGGCTTTTCCAGATGTAAAACCTGCTCCGTTAAAAACTTCAGTGCGTGGTGGTGGTAAAAAACGTCGGCGATGGAAAGATCCCTCAGGAAGGATTTATGAGTGGGACTCGCAACATGGCACCGTTGAGATGTACACCAAGCAAGGAAAACACCTTGGGGAGTACGACCCGCAAACAGGGGAGCAAACCAAGCCCGCTGACCCGTCTAGGAAAGTAGAAAAATGAAACATGTCATAGAGGTCTTCGACAGACACAGCGAGGAGCTTCTCCTGAGTGTGGAAATACCCAACTGCCGTCATGAAGAGCTAGCAAAACTAATGGATTGGCAAACACCAGAGGATGAATTTGATGGGTACGACCTTTCTTCAGAACAAGTTCAAACACTTGAAAGCTGGACTGGCAAGATCCTGGGAGACGCGAACCACATCGTGCAGTTGGTGTGCATTGATTGACTTACTCCGCTTCCACCCGCGAGAGGCAACAACAGTCAGGCGCCGCAGCCCACAGGTGGTTACAAACTGAATTGACCTAATGATTTTGGACACATCCATCAGGCCCAGAAGAAGTAAGACATGCGAGGCAAACACCTTGGTGAGTTCAACCCGACGACCGGAGTACAGACAAAACCGGCAAATAAAACCAGAGAGGTTGAACCATGAAATATAATCTGAAGTTTCAGATTTACGGAGTACCTGAAAGCGGTGACTTGGCTGTATTCGAGGTGGATTTGCCCCCGACCGTCACCTCGGATGCCCTGATGTTGATTATGGCGTGGCACGAAGAAGAGGATGCCATGGCGAGCCATCTTTTATCCGCCGGACAGGTTTCGGCAATCGAGAGTCTCGCAATGATTGAACTCCCCAAGGAGCTAATGCTGTATCTCAGCAGCTACGAGTGAGCCCACTCCGCCACCATCCGCGCCGACCACTCACTACAACTCCAAACCATCTCTTGGTCTCGCAGCAAATCCATTGTGGGAGCGGGCTTGCTCGCGAAGACGGCTTAACATTCAACAAAGATGCTGACTGTCAGATCGCTTTCGCGAGCAAGCCCGCTCCCACAGGTTTCAGTGTCAGGCGTTGACGGGCTCTATGGCCAACTCAACAACCTCAGGCCGCTTGAGCAGCGCATACGCCACCGCCGTCAGCAAACTCCCGGCCACGATTGCAAACAAATAGAGCAGCGCATGGTTGATCGCATTCGGGATCGCCAACACGAACAACCCACCGTGGGGCGCCATGAGTTTGCAGCCGAAATACATCGACAACGCCCCGGTCAGTGCACCGCCGGCAATGCTCGCTGGGATCACCCGCAACGGGTCTTTCGCCGCGAACGGAATTGCCCCCTCGGAGATAAAGCACAGCCCCAGCACCAACGCCGCTTTACCGGCCTCGCGTTCAGTCTGGGCAAACTTGCGCCGGGCAATGAACGTGGCGATGCCGAGACCAATTGGCGGCACCATGCCGGCCGCCATGGTCGCGGCCATCGGTGCATAACTCTGCGACGCCAGCAGCCCTACCGAGAACGCATACGCCGCCTTGTTGATCGGCCCGCCGAGGTCGACGCACATCATGCCGCCGAGCAGTACGCCAAGCAAAATCGCGTTGGTGGTGCCCATGCTGTCGAGGAAGTGGGTGAGCCCCGCCAGCATCCCGGCCACCGGTTTGCCGACCACGTAGATCATCACCAGACCGGTGAACAGACTCGCCAGCAACGGGATGATCAGGATCGGTTTCAGCGCTTCCAGACTTTGCGGCAATCGCGCATAACGGTTGATCGCCTGGGCCGCGTATCCGGCGATGAAACCGGCAATGATCCCGCCGATAAAACCGGCGCCCAGCGTGCTTGCCAGCAAACCACCGATCATCCCCGGCGCCAGGCCCGGACGGTCGGCGATCGAGTAGGCGATGTATCCCGCCAGCAGCGGCACCATCAGCTTGAACGCGGTCTCGCCACCGATCTGCATCAGCGCCGCCGCCAACGTGCCCTCTTCCTTGAACGCGGTGATGCCGAACACGAACGACAAGGCGATCATCAGACCGCCCGCCACCACCATCGGCAACATGTACGACACGCCAGTCAGCAGGTGTTTATAAACGCCAGTTTTCTCTTGCTTGGCCGGACCTTTGGCGCCGGTCGAAGCGCTTTCCTGCTTGCCTTCGGCGAGGGCTTTGTTCAGCGTCGCCTCGGCTTGCTTGAGGGCAATGCCGGTGCCGCAACGGTAAATCTTCTTGCCGGCGAAACGCTCGGTGGCGACTTCGATGTCCGCCGCCAGCAGCACCACGTCGGCATCGGCAATCGCTGCGGCGCTCAACGGGTTGCGCGCGCCGACCGAGCCCTGGGTTTCCACTTGCAGGTCGTAGCCCAGACGCTTGGCCGCTTGCTGCAAGGCTTCGGCGGCCATGAAGGTGTGCGCGACGCCGGTCGGGCAGGCGGTCACAGCCACCAGCCGCGGTGCGTTTTTAACCACCGCAGCCGGCTCGGCGTCGGCTTCGGGCGCAACGTAAACTTGAGCCTCTTCAGCGCCACGCCGCAGCACCGTTTCTACATCTTGCAGGGCCTGGGCCGGGGTGCTCTGGAACACGCGCTTACCGACGAAGCGCGACATATCCACAGGCGCGCTGGTCACCAGCAACACCCACTCGGCCGCCTCGATCGTGGCCGCCGACAATTGCCGTTCAGGATGTGCTGCATCGATGACTTCGACGCTGGTGCTCCAGCCCTGACGCTGTGCCGCGGCATCGAGCAAACGGGCGCACAGCACACTGGTGACCATGCCGTTCGGGCAGGCCGTAACAATGGCTAACTTCATGACAAACCCTCTTATTGTTCTGTCAGGGGGCGTATGCGCACACCCTGTTCGAGCTGCGCCAGTTGCGCAGCGTCGCCGATACCGAAACCGATCTGGGTGACCGCCATCGCGGCAATCGCCGTGGCGGTGCGCAAAGTCTGTTCGGGTGTGTCGGCACTGAGCAGACCGTGGAGCATGCCGGCCAGCAACGAATCACCCGCGCCCACCGTGCTGACGACGCTGACCTTGGGTGGCGTGGCGTGCATCGCCGAGCCGACACTGAACCAGTTCACGCCATCGGCGCCGTGGGAAATCACCACGTGCTCGATGCCTTGCGCGCGCAAACGACTCGCCGCTTCGGCCTGGGCGGTGACTGAAACCACCTCGCAATCCAGCACCTCGGCCAGCTCTTCGGTGTTGGGCTTGATCAGCCACGGACCGGCCTTGAGCGCTTCCCGCAAAGCTTCGCCGCTGGTGTCCAGCGCCACGTTCAAACCGAGGTTTTTCAACCGAAGGATCAACGCCTGCAACCACTGAGGACTGATGCCTTGGGGCAGGCTGCCAGCGACGACGACTGCGTCATGACCGGGAGCAACCTGATCAAGTCGATCAAGCAACGCTTGCTGCGCGGCTTCACTCACCAAGGGTCCGGGACCATTGATGTCGGAAATGCGCCCATCGCTTTCCGCCAGTTTGATGTTGCTGCGAGTCTCGCCGGGAACACGGATGAACGCATCGACAAAACCACGTTTGGCAAACAGGGTTTCGAACGCTTGAAGGTTGTCTTCCCCGAGGAAACCGCTGACCGTGAGCTGATGCCCGAGGTCCGCCAGCACCTGTGCCACGTTCACACCTTTGCCGGCGGCGTGGGTGTGCATCTCGTCACTGCGATTGACCTGACCGGGTATCAGGCGCGGTAGCTGGACGGTAAGGTCCAGCGCCGGATTGAGGGTCAGGGTTAGGATCTTGGCCATTACAAAGCCTCCACTAATGCGCGCACTTCGTTCGCGCTGCCCACGGCCAGGGCCTGTTGGGCAAGGGTTTGGGACTGGGTCAGGCTGAGTTCGCGGATGCGTGCCTTGACCTCGGCGATGCTGCGCCCCGACACGCTCAACTCATCCACACCGAGGCCGACCAGCACCGGCACCGCTAGCGGGTCCGCCGCCAGCTCACCGCACACGCCAACCCATTTGCCATGCGCATGGGCCGCCCGCACAGTGATGTCGATCAGTTGCAGCACCGCCGGATGCAAGCCATCCGCCTGGGCCGATAACGTTGGATGCCCACGGTCGATGGCCAGGGTGTATTGAGTCAGGTCGTTGGTGCCGACGCTGAAGAAGTCGACCTCTTTGGCCAGCACCGGCGCCAGCAACGCCGCCGACGGCACCTCGATCATGATCCCCAGTTGCAGGTCCGCCACCGGGATTTCCAGACGCAGGCGTTCGGTCATGTCCCGGGCCTGACGCCATTCATCGACGCTGCCGACCATGGGAAACATGATGCGCAGTGGACGGTTGTCGGCGGCACGGAGCAAGGCACGCAATTGCGCTTCCATAATCAGCGGACGTTGCAGCGTGAGGCGAATGCCGCGCACGCCGAGGAACGGGTTTTCTTCCTTGGCGATCGGCCAATACGGCAGCGGTTTGTCGCCGCCGACATCGAGGGTGCGCACCACCAGCGGCCGACCGGCCAGGCCATCAAGGACGCGGCGGTATTCGACTTCCTGGGTTGCCTCGTCCGGCGCTTGTGAGTGGGCCATGAAAATCAGTTCGGTGCGCAGCAGGCCAATGCCTTCGGCGCCCTGCTCCACCGCGCTGGTGACGCCAGCGGCTTCGCCGATGTTGGCGAACACTTCAACGGCGTGGCCGTCGGTGGTCAGCGCCGGTTGATGGCGTTGTTCGGCGGCGGCTTTCAAGCGTTGTTCGCGGGTGTCGCGTTCTTCAGTGGCGCGCTGCAAGGTCGCTGCATCGGCGTCCACGTGCAGGCGACCGCGTTGGCCGTCAATCAGCAACGGCGTGCCCGGCGCCAGCAGCAACACCGCCGCGCCGGCGCCGACCAGTGCCGGAATGCCGAGGGCCCGGGCAACGATCGCGCTGTGGGCAGTGGCGCCACCACGAGCAGTGAGAATGCCGGCGACGCGGGCCGGATCAAGACGCGCCACATCGGACGGACCGACTTCATCCATCACCAGAATGTACGGCTGATCCGGCTCGCTCGGAGTTTCGATACCACACAGTTGCGCCAGCACACGACGCCCGATGTCGCGCAAGTCGGCTGCGCGCTCGGCGAGCAAAGCGTCGTGCAGCGATTCTTGTTGCTTGGCCGCGGCTTCAATCACCGCCATCCACGCCGCTTCGGCGCTTTCGCCTTGCTTGAGGCGGGTGTCGACTTCATCGGTCAGTTCCGGGTCGTCGAGCATTTCCTGGTGGGTGATGAAGATTTCGCGAATGGCCTTGGATTTGCTGCGTTCGATCAGGCCGCCGATGTCGCCACGCACCTCCGCCAAGGCCTGCTTCAGACGCTCGCGCTCGATGGCGGCAGACTCACCGCGTAGCGGGTAATCGATGGTTTGCAGCACGTGAATGTGCGCCGGGCCGATGGCGATCCCCGGTGCGGCGGCGATGGCCTGAACCAGGCTGCCGGACGCGGGGGCGAGCAGCACTTCGGCCATTTCGGTGAGCACTTCGCGTTGCTGGCTCACGGCCGGCAGCGGCTCGACTTCTTCACCGAGGCCTTCTTCGATGGCGGCCAACAGGGCTGGCAAGGCATCGGCGGCGATGCTCGGTTCGGCGACGAACTCCAGCACCTGACCGCGACGGGCACCGAGGCTGAGCAGTTTACTCAAGCTCTTCACCGACACCGCGCTGTCCTGACCCTCGACAATGCGCACGCGAATTTCGCCTTCAAAACTTTTCGCCAGTTGCGCGAGGATCTTTGCCGGGCGCGCGTGCAAACCGTGGGCGTTGGCCAAGGCGATGCGCGCGCTCGGCCAGTCGGCGGGCAACTCACCGCCCAACACTTCGAGGACTTTGCGGCTGCTGGTGGCGCGGCCCAGTTCATGACCACGACCTTCGATCAACAACGCGCACAGACGTTCGAGCAACGCCTGATGAGCTTCACCCAGGCTGGCCAGGCAGAACAGACCGCTCAACGGCTGACCGAGGTAGCGCATCGGCTTGTCCGGTGTCACGAACGCCAGGCCCGGACGCTTCACTGTTTGTTCGCTGTGCAACCACCACAGGCCATCGCCCAGCGGCAGCGCTTCGACCTGTTGCAGCACGGCGGAGAAACCGTTGCTCACGCAATCTGCCTGGCGCAGCAAACGCGCACCGCGCCAGACCAGTTCTTCGAAATCATCGGCGGACACGCCAAGGCCGATCATCTGGGCATCCAGCGCCAGCTCTTGCGGCGCACCTTGCAGCAGTTTCAACAAGGCTTCGGCGGAACTGGCGCGACGCAGCGCCTGGCCCAGGTCGGTCTCGCCGAGGGCGCGGGTCAGCAGTTGCAGCAAGCGCAGGTGTTCATCGGATTTGGCGGCAATGCCAATGGCCAGGTAAACGATGTGACCGTCGCCCCAGTCCACGCCCTCCGGAAACTGCATCAGCCGCACGCCGGTGGAAAACACCTGATCGCGGGTTTCCGGCGTACCGTGGGGGATGGCAATACCTTGACCGAGAAAGGTCGAGCCCTGGGCTTCGCGTGCCTGCAAACCGGCGAGGTAACCCTCATCCACCAGGCCATCGGCAACCAGATGCTGGGCCAGCAAGTGCAACGCTGCGGACTTATCCACAGCCGATTGGCCCATGGATATCTGCTCTATGGTGAGCTCGAGCATGCTTTCTCCTTTTTGGCGCCTTGGGGCGCCAGGTATTGTTTTGAATGATTCAGCTTAGGCTCTTCGTCATCACTTTTGGCGGTTTCGCGGCAGAACCGTCCAAAGGAGCCCATAACGTAGAAAATACGCTTGCTGAAACGTTTAATCTAGAATGATTGGCACGTTACTCGATAATGTCTCATCCTTGAAGTCCAACTTGTCGGATGCGCTGAGACAATGGTCGTCTGCCCGAATCGGGTAGGATTGGCGAAAATGTCGGGGCAAGCTCGAAAAAACAAGGAAATCCCGGGTTGAAACTCAGTGATATCGCCCAGTTGGCCGGTGTGTCCGTTACCACCGCCAGCTACGTCATCAATGGCAAGGCCGAACAACAACGCATCAGCAGTGCCACCGTCGAACGCGTGCGCGCGGTCGTCGAACAACACGGCTTCACACCTAATCCCCAGGCTGCCGGACTGCGCAGTCGGCACACCCGAACGCTGGGTTTCATTCTGCCGGACCTGGAAAACCCCAGTTACGCGCGGATCGCCAAATTGCTCGAGCAAGGCGCCCGGGCTCGCGGTTATCAACTGTTGATCGCCAGTTCCGACGATGCGCCGGACAGCGAACGGCAATTGCTGCAACTGTTCCGCGCCCGACGCTGCGATGCGCTGATCGTCGCCAGTTGCCTGCCGGCCGGCGACGACAGCTATCGTCAGTTGCAGGCCAAGGGCATTCCGATCATCGCGATCGACCGGGTCATGGAGCCGGAGCATTTCTGCTCGGTGATCAGCGACGACCGCGAAGCCAGCCTGCAACTGACCCGCAGCCTGCTCGACCCGTTGCCCAAGCAGATCGCACTGATTGGCGCCCGCCCCGAACTGAGCATCAGCCAGGAACGTGCAGGCGGTTTCAAAGAGGCGTTGGCCGGGTTCAAAGGCGAAATCCTGATCGAACACGGCGAATCGTTCAGCCGCGAGTGCGGCAAACAGTTGATGGAAGAACTGCTCCAGCGCCTGGGGCATTTGCCGGATGCGCTGGTGACCACGTCCTACGTGCTGCTTCAGGGCGTGTTCGATGCCTTGCATGACTTCCCGCTGAAAACCCGCCCGTTGCGCCTCGGTACGTTCGGCGACACGCAGTTGCTGGACTTCCTGCCGCTGCCGGTCAACGCCATGGCCCAGCAGCATCAACTGATTGCCGACAAGGCCCTCGCGCTGGCCCTGGCCGCCATCGAGCAGTCCGATTACCAACCCGGCGTGCAGGCCATTGCGCGCACGTTCAAGCAGCGTATTCGCCAGGACTGAACCGTGGAGCTGATCGACAGCCACACTCATCTGGATTTTCCGGACTTCGACGAGGATCGTCAGGCGCTGCTGGCCGAAAGCCGCGCCCTCGGGGTGCGGCGGATCGTGGTGCTGGGGGTTTATCAGGCTAATTGGCAGCGTGTCTGGGATCTGGTGCAAAGCGATCCCGACCTGCATGCGGCGTTCGGTTTGCACCCGGTGTATCTGGAGGATCATCGCCCTGAGGACCTGGCGGAACTCGGCGACTGGCTGACGCGGCTGGCCGGTCATCGACAGTTGTGCGCGGTGGGCGAGATTGGCCTGGACTACTTCATCGAAACCCTCGACCGCGAACGTCAGCAAGCGTTGTTCGATGCGCAACTGCAACTGGCCGCGGACTTCCATCTGCCGGCGCTGATTCACGTGCGACGTAGCCATGCGGCAGTGATCGCGACGCTCAAGCGCTTTCGCTTGAAACGCGCGGGGATCATTCACGCGTTTGCCGGCAGCAAGGAAGAGGCCCGCGAATACATCAAACTTGGTTTCAAACTGGGCTTGGGCGGCGCCGCGACCTGGCCCCAGGCGCTGCGCATGCACCGCGTCCTCGCCGACTTGCCGCTGGAATCGGTGGTACTGGAAACCGACTCACCGGACATGGCGCCCGCCATGTTTCCCGGTCAGCGCAACAGCCCGGCCCACCTGCCGGCGATCTGCTCGGCACTGGCCGGAATCATGTCGGTCACGCCTGAGCAACTGGCGGCCGTCAGTACTGCCAATGCCTGTGAGTTGTTCAACTGGTAACGTGCTGTCTCACGCAATACTTGTGGGAGCGGGCTTGCTCGCGAAAGCGGCATGACAGTCGACATAGATGTTGAATGTCAGTCAGCCTTCGCGAGCAAGCCCGCTCCCACACTTGACCTGCGGTGTAGCATCAAACCCGGAACGCACTGATCAGCTGTTTAAGCTCTACCACCTGAGCCGATAACGCACGGCTGGCATCTTCGGTCTGGTGCGCTCCTTCGGCGGTACGCTCCCCGGCACGGTTGATCTCGACGATGTTCTGGTCGATGTCATGAGCGACAGCGGTTTGCTGTTCCACAGCGGCGGCAATCTGCTGGTTCTGGTCGACGATCATGCCGACCGCGCCGAGAATGTTTTCCAACGCCTGCTGGACCTTTTCCGACTGCCCCACCGTACCGTTGGCCATCTGATGGCTGGTGCCCATGGCCTTCACCGCCGCGCCGACACCGCTGTGAAGCTTGGCGATCATTTGCTCGATTTCTTCGGTCGATTGCTGGGTGCGCTTGGCCAGGGTCCGGACCTCGTCCGCCACCACCGCAAACCCACGGCCCTGTTCACCGGCCCGCGCGGCTTCGATCGCTGCGTTGAGGGCCAGCAGGTTGGTCTGTTCGGCGATGCTTTTGATCACCTCCAGCACGCGGCTGATGGACTGGCTGTCGCTGGCCAGTTGATTGATCACCATCACCGACTGATCGATCTCGCTGGCCAGTGCGGCGATGCTGCCCTGCTGGGACTGCACCAACCCACGACCGCTGAGGGTCTCGTCGTTGACACTGTGTGCGCTGCTGACCGCCGCGGCGGCACTGCGCGCCACCTCAAGGGAGGTGGCCGACATCTGATTCATGGCCGTCGCGACCTGCTCGATCTGGGAGCGTTGCCCCGCCACGGCCTGGTTGCTCTGGGAGGAGACGTTCTCCACCTGCCCGGCCTGGCGCTCGACTTCACTGACGGTCTGCCCCACTCGCTCGATCAGGTCATGGATTTTCTTCACGGTGCCATTGAACACCTCGCCCAATTCGCCCAGTTCATCGCGACTGTTGGCGCTGAAGGTCACGGTCATGTCGCCCGCCGCCACTTTGTCCATCACGGCGCCAAGACGCTTGAGGGTGGTGCGGGTCGAGGCGTAGAAGCCGCCGTAAAGGTAGAAAATCAGCACGAACACCACCGACAGCGCCACCGCCTGCAAGATCATGTGGGTGCGGTTCTGCTCCAGCCGCTGCTGCAACTGGGTACCGAGAAACTTCAGGGTAGCTTCGTTGAGTTGGTAGGTCTGGTCCATGAGGCCCGTGACCTGATCGTAAAAGGCCTGCCAAGGCGCATCGAGGGTGTCGGCCATCACCACCTGTTCTTCGAACAGCTCACTGGCCTTTTTCAACGACGCCTTGCTGCTGTCGGCCTGGGCGGCCAAGGTGTCGCGCGCGGCTTTGCTCGAGGCCAGGGCGTCATGCAACTTCAGCGCATATTCGGCCTGCTGCTTTTCGATCTGCGCCAACAGCTCATCAAAACGGGTGCTCGACGATGAATTGAGAAAGCCTTGCCCCAACGAATAAGAGCCCATCGCCCGGCCTTCGCCCAATAGCTGGGTAACCGGCGGAGTGACATGGGTAATGAGTTCGCTGAGCTGGCGCATGTCGCTCTGTGTGTCGCGGCTCAGGCCGGCCTGACTGGCGATGATCTGGCTGAAAACCTGTGCGTTGCCGAGCAACTTGCCAATCATCCCGCTTTTGCTTTGCAGGGAGCTTTCCGCTTGCTGGGCTTTGAACGCGGCGATCATTTCGTCGCGTTTGGTATCAAAAACCGTGATCTGCTCTGGATCGGTGGTCATCGCCACCAGCCCTTCCAGTCGGGCCAGAACGCTTTGTTCCAGGGTGCCGATCGTGGATTCGACATTGCCGGCCTTGCCGGACTGGCCAAGGGTGACGTTGATCTGCACCAGGTTGTTCAGGGTTTCCAGATCGCGCCGTAGCATCAGGCTGCTGCCCAGCAGGTCAAGGCTCTGCAGCTCGACCTGAGTGCCCTGGAACTCGCGATAGGAATCGCGCACCAGATAGAAGTTGGTCACCAGCATCGGCACTAGGAACAGCACGCTGATCAGGCTGAACTTCATACCAAAACTCAGTCGGTTCATCAGCGCGACGGCGGGATAGAGCAAGCTCTTCACTGGAAGTCTCCCTTCGATTTCTTATTTTTATTGGCAGGCGCAGACCGACAGCAGATAGCCACTATCTGGCGCTGTCTCTGTATAGCTTAAATCGGCAGGAGGTTTTGTAACTTAAGGTTAACGGCAGACACGCGGTCTTGTAGCAGCTGCCGAAGGCTGCTGCTACATGAGCCGAGCGCAGGCTGCTACAAGGATTAGCGTACCAAGACGGTCCACAACGCGAACCCGGCATACCAGAGAACCGCCGCCCGCAGCAGCAACTCCCAGATCCGGTCAAGGTTGTTGATGCCGTCAGGGCCGACTACCGGCGCCGGTATCTCCCCGGCCACCAGCCCGACTTTCTCGATCAGCCGGGCGGCGCTGATGTTCCAGTTCAGGAGCTCGTGCAGCATCACGCGGCCGACGGCGACAAAGTTGCCGACCAGGGCAAAGCTCGCCGCCAGCAGACGCACTGGCACCCAATCGAACGCGTGTCGCAATTGCGCAGCGCACTCGACTACGGCCGGGTTCTGCCCGTGTTCTTCGGCCAGGGCCAGCAATCGATAGCTCAGCGCCGCGACCGGGCCCAACAGGAAGTACCAGAAAATCACCGCAAAAAAGCTCTGATAGGCCTCCCACAGCAGATGCCCTTCAACCCGTTCCAGCAGTTGTTCACCGTCCTCGGCGCAGATACCCAGATCGCGGTCCGCCACATGAGCGGCCGCTTGCAGGTCTTCCCGGCGCCAGGCATCGCGAAATGGCCCCAGTCCGCCCAACAGATCACCGCGGCCCAGACTGTAAATCACCACCAGCAGATGCACCGGCAACGCCAGCAAGCCGTAGAACACCGGGTCCAGAACCACCAGCAGCAACCCCAACAGCGCCACCGGCAACAACACCAGTATCACCAGGATCAGCCATGGCCGATTGATCATCCGCGGGTTGGCCTCAAGCTTGTGCAGCTCGCTTACCCAACCGCCATCACGTTGAACCCGATGGCGCAGGGCCGAGAACTTCTCGATCCAGACAGCCAACAGCAACACCAGAAAACTCATTGTTGTTCCTCTTTTGCCAGGGCGGCTCGAAAGCGTGCCCAGTCGAACGCGGGGCCCGGATCGGTCTTGCGCCCGGGTGCGATGTCACTATGCCCGCAGATGCGCTGTGCGGTGATGGCTGTGAAGGTGCTTTGCAGCTGCCGGGTCAGGGCCGTCAATGCTTGATACTGCGCATCGCTGAATGGCAGATCATCCGTGCCTTCGAGCTCGATGCCCACGGAAAAATCATTACAGGTTTCCCGGCCTTCGAAGCACGAAACACCGGCGTGCCAGGCGCGCTCAAGACAAGAGACAAACTGAGTGACAGTGCCGTTACGCTCGATCAGAAAGTGCGCAGACACGCGCAGGTCAGCGATCCCCTCAAAGTAGGGATGCTCCGTGACATCCAGGCGATTCTGGAAAAATTCCTGCACCTTTCCAGTCAGAAACTGCGCTGGCGGCAAGCTGATGTTGTGGATCACCAGCAGGGAAATTTCGCCCGAGGGGCGCGCATTGAAGTTGGGCGAGGGGCATATGTTTACGCCCTGGCACCAACCGCTCGCGGGGTCCAACTGCATACAGGTTCCTTCAACGACGACTGTGTTGGCGCCCAGTATGCCGCGATAGACCCTCCGGGCGCGATCACTTGCCGCGATTGAGACGCTGCAGATTACCGATCACCGACTCCAGCGCCCGGTCGAACAACAACGTGTCGTCGAGCGCGCGCACCGCACCACGGCGAAATTCCAGGGCCAGCCCGGTGCGGGTGCGCTCCAGCACTTTCATTCCGGTGCGGTCGACGAAAATGTACTTGCCGGTGGCATCGATGATCGCCGCCAACTTGCAGCGCAGGGTGTTTTCCTCATCTTCTTGAAACTCGACCCAGCTGCCCAGGCGCAGCTGATCGACTTGAAGCAGCCCCGCATCGTCCGCCGGCAATCGCACCGAAGCCAACTCGACCGGGCCTTCGTCGGCGGTGCGCAGAACGATTTCATCCAGCACCTGGACCATCCCCGGCGCAGTGGCGGGCTTGTCAAATTTCTGCCCCGGACGTTCAAACAGCTGAACGTGCAAGCCTTCCAGCTCACTGAAAAACTCACCGGTGGCAAATGGATCGAACGCCGAACTGCTCAGCCCGTCGCGTAACGACTTGAGCAATCCCGGCACCAGCGCCAACAAGCGCAGGCTCGCATCGGGCTCGTCGTGGCGCTGTACGCTCCAGATCAATTGCTCCATGGTCCGCACATCGGCGTGCCACTCGGCCGATTGATCGCCGTGCTTGAGACAAGTCAGCAACAACACCTGGCTCCAGGCTTCCTGGACAAACACCACCACCCGTTGTGGCAATACTTTGCCCAACAAGACCTGATTCAGTGTCTGCTCGACGCGCTGGCGGGCCAGTTCGGTCCTGGCGCGGCCCTCTTCGGCGTCACGGGTACGCTGCTCCAGCAATTCGCTGCGGCGACGCTCGTCACTGGTGAACGCGAGAAAGTCCGCCAGCAGTTCGGAAAAGATCGCCGGGTCGTCGACAAAATCGTTCAACAGGCGCTGCACCACCTGCTCGATGCGCAGGTACAGGCTGTCGCGTTCATGGTCATCGCACTCGCCCCAGCCCATGGCGGCGGTGGCAATTTCGTTGAGCAGGCGCCGGGCCGGATGGCTGCTGCGACTGAAGAAACTCTTGTCGAGCACCGCCACTTTCAGCATCGGAATCTGCAACCGGCCGATCAATGCCTTGAGTGAGTCCGGCAGATTACGATCGTCAAGAATGCACTCGAAGAGCATGGCGATCAGGTTGATCACATCTTCGTCGGCCACCCCCACTACGCGTGACTTACCGCTTTTGACGCTGACTCGGGTCAGCAATTGTTCGAGCTGATTGCGCAGGTCGAAGTCGTCCTGGGCAGCCGGTGCCGGCACGTATTGCTGCAAGTGCGAGAGCAGGCGCATCAGGTCGCGGGTGGAAATCGGCTGGGTCTGGGCACTGACTTCCAGAGTCGGCGCAACGCTGCCGCGCACATGCAGCAACAGCTCCTGCAATGCCGCGAAGACTTCTTGCACGCTGTCATCGGTCGGCGTGCCTGAGCGGATGGCGGCATCCGCAGTTTCAGCCCGGACACTGGCGGTCGCACGATCCGTGACTCGGCGCGTGGGGGCGGGCTTGAGGTCGGGTAACACACCGGTGGCGGCCAGCAGCTGATTGGCTTCGACGTAGAGCTGATCGGTGCCGCTGAGCACGTAGCGATCGAACAGTTTGAGGATGATCAGCTTGACCTTGATCTCCACCCCCAGATTGCGCCCGGCCTGCAAGAAGTACTCACAGAGCAACGCTGGCCCCATGGGATTGTGCTGATCGATCAGCTCCCTGCCCAGTAGTGCGCTGAGTCGGGCAGTCAATTGGCCGAGAGCGAAACCGTCGCGGTTCAACACCTTGCTGACCATGGCTTCCACCGCCACGTTGCGCTCCATATCGTCATTGGGCCGCGTCGTCGAGGCGTCGAAGTCCAATCCCTGGGGCAAGGCCGCTTGAGTGCTGTCGTATTGGGTGAGGCTGACAAAAGCCTCGAAAAATTGTTCGAGAAATACGCGTTCGATGTTTTTGCGCTTGAGGCGCAAGTCGCGCATGGCTTCGAAGAAGAGGTTTTGCTCGACGTCATTGCGCGCTCGATCGGCCATCTCGAACAGTGTGTCGTCGGCGTTATCAAACAGCGCCTGCAAAACATGCCTGAGCTGTTGAGCGGCCTTATCGCGAACCTGAAGCAGAATCACAGGCAGGCGGGCGAGCGGCGAATGGGTCGCCTGGTCGGTAGCCACCTTGTGTAAAGGCACTACATTCCCGTCGTTGTGCATCCAAGCCTCCTGAAACGGTGAGTCTTCGTTCGGTAAGAAATCCTGCGCGCCAGACAAAAAGACCGCGCGTCAAAGCCATGACGTCAAATGCAAGGCGAATTATCTTGTAAAAGATAACCGTTGTACCAGCAGACTCTTTGTCTCCTGTTGAAATAGACGTGTAGCAGGGACCCACGCTTAGTGCCGATCGCTTCGGCGAATCGACCAAATGCAGGTATCAGAGCGATGGGAAAGACGCTGATGCCTTGGGTTGCTCCACACCATGGCCCTATAATCGGGCCACTTTGTTTGTGGAGTCCGTTATGCCGAATCTACGTCTCGCCGATTTGACCGCCGAAATCGAAGCCAACGTGCGCCGCGCGTTGCTCGAAGACATCGGCAGCGGCGACATCACCGCGCAGCTGATCCCGGCCGAACGCCTGGCCAAAGCCACCATCATTACCCGCGACGCCGCTGTCATCGCTGGCACCGCGTGGGTCGATGCGGTTTTCCGGCAACTGGACCCACGGGTGGCGGTGCATTGGCAGGTGCGCGACGGTGAGCGGGTCAAACCCAACCAGACGCTGTTCCACCTCGAAGGCCCGGCGCGCTCGCTGCTTAGCGGTGAGCGCTGTGGGCTTAACTTCCTGCAGTTGCTCTCGGGCGTGGCCACTCGCGCGCAGTATCTGGCGGATTTCGTTGCCAAGACTCAGGTGAAGTTGCTCGACACCCGCAAGACCCTCCCGGGCCTGCGCCTGGCCCAAAAGTACGCCGTAACCTGCGGCGGCTGCCATAACCACCGCATCGGCCTGTATGACGCCTTCCTGATCAAGGAAAACCATATCGCGGCCTGCGGCGGCATCCCCGAGGCCATCGCCGCCGCGCACAAGATCGCCCCGGGCAAACCAGTTGAGATCGAAGTGGAAAGCCTGGATGAGCTGAAGGAAGCCTTGGCGGCCGGTGCCGACATCATCATGCTCGACGAGCTGAGCCTGGATGACATGCGTGAGGCGGTGCGCCTGAACGGCGGCAAGGCGAAGCTGGAGGCCAGCGGCGGTATCAACGAAAGCACGCTGCTGCCGATTGCGGAAACCGGGGTGGATTACATTTCGATTGGTGCGATGACCAAGGATGTGAAGGCTGTCGATCTGTCGATGCGCTTGAGTATCTGATTAGAAAACGCATTGCACATGTGGGAGCGGGCTTGCTCGCGAAAGCGGTGTGTCAGACGACGATTATGTCGATTGACACTCCCTCTTCGCGAGCAAGCCCGCTCCCACAGGTTTTTCGCCTTTGTTTGGTCAGACCACCAGATTATTCATCTCGCAGTACTCTTCCCACTCAACGCCCAACACCTCGGCCGCCTCCTTGTGCAGCACAAGGCGCGCAGCCTCGAACTCATCCGGGCTTGAGGTGTACTTGAGCGTCAGTTCCCACGGCTGCAAGCCCTGGGATTCCGCTTCGTCCTCGAACGCCCACTGGATCTGGTCTTTCTGATCATCGGCGGGCAAGTCCTTGATCTCTTCGGCAAGCTGGGGCGACTCCAGCAGATACTTCTTCAGCGCTTCTTCGTGTCTGGCTTCTTGAGTCAATTCTTTAACGGTCATGTCGTTCTCTCTGATCTGGGGAATGGAAGATGGATCTGGATCATCAAGGATCTCTCTGACGCAAAAAACCGTGTGAAGCCCGGTTTGTCTGGCCTTCAGAACCATTCGGGGATCATTTGAAAACTGCAATGTGGAGCTCATGCAAGCTCCGAATATAGGACGTTTGACCGGCGATTTATATGGACTTTTACATCAAATCTACAAAAAACCTGTGGAGGGGGCTTTTTGAAAATTTCCCCACACGATCCAGGAACAACCCTCGAAAGGCAAAGTCATAGCGATGTGCCATTAAGGCATTTCACAAGGAATTCAGGTGATGCGCATTTTCTCAAAGCTCCCGTCCGCCCTTTTCGCAACCGGTACCGCCACCGCGCTGCTCGGCGCTCTCGCATTGCCGAATCTGGCTCAGGCCAGCGTCGATTTCAGCTCGGACACTCCGTCGTACAACGATAAAATCGTCGCCATCCACTCCCAGTCGTACGGCGAATACTCGTTGCGCAACACCAAAGTCAGCGTTGACGATCTGCACGGCATGCAAGAAACCCTGAAGTCCAATGCCAAGGAACTGGAGAACCTGAAGAAAACCGTCAGCGACCAGGCGCGCCTTATCGAAGAACTCAAACGCAACAGTGGTTCCAGCTCGAGTTCGAGCGCTAACGAACTGTCAAACCTGAAGCGGGAAGTCAGTGATCAGGACAGGGAAATGGACAAGCTCAAGCACACGGTCGAGGACCTGAGCAGGAAAGTGAAGTGACGAAAAGAGTGGTGCCCGAGACAGGAATCGAACCTGCGACCTTCGCGTTACGAGTGCGCTGCTCTACCGGCTGAGCTACACGGGCGATGGGCTAAACCTAGCACTGGCTTTGAGGTCCGGCAACTTCACGTAACACCTAGGTTTTTCGCAGACAAAAAAATGCCCCGCAGCTTTCACGGCGGGGCATTTTTTATAACGTTGAAGCGGTCAGGCGTGGGGAGTGGTTAAACGCCCGAAGCCTTGGCTGCTGCTACGTCTTTGATGGACAGCTTGATACGGCCGCGGTTGTCCACGTCCAGTACCAGTACTTCCACTTCCTGGCCTTCTTTCAGGATGTCGGTCACTTTCTCAACGCGAGCGTCGCTCAGCATCGAGATGTGAACCAGACCGTCCTTGCCAGGCAGGATGTTGACGAATGCGCCGAAGTCGACGATGCGCTCAACCTTGCCCACGTAGATCTTGCCGATCTCGGCTTCAGCGGTGATGCCCAGAACGCGCTGACGTGCAGCTTCAGCAGCTTCCTTGGTTTCGCCGAAGATCTTGATCGAACCGTCGTCTTCGATGTCGATCGAAGCCTTGGTCTCTTCACAGATCGCACGAATGGTCGCGCCGCCTTTACCGATGACATCACGGATTTTGTCGGTGTCGATCTTCATCGCGATCATGGTCGGAGCGTTTTCCGACAGTTCGGTACGCGACTGGCCAATGATCTGGTTCATCTGACCGAGGATGTTCAGGCGCGCTTCCAGGGCTTGGCCCAGAGCGATTTCCATGATTTCTTCGGTGATGCCTTTGATCTTGATGTCCATCTGCAGCGCGGTCACACCTTTGGCGGTACCGGCTACTTTGAAGTCCATGTCGCCCAGGTGATCTTCGTCACCCAGGATGTCGGTCAGGATGGCGAACTTCTCGCCTTCTTTAACCAGACCCATGGCGATACCGGCAACCGGTGCCTTCATCGGAACGCCGGCATCCATCAGAGCCAGGGAAGCGCCGCAGACCGAAGCCATGGAGCTCGAACCGTTGGACTCGGTGATTTCCGACACAACACGAATGGTGTACGGGAACACGTCGGCAGCAGGCAGCATGGCTGCAATCGAACGACGGGCCAGACGGCCGTGGCCGATTTCGCGACGACCAGCGCCACCCATGCGACCACACTCACCTACCGAGAACGGCGGGAAGTTGTAGTGCAGCATGAACGGGTCTTTTTTCTCGCCTTCCAGAGTGTCCAGCAGCTGTGCGTCACGGGCAGTGCCCAGAGTTGCAACAACCAGAGCCTGGGTTTCGCCACGGGTGAACAGAGCCGAACCGTGGGTCTTTGGCAGAACACCGACTTCGATGTTCAAAGGACGTACGGTCTTGGTGTCGCGGCCGTCGATACGTGGCTTGCCGTTTACGATGTTTTCGCGAACGGTGCGGTATTCGATTTCGCCGAAAGCAGCTTTCACTTCGCTGGAAGAAGGCTGGCCTTCTTCACCGGACAGCTTGGCAACCACCTGGTCTTTCAGTTCACCCAGGCGAGCGTAACGGTCGGCCTTGATGGTGATGGTGTAAGCCTGGGAGATCGCTTCGCCGAACTGGGCGCGGATATCACCCAGCAGAGCGGTAGCTTCTGGCTGTGGAGCCCAGGTCCAGGTTGGTTTGGCAGCTTCGGCAGCCAGTTCTTTAACAGCGTTGATCACAACCTGGAACTCGTCGTGAGCAAACAGTACCGCGCCCAGCATCTGGTCTTCGGTCAGCTCTTTGGCTTCCGACTCAACCATCAGAACGGCTTCCGAAGTACCGGCAACGACCATGTCCAGGCTCGAAGCTTTCTGTTGCTCGTAAGTCGGGTTCAGCAGATAGCCGGTGCTTTCGTGGAACGCAACGCGGGCAGCGCCGATCGGGCCATCGAAAGGAATGCCGGAAATGGCCAGCGCAGCCGAGGTACCGATCATCGCAGCGATGTCCGGATCGGTCTTCTTGCTGGTGGATACGACGGTGCAGACAACCTGCACTTCGTTCATGAAACCTTCTGGGAACAGCGGACGGATCGGACGGTCGATCAGTCGGGAAGTCAGGGTTTCTTTCTCGGAAGGACGGCCTTCACGCTTGAAGAAACCGCCAGGGATCTTACCGGCAGCGTAAGTCTTTTCCTGGTAGTGAACGGACAAAGGGAAGAAGCCCTTGCCTGGATCGGCTTGTTTAGCACCGACTACAGTCACCAATACGCTAACGTCGTCGTCAACGGTGACCAATACTGCGCCGGAGGCCTGACGGGCGATGCGGCCAGTCTCGAGGGTAACGGTCGACTGACCGAACTGGAATTTTTTGATTACCGGGTTCACGGTGTCCTACCTTCTTTTGTGGCTCTTGGGGAACTTGTCTTCTTGCGAAATTCTTGGGCAATGTCGGGAATCGGCCCGGCTTGTATTGTCCTGGCAAAACTGATGTTGCAGATAAAACTTGAGGCTGGGAGCCTGCCATGCGCCTGCGGGAAACCCGCTGACGCACAGCAAACAACCAACCTCATAGCGCAATCGCTTATTAGCGACGCAGACCCAGGCGACCGATCAGAGCGCTGTAACGGCTCACGTCTTTGCCTTTCAGGTAGTCCAGCAGCTTACGACGCTGGTTTACCATGCGGATCAGACCACGACGGGAGTGGTGATCTTTACCGTTGATCTTGAAGTGACCTTGCAGTTTGTTGATGTTGGCGGTCAGCAGTGCAACTTGCACTTCTGGCGAACCAGTGTCACCAACAGCTTGCTGGTAGTCGGCAACGATTTGAGCTTTTTCTTGAACGTCGAGAGCCATGAGGCAATCCTTTTATCAGGAAACTGTTTCAGAAAAACAGCTTCAACAGGCCAGGGACAAATCCCTGTATCTATAAAATGAGGAAGTGACCGTGCCTGTTAACAGCCACCCTCGTCCGGTCATTCTGACCGAATCAGTCGACGTGGCGCGATCCGCCCGTCTTCGCTCACTTCACCGATACCGATGAAGCGACCGTTGTGATCCTGTACACGTACCATGCCGAACTTCGGTGCATCCGGGGCTCGTACCGGTTGGCCGTTAAGCCAGTAGAACGAACTGTGCTCCGAGAACTGCAACAGTGGCCAATCCAGCAGGCCGCTGTCCGATGGCATCAGGAAGCGATCGACCGCTTCGTTGCCGCCTTCGGCATGTACTGCTTCCAACTCTTCAAGCGTGACAGTCTGCGCAAGGGTGAAAGGCCCGGCCTGGGTACGTCGCAGTTCAGCAACGTAAGCGCCACAACCGAGTTGCTCACCGATATCCTCCACCAGGGTACGGATATAGGTGCCTTTGCTGCAATCCACCGCAAGCCGCGCAGTATCACCTTCAAAGGCCAGTAATTCCAAGCGCGCAATAGTAACAGAACGCGGTTCGCGCTCCACTACTTCGCCGGCTCGGGCAAGCTTGTACAGCGGCTGGCCATCACGCTTGAGAGCGGAGTACATCGGCGGTATCTGACTGATTTGACCACGAAAATTCGGCAGCACAGCCTCAACATCGACGCGACCAACGGTCACCGGGCGCTCCTGCAAAACTTCACCTTCGGCATCCGCCGTGGTGGTGGTTTTGCCCAGCTGCGCCAGGGTTTCATAAGCCTTGTCGGAATCGAGCAGGTATTGCGAGAACTTGGTGGCCTCACCGAAGCACAACGGCAGCACGCCGGTGGCCAGCGGGTCGAGACTGCCGGTGTGCCCGGCCTTCTCGGCATTCAGCAACCAGCGGACCTTCTGCAACGCAGCGTTTGAGGTGAACCCCAGCGGCTTGTCGAGCAGGATGATACCGCTGACGTTACGACGGATACGTTTGACCTGAGCCACCGATTACTCCTTGGTGTCTTCGGCTTCAGCCGCTACCGGGTGCTGATTGTCTTCAGCCACCGCACGCTCGATCAGTGCCGACAGGTGCGCGCCACGCACGACGCTTTCGTCGTAGTGGAAGTGCAACTGCGGAACGCTGCGCAACTTCATTTCACGAGCCAACTGCATGCGCAGGAAACCGGCGGCAGAGTTGAGCACCTTGATGCTTTGCGCGATGTCTTCGGCGTTGTCCTGCCCCATCACGGTGATGAAGATCTTGGCGTGACCGACGTCACGGCTGACTTCAACAGCGGTAATGGTGACCAGGCCGACGCGCGGGTCTTTGACTTCACGACGGATCAGCTGTGCCAGCTCACGCTGCATCTGATCGCCGATACGTTGGGTACGGCTGTATTCTTTTGCCATGTCTTGTTACCTGTTACTGCCCCACGGTGAAACCCGAGGGGTCTGAAAGCGGCAAACGCCCGGCCTGACAAAAGCCAGACCGGGCGTTGCGTTTAGAGTCCTGACGCTGTGCCGCGCACTTGCATGCGGCGGCTCACCGTGGCCCTTGAAGTGCGCGAGTTAGAGGCTGCGAGCAACCTGAACCTTCTCGAAGACTTCGATCTTGTCACCGACCTTGACGTCGTTGTAGCTCTTCACGCCGATACCGCATTCCATGCCGGCACGTACTTCGGAAGCGTCATCTTTGAAGCGGCGCAGGGATTCCAGCTCGCCTTCGAAGATAACGATGTCTTCACGCAGTACACGGATTGGACGGTTACGGTGAACAACACCTTCGATAACCATGCAACCGGCGATCGCGCCAAACTTCGGCGAACGGAACACGTCACGCACTTCAGCGGTACCCAGGATGTTCTCGCGAACATCGCTGCCCAGCATACCGGTGAGGGCTTTCTTGACGTCTTCGATGATGTCGTAGATCACGTTGTAGTAACGCATATCCAGACCTTCCTGCTCGACGATCTTGCGAGCGCCAGCATCGGCACGCACGTTGAAGCCAAACAGTACAGCGTTGGAAGCCAGTGCCAGGTTGGCGTCGGATTCGGTGATACCACCGACACCGCCACCGACAACACGCACTTGCACTTCGTCGTTACCCAGGCCGTTCAAGGCACCGTTCAACGCTTCCAACGAACCACGGACGTCGGATTTGAGGACGATGTTGAGCGTCTTCTTCTCTTCCTGACCCATGTTTTCGAAGATGTTTTCAAGCTTGCCGGCGTGAGCACGGGCCAGTTTGACTTCGCGGAACTTGCCTTGACGGAACAGAGCCACTTCACGGGCTTTCTTCTCGTCGGCAACCACACTCATCTCGTCGCCAGCGTCCGGAGTACCGTCCAGGCCGAGGATCTCGACAGGGATGGAAGGACCGGCTTCCTTGATTGGTTTGCCGTTCTCGTCGAGCATGGCGCGAACGCGGCCATAGTTCGAACCGACCAGTACCATGTCGCCTTGGCGCAAGGTACCGTCTTGAACCAGAACGGTTGCAACCGGGCCACGACCTTTGTCGAGACGCGATTCAACCACAACGCCACGACCAGGAGCCGATGGAGTCGCTTTCAGTTCGAGAACTTCAGCTTGCAGCAGAACAGCTTCGAGCAACTCGTCCACGCCGGTACCGACTTTCGCCGAAACCGATACGAACGGGGTGTCGCCGCCCCACTCTTCCGAAGTCACGCCGTGAACCGACAGTTCGCTACGGATGCGATCGAGATCGGCGCCCGGCTTGTCGATTTTGTTCACTGCAACAACCAGCGGAACACCGGCAGCCTTGGCGTGCTGAACGGCTTCAACGGTCTGCGGCATTACGCCGTCGTCCGCTGCAACCACCAGGATCACGATATCGGTCGCCTTGGCACCACGGGCACGCATTGCGGTAAACGCGGCGTGACCAGGGGTGTCGAGGAAGGTGACCATGCCGCGTTCGGTTTCAACGTGGTACGCACCGATGTGCTGAGTAATACCACCGGCTTCGCCAGCGGCTACCTTGGCACGACGGATGTAGTCGAGCAGCGAGGTCTTACCGTGGTCAACGTGGCCCATTACGGTCACGACTGGTGCACGGGAGAACGCTTCACCTTCAAACTTCAGGGACTCGGCCAGGGAATCTTCCAGGGCGGTGTCGCTGACCAGGGTCACTTTGTGGCCCAGCTCTTCGGCAACCAGTTGGGCAGTTTCCTGATCCAGTACCTGGTTGATGGTCGCTGGGGTACCCAGTTTGAACATGAACTTGATGATTTCAGCTGCCTTGACCGACATCTGCTGGGCGAGATCGCCAACAGTGATGGTCTCGCCGATCTTCACTTCGCGCACTACAGGGCCGGTTGGGCTCTGGAAACCGTGAGCGTTGCGTTTCTTCAGCTTGGCCTTGCCGCGACCACCACGACGGAAGCCATCGCTTTCTTCGTCGGTAGTACGTGGGGCAACGCGTGGAGCAGGAGCCTTCTCTTTGACCGAAGCACGATGCGGAGCGTTTTTGCGCTCACCATCGCCACTGCCACGACGATTGTTATCGTCGGCACGTGGTTTGTCCGGACGGCGCTGTTCGTTCTGCTTGTTGCGAACGTCAGCAGAAGGTGCCGGTGCAGCCGCGACAACCGGAGCGCTTTCACGCACTGGCTCGGCAACCGCAACAGGCGCTGCAACAGCGTCGTTAGTAGCGTTTTGCGCAGCAGCAGGCTGGCGACGCGCTTCTTCTTCGGCGCGACGCTTGGCTTCTTCTTCAGCCTTCTGACGAGCAGCATTTTCTACTGCGCGACGTTCTTCCAGTTCGCGTTTGCGCTCGGCTTCGATTTCTTCCGGGCTGCGCTGTACGAAGACTTTCTTCTTGCGTACTTCAACGCTGATGCTTTTGCTGCCAGCAACACGCAGGGTGCTGGTGGTTTTGCGCTGCAATGTAATCTTGCGCGGTTCTTCCACTTTCGCCTTGTGGCTGCTCTTCAAGTGAGTCAGCAAAGACTGCTTCTCACTATCGCTCACACCTTCATCGGCGGCGGTGTGCGGCAGACCTGCCTCACGCATCTGCTGCAACAGGCGCTCTACCGGTGTTTTGACCTCATCGGCCAGTTGTTTCACCGTGACTTGCGTCATGCACTTCTCTCCTCAGGCCGCGCCTAATTACTCGAACCAGTGGGCTCGGGCGGCCATGATCAACTTGCCGGCACGATCATCGTCAATGCCGTCGATGTCGAGCAGATCGTCAATAGACTGCTCGGCCAGGTCTTCGCGGGTAATTACGCCGCGCACCGCCAGTTCCATCGCCAAATCCTTGTCCATACCCTCAAGCGAGAGCAGGTCTTCGGCCGGATGGGCGTCTGCCAGCTTTTCCTCAGTAGCGATGGCTTTGGTCAACAAACGATCCTTGGCGCGAGCGCGAAGCTCGTTGACGGTTTCTTCGTCAAAGCCGTCGATGTTGAGCATTTCTTCCAACGGTACGTAGGCAATCTCTTCCAGGCTGGTGAAGCCTTCATCTACCAGCACCTGTGCCAGGTCTTCGTCGACTTCCAGCTCGTCGATGAAGTTGCGCAGGATGTCGCCGGTTTCTGCTTGCTGCTTAGCCTGGATGTCCGATTCGGTCATCACGTTCAGGGTCCAGCCAGTCAACTGGCTAGCCAGACGCACGTTCTGACCACCGCGACCGATGGCCTGAGCCAGATTGTCTGCGCCAACGGCGATGTCCATTGCATGGGCATCTTCGTCAACGATAATTGCCGCCACTTCAGCGGGCGACATTGCATTGATCACGAACTGAGCCGGGTTGTCGTCCCACAGGACGATATCCACACGCTCACCGCCCAACTCACCCGACACTGCCTGGACGCGCGAACCGCGCATACCGATGCAAGCGCCCTGCGGGTCAATGCGTTTGTCCTTGGAGCGGACCGCGATCTTGGCGCGCGAACCCGGGTCACGGGATGCAGCCATTACTTCGATCAGGCCTTCAGCGATTTCTGGCACTTCGATGCGGAACAACTCGATCAGCATTTCCGGCGCGGTACGCGACAAGATCAGCTGCGGGCCGCGGTTCTCGGTGCGGATTTCCTTGAGCAGCGCACGCAGACGCACGCCAACCCGGAAGGTTTCGCGAGAAATGATGTCTTCACGAGCCAGCAACGCTTCAGCGTTGTTGCCCAAGTCGACGATCACGTTGTCGCGGGTCACTTTCTTCACGGTGCCGGAGATAATTTCCCCCAGGCGCTCGCGATAGGCATCAACGACTTGAGCACGCTCGGCTTCGCGCACTTTCTGCACGATGACTTGCTTGGCAGTCTGTGCAGCGATGCGACCGAACTCGATGGATTCGATTTTTTCTTCGACGACATCGCCAACCTGGGCGCCAGGATGCGTTTCTGCAACCTTGCTCGGCCATGTTTCGATGGCCGGATCGTCCAGGTCTGCTTCTTCGACGACCGTCCAGCGACGGAATGTCTCATAAGCACCGGTGTGGCGATTGATTTCCACACGCAGATCGACTTCGTCTTCGAAACGCTTTTTGGTAGCAGTGGCCAGAGCCAGCTCCAGCGCTTCAAAAATTACGTTTGCCGGTACGCCCTTTTCATTGGATACCGACTCAACAACCAGCAGTACTTCTTTGCTCATCGTACGCCTCGCCTTTCGCAAGCCATTGGATCCGCGGGATCCGCGTCTCAGTCAAAACTGGGAATAATGTTGGCCTTGTCGATCATATCGATCGGCAACAGGAACTCATGGTCTTCAACCTGCACCACGACGTCCTGCTCTTCTACACCGCGCAGAAGGCCCTGAAAGTTGCGTCGTCCTTCGAAAGGCGAGCGCAGCTTGATCTTCACTTGTTCACCGGCAAATTTTGCAAACTGCTCAATAGTGAACAGTGGGCGTTCCATGCCAGGCGAGGAAACTTCAAGGGTGTATTCAACGGCGATTGGATCTTCAACATCCAGGACACCGCTGATCTGGCGGCTGACGATGGCACAATCGTCCACCAGCACTCCGCCTTCTTTATCAATATAAACGCGCAACATTGAGTGGCGACCTTGAGCCGAAAACTCAATACCCCAGCATTCATAGCCCAGGGCCACGACCACCGGGGCCAGCAAGGCCTGCAACTCTTCTAGCTTGCTCGACACCTGAACCCCCTCGTGCATGTATGTGCATGCTGTGCAAAATAAAAAAATGGGCGAAACGCCCATCCTTGAAACGCCGTCGAATAGCGGCGTTGAAAGTGTCCAGCTAACAAAAAGCCCCTTAAAAGGGGCTCCTTAAACTGGTTGCGGGGGCCGGATTTGAACCGACGACCTTCGGGTTATGAGCCCGACGAGCTACCAGACTGCTCCACCCCGCGACAAAGCTGGGGCGGAAGTATACGACCGATCCCTGACAGGGTCAATGTAACCTTCCACCTACAAGAAAGCCCGCAACAGCGGGCTTTCCTGATAATTGGTACCGAGAAGGGGACTCGAACCCCTACACCCTATGGGCACAACCACCTCAAGGTTGCGTGTCTACCAATTCCACCACCTCGGCAATACTACGTTTGAAACCCTTCTTACTTTTGCTCTTGAGCTGGAGGCACGTCAGTCGCTGGAGTAGCCGACTTTTGCTCTTGAAGCACCGGGACATCATCAGAAGCCGGTTGCTGCTTTGGAACTTCCAACACTGCCGGATTTGGTAAACCTACTTGAGTCAGCTGTTGAGCCTTCTCTTTAGCAAAGTAACCTAACCCCAAGCTGGTTATGAAGAAACCGGCGGCAAGTATAGCAGTAAACTTACTAAGAAAGGTAGAGGAACCTTGGCTTCCGAACACAGTATTTGAAGCACCTGCTCCGAAAGACGCGCCAGCATCCGCACCTTTACCCTGCTGCAGCAATACCAGAGCAACTACGCCCAATGCACCCAGCAGATGAAAAACGACTACGACTGTTTCCAGCATTTTTTCAGTTTCCCGCGGCGCGACAGATCGCACCGAACTCATCTGCATTCAGGGAAGCTCCACCAATGAGCCCCCCATCGATATCCGGCATGCCGAACAGTTCGACCGCATTGGCCGCCTTCACGCTGCCGCCGTATAGAAGCCGCACACCTTGTGCGATTTCAGAATTCTCTGCCGCCAACTGAGCGCGAATGGCTGCATGCACATCCTGCGCTTGTTGCGGCGAAGCAGTCAGCCCGGTACCAATGGCCCAGACCGGCTCGTAAGCGATTACTGCCTTTGCAAAAACACCAACACCCAGCTTCTCTATGACGCTGCCCAGCTGATGCCCGACAACCTCAAGAGTCATACCGGCCTCACGCTGCTCAAGGGTTTCCCCTATGCACAACACCGGAATCAAGCCACACGCCTGAGCCGCCGCGAACTTGCGAATGAGTGTTTCATCATTCTCGCCGATGACCTGGCGGCGCTCGGAATGCCCGACGAGCACCAGGGAGCAACCTTCATCAGCCAGCTGACTCGGCGCAACCTCACCGGTCAACGCACCTTGCTTGGATTCCACCGCAGCGTTCTGCGCGCCGACCTTGATCGACTTGCCTTCCAGACCGTCAATCACTTGATTGACATGCAAGAAAGACGGGAATACCGCTACATCAACACCGCTCGGCAAGGCCAGATTACGCAAGCCCTTGATCAGCTCAGCGACGCTGGCGCGGGTACCGTGCATCTTCCAGTTACCAGCTACCATAGGGCGACGCATGCTGTACCTCGTCGGTCAAAGTGGGCGCAGATGTTACCCAACACA
The DNA here is from genome assembly GCF_059716075.1 of Pseudomonas sp. LBUM1657. Classification (NCBI taxonomy): domain Bacteria; kingdom Pseudomonadati; phylum Pseudomonadota; class Gammaproteobacteria; order Pseudomonadales; family Pseudomonadaceae; genus Pseudomonas; species Pseudomonas sp. LBUM1657. Next base: position 836,016 of record NZ_CP166799.1, on the reverse strand, counting down.
ATCATGGCTGGCAAGCCGAAATCAGGCAGAAACTTCAGTAACCAGTTTTGCCAGCTCTTCGGCGTAACCGCGAACCTGTGTTTCGTCTTCGCCTTCGACCATCACACGAACCAACGGCTCCGTCCCGGACTTGCGCAACAGCACGCGCCCACGACCAGCCATGGCATTGGTAACGCGCTCGCTGGCCTCTTTCACCGACGGATGATCGAGAGGGCTAGCCCCACCGCCGAAACGCACATTAATCAGCACCTGAGGGCATTTGCGTAAAGCCTGACGGCATTGAGCCAGCCCTTCGGAACGGGTCTTCAGTGCCATCAGTACTTGTAGAGCCGCGATGATGGCATCACCGGTAGTAGTGTGATTGAAGCAGACGATATGCCCCGAGTTCTCACCACCCACCAACCAATTGCGCTCTAGCAGGTCAGCGATCACGTAGCGGTCGCCGACGTTGGCGCGCACAAATGGAATCGCCAGATCCGCCAGGGCCAGTTCCAGCCCCAGATTACTCATCAGCGTACCAACCACACCGCCATGCAACTTGCCACGCTCATGCAGATCGCGAGCGATGATGAACAGCAGCTCGTCACCATCGACGATGGCTCCGGTGTGATCCACCATCAGGACCCGATCGCCATCACCGTCGAACGCGATGCCCAGATCGGCGTGCTCGGCCAGAACAGCAGCCTGCAGCTGCCCCATATGGGTCGAACCGCAATTGTCGTTGATATTCAATCCGTTTGGTTGCGCCGACAGTACGACGACATCAGCACCCAACTCACGGAACACGCTAGGTGCCACCTTGTAGGTCGCACCGTGGGCGCAATCGATCACGATCTTCAGGCCCGCGAAACTGGTGCCGGTCGGGACGCTGCTCTTGCAGAATTCGATGTATCGGCCCGAAGCATCGTTGATGCGCGATACCTTGCCGATTTTGCTCGACTCAACCACGGTCATCGGGGTGTCGAGCAATTCTTCGATCATATGCTCGACTTCATCCGGAAGCTTGGTGCCCTTACCGGAGAAAAACTTGATGCCGTTGTCATCGTGAGGATTGTGCGAGGCACTGATCACGATCCCTGCTTCGGCATGGAAGGTCCGCGTCAGATAGGCGATGGCCGGTGTCGGCATCGGGCCCAGGAGCATCACGTCGGCACCCGCCGAAGTAAGTCCGGCCTCGAGCGCCGATTCGAACATGTAGCCGGAAATCCGAGTGTCCTTGCCCACCAGCACTTTGCAGGCGCCCATTTTACGGAATGCCATGCCTGCTGCCCAACCGAGCTTGAGCATGAATTCAGGAGTAATCGGGTATTCGCCGACCCGACCACGAATCCCGTCGGTGCCAAAGTATTTCTTAGTCATAAGCGCTCCATCATTCTTATTCGGCTGATTCTACTGCGGCAATCATCCGCACCACATCGACGGTTTCGGCCACGTCATGGACGCGCAATATACGCGCGCCCTTAGACAAAGCCAGCGCCGCAAGCGCCAGGCCGCCGTACAGCCGTTCCCCGACTTGGCGATTCAAGGCCTGTCCAATCATGCTCTTTCGCGAAACCCCGACCAACAAGGGCCGCCCCAAGGCATGCAGCGCTTCCATATGTTTGAACAAGCTTAGATTGTGCTGCAAGGTTTTGGCGAAGCCAAAGCCCGGATCCAGGATGATCCGTTCAGCCGGAATTCCTGCCAATGCGCACTGAACCATGCGCTCGGCAAGAAACTCGCCCACTTCTTTCGTAACGTCCTGGTATTGCGGACTATCCTGCATGTCGCCCGGCTCGCCGAGCATATGCATCAAACAGACTGGAAGCCCAGTGGCCGCTGCCGCATCCAGAGCACCATCGCGTCGCAGCGAACGCACGTCATTGATCAACCCCGCACCAAGTCGTGCAGTTTCGCGCATGACAGCTGGCGTGGAGGTATCAACCGAGATGATCACATCGAGTTCGCGATTGATACGTTCAACGATCGGAGCAACACGCTCCAGCTCTTCTAGCGGCGAAACCGCCCTGGCACCAGGCCGGGTCGATTCGCCACCGACATCGATCAGCGTCGCCCCGGCGGCGACCATGGCTTCGGCGTGGCGCAAGGCCGCATCGAGCTGGCTGTATTGGCCGCCGTCAGAGAAAGAATCGGGAGTGACATTGAGAATACCCATGACATGCGTCTGGGCCAAATCAAGAACCCGGTTGCCGCAAGGCAACCGGGTTGAGGACTGAACAGAAGTCATTTCAAACCTTAAACGTCAGCAGCCGGACCGCCGATCGGTGTTTCCGGACGCTCACCTTGTACCGCCGGAGGTGTCCCGGAAGTGCCGGTGCCGCCAGACCAGTCGCGAGGTTCGCGAGGCGTACGTCCGGCCATGATGTCGTCAATCTGCTCGGCATCGATCGTCTCGTACTTCATCAAGGCATCAGCCATGGCGTCGAGCTTGTCACGGTTATCCGTGAGGATCTGCTTGGCCGTGCCGTAGCACTGATCAATGATGCTACGAACTTCGGAGTCAATCAGCTTGGCCGTCTCACCGGAGAAGCTCGCACCCTGACCACCGCCGCCACGACCGAGGAACACTTCGCCCTCTTCTTCGGCGTACATCAATGGACCGAGTTTTTCCGAAAGACCCCACTTGGTCACCATGTTCCGTGCAATCTGACTGGCACGCATGATGTCGTTGGAGGCACCCGTGGTGACGCCATCGAAGCCCAGGGTCATTTCTTCAGCAATACGGCCGCCATACAGCGAGCAGATCTGACTGATCAACGCACGCTTGGACAGGCTGTAGCGATCTTCTTCCGGGAGGAACATTGTCACGCCCAACGCACGACCGCGCGGGATGATCGACACCTTGTACACTGGATCATGCTCAGGCACGACGCGACCAACAATGGCATGGCCCGCTTCGTGATAAGCAGTGTTCTGCTTCTCTTTCTCGGACATGACCATGGATTTGCGCTCGGCGCCCATCATGATCTTGTCTTTGGCCAGTTCGAACTCTTTCATCTCGACGATGCGCTTGCCGGCACGGGCAGCGAACAACGACGCCTCGTTTACCAGGTTGGCGAGGTCGGCACCGGAGAAACCAGGAGTACCACGAGCGATCACGGCCGGAGCGACGTCGTCACCCATTGGCACTTTGCGCATGTGGACCTTGAGAATCTGCTCGCGACCACGGATATCCGGCAGACCGACCACGACCTGACGGTCGAAACGGCCTGGACGCAGCAACGCAGGGTCCAGTACGTCCGGACGGTTGGTGGCAGCAATAACGATGATGCCGTCATTCATTTCGAAGCCGTCCATCTCTACCAGCAACTGGTTGAGAGTCTGTTCGCGCTCGTCGTGACCGCCGCCCATGCCGGCGCCACGGTGGCGACCGACGGCGTCGATTTCATCGATGAAAATGATGCAAGGAGCGTGCTTCTTGGCCTGTTCGAACATGTCACGAACACGACTGGCACCGACACCGACGAACATTTCGACAAAATCGGAACCGGAAATGGTGAAGAACGGCACTTTGGCTTCACCGGCGATCGCCTTGGCCAGCAAGGTTTTACCGGTACCCGGAGGGCCGACCATCAGCACGCCGCGAGGAATGCGACCGCCCAGGCGCTGGAACTTGCCCGGATCACGCAGGAACTCGACCAGCTCGCCGACTTCTTCCTTGGCTTCGTCGCAACCGGCAACGTCACCCAAGGTAGTTTTCACCTGATCTTCGGAGAGCAGGCGCGCCTTGCTCTTGCCGAAGCTCATCGGTCCGCCCTTGCCACCGGCGCCGCCCTGCATCTGCCGCATGAAAAACATGAACACAGCGATGATTACCAGGATCGGGAAGCTCGCGACCAGAAGCTGAGTCCAGATGCTTTGCTGTTCAGGCTGCTTGCCTTCGACTACGACGTGGTTATCCACGAGGTCGCCGATCAGACCGTTATCCTGAATCGCCGGACGGATGGTCTTGAAGCTGTCGCCATCATTGCGCTTACCGGTGATTACATAGCCATCAACCGCTACGCGTTCGACCTTGCCATCCTTGACCTGCTGGATGAAGTCGGAATAGTTGAGGGTCTGCGGCTCGTTAGGGCTGGAGAAGTTGTTCATCACTGTCACCAGGACAGCCGCGATGATCAACCACAGGATCAGATTCTTTGCCATATCGTTCAATTAACTACCCTCTGAAGCAAGCTCCGCTAATGGCGCGCGCTTCGCATGATATTCACCGGCCTAACTTACTACATTACCTACGACTCTGGCAGGCGCCGTCTGTAACCCTTTGTGAAACACTTTCTACACAATATTCGCTAATGCTCACGGGGCGAAATACGAAAAACCTATCACCCCGGTCAAAAACCTCTTATTCCTCACTGCGACCACGGAAACCACGGCCCAGCAGGTACTGCTCTCGGGAACGGTCGCGCGACGATTTCGGCTTGCGCGTCGTGACCTTCTCGAACTGCTTGCGCACGCTCTTGTGGTACTCATCGAAGCCTTCACCCTGGAAGACCTTGATCAAAAAATCACCACCTGGCTTCAACACCCGAGTCGCCAGATCCAATGCCAACTCGCACAGGAACATCGATCGCGGCATATCAACAGACGCCAATCCACTCATATTGGGGGCCATATCGGAAATCACAAGGTCCACCTCGTTTTTTCCAACCGCTTCGAGAATCTGCGCCAGTACGGCGTCCTCGGTGAAGTCGCCCTGAATGAAGGTCACATCGGGGATACTGTCCATTTCCAGGATGTCGGAAGCGATCAACGTGCCTTGCCCACCAATCAGACGACTGGTCACTTGGGACCAGCCACCCGGCGCAGCGCCAAGGTCGATCACACTCATGCCAGGACGGATCAGACGATCCCGTTCCTGAATCTCCAGCAATTTGTAACTGGCACGGGAGCGATACCCGTCTTTTTGCGCCATTTTCACGAATGGGTCGTTGAAATGCTCTTGCAGCCACTTAAGGCTTGTCTTGGAACGGGCCACGGGCCACCTCGAAAATAAAACGGGTCGTGATTAACTGGGCGGTCCCGGACTCGCTCGGGTAAACTGGCCGCCGCTTTTTACAAGATCAGACGCAGGGGTCAGATTATGCCGCTCACTCAAGAGCAGAAGAAACAGTACAAATCCATTGGCCACCATCTGAAACCAGTTTTGATTGTGGCTGACAACGGTTTGACTGAAGGTGTGTTAGCCGAACTTGAACGCGCTTTGGCGGATCACGAGCTGATCAAAATCAAGCTCAACATCCTCGATCGCGAATCTCGCCTGGCGTCCGTTGCAGAACTCTGCAAGGCCGGCAAAGCGGATCTGGTTCAAGTCATTGGCAAGATGGCACTGATTTACCGCAAGAACTTCAGCGTCAACAAGCAGCTGTCGAACGTCCATCGCTTCAAGTGATGACAAGGGTCAAGGGTGTGCTTCGCGCACCCCGCCACTCCATCCAGGCACCGGTTGCAACACCAGCACCAGCCCGGAAAACCCCAGAACAAGATAGCTGAACACCTGCCAGCGCACCGCCTCTGGCCAGCCGAAGCGAGCCGCGAAATACATCGCACACGCATACAGCGCCATCAGCAGCAGTTGTCCGCGAATATCGCGCCATAGACTGGCAAGGCCCTCGGCCTGAACTATCACCAAAGCCTGAAAAATCACACACGCTGCGGCAAACCCCACCATCAGCGCATTCAGCATGCCTGCGATTTCGTCGATCAGCAGCGGCGCCAAACCAATTCGGCCCAGCACCGGCAGCAGACCAATGTGTAACAGCCACAGGCCGCCGACCCACAACATCTGAGTCAACTGCCAAAGCATGGCGCCCGCACGTAGCGGGCGCCTGCGATTAGATGTGGCGAACTTCGACAATCTCGTACTCGATAACGCCGCCAGGCGTTTTCACGGCAACCACGTCACCCTCTTCCTTGGCGATCAAGGCGCGAGCCAACGGAGAACCGACCGAAATCTTGCCGAGTTTGAAGTCAGCCTCATCCTCACCAACAATGTGGTAAGTGACGCTTTCATCAGTCTCGACATTGGCGATTTCAACGGTGGTGCCGAAAATCACTTTGCCGGTGTGAGGAATGGTCGTGACATCGATGATCACCGCGTTCTGCATGCGGCCTTCGATGTCACGAATCCGTGCCTCGACCATACCTTGCTGCTCGCGAGCGGCGTGGTATTCGGCGTTTTCTTTCAAGTCACCCAACTCGCGGGCCGTGCCGATGTCCTGGCTAAGCTTCGGACGGACGACCTTAGTCAGGTGAGCGTGTTCCTCTTCAAGGGCTTTGGCGCCCTTGACGGTCATTGGGTATTTGATCATGCCTTCAATCCTGCGTGTAGATCCTGCAAGCGGCGCACGGTCTTCTCGGGACCGAACTTCAGCGCTTCGCAGATAGCTTCGCCAGCAGCAATAGTTGTGGTGCAGTAAATCTTGTGCTGCAAGGCATTACGACGAATGGAATAGGAGTCAGCGATCGACTGACGACCTTCGGTGGTGTTGATGATCAGGGTGACTTCGTCATTTTTGATCATGTCGACCACGTGCGGACGACCCTCGGTCACCTTGTTCACACGGCGCACTTTCAGGCCTGCGGCTTCGATCAATTTGGCAGTACCGGCAGTGGCGACCACTTCGAAGCCCAAGTTGATCAGATCACGAGCCACGCCTGCAACCAGTGGCTTGTCGTCATCACGCACGCTGATGAACGCAGTACCACCGGTCGGCAACACTTCGCTGGCGCCCATCTGGGCCTTGGCGAATGCTTCACCGAAGGTATCGCCCACGCCCATCACTTCGCCGGTGGACTTCATTTCTGGGCCCAGGATCGGGTCCACGCCAGGGAATTTGGCGAACGGGAACACCGCCTCTTTCACGCTGTAGAAGTTCGGAATGATTTCCTTGGTGAAGCCGATTTCCTTCAGGGTTTTACCAGCCATCACGCGAGCCGCGATCATCGCCAGGGAAACACCGATGCACTTGGACACGAACGGTACGGTACGGGAAGCGCGCGGGTTGACTTCGATGACGTAGATGTCTTCGCCTTGCAGCGCCAACTGAACGTTCATCAGGCCGACCACGCCCAGTTCCAGGGCCATTTTCTTGACCTGTTCACGCATCTCGTCCTGGATATGCGCAGGCAGCGAGTACGGCGGCAGGGAGCATGCGGAGTCACCGGAGTGAACGCCGGCCTGCTCGATGTGTTGCATGATCGCGCCGATCACCACGTCGGTGCCGTCGCACACTGCATCCACGTCCATTTCGATGGCGCAGTTGAGGAAGTGATCGAGCAGCACCGGGCTGTCGTTGGACACTTTCACCGCATCACGCAGATAGCGCTTGAGCTCTTCTTCTTCGTAGACGATTTCCATCGCCCGACCGCCCAGTACGTAGGACGGACGCACTACCAACGGGTAGCCGATCTTGCTGGCGGCACGAATCGCTTCATCTTCGCTGCGCACGGTGGCGTTTGGCGGCTGACGCAGGTTCAGACGCTCAACCATTTGCTGGAAGCGTTCGCGGTCTTCGGCACGATCGATGGCATCGGGGCTGGTGCCAATGATCGGCACGCCGGCTTCTTCCAGGGCACGCGCCAGTTTCAACGGAGTCTGGCCGCCGTACTGGACGATTACGCCCTTCGGCTTCTCGACGCGGACGATTTCAAGTACGTCTTCCAGGGTCACTGGCTCGAAATACAGGCGATCGGAGGTGTCGTAGTCGGTGGAAACGGTTTCCGGGTTGCAGTTGACCATGATGGTCTCGTACCCGTCATCGCGCAGAGCCAGTGCCGCGTGTACGCAGCAGTAGTCAAACTCGATGCCCTGGCCGATACGGTTAGGACCGCCGCCAAGGATCATGATCTTGTCGCGGCCCGACGGCGCGGCTTCACACTCTTCCTCGTAAGTCGAGTAGAGGTAAGCAGTGTCGGTGGAGAACTCGGCCGCGCAGGTGTCAACGCGCTTGTAGACCGGGTACACCTCAAGTTTGTGACGGTGGCGACGCAGGCTCTTCTCGGTCACGCCCAGCAGCTTGGCCAGACGCATGTCGGAGAAACCTTTGCGCTTGAGCTTGAACATCATGTCGCGGTCGATGCTGGCCAGACCCAGGGTCTTGACCTTCTCTTCTTCCTTGATCAGATCTTCGATCTGCACCAGGAACCACGGGTCGATCATGTTCATGCCGAAGATGTCTTCGACCGACAGGCCAGCGCGGAAGGCGTCAGCCACGTACCAGATACGCTCGGCGCCCGGCACGGTCAGTTCGCGCTTGAGCACGCTCATGCTTTCCGGGTTGCTCAGGTCGAGCTTCTCGTCCAGACCGCAAACGCCCACTTCCAGACCGCGCAGGGCTTTCTGCAGGGATTCCTGGAAAGTCCGGCCGATGGCCATGACTTCACCCACCGACTTCATTTGAGTGGTCAGGCGTGCATCGGCTTTCGGGAATTTTTCGAAGGCAAAGCGTGGCAGCTTGGTCACGACATAGTCGATGGACGGTTCGAAGGACGCCGGGGTCTTGCCGCCGGTGATGTCGTTCGACAGCTCGTCGAGGGTGTAACCGACCGCCAGTTTCGCCGCGACCTTGGCGATCGGGAAACCAGTGGCTTTCGACGCCAGGGCCGAAGAGCGGGATACCCGCGGGTTCATCTCGATGACCACCATGCGGCCAGTGTTCGGGCAAATGCCGAACTGAACGTTGGAGCCGCCGGTTTCCACGCCGATCTCGCGCAGTACCGCCAGGGAGGCGTTACGCAGGATCTGGTATTCCTTGTCGGTCAGGGTCTGTGCCGGCGCAACGGTGATCGAGTCACCGGTGTGCACGCCCATCGGGTCAAAGTTTTCGATGGAGCAGACGATGATGCAGTTGTCCTTCTTATCGCGGACAACCTCCATTTCGTATTCTTTCCAGCCGATCAGGGATTCGTCGATCAGCAGCTCTTTGGTTGGCGACAGGTCGAGACCGCGAGCGCAGATTTCTTCGAATTCTTCACGGTTGTAAGCGATACCGCCGCCGGTGCCGCCCATGGTGAAGGACGGACGGATGATGCACGGGAAGCCGAGCTTCTCGAGGACCACGTTGGCCTCTTCCATGCTGTGGGCGATACCCGAACGCGGGCAGTCCAGACCGATGGATTTCATCGCCTTGTCGAAGCGCGAACGGTCTTCAGCCTTGTCGATGGTGTCAGCGTTGGCGCCGATCATCTCTACGCCGAACTTTTCCAGAACGCCTTCGCGCTCCAGATCCAGTGCGCAGTTCAGAGCGGTTTGGCCGCCCATGGTCGGCAGCAGGGCGTCCGGACGCTCTTTCTCGATGATCTTGGCAACGGTCTGCCACTTGATCGGTTCGATGTAGGTGGCGTCGGCCATGGCCGGGTCGGTCATGATGGTCGCCGGGTTGGAGTTCACCAGGATGACGCGGTAACCCTCCTCGCGCAGGGCTTTACAGGCCTGGGCGCCGGAGTAGTCGAATTCGCAGGCCTGGCCGATCACGATCGGGCCAGCGCCGAGAATCAGGATGCTTTTAATGTCTGTACGTTTTGGCATGGGTTTGTCACTCAAATCCGCAGGTCAGTCGGCAAGCCGTCTTGTTCAATCTTTGAAGACTTGAGGGGGCCACCGTTTTCGGGACCACCCTCAAGCTTTGCTACATCAAGGCGAGCGATTAGCGTCGCTTGGCCATTTCGTTGATGAAGCGATCGAACAGTGGTGCTACGTCGTTCGGGCCAGGGCTGGCTTCAGGGTGACCCTGGAAGCTGAAGGCGCTCTTGTCGGTACGCTCGATACCTTGCAGGGTGCCGTCGAACAGCGATTTGTGGATCGCACGAACGTTGGCTGGCAAGGTGGTTTCGTCTACCGCGAAACCGTGGTTCTGGCTGGTGATCATCACTACGCCGGAGTCCAGATCCTGGACCGGGTGGTTGGCACCGTGGTGGCCGTGACCCATTTTCAGGGTCTTGGCGCCGGAGGCCAAGGCCAGCAGTTGGTGGCCGAGGCAGATACCGAATACCGGGATCTCGGTTTCCAGCACGTCCTTGATGGCCTGGATCGCGTAGTCGCAAGGCTCCGGGTCACCAGGGCCGTTGGACAGGAACACGCCGTCCGGCTTCAGAGCCAGTGCTTCAGCCGCCGGCGTCTGTGCAGGCACCACGGTCACGCGGCAACCGCGCTCGACCAGCATGCGCAGGATGTTCAGCTTGACGCCGTAGTCGTAGGCAACCACGTGGTACGGCAGCTCGGAGGCGTCGATGGTCGCGTGGCTGTCGGTTTTCAAGTCCCAGACAGTCGAACGCCACTCGTACTTCTCTTTGGTGCTGACGACTTTTGCCAGGTCCATGCCCTTGAGGCCAGGGAAGCCCTGGGCGGCGGCAATAGCGGCTTCTTCGGAGATGTTGTCACCGGCCATGATGCAGCCGTTCTGCGCGCCTTTTTCACGCAGGATGCGTGTCAGGCGGCGAGTGTCGATACCGGCGATTGCCACAACGTTGTTGGCTTTCAGGTAGTCGGACAGGGACATCGTGTTGCGCCAGTTGCTCGCAACCAGCGGCAGGTCACGGATGACCAGGCCAGCGGACCAGACACGGTCGGACTCGGCGTCTTCCGGCGTGGTGCCAGTGTTGCCGATGTGCGGATAAGTCAGGGTAACGATCTGTTGGGCGTAGGAAGGATCGGTAAGGATTTCCTGATAGCCGGTCATTGCGGTGTTGAACACCACCTCACCAACGGTTTGACCGTCGGCTCCAATGGCTTCGCCGCGAAAAATGCTGCCATCAGCAAGGGCGAGTATGGCTGGCTTAGTCAAGAAGACCTCCCGTAAATAAAGCCTGAAAGGGCGATCGCAGGTTGTAAAAAAGCGGAGTGACGTATGGACACGTCACCCCGCTTCTTCACTGAATAATTCTGCGCGCTTTTAGTGGACACACTAAAGCTGTAGCTTACAGAAAAAGGCATTTTTGGTCTACCGCCAATGAGCCTTAAAGGCCGGAGAATGCGACAGGACGTCGCTTGGCGGAGTAAAACCGGGCTCAAACGCTGTGTTTGAACCCGATTTCGGGTGCATCTTAACGCAGGTCGAGCACGTCTTGCATGTCGTAGAGGCCTGGCTCACGACCGTCCAGCCACAAAGCTGCACGTACTGCGCCCTTGGCGAAGGTCATGCGACTGGACGCTTTGTGCGTGATCTCGACACGCTCACCGTCGGCAGCAAACAGCACGGTGTGATCACCGACGATGTCGCCGGCACGTACGGTAGCGAAACCGATAGTTTCACGAGCACGGGCACCGGTCTGACCTTCACGACCGTAAACCGCCACTTCCTTCAGGTTGCGACCCAACGCATCGGCAATCACTTCACCCATCCGCACGGCAGTACCCGATGGCGCATCGACTTTATGTCGATGGTGAGCTTCGGTGATTTCGATATCGACATCATCACCCAGCACGCGAGCAGCGGTGTCGAGCAGCTTCAGGCACAGGTTGACACCGACACTGAAGTTGGCCGCGAAGACGATTGGAATATCCTTGCCCGCCTCCGCCAGCAACTGCTTTTCTTCAACACTGAAACCGGTAGTGCCGATGATCATCGACTTGCCATGCTTGCGACAGAACGCGAGGTTCTTCAGGGTCACCGTCGGGTGCGTGAAGTCGATCAGCACGTCGAACTCGTCAACCACCCGATCCAGATCGCCGGACAGCGGCACGCCGATACGACCCAGCGCAGCCAGCTCGCCAGCATCCGCGCCGACCAGCGTGCTGTCAGGACGATCCACCGCCGCCGTCAAGCCGGCGCCCGGCGTTTGTTGCACGGCTTCGATCAGGGTCTTGCCCATGCGCCCGGCGGCGCCCATCACTGCAATACGTCGCATGCCTGTCTCCTTACAAATCGCCGAAGAAGCGTTTCACGCCTTCGAACCAACCGGTGGTTTTCGGTGAATGGCTGTTGTCGTCCGCCAGCGAGCTGCGGAACTCTTCCAGCAATTCGCGCTGACGTCGACCCAGGTTGACCGGGGTCTCGACCGCCACGCGACACATCAGGTCACCGGCACCGCCACCACGCACTGGCGCAACGCCTTTACCACGAACACGGAACTGCTTGCCGGTCTGAGTTCCCTCAGGGATCTTCAGTTTGACTCGACCATCAAGCGTCGGAATCTCCAGCTCGCCACCCAGCGCCGCGTCGACAAAACTGATCGGCACTTCGCAGAACAGATGTTTGCCGTCACGCTGGAAGATCGCGTGCTCGCGCACATTGATCACCACGTACAGGTCGCCAGTCGGCCCACCCTGGGCGCCCGCCTCGCCTTCGCCGGACAGACGAATGCGATCTCCGGTATCGACACCAGCCGGCACTTTCACCGAAAGGGTTTTGTACTCTTCGACACGACCTTCACCGTGGCAGGAGTCGCACGGATCGGAAATGATCTTGCCCTGGCCATGGCAGCGCGGGCAGGTCTGCTGCACCGAGAAGAAGCCCTGCTGCATGCGTACCTGGCCGATACCGCCACAGGTCGGGCAAGTCACCGGGGAGGAACCTTTCTTGGCACCCGAACCGTCGCACGGCTTGCAGTTGACCAGTGTCGGGACGCGGATATTCACGGTCGTGCCGCGTACCGCTTCTTCCAGATTCAGTTCCAGGGTGTAACGCAGGTCGCTGCCGCGCTGGGCACCGCCACGAGCACCGCCGCGACCGCCACCGAAGAAGTCACTGAAAACATCGCCAAAGATGTCCGAGAAGTTCTGACCACCAAAACCGGCACCGCCGCCACCCATGCTCGGGTCGACACCGGCATGACCGTATTGGTCATAGGCCGCGCGCTTGCTGGAATCGGACAGCACTTCGTAGGCCTCGTTGGCCTCCTTGAACATCTCTTCCGACGCTTTGTCATCGGGATTACGGTCCGGGTGATGCTTCATCGCCAGGCGACGGTAGGCCTTTTTCAGGTCCGCCTCGCTTGAGCCTCGCTCAACACCCAACACTTCGTAATAGTCACGCTTTGCCATAAGTCTTTGCACTCTTAAGGACGTTCGGCAAACCTCTCCTGAGCCTCGCCAAACTCGTTGAGCCCCAATACAGGCCCGGACCCAACTCACGTCAATTCAACGATCCTGGTCTTTGATTCAATGCGGTACTTTCGGCTCGAAAAGCAGGAGCATTTCCGGCCATACCAACAGCACCCGAGCGTTGTCGCATGCTGTAAAAATTCGCTAACTCCAGACACGCCAACGCGGGAGCAAGCTCCCGCGCGGCGACATCCTACCAGTCACCGCCTGAAGGCAGTCAACCGGGCGACCAACAACTTACTTGTGGTCTTTGACTTCTTCGAACTCAGCATCAACAACATCGTCAGCTTTTTCAGCTTTCTCGTCGTTCGGTGCAGCGCCTTCAGCAGGCTGAGCCTGTTCGGCGTACATCTTCTGCGCCACTGGAGCGGAGATTTTCGACAGCTCTTCAACCTTGGCATCGATTGCCGCTTTGTCGTCGCCTTTAACAGCGGCCTCCAGAGCAACAACAGCCGCTTCGATTGCAGTCTTCTCTTCAGCAGTCACTTTATCGCCAGCATCAGCGACCATTTTGCGAGTCGAGTGAACCAGCGCATCGCCCTGGTTGCGAGCGGTTGCCAGCTCTTCGAACTGGCGATCTGCGTCGACGTTGGCTTCAGCATCGCGAATCATCTGCTGAATCTCTTCCTCGGACAGACCAGAGTTGGCCTTGATCACGATCGACTGAGTCTTGCCGGTGGCCTTGTCCTTGGCGCCTACGTGCAGAATGCCGTTGGCGTCGATGTCGAAGGTCACTTCGATTTGTGGCACGCCACGTGGTGCTGGTGGAATCTCGGCCAGGTCGAACTTGCCCAAAGACTTGTTCTGTGCGGCTTGCTTACGCTCGCCTTGCAGAACGTGAATGGTCACAGCGCCCTGGTTGTCGTCGGCAGTCGAGAACACTTGCGATTTCTTGGTAGGAATCGTGGTGTTTTTCTCGATCAGCGCGGTCATCACGCCACCCATGGTTTCGATACCCAAGGTCAGCGGGCTGACGTCGAGCAGCAGAACGTCTTTCACGTCGCCGGCCAATACCGCGCCCTGGATGGCAGCACCCATGGCAACGGCTTCGTCCGGGTTCACGTCTTTACGTGCTTCTTTACCGAAGAATTCGGTCACCAGCTTCTGAACCAGTGGCATGCGGGTCTGACCGCCTACCAGGATCACGTCGTTGATGGCGCCAATGTCGATGCCGGAATCTTTCAGAGCGATGCGGCAAGGTTCGATGGTGCGCTGAACCAGGTCTTCTACCAGCGCTTCGAGTTTGGCGCGGGAGATTTTCACGTTCAAGTGCTTAGGACCGGTGGCGTCTGCAGTGATGTACGGCAGGTTCACGTCGGTCGAATTGCTCGAAGACAGTTCGATCTTGGCTTTTTCAGCGGCTTCTTTCAGGCGCTGCATGGCCAGCGGGTCACCTTTAAGGTTCATGCCGCTTTCTTTCTTGAATTCGTCAACGAGGTAGTCGATCAGACGAATGTCAAAGTCTTCACCGCCCAGGAACGTGTCGCCGTTAGTGGCCAACACTTCGAACTGGTGCTCGCCATCGACTTCAGCGATCTCGATCACGGAGACGTCGAAAGTACCGCCGCCCAAGTCGTAAACGATCACGGTGTGATCGCCCTTGGCTTTGTCCATGCCGTAAGCCAGAGCGGCTGCGGTTGGTTCGTTGATGATACGTTTAACGTCCAGGCCCGCGATGCGGCCGGCGTCTTTGGTGGCTTGACGCTGGCTGTCGTTGAAGTAGGCCGGAACGGTGATTACCGCTTCGGTCACTGGCTCGCCGAGGTAGTCTTCGGCGGTCTTCTTCATTTTCTTCAGAATTTCAGCCGAGATCTGTGGCGGCGACATTTTCTGGCCGTTCACTTCAACCCATGCGTCGCCGTTGTCAGCCTTGGCGATTTTGTACGGGACCATCTTGATATCTTTCTGTACGACTTCTTCGTCGAACTTACGACCGATCAGACGCTTCACCGCGTACAGGGTGTTATGCGGATTGGTCACAGCCTGACGCTTGGCCGACTGACCAACGAGGATCTCGCCATCGTTGGCATACGCGATGATCGACGGCGTGGTACGCGAGCCTTCAGCGTTTTCAATAACTTTGGCCTTGCCGTTTTCCAGCACGGAGACGCAGGAGTTGGTAGTCCCCAGGTCGATACCGATAATTTTGCCCATGTTCACTCTCCCGAAACTTTGGATTTGGTTGCCGCAGCAGTGGTGGCTAACTGCGGTAGCACTTAAACGCTTGACTTCTAAATGGGGGCCTTGCGGCTAATTTCAAGCCTGCTCGTCAATCGAAGGCGAAACCGGCGCCGGGGCCTTGCTGACCACAACCATGGCCGGGCGCAGCAGACGACCGTTGAGCTGGTAGCCCTTCTGGAACACCTTGAGTACGCTGTTCGGCTCGACGTCGGCGCTCTCTTGCATGGCCATTGCCTGATGCTGAATGGCATTGAACGGCTCGCCATGCGGATCGATCACTTCCAACTGATAGCGCTTCAGGGTGTCCTGGAACATTTTCAGGGTCAGTTCGATGCCTTCGCGCATTGGGCGGATGCTTTCGTCATCCGGACTGGACAACTCCAGGCCACGCTCCAGGCTGTCGATGATTGGCAACAAATCGCCAGCGAATTTTTCCAGGGCGAATTTGTGAGCCTTTTCGACATCCTGCTCGGCGCGACGGCGGACGTTCTGCAGATCAGCCGCTACACGCAAAGCCTGATCATGAGCGCCAGCCAATTGCTCTTCGAGCACTTGTACACGAGCCGCCAGCTCATCACCCGAGTCCTGGGCGGCCTGATCGGCGTCTAGATTTTGCGTATCCACTGTCTGTTCGTCAGCCATAGATTTCTCCTTTCAATATCGTCCGCGAGCTCAACTCGCGCTTCTGCCCAGCTATATGGGGCCGCAAAATTCAGCTTCAAGGGGCGCCTATTGATTAACCCTACAAAAAACAGCTGCATTGTCATTCCGGGGCGCGCTAAGGATTTCGTCGGATCAAGCAAATTGAGCTAAGGGAGAGGATTGTCAGCCAGAAACAAAACACTGTATAAATAACCAGACCTAAAGCCTGGGAGCGGCCTTCATGCTGGTGCACCTGTCCGTACACAACTACGCCATTGTTGAACATCTCGATCTTGAACTTGATCGCGGGATGAGCGTGATCACAGGGGAAACCGGCGCCGGCAAGTCGATCATGCTCGACGCCCTTGGCCTGACCCTGGGCGATCGCGCCGACAGCGGCGTGGTCCGCCCTGGCGCGGACAAGGCCGATATCCTGGCAACTTTCGACCTGATCGACATTCCCGAAGCCAGCGCCTGGCTGGCCGAGCGCGACCTCGAAAGCGACGGCCCGTGCATCCTGCGCCGGGTGATTACTGCCGAAGGACGCTCGCGCGGCTACATCAATGGCACGCCCTGCCCACTTGGCGATCTCAAGGCACTGGGCGAGTTGCTGATCGATATTCACAGCCAGCATGAACACCAATCCCTGCTCAAGACCGATACCCACCGCCGCCTGCTCGATGAATACGCCGGCGCTACGGATCTTGCCCGTCAGGTACAACTGGCCGCCCAACGCTGGCGCCAGACCCGCCAGGAACTGGAGCGCCTCTCCAATTCCGGTGACGAACAACGTGCCCGCCATCAGTTGCTCAGCTATCAGCTCGAAGAGCTGGAAAACCTCGGCCTCGGGGAAAACGAACTGGAGCAACTGGAATCGGAGCACAAGAACCTCACCAACGCCGAAACCCTGCTGGGCATCTGCCGACAAGTTGTCGAACAGTGCAGCGAAAGTGATTCCGGCAATGTCCTGAACGCCCTGACAGCCAGCCTCAACCGCCTGTCGAGTGTGAACAACTCGATCGGCGCACTGGGCGAAGCCAGCAGCCTGCTGACCAGCGCACAGATTCAGGTCGAAGAAGCCGTGGGCGAACTGAACCGCTTCCTTGATAACTTCGATGCCGACCCGGCGCGCCTTCAGTACCTGGAAGAACGCCTCGATGCGATCTACACCATGGCTCGTAAACATCGCATCCAGCCGACCCAAGTTGCCGAGATGCAGCAGAAGCTGCTGGATGAAATCGAAACCCTGAATGCCAATGATGAATCCATCGAACGGCTTAGCGATGAACTGGCCTCCTATGCCCGCCATTATCAGGAGAAAGCCAGAGGCCTGAGTGATCTGCGTCATCAAGCCTCCAGCAGCCTGGCCAGCGCCGTGGAGCAGGAAATCCAGCGACTGGGCATGCCCGGTGGCCGCTTTACCATCGAACTGCGCCCCAACAGCAGCGATGAACTGCTGCCAAATGGGCTTGAACAAGTAGAACTGCTGGTGAGCGCTAACCCGGGACAGCCTTTGAAAGCCTTGGCGAAAGTGGCATCGGGCGGCGAGCTCTCTCGAATCAGCTTGGCGATTCAGGTGATCACTGCGCAGACCTCACGAGTACCCACCCTGGTTTTCGACGAAGTGGACGTGGGCATCGGCGGCCCGACCGCCGAGATCGTCGGCCAGTTGCTGCGTCGACTCGGGGAACGCGGGCAGGTTCTAACGGTGACCCACTTGCCGCAAGTGGCGGCGCAGGGGCATCAGCATTTATTTGTGCACAAGGTGCGCGGCGAAGATGCGACTCACACTGCCGTCTCCAAGCTGAGCAAGAACGATCGCGTTGAAGAAGTGGCACGTATGCTGGGCGGCATCGACCTCACCAAGGAATCCCTGGCTCACGCCAAGAAGATGGTTGTCACCGCTAAAATCTAGGAATGGCAGAAAGCACGAAGGCGACCCTAGGGTCGCCTTCGCTCGTTTTGCGAACCTCAAGTTCGCGCGACATGCTTACTTTTTCTTGCGCACGTACAGTACAAGGTTGTGATCAACCATCTCGAAGCCATACTTGTCGACGATTGCCTTCTGCAGTCGCTCGATTTCTTCGTCGAAGAATTCGATCACTTCACTGGTTTCGACGTTGACCATATGGTCGTGATGCTTGCCATCGTCCAGCTCGAAGACCGCATGGCCTCCGTCGAAGTTGTGCCGCACCACAAGGCCAGCTGCCTCGAACTGAGTCAGTACACGGTAAACCGTGGCCAGACCGACGTCCTCACCAGCCTCCATCAGCGCCTTGTAGACATCCTCGGCACTCATGTGGCGTTGCTCGGCGGAATCGAGCATTTGCAGAATTTTGACCCGTGGCAGGGTCACTTTGAGGCCGGCTTTGCGTAGTTCGCTATTTTCAACCATGGTCAGCTTTCTCGCGATGCTGCTTCGCAGCTTCTCTTAATGCGGGTATGATCGGCGTTTACGTTGTCCCAGCCAAGATAGTGGAAGTCGCCCACCGATGCAAAACACCAAGCTCTTGCTAACCAGTTTCACCTTTGTGGGACTGCTCGCACTCGCCGGTTGTTCATTCCCCGGGGTTTACAAAATCGACATCCAGCAGGGCAATGTCGTCACGCAGGACATGATAGACCAGTTACGCCCGGGAATGACCCGTCGGCAAGTACGGTTTATCATGGGCAACCCTCTGTTGACTGACACGTTCCATGCCGATCGCTGGGATTATCTGTACAGCCTGCAACCGGGTGGCGGTGAACGCCAACAGGAACGCATTAGCGTTATCTTCAACCCAAATGACCAACTTGTCAGCCTCTCTGGTGATTTCATGCCAGGCGTGAGCCGAGACGAGGCCATTCTCGGCAAGGACAGCGGCACCACCGTCGCTGAACCCGTAGAAAACGCCGAGAAGCCGAAACCGGAAAAACCGGTCAAGCCAGGTTCATTGCTGGATCAGATCCAGAAGGATGTGGACGGAGTAGAAACCGTTCCAGTCCCGACTCCAGAGCCCCTGGAAACCTCGCCGCAATAATTTGCGACGCAATAAAAAACCCGGAATGTCCGGGTTTTTTATTGTCTGGCGTTCGGCCTGATCACTGTTTGCGCGTTCTGGCCTCGGCAGCCTTGGCCGCCCGTAGCCGGCGAACTTCTTTCGGATCAGCCAGCAATGGCCGGTAAATCTCGATGCGATCTCCTGCCTGTACCAGACGACTGTCTGGATCCGCGATCACCTTGCCGAAGATTCCTACGGGGCAGTTGTCCAGATCCAATTCCGTAAACGCCTGGCCTACACCTGACTTCAACAAAGCCGCTCGGACCGTCGTACCTGGCGGCACGGCCACAGACAGAAGCACCTGACGATCAATGGCGGCATACACCACCTCGACTTCGATCACGGCCTCAACCATGCATCTGCTTGGCGCGCTGGCAGAACGCGTCCACCAGCGTATTGGCTGCCTGATTGAACAACGGCCCCAAGGTCGCGCGAACAATCGGCCCGGCGTAATCGAACGACAGGTCCAGACTTATTTTGCAGGCCTTATCGGTCAGCGCCTTGAACACCCAGATGCCATGCAACTGGGTGAACGGGCCCTCCTCGAGATTCATCTCGATCGATTGGCCGGGCACCAGGATATTACGTGTTACGAAATGTTGGCTGAGCCCGCCTTTTGCCACGCCGACGCTGGCGCGCATATGCTCGGGAGAGCTTTCCAGGACTTCAGCCGAAGAGCACCACGGCAGGAATTCCGGATACCGCGCCACGTCGTTGACCAAGTCATACAGCGCTTGCGCCGGGTATGGCAGCAGGGCTGAACGTTGAATGTGTGTCGTCATGTCAGCGTCACTTCCACAGCTGGGCGGCAAATACTACGAGAATGCCGATGGGCGCCACATAGCGCATCAAGAATAGGCACAGAGCGAACAACATCGGGCTGCGGATCGACAATTCGTCGCGCACCGCTTCACGGCCCATCACCCAGCCTGCAAACACTACGAAACACAAACCACCAAGTGGCAACATGATCCGCGAGGTGAAGAAATCGATTACGCCAAAGAAGTCCAGGCCCCCTGCCGCCCCCCATTGATAGAGATGGAACAGACCATCGTCGTTCACGAAAAATTTGGCTTCCTTCCAGATATTGAAGGAAAACACAGTGCCCAGACCGACAAACCAGCAAATGAATGCCAACCAGAAGGTCACCCAGGCGCGACTGACTTTTGTCCGCTCAACCAGGTAAGCCACCATCGGCTCGAGCAGGGAAATCGCCGAACTCCACGCTGCAATCGCTACCAACACGAAGAACACTACGCCCATCAACTGGCCGAAGGCTACGTTACCGAAGGCAAATGGCAGGCTGACGAACATCAGGCCCGGGCCTTCGCTCGGGTTCAGACCCGCGGCGAACACAATCGGAAACAACGCCAGACCGGCCACCAGGGAAACGAAGGTATCGAGCAGCGCCACGCCGACGATGGTGCCGGAAATCGACGAGTGCTTCGGCATATAGGCGCCGTAGATCATGATCGAACCGACGCCCACGCTCAGGGAAAAGAATGCATGCCCCATGGCCGGCAGCAAGCCGTCGAGTACTTTTTCCGGGCGGAAGTCGAACATGAAGTGCACGCCTTCCATGAAATGGCCGGTAGTCATGCTATAGCCCAGCAAGACAATCACCATCACGAACAGCAGCGGCATCATGATCCGCAGGCTGCGCTCCAGACCGGCGACCACACCTTTGGCGATCACCACCGCCGACAGCAGCATAAAAATCGTGTGCCAAAGTGTCAGGCGCCAGGGATCAGCGATCACGTTGCCAAAGTAGGCGCCGACCTGATCGGCCGTCACACCCTGGAAGTCACCGCGCCCCATGTCGATGATGTAATCCAGCGACCAGCCGCCCACCACGCTATAGAAAGACAGGATCAACAACGCCGTGATCATCCCGGCGAACGCGCCCCAGGACCACTTGGTGGAATGCCCGGCTTCCAGCGCCAGCACCTTCAAGGCGTTGGCCGGACTCTGCCGGGCGCGTCGACCGATCAGGGTTTCGGCCAGCATGACCGGCACACCGATCAGCGCGATACAGGCCAGGAACACCAGCACGAAGGCGCCGCCGCCATAGACGCCGACCATGTACGGGAATTTCCAGATACTACCCAGGCCCACGGCCGAACCGGTCGCGGCGAGTATGAAGACCCAGCGGCTAGCCCAACTGCCGTGGACAGAAACCTTGTCTGTCGACATCGTTATCACGCCCAAGCGTTCAAAAAAGAGGCCGCATTGTCCGGGATTCAATCAACCTGCTCAAGCACGTAGCGTCACCGTAGCCGACTCGCTTGCAACTCCCTATAATGCCGCCCCTATGGCTAAACAGAAGAAACACCCAACAGGGACCATCGCGCAAAACAAAAAGGCGCGACACGATTACTTCATCGAGCATAAGTTCGAGGCTGGTCTGGTCCTGGCCGGCTGGGAAGTAAAAAGTCTGCGGGCAAGCAAGCTACAACTGGTTGACAGTTATGTGCTGCTCAAGGATGGCGAAGCCTGGCTGCTCGGCAGCCACATTACGCCCCTGATGACCGCCAGCACCCACGTCATCGCTGATCCGACCCGCACCCGAAAATTGCTGCTCAATCGGCGTGAGCTGGAAAAGCTGGCCGCCGCCGTGCAGCAAAAAGGTTACGCCTGCGTATGCCTGTCCTGGTACTGGAGCAAGCACATGGTCAAGTGCGAGATCGCTCTGGGCAAGGGCAAGAAGGAATACGACAAGCGAGATACCGAACGCGAGCGTGACGCCGGTCGCGAGTTGCAGCGTGCGGTGCGTAACAAGGGCAAGGAAGATTAATTTTCTTTCTGCTTGAGACCGCTTTCGCAAGCAAGCCCGCTCCCACAAGGTACGTGGATGCCGACATTTTGGTGGCAAACTCGGAATCCGTGGGAGCGGGCTTGCTCGCGAATACAATCGCATAAACCCTGCAAAACCCACTGACTACATACTGTTGCGCCGCTCCGCCCGAGCCATGCGCTGCACTTCTTGTCGCACTTCTTCCAGTACTTCCTGCACATACAAAATGTGTCGACTGGAGACTTCCCTGGCCTGCTCGGCCCGTCCTTCGATAATCGCCAGGTACAACTCCCGGTGCTGAGTGATCAGCATGTCGCGGGTTTCGGTGCGCTGCTTGTACATCCCGCCGATGTTGGTTACCACGTTGCGCTTGAGCAGATCGAACAGACCGCGAATGGTGTGCAACAACACGGCATTGTGACTGGCTTCGGCGATCGCCAGATGGAATTTAGCATCCGCCGCCCCCTCTTCCGCCCTGCTCACCTCATCATGACGCGTATAGCAGTCCTGCAATTCGTTGAACGCCGCAGTCAACCGTTCGCGGTCAACATCAGTGGCACGCATCGCCGCGTAATAGGCGCAGGACGCTTCCAGGGTGTGGCGAAATTCCAGCAGATCGCGCTGAGCCTCAGGGTTGCTTTCCAGCAGATGCAGCAGCGGATCACTGAAGGTCGACCCCAGCGATTCCACCACATAGTTACCGCCACCCTGACGACTGACCAGCAAGCCCTTGGCCGCCAGTTTCTGAATCGCTTCGCGCAACGAAGGGCGTGATACGCCGAACTGCTCGGCCAACGCGCGTTCGGCCGGCAAGCGCTCGCCCGCCTTCAGCGTGCCCTCGAGAATCATCCCCTCGAACCGCTCGACAATATCGTCAGACAAACGGCGCTGACGAATCTGATCAAACCCCATAACTCATTTCTCCACGATCCCGACGGCTCGCCGGGCTCTCTATTCTGGCCTATTGGCGCTACGCCAGCACCTACCAGACGGCATTTGATCGAACGGTCCGGATGACCTTGGCGGCACGTATTCGACAAAAGTTTTAGGGCGGCAAATTGACACACCGCCTACAACGCTTTTACCCTAGCCAACAGCGATTGTAAATTGGTATTACCAATTAACCAAGAACGCTGACCAGTGCCTGACCAACAACAATTAGGGGCCACCCCATATGCAAACCTGGCAACAGCTCTATAGTCCGCTCGGCAGTCTCGGCCTTTCCGCGCTCGCGGCCGTCATCCCCATCGTGTTTTTCTTCCTGGCCTTGGCCGTGTTCCGCCTCAAAGGCCATGTGGCCGGCAGCATCACTCTGGCGCTGTCGATTGCTGTGGCAATCTTCGCTTTCCAGATGCCTGCCGACATGGCTTTCGCCGCTGCCGGATATGGCTTCGCCTACGGTCTGTGGCCGATTGCGTGGATCATCGTGGCGGCCGTGTTCCTCTACAAATTGACGGTCAAGAGTGGTCAATTCGAGGTCATCCGCAGCTCGGTACTTTCGATCACTGACGACCAGCGCCTGCAGGTGCTGTTGATCGGTTTCTGCTTCGGCGCCTTCCTGGAAGGTGCCGCCGGCTTCGGTGCGCCGGTTGCGATTACCGCCGCACTGCTTGTAGGACTTGGCTTCAACCCGTTGTACGCCGCAGGCCTGTGCCTGATCGCCAACACCGCGCCGGTAGCCTTCGGCGCCTTGGGGATTCCGATTATCGTGGCCGGGCAAGTGACCGGCATCGACGCGTTCAAGATCGGCGCCATGACCGGCCGTCAATTGCCGCTGCTGTCGCTGTTCGTACCGTTCT
Source organism: Pseudomonas sp. LBUM1657 (assembly GCF_059716075.1). Taxonomy (NCBI): domain Bacteria; kingdom Pseudomonadati; phylum Pseudomonadota; class Gammaproteobacteria; order Pseudomonadales; family Pseudomonadaceae; genus Pseudomonas; species Pseudomonas sp. LBUM1657. The sequence continues at coordinate 812,517 of NZ_CP166799.1, read as the reverse complement.
GGCTGGTGTTCATGATGGACGGCCTGCGCGGCGTTCGGGAAACCTGGCCGGCGGCACTGGTGGCGGGTTTGAGCTTCGCCATCACTCAATACCTCACCTCGAACTTCATTGGCCCGGAACTGCCGGACATCACCTCAGCCCTGGCCAGCCTGATTTCCCTGACGCTGTTCCTGAAAGTCTGGCAACCGAAACGCGCCGCAGGCCAACACATCGTCGGCGCGGTCTCGGCTTCCGTGGTGACTGCCAACGTCGGTGGTTTCGGTCAGCCGCGCAGCACCGTGGCTTCGCCTTACAGCTTCGGTGAAATCATCAAGGCCTGGTCGCCGTTCCTGATCCTCACCGTACTGGTCACGATCTGGACCCTGAAACCGTTCAAGGCGATGTTCGCCGCCGGCGGCTCGATGTACAGCTGGGTGTTTAACATCGCCATCCCGCACCTCGACCAGATGGTGATCAAGGTTGCACCGATCGTGACCGCACCGACCGCGATTCCAGCTGTGTTCAAACTTGATCCGATTTCCGCGACCGGTACGGCGATTTTCTTCTCCGCGCTGATCTCGATGCTGGTACTGAACATCAACCTCAGAACTGGTCTTACCACTTTGAAAGAGACGTTCTACGAACTGCGCTGGCCAATTCTGTCCATCGGTATGGTGCTGGCTTTTGCCTTCGTCACCAACTACTCGGGCATGTCGTCGACCATGGCCCTGGTGCTGGCGGGCACGGGCGCTGCATTCCCGTTCTTCTCGCCGTTCCTCGGCTGGCTGGGCGTATTCCTGACCGGTTCCGATACATCGTCCAATGCACTGTTCAGTTCGCTGCAAGCGACTACCGCGCACCAGATCGGCGTCAGCGACACCTTGTTGGTCGCGGCGAACACCAGCGGCGGCGTGACCGGCAAGATGATCTCCCCACAATCGATCGCCGTGGCCTGCGCCGCGACCGGCCTGGTGGGCAAGGAATCGGATCTGTTCCGCTTCACCCTCAAGCACAGTCTGTTCTTTGCAACCATCGTTGGCTTGATCACCTACGTCCAGGCCTACTGGCTCACTGGCATGTTGGTGCACTAAGGACGACAAGCAACACGGAACAAACCGACGCCGGACCACGATTCCGGCGTCAGCTATTCACAACCCGGTCTGTAAGGCTGCTGAAAGCTTCCCTCTCTATATTCAGCAGCCTCAGCGGACGGATAACCGGGACCACCCGGAGACACGCCTGATGAGCGAGCTTTTTTACAACGCTGTGCCGAACGCGACCCGCGTCGCCCCGCCACTGCCCGAGCCTCGACAATACCCCCGCGAAAAACCGTCACAGGTCTACCTGTTCGGGACCTGCGTGGTGGATTTGTTCTACCCTGAAGCCGGGATGGACGCGATCCACCTGCTGGAACGCGAAGGCATTCGTGTCGAATACCCGCAAGGACAAAGCTGCTGCGGACAACCTGCCTACACCTCGGGTTACACCGAGCAGGCACGGACCGTGGCGCGCTCGCAACTGGCGCTGTTTGCCGGGGACTATCCAGTGGTGGTGCCTTCGGGTTCTTGTGCAGGCATGTTGCGCGAACATTACGCCGACTTGTTCAAGGACGAGCCGCAGACGTTGAAACAGGTTCAAGCCCTCGCGGCACGGACCTACGAGCTGGCCGAGTTCCTGTTGTTTGTCTGCAAGGTGCAGCTCAAGGACAGTGGCACACCGGTGAAAGTGGCGTTGCACACCTCGTGCTCGGCACGTCGTGAGATGAACACCCACTTGCATGGCCGTGAGCTGTTGGCGCAGCTGGTCAATGTGGAGCGAGTTGACCACAGCCACGAAAGTGAATGCTGTGGCTTCGGTGGGACTTTCAGCGTCCGTATGCCAGACATTTCCGGCGCGATGGTGGCTGACAAGACCCGGTCGTTGAAGGAATCCGGCGCGCACAAGGTACTCAGTGCCGATTGCGGTTGCCTGATGAACATCAACGGCTCGCTGGAAAAACAGAAGGAAGCGCTACGCGGCCAGCATCTGGCCAGCTTCCTCTGGCAGCGAACCGGAGGCGCGCGATGAACGCTTCCGCGATTATTCCTACGGTTGCCGTAGAAGAAGATTTCCGCACCCGTGCTCACGAGGCGTTGGGTGACAAGCAACTGCGAAGTAACTTTCGCACTGCGATGGATTCACTGATGACAAAACGGGCAGCGTCTTTCAGCGATGCCCATGAAAGAGAACATCTGCGAGTGCTGGGCAATGCTGTCCGCGCCCGAGCGTTATCAAAGTTGCCCGACCTGCTCGAGCAGCTTGAACAGAACCTGACCCGCAACGGTGTGACAGTGCACTGGGCGGAAACGGTGGACGAAGCCAATGGCATCGTCCTCTCGATCATCCGCGCTCACGAGGGGCGGCAAGTGATCAAGGGCAAATCGATGGTCAGCGAAGAGATGGAGATGAACCACTTCCTCGCTGAACAGGGCATTGAATGCCTGGAATCGGACATGGGCGAGTACATCGTCCAGCTCGACCACGAGAAGCCTTCACACATTATTATGCCGGCGATCCACAAGAATGCCGGTCAGGTCGCGTCCTTGTTCCACGACAAACTTGGCGTGGAATACACCAAGGACGTTGACCAACTTATTCAGATCGGTCGCAAAGTCTTACGGCAGAAATTCTTCGAAGCGGACATCGGCGTCTCCGGCGTTAACTTCGCCGTGGCCGAAACCGGCACTCTGTTACTGGTGGAAAACGAAGGCAATGGCCGAATGACCACCACAGTGCCGCCGGTGCACATCGCCGTGACCGGCATCGAAAAAGTCGTGGAAAACCTGCGCGACGTGGTGCCACTATTGTCGCTGCTGACCCGCTCTGCCCTCGGCCAGCCAATAACCACCTACGTCAACATGATCTCCGGCCCGCGCAAGGAACATGAGCTCGACGGCCCGCAGGAAGTGCATCTGGTACTGCTCGACAACGGTCGCAGTCAGGCCTTTGCCGATAGCGAACTGCGCCAGACCCTGAACTGCATCCGCTGCGGCGCCTGTATGAATCATTGCCCGGTCTATACCCGAATCGGCGGTCACGCCTATGGCGAGGTTTACCCGGGGCCTATCGGAAAAATCATCACCCCGCACATGGTCGGTCTGGCGAAAGTCCCGGACCATCCGAGTGCATCATCGCTGTGCGGTGCCTGTGGCGAAGTCTGCCCGGTAAAAATTCCTATCCCTGCATTGCTGCGTCGCCTACGGGAAGAGAACGTCAAAGCTCCGGACAGCCCTCATCAAGTGATGCGAGGCCAAGGCAGCAAGTACTCGCGCAAAGAACGGTTTATCTGGAACGCCTGGGCGAAACTCCACAGCTCGCCGATGCTGTATCGACTGTTCGGCTTCTTCGCCACTCGCTTGCGCACCCTCGCGCCGAGCAATGTAGGCCCGTGGACGCAAAACCACAGCGCGCCGAAACTCGCTGTCCGTTCACTGCATGACATGGCCCGCGAGCATCTGGCCAAACAGGGAGACCGTTGATGAGCGCCAAGCAAAATATCCTCGCCAAATTGCGCAAAAGTCTGACCGGCACCACGCCGGTGCCTGACGAATTCGACGTGGAATTGGTGACACAGCCTTACACCTACACGCCTGAACAACGTATCCCCCAGCTGCGCAAACTGATGGAAGCGGTACACACGGAAATCCACCTGACCTGCGGCGAAGGTTGGCCCGAGTTGCTGGCCCAATTGCTGCGGGCTCGCCAGTTGCCGAGCCTGTTGATCGCGCCGACTACGCCTCACGGTCAACGCGTCACTCAGCATTGGGCGAATAATCCTGGACTGCCGACGCTCAAAACCTACGACCGACCGGTCGAGGAATGGAAAGCCGAACTGTTCAACGACACCCCGGCCAGTCTGACCACGACTCTCGGTGCAATCGCCGCCACGGGTAGCCTGATTCTCTGGCCGACGCGGGAAGAACCGCGCCTCATGAGCCTGGTACCGCCGGTGCATTTCGCCTTGCTCAAGGCCAGTGAAATCCGCGACAACTTCTATCAAGTGCAACAGGAATTCCAATGGGCCCAGGGCATGCCGACCAATGCCTTGCTGGTGTCCGGTCCGTCGAAAACCGCCGACATCGAACAGGTCCTGGCCTACGGCGCCCATGGTCCGAAGGACCTCGTGGTTTTGATCCTGGAGGACCTATGAGTCTACCGGCGGCTTTCCTGCGTGATGCACAACAACTGATCCCCCAGGAGCGACGTTTCGACGACCCGTTGTCGACGCTGGCCTTCGGCACCGACGCCAGTTTCTACCGGCTGATTCCGAAGCTGGTGATTCGCGTCGAGTCCGAAGACGAAGTGGTGGCGCTGCTCAAACTCGCGCAACGAGATCAGGTCCCGGTGACCTTCCGTGCCGCCGGCACCAGCCTGTCCGGCCAGGCCATCAGCGATTCGGTTTTGATCGTGCTGGGGGATAACTGGAACGGTCGCGAGATCCGTGGTCAGGGCACACAAATCCGTCTGCAACCGGGGGTGATTGGCGCTCAGGCCAACGCCTGGCTGGCGCCGTTCGGACGCAAGATCGGTCCCGACCCGGCCTCGATCAACGCCTGCAAAATCGGCGGTATCGTCGCCAACAATGCCAGCGGCATGTGCTGCGGTACGGCGCAAAACACCTATCACACCCTCGCGGGTATTCGTCTGGTGCTGGCTGACGGCAGCCGTCTCGATACCGAAGACGCCAGCAGTGTCGCGGCTTTCCGTGAAAGCCATGCCGACCTGTTGGAGCGTCTGGCGACCTTGGGCCGCGAGACCCGCGCCAATGCCGAACTGGCTGCGAGAATTCGCCACAAATACCGTCTGAAAAATACCACCGGCCTGTCACTCAACGCCCTGGTGGATTTCGACGAGCCTGTGGATATCTTGAGCCACTTGCTGGTGGGCTCCGAAGGCACACTCGGGTTCATCAGTGCGGTGACCTACGACACCGTGATCGACCACCCGAACAAGGCGTCGGCGCTGATCGTGTTCCCGGATGTGGAAACCTGCTGCAACGCCGTCACCGTGCTGAAGAGCCAACCGGTATCCGCCGTGGAACTGCTGGACCGCCGCAGCTTACGCTCGGTGCAGGACAAACCCGGCATGCCGGCTTTCGTACAGCATCTATCGAATAATGCCTGCGCCTTGCTGATCGAATCTCGCGCCGCGTCATCCACATTGCTGCGCGAACAACTGGCGCAAATCATGGCGTCGTTGACCTCGTTCCCGGTGGAAAAACAAGTCGATTTCACTGAAGACCCAGTGGAAAACGCCCGACTCTGGGCGATCCGCAAGGACACCTTTCCCGCCGTCGGTGCGGTGCGCAAGACCGGCACCACGGTGATCATCGAAGACGTCACCTTTCCGGTGGAACAACTGGCTATCGGCGTGAACCGCTTGATCGAATTGTTCGACAAGCATCACTACGACGAAGCGATCCTTTTCGGACACGCGCTGGAAGGCAATCTGCACTTCGTATTCACCCAAGGCTTCAACAACCCGGAAGAAGTCGCACGCTATCAAGCGTTCATGGACGACGTGGCGCAATTGGTCGCAGTGGAATTCGGCGGTTCGCTGAAAGCCGAACACGGCACCGGCCGCAACATGGCGCCCTTCGTCGAACTGGAATGGGGCAGCGATGCCTACCAATTGATGTGGCAGCTCAAGCGCCTGCTCGACCCTAACGGCATTCTTAACCCGGACGTGGTGCTCAGTGATGATCCGCAGATCCATCTCAAACATCTGAAGCCGCTGCCGGCCGCCGACGAGATTGTGGACAAGTGCATTGAGTGCGGCTTCTGCGAACCGGTCTGTCCATCAAAAGGCCTGACCCTGAGTCCGCGCCAGCGCATCGTGATCTGGCGGGACATCCAGGCGAAGAAACGCGCAGGCGTAGATACCACCGATCTCGAAGCTGCTTACGAATATCAAGGCATCGACACCTGCGCCGCGACCGGTCTTTGTGCACAACGCTGCCCTGTAGGAATCAACACCGGCGAGCTGGTGAAAAAACTCCGCAGCCGTAAAGCGACCCACACGAAAACCGCCAACTGGCTGGAGGGCAATTTCGCCACCGCGCTGCAAGTCGCACGCTTCACCCTGCACGTGGCCAACGGCGCCAGGATGCTGCTCGGGGCACCGCGATTGGCGAAACTCTCGGCAACGCTGACGCGCTTATCCAAAGGTCAGGTCCCGCAATGGACCAACGCCATGCCGCAGCCGGAAAAAGCCATTCGCTTCAGCCCGACCGTGTCAGACGAACGTCCTCGGGTGGTGTACCTGGCAGCCTGCGTGTCGCGGGCAATGGGCCCTGCGGCGGGTGATAAAGAGCAAATGTCGCTGTACGACAAAACCCGTGGGCTGTTGGAAAAGGCCGGTTACCAAGTGGTCTTCCCGGACAATCTGGACAACCTCTGCTGTGGTCAGCCGTTCGCCTCCAAGGGCTATGCCGAACAAGCCGAGCACAAGCGCCAGGAACTGATCGGCGCGCTGCTGCACGCCAGCCGCGGCGGGCTTGACCCGATCTATTGCGACACCAGCCCCTGCACCTTGCGCCTGGTCCAGGACCTTGGCGAAGTTCGACTGGACCTGTACGACCCGGTGCGTTTTATCCGTACGCATTTGATGGACCGACTGGACTTCACGCCTCAGGAAGCGCCGATCGCCGTGCATGTCACCTGCAGCACCCAACACCTCGGGGAAAGCCAGGCGCTGATCGATCTGGCGCGCAAATGCAGCAAAAACGTGGTCATTCCCGAAGGCATTCACTGCTGTGGGTTTGCGGGCGACAAGGGCTTTACCACACCCGAACTTAATGCTCATTCGCTGCGCACGCTCAAGGATGCGGTGCAGCAGTGCAGCGAAGGGATCTCGACCAGCCGCACCTGTGAGATCGGTCTGACACAACACGGTGGAATCGACTACCACGGGCTGGTCTATCTGGTGGACCGGGTGACTCACGCAAGGGCGCACTGAAGAAAAATAGAACCCTGACGCGCGGCCGTAGTCCACTGATCAAGCCCTGCCAATGTAGGGCTTCCCATACTCGGCAGCCCGTCCTGATGGCCAGCGATGCCTGGACCCTCAGTTCAAGGAGATACACATGAAACGTTCTGTACTGTTAGGTCTGTTCGTTACTGCTTCCATGATGGCTTCCGCCTCGTTTGCCGCCGGCGGATCAGAAGATCTCTGTCAAACCAATTTGCAAACCATCGCCAACGCTAAGGCGCAAGTTCAGACACCGGAAATGCAGTCCCAGGTAGAAGCCAGTGTTCAGCAAGCCAAAGCCCATCAGGCCCAAAACACAAAACAAGGCACCGAGAAGTGCATCGCCGAAACTACCCAGACCATCCAGTTAATTCAGAAGGCTAGTGATGGCGGCAAACAATGACAGCCGCTTGAGGCCAACCTTCGGGTTGGCCTTCTGAGCCGTGTTGGCGTACACTGCGCAGGCTTGTTGCTCACTTTGATTCACAGAGCAACAGGCTCGGGGCCGTTTAGGATTCGACGCCGGTTGCGAAACTTTAGGTGCATGCCGAGTTGGTAACAGAACTCGTAAATCCACTGTTGCAACTTTCTATAGTTGCCAATGACGAAACCTACGGGGAATACGCTCTCGCTGCGTAAGCAGCCTTAGCCCTTCCCTCCTGGTACCTTCGGGTCCAGCAATCATCAGGGGATGTCTGTAAACCCAAAGTGATTGTCATATAGAACAGAATCGCCGTGCAGTACGTTGTGGACGAAGCGGCTAAAACTTACACAACTCGCCCAAAGCACCCTGCCCGTCGGGTCGCTGAGGGTTAACTTAATAGACACGGCTACGCATGTAGTACCGACAGCGGAGTACTGGCGGACGGGGGTTCAAATCCCCCCGGCTCCACCAAACAATCAAAAAAAGACGTCCACGGACGTCTTTTTTTGTGCCTGAAATTTAGTAGATCCAGGGCATTAATGTCTATTAGCGTCCACAGACGTCCGACAGGACTGTGCATCGCCAGAGGAAAAAAGGCGCCCTTGCAGTATTTATCCGGCGATGGCGGCCACCAGCAGACGTCGGCAGAACCTCCCGTCACGGAACGCCTGCTCATCCCCCCACCACGTGCAACACTACCGATCGGAATACGCAGGGAAGTCCGTGTAACCCATTTCACCGCGTCGGGTGTAATAAGTTGATCGGTCCGCTTCGGCTAACGGCCAGCCGTGCTTGAGACGCTCAGCTAGATCCGGGTTTGCGATATAGGGCCTGCCGAAGGCAATCAAGTCCACTAATCCGGTGTCGAGCGCATCCTGAGCGCTCTTGCGGTTAGTGAATCCGCCGCACCAGATGATTGCACCAGAAAACGCCTTTCGAATCTTGGCGAGCAACGCATGATCGAGGTGATTAGCTTTGAATTCGGCCACCTCCATGTTCTCCGCAGGCATCAGCTCGTAGACCAGATGCAGATAGGCAACGCCGAGACCACCCAAACGCTCGGCCACGTAAAGCAAGGTTTCCTCGGTAAGAGGATCCGCCGGAATGCCGTTGAACTTGCCGAACGGCGACAGGCGGACACCCACGCGCCCCGGCCCCAATTCACGCACCGCCGCTTCAACGACTTCCATCAGGAACCGTGTACGGTTTTCTACGCTACCGCCGCCGTAGCAATCGGTGCGGGTGTTGAGCACCGAGTTCATGAACTGCTCGAACAGATAGCCGTTGGCCGCGTGGATTTCGACACCGTCAAATCCAGCCTCCCGTGCCTGGACGCAGGCTTGGGTGACAGTGCCGACCAAAACCATCACTTCATCCGTCCTCAAGCGCCGAGGCTGGCCTGCAGGGATATGGTCCAACTTGCCATCCGGGCCGTGGGCAAACACCTGCGACTCAGCCCTTTCCTCGGTTACACCCCAGGGGGCCTCGCCGTTCGGCATGAGCGATGGATGGGCCATCCTGCCGACGTGCCATAACTGCAAAAATATCGTGCCACCCTTGCGGTGGACTTGATCGGTCACCAGACGCCAGCCCTGCCGTTGGGCTTGCGTATAGATGCCGGGAGTCATGGCGTAGCCGTTACTGGAAGGTGCAACGTCGGTTGCCTCGGTCACAATCAGGCCTGCACTGGCCCGCTGCCCATAATAGGTGGCCATCAACTCGTTCGGGACGTCGCCATCGGACGTTCGCGTGCGAGTCATGGGCGCCATGACAATGCGGTTCTTCAGGGCAACGGTGCCGCCAATCAATTTAGATTCAAACAGGTTTATCATGGATCTTCCTTCGGGTCGGTTTGATCGGAAGGAAAGCGTACTTTTCGATAGTCATCCCCCTCTACACACCGTTTTGTCAGTGGTAGCAAATGAAGACAATCAATAGACTGCCGGGCTTACCGATCGAGCGCACGCTGGGTGTTCTCTCGGGGCGCTGGAAGGCGGTCATCCTGCATGTGCTGCTGGACGGCCCGCACCGCACCTGTGATCTGGAGCAGCGCATTGCCGGCATTTCACAGAAGGTGTTGATCGAGCAACTGCGAGCGCTTGAGGAACATGGCATGGTGAGCCGGCAAGCCAGCGCCGAGAATCGTCAGGGGATCGAATACCTGCTCACTCCGCTTGGCGAAAGCCTGCGGTCTATCCTGGAGTCTCTAATCGAATGGGGAGTCCATCACGCCAGGGAGCTCGACGAGTCCCATAGGCTGCTGTCATGCGATGCTGTCGTGCGAGCTCGCGCTAACTGACTCGTATTGATATCGACATCCAGGACGAGTTGTAAGCAACGTAAAAACCACGACACAAAAAAGGCACTTGGCGAGCGATCGCAAGTGCCTTTTTCATACCCTGATGAACTGTCAGCGCGACATCATGAACGTGTCGTACTCCAGATCTTCCAGTGCCGTGGAAAGACGGTGCAATCCCAGCAACACACACACCAGCAACGACAGCGTGAACCCGTAGCCGAAGAAGCTCGGGCCAAGGTACATGCTGAGCAGCGTCAACACGGCGTTCAACACCGCGAACAGCACGCACAACTCCAGGACCACGGTGCGTTTGTCCAGGTAGAAGAACACGTTGAGCAAGGCCATGAACACCACCTGGATGCTCACACCGATCAGGTCGATGTAGAACAGCGGCAGGTAATAACTGGAGATCCCCAACCAGTCCAGCAACCGCGGTGCGAACAGGAACAACAGCACCGCCGTCAGTCCCTGCACCTTGCAGATTTCCAGCAGCCCCTGACGGATCGACAAGGTCATCTCGGTTTTCAGTTGCCCGATGTGCTGCAAGGTTTCGCCTTCACGGATCGCCCTGAACAACCGGTCGTACCACTCGGCGAAATCGGTTTCGATGCGCACGAGGAACACTGCCATCCCGGGAATGATCGCCAGGTACGCGAGGAAGATCGGCATGTCATAGAGGATCGACGCACGCAGCGGGCCGACCACGGCGCTGGACGTGCCAGGGTTGAACCAGAACAGGAACTTGTCGATCCAGATGCCCAGGTTGTAGAAAAAACCAGTGGCGAGCAGACTGAGGAATACCTGGCGACGGTCAAGGAAATCGAACGCGATCAGTTTCTCGGCCCGGTACTCGCGCAGGATGTCGTAGAGGAACAGGAACAGCAGCGAGCTGTGCCCGATCAACAACGCCAGCAACAGGCCCGGCATCTGCAGGAAGCTCAGCACGTAGGCGCTGGCGACCATCAGCGAATACCCCACCAGCATCACCAGCAGAATGCGGTTATAGGCCTTCATCCCCGAGAGGAAGATGATCACCAGCCACAAGTTGCACAGCACCACGAAGTTCGCCAGTACCAGCACCCGGTAGATCAGCGGCTGGTCGAACAACAGGCCCAGCACGATGATGCCCAGCAACCCCGCACCGAGGGTAACCAGAAGCAACACGCCCAACAGGTTGGGCAAAATCTGCTCGTACTTGTGCTCGAACAGTCGGTCGGAGACGAATCGGGTGAAGAACAGCTGCAAGCCCCCCGTGAGGATCAACGAGCTGGCCATCAGGTACGTCACGGTCACCAGAAACTGCCCGACCAGTGCATTCGGCAGCAGCAGGCCCAGGCTGATAATCCCCACCAGCATCACGCTGACGATCGACAACACCCAGGGGCCCGAGCTGATCAACCCGGCATACACATAAGCGTGCAAGGTCGCGGTGTAGGAATCGCGCGAAAGGATTTTGCGAAGTTCGAAGCCAATCCCGGCCATTTAACTGTTCTCCATGGCTGCTTGATACAAGTCGCGATAACGCTGCAGCATCAAGGCTTCGGTGTAGTAACGGTTGACCCGCAGCAAGCCGCTGGACTGAGCGGCCTGCCAGCGTCGCGGGCTGCGCAACAGTTCAAGGATCGCCGCGCACGTGGCCTGTGGATCGGCAATCGCCACCACTTTGCCGGCGTGACCGAGATCACGGTCTTCGGCGCTGCCACCCTCGATCAACTCGCGGCACGAACCCACGTCGCTGCTGACTACCGGCGTACCGGCGGCCCAGGCTTCGAGAATCACCAGCGGTTGCGCTTCACTGATCGAGGTCAGCACCATCAGGCCAAGTTTCGGCAGGATCTCCTGGATACGCTGGAAGCCAAGGAAATGCACCTTGCCCTCCAGTCCCAGGCTGGCCATCAGGCTGCGGCACTCGCTGACGTATTCCGGATCTTCCTCTTCAGGGCCGACGATCCAGCCTTCGGCCTGGGGCATGGCGCTGATCACGCCGCGCATCGCCCGCAGGAAGGTTTTGACGTCCTTGATCGGCACCACGCGCCCGATCAGTCCCACCACCGGCGCGATGCCCGGTGCGCGGGATTCGAGTGCAGCGGTCCACAGTGGCAAGTCGATGCCGTTGGGGATGACCTGGGTGCGAGCCGCGAGGGCACCGTCCTTGATCTGCCGCTGACGGTTGCCGTCATACAACGCAATGATGTTATCGGCGCTGTTGTAGGTCAGTTGACCAATGCGCTCGAAGAAGCGGACCCACAAGGTGCGGATGTAACCCGAACCCGCGTCGAGGCTGCGGTTGAGCGCCTGGCCGGAACTCTCGGCGATCCAGCTGGCCTGGGCGAGGTCGATCTTGCGCTCCTTGGTGTAGATCCCGTGCTCGCTGAGCAAATAGGTGCAGTTCCAGCGTTGCTTGAGGATGCAGCCCAACAGCCCGGCGTAACCGGTGGAAATCGAATGCAGCACCCGCGCTCGTGGCATGTTGCGCGACGCTTCGGCGAGCATCAGCAACGGCGACTGCATCGAACGCAGGGTCCAGAAATAATTGACGAAGGACGGGTCGGCGCAATGCTGACGATAACCTTCGCTCAACGCCTCCCAACTGGCGCGGCTGCGCAGCACGTCATCGAGGGTCATGCGGCCCTGTGCGATGCAATCGAGCAAGCGTTCACCCAACTCGGGCTCCGGCGCATCCGGGTGATGCAGGAAGCGATACAGATCCAGCAGCTGCGGCAGATCGGCTTCCCGCGGTGCTCCCCGCGTGTCGGTCGGATGCGTCGCATCCTCGAGAAACACCTCTTCGATGTGCAGCACATTCGAGGGCACTTCATAGCGTCGCGTCGGATAGGCCTGGCGCTGTCCGCCGATGAACATCACCGAAAAGGTCAGTTCCGGCAGGCCGAGGATCATTTGATGAATCCAGCTCGAAACGCCGCCGCGCACATAAGGCCAGGTGCCTTCGAGCAGCAGACAGATGTCGGCAACGGGTGCCTCTTGCTTGTGCCCCATCATGTCCAGCTCCTGACCAGATCAGCGAACGGTGGTCGCTGACGGGTTTTCTCGGGAAGTCTCGCGAGAAGACCGGAAATTTCGTGGTAACGACCGGCCTCGAACGCCAGCTCCGCCTGGAATGGCAACACTTGAGCCGCGCCCATGCCGTTTTCTTGGGCCTGGGTCAGCAACACTTCGGCGCGCTCGATGTCACCGCGCTCCAGCGCAATGCGCCCGGCCAGCAAAAACAGCTCACCGCCCTCGCCTGCCCCCAGCCCCTGTTCGGCATGTTCACTGGCCTGGTTGAGCACGTGCTCAAGTACGCTGCCTTGCGCCAGACCGAGATACGCCAGCTCCCAATACCAGCGCGCCAGCGTGCCATGCAGCTTCCCCGCCGCTGGTGCGGAAGCGCCCGGCAATTGCCCGAGTGCGATCTGGATGCGCAGGTTGATGTCGCTTTCCTGCTTGTCGAGCATTGAGTACGCCAGCAGGCGCACGTCATCGCTCGGGTCACCCAATGCCAGCTTGAGGATGGGCACCGCTTCCTTGCCAGGCATCCGTCGCGTGGCCAGCAACGCAGCCAGACGCTGATCCGGATCGGGTGCATGACGCAACACGTCCTGCAAACCACCATCGGCGAAGATCGGCGAGTGCAATTGCTGCTGCGCGCGATACGGCAGGCTCGGGATACCGACCGCTTGCCAGGCTTGCTTGTCGCGTTTGCGCGGCAGGTACAGCGCCGGGAAGATTGCGGCCACCACGCCAACCGTACCGAGCACCGGCACAAAGAACGCCAGGCTGAAGATAAACAGCGGACTCCAGGGCAGCGGCAAGCGGTAGCGCGCCGGCAACAACAGCCAGACCGCCGCGCACAACAGCACGCAAGCCAGGCCATGGCTGAGGGTGAACACCAGCAATTGTTGCGACTCGGGCGCATCAATCCACAAACTGGTCCAACTGCCCGCCTCTAACAACAAGGCTCCGCTAAACAGCCACTTGCTGATCATTCAGGCCACACTCGTTGAACAGGAAATTACGCAGCCCGTTGCGTTCACCGCCGGACTCCAGGTTGTAAGGCAGAACCCGTACGCCCAGGCTCTCCATGTCACTTTCAATACCAAAGTGCTCATGCAACAACAGGTTGATACGCGCCAGATAACCTTCGGTGCCTTGCGGACTGGTCAACGGCAAGAGCACCAGCAATAGCTGATGATCCCGGTTGTTGCGCAATGGCAAATGCAAATCGAGGCCGCGCTGGCTGCGTTCGAGCAAACGCGTCAACTCATCGTTGGTACGGGTCATTTCGAATGCGAAAACCCCGGCCGACAAGTTGTGCTGCTCGACGTCCACCAATGAACGCTTGAGTTGCAATGTGAAGTTCTGCGCATCGACATCGGCCAGTTGCAGCACCTGCGGGTCCCGGCGCAACAGGTCGGCGATATGCCCTGCGAGCAGCGCCAGCAGGCTCAGGGTCCGATCCTGGAACGCGAAGAACGGCATCTGCCGAACCGCCAGGATCGCCAACAGACGCCCCTCGGCGTCGATCAGCGGAATACAGGCCTGCAGCGACGAAAAGTGCGCCGAGCCGCCGGCATCGATCAGTTCCTGACGCACGCTCACCAGCTCGCCGCGTTCCAGGCAGAGCTTGACCAGACCGTCCTGGGTGTCCAGCGACCCCATGACGCCGATCGTGGCCAGCGGTGTCGGCAGTACGTGTTCCTCGCGCTCGTCCACCCGATACAGGCCAGCCACTCGCAACGCACCGTACTGTCCCAGTACCGCCGTGACAGGATCGGCCAGCGCGGCCAGTGCGTCGCTTTCATCCGGCATGACCCGAAGTTTTTCGCGCAGGCCCAGCAAGGAGCTGCGCAAACTCTGGTCACTGCCCGCCACACGCTGCTCCAGCAGGTCGTGGGAAACCCGCAGAATCTGGTGCGCCCGGGTGAACTCATCGAGGCGATACTGGCGATAATCGTTGGCCATCTGCAGACGCTGCAAACGCCGCTCCCACAGATCACGAACCTCGCCCACCAGCATCCCGCAGACCAGCACGCCGACAATAAACGACGGCTCAAGCTGGGCGTAGGCCGCATGTCCGCTGTAGCGCAGGGCAAACATCGCCAGCACCAGCAGGCTGGCGCTGAACAAGCCGCGCACAAAACCGTAACGCACACCTAACAGCAGCGGCGCCAGCACCGGCCAAGGGAAGCCGCCGTGCATCTGCAACGGGTCTTCAGGGGTTAGCCATAACCCGAGGCCGATCGCCAGACCGGTCACCAGAAAGGTTTCCAGCCAAGACACCGGGCCGCTGGCGCGAGGCGCCAGGCTGTAATCCATGTGTGGAGAATTCATTGCATTCACTCGAACCGAAGGGCGCCAACAAGTTTGTCGAGCACCGTTTGAGCAGTGCCCGCGAGGCTTTCACGGGACCAGCCGGCACGTGCGCCACTTTTGCTCCAGAGCACGCGACCGGTACTGGCTTCGAGCACGCGCAGGCTGATGCCCACCGCAGGTTCGCCATCCAGACCATTCTTGTACTGCCATTCTTCAACACTGCCGGCGACCACGTAATCGAGTTTCTGATTCCGTGCCCATTCAAGGGCTCCGGCCAGACGCTCGTTGTCATCCATCAGCGCTTGTTCGCCCTGAGTGCTGGCCGGGTAAACCCGTGGTTGCAAACCGTGGCTGCTGAGGACGCTGAGCAGGATCTGCTCGCTGCGTTCACCGGCCTGCGGGGTCTGCGAATAGTTGACCATCGGCACGATGCCCCACTGCGCATTACGCGGCAGGTTCGGGCTGGCTTCATCGGTGAAGCTGGCGCAACCGGCGACAAAAAGGACCGCCAGCGCCAGGCTCAGATTGCGAATTGCTTGCATAGCTTTTTCTCCCGTAGACATTCCATGATCAGCGTCCAAAACGCACGCCGTAGCTCACACCCAGTGTTCCGCCCGACTTGCCATCACCGCCTTGTGGCGCAGATTGGTAGCCGAAGGTCAGGGCCAGTTCGTCATCACCCAGCACTTCAACGCCGACCCCGGTGTTGATGCCGTAGTTAAAAGTTTGATCGGTCCACTGCCAGCCCGCCGTCAGGTCCACCAGCCAGGTGTACTGCGGATGGGTGCGCACCAGTGCGCCAGGCAGACCACGACGCCAGGAGCTGCCGAAATACAGTTGGCCATAACGGCTTTGCAACAAGTCGCTGCCCATGACAGTTTGCGTATCGGTCGGATCGGGCAGATTGGTTTCAGGGTCGATCTCCTGATCAGGGACTATCACCGCACCACCGTTGCGACTGGACAAGTAATCCAGCGTGCGATCGTTGACGTTGTTGTGCTGATAATCGACACCTCCGCGCAGGGTCCAGTTCGGACCTGCGAACTCCAGCGTGTGGTTGTATTCCATCTTCAGCGCCTGGCCATTGCCCAGGTCGTCGCCGGCACGGGTGGAGAACGATTTCTGCGCAACTTCCCAACTGATCTGATCGCGAGCGGTCAGACCGTGACGGCCGCCGACCCAGAGGCTGTCGTGCTGTCCGAAAGCGCGCATCAAACCGCTGTCTTCACTCTTGCGATGCCAGTCGAGGCCGGTTTCGAGTTCATCACTGACGCCCAACTGCCAGGTCCGGGAAATGCCCAGGCCATTACGGTCGTCGTCATTGCGCTGACTGGTGTCGGCGAACAGTTTGTAACTGCCGTTCTCCACTCCACGCTGCAAAGTCAGGGCAGCGTTACGCTCTTCACCGATGGCCGAGGAGTTCAGCTGGTCGCTGTCGTAGGTGCCCTGCTCCACTTCCAGATTGGCGTACCACTTATCGCCCAGGTTGTGAGCAACTTGAAGACGCGGTGCGTCGAACGCGATCCCGCCGAAGTCTTGATCATGCCAGGACAGCTGCGCACCTTGCGGCGTGCGTTCGTGGATCTCCACCGCCTGACGACGCAGTTGTTCGCGCACGGCGACCGGCTGCTCGTCACCGAGCGCCGACAGGCTGGTGTCGAGGGCTTCGTCGAGGCGCCCCAGACGGCTGAGCGCCTGGGCCCGTTGCGCCGGGTTCAGATCGTTGCTGGCCAACAGCGTTTCGACGTGTTCTTTATTACGGCTGCGCAGGGCTTGCTGAATCTGCTCATAGCGCTCGACTTTCAAGCCCTGGCTACGCGCCCACTCCAGCCACTGGTCCTTTTGCGATTCCTGGTTCGTCGCGTCCAGACGCGCCAACAACCGCTCGAACCACAATTGCAGCATGGCCGGCGAACCGTCCTTCCACTTCAACACTTCCTGCTGGGCTTTGCGTGGCGAGTAACTGCTCGCCATCAGACGCAACCAGACCGCGTAACGCTGGGATGACGGCTGAATGCTTTCGCCTTCAGGGCTGCGCAACAATTTCAGGCGCAGACGCTGGGCCGCATCCTGATACCCGGCGCTGTCCAGCGCATCGGCATACGCCGCCTGCACCAGCCAATCCTGCGGACTGTTCTTGAGGTACATGCGATACCAGGCCAACGCTTCGCTCTCGCGACCGAGCATCTGGCTGGCACTGGCGAACGGCAGCCACAAGAGGCGGTCTTCGCGAGCCTGTGCCCGCCATTTGGTCAGCAACGGTTTGAGCGCGGTGGTGTTGCCCTGATCGACGTACAGCCACATCAGGCGCTCGCGGAACAGATTGTCATCCGGGTAGCGCGACAAACCCTGCTGGTATAAGCGTTCGGCTTCATCGCCCTGCCCTTGATAAACCGCCAGAGCACCGCGCATTGCCAACACTTGAGCCTGATCGTAGGCCGCCGGATATTGTTCGGCATCGTTGAGCAGTGCAATGATTTGCGGCCAGTCCTGCAAGTCCTGGGCTTGCTGCAACGCTTCGACCAAGCGCTGCGGATCTTTCGTGCGCTGCCAGCTCGCGACGGTCAGTTTCAGCGCACGTTGCGGGTCGCGAGTGCGATAAAGAGTGATCAACTGGCTTTCTTCGCCGCTATTGAGCGAGCCATGGATCGTGAGCATTTTCTCCAGGGAGACGCGCAGCTCATCATCGAGTTCCAGGTCCCAGGCCAGCGAGGCACGGGCGCGCCAGTAATTCTCATCGACGATACGTTCATCATTCGCCTGCACCACCTCCCACGCCGCCTGATTATCAAACAACTTCAGGTAGGTGTTGGCCCAGTCGACCTGCTCGGTACTGGTCAGTGCAAAGCGTTTCGAATAATCCTTGAAGACCTTGGATTTGGCGGCGAACTGCCCGGTGTTTTCGAGGTTCTGCAACAACCGCGTCCAGGCCAGACGATGCGTCGGATACTTGCGCAGGTAGGCGTGCAACCAGGCTTCCGCCTCGGTTGGAGTGCCGCGCGATTCGTGGCCGTAGATCAGTGCATCGAGTTCGATGTCTGTCAGCGGGCGCTGATCCATGATTTCGGCGAGCAACGGAATCGACCGATCAAAGTCGAACTGCTGGCTCGCCAGACGCCATGCGTGCTCACGAACCTCAGGCGTCTCGTGCAGTTCCAGAAGACGAATCCAGTAACCGAGCGCCGCTGCGATCTCACCGCGCCATTCGCCAAGGCGAGCCATTTGCTCGAGCAGTTGCTGATCATCAGGGTGATCGACCACTAATTGCTGGCCGGTTTCCCAGGCTCCCGCCAGGTCGCCGATGGCCAGCCGCATGTGGAATTCCTTCAGCGGAATTTGCGGGTTGTCCGGTTGCAAAACCCGCCACTGATCGAGCACGCGTTGCGCCAGTTCGAAACGCTTGTTCGCGACAGCAACATCGACGCCCTGCTCCAGCCACGCCACATCGGTTTGCGCGTTGTTGAGCTGCGGCAGTTCATCGGCGAGCACTTGTGTTGCCTGATCGCCTCGGTTGGCGGACAACAAGCTGTTGAACGCCAGTTGTGCGAACTCGCGACGCTCGGCAGCTTGCTGGCTGTTTCTTTTCAGTTGCTGATAGATGTCCGCGGCACGTCCCGGTTGCTCACCCGCCAGATACCACTGCGCAGCGGACTTGAGCGACTCGGTGCGCAGCTTCGGATCACGCTCGGCGATTTCCTCGAAGACGCTGGCGGCAAAGGACGGCGCCTGCAACGTCAACGCCAGCCGGGACAGATTCTGCAATTGCGGCAGCGGCAACTTGCGGTGATCGAAGCTTTTCAAACGCTCCACCAACGCCTGGCGCACGGCAGCCTCTTCACTGTTCGCCGCGATTAACGCATCCAGCTCAAGCCGGTAATAGGCCTGAATCTCCGGCATCGGTTTGGGCCAGCTCTCCAGATGCTGACGGGCCTTGGTGTAGTCGCCGAGGCGAATCAGCAGATCGACCAACTGCAAACGCAGGTGATCATCGTCCGGGTGGGCCGCCAGCAGCAACTCGGCGTAATTGGCCGAGACCGCATCGGGCTCGCGACCATCTGGCTGGAATAATTCTTCACGCTGGAAGGTCGCCCACAGGAGACCTCCCACAGCAACCGCCACCACCGCCAATGCCCAGGGATTGAGCAGGCGGCTACTTTTAGTTGCAGAGGAGCTGACCATGACTCACCTGCTTCATTGGTAATTGAAAAATCCACAGGCCGGCGGATGCCTTGCCAGCGAAACGCTGTCCATCCACTTCAACCCGGCAAGCGCTCGAAGAGCGTACCGAGAAGGTCAGATCGAACTGTCCTGCGAATGAAAAACTCACGCGCCGGTCATCCAGATAACGCCAGTCCACCAACGGCAGATTGGCCTCCTCCAAAGCGGGTCGGTCATCCCGATCCGGACGCAAAACCAGCAACGCATGATCGCTACTCAAGTGCACATAGCGTCCTTGAGGTAAATCACGAACCCCGGCAATACCTTGCGAACGCAGCAGGTCGGGCCAGCCCATTTGCGGATCAAGCCGCAGGGTACGCAACGCATCCATCCCGCGAATCTGCCAGTCGCCGTCGGCCGTACGCGCCAGACTGGACTGGTACAGGCCGTGCAGACGATCGATGTAGTCGCTCATCCACAGTGACATGGGCTTTTGCTCGCGCATGTAGCCGTAGATCTCGTGCATCGCTTTGATAGAGGCCTGCTTGGTGCTGGAATAGAAGTGGTAATAGAGATGCAGGCCGCGCAAACGTCGCGGGCTGTCAGTCAGCTCAAAGGTGTCGATCACCTCGCGAAAACCGTAATACGGTCCTTTCCACAAATTGGTGTAAAGGTTTTCGTTGATGATCGGTGCGTAATACTGCAACCCCCCTTCAGTGGGTCGCAGCAACGGGTTCAACCCGGTCAACGACGGGTCGGCCTTGGTCATCATGGTCTCGGCACCGTTGACGTTTTTCAGACCGGCGTCGTAGGCCAGCTTCAGGGTGGCTGCCGATGGCAAGGCGTCGCCCGGCCAGAACACCATCTTCACCGGTTTTTCCGGGGTGGTGAGTTGTTGGTTGATGTAGTCACGCGAGCCAAAAATCTCGCGACGAAAATCGATTTTTCCATAGCCCGGAATGGCCATGTTCAAGCCGTACTCCGATTTGAAATTTTCGCGTTTCTGCGCCTTTTCTGGCTGCAGGAAAAACGGGTGGCTGAAGGTGTGGGTGGCCACTTCGACTTTCGGATTGGCGAACAACTCGCGGGCGATGGGCTCCAGTTCGCGCGCCAGGTGCGGGAACATCCCGCGCGGCGAAATCTCACCCTCGACGATTGAAACCGACGTCAGAAACGGGTTGGGCTTAATGTAATCTTCCAGCGTGTGCCTGCCGGCATAAGGAGTGCCACGCACTTCGGCACGGGATGGAAAACCATCGCCATCGATGTGCACGGTTGCGATTCGACGGCCGTTTTCCGTGGTGGTATCCGGGCGTGGCTGCACCGGCAGACGCAAGCTGGCTTGAAGGAACGCGAATGGATCGAGAATCCAGCGGCTGCGCTCGTTGTTCACTTCAAGAATGTAAGGTGCCAGAGCCAGCCCCCCCCACTCGCCAATGACCACCGGGGTAAAGGTCTCGCCACTGGCATTGGTCAGCAACAGCGCGGGCTTCGGCCCGTTGGGCAGCACTGAAACAGCGGTCAGGTCACGGGATCGGGGCTGCACCGGTGCTTCGAACGCCCCGAGCAGCGCCTTGTCTTGGTGGGTGATGGTCAGGGTTTGCGTGCCCGGAGGCGCTTCGCGATTAAGGCCCATGCGTTTGAGCAGGAGCTTGTCTTCAATCGGCAACCCGGCGAAAAAAACCACCGGTACGTGCTCGTCCAGACGCGCAGCGATCCAGCGGTTGAACGCTGGACTGTCCTGCGGCGGGCCGCTGGTCATCCAGGTGATGACGCCAGCGTACAAGCCATTGAAACGATACCTCGGCATGGAACTGTCGGCAGGCAGGTAATCGACACGATACCCCAGGTATTCGAGCAAACCGCCGAGCAATGAGTGCCCGGCGTTATTGGCCAGATCACCTTCACGCGGGTCGTAAACCAGCGCTACCCGGCGCGGCTGGACTTCGATGTTGCTGATGCCCATCGTGTCCAGTTCAGGGGTGCTGATGAAGGGGATGAAACCTTCTTCGCGCAGACGCTTGGCCAGTTTGCGTGCTTCTTCACGACGCTCTGGCGGCAAGTAGTCGATCGCCACCAGCGGAATGCCTTTGGCACGCAAGGGTTGCAGCTCGCCCAGCAGCCACTGGCGATCGGCTTCCGGAACCGGGCGATAACGTTTGGCAGCAGCATCCCAGCCGGCATACAGGGACTCAAACGCTACCGCTGCCGCCACGCCATCAAGCTCGGGCAGCACTTCAAATCCGCGGTTAAAGAACAGCTTCAGCGTTGGCTGACGCTTGTGCAGTTCGCGCAGGAAACTGGCGAGTGCAACCCGCTGTGCTTCTCGCGACGCTTCCGGCAACAGCTGAAAACTGTCGAGCGTATCGAGGAACAGGCCGGCGTAACCCTCTGCCTGCAACGCTTTCGCGCGGTCGAGCAAGTGCTCACGCCAGGCCGGTGCCGTGAGGTCCATGACCTGACTGTCCCAGGAATCGTTTCGCACCGGAGTGACCGCTTTACGCAACCCCGCCTTGTCGATCTCAGCCTTGTTACCGTCGAACTCGCCCACAGACACATAGGCAAACGGCTGGCTGCCCAAGTTGCGCAAGGTTTTGACATCAGCCGCCGTCATGTGCCCCGACTCGACCACCGCCCAGTCGAACTGAGCCAATTCGGACAGAGGGGGCTGATCGGCGTACCAAAACGCCACGCTGGAGGGTTGTGGTAAAGCTGCAGCCTGGACAGCCGGCCCGCTGACGAAGAGCGCCAAAGCAGCTAGCAGCCGCTGGGCGGCCGCGCGGACACGCGTCCTGCGAAAAACGATTTCCATAACTCACTCTTGAAATGACTGAACCGATACCGCTTGAACGTCGGGCAGTGAACTGTCCGGGTTACAGGCTGCGGATAAGCTGCGCTAAACCATTGCCGATGGTCGTCGGTGCCGGGAGCGTGAAGCGCTCGAGCAAGCGAGCGTTGTTGGCGCGCGAATGGCGAATGTCGCCCTGACGTGGCGCGTGATGAGTCACCGTCAAGGGGCTGCCGGTAGCGGTCCCAAGTTCGGTGATCAAATCGTTGAGACTGGTGGAACGGCTGAGGCCGACGTTCACTGCGCCGGGGCTCGGTTCTTTCGCCTCCACGGCCTGGACCAGAATGCTCACCAGGTCCTGGACATAGACGAAGTCGCGGGTCTGCTCACCGTCGCCGAAAATCCCCACCGGCTGCTCGGCCATGGCCATTTTGGTGAAAATGCTGATCACGCCGGAGTACGGCGAAGAAGGGTCCTGGCGCGGACCGAAGATGTTGAAGAACCGCAGGATCACCGGTTCCAGGCCATGCTCACGGCGATAGAAATCCAGGTAATACTCACTGGCCAGTTTGTCGCTGGCATAAGGTGTGAGCGGGGCTTTCGGGGTGTCTTCGTGAATCGCCGTGCCTTCGCCGTTGTTGCCGTAGATGGCTGCACTGGAAGCGAATACCACGCGCTTGATCCCGACCTTCAGCATGCTTTCGCAGACATTGAGGGTGCCGACGAAATTGCTTTGATGGGTGCTGACCGGGTCATCCACCGACGCTTGCACCGAGGCCACCGCCGCCAGGTGCACGACGGCGCTGCAATCGCGCATCGCCTGCGCCACGACCGCGCTGTCCGCGACATCGCCGACGATCAGGTTCAGATTGGCATTATCCATCGGCAGATTACCGACTTTGCCCGTCGATAAATTATCCAGCACCCGAACTTTATAGCCTTTGCCAAGCAACGCTTCGACAAGGTGCGATCCGATAAAACCCGCCCCGCCAGTGACCAGTACTCGCTCAACAAACATGAAATTTCTTCCTGAAGATTCCAGCGGTACTAGTGTTTAAAGTCCGCTAACGGTGTGAACTGCCTCAATCGTTACTGATACCGCGGTGATCCGGGATAGTGCACTCAAGCATCCAAACCTGAGCCCTCTCTCCTTATGCTTGGAGGATGGGCGTAACCCTATCGGAGCCGGCGGTTTTATGGCGCTAGGCCATCAAAGCGCGGATGATAATGGGAGATCAAAAGGAGACTGTCAATAGCTTGTCTCTTTTGCCGCTGAGTGGTTATTTCCGTACAAATATCGTCATTTATTTGACGACAGGAATCGGATCCATTTTGCATTGCTGCACGTAAAATGCTTTGAAACCGATCAATATTCAGACACCAAGACACGCCCGCTGAACCTTTCTGGAAGATCAACATGAACGTCACCATGGCGAGGCCTTAAGTCCTAGGAAATTTCCTTCAATGTGTGGTGCTGTCCGTGAACTGGGGGGTGAGCAATAAATCTGGCATCTTCATTGAAGATATTCATAGCAAGGATGAACGAATGGCCCGTGAAGAAGCTGAAGGAAGAAGAATCCGGCCAGAGCATTTCGTCGATCAGTATTTTGCCGCACGTGACTTGGTAAATTCTCTTAAGGTAGAGACGGCAGCGCCATCCACGTAGATTTGCTGCTCAAGCATATCGACAATTCTGGACGCCTATACAAAGCTGGTGTCGATAAAGATATCCCTGAGCGGTACACGCGAGCCGATTTAACGGCCAAGCTCGGGTTAGAATCAGGAGCTCGTCAATGATTTCGATCAAGATAGGTTTGTCAAAATGCGCGAAAAGTCCTTTTGCTGACTTCATTCGCAATGCCAAATCGGATCAAAAAAAGCGTATCTACAGCGAGGTTCTGACTGAAGCTACCAAACAGCAGAACCTTGTGATGATGGAAGCTGAAGCGAAACGAAGCTAATGACCCGTTTTGACCAATAAGCCCGGCCCAGCGCCGGGCTTATTTATTCTGTTCCGATAAGCCTGTCCACATAGGCTTGGCATACGAGCTACATCTAGCCGATTAATGGCGCATTCAAACACCGATTTTGGTGCCAATCATTTGCCCATAAGTACGCACTCTCTTCTTGCAGCCTTCCCCAACCGATCTATATGATAAGTATTATCATTTGTGATAATTACTCATCCGGCGCCTTCTCCCATGTCTCCATCCCCTCAAACCAGCTTTTGCGACGTGGCCGTGCTCTACCGTCAACAGCACAGCTGGCTACAGAACTGGCTACGGCGCCTGAACTGCTCGCAAAGCGCGGCAGACCTGGCGCAGGACACGTTCATGCGATTGCTGGCCAAAGCGCAGATACCGGAACTTCATGCCCCGCGCACGCTTTTGGCGAAGGTGGCGCACAGCGTCTTGTCCAATCATTACCGCCGGCAAAAAATCGAGCGCGCCTACCTCGAAGCATTAGCGGCGATACCTGAGCAGGTAGCGCCCAGCCTGGAAACCCAGGCAGTTTTGCTGGAAACCTTGATTGCCCTCGATGCGGCTCTCGAATGCCTGGAACGCCCCGTGCGCGAGGCATTTCTCTGGTCGCAGGTCGATGGGCTGAGCCACGCTGAAATCGCCGAGCGGCTCAACATTTCCATCACCACGGTCAAGCGCTACATCGTCAAGGCTGGCGCGATGTGCATCATGCTCGATGACAGTCTGAACCCGCTGTGAATCAGCCAATATCCGGCGACGTCGCCGAGCAAGCCATACACTGGCACCTGGAGCTTCAAGAACGCGACGTCAGCGAAGCGACCCTTGCCGCCTGGATGAACTGGTGCGCGGTGGGGTAGATGAATTTTTCTTCACCCCACTGCCCCGGTCAAATCGGTACATTGCGCTCGCTCATTCAAGAAACTACGGTTTGCCCGCCCTCCCGCGGGCTTTTTTTTGCCTGCTGTTTTTTATCCAGATGGATCAAATGATCAAGCGATAGCAGTCTTTAGCCGCTCCTTCGGGCGTTTTCGCCGATAGAAGCGCGCCTGCCATCCAACGCCCCCGGCACACTTCGACGCAAATCACTCCCAACACCCCCATAGGGTGTACCATCAAACTCTGTCCATCAGATATCAGTTAGCCATGTCCACGCTAAGCGAAGAGAGCCGTCAGATCGTAGCTTCTCTGGCGCACCGCGTTGGTTCCAACGCTGACATTGCAACAGTCGCGCAAGCGATCGCTTCAATATTGCGGGATATGGCCGCAGCCCTCACGCCTATCATTGGCCAGCAAGGGGTTGTCGCGCTTTATCGCCGCAGCCTTCATCTGTGCGCCTCTCACCATCCGCGCCTGGCCGGCACCTATGACAGCGTGCAGGCTTCCCTGGATCTGACTGCCCTCAAGTCCGTACTCGTTGAGCAAAGCGAAGCCGATGCATTGTTTTTCGGTGAAGTGTTGCTGACCACTTTCTACGAGCTGCTGACCACGCTGATCGGGCCCTCGCTCACCGCACGTTTGCTTCGTGGCGTGTGGGAACCTTCTTTGAGCGACACCCCTTCGCAGGAAAATTCGCCATGAGCACCAAAGTGACTATCAACCGCCTGGCCACCGGCGTGCCAGGACTGGACGAGGTGCTGGGCGGAGGATTGCCGGAGTTTTCGTTCAACCTGATCGCCGGCCCGCCTGGCTGTGGCAAAACCACCCTGGCGCATCAGATGATGTTCGCCCTGGCGACGCCCGAGCGTCCGGCGCTGTTCTTTACCGTGCTCGGTGAGCCGCCGCTGAAGATGCTGCGTTATCAGCAGCAATTCGACTTTTTCGACAGCGAAGCGATCAACCAGTCGATCCGCTACATCAACCTGGCTGACGACACCCTGGCCGGGAATCTGGACGAAGTGCTGCGTCGCATCGTCAGCGAGGTGGAGGCTCACTCCCCGGCGCTGGTGTTCGTCGACTCGTTCCGTTCGGTGGTGCTGGCCAGCCAGACCCAGGACAACCCGAACAACAACCTGCCGCAGTTCATTCAGCAACTGGGCATGTTGATGACCACCTGGCAGGCGACGACCTTCCTGATTGGCGAGTATTTCACCGAAACCGACACCAACCCGATTTTCACCGTGGCCGATGGCCTGATCTGGCTGCGCCAGAGCGTTCAGCGCAACTCCATGGTGCGCAAAATGGAAATCATGAAGATGCGCGGCCAGCCGACGCTGCCAGGGCTGCACACCTTCCGTATCGCGACGTCGGGGATCAAGGTCTTTGCGCCTGCGCCACTCAATCTGGTTGAAGCGCCGCTGGAGTTCCCCATCAAGCGCCTGAAAATGGGCGTGCCACAGCTCGACGAGATGCTTGGCGGCGGCCTGCCCCGCGGTTATTCCTTGCTGGTGGCCGGGCCGTCGGGCTCGGGCAAAAGCATTCTGGCGTCCACCTTCCTGGCCGAAGGCGCGAGAAATGGTGAAACCGGCGTGATCGCCGTGTTCGAACAACGGCCCAATCACTCCCAGAACTCCACCCTTGCCGGCCTGATCCAGAGCGGCAAGGTCGGTCTGGTGGACAGTCGCGCCCCGGACCTGTCCATCGACGAAATCGTGCAATTGTTACTGAGCGAGATCAGCCGACTGAAAGCGACCCGCGTGGTCATTGATTCGCTGTCGGGTTTCGAACTGGCCCTGGCACCGACCTTCCGCGAGGACTTTCGCGAGTCGCTGTCGCGTATGGTCACTGCACTGACCAGTGCCGGGGTCAGTGTACTGATGACCTCGGAACTGGAAGACCGCTACACCGATTTGCGTTTCAGCCCTTACGGTACGGCGTTTCTCACGGACGCCATCATCGTTCAGCGCTACATTGAAGTGCAGAGCCGCCTGCTGCGCATCATGGCTGTGGTCAAGGTCCGGGCCAGCGCCCACTCCGATGAGTTGCGCCTGTACCGCATCGACAATAACGGTTTGCAGATCGGCGAGATGTTACCGGATCAGGAAGGTTTGCTCGGGGGCCGGCCGACCCGGCAGCGCTTCGACAAGACGACGGATGATCAAAAATAATGAATGAGGCCAATGGCAAGAACGAGCAAGCGATGGCCACTGCCGCTCGCGAACTGTTCCTGCTCGGCCAGAAAACGGTTGAGGCGCGGGCAGTACTGGCGACGCTTCAAAAGGAAATGAGCGACGCCAATTCCCAGCTCGCCGATAGCCTGCAGATCGAACAACTGATCGAAGCCAATCAGCAATTGGTCCTGGCGATTCTGTTGGCGCAGTCGGATGCGGAAAAACCCCAGCGCTCAGCCGAAGAACACCAGCGTTACCTTGAGATGCGCGAAACCAACGAACAATTGGTGCGTGCCGTCCTCAGTGCGCAACATTTGCAAGCCTCGGCCGAACACAGCCTGGCACAACAACGAAACATCCTCACCCTGGTGGCTCACGAACTGCGCAACCCGCTGACGCCCATCAGCATGATCGCCGGGCGACTGGTGCGTGTGCCGAGTGAAGAATTGCCGCGAATGCAGGCATTGATCGAAGGCCAGGTGCAGCACATGTCGAGACTGGTGGACGACTTGCTCGACGTCTCCCGCGCCAGCACCGGCAAGCTGCGCCTCGAATGTCGGATCGTCGACATGGTACAGATCATTCATGAGGCCATCGCCGTGTGCAGCCCGGTAATGGTCGACCACCATCTGCACTTCACGGCTGAATTGCCCGAAGGTGCGCTGGCAGTGAACGGCGATCCGGTACGACTCACGCAAATTCTCGGCAACCTGCTGGGCAATGCGTCCAAGTACACGCCGGCGGGCGGCACGGTTACGCTTACGGTGACCACCGAAGACGATCTGCTGCAGATGAGCATTTGCGATACCGGCATCGGTATTTCCGCCAAGGCCCTGCCCTTTATCTTCGAGCCTTTTGTGCAGGACGTTCACGCCGTTGGCTTCAACGGTGCAGGCCTGGGCATTGGCCTGACGGTGGTGCGCGAGCTGGTCGAAGCCCATGGCGGCACGGTCATCGGCATGAGCGACGGCGACGGCAAGGGCAGTACCTTTATCGTGACGTTGCCGCTGTCGGTTTGAGTTTTTCCGCGGCCTGAGCAACGCCTGCCTCCAACCCTGTGCCCCGGAGCGCCCCATGCCGCTGCTGACCCTGCGCTGCAAACGCCTGTCGCTGGCCGTCCTCAACCCCGAACAGGCCTCGCTTGAAAGCGATTTCTACCGGCTCAACCAGAGGCACCTCGCCCGGTGGTCACCGGTGCGAACCGCCGATTACTTCAGCCCCGAGCAAATCCGTCCACGCCTTACCGTGCAGGCCAGTGCTTTCGAAGCCGGCCTGGCGGTGCATTTCGCACTGCTGGACCCAGACAGCGGCCAGATGATCGGCGCCTGCAATTTCAGCGGTATCGTGCGCGGGGCGTTTCAGGCCTGTTATCTCGGTTATCACATTGCCGAGTCCCATCAGGGCCAGGGTTTGATGCAAGAGGCACTGGAGACGGGCATTCGCTACATGTTCGAGCAGCAGAATCTGCACCGGATCATGGCCAATTACATTCCCGGAAATGATCGCAGTGCGCGATTGCTCGAACGCCTGGGGTTCGAGCGCGAAGGCTACGCCAAGGCGTACCTGAGCATCGCCGGGCGCTGGCAGGATCATGTGCTGACGGCGCTGATCAACGATCGCTTTGAAACGCTTGAGCAGCGCTGGTCCAGACAGCTCTGACCCTGCGCTTTCGCCAGCCACAAAAAACCGCTCTCACTTGGCAGGCTGAGCCGCCAACAGCGACTCTTCAGCCTTTTGCAGAACCGACTAAAAAAACTTAAGCCACCTGCAAAAACCTTGTTACAGAAACCTCCCCGCAAAAACCTTTCAGCTCTCGCGATTGCTGCCGATACAGACCTGCTACCTACCTTGCTGGCTACCAAAAACAACAATCTTCCAGCCAATCGACGATCAAGAAACACAACGTTCCTGGAGGACTTTGATGAATAGCTGGTTCGGCAATATCAGCGTGAACCTGAAACTGGGCCTGGGGTTTGGCCTGGTCCTGGCACTGACCTGCGTTCTCGCCTTGACCGGCTGGACGAGCCTGGGCGGGTTGATTGACCGCAGCAACTGGATGAGCGACATCACCCAGCTCAACGCCGGCCTGACCAAGCTGCGCGTGGTTCGCCTGCAATACATGCTGACCAACGGCGACGAAACCGCCGCGCAGAATGTGCAGACCACCCTTGACGCGTTCTCCGCTCAGCAACAAGCGTTGCTGGTGAAATTCAAGAGCCCGGAAAACCTCAAGCTGCTCAAAGAGCAAGGCGCTGTCATCGAGGCCTACAGGACATCCCTGAACAAAATGCGCGGCGCGTACCGCACCGGCAACAGCGCGCGCGACGTCATGGGCGCCAATGCCGATACCGCCAACACGCTGATCAACGCCATCAACACCCACGTGCAGCAAATGCCTCTGAGCGATCAGCGCTTCGAGCAATTCCAGGCCATCACCGCCGCCAAGGAAGCGTTCTTGCTGGCCCGCTACGAAGTGCGCGGCTACACCGCGACCACCAATGCCGACACCGAACAAAAAGCCGTCGGCCAACTGGACGCGGCCATCGCCAGCCTCAAACCACTCAACGTGCATTTCGCTGACACCGAGCTAGACGCCTTGCGTCAGCTGGAAACCGCGCTGGGCAACTACCGCAGCGCTTTACAGGCGTATAAAGCCGCCAGCAGCGATGCGGTGCAGGCACGCAAGGAAATGACCGACCAGGGCGCCGCCATCGTGACCCTGAGCGATCAGCTGTATCAGATCCAGCTCGACCGTCGCGATGCCGAAAGCGCCCAGGCCCGCACCCTGCAACTGATCAGCACGTTGCTGGCGTTGTTGGTCGGCATCATTGCCGCCGTCATCATCACCCGTCAGATCACCGGCCCGCTGCGCGACACCCTGGCGGTGGTCGAACGCATTGCCAGCGGCGACCTGTCCCAGGACGTCAAGGTGACTCGCCGCGACGAACTCGGCGTGTTGCAACAAGGCATTGCGCGCATGGGCGTCACCCTGCGCGACTTGATCAGCGGCATCCGCGACGGCGTCGCCCAGATCGCCAGCGCTGCTGAAGAGCTGTCTGCCGTGACAGAGCAAACCAGCGCCGGGGTCAACAGCCAGAAGATCGAAACCGATCAGGTCGCCACCGCCATGCACGAGATGACTGCCACGGTGCAGGAAGTCGCGCGCAACGCCGAGCAGGCGTCTCAAGCCGCGGCCGCCGCGGATGGTGAAGCTCGCGAAGGCGACAAGGTGGTCAACGAAGCCATCGCCCAGATCGAACGCCTGGCCAGCGAAGTGATGCGGTCCACCGAAGCCATGAGCGTGCTGCAACAGGAAAGCGACAAGATCGGCAGTGTCATGGACGTGATCAAAGCCGTGGCCGAACAGACCAACCTGCTGGCACTCAATGCCGCCATCGAAGCGGCCCGTGCCGGTGAAGCCGGTCGCGGTTTTGCCGTAGTGGCCGACGAAGTCCGTGGCCTGGCCCAGCGCACGCAGAAATCCACCGAAGAAATCGAAGGCCTGGTGGCCGGTTTGCAGAACGGCACCCAGCAAGTGTCGGCGGTGATGAACAACAGCCGCGTCCTGACCGACAGCAGCGTCGCCCTGACCCGCAAGGCCGGTGTGTCACTGGAGAACATCACCCGCACGGTGTCCAACATCCAGTCGATGAACCAGCAAATCGCTGCCGCCGCCGAGCAGCAAAGCGCCGTGGCCGAAGAGATCAGCCGCAGCATCATCAACGTGCGCGACGTGTCCGAACAAACCGCCGCCGCCAGCGACGAAACCGCAGCGTCCAGTGTTGAACTGGCACGATTGGGGAATCAGTTGCAGATGATGGTGAGTCACTTCCGCGTCTGACATTCACATTGCGGTGAGTGAAAGACCCATTCGCGAGCAAGCCCGCTCCCAAACTGGATTTGTGTCGGACCACTGATCAGTGGTCAGCACCTATCTAATGTGGGAGCGGGCTTGCTCGCGAAGGCGATCTGACAACCAGCCTATATGCCCGTTCTAGCGAGAAGGCAGCTCCAACTCAACTCCACCCTCGGCTCTGAACCGCTGGTTGATTCGAGTCCCCAGTCCCTTTGCACAGTCCTTCTGATTAAGTGCATGCACAAGAATCATGCGTGCTTCTTCTTCCATCGAACGGCCATTGCAGCCTGCCGAAATTCGCAGCTGTTCAAAGAGCTGGGAGTCAAGATTACTAAGGATGATGCTGGCCATAAGCGCTTCCTGTGCTCATCAAAATGATCGGACGACACTAGCACAGGCATCATATTTTCCTGCGTCGGCCGGACTCTCAAGACTTGTTTATCGGAAAAGTCCGTTCGTATGACCGTGTCTGTTTAATACCCGTCAGCGTTACTTCATGAAAGCTACAACGCCTTGCGTCATCGCCTACAGGTGCGTAAGAATCCGCCGGCTTGTGCGCCTTGGGCCTGGGCTTTATCGTTTTCCGGTCGCTGAAAAAAACAGCGATCGGGTTTGGTAGCCCGGATTTTCCAGGCGTACTGCGCCACCTTTGCAGGGTTGTTATCTCTGCTTTTTATGGTGGCCATGCGCAGGGCGTCTTCGGACGCGCCGGGTACCTGGACCGGTCTACCAACCTTCGTATGGTCACCACCCATCCGTTTGGTAGCGAGGGTGATGGCTCCTCATTTGCATTCCAGGAGTTTCATCTATGTTCAAGGTCACACCCAATCCGCCGGAAACCGATCCAGCATCCCCCTACGAAAGCCCCAACTCAAAAAAACTCAACGAAGCCGCCGAGCGCGCCCTCGATTTTCACTTCAAGTCTCCCGCCGACATCAACGCCACTGAGCGCAAGCTCGGTACGATGTTCATCGTCAATCCTGAGATCGATGTCGAAACCCTGCTGGCTCATGCGTGTGAATCGTTGGCATCGGCCAATGTCATGGCCATGGACTTGGCGGATCACACCGATGGACCGGGGCGCAATTCCCTGTTGGGCATTGCGCAAGTCATCATGCTCGGGGAGCTGGCGGTGAACCGGGCGTTGGATCAACTCGACACATCTGAGTAGCCAATGCTCTCTAGCCGGGCCTGACATTCACTGCGGTGAATCGAAGATCCATTCGCGAGCAAGCCCGCTCCCACATTAGATTTTGCTGACCACTGATCAGTGGCCCGACACAAATCCAGTGTGGGAGCGGGCTTGCTCGCGAAGGCTATCTTTCTGTCAGCGAAAATACTCAGACACTAATCGCATTGGTAAACACCAACCGATTGCCGAACGGATCGGCGATGGTCATGTCCTGGCTGCCCCACGGCATGGCCTGGATCTGTGGTTTGGCGAAGGCATATTCCTTGGCCAGCAATTGCTGCTGGAACGCCTCAAGTTCGTCGGTTTCGATCCGTAATGCCGAGCCCGGTGTGGCATCGCCATGATGCTCGGACAGGTGCAACACGCATTCCCCACGGGAGACTTGCAGGTACAACGGGAAGTTGGCTTCGAAACGGTGCTGCCAGTCGATCTTGAACCCCAGGAAGTCGACGTAGAATTCAACGGCCTTGATTTCATCGAAGATCCGCAGGATCGGAGTGGTTTTGCCGAAGCTCATCGAGTTGCTCCCAGACTGAAATAGCCCACAGTGTAGCCGGGCTGTACGTCAGCGATTCGGCTTGATGATGGCTTTCTTTAATTGCAATGTGCCACTACTGTGATGCACCACTCGGATTTCACTGAAATCCGTCCCGCAAATCCCCTTCCCGCGCCAGAAACCGCCCTTCCCTTTTGCCGTTCGCCTGACCCTCGCTGTAACTCAACACGCCGTTGACCCACACCCCGTCAATGCCTTCCGCCGCCTGTTGTGGATCATTGAAATCCGCCACGTCGCGGATCGTCACAGGATTGAACAACACCAAGTCCGCCCAGTTTCCTACACGGATTTCGCCACGTTCCTTCAAGCCGAATCGCGCCGCGGATAACCCGGTCATCTTGTGCACGGCGGTATGCAGCGGAAACAGCCCGACGTCGCGACTGAAATGTCCCAGCACTCGTGGGAACGCGCCCCACAAGCGAGGATGCGGAAAAGGGTCTTCCGGTAATCCGTCAGAGCCAACCATCGACAGAGGATGCGCGAGGATTCTTCGTACATCCGCCTCGTCCATTCCGTAATACACCGCGCCCGCCGGTTGCAGTTGGCGGGCGGCATCGAGCAGTGGCACGCCCCAGTCGGCGGCGATGTCCATCAGGTCGCGCCCGCCCAGTTCCGGGTGCGGCGTGGACCAGGTGATGGTGATGCGATGGGCGTCGGTGACCTGCTTGAGGTCGAGGGTCGAAGAACTCGCCGCATAGGGGTAGCAATCGCAGCCCACCGGATGGGTTTTCGCCGCGTGTTCGAGAGACGCCAGCAGTTGTGGACTACGCCCCCAATTACCCGCGCCGGCGCATTTGAGGTGGGAAATGATCACCGGTGTTTTCGCGTGACGGCCGATCTGGAACGCCTCGTCCATGGCCTCCAGCACCGGTTCGAATTCGCTGCGCAAATGGGTGGTGTAGACCGCGCCGAAGGCCGTCAGCTCTTCGGTCAGCTGCATCACTTCGTCGGTAGAAGCCGAGAAGGCACTCGCATAGGCAAGACCTGTGGACAGGCCCAACGCGCCGGCTTCAAGGCTCTCACGCAGTTGTTCGCGCATCGCGGTGATTTCATCAGGCGTGGCAGTGCGAAAAAGGTCATCGAGATGATTGCTGCGTAGCGCCGTGTGGCCAACCAGCGCGGCGACGTTCAGCGTAGTGTTCGCCGCTTCGACAGCTGCGCGGTAATCGCTGAAGCGCGGATAAACAAACGCCGCGGCAGTGCCGAGCAGGTTCATCGGGTCCGGCGGATCGCCACGCAAACTTACCGGCGAAGCGCTGATCCCACAGTTGCCGACAATCACCGTGGTCACGCCCTGGCTAAGCTTGGGCAGCATCTGCGGCTGGCGGATCACTACGGTGTCGTCATGGGTGTGCACGTCGATAAAACCCGGCGCCAGCACCCGGCCAGCGGCGTCGATTTCTTCCGCTGCATGGGCGTCGTGCAAGTCGCCGATGCGCTCGATGCGGCCGTTCAGGATCGCCACGTCGGCGGGATAACCGGGACTGTTGCTGCCATCGATGATCAAGGCGTTGCGGATCAGCGTGTCGTACTTCATGTCAGTCTCCCAGCGGCAAATGGTCATCGCCGCCGCGGTAGTCGTCCAAGGCGAGTTTGATCCGCCGCAGACGCTCTTGATTGTCTTCAGGGTTGGCCAGCGCCAGCTCGGTGGCGAGCACATCGATGGCCAGCAACATGCCGTAGCGCGCCGCCGTGGGTTTGTAGATAAACGAGGTCTCGGCGCTTTGCAGCGGCAGCAGCACATCGGCCAGTTGCGCCAGCGGCGAGTCGGCCCGGGTGATGGCGAGAATCCGCGCGCCATAGCTGCGCGCCAGTTCGATGGCTTCGAGCAGTTCCGGGGTGATGCCGGTCAGCGAGCAAGCGATGACCGCGTGTTCGGCGCCGAGGCTGGCGGCGGTGACGCGCATCATCACCGGGTCGCTGCACACCGCAATCGGGTAGCCGAGACGCACCAGCCGCACTTGCAATTCGTCGCTGCACAGGGTCGAGCAACCGCCCATGCCGAAGGCGTGAATCATCCGCGCCTTGCCCAGCAGTTTCACTGCATCGGAGAAGCGCGATTCGTCGAATGCCGACAGGTGCTGACGCAACGTCGACTCAATATCACCGACGATCTGCCCGTAAAACGCCGACTGTTCGGGGGTGCCCGCCGGGTCAAGAAAACGACTGCCAACGCCACTGGCCTGGGCCAGTTGCAGGCGCAAATCGCGCAAATCCCGGCAGCCGACCGTGCGAGCGAAACGCGAGAGCGTGGCGGTGCTGACTTCTGCCCGCTGCGCCAGTTCATCAAGGCTGGCGGACGCGGCAAATCCTACGTCGTCGAGCATCAGCCGGGCGATGCGTCCTTCACCGGCGCTGAAGGAATCCTGACGGGCACGAATCTGGTAGAGGATGTCCATGGCAGGTGTCTCCGGCTAAAGCAGGTAAGAAAGACCAACGGTCAGCGCGAAAGCGACCACCGAGATCAGCGTCTCGAGCACCGTCCAGGTCTTGAAGGTCTGGGCAACGGTCATGTTGAAGTATTCCTTGATCAACCAGAAGCCGCCGTCGTTGACGTGGGAAAAGATAACCGACCCGGCGCCCGTCGCCAGCACCAACAGCTCCGGATGGGGATACCCCAGACCAATGGCCACCGGCGCGACGATGCCCGACGCGGTGGTCATGGCCACGGTGGCGGAACCGGTGGCGATACGCATCAACGCGGCGAACAGCCAGCCCATCAACAGCGGCGACAGGTGGAATTCGTCGGCCAGGCTGACGATCTGGTTGGTGACACCAGCGTCCACCAGAATCCGGTTCAAGCCACCACCCGCGCCGACCAGCAAGGTGATACTGGCGGTCGGTGCCAGGCACTCGTTGGTGAACTTGAGGATTGATTCGCGGCTGAAGCCCTGGGCCAGGCCGAGGGTCCAGAAGCTCAACAAGGTAGCCAGCAACAAGGCGATCACCGAGTTGCCGATGAACAACAAAAACTGGTTGAAGCCGCTGCCCGGCGTGGAAATCAGATTGGCCCAGCCGCCGATCAGCATCAGCACAACCGGCAACAGAATGGTCGCCATGGTGATGCCGAAACCCGGCAGGCTGTCGCGCGGTTCGCGCTCAAGGAACTGGCGCTCCAGCGGGTTTTCCGCCGGCAGTTGAATGCGCGGGACGATGAACTTGGCGTACAAGGGGCCTGCAATGATTGCGGTCGGGATGCCGATCAGAATCGCATAGAGCAACGTCTGCCCCACCGACGCCTGATAGACCTGCACCGCCAGCATCGCCGCCGGGTGCGGCGGCACCAGTGCATGGACCACCGACAGCCCGGCGACCATCGGCAAGCCGACCATCAAAATCGAAACACCCACGCGCCGCGCCACGGTAAATGCGATTGGCACCAGCAACACAAAACCGACCTCGAAAAACAGCGGCAGCCCGACCAGGAACGCGATGCACACCATCGCCCAGTGCGCGTTTTTCTCGCCGAAGCGATCGATCAACGTGCGCGCCACCTGCTCGGCGCCGCCGGACTCGGCCATCATCTTGCCAAGCATCGTGCCCAGCGCCACGACCAGCGCGATATGCCCCAGCGTCTTGCCGACCCCGGCCTCGTAAGCCCCGACCACACCCGATGGCGGCATCCCAGCCACCAGCGCCAGACCGACCGAAATCAGGGTGATCACAATGAAGGGATTGAGTCGGTAACGGGCGATCAAAACGATCAGCGCAATAATGGCGATGGCGGCATACACCAGCAGCCAATAGCCGAAGGACAGGGTCATGCGGTACTCCTCGAAAGGGTCACGTCGAATGGGTTGTGAAACTCATAAATCATTTCGAGAGGTGATTTTCAAACGAGGTGAAACTAATTTTCGTGGAGGGATAAGGGATGTCGCGCAGAGGTATGGGTGGTCGCGGGTTATGAAAATCGAGTAGGCGAATTTTCATCATTCTTACGCTGATCGATCCCACGCTCTGCGTGGGATCGATCACTGACTTCAATCGTGGTGCTCGCTGGCGCGCTTGAGCAGTTTCTTGCAGCGCTCGGACAGGTGCAGCACCCGCAAATGCTTGCCGGCCTTGGCGTAGCGCTCGCGCAAGGTCTTCAACGCGGCGATGGCCGAGTAGTCGACGAAGCTCAGATGCTGGCAATCGAGGGTCACTTGCGCGGGGTCGTTGGCAGTGTCGAACTGGTTCAGGAAGGGGGTTGTCGAGGCAAAGAACAGCGTGCCATGCACGAGGTAAAGTTTGCTGCCGTCGGCGTCCAGATGAGTGTCGGCATAGAGCTCGCGCGCTTGTTGCCAGGCGAAGTTCAACGCCGCAATGATGATCCCGCACAGCACGGCCGTGGCCAAGTCGGTGAACACGGTAATCACCGTCACGGCGATGATCACCAGCACATCGTTCAACGGCACTTTGTTCAGCACCCGCAACGAAGCCCAGGCGAATGTCTGCTGCGCCACCACGAACATCACCCCAACCAGTGCGGCCAGCGGGATGCGCTCGATCAGCGGCGACAGGAACAATATAAACAGCAGAATCAACACGCCGGCCACCACACCGGACAACCGCCCGCGCCCACCGGAACTGAGGTTGATCACGGTCTGGCCGATCATGGCGCAGCCACCCATGCCGCCGAACAACCCGGAGACCACGTTGGCCGCGCCCAGCGCCACGCATTCGCGATCCGGGTAGCCACGGCTCTCGGTGATTTCGTCGGTCAGGTTCAGGGTCAGCAGGGTTTCCAGCAGGCCGACCAAAGCCATCAGGATCGCGTAAGGCGCGATGATGCGCAGGGTCTCCAGGCTCCAGGGGATGTCTGGCAGTGCAAAGGTCGGCAAGCCACCGGCAATGTGCGCCATGTCGCCGAGCGTACGGGTCGGCAGGCCGAGCAGGTACACCGCCAGGCCAACGCCCAGAATCGCCACCAGCGCCGGCGGCACCGCGCGAGTCAGGCGCGGCAGCACATAGACAATGGCCATCGTCACGGCCACCAGCCCGACCATCATGTACAGCGGCGTGCCACTCAACCACGCCTCACCGCTCTTGAAATGCTCCAGTTGAGCCAGGGCAATAATGATCGCCAGGCCGTTGACGAAACCGAGCATCACCGGGTGCGGCACCATGCGCACCAGCTTGCCGAGTTTCAGCATCCCGAACGCCAGCATGATCAACCCGCCCAGCAACACGGTGGCCAGCAAGTACTGCACACCGTGCTGCACCACCAGCGCGACGATCACCACCGCCATCGATCCGGCGGCACCGGACACCATGCCCGGCCGCCCGCCGAACAGCGCGGTCAGGGTGCAAATGATGAAAGCGCCATATAGCCCCATCAACGGATTGAGGTGAGCCACCAGCGCGAAGGCGATGCATTCAGGCAACAGGGCGAAAGAGGTCGTGAGCCCGGCCAGGACATCGGCGCGCAGACGTTTTGGTTTCATGGTTTACCCAACAATACAGGCCGGTGGAAGTGGCCGGAAAAGAGGGGGCGGATGTTACGGAATTGCTGGCAGGCCGGCCAGCTTATGCGTCGCCTGAAACGCCTTCGCGAGCAAGCCCGCTCCCACAATCGATCTTCGTCGGACACAAAATCTGTGTGCTGTGGAGATCAAATGTGGGAGCGGGCTTGCTCGCGAAGAACGATGACACGGTCTACAGCGAACTCACACCATCTCGTCACGAATCCATTCAACCACCGAAGTCCGCTTCGGCACCCAACCCAGCAATTCACGGGCATGTTTACCGCGAACCCGGCTGTTGGAGCCCAAACCATAGTTGGCCATTTCATAACCCCACTCGGCTTCGGCATCCTTCAGCGGCCAGTCTTGCGGCTCACCCAGATTCAGCGCCTGGGCAATCGCCGTGGTCATGTCGATGAACGACGCTTCACTGCTTTCGACGAAGTAGAAAGTGCCCGGCACGTTCTTGGTCAGCGCCAACAGGTAGAGGGCAGCCACGTCTTCGATGTGCACGTTGGACCAGATGTTCTGACCGGTTCCAACATGCCGGACCACGCCACTTTTACGAGCCTGTTTCAGCAAACGCGGCAACTGCACGCTGTCACGCTTGACGCCCAGGCTGTGGCCGTAGATCAGCGTGTTGCAGATCACGGCCGAGTTCACCCCGTCCTTCGCCGCCGCCAGGATCAGGTTGTCGATGGCCACCCGTGCAGCCTTGTCGACAGTCGGCTCCGGCAGGTTGTCTTCGTAGTAGATGACGTCGCTGGATTTGCCGCCCGAGGCATCGCCAACGATGCTCGAACCGCTGGTGTGCAAGAACACTTTGTTGGAGCCGCGCAGTGCATTGAGCAAAGCTTCCACCGCACCGCGATGGTCGCTGCTCGCGGCGTTGATCACGGCGTCAGCCGCATGGGCCTGTTCGGCCAGCAGTGCGCTGTCGTCAAGGGTGCCGATCACCGCAGTGATGCCCAGTGCGCTCAGCTCATTGGCTTGTTCGGCGCTGCGAACCAGACCGGTGACCTTGTGACCGGCCTGGACCAGGCCCGTGGCGATGGAGCCGCCGATAAAACCTGCAGCGCCGGTAATGAATACGTTCATGGAGAAACTCCCTGCGTTAATAAGTGATGCAACCAGTATCAAGGAGTCATCGCTGACGAAAAATCCCCGTTGACCCAATTCACTCTTGCCCAGGGATCACGAATCAGCCCTTGAAATCCGCGTTCGCGTAAACCGCCAATTTGCCCTGAATGAAGTCCAGGAAACACTGAATGCGCAAGGCCAGTTGCGAGTTACGGTAGTACACCGCATTGATTGGTTGGCGGTAACCGCTGTTGAATTCCGCCAGCAGCACTTTCAAACGGCCGGCGCGGATGTCGTCGATGGTCATGAAGTGCGACAGGCTGGCAATGCCTTGGCCCTCAAGTACCAAATGCCGGATCGTCTCGCCGCTGGACGCGCTGAGTGAAGCCTGAATCGGCCAGCGGTCGCCATGCACGTAACGCAACGGCCATTGGTTCAGCCCTTCGTTCTGGGTAAACCCCAACAGGTTGTGCTCGGCCAGGTCGGCCACGGCCGTTGGTGTGCCGTGCTTTTCAAGATAAGCCGGGCTGGCGACGATGTGCAGAGGGCTGCATCCCAGGGAACGGGCATGCAACGTCGAGTCGGCCAGCGTGCCGATGCGGATGGCGATGTCAGTGCTTTGCTCGAGCAGGTCGATGATCAGGTCATTGCTGTTGAGTTCGAGTTGAATGTCCGGGTAGAGCCGACGGAACTCATCGATGTAAGGCACGATGGCATGCAGCATGAACGGCGATGCGGCGTTGATTCGCAGCCGCCCGGACGGGGTTTGCTGGCGCGAGTTCAGACGCTCTTCGAGCTCATCCATCTGATCGAGAATCAGCTTGGCGTGCTCGAAAAAGTACTTGCCCTCCTCGGTCAGGTCCATGCGCCGCGTGGTGCGGTTGATCAGCGTGGTATCGAGCTTGGCCTCCAGCCGCGACAGCGTGCGGCTGACCGCCGAAGGTGTTTGACCGACCTGCTCGGCCGCAGCCGAAATCGACCCGCACTCAATCACGCAGACGAAAATCTGCAATTCATCGGATCTGGCTTTCACGGATGCCCCTCATTCAAAACTGGCTTGATAGTAGCTGGATGCGGGGCAAAAGGAACCTCAAGCCGGCAGACCAAACACCTCGGTCAAATGCTGCGCATAACGCGCCACATCGGCGTCAATAGCCGGGCGCTTCATCACGTCAACGCACAGGAAGGTCGGCAAGCCGGTCATGCCGAGGAAGGTGTTGGCCTTATGGAACGGAAAGTACACCGCGTCCACGCCCTTGGCTTCGAAGAAGTCGGTCGGGTCGTCGAAGGCTTGCTGCGGGGCATTCCAGGTCAGCGACAACATGTACTGCTTGCCCTGCAACAGACCGCCACT
This sequence comes from Pseudomonas sp. LBUM1657, assembly GCF_059716075.1. NCBI lineage: Bacteria > Pseudomonadati > Pseudomonadota > Gammaproteobacteria > Pseudomonadales > Pseudomonadaceae > Pseudomonas > Pseudomonas sp. LBUM1657. Next base: position 772,037 of record NZ_CP166799.1, on the reverse strand, counting down.
GCCGTACTTTTGCGATGCGTCGGAGCGAGTACGGCCGTCGCTGGCATAGAGGCTGCCGTGGCCTTCGGTGAAGACTTCGTCGATGTACTTCTTGACGGTCCACGGTGCGCCCATCCACCAGCCGGGCATCTGATAAATGATCACGTCGGCCCAGAGGAATTTGGCGACCTCTTCAGCGACGTCATAGCCCTCGTCGATGAAGGTGGCTTTCACGTCGACACCGCCGCGATCCAGCACGCTCAGCGCCGCTTCGTGCAGGGTGGCGTTGTAACGGCCATCGGAGTGAGCAAACTTTTTGCCGCCATTGAGCAACAGGACTTTTTTCATGGGAAGTCTCGGAAGGTTGGAATTCGATGGCGGCAGAGTAGCGGTCTGCCTCGCGCGGAATAAGCGCCCAATCAGCAAAATTCATTTGACCCACAAGCACGAATCGACACGCGATTGTTGCCGTAGACTTTGCACCGATTCCGACTTGAGGAGATTTGTGATGAGTGAAATGCAAGGCTTTATCCTGCACGCCAAGACCCGTCCGGAAAAATCCGACGCCTTCGAAGTGTTTTTCCGCGGTCATGTGGAAGCGAGTCGCGCCGAGCCCGGCTGCATCGAGTACCACATGCTGCGAGACAAACAGGACCCGACCCTGTTTATTTTCTACGAGATCTGGCAATCCCAGGCGCACCTCGACGTGCACTCGAACCTGCCGCACATGCAGCAATTCCGTGACATGCGCATGGAATATCTGGAGCAGGATTTCGATATTCGCGCCATCGACATGCTCAGCCCGTCGTCCGCTACCCGCTGATCAGCAAGTGGCCGCCGAGTAAACCGAGGCCGATGAAGAACACGCGCTTGAACAACACGGCGCTGATCCGCTGGCGCAGCCATTGCCCCAGCAACATGCCGAGCACGGCCGGGATCAACGCCAGCAGCGATGCGCTCAACTCGCCGCCGCCGAGAGCGCCGCGCCATAACAGGCCGGCGGCCAACGCCAGGGTCGAGACGGTGAACGACAGGCCCAGCGCCTGCACCAGTTCGTCCTTGCTCAAGCCCAGCGCTTGCAGATAAGGCACCACCGGAATCACAAAGACGCCGGTGGCCGACGTGATGACGCCCGTCAGCACGCCGCAGAGCGGACCGAGCCAGCGCTCGCTGCGACCACCCACGCGCAGCGTCGGCAGGAACAACCCGCTCAAGGCGTACACCAGCAACGCCGCCCCCAGACCCCGCACCACCCAATGTCCGCCGGCCATGCCGATCCAGAGCGTGCCCGCATAGGTGCCGACGAAAATCGCCAGCAGCATCGGCCACAGCCGTTTGATCAGCCCGCGTAAGTGCCCGCCGAATGCCAGTTGCCAGACATTGGTCAGCGTCGCAGGAATGATCAGCAGCGCCGCAGCCTGCGACGGAGCCATAGCCAGGCCCAGCAAACCCATGGCGATGGTAGGCAGACCGAGGCCGATCACACCCTTGATCATCCCGGCTAGCAGAAAGGTTGCGATGACCAGTAATGAAAGGGCGAAGCCGAGATTTTGGTAGAACGAAGCGAGCGTATTCATTGGGCTATCGTGAGCCCGGATTGGTTGGTTGAAAATCTGCCATATACTGAGGCTGCCTCTCTCCTGACAAGAGGCTGGTAATGTCGTTGCGACTGCTGGCGCCTTCGCGAGCAAGCCCGCTCCCACATTTGACCGCGATCTACTGTGGGAGCGGGCTTGCCCGTGAAGGCGTCCGCCCGGAAAACAAAAATCCAGAGGCAGTAACAATGCACTTCGACCTGACCGACCTGCGCCTCTACCTGAACATCCTCGACACCGGCAACATCACCGCCGGCGCCGTTCGCAGCCATCTGTCCCTGGCAGCGGCCAGTGCGCGAATCCGCGCCATGGAGGCATCGCTGGGTATCGAGTTTCTGCAACGCGGTCGTCGTGGTGTCACCCCGACTCCAGCGGGCAAGGCCTTGGCGCAACACGCCCGAGCCCTGCTGCAACAGGCCGACCGCATGCAGCAGGACCTGGCCGAATACGCCAACGGCGTCAAAGGTCAGGTACGACTGTTGTGCAACACCACGGCGATCACCGAATACCTGCCGGAAATGCTTGCCGACTTCCTGTGCAACCACCCCAACCTCGATATCGACCTGCAAGAACTGCCCAGCGCTCGCATCACCCACGCCTTGCGCCAAGGCGCGGCTGACCTGGGAATCATCTCCGACGCCGTGGACACCGATGACCTGCAGACCCGCCCGTTTCGCGACGATCCACTGGTGCTGATCATGCCCCGCGATCATCCCTTGGCAAGCACCCGACCATTGAGCTTCAGCGACACCTTGCACCACGACTACGTCGGCCTGAACGCCAACAGCGCGTTGGCGGTGTACCTGGAAGAGCAGGCGCTGCACGCAGGCGTACGCATGCAAATCCGCATCCGCGCCGACGGTTTCGACGGGGTGATGCGCATGGTCGCTCGGGGTGCTGGGCTGGCCATCGTGCCACGTGCGGCGGTCGAACGCGGGTCGAACGAAAAGTCCTTCAAGAGCCTCGCTCTGCAAGAACCCTGGGCGCAGCGCAAACTTTTGCTTTGCGCCCGAGACTTCGCGGCACTGCCCGGTTACGCCAGGGCTTTGCTGCACGCCTTGACTCTCCCCTGAGGGGCAGACTTTACCCTTGAGCTTTCATCTTCAAGGACACAGGCGATGGGCAAACGAATTCTGGTGATTCTCGGTCATCCGTCGAGCAACAGTTTCTGCGCTGCACTCGCCGAGCGCTACGCACAGTCGGCGTTGCGCGCCGGGCACGAGGTGCGCCAGTTGTTCTTGGGCAACATGGCGTTTGATCCGGTGCTGCGTGAAGGGTATCAACAGGTTCAGCCACTGGAGGCAGACTTGCGCCATGCCCAGGCTGATATTTTATGGGCCGAGCATCTGACGCTGATTTATCCGATCTGGTGGGGCGGGATTCCAGCGTTGCTCAAGGGCTTTTTCGATCGGGTGTTCCTGCCCGGTTTCGCCTTCAAATATCGCGAAGGCAAAGCCTTCCCCGACAAACTCCTGCGCGGTCGCACGGCTCATTTACTGGTGACCATGGACACGCCGCCCTGGTATTACCGCTGGGTCTATCGCATGCCCGGGCTGCACCAGATGCGCAAAACCACCCTCGCCTTCTGCGGCATCGAACCCCGGCGCACGCTCACGTTCGGCCCGATTCTCGGTGCGAGCGCCCGTCAGCGTGAAGTCTGGTTGCTGCAAGCACAGGCTATCGCCAGCCGCTGAGTGTGCCGATAATGCGCCGGGCGTTTCCACGGCAAAAAGGGACTTTTCATGTACATCGGCCAAGCCGCGCAACGCTCCGGCACGACGATCAAGAGCATCCGGCATTACGAGTCGATCGGTCTGCTGCCTGCCGCTCAGCGGCAAGGAAAATATCGCGTCTATGACCAGCAAAGCGTCGACCTGCTGATCTTCATCAAGTGCGCTCAACAATTGGGTTTCAGGCTCAAGGAGTTGCAGGCGATCTTTTCTGGGCATCAAGGCCAGGCGATGCCATGGCAACTCGCACAACAGGCAATCGCCGCCAAGAAGCACGAGATCAGCGAGCGGATTGCCATGCTGTCGCAACAACACGCACAACTGGTCGAGTTTGAAGCCAGCCTCGAGCAGGCCAGGACGGATTGCCCGCTCGAAAGTCTTTGAGGCGTTGCGCGTTTCTGGACAGCTCAATGTCGAGTACAGACAACTGACCGGTGCACGGGCGCTATAGGGTGCGACTTCGATCTTCTGCGCTACTTCCTATTCTCGCCGCCTGGAGTCCACATGACCGCACCTATTACCGTTCTTCGCGACACTCACCCGCTGCCGGTGCTCGACGCCTGCAAATGGGAAAAACTCGAAGGCGACCCGCACACCGTCAACCTCAACGCCTACACCAGCGAAGACGGCAGCAAGATCATGGGCACGTGGATCTGCACGCCGGGCAAGTGGTATGTGGAATACGTGAAGTGGGAATACTGCGATTTCCGCGAGGGGTACTGCATCATCACCCCAGAAGGAAAGGAGCCGATCCATCTGCGTGCCGGTGATATTTTCGTCATCGAGCCGGGCATGAAAGGCACGTGGGAAGTGGTTGAAACCGTGCGCAAGTATTTCGTGTTTGCCTGATGCAAAAAACCGGGAACCCGCCCGACGCGGGTTCCCGGAAAACCCCTTATTGGGGTTTGCGATAGCTGTTGATGATCGCCGAGAAGTCCTTGCCCCCTTCCCCACGCTGGCTCATCGCCTGATACAACTGCTGGGCCACCGCGCCGAGTACCACCGGTTGATGCGCCTGACGCGCCGCTTCAGTGGCCAGCCCCAGATCCTTGAGCATCAGTTCGGCCCCGAAACCGCCGGTATAACCGCGTGACGCCGGTGCCGTTTCGACGATACCCGGCCACGGGTTATACATTTCCGAACTCCAGCAACGCCCGGTGGAACTGTTGATGATCCCCGCCAACACCGTGGTGTCGATGCCCAGGGCATCACCCAGCGCCATGGCTTCGCTGACGCCGACCATGGAGATCGCCAGCAGCAGATTGTTGCAGATCTTGGCGATTTGCCCGGTGCCGACTTCGCCGCAATGGACGATGTTGCGGCCCATCTGCGCCAGTACCGGTTGCAGGGTGGCGAACAGTTCAGGCGTGGCGCCGACCATGAACGTCAGCGTCCCGGCTGCTGCGCCGCCAGTACCACCAGAGACCGGTGCATCAGCCATGGCCACGCCTTGCTTGGCGGCGGCCGCTGCAACATCGCGTGCAGTCTGCGGATCGATGGTGCTGCAATCCACGGCCGGCACGCCTTTGGCGATTCCTGCCAGCACGCCGTCTTCACCCAGCCACACGCTGCGCACATGCACAGCGGCTGGCAGCATGGTGATCACCAGTTCTGCGCCTTGAGCCGCTTCACGCGCCGTAGCGCTAATGCTGCCGCCCAATTGCTCGAGCTCTGCCAGAACGGTTTTGTTCAGGTCGACCAACCGCAGCGAATGGCCGGCCTTGATCAGGTTGCGCGCCATCGGCGCACCCATATTGCCGAGACCGATAAAAGCGATTTTCATGTCCGGCTCCTTAACGCAAGTTGATGGTGGTGTTCACACCGTCGTTGACGCTGTTGTCATCGAACCAGCGACTGGTGACAGTCTTGGTCTGGGTGTAGAACTGCACCACTTGCTTGCCATACGGACCCAGGTCGCCCAGTTTCGAACCGCGCGAACCGGTGAAGCTGAAGAACGGGACCGGCACCGGAATCGGGATGTTGATGCCGACCTGGCCAACGTCAATTTCGTTCTGGAATTTGCGCGCCGCTGCACCGCTCTGGGTGAACAGGCCCGTGCCGTTGCCGAACGGGTTGGCGTTGACCAGTGCAATGGCCTCATCGAGGGTCGCGACTTCCAGCACGACCAGCACCGGACCGAAGATTTCCTGGGTGTAGATCTGCATCTCGGGCGTCACGCCGGAGAACAGGGTCGGGCCGACAAAGTTGCCCTTCTCGAAGCCTGGAACGGTAATGTCGCGACCATCGAGCTCAAGCTTGGCGCCTTCCTTGATGCCGCTTTCGATCAGATCGAGAATCCGCGCCTTGGCCCGTTTGGAAATCACCGGACCGACGTCAGTGCCCGGCTCACTGCCAGCATTCACTTTGAGTTTCTGTGCCAGCGCCTTCAGGTCCGGCAGCCATTGCTTGGCCGCGCCCACCAGCACCACCACGGAAGTGGCCATGCAACGTTGACCGGCCGCACCGAAACCGGCACCCACCAGCGCATTCAGCGCTTGCTCGCGATTGGCGTCCGGCAGCACCACGGCGTGGTTCTTGGCGCCCATCATCGATTGCACGCGTTTGCCGTGTTTGCCGGCCAGGTCGTAGACGTGAGTGCCGACAGCGGTCGAACCAACGAAAGAAACAGCCTTGATGTCCTTATGAGTGCAGAGCGCATCCACCACGTCCTTGCCGCCGTGAACGACGTTGAGCACACCCGCCGGAACGCCAGCTTCGATCGCCAGTTCCACCAGCAGCATGGTCGACATCGGGTCCTGTTCGGACGGCTTGAGCACGAAGGTGTTGCCGCAGGCGATGGCCATCGGGAACATCCACAGCGGAATCATCGCCGGGAAGTTGAACGGGGTGATACCGGCGCAAACGCCGATCGGTTGGCGCAGGGTGTAAGTGTCGACGCCGCTGGCGACGTTCTCGGCGAACTCGCCCATTTGCAGGCTGCCGATGGAGCAGGCGTGCTCGACTACTTCGAGGCCGCGGAAGATATCGCCTTCAGCGTCGGCAATGGTTTTGCCTTGCTCGTTGCTGAGCACCACGGCGATGCGCTTGGAATGTTCGCGAATCAACGCCTGGAGCTTGAGCATGATGCGCATCCGCGCGCCGATCGGCGTCAGCTTCCAGGTCTGGAAGGCGCGATGGGCGGCGTTGATGGCGGCGTCGACTTCCTGCGTGGTCGCGAACGGCACTTTCGCCAGCACTTGCTGGGTGGCCGGGTTGACGATGTCGTGCCATTCGGTGGTCTGGGACTCGACCCACTCGCCGTCGATTAGCAGCTTTACCGTTTGGACAGTGGTTTCGTTTGGCGTGAGCGATGCGTTCATGTTTGGTCTCCGGGACGTTGTTCTTATTAAGAGAGCTATCTTGGGAGCCAAGGCGAGAAAGTCGCCTTGAGATGAGACGTGTGTCGCGAATTGGTTGTCGGACTGTTTTTGGAGTATAGATGTGCAAACTTCTAATAAGAACGCACATAAAAGCCGGTCCATCATGCAAAAAAACATCACGTCACTCGGTTCGCTCAACTGGGATGACCTCAAGTTTTTCCTCGAGGTCGCCCGCACCCGCAAGGCCAGCACCGCAGCCAAGCGCCTGGCGGTGGACTACACCACCGTGTCGCGACGCATCAGTTCGCTGGAAGCCGCATTGGGCACGTTGTTATTCGAGAAATCCCGGACCAGCGGTTTCGTTCTGACCGCCGAAGGCCAGCGTTTGCTCGGTTACGCCGAGTCGATTGAAAGCACACTGCACATGGCCTGCGAGCAGGTTTCCGGCTCCGGCGTGGCGCTGTCCGGGCATGTACGCATGGGCTGCACCGAAGGCTTCGGCAGCTTTTTCATTACTCCGCAGCTGAGCCATTTCGTCGATGCCTACCCGGCCATCTCGGTGGACATCCTGCCGCTGCCGCACTTCATCAGCCTGTCCAAGCGCGAGGCGGATATCGTCATCGCCCTGGAGCGGCCGGAACATGGCCCGTATGTGTGCTGCAAACTTTGCGACTATCGATTGCAGCTGTACGCGACCCAGGACTATCTGGACAAGCACCCGCCGATCCGCCGCCCGGCCGACTTGGGAAAGCATTCATTCATCAGTTATGTCGACGATCTGGCGTTCAGCTCGGAGCTGCTGTACCTGGCCAACGTGCTGCCCGGCGCCAGCGCCAACCTGCGCAGCACCAGCGTGATCGCGCAATTCGTGGCGGCGCAGCAAGGGCGGTCACTGGCGATTCTGCCGTGCTTCCTGGCGGCGCAGGATCCACGATTGCTTCCAGTGTTGCCGGAAGAGATCAACATCACCCGGCAGTTCTGGATGTACTGCCGCGAAGACCTGCGCAAGCTCAAGCGGATCACCCTGTTGTGGGATTACATCCGCGCGGTCACTGAGCAGAATCAGGGTTTGTTGATGGGTGAAAGTCGGGACATGTTGTTCGCCGACTAATCGGCGCTGACCACGATCGACACCCGGCGGTTCTCGGTACGGCCGGCTGCGGTGTCGTTCGACGCCACTGGCTCGCTGCTGCCGAGACCACGCAACTGGATGTTTTCCTCTTTCATCCCGACCGCCGTCAGAACCTTGCCGACACTTTTTGCGCGGCGCAGGGAGAGCTGTTGGTTGTAGGACTCTTTACCCGAGGCATCGGTGTGGCCGTCGACACGCACACGCTCGATCCCGACGCCCAGCAATGACTTGCCGATGCGTTCGACGATCTCGGTACTGGCGGGATTCAGGCTATCGTCATCACTGCCAAACAACACTTTGCCGGACAGACCAAACGCCCATCCCTCATCGGTCAACTCGAAACCCTGCTGCTTGAGCACTGCAATCTGCGCCGGGGTCAGGCCCTTTTGCGGCGCAGTCTGGCAACCGGTCAATGCCAATAAGGCCATGAGCAGCGCGAAGGTGAAAAATCTCAGGGAACGCTGGGTGACTGAGAACACGGACATTAGCTCCTGGTTTGAACGGTGGCGACAGGGTGCTCCGACCCTGACGTGTGCTGCGCGCCTCGGGAAAGACGTTTGGCTTGGTACATCGCCGCATCGGCGGCGTTGAGCAGAGCGCCCGGTGTCGCCCCATGATCAGGGTACACGGCGATGCCAATACTGAGTGAAGTCAACACTTGGGTACTCCCCGGCAACGGGATCGGCAGTTCCATGCTGGCAATGATTTTGTCGGCTATCCGCTCGGCGTCTTCGGTCTTGTGCAGCGGTGTCAGCAGCACGGCGAATTCATCGCCACCCAGACGCGCCACCAGATCGTCTTCACGCAGTTGTGCCCGAACCCGATCGGCGACGGCCACCAACACCGCATCGCCCGCGGCATGGCCGAAGTTATCGTTGATCCCCTTGAACCGGTCGCTGTCGAGAAACAGCACCGCCACTCGCTCATTAAGCTTGTTGGCGTTGCGCAGCGCGCGAATCAATCGCCCTTCGAAAAATGCCCGATTCGGCAACCCGGTGAGGCTGTCATGACTGGCCTGGTGGGCCAGTGTTTTGTTCTCGCTTTGCAAGTGGGTCTGCCACGACTCAAGCTCATCGAGCAAGGCATTGAAGTCGTTGCCCAGGTTGTCGAGCTCGGCAATGTCGGCGGGAGGCACACGCTGATCAAAGGCTCGCTCGCTGCGCGCGGCGTGAGCGACAAAAGCCAGACTGCGCAGTGGGCCGGTGATCCCGCGAAGTTGTCGGCGTGCCAGATAGAGCGCCACCCAGGCGCTGATGGCGGTACATAAAACGATGCCCACCAGGCCGCTGAGCAAAAAGCGCAGCAGGCTGCCACCGTGGCCGGTGAGCTGGATGCTGCCGATTTCCTGACGTTGATGGATGATCGGCATGTTGATGGGCTTTTCCAGAAAGGCTTTAGCAATCTGCATTTCCAGATCGGAGAACAACCCGGTTTCCGGTCGTTGCCAGCGCGCCAACAACCGGCCCTGCCTGTCCAGTACCTGCGCATCGGCCACTTCTTCGGTGGACGCAATCAATGCCAGCGCCTCGGCGGCGGCGGCTTTGTCGTTGAACACCACCGCGGCTTCCACGGTGTAATTGATCGAACGCGCGATCAGGTGCAGGTTGTGGTCGGCATAGACCCGCAAGGCCAGGACGCCGAGCAGCGTCAGTGAAACACTGGCCATGGCCACCCCCACCAGCGCGACGATCAAATGTCCGCGACCAATGACTGAGCGTAAGGTCGGGCGGTTACCCGGTTTGAATAGACTCATGGCGCCGCCGGCTTGCGGCGGGACAGTTGCAGCACACTAGGGTGGATGCGCACACCACTGCGTGCGACGGAATCGAGGTTGACCTCGAAGGACACTTGATCATCGCCGACTCGCAGGCAAAAAAGACTGCCAACGGTGCATTGATCGTCGCTTTCGCTGATGCTCAGCACCGGACGGCCTGTCAGCGAGGCGAATAGCCGAGTGCGTTCTTCGCTGGTCAGTTTGCCGATGTACACCGCATCGCACTCACCGACAATGGACGGGTTGTCTGCCAATAGACGGCGCACGGTAACAGGCCGGCCTGTGGCTTGGGTCGTGCCTTTGACCAGGTCATCGGTGTATTCGGTGGGGCCAACAATGCACAGGCGCAGTTGCTCAGGCTCAACAGGCCAGCGGGCATAACTGAGAATCCCCAGGACCACCTGAGTAACCGATTTGGCGCGCTGGTCGGCCATGCCGACCGGGGTTGGCGACTGAGCGAAAACGACGCCACTGAGCAAACAGAGAAAGCCTGCCAGCAACACTTGCTTGCAACCCACGACGCACCCTGTCGTCCCGACATCCACCTTCATGCAGGATTCTCTTCGATCGCCACGAAATAATGCCGGAACGATAGCACAGCACTGAAATGCCAGCGAGGCCGCGCACTACGGCACTTCGGACAGTTTCCGTCGTCTCTAACCGCCCTTTTCAATCACTCGGTTGGACACCCTCTTCCAACTCCAGCATCAGACCGCTCAAGCGCTTGACCTTGCGCCGCACCGCTTCTTCGAACACACCTGGACGGGGCTCAATGAGAGTGAACCAGTTCTTGGCCCGGGTAATCCCGGTATAGAGCAGCTCTTTGGTGAGCACAGGGTTCAGGGCGTCCGGCAGAATCAACGCCGTATGGGCAAATTCCGACCCCTGGGATTTGTGCACAGTCATGGCGTACACGGTTTCGACATCATTGAGCCGGCTCGGCAAAACAAAACGTACGCCGCCCTGACCATCGTTGCGTGGGAATGCTACACGCAGCACCTGCTTCCCGGTTTCGGGTCCATCACGCTCCGGCAGCTTGAGGGCAATGCCGATGTCGCCGTTCATCAAGCCCAGGCCATAGTCGTTGCGGGTCATCAGCACCGGTCGGCCTTCGTACCATTGCTGGTCACTTTCGATGAGCCGGGCTTTGAGCAACGCGGCGGTCACTCGCTGATTCAAGCCTTCCACGCCCCAAGGCCCCTTCCGTACGGCGCACAACAATTGGAAGGCGTCGAAGGCTTGCAACACCTGACGCGCCCAATCGGTCCAGCGTGAATCTTCGAGAGGGCTGTCGAGCGGCGGTCGCTGACTGCGCAATACGCTCAGATAATGCCGATAACCTTTCGGTCCATCGCCATGGCCTTCGAGCAGCAAACGCTCCAGCGCCCGGTCCTGCTCACCTTTGAGGGGCAGAGAAAAAACATCGTCGTGGCTTCGCGCCGCCAACAATTTGCGGGCCTCCTCGGGCTGTTGCTGGTTGACCCAACGGGCCAACTGGCCAATGCCACTGCCCTCACCGAATCGACGTGAGTGACGCAGCATCACCACTTGCTGGGCCAGGGGATGAGTCCCTTCGGTGTCTTCCTGCAAACCGCTGGCGTTCAGACTTTCGCCACTGATGGACTCCAACCACTGGCGAGTCTGCGGGTTGTACCAACCTGCTTCGGCATCGCGGCACAGATCACCCAGCACCGCACCGGCTTCCACAGACGCCAGTTGGTCCTTGTCACCGAGCAGCACCAGACGGGCATGAGCCGGCATCGCATCGAGCAGATTGGCCATCATTTCCAGATCGATCATCGAGGCTTCGTCGACCACCAGCACATCCAGAGGCAAGCGATTACCCGCATGGTGACGAAAGTGCCGAGTGCCGGGACGACTGCCCAGTAAACGGTGCACGGTGGTCACATCTGACGGGATCTTGTCTCGCACAGTTTCAGCGACTTCCAGGGTTTGCACCTGTTGACTGATGGACTCCGTCAGCCGTGCCGCGGCTTTACCGGTTGGCGCGGCGAGACGGATGCGCAGCGGTTTGCCAGCTTCCACCGCGGGCGCCTGTAGCAACGCCAGCAACCGCACGACCGTGGTGGTCTTGCCGGTTCCCGGACCGCCGGTAATGATGCTGAAAGCACTGCGGGTCGCGAGGGCACAGGCGAGTTTCTGCCAGTCGATCACCTCACCGGGTTTGGCCGGACCGAACAAACCGGTAAGGCGTTGGGACAAATCATTCGGTGTTGTTTCGTACTCAGCCAGACGCTGGCGCAACGCGTTGTCGATACGCCTTTCGTAAGCCCAGTAGCGGCGCAGATACAGGCGTTTCCCCAACAGTACCAACGGCCGGTGTTGCGCCGCCTCACGGCCATCGACCGCCAACGCCACCAGGCGACTGGAGGCCAGCACCTTGCACCAATGGGCACCGTCCAGCGCCTCAAGCAATTGCGACGGTAACAACATCGCGCCACTTTGCAGATCGCCTTCCGGTGGCAGCGACAGGGCGAAGTCCGGCTCCTTTAACGTCTCGAACAGGTCCAGGCAGACATGACCATGACCCAGTTGATGACTGGTCAACGCGGCGGCCAGCAGCACCAGCGGATCATCGTCAGGAGCGAGTTCGTGCAGGAAGGCGACGAAGGCTTTGTCGAGTGCTCGCAACCAACCGCGCTCGACCCAGCGCGTGAGCAACAGCAGCAGGTCATCGGCGCGGCTCAACGGCGCCAGATCCGCCAGGCTTTCGGCGGCCAACGGCGTGGGCAGCAAATCGGCGAAGGTGCGACTCATAGCAGTACTCCCTGTTCCCAGGCGGGTTCGGCCTTGGGTTCTGGCTTGCCCTGGAACAGCCGGTCCAGACGCTCAATCAGCTCTCTTGATGGACGGGCGAAATACACGCCCTGGCTGGACGCGCGCGTACCGCGCAGGAACAGGTACAACGCACCACCGACATGCCGGTCGTAGTCGTAATCGGCAAGCCGCACCTTGAGCTGGCGATGCAGGGCCAACAGGTACAGCACGTATTGCAGGTCGTAACGGTTATCGAGAATCGACTGTTCCATGGCCTGCTCGGTGTACGCCGTATCATCGACGCCCAGCCAGTTGGATTTGTAATCGGCGACGTAGTAGCGGCCATCGTGTTCGAAGGTCAGGTCGATGAAGCCCTTGAACATGCCATTGAGCAACACCGGTTCGGCGGCCACCCGGGCCACTCCGTTATGGGTGTATTGGCACACCAGCTCATCAAGCTTGAGCACGTCGACCTTATGGCTGGCGAACCAGAACTCCATCTCGACCCGGTACTGGGTCAGTTGCTCGAACACTACTGGAGCCTGCCCTGCACCGATACGCAGCGGGGATTTGAGCAAGTGCTGCAACCAGTCGCTCAGCGTGGTTATCCAACCTTCCCAGCCACGGCGGTTGCAGCGACGGGCAATGGCATCTTCCATCGCTTGCGGTGTGGCAGCGAAACCTTCGTCACCGGCCCATTCAAGCAATCCATGGAGAAAGGTGCCGGGGTTCGGGCCACGAGGGAACCGATGGATATCAGCACCGCCAGCGACCACTTCTCGTGGTGCTTGCGGATCAAGGCGTTCGTCATCGAAGAGCTTTTGCGCCTGCGGACTCTCCGGCGCTTCATCAGTGCCCACGCTCATGCTGTCGCCAATGCGCAGGGCACTGTAGGAAGCAATCCACCAGTTTTCACTGGCCTTGCGTTTGGGAATCAGCGGAGCAAGCAAAGCCGCTTCATTGTGTGGCGGATGATAATGCTCGGCGGTCGCTGCAGGCATTTCACAGTAGTTCAGCGCCGGACAGTCCTGTTGCAGGTCTTCCAGCCATCGCTTCAAGCCTGCGGATTCCACCAATGGTGCACCGCCGCCCAACAGATAACCCAATGCTGAAAGATGCAGCACCGAACTGTTGTTATTGCCGCGCTTGAGATCAGTCACTCCAAGCCAACAGGCGTGTTGCGCCCGAGTCAGGGCTACATAAAGCAAGCGCAAATCCTCGGCAAGACGCTCATCGTCAGCCTGAGCGATCAACTCGGGCGTCGGCTTCAAAGTCACTTGGGCCTTACCGGTGGCGTCGTGGTAATGCAACGGCAGACGGCTGCCATCTACCGGTTTAGCCGAGCAGACGAAAGGCAGGAATACCAAGGGATACTCAAGCCCCTTGGACTTGTGAATGGTCACGACCTTGACCAGTTGTTCGTCGCTCTCCAGACGCAGAATCTGCTCTTCGCCAGCCTGGCCGGACAACGCCAGATGTTCGGACAAATGCCGGATCAAGGCCTGCTCGCCATCGAGTTCGGCGGCTGCCTGTTGCAGCAATTCGGACAGGTGCAGCAGATTGGTCAGCACCCGCTCGCCATCGCTGCGCGCAATCAACGCCTGAGGCAGTTGGAAGTCATGCAGCAATCGCCGCAGCATCGGCAATACGCCCTGCTTGCGCCAGAGCTCACGATAACCGCGGAACTGCATGACCCGCGATTCCCAGGCCAGTTCGTCCTGATTCAGCTGCTCCAGTTCAGCCAGCGAAAGGTTCAGCGTGATACAGGCCAACGCGGCTCGCAGTGGGCGCTCGACATCCGGCTCGGCGCAGGCCTTGAGCCAGGTCAGCAGATCGTGGGCTTCCTGGGCAGCGAATACCGAATCCTTGTCCGACAGATAAACGCTGCGCACGCCGCGGGCGGAGAGCTCGCCGCGCACGGCCTGAGCCTCTTTACCGTCGCGTACCAGGATCGCAATATCCGCTGGCAGCACGCCTCTGAAGTCCTTGCCGTCCTGTATGAAACCCGTCCGACCTTGTTGCCCGCCGTTGAGCAAAGCAGTGATTTCACTGGCGCAGGTGGCTGCCAATTGCTGGCGGTAAACCGCACCGGAAAGTGGCTGCTCGGCGGACAGATGCCAGATGTTCAGGGCGGGCACCACTTGGCCATCTGTGTGCAGAACTTCTTTGCGTCCCTGGGATTCAACGGGCTGAAACGGTACCGGGTTCTCGCCATTCCTTTCACGAAAGAGGAATGCGCCACGCCCCGAGTCACGGGACTCTGCACGCTCGAAAACATGGTTCACCGCACTGACCATGCCATGACTGGATCGGAAGTTGGTGCCCAAGGTATGCAGGCGGCCAGCGGTGGCCAGGCGAGCGCGCAGATAGGTATAAATGTCGGCGCCGCGGAAGGCATAGATCGCCTGCTTCGGATCGCCGATCAGGAACAGACCGCATTCGGGATTGTTGTCTTCGATGCGATAGATGCTCTCGAAGATCCGGTACTGCACCGGGTCGGTATCCTGGAACTCATCGATCAGTGCCACCGGGAACTGCTCACGGATCAGGGTGGCCAGTCGCTCACCGCCACTGGACTGCAAAGCCGCATCGAGGCGCAGCAGCATGTCATCGAAGCCCATTTCCGCGCGGCGGCGTTTTTCTTCCTCGAACCGTGCGCCGACCCACTGAGCAGCGTGTTGCAGCACCGCGGCATCGGGTGTCGGCAGCCCATCGAGGCTGACCTTGAGACCGGGCATCGCATCCAGACCGGGATGACGGGGCGCCTCACCTTTCCAGGCTTCCGCCATGCCATCAGGCGTCAGGCGCGTGAAACCGGTACCGATATCCAGTTGTTCGAGGGACTCGTCATCGGCCCAGGCCCGGATCTTTTCAAACCAGGGCTCGAAGTAACGCGCCTGCATCTTACGACCGTCGACGCTCTTGCTCGCGACCCCCTGGTGACAGATGGCAAGCAACTCGTCCGCCCACTGGCGCCAAGGCATCTTGAGTTCGAGCAAGGCTGCCCGTCGCTCCAGCAGACACTCGGCGATCAGCTCGGCAGGCTCTTTACCTGCTGCGCTGTCACGCTCGCTGGCGAACAAACTACGAACTCGTGGCAATAGCGCCGCCGGACCGCCCCAATTGCTGCGCACCCAGTTCAGCGCATCACCTTGCATCGGGTAACAGAACAGCCGCCAATAATCGCGCAGGACCTCGCCCAGCAAATCACTGTGATCGGTTTCCAGGGTTTGGGTAAACAGGCTGCCACTGTCGAAAGCGTGTTCGCGCAACATACGCTGACACCAACTGTGGATGGTCGAGACTGCCGCTTCGTCCATCCACTGTGCGGCGATGTCCAGGCGGTTTGCGCATCCGGACCACTGCTCGGGAAGGTACTCTTCACGAAGCTCGGCGATCAGGTTATCCGGTGCTGGCGTTTCATCGCGAAAGAACCGTGCAGCTTCCGCCAGCCGTGTACGAATGCGTTCGCGCAGCTCTTTGGTGGCGGCATCGGTGAACGTCACAACAAGGATTTGTGGCGGCAACAATTCACGTCCAAAACAACTCGGCTCGCCGCCATGACCAAGCACCAGGCGCAGATAAAGCGCGGAGATGGTGAAGGTCTTGCCGGTCCCGGCGCTGGCCTCGATCAGTTGGCTGCCGCGCAGGGGAAATGCCAGCGCCAGAGGTGTCTTAGACGTCATGAGCGCGCCTCCTCGCTGGCCAATGAACGCCACGGCGCCTCTAGCAGCGGCCGATACAAAGCGTCACACCAAGCCGGGAATGTTTCGTCAGCAGCAAGGGCGTCGTAATCGGGGAATTGCCGTGCGAGTGCCGGACTTTCGCGACGCTCGCCGTCAGTGGTCAGGCCATCGCCTTCATAAGCTTTTCGAGCAGCGGCTTCAGCCTTGACTGGTTCGGTTTGACCAAGCCATGCGAAAGCTGTTTTCACCGCAATTGGCAGCGGTTGGCGCATGCCCGTTTGCCAGGCCATTAACAGGTCGCCCAGAATCCGCATTGCCGAATCCTTCTCCATCGGGCCGAGCAGGAGGCTGTCGTCACTGGCCACCAGCGCGGTGGTCATCGCCATGCCACTGGCGCAGGCAACCAGATGATTGACCCAAGGTCGCGTCAAGCGATGCCATTTGCGAGACTTGATCGAGCCGATGCTATTGGGGATCGTAGTGACTGATAGCAAACCACCGTCTGCACGTTGATGCAGGCCACCGAGCCACCCCTCCAGGCGCAGTCCCTGCAACTCCAGACTCACTGGAAGGGCACTGGCAAGCGGCGTTGGCCATAACGCCAGGAGCTGTTGATAGCGCTGCAGCAGGTCCGGCAACGGTTCGATCAACTCTCGCTGCAGACATTCACCAAAACCGGCCATCGGCAGCAGTCCACTGTTTTGCAAGCGTTTAGCCTGAGCCTCAAGTGCCTGATCACTGAGATCCAAGTGTTCCAACGCAGCTCCCAGCAGGCTGTCGCTGAGGCTATAGCGTTGCAACGCGTCAAGGACAAAAGGCTCTTCATCGGCCAAGGGTACTTCAGCAGCTTCGAAGAACACCTTGAGCCGTTGACTGAAGAAATGTCGTACTGGGTTGCGCAGGAAATCCTGCAGTTGACCTAGGCTCAGAGGCTCTTCTTGAACGAAGGGATCAAGCACCTCGATATCAGTCGCGTGTTGTATGGCTTGATGAAGCACCTGCCACTCATTGGCATAGCTGAACAGGACGTCGCCTTCATGAAAGTAGCGGGCGCTGAAAGGTTGCAGTGGATGCTCCTGAGTCATTGCCTCAAGAAGATCGTCATCGACGTCGTGCAGTCGCCAGCCACTGGCCAGATGGTCACGCAGTTGGCCAATCAGTACCGACGCAGGACGCTCACTGTTATCGCGAATGCTCCGGCCAACCCAGCTGATATAGAGTTGGTCGCGTGCCGACAACAGGGCCTCCAACAGCAGATAGCGATCATCTTCGCGCCGGGAGCGATCACCAGGGCGGTAGTCACTGCCCATGAGGTCGAAGTCCAATGGCGGCTGTGCACGCGGATAATCCCCGTCATTCATGCCAAGCAGGCAGACCAGCTTGAACGGGATCGCTCGCATGGGCATCAGGGTGCAGAAGTTAACGGCACCTGCCAGGAAACGCTGGGACAGACGGCCCTGATCCAGACCGGCCAGCCAGGCTTCACGGACTACAGTCAACGGTAACTCGTCCTGCAAGCCGACAGATTCGCAGGTGTCTAGCCAGGTTTCGCGCAACTCTTCGAGCTGAGCCAGCAAGTAATCGTCATGTTCATTACTGGCCTGGAAGAACAGCTGCACCAAGGCCTGCAATCGCAAGCCCCACTGCTTGGGTGGGGCAGGTTGAGAGAGCTCCTGATGGGCAATCTCCAGCGCATCCAGCAGTGCGACCAAAGGACCGATGAGTGCCGCATCCAGGCCACCGATTTCGTCGTAGGGCTCGATGTCCTCGCAGGCGCTGGCGCTGCCCACGGCATAACCAAGCAACATCCGTCGCAGACCAAAACGCCAGCTGTTCTGCTCCAGTTCCGCCGGCAGACCGAGGCCTGCGCGTTGTTCGGCATTCATACCCCAGCGAATCCCGGCACCTTCGATCCAGCGATGCAGGATCGGCAGATCACGCTCCTCTACCCCGAAGCGGGTGCGTAGTGCAGGAACGTCCAGCAGGTCAAGGATCTCGCTGACAGGGAAACGACTGTCAGGCAGCTTGAGCAGATGCTCGACAGCAATCAGTAGCGGATCGCGACCGCGTTGGCCTTGATCTGCGAGGGTGAAGGGAATGAAGCGCGGATCGTGGCGTTCGAGCTGACCAAATACTGCGCGAATATGTGGTGCGTAGCTGTCGATGTCCGGAACCATCACAATCACGTCGCGAGGACGCAGTTGTGGATCGGCACTGAATCGCGCGAGCAGTTGATCGTGGAGTATCTCCACTTCTCGCTGGGCACTGTGGGCAATGTGGAAACGGATCGATTGATCCTTATCCGGATCGACAGCCGGCCAGCGCTCTCGAGTCTCAGTCAGGGGGCGTAATTCAAGGATGTCGTCTTGCAGTTCGTTGAGCATGCTCTGTGGCTGGGTGTCACTGAACAGGTCGATGCGCCCATCGCGAAATGCCGATCGATAACTGTTGGGATCGTCGTAGCTGTCGAGAAGATTTATGTAGTCCCGTCCCTGCTTACCCCATGCGGCCAGCAGCGGATGTGCATGCTGATGAAGCGTTTGCGGATCGAGTACAACCGGCATTCCACTTTTGCGAGCCTGACGCTTGTATTGATGTCTTAACAGGTCTTTATCGGCGACGATGTCGGCCCAATGGTGCCGACACGGATTGTGCACGCAGAGTAAAACCTGACTGAATCGGGCCAGGCCGGCAAGTGCTTCCAGCGCTTGAGCGGGCAATGAAGAAATCCCGAAAACGATCACCCGTGAAGGTAATCCGCTGGGCGCCACGTCGAGACTGTTGATGCACTCGATAAAACGCTGATGGACACCGGCGCGGCTTTGCGCCATGCCGTGCTCACCCACATCCAACAACAGCGCACGCCACAACTCAGCCTGCCAGCAGTTTGCCGGGGTCAGGGGCTTGGCCTCGCCTCTGCCATTTCGTAATTGATGACGCCCTTCTGCCCAGTCTTCGAGCCAGTCGGCGCGGTACACCTGGTATTGGTCGAACAAATCCGCCAGCCGCTCAGCCAACTGATAGCGCTTTCGTAAATCGGAGTCATTGGTCAGGAAGCGCTGCAGGGGTTCAAAGTGCGGTTGATTGATCAACTGTGGAAGCAGACGCATCAGACGCCAGGTCAGCGGGGCTTTATCGAGCAGGGATTTGACCGGAATTTCATCACGCCCAAGGACCATGCGATAGAGCTGCCACATGAAGCTACCCGGTAACTGCACGTCGATGGCTGCGGCGATTCCACAACCGCCCATATCATCATCTTCAGGGTCTTCAGCCAGTGCCAGCTTCAGCCATTGAGCGATGCCGTTGCTCTGCACCAGGGCAATTTCATTTTCCAAGGGAGCCAGTGGGTAGCGCCGCATCCAGCTCACCACCAGGCTGCGCAACTCGTCCAGGCGGTTGCCGTGAACCACCATAAAACCAGCACTGAGGGACGACGCGTCCGGCATATAGGCTTCCTTGGAGAAATACAAAAGCTAGGGCCGAACCTTAGCATTGTCGGGAGACTGTGACAGCCGGGAGCTGTCCGATGTTGCTGTGTGAACTTTCCCTGCAGGCAAAACAAAACCCCTACCTGCATACGCAGATAGGGGTTTCGGAATTTAATCTTGACGATGACCTACTCTCACATGGGGAAACCCCACACTACCATCGGCGATGCATCGTTTCACTACTGAGTTCGGGATGGGATCAGGTGGTTCCAATGCTCTATGGTCGTCAAGAAATTCGGGAGCCGGGTCGTGGGCCTTTACAGGTTCACGCTCCAGCGAATGGGTATGCGATAGTTTGTGTGTTTGTTTCTCGAACTTTCGGTTCGTTTCGTCTTCACACACCGCAATCTGGTGCCCTTTCAGGCCAACAAATTGCTTGGGTGTTATATGGTCAAGCCTCACGGGCAATTAGTATTGGTTAGCTCAACGCCTCACAGCGCTTACACACCCAACCTATCAACGTCGTAGTCTTCGACGGCCCTTCAGGGGACTCAAGGTCCCAGTGAGATCTCATCTTGAGGCTAGTTTCCCGCTTAGATGCTTTCAGCGGTTATCTATTCCGAACATAGCTACCCGGCAATGCCACTGGCGTGACAACCGGAACACCAGAGGTTCGTCCACTCCGGTCCTCTCGTACTAGGAGCAGCCCCTCTCAAATCTCAAACGTCCACGGCAGATAGGGACCGAACTGTCTCACGACGTTCTAAACCCAGCTCGCGTACCACTTTAAATGGCGAACAGCCATACCCTTGGGACCGGCTTCAGCCCCAGGATGTGATGAGCCGACATCGAGGTGCCAAACACCGCCG
Organism: Pseudomonas sp. LBUM1657; assembly: GCF_059716075.1. Lineage (NCBI taxonomy): Bacteria > Pseudomonadati > Pseudomonadota > Gammaproteobacteria > Pseudomonadales > Pseudomonadaceae > Pseudomonas > Pseudomonas sp. LBUM1657. The sequence goes on along the minus strand of NZ_CP166799.1, from coordinate 751,743 downwards.
TCGATATGAACTCTTGGGCGGTATCAGCCTGTTATCCCCGGAGTACCTTTTATCCGTTGAGCGATGGCCCTTCCATACAGAACCACCGGATCACTAAGACCTACTTTCGTACCTGCTCGACGTGTCTGTCTCGCAGTCAAGCGCGCTTTTGCCTTTATACTCTACGACCGATTTCCGACCGGTCTGAGCGCACCTTCGTACTCCTCCGTTACTCTTTAGGAGGAGACCGCCCCAGTCAAACTACCCACCATACACTGTCCTCGATCCGGATAACGGACCTGAGTTAGAACCTCAAAGTTGCCAGGGTGGTATTTCAAGGTTGGCTCCACGCGAACTGGCGTCCACGCTTCAAAGCCTCCCACCTATCCTACACAAGCAAATTCAAAGTCCAGTGCAAAGCTATAGTAAAGGTTCACGGGGTCTTTCCGTCTAGCCGCGGATACACTGCATCTTCACAGCGATTTCAATTTCACTGAGTCTCGGGTGGAGACAGCGCCGCCATCGTTACGCCATTCGTGCAGGTCGGAACTTACCCGACAAGGAATTTCGCTACCTTAGGACCGTTATAGTTACGGCCGCCGTTTACCGGGGCTTCGATCAAGAGCTTCGCGTTAGCTAACCCCATCAATTAACCTTCCGGCACCGGGCAGGCGTCACACCCTATACGTCCACTTTCGTGTTTGCAGAGTGCTGTGTTTTTAATAAACAGTCGCAGCGGCCTGGTATCTTCGACCGGCATGAGCTTACGGAGCAAGTCCTTCACCCTCACCGGCGCACCTTCTCCCGAAGTTACGGTGCCATTTTGCCTAGTTCCTTCACCCGAGTTCTCTCAAGCGCCTTGGTATTCTCTACCCAACCACCTGTGTCGGTTTGGGGTACGGTTCCTGGTTACCTGAAGCTTAGAAGCTTTTCTTGGAAGCATGGCATCAACCACTTCGTGTTCTAAAAGAACACTCGTCATCAGCTCTCGGCCTTAGAATCCCGGATTTACCTAAGATTCCAGCCTACCACCTTAAACTTGGACAACCAACGCCAAGCTGGCCTAGCCTTCTCCGTCCCTCCATCGCAATAACCAGAAGTACAGGAATATTAACCTGTTTTCCATCGACTACGCTTTTCAGCCTCGCCTTAGGGACCGACTAACCCTGCGTCGATTAACGTTGCGCAGGAAACCTTGGTCTTTCGGCGTGGGTGTTTTTCACACCCATTGTCGTTACTCATGTCAGCATTCGCACTTCTGATACCTCCAGCAAGCTTCTCAACTCACCTTCACAGGCTTACAGAACGCTCCTCTACCGCATCACCTAAGTGATACCCGTAGCTTCGGTGTATGGTTTGAGCCCCGTTACATCTTCCGCGCAGGCCGACTCGACTAGTGAGCTATTACGCTTTCTTTAAAGGGTGGCTGCTTCTAAGCCAACCTCCTAGCTGTCTAAGCCTTCCCACATCGTTTCCCACTTAACCATAACTTTGGGACCTTAGCTGACGGTCTGGGTTGTTTCCCTTTTCACGACGGACGTTAGCACCCGCCGTGTGTCTCCCATGCTCGGCACTTGTAGGTATTCGGAGTTTGCATCGGTTTGGTAAGTCGGGATGACCCCCTAGCCGAAACAGTGCTCTACCCCCTACAGTGATACATGAGGCGCTACCTAAATAGCTTTCGAGGAGAACCAGCTATCTCCGAGCTTGATTAGCCTTTCACTCCGATCCACAGGTCATCCGCTAACTTTTCAACGGTAGTCGGTTCGGTCCTCCAGTTAGTGTTACCCAACCTTCAACCTGCCCATGGATAGATCGCCCGGTTTCGGGTCTATTCCCAGCGACTAGACGCCCTATTAAGACTCGCTTTCGCTACGCCTCCCCTATTCGGTTAAGCTCGCCACTGAAAATAAGTCGCTGACCCATTATACAAAAGGTACGCAGTCACCCAACAAAGTGGGCTCCCACTGCTTGTACGCATACGGTTTCAGGATCTATTTCACTCCCCTCTCCGGGGTTCTTTTCGCCTTTCCCTCACGGTACTAGTTCACTATCGGTCAGTCAGTAGTATTTAGCCTTGGAGGATGGTCCCCCCATATTCAGACAAAGTTTCTCGTGCTCCGTCCTACTCGATTTCATGACCAAGAGATTTTCGCGTACAGGGCTATCACCCACTATGGCCGCACTTTCCAGAGCGTTCCGCTAATCTCAAAGCCACTTAAGGGCTAGTCCCCGTTCGCTCGCCACTACTAAGGGAATCTCGGTTGATTTCTTTTCCTCAGGGTACTTAGATGTTTCAGTTCCCCTGGTTCGCTTCTTAAGCCTATGTATTCAGCTTAAGATACCTAACTTATGTTAGGTGGGTTCCCCCATTCAGACATCTCCGGATCAAAGTCTGTTTGCCGACTCCCCGAAGCTTTTCGCAGGCTACCACGTCTTTCATCGCCTCTGACTGCCAAGGCATCCACCGTATGCGCTTCTTCACTTGACCATATAACCCCAAGCAATCTGGTTATACTGTGAAGACGACATTCGCCGAAAATTCGCGATTAAACTCACAAATTTTACCTTAGCCTGATCCGTTACCAGTGAAAGTAACGTTCAGTCTATCTTTCTATCACATACCCAAATTTTTAAAGAACGATCTAATCAAAGACTAGAAATCAACATTTAACCTTCACTCGAAGGAAATGCTCATTTCTAAGCTCTACGTGTCAGAAGCAGTTAGTGGTGGAGCCAAACGGGATCGAACCGTTGACCTCCTGCGTGCAAGGCAGGCGCTCTCCCAGCTGAGCTATGGCCCCGTATTTCTACAGGCGTTTCCCACACAAAATTGGTGGGTCTGGGCAGATTCGAACTGCCGACCTCACCCTTATCAGGGGTGCGCTCTAACCAACTGAGCTACAGACCCAATTTCGGGCTGCTTCTTATCGTCTTCTTCAATGAATCAAGCAATTCGTGTGGGAACTTATGGAGCAGCTGATGTCGTCGATTAAGGAGGTGATCCAGCCGCAGGTTCCCCTACGGCTACCTTGTTACGACTTCACCCCAGTCATGAATCACACCGTGGTAACCGTCCCCCCGAAGGTTAGACTAGCTACTTCTGGTGCAACCCACTCCCATGGTGTGACGGGCGGTGTGTACAAGGCCCGGGAACGTATTCACCGCGACATTCTGATTCGCGATTACTAGCGATTCCGACTTCACGCAGTCGAGTTGCAGACTGCGATCCGGACTACGATCGGTTTTGTGGGATTAGCTCCACCTCGCGGCTTGGCAACCCTCTGTACCGACCATTGTAGCACGTGTGTAGCCCAGGCCGTAAGGGCCATGATGACTTGACGTCATCCCCACCTTCCTCCGGTTTGTCACCGGCAGTCTCCTTAGAGTGCCCACCATTACGTGCTGGTAACTAAGGACAAGGGTTGCGCTCGTTACGGGACTTAACCCAACATCTCACGACACGAGCTGACGACAGCCATGCAGCACCTGTCTCAATGTTCCCGAAGGCACCAATCCATCTCTGGAAAGTTCATTGGATGTCAAGGCCTGGTAAGGTTCTTCGCGTTGCTTCGAATTAAACCACATGCTCCACCGCTTGTGCGGGCCCCCGTCAATTCATTTGAGTTTTAACCTTGCGGCCGTACTCCCCAGGCGGTCAACTTAATGCGTTAGCTGCGCCACTAAGAGCTCAAGGCTCCCAACGGCTAGTTGACATCGTTTACGGCGTGGACTACCAGGGTATCTAATCCTGTTTGCTCCCCACGCTTTCGCACCTCAGTGTCAGTATCAGTCCAGGTGGTCGCCTTCGCCACTGGTGTTCCTTCCTATATCTACGCATTTCACCGCTACACAGGAAATTCCACCACCCTCTACCATACTCTAGCTCGACAGTTTTGAATGCAGTTCCCAGGTTGAGCCCGGGGATTTCACATCCAACTTAACGAACCACCTACGCGCGCTTTACGCCCAGTAATTCCGATTAACGCTTGCACCCTCTGTATTACCGCGGCTGCTGGCACAGAGTTAGCCGGTGCTTATTCTGTCGGTAACGTCAAAACAGATACGTATTAGGTAACTGCCCTTCCTCCCAACTTAAAGTGCTTTACAATCCGAAGACCTTCTTCACACACGCGGCATGGCTGGATCAGGCTTTCGCCCATTGTCCAATATTCCCCACTGCTGCCTCCCGTAGGAGTCTGGACCGTGTCTCAGTTCCAGTGTGACTGATCATCCTCTCAGACCAGTTACGGATCGTCGCCTTGGTGAGCCATTACCTCACCAACTAGCTAATCCGACCTAGGCTCATCTGATAGCGCAAGGCCCGAAGGTCCCCTGCTTTCTCCCGTAGGACGTATGCGGTATTAGCGTCCGTTTCCGAGCGTTATCCCCCACTACCAGGCAGATTCCTAGGCATTACTCACCCGTCCGCCGCTCGCCACCAGGTACAAGTACCCGTGCTGCCGCTCGACTTGCATGTGTTAGGCCTGCCGCCAGCGTTCAATCTGAGCCATGATCAAACTCTTCAGTTCAAACATCTTTGGGTTTTTAAGAAACCCTAAACTTGGCTCAGCAATCGTTGGTTACATCTTTGATTTCTCGCGGAGTAACTTGTGATGCTGATAATCTTGTTGACTATCAGTCTGACTCCACAAGCACCCACACGAATTGCTTGATTCAGTTGTTAAAGAGCGGTTGGTTAAGATCTTTCGTCTCAACCGAGGCGCGCATTCTACAGCAGCCTCTGTTGCTGTCAAGCGGTTATTTTCCGAAGTTTTCAAAGTTTCCTCTGCAACTTCAACCACTTGCGCTTTCGATCTCTCGTTAGCGGGAGGCGAATTCTACAGCGTTACTCGCTGCTGTCAACACCTCTTTTTCACCGCTTTCGACCGAGAAGATCGAACCGTCAAAAGAGCCACACAACCCTGCTCTTTCAACTCCTTCCAGGCTTCGATGACCTGAAGCAACTCGCTGTCGAAAACTGCGTAACTCTTTGTTTACCAAGGAGTTTTCCGTTTCGACTGCGCCGGAAGTGGGGCGAATTATAGACGTCCAGAATCTGCCGTCAACACCTATTTCCACAATTCTGTCATATAGGTCAAAAAAGCCCCTGAAACACGAAGGCCGCCCCCCGGGGCGGCCTTCTTCCCTTCTACTTACAAGCTAGGGAACGCGAATTGCGAAGCTTCATGGCTCGCCCGCTGCGGCCAGCGCTGGGTGATGGCTTTGCGGCGGGTATAGAAACGCACGCCATCCGGACCATACGCATGCAGGTCGCCGAACAGCGAACGCTTCCAGCCACCAAAGCTGTGATAAGCCACTGGCACCGGCAGCGGTACGTTAACGCCGACCATACCGACTTCAATCTCATCGCAGAACAACCGTGCCGCTTCCCCGTCACGGGTGAAGATGCAGGTACCGTTGCCATACTCGTGATCATTGATCAGTTGCATCGCTTCTTCCAGGCTGTTGACCCGAACGACGCACAGCACCGGCCCGAAAATCTCTTCTTTATAGATGCGCATCTCTGGCGTGACGTTATCGAACAGGCAGCCACCCAGGAAAAACCCATCCTCATTGCCGGGCACGCTCAGACCACGACCATCAACCACCAAGGACGCACCGGACGAAACGCCGTCTTCTATATAGCCACTGACTTTGTCACGCGCCTGACCGGAAACCAGCGGCCCCATGTCCAGGCCACACGTCGTACCGGCACCGATTTTCAGCGCCTTGATTTGCGGTACCAACTTGGCCACCAGCGCATCCGCCACTTGGTCACCAACACACACAGCCACCGAGATCGCCATGCAACGCTCGCCGCAGGAACCATAGGCTGCGCCCATCAGTGCGCTGACGGCGTTATCCAGATCCGCATCCGGCATCAACACCGCGTGGTTCTTCGCCCCGCCCAGTGCCTGGACGCGCTTGCCGCGCTTAGTGCCTTCGGCGTAGATGTACTCGGCAATCGGCGTCGAACCCACGAAGCTCAGCGCTTTGACTTCCGGCGCTTCGATCAGCGCGTCCACCGCAGCCTTGTCGCCGTGCACCACACTCAGCACACCTTTAGGCAGACCGGCTTCCAACAGCAGCTGCGCGATCAGCAGTGTCGAGCTCGGATCACGTTCGGACGGCTTGAGGATGAAGCAGTTACCGCAGACGATCGCCAGTGGATACATCCACAGCGGCACCATGGCCGGGAAGTTGAACGGAGTGATACCAGCCACCACGCCCAATGGCTGGAAGTCCGACCAGGCATCAATGTTCGGCCCGACGTTACGGCTGTATTCGCCCTTGAGAATTTCCGGTGCCGCACAAGCGAACTCGACGTTCTCGATACCGCGCTTCAATTCACCGGCAGCATCTTCCAGGGTCTTGCCGTGTTCTTCGCTGATCAGTTGCGCGATACGCGCTTCGTTCTGCTCCAGCAGTTGCTTGAAGCGGAACATCACCTGCGCACGTTTGGCCGGCGGCGTGTTACGCCAGGCCGGGAACGCAGCCTTGGCCGAGTCGATAGCTTTTTGAATGGTTTCGCGGCTAGCCAATGGCAGCTTGTGGATCGCCTGGCCGGTGGACGGGTTGAACACGTCGGCGGTGCGACCGTCTTCGGTCACCAGTTCGCCATTGATCAAATGCGGGATAAGGCTCATGCGGGGCTCCTGAAAAGCTGTCCACGGACGCCCATCAAAGGGCGCCCTTTATATAGAAAGAAAAATCAGTCGATCTTGTTCAGCACTTCGCCGACCGCGTCGAACAGACGATCAAGGTCTTGCGGCTTGCTGTTGAAAGTTGGGCCGAACTGCAGGGTGTCGCCGCCGAAGCGTACATAGAACCCTGCTTTCCACAGCGCCATGCCGGCTTCGAACGGACGCACGATGGCATCGCCGTCACGCGGGGCAATCTGGATCGCACCGGCCAGGCCGTAGTTACGAATGTCGATAACGTTTTTCGAACCCTTCAGACCGTGCAGCGCATTTTCGAAATGCGGTGCGACTTCGGCCACGCTTTGCACCAGGTTTTCCTTTTGCAGCAGGTCGAGTGCTGCCAAGCCAGCGGCGCAAGCCACCGGGTGCGCGGAGTAGGTGTAACCGTGCGGGAATTCCACCGCGTACTCAGGCGTCGCCTGGTTCATGAAAGTCTGATAGATCTCGGAGCTGGCAATCACTGCGCCCATCGGAATCGCGCCGTTGGTGACTTGCTTGGCGATGCACATCAGGTCCGGGGTCACACCGAAGCTGTCGGCGCCGAACATCGAGCCGGTCCGGCCGAAACCGGTGATCACTTCGTCGAACACCAGCAGGATGTTGTGCTGATCGCAGATCTCGCGCAGACGCTTGAGGTAACCCTGTGGCGGAACCAACACGCCAGCGGAACCGGCCATAGGCTCAACGAACACGGCTGCGATGTTGGAAGCGTCATGCAGTTCGATCAGCTTCAGCAGCTCATCGGCCAGGGCGATACCACCCTGCTCCGGCATGCCACGAGAGAAGGCATTGCTCGCCAGCAAAGTGTGCGGCAGGTGATCGACGTCCATCATCGCCTGACCGAACATTTTGCGGTTGCCGTTCACACCGCCAAGGCTGGTGCCAGCAATGTTTACACCGTGGTAGCCACGGGCACGGCCGATCATTTTGGTCTTGGTCGCCTGGCCTTTCAGGCGCCAGTAAGCACGCACCATTTTCACCGCGGTATCAGCACACTCGGAACCCGAGTCGGTGAAGAACACGTGATTGAGATTGCCCGGGGTCAGGTCGGTGATTTTCTCGGCCAGTTGGAAGGACAGCGGATGGCCGTACTGGAAGCCTGGCGAGTAATCGAGGGTGCCCAACTGCTTGGCGACCGCTTCCTGGATTTCCTTGCGGGTGTGCCCCGCGCCGCAGGTCCACAGACCGGACAGCGAGTCATAGACTTTGCGCCCCTTGTCATCGATCAGCCAGCTGCCTTCAGCCGCCACAATCAGGCGCGGATCACGCTGGAAATTGCGGTTGGCGGTGTAGGGCATCCAGTGAGCGTCGAGCTTGAGCTGGCTGGCCAAAGGAGACTGGGCGTTTTCGGGCAAGTTCATGGGCAAAACCTCGCAAGGCAATAAGCGGCGTGGAGATGAAAGCGTTCTTGCAGCTAAATTGCCACGGGGATAAAGTCGGTGAAATCCAACTCTTCTAACGTTCAGTCAGGCATTCACTAAACTATGAGCAGCCGCCGCCCCGATCCGCTGGCACAAGTCAGCGACTTTGATATCCGCCTGCTGCGGATTTTTCGCAGCGTCGTGGAATGCGGCGGCTTCTCCGCGGCGGAATCGGTGCTGGGGATCGGTCGCTCGGCCATCAGCCAGCAAATGAGCGACTTGGAACAACGCCTCGGCTTGCGATTGTGCCAACGGGGTCGCGCGGGATTTTCCCTGACCGAGGAAGGTCGCGAGGTTTACCAATCGGCATTGCAGCTATTAAGTGCGCTGGAAAGTTTTCGCACCGAGGTCAACGGCCTGCACCAACACTTGCGCGGCGAATTGACCATCGGCTTGACCGATAACCTGGTCACCCTTCCCCACATGCGCATTACCCACGCGTTGGCGCAACTGAAGGAACGCGGCCCGGACGTGCAGATCCAGATCCGCATGATCGCTCCCAACGAAGTCGAGCAAGGCGTGCTCGACGGTCGCTTGCACGTCGGCGTGGTGCCGCAGGCCAGCGCACTGTCGGGGCTGGAATATCAACCGCTCTACAGCGAACGCTCGTTGTTGTATTGCGCGGTCGGCCATCCGTTGTTTTATGTCGATGACAAACAACTGGACGACGAGCGCCTCAACAGTCAAGACGCGATTGCTCCAACCTTTCGTTTGCCGGCGGAAATCCAGGCCCATTACCAAGCGCTCAATTGCACCGCCAGTGCTTCGGATCGTGAAGGCATGGCGTTCCTGATTCTGACCGGGCGTTACATCGGTTACTTGCCGGATCACTACGCCAGCCTCTGGGTGCAACAAGGTCGACTGCGTGCGCTGAAACCAAATGCGCGCTTCTATGACCTGAGTCTTGCTTCGGTCACGCGCAAGGGTCGTCGCCCTCATTTGGTGCTGGAAAGCTTCCTGGAGAGCCTGGCCGCGACGCGCTGAAATCTGATGCGGCGTTTGGACTCGCTCGTGAAAGCGGTGTGTCAGCTGCATTAATGTTGACTGATACTCCCTCTTCGCGAGCAAGCCCGCTCCCACAGGGGATTGTGACGCTCAGGTTTTATCGCATCGGGACTTGTCTGAAGCCTGTGGGTGCGCTATCAACGCACTGGTTGCACCCACCTACTTGTTCGGAAGTGCCTATGACCTTTGAAGTCCCCGCTCACGGCGGCAAACCTGCCAGCCGCATTCGTCAGAAGAACGAAGAGACCATCATCAAAGCCGCCGAAGACGAGTTCGCCCGTCACGGGTTCAAAGGCACCAGCATGAACACCATCGCCCTGAATGCCGGGTTGCCCAAGGCGAACCTGCATTACTACTTCACCAACAAGCTTGGGTTGTACGTGGCGGTGTTGAGCAACATCATCGAGTTGTGGGACAGCACCTTCAACACCCTCACTGCCGAAGACGATCCGGCCGAAGCGCTGACGCGGTATATCCGCGCCAAGATGGAATTCTCCCGTCGCCAGCCGCAAGCCTCGCGGATCTTCGCCATGGAAGTCATCAGTGGCGGCGAATGCCTGACCGAGTATTTCAACCAGGACTATCGCGCCTGGTTCCAGGGCCGGGCGGGCGTGTTCCAGGCGTGGATCGATGCCGGCAAAATGGACCCGGTCGACCCGGTGAACCTGATCTTCCTGTTGTGGGGCAGCACCCAGCATTACGCCGACTTCGCCACACAGATCTGCCGCGTCACCGGGCGTACCAAGTTGACCAAGCAAGACATGGAAGACGCCGGCAACAACCTGATCCGCATCATTCTCAAGGGCTGCGGCCTGACGCCAGCGATCTAAGACATTTATGCCTTTTACCCTCAGCGGTTTTTGCGAATACCGCGAAGAGATTCGCAAAAGCCGCTTCATCACCTTCGCCGCGCCGATAGCCAGCCCTGCTGACGCCCAAGCATTCATCGAGCAGCACAGCGATTTAAATGCCTCGCACAACTGCTGGGCCTGGAAGCTCGGTGGCCAATACCGCAGCAATGATGATGGCGAGCCCGGCGGCACTGCGGGGCGGCCGATTCTGGCGGCGATCGAAGCGCAGGATTGCGATCAGGTCGCGGTGCTGGTGATTCGTTGGTATGGCGGCATTCAACTGGGCACCGGTGGCCTCGCCCGCGCGTACGGCGGCGGTGCGAACAAGTGCCTGCAAGCGGCGCCGAAGGTTGAGTTGATCAGCCGTGTTCCAGTGAGTTGCGCCTGTGCTTTTGGTGAGTTGGCGCTGCTGAAGCTTCGCGTAACGGAACTGGGCGGATTGGTGGTGGAAGAAACGTTCACAGCCAACGGCGTGGAACTGCAACTGGCGATCGGCGAAGGGCTGATCGAGACCCTGCAAACGCAGCTCGCGGATCTGAGTCGCGGGCGCATTCTGTTGCAGCACTGATCGCACCAACAACGCTCACGACTGTTTTATAGCACCCACGCACTTGCCCACATCTACTGTGCACCCGGCTGTGGATAACCTGAGCACATACGGCTGTAACCCTTCTGTCATGCGGCTTTGCGGGCATTGTTCATTTTTCGTTCAATCCGCCATCAAAAAAATCAAATCCACGTAAAAACAATCAGTTAGCGTGGTTTATCACCTTTAGAAGAAAGCAGCCGGGTGCTTATACCCGTGCTTTGAGCTTGCGCACAAATACTGTGGAGCAATCTGTGGATAACCCGTTCATGGCTGTCGCGGTCCCATACGCGGCATGGCTCGCCTTCGACTGCTCGTTTTTTGATCAACCTGCGACGAGCAAAACCGGAGCCTGATCAACGGCTTTGCCCTCAAGTGGTGCCGGATTCGGGATCGACATAAGAAGAAGCCCCCTTCCCAATACCTTTGCCCGCAAGGTTTTCGAGTTTTCCTGACTCATTGGCCAGGAATTTGCTTTATCCACAGGCAAACCTTCAGTCGACCCGAGCCAGTCATGTCCAACCCCGAGCAGATACCCCGCCTGCAACTGCGCAACATCAGCAAACGCTACCCCGGTTGCCTGGCCAACGATGCCATCGACCTGAGCATTGCACCCGGCGAAATCCACGCCCTGCTGGGCGAAAACGGTGCGGGCAAAAGTACGCTGATGAAAATCATCTACGGCGTCACCCACGCCGACTTGGGGGAATTGATGTGGCAAGGGCAGCGCGTGACCATGCGCAACCCGGCCCAGGCTCGTAGCCTGGGGATCGGCATGGTGTTCCAGCATTTCTCGCTGTTCGAAACCCTGAGTGTGGCCCAGAACATTGCCCTGGCGATGGGCGCGGCGGCGGGCACGCCGAAACAACTGGAGCCAAAGATTCGAGAAGTCTCCCGACGCTACGGCATGGCGCTGGAACCGGAGCGACTTGTCCACAGCCTGTCTATCGGTGAACGCCAGCGGGTAGAGATCATTCGTTGCCTGATGCAGGACATACGCCTGCTGATTCTCGATGAGCCGACCTCGGTGCTGACCCCGCAAGAGGCGGACGAATTGTTCATCACCTTGCGCCGACTGGCAGCCGAGGGCTGCAGCATTCTGTTTATCAGCCACAAGCTCGGTGAAGTCCGCGCGCTGTGCCACAGCGCCACGGTGCTGCGCGGTGGGCGAGTGGCCGGGCATTGCGTGCCAGCCGAGTGTTCGGATCAGCAACTGGCGCGGTTGATGGTCGGTGAGGCCGCAGAGCTGATTACCGAATATCCGAAGGTCATGGGCGGCGATGTTTTTCTGAACGTGAGCGGATTGTCCTGGCACAACCCGGACCCGTTCGGTTGCTCGCTTAAGGACATCGACCTTGAAGTGCGCAGCGGCGAAATCGTCGGCATCGCCGGGGTTGCAGGCAATGGTCAGGATGAATTGCTGGCGTTGCTCAGCGGTGAAGAACGACTGAGCCACCACGACAGTGCGACGATCAGTTTTGCCAGGCAACCGGTCGCCCATTTGCGACCCGATGCACGCCGCGGACTCGGTCTGGCCTTCGTCCCCGCCGAACGCCTGGGCCACGGCGCGGTGCCGGAGCTGAGCCTGGCGGACAACGCCTTGCTCACCGCTTTCCAGCAGGGGCTCGTTGGCAAAGGGCTGATCCAGCGCAGCAAGGTTGAAGCGCTGGCCGAAGAAATCATTCGCCGCTTCGGGGTCAAGACGCCCGATACCCGCACGCCGGCCCGCAGCCTGTCCGGCGGCAATTTGCAGAAATTCATCCTCGGTCGAGAAATCCTCCAGCAGCCAAAACTGTTGGTGGCCGCGCATCCGACCTGGGGCGTGGACGTCGGCGCTGCTGCGACCATTCACCGGGCACTGGTTGCCTTGCGCGATGCCGGTGCGGCAATCCTGGTGATCTCCGAAGACCTCGACGAACTGTTCCAGATCAGCGACCGCCTCGGCGCCTTGTGCGGCGGTCGACTGTCCCCGCTTCAGGCCACGGCCGATACCCGCCTGATCGACGTCGGCGGCTGGATGGCTGGTCAGTTCGACGTCCCTCAATCATCTGCTCCCGCATCGCTTTAACGGAGTTTCACATGCTGCTTTCTCTCGAACCCCGTGGTCAGCAATCGCGCCTGATGTTGTGGTGCTCGCCGTTGCTGGCGGCTGCCCTGACGCTGGGCTGCGGCTCTCTGCTGTTTATCGCGCTGGGTCATGACCCTCTGCTCACTTTGCACACCTTGCTGATTGCGCCGATCAGCGACTTGTATGGTGTTTCCGAACTGTTGGTCAAAGCGCTGCCGATTCTGCTCTGCGCGTTGGGGCTGGCGGTGGCGTATCAGGCGCGAATCTGGAACATCGGCGCCGAAGGTCAGTTGCTGCTCGGCGCATTGGCCGGCAGTGCGTTGGCCGTGAACATCATCGACCTGCAAAGTCGCTGGGCGCTGGTGTTGATCCTGCTCACCGGCACCCTGGCCGGGGCGGCGTGGGCCGGGCTGACGGCGTGGTTGCGCACGCGCTTCAACGCCAATGAAATCCTCACCAGCATCATGCTCAATTACATTGCGCTGAACTTGCTGCTGTTCTGTGTTCATGGACCGTTGAAGGACCCGGCCGGGTTCAACTTTCCGGAATCGGCGATGTTCGGCGACGCCAGTCGTTTGCCGCTGCTGATGGAGGATGGTCGTGTTCACGCCGGGGTGTATTTCGCCCTGCTCGCGTTGGTAGTGGTCTGGGTTTTGTTGCAGAAAAGCTTCGTCGGTTTCCAGATCAAAGTGCTCGGGCTGGATAAACGCGCAGCGGGTTTCGTCGGCTTTCGCGAGAAGCGGTTGGTCTGGCTGGCGTTGTTGATCAGCGGCGGATTGGCAGGCTTGGCCGGCGTTTGTGAAGTCACCGGACCGATCGGCCAACTGGTGCCGCAAGTGTCGCCCGGTTATGGCTATGCGGCGATTACCGTGGCGTTTCTCGGGCGGCTGAATCCCGTTGGCATTCTGTTTTCCAGCCTGTTAATGGCGCTGCTGTACATCGGTGGCGAGAGTGCGCAGATGAGCATGAATCTGCCGCAGGCCATCACGCAATTGTTCCAGGGAATGATGCTGTTTTTCCTGCTGGCCAGCGACGTGCTGATTCTCTACCGACCCCGATTGAACCTGCGCTGGACTCGCCGCGCGCAAGCCACCGCCGTACCCGCAGGAGCGCTGTGATGGATATCGATCTGCTGAGCAATATTTTCTACGCGATGGTCCGCTGCGGCACGCCGTTGCTGCTAGTGGCGCTGGGTGAACTGGTTTGCGAAAAGAGCGGCGTCCTCAATCTGGGGCAGGAAGGGATGATGCTGTTTGGCGCAGTGATCGGTTTCATCGTCGCGCTCAACAGCGGCAACCTCTGGCTCGGGGTGTTGCTGGCGATGCTCGCCGGGATGTTGTTGTCGTCGTTGTTTGCCGTGGTGGCGCTGGTGTTCAACGCCAATCAGGTCGCCACGGGGTTGGCGTTGACGATTTTCGGTGTGGGCCTGTCGACCTTTGTTGGTGCGGCGTGGGTCGGCAAACCGTTGGCGGGTTTCGAGCCGGTGGCGATTCCCTACTTGAGTGAGCTTCCGCTGATCGGGCGGATGCTGTTTGCCCAGGATCTGCTGGTGTATCTCTCGTTCGCGCTGTTTGCGCTGGTGGCCTGGGTGGTTCTTAGAAGCCGCATCGGGCTGATCATTCAGGCCGTCGGAGAAAACCCTGACGCGGCGAGCGCCATGGGGTTGCCGGTGTTGGGCGTGCGCACGCTGGCAGTGCTGTTTGGCGGGGCGATGGCCGGGTTGGCCGGGGCGTATCTGTCCCTGGCCTACACGCCGATGTGGGCGGAAAACATGAGCGCCGGCCGCGGCTGGATCGCCTTGGCACTGGTGGTGTTTGCCAGTTGGCGGGTGTGGCGACTGTTGCTGGGCGCGTATCTTTTCGGCCTCGCCAGCATCCTGCATTTGGTGGCGCAGGGGTTGGGGCTGGCGATTCCGTCGAGCCTGCTGGCGATGCTGCCGTATGTGGCGACCATTGTGGTGTTGGTGCTGTTGTCCCGGGATGCGGTGCGTACGCGGTTGTATGCGCCGGTGTCATTGGGGCAGCCGTGGCAGGCCGGGCATTAGGGGTGGCTGGGCGGGCCTCTTCGCGAGCAAGCCAGCTCCCACATTTGACCGCGTACTTGCCCGGCGACTCGGTCTACTGTGGGAGCGGGCTTGCTCGCGAAAGCGCCCGAACAGGCAACACTTGAACAACGCCCCACGCCAATTCAAAGAACAAGAAAATCACCAACAATGAACTGGCACCGTGGACCAAGGCATAGAGCTGCCAAGTGGAGAACAGGAATCTCCCAACCGCGTCATACCGCCCATACACCTGCTGCGGATCGCGAATCCGCAGCACCGCCCACACACAGACAATCGAGCCCAACAGATTCGCCATCAGCATGTGCATCGGCTCGAACGGCGGCAGCTCGCCGGGCAGATCAAAGGCCTGACTCACACTCAACAGCACCCCATGCAACGCCGCAAAACTCCACGGCGTGACAAACGCCACCGTGACGATCAGGTCGTACCAAGCGCTGCCGCGCACCACTTGACGATATTGCGTTGAAGTCCACATCGGCCTTGCTCCAGAAAATCAGGGAGCAACAAGGCTAAAGCCTGGAGTATGCTCCAGGGTCAAGCCCTCTCGAGACGTCATCATGCGCATCGGTGAATTAGCCCTGGCCAGCGCCGTCAGCCGCGACACGCTGCGCTTTTACGAACAGCGCGGATTGATCGCGGCGCAACGCAGCGCCAACGGTTATCGCGACTACCCGGCAGACATGGTGCAACTGGTGCTGTACATCAAGACGGCTCAACGGCTGGGCTTTACCCTCGGCGAAATCGGCAACAGCGTCGCTACATTGTGGCACTCGCCCGATCCTGACAGCGCCGTCACGCAACTGCTGCAAGACAAGCTCAAACTGATCGAAACCCGCATGGCTGAACTCGACGCGCTGCGTCAGGAGTTGCAGCAACGGCTCGGTCAGCGTTGTCCTTTGAATCCGTGATCCTCATTTATCAAGGAAGCCACTCATGTCCAAGGCAAAAACCGCACTCATCATCGGCGCCTCCCGGGGCCTGGGCCTCGGCCTGGTAAAAACCCTGCTGGCCGACGGCTGGCAAGTCACCGCCACCGTGCGCAATCCGCAGAACGCCGAAGCCTTGCAGGCCCTGGGCAAGGTGCGGATCGAAAAACTCGACATGGATGATCAACAAGCGGCCATCGCCCTCAGCCAGCAGCTCAAGGGCGAAGTGTTCGACCTGTTGTTCGTGAACGCCGGGGTCAAAGGACCGGAGGTTCAGACGCCGGGCGGCGCGACGCTGGCCGAAGTCGGTCAGCTGTTCTTCACCAATGCCGTGGCGCCGATCAACCTGGCCCAGCGCTTCGCCGGGCAAATCCGTCCCGAGACTGGCGTGCTGGCGTTCATGAGTTCGGTGCTGGGCAGCGTGACCATGCCGGACGCGCCGGAGCTGGCATTGTACAAGGCGAGCAAGGCCGCACTGAACTCCATGACCAACAGTTTCGTCACTCAACTGGGCGAGCAGAAACTCACCGTGCTGTCGCTGCATCCGGGTTGGGTGAAGACCGACATGGGCGGTGAAGGCGCTGACATTGACGTGGACACCAGCACTCGCGGTCTGGTTGATCAGGTGAATGCGTATGTCGGCAAGGGCGGGCATCATTTTGTGAACTACAAAGGCGAAACGATTCCCTGGTAAACGCCACAGATCCAGGGTGGGAGCGGGCTTGCTCGCGAAGGCGGTGTGTCATAAAACATTGATGGCGACTGACACTGCGCCTTCGCGAGCAAGCCCGCTCCCACAGGGGCTTATTCCACACAGGGTTTTGCATCGTCTGGTCGGGCCGGGCTTGCCCGCCGAGCAGTTTTGTTTGAAACTCCGCACTTCGTCCCCGCGGCGACCCTGGATCAGCAGACAGGGTAATCACTGAGCTGGCTAACCTGAACCCAACTTTCAGAGGAGCCGGCCAACATGCCTGCGACCCGTACCTGGTTAAAAAATCCCCTCGCGATCTTCACTGCCAATGGCCTCGATGCCCGTGGCGGACTGGTGCTGCAAGACGGTTTGATCGTCGAAGTGCTTGGCGCTGGCCAGCAACCTTCCGCGCCCTGTGGACACGTCTTCGATGCCCGCGAGCATGTGATCCTGCCGGGGCTGATCAACACCCATCACCATTTCTACCAAACCCTGACCCGCGCCTGGGCGCCGGTGGTCAATCAGCCGTTGTTCCCGTGGCTGAAAACCCTCTATCCGGTCTGGGCGCGACTCACGCCTGAAAAGCTCGCCCTCGCCACGAAAGTCGCGCTGGCGGAATTACTGCTGTCCGGTTGCACCACGGCGGCCGACCACCATTACCTGTTTCCGGAAGGGCTGGAAAACGCCATCGACGTGCAAGTCGAGAGCGTCCGTGAACTGGGCATGCGCGCCATGCTCACCCGCGGTTCCATGAGCCTGGGTGAAGCGGACGGTGGCCTGCCGCCGCAACAAACCGTGCAGCAAGGCGAAGTGATTCTCGACGACAGCCAGCGCTTGATCGCCGCGTACCACGAACGTGGCGACGGCGCACAAATCCAGATCGCCCTGGCGCCCTGCTCGCCGTTTTCGGTGACACCGGAAATCATGTCCGCCAGCGCCGAACTGGCCAACAAACTCGACGTGCGCCTGCACACCCACTTGGCGGAAACCCTCGATGAAGAAGACTTCTGCCTGCAACGCTTCGGCCTGCGCACCGTGGATTATCTGGACAGCGTCGGCTGGCTCGGCCCGCGCACCTGGCTGGCGCACGGCATCCATTTCAACCCGGACGAAATCGCCCGCCTCGGCGCCGCCGGCACCGGCATTTGCCATTGCCCGAGTTCGAACATGCGCCTGGCTTCCGGGATCTGCCCGACCCTGGACCTGACCGCCGCAGGCGCATTGCTAGGCCTGGGCGTGGACGGTTCGGCGTCCAACGATGCCTCGAACATGATGCTCGAAACCCGCCAGGCGCTTTACATTCAGCGGCTGCGTTACGGTGCGGAAAAGATCACCCCGGAATTGGTATTGGGCTGGGCCACCAAGGGTTCGGCGCAGCTGCTGGGGCGCACGGACATCGGCGAACTGGCGGTGGGCAAGCAGGCGGATCTGGCGCTGTTCAAGCTCGATGAGCTGCGCTTCTCCGGCAGTCATGATCCGGTGTCGGCGTTGCTGCTGTGCGGCGCGGATCGAGCGGATCGGGTGATGATCGGTGGCCAGTGGCGGGTGATCGACGGGCAGGTCGAAGGGCTGGATCTGAAAGGGTTGATTGCCGATCACAGCCAGGCGGCTCGGCAGTTGATCGCCGGCACCTGACACAACAACTGACAACTGTGGGAGCGAGCAAGCCCGCTCCCACATTTTTGATCCGGTTGGGTTTAAAGACCCAGCAGCGACAACATGATGAACGTCGCAAACAGCACAAAATGGGTCATCCCTTCGATGGCATTGGTTTCGCCGTCGTTGAGGTTGATCGCGCTGACGATCAGGGTGAGGAAGATCATCACGGTCTGCACCGGAGTCATGGCCATCTGGAACGGCTGACCGGTGTAAAGCGCCATTGCTTCCATCACTGGCACCGTCAGGATCACCGTCGACAGCGACGCGCCCATGGCGATGTTCACCACTGATTGCATGCGATTGGCCAACGCCGCCCGCAACGCGGTCAGAATCTCCGGCGCCGCGGAGATCGCCGCCACCAGGATCGCCGTGATCACCGGCGGTGCGCCCGTTCCTTCCAGGCCCAGGTCGAGGGTTTTGGACATCACTTCCGCCAGTGCGCCTATCACCACCACTCCGAACACCAACGTCGCGATGCTCAGCCCCAGATTGATCGGTTCCGGCGCGTCACTCGGCGCTTTCTTGCGGCGTTTTTCCGGGTAGCTGTAGCTGAAGAAATAACTGTGCGGCCCGACCTGCATCCGCAGGAACAGCGTGTAGAGCATGACCATCGCGCCAATGGTGAACGCCGAATAAAGTTTCCAGTTGGCCTCGGGAATGAACTCCGGCACCACCATGGAAACGCCCATGGCAGTGAGGATCATCACGCTGTAGCTGCGCGCCGAGTCGTCGTTGTAGGACTGTTCGCCATGCTTGATCCCGCCCATCAACGCGGCCAGGCCGAGGATGCCGTTGATATCGAGCATCACCGCCGAATAGATGGTGTCGCGCACCAAGGTCGGCGAGGCTTCGTTGCTCATCATGATCGCCAGGATCACCACTTCCACCAGCACGGCGGCCAGGGTCAGGATCATCGTGCCGTAGGGGTCACCGACTTTTTCGGCGAGCAGTTCGGCGTGATGGGCGACGCGCATGGAGGCGACGACGATGAAGGCGATCAATACCAGGCCGGCGCTCAGTGCGATGGGCTGGCCACTGTGCAACAACCAGTGCTCCAACGGATAGGCGATGAAGGCAGCGATCAGGGCCAGCAGCAGAAATGTTTCTTGCTTGAGGAATGTGAGCATTGCGGGCCTTTTTGCCGAGTGGAGCGAAACCAGAGCGATGAGCTACTGACTGCGGGGCGGCGCTAACGTTTCGTTACACCTTAGCGCACCAGTGGATGGCAACCGGTTCGGGGCATGCACTTTTATTGGCCTTACCGGCCCCTTCGCGGGCAAGCCCGCTCCCACAGGATTTGCGCAAATCCTGTGGGAGCGGGCTTGCTCGCGAAGGCGTCATCACGGTTTCGATGATTTTGTTGTCTTGTTGGTCAGCAATTTGCATTGACCTTGCCAACCTCACAACAACATGGAGTTCGAATTCATGCACAAACGTCCGTTGAAGAAGCTGCTTGGCGCCGTTGCCGCGGCCATCGGTCTAAGCGTCAGCCTGACCGCCAGTGCCGCCGACCCGCTGAAAGTCGGCTTCGTCTATATCGGCCCGATCGGGGACCACGGCTGGACGTATCAGCATGAACAGGGGCGCAAAGAGCTGGCGCAGAAATTCGGCGACCAGATCACCACCCACTACGTGGAAAACGTTGCCGAAGGCGCCGACGCCGAACGGGTGATCCGCAACATGGCCAAGGACAAGTACGACCTGATTTTCACCACCTCCTTCGGCTACATGAACCCGACCCTGAAAGTCGCCAGACAATTTCCCAAGGTGACCTTCGAACACGCCACCGGCTACAAGCAGGACAAGAACCTGGGCACCTACCTGGCGCGTACTTACGAAGGTCGTTATGTGGGCGGCTTCCTCGCGGCGAAGATGACCAAGACCAAAAAGATTGGCTACGTCGCCTCGTTCCCGATCCCGGAAGTGATCCGCGACATCAATGCCATTCAACTGGCCCTGAACAAGTACAACCCCGGCACCGAGATCAAGGTGGTGTGGGTCAATTCCTGGTTCGATCCGGGCAAGGAAGCTGATGCGGCCAACGCGCTGATCGACCAGGGCGTGGACGTGGTGTTCCAGCACACCGACAGCCCGGCGCCGATCCAGGCTGCCGAACGTCGCGGGGTGTATGCCGTCGGCTACGCTTCGGACATGGCCCACTTCGGACCGAAAGCGGTACTGACCTCGATCGTGAACGACTGGGGTCCGCACTACATTCAGGCGACCCAGAGCGTGCTCGATCACGGCTGGAAAACCCAGGATTACTGGGGTGGTTTGAAGGAAGGCACCGTTGAGTTGCCGATCAGCGATCTGGTGCCGGCCGCGGTGAAGACCGAAGCGGAGCAGCTCATTGCTGACATCAAGAGCGGTGCGCTGCATCCGTTTACCGGGCCGATCAAGGATCAGGCCGGGGTCGAGAAAATTGCGGCCGGTGCGAGCGCGACCAACACGGAGCTGGCATCAATGAACTACTACGTTGAAGGCATGAAGGCGGAGATACCGAAGTAATTCACGAGCCAAACACAATCTCCCTGTGGGAGCGGGCTTGCTCGCGAAAGCGGCAGTACATTTAACATTGATGCCGGCTGACACACCGCTTTCGCGAGCAAGTCGGATCGCCGCACCGCCGCTCCCACATCGGATTTTCAGGGTTTTCAAGGACTGCGCATGAACCAACTCCCGATCATCGACATCGCCCCGCTCTACAGCGATGACCAAACCGCCTGGCAGTCAGTCGCCACCCAAATCGATCACGCCTGTCGCGAGTGGGGCTTTTTCTACATCAAGGGTCATCCGATCAGCCCATCGCGCATCGACGCAGTGCTCGACAGCGCCCAACGTTTCTTCGCCCTGCCCGCCGCCGAAAAACTCAAGATCGACATCACCCAGACCAAGCACCATCGCGGTTACGGCGCGATCGCCACCGAGCAACTCGACCCGAGCAAACCCAGCGACCTGAAAGAAACCTTCGACATGGGCCTGCACCTGCCAGCCGATCATCCCGAGGTGCTGGCGGAAAAACCTCTGCGCGGCCCGAACCGCCATCCATCGATGCCCGGTTGGGAATCGCTGATGGAGCAGCACTACGTCGACATGCAGGCCCTCGCGCAAACCCTGTTACGCGCGATGACGCTGGCCCTGGGTATCGAGCGCGACTTTTTCGACACACGTTTCAACCAGCCGGTCAGCGTGCTGCGGATGATTCATTACCCACCGCGTGACACCGCCAGTTCCGAAGAACAGCAAGGTGCCGGTGCCCATACCGATTACGGCTGCATCACTCTGCTTTACCAGGATGCCGCCGGTGGCCTGCAAGTGCGCAATGTGCGCGGTGAATGGATCGATGCACCGCCGATCGACGGCACGTTTGTGGTCAACCTCGGCGACATGATGGCGCGCTGGAGCAACGACCGTTACCTGTCGACGCCGCACCGGGTAATCAGCCCACTGGGGGTGGACCGTTACTCGATGCCGTTCTTCGCCGAGCCGCACCCCGACACGGCCATCGAATGCCTGCCCGGATGCCAGGATGAACGGCACCCGGCGAAGTATCCGGCCACCACCTGCGCCGAATTCTTGCTCTCGCGCTTCGCCGACACCTACGCTTATCGACGGGAGCAGGAAGCAGTGTAATGAACCGGCTGGTCAGGTTTTGCCAATTGTTTCCACGAGCACCTGTAGAATGCTCGCCATCTGCACCTGATGAGAAAAGAATATGTACGACTGGCTGAACGCCCTGCCCAAGGCAGAACTGCACCTGCACCTGGAAGGCTCACTGGAGCCCGAGCTGCTGTTCGCCCTGGCCGAACGCAACAAGATCGCCCTGCCGTGGAGCGACGTCGAAACCCTGCGCAAGGCCTACGCCTTCAACAACCTGCAAGAGTTTCTCGACCTGTATTACCAGGGCGCCGACGTGCTGCGCACTTCTCAGGATTTCTACGACCTGACCTGGGCCTACCTGTTGCGCTGCAAGGCGCAGAACGTGATTCACACCGAACCGTTCTTCGACCCGCAGACCCACACCGACCGTGGTATCCCGTTCGAAGTGGTGCTCAACGGCATCGCCGCTGCGTTGAAGGATGGCGAGCAGCAACTGGGCATCACCAGCGGTTTGATCCTGAGTTTCCTGCGCCACTTGAGCGAAGAAGAAGCCGAGAAGACCCTCGACCAGGCGCTGCCGTTCCGCGATGCGTTCGTCGCCGTCGGCCTGGACAGTTCCGAAATGGGCCACCCGCCGAGCAAGTTCCAGCGCGTGTTTGATCGTGCTCGCGGCGAAGGCTTCCTGACCGTCGCCCACGCCGGTGAAGAAGGTCCACCCGAGTACATCTGGGAAGCCCTCGACCTGTTGAAAATCCAGCGCATCGACCATGGCGTGCGCGCCATCGAAGACGAGCGCTTGATGCAGCGGATCATCGACGAGCAGATCCCGCTGACCGTGTGCCCGTTGTCCAACACCAAGCTTTGCGTGTTCGATCACATGTCCCAGCACAACATTCTCGACATGCTCGAACGTGGCGTGAAAGTGACCGTGAACTCCGATGACCCGGCGTACTTTGGCGGGTATGTGACCGAGAACTTCCATGCGCTGTATACCGATCTTGGCATGACTCAGGATCAGGCCAAGCGCCTGGCGCAGAACAGCCTGGATGCCAGGCTGATCAAACCGTAAGACTCATCGCGTAACCCTGTGGGAGCGGACTTGCTCGCGAAGGCGGCGTGTCAGTCAACATCATCGGTGACTGACACACCGCCGCTCCCACATTCAATCGGTGTTTAGCCGACAATCGTGGCCTCGCTCAACTCCTCCAGCGTCTTGCCCCGCGTCTCCATCCCGAACATCCACACCACCCCCGCCGCAATCGCAAAGCACATCGCACCCAGTGCAAACACCCCGCCCTGCCCGGTGATTGGAAACACCAGCCCGGTCACCAACGGTCCGAGCAGTGACCCCACGCGGCCGATAGCCGAAGCGAAACCCGAGCCGGTGGCACGCGCCGATGTCGGGTACAACTCCGGGGTGTAGGTGTAGAGCACCGCCCACATGCCGAACAGAAAGAACTGCATCAACAGGCCCGAGGCAATCAGCAGACTGACGTTGCCGCCAAACACGGCGCTCTGCCCATAAAGAAACGCCATCACCCCGCCGCCGAGCAACGTCACGACGCACACCGGTTTACGCCCCCAGCGCTCCACCAGCCAGGCGGCCATCAGGAAACCGGGAATCCCGCCGAGGGAAATCAGCACGGTGTAGTAGACCGACTGAGTCACGGCGAAACCCGACTGTTGCAGCAAGGCGCTGAGCCAGGACGTCAGGCCGTAAAAACCGAGCAAGGCAAAGAACCACACGCTCCAGATCATCATCGTGCGCTGGCGGTACAGTGGCGACCAGATCTCGCGCAACGCGGAAAAGAAGTTGCCTGGCGTACTCGCTGCGCGCGGCAGGCGAATGGGCTCAGGCAGATCCGATCGCCCCAGTGATGTGCGGACCCGATCTTCGATGCGCAGCAAGACATTGTCCGCCTCCTCATCGCGCCCCGCCTGTTCCAGCCAGCGCGGTGACTCGGGAATGAAAAAACGAATCGCCAGGACAAACACCGCCGGTACAGCCAGGACCAGGAAGATGTCGCGCCAGCCAATCACCGGCAACAGGAAGTACGAGAGCACCCCGGCAGCGACGAAACCCAGCGGCCAGAAGCCATCCATCAATGCGATATACCGCCCGCGCCCCTTGGCCGGAATCAGTTCGGAAAGCATCGACTGAGCGATGGGAAACTCCATGCCCATGCCGATTCCCAACAGGATTCGGAACAACGTCAGCGTTTCGACGTTCTGCGCCGTGGAACACAGATAACTGGCAATGCCCCACAACACGATGCTCCACTGAAACACCGGTTTACGGCCGAAACGGTCGGCGAGCAGACCGGACAGCGACGCTCCCACGACCATCCCGAAAAAACTCGAGCTGGCCAGTAACCCGGCCTGCGCCGTGCTCAGGCCGAACTCGGTTTTGATCGAGCCGAGCAAGAAGGTCATCATCGCCAGGTCCATGGAGTCGAAGAAAAACGCCAGGGCAATGATGATGAAAATGATGCGGTGATAGCCGCTGATGGGCAGCCGTTCCAGTCGTTCTGCCGCGCTGAAGCCTCGTGTATCCATGACACATCCCCCAAATCCGAAAGTCCCCGGTTCGAGTGTGCGTGATAGCCGCTGGGGGTTATTGCTGGATGCGACCTGTCCACAACTCTGAACGACGCCAGGAACCCCGAGCCCCGGACGTCGCCCTCAAATGGCTCTAATGCGCCATTTCCAGCTCGGTTTCCTTGGCAAAACGATGGATTTCACGCTGCCCTGCCGCGGTGATCTGCAAGGCGCGCGAATCGTTGGGCAGGCTCAGCCAGCCGGACTGCATGAACAATTGCAGCAACGCCGCCCCCAGTGAACCGCCCATGTGCGGGCGTCTTTCGCTCCAGTCAGGACACGCGCAGGCAGCCCTGCCGTTGCTTTGCGCCAGCGCCTGGACGAACACGCCGCGCGACGCCAATTGCGTTGCGCCTTTGTGCGTGATCATCACCCGCTGAT
Organism: Pseudomonas sp. LBUM1657; assembly: GCF_059716075.1. NCBI lineage: Bacteria > Pseudomonadati > Pseudomonadota > Gammaproteobacteria > Pseudomonadales > Pseudomonadaceae > Pseudomonas > Pseudomonas sp. LBUM1657. The sequence continues at coordinate 727,209 of NZ_CP166799.1, read as the reverse complement.
CGAACTGCTCGATCCAGCCCGCATCCAGCAGACGCTGGTAGAGGTCGGCGGCCAGGGTGCCTCCCAGATGCTCGCCGCACAGTCGGGCGCGCAACAATGACGAAGGCGCCGCCTGAGGTTTGGCGATGGGTGTCGTGCGTTTGAAGATGTCCGGAATTTCCCGCGGCGAGCTGGCCAGGGTAGCGCTGGCCAGTGCTTCTATGGCAGCGCCGACTTCGGGCGCGGCCAGTCGGAAGAACCGCTTGCGGCCGCGGGTTTCGACTTTCAACAGACCTCCGGCGGACAAACGCCCCAGGTGTGCACTGGCCGAAGACGGTGACAGGCCGGCCAACAGCGCCAGCTCTTCGGTTTGTCGCGCCGAGCCGTCCATCAAGGCCCACATCATTGCGCTGCGCTTTGGGTCAGCCAGCAACGTGGCGATCTGACTGATGCAAGGTGCATGTTCCATGTATTCACTCCCTGTTGAATCGTTTCGTCTACTGCTCAGAGACATCTTGACCAGTAATGTGTCGTCGGCCAAGACGCGCAAACCGCCATGAGCCGAGGCAAAGCCACCCACTTGCAAAGGCCGGTCCTTCACGGATTTTGTGAAGCACTGGCGATTGACCTTGGGGCCTGGCTGAATCGAGCGTGAACCCGCTAGTGCGAGGTCGACGGTGCGTACATGAGGCGGGCGCTAGTATAAGCGGGTTAACCGCCGGTTCCTGCCCTTGGGAAACCCTTGCGGGTGATTGTTGCTGAGAGAAATTTCGCTTTTTGCCTGCGACTAATGATCGATGCCCGATTACATCGGAAATTGGCCACTTAAACGGGCGCATCGAATGGCAAGCATTTCCCGTAAAAGGTTAACCGGCTTACTCAATTGTGCGCGATGGGCGCACAGCAAATTCAGAGGTGCGCGCTCACAGAGCAGCTCCGGCATGAGCACTTTCAAGCGACCGGCCAGGACATCGGCCGCCACATCGAGCCAGGACTTATAAGCGATACCGGCACCCGCCACGGCCCACAGTCGCACCACATCGGCATCGTCACTGAAGCGATCACCGCTGACGGTCAGGCTGACCTCGCGTTTACCGTCGTGGAAACTCCAGTGGTCATGGACCCGGCTACCGAGCATGAACAGCAGGCAATTGTGCTGGGCCAGTTGCTCCAGATGCCGTGGCTCGCCATGCCGGGCCAGGTAACTCGGGGCGGCACAGAGGACGCGGCGATTCTGCGGGGCGATGGGCAGGGCCACCAGGCTGGAGTCTTCCGGTTCGCCATAACGCAGGGCAATGTCCACCGGTTGGCGGAACAGGTCGGCGATGCGGTCCCCCAGCAGCAAACGCACGGTGAGTTTCGGATGCTCGCGTTGAAACTCATCCAGCCATGGCAACAGCAGGTTACGGCCAAAGTCCGAAGGCGCCGACAGCTGCAAAATCCCGCTGACCTGGTCTTGGCCGCTAGCCAACAAACGTCGGCCCTCATCGAGATTGCTCAAGGCCGCCCGAGCGTATTCGAGAAAGCCCTCGCCCTCGGCGGTCAGGCGCAGGCTGCGGGTGGAACGGGCGAGCAACCGGGCGCCGAGTTGCTGTTCGATGCGTTTCAACGCCGCACTGGCCACCGCCGCCGACATGTCCATGCCACGCGCCGCGGCCGACAGACTGCCCAGGTCCGCAGCCCGGACGAATAACTGCAAGTCATCGAAACGCAGCATTTAGCCTCCATTATCAAAAAAATATTGAAAGAGACTGCTGTTTTAGCGGGTTTTATCTTGCGGAGAAATAGCCAATCATCTGCTCCATCGAAATCATCCCGTTCCCGGAGTCGAACATGTCCCAGCCGTTTACCGCCATTGCCACCCTGATCGCCAAAGCCGACCAGCAGGACGTCCTCGAACAGCACTTGCGTGCGCTGCTGGAACCGACCCGCGCCGAGGCCGGTTGTGGCCAATACGACTTGCACCAGGACCTCGCCAATCCTCTGGCCTTCTACATGATCGAAAAATGGAGCAGTGACGAAGCCCTGCAAGCCCACGACGACAGCGCGCATATCCAGAACTTCCGCGCCAAGGCCGGCGACTTCCTTGAACACTTTGAACTCAAGCGCCTGCGCTCCGTGGTCTGACCCTCTCTTTTTTACGCTTACGGAGTCCTCCCAATGAAAGCCATTGCCTACTACGCGTCCCTGCCAATCAGCGACGAAAAATCCCTGCAAGACATTGAATTGCCAGAGCCTGTCGCTGGGCCGCGTGACCTGTTGGTGGAAGTCAAAGCCATCTCGGTCAACCCGGTGGACACCAAGGTCCGGCAGAACGTCCAGCCAGAAGCTGGCGCGCCGAAAGTGCTGGGCTGGGATGTGGCCGGCGTGGTCAAGTCAGTCGGCAGTGAAGTGACGCTGTTCAAGGCCGGTGACAAAGTGTTCTACGCCGGTTCCATCGCCCGTGCCGGCGGCAACAGCGAGCTGCATGTGGTGGATGAGCGGATCGTCGGCCATATGCCGAAAACCCTCGGTTTCGCCGAAGCCGCCGCGCTGCCGCTGACAGCCATCACCGCGTGGGAATTACTCTTCGAACGCCTGCAAGTGCGTGAAGGCAAAACCGATGAAGGCCAGAGCCTGCTGATCGTCGGCGCCGCTGGCGGTGTAGGTTCGATCCTCACGCAACTGGCCAGCCAGCTCACCGGGCTGAAAGTCATTGGCACCGCGTCCCGCCCGCAAACCCAGAGCTGGGTCGCTGAGCTCGGGGCTGATCTGGTGATCGATCACAGTCAGCCGCTGAGCGAAGAACTCAAACGTGCGGGGGTTGATCAGGTGTCCCACGTCGCCAGCCTGACCCAGACCGACCATCACCTGGATCAACTGGTCGAGGCGTTGGCGCCGCAAGGCAAACTGGCGTTGATTGATGATCCGAAGGCGCTGGACGTGACCAAGCTCAAGCGCAAGAGCCTGTCGCTGCACTGGGAGTTCATGTACACCCGTTCACTATTCGAAACCGCAGACATGATCGAGCAGCATAAATTGCTCAACCGCGTGGCCGGGCTGATCGATGCCGGAACGCTGAAAACCACGGTCGGCGAGCACTTCGGGACCATCAACGCCGCCAACCTGCGTCGCGCCCATGAACTGCTGGAAAGCGGTAAATCCAAGGGTAAAATTGTGCTTGAAGGGTTCTGAAGCGAGATGACACAGGTGTCGTCCGCAGGTGGGCGACACCGTCAGTCAGAGAGTTGACCGTTGTCACAATTGCGATCGTATTCGGGTCTACAATCGAGTCCTCTGCGATGCAATCTTTTACGATAGGAGGTCAGCAATGAAGATCCTGATAAAAGAAGTGGCAAAATCCCAGTGGCAGGTCCGCCTGGACCAACACACCGTGACATTTCGCAGCGAAGCCGAAGCTCGCGCCTTTACCCGAACCCTGGAAGCGCGCCTGCACGCACCTCATCAAATTGTTGACCACCAGCAGCGCGCTGCTGGCTGAGTCTGTCCTCAGACCGGGGCTTTTGCCAATGCCCGGGCATTTTGCAACCGCCGGGTGAGCATCGCCACGCTCACCACCAGAATTGCGCATAGGCTGATGACCATGGCCATCGGCATGGCGCTGCCATCGTGTAAAACAGCCACCAACGCCGCTGCCCCTGCGGCGACGCTGAATTGCAGGCAACCGAGCATCGCCGATGCACTGCCGGCCCGGGCGCCCTGGCCGTTCATGGCGCAAGCCGAAGCGTTGGGGAGGATGCAACCCAGGCTGGCGATACAGATAAACAGTGGAATCAGCAGTGGCCATAATTGCTCGGTGTGCAACGCACTGACGGCGAGCAGCGTCAGGCCGGCGCCCAGGTAAACCCACACGGCACGCGCCAACAGGAACGCCGGACCACGCTTGGCCAGCAGTCGTGCGTTGACCTGCGCCACCAGGATGAAACCCGCCGCGTTGGTACCGAACAGCCAGCCGAAATGTTCGGGCGGTACGCCGTAGAGCTTGATGAACACGAACGGTGAACCGGCGATGTAGGCAAACATCCCGGCGATGGCGATGCCACCGGTCAGCGCATGGCCGAGGAACACCGGATCCGCCAGCAACCGCCCGTACTGACGCAACGCCCCCGACAACGGTTGGCGTGGCACGTGGGCGGGCAGACTCTCCGGCAACCCAAGCGCCACCGCCAGCCCGGCCAAGGCACTGAATCCGGTCAACGCTAGAAAGATCGACTGCCAGCCTGTGGTATTGACCAATAGCCCGCCCAGCATTGGCGCAAGAATCGGCGCCAGCCCCATCACCAGCATCAACTGCGAAAAGACTTTTGCCGAACCCACCGCATCGCATTTATCGCTGACAATCGCCCGAGCAATCACCATGCCTGCGCAGCCGCCCAGCGCCTGGATGAATCGCGCGCCGATCAGCCATTCGAGATTCGGTGCATAGGCGCATGCCAATGAGGCTGCCGTGAACAAGCCGACACCGGTCAGCAACGGAATGCGTCGCCCAAAACGATCCGCCACCGGGCCGTAAGCCAGCTGGCCAAGAGACAGGCCCAGGAAATAGGCCGCCAGCGTCATCTGAACGTGGTTTTCGTCGGTGCCGAACGCCAGCGCCATCGCCGGGAAGGCCGGCAGATAGAAATCGATCGCCAACGGACCGAAAGCGCTCAGGGCGCCAAGAATCAGAATGGTACGGAAGTTCATCAGGCATCCAGTAGAGGTCGGCAGCTCGACAGTCTAGCCGCGCCGGGACGCCTTGAACATTCCGATAGCTCGCTAACTATTAAAAACCCTCAGGCAACTGATGCCGGTCAGCTAAAACACAGAACCTGTAGGAGCGAGCAAGCTCGCTCCTACAGGGATTGCGCCTGACCTCAGGCGACTTTGGCGTCGTAGCCTTCTTCGGTGATGGCGGCGATTACCTGTTCAGTCGTCAACGCACTCTCGACACCGACTTCTTTTGCGGCCAGATCGACTCGTACACTGGCGGCCGGGTCCTGGGCTTGCAGGGCCTGAGTGATAGCCTTGACACAGTGACCGCAGGACATGCCTTCAACGTTGAACACTTGCATGGGATGACTCCTTTGATGAGGTTGCGTGCAGTCTTGAGCTTGCCACCATGGCAAGGTCAAGTTCTGACGCAAACTGCCGGGCTGGCAATCGTCGCCGCGCTCGGCCAAGCTGCGTCCATCAATGACTCGACCTCAGGAGATTCAGCCATGCGCTGGTCAGCTTTCAGCCTGTTTGGCTTCCTCAGCCTTTTCGCCGCCGTGCCCTCGGTCAATGCCGCCGGGGAGGATTATGGCGTGCTGATCATTTCCCGCGAACGACTGGAAGTCGCGACCAGCTGCGAGATCGGCGTGTATATCCACGATCAATTGTCGGCGCGGCTGTTCCAGGAACAAAGCACCTCGTTCAACCTGCCGCCGGGCAATGTATCCCTGCGCCTCAAACTGCTGCCGGGTCAGGCACCGGGGTGCAACCCGGGCATGCTTGCACCGGGTTCGCAGAACATCACGCTCAAAGCCGGGGATGTGCTGAAGTTCCGGATTGCGATGACACAGGAAGGGATGTACTTGAAGCCGGCAGCCCTCGACTACTGAAATTAATTTTTGTTGTTGGCTGTGATGGCCTCCGATCCAGCGTGCGGCAATTTGTAGATTGGCGCTTGACCTTGCCAGCATGGCAAGGTTGATCCTGCAGATATCTTCTACAGGGAGCGTGACCTATGTCCGAATCCATCACTTTCGATCTGCCGATTGCCGGCATGACCTGCGCCAGTTGCGCCGGGCGTGTCGAGCGAGCCTTGAGCAAAGTCATCGGCGCCAGCGCTGTCAGCGTCAACCTGGCCACCGAACAGGCCCGGATTCAAGCGCCCAGCGACAGCCTGCCGGCCTTGATGGAAGCCGTTCAGCAGGCCGGTTACAGCGTGCCGCAACAGAGCCTCGAGTTGAGCATCGACGGCATGACCTGTGCGTCGTGCGTCGGCCGGGTCGAACGTGCACTCGCCAAGGTGTCGGGGGTGAAGAGCGTCAGCGTCAACCTCGCCAACGAGCGCGCTCACCTTGAACTGCTCGGTCAGGTCGATCCGCACACTTTGATCGCCGCCGTGACCAAGGCCGGCTACAACGCCAGTGTCTGGGAAGTCGAACACCCGCAAACCGACAACCAGCAACAGCGCCTGCACCGCGAACGCTGGGCCTTGCTCGCGGCCATCGCCCTCGCCTTGCCGCTGGTACTGCCGATGCTGCTACAACCGTTCGGTGTGCACTGGATGCTTCCGGCCTGGGTGCAATTCGCCCTGGCCACGCCGGTACAATTCATTTTCGGCGCGCGCTTTTATGTGGCCGCGTGGAAAGCCGTGCGCGCCGGTGCTGGCAACATGGATTTGCTCGTCGCTTTGGGCACCAGCGCCGGTTATGGCTTGAGTGTCTACGAATGGGCCACCGCCGCCGGCCGCTTGCCGCACCTGTATTTCGAAGCCTCTGCCGTAGTGATCGCCTTGGTGTTGTTGGGAAAATACCTGGAAAGCCGCGCCAAGCGTCAGACCGCCAGCGCCATTCGCGCCCTTGAAGCCTTGCGTCCAGAGCGGGCAATTCAGGTGATCGATGGCCGCGAGCAGGACGTCGCCATCAGCGCCTTGCGCCTCAATGACCTGGTACTGGTCAAGCCCGGCGAACGCTTCCCGGTGGACGGCGAGGTGGTGGAAGGCCAGAGCCACGCCGATGAGGCGCTGATCAGCGGCGAAAGCCTGCCAGTGCCGAAACATCCCGGAGACAAGGTCACCGGTGGTGCGATCAATGGCGAAGGCCGGTTGCTGGTTCGCACCCAGGCGTTGGGCGCGGAGACCGTGCTGGCGCGGATCATCCGTCTGGTGGAAGACGCTCAAGCCGCGAAGGCACCGATCCAGAAACTGGTGGATAAAGTCAGCCAGGTGTTCGTGCCCGCAGTTCTGCTCATCGCCTTGGCGACCTTGATCGGCTGGTGGCTGTACGGCGCGCCGCTGGAAACGGCGTTGATCAACGCCGTCGCGGTGCTGGTGATCGCCTGCCCTTGCGCACTGGGGCTCGCCACGCCAACGGCGATCATGGCCGGCACCGGCGTGGCGGCGCGTTACGGGATTCTGATCAAGGACGCCGAAGCGTTGGAGCGTGCCCATGAAGTCAGTGCGGTGGTCTTCGACAAGACCGGCACGCTGACTTCGGGTGCGCCGCGCATCGCCCATTTAAGTGCGATCGAGGGTGACGAAGCCGGCCTGCTGCAAATGGCCGGCGCCCTGCAACGGGGCAGCGAACACCCGCTGGCCAAAGCCGTTCTGGACGCTTGCGCCGAACGTGGTTTGACCGTGGCCGATGTCACCGACAGCCAGTCCCTGACCGGACGCGGCATCGCTGGCAATCTTGAGGGTCGGCGGCTGGCGCTGGGCAATCGTCGTCTCCTGGAAGAGAGCAGTTTGAGCGCGGGTTCGTTGGCTGACTCGGCAATCGCGTGGGAAGCCGAAGGCCGGACCCTGTCCTGGCTGATCGAACAAAGTCCCGAGCCACGGGTGCTGGGCCTGTTCGCCTTCGGGGATACCCTCAAACCCGGCGCGCTGCAAGCTGTGCAACAACTCAATGCACGCCATATCAGCAGCCACCTGCTGACTGGCGACAATCGCGGCAGCGCCAAAGTGGTTGCCGACGCCCTCGGCATCACCGATGTGCATGCCGAAGTGCTGCCGGCGGACAAAGCCGCCACGGTCGCCACGCTGAAAAAAACCGGCGTGGTGGCAATGGTCGGCGACGGCATCAACGACGCCCCGGCCCTGGCCGCCGCCGACATCGGCATCGCCATGGGCGGCGGCACCGATGTGGCCATGCACGCGGCCGGCATCACCCTGATGCGGGGCGACCCACGGCTGGTGCCAGCGGCGCTGGAGATCAGCCGCAAGACTTACGCGAAGATCCGGCAGAACCTGTTCTGGGCCTTCGTCTATAACCTGATCGGCATTCCACTGGCGGCGTTCGGCTTTCTCAACCCGGTACTGGCTGGTGCGGCCATGGCGTTGTCGAGCGTCAGTGTGGTGAGCAATGCGCTACTGTTGAAAACCTGGAAACCCAAGGATCTGGAGGACAACCGATGAACATCGGCCAAGCGGCGCGCCACAGCGGCCTGAGCGCAAAGATGATCCGTTATTACGAATCCATCGGCCTGCTCAAGGCGGCCCATCGCACCGACAGCGGCTACCGGGTGTACAGCGCCGACGACCTGCACACATTGGCGTTCATCAAGCGCTCGCGGGACCTGGGGTTCTCGCTGGAAGAGGTCGGTAAGCTGCTGACCCTCTGGCAGGACCGTCAACGCGCCAGTGCCGATGTGAAGGCCCTGGCCCGTCAGCACATCGACGAGTTGAACCAGAAAATCCGTGAACTCGGCCAACTGCGCGACACCCTGCAGGACCTGGTCGAACACTGTCACGGCGACCACCGCCCGGACTGTCCGATCCTCAAGAACCTGGAGTCGGGCTGCTGCGCCGAACCCGCTCGCCCCTGATTGCCAGTGCCTTCACCACCAACAAGGTGGTGAGAGGAATACCGTGAAATAGCAGCACCACCGCGCCTGGCGTCCACCACGCGTAAAACGGCGCGGCGATCAGCATGCCGACGCCGAAACCGGTCATTTGCAGCAGGGTCAGGAAGCTGAAAATCGGCAGGCGCAGGCGGTCGGGCTCACGTTGCAGGCGCGACATCAGGCCGACTTCCGAGAAACCGTCACCGAGGCCGGCCGGCAGCGCGAACAGCAACAATCCGTAGAGGGTCTGCTGCTGGAACATCAGGATGAAGCCGCAGGACATCAGTAACACGCCGAAGAAAAACCGCCGTTCCAGGTGTGCGTTGTCCGAGCCTTTCATGTGGCTGGCGATCCGTGCGCCGATCAGTTTTCCGCTGGCCCAAACCGCCAGCGTCATGCCCAGCGTGGTGCTGGCCGAGTCGGGGGTCAGCAGTTTGGAGATGATTGGAAACCCTACGTTGTGCGCGGCGCTGCCCAAAGTGTCGGCCATGGCGACCGCCAACATCGCCGCCACTACAGGAACTGTGCGCAAACCCTGAACCAGCGCGGACCACTCGCCACGCTCGGGATCTGGCTCGGCACTCGGTGCAGGCCTGGAAAACCGTAACGGCACAATGAACAGCGCGGCCAGCAGGTACGTGACCACGTTCAACGCAAACACCGTTTCAAAGCCAAACGCCGCCACCATAAGCCCTGCCACCAGACTCCCGCCCACCATGGCCGCCGACGACGCCGACGTGATCCAGGCATTGGTCTTGAGCAGGTGTTCGCGATTGATCAGGTGCGGCAATTGACTGTTTAGGCCGATGGCAAACATCGAATTGCCAAACCCTAGGCCGAATGCGATGACCGGCAACAGCAGCGCTTGCTGGGCGACCGGCAGTACCAGCAGCAGGCCCAACAGCGCGGCGCGCAGCAGATCAAAAGCAATCAGCGGCATACGCCCGACCCAGCGACGATAGAAAGTGGTGCCGATCAAACTGGCAAAAATCCCGCCGGCCACACGACTGGCGAGAAAAATGCCGACACTCATGGCGCTATTGCTGAGCAGATAAACGTAGGTGGCCAGGGCGACCATGTTGAGGAAAGCGCCGAAGTCCGAGATCAGACGGGCGAAGATGATCAGTTGGGCATTGCGGGTAGAGTTCACATTCAATCCTTGAGTGTGCGAGTGCTTCCAAAACCGCCAGTATGTGGGAACGAGCCTGCTCGCGAAAGCGGACTGCCTGGTGACATTGAGGTTGGATGTGATGGTCTCTTCGCGAGCAAGCCCGCTCCCACAGGGGTCTCCAGTGTTTGGAGATTTCGGGCTTGGGTATCCATAAAAAACCCGGCCGAAGCCGGGTTTTTCGTTAACCGTTTACTGCATCCAGGGCGGAGGCGGTTCTTCGGTTTTGCCCGGTGGCGCGTCGTCAGCGGCGCGTACCGCTTGCTTGCGCTCTTCGTCGAGGCGTGCGGCCTCGATCTCGCGCATGATCCCGCCCACGTCGGCCAGCTCTTCCGGCTCGTCGAACTCGCCGGTCAGGATGCTGGCCGGGTGCAAGGTGCCGGCCTCGTACAGGGCCCACATTTCCTTGGCGTACCGGGTCTTTTTCAACTCCGGTGCAAACCGCCCGAAGTAGGATGCCATGTTGCCGACATCCCGCTCCAGCATGCTGAACGCGTGGTTGTTGCCCGCTGCGTCCACCGCTTGCGGCAGGTCGATGATCACCGGGCCGGTCGGGGTCAGCAGTACGTTGAACTCGGACAGGTCACCGTGCACCAGACCGGTACACAACATCAGCACGATCTGGGAAATCAGAAACGCGTGATATTCGCGAGCCTGGTCCGGCTCCAGCACCACGTCGTTCAGACGCGGCGCGGCATCGCCGTACTCGTCGGCCACCAGCTCCATCAGCAGCACGCCTTCAAGGAAGTCGTAAGGCTTGGGGACCCGCACACCCGCGCCGGCCAGGCGGAACAAAGCCGCCACTTCGGCATTCTGCCAGGCGTCTTCGGTTTCTTTCTTGCCGAACTTGGAGCCCTTGGCCATCGCTCGAGCCTGACGGCTGTTGCGCACCTTGCGGCCTTCCTGATATTCGGCCGCCTGACGAAAACTGCGTTTGTTCGCCTCCTTGTAGACCTTCGCGCAACGTAACTCGTTACCGCAGCGCACCACGTAAACAGCTGCTTCTTTACCACTCATGAGTGGGCGCAGCACCTCGTCGACCAGACCGTCCTCGATCAGGGGTTCAATGCGTTTTGGAGTCTTCATCAGCTTTTATTGGGGGTCCTTTATTACCAAACACGCGAAAGTCATTCGTTATACGGCAATCCACTCACCGGGGGGAGGGGTTGCCGACCTATGAACATGGCGGATGCACACAATGTGTCGGAAAAATCCGGCAAACCTGACCACCGTCATCAGCCGCCAAAGATCATAGCCGACCCTGCGTCACTTGTTGCTGACGGGCTATGAGGGCATTTGCGACAGAAGCTGACACCGCAATTCATACCCTTCGTAGGATTTTTCTCATTAACCCTCAATTTCCGCCTATGGCAGCCGAAGTCCTCAGTGACAGAGTGATTTGTCCGACAATCGTTTCAACAAAAAATAACGATGGCGCACTCGAGGACCCGGGTCGATCAAACACGTTTACCCCTGCCAATAATCCGCGAGTCATCTGCACTGCGTGGGACTACAAGAAAAATCTGGAGCGCGGATGAACATCAAACAGAAGTTGACCTGGGCGTTTGCAATCATCGCCTGCTTGCCCGTGGTGCTGGTCGCCACGCTCGTTGTGCTGAACCTGCGCAGTGATGCCAGGGAAGGATTCGTCGACGGCAGTGGCCGCGAAATCCGCCAGGTCAGCAACGCCATGCAGTTGTTTTTTGACGGCATCAGCCAGAATGTTAATTACCTGGCGACCCAACCGCTGATCAAAAACTCCGACGACAGCCTCAAGACCTACATGAGCGCCAACGCCGAAAGCATTCCTCAGGGCGAGATGGACAAAAAAGTCTTCGCCCTCCTCCAGGACCTGGGCAGCAGCCACCCTTCCTACGCGTATGCCATCCTCGGCACCGCCGCGGGCGGTTATGTGTCCTGGCCGGACGATGCGAAACTCAACAACTACGACCCGCGCCAGCGCCCGTGGTACAAGGCGGCCCAAGCCAAACCGGGTAAGCCGTTCCGCACCGAGGCTTACTACTGGGCTCAGGACGACGCAACTTACGTCAGTACCGTGCGCACCATCGACAACAAGCTGGGCACCAATGGCGGCGTGGTCAGCATCGACGTGACGCTCAAGCAGCTCACCGAAATCGTTAAACAGATCAAGCTTGGTGAAACCGGCTACCTGATGCTGCTGGAAAACACCGGCACCGTGCTGGTCGATCCAAAGCAACCGGAACACAACTTCAAAAAGCTGAGCAGTCTCGGCGAAGGCTACGCACAACTGGCCAACGCCGGCAAAGGCCTGGTGGAAGTCGAGCTGAACGGCGAGCGCTACATGGCCAACGTCTGGCCGTCGGAGCAACTGGGCTGGACCTTTATCGGCCTGATCAAGCAGACCGACGTAATGAGTTCGGCTACTCAACTGACCTGGCTGATCGCGATCATCGCCGCCGTGCTGGCCGTGTTCTTCGCCATCGTCGGTGCCAGTTTCGCCAGCGTCATCGTTCGACCGATCCGCAGCGTGGCCAGCGGCCTGGAAGGCATCGCCCAGGGTGAAGGCGACCTGACCAAAAACCTGCAAATTCGTGGCAGCGACGAAACCGCGCAACTGGCCAATTGGTTCAACCAGTTCCTGGCGGCGATTCGCAACCTGATCCAAAGCATCGGCGGCGCCGCGACCAAGATCCTTGCCACCTCGAAGAGTTCGACCCAGGTCTCCAGCGACATGGCCGAAGCCGCCGGACGCCAGCGTGAAGCGGTGGACATGGTGTCCACGGCGTTCCACGAAATGGTGGCCACCGCCAACGAAGTGGCGCGTTCGTGCAGCCAGGCGGCCGAATCCGCCGACAGCGGCCAGCGCCAGGCACGTGAAGGTCAGCAGCAGATTGATGCCGCGGTGACCAGCGTCGATCGCTTGAGCCAGGAAATCGAACAGTCGGCCCAATCGATGCAGCAGCTTGAGCGCGACAGCAACGATATTCAGTCGATTCTCGGCACCATTCGCTCGATTGCCGAACAGACCAACCTGCTGGCGCTCAACGCGGCGATCGAAGCCGCGCGCGCGGGTGAGCAAGGTCGTGGTTTTGCGGTAGTGGCCGATGAAGTGCGGGCGCTGGCCAAACGTACCGCCGACTCCACCGCGGAAATCGACGGCCTGCTCGGCAACCTCGCCAAGCGCACCAGCCAAGTGACGCAGCAGATGCATGCGAGTCTGGAAGTGTCCCAGCAATCAGTGACCCGCATCGGCGAAGCGCGCAGCAGTTTCGGGCAGATTCGTGAGTCGGTGGACGTAATACGCGACATGAACACCCAGATCGCTACCGCGGCAGAACAACAACATCAGGTGGCGGAAGACATCAACCGGCACATCAGCCAGATTCATGGCGATGCGCAGTTGGTGGCGGAACTGGCGAACTCGGCGCGACTGGATTCCCAGAGCCTGGCGGGATTGTCGAATGAGCTGGACGGGTTGGTTCGACGCTTTAGAACCTGATATCCGCATCGCCACAAATCGAGTGTGGGAGCAGCGGTGCGGCGATCCGACTTGCTCGCGAAGGCGGTGTGCCAGTCAACGATGGTGTCGACTGACACACCGCGTTCGCGAGCAAGCCCGCTCCCACATTGATTCGGTGGTGTTACTGCTTGAAGAGCTCGCCTGGGGTAAACCCGAACAGGCTTTTGAACGCTGCAATAAACGCCGAAGTAGAGTCATACCCGCAAGACAGCGCGGCATTGGTCACGCTGTCCCCCTCCTCCAGCAAACTCAATGACGACAGCAGCCGCATACGCTGACGCCACCCTCGAAAACTCAACCCGGTTTCACGCTGGAACAACCGCATCAGCGTCTTCTCCGACATGCCCAGCCGCTGCGCCCATTCCTGCAAGGTCACTGTGCGTTCGGGGTTTCCGATCAGTTCGTTGCACAACCCCAGCAACCGCTGATGCCGGGGCAGCGGCAGGGAAAACCCCACCTCCGGCAGACTCGCCAACTGATCCAGCAGCACGTTCACCAGCCGCGCTTCCTGGCTGTCACCCTGTGGATACTCCACCGGCAGCAGGCAAAAACTCTTGATCAGCTCCCGCGCCAGCGGCGTGACTTCCAGCACCCGGCACCGCCCGTCCGCCCAGGCACACGCCTCGCGGCGCACATAGAGGCTGCGCATCTCGGCGCGCATCGACGTCACGACCTGATGCTCCAGATCTGCGGGAATCCAGATCCCCCACTGCGGTGGCGCAAAAAAACTGCCTTCGGCGGTGTGCACGCCGAGAACGCCGCTGATCGCGTAGGAAAACTGCACCCAGTCGTGGCGATGTGGCGGCGTCCATGAGCCCGCGCCAAGGCTTTCCACCCGGGCAAAAAGCGGACGGGGCAACGCCTTCAGCGCCGGAATCGCCCGTTCAAGAGAAAGTTGTCCGTTAGTCGGCATTGATTGGCCTTATGTCGCAAGACGGCGGGTGAGACCGACGTTAGGCTAAGTCATCAATTCTTACAAATGTATTCGGTGCCGTTTATGCATGCCTTCAAACACCTCAAACGCGTGGTCACTGACTGGTTCTTGTGCGGCATGCTGATCGCCACCCTGCTGGCGTATTTCTTCCCGACCTTCGGCGCCACTGGCGGCGGAATGCACGCCGAGTACGTGATCAACATCGGTGTGTTCCTGGTGTTCTTCCTGCACGGGGTCAACCTGTCCAGCGAGCAAATCAGCCAAGGCCTGAAGAACTGGAAACTGCACGTGATGGTGCAAGGCTTCACCTTCGCAGTGTTCCCGCTGATCTGGCTGCTGAGCAGCAAGTTGCTGGGTTCGTACGTTCCGTCACTGCTGATGCTCGGGTTCTTGTACCTCTGCGCCCTGCCCTCGACCATCTCTTCCTCAGTGGCCCTGACCGGCAGCGCCGGTGGCAACGTACCCGCGGCGATTCTCAACGCGAGCCTGTCCAGCGTGCTGGGGATTTTCATGACGCCGTTGCTGGTGAGTTTCGTGGTCGGCAGCGGCGCCGGTGGCATCGACTTGGGTTCAACCCTGCTCGACCTTTGCGCCATGCTGCTGTTGCCGCTGGTGCTCGGGCAATTGATGCGACCGTTGTTCGGCAAATTCTTCGCCCGGCACAAGCGCTACACCAACATCGTCGACAAGCTGGTGATCCTGCTGCTGGTGTACGCGGCGTTCTGCAATTCGATGGTGTCGGGGATGTGGCAGCAACAGGGCAACAGCGTGATTCTCAGCGCGCTGATCGGCAGTGCGGTGTTGTTGGCGATCATCCTGTGGATGACCACACGAACCGCCCGCGCGTTGAAATTCAGCCCGGCCGATGAGATTGCGGCGGTGTTCTGCGCCAGTAAAAAATCCCTGGCCGCCGGTGCGCCAATGGCGGCGTTGATCTTTGGCGCCAACCCTGGACTTGGGTTGATCCTGCTGCCGATCATGATCTACCACCCGTTGCAGCTGATCGTCTGCTCGGTGATGGCCGAGGGTTACGCCAACCGCAACCGGGAGCTGGCCGCGCAGCATAGTGGCGCAGCACTCAGCGCTCGATAATCGCCGTCACACCCTGACCGCCGGCGGCGCAGATCGAAATCAAACCGCGCCCCTTGCCCGCCGCGTCCAGCAACTTCGCCAGGTTGGCGACAATGCGCCCGCCGGTAGCAGCAAATGGATGCCCGGCCGCCAGTGAGCTGCCTTTGACGTTAAGTCGGCTACGGTCGATGGAACCCAGCGGCGCATCGAGGCCGAGGCGGGTTTTGCAGTAATCCGGATCTTCCCAGGCCTTCAACGTGCAAAGCACCTGCGCGGCGAAGGCTTCGTGGATTTCGTAGTAATCGAAGTCCTGCAAGGTCAGGCCATTGCGCGCCAGCAAACGCGGCACTGCATAGACCGGCGACATCAACAGCCCTTCGGCACCGTTGACGAAATCCACGGCCGCCGCCTCGCCGTCGCGCAAGTACGCAAGGATCGGCAAGCCACGCGCTTTCGCCCATTCCTCACTGCCCAACAGCACCAGCGACGCGCCATCGGTGAGCGGTGTGGAGTTGCCCGCCGTCATCGTGCCCTTGGCACTTTTCTCGAAGACCGGCTTGAGCGACGCGAGTTTTTCCAGGGTCAGGTCTGGGCGCAGATTGTTGTCGCGGGTGAGGCCGAGGAACGGCGTCATCAAATCGTTGTGCCAGCCTTCGGTGTAGGACGCGGCCATTTTCTGATGACTTTCCAGGGTCAGTTGATCCTGTTCGGCTCGCGGGATGTCCCAGGTTTGCGCCATCAGCTCGCAATGTTCGCCCATGGACAGGCCGGTGCGTGGTTCGCCGTTACGCGGTAGCTCCGGGATCAGGTGGCGGGGTCGCAGTTGCAGGAAGGCTTTCAATTTGTCGGCGGTGGTCTTGGCGCGATTGGCCTTCAGGAGAATCTGGCGCAGGCCTTCGCTCACGCCGATCGGTGCATCCGAGGTGGTATCGACACCACCCGCAATGCCGCACTCAATCTGGCCAAGGGCGATTTTGTTCGCGACCAGCAACGCCGCTTCAAGACCGGTGCCGCAGGCTTGTTGGATGTCGTACGCCGGGGTGGTCGGCGACAGTCGTGAGCCGAGCACGCACTCGCGGGTCAGGTTGAAATCCCGCGAATGCTTGAGCACCGCCCCCGCCGCCACTTCACCCATGCGCAAACCGTGCAGGTTGAAGCGTTCGATCAGGCCTTCGAGCGCTGCGGTGAGCATCGCCTGGTTACTGGCGGTGGCGTACGGCCCATTGGAGCGGGCGAAGGGAATACGGTTACCTCCGATAATCGCGACACGGCGCAGTTGGGTCATGAAAAGCTCCTGGTGAAATATTCAAAATGAAAACCAAACCCTGTGGGAGCGGGCTTGCTCGCGAAGAGGCCAGTACATTCAACATCGATGCCGACTGATACATCGCCTTCGCGAGCAAGCCCGCTCCCACAGGGACTGCATTCCTTTTCAGGTTCTACATTCCCCTGAAAGTCCCGCTACAAACTACTCTGCACTGTTCAAGCGTAGGCCTAATCTCGTGGATCGAACGACTGATCGCCATTCGTGGTCCACACTTTGAACCCCAGCTGCTGGAGCGCGTTCCATGTCTGACCGCTATATCGACTTCGCCAATTCATCCATCGGCCATCGTTTGGTCGGGGCCCTGGGTCTGCCGTCGCCGGTACGACTGGAACGCTGGCAAGCAGGCCGGCTGCGCCCTGTCGAAGGGGCGCTGCTGATTGGCGGCGGCCCGTTGGCAGAAAAAGTCAGCGCCATTGCCAATCGCCTGACGGACGCGATTTACAGCTACGGCACCGACCCTTCAATGGCGACGGCATGGATTCCCGGCCACGGCCCCAAACTCAAAGCCGTGGTGTTCGACGCCAGTGACCTAGTGCAGACCGATCAGCTCAAACAGCTGCGCGAGTTCTTCCAGCCATTAATGAAAAACCTCGATCACAGTGCGCACCTGGTGATTCTCGGACGCGCGCCACAAACCCTGAGCGACCCGTTCGCCGCCAGCGCCCAGCGTGCCCTGGAGGGTTTCAGCCGTTCGCTGGCCAAGGAACTGCGCAATGGCGGCACCTTGCAGCTGATCCAAGTCGGTGAGGGCGCTGAGGATCAACTGGAAGGCCCGTTGCGGTTTTTCCTCTCGCCCAAAAGCGCTTTCGTGTCGGGCCAAGTGATTCGCTTGAACGCCTGCGACACGCAGGTCCAGGACTGGACTCGTCCATTGGCGGGTCGCAAGGCACTGATCACCGGCGCGGCACGCGGCATCGGTGCGTCCATCGCCGAAACCCTGGCCCGTGACGGCGCGGAAGTCATCCTGCTCGACGTACCGCCGGCCAAAAACGATCTCGAGGCCCTCGCCGCACGCCTTGGCGGGCGCAGCGTCACCCTGGACATTTGCGCCGAAGACGCCGCCACGCAGTTGATCGAACAGTTGCCCGACGGCGTCGACATCGTGGTGCACAACGCCGGCATCACTCGGGACAAAACCCTGGCCAACATGACCCCGGAATTCTGGGACGCGGTGCTCGCGGTCAACCTGAATGCGCCGCAAGTGCTGACTAAGGCATTGCTCGACAGCGGCACCCTGCACGACAACGGCCGCGTGATTCTGCTGGCCTCCATCAGCGGCATCGCCGGCAATCGCGGGCAAACCAACTACGCGGCGAGCAAGGCCGGGCTGATCGGTTTGGCCGAGACCTGGGCGCCGCTACTGAATGAGCGGGGCATCAGCATTAATGCGGTGGCACCGGGCTTCATCGAAACCCAGATGACCGCGCACCTTCCGTTCGGCCTACGCGAAGCCGGCCGACGCATGAGCTCGCTGGGCCAGGGCGGCCTGCCGCAGGACGTCGCCGAAGCGGTGGCCTGGCTCGCTCAACCGGGCACCGGCGCGTTCACCGGGCAAGCATTGCGCGTATGCGGACAAAGTGTTTTGGGGGCTTAAGCATGATCATCGATTGGCACACGCTCAACCGCGAACCAAGCCTGCCGGGACTGTATGCAAAGGCCGCGACGCGACGAAAAATCACTGGTACCACCCTGCCCGACTCGGGTTTGCGCTGTTGGCTCGATGTCGATCCGAAGCGGCTGGCAGCCTATCGCAACGTCTGCGGTTTTGCCGACAACGGATTACTGCCACCGACCTATCCGCACATCCTCGCCTTTGCCTTGCAGATGCAACTGCTCACGGCCAAGGAATTTCCGTTTCCGCTGCTGGGGCTGATTCATCTGAGCAATCGCATTCGCGTGTTGCGGCCCATGGGCGGCGTCAACCGTGCGCGGGTCAGCGTGCAGGTGCAAAACCTCCAACCCCATGAGAAAGGCGCGACGTTCGATCTGGTGACGACGCTCGACGATCAACTGGGGTCGCTGTGGGAAGCCGAAAGCCGGATGTTGTGCCGGGGCGTCAAACTGGACGGCGAGCCTGTCGAGGATGTCCTGGCATCGACGCTGGAGATGACGGAAGTTGCGCGCTGGAAAGCACCGTCGGACATTGGTCGGCAGTACGCCAAAGTGTCCGGCGACTACAACCCGATCCACCTGAGTGCGGCCAGTGCCAAGCTGTTCGGATTCCCCACGGCCATCGCCCATGGCTTGTGGAACAAGGCGCGTACCCTCGCGGCCCTTGCCGATCATCTGCCGGCGGCCAATGTCGAGATTGCTGTGCAGTTTCGCAAACCGGTGCGACTGCCCAGTGAAGTGACTTTACTGGCCAGCGCGGCAGGGTCCAGTGGGGATTTGCAGTTGGTGGGCGCGGGGGATCTTGAGCATATGGTTGGGCATTGGCGGCCGGTGGCCTGACCCGATCGTTCCCACGCTCGCGTGGGAACGATCAATTGGCTCCCGCTACCCCTGCGGATCGAGATTATCCAGCGCCCGATTCGTGCACGACAGGTTCTTTGGGCGGATTGAGGTAATGATCGAACACGCGGTCGGCGGCTTCGTGGAGTTTTTTTGAGTGGGTGGATTCGTAGGGGGAAACGTCGTCGGATTCAGGGGGATTTGGGGTTGCCTTGAACATTGTGAAGCTCCTTGATAAATGGAGCTGCCAACGTTCCCGGTCAAACGAATTAGGTGGCAGCTGTACGCGGGTTGACCGACCGGATATCAAGGGACCCGGCACCCCGAAGGTGTCCCGCGCACAGCCGCCGCGACACGATACCTCAGGCACAAAAAAAACGCCTGGAACAAGTCTTGGCCGCTGGCACGCCTTGATTAAATCGGACGGTCAAATCCGGTCGCTGAATTGGCAGCGACGGACAAAGGCTAGAGGTGGCGCTTCCGACGGACAACCTGAAAGTCGTATGGGAAGGTTCTGATGTTTTGACTGATCGATAAACATCGTCGACTGGCAGGCCGCCTTCGCGAGCAAGCCCGCTCCCACAAAAAAAGCAGACCTGCGAACACCCAACCAAACCACGAGGCCGAGCGTTAGCTCGCCTCGCCAGCGTTTGATCTGCCCGCCCCTTCGGGAGGCTGAGTGGAGGTGTTCATCCGGGGATTGGCGCGCAGCGCCGTTCGACGCAGTCGAACACGCTGCATTTAGGTCGTCGCGAAGCAGACCGGAGGGCAGTGTCCCCGGATGAATGCCGGAGCGAAAGAACGCCGAGCCTAGGCGAGGGGCCGGACGCTCGGGGCGAGACCTTTGCTTCCTTTGGGGCGTTTGCCAAAGGGAGTCGCTGTAAAAGCGAAACCATAAGCGGCCGTTACCGCAGAAATGGATATGTACCCCACCATCAACAAAACTCAGTGCCCCACCACCGTCTGCGGAAACAAATTATTCAGCGTCTCCAACAACCGCACGTGATAAATCGGCTTGCGAAAAAGATCGAGCACCTGCAATCGCAGCATGTCACTGACATCCTCCATATCCGCATGCCCCGACGTCACAATCACCGGTAAATGCTGACGAGACGTATGCTCGCGCAACCGCTTGATCAACGACATGCCACTCTCTTCCGGCATCCGCAAGTCAGTGATCACCAACGCAATATCCGGATGGCGAGTCAGATGATGCAGCGCGAGTTTGACCGAAGTGGCGGTAAAACAATTAAAGCCCTCGCCCTCCAGCCACTCTGCCAACTCCAGCAACGCGTCTTCCTCATCATCGATCAGAAGAAGTTGTTGGCGCGGGAGTGCGGGAGAGTTCATGAGCTACACCTGCAATGGACTGAGCACCAACGTTAGAACTGCCATGGCAGGTTAGCAAGCGACCAAAATCAAGGTCCGGGCACCCACACATCCAAGACGAATGCATCCGGTAAAAAATGTCCGTTTTGGTTGAATGATTCTATGCTGATATTACGCAGTGACAGTCAGGGTAGACGCACTCATGAAATCAGGCCTCCCCCACAAGCAAAAAAACGGCACGGTGCCCAATTTGCCGGCGATGCTCGCTGCCCGCTGGAGCCTGCCATTTTGAGTTCCGGAGACAAACTCTTCGGGCGCCTGCTCAACCGCCATCCGCCACCGGACGCGCTGGCCACCCGGAGCCCGCAAAGTGTCGGCTTGCAGATGCATCTGAACGCCGAAGGTCGAGTGATTCATCTGACCGGCCCGCTGCGGCATGTGCTAGCACAGCAGACGCCCACCGCGCAGATTCCGCATCTGCTCGACTTCCTCTTGCCTCACAGCAGCCTCGTTGTCGACGGTTCACCCGCCGAGTGGTTGGGACAAAGCCTGGATCTGGACTTCTACAGCCTCAGCGGCCAACCCCTGCACCTGCGCGGCTGGGTCCAGCCATTGGCGGATGCCTGGCTGTTGCAGTTGCTGGACATCGGCGACTTGTTGCTTGAACGCCGACAATCGCGCAGCCGCGAACAATGCCAGTTGCTCGCGACGCAGATGGGTGAACAGTTGCGCCTGTGCAGCCTGGCACGTCTGCCCGAGGTGCTGATGGAACAACTGCAGGGCCTGGCCCAGCGTTATCAAATCCCATGCATCGCGGTGGCCTTGCTCGATGAACAGGAAGAGGGCTGGCAGATTCATCAGCATTACGCTGCGTCCGGTGCGCCCGAGCTCTGGCAAATCGGCCAGCGCCTGGGCACGGGCCTCGACAGTTTGAGCGGCTCTGCGCCGCAACTCCTGTCGCCCGGTCAACATCCACGCTTGCAAGGCACCTTCGGTCATTCCGAGGGATTCGCGGTGCCTTATCATGATGCTCAGGGGGTGGTTGCCTGGTTACTGTGTGGCATCTACCCGGTGCAACAGCGGGCACCCGACCTCAGCGAACGCGACTGGTTGCAACTCACCGCCGCGCTCGCGGCCCCGTTGCTGGAGCGTTTGCGCGAGCACCGGCACCATCTGCAGCTGGAACGGCTGGAGTCGCTGCAAAGTTTGCTCGGTACCGGATGGTGGGAGGTTTTCAGCGACAGTGGCGAGGTGCAATTGGCGCCGTCGCTGGCCAGTACCCTGAACCTGCTGAGTGCCCGTTTGCCGCTGCAAGACTGGCTTGATCAAGTGCATCCCGCCGATCGCGACGAGCTGAACAGTCGCCTGCAAGACCTGCAGGACGACGGCACCCCTTTGTTGCTGTGCGTGCGTCTGGCACAGGCACCGATCTGGTATCGCCTGCAAGGCCAGGCACTGGGTATCGGCAAAAACCGGCGGCTGGCGGGCTTTATGCTCGACATCACCGAAGCGACACTGGCCGCCGAGCAGGTAAAACAGAGCGAAGAGCGCTATCGGAGTCTGGTGGAGGATTCACCGGCGATGATCTGTCGTTACTGCCCGGACCTGACCCTGAGCTTTGGCAACCGTCCGTTGGCGACGTATCTTGAATGCCGGCCCGAACAACTGCCGGGGGTGAATCTGGGCAGCTGGATGACGCAAGAGCAGCGCGAAACGTTCCTCCAGCGGCTTAGCCAGCTGAGCCCGGAGTTCCCGGTCAGTACTGCGCAAATCAACTTGCAACTGCCCGGCCGGGAACGCGCGTGGTGGGTCTGGTCGGATCGCGGGGTGTTCGATGCGCAGGGGCGCTTGCTGGAAGTTCAGGCCGTGGGCCACGTCAACCCCGAAGTCCGGCAGGCCTAGCAGCCACTCACCCTCCAGACCAACACCCATCAAATGTGGGAGTGGGCTTGCTCGCGAAGGCGGCTGTCCAGTCAATATTGATGTGCCAGACAGATTGCATTCGCGAGCAAGTCGGATCGCGCACCGCCGCTCCCACAGTGGTTTTGCGGTGACTATTTTGGTGGATAGTTGGCCAATATCCGCCCGACCGTTTCGCGTATCGCCGTGCTGCGATCCGAAGGATTCGGTGTGCGGCTGAGCATTTGCTCGTCACTGCCGCGCCACACCAGTTTGCCGTCCTTGCCATCGAGCAGGTCGACCTGGATGGTGGCGACCTTGTAGGCAACCAGGCGGGTTTCGTTGTACATCGGCCCGCCCCAGTAGCCGTTCCATGGATTACCCCAACCACCGCCGTAGTTAGTGGTCACCTGTTGTTGTCGTTCTTCGACGATCAGGTAGGTCTGCACATTCAAATCACCCTTGCCACCGGCGGCAGGACGCAAACCTCGCTGGTCCAACTGATCGGAAACCGCCTGGCGAATGCGTTGTTCGGTCAGGTCGCTCTTGATCCGTGGGTCATCAGGGCGATATTGCAGGACGGGTTCTTTCCAGCTCCAGCTGCGATAAGCGGCGAAGTCACGGCTGGAGTCGAAGTCATGATTGACCTGGTTGGCGGCGCAGGCACTGAGCAGCGCGGCCACTGCCAGTAAAACAAGACGGCGGAGCATGATGATTCTCCGGTTGAAGACATGAACCAGCGAAGGCTTCTTTTTACACAGGCCTAACTAGGAGGATACGCCGACATCGCCTTTTCTACAGCCTCCCGTATCGCATCGGCGCGCTCGCTCTGGCTGCCCCGGTTGCTGGTTTCAGCGCTGGCGCTCCAGACCGGTTGACCGCTTTGCGCGTCGAACAGATCCACCCGTACCACCACGACCTGCTCCTGATAAGTCCGCACGATGGGCACCGTGTTGTACATGCCGTAACCGCTGCCGTAGCGGTTGTAACCGCCATAACCGCCGCCGTAATAACCATAGTCGTCGCGAACCTGACGCATGCGGGTTTCCAGGTGCAGATCGGCGCTGACAAACAGGTCTGCCGGGCGATTGTCGTGTAGCGGGCGCAAGCCGCGTTGATCTAGGGCATTGCTGACGGCTTCGGCGACCTGCGTCGAATCCGCCCAGGCGGTGCCCGGTGGCAGGCGCCCGTTGAGCCAGGCCCAGCTGCGGTAACGCCCGTAGTCACGGGGCGCCGCCGGGTAAGCGCTGCGGTCGAAGGTGCTGGCCGCCTGAGGCGGCGCCGGTGGCAAGGGATTGGATGTCGCCACATAAGGGTTGCTGCCCTGACAGGCCGCCAACCCCAGACAGATCACCAGTAACCCTGAACGACTTTTCATTTCGCGCTCCGATCAGACCGGCCGACAGATCCAATGCAAGTAACGCCCAAGCCCGGCGAAGCTTGGGTGGCGACGGTGGGCCAGCTCCATTTCCAGCAAGTCCACCAGTTCGGCGCGGGCCTGGAATTCCACGGGCATGTAGTCGTGAAAAACACGCACCCCGCTCTGTGTTTCGACCTGCCACAAACCCTCAAGTTGCGCCGCCAGTTCACGTGGGTCCAGGGGCTGCTGCGGGGTCAGGCTCTGCTTCTCGCCGGCCATGTCGTTCTTGCGCATCTTGCGGAAGTGGCCCTTGAGCAAATTGCGGTAAATCAATGCATCGCGGTTGTAGAAGGCCAGGGACAACCAGCCATCTTTTGTCGTGAGTTGATGCAAAACCGGGAGGATGGCGTGGGGTTCGGCCAGCCATTCCAGCACGGCATGACACAACACCAGATCGTAGGGTTCGGTGAGCTGGCCGAGCAGATCCTGCCACGGTGCCTGAATGAAAGTCGCCGTCTGCCCGGCCTCGGCGAAGCGCTGGCGGGCGCCTTCAAGCATTGGTTCGGCGGGCTCGGCCAGCGTGACCTGATGGCCGCGCTGGGCCAGCCACAACGACATGTGGCCCAGGCCGGCGCCGATATCCAGTACCCGCAGCGGGCGGTCCGGCAGGGTTTCGGCCAGGTCGGCCTGAAGCACGGCCAGGCGGATAGCGCCTTTGGCACCACCATAGATTTTTTCCGCGAAACGGGTCGCCAGTTGATCGAAATGACGGTCGCCCATCAGTTGAACCTCCGTTCGCTATCCGCGAGTTTGCTGCGCACGACTTCATTCATGTCCAACCCCAACTCGCTGCACAGCAGCAATAAATAGAGCACGATGTCGCCGACTTCCTGCCCGGCGTGGGCGAGTTTGTCCGCCGGCAGCTGTCGGGACTGGTCTTCGGTCAGCCACTGGAAAATCTCCACCAGCTCGGACATTTCCACGCTCGCGGCCATGGCCAGGTTTTTCGGGCTGTGAAATTGCCGCCAGTCATTGCGGTCACGGATGGCGTGCAGGCGTTCGGTCAGTTCAACAAGGTTCATCGGGCTCTCCTGAAGGCGTATAGCTTCGGGGGGATGAAGAGTGAAGGCAAGTGACAACGGTTGAGCGGCGGGAGGGTTTTTTGTGGGAGCGGGCTTGCTCGCGAAGACCTGGTGTGAGGCGACATCAATATTGACTGATCAGCCGCCTTCGCGAGCAAGCCCGCTCCCACAGGTGCAATGCAACCCTCTATGCTTGTAGGGAACTCGCCACCTCGATCCATGGCCCAAGGCTCAGACCCGGCAACCACGCCGTCATTTTCATCAAGGACGCCCACATGCAGGTAGAAAGTTTTTTTGAATGGCTCGGCCAGGCACTCGGTTCGATCATCCGCTTCATCGTCGATGGCCTCAGCGGTCTGTTCAATCTGCTGAGCCATGCCGGCAGCAATTTTGTCGAAGGTTTGTCCCGTGCGCTGGGCATGGACACGTCGATCATCAGCATCCTGGCGTTGATCCTGGGGCTGATCCTGTTGTGGTCGGCGATTCGGGCGTTCATGAATGCGTCGATCATCATGGGGATTATCTGGTTGCTGTTGGGATTGTGGCTGCTGAGCTGGATCATTCACTAACACCACCCGCTCCCACAATGGATCGCTGCAGATTCCGAATGTGTCGCTACAATGCCCGCTCCCCAAGGAGCCTGCATGTCCAACCTGATCGCCGACTGGCGCGACCGCCCGACCCATCGTCGGGTCTGGGCGCTCGCCGCGCCCATGATTCTCTCGAACATTTCCGTGCCGCTGGTGGCGCTGGTCGACAGTACCGTCATCGGTCACCTGCCCCACGCCCATCAGTTGGGCGCCGTCGCAGTCGGGGCCAGCCTTTACACCTTTCTCGCCTGGGCCATGGGGTTCCTGCGCATGGGTTCCACCGGCTTCGCCGCACAGGCTGCCGGGCGCGGGGATGGCGCGGCACTGCGGCAGATTTTATTGCAGGGGCTGTTGCTGGCGATGGGGCTGGCCATTGTATTGGGCGCCTTGGGCGTACCGTTGAGCGGCGTCGCGCTGCACCTCATGCAACCCTCGGCAGAACTGGATCAGCTGACCCGCGAATTTTTCCACACCCGTCTGTTCGGTCTGCCGGCCGCGCTGGCCAGTTATGCGTTGGTCGGCTGGTTCCTCGGCACGCAGAACGCCCGGGCGCCGCTGGCGATTCTGCTCAGCACCAACCTGGTCAACATTGCCTTGAATTTGTGGTTCGTGATCGGTCTCGACTGGGGCGTGGTCGGCTCGGCACGGGCGTCGGTAATCGCCGAATGGACCGGCGCGCTGATCGGCCTGCTGATGACCCGCAAAGCCCTGCGCGCCTACCCCGGCCACATCGCCTGGGCCGCGTTGGCGCTGTGGCAGAGCTGGCGGCCACTGTTGGCGGTCAACCGCGACATTTTCATCCGCAGCCTGGTGCTGCAATCGGTGTTTTTCCTGATCACCGTGCAGGGTGCGCGGCTGGGGGATGCCACCGTCGCCGCCAACGCGCTGCTGCTCAACGGCTTGCTGCTGACCGCCCACGCACTTGATGGATTGGCCCATGCCGTGGAAGCCCTCTGCGGACATGCCATCGGCGCACGCGACCGGAATGCACTGCGCCGCTCATTGGTGGTGGCCTGCGGTTGGTCATTGCTGGCGAGCCTGGGCTTCGCCGTATTGTTCCTGTTCGCCGGGCATCTGTTTATCGAGATGCAGACCGACATCCAGAGCGTACGCGACACCGCGTTCATCTACCTGCCCTACCTCGCCGCGCTGCCGTTGATTGCGGTCTGGAGTTACCTGCTCGACGGGCTGTTCATCGGTGCCACCCGCGCCCGGGAAATGCGCAACGGCATGCTGCTGACGCTGATTCTCCTGCTGCCATTCGCCTGGGCGCTGCAAGGTTTGGGCAACCATGGGCTGTGGATAACCTTCCTGTTGTTCATGATGCTGCGCAGCCTGACCCTTGGCGTATTCGCCTGGTTGCTGCGCATGAACGACGGTTGGTTTACCGGCAAAGTTCACTGAGTCGTGTCAGGGCTGATCGTTCTGCCACCGGTTGCGCAGGCTGTCGAGACGCTCCTGCTGGGTCAGGCCCGGCAACGGTTGCACGGGCAGCACAGCGGCGGGATGCTGCAAGCGCAGCCATAACCAGCTATCGAGCACCGGGCGTTCGCTGAACCCCAGCGCCAGCCCTTCCTGCACATGGGACCAGAGCGTGTTGTAATCGGTCCCGGTGGCGTTGCTCCAGCGCCAGGTGTGCTGTTCCAGCAGGCAGGTTTGCAGTTTTTCCTGCTGATGCGGGCTGAGGTTTTCCTCCTCCGCCAAGGGGCTGACGGCAAGTCGCGGATTGATCAGTTGTTGCCAGCCCTGACTGCCGATGGCGCGGTCGGCCCAGGTGCCACCGAACCAGCGCAGCTGACTGATCGGCCCCAGCCAGCGGCTCAGCTCCAGCGCATCGCAGGCATCGAAAAAATAACTGGCGGTGTGCGGGTTGTAGTAACTCAACAGCGCCCGATGATGCAGGCCGACAGTGACCGTGAGCATGCGGCGCAGATGCGCCAGCAACTGCGACGACGATGCCTCGCTGACCATCAACAAGCCACGCCAGACCTGCGCTTCGCTGTGGCACAGCCCGGTCAGTGCCGGACATGTCCGAAGGTCGACCAGCACCGGGCCTTGTGGGTGCAAGGCATGCAACGCCGTGCCTTCGAACAACCAGAACCAGCGGGCCTGCGCATACTGCTGCTGCAGCGTCGCAGCCGCTTGTGGCGCACCAGGCACATCGAGCAACAGCCATTGCGGGGCCGCGACGATCATGCCGCACCGCTCTGGCCAAGCCGCATCGCCACGCGACAGGTGCAAAGCGCCTGCGAACAATGACTGAAGCTGCCGCCACCGGGCAGCAGACACAGCAGCATCAAGGGTTCGCCCGATTGCAGCCATCCAGGCAAACCCTCGACGGACGCGAGTGTCTCGGTCGCGTGCACTTCAGGCGGTTCGACCGGCGCCGGAAGGTGAAGAAACCCGGTGATCAGTGGCTGATCCGGATCGCCCTCGATGAAGCTCACCACCACTTCGGTGCCCTCACTCAACTGCGAAACCGCAGCCCCGCCGAGTTCCGTCGCCAATGGCAGCCAACAATGGCTGGGTGTCGCGCCCTCGCCCTGATAGAGCCAGTCAAATTGCACGGCAACCGGCCTGGCCGGGTCAGGTCGTTCTTCATCCACGTCCACCACCCAGGCCCGTTGCAGGCTGTGCATCCTGGGTTTCACTACCGAATGTGGCGAGACGAAAGGCTTCTCCCAATGGACCGCGCGAATCCGGTTGCGGTAGGGAGTGACCAGGCCCTGGCTCCCCTGATGCTCGATATGGGTCAACAGCCAGAGATGATTCCACTCACCGATCGGATGGTCAGCCAGCGGCATCAGTTGGCCACTGCGCAGTGTCATCAGGTCCGTATGACCTTCGGCAAGCTGCGCAGCGCTATCAGCACAACCCTTAAGCTCGAACTGACGCACCGCCGGTTGCTCGCTCTCGACCTGGAACACCGCACTGTCGCCGAGGCGAAAATGCCCCTGACTATCACCGAAGACCACGCAGTGCCCGCGCGCACCGTGCTCGAAGTGATAATGAAGCCGTTCCTGGGCGCACAAGCGCTGGAGAAATTGCAGATCCGATTCCCGGTACTGCGTGCAGAAATCACGGGGAGGGTAATCGCCATACAGCTCGAAACGCCGATCCTCGCCAGCAATGCCGTGTTCCCTGAGTACCTGGCTGAGAATCTCCGGCACCGAGCGGGCGCTGAAGATTCGCTGGCTGAAGCGCTGGGCAAGGCAAGCCAGCTTCGGCCCCAGACGCACATGGCAAAGCCTGACAGTCGGGCCATGATCACGCTGGACGAGTTCGTGCAATTGCCCATGGACGGTGTTTCCCGCAGGCCCGAAATGCAAAACGGCCGAGCGGTACAGCAGGCTGGAAAGATCGAGCGTCGGGTCATCGATCAGCAGATCCACGTCGAACACGAACGGCTCGCTGATGGCTTCTCTACCGGTAAAGGCCAGGACCTCAAAAGTGTCGGACAGACCTGCTACATCCAGACGAAAAGAAGGCTCGTTGACGGGATCGAACATCGGCGATTCTCTACAGGAGGAGCGGCCGGGGATTCTCGCTGAGAGACAAGGCCGAGTAGAGTGCCGAAGTACAACTTAGGAAATGGCCTACGCGAAAAGAGGACCATCTGGCCTGGATAGCCGGGAACGTGGGGTGTTTCGCTTGAAAAAAGAGAGTCACCGCACCAGGTTGTCTGAAATTTCCGCAGCGTGCGGAACATTTTCAGACAACCTGATGGCAGCGACGACTTACCTCAAGAAGACAGGTAAGACGAACGGGTCAGGCCCAGACGCAAGGCATCGAGGAACTGAGTGCGCTCGGCCGCAGTGATGCGGGCACTGGCGCACTTGTCGCGGTAGTGGGTCATCAGCTCTTCCGGCGACAAGTGCACGTAACGCAGCATGTCTTCGATGGTGTCGTGGGTTTCGATACCCGCGTGGTACACGCTGCCGTCGGCATTCTGGTAGATGTTCACCGAGTCGGTGTCACCGAACAGGTTGTGCATGTCGCCAAGGATTTCCTGGTAAGCGCCGACCAGGAAGATACCCAGCAGGTAGTCTTCACCCTCGTTCAAACCGTGAACCGGAAGGCTGGTTTCGATGCTCTGCTCGTCGACGTATTGCTTGATCTTGCCGTCGGAGTCGCAGGTCAAGTCTTGCAGCACAGCACGGCGCAGCGGCTCTTCGTCGAGACGGTGCAGCGGCAGGATCGGCAGGACCTGGCCGATGGCCCAGGTGTCCGGCAGGCTTTGGAATACCGAGAAGTTGCAGATGTACTTGTCGGCCAGCTTGTCGTTGAGTTCGTCGAGCACCTGACGGTGCGAACGCTGACGGGCCTTCAACGAGTTGTGCAGGCGACGGCACACGGCGAAGTAGCATTGCTCGGCCAGGGCTTTTTCCGCCAGGGTCAGCTTGCCATCGGCGTATTGAGTCGCCACGTCGCTCATGTAGTGAGTGGCGCGCCAGTAGGTTTCGGTGACCATTTCGATATCGGTCGGACCGAGCAGGTCAACCAGCCACTGCACGGTTTCCGGCAGCTCTTCCTTGTTCTCGATCTTCGGCACGTCGTCGTTGTGTTTCTCGACGTCGGTCACCTGCACCACCAGCATGGCGTGGTGGGCGGTCAGGGAACGGCCGCTCTCGGAGAAAATGTTCGGGTGCGGCAGGCTCTGTGCGTCGCAGAATTCCTTGAGCATCCCGACCACGACACCGGCGTAGTCGTCCATGTCGTAGTTGATCGAGCTGGCGTTGCGCGAGTGAGTACCGTCGTAGTCCACGCCCAAACCGCCACCGACGTCGATGTGATCCACCGGCAGGCCGAGGTTGCGCAGTTCGCCGTAGTAACGAATCGCTTCCTTGAAGCCGTGCTGGTAGTCCGCCAGGTTGGCGATCTGCGAACCCATGTGAAAGTGCAGCAGACGAATGCCTTGGTCTAGACCCGCGGCACGGAAACGCTCGACCACCGACAGCAATTGCGCCGCCGACAGACCGAACTTGGATTTCTCCCCGCCGGTGTCGGCCCACTTGCTCGACGCCAGGGACGACAGGCGCACCCGCAGGCCGACCTGAGGCTTGACCTTCAGCGACGCGGCTTCTTCGATCACCAGCTCAACTTCGGATTCTTTCTCGATCACGATGAACACGTTGTGACCCAGCTTCTGGCCCATCAGCGCCAGACGGATGAACTCGCGGTCCTTGTAACCGTTGCAGACGATGGTGCCGCCCTTCGGCGCCAATGCCAGCACCGCCAGCAGCTCAGGCTTGGAGCCGGCTTCCAGGCCGATGGACACATCCTGGGTGGCAATGATGTTCTCGATCACCGCTTCTTGCTGGTTCACCTTGATCGGGTACAGCGCGGTGTACTTGCTCTGGTATTCCAGACGCTCGATGTTCGCATCGAAAGCACCGGTCAACTGGCGCACGCGGTCTTGCAGGATGTCAGGGAAACGCACCAGCAGGGGCAAGGACAAACCGCTTTTGCGCAGCTGGTCGACTTGCTCGAACAGGTCGATAGGCGAACTGGTCGGACCGTTCGGACGAACTTCGACGCGACCGGCGTCATTGATCGCGAAATACCCGGCCCCCCAATGGCGAATCCCGTAAACACTGCGGCTGTCCGCAACTGTCCATTGGCTGCCATCGTCTTTGCGTGTGCGTCGTACGGACATTGAAGTCCCCTATAAAGAAGTCATAGAGCGTCGCCTGGGTTCAGGCCGGCGCAGTCTAAAGAATGAAAATGACGGTTCGTCAACGAGGGGGTAGACCTCGCCGACAGCAGTGAGTTTAGAAACCGGTCATGAACAGGCTCTGTGAAAACCATGTAGACGACGCCAGACCTGGATGCAATCAGGGCTGGATCAAGCCGAGGGTGGTTTTCACAGAGGCTGCTAGCCGCCGGACTTCTTCGCTTTGAAACCGTGTTTGATCAGCTCGGCCAAGAGTAGCTCGACATGATCGCCCTGGATTTCGATGATCCCGTCTTTCAACGCCCCGCCGGTGCCGCAACGTTTCTTCAACGTGGTCGCCAGGTCCTTGAGCGCGTCTTCGGCCAACGGCACGCCGGTGATGGTCGTCACCGTCTTGCCGCCACGGCCCTTGCTTTCGCGACGCACGCGAGCAATGCCGTCGCCGGCCGGGATAACGGTCTGTTTGCAGATGCAGGCATCCACCGGTTTACTGCAATCCGGGCAATGACGACCTGCGTCGGTGGAAAATACCAGGCCACCAAGGGCGGCGAAGGATGCGGCTTTTTTGGCCACCGGCAATCCTCTTGGGAGGACAAAGACTGGTCGATGTGGGCAAGTGCCATCGACCGCGAAGCCCCACTCAGGCAGGGGCAGCGCTACTGACCGGACGCCTCTACAAAAAGGAGTGCCCGTTCAGCTTGAAAAGGTCGCGCAGTGTAACGGCAAAAAGCCGACTTGCTAAGAGCCAATCGGCGGCAATTTAAGCCTCTTTTGCGACGTCCTCGCCACGTGCCCGAAGATAGCGCTTCAATGCAGCCAATGAGTCCGGGCAGTAAGGCTTCTGCTGGATTTCCAGCATGACCTGATCGATGGGGATAAAGCGGGCTTCGAGGACTTCCTCCGGTTGCAGGATCAACGGGCCGTCCCACACCGCAGAAAACGCCGAACACCACAGGCGATTGCCCGTATCTTCGAAGAAGAAATGATCATGGGCGGTCAGTTCCACACCGCTCACGCCCAGCTCTTCTTCCAGCTCCCGGGCGGCCGATTCAGCATAAGTTTCGCTGGCGAGCACCATGCCTCCCGCCGCCACGTCCCAAAAACCTGGGTAAATCGCTTTGCTCAAGGTACGCCGATGCACGCAGAGTTCACCGGCGGAGTTGAACAGCATGATGTAGGTGCCACGCCCGATCAGCCCACGCTCGCGCAGGTCGGAACGGATCAGGGCGCCGAGCAGGTTGTCCTGCTCGTCGACCCAGGCAATCTGTTCGGCATCCGAGGCCGCGCGATGAGCGGCCTCTTTGGCGTTATCAACCATGACTCAGCCCTGATTGAGTAACTGACGCAAATCGATCACCGCGGCATTGGCCCGGGAAATGTAGTTGGCCATGACCAGCGAGTGGTTGGCCAGCACACCGAAACCGCTGCCGTTGAGGATCATCGGGCTCCACACTGGTTCTTGCGAGGCTTCCAGTTCACGAATGATCTGGCGCACGCTGACCGTGGCGTTCTTCTTGGCCAGCACATCGGCGAAGTCGACTTCAATGGCACGCAGCAGATGGGACAAGGCCCAGGCCTGACCGCGGGCTTCATAGAACACGTTGTCGATCTGCATCCACGGGGTTTCGACGATTTCTTCGTCAACCTGCGGTACCTGGCCCGGGGCCACGACTTCGGTTTTCAACGCGGTGTTGAGCTTGACCCGGCCAACACTGGCCGACAGCCGTTGCGACAGCGAACCCAGACGGGTCCCGACATCACCCAGCCAGTTGTTGAGGTTGTCGGCGCGGGCATAGAACAGCGCGCTCTTCTGGCTCGGATCGGACAGGCGCGCCTGATAACGGCTCAGGGAATTGATGCCTTCCTGATATTCGGACTCACTGGACGGCAGCACCCAGCTTTTATTGTCGAAGTTGAAACGCGGCTCGGCCTTGGCCAGGTCGGCGTCTTCAGTGGACTGCGACTGGGAGCGGGCGAAGTCTTTACGCAACGCACGGCTTAAATCGCGAACCTGGACGAGCACGCCATATTCCCAACTCGGCGTGTTATCCATCCACAGGCCCGGCGGGAAACGGTCGTTGGAAATATAGCCACCCGGTTTGGCCAACAACGTACCGGCGACGGTCTTGAGGGTTTCCACCGTGGTGTACCCGATGACCATCTGCTTGCCTTCTTTCTCGGCCGCGACCTGGGCATTTTGCTGAACCGGGAACAAATCTGGCTCCTGGCTCCAATACCAGCCCAGCGCAATCGCCACCAGCAAGTAAAGGCCGATCAGAGTGGCCAGCGCCCGGCTGAACAACAGGCCGCCAACGTAACTGCGGGTGGCCGATTTCGGTTCAGCGGCACGTTCAGGCGCGCTGCCCGCGCGGTTCTTCCAGTCCAGCATGGCGATATCCTTTCAATCACTTGAGTTCATCGGTTCGACCACAACCCTACGCCATCGTGCCTCGTTTGCCGCGCATTAAATCCTGCGTGAAGCGGTGAGCCACACAATGACCACGATCGAGCGGCCACTATAAATGAAGCACAGCCGCGAGCCTATCCGACCAGTCGGTCAGAAACTGAATGAGGTCGCTTTGCAGATTATTGACGTACGACACTCATGCAAAGGAAAAGAGGTGCTAGCATAGAGCCACCAGTCGATCTCAGCATGCACCCTAACTAGTAGTCAGGATATGACCGAGCCAGAAGACCCGAGCCGTGAGCGCCTCAAGCACCACTTTGCCCAGCGGGTAATTCATCAGGCACGTCAAATTCTTGAGATATGGCAACGCCTGCAACGCAGCGAGTGGTCCACCACCGACTTATCGGAACTGAGCGAGGCCAACCTGCGTCTGCAACGTTTCGCCGAGCGCTTCGAACAACCGGAACATACCCAACTGGCACGCCATATCGGCCAGTCGCTGGAGGCTGTCGACGCCAATCGCGGACGCCTGAGCAGCGGACTGATCACTGACCTCAACCGTTTGATGCAGCGCCTGTCGCGCACCGGCCTGCGCCATGGCGATCAGTTCGAACAAACCTTCCTGCCACCGTTGCGCAAGCCGATCTACGTGATGCTGCAGGATCACGACCGGGCCGAGCGCCTGGCCAAGCAACTGGAATTCTTCGGGCTCAGCGCCCAATCCCTGGACAGTGTGGCGGCGTTTCGCTCTTCGATGGTCGAGCGCTTGCCTGCGGCGATCGTCATGGACGTGGATTTCAGTGGCGCCGGCATTGGCCTGAAACTGGCCGCCGAAGCCCAGGAAGGCCTCGATCATCAATTGCCGCTGTTGTTTTTCAGCCTGCACGAAACCGACACCCCGACTCGCCTTGCCGCCGTGCGTGCCGGCGGTCAGGAATTTCTCACCGGCACCCTCGAAGCGTCGAGCCTGCTGGAGAAGATCGAAGTCCTCACCTGCGTCGCCCAGTACGAGCCTTATAAAGTGCTGATCATCGACGACTCCCGCGCCCAGGCCCTGCACACCGAGCGCCTGCTCAACAGTGCGGGCATCGTCACGCGGACCTTGATCGAACCGATCGAGGCCATGGCCGAGCTGGCGGACTTCCAGCCGGACCTGATCATCCTCGACATGTACATGCCAGCCTGCACCGGTACGGAACTGGCTAAAGTGATCCGGCACAACGATCGTTACGTGAGCGTGCCGATCATTTACCTGTCCGCCGAGGACGACCTGGACAAGCAGCTCGACGCCATGAGCGAGGGCGGCGACGACTTCCTGACCAAACCGATCAAGCCACGCCACCTGATCACCACCGTGCGCAATCGTGCGGCACGGGCTCGCAATCTCAAAGCACGAATGGTCCGCGACAGTCTCACCGGGCTGTACAACCACACGCACATCCTGCAATTGCTCGAGGACTGC
Source organism: Pseudomonas sp. LBUM1657 (assembly GCF_059716075.1). Taxonomy (NCBI): domain Bacteria; kingdom Pseudomonadati; phylum Pseudomonadota; class Gammaproteobacteria; order Pseudomonadales; family Pseudomonadaceae; genus Pseudomonas; species Pseudomonas sp. LBUM1657. The sequence goes on along the minus strand of NZ_CP166799.1, from coordinate 692,442 downwards.
AGCTTCCGCGCTCGCCGCGAGAGCAAGCCGCTGAGCTTTGCGATGCTCGACATTGACCACTTCAAACGGGTCAACGACAGCCATGGCCACCCCATGGGCGACCGGGTGATCAAGAGTCTGGCGCTGTTCCTCAAGCAACGGTTGCGCAAGACCGACTTCATCGGCCGTTACGGCGGGGAAGAGTTCGCCATCGTCATGCCGGACACCGATCTCGAATCAGCCTACAAAGTGCTCGATGAAATCCGTCAGCGTTTTGCCGAAATTCACTACCCGGCTCAGCCCCAGGATCTCTGGTGTACGTTTAGTGCTGGGGTGGTCGAACTGTGCGAAAACTCTGACAGCCTGCTCATGGCCAGCCAGGCAGACGAAGCGCTGTACCGCGCCAAGCACGCCGGACGCAACCGCGTACAGGCCGCACGGACATCAAAGCAAAGTGCCACTTTTTCATCAGAATCGCCCCATTCGGTCATAACCCTGTAACAGAAACGCAATAACTTCAGGCGCTTACCATTCTGCCGTTGGTAGACCCGCGATGCGCCTGAAGCTGCTGACCAATCTCAACACCCTCCTTTTAGTCGCCGTTTGCGTGGCCCTCGGCGCCACACTTTGGTGGTCGCAAAAAGCCCTGGAGCGCCCCTATCTGTTGATGGAGCGTTACCTTGGCTTGTCCCAGCAATTTCAGAATGAAGTGGCACGCAATATCGAGGATTACCTCGCCAGCGGCGATGCCCTGCGTCTGAGCAGCGCCAGCCAGGCCATCGACAATCTGCGCAAGGAACTCGATGAGCTGCCGCCAGCATTGGCCGACACCTTGCGCCCGAGCCTGTCGAACTTGAATGAATTCAGCAAAACCGACCTGCTGGCCGCCGGAAAACTCGCGGGCGACCCGCAGGCGCTGCTGCTGCAAGCGGAACGGGAACTGGGTGCCAGCCTCGATCAGCTCAGCCACTACGCCAGCACCAATGGGGCCTATTTGACGCCATTGCTCGCAGCGTCCCAGCACTTGGGCAAACTGTCCCTGGCCCGGGGCAAACTGGTCAGCAGCGGTCGCAGCGAACTGGCTGCCGATGTCGAGCGTGAAGTGACCAACATCCGCACTCAGGCTGAGCTTCTGGACGCCTTGCCGCTGCTGGGCGTGACCACCAGCAGTGAATCGAACACCGACGATTTCGCGGCGATGATGGGCCTGGAGAACTCCGAGAAAACCGTCGCCGAAGATGCAGGTGTCGGCCTCAAGCGTGAACTGAACAGCCTGCTGACCCGCTATCCCGCCGAACTTGCGCGCACCCGCGATCAGATCCAGAAACGCGCCGAACTCAGCGCCGCGACGCACCTTAAAATCGCCGCCGTACAGCAGGCCATCGCCGGACTGGAACCGGCAGTTCGCGCCCAACACGGGCAGATCCAGAGCGAGGTGCGGCTGATGCAAGGGGTGATGATCGGCCTGATCCTGCTGATCGCGTTGCTCATCGATACCCTGCAACGACGTTTGGCCCGAACCCTGACCAACCTGGCGCCGGCGCTTTCGACCTGGGCCGAGGGCGACTTCAGCCGGGACATTGAACTGGGCGCGACCAACCGCGAACTGCATGACATTCAAGCCTCGCTCAATCGCTTGCGCGCCTATCTGGTGGACCTGGTCGGGACTATTCGTCTCAACGCCGAACAGGTCGCCGGCAGCAGCCGTACCCTGGCCGAGTTGAGCAATGAACTGCACAGCGGCGCGGAACATCAGGCAGGCGACACGGCGCTGATCCGCGATTCTCTCGGTGAGCTGGAGGCGACCATTCAACAAGTCGCCGGCGATGCCAGCCAGGCCGCCGACGCCAGTCGCCATGCCGGACTGGCGGTGGAGCATGGCCAGAAAGTCATCGGTCTGAGCCTCACCGGTCTGCATGCGCTGGTGGGTGAAGTGCAAGGCAATGCACAGATGATTGAGCATCTGGCCGAGGAGTCCGCGACCATCGGTGGCGTGTTGACGGTGATCCGTTCGATTGCCGACCAGACCAACCTGCTGGCCCTGAACGCCGCCATCGAAGCCGCCCGCGCCGGGGAAATGGGTCGCGGGTTTGCCGTGGTGGCCGAGGAAGTTCGCTCACTGGCGCAACGCACCGCTGGCGCCACGGCGGAGATCCAGACCCTGATCGCCGGCCTGCAAGCCGCCGCCCGGCAATCGGTGGAAGGCATGCGTGCCCAGGTCGAACACGCCGAAGCCACCGCCAATCAGGCGCAAGCGGCCGACGGCGCGCTGGACAAAATCGTCGGGGCGATCCAGACCATTTCCGACACCGCCGTGCGCATCGCCGATGTCACCGCGCAGCAGAGCGGCGCCGTCAGCGAAATCCGCGATCACAGTGAGCGGATTCACCAATTGGGTGGGGATAACTTGCTGCGAATCGGCGAGGGACGCGAGCAAGGGGAGCATTTGTTGGTGCTGGGTGGGCGGCTGCATACGGCCGTTCAGGCCTTCCGCGTCTGACAGATCGCCTTCGCGAGCAAGCCCGCTCCCACATTTGAATTGTGTACGACGCAGATCCAATGTGGGAGCGGGCTTGCTCGCGAAGGCGCCGGAACAATCACCGCACAACTCCCGCCCTGCACACCCGCCCGCCGTCCGCTATCATGCCCTCACTTTCGATACGCGAGACTGTCATGCGCCGCTTGCTCTGCCTGCTGTTTTTAGTGCTCGCCCTGCCGGCCACCGCCGCCGGGTTGCTGGAGAGTCGACCCAGTTCGACCCTGGGCTCGATCAACAACAGCGCCGACTTCCTGCCAGTTCGCGAAGCCTTTCAGTTGAGCCTGGTAGAAAGCACGCCACAATCGATCAAGCTACGTTTCGTCGCGACCGAGGGTTACTACCTCTACCGGCATCGCTTCCAGTTCCGCGCAGATCCGGCCGACATTAGCCTGGGCGCGGCGCAACTGCCCAAGGGTGAACAGAAGCACGATGAGTATTTCGGCGATGTCGAGGTCTACCACGGCATTCTCGATGTAGAACTGCCGCGCACCGATCAACGTGCTTTTACGCTCGCCGTTACGTATCAAGGCTGCGCCGACAAAGGCCTGTGCTATCCACCCGAGACCGAGCGCCTGAGCATCAATGCCAGTGGCGCCGGCGTCGCCACCCCGAACTGGAGCTGGCGGGAGCTCGCGCTGTTCTTCCTCGCCGGCCTCGGCCTGACGTTCACCCCTTGCGTACTGCCCATGCTGCCGATTCTTTCCGGCGTGGTGTTGCGCGGTCAGGTCGGCGGTTTGCGCGGCTTCAACCTGTCCCTGGCCTATGTGTTGCCAATGGCCATCTGTTTCGCTCTGCTCGGCGCCTTGATGGGGATGTTCGGTGCGCAGCTCAATCTTCAGGCTCGCCTGCAATCGGCTTGGGTACTGGCGCCGTTCGCGCTGTTTTTTGCGCTGTTTGCCCTGGCGATGTTCGGCGTCTTCGAACTCAAGTTGCCGCACGCCATCAGCAGCCGGCTGGACCGCATTGCCGGGCGCACCGAAGGCGGCTCGCTGTGGGGTGCGGCGGTGCTGGGCGTGGTTTCCAGCCTGCTGGTTTCACCCTGTGTTTCGGCACCGCTGGCCGGGGCGCTGCTGTACATCAGCGCCAGCGGCGATGCACTGGGTGGTGGGTTGAAATTGTTCATGCTCGGGCTCGGCATGGGCGCACCGCTCGTGCTGGTAGGCACCGGTGGCGCAGCCTGGTTGCCGAAGAGCGGCCCGTGGCTGGTCTATGTGAAAAATGCGATTGGCGTTTTGTTGCTGGGGCTGTCGATCGGGTTGCTCAGTCGCGTCTTGCCGGGCCAGATCACTTTGTTACTGATCGGCTTGCTCGCCGGTGGCGTCGGATTGTTCATGGGCGCGCTGGAGTTCGTCTACAAACCTCCTCGAAAACGCGTGGGGCAATTGCTGGGGATGTTCCTGCTGTTTTATGCGCTGGCCTGTTGGTATGGCGCATTCAGCGGCCAGACCGATCCGTTCAATCCCATTGGCCAGCCGCGCATCGTCACTAGCGGCGAACAACCGCAAGACAGCAGAAACTGGCAAACCATCAGCACTCCGGCAGAGCTCGATCGCGTCCTCGCCGAAGCCAGCGCCTCCGCCACCCCGCTGCTGCTCGACTGGTACGCCGACTGGTGCATCAGCTGCAAAGTCATCGAACGTGAAGTGCTCAACGATGCCAAGGTCGTCGAACGCCTCAAGGGCTATCGGCTGATCCGCTTCGACATCACCGCCAGTAACGCCGAGCAACGCGCCCTGCTCGATCGCTATAAATTGTTCGGCCCTCCAGCCCTGATGCTTTTCGGCAAGGACGGCGTGGAACGTGCCGATGTGCGAGTGGTTGGCGAGATCAGCGCCACGGACTTCGCCGAACGTGTCGAGAAAGCAAATGACCGGATTTAATCACTCGGTCATATATTTCGCGCAAACATCGGCCATCGTGCTGGCTATTGCATAGAACTGGACAGTCACAAAGGCTTTGCGGCATAGTCGCCGGGTTCTGACAATTGCACACAGATAACAAGGAACAGCAGATGGCGACCCTATTGGTTCTGCACGGACCCAACCTGAACATGCTCGGCACCCGCGAACCGGGCACCTACGGCGCAACGACGCTGGCGCAGATCAACCAGGACCTGGAACGCCGTGCCCGTGAAGCCGGCCACCATTTGCTGCACCTGCAAAGTAACGCCGAGTACGAATTGATCGACCGCATCCACGCTGCCAGCAGCGAAGGTGTGGACTTCATTCTGATCAACCCAGCAGCTTTTACGCATACAAGTGTCGCATTACGTGACGCGCTGCTGGCGGTGAGCATCCCATTCATCGAAGTGCATTTGTCTAACGTGCACAAACGCGAACCTTTCCGCCATCACTCTTACTTCTCCGACGTAGCGGTGGGAGTGATCTGCGGCCTTGGCGCCAGCGGTTATCGACTGGCCCTGGAGGCCGCCCTGGAACAGCTTGAACTACAAGCTAAACGCCCCTGACCGACCCTTGGGAGTTGATGATTCATGGATATCCGTAAAGTTAAGAAACTGATCGAATTGCTGGAAGAGTCCGGCATCGACGAGCTCGAGATCAAGGAAGGCGAAGAGTCCGTACGCATCAGCCGCCACAGCAAGACCCCGGCTCAGCAGTATTACGCACCGGCTCCAATGCATGCTCCGGCGCCTGCGCCAGTTGCTGCTGCCCCGGTTGCCGCTGCTGCACCTGCGGCTCCTGCTGCGCCAGTCCTGAACGGCGCCGTTGCCCGTTCGCCTATGGTCGGCACCTTTTATCGCAAATCCTCGCCGTCCTCGCCGTCCTTCGTAGAAGTTGGCCAGACCGTGAAGAAGGGCGACACCCTGTGCATCGTTGAAGCGATGAAGATGATGAACCACATCGAAGCTGAAACCAGCGGTGTGATCGAATCCATCCTCGTCGAAGACGGCCAGCCGGTTGAGTACGACCAACCGCTGTTCACCATCGTTTGAACCGCGGAGAGCCTTTGATGACTGCGAAGTTGGAAAAAGTTCTGATCGCCAACCGCGGTGAGATTGCCCTGCGGATTCTGCGAGCCTGCAAAGAGATGGGCATCAAGACTGTCGCCGTTTACTCCAAGGCCGACAAGGAATTGATGCACCTGGGCCTGGCAGACGAATCCGTCTGCATCGGTCCGGCATCGGCCGCCCACTCCTACCTGCACATTCCGGCAATCATCGCCGCAGCTGAAGTGACCGGCGCTACCGCCATTCACCCAGGCTACGGTTTCCTTGCGGAAAACGCCGACTTTGCCGAACAGGTCGAAAACTCCGGCTTCGCCTTCATCGGCCCGAAAGCCGACACCATTCGCCTGATGGGCGACAAGGTATCGGCCAAGCACGCCATGATCGCTGCCGGCGTGCCAACCGTTCCGGGTTCCGACGGCCCGTTGCCTGAAGACGAAGAAACCGCTCTGCGCATCGGTCGCGAAGTCGGTTACCCGGTGATCATCAAGGCCGCTGGCGGCGGCGGTGGTCGCGGCATGCGCGTTGTGCACAAAGAAGAAGACCTGATCTCCTCGGCGAAACTGACCCGCTCCGAAGCAGGCGCGGCGTTCGGCAACCCGATGGTCTATCTGGAAAAATTCCTGACCAACCCACGTCACGTGGAAGTCCAGGTACTTTCCGACGGCCAGGGCCACGCCATCCATCTGGGCGACCGCGATTGCTCGCTGCAACGTCGTCACCAGAAGGTTCTCGAAGAAGCGCCGGCACCGGGCATCGACGAGAAGGCACGCGCTGAAGTCCTCGCACGCTGCGTCAAGGCTTGCATCGACATCAACTACCGTGGCGCGGGCACTTTCGAGTTCCTGTACGAGAACGGCGCGTTCTATTTCATCGAAATGAACACCCGCGTTCAGGTTGAGCACCCGGTTTCGGAAATGGTCACTGGCATCGACATCGTCAAGGAGATGCTCAGCATCGCCGCTGGCAACAAGTTGTCGTATACCCAGGAAGACGTGGTTATCCGCGGTCATGCTCTGGAATGCCGGATCAACGCCGAAGACCCGAAAACCTTCATGCCGAGCCCAGGCACGGTCAAGCATTTCCACGCTCCAGGCGGCAATGGCGTTCGCGTCGATTCGCACCTGTACAGTGGCTATGCCGTTCCGCCAAACTACGATTCGTTGATCGGCAAGCTGATCACCTACGGCGCAACCCGTGACGAAGCCTTGGCGCGCATGCGCAATGCGCTGGACGAAATCGTAGTCGACGGGATCAAGACCAACATCCCGCTGCACCGCGACCTGGTCCGCGATGAAGGCTTCTGCAAAGGTGGAATCAACATCCACTACCTGGAACACAAGCTGGCTGGCCAGCATTAAGATGTGATCCAGACCAACAAAGCCGCTTTCGAGCGGCTTTGTTGTTTCTGAAGGTTTCATCTGACCTGTCGCGACGCCCCTGTGGGAGCGAGCTTGCTCGCGATGCCGGTGTGTCAGTCGACATCAATACCGGATATGCCGGCCTCTTCGCGAACAAGCTCGCTCCCACAGGTACAGTGGACTCCCACAAAAGCCCCGCGCTCGCGTAAACTTGCGCGCTTCTCGCAGCCCGCTAGGCTGCAATCTATATTTTTCAAAGGTGCCCGCCATGCCTTGGCTGCAAGTCCGTCTCGCCATCAGCCCAGAACAAGCCGAAACCTACGAAGACGCGTTCCTTGAAGTGGGCGCCGTGTCGGTGACTTTCATGGACGCCGAAGACCAGCCGATCTTCGAGCCGGAACTCAACACCACGCCGCTATGGTCCCACACGCACTTGCTGGCGCTGTTCGAAGGCGGCACCGAAGCCTCCACCGTGCTGGCCCACCTTGAACTGCTGACCGGCACCCCGCTGCCCGAGCATCACAGCGAAGTAATCGAAGATCAGGATTGGGAACGCAGCTGGATGGACGGTTTCCAGCCGATGCGTTTTGGTCAGCGCTTGTGGATCGTCCCAAGCTGGCACGCCGCGCCCGAGCCTGACGCCGTTAATTTGCTGCTGGACCCGGGCCTTGCATTCGGCACCGGCACTCATCCGACCACGGCACTGTGCCTGGAATGGCTCGACGGTCAGGACTTGAAAGACTGCAACGTGCTGGATTTCGGGTGCGGCTCGGGAATTCTGGCGATTGCCGCCCTGCTGCTGGGCGCCAAGGAAGCCGTCGGTACTGACATCGACGTGCAGGCGCTGGAAGCTTCCCGCGACAACGCCGGGCGCAACAACATTGCCGAGGAACTGTTCCCGCTGTACCTGCCAGAAGACTTGCCGCAGGTTCAGGCCGATGTGCTGGTGGCCAACATTCTGGCCGGCCCGCTGGTTTCCCTGGCGCCGCAGTTGTCCAGCCTGGTCAAGCCGGGTGGTCGCCTGGCGCTGTCGGGCATCCTCGCCGAGCAAGGTGAAGAAGTTGCCAAAGCCTACGCCCAAGACTTCGACCTGGACCCGATCGCCAATCGCGATGGCTGGGTGCGCATCACTGGCCGTCGGCGCTAGAATGAACGCCTGCATAAACCGGATCGCCGCATGACCGACAGCTTCGTCACCCAGTGCCCGCATTGCCAAACCAGCTTCCGCGTCAGCCATGCTCAATTGAGCGTGGCCCGAGGAGTGGTTCGTTGCGGCTCGTGCTTGCAGGTGTTCAATGCCGCCAAGCAGTTGCTTGAGCAGCGGACCGGCAAGGAAACGATCACGCCAGTGGCGCCGGCCAGTGTCGAACCGCCGGAGCAGCGTGCCATCAGCCAAAAGCAGTGGACCGCCGCTGAATTGGACCTGGACAGCCTGGACCTGGACGAAGAACTCGCCCGGCTTGAACAGCGGGAAATCCAGCCGACCACCGAATTCGGCCGGCACCGCGAAGACAACCTGAGCGCTAGCCGCGATACCGTCGAGCACGAGGCAGAACCGTGGTCCGACAGCCTCTTCAGCGAATCGGCTGCCGATCGCGCACTAGTCGCTGAAGATGACCTGCCGGAGCTCGAGCTCGAACCGAGCACCACCTCGCGCACCGAACCTTCGCTGTCCCTGGAACCGGTGGAACTGGACGACGCACCTGTACCGCCCCAGCTGCGCCTGCACGATCCACTTGATGCCCCGTTGCACCATGAGCGCCTGTCAGCGACCGATGAAATCGACGACGATCTGCCCTCGATCGAGCCGCTGCGCAGGAAGCGTGAACCGGCAGTCCGCGTTGACACCCTGCAAGACCTGACCGACGACCCGCTGCAACTGGATTGGCAAAAACGCCGTTCGCCGTGGGGCCGACGCTTTTTATGGTTGCTGCTGATCCTGCTCGGCGCTGCCGCCCTCGCCGGTCAGTACATCGCCTACCATTTCGACGAACTGGCGCGCCAGGACCAATACCGCCCCTGGTTTCAGCAACTGTGCCCGCAAATCGGCTGCACCGTGCCATCCAAGGTCGACATCGCAAAAATCAAAAGCAGCAACCTGGTGGTCCGCAGCCATCCGGACTTCAATGGCGCCTTGGTGGTCGATGCGATCATCTACAACCGTGCGCCCTTCTCCCAGCCCTTTCCGCTGCTGGAGCTGCGCTTTGCCGACCTTAACGGTCACCTGATCGCCAGCCGTCGCTTCAAACCCGGCGAGTACCTAAACGGCGACCTCGAAGGCATGGTGGAGATGCCACCGCAAACGCCGATCCACATCGCGCTGGACATTCTCGATCCGGGCGCCAAAGCGGTGAACTACAGCCTGAGCTTTCATTCGCCCGAGTGAAACGATTCACTGATCCCCGATTGACGACGGTTTTCTGACTTTGCCTGTCGGGACCAAACCGCTGGCGATAACAGAATAACTGTTCAGATTTTGTTCAATTCAGCCTTTATCCAGTCATCGAGAGCGGGTATCATGCCAACCCTTTTTCGAACTCTCATGATCCGGCCCCACAACAGGGAAGTCCTATGTCGGCGGTACGCATCGGTCCATTTACATTGCACAACGGCTTGATTCTCGCCCCCATGGCGGGCGTCACAGACCAGCCCTTTCGTCAGCTGTGCAAGCGACTGGGCGCGGGGCTAGTAGTCTCGGAAATGGTCACCAGCGACATGAGTTTGTGGAACACCCGCAAGTCGCGCATGCGCATGATCCACGAAGGTGATCCCGAGCCACGCTCGGTACAGATCGCCGGTGGTGACGCACAGATGCTGGCGGATGCGGCCCGGGCCAACGTCGAACTGGGCGCACAGATTATTGATATCAACATGGGCTGTCCGGCGAAGAAGGTCTGCAACAAGGCCGCCGGTTCCGCACTGTTGAAGGATGAGGCATTGGTGACCGAGATCCTGCAGGCCGTGGTGGCTGCAGTTGATGTGCCGGTCACCCTGAAAATCCGTACCGGCTGGGACCGGGACAACAAGAATGGCCTGACGGTGGCGAAGATCGCCGAGCAGGCAGGCATTACGGCGTTGGCGGTCCATGGCCGCACCCGTGCCGACCTGTACACCGGTGAAGCCGAGTACGACACCATTGCCGCGATCAAGCAGGCCGTGTCGATTCCGGTCTTTGCCAATGGCGATATCGATTCGCCAGAAAAGGCTCGGTACGTGCTCGACGCGACCGGTGCCGATGGCCTGTTGATAGGCCGGGCCGCCCAGGGGCGGCCATGGATTTTTCGTGAGATCGATCATTTTCTGCGTACCGGCGAAAAACTTCCGGCACTGGAGCTGATCGAGGTGGAACGCATTCTGCTAGAGCATCTGGCTGCACTGCACGTTTTCTACGGAGACGTGATGGGCGTACGCATTGCTCGAAAGCATGTGGGCTGGTATCTCGCAACCTTGCCGGGCGCCAGGGAGTTTCGCGCCCACTTCAATCGTTTGGAAGATACGGAAGCACAATGCGCCAACGTTCAGGGCTTCTTCGCCGAACGTTACAAGAGCCTGACAGGGGACGGAGAGTGGGTGGCCGCATGACGATGATGACCGAGACTTTAGTGAGTGGAACAACACCCGTGAGCGACAACGTGAATTTGAAACAGCACCTCAATACGCCGAGCGAAGAAGGTCAGACCCTTCGCGGGAGTGTCGAGAAGGCGCTGCACAATTATTTCGCCCACCTTGAGGGCGCAGCCGTCACGGATGTGTACAACCTGGTGCTCTCCGAAGTCGAGGCTCCCCTGCTCGAGTGCGTGATGAACTACGTCAAGGGCAACCAGACCAAGGCCAGTGAGTTGCTCGGACTGAACCGAGGCACCCTGCGCAAGAAACTCAAGCAGTACGATTTGCTGTAAGCATTCAATCAAACCAGAAAGGCGCCCGCGTAAAACCGGTCGCCTTTTTTGCTGACTCCTTTGCTTTTGATGGAAATTGAAATGACCGACCAGACTACCCGCCTGCCGATCCGCCGCGCCTTGATCAGCGTTTCCGACAAGACCGGGATCCTCGAATTCGCCAAGGAACTTGAAACCCTGGGTGTCGAGATCCTCTCCACCGGCGGGACGTTCAAGCTGCTGCGCGACAACGGTGTTGCCGCAGTGGAAGTCGCGGATTACACCGGTTTCGCAGAAATGATGGACGGTCGGGTGAAAACCCTGCACCCGAAAATCCACGGCGGGATCCTCGGTCGTCGCGGTATCGACGACGCCATCATGAACGAGCACGGCATCAAGCCGATCGACCTGGTAGCGGTCAACCTCTACCCGTTCGAAGCCACCATCAACAAGCCGGGCTGCGACCTGCCGACCGCCATCGAGAACATCGATATCGGCGGCCCGACCATGGTTCGCTCAGCAGCAAAAAACCACAAAGACGTGGCCATCGTGGTCAATGCCAGCGATTACGCCAACGTCCTGGAAAGCCTAAAGGCCGGCGGCCTGACTTACGCACAGCGTTTCGACCTGATGCTCAAGGCCTTCGAACACACTGCCGCCTACGACGGCATGATCGCCAACTACATGGGCACCGTGAACCAGGCGGCTGAAACCCTCAGCACTGAAGGCCGCAGCGAGTTCCCGCGCACCTTCAACAGCCAGTTCGTCAAGGCCCAGGAAATGCGCTACGGCGAGAACCCGCACCAGAGCGCGGCGTTCTACGTTGAAGCCAAGCCTGCCGAAGTGGGCATCGCCACCGCGACCCAACTGCAAGGTAAAGAACTGTCGTACAACAACGTGGCCGACACCGACGCCGCGCTGGAATGCGTGAAGAGCTTCGTCAAGCCGGCCTGCGTGATCGTCAAGCATGCCAACCCGTGCGGCGTGGCCGTGAGCCCGGACGCCGAAGGCGGCATCCGTCAGGCCTACGAACTGGCCTACGCCACGGATACCGAATCCGCGTTCGGCGGCATCATTGCCTTCAACCGCGAGCTGGATGCCGAGACCGCCAAGGCTATCGTCGAGCGTCAGTTCGTCGAAGTGATCATCGCCCCAAGCGTCAGTGAAGAAGCCCGCGCCATTGTTGCCGCGAAAGCCAACGTACGCCTGCTGGCCTGCGGCGAGTGGTCGGCTGATCGCTCCGCTGCCTGGGATTACAAACGCGTCAACGGTGGCCTGCTGGTGCAGAGCCGCGACATCGGCATGATCGGTGCCGATGACCTGAAAGTCGTCACCAAGCGCGCGCCGACCGAGCAGGAAATCAACGACCTGATCTTCGCTTGGAAAGTCGCCAAGTACGTTAAATCCAACGCCATCGTTTACGCCAAGAACCGTCAGACCATCGGTGTCGGCGCTGGCCAGATGAGCCGTGTGAATTCCGCCCGTATCGCTGCGATCAAGGCTGAACACGCAGGCTTGCAGGTGCAGGGCGCGGTCATGGCTTCGGATGCGTTCTTCCCGTTTCGCGACGGCATCGACAATGCGGCCAAGGTCGGTATCACTGCGGTGATCCAGCCAGGCGGTTCGATGCGTGACAACGAAGTGATTGCGGCGGCAGACGAGGCCGGCATCGCGATGGTATTCACCGGCATGCGCCACTTCCGTCACTAACTAGACAACGGCCGCACTGAAGCCGGCATCTGCTGCGTTGGAGCCGACCTCGATGATGCTCATTGCCAAAAGGCAACTCCGCTCATCGAGGTCGACTCCGCCTTGCATCTACCGGCTTCATTGCGACCTCCTACGGCGTGAAGCGCTTTAGGTTCTAAAACAGAATTAGCGTCATCCGAGGTTTTTGAAATGAATGTTTTGATCATTGGCAGCGGTGGCCGTGAACACGCCCTGGCCTGGAAAGTGGCTCAGGATCCGCGCGTGCAGAAAGTTTTCGTGGCGCCCGGCAACGCCGGCACCGCCATTGAAGCCAAGTGCGAGAACGTCGCCATTGACGTGCTGGCCCTTGAGCAACTGGCAGACTTTGCCGAGAAGAACGTTTCCCTGACCATCGTCGGTCCGGAAGTGCCGCTGGTCGCTGGCGTCGTCGATCTGTTCCGCTCCCGTGGCCTGGACTGCTTCGGTCCGACCGCTGGCGCTGCTCAGCTGGAAGGCTCGAAAGCGTTCACCAAGGACTTCCTGGCTCGCCACAAGATCCCGACGGCCGACTACCAGAACTTCACCGAGATCGAGCCAGCCCTGGCTTACCTGCGCGAGAAAGGCGCACCGATCGTGATCAAGGCCGATGGCCTGGCCGCCGGTAAAGGCGTGATCGTTGCCATGACCCTGGCCGAAGCCGAAGACGCCGTTCGCGACATGCTGGCAGGCAATGCCTTTGGCGACGCCGGTTCCCGCGTGGTGATCGAAGAGTTCCTGGACGGCGAAGAAGCCAGCTTCATCGTCATGGTCGACGGCAAGAACGTACTGCCGATGGCCACCAGCCAGGATCACAAACGTGTCGGTGACGGCGATACCGGTCCGAATACTGGCGGCATGGGTGCTTACTCCCCGGCTCCAGTGGTCACCAGCGAAGTGCATAAGCGCGTCATGGACCTGGTGATCTGGCCGACCGTGCGCGGCATGGCCGAGGAAGGCAATGTCTACACCGGTTTCCTGTACGCCGGCCTGATGATCGACAAAGCTGGTAACCCAAAAGTCATCGAATTCAACTGCCGTTTCGGCGACCCTGAGACCCAACCGGTAATGCTGCGTTTGCAGTCGAGCCTGGTGTTGCTGGTTGAAGCGGCCCTGGCGCAAGCCCTGGACAAGGTCGAAGCGCAATGGGATCCACGTCCGAGCGTCGGCATCGTACTGGCTGCTGGCGGCTATCCTGGCGACTACGCTAAAGGCGTGGCCATCAATGGTCTGGATGCAGCCGCTGCACTGGAAGGGAAAGTCTTCCACGCCGGCACTGCGCTCAAGGATGGACAAGTGGTGACAGCCGGTGGTCGGGTGCTTTGCGCGACCGCCATGGGCGCCAGCGTTGATGCGGCTCAGCAGCAAGCTTACAAGCTCGCGGCCGAGATTGACTGGGAAGGCTGTTTCTATCGCAAGGACATTGGCTATCGAGCCATTGCCCGCGAGCGCGGCGAAAATCAGGAATAAGCCAGCCATTCGGCAAGGCAAGGGCTTCGAGCCCTTGCCTGACTATTCCGGCGCCGCGCATAGTTATATTCTGGCATTAACCTACGAAGGGATTTCGCCGTGCGCTGGCTCAGGATTGCCATAGGTTTCACCGTCACGCTGCTGACCTTGCTCTGCATGCTTCCGGCCCAAGCCGCGCAAGGCAGTGGCTGGGCAGTATTGCTCGACGAACAGGGCGATCTGCAGCTGAGCGACATCCGTTCCGCTCGCTACATCAATCAATTCAGTCCCATCGAACTTGACCGCCTCACCGCGGCCGAGCCCGAGGGCGCGTTATGGCTGCGGTTCAAACTCGCGCCCGGCAAGCACGAACAATTGCTGCGGGTGTTCGCTCCCGATCTGGCACACCTTCAGCTTTACGTGCTGGACGGCGACACGCTGATCGAGCAATCGAGCACCGGTACGCAGCAGCCCCAGGTTGAGCGACCATTGCCCAGCAGCGAATACATGCTGCCGCTGCCACAAAGCGACAAATCCCTTGACGTTTACCTGCGACTGGTCTCCGAACACCAGTTGCGGCCCTACATCACCCTGCAATCGGCAATCGTGACCGCGGCCAACCAGAACCAGACACTGATCTACGGTCTGCTGTTTGGCTGCCTTGCGATGTTGATCCTGCACAACCTCATCCGTTACGCCTATACCCGCTCGCGCAGCAGTCTCTGGCTGTCAGGCTGTGAAGCCCTGTTGATGCTCAGCCTGGCGCTGCTGCTGAACCTGGTCGGGCCATGGTTGCCGGACTGGCATGCGATTCAAACGCCGGGCGCCTACCTCGCTTTGCTGCTGACGGCACCGTGCGGCCTGATGTTCGCCTATCGCTTCTTTGCCCCACTCGGCCCGCACCCGCTGAACAAGCTGCTGCTGGGCGACATCCTGATCATCATTGTCTGCGGCCTGCTGTTGTTGTTCGTCAACACGCTGCCACTGAATATCATCACCTACGCGCTGGTCGCCCTGGCGGGCCTGAGCATGTTGTTCGTCAGCGCCTATCATTGGCAAAAAGGCTATCGCCCGGCGCGTCTTTTCGTGGCGGCCATGGTGGTGTTCAACCTCGGCACGCTGATTATCCTGCCGGCCCTTCTGGGGTTGACCCTGGTGGAACCTCAAGGCCTGATCACCACCTTGCTGGTGTTCATCTGCATCAGCGGCCTGCTGATGAGCATTGCCCTGAGCGAACGCCAGCGCAGCATCACCGAAGACCGCTTCAGCATCAGCCGCGACCTGGCCGCCAGCAATGCCGAGATCAACGCCAAGGCTGAATTCCTGGCGAAGATCAGCCACGAAATACGTACCCCGATGAATGGCGTGCTGGGCATGACCGAGCTGCTGCTCGGCACGCCGCTTTCGGTCAAACAGCGCGACTATGTGCAAACGATCCACAGCGCCGGCAACGAGCTGCTGACCCTGATCAACGAGATTCTCGACATCTCAAAGCTGGAGTCCGGGCAGATCGAGCTGGACGATGTGCAGTTCGATCTCAATGCACTGATCGAAGACTGCCTGAGCATCTTCCGCGCCAAGGCCGAACAGCAGAACGTCGAGTTGATCAGCTTCATCCAGCCGCAAGTACCGCGGGTCATCAGCGGTGACCCGACGCGCCTGCGCCAGACATTACTGAGCCTGCTGGAAAACGCCCTGAAGAAAACCGACGAAGGCGAAATCCTGATTGTCGTCGCACTGGACGAACGCAGTACCAAACCGCGCTTGCGCATCGCCGTGCAGGACAGCGGCGAGCCCATGGACGCCGAAGAGCGCGACGCGCTGATGCATGCCGAACTGCATAGCAAAAACTTCCTTTCGGCCACGCGCCTGGGGGGCAATCTGGGGCTGGTCATTGCCCGCCAATTGATTCGCTTGATGCAAGGGGAATTCGGCATCAAGAGTGGCTCCAACCAGGGCAGTACCCTGTGGCTGACGTTGCCGCTGGACCCTGACCGTCTCGAACACCCGACGTCCGATCTCGATGGCCCTCTGCAGGGTGCACGGGTGCTGGTGGTGGACGACAACGACACCTGTCGCAAAGTGCTGGTGCAACAGTGCAGCGCCTGGGGCCTGAACGTCAGTGCCGTACCGTCCGGCAAGGAGGCCCTCGCGCTGCTGCGTACCAAAGCTCACCTGCGCGATTATTTCGACGTGGTCCTGCTGGACCAGAACATGCCCGGCATGACCGGCATGCAACTGGCGGCCAAGATCAAGGAAGACCCGAGCCTGAACCATGACATCCTGCTGATCATGCTCACCGGCATCAGCAATGCGCCGAGCAAGATCATCGCGCGCAACTCCGGGATCAAACGCATCCTCGCCAAACCGGTGGCCGGCTACACCCTCAAGACGACGCTGGCGGATGAACTGAATCAGCGGAACAAGGGCTTGGTCGTCTCGCCCCATCTGCCCACCGGCCCTACCCTGCCGGTGAAGGTGCCCAGCGATTTCCGCATCCTGGTGGCCGAAGACAACAGCATCTCGACCAAGGTTATTCGCGGCATGCTGGGCAAACTCAACCTGCAGCCAGACACCGCCAGCAATGGCGAAGAAGCCTTGCAGGCCATGAAAGCCCAGCGTTACGACCTGGTACTGATGGACTGCGAAATGCCGATCCTCGACGGCTTCTCGGCGACCCAGCAATTGCGTGCCTGGGAAGTCGGCAACCAGCGAATTCGCACCCCCGTGGTGGCGCTGACCGCTCACATCCTCGCCGAACACAAAGAACGTGCGCGCCAGGCCGGCATGGACGGGCACATGGCCAAACCGGTCGAGCTGTCACAGTTGCGCGATCTCATCGAACACTGGGTTGCGCATCGCGATCAGCAAAACCGGGCGGCAACTCAAACGTCCTGAGCCGACAGACCCCGCAGTGCCTGATAGACTCCCCCTCGACTTCCCTCGCCAGTGAGCTTGCCCCATGCTCCACGTGTTGTTCAGCGTTTACCTGAAGATGCTGGTGCTCTACAGCCCGTTCTTCGTGTTGTCCTGCTTTATCAGCCTGACTCGCGGTTATTCACGCAAGGAACAACGCCGACTGGCGTGGAAAGTGGCAACCGCCACGCTGGTCTCCAGCGTCCTGCTGTATTTGTTCGGGCGGGTGATTTTCAATGTTTTCGGCATCACCGTGGACGCGTTCCGCATCGGTGCCGGCAGCGTGCTGTTCATCTCGGCGCTGGGCATGGCGCAAGGAAAGTCGGCTGTGCAGACCGACAACGTGCAACAGGACGTGACCATCGTCCCGCTCACCATTCCCCTGACGGTCGGCCCCGGCACCATCGGCGCTTTGCTGGTAATGGGCGTGAGCCAGCCGCATTGGGATGACAAACTCATGGCCATTATCAGTATCGCCCTGGCCAGTTTTACGGTCGGCGTGGTGCTTTATCTATCGAACCGCATCGAGCGCATTCTTGGTGACCAGGGCTTGCAGATTGTCAGCCGGTTGATGGGGTTGTTCGTTTGTGCGTTGGCGGCGCAGATTATTTTTACGGGTGTGAAGGGTTATCTGGTGCCTTAGGGACATCCCGACCTGGACTAGCGCACGTTACTTTTCGGGAAGCCAGAGACATGGAGCCTCTGGCGGCGCCACCTTATGGACGCCTGCTAAACCGCTTGGACAGCAACGTTTTTCTATGGGCGGCGAGATACTTTTCTACCTGCTCCTTTACTTCCGCATAACGAGCCGGATTGAAGGTCAAGAACGCCTTACCCTGGAACACATCGAGAGCCGACGTCTTCCAGTTAACAAAAAGAACACCACCATTATCACTGCTGCCCCGATGATCCACGGCTGCCAATGCGACGACAATAAGGCCGTTAGGCAACTGCTCGCAGGGGATTGTTGATAAACGCACGCCTTCGGCATCTTTCGATTCGATGTTCAACAGTTTGATTGCTTCAGATTCTTTCTTCAGTGCAGTCAACGTGGAATTCGTGACAGCGCTGAGTACTGTAGCGCCTGGAATAGCAGCTTTCGCAGCCTCCACTGTAGCCTGGATAATATCAACCATCACATTATCCATAGTTACATTCAGCGAATTCGACCGATATTTAGAGTAACCTGCATCTGGAACAAAGCAACCCAATGCCTCCATACATTTCAGAAACTCGACATACCTGTCTTTTGCATTCTTATTGTCGGGAACCTGATACTTCGCCTCGACTTTCGACATGGTAATAATATCTTCGATGACCTTCATGTTGCCAAGGCTGATATTATCTCCATAGCCGATCAAACTATCCCCTAGCACCAGCGCATCCAGCTCCTTGGTCGGATTCGAAACATTCGCAATTGCTGCAGAACGCGCGCGAATCATGCCAACCTGTTTACGCTTCTGGATACACGCACGTACAAAATCAACACTCTCTGCCACGGTTACGCGACTCTCATTAATATCCATATAAAAGATTCCATTGCCAGTTAATTATTACCCACCTGGGTGCTAATTAAACTAACCAAATATCACACACCCTACAACTTCAATTGAATACCACATATGTACACCACAACAACTTTTAACAAGCACTGCATTTAAACAAATGCAGACAACAACAGCACGATCATCATGAGCAAACGACTCAGATGATCGGGCAATTGAAAAAGAAAAACAGGAAACTTGTTATTGAATGGGTACCAGCTTATCGCCGTAACTACGCGGTGTGTATACCCATAAACGACCATCCGGGCGAAGTATCACACGCGTCGTGGAGGACCCGACAAGTACCATGGTTCGCATGTCCACCTGATCGGGCGTCAATTGACCGAGCGTTGTCACCCGCAAGGTCTGGCCCGGACGACCGATATCGCGCCCCAGGACCACCGGCGTTTCAGGTGTGCGATGCCGGGCGACGATGTCCAGCGCCTGGCCTAACTGCCATGGACGCGAACGGGAAATCGGATTGTAGAAAGCCAATGCCAAATCCGCTTGAGCGGCCAGGTCCAGACGCTTCTCGATGATCGCCCAAGGCTTGAGGTTGTCCGACAGCGACAACACACAGAAATCATGCCCCAACGGCGCCCCCGCCTGCGCGGCCGTCGCCAGCGAGGCAGAGACACCCGGCAAAATTTCCAGATCGACGTTGTGCCACGCCGCCTCGGTGGACTCGTGAAGCGCTTCCAGCACCGCGGCAGCCATGGCAAAAACACCCGGATCGCCCGATGAAACCACCACCACCGAACGCCCTTGCGCCGCCAGCTCGAAAGCGTGACGCGCTCGCTGCATTTCTTCGCGGTTGTCGGTGCAATGCATCACTTGATCCGCGCGAAACGGCCCAGCCATGCGCACATAAGTTTCGTAACCGAGCACATCATTGGCACGAGCAAGCTCAGCCTTGACCGCCGGCACCATCAGCTCGGCAGCGCCTGGGCCCAAGCCGATCACTGCCAAACGACCGCGTGGACGGCCAATCGACAACGGGTCCAGAGGCTGCTCGGCGACCGCGATGGCAATGGCGTCATCGCCGAAGAACGAAACAGGCTGCCCGATAGCCTTGCACGCCAGTTCGCTGAGCGCGCCGACATCGTTTGTAAAACGCAGCGGCACACCCAGTTCAAGCGCGGCTTCATGCAGCGCCGGGCTGGCCATTTCGGTGTCGGCGGCCAGCACACAGGCCACCGATTGCGCGGCGATTTTGGCCTCATGCAAAGCATCGCGAATGGCACCCGGCAAGTTCGCTACGCGGGCACTCACTGCCACGAGTACATTGCGCGGATAGATCAATAGTTCGTTGGCTGCTGGCGTACGCTCGGCATGACCGACATGAACCGCCAGCCGCGCCAGAGGATTTTCAGGCAGCTGCGCTTGCGCCAACCAGGGTGCCGCGCCTTCGATGCGCACAGTTTCACCCGCCAGCAAATCGGACACGAAACGCTTGCCCAGTTCCAGATCGCCGAGGGCATAACCCTCGGGCGGATTGAGTAGACAGGTGCCGAAACGCAATTCACCGCTGGTCGTGATGGCCGCTGCCACATCAAGACCAGCCGCGATCTCACGGGCCATGACATTCACCCCGCCAAGACCACCGAGCAGCGGCACCACCGCGCTGCCGTCTTCGGCAACGGCCAGCACTGGCGGCTCGGCGCCTTTTTCCAGGAGCAACGGCGCCAGGGTGCGGATCACGATGCCGGCCGCGCACAACGCAATGATCGGCGTGTCCTGCTGATAGAGCTCGCGCAGAGTGGCACCGAATTCGTTGTAGACACGGTCCGCGCCGTCGACCCGTTCGGCCAGGCCGTGGATCAGCGCTCCGGGGTACACCTGTTGAATTTTGCGCGCGGTCGCGAGGCTGCCATTGCCAAGAATGACAATCGTCGGAACTGGACGGGCCATCAGCCTTGCCACCTTTCACCCGGGACGATGATCAGCGAGAAGTACGGCGAGGACATCGGCTCGACCTGATCCAGCGGGACGATCTTCTGGTTCGCCATGGTTGCGCGCTCGACGTACAGCGCCCGCTCCGCGAGACCGAGTTCTTCGAGCACCTGACGGACTTTGGGAAAGTTACGCCCCAGCTTCATGATCACGGCGGCATCGGCGTCAGCCAGACGACGCTTGAGGTCATCGTGAGGCAGCACGCCGGACAGCACCGACAAACTCTGATTGCGATACACCAACGGCGCACCCAACACCGAAGCACCACCCAACATCGAGCACACACCTGGCACGACTTCGGCTACATAGCGCTCAGCCAGGCGATCGTGCAGGTACATGTAGGAGCCGTAAAAGAACGGGTCGCCTTCGCAAATCACCGCCACGTCCCGACCGGCATCGAGATGCGCGGCGAGTTCTTCGCCGGCCGCATCGTAGAAATCGCTGATCACTTGCTCGTAGGACAACGGAGCGGGCAACGCCTCGGTCGTCACCGGATACACCAGCGGCAGCAAAGTTTGTGCATCCTGCAGATGCGCCTCGATGATGCCGAAGGCATTACCCTTCTTGCCCTTGGCGACGAAGTACGCCACCACGGGCGATTCACGCAGCAGGCGCAGGGCTTTGACGGTGATCAGTTCCGGATCACCGGGGCCGACGCCAAGGCCGATCAAACGTCCAGGTTGCTGCATCATTCGATCTCCGTGGCGAGGGCATTGACGGCGGCGGCGGCCATGGCGCTACCGCCCAGCCGGCCTTGCATGATGACGAAGGGAACACCGCGACTGTCTGCCGCAAGCATAGCCTTGGATTCGGCGGCGCCGACAAAGCCCACCGGGAAGCCGAGGATCAGCGCCGGTTTCGGTGCGCCGGCGTCGAGCATTTCCAGCAGATAAAACAGTGCGGTCGGCGCGTTGCCGATCACCACCACGCTGCCTTCCAGGTGCGGGCGCCACAGTTCCAGCGCCGCGGCGGAACGGGTGTTGCCCAGTTCACGGGCCAGCTCGGGAACGCTTTCATCACGCAGGGTGCAAATGACCTCGTTGTTCGCAGGCAAGCGCGTGCGGGTCACACCTTCGGAAACCATCCGCGCATCACACAGAATCGGCGCACCGGCGGCCAGCGCCTCACGCCCGGCCTTGCCCGCGCCTGCGGAGAATTGCAGTCCGTCAATCGCATCGACCATCCCGCAGGCGTGAATCACTCGTACCGCGAGTTTTTCAAGATCGGCCGGGATCCGGTCGAGGTTGGCCTCGGCGCGAATGATCGCGAAGGAGTTGCGATAGATCTCCTGACCGTCGCGGATGTAATCAAGCATCAAGGGGGCTCCGTGAGCGGGCGTCGAGCAAGGCGCCGACCGCTTCAATAGTAAGGTTGCGTGCGTGCAGTGCGCCGAAACCCGGCTGCCCCGCATCGCGAAAATAGAGGTCGTAATGACCGGGGGTGATGGCCAGCAAAGTGACCGGCGCAATATGCGCGGCGGCACAGGAACGCGAACAACCGGTCAGGTGCACGCTCAGCACATGTCCGTGGTGCTGCAGCAGCGCGGCCAATTGCAAAGCGTCATCCTTGGTGTCGGCCAGGCCTTTGGCGCAGCCCGTCGAACCGGTGCAGGCGATCAAGTGGGCCAGTGATTGATCCGCTGAACAGAGAAATCCGAACCGACCCAATGCTTCAGTTACCGCTGACGTATCTTCGAGCCGGATGCCGGGAAGCAGCAGGCTTTGCCACGGTGTGAAGCGCACGCTGCCGTCGCCGTAGACCTTGGCCAGTTGCGACGCGCCTCTGAGCATGTCCGGGTCCAGTCGCCCCAACGGCACGCTCGCGCCAATGTAGGCGAAACCACGTTGACGCTGTGGATAAGTGCCAATGTGCTGCGGCGTTGAGGAAGTTGGGCGGTTCCACCCTGCAACGTTGATCGGGTGCTCACTCAAGCGCGCGGTCAATTGCGCCATGAAATCCCTGACCGACAGTTCGGCCAGCAGGTGCCGCATACGCGTCTGGTCGGGACGGGCCAGTTCGAGAAACAGCTCCAGGACGTTGATCACCAACTCGTGCCCCAAAGCCTGTGGCACCGCGCCCGACGGCGCATCGACCGGACATCCCGCAAAACCGAAAGCCAGCATCGACTTTCCGTTCAATTCGATGGCCGACAACCATAAGTCATGAGGGTGATTAAGCATCGCCAGCGCTTCGCCGCCATCGAGTTGCACCGCGAACTTGGCCGACAGGTCATGCAGGTGTGAGAGCGTTTCCAGGCTCTGGAGAATCTGTGTGCCCAGCGGGCGGATGTCGAAGCGCATCTGCTGGTCAATGCCCGCGCTGGGACTGAGCATCACATTGCGCACATCGTCGCCTGCGTCGGTGGTCGGGCCCAAACCTGCCTCGAGTAACAAACCAATCAATGCAGCGTGTTCGTGGCCAATACCACGAATCTGCAGGTTGGCTCGATTAGTCGCCTCGATCACCCCGCCCGCGTACTGTTGCGCGGCATCGGCCACGGCCTCTGCCTGTTCCGAACTGATGGAACCGCCCGCCAGTTTGATCCGACAGATCCCGCCGTCCAATGCCTGGACAATACGCAGCAACCCCGGGCATGCCGAAGGGCGTAAGGAAGGAGGCTGCTGTCGTGGGCTCACAAGATGACCGGCTGCAGGGCGAAGGGTCGCTATTATG
The DNA here is from genome assembly GCF_059716075.1 of Pseudomonas sp. LBUM1657. NCBI lineage: Bacteria > Pseudomonadati > Pseudomonadota > Gammaproteobacteria > Pseudomonadales > Pseudomonadaceae > Pseudomonas > Pseudomonas sp. LBUM1657. Next base: position 669,460 of record NZ_CP166799.1, on the reverse strand, counting down.
CCTGCTTTGCTAGAAAGCATGAAAAGCCCGCGCGTCGCCCGGTTCTCACTCCCTGCCACGGGTGCTTCATAAGCACAAAGGCCTGGCTCAGCCGTGCGAAGACTTCAGCCTGAGTTTGAATCTGGCCATTCTGTTTTCTTTTAGTTTCTGTTGTATGAGCTGCCTTTTTTCATTGAGCCTGGCCTCATTCAGCACGAATTCGGCGTAGTACTGTAAAAGGCTGGCCGAGCCATCATCCACTGTGTGAAATAGAAATTGCTCGGACTTCACGCTGGCTACCAACTTCAATCGAGTGACTTGCATCCGTAACTTGCCCGCTCCGTCACGCCAGAAGGGAGTGACTTGAAAGAGTTCGCCTCCGGCCGTTTCCTGATCCAGAGAATAAGTGGCCGGGCTGTTTCCTTTAATGGCATCGAATGAATCGATCAACAAGTTGATTACGCTGCTGCCAAGCTTTGTATTTTGCCTTGACGACAATGACCGTAAATAGGTCTGTACCACATTGCCGTAAATGGTATCGCGGCGCCTTGTATACGAATCACCTACCGGCTCCCATCCGATCCAGTCGAGACAGCTTCCATAGCTATTGAACCATTGTTCCGATTGGGTGAAACGACTGGCTTCCAGGTCTGCATTCAACGATGAAATCAAGGTGCAGTCCGTTACATCGTCAAAATCCGCAAGGGACCCTCCCTCCATTGACACTATCGTTGGGCCCGTAACAACTGCGCCACGATTTTTATCTTCCATGATTTAATCCTTTAATTTAAACACCACGAAAACTAAGCCAACCTACCCCCACTTACAACACCGCATTGCAATTCCAAATAAGACCAAACCCACAAACTTATTTATATATTCAACACATGCGAACCTGGACTTTAAGGTTATTCCCAATAGAAAACAGGCCAAGCTTACGGACAGCCTCCGCGCTATCATATGGACGCCTGTAACGACACAGGACTTCGCAATTCGACAGAGGATGGACATGACTGCGTGGCTGACCGTAACGGGTATCGGTGAAGACGGCTTCAAGGGCCTGGGCAAAAATGCCCGTCGAGCCCTGATCGGCGCTTCAAGGATCGTGGGCGCCCAACGCCAACTGGATCTGCTGCCGCCATGCATCCGCGGCGAACGCCAGCTCTGGCCTGTTCCGTTCTCCCTCGATGCATTGATAGCCCTGCGTGGTGAGCCTGTTTGTGTGCTGGCCAGCGGCGACCCGATGTTCTTCGGTGTGGGCGCCAGCCTTGCTCGGCAATTACCCAGTGATGAAATGCTGATCCTGCCGGCACCCTCCTCCTGCTCCCTCGCCGCCGCGCGAATGGGCTGGCCGTTGCAGGATGTGGTGACATTGTCCGTGGTCGCCCGCCCGATCGCAGCGCTTAACGCGCAGTTGTTCAGCGGCGTTCGTTTGCTGGTACTGAGCAACGACGGCCAAAGCCCTGGCGCGATCGCCGCGCTGTTGCGTGATCGTGGATTCGGACCGAGTCGCCTCACGGTGCTGGAGCATTTGGGTGGTGCAGCCGAACGACGCATCGAAGGCATTGCCAGCGACTGGACCGAGCCCGATATCGCTGACCTGAACCTGATCGCCATCGAGTGCATCGCCGAACCGAACACACCGCGCCTTTCACGACTGGCCGGCCTGCCGGACACGGCGTTCAAGCACGACGGTCAACTGACCAAACGCGATGTCCGCGCCATCACCCTCGCCCACCTCGCCCCGACCCCCGGCGAATTGCTGTGGGACGTCGGCGCCGGCAGCGGCTCGATCGGCATCGAATGGATGCGCGCCCATCCGAGTTGCCGCACGCTCGCCATCGAAGCGGATGATGGACGCCAAGAGTTGATCGAACACAACCGCGATGCCCTGGGCGTGCCCGGATTGCAGTTGATTCGCGGCAGTGCGCCGCAAGCCCTGGCGGGGCTCGAACGCCCGGACGCGATTTTCATTGGCGGCGGCGTGACCCGCGAAGGCGTGCTCGATACCTGTTGGGCCCAACTCAAGCCCGGCGGTCGACTGGTCGCCAACGCGGTGACCCTGCAAAGTGAAATGACCCTGATGGCCTGGCGCGAGCGACTTGGCGGGGAGCTGACGCGCATTCATATCGCCCAGGCCCAGCCATTGGGGGAATTCGATACCTGGCGCCAGGCGTTGCCGATTACTTTGCTGGACGTGACGAAGCCCATCGATGCGTGACGAAACCGCCGAACAACCTGCACCACTGCGCAGTGGCCTGACCACCGGCAGCTGCGCCACCGCGACCAGCCTCGCCGCCGCCCGTCTGTTACTCAGCGGCGCGACGGCGGACGCGGTTCAGATCGTTCTGCCCAAGGGCAAGCAGGTGCAGATGCGCCTGGAGTTCTGTCGATTGATGGACGACGGCGCCGAGGCCGGAACCCTCAAGGACGCCGGTGACGATCCGGACGTGACCCATGGCGCGCTGCTCTATTCCCAGGTACGGCTGAGCGGCGAGCCGGGCATTCGTTTCAACGCTGGCAAGGGCGTCGGCACAGTGACCCGTCCAGGCTTGGTGTTGGGTGTCGGTGAGCCGGCGATCAACCCGGTACCGCGCAAGATGATCAGCGATCACCTGACGCGGTTGGCGGATGATCTCGACTACAGCGGCGGTTTCGAGGTGACGGTGAACGTTGAAGACGGCGAAGCGCTGGCGTTGAAAACCATGAACCCGCGATTGGGGATTCTCGGTGGACTGTCGATTCTCGGCACCAGCGGCATCGTCCGGCCATTTTCCTGCGCGGCTTATATCGCCTCGATCCATCAGGGCATCGATGTGGCAAAAACCAATGGCTACCTGCACATCGCCGCCTGTACCGGCAACGCCAGCGAGGACACCATGCGCCGGGTCTACGACTTGCCGGAAATCGCCCTGATCGAAATGGGCGACTTCGTCGGGGCAGTGCTCAAGCATCTGCGCAAAGTGCCGGTGGATAAACTCAGTATTTGTGGTGGCTTCGGCAAGATCAGCAAACTGGCGGCCGGGCATATGGATTTGCACAGTCGGCATTCGAGCATTGACCTGCCGCAACTGGCCGAGTGGGCCGCTGCGATCGGCGCCGATGAGGTGTTGCAGCAAAGCATCCGCGAAGCCAACACCAGTCAACAAGCCTTGGCAATGACCAGCGCTGCCGGGATTGCCCTTGGCGACGCGGTGTGTCAGCACGCCTTGGACTTTGCTCGCAGCGTGGTACCTGCGCAGGTCCAGGTCGAAGTGTTTGCCATCGATCGCCAGGGCGGGATTGTTGGCCATGCGGGAGTTTTTCAATGAAGCGCATTTTGTTGCTCGGCGGCGTGACGGAAGCCCTGGCCATCGCTCGAACCCTCGGGCCCGAACACATCTATAGCCTGGCCGGCGTCGGTCGCGTGCCGACGGATCTGACCTGCCAGGTTCGCGTCGGCGGCTACGGCGGCGCCGAAGGGCTGGCGCAGTTCATTCGGGATGAAGGCATCGATCTGCTGCTGGACGCCACTCACCCCTACGCCGCACAAATCAGTCAGAACGCCGCGACGGCCGCACAGTTGAGCGGCATTCCATGCTGGGCGCTGAGGCGTCCGGCCTGGCAGCCACAGGCTGGGGATGACTGGCGGGAAGTCAGCGACTGGGCCGGGCTGATCGAAGCGTTGAAACCCTTTCACCGGCCGCTGTTCACCCTTGGCCGCGAACCGTTGCAGCACCTGCATGAAATCCCGCCGGAACAATTCTGGACGCTGCGCGCGCTGGACGTTTATCCGGGCAACGAACGCTGCGACGTCATCGGTGCGCGCGGGCCGTTCCTGATCGACGATGAACGCGAACTGTTCGAACACCGGCAAATTGACGTGCTGATCAGCAAAAACAGCGGCAGCACCGCCACCGAACCGAAGCTGGAAGTGGCGCGCGAACGCGGGGTGCCGGTGCTGGTGTTGAAGCGACCGGTGTTGCCGAGGGTTGAGCGGGAGTTTGGGTCGGTGGTCGAGGTGCTGCGAGCAATGACAGAACGGTTACTAACCTGAGAATTGCGAACACCTTACGACGCCTTCGCGGGCAAGCCCGCTCCCACAGGGTTTCTTTGTCTGGCCCTGGATTTGTGTCCGACAAGGTCCAATGTGGGAGCGGGCTTGCCCGCGAAAGCGTCCTGGCTGGCGATGCAAAGGTTGGAGCCTACGAATCAACCAGACTTTGCATTGAGCAGCACTGCCGATCCGTAATTCGCGACTATCATGAAGGCTATGGAGCATGGCGCTGCGACACCACACCGCACGCCACTTTTTTACTTATCGGCACTGATCAGGCTAAATAGCCGCGCTTGATCGCCCACTCAACCGGATCTGTCCCATGTCCCGACAACGGCTCGCATTTGCCTGGATCGCCTGCTTTGCAGTGCTGTTCAACATGCTCGCCATGCCGATGACCGGAGCGATGGCGCAGACGGCGAAGTCCCCCGCCGAGCAGTTGCTGTGGGGCAGCTTCTGTTCGTCCGGCGGCACCAAGATGGTGGCGATTTCCCTGGGCAACATCGAGCAGAAAGCCCCGCAGAGCGACACCCATTCCAACATGCAGCATTGCTGGTGCTGCTCCGGCTCCGCACCGCTGGTGGCGTTGCCCGGGCCTGTACCTCAGTTGTATTTCGCGCGTTTCGAGGCTAATCGAAGCCTGCCCCCCGCATCCCTCGATACTCCGACACCGCGCCAGCAATGGCCAAGCCTGAACCCCCGCGCGTCCCCTCTGGCGTGATTCCTTTTCGCAATCAACCTGCGTTTTGAATCGTTCCGGAGAACTGCCATGTTGAACAAACTTATCGTTCTGGCCACGCTGCTGTTGCCTGCCTGCTTTGCCAATGCCCAGGATTACAAAGCCGGTGAGCTGGAAATCGCTCATCCATGGTCGCAAGAGTTACCGCCTAATGCGCCGACCGTTGCGACTTACTTCGTGATCCACAACACCGGCAAATCCGCTGACCGGTTGCTCAGTGTCGAGTCGCCGATTGCAGGCATTGCCCAGTTGCATGAGCACGTAAAGCAAAACGATTTGATGAAAATGCAGCAGATACCGAGCGTGGAAATCCCGGCCGGCGGTGAGGTCACTTTTGCCCCCATGGCGTATCACGTGATGCTGCTGGAGCTCAAGGATCGCAGCCTGTTGAGCGATGGCAAGCGCTTCCCGTTGACGATGCACTTCGAGAAGTCCGGCGACGTGACGGTCGAAGTCGCGGTGCAGAAAAAGGCACCCGACGGCATGCAAGCGCATGCGCACGGCCAATAATCAACAGAGCTGAATACGCCCATGCGCCCGCTTAGCGTCAGGTCATCCACGCCACGTCGTCAGCCACTGAGCCTGACCCGTGGCAGCTGGATCAGCCTGTTCGCCATGTTGATGATCTTTATCGGTCCGCTGATTTCCCAGTCGATGCCGATGGATCAACGCGCCTCGGCGCTGATGAGCGGATCCATGAGCATGTCGATGGACATGAGCATGGATACGTCGGCGACGGAACATGCCGAGCATGGCGCGCAACCCGCCGCCGAGCACTGCCCGCCGAAAGCCGATCATCACGCACTCTGGGAAAAATGCGGCTATTGCAGCCTGCTGTTCAATTGCCCGGCACTCACCGGCGGCCAGTCCTTCGTTGCATTCGACACGCCAAACGCCACCACTTTCATCACCCTCTCCCCCCGTCTGGGCCACGCCCGGCAAACCTTCTTCCCCGGCGCCCGCACCCGCGCCCCGCCCATCGTCGCGTAAACACCCACTCCTGATTTCACACGGTTGATAAGACAGCTCCAGGCTGCCGGCCGTGTCGTTTACGACTGTTCGATGGAAATTGTCATGTCCAGGTTTTCTGCTGACACATGCTTGAACGCTGTTCAAGCCTCTTTTGCCCTGAGCGAATCCAGCGTTCGTTTCAGGCACGCCACCGCAATCCTTTGCGGTGCTCTGCTGACACCGATGGTGCTGGCCGATGAACACGCGGGCCACACCGAAGAACTGAGCCCGACGGTAATCACCGCCATCGCGCCCAGTTCGCCGCTGACCATCGTCACTAACCTCAAGGACCCGCGCCAACCCGTGCCGGCCAGTGACGGCGGTGACTACCTGAAGACCATTCCGGGCTTCGCTCTGGTGCGCAACGGCGGCACCAACGGCGATCCGGTGCTGCGCGGCATGTTCGGCTCACGGCTGAACATCCTCACCAACGGCGGCATGATGCTCGGCGCCTGCCCCGGCCGGATGGACGCCCCCACCTCCTATATCTCACCGGAAACCTACGACAAGCTCACCGTCATCAAAGGCCCGCAAACCGTACTCTGGGGACCGGGCGCATCGGCTGGCACAATCCTGTTCGACCGCGAGCCGGAAAGCTTCGGCGAACTCGGTACCCGGGTGAACGCCAGCGTGTTGGCCGGCTCCAACGGCCGCTTCGACAAAGTGGTGGACGCCGCGGCGGGCGGGCCACTCGGTTACGTGCGCGTGATCGGTAACACCGCGCATTCCGACGATTACAAGGACGGCAACAACGACACCGTGCCGTCGCGCTATGACAAATGGAACGGCGACGTCGCGGTGGGCTGGACCCCGGACGCCGACACCCTGCTGGAACTCACCGCCGGCAAGGGTGACGGCGAGGCCCGTTACGCCGGGCGCGGCATGGACGGCTCGCAGTTCAAGCGCGAGAGCCTGGGCCTGCGATTCGAGAAGTCCAACATCAGTGACGTGCTGGAAAAGCTTGAGGCGCAGGTCTACTACAACTACGCCGACCACGTGATGGACAACTACACCCTGCGCACGCCATCGGGCACAGGGATGATGGCCGGCCCCATGGCCTCCAACGTCGACCGCCGCACCCTCGGCGCACGGATCAAAGCCACCTGGCGCTGGGCCGATGTGCAGTTGATCAGCGGCATCGATGCGCAGACCAACGAACACCGCCAGCGCAGCGCCATGGGCGTCGACACCTACAAGAACCTCCCGTACACCAAGGACGCCGACTTCCACAACTACGGTGTGTTCAGCGAGCTGACCTGGTACGCCGCCGACCGTGACCGGCTGATCACCGGCGCACGCCTGGACCGCGCCTCGGCCAAGGATTTCCGCCAGACCACCGGCTCGGGGATGATGGTTCGCCCCAACCCGACCGCCAACGACACCCGCGCCGACACCCTGCCAAGCGGCTTCGTTCGTTACGAGCATGACCTGGCCGACAGCCCGACCACGCTGTATGCGGGTCTTGGTCACACCCAGCGATTCCCGGATTACTGGGAGCTGTTCTCGCCAAACTCCGGTCCCGCCGGTTCGGTGAATGCCTTCGATTCGATCAAGCCCGAGAAAACCACCCAGATCGATTTCGGCCTGCAATACAAGACCGACGACCTCGAAGCCTGGGCCTCGGGATATGTCGGGCAGGTGCGCGATTACATCCTGTTCAACTACACGCCTGGGATGATGGGCATGACCTCGCAAGCCGAGAATATCGACGCGCGAATCATGGGCGGTGAACTGGGTGCGGCGTACAAGCTGACCAGCAATTGGAAAGCCGACGCGACCCTGGCCTACGCCTGGGGCAAGAACAGTAGCGATGGCAGCGCGTTGCCGCAGATGCCGCCGCTGGACGCACGGTTCGGCCTGACCTACAGCGAAGACAACTGGAGCGCCGGCGCCTTGTGGCGGGTGGTCGCGGCGCAAAACCGCATCGACCAGAACAAAGGCAACGTGGTCGGCAAGGACTTCGACAAGACCTCGGGCTTCGGCGTGTTCTCGCTCAACGGTGCGTACCGCATCAACCAGAACTGGAAGGTCAGCAGTGGCGTCGACAACCTGTTTGGCAAGGCGTACGCCGAGCACTTGAACCTGGCGGGCAACGCCGGTTTCGGCTACCCGGCCAATGACCCGCAAGCCATCAAGGAACCGGGGCGGACGCTCTGGACCAAGGTAGATATGAGCTTCTAACAACATCGCAGGCAAGCCGTTCCATTGTGGGAGCGGGTTTGCTCGCGAAGGACTGCGCAGCAGTCACCAGACAACTACAAAAGATCCAAGCCAAGCGGAGCACAACCGATGAAACAGCCCAAAGTGAATTTCTACAACCTGGCCTGGCGCTGGCATTTTTATGCCGGTCTGTTCGTCGCGCCTTTCATGGTGATGCTGGCCCTGACCGGCGTCATTTACCTGTTCAAGCCGCAGCTCGATCCGCTGATGTACAGCAGCCTGCTGAACGTCCCGGCCGGTCATCACAGCCTTCCCGCCGATGACCTGCTCAAACGCGTGAAGGCGGCTTACCCACAGGGCCAGATCAAGCAATACCTGCCACCGGTCAACGCCGAACGCAGCGCCCAATTTGTCGTCATGAATGCCGATCAGGAACTGAACGTATTCCTCGATCCGTACCAAGGCGACATCCTGGGCGAGCAAGACGCCAAGAAGAATCTGCAAGCCGTCGCCCGGGCGATTCACGGCGAGTTGATGATCGGCACCGTCGGTGACCGGCTGGTGGAGTTGGCCGCTGGGTGGGGCATCGTGCTGGTGGTTTCCGGTGTGTTTTTGTGGTGGCCGCGAGGCCAGGCGGCCGGCATTCTGTGGCCGCGCTTGAGCAGTCGTGGTCGAGTGCTATGGCGCGACCTGCACGCGGTGACCGGATTCTGGGGCGCGTCATTACTGTTGGTGATGCTGCTCAGCGGCATGACCTGGACCGGGTTCTGGGGCAAGCAATACGCTGGCGTCTGGAACGTGTTCCCGGATGCGATGTGGAATGACATGCCCAAGTCCGACGTCGAGGCCCGCAGCCTGAACAGTGCAACCCGTCAGACCGTGCCATGGGCCATGGAAAACACACCGATGCCGATGTCCGGCGACCACGCCGAACACATGTCCCACGACAACGCACAACCCGGCCCCGCCGCACCGACCATCAGCCTGCAAGACGTACAAAACATCGCCGTGCAACGCAAGGTCGAGCCGGGTTACAGCATCACCTTCCCGACCACGGCGACCGGCGTATTCACCATCGCCGTGTTCGCCGACGACCCGCGCAACGACGCCACCTTGCATGTCGATCAGTACACCAGCGACGTACTCGCCGACGTGCGCTGGGAGCATTACGGCAACGTCGCCCGCGCCACGGAAATGGGCGTGATGCTGCACGAAGGCAAGATGTTCGGGGTGGTCAATCAGCTCATCGTGTTGCTGATCTGCCTGATGATTCTGCTCAGCGCCGTCAGCGGTGTGGTGATTTGGTGGAAGCGTCGCCCGCAAGGCAAGCTCGGTGTTCCACCGTTGCGCCACGACCTGCCGAAATGGAAAACCGCGATGGTCATCATGTTCGCATTGGCGGTGGCCTTTCCGCTGGTGGGCGCTTCGCTGGTGGTGGTGTGGCTGCTGGATCGGCTGTTGCTGTCGCGATTCAATCGGCAAACTGAAACCGCCTCACCTTCATCATGAATCAGGCGAGATGCGCGATTTAGAGGGATCGGTAGACTTGCGGCGCTTACCGCACGGTCATTTTTAGCGTTACCGCATAACGCTAATGCACCGCCCAACCCGCAGCCCACGTGCTGCGGGTTTTCTTTTTGAAGAAGTGATTCACCGCCCCGATGAACAAGTACCTCTTGTCCAGCCTCTGCCTGCTCGCCCTGAACAACAGCGCCCACGCACAACCATTGACCCTGCCTACCGGCACCGTCACGGCGCAAGCCAATGACGACGAAACTGTCAGCCTGAACACCCCGACCACCGCCGGTTCGCGCCTCAACCTTACGGCGCTGGAAACCCCGGCCAGTGTCGAAAGCCTGACCGGTGAACAGATCCGCGCTCGGGGTGATCGCAGCGTGCAAGACGCGGTGTCGCGCAGCACCGGTATCAGCCGTACCGGCACGCCGGGTGATGGCGGCACGTCATTGTCGGCGCGAGGTTTTACCGGTCAGAGTTCGGTCATGCAGTTGTATGACGGCAACCGGATGTACACAGGCATGGGCACTGTGACCTTTCCGGTCGATACCTGGTCGGTAGAGCGCGTCGATGTGTTGCGAGGTCCGGCGTCGGTGCTGTACGGCGAAGGCGCGACCGGCGCGGTGGTCAATGTGATCCCGAAAAAGCCCTTCGAAGGCGAGATCGAAAACCACCTGCGTGTCGGCTACGGTTCCTACGACAGCCAGCAACAGGCCTTCGACAGCGGTGGCTCCTTGAGCGACACCCTGAGCTATCGCTTGAACCTCAATCGCCTGCGCAGCAACGGCTGGGTCGATCGCGGCGATTCGTCCAGTGACTTCATCAGTGCCGCTCTGCGCTGGCAGGCGACGGACGATCTGGCCTTCACCCTCGCCCACGATTACGGTGACCAGAAGCCGATGAATTATTTCGGCACGCCGCTGATCAACGGACGCTTTCACGAAAGCCTGCGGGACAAGAACTACAACATCAGCAACGACAAACAGCACTACAACGATCAATGGACGCGCCTGACCAGCGACTGGCAGATATCCGATGCGGTCAGCGCCAGCAACGAACTGTATTACCTCAAGGCCCAACGCCGCTGGCAGAACGCCGAGAACTACAACTTCGACCGCGACACGCAGCAACTGAGCCGCAGCGGCTATTTCGGCATCGGCCACAAACAGGAACAGATCGGTGATCGCCAGACGTTCACCTTCAAACACTCGCTGTTCGGCCTCGACAGCCAGACCGTCACCGGCGTCGACTACAACCGCATCCGCTTCCAGCTCGACAGCAACTCGCCGTTCAATGACGTACTGCCCGCTGGCCAGCCGATCGATGTGTATCACCCGCAACCGGGTCGTTTTGAAAGCGCCGATCCGTACCGCGATCAGTTTCAGAGCACCACCAAACAGATGTCGGCCTTCGCTGAAAACCGTACGCAGCTGAGTGAACGCTGGTCCGTGGTGACCGGTGTGCGCCGCGATTACGTGCACGTCGACCGTGACAACCTGGTCGATGGCAGCCAAAGCGACAAGACCCTGACCGGCAACAACTGGAAAGCCGGCCTGGTGTTTGCCGTGACTCCGGACACCTCGTTCTACGGCCAGTACGCCACGAGCACCGACGGTGTCGGCGGGTTGATTTCCCTGAGCCCGAGCCAGCAGCAATACGACTTGGCCACGGCGAAGCAGACCGAAATCGGCGTGAAGCAGATGTTCTGGAATCAGCGCGGCGAGTGGACGCTGGCAGCCTATCGCATCGTCAAAAAGAAACTGCTGACCGACGACCCGGGCAACCCGACGCTCAAGCAGCAAGTCGGCCAGCAATCGTCCAATGGCCTGGAAGCCAGCCTCGATCTGCAACTGCCCCACGCCTGGCAACTGCAAGCCAACGCGGCCATCGTCAAAGCCAAGTACGATGATTTCGAAGAACGGGCCGGCGGTGTGCCGGTGTCGCGCAACGGCAATCGCCCGGTGGACGTGCCACGGCGCACGGCCAATTTGTGGTTGAGCAAAGCGATCAACGATGACCTCAAGGCCGGCGTCGGTGTGCGCTATGTGGATGCGCGTTATGCCGACATGGCCAACCAGAACGAGTTGCCGAGCTACACCGTGGTGGACGCCACGCTGTCATGGAAAGCGCTGCGCAATACGACGCTGGGGTTGCAGGTGAACAATTTGTTCGACCGCCAGTATGCGCAAAGCCAATACAATGAGGGGCAGCAGTGGATCCTCGGCGAGCCTCGGTCGTTTTTCGTCACCGCTGATTACACCTTTTGATTCAAGGGCCTCTTCGCGAGCCAGCCCGCGCCCACAGGACTCGCGCAGTCCCTGTGGGAGCGGGCTTGCTCGCGAAGGCGCCATCAGCAACACCCAATATTTCAGAGTAAATGCATGACCTCGCTGAACCTCACGAACCTCGCCTGGACACCCCTGGGCCATGGCCACTGTCATCATCAGTTCCAGCTGCGTGACGCCTCGCTGCACGTGGCTGGCGGTGAGTTCGTCGGGCTGATCGGCCCCAACGGCAGCGGCAAGACCAGCCTGTTGCGGTGTGCCTATCGCTTCAGCAAACCCGAGAGCGGCGAGGTCAAGCTCGACCACCACAACGTCTGGAAACAGTCCTCACGCTGGTGCGCGCAACGCATCGCCGTGGTGCTGCAGGAATTCCCCGACGCCTTCGGCCTGACCGTGGACGAAGTGGTCGCCATGGGCCGCACGCCGCACAAGGGGCTGTTCGACGGCGACACGATCGAGGACCGAAATCTCGCGACCCAGGCCCTGGAGTCGGTCGGCCTCAAAGGCTTCGAAGATCATGCTTTCGCCACCCTCTCCGGCGGTGAAAAGCAGCGCGTGATCCTCGCCCGAGCCCTGGCCCAGCAACCGCAACTGCTGATCCTCGACGAACCGACCAACCACCTCGACCCGCGCTATCAGCTGGAGCTGTTGCAACTGGTCAAGCGTTTGAAGATCGGCACCCTGGCGAGCATCCACGACCTCAATCTCGCTGCCGCGTTCTGCGATCGGCTGTACGTGATCAATCACGGTCGCATCGTTGCCAGCGGCCCCCCCGAAGAAGTCCTGACCGCTGTGCTGTTGCGCAACGTGTTCGGCGTCGAAGCGCTGATCGATAAACACCCCTTGCACGGCTACCCACGAATCACCTGGATAACCCAACCATGACTTTGCGTTCTCTGCTGCGCTCTGGCCTCTCTCTCGCTCTATTTCTCGGCACCGCCCAAGTGTTTGCCGAGGCCACCCAATACCCGCTGACGATTCAAAGCTGCAACCGCGAAGTGACCTTCAAGCAAGCGCCGAAAAAAGCGGTCAGCCACGACATCAACATGACCCAGATGATGCTCGCCCTCGGTTTGAAATCGCAGATGGCCGGCTACAGCGGCGTCACCGGCTGGAAGTCTGTCACGCCCGAAATGCAGACCATCCTCGATGGCCTGCCGGAACTGGCGGCCAAGTACCCGTCGGTGGAAACACTGCTCAACGCCAACGTCGATTTCTTTTTCGCCGGTTGGGATTACGGCATGCGCGTGGGCGGCGACCTCACGCCGCAAACCCTTCAGCCGTTGGGCATCAACGTCTACGAGCTGACCGAGTCCTGCGCGTTCGTCATGAAGCGTCCGCCTGCCAGTCTGGAAGACACTTACAACGATCTGCGCAACCTCGGCAAAATCTTCGACGTGCAGGATCGCGCGAATGCCTTGATCGCCGAGATGCAGGCGCAAGTCGCCGAAGTCCGCAAGGGTCTGCCCACCGACAAACCTCGCGTGTTTCTCTACGACAGTGGCGAAGACCGGGCCATGACCTCCGGCCGCCTCGGCATGCCCCAAGCGCTGATCGATGCCGCCGGTGGGCGCAATATTCTGGACGACGTCGACGCGAGCTGGACCCGGGTCAACTGGGAGAACGTGGTCGAACGCAATCCGCAGGTGATCGTGATTGTCGACTACGGCGAAGTGACCGCCGAACAGAAGGCGCAATTCCTGCTGGCCAACAAGGCCCTGCAATCGGTGGACGCGATCAAGAACCAGCGCTTCATCGTCATTCCATATGTGCAGGCCACGCCGGGGATCGATAACGTGCTGGCAGTCGAAACCCTGGCCAAGGGTTTCCACGGCGAATGATCAATGGTCGCTACGCGTTGTTACTGATCGCCCTCGGCGCGCTGTTGCTGGGGTCGTGCGTGGTATCGCTCGGCTTTGGTCCGGCGCGGGTGCCGGTGGACGTGGTCTGGCGAATCCTGCTGCACAAGGCGTTCGGCATCGGCGACATGAGTTGGACCGCCGGACAGGAACATATCGTCTGGCTGATCCGCGTGCCGCGCATGCTGCTCGGCGCGCTGGTGGGTGCCGGGCTGGCGCTGATCGGCGCGGTGCTGCAAGCGGTGACGCGCAACCCGTTGGCCGATCCCCATTTGCTCGGCGTCACCTCCGGCGCGACCCTGGGGGCGGTGATCGTGGTGCTGCATGTTGGAGAAATCGTCGGCTTGCTGACGTTGCCGATCGCGGCGTTCATCGGTGCGTTGCTGAGTATGTTGATCGTGCTGATGATCGCCAACCGAAACGGGCGGCTGGACAGTGACCGGCTGCTGTTGTGCGGCGTGGCGGTGTCCTTCGTGATGATGGCGATCGCCAACCTGCTGCTGTTTCTCGGCGATCACCGCGCCAGTTCGGCGGTGATGTTCTGGATGCTCGGCGGCCTCGGCCTCGCGCGCTGGGAGTTGCTCGCGGTACCGGCCGCCAGCGTGTTGCTCGGGTTGGTGTTGCTGTTGGGCATGGCGCGACCATTGAACGCGCTGATGGCCGGCGAGCAGACCGCCGTGACTCTCGGCCTGAATGCCCGCGCGGTTCGCCTGCGGGTGTTTGTGATCGCCTCGCTGATGACCGGAGTGCTGGTGTCGATCAGCGGCTCCATCGGGTTTGTCGGGCTGATGGTGCCGCACATTGCCCGGCGCCTGGTCGGCGCTGAACACCGTCGATTATTGCCGGTGTGCGTGCTGCTCGGCAGTGTGTTTCTGGTGTGGGTCGACGTGGCCGCCCGAACATTGATCGCCCCGGAAGATCTACCGATCGGCGTCGCCACCGCGGCCATTGGCGGCCTGTTCTTCATCGGCCTTATGCGCCGCCGCTGACTCAAACAAATCAAAACTGTGGGCGCGAGCTTGCTCGCGAATCCGGTGTGTCAGCCAACATAAATGGCGACTGACACGCCCTCTTCGCGAGCAAGCCCGCTCCCACAGGTGATCACTGTTGGCCGCCCCAATGTGGCGCATCTCGGCGCACCAACGCCTCATGCGCGTCCTTTCATGGTGCGCCGAAAAACCGCGCAACCCCTCTAACACGACATTTTCGTGCCTTTTCCCGACCGGGCACAGCCCTTGCAAAACAGCCTTCAGTAGTCCGCATCTGCCAACCAAAAAAATTTCTAACGTTCATGGAGATCGCACAATGAAGCGTCGCAGCTTGATCAAGGCTTTCACACTATCGGCATCGATTGCCGCGATGGGCATGACCTGGACCGTCCAGGCCGCAGAGACCATCAAGGTCGGTATCCTGCACTCCCTGTCCGGGACCATGGCGATCTCTGAAACCTCGCTCAAAGACATGGCGTTGATGACCATCGACGAGATCAACGCCAAGGGTGGCGTGAACGGCAAGATGCTCGAACCTGTGGTGGTCGACCCGGCGTCGAACTGGCCGTTGTTCGCCGAGAAAGGCCGTCAGCTGCTGACCCAGGACAAGGTCGCGGTGGTGTTCGGTTGCTGGACTTCCGTGTCGCGTAAATCGGTACTGCCGGTGTTCGAAGAGCTCAACGGCCTGCTGTTCTACCCGGTGCAATACGAAGGTGAAGAGATGTCGCCGAACGTGTTCTACACCGGTGCCGCGCCGAACCAGCAGGCGATCCCGGCAGTGGAATACCTGATGAGCGAAGAAGGCGGCAGCGCCAAGCGTTACTTCCTGCTCGGCACCGATTATGTGTACCCGCGCACCACCAACAAAATCCTGCGCTCGTTCCTGCATTCCAAAGGTGTGGCGGACAAGGACATCGAAGAGGTCTACACCCCGTTCGGCCACAGCGACTATCAAACCATCGTGGCCAACATCAAAAAATTCTCGGCCGGTGGCAAGACCGCCGTGATCTCCACCGTCAACGGCGACTCCAACGTGCCGTTCTATAAAGAGCTGGCCAACCAGGGCCTGAAAGCCACCGACGTGCCGGTCGTGGCGTTCTCCGTCGGTGAAGAAGAACTGCGCGGCATCGATACCAAACCGCTGGTGGGTAACCTGGCGGCGTGGAACTACTTCGAGTCGGTCGAGAACCCGGCGAACAAGAAATTCGTCGCTGACTGGAAAGCCTACGCCAAGAAACACAACCTGCCGGGCGCCGACAAAGCGGTGACCAACGACCCGATGGAAGCCACCTACGTGGGCATCCACATGTGGGCGCAGGCGGCTGAAAAAGCCAAGTCCACCGATGTCGACAAAGTCCGCGAAGCCCTGGCCGGCCAGACCTTTGCCGCACCGTCCGGCTACACCCTGACCATGGACAAGACCAACCACCACCTGCACAAGCCGGTGATGATCGGCGAGATCCAGGCGGACGGTCAGTTCAACGTGGTGTGGCAGACCGAAGGGCCGATCCGTGCCCAGCCGTGGAGCCCGTTTATCTCGGGTAACGACAAGAAGCCGGATTATGCGGTGAAGAGCAACTAAGCCACTGGATGTCAGGCCTGAACATGGAGTTCGGGCCCGACACAATTCCTGTGGGAGCGGGCTTGCTCGCGAAGACGGCGGCACATCCAACACTCATGTGACTGTCACACCGCATTCGCGAGCAAGTCCAATCGTCGCACCGCCGCTCCCACATTTAGTCCGCGCAAGGCCAATGACATGCCCACTGCCCTTTACCGTTTGATCCTCGCCCTCGCGCTGCTATTGCCGATGGCCGCCCACGCCGGCGACGCCGAAGACTTCGTCGCGGCCAATCCCGTGCAGCAAGCCAAGCTTCTGGAAGCCTGGGCCGCGCAGCCCGACCCGGCCCGTGTCGAACTGATCAACGCCCTGCAACAAGGCGAGTTGACCATCGACGGCCAACCCAAAACCCTGCGCCTGAACAACCGCCTGCGGGGTCTGATCGACACCGCGCTGGCCAGCCACCAGTTGCTCGCCGCCGACGCCAATATCCGTCTGGCCGCCGCGCAGCAATTGCAGAAAAGCGCAAAACCGGCGCAGCTGAAGTTCCTCGACCAGCAACTGGCTGGCGAAAAAGATGAAAGCGTTCACGCTGCTCTGAGTCTGGCCCTGGCCAATCTGCAGCTGGTGGACGCCGACCCGGCGGTGCGCCTCGCTGCAGTGCGTCTGCTCGGCGAAACCGGCGACCCACTGGCCCGCACCCGCCTCGAAAGTCTGCTGGCGCCCGGCGTCGAAGCTGACGCCAACGTGCGTACCGCCGCCGAAACCAGCCTCGCTCAAGTCAAACGCAAACTGCTGATCGGCGAGATCCTCGGCCAGGCCTTCAGCGGCATGTCCCTCGGTTCGATCCTGCTGCTCGCGGCCCTCGGTCTGGCAATCACCTTCGGCCTGCTGGGCGTGATCAACATGGCTCACGGTGAAATGCTGATGCTCGGCGCGTACTCGACGTACGTGGTGCAGTTGATGTTCCAGCGCTTCGCCCCCCAAGCCATCGAGTTCTATCCGCTGATCGCATTGCCGGTGGCATTTTTCGTCACCGCGGCCATCGGTATGGCGCTGGAGCGCACGGTGATTCGTCACCTCTACGGCCGCCCGCTGGAAACCCTGCTCGCCACCTGGGGCATCAGCCTGATGCTGATTCAGCTGGTGCGACTGGTGTTCGGCGCGCAGAACGTCGAAGTGGCCAACCCGGCGTGGTTGTCGGGCGGGATTCAAGTGCTGCCCAATCTGGTGCTGCCGTACAACCGCATCGTGATCATCGCCTTCGCCTTGTTTGTGGTGGTGCTGACCTGGCTGCTGCTGAACAAGACGCGCCTGGGTTTGAACGTGCGTGCCGTTACCCAGAATCGCAACATGGCCGCTTGCTGCGGCGTGCCGACCGGGCGCGTGGACATGCTCGCCTTCGGCCTCGGCTCGGGCATTGCCGGTCTCGGTGGTGTTGCA
This sequence comes from Pseudomonas sp. LBUM1657, assembly GCF_059716075.1. Classification (NCBI taxonomy): domain Bacteria; kingdom Pseudomonadati; phylum Pseudomonadota; class Gammaproteobacteria; order Pseudomonadales; family Pseudomonadaceae; genus Pseudomonas; species Pseudomonas sp. LBUM1657. The sequence continues at coordinate 651,883 of NZ_CP166799.1, read as the reverse complement.
CTGAGCCAGATCGGCAACGTTGGCCCGGACCTCGGCCAGAGTTACATCATCGACTCGTTCCTGGTGGTGGTGCTCGGGGGTGTCGGCCAGTTGGCTGGTAGCGTACTGGCAGCCTTCGGGTTGGGCATCGCCAACAAGATTCTCGAACCGCAAATCGGTGCCGTACTCGGCAAGATCCTGATCCTCGCGCTGATCATTCTGTTTATCCAGAAACGTCCGCAAGGCCTCTTCGCACTGAAAGGACGGGTGATCGACTGATGAACCAGCCTCTGATGCTCACGGCCACTCAAAAGGCCGGCCCCAAAGTCACGATTGCCGTTGGCGCGGTGATCCTTCTTCTACTGCTGGCGTTGCCACTGCTGTCGTTGTTGTCGCCAGACAGTGCGTTTCACGTTTCCGCATACACACTGACGTTGGTGGGCAAAATTCTGTGCTACGCCATCGTCGCCCTGGCACTGGATCTGGTCTGGGGTTACGCCGGTCTGCTGTCCCTCGGCCATGGCCTGTTCTTCGCCCTCGGCGGTTACGCCATGGGCATGTACCTGATGCGCCAGGCCTCGGGTGATGGCTTGCCGGCGTTCATGACCTTCCTGTCGTGGACCGAATTGCCGTGGTACTGGACCGGCACCAGCAGCTTCCTCTGGTCGATGTGTCTAGTGGTGTTGGCGCCGGGGTTGCTCGCGCTGGTGTTCGGTTTCTTCGCCTTCCGCTCGCGGATCAAGGGCGTGTACTTCTCGATCATGACCCAGGCCTTGACCTTCGCCGGAATGCTGCTGTTCTTCCGCAACGAAACCGGCTTCGGCGGCAACAACGGCTTTACCAACTTTCGCACCATTCTCGGCTTCGGCATCACCGAGCCGAGCACCCGCGCGGTGCTTTTTTTCGCCACGGTGGTGTTGCTGGTGGCCAGCCTGTTCATCGGTTGGCGCCTGGCGCAGAGCAAGTTTGGCCGAGTGCTGACGGCGCTGCGGGATGCGGAAAACCGCCTGATGTTCTGCGGCTACGATCCACGCGGTTTCAAGCTGTTTGTCTGGGTCTTGAGCGCGGTGCTGTGCGGTCTGGCGGGGGCGTTGTACGTGCCGCAAGTCGGCATCATCAACCCGAGTGAAATGTCGCCGACCAACTCGATCGAAGCTGCGGTTTGGGTTGCCCTCGGCGGACGCGGCACGCTGATCGGCCCGTTACTCGGCGCCGGTGTAGTGAACGGCATGAAGAGCTGGTTCACCGTGGCGTTCCCGGAATACTGGCTGTTCTTCCTCGGCGCGCTGTTCATCGTCGTGACCTTGTATCTGCCCAAAGGCGTGATCGGTCTGTTGAAGAAAAGGGGCGATCAATGAGAATCACACCAACGGCGGAATTTATGCTCGAACCGGCCTTTTTCCCAGTGGAGCCCAACAAGGATGCCGGCAGCAGCCGCGACGCCATCGGCCTCGGCCAACGCGTCGGCCCCGGCCTCGATACCCGCCACGGCACCATCCTGACCCTGGAAGACATCAGCGTCAGCTTCGATGGTTTCAAGGCGCTGAACAATCTGAACCTGTACATCGGCGTCGGCGAACTGCGCTGCATCATCGGCCCCAACGGCGCGGGCAAAACCACGTTGATGGACGTGATCACCGGCAAGACTCGCCCGAGTCACGGCAAGGCCTGGTTCGGTGAAACCCTCGACCTGACGCAGATGAGCGAAGTGCAGATCGCCCAGGCCGGCATCGGTCGCAAGTTCCAGAAGCCGACGGTGTTCGAAGCGCTTAGCGTGTTTGAAAACCTGGAGCTGGCGCAGAAAACCGACAAGTCGGTGTGGGCTAGCCTACGGGCTCGTTTGACCGGCGAACAGAAAGATCGCATCAGCGAAGTGCTGGACACCATTCGCCTGACCACTTCGGTCAACCGCCCGGCGGGCTTGTTGTCCCACGGTCAGAAGCAGTTTCTGGAAATCGGCATGTTGCTGATGCAGGACCCGCAACTGCTGCTGCTCGACGAACCGGTGGCGGGCATGACCGACGCCGAAACCGAATTCACCGCCGAGCTGTTCAAAAGCCTGGCGGGCAAACATTCGCTGATGGTGGTGGAACACGACATGGGTTTCGTCGGCTCCATCGCCGACCACGTCACCGTGTTGCACCAAGGCAGCGTGCTGGCCGAAGGGTCGCTGGAGCAGGTGCAGGATAACGAGCGGGTGATTGAGGTTTATCTCGGTCGCTAGACCTGTGAACACCTTCCAATGTGGGAGCGGGCTTGCTCGCGAAAGCGGTGTGTCAAGCAACGCAAATGGTGAATGTAAGTCCGCTTTCGCGAGCAAGCCTGCTCTCACAGGGGTTCGAGGAGAAACAAAAGATGCTGCAAGTCGACAAGCTGCACCAGTATTACGGCGGTAGCCACATCCTGCGGGGCCTGACGTTTGACGTGAAGGTCGGTGAAGTCACCTGCCTGCTGGGGCGCAACGGCGTCGGCAAGACCACCCTGCTCAAGTGCCTGATGGGCTTGCTGCCGGCCAAGGAAGGTGCGGTGAACTGGGAAGGCAAACCGATCACCACCTTCAAGCCGCACCAACGGGTGCACGCGGGCATCGCTTACGTGCCACAGGGTCGCGAAATCTTCGGCCGGCTGACCGTGGAAGAGAACCTGTTGATGGGTCTGTCGCGGTTTCCTGGCTCCGAAGCCAAGGAAGTCCCGGCGTTCATCTACGAGCTGTTCCCGGTGCTGCTGCAAATGAAGCAACGCCGTGGCGGTGACTTGTCCGGTGGGCAACAGCAGCAGCTTGCAATCGGAAGAGCGCTGGCCAGCCGTCCCCGCTTGCTGATTCTTGACGAGCCCACCGAAGGCATCCAGCCGTCGGTGATCAAGGAAATCGGCGCGGTGATCAAGAAGCTCGCGGCCCGTGGCGACATGGCTATTCTGCTGGTGGAGCAGTTCTACGATTTCGCCGCCGAACTGGCCGATCAATACCTGGTGATGTCCCGGGGCGAGATCGTGCAGCAGGGCCGCGGCGAAAATATGGAAGCCGAAGGTGTGCGCGGTCTGGTTACGATCTAATCTGTAGCGTCCTAACGATAATTAGAAACCATGAATTTACCTGCCACTACTGCCCTGTTCACCCCAAGCTGGCACGCCGAGCTGGAGCTGGGCTACGCCCGATTCGGCGACAGCACGCGCCCGGTTCAGCGCCGCCATAAAGGTCCGCTGCGGGTGCAAAAGCATCTGTACGCCGAAGGACCGGAAGTCTGCCAGCACATCATCGTTCACCCGCCAGGCGGGATTGCCGGTGGTGACCGACTGGATATTTCGGCCAGTGTCGGTCGCGATGCCTGGGCGCAAATCACCAGCCCCGGCGCGGCCAAGTGGTATCGCGCTGCCGGCCCCGCCTATCAGCAGCTGGACTTGAAGGTGGCGAGCGGTGCGACACTGGAATGGCTGCCACAAGAGACGATTATTTTCAGCGCGGCCCAGGCCGAGCTCCGCACCTCCATCGACCTGGAAGGCGAAGCGCGTCTGTTTTACTGGGACGTGGTCGCCCTGGGTCGCCCGGCCAGCGGCGAGCGCTTCGACCTCGGGCACTTCCAGGCGCAATTGGATATCCGCCGCGACGGTCAGTTGCTCTGGCACGAACGCCAGCGCATTGTCGGGGGTGATGGCTTGCTCGATTCGCCGATTGGCCTGGATGGACAACCGGTGTTTGCGACGTTGTTGGTGACGGGCGAAGTTGATAGCGAATTGCTGGAGACGTGCCGTTCGCTGCCCAATGATGTGCGCGGAGATTTGACGCAGCTGCCGGGACTTTTGGTTGCTCGGTGCCTGGCCAGTGAAGCGTTGCTGGCACGTGGTTGGCTGATTGATTTGTGGCGATTGCTAAGGCCTGCATTGCTCGGTCGTGAAGCCGTCCCTCCAAGAATATGGAGCACCTGAAATGCGATTCAAATGTGGGAGCGGGCTTGCTCGCGAATGCGCTGGGCCAGTCAGCATTGAAGTTGAATGACACACCGCATTCGCGAGCAAGCCCGCTCCCACAGGGGATTTGTGTTTACAAGTCCAACACCTTTTTATCTGCCCTGATGGATTCCAACAATGGACCTGACCCCACGCGAAAAAGACAAGCTGCTGATCTTCACCGCCGGCCTCGTGGCCGAGCGGCGTTTGGCGCGCGGTGTGAAACTCAACTACCCGGAAGCCATGGCTTATATCTCCGCGGCGCTGCTCGAAGGCGCTCGTGACGGCCAGACCGTGGCCGAGCTGATGCACTTGGGCACCACCCTGCTCAGCCGCGAACAAGTGATGGAAGGCATCCCGGAAATGATCCCGGAGATCCAGGTTGAAGCGACCTTCCCCGATGGCACCAAACTGGTCACCGTTCACCAACCGATCGCCTGAGGCCGCGCCATGAGCTACCACATCCGCGATGCGCTGCATGCCGATCTACCGGCAATCCGCGACATCTACAACGACGCCGTACTCAACACCACGGCGATCTGGAACGAACAGGCCGTCGACCTGGGCAACCGCCAAGCGTGGTTCAGTGCCCGACAGTCCCAGGGTTATCCGATTTTGGTGATCGTCGACGGCGACAACACAGTGCTGGGCTACGCTTCATTTGGTGACTGGCGGCCATTCGACGGTTTCCGTCATACCGTCGAGCACTCGGTGTACGTGCGCAGCGATCAGCGCGGCAACGGTCTAGGCCCACAGCTGATGACCGTGCTGATCGAACGCGCCAAAGGGTGTGACAAGCACATCATGGTCGCCGCCATCGAAAGCGGTAATGCCGCGTCCATTCGTCTGCATGAGCGAGCCGGTTTCTTGACCACCGGGCAGATGCCCCAGGTGGGCACCAAATTTGGCCGCTGGCTGGACCTGACGTTCATGCAACTGACCCTCAATCCTGGCGCGGAGCCGCCGCCCGCCAACAAGGAGTAACGCCCGATGAACGCCGCCCAACTGCGACGCGTCAATGTTGAAAGCTTTGCGCACTATCGTCAGGGTTTGATTGATCTGCTGCTCGACGCCGTCGGCTATGGCGCCAGTGTCGGGTTCATGGCCAATCTGGACGCCACTTCGGCCCGTGCGTATTTCGATGAAGTTCAAGAGAACCTGAACAAGGGCAACGTGCTGCTGTGGGTGGTGGTCAAGGACGAGCAGGTACAAGCCAGCGTGCAACTGACCCTGTGCCAGAAAACCAATGGCCTGAACCGCGCTGAAGTACAAAAACTGCTGGTGCGTGAACACGCGCGGCGTCGCGGCCTGGGCCAACAGTTGATGAGCGCTTTGGAACAAGCCGCCCTCTCGCACAAACGCGGCATGCTCTACCTCGACACCGAGGCCGGCTCCCCTGCCGAAGACTTCTACAAGGCCCTGGGCTACACCAAGGCCGGTGAAATTCCCGACTACGCCTGCGACCCGAGCGGCCAGTACAAACCGACCGCCCTCTACTACAAGATTCTGCAAGGAGCCCATTGATGATTCCCGGTGAATACCAGATCCAGCCCGGCGACATCGAACTCAATGTTGGCCGCCGCACCGTCAGCTTGAGCGTGGCCAACAGCGGCGACCGGCCGATCCAGGTCGGCTCGCATTACCACTTTTTCGAAACCAACGACGCCCTGACCTTCGACCGTGCCGCCAGCCGCGGCATGCGCCTGAACATCCCCGCCGGCACCGCCGTGCGCTTCGAACCGGGGCAGAGCCGCGAGGTCGAGCTGGTCGACCTGGCCGGGCATCGCCGGGTGTTCGGGTTTGCCGGGCGGATCATGGGTGATCTCTAAATCATGCAGCGCCTGTACTGGCCCCTTCGCGAGCAAGCCCGCTCCCACAGTTGATCGCGTTCCCCTGTGGGAGCGGGCTTGCTCGCGAATCTGTGAGCTAAGCGAACAGTCTCAAATTCAATTGAATCTCAAGGCGAACGAATGAAGATTTCCCGTCAAGCCTACGCCGACATGTTCGGCCCAACCGTCGGTGACAAGGTCCGCCTGGCCGACACCGAGCTGTGGATTGAAGTGGAGCAGGACTTCACCACCTACGGCGAAGAAGTGAAATTCGGCGGCGGCAAAGTCATCCGCGACGGCCAGGGTCAAAGCCAGTTACTCGCCGCCGAAGTGGTCGACACCCTGATCACCAACGCGCTGATCATCGACCACTGGGGCATCGTCAAGGCAGACGTCGGCCTCAAGGACGGTCGCATCGCCGCCATCGGCAAGGCCGGCAACCCGGACATCCAGCCGAACGTCACCATCGCGGTCGGCGCCAGCACCGAAGTCATCGCCGGTGAAGGCATGATCCTCACCGCGGGCGGCATCGACACGCACATCCATTTCATCTGCCCGCAGCAGATCGAAGAAGCGCTGATGAGCGGCGTCACCACCATGATCGGCGGCGGCACCGGTCCCGCCACCGGCACGAACGCCACCACCTGCACCTCTGGCCCGTGGCACCTGGCGCGCATGCTCCAGGCTGCCGACGCGTTCCCGATGAACATCGGCTTCACCGGCAAGGGCAACGCCAGCCTGCCGGAACCGTTGATCGAGCAGGTCAAGGCCGGCGCCATCGGCCTGAAGCTGCACGAAGACTGGGGCACGACGCCAGCGAGCATCGACAACTGCCTGACCGTGGCCGATCAGTACGACGTGCAGGTGGCGATCCACACCGACACCCTCAACGAATCGGGCTTCGTCGAAACTACCCTCGCCGCCTTCAAGGGCCGCACGATCCACACCTACCACACCGAAGGTGCCGGTGGCGGTCATGCCCCGGACATCATCAAGGCCTGCGGGTTTCCCAACGTGCTGCCGAGCTCCACCAACCCGACCCGGCCGTTCACCCGCAACACCATCGACGAACACCTCGACATGCTGATGGTCTGCCATCACCTGGACCCAAGCATTGCCGAAGACGTGGCCTTCGCCGAAAGCCGCATCCGTCGTGAAACCATCGCTGCCGAAGACATCCTGCACGACCTCGGCGCGTTCTCGATGATCAGCTCGGACAGCCAGGCCATGGGCCGCGTCGGTGAAGTCATCACCCGCACCTGGCAGACCGCCGACAAGATGAAAAAGCAGCGTGGCCCGCTGCCCGGCGATGGCGAGGGCAACGACAACTTCCGCGCCAAACGCTACATCGCCAAGTACACGATCAACCCGGCGATCACCCACGGCATCAGCCATGAAGTGGGCTCGATCGAAGTGGGTAAATGGGCCGACCTGGTGCTCTGGCGCCCGGCGTTCTTCGGGGTCAAACCGACCCTGATCCTCAAGGGTGGCGCCATCGCGGCCAGCCTGATGGGCGATGCCAACGCCTCGATTCCGACACCGCAACCGGTGCATTACCGTCCAATGTTTGCCAGCTACGGCGGCTCGCTGCACGCCACCAGCCTGACCTTTATCAGCCAGGCTGCGCAGGCGGCAGGATTGCCTGAAGCCTTGGGTTTGAAGAAGAAAATCGCCGTGGTCAAAGGCTGCCGCGACGTGCAGAAAACCGACCTGATCCACAACGACTATCTACCGGATATTGATGTCGATCCGCAGACCTATCAAGTCAAGGCCGACGGTGTGTTGCTGTGGTGTGAACCGGCAGAAACCCTGCCGATGGCCCAGCGTTACTTCCTGTTCTGAACCGGTAGACCTGCCACAAAAAAGGCCTCGATCACTCAACGTGTCGAGGCCTTTTTCTGTGTCCTGGTGATTACTCTGGAGTTTTTTAAAGCCGCGGTAACCCGGCGCGTTCCATCGCTTGTCGGGTCAGCGTTTGCAGCCGTTGCTTGATTTGCCGATCGATATCACTCAGCGCCTGAGCGTATTCCTCATCACTCATGAGCCGACCATTGGTGAAGTCATTTTCGTCCTTGCCCAACTCGCGACAAAGCGCTTCGATCTCTGCCTCCAAAGCGACTTTTGCCTGGGGCGCCAGGGCGGTCCCTTCGGCCCGACGCTGCAAGGCGTCCTGCAAGTCGGTGGTGGCATCCAGTTGCCGTTTCAACCCGTTCAATTCCTCGGAGTTCGCGGCCTCCAGCCAGCTTCTCCAGACGGGTTGCTCAAGGATCCGGTCCGCCAGCAAATCCCCTTCCTCCAGCGCCACGATCCGTTCGAACGCCGCATCGATCATCTGCCGGTTCACCCCGGCAATCCTGCGAAATTGCATGCCCCGCGCCTGCCACGGCAGCTCCAGACGCTCGGCCAGATCGGTCATGTAGGCCAGATGAACCTCCACCTCGTCGATCGTGCCGGTGACATTCCCATGGCCATCTACCCGCCGGAATCGCTCACCCGCGGCCACACGCGCGGCGACCCGTCGACGGGCGATGGTGCCGAGTTCATCCAGGCGGGACTTGCCCCGCGCCAGTTCCAGCAGTTGGGGCTCGATCAGGTCGACACGGCCCAGGGCATACGCCTCATGGATCAACACCTGCATGCCCATGGCGTTGAACAATTGCGTCCCACCGTCCACGCATTCGGTGGGTGTGGCGGCTTCGTTGAACAACCTGACCCGCAGTTCACTGTTCCGGGCCATGGCCTCGAGCATCCGCCAGACCTTGGCGGTCAAGTCCGTCCGATAGGCGCCACCGGCCGTGAAGTCGGCAGACTGGGTGAGCTTGCGGATTTCATTGAAGAACGGCAGCGAGTCGAATTCTTCTTCGACGTCGTGCCAGATATCCTGCCTGGCCTGCCATTGCGCCTCCGTCAGGCCCTCCGACCAGTCCACAGTGTCCAGCGTGCCTCGGGGCGGATACGGACGCTCGGGGTCCATACCGACGGACTCGGTGTATAACCTCAGGGTGTTCAGATTTTCTGGCGAGATCCAGCGCGGTTCTCGACTGATAAATGTGCGCGCCAACAACTCCGCGCGAGATGAGCCGGGCGCGACCTCCGGTATCCGGGCGATCAGATTGTTGCGCAGATCCAGATGAACATTGTGCGGACGCGGCTGGGAAAACAGACCCACCGGCCAGCCGTCCAGACCTGTTCCACTCAGCAGCAGTGTCTGCAGGCGAGGCATCTGACTGACGTTTGGAGAGAGCTTCAACGGGTTGCCGCTCAATCCTAAAGACCGCAAACGGACCATCTTCTTCAGGCGAGCGACCGCCACCGCGTCCAGCTCGATACGGTTGTGATCGAGGTACAGATCGGTCAGATGGCTCATGTCGCTGACCACAGGCGGAACGGTGGTCAGTCGGTTGCCTTGCAGGTTGAGTTGCCTGACCCGGCGGAACGTTCCCAAAAACGCTGCATGCTCGGACGTGAGCCCGCCATTGCTCAGACTCAGAGCGGTGACATGGTCAAAGTTGGCTTCCAGCTTCGGCAACGTCGCCAGGTGTCGGCCCATCATCGGCACATCGTCCAGCATCAACGCCTGGGGCAGAACCACACCTGCCGCCTCGGAACCGGCTGGCCCGGTTCTGCGCCAGCATTGCCTGATCGCTTTATAGAACTGGCTTCGCGAGTGTCCCTCCGCCAGTCCCGCCGCGCCGAACCGAAAGGATTCGGTGGGCGATTTAAGCCAGCGTTGCAGTACCCGGTTCAACTGATTGAACTCCGCCTCCAGCGCGGTAAGACGCTCATTTGCCGAGCCGCCGTTCTGCATGAACTCCACCAGCAGCGTCTCGATTTGTTCTTGCGTGAACCCTGGATACAACGAGCAGGCCCGACGACGCAGCCCCAAACCGTGCGGCACTTGCTGCGCATAACCTGGCATGCCGCCCCTGAGACGCATGATGGCCGGGTCGTACGAAGGCTTGAGAACAGGATTGTCCAGCAACACCGGCGCAAACCGGTCGCGCGCCAATGGATGTGCCTTGATCTGGTTCTCCAGCCGTTCAGCCTCATGAATATCAAAGCCCAGGGCCGTGCGTTGTGTATCGGGTAACGCGTGCAACACGGCGGCATACAGTGTGTCTTCTCCGTGCAGATGTTGATCGAGCGCGTCCCGCGTCTGGAATTGGCCATCCTCTCCGACAATCAGCACCTTGCGGATCGGCGCGTCCACCGGACCGATACTGTCGTTCAATCGGCCCAGCGCCGAATACTCGCGAATCTCCAGCCGCAAGTCCTTCGGCCAGCCTGGCAGGGCCTCAAGCGAGTGCAAGGCCAGCCGGGTCGTATCGGTGCTGTGCAGTTCGCTGAGGTACAGCCCCTCATAAGCACGAGTCAGGCACACCTGCTGCTCCGCGTGGCGGGCCTGTTGCGCCAGGCTCAGTGGGACCCGCTGTTTCTCGCTCAAGTGTTGCAAGTCCGTGGGCTCTGCATGGCGCAGCAGTTCCTCGGCCATGCTGGTCGAAAGATCCGGGTAGGCGCTTTTGAGCCGGAGCACCAACACGTTGTCCGAACGCTCATGACGGGAATACAGGGTGTCGAACAATCGTCTTCGGGATTTTCGTGCCTGCCCGCCGAGCAACTCTCGGATGGATTTGATTCGCGCCTGCCGATCACCGCCCAGCCATTCACCGAGGACTTCACGAAGTTCATGCTCATCAAAGAACTCGACAACACGCTCAGGCAACAGTCCGGCGACAAGCGCCTGCCGGCTTATCTGCAACGTATGCGCCGGCAGCGCGCCGGCATAACCCTCCTTGATCGACGAGCCCGACAGGTTCGGGCCATCGAACACTTCGATGGCCTTGCCCTCGGGCCAGCCCTGCAATTCGGTCATGAAACGTGGCAGGAGATCAGCCCATTCCTCATCCATCCGATTGTCGACAATTCGTTCTGCACAAGCCTCGGCATCGGCGTACGCAGTGAAGCGCTTGAGTGTGTCGCGCAATGAGGCGGGCGGCGTTTCGTGCTCCACGTGCAGCCAGCGCAGTACATCCTCGTGCACGCCACTGACGACCGAAATCTGCTCCAGGGTTTCGTCGGAGAAACTGTCCACTGCCGGCCCCAGGCGCCGGAGCAATCGGGTCTTGCCCCATTCGAGCGGTTGATCGAGTTCAGTCTTCCAGCTGCCGGCACCGTTGTGCTCCAGCAACGGCTGATAAGCGTCGGGCCGGGTCGGATGCTGAAGACGGTGCTGGCCGGTGTTCGGGTCCTGCTTCACGTCATAACACTTGTCGTCGAGCCGCAACAGATTCTGCCCCTGATGCCGATAAAAACCCTCTTCGCTGACGGGTGCGTTTACCGGCAAAGTGATCGGCTGTTCATAGGGCCGCAGGTCCGGGTTCCACAACCGCTCCTTGCCATCGAACTCCACGGGTTTGAGCCCTTCGAAGAAAGGCGAGATGCTGACCGGGGCTAGTCCCCCGGCGGGTAAAACGTGCCCGGCGCCCATGAGCGCCAACTGCGCAAAGTTGATCAATACCCCGTTGATGTACGCCGAGGCTTGTTCTCGATCGCCTTTGCTCCAGTCTTCGATGCCTTCGGCTAATTCCGCGAGCATTTGCCCAACCATGATTGCCAGCATGGCCTCACCCACACCCGGTACCAGCATCGCGGCGAAATTGAACAGGTTCCAACTGATCGACAGAAAGCTGGTCAAGCGTTTGAAACGAGCCGTCGCGTCCTCATCGTCGGTCGGCACGGCAATGAGTCGAGCATCGGCAATGGCCTTGTTGCAGCGCTCGATAAACAGGGTCTGCCACACATCACCGGTGATGAGGCGGGTGATGGGTTCTGCGTTGGGATTCTCGATTGCCGTCTCACGCCACCACGACCCCATATCGAGGGGTTCGCGTTGCTGCCAAGTGAACGTCGTGAGGCGCTCATGGACCCGCGCGAAAAAAAAACCCTTGTCCTGATGCGCCACAAACCGGCTGAAAAAGGCCTGGTAATTGGTACTTTTCAGCTGACCGATCAGCGTTTCCATGAACGCGGTCAGCGACGGGTATTCCTTCAACGGGTGCTCCGGATCATCCGGAACATAAGCAATCAATGGGCCGGACAAACGACTTTGTTGGTACACATCCTCTTTGCGAACCACTTCATCGACCACACCCTGCGGGCCATTGGCAAAGAACGCCTGCAACAGTTTGTATCGCTCATATTCCTGTGCGGGTAAAACCGGGACGCGATGGGACCAATCGAGCCAGAACTTCAACGTGGTGGGCGTCAACGCATCGATGGCTTGCTTTATCAGTGAGGGATCGCTGACTGCACTGAACAACACAATGCCGGTCAACCTGAAGCCCATCAGCGATAACCGATGGCCTTGCAGCGGGCGATCGTACAGCGTGATGTTGGCGCGGTTTTCACGTACCTCCTCAAGTTTGTCGTAGGCGTGTTCGCTGATATCACCTTTCAATCGCGCGATCAGTGCGGCCGTATGAAATGCCGCCTTTTCACCGGCGACCGAGTTTCGTTGCAAAGTCTGCCGCGCATTGGGGGCTGTGGGCAGCAACACCGACTTGATGTGCCGCTGATATTGCCCGCCGATATCCAGGCTTCGGCACAATGACGCAAACCTGGATAACTTGATTTCAGCAGCGCGTGTGAGGCTGCCACGCCCGTCCTTGCGGTAAATGCCGGAGCTGCCGCGCCAGGCATCCTCTTCGGTTTCGGACGCTTCGAAATTGTGCAGCGCCGCTTCCAGCAGCGTGGAGTGCCGGATACGACTGGCGCCCCGGTCGATACCGAAGATAATTCGACTCGGCATTTCAAGTTGAACGGTCAAATCATTAACGTCATCGACACTATTGAAGTTCGACTGCAGCAACTCTTTGACCAACGGCTCAGCAAAGACATTGATGTCTTGCTGCAAGTTACCCAGCGTCTTATCCAGCACTTCTTGCAAGCGCCAGTGGTCTTCAATCAACTCTTCAAGATATTGGCGATCGACTTTCCGCGCCTTGATGTACCAGTCGGGCACCACCGGGTTTAACCCTTGTAGTGCTTTCAAGCGGGGCGTCGAGGCATTTTTAAAGGTGCTTGGTATAACGTCGAGTACACGACTGTAATGAATGCCCTTGTTCCCGGGCTGTATCGTTTCAGAAGTTTTCGAATTGCTTCCATGCAAATCAGACACTGTTAATTCACTTTGATGACAGGAGAGGAGCCAACAGCTTATTCACCTCGGTTTAAAACAAAAGACCAAATAACTGTTAAGCCAACACGCTGAAAGACCCGAACAGTTCGAAAATCAAGAAGCCGTAAATACATAAATACCGCCATGGCCGACCCTGTGCATGCCTCCTCGTCAGCGGTCGTTTTTTCCCGGACAAAGGCGTTAATATGCGAAACGCTGTCCCGTTCTCCGTGCTCAGGTAACCGCTATGCGCCTATCCGAATTCATCGTGTTACACGTTGACCGCATCGTCGATGAATGGGAGCAGTTCGCCAAAACCATCACCCCCGCCGCCGAAACCATGGACCGCACCTCGCTGCGCGACCATTCACGGTCGATCCTGCTGGCGGCCGCGCGGGACATGACCAAACCCCAGAGCCCCAGTGAACAGGCCGCCAAGGCTCGTGGCGAAGGCCCGGAAAAAACTCCGAGCCTGGACGAAGCCGGCGCCAGTCACGGCGAACTGCGCCATACCGTGGGTTTCGACCTGGTGCAGATGACCAGCGAATTTCGCCACTTGCGCGCCTGTGTGATTCGCCTGTGGGTCAACAGCCTGGAGTCTCCGGACCTGGCTTACTTCCAGGACATGATCCGCTTCAATGAAGCCATCGACGAAGCCCTGGCTGAATCCACCGCCGCCTATGCCGAGCAGGTCAATCGCTCGCGGGACATCTTCCTGGCGATCCTCGGCCACGACCTGCGCGCGCCACTGCAAGCGGTAAGCATGTCCACCGAATTGCTGCTGCGCAAAACCAGCATCGAAGGCGATGCGCTGATGTGCGCCGTCAACATCAAGCGCGGCACTCGGCACATGGCGATGATGGTCAGCGATTTGCTGGAGCTGGTGCGCAGTCGTCTGGGCAAGAGCCTGCCCATCGAACCGGCACCCATGGACCTGGCCGAGGCTGCACATGAGGCGATTGCCGAAGCCTGCGCCGGCAACCCGGCATGCGATCCGACCCTGACGGTGCTGGGCGACACTCGTGGGGTGTGGGACGCAGGGCGGCTGAATCAGCTGTTGCAGAACCTGATCGGCAACGCGTTGCAGCATGGCTCGAACAAACAGGATGTGACCCTGACCCTCACTGGCGAACCCGACACCGTGCGCATCACGGTGCATAACTATGGAGCGCCGATTCCCGAGGAAGCCATCAGCACGATCTTCGACCCATTGGTGCGCAGTGCCGACGAAGAACTCGGCCAGCCAACCACCAGCCTCGGCTTGGGGTTGTTTATCGTCAAGGAAGTGGTCAACGCGCATCAGGGCACGATCGAGGTCATTTCCAGCGAAACGGAAGGCACGTTGTTTACCGTGGTGTTGCCCAGGAAGGCGTGACACCGCAAGACCGCGTTATCGTTCTTCGCGAGCAAGCCCGCTCCCACATTTGCCCGCATTCTTCCCATTGGAATGTGGACGAATGTGGGAGCGGGCTTGCTCGCGAAGGCGATGTCACAAGCGATGCAGACTTCTGAACGAATACTTAACCACCGGCTTCCCTATCAGTTCTGCTAGTTCCCGGCGCCATGCTGATCGAGTAAAACTGAAGGCCTTGATCAAGTCGACGAACTCAACAGGGAAGGCCTCGTCATGACCCGCTCACGAACTGATGACTTGCGCCAGTCACGCACCGTTCTGTTGGCTACCGACAGTAAAAACTCCGTACTCGCCGAAATCTCGGGCGGCACACCCAACGCCATCGCCTATTCCGCTTATGGCCAGCAGTCCGCGCAGCAAGGGGTTGCGACGGGGCTGGGATTCAATGGTGAACTGCGCGAGGCACGTACTGGCTGGTATTTGCTGGGCAACGGCTATCGTGCTTACAACCCGACGTTGATGCGCTTTCATAGCCCGGACAGTTTGAGTCCGTTTGGGAAGGGTGGGTTGAATGCGTATATGTATTGCGTGGGGGATCCGGTGAATTTTTCGGATCCGACGGGGCATATGTTTAAGTCCCTGACGAAAATTAAATCACTCTTTAATAAATCTGGCACATCGAGTTCCACCGAGTCGCTCATCACGCGCGCGGGCTCTAAAAAAGCAGAATCCGCTAAAAAAATTAACAAGTTATCACCACCTGCGCCCATAACTTCGCCGTCAAGGGAGACTTCAATACTTGATGAAATGCAGCTAAGTAATGAGCAACGCAGATATGTGAATGACCATCGAACTGATCCAGTTACTGGCGAATCCATCTTTCATTTCGAGCCCGATGACGGGCTAAAGATAAATCCCAGGCCAATAACTACACCCAATGTGCATGAGCCACGACTTTTCAATGGTGGTCAAGTGACCATCGGTGACCCGCCCTCGATTGTATTTCCGACAGCCAGTAAGACTGTGGTAACTCTTCTTCCTTCACATCAGAAGAATTTTTGGGAGGTCAACATCCGTTCTTATGAGGTCCGCAAATAAGCCATAGCAGGCACGCTAACTTACGTTGGATGCTCACACATTCGATGAATGTTACTCCACCACCAACCGCCCCAACCGCTGCTTAAGCATCCGGTTCTCAGCCCGCAGTTGCTGGACCTCTTCAAGCAGGTCCAGCGCCAGCGCCACGCCTTCCCATTCCAGCTCCAGATCGCGCCGCAGCTTGGCGGCGCGTTTGGCCAGGGCCAGTTCGTAATCGTTGAAACGCCAGTCCTTGGGCTGGGAGCCCTGAGGTTCGAGGATGCCGTGTTCGACGATTTCGATCACGTAGACGTCCGACAAGTCGGCCGCCTCACAGAATTCTGTCATGTCCAGGTGAACGATCAGGGGGTTGCTCATGATGGGCTACTCCGTCTCTTGGATCAGAAGTTTTCTCGCGGGTTGAAAGCTGCCTTTTCCGCCAATTGCTGCCACAACGCCTTGACCTCATCACTCGAGGTTTTGGGCATGACCGCCTTGAGTTGTACAAACAGGTAGCCGCGCTCGCCGGCCTTGTTCGACAAGCCGTGGCCCTTGGCGCGCATGCGCTGGCCGTTCTGGCTGCCGGCCGGCACCTTGAGGTTGATCTTGCCGGTCAGGGTCGGCACCGCGACCTCGGCACCCAACGCCAGCTCCCAGGGAGCCAGCGGCAAGGTAATGATCAGGTTTTCGCCTTCGACGTCGAATTTCGGGTGTGGCGCGAAGCGAATGATCAGGTACAGATCGCCATTGGCGCCGCCACCGACGCCCGGAGCACCCTGGCCCTTGAGGCGGATGCGCTCGCCGTCGGTCACGCCGGCGGGGATCTTCACGTTCAGGCTTTTGCTGGTATTGCTGACATGCTGGCCGGCAGCGTTGTACTGGGGCACCTGGAAGGTGACCTTCTTCGATTCGGTCGACAGGGTTTCTTCCAGAAAAACCGCTAATTCCATTTCCACGTCTTGCCCTCGACGTCCAGTGCTGCGACGTGACTGTCCACCACCAAAACCAGGGCCACGGTTGCCGAAGATCGAACTGAAAAAGTCCGAAAAATCGCCCGAGTCCTGACCACCACCGAACCCGCCTGCGCCACGCCCCTGCCAACCCGGCGGGCCTTGGAACGGTTGGCCGTGCTGGCCGTACTTGCGCAAGTCGTCGTATTCGGCGCGCTTGTCGGCGCTTTTCAGCGCTTCATAGGCTTCCGAGGCATCCTTGAACTTGGACTCGGCGTCCTTTTCCTTGCTGACGTCGGGGTGGTATTTGCGCGCCAGCTTACGATAGGCGGCCTTGATCGCCTTATCGTCCGCGGTCGGCTCCACACCGAGAATCTTGTAATAGTCTTTGAAGTCCATCTAAGGATCACCATCCGTTATCAAAATCGCGCCGCTGCCGGCAGCATGCACGTATTACCAGCCGCCGGGTTGACCGATCTCAAGGTTGTGACCGGGGCGCGCATCAGAAGTTTATCGGCAGCGGTGGGCGGTTCTTGTGACCGTCCGGTGGCTGCCAGGCCCAATGCAGACAAGTTTGGGGCATGTGGCCATTTTAACAAGGCGCTAATCGCTGAGATTTAGCGGATAGTCGGCCTTCGAATCTGTGCCGCAGTGACATACACTGCGCGGCCGTTTTTTAACCGGAACTCGAAAGACATGAAAAACGCATCTCCAGCCCGTGCCTGTGGTATCGACTTCGGCACGTCCAACTCCACCGTCGGCTGGCTGCGCCCCGGCATGGAAACGCTGATCGCGCTGGAGGACGACAAGATCACCCTGCCCTCGGTGGTCTTCTTCAACATGGAAGAACGCCGCCCAGTGTACGGCCGGCTGGCGCTGCACGAGTACCTGGAAGGCTACGAAGGCCGGTTGATGCGCTCGCTCAAGAGCCTGCTGGGCTCCAAGCTGATCAAGCACGACACCAGCGTTCTCGGCACGGCGATGCCGTTCAAGGACCTGCTCGGCTTGTTTATCGGCCAGTTGAAGAAGCGTGCCGAAACGGCTGCCGGTCGGGAATTTGAAGAAGTGGTGCTGGGTCGTCCGGTGTTCTTCGTCGACGACGATGAAATGGCCGACCAGGAAGCCGAAAACACGCTGGTCGACGTGGCCCGCGCCATCGGTTTCAAGGACGTGTCGTTCCAGTACGAACCGATTGCAGCGGCGTTCGACTACGAGTCGACCATCGAAAAAGAAGAACTGGTGCTGATCGTCGACATCGGCGGTGGTACGTCGGACTTCTCGCTGGTGCGCCTGTCCCCTGAGCGCCGTAACCACGACAGCCGTCACGACGACATCCTCGCCACCGGCGGCGTGCACATCGGCGGGACCGATTTCGACAAGCAGTTGAGCCTGCAAGGCCTGATGCCGCTGTTCGGCTACGGCAGCCGGATGAAGAGCGGCGCCTACATGCCTACCAGCCACCACATGAACCTGGCGACCTGGCACACCATCAACTCGGTGTACTCGCAGAAGTCGACCCTGGCCCTGGGCAGCATGCGTTACGACATCGAAGACACCGGCGGCATCGATCGCCTGTTCAAGTTGATCGACCAGCGCGCCGGTCACTGGCTGGCCATGGAAGTGGAAGAAACCAAGATCCAGCTGACCCACGCCGACAGCCGCCATGTGCCGCTGGACCGGATCGAACCGGGCCTGAGCGTGGAACTGAGCCGAGCGCTGTTCGAGTCGGCTATCGATAACCTGCTGGAGCGTGTGCGCAACAGCGTCACCCAACTGCTGAACGACGCCAACGTGCGGGTCGATCAGGTGGATACGGTGTTTTTCACCGGTGGTTCGAGCGGGATTCCGGCACTGCGCAACAGCGTCTCGGCGATGTTGCCGAATGCGCGGCATGTGGAAGGGAACATCTTCGGCAGCATCGGCAGTGGTTTGGCGATCGAGGCGGCGAAGCGTTACGGCACGATGGACTGATCCAAGTCCTGCGGTGCGCCCTTCGCGAGCAAGCCCGCTCCCACATTAGACCGAGTGCTTCCAGATGGAATACGGTCGTATGTGGGAGCGGGCTTGCTCGCGAAGGCGTCAGAACAGGCAACTCATCCCTTGGATCAAACCATCCCCACCTGCTTCAACTCACTCTTCAGATACGCATAATAAATCGGCCCCGCCACCACCCCCGGCAGGCCGAATGCGGCCTCGAACACCAGCATTGCCAGAAGCAACTCCCAGGACTTGGCACTGATCTGCCCGCCGACGATGCGCGCGTTGAGGAAGTACTCGAGCTTGTGGATCACAATCAGGTAACCCAGCGCGGCCATCGCCACCCAGATCGACAGCGACAGGCCGACGATGGTGATCAGGGTGTTCGAGATCAGGTTGCCGATGACCGGGAGCAGGCCGAGCAGGAAGGTCAGCACAATCAGGGTTTTGGTCAGCGGCAGCTTGATGCCGAACATCGGCAGCACCACCGCCAGGAAAATCCCGGTGAAGAAGGTATTGAGCAGGGAGATCTTGATCTGGGCGAACACGATGTTGCGAAACGCCTGGACCAGCAGGTGCAGACGATCAAACAGTGCCGCGGCCAGAGGCTTGCGCTTGGTCACGTCCGGAATGCGCTGCAAGGCAATGATCGCCCCCAGTACCATGCCGATCAGCAACGTCACGAACATGTGCGCCGCGTCCTTGCCCACCAGTTGCAAGTCGCTGAGGTGCTTGCTCATCCACTCGCCAATCGCCACCCGAAATTCAGCGGCACTGGCGGGCAGGTAGGCGTCGATGAACGGCGGCAATTGCCCGCGCGCGCGGTCGACCACGACCATGAATTTGTCGAGTGAAGCGCCGGGGTTTTCCGCCTCGTGGAGCAGGAAGCTGATGGCGCCGGCAAAGATCAGCGCCAGCACACTCACGACCAAAGTCCCCAGCAACGCCACGGACAGCCAGCGCGCACGCCGGCCTTCGATCAGCCGTTGCAATTGCGGGGTGAGCATGTTGACCAGTTCGAACACCAACAACCCGGCCAGCAGGCTGGGCAGCAGGCGAAGTGGTATCACCAGCAACAAACCGCCAAAAATGATGACCCAACTGATTAGCAGCAAAACATGACGCTGAGAAAACGTTGGCATACAGCCTCAAAACGAACGGCGTAAAAGGATTGGCAGTCTGCCAGCGTTCCGGTGGCAGCACTAGGGATTGTGTAGGTCGACCTTGGTCGAGGGACGGCTTGAGTTTTTCA
Organism: Pseudomonas sp. LBUM1657; assembly: GCF_059716075.1. Taxonomy (NCBI): domain Bacteria; kingdom Pseudomonadati; phylum Pseudomonadota; class Gammaproteobacteria; order Pseudomonadales; family Pseudomonadaceae; genus Pseudomonas; species Pseudomonas sp. LBUM1657. Next base: position 632,343 of record NZ_CP166799.1, on the reverse strand, counting down.
GCGCACTTGCCGGCCTCTTCGCGAGCAGGCTCGCTCCCACAGTGGACCGAGTTCGCCCATGCGATACCGATCAAGTGTGGGAGCGAGCCTGCTCGCGAAGAGGCCCTCCCAGCCCCCACATTCCCTGCCCAATGTTTATTTTTTCTTCAGACAATCACTCATGAACGCCTTGCGTGCATCCCCCGTCAGGGCTTGGGTAGCCGCGGTGGCATTGCAGGTTTTCATCTTCTCTTGCTGAGGGGTCAGGGGGGTGGCGGCATCGGCCGCCGGCGCGGCTTTCAGGCAAGTGCTCATGAAGGCTTTGCGCTCATCGCCCTTGAGGCTTTTTGCGGTAGCGTCGGCATTGCAGGTGGTCATCTTGTTCTGTTGCGCCGTGGCGGCGAAACCCTGGGAGCAGAGCAGCAAACCGATCATCAACAAAGGGACACGCAACATCTTCATGGAGTTTTCTCCTTGTTGCCGCACCGACAGATGCGGCCTCGCGTGAAGTGTAGTCAAAGCGTGTCACCGCTCCATCCGGCCGGGAGGGGTCGCGTGCCTGAGGCGCGTACCGCTTTATTCAGCGGTTTCAGTCAGAAGATCTTTGAACGCTGTGAGATAGCCGTCATAGGCCTCGATTCGACCCTTGACCACTGAAACAGGCAAACGCTCGAATGACACCGGGACTTCGCCCGCCAGGCTGTACGTAACGCCCAGTTCTTTCAGGGAAGTGAATTGAGCGTAGGCGCCGGTTTTATGGAGTTTGTTGATTTTAATCTGCCTGAACGTGTTCGCCTCAGTAAACTCCGGCAACGTCGCCCGCCCTGGCGGCGCATCGTTGATAAACGCATAGTCAGCGACAGCGGGGCCCGGCTCCAGCGTCACCAGCGCCGGCAGTTTGAACTCGAAATACCCTCTGTCAGCCATATGGGCGGCCGGAAACTCTGGCCAGGAGTCTGCGACGACCAATTGTCCGAGATTGCTCAAGTCATCGCCGATCACCACGTATTGATGATCGAAAGCAGTGGCTTGGACGATATGGATTCGAGACGTCCTGGGTTGGCTGGCAAGAATCGCAAATGTCACTTTTGAGTTTTCCGAACAGTTACCACCTTTGATTTCGATCGCTTTGCGGGCAGTTTCGGCGGTCGTCAACCGGGCAGTGAACCCGCCCTCCTCGAGATTCAGTTGCCGCAGACCTTTGATTTTCGCGATCGCCGAACCGCCGTGTTCCCAGATGCTCGGCAATTGGTTACCCGATAAAGGCAACAGCTCCTTGGTGCGGTAGATGGCACGCTGTGCCTGCTGCAAATCGGCCATCAACTGGGGCGTCACTTCGATCGGCTCCCGGGCCGCCACCACGTCGGAAGCAAGCACATCACTGTAATCGCGCAGCTCAATCAAAGGCTCGCCGGACTGCGCGGGGTTTTCCCTGACGGCACGCTGCAGTGCCTGATGCTCATCAAAGCGACCGGTTTGCTCCAGATTTCGTGCATAGATCCCCAGACTCCGCTCCGCCTCGGTAAGCGGCACCAGACCGTCGTCGCTAAACAATCGCCCAACCAACGAATCATAGTGCTCAGGCAGCATCAGTTTTTGCAGATCAGGCAAGGCTTCTATGCTCTGTACCGTCTGCAGGTTGGCTGGCAAATCAGCGGCGAGGTTGGCGTCGTACAATGCCTGCCAGAGCGAGTAAAGATGCTCTTCGGGAAACGTCTCATGCATCAACCTCAGGCCACGTAGATAGTTGTATCTTTCAACCGGCGAGACCGATGGATGGAACGCACCCTGCACCAGTTCCGGATAGCTGTCCGCGATAATGTGCAGTTGCGCCAATTCACCTGCGGAGGTTGGAGCACCGCCTCGCAGGCGCATGACCGCGGGATCGAACGTGTGCTTTTCGGGCACGGGAAGATCGGCAAGCACATTGCGCAGCCGATAAGGTTTCAACGCATGGTCGCGCAGCGCCTCCTTCAGCTTCTGCCCTTCACCTATATGAATGTCCAGCCCGTTACGTTCGGCATCCGGCAGTGCCTGCAGGATCGAGGTGTAAAAATCGCTGCCCGAATGCAGCGCGCCGCCGCCATCGTCGAAAGCCTGGAATAGCCCGTTCTCGCCCGCAACAATCGTGCGGCGGATTGTTGCGTCCTCAGTGCCAATGCTATCCACCTGACGACCACCGTAGTTGTACTGGTGAATATCGATTCGTACTTCAGCATTCCAGCCCGGCAGATTTTGCAGTGAGTGCAGTGCCAGCGTGTCGGTGTCTGCATTGTCGACCGAACTCAGATAGAAGCCTTCATACGCGCGGCTGACCCGAACATCCTGATGCGCCCAGCGCCCCAGGTTTTCGAGCCTTGCGGGGAGTTGCCCGAGCTTGAGAGCTTGTAATTCGTCGGGGGTGGCGAGTGATGCCAGCGCTTGCGCGACGGGACCGGGCAGGTCCCCGACTTTTTCCTGAATGACGCGCGCCTCGGCGGTCAGGCTTCTATCGATGGCGCGATAGCGAGTCTTGAACAGGGACGTTTTGCGCTGACTGGCCAATCGTACAAGCTCGGTTCGCAGGCGTCTGGCGTTCGCTTCCGGGGCCTGCGCCGGAGCGCCGAACTCATCGTTCAGCAGCGCTTTGAGTTCAGCTTCATCAAGGTTGGATAACAAGGTCTTGATCAGGTCGCCATCGATCAGACGATCAGGGTACAGCCGAACAGGTTTTGAACTTGCCCAGCCGATAGCCCCCAACACCTCGCCATCCGCCCCCATCAGCTCTATCGCTTTACCCGGCCACAAACCATCCAACAGCTGAAACTGCCAGCGTGGGTCGGCTTTCAAATAGCGTTCCGGGTGGATGCTGCCAATGTCTTCGATGAACTGCGTGATCTCACGATCAATCCTGAAGCGGATGACGGTGTCGTGCAGTAAAGGGAGAGCCCTTTCATTGTCGACATACATGCGCAGGAGCGCACCGGTATCGGTCCGGCTGACAGTGCGAATATTGCCAAGATCGTCCGACAGTCCTTCCACCGACGGGCCGAGTCGTTTCATCAACGTATCGACGTCCCAGGTGACGGGTTTCTCGCCTTCGATCACAAAAGCACCCGCACCGTTGCTGTCTGCCACGGGCTGGTAAGCGTTGTTGCGCACCGGGTGCTGGACTCGGTGTTTACCAGTCTGCAGGTCTTTCTTGAGTTCAAAATGACTGTTTTCCAGACGCAGGATCTGCTTGCTTTCATGCAGGTGCAAACCTGATTCGTCCGGCGTTGAACCAGCCGCCAGACGCAGATTTTTCTGCAGGTAAGGTTCCAGATTCTGTCCCCACAGGCGCGGTTTGCCATCCGCCAGCCTGACCGGTTTCGCTCCTTCGATAAACGACGACAATCTGGGCTGTATGACATCTTTGGCGATGCCGCTACCGACAGCAAATGTTCCCAGCTGAATCAGGGATTCGGTGAATCCGACCAGGTGTTCGGCGGCCTCCAGGTATTCTCCTTCTGCAAGGTCGACGGCGCCTTCTACGACTTCGCTGACCATCTGATAAATCATATAGGCCATCATGGCCTCCCCGAGACCGGGCACGAAGGGCGCCACCACCATCACGGCAACATTCATCACGTCGGAAACAATTTTCTCCAGGTTTTCGACCCACGCCCATCGTTCCGCGCTGTCGGCAGCCGCCGTCGAAATGGCCAGTGCCCGACCGTCATTGAGAATTTTGTTTAATTGCAGGTGATAGAGATAAACCCAAAGATCGCCGTCGAAGCGATTCTCGGTATCGCTGTCGAACGAGACGACGCCAAAATGAAGACGCGGACTTTCCACGGAGGTTTCGCGCCAGGCGGGCAGGTTTGTGCCCGATTCGTGTCCGTGGTACGTGATCTGCATTAACTGTGCATTGAGTGCCGAAAAGAAGTGCCCCCGCTGGTCATGGCTGACAAAACGGCTGAAGAACTGTTGATAGCCGCCCTGCCCCGTGCCTCGAAGCTGGCGAGTCAGCTCAACGACGAGCTCGGTCGATGACGAGTACTCCTTCAGGGGGTGCTCCGGATCGTGTGGCACGTAGGCGATAATGCGCCGGGTACCGCCAGCCGGGGCGTCCAGATCAGGGGCAATGAGCACGATTCCGTTCAGGCGGGTATCGAGTATCGTCAAGTGATAGAAGCGTACGGGAATGCCATCGAGCTTCAGTCCCTTGGTGCCATTGAGCATTCCCAGCACCACCAGATAGCCATCGGCCCCGAGGTCATTTTTCATCACTGCCAAGTGGGCAGCTGCTTTCAGCGCACATTTCCGGGCGCTGTTGATTTTGTGCTGCAAGACGCCCTGGGCCAGGCCATCCGCTGGAAGCAAGTAACTGTCGAGATGTTCTTTGTATCGAGAACCAATATCCAGCGTTCGGCAAAGTGTCTTGAATTGATCGACAGTCATGGCGATTGACTGTTTAACTTCAAACTTCCCAAGTTTGTCCGGCTTACTAATGAACCTGGAGTCTGCAAGCAACTCTTCCCCCATGGAAAAGTTATGCAAAGCCGCGTCCAGCATTGACACCGTTCGACTACTTACGCCTCCCGCAACATCAGCCGTCCAAGGGGACTTTTTTGCCGGAGAGTACAACTTCAAATAAGTCTCACGTACATCGTCATCCACACCAAACTGATCTTTCAACGCACGGCTCAGCAATGGCTCGGCAAACGAATGGACGTCCTGCAAACTATCGAGCATGCGATCGACGTCGCTTTGCGAGCGCCAGGCATCTTCCACGGTACGTTTTAAAACCCTGGCGTCGTGAGGGGACGCGGCTTTGCTCCATTGAGGAATACGTTGAATACCTCGCTTCAGATCATTCACTCTCCGAAGCGGAGACTGGGTACACCAGTCAGGAATAATGCTTACGAGTAAATCGTGATGAATACTTTTCCCTTGATTGATAGGGGCAGACAACTTTGAGTCCATTAACAACTTGTTCATATGACACCTGCAAAAAATATAAATACCAGCAGGAGCCTATAACGATCACCCTTCTCTTTAATGAAGCACTTTTCGGACAAACACGTAAGAATCATCCTTATTAAAGGGATTCAAAACACTTTGTTGCGTCGATAGTGTTCCGGGGTACATCCGGCCTGACGTTGAAACATCGCGATAAACGCCGAGCCGGTGCTATAGCCCATGTCGAAGGCGACTTCCTGAATGCTGCGGTGGCTGTCCAGTGCTTCGATCGCCGCCAGAAACCGCAAGCGCTGACGCCACTCACCAAAACTCATGCCCAGCTCGCGCACAAACTGGCGCGCCAGGGTGCGTTCACTGACATGGATCTGCGCCGCCCATTCCGACAGGGTCCGGTTATTACCAGGCTCGGCCTGCATGGCTTCGAGTATCCCGAGCAGCCCGGAGCTGCTGGCGTAAGGCAGATAACATTCCTGCACCGGCGCCTGTTGCAGCTGATCCACCAGCACCTGGGCCAGACGTTTATCCGCGTCCTGCTCGGGAATCTTCACATCCCGGGCGGCGAAGTCCTTGAGGATCGCCTTGAGGATGTCGCTGATCGCCAGGGTGCACGCCTGTTGCGGCAGGTCGTGGCACATCAGCGGCGCCAGACAGACCGCTCGGTAGTTGATCGGTTGATTGCTGTAGAAACTGTGCTCGGTCTGCGGTGGCACCCACACTGCGTATTGCGGCGGCGACATGAACCGGCTGCCACCGATTTCCATGTGCAGCACGCCATGGGCCGAATACTCCAGCGTGCCCCACGGATGGCGATGAGCCGAGGCAAAGCGGTGCGCGTCAAAGTCGGCATAGCGGAAGTACACCGGGGCAGGCAGTTCGCTGAAATCCAGCAGGTCGATGTGTTTACTGGTCATGCTGTCCGTCATCAGGGGCAGGTTGTCTGGATCGAAGTATAGGCTTGCATCCAGACAGGCGGATAATTGCCCGTCATTAACGTTCTGGTTTTTTCTGATGCAATACGCTTATCCCCTGCTGGCCATTTTCATCTGGGCTGGCAACACCGTGATCACCAAAATGTCGGCCGGGGTGATCTTCCCCGCCGAGATCGGTTTCTACCGATGGCTGCTGGCCGGCATCCTGTTCACGCCCTTCATGCTCAAACCGGTGTTCGTCCACTGGCCGCTGATCCGCCCTAACCTGGGCAAGATTTTCATCCTCGGTGTGCTCGGCATGGCGGTGTACCAGAGCCTGGCGTATTTCGCCGCGACCCTGACCTCGGCCACCAACATGGGGATCATCTTGTCGTTGATGCCGTTGATGTCGCTGGCCATGGCGATCATCAGCCTTGGCCAGCGCCTGACCGCCGGCGCATTGGCCGGTGCGGTGCTGTCGTTTGCCGGTGTATTGGTGGTCGTTTCGTCCGGCAGCCTCGGCGCGCTGATACAACACGGGGTGAACCTGGGTGACGCGATGATGCTGATCGCCACGTTGGCCTACGCGATCTACAGCACCCTGCTGAAAAAGTGGCAACTGCGCCTGCCGCCGCTGGTGTTGCTGTATTTGCAGGTGTTGGTGGCGGTGGTGGTACTGTTTCCACTCTTCCTCGCATCAAAGAAAACCGGCCTGACCCTGCAGAACATTCCGCTGGTGCTCTACGCCTGCCTACTGGCGTCGATGCTGGCGCCGCTGGCATGGATGCAGGCCGTGGTGCGCCTGGGACCGAGCCGGACCACGCTGTTTTTCAACCTGCTGCCGTTGATCACCGCGCTGATTGCGGCGGTGGTGCTGCACGAGCAGTTGGCGATGTATCACCTGGTGGGTGGGCTGTTGACGCTGGGTGGGGTGATTCTTTCCGAGCGTTGGACCACGGCGTTAGGTAGAAGGGCCAGTGTTGCCTGATCTGACGTCTTCGCGAGCAAGCCCGCTCCCACAGGAGAACGCATTCCAACTGTGGGAGCGGGCTTGCTCGCGAAGAACGAAGACGCGGTCTAACTGACGTTTACACGCCGGCCGCCTTCAAACGAGCGGCATGTTCCAAAAACAACCGCACCGGCTCAGCCCCCTTACCTACCAGCCCCAACGACTGATTGACGATGTCGAAGTGATCCATCGGATACTCATCGCCAATCACCGTCCCCAAATGCGAGCTGTAACGCCCGACCATCCCGTCGCAATGCCCGGTTTCACGCACGAAGGTCCTGGCAAACAACCGGCAACTTCGATTGGTCCCGTCAAACAGATTGCGCCCGCGATCGGTCTTGCCCGGCTGCAACGTCCCGGACCAGGAGTAATAACGCACGCCGCTGACCTCTTCCGGCCCGTGCCCGCCCCAGGTTTGCGGCAGGCCCTGTGGGTAACGCTGGTTGAACAGCGCCACGCCCTCAGTGGTCAGCGAATGATGCGAGGCCGGGATATCCACCGGCAGTTTTGGCCCGCGATAACCGGTTTCCAGCAGACTCATCAACGCGCCGATCAGCCGCAACAACACGGCGAGCAGCCGGCCCTTGGCGCTGTTCGCCGGGTAGTGTTTCTCCAGGTAGTCTGCGAGTTCCGAACCATGATTCGGCCCCGCCACCGACGTGACCGAGGCGACCCGGTCCGGGCGTTTGGCCGCTGCATAACGCGCGGTCAGCGAGCCTTGGCTGTGGCCAATCAAGTTGACCTTTTCGGCTCCGGTTTCCCGCAGAATCTCCTCGATCCGCGCCAGCAACTGCTCGCCGCGCACCTCGCTGGAGTTGAGCGGCGACACCTGCACCGCAATCACCGTTGCCCCATCCCGGCGCAATGCCGAAATGATCCCGTACCAGTACGGATAGAGCAGTAGACGGATAAACCCGAGCATTCCCGGGACCAGCACCAGCGGGTAACGCGTGGCGGAACCTTGCGACATGGGCGAACATCCTTGTGATCGGTGAAGTGACGCAAGGCTGGATGCAAGAGATCCGCCAAGCATCGTCATCGAAGATGACAACTCGACGACCAGTCTATGACATCCGCCCTACTTCAGCCCCACCACGCCCGCCACGATCAGCCCGACCGACACCAGTTTGACGGCGGTCAGGCTTTCGCCCAGCAAGGCGAAGCCAAGAAACACCGTGCCCAGTGAACCGATAGCGGCCCAGATCGGGTAGGCGATGCTCACCGGCAACTCGCGCATGGCCAGGGTCAGGAAGTAAATCCCGCCCACCGCCGCCACCACGGTAATCAGCGACGGCCACAGCCGAGTGAAACCCTCGGCGTACTTCATGCCCATGGCGAAAGTGACTTCGAACCCGGCGGCGATCAGCAAAAATAACCAGGCCACCTAGAACTCCCTGGCCAGCGCCAATAAACGCTGTTCGGCCTCGGCAGCGGAGACCTCGAAGGTACGCGCTTGCGACTCTTCGCCCTCGGCCGCCACCACGGTGACGTCAGTGATGCCGATAAACCCCAGCGCCGTGCGCAGCAACGGGTCGGCATGGTTCATGGCTTCCAGTTCACCGCCCGGTCCGAAACCAAAGCCGCCGCGACTGGTGACGATCAGGGCCTTTTTGCCCCGCACCAACGGCTGATACTGGGCAATACCGTTATCGAGGGTGTGATTGAAAGTCAGGCCAAGCCGCACGATCTGATCGATCCAGGCCTTGAGTCCGCTGGGCACGCTGAAGTTGTGCATCGGCGTGGAGATCACCAGCAAATCGTGCCCGAGCAACTCGCGCACCAGTTCATCGCTGAACGCCAGGTCGGCCTGCATCGACAGCGGCCGGGCATCGGGCTCCAGATAAAACGCCGCCGCGACGAACGCCTCGTTGACCGGCGGAATCAACGCTCGACCGACTTCGCGACGGGTCAGTTGGGATTGTGGATTGCGCGCCTGCCAGGCCGAAAGAAACACCTCGGCCAGCCGCCGGGAGTGAGAGCGGTCGCCACGGGGGCTGGCGTGAATGACAAGAACTCTGTTCATCTGAATCTCCTGAAGGACTAAACTCAAACGGCTTGTGGCTTGCAGCTTGAAGCTCGTAGCTGCGCCTCTTCAAATGAGCAGAAATCATTCTGGATGAATTTATTTCATCCATGGAGTGTTCAATGTTTGCCTCGCTGCCGCTGACCGCCCTGCGCGCTTTTGAATCCGCCTCACGCCTGCTGAGTTTCAAGGCCGCCGCCGAAGAACTCTCGGTGACCCCGACGGCGGTGTCCCACCAGATCCGCTCCCTGGAAAGCTGGCTCGGTGTGCCGCTGTTCGAGCGACTACCACGGCAAGTTCGCCTCACCGCGTGCGGCGAGCGGCTGTTCCGCAGCCTGCACGGCGCCTTACTGGAAGTGGCGCAGAGCGTCGACACCTTGCGCCCGCAACGCAGCGGCGCGAGCCTGACGATCTCCACCACCGCAGCCTTCGCTGCGCTCTGGCTGGTGCCGCGTCTGGGACGTTTCTATGCCCGACATCCGAACATCAGCCTGCGGCTCGACACCCATTGCGAGGTCATCGACTTGCATCAGGACGCCAGTGTCGATCTGGTGCTGCGCTACAGCCTCGATGACTACCCGAACCTGTATGGCCTGTGTCTGTTCGATGAATCCTTCGGCGTCTACGGTTCGCCCGAGCAAGTGGCTTTGGCCGCCCGTCACGCACCGACGCTGATCAGCGTGCGCTGGAACAACTCCAAGCTGTATGCCCAAGGTTGGGAGGCCTGGTGCGCGCAGTCCGGCGAGATGTGGCTGACGAAGCAACCCGCCGTGCGCGAATACGACGAAGAGCATTACGCTCTGCAAGCGGCGATCGCCGGGCAAGGCCTGGTGCTGGCGAGCAATATTCTGGTGTCTGAAAGCGTGGCCAGCGGTTTGCTGGTGGCGTATCGGGGCGATGTCCAGGTCAACGGCGCCGGCTACAGCGCACTTTGCGTGCCGGGGCGCGAGCGCCATCCGCCGGTCAGGGCGTTTTTTGCGTGGCTGCAAGAGGAAGCGCGGTTGTCCGGTCTATTGCCCAGGCCGCAGCCTTTGACGGCGTCCACAAGTTCGTAGGCTGTGATCTTTTACGATTGCCAAATCACATAAAACTTTTCGCTGCGCTCATCACTCACACCTTAGGTAACGATCACTTCCATAGAAGGTGACGCAAACCGGATTAGCCTCCAGGAGATCGAGATGAGCGACATGCATTTGTCTGATGTAACCACCCTTCGCGAACGCGCCCGCAAGAACGTCGAGAACGGTGCGGTGACCGAAAGCTACAGTGCCGACCGCGAAGAAGTGCTGCGCCTGCTCAACGAGTCGCTGGCCACCGAACTGGTCTGCGTGTTGCGCTACAAGCGCCACTACTTCATGGCCAACGGCCTTAAAGCCCAGGTCGCCGCCGATGAGTTCCTCGAGCACGCGACCCAGGAAGCCCAACACGCTGACCGCCTGGCCGAACGCATCGTGCAACTCGGCGGCGAGCCGGAGTTCAACCCTGATCTGCTGTCGAAAATGTCCCACGCCCAGTATGTGGCGGGTAATACGCTCAAAGAGATGGTCTACGAAGACCTGGTCGCCGAGCGCATCGCCATCGACAGCTACCGCGAGATCATTCAGTACATCGGCGAAAAAGACCCGACCACCCGGCGCATCTTCGAAGACATCCTGGCCCAGGAAGAAGAGCATGCCGATGACATGGCCGATATACTGAAAGACTTATAACTATCAACTACAGCCTTATCGCGCCATATACGCGATAAGGCTTTAACTACCAATCCAAACAACGCTCAAACCTGAAGTTACAAACCCCAAGTAGACTTTTTTCAGAACGGACTTATTCTAACAACCACAACCCACAGGTTGTTCAAATAACCAAGTAAAGGAATACTTCCGTGCATCTAGAAGAACGACTCGAATTTATTGATTCCCTGACGCCATTGAGCAACGCACCTGACCAACTAATTATCAGGCCTCGATTTTTCCAAAACCCATCACCCCATGACATTAACAAGCCGACTGCAAGTGTATTGCCTGACACGATCGATGCGTTCCTCCCAGGGGTTTCGCAACATATTATCGACGATGTCAATCTTTGCAAGTTAGTAATGCAAAATGCGGCAACCAAACTGTTCCCCGCAGATGATCAATTGTTCGAATGGTACCGATACTATGTTGATGGCCTGACCAAACTTGGTTGGGTGACTCAAAATCGGCATATGCAAGAAGTCACTATCAAAAAAATTGGCCTGACAATGGATCAGGTTGCCCTGGAAATCGCAGCGAGTTTGGTCGGCACCAATCAGGCACTGCTACTTGCAAACATTGCGAAACAGGCGGTAGATGCAGTGCAAAACAGCCCAACGGCTATCAAAATCTTTGACCACAACAAAAAAATCGGTACACAAGCCAAATTCGACATCGCACCGGTCTGGGTCGATAACGGCGGGCAACCGAACATGATCCTTAACTGCATTTCCCTGGATGCCCGGGAAAGTACGCGTGGCATCCTGTTCTGGAAATCCACCAAACAGTCCACCACCGTGAAAACGGGCGCCGTGCGTACTTATCTGGATGCCAAGGTTTTTTCCGGTTTACGTGGCGTGCTGTATAACAAGTTCAGCGAAAGTGGAAAACAGTTCATCGAAGACCTTCCTGACTTTTAATAATCGCCCAATTTTTTGACTCTAGTTTAAAATCGGCAGACGCTTGCCGATTTCAACCTCTCCATAAAAATATTACACAGAGCCAATTATGACAAAGCCAGTGATTGAAACTTATCTTGTGAGCGGAAACATAACTATTTTTTGCGGCGTTCATTCCAACACTTTCAAAAATGACATTCTATATTCCAGCCTGCTCGGCCAACTTGTCGCCGCAAAGGAGGGCAATGATCGAGAGTTATCATGGTCAAGCCATGTCGACACCATAAAAAAAATAGGGTGGGTCATTAACAGTCGAGAATTTCAGCGTTGTGAGTTCGGCACCACCAGCCTTCTGAATATTGTGAAAAAAGTTGGCAGCGCCGTCCTGCCATACCCTGAGCAGCAAGCGCTCGCTGATGTTATTTCGGGACTGAAAAAGCTTCCTTTCGACTCATTAGTCACCCGATCCATTATTGAAAAACTTCAAGCCAACGTCTTTGTTGCCAGCGCTCGCAGTGAAAGTATCCCAGCAACGAAGTCATCAGCCTCTACCGCAGTTTTATTGACGATCGTTCGCACCGACAAAACCGTCGTCACGCTGCAAATTTCCTTCGAAACGACCCACGCGATTGATATCAACATCCTGAATCAGCCTGTGCTGAAACCAATCGCCGACGCAAAGACCAACATTCGATTGCTGTGCAGCTCACTGGATGAACGTCAATACACCCCGATCAGAGATTCGATTATCAAAAAACTTGGCGGCAGAATCGAAACCGACTTGCTTCAGGTCCCTGCACCGCTCAGCTTGAACTGAAAAACTAATGAAACCTATTGTTAATCGCTCTCGAACCTGCGTTTCGGGAGCGATTAAACGCGTTCAGACACAAGTCAGTTTTTGACAGCCTTGGGCGCCTTGCCAGCCTTCATCTGCTCCAGCAACGGCGCACACTGATTCGGCTCGCCCCCGCTCGGCGCCACCAGTGCCAGCAACCCCGCCGCTGGCGCGGCAATCACACCCAACGCCACCATTCCCGCGCCACGCAGAATGAGCGGTACCGCTTTCACCCCCGCCTCCGGCTTGATGAACTTGCCCCGCACATACAGCGGCGAACGCAACGAGATCAAGCGCCAGCCCTTGGATTCCGGAGTGATGGTCAGGTCCAGCTGTTCAGTCGCCATGTTCGCTGTGCCGTCGATGTAGATGATCGCGTTCTCGGTATCGAAAACGAACAGCCGCGTGGTCGCCAGGCCGGTCTTGATGTCGAAGTCGGCCGCAGCGCAGTTGATCTTCACTTCCTTGTCGCCAAAGATCTTGCCCACTACATAGTTGCCGACGTTGAGTCCGGCCAGTTCCATCAGTTCGCGACTGATGGCGCCGTCGTTGATCAGCATCTTCAAATTGCCATTGGCGCTGCCCAGCAGTTTGGCCACCGAGTTGCCACGGCCGGTGATGTCGGCATCACCGTTGAGTTCGCCGAAGCTGGTTTTCATCGGTTCAAAGGTTGGGAACAGTTGCTTGAGCTTGAACTTGCGCGCCGTAAATTTCGCCCGGCCTTCCAACGGCTCGGTTCGACCGTTCAGGCGAATCTGTGCATCCAGGTTGCCGCCCGCCACGCCGAAACGCAGGGGTTCAAGGCTGAGTACGCCGTCAGTGAGTATCAGGTGGGTGTAGAGATCGTTGAACGGCAGCTTTTCGCTGTGGACGATGCGCTTGCCGGTGAACTCGACATCGGCGTCCATATCGCGCCAGCGCTCGGTCTTGAACTCTTCGACTGGCAGCACCTTGTCCGCTGGCTGCTTGCTTTCACCACCGCGGGCCTTTTGCTTGGCGTTGGAGTCAGCGCCGATCAACGGCGCAAGGTCGGCAAACAACAGTTGATTGGACACCAGCGAGCCGCTCAGTTTCGGCCGTGGCTGACTGGCGACATAGGCCAGGCTGCCATGAATGTCGCTCGCGCCAATCTTGCCGTTGAACTCTTCATAGCGGAACACCGCGCCGTCCGCCTCATGCAGCTTGGCGATCAAATGACCGTCCGTGGCATACGGCGGGGTGTCCGGCAAGGTCACGCCGGTCAACGGATACAGATTGCCCAGGCTGCTGCCGGCCAGTTTCAGGCGCAAATCCAACGCACCGAGGTTCAGCGGGTCGGTCAGGGTGCCGGCCAGCTCGACGCTGGTGTCTCCGATCTTGACCTGAGCCTGGAGCGGAAACGGTCGGGCCGCGTCCTGCAACGCCAGCAGGCCGCCGATCTTGCCTTCGCCGGCGAGTTTCTGGCCGTGGTATTGGCCTTTGACCTTCAAGGCGAACGCGTAATCCATAGGCGCGGAGCCTTTCTCCTGCGCCGTTTTTGCCGCCTTGTCGCCAACGATATCGCTGAACGGAATCGGTTTGCCCAGCGGGTCGATGATCAGGTCGAGCTGAGTCTTCAGGTTCTGGTCGTCGAGGGTGACGTGCCCCTTGTCGAAGCCGATGGCGCCGATGTCCACCACCCAATTTGAAGGCTCGGCGTCCGGGTCCTTGGGATCGAACGTGAAGGTCCAGTTCGCGCGACCGTCGGCCAGGCGCTGCAGATCGGCATTGGGTTCGGTGAGGTCGATGCGCGGAATCACCACCCGCTGCGCCAGCAAGGCCAGGGGCGAGAGGCGCAGTTCGACGCGCTTGAGGGTGACCATCTGCGGTTTTTTCGACCAGTCCGGATTGCCCAGGGTCAGGTCCTCCGCCACCACATGCGGCCACGGCACCCAGGCGCGCCAGCCCCCCTCGTCGAGCTCGCGCTGCCAGACCACCGCCAAGTTGCCGTTAATGGCAAACGGACGGTGCAGCTCTTCGGAAACTTTGGCATTGAGGGGCGGTTTGATCCGGTTCCAATCGAAGAACACGATGACCAGAACCAGTACGGCCAGCAGGACGATAAGGCTGGCGAAGGTCCAGGCAAAAATCTTACGAGTGCGCGTCATTGCACAGGGCTCCTGATACGACTGAGCGCCCGGACCGCGACGCACGTGTGAAACGTTAGGCCAGAACCGGCCTGCCATGGAATCTACGACTGAAAAACGGCTCGCAGGTTTAATCGAAACACCGATCCGGACGCAAATAGCCGTTCGGACGCGGACACTCCCTCCATTTGGCGTTACCGCACCCGCACTTTTACGTGGCGCAAGTGAGTCGAAAATACCCACTCCGGTGCGAAATCGTTCGCCGGAAACGCCCGTTCTAGAGCCATTTCACGGAACAATCAATTCCGTTGATTATTACCATTGCGTTTATGAACTTTTATATCGACTTATCGAGAGTAGCATTGCCCTCGTACCCACTTTATCGCCCTCCTACGGAGCACCCAATCATGAAACGCGAATTACTGCTTACTCTTACTCTCTCAATGCTGGCCAGCACTGCTTTTGCCCTGCCGGCTGCTGATCAAGCCACTCCGCAAGTGAAATCGAGCCACTCGGTGTTCAGCCAAACCGTCGCTGCTGATGGCTCCGACCGCACTCCACAAGGCCAGACCCTGGCTGAAGGCGGTAACGATCGCCTGAAAGAAAAAGGCCTGATCACTCAAGATGGCTCGGACCGTACTCCACAAGGTCAAACCCTGGCCGCTGACGGTTCCGACCGCACCCCACAAGGTCAAACCCTGGCTGCTGACGGTTCCGATCGCACTCCACAAGGTCAAACCCTGGCTGCTGACGGTTCCGACCGCACCCCACAAGGTCAAACCCTGGCTGCTGACGGTTCCGATCGCACTCCACAAGGTCAAACCCTGGCTGAAGGTGGTGGTGACCGCGTCATCGAACGCAACAGCGCTTTGAGCTAAGCCCATGGCGGCCCTGAAAAAAAGCCCAATCCACGGATTGGGCTTTTGACTTTATAGCTGTTCACTTTATAGAAACTGCACTTCCCTCGCGTGATCCCCCGATAGTCGTTCGACGCCGGCAAAGCCGATTTGCTAGAGTGCGTCGCTGTCCCTGTCCAGAAAACACCCTTGCGATGCTGCCCCGCGCCGAACAGAAACAACAGACCCGCAACGCCCTGATGGACGCTGCCCGCCATTTGATGGAATGCGGCCGAGGATTCGGCAGCCTGAGCCTGCGCGAAGTCACGAGGACCGCCGGGATCGTCCCCACCGGTTTCTACCGACACTTCGCCGATATGGATGAGCTGGGTCTGGTGCTGGTCAGCGAAGTCGGTCAGACCTTCCGCGAAACCATCCGCCTGGTGCGCCACAACGAGTTCGTCATGGGCGGCATCATCGATGCCTCGGTGCGGATCTTTCTCGACGTGGTGACGGCCAATCGCTCGCAGTTCCTGTTTCTGGCCCGCGAGCAGTACGGCGGTTCGCTGCCGGTGCGCCTGGCCATTGGCCGTTTGCGCGAAGACATCAGCTCGGACCTGGCGGCCGACTTGTCCTTGATGCCAAAACTGCAACACCTGGACATTGCCGCCCTCAGCGTCATGGCCGATTTGATCGTTAAAAGCGTGTTCGCAACCCTGCCGGACATCATCGACCCGCCGGCCGAGGCGCTGCCCGAACATCTGACGCCCCAGGCGAAGATCACCCAGCAGCTGCGGTTTATCTTTATCGGCCTCAAACATTGGCAAGGGCTGGGCAGCACTGAATAAACACATTCCCTGTGGGAGCGGGCTTGCTCGCGAAGGCGGTGTGACAGACAACATTGATGTCGAATGACACTCCGCCTTCGCGAGCAAGCCCGCCCCACAAGCGCCGCCTCAATTTGGTGCAGTCAAAAATCTCCCGCACCAATTTCACCCAAAATCCTCGACGCCCTGCCCCTCGCCCTACGCCTCTGACGGGCATTTCCTACGCATCACCCGATTGGCAAGCCCCTTGCTCTAGCCTGACTATCGTCCATTGCTGGAAGCCTTCCGATGCTGGTGATTCATCGCAGAATCGACCCTCAACCCGTCTGGGCCGCCGAGTTGCACCTGACCTTCGAAGCCCGGAGCAAAAGCCGTTTGCGCTGTTTCAGTGCTGAGGAAGAAGACGTCGGGTTGTTTTTGGAGCGCGGTCAACCGCCGCTGCATGATGGCGAATGCCTGCAAGCCGAAGACGGGCGCATCGTCCGCGTCTGCGCCCGCCCCGAACAATTACTGCACGTTACCTGCGCCAATGCCTTCGAGCTGACTCGCGCCGCCTATCACCTGGGCAATCGCCACGTAGCCCTGCAAGTGGGTGATGGCTGGCTGCGCCTGCTCGACGACTATGTACTCAAAGCCATGCTCGAACAGCTGGACGCCAAGGTCGAGAACATCGAAGCCCCGTTCCAGCCCGAACACGGCGCCTACGGCGGCGGGCATCATCATTCGCGCCATGGCGACGAAGATTTCAATTACCCGCCGAAACTGCACCAGTTCGGCGTGCGTTTATGAACCCGGCCTGGGCGCTACTGCGTCTGGCCAGTCCGCAATTGCCGATTGGCGGCTACAGCTATTCCCAGGGCCTGGAAATGGCGGTGGATAACGGCCGCGTCAACGATCCCGATAGCGCGCGACGCTGGATCAGCGATCAATTACTGCTGAACCTGGCGCGCTTCGAAGCGCCGCTGCTGCTTGCCCATTGCGTGGCAGCCGCCGAGGAAAATTGGGGTGAGCTATTGCAGCGCTGTGAAGAACACCGCGCCAGCCGGGAAACCCGCGAGCTGCATCAGGAAAGTCGGCAGATGGGCTACTCGTTGCAGCAATTGCTCAACGGTTTGCCGGAGCTGGATGCACCGGCCCGCGCCTTCCTTGAACAACGTACCGAACCGCACCTGGCCCTCGGTTGGGCACTGGCAGCTCGCGCCTGGAATATCAGCGCGCAAGACGCCCTGGCCGCCTGGCTCTGGAGCTGGCTGGAAAACCAATTGGCGGTGCTGATGAAAACCCTGCCACTGGGCCAGCAAGCCGCGCAACGCCTGACCAGCGAACTGCTGCCGCTGCTGCAAGAGGCCCAGCAGAACGCCACCCGAATCAACCCCGAACACTACGGCAGCACCGCTTTCGGCCTGTCCCTGGCGTGCATGGCACATGAGCGCCAGTACAGCCGTCTGTTCCGTTCCTAGGGCCTGTTATTTTGGAGAATCACATGAACACACAACCTCTACGCGTCGGCATTGGCGGCCCGGTCGGCTCCGGCAAAACCGCACTGACCCTGGCCCTGTGCCTGGCCCTGCGCGACCGCTACAACCTGGCGGTCGTGACCAACGACATCTACACCCGCGAAGACGCCGACTTTCTGGTGCGCAACGAAGCCCTGGCGCCGGAGCGGATCATCGGCGTGGAAACCGGTGGTTGCCCGCACACGGCGATCCGCGAAGATGCCTCGATCAACCTCGAAGCCGTGGACCAACTGAACCGCCGCTTTCCTGGGCTGGACCTGATTCTGGTGGAGTCTGGTGGCGACAACCTTTCGGCGACGTTCAGCCCGGAACTGTCCGACCTGACCATCTACGTGATCGACGTCTCGGCCGGCGACAAGCTGCCGCGCAAAGGAGGGCCGGGGATCTGCAAATCCGACTTGCTGGTGATCAACAAGATCGACCTCGCACCGCTGGTAGGCGCTTCGCTGGAGATGATGGACAGCGACACCAAGCGCATGCGCAACGGCAAACCGTTTGTCTTCAGCAACCAGAAAACCGGCCTGGGCCTGGAAGAAATCATCGCCTTCATCGAACGCCAGGGCCTGCTGACCGCGGCCTGATTACGCTCAACTGTTATCAACAAGGAAGCTTATCCATGACACTTAAACGCATTCTGGGCGCCATGGCCCTGCTGCTGACCCCAGCCATCGCCTTCGCCCACCCGGGCCACGGCGACAACGGCTTGATCGCCGGCATCAGCCACCCGATCGGCGGTCTCGATCACTTGCTGGCGATGGTTGCCGTCGGCTTGTGGGCAGCGCAGCAGCAAGGCGCCGCGCGTTGGGCGCTGCCGTGCACATTCGTCGGCACCATGCTGCTCGGCGGGTTGCTGGGTTTTGAAGGACTGAACTTGCCAGCGCTGGAAAGCGGGATTGCGGCGTCGGTGTTGGCGCTGGGTCTGGCGGTGGCGCTGGCGGTGCGTCCGCCGTTGAGCGTGGCGGTGGGTGCGACCGCGCTGTTTGCACTGTTCCATGGCGTGGCGCATGGTTTGGAGCTGCCGGACATGTCGAGCCCTTGGGCGTATGCGGCAGGGTTTGTGGTGGCGACGGCCATATTGCACGCAGCGGGTTACGCGGTGGTGCGTGTCTTGCCTCAGGCAGCGGCACCGTTGATTCGACTCGCCGGTGCGGCTTCGGCGGCGACTGGGGTCTGGTTGTTGGCGGGCTGATTTTTCAGTTGCCTGTTCTGGACTCTTCGCAAGCAAGCCCGTCCCCACATTTGTCCTGTGTACACAGTTCCATTGTGGGAGCGGGCTTGCTCGCGAAGGCGGCCTGACAGACACCGCATCTCTCCAGCCAGCCTCTCTGCTACCATGTCGCGCAATCGCCCCTGCCGTGACGACGCCAGCCAATGCCGCATGTTCCCCGCTCCGCCTCCCAGCCTGAACTGACCGCTCTGTTTGCCTCGGTGCAACAGCACTTCCAGGACGTGATCGTGCCGCTCTGGCAGGGCCCCGGCTGGAATGCCGAGATGGCGCTGCCGTATGAGGCGCTGGACGCCGGGCACCAACCGCTGCCCCCACAGCGCTATCGGGCCATGGCCTGCGCGCGGCAGCTGTATCTGTTTTCCAGCCTGATCGGCCAGGTGCCGGCCGCCGAAGAGCGCGCCGCAGCGCTGTTCCACTCCTTGCAGCAGCATTTCCACGACGCCGAGCATGGCGGCTGGTTCTACAGCATCGATCCGCAGGGCGCTCCGCTGGATCAGCGCAAAGACCTCTACACCCACGCCTTCATCCTGTTCGCCTGCGCCCATTACTGGGACAAAGTCCGCGAACCCGCGGTGGAATCGGTGCTCAACGCTGCACTGGAAGTAGTGGGAAAGCGTTTCGCAACAGGCGACGGCCTCTACGAAGCGACCCTCGACCGTGACTGGTCATCCCTGAACACTGGGCCGTTGCAGAACCCTCTGATGCACTTGGCCGAAGCCTTCCTCGCCACGCTGTCGGTACGCGAAGACATCGCCGTGCAACGCGCACTTGTTGAGTTATGCACAGCCATGCAAAAGCGCTTTATCGATCCGCCACACGGCGTGTTGATGGAAAAGCCGCTGGGGGCTGTGGATAACTGGTTTGAGCCGGGGCATCAGTTCGAGTGGTACTTCCTGCTGGAATCATCGTCGCTGCTACGCGGCTCGACACTCCACGCGTCCCTGGAGCGTGCCTTTGCGTTCACCGAGCAACTGGGCGTCGATCAACAGACCGGCGCAGTGCGGGCGATGCTCGATCTGGAACCGGACGGCCACTCTCGGGACGGCACTCAACGTATTTGGGCTCAGGCCGAGTATCTGCGCGCCCTGACCTTGCGCCCGGACAGCGAGGAATCGGTACTGCGCCAGTTGCAGGCATTGCAGCAGCGTTCTCTGCATACCGGCGGCTGGTATGAGTGTCGGGATGAGAACGGTGAAGTGAGCCGTCGGGATATGCCGTCGACCACGCCTTATCACTTGGCGACGTGTTATCGCGGGCTGGCTGAATATCTTCGTTGATTGATAGATCGCCTTCGCGAGCAAGCCCGCTCCCACTTTTGACCGAGTCCTCCAGAAGAATGCGGTCAATTGTGGGAGCGGGCTTGCTCGCGAAGAACGGTAACGCGGTCCTACGCCTTGCCACCGTTACGCTCAATGGCAAACCCGCTCCAGGTCTGACTCACCGGCATCAATTCCAGGCTGTTGATGTTGATGTGCGCCGGAGCATTGAGCACCCAGAAAATCGTGTCGGCAATGTCTTGCGGCTGGATCGGCTCAGCACCGGCGTAAGTCGCGTTGTAACGCTCCTGGTCACCGGCGAAACGGACCAGCGAGAACTCGCTTTCACACAGGCCTGGCTCGATGTTGCTGACGCGTACGCCGGTGCCTTGCAAGTCGCAGCGCAGGTTCACGGAGAACTGTTTGACGAACGCCTTGCTCGCGCCATACACGTGGCTGCCCGGGTAAGGGTAGTTGCCAGCGACGGAGCCGAGATTGACGATGCCGGCGCCACGGCCATGGGCGATCAGGCGCGGCAGCAGCAGACGCGTGCTGTACATCAAGCCTTTGATGTTGGTGTCGACCATGGTGTCCCAATCATCAAGATTGCACTTCGGCGCCGGGTCAACGCCCAGGGCCAGGCCGGCGTTGTTGATCAGCCCGCGCAGTTTGGCGAAGGACGGCGGCAGGCTGGCAATCGCCTCCTCCATGGCCTTGCGATCACGCACGTCGAGCACCAGGCCATGGACCTCGGTCTGCTTCGACAACTCGGCGCACAGGGCGTTGAGGCGTTCTTCACGACGACCTGTCAGCACCAGTTTCCAGCCGGCCTCGGCAAAACGACGGGCGCAGGCTTCACCGAAACCGGAAGTCGCGCCGGTAATAAACAGGGTGTTGGACATCGTGTTCTCCTTGCTTCGGCTGAAGGTCAGCCATTGGAATAGAAAATCAGCTGGCAGCATGCCCGGCCTCGTCCATAGCGGCAACCACCGTCCACACTGTACAAAAAACGATCAAACCTTACAGCGCCATACCCGCCGTGGCTTGCAGCCATGTACACGCACCTTATCCACAGGCCGGTCCACAGTTTCCGGGGGCAAGTGAAAAATCTGCAAGCCGCTGCCCACAAGGCTTTGCGAGCAATTTGGAAATTTTTTTGCTTGACCCTCACAGCCCTGCTGTGTAGCCCCAAGGCAATTTGCACGATTGAGGGTTAAACCGACGATGGCGCCAAGCCAGTAACTACGGCCCTCAGCCGAGTCTTTCCAGAGTTTAACCACAGACTTATCCACAGGCTGACCCCGCCCGTTCCCACCGGTTTTCGACACCAATAAAAAGGTTGACAACGCGAGGGTCAGCTCCAGCAAAAAAGGCTGATCAAAAAACAACCACAACGCTACAAGCCACGGATTCAAAGGCTTTCAGCCAGCTACTCCCACGTTATTCACAGCCAGCTCCACAGCAAACGGGGACAAGTCAAAACCGTGACAAAACAGTTATTTGCAGCGGCTTTATGTCGCGCTTTGAGAGGTCGTGAATATTGTTTTCCACAATTCACCACAACCATTGTGGGAGCAGGCTTGCTTGCGAAAGCGGTGGCACATTCAGCATCAAAGTGACTGGAACGCCGTCTTCGCGAGCAAGCCCGCTCCCACAGGGGTTGGCGGTGTATTCGAGATAAAAAAAACCCCGGCGATTGCTCGCCGAGGCTGATGACTACAGCGCAGAACTCAGTGGCCGCCGAGGTAAGCGTTGCGCACCTCTTCGTTGACCAGAAGCTCCTTGCCGGTGCCCGTGAGGCGGATCTCGCCGTTGACCATCACATACGCACGATCCGACAGCTTCAAGGCGTGGTTGGCGTTCTGCTCTACCAGGAAGATGGTCATACCGGTCTTGGCCAGTTCCCGCAGGGTCGCGAAGATCTGTTTCACCACAATCGGTGCCAGCCCCAGGCTCGGCTCATCGAGCAGCAGCAGTTTCGGCCGGCTCATCAACGCTCGCGCGATGGCGAGCATTTGCTGCTCGCCGCCGGACATGGTCATGGCACGCTGGGTGCGCCGCTCTTCGAGTCGCGGGAACAACTCGAACATGCGTTGCATGTCTTCCTTGGCGTACTTGTCACCGATAGGAATGGTGCCCATCAGCAGGTTTTCCTCGACGGTCATGTCGGGGAACACCCGCCGGCCTTCCGGCGATTGAGCGATGCCGTGGGACGCGATGTAGTGGGACGACTTGTGGGTGATGTCCACGCCCTGATAGATGATCTGCCCGTCCGCCGCACGCGGCTGACCGAAGATCGACATCAGCAGGGTCGACTTGCCGGCGCCGTTGGAGCCGATCAGGCTGACGGTTTCCCCTTCGTTGATCTGCAGCGAGACTTTCTTCAGGGCCTGGATCGGCCCGTAAAACACGTCCAGTTCCTTGAGTTCGAGGATGGGTTGACT
Organism: Pseudomonas sp. LBUM1657; assembly: GCF_059716075.1. NCBI lineage: Bacteria > Pseudomonadati > Pseudomonadota > Gammaproteobacteria > Pseudomonadales > Pseudomonadaceae > Pseudomonas > Pseudomonas sp. LBUM1657. Next base: position 609,803 of record NZ_CP166799.1, on the reverse strand, counting down.
CATAGCGCCACTTCCTCTTCATCAGCGCCCAGATACGCTGCAATCACTTTCGGATCGTTACGAATCGCGTCAGGGCCGCCCTCGGCAATGACGATGCCGTGGTCCAGCACCACGATGTGGTCGGAAATGCTCATTACCATGCCCATGTCGTGTTCGATCAGCACCACGGTCAGATCGTGCTCGTCGCGCAGCAGCCGGATCATCGCGCTCAGCGCTTCGGTTTCCTGAGGGTTGAGGCCGGCGGCCGGTTCGTCGAGGCAAATGATCTGCGGACGGGTGCACATGGCCCGGGCGATTTCCAGGCGGCGTTGCTGACCATAGGACAGCTCACCGGCCAGACGGTTGGCGCAATCCACCAGATCCACCACTTCCAGCCAGTAGAACGCGTGGTCCAGCGCATCGCTTTCGGCCTTGCGGTAACCCTTGGTGTTGAGAATGCCGGACAGCAGGCTGCGGTTGACCCACATGTGCTGGGCCACCAGCAGGTTTTCCAGCACCGACATTTCCCTGAACAGGCGAATGTTCTGGAACGTCCGCGCCAGGCCTGCACGGTTCACCAGATGGGTGCCACCGAACATTTTGTAGAACAGCCGACTGGCAAAGGATTTCGGCGAGACGAAATCGGTCGGTTTGAACGATTCGCCCAGCAACTTGATGACGTTGGTTTCCTCGCCGCGAATGTTGAGCTCGATCTTGCCGCCGGACGCCTTGTAGAACCCGGTCAGGCAGTTGAACACCGTGGTCTTGCCGGCGCCGTTGGGGCCGATCAGGGCGAAGATCGAGTTGCGGTGCACCTTCAGGCTGACATCACTCAGCGCCTTGATGCCGCCGAAGTGCATCATCAGCTTCTCGACCGAGAGTACGACTTCGCTCATGGCGCTACTCCTTTACGCGGGGTCACACCGGTACGGCTGATCCGAATCAGGCCGCGCGGTCGCCAGATCATCATCAACACCATCAGGATGCCGAACAGCAGCACGCGGTATTCAGCGAAGCCACGCAGCAGTTCCGGGGCAACGGTCAGCACGAAGGCCGCAATCACCACACCGATGGTCGAGCCCATGCCGCCGAGTACCACGATGGCGAGGATCAGGGCCGATTCGAAAAAGGTAAACGAGGTCGGGTTGACGAAACCCTGATAGGTCGCGAAGAACACGCCGGCCAGACCAGCCGTCGATGCACCGATGGTGAACGCCGAGAGCTTGACCAGTACGTGGTTCAGGCCCATGGAGCGGCAGGCGATTTCGTCTTCACGCAAGGCTTCCCAGGCGCGACCGACCGGCATGCGGGTCAAGCGGTGCTTGACGTACAACACGGCCAACACCACCAGGAACAACACCGCGTAGATGAAGTAGTACTTCACGTCCGGGTTATAGGCGATACCGAAAAACTCATGGAACGGAACACCACCCTCTTTCGCGCGTTTGCCGAACTCGAGGCCGAAGAAGGTCGGCAACGGAGCCGCCATGCCATTCGGGCCGCCAGTCAGGGACAGCCAGTTGTTGAGGATCAAGCGGATGATTTCACCGAAACCCAGGGTCACGATCGCCAGGTAGTCGCCATGCAGTCGCAGCACCGGGAAACCGAGAATGCAACCGGCAAGGCCCGCGGTGATCGCCGCCAGCGGCAACACCGTCCAGAAGCCCAGGCCGAGGTATTGGTAACCGAGCGCCAGTCCATAGGCACCGATGGCGTAGAACGCCACGTAACCCAGGTCGAGCAGGCCCGCCAGACCGACCACAATGTTCAGGCCCAGGCCCAGCAGCACGTAGATCAGCCCGAGGATGACCACGCCCAGCAGGTAGGAGTTGGAGAAAAACGGGAACACCACAGCGACGACGATCAATATTGGAATGATCCAGCGCAACCGGGTTTTGTAATCAGGCGGCAGTACATGAACCCCGGAGCCGGTGCTTTCAAAGCCTTCGAGAATTCTCAGGCCCTTGGGGGTTTGCAGGAACAGGCTCAGGGCAAAGCGGCCAGCCATGACGATGGCGACAATCCACGCCACACGGGTCGTTTCCAGGTTGAAGCCGTAGCCGTCGAGGACCACGCCGACAATCGGGCCGAACACAATCAGGGCGACAAGGCCGGCGAGAATCGCGTCAACCAGGCTTCTTTTAAGATCAATGGTTTTTTTAGTGGTTGAAGACATCGCTTACACCTTCGACACAAGAGGACGGCCGAGCAGGCCTTGGGGCCGAAAGACCAGAACGAGAACAAGCAGCGAGAAGCTGAAAACGTCTTTGTAGTCCGAGTTCACCAGACCGGAGAACAGCGATTCGGAAATCCCGAGGATGATCCCGCCGAGCATGGCGCCAGGTAGAGAGCCGATCCCGCCGAGTACCGCCGCGGTGAACGCCTTGATCCCGATGATGAAGCCGGCATAGAAGTCGAATGTGCCGTAGTTCATGGTGATCAGCACGCCGGCCAGGGCCGCCATCGCTGCACCGATGATGAACACATAGGAAATCACCCGATCGGTGTTGATCCCCAAAATCGAGGCCATCTTGCGATCTTGCTGTGTGGCGCGGCACATGCGGCCGAGCTTGGTGTACTTGATGACGTAGGTCAGCAGGGCCATCCCGGCAAACGCTGCGACCAGAATGAAGATCTTGGTGTAGGTCAACTGCACAAAACCTGTACCGATTTCAACGCGCCAGGCACCCGTCAGCAAGGTAGGAACCCCTTGTTGCTTCGCGCCCTGGGCGATCTGTGCATAGTTTTGCAGGATCAGCGAAATACCGATGGCGCTGATCAGCGGTGCCAGTCGGGTGGAGTTACGCAGGGGTTTATAAGCCACACGCTCGATGACCCAGCCATACACCGCTGTGACGATGATGGTGAAGATCAGTGTGCCAAGCATCAGCAGAGGGAAGGATTCAATACCGAAGTATGCCAGCAGAGCCAGACTGATCGCCGCTAGGTAAGCAGAGATCATGTAAACCTCGCCATGGGCGAAGTTGATCATGCCGATGATGCCATAGACCATTGTGTAGCCGATGGCGATCAGGCCATAGACCGACCCGAGGGTCAGGCCGTTGACCAGTTGCTGCAGGAAAATACCATCCATAACGCAATCTCACGCATTTGAGAGACTGCACAGAAGCCGGGTGCGACGGACCGGGGTTCAGCCGCCGGCGCAAGCCGGTTGTGTGCAGCTCTACGAGAAAAGACAGGTACTGCACGGACATGTTCTTTGATTGCCCGGCGCACACGGCGCCGGGCAATCAGCCGTTCATATCACTTCTGTTTTTCCAGCTGGTGGTATTTGCCGTCCTTGTCCCACTGATAAACCACATAGTCGGAGACTTTCAGGTCGCCCTTGGCGTCCCAGGTCTTCTCGCCCATGACGGTTTTGACCGGGTTCTTCTTCAACCACGCGGCAGCATCTTCACCCTTGTTGGATTTGGCGCCATTGAAAGCAGCCGCCAGGGTCTGAACCGAGGCGTAGGCGTACAGGGTGTAGCCTTCAGGCTCGGTGCCTTTCTTGCGGAACTCGTCCACGACGGTCTTGCTGTCTGGCAGCAGGCGTGGGTCGGCGCCGAAGGTCATCAGCACGCCGTCAACGAATTGCGGACCGCCAGCGGTGGTCACCAGTTCGTCGGTCACGATGCCGTCATCGGACATGAACTTGACGTCTTTGAGGCCTTGCTCACGCAGTTGACGAACCAGAGGACCGGCTTCCGGGTGCAGGCCACCGAAGTAGACGATGTCGGCGCCAGCGCCGCGGATTTTGGTAACGATGGTGCTGAAGTCTTTCTCGCCGCGGGTCAGGCCTTCGTACAGCACCGGCGTTACGCCGCGCTTGACCAGTTGAGCCTTGGTGGCGTCCGCCAGACCTTGCCCGTAAGTGTCTTTGTCGTGCAGAACCACGACTTTCTTGCCTTTGAGCACGTCGACGATATAGTCGCCGGCCACGATGCCTTGCTGGTCGTCACGCCCACACATACGGAACATGCCGCTCAGGCCACGTTCGGTAACTAGTGGGTTGGTGGAACCGGGAGTGATCGTAATAATGCCCGCTTCGTCGTAGATCTCGGAAGCCGGGATGGTGGAGGAAGAGCAGAAGTGACCGACCACGCCGGCAACTTTCTGGTTGGTCAGGTCCTTGGCGACCGTCACAGCCTGTTTCGGTTCGCAGGCGTCATCGCCCTTGACCAGTAAGATTTTCTCCCCGTTTACGCCGCCCGCTGCGTTGACCGCATCGGCCGCTGCCTGTGCACCCTTCATGTACTGCTCGCCAAATGCCGCGTTGGCGCCTGTCATCGGGCCCGCCACACCGATTTTCACATCAGCCTGTGCAAACGCAGAAACACCCAACGCAGCTGCCACTGCGAGGGCCAGAAAGCCTTTCTTGTAAAACGTCTGGGACATGAGGTGGTGCTCCAAGGTTTTTTTTAGTTGGCACTGCTACTTCTCTGAATGCTCAGAGCAAGGGCCGTGCCATCGGTTTTTTATTCTGAAAAAAGTCGCTGCTTTATTGTTATTTCGACTGTTTTGTTCCCATTTTCATTGGGCGTGCAACCGTCTAAACCGCGGAAGGTGAAACCATTTATTTTTAAAGGCGCAACCCGCATGCGCCATCATTGCAACCGCGGCGCCAAACGACGTGCAACCAGCCTGTAACAACCTGCGTCACCGAAGTGCACACTGCTGGTGCGGGACTGCTACAACCCGCACCATTACAGGCTAGCTGCTAAGCGAAAAAGCGCCGCTTCCAGCAACATATTTCAACAATCAAATAACGATCCGCAGGCACTGGCCTGCGTGATACAGCGAAAAACCCGCCTCATACAAACAGCTGCGCAATCCTGCACCCGCCAGTGGCTGCATGGGTGCGAAAGGAATCGGCAACGCTTGCGGATTTCCATTACACAAGTAATCGGCAAAGGCTTTGCCGACTACAGTGCCAGTAGTTACGCCACGACCGTTATAACCCGTGACTGCCACTAAACCGGGCGCCGGCTCGAACAGGCGCATCAAATGATCGGGCGTGAAAGCGATGCGACCGGTCCAGGTGCACTCCCATTCCACCGGTTTCAAATAAGGGAAATAGTGCTGCTGAACCCGATCAGCCCAGGCTTTGAGGAACCAGGTCGGCTTCTGATTGCCATTACCCAGACTGCCGAGCAGCAGGCGCCCGTCCTTGTCCCGACGAATGCTGCTCAGGACCTGGCGGGTGTCCCAGGAACCCTGGCCGCCCGGCAGGATTTGCTGGGCAGCCTCTTCAGTCAGCGGCACCGACGCCACTTGGTAGTAATAACCGGGGAAGAAATTGCGCCGCAACTCGGTCCAGTCGCCTTCGGTGTAAGCGTTGGAAGCAATCACCACTTGCTCGGCCAAAACCGAACCTTCCGCCGTTTGCACTGACCAGCGCTGGCCCTGACGTTCGAGTCGGGTCACCGGGGAATGATCGAACAACTGACCGCCAAGGCTGATGGCCGCTTTCGCCAGCCCCGTCGTGTAAGCCATCGGGTTGAGGGTGCCAGCACGCCGATCGAGCAGCGCGGCGGCAATCTTTTTAGTGCCCGTTGCTTGTTCGCAGGCTTGACCGGTCAACAGTTCAACCGGCGCGCCGCGACGCTTCCATTGTGCTTCACGACTGCGCAAGTCCGCTTCGCCACGGGCGTTGTGCGCCATGTGCAGCGTGCCTTCGCGGCGCAACTGGCAATCGATGTTGTATTTGTCGACCAGGCTGAACACCAGGGACGGCGCCGCTCCGAGCATACGATTGAGCTGACTGCCGACCGCCTCGCCGAAACCGGCTTCGATCTCGTCCGGTGGAATCCACATGCCGGCATTGACCAGCCCGACGTTGCGCCCCGATCCGCCATGACCGGCGCGATGGGCTTCCAGCACACAAACGCTTTTGCCCTGCTCCAGCAGATGCACCGCCGCCGACAGACCGGTGAAACCGGCGCCGATGACGCAGACATCAGCCTTGACCTCGCCCTTGAGCGCGGCGTTGTCGGGCCTTTGCGGCGTCAGTTTTTCCCACAGACACTCTTCGCGTAACGGCATTGCCAGACTCCAACAGAAACCTAACCAACACACAGTTTCCAATGTGGGAGCGGGCTTGCTCGCGAAAGCGGCGTGTCAGACAACATCAATGTCGACTGACAGATTGCATTCGCGAGCAAGCCCGCTCCCACAGGGGATCATTGCTTGATTCGAGATTTAGTCGAATGTAATCCCTTGAGCCAACGGCAACTCCAGCGAGTAGTTCACGGTGTTGGTCTGACGGCGCATGTACCCGCGCCATGCATCGGAGCCGGACTCACGACCACCGCCCGTCTCTTTCTCACCGCCAAACGCACCACCGATTTCTGCGCCGCTCGGGCCGATGTTGACGTTGGCGATGCCGCAGTCGCTGCCCACTGCCGACATGAATTGTTCAGCTTCACGCACGTCCGTGGTGAAGATGCACGAGGACAGGCCTTGTGGCACCGAGTTGTTCAGACGCAGCGCTTCGTCGAAATCCTTGTAACCGACCACGTACAAGATTGGCGCAAAGGTTTCATCGCGGACCACGTCGCTCTGCTCCGGCATTTCGACGATGGCCGGCGAGACGTAGTAAGCGTTCGGGTATTTGTCTTCCAGTTGACGCTTGCCGCCAAACACCCGGCCGCCTTCGCTCAGGGCCTGTTCCAGCGCGTCCTGCATGTTTTCGAAGCTGTGTTTGTCGATCAGCGGACCGATCAGGTTGCCCTCGAGCGGGTTTCCGATGCGGACCTTGGAATAGGCAGCCTTGAGTCGGGTGACGATTTCTTCCTTCACCGATTCATGGGCAATCAGACGGCGCAAGGTGGTGCAACGCTGACCGGCGGTGCCGACGGCGCTGAACAGGATTGCGCGAACGGCCATGTCCAGGTCGGCGCTTGGGCCGAGGATCATGGCGTTGTTTCCGCCCAGTTCAAGAATGCTGCGAGCAAAGCGCGCGGCGATTTTCGGCGCCACTTCGCGGCCCATGCGGGTGCTGCCGGTGGCGCTGATCAGGGCGACACGCGGGTCATCGACCAGGGCTTCGCCGGCATCGCGGCCACCGATGATGACCTGGCTCAGGTGCGGCGGCGCATCGCTGAAGTTCTTCAGCACGCGGTCGAACAGTGCCTGGCAGGCCAGGGCGGTCAGCGGGGTTTTCTCGGAAGGTTTCCAGATCACCGGGTTGCCGCAGACCAGCGCCAGCGTGGTGTTCCAGGCCCAGACCGCGACCGGGAAGTTGAACGCGCTGATCACGCCGACGACACCCAGCGGATGCCAGGTTTCGCGCATGTGGTGGCCAGGACGCTCGGAAGCGATGGTCAAACCGTACAACTGACGGGACAAACCGACGGCGAAGTCGCAGATGTCGATCATTTCCTGAACTTCGCCCAGACCTTCCTGAGTGATCTTGCCGGCTTCCCAGGAAACCAGTTCGCCGAGGTCGGCCTTGTATTCGCGCAGGATGTCACCCAGTTGGCGCACCAGCTCGCCTCGGCGTGGTGCCGGGACCTTGCGCCACAATTCGAACGCATGATCTGCGCGACTGATGTGCTGCTCGACTTCAGCGGCGCCTTCCCAGTTCACAGCGGCAATCTGGCTGCCATCGATCGGCGAATGCACCGGCACTTTGCCGTTCTGGTACAGGGCCGGGTTCACACCAAGACGATCAAGCAATGCGGCAACCATGGGTCACTCCTCAAGCAAAAAACAGAAAACGTGCAGCCGGATGAACTCGGCTGATCAGACCTCTAGTTTTAGCGCCACTGAGGTTACCCAACAAACGACCTTTAAGAGAGATATCATTCCGTTTATTCATGCTGCGAATCTGCCGGTAAAAAAAAGCATAGAGAAACAAGAAAAAGGACCACCCATGCTGAATAAACGCTACTTGCCGTCGATCACCGCGTTGCAGTGTTTCGAGGCCGTGACCCGGCATTTGAGCTTCACCCGGGCCGCTGAAGAGTTGAACCTGACCCAGAGCGCCGTCAGCAAACAGGTCGCGCAACTCGAAGAGCTGTTGCAGCACCTGCTGTTCCGCCGGGTGCGCCGACGCCTGCAAATGACCCCAGCCGGTGATTTGTACCTGGTGGAAGTACGAAAAATCCTCACGCAGGTCGAGATGTCGACCCACTACCTGCGCTCCTACGGCGGTGAGACCGAAGTTTTGCGGGTTTCAACACCTCCGACTTTCGGCGCCCGTTGGCTGGTCCCACGCTTGAAAGGCTGGCGCCTGCGTCACCCGTCGATTCATCTGGACCTGTGCAGCGAGCAGGAGGCTGACGATCTGCTGCAAGGTCGCAGCGACCTGGCGTTCTATTTTGGCCAGGGCTCACGGCCCGGCACTGAATGCCTGAAACTGTTCGGCGAAGAGTTGGTGCCGGTCTGCGCGCCGGGCAGCCTGCCGGACACGCCCTTCACCGATCCTACGCAACTTACCGACCTGGTCCTGCTGCAAAACGCCTCCCGGCCCCAGGCCTGGCACGACTGGTTCGACAGCCAGGGTTACCACACCGAGCACAGCTACCACGGCCCACGTTTTGAAACCTTTTACATGTGCATTCGCGCGGCGCAAGTCGGTTGCGGCGTGGCGCTGTTGCCACGGTTTTTGGTGGAAGAGGAACTGGCCGACGGCAAACTGGTCATTCCCTGGCAGCATGCAATGCCCAGCAGTGACGCCTATTACCTCGCGTATCCGGAACATTCGGCAGAAGTGCCCAAGGTTCGGGATTTTGTGAAGTGGATGCTGGAGCAGATTGATAGCCCGGTCATGTCACCTATTTAGAGATGCACTCCGTACCTGTGGTGGTCTAAAAAAACGCTGGCAATCCCCACCTCTGATATGCGCCACTAGCCCCATTCATTGAAACAGCTGCAACGTCGCCGCCATGGGCCGCGGCCAGCCTGGAGATACCCGTTATGAGCGAGAGTGTGTTTGCCGATCGCATCGTGCAGAACCTGCTCGACACCGACTTCTACAAACTGACGATGATGCAGGCGGTGCTGCACAACTACCCGAACGTAGAAGTCGAATGGGAGTTTCGTTGCCGTAACAGTGAGGATCTGCGGCCGTACCTGGCGGAGATCCGGTTCCAGATCGAGCGCCTGGCCGAGTTGAGCCTGAGTGCCGACCAGCTGAGTTTCATGGAGCGCATCAGCTTCATGAAACCGGATTTCCTGCGGTTTCTCGGGTTGTTCCGCTTCAACCTGCGCTACGTCCACACCGGTATCGAAAACGGCGAACTGTTCATCCGACTGCGCGGGCCATGGCTGCATGTGATTCTGTTCGAAGTGCCGTTGCTGGCGATCGTCAGCGAAGTACGCAACCGCTATCGCTACCGGGAAATCGTGCTGGAGCAGGCCCGCGAGCAGCTCTATCGCAAGTTCGACTGGCTGACCGCCAACGCCAGTAGCGACGAATTGTCCGAATTGCAGGTAGCCGATTTCGGCACCCGTCGTCGTTTCTCGTACCGCGTGCAGGAAGAAGTGGTGAACGTGCTCAAACACGACTTCCCCGGGCGCTTTGTCGGCACCAGCAACGTGCACCTTTCCCGCGAACTGGACATGAAACCGCTGGGCACCATGGCTCACGAGTGGATCATGGCCCACCAGCAACTCGGCCCGCGACTGATCGACAGCCAGATTGCCGCCCTGGATTGCTGGGTCCGCGAATATCGCGGCTTGCTGGGGATCGCCCTGACCGACTGCATTACCACCGATGCCTTCCTCGGCGATTTCGACCTGTATTTCGCCAAGCTTTTCGACGGCTTGCGCCATGACTCCGGTGATCCGGTACTTTGGGCGGAAAAATCCATCGCCCACTACCACAAGCTCGGCATCGACCCGATGAGCAAGACGCTGGTGTTCTCCGACAGCCTGACGCTGCCCAAATCCCTGGAGATTTTTCGGGCGTTGCGGGGTCGGATCAATGTCAGCTTTGGCATCGGCACCAACCTGACCTGCGATATTCCGGGTGTCGAACCGATGAGCATCGTGCTTAAAATGACCGCCTGTAATGGCCAGCCGGTGGCAAAGATCTCCGATGAGCCTGGCAAGACGCACTGCAAAGACCCGAATTTCGTCGCCTATTTGCGACATGTTTTCCAAGTTCCTGCCCTATCCAGCATTTCTACCAAGGAGTGAATTCATGCAAGCCGTACAGCGTGAGATTGCTGAACAGCTCAAGGTCCAGCCGCCATTCGCCGACCAGGCCGCCCTCGAGGCTGAAGTCGCCCGGCGGATTACCTTCATCCAGGATTGCCTGGTCAATTCCGGGCTCAAGACCTTGGTGCTGGGCATCAGCGGCGGCGTCGATTCCCTGACCGCCGGCCTGCTCGCCCAGCGCGCCATGCGCGAACTGCGCGAGCGCACCGGTGACGACAGCTACAAATTCATCGCCGTGCGCCTGCCGTACGAAACCCAGTTCGATGAACACGACGCTCAGGCTTCGGTGGATTTCATCGCCCCGGATGAGCGCCATACGGTGAACATCGGCCCGGCGGTCAAGTCCCTGGCCAATGAAGTCGCGGCGTTTGAAGGCAAGCATGCGGTTTCGGTGGATTTCGTGCTCGGCAACACCAAGGCGCGGATGCGTATGGTCGCCCAGTACACCATCGCCGGCGCGGCCCATGGCCTGGTGATCGGCACCGACCACGCGGCGGAAGCGGTGATGGGTTTCTTCACCAAATTCGGTGATGGCGCCTGCGACCTGGCACCGCTGAGCGGTCTGGTGAAAAACCAGGTCCGCAACATCGCCCGCAGCTTCGGCGCGCCGGAGTCGTTGGTGGAAAAAATCCCGACCGCCGACCTTGAAGACCTGTCGCCTGGCAAACCGGACGAGGCGTCCCACGGCGTGACCTACGCCGAGATCGACGCATTCCTGCACGGCGAGCCGGTGCGCGAGGAAGCGTTCAGGATTATCTGCGATACGTATAAAAAGACCCATCACAAGCGTGTGATGCCGTTTGCGCCTTAAACTGTGCGCGAACAAGAAAGCCCGCTGAAGCGTTGATCTTCAGCGGGCTTTTTTTGGCTCCGGGCATGTGTGGATGCTGAAGCAGTCTTGGCGAGCGAGCCCGCTCCCACAGCGCTACGCGGTCGAGTGTGGGAGCGGGCTTGCTCGCGAAGAACGATAACGCGGTGGTCAGGCTTACTTCAGGATAATGGTGCCTTTCATCATCGAGATGTGGCCCGGGAACGAGCAGAAGAAGCCGTATTTTTCGTTGGCATTGAGTTTCGACAAGTCGAAGGTTACCGAGTCGGTTTCCTTGGCGCCGATGAGTTTGGTGTGGGCGATGATGCGGGCATCACCTTCTTTCAGATAGTCCTTATCGATACCGGCAGTCAGGCCGTCGGTGGCGATCGGCTGCATGTCAGCCTCTTTGCTCAGCACCCAGTTATGACCCATCACGTTTTTCGGCAGGTTACCGGAGTGCTTCAGCTCCACGGTAAACGTTTTGCAACTCTTGTCGATGCTGATTTCCTTGGTATCGAAGGACATCTGATCAGTCGAGTCGACAGTGACCTTGCATTCGGCAGCCATCAATTGACTGCTGGCCAGCGTCAGCAGGGATACCGCAACAAGTTTGGCAAACATGGTGAATCTCCAAGGCAGGGTTAACAAAAGTGCGAATGGACAGAAGACTGCCTGAAAACTTCGCAAGTTCCTATGACCTGAATCAAAAATTGTATACAACTTTCGAGCTATGACGCTCATCGAGACAATCTAACAGCCAGGTGTCTGGTACGGCCCTATCATCAGGCCGTCATCACTCAACCGGAGCGTCTGTCATGTCCATCAACAGCTTTTTGTGCAGTTTGCTCGCCGCCTACGCCTGTGGCGCCAGTGGCACCTGTGAAACCCCCGAACGCGAAGTTTAGACCTTGGAGTGCCGCTTGCCTGCCATTACTCTGTGGCCATACTGACCATGGAGTAAGGCATGTCTTTAGCGTCTGTTTGTGTATTTTGTGGTGCCAGCACCGGCACCAATCCGGCTTATCGTGAAGCGGCTGTCGCCCTGGGACGTGCCTTGGCCGAGCGCAAGCTGACCCTGGTCTATGGCGGCGGCGCGGTCGGGCTGATGGGCATCGTCGCCGACGCGGCGCTGGCGGCCGGCGGTGAAGTGATCGGAATCATCCCGCAAAGCCTCAAGGACAAGGAAATCGGCCACAGCGGCCTGACCCGCCTGGAAGTGGTCGACGGCATGCATGCGCGCAAGGCGCGGATGGCCGAGCTCAGCGATGCGTTTATCGCTCTGCCCGGCGGCCTGGGCACACTGGAAGAACTGTTCGAAGTCTGGACCTGGGGCCAGCTCGGTTACCACGGCAAACCGCTGGGTCTGCTGGAAGTGAACGGTTTCTACAGCAAATTGACCGGTTTTCTTGATCATATCGTCGGCGAAGGCTTCGTTCGCGAAGCGCACCGTGACATGCTGCAAGTGAGCGAATCGTCGCAAACCCTGCTCGATGCTCTGGACGCCTGGCAGCCAACAGTGGTGCCGAAGTGGACAGAGCAAAAACCCAGCTAACGGCTCGACGCCGATACAGGGCAGAATATGCGCCGCTCAACCTCACCTTCGACCCCAGAGGATCGCCCATGGCTAAACCTAATTATTCCTTCGCCAAACGTCAGAGAGACTTGGCAAAGGAGCAGAAGAAAGAGGAAAAGCTTCAGCGCAAGAAAGCTACAGCTGAAGAAGAAGCAGCAGCACTGAACCCGGATGCCGAAGGCGAAGTGGCTACAGACGAAACTGAAGCACCGAAAGATCAGGCGCCCGACGCCTGAGACCCTCAGGGCCCGATGACCTGATCAGGCCCACCGGATCTGTGTCCAGGGTCAGCAGTTACGCTGCTGACCCTCACAGGCCAATCTGAAATACCCCTCCAGAATGCACTGCACATCACCTGTGGGAGCGGGCTTGCTCGCGAAAGCGGTCTGCCAGTCACATCAGTGTTGAACGTGCCGTCGCTTTCGCGAGCAAGCCCGCATACATTGGATCTCTATTACTCCAACGGCATTACTGTCACTCGAACTTCAGGGTCGTGGTTCCCGCCCCCAAGAATCACCCCACGCAACGGCGAGACATCGGAAAAATCACGGCCCCAGGCCAGGGTGATGTGCTCCAGCGCCGGTTGCACGTTGTTGGTCGGATCGAAATCGACCCAGCCCAGTACCGGGCAGAACACCGAGACCCAGGCATGGGACGCATCGGCGCCGATCAGTCGCGGTTGACCTGGAGGTGGCTGAGTCAGCAAATAGCCACTGATATACCGCGCGGCCAATCCACGGGAGCGTATGCACGCAAGCATCAGGTGAGCGAAGTCCTGGCAAACCCCGCGTCGGCGCTCCAGCACTTCCACCAGCGGCGTCGCCACTTGGGTGGCTTCGGCGTCGAAGGTGAATTCGCTGAAGATCTTCTCCATCAGCGCCCGAACGCCCAGCAACAAAGGTCTTCCCGGTGGAAAGCAGCTTTGCGAAAACTCGACGAAGTTGCGCTTCAAATGCACGTAAGGCGATTCGAAGCGGTAACGGCACGCTTCCAGCAAATCAGCGCCGAGCGGCTGACTGCTGTAAGTCAGCGCGTTGCGGGTGTCTTCCCACGCTGGGGATTGATTGAAATCCAGCGCAGGCCGGGCCAGCACCTCGACGGTGAGCCGGGCGTTGACCAGCAATTCATCGTGCGGCCGCTCGAATGCCAGCCGGGTCAGCGGATTACCGAACACATCCAGTTCATCACGGCGCGATGTCGGCGCCGGGCTGATCTGCAATAGCTGCTCGGTGCAGCGCTGCCACGCGCAAGGCCGGGGCCACAGGTGCGCCAATTGCTGAGCCAGGGACACCGGGCTGTCGTAGTGATAATGGGTGTCGTGGAGAATCTGGTAATGGGCGTTCATCAGACGGATACCGTGCGCTGGCTGACATCATCGACATGGGCGAAATGGCGCAAGGCCAAGCGATCCGACACTTGCCCGCTGGCATCGGCGATTTCTTGCAGCAGATCGGCCAGCCCCTCGATGGCGGCGCGGACACTGGTTTCGCCGAACAGCGGGTTTTCCAGACAGCCCAGATCGAATCGCGCCAGACGCTCCACCAACTGCGGCAGGCTGGCGTCGCGCGGCGCACCAAAATCATCGTTCAAGCGCTTGAGCGTGCGGGTCACCAGCTTCAACTGAAACAGCACGGCGTGGGGGTTTTGCTCATCGAGCAGCAACAGGTCCAGCACCGGGATCAGTTGCGCCACCGCCAGATACCGCGAGCGATAGGTGATGCTGCTGTTGCCAAGCTCCAGCAGCCACTCCAGCCCGGCCTGATCAAAGACGCCGGCACCCCGAAGAAATGCCGCCAGGCTGCCGCTAAGAAATTGCAGCCGCTCGATCCGCCGGCCGATCATCAGGAAACGCCAGCCTTCGTCCCGTGTCATGTCGTCCAGGGCAAAACCGGACAGCGCCGCCAGGGACATCACCAGACGGTTGAGAAAGTCCAGCAACTCACCGAAATCCGGCTCGTCGGTTTCCAGCTCCAGGGCTTCACGCTGCAACTCCACCAGTGCCTGCCAGTTTTCCCGCGAGAGCTTGCCGCGCACCTGCGAGGCAGCCCACTGCAAACGTTGCAGGTTGGAGCGCAGGCTGAACGGCCAGTCATCGCCGAGCAGTGCCGCCAGCAAACGCTCTGGCAACTCGCCCTCATCCGGCAACAGCATCAGCCGTTCACCGAGGTCGACCGCTGCCTCCAGGGCTTGCGGATCGTCGCCATCGACGTACCGCGCCAGCATGATCCGCAGCAGCCGCGCGCTGTCATCGCAGCGCTCGCAATAGCGACCGAACCAAAACAGGTTTTCCACCACCCGCGACGGCAAGTACGGATCGCGGCGTACCAGATCGTGGACGCCAATAGTGCGCTGGGCCTTCCATTGTTCGCCGCTCGGTGGGCGATCCCCCAGCACCCAGGTGTCCTTGCTCGCACCGCCACGCTGCATCGACACCACTTCGGCATCCGCTTCTGCGGCAACCCGGGTCAGGCCACCAGGCAGCACCCGATAGCCATCGTGGCTGGCCACCGCATACACGCGCATGCCGATGGCCCGAGGTTGCAATTGACCGTCCTCAGCCTGCCAGATCGGTGCCTGAGACAATTGCGCCAGTTCTTGCGCGACATAGGCGTAAGGGCGAGCTTGCATGCGCTCAGCGAGTTCCTGACGCTGTTTTTCACTCAAATCACGGCCAAATACCGGCGCGAAGCTCTGGGATGGGAACGCAGGCTTGATCAGCAACTCCGGCAGTTTTTCCAGGGCCTGGGCCAGCACCGGCGCTTCGCCGCACCACCAGGTGGCAATGGACGGCAGGATCAGTTCCTCGCCGAACAGGAATTGATTGATCCTCGGCAGGAAGCCCAACAACCCCGGCGACTCCAGCACGCCGCTGCCAAGAGCGTTGGCCACCAGCACCCGGCCCTGACGCACGGCTTCGAGCAGACCCGGCACGCCTAGGGCCGAGTCGGTGCGCAGCTCCAGCGGGTCGCAGAAGTCATCGTCAAGCCGACGCATGATCGCGTGAACCCGACGCAGGCCGCTCAAGGTTTTCAAGTAGACAGTGGCATCACGCACCGTCAGGTCGCCGCCCTCCACCAGGGGATAACCGAGTTGTCGTGCCAAGTACAAATGTTCGAAATAGCTTTCATTGAAACGCCCCGGCGTGAGCAACACGATCAGCGGCGCTTCATCGTCGCTCGGTGCCTGACGGGCCAGGGTTTCCTGAAGCGTGCGGAAGAAACCGGCCAGATGCTGCACCTTCAGGTCGCGGTACAACTCGGGAAAGGCCCGGGACACGATGGTACGGTTTTCCAGGGCGTAACCGGCACCCGACGGCGCCTGGGTCCGATCCGCCGTCACCCACCAGCGGCCGTCGGGCGTACGCGCCAGATCCACGGCGTACAGGTGCAAAAAAGCCCCGTCGGGCGGCGTGATGCCCTGACAGGGCCAAAGAAAATTGTTATGACCGAATACCAGCTCGGCTGGCAGCAAACCTTCAGCGATCAAACGTTGCGGGCCGTACAGGTCCGCGAGCACCGCGTTGAGCAGCCGGGCCCGCTGGGCGATCCCGGCTGATAACTGCTCCCACTCATCGGCGGCCAGCACATGGGGCAACAGGTCCAGCTCCCACGGCCTGTCGGCGCCCTTGGGGTCGGCGTAGACGTTGTAGGTCACGCCGTTTTCCTGGATCTGCCGGGTCAGCAGCGCCTGACGCTGCACCAGTTGTGTTGGCGTGCTGCGTTGCAATTGATCGAACAGCCGCCGCCAATGCGGGCGCACGGCGCCGCTGTCGTCGAGCAGTTCGTGATAAGTGCCCGCCGTCAGCGGGTAGCGGTCAAGCAGGTCAGGCATGGAAAGCTCGGCAGACAGCAAAGAACGGTCAGACTAACGCAGGCTCATGACGCCCGGATATACGAAAAATCCGAGCGTCGCGTACGGTTTAGAAACGTCGCAAATCGAGAGTCATCGGCAGCTCGTCGTTCACTTCCATATTCGGTATAGGAAGTTTCCCTGGGCTGTGTCCGATGCGGAAGAAACGCGCCATCCGCCGGCTCTCGGCCTCATTGGCGTTCACCGGCAGGCTGTCGTAATTGCGGCCACCCGGATGAGCGACGTGGTACTGACAGCCACCCTGCGAACGCCCCATCCAGGTGTCGAGCAGGTCGAACACCAACGGCGCGTGCACCGGGATCGTCGGTTGCAGGCAGTTGGCCGGTTGCCAGGCGCGGAATCGCACACCCGCAACGAACTCGCCGACCCGCCCGGTGGGTTGCAATGGCACCGGAATGCCGTTGCAGGTCAGCAGATAACGCTGCGGCGGCAATCCCGTGAGCTTGACTTGCAAGCGCTCCAGCGACGAATCCACGTAACGCACGGTGCCACCGACCGCACCCTCCTCGCCCAGCACATGCCAAGGTTCGAGGGCCTGGCGCAATTCCAGCTCGATGCCGCTGACCGCGTAATCGCCCACCTTCGGGAAACGGAACTCCAGATGCGCCGCAAACCACTCGGCGCGCACGGGATAACCGGCGGCGTTGAGATCGACAATGACGTCGGCGAAATCCTGCTCGATAAAGTGCGGCAACATGAAACGGTCGTGCAACTCCGTGCCCCAGCGAGCCAGTTTCGGTGGCGCATAAGGCTCGCGCCAGAAACGTGCGACCAGTGCCCTCAGTAACAATTGTTGAGCCAGGCTCATGCGCGCATGAGGCGGCATTTCGAACGCTCTTAACTCGAGCAATCCAAGACGTCCGGTGGCGCCGTCCGGCGAATAGAGCTTATCGATGCAGAACTCGGCGCGATGGGTATTGCCGGTGACGTCGATCAGCAGATTGCGCAGCAGTCGATCCACCAGCCACGGCGCGCATTCCTCGCCCGGCTCAGGCATCTGGGCGAAGGCGATTTCCAGTTCGTACAAGGCATCATTACGAGCCTCATCAACCCGCGGTGCTTGCGACGTCGGGCCGATGAATAATCCGGAAAACAGGTAGGACAACGACGGATGGTTATGCCAATAACTGATCAGACTGCGCAGCAAGTCGGGACGACGCAGAAACGGTGAGTCAGCCGGTGTCGCACCACCCAGTACGAAATGGTTACCTCCGCCGGTACCGGTGTGCCGGCCATCGATCATGAATTTCTCGGTGGTCAGTCGGGTCTGGCGAGCTTCTTCGTAAAGAAATTCGGTGCGTTCAACCAGTTCGTCCCAAGTGGCGGACGGCTGCACGTTGACCTCGATCACACCTGGATCGGGGGTGATGCGAAAGTTGCTCAGGCGCGGATCGCTCGGTGGTTCATAGCCTTCCAGCAACACCGGGCAATGCAGTTCCTCAGCGGTGGCTTCAATGGCGGTGACCAGCTCCAGGTAATCCTCGACCCGCTCCAGTGGCGGCATGAACAGGTACAAGCGGCCGTCCCGCGCTTCGGCGCAGAAGGCAGTGCGGGTCAGCCAGTCGGCGGACTCGTCGATCTTCGGTGCGCGCTCGTCAGCAACGACAGGCGCGCCCTGGCTCTGCAGTTGTGCGGTTTCAGGCAGAGGCGGGAAATCCTGGTTCGGATCATTGGGATGGATGAACGGATACTCCGCCGCTTTCACCCAGGGCTGCGAGCCGAGCGGCAAGCGATATCCCAGCGGCGAATCCCCCGGCACCAGTCGGCAGTGTTCGTCGCGCAGATACCAGCGACCGCTTTGCCACTGATCACCCTTGGCGGTGCGCGCCAGCGGTAGGACCTGACCGATGACTTTGTCCAGGCCCTGGCTGAAGACTTTGCGCAGGCGCGCACGCTCCAGAGGCTCTTCAAGACGCGAGTCTTCAGCGCTGACGTTCTGCGGCAAAGCGCCTTCGCGCCAGAGGTAATAGAAATTGTCTTCGTAAGCCGGAAACACAAACCGTGTCGGAATTTTCAGGCGTTCCGCGACGCTTGCCAGAAAACGCCCAGCCAATTCGCCATCGGCGCCGTAGTCTTCCTGCTCATTGGCAATCAGCGCGCTGTTGAGCCAGATCGGCACGCCGTCGCGACGCCAGTAGCAGTTCAATGACCAACGCGGCAATTGCTCGCCGGGGTACCACTTGCCCTGACCGAAATGCACCAGGCCTTTGGGCGCGTAATGCTTGCGCATGCGCTGGAACAGTTCGGCGGACAGACGACGTTTGTCCGGCCCGAGTGCAGCCGTGTTCCACTCCGCACCGTCCGGGTCATCGATGGAAACGAACGTCGGCTCACCGCCCATGGTCAGGCGTACGTCACCCTCCAACAGGTCGGCATCGATCTGCCGGCCCAGGGACTGAATCGCCAGCCATTGGTCTTCGGTGTAGGGCTTGGTGACTCGCGGCGCTTCCCAAATCCGCTCCACGGACATTTCATGGGTGAATTCACACTCGCAAGGTTCAACCAGGCCACTGATCGGTGCCGCAGAGCCCGGATCTGGACTACACGCCAACGGGATATGTCCTTCACCGGCAAACAGCCCTGAGGTTGCGTCCAGGCCGATCCAGCCGGCTCCGGGCAAATAGACCTCACACCAGGCGTGCAGGTCGGTGAAGTCCACTTCAGTGCCCGAGGGGCCGTCGAGGCTTTTGACGTCGGCCGTCAGCTGGATCAGGTAACCGGAGACAAAACGCGCCGCCAGACCGAGATTGCGCAGCAGTTGCACCAGCAACCATGCCGAATCGCGGCAGGAACCGGAGGCCTGTTCGAGGGTGTGTTCAGGGGTTTGTACGCCCGGCTCCATGCGGATCAGGTAGCCGATGTCTTCGCTCAGGCGCTGGTTGAGAGCGACGAGGAAATCCACGCTGGGCAGCGGCGTGCGGTCGATGCCGTCCAGATAAGCCTTGAACGTCGGGGTCAGCGGCAAGGTTTCCAGGTACGGCGCCAGCTCCTTGCGCTCATCCGCGGCGTAGGCAAAAGGGATCTTTTCCGCGTAGGGCTCGAGGAAGAAGTCGAACGGATTGAAGACCGCCATCTCCGCCAGCAAATCGACTTCTATCCGCAGTTCAGCGGTTTTCTCCGGGAACACCAACCGCGCCAGGTAATTACCCTGGGGGTCCTGCTGCCAGTTGATGAAGTGCTGCTCGGGC
The DNA here is from genome assembly GCF_059716075.1 of Pseudomonas sp. LBUM1657. Taxonomy (NCBI): domain Bacteria; kingdom Pseudomonadati; phylum Pseudomonadota; class Gammaproteobacteria; order Pseudomonadales; family Pseudomonadaceae; genus Pseudomonas; species Pseudomonas sp. LBUM1657. The sequence continues at coordinate 590,215 of NZ_CP166799.1, read as the reverse complement.
GAAACTTTCAGCGCATAGGACAGTATCCGCGTGCGACTGTGCGCGGCCGGGCGCAGGCGAACGATCTGCGGACCGAGCTCGACGGCGCGGTCGTAGCGGTAATGCGTGACGTGGTGCAATGCGACATGAATCGACACGGCGTGCCTCCTGCGAGCCTTAAGCGTATTCGAAAGCGCGCAAGACTTATGCCATCCAGCAGCGGTGGCGCTTTCATAGATTTGCTAAGGGCAGTACAGCACCAAAATCGGGCGATGCGGGAAATTGGTTTGGGAGGATTGCACGCAAATGTGGCGATCAAGGACTGTCAGCCAGGATTTTCATCGGCTGTGCCGGCCTCTTCGCGAGCAAGCCCGCCCCCACAGGGGAACGTATTCCACTGTGGGGGCGGGCTTGCTCGCGAAGAGGCCAGTTACCCTGCGCATCTTTCGAACCGGAAACAGATCCCTGGTTTTTACGGCTCAGAAACGCAAAACGCCAACCCGAAGGTTGGCGTTCTGTTCAGCTCAAGCAGCGCTTAGCGCGGCACTACCGGCTTACGCGCAGGCTTTGGACCCTTGCCTTTGGCCGCGTCCTTGCGCTCCTTGGCCGCCTGCTGGTTGCGGGCGAACGCCGCAGCCTTGGCCTGTTCGCGCTTGTCCCACGGGTTGCCGCCATCGCTGGCGCGCGGTGGCAAGCCAGTGTGCTGGGTCAGGATCTTGGTGGTCTTTTCTCCTGCCACTTTATGGCTGCCGGCTGGCGTCGAGTTCTTGCGACGGGCGCTCTGGTAGCTGTCGGTCGCCGGCTGATGCAGCGGGATCAACTGGTTCTTGCCCGGCCCGATCAGGTCGGCGCGGCCCATGCGGGTCAGCGCTTCACGCAGCATCGGCCAGCCTTTCGGGTCGTGATAACGCAAGAACGCCTTGTGCAGACGACGCTGCTCTTCGCTCTTGACGATGGTCACGGCGTCGCTCTTGTAAGTCACCTTACGCAGCGGGTTCTTGCCCGAGTGGTACATCGCGGTGGCGGTGGCCATCGGTGACGGGTAGAACGCCTGCACCTGGTCGGCGCGGAAGCCGTTGCCCTTGAGCCACAGGGCCAGGTTCATCATGTCTTCGTCGGTGGTGCCCGGGTGGGCAGCGATGAAGTATGGAATCAGGTACTGCTCTTTCCCGGCTTCCTTGGAGTACTTCTCGAACATGCGCTTGAACTTGTCATAGCTGCCGATGCCCGGTTTCATCATCTGGTTGAGCGGACCTTCCTCGGTGTGTTCCGGGGCGATCTTCAGGTAACCACCGACGTGGTGGGTCACCAGCTCTTTGACGTATTCCGGCGATTCGACCGCGAGGTCGTAACGCAGGCCGGAAGCGATCAGGATCTTCTTCACACCCGGCAGGGCACGGGCGCTGCGATAGAGCTGGATCAGCGACGAGTGATCGGTGTTCAGGTTCGGGCAGATGCCAGGGAACACGCACGACGGCTTGCGGCACGCGGATTCGATTTCCGGGCTCTTGCAGGCGATGCGGTACATGTTCGCGGTCGGGCCGCCGAGGTCGGAAATGACGCCGGTGAAGCCTGGGACCTTGTCGCGGATCTCTTCGATTTCGCGAATGATCGACTCTTCGGAACGGTTCTGGATGATCCGGCCTTCGTGCTCGGTGATCGAGCAGAAGGTGCAGCCGCCGAAGCAGCCACGCATGATGTTCACCGAGAAGCGGATCATGTCGTAGGCCGGAATCTTCTCCTTGCCGTACGCCGGGTGCGGAATGCGCGCGTAGGGCATGCCGAACACGTAGTCCATTTCTTCGGTGGTCATCGGAATCGGAGGCGGGTTGAACCAGACGTCGACTTCGCCATGCTTCTGAACCAGTGCACGGGCGTTGCCCGGGTTGGTTTCCAAGTGAAGCACGCGGTTGGCGTGGGCATAAAGCACCGCGTCGCCACGAACCTTTTCAACCGAAGGCAGACGAATCACGGTCTTGTCGCGAGTCATTTTCGGGCTCGCCAGAATCTGCACGACCTTGGCTTCGCTCGGGTCTTCTGCACTTGAAACAGTCGCACCCTTTTCCTGCTCGATGGCGCAGGCCTGGGTGTCCTGGGTGTTCACGTACGGGTTGATGATCTTGTCGACCTTGCCCGGACGGTCGATGCGCGTGGAATCGACTTCGTACCAGTCTTTCGGCGTATCGCGACGGATGAACGCGGTGCCGCGCACGTCGGTGATGTCTTCGATCTTGTGCCCGTAGGACAGACGCTGGGCAACTTCGACGATCGCACGCTCGGCGTTGCCGTAGAGCAGGATGTCGGCGCAGGCGTCGATCAGGATCGAGTTGCGCACCCGGTCCTGCCAGTAATCGTAGTGGGCGATGCGGCGCAGGGAGGCTTCGATGCCACCGAGGACGATCGGCACGTTTTTGTAGGCTTCCTTGCAGCGCTGGCTGTAGACCAGGCTCGCGCGATCCGGACGTTTGCCCGCCAGGCCACCTGGGGTGTAGGCGTCATCGGAACGGATTTTCTTGTCGGCGGTGTAGCGGTTGATCATCGAGTCCATGTTGCCGGCCGCGACGCCGAAAAACAGGTTCGGCTCGCCGAGCTTCATGAAGTCGTCTTTGGACTGCCAGTTTGGCTGGGCAATGATCCCGACGCGGAAGCCTTGGGACTCCAGCAGCCGGCCGATGATCGCCATGCCGAACGACGGGTGGTCAACGTACGCATCACCGGTGACGATGATGATGTCGCAGGAATCCCAGCCAAGCTGATCCATCTCCTCCCTGCTCATCGGCAGGAATGGCGCTGGACCGAAACATTCGGCCCAGTACTTGGGATAGTCAAATAACGGCTTGGCTGTTTGCATGACGATGACCGGTGTTGAGATGAAAAATCGCGGGCGCGGAATATAGCACAAAAAACAACCAATTCCGACGGCTATGGTCGGAAATTACGCGTACCCCTGTGGGAGCGGGCTTGCTCGCGAAAGCGGTACATCGGTCAACATTGATGTCGACTGACACTCCCTCTTCGCGAGCAAGCCCACACAAGGTTACTCGTCGTCGAAGTTGTAGCTACCCGGCGCCAGGTTTTCGAATCGGGTGTACTTACCGATGAACGCCAGTCGTGACGTACCGATCGGACCGTTCCGCTGCTTGCCGATGATGATCTCGGCAATGCCTTTGTGCTCGGTTTCCGGGTGGTACACCTCGTCCCGGTACACGAACATGATGACGTCGGCATCCTGCTCGATCGCTCCCGATTCCCGCAAGTCGGAGTTGATCGGGCGCTTGTTGGGACGTTGCTCCAGGGAGCGGTTGAGCTGAGACAGTGCCACGACCGGGCAGTTGAATTCCTTGGCCAGGGCTTTCAAGGAACGGGAGATCTCGGAAATCTCGTTGGTCCGGTTGTCGCCGCCGGAACCAGGGATCTGCATCAACTGCAGGTAGTCGATCATGATCAGGGCGACATCGCCGTGCTCACGCACCAGACGCCGGGTCCGCGCCCGCATCTCCGACGGGCTGATACCAGCCGTATCGTCGATGAACAGTTTGCGATCGTTGAGCAGGTTGACCGCCGAGGTCAGGCGCGGCCAATCATCGTCGTCCAGGCGACCGGCTCGGACTTTGGTCTGGTCGATCCGGCCGAGGGACGACAACATACGCATGATCAGCGATTCGCCTGGCATCTCGAGCGAGTAGACCAGTACACACTTGTCGCTGCGCAATACGGCGTTTTCCACCAGGTTCATCGCAAAGGTGGTTTTACCCATGGACGGACGGCCGGCGACGATGATCAGGTCGGACGGCTGCAAGCCGCTGGTCATTCCGTCCAGGTCGGTGTAACCGGTGGACAGGCCAGTGATGGCGTTGTCGGTATTGAACAATGTGTCGATGCGGTCGATGGCCTTGGTCAGCAGGTCATTCACGCTCACCGGGCCGCCGGTTTTTGGCCGGGCCTCAGCGATCTGGAAGATCTGCCGTTCAGCTTCGTCGAGGATCTCTTCCGCGGAGCGGCCTTCCGGGTTGAAGGCGCTGTCGGCGATCTCGGTGGCGATGCCGATCAACTGCCGCAACGTCGCCCGCGCGCGAACGATCTGCGCATAGGCCTTGATGTTGGCGACGGACGGCGTGTTTTTAGCCAGCTCACCCAGGTAACCGAGGCCGCCGACTTGCGAGGTCTGACCTTCCTTGTCCAATTGCTCGGCAAGGGTCACGACGTCGATCGGGGAGTTCTGGTCGGCGAGCTTGGCAATCGCACGAAAGATCAGACGGTGGTCATGCCGATAGAAATCGCCGTCGGAGACTTGATCAAGCACGCGTTCCCAGGCGTTGTTGTCCAGCATCAGACCACCGAGCACAGCCTGTTCGGCCTCGATGGAATGCGGCGGCACCTTCAGGGCAGCGGTTTGCAGATCGTATTGCTCAGGAGCGGAGATATCGTTCATGGCCACTTGGAATTAGATGTGAAAATCAGGAACTGCAGAAAGACAAAGGGCACGACCTGTAAACAGGATCGTGCCCGATGTTACCGGCAAGCACCCGAGGGTGCCAGCCGACAAGTGCTGCTTAAGCTGCTACCACGACAACGCGTACGGTGGCTTCAACTTCGGCGTGCAGGTGCACGGCTACGTCGAATTCGCCTACGTTGCGGATAGTGCCGTTCGGCAGACGAACTTCGCTTTTTGCAACTTCAACGCCAGAGGCGGTCAGTGCATCAGCGATGTCGTGAGTACCGATCGAACCGAACAGCTTGCCTTCGTCGCCAGCGGTGGCAGTGATAGTCACTTCCAGCTCAGCCAGTTGGGCAGCGCGGTTTTCAGCCGAAGTTTTACGATCAGCTGCAGCTTTTTCCAGCTCAGCGCGACGCTCTTCGAACGCAGCCAGGTTGGCAGCGGTCGCAGCGGTAGCTTTGCCGTAAGGCAGCAGGTAGTTACGACCGTAACCAGCCTTAACGTTCACTTTGTCACCCAGGTTGCCCAGGTTGGTGACTTTTTCCAGAAGGATCAGTTGCATGTGAAAATCCTCTTAACTTTTAACCTTCACCGTTCGCGTTATCGGCATCTTTCGGTGCCGAACGACCGCGAAAATCAATCAGGCTGTCGACGATGGCCAAGACCACCAGCAACGGATAGATCAGCTGCATGAACAGCAACAGCGTCACGTACAACCCCACCAGCCAGAATCTGCCCAGTCGCTTTTGCGCCACCAGCCCGTGAATCAGGGCCAGCCCGGCGAACACCAGCGGTACGCTGCACAACGGCGTCAACATGGCCATCTGCGGACCGATGTTCGGCCCCAGAAGCATTAACGCCAGCAGCAACATCGCCGGCAAAAGCGGGAATCGGATGGCGCGAAACTCGCGACCAAAACCACCCGGGTTGTACAACAACGCCTGCCAGTAGCGCCCGACAAGCAGGCTCAGCACACTGACGATTTGCAACAAGGCCGCAATCAGGCCGGTCAGGACCGGTGCAATCAGGGACGCGAAACGCGCTTGCTCGTCTACCGACATTTGCTGGTAGACATCACCGAGAAGCGACGGCATGACTTTTATCAAAGCCTGCGCCAGCATCTCGATCTGGGGACCAAAAGCCGTCCCCAGCACCACTGAAAACACCACTCCCATCGCTATGCTGACCAGCAGCACGCGGATCCAGGACTCGCTTGCGCGCAAAACCAACGCAAGGCTCGAAGACCCCAGCAGCACCAGAAGTGCCCGTGGGTCATCGGAGTAAAGCCACCAGATCAACGCCGGCAGCAGTCCCAGAGCAAGAACGCCCAGGGCGTCCTTCAATCCGCGCCGCAGGAGCACAAGGCATCCGGCGGCAGCACCCAACCAATACAACAGCGGCAACGCTGCGCATCCGGCCACTACCAGAGTGGCCTGCATACGGCCGCGCATGATGAACTCAGCTAAGGCGCGCATGCATTCAATCCTTTGCTACGTGTCGACTGCCCGGTCTCAGCGGCCGTGGCTGTCGGTGTAGGCCAGCAGGGCCAGGAAGCGGGCGCGCTTGATAGCGGTGGCCAGCTGACGCTGATAACGTGCTTTGGTACCGGTGATACGGCTTGGAACGATTTTGCCGGTCTCGGATACATAAGCTTTCAGAGTGTTGAGATCTTTGTAATCGATCTCTTTCACGTCTTCAGCGGTGAAGCGGCAGAATTTACGACGACGGAAGAAACGTGCCATGTAATAGGCTCCTCAAAAGGTCCGTGGATTACTCGTCAGCGTTATCGCTGTTGTCGCTGTCATCACTGTCAACGCTTTCAGCGCCTTCGTGCTCAGGACGGTCGCGACGCTCACGGCGCTCACTGCGGTTTTCTTCAGCCTTGAGCATCTCGGATTGGCCGGTAACGGCTTCTTCGCGACGGATGACCAGGTTACGGATCACTGCATCGTTGTAGCGGAAGTTGTCTTCCAGCTCGGCCAGGGCCTTGCCAGTGCATTCAACGTTCAGCATCACGTAGTGAGCCTTGTGAACATTGTTGATTGCGTAGGCCAGTTGACGACGGCCCCAATCTTCCAGACGGTGGATTTTGCCGCCGTCTTCTTCGATCAGCTTGGTGTAACGCTCAACCATGCCGCCGACTTGCTCGCTTTGATCCGGGTGGACCAAAAAGATGATTTCGTAATGACGCATGAATGCTCCTTACGGGTTGTAGCCTGCCGCTCAAAAGCGGTCAGACAAGGAGTGAATGACACTTATGGACTTGCTGGCGATAGACACATGCGTGCCTGCCGTCACAGCAAGGGGCGCAATTGTAGAGAAGGGACAAGAGAGGCGCAAGGCAATTGGTGATTATTTGAACAGTGCGTTCACACCATCAAGCTTTGCCCTGACGCAGAACCAATGTGGGAGCGGGCTTGCTCGCGAAAGCGTTGTGTCATTCAGCAATAATGTTGAATGTCAGACCGCATTCGCGAGCAAGCCCGCTCCCACATGGGGACCGTGTATGGATCAGGACTTCTTGGCGGATCCAGCAGCTTTGACGCCGCGCTGACGCAGGGCCTCGAACAGGCACACGCCAGTAGCCACGGAAACATTGAGACTGCTGACACTGCCCGCCATCGGCAGGCGTACCAGATAGTCACAAAGATCGCGAGTCAGGCGACGCATGCCGCTGCCTTCCGCGCCCATGATCAGGATGGTCGGCCCGGTCAGGTCTTGCTGATACAGATCCTGCTCAGCCTCGCCCGCCGTACCGACGACCCACAAGCCACGCTGCTTGAGTTTTTCCAGGGTACGCGCCAGGTTGGTCACGGCAACCAACGGAATCACTTCCGCCGCGCCGCAGGCAACTTTACGTACCGTCGGGGTCAGCGTAGCCGACTTGTCCTTCGGAACGATCACCGCCAGCGCGCCGGCCGCATCGGCCGAACGCAGGCAAGCGCCGAGGTTGTGCGGGTCGGTCACGCCGTCGAGCACCAGCAGCAACGGCGCGCCTTCGGTGCGATCGAGCAGCTCGTCGAGCATTGCTTCGCCCCAGACCTGGCTCGGACTCACATCCGCAACCACGCCCTGGTGGACGCCTTCGACCCAGGCATCCAACTCACGACGCTCGGCGTTGCCAACGGCCACGCGATTTTCGTTCGCCAACTCAATCAACGTCTGAACCCGCGGATCGCTGCGGCCTTCAGCCAGCCAGATTTGCTTGACGCGCTTGGGGTGGTGACGCAGCAATGCTTCTACCGCATGCACGCCGTAGATCTTTTCCAACTGACTCATGACTTGGCCTTAGGTTTACGCACCCCACCGCTTTTAGCGGCTGGAGCAGAACCCGCTTTAGGCGGGCCTTTACGGTGTTTGCTCGGTTTCGCTGGCTTGCCGCCGGGAGCCTTGTCAGGCGCCGACCGTCCGGTCTTTCCCCCAGACGCCGCTTTACCGCCGCTTTTCGCTTCAGACAACAACGCCTGCTTCATTTCGCGGCTCTTGCGCAGCTCGGCATTTTTCGCCGCCGCATCGCTCGGACGATAGGCCTCAACAGCCTTTTCCTTGGCGGGACGACGACCGGTTTTCGCCGGCGCTGGCTCTGCAGGCGTTTTGGCTGCAGGCGCAGCGGTTTCAGTTCCGCGTTTTTTGCGACCGATCGGCGCGCTGATGGTTTTTTCAGCCATCTCGAAGTCGATCTTGCGCTCGTCGAGGTCAACGCGCATGACGCGTACTTCAACGGTGTCGCCAAGGCGGAAGCTGCGACCGGTGCGCTCGCCGGCCAGGCGGTGATGCACAGGGTCGAAGTGGTAATAATCGCCAGGCAGCGCAGTGACGTGCACCAGGCCTTCAACGTAGATATCGGTCAGCTCAACGAACAGGCCAAAGCCGGTCACGGCGGTGATCACACCCGGGAAGGACTCGCCCACACGATCTTTCATGAACTCGCACTTGAGCCAGTTCACAACATCGCGGGTCGCTTCGTCGGCACGGCGCTCGCTCATCGAGCACTGCTCGCCGAGCTGCTCCAGGATCGCCTCGTCGTACGGATAGATGCGCGCTTTCGGAATGGTCATCGCGCCAGCACGGCGAACGTGCGGGGTGTCCATTTTCGAATGGATAACGCTGCGAATCGCCCGGTGCGTGAGCAAGTCCGGATAACGACGGATCGGCGAGGTGAAGTGAGTATAGGCTTCGTAATTCAGGCCGAAGTGGCCCTGGTTATCGGCGCTGTACACCGCCTGACTCAACGAACGCAGCATGACGGTCTGGATCAGGTGGAAATCCGGCCGATCCTTGATGCTCGCCAGCAATGCCTGGTAATCCTTCGGCGACGGGCCGTCCTTGCCTTTGTGCAGGGACAGGCCGAGCTCACCGAGGAAGGCGCGCAGTTTTTCCAGACGCTCCGGTGGCGGACCATCGTGGACGCGATACAGCGCAGGGATTTCGTGCTTCTTCAGGAATTCGGCGGTGGCCACGTTGGCCGCCAGCATGCATTCCTCGATCAGCTTGTGCGCATCGTTGCGAACGGTCGGACGGATTTCGGCAATCTTGCGCTCGGTCCCGAAGATGATCCGGGTTTCCTGCGTTTCGAAATCGATCGCGCCACGCACGTGACGGGCTGCCAGCAGAACCTTGTACAGCGCATACAGCTGTTTGAGGTGCGGCAGAACGTCGTTGTATTCGCCACGAAGCTGACGCGCTTCGGTGACTTTCGGCGTTTCCAGCATCGCGCTGACTTTGTTGTAGGTCAGGCGGGCATGGGAGTGAATCACCGCTTCGTAGAAGCAGTAGTCGGTCATTTCGCCGGATTTGGAGATGGTCATCTCGCAAACCATGGCCAGGCGATCGACGTGCGGGTTCAGCGAGCACAGGCCGTTGGACAGCTGCTCAGGCAGCATCGGCACCACGCGCTCGGGGAAGTACACCGAGTTGCCGCGAACCTGGGATTCGTTGTCCAGGGCCGAGCCGATTTTCACGTAACTGGAAACGTCGGCAATCGCCACGTACAACTTCCAGCCACCGGAGAACAGGCGCAGCTTGCCCGGCTTGGCTTCGCAGTAAACCGCGTCATCGAAGTCGCGAGCGTCTTCGCCGTCGATGGTCACGAACGGCAGATGACGCAGGTCGATGCGCTTCTCTTTATCTTTCTCTTCGACTTCCGGCTTGAGCTTGGCGGCTTCTTTCAAGACCGCTTCAGGCCAGACGTGAGGAATGTCGTAGGTGCGCAGGGCGACATCGATTTCCATGCCCGGCGCCATGTAGTTACCCACGACTTCAACCACGTCGCCTTGCGGCTGAAAGCGCGGTGTCGGCCAGTGAGTGATCTTCACTTCGACGAATTGACCGATCTGGGCATTGGCGTTGCGACCCGGCGTGACCAGCACTTCTTGCTGGATCTTCGGATTGTCCGCAACAACGAAGCCAATACCGCCCTCTTCGAAGTAGCGACCGACGATGGTCTCGTGGGCACGGGAGACCACTTCGACGATCATGCCTTCGCGACGACCACGACGGTCCAGGCCGGAAACACGGGCCAGGGCGCGGTCGCCATCGAACACCAGGCGCATTTGCGCCGGGCTCATGAACAGGTCATCGCTGCCGTCGTCCGGGACCAGGAAGCCGAAACCGTCACGGTGACCACTGATGCGGCCGAGGATCAGGTCGAGCTTGTCCACCGGCGCATACGTGCCGCGACGGGTATAAATGAGTTGAGCATCGCGCTCCATGGCGCGCAGACGGCGACGCAGGGCTTCGATCTGGTCTTCTGTGGTCAGACCAAACTCTTCGACCAACTGCTCGCGGTTAGCAGGCGAACCCCGATCAGCAAGGTGCTGAAGGATCAGTTCGCGGCTAGGAATAGGGTTTTCATATTTTTCCGCTTCACGAGCGGCCTCGGGATCGAGGGACTGCCAATCGGCCATTAGAGAGTTTTCACCTTGTCTATATGCGGGTTAGTTTGGCATAGGCGTAATGAAACGGGAAATTTCAGGCTATGACAGCCCATCTAAAGCCCTTTATCGACACCGCAAAGCTGAATTAAATGCCACTGGTAAAATTTTCCAGGTTTTTTCGATGCCAGGGGTTTACAGTTAAAATGACGCTCCGTATAGTGCGCGCCATCGACGACGCAGACGCGCTGTCGATACTGCCCAGATGGTGAAATTGGTAGACACGCCAGCTTCAGGTGCTGGTGACCGCAAGGTCGTGGAAGTTCGAGTCTTCTTCTGGGCACCAATTTCGAGCTTGAGATTAGATCAATTTCAAGGCTCACACAAAAACCCGCGAAAGCGGGTTTTTTGCATTCCAAGCCCCTGATTTATTAATACTAAATCAGGGGTTTACAGATCAAAAAGCTCTCCGTATAGTGCGCCACATCAACAGCGGCAACGCTGAAGATGAATGCCCAGATGGTGAAATTGGTAGACACGCCAGCTTCAGGTGCTGGTGACCGCAAGGTCGTGGAAGTTCGAGTCTTCTTCTGGGCACCAATTCAAATTCAAGGTCACGATCTTGAATTTCACAAAAACCCGCGAAAGCGGGTTTTTGCGTTTCTTGCATTCAAAAATCTCAAACTCAATACTGAATACCTGTGGGAGGGCTTGCTCGCGAAAACGGTGTCTCAGCGACATCAATGTCGACTGACACTCCCTCTTCGCGAGCAAGCCCGCTCCTACATGGATTGCATTTCACTGACAGAGATCATCAGTCTGCGCCGGACGCTCTAGCAAACCCTCGCCATCCCCGCAAGGCGCACATGAGAAACAATATCGTTTATCATTGTTGCAAGATTTTGCAATGCGACAGTGAGGAACCCTGCGAATGATGTTTCGAAATACCCTGCGCCGCGGCCTGACCATCACCCTGCTCGGCCTGGCACTCGCCACTCCCCTCACCCAGGCCGCCGATCCGGTCTCCCTGACACTCTACAACGGTCAACACAAGGAAGTCGGCGACGCCATCGCCAAAGCCTTCGAAGCCAAGACCGGCATTCACGTCAATGTACGCAAGGGCAGCAGTAACCAGCTTGCCAGCCAGGTCGTCGAAGAAGGCGATCGCTCCCCCGCCGACGTGATCTACACCGAAGAATCCCCACCCCTGAACAAACTCGGCGAACAAGGCCTGTTGACACCCACCGACGCTGCCACCCTCGCTGTTCTGCCGAAAGACTACGTGGCGGCCAACGGCACCTGGATCGGCATCACGGCACGAGTCCGTGTCGTCGCCTTCAACCCCAAACTGATCGACGAAAAAGACCTGCCCAAGTCGGTGATGGAATTCTCCGACCCGAAATGGCAAGGCAAGGTCGGCTTCGTGCCCACCAGCGGTGCGTTCCAGGAACAGGCCGTGGCGATTATCAAGATCCATGGCATGGACGCGGCCGAAGAATGGCTGACCGGCCTGCGCGCGTTCGGCAAGACTTACAGCAACAACATGGTCGCGCTGAAGGCCGTGGAAAACGGCGAAGTCGCCACCGTGCTGGTGAACAACTACTACTGGTTTGCCTTGCAACGCGAGAAAGGCCAACTCGATTCGAAACTCCATTACTTCACCGGCGGCGACGTCGGCGGGTTGATCACCGTTTCTAGCGCTGCTGTGCTGAAATCCAGCAAGCATCCAAAAGAAGCCCAGCAATTTCTTGCCTACATGGCCAGTGAAGAAGGTCAGCGCGTGATCACCCAGACCACTGCCGAATACCCGCTGCACAAAGGCATGGAATCGGATCGCGGCCTCAAGCCGTTCAGCGAACTGCAAGCCCCGAAAGTCACTCCAGCCGATCTCGGCAATGCCGAAGAAGCCCTGGACCTGGAACGCGACGTTGGCTTGAACTGATGAGCACATCGTTATCCGCCCCTGCCTTGCGCAGGGGCTATGTGCCAAGGCGCAAGCGGCCGTCGATCTGGCTGTTGCTGCCGGTTTTGCTGCTGGTCGTGCTCAGCCTTCTGCCGCTGGCGTATGTCGGGCTCAAGGCCTGGCAGGCCGGTTGGGCCGAAGCGCTGCACCTGCTTTGGCGGCCTTACGTGTTCGGCCTGTTGCGCAACACGTTGGCGCTGATGGTCGGCGTGACGCTGGCTTGTGGTGTGATCGGCCTGTCGCTGGCGTGGCTACTGGAACGCAGCAATCTTCCGGGGCGGCGGCTTTGGGGCGTGCTCCTGTGCCTGCCGTTCGCTGTACCGGCGTTCGTCAGCAGTTTTACCTGGGTCTCCCTGAGTGCCCACTTCGAAGGGCTGGGCGGGGCGATTCTGGTGATGACCCTGTCCAAATACCCGCTGATCTTTCTGCCCGTGGCGGCAACCCTGCGCAATCTTGATCCGTCCCTGGAAGAGTCTGCCCGCACACTGGGGCAGAATCGCTGGGGCGTATTTTTCAGGATCACCCTGCCGCTGCTCTGGCCGTCACTGCTCGCCGGTTCGCTGCTGATTGCCCTGCACATGCTCGTGGAGTTCGGTGCACTGTCGATCATTGGTCTCCAGACCTTCACCACGGCGATCTATCAACAGTTCGAACTGGAATTCAGCAACGCCAACGCGGCGATGCTCTCGGCGGTACTGCTGGCGTTGTGTCTGGTGTTGTTATGGCTAGAGCTGCGAGTGCGCGGCAAAGGTCGACACGTTCGCACCGGCCAGGGCGCGGCACGGCGCGCGGAACAGGTTCGCCTCGGACGTTGGGTGGCGGCCGGGCAGCTTTACTGCCTGGCACTGGCAATCATCGGCAGCGGCATTCCGCTGGGGATGCTGGCGTACTGGCTTGCCGTGGGCTCGTCGGCGGCGTTCCCGGTCGCGGCGATCAGCGAGGCATTGCTGTCGTCCCTGGCGCTGTCATTGGGCGGCGCAGCACTGTGCCTGGTGCTGGCAGTGCCGGTGGGGTTGCTGGTGGTGCGCCATAAAGGCCTGCTGGCGATCTGGGCGGAACGCTTGCCGTACCTGCTGCATGCGCTGCCAGGCCTGGTGATCGCGCTGACGCTGGTGTATTTCGCCCTGCACTATGTGCCGGTGCTGTATCAGACCTCGGCGTTACTGCTGATTGCCTACGCGTTGCTTTTTTTGCCGCTGGCCCAGGCGCCGATTCGCACGGCGCTGAACAAGGCTGCGCCGCAATTGGAAGAGGCTGCACGCACACTGGGCGCCTCATCTTTCACCGCGTTCTGCCGGGTGACCTTGCCGATCATCTTTCCAGCTCTCGGTGCGGCGTTCGCGCTGGTGTTTCTGGATGCGATGAAGGAGCTGACGGCGACATTGCTGCTGAGCCCGACCGGACTCAATACCTTGGCGACGGAAGTCTGGGCGCATACCGCGAATGTGGAATTTGCGGCAGCGGCGCCTTATGCGGCGTTATTGATTCTGGTGTCGGGGCTGCCGGTTTATCTGCTGACGACTCGGATGTATTTGAGCCGCTGAGAGGGCCTTCGCGAGCAAGCCCGCTCCACACTGATCTTCTGCGAACACACAATTTGTGAACAACAGAAATCAAAAATGTGGGAGCGGGCTTGCTCGCGAAGGGGCCATCCCAGACAACCCATCAGGCCCGGAACTGCCCCAGGCTCGCTTTCAACTGCGCCGCCAACCCATCGAGAACCTTGCCACTGGCTGTGGTTTCCACCACCGCCTGAGCAGCCTTTTCAGCCTGCGCATGTATGGTCTCAACCCGTCCACGCACCGCCTGCGCGCCTTGCGCCTGATGAGCTGCCGCCTGAGTCGCCAGACCAATCGCCGCATGCACTTGCTCGACAGAGGCCTGCACCGATTGTTGCAACCGCGCACTGTCACGCAACACCAGCAAACCTTCACTGGCCTGACGCCCGGCCTGGCCGATCGCCGCCACCGCCTCACGCGCCCCCTGCTGCAAGGCAACGATATGCGCCTGAATGTCGCCCGTCGAACTCTGCGTCTTGCTCGCCAGCGCTCGCACTTCATCCGCCACCACGGCAAACCCGCGACCAGTCTCGCCAGCGCGCGCCGCCTCGATCGCCGCGTTCAAAGCCAGCAGGTTGGTTTGCTCGGCGATCCCGTGAATCACCGTCAGCACCACTTCAATCTGTTCACTCTGCTGTGCCAGCCGCTCGATGACTTTCGCCCCGGTATCGACCTGCCCGGCCAATGCTTCGATCAGGCTGCCGACCTTGGCCGAGGTCCTGGTGTTTTCGTCGGTGGCCTGACGAATATCCACCACCTGCTGCAAGGCCGCCTGCATGGCGTGACTTTCGGACTGGGCTTCATCAGCCATTTGCGACAAGGCCCGCAGGCTCTCGGCCACTTCATCACGCTGCATACCGGCCGCCGCATCAGCCCCGGCATTGCGCAAGGTCATGGCACCGATTTCCACGCCCGTGCGCTGGGCCACATCGCCCGCCTCCCGCACGATCGGCTGTAACTTATCCACAAAGCGATTGACCGCCGAAGCCATATCGCCGATTTCGTCCTTGCTGTTGATCTGCACACGCTTGGTCAGGTCACCCTCGCCCGCCGCCAGGTCATCCATGGCGGCGATCAGCATTTTCAAGCGATTGACCACTCGACGCCCCAGCACCACCGCGAGCAAGAGCAACACGCCGCAACCGACCAGCGCCAGGCCCATGCCGATGCGCCAGCGCAAGGTGCCCGCCGCTTCCTGCACGGTCGTGGTGGTATTGACCTTCATTTCAGATGCCGTGGACTGCGCCGATTGCAAACGCGCCTGCATGGCCTTGGCACTGTCAGCCGCCGCGCCTTCGAGGCTGTCGCCCACCAGCTGATCACTGCTGGCGATCAGCGCCGAGAAGCGCTTGTCGAGGGCCGCCAGATCGGTTTCAACCGAGGCCGTGGAGACGCCCATCAATACCTTGCCGATCTCCACGCCATTGGGGTTGATCGACGCTTCGAGGTAGTAGACCGACGGATCGTTCTTCGCCGCGTCCAGCACCTTGTCCAGCGCACGCTCGCCCTGGCCTTTCTCCAGCAACGCCTTGTTGATCGGGTTCTCGCGGTTGAGATAACGCGTCAGGTGTTGGCCCGTGGCGTCGTCGTAGACCACGAACAACACGTTGGGATTACGCTGCGCCCGACGAGCGAATTCGGACAGGGTTGGAACGTCGCTGTCCCACATGGCGCGGGGTGCGACCGAAGCCAAAAGCTGCGCCATATCATTGGCGGAATCCTTCAGATCCTTCTCCAACGTCGCACGCAGTTGCGCCTGCTCGTCTTTCAGACGCGAAGACAGGCCCGCGGTGAGCCGCTGACGGGTGCTGGAAGACAGGTTGTCCAGGCTCGACGTGACTTCACGCCCCGCCTGCTCAAGTTCACCGGAGAGTTTTTGACTGTCGGCCCCCAGGCGCACGCCTAGATCGGCTTCCAGCGCAGTGACTGTGCTCCGAGTCAGGGCAACAGCCACCAGCACCTGCACCAAAAGTGCGATACCAAGGGTAACGAACACGGGCCGCAACAAACGGCTTTGTAACAATGAGAGAACGGCCGACACAGGAAATCCCTCTGCTTTGACGCCATTAAATTGATGGCTCGCCAGAAGAGGTAATCACAGCAAAGGTCATGCCGTGTATTCGACAGAAACGACAAAGGGTCCAATCAAGGACCCTTTGTCTTTTACATCAACGACTTATTAAGCGAACGGGTGACGCAGAACGATGGTTTCGTTGCGGTCCGGGCCCGTCGAAATAATGTCAATCGGCGCACCGACCAACTCTTCGACGCGTTTGATGTAGTTGCGCGCAGCCTGAGGCAGCTCTTCCAGGGTCTTGGCACCGACGGTGGATTCGGTCCAGCCTGGCATCTCTTCGTACACGGGCTCGAGGCCGATGTAGCTGTCGGCGTCGGTCGGGGCGTCGATCACTGCACCATCCTGGTTCTTGTAGCCAACACAGATGTTGATGGTTTCCAGGCCGTCCAGCACGTCCAGCTTGGTCAGGCACAGGCCCGAGATGCTGTTGACGTCGATGGCGCGACGCAGGATGACGGCATCGAACCAGCCGCAACGACGGGCACGGCCGGTAGTAGCACCAAACTCGTGGCCACGCTTGGCCAGGAACGCACCAACGTCGTCGAACAGCTCAGTCGGGAACGGACCCGAACCGACGCGAGTGGTGTAGGCCTTGGTGATGCCGAGGATGTAATCCAGGTACATCGGACCAAAACCCGAACCGGTGGCAATGCCGCCCGCGGTGGTGTTGGAGCTGGTGACGTACGGGTAGGTACCGTGGTCGATGTCCAGCAAGGAACCTTGGGCGCCTTCGAACATGATGTCTTTGCCAGCGCGACGCAGCTCGTGCAGCTCGGCGGTGACGTCGAGCATCATCGGCTTGAGCAGCTCGGCGTATTCCATGCACTCGTCGAGCGTCTTCTGGAAGTCGATCGCCGGCTCTTTGTAGTAATTGACCAGTACGAAGTTGTGGTAATCCAGCAACTCGCCCAGCTTGGCGGCGAAACGCTCGCGGTGGAACAGGTCACCGATGCGCAGGCCGCGACGAGCAACCTTGTCTTCGTAGGCCGGGCCGATGCCACGACCGGTGGTACCGATCTTCAGCTCGCCACGGGCCTTTTCACGAGCCTGGTCCAGCGCTACGTGGTAGGACAGGATCAGCGGGCAGGACGGGCTGATACGCAGACGCTCACGCACCGGTACGCCTTTCTCTTCCAGCTTGATGATTTCCCGCAGCAGAGCGTCCGGTGCAACCACCACGCCGTTGCCGATCAGGCACTGCACGCCTTCGCGCAGCACGCCCGACGGAATCAGGTGCAAGACGGTTTTTTCGCCATCGATCACCAGGGTGTGACCAGCGTTGTGGCCACCCTGGTAGCGCACTACGGCGGCAGCATGTTCGGTCAGCAGATCAACGATCTTGCCTTTGCCCTCATCACCCCATTGGGTGCCCAGGACTACGACATTCTTACCCATAACACTTGTCCTCATTCGCGCAAACTTGGTGCCGGCGGCAGCCGGCGGGAAAACTCAAGAGGCCAGTGGCGATACTTGCCAAAGCCCGTTCTGCTGAATCAATTGCCGGTCGCAGTCCGCTTCACGGGCGGCGGCCAAAGGCTGCCCAGGCAATGCCTGAACAACACGCTGACCCTCGCTGCGCAACTGGCAAACCTGCTGCCAGAGTGCTGCATCCGTACTGTCAGGCATCCAGATACCGCCAGACGGTAGCTCGATTTCAGCACGCCCCAGGGTCACCAGGGTTTTCAAATCGGTGGAAAAGCCGGTTGCCGGACGAGCGCGACCGAAGTCGGCGCCGATGTCGTCGTAACGACCGCCCTGGGCAATAGACTGGCCAACACCCGGCACAAATACGGCGAACACCACACCGGTGTGGTAGTGGTAGCCGCGCAACTCGCCCAGGTCGAAGTAAAGCGGTAATTCGGGGAAACGCGTGGACAGACGTTCGGCAATCGCCAGCAAGTCGTCCAGAGCAGCCAGAACCGGTGCCGGCGCATTCGCCAGACGCTCGCGGGCGGCGCTCAATACTTCACGGCCGCCACACAGATCAACCAACGCTCGCAGCATGCCCGACAGATCGGCAGGCAAGCCTTCGGTCAAGGTAATGACCTCATCGATGGCCTTACGTTGCAATGCGTCGAACAACTGCTGCTCGACTTCACCGGACAATCCGGCGGCGCGGGCCAGGCCGCGGTAGATGCCGACATGCCCGAGGTCCATGTGTACATCCGGCACATCGGCCAGTTGCAGCATGGCCAGCATCAGGCTGATGACTTCCACGTCGCTGCTCGGGCTGGCATCGCCGTACAACTCGGCGCCCAGTTGAATCGGGCTGCGCGAGGACGACAAGGCGCGCGGCTGCGCATGCAGCACGCTACCGGCATAGCACAGACGGCTCGGGCCTTCGCGACGCAGGGTATGCGCATCGATGCGCGCCACTTGCGGCGTGATGTCGGCACGGAAACCCATCTGCCGGCCCGATTGCGGGTCGATGACCTTGAAGGTACGCAGATCGAGGTCCTGGCCCGCGCCGGTCAGCAGGGATTCCAGGTACTCGATATGGGGAGTCACGACAAACTCGTAACCCCAGCTCTGGAACAGATCCAACACCTGACGACGCGCTACTTCGATGCGCGCCGCTTCTGGTGGCAGTACTTCTTCGATGCCATCTGGCAGCAGCCAGCGGTCTACCGTTGCCATTACGCCATTCCCCTATGATCCGGGCGGCAAGCCTGTGGGCGAGCCTTGAGTGAAGCAGAAAATGATGGGCTCATGTGCACAATCCGCGCGCAAGAACAACATGGCGAAAAGCCTGAAATCGGCTTCGCCAACCACTTTCCTCGAAAAACCTGTCGAGTCATTCAACTCGGGCGCCTGCTAAAAAGCAGCAATCAAACGTGCAGACGCAAAAAAGCCGGGAATTTCCCGGCTGCCGCATCATACACACGTTTTCCCAAAGGATCACCCCGCCAGAGGTTTTAGCCGCCAGGCGGGGGATGATTCAGGTCAACGCCGTATCAAGGCTTGGCTTTTTCCAGGTAACGGAAGAAGTCGCTGCTTGGGTCCAGGACCATGACGTCGGATTTGTTCGCGAAGCTTTCACGGTAGGCACGCAGGCTACGGTAGAAACCGTAGAATTCCTGATCCTGGCCGTAGGCCTTGGAGTAGATCGCAGCAGCCTGGGCATCACCATCACCGCGAACCTCTTCGGATTCACGATAGGCTTCAGCCACCAGCACGCGGCGTTGACGATCGGCGTCGGCACGAATGCCTTCGGCCAGCTCGTTACCCTTGGCGCGGTGCTCGCGAGCTTCACGCTCACGCTCGGAGCTCATACGCTCGAACACGCTGCGGTTCACTTCTTTCGGCAGATCGATGGCCTTGACCCGAACATCGACCACTTCGATGCCCAGCTCTTTCTCCGCCATTGTGTTTAACGAAGCAGTGATATCGGACATCAACGCGTCACGTTCACCAGAAACCACCTCGTGCAGCGTGCGCTTACCGAATTGGTCACGCAGACCCGATTCCAGACGACGGGAAAGACGCTCGTCAGCAATCTGCTTGAGGCCCGATGTCGCGGTGTAGAAGCGCTCGGCATCTTTCACGCGCCACTTGGCGTAGGCATCGACCATCACGGCTTTCTTTTCCAGCGTCAGGAAGCGTTGCGTCGGTGCATCCAGCGTCATCAGGCGCGCGTCGAATTTGCGCACCTGGTTAACGTAAGGCACTTTCACATGCAGGCCGGGCTGAACATCAGCCTGGACCACGCGACCGAACTGCAGCAACACCGCACGCTCGGTCTGAGCCACGATGTAGAAGCAGTTCCAGGCAGCGATCGCCACGACGACGCCGACAATAAGGGCGATCAGCGATTTATTGCTCATCAGCGACTCTCCCTGGTACGTGTCTGCTGTTGCTGCAGATCAGCTGCCGCACGTGCATTCGCTTCATTGCTGGTGGCTGCCGCGCCGGTCACCTGAGTGCTGGTGCTGCGGCCACTGTCGACCATTTTGTCCAGCGGCAAGTAGAGCAGATTGCTCTGGCCATTCTTGTTGCCGGTCACGAGAACCTTGCTGGTATTGCTGAAGACTTCCTGCATGGTGTCCAGGTACAGACGCTCGCGGGTGACTTCCGGTGCCTTGCGATACTCGGCGACCAGCTTGGTGAAGCGATCCGCCTCACCCTTGGCGCGCGAGACGGTTTCGTCACGGTAACCATTGGCATCTTCAAGGATGCGCTGGGCCTGGCCACGGGCTTCCGGCACGACGCCATTGGCGTAGGTTTCAGCCTGGTTGCGCGAACGCTGCTCGTCTTCACGGGCACGGATCACGTCATCAAAGGCTTCCTGAACTTCACGTGGCGCAGCTGCGTTCTGTACGTTGACCTGAGTGACAGTGATGCCGGTGCGATAGGTATCCATGAAGCGTTGCAGACGCTCCTTGATCTCGCTGGCCATCAACTCACGACCTTCGGTCAACACCTGGTCCATCGCGGTGGAACCCACCACATGACGCAAGGCACTTTCGGTCGCGTGCTGCAGGCTGATTTCCGGCTGATCGACACTCAGCACGAAGTCCTGCAGGTTGCTGATCTTGTACTGCACGGTCAGCGGCACTTCGACGATGTTCTCGTCTTCAGTCAGCATTTGACCTTGCTTGGTATAGGCACGCTCACGCGTGACGTTTTCCAGGTACTTGCGATCCAGCGGCGGGAAATAGATGTTCAGACCCGGACCGACGGTTTCGTAGTACTTGCCGAAGCGCAGCACCACGGCTTGCTCCTGCTCGTCGACTACGTAGACCGCGCTGTACAGCCACACGGCCGCCAGCACGACCAGGCCGATGCCGAGCAGGCCGCCGAAGCCGCCACTCTTGCCCGAACCACCGCCGTCGTCACCACGTTTCTTACCACCACCGAACAACCCGTTCAGGCTTTCCTGCAGCTTTCGGAAGGCCTCGTCGAGATCCGGTGGCCCCTTGCGGTCGCCGTTATTGCGGCGCTTGCCACCCCAAGGATCCTGATTATTCGAGTTGCCACCCGGCTCATTCCAAGCCATAGCGCTCTCCATCTGATAAAGCAAAGACGCACCCACGGCGCGCCGACCAATGCTACAGAATGCCTGTCACCACGGCACAACCGCTTTCTCAGGCTTTTATTGCAAAGTGTGTTGCTCGATGAATTCCATCGGTTGCAAACCTTCACGGCTCACCAGTCGATTCAACTCGACTCGTGGCAAGCGAACGGCCAGCAAACTGATGCCTTCTTCGTCGTGTTCTTCTTTCTGTACCGCACCGAGTTCGAAAAACTGCGCACGCAGTCGAGCAAAACGTTGCGGCAAGCGCAAGGTGCCAACAAACAAATCATCACCGAGCAGTTCGGCCACAGCCTGTTTGAGCAGGTCAAGACCACTACCATCCTTGGCCGACAACCAGACCCGCTGCGGCTTGCCATCGGCATCGCGCTGGATCTGCGGCTCTACGCCCTCGAGCAAATCGAGTTTGTTGTATACCTCAAGGATCGGCAAGTCTTGAGCCCCGATCTCCCCAAGTACCACCATGACCTGTTCAATCTGGGCCATACGCTCAGGCTCATGAGCGTCGATCACATGCAGCAGCAGGTCGGAGTTGCTCGACTCTTCGAGCGTAGCCCGAAATGCCTCGACCAGTTTGTGCGGCAAGTGACGAATGAAGCCCACGGTGTCGGCCAGAACGATCGGCCCGAGGTCGTCGAGTTCAAGCCGACGCAGGGTCGGGTCGAGAGTCGCGAACAGCTGGTCAGCCGCGAAGACGTCGGAATCGGTCACCGAGTTGAACAGCGTCGATTTGCCGGCGTTGGTATAACCCACCAGTGAAACCGTCGGGATATCAGCACGTTTGCGCCCGCGACGAGATTGCTCGCGCTGGCTGCGGACCTTTTCCAGGCGCCCCTTGATCTGGCGCAGGCGAACCCGCAACAGACGCCGGTCGGTTTCCAGCTGGGTTTCACCCGGACCGCGCAGACCGATACCGCCCTTCTGCCGCTCAAGGTGAGTCCAGCCACGAACCAGCCGCGTACTCATGTGCTCAAGCTGGGCCAGTTCGACCTGGAGCTTGCCTTCATGGGTGCGGGCGCGTTGGGCGAAGATATCGAGAATCAGACCCGTGCGGTCGATCACGCGACACTCGAAAACACGTTCGAGGTTACGTTCCTGACTGGGCGTGAGGATGTGATTGAAAATCACCAGATCTACCTGTTCGGCTTTGACCAGGTCGCGTAGTTCTTCGACCTTGCCGCTGCCAATCAGGTATTTGGCGGTTGGCCGATGACGCGGCACGTTGAAAAACGCGACGGTCTCGGCGCCAGCCGAAATTGCCAACTCCTGAAACTCCTGCGGATCTTCGCGCGCCTCAGGGTCCTGACCATCCAAGTGAACGAGAATTGCCCGCTCACCACCACCGTGGCGCTCAAAGAACAAAGGAGACTCCTATCAGGCGTTACCTGGCTCAGCGTCACCTGCTTCGGATTCGGTTGCGCTAGGCAGACGAATTGGACGAACCGGCACCACTGTAGAGATAGCGTGTTTGTAAACCATCTGGCTAACGGTGTTTTTCAGCAGGATAACGAACTGGTCGAAAGACTCGATCGTGCCTTGCAGTTTGATCCCGTTGACCAGGTAGATGGACACCCCAACTTTCTCTTTACGTAAAGTATTCAAGTAAGGGTCTTGTAGCGAATGCCCTTTTGACATGTGCCGCACTCCTTTAAGGATTCAATATAAAAAATAGGTAAACAGATGGCTTGTGGCCGCCACACCCCCAAGGATAGACGGCAATTGCAAGGACTCAGCTCAATATGGAGATGGTCCCCAGGTATTTCAAGGCGCGCGGCAGATTGTCGCAATCCAGGCTGTCCAACCAGTGTAAATCAGCCCAACTGCGCAGCCAGGTGAACTGGCGCTTCGCCAATTGGCGCGTGGCAATGATCCCACGCTCCTGCATCTCGGCTTGCGTCAGCTTGCCATCCAGGTAGTCCCAGACTTGTCGGTAGCCTACCGCACGTATAGACGGCAACCCGGAATGCAGGTCACTTCGCTTACGCAGGGCTACGACCTCGTCAATGAATCCCTGTTCCAACATATTCGTGAATCTTTGTTTAATTCGCTCGTGCAGTACTTGGCGATTTGCCGGAGCAATGGCCAAGTTCGCGACAGTATAGGGCAATTGTTGCAGTCCCGAAGCGGCTGCTTCAGTACTTTGCGCAGATTGTCGCAAGCGTAGCTCAGTCATGCTCTGACCACTGACTCGATAAACTTCCAGTGCTCGACTGAGTCGCTGTGGATCGTTCGGATGAATACGCGCCGCGGATTCCGGGTCGATCACCGCCAACTGCTCGTGCAGGGCTTGCCAGCCAAGGCGTGCAGCCTCTTCTTCGATTTGCGCGCGGACTTCTGGATCGGCGGCCGGCATGTCCGCCAGCCCTTCGACCAAAGCCTTGTAGTAGAGCATCGTGCCGCCTACAAGCAGCGGAATTTTGCCCCGCGCGGTGATGTCGGCCATGGCTTCGAGGGCATCACGACGGAAATCTGCAGCGGAATAGCTCTCGGCCGGGTCGAGGATATCGATCAAACGATGCGGAAACTCAGCCAAAAGCTCTTTGGAAGGCTTGGCGGTGCCGATGTCCATGCCGCGGTAGACCAGCGCCGAATCGACGCTGATCAGCTCGCAAGGCAATACTTTGGTGAGTTCGATGGCCAGGTCGGTCTTGCCGGCAGCCGTCGGCCCCATCAGGAAAATCGCAGGTGGGAGCTGGCTCATCAACGACCGCGCAAGAACAGTTTGTCCAGATCGTCCAGACCCAGTTGGGTCCAGGTCGGTCGGCCATGGTTGCATTGACCGCTGCGCTCGGTGTTTTCCATATCCCGCAGCAGACCGTTCATTTCCGGCAGGGCCAGACGCCGATTCGCACGAATCGCGCCGTGGCAGGCCATGGTGCCGAGCAGCTCGTTCAAGTGCGCCTGAATCCGGTCGCTAGTGCCGTATTCCATCAGGTCCGCCAGTACGTCGCTGACCAGTCGATTGGCTTCAGCCTGCTTGAGCAAGGCCGGAATCTGCCGGATTGCCAGGGTTTCCGGGCCCAAACGCTGCAATTCAAAGCCCAGGCGCTGGAACCACGCGACGTGCTCTTCGGCGCAATCGGCTTCACGCTGACTGACCGCCAGGGATTCCGGCACCAGCAGCGGCTGACCGCTCAAGCCTTCGCTGGCCATGGCGATTTTCAGGCGTTCGTACATGATCCGCTCGTGAGCGGCATGCATGTCCACCAGCACCAGGCCCTGGGCGTTTTCCGAAAGAATGTAGATGCCCTTGAGCTGCGCCAACGCATAACCCAGCGGCGGAATGTCGTCCTGACCGGCCGGCAGCGCGACCGCATTGGCTTCGGGCAACGGCGCGAAGAACTCGCGATAAGCCGCCTGGGCTTCTGCAGCAGGCACGCCAGACTGCGGACGCGGCGTGTATTGATACTGATAACCGGCACCCGCGCCCGAGCCCGCCGTCGTGTTGAACGCCGGCTGAGCCTGAGGCTGTTCCAGCAACGCATTGGCCGCCAGGCGCATTTCGCCCTGCGGTCCGAACTCTCCAGCATCAATGCCGGTAGGTCGAACCATCGCCGTCGCGACTGGCGCCGCCAAATGGTCTTCCGGCCGCACATCGCCCAGGGCGCGGTGCAGGGTGCCATAAAGGAAATCGTGAACCATGCGCCCGTCACGGAAACGCACTTCGTGTTTGGTCGGGTGCACGTTGACGTCGACGCCTGCCGGATCAACTTCGAAAAACAGTACGAACGTCGGGTGACGACCGTTGAACAGCACGTCGCGATAAGCCTGGCGCACCGCGTGGGCCACCAGTTTGTCGCGCACGGCGCGGCCATTGACGAAGAAATACTGCAAGTCCGCCTGACTGCGGTTAAAGGTAGGCAAGCCGACCCATCCCCATAAATGCAGGCCATTGCGCTCGATTTCGATCGGCAGCGCCTGCTCCAGGAACCCTGCACCACAGATCGCCGCCACACGCCGGGCGCGGGCCGCATCATCGTGGGCCTCGTGCAGGCTGAGGATGGTTTTGCCATTGTGGCGTAGATGGAACGCGACATCGAAACGCGCCAAGGCCAGGCGCTTGATCACTTCTTGCAGGTGATCAAATTCGGTTTTTTCCGTTTTGAGAAACTTGCGCCGCGCCGGGGTGTTAAAAAACAAATCGCGCACTTCCACCGAAGTGCCCACCGGATGAGCCGCGGGCTGCACGCGCGGCGCCATGTCCCGGCCTTCGGTCTCGACCTGCCAGGCCTGATCGGCCTCGCGGGTGCGGGAGGTCAGGGTCAGGCGCGCCACGGAGCTGATCGACGCCAGTGCTTCACCGCGAAACCCGAGACTCATGACCTGTTCGAGATCTTCCAGATTGCGGATCTTGCTGGTGGCGTGACGAGCCAGGGCGAGCGGCAGATCGTCGGCAGAAATACCGCTGCCATCGTCACGCACCCGCAGCAGCTTGACGCCTCCCAGTTCGACATCGACATCAATGCGTTTGGCGCCGGAGTCGAGGCTGTTTTCCAGCAGCTCCTTGATCACCGAAGCCGGGCGTTCAACCACTTCACCGGCGGCAATCTGGTTCGCCAGCCGTGGGCTGAGCAGCTCGATGCGAGCCGTGTTGGTCAGCACCTGGTTCATTCTTTGGCCGCCAGTTCAGTGCCGGGAATGGTCAGGTGTTGACCGGCTTTGAGGTCATCGCTTTTCAGGTTGTTGGCGCTGCGCAAGGTGGCCGGGGACACCTGGTAACGCACGGCAATCATCGCCAGCGTCTCGCCAGGGTTTACCCGGTGGTCCCGCGGACCTTGCGCGATCCCACCGGAATCACGCAACCAGGCGATATAAGTACCGGGCGGTGGATTCTGCTGGAAGAACTGGCGCACGCCGCTGCTGATCGATCGCGCCAGCGCTTGCTGGTGGTTGGCCGCCGCGAGTTTCGAGGCTTCGTTGGCGTTGGAGATGAACCCGGTTTCCACCAGGATCGACGGAATGTCCGGCGACTTCAGCACCATGAACCCGGCCTGTTCCACACGTTGTTTGTGCAGCGGCGTGACGCGACCAATATTGCTCAGCACCTTCTGGCCAACGTTCAGGCTGGAGGTCAGGGACGCCGTCATCGACAAGTCGAGCAGAACGCCCGCCAGCATACGGTCCTTGTCATCGAGGCTGACGTTACCGGCACCACCGATCAAGTCAGAACGGTTTTCGCTGTCGGCCAGCCAACGGGCAGTCTCCGAAGTGGCACCGCGATCAGACAGGGCAAACACCGACGCACCGAAAGCAGCGGTCGAAGGCGCGGCGTCGGCGTGGATCGAGACGAACAGGTCGGCGCCTTTCTTGCGAGCGATTTCGGTACGACCGCGCAAGGGAATGAAGTAGTCGCCGGTGCGGGTCAGTTCGGCGCGGAAGCCTTTCATGCCATTGACCTGGCGCTGCAGTTCACGCGCAATGGCCAGCACCACGTCTTTCTCGCGCTGACCGCGAGAGCCGGAGGCGCCCGGGTCTTCACCGCCGTGACCGGCATCGATCACCACAATAATGTCGCGCTTGCCAGCCGGTGCGGGCGGCAGCTTGACCGCAGGTTCAACCGGTGTGACCGGAACCGGCGCCACTGTCGCGACGTTGGTCGGCGGCGGTATTGGCGCGGCATCGGCAGGGTTATCGAACAAGTCGACCACCAGGCGATTGCCGTACTGGGCGTTTGGCGCCAGGGTAAAGCTTTTCGGGGTGACGGCTTTTTTCAGATCGATAACCACCCGCAGATCGGTCGGCGTGCGCTGAGCCGAGCGCATCGCAGTGATCGGGGTGTTCGAGCTATTGACGTTCAGTGGCGCCCCGAGACTCGCGCCATTGATGTCGATCACCAGCCGATCCGGGGCGGTCAGGGTAAAGACGCTGTGCTGAACAGGACCGGTCAGGTCAAACACCAGACGTGTGTTGTCCGGCGCCCGCCACAGGCGAACACTGTTGACCTTCGTCTCGGCCACAGCGTCGACGGTCACCGCCAAAAACAACATCCCTACGGCAGCAACCAACGCGCGAAAGCGCATACCTAACCCCATCATTTAATTGGATTCCAATGCCAAAGCGGCACACCACGACTCGCCACGCGAGCCCTGGGACAAAATTTTCAGCGAACGCCCGCTGTCTTGCGGGCTAATGGTAATGGTCAGGTCGGGCTTTGGCAAAAAGCCTGCACCCTTCTGGGGCCATTCGATCAGGCACAACGCGTCGTCTTCGAAGTAGTCGCGGATGCCGAGGTACTCCAGCTCCTCCGGATCGACCAGGCGATAGAGGTCGAAGTGAAAGGCCCGGATGTCGCCGATCTCGTAGGGTTCGACCAGGGTGAAGGTCGGACTTTTTACCGCGCCCACATGCCCCAAACCACGGATGATGCCCCGGGACAGCGTGGTTTTGCCTGCCCCTAGATCCCCCTCGAGAAAAATCAGACCGTGCCCTTCGGTTGTTTGTGCGATGCGTGCGCCAAACGCAGTCATCGCCTCTTCATCAGCCAGGTACAGGGTTACTTCAGACACGGTGCTTGCTCCTCCAACAACTGACGAATGGCTGGGATCAGATCACTGGCCGCCAGCCCACGGCCGAATTTACCTTCTTGCGCGCCGGCATTGGCGTGCAGCCAGACCGCCAGACAGGCGGCATCGAACGCCTCCATGCCCTGGGCCAGCAACGCGCCAACCAGACCGGCCAGCACATCGCCCAATCCCGCGGTGGCCATGGCCGGATGTCCCTGATGACACACCGACAGTCGCCCATCGGGACTGGCAATCAGGCTGCCGACGCCTTTCAGAATCACTACAGCGGCGTATTTTTTGCTCAATGCGTGAGCGGCGGCAGGACGATCGGCCTGAACGTCGGCAGTCGATATCCCGAGCAAGCGCGCCGCTTCGCCCGGATGCGGCGTGATCACACAATCCTTGGGCAAGCTCACACGTTCTTCGGCCAGCAAGTTCAACGCATCGGCGTCCCAGACTTGCGGCAGCGGTGCGTTGGCGGCGGCCGACAATAGGCTGCGTCCCCAGGCAGCCTGACCCAGACCTGGACCGACGACCAACACGGAAACTTTTTGAAGCAATCCCATCAGCTGATTGGCCGATGATGTGCCCAGCACCATCGCTTCAGGCAAACGCGCCAAGGCGGCCGGAACATGTTCGCTGCGAGTGGCGACGGACACCATGCCCGCGCCACTGCGCAGGGCACTTTGCGCGCTCAGCAGGATGGCGCCGCCAACACCGAGATCTCCGCCGATCAGCAATACGTGGCCAAACCTGCCTTTGTGGGAAGTTGCCGCGCGACCCGCCAGACGCGGCAGGTTACCGACCGTCAGACGACGCGCACTGATGGCGACGCCGTTAAACGACTCAGGGGTGGCTTGCAGATCATTGAAGACCAATTCGCCGACGACGTCCGCCGCATCGCCCGTGAGCAGGCCCAGTTTCAAGCCGATGAAGGTCACGGTCAGATCAGCTCGAACAGCCGTGCCGAGCGTACGCCCCGAATCAGCACAAAGACCCGAAGGAATATCCACCGCCGCAACCGGCAGGCCACTGGCATTAATTGCCGCAATGACGCTGGCATAAGGCTCTCGCACTTCCCCCGTCAAACCGGTGCCGAGCAGGGCGTCCAGCACGATGCCGCGCAACTCGGACTGCGCGCTCCAGGCTTGAACCGCGACACCCTCGGACACGGCTTCGGCATGGGCCAATGCTGCGTCACCCTGCAAACCTTGAGGATCACCGGCCGCCAGCACCCGCACGTGCCAGCCGGCACGCCGCGCCAGCACCGCCACCAGATAGCCGTCGCCGGCGTTGTTGCCATGACCGGCCACCACGCTCAATTCGTTTGCCGTCGGCCATTGCCGGACCATGGCACGCCAGGTCGCCCGCGCCGCCCGCTGCATCAATTCGAAGCCAGGCGTGCCGGCGGCGATCAGGTTCGCATCGAGGGCTCGGACTTGTGCGGCGCTATACAGCGCGTCGGGTAAATCATCTTTAGTGTGCGGCATGCGTCTTCGGGCTCCGATGTCTGGCAGAATTATACGCACCTCAGCTCCGGTTTCTCTCGCCTCATGCCCGCTATTACTACAGACCTGCCCGCCCTCGCCCAATCCATCAAGGACTGGGGCCGCGAGCTGGGCTTTCAGCAAGTCGGCATCAGCGGCCTCGACCTGGTCGAGCATGAGCAGCACCTGGAGCGCTGGCTGGAAGCCGGCTACCACGGCGAAATGGAATACATGGGCGCCCACGGCAGCAAACGCTCGCACCCGGAAGAACTGGTGCCGGGCACATTAAGGGTCGTCTCCCTGCGCATGGACTACCTGCCGGGCGACACCCAAATGGCGCAATTGCTGGCCCAACCGGAAAAAGCCTACGTCTCGCGCTATGCGTTGGGCCGCGATTACCACAAATTGATCCGTAAACGCGTGCAACAACTGGCAGAAAAAATTCAGGCGGTCATCGGCCCGTTCGGCTATCGAGCTTTCGTCGACAGCGCCCCGGTGCTGGAAAAGGCCATCGCCGAGAAGGCCGGCCTGGGATGGATCGGCAAAAACACCCTGGTCTTGAATCGAAAGGCCGGCAGCTACTTTTTCCTCAGCGAATTGTTTGTCGACCTTCCACTGCCGATTGACCCGCCCCACTCCACTGAACATTGCGGCCGTTGCACCGCGTGCCTCGATATCTGCCCGACCAACGCCTTCGTCGGCCCCTACGTGCTGGACGCCCGGCGCTGCATTTCCTACCTGACCATCGAACTGAAAAGCGCGATTCCCGAAGAGTTACGGCCGCTGATCGGCAACCGGGTGTTCGGCTGCGATGACTGCCAGATCGTCTGCCCATGGAACCGCTTCGCCCGTCCGTCCGGCGAAAGCGACTTCAAGCCACGGCACAACCTGGACAACGCCGAACTGGCCGAGTTGTTTATGTGGGACGAAGACAAATTCCTCAGCAGTACCGAAGGTTCACCGCTGCGGCGGGCGGGTTATGAGCGCTGGTTGCGCAATCTGGCGGTGGGACTGGGGAATGCGCCTTCAACGATTCCGGTGCTGGAAGCGTTGAAGGCACGACGGGAGTATCCGTCGGAGCTGGTGCGCGAACACGTCGAATGGGCGCTGAAACAACACGCCGAGCGTCAGGCTTCGTCGTTATAAACGAACTTCGGCATCTCCCAATGGAAACGGATCGCCAGCAATCGCAATAGGAAACCGCCAAACAAAGTAACCAGAATCGCCTGTTCGCCGGGCAATTGCAGATAGATACAGAACATGTAGCACCACGCCGCAGCGAACGAGACGCTGGCATATAGCTCGCGGCGGAAGACCAGCGGGATGTCGTTGCAGAAGATGTCGCGCAGGATGCCGCCGAAAACCCCGGTGATCACGCCGCTGACCGAGGCCACCAGCATGCCGTGCCCCATTTCCAGAGCAGTCATGCAGCCAATTAGCGTGAAGGCCACCAGGCCCACGGCGTCAAGCACCAGAAACAGCGAACGCAGGTGGCGCATCCAGCGTGCCGCGAAGACGGTAAACATCGCCGCGACCGAGGTCAGCACCAGGTATTCAGGGTGTTTGACCCAGGTCAGCGGGTAATGGCCGAGCAGCACGTCGCGCACCGAGCCGCCACCCAGAGCCGTGACGCAGGCGATCAGCACTACACCAAACCAATCCATGCCACGACGGCCCGCAGACAGGGCACCGGTCATGGCTTCGGCGGTAATGGCGATCAGGTAGAGCATCAGCAACATGGTGGCGGTCCTTGCAGGAAGGCGCGCAGTCTAGCCACTTCGAGGCGGCACCAAAAGAGGGCGCCCGAGAATGTTCTTTGCCTTGAATCTTCGGCGACTGGAAGATCTATTCGCGAGCAAGCCCGCTCCCACAGGGATAACGCGATCCAATATGGGAGCGGGCTTGCCCGCGAAGGCGTCGGTGCGGGCACCGCCCAATCAGAACTTGATGAAATGCTTGCGGTAGTGCTGCAGCTCAGCGATCGACTCGCGGATGTCGTCCAGCGCCAGGTGGGTGCTGCCCTTTGTGAAGCTGTCGCGCACGTCTGGTGCCCAGCGCGCGGCCAACTCTTTCAGAGTCGACACGTCGAGGTTGCGGTAGTGGAAAAAGCTTTCCAGGGATTTCATGTGGGTATAAAGGAAGCGACGGTCCTGGCAGATGCTGTTGCCACAGATCGGCGACTTGCCCTTCGGCACCCATTTCTCCAGGAAGGCGATGGTCTCGGCTTCGGCTTCGGCCATGCTGATGCGACTGTCGCGAACCCGCTGGGTCAGCCCGGAGCCGCCGTGCTGACGGGTATTCCACTCGTCCATGCCGGCGAGGATCTCGTCGCTGTGGTAGATGGCGATCACCGGACCTTCGGCCAGGGTGTTCAAATCACTGTCGGTGACAATGGTCGCCATCTCGATGATGACGTCGGTATCAGGGTTCAGACCGGTCATTTCCAGGTCGATCCAGATCAGATTCTGCGGATTTTGCATGTGTCGACTCCTAGGCAATGCTGCGCAGTTTAGCCTAGGCGACCGGCCGGGCGTGCTAAACTCGCGGCCGTTTTACCTAATCGCTGCATTCTTGATACGGAACACCCATGGCCAAACGCCAACTCAATCGTCGTCAAAACTGGCGCATCGAAAAGATTCAGGGCGAACGCGCTGCCCGCGCCGCCAAACGCGAGTCCTCGGCTGTCGAGGCACTCGAAGGTGGCGACCTGGGACCGGAGCAAACCGGCCTGGTGATCGCGCACTTCGGTGTGCAAGTCGAAGTCGAAGCCCTCGATGGCGAATTGGCCGGCCAGGTGTTCCGCTGCCATTTGCGCGCCAACCTGCCTGCGCTGGTGACCGGCGATCAGGTGGTCTGGCGTGCCGGCAACCAGGGCATCGGCGTGATCGTGGCGCAACTGCCGCGTAAAACCGAGCTCTGCCGTCCGGACAGCCGTGGTCAACTCAAGCCTGTTGCCGCCAACGTCGACATGATTGTCATCGTCTTCGCACCGTTGCCCGAACCCCATGCCAACCTGATCGACCGTTATCTGGTCGCGGCGGAGCACGCCGGGATTCGTCCGCTGCTGCTGCTCAACAAGTTCGACCTGATCGACGAGCAGAACGCCCCGGCGCTGAATGCCTTGCTCGCGGTTTACCGCACGCTGGGTTACCCGGTACTGGAAGTGTCGGCGCATCACGGTAACGGCATGGAGCAATTGCAGGCGCAACTGGACGGGCACATCAGCGTGTTCGTCGGCCAGTCCGGCGTCGGCAAATCCTCGTTGGTCAACACCCTGTTGCCTGAAGTCGAAGCCCGTGTCGGCCCGCTGTCCGAGTTGTCCGGCCAAGGCACCCACACCACCACGACCGCGCGGTTGTTCCACTTCCCCGGTGGCGGTGAGTTGATCGACTCCCCGGGTATTCGTGAGTTCGGCCTGGGCCACGTCAGCCGTGCCGACGTCGAAGCCGGCTTCATCGAGTTCAACGACTTGATCGGCACCTGCCGCTTCCGCGACTGCAAGCACGACCGCGAGCCGGGTTGCGCCCTGCTCAAGGCTCTTGAAGAAGGCCGCGTGCAGCAGCAACGGATGAACAGCTATCGCTCGATCATCGCTAGCCTGCCGGAAACCAGCTATTAAGGAGCCTTGATCATTTTCGTGACGCCACGAACATGATCAGCATGCCTCCAGCAGATACAAAAAAGCCGCGATCATCTCGCGGCTTTCTGTTTTTCAGGGAGCTGCTTTTTCCAGCCTCCAGCCCAACGCATCCAAGGCGTCACACCCATCCTGCAACAACATATGCGCAGCATTGGCGAAATGCTCTAGGTCGTGACCTTCGGCGTCTTTGACGCACAGGCACGTGACACTGTTGAGCAGATTGCGGGCGGCTTTGATTCGGTGAGTAGCGGTTTCCAGAAGGTCGGAAACTTTGGCTTCGGTGTCGATGAACAGCGTCGGGCCGACGCTGAAATTGCCTTGGAGCGGGTGATATTTGGACATGACTTGAATCTCATCTGATAGGTGAAACTCCCACCCTTTCGCGGCTAAACGAATTGGGGTGGTAGCTGTGCGCGGGTTAGCCGACCGGACAGATGACCCGGCACACCCGAAGGTGTCCCACGCACAGCCACCATAGGCATGTAGATCCCAGGTAGCCAAAAGCGCCGCGATTATACGGGCGCTTGTGCATCATCTGATACGACCGGCTAAAGTCGATCACCGATTTGTCGGCGACGGCAAAACTATAGGCAGAAGCCTGCACGACTGAGAACCCCGCCACGCAATTTCAGACCGTTCCTACAGCTACTAATCGCCAGCAACCCGCTTCCAACAGGCAAACGCGACCCACCTAACAATCAGGTCGGCTATCAGGCCGCCTCGCGACGCTGTTGCGATGCTCGCCCCCTCGAGAGGCCGAGTGGAGGTTCTGCGCAGTGGGCAACCCGGCATGGATGCCGGGTTAGCCGCCCCCGGCCATGGATGGCCGATGGCGGCGGGCCCACGGAGCAGGACCGGAGCGAGGGCATGCCGAGCCTTAGCGAGGCACCGAACGTCAGGGGCAAGAGCCCTTGGTTACTTGGGGCTTTTCCAAGTGACTCGCTGTAAAAGCGAAACCTAGGCGGCCGTTACCGCAGAAATGGATATGTACCCAAAAATTCACGCCAGCCATAAGGCCGCTATCGCAGGCAAGCCAGCTCCCACAGGGACCGTGCTCACGCTGAAAATGAAGTGGCCTCCAAACCAGTGAAAGCCGCAAAAAAAAGCCGACATCACTGTCGGCTTTTTCATGGGTCACTGCTTCGGCGGTTCACCCGGTTTCGGCGCCGGGTTGTCGAACAAATTCAACCGTTCACGAAGCTCATGCGCCGGCAACGGCTCTTTATCCGCCGGCAACGCATTCGGATCGGCGGGCACTTCGCCCGGGCCGCCCTGCCCTTGCGTCGGCGTTGTTTCTGGAGCTGGTTCCGCACCTTGCGAACCTTCGATGGCACGCTGGGCTTTCTTGGTCAGCACGACGATGTCGATTCGGCGGTTGACCGGATTGAACGGGTTCTCGCGATCAAACAAGGCTGACGAGGCGTATCCGACAACCCGCGCCACCTGTTGGTCCGGATAACTGCCGGCGACCAGCGCACGACGTGCCGCGTTGGCACGGTTGGCCGAGAGCTCCCAGTTACCGAAATCGCCGGTGGTCGAGTACGGCTTGGCATCGGTGTGACCGCTGATGCTGATCTTGTTCGGCACCGCTTTGATGGTGTCGGCCATGGCCAGCAGGATGTCTTCGAAATACGGTTTCAGGCGAGCACTGCCAGAGTCGAACATCGGCCGGTTTTCGGCGTCCATGATCTGGATGCGCAAGCCGTCCTGGGTGATCTCGAAGAGAATCTGGTCCTTGAACTTTTGCAGCTGCGGATTTTCATCCACCTTGTTTTGCAGCTCTTGCAGCAACAGTTCCAGGCGTTCCTTCTCGACCTGTTCGGCCATGCCTTCTACCTGGTCGGTATCGATGGTTACCTTGTCCGGCTGGGGCTGGGATTTCACCTCGGGGTTGAGGGTGTTCTCCGGCGCCAGGGTCGGCGAACCGCCCAAGTCGATGATGTACGGCGTGCCGCTTTCGGAAAAACCGACCGGGTCTTTGAAGTAACCGGCGATGGCGATCTTCTGCTCCGGCGTTGCCGTGGACAGCAACCACAGCACCAGGAAGAACGCCATCATCGCCGTCGCGAAGTCGGCGAAGGCGATTTTCCAGGAGCCACCGTGATGCCCGGCCGCGTACTTCTTGACGCGCTTGATGATTATCGGCTGGTTGTTTTCCATGACTTAGCGACCGCGAACCGCTTGTTCCAGCTCAGCGAAGCTTGGACGGTGCGCCGGGTACAGAACCTTGCGGCCGAACTCCACCGCCAGCGAAGGCGGCATGCCGGAAGCCGACGCGACCAGCGAAGCCTTGATGGCTTCATAGATGTTCAGTTCTTCCTTGGCATCGTGGGCCAGGGCGTGAGCCAGCGGGCCAAAGAAACCGTAGGCGGCGAGAATACCGAAGAAGGTACCCACCAGCGCCGCACCAACGTGCAGGCCGATCATTTTCTGGTCGCTTTCACCCAGAGAGGCCATGGTCACCACGATCCCCAATACCGCCGCGACGATACCGAAACCCGGCATGGCGTCGGCAATGCCGTTGACGGCGTGGGACGGGTGGTCCAGGTCTTCCTTGAGGCTGGTCAGTTCCATGTCGAAGAGGCCTTCGAGCTCATGGGGCGCCATGTTGCCGGAGGACATGATGCGCAAGTAGTCGCAGATGTACGCAGTCATGCGCTCATCTTTCAGGACCGCCGGGTACTTGGCGAAAATCGGGCTCGCGGCGGCATCTTCGATGTCGCCTTCGATCGCCATCATGCCTTCGCGGCGGCTCTTGTTGAGGATCTCGTAGATCAGGCCCAACACTTCCAGGTAGAACGTGTGGTTGAAACGCGAACTGAACATGCCCAAGGACTTCTTGAGAACGCGCATTGTCATGTGGCCAGGGTTGGCCTGCAGGAATGCACCAAGGGCCGCGCCCCCGATGATCATCACCTCGAAGGGCTGGATCAGGGCGGCAATCTTGCCGTGGGAGAGCACGTATCCGCCGAGCACGCTCGCGAATACGACGATGATGCCGATTATTTTAGCCATAGGTAGGAGAGCACTTACTGAGTCGGGTTCAAGGTCATATTCGGAAGTTAAAAAATCTCTTCTTCTCCTTATCGGCAAAACTGCGCCAGACTATAGCCAGTTCAGGCGAAAAGCCAATTTGGCCCCCTCCGGGCATAGGTAATGCAGACGATGATTGCGTCCAACCATGGCTAACGAAACGAACGTTCCCACTCCAAAACCGACCACTCTCGAAGGCTGGGTCAAGCTTCTCGACGGAGTGCGCCTGCCGATTCCCCAAGACAGTCATGACCGTGTCTGCAAGGCCATCGCCAACAGCCGTAGCTCGCTGCGCGATATCGCCGAATTGATGCAGGACAGCCCGGCCCTGGCCTTGAGCGTGATTCGCGAAGCCAACCGGCACACCCATGGCAGCATGACCGAGCCGGCTGAAAACCTTGAGGTGGCGATCAATCGCCTCGGTTTGAAGCGCACTGAAGAACTGCTTGCCCGCCTGCCTGCCGAGCCTCAATCGCAGATCCCCGTCGCGTTGCGCCAGCTCCAACTGATCAGCCAGCACGCGACCCAGCAGGCCAACGGTTTTTTTGCCAGTCGCCTGGCGCGGCTGTGGCAGGACATCCATTGGGGCAGCCTGCTGTTTCTGTCGCCGCTCTGGCCTTTGGCACTGACCCATCCGCAGCTGCTCGAAGAATGGGAGCTGCGGGTCATCCATAAAGGCGAGTCGGCGCGCAAAGTCGAGAAGCAATTGTTCGGCGTGCGCCTGCTGGACATCTGCCTGACGCTGGTGGATCTCTGGCACCTGCCGATCTGGGTGCAGCAGGGTTATCGGCTATTGCTCACCGAACAGCGGGAGTTGGTAAAAGTCCTGCGCATCGCGCGTGACAGCGATCACCCGTTGCGCCAGCAGAACCGCCTCGATGACGATCCGACCCTGCGCCGCTGGCTCAATCAACCTGCCAATACGGTGCTGTTGGCCAATGGTCTGGCGCTGTCGGCGCAACAGGCCTGGGACAGCCCCCACAGTGAACGCTGGCAGTACCTGACCAGCCTCTACCTGCAAATGCCGATGGACGAGGTGCAACAACAATTGCACCAACAGGCCGCCAACAGCGCTCGCCATCACGCCATGCCAGACCTCTGGCATCCGGCCGAATCGCTGATCTGGCCGCAGGGCATTCGCCGGATCCACGCCGGTTTGCTGCCGGCCCCGGCACCGACCGCCGAAGATCTCGCGAAGTGGCGCAGACAATGTGCCGAATTGCTGGTCGAGCCGAGCCGCTTCACCAATGCCATGCACTTGACCACCTCTGCCCGAGACGCACTGGTTGCATGCGGCATGCGTCGAGTGATGATTCTGATGGCCGACCGCACTCATGCCAATCTGCGGGTGCACCAGACTTTCGGGCTGCCCAAAGAAGCCGCCGGCCTTAACTTCCTGGTGAGCCAGAGCACCGTGCTCCAACGCCTGCTTTCACAACAGGCCCAGGTGCGCCTGACACCGGCCAACAACGCGCAATTCTCGGCACTCTTGCCCGCCAGCCTGCGTTCGCAGTTCAGTGGCGAACACCTGCTGCTGCGCTCACTGGTCAACAACGGTCGAGTGATCATGATCGTCGTGGCGGACCAGGGCGGCGGGCCGTTTTCGGAAATCACCGTGCAAGCCTTCGGCAAAACCGCGCAGTGCATCGAAAAGGCACTGCACAGCTTTAGCCATCGCGGCCAATGACCCGCTACAATCCTCCCTTTTGTGCTCTGGAGACCTCACATGTCTGACTTCTCTGGCTTGGCCCTGGTGATCGAACCGAGCGACTTGCTTCCTCGCCTCGACGCCCGCGAACTGATTCTGGTGGACCTGACCAGCAGCGCCCGTTATGCCGAAGGCCATATTCCGGGCGCGCGTTTTGTCGATCCGAAACGCACGCAACTCGGTCAGCCACCGGCGCCAGGACTGATGCCGCCGCACGCCGCGCTCGAAGCATTGTTTGGCGAACTGGGACACAACCCCGATGCGGTCTACGTGGTTTATGACGACGAAGGCGGCGGCTGGGCCGGGCGGTTCATCTGGCTGCTGGATGTGATCGGTCACAAAAACTACCACTATGTCGACGGCGGCCTGACGGCCTGGCTGGCAGAAGGCTTGCCTATGTCAATCCAGATCCCGGCAGCGGTCGGCGGCCCGGTCGCCCTGACTTTGCACGACGAGCCCACCGCCACCCGCGAGTACCTGCAAAGCCGTCTCGGCGCCGCCGACCTGGCCATCTGGGACGCGCGCGGGCCGCTGGAATACTCCGGCGAGAAAGTCCTGGCGGCCAAGGCCGGACACATTCCCGGCGCGGTCAATTTCGAATGGACCGCGGGCATGGATCAGGCACGCAACCTGCGCATCCGCACGGACATGCCGCAGATCCTCGAACAACTCGGGATCAGCAAAGACAAAGAAGTGATTACCCACTGCCAGACTCACCATCGTTCTGGCTTCACCTATCTGGTGGCCAAGTCCCTCGGTTATCCGCGGGTCAAAGGCTACGCCGGTTCCTGGGGCGAATGGGGCAACCATCCCGATACGCCCGTAGAGATTTAAGGTTTTTAAGGACAGTCAATGAATAAGCGTTTGTTTATCCTCAGCCAATACCTGCTGCCCCATCACCTGCTTTCGCGACTGGCCGGCTGCATCGCCGAATGCCGCGTGCGCTGGTTCAAGAACGCCTTTACCGCCTGGTTCGCCAAGCGTTATCAAGTGGACATGTCCCAGGCTTTGGTCGAAGACCTGACGGCTTATGAGCACTTCAATGCGTTCTTCACCCGCGCCTTGAAAGACGGTGCTCGTCCGCTGGACGAAACGCCAGGCGCGATCCTGAGCCCGGCCGACGGTGCGGTCAGCCAGCTCGGCCCGATCGAGCACGGCCGCGTGTTCCAGGCCAAGGGCCATAGTTTCAGCGTGCTGGAATTGCTCGGCGGTGATGCCGCGAATGCCGCGCCGTTCATGGGCGGTGACTTCGCGACCATTTATCTGTCGCCGAAGGATTATCACCGCGTGCACATGCCATTGGCCGGCACCCTGCGTGAGATGGTTTACATCCCGGGCCGGATTTTCTCGGTCAACCAGACCACCGCTGAAAACGTGCCGGAGCTGTTCGCCCGCAACGAGCGAGTGGCATGCATTTTCGACACCGAGCGCGGGCCGATGGCCGTGGTGCTGGTGGGCGCGATGATCGTGGCATCGATCGAAACCGTCTGGGCCGGGCTGGTCACGCCACCGAAACGCGAGCTGAAAACCTTCCGCTACGACGAAGCTGCCCGTGCACCGATCCACCTGGAAAAAGGCGCGGAGCTGGGGCGTTTCAAGCTGGGTTCGACCGCTGTCGTGCTGTTTGGTCCAGATCAAGTGAAGTGGGCGGAAGAACTGGCCGCCGGTTCGCCGGTGCAGATGGGCCAGGGCATGGGCCTGGCAAAAGCCTGATCCCTGATCCGAACCCCGTGAACGTCTTCGCGGGGTCGGACATTTCGGTGGTGCCGTTACTCTATCTGTCCACGGAAGCCGATCGGCCCTTCGTTGGCGTAGGTATTGGTGCCACTGAGGTTTTTCCCTCCATCGCTGGAGGTCACGCTCAACGCCACAACGTTCTGATTATCCCGGCCTCCGATGACCCATTTGCCACCCGGTTGCCACGGGGCATCGTTGCCGCCCCACTGATTCTCGACGTTGTACTGGTTCTGGCCCGTGCGCTGAGCCTTGAAGCCAATGGGACCTTCACCCGCGTAAGTCATGGTGCCGGTGAAGCTCTTCCCGCCATCGCCCGATTTGATCTCGATCGCGACAACGTTCTGGTTGTCCCGTGCGCCTAACGTCCAGTCTCCGCCCGGATGCCAGGGTGCAGAACTACCGCCCCATTGATTTGCCACTACATATCTAGACATAAACTTCATCTCCTTGAAGTTACAAAGAGACCTGCCCTGCGTAGGCAGCAGGCCGTACGACTGTGCGTATCCAGTCGCACGAGTGTCAGATTAGTAGCACACCCGAGTGGCATTCGACTGACAGACAAACGGTAGATCTCTGTAACTGCTACAGTCAGGCCATTCACTGCCCATTTTCCCGGTTGGAGTTTTTATCCGGCATGAATGAAACCAGCCCCCACCTGCTGCTACGCGCCCCGATCCCGACACAGCCGCGCCTGTCATTCTGTGAGGCGACGCCGCGCGACCTCAAGCGCTGGATCGCCAATCTACCCAAGGCCAATATCGGCGAAACCGCTCGCCAGCTCTATCAAGGCTTGAGCGAGCTCAATCAACTGCTCACGCCCAGCGATAACCGACTGCAACTGCTCGAACTGCTACGGCCCGAGGTGTATTACGTTTGCAAACACCTGGAGCGGCATTTCCTGTATCAGGCGATTGTCCTCGACGAACGTTCGCGCAAGATCGCCAACCTGTGTCAGGCGCTGCAAAGTCATTTGGCGATTGGCTATAAACAAATTGTCGTGCGCATCACACCGCGCTTCAGCAAAGATCGGGCGCCGCTGTTGGCCCAGGCGCTTCAACGGGCAATTCACTGCCTTAACGGCCCACTGATTCGCTCTACTGAACTCTATTGCCCGGTGCCAGAAGGCCTGTGGCTGGAACTGCATCAGCTGTATCGGATCGCCTGCACGCACCAACTCCAGCACCTGAGCCTGCGTGACGAACTGGCCAGCCAGACGCGCACCCTGAGCATCGAACAGACTTACATAGTCGCCTTGCTGCTGGGCGCCTCCCGCTGCAACCAACTACGGCAAAACCAGATTGCCCGAGTGGCCGAGGTGCTGGAGCCCTGGAGCAAGTGGATCAAACTGCAACCGGGCAAACCGGCCGATGGACTGTTTGCCGTCGCGCCGGACATCGACTGCGGGCCGCGTTACCGCTCGAAGTTCCGCGCCGAGCAGCAGGAGAGTCTGCTGGGGATCGACCCGCAGCCGCTAGTCGCCGCCATCGAAGCGCATCTGCAAAAAATCGAATGCTCACCACCATTGCCCGTACCGGCGGGGCTGAGCCCGGATACGCTGCAACACCTGCACGCCGCCTGGGGCCAGGCTGCCGAGCGCAGCTTCCAGCGCACGGTCGGCCAAGGCACTTTGAGTCTGTGCGTAGGCATGAGCGCGCTGCATTTTTACCTGGGAGGCCAACGCCCCTTCAGCGACATACTGAAGAACCCCGGCTCCCGGCCCGCGCAATTCACGGCAACAGCGCCTGCGGGCCGGGAAAAAGATCAATGGCACCATGCCTTTGATGCTGCGCCCCATGGCAACGCCAGTGCTCTGCTGCCTTATGAAGAAATCGAGTACCCCAAGCTTCAGAACGATGACAACCACGAGGCATCCGATCGCAACCGACACTTCCCGACCTACGCGTTGCCGGTGATCAATCACAGTCCTGGCGGTTATTGCCTGGCCTGGCCTGGCGCAGTGCCTGCCGAGCTACAGGCTGGCGAAATGGTGGGTATCGAGGATTCTGCCGGTCTTGGCTGGAGCGTCGCGGTGGTGCGCTGGATCCGTCAGGTCCGTGGCGGCGGCACGCAAATGGGTATCGAGCAAGTCGCGCCTTACGCCGAGCCTTGCGGCCTGCAACTGGTGCGCACCCGTGACGATCACAGCCACTACCTGCGCGGCCTGTTGCTGCCGGCCATCAGCGCGATAGATCTGCCGGCCACCCTGCTCGCGCCTCGCCTGCCCTTTGAGGAAGGTCACAAGGTGGTGATCAACACCAACGGAGAGGAACGTCGAGCCGGGCTGGATCGGCGGGTGGCGAGCACCAACAGTTTCAATCAGTTCGCCTACCGCTCGCTGGAGACGGCCGCTGCGGGGAGCGGCGTGGTCAACACCGAAGATGATTTTGATTCGTTGTGGAAGTCGCTTTGAGGGTGAATCTGTAAGACCGAGGCGTGGCCTTCGCGGGCAAGTCGAATCGTCGCGCCGCCGCTCCCACACTGGATCTGCGTCAAACAGAAATCAATGTGGGAGCGAGCCTGCTCGCGAAGAGGCCCTGTCAGTCAATACACGTCTCAGAGTTGCCCGTCACGATCCCGGAAGCCCAGCAGATAAAGCACGCCATCGAGCCCAAGGGTGGAAATCGCCTGTTTCGCCGACTGCTTGACCAGCGGCTTGGCACGGAACGCCACGCCCAGCCCGGCAATTGCCAGCATTGGCAGGTCGTTGGCACCGTCGCCGACGGCGATGGTCTGCTCCAGACGCAAACCTTCCTTGTGCGCCAGTTCACGCAGTAAATCCGCCTTGCGCTGCGCATCGACGATCGGCTCGACCGCTACACCGGTGACCTTGCCGTCGACCACTTCCAGTTCGTTGGCGAACACGTAGTCGATGCCCAGTTTGGCCTGTAATTGCTTGGCGAAATAAGTGAAGCCACCGGACAGGATCGCCGTCTTGTAGCCCAGACGCTTGAGTTCGGCGAACAGGGTTTCGGCGCCTTCGGTCAGACGCAGCGAGGCGCCGATCGAGTCCAGCACACTGACGTCCAGCCCTTGCAACAAGGCCAGACGCTCCTTGAAACTGGCACGGAAATCCAGCTCACCCGCCATCGCCCGCTCAGTGATGGCGGACACCTGATCACCGACACCGGCCGCCTTGGCCAGTTCGTCGATGACTTCGGCTTCGATCAGCGTCGAATCCATGTCGAACACCGCCAGACGACGGTTGCGACGGAACAGCGAATCTTCCTGGAAGGCGATGTCGACGTTCAGTTCCTGAGCGACACTGAGGAATTCGGCCCGCAGTGCCTGCGGATCAGCCGCCTCGCCGCGCACGGAAAACTCGATGCAGCCCTTGCCCTTGTCGGCCGGGGTGTCCAGCGGCATGCGCCCGGACAGACGATCGATGTGGTCGATGTTCAGGCCATATTTGGCGGTGATTGAACTCACGGCCTGCAATTGCCCGGCGGTCACTTTGCGGGTCAACAGGGTCACGATATGGCGTTTCTTGCCCTGATTGCCGACCCACTGCTGGTAATCCTCTTCGGACACCGGCGTGAAACGCACCTGCTGATCAAGCTCATAGCCCTTGAACAGGATGTCCTTGAGCACCGACTTGCCCTGCTCGGTGTCAGGAATTTCAACCAGGATGCCGAACGACAGGGTGTCGTGGATCACCGCCTGACCAATGTCGAGAATGTTCACACCACCCTGGGCCAGAACGCCGGTAATGGCCGCAGTCAGACCCGGACGGTCGACTCCCGTGATGTTTATCAGGACGATTTCGCGCAAGGCGCACCCCCGCAGGTGGAAAAAAACCGCATTCTACCCACTTTCAGTGACCATCGGGCACCGTGAGCGCTTTGCCGGTCTAGGGCCTGTCGCTATACTGCGCGTCAACTTCACGGACAAAAGAGCCGAGCTCAAGTGAACCGGCCCACGCCAGTAAAAACCGATAACTTCTTTCTGCTGATCTTCCGTGCACTGCGCCACCGCCGTGTACCGATTGCATTGCGCATCGCCAGCCATAACGTGATCCTGGTCGCTCTGGCCTTGGTGATCTACGCCTGCGTGATGGGATTGCAGTTCAAGCAGGCCATGCATGAGCAGGCGGATGCCCTGGGCGAAAGCCTGACCACCCAGACGGCTACGTCCGCCACGGAGCTGTTGGTGTCCAACGACATCCTCAGCCTCAACGTGCTGCTCAACAACCTGACCAAGAACAAGCTGGTGGCCCACGCCGCTATCTACAGCGTGGATAACCGCATCCTCGCCGAAGCCGGTCAGCGCCCCAAGCATAGCCTGCTGGGCGAAGCCGAGGGCATGTACCAGAGCAAGATCACCTTCCAGGACGTGACCGCCGGGCAACTGCGCATCAGCCTGGACATGGACCAGTTCCAGCAGCCGATGACCATCAGCCTGCAAAGCATGGGCATCCTGAGTGCGATTCTGCTTGCCCTGTCCCTGGCTTTGAGCCTGCGCCTGGGTCGGCACATCTCCACGCCGCTGCTGCAATTGCGGGTGTGGCTGCGCAATATCGACGAATACACCCCGGGCACCGAGCGCCAGGATGAAGTCGGTGACCTGGCGCGTCAGCTGCACGCCAACTTCGCGCCGGAGCCAGCCGAGCCGGAGCCTGTGCCGGAACCCGAGTTCGACGACAGCGACGATGCCGACCCGGCCTTCGAAGTACGCAATCTGCGGGATCCGAGCTTCGACGAAACTCGACCGGTGGCAGGCCTCAAGCCTGCACCGCGGCGCATTGTCAGC
Source organism: Pseudomonas sp. LBUM1657 (assembly GCF_059716075.1). Taxonomy (NCBI): domain Bacteria; kingdom Pseudomonadati; phylum Pseudomonadota; class Gammaproteobacteria; order Pseudomonadales; family Pseudomonadaceae; genus Pseudomonas; species Pseudomonas sp. LBUM1657. The sequence continues at coordinate 546,440 of NZ_CP166799.1, read as the reverse complement.
ACCGTCGAGGACGATGATGACGATGAAGATCCATTCGCCGACCTTCGCGACGAGTCGGCAGACCACGCGCCAAAACCGGCCGTCAAACCTGTCGTTTCGAACCTGCCACAGCACAGTGCGGTGCTGGCCGTGCAACTGGGCGCCCAGGATCAACTGCGTCGGCTGCCGCGGGCTCGCCTGGAAGAACTGCTCAAACGCTATCGCGATTGCCTCGATCAGGCTGCATCGCTCTACCAGAGCGAACTGCATACCCTGAATGATGGCAGCACGCTGATGCTGTTCCACACCGAAGACAGCGGCGACGATTACCTGACCAACGCCATCTGCTGCGGTGAGCTGCTGCGGGCCCTGGGCCATCAGTTGCAGATCGAAGTTGCCGACAGCGGCATCACCCTGCAATTGCAGCTGGGCCTGACCCTGGGCGACGAGCTGTTCGGCCTGAGCCAGATCGACCTGCTGCTGACCGAATCCGCTCAGGATGCCCTGGCCTTGTCGCAACACAGCCGCAATCTGCTGCTGGTGGAGCGCAAGATCAGTGACGACGCGCTGATCCGCCAACGTGCGCGGATCCGGCCGATCGCCAGCCCGGAAGGCGCGTGCTGCGTAGAGCGGCTGATGGAGCCTTATCCGTCGATGCTTGAGCGGCAACTGGCGCGGATGCATGAACGCCGGGCGTAAGTACTAGCCCAGCAACAACGAAGCCCGCAGATGATCACTCGTCTGCGGGCTTTTTTACTGTCTGCTCTGACGCTTTCGCGGGCAAGCCCGCTCCCACCTTTGATCTCCATGCGACGCAGCACCTTGTGGGAGCGGGTTTGCGCGCGAAGAGGCCATTAGCAGCGCCAAGGATCTCAACCTGCAGATACAACAAAGCCCGCATCAATGCGGGCTTTGCTTCGAATCATTCCAGGTTTAGAACCTGAACACTTCCATATCGGTCCGGATCGGCGAAGCCATCGGGATCTTGGGTTGTTTTTCCTTTTCCGCCGCCGGTGCCGCAGGCTTGGCAGCCGGCTTACGTGGGGCTTCGGCAATCGGTGGCTGATTGGCCAGCGGCTTGAGTGCGGTCGACAGCTGCTCGGCCAGACGCTGCAGCAGCACGCCCTGAGCTTGAACCTGAGCCGCCGTGCCGCCGGCATGCTGTTCCTGCAGATGAATGATGCGGTTATCGCGAACCTGTCCGCGACGATCGATCAAACGCCATTGCGCATCAAGGATCGCCGGTTGCGCTTCACCCGAGTCCAGGCGCGTGATGGTCAGTAACACCTGAACATCCGGTGTGAAGCCCAAAGTCGCCGGCGCCAGCACGACGCGCTGGCTGTCCAGGTGACCCGCTACCTGACGCAGCAACAGCTGATCAATGTCGGAAGACAGGCTACCCGCCCAACGACCATCAGCCGAGGCTTGCAGGCTGCCATCCGGCTGACGCTGCAACAGCGTTTCGCGTTGCAGGTAGTCAGCCACCGTCACCGGGCCCAACAGCACGGCCATGCCCGCGCTTTGCGCAGGCTCAGCCGGACTTCCGCTGTCCAGCTGATACAACGACACCGGTTGGTGAACGCTGCAACCCGCCAGGCCAAGTACGCCAGCGAGCATCAAAATAAAAGGAAGGCGCAGAGCAGTCATCGTCCCATCCAGGTGGTTGCCACAAGGCTAACCACAGTGAAAATACTCAAAAAATATGAAGAACGCTCGGCCACGCCGGCGCTTGAAAGGCCATATCATCCGTGAATATGCGTTCCGACTCCAGCGCCATTGCGTCGATCTACGCGTTAAATCGTAGATCGAGCGCTCTAGGACGCTTAATTGAGGTTTTCGACGAGCAGCGCATCCACCCTCTGAAAGCCACGTGGCAGTTTGTTACCACGACGCCCACGCTCACCTTTGTAGTGTTCGAGGTCGTCCGCCTTCAGTGACAAGGTACGTTTTCCGGCCTGCAACACCAATGTGGCGCCTTCCGGTAGTACGGCGATGTCCGTGACATATTCTTCGCGACTGGCCACACGCTCACCGTTGATCCCGATGATCTTGTTGCCTTTGCCCTTACCTAATTGTGGCAGATCGCTGATCTTGAAGATCAGCAGGCGACCTTCGGTGGTTACCGAAGCCAGCCAATTATTCTCGCGATCCGTCACCGGGCGCGGAAGAATGACCTTCGAGTTGTTCGGCAGGCTCAGCAGCGCCTTGCCCGCCTTGTTCTTGGCTTGCAGGTCTTCACCCTTGACCACGAAACCGTAGCCGGCGTCGGAGGCGATCACGTACAGCGAGTCGTCTTCCGGCATCAGTACGCATTCGAAACTCGCCCCTGGTGGCGGCGTCAGACGACCGGTCAGCGGTTCGCCCTGACCACGGGCCGATGGCAACGTGTGAGTCGCCACCGAATAGCTGCGACCGGTGGAGTCGATAAACACCGCAAACTGGTTGGATCGCCCGGCCGCCAAGGCCCTGAAGCCATCGCCGGCCTTGTAGGAAAGCCCGGTAGCGTCAATTTCGTGCCCCTTGGCGGAACGAACCCAGCCTTTTTCCGACAGAACCACCGTCACTTTCTCGTTCGGCAGCAGGTCGTGCTCGGTCAGGGCCTTGGCCTCGGCGCGCTCGACGATTGGCGAGCGACGGTCGTCGCCGTAGGTTTCGGCGTCCTTGATCAGCTCGGTGCGAACCAGTTTTTTCAACTTGGCTTCGCTGCCCAACAGGGCTTGCAGCTTGGCTTGTTCCTTGAGCAGTTCATCCTGCTCGGCACGCAACTTCATCTCTTCCAGTCGCGCCAACTGACGCAAACGCGTGTCGAGGATGTAGTCGGCCTGGATTTCGCTCAGGGCGAAACGCTCGATCAATGCCGCTTTCGGGTGCTCCTCGGTGCGGATGATGTGAATCACTTCATCCAGGTTGAGGTAGGCGATCAGCAAACCGTCCAACAGGTGCAGGCGACGCTCGACCTTGTCCAGGCGGAATTGCAGGCGACGACGCACGGTGTTGACGCGGAACTCCAGCCATTCCACCAGTAGCGCACGCAGGTTTTTCAACTGCGGCTTGCCGTCGAGGCCAATGATGTTGATGTTGACCCGATAGCTCGACTCCAGCTCCGTGCTGGCGAACAGGTGCTGCATCAGCGCGTCGTGGTCAAAGTTTTTGCGTGCGCCCGGAATAATCACGATCCGGCACGGGTTTTCGTGGTCGGATTCGTCTCGCAGGTCAGCGATCTGCGGAGCCTTGGACGGTTTGGCCTGCATCATGGCCGCAATCTGTTCCAGCACCTTGGCGCCCGAGACCTGATGCGGCAGCGCGGTGACGATGATGTCGCCGTCTTCGATGTGGTACACGGCGCGCATACGCACCGAACCGCGACCGGTTTCGTAGATTTTCAGCAGGTCGGCGCGCGGCGTGATGATTTCCGCTTCGGTCGGGTAATCCGGGCCCTGAATGTGTTCACAGAGCTGTTCGACCGTGGCTTTGGGCTCATCGAGCAAGCGCACGCAGGCGGTCGCGACTTCCCGCAGGTTGTGCGGAGGCACGTCGGTGGCCATGCCCACGGCGATACCGGTGGTGCCGTTGAGCAGGATATTCGGCAACCGCGCCGGCAACACCAGCGGCTCGTCGAGTGTGCCGTCGAAGTTCGGGCCCCAGTCCGCGGTGCCCTGGCCCAGCTCGCTGAGCAGCACTTCGGAATAACGCGACAGCCGTGCTTCGGTGTAACGCATGGCGGCGAAGGACTTGGGATCATCCGGCGCACCCCAGTTACCCTGGCCGTCGACCAGCGTGTAGCGATAGCTGAACGGTTGGGCCATCAGGACCATGGCTTCGTAGCAGGCCGAGTCGCCGTGGGGGTGGAATTTACCGAGCACGTCACCGACGGTACGCGCCGATTTCTTGTGCTTGGAATCGGCGTCCAGCCCCAACTCGCTCATCGCATAGATGATGCGTCGCTGTACCGGTTTCAGGCCGTCGCCGATATGCGGCAAGGCACGGTCCATGATCACGTACATGGAGTAGTTGAGGTAGGCATTTTCGGTGAAGTCAGCCAGTGACCGGCGCTCTACACCGTCCAGGCTGAGATCAAGGGAGTCGCTCATGCGGGCCTCATCGGTTCGTTGTCTGGCGCAGCAGCATGGTGCCACCGCGCTGGGTAAATTCAAGTTTGTTCAGTGCACTCATGCCGAGCAGCACTTGATTGCCATCCAGGCTTGGCACGACAAGGGCGCGCACATCACGCAACACAATGTCGCCCAGTTGCAGCTTGTCGATGCGGGTTCGATAACCCTCCGCGCGACCGCTGGCGGTGCTCAGGGTCACCCCGAAGCCTTTCTCCAGTTTCAGCCGTTCGGCCAGACCACCCGGGATGGCCACATCGGTCGCCCCGGTATCGAGCATGAAATCCACCGGCTGGCCGTTGATCTGGCCGCTGGCGACAAAATGGCCCTGGCTGTTACCGACCAGTTTCACTTCGATAAAACCTTCGCCCTGTTCCGAACTGACGACGGCGTTGGGATTGTATTGCCGTTGCTCCCACTGCCCAAAAAAGCGCGTCGCTAGAAACAGCGCGGCGCACCAGGCCAGCACCATCAACACCCGACCGGCGCGCTTACCCGGCGGTTGCGGAGTCATGGCTTGGCACTCCAGCCACCTTCCGGCGCGGCAAAGCGCCAGATAATCGGGCGTACCTCGCCATCGGCGCGGGTACCGGTGTTGTTGTCGATACCGATCCAGGCGCCGTCGGCGTCCACGATCAACGCTTCTTCCAGACCAAAGGCCTGTGGATAACGCCGGTTTTCCTGCAGTGCCTCGGCGGCGTACGACCAGCAGCGCTCGACCTTGGCCGTCTGCGCGTCACGGCGGCAAATCTGGTAGACGTTGCGCTCAAGGGTAAACAGCTTGCCGTTGAACAATGACAGATCGGCAAAATCCCGGGGCAGCGCTCTGGCCCTGGGAAATTGTGCAGGCTGCATTTCCTTCCCGGCTTCGCTCAGCAGCACACAGCCGCCATCACAGTCCCAGACGGTTTGCTTACGCTTGAGCAGCAGCAACCCGCGGCTCTCGCGCTCGGCGGCCAGCCACAATTTGTCACCGTCAGGATTGATCGCCAGGCCTTCGAACAACGCATTGAAGCGCAGCAACATGCCACTGGCCCGCGCTTCGCGAACCAGCATCGGCGAAATCTTCAGCCAGGATGCAGGCCCCGTCGTTGGCACTTGCAGCACGGCCGCATGGGCCTCGCTGACAATGTAGCGATTACCGGCGCTGTCGCAGGTGATGCCTTCGAAATCCAGATCTCCGCCACGGACAAACGACGCCGCCCAGGCCCGCGAACGCAAGCCCCAGGGCAAACCGCTATCAGGCACCGGTGGCACGCCGATGCCCACGGCTTCAGCTTGCCAGACGCTGTCGCGGGTATCGAGGCGGTAGATCTGATCATCGTCGCGATCGGACACCGTCCACAAATCCTCGCCGCACTGGGCGAGCCCCGACAGGTTGCCGCCGCGCATACCGTCAACGGGATGCTCGGACAACAGGCGCAACTCTGGCACCGGTACGGCAAACGCCGTCACCGAAGTCAGAAGTAACGCACACGCCAGGGCAAAGCCAACCCGCATCAGCCAAGAACCTCGGCCAGGTTGCCTTTGGATTCCAGCCAGGATTTGCGGTCGCCAGCGCGTTTTTTCGCCAGCAGCATGTCCATCATTTCCGAGGTCGCTTCGAAATCGTCCAGCGTCAGCTGCACCAGACGCCGAGTGTTCGGGTCCATGGTGGTTTCGCGCAGCTGTGGCGGGTTCATTTCACCCAGACCTTTGAATCGGGTGACCTGTGGCTTGCCGCGTTTCTTCTCGGCCACCAGGCGATCGAGGATGCCGTCGCGCTCGGCTTCGTCGAGGGCGTAGTAAATCTCTTTGCCCAGGTCAATGCGGTACAGCGGCGGCATCGCGACGTAAACGTGACCGGCATCCACCAACGGGCGGAAATGCTGGACGAACAGCGCGCACAGCAACGTGGCGATGTGCAGACCGTCGGAGTCGGCGTCGGCGAGGATGCAGATTTTGCCGTAGCGCAGCTGGGCGATGTCCGCCGAACCTGGATCGACACCGATGGCCACGGCAATGTTGTGCACTTCCTGGCTGGCCAGCACTTCGCTGCCGTCGACTTCCCAGGTGTTCAGAATCTTGCCGCGCAACGGCAGGATCGCCTGAAACTCTTTATCCCGCGCCTGCTTGGCCGAACCGCCGGCGGAATCACCTTCCACCAGGAACAGCTCGGAACGCATCGGGTCCTGCCCGGCGCAATCGGCGAGTTTGCCCGGCAACGCCGGACCTTGGGTGATGCGCTTGCGCTCAACCTTCTTGCTGGCCTTCAGACGACGGCCGGCGTTGTTGATGGCCAGTTCCGCCAGCAGCATGCCGGTCTCGGGATGGGCGTTGAGCCACAGGCTGAACGCGTCCTTGACCACACCGGAAACAAACGCCGCCGCTTCACGGGACGACAGACGCTCTTTGGTCTGGCCGGAGAATTGCGGCTCCTGCATCTTCATCGACAGCACGAAGGCGATGCGTTCCCAGACGTCTTCCGGCGCCAGCTTCACGCCGCGCGGCAGCAGGCTGCGGAATTCGCAGAACTCGCGCATCGCATCGAGCAAGCCCTGACGCAGACCGTTGACGTGAGTACCGCCCTGCGCCGTCGGGATCAGGTTGACGTAGCTTTCCTGAACGCTGTCGCCACCCTCGGGCAACCACAGCAGCGCCCAATCGACCCCTTCTTTATTCCCGGCGAGGCTGCCGCAGAAGGGTTCGTTTGGCAGGCGTTCGAATTCGCTGACGGCATCTTGCAGGTAGGAGCGCAGACCATCTTCGTAATGCCATTCGACTTTCTCGCCGGTGGCCTTGTCTTCAAAACTGACCAGCAGCCCCGGGCACAGAACGGCTTTGGCCTTGAGCACGTGCTTGAGGCGGCTGATGGAGAATTTCGGGGAATCGAAGTACTTCGGGTCCGGCGCGAAGAACACGCTGGTGCCGGTGTTGCGCTTGCCGACGGTGCCGATCACTTCCAGTTCGGTTTTCTTGTAACCATCGGCGAAGGTCATCTGGTATTCGTTGCCGTCACGCTTTACGCGCACCCGGACTTCGGTCGACAAGGCGTTGACCACGGAAATACCCACCCCGTGCAGACCGCCGGAGAACTGGTAGTTCTTGTTGGAAAACTTGCCGCCCGCATGGAGCTTGGTGAGGATCAGCTCGACACCCGACACACCTTCTTCGGCGTGGAGATCCACCGGCATGCCACGGCCGTCATCGCTGACTTCCAGGGAGTGGTCGGCGTGCAGGATGACTTGCACCGAGGTTGCATGCCCGGCCAAGGCTTCGTCGACGCTGTTGTCGATGACTTCCTGGGCGAGGTGGTTCGGCCGACTGGTGTCGGTGTACATGCCGGGGCGTTTGCGCACCGGGTCGAGGCCCGAGAGGACTTCGATGGCGTCTGCGTTATAAGAGCTAGCGCTGGGAGTGGCCATGGGGTCTCGTCGTCCGTCTTCTGAAAAAGTGTTCAAAGAAAAAGGGGTGATGACTCACAGTGCAGTGAAATCAATCGCCTGATACAAATCTGCGCCGATGCCGGCAAAACTCAGCATTGCCGGCAATTGCTCGGCAAAACCCTGGAAACTATGGTCGCCGCCAGCCTGGATACGCAAGGCACAGGCCCGGTAATACTGCTGGGCTGCGCGATAGTCCAGCGTTTCGTCGCCGGTCTGCAACCATACCTGATATCGCTGCGGGTCCTGGGACGCCGGCACTTCCAGCTCGGCCAGGGCCGTCACGTGGTCGTGGGTCAACTCCCAGGCCTCATCGGTATACAGGTTTTTCTGCGTCCCCAGAAACCCGTCGAACATCCGGTGCGGACTGACGGCAGGGTTGATCAACAGGGCCTTGAGGCCATGGCGCTCGGCCAAGTGAGTCGCATAGTAGCCGCCGAGTGAGCTGCCGACCAGCAGTGGCCGCCCCAGCTCCTCAATCGCTTGCTCCAGCTGACCGATGGCCTCGCGCGGATGGTGATGCAGGGCCGGAACGCGCAATTGATCGCTCAAGCCCAGTTGCTCCATCACCTTCACCAGCTGACAGGCTTTCTTCGACGCCGGCGCGCTGTTGAAACCGTGGATATAAAGGATCGAACCGGACATTTGAACTCCCTGTGCGTCGGGTAAAGAGGCGGAGTTTACAGGGAGTCGGGGGAATCGGGGATATCCGCGGAAATTGGGTCGTCCGTGTGGACGCCTTCGCGAGCAAGCCCGCTCCCACATTGGATCTGCGTCGCTCACACATCTCCTATGGGAGTGAGCCTGCTCGCGAAGAACGATGACTCGGTCTAACCGTTATGTCGGATCGACGTTATCCAGCGCCCGATTCACCGCCAACTCGGCCAGCATGACCAGTTGCTGAATTGCCATCGCCGCATGCCGGTCCGCCCCATGCAGGCGCGCCGCAAAATCGCTGGCCATGACACTCGCCGAAGCCAGTGACTCACAGGAATGGGCCAAAAGGCTTTCCGTGTCCATTTCGGGGACGATCATGTACATCGTGCTGGATTTGCGGGCGGGGGGATTGGGGGTTGGTTTGAACATGGTGACACCTCAGTTCATTGATATGGAGCCACCCCCAATTGCCGCGATGCAATGTAAGGGTGGCAGCTGTACGCGGGTTCGCGGACCGAGAACTGAGAATCGGCATACCCGAAGGTATCCCACGCACAGCCGCCATGACACAAAACGACAGACACCCGAAAGTGCTGTTGTAAAGCGCGGCGATTATGCCTCAGTTCATAGGGCCGCGAAGCCCGATCGCTGAATGTGTCAGCGACACGCAAAAGGCTAGAGACGCCACGTCTGACGGGCAACCTGAAAACTTCGTGGGAAGGTTCTGAAATTTTTGCTGACCATTAAACAGCATCGTCAGTGAGGTCGCCTTCGCGAGCAGGCTCGCTCCCACGGGGAATTTTGTACATCAGCAAGATGTTGGTCGGCTGTCAGGTCGCCTTCGCAGGCAAGCCAGCTCCCACAGGGGTTTGGTATACATCGGCTAGAGACCGGTCGGCTGTCAGGCCGCCATCGCGAGCAGGCTCGCTCCCACAATGGATCGGCGTACACGCTTCGCTTCTCACCACTCATCAGGCCGAGCGTTAGCTCGCCTGCAGCTCTTGATCTTGATCCACCCGCCCCTTCGGGAGGCTGAGTGGAGGTGTTCATCCGGGGAGTGGCGCGCAGCGCCGTTCGACGCAGTCGAACACGCTGCATGTAGGTCGTCGCGAAGCAGACCGGAGGGCAGTGTCCCCGGATGGATACCGGAACGAAGGAACGCCGAGCCTAGGCGAGGGGCCGGACGCTCGGGGCGAGCCTTTTTTTGCTTACTTTTTTTGGCGTTTGAAAAAAAAGTGAGTCGCCGTAAGGGCGAAACCGCCAGCCGCCGTTACCGCAGAAATGGATATGTACCCGGTCAACCACAACATGGTCGGCCCGTAGGCCGCCAAGTTCGCAGCCGTCAGTAGCCGTCAGAGCCGTAGTCGACCTGAAAATCGAACCCGGCGACCCGCTCCACGCCGGTTTCAATCAGACCATCGGGCAACAATCGCAACCAGCGATACCCCGGCGCCTGATCCCCGACTTTGAAATCATCACTGCCCGGCTCGAACTGAATGCAGGTCGAAGGCGAAGCGATCAACCGCACGCCGTTACGATCCTGATCAATCTCTTGATGAACATGCCCCCACAAAACAGCCCGCACCTGCGGAAACCGGTCCAGCACCGCAAACAAGGCCTCTGGATTGCGCAGCCCGATCGGCTCCATCCATGCACACCCGATCGACACCGGGTGATGATGAAAACACACCAGATGATGCCGCTCCGGCGCTTCGCTCAACGAGCAGGCCAGCAACTGCAATTGCTCATCCTGCAAATACCCCGGCACCGAACCCGGCACTGCCGAATCCAGCAGTGTGACTCGCCAGTTGCCGACGTCCACCACCGGTTCCAGCAAGGCACTCTGCACCGCCGCTTCGGCCATGATCTGCGGCTCATCGTGATTGCCGGGGATCCAGCGGGCCGGCGCATCCAGCGGCCGCGTCAGGTCGCGAAACTGCTGATAAGACTCAAGCGTGCCGTCCTGGGAAAGATCGCCACTGGCAATGATCAGATCGATTCGGGGCTGCTGAAGCCGCACCAACTCGATAACCTTTTGCAGGCTGTCACGCGTGTTCATGCCCAGCAACGTCCCGTCCGCTTCGGCAAACAGATGACTGTCGGAGAGTTGCACCAGCAACGCCGGATCGGCGGTGGTCAATGTGGATACGCTCGGCAAGGCGTTCTCCCAAGGCTGAATCACGGGATTGGATGAGGCCGCAATTATGCTGGGGGACGATCAAAAGGGGAAACCTGTGAACCTGACGCAGTTCACAACTAATCGCACGACTAACGTACGACTTCGTACTCATGCCCCAACGCCAGACAATGGCTTAGCCATTCCCCCAGGAACATATTCAGCTGGGCCTTTTCGTCCGGCTGATGCATCGAGGCGTTCGGGTAAGGATAGATGCCGCGAAAGCGTCGCGCATGTTCGGCGCTGACAACTTCGGCCATGCACGCATCGTGATAGACCTGAACTTCCAGTTGCGGCACCGGCAGCCACGGCAGGCTGTGCTCCTGGCGCACCTGCAGGGTCGTGGTGTACGGACAGACCTGCAGCACTTCCAGGGCCAGTACGCCGAGCATCTGCTCGCCATGGGTCACGGCAATGCGCCGGGCTGCCGGCTCGTTGCGCATATCCGGCAGCAGTCGCATCAGGCGCGCGTAGTTCGCCTCGCAGGAGGCTTGCAGCCCCACAAGGTCCACTCGATAGCGATCGCGCAGCTTGTTTACGACCATAACCCCCTCACTTCAGCGCGGTTCAAAGCTAACCATTGCAAGGCAATGATGCTGGCCGCGTTGGCAATACGTCCGTCGCGTACGGCTTGCAGGGCATCTTCGAATGCCCAGACCGTGACGCGGATATCTTCTGCCTCTTCCTCCAGCCCATGCAGGCCGCCGACCCCGTTACTGTCGCAGCGCCCCAGGTACAAATGCACGAATTCATTGCTGCCGCCCGGCGATGGAAAATATTTGGTCATCGGCCAGAGCGCCCCGAATACAAGCCCAGCTTCCTCCTGCGCTTCGCGGTGAGCAACTGCTTCCGGTTCTTCATCCTTGTCGATCAGACCAGCGACCAGTTCGATCAGCCACGGATTGTCAGTCTTGCCCATGGCGCCGACGCGAAACTGCTCGATCAGCACCACTTCGTCGCGCTGCGGATCGTAAGGCAGCACGCACACCGCATCGTGACGAACAAACACTTCACGATTGATCTCGCGACTCATGCCGCCAGCGAACAATTCGTGGCGCAAATGCACGCGATCGAGTTTGTAGAAGCCCTCGAAGCACTTTTCGCGCCGAACGATCTCAACGGTGGTCGGAATGGCGTTGGCAAAATCGGTCATGACAATCCTCGTTCTACAAATCAGAGAAGAGGCTCCAACCTCGACTTCGCGCCATCCTAACGCGCCCGTGACGTTTGATGCAGCCCCTTTCCAGCCAGCGGGATAGACGGTGAGGGCGAAACCAACTCTAATTAGCTTAGTGGCGAACTGATTACCTCGCTGACAGTCGAAGCGGGTAACTTTTCGCCTTTCCCTGTTTTATGAAGGACGCCCATGTCGCTTTTTAAAATCGCCTCCGTGGCCGCAATCGCCCTGACCCTGGGCGCCTGCCAGAGCCTGTTCCAGCCCAACTACCGGGCGCCGCTGGAAACTACCCGCGACGCTTCCGAACAGCTCAAGCCTGGCTGCACTAATGCCGATTGCCCACTGGTGAACATCGACACTTTGCGCTTCCCGGCCGAGCCTCAGCTCGACAGTATTATTGAAAAACGCCTGCTGCAAATGACCCGCACCACGCCGGACGCCCCGGTGGCACCGACGCTGGCGGCGTATCGCGAGCAATTTTTGAGCAGTGCCGGCCCGCGCTACAGCAGCTACCTGCAAGCCAAGGTACGTGAACAGCATGACGGCTTGGTGATCGTCGAGTTTTCCAGCTATCTGGACACCGGCGGTGCCCATGGCACGCCGGGCCGCAGCTTTATCAACTATTCACGCCAGCAACATAAAGTGCTGACGCTGTCGGACATGCTGGTTCCGGGGCAGGAAGAAGCCTTCTGGAAAACGGCGCAGGTCGCGCACAACAGTTGGCTGATCAGCACCAAGCTCGATCAGGAACCGGAGTTCGTGAAGAGCTGGCCCTTCGTGAAAACCCAGAACGTGGCGCTGACCTACGGCGGGGTGATCCTCAAGTACGAAGTGAGCACCATCGCGCCTTATGCGCTCGGCCACGTCGAACTGAAGATCCCCTACCCTCGCCTGAACGGCATTCTCAAACCTGAGCTGTTTCCCGGCCGTAACTGAAAGCCCGACCCAGCACCAACTGAAGCAGCCCTGCCACAATCAACGCCGGCAGGGTTGCGCCGATGTCCGGATACAGGTTGGCCAGCAAATGATAGGTGCTCACCCCGCCCAGCCAGGCGAGCAGTGCCGGCCAGCGCAATGCGCCTGACGCCACTTGAGCAGAACGTTTGCGCAGGATGAAGTGATCCACCAGCACCACGCCGAACAACGGCGCAAACACTGAACCGATCAACAACAGGAAGTTCTGGTACTGGGCCAATGGCGCCAGGCAAGCGATCAGCGTGCAGATCACGCCGATGGCCAACGCCAGATGCTCGACCTTCAAGCGCAACAGAATCCCGCTCGACACGGCTGCCGAGTGAATGTCGGCGAATGCGTTTTCCGACTCGTCCAACAGAATCAGCAGCAACGGAATCCCCAGGCCAGCACCGGCCAGCGCCAGCAGCAGAGCATTCACTTCACCGCTCGGCGCGAACGCCAGGGTGTAAGCCACGCCCAGGCTCATCAGCCAGAAGTTGCCGATAAAGAAGCCAATAGCGGTGCCACCGAAGACGTTTTTCGCACGCTTGCCGAAACGCGAGTAGTCGGCAATCAGCGGCAACCACGACAGCGGCATGGCGATCGCAATGTCGAAACCCACGGCGAACGGCATCGAACCGTCACCGGCCTGCGCCCACAACGCGGCCAGATCAGCTTTGGCGAACAGGTTCCAGGTCAGCCAGATGCACGCGGCCAACAGCAGCCAGATACCCCACTTGCGCAGGATCTGCCGCACGAACGTCAGCGGACCACTGACGGCCAGCAACGTCGCCAATCCACCGAAGAACAACGTCCAGAGCAGCGGATTCGACAGCAAGCTGCCTTCGCTGAACGCTCGTGCGCCCAACAGGCTGGCGGCGTCGCGCATCACGATGATTTCGAACGAGCCCCAACCGACCAGTTGCAGCAGGTTCAGCACTGCCGGCAGGCTCGCACCACGTTTGCCGAGGCTGAGCTTGAGCGCGGTCATCGACGACAGGCCGGTGTCGCTGCCGATCACGCCAACGGCGGCCAGCAGCAAAACGCCAACCAGCGTGCCGAGGAAAATCGCCAGCAACGAGCCGGACAGGCCCAGGCCTGGCGCGAGCAAAGCGCCGGTCTGCAGCACCATCAGACCGATGCCGAGGGAGAACCACAGGGAAAACAGATCGCGACCGCCGAAGACACGTTTGTCGATTGGCACCGCGATGTCGGGTGAGTAGGTGCTGGGTTGAATGCTCAAGGGTGTTATCTCAGAGGGACATTTTTTGTTGTGTCGATCGCTATCGCCAGCAGGCTGGCTCCCACAAGGGACTTGTGAACACCACAAATCCAGTGTGGGAGCCAGCCTGCTGGCGATGGAGCCCTTTCAGGCCCCACACTTTCGGATCAGATCAAACCTTCTTGTACAGCTGACTGCCTTCCTGCTTGAACCGCTCGGCCTGGTCCGCCAATCCCTGGGCGACTTCGGCATCGACCGTTTCGATCCGCTGGTTGGCCGCGTACTCACGGACTTCCTGGGTGATTTTCATCGAGCAGAATTTCGGCCCGCACATGGAGCAGAAATGCGCGACCTTGGCCGAGTCTTTCGGCAGGGTCTCATCGTGATACGAACGAGCGGTGTCCGGATCAAGGCCCAGGTTGAACTGATCTTCCCAACGGAACTCGAAACGCGCCTTGCTCAAGGCGTTGTCGCGAATCTGCGCACCTGGATGCCCCTTGGCAAGGTCAGCGGCGTGAGCGGCGATCTTGTAAGTGATGATCCCGGTCTTCACATCATCCTTGTTCGGCAGGCCCAAGTGTTCCTTCGGCGTCACGTAGCACAGCATCGCGCAGCCGAACCAGCCGATCATTGCCGCACCGATACCGGAGGTGATGTGATCGTAACCCGGTGCAATGTCGGTGGTCAGCGGGCCGAGGGTGTAGAACGGCGCCTCGTCGCAGCACTCGAGCTGCTTGTCCATGTTCTCTTTGATCAACTGCATCGGCACGTGGCCCGGACCTTCGATCATGCATTGCACGTCGTGCTTCCAAGCGATCTTGGTCAGCTCGCCGAGGGTTTCCAGCTCACCGAATTGCGCGGCGTCGTTGGCATCGGCAATCGAACCCGGACGCAGGCCATCGCCCAGCGAGAAGCTGACGTCGTAGGCCTTCATGATTTCGCAGATGTCTTCGAAATGGGTGTAGAGGAAGTTCTCTTTGTGGTGCGCCAGGCACCACTTGGCCATGATCGAACCTCCACGGGAGACGATCCCGGTGACGCGTTTGGCGGTCAGTGGCACGTAGCGCAGCAGCACGCCAGCGTGGATGGTGAAGTAGTCGACGCCCTGCTCGGCTTGTTCAATCAGCGTGTCGCGGAACAGCTCCCAAGTCAGGTCTTCGGCAGCGCCGCCGACTTTTTCCAGGGCCTGGTAGATCGGCACGGTACCGATCGGCACCGGCGAGTTACGGATGATCCACTCGCGGGTTTCGTGAATGTGTTTGCCGGTGGACAGGTCCATGACCGTGTCCGAACCCCAGCGAATGCCCCAGGTCAGTTTCGCCACTTCTTCTTCGATGGACGAACCCAAAGCGCTGTTGCCGATGTTGCCGTTGATCTTCACCAGGAAGTTACGGCCGATGATCATCGGTTCCAGTTCGGTGTGGTTGATGTTGGCCGGAATGATCGCGCGACCACGAGCGATCTCGTCACGGACGAATTCGGGAGTGATGATTTTCGGCACGCTGGCGCCGAAGCTGTGACCGGCGTGTTGCTGGTCCAGCAGGCCAGCGGCGCGAGCCACTTCAAGCTTCATGTTTTCGCGGATGGCGACGTATTCCATCTCGGCGGTGATGATGCCTTTGCGGGCGTAGTGCATCTGGCTGACATTGGCACCGGCCTTGGCGCGGCGCGGGTTGTTCACGTGGGCGAAACGCAGTTTGGTCAGCTCGGCATCGGCGAGGCGTTCCTGGCCGAAGTTGGAGCTCAGGCCGGGCAGACGCTCGGTGTCGCCACGGGATTCGATCCACGGCGAACGCACATCGGCCAGGCCTTTGCGCACGTCGATGATGACGTTGGGATCGGTGTACGGGCCCGAGGTGTCGTACACAACCACGGGCGCGTTTATTTCACCGCCAAAGTCGGTCGGGGTCACATCAAGGCTGATTTCGCGCATCGGCACGAGGATGTCCGGGCGGGAGCCCTGGACATAGATTTTTTGCGAGCGGGTAAATGGTTGAACCGATTGTTGATCGACTTGGGCCGAATCACTCAGGTTCGTAGTGTTTTTTAGTTTTATCGTCATCACGGGCTCTCCGAACACATCCAGGCAGTGGATTTTTTGTCGGAGCGAACCTGTAAACGAATGGACGCACGCGTCGCTAAAACTAGCGGGTGCTGTGCTCAGTGCTCGAGGGGTGTTCGATTGTCGAACAACATCCCGGACGAAGCACAAGAGGACTCGCCGGGTGACGAGAAATCTTGTTCCCTACGCAGGCGCTAACCTGATCAGGTTCAACGGGATCCGAAATTATTCGATCTCAGCCTCATAGCAAGGCACCCCGACAAGAACCCGGCCAGTCTAGACACAAGTGGCAAAGAACGCCAACACCGCGGTAAACACCATGATGAATGGCGCAATTAGACGATTGTTGCCGCACGTGTGCGCAACTACACTCGCAACGGCCATGCTGCACATTGACGGTACTTGGCCCGCGCCGTACCTTTGGCGCTCAAATTATCAGCGTAATTTTTTAGGGATCGCCTCATGCTGCGCAAACTCTCACTGGCCGTTGCCGTGTCTTGTGCGTCCAATGGAATGGCCTGGGCAGCAGAAGCGCCCTTATCGACCAAAACCGACCTGGTCAGCGTTTACCAGGAAGCCGTGGACAACAACGCCGACCTCGCTGCGGCACGCGCCCAATATGGCGCCCAGAAAGAAGTCGTGCCCCAGGCCCGCGCCGGTCTGCTGCCCAATCTCTCGGGCGGTGCCGAACTTGCCAACGTGCGCACCTCGATCGATCAGCCTTCGGCCACCGCCAATCGTAGCGCTCATTCCTATCAGGCGACCTTGGCGCAACCGCTGTTCCGGGCCGATCGCTGGTTCCAGTTCCAGGCCGCCAAAGACGTCAACGAACAGGCCGCCCTGCAACTCTCGGCGACCGAGCAAAACCTGATTCTGCAAACCGCCGAAAGCTACTTCAACGTGCTGCGTAGCCAGGACACCCTCGCCTCGACCAAGGCTGAGGAAGCGGCGTTCAAACGCCAGCTCGATCAGTCCAACGAGCGCTTCGATGTCGGCCTGTCGGACAAGACCGACGTGCTGCAATCCCAGGCCAGTTACGACACCGCGCGGGCCAACCGGATCGTCGCGCAGCGCCAGGTGGATGATGCGTTCGAAGCGTTGATCACCCTGACCAACCGTCAGTACAACTCGGTTCAGGGCATCGTTCACACGTTGCCGATCCTGCCGCCGGCACCGAACGACGCCAAGGCCTGGGTCGATACGGCGGCCAAACAAAACCTCAATCTGCTGGCCAGCAACTACGCCGTCAGCGCCGCCGAAGAAACCCTCAAGCAGCGCAAGGCCGGCCATGCCCCCACCGTCGATGCCGTGGCCAGATACGAGAAAGGTGACAACGACGCCTTGGGTTTCAGCAACCCGAACGCCTTTGGCCAACCCTACAAAGGCAATGTCGAACAGTCGTCGGTTGGCCTGCAACTGAACATCCCGATCTACAGCGGCGGCCTGATCAATTCCCAGGTGCGCGAGTCGTACTCACGCTTGGACCAGACCGAGCAGCAACGCGAATCCTTGCGTCGGCAAGTGGTGGAAAACACCCGCAACCTGCATCGCGCAGTGAACACCGATGTTGAGCAAGTGCAGGCACGCAAGCAGTCGATCATCTCCAACCAGAGCGCAGTGGAAGCGACCGAAATCGGTTATCAGGTGGGGACGCGAAACATCGTCGACGTGCTGGATGCCCAGCGTCAGCTGTACACCTCGGTGCGTGACTACAACAACACTCGCTACGACTACATCCTCGACAACCTGCGCCTGAAACAGGCCGCTGGCACGTTGAGCCCGGGGGATTTGCAGGACCTGGCACGTTATCTCAAGGCCGACTACAACCCGGACAAGGACTTCCTGCCACCGGACCTGGCCAAGGCTGCGGCGGATCAGTTGAAAGCGAGGCCTTGAGCGAAAAAGCCAAAGCATTCGCGAGCAAGCCCGCTCCCACATTGGTTCTGCGTCGTTTACAGATCAAGTGTGGGAGCGGGCTTGCTCGCGAATGAAGACGACTCGGTCTAACGGTCGATCAACCGCCCCAACCCATCCAGCAACCGTTGCAACGCGCCCTGATTGGTGCGCATCACCTTCAACCCCGCCTCCGCCATCCGCTGCGCATCCCGCGGCAGTTCGAACAGCCGCTGCACCGCCACCGCCAAACCTTCGGCGTCTTCCACTTCCTGCAACGCCCCGGCACTGCGCAACTGCGCGGCGATCTCGAGGAAGTTGAACAAGTGCGGCCCGCTCAACACTGGCTTGGCCAGCGCCGCCGGTTCCAGCAGGTTATGCCCACCGTTTGGCACCAGGCTGCCGCCGACGAACGCGCTGTCGGCCAGGGCGTAGAGAAACAGCAACTCGCCCATGGTGTCGCCCAGCAGCACCGAAGTTTGCGCGGTCACCGGCTCGCCCGTGGAGCGACGCACCGTGGCGAAACCCTGCTGCCGACACAACTCGAACACCGGGTTGAAACGCTCCAGATGGCGCGGCACCAGAATCAGCAACGCATCAGGATGACTGGCGAGCAACTGACGATGAGCCGCCAGCACCACTTCGTCTTCCCCTTCGTGGGTACTGGCAGCGATCCACACCGGACGATCCTGAGCGTGCCATTGCGCTCGCAACTCAGTGGCGCGCTGGAGCAGTTGCGGATCGATGGTCAGGTCGAACTTGATCGAGCCGGTCACCTCGACAGTTTCAACACGCGCGCCCAACTCACGGAAGCGCCGGGCTTCGGCTTCGGTCTGCACCGCGAACAGGCTCATCTCGGCGAGCATCGGCTGGGTCAGCTTACGGAATCGGCCATAACCCTTGGCCGAGCGCTCGGACAATCGCGCGTTGGCCAGCGCCACGGGAATCCCGCGTTTGGCGCACTGGTGAATGTGGTTCGGCCAGAGCTCGGTCTCCATGATCACGGCCAGTTTTGGCTGGACCTTATCCAGGAAGCGCGCGGCGGCGCACGGCAGGTCGTACGGCAGATAGCAGTGCTGAATGCGCGGCTCAGCGGCGAACAGTGCCTGGATACGTTCCGAGCCGGTCGGGGTCATGCAGGTCACGGTGATCGGCAGCGTCGGATAACGGTGCAGCAACGCGCGAATCATCGGCGCGGCGGCAATGCTTTCGCCCACGGACACCGCATGCACCCAGATGCCGCCGGGTTTCATCGCGGGCAGTCCAAAAGAGAAACGCTCGCCGATGCGCTTGGCATACGCCGGCGCCTTGCGTGCGCGCAGCCACAGCCGAATCGCTACCAATGGCAGCCCCAGGTAAAACAATGCGCTATAGAGAGTTCTGTTCATGGCGGCGGAGTCTATCGGCTTTTTTCGCCGATCGCCTGCAAGTGCACGGCAAAACGTTCCGCCAGCCAACGGGCCGCCGGACCGAGGGGCTCGTCGCGACGCCAGACCAGTTCCACGATCAATGCCGGCGGGGTCCATTCGCTGACCAGTTCGACCATTTGGTGCTGATAGGCCGGGTACTGCACCACGTTTCTCGGCAACCAGGCCCAGCCGAGGCCGCGCATCAACAATTCGGCCATCACGTAAAAGCTATCCGCCCGCCAGACCTGCGGACTGGCCGGTTCGCTGCCGGGATAGACACTGGATTGAGTGGCCATCAACACCTGTCGATGCTGGGCCATTTGCTGGCAGTTGACGGTCCCCTGGGCTGCCAATGGATGGTCGACACCGCAGACCGTGACCATTTCAATGCTGCCCAACACCCGCCGTTCAAGGGCTTCGGGGATTTGATCGTGATAGAACAGCAGCCCCAGGTCGGCCTTACGCTCTACCAGTTTGCGCGCCACATCACCTTGGGCACCGTTGGACAGCTGAACTTCCAGGCTGGGAAACTGCTCGGCCATTGCTTCAAGGCTGTCGATAATCGGTTGAAACGGCATCGCCTCATCCTGAGCCAGACGCAGGCGCGCTTCCTGCCCCTTCATCATGGCCAGTGCCCGGCCATTGAGGCGCTGGCACTGGCGCAACACCTCCCGCGCCTCCTCCAGCAACGCATTGCCGGCCTCGGTGAGTTTTGGCTGGCGGCCACTGTTACGGTCGAACAGACTGACACCCAAGTCCTCCTCCAGCAGTGCAATCGAACTGCTGACCGCCGACTGCGCCTTGCGCTGATCCCGTGCCACGGCGGAAAACGATCGTTGCTCCGCTACGCTGACAAACAACCGCAGCTGGTCCAGATTCCATTGCGTGTTCATGGCTTCAACCCATCTCTAGTGCAGATAGGTAATGACTTTACCGCATCTGAAGAATCTCTAAAATGCCGAACTCAGAGAGCAACACTTCCCACGAGGATGCACCCATGACCGCTTACTACTACCTGGCCATTGCCATCTGCGCCGAAGTGATCGCCACTGTTTCGATGAAAGCGGTCAAAGGTTTCAGCACGCCACTGCCGCTGCTGCTGGTCATTGTCGGTTACGGCATTGCCTTCTGGATGCTGACGCTGGTGGTGCGAAGTGTGCCCGTGGGTGTGGCTTACGCCGTGTGGGCCGGGATGGGGATCGTGATGGTCAGCGTCGCGGCGCTGTTTATCTACGGACAGAAGCTGGACGTGCCGGCAATGCTGGGGATGGCGCTGATTGTGTTGGGTGTTGTGGTCATCCAACTGTTCTCCAAAACTGCCGGCCATTAAGGTTCGCCACTGTGGGAGCGGGCTTGCTCGCGAAGGGGCCGTATCAGTCGACATCAATGCTGCCTGACACACCGCTTTCGCGAGCAAGCCCGCTCCCACAGGGTTCGTGTCTGGCCATAGATTGATCGCCAGCAAAACCTCCAATCTTCGAGTCTGTATACTGCGCCCTCGTCTTGAACACAGAGGTCGCTGCATGCCATCCGTTATTTCCACCGACGTTTTGATTGTCGGCGCTGGTGTCGCCGGCCTCTGGCTGAATGCGCGCCTGCGCCGCCAGGGTTTTTCGACCGTGCTGGTGGAAAGCGCCAGTCTCGGCGGCGGGCAAAGTGTGAAATCCCAAGGGATCATCCACGGCGGCGCCAAGTACGCGCTGCATGGTGCGTTGACCGGCGCCTCGGAAGCCATCGCTGACATGCCGCGCCGCTGGCGTGAAGCGTTAGCCGGCGACGGCGAGCTGGACTTGTCTGGCGTACGCCTGCTATCCGAAGCCCATTACCTCTGGTCCCCCGGCACCCTCGCCGGCAACCTCACCAGTTTCTTCGCCAGTAAAGCCGTGCGCGGGCGCGTCGATCAGGTCAAGGGCGAGCAACTGCCGCCGGCCCTGCAAGACAAGCGCTTCAAGGGCAAGGTCTATCGCCTGGCCGAACTGGTGATCGATGTGCCGAGCCTGATCCAGCGCCTGGCCGATCTGGCGGGCGATGGCTTGCTCGCCGGGCAGAAGGTCGAACCGCTGCTGGAAGGTGGAATACTGGTCGGCCTGAAAGTCGACGAGCGCGAGATTCGTGCCCAGCGCATTGTCCTCAGCGCCGGCGCCGGAACGGCAGCGTTGCTCGAAGCGCTGGGGCTGAGCCAGCCCGCCATGCAACGCCGGCCGTTGCACATGATCATCGCCAAAGGCCCAGGCCTCAAACCGCTATACGCCCACTGCCTGGGCGGTGGCACCAAACCGCGCATTACCGTGACCACCCATCCGGCCGCCGATGGCCAATGGGTCTGGTATATGGGTGGCGATATCGCCGAAGCCGAAGGGGTTGCCCGCGAGCCTGTCGAGCAAATCGCCACGGCGCAGAAAGAACTTGGCCAGTTGCTGCCTTGGATCGACTTGAGCACAGCGCAATGGGCTACCCTTCGAGTGGATCGCGCCGAGCCACTGCAATCGGGACTGACCCGTCCTGACAATGCATTCCTTGCCGAGGAAGGCCGGCTGCTGGTCGGCTGGCCAACCAAACTGGCGCTGGCGCCGGATTTCGCCGACCGAGTGATCGCGAGTCTTGCCCGCGATGGCATTCAACCAGGCCCTGCGCAAGCGTTGCCATCCCTGCCAAAACCACCGATGGGCATCCCCGCCTGGGAGCAACTGCTGCCATGAGCCAACCGAGCCTGCACGATCTGCATCGCCCCTTGGGCAGCACTGGCCTGATGGTTTCGCCCCTGGGCCTGGGCACGGTAAAACTCGGCCGCGACCAAGGCGTGAAGTACCCCAACGGTTTCCAGATCCCCGGCGATGACGAAGCGCGCATGCTGCTCAAACTCACCCGCGATTTGGGCATCAACCTGATCGACACCGCCCCGGCCTATGGCCGCAGCGAAGAGCGCCTCGGTCCTTTGTTACGTGGCCAGCGCCAGGATTGGGTGATTGTCAGCAAGGTCGGCGAAGAGTTTTCTGACGGCCAGTCGAGCCACGACTTCAGTGCGGCACACACGCGTCTTTCGGTGGAACGCAGCCTGCAACGCCTGGAAACGGATTTTATCGATCTGGTGCTCGTGCATTCCGACGGCAACGATCTGGCGATCCTCAATGACTGCGAAGTCTATGCGACCCTCGCCGAGCTCAAGCGTGAAGGCAAGATTCGCGGCTTCGGCTTTTCCGGAAAAACCGTCGAAGGCGGTCTGAAGGCTCTGGAACAAGGTGATTGCGCGATGGTCACCTACAATCTGAACGAACAGAACGAGAAGCCGGTCATTGACTATGCTGCTGCTCACGGTAAAGCCATTCTGGTCAAAAAAGCCCTCGCCAGCGGTCACGTGTGCCTGAGCCCGGGCGTTGACCCGGTGCGTGCCAGCTTCGAATTGTTGTTTGAACATCCGGGTGTGGCCAGTGCTATTGTCGGGACCATCAATCCGCTGCACCTCGCCCACAACGTCGCGACCGTAGCCCAAGTCCTACGTAGAAACTGACGCCGCCCACGCGGCCTTAAGCAGGAGTCGACATGCCGCGTACGCTCATAAGAAAGAACCCGAGCAACTTCAAGACCCTGCCGTTATTTGTCGAAGCGACGCCCGAAGGCCTGAGTTATCAGAGCGTCGGGATGCCGCTCAATTTCTCCCAGACCCTGCAACGTCGCCGCCCGGTGACGGTGACTGACACCGAGCGGTTTGCCCTGGAACTGGCCAACCTCGGTGTCTCGGTACGCCTGACCCTGCATTGGCAGAATCGCGATTACTGGGTGCTGGTGCGTCAGCGTCGGCAGGACCGTGGCGATGTGGTGCTCAAGCTGATCTCTGGTTACGTGCCGGCCCATGAGCTCAACCTGCCGCTGCACACGGCGATCCAGGAGATTGCCGAAGAGTGTCTGCTGGAGACGCCGGAAGGCTGGCTCGGCGGCCGCTTCAACGACACCTGGCTGCCGGCGCCCTACTCGTCCGCCCTGCATTATCGCGAGGCCCTGCCGTTTCGCCTGACACCGTTGTCCGGCTCAGCGCGGCCGGTGCGATGCGCCAACATGCAACTGATCGAGCGTCCGCGAGCCTATGTGCATTTGCCGACCGCATCTTTGCAATTGATCTACGACCTGCGCCTGGACGTGCCCAAGGAAGCCAAATCCTTGAGTCTGTTTCATGTCGACGAGCGACTGGAAGGCGATCAACTGGTGGCCCGGCTCGACCGCAAACGCCCCGATCTCTACCTGATGCCGTTGCAGGACGGCCAACCGATGGCCGAGCTCTATACCTTGAAAAAGGATCAGCTGTACCCGGCGAGCACTCGCGGGTTGTACCTGGCTGAGAGCTTTGCTCGGCAGGAAGGCTGGCTGGTGCGTGATGAGCGGATTCGCTGGAAGGATTGGGTGCGACAGCAGGGGTTGAGCCCGCCGACGAAAGATTCCGGTTTGGCGCGATTGCGCGGGAAAGCGAAGCAACTGCTGAAAAAGATCGTGCCGCGTAAAAAAGTCAGCTCTTGAAAGCAAAAGATCGCAGCCTGCGGCAGCTCCTACAGATGTACATATAACTCTGTAGGAGCTGCCGCAGGCCGCGATCTTTTAGTGTCACTCGGACTTGCGGATCTTCTCGACAATCGCTGTGGTCGAGCTGTTTTCTACCAGCCCCAACACTTTCACAGTCCCGCCATAAGCGGTCACGATGTTCGCGCCGACCACCTGGTCGATCCCGTAGTCGCCACCCTTGACCAGCACATCCGGCTTGACCTCGCGCAGCAGGTTCTCCGGGGTGCCCTCAGGGAAGCTGATCACCCAGTCCACAGCGCCCAGACCTGCCAGTACGGCCATGCGACGGTCGACGCTGTTGATCGGACGACCCGGCCCTTTCAGGCGGCTCACCGAGGCATCGTCGTTGACCGCCACGATCAGACGATCGCCTTGGGCGCGTGCCTGTTCGAGGTAGGTCACGTGGCCGGCATGCAGGATGTCGAAGCAGCCGTTGGTGAAGACGATCTTCTCGTTGTGCGCACGCGCATCGTCGACCGCCAGCAACAGCTGTTCAAGCCCCAGCACACCGCGCTCGGAGCCTTCCTCACGCTGGATGGCGCGACGCAGTTCCGGCGCACTGATAGCCGCCGTACCGAGTTTGCCGACCACGATGCCCGCCGCCAGGTTGGCCAGGGCCACCGCGTGGGGCAGTTCTTCGCCAGCAGCAATCGCCGCCGCCAGGGTGGAAATCACCGTGTCGCCGGCACCGGTCACGTCGAACACTTCACGGGCACGGGCCGGCAGGTGCAGCGCCGGATGATCCGGACGCAGCAACGTCATGCCGTGTTCGCCACGAGTCACCAGCAATGCACCGAGGTCCAGGTCGTGCATCAGCTGCGCGCCCTTGCTCACCAGCTCATGCTCATCGGCGCAACCGCCGACGATGGTTTCGAATTCGCTGAGGTTCGGGGTAATCAGGCTCGCACCCCGATAGATCGAGAAATCCTTGCCCTTGGGATCAGCCAGCACCGGAATGCCGCGAGCACGGGCAGCCTGGATCAGCACCTGATGGTTTTTCAGCGCGCCTTTGCCGTAATCGGACAACACCAGCACCTTGATGCCTTCGAGCAGTTCGTCGACCTGCTCGCCCAGCGCCAGGGCGTCGGTGGCGAAAGGTTCTTCAAAGTCGATGCGCAGCAGTTGCTGGTGACGGCTCATGACCCGCAGCTTGACGATGGTCGGCTGGTGCGCGATGCGCTGGAACAATGCACGTACGCCGGCACCCTTGAGGCTATTGACCAGGCTGTCGGCGGCTTCATCGTCGCCGGTCACGCCGACCAGCGAGGCTGGCGCACCAAGGGCGGCAATGTTCAACGCAACGTTGGCGGCACCGCCCGGGCGGTCCTCGATTTGCTCGACCTTGACTACCGGTACAGGCGCCTCAGGGGAAATCCGTGAGGTACCACCATGCCAGTAACGGTCGAGCATGACATCGCCGACCACCAAGACAGGGGCTTGATCGAATCGCGGCATGGACAACTTCATGGAGCAACCCACATACAAAATGAACAGGGGCGCGATATTAACACAGGGTTGGCGTGGGCTAGTGCGACGGCTGCAACGGGATGAATCACCAGGGCTATTTGTTCATTTATTAATCAAAAACTCCGACAATCGACCGCAAGCCTCCGCCATCTCCAGCGCCTGCGTGTCAATCTCGCACTCGGCCTGCAGCGGCGCCTCGTAGGGACTGTCGACACCCGTGAAATCCTTGAGCTTTCCCTGTCGGGCCGCCTGATACAAGCCCTTGGGATCGCGCTGCGCGCAAATCTCGAACGGCGTGCTCACATACACCTCAATGAAGTCACCCTCGGCGAACAACCGCCGCGCCGCCTCGCGCTCGGCCCGGAACGGTGAGATCGCCGCGACAATCACAATCAAGCCAGCATCGACCATCAGGCGCGCCACTTCGGCCATGCGCCGGATATTTTCCCGGCGACATTCAGCCCCCATCCCCAGGTCACGGCAAAGACCGGCGCGCAGGTTGTCGCCATCGAGCACAAAGGTGTGCAGCCCGAAACGATTGAGTTGCAGCTCCAGGGCATTGGCCAGCGTCGACTTGCCCGCCCCCGACAAGCCTGTCAGCCAGAGGCAGCGCGGTCGCTGCGACTTGAGTGCGGCCCGGTCGCCGCTCGACAGCGATAGCGCATAGGGCCTGATCCGGGGGACAGACATTGCCTGCGCCTCATTCATAACCCAGCATCTCGTAATCGCGCTGGTAGACCCGCCGTACCAGCCGACGGGTACGAACCGAACAGAACTCACGGGCGCGCATCGCGCGCCGCTGCTGCGAGCTGTTGACGTGGGGCAGCGGCACCGCATGACCCAACTGTTCGCAAACCAGCCCGAAATCCCGCTCCAGATGCTCCTGATAGCCGATGAAATCGAGCGCCAGATGCCCCAGGGAGTCGGTGAGAAAATCCGTTTGCGCGGCGAAATGCAGTTGCCGGTGGATCGTCTCGGGATGCAGCCAACGGCCAACGAAATCGTCGAAGTCGCGGTAGTGGCTGACCAGCTTTTGCGCCGGGTGATCGCGCCGGCTCAGTTCGTTGCCCCGCAGAAAAGCGTAAGCCGAATACGCCCTTTCCAGCGGATCGCGGACAAAGGCGAATTTGAAACTGACGGCAAACTGCTCGGGAAATTGCTGCTCGTACCAGTACAACGGCAAGTGCCCCGGGCTCCAGCCATCGAACAGCGCTGCGCACACGCTGCTCCCGGCGCATTTGGGCACGTGTATGAACAGACAGGAACGCTGCGTGAAGGGCCGGGGAAAACGCAGATTGGCCGACATCGACTTGTTGACCACCTGACGGTCCACGACCGACAGCCGCCCCAGCAAGAAATGCCGTTGGGGCTTGGGCAACAGCTTCCAGAGATAACGTTGCAACATTGCAGTACCCGCGCGACGGGGATGGCCCCCTCGATTGAAGTCAGAGATTCGTTCAGGAACCTTAACAAGCGCGGTGCAGAGATTTATTCAGGTTTGGTCAAGAAGCGTAAGCAATCGGATACAAATCACCCGGACGCGTTGCACGCCGGGTGTGCGAGAGGATGAGCCGAGGCTCACCCTCTTGTCGGGTCAGGCGATGTCTTCCGCCGGGACATCCAGCCCCATTGCATGCAGACGCGAGTAATAGCCGTTTTGCGCCAACAATTCAGCATGGGTGCCACGTTCGACAATTTCCCCATGATCCATGACCAGGATCAGGTCGGCTTTCTCGATGGTCGACAACCGGTGAGCAATCACCAGCGTGGTACGACCTTTCATGACCTGATCCAGCGCCGCCTGAATATGCCGCTCGGATTCGGTATCGAGCGCCGACGTTGCCTCGTCGAGAATCAGCAGTGGTGCATTCTTCAACAAGGCCCGGGCAATCGCCAGGCGCTGACGCTGGCCACCGGACAGCAGCACGCCGTTCTCACCGACCTGAGTGTCCAGGCCTTCGGGCATCTGCGAGATGAAGTCCATCGCGTAAGCATCGGTGGCGGCTTTTTCGATGTCGGCACGCGGGGCGCCGGCCAGGTCACCGTAGGCGATGTTATTGGCAATGGTGTCGTTGAACAGGGTCACATGCTGCGTCACCTGCGCCACATGCCGACGCAGATTACGCAGGCGATAGTCTTCGATTTCCACGTCATCGAGCATGATTTCGCCGATATCGTGATGATAGAAACGCGGAATCAGGCTGGCCAGGGTTGACTTGCCGCTACCGGAACGGCCGACCAGGGCGATCATTTGCCCCGGCGCTGCGGTGAAGCTGATGTTCTTCAGCACTTCACGGTCGGTTCCAGGGTAGGTAAAGCTCAAGTTGCGCACGTCCAGGTGGCCGTTGACGCGATCGCGCTCGACGGTGCCGTTGTCGACCTCGGGCTCGACGTCCAGTTGTTCGAAAATGCTCTCGGCACCGGCGACGCCTTTCTGGATGGTCGAACTGACTTCCGACAGCTGCCGGATCGGCTTGGGCAGCAGGCCCGCTGCGGTGATGTAGGCCACCAGGTCACCGGCAGTGGCATCGCCGCGCAGTAACAGCACCAGGAACATCAGCACCGCCATCGCGGTGTAGATCACCAGCTGCAGCATGGGCGTGTAGACCGCGCCGGTCTTGGTCATGCGCAATTGCTTGTCGGTGTTGCCCTGGCTGGCGGCGGCAAAGCGGCGTTCTTCATAGCTCTCGCCGCCGAAGCTGCGCACCACGCGATAGCCCTGGATAGTCTCGGAGGCCACGTGAGTCACGTCGCCCATCGCCACCTGGATCTTCTTGCTTTGCTTGCGGAATTTCTTGCTGGTGCTGCTGACCATGATCGCAATGACTGGCAGGATCGCCAGCATCACCAGCGTCAGCTGCCAGTTCATCCACAACAGATAGGCAAACAGGAACACCACGGTCAGGCCTTCACGAATGACCACTTTGATGGCGTCGGTGGCGGCACCGGTGACCATGGTCACGTTGAAGGTGATACGGGAAATCAGGTGACCGGAGTTATGGGTGTCGAAATAACGATTAGGCAACACCAGCAACTTGTTGAACAGCTCGACGCGCAGGTCGTGGACCAGCCCCAGGGAGACCCTGGCCAGGTAGTAGTTACCAAGAAACGACCCCAGGCCTTGCCACGCGGCGATCAGGATGATCAGCAACGGCACGGCCATCAGCAACTGCAAGTCCCTCAAATAAGGAACATTGGGGAAGAGCACCGCTTCAGGGTTACTCAGGCCATCGACAAAATACTTGAGAATCCCCGCCAGCATGGGCTGCGTCGAAGCAAAAATCACAAAGCCGACAATACTGAGTGCAAACATGCCCCAGTACGGGCGCACATACGACAGCAGGCGCAGGTATATCTTCAAGCTCGACGGCGCAGGCGAATCAGGGCTGGTCATGAGAACCCGTTGTATGAGAAAAGAGCCCGCGAGTGTAACACAGGCCATTTTAGTCGCTGAGCTGCGGTAACATGGCCGGCTATCCATGCCTCACGGCGCCTAACCCGGAGTATTGATGCAAGCGCTCGATCACACCCGATATCTCGCCTTGCGCGAGGGAGCACAAGTCCTTGAAGCGGATGGTTCGGGGGACAAGGTTCTGCGGTTGACGGACGGCTCGATACTCAAGCTGTTTCGCCGCAAGCGCCTGCTGACGTCGGCCGCGTGGTACCCATACGCCAAACGTTTTGCCGACAACTGTGATGCGTTGCGTGAACGGCAGATCCCCTGCCCGTCAATTCGTCAGGTCTACCGCATCCCGAGTATCGAGCGTGATGCCGTGCACTACGACCCACTCCCCGGCCAGACCCTGCGTCAGTTGCTGGATACCCAGGTCGATGCCGATCCGCTGCGCGGCCAGCTCGGGGCCTTCATGGCTACCTTGCATGAGCGCGGAATCTATTTCCGCTCAGCGCACCTGGGCAATATCGTGCTCACGCCTGAGCATCAGCTGGGCTTGATCGACATTGCCGATATGCGGGTGTATCGCCGTCCGCTACGCAAGACACTGCGACTGCGCAATTTCAAGCATATGGTGCGCTATCCGCAAGATCGCCAGTGGTTGCTCGACGGCCATGGCGAAGTGTTCATGCAGAATTATGGCCAGACCCAGAGCATCTGTTCTGCGGAAGAACTGAGCACCGCCCTGCAAAAATAATCACGCCATCTTTGCCACCTTCGCCTCCGGGGAGGAGGCGAAGGCCTGGCATTACGCCAGCGCCGGGCGCTGCGCCTTCAGCACGCGGGAGAGGATCATCGCCCCGGGCAGCAACACCAGTGGCCACAACTCGTCAGGGTTGCCAATCAGCAAACTGCCATCGAAGTTCAGCATCACCAGCGCACACGCCAGAAACATGCCCCACGCATCACGCAGGCGCCAGGCCTGCCAAAGGGTGGCCGTCATCAGCGCGAGGAACAACACCAGCGCCACCGCGCCGCTGTACACCCCCAGTGCTACATAAATATTGTGCGGATGCTGGATCGGCATCCAGCCATCGAGCAACTGGGCGGTATGAAAGTCGATGCCACAGCCCACTAGCCAGCCGCAGTTGCGCCACTCGCCGACCATGATCTCAAAGATTTCGATACGGTAAGAGTCGCCTCGAGCCCAGAGGGACTGATACCAGGCTTCGTTGTGCACCATCAAGAACAGCAGGCCCGCGACCACCAGGCTAACCGCCACAGCGCTGCCCACCAGCCGCGGCTTATGGTAGAAACCGTAAAGTAACAAGATGCCCAACAGGAACACGACTCCCACCAATGCCGTGCGCGTCTGCAAAACGAAGACCACCGCAAACACTGACAGAGCGATGGCCAGGCCACCCTCGATCAAGCGTCGCTCCCTGAACCACGTTGGCAACGCCAACGCCAACGCGCAGAGCAGCCATATGCTTGCATAAATGACGTTCTGCAAGCGCCCTTGAAGGAGATCCACCCGCCTGCCGAAGGCGAACTCACCGGTAACCCAGCCGTAGAGCGCACAGCCGAAAATGTACAAAGCCAGGATCCAGAACTGCGTGCGAACGAACGCCGGGCTGCGGAAAAATTGCGGATCGCTGAAGGCGCCGACCACCATGACGAACATCAGCACGTAGAAGACGTGCTTGAAAAACTGCATCTGCCCCGCAATCGTTGCAGGCAACAGAAACCACAGGATGAACGCCAGCCACCACCACATCAGCGGTTGTTTGAGCAGGCCCGCGCCTCGTACCTTGATCAGGAAAAACAGGCCCGGCAATATCATCAGGCCGTAGAACAGATTGTTGGTCCACTTCGAAGACCAGCCCACCACAAAGCTCAACAGGAACAGGCAGAGTACAGCTCCGAAATACGACGAGACGGTGATTTTTCCGGGCTTCATGCCACTAGATTCCATGGAGCACCCAACCTATCGCCAGACCGAGAACAAGAGCCGCTATCAGTTTTATCCGATCGAGACGTTTACGCCGCAATTTGTTGACTCGTTCCTCTGGAACCAACACATGCTCACCGAAGCCGGTGTGCAATACCGCGTCGTTTTCCAGTATCAACGCATAGCGGTTTTCACCGGCATACAAGCGCGACAGGTCCTTCTCTCCAGAAAACGCGGAATACGGCGCATGGATCAGGTAGTCCGCGCGACGACGCAGCCCCGGATTCAACGAAAAACCCTGCCAGTCAGCCTTTTGGGAGCCCAGTATATAAAAAGGAATGCCGTGGCTGACCTTGCGCTCGTTCAGGAACACGTAAGGGCTGTGAACCTTGAGGTCGTGATTGAAGCTGCGCAACCACACCTGCAGTGCCTGAGGATCTTCTTCCAGCAGGCATTGGGACTCTTCGATAAACCCTTCACGGTAGAAATCCCAGTCGTCTTCGCAGTGGAAAATCCACGACGTCTGTACCTGAGCATAGGCGGCATCGATGGAGCGCAACTGCCCCAGGCGCGGTTTATTAATGAAGAACTGTGTATGCGCCCTCCAGTGTTCCGGAATGCAGGCCTCGACGGCACTGTCGCCGGAGTCCTCGGTAATGAACACTTTACGGATGGGAGCCGTGTTGAACCGGTCAAACGTCTCGAGGGTTCGCGTCAACAAATCGAAGCGACCGCAACTGGTGATGACAACCGAAATGTCGCTAGTCTCGCTGAACAGCATTTATTTACACCGCACCAAAGATTATTTAATCGCCTGGCCTCACAGCCCGAGCGACAAGCGTAGTTTCTCTTTCCATCCCAGCGGGACATGCTCGCGCAACGGCGCACGCAGCGCGTCGACAATCGCATGTCCCACAGCCTGGAAGGTGTAACGCCGCTCCACCAGAGCCTGTCCGGCCAATGAAATGGCTTCAGTCAGCTGCGGAGACTCGCGTAACACAGCCAGTTTTTCCCTGAGTTCGTCGCGGGTTCGATAGAGCACGATGTTGTGCATATCGATAAAGCCCAGTGCGCGATTCTCTTCTTCCCCTTGATCGTAGGCAAACAGCACACAACCGCAGGCCATGGCCTCGAAATTCTTGATCATGTATTCGCCCATGCCAACGTCGGCACTCACGAAATAACGGATCCGGCTCAACGTCTCGCAGTATTCCTCACCCGACTTGGTGCGCGTGATCAGCAGGTTCTCGACTTCAGCCACGGACTCGAGCATGGCCTTGCGCCCGGCATACGCGACGCTGTTGAGACTGCCGACGAAACCCAGCTCGATATCGCGCTCGCGCTGACGATTTTGCAACAGCGCCTGATCGTATCCCTTGGGCACGAAATGCGCGTCAAAACCTTCATCACGCAAGCGCTCGCTGACCATGAAACCCGAACTGATCACCCGCGCCCAGGGCAGCTTGCGATAATGGGCGCTGAATTTGCCGGTGTATTTACACGGGATGTAATTCTGGTACGCATCATGTTCAAGAATAACCAGATTGGGTAGGGTCTGTATGAACCTCACCTGTCTGATCTCTTTTTTGAAGCGCAGGAAAAAAACGATCCGGTCATAGCGGGTCACATCGACATGCTTGCGAAAATATCCACGCAAGTCGTTCTGATCCTCACTGGTCAATTCACGCTTGTCGCAGTCGCACTGTTCGGCGATGCCGTCATACAGACGGTCGAGGATAGCTCGCTGCTCTTTCTGCACCAGAAACAGAACTTTCAATTGATCTCTCTCTTTCCAGACAGCTCTTGGACCCAAAACAACTCGTGGCGTCGCACCGTTTTACGGAAGAACTCGTTTTCACCGAAAGCCGGCCAGCGCCGGGCCGCCAGGCAACGTTGTATCACCCGGCGCAGCAGGCGCTTGAGGGGAAGCCGGGGCTGAAGGTCGTGCATCATGCCCAACGACATAGCCTTGTGCCGCTGCTTTTCGGGCGACAAACCAAGCGCCCAGGGCCGTAACGGTTCATCAGCAATCAGCTGTGGCGGCAATGCCACGCCCGTACCGGCATCGCCCATTGGCCAGCGATCGTTGTCGTGCAGGTGGTTGGCGTAGTGCAGTAAGATTTCGGGCTGCCAGGTTGTAAAACTCAGCGCCTGCATCACCGCCTGCTGAGAGCATAGATGGTCTGGATGCGGATCGAAGCGCGGGTGCGGCAAGACAATGACCTGGGGCTGAACACGCTCGATCAGTTCGATCAGGTCAGCGAGCAGATTACCCCAGGTCGGGAGGCCATCGACGTCACTGCCCAGGGCAAACGGATTGAATCGTCGGAAATACCGGGTATCGCCAAGCTGTGCCTCGCGGGACGCCACAGCCTTGCCCGGCGCACTCTGCATGGCGGGCAATTGCAGACAAAAGTAACCCAACTGGATGCAACGCTCCTGAGGCACACCGCCCCACAACGGCACGCTGATACTGTCCCAGGCGCGAAGCGAGCCTTTCAAGCGGGATGATTCGACGCCATCAAGCCCCATCTTCTGATAGTGCTCGGCCTCGATTTCACCGGCGGTAATGGTCACGATCCAGCTTTGCTCGGCGCTGCTGTACAAACCGAATGCTGCCAGTTCGGCATCGTCGGCATGCGGAGCGATGACCATCACTCGCTGGCGACGGTAATCCGGATGTTCAAATGCCCACAACACCGGCTCACCGAGCAATCGACAGAAACGTCCGCGCAGACGCAGCTCACCTTGCGACAGGGCTTGCGCCTGTCCGCTGAGGTTGAGGTAACGCAGACCGTCCACGCCACGCTCGAAGGTTTGTCGGTCCGGGTGATCGCCACCCGACAACTCGACCACGGGATCGATAAAGCGACCCAGCCAGGTACTTTTTACCCGCAGCGCCAATACCAGCGTGGCGTCGTCGACCAGCATCACGCCATCGCCCAAACGTAAATGCTCGCCGTCCAGGCGAACCTTGGGTTGCTGGGTGTATGGCGGAAAACTGTACTGGTAATCGTCTTTCGGGGAATAAAACAAATGGTCGGCGAACCAGGCCTCATGGGCAATCCAGCCCAGCACCGCGAGTACCGGCGGCAACCACCAGGCCACCAGCACGCCGCTGGCGATCAACAGCACCAGTGCGATCAATAGACCGATGCGTTTGTTGCGCCTATGGCGCTTGAGCAATTGCTGTTTGCGGCTCATGGGCTGACTCATACGGTGAACACCGGTACGGGATTGCACCAGCGATCCTTGTATTCACGGTCCGCACGACCGAAGGAAAAGCGCAACGGTTTGTCCAGCGCCCGGGCATGCTCCCAGGCGCTTTGGGTATTGAGAAAGCTCAACACACTACCGGGACTGAATTCGCGGGTTTCGGGATCGACGCCGCCATTGATGTACTCGACGCTGATCCACTGCGGTGTCTCGACGCGGTACACCAGCTGTATCGCGATGGGCGCGTCGTTGAGAAAAATCACCGAGCCGATCAGCAAATCACGCAGCAGCTCGATCACCTCAGCCATGCGTTCGGCGCCCGTCGCCGGGAAGCCCCAGCGGCGCTGGAAAAGATCACAATAAATCGCCGCCAGCTCACGACTGGAAAACTCGGCAACCGGCCGCACGACACCGCCCGCTTCTTCCAGCAAACGCAATTCGCGGCGCTGGTTGTAGCGAAACTTCTTCGACAGTTCTTCAGGAGTACGGGCCATGGCCAGTTGTTCAGCCTGCAACTTGATGCCGGTGAAGCGGCCTTCATTCAGCGCTGACAGATAGCGTCCACGGTGACGCAGGGGGACTTGGGCATCGGCAGCGGCGGGCAAAATGATCTCGGCATTGCCAAGGTCGAAGAGCCCCTTTTTACCGCGGCGCTTGAGCACATCCTTGGACAGGGCGAGGTCGCGACCCCAGGTCGGAATCGCTGCCTTGACTTCACCGCTTTGCTCCCAGGCCAGGTAGCGCACCGGGATGTCGGCCAACTGCGCCAGCCGTTCGATCACCATGGGATGAGTTGCGACACTGCCGCCATAGCGTTGCCACGCATCGGCATAGGTCGAGGCGTCGACTACCGCCCAGCCACGTTCGCGCCAGCCTTGAAATCGGTTGAGCATCAACCCCTCGGCACCAGTTCGGTAACGTGTGGCAAACGCCAGAAAGCATCGCGCACCGCACGGTCGGAAAAACGTTCACGCAAACGGTCGAGCATCAACTCGGCACACTGACGACGTTGCTGCTCGTCCATCGCGGCCAGATGTTGCAGCCCTTGGGCCAAACGCTCGGCATCGCCCAACGGGAACAGAATGCCCACGCCTTCGACCACTTCCTTCGCTCCGCCACACGCCGTGACGAGCAGCGGCACACCGGCGGCCATGGCCTCCAGCAGCACCATGCCGAACGGTTCGTGATCGGAACTCAGGGCAAATACATCGAAAGCACGGAAATAGCGCCGCGCCTCAGGCACCTGGCCGAGAAACAGCACACGATCGCCGATACCCAATTCACGCGCCTGGGCCTTGAGGTCCTGCTCCAGCCGACCGCTGCCGAGAATCACCAGCTGGCTGTTAGTCGGCAAACCCGGTAGCGCGGCGGCGAAACCTTCCAGCAGCGTGGCCTGATCCTTGTCCGGATGCAGCCGCCCGACATTACCGACCACCCAGGCATCCATCGACAAGCCGAGGATTTCCCGGGCTTCGCGCACCGACACCTGGCTATCCTCCAGGGTTTGCACATCGATACGGTTATAGAGCGTCTGAATCCGCGCAGCCGGCCATTTCGGCAGGCAACTGCGCATATCGTCGCGCACGGCATCGGAGACCCCGAGCAGGCTCAGGCGCTTGCGGAAGAAATTCGCGAACAGTTTGCGTGTGCCACGTTTGTAATCGTCAAAAGCATGATGCACGCCAATCACCGGCAACGACGTGCCGAGCAAGGCGATGTAGATCGGCTTGAAGCGATGAGCAATACAGAAGCTGAAATTGCGCGAGGCGGCGATCTTGCGCAGATCGCTGATGGCACCCAGCTTCAGGCCACGAATGGCCTTGGAGCTGTATTCCATGAACAGCACTTCATCGGAAGCGCAGCTCGCGGCGACTTCGGCGTCGGCGGCCCCGGTCAGAAACACCGTGGTCACGCGATAGCCGGTCCCCGCGAACAGGCTGGCGTACTGCCGGGCGCAGTCCAGAAACGGCCCGTCATAGCCGTGACAGAACTGCAGCACATGGCGTTCAGCCGAGCGTGTCATATGCGTCCGCGCCCTCTTTGACCACCAGGATGTCTTCCATGATCAGATACTGTAGATCGGAACCGAAGAACATGTTCAGGGCATCCGTCGGCGAGCAGATCATCGGTTCGCCACGACGGTTGAGCGAGGTGTTCAGCGACACACCGTTGCCGGTCAGCACTTCCAGCGCCTTCATCATGTCGTAGTAGCGCGGGTTGTATTCGCGCTTGAGCACCTGGGCCCGGGACGTGCCGTCTTCATGGACGACTTCCGGTACGCGGGTCTTCCATTCTTCCGCCACTTCAAAAGTGAACGTCATGAACGGCGCAGGGTGATCGATCTTGATCATCTGCGGTGCAACAGTGTCGAGCATCGACGGGCAGAAAGGCCTCCAGCGCTCGCGGAACTTGATCTGGTGGTTGATGCGGTCAGCCACGCCGACGGCGCTCGGGCAACCGATGATCGAACGACCACCCAAGGCACGCGGACCGAACTCCATGCGACCCTGGAACCAAGCCACCGGATTGCCATCGACCATGATCTTGGCGATGTTCTCCGGCATGTTCTCAAGCTTGCGCCAGGCAGGCTTGCTCGGGTGACGGGCGCACGCAGCGACCACGTCTTCGTTGCTGTAGGACGGGCCGAGGTAGACGTGTTCCATCTTCTCGACCGGCACGCCACGGGCGTGAGACACATAAGCCGCCGCGCCGACCGCGGTGCCGGCATCGCCAGACGCAGGCTGGACGAACAGCTCTTTAACATCATCGCGAGCGATGATTTTCTGGTTCAGCTTGACGTTCAACGCACAGCCGCCGGCGTAAGCCAGCTTGCCGGTTTCCTTGAGCACATCGCCCAGGTAGTGATCGATCATCTGCAACGCCAGTTTCTCGAACAGCGCTTGCATGCTCGCGGCGTAATGGATGTACGGCTCGTCGGCGATGTCGCCTTCGCGCTTGGGACCCAGCCACTCGATCAGCTTCGGCGAGAAGTAGAAACCCTTGCCCTTCTCTTTGTAACGACGCAGGCCGATGACGTTGGCGTAGTCGGTGTTGATCACCAGCTCGCCGTTCTCGAACGAGGCCAGGCGCGAGAAATCGTATTTAGTGGCATCGCCGTACGGCGCCATGCCCATGACCTTGAACTCACCGTCGAGCATCTCGAAACCGAGGAACTCGGTGATCGCGCCATACAGGCCGCCGAGGGAGTCCGGATCGAAGAATTCCTTGATCTTGTGGATCTTGCCGTTTTCGCCGTAACCGAAGAAGGTCGTGGCGTACTCGCCCTTGCCGTCGATCCCCAGGATCGCGGTTTTCTCTTTGAAACCGGAGCAGTGGTAAGCGCTGGAGGCGTGGGCCAGATGGTGCTCGACCGGTTCGATCTTGATTTTCTTCGGATCGAAACCCAGTTGCTCGAGGCACCAGACAATCTTGTTGCGGTAGCGCTTGTAGCGACGGTTGCCCATCAGGATCGCGTCAAGTGCGCGGTCCGGGGCGTACCAATAACGCTTGGCGTACTGCCAGCGAGCCTTGCCGAACAGGCTGATCGGGGCGAACGGGATCGCAACGACGTCAACGTCGGACGGCTTGATGCCTGCCTGTTCGAGGCAGAACTTCGCCGATTCGTAAGGCATGCGGTTCTTTGCGTGTTTATCGCGCACAAAGCGCTCTTCTTCAGCCGCCGCGACCAGCTTGCCGTCGATGTACAGGGCTGCGGAAGGATCATGGCTAAGGGCGCCGGACAGGCCAAGAATCGTCAATGCCACAGGGGTCTAGCCTCTTTAGTCTGCATGCAGGCGCAAGGCGCCTCAAATATGAATGTGCCTTCGCAAGGGGCGCGAGGCAGCTAAAGGGCGGGATTATAGCGTAAACATGACGGGAATGACCCAGCGCTATTTGCCGCGCCTCAATCCCCTGGAAGACCGAGGCGCCAGCTTCGCGAGCAAGCCCGCTCCCACAGTGGATCTGCTGTGAACACGACATGTGTGTTCGGCACAGATTCAGTGTGGGAGCGGGCTTGCTCGCGAAAGGACCGAAGGTCCGATTCAGGCAGCGCTGGAGATGTTTTTGGGCAGACGCTGATCAATGACTTGATAGAGGGCACTGCTTTCCGGCCAATTGCGCATGAACCGTGCGCGATCCCGTGCATAGGCCGGGGCGAAGCTGCTCAACGAGCCGTGCTGGCACATAGAATCCAGATCGATCAGCGCCCAGCGATCCTGTTGCCAGAACAGATTGTGGCCCTTGAAATCACCATGACTGATCCGTTCGCTAATCAGCTCGGCAAACAAATGGTCCAGCGCCAGCAGCTCAGCCTCGGGCGCATTGCCGCTCTCAACGTAGGGAGCAAAGCGCTCGATGATGTCCGGCCCCGACAGATGCTCGGTGATCAAGTAAGCCCGACTGCGCAGCCAGAAAAAACGCTTCTCCAGCAACGCCAGCGGCTTGGGCGTGGCGATCCCGAGGAACGCCAGGCGATTGCCTTCGCGCCAGGAATGCCAGGCACGACTTGGACGCCAGAAGCGTTTGAGCCAGTGGGCAAAACCTTTGATGTTGTAGCGTTTGATCACCAGCGTGCGGCCATTCACGTCAACCTTGCCAACGCTCGCCGCACCGCCAGTCTTGTATAGATGCCCCTGATCAAGCAAAGCGTCGGCCTGTTCCAGCACCGGCAGCATTGCCGCCTCTTCCTCGCGGCGGATGGCGCGCAAGCCGAACGCCCCGCGCTGGACGCTGAACAGCGTGCATTCGCGGCCAACCTTGATCAGGAAATCCTTGAGACGCCAACTGCGGACCTTATCGATCTGCTTCTGTAATGCTTCCATG
The DNA here is from genome assembly GCF_059716075.1 of Pseudomonas sp. LBUM1657. NCBI lineage: Bacteria > Pseudomonadati > Pseudomonadota > Gammaproteobacteria > Pseudomonadales > Pseudomonadaceae > Pseudomonas > Pseudomonas sp. LBUM1657. The sequence continues at coordinate 507,977 of NZ_CP166799.1, read as the reverse complement.
GGCAAGGCATGTTCGCCGTTGCTCAGCAGGTAATACAACAGCAATTCTTCGGTAAACGGTTCCAGTGATTTGGGCAACTGGGCAAAAAACACGCCGAGGTTTTCCAGCACTTTCTGTCGCGACAGCGGCTGGCCCGGCGTTTCGACACGAATCCCAGCACCATCAATCAAGTACAGCCGACCGCCCTGACGCAGCAGGTTGTCCAGGTGCAGGTCTTCCTGCCACAGGCCTTTGCGGTGCATTTGACCAATCGCCCCAAGGGCATCGGCCAATACCGCCGATTGCTCATCGGTCAGCACCGGCAAGTGTTCGACCTGTTTCCAGGCATCCCCGAGGCTCTCGGCGCCTTCAAGAAAATCGAACAACAGCCAACCGCCCTCGCCGTCCTTGAGGCCGTCGGCCAACAATTGCGGCGTGGTCAGGCCTTCGGCGGCCAGCAGACGCACGCCCTCCAGCTCCCGCTGAAAATGCCGCGCCGCCTTGCTGCCGACCAACAACTTGGCCAGCACCGGCCGACCGCGCCAGACACCGGCCCCGACATACCGCTGCCCGGGCAACACCCGCAGCAGACTCAGTAACTGCAACTCGGCAGGCCCGGCGGCATCGGCCAGGGAAATGTTCAGCGGCAGGCTCGGGCTGCGCCCCGCCTGTTTTAGCTCGGACAAACGCATCAGCGCGTCTCCTTGTGACTACGCCGCGCGGTCAGTCGCGCAAGCCAGCTGTCGATCAACGAACTGTCGTGAGTTTGATCCAGATAGGCGGCCAAAAACTCGCGCAACTGCAATTCGCTCCACTCTGGAGCCCGGCGCAGCAACGGCTCCAGATCCTTGACCCGATCTCGCTGACCGAACAATAACGTTCGGGTCTTTTCCAAGTCGATCAGCTGGGCTTGGTAGCCGTCGCCTGTGGCCTGGAGAAAGATGTGTTTGGGATAAAAACAACCGTGAAGTTGACGCGCGCGGTGCAGGCGTCTGGCCAGTTGCCCACAGGCCCGCAGAATCGCCGAGTGCTGAGTCGCGCTCAGGTCGGACCAGCGTTGCAACAGTGAATCCAGGTCATCCCAACCGTCCAGGGCACGGGTCAGCAGAATCGCCCGGACTTCGCCGTCGACCTTGCGCTCACCGAAGAACACCGCTTTCAGCGCCGGAATGCCGAGCTTTTCATAGCGACTGATATTGCGAAACTCGCGAGCAAAGCTCGGCTCGCCAAAGGGCGCATGCAAAGTGCGCATCTGGTAATTGCTCTGGCGCTTGAGGTAGTAGCCATGACCTTCCAGATCCAGTCGAAACACGCTGCTCCAGCCACCGCGAAGGGTGTTGGGCTCGTCCACGGCATCGAGCTGCCGGGCCCAGAGTGCGTCGAAGGTGCCGAGACCATGGCGCTCAAGCAGCGCACGGTCTTCAGCGGCCAGGAAATCAGTCATTCGCGTCCCTCGAAAAATCTCACCACGTGCCGGATCCGTTTTTTATCGGCTGCATTGAGCCGGGTCTGTTGGCGGTATTGCAGGTAGAAACGCAGGCGCTGGGTGGCCGACAGTTGATACTTGGCCACCTTGTCCAGGCACGCCAGGTCCTTGGTGATGCGGTACTTGAGCCAGAAGCCGCGCCAGAAATCACCGTTGGGACAGTCGATCAGAAACAGCCGCGCCTGATCGTCGATCAACAGGTTGCGCCACTTCAAATCATTATGGGTGAAGCGGTTTTCGTGCATCGTTCGGGTGTAGTCGGCCAACTGTCGGCTGATCGTGTCGACCCAGGCGCGGTCCGACAGCTTCGGATCATGCCGTTCGGCCAGGGCGGACAAGTCTTCGGTATTGGGCAGCTCACGGGTGATCATCGCCCCACGATCGTAAGCCGCGCCGCGCCGCTCCAAGCCCCAGGCCACCACCTCGGCAGTCGGAATGCCCCACTTGGCGAAGCGCTTGAGGTTCTGCCACTCGGCTTTCACCCGGGGCTTGCCCAGGTAACGACGCAAGCCTTTGCCCGCGCCCACGTAGCGTTTGACGTAATAGTTGACGCCATTGCGCTGGACGCGGATGACCTCGGACAACGGGTCTCGAGTCAGGCGCTCACCCTCGAGCGCAAACACCGCCTCAAGGCTGCCGAAATCTTCTGCCAGATCGCTGTACGCAGGTTCCAGTCTCCAACCCGGCATCAGAGCGCATCCCCGTATCGCTGTTTACGGTCGTAGAGTTTGTTGGCCTTGCCTTCGAGCCAGGCGAGCAGCGCCGCTTCCTCCGCCAGAATCTGGCGCAGCGGCTGTTGGAAGTAGTCTTTGAGGAAGCGCAGTTTGTCGCGTTGCGTCAAACCGATGTCCAGGGCCGAAAAGTACAGCGCCGCCAGATCCTTGTTGCGCCAGCGCTGGGTGATCGCCGGGCGGGTCTGGGCGCGGTGCAGGTCGATCACCGAGAGCTTGAAGTCATCGGCGGTCACCGGTTTGTCGGTGTGCAGCAGGAAGTGGCAGATGTAGCAGTCGCGGTGGTTGACCCCGGCGCGATGCATCATGCCGGTCATGCGTGCGACTTCGGCGATCAGCGCACGCTTGAGCGTTGGCTCGGGCGGATTCTTGACCCAGTCGATGCTGAAATCTTCGAGGCTGACCGTAGGGGCCAGCTCTTCAGTGACGATGAACGAATGCTGGTCCGCCGGGTTGCTGCCTTTTTCGCCGTACGCGACGGCGGTCATGGTCGGCACACCGACTTCTTGCAGGCGCTGAATGGCCTTCCACTCCTGCCCAGCCCCCAGCACCGGCAACTTGGCAGTGAGCAGATTCTTGAAGATTTCGCCCCAGCCGATGCCACGGTGGATTTTCACGAAAAACCCGTTGCCGTTCACTTCGGTACGCAGGGTCCGGCGCGCTTCAAGCTCGCGGTACACCTCGCCCTGAAGGCCCTCGACTTCAGCGAACGGGTCGCGTCCGGCCCAGAGGCTCTTGAACGGTTCAGCCAGCATCAACTTCATTAAGCGTGCTCCGCCAGAATCACATCGGCCGCGTGTTGCGGCATGCTATAGAGGTCGGCCGTCTCGGCGAAGGCCAGACCGTTGCGGCTCCAGGCCGCCCGTGCTTGAGCGTCGTTCAACATACCGGTCAGGTACTGCGTCAGCTGTGCCTGATCGAAAGGCTCGTCCAGCACCAGACCGGCGTCGGCCTCGGCGATGTAATGGGCGTAGCCACAAACCGCACTCACCAAGACCGGCAACCCGGCCACCAGGGCTTCGAGCAACACGGTTCCGGTGTTTTCGTTATACGCCGGGTGGATCAACAGATCTGCACCGAGCAGGAAGCGCGGGATATCGCTGCGACCCTTGAGGAACGTCACGTTGTCGCCGAGCCCCAATGTGGCGCTCTGCATCTGGAATAATTTGGGGTCGTCCTGGCCGATTACAAACAGCCGGGTGCGTTTTTTCAGATCGGCGGGCAAAGCGGCCAGCGCCTTGAGGCTGCGATCCACGCCCTTGGTCTTGAACCCGGAACCGATCTGCACCAGCAATAAATCATCGTCTTTCAGATTGAACTCGCGGCGGAATTCGGCACGAATTTCAGCGGCATTGGCTGGCGCGCGACGATCCTGAGAGATGCCCGGTGGCAGCAAGTGGAAACGTTCCAGTGGCGTGTCGTAATGCTTGATGAACAGCGGCTGCTGGACTTCGGAAATCATCAACACTTCGGTCTTGGCATCCTTGGCGAACACGGCGCGCTCGTACTCGGCGAAGTGCCGGTAGCGGCCCCAGCGACGGTACAGGGAATTGCGCAGGTTCTGCGCCTTGTCTTCGAAGCAGCCGTCGGCGGCGTAGTAGACGTCCAGGCCCGGCATCTTGTTGAAACCGATCAATCGGTCCACGGGACGCTTGGCCAGATCGGCTTCCATCCACTCGCTGAGTTTCTCGTTGCGCCGATGGTTGAAGAACGCCTTGACCGGCGCCACCAGCACTTCGAACCCCGGTGGAATGTCGCCTTCCCAGATCAGTGTGTAGACGCGAATCTGGTGGCCGCGCTGCTGACATTCCAGGGCGATGCGCATGAAATCGCGCTGCAAGCCGCCAAAGGGAAAGTATTTGTACAGGACGAATGCCAATTGCATCAGCGCAGCTCCTCAGCCAGTAACAACGTGCTCAGTCGGCTGGCGACACGCTCGGGGTTCAGACGCGTGAAGCACAGGGGCCACTCGCGTTTCAGGTCGAACCGACGGGCATCTTCGGCCGTCGGTTGATAGGTGCATTTCTTTTGCAGGCATGGCGCGCAAGGGAAGTCGCTGGCCATGTGAATCTGTGATTTACCATAGGCACCGGTCAGGCCCGGGTTAGTCGGACCGAACAGCGACAACGTCGGCACATCCAGTGCAGCGGCCAGATGACCGAGACCGGTGTCCACCGCCACACAGGCTTGCGCCCCGGCCAGCACTTTGCCGACACCCGCCAGGTTCAACTTGGGCAGCACTTCGACGTGCTTCATGTCTTTGGCGATGCGCTCGGCCCGGGCCTTTTCGGCCGGATTTCCCCATGCCAGTTTCACTCCGACACCGAGATAGCCGACACGCTCGGCCAGCTCGCGCCAGTAGGCCTCGGGCCAGTGTTTGGTGTCCCAGGTGGTGCCGTGCAGGAACACCACGTAAGGATTTTTGCGCGGCAGTTCCACCAGTCGCTCGACGTTAAGACCGTAGTCGCCCAAGCCTTTAGGCAAGTCATAACCCAGGGCCACGGCGAACAGCTGACGCACCCGCTCCACCGCGTGTTGCCCACGGGCCACGGCCAGACGTCGGGAATAGAAGTGTGCGGCGATCGGTTCGCGCGCCGAGTTTTTATCCAGGCCGGCCACCGGCGCTTTGGCATAACGCGTCAGCAACGCGCTTTTCAGCAGGCCCTGGGCGTCGATCACCAGGTCGTACTTGGTCGCGCGAATGCTTTGCTTGAAGCGCTTCCACTCGCCACTCTTGATGGTCTGCCAGATGTTTTTGCGCCAGCGACGGATCGCCACCGGAATCACCTTGCCCACGGCCGGGTGCCAGGTCGGGATTTCGGCGAAACCTTCTTCCACCACCCAGTCGAACGTGATGCCGGGGATCGCCCGCGCCGCGTCGGTCAGCGCCGGCAACGCGTGAATCACGTCGCCCAGCGAAGAAGTCTTGATCAGCAGAACCCGCAAACTATTTGACCTCGACCACAGTGCCCTGCAACCGCTGCAAGGCTTCGTTCACCGCTTGCGGCATGAGCTGGCGCAGGCAGTTGTAATGACCGAAGCGGCACGTGCGGTCGAAGCACGGACTGCATTCGATGCCCAGGCGCACGATCTCGACGTGTTCGGCCAGCGGTGGGGTGAAGCCCGGCGAGGTCGAGCCGTAGACCGCCACCAAAGGGCGGTTCAGCGCTGCGGCAACGTGCATCAGGCCGGAGTCGTTGGACACCACCGAGTCGGCGCAGGACATCAGATCGATCGCCTCGGCCAGGGACGTGCCGCCGCTGAGATTGACCGACTCTTCACGCAAGCCGGGAATCAGCCGCGAACGAATGTCTTCGCCAACCGCGTGATCGTTTTTCGAACCGAACAACCAGACCTGCCAGCCTTCACGAATCTTCGCTTCGGCAACCTTGGCGTAATGCTCGGACGGCCAGCGCTTGGACTCGCCGAACTCAGCGCCGGGGCACAGCGCCAACACCGGACGGTCGAGGGCCAGGCCGAACTTGCTCAGTGCCGCTTCGCGGGTCACCGGGTCGATCTGCAGGCTCGGCCGTGGATAAGGTTTCGGCAGCTCAACACCAGGCTCGTAGGCCAGGGCCATGAAGCGCTCGATCATCAGCGGGTAACGTTCTTTATCCAGCGTGCGCACGTCATTGAGCAAGCCGTAGCGAAACTCGCCACGCCAGCCGGTGCGTTTCGGGATACCGGCGAAGAACGGCACCAGTGCCGACTTCAGGGAATTGGGCAACAGGATCGCCTGGTCGTACTGGCCAGCCAGGGACTTGCCGATGCGCCGACGGGTCGCCAGTTCCAGGACGCCGTGGCCGAGCGGAAAGCTCAAGGCCTGGCGTACTTCGGGCATGCGCTCAAGAATCGGCCGGCTCCATTCGGGAGCCAGCACGTCGATTTCGCATTGCGGGTGGCGTTGTTTCAGACACTGAAAAAGTGTCTGCGCCATCACCATGTCACCGACCCAACTGGGCCCAACGATCAGAATTTTCATGTGGTTTCCATAAACGAACCGGGGAGGCATATGCCTCCCCGCCTCGAGAATCACTGCAAAAGCCTGCTTGCTCGCGATGGGATCATCACCTTCAACATGACTGTCGACTGTCACTCCGCTATCGCGGGCAAGCCCGCTCTTACATTGGGTATTGGTGCCTCAATCTGCAAGACAGCGCAAATCTACAGTGGGAGCGGGCTTGCTCGCGAAGGGGCCAGCAAATTCAACATTGATGTCGACTGACACTCCACCTTCGCGAGCAAGCCCGCTCCCACATTTGAATCTCGTCGCTTTCTCAGCTTAGCCCCAGCTCACGCCAGATCCGCAATACCTGCCGACGTTCGTCCACGAACTGGTCGCCCGGTATCACCCCGGCGTCATTCTGCAAGGCCTGCCGGTGAGCGGCGGAGCGGTAGGCTTTATAGGCCTCGCGCAACAGGCTGGCGTCTACGGCGGGCATCAGCCCTTCCTCCTCCAACCCTTCCAGAATGCGGATGTTGTCGGTATAGCGCAGCAATGACGGGTGCGTTTGCGACCACGCCAGGGCCGCGTATTGCACCATAAATTCAATATCGACGATACCTCCAGCGTCCTGCTTGAGATCGAACGGCGCCGTGGCCTCGAAGGCATTTGCCCCGGTGCCGGCCGCAGTGCTCTTGCTGCCCAGATTATCGCGCATCTTGGCGCGCATCTCGCTGACCTCCTGGCGCAGGGTCACCAGGTCCCGCGGCTTGCCCAAGACCGCCGCGCGGACTTTCTCGAAAGCCTGCCCAACATCCCGACTGCCCACCAACACCCGTGCCCGCACCAAGGCCTGGTGCTCCCAGGTCCAGGCTTCGTTTTCCTGATACCGGGCAAACGCCCCCACCGAACTCACCAGCAACCCCGACGCACCGGAAGGTCGCAGGCGCATATCGACTTCATACAGCTGACCGGAGTTGGTCTGGGTCGTAATCAAGTGAATGATCCGCTGCCCCAGTCGGGTGAAGAATTGCGCACCGTCGATAGGTTTGGGCCCGTCGGTTTCCGCCTGTGGGTCGCCATCGTGAATGAACACCAGGTCCAGGTCCGAACCATGCCCCAGTTCCAGTCCACCGACTTTCCCGTAACCGACAATGATGAAACCGGGATCGCACAAAGTGCCGTCGGTGCGCAGCGGTGTGCCGTACTTGGCCACGGTCTGGCGCCAGGCCAGGGCCAGCACCTGCTCAAGGATCGCCTCGGCGAGCCAGGTCAGGTAATCGCTGACTTTCATCAACGGCAGACTGCCGGCGATTTCCGAGGCGGCAACCCGCAAGCGGTGCGCCAGTTTGAAATGCCGCAGGGCTTCCATTTGCTGCTCGAGGTCATCCTCGGGAATCCGCGTCAAACGCTCGCGCAACTCGGCGGCCAACTCAGGCGCTAGCGGCGGCTTGAACAGGCGGCCTTCGTTGAGCAATTCGTCGAGCAGCAGCGGAAAACGGGTGATCTGTTCGGCGATCCACGGGCTCGCGGCGCACAAGGTCAATAAACGTCGCAGCGCGCCAGGGTTCTCGGTCAGCAACACCAGGTACGCGGAACGCCGGGCCACAGCTTCTACCAGTGGCAGCACCCGCTCCAGCACCAGGTCCGGATTGGCGTGCTCTACGGCCTGGGCCAGCAATCGCGGAATAAACGCATCGAGCCGCTCGCGCCCTAGACGTTGCATGGCGCGCAGTTGCGGACTGCCGCGCAGGCCGGCCAAGGCTTTCAGGGCCTTGGTGGCATCGACGAAACCGCCCTCTTCCAACTGGCGGCAGGCCGCTTCTTCATCCTGGGCTTCTTCCCACAACGGCAGCCATTCACCGCCGACCACCACTTCGCTTTCGGTGCCTTCCTCTTCGTCGGGATCGGCGATCACCTGCCCGAAGTGCCAAGCCACACGCCCACGCCAGTACATCAGCTGTTCATGGAAGGCCGCCCAATCGGCGAAACCCAACATAAAGGCAATGCGCGCCTGATCCTGCGCGCCGTCCGGCAGCATCTGGGTCTGGCGGTCGGCGATCGCCTGGATCGCGTGCTCGGTGTAGCGCAGGAATTCGTAACCTTCGCGCAGCTCGCTGACCACCGCTGGCGGCAGGTAACCCTGACCTTCGAGCGTGCTCAGTACTTTTAATAGAGGACGTTGCTGCAGGCTCAGGTCGCGACCACCGTGAATCAGCTGAAAGGCCTGGGCGATAAATTCCACTTCGCGGATGCCACCGGAGCCGAGCTTGATGTTGTCGGCCATGCCTTTGCGCCGGACTTCCTGCTGGATCAGCTGCTTCATGGTGCGCAGCGCTTCGATCGCGGAGAAATCCAGATAGCGCCGGTAAACGAATGGTCGCAGCATGTCGAGCAACTGCGCGCCCGCCACTTGATCGCCCGCCACCACCCGCGCCTTGATCATCGCGTAGCGTTCCCAGTCGCGGCCCTGATCCTGGTAATACTGTTCCAGGGCGTTGAAGCTCAGCACCAACGCGCCGGACGAGCCGTAAGGCCGCAGTCGCATGTCGACACGGAACACGAAACCGTCGACGGTCATCGGGTCCAGCGCCTTGATCAGCCGCTGGCCGAGACGAATGAAAAACTCCTGGTTATCCAGCGAGCGTTTCACGCCGACGGTTTCGCCGCCCTCGGGGTAAGCGAAAATCAGGTCGATGTCCGACGACAGGTTGAGCTCCACCGCACCCAGCTTGCCCATGCCGAGAACAACCATCTGCTGTGGCTCACCGCTGCGCCGGCCCGTAGGTACGCCGAACTGCTGGCAATGCCGCGCGTACAACCACTGATAGGCCTGATCGATGCTCGCATCGGCCATGTCCGAGAGGTCGCGGCAGGACTGGACCAGATCGGCCTGGCGGGTCAGGTCGCGCCAGATAATCCGCACTTGATGGCGCGCACGCTGGCGGCGAAGGGCGCGACCGAGCTGGTCATCGGTTTCAGTTGTGCTCACCGCCGCCGCAATTTGCGCGCACAACTCGCCGGGAGCGAAGCTGCGATCCAGCTCGCCGGACTGCACCAGCTCCAGCAACATTAATGGGTCCCGCACACTTTGTTCGATCACGAAATCACTGGCCGCCGTGACCCGGGCAAATTGTGCCCAGCGCTCAGGCGTCCAGGTGGACAGGCCGTGGTCATCCTCCAGCGCCGCGACGGCGGTGCGGAACGACTGCTCGGCACGGGTGACAAACGGCAGGAGAATGCCGGGCAGTTCAGCAAGCGAAGGGAGGCTCATGGTCTATCCTTGATCGGCGTGTGGAGGGCTGCATGTAGTGATTCGTGAAAACACGCTACCTGGAGGACTGTCGAACAAAAGTTAGAAATAGCTGAAATTTCTTTATTTTTGGCAGCCAACATCAAGCTTTCACCTTTTCTGGTTGGCAAAAGACCAACCTTAACGATTATTCTCACAACGCAGCTGGAGGCCACAAGCCGCTCATCTGTAGTTTTACTACTCGTATATACATTCGAAAGGCTGAAATGCCCGATGATTTGTAGTAAAACTACACGCCGCCGGAACAACCTCTCGGCAATCCAAGAATTTATATCGTCTGCCCACAAGGCCAGTCGCAAACTCAGGCAACCGATTCTGGAAGCCTTTCCGCCCTGGAGCAAGCCATGCAAGACCTCGATCCCGTCGAAACCCAGGAATGGCTGGACGCCCTGGAATCGGTTCTCGACAAAGAAGGCGAAGACCGCGCTCACTATCTGATGACCCGTATGGGTGAACTCGCGACCCGCAGCGGTTCGCAACTGCCATACGCCATCACCACGCCATACCGCAACACGATCCCCGTTACCCACGAAGCACGCATGCCTGGCGACCTGTTCATGGAACGCCGCATTCGCTCGTTGGTACGCTGGAACGCGATGGCCATGGTGATGCGCACGAACCTGAAAGATTCTGACCTGGGCGGTCACATCTCCAGCTTCGCCTCCAGTGCAACCCTGTATGACATCGGCTTCAACTACTTCTTCCAGGCCCCGACCGACGAACACGGCGGCGACCTGATCTACTTCCAGGGCCACACCTCGCCAGGCGTTTACGCCCGTGCGTTCATGGAAGGCCGCATCACCGAAGACCAGATGAACAACTTCCGCCAGGAAGTCGACGGTCAGGGCTTGTCGTCCTATCCGCACCCTTGGCTGATGCCTGATTTCTGGCAGTTCCCGACCGTATCGATGGGTCTGGGTCCGATCCAGGCGATCTACCAGGCACGCTTCATGAAGTACCTGGAAGCCCGTGGCTTCATCCCTGAAGGCAAGCAAAAAGTCTGGTGCTTCCTGGGCGACGGCGAGTGCGACGAACCGGAATCCCTGGGCGCAATCTCCCTGGCTGGCCGCGAGAAGCTCGACAACCTGATCTTCGTCATCAACTGCAACCTGCAGCGCCTTGATGGCCCGGTTCGCGGCAACGGCAAGATCATCCAGGAACTCGAAGGCGTGTTCCGTGGTGCTCAGTGGAACGTGACCAAAGTCATCTGGGGCCGTTTCTGGGACCCACTGCTGGCCAAAGACGTCGACGGTATCCTGCAACGTCGCATGGACGAAGTCATCGACGGCGAGTACCAGAACTACAAAGCCAAAGACGGCGCGTTCGTGCGTGAACACTTCTTCAACTCGCCAGAACTCAAGGCGATGGTTGAAGACCTGTCCGACGACGAGATCTGGAAACTCAACCGTGGCGGCCACGACCCGTACAAGGTCTACGCGGCGTACCACGAAGCGGTCAACCACAAAGAACAACCGACCGTCATCCTGGCCAAGACCATCAAAGGTTATGGCACCGGTGCCGGCGAAGCGAAGAACACTGCGCACAACACCAAGAAAGTTGATGTTGAAAGCCTGAAGCTGTTCCGCGATCGTTTCGACATCCCGGTCAAAGACGAAGAGCTGGAAAACCTGCCGTTCTTCAAACCAGAACCCAACAGCGCCGAAGCCCGTTATCTGAGCGAGCGTCGCACCGCACTGGGCGGTTTCGTGCCACAGCGTCGCGCGAAGAGCTTCGACATCCCGACGCCGTCACTCGATACCCTCAAGGCCATCCTGGACGGCTCGGGCGACCGTGAAATTTCCACTACCATGGCGTTCGTGCGGATCCTCGCGCAACTGGTCAAGGACAAGGAAATCGGTCCGCGCATCGTCCCGATCATCCCGGACGAAGCCCGTACTTTCGGTATGGAAGGCATGTTCCGTCAGTTGGGCATCTACTCGTCCGTCGGCCAGCTCTACGAGCCAGTCGATAAAGACCAGGTGATGTTCTACAAAGAAGACAAGAAGGGCCAGATCCTCGAAGAAGGCATCAACGAAGCGGGCGCCATGAGCTCCTTCATCGCTGCCGGTACTTCGTACTCCAGCCACAACCAGCCAATGCTGCCGTTCTACATCTTCTACTCGATGTTCGGCTTCCAGCGCATCGGCGACCTCGCCTGGGCCGCTGGCGACAGCCGTACCCGTGGCTTCCTGATCGGCGGCACCGCCGGCCGGACCACGCTGAACGGCGAAGGCCTGCAACACGAAGACGGTCACAGCCACATCCTGGCCGCTACCATCCCGAACTGCCGCACCTTTGATCCAACCTACGGCTACGAGCTGGCGGTGATCATTCAGGACGGCATGAAGAAAATGACCGGAGAGCAGCAGGACGTTTTCTACTACATCACCGTGATGAACGAGTCCTACCAGCAACCTGCCATGCCGGCCGGTGCCGAGGAAGGCATCATCAAGGGCATGTACCTGCTCGAAGAAGACAACCGCGAAGCGGCGCACCACGTTCAGCTGATGGGCTCCGGCACCATCCTGCGTGAAGTTCGCGAAGCGGCGAAGATCCTTCGTGAAGAGTTCAACGTCGGCGCCGACGTGTGGAGCGTTACCAGCTTCAACGAACTGCGTCGCGATGGCCTGGCCGTTGAGCGCAGCAACCGTCTGCACCCAGGCCAGAAGCCTAAACTGAGCTATGTGGAAGAGTGCCTGAACGGCCGTAAAGGTCCGGTCATCGCGTCTACCGACTACATGAAGCTGTTCGCTGAGCAAATTCGTCAGTGGGTCCCGTCCAAGGAATTCAAAGTCCTGGGCACCGACGGTTTCGGCCGCAGTGACAGCCGCAAGAAGCTGCGTCACTTCTTCGAAGTCGACCGTCATTTCGTGGTGTTGGCAGCCCTGGAAGCCTTGGCTGATCGTGGTGATATCGAACCTAAAGTGGTGTCTGAAGCCATTGCCAAGTTCGGTATCGACCCGGAAAAACGCAACCCACTGGACTGCTGAGGAGACATTTTGTGAGCGAGCTCATTCGCGTACCTGACATCGGCAGCGGTGAAGGTGAAGTAATTGAATTGTTTGTGAAGGTCGGCGATCGCATCGAAGCCGACCAGAGCATCCTGACGCTTGAGTCGGACAAGGCGAGCATGGAGATTCCTGCTCCCAAGGCCGGTATCGTCAAAAGCCTGAAAGTAAACATCGGTGATCGTCTGAAAGAAGGCGACGAACTGCTGGAGCTGGAAGTCGAAGGTGCCGCTGCTGCGGCCCCTGCGGCTGCCGCTGCGCCGGCTGCCAAGGCTGAAGAGAAACCGGCTGCTGCTCCAGCGCCGGCTGCTCCTGCTGCCGCGCCTGCTGCTGCCACCACTCAACAAGTGCACGTGCCGGACATCGGTTCGTCGGGCAAGGCCCAGATCATCGAGATCCAGGTCAAGGTCGGCGACACCGTCGAGGCTGATCAGTCGCTGATCACCCTGGAATCCGACAAGGCGAGCATGGAAATTCCATCGCCTGCTGCTGGCGTGGTCGAAAGCATCAGCGTCAAGCTTAACGACGAAGTCGGCACCGGCGACCTGATCCTGGCCCTGAAAGTGGCGGGTGCTGCGGCACCGGCCGCTGCTGCGCCAGCCCAGGCTGCTGCGCCTGCAGCCGCTGCTCCGGCGCCAGCCGCTGCGGCCCCGGCGGCACCGGCTGCCGACACTGTTCAGGACATCCACGTCCCGGACATCGGCTCGTCGGGCAAGGCCAAGATCATCGAAGTCCTGGTCAAGGCTGGTGACACCGTCACCGCCGATCAGTCGCTGATCACCCTGGAATCCGACAAGGCGAGCATGGAAATCCCATCGCCTGCCGCTGGCGTGGTGGAAAGCGTTTCCATCAAGCTGGATGACGAAGTCGGTACCGGCGACCTGATCCTGAAGCTGAAAGTCAAAGGCGTTGCGCCTGCTGCTGCCCCGGCGCCTGCCGCCGCTGCTGCACCAGCACCTGCGGCGGCTAAGGCTGAAGCTGCTCCAGCAGCCGCTGCGCCTGCCGCACCGGCTGCTGCACCGGCCAAACCCGGCGCCAAAGTTCACGCAGGCCCGGCAGTACGCCAACTGGCCCGTGAATTCGGCGTCGAGTTGAACGCGGTCAGCGCCAGCGGTCCACACGGTCGCATCCTGAAAGAAGACGTGCAGGTTTACGTCAAAGCCATGATGCAGAAGGCCAAGGAAGCACCGGCCGCTGCTGGCGCAACTGGCGGCGCGGGCATCCCGCCGATTCCGGTCGTGGACTTCAGCCGCTTCGGCGAAACCGAAGAAGTGCCGATGACTCGCCTGATGCAGATCGGCGCGTCGAGCCTGCATCGCAGCTGGCTGAACATTCCACACGTGACTCAGTTCGATTCGGCTGATATCACCGAGCTGGAAGCGTTCCGTATCGCTCAGAAAGCCGTTGCAGAGAAGGCTGGCGTCAAGCTGACCATCCTGCCGCTGCTGCTCAAATCCTGCGCGCACCTGCTCAAGGAACTGCCGGACTTCAACAGTTCGCTGGCACCAAGCGGCAAGGCGATCATCCGCAAGAAGTACGTGAACATCGGCTTCGCCGTCGACACCCCTGAAGGCCTGCTGGTACCGGTCATCAAGAACGTCGATCAGAAGAGCCTGTTGCAACTGGCAGCCGAAGCCGCTGCGCTGGCAGCCAAGGCCCGCGACAAAAAGCTCACCGCTGACGACATGCAAGGCGCCTGTTTCACCATTTCCAGCCTCGGCCACATTGGCGGCACCGGCTTCACGCCGATCGTCAACGCGCCGGAAGTGGCGATCCTCGGTGTTTCCAAGGCAACCATCCAGCCAGTCTGGGACGGCAAAGCCTTCCAGCCGAAACTGATGCTGCCACTGTCGCTGTCCTACGATCACCGTGTGATCAACGGCGCCGCTGCGGCACGCTTCACCAAGCGTCTGAGCGATCTGCTGGCGGACATCCGCACCATCCTGCTGTAACACCGGCCGGCCCTCCCTCACCAAAGGGCCCGTCGCGTTCCACGTTTTCCGAGCGCCACGCTCGTACCTCAACCCCGCCAATTTGGCGGGGCTTTTTTTTGCCCGAAGCTTTTCACCTTCCTACATTTGTGGCTGACATCGCCCACAACTCGAGTCCATTTCCGCTCGATATTTTTTAAGGTCCAATAACTAGGCTTAGTTACACGGTTATTGAATACAACCGAAAAAACATCACTCGCTTAATCAGCACAAAGCCGAATGGACTCGAACATGCTCAAACCAACTGTCGGCCCGATTATTGGCCACACAACAACTAATCATGCACGCATCTTCTTGCGTGGAGAATTACAGAAAGGCGCCTTGGCATTTGCCGGTATTCGTTATCGACGACTCGGTGAAGAGCGCTGGTCAAAAGGCGTGTTTGCAAAACTCGAAAACAGGCGCGATATGACCGAGGTCTTTGCACTTAACGATCTTGCCGGCGACACTGATTATGAATACCAGGCGGGCTGGTTCAGCCCGATGAACCCGGTGCATACCGTGGAGACGGTTCAGGAGCTGCCGCTGCAATGGCCGCGACAGACCCATCGCTTTCGCACCCGGTCCAGCCAGGCCAGGCTGCCTCGGGCTTACATCGTCGGGTCTTGCCGTTATCTGCGCATGACCGCCGGCATCGCCGCCGCGCCTCATGTTGGCGACAGGATTTTCGCCTCGATATCAAACCTGGCGGAACAGGCCGATCCGCCCATCAGCGCCATGTTGATGACCGGCGACCAGATCTACGTCGATGACCTGAACGTCATCGCCCCTGACCGGGAACTCAAGGAAATACTCCAGAAGTACCGCGTGGCTTTTGCGCAACCCAATATCGCAAAGTTAATGTCCAGCGTGCCAACTTATATGATCCTCGATGATCACGAAATCGAAGACAACTGGCCAGCCAACAGAAACAAAAAAGATGACTTCCTATATGCCAATGCAATAGAGGCCTATGAGTTATATCAAGCCAGTCACAGCCCGGCACACGAACTGTCTGCCAGCGGACACGTAAACAAAAAACCGGACAAGTATTGGTATCAATTTACCGAAGGCGATATCGAATGGTTCGTCACCGACAGTCGAACCCGACGCAATCTTTCGACCGCCGACCGACGCATCCTCGACGACGCCCAGGAACAAGCGTTGTGCGACTGGCTGATCCACAGCCGGGCTCGGGTCAAGTTTGTGGTCACCAGCGTGATGTTCTACCCCGACCGAAAACGCCTGGGCGATGACGCGTGGAAGGCCTTCCCCGAACAACGGCTACGCCTGTTGGAGACAATTCGTACACACCGCATTAAAAACGTCTTCGTGGTTTCCGGCGATGTCCACGGTTCGTTGACCAGTCGGCTGACCCACAGCGCAGATCCGGACTTCGAAGTCCACACCATCGTCTCCTCGCCGCTGTGCAACAGCAAATGGTTGCCCTATGCCTCGGCGTCCACCTTCATCCTTGATCAACCGCTGGCCCGGACGGCTGCTGGCGACTATCAGCACGAACTGACTAGCAAGGTGATCAGCCAGGACAATTTCGCCCATCTGATCGTCGAATCAGAGCAGATTAGCGTCAGTTACCATGACCGTGACGGCAACCTGCTGCAATCGACAAACCTCCCACTGCGTTAAGCCATGGAAGGCCAAATGCATTAGTTTTGACCCTGCGCTGGAGAAATCTTCCTTCCTGCCGACATATTCTTATAGCACTTGGCCTTCATGTCTCTTGTCAGTCGGTGTCGCAATGATGCAACCTTGCCGCAGGCAACAGTAAAGAGGGCGAGAGCCCGGCGCGATCAGCATATTCGAAGTGAGTTTCCCTCCATATGAAAAGCCAACCCGATGCCGCCAGCCGTATGGTGGCCGAGGTAGTGACGCAGTTGCCTGTGCCCTCGCGGCTCGGCATGCTGCGTTTCGAACGGCTGAATGAACCGAGCTGGGCGCTACTGTTTCTCGATCCCAATTGCGAACGACAATTCGGCCTGCCGGCCGTGGAGCTGTGTGCCCTGGTCGGCTCGCCCTATGCGAGCCTGATGGAGCCTGAGGCGCGCTATCAACTGCACGACGCAGTGCAGCAGCAACTCACCCAAAGCCCGCATTACCTGATCCGCTACACCCTGCACACGGCCGCAGGCTCCTTGAACCTGCTGGAGCTGGGCGAAGCCTACAAACAACACAATCGACACCTGTTACGCGGCTACCTGCTGGTGGTCGATGGTTTATTCGACGGCGAACAACTGCTGCCGGCGCTGGATCTCGAAACCCAGAACTCACGCCTGCAAATCGCCCTGGAACTCAATCAGCGCGCCCAGCAGGAACAACTTCTGCACCTCGACCGCGTGCGCGCCCAGCAAGACCTGATCCTGCTGCTGACCCGCCAACGCTACAGCACCAACAACTCCCTGCAAGAAGCCGCCGAACTGATCACCCGCAGCGCCTGCGAGATCTACGAAATCGACAGCGCCAGCCTGTGGAATCTCGAAGGTCCGCTACTGGTGCCGATCTCCGCCTATCACCGCGCCAGCCAGGAATACCTGCTGCCGGAGCCGATCGACGTCAGTGGTTTCCCCGATTACCTCGACGCCTTGCACACCGGCCGCGCCATCGACGCCCACAACGCCATGCGCGACCCGCGCACCCGGGAAATGGCCGAACACCTGCGCCCGCGCGATGTGAACGCCATGCTCGACGCCAGTATCCGCGTCGACGGCCAGGTGGTCGGCGTGCTGTGCCTGGAACAGACCGGTGAAACCCGCGCCTGGCAATCGGACGAAATCGCCTTTGCCGGCGAGCTGGCGGATCAGTTCGCCCAGGTCATCAACAACCACAACCGCCGCACCGCCACCAGCGCCCTGCACCTGTTCCAACGTGCGGTCGAGCAAAGCGCCAACGCGTTTTTGCTGGTCAATTGCGACGGCGTAGTGGAGTACGTCAACCCGAGTTTCACCGCGATCACCCAGTACACCACCGAAGAAGTCCACGGCCAGCGGCTGTCGGAACTGCCGGCATTGGAAAACCTCAGCGAACTGCTGTTCGACGCGCCCTCGGCATTGGCCAAGAGCAACAGTTGGCAAGGCGAGTTCAAGAGCCGTCGCAAAAACCTCGAACCCTACTGGGGCCAGTTGTCGATCTCCAAGGTTTACGGCGACAATCGCGAGCTGACCCATTACATCGGCATCTACGAAGACATCACCCAGACCAAGCTCGCGCAACAACGCATCGAGCGCCTGGCCTACACCGATAACCTGACCAACCTCGGCAATCGCCCGGCGTTCATCCGCAACCTCGATGAACGCTTCGCCCGAGACAGCGATACCCCGATCAGCCTGCTGCTGGTGGACATCGACAACTTCAAGCGGATCAACGACAGCCTCGGCCACCAGACCGGCGACAAACTGCTGATCAGTCTGGCCCGACGCCTGCGCAACAGCCTGAGCCCGAGCGGCAGCCTGGCGCGCTTCGCCAGTAACGAATTCGCCGTACTGCTGGACAACACCGATCTGCAGACCGGCCAACAGATCGCCAGCCAGTTGCTGATGACCCTCGACAAGCCGATGTTCGTCGACAACCAATTGATCAGCGTCACCGGCTCCGTCGGCCTGGCCTGCGCGCCGCTGCATGGGCGCGATCCACAAACCCTGATGCGCAACGCCGGGCTCGCGCTGCACAAGGCCAAGGCCAACGGCAAGCATCAGGTCCAGGTGTTCACCGAAGCGCTGAACGCCGAGGCCAGTTACAAGCTGTTCGTCGAGAACAACCTGCGCCGCGCCCTGACCCAGAACGAGCTCGACGTGTTCTACCAGCCCAAACTATGCCTGCGCAGCGGTCGCTTGCTGGGGATGGAAGCCTTGCTTCGCTGGAACCATCCGGAAAAAGGCATGATCCGCCCGGACCAGTTCATCAGCGTCGCCGAAGAAACCGGGCTGATCATCCCGATCGGCAAATGGATCGCCCGCCAGGCCTGCCGCATGAGCAAAGACCTGACCGCCGCGGGCCTGGGCAATCTGCAGGTGGCGATCAACCTGTCGCCCAAGCAGTTCTCCGACCCGGACCTGGTCGCGTCCATCGCCAACATCCTCAAGGAAGAAGCGCTGCCGGCGAACCTGCTGGAGCTTGAGCTGACCGAAGGTCTGCTGCTGGAAGCCACCGAAGACACCCACTTGCAGCTCGACCAACTCAAGCGCCTGGGCCTGACCCTGGCCATGGACGACTTCGGCACCGGTTACTCGTCGCTGAGTTACTTGAAAAAATTCCCGATCGACATCATTAAGATCGATCGAAGCTTCATTCACGAAATCCCGGACAACCAGGACGACATGGAAATCACCTCCGCAGTGATCGCCATGGCCCACAACCTGAAACTCAAGGTCGTGGCTGAAGGCATCGAAACCGCTGAGCAGTTGGCTTTCCTGCGCCGTCACCGCTGCGATGTCGGCCAGGGCTACCTGTTCGACCGTCCGATCCCCGGCGTCGAGCTGATCGAAAAGCTCAAACGCTACCCGCGTGGCCCGATCGCCTGACCTGCGGGAGCGGGCTTGCTCGCGAAAGCGGCGTGACACTCGACATCATTGTTGCCTGACACACCGCCTTCGCGAGCAAGCCCGCTCCCACAAGAGTAGTGCGTAACCGGACGGCATTGGGCAAACTGCGTGTCTGACAATTCCCAAACTGAGAGGACTGATGATGGTCTTGCGCTCGGAAATTCTGGTGAACAAAAACGTGCTCCCGACTAAAGAACAAGCTTTGCCTGGCCGCGAAACCCCAATGACCGTGCCGGAAAAACACTTCGTCCACGACGCCCCGCTGCTGGGCCCGTTTGCCATGGACGTGGATTTCGCAATCTTCGGCCTCGGCTGCTTTTGGGGTGCGGAGCGCAAGTTCTGGCAACGCGAAGGCGTGGTCAGTACAGCGGTGGGTTATGCCGGCGGCTTTACGCCGAACCCGACGTATGAGGAAGTTTGCTCGGGCCTGACTGGCCACAGCGAAGTGGTATTGGTGGTCTACGAGCCAGCAAAAGTCAGCTACGAAGAATTGCTGAAAATGTTCTGGGAACTGCACAACCCGACCCAGGGCATGCGCCAGGGCAACGACCTCGGCACCCAATACCGCTCGGTGATCTACGCCACCAACCCGACCCAACTGGAAGCGGCCAAGGCCAGCGAGAAAGTGTTCCAGGTCGAGTTGACCAAGGCCGGCAAAGGCACCATCACCACCGAAATCGACGAAGCCCCGACGTTCTTCTTCGCCGAGGCGTATCACCAGCAATACCTGGCCAAGAACCCTGAAGGGTATTGCGGGATTGGCGGTACGGGCGTGACCTGCCCGATCTGACTTCGGGCTTCTGAAAAGCTTCGCGGGCAAGCCCGCTCCCCCATTAGATCTGTGTCCGACCACGACTTTGTGATCGACATAGACCCCCTGTGGGAGCGGGCTTGCCCGCGAAGGCGTCCGCCCAGACGCCATCAATGCAACGGATCAATTACTCGGCAATCAACCAATCCATCTGCCACCCACCCTGGGTTTGCCCAAGCTTCTTGGACAACCACGGCAGCAGCTCACGCAACTCCTCTTCCAGACCCCACGGCGGATTCGCAATCGCCAATCCCGAGCCGTTCAGACTGTTCGGCGTATCTAGCGGATGCACCAGTAACTCCACCCGCAACAACTTCGGCGCGCCCGTGCCGGCCAGGTCCTGGTAAAAACGACGCAACATGCGCTGATCCTTCACCGGGTACCAGATCGCCGCCACGGTTTGGCGCATCCGGCCAATCGCCTCTTTCAACGACGCCGCACACCGCTGCATCTCATCGAGCTGTTCAAACGGCGGATCAATCAACATCACCGCCCGCTTCTCTTGCACCGGCAACATCGCACGCGGCACATGCCAGCCTTCACCCAGATGCACCTTCACCCGACGGTCGCCCGCCATATTGTCCTTGAGCAACACACCGTCTTGCGGGTGCTTCTCGTTGAGCATCACCCGATCCTGCGGCCGCGTCAGACGCCGCGCCAACTCCGGCGACCCCGGGTAATAGCGCAACTGGCCATCCGGGTTCATGTCGTGCAGCACTTTCATGTAATCGGCGGTCAACGCCGGCAAATCCGGCTGGTCCCACAACCGCGCGATGCCTTCCAGATACTCACCGGTACGGCTCGCCTGATCGCCCTGCAGGTCATACAGACCAATGCCGGCGTGGGTGTCGAGATAGGCAAACGGCTGCTCCTTGCGCGACATCAAGGCGATGAGGCGGGTCAAAGTCAGGTGTTTGAACACATCGGCGTGATTGCCGGCATGGAAGGCGTGACGATAATTCATGGCTGCTCCTGCGAAGGGCGGGAAGTTTACCTTGTACCGAAGCGAACGTCAGGGCCTCACAGCCGAGCGGCCAGACGAAAACCCGCTGGCGAGGGCGCATGCGACCGGCACATACTCCTAACCCACCGAGCGACACACTCACCCCAATCAATGACAGGGAGTCAAAAAACCGATGCGAATTCTATGGTCGGCGTTTGTTTGTTTACTGTCGGCAAGCCACGTTTTTGCTGACGAGACGCACATAGCAGAGGCACGCCAATCCTTAAAAAATTACGGACTTAGCCATTGCATTCTCAAGCACTTTAAAGAGAAGTCCGAGTTAGAAGCAGACATCGGGCGATCGGCGGGGGCTTACTCGTTCATGGGTAACGGCATGCATACCGTGGTTCAGGATGAAGACACCTTGAAGGTCACACATGACCCTTACATGAATACCCGGATCTATGTATTTAATGCTTATGACAACACCTCATCTGTCAGCAAATACACGGACAAAAAGCTGGTAATGCATGGATGCTTGAGCGTTTATAACTCGCCGGCGTTCGACGCCTTTATCAAGACCCAGGATCAATTCATTACCGAATAAGCTTCTGAAAACCCACCATTCAGGTCAGATTAGTGCTGAACAGACCGAGATCCAGATTTTTCAAACACTGATAATAAAACTCAGAGCTATTGCTGACTCGGTCATGCCTGAAATCAAGTATCTGCTTATAGAGCGACTGAATCGCAGGATCCTTGATGGATCGCATACTGTCCAGGACAAGACAGATTTCATAAATCTTCTCCTCCCGCTCCTCGTTCATACGCCGATAGTCTTCTCTCGACATAATTCCAAGAAAATGAGAAAAATGAAAAGGTAGACCCGCGTTATTTCTGAACATCCAAAGAAACGTCTTTGCCAGCAAATCTACAAAATATAGCCGTGCCAGACAGGCAGGGTCAGCGGCAAAATTCAGCAGATCTCTGATGCCGAAAAACTCAAAGACTGCGATTTCAAAGCGTGCCGCATCGCCATCATCACCACTTTCATAGGCATCGATGACGATATCGCTGTAGGCCCATTCTTCGATTAACGCCCGTGTTAGCTGTTGACCCGACATACCTACCCTCTTGTTTTCAGGAAACGACTTTTAACGCGCCGCTCTGCGTTCCAATTTCGGGCCTGCCACCGAAGTGACGCAGAGCGTCACGGGCTGCATTCCCACGCAGAGCGTGGGAACGATCTTTCAGCAGCCCTACTCCGAACACCGCGCCCGCAACCGCCGCCCAAGAACATCCAGCACATCACACCCATCCCGCAACGGAATGGCACAGAGCAAAGCAAAATCACTAAGAATGAAGGACTGACACTCGATCGAACCGCGCATCGACAAGTTCTCCATCACTTGGGTGACGGCGCGAATTCGGTAGTTGGCAGCGTCATACAAAACATCCAGCGGCGCTTGGGTGTCGACGAACAGGGTTGGCATGTCGTCGCAATTGCTGGTGAGCGCCATGAAACGGCTTTTGGGATGGGGAATTGGTTTTTCATAGGGGGGATCGGGATGAATACTTTTCATTTTTAAACCTCTGGTAGAAGTGGAGCTACCATCGACCTTCCTACAGGCTTGGGTGGCAGCTATACGCGGGGTAGGAATATCGAGACCAGAGCAAACTCGACCACGCCGAAGCGTGCCCGCGCACAGCCGCCGCAACTGATCTTACGGACGCACGTTGACGGCCGCAATTCAGGTGTCGACGCCAAAGCGTCTTCTCTAGTCTTGAAGGGTTCCTACACCCCGCCACTGAATTTTCAGCGACCACCAGAGACTATCGATGGAAAACATTTCCCACCAGTTCATGAAAACCGCCGCGGATTGAAGGAAACTTCCGACGACCTTGCCCAGAAATTTCGCTCTGGTTCAGAGCCCCCATCTACCAAGTGGATTGGTCTTCAAGACCCGCCTTGTGAAGATCTTCTTTCCACTCCACAGTTGCCAATCGAAAAATATCTTCGAAAAAAGCTCTGGTGTTCTCCATCTCATCCCAACCACAAGGGAAAGACGAATATTCTTCAGGGTCATACGCCAGCAGCGACTGAAAATCATAATTTTCGTCCTGGAGAGCTTCCTCCAAACTCTTATAAATCAAAAATTTGTGCCGGTATGACTTTCTTGTAGGCAAGCAGTATTTAAGTATTATCCCTTCTCTATCAGCTGGGTCATTAGGATCAAGTTTTTCAAGAGCTTCCCCTAGCGTTTCTTCACGATCATAAATATCAACTCCCCCCAAAAAAAATGCGGGTGTCGGGAGGTATGGTTGCCCATCATCTGGATCAATAAACATTTCTCACCTATTTAATTGGATATAGCGTAAACGGCACGCCAGTTACAGGATCGAATTTCATTTCAAATCCATCCATTTGAATCAATTTCGGATTTTTTTCCGACTTTGGATTAGGTATATAACCCTCTCCCGCGCCAGGAAGTCTCATCCTCACAATATCGGCCTTCTGAGAATCTTTTCCCGTAAAACGTGTTAACCCTTGTTCCGTCCGTGTTGTTCCAAGGTTGTAGGCTTTGAGCATAATTTCCCAACTATGAAATCTGGAGCTGGAATTACCTTTCTTATTCCGAGGTGTCTTACCTGTAATAGGGTTCGTACCATCGATTGCCCTTTGCTTGAAAGCTTCATCTGGAACCTCTGGATCATGCTTTCCAACCATATGCATGCCTTGACTGTCGTTTAATCTTTTAACTTCTTTCTTGGCAAGCTCCGCAGCACTTAACTTAGGCTTCGGTAACTCAGGCTCACCCTCATCAACCCTAACGCCAGTCGTATCATCCGGCGCCCCACACCCAGGCTTATTCGGTGGCGGGCAATTCCCGCTCAACCCCAACGGATCAACCCACCCGGTCGGATTCGGCGTGTACTGATACTGGTTCAGCCCACCCGCCAACTTGATCGGATCCGGCGTCAGATACCGACCCACCTCCGGATCATAGTACCGATGCCGGTTGTAATGCAGGCCGCTCTCGACATCAAAGTACTGCCCCTGAAACCGCAACGGTTGCTCAAGCTGCTCTCCCCCACCGAACACCTGACGAGTGACCTTGCCATAGGCGTTGTACTTCGCCGACCAGACAATCTCGCCACCAAAATCAGTCAGTTCCTGCGGTGTACCCAGGTGATCGAGCTGGTAGTAAAACGGGCAGGCCTTGCGCGGGCCTTTGCCGTCGAGCATGGCCAGTGGGCGGAAACTGCCGGGTTCGTAGACGTAGCTGCGGTAGTGTTCGCGGCTGCTTTCGGCGACGAGGTTGTCGCCTTGCCAGAAGAACTGGGTGGTGTGGCCGTCGACGGTTTTGCTGATGCGGCGGCCGAAGGCGTCGTAGCGGTAGCTTGAGCAACGACCGTCCGGGGTGGTGACGCCGATCAAGCGGTGTTGGCAGTCGTAGGAATATTCGGTGACGAGTTTTTGCCCGGTGCCGCGGCGTTCGCGGATCAGGTTGCCGAAGGCGTCGTAGTCGTAATGGCGGTCGCCTTGCATCAATAGGCGGTTGCCTTTGATGGTCGTCGGGCCGGGGCGGTCCTGCATCAGCAGGTTGCCGGCGGGGTCGTGGGCGAAACTTTCTGGTGGGTCGTCGCGGGTGTGGCGTACGCGGGTCAGGCGGTTGAGCGGGTCGTAGTAGTAACTACGCTGGCCATGACGGCTGTCGGCGATGGAGACCAGGTTGCCGTTGACCGCGTAGCTGTAATGGCGCAGGTACAACGGGCGGTGTTGTTGGTTGATCGCGTGGGCCTGCAACCGGCCTTGTTCGTCGTAGTGGTATTGGCTGGTGAGCTGACCTTGCTGGCGTTGCAACTCGCGACCGAATTGGAACTGATGGCTGGTGAGCCGCGCGCCGTTGAGGTCGATTGCCGTCAGCGCGCCGCCCTGGGCGTGGTGGTAATCGAGCTTGCTGCCGTCCGGCAGGCGCAGGCGGTTGAGCTGGCCGCAGGCGTCGTAGCCATAACGCAGGGTGCCCCAACCTTGGTGTTCGGTGATCAGGCGGTCCTGCTGGTCGTACTCGAATTCCAGCGGATGATCGTGGCCGTCGTCGACGCTGACCAGTCGACCGAGGTTGTCGTAGTGGTATTCGACCTTGATGCCGTCGGGCAGGGTTTTGACCAGCAGGCGACCGGCCGTATCGCGCTTGTATTGCGTGACGAGTTGCGAACCGTCATCGCCGAAGTCGGTTTTCTCCAGCAACTGACCGGTGAGATCGTAGGCATACGCCGTGCGGCGCCCGTCGAATCCGGTTTCCTGTCGGATCAAGCCATTGGGCGTGTAGTCCAGGAGATATTTTTCACCGGATTCGTTTTCGATTTCCGTGAGCAACAGCTGGGCGTTGTCGTAGCGATACTTGAGCTGGGTGTCGTCGGGATTGATCCGGCGGCTGACCAGGTGCAGATCGTCGGCGTATTCGTAACGGGTGACGCGGCCCAGCTCATCGCGTTCGGCAATGATCTTTCCGTAGGCGTTGTAGCTGAAATCGCGGGTGGCGCCGGTGGGTAAAGTCGTCTGCAGCAGTCGGCCGACGGCGTCCCATTGGTAGGAGGTGACGGCGCCGTGTTCGTCCTGACGGGTACTCTGCCGCCCCAATACATCGTAGGAAAACCGCCGTTGACCGCCGTCCGGCAAGGTCTCTTCGACCAACTGACCCAAGTCGTTCCAGACAAATACATGCCGACCGTTGTCCGGGTAGCGGATCGACAGCAACCAGCCTTGTTTGTCGTAGTGATAGTGAGTGACCTGTCCATCGGGATCGGTCGCTGCGGTGATATCGCCCTGAGCATTGCGCCGATAGGTCCACACGGTTTTGCCGCGATAGCGCGCGTGCAGGAAACCGTTGCGGTACTCGTAGGACGTTGGCTCGTCTTCTGGCGGAATCACCGTGATAAGCCGTCCGACCTCGTCGTAACGGTATTCAGTGACGGCGCCCAGCGGGTCTTGTTCGGCAACCAAACGACCTTTGTCGTCGTAGGCCTTGAGCTGTTCGCCACCGTCCAGTTCGACCTTGCGCACCAGCCGCGCCCGATCGTCGTGGACATAAACCTCTTCACTGCCATCGATGTTCTGGACGGTGACACTGCCCTGGTCATCCCAGACATACCGCGCGTCCATCTGCGAAAACGACGCCCAGTGGCGGATGCATCGGGCAGCCTTGCCGGACCTTTCCCACGCCCAGAAGAAACTCGCCCCACCGGCCAGTTGCCGCTGCAGGATGACGTGTTGATCGTCGTAGTCGTAGCGTTCACTTTCGTTAGCGGCGTTGGTCGCTTCGATCAGTTGATTGCGTTCGTTGTAGCGATAGCTGACCAGCGTCTGCTCGGTCCGCCAAGCCTCATCGAAGGTCTCCGCCGGAACGAAACACTGATAATCGACGGCAACCAGATGAGCGCGGTCATAACGTAACAGCAAGGCACGACCAGCCCCGTTGTCGAGGCGCTGGATGCGATCCTGGCGGTCGCGGGTAATGCGTAGGCGATTGTCGTAAGCGTCGCTGATCGTGGTCAGCCGACCGTTGATGAAATGATAAAAACGCGCCTCGTCACCGGCCTGGGCGAGGATCAGTTCTTCCGGTTCATCACCGAGAAAAATCGCCGCCCGCGACAGGCTGTTGTGGATCGCCGGACGTTCGATGTTTGGCAGCGGAAAGGTGGTGCGACGGTTTTCGTGGTCAATCCAGATGACGTCGTCGCCATCGATTTCCAGTCGATGGGCGAGCGAGTGACTCCAGCCAAAACCGAGGCCGCTATCGATCTCGGCCGCGCTGGTGCGATAGAGCCGGTTGAAGTCGAACGGCAGCATGCCGTCCAGCGAACCGTCGGTGAGGGTCAGCAGTTCTTCCCCGGTGACCATCGATACCGGGCATTTATTGGTGGCGGTTTTATCGGCGGAATCGGCGCTGTCGCCGTTGGGGTTGATGGCCTGCTTCGAGGCGTCTTCGTGGTGCTCGTTTTGCTTGAGCGTGGTATTGCGCTTGGCATCCCAACGCAGCTGCACTCGACCCTTTTTCAGACCGGCCGCCACACCGCGCGCGGCGACTGTTTTGTAGCGGTCGACGTAGTTGATGAAGCTGTCGAGGACAGTGAAGATCGCTTTGACGAAGCCCTGTACGGCACTGACGAACCGGGCGCCGTAGTGAGCGAGGCGCAGACTCAGATAGGCAATGCCCGCACCCGCCCCGGCGAAGGTCAAGACAATCCCGATCAGAATGTCGATGAGCACCTGCACCACCACCTTCGACACCGCTTCGGCGGTTTTACCGGCGATCTCGCTGGGCGGCAGCATCTCCAGCCACAGACTGGCGGTGCGCAGCAGCAAACACAACGCTGCTTCGTCACTGGCCAGCAGCTGAACTTTTTCCATCGTGACCGGAAATTGTTCGGCCAGTTCTTTCAGTTGCTCGGCGCCGCTCCCCAAGCGCTCAACAAATTTTCGGGGGTCCTGAAGAATATCCGAGAGCAGGCTGAGGCTGTCCCACACGCCGATAATCGCCGCCCAACTTCCCGCTAGCATTCCGTTACTCGCGGCGGCAAATGTCGACTGCGACCACTGTGGCTTGAACCCTTTCCACTCGTTGCGCAGCCAGTGTTCGAGCTCCTTCGTCAGCCCATCGTAGGAAGAGAAAAGGTCTTCAACCTGTTGCGGCGTGACTTCGTGGTGAACGTGAACGCGGTAGAACTTGCCGGGTGTACCGGTGAACGTTCCCTTGCCGTTTTTATCGAGTGTGACCGGCGTCTTTTCGCCGCCATCGCTGGCAATCACATCGACCTGAATGTTGCCCAACGGAATGTCGTAGACCGACTCAAACTTGCTCTCGATTTCCAGAGTCCCGCCTTCTGGACACTGCGCGAGACTGGAGAAAAAGTTGTCATCACCACTGCTCACCGCCGTGGTGGTATTGCCGAGTTTTATGAGCCGCTCCATGTCCATCAGCGAGGGCATGTCCGTGGCGCGACTGACCTGGTCGGCGGCCTGCGCGAACCAGCGGTCGAGCTGCTGGCGATACAGAGTCAGGGTGTCTTTAAATCCGTCGAGCTCCTGCTCGATGCGTACGATCTGATCCATCAGTCCAGCTCCGCCAACAAGTAATCCACCAACGCTGATTTCGGTGCTTGAGGCAGGTCCGGTGTCTCAAGAAAAATCGTAACTTTGTGCCGCAATACGCTTTCGGAAAACGCCTCATAGAGGTCCGGGCGATCCTCGCTCAACCACTTCAGCAGGTTGTTGACCCGGGTAGTTGCGGACTCGCAACCAAGGTGTTCAAGCAGCGATTCGGAAACGTCCCACCATGGAAAAACACGGGAAGTTTTCAGCGCGTCTCCACCGATTTCGAGAGGCTGGCCATTGATCAGGCAACGTCCTATCACCGGCATCAATTGCGCGGCATCAACCTCGGCGGATTGAAGAATCGGCAGCAAATATCGCCCGTCCCAGAAGCGAAAAAACACCGCGTTGCCGTTGGGCAGGAGGGCTTGAGTGAGACTGCGCAGATGCTCGACCAGCACTTCTTGAGTCGCGCAAGACACCGCCAGCCAACCCCAGTCGCGAGCGTCCGTGGTGACGACCCATTCCAGGAACTCACTGTCAGCGGCGACGATTCCGACATAGGGCATCACCGGTTCCCACTCTGCGTAGGCGGTGTCGGCCCAGATCGGGCTCGGCGCATGGGTCGGGCTCGAGTGCTGCCAGGCTTTAAACGGTTCTGCAGAGCTGGCGTTGCCAAACACTGCGAACAGTTGCTCGGTAGGTTTAAGCGGCTGTAGTTCTAGCCAGGCGTGGGGTGACAAGCGATCAGGCTGCACAGACACCGTCCTTGCAGCGTTCGCATTCTTCACAAAATGGCGCGGCGCTTTGCAGGCTGAGAATCTGTGCGGCGCCAAGTGCTACGAGTTTTTTTTGAGTGCTCGGGCCGCCCATTGTCGGCATCGGCGCACCGCCGACCTGGATCGGTACGCTGCTAAAGATTCCGGCGGGGCCAATGTTGATCCAGTGCCCGCCCGCCTGAACGGTGGCGCTGGCACCGCCATCGATCACGACTTGCTGGCCGGCGCTGACATGGAATTGTCCGCTCGCCTTGACCGTCTGGCTGCTTATGCGGACGTGTCGATCACCGAAGACGTGCAGGTTGTCGTTCGACTCATGCCGTTCGTCGCTGCCAATGACCACACTGCGCTGGTTTCCTACCTGGACGTGCAAATCCTGCAACACGTGCTGGGTCCAGTTTCGCTGGGCACGCAGGTAGATTTCCTCGGCGCCTTGGCGATCCTCGATGCGCAATTCGTTGTAACCGCCGCCGCCCGGACTACTCTGACTGCGGAAAACACTGCGGGTCTTATCCGTAGGCAGATTCAGTGGCACCGAGTTGGAACCATTGGGCAGGCAGCCCATCACCAACGGTTTGTCGGCATCGCCATCGACAAACCCCACCAACACTTCCATCCCAACCCGAGGGATCAGCGCGATACCGTAGCCGTCATGCGCCCATCCGCTGGCAACCCGTAGCCAACAACTGGAATGCTCGTCCCCGTGACCGTCCCGATCCCACAACAGCTGAACCTTGACCCGGCCATACTCGTCGCAGTGGATTTCGCTATCGGTGGGGCCGGTTACGACGGCTGACTGATATCCGCCGATATCGGGTTTTTCCATCAGAGGTGGACGAAACGAAACATCCCACGGCGTTGCCAGAAAGGTATTGCGATAGCCCTGGAGTTCATCCTCGCCGTCGCTGGTGAACGACTCTTCCAACACCTGCGGCTGTCGCCCGTGATGTTCGATTTTGGTGATCAGCCACAGGTCATTCCATTCCTGACGCGGATGTTCGTCGATCTGTAGGAAATGCCCACTGACCAACGCGGGTTGATCGCTCTGACCTTCAGCCTGTCGATAATCCGCACCGTGCCGCTCAAGTGCTCGTTGAACCAGATGCTTGCCGTGTTCGCGATCGGTGAATTGTCCGGGAAAGTGGTAATCCTCCAGCGCCGGACGCTGCCCGCTGTCGATACTGCTTTCAAGTTGCAGGCGAGGCTTGTGGAAGTCGTAGTCGCGACGGGTGACTGCAGTGGTCCGGGTTTCCACGCGTACGTTTAAACGCTTGATGGCCGGCGCCTGGGAGGCCATCCCGCTGTCTGGCATATACGGCACTGGCTCGGGCGGAAGAGGGAAAACCGTCTGATCATCACCCAATACCAGCAGATGCCCCTCGGGGCTGTGCTGGAAGTGATAGTGAATGCCAATCTCGGCACACAGCCGCTGGATGAATGCCAGATCGCTTTCCGCGAACTGCACGCAGTACTCGCGCTCCGGGTAGTCGGTGCCGAGCCGGAACTCGAAGGCATCGCGCTGAATGCCATGATCCTTGAGGATGTGCTCGATGATCGTCGGCACACTTTTGTGCTGGAAGATCCGCTGATTAATGCGTTGGCCGAGGTAGGTCAGCCGCGGTACCAAGCTGATCTGGTAGCGAGTCAGACGTTTACCGGAATCGCCTTGGCCAACCCGAAAAATCTGACCGTGAATACCGGAACCTTGTGTATCGAAACTCAGAAACGCCTGACGATGCAGCAGACTTTCAAGCTCGATGTCCGGCCGTTCGCTGACCAGTTCCAGGTCGAAACGGTAGGGTTGGCTGATGGCTTCCTTGCCACTGAACTCAAGCACTTTGAGCTCATTCTGGACGCCATCGAGTGTCAACGTGAAAGGCGGTTGAGTGTCAGAAGCGAGCATCCGATGTGTCTCTGCAGAATGAAGGCGGGCGATTCTGCATGAGTGACAAGGGGTGTTGATGGATGGACAGAAAACTCAGATTTACCCTACTTTTGATGAAGACTTACCCTTCAAAAAACAGGATGTTTGGCTACAGACATTCCCTTCAGAAGCACCAAACAAATGTGGGAGCGTCGATACTTCGAGCCCTGCGGCAATAGAAAAAAATACAAAAAAAACGGCCCGCCTCCAAAGGAAGCGGGCCGTTTTCATGTTCGGCGAACGTTCAGAGCCTCAGCTCATCCCGATCACTTGTTCAGGCGGAAATCTGCTTCGGCAGCGGCGAAACGCTGAAGCATGCCGGTGCTCGGCGCGCCCAGTTTGCTGACGATGTAGATGGCCAGGCTGGCGAAGATGAAGCCCGGGATAATTTCGTACAGACCCAGCAGCTCGAAGTGCTTCCAAACGATCACGGTGATCGCGCCGACCAGGATGCCGGCCAGTGCGCCGTTGCGAGTCATGTCTTTCCAGATCACTGAGATCAGGACGACGGGACCGAACGCGGCACCGAAACCAGCCCAGGCATAGCTGACCAGACCCAGTACGCGGTTTTCCGGGTTAGCGGCCATCGCGATGGCGATCAGGGCAACCAGCAACACCATGGCGCGACCGACCCAAACCAGCTCAACCTGGGAAGCGGTTTTACGCAGGAAGGTTTTGTAGAAGTCTTCGGTCAGGGCGCTTGAGCACACCAGCAGCTGGCAGCTCAGGGTACTCATTACCGCCGCCAGAATGGCCGACAGCAGTACACCGGCAACCCAAGGGTTGAACAGGATTTTGGCCAGTTCGATGAACACGCGCTCTGGGTTTTCGGTCACAGGACCGGCCAGGTCAGGGTGCGCGGAAAAGTACGCGATACCGAAGAAGCCTACAGCCACGGTGCCGCCCAGGCACAAGATCATCCAGGTCATGGAGATACGGCGAGCGTTAGCAATCGACTTGACCGAATCCGCGGCCATGAAACGCGCCAGAATGTGCGGCTGGCCGAAGTAGCCCAGGCCCCAGCCCATCAGCGAGATGATGCCGATGAAGGTGGTGTTTTTCAGCATGTCGAAGTTGCTTGCATCTTGCGCTTCGATGGCCAGGAACGTGGTGTCGACGCCGCCGGTGGCCAGCAGCACGATGATCGGCGTCAGCAACAGGGCGAAGATCATCAGCGTGGCTTGTACGGTGTCAGTCCAGCTCACGGCCAGGAAACCACCGACGAAGGTGTAGGCAATCGTCGCCGCAGCACCGGCCCACAGCGCCGTCTCGTAGGACATGCCGAAGGTGCTTTCAAACAGACGGGCGCCCGCCACGATGCCGGAAGCGCAGTAAATGGTGAAGAACACCAGAATTACGACCGCGGAGATGATCCGCAATAGGCCGCTTTTGTCTTCGAAACGGCTGGAGAAGTAGTCCGGCAGGGTCAGCGCATCGCCGTTGTGCTCGGTCTGCACGCGCAGACGGCCGGCGACGAACAGCCAGTTCAGGTAAGCACCGACGATCAGGCCGATGGCGATCCAGCTTTCAGAGAGACCGGACATGTAGATTGCGCCCGGCAGGCCCATCAGCAACCAGCCGCTCATGTCGGAAGCACCGGCAGAAAGTGCCGTCACGACGCTACCCAGGCTACGACCGCCCAGAATGTAGTCAGAAAGGTTGTTGGTGGAGCGATAGGCCATGAAGCCGATCAGCACCATTGCTGCGATGTAGATCACGAAAGTGATCAGGGTTGGATTGCTTACGCTCATTATGTGACGCCCTGGCTTTGTTTTTATGTAGCGGCGGCTGGTGAACCGCGCGCAAACGACATGTTTGACAGACGATTCGAAATCCCGCGCATTTAGACTGATGTTTCCCCAGGAAAGCCATCAGCCGAGGCACCGACCTTTTTTGACCGGTTGCACCTTGGGCGCGAATGCTATTCAACAAAGCAAATAAGGTGCAACCAGTTTCTCGTGAATAAGTTGCACCTAGTCGGATTTATCGGAAAAGCACCAGTTTTTGCTCCTTTTTAGAGCAGTCAGGCCGGTTTTCTAGAAGCAAAAGCACCAAGCAGGCGCGGTACGATCGTGCCGGAATTTATTTACTGACGAGCTGCTTATTATTCCGACAAAAAAAGGGTTGCACCCGGTTGCACCTCGATGAAGGCACAGCTAATCTTGCGGCCAGCTGATGCCACGCGGTCGTGGCAAACATGAGGATAAAAATATGGCTACCACCACCCTTGGGGTCAAACTTGATGACCCGACCCGCGAGCGCCTCAAGGCCGCCGCGACCTCGATTGATCGCACACCGCACTGGCTGATCAAGCAGGCAATTTTCAATTACCTGGAAAAACTCGAGGGTGGTGCAACCCTGACCGAGCTGAACGGTTTGATCAGCAAAGATGCTGACGACGCCGGCGAAGTCCACACCGATCATGCACACCAGTGCTTCCTCGAATTCGCTGAAAGCATTTTGCCGCAATCGGTACTGCGCGCGTCGATCACCTCGGCTTACCGTCGCCCGGAACCCGAAGTAGTGCCGATGCTGATCGAACAGGCTCGCCTGCCGATCGCCATGGCCGAAGCCACCAACAAGCTCGCCGCCTCGATTGCCGAGAAACTGCGCAATCAGAAGAGCGCCGGCGGCCGTGCCGGGATTGTTCAGGGCTTGTTGCAGGAGTTTTCCCTGTCGTCCCAAGAAGGCGTGGCGCTGATGTGCCTGGCCGAAGCGCTGCTGCGTATCCCGGACAAAGGCACCCGCGATGCTCTGATCCGCGACAAGATCAGCACCGGTAACTGGCATCCGCACCTGGGCAACAGCCCGTCGCTGTTCGTCAACGCCGCCACGTGGGGCTTGCTGCTGACCGGCAAACTGGTCGCCACCCATAACGAAGCCGGCCTGACATCGTCCCTGAGCCGCATCATCGGCAAGAGCGGCGAGCCGATGATCCGCAAGGGCGTCGACATGGCCATGCGCCTGATGGGCGAGCAGTTCGTCACCGGCGAAACCATCGCCGAAGCCCTGGCCAACGCCAGCAAATTCGAAGCCAAAGGCTTCCGCTATTCCTACGACATGCTGGGTGAAGCCGCACTCACCGAGCACGACGCCCAGAAGTACCTGGCCTCGTACGAACAAGCCATTCACTCGATCGGCAAAGCGTCCCACGGTCGTGGGATTTATGAAGGCCCAGGCATTTCCATCAAGCTGTCGGCCCTGCACCCGCGTTACAGCCGTGCGCAGTACGAGCGCGTGATGGACGAGCTGTACCCGCGCCTGCTGTCGCTGACCCTGCTGGCCAAGCAATACGACATCGGCTTGAACATCGATGCCGAAGAAGCCGACCGCCTCGAGCTGTCGCTGGATCTGCTGGAGCGCCTGTGCTTCGAGCCGCAACTGACCGGCTGGAACGGCATCGGTTTCGTGATCCAGGCTTATCAGAAACGTTGCCCGTACGTGATCGACTACGTGATCGACCTGGCTCGCCGCAGCCGTCATCGTCTGATGATCCGCCTGGTGAAAGGCGCGTACTGGGACAGCGAAATCAAGCGCGCCCAGGTCGAAGGCCTGGAAGGCTATCCGGTCTACACCCGCAAGGTGTACACCGACGTTTCCTACATCGCTTGCGCACGCAAACTGTTGTCGGTACCGGAAGTCATCTATCCGCAGTTCGCTACCCACAACGCCCACACCCTGTCGGCCATTTATCACATCGCCGGTCAGAACTATTACCCGGGTCAGTACGAGTTCCAGTGCCTGCACGGCATGGGCGAACCGCTGTACGAACAGGTTGTAGGCAAAGTTTCCGAAGGCAAGCTGAACCGTCCGTGCCGCGTGTACGCACCGGTCGGTACTCACGAAACACTGTTGGCGTACCTGGTACGTCGACTGCTGGAAAACGGTGCGAACACCTCGTTCGTCAACCGCATCGCCGACCAATCTATTTCGATCCAGGAGCTGGTGGCCGATCCAGTGGCCAGCATCGAGCAGATGGCTACGCTGGAAGGAGGCTTCGGCCTGCCACACCCGCGTATCCCGCTGCCGCGTGATCTTTATGGTGCCGAGCGCGCCAACTCCAGCGGCATCGACATGGCCAACGAACATCGTCTGGCTTCCCTGTCCTGCGCCTTGCTGGCCACTGCTCACAACCACTGGAAAGCCGCGCCGATGCTCGGTTGCGCCTCCAGCACCGAAACCCCTGCGCCGGTTCTCAACCCGTCCGATTTGCGTGACGTGGTCGGCCACGTGCAGGAAGCGACCGTCGAAGACGTCGACAACGCGATCCAGTGCGCCTTGAATGCTGCGCCGATCTGGCAGGCCACCCCGCCCGCCGAACGTGCCGCGATTCTGGAACGTGCCGCCGATTTGATGGAAGGCGAGATCCAACCGCTGATGGGCCTGCTGGCTCGCGAAGCAGGCAAGACCTTCGCCAACGCCATCGCCGAAGTGCGTGAAGCCGTGGACTTCCTGCGTTATTACGCAGTGCAGGCGCGCAACGATTTCACCAATGACGCCCACCGCCCACTGGGTCCGGTGGTTTGCATCAGCCCGTGGAACTTCCCGCTGGCAATTTTCAGTGGTCAAGTCGCCGCTGCATTGGCCGCCGGCAACCCGGTACTGGCCAAGCCTGCGGAACAAACGCCGCTGGTGGCTGCTCAGGCTGTACGTCTGCTACTCGAAGCCGGGATTCCGGAAGGCGTATTGCAATTGCTGCCGGGTCGTGGCGAAACCGTCGGCGCCCGTCTGGTCGGTGACGATCGGGTCAAAGGCGTGATGTTTACCGGTTCCACCGAAGTCGCTCGTCTGCTGCAACGCAACGTCGCCGGTCGTTTGGATGCCCAAGGTCGCCCGATTCCGCTGATCGCCGAAACCGGTGGTCAGAACGCGATGATCGTCGATTCATCAGCACTGACCGAACAAGTGGTCATCGACGTGGTGTCCTCGGCCTTCGACAGCGCCGGTCAACGTTGCTCGGCACTGCGCGTGCTGTGCTTGCAGGAAGATTCCGCTGACCGTGTCATCGAAATGCTCAAAGGCGCCATGGCTGAATGCCGTCTCGGCAACCCGGAACGCCTGTCCGTGGACATCGGCCCGGTGATCGACGCCGAAGCCAAGGCGGGCATCGAGAAGCACATCCAGGCCATGCGCGACAAAGGTCGTAGCGTGTACCAGGTGGCAATCGCCAACACCGAAGAAGTCAAACGCGGCACCTTCGTGATGCCGACGCTGATCGAACTGGAAAGCTTTGACGAGCTGCAACGGGAGATCTTCGGCCCGGTGCTGCACGTGGTTCGCTACAAGCGCAAAGACATCGATCAACTGATCGGCCAGATCAACGCTTCCGGCTACGGCCTGACGTTGGGCGTGCACACTCGGATCGACGAGACCATCGCCAAGGTGATCGACAACGTCAACGCCGGTAACGTCTACGTGAACCGCAACATCGTGGGTGCTGTGGTGGGCGTGCAGCCGTTCGGTGGTGAAGGTTTGTCGGGGACTGGCCCGAAAGCCGGTGGTCCGTTGTACCTGTACCGTCTGTTGTCGACTCGCCCTACCGATGCGATCGAACAATCCTTCGCTCGTGGTGACGCCATCGTTGCTCCGGACGTTCGTCTGCGCGATGCAATGAGCAAACCGCTGACCGCTCTGAAAGCCTGGGCTGACAGCAACAAGTTTGCCGACCTGAGCGCCCTGTGCGTGCAGTTCGCAGCGCAATCGCAAAGCGGGATCACCCGCGTACTGGCTGGCCCGACCGGCGAACGTAACAGCTACGCGATCCTGCCGCGCGAACACGTGTTGTGCCTGGCGGAAGTCGAAGGCGATTTGCTGACTCAACTGGCGGCGGTATTGGCGGTGGGCGGCTCGGCGGTATGGCCGGAAGCTGAATTGACCAAGGCCTTGTTCGCACGTCTGCCGAAGGATATTCAGGCGCGGATCAAGCTGGTTTCCGACTGGAGCAAGGACGAAGTGGTGATTGATGCGGTTCTGCATCATGGCCATTCCGATCAGCTGCGTGCGGTTTGCCAGCAAGTGGCCAAGCGTGCTGGCGCGATTGTCGGGGTTCATGGCTTGTCGCAAGGCGAAACCAACATTGCGTTGGAGCGCCTGGTGATCGAGCGGGCGTTGAGCGTTAACACCGCCGCGGCGGGTGGTAACGCCAGCCTGATGACTATCGGCTAAACAGCAACAAGACCGGGCAACCGCAATGGCTGCCCGGTATGCAAAATCCCTTGTGAGAGCGGGCTTGCTCGCGAAAGCGGTGTGTCATTCAACATAGATGTTGAATGTGCCGGCCTCTTCGCGAGCACCGCCGCTCCCACATTTGATTAGCGGTGCCCGCAACACACCATCACGCTCATCAATCATCCTGTTCACCCTGCCCTCCCCACGCCTAGACTCGGTCCATTCCAAAAAAAGGTAGACCGACATGTCCGAGACGTTGCTCAGTTCCCGCAATCTGGCTTTCGAGCTGTATGAAGTCCTTGATGCCGAGGGCCTGACCCAGCGTGAGCGTTTCGCCGAACACAATCGCGAGACTTTCGATGCCGCCATCGGTACCGCCCGCAGCATTGCCGAAAAGTTCTTCGCCCCGCATAACCGCAAGGGCGACGAGAACGAGCCGCGCTACGAAGACGGTCAGGCAATTCTGATTCCGGAAGTGAAACCGGCGGTGGATGCATTCCTCGAAGCCGGTTTCCTCAACGCAGCGCGCAGTTTCGACGCGGGCGGCATGCAGCTTCCTACGCTGTTATCCCAGGCTTGCTTTGCGCATTTCCAGTCGGCGAACGCGGCGTCGACTTCCTACCCGTTCCTGACCATGGGCGCGGCCAATCTGATCGAAAGCTTTGGCACCGATGAGCAGAAGCAACGCTTCCTGCAACCAATGATCGACGGCCGCTTCTTCGGCACCATGGCGCTGACCGAACCGCACGCCGGTTCGTCGTTGTCGGATATTCGTACCCGCGCCGAGCCTGCGTCTGACGGCACCTATCGACTCAAGGGCAACAAGATCTTCATCTCCGGTGGCGATCACCCGCTGTCGGAAAACATCGTGCACATGGTGCTGGCCAAGCTGCCGGATGCTCCTGCCGGTGTTAAAGGCATTTCGTTGTTTATTGTGCCCAAGTTTTTGGTTAACGATGACGGCAGCCTCGGCAAACGCAACGACGTGCTGCTGGCCGGGTTATTTCACAAGATGGGCTGGCGCGGCACCACGTCCACTGCGCTGAACTTTGGCGACAATGGTGAGTGCGTGGGCTATCTGGTGGGCAAGCCGCACCATGGTTTGAGCTACATGTTCCAGATGATGAACGAGGCGCGGATCGGCGTCGGCATGGGCGCGGTGATGCTCGGTTACGCCGGGTATCTGTACTCACTGGAGTACGCACGCGAACGTCCGCAGGGTCGCGTGCCGGACAGCAAGGACCCGAACACCGCGCCGGTGGCGATCATTCAGCACGCAGACGTCAAACGCATGCTGTTGACCCAGAAAGCGTACGTCGAAGGTTCGTTCGATCTCGGTTTGTACGCGGCGCGGCTGTTCGATGACACCACCACGCTTGAGACTGAAACCGAGCGCAAGCAGGCCCATGAGTTACTGGATTTGCTGACGCCGATCGTCAAATCCTGGCCTTCGGAGTTCTGCCTGAAGGCCAACGAACTGGCGATCCAGATTCTTGGCGGCCACGGTTACACCCGCGAATACCCGGTGGAGCAGTATTACCGCGACAACCGTCTGAACCCGATCCATGAAGGCACCCACGGCATTCAGTCCCTGGACTTGCTGGGCCGAAAACTGGCGCAGAACGGTGGTGCCGGGCTCAAGCAACTGATCCGCCTGATCGCCAATACCGCCGAGCGGGCGCAGGCCTATGAATCGCTGACCGCGCTGCGTGAGCCACTGGAAAAACTGGTGGCGCGCCTGCAAAGCGTGACCATTGGCCTGCTGACCGATCTGGGGCAAGGCAAGGTCAACAGCAGCCTGGCGAACTCGGCGCTGTACCTGAAAGTGTTCGGGCATACGGTGATTGGCTGGCGCTGGCTGGAACAGGCGATTCGTGCCGAGGAAGGGTTGGCCAAAGGGAACGCGGCGGATGTGAGCTTCTATAAAGGCAAGTTGCAAGCGGCGCGGTATTTCCTGACGTGGGAAGTGCCGGGTTGCCACCATGAACTGGCGATTCTTGAGGCGCGGGATGATGTGTGTCTGACGATGCAGGATGAGTGGTTCTGATTCAAATCCTGTAGTGAGGCTGAAATCCATTCGCGAGCAAGCCCGCTCCCACATTTTGATCGCGTTGTCTGGTGACACGCGTACCACTGTGGGAGCGGGCTTGCTCGCGAAGGCGTCCGTATTAACAACAAATCAGCTCAATCTGAACCCACCCATCTGCCGCGCCAAATCATCCGCCAAGCGCTGCAACGTCTGACAGTCTTCACGGCACGCTCTGACTTCACCGGCAGTTGCCCGGGCCAGATCAGAAATCCCCTGCACATTTCGGTTAATTTCTTCGGTCACCGCCGACTGCTCTTCCGTCGCGGTCGCTACCTGATGATTCATGTCGCTGATGCGTTCGACCTGCCCGGTAATCGCCGTCAACGACGCGCCGGTGCGCTGGCTCGATTCGACGCCTGTGCCCGTCGCCGCTTGCCCGGTGTGCATCGACGACACCGCGTTCTCCGCGCCCTGCTTGAGGCTGCCGATCATCTGCTGAATCTCGTCGGTGGAAGATTGCGTACGTCTAGCTAAAGTGCGCACCTCATCGGCAACCACCGCAAAGCCACGCCCCATGTCCCCGGCCCGCGCCGCTTCGATGGCCGCATTGAGGGCCAGCAAGTTGGTCTGCTCGGAAATCCCGCGAATCACTGCCAGGACCTGATCGATGGACGCGACCTGATTGGCCAACTCGCCCACCGCACTGGCAGCGAGGCCAATTTCATCAGACATGCTTTCAATATGTCGGATCGACCCACCCACCACTTCCCGCGCCTGCATTGCCTCATCCCGGGCGTTTTGCGAAGCGACGGCGGCGTTGCCGGCGTTCTGGGCGATTTCCTGCACGGTCAGGCCCATTTCATGGACGGCGGTGGCGACCATGTCGGTCATTTCCTGCTGCCGGCCCGAGCGCTCGGCGGTGTTGTCTACCACCCGTGCCACCTGGCCAACGGCCGTGCGCAAACGCTCGCTGGTGGTCAGTACTTCACCGATCATGTCGCGCTGACTGTCTAGAAACCGATTGAAACCGCGCGCCAGGTCACCCAATTCATCGGCGCGGCTGGAATCTAACCTGTGGGTCAAATCTCCACCACCGCTACCGATGGCTACCAATGCCGCTGTTACCTGACGAATCGGCCGCACCAATCCACGGGCCAGCAACACCACCAATAACAGGCTCACCAGCGCCACCGCCAGGCCGATGCCGCTGCTGACCCACATGGCGCGACGGGCTTCGGCGTAGATCTGCGACTGCGGCACTTCGGCCACCAATGTCCAGCCCAAATCCCGCAGTGGCAGGCCCAACGCCAGATAATCTTCGCCATCACGCACAAAACCACTGTTGGTGGCAGACGCTTTGGAGGTAGAGAGCTGAGCCATGACCGCTTGCGCCGCCGGCTCGCCGATCTGCTCGGTCAAGGTGCGTTTGCCGCTGAATTGCGCCTCGGGGTGTACCTGGATCAATCCGTCGGAACGCACGAGATAGACTTTGCCACGCTCACCGAAGTTGAAATTGTGGATCAGCTCCGACAGCTCTTTCATGCTCAAGCCAAGCCCGGCGACACCCACGACTTTGCCGCCCCGTTCGACCTTGAGGTCGATGAACAGCGCCAATTCTCCGGTCGCGGTGTCATTGTCGATATTGAGCGTGCGCGGCTGGTCGCTGTCGAGAAACGAGTAGAACCAGGCGTCTTTCGGGTTAGCACGGCTGAGTGTCCGGTCCAGCCCTTTTTCCGTGTAGTAGTGGTTGGAAGCTGTACCGACAATCAGCGCGGTAAAGGCCTTGTGCTCGGCACGGATGCCTTCCAGGTACGTCACGAAAGTGTTGGTCTGGGCACTGTCTTCGCCTCCGGCCAGCCAATCACGCACCATGCTGTTGCTGGCGATGTCCTTGGCGGCGGTGAGGGGTTGAACGAGGATTCGCTCAATGTCGTTGCGCATCGCTTCGATGCTCGACGGCAGCGCTTGTTCGACCAGATAGCTCTGGGCGAGACGGTTGACCACGAGGGTATAAATGCCAACCACGATCAGGATGCTGACCAGCAGGGCGGTGCCCATACTGAGGATCAACTGCCATTGAATACTGCGTCGCCAGAACTGCATGGAGCACCCCCAAAGAATAAGAGGCTGAAACACTGCAACAGCCGTGCCGATTGTATACAACTCAATCGACAATTTATTCTTTGGTTGTGCGCAAAGCCGATCAGGCCTGATTGATCGTCTTGGAGATCACTTCAACCGTGGCGCTGACTTGCTCTTGGAAACGGTCGAGTTCCTGCTTGTGCTGCTTTTGCATTTCGATCTGCTGGGAGCACAGATTCATGGCCGCCAGCACCAGCAAGCGGTCACCGATCAGCGTCGGGTATTTCCTTTTGGTCTCGGCCAGCGCGGCCTTCAACATTAACGCGGCGTCCAGCAGGGTCTGCTCTTCCCCGGCCGGCGCCTTGATCGAATAGTCCTCCCCCAGGATCGAGACGACTTTTACCCCTGCGGCGCCGTAACTCATGCGTTGACCGGGCCGGCGTTGACACGCTCAACCAGGGCCTGGATGCGTGCGGCGGTGGCGCCTTGCTTCTCTTCCTGTTCCATCAGGCTCAACTGCAGGCTTTCGTTTTCATCCTTGACCTGGGCCAGTTCTGCGCTCAGGGCTTGGTTGGTACCGAGCAGGGTCTGGTTCTGTTGCACCAGGTCGCTGACCAGTTGTTCCAATTGGCTTAGGGATGCTTCCAACATTTTGATTTTCCAGGCATTTTCAAAGGGCGCGTACGATAAAGAAAAGTCACCACGGATGCCAGGGTTATTCGGGCGCAAGGCCTTGATTTTGCTGGCGGGCGACCTTCCTCGCGAGTTTTAAAGACTGCGATTGGCGGATCTGGTTCCTGCACTTCGTCGCCGGGGCCCTTGTGCGACAAAAACGCGCAGGGACTCAAGACTTTAGTCGGATGACCGATAAGTCACTCATACGTCAGTCTCAGCGCCGCACGGTGCCTCTTTTCGGTAAACACCATGTCCCTTCGAAATATGAATATCGCACCACGGGCGTTCCTCGGATTCGCCCTGATTGGCGGCCTGATGCTGGTTTTGGGGGTGTTTGCCTTGAATCAGATGAGCAAGATTCGCAGCGCCGGTGAAGACATCGCCTCCCTGAGCGTACCGAGCATCAAAAGCCTCGACGAATTCACTCAGCTGACCCTGCGCCTGCGGGTGCTGTCTTATCGGTTGCTGGTCAACCGCGAACCCGACGTTCAACAGAAAACCATGGACTTGTTCGACCTGCGCAACCAGCAGATCCGCAACGCTCAAAAAGTGTATGAACCGCTGATCGATGGCCCGCAGGAACGTGCTGCCTACGATCAATACGTGCAGTTGCTGGCTCAGTACCGTCAACTTGAAGACCGGATGAAAACCCTGTCGCGCAACAATCAGGTCGATGAACTGCGCCAAATGCTCAATACCGATTTGCTGGCAAACTCCGAGGCGGTGAACACGGCCCTGGCGAAGCTGCTTGAGATCAACACTCAGCAAATCGACGAAACTACTAAAGGCGCCAGCGATCAGTATTCGTCGTCCTTCAACCTGGTGATCACCTTGCTGGTCATTGCCGGCGGCCTGACGCTGCTGTTTGCCTGGCTGCTGACCAACAGCATCACCAAACCGATCGCCAAAGCACTCAGTGCTGCCGAAGAAATTGCCGAAGGCAACCTGACTCGCCCGATCACGGTCGACGGTGAGGACGAAGCGGGTCGCTTGCTGCTGGCGATGTCCAAGATGCAGGACAAACTGCGCGACACCCTGCAACGGATTTCCGGCTCGGCCACTCAATTGGCGTCCGCCGCTGAAGAACTCAACAGCGTCACCGACGAAAGCGCCCGGGGCCTGACCCAGCAGAACAACGAAATCGAACAGGCCGCCACCGCTGTTAACGAGATGACCAGCGCTGTGGAAGAAGTCGCGCGTAACGCCGTGAGCACGTCCGAAGCCTCGAAGAACGCGACCACCTCCGCTGGCGATGGCCGTGATCTAGTCCAGGAAACGGTCAGCGCCATCGAACGCATGAGCGCCGATGTGCAGAGCACCGCCACCCTGATCGGCGACCTAGCCAACGAATCCCGCGACATCGGCAAAGTACTGGACGTGATTCGCGGCCTCGCCGACCAGACCAACTTGCTGGCCCTGAACGCCGCCATCGAAGCCGCCCGTGCCGGTGAAGCCGGTCGCGGTTTTGCGGTGGTGGCGGATGAGGTTCGTGCCCTGGCTCATCGTACACAACAGTCGACCAGCGAAATCGAACGCATGATTGGCAGTATTCAGACCGGCACCGAACACGCCGTGGATTCGATGCGCAACAGCACCGAACGCGCCGAGTCGACCCTGAACATTGCCCGCGGTGCCGGCATGTCGCTGGACACCATCAATAGCGCCATCGTCGAAATCAACGAACGCAACCTGGTGATCGCCAGCGCCGCCGAAGAACAAGCGCAAGTGGCCCGGGAAGTGGACCGCAACCTGGTGAACATTCGTGATTTGTCGGTGCAATCGGCGACCGGGGCCAATCAGACGAGTGCAGCCAGCAATGAGCTGTCGCGGTTGGCGCTGGACCTGAACAATATGGTTGGGCGGTTTAGCCTGTAGCGGCACGAGCAGCACCCGCAGGGCCTGACGCCTTCGCGAGCAAGCCCACTCCCACAGTTGACCGTGTTGTTTATGTACATCACAGATCTAATGTGGGAGCGGGCTTGCTCGCGAAGGTCCGAAGGACCAAAACCTTTTTGACAGCATCACATTTCAACAGGTTAGAATCGCTGGCACGCAGACTGCATGGTCAGTTTGTGCCCGCCTTTCAGCTTTCTGGAGTATTGCCTTTGAATGCGACGACCATCAACAGCCTGTTCTTGATCGGCGCGTTGCTGGTAGGTGCAAGCATTCTAGTGAGCTCACTTTCGTCCCGCCTCGGCATTCCGATTCTGGTGATCATCCTGGCCGTGGGCATGGCGGCCGGCGTCGACGGCGGCGGCATTATTTTCGATAACTACCCGACGGCTTACCTGGTCGGCAACCTCGCACTGGCGGTCATCCTGCTCGATGGCGGCTTGCGCACTCGGGTGTCCAGTTTCCGCGTGGCGTTATGGCCGGCACTGTCTCTTGCGACGGTCGGGGTGCTGATCACCACCGGGCTGACCGGCATGGCCGCCGCCTGGCTGTTCGATCTGAACATGATGCAGGGCCTGCTCATCGGCGCCATCGTCGGCTCTACCGACGCCGCGGCGGTTTTTTCGCTGCTGGGCGGCAAAGGCCTGAACGAACGGGTCACCGCGACCCTCGAGATCGAATCCGGCAGCAACGACCCGATGGCGGTGTTTCTCACCGTGACCCTGATCGACATGCTCGCCAGCGGCCAGACCGGCCTGCACTGGAGCCTGCTGACCCACCTGCTGCGCGAGTTCGGCATCGGCGGCGTCATTGGCCTCGGCGGCGGTTGGGTCATGTTGCAACTGGTCAACCGCATCAATCTGGCCACCGGTCTGTATCCGATTCTGGTGATTGCTGGCGGTCTGCTGGTGTTTGCCCTGACCAACGCCTTGCACGGCAGCGGCTTCTTGGCGGTGTACCTGTGCGGTCTGGTGATCGGCAACCGCCCGGTGCGCAGTCGCCACGGCATTTTGCACATGCTCGACGGCATGGCCTGGCTGGCCCAGATCGGGATGTTCCTGGTGCTCGGTTTGCTGGTCACGCCCCATGACCTGCTGCCGATTGCCGTGCCGGCGCTGGGTCTGGCACTGTGGATGATCCTGTTTGCACGGCCGCTGTCGGTGGTGGTCGGCTTGCTGCCGTTCAAGGCGTTCCATGGACGGGAGAAAGTGTTTATTTCCTGGGTCGGGCTACGCGGCGCGGTCCCGATCAT
Source organism: Pseudomonas sp. LBUM1657 (assembly GCF_059716075.1). Classification (NCBI taxonomy): domain Bacteria; kingdom Pseudomonadati; phylum Pseudomonadota; class Gammaproteobacteria; order Pseudomonadales; family Pseudomonadaceae; genus Pseudomonas; species Pseudomonas sp. LBUM1657. The sequence goes on along the minus strand of NZ_CP166799.1, from coordinate 463,339 downwards.
TCTGGCGGTGTTCCCGCTGATGGCCGGGCTGCCCAACGCCCAGCTGTACTTCAATCTCGCCTTCTTTATCGTACTGGTGTCGCTGCTGGTGCAAGGCACCAGCCTGCCGTGGGTCGCAAAATTGTTGAAGGTGACCGTTCCGCCAGAACCGGCGCCGATCTCTCGCGCCGCCCTGGAAGTCCATGTCACCAGCGAGTGGGAACTGTTCGTTTATCGCCTCGGTGCCGAGAAATGGTGCATCGGTTCGCCCCTTCGCGAACTGAAAATGCCCGAAGGCACCCGGATCGCGGCCCTGTTTCGAGGCCAGCAACTGCTCCATCCGTCGGGTAGTACGGTGCTCGAAGTCGACGATTTACTCTGTGTGATCGGCCATGAACACAACCTTGCAGCCCTCGGAAAACTCTTCAGCCAGGCACCGCAACGGGGCCTCGATTTGCGCTTTTTCGGCGACTTCGTACTTGAAGGAGACGCCCAGCTGGCCGCGGTTGCTGCGCTGTACGGGTTGAAAGTCGAAGGCATCGATCCGGACATGACCCTGGCCCATTTCATTGCCCATAAAGTGGGGGGCGCGCCGGTGGTCGGTGACCAGGTGGAATGGAACAACACCATCTGGACCGTCGCGGTCATGGAAGGGAACAAGATCGGCAAAGTGGGCGTCAGATTCCCCGAAGGAAGTCGCCCGGGTCCGGGACTCTTCCTCTAAACTCCACACTTCGTCTCGTTTTCGATCGGTCTCTATGTCAACCCTGCGCACTTTTTTCATCATGGCCCTGCTGGGCTTGAGCCTCTCCGTCGGTACGTTGCAAGCGGCCGAACCGCCAACCAGCGAAGCCGTGCAGGCAAACCTGGACAAGATCGCCGACCGCAAACTGCCGGAAGCCGATCAGAAAGCCCTGCAGGGCATCCTGCAAAGCACGCTGACACATCTCAACAACAAGCGTGATTACGAGAAGAAGCTGGTTGATCTCAAGCAGCAGCTGGCCACCGCGCCCAAGCAGAACATCGAAAACCAGCGCGATCTGACCCGCCTCAAGGCCTCCAATGCGGTGCCGGTGGCGCAACGCTATGCCAAAGAGTCGATTCAGCAACTGGAGCAGATGCTGACCGAGCGCTCTACCCTGCAAGGCGATCTGCAAAAAGCCCTCGCGGACGCGAACAGCCTGATCATCACCGCCCAGACCCGTCCCGAGCGCGCCCAAGCGGAAATTTCTACCAGCCAGACGCGCATCCAGCAGATCAATAACATCCTCAAGGCCGGCAAAGATGCCGGCAAGACCTTGAGCGGCGAGCAGCGTGACCAGCTCAATGCCGAGCTCGCAGCGCTCAATGCCCTGATCCCGCTGCGTCGCCAGGAGCTGGCCGGTAACAGCCAGTTGCAGGACCTTGGCAACAGCCAGCATGACTTGCTATCGGAAAAAACCGACCGCCTGGACAAGGAAATCCAGGAGCTGCAAACCCTGATCAACCAGAAGCGCCTGGCACAATCCCAAGAGACAGTGACCCAGCAGTCGATCGAAGCGCAGAAGGCCGGCGGCAGTACCCTGTTGGCCACCGAAAGCGCGGCCAACCTGAAGCTCTCCGACTACTTGCTGAAAAGCACGGACCGCCTCAACGAAGTCACCCAGCAGAACCTGCAAACCAAGCAGCAGCTGGACAGCGTGACCCAGAGCGATTCGGCCCTGGACGAGCAAATCAACGTGCTCAAGGGCAGCCTGCTGCTCTCCAAGATTCTCTACAAACAGAAGCAAGCCCTGCCGCGTCTCAAGCTCGACCGCGACCTGGCCGACCAGATCGCCGATATTCGCCTGTATCAGTTCGAAGTCAGCCAGCAGCGGGAACTGCTCAGCAACCCGGCGATTTACGTCGACAACCTGCTCTCCACTCAACCGCCGGAGCAAGTCACCCCGCAATTGCGCAAGAGCCTGCTGGAACTGGCCACCACCCGCGCCGACCTGCTGGAGCGGCTGAATCGCGAACTGAGCGCGGTGCTCAACGAATCCATCACCCTGCAACTCAACCAGAAGCAACTGCTCAGCACGGCGCAAAGCCTGCGGGCGACACTGGATGAGCAGATGTTCTGGATTCCCAGCAACAAACCGCTGGATCCGGAATGGATGCGCGGCGTGCCGGAACGCCTGCAACGTCAGGTCACGACTTTGCCATGGGCCTCGAGCCTGAGCGAACTGGCCGACGGCCTGACCCAGCGACCATTGCTGTTTCTGCCGCTGGCGCTGCTGATCGGCGCGCTGCTGTGGCGACGCACGAGTCTCTATGCCCGACTGAACAAGGTTCACCAGGACATCGGCCACTTCAAGCGTGACAGTCAGTGGCACACACCTCAGGCGATTCTGATCAACATTTTGCTGGCGATGCCGGTCTCGCTGGGCCTGGCCTTGTGCGGCCTGGCGCTGCAGATCGACGCCCGTGGGCAAAACGCCAATATGGGCGCGGCGCTGCTGCAAATGGCGCAAGCCTGGCTGGTGTTCTACACCGCTTACCGGATCCTCGCGCCGGGTGGCGTGGCCGAACTGCATTTCCGCTGGGAAAAACCCCAGGTCGAATTCCTGCAGGGCTGGGTCCGCCGACTCGGGTTGGTGGTGATGGCCTTGGTTGCGGTAGTGGCGGTCGCCGAACTGCAACCGGCGGCGCTGGCCGATGACGTGCTCGGCATGCCGGTCGTACTGACCTGCTACGCCTTGATGGCCTGGCTGCTCAGCCGCCTGCTGATCAGCAGCCCGACTCACCAAAACGCTTCGCTGTTCCGCAAGGCTGTGGGGGTCATGTTCACCGTTCTGCCCGTCGCGTTGTTCGTGGCGGTGTGTTTCGGCTACTACTACACCGCGCTCAAACTCAGCGACCGGTTGATCAACACCCTTTACCTGCTGATGTTCTGGCTGGTGATCGAGGCCACCTTCGTACGCGGTCTCAGCGTCGCGGCACGTCGTCTGGCCTATCAGCGCGCCCTGGCCAAACGTCAGGCTGCGAAAGAGGCCGGCGACGGCGAAGCAGTGATCGAAGAGCCGACCCTGGATATCGAAAAGGTCAACGAGCAGTCCCTGCGACTGATCCGTCTGGCCCTGCTCGGCGGTTTCATGGCGGCGCTGTATTGGGTCTGGTCGGACCTGATCACGGTGTTCTCGTACCTGGACAACATCACCCTCTACGAATACACCAGCGGCACCGGCGCCAACATGAGCATGGTGCCGATCAGCATTGGCGACATGCTCGGGGCGCTGATCATCATCGGCATCACCTTCGCCCTGGCGCGCAACTTGCCCGGCCTGTTGGAAGTGTTGGTGCTGTCAAAGCTGAACCTGGCCCAGGGCAGCGCCTACGCCACCACCACGCTGCTGTCCTACGTGATTGCCGGCGTCGGTTTCGTCTCGACCCTGTCCACGCTCGGCGTGAGCTGGGACAAGTTGCAATGGCTGGTGGCGGCGCTCTCGGTCGGCCTCGGTTTCGGGATGCAGGAGATCTTCGCCAACTTCATCTCCGGGATCATGATCCTGTTCGAACGTCCGGTGCGGATCGGTGACACCATCACCATCGGCAACCTGTCGGGCACGGTGAGCAAGATCCGTATCCGCGCCACGACCATCACCGACTTTGACCGCAAGGACATCATTGTCCCTAACAAAACATTCATCACCGGGCAACTGATCAACTGGTCCCTGACCGACACCATCACCCGAGTCACCCTCAAGCTCGGCGTCGATTACGGCTCCGACCTGGATCTGGTGAAAGAACTGCTGTTGAAAGCCGCACGGGAAAACCCGCGGGTACTTAAAGAACCTGAGCCGCACGTGTACTTCCTGAACTTCGGCGAAAGCACCCTCGACCACGAATTGCGCATGCACGTGCGCGACCTTGGTGACCGGAACCCGGTGCTCGACGAGGTCAACCGCTTCATCAATCGCGAGTTCAAGAAGCAACACATCAACATCTCGTTCCGGCAGATGGAGGTTTACCTCAAGAACCTTCACGGTCAGGAATACAAGATGGTGCCCGTCGATCCGGAGACCAAAACCATCGTGCCCAAGGCGGATGGTCAAGCGCCTCAAGAGCCGCCGGCCGCCAAGCTCGACTAAGTGACTTATCCCTAGCAGAATGCTCGGACATTCTGCTGGAGATGGCCCTTGAAAGCCCTCGACGAACTGACCTTCGATAATCGCTTCGACCGCCTGGGCGATACGTTTTCTGTCCATGTGCTGCCCGAGCCCATCGACAACCCGCGCCTGGTGGTGGCCAGCCCCGCCGCCATGGCGCTGCTGGACCTCGACCCGGTCGTGGCCGAAACCCCGGAGTTCGCCGAGTTGTTCAGCGGACACAAGCTCTGGGCTGACGCAGTCCCTCGGGCGATGGTCTATTCCGGGCATCAATTCGGCTCCTACAACCCGCAACTGGGCGATGGTCGCGGTCTGTTGCTGGGCGAGGTGTACAACGAAGCCGGTGAGCATTGGGACCTGCACCTCAAGGGTGCCGGCCAGACGCCCTTTTCGCGCATGGGTGACGGCCGGGCGGTGCTACGTTCGTCGATCCGCGAATTCCTCGCCTCCGAAGCGCTGAACGCCTTGAACATCCCGACCACCCGAGCGCTGTGCGTCATCGGCTCAGACACGCCGGTCTGGCGCGAGAAGCAAGAGCGTGCGGCCATGGTCCTGCGCCTGGCGCCAAGCCATGTGCGCTTCGGGCATTTCGAATATTTCTACTACACCAAGCGTCCCGAGAAACAGAAAGAACTCGGCGAGCACGTCCTGGCCATGCACTTCCCGGAATGCCTCGAACAGCCGGAACCGTACCTGGCGATGTTCCGTGAAATCGTCGAGCGCAATGCTGAGCTGATCGCCAAATGGCAGGCCTACGGCTTTTGCCACGGGGTGATGAACACCGACAACATGTCGATCCTCGGCATCACTTTCGACTTTGGCCCGTTCGCGTTTCTCGACGACTTCGACGCCCATTTCATCTGCAACCACTCCGACGACCAGGGCCGCTACTCCTTCAGCAACCAGGTGCCGATCGGCCAGTGGAATCTCAGCGCTCTCGCTCAAGCCCTGACGCCGTTTATCAGCGTCGATGCCCTGCGCGAAACCCTCGGCCTGTACTTCCCTCTGTACCAGGCCCATTACCTCGACCTGATGCGCCGTCGCCTCGGTTTCACCACCGCTGAAGACGATGACCAGAAACTGCTGGAACACTTGCTGCAACTGATGCAGAACAGCGGCGTCGATTACAGCCTGTTCTTCCGCCGCCTGGGGGATGAATCACCGGAACTGTCCGTCGCTCGCCTGCGTGACGACTTCGTCGACATCAAGGGCTTCGATGCCTGGGCCGAGCTTTATGTCGCCCGGGTTGCGCGTGAGGGCGAAGTTGATCAGGAGCAGCGTCGCAAACGGATGCACGCGGTCAATCCGCTCTACATTCTGCGTAACTACCTGGCGCAGAAAGCCATCGATGCTGCGGAGAGCGGCGACTATTCCGAAGTTCGCCGATTGCATGCGGTGCTGAGCAATCCATTTGAGGAGCAACCGGGAATGGAGAGCTATGCCGAGCGCCCACCGGAGTGGGGCAAGCACCTGGAGATCAGTTGCTCGTCTTGAACTGGTCAGATAAAAGTCTCCACTGACACACCGAAGCGCTCGGCCAGCCAGCGGATCTGCCGCAGGTTGAGCTGGCGTTTGCCACTCAGGATCTCGGATACCACTGATTGGGTGCCCACACCGGGCAGGTCACTCTGAGTCAGGCCGTGTTCACGCATCAAATAGCCGAGAACGTCGACGCCGCTAGGCTTTGGCATTGGGTGATGCTTGTGATCCCATTCCTCGATCCAGTCACCGATGATATCCACCAGACTCATCAGCGGGTGTGACTCATCATCGCCCGTCATCTCGAGCAACTCGTCCAGCGCCTGCGCCAACATGTCATAGTCGTCTTCATTTTTTGGTTTGCGCAGCACAGGCGAGACGAACTCCCAATGCTCAGCAGCTCTTTTGATCAGAACACTCATGCTCTTTCCTCCTTCCATTTTCCGCGGTCATATTCGCGGTGATCCAGCACATGCTTGATGTACAGCTTCTGAGATCGATACCTGACGTAGGCAATCAGCCGTAACTTGTTGCCACCGACATCGAAGACATGAAACTCACCCACCTTGTCGACAGCAGGAAACAGAGCCCTCATCGCCGCAAAATCCGGCGGATTACATCCTTTGGCCAGTTGGTACCAATGATCCAATGCGGTGGCTGTCTGTGGCCATTTGGCCTTGGCTTCACGTATTCGTTTTTCGGTGATGACATGCATGCAACATCCTTATCGCATTCTGCTATGGAAAGTTAATCACAGCGCAAAAATATCGCAAGTTGCGATAGATCGAACAGACCAACGGTCTCGCTTCAACAACTCAGCCTAGTTTTGTCGTCGGACCACTGCATGATTGAAAACATGAGCAAACGTCTCCAAATAGGTGTGATCGGCTTCTTAACAGGATCACCTTCATGTCCAACCCACTCCTCATCCCCTGCCCCCACTGCAACGGCCTCAACCGCATCCCCGCCGAGCGCCTCGACGACCATCCAAAATGCGGTCGCTGCAAGGCCGAAGTCTTGCTGAACAAACCGTTCGAGTTGAAGCAAGGCGATTACGCCAGTCAGATCAAGGGTGATCTGCCGTTGCTGGTGGACGTGTGGGCGGAGTGGTGTGGGCCGTGCAAGTCGTTTGCGCCGGTGTTCGAGCAGGCGGCGGGGCAATTGGCGGGCAAGTGTCGGCTGGCCAAGCTGGACAGCGAGGCGAATCAGCAGTTGTCGGCGCAGTTGGGGATTCGCTCGATTCCGAGTCTGATTCTGTTCAAGAACGGCCAGGAGGTGGCGCGCCAGAGCGGTGCCTTTCCGTTACCGCAATTGATGAGCTGGTTGCGTAGTCAGGGGATCTGACGAAGATCTCACAATCACAGTGAACAATATGTGGGAGCGGGCTTGCTCGCGAAAGCGGCGTGTCAGTCGACATTAACTTTGACTGTCATACCATTCGCGAGCAAGTCGGATCGCCGCACCGCCACTCCCACATTGTTTTCAGGCGCTTTCGAGAAGGCTGTGCAGTTCGACGAATTGCTGGGTCAGCTTGTGCCGCGGATCGAGATGAATCAGCGGAGTGTTGGCCTGATGGGACTCGCGCATGCGCACTGAGCTGCCCAAATACACCGGCAGAACGGGCAGGCCTTCGGCGATCAGTTCGTCGAGGATTTGCTGTGGCAGGCTGGCGCGAGCCTGAAACTGGTTGACGACGATACCTTCGACTTCCAGTCCTTCGTTGTGGTCATCCTTCAATTCTTCGATTTCCGCCAGCAGGCCGTATAGCGCCTGACGCGAGAAGCTGTCGCAATCGAAGGGGATCAGTACACGATCAGCGGCAATCAATGCTGATACCGCGTAAAAATTCAGCGCCGGCGGGGTGTCGAGGTAGATCCGGTCGTAATCGCCGTCCAGCTCCTCAAGCAATTTACGCAGCTTGTTGATTTTGTGTTTGGCCTCAAGCTTGGGTTGCAGGTCAGCCAGCTCGGCAGTGGCGGTGATGACATGGAGGTTGTCGAACGGGGTTTCGTAAATATCAACCTGGCCTTTCTTGGAGAACGGCCCGGAAGACAGCGTCTGTTTGAAAAAATCGGCGATGCCCATCGGGATGTCATTACCCGTGAGGCCCGTCAGATACTGAGTGGAGTTGGCCTGGGCATCGAGATCCACCAACAAGGTGCGATAGCCCTCGCTGGCGCTGACCGCCGCCAGATTGCAGGCGATACTGGATTTACCTACACCACCTTTCTGATTGAACACCACGCGCCGCATGTCAAAACCTCCGTGTATCAAAGAATGACCGAGTGTAGTAGTCCAAAGCGCTGCTTAGCTACCTCACCGATAGAGGGACTACACAGTCATTCGCGATCTTCCCCTGAAATAGCCGAAAACTCATGCATTGATCACTGACAGGACCGACATACACGCCGGCTGCAATGTGGATAATGGCCAAACGACAGCTTTTAGCGAACCAATCGGTACATTTCATTGCGCAAAATGTAACCAGCATTTGCTACCCGCCCGCCGCACCGGGATAATGCGCGCCACTCGGCGCTAAGCGTCACGTAAGGTAGAGCGCGGTTTTTGCGGCTCGCCGCGTCAAGGAAGCCCCTAGCGGGCGGGATGAATGTCTGTGATCAACTTCAACATCGCCCAATGGCGCGCGTGGGCCCCCGGGCTCGAAAGCGTGGACGATTGGCAGGCCTGGAGCCGACAGCCGGTCGTGCTTGCAAGCAGCGATGCAGCCCCCGACGTGTCGTTTCTGCCGGCCATGCAGCGCCGACGGCTCAGCCGCCTGGCGCGAATGGCATTCAGTGTCGGCTGGCCACTGGCCGATGGTCGCCAGGATCTACCGTTGGTCTTTATTTCCCGCCACGGCGAGACGCCGCGCACCTTTGACATTCTCAGCGATCTGGCCGCCGATCAGCCGCTGTCGCCGACTCAATTCAGCCTGTCGGTACATAACGCGGTCATCGGTCTGTGGTCGATCATGCGCGGCGAAACCAGTGAAATGACCGCCCTCGCCGCAGCCGGCGACGGCCTTGAACACGGCATGCTAGAGGCTGCGGCGCTGTTAGAGGAAGGCGCCCCCGCAGTGTTGCTGGTAGTCACCGAAGAACAACCGCCGGGGGCCTACTCGACCTGGATCGACGACGTGCCGTTCCCTTATGCGGTCGGCCTGCTGATCACCCCCGGCACAGACTGGCAGCTGTCCCTGAACAGCACCCCTGATGAGTTGTCCAAAGCTCACTGGCCCCATGCCCTGAATCTCTTGCGTACCCTGCTCGGCCAGCAGACCACCTGCCAACATGCCTGGAAAAATCGTGTATGGACCTGGCAACGCAACCTGTAACCGAAAAAACCCGCGACGCCTACTACTGGCGCCTGCTGGCGACTGCCGCAAGCTTCACCCTGTTCGGGTTGGGCGGGCTGTGCCTGCGCCTGGTGGTTTTCCCGCTACTGGGCTGCCTGCCGGGCAATGCCCAGACCCATCGGCTACTGGCGCGGCAGACCGTCAGTCGCTGTTTCTGGTTTTTTGTCCGTTTCATGGCCCGCACCGGCGTGCTGACCTACGACATTCAGGGCGCGGAAAAACTTGGTCGACCGGGGCAGATGATCATCGCCAATCACCCGTCGCTGATCGACGTGGTCTTCCTAATCGGCCTGGTGCGCCACGCCAACTGCGTGGTCAAGAAAAGTCTTTGGGAGAACCCCTTTACCCGCGGTCCGCTACGCTGCACCGAATACATCAGCAACGACGGCAGCATGGACATGCTCGATGCTGCGGCTGACGCGCTGAAAAGCGGCCAGACCCTGATCATCTTTCCCGAAGGGACCCGCACCCAGCCTGACCAGGCGCCGGCCTTCCATCGGGGGGCTGCGTCGATCGCGCTGCGCGGTGCGAAAATCCTGACGCCGGTCATCATCAAGGTCAGCCCGACCACGCTGACCAAAGCCGAACCCTGGTATCGGATCCCTAAACGTCGCGTGCACTTCAGTTTTCGTGTCGGGGCCGATATAGACCCACAAGCCTTCGCCGCGCTAGGCCCTGCGCCTCAGGCCTCGCGCAAGCTCAATGACTATTTGCATCATTACTTTATTAAGGAGCTCGCCGAAGATGAGCGATCTGTACCGTGAAATCAAAGAACTGATCATCGACGCCCTGGGCCTCGAAGACATCAGCGCCGACGACATTGGCGACGACCAGACGCTGTTCGGTGAAGGCCTGGGCCTGGACTCGGTTGATGCCCTGGAGCTGGGCCTGGCGATCCAGAAAAAGTACGGCATCAAAATCGATGCCGACGCCAAGGACACCCGTAATCACTTCAGCAACGTGGCGAGCCTTGCGGCGTTTGTCACTGCGAAACAGGCAGCTTGAGACCGGACCATGCAAACTCGTGACGACATCTTCAACACCCTGCGCGATGCTCTGGTCGAACTGTTCGAGCTGGACCCCGAGCGCGTGAGCCTCGAATCCAACCTGTACCAGGACCTGGAAATCGACAGTATTGACGCGGTCGACCTGATCGATCACATCAAACGCCAGACCGGCAAGAAAATCGCCGCCGAAGAATTCAAATCGGTGCGTACCGTCAGCGACGTGGTCGAGGCGGTCTACCGTCTGGTTCAACCCGCCGCATGAGTCGACTGATCGGCCTTGGCCTGCTGCTGGCGGGCCTGCTGTACCCCTTCGCGGTGTATTTCGGCATGGAGCACTTCGCGCCGTGGCAGTTCGGTCTGCTGCTGGGCAGCCTGTGGCTGGCCCGAGCGCTTTTCGGTGCGCGCCGCCCCGGCAGCCTGTGGATGGCGATTGCCGCGATAGTTTTTTGCCTGTTGCTGGCAATATTCGACAGCCCGCTGTTGCTGCGCTGGTATCCAGTGCTGATCAGCGTGTTCATGCTCGGGCTGTTTGGCCTGAGCCTGAAATACGGCCCGCCGGTGGTCGAACGCCTGGCGCGTTTGCGTGAACCGCAACTGCCGGCCAGGGCTGTTGTTTATACCCGCCAGGTGACGATCGCCTGGAGTGTGTTTTTCCTCTGTAACGGTTTGCTCGCCGCCGCCCTGACGCTCTGGGCGCCGCTGAGTTGGTGGATGTTGTACACCGGTCTGATTTCCTACGGATTGATGGGCCTGCTGTTTGCCATTGAATGGCTCATACGACAACGGGTACGAGGCCACCCATGAATTGGATAAAACTTGAGCAACTGTTGCTCAAGGCTCAGCCGGAACGTGCCGTGACGGCCGAACCGGCGCTGAATCACGCGCAGCTGTGCGAACGGGCGCTAAGTCTGGCTGCCGGCCTGCAAGCCCAAGGTGTGCAGCGCATTGCCGTGCACCTTGAAGACGCCGCCGACCTGGCGATTGCCTTGTTCGGAGCCTGGCGCGCGGGGGTCAGCGTGCTGCTGCCTGCCGACCTGCAAGCCCAGACCCGCCAGCGCTGGTCGAGCGAAGTGGATTTGTGGTTGACCGATCAGGCCGATGACGCGCATCTGAACGATTACCGGCATTCGCCCCTGAGTGCCGCCACTCTGGACCTGGATCGCTGCTCGCTGAGCCTGTGCACGTCCGGCTCCAGCGGCGACCCCAAGCGCATCGACAAAACCCTGCACCAACTGGCCAATGAAGTCGAAGCCCTGGAGCATCTGTGGGGCGCCGATCTCGGTCAGGCCTGCATCATCGGCAGCGTCGCCACCCAGCACATCTACGGTCTGCTGTTTCGGGTGCTGTGGCCGCTGTGTGCCGGACGCTCGTTCGTGCGCAAGCAACTGGCCTTCCCGGAAGATTTGCAGCGCGCCAGCCGCGAACACCCGACGTTCGCCTGGGTCGCCAGCCCCGCGCTGCTCAAGCGCATGGGCGACAACCTGGACTGGCCGGCGCTGAGCGCAGTTCGGCGGGTATTTTCCTCCGGCGGTGCATTGCCGACCGAGGCCGCGCAGAGCCTGTGTGAACGCCTGCAACAATGGCCGACGGAAATTTTCGGCAGCTCGGAAACCGGCGGCATCGCCTGGCGCCAGGGCCACGAACTCTGGCAGCCCTTTGCCGACGTTCAGTTGAGCCAGGACAGCGACGGCGCGCTGCTGATTGCATCACCGTACTTGCCGACGGACCATATCGAACACACCGCCGATGCCGCGCGCATCGCCGCCGATGGCCGCTTCGAGCTGCTCGGGCGGCTGGACCGGATCGTCAAACTGGAAGAAAAACGTATTTCGCTGCCGATGCTGGAAAAGGCGCTGATGGACCACGCCTGGGTCGCCGAAGCGCGCCTTGGTGTCGTCCAGGAAAACCGCGCCTCACTGGGTGCGCTGCTGGTCCTGAGCGAACAGGGATTGCATGCCTTGCGCAATCAGGGACGACGCACTCTCACACAGGAATTACGTCAACACCTGAGCCAGCATTGCGAAGCCCTCGCACTGCCACGCCGCTGGCGTTTGCTGCGGCAACTGCCGGTGAACGCCCAGGGCAAACTGCCCCAGGCCGAGGCCGAAGCCCTGCTGCTGGCACCGCGCCCGAAGGCGCCGGAAATACTGGAGCAGGTCGAAGTCGATGGCGAATGGAGCCTGCAACTGGCGGTGCCGCCGGACCTCGCCTACTTCAGCGGCCACTTCCCCCAGACGCCGGTATTGCCCGGTGTGGTGCAGGTGGATTGGGCGCTGAGCCTGGGTCAGCAATTGATGGACCTGCCGGCAAAATTCGCCGGCATGGAAGTGCTGAAGTTCCAGCAACTGGTGCGCCCGGGCGATGAAGTCCAACTGCACCTGCGCTTCGATGCGGCACGCAGCAAGTTGTATTTCGCCTACCGCAACGAGACCGCCACCTGCTCCAGCGGGCGGATTTTGCTGGAGGCCTCAGGCGATGCATAACCCTTGCGCCATAGTCCCGGTCTACAACCACGAAACCGCGATCACCACCGTGGTTGACGCGCTGCTCGCCAGTAATCTGCCCTGCATCTTGGTGGACGACGCCAGCAGCCCGTCCTGCGCAAAAGTGCTGGATGGACTGGCCCAACGCGAGAGGGTCTACCTGATCCGCCTGGCCACCAACCAAGGCAAGGGCGGCGCGGTCATGACTGGTATGCGCGAAGCCTCGCGGCTGGGCTTCAGCCATGCCTTACAGGTGGATGCCGACGGCCAGCACGACCTGCAAGACATCGTGACCTTCATCGAACAATCACGCGCCCATCCGCACGCGGTGATCTGCGGCTATCCGCAATACGATGCCAGCGTGCCGAAAGGTCGTTTGTACGCCCGTTACCTGACGCACGTCATGGTCTGGATCAACACCCTGTCGTTGCAGATTCGCGACTCTATGTGCGGCTTTCGCGTCTACCCGTTGCCACCCACTCTGGCGCTGATCGATTCGGCGAAAATCGGCAAACGCATGGACTTTGACTCGGACATCCTGGTGCGCCTCGCCTGGCGCAATCAGCCGATGCAGTGGCTGCAAACCAAAGTCCATTACCCGCTGGATGGCGTTTCACATTTCCGCCTGTTCCACGACAACGTGCTGATTTCCAGCATGCACACCCGGTTGTTCTTCGGCATGTTGTTACGAGCTCCGGTGATCCTCTGGCGACGGTGGCGAGCATGAGCAGCAACGTGGACAAAAAGCACTGGGCCGACCGTCAGGAGCGCGGCAGTTTCTGGCTGATGAAACTCACGGCGTTCGGCGCCAAAGTCCTCGGCCGCCGGCTGTTGAGCCCGCTGCTGTATGGCATCGTTTTGTACTTTTTCCTGTTCGGCCGCAGTGCTCGCCACAGCGCCTGGCAATACCAGCAACGGCTCGCCGACTGGAGTGGTCGCAGCGAATTGCGCCCGTCCCACTGGCGGGTGTTCGGCCAGTTCATGGCCTTCGCCGACTCCATGCTCGACAAGCTCGACGTGTGGAACGGCAAGCTGAGCATCGAGCAGATCGAAATCATCGACCCGGCGCTGCTGCGCAATCAATTACGCGTTACACGCGGGCAGATGCTGGTGGGCGCGCATCTGGGCAATCTCGAAGTCTGCCGCGCGCTGGCGGAGATTGGCGAAAAAGTCACCATGAATGTGCTGGTGCACACCAAGCACGCCGAGCAGTTCAACCGTTTGCTGGGCGAAGCCGGTGCGACCAACCTGAGATTGATTCAGGTCAGCGAGCTGGACCCGGTGATCATGCTGCAACTCCACGAGCGCCTGGAACGCGGCGAGTGGCTGGCGATTGCCGGCGACCGCGTACCGCTGCACGGCGGGCGCAGCGTGACGGTGGACTTCCTTGGCCATCAAGCCGCGTTTCCGCAGGGGCCGTGGTTGCTGGCCGGCCTGCTGAAATGCCCGGTCAATTTGCTGCTGTGCCTGAAGAAGCCGACGGGCGACTATCGACTGACCCTCGAACCGTTCACCGAGGCCGTTGTGTGGAAACGCAGCGACCGCGAGCAGGTCATTCATCAGTGGGCCTCCCGCTACGCCGAACGCTTGGGTCACTATTGCCTTGAAGCGCCTCAACAATGGTTCAACTTTTACTCTTTCTGGAAGACCGATGACGACGCCAACGCTTGAGCCGGTAACTTTCGGCGAACTCCCTTTGCGCATCGAAGACGTGCTGGCCCTGGCCAACCGTCAGGCGCCGACGCAGTTGCAAGGCGACCCCGAGTTCCGCCGACGCATTGCCAAGGGCGCGCAGTTCCTTGACTCCCTGCTGGACAAGGAAGGCGTGATCTATGGCGTGACCACCGGTTACGGCGATTCCTGCGTGGTCGCGGTGCCGCTGCATCACGTCGAGGCGCTGCCTCGTCATCTGTACACGTTCCACGGTTGTGGCTTGGGCAAACTGCTCGACGCCCAGGCCACCCGCGCGGTACTCGCGGCGCGTTTGCAGTCGCTGTGCTACGGGGTATCCGGAGTGCGCGTAGAACTGCTGGAACGCCTGCACGCCTTCCTTGAACACGACATCCTGCCGTTGATCCCGGAAGAAGGCTCGGTGGGCGCCAGCGGTGATCTGACGCCGCTGTCCTATGTCGCAGCGACCTTGTCCGGCGAGCGCGAAGTGATGTTCCGTGGCGAGCGTCGACAAGCCGCCGACGTCCACCGCGAACTCGGTTGGCAGCCACTGGTGCTGCGCCCGAAAGAAGCCTTGGCGCTGATGAACGGCACCGCCGTAATGACGGGCCTGGCCTGCCTGGCCTACGCCCGCGCCGATTACCTGCTGCAACTGGCCACGCGCATCACCGCGCTGAACGTGGTCGCCTTGCAGGGCAATCCGGAGCATTTCGACGAGCGCCTGTTCGCCGCCAAACCGCATCCGGGGCAGATGCAAGTGGCCGCGTGGTTGCGCAAGGATCTGGCGATCGATGCGCCAACCGCACCGCTGCATCGCCTGCAAGACCGCTATTCCCTGCGTTGCGCGCCCCACGTCCTCGGTGTACTGGCCGACAGCCTGAACTGGTTGCGCTCGTTCATCGAAATCGAGCTGAACAGCGCCAACGACAACCCGATCATCGATGCCGAAGCCGAGCGCGTGCTGCATGGCGGGCACTTCTACGGCGGCCACATCGCGTTCGCCATGGACAGTCTGAAAAACCTGGTGGCCAACGTTGCCGACCTGCTGGATCGCCAACTCGCACTGTTGGTGGACGAGCGTTACAACCACGGTTTGCCGAGCAATCTGTCCGGCGCCAGCGCTGACCGGGCGATGCTCAATCACGGCTTCAAGGCCGTGCAGATCGGCACCAGCGCCTGGACCGCCGAAGCGCTGAAAAACACCATGCCGGCCAGCGTCTTCTCGCGCTCCACCGAGTGCCACAATCAGGACAAAGTAAGCATGGGCACCATCGCCGCCCGTGACGCAATCCGCGTGCTGGAGCTGACCGAACAGGTCGCCGCCGCTACCCTGCTGGCCGCCAATCAAGGCGTCTGGCTGCGCAGCAAGGCCGAAGACGCGCGCCCGTTGCCGCCGGCCCTGGCCGCCATGCACGAAGAACTGAGCAAGGACTTCCCGCCGGTCATCGAAGACCGCGCCCTGGAAGGCGAACTGCGCCTGTGCCTGCAACGCATCGCCGAGCAACACTGGAGGCTGCATGCGTAGCAAGGGAGTGCTTCACACCGATACGGAAATCCTCGTGCCGTTCTTTGACGTCGACACCATGAACGTTGTCTGGCACGGCCATTACATCAAATACTTGGAAATCGCCCGCTGCGCGTTGCTGGACAAGATCGGCCACAACTACACGGCCATGGTCGAGTCGGGCTACGCATGGCCGGTGATCGACCTGCAATTGCGCTACGTGCGCGGCGCGGTATTCGGCCAGAAGCTGAACGTGCGGGCCAACCTGGTGGAGTGGGAGAACCGGTTGAAGATCAGCTACCTGATCAGCGACCTGGAAACCGGCGAACGTTTGACCCGCGCCAGTTCGGTGCAGGTCGCCGTCGACATGAGCAACCGCGAAATGCAGCTGGCCTCGCCCAAGGTCTTCACCGACGCTGTTGAAAGGATGCTGGCATGAACCCGTTCATCAAATTCCTCGGCGCTGTGGCGCTGCTTGGGTTGTCTTCGATCGCCAACGCCTTCGATCTGCAACAGCTCAGCGATCAACTGGCCAAGCCCGACGTCATCCACGGCAATTTCATCCAGGAAAAACACCTGCGCGCCCTGCCCCAGCCGCTGACCAGCAAGGGCACCTTCGTGCTGGCGAAAAATCACGGTTTGCTCTGGTTATTGAAAACCCCGCTGCAACAGGATTACCGCATCAGCGACAAGGGCATTGCCCGACGTGACGCCAGCGGCTGGCAGATGCTCCCGAGCAAGAGTGCCGGCGCCGAGCAGAACCGTTTGTTTCTCGCGGTCCTGCAAGGCGATAGCAGCGGATTGCAGCGGGACTTCGAGCTGTCCCTGAGCGGCGAGGCAAAAAACTGGAAGATGACGCTGATCCCGCGTTCGATGCTGCTCAAGCAGGTGTTCAATCAGATCAACATCACTGGCGGCGAACTGGTACACAGCATCGAGCTGCTGGAAACCCAGGGCGACAGCACCCTGTTGCGCATGCAGGACAGCACGAGCGCACAACCGTTGAGCGACGCGGAGCAACATGACTTTGCCGAGTGAACGGATGCTCCCGCGGCTTTTTCTGATCCTGCTGCTGGCGGTGCTCGCGCTCGCCGGTTGGCAATGGCGCGACGGCGCACCGCTGTCGGCCAACCTCATGGAGCTGGTGCCCGGCACAGCGCCGGACGCGCTGGAACTGCGCGCCGAACAACGCATGCAAGAACCGCTGAACAGCGAAATGCTGGTCTTGGTCGGCCACACCGATCGCCAGCAAGCGGTCGCCATGGCCCAGCAACTGGGCGAGCAGTGGCAGGCCAGTGGTTTGTTCGAAAAGGTCCAGTGGAACCTGCAGGCCGATCTGCCGGCGCTGCGCACGCAATTGCTGCAGGGCCGGTTGGCGATGCTCTCCGCAGCGGACCGGCAGCAGCTGATCGCACACCCCGACGCCTTTATCCAGCAACGGGTGCAAGCGCTGTTCGACCCGTTCACCGGCTTCAGCCTAGTGCCGAGCCAGGATGACTGGCTGGGCCTGACCGGGCGCATCCAAAACAGCCAGCCACAACACGGTTCGGTGCAACTGGACATCGGCAGCGGGGCGCTGGTCGCCGATGCCGACGGCAAGAGCTGGGTGCTGCTGCGGGCGCGGACCACCGGCAATGCCTTCGACATGAGCCTGCCGCTGCAAGTGGCCGATCTGCTCAAGCACAGCCGCGAAGAAGCTGCTCGATCCGACGTGCAATTGCTCGCGGCCAGCGGCCTGCTTTATGCGGCAGCCGGTCAACAGCAGGCCGCCCGGGAAATGACCTGGGTCGGTGGCGGTGCCACGGTGGGGATTCTGTTGCTGCTGTTGCTGGCCTTCCGGCGTTGGCGGGTGTTGCTGGCCTTCGTCCCGGTGCTGGTGGGCATGCTGTTCGGCGCGGTCGCCTGCGTGGCGATGTTCGGCCATATGCATGTGATGACCCTGGTGCTCGGCTCCAGCCTGATCGGTGTTGCCGTCGATTACCCGCTGCATTACCTGTCCAAGAGCTGGAGCCTGAAACCCTGGCACAGCTGGCCGGCGTTGCGCCTGACCTTGCCAGGCCTGACGCTGAGCCTGATCACCAGTTGCATCGGCTACCTGGCCTTGGCCTGGACGCCGTTTCCGGCGCTGACCCAGATTGCCGTGTTCTCCGCCGCCGGGTTGCTCGGCGCCTACCTGTCTGCCGTGTGCCTGTTGCCGGCGCTGCTCAAGGGCGTGGACCTGCGACCGGCGAAGTGGCCGCTGCAGGTTTGCGAATGCCTGCTCAATTGCCGTGAAGTGCTGCTGAAACGGGCGAACACGCCGGTATTGCTGGCGCTGCTGATCGCCTTCTGTGTCGCCGGCCTGCTGCAGCTCGACAGCAAAAACGATATTCGCCAGTGGGTCGGCGCACCGCAGCAGTTGACCGACGAAGCCCAGACCATCGCGCGCATCACCGGCTATCAACCCACCAGCCAGTTCTTCCTGGTGCGTGCAGACAATCAACAGCAACTGCTCGAACGCCAGACGGCTCTGAGTGAGCGGCTGGACCAGTTGGTCAACCTGGAAAAACTCCATGGCTATCTGTCGCTCAGTCAACTGATCAGTCAGCCGAGCGAACAGCAGCAAGTGCGCGAAGCCTTGAACAAACTGCCGCAATTCTGGCAGCCGTTGCTCGACCTCGGCGTACCGGTCGCAGCGCTCCAAGCCGAACTGGCGACATTGCAAGCGTTGCCCACCGAAGACATTGATGCGGCGCTGGTCGGTCCTTTGGCGGAACCCTATCGCACGCTGTGGCTGGGCTCGACCGAGGACGGCGTGGCGGCGATGGTCAGCCTGCAAGGCCTGAACAGCCCTTCCCTGCTGCGTGTCCAGGCGCTGGACTTACCAGGTGTGGAACTGGTGGATCGTCTCGGTGAATTGAACAAAGTCTTCGCCGACACCCAGATCAGTGCCGCAGAACTGAAACTCGCCTCCTGCGTGTTGATCGTGCTGGTGCTGATCTTGCCCTTCGGCTTCGGCGGCGCGCTGCGCATTGTCACCCTTCCGCTGTTGGCGGCGCTG
Source organism: Pseudomonas sp. LBUM1657 (assembly GCF_059716075.1). Lineage (NCBI taxonomy): Bacteria > Pseudomonadati > Pseudomonadota > Gammaproteobacteria > Pseudomonadales > Pseudomonadaceae > Pseudomonas > Pseudomonas sp. LBUM1657. Next base: position 444,694 of record NZ_CP166799.1, on the reverse strand, counting down.
TGCAGTCTCGCCAGTCTGGGCTGGCTGGGGCAGCCGCTGACGCTGTTCAGCCTGTTCGGCCTGCTGCTGGTGACGGCCATCAGCGTCGACTACGCCATCCTCATGCGCGAACAGGTCGGCGGTGCCGCAGTGAGCCTGTTGGGCACCTTGCTGGCGGCGCTGACCACCTGGCTGTCGTTCGGTCTGCTGGCGGTATCGAGCACACCGGCGGTGAGCAACTTTGGTCTGTCGGTGAGCCTGGGCCTGGTGTTCAGCTTCATGCTCGCACCGTGGGCCGGACGGCAAGTGCATGCCGTTTCGGTCGCGGAGCCAGCAGCATGATGGTCGTCCTGTTTTGGGCAATGGCCCTGGCATTGTTCGCCGTGGCCACCCGTGTCGGTCGTCACTTCGGCTTGATCCCGATTGTCAGCCAGTTGCTGTTGGCCACTGTCGGCTTGCCGCTGTTGATGTACTTCTGGATCGAACCCCAGTGGCAATTGAGCGGCGCGGCGCTGGTCTCACCGATTTGGCTGAAAAACCTCTACAGCCTGAGTTTCGCCCTGCTGCTGGGCTACATCCTCAGCGACGTGATCGACTTGCGACTGGACCGACAGAGCCTGAAAATCGCCCTGCCGAGTTTCTGCATTCCGTTTGCCTGCGGCCTCGCGACAGCCGTCTGGTGGCTACCGCCGCAGCCGTGGATCAGCTCCCTCGCGGTCGGTCTGTTGTTCGCCATTACCGCGATTCCGGTGTTGTACCTGTACCTGCAACATATCGGTTACCCGCCCGGCGCCACCCGGCGACTGGTGCAGACCGCGATCCTCATCGACCTGACCTGCTGGACCCTGTTCGCCATCGCCCAAGGCAGCCTGCACCTGAGCAGTCTGCTGCTGCCCTTGGCCGGCGCCTGCGTGCCGTTGCTGCTGCGGGTACTCGGCTTGCGCCGACCGCGACTGTACTGCGGGTGCTTCTTCGCGCTGCTGGTGGTCGCGGAACACTACAAGCTCAATGCGCTGATTTTCGGCATCGGCTATCTGTTGTGCATGGCCGCGCTCAAGATCCCACTGGTACTGCCCATGCCGGTGGTGTGGATGAATCGCTTGCAGACGTACATCGCGATTCCGCTGATCCTCACGTTCGGCATCGTGCAGATCAACGTCCACAGCGCCATGGACAGTCTCAGCTGGGCGCAACTGGCCGCACTGCTGCTGTTCCCGATCGCCAGCAAACTGCTGGGTAACTGGCTTGGCCTCGGCTGGGCCGGCGCCTCGTTCGCAGGCGCCAGCCGCTGGCGGGAAAGTGTTTTGCTGAATATTCGCGGCTTGAGCGAGATCGTCTTTCTCAACCTGCTGCTGCAACAACAGCTCATCAGCCCGCCGCTGTACTTTGCGCTGATGCTGATGGGCCTGATCGCGACACTGCTGCCGGCGTTGGTCGGCATGCACCGAATCCCCTTGGAAGCTGCCGTCCCGGCAAGGAGCCCCCATGCCAACCGTTGAAATGGAACGTCGTCAGGTAGTGATCATTGGTGCCGGTCCTTCGGGTGCCATCGCCGCCGCACTGCTCAAGCGCAAGGGTCACGATGTACTGGTGATCGAGCGTCAGCATTTCCCAAGGTTTTCCATCGGCGAAAGCCTGTTGTCGCACTGCCTGGATTTCGTCGAGGAGGCGGGCATGCTCGACGCCGTCAACGCCGCCGGCTTCCAGCTGAAAAACGGTGCAGCGTTTGCCTGGGGCGAGCGCTACAGCGCTTTCGATTTCGGAGAAACGTTCACCAAGGGCAAGCCGACCACCTTCCAGGTTCAGCGGGCCGATTTCGACAAGCTGTTGGCCGATCAGGCTGCGCTGCAGGGCGTAGAAATCCGCTACGGCGAAGCCATCGTCAGCGTCGATGTCGACTTGGTGAAACCGCAGCTCGGTGTGCGTCGTGAAGACGGCAGCGAGTACCGTATCGAGGCTGATTTCATGCTCGACGCCAGCGGTTACGGTCGTGTCCTGCCGCGCCTGCTCGACCTTGAAGCACCGTCGAACTTTCCGGTGCGCCAAGCGGTGTTCACCCACATCGAAGACCAAATCGACAGCCCGAATTTCGAACGGGAAAAGATCCTCATCACCACCCATCCGACCAAACGTGATATCTGGTTCTGGACCATCCCGTTCAGCAATGGCCGTTGCTCGGTGGGCGTCGTCGCCGCAGCCGAACATTTCGAAGGCCGTATGGAGAATCTGGACGAGTGCCTGCGTGGCTTCATCAATGAGACTCCAAGCTTGTCGGGCGTACTGAGCAACGCGGTATGGGATACACCTGCGCGAACCATCGGCGGCTACTCGGCCAACGTCAAAACCCTTCACGGGCCAGGCTTTGCGCTGCTGGGCAACGCAGCGGAATTCCTCGACCCGGTGTTCTCCTCCGGCGTGACCATCGCCATGCGCTCGGCGAGCATGGCCGCCGGGGTGTTGCATCGTCAGCTGCAAGGCGAACGCGTCGATTGGCAAACCGAATTCGCCGAACCGCTCAAACGCGGGGTCGACACCTTCCGTTGCTACGTCGAAGGCTGGTACGCCGGGACCTTCCAGGACGTGATTTATCATGAGGGCGGGTCACCGGATATTCGCCGCATGATCAGCTCGATCCTCGCCGGTTATGCCTGGGACGAGCGCAATCCGTTCGTCGCCGAACCCAAGCGCCGGTTGCGGATGCTGTCGGAAATCTGCGCGAGTGATGCGCCTTGAGCCACTTGAGCGAGAACTACGTCGAAGAAACCCGATTCGGTTTCTGGTTCCTGCGCAGCCACACCTGGCAGCACCATGTACTGCGCGTGGCCATCAACGATTTACGCAACCTGTTCAACGAAACACTGCCAGGCAACCCGGTGCTGCTGGATGCCGGTTGCGGCCAGGGCAAGTCGTTCCAGTATTTGCGCCAGACCTTCGCACCCCGGCGCCTGATCGGCGTGGACGCCGACCCGCACAGCCTGAACCTGAGCGGCGAAGAAGCCGCTCGCCAGGGCATGGAAGTGGAGCTGATCGGCAGCGACTGCGCGACGCTTGCCGTCCCGGACGCCAGCGTCGATCTGCTGTTCTGTCACCAGACCTTCCATCACCTGGTGGAACAAGAACAGGCACTGGCCGAGTTCTACCGCGTGCTCAAGCCCGGCGGTTATTTGCTGTTCGCCGAATCCACCGAGGCTTACATTGATACCTGGGTGATTCGCTGGTTGTTCCGCCATCCGATGCACGTGCAGAAAAGCGCCGCCGGCTACCTCGACATGCTTCGCCGCCAGGGTTTCGAATTCGGCCCGCAGAACGTGTCTTATCCCTACTTGTGGTGGAGTCGCGCCAAAGATTTCGGCCTGCTTGAACGCTTTGGTCTGCGCCAGCCCAAACCCTTTGGCCAACGGGAAGAAACCCTGGTCAATGTGGTCGCGCGCAAACCTCTTGAAGGTGCTGTTTGATGTTTAGTGCAACTCAAACCTGTGGGAGCGGGCTTGCTCGCGAACGCGCAGTGTCAGTCGACATCATTGGTGAATGTAAGACCGCATTCGCGCGCAAGTCGGATCGCCGCACCGCCGCTCCCACAGGGACTGCAAACATTCTGCGATTTCTGCTACTTGGCGCTGTCCTGCTGCTGAGCGCCTGCGCCAGCCAGGCGCCGCTGCCCGAGCAAACCCCGAACCTGGCGCTGCCGCTGCAATTGCACATCCAGCGTCTACAGGCCCAAGAGCGTCAGGACTGGGTGCTGGTGATCCAGCGAGAAGGCGCGGGCATTCGCTGGTCGATGATGGACCTGCTGGGCATTCCACAGGCACGTCAGCAACTGATCGATGGCGAGTGGAAGGCAGATGGCCTGTTGCCGCCCAATCCGGAGGCACGGGAACTGTTCGCGGCGCTGCTGTTTGCGCTGACCCCCAAAGATGAACTGTCGGGCAACTATCCCGCCGCTTGGCAGCATGGCTCGCAACGGTCTCTGCCATCGCATTGGGATGTCCGATATTCACAACCCATGAGCTTTGAATTGAACCTGCCCAAAGGCCCGAAGTATCAAGTCACGCCTCTGAGCGGAGACGCGCCATGACGGCCTACCTGAATGCGCTGGGGGTGATTTGCGCCCTGGGCCGCGACAAGCACGAAGTCGCCCGCAACCTGTTTGCCGGCGATTGCTCCGGCATGCGCAGCGAAGCCGGCTGGGTAGCGGAACGCTCGTTGCCGGTGGCCGCGGTCCGTGGCGAACTGGCAGCGATTCCATCGGCGATGGCGCCGCAAAGCAGTCGCAATAATCAACTGCTGCTGGAAGCCGCGCTGCAAATCCGCGAAGACATCGATCGGGCGATCCAGACCTACGGTCGTGGCCGCATCGGAATCGTTCTGGGCACCAGCACCTCGGGCATCGACGAGGCCAGTCGTGGCCTGGCCCATTACATCCGTGAACATCAGTTCCCCGCCGATTACAACTATCAGCAACAGGAACTCGGCGCGCCAGCGAATTTCCTCGCCGACTGGCTGCAATTGAGCGGACCGGCCTATGTGATTTCCACGGCCTGCACTTCCAGCGCACGAGCGCTGATGAGTGCTCAGCGGTTGTTGGACCTGGGCATCTGCGATGCGGTGTTGTGCGGCGGTGTCGACAGCCTGTGCAAGCTGACCCTCAACGGCTTCTCGGCGCTGGAAGCGGTGTCCGAACAGCGCTGCAATCCGTTCTCGGTCAACCGTAACGGCATCAACATCGGCGAAGCGGCGGTACTGTTTTTGATGAGCAAAAGTGCCGGTGACCAACAACCGATTGCCCTTTTGGGCAGCGGTGCCAGTTCCGATGCGCACCACATTTCCGCGCCGGAACCGACCGGCCGTGGCGCCCTGCAAGCAATGCGCAAAGCCTTGAGCCGCGCGGGGCTGCAACCACAGCAGATCAACTATTTGAACCTCCACGGCACAGCCACCCAACACAACGACGCCATGGAAAGCCTGGCGGTGGCAACGTTGTTCCCGGCCGGTGTGCCCTGCTCTTCGACCAAGCCGATGACCGGTCACACCCTCGGCGCTGCCGGCGCACTGGAAGCGGCGTTCTGCTGGTTGAGCCTGAGCGCAGGCAACCACGAACACTCGCTGCCTCCGCACGTCTGGGACGGCCAACCGGACCCCGAGTTGCCAGCGTTGCAATGGGTGACCCCGGCCGATCACCTGGCGTCCATTGCACCTCGCTATCTGATGAGCAATTCCTTTGCCTTCGGTGGCAACAACGTCAGCCTGATTATCGGAGACGCCCCATGATTGACTGGCCGCTCGCCGAACTGCTGCCTCACGCTGGCGACATGATCTTCATCGATCAGGTCCTGGCGTTCGATGACGAGCAGATTCACACCCGCCTCACCGTCAAGCCCGGTGGCCTGTTCAACCGTCCCGATGGCAGTCTGCCGGCCTGGGTCGGCATCGAACTGATGGCCCAGAGCGTGGCCGCCTATGCCGGTTGCCATGCGCGTCAGCGCGGCGATGCAGTGGCGCTGGGCTTCCTGCTCGGCACCCGTAAATTCGAATGCAACGTCGAGCACTTCCCTGCTGATACCGAGCTGACCATCCACGGGATACGCTCGCTGGAAGACGACAACGGCATGGGCGTGTTCGAATGTCACATCACCGCCCCCGGCATTCACGCCACCGCCCGCCTGAACGTGTTCCGCCCGCCTCAGGCGGCTCAATATATTCATGAATCCCAAGGAGCCAGCCATGACTGAATCCGTACTGGTCACCGGCTCCAGCCGTGGCATCGGCCGCGCTATCGCGCTGCGTCTGGCCCAGGCCGGGCATGACATCGTTTTGCATTGCCGCAGCGGCATGGCGGACGCCATCGCGGTGAAAGCCGAAGTCGAAGCGTTGGGGCGTAATGCTCGCGTTCTGCAATTCGACGTGTCCGACCGCGCCAGTTGCAGAGCCATTCTCGAAGCCGACGTGGAAACCCACGGCGCCTATTACGGCGTGGTGCTCAACGCCGGCCTGACGCGCGACGGTGCTTTTCCGGCCTTGAGCGAGGATGATTGGGATGTGGTGATGCGCACCAACCTCGACGGTTTCTACAACGTGCTGCACCCGGTGATGATGCCGATGATTCGTCGTCGCGCCGCCGGGCGGATTGTCTGTATCACCTCGGTTTCGGGACTGATCGGCAACCGTGGACAGGTCAATTACAGCGCGTCCAAGGCCGGTTTGATCGGTGCTGCAAAGGCATTGGCCATTGAACTGGGCAAGCGCAAAATCACCGTCAACTGTGTCGCACCCGGCCTGATCGACACCGCGATGCTCGATGAAAACGTCCCGGTGGAAGAACTGATGAAAATGATCCCCGCACAACGCATGGGCACCCCGGAAGAGGTGGCCGGCGCGGTGAATTTCCTGATGTCGGCGGAAGCGTCGTACATCACCCGGCAGGTTCTGGCCGTCAACGGAGGCCTGTGCTGATGAAGCGCGTCGTCGTCACCGGCATGGCCGGCATCACCTCACTGGGCAGCGATTGGGAGACCATCGCTGGCAACTTCGCGGCCAATCGCAGCGGCATCCGTCGCATGGACGAGTGGGACCGCTTTACCGAACTCAACACGCGTCTGGCCGGGCCCATTGATGATTTCAAGGTGCCCAGCCACTGGACCCGCAAACAACTGCGCAGCATGGGCCGCGTATCGCGCCTGGCCGTCGGCGCGGCGGAACAGGCCCTGGCCGACGCCGGGCTGCTGGGCGACGAATCGATCAAGGACGGGCGCATGGGCGTCGCTTGCGGCTCATCCACCGGCAGCACCGACGAGATCAAGGCGTTCGGCCAGATGCTGCTCAACTCGGTGGCCGAGGGCCTGAACGCCAACTCCTACGTGCGCATGATGCCGCACACGACCGCAGCGAATATCAGCATCTTCTTCGGCCTCACTGGCCGGCTGATCCCGACCTCGAGCGCCTGTACCAGTGGCAGCCAGGGCATCGGCTACGCCTACGAGTCGATCAAGTTCGGGCGCCTGCCGCTGATGCTCGCCGGCGGTGCCGAAGAGCTGTGCCCCACCGAAGCCATGGTCTTCGACGCGCTCTACGCCACCAGCCTGAAAAACGACGCCCCGCAAACCAGCCCGCGTCCTTATGACAAAGGACGCGATGGCCTGGTGATTGGTGAAGGCGGCGGCATGCTGGTACTCGAGGAACTCGAACATGCCCTGGCGCGCGGTGCGCACATCCATGCCGAGATAGTCGGTTTCGGCAGCAACGCCGATGGCCAGCACGCCACCCGCCCGGAGCAGGCCACCATGCGTCGGGCCATGGAACTGGCCCTGGAAGACGCCGGGTTGCAGCCTTCGGACATCGGCTACGTGAATGGCCATGGCACCGCAACAGAACAAGGCGATATTGCCGAAACACTGGCGACCAGCAACCTGTTCGGCGAGCACATGCCGATCAGCTCGCAGAAGAGTTTCCTCGGCCACACCCTGGGGGCCTGCGGTGCGCTGGAGTCCTGGTTCAGCATCGAAATGATGAACCGCGACCTGTACGCGCACACCTTCAACCTCGATGACGTCGACCCGCTCTGCGGCAAGCTTGATTACCTGCGCGGCGAGTTTCGGCAGATGAGTAATAGGTACGTGATGAACAACAATTTTGCCTTCGGCGGCGTCAACACTTCGCTGATCTTCCGCCGCTGGTCGTAACCGAATTGATCAGGGTCAAGGAGACCTCCATGCACTTCAAGAAACTCGCTGCCGCTGCCACCCTGCTGATCTGCGCCTTGCCGGCCGTCAGCCAGGCCCGTGACACCGCCGTGTACCTGCCTTTGGACAAAGCCGTTGCCGAGGCGACCCGCGCCGGCAAAATCGACGGCAGCGTGAAGTTCTACCTGGCAGGCAATACACCGGCGGGCAACGTCACCGTGGTCAGTGCGGGTGCCGTGACCAACAAGAAAACCAACGCCTTCAACAAGACTGACGACGTGGCCTGCGAATGGGTCGCGCAATCGGCAATCATCAGCCTGCACCAGGCAGCGAAGCGCGCCGGCGCCAACGCCGTGACCAACATCGTCAGTTTCTACAAGAGCAATGAGCGCAAGGATGACAAGAACTATGAATGCCACGCCGGCGCGATCATGGCGGGTGTTGCGTTGAAAGGGGATTTGGCGAAGGTTCAGTAACGCCAGAAACGACAAAGGGCGCCTTTTCGGCGCCCTTTCACAAACAGGTCGGCTTGTCATTGCCCCGTACCGGTTTGGCTCTACGATGGCTGGTTGCCCAGGATCCTCAGTGAGCGGGACAGAGCCTTCCACACTCCGCGCAGAGGCCGTCCACGCGCTTACTGAGCCTGAATCAACTTGCTTTCAGTAACGCCAGCGCGGCCTGTCTTGTCGTCGACGACTTGCAGGTTGTTACGCGCCTTGATGAAACCCACTTTCACTTCCTGCCAGACAAAGTAGTTTTTACCGGCTTCTGCGGTGAGTTTCAGTTCCGAATCGTTTTCCGCCGAAGACACCAAAGTCTGCTGGCCAGCCGGGACGGCTAACATCAGGTAGGACTTGGCGACTGTCTGCCCTACAGGCTTGCCATTGAGCGTAACCGGCATTTTCACTCCGGCGCCCATGCTCTCGTTACGATAAACGTAGATATTGGCTTTGTCGGGGGAGACCTGGAACGTCTTGGCCTGAGCGTCCTGGGTTTCATCAGCCATTTTTACCGAAGCGCAACCACCGGTCAGAGCGATCAATGCCAACAAACCGGTGAACGTTAACTGCTTGAACATCCTGTATCTCCATTGTTTGTGATGAGTCCAATGACAGTTATCGGTCGTATCCAATAAAACCTTGAAACCCTATGGCGTCAGCTTACGCGTCAGCAATTCAACTAACGCCTTCGCCATCGGCGACTTCTGATCCTTGCGCTGCACCAGCCACACGGCCGAAACCGCCGCTGGATCAAGCAACGGCCGATAAACCACACCATCAATACGCATCCGCTGATAAGACGCCGGCAACACCGACACCCCCAAACCCGCCGCGACCAACCCGATAATGGTCATCGCTTCGCCCGCCTCCTGGGCGAAGTGCGGGCTGAAGCCGGCATCCCGGGCCAGGCTGAGCAATTGTGCGTACAGACCGCTGCCGTAGCTGCGTGGGAAGAATACGAAAGGTTCGAGGGCCAGCGCCGACAGGAACAAACCCTCTTCGCTGTCAGTCACCAGCGGATGCTTGGAACTGAGTACCGCCACCAATGGCTCACGCATCAGTTCCACCACGCTGAGCGACTCCGGCAAACCCAGCGGTCGCATGATTCCGACTTCAATCGACTCGTCTACCAGTGCCTCGGCCACCTGGGTACTGCTCATCTCCCGCAGGTTCAGATGCACGACCGGAAAACGCTGGCGAAACGAAAAAATTGCCTGGGGGATGGTCGAGTTGAACGGTGCCGACGAGGTGAAGCCGATTTTCAGTTCACCCAACTCCCCAAGTTGCGCCCTCCGTGCAACATCTGCCGCTTTATCGACCTGAGCCAGCACCAATCGCGCCTCTTCCAGAAACAGTCGTCCGGCCTCACTCAGTTCGACCCGACGATTGGTCCGCTCGAACAACCGTGCTCCCACCTCTTGCTCCAGCGCCTGAATTTGCTGGCTCAGTGGCGGTTGCGAGATGCCCAGCACCTGGGCGGCGCGGCCGAAATGCAGTTCTTCGGCGACGGCGATGAAGTAGCGCAGGTGACGCAATTCCATGAAAACTCCATTAGGTCGTAAAACCTATCAAACAGGTCGAACAATATATTGGATTGAATCATTAGGCAGCTATATGCTTTTTTCATTGCCTGACCGGTTGCACCCTCCGAGGTCCGAAAGTGAAAACTGCTATCGCCCCACTTGCCCATGAAGTTCCGCTCGACGATGCCGTCGACGAGCTGAAGGAGATTTACATCGAGAAAGGCACACCGGCGTTCATGCGCACGGTGCTGGCCTTGTTCTTCGGCGGCTTCGCGACCTTCGCCCTGCTCTATTGCGTGCAGCCGATGATGCCGTTGTTGTCCCACGAGTTTTCCATCAATGCAGCCCAGAGCAGCCTGATCCTGTCGGTCGCTACGGGCATGCTCGCCATCGGTTTGCTGATCACCGGTCCGATCTCGGATCGCATCGGGCGTAAACCGGTGATGGTCGCGGCGCTCTTCGCCGCGGCGCTGTGCACGATTGCCAGCGCGATGATGCCGAGCTGGCAAGGCGTGCTGGTGATGCGGGCGCTGGTGGGGCTGTCATTGAGCGGTCTGGCAGCGGTCGCCATGACTTACTTGAGTGAAGAGATCCACCCGCAGCACATCGGTCTGGCCATGGGTCTGTACATCGGCGGCAACGCCATCGGCGGGATGTGCGGGCGTTTGATTACCGGCGTGCTGATCGATTTCGTGAGCTGGCACACGGCAATACTGGTGATCGGCGGCCTGGCACTGATTGCGGCGGCGGTGTTCTGGAGAATTCTCCCCGAGTCGCGCAACTTCCGTCCTCGTTCGTTGCACCCGCGCAGCCTGCTGGACGGCTTCACCATGCACTTTCGCGACGCCGGCCTGCCACTGCTGTTTCTCGAAGCCTTCGTGCTGATGGGCGCGTTCGTCACCCTCTTCAACTACATCGGCTATCGCTTGCTGGCCGAGCCGTACAACATGGACCAGGCCTTCGTCGGGCTGCTCTCGGTGGTGTACCTGTCGGGCATCTACAGCTCGGCGAAAATCGGCGCACTGGCCGACAAACTCGGCCGGCGCAAAATGCTCTGGGCCACCATCGTGCTGATGATCGCCGGTCTCGCCCTGACCATGCTCACGCCGCTGTCGGTGGTGATCATCGGCATGCTGATTTTCACCTTCGGCTTCTTCGGTGCGCATTCGGTGGCGAGCAGCTGGATCGGTCGCCGGGCGATCAAGGCCAAGGGACAGGCATCGTCGCTGTACCTGTTCAGCTACTACGCCGGGTCGAGCATCGCCGGCACAGCCGGCGGGGTGTTCTGGCATCTGGGCGGCTGGAATGGCATCGGCCTGTTCATCGGCGCATTGCTGGTGGTGGCGTTGCTGGTCGCGTTGAAACTGGCCCGTCTGCCGCCGCTGCCGGGCGCTGGTGCGCCTATCTGAGTACCAGCCGTGCTTCGAGGACCGCATCACGCTTTTCCAGGGTCAGCGCTTGCAGTACAACGCCGTCCCGCTCGCTGCGATCCAGCCATTGCAACAAGGCCTTGGCATCGCCGCTGAGGGTCAGGCGCAACTGGTCGTTGTCGGCGTCCATCTGCTGTACTTCGAGCCCGGCCGCGGAGGCGCTTTCGCTGATGCGCAACGACAACGGCTGATTGGCAACGGTGGGCATATCGCGCTGCGGTTGCGCCCGTTGCAGTTGTGCTGCCAATGCCAGTTGCTGTTGATACTGGCGCTCGACGGTTTCAAGCCGCTGCCGTGTCGGTTGCCAGATCAAGCTGAAAGCCGCAACGCTCAATACAAACATTCCCAAGGTCAGCAACAACCCTTGTTCGCGGATCGACAGGCGCTGCCAGCGCTCCTTCAGCCCTGCGTGCTTCATGCGTCTGCCTCCAATGTCAGTGTCGCCAGCACCCGCTCGCGCTCCTTGCTGGCGCTGTCGAGCCTGATCGGCAAGCCCTGCTGGCGCCCGCGTTCACGCAACTGCTCCAACTCGGCAAAACTGTTGGCGGTCAGCTGGATTTTCCAACCGTCGCCCTCACGAAATTCGATGCGTCGGACTTCGACCTGACTGGCGCCGATCACCTGCTCGATCAACTTGACCAAGCCGCCGACGCGCGTGTCCTGTGGCTGTGCACGTTGACTCTGCAAAGCCTTGAGCTGCGCCGCGAGATCGACGATGCGGCTCTGCTGCGGGTAGAGCGTCTTGAAGCGCTGTTCGTTCTGGGTGAAGAGGTGCCGGGTTTCACGGTCGAGGAAACGGATACGTGTTTCGCTGGCGCCCCAAGTCAGCGACAACAGCACCAGTATCGCCACCCCACCAAGGCGCCAGGGCAGCTGTTTGCGACGCGAAGCGAACTCACCTTGCCGCAGGTCGATGGCCTGCTCGGGAACGACTGTCAGCCAGTGGTCGACATCCGCAGCGTCCTGACGCTCGTCTCGCCAGTGGATGTCCAGGGGCAGAAGCGGTTTGAGCAGCGTCAACCCATCGTCCGATAACGCCAGACGTGCCGTTAGTCCACCGCCCAATAACCACCGACCAAACCACCAGACGCCGAGCATCTGATCCTGTGGCAACACATCGGCGTCGACAAACACCGAACGCACCTCGATGCCTGACTCGGCCAGCAACGCAAGCACGGCGGCAAAGCGTTCCCGGCCAATCACCATCACCGGATAGCGCCCTTCACGGTCACGCGCGCCGACACTCAAGTGCAACGCTTCCAGCGCTTCGCCGAGTTGATCTTCAACCGCGAACGCGATGGCTTGCGGACCGGGATGACGCTTGGAGGGCCATGGGTCGCTGCGCACCCAGCTGCACAATTCCATGGGCAACAGCAGATCGACTGCTAGCCCGCTCAGCGTCTGCGCCGCTTGATTCAAGGGCATGGGCTGGCGTTCGCCCGTCGGCGACCACACACAACAGGGCCAGTCGGGCGACGGTTCAGCGAGGCCTGCGGCGGTCAGGTAGAGCCAGGTTTTCATCGCGGAATCTCGTTGCCATTCGAAGGAAGTAAACGTCGCTGCAGGATGTTCAGTTGTAGCGTCTTCGGGTCGCGTTCGACGTCGGTGGCCAGCCGCAGATGGCGCTGCCCTTGCTCCACATGCACGGTGATCCGATACCAGCGACTGTCGATGCCCAGGCCATGGCTGCTCAGGCCCAGGCCGGAGAGAAGCGGGTCTTGGGTAAAGGCTTGAACGCTTGGCCATGCCGTCGTCGAACGCTGGCGAACCAGTGCTTCGGCCATTCCGGCGTCCACGCCATCGAGCGTGCGCAGCACCAGCGCCGGTGCGGTGTTGATGTTCAGCGCGGCATCGGTGGGCAGTAACGCCACCCACGGCTCCAATTGACGCAGCAGTTGGGCGTCGACACCTGGCAGCAGACGCAGCTGGCTCAGCTCCCGCAACGCGCCCACCTGCTCCAATTGCAGCGGTGCAAGGCCCAACACGTCCAGCAAGCGCGTCCAACGACCGAGCGTCACCTGATCGATCTGCCCCTGGATCAACAATGCATTGAGATTGAAGCGTCCGGCCAGGTCCTCGATTTCTACGTGGATCTGCCCATCGTCGAGATTGAAATCCGGCGTGATTCGGGCCCACTCCTGTGTCAGGTCGACCGTTTTTTGCGGCGCCAGCGCGGCGTCCTGCAACCGTTGCAACGCCCAGGTTTCCCCGGCCAGTCCGAGTTGGCGCAGCTGCAACTGATGCAACTGTTGCCCGCTGCTTTGCAGCAACACGCGATGGCTGCGCAGCAAGCCACTGGTGATCAGTAGCGCCAGGCTCATGACCAGCAACACGCTGATCAACGCGACACCCCGTTGGTGCCGGTTCATGGCAGCGCACCCGGCAACAACAGTACCCGGCGGATCGCCTCGAAACGCTCCGTCGAGAGTTGCAGTTCCAACGCCATTGGCGCCTTCACACGCTGCCCGGCCGGCCAGTCGTTGCGCCAGCCGGACTCGCCGTCGAACAGGCGCCAGCTCAAACCGCGAACATCGTCGAGCAGTTTTTGTTGCTGCACGATCTGAGATCCCTCGGCCCAGCTATCGCGCCACAACACACCCTGGTCGAGACGATAGGTCAGTGCTTGCCGCTCGCTACGCGGTTGGTCCAGCGGGTTACGCCAGTTGCCGCGCTGCAATTGCAGCAGCGACTGCGTCAGCACCACCGGTTGCTCGGTGATGTGCAGCACGTCGCGCTCGATCACTGCCACCGCCCGTTGCAGATTTCTGAACTCACGTTCGTGGCTCGCCGTGCCTTGCTGCACGCGTACCACGCCATCGAACAGCCCCCAACTGGCGAGCCCGAGCAAGGCGAAAATCGCCATGGCAATTACCAGCTCCAGCAAGGTGAATCCGCTCTGCTTATTCATGACGATTGGCTATCCAGCCCCGGGTGCGGTGCAGGGTCAGTTCGCTGCCGGAAAGACTGATATCAATCTCAACCTTGAGCAGGCGCGGATCGCTCCCGGCACTGATGCGCTGACGTAGCAACCAGTCGCGGCGATCCATGTGCACAACCCGTTGCTGCTGCCCGAGCGTCAACCCGGATTGCAGGCGCAGTTCAGTCAACTGGTTATCCGCCAGCCACGCCGCGAACAGGCGTTGTTCGACGCCGCTGGTTTGCTTCACGACATAACGGCTCGCCGACAGCACGGCCGCCGCCAGCGTCGCGAAGATCGCCAGTGCGACCATGATTTCCAGCAAGGTGAAGCCGCGCATACGCGACCTCGTCAGCCGATTAACCATCGATCACGACCTCACCGATGCCGTCGGCGGATACCGTCAGCCAGGTCGTGTTCTGGGTCGAGAACGTCAGCGAAAAGGAACTGGTTTCATCGCTGCTGAGCATCAGCAATTGCGGCGGACCGTCATCGGCGCCCAGGCGCACGGGATGCCCGTCCTGCTCAAGGTACGGGCGCAGGTTTTCCGGCCATTGATGCGCAGCCGTCAGCGGCTCCCAACCTTGAACTCCGAGCCGCAACGCCCGGTAGCCGTCGACGCTCAGTCGCACACCGTACTCTTGGCCGTCGAGCACCGCCCGTTCGCGCAACTGCTCAATCAGCCGCGCGATCCCGTTCGCTTCCTGCCGAGCCTGACGCGCCGGATTCTGCCCGGTGGCAAAGCTCGCCATGCCCAGCAGCAAGCCGATCAATACGATCACGATCATCAGTTCCAGCAAGGTAAAACCCCGGCAACGCTGCCGCATCAATGACCCCAGTTACCGATGTCAGCCGCGTACCCCTCGCCGCCGGTCACGCCATCGGAGCCGAGGGAATACAAATCGAAGCTGCCCTCGACCGATTGCACGCCGGGATTGAGGTACTGGTAGGGCGTACTCCACGGGTCCACGGGCAGGCTTTTCAGGTAACCCTGCGGGTTCCAGTTTCTTGCCGCCGGCATACCGGAAGGACGCTTGATCAAGGCCTCAAGGCCTTGCTGTGTCGAGGGGTAATGGAAATTGTCGAGGCGGTACATTTCCAGCGCTGTAGAGATGGCCTGGATATCAATGCTGGCGGCGGTGACTTTGGCCTGATCCGGGCGGCTCATGAACTGCGGCACCACGATGGCCCCGAGAATGCCGATGATGACCACCACCACCATGATTTCGATCAGGGTAAAACCGCGCTGGGCGGCAGGCGTGTTCTTGTGTAGGAGTTGCATGGGTCAATTCACCAATTGGTTGAGGCTGAGAATCGGGAGCAGGATGGCCATGACGATCAGCAGCACGACGCCGCCCATCAGCACCAGCATCGCCGGCTCGAACAGGCTGACCACCAGGGCGATACGCGCGGCCAGGCTGCTTTCCTGCTGCTCGGCGGCGCGGGCCAGCATGCGATCGAGTTCACCGGCGCGTTCGCCACTGGCGATCATGTGCAACATCATCGGCGGGATGTCGCCGCTGAGTTCCAGACCGCGGGTCAGGGTTCCCCCTTCACGGACGGAGCGAGCGACATCGACCATCCGCGCACGAATGGTCAGGTTGCCGATGACGGCGGCGGCGATCTCCAGCGCGTCCACCAAAGGCACGGCACTTTTGCCGAGAATGGCCAAGGTGCTGGCAAACCGTGCGGCTTCCATTGCCCGTAGCACTTCGCCGATCACCGGTACGTTCAACACCAAGCGATGCCAGCGCAGGCGCCAGGACGGTTGGCCCAGGCTCCAGCGCCAGAGGCCGACCAACATCGCCAGCACCGCCATCAACATCAGGCCATGCTCGCGCAGCCCGTCGCTGAGACCGATCAGCGCACGAGTCAGCCAGGGCAATGGCTGGCCACTGTCGACAAAAATCTTCACCACATCCGGCACCACGTAACCGAGCAGAAACCCGACGATCGCCACGCTGGCCAGCATCAAAATCAAGGGATACACCAAAGCCATCTGGATTTTCTGCCGCGACGCCTGACGCGCCTGGGTGTAGGCGGCCAATTGCTCGAGCACATGGCCCAGGTGACCGGAGCGTTCACCGGCAGCGACGGTGGCGCGGAACAATTCGGGGAATGCTCTGGGGAACAGTCCCAATGCCGATGCCAGGGCGTGACCTTCCATCACCCGCGTCCTGACCGCCGACAACACTCCCGCGACACGACGTCTGGCGCTCTGTTTCGCCACCGCCTCCAGCGCTTCTTCCAGAGGCAGACCCGCCTGCACCAGCGTGGACAGTTGCAAGGTCAGCAGGGCCAGCTCGGTGGCACTCAAACGTCCTCCGCGCGGCTGTGTACCGGCCCCGGTACCCGCGTTGATTTCACTCAAGTCCCGTGGCCACAAGCCGCGATCGCGCAACAGTTGCCGGGCATGGCGCGGGCTGTCGGCTTCCAGCCGGCCCTTGCAGCGACGGCCCTCGGCATCGTCGGCGCGATAGTCGAACGTCGGCATTCGCTAATCCTCCTGCGTCACGCGCAGCAACTCGTCGAGGCTGGTCAGACCGTCCAGCACCCGTTGGCGACCGTCCTGAAACAGGCTGCGCGAGACCTTGCGCGTCTCGTCGGCCAACGCCTGCTCACTGGCGCCCCGGTGAATCAGCGCCGAGACGGCGGACGTCACGCTGATCAGTTCGTAAATGCCGATGCGCCCGCGATAACCGTGCTGACACTGTTCACACCCGACAGCCCTGAACAGTTGAGGTGCCGTGCCGCAGTCGAGTCCCAGACGCTGGCAAGTGCTTGCATCGGCGATGTACGACGCCTTGCAATGGGCGCACAACGTGCGCAACAAGCGCTGGGCCAAGATGCCCACCAGCGACGAGGCCAGCAGGTAGGCATCGACGCCCATGTCCACCAACCGGGTGACCGCCCCGACCGCGCTGTTGGTGTGCAAGGTCGAGAGCACCAAATGCCCGGTCAAGGACGCCTGGACGGCAATTTCCGCCGTCTCGCGGTCACGAATTTCGCCGACCATCACCACGTCCGGGTCCTGGCGCAGGATCGCTCGCAGCCCCCGGGCAAAAGTCATGTCGACTTTCGGGTTGACCGGCATCTGGCCGATCCCCGGCAGGTGATATTCGATGGGATCTTCGACCGTGAGGATGTTGCGGGTCTGGTCATTGAGGCTGCTCAGCGCGGCGTAAAGACTGGTGGTCTTGCCAGAGCCCGTGGGGCCGGTCACCAGCAGGATGCCGTGGGGTTTGCCGAGCAAATCGCGCAAGGCCGCGAGGGTGTCCTCCGGCATGCCCAGGCGCAGTAATTCCAGGCGCCCGGCCTGCTTATCAAGCAGGCGCAACACCACCCGTTCCCCATGTGCCGAGGGCAATGTCGAAACCCGCACATCGACTTCATGCCCGGCCAGGCGCAGGGCCATCCGGCCATCCTGCGGCACACGTTTTTCCGCGATATCCAGGCGCGCCATGACCTTGATCCGCGATACCAGCAGGGTCGCCAGTTCACGCCTGGGCCGGAACATTTCCCGCAGTTGCCCATCCACGCGCATGCGCACCGACAGGTACTGCTCGAAGGTTTCCAGGTGCACGTCCGAGGCGTGCTCACGCACCGCTTCGCTGAGCAAGGCGTTGATCAGCCGGATGATCGGTGCATCGCCCTGCTGCTCCAGTAAATCGGCGGTTTGTGGCACTTGCTCCACCAGGCTGAGCAGGTCCAGTTCATCGTCCAGACCCTGGGCGACCTGCTCCGCCGCGCTCTGACCCTCGCGGTAAGCCGCAGCCAGTTGGGCGGCGAATGCCTCCCGGTCCAGCACACGCATCGGCAGGTCGCGACCACACACCCGGCGGGCTTCCGCCAGAGCCGTCAGCGGCGTGTCGGCCCGCAGTACCAGGCTCGCATCGGCGCCACTGCGCTCCACCAACACGCCGAAGCGCCGGGCGAACCCGAAGGGTAAAGGTTCCTTTGACAGGCTCATGGCGAAACCGGCGCCGACTTGCGCAAATCGAACACTGGCGCATCGGGCGCTGGGTCGAACAAGTGCCGCGACTCTGCCGGCAGCAGCAGCGAGTTGCTTTCCCCCGCACGCGGCTGGCTCAGATCGCGCAGGGCGTTATAACGCTGCTGGCTGACGTCGGCCAAATCTTCCCGGCTGCGCACGATGGTCGGTCGCAAGAACACCATCAGATTGCTTTTGGTCTGGGTGTCACGACTCCAGCGAAACAGCGCGCCCAGGTACGGTATGTCGCGCAGCAACGGCACACCGCTCTTCTGCGTGCGCACGCTGTCCCGGATCAGGCCGCCGATCACAATGATTTCGCCGTCGTCGGCCAGGATGGTGCTTTTGAGCGCACGCTTGTTGGTGATCAGGTCCGAAGAGTCGATGCCCGACACCGACGGCGCGATATCCGAGACTTCCTGCTCGACCTCCAGACGCAGGCTCGAGCCATCGTTGATGTAAGGTTTGATCTTCAGGCTGATGCCAACGTCCTTGCGTTCGACGGTGGTGAACGGATTGTCCGCGCCGCTGCTGTTGGTGGCGTAGGAGCCAGTTTTGAACGGTACGTTTTGGCCGACGATGATTTCCGCTTCCTGATTGTCCAGGGTCAACAGGCTCGGCGTGGACAGCAGGTTGCTGCGGGTGTTGCTCGCCAGAGCGGAGATCAACGCACTGAAGCGGTCGCTGCCCAGTTGCAGCAGCGCCCCTTCCGGCGCCGATTTTGTCTCGTCGAAGGTCAGCCCGCCGACGATCGGGATGTCGGTGCCGGGGAAGTTGATGAAGCCTTTGGCATCGCCGGTACTCATGCCCCACTGCACGCCCACCGCTTCGGCAATGTCCCCGGAGATCTCGACGATGGCGGCGTGGATCAGCACTTGGGCCCGGGGCTGGTCCAACTGGCGCACGATATTTTCGATGGTCCTGATTTGCGCCGGCTCGGCGATCAGCACCAACGCATTCTGGCTTTCGTCGGCCTTGATCATGAATGTGGCGCCGGGCGACGTTTCCTTGGTCGTGCCGAGGGCCTGCTGTTTTCTCCCCTGCCCCATTGTCTCCAGCACTTCGGCCAATTGCCGGGCATCGCTGTGGCGCAGGCGAATCACCCGGGCGTTGTCGAGGGGCGCGGTAGCCGGGGTGTCGAGCCCGCGAGCCAGATCGATCAAGCGCTGGCGAACCGCAGCCGGGCCGATGAAGATCAGGCGGTTGGTTCGGGCATCGGCCAGCACTTGAATCGTCGTGTCCGCGTTGCGCTTGCCCAGGGAGGCTTCGATCACTGTAGCCACGTCACCAGCCTGGGCGTGACGCAGTTGCACCACCGCATGCTGGTTGCTCTGCCCGGAATCCAACTGCTGGACAACCTGGGCGATGCGTTTGACATTGGCGGCCGTATCGGTGACCACCAACGCATTGGCCGACACCGAGGGGCCGACATAACCATTGACCGATACCAGCGGCCGAACCAGCCCGGCAATGTCGGCGGCGCTGCTGGTATTCAACTCGATCACCCGGGTGACAAATTGCGACGCCGTGGCGTTTTTTGCTGTGCCGTGACCGGCCCGGGTCTTGGCTTCGGTGACCGGCGTAATCAGGATCCGGTCGCCCTCGTCGATCACCGTGAAGTTGTGGGCATCGAGCACCGAATAGAACAGCCGGCGAACGCCTTCGCGATCGAGGGCCTGACGGGACATGACGGTTATTCGCCCGGACACCCGGGGATCAAGCACCACTGTTGTGCCGAGAATGCCGGAGATCTCTTCGACGATGTCGCGCAACTCGGCATTGTTCATCGCCAACTGCCATTTTTCTTCCTCGGCCCGCAACACCTGATGGAAGAACGTCGTCGCCAAAGCGGCAAGCAGAAGCATGGTGCGCAGGGCGTGCGCGCCAGTGAAGCTGTTCATGAATGTGATCACTCTGACTGCCCGGTAAGCGGGCGTAGATAACGTGCGGAAATGGTCGCGGGTTGAGGCGCGGCAGGCGATTCGAGTCGGCGCAGAAAACCTGTCGGAGACGGCGCGAGCGTCAATAGCTCTTCTCGACCCTTGTTCCACAACACCACTTGATGGCTCTCGACCCGGCGCAAAACGCTGCCTCCTGGCAAACGCTCGCCTACCTGATAAAGGCGCGCGCCTTGAGCATCCGCCAGCAGCGCTTTGGATAACCCGCTGTCAACGACAAAGCTCGCCTGCAAGGTCAGCGGCTCGGCGCTGGGCTGCAGCGTGGTTTCAGCCGTCAGGCCCAATACCGTTGCAACCGCTGCCGTGTCGAGGGGTTCGCGGGCAGAGGCCGTCGCCGTGGTTGCAGTGACGGGCATCGGCGCGGACAGGTACTGGCGAAAGTCCCATTCCTGCCACACCAGAAAAATGGCGTAACCCGCTGGCAAAACCAGCAGGCAACCGGTCAGAAAAAACCTCACAACCGGCTCACTCGAATCGCTCAGGCGGACGATGGCCGCACAGCCGCAACGACATTCGCCGCAGTATCCGGTGGCCGCAGGCCTCATGGACGATCACTGCGCCTACATGCAACATCACAAGTAATGCCAGGACCACACACGCCCAAATGTGAGCGGCGACGAACTGCGCGATCAGGCCTGGATCATTCAGCGGTTGAACAATTGCGACCAGCCCGAAGACATCGATCGGGCGGTCCATCATCAACACGCCAGTCGCCAGCACGACGCTCACCACCATGTAGATCAGGGTGTGTGCGAGCAACGCGAGCCATTGCACAAACGACAAAGTGCTCACGCTCGCGTAGCGGGCGTGAGCAAGAAAAATACAAAACCGCCAGATGAAAAGCGGAATGAACACAGTGGTCAGCGACACATTCACGAATGCGACCCACTGCTTGATCCCGGCGGACACGTCGACGCCGGCCACGTAAAACCCGGATACCAAGGTCCACACGATGACCGCCGCCGACAGCCAATGCAGCACTACGCGTTGTCTGGAGTAACCCGAAACCGTCATTTTCAACTCGATGTTCAACAGGAAGACCGGCCTTCAGACGACCTTTGGCAGGTCGCCTGAAGTACCGCGGGAGGGCTTAGCGCTTGTCCCACGCCATGTGCCAGTGCGCACCGACACCGGGTTCGAAGCCGTTGGCGCTAGGGCTGTACTGTTTGCAGTAACCGGACTCGGGGAACGGCTTGCATTCGAAGACTTCATTGGTCTTTGGCTGCAGCACCTTGGTCCCGGCGGTGTAGTCGCTGATGCCTTCCGGGAACACGAAGTCATGGTCGACACCGGCGCCTTCACCGGTCACGTTGACGGACTGGGTGTCCTGGCGCGTGGTCCTACCATCCAGGGTAGTGCCGACCAGTGTCAGGGTGTGCGCACCCGGGTTGCTGCGAACATCCATGGCCAGCATCGTCGGGCCGCTGTCCGCCTGCGCCGCGATGGAGCCGACCGGCTTGTTGTTCTGGTCAAACAAGGTGGCTTCGATGTTCATCTTGCGGTTGGAGAGCATCCCGAAATCAATCCTGGCCTGCCCTTTGTCCAGCACATATTCCGCTTGCAGGGACGAGACAGAAAGGCGCGCGGCGGCATCTTCCTGCATGTCCAGCTGCACTTCGTAACGGGTCACGCCGCTTTCTTTCTGTGCGTACAGGCTGTTGTTGCCTTTGACCGGTTCGATGGTGCCGTTTTCATCACGAACACCGGCGCGGACCAGTGCGTGAGTCGCGTTGATCTTTTCTGCCAGCTTGAAGGACCAGTTGTTCGGCGAACCTTCCTCGGCACTGTCGATGGAGATTTCAACGCTGTAATCCGGCGCCTCGCCATTGGCAGAGAACGCACGAGCCTTGACCTTGTCACCGACCAGCAACTGGCTCGCGGGGGCGATGCTGCCCACCGACGACCAGCCACCCGGCAGCGATGGCTCGGCCAGGATATTTACGTCAGCCGCGTTGTAGAACGCCGCATCGGTGTCACCGACCGTCCAGATCGCCAGGATCACGTGATGGCCGGATTTGTCGTCAGGAAGGGTGCAGTTGTGCTTGGCGCCGGAAACCGGCATCTGGTTTGCGCCATCGACGGTGCAGAACGGGGTGCTTTCGAACGTGGCGCGCTTGAGCGATTCGTTCGGATTCCAGCCGTTGCGGGTGATGAAATATTCGTGCTTGGTAGCGGGGTGAATAGCGGTGTACTTCCATTGGAAATCGATGTTGCGATCCTTGATTTCCGTCAGATGCCAACGGGTGGCCGACTGAGCATCCAGGGCGGAGAACAAGGCGTGACCGCCGCTGGGAATCTTGCCGTCGACCGGCCCTTGCAGAGGGGCTCCGCCGACACCGGCCGGAAAGCCCTTGAAGGTTTCGCCTACGCTCTGAGGTTCGTATTGCGCCCCGCCGCAGTTGGTATTGAGGCCCTTCTGGCAGGCCAGCGCCCGTGAAGGTGGCACTTCCAGATAACCATGCGCGGACACGGTTTGGGAGGCCAGCATTGCCGATAACAGGATCATTGATGAAGTGCAGGTGGTTAGCGCACTTTTCTTATGGAATTTAATTTTCATGATGTGTTCCAGACTGCTTATCGAAGTCAGGACGCCTGGATGACGCCGGACAAGGGCCTGGAACCTTACTGGGATGAAGGAAATTTCTATGTAGGAGGAATCACCGCTTACAGCAGGAACAGTCTCTGCATTCACTTATCTGACAAGGACAGACAACTTTCTTACAGGAGGCAACTCCCCCAACCGGTCACATTTTCAACAACATAAAAAAGCCTGTCCGGCACCAGGCGGGACAGGCTGTAAAAATTTCAGAACGCGTTATTCGTGATACGGCGCCGACAATTCGTGCACCGCGCGCAGGAAGGCACCCGCGTGCTCCGGATCGACTTCCGGAGTAATGCCATGGCCGAGGTTGAATACGTGCCCACTGCCGTTGCCATAGCTGGCGAGGATGCGCCCGACTTCGGCGCGGATCGCTTCGGGTTTGGCGTAGAGCACCGTCGGGTCCATGTTGCCTTGCAGGGCGACTTTGCTGCCGACGCGGTCACGGGCATTGCCAATGTCGCAAGTCCAGTCCAGGCCCAGCGCGTCTGCGCCCGCATCGGCGATGCTTTCCAGCCACAGGCCGCCGTTCTTGGTGAACAGGATGACCGGCACTTTACGACCTTGATGTTCGCGGATCAGGCCGCTGACGATTTTGCGCATGTAGGCCAGGGAGAACTCCTGATAGGCCGCCGCCGAGAGGTTGCCACCCCAGGTATCGAAGATCTGCACCGCTTGCGCGCCAGCCATGATCTGGCCATTGAGGTACGACGTGACCGACTGCGCCAGCTTGTCCAGCAGCAGGTGCATGGCTTGCGGGTTGTCGTAGAGCATGGCCTTGGTTTTTCGGAAGTCTTTCGACGAGCCGCCTTCGACCATGTAGGTCGCCAGGGTCCATGGGCTGCCGGAGAAGCCGATCAGCGGCACGCGGCCGTTCAGTTCGCGGCGGATGGTGCTGACCGCGTCCATGACGTAGCCGAGGTCTTTGTGCGGATCAGGAATCGGCAGGGCTTCGATGTCGGCCAGGGTGCTGACGACTTTCTTGAAGCGCGGACCTTCGCCGGTTTCGAAGTACAGGCCCTGGCCCATGGCATCGGGGATGGTCAGGATGTCGGAAAAGAGGATCGCCGCGTCCAGTTGTGGATAGCGGTCGAGCGGTTGCATTGTGACTTCGCAAGCGAACTCCGGGTTCATGCACAGGCTCATGAAGTCGCCGGCCTTGGCGCGGCTGGCGCGGTACTCAGGCAGGTAGCGACCGGCCTGACGCATCATCCAGACAGGCGTGACGTCTACGGGTTGCTTGAGCAGGGCGCGAAGGAAACGGTCGTTCTTCAGGGCAGTCATGTCGGCATCCGGAAAAAAAGTGCGGGCATTTTCTCAGAGCGCGACGCAAAAGGCACGGCAAGAGCCGTGCCTTTTGTCTATCGGGTCAATTTGTCGCGGGGGAGCACGGTGTTATCAGCGCCACAAAACCAATGTGGGAGCGGGCTTGCTCGCGAAAGCGGTGAGTCAGTCGACATTAATATTGACTGTTACACCGCCTTCGCGAGCAAGCCCGCTCCCACATTTTGATCCCATTTCAGCTCAGGATCGGGGTTAGACGCCCAGGTAATCCAGGATCCCTTCGGCGGCATTACGGCCTTCGAAGATCGCCGTTACCACCAGGTCTGAACCGCGAACCATATCGCCACCGGCGAAGATTTTCGGGTTGCTGGTCTGGTGCTTGTATTTACCTTGTTCCGGCGCCACAACGCGGCCCTGGCTGTCGGTCTGGATGTCGAACTGCTCGAACCAGGTTGCCGGGCTCGGACGGAAACCGAAGGCGATGACCACGGCGTCCGCCGGGATGATCTCCTCGGAGCCCGGAATTGGCTCAGGGCTGCGACGGCCACGGGCATCCGGTTCGCCGAGACGGGTCTCGACCACTTTCACGCCTTCGACACGGTCTTCACCGACGATCGCAATCGGCTGGCGGTTGTAGAGGAATTTCACGCCTTCTTCCTTGGCGTTCTTCACCTCTTTGCGCGAGCCCGGCATGTTCGCTTCGTCACGACGATAGGCACAGGTCACCGATTTGGCGCCCTGACGAATCGAAGTACGGTTGCAGTCCATCGCCGTATCGCCGCCGCCCAGTACCACAACCTTCTTGCCTTTCATGTCGACGAAATCTTCCGGCGACTTTTCAAAGCCCAGGTTGCGGTTGACGTTGGCGATCAGGAAGTCCAGCGCGTCATACACGCCCGGCAGGTCCTCGCCGGCAAAGCCGCCCTTCATGTAGGTGTAGGTGCCCATGCCCATGAACACGGCATCGTATTCTTCGAGCAGTTGCTCGATGGTCACGTCCTTGCCCACTTCGGTGTTCAGGCGGAACTCGATGCCCATGCCGGTGAAAACTTCGCGACGATTGCTCAGCACGGTCTTTTCCAGCTTGAACTCCGGGATACCGAAGGTCAGCAGACCGCCGATTTCCGGGTTCTTGTCGAACACCACCGGGGTCACGCCGCCACGTACCAGCACGTCGGCACAACCGAGACCGGCCGGGCCTGCACCGATTACGGCAACACGCTTGCCGGTCGGCTTGACCTTGGACATGTCCGGGCGCCAGCCCATGGCGAAGGCGGTATCGGTGATGTACTTCTCGACCGAACCGATGGTCACCGCGCCGAAACCGTCGTTGAGGGTGCAGGCACCCTCGCACAGACGATCCTGCGGACACACGCGGCCGCAGACTTCCGGCAGGGTGTTGGTCTGGTGCGACAGCTCGGCGGCCTGGAGGATGTTGCCCTCGGCCACCAATTTCAGCCAGTTGGGAATGAAGTTGTGCACCGGGCACTTCCATTCGCAATACGGGTTACCGCAACCCAGGCAGCGGTGGGCCTGGTCGGCCGACTGCTGGGGTTTGAACGGTTCGTAGATTTCCACGAACTCTTTCTTGCGTTGACGCAACAGTTTCTTCTTCGGATCCTTGCGCCCGACCTCGATGAACTGGAAGTCATTATTCAGACGTTCAGCCATTGTTAAAACCTCATCAAACTCTTCAGGCGCATATCACTGCGGGTTGGCACGGGTGCTGGAAAGCAACGATTTCAGGTTGGCAGCCTTGGGCTTGACCAGCCAGAAACGACGCAGATAGTCATCGAGGTTTTCAGCGAGGTTACGACCCCATTCGCTGTCGGTTTCCTCGACGTATTCGTTCAGCACGCGTTGCAGGTGGCTGCGATAGGCTTCCATCGCCTCACCGCTGATCCGCTGGATTTCCACCAGTTCGTGGTTGACCCGGTCAACGAAGGTGTTGTCCTGGTCGAGCACGTAGGCGAAACCACCGGTCATGCCTGAGCCGAAGTTGTAACCGGTCTTGCCCAGCACGCAGACAAAACCACCGGTCATGTACTCGCAGCAGTGATCGCCAGTGCCTTCCACCACGGTGTGAGCACCGGAGTTACGCACCGCGAAACGCTCGCCCGCGGTGCCAGCAGCGAACAACTTGCCGCCAGTGGCGCCATACAAACAGGTGTTGCCGATAATGGCGCTGTCCTGTGTCTTGTAGATGCTGCCCTTCGGCGGAACGATCACCAGCTTGCCGCCGGTCATGCCTTTGCCGACGTAGTCGTTGGCGTCGCCTTCCAGGTACATGTGCAGGCCGCCAGCGTTCCACACACCGAAGCTCTGACCGGCCGTCCCGTTGAAGCGGAAGGTGATCGGCGCGTTCGCCATGCCTTGGTTGCCGTGCTTGCGAGCGATTTCGCCGGAGATCCGCGCGCCGATCGAACGGTCGCAGTTGCAGATATCCAGGGCGAAATCGGCACCGCTCATGTCGTTGATGGCCGAGGTGGCCATGTCGACCATTTTCTCGGCCAGCAGGCCTTTGTCGAATGGCGGGTTGCGCTCAACCTGGCAGAACTGTGGTTTGTCCGCCGGAATGTGATCGCTGCCCAGCAACGGCGTCAGGTCCAGGTGTTGCTGCTTGGCGGTCTGGCCTTCGAGGATTTCCAGCAGATCGGTACGACCGATCAGTTCTTCGAGGGAACGCACGCCCAGCTTGGCCAGCCACTCACGGGTTTCTTCAGCGACGTAGGTGAAGAAATTCACCACCATGTCGACGGTCCCGATGTAGTGATCCTTGCGCAGCTTCTCGTTCTGAGTCGCGACGCCGGTGGCGCAGTTGTTCAGGTGGCAAATACGCAGGTATTTGCAGCCCAGGGCGATCATTGGCGCGGTGCCGAAGCCGAAGCTTTCAGCGCCGAGGATCGCTGCCTTGATCACATCGAGGCCGGTTTTCAGGCCGCCGTCGGTCTGCACCCGGACTTTGCCGCGCAAGTCGTTGCCACGCAGGGTCTGGTGGGTTTCGGCCAGGCCGAGTTCCCACGGTGCGCCCGCGTATTTGATCGAGGTCAGTGGCGATGCACCGGTGCCGCCGTCGTAGCCGGAGATGGTGATCAAGTCCGCGTAGGCCTTGGCCACACCGGCAGCGATGGTGCCGACACCCGCTTCTGCGACCAGCTTCACCGAGACCAGGGCCTTCGGGTTGACTTGTTTCAGGTCGAAAATCAGCTGCGACAAATCTTCGATCGAATAGATGTCGTGGTGCGGTGGAGGCGAGATGAGGGTCACGCCCGGCACTGCATAACGCAGCTTGGCAATCAGACCGTTGACCTTGCCGCCTGGCAGCTGACCGCCTTCGCCGGGCTTGGCGCCCTGAGCGACCTTGATCTGCAACACTTCAGCGTTGACCAGGTATTCCGGGGTTACACCGAAACGACCCGTCGCGACCTGCTTGATTTTCGAGCTCTTGATAGTGCCGTAGCGCGCCGGGTCTTCGCCGCCTTCGCCGGAGTTGGAACGCGCACCAAGGCGGTTCATGGCTTCGGCCAGGGCTTCGTGGGCTTCCGGCGACAGGGCGCCAAGGGAGATGCCGGCGGAATCGAAGCGCTTGAGCACCGATTCCAGCGGTTCGATCTCGCTGATGTCCAGCGGCGTGTCCAGGGTCTTGACCTTGAACAAGTCGCGGATCATCGACACCGGACGGTTGTCCACCAGCGCCGTGTATTCCTTGAACTTGCTGTAGTCGCCCTGCTGCACAGCGGCTTGCAGGGTGTTGACCACGTCCGGGTTGTAGGCGTGATATTCGCCACCGTGGACGAACTTCAGCAGACCACCCTGCTGGATCGGCTTGCGCGGGCTCCAGGCTTCGGCCGCCAGGGCTTTCTGCTCGGCTTCGATGTCGACGAAACGCGCGCCCTTGATGCGGCTTGGCACGCCACGGAAGCTCAGATCGCAGACTTCTTCGGACAGGCCAATGGCTTCGAACAGCTGCGCACCGCGGTACGAAGTGATGGTCGAGATGCCCATCTTCGACAGGATCTTCAGCAGACCTTTGGTGATGCCTTTGCGGTAGTTCTTGAACACCTCGTAGAGGTCGCCCAGCACTTCACCGGTGCGGATCAGGTCGCCCAGCACTTCGTAGGCCAGGAACGGATAGACCGCCGAGGCGCCGAAACCGATCAACACCGCGAAGTGGTGCGGATCGCGAGCGGTCGCGGTTTCTACCAGAATGTTGGAGTCGCAACGCAGGCCTTTTTCGGTCAGGCGGTGGTGCACCGCACCGGTGGCGAGCGAAGCGTGAATCGGCAACTTGCCCGGGGCAATGTGCCGGTCACTCAGCACAACCTGGGTACGACCGGCACGCACGGCTTCTTCAGCCTGATCGGCAACGTTGCGGATCGCCGCTTCGAGGCCGACGCTTTCGTCGTAGTTGAGGTCGATGATCTGGCGTTCGAAGCCCGGACGATCGAGGTTCATCAGCGAGCGCCACTTGGCCGGGGAAATGACCGGCGAGCTGAGGATCACGCGCGAGGCGTGTTCCGGCGACTCCTGGAAGATGTTGCGCTCGGCACCGAGGCAGATCTCCAGCGACATGACGATGGCTTCACGCAGCGGGTCGATCGGCGGGTTGGTGACCTGCGCGAACTGCTGGCGGAAATAGTCGTACGGCGTGCGCACGCGCTGGGACAGCACGGCCATCGGCGTATCGTCGCCCATCGAGCCGACGGCTTCGTAGCCTTGCTCACCGAGTGGACGCAGCACCTGATCACGTTCTTCGAAAGTGACCTGGTACATCTTCATGTACTGCTTGAGCTGGTCAACGTCGTAGAACGCCGAGCCGTGGTCGTTATCTTCCATGGTCGCCTGGATGCGTAGGGCATTCTTGCGCAGCCATTGCTTGTACGGATGACGGGACTTCAGGCGGTTGTCGATGGCGTCAGTGTCGAGGATCTGGCCGGTTTCGGTGTCCACGGCAAAGATCTGGCCCGGGCCAACGCGCCCCTTGGCAATCACGTCTTCAGGCTGATAGTTCCAGACACCGATTTCCGAAGCCAGGGTGATGAAACCGTTCTTGGTGGTGACCCAACGCGCCGGACGCAGACCGTTACGGTCGAGCAGGCACACCGCGTAGCGACCGTCGGTCATGACCACGCCGGCCGGGCCGTCCCACGGTTCCATGTGCATCGAGTTGTATTCGTAGAACGCGCGCAGGTCCGGGTCCATGGTTTCGACGTTCTGCCACGCTGGCGGAATGATCATCCGCACGCCACGGAACAGGTCGATACCACCGGTGACCATCAGTTCGAGCATGTTGTCCATGCTGGAGGAGTCGGAACCGACGCGGTTGACCAGCGGGCCGAGTTCTTCGAGATCGGGCATCAGGTCGTTGGCGAACTTGGTGCGACGGGCGACGGCCCAGTTGCGGTTGCCGGTAATGGTGTTGATCTCGCCGTTGTGGGCGAGGAAGCGGAATGGCTGGGCCAGCGGCCATTTCGGCAGGGTGTTGGTGGAGAAACGCTGGTGGAACACGCAGATCGCGGTTTGCAGGCGCTGGTCGCTGAGGTCTGGATAGAAGGCGGTCAAATCCGCCGGCATCATCAGGCCTTTATAAATGATGGTCTTGTGGGAAAAGCTGCAGATGTAGTGATCGACGTCGGCGGCGTTGGCCACGGACGAGCGACGACGGGAGCTGAACAGCTTGATCGCCATGTCCTGATCGCTCAGACCCGCACCACCGATGAACACTTGTTCGATTTGCGGCAGGCGCTCGAGGGCCAGGCGGCCGAGGACGCTGGTGTCGATCGGCACTTTGCGCCAGCCGACCAACTGCAGGCCGGCGGCCAGGATCTCGCGGTTCATGTTCTCGCGAGCGGCTTCGGCTTTGACCGGGTCCTGGTTGAAGAAGACCATGCCCACGGCATATTGCTTGGGCAGTTCAACGCCGAAGGTTTCCTGGGCGATGGCACGCAGGAACACATCCGGCTTTTGAATCAGCAGACCGCAACCGTCACCGGTCTTGCCGTCGGCGTTGATCCCACCGCGGTGGGTCATGCAGGTCAGGGCCTCGATGGCCGTTTGCAAAAGGGTATGACTGGGCTCGCCCTGCATATGGGCTATCAGGCCGAAACCGCAGTTATCCTTGAATTCATCTGGTTGGTACAGACCTGCTTTCATAGACACTTTCTCACCAGGCTGCCTCTTGTCGAGGCAAATTTCTTTTCAATTCAACCACTTACCATCCGCGCCGAACGTACGCCAGCTTTGCGGGGGCAAAAGGGAGGTCATTGTACACACCGACACAGAGGCTCACAAATTTGACGACGAACTGTCGCAAATCTATGTCGCATTTGTGAAAGGTTTAAAGCGATATGCTGTGCTAGTCAAAACTTTTTTAATTTTGACCGCAACGACTCAAAGACTACTGTGACGCAGACACCACAAGGCACGCGGCCTGAAGAGGCGGCATGCACGGGTGGAAATTTTGAGGTGCCGGGAGAGGCGGCCTGGGTAAGGCCGCCGAATCTTCAGCGAGTTGTTGCCAGTTCCTGTTGGACGCTGGCGACAGTGCGAGGCCAAGGTTTACCAGCCTGAACCTTCGCTGGCAAGGCCTTGATGGCGGTAAGGGCTGCATCACGGCTGGCGAAGTTACCGTAAGTGATGACGTAAAGCGGCTTGCCGTTGAGCACTTTCTTGAAATAACGGTATTCGCCGCCCTGCTCTTTCACGAAGTTCTGTGCGGACGCTTCGGAGCTGGTGCCGAGGATCTGCACCACGTAGTTGCCCGGTGCTTGCCCGGCGTACCAGGTACCACCGGCAGCCTTGGCCACGGTGGTTGGCTTCTCGGCAGGCTTGGCGGCAGCAACGGCTGGTTTGGCTGGCGCTGGCGCTGGCGCCGGCTTCACGGCTGGAGCGACCGGGACTGGCTTGGCAGTCGCGACCTGAGTCGGTGCAGGCACAGGTTTGGCAGCAGGTGTCGGCGCAGGGCCAGGCTGGATGCCCGCAGGTGGCGCGGTGGTGGTCACGGTCGGCGGTGTAGCGCTGGAACCCTCGACGGGCACGCCGTCGTCGCCTTCAGTGATGCCACCAGCCGCTTCGGCCAGCGGGCCGCGCATGACCGGCTGCGAGTTGCCGACCAACGGCAATGGCATCGGCTGCGAATTACCGGCGAACTCGACGGCAGGCGCACCGCCACTGTTAGGTTGTGGCGCGCCCTCGCCGAGTGGCAATTGCGCCTGTTCGTTGGCAGGTGCGCCAGTGGTCGGTGCTTTGCTGCGACCCGGTATCAACCAGGCGGCAGCTACCGCGACCACGACGACGGCGGAAATCGCCAATACGTGTTTCTTCGGCATGTTGAACCCCATACTTGGACGCTTGACCGCAGAGCGGCTGGCAATCATGGCTTCGATCATTGCATCGCGGGCAACCTGGTTGATGGTGCCAGGCCAACCGTCGGAGCTTTCGTGAATATCAGAGATCTGATCTGCGGTGAAAAGTTCGATACCCCGACCGGCGCCTTCGAGCCGCTGGTCCAGATATTCGCGGGTTTCTTCTTCGGTGTAAGGCTGCAGCTCGATGACGTGAAAACGCTCTTCCTCGAGGCTCAGCGCTTCAAGTTGAGCAATCAGCGACGAT
The DNA here is from genome assembly GCF_059716075.1 of Pseudomonas sp. LBUM1657. Classification (NCBI taxonomy): domain Bacteria; kingdom Pseudomonadati; phylum Pseudomonadota; class Gammaproteobacteria; order Pseudomonadales; family Pseudomonadaceae; genus Pseudomonas; species Pseudomonas sp. LBUM1657. The sequence goes on along the minus strand of NZ_CP166799.1, from coordinate 413,226 downwards.
TCGCCGAACAGGAACACGTGCGGACGACCTTCAGGAGCGCCCGCGGCCAGGGCCAGCAAGGCCTCCAGCGCGGATTCGTCGAGCTGCTCGGCGTCATCCACCAGCAAATAGACTTCCTGCCCGGTGAGCGCAAGCTGCACCACTTGGGACAGAATCGCGCCGATCTCGGCCTGCTCGACGTTCAGTGCCTGAGCCACCTGACGCAGCATGCCAGCAGAATCGCCGGCGCCCCGGGCGGAAACCACCACGCTCTGTACGGATTGTTTGTTGGTGCTGGCCACCAGAGCCTGGCGCAGCAGGGTCTTGCCACTGCCTTGCGGGCCGGTGACCACCAGCAGCAACTGGCTGTAGCGCGCCAGGTGATGCAGTTGTCCCAGCACCGGTTTGCGCTGGGCCGGGAAGAATTTGAAGCCAGGCACCCGTGGAGCGAAAGGGTCATGACTTAACTGGTAATGGCCGAGGAAAGCCTCGTCGGCGTGCAAACTAGTCATCGGGATCTTATTAACCTTTAAGCTGAGCCAGAGCGCGGTAATCCGCTCCCAGCGTGGCCTGTAGAACCTCTTTCGGATAATCGTCGGTCACCACCGCTTCGCCCATATGGCGCAGCAGCACCAGGCGCAAACGACCGTCGATCACTTTCTTGTCAATTGCCATGTGTTCGAGGAAATCGGCTTCAGTCATCTCTTCAGGCGGGATGACCGGCAGACCCGCGCGCTGGAAAAGGCGAATGCCGCGATCGCGCTCTTGTTCGCTGATCCAGCCCAGGCGCTGGGACATTTCCAAAGCCATTACGGTGCCAGCAGCGACCGCCTCACCATGTAGCCAGACACCATAGCCCATGTGGGTTTCGATGGCGTGGCCGAAGGTATGACCCAGGTTGAGCGTGGCGCGCACGCCGGTCTCCCGCTCGTCGGCACCGACCACCGCAGCCTTGGCGGCGCAGGAACGTTCGATGGCGTAAGTCAGGGCGACCTGATCCAGGGCGCGCAGGCGATCGACGTTTTCTTCGAGCCAGGTAAGAAACGGTTCGTCGCAGATCAGCCCGTATTTGATGACTTCAGCGAGCCCGGCGGACAGTTCGCGGGCCGGCAAGGTATTGAGGGTGGCGGTATCGATCAGCACCACGTTCGGCTGATAGAACGCGCCGACCATGTTTTTGCCCAGCGGATGGTTGATCCCGGTCTTGCCGCCCACCGAAGAGTCGACTTGCGACAGCAGCGTGGTCGGGATCTGGATGAAATCGACACCGCGCTGGTAGCAGGCAGCTGCAAAACCGGCCATGTCACCAATGACGCCGCCACCGAGGGCGATCACCGTGGTGCGGCGGTCGTGCCGCGCGGTCAGCAGACCGTCGAAGATCAGTTGCAGGGTTTCCCAGGTCTTGAAGGCTTCGCCGTCGGGCAGCACCACGGAAACCACCGAAAACTGTGCGAGGCTGCGGGTCAGACGCTCGAGATAGAGCGGCGCAACGGTCTCGTTGGAGATGATCGCCACTTGCCGTCCGCGAATATGCGGGGCCAGCAGCTCAGGCTGATCCAACAAACCTTCGCCAATATGAATCGGGTAGCTGCGCTCGCCTAGATCGACCTTGAGTGTCTGCATGTGTCCCCACAGTGAAGATGGAATCAGGCGTCCTGCCTTGAGTTAACGAATGTCCACGGCCTCTGCTGGTGCGACGCCGTTCGGTAGCCATCCGCCACAACCTTTGAGCGGCCGTGACAGGACGCCGAGGATAGCGCATTTCGCGCTGCGCATTAACGGGGTGGTAGCTGCTGCAAGCGCTCGAGAATATCGAGTACCACCATTCGCGGCGGCCGCTCATCGGTTTCCACCACCAGGTCGGCAATTTCCCGATACAGCGGATCGCGGATCGCCAGCAGATCCCGAAGGGTCTTGGCCGGGTCGGCGGTACGCAACAAGGGTCGATTGCGGTCGCGGGAAGTGCGGCCGACCTGCTGCTCGACAGACGCATGCAGATAGACCACCCGACCACCGGCGTGCAGCGCCCGACGATTGGCTTCGCGCATGACGGCCCCGCCGCCAGTCGCCAGCACCACGCCGTCGCACCCGCACAACTCGGCAATCATCGCCTGCTCGCGGTCACGAAAGCCCGGTTCGCCTTCCTTATCGAAGATCCACGGGATATTGGCGCCCGTGCGCAATTCAATTTCCTTATCGGAATCTTTGAACGGCAGGCGCAGCTCTTTGGCCAGCAACCGGCCGATGGTGCTTTTTCCAGCCCCCATCGGTCCAACAAGAATCAAATTTCGCACAGAATCAATGACTCACAGCAATCGCCTGGTTGTTCATGATACGCGGAGTGAGAAATACCAGCAGCTCGGATTTTTTCTCCGAAACCACGTCACGCCGGAAAAGGCGGCCAAGATACGGCACATCACCGAGAAATGGCACCTTATCTACAACCTTGCTCTGAGTATTTGAGAAAACACCGCCAATCACGATGGTCTCGCCGTCGTTGACCAGCACCTTGGCGTTGACCTCGTTTTTCTTGATCGGCGGTACATCCTGCACTTTGTTCAGGTAATCCGGTTCGTCCTTGGTGACCTTCACCTCCATGATGATCCGGTTGTCCGGGGTGATCTGCGGCGTCACTTCCAGAGACAACGAAGCCTCCTTGAACGACACTGACGTCGCGCCACTGGAGCTGGCTTCCTGGTAGGGAATTTCGGTGCCCTTGAGGATTTTCGCGGTTTCCTTGTCGGACGTAACCACCTTGGGCTGCGAGACGATTTCGCCGTTGCCGGTCTTCTCCATGGCGGTCAGCTCAAGGTCCAACAGCACGTTGTCGGTAATGAAGGCGATGCCAAGCCCCGAGGTATTGGCAGCGGTGCCCATATCGACGAATGGCGTATTGGTGCTGGTGCTGCCCGGTGTGCCAATAGTGGACGAACCTTCACCCCCGTTGCTGACGCCCGAGGTATTCCAGTTGCCCTTGTTCTGGATTGATCCGCCCCAGCGCACGCCGAGGCTTTTGTCATAGTCGACGTTGGCTTCGACGATTCGCGCCTCGATCATCACCTGACGCACCGGGATATCCAGCTGCGCGACGATACGACGGAGTTCGTCGAGGCGGTCCTGGGTCTGGTAGGCAATGATGTTGTTGGTCCGCTCATCAACCGTGATCGAGCCCCGTTCATCGGCTTTTGCCTCAGCACTTGTCACCGACTGGAACAGCTTGGCAATGTCGGCAGCTTTGGCATAGTTAACCTGTAACAGCTCGCGACGCAGGGGCGCCAGATCAGCGATTTGCTTCTGCGACTCCAGTTCCTGCTGCTCACGGGAGGAGATTTCTTCGGCCGGCGCCACCAGCAGGACGTTACCGATCTTGCGCTTGTCCAGGCCCTTGGTTTTCAGCACCAGATCCAGCGCCTGATCCCACGGCACGTTCTGCAGTCGCAGCGTGATGCCGCCCTGCACGGTATCGCTGGCCACCAGATTGAGATTGGTGAAATCGGCGATCAATTGCAGCACCGAGCGCACTTCGATGTCCTGGAAATTCAGCGACAGTTTTTCTCCGCTGTAGGCGAAACGCTCAGCGTTGCGTTTCTGCAGGTCGTCGACGGTCATTGGCCGGATACTGACGGTGAGCTTGTTATCAGTCTGGTAAGTCGAGTAATCGAAGGCACCGCTGGGTTCGATGCTGATCGTAGCCCGATCGCCCGTGGCGCTGGCATTGACGAATTGCACCGGCGTGGCGAAATCCTTGACGTCCAGGCGTACACGCAATGACTCAGGTAATTGGGTCTTGGCGAAACCGAGGACGATCTTGCCGTCGCGCTCTTGAATGTCCGGAGCGATGGACGGATCCGACAGATCGATGACCACGTTGCCTTCACCCTGGGTACCGCGCTGGAAATCCACGCCTCGGATAGCCTTGCTCACCGGCGCATAGGCTTTGGCAGGGGCAGGCGTGGCAGTGGCTGCCCGCGGCGCCGCAGTCGCTGGCCTGGACGCCGTTTTGCTGGCCCCTTGCCCGACTACGACGAACAGGGTATTGCCTTCAACTCGTGCGCTATACGGGGCCAATTGGGTCAGATTGATGATCAGCCGCGTGCGGTCCTTGGCTTCGACCACTGTCGCGGTGCGAGCATTGCCGCCGCCCAGGTCGCGATTCTTGTTCGCCAGCTGACTGACAACGCCGGGCAGATCCAGCGCTATCCGTGCCGGTTGCTCCGTGGTGTACCCGCGGGGCGTCGGGGGCGGCTCATCGAACGACAACTTCAACTCGACACGGTCCCCCGGCAGCGATGCGACATCCAGCGTTTTGAGGGTGGCCGCTTGTACCATCGGCGACATCAACGCTATCCATAGCGATATACCGAAGGTGGAGAAAATCCTGTTCATTATTCGAGTTCCACTATGAGTGCTCTTTCAAAGGGATGGTCCGCGGACGCTCCAGCCAGGCGCCTTCGCCATCGGGAACGATCTCGACCACATCGACTTGGGAACCGCTGATGGCGACGATCCGCCCATCGTTGCGCCCCAGGTAATCGCCGACTTTCAGCCGATGCACACTGCCCGCTCCGCGCAGCAGCGCAAAGGAGCCATTGGCATTGGAGATCGTGCCGACCATTTCAAACTGCTCGATGTTGAAACCTTCGAGGTACTGCTTGACCCGATCGGGGTCGGGTTTGACATTGCGCGAGCCGTGTTTCTGACCCGCCAGATCCACTCTGACCTGCCGGGAAAACGGACTTCGCAGGTTCGCTGCACTGTAAGTGAATGTCGGGTAAGACCGGAATGTCGGCGTTGGTTCAATCTTGCCCGGCGCGCGCAGTCGCATTTCGTTCATGTACGCATCCAGGTCGCTGAAGTCATTGTCGCTGCCACAACCGGTGAGACCAACCACCATCAACGCCACCAAAAAACAACGGATCGGGTTCATTTCTGCAACCCCTTGTCGTTGTAGCGGTACGTCTTGGCCAGGATGCTCATGCGCAGTTTCGTTCCGCCCTCGGGGTTGGCCGGAGCAAGGTCGAAGTCATGCAGGGTAACGATCCGCGGCAGCCCGGCCACGCCACTGACGAAAGTGGCCAGGTCGTGATAGGCACCGGTGACGGTGATCTGGATCGGCAGTTCGATGTAGAACTGCTGGGTGACCTCCGGCAACAACTTTATCTCCTCGAACTCCAGGCCGCTGCCCAGGCCGGTGCGAGTAATGTCCTCCAACAGGCCAGGCACTTCGGTGTCACTGGGCAGCTGGCGCAGCAGCACGCCAAAGGAGTTTTCCATCTCCTTCATCTGCTGGGTGTACAGCTCCAGATTCGCCGCCATGCGCGCTTTGTTGGCGAACTGCTCCTTGAGGGTCGACTCTTCCTCGCGCTTGAGCTCGAGGTGACTCTGAAGATCACTCGTGGAAAAACTGTAGCCCAGCGCCAGCACCAGAATCATGACCAGAACAGCCGCCAGAGCCTTGATCGCTGGCGGCCAAGAGCCGAGGTTGTTGGTATCCAGATCATTGATGTCGATCTTGCGCAGGCCTTCGAACCATTCGGACAGACTCATTTGCCGCCCTCCACAGCGGCAGGCTGCGTCTGACGAACGGTCAACTGAAAGACGTTGGCCTGATCCAGCTGACCGGCGGTGGTCGCTTTGACCTCCGTAAGGCTGGGCGCGTCGAACCAGTCGGACGCATCCAGATTACGCATCAGGTCTGATACACGATTGTTGGACTCCGCCGCACCTGCAATGGACAAGGTCTTGTCGGCCATTTTCACCTCGGTGAAATAAACGCCATCGGGCAACGTACGCGCCAGCTGATCGAAAATCCGCCCACTGATCGGCCGGTTGCCTTGCAGGTCCTGGATGATGCGCATGCGCTCAACGAGTTGCTTGCGACGGGCCTTGAGGTCGCTGATCTGTTCGATCCGCTCGTCGACCACGGCAATCTGTTTGCCAATGTATTCATTACGGGCGATTTGCCGGTCGACGGCAGCGCTGATGACCTGGTTCGCGATCAAAATCGCGCCCACCGCCCCCACCACCACACCGACCAACGTCAGCAAAAAGCGTTTGCGGCGCTCTTCCCGCTGCTCTTCGCGCCACGGTAAAAGATTGATCCGCGCCATTAGTCGAAACTCCTGAGCGCGAGTCCGCAGGCGATCATCAGTGCCGGCGCGTCGCTGGCCAGGGCACCGGCATTGACCTTGCTGCTCAGGGCCATGTTGGAGAAAGGGTTGGCTACCTGGGTTGGCGTACCCAATCGCTGCTCGATTAAACGATCCAGCCCCGGGACCGAAGCGGTACCACCGGCCAGCAGGATGTGATCGACCGATGCGTACTGACCCGAGGCGAAGAAAAACTGCAACGAACGTGACACCTGCTGCACCAATGCGTCGCGAAACGGCTGAAGCACTTCACTGACGTAATCGTCCGGCAAACCGCCCTGTTTCTTTGCCAGGCCCGCCTGTTCGACGGTCAAGCCGTAACGACGCTGGATTTCTTCCGTCAGCTGACGACCGCCGAACAATTGTTCGCGGGTATAGATGATCCGCCCGTTGTACAGCACGCTCAGGGTGGTCATGGTCGCGCCGATGTCGACCACCGCGACCGTCAGACGCTCCTGAGAGGCAGCCAGCTGCCCCGCCAGCAATCCGTAGGAGCGCTCCAGCGCGTAGGCTTCCACGTCGACCACTCGTGCCGTCAGGCCAGCCAGGGCCAGCGCCGCTTCACGAACCTCGACGTTTTCCTTGCGACAGGCCGCCAGCAGCACATTGACCCGCTCAGGGTTGCGCGCCGATACGCCCTGGACTTCGAAGTCGATGGCGACCTCGTCCAACGGATAAGGGATGTATTGATCGGCCTCGATCTTCAGCTGGTTTTCCATCTCGTCGTCGGAAAGACCGGCATCCATCTCGATGGTCTTGGTGATCACCGCCGAACCGGCCACGGCCACGGCGACGTTCTTGTGGCTGGTTCTGGCCTTTAGCAGCACCCGCGCAAGTGCCTGACCCACGCCTTCGAGCTCGGCGATATTTTTCTCGACCACCGCGCTGGCGGGCAGAGGCTCAACCGCGTAGGCCTCGACCCGGTAGCGGTCGCCCTGACGGCTCAGCTCCAGAAGTTTCACCGACGTGGAGCTGATGTCGATCCCCAGAAGCGTATTGGCCTTTTTATTGAAGAGTCCTAGCACTACCAATTCCCTATGACTATCCGTGAGTTACGGACTCTGTAATATGCATTGCGTTCAAACCACCCGTCTTGACAGCAGCGCAAATGACGCCCTCGACGGAAAAATGCTTATAATGCCCAGCGCTTTTTTCCGCTTTTTACTTCAAGCGCAGGTCGTTCTCCCTTTAGCCTGGACCTGCTGCCTAATTCATTCTTTGCCCTGGATGTCCAAAAGCCTTGATTCGTCTGCTGAAATTTTTCGGTTGGTCCATCGTCGCCGTTTTCTGCGGACTGCTCCTCGGTCTGAGTGGCGCATTTCTCTACCTTAGTCCCGGATTGCCGTCCGTGGAGGCCCTGAGAAGCATTCAGTTGCAGATTCCTCTACGGGTATACAGCAGCGACGACAAGTTGATCGCAGAATTTGGCGAAATGCGCCGTACTCCGATCCGGTTCGCCGACATTCCCCCCAATTTCATTAATGCGTTACTAAGTGCTGAAGACGACAATTTCGCCAACCACTATGGCGTTGATCCTAGCAGCCTGATGCGGGCCGCCACCCAACTGGTAAAAAGCGGCCACATCCAGTCCGGCGGCAGCACCATCACCATGCAGGTGGCGAAGAACTTCTTCCTGACCAGCGAACGAAGCTTCTCTCGCAAGACCACTGAAATCCTCCTGGCCCTGCAGATCGAACGGCAGCTGACCAAGGATGAAATCCTTGAGCTGTACGTCAATAAAATCTATCTGGGCAACCGCGCCTACGGCATCGAAGCGGCGGCGCAGGTCTATTACGGCAAGTCGATTCGTGACGTCAGCCTGGCGCAGATGGCGATGATCGCCGGCCTGCCAAAAGCCCCGTCGCGTTTCAACCCGCTGGCCAACCCGGCTCGCAGCAAGGAACGTCGCGACTGGATCCTGGGCCGCATGTACAAGCTCGGCAAGATCACCGAGGCCGACTACACCACGGCGATCAACGAGCCCCTGAACGCCAGCTATCACGTTCCGACCCCGGAAGTGAACGCACCATACATCGCTGAAATGGCCCGTGCCGAAATGGTGGGCCGTTATGGCAGCGACGCTTACACCGAAGGTTTCCGCGTGACCACCACCGTGCCGAGCAATCTGCAGGAAATGGCCAACACGGCGGTCCACGAAGGCTTGATGACCTACGACCAGCGTCACGGCTATCGCGGCCCCGAGTCGCGTCTGCCGGGCAAGACTCGCGAAGCCTGGGCTACCGAGTTGACCAAGCAGCGCACCATCAGCAGCCTTGAGCCAGCCATCGTCATCCAGGTCGACAAGGCCGGCCTGCAAGTGCTGACCCGCACCGGGGAAGAACACGTCGCCTGGGACACCATGAAATGGGCCCGTCCGTTCCTGAACACCAACAGCATGGGCGCCAACCCGAAGCAGCCGTCTGACGTCGCGCAGGTGGGTGATCTGATTCGCGTACAGCGCCAGCCGGACAATTCACTGAAGTTCAGCCAGATTCCGCAGGCCCAGGGCGCCCTGGTGTCCCTCGACCCGCAGAACGGCGCGATCCGCTCCCTGGTCGGTGGCTTTGCCTTCGAACAGAGCAACTACAACCGCGCCATGCAGGCCAAGCGTCAACCGGGCTCTAGCTTCAAGCCGTTCGTCTACAGCGCCGCGCTGGATAACGGCTACACCGCCGCCAGCCTGGTGAACGACGCACCGATCGTGTTCGTCGATGAATACCTGGACAAGGTCTGGCGCCCGAAGAACGACACCAACACCTTCCTCGGCCCGATCCGTATGCGCGAAGCGCTGTACAAGTCGCGCAACCTAGTGTCGATTCGCCTGCTGCAAGCGCTGGGTGTCGACCGCACCATCGACTACATCAGCAAGTTCGGCTTCAACAAGCAGGACCTGCCGCGCAACCTGTCCCTGGCGCTGGGCACCGCGACGCTGACGCCAATGGAAATCGCCACCGGCTGGAGCACCTTCGCCAACGGCGGCTACAAAATCACCCCGTACATCATCGACAAGATCGAAAGCCGCAACGGCGACACGCTGTTCGTCGCCAACCCGCCGAGCGTGCCAAAAGGCGAAGTAGTCAGCGACGGTATCGCGGCTCCGGTCGCCGATGCCTTCACGGTCGCCGCGACCGTAGATGAAACGTCACCCGCCCAGCCAGCAGCACAATCGCCGGCCGTGGCCGAACGCATTGTCGACGGCCGCACCACGTTTATCCTCAACAGCATGCTCGAGGACGTGATCAAGCTCGGTACCGGCCGCCGCGCACTGGCACTGGGTCGCAGCGACATCGCAGGCAAGACCGGCACCACCAACGAATCCAAGGACGCCTGGTTCTCCGGCTACAACGCCGATTACGTGACCACCGTCTGGACCGGCTTCGACCAACCGGAAAGCCTGGGCAAACGCGAGTTCGGCGGCACCGTCGCGCTGCCGATCTGGATGAGCTACATGGGTGCCGCCCTCAAAGACAAGCCGCCCCACACCCAGACGGAGCCGGAAGGCATCCTCAGCCTTCGGGTCGACCCGATCAGCGGCCGTGCAGCCACTCCAGGCACGCCAGGGGCCTACTTCGAACTGTTCAAGGCCGAAGATACGCCACCCTCGGTCAACGAGCTGGGCAACGGCAATGCGCCGGGCAGCCCGCTGCCAGCGGACGAGGCGGCGCCGATCGATTTGTTCTGATCGCCTGACGCAATGCAAAAAGCCCCGCCTTCGAGAGAAGCGCGGGGCTTTTTATTGCCTCACATTTTGCGTTGACTGACCCGGCCTCTTCGCGAGCAAGCCCGCTCCCACAGGTATCTGTGCTGCACAACAGATCGCATGCACACCGACAATCCACTGTGGGAGCGGGCTTGCTCGCGAAGAGGCCCGGACAGACACCACAAAAACCACAGATGAAAAAAAGCCCCGACTCACAAGAGCCGGGGCTTTCTGTTGAAGCGCTACAACGACTTAGCCGTTGAACACGTCATCCACGCTTTTCAGCGGGTAGTTCTTCGGATACGGCAGGGTCGCCACACCGGTCTCGATCGCGGCCTTGGCCACGGCGTCGGAGATCACGGTGATCAGACGTGCATCCATTGGCTTCGGAATGATGTACTCACGACCGAATTCCAGCTTGATGCCGCCGTAGGCGTCGCACACTTCCTGAGGGACTGGCAGTTTGGCCAGTTCGCGCAGGGCGTTGGCAGCAGCCACTTTCATTTCTTCGTTGATGCGCTTGGCGCGAACGTCCAGGGCACCACGGAAGATGAACGGGAAGCCCAGAACGTTGTTGACCTGGTTCGGGTAGTCCGAACGGCCGGTGGCCATGATCACGTCGTCACGGGTGGCGTGAGCCAGTTCCGGCGAGATTTCCGGATCAGGGTTCGAGCACGCAAACACGATCGGGTTGGCCGCCATGGACTTCAGGCCTTCAGCGCTCAGCAGGTTCGGGCCGGACAGGCCAACGAACACGTCGGCACCGGTCAGGGCGTCGGCCAGGGTGCGCTTGTCGGTCGCGTGAGCGAAGACAGCCTTGTACTGGTTCAGGTCGTCACGGCCGGAGTGGATCACGCCGGTGCGGTCAACCATGAAGATGTTTTCGATGTTGGCACCCATGCTCACCAGCAATTTCATGCAGGAGATGGCAGCAGCACCGGCGCCCAGGCAGACGATCTTGGCGTCAGCCAGGGTTTTGCCAGCGATTTCCAGGGCGTTGATCATGCCGGCCGCGGTAACGATCGCAGTGCCGTGCTGGTCATCGTGGAATACCGGAATGTCGCACTGCTCGATCAGAGCGCGTTCGATCTCAAAGCACTCAGGTGCCTTGATGTCTTCCAGGTTGATGCCACCGAAGGTGATGGAGATACGCTTGACGGTGTCGATGAAGGCTTGCGGGCTTTCGGAGTCGACTTCGATGTCGAAAACGTCGATGCCGGCGAAGCGCTTGAACAGCACGCCTTTACCTTCCATTACAGGCTTGGAAGCCAATGGGCCGAGGTTACCCAGGCCGAGAATTGCGGTGCCATCGGAAATGACTGCAACCAGGTTGCCTTTGCCGGTGTATTTGTAGGCCAGTTCAGGATCGCGGGCGATTTCGCGTACTGGTTCGGCTACGCCGGGGCTGTAGGCCAGCGACAGGTCGCGGGCGGTAGCGGTGGCCTTGGTGAGCTCGACACTCAGCTTCCCTGGACGAGGATGGGCGTGATATTCGAGAGCGGCAGTTTTCAAATCAGACATGTGGGCATTCCGCTTTTACTGTTGGACAGACGGACCGCCGAGGATACGCGTGTCGCAAAGTCCCCACAAGACTGACCAGTCACCCCTGTCAAGCGCCCGGCCTTACGACTTTGGACCAAGAGCCACGGAACACAAGGGATAGACTGTTCACAATCGATATAAAAAATGTCTACAATTTTTTATCAAGGTGCCGCTTGAAGCATCGCCGGGTCGGTCAATGGCAACAGCCAGCGCGCCTGGCCATCTTTAAGTCCACCACGTCGCGATCGATCTACCACCCAGCCACGGGCCTCGATCTGCTTGCCCTTCAGCCGCTCTAGTGATGCGACGTCGAACTGACCCAGTAAATTGGGTGCAACGCGCAATACAACCGAATCCTGCAATTCGATCCAAACCCCACCACGATTGCGCTGAACCTTGCTCACACGACCGCTGAGCACGGCGAAACCGCCAGCATTGATCTGCTCCGCTTTCAGTACAGGTGACTGGCGCCACACCCCGAGCCCGGCCTGACGTGCGCTGCGTTCCGCCGCCTGCTGACAGCCGACCAGGTCGACATTTGGCGCGACCGCCACCTGGAAACCGAGGCCCTCGGCGAGCATCTGCGCTTCAAGGTTGGCCCCCTCGGCGCTGTAGACATGAGCCAATGTGCGGCCGTAGTGATCTTTGCTCTCTTTACCGGGGAGCAAACCAACCCGCCCGTCACTGGCGGCTACGAGCACTTCCAGGCGTTTGCGCGCTGCTACGGCGAATGGCTCGTCGGAGCGGCCTTTCTTGCCCAGCTCCGGCGTGTTCAAACCGATCATGCGCACACTGCGACCATCGCTCAGGCGCAGCGTGTCGCCATCCACCACCCGTTGCACCGCGACCGACGTCAGCCCGCCGGGCGCCGGGCAGAAGGCCTGGGCACCGGAAAGCCAAATCGCGGACACAAAAAAGGCGCCCGCAAGGGACGCCTTTTTCATCAGCAAGGAAAAGCCCATCGGGCTTTGTAACCTTACTCTGCAGCAGCAGGAGCTTTCTTGCCGAAAGCACCAAAACGGTCTGCGAAGCGCTGTACACGGCCGCCAGTATCCAGAGTCTTCTGCTTACCGGTGTAGAACGGGTGGCACTCGTTGCATACGTCAGTACCCAGTGGCTTGCACAGGTTCGAACGAGTTTCGAACTTGTTGCCGCAGCTGCAAGTTACTTCGATGGTTTCGTATGCTGGATGGATATCGGCTTTCATGGTGTATTCCTCAGGCTAGCGTGCCGCCACTCAACACTATTGTTGAATACCGCACGTAATTAGGCCGCGGATTCTACCAGACGTTTCAAATCACGCAAGCTGTCACTCAGACCGACCGTCTGCTAGGCTCCCGGTCCAAAGCACACTCCCTGTAGGAGCGAGCTTGCTCGCCAAGAGGGCCTATCAGTCAGCATTCATGGCACCTGACAGCAAGTTCGCTTCCACGGGTTATGCCCAGCCTTTCATTTATTGCCCGCCCAAAGAGAATCCCCCGCGTGCCCGACGCCATTCTGCGCCTCGCCCTGCCCTCGCCTCTGCGTCGCCTGTTTGATTACCGTGCCCCGGCCGGTGTCCTGCGCGCCCAGTTGCACCCCGGCATGCGCCTGCGGGTGCCGTTCGGCCGACGCGAGATGATCGGAATTCTGGTGGAAGTCACCGACACCAGCGAAGTCCCAATAGAAAAGCTCAAACCCGCCCTGGCCCTGCTCGATGCCACACCGCCCCTGCCGCCAGCGCTGTTCAAGCTATGCCTGTGGACCTCCCAGTATTATCAGCACAGCCTCGGCGACACCCTGAGCTGGGCGCTGCCAGTGTTGCTGCGTCAGGGCGAACTGGCCGAAGCGCGCCAGGAACGCTTCTGGTCCGCCGCGCCGGGCGCCAGCCTCGATGATCCACGCATCGCCCGCGCCCCGCGTCAGCGTGAGGCGCTGGCGACGCTGTCCCAGCATCCCCACGGCGTCGCCCATCAGTTGCTGAGCAAACTGATGCTGAGCAAAGACAGCCTCGATTTGCTGCTGGCCAAAGACCTGGTACAGGTAGAAATCCGCAAGCACGCCCCTGGCGCACGTCATGAACACTGGCTGGCGCAGCCTGAATTACCACTCAACCCCGAGCAGCGCGCCGCTTATGAAGCCATTCGCGCCGGGTTCGACAGTTATCACGCCTTCCTGCTGGCCGGCGTCACCGGTAGCGGCAAGACCGAAGTTTACTTGCAGCTGATCCGCGAAACCCTTGAAGCCGGCAAGCAAGCATTGGTGCTGATCCCGGAGATCAACCTCGGCCCGCAGACCCTGGCGCGCTTCGAGCAGCGCTTCAATGCGCGCATTGCGCTGATCCACTCGGCGGTCAACGATCGCGAGCGCCTTGAAGCCTGGCTCGCCGCCCGGGATGGCGACGCCGACATAATTATCGGTACGCGTTCGGCGCTGTTCACGCCGATGAAAAATCCCGGCCTGATCATCATCGACGAAGAGCACGACGGCTCCTATAAACAGCAGGAAGGCCTGCGCTACCACGCCCGCGACCTGGCACTGGTCCGCGCCCGGCAGGAAAACATCCCGATTGTCCTCGGCTCCGCCACTCCTTCACTGGAAAGCCTGCACAACGCCTACACCGGTCGTTACGGCCTCCTACGCCTGAACGAGCGTGCCGGTGGCGCCAAGCAACCACGCTTCCTGCGCCTGGACGTAAAAAGTCGTCCGCTGGACAGCGGCATTTCCGGGCCGATGCAACAGGCTATTGGTCAGACCCTCGCCGCCGGCCAGCAGGTTTTGGTATTCCTCAACCGCCGTGGCTTCGCGCCGACCTTGCTGTGTCACGACTGCGGCTGGATGTCCGAGTGCCAGCGCTGCGATGCGCGCATGACCGTGCACCAACGCTCCGGCGAACTGCGCTGCCATCATTGCGGCTACGTCGAACGCGTGCCCCGGCATTGCCCGAAATGCGGCAAGGTCGATTTGCGCCCCGTGGGTGCCGGCACCGAGCGCGCCGAGGAACGGCTGGGGATTCTGTTTCCGGACGTCCCGGTGCTGCGGGTCGACCGTGACAGCACTTCGCGCAAAGACGCGATGACTCAGTTGTTCGCGACGATTCAGAAGGGCCAGCCGTGCATTCTGGTGGGCACGCAAATGCTCGCCAAAGGTCACCACTTCCCACGGGTGACGCTGGTGTCGATTCTCGATGCCGACGGCGGCCTGTTCTCCGGCGACTTCCGCGCCAGCGAGCGCATGGCGCAACTGATCGTCCAAGTTGCAGGCCGCGCGGGCCGGGCCGAAGAACCGGGAAAAGTAATTATCCAAACGCATCTGGCGGACCACCCGCTGCTGGTGCAACTGACCGAGCAGGGCTACTTCGCTTTCGCCGAACAAGCCTTGAGCGAACGCCGCTCTGCCGGCCTGCCGCCATTTGCGCATCTGGCACTGCTGCGGGCCGAAGCGCACAAACCGGGGCAGGCCGAAGGTTTCCTCGATGAAGCGTGCAGCGAGGCGGAGCGTTTGTTAGCTGAACACAATCTGCCCGGGATCGAGCTACTGGGGCCGGTGCCGGCGCCGATGGAACGCCGGGCCGGGCGTTATCGGGCGCAGTTGTTGCTGCAGGCCTCGGCTCGGGCGCCGCTGCATCGGCTATTAAGCAGTTGGTTGCTGATGCTGGAGCAGATGCCGAGCGGGCGGGCGGTACGCTGGTCGCTGGATGTTGATCCGGTCGATTTGTATTGATTGGAAGATTGCTTTCGCGAGCAAGCCCGCTCCCACAGGGGTTTTGTGCCAGACACATAATGTATGAACACCGCAGATTAACTGTGGGAGCGGGCTTGCTCGCGAAGACGCCCGAATAGTCACCACATGTCCACAACCTGCCCGCTATAGTTGGCAAGCCCGCCTTCGCAACGGATAATGCCCAGTTTTTCCACCAGCGCATTGAAGCGCCGCCGCGCTTGCGGTCGAAAGAGAAGACCATGAAAGACACCATTCGCCAGCTGATCCAACAAGCCATCACCCAACTCGTCAACGAAGGTGTGTTGCCTGAAGGCCTGTCGCCGGCGATCCAGGTGGAAAACTCCCGCGACAAGACCCACGGCGATTTCGCCAGCAACATCGCGATGATGCTGGCCAAGCCGGCCGGCATGAAGCCGCGCGACCTGGCAGAGAAAATCATCGCCGCATTGCCGGCCGACGAAAACGTCACCAAGACCGAAATCGCCGGCCCTGGCTTCCTGAATTTCTTCCAGAACACCCAAGCCCTGGCCACTCGCCTGGACGCGGCCCTGGCCGACGATCACATCGGCGTGCGCAAGGCCGGCCCGGTGCAGCGCACCGTGGTCGACCTGTCGGCACCGAACCTGGCCAAAGAGATGCACGTCGGCCACTTGCGCTCGACCATCATCGGCGACGGCGTGGCGCGGGTACTGGAATTCCTCGGCGACACCGTGATCCGTCAGAACCACGTTGGCGACTGGGGCACCCAGTTCGGCATGCTGATGGCGTACCTGCAGGAAAACCCGATCACCAGCGACGAGCTGTCGGACCTGGAAAACTTCTACCGCGCCGCCAAGCAACGCTTCGATGAATCCGAAGAGTTCGCTGATCGTGCCCGTGGCCTGGTGGTCAAGCTGCAAGCCGGCGACCCGGACTGCCTGGCGCTGTGGACCAAGTTCAAGGACATCTCGCTGTCCCACTGCCAGAAAATCTACGAACTGCTGAACGTCAAACTGACCATGGCCGACGTGATGGGCGAAAGCGCCTACAACGACGACCTGATCAACGTGGTCAACGACCTCAAGGCCGCCGGCCTGCTGGTCGAAAGCAACGGCGCCCAGTGTGTGTTCCTCGACGAGTTCAAGAATGCCGATGGCGACCCGCTGCCGGTGATCATCGTCAAGGCCGACGGTGGCTACCTCTACGCCACCACCGACCTGGCGGCCGTGCGCTACCGCAGCGGCGTACTGAAAGCCGATCGCGCGTTGTACTTCGTCGATCAGCGTCAGGCCCTGCACTTCCAGCAAGTGTTCCAGGTCGCGCGCCTGGCCGGTTTCGTGACCCATCCGATGGAAATGGAACACATGGGCTTCGGCACCATGAACGGCGCCGATGGCCGCCCGTTCAAGACCCGTGACGGTGGCACCGTAAAACTGATTGATCTGCTGACCGAAGCCCAGGAACGCGCCTACACCCTGGTGAAGGACAAGAACCCGGAGCTGGCTGAAGCCGAGCTGCGCAACATCGCCAAGGTCGTGGGCATCGGCGCGGTGAAATACGCCGACCTGTCCAAGCACCGCACCAGCGACTACAGCTTCAACTTCGACCTGATGCTGAACTTCGAAGGCAACACCGCGCCGTACTTGCTGTACGCCTACACCCGCGTGGCCGGTGTGTTCCGCAAACTCGGCAAGGACTTCAACGAAGTCGAAGGCCAGATCGTCCTCGAAGCGGCGCATGAACACGAACTGGCGGCGAAACTGGCGCAGTTCGGCGAAATATTGAACAACGTTTCCGACAAGGGCACGCCGCACATCCTGTGCACCTATCTGTACGATGTCGCCGGCCTGTTCTCCAGCTTCTACGAGAACTGCCCGATCCTCAGCGCCGACACCCCGGCGCAAATGCAGAGCCGTCTGCGCCTCGCCGCGCTGACCGGCCGCACTCTCAAGCAAGGCCTGGAACTCTTGGGTCTGGAAACTCTGGAGCGTATGTAAGTTGGCTGCCAAGAAAAAACCTGCACCCAAGCGTGGCGCCAGCCGTTACCAAGCTCCTGCAAAACAACCGATCCCGGGCTGGCTGTGGATGGCCATCGGCCTGACCGTCGGCGCGTTCATTGTTTTCCTGATGAAACTGGAGCCGGGCAAGGGCAGCGAGAGCGTCAAGCGCGAAAAGATCGAGCAGCAGAAAGCCAAGATTGCCGAGGCCAACAAGACCCCGCCGAGCCCGACGCAACCAGCGAAGCCGAAGTACGACTTCTACACCCTGCTGCCGGAATCGGAAGTCATCGTGCCGCCGGATGCCGTGCCGGAGAAAACCCTGCCGACGCCACAAGTGCCGGCCATTCCGACGACGCCTGTAACGCCGGCTGAAGCGGCGAAGATCGACACGGCGCGGGCTCAGGCCGCACTGGCCGGGATCACTCCGCCGCCAGCGCCGCCCGTCACCAAAGCGGCGCCCGTGACCAAGTTCTTCCTGCAGGCCGGTTCGTTCCGCAAAGAAGCTGACGCGGACAAGGTGCGTGCGCAGATCATTCTGTTGGGTCAGGCCGTGTCGGTTGAATCCGGCACCGTTAAAGACGAGACCTGGTACAGGGTTCTGGTCGGCCCGTTCAGCAACCGCGAGCAACTGACCACCGCCCAGAAACAACTGGCTGGCAGCGGTTTCAGCAACCTGTTGTTACAACAACGTCAAAGCCGATAAAGGCACTGCTTCAACAAATTGTGTTGGGGCAAATGCCATGGGTAGCCTGAGACATCGGGCCGCCTCATTCGCGAGCAAGCCCGCTCCCACATTGAATCTCCGTTTGCCATAGTGCCTGCAAACAACACAGATCCAATGTGGGAGCGGGCTTGCTCGCGACTGGCGTCAGCACCCATCACACACCTCTCGCAGAAAACACACCGCTCGTCCCCCGCCCCACCTCGCAGTTGAAAAACGCTCCACCACCCCCATATGAGTTGGCATAAGGCACTTTCGCCCCGCTGTGTGGAGACTCTCCCTTGACCACCATCGTTTCAGTTCGCCGCCACGGCAAAGTCGTCATGGGCGGCGACGGCCAGGTTTCTCTGGGCAATACCGTGATGAAAGGCAACGCGAAGAAAGTTCGCCGCCTGTACCACGGACAGGTGATCGCCGGTTTTGCCGGGGCTACCGCTGACGCCTTCACCCTCTTCGAACGTTTCGAAGGCCAGCTCGAGAAACATCAGGGTCACCTGGTTCGCGCCGCCGTCGAACTCGCCAAGGAATGGCGCACCGACCGCTCCCTCAGCCGCCTCGAAGCCATGCTTGCGGTTGCCAACAAAGACGCTTCCCTGATCATCACCGGCAACGGCGACGTGGTAGAGCCTGAAGAAGGCCTGATCGCCATGGGTTCCGGTGGCGGCTTCGCGCAAGCCGCGGCCAGCGCCCTGCTGAAGAAAACCGACCTGTCGGCCCGGGAAATCGTCGAAACCGCCCTGGGCATCGCCGGCGACATCTGCGTATTCACCAACCACAACATCACTATTGAGGAGCAGGACCTCGCTGAATAAGCCTGTGCAGGCCATCGCGCCACGGCTCATTCTTGCTTGAGGACCACCCATTACTATGTCCATGACTCCCCGTGAAATCGTCCACGAACTCAATCGCCATATCATCGGCCAGGACGATGCCAAGCGCGCCGTCGCCATCGCCCTGCGTAACCGCTGGCGCCGGATGCAACTGCCTGAAGAGCTGCGCGTCGAAGTAACCCCCAAGAACATCCTGATGATCGGCCCGACCGGTGTCGGTAAAACCGAGATCGCCCGTCGCCTGGCCAAACTGGCCAACGCACCGTTCATCAAGGTCGAAGCGACCAAGTTCACCGAAGTCGGTTATGTCGGCCGCGACGTCGAATCGATCATTCGCGACCTGGCCGATGCGGCGATCAAGCTGCTGCGCGAACAGGAAATGACCAAGGTCCGCCATCGCGCCGAAGACGCTGCCGAAGAACGCATCCTCGACGCCCTGCTGCCTCCGGCGCGTATGGGCTTCAACAACGAAGACGCTGCGCCGTCGGCCGATTCCAACACCCGCCAGCTGTTCCGCAAGCGCCTGCGTGAAGGTCAGCTGGACGACAAGGAGATCGAAATCGAAGTCGCCGAAGTGTCCGGCGTCGATATCTCCGCGCCACCGGGCATGGAAGAAATGACCAACCAGCTTCAGAGCCTGTTTGCCAACATGGGCAAGGGCAAGCGCAAGAACCGCAAGATCAAGGTCAAGGAAGCGCTGAAACTGGTGCGTGACGAAGAAGCCGGTCGCCTGGTCAACGAAGAAGAGTTGAAGGCCAAGGCTCTGGAAGCGGTCGAGCAGCACGGTATCGTGTTCATCGACGAAATCGACAAGGTCGCCAAGCGCGGCAATTCCGGTGGCGTCGACGTTTCCCGTGAAGGCGTGCAGCGTGACTTGCTGCCACTGATCGAAGGCTGCACCGTCAACACCAAGCTGGGCATGGTCAAGACCGACCATATCCTGTTCATCGCGTCGGGTGCGTTCCACTTGAGCAAGCCGAGCGATCTGGTGCCTGAGCTGCAAGGTCGCCTGCCGATTCGTGTCGAACTCAAGGCACTGACGCCGGAAGATTTCGAGCGCATCCTCAGCGAACCGCATGCCTCGCTCACCGAACAGTATTGCGCACTGCTGAAAACCGAAGGCCTGGTCATCGAGTTCCAGCCGGACGGCATCAAGCGTATCGCCGAGATCGCCTGGCAGGTCAACGAGAAGACCGAAAATATCGGTGCCCGTCGCCTGCACACCTTGCTAGAGCGCCTGCTCGAAGAAGTGTCGTTCAGCGCCGGCGACCTGGCCAGCGCCCACGATGAGAAAGCCATTGTGATCGACGCCGACTACGTCAACAGCCACCTCGGTGAATTGGCGCAGAACGAAGATCTGTCCCGTTATATCCTGTAAGCCATACTTACAGTGGTAGCGGCCCCCTGTGGAAGCGGGCTTGCTCGCGAAAGCGGTCTGGCATTCAACATCAATGTTGGATATTACGACCCCTTCGCGAGCAAGCCCGCTCCCACATTTGAACAGTGGTGCTCAATAGGTCGCCCACACCAATGGATACCGGCCATGACCCAACTCCCCACCGATATCAAACTGCACAAAGCCTCCAAAACCTTGTCGCTGAAATACGCGTCCGGCGAGGAACATCACCTGCCCGCCGAGTTCCTGCGCGTGCACTCTCCTTCCGCCGAGGTCCAGGGCCACGGCAAACCTATCCTGCAATTTGGCAAGATCGGCGTAGGCCTGACCAAAGTAGAACCGGCCGGTCAGTACGCACTGAAATTGACCTTCGACGATGGCCACGACAGCGGCCTGTTCACATGGGAATACCTGTACCAGTTGGGAGTGCGTCAAGAGGACCTCTGGAACGATTATCTTGCCGAGCTGAAAGCTGCCGGAAAAACCCGCGACCCAAGCGAATCCATCGTCAAGCTGATGCTCTAGGTCAGGCCTTTTGCTCATTAGAGGGCATTTTCTAATTCCATCTGTTTGAATGCTTGGCCGAAGGGCCGGCGATTGGCCTGCTTGCGAAAAAAATTAAACTCGGGTAACCAATGGAGCTGGCAAGTTCCCTGCAGTGCTCTCTGAACTAAAAAGCAGCGATGCAGAATTAACGGTCACCCGAGCAGTAGTACCTGGCATTTGCTGTGTGACTGCACAGCTGGACTCAGGTACTCGTCTCAGGACAATGGAGCGTCGTAGATGAGTAACAAGAATAACGATGACTTGAAGTATCAAGCCTCGGAAAACACCTTGGGGCTGAATCCTGTCGTTGGGCTGCGTGGAAAGGATCTACTGGCTTCTGCTCGAATGGTGCTCAGGCAGGCCATCAAACAACCGATTCATAGCGCCAGGCATGTCGCTCATTTCGGTCTTGAACTGAAGAACGTGTTGTTCGGCAAATCCGAACTTCTACCGACAAGCGATGACCGTCGCTTCGCCGATCCGGCCTGGAGCCAGAACCCGCTCTACAAACGTTATCTGCAAACCTATCTGGCGTGGCGCAAGGAACTCCACGCGTGGATTGACGACAGCAATCTCCCGCCCAAGGATGTCGCCCGCGGGCATTTCGTGATCAACCTCATGACCGAAGCCATGGCCCCGACGAACAGTGCGGCCAACCCGGCGGCGGTCAAGCGCTTCTTCGAAACCGGCGGCAAAAGCCTGCTCGATGGCCTCTCGCATCTGGCCAAGGATCTGGTGCACAACGGCGGCATGCCGAGCCAGGTCAACATGGGCGCATTTGAAGTCGGCAAGAGCCTGGGCGTGACCGAAGGCGCAGTGGTTTTCCGCAACGATGTGCTGGAGCTGATCCAGTACCGGCCGACCACCGAGCAGGTGCACGAGCGCCCATTGCTGGTGGTGCCGCCGCAGATCAACAAGTTCTACGTTTTCGACCTGAGCCCGGACAAGAGCCTGGCGCGTTTCTGCCTGCGCAATCACGTTCAGACCTTCATCGTCAGCTGGCGCAACCCGACCAAAGAGCAGCGCGAGTGGGGTCTGTCGACCTACATCGAAGCGCTCAAGGAAGCGGTCGACGTGGTCACCGCGATCACCGGCAGCAAAGACGTGAACATGCTCGGTGCCTGCTCCGGCGGCATCACCTGCACCGCCCTGCTGGGCCACTACGCGGCGATCGGTGAGAAGAAGGTCAACGCCCTCACCCTGCTGGTCAGCGTCCTGGACACGACCCTGGACAGCGACGTGGCCCTGTTCGTCGACGAGCAGACCCTCGAAGCCGCCAAACGTCACTCCTATCAAGCGGGTGTGCTGGAAGGCCGCGACATGGCGAAAGTTTTCGCCTGGATGCGCCCCAACGACCTGATCTGGAATTACTGGGTCAACAACTACCTGCTGGGCAACGAGCCGCCGGTGTTCGACATCCTGTTCTGGAACAACGACACCACACGGTTGCCTGCAGCGTTCCACGGCGACCTGATCGAGATGTTCAAAAACAACCCACTCATCCGCCCTGATGCACTGGAAGTGTGCGGCACGCCGATCGACCTGAAGCAGGTCACCGCCGACATCTTTTCCCTGGCCGGCACCAACGACCACATCACCCCGTGGAAGTCCTGCTACAAGTCGGCGCAGTTGTTCGGTGGCAAGGTCGAATTCGTGCTGTCCAGCAGCGGGCATATCCAGAGCATCCTGAACCCGCCGGGCAATCCGAAATCGCGCTACATGACCAGCGTCGAAATGCCGGTCAAGGCCGAGGAGTGGCAAGAGAACTCCACCAAGCACACCGACTCCTGGTGGCTGCACTGGCAGGCCTGGCAGGCCGAGCGTTCGGGCAAGCTGAAAAAGTCCCCGACCAGTCTGGGCAGCAAGGCGTATCCCGCAGGTGAAGCGGCACCGGGCACCTACGTACACGAGCGGTAACTGACACACCTCGCCCCCCTGTGGGAGCGGGCTTGCTCGCGAATGCATCGGGTCAGTCAACACCACTGTTGAATGATCAACCGCTTTCGCGAGCAAGCCCGCCCCCACAAGGGATCGAGCAAGTACCTTGAGATAGTGACCCACAGGGCCTGAAGCATGCCGCAACCGTTCATATTCCGTACCGTCGACCTGGATGGCCAGACCCTCCGCACGGCGGTACGCCCCGGCAAGCCTCACTTGACGCCCTTGCTGATTTTCAACGGCATCGGAGCCAACCTTGAGCTGGTGTTTCCGTTCGTCGCGGCGCTGGACCCGGACCTGGAAGTCATCGCTTTTGACGTACCCGGGGTCGGCGGTTCTTCGACGCCGAATCGGCCGTACCGTTTTCCGGGCCTGGCGAAACTCACGGCGCGGATGCTCGACTATCTCGATTACGGGCAAGTCAACGTGATCGGCGTGTCCTGGGGTGGCGCCCTCGCTCAACAGTTCGCCTACGACTATCCCGAGCGCTGCAAGAAACTCGTGCTGGCAGCCACGGCGGCTGGCGCGGTGATGGTGCCGGGCAAACCGAAAGTGCTGTGGATGATGGCCAGTCCACGACGTTACATTCAACCGTCCCACGTGATCCGCATTGCACCGATGATCTACGGCGGCTCGTTTCGTCGAGACCCGACCCTGGCCGCTAGCCATGCAGCAAAAGTTCGCTCGGCGGGCAAGCTCGGTTACTACTGGCAGCTGTTCGCCGGCCTCGGCTGGACCAGCATTCACTGGCTGCACAAGATCAATCAGCCGACGCTGGTGCTGGCCGGCGACGACGATCCGCTGATCCCGCTGATCAACATGCGGCTGCTGGCCTGGCGGATTCCCAACGCTCAGTTGCACATCATCGATGACGGGCATCTGTTCCTGATTACCCGGGCCGAAGCCGTGGCGCCGATCATCATGAAATTCCTCGAGGAAGAGCGGCAGCGCGCCGTGATGCATCCGCATCCGTCGCCGCTGGGTGGTTAAGCACGCTCGGCTTTTGTTGACGAAAAGAGGTTCGGCAGGACGCCGCGCCGCGCAACAACCCGTTACAGCGTCTATGGTGTTCTGGTTCGATGTATTTGTTTTGGCCTGAAGACGAAGGAGTGTTGAGTCATGCGCGACAAACCAGCGAGGGATTTTTTACCCACTCCCGCCGCGTTCATCAACGCACAGAGTGCGATTACCGGCCTGCGTGGTCGGGATCTGTTTTCGACCCTGCGCAGCGTTGCCGCCCATGGTTTGCGCAACCCGGTGCATACCGCCCGACACGCCTTGAAGCTGGGCGGCCAACTGGGGCGCGTGCTGTTGGGCGAAACCCTGCATCCGACCAACCCGAAGGACAATCGCTTTGCCGACCCGGCGTGGAGCCTCAACCCTTTTTATCGCCGCAGTTTGCAGGCCTACCTGAGTTGGCAGAAACAGGTCAAAACCTGGATCGACGAAAGCAACATGAGCCCGGACGATCGCGCCCGCGCCCATTTCGCTTTCGCCTTGCTCAACGACGCCATGGCGCCGTCCAACAGCCTGCTCAATCCGTTGGCGATCAAGGAAATCTTCAACTCCGGCGGCAACAGTCTGGTGCGTGGTGTCAGCCACTTGGTCGACGACTTCCTGCACAACGACGGCCTGCCCAGACAAGTCACCAAACAAGCTTTCGAGGTAGGTAAAACGGTCGCTACCACCACCGGTTCCGTGGTGTTTCGCAATGAGCTGCTGGAGCTGATCCAGTACAGGCCGATGAGCGAAAAGCAGTATTCCAAACCGCTGCTGGTGGTGCCGCCGCAAATCAACAAGTACTACATTTTCGACCTCAGCCCACACAACAGCTTCGTTCAGTTCGCCCTGAAAAACGGCCTGCAAACCTTCATGATCAGTTGGCGCAACCCGGATGTGCGTCATCGCGAATGGGGGCTGTCGACGTACGTTGAAGCCGTGGAAGAAGCGATGAACGTCTGCCGGGCGATTACCGGTGCGCGCGAGGTCAACCTGATGGGCGCCTGCGCCGGCGGGCTGACCATCGCCGCACTGCAAGGTCACCTGCAGGCCAAGCGCCAGCTGCGGCGGGTGTCCAGCGCAACGTATCTGGTGAGCCTGCTCGACAGTCAGATGGACACGCCGGCGACGCTGTTCGCCGACGAGCAGACCCTCGAAGCCGCCAAGCGTCGTTCGTATCAGAAAGGTGTGCTCGATGGTCGCGACATGGCCAAGGTCTTCGCCTGGATGCGCCCCAACGATTTGATCTGGAGCTACTTCGTCAACAACTACTTGTTGGGCAAAGAGCCGCCGGCGTTCGACATTCTCTACTGGAACAACGACAACACGCGCCTGCCCGCAGCGTTCCATGGCGACCTGTTGGACTTCTTCAAGCACAACCCGTTGAGCCACCCGGGCGGGCTGGAAGTGTGTGGCACGCCGATCGACTTGCAGAAGGTGACCGTCGACAGCTTCAGCGTGGCCGGCATGAACGACCACATCACACCGTGGGACGCGGTGTATCGCTCGACCCTGCTGCTGGGCGGCGAACGACGCTTCGTGCTGTCCAACAGCGGTCATGTGCAGAGCATTCTCAACCCGCCCTCCAACCCGAAAGCCAATTTCGTCGAAAGCACGAAACTGAGCAGCGACCCGCGCGCCTGGTATTACGACGCCAAGCAGGTCGACGGCAGTTGGTGGACGCCATGGCTGGCCTGGATTCAGGAACGCTCGGGCGCGCAAAAGGAAACCCATATGCCCCTTGGCAACCCGAACTATCCACCGATGGAGGCGGCACCCGGTACTTACGTGCGCGTGCGCTGACGTTCAACGAACCACGGCCGGTGCCGGCCGTGGCATGACCCGACCATTAAGAAGACTGGATGAAAACCCGCGACCGGATCCTCGAATGTGCCCTGCAGTTGTTCAATCAGAAGGGCGAACCGAACGTTTCCACCATGGAAGTCGCCAACGAAATGGGCATCAGCCCGGGCAACCTCTACTACCACTTCCACGGCAAGGAACCCCTGATTCTCGGTCTGTTCGAACGCTTCCAGGCCGAACTGGCACCGCTGCTCGACCCACCGGCCGATGTTGAACTGGCACCGGAAGATTACTGGCTGTTCCTGCACCTGATCGTCGAGCGCCTGGCCCACTACCGGTTTCTGTTCCAGGACCTGTCGAACCTCGCCGGACGCCTGCCGAAACTGGCGAAGGGCATCCGCAACCTGCTCAATGCGCTGAAGCGCACACTGGCTTCATTGCTGGCGCGACTGAAGGCTCAGGGGCAGTTGGTCAGCGAAACCCAGGCGCTGGGGCAACTGGTGGAACAGATCACCATGACGCTGCTGTTCTCTTTGGACTATCAGCGGATTCTTGATCGCGAGGGTGAAGTGCGATTGGTGGTGTACCAGATCATGATGCTGGTGGCGCCACACCTGCTGCCACCGATCAAAGTTGCGACCGAGCAGTTGGCGCTCCAGTACCTCGAAGAACACGACTGAACGGTGGGAGCGGGCTTGCTCGCTCCCACATTAGATCCCATGGTGTCTACCGAGCCGTGCACAAACAAAAACGCCCGACCTTTGCAGGCCGGGCGTTTTCTTGAGCCCTGAAGATCAGGACTGACTGGTTGGCGTCGATGGAGCTGGCGCGACAGTCGGGGTTGCAGCAGGGGTCGGCGCAGCAGCGGAGTTCGATGTGCTGACCGGGGTTGCCGGTTTGGCGGCAGCCACTGCTGGTTTTGGTGCGGCGGCTTTCGGGGCTGCCGGTTTTTTCACTGCTGGCTTCTTCGCTGCGGCAGGTTTTGCCGCTGGCTTGGTAGCCGGTTTGGCCGCTGCGGTTTTGGCAGCCGGCTTAGCGGCAGGTTTCGCTGCCGCTTTGGCGGCGACCGGTTTGGCCGCTGGCTTGGCTGCTGCAGGTTTCGCTGCGGCAGTCTTTTTGGCCGCTGGTTTAGCAGCAGCTTTAGCCAGTGGTTTGGCAGCGGACTTCGCAGCCGGTTTGGCCGCCGCGGTTTTCGCCGCAACAGGCGCAACCTTGGCACCGGTGAGCCTTTCGATCTGCTTGGTCAGGGTGTCGACCTTGCTGTGCAGCGCTTTGACTTCATTGCGGCTCGGTACACCCAGGCGCGAAATGGCGCTGTTCAGGCGCTTGTCGAAAGCCCCTTCCAGCTCATCCCACTTGCCCAGTGCGCGATCTTTCACGCCGCTGATGCGCGACTTGGCCGACGAAGCAGAGTCCTTGGCGGCATCGACTTTCTTGCCGACGGCACTCTTGGTGAGCTTCTCGGCTTTCTCGCCGTCTTTAACCAGTGCATCGAAGAGCTTGCTGCCGTCAGTGTCGATCTTCGAGTACACGCCTAAACCAGCCAGCCAGATTTTGCGGGAGTAGTCTTCGACTTTCCCGATCCACGAGCTGCCTTCTTTTTCAGTATTCTTTTTACCAGCCATCCCGTTCTCCTTAAGATTTACGCGCGACGCGTTCGAGCAATGCCGTCAGCTCATCGAGCTTAGCAGAGAGTGTCTCAACGTCATGTTTAGACGGAATGCCGATACGATTCAAGGTACTTGCGACACGCGAGTCAAAAGCCTTCTCGACCTTGTCGAGTTGAACTTCGACTTTGCCTTTGAAAGTGCTGACTTCACTCTTGGCTTCATCGATCTCGGCATTGGCCGCTTCAAGTTTTTCGGCAACTGCTTTTTTGCCTTTGGATTCAACAGTTTGACCAGCCTTGATCAACTCTTGAAAGTACTCGTTGCCCTCTTGGCCGACCTTGGTGTAGGCACCCAGGCCTGCCAGCCAGATCTTGCGGGCATAAGATTTAACGTCGCTCAGAGCCGTTGTCGAAGCGTCGATTTTTTTCTTCAAAATAACTTTGGCCATGGTGCACCTCACGCGCAGAAGGTTTGAGGAACTGCCCGCGAAAGTGTCGGGCTCAGGCACAAAGTAGTGAGAATAATTAGAAACGGCACCCTAACAACTGACACAAACCTTTGGGTACGCCGCAAAAAACTGTGGGAGCGGACTTGCTCGCGAAAGCGTCGTATCAGTCGACATCTCAGCCAACTGACAGACTGCATTCGCGAGCAAGTCGAATCGTCGCACCGCCGCTCCCACATTTGATCGCATTCCACAGTTAGATCGGGTTATGCCAAGGCTTTATCCAACGCCTTTTCGATTTCCGATTTGATCGTGCCACTCATGGCCGACATCAACAGGCCAAGTTCGACATCGACCTTGATCGAATCCTCGCCGACATACACCGCGCCTTTCACACCGGAACGCTTGAGGTTCAGGGTATCGCCAGACCACTGCGGTTCCAGGCCATATTGTTCGGACAGTTTCTGCGCCAACTGGTCGGCCTTCTCGCGGGCCGCTTCCTTACCCAGGCCGTGGGCACGTTCAACACTAATACGGGCCATCGAATGACTCCTGCTTTATGGATACTTTCCTGAAGCATCTTGACCCTTGCTGCGTCAAAACGTCCCGGCGGTTCTACATCTTACCTTCAGCCTTGCCAAGACAAAGCAGGCCACCGGGATTAGAATGTCCCGCATTCTCTTTTGGTGACAGCGATATGACTGATCAGCGCAAAGGCAGCGATGCCGAACCCACCACTCACTTCGGCTTCAAAAACGTTCCGGAAAGCCAGAAAGCGGAAAAAGTCGCTGAAGTTTTCCACTCGGTAGCGGCCAAGTACGACTTGATGAACGACCTCCTGTCGGGCGGCATGCACCGTCTGTGGAAGCGTTTCGCGATCGAACTGTCGGGCGTGCGCACCGGTAACCGCGTGCTGGATATCGCCGGCGGCACGGGTGACCTGACCAAAAAGTTCTCCCACCTCGTTGGCCCGACCGGCCAAGTGGTGCTGGCCGACATCAACGAATCCATGCTCAAGGTCGGCCGTGACCGCCTGCTGGATCTGGGTGTGTCGGGCAACGTCGAATTCGTCCAGGCCGACGCCGAAAAGCTGCCGTTCCCGGACAACCATTTCGACTGCGTGACCATCGCCTTCGGCCTGCGCAACGTGACCCATAAAGAAGACGCCCTGCGCTCGATGCTGCGCGTACTCAAACCCGGCGGTCGCCTGCTGGTGCTGGAGTTCTCCAAGCCAACCAACGCGCTGATGTCCAAGGCCTACGACGCCTACTCGTTCGCGTTCATGCCGCTGATGGGCAAGCTGATCACCAACGACTCGGAAAGCTATCGCTACCTGGCCGAATCGATCCGCATGCACCCGAATCAGGAAACCCTGAAGTCGATGATGGTCGAGGCCGGCTTCGACCGCGTGACCTACCACAACATGACCGCAGGCATCGTCGCCCTGCACCGTGGCATCAAACCCTGATGTTGCTGGCCGGCCTGCTCGCCAGCGTTGAACTCGGTCTGAACCGGGTGCTGCGTCTCGACAGCACGGCATTGCCGCGGCTGGCGCATCTGAGCGGCAAGGTGATTGCCGTTGACTGCCGCAGCCCGGCGCTGCAACTGTTTATCCTGCCCAGCGACGAAGGCTTGATGCTGGCATCCCAATGGGAAACCGGCGCCGACTGCACCTTGCGTGCACCGGCCTCAAGCTTGCTGAAACTGGCGATGAGCAAGGACAAGACATCGGTCCTGCATGCGCCTGAAGTCGAACTCGACGGCGACAGCGGCGTGCTGCTGGAACTGGCCGCGATCCTTCAGGACCTTGAGCTGGACTGGGAGTACGAACTCTCGCGCTGGCTCGGTCCCGTCGCTACGCAACTGGTCGGCGGTCACCTGCGCAGCCGCGCGCGCTGGTATCAGCAAGGTTTCGCCAGCCTGAACCAGAACCTGGGCGAATACCTGGCCGAAGAATCGCGCACCCTCGTCGGTCAGCGCGAAGCCGAAGCCCGCTTCAGTGAACTGGACCAGATCAAACTCGATCTGGAACGTCTCGAGGCGCGCTTCGAGCGCCTTTCCCGATCCCTCGACCCAAGCGATAACGCATGAAGCTGCTTGCCGTCCGCCGTTTGTTGCGCATCCAGCGCGTTGTGATTCGCTACCGCCTCGATGACCTGTTGTTCGCCCTGCCGCTGCCCTGGTTTTTGCTGGCGCTGCGCTATGCATTGCCCTGGCGCTGGTTCCCGCGCAAGACGCTGGATCTGACTCGTGGCGCGCGATTGCGCCTGGCGTTGCAGGACCTGGGGCCGATTTTCATCAAGTTCGGGCAAATTCTGTCTACCCGTCGCGATCTGCTGCCGGAAGACATCGCCGATGAGCTGATGAAGCTGCAGGACCGCGTGCCACCGTTTGACTCGCAAGTGTCGATCAATCTGATCGAAGAGCAACTCGGCAAAAAGATCAGCGAAGTCTTCTCCCGTTTTGACGTCGAACCGCTGGCCTCGGCCTCGGTGGCGCAGGTGCATGCCGCGCAACTGAAAACCGGTGAAGAAGTGGTGGTCAAAGTCATCCGCCCGGGTCTCAAGCCGGTCATCGCGCAGGATCTGGCGTGGCTGTTCATCCTCGCCCGCGCGGCAGAAAAGCTTTCGGCCGATGCGCGCCTGCTGCACCCGGTGGACGTGGTCCAGGACTACGAAAAAACCATCTACGACGAACTCGACCTGCTGCGCGAAGCAGCCAACGCCAGTCAGTTGAAGCGCAACTTCGATGGCTCTGATCTGCTCTACGTGCCGCAAGTCTATTGGGACTGGTGCCGGCCGAAAGTGCTGGTGATGGAGCGCATCTACGGGATTCAGGTCACCGATCTGGCGACCCTGGCCGACCAGCGCACCGACATGAAAATGCTTGCCGAGCGCGGTGTGGAGATCTTCTTCACCCAAGTGTTCCGCGACAGTTTCTTTCACGCCGACATGCACCCGGGCAATATCTTCGTCAGCACCGTGAACCCGTGGAGCCCGCAGTACATTGCGATCGACTGCGGCATCGTCGGCAGCCTGACCCCGGAAGACCAGGACTATCTGGCGCGCAACCTGTTTGCGTTCTTCAAGCGTGACTACCGTCGCGTGGCGCAGTTGCACATTGATTCGGGCTGGGTGCCGGCGGAAACCAAACTCAATGAATTCGAAGCGGCGATCCGCACGGTGTGTGAGCCGATCTTCGAAAAACCGTTAAAAGATATTTCCTTCGGCCAGGTGCTGATGCGCCTGTTCCAGACCGCTCGACGTTTCAACATGGAAGTGCAACCGCAACTCGTCCTGCTGCAAAAAACCCTGTTGAACATCGAAGGCCTGGGCCGCCAGCTGTACCCGGACCTCGATTTGTGGAACACCGCCCAGCCGTTCCTCGAACGCTGGATGCGCGAGCGCGTCAGCCCCAAAGCCTTGATCGGCAACGTTCAGAGCCAGTTCGAACAACTGCCGCACCTGGCGAACATGGCCCGTGACCTGCTCGAACGCATGTCCCAACCTCATGCCAACGACCCGCCACCACCGTGGCACCGGCGCAAGGACGACTGGTTCATGCGCCTGCTCGGCTCTGCTCACCTGGCAGGCGGCACGATACTCGCCGCGGGTGGGCCGTTGAACGAACTGGGGCATTGGCCGGCCGGCATCATGGTGGCCGTCGGTTTGTATCTGGTCGTTCGCCGATAGCCAGTTGTGTTGCGCACTGGCACACTGTTTGAACGCTTGGGCTCTACTAATGAAGTGTGGAGCCCGCTGTCGGAGTCGAAGATGAAAAACTGGCTGGACGAGATCAAGTGGGACGCCGATGGCCTGGTGCCGGCGATTGCCCAGGATCACAAGACCGGGCGCGTCCTCATGATGGCCTGGATGAACCGTGAAGCGCTGGAACTGACCGCCGCCGAAAACCGCGCCATTTACTGGTCACGTTCCCGTGGCAAGCTGTGGCGCAAGGGCGAAGAGTCCGGTCATGTGCAGACCCTGCATGAGATGCGCCTGGACTGTGACGCCGACGTCATCATCCTGATGGTCGAGCAGATCGGCGATATCGCCTGCCATACCGGCCGCCAGAGCTGCTTCTACCGTGTCTTCGAGAACGGCGACTGGAAAACCGTCGACCCGGTTCTGAAAGATCCGCACGCTATCTATTCCGCAGGACATAAACATGAGTGACACTCTGACCCGTCTGGCTCAAGTGCTGGAAGAGCGCAAAGGCGCTGCCGCCGACAGCTCGTATGTCGCCAGCCTGTACCACAAGGGCTTGAACAAGATTCTGGAAAAAGTCGGCGAAGAGTCGGTCGAAACCATCATTGCCGCCAAGGATGCCGCCATCAGCGGTGACTGCAGCGATGTGATCTACGAGACCGCCGATTTGTGGTTCCACAGCATGGTCATGCTCGCCCAACTGGGGCAGCATCCACAGGCTGTACTCGATGAACTGGACCGTCGCTTCGGTCTGTCCGGACACGCCGAGAAAGCCTCGCGTCCGTCCGCCTGAACAACTATTAGAGAGGAGCAGCGACATGGGCATTTTTGACTGGAAACACTGGGTCGTCATCCTGGTTGTTGTCGTGTTGGTGTTCGGCACCAAGAAACTGAAAAACCTCGGCACTGACGTGGGCGAATCGATCAAGGGCTTTCGCAAAGCCATGAACGACGAAGACAAGCCGGCTGACCCGACGGTGACACCGGCCCAACCGGTTCCACCTGCTCAGCCACAAACCACACAATCTGTGAATCAGCCGCACACCATCGACGTGCAGGCACAGAAAGTCGAAGAGCCGATCCGCAAAGACGTGTGAGCACTGACTAATGTTTGGTATCAGCTTCTCTGAACTGCTGCTCGTCGGCCTCGTTGCCCTGCTGGTGCTGGGCCCCGAGCGTCTGCCGGGCGCTGCGCGTACCGCCGGCCTGTGGGTCGGGCGGTTGAAGCGCAGCTTCAACGCGATCAAACAGGAAGTTGAACGTGAAATCGGTGCCGACGAGATTCGCCGGCAACTGCACAACGAGCACATTCTGTCGCTGGAGCAGGAGGCGCGGAAGATCTTCACGCCGACCCAGCAGGAGCCGACACCGGTCGAGCCTGTGGCGACGCAGACGATTCATGCTCCAACGGCCGCGGAACCTGCACCTGTGGTAGCGGCAGTCGTACCTGAGCCCGAAGTTGCAAAGACGCCCATCGAACCTGCTGCTCCTGCTGCCGCGCCGACAACGCCGGCTCCTCACGACACCCCTTTGCCGCCGCGAGCCTCATGAGCGATCTTCCTGAAAACGACCAGCACATGCCGCTGGTTTCGCACCTCACCGAGTTGCGTACCCGTCTGCTGCGCTGCGTAGCGGCGATCTTCATTATCTTCGCCGGGTTGTTCGCCTTCACCCAGCAGATCTACACCTTCGTCTCCACACCACTGCGGCAATACCTGCCGGTGGGCGCGACGATGATCGCCACCGATGTGTCGTCACCGTTCCTGACGCCGCTGAAGCTGACCATGATGGTGTCGCTGTTCCTGGCGATCCCGGTGATCCTGCATCAGATCTGGGGCTTCATTGCGCCAGGCCTGTACAAACATGAAAAACGCATCGCCGTACCCTTGCTGGTATCGAGCATCATGCTGTTCTACGCCGGCATGGCGTTCGCCTACTACCTGGTGTTCCCGCTGATCTTCAAGTTCTTCGCCGCCGCCACCCCGGCCGGCGTGGAGATGATGACCGACATCAGCAGCTACCTCGACTTCGTCATGACGCTGTTCTTCGCCTTCGGCGTAGCGTTCGAGATCCCGGTGGCCGTGGTGCTGCTGGTGTGGATCGGCGTGGTCGACGTGAAATACCTGAAGAAAATCCGCCCGTACGTGATCATCGGCTGCTTCGTGGTCGGCATGATCCTGACACCACCGGACATCTTTTCGCAGACGCTGCTGGCCGTACCGATGTGGCTGCTGTTTGAAATCGGCATCCTGTTCGGCGGCCTGATCAGCAAGCGTGGCGACCATCCAGACGATCAGCCGGATAACCAACCGGCAGACGATCACAACGACCAGCCGCCAGCGACCCAACCGTGAATCTGCTGCTCCTCGAAGAGGCCGATTTCATTGCGACCGACCGGGCGATCCTGCGTGATCGCCGGTTGACGCATATGCAGGAAGTCCACCGTTCGGCCGTCGGCGACAGCCTGCGAGTCGGACGTATCGGCGGGCTGATGGGTACGGCCGAGTTGCTGCGCCTGGACGCCGATGAAGCCGAATTGCGCGTTACCCTCGACCAGCCACCACCGGCCAAGCTGCCATTGAC
Source organism: Pseudomonas sp. LBUM1657 (assembly GCF_059716075.1). NCBI lineage: Bacteria > Pseudomonadati > Pseudomonadota > Gammaproteobacteria > Pseudomonadales > Pseudomonadaceae > Pseudomonas > Pseudomonas sp. LBUM1657. Next base: position 379,597 of record NZ_CP166799.1, on the reverse strand, counting down.
CCTGGTACTGGCCCTGCCACGGCCGAAGATGCTGCGCAGGGTGTTCCAGACCGTGGCTGCCATGGGTGTGCCACGTATCGTGCTGGTGAACAGCTATCGCGTCGAGAAGAGCTTCTGGCAAACCCCGTTTCTGGAGCCCGAAGCGATTCGCGAGCAACTGATCCTCGGCCTCGAACAGGCACGGGACAGCGTGTTGCCGGAAATCATCATCGAGAAGCGCTTCAAGCCGTTCGTTGAAGACCGTCTGCCGGCCATCACCGAAGGCACTCTCGGCCTGGTGGGCCATCCGGGCAACTACCCGCCCTGCCCCCGCGGCCTGGACGAACCGGTAACCCTGGCCATCGGCCCCGAAGGCGGCTGGATCCCTTACGAAATCGACCTGCTGGGCAAGTCCGGTCTGCAACCGGTGCAGCTCGGCGAACGCATCCTGCGGGTCGAGACCGCGGTAACCGCGTTGCTTTCACGCCTGTTTTGAAACCAGCCGAAATCCTTGTGGGAGCGGGCTTGCTCGCGAAGGCGGACTGTCAGTTGACCGAAGTATTGACTGACACACCGCTATCGCGAGCAAGCTCGCTCCCACAGGTCATCACTCGCCCATACATCGAGCAGCACCTACAGAACCCCGCCCGCCTGCCGATACAACTCCCATAAAACCAATGAGTGGTCCGAGGGAGTTGCAGCATGTACCGATGGCTGGCCGAGAAACTGGGAAACATAAGCGTTAATCGCAAGCTGAGCGTCGGCTTCGGTCTGGTGCTGCTATTGACGTTGTTGATCACCTTCACTGGCTGGACCGGCCTGAGCGACGTGACGAGCCGTGGCGACAAGCTAGGGTTCATTTCCAGCCTCAATGAGCTGACCAAAGACCTGCGCCTGGCCCGCCTCGATTACGAGATGCGCCGTGGCGAACAAGGTCCGGGCGCCGTCAACGACCTGATCGGCCAACTCGACACCGGCCTGAAAACTGCCCGCACGCTGATCGAACAACCCGCCGACGTGGCCATGATCGACCAGCAACTGGCCGCCGTCAGCGAATACAAGCGCGCCTTCGCCGACATGACTCAGGCCACCGCCACGCGCGAAGACGCGCGCAGCAAACTCGGCGCCACCGCCGATAACGCCGTGGCGCGTGTGGCTGAAGTGGAAAAATCCATGTTGCAGGGTGACAGCGTCGCTCAATTCAACAGCGTGATCGACCTGAGCAAACTGATCCAACAAGCGCGCTTCCAGGTTCGCGGCTACACCTACAGCGGCAAGCCCGAAGCCGAGCAACCGGCACTGGATGCGATCGACAACGCGCTGAAAAACCTCGAAAGCCTGCCGTCCCAATTGCCCGAAGAGCACATTGCCAACCTGCAGCAGGCCACTGACTCGCTGAAGGCTTATCGCGCCGCCGTCAGCCAATACCGTGACTCCCAGGTCGCCAGCGCTGCCGCCCTGAAACGCATGAGCACCCATGGCGACATCCTGCTCGACGCCAGCAAAAAGCTCACCGCCTCGCAAACCGTCGTGCGGGACACCGACGCAGCGCGCGCCAAGAATATGCTGTTGTTGGCCACGCTCCTGGCGCTTGCCTTTGGGATGCTTGCCGCTTGGGCGATCACCCGCCAGATCGTGATTCCGCTGAACCAGACCCTCAAAGTGGCCGAGCGCGTTGCAGCCGGTGACCTGACCCAGAATCTCAACTCTGAACGCCAGGACGAACTGGGTCAGCTACAGCGCGCCATGCAGAGCATGACACTGGGCTTGCGCGAACTGATCGGCGGCATCAGCGACGGCGTTACGCAAATCGCCAGCGCCGCCGAAGAACTGTCCGCCGTCACCGAGCAAACCAGCGCCGGGGTCAACAGCCAGAAGGTCGAGACCGACCAGGTGGCCACCGCGATGAACGAAATGACTGCCACTGTGCAGGAAGTCGCGCGTAACGCTGAAGAAGCCTCCGAAGCCGCCGTCGCCGCCGACCAGCAGGCCCGCGAAGGTGACAAAGTGGTCGGCGAAGCCATCGCCCAGATCGAACGCCTGGCCCTCGAAGTCGGCAATTCCACCGCTGCCATGGGCGATCTGAAACGCGAGAGTGACAAGATCGGCAGCGTCCTCGACGTGATCAAGTCAGTCGCCCAGCAAACCAACCTGCTGGCGCTCAACGCCGCCATCGAAGCCGCCCGTGCCGGCGAAGCCGGACGCGGTTTTGCCGTGGTCGCCGACGAAGTCCGCAGCCTGGCCCAGCGCACCCAGAAGTCCACCGAAGAAATCGAAGAGCTGATCGTCGGCCTGCAAACCGGCACCCAGCAAGTCGCGACCATCATGGACAACAGCCGCAGCCTGACCGACAGCAGCGTCGAGCTGACCCGTCGCGCCGGTGGTTCACTGGCCAGCATCACCCGCACCGTGTCGGCCATCCAGTCGATGAACCAGCAGATTGCGGCGGCGGCCGAACAGCAAAGCGCCGTGGCCGAAGAGATCAATCGCAGCGTGCTGAACGTGCGCGACGTCTCCGAGCAGACCTCCGCCGCCAGCGAAGAAACCGCGGCCTCCAGCGTCGAGCTGGCACGGTTGGGGACGCATTTGCAGATGCTGGTGGGCAGGTTCAAGGTTTGAAGTGAGGCGAGTGCCTCGGTTCGCTTGGGACCGGGGTGATGCCATTCGCGAGCAAGCCCGCTCCCACACTAGACCTTCTGTGAACTCACCATGTGTGGGCACCAGAGAGCCAATGTGGGAGCGGGCTTGCTCGCGAATGCGGTTCGTCAGGCGCTGAGATTAAAGAACCTGCCGCAAGAAGGCCTGAGCCCGCGGATCCTTTGGTGCATCGAAGAACTCCGCCGGCGAGGCGTCTTCCAGCAACTTTCCGTGATCGAAAAACAGCACTCGATCCGCCACTTCCCGCGCGAATCCCATTTCGTGGGTGACGCAGACCATGGTCATGCCTTCCACGGCCAGGGTTTTCATCACATCCAGTACTTCACCGACCATTTCCGGGTCCAGCGCCGAAGTCGGTTCATCGAACAGCATGACCTTGGGTTCCATGGCCAATGCCCGGGCAATCGCCACGCGTTGCTGCTGGCCACCGGAAAGACGCGACGGAAACTCATTGGCCTTCTGCGCAATACCGACCTTCTCCAGCAATGCCAAGGCCTTGGCCTCGCGCTCCTTCTTGCCGCGCTTGCGCACGACTTTCTGGGCCAGGCAGAGGTTTTCCAGCACGGTCATGTGCGGGAACAGATTGAAATGCTGGAACACCATGCCGACTTCCCGGCGGTAAGCGTTCACGTCGGTTTTCGGGTCAGCCAGTTGCAGGCCGTCGATGCTCACCGAACCCGAATCGAACTCTTCCAGGCCGTTGAGGCAACGCAAGAAAGTCGACTTGCCGGAGCCGGACGGACCGATCACCACCAACACTTCGCCCCTGGCAACGTTGGTGGAGACGTTATCCACCGCGCGAACCTCGTGGCCGCGGGTGTCGAAGACTTTTACCAGATCGCGGACTTCAATCACTTTGCGCGAGCCTCCGTTCAAGCCGGCTGGCGATTTTCGACAGCGGCAGGTTGATCAACAAATACAGACCGGCCACGCAGAACAGGATTTCGAACGGCGAGAACGACGTGGTGATGACTTCGCGACCGCTTTTCAGCAGTTCGGTAATCGCGATCACCGACACCAGCGAAGTGTCCTTGACCAGACTGATGAACTGGCCAGCCAGCGGCGGCAGCACGCGCTTGAGCGCTTGTGGCAAGACCACATGACGCATCGACTGGCCGGCGCTCAATCCCAGCGAACGCGCGGCTTCGTTCTGGCCACGGGCGATCGACTGCACGCCGGAGCGGATGATCTCTGCAACGTAGGCGCCGGTGAACAGCGACAGCGCGGCGATCCCGGCGAATTCCCGGGACAGGTTCATCACGGTGCCGATGAAGAAGTAGAAAATGAAAATCTGCACCAGCAGCGGCGTGCCACGCACCAGTTCGACGTAAATCGTCGAGAGGTCGCGCAGGGTCGGGTTGTTCGACAAACGGCACAACCCGGTGGCCAGACCGATCAACAGACCGAGCACCCCAGACACCACGGACAACCACAAGGTCGTCCAAAGGCCCCACATCAGCGGCCCGGCGGCCCAATGGCGGGTCACGCCGATCACGTCGCCTTCGGCCACATCATCGCCCTGGGCGACTTGGAGGCTGTTGTCGTCGACGATCAGATGCTGCTCTGTACCTGAATCGTTGCGCAAGGTGACTTCAGCCTTGTCGCCCTTGCGCACCAGTTCACTGACGGTGGAAATGTCGGCGGCGCGCTGGGACTCTTCGGCGTGGTAGGCGAAGTACTGCGGCACGCGGTTCCAGCGCCATTCGTAGGACATCAGCGAAGTGGCGTAATACAACGCGCCAGCCAGGCCGATCAGCACCAGCACGGTTAATACGTGCCACGGCCATAAGGCTTTTTTCTGTTTCATCGGGTTTGCAGGTTCCGGATTCTGTGTCGCCAGGAAGGCCGTCTTCGCGGGCAAGCCCGCGACCACAGGTGCACGCGGTCAACTGGGGGAGCGGGCTTGCTCGCGAATGGAACGACGCGGTCTATCTGACCGAGCCTTACTCCATGTCCTTGAGCCACTCGGTGCTCTTGAACCACTTGTCATGGATGCGATCGTAGGTGCCGTCTTCGCGGATCTGGTGCAGGAAGTTGTTGATGAAGTTGATGCTGTCGTAGTCACCCTTCTTCAGACCAAAGGCCAGCGGCTCGAAAGTGAATGGCTTGTCGAGGAACACCAGTTTGCCGTTGCCGACCTTGTTCACCGCCACGACGTTGTAAGGCGCGTCGTAGATGAAGGCATCGGCCTTGCCGTTGACCACGTCGAGCACCGCTTCCTGCTCGTTGTCGTAGCCGTGGTATTTGGCTTTGGAAATCAGCTTCCTGGCGACCATCTCGCCGGTGGTGCCCAGTTTCGAGGTGATGCGGTAATCGGCGGTGTTCAGGTCTTTGTAGGACTTGATGGTGCCTTCCAGCTCCTTGCGGATCAGCAAGGTCTGGCCGACTACGATGAACGGTTCGCTGAAGTTCAGGCGCAGGTTGCGTTCCTGGGTCAGGGTCATGCCGCTGCCGATCATGTCGAATTTGTCGGTGAGCAGCGCCGGGATGATGCCGTCGTAACCGGTAGACACCAGCTCCAGTTTGACGCCCATGGCCTTGGTCATGGCTTTGAGGATGTCGACTTCGAAGCCGATGATCTCGCCGCGTTTGTTGGTCATTTCGAACGGCATGTAGGTCGGGTCCATGCCGACTTTCAGCGTGCCGCGCTTAACCGCGTCATCAATGGCACCGGCCTGCGCCGCGCTGACTGCAACCAATGCCGTGACGCCGACCAGCAGCATCGAGAGATACTTCTTCATCATCAAGTCCCCAAAACCATTGCGTTATGAGGCGCGCAAACGGCGGCTTTCCCTGGGGAAACCGGCCGATACGAACAGAAAGTTGTCCGGGCGCACCAATTCGGGGACGGATGCTAACGCACTCGCTCGTTTGCACAAGGGGTTGGAGGATTTGAGCACAAGAAAAAGCCCCGCTTCCTTTCGAAAGCGGGGCTTTTCGGTTCATCACGCCAGCTGCGGCTGCACGCTCAGCGGTTTGAGCGGCAACAGCGGCGCATGGGGATCGGCCTTCACCGATTTACGCCACGCACCCAGCCACTCGATGTGACCTTCGTTCCAGATCTGCTCATGCAAACGACCCAATGCGACAGGGTCACTCAACAGGGCCACACGCTCATTGTTGGTCAGCCCTTCAGGCCCGACCTTCATTGCATGTCGAACCCGCTCGATCCGCAGCCATTCGATCGGCTCGGCCTCGCCGTGACGCGACGTCGCCAGCGAGCACGCCAAAGCGTTCTGTTGCGGATCGACCACCGACCGGATGAAACCGTCATTCAGCGCATGCCAACGGTTTTCATGGGTGTACTGGTCAGTCGCCAGCAACGCCTGTGGCGGATTGTATTCCTCAGGGATCAGGAACAGGCTCTCGTCACGGGACTTGAGACCCAGGCCGACACGGCTGGAAATCACCGACACCGGGATCGACAGCATCAACGAACCGACGATCGGCACCAGCCACCAGAGGAAGCTCGGGTTCAGCCAGATCACCAGCAAGGCCCAGAAGAAGCCCAGCAGAGTCTGCGGCCCGTGGCGTTTGACCGCCTCGCTCCATGGCGTGGAGTCATCATCACGTTGCGGCGAGTTCCAGGTCGCAGCCCAGCCGAGGAACGCGGCGAGCACGAAACGGGTGTGGAAAATCATCCGCACCGGCGCCAGCAGCATGGAGAACAGCATCTCCAGCAGCATCGACAGCGTTACCTTGAACTTGCCACCGAACTCTTTCGCGCCCTTGGCCCAGATCAGGATGATGCTCAGCAACTTCGGCAGGAACAGCAGCACGATGGTCGTCGAGAACAGCGCAATTGCCTTGTCCGGGTGCCATTGAGGCCACAACGGATAGAGCTGGCGCGGTTCAAGGAAGTATTGCGGTTCCATCAGTGTGTTGACCGCCAGCAGCGCTGTCGACAGCACGAGGAAGAAGAACCACAACGGCGCCGACAGGTAAGACATCACGCCGGTCAGGAACACCGCGCGGTGCACCGGGTGCATGCCCTTGACCAGGAACAGACGGAAGTTCATCAGGTTGCCGTGGCACCAGCGACGGTCACGCTTGAGTTCGTCCAGCAGGTTCGGCGGCAGTTCTTCGTAGCTGCCCGGCAAGTCATAGGCAATCCACACGCCCCAGCCGGCACGGCGCATCAGCGCAGCTTCAACGAAGTCGTGGGACAGGATCGCACCGGCGAACGCACCTTTACCGGGCAGCGGCGCCAGGGCGCAGTGCTCGATAAACGGCTTCATACGGATGATTGCGTTGTGGCCCCAGTAGTGGGATTCGCCCAACTGCCAGAAGTGCAGGCCGGCGGTGAACAGCGGACCGTACACACGGGTCGCGAACTGCTGCATGCGTGCATAGAGCGTATCCATGCCCGATGCGCGTGGCGCGGTCTGGATGATCCCGGCGTCCGGCGTGGCTTCCATCAAGCGCACCAGACTGGTCAGGCAGTCACCGCTCATCACCGAGTCAGCGTCGAGCACGACCATGTATTTGTAGTCACCACCCCAGCGACGGCAGAAGTCGTCGAGGTTGCCGCTTTTACGTTTTACGCGACGGCGACGGCGGCGATAGAAGATCTTGCCAAAGCCCTTGGCTTCGCGGCAGACGTCCAGCCAGGCCTGCTGCTCGGCGACGCAGATATCGGCGTCGTTACTGTCGCTGAGGACGAAAAAGTCGAAGCGATCCAGGTCACCCGTGGCCGCAACCGACTCGAAAGTCGCCCGCAGACCGGCGAATACCCGCGGCACGTCTTCGTTGCAGATCGGCATCACCAGTGCGGTGCGCGCATCCTTGGCGATCGGCTCGTTGCCGGCACTTTTACCGGAAATGCGGTATTTGTCGTGGCCGGTGAGCAACTCGAGGAAGCCCATCAGCGCGGTCCAGAAACCGGCCGAGACCCAGCAAAACAGAATCCCGAACAGAATCAGGATGCTGGTTTGCAGCGCATACGGCAGCACTTGCGTGACGGTTTGCAGGAATGGCTGATGCAGGACTTCGTTCAGGTCGACGAACGACCAACCCTGGTACGGCATGATGCCTTTCATGTACCAGCCGGCGACGATGGTCTGACCGAGCATCAATACCAGCAGAATGTAGCGGCGGATCGAACCGACGGTACGCCAGCGAGCCGCCGGCAGTACGTTCTCGTCTTTCGGCGGGGCCGGCGGATTGGTGCGACCGGTCAGACGACGCCATCCACGCACCAGAATGTTGGTGCGCCATGGCTCTGGCACGACCTTGGTCCGGCGGATCGGCGGGGTCGCCCGCAGGCAGACCCGGCCGCTGGCGTCCAGCGTCAGCATTTCGGCGTCGGCCAGTTCTTCGGCGGTGTTCAAAGTCAGGCGACGACCCACCGAGGCTTGAGCAGCCTCGGTCGGCGCGTCGAACGTCGAGGACGACAGGCGTTCGTGCAGTTCGCTGAAGGACTTGCAGCCCGCGAGTTCCGCGCGCTGCTCATCGGTCATCGGTAAATGCGCCAGATACTCTGAAAGCGTCTCTGGCTGTACTTGAGAATTACTCATCGGCAGGCAACTGGTAGCTCCAGGTCTCGGTCAGGACTTCTTCAGTCGGCGCCGATTCCGGTGTGGCTGGGGCCGCTTCGGCAGCGACTGGCTGCTTGGCGTCTTTGTTGTCCGTGTCCTTGGAGTCTGCAACTGGCTTGGCTTCGGCCTGTTTGACCTCTGCCAGTTTGTTTTCCTTGGCTTCCTTGTCCATCTTCTCTTGTTGCTTGGCGGCAACCTTGTCGGCCTTGACGACGGAAGAATTGGACGCTGGAACGGTCTTGGCCAAGTCGGCAGTCACAATGTTCTTGACCAGCGCGGCACGCATTTCGGTGGATTTACCCGGGTCCTTGATCTTCATGCGCAGGGTCAGGCGCCAGCCCTTGGTGTCAGGGTTGTAGCGCACGCTGTTCTCGACCAGTTCGGCATTCTCGCCAACGCTGACCTGGCTGCGAACATCCGTATCTTCCGGCAATGCCGCCAGGGACGGGCCTTCGAAGTCCACCAGATAGGCGACGCTGCCGTCCGGCTGACGAATCAGGTTGGACTGCTTGACGTCACCCGTGGAACGCAGGGTCTGCTTGACCCAAGCGCTGTCCGGCGCGTGAAGCGCGGCTTCGTCGATGGTCCAGTGCATGCGGTAGCCGAATTCCATCGGCTGGCCGGGCTCAGGCAGTTTTTCCGGGCTCCAGAAGGCAACGATGTTGTCGTTGGTTTCGTCGGCGGTTGGAATTTCGACCAGGTCTACAGAACCCTTGCCCCAATCGCCTTTTGGCTCGATCCAGGCACTCGGGCGCTTGTCGTAGCGGTCGTCGAGGTCTTCGTAGTGGCTGAAGTCGCGACCACGTTGCAGCAAACCGAAACCACGCGGGTTCTCGATCGAGAAGTTGCTCACGGCCAAATGTTTCGGATTGTTCAGTGGGCGCCAGATCCACTCGCCGTTGCCGGCATGGATCGACAGACCGCTAGAGTCATGCAGTTCGCGGCGGTAGTTCAGCACTTTCGACGGCTGGTTGGCGCCGAACAGGAACATGCTGGTCAGCGGCGCAACGCCAAGCTTGGTGACCTTGTCACGCAGGAACATCTTGGCTTTGACGTCGACAACGGTGTCACTGCCCGGACGCAGGGTCAGGCGATACGCACCGGTGGCGCGTGGCGAATCCAGCAGGGCGAAGATCACCAGGTGCTTGTCGCCCGGTTTTGGCTGTTGAATCCAGAACTCGGTGAAACGCGGGAACTCTTCACCGGATGGCAAGGCGGTATCGATGGCCATGCCGCGAGCGGACAAGCCATAGGTGTGACCCTTGCCGACCACGCGGAAATAGCTCGCGCCGAGCATGGTCATGATTTCGTCTTGCTTGTCAGCCTTGTTGACCGGGTACAGCACACGGAAGCCGGCATAACCCAGCTGTTCGGTGGCTTTAGGATCGAACTTCACATCGCCAAAATCAAAACGACTGGAGTCGTATTTGATCTCTTCGACGGTGTTAGCCGTGATTTCGTTGATTTTCACCGGCGTATCGAAATGCATACCTTGGTGATAGAACGACAGCTTGAACGGGGTTTTCTGATCGGCCCATTCGGCTTTTTCGGTGCGGAAGCGAATTTTTTGATAGTCCGCGAATTTCATTTCGCGGAATTCGTTCGGCAGGTTACTGCGCGGGGCTTCGTATTTCTGCCCGGCCAGCTCTTTTGCCTTGACCGATACATCATCCAGACTGAATGCCCAAATCTGTCCGGCGCTGAGCAGGCAAAGCAGAGCAGAGCCCGCTACCAGAGCGCTTCGGAACCGTTTGGCAGTCAATTTTGGTGCATTACAGGGACTAACAATCACGAGCAACCCTCGCCGAAAACAGATCAAAAAACCAACGGCCAGTTAAAGTGCCTGTGAGGTATGCGGCATGAAAAACCGACCCAACAGACCACTCTTGCCAAGTTGGCGAGCATTGTTCCGACTCCGCAGGGGTCAAATGATTCCCCAAACGGTCCAGGACAAGTCTCTACCTAAGTCAAAATGGACCAACGAACGCTGATCCCCGTAGCGCGCGATTATCTAGTAGGCCGCGTTACAACGCATCAGGGGTAACAAAGTATTTATCGCGAAAAACCCCTGTTTTCAGTCGAAAAGAGCTTAAAAAGATGTTTCAAGCGCTTTCAGGCCTGTAACAGGAAGGTGACCGGGCCATCGTTGACCAGGTGCACCTGCATATCCGCGCCGAATCTACCTGATGCCACAGTGCCATGCACCTGTTTTGCCTTGCCTAATAGATAGTCGAAAAGCTCCTCGCCCAGGGCTGGGGGGGCAGCGGTCGAAAAACTCGGGCGCAACCCGTTTTTTGTGTCGGCAGCCAGGGTGAACTGAGAGACCAGCAGCAACCCACCACCGACATCCGCCAGGGAAAGATTCATCTTGCCCTCGGCGTCACTGAACACTCGATAGTTAAGCAGTTTATGCAGAAGTTTGTCGGCGCTGGCCCGCGTATCCTCAGGCTCGACCGCCACCAGTACCAACAAACCCTGATCAACTGCGCCTACCACCTCCCCCGCTACCTCGACTCGCGCGCCACGCACGCGTTGCAACAGGCCCTTCATGCTTCTTCAGGCGCCAGATCGAGCAGACGGTGGGCCATCAGATCGGCGGCACGAACCAGTGCATCGGTAATGCCCGGTTCGGACGCGGCATGACCGGCGTCACGGATGACCTGCAGTTCACTGTTCGGCCAGTTCTGATGCAATTCCCAGGCGTTATCCAGCGGGCAAATCACATCGTAGCGACCATGGACGATCACACCAGGCAAATGCGCGATCTTGCCCATGTCGCGAATCAACTGGTTCGGTTCAAGGAACGCATTATTGGTGAAGTAGTGACATTCGATGCGGGCGATAGACAACGCGCGCTGAGGCTCGGAGAAGCGATCGACCACCAACGGGTTCGGGCGCAGCGTTGCGGTCCGGCCTTCCCAGGTGGACCAGGCCTTGGCCGCGTGCATCTGGGCGATCTGATCGTTGCCGATCAGGCGCTTGTGGAAGGCTGTGAGCAAGTCGTCGCGCTCGTCCAGCGGGATTGGCGCGATGTAGTCCTGCCAGTAATCGGGGAACAGACGGCTCGCGCCGTTCTGATAGAACCACTCGATTTCCTGCGGGCGGCAGAGAAAAATCCCGCGAAGGATCAGACCGTGCACACGCTCCGGATGTGTTTGCGCGTAGGCCAGGGCCAGGGTCGAACCCCAGGAGCCGCCGAACAACACCCACTTGTCGATGCCCAGGTGTTTGCGAATCCGCTCAAGGTCGGCGACCAGATCCCAGGTGGTGTTGTTTTCAAGGCTGGCGTGGGGCGTGGAGCGACCGCAACCGCGCTGGTCGAAAGTCACAATGCGATACAGGTTTGGATCGAAATACCGGCGGCTCTGGGCATCACACCCGGCGCCGGGGCCGCCGTGAATAAACACCACCGGCAAGCCTTCCGGTGAACCGCTTTCGTCGACATACAGCGTGTGAGTTTTATCGACGGCCAGATCGTGCCGGGCGTGAGGTTTGATCTGCGGGTACAAAGTCTGCATTGCGCGCTCCGTAAGGGGTCGAGGTCATCCCTGGGGGGACTTCTATTATTCTGCCGTCCGGCATCATAAACCCGAATTACGCCAATGAGCATGCCCTTGCAGAGTCAGAGTTTTGCCGCCAGAAATCCGAGCAGGGTTTCATAGAGCGCATCGACCTCGGCGACCTGCCCCCGCGCCCGCAAACAGCCGTGAACCAGTCCCTCGCCGTAGTACAGCGTAGCGGCGACGCCGGCGGCATTCAGTCGCTCAGCGTAGAACACGCCGTCATCACGCAACGGGTCGAATTGCGCCACGGCGATCAAGGCCGGCGGCAGCCCGCTGAAATCCTGCGCTAGCAAAGGCATGGCGTAGGCGCCCGGCTGTCGGATACCGCGCAAATACAACGCGTGATAGCAGTCCAGGTCGCTGCTGCTGAGCAACGGGGCGTCGCTGCATTCGCTGCGCGACGGTAACCGATGATCGCCCCCCAGGCCGGGATAGATAAGGACCTGCGCAGCCGGCAAGGGCTCGCCCGCGTCGCGCAATGCCAGACACAGCGCGGCGGCAAGATTGCCGCCGGCACTGTCGCCGGCCACCAGCGTTCGCGCGGGGTCGAGCCGAAACGGCCCCGTGCGTAGCGCTCGCCAGACTTTCAGGCAGTCATCAAATGCCGCCGGAAACGGATGTTCCGGCGCCAACCGGTAATCGACGGCGATCACCAGCACGCCGAGCGTCGACGCCAGTTCGGCGCAGATGAAATCGTGGGAGTCCAGATCCCCCACCACCCACCCGCCGCCGTGCAGATACACGATGCACGGGCAACCGTCGGTCGGCGGTGAAACCGGCGGTTGATAAGAGCGCACCAGCACGCCGGCCAATTCGAAATCAACCACGTAAAGCCCGTCAGGACGCGGCGGGGTGAACGCCCTGCACATCTCGCTGTAAGCCTGACGCAAACCGGTGAGGCTGGGGTCGGTGCTGTTGAAGCTGACGGTTTTCTCGACGAAAGCCGCCATCTGCGCGGAAAGCGGATAAGTAACCATGAGCCTGCGCCAACCTCTTCAGAGTTTATTGATGCGTGAGGAGTACCTATCAGGACTTAACAACCTTGTGGGGGCGGGCTTGCTCACGAAGGCGGTGTACCAGGCGATATTTGATGTCGACTGAATCACCCTTTTCGCGAGCAAGCCCGCTCCCACAGGTCCCGCACACGGACGGAGTGTCAGTTTTTCAAACTGGCCTGAACGGTTGCCACGCCATCCTTGCCATCAAAACTGCTGACACCGGCAAGCCAGCGTTGCAGATCTTCCGGATGGTCGCGCAGCCATTGTCTGGCAACGTCCTGAGGCGTCTTGCGCTCCATGATCGGCACCATCAACTGGCTTTCCTGGGACGCGGTGAAGGTCAGGTTTTCCAGCAGACGATTCACGTTCGGGCAGCGCTGGGCGTAATCCGGGGAGGTGACGGTGGAGACGGTAGCTGCCCCTTCATTCGGTCCGTAGAGGTCTTCGCTGCCCGTCAGGTAGGCAATTTTCATATTGATGTTCATCGGATGCGGAGTCCAACCGACGAACACCACGAACTCCTTGCGATTCACCGCCCGTTGTACGGCGGCGAGCATGCCGGCCTCACCGGACTCGATTAACTTGAAGTCCTTTAAGCCAAAGCGATTGGTCTCGATCATGGACTTGATGGTGGTATTGGCGCCGCTGCCCGGCTCGATGCCGTAGATCTTGCCGCCCAGTTGATCCTTGAATCTGGCGATATCGGCAAAGGTTTTCAGGCCTGCCGCGGCAACGTAGTCAGGTACGGCGAGGGTTGCCTGGGCGTCGGCCAGGCTCGGCTTGTCCATGACCTTGACCTGATTGGCGGCGAGGAACGGTGCGATGTTCTTGTCCATCGCCGGTTTCCAGTAACCGAGGTAGATGTCCAGGCGCTTGTCGCGAATGCCGGCAAAGATGATTTGCTGGACGGCGCTGGTCTGCTTGCTTTCATAGCCAAGGCCGTTGAGCAGCACATCGGCCATGCCACTGGTGGCGATCACATCGGTCCAGTTGACCACGCCCATGCGCACGGCCTTGCAGGAAGCGTCATCACTGGCCAGGACGCTGGTGCTCAGAAGAGCCGTGCCGCAGAGGATTGAGAGACAGCGGGTGAACAGTCTTTTCATAAGGAAGGTCTCGGCGGCAGCGGATTATTGTGGGGCCGGTGTCTTTGTGCACCGTGGCCCAAACATTACGCAGCAGACGAGCGGTAAAAGCGACCTGAGGCGACCGAGATTTGCACGGTGGCGACTGTTCTGTCCCGCTATCAAGCCGAAGGTATGATCTGTGGGAGCGGGCTTGCTCGCGAAGAGGGCGTGTCAGTCGAAATCAATGTTGACCGACCCACCGCTTTCGCGGGCAAGCCCGCTCCCACGGGGTTAGGCGTTGTAGTGCTTTTCGCCCCAGGCCAACAAGCCTTGCAACAACTCCTTCAACACCACCTGGGTCGGCGCCGCCAGATCCGGTCGATAACGGAATGGCGCGAACTCTTCCATGTAGGTGCACTGGCCCAACTCCAGTTGTACGGCATGAATGTTCTCGGCCGGATTGCCGTAATGCCGGGTGATGTGGCCGCCCTTGAAACGACCGTTCAGCACATGGCTGTAATTGTCGTGGCGCGCGCAAATGGCCTCCAGCTGACTGGCCAACTGTGGATCGCAACTGGCGCCGTTGAAGGTGCCGAGGTTGAAGTCCGGCAGTTTGCCGTCGAACAGGTGCGGGATCACGGTACGGATCGAGTGCGCATCGAACAACAGCGCATAGCCGAACTCGGCTTTCAATCGCGCCAGCTCGTTCTGCAAGGTGCTGTGATAGGGCGTCCAGACGTGCTCAAGATACGTCGCCCGTTCCGCCGCCGACGGCTCCATTCCTTCGCGGAACAATGGAATACCGTCGAACAGCGTCGCCGGGTACAGACCGGTGGTGGCGCCGACATACAACGGCTTGTCGTCGGAGGGCCGGTTCAGGTCGATCACAAACCGCGAATACTCGGCGGCCAGGGTGCTGGCGCCCAGTTCGGCGGCGAATTCGTATAGCTGCGGAATGTGCCAGTCGGTGTCCGGCAGGCTTTTCGCGTCGGGAATCAACCCGGCTTCGACCGCCGGGGTCAGACGCAGACCGGCGTGGGGCATGCTGATCAGCAGCGGCACGCGGCCTTGTTTGAAGTTCAGAACCTTATCCACAACTGTTCTCCTAAACGCTTGTTTCGACGCCGTGACGCACGACGCGTTTTTCCAGATCACCGCCCAGCCAGTACGACAGGTCGGCCGGACGATCGATTTGCCAGGCGACGAAATCCGCCACCTTGCCGACTTCCAGCGAACCGTGAGTCTCGGACATGCCCAGCGCGGTGGCAGCATGAATCGTTGCACCGGCCAAGGCTTCTTCCGGGGTCATGCGGAAACAGGTGCACGCCATATTGAGCATCAAGCGCAGCGACAACGCCGGTGAGGTGCCTGGGTTGAGGTCGCTGGCGATGGCGATTTTCACGCCGTGTTTGCGCAGGGCATCCATCGGCGGCAACTGGGTTTCCCGCAGGAAGTAGAAGGCGCCGGGCAGCAACACCGCGACGGTGCCGGACTCGGCCATCGCGATGGCGTCGTCTTCGGTCATGAATTCCAGGTGATCGGCCGACAGTGCATGGTAACGCGCCGCCAGACTCGAACCGTGCAGGGACGATAATTGTTCGGCGTGCAGCTTCACCGGCAAGCCGAGTGCCTGTGCGGTGATGAACACCCGCTCGACCTGCGCCGGCGAAAACGCCAGGTATTCGCAGAACGCGTCTACCGCATCCACCAGCCCTTCGGCGGCCAGGGCCGGAAGCATTTCGGCGCAAATGTGGTCGATGTAGTCGTCGGCGCGATCCGCATATTCCGGCGGTAAGGCGTGGGCGGCCAGGCAAGTGCTGCGAACGCTGATTGGCAGTTCGGCGCCGAGACGGCGGATCACCCGCAGGATTTTGCGTTCGCTGGCCAAATCCAGACCGTAACCGGACTTCATCTCGACCGTGGTCACGCCGTCGCACATCAAGCTTTTCAGGCGCTTGGCGGCACTGGCGAACAGCTCGTCTTCGGTTGCCGCGCGAGTGGCGCGCACGGTGCTGGCGATACCGCCACCGGCTGCCGCGATTTGCGCGTAGCTCACACCTTGAAGGCGCTGTTCGAATTCACCGCTGCGGTTACCGCCGAACACCGTGTGGGTGTGGCAGTCGATCAGGCCCGGGGTGACCCAGGCCCCTTTCAAATCATTGACGGCCGGGTACTCGCCCGATGGCAGTTCAGCGCGTGGGCCGATCCACTCAATGTGCGCACCGGACGTCACGATGGCCGCATCCTCGATGATCGAGTAGACGCCTTGCGCCATGGTTGCGACGTGGCAGTGTTGCCAGAGAGTTTTCATCCCGAGTTCCTCGTCTTGTTCAAAATCGATTCGCGGGCAAGCCCGCTCCCACAGGTTCAGCGCAGTCCTTGTGGGAGCGGGATTGCTCGCGAAGGGTCCATCACAGGCTAGGCAGCAACTTCACCGAAACCAGCTCATTCAGGCAACGAGTCGCCAGCAACTCAGTCGCCGCATTGATGTCCGGCGCAAAGAAGCGATCTTTCTCATAAAACGGCACTTCTGCACGCAGAATCCCGCGAGCCATCTCAAGCTTCGGCGAGGTCTTCAAGCCTTCACGCAAATCCAGCCCCTGGCACGCAGCCAACCATTCCACCGCGAGAACACCGCGAGTGTTTTCCGCCATTTCCCATAGACGCTTGCCGGCTGCCGGGGCCATGGACACGTGGTCTTCCTGGTTCGCGGAAGTCGGCAGGCTGTCCACCGAATGCGGATGGGACAACGCCTTGTTCTCGCTGGCCAGTGCCGCCGCAGTCACTTGGGCGATCATGAAGCCGGAGTTCACGCCACCATTTGCCACCAGGAACGGCGGCAGTTGCGACATGTGCTTGTCCATCATCAGCGAGATACGACGCTCGCTCAGGGAGCCGATTTCAGCGATGGCCAGGGCCATGTTGTCGGCGGCCATGGCCACCGGTTCGGCGTGGAAGTTACCGCCGGAAATCACGTCGCCTTCAGCAGCGAACACCAGCGGGTTGTCGGAAACGGCGTTGGCTTCGACCGCGAGCACTTCGGCAGCCTGGCGGAACTGGGTCAGGCAGGCGCCCATGACTTGCGGCTGGCAGCGCAGGGAGTACGGGTCCTGAACCTTTTCGCAATTCTCGTGCGAATCGGACACTTCGCTGCGCTCGCCCAGCAGATCGCGGTAAGCGGCAGCGGCGTCGATCTGGCCTTTCTGACCACGAGCCGCATGGATGCGTGCGTCGAACGGCGAGCGCGAGCCCAGTACCGCTTCAACGGTCAAGGCACCCAGCGCTACGGCACCGGCGAACAGGTCTTCACCTTCGAACAGTCCGCGCAGGGCGTAAGCAGTGGAAACCTGAGTGCCGTTGAGCAACGCCAGGCCTTCTTTCGCGGCGAGGGTCAGCGGGGTCAGACCGGCAACTTTCAGCGCTTCGGTCGCTTCCATCCATTCGCCTTTGTAGCGAGCCTTGCCTTCGCCCAGCAGCACCAGCGACATGTGGGCCAATGGCGCCAAATCACCGGAGGCACCGACCGAACCTTTCAATGGAATGTGCGGGTAAACCTCGGCGTTGATCAGCGCAATCAGCGCGTCGATCACCACGCGACGAATGCCGGAGAAACCACGGCTCAGGCTGTTGACCTTGAGTACCATGACCAGCCGCACGAGCGCGTCGCTGATTGGCTCGCCAACACCGGCGGCGTGGGACAGCACCAGCGAGCGCTGCAGGTTTTCCAGGTCTTCGCTGGCGATGCGGGTCGAGGCCAGCAGGCCGAAACCGGTGTTGATGCCGTAAGCGGTACGGTTTTCGGCGAGGATCTGTTCCACGCAGGCGACGCTGGCTTCGATTTGCGCCGAAGCACTTTCGTCGAGGGTGATTTTGACCGGCTGCTGATAGATATCACGCAGTTGGGCAAGGCTCAGTTGGCCGGGAATCAAATTAAGCGCAGTCACATTTATTCTCCTTTTGAGAGTTTTCTTCTTTTTCATGAAGAGTACTAACCAGACGCTCCGGAGATGTCCGTTGTCCGTCGCTTCCCGCCTTGTGGGGGGCTGGCGCCTTGGCACGCTGGCTTTTTTTGAATCAGTCGAGAGTAGGTAAAACTTTGTGCAGTAAATTCGAATCTTTCAACACGCCAGCAGCGGCGGCGATGTCCGGTGCCAGCCAGCGGTCCTGATCGTAAGCAGGGACGCGCTCGCGCAGCACACGCCAGGCAGCATCAGTGCCGGCGCCGAAGCGTTGTTCTTTGAGGAACTCAAATGCCTGAGCCGCCAGCAGATACTCGATGGCGAGGATCTGAGTGCAGTTTTCCAACGCGCGATGCAGCTTCAGCGCAGCGTTGGTGCCCATGCTCAGGTGATCTTCCTGCAGGCCCGAAGTGACGTAGTTGTCGAGCACCGCCGGTTGCGCCAACTGACGGTTTTCCGCACACAGCGAAGCGGCGACGTACTGGACGATCATCATCCCGGAATTCACTCCCGGATTGGCCACCAGAAACGCCGGCAGACCGCTGACGTGCGGGTTGATCAGGCGGTCCAGGCGACGTTCGGCGATGGCGCCGATTTCTGCCATGGCGATGGCCAGCAAATCCGCCGCCAATGCCACGGACTGACCGTGCGGGTTGGCCTGGGACATGACGCGGAAGTTGTCCGGCGTGCCCAGCAGCAACGGGTTGTCGGTGCAGCCGTTGAGTTCGGTTTCGATCTGTTTTGTCGCATGTTCAAGTTGATCGCGCGCGGCGCCATGCACCTGCGGAATTGAACGGATGCTCAACGCATCCTGAGTACGAATGCCTTTGCTGCTGGCGATCACTTCGCTGCCGTCGAGCAACGCTCGCAGGTTGATACCGACCTGCTGCATGCCTGGGTGCGGCTTGAGCGCGATGATCTCGGCGTCGAACGCTGCGATCTGACCGCGTTGCGCTTCGAAGCTCATGGCGCCGATCACATCAGCCCATTGCACCAGGCGCGTGGCATCGGCAATGGCCAGGCAGCTCAGACCGCTCATGCACGGCGTACCGTTGACCAAGCACAAACCGTCTTTTGCGCCGAGCTGAACCGGTTGCAGACCTTCTTCCGCCAGCGCCTGTTGCGCGGACACGATCTGCCCGCGATAGCTGACATTGCCGACACCCAGCAAGGCGATACCGACGTGGGCCATGTGGGTCAGGTAACCCACCGAACCTTGTGACGGCACTTGCGGGGTGATGCCGCGATTGAGCAGCGCCAGCAGGGCTTCGACCACCCGACGGTGAATGCCGGATTTGCCCTGGCTGTAATTGCGGATGGCTGCACACATGATCGCGCGGGTCTGCTCGTCGGCCAGGGGAGCGCCAACGCCACAGGCGTGACTGAGCAAGGTATTACGCGACAGTTGGCTGAGTTGTTCATCCTTGAGCGAAACGTTGCACAACGCACCCAGGCCGGTGTTGACGCCATAGGCGCGTTCGCCGCTGGTGACGATGCGCTGGACGATTGCCTGAGCATTCTCGATCCGCGCCCAGACCTGCGCCGACAGTTCAAGTTGCGCGCCGTGACGAGCGACCGCGACCACATCCTGCCAACGCAACGGGGCGTCGGCGATAACGATTTTTTCAGCCTGGGACATCTTCAACCTCGTGCGTACAACCTTAATGTTGATGCAGCTTCACTGACGCCTTCGCGAGCAAGCCCGCTCCCACATTGGATTTCCAGTGCACACAAATCCTGTGGGAGCGGGCTTGCCCGCGAAGAGGCCGGCCCAGCCACCACAAATTGCTCAGACCACAGCAGCCCGCCGCTGAACAAACCGATCCACATACTCATCCGCTGGCGAATGCAGGATCTCCCGTGGCGTACCCACCTGAATCAGGCGGCCATCCTTGAGGATCGCGATGCGGTTGCCGATGCGCACGGCCTCGTCGAGGTCGTGGGTGATAAAGACGATGGTCTTGTGCAGGGTCTTTTGCAGTTCCAGCAACTGGTCCTGCATTTCCGCCCGGATCAGTGGGTCGAGGGCGCTGAAGGCTTCGTCCATCAGGATGATGTCGGTGTCCGCCGCCAAGGCACGGGCAAGGCCCACACGCTGACGCATGCCGCCCGACAGCTGATGCGGGTATTTGTTTTCGTAGCCCTTGAGGCCGACGGTGTTGATCCAGTGCAGCGCACGTTCGGTGCACATTTGCTTGCTCTCGCCGCGCACTTTCAGACCGTAGGCAACGTTATCCACGACAGTCTTGTGCGGCAGCAGGCCGAAGCTCTGGAACACCATGCTGATCTTGTGCCGGCGAAATTCGCGCAGGGCTTCCATGTCGTATTGCAGGATGTCCACGCCGTCCACCAGGATCGCACCGCTGGTCGGGTCGATCAGGCGATTGAAGTGGCGCACCAGAGTGGATTTGCCGGAACCCGACAGGCCCATGATCACGAAGATCTCGCCGGTGCCGATGCTTAACGACAAATCGTTCACGCCGACCACGCAGCCGGTTTCAGACAGGACCTGATCCTTGGTTTTGCCCTGACCAATCATGGCCAGCGCGTCCTTGGAACGGTTGCCGAAAATCTTGAAGACGTTTTTGACTTCAATCTTGCTGATGGCTTCGTTGTTCATTTGCTCACCTCATGCCGTGGCCGACCATACGCCTGAGTAATGCGGTCGATGACCACTGCCAGAATCACGATCGCCAGACCGGCTTCCAGGCCGCGTCCGACGTTGAGGGTCTGAATCCCCACCAACACGTCTTCGCCCAAGCCACGGGCACCGATCATCGAGGCGATTACCACCATCGACAGGGCCATCATGGTGGTCTGGTTGATCCCGGCCATGATGCTCGGCAGGGCCAGCGGCAGTTGCACGCCGAACAGTTGCTGCCAACGGTTGGCACCGAAAGCGTTGATCGCTTCCATCACTTCACCATCGACCTGGCGGATGCCCAGATCGGTCAGGCGGATCAACGGCGGCGCGGCGTAAATCACCGTGGCGAAAATCGCCGGGACCTTGCCCAGGCCGAACAGCATCAGCACCGGAATCAGGTACACGAAACTCGGCATGGTCTGCATGATGTCCAGCAGCGGCATCAGCACCGAACGCAGGCGATTGCTGCGTGCCGAGAGAATGCCCAGCGGAATGCCGATCAGCACCGAAATGACCGTCGCTACCATCATCAGCGCCAGGGTCTGCATCAGCTTGTCCCAGAGGCCGACCGCCCCCACCAGGAACAGCAAGCCAACGATGACTGAGGTGGTGACGACTTTGCGGGTCGCGTGCCAGGCAACGCCCGCCACAATCGCCAGCATCAGCCACCAGGGCGCCGCACGCAGCAGCCCTTCGAGATTGACGATGGCCCACAACAGGGTGTCGGAGATGTGCCGGAACACGTCGCCGTAGTTGGTGACCAGCGAATCGACCCAACTGTTGACCCAGTCGGCGATGGAAAAGGTAAAGCTTTCGGGAAACATAAGAGACTCTCAATCAAGGGGTTGCGATCAAGCACCCGACTGCCATTCATGGCAGTCGGAGAGGCTCAACCTACAAGGCCGCGTCGATCTTTTTGGCTGCGTCTTCGCTCACCCATGCGTGCCAGACTTCAGGATGTTCCTTGAGGAAGATTTTCGCCAGTTTTGGTGACTCGATCCGCTCTTTGGCCATACGCCCGAGGTTCTGATTCAGCAGGTCGATCGGCAGGTTGACCTTTTCCAGCACGGCCACCAGTTCCGGGGCTTGCTCGTGGAAGGTCTTGGACAGGCCGACCTTGATGGTCACGCTCTTGTCCACGCCTGGCTTCTCTTCGAGTTTGACCAGGTCAACCTGACCCATCAGCGGCGTTGGCGACCAGTAGTAGAACAGGATCGGCTCGCCACGCTTGTAGCTCGACAGCACCGCGGCATCCAGCGCCGGGCCGGTGCCTGGGCGGAAGTTGGTGTAGGTGCTTTCCAGGCCGTAGCTCTTGAGCATTTCGCTGTTGTCCAGCTCACAGGTCCAGCCGGCCGGGCAGTTATAGAAACGGCCCTTGGACGGCTCTTCCTGGTCCTTGAACACGGAAGCGTATTTGCTCAGGTCGGCGATCGCTTTCAGGTCCGGGGCTTTGGGCTCCAGCTTGCGCTTGGCGTCGCCTTCGATCACGTAGCGCGGCACGTACCAGCCTTCGACAGCACCCACGACAGGCGCGCCGACACCGACGACCTTGCCGGCCTTCTCAGCCTTGTTCCAGACTTCGCTGCGGCCGACCCACTCTTCGGCAAACACTTGAATGTCGTTACTGCTCAGGGCGTTTTCCATGGTGATGGAGTTGCCTGGCAGGCTGTCGACCTTGCAGTCGTAACCTTTCTCCAGCACGACTTGCATCACGTCGGTCAGCAGCATGCCGCTTTCCCAGTTCAGGCCGGCGAACTTCACCGGTTTGCCCGACTCGCACCAACCCGCCGCCTGAGTGGCGCCGGCGCTGGCCAGCAGGCCCATGGAAAGCAATGTGGTCAGCAGGGTCTTGTTCGATTTCATTGTGTGACGCTCCTAATCATGAATTGGCTTACGGCAGTCAAGAGGCATCCAGCCCTGTCCACGTCCAGTCGGGCTTTACACCGCAGCAGCGCGGCTTGCCCCACTCAGCTTTTGTTCAGTGATCGCGTCCTGCTCGACCGGCAGGATCCAACGGTCTGGTATTGCGCGATGCCACTGCCTGGCCAGTGAGAGCGAGCTTGCTCGCTCTCACATAAAAGCAGCTCCCACAGGTTTGTCGTTACTTGCCGGTAATCATCGGCAGGTTCAGACCTTGTTCCTTGGCGCAGTCGATCGCGATCTGATAACCCGCATCGGCGTGACGCATGACACCGGTCGCCGGGTCGTTGTGCAGGACGCGAGCGATACGCTCGGCCGCTTCGTCAGTACCGTCGCAGACAATCACCATGCCCGAGTGCTGGGAGAAGCCCATGCCGACACCGCCGCCGTGGTGCAGGGAAACCCAGGTCGCACCGCTCGCAGTGTTGAGCAGAGCGTTGAGCAGTGGCCAGTCGGACACGGCATCGGAACCGTCCTGCATGGATTCGGTTTCGCGGTTCGGGCTGGCGACCGAACCGGAATCCAGGTGGTCGCGGCCGATCACGATCGGCGCCGACAGCTCACCGCTGCGTACCATTTCGTTGAACGCCAGACCGAGCTTGGCGCGCAGGCCCAGGCCAACCCAGCAGATACGAGCCGGCAGACCCTGGAAGCTGATGCGCTCGCGGGCCATGTCCAGCCAGTTGTGCAGGTGGGCGTCGTCCGGGATCAGCTCTTTTACTTTGGCGTCGGTTTTGTAGATGTCTTCAGCGTTACCCGACAGCGCAGCCCAACGGAATGGACCGATACCGCGGCAGAACAGCGGACGGATGTAAGCCGGTACGAAGCCTGGGAAGTCGAATGCGTTTTCCACGCCTTCTTCTTGGGCCATCTGACGGATGTTGTTGCCGTAGTCGAAGGTCGGAATGCCCATTTTCTGGAACTCCAACATCGCTTTTACGTGTACAGCCATCGATTGCTTGGCAGCTTTGACGACAGCGGCTGGCTCGGTCTTGGCGCGAGCGCGGTACTCTTCCCAAGTCCAGCCGGCCGGCAGGTAACCGTTGAGCGGGTCGTGGGCGCTGGTCTGGTCGGTGACCATGTCCGGGCGTACCCCGCGCTTGACCAGTTCCGGCAGAATTTCAGCCGCGTTGCCGAGCAGGGCGATGGAAATCGCTTTGCCTTCCTTGGTGTATTTAGCGATGCGGGCCAGCGCGTCGTCGAGGTCGGTGGCTTGCTCATCGACATAACGGCTATTCAAACGGAAATCGATACTGACCTGCTGGCATTCGATGTTCAGAGAGCATGCACCGGCAAGGGTCGCGGCCAGTGGCTGAGCGCCGCCCATGCCGCCGAGGCCTGCGGTCAGGACCCAACGACCTTTCAGGTCATCGTTGTAGTGTTGGCGACCGGCTTCGACGAACGTTTCGTAAGTGCCTTGAACGATGCCCTGGCTACCGATGTAGATCCAGCTGCCAGCGGTCATCTGGCCGTACATGGCCAAGCCTTTGGCGTCGAGTTCGTTGAAGTGTTCCCAGCTCGCCCAGTGCGGTACCAGGTTGGAGTTGGCGATCAGCACGCGCGGGGCGTTGCTGTGGGTCTTGAACACGCCGACCGGCTTGCCGGATTGCACCAGCAGGGTCTCGTCGTCATTCAGGTTGGTCAGGCTTTCGACGATCTTGTCGTAGCATTCCCAGTTACGCGCAGCACGACCGATACCACCGTAAACCACCAGTTCTTTAGGGTTCTCGGCGACTTCCGGGTCGAGGTTGTTCATCAACATGCGCAGCGGCGCTTCGGTCAGCCAGCTCTTGGCGGTCAGCTTGTTACCGCGGGCAGCGCGGATTTCGACGTTACGATACTTCGTAGGTTTCTGGGTATTGTCAGTCACGAAAAAGACTCCTCAGCGATCAATCCAAACCAACCCTGGCGGTGGGCAAGCCAGCCTGTGCGCATCGTTGCGCCACAAGCGAATCAGTGGACGTTGCGAGGAGTCTCAGTCGACTCATACGCATACGTCTTTACTTGTACATACAAGCATATGCAATCAAGCGGCCAACTTGTTGGATGGGCGTTCAAGAAAAGTTATGGAACGGCTGGAAGGTGCCTGGATCAAGGCTTCTAGCGAAGATGAAATTTTTCGGAGGGGTTTTTGCGCAAGGGCGATGTTTGTTACTTGAGCATGGTTTTGCGCCACGCTGGGGCGTTCGGTAACAAGTTGGTGCGCTTTCGGGAACGGATTTGCGGTGACGAAAAGCATCGCGGGCAAGCCCGCTCCCACAGGTCCGATGAAGATCCTGTGGGAGCGGGCTTGCCCGCGATAAAGTCGATTGAGTTTCGGATCAGCGTGCAGTCAGCTCGATCACGCAGCAGGCGCCACTGCTGGAGACTTCCAGCAACTTGGTGTTACCGACAAGTTGCAGGCAATCATGGCGACCCAATTGTGAAGCGCTGTTACCGACCTTCACTTCAAGCGTTTCACTGACACTGAATACCAGCACAGTCCCAGCCTCGCTGAAAAACCGCTGCTCGCCAGCCAGCCACTGTAACCGTGCGCTGTAACGCTGCGGCGCATAAATCAGGTTGAAATCGCGAATCGGGCCGCCGAGCAATGTGCAGGAAACCTGGCTCTCACCACTGAAGGCAAATGGGTCCAGCGGTAACAATGGCCAAGTGTCTTGACCATCAACCCGCAACGTCATGCCGTCGCCTTGCAACACAGTAATGATCCGCTCGTAACCGGCGAACGTGGAGAACCCGCCCGATTCGCCGATATCGGCAATCGACAAACGCCAGCCGAAGCCCTCAAGGCCAGTGCCGGCATCGCGGGTGATTTCTTCGGTGCTGCCGCCGCCGTTTTTCCACGGCATGCGCGGGTAATCTTTTGCGCGTAGAACCTTCATTTCACTCATTTATGCTCTCTATTTATGGAACCGACCTTCCAGACGATGACGGGAACCTGGATGGATCAAACGAGCGGCGGTGACCGGCTGACGGCCGGACCAGGTGCGGCGACGAATCAGCAGGCACGGCTCGCCTTTTTCAATCTGCAGCAATTTGCATTCGGAGGGCTCGGCCAGAATCGCCTCGACCACGTGCTCGCCTTCGGTCAACGGCGCGACCTGATTCAGATAGGCGTAGGGCGTTTGCAGGGTGAAGTCCTGCTTCAAGTATTCCGGCGCCACCAGTGCGTTGACGAAACGGTCTTCGATTTGCACCGGAATATCGTTTTCGAAATGCACGATCAGCGAGTGGAAAACCTTCTGGCCTTCGCGCATGTCCAGTGCCAGGGCGCGTTCGGAACCGGCGGCCTCTTCTTCAAGGGTGATCACCTTGCAGGTGTGGCGATGGCCGCGGGAGGCGATTTCGTCGGCGATGTTGTGCACTTCAAACAGTGCCGACTGGCTTTTCGGCTCGGCGACGAACGTGCCGACGCCTTGCATGCGCACCAGCAGACCGTCGGCGGTCATCTCGCGCAGGGCACGGTTGATGGTCATGCGGCTGAACCCCAGCTGGCTGACCAGCTCGCTTTCCGACGGAACGCGGTAGTGCGGCGGCCAGTTTCCACTGTCGATTTGCTGGGTGATCATCTGTTTGACGCGGGCGTACAAGGGCGCCGGACTGTCGCCCATGTGTGCGGCCAACGGGGAGACTGCAGGCGGAGTCGGCACGGTTAATCCTTGATCGTCTGTTAGAGGTTGCTAGCTTGCCGGAGTTTACCGAGCAGGCAAACGTCTGTATATGTATATACAAATAACACACGATGGGGTGCTGAACCATGTCCGCCTTCTTTGCCGAACGCGCGCTGCTGCCTAGTGGATGGGCCAACAATGTACGTCTTGAGGTCAGCGCCGATGGCGTGCTGACCCATATCCAGGCCGATTCTCACGCAGATGACGCCGAACGGCTGAGCGGTCCGCTGCTGCCGGGCATGCCGAATTTGCACTCCCACGCGTTCCAGCGGGCCATGGCCGGGCTGGCGGAAGTGGCGGGTAATCCGAACGATAGTTTCTGGACCTGGCGCGATTTGATGTATCGCCTCGTCGGAAAAATCAGCCCGGAACAACTCGGCGTCATCGCCCGTCAGCTGTACATCGAAATGCTCAAGGCCGGTTACACCTCGGTTGCAGAATTTCATTACGTGCACCACGACACGAGCGGCCAACCTTACGCAGATCCAGCCGAGCTGGCGCTGCGCATCAGCCAGGCAGCCAGCTCCGCCGGTATCGGTTTGACCTTGCTGCCGGTGCTCTACAGCCACTCCGGCTTTGGCGGCCAGGCCCCGAACGACGGCCAGCGCCGCTTTATCAACACTACCGAAAACTACCTGAAGCTTCAGTCGCGCTTGCAGCCGATCCTGGCGCAACAACCGGCGCAGGCGCTGGGTTTGTGTTTCCACTCGTTGCGCGCGGTAACGCCGCAGCAGATCAGCGAAGTGCTAGCCGCCAGCGACAAGCAATGCCCGATTCACATTCACATCGCCGAACAGCAGAAAGAAGTCGATGACTGCCTGAGCTGGAGTGGTCGCCGTCCGCTGCAATGGCTGTACGAAAATACCGATGTCGATCAGCGCTGGTGCCTGGTCCACGCGACTCACGCCAATCCGGAAGAAGTCACGCTGATGGCCAAGAGTCGCGCCATCGCCGGTTTGTGCCTGACCACCGAAGCCAACCTCGGCGACGGGATTTTCCCGGCGGTGGATTTCCTTGCTCAGGGCGGGCGCATGGGCATCGGTTCCGACAGCCATGTGTCATTGAGCGTGGTGGAAGAATTGCGCTGGCTGGAATACGGCCAGCGTCTGCGGGATCAACGACGCAATCGGTTGTATGGCGCGGATCAGCCGATGGTCGGACGCACACTGTACGACGCTGCGCTGGATGGCGGAGCTCAGGCGCTGGGACAGCCGATCGGCGCACTGGAAGTCGGCAAACGTGCGGATTGGCTGGTGCTGGACGGCAACGATCCGTACCTGGCGACAGCCAGTGGCGACGGGATTCTCAATCGTTGGTTATTTGCCGGCGGCGATCGCCAAGTGCGGGACGTGCTGGTCAATGGTCAGTGGGTCGTGCGTGACGGGCGTCATGCAGGAGAAGAGGAAAGCAATCGCGCCTTCACCCAGGTCCTGCGCGATCTCCTGGGCTGACACACAAAAAAATGTGGGAGCGGGCTTGCTCGCGAAAGTGGTCTGGCAGTCAACATCTCTGTTGAACATGACGACCTCTTCGCGAGCAAGCCCGCTCCCACATTGGATATCCGCTAACCGTTAATGCGATGTCTTGGCCATCTGCGTATCCGTCGCGCGCCAGATCAGTCGAGTGGTGTCGTAACCCTGCTGACGTGCCTTGCTCAGCAGTTCTTCACGCACTACGCCGTTAACTGTCGGGGTGCGTGACAGCAGCCAGAGATAACGACGACTCGGGTCACCGACGATGGCGGTCTTGTAGTCGTCGCTGACGAACAACACCCAGTATTCTCCCTTCGCCACGCCCGGCAGCAATCGCGAGAACCAGGTATCGAACTCGACCCACAACTTGTCGGACTTGCCCGGCACCTGTGGATACGCCGTGCCCCTGGCCTCTTCCCATTGCCAGTCCGCCGTCAGGCAGCGGTTCAGCACCAATACGTTACCGTCAGGCTTGAGGGTGTAACGAGCTTCGGATTGCGCGCAGTTGCGCTGGAAATACATCGGCAGACGGGCCAACTCGTACCAGGTCCCCTGATAACGCTTGAGGTTGACGCTGTTGACGGTCTTTGGCGCCAACGGGTCTTCGCCAGAAGTGGCGCAGCCGGCCAATACCAGGCCGGCAAAAAGTAAGATCAATAACCGCTTCATTGTTTTTCTCCCGTGGGCGAATAGCCCCGGATTACTTCAGGCCTTGGCCAGAAAACATCAACACTTTGTCACCGGCGTACTGCACGCTGATAAAGCTGTTCTTGTCACCCCAGGTGCAACTGGACATGCCGAGCGCGCCCGAACAGTCGGTGGGTGTGCCCAGCAAGGTTTCTACCTCGGCCTTGGGCATGCCTGACGACAGTTTCGAATAGTTTTCCTGATTGACCTTGCTGCACGCGGCCAGCAGCACGCAGAACGAAAGCAGGGCGATTGAACGCAGCGACATGGTGTAGCTCCTGGGGCGAAGGGGAATGGCATGGCTGCCAAGCAGAAGCTTAGAAGAGAAAACCCCTGTCTGGTTCCCTGACGGGCCGGCTATTTATTGATCCATTCGTCTGCCTTTTCCCGATAAATCAGCCACTTTCTTGCGCCGCTGAGTATTTCGTCGCTTTTCGCAAAATCTGCCTAATCTTTGGCACTGACCAGTCGACATAAAATGCAATGCAACGCCCACGCCTGTGGAAATTGCCCCCCTTTGTTGACCAGCCCTCCGCGGTAGCTCATTTAATGACCAGAAACATGAAATTCAGCCACAAGATCTTGCTGGCTGCTGCCCTCGTGGTGGCCGTTGCATTCGCTTGTTTCATCCTGTTCAACGACTATCGTCAGCGCCAAACGCTGCGCAGCAGCACCGAATCTTCGATGCAGGAACTCGGTAGCTTGACCACCAGCAACATCCAGACCTGGCTGGAAAGCCGCATCCAGTTGCTGCAATCGCTGTCCCAACAGATTGCCGTGGACGGCAGCGCCCAGGCCAACCTCAAGCGCGCCATCGACCTACCGGCCTACACCAGCAATTTCCAGCTGAGCTACTTCGGCGGCACCGACGGGGTTATGTTCTCTATTCCGGCAGGCAATCGCGCCGCGGATTACGATCCCCGCGCCCGTGGCTGGTACAAAGCGGCCAACAGTGCACAACAGACCATCGTTACCGAACCCTACATCGCCGCCTCGTCCGGCAAACTGGTGATCACCGTTGCCACTCCGGTGAAGCATCAGAACCAGATGATCGGTGTCGCTGGTGCAGACATCGACCTGTCCAGCGTCAGCGCAATCATTAACTCGCTGAACTTCGGCGGCCACGGCCATGCGTTCATCGTCAGCGCCGACGGCAAAATCCTGATCCACCCGGACAGCAAACTGGTGCTCAAGAGCCTGGCCGACGCCTACCCCAACGGTGCGCCAAAAGTCAGCCCGGGCATGAAAGAAGTCGAGATCGACGGCAAGAGCCAATTCATATCCTTCACCCACGTCAACGGCGTGCCGTCAGCGGACTGGTATGTGGCGCTAGTGCTGGATCAGGAAACCGCCTTCTCGATGCTCAGCGAATTCCGCACCTCGGCCATCATTGCCATGGTGATTGCGGTGGTGATCATCATCGCGCTGCTGGGGATGCTGATCAGCTTCCTGATGCAGCCGCTGCTGACCATGGGCCGCGCCATGCATGACATCGCCGAGGGCGAAGGCGACCTGACCAAACGCCTGACCATCCACGGCCATGACGAATTCGGCGCGCTGGGCACTTCGTTCAACCGCTTTGTGGAACGTATTCATACCTCGATCCGGGAAGTGGCCTCGGCCACGGGCCAGGTCAATGAAGTCGCTTTGCGTGTGGTGGCCGCGTCGAATTCGTCGATGTTCAACTCCGACCAGCAAGCCTCGCGCACCAGCAGCGTGGCTGCGGCAATCAACGAACTGGGCGCCGCCGCCCAGGAAATCGCCCAGAACGCCGCCCTCGCCTCCCAGCATTCGAGCGACGCCCGTGCACTGGCTGAAGATGGCCAGCAAGTGGTGGATAAAACCATCGCGGCGATGCAGCAGCTCTCGGCGAAGATCAGTGATTCGTGCGGCAACATCGAGACGCTCAACAGCAACACGGTGAACATCGGGCAGATTCTGGAAGTAATCACCAGCATCTCGCAGCAGACCAACCTGTTGGCGCTCAACGCGGCCATCGAAGCGGCTCGTGCCGGTGAAGCCGGACGTGGTTTTGCCGTGGTAGCGGACGAGGTGCGCAACCTCGCCCACCGCACTCAGGATTCGGCGCAGCAAGTGCAGAAGATGATCGAAGAACTGCAAGTCGGTGCCCGGGAAGCGGTCAGCACCATGACCGACAGCCAGCGCCAGAGCGAAAGTAGCGTCGGCATCGCCAACCAGGCCGGCGAACGGCTGGGCAGCGTGACCCAGCGCATCGGCGAAATCGACGGCATGAACCAGTCGGTGGCGACCGCGACCGAAGAACAGACGGCGGTGGTGGAGTCGATCAACGTCGACATCACCGAGATCAACACGCTGAACCAGGAAGGCGTGGAGAACTTGCAGTCGACCTTGCGTGCGTGTGCCGATCTTGAGCAGCAAGCGGCGCGGTTGAAGCAGTTGGTGGGTAGCTTCAGGATTTAGTGCTTTTTCGGGCCTCTTCGCGAGCACGCCCGCTCCCACATTGGATCTCCTGTGCGACACAGATCCAATGTGGGAGCGGGCTTGCTCGCGAAGACGGCATCAGCAGCAACGAAGAATTAGAACCGAGACCCAGGTCCCGACAGAAACGCCAGCTCCTCAGCCGTAGATTCCCTTCCCATCACCGCATTGCGATGCGGAAACCGCCCAAACCGCGCAATCACCTGCTGATGCTTCTCGGCATAATCCAGATAATCGGCAAACAGTGCCCGATCAGCTTCCGGCTGTTGCGCCACCAGATCGATGTAACGCGACACGGCTTCATTCTGCACCGCCAGATTCTCGCAATGCTCGAACACCAAATAGATGAACACCCGCTGGATAGGCTGTAACTGCCGGTCGAAATCCGCAGCAATGCCTTGCGCCACCAGTGCCTGAGCCCTGGGATCGCCAGCGAAAGATTTGGGTGAATCGCGAAAGATCATTCGCGGGAGTTGATCAAGCAACAGCACCAGGGCCAGCCAACCTTCGGGGCGTTGCGCCCACTCGGTCAATCCACCGGCCAGTGCCTGCTCGACCCAGTCCCCGAAACGCGTGCGCGCTTCGAGGTCCTGGCTGTCGCGCTTGCCGAACCATAACTTGCCCTTGTCAGCCGCGATTGCCTTGGGTGTTTCGGCTGTACCGAACCACCATTCGAGCAACGGCTGCCAGGGCTCGGCCATGGGTTTATTCCTTGTGGTAAGCCGTGGCGCGTGCCACTTCTTCTTTCGAACCGAGGAACACTGCTACGCGCTGGTGCAGGCCTTCAGGCTGAATGTCGAGGATGCGCTGGTGGCCATCGGTGGAAGCGCCGCCAGCTTGTTCGACCAGGAACGACATCGGGTTGGCTTCGTACATCAGACGCAGTTTGCCCGGCTTGGACGGCTCGCGGCTGTCGCGCGGGTACATGAACACGCCACCACGGGTCAGGATGCGATGCACATCGGCAACCATCGCGGCGACCCAGCGCATGTTGTAGTTCTTTTTCAGCGGGCCTTCTTCGCCAGCCAGCAATTCGCTGACGTAGCGTTGTACCGGCGCTTCCCAGTGACGCTGGTTGGACATGTTGATCGCGAATTCCTGAGTGGTTTCCGGAATCTTGATGTCTTCGTGGGTCAGCACGAAGCTGCCCATTTCGCGGTCCAGGGTGAAGCCTTTCACGCCGTCGCCCAAGGTCAGGATCAGCATGGTTTGTGGGCCATAGATCGCGTAACCGGCGGCAACCTGTTGGGTGCCTGGCTGCAGGAAGGCTTTTTCGCTCAGGCTTTCGTTCTGGCTCAGGTGCTCGTTCGGGCAACGCAGTACTGAGAAGATAGTACCGACCGGCGCGTTGATATCGATGTTCGACGAACCGTCCAGTGGGTCGAATACCAACAGGTATGCGCCTTTAGGATACTTGCCCGGGATCTGGTAGGCATTGTCCATTTCTTCGGACGCCATGCCGGCCAGGTGACCGCCCCATTCGTTGGCTTCGAGCAGGATCTCGTTGGAAATCACGTCGAGTTTCTTCTGCACTTCGCCTTGGACGTTTTCGGTGCCCATGCTGCCCAGGACACCACCCAGGGCGCCTTTGGAGACGGCGTGGCTGATTTCCTTGCAGGCGCGCGCCACCACTTCGATCAGAAAACGCAGATCGGCAGGGGTGTTGTTGCTACGGGTCTGCTCGATCAAATAGCGACTCAGGGTAACGCGGGACATGGACGGCTCCGGAGGAATGGGGGGGCTAAAAACCCGCGCAGTTTAGCGCGAGTCGGGGCGCATTTCCTCCTATCAGACGTGATCCGCCCAATAGAGTTCATGTGCCGGGATGTAGCGTAGTTCGAAATGGGACGGATGGGGGCCAAGGATTAGGGGCCGTTTCGACATTTTCTTTGCCTGACACTCCGTCTTCGCGAGCAAGCCGCTCCAACTGGATCTCCTGTGCGACACAGATCCAATGTGGGAGCGGGCTTGCTCGCGAAGGGCGCGTAGCGCCAGCCATTCTCAAGTTTTAGCAGACGGCTTGCGCAACAGGCTGAACGCCATCGCCGCTAGAAACAAAACACTCAGCAACAACACTGCCCACAACCCGAACTTCTTCCAGTTCGTGCCAGGCATCGCAGCCGTTGTCGCTGTCGACGCCGGCGTAACAACGGCCGCACCTTCGACTTTTGCCTTGCCCAGCGCCGCCAACTTCGCCGCACTGTAATCCGGAATCAACGTCGACAACGGCAGGTTCGCCGCCTTCACCGTCGCGCTCCCGAGCGCCAGCGTATAAGGTCCGGCACCGCGCGCCAGGAACACCAATTGGGTCGAACGCACGGCAAACCGAATCGTCGGCGCCTCGGCACCCAGTCCACCGCCGCGCTCATCGACGGTCAGTTTCAACTGCCGTACGGTTTGCCCCGGCAATTGCAATTCGTTCTGCACCACGTCCTGCCCATTCTGGATCAGGCGATAGAGCAAACCGCTGCTCAATGGCTGCCACGGCAGGCTGCTTTCCCGACGACCGGACAAGGTCACCGGCGCCAGGCTGTTGGGTTGACTCAGCTCGACCTGCACCCGTTCGACATTCAGTCCCATCGGCAATTGCCAGGTGTATTCACCGGCCTTCACGCTGCTGCCGGCCAACGCTTGCGACCACACCAACGGCAGTGGCAGGCTGCGGGTGCTGGCGCTTTCCAGTTGCGCCGAGGTCAGCGTCGGCGCCGATTGCGGCGCGCTCCACAGCAAGCGCAGATAGCGCGCCGATTGGCCCGGCAGTCCGACTTCATGCTGCTCCACCCGCTCGTCCGCAAACGTCAGCCGCGCCACCTGGCCTTCGCCCCACGACTGCCACTGCTGCAAGTCGTCGCTGGCTTCGATGCTGAAACGCTGGAAGCCGTCGCGCTCGCTGGTCCAGTCGAGGATCAATTGTTGCAACGGCGCCTTGATGCCGCTGGCGTCGAGCAACCAGCCGCGCAGGACTTCTTCACCCGCTTCCAGCTGACTGGAGGGCTGCACTTCGACCAATGTGCCGTTGGCGCTCG
The DNA here is from genome assembly GCF_059716075.1 of Pseudomonas sp. LBUM1657. Lineage (NCBI taxonomy): Bacteria > Pseudomonadati > Pseudomonadota > Gammaproteobacteria > Pseudomonadales > Pseudomonadaceae > Pseudomonas > Pseudomonas sp. LBUM1657. Next base: position 345,956 of record NZ_CP166799.1, on the reverse strand, counting down.
ATTGCACGCGCACGCTCGGCGCATGCTCGGTAGCGTCCGCCGAGTTGTACAACGGGAACCACTTCACGTCGGTCAGGGTGCGGTTTTCGCTGGTAGACGCAGGCTCGCGGGCCAGGGCGTAAGCCTGAGCCTCACCGGCGGCGTTGAACACGCGCACATCGCTCAGGTCAGTCTGTCGCGCATTCAGCTGCACGGCCAAAGGTAATTCGAGGCGATACCACGGGCCTTCACCGCTGACAGACAACGGCACCCGAGTGCTGAAGTCCGCAGGTTTTTCCTGGGCGCTGGCCGACAACGCCACACCCAGCGCAACAGCGCCCAACCAGCCCAGGTTCAGCTTCTGACTCAAGACGACACTCCTTCGGTTTCCGGGACTGGCTTTCCAGCCTCCGGCACAGTTTCGGCGCGCTTGGGCGGCAACGGGGCGAAATAACCCACCACCAGCAGCAACACGCCAACGCCTATAAACGAGACGATCCGCGCAAGTCCGCCGCGGTTACTCAATTCGACAAAGAACAGCTTGGCCACGACCACACCGATCAATGCGGCGCCGATCAGCCAGACTTCGCGGCGATTACGCAGGTGACCACCGATCATCAGACTCAGCGCCATCAAGGTCCAGACGATCGACAGACCAGCCTGCACCTGCATCGACGCGAGCAGCAGATCCAGCTCGAACGGCACGCCGCCCCAATGGTGAGCCGTGCGGTTTACCAGTGCAGTAAAGAAGGCAAACAGTGAGACCCCGGCGATCAGTTGCGCGGCGTGATCAAAGTAGTCCTTGCGGATCGCCAGTTGCGTTACGGCGCTGCGGGACCACACGTAAACACCGAACAGCGCAAACAGCAGGCCCAGCTCCAGCGGGTTGATCAACGGTACATACGGCAGAGGTTCGGCAGTCCCGTCGCTGACGATGTTCGCCAGCCAGAACCAGCCGAGCATCAACAAGGCCAGGGGCGCTGCGGCGTACACACGGTACTCGCGAGGATAAGCCGACACCGGCCAAGGCCACGCACGAGGCGCAGCTGCGAGCACCAGATACAGGCTCGGCAGAATCGCCCAACCCAACCAACGCCAGGCGTTGTACTGCTCGGACAACAGCAGCAAGCCATAACGCAGCTCCAGAGCCAGTACACCGATCAGCAGCCAGCAGCCGAGCACGTGGGCAGTACTCAGGGCGCGCGCCGGCAGCATCGGCGCCAGACGCCGCAGGGCGATGAAATGCACGACGAACACTGCCGCCCACGCCAACCAACCGAAATTGGCCGCCGGGTGATAACGCGAATGCCACGCGGCGACCAACACCAGCCCCGCCGCAGGAATCAACAAGGTGTTGCAGAGCAAACCCAGCGCCGACCATTTCAATCGCAGCGCCAACAGCGTCCAGAGCGCGACACTCAGGGCTGCGACGGCCAGCAGCAATGTCGCTTGCAGATTCAACGGCGCGAAGCGCAGCACTTCGCTAACCCACGCCAGCGCCCACCAACCCGCGCCCCAGGCCAGCAACACGTCGGACAAACGCTGCAAACTCACCGCATTGAACGCCGTGGCAGGGTCGCCGAGCTGCAAGCGCCAGGCGCCAACCAATGCCGCCAGGCCCAGCACCAGCGGCGTCCAGAAGCCGCTGTGGGCCAATGGGCGCAAACCTTCGCTGGCCAGCGTCCCGAGCACGTCCGGCCCGGCCAGCAGGAACGCCGCGCCGCCAATCACCTGCAATAGCAGGCCGAAGACAAAACTCACGCGCTGTTTGAGGTACAAACTGAGCCAGATGATGAACAAACCACTGGCCGCCCACACCGCACTTGCGGTTTGCCAGGGCAGGACAAACAGCACCGCCAGATTGATCAGCACCAGACCGGCGAGCAGCACCACCGACAAGCCGCGCAACAATCGAATATCGCTGCGAACCATGTCGTCACGAGCCGCCAGCAACATGCCGGCGATCAACGCCAGGCCGATCAAGGAAGCGCTGAGCAAACCACTCCATCCGGCGCTGAACACAGCGCCAGACTCACCGCTCGAACCTTGCAGCCGCAGCAGGAACAACGCACCGCCCAACAATTGCACGGCAAACGCGGTGAACAGGAACGTCCGCGATTGCAGGCGTAGACCGACAAACAACGTCGCCAGGCCCGCCAGCGCCCAACTGATCGCCGTGCCGTGAGTGAGGAAGAACAACGGCGCCAGCAGATAGAGGAAGCTCAGACCGAGGCACGCCAACACCGGCAGCCCTTTGCGCTCCCATGGCGAGGTCTGCTCGGGCAATGCGTTGCGCAATTGATAGAAGCTGAACAGCAGCGCCACGCCGAGCATCAATGCGCCCAATGGTGCACCGTCCAGCAGGCTGCTTTCGCCTATCTGCAATTCGCTGACAAACGCCAGCGCCGACCCCAGTTGCAGCAGCAAGGCGAAGGCGCGGGCCAGCGGTCGTTGCTGACGCAGGCCGAGCCAGAAAATCCCCGCGCCTTCCACTGCCCAGGCTGCCGCCGTCCAGCGAGCATCGAGCCCCAGCGGAATCGCCAGGCTGGTGAAGATCACGCCCAGCGCCAGACAGGTTTCTGCCAGCAACAACGCCCGACCACCCATCAACAATCGAGCCAGGCCCATATAAATCATACCCAGCGCCAACGCACTGAACGCGGCGGCAAATTCCAGGTGCTGGACCAGCGCAAACTGCAAACCGAAGCCCACCAGCGGCGGACCGAACAGCATCGTGCCGTCGACGTAATCGCCCTTGCGCGCCGACCAGCGCAGCAGCGCTTCGCGGCTGTCGTCCTCGGGGGCGTCGCTCATTTCCAGCAACGTGCGCCGGGCGAACAGCAGACCAATGGCCAGGTACATCAGGAAAAACAGAATCAGGAACGGCTCGGTGCTCCACAACAACTCCGGCGCATAGGAACGCAGCCCCCAGGCGAAACCGATGCCGAAGGTGCCGACAAAACCGATCAGGTTGAGCAGGCGCCAGGCCTTGAACCAGGCGATGGCGAGAATGCCGGCGTTGAGCAGGGCGAAATAGCTGAACAGCGCGACATGGTTGCCCGCGCCGGTGGACGTCAGGATCGGCGCGGCGAAACCGCCGAGCGCTGCCGCAGCGGCCAGCCCCAACGCGTCCTGGGTGATAGCGAGAATCGCCGAGAACACCGTCACCGCAACCAGCAGGCCTAGCGCCGCCGTGGGATCGAGCAGCGGATGCAGACGCATCGCGGCAAACACCGTCAGGTATAAAACCGCGATCCCGGTGCCTTGCAGCATCAATGCGTAATGACTGTTACGAATTCTGAGCCACCACCCCAGCGCCAGCAGGCCCAATGCCGCCCCCGCAACGCCGGCGTAACGCAATTCGATCGGCACCACCATGCCTTCGGTGGCATAACGCAGCAGGAAGGCCAGACCGAGGAACAACAACACCACGCCGACCCGCAGCACGGTATTGCCGCCAAACAGCCAGTTGCGGGCACCGCTGATGGCGCGCTCGATGAAATTCGGACCGCGAGGGATGGCGGGTTGTTGCGGTTCGCGGGCCACCGGGTCCGGTTTCCACGCATCGGCGGGCGGCGGACGACTGGCTTCGGTGGTCGCGGCGGTTATCGGTGCAAGTTCAGGTGGGAGTTCCCAGATTAGCTCCGGGGCCTCGACTGGGATTTCGTCGAGCGTGAATTCAGGGGACGGGGCGGGTTCGCTGGTTTCCGGCGCTTTAACGCCTGAAGCTTCCAGCAATGACAGCCGTTGCTGCACCGCATTCAGCGCGATTTGAGCCTGATCCAGTAACCGACGTTGCTCGGCGGTCTGTGAACTCAAGCGGCCAATTTGAATGACCTGGCCAACTCCCAACCCAAGCAGCGCGCCCAATAACCCATCGCTGAACGACTCGTCGAGTATCCAGCCCAGCACCAGCCCAATCAGCATGAACATCCATTGCATGGTCGATATCCCTAAGCGGCCCGCTGCGGGGCGAATCCGGGCGATACAGCGTCTGGTTCAGTCTAGTGACCAGACACCCGGAATCCAGTGTGAGCGCAGATTGCATCTGCACCACAAACCCAATGTGGGAGCGGGCTTGCTCGCGAAGAGGGCATCCCATTCAACATTGATGTCGAATGTCAGTCCGCTTTCGCGAGCAAGCCCGCTCCCACAAAGGTGAAGTTGGTGCTTAGTATATCGATCAGGCCCTACCGACGTTGGGCCTTGCGCACATTTGTCGCTAAAAGTTACTCCAAGGCCTTCCAGATCTCCGTGGCGTACTCACGAATGGTCCGGTCTGACGAGAACCAGCCCATCCGGGAGGTGTTCAGCACCGCCGAACGCCACCATTCTTTCGAATCGTGCCAATGGGCCTCAACCCGCATCTGCGCGTCCCAATAGGAATCGAAATCGGCACAGACCAGAAAACGGTCGTAATCCACCAGCGAATCGATCAACCCGGTGTAACGGGACGGATCATCCGGCGAGAACACCCCGCCACGAATCGCCTGCAGCACGTCATTGAGCCGATGGGACGCGGCGATGTCAGGCGTCGCGTTGAACTCATGGTTCTGCTTGCGCGCCTCGACCTGCTGAGCGCTGAGACCGAAGATGAACATGTGGTCGGCACCGATGAACTCGCACATTTCCACGTTGGCCCCGTCCAGGGTGCCAATGGTCAGCGCGCCGTTGAGGCCGAATTTCATGTTGCTGGTGCCTGAAGCTTCGAACCCTGCGGTGGAAATCTGCTCCGACAGATCCGCCGCCGGAATGATGCTCTCGGCCAGGCTGACGTTGTAATTGGGCAGGAACACCACTTTGAGCAAACCGCGCACGGTCGGGTCGTTGTTCACCACCCGAGCGATGTCGTTGGTCAGTTTGATGATCAGCTTGGCCTGGTGATAACTGGCCGCCGCTTTACCCGCGAAGATCTTCACGCGCGGCACCCAGTCGATTTCCGGCTCGGCGCGAATCGCCTGATACAGCGCGACAGTGTGCAGCAGGTTGAGCAATTGACGTTTGTATTCGTGGATCCGTTTGACCTGCACGTCGAACATCGCCGCCGGGTTGACCGCCACCCCGAGTCGCTCGTGAATGATGTAGGCCAGGGCCTTCTTGCTGTGCAGCCGCTGTTCGGCGAACGCTTTGCGGAACGCGGATTTCTCCGCGAACGGTTCCAGGTCGAGCAGGCGTTTTTCAGGATTGTCCAGCAGGTCCGGGCCGAGGGCATCGACCATCATCGACGTCAGTTCGGGGTTGGCCTGGTAGAGCCAGCGGCGGAATGTGATGCCGTTGGTCTTGTTGTTGATCCGCTCCGGGTAAAGTTTGTGCAGTTCGGAGAACACCGTTTTGCGCATTAGCTGCGTGTGCAGCGCAGACACGCCATTGACGCTGTGTGATCCCAGGAACGCCAGGTTGCCCATGCGCACGCGGCGGCCGTTGTCTTCCTCGATCAGCGACACCGCGCGCAGCACGTCGAAGTCATGGACACCCTTGGCCCGCAGCGAATCGATGTGCTGGGCGTTGATCAGATAAATAATCTGCATGTGCCGCGGCAGCATCCGCTCCATCAAACCGACCGGCCAGGTTTCCAGCGCTTCGGGCAACAGCGTGTGGTTGGTGTAGGAGAGCGTGTCGACAGTGACCTGCCATGCTGCGTCCCACGCCACATCGTAGACGTCGACCAGCTGACGCATCAGCTCGGCCACGGCAATCGAGGGGTGGGTGTCATTGAGCTGGATCGCCGCGTGGTCGCCCAAGGTCAGGACCGAGGTGTGCATGTTGCGATGACGACGCAGCAGATCCTGCAAGGACGCGGCGACGAAGAAGTATTCCTGACGCAGACGCAGTTCCTGGCCGGCTTCGGTGCTATCCGCCGGGTAAAGCACACGGGAAATACTTTCCGCCCGGGCCACCTCCGCTACCGCGCCCAAATGGTCGCCGGCATTGAAGCGTTCCAGGTGCAAATCTTCCATGGCCCGGGCGCGCCACAGCCGCAGTGTGTTGACGCTGGCTCCACGCCAACCGACCACCGGCGTGTCATAAGCAATCGCGCGAACGGTTTCCGCCGGGGTCCAGACTTGTTTGGATTTGCCGGCTTCGTCGGTGACGGTTTCGACGCTGCCGCCGAAGCCGATCGGGTACACGACCTCTGGCCGTTCAAATTCCCATGGGTTACCGAAATCCAGCCAGTGTTCGGTCTGTTCCTGCTGCCAGCCGTCGACAATCGCCTGACGGAACAAGCCGTGTTCATAACGAATGCCGTAGCCGTGCCCGGCGATACCGAGGGTCGACATGCTTTCCATGAAGCACGCCGCCAGACGACCAAGGCCGCCGTTACCCAGTGCCGCGTCGGGCTCCAACAGGCGGATACGCTCAATGTCGACACCGAGTTCGGTCATGGCCTCGCGGGCCACATCGAGCAGCCCGAGGTTGCTCAGGCTGTCGTAGAGCAGCCGGCCGATGAGAAATTCCAGGGAGAGGTAGTAAACGCGTTTCTGACCTTTGCGGTAGATCTGCCGGGTGTGATCCATCCAGTGCTCGACCATGTGATCGCGCGCGGCCAAGGCAATGGCCTCGAACCAGTCGTGGTCGAAGGCGTGATCCGGGTCTTTGCCCACCGCGTAGGTGAGTTTGGTCAAGACGGCGTCGCGGAATGCGGCCACCTCTGCTTCGCGAACAAGTGGTTCTTGAGTCATCGATAGGACCTCGAGCGAGCTTGGAATTGTCTGAGCCTAGACGGTCTGACAGGCGGTATGGGCTCTGGTTCGGCAGTTTTTCCTGATAGTGCGAGATAGGCCGGCATTAGATTGTCGTGTGTCTGAATCAATGCAGGGGCCGTGCCGGATTAACGGTGTTATTGGGCTCCTCAGAAAAAAACTGGCGAAAGGTTGTTCAAAAATCCACCAGTCCCGGTATGATCGCGCGCCCTGATGCATGCTGGTAACAACCGATGATGAAGTCCAACCTGATCGCCGCCGCGGAGATCGACCGCCTCGATACCTGGGCCAAGTATTCTGCGCCGATGTGCGGTTCCTGCGTGTCCAGCTGCTGCACGCTGCCGGTCGAGGTCAAGATCAAGGATCTGATCCGGATCGGCATCGTCGATGAGTTCGAACGCGGCGAGCCAGCGAAGAACATCGCCAAGCGCTTGCAGAAGGAAGGGATCGTCGAGCGTTACAACCAGAAGTCCGAGATCTTCACCCTCCAGCGCATGAGCAACAACGATTGCCTGTACCTGGATCGCAAGAGCCGTCTGTGCACTATTTATGAAAAGCGCCCGGACACCTGCCGCAACCACCCGAAGATTGGCCCGCGGCCGGGGTATTGCGCCTACAAGCCCAAGGAAGTGGCGCGCGAGACCAGCAGCAGCCGTCGCACACTCGAGAAGTTCTGAGCATCATTGAGTATTGCGGCGGCTGAGAGGCCGCCTTCGCGGGCAAGCCCGCTCCCACATTGAAGGGTGCTGGACACAGATTATGTGTGCGACCCAAAACCCTGTGGGAGCGGGCTTGCTCGCGAAGAGGCCAGGACAAACACCGCAAAAAACCCAGACAAACAAAAACGCCCCCGACCTTGCGGTCGGGGGCGTTTTTTTAAGCGCTAACTAAGTCGAAACTCAGTTGCCGCTTTTCTTGGCAGCGCGGGTACGCTCGCTTTCGCCCAGGATCTTCTTACGAAGACGGATGGACTTAGGAGTGACTTCGCACAATTCGTCTTCTTGAACGAATTCCAGAGCCTGCTCCAGGGTGAAGCGGATAGGCGGAACCAGAGCGATGGTTTCGTCTTTACCCGAAGCACGCATGTTGTCGAGCTTCTTGCCTTTGGTTGGGTTAACGCCCAGGTCGTTGTCGCGGCTGTTGATGCCGACGATTTGACCTTCGTACACGTCTTCACCGTGACCCAGGAACAGTTTGCCGCGAGCTTGCAGGGTTTCCAGCGAGTAAGTCAGCGCCTTACCGGTAGCAACCGAAACCAGCACGCCGTTCTGACGGCCGGACATGTCGCCGGACTTCATCACGTCGTAACGGTCGAAGATCGAGGTCAGGATGCCTGCACCGGAGGTCAGGGTCAGGAACTCGTTACGGAAACCGATCAGGCCACGAGCCGGGATGTTGTACTCAAGGCGCACACGGCCCTTGCCATCCGGAACCATGTTGGTCAGGTCGCCTTTGCGGATACCGATCTGTTCCATGATCGAACCTTGCGATTCTTCTGGCAGGTCGATGGTCACGTTTTCGTACGGTTCGTGCTTCACGCCGTCAACCATACGGATGATCACTTCCGGACGACCAACACCCATTTCGAAGCCTTCGCGACGCATGGTTTCGATCAGTACCGACAAGTGCAGCTCACCACGGCCAGACACTTTGAACTTGTCGGCGGTGTCGCCTTCTTCAACGCGCAGAGCAACGTTGTAGAGCAGTTCTTTGTCCAGACGCTCTTTGATGTTACGGCTGGTGACGAACTTGCCTTCACGGCCGCAGAACGGCGAGTCGTTAACCTGGAAGGTCATCGAAACGGTTGGTTCGTCAACGGTCAGCGGCTTCATCGCTTCGACGTTCAGTGGGTCGCACAGCGTGTCGGAGATGAACAGCGAATCGAAGCCGCTGATGCAGACGATGTCGCCGGCAGCTGCTTCTTCAACGTCTACACGGTGCAGACCGTGGTGACCCATCAGCTTCAGGATACGGCCGTTACGGCGCTTGCCGTCGGCATCGATCGCCACAACCTGGGTGTTCGGCTTGACGCGACCACGAGCGATACGGCCAACGCCGATGATGCCCAGGAAGCTGTTGTAGTCCAGTGCCGAGATTTGCATCTGGAACGGACCGTCACGGTCAACTTTCGGCGCAGGTACGTTGTCGACGATCGACTGGTACAGTGGGGTCATGTCTTCAGCCATGTCGGTGTGTTCCAGACCGGCAATGCCGTTCAGGGCCGAGGCGTAGACAACTTTGAAGTCCAGCTGTTCTTCGGTAGCACCGAGGTTGTCGAACAGGTCGAAGATCTGGTCCAGAACCCAGTCCGGACGCGCGCCTGGACGGTCTACCTTGTTGATCACCACGATTGGACGCAGGCCGGCTTCGAAAGCCTTCTTGGTCACGAAACGGGTTTGCGGCATAGGGCCGTCTTGAGCGTCAACCAGCAGCAGAACGGAGTCAACCATCGACATTACGCGTTCAACTTCGCCGCCGAAGTCGGCGTGGCCCGGGGTGTCCACGATGTTGATGTGGTAGCCGTTCCAGTTGATGGCGGTGTTTTTCGCCAGAATGGTAATACCGCGCTCTTTCTCCTGGTCGTTGGAGTCCATCACGCGCTCGTCGTTGAGCTCGTTGCGCTCCAGGGTGCCGGATTGACGCAAGAGTTTGTCTACCAGGGTGGTTTTACCGTGGTCAACGTGAGCAATGATGGCGATGTTGCGTAGATTTTCGATCACTTGTGTATCTCGATCAGAGGATTCGGTGTGCTGACAAGTCTTGGCAGCGATTAACAGTAGAGTCCGGCAAAGCCGTTACAGCTTGACGGCGGCGTCGGGGGGCCGGTGACGCAGGCCACAGGCAAACAGCCCCGGGCACTTAGCTCGGTCGATAAACGCGCACATTGGCATGCCCCTCACTGAGCAAATGGTGGGCATGCAGGCGACTCATCACGCCTTTGTCGCAATACAACAGGTACTGGCGAGTAGGGTCCAGTTCCTTGAAACGAGCGTTCAATGCATAAAACGGCATCGTCTGTACCTCAATGCCACCGAGTTCCAGCGGCTCGTCTTCAGCGGCATCCGGGTGACGGATGTCGATGATGATCTGGCCCGCCAGTGCTTCGCTGACTTCTTCAATCTGCAAGTCCTGGCCCAATTCGTCGATCACGCGATCGATCGGCACCAGCTTGGCGTTCTCGAGCGCACGCTCAAGGACCGCCATGTCGAATTCTTTCTCTTCATGCTCCACGCGCGGACGCTTGGCGTGGGTCTTGGGGTTCACCGAGATGACCCCGCAGTACTCCGGCATGTGCTTGGCAAAATCAGCGGTGCCGATTTCGTTGGCCAGGTCGATGATGTCCTGCTTGTGACTGGCGATCAGCGGACGCAAGACCAGCTTGTCGGTCACGCAGTCGATCACGGACAGGTTCGGCAGCGTCTGGCTCGACACCTGGGAGATCGCTTCGCCGGTCACCAGCGCTTCGATCTCCAGCCGATCGGCAATACGGGAAGCAGCGCGCAACATCATACGCTTCAAAACCACACCCATATGACTGTTATCGACTTTCCCGAGAATTTCTCCCAGTACTTCCTCGAACGGCACACTGACAAATAACACGCGTTGGGAGCTGCCGTACTTCTTCCAGATGAAGTGCGCGACTTCCATGACGCCCAGTTCATGGGCACGTCCGCCCAGATTAAAGAAGCAGAAGTGGCTCATCAGGCCACGGCGCATGATCTGGTAGGCGGCAACAGTGGAATCGAAGCCGCCAGACATCAGCACAAGCGTCTGTTCCAGGGCACCCAGCGGATAACCGCCGATGCTGTTGTGCTGGTTGTGGATCACGAACAACCGTTTGTCGCGAATTTCGATGCGAACTTCGATTTGCGGCTCTTTCAGCGAGATTCCGGCGGCGCCGCACTGACGACGCAGTTGGCTGCCAACGTATTTCTCGACATCCATCGAGCTGAATTCATGCTTGCCGGCACGCTTGCAGCGCACCGAAAAAATCTTCCCAGCCAGTGAATCACCGAAATGCTGCTTGCACTTGGCGACGATGTCGTCAAAGTCGCCCAGCGGGTATTCATCGACCTGCAGGAAATGCGCGATGCCCGGCATGCAGCTCAGGCGCTCGGTCATCTCCTTCAGGGCTTTGGGCTCGCTCACGCGGGTTTCCAGCTCGAGATTGTCCCACACACCGTTCACCACCACAGCCGGGTCCAGGTCGCGGAGCACGGTACGGATGTTTTTGGCCAACTGGCGGATGAAACGCATCCGTACCGGGCGGCTCTTGATGGTGATCTCGGGGAAGACTTTTACGATTAGTTTCATGAAAACAGCGCGCGCTGGGCCAGCCGAAAAAGGGGGGCGCGGATTATAGCGGAAATTGCTCAAGGTTTAACCAGTTAATGTGCAGAAGGTTTTGCGCGCACCAAAACAGGTCATTTGTCGATTTTAACGCCACATTGTAGGGCGAGAATTTCTGCTTTAAGGCACATTGCACCTTTATAAGCGTGATATTGGGGCAAAAAACCCATGGTGGGGCACTGGCATGCAATTTGCTCCCTTGTGAGGCAGGTTGCCTTGGCAGAGTATTCGCGCCGGCATCACCCACATTCTAAGGGCATCCACTACTAAGCCCGAAGCCACCCGGAGGACACTATGTCGAAGTCGGTTCAACTCATCAAAGATCATGACGTCAAGTGGATTGATCTGCGCTTCACGGACACCAAAGGCACTCAGCACCACGTGACCATGCCGGCTCGCGACGCGCTGGATGAAGCTTTCTTCGAAGAAGGCAAAATGTTCGACGGTTCCTCCATCGCTGGCTGGAAAGGCATCGAAGCCTCCGACATGATCCTGATGCCGGATGACTCCACTGCCGTCCTCGACCCGTTCACCGAAGAGCCGACCCTGATCCTGGTTTGCGACGTGATCGAGCCTTCGACCATGCAAGGCTACGACCGTGACCCACGTGCGATCGCCAAGCGCGCCGAGGAATACCTGAAGTCGACCGGTATCGGCGACACCGTATTTGTTGGTCCAGAGCCAGAATTCTTCATCTTCGACGAAGTGAAGTTCAAGTCCGACATCTCCGGCTCCATGTTCAAGATCTACTCTGAACAAGGTTCTTGGATGTCCGACCAAGACGTGGAAGGCGGCAACAAAGGCCACCGTCCAGGCGTCAAAGGCGGCTACTTCCCTGTTCCGCCGTTCGACCACGACCACGAAATCCGTACCTCCATGTGCAACGCCATGGAAGAAATGGGCCTGGTCATCGAAGTTCACCACCACGAAGTGGCGACTGCCGGCCAGAACGAAATCGGTGTGAAGTTCAACACCCTGGTTGCCAAGGCTGACGAAGTTCAGACCCTGAAGTACTGCGTACACAACGTTGCTGATGCATACGGCCGCACCGCGACCTTCATGCCTAAGCCACTGTACGGCGACAACGGTTCGGGTATGCACGTTCACCTGTCCATCGCTAAAGATGGCAAGAACACCTTCGCTGGCGAAGGCTATGCCGGCCTGTCCGATACCGCTCTGTACTTCATCGGCGGCATCATCAAGCACGGTAAGGCTCTGAACGGCTTCACCAACCCGTCGACCAACTCTTACAAGCGTCTGGTCCCAGGTTTCGAAGCTCCAGTGATGCTGGCTTACTCGGCTCGCAACCGTTCCGCTTCGATCCGTATTCCTTACGTGTCCAGCCCTCGCGCTCGCCGTATCGAAGCCCGCTTCCCGGATCCAGCAGCCAACCCGTACCTGGGCTTCGCTGCACTGTTGATGGCCGGCCTGGACGGCATCCAGAACAAGATCCACCCTGGCGATGCAGCTGACAAAAACCTGTACGACCTGCCGCCTGAAGAGGCGAAAGAGATCCCACAAGTTTGCGGCAGCCTGAAAGAAGCCCTGGAAGAGCTGGACAAAGGTCGTGCGTTCCTGACCAAAGGTGGCGTTTTCAGCGACGACTTCATCGACGCTTACATCGCCCTGAAAAGCGAAGAAGAAATCAAAGTACGTACCTTCGTACACCCACTGGAATACGAGCTGTACTACAGCTGCTGATCCGGTAGCGCCTGCGCAAGCGGCGTGACAAAAAAGAGGCCTCCTTCGGGAGGCCTTTTTTATGCCCGGGATTTGACAACCAATAAAGTAACCTGTGGGAGCGGGCTTGCCCGCGAAAGCGGACTGTCTGACACATGGATGCCGGAATTGCCGACGCCTTCGCGGACAAGCCCGCTCCAACAAGGATTGGCGGCGTTCAAATGGTCTCGAAAAACATGCCCAAATGTTTACAACTTGGGTCAACCGTCGCCCCTGACCTATGCTGCAGTCCAACGCTTTCGTTTCTGGTCGTTTTTATGGGTCGTGGTTTTCTATTTATCTTGCTGCTGATCGCCCTGCCCGTCGCAGCGCAGATCTATAAGTACACCGACGCCGCCGGCAACACCGCCTACAGCAATCAACCGCCCGATGGCGTCAAGGCTCAGCCAGTGGAGTTGCCCCCACTCAATAGCATCGAGCGCCAGTCACCGGCAGAACCTGCACCGCCTGCAGAGGCTGACAACCGTGAGCAGCCCCGCAGCGCCTATGAGGTGCTGGAACTGACCGGCCTGCCCACCACAGAGGCCCTGCGCGCCAACAACGGCACCTTCACCGTCAGCGTCCTGATCAAGCCGCGCCTGCAAGGGCCGCATCTATTCAGGTTATTGCTGGACGATCAGCCTTACGGCCAACCCAGTAACGTACCGATCCTGCAATTGGTGAACATCGATCGCGGATTACATAGCCTCGCGGTGCAGGTGATCGACGGGGAAAACATCGTGCAACAAAGCCCCACCGTGACCTTCACCGTACAACGCGTACACAAGCCATGAGGCGCTGGCTGCTGATCGCGAGCCTTTCGTTGATGGCCCTTTCTGCATCGGCCGAGGTCTTCACTTACGTCGACGCCCAGGGCAATCGGGTATTCACCGATCAGCCTGGGTCCGGCAATGCCAAGCGTGTGCCCCTGGCACCGAGCAATCGCATGTCCGCCAACCCGACAGGTGCAGCGCCAGCGACTGCCGCGAAAAAAACCGCCCCCAAGCCACTCTTCCACTACGACATGCTCCGCGTGCTGGTGCCTGAGCCGGATGCGACCATCCGCAGCAGCGCTGGCGAAATCATCGTCAGTGTCACCAGCGAACCCGGCCTGCAACGCGATCACCGTTACCGATTGCTACTCGACGGCCAACCCACCGCGCAACCTGGCCCGAGCCCGGTGTTCGCCCTGAGTAACATTGATCGCGGCAGCCATAACTTGTCCGTGGAAATCGTCGACGAACATGGCCGCACCGTCGAACGCACCGCCAATCAACCCTTCCACATGCTGCGCATCTCCCTCGCGCAGAAGCGCCAGGTCAAACCCTGCACCCTCGCGGATTACGGCCAGCGACCGGAATGTCCGCTCAAAGACAAACCCGAAGAAGAAAAAAATCTCTTCCTGAGATTCTTCTAAACCTCGTTCAGGTTTGCGCCCTATATTGGTGCAATGAGGTGCACCGTACCCACATCGCAACCCATTTTGGTTCGAAAGTACCCGCGAAAGCTGGCAGAACGCCACGCAAACGAGCGTCAAACGCCCGTTTCAGGCCTTTAACGCTTCTTTTCGGAGCCTTGGTTTGGTTTTTGCATTTTCCTCGTATCGGCGCGTTATCCACGCGCATGCCCTGCTCCAAAAGAGGTCCTGATGACCATTAGCGACGCACTGCATCGATTGCTACTCGACAACCTGACCACCGCCACCATCCTGCTCGACGCCGAGTTGCGCCTCGAGTATATGAACCCGGCGGCGGAGATGCTCCTGGCCATCAGCGGCCAGCGCAGCCATGGGCAGTTCATCAGCGAGTTATTCACCGAATCCCCCGAGGCGCTGAATTCCTTGCGCCAGGCAGTCCAGCAGGCACACCCGTTTACCAAGCGCGAAGCGATGCTCACCGCCCTTACCGGCCAGACCCTGACCGTTGATTACGCGGTGACGCCGATCCTGGCCAATGGCAACACCATGCTGCTGCTGGAAGTGCACCCTCGGGACCGGTTACTGCGGATCACCAAGGAAGAGGCACAGCTGTCCAAACAGGAAACCAGCAAGATGCTGGTGCGCGGTCTCGCTCACGAAATCAAGAATCCGCTCGGCGGGATTCGCGGCGCGGCGCAATTGCTCGCCCGCGAACTGCCTGAAGAAAGCCTGCGCGATTACACCAACGTCATCATTGAAGAGGCCGATCGCCTGCGCAATCTGGTGGACCGCATGCTCGGCTCCAACAAGCTGCCATCGCTGGCGATGTGCAACATCCACGAAGTGCTCGAACGCGTCAGTCATCTGGTCGAGGCCGAAAGCCAGGGCTGCATCACATTGGTGCGCGACTACGACCCGAGCATTCCTGACGTTTTGATCGACCGCGAACAAATGATTCAGGCCGTATTGAACATCGTGCGCAATGCGATGCAAGCCATCAGCAGCCAGAACGAGCTGCGCCTGGGCCGCATCAGCCTGCGCACCCGCGCCATGCGCCAATTCACCATCGGCCACGTGCGTCATCGCCTGGTGACCAAGATCGAAATCATCGACAACGGCCCGGGCATTCCCGCGGAGTTGCAGGAAACCATCTTCTTTCCCATGGTCAGCGGCCGTCCGGACGGTACCGGGCTGGGCCTGGCCATTACCCAGAACATCATCAGCCAGCACCAGGGCCTGATCGAATGTGACAGCCACCCAGGCCACACCACTTTCTCGATCTTCCTGCCCCTGGAACAAGGAGCCACATCGACATGAGCCGTAGTGAAACCGTGTGGATCGTCGATGACGACCGTTCTATCCGTTGGGTCCTGGAAAAAGCCTTGCAGCAAGAAGGCATGACCACGCAAAGCTTCGACAGCGCCGATGGCGTGATGAGCCGCCTGGCGCGCCAGCAGCCGGACGTGATCATCTCTGACATCCGCATGCCGGGTGCCAGCGGCCTGGACCTGCTGGCGCGGATTCGCGAACAACACCCACGGTTGCCAGTGATCATCATGACTGCGCACTCCGATCTGGACAGCGCTGTCGCGTCCTATCAGGGCGGCGCGTTTGAATACCTGCCAAAACCGTTCGACGTCGACGAAGCCGTTTCGCTGGTCAAACGTGCGAACCAGCACGCTCAGGAACAGCAAGGCCTGGAAGTCCCGGTCACCTTGACCCGCACCCCGGAAATCATCGGCGAAGCGCCGGCGATGCAGGAAGTGTTTCGCGCCATCGGGCGCTTGAGCCACTCCAACATCACTGTGCTGATCAACGGCGAATCCGGTACCGGTAAAGAGCTGGTGGCCCACGCCCTGCACCGCCACAGTCCACGGGCGGCTTCGCCATTCATCGCGCTGAACATGGCGGCGATCCCGAAAGACCTGATGGAGTCCGAGCTGTTCGGCCATGAAAAAGGCGCATTCACCGGCGCAGCCAACTTGCGTCGCGGTCGCTTTGAACAGGCTGACGGCGGCACACTATTCCTCGATGAAATCGGCGACATGCCGGCGGACACTCAGACCCGTTTGCTGCGCGTGTTGGCGGACGGTGAGTTCTACCGCGTCGGCGGTCATACGCCGGTGAAGGTTGATGTGCGAATCATCGCCGCAACGCACCAGAATCTGGAAACCCTGGTGCACGCCGGGAAATTCCGTGAAGACTTGTTCCATCGCCTCAACGTGATCCGCATCCACATTCCACGGCTGTCGGACCGTCGCGAAGACATCCCGACCCTGGCCAAGCACTTCCTCAGCCGCGCCGCGCAAGAGCTGGCGGTCGAGCCTAAGTTGCTGAAAAGCGAAACCGAGGAATACCTGAAAAACCTGCCATGGCCCGGCAACGTGCGTCAGTTGGAGAACACCTGTCGCTGGATCACCGTGATGGCCTCGGGTCGCGAAGTGCACATCAGCGACCTGCCACCGGAACTGCTGAGCCTGCCGCAGGATTCGGCACCGGTGACCAACTGGGAACAAGCGCTGCGCCAATGGGCTGATCAGGCTTTGGCTCGCGGTCAATCGAGCCTGCTCGACAGCGCTGTACCGACTTTCGAGCGGATCATGATCGAAACCGCCCTCAAACACACCGCCGGCCGCCGCCGCGATGCTGCCGTGCTGCTGGGCTGGGGCCGCAACACCTTGACGCGCAAGATCAAGGAATTGGGGATGAAGGTGGATGGCGGGGATGATGATGAGGGGGAAGAGGGTTAAGCAGCCTTTGGCTATTCGCTGATCAATAGATCCAATCGCGGGCAAGCCCGCTCCCACAGGTTCAGTGCCAGGCTATTTTTGTTGGCTTACACCGAATCAATGTGGGAGCGGGCTTGCTCGCGAAGAGGCCCTCACATTCAAGAATGATGCTGTCTGACACTCCGCCTTCGCGAGCAAGCCCGCTCCCACATTTGGGAACCCGGTGCACCGCACCAATGCACCGTGACCTGCAATCGCGCACGGCAACTGATCCGAAATCCCGCCTTCAAACGTTACAAATCCAATCTGACAAATACACAAAAGCCCCGAATAACGGGGCTTTCAGCGTTTCAGAGCAGCTTTTTGTTTCACTTTGTTAAAACCTGGCACGCCCCCTGCAATAGTCCATTCAGTGATTCGATTCACTACCCAGTTTCGGGGACCTTGGTACAGGCAGGCCGGGGATTCCCCTCTTTACACCGGGCTCACACCGCATTTGCGACGAGCTCACCCAGTTTTGGGGTCCTTGGTACAGGCAGGCCGGGGATTCCCTCTTTACACCGGGCTCACGACGCAATGCGCGAGCCCTCCCGTTTTGGGGACCTTGGTACAGGCAGGCCGGGGATTCCCTCTTTACACCGGGCTCACGACGAAATGCGCGAGCCCCTCCCGTTTTGGGGACCTTGGTACAGGCAGGCCGGGGATTCCCTCTTTTATTGCTCTCGGAGATGGATCTCCAGCCGCCAGCGGTCATCGACCTCGCTACCGGCCCACTCGCCCTGCAGTGGCCGGGCCGCCACAACCGTCAGCAACAACCCTTCATCACTCAAACGTACCCGCCAATTCACGCTCTTGTCGTTGAGCTTGAGTTGACCTTTCTGCGCCTTGCCCTCAGCTTCGAATAGCAGCGCGACACTGCCGTCCACGACCTCGCCGTGGGTCTTGGGTTCGTGGTTGAACCACACCACCAACCCGTCGTTCGTCACCTCGACCTGCTGCAATTCGGTGGGGTCGGGGGTGGTCAGGCGACCGATCATCAGCCCCACCATCACCCCGACTATCGCCAGCGAACCCATCACACGCGGGAATAGTTTCGAACGTGGATCAGCTTGCGGCGTAGAATGCCGCTCATCTTTACCTTCGGAGCCGTGCATGTTTCACGTCATCCTTTTCCAACCAGAAATTCCGCCGAATACCGGCAACGTTATCAGGCTGTGCGCCAACAGTGGCTGCCACCTGCATTTGATCGAACCGCTGGGCTTCGAGATGGACAACAAGCGCCTGCGCCGGGCCGGCCTCGATTACCACGAATATGCCACCCTGCAACGCCACGCAGACCTCGCCAGCTGCCTGGAAAGCCTCGGTCATCCACGGCTGTTCGCCTTCACCACCAAGGGTTCGCGGCCGTTTCACGATGCCAGCTTCGCCGAGGGCGATGCGTTCCTGTTCGGCCCGGAAAGCCGTGGCCTGCCGGCGGAAGTGCTCGACGCACTACCTGGCGAACAGCGCTTGCGCCTGCCGATGCGCGAAGGCTGCCGCAGCCTGAACCTGTCAAACACCGTGGCGGTTGCCGTGTATGAAGGCTGGCGTCAGCTGGGCTTCAAATAACACCCAATAACAAATGTGGGAGCGGGCTTGCTCGCGAAGGGGTCATCAGCTTCAACATTAATGTTGACTGACACACCGCTTTCGCGAGCAAGCCCGCTCCCACATTGGACTTGCTACGACGCTCAGACCGCTTACTGAACGGCCGGAGTCTCGCCCGCAGCCTGCATGCGTTGCAGTTCTTGTGCATACAGCGCGTCAAAGTTCACCGGGGCCAGCATCAGGGCCGGGAACGAACCACGGGTTACCAGGCTGTCCAGGGTTTCGCGAGCGTACGGGAACAGGATGTTCGGGCAGAACGCGCCGAGGGTGTGGCTCATCGAGGCGTCGTCCAGGTTCTTGATCAGGAAGATCCCGGCCTGTTGCACTTCAGCGATGAACGCCACTTCTTCACCGTTCTTCACGGTCACGGATAGGGTCAGTACGACTTCGTGGAAGTCGCCTTCCAGCGCCTTTTGACGGGTATTCAGATCCAGACCGACGCTCGGTTCCCACTGCTGGCGGAAAATCGCCGGGCTTTTCGGGGCTTCGAAGGACAAGTCACGTACGTAGATGCGCTGCAAGGAGAATTGCGGTGCGGTTTCTTCTTCGCTAGCTGCAGTGTTCTGTTGGTCAGTCATCTCAGATCCTTTCTGATCTTGGGGTCTTATAGGGAAGGCATTCAGGCCTTGAGCATGGCGTCGAGCTTGCCGGCGCGCTCCAGGGCAAACAAATCATCACAACCGCCAACGTGCGTGCTGCCGATCCAGATTTGCGGCACGGACGTACGCCCGGCCTTCTGAGCCATCGCGGCGCGCACTTGCGGCTTGCCATCGACCTTGATCTCTTCGAAGGCCACGCCTTTGTTCTCGAGCAGGTACTTGGCTCGCGAGCAGTAAGGGCAGTAATCGCTGGAATAGACGACGACGTTGCTCATATCACTTCACCAGCGGCAGGTTGTCGCCCTTCCAGCTCGAAATACCGCCGGAAAGCTTGGCGGCGGTGAAGCCGGATTTCACCAGTTCGCGCGCATGCGTACCGGCCGTCTGACCCATGGCGTCGACCAGGATGATGGTCTTGGCCTTGTGTTTTTCCAGCTCACCGACGCGAGCGGTCAGTTTGTCGTGAGGAATGTTCAGCGCGCCAACGATGTGACCAGCGGCGAAATCCTTGTTCGAACGGATGTCGATCACCACGCCTGCGTCCTTGTTGACCAGCCCGGTCAGTTCACCGGTGCTCAGGCTGCGACCGCCGCCCTGCATTTGATAAGCGATCAGCAACGCCAGCAGTACGACAAAGATACCGACGAGCAGATAGTGGTTGGTGGCAAATTGAATCAGGTTAGCAACCATCGAAGGAGGTTCCAGGGCGTTAAAATGTCGGCCAGTATACACAGCCACTATGGTGGGCCAAACCCCGTCCGGCGGTGACGTGACCGGAACTTCGCTTTAAACTGCCACTCCCTTTTCCATCGCCCTCTTTTAATTCAGCCACGAGTGGAATCCATGACTACCACGCCTAAACCTTTGGTCCTGATTATTCTCGACGGCTTCGGTCACAGTGAGAGCCCTGAATCCAACGCTATCTTCGCCGCGAAGAAGCCCGTACTGGACCGTCTGTGGGCCACCGTGCCGAACGGTCTGATCTCGGGCAGCGGCATGGACGTTGGCCTGCCGGACGGCCAGATGGGCAATTCCGAGGTCGGCCACATGAACCTCGGCGCCGGCCGAGTGGTGTATCAGGACTTCACCCGCGTGACCAAATCGATCCGCGACGGCGAGTTCTTCGAGAACCCGACCATCTGCGCCGCTGTGGATAAAGCCGTCGCCGCCGGCAAAGCCGTGCATTTCATGGGCCTGCTGTCCGATGGTGGCGTTCACAGCCACCAGGATCACCTGGTCGCCATGGCCGAACTGGCCGCCAAGCGCGGCGCCGAAAAAATCTACCTGCACGCCTTCCTCGATGGCCGCGACACGCCGCCGAAAAGCGCCCAGTCGTCCATCGAACTGCTGGATGCGGCCTTCCAGGCCCTCGGCAAAGGCCGGATCGCCAGCATTGTTGGCCGTTACTTCGCCATGGACCGTGACAACCGTTGGGACCGCGTGTCCCAGGCCTACAACCTGATTGTCGATGGCCATGGCGAATTCAATGCCGCCACCGCCCAGGAAGGTCTGCAAGCAGCCTACGAGCGGGGCGAGAGCGACGAATTCGTCAAAGCCACCTCGATCGGTGAGCCAGTGAAAGTCGAAGACGGCGATGCCGTGGTGTTCATGAACTTCCGCGCCGACCGCGCCCGTGAACTGACCCGCGTGTTCGTCGAAGACGATTTCAAGGAATTTGAACGGGCCCGCCAGCCAAAACTGGCCGGCTTCGTCATGCTGACCCAATACGCCGCCAGCATTCCCGCACCGTCGGCCTTTGCTGCCGGCAGCCTGGAAAATGTCCTGGGCGACTACCTGGCGAAAAACGGCAAGACCCAGCTGCGCATCGCCGAAACCGAGAAGTACGCCCACGTGACCTTCTTCTTCTCCGGCGGTCGCGAAGAACCGTTCCCGGGCGAAGAGCGCATCCTGATCCCGTCGCCAAAAGTCGCCACCTATGACTTGCAGCCCGAGATGAGCGCCCCGGAAGTCACCGACCGTATCGTCGACGCCATCGAAAACCAGCGTTACGACGTGATCGTGGTCAACTACGCCAACGGCGACATGGTCGGCCACAGCGGCATTTTCGACGCAGCCGTCAAGGCGGTTGAATGCCTGGACCTGTGCGTCGGCCGCATCGCCGAGGCGCTGGAAAAAGTCGGCGGCGAAGCGCTGATCACCGCCGACCACGGCAACGTCGAACAAATGTCCGACGAAACCACCGGCCAGGCCCACACAGCCCACACCACCGAACCGGTGCCGTTCATCTATGTCGGCAAGCGCGACTTCAAGGTGCGTGATGGAGGCGTGCTGGCGGACGTGGCGCCGACGATGCTGATGTTGCTGGGGCTGGAGAAACCTGCGGAAATGACAGGTACTTCGATTCTGGTGTAATCGGTCCTATCAAAACACCGCTAAACCCTGTGGGAGCGGGCTTGCTCGCGAATGCGGTGTGTCAGTCGACATCAACGTTGCCTGATACACCGCATTCGCGAGCAAGCCCGCTCCCACATTGGTTTTGCGGTGTTTTCACCGCAGAACCTGCTCCAGTCATCACACAGCCCCAATTGGGCGTTTTTTTTGCAGCGCATGGCGGGCATACTAGGACGTCCCTTTCCCTGGTGTCGCCCGCCTCTATGCTTCGCGTCCTGATAGCCCTTGCTCTGACTTGCCTGCTCCAACCGGCTTTTGCTGACGAGCGTGCGCAAACCCAACAACAGTTGGACGCCACGCGTCAGGACATTGCCGAGCTGAAAAAACTGCTGGGCAAGCTCCAGGAAGAAAAATCCGGCGTGCAGAAAGACCTCAAGGGCACCGAGACCGAGATGGGCAAGCTCGAGAAGCAGGTCGAAGCCCTGCAAAAAGAGCTGAAGAAAAGCGAATCCGAGCTGCAGCGACTCGATGGTGAGAAAAAAAAACTCCAGAGCGCGCGCATTGAACAGCAACGACTGATCGCCATTCAGGCCCGCGCGGCCTATCAAAACGGTCGTCAGGAGTACCTGAAGTTACTGCTCAACCAGCAGAACCCGGAAAAATTCGCCCGCACCCTCACCTATTACGACTACCTGAGCCAGGCCCGCCTGGAGCAGCTGAAGAATTTCAACGAAACCCTGCGCCAACTGGCCAATGTCGAAAAAGACATCGCCATGCAACAGGCGCAATTGCTGGTGCAGAAAAGCGACCTCGACAGCCAGCGCGACGAACTCGACAAAGTCCGCAAGGAGCGCCAGCTAGTCCTGGCCAAGCTCAGCGACGACGTAAAGGCCCGCGATCAGAAGCTGGCCGCCCGCGAGCAGGATCAGGCAGACCTGTCTAAAGTCCTTAATACCATCGAAGAAACCCTGGCCCGCCAGGCTCGAGAGGCAGAAGAAGCGCGGCAAAAAGCGCTGATCGCCCAGCAGGAAGCCGAAAAAAAGCGTTTACGTGAGGCTCAGGCACAAGCAGATGCCACTGACGCCCCACGCAAACCCGTTAAATCGACACCCGGCGCCCTGGTTTCAAGTTCAGGCGAAACCTTTGGCGGCCCTTTTGCTTCAAGTCGGGGCAAACTTCCGTGGCCGGTTGATGGTCGACTGCTGGCACGCTTTGGCGAAACCCGTGGCGACGACGCCCGTACCAAGTGGGACGGCGTGATGATCAGCGCCTCCGCCGGCAGCCAGGTGCATGCCGTGCATGGCGGTCGCGTGGTGTTTGCCGATTGGCTGCGTGGCGCCGGGCTGCTGGTGATTCTCGACCACGGCAACGGTTTTTTGAGTCTTTATGGTCACAACCAGACGCTGCTCAAGTCTGCGGGTGACGTGGTAAAAGCCGGTGAGTCCATCTCCACTGTCGGCAGCAGTGGCGGGCAGGACACACCAGCGCTGTATTTCGCTATTCGTC
Organism: Pseudomonas sp. LBUM1657; assembly: GCF_059716075.1. Classification (NCBI taxonomy): domain Bacteria; kingdom Pseudomonadati; phylum Pseudomonadota; class Gammaproteobacteria; order Pseudomonadales; family Pseudomonadaceae; genus Pseudomonas; species Pseudomonas sp. LBUM1657. Next base: position 322,957 of record NZ_CP166799.1, on the reverse strand, counting down.
AGCAGGGTCACCCGAGTGATCCGGCGCAATGGTGCCGTGCGCAAGGATAAGCGCGCCATCTAATTCAGGAGTTCGTTCGACATGCTGCATTTGTCCCGCCTTACCTCGCTGGCCCTGACGATCGCCCTGGTGATCGGCGCGCCTTTGGCGTTCGCCGCTCAACCTGCTCCGGCGGTCGCGCCTGCGGGCACTGCTGCGACCACCAAGGCGCCGTTGCCTCTGGAAGAGTTGCGCACTTTTGCCGAGGTCATGGATCGGATCAAGGCAGCCTATGTCGAACCGGTGGACGACAAGACCCTGCTGGAAAACGCGATCAAGGGCATGCTCAGCAACCTCGACCCGCACTCTGCTTACCTGGGGCCGGAAGACTTCGCTGAATTGCAGGAAAGCACCAGCGGCGAATTTGGCGGCCTGGGTATCGAAGTTGGCGCCGAAGATGGTTTCATCAAGGTAGTTTCGCCGATCGATGACACCCCGGCTTCCAAGGCTGGCATTCAGGCCGGCGACTTCATCGTCAAGATCAACGGCCAGCCGACTCGCGGCCAGAGCATGACCGAAGCCGTGGACAAGATGCGCGGCAAGATCGGCCAGAAAATCACCCTGACCCTGGTACGCGACGGCGGCACGCCGTTCGACGTGACCCTGGCCCGCGCGATCATTCAAGTGAAGAGCGTGAAGAGCCAGTTGCTGGAATCCGGCTACGGTTACATCCGTATTACCCAGTTCCAGGTCAAGACCGGCGAAGAAGTCTCCAAAGCCCTGGCCAAGCTGCGCAAGGACAACGGCAAGAAGCTCAACGGCATCATTCTCGACCTGCGTAACAACCCTGGCGGCGTGCTGCAATCGGCGGTGGAAGTGGTCGACCACTTCATCACCAAGGGCCTGATCGTTTACACCAAGGGCCGTATTGCCAACTCCGAACTGCGCTTCTCTGCCACCGGCAAAGACGAAAGCGAAGCCGTGCCAATGGTCGCGCTGATCAACGGCGGCAGCGCCTCCGCCTCGGAAATTGTCGCCGGCGCCTTGCAGGATCAGAAACGCGCGGTGGTCATGGGCACCACCAGTTTCGGCAAAGGCTCGGTACAAACCGTGCTGCCGCTGAACAACGAACGCGCACTGAAGATCACCACGGCGCTGTATTACACGCCGAACGGCCGCTCGATTCAGGCCCAGGGCATCGTCCCGGACATCGAAGTGCGCAAGGCCAAGATCACCAACGAGCAGGATGGCGAGTACTTCAAGGAAGCCGACCTGCAAGGCCACCTGGGTAATGGCAACGGCGGCGCCGACAAACCGACTTCCAGCAGCAAAGCCAAGCCGATGCCGCAGGATGATGATTACCAGTTGGCCCAGGCCCTGAGCCTGCTCAAAGGGCTGAGCATCACCTCCGGCCGCTGAGATGCGTCTGCGGTTTATCTTCGGCCTGCTGTGCTGTCTGGCGGGTGTTGCTCATGCAGCACCCGTCGCGACGACACCTCAAAAAGCCTATCTCACGCTGATCATCGATGACCTGGGGCAGAACCTGCCCCGGGATCGTCGTGTGCTGGCCCTGCCCGGCCCGGTGACTGCGGCGATCATGCCCGACACACCCCACGCCACCGAATTCGCCCGCGAAGCCCATCGCGCCGGCAAGATCGTCATCCTGCACATGCCCATGGACCCGGCCACCGGTCCGTTCGCCTGGCGCCCTGACTTGCCCATCGACGAACTGGAGAAACGCCTGAACGCGGCGTTCAAGGCTGTGCCGTATACCGCCGGTATCAACAACCACATGGGCAGTCGCATGACCGCTCAGCCGGCAGCCATGGCCTGGTTGATGGCGGACTTGCAGCGACGACACAAGTTTTTCGTCGACAGCCGCACCAGCGCGCAGACCGCGGCAGCGGCCCAGGCGCAAAAGATCGGGTTGGCGAGCGTTTCGCGGGATGTGTTTCTGGATGACGAGCAAACTGAAGCGGCGATCTTCACGCAGCTACAGACGGCGATCACCCTGGCGCATAAGCAGGGTTCGGCGGTGATGATCGGGCATCCGTATCCGCAAACCCTGGCGGTGCTGGAGCGTGAACTGCCCAAGCTCAAGTCTCAGGGGATTGAGTGGATCGATATCAAGCAGATGATCAGCGTGCGCGGCAACAAGGCAATGGCCGGGCATGGGAAGGATGGGGTGTACCGGTAGCTGGATACACCTCAGAACAAATGTGGGGTTTAGAGATACCGCGCCATGATGTCGTCCACCACACCTTCCCTGCGCAGTTCATCCAGCGCGGCCTGAAGCTTGGCCACCACCTCATCCGGCACATCCTTGTTCAACGCCAGGTACAACTCGGCACTGTTGAACCGCAGCACGGTCTTGAGGCCGGTCACGCCATCTTGTCGGGCGAGGTAACGGCCGGCAGGGTCGCCAGTAGCCCACAAATCGATCTGGCCATTGACCAGTTTCTTCGCGTTGTCCTGATCGCGCAGCACGACAATCGGCTTCAACCCTTGCTTGGCCAGGGTTTCGGCAATCGCATCGCCCTTGTAGGCGCCGATCTTGTATTTACGCGCCTGCTCCAGGGACTCCAGGCTGATCTTGCTGTCAGCCTTGGCCAGCATGATCCAGTCGTCCGGGCCGATAGGGCCAACCCACTTGAAGAGTTGCTCGCGATCCTTCAACCGCGCCATCACGAACACGCCATACCCCGGTTTCTCAAGGGCGAGTTTGTAGATGCGCTCCCAAGGGAAACGCAGCGTCAGGCTGTAGGTGATTTCTGCGCGTTTGAACATCTCCCGGACGATGTCCACGGCGATGCCATTGATGTTCTCGTCCTGAGCGAAGTTCTTGCCGTTCTTCGCCATGTTGTACGGTGGGAAATTTTCCGTCAGCAACACCAGGTCGGTGTCGGGACTTTTTGCGGCTTGTGCTCCATTGATGAACAACAGAGATGCGCTGGCGAGGACAAGAAGAAGGCGTTTAAGCATGTCTGGCTACCTGAATCCATGGCGTACCCAAGAGTGCCTTGAGCCCGCCATGATGTCCACTGGCCTGTATCGTTTGTTTAGCGCATCACAATGCCGCGATGAGCCATGTAGGCCTTGGCTTCCTGAACGGTGTATTCGCCGAAGTGGAAAATACTCGCCGCCAATACCGCGCTGGCGTGACCTTCGATAATGCCATCGGCCAAATGTTGCAGGTTGCCAACACCGCCCGATGCGATCACCGGAATGCCCAAGGCATCGCTGATGGCGCGGGTGACGCCCAGGTCGAAGCCGTTTTTCATGCCGTCCTGGTCCATGCTGGTCAGCAGGATTTCACCGGCACCCAGGCCTTCCATTTTCTTCGCCCATTCAACGGCGTCGAGACCGGTAGGTTTGCGACCACCGTGGGTGAAGATTTCCCAGCGCGGAGTTTCGCCCGGACCGGAAACCTTCTTCGCATCGATGGCAACGACGATGCACTGCGAGCCGAAATGCTGCGCCGCTTCGCCAACGAATTCCGGGTTGAACACCGCGGCGGTGTTGATCGAAACCTTGTCCGCACCGGCATTGAGCAGGTTGCGAATGTCCTGCACGGTTCGCACGCCACCGCCCACGGTCAGCGGGATGAACACCTGGCTGGCCATGCGCTCGACGGTGTGCAGCGTGGTGTCGCGACCGTCGACGCTGGCGGTGATGTCGAGAAAGGTAATCTCGTCGGCGCCCTGCTCGTCGTAGCGACGGGCGATTTCCACCGGGTCGCCGGCGTCGCGGATATTCTCGAACTTGACGCCCTTGACCACCCGGCCGTTATCCACGTCCAGGCAAGGGATGATGCGTTTGGCCAGCGCCATGGTCAGTCCTCAGCCTTTGTACGAATCGCAGAAAGCTTGCGCTTCAGCGACGTCGAGGGTGCCTTCGTAGATCGCCCGGCCGGTGATCGCGCCGATGATGCCAGGCGCCTTGGCGTCGAGCAGCGACTTGATGTCACCGAGGTTGTGAATACCGCCGGAGGCGATCACCGGGATCTTCGTCGCAGCGGCCAGCGCGGCGGTGAACGGAACGTTGCAGCCCTGCATCATGCCGTCTTTGGCGATGTCGGTATAAACGATCGCAGACACGCCGTCGGCTTCGAACTGTTTGGCCAGGTCGATGACCTGAATGGTGCTGATTTCAGCCCAGCCGTCGGTGGCGACGAAACCGTCCTTGGCATCCAGACCGACGATCACCTTGCCCGGGAACGCACGGCAAGCTTCGGCGACGAAAGCAGGATCTTTCACGGCTTTGGTGCCGATGATCACGTAGCTCACGCCCGCTTTCACGTAGTGTTCGATGGTTTCCAGGGAACGGATACCGCCGCCGATCTGGATCGGCAGGTTCGGGTAACGCTTGGCGATGGCGGTGACCACTTCACCGTTTACCGGCTGGCCTTCGAAGGCGCCGTTCAGGTCGACCAGATGCAGACGGCGGCAACCGCCCTCCACCCACTTGGCAGCCATGCTCACCGGGTCATCGGAGAACACTGTGGAATCTTCCATGCGGCCCTGGCGCAGACGAACACAGGCACCGTCTTTGAGATCGATAGCGGGAATAATCAGCATCTGGCAAACCTTCAAATTCGATTGTTCAGCTTCGCTCGAAAATCAGTTTTTCTCGAGCGCCCACAGGTCGCTTTCGATGCTTTCGAACCTCTCTTTGAGGTGCGTCTGCACATCAAAAATCGCCCTGTTGTAATAGTGCGGCGCGATTTCACGGGTAAACAGCTCAAGAATTTCAGCCGCTTCGAACGAACCCAGGTCCAGTTCGAAGCGCTCTTCCATAAACCGCTTGATCTTGTGATTGGCCTCGCTCTCCTGTTCGGGAGTGAGGGTCAGGATCGGCGGCTTTTTCTTGACGGCCATTTACCAGCGACCGTCCCACGCCGCGAAGTTCTGCAGCAATTGCAGGCCATGGGTATGGCTTTTCTCCGGGTGGAACTGCACGGCGAAACGCGAGCCATCGGCCAGCGCTGCGGCGAAATCGACCCCGTAGTGACCACCACCCACCACCTGCCGCGGGTTGCCGGCGGCGATGTAGTAGCTGTGCACGAAATAGAAACGCGCCAGGTCCGGAATGTTGTGCCACAGCGGATGACTCACCGTCTGCTTCACTTCGTTCCAGCCCATGTGCGGGACTTTCAGGTGCTCGCCGTCTTCGTGCAGACCTTTGCCGAAGAACTTCACCTGGCCGGGGAACAGGCCGATGCAGTCGACACCATCGTTCTCTTCACTGCTGTCGAGCAAGGCTTGCATGCCGACGCAGATGCCGAGGAACGGACGGTCCTGGCTGACTTCACGCACCAGCGAATCGAAGCCCAGGCGACGGATCTCCGCCATGCAATCGCGAATCGCGCCGACGCCGGGGAAAACCACCCGGTCGGCTTCGCGAATCACGTCGGCATCGCTGGTGATCAAGACCTTGCCGGCACCAACGTGCTCGAGGGCCTTGGCCACCGAGTGCAGGTTGCCCATGCCGTAATCGATAACCGCGACCGTCTGCATTACAGAACGCCTTTGGTCGAAGGCATCTGCCCGGCCATGCGGTCATCCAGCTCCACGGCCATGCGCAGTGCGCGGCCGAAAGCCTTGAACACGGTTTCGATCTGGTGGTGGGTGTTGTGCCCACGCAGATTGTCGATGTGCAGGGTGACGTTGGCGTGGTTGACGAAGCCCTGGAAGAATTCCTGGAACAGGTCAACGTCGAAACCGCCGACGGTGGCGCGGGTGTAGGGAACGTGCATCTGCAGGCCGGGACGGCCGGAGAAGTCGATCACCACGCGCGACAGCGCTTCATCGAGCGGCACGTAGGCGTGGCCGTAGCGACGGATGCCTTTCTTGTCGCCGATGGCTTTGGTGAATGCCTGACCCAGGGTGATACCGACGTCTTCCACCGTGTGGTGGTCGTCGATATGCAGGTCGCCCTTGCTGACGATATCCAGGTCGATCAGCCCATGACGGGCGATCTGGTCGAGCATGTGCTCAAGAAAAGGAACACCGATATCAAATCGGGCCTTTCCGGTGCCATCCAGGTTGATCGAGGCTTTGATCTGGGTTTCCAGAGTGTCGCGCTCGACAGACGCCTTACGTTCGGCCATCACCAGCTCCGCAAAATCATTGGGCGAAAAAGGCAACCATTATAGGGGCGCGGGCCGGAAACAGAAACACGGGAGGTGATATGACTGACGGACTGAATCCAGCACTGTCGGTGATAGACATGTCCATACAAGCGGGCAAACACAAATTCTGAGATGTACGAAGATCAAATGTGGGAGCGGGCTTGCTCGCGAAAGCAGCGAGTCAGGCAACATTGCAGTCGACTGACACTCTGTCTTCGCGAGCAAGCCCGCTCCCACAGGGTCTGCCCTCACCCTTCAGGATCGGGCTCGCCTTGGATATTGCCTTAGTGAAACAGAACCGCCGTTTTCTGCAGAGTCACCCACACACCCCACGCCAACGGAATCCCCACCACCAGCCACGCTGCAATCGCCAATGGACGCGTGCCAGGCGCCGCTTTCCACTCCAGCGAAGTGCTGGCATCAGCACCCTTGTCGTGGCCCAGCGCCTGTTCGGCCGCCAGTTCAGCGTCGGTCATGAAGTACTTGTCTGCCACCGGACGTACCAGCAAGTTGCAGATGAAACCCAGCACCAGCAGGCCCGCAAGGATGTACAACGTGATGTCGTAAGCCGCGGCGCGTTCAACGCCGATGCTCAGCTGATACTCACGCAAGTAGTTCACCAACACCGGCCCCAACACACCCGCCGCCGCCCACGCCGTCAGCAGACGACCATGGATCGCGCCGACCATTTGCGTACCGAACAGGTCTGCGAGGTAGGCCGGAACAGTCGCAAAACCACCGCCATACATCGACAGGATGACGCAGAACGCCGCCACAAACAGCGCAACGCTGCCCAGATGACCGAGGTTCGGGATCAGCGCGTAGAGGGCAAAGCCCAGGGCGAAGAACACGAAGTAGGTGTTTTTGCGGCCCAGGTAATCCGAGAACGAAGCCCAGAAGAAGCGGCCACCGATGTTGAACAGGCTCAGCAAACCGGTGAAACCGGCGGCGATCGCAGCGATCGAAGCCAGTTGCGAAGCGTCCAGTTGACCGAACGTCAGGTCGTTACCGAGCAATTTACCGGCGAACACTTCCTGCAACAGTGGCGAAGCCATGCCGAGAATGCCGATACCTGCCGAAACGTTCAGGCACAGCACCAGCCACACCAGACGGAATTGCGGGGTTTTCCACGCCACATTCACGTGGACGTGACGGTTGGTGATCATCGCATTCGAGGCTTTCTTCGCTGGAGCGGTCCAGCCTTCAGGCTTCCAGCCGGTTGGCGGCACACGGTAGGACAGTGCGCCACCGATCATGAACACGAAGTAGATCGCAGCCATCACCAGGAAGCTCTGCCACACGCCTACGCTGGTTGGCGAAGCGAAGTGGCCCATCAGGGCTGCAGCCAGCGGAGCTCCGACCATCGCGCCACCGCCGAAACCCATGATCGCCATGCCTGTCGCCATGCCGCGCTTGTCCGGGAACCACTTGATCAGGGTCGAGACCGGCGAGATGTAACCCAGCCCCAGGCCGATACCGCCAATGACCCCGGAGCCGATCCACATCAGCCATATCTGGTGGGTGTAGACCCCCAGCGCTGAAATCAGCAGACCGCCACACCAGCACAGTGCCGACACAACGCCAGCCTTGCGAGGACCTGCGTGTTCCAGCCAGCCACCCCAGATCGCTGCCGAGCAGCCGAGGAAGATGAAGAACAGGGTGTAGATCCAGCCGAGCATCGAGATCGGCCAGTCGCATTGCGACGAAAAGACTTGAGCGATGAAGCTCATGTCCGGCGCGCAGGCCATTGGCTTGGTCACGCCCAAGGCTTTGGACAGCGGCAGCCAGAACACCGAAAAGCCATAGGCCATGCCGATGCAAAGGTGGATGGCCAGAGCGGCCGGTGGTACCAGCCAGCGGTTGAAACCGGGCTTGGCGATGATGCGCTCCTTGGACAGGAACGCGGGCTGGTCAGCCGTGAGGCCGCCCGCCGTGATGCTCGTAGTCATTGTGTATCCCCCAATTATTAGTATGGTTCGCCAGCCACTACTCAACCCCCAGCCTTTATGCGCACGCATGACTGTTTTTTTGGGGTAAAGCTCCGTTTTGGTGCGACATCACGTCGCAGAAGGACGGACGAACCGGCAGAGGTTACCATTTGCACGTGACAGAAAAACCAAAGTGATATCACCTTTTTGCAAGTTGTCTGTTCTCGTACCTCTAAAGGAATCGCCATGCCGATCATTGTCGAGCCGCTGAACGAAGCCACTTACCAGGATCAGCAAGACCTACAGAAGATCTACCGAGACGCCCCGGACTGGCTGTTTGCCCCATTTGCCGGTGATGTGCAGCTGATCGAAGGCTGCCTTCTGGACGGATCACTGATCGCCGGCCGCTTCAACGATCGCCTGCTGGGTGCGGCACGCCTGCAACGGCATCAGGACGTCTGGCATCTGTCCCAACTATGCGTAAGAAAAATTACCCGTCGTCGTGGCGTAGCCGAGCGTCTGGTGAACGAAGCGCAGAAAATGGCGTCGCAATCGGGCGCGACCTTGCATTTGCTCGCGCCGGCCGGGCACCTTGAAGCCCAAGCGCTGGCTGCCAAGCTAAAAGTGCCGCTGGATATACTGCCAACGTGATCGCTGACCGGTCGTCCGCTTCGGAGCGCTATACTCCCCGGCTAAATTTCGAATTCGACTAACTACAAGGACTCGCCCATGAAAGCGTTCGGCAAAATCCTGGGTCTGGTGCTTCTCGGGCTGTTGCTGATCATTGTGGCGCTGGGCTTTGCCCTGACCCACCTCTTCGATCCCAACGACTACAAAGACGAGATTCGCCAGATTGCCCGCGACAAGGCCCACATCGAGCTGACGCTCAATGGCGACATCGGCTGGAGCCTGTTTCCGTGGCTGGGCCTGGAATTGCACGACGCCAGTGTTGCGACACTGGCCAAGCCCGCCGAGCCGTTTGCTGACCTGCAGATGCTCGGCCTGTCGGTTCGCGTGCTGCCGCTGCTGCGCCGCGAAGTGCAGATGAGTGATGTGCGCGTCGAAGGCCTGAACCTGCGCCTGAACCGCGACAAGGACGGCCACGGCAATTGGGAAGACATCGGCAAGGCACCGGCGTCTGCGACCCCGGCCACACCGCCAGCCGCGACCGAAGCGCCTGCACCAGAGACCACCGCCCAAGCGGAAAAACCGTCTCAGCCGATCCGCCTGGACATCGACAGCCTGACCGTTAACAACGCCCGCGTTGAATACAGCGACGAGAAAACCGGCAAGCAGTTCAGCGCCGAAAGCATCCAGCTCAGCACCGGCCCGGTACACGATTCGACCAATATCCCGGTCAAACTCACCGCATTCCTGGGCACCAACCAGCCAGTCATGCGGGTGCGCACCGAACTCACTGGCGAGTTGCGCTTCGAGCGCGCCTTACAGCGTTACAAATTCGAAGACATGAAGCTCTCCGGTGAAGTCGCCGGCGATCCGCTGCAAGGCAAGACCATGACCTTCGCCGCTCAGGGCCAGCTGCTGCTGGACAAAGCCGCGAACGTAGCCGAGTGGACCGGCATCAAAATCTCCGCCAACCAACTGCGCGCCCTGGGCGAGCTGAAGGCCAACGACCTCGATAAAACCCCGCAGCTCAGCGGCGGCCTGTCGATTGCCCAGTTTGATCTGGCGAAATTCGTCGACAGCATCGGCCAGAAACTCCCGGCCATGGCCGAGGGCAGCCTGAGCAAGGTCGAACTGGTCAGCCGCGTAGCCGGCACGCCGACCAGCGTGGTGTTCGACGACATCAACCTGAAAGTCGACGACAGCACCTTCAATGGCCGCATCGCCGTAGAGGATTTCGCCAAGCAATCGCTGCGGGCGGTCCTCAAGGCTGACACCTTCAACGTCGACCGCTATCTGCCGCCGAAATCTGCCGAAGCCAGCAGTGCGACGCAGGTGCGCCAGGCCGAAGTGGCCAGCACCGAGGCCGATGCCATGGCCGGTGCCGGCAGCACGCCTCTTCCGCAGGCTCCGACCAAAGACGCGTGGAGCAATGAACGTCTGTTGCCGGTGGAGCGACTGGCCAAACTCGATGTGGACGCCGACCTGACTTTCGGCCAGTTGACCCTCGATAAACTGCCGATCCAGAACGCTGCGCTCAAGGCCACAGGCCAGGGCGGCCTGTTGACGCTGGAGAACCTGCGCGGCGACCTGTACGACGGCAACTTCGAAACCAAGGGCACCCTCGACGTGCGCCAGCAAGTGCCGGCGCTGAACCTGCAGACGCGCATCAACAAAGTGCCCGTGGAAAAAATCCTCGAAAGCCAGGGTAAAAATCCGCCGGTCAAAGGTCAGGTGACGCTCAACAGCGCCCTGACCGGCAGTGGCAACAGCCAGAAAGCACTGATCGAAAGCCTCAATGGCACCGCCAGTTTCGTCATCGATAACGGCGTGCTGCTCAATGCCAACCTCGAACAACAGCTGTGCAAAGGCATCGCCACGCTCAACCGCAAATCCCTCAGCGGCGAACCACGAGGCAAGGACACTCCGTTCCAGGAGCTCAAGGGCAACCTGACCTTCCGCAACGGCGTGGCCAGCAACCCGGACCTGAAAGTGCGCATCCCGGGCATGACCGTCAAGGGCGACGGTGACGTCGACCTGCGTGTGCTGGGCATGGATTATCGCGTGGGCATCATCGTTGAAGGCGACAAGAGCGACATGCCAGACCCGGCGTGCCAGGTGGGCGAGAAGTTCGTCGGCATCGAGTGGCCGTTGCGCTGCCGTGGCCCGCTGGAACTTGGCGCCAAGGCTTGCCGCCTCGATAACGAACGCATGGGCCAGGTCGCGGGCAAAATGGCTGGCGAGAAGATCAGCGAAAAAATCGACGAGAAGCTTGGCGACAAGGTCAGCCCTGAACTGAAAGACGCCTTGAAGGGGCTGTTCAAGCGATGAGAGCCGAGCAGTTTTCATCGGCGGTGCTGGACTGGTACGACCGCCATGGCCGCCACGATTTGCCTTGGCAACAAGGCATCACCCCATATCGGGTGTGGGTTTCGGAAATCATGTTGCAGCAAACCCAGGTCAGCACCGTGCTGAACTACTTCGACCGGTTCATGGCCTCGCTGCCGACGGTCGAGGCTCTGGCCGCCGCGCCGGAAGACGAAGTGCTGCACTTGTGGACCGGCCTCGGTTACTACACCCGCGCGCGCAATCTGCAAAAGACCGCAAAGATCGTCGTCGCCGAGTACGGCGGCGAGTTTCCGCGGGATGTGGAAAAGCTCACTGATCTACCAGGCATTGGCCTGTCCACTGCAGGTGCTATCGCCAGTCTGAGCATGGGCCTGCGGGCACCCATCCTCGATGGCAACGTCAAACGGGTGCTCGCGCGCTTTACCGCGCAAGAGGGATACCCGGGCGAGCCGAAGGTCGCGAAGCAGCTGTGGGCCAACGCAGAACGCTTTACGCCCCATGATCGGGTCAACGCCTACACCCAGGCGATGATGGATCTGGGCGCCACGCTCTGCACCCGCAGCAAACCGAGTTGCCTGCTCTGCCCGCTGGAAAAGGGCTGCGAAGCGCACATGCTCGGCCTGGAAACCCGCTACCCGATCCCCAAACCGCGCAAAGCCGTGCCACAGAAGCGCACGCTGATGCCGATGCTCGCCAATGGCGAAGGCGCGATTCTGCTTTACCGTCGCCCTTCCACTGGCTTGTGGGGCGGTCTGTGGAGCCTGCCGGAACTCGACGACCTCGAGGACCTGCAACATTTGGCCTCGCAACACTCACTGGAGCTGGGCAACCAACAGGCACTGCCGAGCCTGGTGCACACCTTCAGCCACTTTCAGTTGTCCATCGAACCCTGGCTGGTTCAGGTCCAGGAGGCCGGCCATCACGTGGCCGAGGCCGACTGGCTCTGGTATAACCTCGCCACCCCGCCGCGCCTGGGCCTTGCCGCCCCGGTCAAAACCTTGCTCGAACGCGCGGCCGCCGTATTGAACGCAGGAGAGTCGTCATGACCCGCACCATCATGTGCCGCAAGTACAAAGAAGAATTGCCCGCCCTGGACCGCGCTCCATTTCCGGGCGCCAAAGGTCAGGACATTTTTGACCACGTCTCGGCCAAGGCCTGGGCCGACTGGCAGAAACACCAGACCCTGCTGATCAACGAAAAACGCCTGAACATGATGAACGCCGAAGACCGCAAATATCTTCAGGGCGAGATGGACAAGTTCTTTTCCGGCGAGGAATACGCCAAGGCCGACGGCTACGTTCCGCCGGCAGAGTAATCCCGCTTTTTCGAGGGTCGGAACGTAAGCGACGGTAATAATTAAAATTTTTTTGAAAACTTTCTTGACGACCCCCTGAAAAACCAGTTTAATGCGCCCCGTTGCCCAGATAGCTCAGTCGGTAGAGCAGGGGATTGAAAATCCCCGTGTCGGCGGTTCGATTCCGTCTCTGGGCACCAAATACCGAAAACCCTGAATCGCAAGATTCAGGGTTTTTTTATGCCTGGGATTTAATAACACTCTGTTTCTTCATCCTGCTCGCGACGCTTTCAACGAGCCCCTTCGCCGCTATTCATCACTGTTCCAGTGGAATACCAGATTGCGGGCAGCGCCGCTTCCGACATCCGCCGTGTCACGCCGCTCTTCGCCATTGCGTGTCGCAACAACGGTGTATTTGCCAGGGGGCAGTTGAACGTAAACCAGCGGACCGGCCTGGCTAAGTGTCAGCACGGTCTGTCCCGGGGCTTTCTGAATAACCACATCCACATCAGGAACGTATTTGCTCTCCGGCCCAATGGAGAAGGTCATGTGCAGGTTGTAGCCAGTGGTTTGTTGGATCGCCTTCGCCTCATCCTCACCGATACCGCCGGACAGGTAAGTGATCCCGTTCTGCTCTTGCCGCTGGATTTGCACGCCTGAGCTGTCAATTGGTTCAAGGCTGGCGGCGTTAAGCGCGACCGGAAACATCAGTAATCCGACTGCGGCGATGGGCAACATGAGTGACTGGACGTACTTCATGATGGCGACTCCCGGGCTCTATAGAACCCAATTGTTACTCCTTTTAGATTTCTCGCTGAATGCCCTAGTTTTAGATTGATTAGTACTTGGGCTCACTGCGAATTGGACTACACGTTGTATTCCTCAAACGCGGATTGCCATCGGCGTGATCCCGCAAAACCAATCGAATGATCCTTCCGACTTACCAGCCGCGCCCGGCATCGTCGACTAACCTGCCCCTGTTTTTGTCAGGCGTTTCCAATTCGAGACGCACTGCGTCACGAATTGAGCTGGACCCACTACCGCAGACTGCTGCGAGTCGACAGTGACAAGGCCCGCAACTGGTACATTGACGAAGCCGCCAACCAAAACTGGTCAAGCGCCCCCTGGAACGCCAGATCAACTGTTCGCAAGCAAGTACGGGCTGGTATTGCCGAGCAAGGATGAACTGCGGGCGGGCTGGATCGGGAACGGGCAATACTTGAGGAGCGCTTGCTCAACCAAATCTCGGAGTAAAACAGCCGGATTGTTCACGCGTTGCGCGAAGGCTATCTTAGGCAGCTACCGCAAAGGTTCAGCGCCAATGAATTTGCAGGACATGCCCTCGCTGGCACCCACTCAAATCGAGTTGCCATTGCCAACCACCACACCCGGCGAACCGTTCAAGGAGCCCGCCGCAGACGGCTTCATCCTTGGCGGCTTCACCTGGCGGCACGCTTCTCAGGACACCGCTCGCCCGGTCGTCATCATCAACGCCGCCACCTCGGTCCGCTGCCGGCATTACTCACGCTTCGCCGATTACCTGTTCGCCAACGGCTTTGACGTGATCACCTACGACTATCGCGGCATCGGCGAGTCGCACCCCGGATCGCTGAAAGGGCTGCAAGCTTCGTGGAGCGATTGGGGCGCCCTGGATTTCGAAGCAATGCTCAAGCGCGCTCAACGTGAGTTTCCGGGGCAGCCTATCGATGCGGTCGGCCACAGCTTTGGAGGCTGTGCAGCGGGCCTGGGAGCGTCTGGGCATTTAATTCGGCATCTGGTGACCGTCGGCGCGCAATTCGCTTACTGGCGCGACTATGCGCCCGCCCACCGATGGCGGATGTTTGGCAAGTGGCACCTGGTGATGCCGTTGGTGACGATGCTTTGCGGCTACTTCCCCGGTAAACGCCTCGGCTGGCTGGAAGACACGCCCACCGGCGTGGTACGCGACTGGAGCACACCCACTGCGCAATTTGAAACGCGCCCCAGCGGTCGGGTTATCCACGCAAAAGCCGGCCGACTGCCCTTCGCCTCCGTCACCGCGAAAACCCTGGCCATCAGCATCAGCGACGATCCTTACGGCACCATTGCGGCCATCGAACGCCTGCTCGGTTACTTCACCGGTGCAACGAACAGCCACCTGCGAATCGCCCCCGAAGACATCGGCGAAGAAGAAGTCGGACATTTCGCCTTTTTTCGTAGCTCATACCAAGCCACACTATGGCCCATTGCATTGTCCTGGCTGCAAAGCGGCGAACTGGCCCCCGATACTCCGGGGCGGCTAGTGCCACGCAACTGATGGCCTTGCCCACTCAACGAAATACGGAACGACGCCCATGGCCTCCGCCAACAAGCAGCAAAAACGCGCCACCCGCGCCAAAGCCAAGGCCAAGCAGAACCGCACCCAACGGGCCGCCGCGCCGGTCGAGCTGGACCCGAACGACGATCGTATCGACTTCGAATCGGTGGACCTGACCGAACTGTTCAAAGAAATGATCGACGCAGAAAAGATCAGCCAACAGGCTATGTGCACAGCCTTTCTTGAACACCCTCTGCTCGCATTGGTGCTGGAGCAGGAGGGCGAAGAAACAGCGACAGACTTCATCATCGCTGCGCTGATCGAATACCGCCAATGGTCCACCGAAGTCGACGAAGCCGGCGCCTTGGCGTGGATCGAATCTCCGGCCTTCCAGGTCGACTATGTGGCGGCGTCCGAAGCCATCGCGGCTCAAAACCAACAGAAAACCAACTGAGTTCCCATGGCATCCCTGAACAAGCAACAGAAACGCGCCAAGCGCGCCAAGATCAAAGCCAAGCAAATCAATATCCACGGCAGAAAACCCGCCGCGCTGGACGATGACCTGGGTGAAATCGGCGAGCCGATCCCGGAATACACCCTGGCAATGTTCAGCAAAATGCGTGACGCAGAAGCCACCAGTCGCAACGACATGCTACTGACCCTGCTGTCGAACCTCGCCGATATCATCAGCGACCATCCAGACCTGCTGGACATGGAAAACGCCGACAACGAAGCCATGGCCGCCACTCACCTGGCCGCCGACATGCTGATCGATTACCGCATGTGGGCCGACGGCATGGATCGCGAAACCGCCCAGGCGTGGCTGACCGACCCGCAGTTCATCACTGATTTCGGCGATGCGCTGGACAGCTATCGTCAGTCGCTGGATGCGCAGGAAGAAAAGGGCGAGTAAATACTCGCCTCTTCAGAAACAAAAACGGCCGCTTGTCATCCCTGACAGCGGCCGTTTTGCGTCAAGCGGTACGAATCAGCTCAGAGCCACCGCGCCCAGCTTCTGCAGTTTGCGACGGCGAGCCACAAACAAACCGGCCGCCACCACCAACACGCTCAACACGCCGGTCGCGAGGATCTCCACGCGATGAGCTTCCTGGAACAGCATGATCGTCAGGATGCCGACGATGAACACGATCACCGCGTAAGTCAGGCCCGGAAACAGCCACATGCGGAAGGCAATCTTCTCACCGGCAGCCATACGCTTTTGACGCATGCGCAGCTGGGAAACCGCGATCACCAAGTACACCAGCAGGGCGATAGCACCGGAGCTGGCCAGCAGGAATTCAAACACCGCAGCCGGAGCCACGTAGTTGGCGAATACCGCGAGGAAGGCTGCCCCAGTGGACAACATCACTGCCCAGTATGGCGTGCCGCTGCCATTGGTACGCTGGGACACGGCCGGTGCATCGCCGCGTTTGCCGAGGGAGAACAGCATGCGCGAAGCGGTGTAGAGCGCAGAGTTCAGGCAACTGGTTACAGCAACCAGAACCACGATGTCGACGATCAGCTTGGCGTTCGGGATGCCCATGCGCTCAAGCACCGTCTGGTAGGAACCAACGGCAGCCAGTACCGGGTCATTCCAGGGCACCAGTGCCACAACAATGAAGATCGACACGAGGTAGAACAAGCCGATCCGCCAGATCACCGAGTTGGTGGCCTTGGAGATTTGCTGGCCCGGGTTCTTCGACTCTGCAGCCGCGATGGTGACGATCTCGGTGCCCATGAACGAGAACATGGTGGTGAGCATTGCAGCCAGTACAGCGCCCATGCCGTTTGGCAGGAAGCCTTGGGTGTCGAACAGGTGCGAAACGCCGCTGACCTGGCTGGTCGGCAGGAAGCCGAAAATCGCCAGAACGCCCAAGACAATGAAACCGATGATCGCCACGACTTTGATCAGGGCGAACCAGAATTCAAATTCACCATAGTTCTTCACGCTGAACAGGTTGGTCACCGTCAGCAGCAAGGTGATGACCAGGGTGAAGGCCCAGATCGCCACATCAGGGAACCATGCATGCAAGATGGTCGCGGCGGCGTTGGCCTCCAGCGGGATGACCAGCACCCAGAACCACCAGTAGAGCCAGCCGATGGTGAAACCGGCCCAGTGACCGATCGCGCGATCGGCGTAGGTCGAAAAGGAGCCTGTGTCTGGCGAAGAGACGGCCATTTCGCCGAGCATGCGCATCACCAGCACCACCAGAGTACCGGCGGCAGCGTAAGCCAACAGTACGGCCGGGCCTGCTGCAGCGATGGCGTGACCCGAGCCGACGAACAGGCCGGCGCCGATAACCCCGGCGATCGACAGCATGGTCACATGACGCGGTTTGAGCCCCTGTTCGAGGCCATTGGAGCTTGGGGTACTGCTCATTGAAACTACCTTTGTAAGGAAAAGCGAATGCGTTCATCCCGCTTGGCGTTCCTTCTCGTAAAAAGAAACCAACGGGGCGTTCCTTATTCTGCACGCAATAATTGCGCCAAAATGTTACAAACTCCCCAGCTCCGGGGCTCTCCGTCTGACCGGACAGTCATCGCAAGTCATTGAGATTAATGGCAATTCGCCAGAGCGTTACCCTGCGACCCACTTTAAGGACGAAATAGCGCACCAGAAACACACCAAAAAATGCCCGCCGCACAATAAAAGTGCGGATCAGGAACGTTTGGCCGGTTAGCGCTTCCAACACCCCGCCAAAGCTGGCAACATCGCGCCCTTTTTTACGCGACACCCGCAGTGCATCTGGTTCAAACGGCTGTTCGGTTGATAGCAGCGCGACAGTCTGCTGTACCGATGCGACAACCTGCCACATGCCAGCCGTTTACCGCCCGTAGCGCTGTTGGCTGCCATTCGAACGCTATGCTAGCTTGGCCGCCTCGCCAGGAAGGCCAACCAACAGCAGGAGCGAAACACTATGAGGAACGCACATGGCTGAGGCCACGCCCGCGCTTGAAATCCGCAACTTGCACAAACGCTACGGACAGCTTGAGGTGCTCAAAGGCATCTCGCTGACCGCCCGCGACGGCGATGTGATCTCGATCCTGGGTTCCTCCGGTTCCGGCAAGTCCACGTTCCTTCGTTGCATCAACCTGCTGGAAAACCCGCATCAGGGCCAGATTCTGGTGGCCGGCGAAGAACTCAAGCTCAAAGCCGCCAAGAACGGCGAACTGGTCGCTGCCGACGGCAAGCAGATCAACCGCCTGCGCAGCGAGATTGGTTTTGTATTTCAAAACTTTAATCTGTGGCCGCACATGAGCGTGCTCGACAACATCATCGAAGCCCCGCGCCGCGTGCTCGGCCAGAGCAAGGCCGAAGCCATCGAAGTCGCCGAAGCCCTGCTGGCCAAGGTCGGCATCGCCGACAAGCGCCACGCTTACCCCGCGCAACTCTCCGGCGGTCAGCAGCAACGCGCGGCCATCGCCCGTACCCTGGCGATGCAACCCAAGGTGATTCTGTTCGACGAACCCACCTCCGCCCTTGACCCGGAAATGGTCCAGGAAGTACTTAATGTCATCCGCGCATTGGCCGAGGAAGGCCGCACCATGCTGCTGGTCACCCATGAAATGGGCTTTGCCCGTCAGGTTTCCAGCGAGGTGGTATTCCTCCACCAAGGCTTGGTAGAAGAGCAAGGATCGCCACAGCAGGTGTTCGATAACCCGCTTTCGGCGCGCTGCAAACAATTCATGTCCAGCAACCGCTAACGGAGCTACCCGCATGCAGAACTACAAAAAAATCTTCCTGGCTGCCGCCGTCACCCTGGCGTTCAGCGCCGGTGTCGCCGCCGAAACCTTGAAGATGGGCATCGAAGCGGCCTACCCGCCGTTCAACAACAAAGATGCCAGTGGCAATGTCGTCGGCTTCGACAAAGAAATCGGCGACGCCCTGTGCGCCAAGATGAAAGTCGATTGCACCGTGGTCACGTCCGACTGGGACGGCATCATCCCGGCCCTGAACGCCAAGAAGTTCGACTTCCTGATTTCCTCGATGTCGATCACCGACGAGCGCAAGCAAGCGGTGGACTTCACCGACCCGTACTACTCCAACAAGCTGCAATTCATCGCACCGAAAAACGTCGACTTCAAAACCGACAAGGATTCCCTGCAAGGCAAAGTGATCGGCGCACAACGTGCGACCCTCGCCGGCACTTGGCTGGAAGACAACATGGAAGGCGTCGAAGTCAAACTCTACGACACCCAGGAAAACGCTTACCTGGACCTGACCTCCGGTCGTCTGGACGGCATCCTGGCGGACAAATACGTTAACTACGAGTGGCTGAAAAGCGACGCCGGCCGGTCCTACGAATTCAAGGGCGACCCGGTGGAAGAAAGCGACAAGATCGGTATCGCTGTACGCAAAGGCGATGAGATTCGCACGAAGCTGAACACCGCACTGAAAGAAATCGTCGCTGACGGCACCTACAAGAAGATCAACGACAAGTACTTCCCGTTCAGCATCTATTGATTCTGACTGGCCTGACGGGCGCCGTTCTATAACGGCGCCAGTCCTTGGCATTGCCTGCCGCGATTTGAAAAGAAATCCATGACTATCGATCTCTACGGATTCGGCCCGGCGCTCGCCGCTGGCGCGCTGATGACTGTGAAACTGGCACTCTCGGCCTTGTGCGTGGGGCTGGTGCTCGGTCTACTCGGCGCCTTGGCCAAGACCTCCCCGTACAAGCCGTTGCAATGGCTTGGCGGCACTTACTCAACCCTGGTGCGTGGCATCCCGGAATTGCTCTGGGTGCTGTTGATCTACTTCGGTACGGTCAACCTGATGCGCGCCCTGGGCGAGTTTTTCGGCAACCCCGATCTCGAACTCAATGCCTTCGCCGCTGGCGTGATTGCGCTGGGCCTGTGCTTCGGCGCCTACGCCACGGAAGTGTTTCGTGGTGCGATTCTGGCGATCCCCAAAGGTCACCGTGAAGCCGGTGTGGCCCTGGGCCTGTCGAAGTTTCGCATCTTCACCCGCCTGATCATGCCGCAGATGTGGCGCATCGCCCTGCCCGGCCTGGGCAACCTGTTCATGATCCTGATGAAAGACACCGCGCTGGTGTCGGTGATCGGCCTGGAAGAAATCATGCGTCACGCGCAAATCGGCGTGACCGTGTCCAAACAGCCGTTCACCTTCTATATGGTGGCTGCATTCATGTACCTGGGCCTGACGATTCTGGCCATGACCGGTATGCACTTTATGGAACGACGCGCCGCTCGCGGCTTTGCGAGGAGCACCCAATGAACTGGGAAGTCATCATCAAGTGGCTGCCGAAACTGGCTCAAGGCGCGACGCTGACCCTGGAACTGGTGGCCATCGCCGTGATCGCCGGATTGCTGCTGGCAATTCCGCTGGGCATCGCGCGCTCGTCGCGACTCTGGTACGTGCGGGCATTGCCCTACGGCTACATCTTCTTTTTCCGTGGCACGCCGTTGCTGGTTCAACTGTTCCTGGTTTACTACGGCCTGGCGCAGTTCGATGCGGTCCGTAACAGCTCGATGTGGCCATACCTGCGCAATCCGTTCTGGTGCGCCACCGCGACCATGACCCTGCACACCGCGGCTTACATCGCCGAGATCCTGCGCGGCGCGATCCAGGCGATTCCACCGGGCGAGATCGAAGCGGCACGGGCGCTGGGCATGTCCCGGGCCAAAGCGTTGTTCTACATCATCCTGCCCCGCGCTGCGCGCATCGGCCTGCCGGCCTACAGCAACGAAGTGATCCTGATGCTCAAGGCCAGTGCCCTGGCGAGCACCGTGACCTTGTTGGAACTAACCGGCATGGCTCGGACCATCATCGCCCGGACCTACCTGCCGGTAGAAATCTTCTTCGCGGCGGGCATGTTCTATTTGCTGATGGCTTACGTGCTGGTACGCGGCTTCAAGCTGCTGGAGCGCTGGCTGCGCGTCGATGCCTGCCAAGGGCGTTGATTCCCACGTGCTGACGGGCGAGGCCCTACTCGCCCGTTTCACGGCGCTGGATGCTTTTCTGACAAAGCATCAGGCGCTGTGGAAGCCTCGACCGTTTACCCATTTGCAGCTTCCTTGGGAAGCGTCCTACCCGGAGTTGGCGGAATGGCTACGCAGACGGTCGCTGGAGGACGCGGAAAACAGTCATAACCAACCTGGTTTGCTGGATGCGCCGGAGCCGTTTGCTTCATTGGCGACGTTGTCCCTTGAGCTGAGCGCGGTAGGTGAATTGCCGACTCATGCACTCGGAGCAGCAGGTCATCGGTTGAATGTCGATGTGCCAGGGCGCAAGTGGCAGCAGATTGAGGCGTTTTCCAGTCGGTTGGATTTTTCTGACGCCCCGAAGCATTGGCTGGACTGGTGCTCGGGCAAGGGACATTTGGGGCGACGCCTGCTGCAATCGGGGCAACAGCTGACCTGCCTGGAATATGACCCGGCACTGGTCGCCAGCGGCCAGGCCCTCAGCCAACGTCATCAATTGCATGCGCTGCACATCGAGCAAGATGTACTCGCTCTGGGCCCCGGCTCCTTATTGAACGCTGACCACACGCCGGTAGCACTGCACGCCTGTGGTGATCTGCATGTGCGACTGATTCAACTCGCGAGCGCGGCGGGGTGCAAACAACTGGCCATCGCACCGTGCTGCTACAACCGGATCAGTCTGAGTGCGTATCAGCCGATATCCTCCGCTGCCCGGCGTTCCGACCTACAGCTGTCCCTCGATGATCTTGCGCTACCGATGAGCGAAACCGTCACCGCCGGTGCTCGTGTCCGACGTCAGCGTGACACCTCCATGGCTCGGCGCCTGGCCTTCGACCTGCTGCAACGGCAACTGCGCGGCGTTGACGAATACCTGCCCACGCCTTCCTTGCCCAGCGCCTGGCTGGATAAATCCTTCGCCGATTACTGCCATCATTTGGCCGCTTTGAAGGAGTTATCCACAATCGGCCCGCAGGATTGGCCGGTACTCGAAGCTGCCGGTTGGCAGCGTCTAGCGGAAGTACGCAACCTGGAGCTGCTGCGCGGACTTTTCCGACGCCCATTGGAACTTTGGCTGGTACTCGATCGAGCACTTTTCCTCGTCGAGCACGGCTACGTCGTTCGCCTCGGAATATTCTGCGAAACCCCGCTCACACCGCGTAATTTCCTGCTGTTGGCGGAGCTGCCTTAAATAGTCGCAGCCTGTGGATAACTCTGTTGATGAAATTTAGTGGATCCAATATCCACGCCTGTTTCGGGCCTGAAACACTACTGTTCAATTTTCGTACACATGAATAAAAAACCCGAAAAACAGTCATTTGCGATCAAATGAGAACGGATCCACAATTACGGCCATAAAGACGTGCCTCGAACAGGCCGTTGTGCATAAGCATTCAATCAAAACGACATAACCGCCTAAAACGGGACGTTACAAGCGGAAAATACGCGTCGTATTCATCGCGTAGACCACCCGCTACAATCGGCCGCTTCTCAGAGCTATTTGATGCACCGGGGGCCACGTTTTGAATCTCGACACCTTGATATTGCATTGGCAGTCGGAAGTATCGAACAAGAAAAAGCGTGGCAGCCGTATCGGACTTATCAGCAACATCCTCAAGCGAACCCGGAAAAACAACACACTCCGGTATTTGTTCATGTACCGGCTGGCCCAGTACTTTTATTCCGGCAACAGTTTCGCGCGCTGGTATGCCAAGCGCCTGGAGAGAAAGCTCAATCTGAAATATGGGGTCGACATCAGTATTGACGCCCAAATAGGGCCAGGCTTTCGCATCGGCCACTTGCCGGGCGTAGTCATCACGGGCAGCGTCATAATCGGACAGAATTTTTTCATTCGCCAAAACACGACGATTGGCATTAAAACCCTGGGGCTGGCCGAGTACGACCTCGTCATTGGTGACAATGTCAGTGTGGGCGCCAACAGCAGCATCATCGCGGACACCCTGTCTATCGGGGATAACGTCACGATCGGGGCCATGTCGTTCGTCAACAAAGACATCCCTGAGGGGGCCACATTTTACAACGCTCGATGACCGCAAGGCCTGCAAGAAAACCCCGACAGAGGCCTGCGCAAAAATAGTCTGAATTCAGGGGTTTACAGAACCAACCCAATCGCTATAATCGTCGCCCTAACACGCCGGTATAGCTCAGTTGGTAGAGCAACTGACTTGTAATCAGTAGGTCCCGGGTTCGACTCCTGGTGCCGGCACCATACAAGGTTCCAGAGAAGGCTTTCAAAATCTCTGGAACCCCCGAAAAACCCGCCTTCTGGCGGGTTTTTTCGTTTTGGGGTTCTGTCGGGTTACGTCAAAATCTGGTGGATTCCAGCCGTTTTAGGGGTAATGTTAGGGGTAAGGTAATTCGATAAAGGGGGAGTACCCTTATGTCGCGCACCACTGCTCCACTCTCCGATTCGGCTTGCCGCTCAGCCAAGCCCACCGACCGCGCCTACAAGCTTTTCGACGGCGACGGCCTCTACCTTCTAGTCCAACCCAATGGCCGTAAAGGCTGGCGTCTCAGGTATGTCAAACCTGATGGACGCGAAGGACTGACCTCGTTCGGCAGCTATCCCGTGGTCGGCCTCGCCGATGCGCGCAACAAGCGCCTGGAGGTCAAGCGGATGCTGGCGAAAGGCATCGACCCCATAGAGACCAAACACCAAGCCAAGACGCAGGCCGCAATCAAAGGCCGAACCTTTGAAAGCGCCGCACTGGACTGGCACAAAGCGATGTCTGCCAAATGGGCTCCGGGCCATGCCAAGACCGTCCTGAGCCGTCTCAAAACCCATGTCTTCCCGCTGATCGGCGCTCGCTCTATTGTCGATCTGGACACCCATGACCTGATGCAACCTCTGGAAGCGATCCAGAAACGCGGCACGATTGACGTCGCTTTAAGGGTACAAAACTACCTGCAAAGCATCATGCGCGAGGCGAAACGAGCTCGACAGATCGCGGCAAACCCTGCCTCCGACCTTGAAGGTTTGATCAAAGCTCCGAGGGTGATTCACCGCCCTGCTTTACCCTTATCGCGTCTGCCTGAATTGCAGGAGCGTATCGACACCTACAGAGGCCGCGCACTTACCCGGCTGACGGTCATGCTCTCGCTGCATGTGTTCGTACGCTCCAGCGAACTGCGCTTCGCCCGCTGGGGCGAGTTCGACCTCAAGCGCGGCACCTGGGAGATACCGGACACTCGTCCGGCATTGGACGGAGTGCCCTTTTCCACAAGGGGTACAAAGATGGCCGGGGACATCCACCTTGTACCCTTATCGCCGCAAGCCGTGACTCTGCTTGAACAGATCCACGTCCTCACCGGCGAATTCGACCTGGTGTTTGCAGGCGATGCCAAGCCCTGGAAACCCATGTCTGAAAACACGGTGAACAGCGCACTCAGAAAAATGGGCTATGACACCAAAACCGAACTCTGCGGTCATGGCTTTCGCTCAATGGCCTGTAGTGCACTGATTGAATCAGGACTGTGGTCCGAGACCGCGATCGAAAGGCAGATGAGCCACAAGGAACGCAACAACGTCCGCGCCGCTTACATCCACAAGGCCGAGTTCATCGAGGAGCGCAGACTGATCATGAACTGGTGGAGCCGGTACTTGGAGGCCAACCGGCAGGAGCATGTCACTCCACACGAATTCGCGAACCAGACCGGACCGAACGTCACTCGCTTAAAAGCAAAACGTGGTGCAACTGAGTAAGCGCTCGGTCTTCATATCTCAGTGATCCGCTTGTCCACGCGGGTCCATCCAAACAGGGCTGCAAAGCCGCCCTGTTTGGATGGACCTCACTTAAAAAATCTAAAGCCCACCCAACGGTCTGTGGAAAACCACTGATTTCCACAGGTGGATAATTTAACCCACAACTTCAGACGCGCCGGAATCAAGGGGGTTACACATTGTCCCCAACTCTAGGCGAAAACGAACAATCACTTCCGCTGAAGGCTCAGTTCGACTGATGCACTAGGAACCACAAACCGAAAATCCCAAATTGTGGACTGAAACAGTCGAACCGCAACAACCCGGTTGAAAGAGGTGTTTGCGTTGCGGCCCATAGACGCTCCTGTAAAGCTGATGGCAAAATTGTGGCACACTGCGTTGAGAGGGCGAACCTCGCCCATGGCAAGCAGCAATCTCGACCAAAATGCACATTTTGGTGGGCATCCATCGAAGAAAGGACTGGCAAGGCCCAGACCTTTAATGGAAAGCCGTCAAAGGAGCAGTAAACTTCAATCGTCAGCGAAGTTGAGAAGGAGTTCAATGAAAATCCGCGCAACGAGTCTAGCTGGCCCTCTCAACGCCAATCCCCATTGCTGTTGCCTTCGATTAGAGCTGAAAAATCGCGTAGCCTCCAAAAAACTCATTAGGCTTAACCTATACGCACATGTCTGCTCTCTGGCTAATACCTGGGCCAAGCGTAAAGCCGTTATACCTATAAATATTTATCACAAAACCGTCCAAATCTTTAAGTGGCCACCTCTACAAAATCTAAAGATGCTTACAGTTGTAAGTTCTAACCAAAGCCGATATCAAAATAAAACAAATTCCAAAAAAATAGTGATTCATATCTGGGAACGTTGAAATGAGCGGCTTTATTGAAAATCTCTCGCCAAAGGAATGGGAAAGTTTTTGCGAAGTAATGCTTAGACAGCATTTCGGTGCAAAAAATTTCTACACTGTCCCCGATCAAGATGGCGGAGATTTAGGCTTAGAGTTTTACACGATTGATGGGACAATATTTCAGTGCTACTACCCAGACAGCGGTATTGAAATGGGAATATATAAAAAAAGAATACAAAAGAAAATAAACGACGATCTTAAAAAACTCAAAGAAAACGAAAAAGAAATATTAAAACTAATTGACGACATCAAAATAAATCAATGGGTACTACTAACCCCTGAATTCAAGTCTAAAGACTTAATTTCATACTGTAACAAAAAGAAAAAAGAAGTAATACTTGAAGACATTTCCTATATAGAAAACTCCACATTCAAAGTAAAAATAGAGACAGCAGAGAGCTATCCCGATGGTAAGCTTTATGCTCAAGGCGTTTACAATGCAGCAATCAACATTCCATTATTAACTGTTGATGAAAGCTTACGAAATACTTGGATATCAAGTAATGCGCAGTTCTCTTCAAATATCGCAAGAAAATCCACCAAATTAATGGGTGAACGGAGTGAAGATTTCCAAAACATTGTCGTTTCAAAATATATTCAGATTGATAAATTTCTTGAACAGCTTCGTGATGATCACCCGAACCTTCATGCGACAATCGAAGATAGTGCAAGAGCGCAGTTAGAAAGCATAAAAGAGAATTCCATATTCCTATCGAAGCTAGATTCTGACTTTGTAAAAAGTATTGTTGAAAATAATAAAGAAGCCTTTTCAAAGCACTCGAAATTCATGTCCGACACTAACGTTCAATCATTAACCTTTGGCTATCTTTCCAAATGGATTGCAGAGTGCTACATGGACTTTAAATAATGAAAAATGAACGTCAGATAACTCCGATAATAAGTGATAAGCCATACCCTATACCTATAGAGATGCGGCCACTCTGGAGGATCTCGCTGATTATTATCAGTATTGAGCGGGTATCCAACGAAAAGAAATACTTAGATTCCAAAAAACTTAACATATTGATCTGGATGCTTATTAGAAAAAATAGATGGCCAGAATATGAAGACTATTTAAAAGATCGAACCCTTGATATACCCCTAATATCAGTGGATACAGCGACATACAAAGCAATCGAGATTTGTGTGGCAAAAGCATTGGTTACATTATCCGATGGTAGAGTCCACATTACAGATGCTGGTCAAGATATCTATAGAACCATTCTTGAAAGCGCAGTGATGCAAGAAGAAATAGATTTTTTAGATAACTTTGGAAAAAAACTCACTGACGCTAAAGTTAAAAGCCTCACAGGGGGACTAATATAATGCTTGGTCTAAAAATCAAAGAACTAGAAATCTCCGTCAATACTTCAAGCGGCCCTTTCTCTGCAAAGCTATTTTTTAATGACGGCTTGAATATAATACGTGCAAATAACTCCTCCGGCAAATCAACCTGTATTAACGCCATTGCATTTGGACTCGGGCTTGAGGCAATTCTCGGCCCAAGTCGTAAAAGACCGTTCCCCAAGTCCCTCTATGAAGTCATTTACAAAAGCAAAACCGACGAGACACCATATTTAGTACAAAGCTCCAATGTGCAATTAAAGATAGTCAATAGTCGCGGAGATGAGGCAACCCTACTAAGAGAAATCGAAGGAAACAGCCAAAAAATCACGGTTAGCTCATTGATATCAACGCAAGATTATTTTCTAGGTGCAGCTGGAGAAGTTGGCTCTGCAAAAAGCGAACTAGGTTTTCATCACTGGCTTGCAAAATTCATTGGTTGGACGCTCCCTGAGGTAGTTACTTTCGATGGCAAAGAAACAAAACTATATCTAGAATGTATATTTCCTCTATTTTTCATCGAACAAAAACGCGGATGGTCAGAAATACAAGCAAACATACCTACCCATTACAACATCAGAAATGTTAAGAAAAACGCAGCCGAATTCTGCCTAGGATTCAACAGTTTTGAGCAAGAGAAAAAGATCTTCATGCTCAAAGCCAAAGTAGATTCCGCGGAAAAAGAGTGGGAAAAAATAAGATCTACCGCCGAAAGTATCGCCGACTTCAACAGTGTCAGAATCAATATAATCCCCGACATAGAAAAAACAAAGGAAAAGGCGTACGTGAACTTCTCCTACTTAGAGAATGACATATACATAAGCCTAAACAACCAGCGATCCTCGCTCAAAAAACTAATCGAAAAACTGAGCAACGGCATTTCTGAAAACCAACCAAGTAATGAGAAGATTGAATCGCAAGCGAGTATAATCCGCACCCTTCAGAGAGAGTCGGAAAATACAGCAAGAAAAATAGAGAATTCACTACTATCTCTATCGGAGACGGATAAAAAAACGTCAACTTTGAAACATGATTTAAACCAATACCAACAGTTGCGACGACTTAAATCTGTGGGAAGTGTCATCAATGATGAGCTAGACATTTCCAAATGTCCAATTTGTGACAGCAACATGTACGACACCTTAGGTTCTAACTCAACCCAAAGAGCGCCTATGACGCTCGAGGAAAATATTGAATTCCTCAAAAATCAAATAGACTTCTTCAGTTCTATCAAATTAAAGACCGCCGGAGAAATCCAACAATTCCAAGCTAGCTCTAAGCTAATCCAAGCACGACTAGGCGTCGAGCAAGATAAGCTAAATAATTTAAGAGCCGACTTTGAGGATATAAATGCCGCAACAAAAGCAATCCTAAGAGAAAAAATACAAGCAGAAATACAACTTAAGGAAGTGGAAAAGCTCCAAGATTCAGAAAAAAATCTTAATGAGCAAATTGAACGAATTCAATCCGCGTGGCGTACGGCTTCTGACTCATTGAGGCTGGCAAGAAAAAACAGCTCTGAAACTAATAAGTACGCGACCATAACAAAATTAGAACAGATAATACGACGCAACCTTGAGTCATTCCAATTCGATCACGCGGCAATAAATTCCATATCTGTGTCGGATCAAACTTTGCGACCAGAGCAAGAGGGATATGATATTGTAGCAGAAACTTCTGCGAGTGATTATATCCGTGTTATTTGGGCTTATACTCTCGGACTTTTAGAACTCGCAGGAACGGAGAAAGAGATAAACCATGGTGGTTTTGTGGTATTTGACGAACCGCGACAGCACGAAGCAAGTAAAAATAGCTTTATTTCATTGATCGATACAGCGTTAAAAAGCAAGTCTTATGGTGGCCAGGTTATTTTCGCCACGAGCATGGAAAAAAGCGAACTGGAAAGTGCATGCAAAGGCAAGGATCTGAATATATACTTTTTTGACGACTACATACTTAAACCATCAGTTCAAAAAACAGCCCCCTCTGAAAGCAGTCCCCTTATATAATAAAGTGCAGATTAAAGTATGTTCTCTTGTAGCAGGGTCGACTAGCATGTGTAGACCCTGCTCATTAAAAACACCTAAATTGAGCTAGACCAAATCTCGCCCCCCTAACGCACATCATTTAAAAGCAATATATGACGCATATCGAACAGGGCTATGCTCGCATATTGCGGTGATTCTATTGTCGGACCACGGAGCCTCCCTGCTTGCATGAAGCTCACTTAAAAAATCTAAAAGCCCACGCAGCTGTCTGTGGAAAACCACTGATTTCCACGGGTGAATAATTTCATCCACAGCCGCAGAATTCCCGAAAGTTCGAGCCTTGACCCAAATTATCCACAGGCGTAGAAAAGATCGGGCAAAGCGCTGTCTTTGACAGCAACCCAGGTAGCCAGAACCTTTAAGGCTACGCCACACAGTGGTGGTTCTCCCAAAGTGCGATTAGCGTCCGGCGGCTCGCACGGTCACAGCGATGTGATGGATGCCTACTCTTACCAGTGTGCCCACTGCGGCAACTTCCCTCTTTCATAGCTGCCCTGCAGCAACCTATCCGCTTGGCCATTTCATTGCGCCAACCTGCGCCCGTCTCTTTCTCCCGGAAAGAGACGGGCGCTCCTACCACTGCTGCAGCTCACCTCGTACAAGGCATTGCGGCATTTCCCCTCGTGACAATCGGCGTGACAAACACCTAAGTCACCAGCAACAGCGATGCAGATGATGGTGCCGCAGCCTATGGAATGGACTGCACCTGACTGACAGTCAGGCATACCCCGGTCATCGCATTACTGCCTTCACCCGGCTCAGGATCTCGCGGCGTTGGTCTCGTCAGCCAGCGCAGCCTCCACCCGCCCACTTCCTCGGAAGTGCTCAGGAGGCCAGATCATGAGAGGCCCAAGCTCCCGGTCGAAAAGAGCCGCCAGTCCCGCGTTAGTGGACAACCCTCACAGGTCGCAGGGGCCTTGATCCCTGATAACACTCAACATTCGTGGCGGGATGACGTGGGGAAGGTTTTAACGGTTTGGCTTCGAGAGGAGTTCGGTCATGGCATTGGTCGGTAGGCGAGATGGGCGCAATTTCGGCTATGGCCGGCAATTGAGTTATGCCGGGCCACAGGCGTTGCGCGATCTATTTGGCGGCGGACATTACGGGACGGTCAAGGCGCACAGTGATCGTTGGCAGGCGTTTGTACGCTGGTGCCGGTCGGAGGATGGGCCAGGGTTTAACGATGCGCGGCAGATTGATCGGCAGACCTTGCTGGACTACGCCGGACATCTGCGCCAGCAAGTTGAAGATGGTGAGTTGGCCATCGCGACCGCGCAAAACCGATTATCCAGTGTGAACCGGACCATGGCCGCGCTGCGCGGTGATCAATATGTGAAAGTGCCAAGTCCAAGCAAAGCATTGGGAATGCAACGCTCCCACACTCGCACAGCAGTTTCCCAAGGTCAGGATCGCGAGCAAATAAAGCGAATCGTCGATGCGCTTTGCGAACACCAACTCGCGCGCGCGGCGGCCATTGCACTGTTGGCACGCGCCACTGGGATGCGCTTGCGCGAGGCCATTTTGGCCGACATTCCACGCCTGAAGCGTGAGGCCGAACACTACGGCAAGATCAACATCCAGAATGGGACCAAAGGTGGCCGTTCGGGTGTGTCAGCTCCTCGTTGGATCAAGGTGGATGAGAATATCCATGAAGCTCTCAGGCATGCCGAAAAGGTCTCACCCGATGGCAGCCGAAACCTGCTTGCGCCGAACGAAAGCTATATGGATTTCCAGCGAGGTGCCGTACGCCCAGCACGAGATGTTCTTCACACCCAGAACCTAAAAGGCTTCCACGAACTGCGCGCAGCCTATGCATGCGAACGCTACGAGCAGATTACCAATCATTTAGCGCCCATCAACGACGGCAGGTGTAGCCAACTTGATCCAGGGCTTGATCGAGAGGCACGCTCACAAATCAGCTATGAATTGGGGCACGGTCGTATCGGCGTAGTATCGGCGTACATCGGTGGTCAAGGATGAATAAGCCATTCAACATGGAGCTTTTTCTCCTAGGGGTTCTGACCGGTTCTTACGCCACACGCAATCGTCACCTACGCCAATCAAAGGCCATCCAAGTAGCGATTTCTAAACGCTGGCACCGAGATAACCCATGGACCTGGCAGCAAAAGCATCTCGACTGGTTTTTAAATCACCATGTGAATCATCGCTCCAAGTCAACGCGCTATTACTATCTGCTGACAGTGAATCTTCTCATTCGTCGCTTAGGAAAATCCTGGAAATTCAAAGTACTAGGTGAAAATTCGTATCCATCGCGAACCTCAGGTGAGGTGCACTTGACCACCACAGATCGATTTAGATTGACCTGATTGAGGTCATTGGGCCAGCATTGACATAGGGTAAAAAACACTTAATGGAGATGTAGCTTTGTCAATTTTCGATAGCGTAATCCAAGAGCACGATAAGAAAAAAGCAGAGATGGAAGCGCGCATTGCAGATGCGCAGGCGCTCAAGCAAGCAGCACAAAATGATTTCGTAGAAAAGTTCAACGCAACGGTATCGAGTGTTGTAGAACCGATCTTCGCGGAGTTTGTCGCAGATGCAAAAAAATATGGCTTCCCGGCTGAGGTAGAGGAAATTCGCAGTAGAGAGGAAACTATTTATGTTTCCTTACGTTTGATCCCAGAGAAAGGGGCGGTTTTTGGAACAAATAGAAGTGCCCAAGTAGTGTTCTCAATCAACGGAATGATCACCTCTCAGAAAGTAGAATATGTAAGCTATTACGATCAGCGTCCCGGGAAACACGGGACCGACCGTACTGATTTTGGACTACCCTCCCTAAATAAGGACGTTATCGAGCGTGAACTTGCAAAATTTTTGAAGATGGCAATACACGCGAGAAGCGTACCAGAGCAGTACTGACACCACTCGGCACCGCAATCACCGATACACGGAATGTCCTTGCAGAACACGTGTTGCCTTATTTTGACTACCTTCTTTAGCTTTATCGGCCCACGATTGCAGCAAAAAAGTGATGGGCGTTAGCGTTGACTCGTCAACGCTAACATTCGGACCCCGCGGGGGCCAACGGCCAGGCCATAGCTAACTCCACGGATCATTTTTCAGCCGGCACAATTTCCGCACCAGAAACGACTCGTAATTCGAGGACAGACCACGATTCCTAGCTTAAATGAATATGCAGACGCCAAATTAATCGTGGTCTGTCCCCGTTTTTTTTTCTCCGATCTCTGGATGTTTTTTTGGACGACAGAAATCAAGCTGATTTACTTATTCCCAAGATGCCCTGAGGAATAAATAAATCCAACTTTCAATAAGGGCAGACAAAATTAGTACACATTAACCCTAGGCGCTATTTTTATTCTATTTAAAATATCAATATCTTCTTCATACTCCTGCTGAGTCAGCAGCAATACCGAGAGTTTAATACCAAACAACGACTCAAACTTCTCTTTATTTATATCATTGCAGCCCCTCAAGCTAGCCCACGCACGGGTACCGGGGCCTTCATAACTACAGATCATTAAATCACAGTCGCCATAAACTCCGTCGTGTCGAGCAACACTACCAAAGATAAAGGCCAACTTAATGGCCTTCACGTCTGACTGATATTTGTCTCGCAACCAAAGCCTATACACATCACTACGTTTAATAGGAGTCTCCGGCGTGTAGAATTGCAAAAAACTGCTTCATATTATCTAAAACTCTAATATTCCTCGTTCGACCGTACATTTTAGCCGCACCAGTAACCTTGCTGAAATGTGAAGGCACGATTAATGTAACCCCGAGGCCGGCAACTCGGTCAATGACATCATCCCCGATCAAATACTCTTGCCCGTCGGGAATATAAACAATCTCCTCGGCCGAACCACCACTTTCCAACCTATATTCGATTTTTAGACACCTTCCTCCCGGAAACGAGGTTGATATAATCCTATCGTGATTCTCAATCTGTGCCTTCAACCATTGAACACCCATTATGCACTGAGCTCCTTTTCCTTGCTCTTAAGTTTACTTATTACCAAACTGCGCACTTTAACTATGTTACCAAGTAATTCGTTCGGGTAGGGAAACTTTCCATGCAGGCTGTTGGCCTGTTTTCTAAAAAGCATATAAGACTGAGCATGCTTTACATAATAAAAATAGTTATCAAGATCATCCGATGGGTCAATTAGATAAGATTTTGTTTTTATAATTTCTACTATCGATTCATTATTAGGCAAAATGACTTCATTGACTATATCATCCCAAAGCTCAGCAGCCTCTCCCCCTTTATAAAAATCTTCGGGAAATGTTTTAGGCCCTAGCGACTGAAACATATCATAATTAGTACTAACCAACGCATTTAGCGGGTCATAGAATTCGGATAGCTGATTTTTAATATGCTTATACGAATCAACTGCAAGTTCTTTCTTTATGGCTGCCTTGGATGCTTCTCTGAGGTTATAAATTGACACGAAGTTAGTAACAATTAAGGCAATCAGAGGCACCCATATCAAAAAATCTACTGGACTCAAACTAGACCACCAAGAATCCGAATGGATATCCGTCTCCTTTTGATCAATATACCCCGTAGGATTTGGCCGTAGGATTGGGGTGATTTCTTCCAATCCATACGTAAAATCATCGTCCACAACCATAGAACTAGGATCATGATAGCCGATGATTGCTCGATCAAACTTCAGCGCAGGTTGTTGCAAACTTAAAACCTGCATATCACTTGCTGCAGCACTGAAATTTAAAATAAGTAGCCATACCAGCCAAATAAAACTAGAGATAATTCTCAGACGACCGAGAAAACACACAACTGTTTTCAACATCCTTTTAATCCATTAAAAATAAAGTATCAACTGATCACCAAAATCAATTTCTGCCATCAATCGTAAACTATAACCATATAAGCCTGCAACACTTGCTAGACACAGTTAATTATCAACCCGAGAGTTTTAGACTTACAGTCTGACATGCCCAAATATCCAAAATATCTTTACTATTGCCCTACGTACCTGCATCGGCATTTTGCATCACAAGGGTATCAGTAGAGATAGAAATTACATTACAGAAAAAATAATCCCTATAAATCAATAGATTAATATCCAATTCGACTCCTGGTGCCCATACAAAACAAAGCCCTCGTAGAAATACGAGGGCTTTGCTGTTTCTGCCCTTCGTAAAAAACCCTGCGTAAAATTCTTGAAATGCTTTTATAGCCAGCGATTCCCAAAAGCTGTCTATGCTTCGTCCTGGACCTCGCGAGCACACTGTTTATAGACACAGTCTGCAGAGGCTTCACTGCAAACCCATTAGGTGGCCTCAAGGTTCGGCGCGACGTTTTCCCGCCTGAGCCAAGGTGTTAGTGCAATCTCAGGAAGAGACGACAGGTGCATCAGCGTCTGGGGGATTTCAACGTGTTCAGCCCTAAATCAATCGCTAATTACTTTCTCGAACTGGCAGCAGCCAGCGGAGAGTCGATCAGTCCGATGAAACTTCAAAAGCTGGTTTACTACGCGCATGGCTGGTACTCCGGTTACACCAAGAAACCTTTGATCGACGAAGCGATTGAGGCGTGGCAATACGGTCCGGTCATTCCGTCGCTGTATTACGAATTCAAACGTTTCGGCTCGGGCGTGATCAAGGGGAAAGCGGTGGAGTACGAAGGTTTGGGCAGCCCGGCAGCAGTGACACCTCCGGGAGATCCTGACATTCGCAAATTTCTCACCAAAGTCTGGATTAGCTACGGCCGGTACACGGGTGTCGCTTTATCAGAGATGACCCACGCATCGGGTACTCCATGGGATACGACCTGGAGCAAATGCCCGGGTGTTCGCGGCCAGGACATACCGTTCGAGCAAATCATCAACTGGTTCGGCGCAGCCGTTGCTAAAACCCAACAACCGGTCGCCCAGCTTGAATGTTGATGCCAGGCAAATCCCACAAGCGCAGAGCATCGACGAACTGATAATTGATCCAAAGGCAGAAGCCGTTTCTCCTCAGCAACGACTCGGTAGCGGCAACGAAGAAGTCAGA
This sequence comes from Pseudomonas sp. LBUM1657, assembly GCF_059716075.1. NCBI lineage: Bacteria > Pseudomonadati > Pseudomonadota > Gammaproteobacteria > Pseudomonadales > Pseudomonadaceae > Pseudomonas > Pseudomonas sp. LBUM1657. The sequence continues at coordinate 288,377 of NZ_CP166799.1, read as the reverse complement.
TTTTTTACTGAAGCCGGCGAGCAGTACAAGCTCCTGCACAATCAGCAGAGTCTGGGCCTGCTAGGCAAGTTATGGGGATCAAGCTGCTCCGCCCCCACCAACATCGCTGGGTTGCTACTCCTGATGTGTTTTGTCATGGGAGGCCTGAGTTTCGCGGTAGACCAGAATGCCGAAATCATCTCCGCTCGAAGCTGGCTGTTTGGCGTCACCACTACGATTCTCGGTTTTCTGTTCGGAGCCCGAACGGCTAGTAAATCCGAATAAGTGGAGCCCCAGATACAAAACAAAGCCCTCGTAGCAATACGAGGGCTTTGTTGTTTCCGGGGTTTGTAAATTCTGGTCTTAGTGACCGGCGCTCTGCCCACCATCAACGTGCAGGATTTCGCCAGTGACAAAGTTGGCGCTGTCCAAATATACGACCGCCTGAGAAATGTCGCTGATCTCCCCCATGTGCCCGACCGGGTGCAAATTCCCCAGTGCTTCGTGGGTTTCTTCGCCGTGCATCGGAGTCTTGATGATGCCGGGGCTGACCGCATTCACCCGAATCCCGCGCTTGGCGTATTCGATGGCCAGGGATTTGGTCGCCGCGTTGAGGCCACCTTTGGTCAGCGATGCCAGTACCGACGGCACACCGTCGATGGCGTGGTCCACCAGGCTGGTGGTGATATTAACGACGTGGCCGCTGCCCTGTTTTTCCATCTCGGTGATCGCGAGTTGGGTGATGTAGAAGAAACCATTCAGGTTCACCGACAGTACCGCGGCGTAATCTTCGGGGGTGTAAGCGGTGAACGGCTTGGCAACGAAAATACCGGCGTTGTTGACCAGAGTATCGATGCGGCCAAAACGTGCGATGGCTTCACGGATCACTTGTTGGGCGACCGCTGGGTCGCCGATGTCGCCTGCCACGGTGAGGATGTCCGGGTCGGTGGATGGTTTGATCGAACGCGAAGTGGCGACAACTTTGTAATCCAGTTCGCGGAAGGCTTTGACCATGCCTGCGCCGAGACCTTGGGATGCGCCGGTGATAACGATGACTTTTTTCGAATTGCTCATGATGAACCTCTACAAATTAAGAATGGTTTGAAAAAGTAAGTAATCAGGCTTCGGCTGGGGCCTTGGCCATTTGTCTCAACATCTGTTCGTAGTACTCGACCGACTGCGAACCGGACACCAGGTGACGACCGTTCAGCACCATGGCCGGAACCGAGTTGATGCCGTGCTGGCGGTAGAACGATTCAAGCTCACGCACTTCTTTGGCAAATGCGCCGGACGCCAACACCTCTTGAGCAGCCGCTGCATCCAGTCCCGCTTCAGCAGCCAGACCCACCAGCGTCTCGCGATCGCTCGGGTTCTGGCCGTCGGTGAAGTAAGCGCGCAACAGGATCTTCTTGAGAGCTACTTGCCGCCCTTCCTGCAACGCCCACAACAGCAACCGATGCGCATCAAACGTGTTGTAGAAGTGAGTGCGCTTCTCCAGATCGAACTTGAAACCCAGGGCCGCGCCACGTTCGATCTGCATCGCTTTGCCAGCGGCGACGTCTTCGGCAGTGCGTCCATATTTGCGCATCAAATGCTCGACCGCTTTTTCGCCGACTGCCGGCATGTCCGGGTTCAACTCGAAGGGCTTGTAGGTCAGCTCCACCGAAATTTCACCGGCCACGTTCTCGATCGCCTGCTCTAGCGCCGTCGCACCCAAGGCACACCACGGGCACACCACGTCGGAGATGAAATCGATGGAGACGGTCGTGGTCATGACTGCCCCTCCGTCTCAGCCAGCTGCTTGCGGTACTGGGTGGTGGTGATGCCGGCGTAGCCCCAGTTATCGGTGTCGACTTCTTCGATCACGATGTGGGTCAGGTGCGGATCCTTGTTGAGGACGCGTTCCAGGGTTTCAGTGATTTCGGCGATCACCTGAGCTTTCTGCTCAGAGGTAACGCCATCGCGGGTGATGCGTACGCTTACGAAAGGCATGAGGAATCTCCAAGTGACCTTCCCTTCGGAATGAATGGGTAGGCGTTGGAGTTCAATGTATGGAGTTAGCTGGAGGGGATAAAGGTGGGGGCGGGAACATCATTAGTTACGCGGTGTAACCAATATAAGAGGATGTCGACTAAATGAGGATTGTTTAGTAGCTGTGTTTTCGTGCTTAGGACAATTCTTTTCGCGACTTTTTGAAATATTTCTTGATAACTAGGGGTCGCACTATCATCTGGCATTCGATCGAAATACGTTTTTTGCAGATTGCGTGCATCCCAAATAAAAAATGGCCTCACATTAATGTGAAGCCATTTTTACAATCTGTTGGCACTGTTGAAAATGCAAACAACAAATCGTTAAAAATCAATAACTTATATTCATTTTACTTTGTCTTGCGCTTTAATTCTTGCGTATCAAAAAAGCGCGAATCAGAAGAAGCTTTAAGAAAAATATCCGATCCCTCCAGTCGCATACTGGATTTGATAGAGTCAGGCCAACTATCCAAGGCTTTCTGTGCTTTCAAGACTTGTTCCGCTAGACTGCTTGACTTTTTCATGATCTCTCTACTCAGGGGGTTACTAACGACTAGGATAGTTTAACTTTTAGCTTTTTGGCAAGCCGGGGGATCTCGATTGCCGTAATTGCTGTTTCAATCTCCCGATAGACGGTAGCAAATCGAAGAAATCTAGGCCTTGCGCTTCCTTGCCAATCAAAAGCCTTTCCATGCACATCCTTCCTGGTATCTCTAGCGTCAAAAATATCCTGATATTGTCGTGGGGCAACGCCCTCAAACGGCTCAAAACTCACATGACTGTTTGATGGTGTAACGGGATCCACAACGATTGCGTCTTGATGAAGTTGTTTAGCTTTGCTTTTCGGATATGGTTCGATATATACGACTCGCTTGATGCCACTGGCGACTATATGCCTAGCGCACATATGGCAAGGAAAAGTTGTGCAATACAAGGTACCACCCTGCACTGATACTCCTAAACGAGCAGCAGTCATTAATCCAGCCATTTCTGCATGAACACTACGCCCAAACTCCAACAGATTCATAACACGACTGCCTTTTAAAACAAATTTTTTATCCCCTGAAATAAGTTCATGAACTAAATTATCAAAGTCAAGTTTCTTATTTTTAGCCCTTAACAAACCACCTTCTTTTAACCTTTCTAAAAGCTCGCCCAATACTTGAACTCTCTCCTCAGCCATCGAGTCAATTCCGCGAAGAAAGTCCCTTGCGTCACCTTTATCACCAGGCCAATATAGGTCGCCGCCGGCTTTTGGAACGTCATTGCATCCAACAGCTATCAAGTCTCCTTCCGGGTGGAGTATCGCAGCTCCCACCTGCCGGTTCAGATCAGCGGATCGAAGTGCCGCCGAGCGAGCATGATACATTCCATGCTCGTCACGAGTAGGAGTCAAAAATACGTTACCAAACAGGAGTTCAAGAAACCTACTTACCTGACTATCTAGAGAGGCTCTATCACGCCCATCAATAAATAAGTCTGCCATAGGAAAAGCATCTTTCACGTCCTGCCCCAACGAAGTGTTTTCTTCAACCTCGTCCCTTTCCACCAGTTTTTCTGCTTTTGCCCGCGCGTTACTTCCATTGCCAAACTGAGACTTAGTTATTCTTTCGGAAAGAGCAGAAACTCGGACATCTCGTGGAGAATAAACCGAGATCAAAAAGAAGCCTTTACCATAAACGGTCCGTAACGTTTCTACTTCATGAGGATGTTTTAACGATCTCAAAATGAACGCACGGTGTGCGCTCTTCTTCTTTTTATCAGTAGCTCTGGCGTTTGCAATTGCTGCAATTGCTAATGAAGCGACGGCATCTCCTCGCTCACCTTCAACTCGAAGCTTAGTGCCCTCATCCATCAATGCTTTTATTCTTTTATGCTCCGGTTCTTTTTTATGATTGGAACCAAAAAAATCTTCAATACATTCACTTAACCTAATAACACTCGACCCATAATCAAGTGTCCGAAGTTTGCTTTTTAGAACGGCTATCACCGGATCCAAGCTAACACCGATAGGCCCCACAAGCCCAAACACCAAGTCTGGATAGGGGTAAGGTGTTAGAAATGAGCGTTCCTCGGATTCAAGATCCGAATCGAACACCCCAAGTTTCAGAGCTGCATTCTTTGATGAGCTACTTTTCTTAGCTGCCATATCATCCCTTAATATTCGCGCTGAAATCACTTCTACCGCAGCACTACGCCTAGCGTACTTCCATCAAATATAGAACACGAATCTTGAATGTAAACCCAGTACCCTATAAAAATTTTACTCAGCTGCAAATGCTCTTTTTGTCGCATTAAATTAGAAAAGTACGCCTACTTTTATGCTTGCATCACTCGCCACAAAAATTTTTACTCTGTTTTATTGTTTGAGTTCGTTCGTAAGCCACGCAACAGCTCAGGATGCTTATTTAAAATACGCGGTTTCTGTGCTGCACTTGTCGGTTGCCACGGCCCTCATTCCTTAGTCTGTAAAGCTCTCGAGCTGACGCCAGGCTCGCGTTTTGGCAGCAGCTAGCAGCCGAAACCTCTGTCACGCGAGCTGCTTCGCTGGATTTCATTTGACGCGCTTAACTCAGCAAGTCCTGCTGAAACCGCCCGCCCCCCCGAAATATGCACACCCACGCCACCACCTAGCCACGATTGCGCATCTTTCCCCCTCAAGCTACCTTCAGACCGTCGCTGCCAATTCAGCGACCGGGCCTGATAACCCGAGTAAGATACAGGCGCACAAGCGCCCCAAATCACGATTGTCGGCGTTTTTTTGTGCCTGCATTTCCGTGTAATGGCGGCTGTGCGTGGGAGACCTTCGGGTCTGCCGGGTTCCTGTATCTCCGGTTTATCAGCCCGCGCATAGCTGCCACCCATTCGCCTGATAACGAACGTGGTAGCTCTAACTTTGATTCAGGAGTTTTTGCTGATGCCCGCTATCGTTCCGTTCGAAATTTGCGCTACGTCTCCCCCGCTCCGCGCCCACCACCGCCCAAAAACCGGAGGTGCCCAATGACCAACCCCCAAGACCTGAAAACCATCGGCCTCACCCCTTTCTCCTACCACGGCAACCAACCACTGTTCCGCATCAACGCCGGCGTTCCGGTCATCCAGGCCCTCTCCCACGCCTCCGATCTGCTCCACATCGCCAAACTTCTCGCATCTGACGCCGCCATGGTTCGTGACACCGACCGGCATGCCTGGGCGTCGCATTTTTTGCAGGATATGAGTAAGGCGATCATTGATGACGTAGCGAAGGTGCTCGATGCACCGGGTAACAATCGTAACCAGTGACGTCGTCACGTAGACCCAAGCCGCACGCGTAAAAAAACCCCGATCAATCGGGGCTTTTTGCGTTTCGACTCACACACATTAGCCTGCGTAATGCTCGAATTCGTTGCTGTCGCGAATGAGTAATTGCATCAGTTTCGGATGAATAAAAAGCTTCTCCTTCCCCACCTGAACCTCTTCCAAAACTCCAATCATCACCAGCTCTTTCAGGTGACGAGACGCAGCCTGGCGCTGAGCAATTTTCTTTTCGACGACGTTGCTGATACGACAGTAAGGCTGCTCAAAAATGACATCGACCAGTTCATGCGTATAGGTCTTCGGCAGTTGTTCACGAACAAACTGAGTGGTGTGTTCGGACAATGCACGAATGGCCGCAATCTTGGCCGTCGTCCAGCGAGCGGTTTCTTCTACAGCGCTTAGCATGAACAACAACCATGGTTCCCAAGCCTGTTTAGTCGTGACTTCCAGTAAGTGTCGGTAGTAATCGGCTCGGTAGGCAATGATATAGCGGCTGAGGTAGAGGATAGGCAGGTTCAACAGGCCTTCCTGAATCAAAAACAAAGTATTTATGACCCGTCCGGTGCGCCCGTTACCATCGATAAATGGATGGATTGCCTCAAATTGATAATGCCCGACGGCCATACGAACGAGGGGATCGAGATCGGTTTCGTTGTGCAGAAAGCGTTCCCAGTTGGCGAGGAGGTTACGCAAGTGTTCTTCACCCTCGGGCGGGGTGTAGATGACTTCGCCGGTACGGTCATTCGCGAGCTGTGTGCCTGGCGTGCGGCGGATGTCCAACTTCACGCCTTTTAGTGTGCGGCAAATTTCCACAGCAGTGTTGGTGGACAGCGGCCGCTCCGTCAGGGATTGAAAGCCTTGATTCAGTGCTGTTCGATAACGTAACGCTTCCTTGGTCGCCAGATCCGCATGGTTTTCAGTGTCTTGAGCATGCTGGAACAATAAGTCCGTGGTGGTGACGATGCTTTCTATTTCCGAACTGTCTTTTGCTTCCAGCAACGGAATTGTATTGATCAGGACCGTCTGATTTGGAATCAACTCTGCGGCCTGTTTCAACTCGGCCAACGCGGTACGTGCCTCAATACATTTTTTGAGGACTGCACGTGTTTCCAGCTCGATTCCTGGTGGTAGCAGCGGCAGTTGGTTGTATGGCCTGTCAGCCTGCCATGGCAGCAACGGTTCGGTCATGAATGCGATCCTGATCATCTTGTATGTTTTTTGAGCAGAGAGAGGCTTTCTCATGTCGCCAGTGTAGACATGAGGCCATAACGTGTCGCAATTTTTCACTTTTTGCGACACGTCTTGGGAACATGTCGTCGCGGACGACATGTTGGCGACACGTGTCGCCGAAATTGGTTTTTTGCGACATGAGCGTCATCGCGAGGGAGTTTGCTCTGCCTTGAGCGCATAACGCACGTAAAAAATTGGCGTTTGTTTTCAGGATTGTTGGGGCCGCTACGCAACCCAGCGAGAGCAAGCTCGCTCGCCACTAAGGAAGGCAATCAAGCGACAGTCACGGTTTCCACGGTGATTTGCTTGATCGCATAAAACGGCGCCAGTGCCGCTTCATCGGCCGTAGCCCCGGTAATCAACCGCCACTCCCGCTCAATCGGCGTCCAGTGCTGTTGCCGCGCGCGCCCAAGCTTGTCGGTATCGGCGAGCACCACAATCTGCGCCGCCCGCTTGATGATGCATTCCTTCAAATACGCCTGCTGCGCGCTCGCTTCACACAAACCGAACTCGGCAACCACGCCGTCAGCACCGAGGAAGGCTTTGTCGACACTCAAGCGGCTCAACGTCAGCTCCGCCAACGGCCCCAACGTGCTCATGCTCGAACCGCGCAGGTCGCCGCCGATCAAAGTCAGGCGTACACCCGGCGCGTTAGCCAGGGTCATCACGGCCAGCAAGTTGTTGGTGACCACATGCACATCTTGTCGCGAGCACAGGTGATGGGCCAGTGCGGCGCAGGTGGTGCCGCCGTCGAGCAGTACGGTATCGCCGTCCTGAACGTGGGCCGCCGCAGCTTGGGCGATGGCGTCTTTCTGCTCCCACTGAGACGTCTTGCGCTCTTCAAGCGAAGCTTCAGGCTCATGAACGCCGACCACGGCAGTGGCGCCGCCGTAGGTGCGCACCAGGTGCCGCTGTTTCGCGAGCATGGTCAGGTCGCGCCGCACCGTCGCTTCCGAGACCCCGAGCGCCGCGCTCAATTGCTCGACGTTGGCATCGCCAATACGCACGAGATCGAGGATGGCGCGGTGGCGTTCGGATGCTTTCATGGCGGGGCTCGTACTGTGGACGGTGGTCGATCTTACACGACAGCGCCCGTGCGACTCATCCCCGTCGCGTGGCAAGCTCCGCACCCTGGCGCAATGCTTCGAGCAGGCTGCGTTCATCGGCGATGCCCTTGCCGGCAATATCGAAGGCGGTGCCGTGGTCGACCGAGGTGCGGATTACGTCCAGGCCGACCGTCACGTTCACACCGGCTTCAAGTCCCAGCACTTTGACCGGGCCGTGCCCCTGGTCGTGATACATCGCCACGACCAGATCGAAGTCGCCGCGTCCGGCGCGGAAGAACAGTGTGTCCGCCGGCAGCGGGCCCGTTACATCGAGGCCGCGCTCCTGCAACAGCTTCACCGCAGGAATGATTTTTTCTTCTTCTTCGCCATAACCAAACAAACCGTTTTCGCCGGCATGGGGATTGATCCCGCACACACCAATTCGCGGTTTGGCGATGCCCGCCTTGATCAGCGTCGCGTTGCCGCGCTCGATGGTGCGCTGAACCAGGCCCGGCTCGATCTTGCGGATCGCGTCGATGATGCCGATGTGGGTCGTGACGTGAATCACCCGCAGCTGCGGCGCCACCAGCATCATGGACACTTCATCGACATTGGTCAGGTGCGCGAGCATTTCGGTATGGCCGGGGTACTTGTGGCCACCGGCGTGCAGCGCTTCCTTGTTCAGCGGCGCGGTGCAAATCGCATCAATCTGGTTGGCCTCGGCAAGTTGCACAGCACGGGCGATGTATTGATAGGCGGCGTCACCCGCGATGGGCGACAACTCGCCGAACGGCAAGTCGTCGGGGATCAGGTCGAGGTCGATGCAGTCAATGGTGCCGGCCTCGTACCGCGCCTGGGAGGCGTCCTCGATGCGGCGCACTTTGGCGCTGCCGCCGACGATGACATTGGCCTGCTCCAGACGGCGGGCATCGCCGATCACCAGCGGCCGGCATTGTTGGTAGACGATGTCGTGGGTCAGGCTCTTGACGATGATTTCCGGTCCGACACCCGTGGCGTCGCCCATGGTGATGCCGATGATGGGGAGGTAGTTGCTCATGATGTTCATTCGAGTCCTTGGATTCGTGTGCGTTTGGGCTGGGAGCGATCGGCGCTATCGCTCAGGTGTTGCCATGCCGCATACAAAGCGTGATCGGTGCCGAACGCGCCTGCCTTGGTAACAATTCCGGGACGATGCCCCTGACGGGAAACGGTCGGTCGAGCGTAGGCGACCCCGGCTTCGATTTCCGTCAGCAGTTGCAGGCTGTCGATGCCGACGGTGGTCAAGATGGCGCGCGCCGTCTCGCCACCCGTAGCGATCAGCCCGCCGACCTTGGCGAAGTGCGGCTCGACCAGCACGGCCAGCATGGTCGAGAGCTGCGCGCCCTCCTGCGGATCGAACGCCTCATCGCGGCCGATGCGCAGCAGCAGGTCACTCCAGCCCTCCAACTGCTCGCCGATGCGCGCCTGCCAGGTTGCCCAATCGTCATGTGCAATGCCTTGGCGCAGGACTTCGGGCGGTACGACCAGTTCGCTGACGCCGCCACGCTCCTTGAGCACTGTGCATTGCCGTTCGCAGACACCGGACAGACTGCCCACGAGTATCAGGATCGACGCCTGACTTTTTTCGAAGGCCGCGATGCTCTGGGGCGGGGCTTCGAAAAAGTCAGGCAGCTGGGCTATTTCCCGAGCAAGGCCACCGGAGCCTATCCAGAACAATGGCTGATCCATCGACGCGGTCAGGCGAGCGAGGGTCAGCAAGTCATCTTCGATTTGCGCATCGACGATCAACGCCTGAATGCCGCTGCGGGCGACTTCGGCAATGTGCTGCGCGAGTGCAGCTTCGTTGCCGCGCAACGTGTCGAGATTGAGCTTCGCGGTGGTCAGGCCAGCGGCAATGAGCATCGCTTCGACATCGGCCGACCGGTAGGCGTTTTCAAGTTTCCAGGTATCGGTGGTTTCCAGCGGCAAGCCGTTCACGAACACCTGACCACCGATCATCGTACGCCCGGTGGCGGGAAATGCCGGGGCGACGATGGCCAGGCCCGCCAATGGTTGCAGGGCGGCGACTTCCGCAGCCCAGTTACCGCGCAAGGTCGAATCGATTTTCTTGTACAGGCGCTGCCCGGGTTTACACAGCGCCTTGAATGCGGCGACGGTGCGCTCGGCGGCATGCGCCGGTGAGAGGCGCCGGGTATCCGTGTCGGCGGCAATCACTTGAGCGTCAGCCTTGTCATTCAAGGGGTCGAGCGTGACGACCGTTTGCATCCCCGCGCTCGCAAAGCCGATGGCGCAATCCGCCGCACCCGACAGATCGTCTGCGATGATCAGAATCCTCATCGCAACGCCTCCTGCTTTTGAGGTTCGGGCTCAGGTATGACGTCCGGCTGGCGCTGCTGCACTCGTTTGGCGACATAGGCCGTCAACAATGGCGCGAGGATCGCGGTCACCACGACGCAGGCGGCCACCAACAATGTCGCGCTCTTGGCCGCCTCGGCGTACACCGGATTCGCTGCCGCAATCAGCGCAGGTACGGCGGCGGCATTCCCGGCGGTGGTCGCTGCGGCGACGCCGGCGACGCCAGTGCCGCCAGTCGCACGATCAGCGAAGAACAGCGGGATGCCGGTCAGCACGACGACCGCGACACCGAGTCCGAGACCCAGCAAACCGGCTTGCCAGACGTTATGCAGATCCAGGCTGGCACCGAGAGCAAGGGCGAAGAACGGGATCATCACCGGGACAGCCTTGGCCAGAAAGTCGCGCATGTCACGGTCGAGATTGCCCAGCAGCATGCCCAGTGCCAACGGCAGGATGCTGCCCACCAGCGTCGGCCAGGGGAATGCAGAAAGACCGGCGATGCCCAGCGTGACCATCGTCAGGAAAGGGCCGGACTCCAGCGACATGACCGAGTACGCGCCGACGTCTTCGGAGCGACCGTATTGACCCATCAACGCCATGTACAAGCCGCCGTTGGTGTCGTTCATCGCAGCGACCACCGCCAGCGTTGAAATGCCGGCGAAGAGCCCCGAGGAAATCGGCTGCTCGCCCAGGAAGTGCCCAAGCACGATACCAATCAGCACGGCGATGCCGACTTTGGTCGCGAGCAGCGTGCCGCCCTTCTTGAGCAGGTAAGGCGTGGCTTTGATATTGATGCTCGCGCCCATGCAGACATAGAACACCGCGAGGATGGGTAACGCTCCGGTGAACAGCGCGTTGGTGAATGAGCCGAAAAACTTTGGCGTGTCAGGCAGGAATGTTGCGACCAGTGAACCGATCAGCAGGGGCACGATCATCATGCCGCCGGGAATGCGTTCAATAGTGCGCTTGATAGGAATCTGGGCCACGAGGGTCTCCTTTTATAATTGTTTGGTCAGACGTGTGCCACCTCGAAACTGACTGAACTGATCATATAGTGATTGATTCAGTCAAAATAATCTTAGGTCATCGTAATAAAATGCGCAAACCAATCATCAAGATGATCGTTTTGATCATTTTTGGTGGGAGCATTTGGCTAAACTTGCGGCTCGAATCGTTCCGAAGAGCAGGCTAGAGCCTTGCAGCGCCTACAAAAAAGCCCCGAACCAGTCGGGGCTTTTTCCTTTTCAGCCTTGCATCAGGCTTCGGTACCGCAACCGATCATCAGAAAACGTTGATCGGGTAATCCACAAACACACGTACTTCGTTACCGCTGACGTTGTATTCGCTGGATTTCTGCGACACACGCAGGATCGAGCTACGCAGTCTGACGCTCAGGTCTTTGGCCGGGCCGCTCTGCACGACGTATTTGAACTGGTTGAAGATTTCGCGCTCGGTGCCGCCTTCGCTGGTGGAGGTGGTGATGTTGTCACCACGCACGTAGGCGAAGTTGTAAGTCAGGCCCGGAACACCGAAGGTGGTGAAGTCGAGACCGTAGCCCAACTGCCAGCTGCGTTCGTCTTCGGCGTTGAAGTCGGACCAGTAGGAGTTGGCCAGATAGATGGTGTTGCCGCCGTCGCCGACGCGACCTTGATCTTTCTGATAGCCGCCGTACGGGTAGCCCAGGTTGCTGTCGCCGGTGCTGCGCTGGTGCCCGAGAGTGAACGTGTGCGGACCGGTGGCAAAGGTAGCGGCCAGACTCCAGATTTTGTTGTCGTCGCCGGTGGCACCGCTTTCGCGGACATAGGAATCGTCCAGCTTGGTGCGATAGCCGTTGAAGTCCAGGGTCAGGGACTGATCCTTGTCGATCGGGAACACGTAGTTGGCGTTCACGTATTGCTTTTTCAGCACGTCTTCGACGTCGGAAGCGTAGAGCGCTGCCTTGAACTGTTCGGTGAACTGGTAGCTACCGCCCAACACGTTGATGGACTTCAAGCCACCGCTGTCACGGCCTTCATCGCTTTTGCGCGATTCAGCGGTGAAGCGACCGGCGTTCAGCTCCAGGCCTTTGATCTCTTTGGAGGTGATCAGAGTGCCGGTGTAGCTTTCCGGCAACAGGCGGCCGTTGTCGTAGCTCAATACCGGCAGGACCGGCATCTGGTCGCCGTAGGTCAGCGTTGTGTTGGAGAGACGGAATTTGACCGCTGCGCCGCCCTTGGCGAGATCGTCAGCCGGGCTGCCGCTGTTGTCCTGTTTAAAGAAGTCGATACCTTGCGCGCCGGTACGACCCTTGCCACCGTCCAGACGCAGTGCGTACAGACCGAAGGCGTCCACACCCACACCCACGGTGCCTTGGGTGAAGCCGGACGAGAACGTACCGATGGCCGCTTGGCCCCATTCGGCCTTGTCTTCGTTGCCGTTTTTGTAGTCACGGTTCATGTAGGCGTTGCGCAGCAGCACTTTGAGGCTGCTGTCTTCAACAAATCCCTTGGATTCGGCCTGGTCGTTAGCCATGGCCTGTGTGGCGCTCAACATCCCCAGAGCGATCAGGCTGATTCGCTTGTTCAACATTTTATTTATTTTCCTTATTACGGGTTGATACGCGCTGTGTCGAACGGCTGAAACGGCGCTATCGCACTCTTTTTTCATTCCGAAAACGAAAAGGCCCGCGCACGAGGACTCGTGGCGGGCCTTTTTATTATTTTTAGGTCATGGCGGTCTGCCACAGGCGTGGCGGAATCGTAGCTGCGCCCTTAACGGTGTGTCAATTTCATGAATCGTCTGTGAATAGGCCTAAATCTTCTAAAAATGTGTTGTACCAACACGGACACAAATTGAAACAAACAACCCGGAGAACTTCTCAGGAATAATTAACGGAAGCAAATAACAAGCATTACCATTCGCACCCTAAACGCTACAGCCTAAAAATCCTACGGATGCGTCCTTCAATGCCTGCCCCTTTTCGTCTTACGCCCTTGAGTCTTGGGCTCTCTGCCTTGCTGTCTGCCGGTTTTTCCTACGCTGCTCCGACGACGCTGCCTGCCACGTCCATCAGTGCAGAATCAGAAGCTGATGATCCACGCGTGAAGGAAACGAGCACCGCTACCCGCACGACCACGCCGGTTCGTTATGTGCCGCAAGCCATCGACTCGATTAAAACCGCGAACGTCGTGGATTACGGCACCAACGATCTGGGCACCGCGTTGAGCGGCATCCCTAACGTCAGCAGCGGCGCCGACACGCGCTTCGACAGCCTGCGCATTCGCGGCTTCGACGCCAGCAACGACTTCTACCTCGACGGCATTCGTGACGACAGCCAGTACGTGCGCGACTTGCACAACATCGAACGCATTGAAGTCCTCAAAGGCCCGGCCGCCGTGCTGTACGGCCGTGGCAGCCAGGGCGGGATTGTCAATCGGGTGAGCAAGCTGCCGGAATTCGGCCGCCGTTCGACCCTCGAAGCCCAAGGCGGCAGCGACGACCTGCGCAGCCTGTATGCGGACCTCAGCACTGACCCGAGCGAGAACATCAGCTTGCGTCTGAACATGGGCAACATGGACCAGAACAGCTTCCGCGATGGCGTCAGCGGTAATCGCCAGTTGTTCGCGCCGTCGATGAGCTGGCAGCTCACGCCGGACCTGAACTGGCTGGTGCAGTACGAATACAGCCGCTACAACCGTACGCCGGATCGCGGTGTTCCCGGTGTAAACGGACGCCCGGCGGACGTAGGACGGGATACGACCTACGGCAGCGAACACGATTTCATCGACGACAAGTCGCAATCCCTGCGCTCGAAACTCAGCTACGAAATCAACGAAAACTGGCAACTGCGCCAGACCCTGGGCGTGTTCAAGCTCGATAGCGATTTCGACAACACCTACCTGACCGGCTACACCCCGGCGAACAACCGTGTCACGCGTCAGCGCTGGCAGCAGGATCTAACCACCCGTAACGTTTACAACAACGTTGAACTGGAAGGCGGTTTCGATACCTTCGGCCTGGAGCATCGCCTGTTGACCGGCATCGAGATCGGCAGTCAGCGCCGCGACCCGACGCTGTACACCGCGGCCACTACCGGACCTGGCAGTCAGGCAGTGCCGGCGCTGGACTTGAACAACCCGAACCGCGATCTGCGCCACACCGGGCGCATGCAGGTATCCAGCGACAACCACACAGAAGTCGAAAGCCGTGCGGTGTACGTGCAGGATCAACTGCGTCTGAACGATCAATGGCAAGTACTGGCCGGTCTGCGCTACGACACGTTCGACATTGAGTCGACCAACAAGCTGCGGGATATTTCCGAAGATCGCGACAGCCACAGCACCAGCCCGCGTGTAGGACTGGTCTGGACGCCGCTGCAGAATCATTCCTTCTACGCTTCCTGGTCCAAGACCTTTTCCCCGGTCGGCGGCGGTTTAATCGGCATCACCCCGGGCGCTGCCGGTAACAGTAACGACCTGAGTCCCGAGCTGACCAAACAGAAAGAAATCGGCGTCAAGAGCGACTGGCTCGACGATCGCCTGAGCACCACGCTGGCGATCTACGAACTGGAACTCTACAACCGCCGCACCAGCGACCCGATCAACCCGACCATCACCTTGCTCACCGGCGTGCAACGTTCCCGCGGGATCGAGCTGACCGGCACCGGCAAAATTGCCGGCAACTGGTACGTGCGCGGCGGCGTGGGCGTGCAGGACGCCACGGTCGAGAAGGACAACAACGGCTTTGAAGGTAAGCGCATCAGCAACGTAGCCAAGCACAACGGCAGCCTGTTCCTGACCTGGAAACCGGAGATGGGCTGGTACGCCGAAACCGGTCTGACCCTGGTCGGCCAGCGCTATGCCGACAACCTCAACACCGTCGTGCTGCCGGGTTATGGCCGTTGGGATGCACTGGCCGGCTTCCGCCAGAAAGATTGGGATTTGCGCGCGGCGTTGAACAACATCAGCGATAAAACCTACTACTCCTCGGCCACCAGTGCGGCACAGATCCAACCGGGTGCACCGCGTAGCCTGGTTGTGACTGGAACCTACAGCTTCTAAACACGCTGATCCCCCTGTGGGAGCGGGCTTGCTCGCGAAGGGGCCATCACATCCAACCTCTCTGTTGGCTGACACCCCGCTTTCGCGAGCAAGCCCGCTTTGATCTGCGGTGAAATCAAAAAACCTTCGCCCATAAAAAAGCGCCACCATCCCGGCAGCGCTTTTATCAATCCTTTGTTGTTCTTTTTTATCCTTCCATCACATCCCACAACGCATCCAGCTCCGCTTCGCTGAATAAACCAGCGGGGTAGCGCTCGATCATCGTCCGGCGCGGATCAGGTTCTCTGATCTGACGCGTTCCATTGGACTTCAACCAGTGCGCCAGGATCTGGAGCGATTCGCTGTTTACTGCCAGGGGATGCAACGCCTGCTCGCTCACTGCATTCATTTCGGCGTTCATTTCCGCGCTCTCTCCTGGTTTGTGAGCGGCTAACTTATCCAAGGTTTATGACAGAACATCGAAGTTCTCCCCCTCCCTGTTTCACACCAGAAGAGATACAAGAGCTGTGCCAATGTTTCTCACCTGTCGACAAGCGGATACAAAAAAGCCCGCAGTCCTGATCGGCTGCGGGCTTTCAATAAAGTAGCAAGGGTAAACGGTGACCTAAGCGATTTTGCTATCAACTCAAGCTGTTACAACCCCACTCACTCCTTGTGCGGCGCTGGCTGTTGTTGGGTAAGGCAGTGAATGTTGCCGCCCCCCAGTAACAGTTCTCGGCCCGGCACCATGACCACTTCGTGCTGCGGGAACAGCGCCTGCAAAATCTCTTTTGCCGGCTCATCCAGTGGATCGTCAAAGCTCGGCGCGATGATGCCGCCGTTGACGATCAAGAAGTTCACGTAAGAACCGGCCAGACGTACGCTCGGATTACGCTCCTGCGTGCCGTCCACCGGATCAACACCTGCGCACTCTTCTTCGGTCGCGTACAGCGGTCCGGGAATCGGCATTTTGTGCACCGTGAACGGGCGCCCCTTGGCGTCGGTGCTGCTTTCCAGGACTTTCATCGCTGCCTGACAGCGTGGGTAGTTCGGGTCTTGCGGGTCATCGGTCCAGGCCAGCAGCACTTCACCCGGACGGACGTAGCAGCAGAAGTTATCCACATGGCCGTCGGTTTCGTCGTTGAACAAACCGTCCGGCAGCCAGATGATTTTATCCACAGCCAGATTCGCGCTGAGCACCGCTTCGATTTCTGCACGGTTCATGTGCGGGTTGCGATTGCGGTTGAGCAGGCACTCTTCAGTGGTGATCAACGTACCTTCGCCATCGACGTGAATCGAACCGCCTTCGAGCACAAAGCCCTCGGTGCGATAGCGCTGGCTGCGCTCGATCTCGAGGATCTTGCCGCCGACCTGCGAATCACGGTTCCACGGCGAATACAGACCGCCGTCAAACCCGCCCCAGGAGTTGAAATCCCAATTCACGCCACGGACTTCGCCGCTGTTATTGATGACGAAGGTCGGGCCGGTGTCGCGGACCCAGGCATCGTCGCTGGACATCTCGACAACACGAATATTGGGCACGTCGAGACGAGCACGGGCGTTTTCGTACTGGCCGGCGGAAACCGCGACGGTCACCGGTTCAAAACGGGCGATGGCCTTGGCCACCGCGACGTGCGCGGCTTGCGCCGGTTTGCCGCCCAGGCGCCAGTTGTCCGGGCGCTCGGGCCAGATCATCCAGGTTTGGGTTTGTGGTGCCCACTCGGCTGGCATGTAGAAGCCGTCGGCGCGCGGGGTGCTGTTTAAAGTGGTCATGCGATCAGGACTCCAGGGAACCGTCGAGGGTTTTGATTGCACTGTACAGGTTCGGACGGCGGTCACGGAACGAACCCCACGCGCTGCGGATGTGCTCCAGCTCGTCGAGGTCGAAGCTCTGAACCAGCACGCCTTCTTCGGTTTTGTTCAGCTCTTGAACCTTTTCGCCGAACTGGTTGGCGATGAACGACGAGCCGTAGAACGTGATGTCGTAGCCGTCCTGCTCTTCGTTGCCGATGCGATTACTGGCGATCAGCGGCATCAGGTTGGCGCCGGCATGACCCTGTTGCACGCGTTGCCAATGGTCACGAGACGAAATGGTTTTGTCGTGTGGCTCGCTGCCAATGGCGGTCGGGTAAAACAGGATTTCCGCGCCCAGCAACGCCATGCTGCGGGCGCATTCCGGGAACCACTGGTCCCAGCAAATGCCCACGCCGATTTTCGCGTAACGGGTGTTCCAGACTTTGAAGCCGGTATCGCCCGGGTTGAAGTAGTACTTTTCGTGGTAGCCAGGGCCGTCCGGGATGTGGCTTTTACGATAAATCCCGAGGTTGCTGCCGTCGGCATCAATGATCGCGATGCTGTTGAAACGCGCGCGGCCAGCCAATTCGTAGAAGCTGATCGGCAGCACCACTTGCAGTTCCTTGGCGATTTTCTGGAAATGCTTGATGGCGACGTTGTCTTCAACCGTCGTGGCCAGTTGCAGGTAATCCGGATTTGGCTTCTGGCAGAAGTACGGCGCCTCGAATAGTTCCTGGATCAGGATGATCTGCGCGCCTTTGGCCGCAGCCTCACGGACCAGCCTTTCAGCGGTTTCGAGGTTGGCTTCGAGGTCCCAGGAACAGGCCATCTGGGTGGCGGCGACGGTAACGATACGGCTCATGAATCATCTCCGGGCAAGTGCTGTGGGTCGAGTTTGGCATCGACCGATGACAGAAAAGGAAGCGCCGGGCGTGATGAGGCACGTCGCGGCAATGGCGACTTTATAGCCGATAAAAATCGGCTTTAAAAGCGATTAATCTTCCTTTCGTCGAAAAAAACTGCACTTAAACCCGATAACAATCGAATTAAACACACCTCCCACAGGGGGATGTGTTTACAGCCCCTCGGCGAGCACCTTCGCCAGCATGTCGACAAAGAAATCCACACTCCGGCGCGACGTAACCATCGGCGGTTTTATCTTGAGGACGTTCAGATAATCCCCCGTCGGCTGCATGAAAATCCCCAGCTCCCGCAGGCGATCACACAACGCCGTGGTTTCCTCGGTCGCCGGCTCCAGGGTTTCGCGGTTGCGGATCAATTCGACGCCCAGGTAAAAACCCGAACCGTGCACCGCGCCCACCAGTGGATGGATATCGATCAACGCTTCAAGACGCTCCTTGAAATACCCGCCCACCACTTGGGCGTTTTCCCAGAGCTTTTCTTCTTCCATCACATCGAGCACGGCCATGCCGATCTGGCAACTGACCGGGCTGCCGCCGGCCGACGAGAAGAAGTAACCCTCGGCTTCCAGCGCTTCGGCGATTTCCCGGCGGGTGATCACCGCGCCCAGTGGCTGACCGTTTCCCATGCCCTTGGCCATGGTGATGATGTCCGGCACCACGCCCTGCTCTTCGAAGCCCCAGAAGAAATGGCCCATGCGGCCATAACCGACCTGCACTTCATCGGCGATACAGACACCGCCTTGGGCACGGACCAGCGCATACACCTGCTTCAAGTAACCTGGCGGCAGCGAGATGCCGCCGGCATTGCCGTACACCGGCTCACAGATGAAGCCGGCCAACTGACGTTTCTGCTCGGCGATTTTCGCCAGGTTGTGTTCGACGCTGCGCACATAATCCGGCGCACTGTCCGGGCCACGGAATTCGCCGCGATAGGTATTCGGCGCGATCACCGGATGCACCCAGTCGGGGCGGCTGCTCAACGCTTGCGGGTTGTCGGCAATCGACGTCGACACCGCATCCGCTCCCACCGTCCAGCCGTGATAGGCCTCCAGCACGCTGAGCATGTCACGCCCGCCGCTGTAGGCCCACGCCAGGCGAATTGCCAGGTCATTGGCCTCGCTTCCGCTGTTGACCAGGAACACGCGGTCCATGGAATCCGGAGACAGCTTCAGCAAACGCTCGGAGAACTCGGCAACCGCCGCGTAGTTGAAACGTGAGTTGGTGTTGAGCAGTGACCACTGACGACTGGCAACGGCGGCCATGCGTGGATGACCGTGACCGAGCACCGCGACGTTGTTGAGCATGTCGAGGTAGGAGCGGCCCTGCATGTCGATCAGATGATTGCGCCAACCGCGTTCGATGCGCGGCGGGTCGACGTAATAGTGTTTTTGGGTGCGGGCGAAACTGGCGTCGCGTCGAGCCAGCAACGCCTGCGAATCGAGCTCTGCCTCAGCATCACATGCCAACCCCAACAGCGACGCCGGTGACGGGCACAACGCTTGCCAGGCCGCCGCGCGAGACGGCGTGCAAAACAGCGGGGCATTGAACGAAGTGCCGCGGCACAACTGCACGATCAGCGGCCCGCTGACCGAGCCCAACACCTGGCCTTTGACCAGCGCCGCGCCGGTATGCAACGACGGCATCACGCCCCACAGCCGCACACTGAGTTGCGGACCGTCCAATTGCAGCACGCCAGCCGCCGGTTGGTGGACCACACCTGCAAACGGCGACTCGACCGCCGTACCGTCGGGCACTCGCAACTCGACGTGCAACGGGTAGGTGTCCGGCTCGGTGGCGCTGTCCGGCCGGGTGCGCGACAAACGATACTGACCATATCGACTGGCCGCCAAACCATGAGCCGCGACGGCTTCGGTCAACAGACGCTGATCGATCCCTTCCTGCTCCCAGTTACCCGCCTCGAAATGCGGGCTGAGTACACCCAGATCAATCAACGCAAACTCACGGCCCACCAGGCTCGGCAACAGCGGCGCGAAGTCTTCGCTGCCGATGCTCGGCAAGTTCTGGCCGACAGATGTCAGGATTGCCGCTTCCATCAACGCCAGCGGCACCGATGTCGCCACACGGAAAATTTCCCACTCGTGGGTCAGGTTGTCGCGACTGTAGGCATTGCCCGGATCGATGCTGACCTGCTGCTCGCCACTGAGCACCAACACCGCCGCACGGGCGACGATCAATGGCCAGAGCGCCAGCAGTTCTTCATGCGTTAGCGGATTGACGGAGTGATAAGCCTGGATCGCCGGCAAAATACCGAACGGATCACCCTCGGTGTGATGCAGCAATGCGGCGCAGGTCACCGACAGATCGGTGATACGCCAGGTTCGGACCAGGTCGCCAAAATCGATCACACCCTGCAATTGCCAACGGCGTTGCGAATCCCGCTGCCACACCACGTTGTCGTCGGTGATATCCATGTGAATCGCCTGCACCGGCAGCTTATCCACCAATGGCTGCAAATGGCGTTCGGCCAATTCGGCCGCATCGGCGATCAGCCGGCGTTGCTGGTCATCCTTGATGACCGGCAGCAAATGCGCGATCAACGCATTAGCGTGGCGAGCGTCCCATTGCAGCGTGCGCTCCAGCCCCGGATGATCGAACCCCGCCAGTGCCAGGTCCATCTCGCCACAAAGCCGACCGAAGCCGGCCACCACTGTACGATCGAAATAATCGAGGTGCGTCAGGGACTGGCCTTCGATGTAATCGAGCAGTCGCACATGTACCGCTTGTCCGTCGACGTCCAGGGAAAGCAGGTCTGCCCCGTTTTTCGCGGGAATCACTCGCGGCACATGCACATCGGGATGCTCGCCCAAATGCTTGAGCCCCGCATGCTGGGCTTGCAGCTCCAGCGCCGAATAGTCGCCACGACAGATTTTCAGGACGAAACGCCCCTGGTCACTGTCGACGCGGTAGTTCAGATCCTGCTGGCTGCCGAGGGCCTGCAACGTTCCGCTGAGCCCGTAATATCCCTGCAGCAGCTCAAGCGCTTGCTCCGCAGACACTTGCGGACTGGGCAAACTGGCGCGATGAATCAACGTGGCGAGCGGCATACAACGACCCCTGAAATTTTATTAGGCGCTTATATCGCCATTGCTTGGGGCGATACGCAACCCCCTTTCGCCTGCCTGTCGCCGACCCGGCGCTCGACAGAATCAGTGAACAGATAGGAAAAATCACACTCCAGTCGCACCGATCGACACTTTGCGCAAGAATGTCTGGCATCAATGCCTATCGCTGGAGAAACACCATGAATGTAGTCACCACCGACCTGCCCGGTGTACTGATCATCGAGCCCAAGGTAATTGGTGACGAGCGCGGTTTCTTTTATGAAAGCTTCAATGCCAAGGCTTTCGAAGAAGCAACTGGCCTGGACACCCGGTTTGTTCAAGACAATCACTCCCGCTCGCAAAAGGGCGTACTGCGCGGCTTGCATTACCAGCTGGAAAACACCCAGGGCAAGCTGGTTCGCGTCACGGCGGGTGAAGTACTCGATGTGGCCGTGGACATCCGTCGAAGCTCGCCGCATTTCGGCAAATGGGTTGCCGTACGTCTTTCTGCCGATAACCATCGCCAACTCTGGGTTCCGGAAGGTTTCGCCCACGGTTTTGTGGTGTTGAGCGATTTCGCCGAATTCCTCTACAAAACCACCAACTACTACACCCCGTCGGCCGAGCGCAGCATTCGTTGGAATGACCCGGACCTGGCCATCGACTGGGAGCTGGACGAAGCGCCGCAATTGTCGGCGAAGGATCAAAGCGCAGCTTTCTTCAAGGACGCTGACGTCTTTTCCTGAAACGCTGTCTGAATCTTCACTACAAAAGCGCGCCTGACCCAAGGTGCGCAGACTGCGCTCGCAAGCCTAGGCATAATGCGCCTGTACCCACAGGCGCTCGATGCTCATGACCCCGACCCTACCTCGCAGACCCCGCTGGCGCAGCCTGGCCCTGCTCGCGCTGTGCCTGGCGCCATTACTGTGGCCGCTGGAGCATCTGGCCGAGCGTTATTACCGCAGCGAACTGGCCGGGCAAAACCGTCAGACCCTCGACCTCTACGTCGCCAACCTGCTGGGCACCTTGCACCGTTATGAAGTGTTGCCACAGATCCTCGGTGACCTGCCGGGCCTGCGCGCGGCACTGGCTGCGCCGGACGACGGCGTGACGCAAGGCAATGCCAATCGCCTGCTGAAGAACATCAGCGCCCAGACCGGCGCTGAAGTCATGTACCTGATGGACACCACCGGCAAGACCCTGGCGGCCTCAAACTGGGACAAACACGACAGCTTCGTGGGGCGCAATTTCTCCTTCCGCCCGTATTTCAGTGAAGCCATGGCCGGGCGTCTTGGGCGCTTCTTCGGCTTGGGCACCACGTCGGCCAAACGCGGTTATTTCTTCGCGGCGGCGGTCCGTGATCGCGAAAAAGTGATCGGCGTGCTGGTGATCAAAGTCGACCTCGACCACACCGAAAGCCTCTGGGGTAAAACCCCGGAACAACTGTTGGCGACCGACCACAACGGCGTGGTCATCCTCACCTCGCGGCCGGAATGGCGCTTTCGCGCGACCCGCCCGTTGAGCGACGAAGAGCGCAAGGCGATCACCGCGATTCAACCCTACCCGACCCGCGATCCGAAGCCGTTGAATCTCGATGCCGATGCCTGGCTGACCCAGACCCGGCAGATTGAAGAGACCGGCTGGAGCGTGAGCATCCTTGCGCCGCGCACCCTGATCGACCGGCCAGTGCGCACGGTCGTTGCGATCGGTGGTGCGACGTTGTTGGTGTTGATGCTGCTACTCGGCCTGATGATGCAGCGCCGTCGCCATTACCTGGACCGCATCGCTTTCGAAGCCAAGGCCCGCCGCGAACTGGAAGGCCGGGTGGCCGAACGGACCAGCGATCTCGAAGGCCTCAACCGTCGACTGAAACAGGAAGTGCTCGAACGCGAACAAGCCCAGCAGGAATTGGTGCGGGCCCAGGATGATCTGGTGCAGGCGGGCAAACTTTCCGCGCTGGGGACGATGTCGGCGAGCATCAGCCACGAACTCAACCAACCACTCGCGGCGATCCGCAGCTACGCGGAAAACGCCGAGGTGTTGCTTGATCATCAGCGCACCGACGATGCGCGTGGCAACCTCAAGCTGATCAGTGAGCTGACCGGGCGCATGGCTTCGATCATCGCCCACCTGCGTGCCTTTGCCCGGCGTGATCGCCACGCCCCGGAAAGCGTGGCCCTGCAACCGGCGCTGGACGATGCTCTGGCCTTGTTGGCCAAGCGCCGACGCAGCATGGAAGTCGAACTGATCCGCGATTTACCGGCCGCCACGTTGTGGGTCGAGGCTGGGGAAACCCGGTTGCGCCAGGTGCTCGGCAATCTGCTGGCCAACGCCCTGGATGCCCTGACGGAAAAAGGCCCGCCGCGTAAACTCTGGCTGAGTGCCCAATCCACCGCCGACGGCGTCAATCTGTACATTCGCGACAATGGCCCCGGGTTTTGCCTGGAGGCACTTGGCCGCGCCAGCGAGCCCTTCTACACCACCAAGACCCGCACTCAGGGGCTTGGGTTGGGGCTGGCAATCTGCGAGACCCTGATGCGCGCCTTCGGTGGTGAACTGTCGTTCGCCAACCACAAGGAAGGTGGCGCCCTGATTACCCTGAAACTGCGCGCAGGCGCACCGGGTGTAAGCCTGCAACCGTCCGAGGACCGAAGTGCATGACCATCGACAATCGCATCCAGGTCGTGTTGATCGACGACGATCCCCACCTGCGTCAAGCCCTGAGCCAGACGCTGGATCTGGCTGGCCTGAAAATCCTGCCGCTGGCCGAAGCTCAGGGCCTGGCCGGGCAACTTGAACGCGACTGGGCAGGCGTGGTGGTCAGTGACATCCGCATGCCGGGTATGGACGGGCTGGAACTGCTGACCGAACTCCACGCCCAGGACGCGGAGCTACCGGTGCTGCTGATTACCGGTCACGGCGATGTGCCGCTGGCGGTGCAAGCCATGCGCGCCGGGGCTTACGACTTTCTGGAAAAACCCTTCGCCAGCGATTCCCTGCTCGACAGCGTGCGCCGCGCCCTGGACTTGCGCCGGTTGGTTCTGGACAACCGCAGCCTGCGTCTGGCCCTGAGTGATCGCAACGAATTGAGTGCCAGACTGGTCGGGCATTCCGCGCCGATGTTGCGCCTGCGCGAGCAGATCGGTGCACTGGCGGCGACCAAGGCCGACGTGTTGATCCTCGGCGAAACCGGTGCCGGCAAAGAAGTCGTGGCCCGGGCGCTGCACGACCTGTCGAGTCGGCGCAACGGCCCGTTCGTGGCGATCAACGCCGGAGCCCTGGCCGAGTCGGTGGTCGAAAGCGAGCTGTTCGGTCACGAGCCGGGAGCCTTTACCGGCGCGCAGAAGCGCCGCATCGGCAAATTCGAATTCGCCAATGGCGGCACGCTGTTCCTCGATGAAATCGAAAGCATGAGCCTGGATGTGCAGGTGAAATTGCTGCGTTTGCTGCAAGAACGAGTGGTCGAACGCTTGGGCGGCAATCAACTGATCCCGCTGGACATTCGCATCATCGCCGCGACCAAGGAAGACCTGCGTCAATCCGCCGATCAGGGCCGCTTCCGTGCCGACTTGTATTACCGCCTGAACGTCGCGCCGCTGCGTATTCCGCCACTGCGCGAGCGCGGTGAAGATGCGCTGATGTTGTTCCAGCATTTCGCCGACGAAGCCAGCTCCCGCCACGGTTTGCCGCCCCATGAACTGCAACCGGGACAACGAGCCCTGCTGCTGCGCCACACCTGGCCGGGCAATGTGCGGGAATTGCAGAACGCCGCCGAACGTTTCGCCCTCGGCCTGGAACTGGCCCTCGACAACAGTGCACCGGACGGCGGCGTCGGCACGCCGGTCGAATTGGTCAGCGGCGGTCTCAGTGAGCAAGTAGAGAACTTCGAAAAAACCCTGATTGCCGCCGAACTGGCGCGCTCGCACAGTTCCGTTCGCAGCCTCGCCGAAGCCCTTGGCATTCCCCGCAAAACCTTGCACGACAAACTGCGCAAGCATGGGCTGAACTTTGCCGATGGCGGCGCTCATACCAGCACCGACGAACTCGATTGAGCTACCGTCAAACAATAACCTTCATGAAAAAGGCCCGTGAATGAACCGCGACAGTCGTCATCTGGAATCGATCCTCCATCACGACATTCCTCTCACGCGGGACATGGGCCTCAAGGTGCTCGACTGGCATGACCAGCAACTGCGCCTGCACTTGCCGCTGGAGGCCAACGTCAATCACAAGAGCACCATGTTTGGCGGCAGCCTGTATTGCGGCGCGGTGCTCGCCGGTTGGGGCTGGCTGCATTTGCGGTTGCGAGAAGAAGGCATTGAGGACGGGCACATCGTGATTCACGAAGGCCATATCAGCTATCCGCTGCCGGTGACCACCGATGCAACAGCTATTTGCCACGCGCCGAGCGCGGCGGTGTGGAAGAAGTTTCTGGCGATGTATGAGCGTTATGGCCGCGCGCGATTGACGCTGCATTCAAGGATTGTGAATGCGGGGAGTGAGGAGGATGCGGTGAAGTTTACCGGGCAATATGTATTGCACCGGTAGACCCCTTCGCGAGCAAGCCCACTCGCCACTATTGGCGGGCTCAGGACCGAGCAAGCTCCAGCAATTTTTCCCGCCAGGCAGCCTTCGCCGGCAGCGCCAGGAAAAACTCATTCAACAACGACTCCCGCGCCGGATAGCAGAACGGCTGACCGCTCAAATCCAGCACCTCGCCTCCCGCCCCTTCCAGCACACCTTGCGCAGCTGCAGTGTCCCACTGCGAAGTCGGCGCCAGGCGCGGGTAACAATCCGCAGCCCCTTCCGCCAACAAACAAAACTTCAACGAGCTGCCGATATTGGCCAATTGCAGCTCACCCAAACTGTCGCTCAACCCGGCCAGCAAACGCTCCTGCTCAGGACTGGAATGCCGACGACTGGCGACTACGGTAAACGCTTCGCCCGCGGCCGGCACGTCGCGAACCTGAATCGGCAACGGCTCGGCGCCTTTATCCCCACGCCATGCTCCCAGCCCAGCGCCACCGACATAAAAACGGCCATTGGTCGGCATCGACACCACGCCAAACACCACGCGACCCTGCTCGATCAGCGCAATGTTGACGGTGAACTCGTCACTTCCGGAGATAAATTCCTTGGTCCCGTCCAGCGGGTCAACCAGCCACCAGCGCTGCCAGCCAGCACGCACACTTTGGGGAATATTGGCGTCTTCTTCAGAGAGCACCGGGATACTTGGGTCCAGCGCTGTCAGCCCCGCCAGAATCAGATGGTGTGCGGCCAGGTCTGCCGCGGTGACCGGAGAATCATCAGCCTTGGCGGTCACGGCTGTGCCGATGCGCCAGAACGGCAGGATCGCGTCACCCGCCTTCAATGCCAGCTCAACCACCGGCGCCATCAATGGATGTGGAAAATTCATGGCAGGAAAACTCCGCGCTGAGTCAGCAGATCACGGGCCAGATACAGCGCCGCCAAGGCACGGCCCTCGGTAAATCGCGGATTCTGGGCCAGGGCCGACAATTCCCGCAGATTGATTTTGTCCACGCCCATCGGCTCAGGCTCGTCGCCCTCCAGGCGTTCTTCGTACAAATCGGTGGCGAGTACTACCTGGATCTTCTGGCTCATGTAACCGGGCGACAACGACAACTCGGTCAGATGCTCCAATTGCCGCGCGCCATACCCGGCCTCTTCCTTGAGCTCGCGCTCGGCGGCCGCCAGCACGTCTTCGCCCGGCTCGATCAAGCCTTTGGGCAGGGACATCTCGTATTCATCGGTGCCACCGCAATATTCTTCCACCAGCACTGCGTGGTCCGAATCGAGCATCGCCACAATCATCACCGCGCCATACCCGGCACCTTTGCCAACCAGTCGCTCGTAGGTGCGCTCCACGCCATTGGAAAAGCGCAACTTCAGCTCTTCGACGCAGAACAAACGGCTGGTGGCGACAATTTCGCGGGCGAGGATGGTGGGTTTCTGGCGCATGAGCGGCTCCTGAGCATTAGCGGGTTACTATACCCGGCCTATCCTGATTGTTTACCTCGGATATCTTTTTTACCGCTGGAGAAGTTTTTATGTCCCTGCTGCCCTGGCGCGACATCGACACCGTTCTGCTGGATATGGACGGCACGCTGCTGGACCTGCACTACGACAACCATTTCTGGATGGAGCACCTGCCCCAGCGTTACGCCGAGTTGCACGGGGTGAGCCGGGCCATGGCCGAGATGGAATTGCAGCCGCTGTTCGAACGCAATGCCGGCCAGTTGCAGTGGTATTGCCTGGATTTCTGGAGCGCCGAGCTGAAACTGCCAGTGCGCGAACTCAAACTGGAAACCGCGCACCTGATCGCCCTGCGCCCCGATGCGGACACCTTCCTGGCGGCGATCAAACAGGCCGGCAAGCGTGTGGTGTTGATCACCAACGCCCACCGCGATTCGCTGTCATTGAAACTGGAAAGAATCGAACTGGCGCCGTACTTCGAGCGGTTGATCAGCTCCCACGATTACGGCTTTGCCAAAGAAAACCCGCAGTTCTGGGATGCGTTGCAGGCAGACATTGGCTTCGATCCGGCACGCAGTCTGTTTATCGACGACACCTTGCCGATCCTGCGCAGTGCGCAGCATTTTGGTGTGGCGCATTTGTTGGCGGTGAGCGAGCCGGACAGTCGCAAAGGGCCCAAGGACACGGCGGAGTTTGCGGCGGTTGGAGATTATCGGGAGCTTATCGCAGGCCTTTAGACCTTATCGCCTGCATCGCGGGCAAGCCCCGCTCCCACAGGACCTGTGTCGTTCGCATCCTTCGTGAACGACACAGGTCCTGTGGGAGCGTGGCTTGCCCGCGAAGGCCATCACACGGTCTTAAGCATTACTCAGGAATCCGCAACGACTGCCCCGGATAGATCTTGTTCACGTCCTTGAGCATCGGTTTGTTGGCCTCGAAGATTTTTTGATATTTGTTGGCATCGCCATAAACGCGCAAGGAAATCGCGCTGAGGGTGTCGCCTTTCACAACCGTTACAAACTTCGCGGCCACAGCCACCGGCCCGGTCACGGTGATCTGGTCATCAACACTACCGACACCGGCAATATTGCCCACCGCCAGCAGGATTTTTTCCTTCTCTTCCTGACTACCGACTTCGCCGGTCACGGTGACCTTGTCGCCATCCACCGTCGCCTGCACATTCGGGTTACCCAGGCCGACCTTGCTGATGTGTTCCTTCAACTGCTCGCTGGCATTGGCGTTGCCTGGCGTCAGCAGATCGATAAGTTTTTCGCCTGCTTCTTTCACAAAGCTAAAAATACTCATGGTGCGCTCTCCTTGGGTTTTGGGTTCCAGACGCAAAAGCCTAGACCAAGGCTGTCACTTGCGGTTCCAACCCGACCAATGACGCCGCTTCCCCCCAAGCGCTAGAATCCGAACCTTCCCGCGCCCTGGAGCGAAGATGGACATCAAACAGCTGAAATTCCTCATCGCCCTCGACGAAACCCGGCATTTCGGCCAGGCCGCCGCGCGCTGTCACATCACCCAGCCGACCCTGTCCATGCGTCTGCGCAGCCTCGAAGAAGAACTCGAACTGCCGCTGGTCAATCGGGGCCAGCGCTTTGAAGGCTTCACCGCGCCAGGCGAACGGGTGCTGGCTTGGGCCCGCACAGTGCTGGCGGCCTACGACGGGTTGCAGGCCGAGGCCGCTGCCTGTCGCGGCAATCTGGTCGGTACGTTGCGTCTGGGCGTGGTGCCGCTGTCGAGTTTCGATCCGCTTCCGCTGATGCGGCGCCTGCACGCCGAGCACCCTAACCTGCGCTTCGAACTCTCAGCTTTAAGCTCCGAGCAAATCCTCGAACAACTGGCGAACAATCGCCTGGACCTCGGCGTGTCGTACCTGGAGCGTCTGGACGGCGAGCGCTTCGACTCCCTGAGCTTCAGCGAAACCCGCATGGGCCTGCTCTACGATCAGCGCTTCTTCAATTTTGGTGAAGAGCCGCTGAGCTGGGAGTCGTTGATCGAATTGCCCCTAGGCATGCTCACCAGCGGCATGCATTTTCGCCAATCCATCGACCACAACTTCCACAGCCGCGGCCTCACCCCACAGCCCTTATTGCAGACCGACGCTGTCCATCAATTGTTACAAGCGGTACATGGCGGACTCTGCTGCGCGGTGATGCCGCTGGACGGTGGCCTGGAAAACCTCACTGATCACCTGCGCCTGCAACCAATCGAAAACGCCCAGACCCTCGGCCGACTGGGGCTGATCATGCGTCGCAGCGCACCGCGTTCAGCACTGGCGGAAGCCTGTTTCGCGATTCTTGAGCAATCGCTGCCGGAGTCTTGATCGACGGCATCTATCGGTAGATCAGTAATAGCGATTAGACGCGACAAGTTGACGCGCCTAGGCTTAAAGCTAATCAAACCGTCGGTGATGCCATGAACGCCAAGCGCCCTGTCTGCGCGGCGCCTGCCCTCGAAACGCCCGCGCCCGCTGCCAGCCAGACTTACAGCTACAGCAATCTTCAATACTCCGAATCGGACAGCACCGCGCTGGCCGAGGAAGTCGCGTTGGCGATTGCCTATAACGGCATCAGCCAAGCGGTGATGCTGGTAACCCCGACGGACCTGGAAGACTTCATTGTCGGTTTCAGCCTCGGCAGCGGCATCATCGAAGACGCGACCGACATCTATGACCTTCAACTGAGCGGCTCGGGTTCGGCGCAGTACGCGCAAGTGACCATCGCCAACCGCGCCTTCTGGAACCTCAAGCAGCAGCGCCGGCAAATGGCCGGCACCAGCGGTTGCGGGCTCTGTGGCGTGGAAGCGGTCGAGCAGGCATTGCCCGACCTCAAGGTTTTGCCCGGCGCGCCACTGCCGCCCGCCGAATGGCTGGACGGCCTGCGCCAGCGCATCGGCGCATTCCAACCCCTCGGCCAACATTCTGGTGCGGTGCACGCGGCGGTGTTTATGAACGGTCAGGGCGAATTGCTGCTCGGCCGTGAAGACATCGGCCGACACAACGCCCTCGACAAACTGATCGGCGGGTTGATCCGGCAAAAGATCCCCACCACCGGCGGCCTGGCGATTGTCACCAGCCGTTGCAGCCTCGAATTGATCCAGAAAGTTTTGCGCGCAGGCATCCAGACCCTGGTCAGCTTGTCGTCGCCCACGGGCCTTGCCGTGCAATGGGCCCGTCGCCACAACCTCAATCTCATCCATCTGCCACAGAAGAATGCGCCGCGGGTCTACAGCCCAGCGTTGGAGACTCAAGCGTGACCCAACATCGTCAAGCCGACCAGACACCCGTCCCTCGCTATAAGCCCTACAAAGGCCCAGCCGGTGGCTGGGGCGCACTGATCAGCGTCGCCCAGGCCTGGTTGACCAGCGACAATGCGCTGAAAAACCTGCGCGTTATGCTTAAGACCAACAAAAACGGGGGCTTCGACTGCCCCGGTTGTGCCTGGGGTGATTCTCCGGAAAAAGGCATGGTGATGTTCTGCGAGAACGGCGCCAAAGCGGTGAACTGGGAAGCGACCAAACGCCGCGTCGACGGTGCGTTCTTCGCCAAGCACAGCGTCAGTTCGTTGCTGGAGCAGAGTGATTACTGGCTCGAATATCAGGGCCGTCTGACCGAGCCGATGAGCTACGACGCCCAGACCGATCGTTACAAACCCATCAGCTGGGAAGCGGCATTTGCGCTGATCGGTAAACACTTGCAGGGCCTGTCGAGCCCCAATCAGGCCGAGTTCTACACCTCGGGACGAGCCAGCAACGAAGCGGCATATCTCTATCAGCTGTTCGTGCGCACCTACGGCACCAACAACTTCCCCGACTGCTCGAACATGTGCCACGAGGCCAGCGGTGTGGCGTTGGCGCAGAGTGTGGGCGTCGGCAAAGGCACCGTGACGTTCGACGACTTCGAACACGCCGATGCGATTTTCGTCTGGGGCCAGAACCCGGGCACCAACCACCCACGGATGCTTGAGCCGCTACGCGAAGCTGTAAAACGCGGCGCGCAAGTGGTGTGCATCAACCCACTCAAGGAACGTGGCCTGGAACGCTTCCAGCATCCGCAACACCCGCTGGAAATGCTCACCAACGGCGACAAGCCGACCAACACCGCGTTCTTCCGTCCGGCCCTCGGTGGCGACATGGCGATCCTGCGCGGCATGGCGAAATTCCTGCTGCAATGGGAGCGCGACGCGCAGAAGGCTGGCGCTGAAGCGGTATTCGATCACGACTTCCTCAATGAACACAGCGTCAACGTACTGGAATATTTGGGCGCCATCGACGACACCCCGTGGGAGCAGATCGTCGAGCAGTCCGGGCTGACCCTGGTGGAGATCGAGCAAGCGGCGCGCATGTACGCCAAAGGCAAGAACGTCATCATGTGCTGGGCCATGGGCATCACCCAGCATCGCCATTCGGTGTCGACCATCCAGGAAATCGCCAACCTGATGCTGCTGCGCGGCAACATCGGTCGGCCGGGCGCTGGCCTGTGCCCGGTGCGTGGCCACAGTAACGTGCAGGGCGACCGGACCATGGGCATCAACGAACGTCCGCCCGTGGCGTTCCTCGATTCCCTGGAGCGCCGCTTCCAGTTCAAGGTACCGCGTGAAAACGGCCACAACGTGGTCGAGGCGATCCACGCCATGGCCGACGGCCGGGCGAAAGTCTTTATCGGCCTGGGCGGTAACTTCGCTCAAGCCACTCCGGACAGCTCGCGCACCTTCCAGGCCCTGGCCAACTGCGATCTGACGGTGCAGATCAGCACCAAGCTCAACCGCAGCCATTTGGCTCACGGTAAAGACGCACTGATCCTGCCGTGCCTGGGCCGTACCGACATCGATATCCAGACTGAAGGTCCGCAAGCGGTGACCGTGGAAGATTCGTTCAGCATGGTCCACGCCTCCAACGGTCAGTTGCAGCCACTGTCGAACCAGATGCGCTCGGAGCCGTCGATCATCGCCGGTATCGCAGCGGCAACCCTGGGCAGCCTCCCAGTGGACTGGAACTGGCTGGTGGCCGATTACAGCCGCATTCGTGACCTCATCGCTGACACCATTCCTGGCTTCAAGGACTTCAACGAGAAGATCCGGAATCCGGGCGGTTTCTACCTCGGCAACAGCGCCGGCGCCCGTCGCTGGAACACGCTGTCGGGTCGGGCGAATTTCCGTCCAAACATCCTGCCCAAGGATCTGGTGCACGAACGCACCCGCGCCACCGGTGTGTTGCCGGATTTGATCATGCAATCGATGCGCTCCCACGATCAGTACAACACCACGATTTATGGCCTCGATGACCGTTATCGCGGGGTGAAGGGTCAGCGGGATGTGTTGTTTGTGAACGAGGCAGACATCATTCGCCTGGGGTTCAAGCCGGGGCAGAAGGCTGACATCGTTTCGATCTGGGATGATGGCCGTGAGCGTCGAGTGAAGGGCTTCACGCTGCTGGCATTTGATATCCCTGCCGGGCAAGCGGCGGCTTACTACCCGGAAGTGAATCCACTGGTGCCACTGGAAAGCACCGGGGATGGCAGCCATACGCCAACGTCGAAGTTTGTGGCGATCCGGCTGGAAGCGGCGAGTGAGACTGGGTTGATTATGGCTAAATCTGCGTAAGCGCCGCCGGCCTTTTCGCGAGCAAACCCGCTCCCACATTAGATCTTCAGCGAATACAGGATTTGTGTTCGACCGAGATTAAATGTGGGAGCGGGCTTGCTCGCGAAAGCGGTGGTTTATTTAACAACATTCCGGATCAAGCACTTTCGATCACCCACAAAAAAGGCCGTTTTTTCTCAAAAACGGCCTATCCGAAGTAGCTAAAGACCGGCGAAAAACACTTAAGTTCCGTCTAAAAAACAGCAACTTATAGAAATGTGTTGAAGTCGTGTTACTCGTCGGATTTCGATTGTCACAACCATGACACAGCCTCAGGATCGCGCCGTCATCCCCTTGAGGTTCCTCTAATGAAGTTCTCCTCGATTCTCTTGTTGTCCCTTGGCCTGGTCAGTGGTTTTGCTTCTGCCGGCGGCACCACCGAAGCAGGTGTGGGCGGCGCATTGGGCGGGGTTCTGGGCTCGGTCGTCGGTCAGTCACTAGGCGGCAATACAGGTTCCACCATTGGCGCGGCCCTGGGCGGCGCGGGTGGTAGCGCAGTTGGCGCAGACAAACGCAGCCGTGGCGAAGCCGCCATTGGTGGTGCGTTGGGCGCAGCAGGCGGTAACGTGGTCGGCCGCAGCATGGGCGGCACCACCGGCAGCCTGATCGGCTCCGCAGCAGGCGGCGGCGCCGGTGGCGCGCTGGGTAACTACATGGGCAACAAGAGCGATGACGACGATGATGATCGTCGCGGTCGCGGTGATCGCCGCTACCGTGGTGACCACGATCGTGGTAACCACTACGGCCATCGCAAGCATCATCACAAGAAGCACTACCGCCGTCACTGAGGCCTGCATGGCCTCGTACCCAGGTAGATCAAAAAATCGCAGCCCAAAGGCTGCGATTTTTTTTGCCCGTCAAACTACCAACCGCTCCAATGCGCCGCGCAACCCGGCAGGAATCGCCACCGGCTGATTCGATGCGCGATCCACAAACACATGGACAAAACGCCCCGCCGCGCAGGCTTCATCTTCCCCGGCCTTGAACACCGCCAGCTCGTATTGCACCGAACTGTTGCCCAACTTGCCCACGCGCAAACCGATCTCGATCCGGTCCGGAAAGGCAATGGAAGCAAAATAATCGCAGGCCGAACTCACCACAAAACCCACCACCTCGCCGTCATGGATATCCAGGCCGCCAACCTCGATCAGGTAAGTGTTCACGGCGGTGTCGAAGAAGCTGTAGTAAGTGACGTTGTTGACGTGACCATAGGCATCGTTGTCGTGCCAGCGGGTGGTGATCGGTTGGAAGTGGGGGTAGTCGGTGCGTTGGGGCATCGAGTCGGACATCAGAGTCGGTTCCTGGAGTTGGGTTGCCAGTCTAAGGCGAAAAACCGCGTTATCGTTCTTCGCGAGCAAGCCCGCTCCCACCCTCGATCTTCAGTGAACACAGATTTGGTGTACGACTGAAATCCAATGTGGGAGCGGGCTTGCTCGCGAATGCGCCATCACAGGCGCCACATCAATCACCGGTCAGCAAACCCCTTCCCCGCTGCCGCCAGTTCTCCGATCAACCGAGCCGGGCTCCAGTGATCACCCTGGCGCGTCTCAAGCGCCATCAATCGCTGATGAATTTCCGCCAACCCCTGCTGATCCGCCCAGGCCATCGGCCCACCCTTGTCCGCCGGGAAGCCGTAGCCATTGAGATACACCAGATCAATGTCATGCGCCGACTCGGCGATCCCTTCCTGAAGAATCTTCGCCCCTTCATTGACCAATGCCAGCAAACTGCGCTCCAGAATCTCCTCAGGCCCGATCTCGCGCCGCTGAAAGCCCAATCCTTCGCTGACCTCCAGCACCAACGCATCGACTTCCACATCATGCTCAGCCTGGCGACTGCCCGGTTCGTAGTGGTAATACCCGTTGCCACTCTTCTGGCCGAAACGCCCCAGTTCGCACAGACGGTTATCCACCTGCACCTCCGGCGCATCCTGTCCTTTGCCCGCCAATTCCCGGGCACGCCATTCCAGATCGATGCCGACCACGTCGTACATGCGGAACGGCCCCATGGCGAAGCCAAAACCTTGCAGTGCCGCATCAACTTGCTGTGGAAACGCACCTTCAAGCAGCATCTTGCGTGCTTCGAGCACATAGGGATGCAACATCCGATTGCCGATAAAACCATGGCAGTTACCCGACACCACGCTGACCTTGCCCATGCGCTTGCCCAACTCCAGGGCTGCATCAAGCGCCGCCGGCGACGTCTGCGCACCGCGGACGATTTCCAGCAGCTTCATGATGTGCGCCGGGCTGAAGAAGTGCAGTCCCAGGACCTGCTGCGGACGGCGAGTAGCCGCAGCGATGGCGTCGATATCAAGCGCCGACGTGTTACTGGCCAGAATGGCTTCGGGTTTAAGCAGACCATCCAGTTCGCGAAAGATTTTCTGTTTGAGCTCGAGGTTTTCGTACACCGCTTCGATCACCAGATCGACATCGCGGACCGCCGCGTAATCGGCAGCCGCCGTTACCCGTGCAACGCGCGCATCCGCCTCGGCCTGATCGATCTTGCCCTGACGCACGTTGTGGGCGTAGGTATCCGCCACGGTGGCCAGCGCCTGCTCAAGCATCTGCGGATTGTTATCGACCCATTGCACCGGCACCCCGGCATTGGCCAGGCACATGACGATGCCACGGCCCATAGTGCCCGCGCCGATCACGGCGGCGCGCTGAATGTTGAACGGTGTCTGGCTCATAATTGTTCTCTTGTTGGCGATCCGAAGACAGCCTTCACCATAGTCAGCCACTGCACTTTTTTGAAATTTATTCCTGTGATGAGCGACATTCAGCGGATGGATGTGCTTCCAAAAACACCGACATTCCTTGTGGGAGCGGGCTTGCTCGCGAAAGCGGTGTGTCAGCCGACATCAATGTTGAATGACACACCGTATTCGCGAGCAAGCCCGCTCCCACATTGACCGTGTTTCAACCTGGTAGATGCGCTTCTGCCCAAGATCGCACTTCGCCATACGGATAATCCTCCAGCGCCGCAAAACCC
The DNA here is from genome assembly GCF_059716075.1 of Pseudomonas sp. LBUM1657. Classification (NCBI taxonomy): domain Bacteria; kingdom Pseudomonadati; phylum Pseudomonadota; class Gammaproteobacteria; order Pseudomonadales; family Pseudomonadaceae; genus Pseudomonas; species Pseudomonas sp. LBUM1657. The sequence goes on along the minus strand of NZ_CP166799.1, from coordinate 253,010 downwards.
GGAATCGACCGAGCCTTGATCTTGGTAAACAGCGGCACGCTGATCCCGCATAAAAACCGCGTCACGCGCTCAGCCGACGGTACATCCCCAGTGTGCTGCTCATGCCTGTGGATAAAATCACCGCACAGCGCCTCGAAGTTTTTATCCACAAGCGCTGGCAACTCCGGTGGCGCGGGCAGTCGTGCCACATCCCCGTGACACACCGAACAATGCCCGCACTGCCGAGGCGCATTTTCATCGCCGAAGTACTCGGCCAGGCGATAACCCAAACAGTGGTCGGTGGCGAACAAGTCCAGCATGGCGTGAATCCGTGCGATCTCGGTTTGTTCGTGGCGGGTGAAGTAGGTGTGCAATTCAGCACTCAGGGCCCGGGCATCAAAGTCGGTTTGCAGCAGGCTGTAGACCTCGGTCATTTGCTTGCTTTCAAGCTCCACCCAGCCCTTCTCCTGGAAGTAGTCCAGTGCCTTGACCACCCGGTTACGCTCGGCCTGATACTGCTCGTACAGCGCGTCGAAATTCACCGTGGCCCAAGTGCGCGCGCGGCTGGAGGTCTGGATGATCGCCGCGACGAAATCTTTGCGCTCGCCTTCGAAGCGGGCCAGCAAAGCTTCCGGTTCCTGCACGTATTTGAAGCGGTATTCGGCGTAATAGGCGTAACGCGGCGCGATGATCCTGCGCAGTTCCAATTGCACCAGCAAGGTCTTGAGCGGTAACTGGCGGATGTTGCTCTGATCCGCCAGCGGCCCCAGCAGAAACTCCCATTGCCCTTCAGGCGCGGCACCCTGCAACTCGTCGAGCACGCAGCGGATACCGTCCAGCTCCGGCGTATCGCCGTAAACGAAGTTTTCCAACACGTTGAGGCTGTCGCGATTGGCCAGCACCAGGCAGTCGGACGGCTGCCCGTCACGTCCGGCGCGACCGATTTCCTGGCTGTAGTTTTCGATGGATTTGGGCAGATCGAAATGCACCACGTTGCGGATGTCGCTCTTATCGATGCCCATGCCAAACGCGATGGTGGCGACGATGCAATTGGACTGCCCGCCCATGAAGCGTTTCTGGATGGCTTCCCGTTGTTCGTGGGGCAAGCCGGCGTGATAGGCCTCGGCCTGAATGCCATTGCGGCCAAGATGTTCGGCGATGTGCTCAGCGGTTTTTTGCAGCGTGACGTAGACGATGCTTGGCTGATTGGGGCGTTCGCTCATCCATTCGACCAAACGTCGGCGCTTGTCCTGACCACGGACCGGCTCTACCAACAGATTGAGATTGGGCCGATAGAAACCGGTGGTCACCACGTCTTCCGGGGCGATGGCGAACTTGGCCTCCATGTCGGCGATCACCTTGGGTGTCGCGGTGGCGGTCAGCAACAATGCTTGGGGAATGTTGAACTGACGCTGATAGTCCGGGAGCTTGAGGTAGTCGGGGCGGAAGTTATGGCCCCACTCCGAGATGCAGTGCGCCTCATCCACCACCAGCAGCGAGATCGGCACCTGCTGCAAGAAATTACGGAAGCGCTCGTTCTTCAGACGCTCCACGGAAATCATCAGAATCTTCAGCTCGCCGGACTTTGCACGAGCCATCACATCGCTGGCGTCATCGCGGCTCTGCGCCGAATCGATACTGCCCGCCGCAATGCCGTGACGCTGCAGAAACGCCAACTGGTCCTGCATCAGCGCTAACAGTGGCGAGACCACCAGCGTCAGGTGCGGCAACAGCACCGCCGATAATTGATAACAAAGGGACTTGCCCGAGCCGGTGGGGAAAATCGCCGCCGCCGAGCGCCCGGCCAACACCGCGCTAACCGCCGCCTCCTGGCCGGGTCGAAACTGTGGATAACCGAAAACCTGTTCCAGGGTGTTGTGCATAAGCTGTCACTCCGTTGACCGCTGCGATGCCCAAAGCCTAGCCGGCGATCGCAGCGAGTCGAGAAAAGGTCGGGGGCAAAAACGATACGGGATGATACAGCGGATGGCGGGACGGCATCGCAGGGCTTAAGACATGTGGTGGCTGTCAGATTGACTTCGCGAGCTAGCCCGCTCCCACACTTGAACTACGTTGAACGCTGATTTTGTGTACGGCCGAGCCCCCCTATGGGAGCGAGCTTGCTCGCGAAGAGGCCAGCACCAGCGCCGCAAAATTCGAAAGACCCTACACATTCTGACGCCCACCCTACCGAGACTTGCCTCGCAGCGCCTGACAACCCCGTAGGCATTTTTACCGATAGCGATTTCACAGTAAAAAACCTCCGCCAGTGCGTAGGCCCATTCCGAAAATGACAATAAAAACCCTACAAAACCTGTCCATCACAGCCGTCTTGTCGCACCGCGCCGCCCCCTTCTATAGTTTCCGGCGCGGCTGAAAACAGTGTCTCGGCCCGCCGGGAACACTTCCCGATTTCGCACAGGACCCACCTAGATGAACACGCTCCACTCGTCGACCGACCGCTACCGCCCACTCAAAACCAGCTACAGCGACACCCCCGTGCTGGTCATCGACACCGAGGCCGATCCCCACGAAATCCTCGACGCCGCCCAACAACGCCTCCGCGCCGCCAGCAACCTGCTCGAAACGCTTTATTGCCTGTGCTTCAAACAGGCCGACGTCAGCGACATCCCCAACATCATCAGCGCGCTGTACTTGCTGACCCAGGATGGCAACGAATTGCTCGAAGTCGCCCGGCAACATCTCCCAAAAACCACCGCTGGCTAATGCCCGAACGAAAATCCCTGTGGGAGCCGGGCTAGCCCGCGATGAACGATAACGCGGTGTGCCTGATGAAAGACAAAATGCCCGACACTCAACAATCGCTCGAAAAAGCAGCCTATGACGCATGGTTCAGAGCACAAGTACAAGCCAGCCTCGACGACCCTCGCCCCAGCATTCCAGATGAAGAAGCCAAACGCCTGATGGCAATCAAACGCTAGAAACTGCGGAAGAGATAAGTCCGTAGGCAACGCCCTATCAAAGCTTCGGCACGGTCCTACAAAAGAAGACACCTTGTCGCCTATCGCCGCCCCGTGACCCGCACCTATAGTCCGGACTGTCGCTGCCAATTCAGCGACTCGGGCTTGGTCACCCGAATGGAGCACATATACGCTTCCGTTGTATGCTGCCGGCACCTCAAGTGTCTGCACGCTTTATGGTGGCTGTGTTTGGGACGTCTTCGGGCGTGCCGGCAATGTGTGCTCTCTCACCGGTTGACCAACCCGAACACAGTCCGCCTCCCATCGCTTGGTCACGGTGGTGTTGGCTCCATTTAATGCATTTGAGAGTACGCACAATGAATACGTGGAACCCGTTCACCGATCGCTATCGTCCACTCCAAACCAACCTCACCGACTCCCCGCCCCTGATCATCGACACAGAAGCCAACCCCCAAGACATCCTCGAAGCCGCGCTCCAGCGCATCCGAGCCTCCAGCGATCTCCTCCAAACTCTCCACTGCCAATGCTTCAAGCACGGTGACGTCGAAGACATTCCCCACATCACCCACGCGCTCTACCTCCTTACCCAGGACGGCTGCGACCTGCTCAAAGTCGCACAACAACGCATGATGGGCTGGAAAGCACCGGCCTGACGCCACGCACTAACAGGCAAGCCGCGACCTTGTGGGAGTTGGCTTGCCTGCTAAGAACGCATCGCGTAATCCCAGTCCTGAACGAAAGATCCCCCCCAAAGCTACAAGCGGGGCTGGTCCTTTGAACATCATCGAAGCATCTTGACTCTGAGTTCAATCCTTCTGCCCAGGTGTCCACATTCCGTAAAACGTGGACAGCAGCCGAATACGTCAACCGTGATTGTCAAGATGTACCTTGAAATGCCTGTATAGATAGTTCTCAAACGCCGCGTGAGAGCGAACAATTTCTAAACCAAGTCACGTTTCAACCGCGTAACGGATAAAGCACCAATCCTATAGTTCGGAAGCCCCAAAGCATCAAAAATACCGACCAATCCGCCGGGTCGTTTGAGCTACACTTGAACATTGCACAAGAGGCAGATCTCATGAGCGAACTGACGTTTCAGCAAAAGCAGGATTATTACGACAAGGTCCGCCGGTCAAACTACCTGGCGAGCTTGCGCCTTGAAGGCTTTGACACCACGCGTGCCGATGCTGAGAAACCGCTCCCCTCGCGGGAATCGGTACTCAGAAAATATCGTCAGAATCCGCGTTAATGGTGGATAAATACGGGGTCGGCCAAGACCCCTATTGCTATCCCGATAGCGACGTTCTGCGCAACCTGCTCAACATCCATGATGAAGAGCAGCTACAAAAAGCAGAACGAGAACTCTCAGAAATCGCCGTCAGCAAATTTCGTCTCCTCCCCCCTCCGTACGACCTCAGCCTTTTACAGCATATTCATAAGTCCTTGTTTTGTGACATCTACGAATGGGCCGGGCTGCCGAGAACGGTGAATATCCGGAAAGGCGACACGCTTTTTTGTACGGCAGAACGAATCATCCCGGAAGCCAAAAAAATCTTTTGTGTCATGGAAAGCGCTGCTTGGTTCGTAGGCAGCAGTAAAGCTGAGCTAGTCGTTAACGTTGCTGAGACGTACGGCGATCTAAACGTTATCCATCCCTTTCGTGAAGGAAACGGTCGAACCCAACGCATTTTGTTTGAACAAATCATCATCAATGCAGGATTTGCTGTCGATTGGTGGCTTGTAAAAGACTCCGCGTGGATCCCGGCTAACATCGACGCCGTAACGTGCGACTACCGAGGCTTGGAAGCTATTTTCGAACGCTGTATTGGTGATCCGCTGGATGCGTCGTTATCACAGAACTGAGAATTCTGACCTCAAAATCGCCTACACGGGCAACTCGGATATACCCGCTATGAACCTCGCCCCCAACTTCCCCGACGACCACGCCATGCACCTGCTCATACAGCTGCTGCACGAAGAACTCGGCCTGCCCGAACGCAAAACCATCAGTCTCACTACCTCGATCAACTTCGACTTGGGGTGCGACGGCGCCGATGCGCGAAACCTGATGGAAGCGCTGGAAGAACAATTCGCCGTCGATTTCATTGACTACGATGCCTATCGCTATTTTCAGCCGGAAGGGTTTGATGTGTTTCTCAAGCGCAGGGCGAAGGGGCGTGGCGACAAAGTCCCGCTGACGATCGGAATGCTTTACCAAGCGATCAATGCGAAATTGCACTCCACTTGAGCACCCGTTTGCATTCAACCTGACCAGTCATTTGCATTCGTTCTGACCACCGATTGCATCGGATTTGACCAGCACGCTTTGTAACCATGATCGGTAGAGAACGGCCAAAAGTGGACGGTGGACACGGTGATGGCAAATGGGTAGGGTCACTGACGCTGCTTTCGACTCTAGAGAGTAGCAGGGCTTGCCGTCATCCATGTCGCGTTTCTCCCTGAGCAATGTCGCGTATGCCGCGACCATCTCTAAGCTAAACAAGGACTTACAGGACGACAAGGAACGTTATACGACACGCCATCGCGACAAGAAACGCGACATGGCATGTCGCCTAAGGAGGCACCATGGATTTCGTAGTAATTGACGTTGAAACCGCCAATCCAGACCTTGCAAGCATCTGCCAAGTTGGCATAGCCGTTTTCTCAAACGGACAATTTTCAGAGTCATGGAGCACGCTCGTTAATCCAAATGACTACTTTGATTCTCACAACGTTTCAGTTCACGGCATAAATGAGGAAATGGTTGCATCGGCACCGCATTGGATAGAAGTACATGATCGCCTCAGAGCCAATTTCTCTAATCAAATATTGGCTAGCCATACGCCATTCGACAGAACTGCAATTCGTAGGGCCTGTGAAAAGTCTTCAACAACCTCATTTGATTGCCAGTGGCTTGATACCGCGCGAGTTGTTAGGCGCACTTGGCCTATTTTTTCGCAGTCTGGTTATGGGCTTGCAAATGTTGCCTCTCACTTCGGAATAAGCTTCAAGCATCACGATGCAGAAGAGGATGCGCGTGCTGCGGGTGAAATATTACTTAGAGCAATTCAGGAAACTGGTTCAAGTGCTGCCGATTGGTGCTCCTTGGCATTGCGACCAACTGCTTCATTATCATCCTCCGAGGTTCGCACCGCCAATCCAGACGGGCCACTATTTGGTAATGTGGTTGTGTTCACCGGAGCTCTTTCAATACCGCGCCAAGAAGCTGCCAATGTTGCATCGTTAGCAGGCTGCGATGTCGCAACTGGCGTCACGAAACATACCACTCTGCTTGTTGTCGGCGACCAAGACATTCGCATGCTGGCTGGCGCAGAAAAGAGCGCTAAGCATAGGAAGGCCGAAGAACTCATGGCTAAAGGCCAGAAAATTCGCATACTCGGGGAAAGCGACTTTGGCCACCTCATTGGTATGTAGTCGTCATGAGCCATATGGCGCATAACAAGTCATTCAAGGATCGACGTTTTGGAATGCGCCAATACGTGCCCTTAATTCCAAAGATTGGCTCAAGAGGATTGCATGGACAAACTCATATCACTGGTTTCAAGCCTGGAAGCAGCAATTCGCTACCTTCTGAGTGGCGCTGTGATTGCGACCATATTGGTGATGAGCCTGAATGATCCTCGGACCATCTTTCAATGGGCTCTGTCCAATCAAGTTCCCACTGCATTGTGTGTGGCCCTTTTCGGATTTACAGCTTTCTCAATCTACCGACTCGTTCTGTGGGTTGTTTTCGATTTTATAGCTTGGAAATTCAAGGCGTCGGCGCCGGCAGAGTTTTTTGTGGAAGGTGTTAGCTATGCCAAGCCATACGCTAAGTTTCTTCGCTGGAGGCACTCAGAAGACCTGCCTCAGTCACTTAGCGGCTATCTAACCTACCGCTGGTCTGTCGCACATTTCGCCCTTGTTTCCGGACTGGCGGGTCTCGTCGCGGCACTCAGTGGACAAAGCAATTCCGTTATTGTCGACCTACGATGCTGGGTATTGCTCGTTTCACTTAGCGTCGCTGCGTTCGGCTTCTGGCAGATTTTTTTTCTTTACCGGGTGGAAAGGGAGCTGTGTCGTGATCGCAAGCCAGTTGCGGCGGCGCAAGAGCCTAACTAGCGGTTCAAGCCATTCGTTGCGCTCACTCGGGACGGGCTAAAGCCTTCCCCTTAAACTGAACGTTATGAATGCCTGCAAAGGGTCGTTCTCTGCCGGTCATGTCAGCGAAACGTGCTGGTCAAATCCGATGCAAATGACTGATCAGGCCGAATGCAAATGGGTGGGCAAGTCTGTGCAATTACCCAATCAAGGTGCAACGGTGGGATACACGGGAATTGGAAAGCATCTAACCGATCGCGCAAGTGCCATTATTCTGGTCGTTTAGCTCCTTTTCAGCTGGAATAATGGCAGTTCTGCATCTGATCGCTTGGATCGCGCCCACAAAAAAGCCGCCCTCAAAGGGCGGCTTTTTCATTACATCAAACCAACTCTTACAACTTCGGCCCAGCAGCCTTGATCGCGTCGCTCACTTCAAACTTCTTGAAGTTCTCAACAAACAAACCAGCCAGTGCTTTAGCGGCTTCATCGTAAGCAGCCTTGTCAGCCCAAGTATTACGTGGGTTCAACAGGCCAGTTTCAACGCCCGGTACGGCCAGTGGCACGTCGAGGTTGATGGTGTCGAGGTGTTCGGTTTCAGCACCGATCAACGCGCCGCTCTGGATCGCTGCGATGGCGCCGCGAGTGGTCGGGATGTTGAAGCGTTTGCCGACGCCGTAGCCGCCGCCGGTCCAGCCGGTGTTGACCAGGTAGACCTTGGAGCCGAAGCCGCGGATGCGCTTGATCAGCAGTTCTGCGTATTCGCCGGCCGGACGCGGGAAGAACGGTGCGCCGAAGCAGGTGGAGAAGGTCGACTTGATGCCGCTGCCGGAGCCCATTTCGGTCGAGCCCACCAGTGCGGTGTAGCCGGACAGGAAGTGGTAGGCCGCTTGTTCTTCGCTGAGGATCGACACTGGCGGCAGTACGCCGGTCAGGTCGCAGGTCAGGAAGATCACAGCGTTTGGCTCGCCACCGAGGTTTTTCTCGGAGCGCTTGGCAACGTGCTCCAGCGGGTAGGCGGCGCGGCTGTTCTGGGTCAGGCTGACATCGGCATAGTCGGCGTGCTTGGCGTCATCGATGACGACGTTTTCCAGGACTGCACCGTGCTTGATGGCTTTCCAGATGACTGGTTCGTTCTTCTCGGACAGGTCGATGCACTTGGCATAGCAACCGCCTTCGATGTTGAACACCACGCCCTCGCCCCAGCCGTGTTCGTCGTCACCGATCAGGTAACGGCTTTCGTCAGCCGACAGGGTGGTTTTACCGGTGCCCGACAGACCGAAGAACAGGGTCACGTCGCCTTCTTCACCGATGTTGGCGGCGCAGTGCATTGGCAGCACGTCAGCGGCCGGCAGCAGGAAGTTCTGCACGGAGAACATGGCTTTCTTCATTTCACCGGCGTAACGCATGCCAGCGATCAGCACTTTCTTCTGTGCGAAGTTGAGGATCACGCAACCGTCGGAGTTGGTGCCGTCACGCTCTGGAACGCACTCGAAGTTGGCAACGTTCAGGACTTGCCACTCGTCACGGCCAGCCGGGTTGTATTGAGCAGGGTTGATGAACAGGCAACGGCCGAACAGGTTCTGCCAGGCAGTCTGGGTGGTCATCTTCACGGGCAGGTAGTGGTCGGCGGACGCGCCTACATGGACGTGGGAAACGAAGTGCTCTTGCGCGTTGTTGAATGCCTCTACGCGGTCCCACAGGGCATCGAACTTGTCGGCCGGGAACTTGCGGTTGATCGGGCCCCAGGCAATGGCTGCCGAAGTGGATGGCTCGTCAACAATGAAACGGTCGACTGGCGAGCGGCCGGTACGGTGACCGGTGCGAACAACCAGCGCGCCGGTATCGGCAAGCTCGCCTTCACCGCGATTCAGGGCTTCTTTAACCAGATCATCAACACTCAGATCGGTGTACACGGCGTTATTGGCTTGCGTCATGAGGTTCCCCGTCGGCCATTGGCCGAGTGCTCCAAACGTTTTGTAGTAGAAAGTCCAGCACTACTACCGCGAAAAAAGTGGGCCGGATTATGCCAGAAAAGCCCAAAAATAGTAGGGCCCTCCCGTCGTAACGGCGTTATTCCGGCGCTAACCAGTGAATTTACCTGCGCTGAACCGTTTTAGTGACGGGTATCTGACGGCATATCAATACCCGCTCCGGCGAATAATTGAGTGATGTCGGCGGCGTCGAACAGGTAGCGCTGGTTGCAGAACTGGCAATCGATCTCGATGTTTCCACCGTGTTCGATGACCAGTGCCTGCGCATCTTCAAGACCCAAACTGACCAGAGCATTGGCAGAACGTTCGCGCGAGCAGCTGCAACGGAAACGCAGGTTCTGCACATCGAACAAACGAACCTGCTCTTCATGATAGAGCCGATGGAGCACGGTTTCATTGTCCAGGCCCAGCAATTCGTCGGCGGTCAGGGTGCTGCCCAGCGCGGTAATGTGCTGCCAACTGGCGGCGCGTTCTTCTTCGTCTTTCAGACGGTCGGCGGGCAATTGCTGCAGCAACAGGCCACGAGCGCGACGGCCATCGGCGTACAGCCAGAACCGCGTGCCCACCTGCTGAGACATCACGAAGTAGTTAGTGAAGCACTCCGACAGCGTTTCGCCATCGAGGTCGACAATTCCCTGGTAGCGCTGACCCTGGGTCGGGTCGACAGTCAACGCCAATACGCCGTTCGGCATCAGGTCGGCAAGGGTTGCGTCAGGGGCGATCTGGTCGGCTTCGTAACGGGCCAGGCCACGGATTTCGCGCTCGCTCGAGCACTCGATCATCAACAGTGGCACTGGGCCGTCGGAGCGAGCCTGGAGAATCAGCAAGCCATCGAATTTCAAGGTGCCGACCAGCAACGACGCCGCGGCCATCAGCTCGCCGAGCAGTTGTTTGACCGGCTCCGGGTAGGCGTGTTTGGCGAGGACTTCGGCGTAGCTACGCTCTAACCCGACCAGTTCGCCGCGGGTGTCGCTATCATCGAAGATGAAGCGTTGGGTGTAGTCGGTATCGGGTAGATCGGTCATAGGTCTGGGTATCTGAAGTAATGACAAAATGGTTACAGAAAGTGAAAATCATGCCCTTTGCAGCACCGGTTCAATGCGCAATGTTCAGCCAAGGGAGGCATTTTATGAACAATCCGGGTTTGTTCCAAGCAAGGTGGAACCTGCGCCGGTTGGCTTTATGCAATTTTGTGCCTCTGGCGCTGCTGGCCTTCTGGTTATGGCCTACGGGTCAGATGCTGTGTGTGATTTTCGACGAGTGGCTTTTTCATCGACTGAATTCACCACTGGCGAATAACCCGATATGGCTACACATCTGGGCAATTGCAAGTCTGCGACCCTTCGATGCGATGTTCGGGGTCATTCTGCTGGCCTTGCTGATCAAGGGCGACTGGGTGTTCGAGGCCGTCGAGGTGCGCCAGGCGTTTTTTGGTTTCCTCGCGACGCTGCTGATGCTGCTGTTTATCCGCATGCTGTTCTCCAGATTCGCCCATTACATGGACTGGCAGCACAGCAGCCCGTCGATGATGATCGATAGCGCCGTGCGCATGAGCGCCTACTTTCCAGAACTCGAGAAAGCGTGGGAATTGAAGGATCGGTCGAGCCAGAGCTTCCCCGGCGCCCATGCATCGGTGTTGCTGATTTGGGCGATGTTCATGACCGTGTTCAGTCGCACCTCGTGGCAGGCAGTGGTGATCTGGGCTCTGACGCTGCTGTTCATGATGCCGCGGCTGGTGGCGGGTGCTCATTGGGGGCAAGACGATTACATTGGCGGCGTGTTGCTGGCGGTGTGGGCGCTGGGCTGGGGGTATTACACGCCGTTTGCCTATCATGTTTCGGCTTTTTTACTGCGGGTGACGGCGCCGGTGTTTGATCTGCTGGGCAAATTGCCGGTGGTTTCGCGGATGAGTGTGGTGCGTAGCGCCTGACTTTCGGAGAACGGCCGGCGAGTGCGGGCAAGCCACACTCCCATAGTTGAACGCGGTCTAATGTGGGAGCGGGCTTGCTCGCGAAGGCTGCTTCACAGGCAGCACAGAAACAACTGTCTTACTCGTCGTTGCTGCTACCGCGAAACTTGAACAAATCCCGTCGCTGCTTCTTGCTTGGCTTGCCATCGGTGCTCACACCCAGCGACCCGGCCTTGCGCATGGCCGCCGCCGCTTCGCGCTTGGCGATGCTGGCCTCGGTTTCGGCGTATAACGCCTGAGCCTCCGGTGCACCACGACGCACGATCGAAAGCGCCTGGACCACCACCGTGCGTTCGTCGAAGCCTGCTCGAATCTGAAACTCGTCGCCGTTCCTCGGCTCCTTGCCCGGTTTGCAGCGCTCGCCCCGGCAATGCACCTTGCCACTCTCGATGGCAGCTTTAGCCAAAGCACGTGTTTTATAAAAACGCGCGGCCCACAACCACTTATCGAGACGGACCTTGTCGTCCTCTTCCTGTTTTTGTGCCACTGGAATTCCTCTTTTAGCCCATAGTCGGAACTGTACTACCGTTTCTGTCGGGCGCAAGAACTCGGCCCTCCAGATAGAATGTGATCTTGGCCGGCTCACCGGCATGGAGTGATCGAGTGACTATATTCCCGGCTTCATTGACCTCGGCCCAAGGCGGTTGCCAGGGCTGTCAGCAAAGCGAGCCTCTGGGCTTCGATTTTGCCTTCGCCTACCAACCGATCGTCGATTTGCGAGATCAGTCGATTTTCGCCCATGAAGCGTTGGTACGCGGCTTGGCTGGAGAAGGCGCGCTGTCGGTGCTCGATCAGATCACCGAGGGCAATCGCTACCGCTTCGACCAGCTCTGCCGGACTCGCGCCATTGAAGGTGCGGCGAACTTAAATATGCAGACACACTTGTCCATCAACTTCATGCCCAACGCCGTGTACCGCCCGGAACTGTGTATTCGCAGCACCCTGGAAGCCGCGAAAAAACACAACTTCCCCATCGACCGGCTGATTTTCGAAACCCTGGAAAGCCAGCATGTAGATAACTATCGCCATTTGACTAATATTCTGCGTGAATACCGCGAATTCGGCTTCAAGACTGCCATCGACGATTTCGGCGCGGGCTACTCGGGGCTCAATCTGCTCGCCGATTTCCAACCGGACCTGATCAAACTCGACATGGCACTGATCCGCGATGTCGACCGCGATCGTGTTCGTCAGGCTATTGTTCGAGGGATTGTCACAATCTGTGCGGAGTTGGACGTTACAGTCATCGCCGAAGGCATTGAAAGCGCTGGAGAACGGGATTTCCTGGCGGACTGTGGAATTTTTCTGATGCAGGGTTACTGGTTCGCCAAACCTGCATTCAAAGCGTTGGCCCAGGTAACGCCTGGGGCCTGGACGCGATAATCGCCGGTTTTTCCTATTGAAGACATTTGACCATTTGACCGTTGTCGGTCTGCGCGAGTGGGTGGCGCTCCCTGATTTGGGAGTCGCGGGCCTGCGGGCAAAAATCGACACCGGCGCCAGCACCTCCAGCCTGCATGCCACCGACATCGAGCCGTTTGAACGCGACGGGGAACACTGGGTGCGCTTCACTGCGCACCTGGGCACGGTCGTGCAACTGCGTCACCGGCGCTGCGAAGCACCGCTGGTGACGAGAAAAACCATTAAAAGCTCCAATGGCCACGCGCAGATGCGTTACGTGGTCAGCACCACCCTGGCCCTTGGTGATCGGGTCTGGCGGGTCGAGTTCACCCTCGCCTGCCGCAAGTCCATGCGTTATCGCCTGTTACTCGGCTCAAAAGCCCTGATCGACGGCCAGTTGGTGGTCAATCCGGGTATCAAGTATGTACAAGACAAGCCGGTGTTCCCGGTATCTACCTTCTCCACAGGTGTTGCATGAAGATCGCTGTGCTGTCGCGAAACCCGCGTCTGTATTCCACCCGTCGTCTGGTCGAAGCCGGTACCGAGCGCGGCCATGAAATGGTGGTGATCGACACCCTGCGCGCCTACATGAACATTGCCAGCCACAAACCGCAGATCCACTACCGCGGCAAGCCGCTGGAAGGTTTCGATGCGGTGATCCCGCGGATCGGTGCGTCGGTGACGTTTTATGGCTGCGCGGTGTTGCGTCAGTTCGAAATGATGGGCGTTTTTCCGCTCAACGAATCGGTCGCCATTGCTCGTTCGCGGGACAAACTGCGCTCCTTACAATTGTTGTCACGCCGCGGGATCGGTTTGCCGGTCACCGGTTTTGCGCACTCTCCGGATGACATTCCCGATTTGATCGCAATGGTCAACGGCGCGCCGCTGGTGATCAAGGTGCTGGAAGGCACCCAGGGCATCGGCGTGGTCCTGTGCGAAACCGCAACGGCGGCAGAGTCGGTGATCGAGGCGTTCATGGGCCTCAAGCAAAACATCATGGTTCAGGAATACATCAAGGAAGCCGGTGGTGCGGACATTCGCTGCTTCGTGGTCGGCGACAAGGTGATTGCGGCGATGAAACGCCAGGCCAAGCCTGGGGAGTTTCGTTCCAACCTGCATCGCGGTGGCAGCGCCAGCCTGATCAAGATCACCCCAGAAGAGCGCATGACCGCGTTGCGTGCGGCGAAAGTCATGGGGTTGGCGGTGGCGGGTGTCGATATCCTGCGTTCCAATCATGGGCCACTGGTGATGGAAGTGAATTCTTCGCCGGGTCTTGAAGGGATTGAGACCACCACCAGTAAGAACGTGGCGGGGATCATCATTGAGCATCTTGAGAAGAATGGCGGGCCGAATATGACGCGGACCAAGGGTAAGGGTTAATCCCTGGAATTTTTGGCGGCAGGGATGCCGCCTTCGCGGGCAAGCCCGCTCCCAAGTGGTTATGTGTTGACTAGAATTTTGCGGCCAACCAATGACCCTGTGGGAGCGGGCTTGCCCGCGAAGAGGCCATCAGCCCCACCGAAAAATCCAGCCTTTAAACCGCATCCCTCGGCAACAACAACCCCAGCGGCAATCGCACACGAGCTTCCAGCCCACCACCGGAGCGATTGCGCAACTCGACATTCCCGCCATGCATCGAAGCGATCCGCTTCACGATCGCCAGGCCCAACCCCGTCCCTTTGCCGCCGCGAGCGCGGTCGCCTCGGGTAAACGGATTGAAGATCGCTTCCAGTTCCGACGGATCGATCCCGGCGCCACGGTCCATTACGCTCAGTACCACGTACGGCGCGCTGGTATCCCCTGACACATAAGCCGCCACTTCGACACCGCTGCCAGCGTGATGCAGCGCGTTGCCGATCAGGTTGTTCAGCAGCCGCTTCATCGATACCCGACGCAACGGGAACGGCTGGATTGGCTCCAGGCGCAGGCGCACTTTCTCTTCGTTCTGGTTGTACGGCGCGGCGACTTCACGGACCAGGTCGGTCAAGTCCACTTCTTCCACCGTTTCATCGCGACCATCGCGAATGAACGCCAGGAACTGGTCCAGAATCGCGTCCATGTCTTCGATATCGCGAACCATATCGTCCGTCAGGTCGCTGTGGTCGCCCATCAGCTCCAGGGACAGGCGCAAACGGGTCAACGGTGTACGCAGGTCATGGGACACCCCTGCCAGCATCAGTTCGCGCTCACGCCCGGCCTGTTCAACGTCTTCGGCCATCTGGTTGAAGGCCCGGTAAACCTCGGTCATCTCACTGGGCGTGTCGCTGATCGGCAGGCGCACGCTACGGCCCTGGCCGAGTTGCCGCGCGGCAAACACCAGACGTTTGAGTGGCTGGTTGAGCTGACTGACGAAGATCCACGCCGAGGCAGTGGACAGCAAGCCGATGGCGAGGAACCAGCCGAGCACGTTCCAGATTTTCTGGCCGCGCAACGGATGCGGGTACAGCGGTACTTTCAGCCACCCATCGCCCAGGCTCGGCGCCCGAACCCACAGCGCCGGCGGGGAGTGCATGCGTAATCGGACTTCGGTGTCGGCACCCAGCTCCGCCTGCATCTGCCGCTGATAGATCTCGCTGTAAGGCCAGTGCTGTTCGCCTTCCGGCACACCTGCACCCACCACCCGGATCAGGGTGGCGGCATCGGCGATCTTGTCGCGGTTGTTTTCATCGGCGGCCCAATAGGCGCGCAGCGTCAGGGCGACGCCGTGGCTGTATTGGCGGTCCACCAGCACGTCTTCGTTCATCAACAGATAAACCAGGGTCAGCGCCTTGGAGAACAGGACGACGATCAGCACCAGCCACAGGGTGCGGGAGAAGAAGCTCTGGGGGAACCAAACGGGGGTTTTCATGGGTAACCGCTACACACTTGCAGGAGCGAGCGATGCTCGCATATTGCGGATCGCGAGTCTGCGAGCAAAAGTCATTTGACCCGTTGCCCGCAAGACCCGCTCCTACAAATCACCGATCACTTGGTGGCGGCGCCATCCGGAACGAACACGTAGCCCACGCCCCAGACTGTCTGGATGTAACGCGGCTTGGATGGATCGGGTTCGATCATCCGGCGCAGACGGGAGATCTGCACGTCGATAGAACGCTCCAGGGCATCCCACTCACGGCCACGGGCCAGGTTCATCAGTTTGTCGCGGGTCAGTGGCTGACGGGCGTTCATCACCAAGGCCTTGAGCACCGCGAATTCACCGGTAGTCAGCATGTGCACTTCGTCACCGCGCTTGAGTTCGCGGGTGGCCAGGGACAATTCGTAGTCACCGAAGGTCACGCTTTCGTCTTCGCTGCCCGGCGCGCCCGGCACAGGGGCCGATTGGCGACGCAGGACGGCTTTGACGCGGGCCATCAGCTCGTCCGGGTTGAACGGCTTGGCCAGGTAATCGTCGGCGCCCAGTTCCAGGCCCTTGATGCGGCTCAACTCATCGCCCTTGGCGGTAAGCATGATGATCGGAATCTGATTGTTCGCTGTACGCAGACGGCGGCAGGCGGTCAGGCCGTCTTCGCCGGGCAGCATCAGGTCGAGGACGACCAGGTTGAACACTTCACGCGCCAGCAGGCGATCCATTTGTTCAGTGTTCGGTACGGCGCGGGCACGGTAGCCCTTGCTGACGAAAAACCGTTCCAGCAGGCTGCTGAGCCCTGGATCGTCGTCAACGATAAGAATTTTTTCGCCTTCAGCAGTTTGTGCAGTGCTGCTCATTGGAAGCTCCTTTGATCTCGGCGCGCATTATGGCGTAGCTGCCGTTATACGCACCGTGTGCATTGTTAGCAGATTTTTCCTTTCCCGCCAGAAATCCGGCCATTTCACCTGTAGCCTGCGATGCCCCCGAATGGCCGAACGCTGGTTATAATGCGCGGCCTTTTGTGTCAGGCAACGTCTGATCATTACTGAGGGTGGCCGCTTTTTATTTTCATGGCGCCGGCAGTAATTGTTCGATTTCACGGGTCAACGGGATGCCTGTTGATCCAGGTAGCGGCGCAGGCCAGGCCGCTCAACCAGACTCGCCGAGCCTTTATCCCTGCGCCCGCGAGCCTGCTTTCACAATTTGTCAGGTGGTTTTATGGACAGCATCAACAGCCGCATCGCCGAGGAACTCGGCGTACGCCCACAACAGGTCGAAGCGGCCGTCGCGCTACTCGATGAAGGCTCCACGGTGCCCTTCATCGCCCGTTACCGGAAAGAAGTGACCGGCAGCCTCGATGACATCCAGTTGCGTCATCTGGAAGAGCGTCTGCGCTACCTGCGAGAACTCGACGAACGGCGCATCAGCATCCTTGCCAGCATCCAGGAGCAAGGCAAGCTGACCCCGCAACTTGAACGCGATATCAAACTCGCCGACACCAAGACCCGCCTCGAAGACTTGTACCTGCCGTACAAGCAGAAGCGCCGCACCAAGGGCCAGATCGCCCTGGAAGCCGGCCTCGGCGAGCTGGCCGACGGCCTGTTCAACGACCCGACCCTGACGCCAGATGCCGAAGCCGCGCGCTTCATCGACGCCGAAAAAGGCGTGGCCGACGTGAAGGCGGCCCTCGAAGGCGCCAAGTACATCCTCATGGAGCGCTTCGCTGAAGATGCCGGCCTGCTGGACAAACTGCGCAGCTACCTCAAGCAAGAAGCCACCCTCAGTGCCCGCGTGATCGCCGGCAAGGAAGAGGAAGGCGCCAAGTTCCGCGATTACTTCGAACACGACGAACCGCTGAAAAGCATGCCGTCGCACCGCGCCCTGGCGATTTTCCGTGGCCGCAACGAAGGCATTCTCAGCTCCGCGCTCAAAGTCGGTGACGAACTGCCGGGCACCATGCACCCATGCGAAGGCATGATCGGCCAGCAATTCGGCATCCAGAACCAGAACCGCGCCGCCGACAAATGGCTGGGTGAAGTGGTGCGCTGGACCTGGAAGGTCAAGCTCTACACCCACCTGGAAACTGACCTGCTCGGTGAACTGCGTGATGGCGCGGAAACCGAAGCGATCAACGTATTCGCCCACAACCTGCACGACTTGCTGTTGTCGGCCCCAGCCGGCCCGCGCGCCACGCTGGGCCTCGACCCGGGCCTGCGCACCGGTTGCAAGGTGGCCGTGGTCGATTCCACCGGCAAGCTGCTGGATCACGCCACGGTTTACCCCCACGTGCCGCACAACAAGTGGGACCAGACCATCGCGATTCTTGCTGCCCTGTGCGCCAAGCACTCGGTGGACTTGATCGCCATCGGCAACGGCACCGCCAGTCGGGAAACCGACAAGCTGGCCGCTGAGCTGATCAAAAAATACCCGGCGATGAAAATGACCAAGGTCATGGTTTCCGAGGCCGGTGCTTCGGTTTACTCGGCGTCCGAGCTGGCATCCAAGGAATTCCCGGACCTCGACGTGTCGATCCGTGGCGCGGTATCGATTGCCCGTCGCCTGCAAGATCCACTGGCCGAACTGGTGAAGATCGATCCGAAATCCATCGGTGTCGGTCAGTACCAGCATGATGTGTCGCAGCTGAAACTGGCGCGCGGCCTGGATGCAGTGGTCGAAGACTGCGTAAACGCCGTGGGCGTGGACGTGAACACTGCTTCCGTGGCGCTGTTGGCGCGCATTTCCGGCCTGAACGCGACCCTGGCGCAGAACATCGTCAGCCACCGCGACGAACACGGCGCGTTCAAAACCCGCGCGGCATTGAAGAAAGTCGCGCGTCTGGGCGAGAAAACCTTCGAACAGGCCGCTGGCTTCCTGCGCGTCATGAACGGCGACAACCCGCTGGATTCGTCTGCGGTTCACCCGGAAGCCTATCCGTTGGTGCAGCGCATCGCCGCCGAGACCGACCGCGACATCCGTTCGCTGATCGGCGACGCCACGTTCCTCAAGCGCCTCGATCCGAAGAAGTACACCGACGAAACCTTCGGTCTACCAACGGTCACTGACATCCTGCAAGAGCTGGAAAAACCTGGCCGCGACCCGCGTCCCGAGTTCAAGACCGCCGAGTTCCAGGAAGGCGTCGAAGACCTCAAGGACCTGCAACTGGGCATGATTCTCGAAGGCGTGGTGACCAACGTGACCAACTTCGGCGCGTTCGTCGACATCGGCGTGCATCAGGACGGTTTGGTGCATATCTCTGCGCTTTCGGAGAAGTTCATCAAAGATCCGCGCGAAGCGGTGAAGGCCGGTGACGTGGTGAAAGTGAAGGTCATGGAAGTCGACATCCCGCGCAAACGCGTTGGTCTGTCGATGCGCATGAGCGACACCCCGGGCGAGAAGATCGATGGCGCTCGTGGCGCACGTCCGGGTTCGGCTCCGCGCCAGTCCCAGAACACGGCACCGCGCAAGGAAACCACGGCGGCGGCCCCGGCCAACAACGCCATGGCTTCGCTGTTCGCCAACGCCAAGCAGCTGAAGAAACGTTGATGGACATTCCTGCCGGGCTGACCGAAAGCGCGTTTTTCAAGCTGCTGGGGTGTCGCTTGCACAGCCTGGAAACCGGGGTGGCGCAAGTCGCCTTGGCGCTTGAGCCAGAGCTGCGCAATCGCAGTGGCAAGCTGCACGGCGGGGCCTTGTTCAGCCTGGTGGACATTGCCATGGGGCTGGCATGTTCCAGCACCCACGGCTTTGACCAGCAGAGCGCGACCATCGAGTGCAAGATCAACTACATCCGCGCCGTCGCCGACGGCGAGGTGATGTGCACGGCGCGGGTGATCCACCCGGGCCGCCGCACACTGGTGGTCGAGGCCGACGTGATGCAGGGCGACAAACTGGTCGCAAAAGCACAAGGCACGTTCGCTGTCCTATAGCTCATCAACCTCGTTTTGAGTTAATTTCGGCGCTGTGACCGCAGCGTCGGAGTTTTCTGTGGGAGCGGGCTTGCTCGCAAAGGCGGTGTGTCAGGCGACAGCAATGTTGAATGACGCGCCCTCTTCGCGAGCAAGCCCGCTCCCACAGGGATCGTGCGATTCTTGACTGACCGGCATAAGGCCTGTGCGGCTCAAAAACCAGGCGAAAACGCCAGTTTCAACTTCACCCTTGTAGACCGTCTTGCCCACCCCCATATTGGGGCGACTGACGCGTGAAGGAATCCAACTTGAGCGAACTTCTCAACCGCCGCCTGGCTCTGCTCGGCGAGCGCGCTAACCTCTCTCTGCTCGAACAGTGTCTTCACGGCATCGAACGTGAATGCCTGCGCGTGACCGGCGAAGGTCGCCTGGCGCAAACGCCGCACCCGGAAGAATTGGGTTCCGCGCTGACCAACGAACAAATCACCACCGATTATTCCGAATCGCTGCTGGAGTTCATTACCCCGGCGCTGCCAGACCCTGCCGACACATTGGCTAGCCTGGACAAAATTCACCGTTTTGCCTACAGCAAGCTCGGCAACGAGTACCTGTGGAGTCCATCGATGCCGTGCCCGTTGCCGGCCGAGGAAGACATCCCGATCGCCTATTACGGCACCTCCAACATTGGCCAGCTCAAGTACGTCTACCGCAAGGGCCTGGCCCTGCGCTATGGCAAGACCATGCAGTGCATCGCCGGGATTCACTACAACTTCTCCCTGCCAGAGAAGCTCTGGCCGCTGCTCAAAGAAGCTGAAGGGTTTGTCGGCACTGACCGCGATTATCAGTCGTCGGCCTACATCGCGCTGATCCGTAATTTCCGTCGCTACAGCTGGCTGCTGATGTACCTGTTCGGTGCATCGCCGGCGCTGGATGCCGGTTTCCTGCGGGGTCGTTCGCACCAACTGGAACAACTGGACCCGGACACGTTGTATCTGCCATACGCCACCAGCCTGCGCATGAGCGATCTGGGTTACCAGAGCAACGCCCAGGCCGGCCTGACCCCGTGCTACAACGATCTGGCGAGCTACACCGACAGCCTGCGCAAAGCGGTAGCCACCCCGTATGCGCCGTACGTCGAGATTGGCACGCACAAGGACGGTGAGTGGGTTCAGCTCAACACCAACATCCTGCAGATCGAAAACGAGTACTACTCCAACATCCGTCCGAAACGTGTGACCTACACCGGCGAACGGCCGATCCAGGCGCTGGTGGCCCGTGGCATTCAGTACGTCGAAGTGCGTTGCCTGGACATCAACCCGTTCCTGCCAATGGGCATCGACCTTACCGAATCACGCTTCCTCGACGCGTTCCTGCTGTACTGCGCGCTGAACGACAGCCCGCTGCTGACCAATACCTCGTGCGGTAACGCGACCTCGAACTTCCTCAGCGTGGTCAAGGAAGGTCGCCGTCCGGGCCTGCAACTGCAGCGCGACGGTCAGTCGGTTGATCTGAAAGAGTGGGCCGGCGAGTTGCTGGAGAAAATTGCACCATTGGCGGCGCTGCTGGATCAGAGCCATGGCGGCGAGGCGCACAGCAAGGCGCTGGATGCACAACTGGCCAAGGTCAAGGATCCGTCCCTGACGCCCTCGGCCCAGGTGCTTGCGGCGATGGCTGAACACAAGGAAAGCTTTGCCCAGTTCTCCCTGCGTCAAAGCCAGGCCCATGCGGAGTTTTTCCGCAGCGAGCCACTTTCAAGCGAAGAACAGGCGAAATTTGAAGAGCGGGCGCGTTCGTCGCTGGCTGAGCAAGTGGCGCTGGAACAGAACGAAGTCGGTGACTTCGATGTGTTTGTCGGGTCGTATCAGGCGAGCATTCTGGCGATTAGCAACTAACCTGAAACGCAGATCCCTGTGGGAGCGGGCTTGCTCGCGAAGGCGGAGTGCCAGTCAATATTAATGTCGACTGGCGCTCCGCCTTCGCGAGCAAGCCCGCTCCCACATTTGTAGCGATCAACTACTCTCCCTTAGAATTTTCCGCTCATAAGCTCATTCGAAAAAGTTATTTATTTTCGGATTCTTAGATCATTTAGTCTCCTTTCACGCCGACTTTCGGTCGCCTGACAAGGAGCTTCTCAATGAAACTGACTTTCCCCCTTCGCCTCCTGGCGGCCGCGTCTCTGGCTGCGGTGAGTTTCTTTGCCCAGGCGGCTGACGTCACCGTCGCCTACCAGACCACCGTTGACCCGGCGAAAGTCGCCCAGGCTGACGGCGCGTACGAAAAGGCCACCAATGCCAAGATCGACTGGCGCAAATTCGACAACGGTGCCGACATCATTGCCGCCATCGCATCCGGCGACGTGCAGATCGGTTACCTCGGTTCCAGCCCCCTGACGGCTGCAATCACCCGTAAAGTCCCGGTAGAAACCTTCCTCATCGCCACCCAGATCGGTGCTGCCGAAGCACTGGTCGCCCGTGACGGCTCCGGGATCAAAACCCCGCAGGACCTGATCGGTAAGAAAATCGCCGTGCCGTTCGTTTCCACCGGTCACTACAGCCTGCTCGCCGCGCTGAAGCACTGGAACATCGACCCTTCGAAAGTCACCGTCCTCAACCTCGCCCCGCCAGCCATCATCGCCGCTTGGAAACGCGGTGACATCGACGCCACTTACGTGTGGGACCCAGCCCTCGGCGTCGCCAAGGAAAACGGCAAAGTGCTGATCACCTCTGGCGAACTGGCCAAGTTCGGCGCACCGACTTTCGACGCCTGGATCGTGCGTAAAGACTTCGCCGAGAAGCACCCGGAAATCGTCACCGCATTCGCCAAAGTCACCCTGGATGCCTACGCCGATTACCGTAAAGACCCGAAAGCCTGGCTCGCCAACCAAAGCAACGTCGACAAGCTGGTGAAACTCTCAGGTGCCAAGGCCAGCGACATTCCGTTGCTGCTGCAAGGCAACGTCTTCCCACTGGCGGCTGATCAGGTGATCACGCTCGGTGCACCGACCACCAAGGCCATCACCGACACCGCTGCGTTCCTCAAGGAACAAGGCAAGGTTGAGGCGGTGCTGCCGGACTACGCACCGTACGTCAGCGCCAAGTACATCACCAACTGATCGGGAGTTAACTGCGATGGCTTTGCTACAGCTGGAGCGCATCAGCGCACAGTACCCAGGTAGCCCGGAACCGGTACTGGCAGATATTTCCCTGAGTCTTGGGCCCCAGCAGTTGCTGGTCGCCCTCGGCCCGTCCGGCAGTGGCAAGACCTCGCTGTTGAACCTGATTGCCGGTTTTGTCGAGCCCAGCGCCGGGCGCATCACCCTCGATGGCGTACCGGTCAAAGGCCCGAGCGCCGAACGCGGCGTGGTGTTCCAGGACGACGCCTTGCTGCCCTGGCAGGATGTGTTGGCCAACGTTGGCTTCGGTCTGGAACTGGCCGGTATTTCCCGAGATAAACGGGAGATCCGCGCGCGAGAAATGCTCGCTTTGGTGGACCTTTCCGGTTTTGAAAACCGCCGAATCTGGCAGCTCTCCGGTGGACAGAAGCAACGCGTCGGCCTGGCGCGTGCGCTTGCTGCTGATCCGCGGGTTCTGCTGATGGACGAACCCTTCGGCGCCCTCGATGCCTTCACCCGCGAACAGATGCAGGAACTGCTGCTGCAAGTCTGGCAGCGCACCGCCAAACCGGTGTTCCTGATTACGCATGACATCGAAGAAGCGGTATTCCTCGCAACGGATCTGATCCTGCTGGCGCCCAATCCTGGGCAAATCGTCGAACGTCTGAGCCTGGACTTCGGCCAGCGTTATGCCGCCGGTGAATCGGCCCGAGCGATCAAGTCCGACCCGCG
Source organism: Pseudomonas sp. LBUM1657 (assembly GCF_059716075.1). Taxonomy (NCBI): domain Bacteria; kingdom Pseudomonadati; phylum Pseudomonadota; class Gammaproteobacteria; order Pseudomonadales; family Pseudomonadaceae; genus Pseudomonas; species Pseudomonas sp. LBUM1657. The sequence goes on along the minus strand of NZ_CP166799.1, from coordinate 230,030 downwards.
CTTTATCGAAACCCGCGAACACGTGCTCGCCAAAGTGTTCTCCCAACGCAGCGCCATCCAGCGCCAGGAGCGCGCATGAGCAGCTATGAAATTCCCGCCGCAGCGGTGAAACCGGGTTCGACGGTCATTCCGCTACGTCGCAGTTTGAGTACACGCTGGATCAGCGTACTGACGCTGGTTGCGCTCGTGGTCATCTGGTGGGCCGTCACCGCCACCGGAATGATCGAGCCACTGTTCCTGCCGCCACCGTCCGCCGTGCTGCAAAAAGGCTGGCTGCTGGTGACCACCGGCTACATGGATTCGACCTTGTGGCAGCACTTGGGCGCGAGCCTCAGCCGTATCGGCCTGGGCCTGGGCTTCGCCGTGCTGACCGCCGTGCCGGTCGGCATCGCCATCGGCCACAACCGCATCGCTCGCGGCATTCTCGATCCGCTGATCGAGTTCTACCGCCCGATTCCGCCACTGGCTTATCTGCCACTGATCGTGATCTGGTGCGGCATCGGTGAGTTGTCGAAAGTCTTGCTGATCTACCTGGCGATTTTTGCCCCGATTGCCATCGCCACTGCGACCGGCGTGCGCACCGTCGACCCGGCCAAACTGCGTGCCGCGCAATCGCTGGGCGCGACCCGGGCGCAGTTGATTCGCCATGTGATTCTGCCGAGTGCCTTGCCGGATATCTTGACCGGTGTGCGCATTGGTCTGGGCGTGGGTTGGTCGACGTTGGTGGCAGCCGAGTTGATTGCCGCCACCAGCGGGTTGGGTTTCATGGTGCAGTCGGCTGCGCAATTTCTGGTCACCGATGTGGTGGTGCTCGGGATTCTGGTGATCGCGTTGATAGCCTTCGCCATGGAAATGGGCCTGCGCGCTCTGCAACGCAAACTCGTGCCGTGGCACGGCCAGGCTCACTGAAAATTAATGTGGGAGCGGACTTGCTCGCGAAGGCGGTGTGTCAGTCGAAGCAATGTTGCCTGACGCACCGTCTTCGCGAGCAAGCCCGCTCCCACAAATAGATCGGCGCCCCGGATTGAAGAGAAAGACCATGAGCAACCTGACCATCGTCCCCCTAAGCTCGGCCCTCGGCGCGCAAATCAGCGGCGTCGACATCAGCCAGCCGCTGAACCTGGAACAGCGCGACGCCATCGAGCAAGCGCTGCTCAAGCATCAAGTATTGTTCTTTCGCGACCAGCCGATCTCGCCACAGCAACAGGCGCGTTTCGCCGCGAATTTCGGCGACCTGCACATTCATCCGATCTACCCGAACGTGCCGGAACAACCCGAAGTGCTGATCCTCGACACCGCCGTCACCGACGTGCGCGATAACGCGATCTGGCACACCGACGTGACCTTCCTGCCGACCCCGGCCATGGGCGCGGTGCTGAGTGCCAAGTTGCTGCCGGAGTTTGGTGGCGACACGTTGTGGGCCAGTGGTATCGCGGCGTATGAGGCGTTATCCACGCCGATGAAAACCTTGCTCGAAGGGCTGACCGCCACCCACGATTTCACCCGTTCGTTCCCGCTGGAACGCTATGGCAACACGCCTGAAGCGTTGGCCCAGTGGGAAGAGGCTCGCAGGAAAAATCCGCCGCTGTCGCACCCGGTGATCCGCACACACCCGGTGAGCGGGCGCCGGTCGTTGTTCGTCAACGAAGGCTTCACCTCGAAGATCAACGAGCTGTCGGAAACCGAAAGCGAGGCGATTCTGAAGTTGTTGTTTGCCCATGCCACGCGGCCGGAATTCACGATTCGCTGGCGTTGGCAAAAGGACGATGTGGCGTTCTGGGACAACCGTGTGACACAGCATTACGCCGTGGATGATTACCGCCCGGCGCGACGGGTGATGCAGCGGGCTACGGTGTTGGGGGATGTGCCGTTTTTTCGGTGAGCCCCTGAGTGCTTTATTGATTTTGATGGCCCCTTCGCGGGCAAGCCCGCTCCCACAATTGACCGTGTTCTCAGCAACGACTCGGTCGAACGTGGGAGCGGGCTTGCTCGCGAAGGCAATCCGACAGGCGCCAGAAGTATTGGCGCCGAATCCTTACTCCGCCGCCGACGGCTTCTCCCACAAATTGATCCCGCCTTCCTGGGCAAACCGATCAATCTCCGCCAGTTCTTCGGCGCTAAAGTTCAGGTTCTTCAACGCCCCGACGTTCTCGACAATCTGCTCCGGCCGGCTCGCACCGATCAGCGCTGAGGTCACTCGCGGATCGCGCAGTGTCCAGGCCAACGCCAGTTGCGCGAGGCTCTGACCGCGACGTTGGGCAATCTCGTTCAACGCACGCACATGAGCGATGTTGGCTTCAGACAAGTGCGACGCCTGCAATGACCCACCGCCCGGACGGTTGACCCGCGCATCCGCCGGCACGCCGTTGAGGTACTTGTCGGTCAGCAGACCCTGCGCCAGCGGCGTAAAGGCAATCACGCCCGTACCGAGCTCATCGGTGGTGTCCAGCAGGTCTTTTTCCACCCAGCGGTTGAGCAGGTTGTAAGCCGGTTGGTGGATCAACAACGGGACTTTCCACTCCTTGAGCAACGTCGCTATTTCACGGGTTTTCACCCCGGAATAGGACGAGATACCGATGTACAGCGCCTTGCCCTGCTGCACGGCGGTGGCCAGTGCGCTGGCGGTTTCTTCGAGTGGGGTGTCCGGGTCGAAGCGGTGGGAGTAGAAGATATCCACGTAGTCCAGGCCCATGCGCTGCAGGCTCTGGTCAAGGCTGGCCAGCACGTATTTGCGCGAACCGCCACCCTGCCCGTAAGGACCGGGCCACATGTCCCAACCGGCCTTGCTGGAGATGATCAGCTCGTCACGGTACTGCTTGAAGTCTTCGCGCAGCAAACGACCGAAATTGATCTCGGCGCTGCCGTACGGCGGGCCGTAGTTGTTGGCCAGGTCGAAATGGTTGATGCCCAGGTCGAACGCCGTACGCAACAACGCGCGCTGGGTGTCGATCGGCGAGCTGTCGCCGAAGTTGTGCCACAGGCCCAGGGACAGCGCCGGCAGCACCAGCCCGCTGCGACCGACGCGGCGGTAAGGGATGGAGTCATAGCGGTTTTCGGCAGCGGTGTAGGTCATCGAATCCTCTCTTGTCTGTCTTGAAGTTGGTATCGACTGCTTCGCAAGTTGCCCAGCATACGCCCAGACAAACGCCGATAAACCTCGGACTCGAGAAAATGCTGAAACGTTTCACAGATTATTAATCTGGCGACAACTGCCCCCCCTTTTCCCGCTTACGTCGACAACTCACGCAAAGCAGCAGCGGCCAGGAAACCGGACCTTGAGCTGTATCGCTGATCCCGCCGGACAGTCTGATCAATGCGCTCAAGCAACTGTTCTGGCAGCGAGGCATTGAAGCGCACCGACTTGCCGAAGTAAGGCGTGATATCGAACTCAACCACCCCCCAGATACCGTCCGCGTAATCGGGATCATCAAGATGAGCATCGATCTCACGCACCTGCGGCAGTGGTTCGCCATCGGCAACCAATCCCTCATAGTGCAAAGACAACGCATCCTTCACATTCTCGAATGCCTGCGACACGGTGCTGCCTGCGGAGAAACAGCCTGGTACGTCCGGGACGATCACTCCGTAGTCTGAGTCGGCATCCTTATGCAGAACGACCGGGAATTTCATTTGGATCAATCCTTCCTGTGATGTGTCCCTATCGGGACGCTCGTATCCGATGACAGGCCTCATTTCAGACCCGCCTGTTTCAATATGCTGTTGATCGTTCCTTTTGGAAGATCCGAGTCAGGGTGCTTGATAGTCACCCGCCCTGGTTTGCACAGATGCTTGTACTGATGATGGCTACCTTTCACGGTCACCAAATACCAACCATCCTCCTCGATCATCCTGATCATTTCCCGACTTCGCATCACCTTCGTCCTTGTGGGCAGCATCTGCTACGCACATTACGCGACGAACAGGTTTTTCATACACACAATACACACTCTGATAAATACTAGCGCAATGCAAGAACGCTCAGCTTTCCCAAGACCAGCGGCTACCGGGCTCCCCCGAACACTTCCCCCAACCAATCCACAAACACCCGAACCCGTGGCGACATGTGTCGGTTTTGGGGATACAGCACGGAGACCGGCATCGGCGGCGGTGGGGTGTCGATGAGGATTTCCTTCACCAGCCCTTGGGCAATCTGGGTTTCCATTCGGTAGTGCGGGCACTGGATCAGCCCCAGCCCGGCAATGGCCGATGCCGCGTAAATCTCCGCGCCGAACACTGACACAGTGCCATCGATGGCGACCTCCTGGAGCTCGCCATCGACCATGAATTCAAACGGGAACATCTTGGCGGTCGTTCGCGAAACGTAGTTCACCGCGTGGTGATGTTTCAGCTCCTGAAGGTTCTTCGGTTCGCCGAATTTGCGCAGGTAGGCGGGGCTGGCGCAGGTGATCTGGCGCAGGTTGGCGACACGTTTTCCGATCAATGCCGAGTCGCTCAGGGTACCGGCGCGCAGCACGCAGTCGACACCTTCCGCGATCAAGTCAACATAGCGGTCGGCCTCGCTGATGGACAGTTCGATGTCCGGATAGCGCTCCATGAAGTGCGGCAATGCCGGGATCACGAAGTGCCTGGCCAGCGTGCCATGCAAATCCACACGCAATCGACCCTTGGGCGCCACGCTGCGGAACGCCAATTCGGCTTCCTCCAGTTCTGCCAGCAATTGCACGCAACGCAGGTAATACGCTTCGCCATCCAGCGTAGGACGTACTTTGCGGGTACTGCGCTCCAGTAAACGCGTGCCAAGCCAGGCCTCGAATTGATTCAGCGTGTGGGTCAACGTTGCTCGCGGCAAGTTCAGGTCGTCGGCCGCCAGGGTGAAGCTGCTGCGCTCGTAAATCCGCACAAACACCTTCATCGCTTTGACTTGATCCACGGGTCACTCCTGGCGTTCGATTGTTGGCGATTATTGAACAGTCAAGGCAACTCTCGTGCATTTATCGGGCTGAGTAAACATGTGAAATTGGCTTCACCCCAAGCAAACACCTTCAAAGGAATTACCGCCATGACTGCTCAAACTTCTAAAGTTGCCATCGTGACCGGCGCCTCCCGCGGCATCGGCGCGGTCATCGCCAAACAACTGGCCAGCGAAGGTTTTGCCGTCGCGATCAATTACGCCAGCAGCGCCACCGAAGCCTCCAGGCTGGTTGTTGAATTGCGTCAGGCCGGGCACCGAGCCATAGCGATCAAGGCTGACGTTGCCAATGCCGACGATGTACGCCGGATGTTCGACGAGACCGAATCACAACTGGGCAAAGTCGACGTGCTGGTGAACAACGCCGGCATCCTCAAAGCGATGCCGCTGGCGCAACACACGGACGAACTGTTCGACCAGACCTTCAATATCCACGCTCGCGGCACCTTCAACACCCTGCGTGAAGCGGCGACACGCCTGAACAGCGGCGGCCGGATCGTCAACTTCTCCAGCAGCACCGTCGGCCTGAACCTGCCGGGCTATGCGGTGTATATCGCCAGCAAAGCGGCGGTGGAATCCCTGACCCAAGTGTTTGCCAAGGAAATGCGCGGCCGCAACATCACCGTTAATGCCGTGGCCCCTGGCCCGGTGGCGACTGAGTTGTTTTTGCACGGCAAGAGTGAAGAGCAAATCCAGGCCTTCGCCAAAATGCCTCCACTGGAGCGTTTGGGTCAGCCGGAAGATATTGCTCGCATTGTGTCGTTTCTGGTGGGACCGGATTCAGCGTGGGTCAACGGGCAAATCCTGCGGGTCAACGGCGGTCTCGTCTGAGCCGCAGCGCAAGGCGCGGAACCTGTGGGAGCGGGTTTGCTCGCGAAGGCGGTATGTCAGGCAATATTTATGTCGGCTGACACGCCCTCTTCGCGAGCAAGCCCGCTCCCCCAGGTTGCGCGCAAGGACTGACATCACGGCCCGCCTCGCCTGGTGGTTCTGTCGCGCTACAACCTGTTTCGCGGAGCAGGACGCTATTCCCTCGACCACACTCTAGGTCGAGAACTCTGAAAGTCGTCGCGAGGACTTCACCATGCACACCACCATCATCATCTTCTTCGGCCTGGTCCTGCTGGCGCTGATGCTGTTCATCGGTGAGAAAATCGGCTTCCCGCGCCAGGTCCTGGCCTACAGCTTTGCCGTGTTGTGGCTGGCGCTGACGTTGATCAACGGCGCGGTCGGCATGGTCACCGCCGGCCAGCCGTTGAGCACGGAACTGGTGGTCGGCAGCGCGGTGTTCGGCGTACCGGTGGCGGCGCTGGTGCTGTTCATGGTGTTGAGCAGCGAGACCTGAGCGCCACCGGTTCTCGATCAACGCACCAAATGCAAAAACTGCATGTGCCGTTCGTACTGATCGAGGATGTCGTTGATCACCTGTTCCTTGGTATAGCCCACCAGATCGTAGTCCTGACTGCCCTCGCTCAAATGCACTTCGGCCCGGTAATAGCGACGGTTGTTGAGTTCCTTGGAACCCATGCCGCCACGGGCAAAGGACGGCGTGAAGTAGCCACGCATCTGCACCTGATAGATGAACGGATGCTGCTCGCCGTGACCGATCTCCAGGCTGACACTGTCGTTGGCCGGATCGGGCTGAGCGACCACGTGCAGACCCTTTTCGACGAACACGGCCGTTACCTCTTCAATCGCCGGACGCACCGTCGTTTCGAGGAAACGATAGACCTCATCGCGAGACGGGAAATGCACGGCCTGACTCAAGCGCTGACGCCAGCCGCCCCGCCGCGAGCCAGACACCGGTGCGAGGGAATGCAGTTGGGCGATCTGCTTCTGGGACTCCAGATAGAACGCCTTGTGCAGCCCCCACATCATCAGCAGCAGGATCATCGAGAACGGCAACGAGGTCAGCACCACTGCCGACTTCAACGCATCAATGCTGCCGGAGAACAGCAGCGCACTGGTCACCAGCGCGGTCATCGCACCCCAGAACACCCGCAGCCATTTCGGCCCGTCTTCGTCGGGGTTGCCGCCCTTGGCGGACAGCGTCGACAGCACCACGGTGCCGGAGTCCGCCGAGGTGACGAAGAACACGAAGCTGATGAACACCGTCACCGCGATGACGGTTTTGCTCCACGGGTAGGTTTCCAGCAGCAGATACAGCGTCATCGACGGGTTGTCGATGGCCGACATGCCGAGCGCACTCATGCCGTGATTCAGCACCTGGTCGATGGCGCTGTTGCCGAAAATCGACATCCACGCCAGGGTGAAGCCAAGCGGGATCAGCAGCACGCCGAAGACGAATTCACGGATGGTCCGGCCACGGGAAATCCTTGCGATGAACAGCCCCACGAACGGCGACCATGCAATCCACCAGGCCCAGTAAAACACCGTCCAGCCGCCCAGCCAGTCGCTGGGTTTGTCGTAGGCGTAGAGGTCGAAACTCTTCATCGGCAACGCGCCGAGGTAGTCGCCGATGTTCTGGATCAGGGTGTTGAGCAGATGCTGGGTGGGTCCGGCGAACAACACAAACAGCAGCAGCGCACAGGCCAGCAGCATGTTGATGTCGGACATCACCCGCACGCCTTTATCGACGCCAGACACCGCGACGATGATCGCTGCGCCCATCATCAATGTGATCAGGCCGACCTGAATCCACTGGGTATGAGCGATGCCAAACAGGTAGTCGAGGCCCGAGTTGAGGTGCAACACACCGAAGCCCATGTCGGCGCCGAGGCCGAACACGGTGGCGATGATGCCGAAGCCGTCCACCGCATAACCGATGGGGCCGTTGATGCGCTTGCCGATCAGCGGATACAGCGCCGAACGCAACGCCAGCGGCAGGTTATGCCGGTAAGCAAAGTAGGCCAGCGCCATGCCGACGAAGGCGAACACGCCCCAGCCGTGGAGGCCCCAGTGCAGAAACAGAATCTGCATCGCCTGACGCGCCGCGTCCGCCGTGCCGGCCTCGCCTTGCGGCGGTTGTGCCAGGTGGGTCAACGGTTCGGACACGCAAAAGAAAAACAGCGTGATGCTGATCCCGGCGGCGAACAACATGCCGGCCCAGGACAGGTAACTGAATTCGGGTTCGTCGTGGTCGGCACCGAGCTTGATCTTGCCGTAGCCGGACAAGGCGGTGACCACCACGAAGACCAGATACAGGGTCATCGCGAGCATGTAGTACCAGCCGACCGTGTTGGCCGCCCAGTTTTGCGCCGCCAACAACCAGGCGCCGGCTTCTTCAGGCATGGCAATAACGACAATGCCGAATAGAAAAATGAACGTCGCCGCGAAGTAAAACACCGGCGGATTCATGCGGACCTGGCCGCTTGGAGGGAGGGACGATGCACTCATGAAAGGTGCACCTCGAGGGGGTGAAACAGGGCAATCAATAACGGACTCGGCATAGGCAAGCCTCCTGTTGTGAGCGGGCAGCAAACCGGCGGTTTAACTTGAATGAGCGTTCAAGTTAAACATGAATAGGGTGCTAAGGACTAATTGCAAGGCTCGGCGGTACTGTTCGTACGCTAGCTCAAGGAAGGGTATGACGTGGGGTTTGGAGGATTCGTTCACCGGAAAATTAGCTAAATGCCATTATCCGGTTGGCCTTGAAACCATTCGCGGGCAAGCCCGCCCCCACATTAGATCGCGTGACTCGGTCTAAATGTGGGAGCGGGCTTGCTCGCGAAGGCGGCTTGTCAGGCAGCGAGGGTCTCAGAACTTACTTCTGCGTCCCATCATCATGCTGCAGATTCGCCTGAGTCAGATTGCTTCCCGCCGGCACGCTGCGGGTCAGCCAGACATTACCGCCAATGGTCGAGCCCTTACCGATGGTGATCCGCCCCAGAATCGTCGCACCGGCATAGATCACTACGTCATCCTCGACAATCGGATGTCGCGCCTGCCCCTTCTGCAACTGACCGTCCTCATCCGCCGGGAAGCGCTTGGCCCCCAGGGTCACGGCCTGATAAATCCGCACCCGCTCGCCGATGATGGCGGTCTCGCCGATTACCACGCCCGTCCCGTGATCGATAAAGAAGCTGCGGCCAATCTGCGCGCCGGGGTGAATGTCGATACCGGTGGCCGAGTGGGCGATTTCTGCGCTGATCCGCGCCAGCAACGGCAACCCGGCGCGATACAAATGGTGGGCGAGGCGATGGTGAATCACCGCCAGAATCCCCGGATAGCACAGCAATACTTCATCGACACTGCGCGCCGCCGGGTCGCCGTGATAGGCCGCCAGCACGTCAGTGTCCAACAGGCTGCGCAACCCCGGCAGAGCAAGCGCGAAATCCTGAATGATCTGAATGGTATTGGCCTCGACCTCGGTGTCGGCCTGGGCACTGTGGCGGGCGGCGTAACGCAGTTCGAGTCGTGCCTGAGCCAGCAACGCGTTCAGCGCAACGTCCAGTGTGTGGCCGACGTAGAAGTCTTCGCTTTCCTCGCGCAAGTCCACCGGGCCCAGGCGCATCGGGAACAGTGCACCGCACAGCGCTTCAAGGATCTCCGCCATGGCCGCTCGGGAAGGCAGCTCACGGCCGCCCTGCTCGCCGCTGGCGCGGCCGTTTTGTGCACGCCACTCGTCACGCGCCGTACGCAGTTGGCTGACGATGGTCTGCAATTGCCAATGGCTGGAACGCTCGCTCACGGTAAAAACTCCTCACGGGCGGGCCGGACTGTCTGGCCGCGCTGACGGCGATTACTTTACGGCAAGGTCTGGAAGCCGAATTAAGAACTGATTGTGCTGTGCTCAGCACTTTTTTGCATAAGGGGGATTGGCAGTTGCCCCGCAAAATCGGCGTGCCTATAGTCCTGACATCTTTCTCCGCCAGTACGGAAACCATGATCAAACAACAGCTCGCCCGTTTTGACCGCCTCGATTTGCTTGGCCACCCTACCCCTCTGGAAAAACTTGAACGTCTGTCGTCGTGGCTGGGCCGCGATGTGTACGTCAAACGCGATGACCTGACACCGCTGGCGATGGGCGGCAACAAGCTGCGCAAACTCGAATACCTGGCGGCCGATGCACTCGCCCAGGGCGCCGACACGTTGATCACCGCTGGCGCGCTGCAATCCAACCACGTGCGCCAGACTGCCGCCGTTGCGGCCAAGCTCGGACTGGGCTGCGTCGCGCTGCTGGAAAATCCCCTCGGCACCGACGACAGCAACTATGTCGGCAACGGCAACCGACTGTTGCTGGACCTGTTCGACGCCAAGGTCGAGCTGGTGGAAAACCTCGACAACGCCGACGAACAATTGCAGGCGCTGGCCGACCGTTTAAGCAACAACGGCAAGAGGCCGTATCTGGTGCCGATTGGTGGCTCAAATGCGTTGGGTGCTTTGGGTTACGTGCGCGCAGGGCTGGAACTGGCCGAGCAGATCAAGGACACCGGCCTGAAGTTCGCCGCCGTGGTGCTGGCCTCGGGCAGCGCCGGGACCCACAGCGGCCTGGCGCTGGCGCTGAGCGAAGCACTGCCGGATTTGCCAGTAATTGGCGTCACGGTTTCCCGTAGCGATGAAGATCAGCGGCCGAAGGTTCAGGGCCTCGCTGAACGTACCGCAGAGTTGCTGGGCGTGAATCTGCCGGCGAGTTTCAAGGTCGAGTTGTGGGACGAATATTTCGGCCCGCGTTATGGCGAACCGAATGCCGGCACGCTAGCGGCGGTGAAGTTGGTGGCGAGTCAGGAAGGCTTGCTGCTGGACCCTGTCTACACTGGCAAGGCCATGGCCGGGTTGCTCGACGGGATCGGTCGCCAGCGTTTTGACGAAGGCCCGATCATCTTCCTGCACACCGGTGGAGCACCGGCGTTGTTTGCCTACAAAGACTTCCTGTAATTGATCGTTCCCACGCTCTGCGTGGGAACGATCTTGAACGCATATTCATTAAAAGAATAACAAACGCAGTATTTATTATTTTCCTATCTAAAAGCACCGTCATATAGTCGCGCCGCAGGCGAATTTGCAGCGAGACGCATACGCTGCTTTAGGGCAGGATATCGCAGTCGTTCAAATCCCGAATTTGCCAACTTTCCTTAAGCGTTCTCCATAAGAAAACACAGGGGCTTGTCATGAATTTTTCCGTACTACGTCGAAATCTGCTGGTAGGTTCGCTGGGCCTGGCGCTCAGCGCCGGTCTGCTGGGGCAAGCGGTTGCCGGTGAGCAACTGCAAAAAATCAAAGACGCTGGCGTAATCAACGTCGGCCTGGAAGGCACCTACCCACCGTTCAGTTTCGTCGACGCCGACGGCAAACTGGCCGGCTTCGAAGTCGAGTTCTCCGAAGCCCTGGCCAAAGAGCTGGGCGTGAAGGTCAAACTGCAGCCAACCAAATGGGACGGCATCCTCGCAGCCTTGGAATCCAAGCGCCTGGACGCGGTGATCAACCAGGTAACCATCTCTGAAGAGCGCAAGAAGAAGTACGACTTCTCCGAGCCGTACACCGTTTCCGGGATTCAGGCGCTGGTTCTGACCAAGAACAAAGACACCATCAAGACCGCCGCCGATCTGGACGGCAAGAAAGTCGGCGTTGGCCTGGGCACCAACTACGAGCAGTGGCTCAAGGACAATCAGCCTAAAGCCATCATCAAGACCTACGACGATGATCCGACCAAGTTCCAGGACCTGCGTGTCGGCCGCATCGACGCCATTCTGATCGACCGCCTCGCCGCACTGGAATACGCCAAGAAGGCCAAGGACACTGTCGCCGCCGGCGAAGCGTTCTCCCGTCAGGAAGCCGGTATTGCCCTGCGCAAAGGCGAGCCTGAGTTGCTGGCAGCGGTGAACAAAGCCATCGACAAGCTGCGTGCCGACGGTACGCTGAAAAAGCTTTCGGAAAAATACTTCAGCGCTGACGTCACTCAATAATGGAAGAAGCTTTCCAACTCGCACTGGACTCCCTGCCCTTCCTGCTCAAGGGGGCCTACTACACGGTCATCTTGAGCCTGGGCGGGATGTTCTTCGGCCTCATGCTGGGCTTCGGCCTGGCGTTGATGCGCCTGTCGCGCTTCAAGCTGGTGAGCTGGATCGCCCGCATCTACGTGTCGTTCTTTCGCGGCACGCCGTTGCTGGTGCAACTGTTCGTGATCTATTACGGCTTGCCGCAATTGGGCATGGAACTCGATCCGCTGCCGGCGGCCCTGATCGGCTTCTCGCTGAACATGGCCGCTTACGCCTGTGAAATCCTGCGTTCCGCGATCAGCTCCATCGAGCGCGGTCAGTGGGAAGCTGCCGCCAGCATCGGCATGACCCGTGCGCAGACGCTGCGCCGGGCCATCCTGCCGCAAGCGATGCGCACCGCATTGCCGCCGCTGGGCAACAGCTTCATTTCGCTGGTCAAGGACACCGCGCTGGCCGCCACCATCCAGGTGCCGGAGCTGTTCCGCCAGGCGCAGCTGATTACAGCACGCACCTTCGAAGTGTTCACCATGTACCTTGCCGCCGCGCTGATCTACTGGATTCTGGCCACGGTGCTCTCGCACCTGCAGAACAAGTTGGAAGAGCGGGTCAATCGGCACGACCAGGAGTCCTGACCCAATGATTGTCGTGGAAAAACTGACAAAGCAGTTCAAGGGTCAAGTCGTGCTCAACGGCATCGATCTGCAGGTGAAGGAAGGCGAGGTAGTGGCGATCATCGGGCCGAGCGGCTCGGGTAAAACCACGTTCCTGCGCTGCCTGAACTTCCTGGAAGAACCCACCAGCGGCCGGATCAAGGTCGGCGACATCGAGATCGATGGCAGTCGCCCGCTGAACCAGCAGCAGGGCCTGGTGCGACGTTTGCGCCAGCACGTGGGCTTCGTATTCCAGAACTTCAACCTGTTCCCCCATCGCACTGCCCTGGAAAACGTCATCGAAGGCCCGATCGTGGTGAAAAAAATCCCGCGTGACGAAGCCGTTGCCCTGGGAAAAAAACTCATGGCCAGGGTCGGCCTTGCCGGCAAGGAAGACGCTTACCCGCGTCGCCTTTCCGGTGGTCAGCAACAGCGTGTGGCGATTGCCCGGGCGTTGGCGATGGAGCCAGAAGTGATTCTGTTCGACGAACCCACCTCAGCCCTCGATCCAGAGTTGGTGGGTGAAGTGCTGGCGACCATCCGCAGCCTGGCCGAGGAGAAGCGCACCATGGTTATCGTTACCCACGAAATGGGCTTTGCCCGGGACGTGGCGAACCGCGTGGTGTTTTTCGACAAGGGAGTGATCGTTGAACAAGGCGAAGCCAAGGCGCTGTTTGCCAACCCGAAAGAAGAACGCACGAAACAATTCCTCAGCAAGTTTCTGAATAACGCCCACAACTAAACATCCGCGCAACACCGTCAACTTCCACGGATGGAAGTGACACCCTCACCATTTATAAATCCTTGTCTTCCCTTAGTTAAATGTACGCGCACGATATACAACTTTTTGTCAGCGCGCGCGGTACATATATATGTCCTGCAACAGATTGACCTGTCTTAAAATTCTCTAACCTCGTGATCACCTTTGATTGATCGGACGTCGCCCCATAGCGCCTATACCCCGTGTTTTGGCGGTTATATTCGACAGAGCGACAGGGTTTATTAACTTCCCAACGTAGGAGTTTTCTGAATAACACCTGATCTTGTATTTAACCAACTCACTCTATTGACACTTATTCACGCACACTCTTATCTAGTCTCCAGCAAGCAACAATCATCACGCTCAATCATTATTTCAACTCAAAGTAATGAACTGTTTTGCTGTTCGGAATTCGTGTTTTTGATTTTCCAGAAACGGACTTCGCTGCAAGACTTCAAGGAGAACCCATGAAAAGCACCTCGAACAAACCCGAGCTGGCGGCCCCGACCCTGGCGCAATCTCACAAGACCGGCATCAACATCACCTCGGCGGCCCGCCTGCTGATCGACGTGGCGCCCTACTCCGGCATGGACGAAGGTGACCTGATCGAGCTGTTCTGGGACAACTGCTACGTCGCCTCCAGGGTTCTGACGGCCAACAATGTCGGACAACCGGTCCAACTGCGCGTGCCCGAGAGCTTCATCGCCAATGGCACCTCACGCATTCACTACCGGATCATGCAGATCGGGCACGGGCCGGCGCTATCGGCCGCCAGATGCGTGCAGATCAAACTCGACTGCCCCGGTGGCCAGCCGTCTGAACTATGCGGCGATGAAAACCAGCGCCTGGCGCCGGTGACCATCCCCGAGACCATTCGCCGTCAGGGGGTCAATCCGAACCAGATCAAGCGCGGAGTTCCGCTGACCATCGAGCCGTACCTGAACATGGCAGCCGACGACGAAATCACCCTGCGCTGGGGCGATGTACGCATGGATCTGCCACGGCTCAAGGCGTGCGATATCGGCCTGCCGATTCAGGTCTGGGTGCCGCCAGCGATCATTCTTGAAGCGGGTGAAGACCTGCGCCTGGAGGTGACCTACTGCATCCTCGACCGGGTGGGCAACAACTCGCGCTGGGCGCCGGCACGCAGGCTGAAGATCGGGTGTGCCAATCCCTACCTCAAAGTCCCACCAAAGGAACTGCTGAAGGTCGCCGAACCCCGTAAACGCTGATCTCCTTGTAGCCGCGGCGAAGCCTGTGGGAGCGGGCTTGCTCGCGAAGAACGATACCGCGGTTTTTCTGCTAAACCGCGGCACCTGTTTCGCGAGCGAGCCCTCTGCCACAGGCTTCGCCACCGGCTTTAAAGCGACGCGCCCCTTACCTCATTGGGCCTGGCGACACCCTTCTATGCATATTCCTAAAAGTTAGTTTATTAATTTTTTACACACGCTTAGGGTATATGCACCGGACCACCGGACATTCGTGTTTTTCGTTCGCCGCAACCATCGCGGCGTTTTCATGAGATGTGAGGTAGGTATGGTCCGGAACACAATCACCCCAGTGCAGATCGCCAGGGCATTGCGTGCAGCCAAGGAGCGGCACTGATGTCGAGTCTGGCAGATGCAATCATCCAGAGTGATCTGGACATCGCCCCGTTGTTGTTGCCCGCGCAAGTCTTGCGCAACGACGCACAAGCGATCAAGGCCGCCCATGAGCTGGCGCAAGTCGCCCGCCTGCATGCGGCAAAACGTGACCAGCAGCGCAAGCTGCCGTGGTCGGAAATCGAACAGTTCACCCGCAGCGGCCTGGGCAGTATTGCCATCCCGCGCGAATACGGTGGCCCGCAGGTTTCGTTCGTCACCCTGGCCGACGTTTTCGCGATCATTTCCGCGGCGGACCCGGCATTGGGCCAGATCCCGCAGAACCAGTTCGGCATTCTCAACCTGGTGCTCGGCAGCGCCACCGAACAGCAAAAAAAACAGCTGTTCAAAAGCGTGCTTGAAGGTTGGCGGATCGGTAATGCCGGACCCGAGCGTGGCACCAAAAACACCCTTGAACTCAAAGCGCGGATCACTGCCGACGGTGATGGTTTTGTCCTCAACGGGCAGAAGTTCTATTCCACCGGCGCGCTGTTCGCTCACTGGGTCGCGGTCAAGGCGCTGAACGACGATGGCAAGCAAGTGCTGGCCTTCGTCCGTCGCGGCACGCCGGGCTTGCGCATCGTTGACGACTGGTCGGGCTTCGGCCAGCGCACCACCGCCAGCGGCACGATTTTACTCAACAACGTGCGAGTCGACGCCGAGTGGGTGGTGGACAACTGGAAGATCAACGACAAGCCGAATATTCAGGGCGCGGTCTCGCAGTTGATCCAGGCAGCCATCGATGCCGGGATTGCCCGGGGCGCCATCGACGACGCCATCGAGTTCGTGAAAACCCGCGCCCGGCCATGGATCGACGCCAAGGTCGAACGAGCCAGTGATGATCTCTATGTCATCGCCGACATCGGCAAACTGAAAATCGAACTGCACGCCGCCGAAGCCCTGCTACGCAAGGCCGGGCAGGTGCTCGATCAGGTCAACGCCGCTCCACTCACCGCCGAGTCCGCAGCCCGTGCCTCGATTGCCGTGGCCGAAGCCAAAGTGCTGACCACCGAGATCTCGCTGCTGGCCAGCGAAAAGCTCTTCGAACTGGCCGGCAGTCGCGCCACCCTCGCCGAATTCAACCTCGACCGTCACTGGCGCAACGCCCGGGTGCACACGCTGCACGACCCGGTGCGCTGGAAATACCACGCCGTCGGCACCTATCACTTGAACGGCACGCTCCCCGCTCGCCACTCCTGGATTTAACGACCAGATCTCTGGAGAAACATATGACTCTTTCTCACCACGTCGCGGTCATAACCAGCGATGAGCAAGCCCTGATTGTCGCCAGTGACCTGGCCGAAGATTTCAAACGCGACAGCGCCCTGCGCGACCGCGAGCGCCGCCTGCCACACCCGGAACTGGAAGTGTTTTCCCGCTCGGGCCTCTGGGGCATCAGCGTGCCCAAGGAGTACGGCGGCGCTGGCGTTTCCAACGTCACACTGGCCAGGGTGATTGCCTTGATCGCTCAGGCTGACGGTTCGCTGGGGCAGATTCCGCAAAACCATTTCTATGCCCTCGAAGTGCTGCGCGTGAATGGCAGCGAAGAGCAGAAAAAACGCCTGTACGCAGAAGTCCTCGCCGGTCAGCGCTTCGGCAATGCCCTGGCTGAACTGGGCACCAAAACCGCCCACGACCGCGTCACCAGCCTGACCCGCGACGGTGATGGCTATCGCATTAACGGTCGCAAGTTCTACGCCACCGGAGCGATTTACGCCCAGCGCATCCCCACCTCGGTGGTGGATGAAAACGGCGTGCAGCAACTGGCTTTCGTGCCGCGCGACAGCAAAGGCCTGACAGTGATCGACGACTGGAGCGGCTTCGGCCAGCGCACCACCGGCAGCGGTTCGGTGGTGTTCGAAGATGTCTTTGTTGCAGCAGACGACGTGATCCCGTTTCAAAGCGCCTTCGAGCGTCCTACTCCGGTCGGCCCGCTGGCGCAGATTCTCCATGCCGCCATCGACACCGGCATCGCCCGCGCCGCCTATGAAGATGCGCTGCATTTCGTGCGCACCAAAACCCGACCGTGGATCGATTCCGGCAACGACAAGGCCACCGAAGACCCGCTGACCATCAAGAGCTTCGGCCACTTGAGCATTCGCCTGCACGCCGCCGAGGCGCTGCTGGAACGCGCCGGCCAATTTCTCGACAAAGCCCAGGCCGACACCAACGCCGAGACCGTCGCCGCCGCCTCGATTGCCGTCGCCGAAGCCCGGGCCATCAGCACTGAAATTTCCCTCGCCGCTGGCAGCACGCTGTTCGAACTGGCCGGCAGCCAGGCGACCCTGATTGAACACGGCCTCGATCGCCACT
Organism: Pseudomonas sp. LBUM1657; assembly: GCF_059716075.1. Lineage (NCBI taxonomy): Bacteria > Pseudomonadati > Pseudomonadota > Gammaproteobacteria > Pseudomonadales > Pseudomonadaceae > Pseudomonas > Pseudomonas sp. LBUM1657. The sequence continues at coordinate 212,838 of NZ_CP166799.1, read as the reverse complement.
GGCGCAACGCTCGGGTGCACACCCTGCACGACCCGGTGCGCTGGAAGTATCACGCCGTCGGCAACTACTACCTCAACGATGAAAACCCGCCACTGCGGGGGACCATCTGATGGCAAAGAAGAAGATCCTGCTCAACGCGTTCAACATGAACTGCATCGGGCACATCAACCATGGCTTGTGGACACATCCACGGGACACCTCGACTCAGTACAAAACCATCGAATACTGGACTGAACTGGCGCAACTGCTGGAGCGCGGACTGTTCGATGGTTTGTTCATCGCCGACATCGTCGGGGTCTACGACGTCTATCAAAACTCGGTGGGCGTGCCGCTGAAAGAATCGATCCAATTGCCGGTCAACGACCCGCTGCTGTTGGTCTCGGCCATGGCTGCGGTCACCAAGAACCTCGGTTTCGGCCTGACTGCCAACCTCACCTACGAGCCGCCCTATCTGTTCGCCCGGCGCATGTCGACCCTCGATCACCTGAGCCGTGGCCGGGTCGGCTGGAACATCGTCACCGGCTACCTCGACAGCGCCGCCAAGGCCATGGGCCTGAGCGAACAAGTCGAACACGACCGCCGCTACGACCAGGCCGACGAATACCTGCAAGTGCTCTACAAACTCTGGGAAGGCAGTTGGGAAAACGGCGCGGTGCTGAACGATCCGCAGCAACGGATCTACGCCCAACCGGAAAAAGTGCACAAGGTCGAGCACAAGGGCGAGTTCTATCAGGTGGAGGGTTATCACCTCTGCGAGCCGTCACCGCAGCGTACGCCGGTGCTGTTCCAGGCCGGCAGTTCGGATCGCGGCTTGCTGTTCGCCGGGCGTCACGCCGAGTGCGTATTCATCAGCGGCCAGAACAAACCGTCGACCAAAATTCAGGTGGACAAGGTGCGCGCCAGCGCTGTCGAGGCCGGGCGTAATCCCGAGGATATCAAGGTGTTCATGGGGCTGAACGTGATCGTCGGCGCCACCGAAGAACTGGCCTGGGCCAAGCACGCCGAGTATTTGAGCTACGCAAGTGCCGAGGCTGGTGTGGCGCATTTTTCGGCGTCCACCGGGATCGACTTTTCCGAATACGAGATAGACGAACCGATCCAGTACGTGAAGAGCAACGCGATCCAGTCTGCGACCAAGAACCTGCAAAACAACGACTGGACCCGGCGCAAATTGCTTGAGCAACACGCACTCGGTGGGCGCTACATCACCGTGGTCGGCTCGCCTGAGCAAGTGGCCGATGAGCTGGAATCGTGGATCGCAGAAACCGGGCTCGACGGCTTCAACCTGACGCGGATCGTCACACCGGAGAGCTATGTGGATTTCATCGATTGGGTGATTCCGGAGTTGCAACGGCGCGGGTCGTACAAGACCGCTTACGACAGCGGCAGCCTGCGGGAAAAACTGTTTCACGGCGAGGCGCATTTGCCTGAGCAACACACCGGTTCGGCCTACCGCCGCTAAAAGCTTCGCGAGCAGGCTCGCTCCCACAGTGGATCTTCAGTGGTCACACAATCCCTGTAGGAGGGAGCCTGCTCGCGAAGAGGTCCGCCCAAACACCCAAAATTTATGCACTGACTGGAAAACCCATCATGAAAAAGACCTACCTCTCTCACCCAGTCAAAGCACTGGCCCTGGCCCTCGGCCTTTTCAGCTCCGTCACCTTCGCCGCCGACGCGCCGCTGAAAGTCGGCACCACCGCTGCCTTCGCCATCCCCCTGGAAGCAGCGGTAGAAGAAGCCAACAAACAAGGCCTGAAAGTCGAGCTCGTAGAGTTCAGCGACTGGATCGCACCCAACGTCAGCCTCGCTGCCGGCGACATCGACGTGAACTACTTCCAGCACATCCCGTTCCTGGAAAACGCCAAGGCCGCCGCCGGTTTTGACCTGGTGCCATTCAAGCCAGGGATCATCAACAACGTCGGCCTCTACTCGAAGAAATACAAAAGCTTCGACGAATTGCCAGAAGGCGCCAGCGTGGCCATCGCCAACGATCCGATCAACAGCGGTCGCGGCTTGCAACTGCTGGCCAAGGCCGGGTTGATCACGCTCAAACCGGGCGTCGGCTACAAGGCCACCGAAGAAGACATCATCGCCAATCCGAAAAAAATCAAAATCCTCCAGGTCGAAGCCGTGCAACTGGTGCGTGCCTACGACGACGCCGATCTGGTCCAGGGTTACCCGGCCTACATCCGCCTGTCGAAGACCTTCGATGCAGGCTCCGCGCTGCTGTTCGACGGCCTCGATCACAAGGAATACGTGATCCAGTTTGTGATCCAGCCGAAAAGCAAAACCGACCCGCGCCTGATCAAGTTCGTCGACATCTACCAGCACTCCCCAGCCGTTCGCGCCGCGCTGGATAAGGCCCACGGCAAGCTCTATCAAGCCGGTTGGGAAAGCTGAAAATGACGGCCGCTATCCAACGGCGACTGGAGATTCCAGAGCCTCAGAAAGCCGAACAGACTGAACTGCACCCGGACTTCAATCGCGCCCACGTGCGTTTCATCGGCCTGGGTAAAACCTACAACGGCCAGCAAGGTCCGGTGGCGGCGTTGCACGGCATCGACCTGGCGATCCAGCGCGGCGAAGTGTTCGGCATCATCGGCCGCAGCGGTGCCGGCAAGTCGTCGCTGATCCGCACCATCAACCGCCTCGAACAACCGAGCACCGGCCGGGTGCTGATCGATCAGGTAGACATCGGCGAGTTCGATGAAGACCGGCTCGTGGCGCTGCGCCGGCGCATCGGCATGATCTTCCAGCACTTCAACCTGATGTCGGCCAAGACAGTCTGGCAGAACGTCGAGTTGCCGCTGAAAGTGGCCGGTGTGCCCAAGGAAAAACGCGAGCAGAAAGTTCGCGAACTGCTGGAACTGGTCGGCCTGCAAGAGAAGCACAAGGCCTACCCGGCGCAGCTTTCCGGCGGACAGAAGCAGCGCGTCGGGATTGCCCGGGCGCTGGTTCACGACCCGGAGATTCTGCTGTGCGACGAGGCCACTTCAGCGCTGGACCCGGAGACCACCCAATCGATCCTCGGCCTGCTGCGCGAGATCAATCAGCGGCTGGGTTTGACCATCGTACTGATCACCCACGAGATGGCGGTGATTCGCGATATCTGTGATCGCGTCGTGGTGCTTGAGCACGGACGAGTTGTCGAGCAAGGGCCGGTCTGGGAAGTGTTCGGCAACCCGCAGCATGAGGTCAGCAAGACTTTGCTCGCGCCGCTGCAACACGCGCTGCCGGACGAACTGCAAAGCCGTTTGCACCCGCAAGCGCCTTCTTCCGATGCCGCCGTGGTGCTGCGATTGCAATTCACCGGCAGCGCCACGGACGAGCCGGATCTGGCGGCACTGTTCGCCGCCCTCGGTGGTCGCGTGCGCTTACTGCAAGGTGGCGTGGAACGGATTCAAGGTCACGCCCTCGGGCAACTGCTGCTGGCGGTGACAGAGTCTTCGCTCGGCGCCGAAGAATTGCGGCAACGCGCCGGCAATTGGGCGCAACAGGTGGAGGTGCTGGGTTATGTGGTTTGATCGCTTGCTGCAGGGTTTTATCGACACCTTCTTGATGGTCGGTGTGTCTTCGTTGATCGCACTGCTGGCAGGCATTCCGCTGGCGGTGATTCTGGTCACCAGCTCCAAAGGCGGGATCTATGAAGCACCGGCGCTGAACCGCGCGTTGGGTGCGTTCGTGAACCTGTTTCGCTCGATTCCGTTTTTGATTTTGATGGTGGCGCTGATTCCGTTCACCCGGTTGATTGTCGGCACCACTTACGGTGTGTGGGCGGCCGTCGTTCCGCTGACCATCGCTGCCACGCCGTTCTTTGCGCGCATTGCCGAAGTCAGTTTGCGTGAGGTCGATCACGGCTTGATCGAAGCGGCGCAAGCCATGGGTTGCCGTCGCTGGCACATCGTTTGGCACGTGTTGTTGCCTGAAGCGCTGCCGGGAATTGTCGGGGGGTTCACGATTACGCTGGTGACCATGATCAACTCGTCGGCGATGGCCGGGGCGATTGGGGCTGGTGGGCTGGGCGACATTGCGTATAGGTACGGATATCAGCGGTTTGATAGCCAGATCATGCTGACGGTGATTGTGTTGCTGGTGGTGTTGGTGGCGGTGATTCAGCTGAGTGGGGATCGGTTGGCGCGGGGGTTGAACAAGCGTTGAGTCTGGCTGCGATCTTGGCGATATTTCGTACAGGAAAATCAGCGGTTCCGAAGGTCCGATCCCTTTCCTTTGCAGGACATTTCCTAGATCATTCCGAACGCTTGCGCCGGCAAAATCCCGTGGCTACTCTCGGTCCGTCACTGCTCATCAGTGATCGGGTTTAGTCGCCCGGATCTTCTAGGCGCACAGCGCTACCTCATACCAGGTGTTTCATTGCCTGAAAGTTATGGTGGCTGTGCGCAGGGCACCTTCGGGTGCGCCGGGTTGCCTAGAGACCGGTCGACTAACCTGCGTGCAGTCGCCACCCCTGTTCGTTTAGTCGCGATATCGGTTGGCTCCAATTAACTCTAGGAGTTTTACCTATGGAAAGATCCGTACCCGACCCTCCTCCCGAAACAGCCTCCAACAAAGCCGACGATCCGCTCAAGGACCGTTCCGCGCTCTACCGTGCAATCGATTTCTACCTGACCGGCGAGCAGCCGGGCGCACCGGATGAATTGCGGTTCTACAACGTCAGCAAAGACGTGAGTTTCGAAGACACCCAGCTCTACATCGCTGACTTGCTGCGCTGTGCATCAGTCACGGCGTATCAGTGTGGTGACCATCTCAAAGGCGCCGACCGGGCATTGGTGTTCTCCATTTGGCATTTGCTGGAGATTGCCAAAGCCATGGTTGACCGGTCCATTGAATGTCTGGGGATGAAACAGAGCTGAGTCAGGCTGGAGTCATTGGTCGTCAGTGATACCGCTTTCGCGAGCAAGCCCGCTCCCACATTTGATCTTGGGTGAACACAAAACCTGTGTTCTGCGCGATTAAGTGTGGGAGCGGCGGTGCGACGATTCGACTTGCTCGCGAATGGCTGCGAAGCAGCCTCCGGCTTCATGGCGTATATTCGGCAAACCCCAATTGCCTGCGCAGCCGACCATGAAACAGACTCCCGACGATCTCGAGAAGATCACCGCCACCACCCTGGGCCATTACAACTCGGTGGCCGAGGACTTCCGTGAAGGCACTCGCGATCACGATGTCAGCCAGAACATCGATGCGCTGTTACGGCACATTCAGGGTGAGGCGCCGTTCGACATTCTCGATTTTGGCTGCGGACCAGGACGTGATTTACAGACCTTCACGCGCATGGGCCACAAAGCCGTCGGCCTCGACGGGTCGGAAAAGTTTGCGCAGATGGCGCGGGAGGACAGCGGTTGTGAAGTCTGGCAGCAGGACTTTCTGAAACTGGATCTGCCGGCTGATCGCTTCGACGGGATCTTTGCCAATGCGGCGCTGTTTCATGTCCCGCGTCTGGAGTTGCCGCGGGTGTTGAAGCAACTGCATGGAGCGTTGAAGCCGGGCGGTGTGTTGTTCAGTTCCAATCCTCGTGGCAAGAATCAGGAAGGCTGGAACGGGACGCGTTATGGGGCGTACCACGATCTTGAGGCGTGGCAGCAAATGCTGACTGCGGCGGGGTTTGTGGAGCTGGAACATTACTACCGGCCGGCGGGGTTGCCGCGAGAGCAGCAGCCTTGGTTGGCCAGCGTTTGGCGTAAGACGGCGTAGTCAGTCAGGCCGTCTTCGCGAGCAGGCTCGCTCCCACAGGGTATCGCGTCCGCCAGACAACTCGGTCAACTGTGGGAGCGAGCCTGCTCGCGAATAGAGCGCGCAGCGCTCGACCTTACTGCACCTCTTTCTTCGGCTCGCAAATCTTGTACCAGGCCACATACAGCGCCGGCAAAAACAGCAGCGTCAGCAGGGTTGCGATGATGATCCCGCCAATCATCGCGTAGGCCATCGGCCCCCAGAACACTTCCCGGGCAATCGGGATCATCCCCAGGCTTGCCGCCGCAGCCGTCAGCAGAATCGGCCGGCGACGGTGTTCCGTGGCTTGCAGCACCGCGTCCCACGGCGTGTAGCCGTCCTTCTCGAAAGCCTCGATCTGGGTCACCAGAATCACCGAGTTGCGGATGATGATGCCGATCAACGCCAGAATCCCGAGGATCGCCACGAAGCCCATGGGCGTGCCGGTCGGGATCAGCGCCAGCACCACGCCGATCAACCCGAGCGGCGCGACGCTGGCCACCAGGAACAGCTTCTGCACGCTGTGCAACTGAATCATCAGGAAGGTCGCCATCAAAAACAGCATCAACGGCACGACCTTGGCAATCGGCCCCTGGGCCTTGCCGCTTTCCTCCACCGTACCGCCGGTGGCGACTTTGTAACCGACCGGCAAAGTGGCGGCGAATTTGTCGATGTCGGGTTGCAGTTGTTTGACCAGGTCAGTCGGTTGGATCTCGTCGCGCACCGCTGCCTTGATGGTGATCGTCGGTTTGCGGTCGCGACGCCATACCAGCGGCTGCTCAAGTTCATACTGCACGGTGGCGAAAGCCAGCAGTGGAATCGACGTGCCGCCCGGCGTGACGATCTGCAGATTCTGCAGGGTTTCCGGCGTGCCGCGTTCCGCGTCCTCAGCGCGACCCACCACATTGATCAGGTAGATATCGTCGTCGACCTGAGTCACCGGTGAGCCCACGACAATGCTGTTCATCAGGTTCGCCACGTCTTCAGAAGACAGGCCCAATTGCCGCGCCTTGTCCTGAGCGATGTCGATGCGCAGGACTTTGCCCGGCTCGTTCCAGTCGTAAATGATCTCGCCGATGTGCGAGTTTTTATCCAGTTCAGTGGCCAGGGCGATGGCGTGTTTGCGCACCTGATCGATGTCCTTGCCGCTGACCCGATACTGAATCGGACGACCCACTGGCGGGCCCATTTCCAGGGCTTGCACGTAACTGCCGATGCCGACGAAGTCTTTGCGCAGCCGTTCTTGCAAGCGTTGGCTCAGGGCCGTGCGCGATTCCAGGCCTTTGCTGACGATCACCAGTTGCGCGTAGTACGGGTTCTGCAATTGCTGGTCGAGGGGCAGGTAGAAACGGATCGCACCTTCGCCGATGTACGTGCTCCAGCGCACGATGTCCGGGTCGTCCTTGAGGGTCGCTTCGAGTTTATCCACAGCCTTGCGGGTCTCGGCGATCGAGGCGTTTTGCGGCAGGTTGAGGTCGACGAGAATTTCCGGGCGATCGGACGACGGGAAGAACTGGTTCTGCACGAACTGCATGGAAAACACCGACGCCACAAACAAGGCGATGGTGATGCCGATGGCCCACCAGCGGTTGCGCATGGCCCAAAGCATGCCGTAATTGAAGCCGCGGCCGATGCGCCCGGGTTCCGCGTCGTGAGGTTTCACATTGGCGCTGAGAATGTGTATGCCAATCACCGGCGCGAACAGCACCGCGACAATCCATGACACCAGCATCGCCACCGCGATAACCGCAAACAGCGTGAAGGTGTACTCGCCGGCCGAACTGGCATTGAGGCCGATGGGCACGAACCCGGCCACGGTCACCAACGTACCGGTGAGCATCGGGAACGCGGTCGAAGTGTAGGCAAACGTGGCCGCCTGCTCCTTGGTCTCGCCCATTTCCAGGCGCGTGACCATCATCTCGACGGTGATCATTGCATCGTCCACCAACAAGCCAAGGGCGATGATCAGTGCGCCGAGGGAAATCCGCTGCATGGTGATGCCGCTGTATTCCATGAAGATGAAGACCATCGCCAGCACCAGTGGAATCGAGCACGCTACCACCAGCCCGGCGCGCACACCGAGGCTGACGAAGCTGACGATCAGGACGATCACCACCGCTTCGAACAACGCACTGGTGAAGCCGCCGACGGCTTTTTCCACCACTTCGGCCTGGTCGGAAACGGTGTGCACACCGATGCCCACCGGCAGGTCGGCGGTCAGGTCGATCATGCGCTGGTGCAACGCCTTGCCGAACTCCTGAATGTTGCCGCCCTTCTTCATGGCGATCGCCAGACCGATGCCTGTTTGGCCGTTGAAGCGAAATTCCGGTGTCGCCGGGTCGACGTATCCACGGCTGATTTCTGCGATATCAGCCAGGCGATAGAAGCGATCATTGAGTCGCAGGTTGACGTTGGCCAAGTCCTTCTCGGAGGCAAACTGTCCGGACGTGCGCACGGAAATGCGCTCGGGACCGGCCTCGATAACCCCGGCCGGGGTCACCGCGTTTTGCGATTGCAGGCTCTGCACCACCTGACGCTGATCGATGCCCAGCGCCGCCAGTTTGCGGGTGGAGAAATTCAGGTACAGGACTTCGTCCTGCTCGCCGACCATCTCGACCTTGCCCAGCCCCGGCACCTCGCGGATCTCGGCGCGGACCTGCTCGACGTAATCGCGTAACTGGCGCATCGACAAGCCGTCGGCAGTGAAGGCGTAGACCGAACCGAACACATCACCGAATTCGTCATTGAACCCCGGCCCTTGCAAGCCTTGGGGGAACTCGCCGCGAATGTCGTTGATCTTCTTGCGCACCTGGTACCAGATTTGCGGGATGTCCTTGGCGCTGGTGGTGTCGCGCAGGTTGACGAAAACCGTCGATTCACCGGGCCGGGTGTAGCTTTTCACGTAATCGAGAGAGTCGAGTTCTTCGAGTTTTTTCTCGATGCGGTCGGTGACCTGCTTGAGGGTTTCTTCCTGGGTCGCGCCGGGCCAGCGAGTCTGGATCACCATGGTTTTAATGGTGAACGACGGGTCTTCTTCGCGGCCGAGGTTCATGTACGAGAACACGCCCATCAGCAGCGCGACGAACATCAAGTACCAGACAAACGACTGATGCTTGAGGGCCCATTCGGATAAATTGAAACTCCCTTTCATTGCGGGCTGCCCTCGTCGATTTTCACTTTCTGCCCCGGCTTCAGGCTGTTCACACCAGCACTGACCACCCGCTCGCCAGTCTTCACGCCGTTGGCCAACACCATCGTGCTGTCAGTGCGGCTGATGAGGGTAACGTCCCGCGGGGAAACGGTTTGCGTCTGTGGATCGACGACCCAGATCCGCGGCTTGCCCTCCACTTCCTGAAGCGCGGTCAAAGGCAGTTCGATGCGCGGTTTGATCGCGGAGCTCAGGGACACGCTGATCGCCGTGCCCAAGCGAAAGCCCGATGGCGTATCGGTAAGCGTCAGGCGGGCGCGACGGGTGCGGGTTGCGCTTTGCGCCTGGGGTTCGATTTCGCGAACGATGGCAGTGGTGGTGATGCTCGTGTCCATTTGCGCGGACACTTGAAACACCACATCCGATGGGAGCCGGTCGACCAAGGTGTCGGGCAGGTCGATCACCGCTTCCTTGATGTCCGGCTGCGCCAGCGTCACGACTTGCTGGCCGGCGCTCACCACTTGCCCGGCTTCGGCGTTCCACGCGGTGACGATGGCCTTGTGATCGGTGCGCAGTTCGACGTAGTCGAGTTGATCCTTGGCCTGATCGACCGCGGCCTTGGCCTGATCGAGAGAGGCTTGGGTGGTTTTCAGGTCGGTCTGGGCGATGTCCAGTTGCGCCTGGGCGCCCACGCCGCGATCGAATAATTCTTGCTGACGCCGGGCGTTGGCCTGGGCATTGATGAATTGCGCCTGGATACGCGCCAGATCGCCCTGGGCCGAGCGCAACTGGTTCTGTTGGTCGGTGGGGTCGAGGGTCGCGAGCAAGGCGCCTTTTTCGACTTCCGCCCCCACATCCACATTGCGGCTGGCGATGCGACCCGGCACGCGGAAACCCACATTGCTTTCATAGCGGGCCTGGATACTGCCGGCGAAACGCCCGAGGTTTTCTTCGTCCAGAGAGCGGACCTCGATGGACAGCACCGGGCGAACCGGCTCCGGTGGCGGCTCTTTTTCCGAGCAGGCTGCCAGCATCACACCGGCGAAACCCAGTAACAGACGCTTCATGGCTGGGCTCCCGCGCCTAAATCCTTATAGGTGTTTTCGGCGATTTCCACCTTCACCCCAGGGTGCAGCAACTGGCCGCCCGCGATGACGACTTTTTCGCCGCCCTTCAGGCCGGTACTGATGATGACTTTGCCGGTGAGGTAACGGCCGACGGTGACGGTGTGCAGCTGCGCCTTGCCCTCGGCGTCCACCAGCCACACGGCCGGATCGCTGAGGTTTTTGGTCAGCGCCGACCAGGGCAGTTCCACGGCGGATTTACCCGGTGTCTTGGCGGTGGCACTCACGACAGAGCCAAGTTGCATGCCTTCGGGCAGTCCGTGGAGGCTGACTTTGACCTGCACCGTTCCGGTCTGCGCGGAGACTGCCGGGGTGATTTCCCGAACGGTGCCGGTGGTTTTGATGGCCGGGTCATCGAGCAGGCTGACCACCACGTTTTTGTCCGAAGGCGGCTCGGACAACAGCGATTCGTAGACGTTGAACACTGCATCGCGCTCGCCGTCCCGGGCCAGGCTGTAAATCGGTACGGTGGCCTGCACCACCTGGCCGACTTCGGCCTGGCGCGCGGTAATGATTCCCGGTGCATCGGCAATCAACGCGGTGTAACTCAATTGTTCACGGGCGTTGGCCAATTGCGCCTGGGCGGCCGTCAGGGCGCTCTGACTGCTGCGCAATGCAGCTTGGGCGGAATCGTATTCGCTTTGACTGGTGTAGCCCTTGGGCAGGAGTTTTTGCTGGCGAACGAACGCGGCGGCGGACTGTTTGACCCGCGCCTGTTCTGCGACGACCTGGGCCTGGGCCGAATCGACGCTGGTTTGCAGGTCTTTGGGATCAAGCTTGGCGAGTACTTGCTTGGCCGACACCCGGTCACCGACATCGACCATGCGCTGGATGATCTTGCCGCCAACGCGGAACGAGAGTTCAGTCTGCACCCGTGCCTGGACATCGCCGGTGAGGGTCACCGACGCCGCGTAATCGGCCGATTTCACTTCCTGCACGAACACACGCGGGCGGTCCTTTTCGACCTGTGCTTTTTCGCCGCAAGCAGTCAGCAAAACAAAAAGGCTGAAGCCAGCCATTATTTTCAATCCGGGACCAGCCATGCAGACTCCTTTGCGTTGTACGGGCGTGCCAGTGACGATACGACTGTGAGCTTAGAACAGGGTTCCACCTTCGCCCATGCTGATCGGCATTTCCTCCTACAGGGATTGTTGAAGGCGCCTACATTGTATATTCGCAAACACGGTTACCCTGCTGTCGTTTCGGGACCACAGAGAACGTCCTTTATGCTCAAAACCCTGGCGGTGGCCAATTACCGCTCGATCAATAAACTGGTGATACCGCTGGGCCGATTGAACCTGATCACCGGCCCCAACGGCAGTGGCAAATCCAACCTTTATCGTGCCTTGCGCCTGCTGGCGGAAACCGCGCAGGGTGGTGTGGTCAACGCTTTAGCCAGGGAGGGTGGCCTGGGTTCGACCTTCTGGGCCGGTCCGGAAAAGATTACCCAGCGCATGCGCAATGGCGAAGTTCCGATCCAGGCGACCCTGCGACACGGCGCCAAACGACTACGCCTGGGGTTTGCCGGTGATGATTTCAGTTACTCGATTGCCTTGGGCCTGCCCGAGCCGAGTCTGTCCGAGTTTTCTCTGGACCCGGAAATCAAAAAGGAATGCATCTGGTCCGGGCCGCTTTACCGCCCGGCCAGCCTGTTGGTTGATCGCGACGGCCCGCTGATCCGCTCCCGTTTAGATCGCGACTGGGAAGTGCTGGCCCAGCACACGCCGAATTTCGACAGCCTGTTCGATCAGGTCGGCAGCTTTCACACGACGCCAGAAGTCATGCAGCTGCGTGAGTTTATTCGTCGCTGGCGCTTCTACGACCACTTTCGCAGTGACGCCGAGGCACCGGTTCGCCAACCGCAATTGGGTACGCGCACACCGGTTTTGCATCACGACGGTCGCGACCTCGCGGCGGCGTTGCAGACCATCATCGAAATCGGTGACCCCGAAGCATTGCACGCAGCGATCAGCGACGCCTTCCCCGGTGCTAGGCTGAACATCGCGCCGCTACAGGGTGGCCGGTTTGCGATCGAGTTTTATCAGGAAGGGTTGTTGCGACCATTGTCGGCGGCGGAGTTGTCGGACGGCACGTTGCGTTACTTGTTGTTGGTCGCGGCACTACTGACACCTCGGCCGCCGACGCTGATGGTGTTGAACGAGCCGGAAACCAGCCTACACCCCGACCTGTTGCCGGCGTTGGCACGGTTGATTATCCGCGCTTCGGAGCAGTGTCAGGTGTGGGTGGTGTCCCACGCCAGCCGCTTGATCGCGGCGTTGCAGCAAGCCCCCGAGTGCAATGCCATCGTGCTGGAGAAACATTTCGGCCAGACGGGGATTGTTGGTCAGGGGATGCTGGATGAGCCGGCTTGGTATTGGGCGGATTGAGGTTTGTAAAGAGACGCTCAGTTTCGTCGGATATTTTCGTTCGAATTCTGACGCGTCAGCTGACGCTTCGCCACCAACTTGCGCCGCGGCTGCAACTCTTCGTTCATCTCGTCATATGTGCGTTTGAGTCCCCTTTGAGGTGGAGCAGTACGACTTTCCACAAAACTCTTCAACCCTGGAATAGCCTTTGGATCACGAGCCACCCAGTTGGAACCTACTCTCCCTGCAATCGTGAGCCCGGCCAACCCCAACGAAACAAACCCTAGGGTTCGGGCGGCTTCGGAGTCGCCGGTAAGGCCCGCAACGGCAGCTGCTCCCCCCGCAAGAGCAGACACCATCGTTGTGACCCCGGCAACAGTCGAGCTTGCAGCACCGAACGTGTACTTGAGCGGCAAATGTCCCGCTGCCCCCCATTGCAAGGCGTCCTTCGCCAGCTTGAAGGGTATCGCAGGGGACATAACAATCCGTGCGTTCCCCATACTGATTAGGCTCGTTAAGAGCCTGACAAACCGCCCCGTCGGATCACTGAAATTCACCGGATCCCCCAGACAATACGCATACGGATTCAACCCACCCTTCCCAAACGGACTCAAGCTGTCCGGGCTGTTGAAGCGCATCACCACCGGGTTGAACGCCCGATGCCCATTGCCCAGCAAATAATGTCCAGTGATTGGATCGACCGCTTCGCCGTTAAAACCCAGGAGGCTGCCGAGGCCGCTGTCGACCTGTCGATGGCCGTAAGGCGTATAAACCTGCTGCACGGTTGCGCCAGAGTCGGTGACCTGCAAGACGGAACGCTGCTGATCGGTGGCCAGCAACTGACTATTAAGGTCATCACCTTCGCGCAATTGCAGCGCCAGCAGTTGCGTACCCTGCTGGAATACGCTCTGGCTGGCCTGATCCTGAAGCTCCGTCGCGAGATGCTCGCGACGGTAAAACCGTTGCAGCGCTTGTTGCCCGGGAGGCTCACGTGCGGTTAGCTGATCCAATGCGTCATAGCGGTAGCGGCACAAGCTGGTTTTTAACGTACTCATCCGGAAACCTCCCTTTAAAGCACTCAGCTTGCACCAGCAAAAGAGCGCGAACACCTAGCAGAACTGATAGGTACCCGATGAATGACCCTCTCGCGAATTTGCTGCGACGGCGGAAGACAGCTATTTTCCCTAGCGCTGTAGGAAGGATCTTTTTTTCAGGAAGCCCCTCCAAGGACATACAGCTTTTGGCCAGACTCCCCCCGGCCGAACCATCACAAGGAAGAGAAAATGGCTGACGTGAAAGTGCCACAACCGATGAGCCCGCAAGACATCGTGAAGCTGCTGGTGGCGTTGCACAGGGCGTTGAAGGCCAGGGTGGCCTGAGAGCGATCAACATAAAAAAACGCCGACGCTGTACCAGCCGTCGGCGTTGAAACCTTGAAGGGTTTGCCTCGCGAATCAGAACGCCGGCAATACCGCGCCGCTGTACTTCTTCTCGATGAATGCTTTCACTTCAGGACTGGTCAGGGCCTTGGCCAGTTTCTGGATGGCGGCGCTGTCCTTGTTGTCCGGACGAGCCACCAGGAAGTTTACGTAAGGCGAATCGGCACCTTCGATCACCAGCGCGTCTTTAGCCGGGTTCAGACCCGCTTCCAGCGCGTAGTTTGTGTTGATCATGTCCAGGTCGACCTGGTCCAGCACGCGCGGCAGCATGGCCGATTCCAGCTCCTTGAACTTGAAGTTGTGCGGGTTCTTGGCGATGTCTTTCGGGGTGGCCAGCGCGTTTTTCGGGTCTTTCAACTCGATCAGGCCAGCCTTCTGCAGCAGGATCAGGGCACGGCCGCTGTTGCTGCCTTCGTTCGGGATCGCGATGGTCGCGCCGTCTTTCAGTTCAGCCAGGGTTTTGACTTTCTTCGAGTAGCCACCGAACGGTTCAACGTGTACGCCGATCACGGTCACCAGGTTGGTGCCTTTGCCTTCGTTGAAGCTTTTCAGGTACGGCAGGGTCTGGAAGTAGTTGGCGTCCAGACGCTTCTGGTCGACCTGCACGTTCGGTTGAACGTAGTCGGTGAAGACTTTGATCTCCAGGTCCACGCCTTCTTTGGCGAGGGTTGGCTTGATCAGTTCAAGAATCTCGGCGTGTGGAACCGGGGTCGCCGCAACCACCAGTTTCTCGCCAGCCTGGGCCAGGCCCGCCGTCAGGGCAGCCGCCAGTGCGGTGAACAACAGAACCTTTTTCATGCAGTGTCCTTATCGAAAATCACGGTCGTCATCGACGACGGCTTGTTTAGTACGAGTGCCAGTGAAGTGCTATCGCTGGCGTGACGCGGACAATACCGGGATTTTTTATTCCGGAACAATATCTTTTATTCACTTACATATTCCATTTTGTTCATACAACACAGTCACACTTAACCCAGTGGAGAGCGCAATCCATGTGGGAGCGGGCTTGCTCGCGAAAGCGGTGTGCCAGCCAACATCAATTTCGACTGACACTCACTCTCCGCGAGCAAGCCCGCACCCACAGGGTTATAGCGTTTGACTCAGGCTTTCGAGCAAGTTTTTGAGTGCAAATCGCTCGGCATCCGTGCCGTTTCTGATCGTTTGAGCGACCTGCTGCTCGATCTGCACCAGCGATACCGGCGCCTCAGGAAGATTCAAATGCTCCGGCAGAATCTCGTCACCGGTACTGACCAACAGCGCAAAGTGAATGACGTTTTCCAGCTCCCGGGTGTTGCCCGGCCAACTGTGTCGCTCCAGCACAACCTGCGCGGCTTCGCTGATCAGCGGCACCGGCAGGTCCAGGCGCTGGCTGTAGATGCCGAGGAAGTATTCGGCCAGCGACAGGATATCGCCCACCCGCTCACGTAACGCCGGCAGTTCGAGCTGGCCTTCGCTGAGGTAGTGATAGAGGCGCTCATGGAACTTCCCGGCGGCGACTGCCTGGGCCAGGTCGATACTGGTGGCCGCCACGAGACGTACGTCTACGGGGCTCGGTTGATGCGCGCCGACGCGGGTGACTTCGTGGTTTTCCAGGGCGGCGAGCAATTTGGTCTGGATCGGCAGCGGCAGGTCGCCAATCTCGTCCAGATACAGCGTGCCGCCGTTGGCCGAGCCGAACCAGCCAGCCCGACTGCTGGCCGAACCGCTGTAGCTGCCGGCCGCATAGCCAAACAGTTCAGCGTCGGCATAGGTCGGGCTGATCGCACCGCAGTTGACCGAGACGAATAAACCGACGCGATCACTGGCGCGATGGATGTGCCGCGCCAGCAGCTCCTTACCGCTACCCGTTTCGCCACGGATGAGCACCGAAATCGAACGCGGTGCCAGTTGCTCCAGCTCCTGGCGCAGCTGCCGGGAGCGCGGATCAACGAACACCAGCGCCTTGGCGCGGATGCTAAGGGGACTTTTTTCTGCGTCGGGAAAGGTCAGCAGCGGCTGACCGAAGGCTTCAAAACTCATGGCAGACTCCCGCCCAAAACCGCCGGGAGACGGGTAGGCGTTTAAAAAAAAGATTCAAGCGCGGCGCAGGGCGTGCTGTTCCATGCGGTTTTGCAGGCGATAGAGATAGGCAAATCCCTGCTCCCAGCGCTGGTGACCGGACTTGACGTTGATGTGCCCGGCACCCGACAGAATCCCCGCCTCGGCGCCCCAATTTCGCGCCAGTTCCAGAGCGCGCGGCGCGCTCACGGCGGCGTCGTTGTCGGAGCTGACGACCTGGCTCGGGAATGGCAAAAGGGTGGTCGGAATCGGAGCAAAGTTGCGCAGGGCGGGCGCGCAGGCGGGGCGCTCGACGTCTGCCGGCGCGACCAGCAGGGCACCGCGAACCTGACGCAAAAACTGCACGGGCGCCGTGGCGGCCCAATGGGCGACGGTGATGCAACCCAGGCTGTGGACGATCAGGATCACCGGCGTGCTGTCGGCGGCAATCGCCTCGGCCAGCGCGGCGACCCAGTCTTCACGACGCGGCGTTAGCCAATCGGCCTGCTCCACCCGTGCACTGTTCGGCAGGCTGTTCTGCCAATGGCTTTGCCAATGATCTTCTGGCGATCCTTGCCAGCCCGGCACAATCAGGTAGCGAATTGATTCGTTGCGCATGGGGGAACTCTCCTGCTGCGTGTCTGTTCCCGGGCAAGTATAGGGAGGAGAGTTATATTCGTTAAGGAATAAGAAGCTATTTATTAAGACCCATATCGAATATGCGACACAGCCATTGTGGGAGCGGGCTTGCTCGCGAAGGCGCAGTGTCAGGCGACATCGATGTTGAATGTGAGGGTCTTTTCGCGAGCAAGCCCGCTCCCACAGGATTTCACCAGAGGTATTTTTCTGAGGGCAAAAAAAGGGACCACACCCTGCCAAGGAGACGGCCCCGGAAACTCGAAATCTGTTAGCGCTGATCAGCCTCGCTGTGGGGCGATAATTAGCTGAAACGGTTATCCGATAAAGGAATATTTAATTCCTTTAATAGTCCTTAATCGAATAAACCAATCACTGCTTGCTTCACACCGTATCGTCCCTTTGGGTCAAATTGATGACCAGCGTTTGTGAGTTTCCGGGTAGGCCCATCAAACCTCTGCGGCTCGAACCTCCTGCACCGCTGTGGTTTCCTTGCGCACAAAGCGGTTCGCCCGCCCAAACGTTCCGAAATCATTGAACCGCACGCCCATCTCGCGCATCACTGTGTGCGCCACTGGCACGGTCATTTGGCGGATGTAGAAAGGCTCCTTCACCACGAAGTGGTGGATCCCGTGACTGCTGCCGAAGTTGAAGCAGAACGCCTGCAAGGGCCACATCCACCAAGGGTTTAAAACCTGTGTCTGCTGGATCACATTGCCCGGTTCCACGTCACCGTAGTAGTGCATGTTCGAGCTGACGAAATGCAGGCAAAACGTGCGCAACACGTTCGGGCCGATGATCACCACAGAGGCGATGTCGATCACGTGCATCACCGACAACGTGGTCGCCGACCACTCAATCGGCGCACCCAGCAAATGAGCAACGCCATTAGCCGCGTGAAAGCCGAGAAACACATACCACGCGCCCCAATGCACCAGCGCAAGTGGCGCGTAGACTTTCAAGGCGCGCTTGATGATGCTGAATTTGTGGGCCCAGGTCTTGGCCCGCAACATCCGGATGAACGCCGACATCACGTTGTCGCCGACCATCAACAGTCGCGCAAAACCCCAGGGCTCGCCATTGGTGATGGCGCGCTCTTCCATGTCTGCTTCCGTGCCAGAAACCTTATGGTGATTGAGGTGCAAATGACGGCGTATCCACGGATTGATCGTACTTGGCCGCGCCAGCCAGACCAGGCCCATCATCAGGTTGTGCGGCACGCGCTGTTTGCGGAAGTACATGCTATGGATCAGGTCGTGTTCCAGTTCGTGGGTCAGTGACGCGAAGAACGCGTTGAGCAACAGGCACACCCACCACGCCATGTGCCCACTGATGTAGAGCGCCGCCGAACCGATCATCCCGGCCAGGGCGAAGGCCAGAATGCCCACGCCCAAGGCGTCCTGATGGTTGAGAATCGGGTAGCGCTGACGCAATTCGACCCCCTTGGCCAGCACTACCTCGCGAATATGCGCTGATCGCTGAGCTGCATTCAGTCGCTGGGGACTTGCAGAAGTACCGTGCATGCTTCCATCCTCTGGTTATTGATGTTCGCATCCTGCCCTGAGACCTCTCCCAGAGCGGTAGCCGTGAACGCCAACCTGTTGACCGGAAGCGCCAATCAGCATGACTGAACCGACCTCCCTCGCCAGCTGGACCCGCGCCCTGCGCAAGCAACTCGATGCCTTGGGCCTCGACAGCACCGCCCTGTGCCAACAGGCGGGGCTTGACCCGCGACTGATGGACGACCCGAACGCCCGTTACCCGTTGTCCGGCACCACGCGCCTGTGGGAAATCGCCGTCCAGGTCAGCGGCGACCCGGCGATCGGCTTGCGCGTCTCGCGCTTCGTCAGCCCGACCACGTTTCACGCGCTCGGTTATGCGCTGGTCGCCAGCGGCAGTCTGCGGGAAGTGTTCGAGCGCATCGTGCGCTATCACCAGGTAGTCAGCGATGCACTGGAACTGGAACTGACCCGCGCCGAGGATCGCTACCGCTTCCGCCTGAAAATCCCGCCAGGCAATCCGGCCCCGGCCTTCGAAGCCATCGACGCGTTCACGGCGATTTACGTACGCACCTGCCGCAACCGTCTGGGCCGGGAATATGCCCCGCTAGCGGTGTATCTGCGCCGCCCGGAACCGGCGGACCCGCATCAATGGCACAAGGTTTTTCGCTCGCCGGTGTATTTCGCCGCTGATGAGGATCGACTGGAGTTTGCCTTGGTGGACTTCGATAGCCACCTGGACGACGCCAACCCGGAACTGGCCGAACACAACGAAGCCGTGCTCAAACGCACCCTTGCACAACTCAAACCCCTGACCTGGGAACGCAAGGTGCGCGACGCCATTGAAGAGCAACTGCCCGAAGGCGAACCCAGCGCCGAACACATCGCCCAGGCCTTGCACCTGAGCTTGCGCAGCCTGCAACGGCACCTGGCGGACGAGGGATGTCGGTTCGATACGCTGCTCAATGAAAGTCGCGAAAACCTGGCGCTGCTGCACCTGCGGGATCCGCAATGCTCATTGAGCGAGATCAGCTATTTGCTGGGGTTTGCCGATACCAGCAGCTTCAGCCGCGCGTTCAAGCGCTGGACCGGAATGACGCCGGGGCAGTTTCGGGACGGGTTGCGGTGACAGGTCCGGAAGATGGGTTACCTGGCCTGGCCTCTTCGCGAGCAAGCCCGCTGCCACATTAAATCGGTGGTGAACACAGATTTAATGTGGCAGCGGGCTTGCTCGCGAAGGCGATTGTTCAGACACCGCAGAAACTTCAGCGCCCCCGATCCCGTCGCAACAACTTGCGCACCCGCGTTACCAGCTCGCTCACTGTGAACGGTTTCACCAGGTAGTCATCCTCATGCAACTCCAGCCCGCGCAGGCGATCTTCGATGCCATCCCGGGTGGTGAGAAACAGCACCGGCGTCTCGCCGAGCTTGCGGATTTGCTGCAGCAACTGCCAGCCGTTGAGCCCCGGCAGCATCACGTCGAGGATGATCAATTCGTACTCGCCGGACTCGATAAAGCGGCGCCCGTCCATACCGTTGATCGCCACGTCGACCGCATAACTCGCCTCACTCAGGCCTTTGGCCAAGAGTTTGGCAGTCTCGGGATCGTCTTCCACTAACAGCACACGCATGGCACACCTCGATTGTCGTCATCACAGGCTAGGCGTGTTCGACCGCACTGCCCATCTCTTTCTTTTCGTCTGGGCACGTCTTTTGGGGTTCACCACAAACCAACTGTGGGGGCGGGCTTGCTCGCGAAGGCGTCGTGTCAGTCGATATTAATACTGAATGACACGACGCCTTCGCGAGCAAGCCCGCTCCCACAGGGACTACTCACAACGTCAGATTGTCGCCAACGCCCGTAATCTCTGCGCATCGAGAATCTCGATCTCGCCATACCCCAGATTCAAAATCCCCTGCCCCTGCAAATCCTTGAGGATCTGGTTGGTGGTCTGGCGCGACAGCGACAACATTGAAGCAAGCTGCTCCTGCGGTAATTGCAAGACCCGCCGCGGCGGATCGATTTCGCCATAGCCGTCTGCAATCATCACCAGACGATGCGCCAGCCGCACCGGGGCCGGCATCAGGCTCAGCTGTTCGAGGTTGACGAAGGTCAGGCGCAGTTTCTGGCTCATCAGCAACGCCAGTTGCCGCCAGTGCACCGGTTGTTCATCGAGCAACGCCAGCAATGCGGTTTGCGGGATGTGCAGCAGGGCACACTGGCCCAGGCTGAACGCATCGTGTGTGCGTGGCTGGCCATCGAACAGGCAGATTTCGCCGAACCAGTGTGGCGACTCCACCAGGCTCAGCAGCGCCTCTTTGCCCTGCTCGTTCACCGCGCCGATTCGCATTGCGCCTTCGAGCACTGCATACAGCCCGCACGGTGGATCGCCGCGCTTGAACAGCCGCTGGCCCGCTGACAACCGTCGCACCTTGGCGGCGGCCAGCAGACTATCCTGTAAGGACACAGGCAAATGACTGAACCACTGGCCGCTCATCAGGCGTGGACGCCAGGCCTGCATATCCATGAAAACTCCTAGAGATTGTCGCCTGGCTGACAGAGCGTGAAGTCGCCCCGAGGCATGATCCATCACCCTACAGGAGGAATAACAATGAAAAAAAGCCTCGTTGACCATCTCAGTCAATACGCCGCCTACCACCGTGACCCGCGCAACATTGCCACTCACTTTATCGGTATTCCATTGATCGTGGTGGCGGTTGCCGTGCTGTTGTCACGGCCCGAGTGGTCGCTGGCCGGGGTCTGGGTGTCACCGGCGGTGCTGGTGTCGCTGGCGTCGGCGTGGTTTTACTTGCGCCTGGAGTTGCGCCTCGGGGTGTTGATGACGGTGCTGTTGGGACTGTGCGTTTGGGCAGGTCATGCACTCGCGCAGCAAAGTACGCTTGTCTGGCTTGCGAGCGGCATCGGGATGTTTGTGCTGGGTTGGGCGATTCAGTTTGTTGGCCATCATTACGAAGGACGCAAACCGGCGTTTGTCGATGATGTGACGGGGTTGATTGTCGGGCCGTTATTCGTGGTGGTTGAACTGGCGTTTTTGCTGGGATTGCGGCGTGAGTTGAAAGAGCAGATCGAGGCGCGGGCGGGTGGGGTGCGAGTCAATCCGAAACGAGCGGCTGTCTAGATCGCTTTCGCGAGCAAGCCCGCTCCCACAAGGTTTCTATGTACACCATAGATCCAATGTGGGAGCGGGCTTGCTCGCGAAGCTTTTGCCTTTAGATGTTGGCGACTTTCTGCCAGACCTTCGGCTTGAAGAACAGTGTCTCGCCCTTCGCCAAACCGACCAGGCTGTCGTGATCCTTCACCACTTCAGCCTCGATCAAATCGCTCTGGCCTTCGACCTTCAACGTCACCCGGGTCGTCGCGCCCAATGGACGAATATCACGTACCTCAGCGGCATGGTGATCTTCCAGTTCATGACGCGACAGCGACACCTCGTGCGGACGGAACAGCACGTGGCGATCTTCACCCAAGTGCAGCCGGTTCGAATCACCCAGGAAGTGATAAACGAAATCGCTGGCCGGGTTTTCGTAGACTTCGCCCGGTGAACCGATCTGTTCGATCACACCTTTGTTCATCACCACGATGCGGTCGGCGACTTCCATGGCCTCTTCCTGGTCGTGGGTCACGAAGACCGAGGTCAGGTTGATGTCTTCGTGCAACCGCGCGAGCCAGCGACGCAGTTCCTTACGAACCTTGGCATCGAGGGCACCGAACGGCTCGTCGAGCAGCAGGACCTTGGGCTCGACCGCCAATGCGCGGGCCAATGCGATGCGCTGACGCTGGCCGCCTGAGAGTTGTTCGGGGTAGCGATCGGCCAACCAATCCAGCTGCACCATGTTCAGTAGCTCGTGGACTTTCACCGCGATCTGGCTTTCGCTTGGGCGCTGGTTTTTCGGCTTCATCCGCAGGCCGAACGCGACGTTGTCGAACACCGTCATGTGACGGAACAACGCGTAGTGCTGGAACACGAAACCGACGTTGCGATCACGCACGTCATGACCGGAAACGTCTTCACCGTGGAACACGATGTTGCCCTGATCCGGGGTTTCCAGACCGGCGATGATCCGCAGCAGCGTGGTCTTGCCGCAGCCGGACGGGCCGAGCAGCGCCACCAGCTCGCCGCTTTGAATGTCCAGGCTGATGTTGTCCAGCGCCTTGAACGCGTGAAAATTTTTGCTGACGTTGCGCACTTCGATCGACATGACTTATTCCTCCGCGGCGCTGGCGCGCAGGCGGTTAATACGGTTTTCGCTCCACTGCTTGAGCAGCAGGATGAAGAGCGCCAGGATCAGCAACAGGCTCGCCACAGCGAACGCGGCCACGTGGTTGTATTCGTTGTAGAGGATCTCGACGTGCAGCGGCAGGGTGTTGGTCACCCCGCGAATGTGCCCGGAAACCACCGACACCGCACCGAACTCACCCATGGCCCGGGCCGTACACAGCACCACGCCATAGATCAGGCCCCATTTGATATTGGGAACAGTGACGTGCCAGAACATCTGCCAGCCATTGGCCCCAAGCAGGCGCGCGGCCTCTTCTTCCTGGGTGCCCTGCTCTTGCATCAGCGGGATCAACTCCCGCGCCACGAATGGCACGGTGACGAAAATCGTCGCCAGCACGATGCCCGGCAAGGCGAAGACAATCTGGATGTCGTGATCCTGCAACCACGGCCCGAACAAGCCCTGGGCGCCGAACATCAGCACATAGACCAGACCCGCGATTACCGGCGACACCGAGAACGGCAGGTCGATCAGGGTCACGAGGATGCTTTTGCCACGGAACGAGTACTTGCTCACGCACCACGCCGCGCTGACGCCGAACACCAGGTTCAGTGGCACCGAAATCAGCACGGCGATCACCGTGAGTTTCAGCGCCGACAGCGCGTCCGGTTCAAAAATCGCGGTGAAGAAGGCTCCGATCCCCAGCTTCAGTCCCTGGGACACCACGATAACCAGCGGCAGCAACAGGAAAAGGGCAAACACCAGCCAGCCAAGTCCGATCAGGATTCGCCGCGATGCGGCGCTGCCACGGCGGGCGGCGTTCGAGGAAGCAGCAGCAATAGACGATTGGGACATTTCTGCGCCTCCTTATGGGGTTTCGATGCGCCGCTGCAGCAAGTTGATCAGCAGCAACAGGACGAAGGAAACCACCAGCATCAACACGCCGATGGAAGTGGCACCGGTGTAGTCGTACTGGTCGAGTTTGACCATGATCAACAGCGGCAGAATTTCGGTTTTCATCGGCATGTTACCGGCGATGAAAATCACCGAACCGTACTCGCCAACGCCACGGGCAAACGCCAGGGCGAAGCCGGTCAGCCACGCAGGCAGTAGCGCGGGCACCAGAATGTGACGGAAAACCTGCAAGGGTTTGGCACCCAGGCAAGCCGCCGCTTCTTCGACTTCACGGGGAATGTCGGCCAATACTGGCTGTACGGTACGTACTACGAATGGCAGTGTCACAAACGTCAGGGCAAGGGTGATGCCCAGTGGGGTATACGCGATCTTGAAGCCCAGGTCCGCCGCGAACTGACCCACCCAGCCATTCGGCGCGTACAGCGCAGTCAGCGCGATACCGGCTACGGCAGTGGGCAGCGCGAACGGCAAATCGATCATTGCATCGATGATCTTGCGACCCGGGAAGGTATAGCGCACCAGCACCCAGGCCAGCAGCGTGCCGATAATGCCGTTGATGATCGCGGCATACAGCGCGGTGCCGAAGCTCAGCTTCAATGCCGCCAGCACCCGTGGCGCCGAAATGATCGCCCAGAACTGTTCCCAGGTGAGTTGAGCGGCATGCACGAACATCGCCGCCAGTGGAATGAGCACAATCAGGCTGAGGTACACCAAGGTGTAACCCAGCGTCAGCCCGAAGCCGGGTATGACGGGGGAGATACGACGCGACATAAAAGTCCTTGGTTAAAAAAGCAGTCAGCTAAACGCATTCATGTGGGAGCGGGCTTGCTCGCGAAGAGGGAATATCAGTCAACATTTACGTCGCCTGACAAACCGCCTTCGCGAGCAAGCCCGCTCCCACATGTTACGTGCCCAAACATCAGGCTCGTTGTGTGGCTTAAATCAGATTACTGCGCCTGATAAATCTGGTCGAACACGCCACCGTCATTGAAGAACTTCGGTTGCGCGGTTTTCCAGCCGCCGAAGTCTTTGTCGATGGTCACCAGTTCCAGTTTCGGGAACTGCTGGGCGTATTTGGCGGCGACATCCTTGTCACGTGGACGATAGAAGTTCTTCGCCGCGATTTCCTGACCGGCCGGGCTATACAAGTGCTTGAGGTACGCTTCGGCAAGTT
Source organism: Pseudomonas sp. LBUM1657 (assembly GCF_059716075.1). Taxonomy (NCBI): domain Bacteria; kingdom Pseudomonadati; phylum Pseudomonadota; class Gammaproteobacteria; order Pseudomonadales; family Pseudomonadaceae; genus Pseudomonas; species Pseudomonas sp. LBUM1657. Next base: position 188,531 of record NZ_CP166799.1, on the reverse strand, counting down.
GGGTGTTGCCCTTTTTCTCGGCGTTCTTGTCGACCACGGCCACCGGAGGTTCGGCGAGGATCGACAGCGAAGGCACGACGATATCGAATTTGTCGGCACCACCATCTTCTTTCAGCGCCAGGAAAGCTTCGTTTTCCCAGGCCAGCAACACGTCGCCCTGACCGTTGTTGACGAAGGTGATCGTCGAACCGCGTGCACCGGTGTCCAGCACTGGCACGTGCTTGAACAGGGTTTGTACGTATTCCTTGGCCTTGGCTTCGTCACCACCGTTGGCTTTCAGGCCATAGGCCCAGGCCGCGAGGAAGTTCCAGCGCGCACCGCCGGAGGTTTTCGGGTTCGGGGTGATGACTTCCACACCGTTCTTGGTCAGGTCGCCCCAATCCTTGATGCCTTTCGGGTTGCCTTTACGCACCAGGAACACGATGGTCGAAGTGTATGGCGTGCTCGCTTCCGGCAGGCGCTTCTGCCAATCGACCGGCAACGTCTTGCCGAGCTTGGCGATTTCGTCGATGTCGCCGGCCAGGGCCAGGGTCACCACGTCGGCGCGCAGGCCGTCGATCACCGCACGGCCTTGTTTGCCCGAACCACCGTGGGATTGCTGGATCTTCACGTTGTCGCCTGGATTAGCTTTTTTCCAGAAACTGGCGAATTCGGCGTTGTATTCCTGATACAGCTCGCGAGTCGGGTCGTACGACACGTTGAGCAACTCGTAATCCTTGGCAACCGCGGAACCAGCAAAAAGGGCACTGGCCAGGGCGGCCAAAGCGAAATGACGAATCGACGACATGGTGAAAGCTCCTGGAATTCTTGGTGTGTTGGCTTTTCTTATGGAGGTGTTGGAATCGGGTTGCCTGTTGCGACGTCCTGCTTCAGCTCGGTTTGTTGCCCGGGTTCTGCAAGCGGAATTTCTCTTTGCGTTCGATCTGGACCACCTGGGCGTTGTGCACGGTGATTTCCACCGCGCCAAACCGCAGGTCGCGCAATGCACTCTGGATCTCACGCAAGATGGTTGCTTCGTCCTGACCGTCAACGCTACGTAGGGATGCGCTCATGGTGCTGCTCCTTCGACTGAGGGGTTGCCTGGCAGTGGGCGGCACTGCTTGCGGCGTGAGAGCAATAGTAGATAAGCGCGGATATTCTTAAAAAGACTATTTAAGAATGTTTATATAACCAGAAAACATTATTTGGCGGGGCAAGGGCTTGCGAGGGTTTGACTGTTACAGGCGCACACAAAGCTTGCGGTAAGAGGGCTTATCCGAAAATCCAGGGTGGGAGCTTGGCAAATGGGTTGCCAGGAATTCATCCAATCAGCGGTGCCCGCGCCCAATCCAGCTGCTCAGCCGGCACCGGCCGCCCAAACCAGTAACCCTGCCCAAGATCGCAGTCCTGTTCGAGCAAAAACGCCGCCTGCTCGACCTGCTCGATCCCCTCGGCATGGACCTGCATCCCCATGCTCTTGGCCAAAGCGATGATCACCCGCACGATCGCCGCGTCATCCTCATCCCACGGCAGCCCGGCGACAAAACCCTGATCGATCTTGAGCTTCTGCACCGGTAAACGCTTGAGTCGCAGCAACGACGAGTACCCGGTGCCAAAATCATCGATGGCCAGCCGCACACCCAGTTCGCGCATTCGATGCATCTGCTCCAGTGCCACTTCCGGATCCTCCATCACCGCGCTCTCGGTGACTTCCAGTTCCAGAAAGGCCGGATCCAGCCCGGTTTCGTGCAACACCTTCGCCACTTGCTGAAACAGCTCACGGCGGGCGAACAATCGAGAGGAAACATTCACAGCGACAAACGACAACGCCACACCGGCCTGCTGCCACTGGCACATTTGCTGACAAGCCTGCTGCATGACCCAGGCATCGATCTCGGCGATCAATCCGGTGCGCTCGGCGATGGGAATGAATTCCGCCGGCGATACCAACCCTCGCTGCGGATGCTCCCAACGCACTAGCGCTTCCACGCCGATCAGCCGACGGGTCTTGAGGTCGTGAACCGGCTGGTAATAAACCCGCAACTCCTGCTGTTCCAGCGCGCGGCGCAATTCGAATGCCGTCTCGACTCGCAGCTGGGCATGGGCGGTCAATTCTTCGGTGTAGAGGGCATAGCCATCGCGCCCCGCGCTTTTGGCCTTGAACAGTGCCGAGTCGGCGTTTCGCAACAACTGCTCGGCGCTCAAGGCGTCGCCGGGGAACAGGCTGATACCGATGCTGGTGTTGATGAACAACAGATGCCCGTCGATGAGGAACGGTTCTTTGAGGCCATCAATGACCCGCTGCGCCAGCGCCGCGGCGTGCACCAATTGCGGACAGCTTTCAGCCAGCACGGCGAACTCGTCGCCACCAAGACGCGCCAGCGTGATACCTGGACCGAACATGGCTTTCAACCGCTCGGCCACGGCTTTCAGCAGTTGATCGCCGATGGTGTGCCCGAGGCTGTCGTTGATCATCTTGAAATGATCCAGATCGATCATCAGCAACGCGCAGCCACGCTTGTGGATTTGCGCCGACGCCAGGGCCTGTTCGGCACGGTCAGTCAGCAACATGCGGTTCGGCAGATCGGTCAGCGGATCGTGATGAGCCAGGTGCGTCAGTTCGTGCTCGGAGTTCTTGATCGCGCTGATGTCGGAAAACACCGCCACGTAATGGCTGCGCCGCCCCAAGTCGTCGTGAATGATGCGGATGGTCTGCCATTGCGGGTAGATTTCGCCGGTTTTACGGCGGTTCCAGATTTCCCCGCTCCACTCGCCGGTGCTGTTGAGTGTCGCGAACATCGCCTGGTAGAAACCCGACGGGTGACGGCCAGACTTGAACAGGCTGGGCTGCTGGCCCAGTACCTCCTCGCTTTGATAGCCGGTGATTGCCATGAAGGCCCGGTTCACATGGACGATCAATCCTTTGCTATCGGTGACCAACACCCCTTCGCGCGTGCAATCGAACACCGCGGCCGCCTGACGCAAACGCTCCCGGTCCTCATTGCGCTCGCGCAGTTTGGCGCCGATCCCCAGACAACGGAACAATCGCGCCCGGGCGAGAAAGATCAACCCGGCACTGAGCACCACCCAGGCGTAACCGTTGATCAGTTGCCACCGCAACAGCTCATCGGAGCTATCGAAGAAACTGCTTAATAAATAGCCACTGAACGCCAACCAGACGACGGAAAGCAACAGGTAGAGCAGCGCTGCGCGTAAGGCATCGCGATAGGTGGCAGACATTCGGCCGTCCATGTCCCTTCAAAAAGGATGGAATTATAGGTTAAAGAAACATCCAGCCACTCTTATCTGAAAGGGCGACTGGTTTTATCTGTGGGCTTAGTGATAATGCAGTGGCTGTTTTTTTCTTTATCGAGGGCCCTACAGCCTATGTGGTACGAAGGTTTTCTTGGCTTGTCGCCCTGGTCACTGGTGGCAGTCACCCTGCTGATGACCCACGTGACGATCGTCGGCGTCACGGTCTATCTGCATCGTTATTCAGCCCATCGCTCGCTCGAGCTCAATGCCGGCCTGAAACATTTCTTTCGCTTCTGGCTGTGGCTGACCACGGCGCAGAACACCCGCGAGTGGACCGCTATCCACCGCAAGCATCACGCTAAATGCGAAACCGTCGATGACCCGCACAGCCCGGTCATCAAAGGGTTGTCCACCGTTCTGCGCAAAGGCGCCGAGCTGTACCGCGCCGAAGCGGAAAACCCCGAGACCCTGCGCATCTACGGCAAGAACTGCCCGGAAGACTGGATCGAACGCAACCTCTACAGCCGTTTCCCGCTGCTGGGCGTGGCGATCATGGGCGTGATCGACCTGCTGCTGTTCGGCACCATCGGTATCACCATCTGGGCCATCCAGATGATGTGGATTCCCGTCTGGGCTGCCGGCGTGGTCAACGGCCTGGGGCATGCCATCGGCTACCGCAACTTCGAATGCCGCGACGCGGCGACCAATCTGGTGCCTTGGGGCATTCTGATCGGTGGTGAAGAACTGCATAACAACCATCACACCTACCCTAACTCGGCAAAACTGTCGGTGAAGAAGTGGGAATTCGATCTCGGCTGGGCCTGGATTCAGGTCTTCAGCTTCTTCCGTCTGGCCAAGGTCCAGCGGGTCGCGCCAATTGCCCACCGGGTTGAAGGTAAAGGCAATCTGGACATGGACACCGCCATGGCGATCCTCAACAACCGTTTCCAGATCATGGCCCAGTACCGCAAGTTGGTGATCGCACCGCTGGTCAAGCAAGAGCTTGAAAAGGTCGATCACTCGGTCCGTCACCAGTTCCACCGGGCCAAACGACTGCTCTCGCGGGAAACCAGCCTGCTGGACGAAAAACACCACGCTCGCATTCAGAACATGCTCGAGCACAGCCAGGCGCTAAAGGTAATTTACGAGAAACGCCTGGCCTTGCAGCAGATCTGGGTCAAGACCAGCTCAAATGGTCATGACATGCTGGCCGCCATCAAGGATTGGGTACACGAAGCCGAGGCCAGCGGGATTCAATCCCTGCGCGACTTCGCTGATCAGTTGAAAACCTATTCCCTGCGCCCCGCCGCTGTCTGACGCCGTTGATCGGTGCGCCCCGTTCGCGGGCGCACCCTCCGGAACTAAGCTCTAAATCCCCTATCTCAAAGACACTTCGCCATCCAGGCGGGCTTTGCCGCATCCGAAACTCGAGCGGCGCACGCCCTTTGAGATTTGTGTCGATGGTCAATAAAAACCTGCAAGACTCATCCCTACCCCAGTGGCCTGACGCCGCACAGACCTTGCTGGCGCTGATGCATGCACAAGGCGAAGTGGCGCGCCTGAGCGAACGCGAACAGCTGTTCAGCTCCCTGTTGGTGAGCGTCAACGCCGTGCTTTGGGCATTCAACTGGGAAACTCGCCAGGTGCTGTATGTGAGTCCCGCGTATGAACGGATTTTCGGTCGCTCCGCCGGCCTGTTGTTGTCCGATTACAACCAGTGGCGCGACAGCATTTACCCCGACGATCTGGACTATGCCGAGCGCAGCCTGGCCGAAGTGTTGGTCAAAGGCGCCGTTGAAGACCGCGAATACCGAATCATTACCGCCGATGGCCAGGTGCGCTGGCTCAGTGACAAGTGCTTCATCAACCGCCAGGCCGAGCCAGGGCAACCAGTGATCATCGTCGGCATCGCCGAAGACATCACCGACAAGAAGCAGATGGAAACCGAGCTGCACCGCCTGGCGACCACCGATGTATTGACCCAAAGCAGCAACCGCCGTCACTTCTTCGATTGCGCCCGTCGCGAGTTCGAACAGGCGCGGCAGCGAGGCACGCCGCTGGCATTCCTGCTGCTGGACATCGATGATTTCAAAGTGATCAACGACACCTACGGCCACCAGGAAGGCGACAATGTGCTCCAGCGGATTGCCGAGAGCGGTCGCGCGGCATTGCGTCGGGGTGATGTGTTCGGGCGAATTGGCGGCGAGGAGTTCGCAGCGGTGTTTCCCGGTTGTGCGCCAGACATGGCCATGCAAGTGGCCGAGCGCCTGCAACGGGAAATTCAACGATTGAGCTTCAGCCATGATGAACAGACATTCGGCATCACCGTCAGCCAGGGCCTGACCAGCCTCACTGCCGAGGACGAAAGCCTCGACAGCCTGTTTGCCCGCGCAGACACGGCGATGTACGAAGCCAAGCGCCAGGGCAAGAACCGCATCATCTCCGGCTGACCGCCCCACACAAATCCAATCTGGGAGCGGGCTTGCTCGCGAAGGGGCCGGCACATTCAACATCATTGTTGGCTGTTAGTCCGCTTTCGCGAGCAAGCCCGCTCCCACAGGTTTTGCGTAAAGCTTATTTTTTGCGCAAACGCATCAACTCCGGTAAGCCGATCTTGAGCAACCGCGCCGTGCGGCTTTTGGCCAGTTCCTCGATACCCTCATGCTCAGTCAGTCGCGCCAACTGCGCGGCCATGTTCATCACCAGCGCTTCGCGGGAGTAAACCCCGCCACCGAGCTGATAGACCGCCGCAATCAGCTCTCGCAGCTCCAGCGGCAGGCGCCAGCGGGTGCGCAGTGCCGAACCATAGGCCGCGCCGAATTCAGCCAGCGCATCGCCCACCTCCTCCCATTCATCCAGCTCCCCGCCGGCCTCCTTCCATTCCTGCAAACACCGCAGCAACGCCAAGTCGCCGAGGCGATGCAGCATGCCGGCGCAATAGCAGCGCTCCTGCTCCAAATCCAGCAAGCGCGCCAGCGTCCGTGCGTATTCGGCGGTGTGCAGCGACAAGTTCCAGTAACGCTCGGCATAGTCCGCCAGATACGGATCGCTCAGCCTGGCAGTGCGCTTGAGCGCCAGCCCCAGAATCAGGTTCATGCTTTGTCCGGTGCCCAGGCGGTGCAGCGCCTGGGACAGGGTTTGCACAGACGCACCATGGTGCTGCGCAGCGCTGTTGGCGGCGGAGATCAACACCGCGGTGATCTGCGGATCGGTGCGGACCTCGTCTTCCAGTACCTTCAGATCGAGGCCATTGGGATTGAGGCTGCGTTTGACTGCCAACTGCACGTCAGTCATCAACGGCGCACCGTCCGCCAGCTCACGACGACGGTCCAGGTACACCGACAAGGTCATGCCCAGCGCCAGTGACGGCACCGCGCACGTCACCTCTTCACCGATGTTCAGCAGCAAATCCTGCAGGCGATGGGTCAGGCTTTCCATGTTCAGGGGTTTGGTCAGGTACGCGCTGGGCGCCAGAGGCAACACTTCGCGCACGCTGGTGCTGTCGTTGCGGCTGCTCATCAGAATGAATGGCAACGGCGGATTGCGTTTGCGCTGGCGAACACTGCGCAAGACATTCAAGCCATCAACGCCAGGCAACTCCCAGTCGACGATCACCAGGTCGTACGGGTTTTCCGCCAACAAGTGCAGCGCTTCTTGACCATCGGCACACAGATCCAGCCGTGCGTCGCAGCGCACACTCAACAACACTTGTTTGAGCAGGTCACGCGTCCAGGGGTCGGCCTCGGCAATCAGCACTCGCGGTAAAGCAGGTAAAACCACAGCGGTCATCTGCACACTCCCTTTGCAATGCTTGTACCTTAGTCAATGCTGGCCACTGGAAACAGGGCGATGGGTTCTCAGGACACGAAAAAAAACCCGCCGAAGCGGGTTTTTTTGTCGATCACGGTACGTGTCAAGGTACCTGTCGCCTTAGTACAGCTGCGACTAGCCCATTGCGCCCTTAACTTCAGGGCGCTCTGGGTTTAAATACACCGCATCTGCCAGCTTCCAGTTCCGTGTCCGAGTACTCCAGCGATTCGGATTAGCTTCCCTGGCATCTTCATAAAGTGCTGCTCTAGCTTGTAATAAAACCGTCGCTTTGCCTTCGTGACGTTCGTTCGGCGTCACATATTTCAAGGCGCTGTGGCGGTGATCTTCGTTGTACCACTCTATGAATTTCTGCACCCAAAGCCTTGCATCAGTGACCGTATCAAAAGGTTGATCCGGCCAGAGTGGGCAGTACTTGGCGGTGCGGAAAAGTGCCTCGGCATAGGCGTTATCGTTGCTCACCCTTGGCCGGCTAAAGGATGGCTCGACGCCCAGCGCAACCATACTTTCACGCAACAAAGAACCTCTCATCACGTGCCCGTTATCCGAGTGCAGCACCAGCGAACGACCCGCTGTGTGTTCACGTAAGCACCCCTTCCTGAGCAGTTCGCACGCGTGTTCGGCGCACTCCACCTCATGTACTTCATTGGCGACCAGCTTGCGGCTGTAAACATCCTTGACCATGTACCAGTAGAAAAACCGACCTCTGACGGTACTAGGCAACCAGGTGATATCCCAGCACCACACCTGATTGGGGCTGTCAGCGCGATGCGTCGTCAGCACCCTGCGTTTCGGGGCTTTGGTTCTGCCGCGACGCACGTTTTGATTGGCTGCTTTTAACACACGATAAAACGTCGACTCCGAGGCCAGGTAGATGCCTGCATCGGCCAGCTTAGGAACGATTTGGTGCGGGGTGAGGCTGGCGTAGCCAGCCTGATTGGCAGCATCAAGCACCGCTTGGCGTTCTGTCTCACTGAGCTTATTAGCCGGAGCTGCCCGTTGAGCCAGTCGTCGTCGATCACAGCCAGCGTGTCGCCAGCGTTGGACTGTGCGCAGGCTCAACCCCAACTCATTGCACGCTCGATATCGACGAGCGCCATTCAGCACCGCGTCTGCAATCAACTTCATGGCTTGCGTACGATCAGAGGCGTCGATCAGTCTTCCTTGTCCTTGCCCCAGATCGCATTGGCTTTTTTTCTGAGTTCCAGCAAAGCCTCCGCCTCAGCACGTCCAGCATCTGACCGGATCAACTGACGTTCCAACTCTTTAATCCGCCGTTGCTCGGCAGTTTTCTCTACGCTGGGTTTCAGATCAGCAAGAATATTGGCGTTTTGGCAGGTCTCGCGCCATTGACGGATTTGCTCCGGGTAGATGCCCTTGATCCGGCAGTATTGAGAGGTTTCCACCTCACTCAACGGTGCGGTTTCCATCACAGCGTTGAATTTATCGGCGCTGGACCATTGATCACTGGTCTTGCCGTTTCCCGGCACGATCAAACCTTTATCTCTAGCCATTTGTCTCCAGTTTCGCAGTGACTGAGGCGTGAGATTAAGCGCAACGGCGAGTTCCGCCACTGAGCGATTGAGGGGCGGCATCATTTGCAGAACGACCCAATCTTTGAAGTCTTCGTCATAGCGCTTGGACATTGCAAAACACCTTCGCCCTCTTGAATGAATGAGTCAATCAACAAGGGCGACAGGTAGCCTGACACGGAGGGATCAGCTCACAAATCGATCAGAGCTCGGAGAAGCACTCTTCGATGATTGCCAGACCTTTGTCCAGTTGCTCGTCCGGCGAGGTCAGCGGTACCAGTACGCGCAGAACGTTGCCGTAGGTGCCGCAGGACAGCAGGATCAGGCCCTTGTCGCGAGCCTTGGCCACAACGGACGCTACAGCGGCAGCGTTCGGCTTGTGGCTGTCGCCGTCGACGAACAGCTCGACCGCGATCATCGCGCCCAGGGCACGGACTTCGCCGATCACCGGGTACTTGGCCTGGATGGCTTTCAGGCCAGTGACCAGACGCTCGCCAACCGCCTTGCAGCGATCCAGCAGGTGTTCTTCTTCGAACACTTCCATCACGGCCAGGGCTGCGGCGCAAGCGATCGGGCTACCGGCGTAGGTGCCGCCCAGGCCACCTGGAGCGATCGCATCCATGTACTCGGCCTTGCCGCACACACCGGCCAGCGGGAAACCGCCAGCGATGGATTTGGCGAAGGTGGTCAGGTCAGCGGAAACGCCCATCTGTTCCATGGCGAAGAAAGTGCCGGTACGGCCAGCGCCAGTCTGCACTTCGTCAGCGATCAACAGAATGCCGTGCTGGTCGCACAAGGCGCGCAGGCGCTTCATGAACTCTTTAGGCGCGACGTAGAAACCACCTTCGCCCTGAACCGGCTCGATGATGATGGCAGCGATGTCACGCGGCTCGGCGTCGTTCTTGAAGATACGTTCGATGCTGGCGATCGAATCATCGACGCTCACACCGTGCAGTTCGTTCGGGTACAGCGCGCGGAAGATGCCGCCTGGCATCAGGCCCATGCCGGCCGAGTAAGGCACGACTTTACCGGTCAGGCCCAGGGTCATCATGGTGCGACCGTGGTAAGCGCCAGTGAAAGCGATTACGCCAGCGCGGCCAGTGGCGGCACGGGCGATTTTCACGGCGTTTTCTACAGCTTCTGAACCGGTGGTCACCAGCAAGGTTTTCTTGGCGAAATCACCTGGCACCTTGTCGTTGATTTTTTCGCACAGTTCCACGTACGGCTCATAAGCCAGCACCTGGAAGCAAGTGTGAGTCAGCTTGTTCAGCTGCGCAGTCACGGCGGCGATGATTTTCGGGTGCACGTGGCCGGTGTTCAACACGGCGATACCGCCGGCGAAGTCGATGAACTCGCGACCTTCAACGTCAGTCACGGTAGCGTTCTTCGCAGACTCGGCGAAAATCGGGTGAATCTGGCCCACACCGCGTGGTACAGCAGCTTCGCGGCGTTTCATCAAAGAAGCGTTAGTCTTGCTCATAAAGTCCTCATTCACCGCTCATCGGGCGGCGTGGTTCAAGGAAAATGCGGCGGGGAGGCAACTACGGCAGCATGCGATGATCGACTGCCACAGCTTTCCCGGCCACAGAGAAAATTCCGTTTGAAGCGCAGAAAGGGACAGCGCTCTCGTGCCCTTTCCGCTTGAAACAATGCCTAGCCGGGCTTAGATGCCCAGGCAGAGGTATTTGATTTCCAGATAATCTTCGATGCCGTACTTGGAGCCTTCACGGCCCAGGCCCGAGGCCTTGATGCCGCCGAACGGCGCGACTTCGTTGGAGATCAGCCCGGTGTTGACGCCGACCATACCGTATTCCAGGGCCTCCGCCACACGGAACACACGGCCCAGGTCGCGAGCATAGAAGTACGAAGCCAGACCGAACTCGGTGTCGTTCGACATCGCGATCACTTCGGCTTCGTCTTTGAAGCGGAACAGCGGCGCCAATGGACCGAAGGTTTCTTCCTTGGCCACGGCAGCGTTCTTCGGCACGTTGGTCAGGATGGTCGGCTCGAAGAAGTTGCCTTCCATGCTCTTGCCACCGGACAGCACGGTTGCGCCTTTGCTGACGGCGTCAGCGATGTGCTCTTGAACCTTGGCTACAGCTTTTTCATCGATCAGCGGGCCAGTGGTGGTGCCTTCTTCCAGACCGTTACCGATCTTGAGCTTGGATACGGCCACTTTCAGCTTCTCGGCGAACGCGTCGTAGACCGAATCCTGAATGTACAGGCGGTTGGCGCAGACGCAGGTCTGGCCGTTGTTGCGGTACTTGGAAATGATCGCGCCTTCGACGGCCTTATCCAGGTCCGCGTCGTCGAACACGATGAACGGCGCGTTGCCGCCCAGTTCCAGGGAGACTTTCTTGATGTCCTTGGCGCATTCAGCCATCAGCTGACGACCGATTTCGGTCGAGCCGGTGAACGACAATTTACGCACGATCGGGTTGCTGGTCAGCTCGCTGCCGATGTCGCCGGCGCTGCCGGACACAACACTGAACACACCGTTCGGAATACCCGCACGCTGGGCCAATTCAGCCAAGGCGAACGCGGAGAACGGGGTTTGCGAAGCAGGCTTGAGCACCATGGTGCAACCGGCGGCCAGCGCTGGGCCGGCTTTACGGGTGATCATCGCGGCAGGGAAGTTCCACGGGGTGATTGCAGCGGTCACGCCGATTGGCTGCTTGATCACGATCAGACGCTTGTCTGGCTGGTGACCCGGAATCACGTCACCGTAGATGCGCTTGGCTTCTTCGGCGAACCATTCGATAAAGGAAGCGGCATAAACGATTTCGCCCTTGGCTTCGGCCAATGGCTTGCCCTGCTCCAGGGTCATCAGGCGAGCCAGGTCGTCCTGGTTCTCGATGATCAGTTCGAACCAGCGACGCAGCTTGTTCGCACGGTCCTTGGCGGTCAGTGCACGCCAGGCCGGCAGTGCTTTGTCAGCGGCTTCAATTGCACGGCGGGTTTCGGCAGCGCCCATTTTCGGCACGGTGCCCAGAATTTCGCCCGTTGCCGGGTTGTTGACCTTGATCGTCTGACCATTGTCCGCATCGACCCAAGCGCCATCGATAAAGGCTTGCTGGCGGAACAACTGGGTGTCTTTAAGCTGCATGTCGGCTTTCCTTAACAGCACCGCGGCGGGCGCGGAGCAAATTATGATTGTAGAAAGGCGCCTTATAGGCTGCCGTCAGGGAAATCATTCACCGGGCTGAAGCACATAAATAGCGCACTGATCGAACTCGTGCGGTTCAGCACCCAGACAAGAGCGTTTGAAATCTCAAACGAATCCTAGGATCAAAGGGGGTAAAGGACAATAGGCTGTTCGAAAAAAAGAACGAAAACGCCGCATTTGCCTAATTTTTCTGATCAACGTAGCAAACGCAGGTTACGCTTTGGAAAAACGCAGGCGATTCAGCAGCATGGACGCCCGCAGCGCATATGAGTATCATGGCGCCCGCATTGCACCAGTAGCTCAGCTGGATAGAGTACTGCCCTCCGAAGGCAGTGGTCGTGGGTTCGAATCCCGCCTGGTGCACCATACGCAGAAACGAGAAAGCCTCAGATCTTAGGGTCTGGGGCTTTTTTGTGGGTATCGTAAACAACTATTGAGGACGTCTCTGGCGTACAAAAAAACCGCCGAAGCGGTTTTTTCATTCTGTCGTCCAATCAAACTCGTCGTACTCATCATCGTCTTCTTCGTCCTCGATCAATTCATCATCAAGGACGTCTTCCTCAAGCGCTTCTTCTGCCTGCTTTGCCAGAAGAAACTCCTTACGACTCTCAGTCACTGCCCGTCGTAATTCCTCGCCCTTTTCCGGGCAGTTGAGCATTTGGGCGATGCGGTCGATTTTATTTGCCACGGCATCCTCCAACGCATCGGCTATGAGCCGATAGTGCGCGCTTTCGGGCGTCGATGCCAAATGGGCGTCCGCTGCTCATCTCATTTTTTCTGCAAATCCTGGAGTCGTACCTCAAGGTTTTCATCGGGAAAGCGTTTGCGCAATTGCGCCATCAGGGCATCGGCCGCTTGCTTCTGACCGGCATTCTGAAGCCGCACCACCTCACGTAATTGCTCATCCAGCGTCTTCACCGGAACCGCCGTACGCTTGCTGACCTTTGCTTCATCAGCCATTTCAGCGTTGAACGATTCGCTCTGCGCCGGGGCGGAAAAATCGGCCATGGGTGCTGCTGGCGCGGGTGCGGACATCGCGCCGGCCGGGGCGGCCAGAGATCGGGCAGCTGACGGTGGAGCTTCTGCAGATTCTTTTTTGGCAGCAGGGGCGGAGGCTTTGGGCGCGGGAGCAAAGTCGTAACTCGACGCCTGATCCGGCGTGCGTTGCACCAGCGCCAACATCAGGGCCACGCCGACCAGGCTGGCGAACGCGACTTGCCAGCGAGGTTTCTGGCAGGCCTGGACCCAGCGTTGCCACAGGCCTGGCTTGGGCACGGGTACCTCGCGGTGCGCGGTGGCCAGGATGAAGGCGTCGAGGTGGGCCGGAGGTTCGCCGGTGGCATGCTCACGGAAATGCTGCAGCATTTCATCTTCGGGTGTTTTGCGGGCGTCAGTCATGTCAGTACCTCCTCGGCCAGCAGCCGACGCAGTTTTTGCTGGGCGTAGCGCAAGCGGCTTTTGACGGTTTCCAGCGGCGTTTCGGTGAGGGTGGCGATCTGCGGCAGATCGAGATCGCCGTGGGCGCGCAGCAGGAATACTTCGCGCTGGTCGGTGGGCAAGATTTGCAGGGCGGCTTCGAGGCGCTGGCTGTCGCGGCTCAGGCTCAGCAGTTGCTCGGGATCGGCTGCGTCATCGCTCAAGGCGTGAATCTGTTCGTCGTAGCTGTCATGCAAAGGGTTGTGGACTCCGTGCTTGCGCCAGTGATCGATCAGTCGATTGCGGGCAATCTGGTAGAGCCAGGTACGAAAATTCGCCCGACCTTGTGGCTGACTGGTGCTACGGATCAGGCTCAGCCAGGTTTCCTGGTAAACCTCTTCGGCCAGTTCGGATTTACCGCTCAGGCCGAGCAGGAATCGATAAAGCCCCTGGCGATGACGAGCGTACAAAATCTCGAACGCCGGCCCGTCGCCCGAGCGATAACGCGCCAGCAGCGATTCGTCGCTCAATTCTGCGTCAGCCATTTCAGTTGTAGCCTCCGTTGAGCGGCTCACTATTCGATCCGGTTGTCATTGGGCTGTTGATTCGATGCTGTCGAGGTGCGAAGGCTTTGGGCCAACTCCACCAATTGCACGAATTCTGCGCGCAGGCCGAATCGGTCCTCGCCTCGTGCACCGCGGGCCAGTGCTTCGGTGTCTTTCAGGCTGAAATCACCTGTGTAGCGTCCGTCCTTGAGTTGCTGGGAAAACGCCGCAACGGCCGCCGCAAATCGTAGGTCGTCACTGGCTTTACCGGCATCACCGTTAACGATTGGCCGCTCGATCAACCGACTATTCCCACCTTCAGGCAACTGATAACGCACACGCAGCATCGCCAATTCCCCAGTTTTTCCAGAAGCGGCGGCCTCGGGATTGCCATATCGCAGCGGCTCCATCCAGCCCTTCTCACCCTTGGGCACAATTTCGTACAGAGCCGTCACCGTGTGTCCTGCACCGATTTCACCAGCATCAACCTTGTCGTTACTGAAATCCTCACGTTTCAACGCGCGGTTTTCATACCCTAACAGCCGATATTCACTGACCTGCGCCGGGTTAAATTCCACTTGCAGCTTCACGTTCTTCGCCACCACGGCGAGGGTTGAGCCGAGCTGATCCACCAGCACCTTGCGCGCCTCGCGCAGGTTGTCGATGTAGGCATAGTTACCGTCGCCGGCATCGGCCAGTTGCTCCATCAGGTGTTCATTGTAGTTATCCACACCGAAACCCAGGGTGGTCAGGGAAACGCCGGTCTTGCGCTTATCCACAGCCATTTGCTTGAGGCTGTCGAAGTCGCTGATGCCGACGTTAAAGTCGCCGTCGGTGGCCAGCAAGATGCGGTTGATGCCTTTGGGGATAAACGCCTGCTGCGCCATTTGATAGGCCAGTTCGATACCCGACGCGCCTGCGGTCGAGCCGCCAGCCGTTAGTTGTTCGATGGCTGTACGAATCTTCGCTTTTTCCCGTCCGGAAGTCGGCTCCAGCACCACACGCGAGTCGCCGGCATAGACCACCAACGAAACCCGGTCCTGCTCGCGCAATTGATCGACCAAAAGTTTCAGCGTGCTTTTGACCAGCGGCAACCCTTCGCGACGGTCCATCGAGCCGGACACGTCCACCAGAAACACCAGATTCGCTGGTGCCAGTTCCGCTACCGCGCGGTCGGAAGCCCTGATACCGATGCGCAGCAATCGGGTATGCGGGTTCCAGGGCGACGGCGCCAGTTCTGTGGTCACGCCGAAGGGCGATCCATCCGTGGGGAGCGCGTAATCGTAGGGGAAGTAATTGACCATTTCTTCCAGTCGCACCGCGCCTTCGGGTGGCAGGCGACCTTGATTGAGCAGGCGGCGAACATTGGCGTAAGCGCCGGTATCGACGTCGGCGCTGAAGGTCGATACCGGCGCTTCGGCCACGCTGTGAACCGGATTGTCCGCCAGCGCTTGGTATTGCTCCCGCTGTTCATCCCGATAGCCGGGCGCAGGAGCTTCAGACATCGGGGCATAGCCCGCCATCGGCGCCGGACGCACACTGCGCTTGGCCATCGAGGCGTCCGCCATGACCGCCTCGCTTTGGACCAACGCCTCGGTCTTCAAAGCACCTTGAGCCGGTGGCGACACTGAGGCGGAATCAGGTGTGGACGAAACGCCGCAACCGGCAATGGCCAGCAGCAAACCGGCGGCAAAACCCTGGGCGGCCGGGCGGAGAAAATGCAGGGGGAGGGACATGGGGGCTGACCTCAGGAGGAAATTGATCCATTCAACTTCTGAGACGGACAGCCCGCTCGGTTCGGGTTAAGCCAAAGCGAAAAAATCTTCAGCGGTGATAACGCCGCACCACGCTGCTGTTTTTCAGCACATGGCCTTTGATCTTTTCCATCAGCTGCGCGCGGGTCAGGCCGGCGGGCAAAGCCTCAGGGGCCAGGTCCAGGGCGTAGAGCTGGATGATGTAGTGGTGGGAACTGTCGCCCACTGGCGGGCAAGGACCGATGTAACCGGTGGTGCCTTTGCTGTTGCTGCCGCCCACGCCTTCGAGGGCGGATTTGGCGCCGACACCGGCGGGGATTTGATGAGTCGCTGGCTTGATACCGTAATGAATCCAGTGATCAACGCCCAGGCCTTTCTGACCGTCTGGATCGTGCATCACGATGGCATAGCTCAAGGTGCCCGGCGGGCCGGGGTTCCAGCTCAGGGCCGGCGACTGATTCTTGCCACCGCAGCCGCTGGCATCGCTGGCCGCTGCCGAGGTGAACAGGCGGTTATCCGAAACACCAGGAATGCTGAGGGTGAAGCGCTCCTGGGCCTGCGCCGGAAGTTGCACGCAAAGGGCGACTGCAAGGGCCGCCAGCCAAGGGTTCAGAGAGGTCAATCGGGTCATACCGGAGCACCTTGTGCGGGTGGGGCCGTCGTCGGCGTGCAAACTATAGCCGGACCGTTCATGCGCTGGCACCGGGAATTGGCTGAACCTCGGGACACGCGCCAAACTCTTAAGTGAAACGCCTGTCTGGAGAGCGATCATGGCACTGCACCGAGTTGCCCGTTTCGCCGATGTGTCGGAACACCGTGGCCTTGAAGTCCAGATCGCGGAGACAAAAATTGTTTTGCTGCGGGCTGGCGATCAATTGCGCGCCTATCAGGGCGAATGCCCGCACGCCGGTGCACCGCTGGCCGAAGGTGCGCTGTGCCATGGACGCCTGATCTGCCCGTGGCACAAGGCAGCTTATCGGATCGAGGACGGCGGGCTGTGCGAACCACCGTCCCTGGACAGCCTCAAGCGCTATCCGGTGGAGGTGCGCGATGACGAGGTCTGGGTCGACGATCAGCCGATGACCTACGCTCACACTCCGCCAGCGGATGACGAGCGGACTTTTGTGATCGTCGGTGCCGGCGCGGCAGGCACCGCGTGTGCAGCGGCATTGCGCGAGAACGGTTTCGGGGGGCGGGTGCTGCTGATCGACCGAGAAACTGATGCCGGTTACGACCGCACGGTGCTGAGCAAATTCGTGATCGCCGGCGAGATGCCGCCGGAAGAAGTCCCGCCGCTGCGTGATGAACGTTTTTATCAACAACAGCGTATCGAGCGGATAAACGGCGAAGTGGCGAGCCTGGATGCAGCTAACAAAACGCTACGACTGACCGACGGTCAATCGATGAGCTACGACGCAGCGCTGCTCGCAACCGGCGGCATACCCAAGCCTCTCACGCTGCCCGGTGCCGACCTGCCGCAAGTCTTTGTGCTGCGCTCGAAGGATCAGGCTCAACAGATTTTGAGCGCGGCGAAACCCGGCCAACGCGCGGTGATCATCGGTGACAGTTTTATTGCCCTGGAGTCCGCTTCGTCCCTGCGCGAATACGGTCTGGATGTCACCGTTCTGGCCCGACATGCAGTGCCCTTCGTCAAACAGTTTGGCGAAGCCGTCGGCAAAGCCATTCGTGCCCTGCACGAGGCCAACGGGGTGGTGTTTCATACGGATGGCGAAGCCACGCACATCGAAGGCACCGGCAAGGTCGAAGCCGTGCGGCTGGATAATGGCGAGCGTTTACCGGCGGATCTGGTGCTGGTCGGCATTGGCGTCAGCCCGGCAACCGGACCGTTTGCCGATCTGCCCATGGAAAAAGATCATTCGCTGAAGGTCGATGGCGGGATGCGCGTGACTGACGGGCTCTGGGCGGCCGGTGATATCGCCACTTTTCCGCTCAACGGCCAGCCTCAACGCATCGAACATTGGCGACTGGCGCAGCAACAAGCGCGGATCGCTGCGGCAAACATGCTGGGCGGCGACGAGCATTACCTCGACGTGCCGTATTTCTGGACCTGGCATTTCGGCAAAAACTACGACTACCTCGGTCACGCCGAGGCCTGGGACGAGGTCGAGTTCAAGGGCGACCCGAACCACCCGCCCTTTATTGGCCTGTTCGCCAAGAATGGGGTGGTGGTCGCCGCAGTGGCCTGCGATGAAGAGCGGGCAATGGCGATGCTCGCCGAACGGATGAAGCAGCCGCTGCCGGTGGATGAGGCGTGGCGGCTGATTCGAGACGTCTAGGCGTTACTGAACTACGCCAGCCCCACCGAGTTTGCTCATCACGAAACCGACGAACTCTTCGAAGGTCATCTTCTGCCCGTTGAACTCCACCTGATTGTTGGCGTAGTGCAATTTGGTGACGATGTTGTTGCCTTCCAGTTTTGCAAACTGCGTCCCGACCGCCATGCTGCCAAACATGTCGGCGGTGGCGGTGGCTTGGTCGGCGATGAGCTTGGCGTCGGTCTGGCCTTCGATTTGCGATTGCACGCTGAGCAGGTCGACAAGCATCGGCTTGGACACCTGCAGATTGAAGTCCAGCAGCGCGATCAATTGTTGCGTCAGTTGATCCGGCGGCAGGTCCATGGACTTCGGTTTGGTCAGGTCGAGCACCAGGTTGGCGCGACTTTCGCCATTGGTGGTGTGGAACGACAGATTTTCCAGGGCTACCTGCGGGCCGGCGGCGAGCAGTTTCTCCAGGCCGGTTTTGACCTGCGCCTCTTCGGCCGGGGTCAAGACCAGCTCTGGAACCGGTTCACCAGCGGCGGCGGCCTCAGCGGCGGCCTTCTCGTAGGGTTGCAATTTGGTCTGGTAAATCTGCATCAGCGACATCGTCGCCGGGATGTCGAGGTTCTTCAGGCTCATGGCCATCTGCGCCGAGCCGACAGTCTTGCCGTTCAAGGACACCTCGCCCACTTTGTAATCGGCACGCCCCGAGCCGCTGGTACCCGATTCCTCGGTCTGGTTTTTCATTTCAAATTTCTTGAAACCCAATACCGACTGCTTGGCGCCGAAGGTGGTCTTGCTGTCGGTCAGCTCGACGGTGTTCTCGCCGGTGTAGTAACCGTAGGTGCTTTTCGCCAGGTTGCTGGCCAGGGTCAGGCCGCTCAATTCGACCTTCACAGGCGTCTGGTCTTCAGCCACGGTGGTCAGCGTCAGGTTGTCCATGTAGCCGTTGGCCTTGACCTTCTGCGCTTGAGGGCTGGCAGCGACTTCGAGATTCAGCCCGGAAAACTTCAGGTTCGACTTGTCGTCCAGCGCCACGTCCAGCGGCAGCAATTCCAGATTGCCGTTGGTGGAGTTGTCGTAACCGATGTTGACCACGCCGGTGAGCGGGGATTTGTCTTTGGCGGCAGCGAACCACTTCTCGGTGATTGGCGTCCTTTCCAGCTCGTAGTGACTGGTGGCCAAGACCGGCAGCCACTTCAGCGACACCAGGCGCGAGAACGGCAGCGGACCGTGCTCGATGCGATCGACAAACAGCAGCTCGACCGGCGCCTCACCGAACATTTCACCTTCGCCCTTGAGGCGGTAATGCGCGGTGCTGCTGAACACATGGCGCTCCAGCGACACCAGTTCCAGCGACGCCGTGCCGTTGGAGCCGACCAGCGCGGTTTGCAGTTCTTTGTTGGCGTCGGCGATCGAGGTGTTCAGCACACCTTCGAGTTTGGTGCCGGTGTACCAGGCACCGCCGGCGCTGATCGCACCGATGGCAACGACGATTCCAAGAAGCACGCCTGCTGATTTATTCATGAATTACCCGATCAATGTCCGTTGTTGAAGGTGTGGTCGTCTTCCCTGAACCCATGACGGGTTGTGGTCACGACTGCGCTAAAAGTGGGGTGCAGATTAGCATTAGCGACGCGGGGCAACCCAATGATTAAAGGTTAAAGAGTGTCCAGGGGACGCCGTTGCTTGTGGACAATGGGCAGGGGGCGAGAGTTTCAGTGGTCACCAGAATGCCTTCGCGAGCAAGCCCGCTCCCACATTGAATCTCTGGTGTGCACAAAATCTGTGTTCACCGCCGATCTAATGTGGGAGCGGGCTTGCTCGCGAAGGCATCGGTACAGCCAACATCAATTCAAGAATATTGGACTTCAATCTCATCAAGCTGATGATCAAAGCTTTTGAGCCGTGCAGTCCAGGTATAAACCAGCACCTCGAAATCCCGATTGATCACCGCCCCGCCCGTCACCTCCGAGCGTGGGTCGCAGAAGTCCAGTTGATAGCGTTCGCGAGCCATGGCGGTGGCGACGTCGGAGAGTTCGCGGGCGTTGTTGAGCCAGTGCCGGCCGTCGTCGGCGATTTGCTTGTCCAGCTCCAGGCATTGCGCCTTGAGCGTTTCGAGACTTTTTTCCAGCGGTGTGCCGGTAAGTTCGCCCATGACTTCCTGGAACGTGCGCCCCGGTTGCCAGTAACTGCCCCAGAAATATCGGTCGAACACCGTTTCGACGCGGCGCAGCGCAACCTTGGTGTCCCAGATCAGCACCAGGGTCTTGCCTCGTTCGAGCTGTCTTTTTTTGACGCGCTGACCCTGGAGCGAAGCCCAGGCGACCATCACGATGGACATCACGGCAATCAGCGCCGCGGCGCTGTCGAGGAACACCAGGGCCTTGTCGATCTGGTGGGCCAGCATGATGCCGTAGAAATAGGTGGCCGACAGCAAGACCAATGCCGTAATAGCGCACCAGAAGCCGGGAGCATAAGGGTTTTTCATTATTGGAATCCCCATGACCAACGCGAGCCTTGATCGATGAGTTCGACGAGCGATCTCATCAAGTCAAAGCATAGCAACGGCCTCAGGGTTTGCCGGGGTTCGTGCCGTGCGTTCGTCCGCTTTCCCAACCGCCGCCCAGTGCGAGGAACAAATCGATCTGGCTCATGGCAACCTGGGTGTTGGCGGACGCCAGTTGCGCCCGCACGTCGGTGTAAGTGCGGGTGGCTTGCAGGTCTGCCAGGAACGAAGCGCGACCGGCGGTGAAAAAACGGTGCGTCTGGTCGGCCGCCAGTTGCGCCGATTGTTCGGCGTCCGCCAAGGCGTCGCGGCGTTGCAACAGCGCGGAGTACTGGGCCAGACCGGTCTGGGTCTCGCGGATGGCGTTGAGCACCACGCCATCGAAATGCGCCAGTGCGCCTTGGGTCGTTGCCTCAGCTTCACGGATTCGCGACCGGGAGCCGTTGGACGGCACGGTCCAGCTCAGCAGCGGGCCAAAGCCCCAGCGATTGGTCGCCGGTTTGCCGAGGTTTTCCAGAATGCCGACGGTACCGACGGTCGCGCCGATGCTGATGTCCGGGTACAACTCGCCAGTGGCGATACCGATGCCGGCGGTCGCGGCAGCCAGTCGGCGTTCGGCCTGCCGTACGTCGGGGCGGCGTTTGAGCAAGGTGGCACCGTCCCCCACTGGCAACAATTGCGCAATTTTCGGTAGTTCAGCGCAGCTGGCAGTGCCGGCCGGAAGTTGATCCAGCGGTTTGGCCAGCAGCATCGACAAGCGGAACAACCCGGCCTGACGGGCCGCTTCATAACGCGGCATGTCGGCGCGCAGGGATTTGAATTGGGTTTGCGAGCGGGTGACCTGGGTTTCATCGCCGCGCCCGGCGTCGCGCAGACGCTGGGTCAGTGTGGTGCTCTGGGCTTGCAGGTCGAGAGAATGCTGGGCGATTTCCCGCTCTTCGTTGGCCGCGCACACTTGGGTGTAAGCCCGAACCACATCCGCCACTAGGGTAATGCGTGCCGTATCGGCGGCGGCTTGAGTCGCATCGGCATTGGCTTTCGCCGCTTCGATGCCGCGCTGCAACGTGCCGAACAAGTCGAACTGATAAGAGGTGGTGATGCCGATATCGCCAACGTTGGCCACCGGTACTTTTTCCGGTAGCAAGAAGGCTTCGCCGGACTCCTGCAAACGCTGTGCGCCCATCTTCACGCCGCCACTCCAGCCGCCAGCCGCCTGGGCTTCGTCAACCTGAGCGCGGGCCCGGGAAAGGTTCGCCGCCGCCACGCGCAAATCCGTGTTGGAGTCCATGGCTTGTTGCAACAGTTGATCGAGGCGCGGGTCCTGATACAAGCGCCACCAATCGCTTGGCACCGGCGCGGACACGACATTTTTGCCGTCCACCGCCAGTTCGCCCTGCAAATCTTCACGGTGAACGGCGGCTTCGTCCGGCAAGTGATAATCCGGCCCAACCACCTGACAGGCCGACAGCAGCAAGCCCAATCCGGCGACAGCCAATGCCGAGGCCCTGCTCATTTCGCGGGCTCCAGGTTTTGATCATCCATGATCGACACGGTCGCGGTCCGCCCGGCAATCATGCGGAAATCCGCCGGCACGTCGTCGAAGGCGATCCGCACCGGAATCCGCTGGGCCAAGCGCACCCAACTGAACGCCGGGTTGACGTTGGGCAACAGGTTGCTGCCGCTGCTGCGGTCGCGGTCTTCAATGCCGGCGACGATGCTTTCCACGTGCCCGCGCAGGCGCGCACGGTCGCCGATCACGCGGATGTCCACGCTTTGGCCGACATGGATGCCGTCCAGTTTGGTTTCTTCAAAGTACCCATCGATGTGGAATGAGTTGCTGTCCACCACCGATAACACCGGCCGCCCGGCGGTGACGAACTCCTGCGTTCGCGGCGCTCGGTCGTTGACGTAGCCGTCCACCGGGCTGCGGATGGTCGAGCGGTCGAGGTTGAGCTGCGCGCTGTCCACCGCCACTTGGGCTTCCATCAACGCCACCTCGGCACGAGCGACGCGCGACTGGCTTTCTTCCAGTTGCTCGCCCGGCACCAGGTTGCCGAGGCCGCGGTTACGCTTGGCTTCCCGTTGCGCCTGCGCCAGGGTTTCCTGACGGTCGGCGACAGCCGCTTTCGCTTGGCGCAGGGCCAGTTTGAAACGGTCCTGATCGATGCTGAACAACACCTGGCCGCGTTTGACCAACTGGTTGTCGCGCACGCCCACTTGCTGGATCAGCCCGGAGACGTCCGGCGCAATCTGCACGATGTCGGCACGGATGTGCCCGTCCCGGGTCCAGGGCGCGAACATGTAATACATCACCATGCGCCAGACCACGACCACCGCGAACGTCACGATCAACAAGGTCAGGACCACACGGCCAATGGTTAAAAACGGTTTTTTCATGTCATCAGGTATCGACTGAGTGAGTCCACGGCGCCGAGCAGCAAAGCGTAGAGAGCCACGTTGAACAATGCCCGGTGCCAGACCAGACGGTAAAAGTGCAGGCGCGTCAGCAACCCGTGCACCAGCAGGTACAACACATACGTCATGCCCATCAGCACCAGCAGCGTGGGCAAAAACACCCCGCTGATATCCAGATCGCCGATCATAGAGGTGCTCCATCGATGCCATGGGGCAGCGGCTCTTCGAGTTCGCTGCCACCGACGAATTCCACCCCCGGCAGCAACGACAGGCGCAGGCCGCTCAAGGCGTGCAGCAGATGCAGGCGGGTCTCGTCATCGCCCTGGCCGCTGAGGGCTCGGCGGGTGCGGTCCAGCGTCATCAACAACGGGCTCGGCGCCGGCAGACGCGCGCCAGCCTTGAGGCACGCCTTGAAGTACTCGCCGACCTCGGCCACCACCTGACGCAGCAGCACGTGCGCCACACCGTGCACGCGCGGCGAGTAAGCAATCAGGTCCAGCAGGTTCAGCGCCACCCGCACTTCTCGCAGCGCGATGCCGGAGTCCTGGCCGGTCATGGCCAGACGCGGCAGGTGCTGCATCAGGCGATCGAGCATCTGCACGCCCAGGTGCCGGTGTTCGGACAGCGTGGCCGGTTCGGTGAGGCTGACAATGTCGCGCCAACTGAAGCGGGTCAGACGCTTGGCCGCCAGTTCTGCGCCGAACGGCCGGGCGATCAGGGTCCAGACGAAGGCAAACAACAACCCGACGGGACCGGCCAGGTTGGAGTTGGCGAAGCTGAGGAAATCTGCGTCGTATGCGCCCTGAATGCTGATGAAGGACGAGGTGTTGACGAGGGTCAGCAGCATGCCCAGGTAAAACTGCGGTTTAACCGTCAAGGTACCGATGCAAATGAATGGCACGGCAAACGCCAGGACCAACATCGGGAAGTCGTGCAGGTTGGGCAGGACCAGAAACAGATAAAGACTGGCGAACAGCACCGACATCGCCGTCCAGAAAAAGAACCGGTAAATCTGCGGCGCCGGGTCGTCCATCGAAGCGAAAAAGCTGCATGCCACCGCCGCCAGAATCACCGCGGCGCCGCCGTCGGTCCAGCCGAGCAAAATCCACAGCACCGAGGCGACGATGATCGCAGTCACCGTCGACGCTGCCGAATAAAGCATCAGGCCACGGTCGAGAAACGGCGACAGCCGACCGAGGCGCCAATGCCGGTACACCGCGCGCCAGCTGTCCTGGCTTTCGCACTGGATGGCGTATTGCAGGCTGCGGCAGTCTTGCCATAAATCGATCCACTCGCCGAGGCGATACAGCGCGTTGGAGAACAGCAATTGCTTGCGATCATTCAGCGCTTCGGCACTTGGTTGCAGGGCTTCGAGCTGGTTTTTCAGGACCTGCCAGCGCTCGATGTTGGCGTCCCGGTGGTCGAGCCATTCGGTGGTCGCATTGAGTAGCGGCGCGAACTTATCCACAAGCTCGGGCGTGCGTCGCTCCAGGGCATAGAGCGCATCGTCGAGGGCGTCGATCACCGGCAACAGGTGAATCATGCGGCCGCGAAGTTCCTTGGTGTTGCGCACGGTTTGCGGTCGCGCGCCCTCATGGGGCAGTTGGCCGATCATCAATTCCAGACTGTTGAAGGTCGTCACCATGGCGGAGCGCAGAGTGCTGACTTCCTCAGGCTGCACGTTGCGGCTCAGAAAGCGCAGGCTGTAGGTCGAGGCATCGGCAAACCATTTGTTCACCGAATCGTTGAACACCGGCGCCAGCCGCCGGGGCCAGAACATGGCACCAACCACCGCCGCAACGGCGATGCCGAGGAAAATCTCTTCGGTACGCGCTTCGGCCACATCCCACACCGCCAACGGGTTATCCACCACCGGCAGGGCGATCAGCGGCAAGGTGTAACCGGCGAGCATCAACGCGTAGCTATTGGCGGTGCGCAGGTGCAGGGACAGGAACAGCAAAATCCCGGTCCACAGCGCAATGACCACCACCAGCACATAAGGGCTCTGGACAAACATCGGCACGAAAAAAACCGCTGCCGCAGCCCCCAGCAGAGTGCCGACCGCGCGGTACAACGCCTTGGAACTGGTAGGGCCGACAAACGGACTGGAAACAATGTAGACCGTGGCCATCGCCCAGTAAGGACGGGGCATTTGCATGAGCATGGCGATGTACAACGCAATCATCGATGCCGCGAACGTGCGCACACCGTAGAACCAGTCCCGCGCCGGGGGCACGCCGGTAAAAAATCCGTTCAAGGGTTGGCCACCGGCAGATGATTGGCCGCTTCAAAAGCTCTCAATACCCGCAGCGCGGCTTCCAGATCGCTCTGGTCGATCCCTTCAAGCACTTCATGACGCAAGCGCACCAGCTCGATTTCAACGGCCTGCACCAACGCCCGACCCGTTTCGGTCAGGCTCAGGCATTTGGCGCGGCGGTCGTGGGGGTCTTCGGTACGACAGACATAGCCGGCATGGCACAGCTGATCGAGCAAACGCACCAGGGACGGACTCTCCATCCCCGCCGCCTGCGCCACCGTCACCTGCCGCACACCCTCGCCCAAACGCCCGATCATCAACAACGGGACAGCACAGGCTTCGGAGATTCCATAGTTGACCAGCGTGGTCTGGCAGATCCTGCGCCAATGCCTGGCGGCCACCACCATGGAGCTGCTGATGTTCATCTGGAGAGCGTCGAGGGATTTCGGCACGGGAGAAAAGACACACTGTTAGTTTGCTAACTATCAATATGGCATTTGGGGGGAAAGTCGGTCAAGTTTTGAAACAAATTCGTTTCTGAAAAGAGCCTGACGTTCACAGGTCAGTCATTAGCCTCCCGGCTTCCTCCTCAATAAACTCAAAAACCTCCTCAGGCACGCTGCACTGAAACTGCTTGCGTCGGTGCTTCGAGACTTTGCCGTCGTTGTCCAGACACATCATCACAAGTTTCGACAAATCGCTGCCGCGCACATCGAAACGCTGATTCACAGCTTTGATCACTCGGTCGTAGCGGTCGAGAAACTCGGTTTTCTCTCGCAACTCGACTTCCAAGCGCGGCGAGCCATTTGCAGCGTGAATTCGACGCAGCGGGTGGCGTCCCAGAAGCGATAAATGGAATGATGCCCGATGAACTCGAACGCCATTTGATCGCGTCCAGCCAAGTGACGTCCCAAAAATCGCGGGCAGGTTTTGAGAAATCTTTCAGCGCTTCGAGGTAGTTAGCCTCTTCGTGTTTCATGGCTACGGAGACGGGCAGCAGCAAACCATTTTCCAAGGCACCGGAATGGCAAAGGGTCTGATGAATCAGGAAACGTGAAAGTCGACCATTGCCATCCATGAACGGAAGACGAATCCGAAAGCGGTCACAGCAGCGTCCACCAGTGGGTCGACTTGCCTTGAAGACTGATTGGCGAAAGCCATCAACTCATCCATCAGTTCACGACACAAGTCCGGTGCAGGCGGGACGTAACTGACGCCCGCAGCGCCCCTCAAACCGTTATGCAGGTGGTCGGTTGCTGGCGCGACTGATTGTGGAACAGCCAGGCAATCCCCAATCATCGAAATGCATGTGACGGGTTTGACCATCGCCACACGCGTTGGCGCGATAACTTTAAGTTTTAAAGCATCATGTAGGTGTGCGCATCCAACGAACGGCATTGTGCGCGTCCACAGAAAAAGTTCACAAACGCGATTAAAGCCAAGACTTCTTCAGCGCTTGTAAGTTTTGTGCACATTTCAGTGATTTCACCAAGATTTTTACACCCCCCGCCCCTTCCTCATCAGTACATCCAACTGATCCACCACTTCCGCCCAATCCGCGTCATCCAGAATCTCGTCACGCAAAAACTGCGCCTGGCTCTCGCTCCAGAAGAACGCATCCGCCAAATGCAATTCGGGCTTGAGCGGTGAGTGGGTAGCGATGAATTTGTCGATGTTTTCAGCGTCATCAGGCAGGCCGAGTTGTTTGAACAGCGAGGGCAGGCTGTGGGTTGGGGATTCCATGAGGAGCTCCTTAGTAATCGCGTTTTGGATGGGTAACCGCGGCGCGGCCCTTCGCGAGCAAGCCCGCTCCCACAGGGGAATGCGATGTCCTGTGGGAGCGGGCTTGCTCGCGAAGGCGGCAGTAACGGCGCCGCGATCTTATTGGCTCAATTCACACACTTCAGCATGCGGCACCATTTTCAGGAATTCCGGCATGCTCATGTGCACCAGGTTGTTGTGGTTACCAGCCTCCAGGTAGATGTCGTTCTGCCGGGTCAGCAAGGGATCGATGACCATTTTCATGCCATAGGATTCACCCAATGCCGGCACGGCGCCGCGTTCGCAGTCATCAAACAGGTGCGGCAGGTTGCTTTCCCGGGTGACCTGCCATTCCCCGCTGCTGCGCACTTTACTCAGGTCCAGGTGACGACTCGCGGGCAGCACGGCCATCAGGTAATGACCATGGTGGTCGTCGAGGATCACCGATTTGGCCACCCGTTCGGCAGGAATGCCCGAGACCCGTGCCGTTTCAAGGCTGCTGGCCGAGTGTGGGTGGGTGACGATGTCATATTCGCAGTTCGCCTGTTCCAGGCTTCGCTGCACAGTTTTTGCCATACGCATGATGCACCTCGGTGTCCGCAACAACGTCTGGCGGACGATGGTTAAACCTTTTCTCACCCTTAAAAGTCTAGGCCTGTTGGCGCAAACCGGAAGGAAATCTGCCCGTCGGCCAACGTCGACAACTGATCAAAAATCATACAATCAAGGCCTCAGCTAGACTGTAACCAGAACCCCCAATGACGGCCCGGAGGGTCAAGTGAATACTCGTTCTTGTGCAGTTGCATTGCTGTTGGCCTTGAGCGGATCGGTTTTCGCGGCGGACACGGTTGTCCTGCTGGCGCCCAACCCCATCGGGATCTGGCTGATCACGTTCGGCATCGCTTTCTTGATCGCTGAGGCGACGTTGCCCAATTACGGCGTGATCGGTTTGGGCGGCATTGTGTTGATCGTGATCGGCGCGGTGATTCTGACCAACACCGAGGTGCCTGTTCCGTTGATGATCGGCTTGGGCATTGCCAGCGCGTTGCTGCTGACTTTCCTGCTGATCCACGCCCTGAAAACCCGACCGCGCCAAACGGTCAGTGGCGATGCCGGGCTGCTGGGCAGCGTAACCCCGGTGACGTCGCTACAGGTTGGCAATGCCTACAATGGCTGGGTGCACCTGCAAGGAGAACAGTGGCAAGTACTCAGTGCCACGCCGCTGCAACCCGGGCAATGGGTCCGGGTGGTGGCACGCAAGGGATTACTGCTGGAAGTGGCCGCGGCTGACGCGGCGCCGGGTGGAGAATAGTCATGGGTTTGCAACTGGGTTTTGCCGCGCTGCTGTTATTGCTGATTGCACTGGCGGGGTCGACCTTTCGAATCCTGCGCGAATATGAACGCGGGGTGGTGTTCCAGCTCGGACGCTTCTGGCAGGTCAAAGGCCCAGGCCTGATCCTGCTGATTCCGGTGGTCCAGCAAATGGTCCGCGTCGACTTGCGCACCGTGGTCCTCGACGTACCACCCCAGGACGTGATCACCCGCGACAACGTCTCGGTCAAGGTCAATGCGGTGCTGTACTTCCGCGTCCTCGATCCGCAGAAGGCGATCATCCAGGTCGAAGACTTTCTCATGGCCACCAGTCAATTGGCCCAGACCACTTTGCGGGCAGTGCTCGGCAAACACGAACTCGATGAACTGCTGGCCGAACGGGAGCGGCTGAACGTCGACATCCAGCAGGTGCTCGACGCCCAGACCGACGCCTGGGGCATCAAGGTGGCCAACGTCGAGATCAAACACGTGGACCTCAACGAGTCGATGGTCCGCGCCATCGCCAAACAGGCCGAAGCCGAACGGGAACGTCGGGCCAAGGTGATCCACGCCGAAGGTGAATTGCAGGCGTCGGAAAAACTCATGCAGGCCGCCGAAATGCTTGGTCGCCAGCCAGGGGCCATGCAGCTGCGTTACATGCAGACGCTGAGCTCGATTGCCGGGGACAAGAGTTCGACCATCGTCTTTCCACTGCCGATCGAGCTGCTCAAAGGCATGGCGGATCTGTCGCAAAAGTCTTGATGGTATGAACATCTGTGCCACTAAAGCTGATACGCAGGTTTTCCAACGCCTGATAAGGCGCTTGCGCCCAATGGGCCACCCGGTCGCGCAGTAGTGATGAGGCTTCTCGACGTTTGTCTTCACTATCCCCGACAAACATCTGCGACGGCTGCTTGGCATGCAGCCCCACTGCCGCAAACACCTGGCTGCGTTGCCCGGTATCGAGCGCAAAAAACTCCGCCAAACGATCCGACATGACCTCCGGCAATTCGCTGTAATTTACCGGTAATCCGCCAAATGCCTGGCATTGCACCAACCCCGACGCCAACAGCTTTCCCAACCGTCGTGCGATGAAATCCTCACGGTGGCTGAATGGCAGCTCATCGTCCAGAACGCAGGTGCCGATCATCCCCGGCACCATGTGCATGCCTGGGCGGCGCAGGTGTGAAACGGAGATTTCCAGCGGATCGCGATATAGAAATAGCCATGGCGTTTGCGCAAAACACTCGCGTAACAGCGCTAGCTCGCCAATGCTCCAGGCGTCGAGCTTGATCACCAACCGCTGCTCCACACCGAGCCGACACTGACCGTAGGCGGACAATAATCCAGCGATGGCCGCGCGACGCTCGGCGACGGGCAACCCACTGCGCAACAGCGCATCCAGCGGTGGCGGTTCGCTGATGACGATGTGGTTATCGAGTTGCGCAAGCATCTGGCTGACTAGCGTTGAACCGCAGCGGGATGCATGAAAAATGAATGCACTTGGCGCCAGACCGGGACTGCACGTCTGCCAGTCAGCAAGGACAGACAAAGGCGTTTGCCGGCGAAACGCCTGGTTGAACGGCAGCCGCAACGCCTCTTCCACAGCATCGAGGAAAAACGGCTGATTCAGCCGCGTGTCACCAAACCAGCACCAGTCGACCTGCCATCGCCCAGCCTCTTCCCACACCCGGATTGGCAACCAGCCTTCGAGATTCAGGCGCTCCATTGTTCGTTCCATTGACGGCGACCCTCGCGCATCGCCGCGCGGATATCTTCGCGGGTGAATACCAAGCCCCGATCGGCCCCCAGTTCCAGCGCACGGGCGACAAACGCTTCGCTGTCCCGCAAGCCCTGCAAGGTTTGGCAGAGTTGCGGATCGCTTTCCACCAGGCGCTTGAACTGCGCAAAACCCCCATGGCATACGCCGGGAGACGGCGTGCTAGCCAGCCCATCGATAATCGCCTGCTCAAGCCAGCTATCCGGCCGGCAATCGAGCACCAGATGAATACGTGCCTGTGTACCGCGATTGTCCACGCGATGGGGACGCGACAGGTCTAGATACCAGCATTCCCCGACGGCCATCGGCATGCGCTGATGGTCGAGCATAAAGTCCACTAAAGGCGCGCTGATGAGCGGGATGTGCAGACGCAGATCGGCATCCGGATCACCAAGGTCATAGTCGCAATGCTCGTGGATACGCCCGCCCGGACCGAGCCGCAACAACCGCGCGCAGACGATCTCCAACGGCAGATCCCGCAAGCCTTGCTGCCACCGGATATCCCGCAACCAGGGCGCACGCATCAGCGGTTCACCACGACCGGGCGCCAGTTCGGTCGATGCATCCGCTGCGGAAATCAACGCGACGCCGCTCCAGTCTCCGGCGTAGTAAGCACTGTTGAAATGACCGTGCCACTCGTCCTCGCCAATCGCCGCCAGCGCCTGCAACAACAACGGCAGATCCACCGTCACCGGCAAACGAGAAAACGCCGCTCGGTTCATCGTTTCGGCAGCACCGCGCACTCACCTAGCCAGGTCAGCAAGCGGTCCAGACACGCCTCGACCGACTGCGCCCCGGTGTCGACCACCAGCGATGCGCACGGTGGCGGCTCATACGGCGCGGACACACCGGTAAACCCCGCCAGATCGCCCCGTCGCGCCCGCGCATAATGCCCCTTCGGGTCGCGCTCTTCACACACTGCCAAGGAAGCGCTACACCAGACTTCGCGGTAATCCTCGCCCAGCCGCCGGGCAAACAGTTCACGCAGTTCCACCAGCGGCGCGATCATCGCGAGGATCACGATCTGACCGTTGTCCACCAGCAACGCCGCGAGTTCGCTGGCGCGGCGGATGTTTTCCTGGCGATCGCTGTCGGCAAATCCAAGGTCGCGATTGAGCCCGACCCGCAGCCCATCACCATCCAGCACGACGCTTTGTACCCCGCGCTCGAACAGTTCGGCGTGCAGCGCCTGCGCCAACGTCGACTTGCCCGCCGCCGGCAAACCGGTCAGCAGGATCGCCGTGCCGCGATGACCGTTGCGGGCCTCGCGCTGTTCGCGACTGATGCTCGCCGTTGGCGCCAGCAGATTACTGGACTGGGGCATGGGTCACCGGCACTGAAATATTGCCCGCCGCCCACGCTTCTTCACGCTTGGCCAACGCCGTGGCGATGGACTGGACTTCGGTGGATTGCACCTGATCCGGCAACGGGTCGAGCCCCGCACTGGCGAAAATCTGCCCATAGGCATTACGCAGATCGGCGTACGAAAGGTCCCGGCGCAAATCGGCCTGCAAGGTGTTCAGTTCGCCCTGGATCAAGTCCAGTTCACCCAGCCCGGCCGCCTGATGACGATTGCGCAACTGGCCGACGATCTGCCCGTCGATGTCCGACAGCTGCTGATTGGTCTTGAACTGCCGCAACGCTTCGCGGTAGTTGGCGTTGGCCACGTAAAGCTGCGCCAGCACCGCAATCGACATCGCCTGACGCCGCGCCGTGGCGACTTCTTCACCGGCCTTGGCGACGTTGATCGCGGCAGGGGCGGAGATCACGCTGAACAGGTTCCAGGTGACTTTCACGCCATAGTCCGCCCAGCCTTGCTCCACCAGAAACGAGTTACTGTCGTAATGCCCGCCGGCCGAGAACTCCAGGCCCGGCAACAGGCGCAACATGGCTTTGCGGGTTTCGGCGGCGCTGATGCGGGTTTGGTAATCCTGCTCGCGCAATTCCGGGCGGCTGGTCAGGGCTTCCTGCTCCAGGCTGGCGAGGTCGATTTTCAGCTCCGGAATGACATAGTCGTCCTGGGTTGCCAGGGTCAGGTCAGTGCCCATGGGCAGATTGATCAGGGTCGCCAGTTCAGTTTTCGCCAGCGACAGGGCACGGCGTTGTTCTTCCAGTTGCCGGGTGGCTTCGATCAGCGAGCGTTGATAACCCAACGCCTGAATCGGATCGCCGATGCGCTGCTGGCTCATGCTCTGACTGTTGCCCCGCGCGGTTTCGACGCGCGCCATCAGACTGTCGATTTGCTTGAGCAACCGTTCGGCAGCCATGGCCCGCCAATAGGCGGAACGCACGTCCTGAACGATGGTATTGATCACTTTGCGCCGACGCTCCTGAACGATCAGTCGCTGGTCGCCCTGCTGCTTGGCACTGATGTAGCTGACGCCAAAATCGAGCACGTTCCAGACCATCGTCAGGTCCGCCACTCCACGGTCGCGGTCCTGCGAGGTCGACGGTTCCAGGGACTGGGTTCCGGTCTCGACGCTCTGGCTGCTGGAGGCGTTGACGTTGTTACGTCCCACGTATCCGGCATCCAGCGCCATGCGCGGCAGCATGTCGAAACTGGCGAGGTCGAGCTGACGCTTGGCCAGGGCCTCTTCCATGATCTTGAGTCGGCCTTCAAGGTTGTATTTCACCGCGCGGGCCATGGCCTGGTGCAAGGTCAGCGGACCACTGAGCGGCTCCTGATCCCTGTACATGTTTTGCAGATCACTTTTGGCGCGCTGCTGGCTGACGCTGCGTTCAATCGGTTCACTGGTCACTGCACATCCGCTGATCGCCAGCGCGAGCAGGCTGGCACCGAACAACTTATGACTTCTCTTCATCCTTGACTGCCCCTGGGTGCCGCACTGTTTTCAAGTATTTTTCACGCCTGCATTTCGCTGATGCCGACCTGTTTCAGAGCAGCGGCAAGGCTGTCCACCTGCCGCTGTTCAATGTCTTTGAGCTGTTGTATCTGCTGAACCAGACTCGGCGCGCCAAACACCCCGCGCAGGCCTTGGGAGACATCACCGGCCTTGATCGAATGACCGCCGAAGGCGTTCAGTGAGTTTCGCTCGGAGCCGGCGTCCTGATTGAACAGGCTCGACAGCGTACTGGTGCTGAACACCCCGCCATCGCCACCGCCAAAACCGAGGAAACCATGACCGGCGCCATTACCACCGGCGTCACTGCTACTGAACACCTGCGCGATGAAGCTTGGCGCCAGCGCGCCGCGGTTTATGAAAATGTCGCCCAGCGGCCGGATGCCATTGCCGATCACCCGATCTTCGAACAACGGGTCAAAGGTCAGCGGTGAACCCAGTTCACCGGTGGGTGGGATGAAGACGATGGGTTGCAGTGGCACGTTAGGTTGATCGGGCACGGCCACCGGTTGTGTGATCAGGAACAGCGGATCAGGTGTCACGGCAGATACCGCAACGGTGTCGATCGTGTAGTTGTTGGAGACCGATACACCGTTGCCGGTATTGCCCGACAGGTCGCTGACGTTGCTGGTGTCCAGCGCGATGAAGTTGCTCGGGTCGGTGATACTCGCCGTCGGCGTAAACGTCGCGGTCCAGGTCTTGCCGCCGTCGCTGCTGGTCAAGTTGGTCAACTCGCCGTTGGTCACGCTCAAATCCGACAGGTCGAAGTCGCTCACTGCCTCGCTGAACGTGAAGGTCACGAGCGTGGTCTGGCCGACCCCCAAAGCCGGATTGGCGACCACGATGGTCGCGGTCGGCCGGGTGGCGTCGAGGCCGTAGTTATTGGAGATCGCAATGGACGGACCGACGTTGCCCGCGGCGTCAGCCACATTGCCGGTGTCGAGCAAAATCAGGTTCGTGGCATCGTTGATGTTCGCCGTCGGCGTCAGGGTCGCCGTCCAGGTCACGCCGC
Organism: Pseudomonas sp. LBUM1657; assembly: GCF_059716075.1. NCBI lineage: Bacteria > Pseudomonadati > Pseudomonadota > Gammaproteobacteria > Pseudomonadales > Pseudomonadaceae > Pseudomonas > Pseudomonas sp. LBUM1657. Next base: position 154,871 of record NZ_CP166799.1, on the reverse strand, counting down.
CGTCACTGCTGACCAGGTTGGACAGCACGCCATTGGCCACGCTGAGGTCCGACAGGTCGAAGCCCGAAACAGCTTCGCTGAAGGTGATGGTGACCGTGGTGGTCTCGCCGATGCCCAGCCTATTGTCCGCCACCACAATGGTTGCGGTCGGGCGAGCGGTGTCGATCGCGTAGTTGTTGGAGTCGGTGACACCCACGCCACTGTTGCCCGAGGCGTTGATCACGCCGCTATTGTCCAGGCTGATCAGGTTGGTGGCGTCCGTCACATCGACGGTTGGCGTGAAGGTCGCGGTCCAGGTAATGCCGCCATCGCTCGACGACACGTTGCTCAAGGTGCCGTTGGCGAAGGTCAGGTCGTCGTTGGTGAAGCCGCTGACCGCTTCGCTGAAGGTGATGGTCACCAATGAGGTTTCACCCGCCTTGAGGGAGTTATCGGCGACCACGATGGTGGCAGTCGGCACTTGGGTTTCCACCACATAGTTAGCCGAGTTGGTGACACCCGTCCCCGCGTTACCGGCCACGTCCGTCACGCCTGAGTTGTTCAACGTGATGAGGTTGGTGCCATCGGTGACGCCAATGGTCGGGGTAAAAGTCCCCGTCCAGGTGAGGCCGCCATCGCTGCTGCTGACGGCGCTCAACGTGCCGTTGGCAATGCTCAGGTCACTGTTGTCGAAACCGCTCACTGCTTCGCTGAAGGTGATGGTCACCAACGCAGTTTCCCCCGGTTTCAGGGTCGTGTCGCTCAACACGATGGTCGCGGTGGGGCGCAGGCTGTCGATGGCGTAGTTGTTGGAATCGGTGTTGCCGGTGCCGGCGTTGCCGGACAGATCCTGAATGCCCGTGTTGTCCAGGCGCACGATGTTGCTGGTGTCGGTGATGCCTACCACCGGCGTCAGGGTCGCGGTCCAGGTGATCCCGCCGTCGCTACTGCTCACTGCGCTGAGGGTGCCGTTATCGATCGTCAGGTCACTGTTGTCGAAACCGCTCACGGCTTCACTGAAAGTGATGGTCACCAGCGTGGTTTGGCCAACGCCCAGCGCCGAATCGGACACCACTACAGTCGCCGTCGGGCGCTGGGTATCGATAGCGTAGTTGTTGGAATTGGTGGTGCCGCTACCGGCATTGCCCGAGGCGTTTTGTACACCACTGTTGTCCAGGGTGATGACGTTGCTGGTGTCGGTGATCGCACTGGTCGGCGTAAACGTCGCCGTCCAGGTGATGCCGCCGTCGCCGCTGCTCACGGCGCCCAGAGTGCCGTTGGCAATGGTCAGGTCAGCGTTGGAGAAACCGCTGACCGCTTCGCTGAAGGTGATGGTCACCAGCGAGGTTTCACCGATTTTCAGCGCGTTGTCAGCCACCACAATGGTGGCTGTCGGCAGCACGGTATCGACGGTGTAGTTGCCGGAGTTAATCGCGCCGCTGCCAGTGTTGCCGGCGATATCGGTCACACCGGTATTGGCCAGGGTGATGACGTTGCTCGCATCATTAACGCCGACGGTTGGCGTGAACGTCGCGGTCCAGGTGATGCCGCCGTCACTGCTGCTGACGGCGCTCAGCGTTCCGTTGGCGATGGTCAGGTCGGCGTTGGTGAAACCGCTGACCGCTTCGCTGAAGGTGATGGTCACCAGCGAGGTTTCGCCCGCTGAGAGCGTCGTATCGGCCAATACAATGGTGGCTGTCGGGCGTTGGCTGTCGATGGCGTAGTTATTGGAATCGGTGGTGCCGCTACCGGCGTTGCCCGACAGGTCGCTGACCCCGGTGTTGGCCAGGGTGATCAGGTTAGTCGCGTCAGTGATGCTGGCGGTTGGCGTGAAGGTTCCCGTCCAGGTAATGCCGCCATCGCTGCTGCTCACGGCGCTCAACGTGCCGTTGGCAATGGTCAGGTCCGCGTTGGTGAAACCGGTCACCGCCTCGGAGAACGTGATGGTGACCACCGATGTTTGACCTACCGCCAGCGCGGCATCCGCCACCACGATAGTCGCCGTTGGGCGCTGAGTGTCGATGGCGTAGTTGTTGGAATTGGTAGTGCCGCTACCGGCATTGCCCGAGGCGTTTTGTACACCACTGTTGTCCAGGGTGATGACGTTGCTGGTGTCGGTGATCGCGCTGGTCGGCGTAAACGTCGCCGTCCAGGTGATGCCGCCGTCGCCGCTGCTCACCGCGCCCAGAGTGCCGTTGGCAATAGTCAGATCGGCGTTGGTGAAGCCGGTTACCGCTTCGCTGAAGGTGATGGTCACCAACGACGTTTCACCGATTTTCAGCGCGTTGTCAGCCACCACAATGGTGGCTGTCGGCAGCACGGTATCGATGGTGTAGTTGCCGGAGTTGGTCGTGCCGCTGCCAGTGTTGCCGGCGATATCGTTCACACCGGTATTGGCCAGGGTGATGACGTTGCTCGCATCATTAACGCCGACGGTTGGCGTGAACGTCGCGGTCCAGGTGATGCCGCCGTCACTGCTGCTCACCGCACTCAACGTGCCGTTGGCGATGGCCAGGTCGGCATTGGTGAAACCGCTGACCGCTTCACTGAAGGTAATGGTCACCAGTGAGGTTTCGCCGGCACTCAGGGTTGGGTCTGCCAGTACAATGGTCGCGGTAGGTCGGACCGTATCGATGGCGTAGTTATTGGAATCGGTGGTGCCGCTACCGGCGTTGCCCGACAGGTCGCTGACCCCGGTGTTGGCCAGGGTGATCAGGTTGGTCGTGTCGTTGATGCTGGAGCTCGGGGTAAAAGTCGCCGTCCAGGTGATACCGCCGTCGCTGCTGCTCACCGCGCTCAACGTGCCGTTGGCGATGGTCAGGTCTGCGTTGGTGAAACCACTGACCGCTTCACTGAAGGTGATGGTGACCAGCGAGGTTTCGCCGATTCTCAACGCCGTGTCTGCAACCACGACAGTCGCCGTCGGGCGCACGGTATCAATGGCGTAGTTGTTCGAATCGGTGGTGCCGCTGCCCACGTTACCGGTGGCGGCAGCCTGCACACCGCTGTTGTCCAGAGTGATCAGGTTGGTCGTATCGGTAATGCTCGCAGTCGGCGTGAAGGTCGCCGTCCAGGTAATGCCGCCATCACTGCTGCTCACGGCGCTCAATGTACCGTTGGCAATCGTCAGGTCAGCATTGGTGAAACCGGTCACGGCCTGGCTGAAGGTGATGGTCACCAGTGACGTTTCACCGATTTTCAGTGCGTTGTCGGCCACTACGATCGTCGCGGTGGGCGGGGCGGTGTCGATGGCGTAGTTGCTCGAGGAACTGGTCCCGCTGCCGGTATTGCCCGAAAGGTCGGCCACGCCGGTGTTCGCCAGGCTGATGACATTGGTCGCGCTGATGATGCCGGCTGTCGGCGTGAAGGTGGCGGTCCAGGTAATCCCGCCGTCGCTGCTGCTGACTGAGCTCAAGGTGCCGTTGGCAATCGTCAGGTCGGCATTGGTGAAACCGGTCACCGCCTCGGAGAAGGTGATGGTCACCAGCGAGGTTTCGCCCGCGGTCAGTGATGGATCGGCCAAAACAATCGTGGCGGTCGGACGGACCGTGTCGATCGCGTAGTTGTTGGAATCGCTGGTGCCGCTACCGGCGTTGCCCGCCAAGTCGCTGACCCCGGTGTTGTCCAGAGTGATCAGGTTGGTCGTGTCGTTGATGCTGGCGCTCGGGGTAAAAGTCGCGGTCCAGGTGATACCGCCATCGCTGCTGCTCACTGCAGTCAAAGTGCCGTTGGCAATGGTCAGGTCCGCGTTGGTGAAACCGCTGACCGCTTCACTGAACGTGATGGTGACCAGCGAGGTTTCGCCGATTCTCAACGCCGTGTCTGCAACCACGACAGTCGCCGTCGGGCGCACGGTATCAATGGCGTAGTTGTTCGAATCGGTGGTGCCGCTGCCGGCATTGCCGGCCAGATCGCTGACGCCGTTGTTGTTCAGGGTGATCAGGTTGGTCGTGTCGGTGATGCTGGCAGTCGGCGTGAAGGTCGCCGTCCAGGTGATGCCGCCATCGCTGCTGCTCACCGCAGTCAAGGTGCCGTTGGCGATGGTCAGGTCCGCGTTGGTGAAACCGCTGACCGCCTCGGCGAAGGTAATCGTCACCAGCGAGGTTTCGCCGATTTTTAGCGAATTGTCTGCCACCACGACGGTTGCCGTTGGCCGCAAGGTGTCGATCGCATAGTTGTTCGAATCGGTAGTACCGGTGCCGGCATTGCCGGCCAGGTCACTGACCCCGGTGTTGTTCAGGGTGATCAGGTTGGTCGTGTCATTGATGCTGGCGGACGGGGTAAAGGTCGCCGTCCAGGTAATGCCGCCGTCGCTGCTGCTCACCGCGCTTAACGTGCCGTTGGCGATGGTCAGGTCCGCGTTGGTGAAACCGCTGACCGCTTCACTGAACGTGATGGTGACCAGGGAGGTTTCGCCGATTCTCAGCGCCGTGTCCGTGACCACGATGGTCGCCGTCGGGCGCACGGTATCGATGGCGTAGTTGTTCGAATCGGTGGTGCCGCTACCCGCGTTGCCCGCCACATCACTGACCCCGGTGTTGTCCAGGGTGATCAGGTTGGTCGCATCGGTGATGCTGGCGGTTGGCGTGAAGGTTCCCGTCCAGGTTATGCCGCCGTCGCTGCTACTCACCGAGCTCAAGGTGCCGTTGGCAATCGTCAGGTCGGCATTGGTGAAACCGGTGACGGCCCCGTCGAAGGTGATGGTCACCAGCGAGGTTTCGCCGACCTTGAGGGCCGTGTCGGTAAACACGATGCTGGCGGTCGGGCGTAAGGTGTCGACGATGTAGTTATTGGAATTGGTGGTACCAACGCCAGCGGTGCCCAGACCGTTGATCACGCCTGTGTTGTCCAGGGTGATGACGTTGCTCGTATCGGAAATACTGGCGGTCGGCGTGAAGGTTGCCGTCCAGGTGATGCCGCCATCGCCGCTGCTGACCGCAGTCAAGGTGCCGTTGGCGATGGTCAGATCCGCATTGGTGAGACCGGTCACCGCCTCGGAGAAAGTGATCGTCACCAGGGTCGTTTCGCCAATGCTCAGCGTGGTGTCAGCGACCACAATGGTCGCGGTCGGCGGCGGCGAATACGCGGTGTTGAGTACACCACCGTCGTTGTAGATTGTCGCGACTGATGTCGGCGAGTTCGGGGTGGTCCCACCGCCCAGCGCGGCGCCACCGGAACCACTGGCCGCGGCATTACCGGCCAGGGCCGCGAAGTTGGCGGCCGTGATCAGCAGCGTGCCTTTGTTCCAGATCGCGCCGACGCCCCGGCCGCCGATGCCGCCATTGGAGGCATTGCTGCCGTAGCCACCACCGCCGCCACCGCCACCGCCGGCACCAATGTTGTTGGTAATGGTCGAGGTGCCGACGATGGTCAGGGTGCCAGTGGAGGCGTTGTAGATCCCGCCCGCCGCGTTGCCGCCGGCGCCACCCACTTTGTCCCAACCGGCGCCGCCGCCACCGCCACCAATGGAAATCGTGCCATTGGTAGCCGTCGAACCGTTGCCGCCGTTGCTGTAATAGGAAACGCCCAGCCCGCCCGCGCCGCCGGTGGTGGTACCGCCGCGACCGCCCATGTGGGTCGCGTCATAACCGCCGCCGTAACCACCGACGCCACCGCCGCCCGCCTGGCCGCCCAACGTGCCGGTGCCTGGCCCTGCTGAACCGCCATGCGCGCCGCCCTGGCCACCCAAACCGCCGCCACCGCCACCGCCGCCGCCGTAAAAAGCACCCGTCACACCGCCGCCACCACCCCCACCGGAAGCGGCGTTGGAGGTCACGCTAACGTTGTTCAGGGTCAGGTTCCCTGCGTTGAAAATCCCTCCGGCCATCGCACCCGTGGCACCGTAACCACCGTTGCCGCCAATGCCTGACACCAGGCCACGGGTGATCACCAGGCCATCGAGCGTCACGGTACTGCCAGCCGTCACTTCAATCACCCGGGTTCTGTACTGCCCGTCGAGAATCACATCAGCGGCGCCGTCGTTGTTCAAGTCGCCATCAACAGTGATGTTCTTGTTGATCAGCAGTTGGGAGGTCAGCTGCACCGTCATGCTGCCGTTGAAGGTGACGATATCGCCGTGCTGCGCCGAGGCGATGGCGGCACGCAGTGAGCCGACGCCCGTGTTGGCGTTGGTGGTGGCCGTCCAGGTCGCCAGGCCCCACTGATAGTCGCTCATGGCCGTGGTCGAGAGGACGTTGGCGCTTTCGATGTTGCCGGTGACAATCTCCAGATTCCAGTCGCCGCCGAGCCCGGTGCGATTGCTGGAAGCGGCCACATCGCGGCCGGTCAATTGCGCCAGGGAGTCAACAAAACTCAAGCCGCGCTCGCCTTCGGCGGTGTAACAGCCATAGATCATGATGTCGCCGCCGACGTTCATGTCCTTGCCGATTTCCGCCAACACGGCGCTGCGGGCCGCGACGTTGTCGGCCGACAGGTAACTGTCGCCCAGCCACAGATCGCCCGCGTTGCCATGGGCGATGATCTGCACCGAACTGATGCCCTGATGGGTGTCCAGGTATTGCGCGATCTGCTGCAAACCGTCTTGGGTGGCGTCGAGCTGGACCACCTGGGTGCCGGGCGCCACGCCTTTGAGCAGGCTGTCGGCGTCCTTGACCCGGGAATCGACGAACACCACGCTCTGGCCCGGCACGGCAACGGGCGCAGGGACTGGCGTCGCATCGGCCTGGCCGTGGGTATCCTTGCTGGCGACCGGTTGGTCGGCGGTCGGCGTCTTGGCCGCGTCGGCCGTGGCGTGGCCGTCAGCCTGGGCGGTATCGGCAACCGTGGCCGCCACCGCGCCGTCGAACAGCATTCGCGGTTCCAGGGACATGATCATTGGCGAGGCCGACGCGCGTGCGCCTTCGGTAACCCGCGACTTGCCGTTGCTCCACCACATGCTGCTCACCCGGACTCGAACTTTTTCAACGCGTAAATGAAAACGCCGCGATCAACTGATCGCGGCGTCGGCTTTCATACGAATGACATTGGCAGCGCTGGCAGAACCATCGAGCCAAAAGGACAATTCTGCGTATTGTTTGAACAAGTCTGGCGGCAGGATCGTGCGCCGTGATTGCAGCTCGACCCTGGGTTTGACCTTGTGCAGGCCCGAGACGCCGAGGGCCTGGTCGAACTCTGGCGCGTCATAGGCCAGGTTGTCGAAGTCATGTTCGAACCAGGGCTCACCGATAAAGTCGTAGACCAGCCGCATCACCCGCTCCGGCGCCTGGGTCAGCAGGTCGTAATCGACAATCAGCAGTGAGTCGGCCTGTTCGCCGTAATAGGCTTCCTTGAGCGCTGCCCAGGCAAAACCCACCAGGCGATTGCGCTGGGCCAGGGTTTCGCAGCGGCTGTAGACCGTGTTGCGTTCCACGGCATCGCCGAACAACTTGGTGTTTTCGAAAGGATTGGCGCGGTACAAGCGCTCGATGCTGTCCATGACCCAGGCGACATTGCGCACGCAAGCAATGACTTTGGCTTGTGGAAACAAATCGTTGATGGCCGGCAGGCGCGAGCTCCACAACCGGTTAGTGTCGAACACCACCGGTTTGTCGGCCTTATCGGCGTAGAAGGAGTCAAACAGACCGCGCAACAGACGGCGGCGCAGATGGATATCGATCACCGCGCCGAATTCGCTACCGGCGCTGCATTGCTCCAGGACACCGGAAAAAAGCGAGCCGACAGGGCTGGTCATGCCGGCATGAAAACGGGGGTTCTGCAAAAGAATCGCAGAAAGCAGCGTCGAGCCCGAGCGCGGCAAGCCGGAGATAAAGTGGAACTGCTGCAATCCTTTCACCACTTAGTAAATTCCTTTTGTATGCGCAGCGTAGTCTAAAAAAAACCGCTCAAATGCTGTGTTTTGATATCAATTTGGAACTACTTCAAAAGAAACATGCGTCTTTTATAACAACCAAGATTGAATTGATTAAGCCCATCCCCTTATCCACCGGCTCGACGCAGGCCATACAACCGCCCCTTTGCATCACCGGCCCGGATTTCGTTGATGCAGGCTTTGCGACCAACGACCTCTGGCAGCCATGCGGATCAACTACGCTCTGGCGTGGCGTGACCCAGCCACGGAGATGAATGGAGTCGGCTGATCGCAACGGTTTGCCCGGATACCCGGGCCACTCAAGTCGCGCGCCAGACAACTAACCTGAGGGATGAGGAACTATGGAAGTATTCATCGGCACTATCCAACCTTTCGCCTTTAACTACGCACCCAGCGGCTGGGCCTTGTGCAATGGCCAGACGCTGTCTGTCCAGCAATACAACGCGCTTTTCGCGCTGCTGGGCGTCAACTTCGGAGGCAATGGCAGCACCAATTTCATGCTGCCTAACCTGCAAGGCCGAATGCCGGTCTGCATGGGCAACGGCCTGAATCTGACCCCGCGGGTCATCGGCGAATTCTCCGGGACCGAGAACGTCACCGCGACCATCACCAACCTGCCCAATCACACCCACGCCTTGTCCGGACTGACGGCCACCACCAACCTGCAACTGGCCAGCCCGGCGAGCAACCCGGTCACCAATCCAACCGCGACCAACTCGTACATCGGCGCCTCGGGCGGCGGGCCGGGCTCGGCGAGCATCTACTCCGATCAGCAAGGCGCTGCCGCTGTGCCGCTCAAGGGCGTGGCAACAACGGTCACGGGCGAAATCTCGTCCGCCGGCAACGGCCTGCCCATGGAGGTGATGAACCCGTTCCTGGTGCTCAACTTCAGCATCGCCCTCAACGGGCTGTTCCCTTCGCGCAACTGAGGTCCGGCCGGGGGACGCAAATCCCCCGGCCACTTTCATTTTGGGGTGACGTCATGCTGCAACAGGTTCAACACCAGCACTTTCAGGCCTTGCTGGGCAAGACAGGTACGCTGCGCCTGCCCGATGGCAGTGAACTGCCGATCCATATCGACACGCTTGAAGAAACACCCCGCTCGCGGATGCCGAAAAGCGAGCGCATGCCATTCAGCGTCGAATTCAACAGCCTGCAAGCCACAGAGTTTGTCGACGGTTTATGCACGCTGGAGTTACCGGAACTGGGCCGGGTGGAAGACATCTTTGTCTCCCGAATCCCCGCCATGGGGCGTGATCCAGGTGTGGGGTATTTCTACATCGCGTTCAACTGAACACACGGGATCTAAATGTGGGAGCGGGCTTGCTCGCGAAAGCGGCCTGACATTCAACATCGAAGGTGACTGACACACCGCTTTCGCGAGCAAGTCGGATCGCCGCACCGCCGCTCCCACAAAAGGGTCGGCGGTGTGCTCAGCCCTTCGGATACCACACCAACCGCTCCGCAGCCACGCTGCGTTCTTCAACCTCAAACCCCAGCGCCAGGTAATGCTGGCGCGCGTGGGGATTGTTGGCCCACACCACCGTCGCAACCGGGCAGCGGATTTGCTGCGCGGCTTTCTGCACGCCTTGCAGCACCACCCGACCGAAGCCATGCCCGCGAGCCTGCGGGATGAATGCCAGGTACAGCACGCGAATTTCATTGGGGCCGAAGTCGGTAGTCAGCGCGCCAATGGCCGTATCGAGTTTCTCGATCACATAGTGCATGGCATTGGGGAAGTGCTCACCTTGCCCTTGTTCCTGTACCTGAAATTGCTGCTCAACCACCTGCGCAACCACCTCTCGCTCACCGTCGATCCATTGCAAATCCGGACGCGCCGACTGATAGAGGCTGTGCAGAAACGGCCCATCGGCGGCCCGTGAGGGTCGTACCACCAAGCCGTCCGCCGCCACTGAATCGGTATTGGCCATTGTTACTCTCCTTAGAAACCGCTTTCCCTCACACCCAGCGCGGCCATGCGCCGCCAGGCAACGCCCAGCAATGACTCCCCGCGCCCCTGCAACACCACGATGCCGCGCAACGGCTGCACCGGCGTTGCGGCTTTATCGAGGATGCTCAACCGCGCGCCATATTGCCCCTGTACCGGCTCAGCCCGTTGATGCTGATCCCGGCGCACGGCGATGGGCCCGTGGTGATCAGAGGTCAGGGCTTCCTGATCGACATAAGACGCGCCATTGGTGTCGATTTCGGTCAATTGCACAGCGAGCGCTGGATGCATCGGGTCATCCGCGATGAACCGTCCGCTGGCACCAGGGGCGACACGCCAGAGCTCGGCTTCAGCCAGATAGCCACGCAGCCGCACACCGTCCTCGACCACCCGCACGAGCGGCTCTTTAGTCGAAAGCCAGCGCCCGACCGTCAACTGCGGCAACAGATCACGCACCTTGCCGCCATGGGGTGCGCGCAGCAGCAAGCGTTCCCGTTGCGCGGCCAGTCCGCGGTACTCGGCGACGGCCTCGGCCAGGCGTTGCTCGACAATGCCGGCGTCCGCGGCCGTCTCGCTGCGACTCGCCTGACGGCGCATTTGCAACTGCTGGATCTGGATTTCCCGGCGAACGATGGCCTGGCGCGAATCCAGGTCCGGCGACTCCAGTTCTATCAGCACATCGCCTTGGGCGACCGTCTGGCCGTCATGCACATTCAGCGTTTTGACCCGCGCCGCCACTGGCGCGTGCAGAGCGCTGGCGCGTCCGGCCTCCAGCATCGTCGGCAACTCCACGGCGCTGCGCCACGGCAACACCAGCACCAACACCAACCCGAGCAATGCCAGGCTACTGAGCAAGACTCGCGGGCCATAAGCCTGTTCGCGGCGACTCCACCATTGGCGCCACTCACTCAAGATCGGCAGGAAGATGAACCACGCCAGTTCCACCAGCATCAGGACGATACCCAACACCTTGAAGAACAGGTGATACACCGCCAGCGCAATCCCGAAAAACAACGCCGCACGCCACAGCCATGCGCCGTAGCCCCAGATCAGCAATCGCCGCTGCATCTTCGGCGACCAGGGCTCCGGTGCCTCGGCGCCGTAACCGAACAAGAACTCGCGCAGGCGCCAGCGACACAGGGCAAAAGCCCGGCTTTGAAGGTTGTCCACCTCCCAGAAATCGCTGAGCAGAAAATAGCCATCGAAACGCATGAACGGGTTGAGGTTGATCACCAGCGTAGTGACCCAAGTAGCACTGGCCAACATGAATGCCGCTGTACGTGCCGGTCCGTCAGGCAACAGCGACCAGGCCAGCAGCGCGATACTCGCCAGCAGCAATTCGGCCAACACCCCACCGGCACCGATCAGCAATCGGGCACGACGATCATTAATCCGCCAGGCATCACTGACATCGGTATAGAACATCGGCAGCAACACCATGAACGCCACCCCCATGCTCTGCACCCGGCAACCGGCGCGCTTGGCCATGAAGGCGTGACCGAACTCGTGGCAAAGCTTGGCGAAAAACAGCGCCACGCCGAACGCCAGCGCGCCGCCGAGACTGAACAGGTGCGGAAAGGTGCCGATGAACCGCTGCCAGTCCCGAGACACCAGAAACACCCCGAGGCCCAGCGTGGCAGGCAAACCATAGCGCAGCGCTTGCGGCCCAAAACGCTCCAGCCAAGGCCAGGCACGATTGAGGAAAGCGTCCGGGCGCCATAGCGGAATCCGGAAAAACAGGTATTGATGCAGCAGAACTTGCCACAGCGTCTGGCGTTGGGCGGCGGTCTTCAAGCTGTAGCTGGCGCGCTGCTGCGGATCGAGGGCGCTGATCAGATCGTGGCTGCGCAAAAAAACCAGCAGCTGCTCCAGCTCGACGCCCGCTAGCGGCAGCCCTGGCTCGCGATTGGCTGCGCGCAGCACTTGCTCCGGATCACCCAGGGACCAATGGCGCAGCAGGCGCATTGCCGCCGCGCCGAGTTTGAAATAACGCCCGCGCACCGGGTCCGCCAGGGTCCAGCGCGGTGAACCGTCCAGCGCCGGTGAAGCAGGCGTGAGTTGTAAATCCGCGCGCAGGCTCGGCAGGCTCATCTACAGCCCCACACTCTGGCGCAGACCGGCCAGGGGTTTTCGTAGCAGGTACAGCGCCAGCGGTGCGCGATCGCCGAACACTTTCGCCGTCCCGCGCAAGCCGATCCGTGGCGGCGCTTGCTCGAAACCGGCATCGAGCCGATAAGCCAACTGTCCGCCTGCCGTGGGTTGTGCTTCGTAGGCGGCGCGTTCGAGCCGGGCCAGGTGTCGCTGCAACGGATCACTGTCGAGAAACAACGCGACTTGCGCGCCCGGCTCCAGAGAAATCGCATCGCCAACCGCCAGCTCGATGCGCAACTCCGCCTGGTTCGGATCAGCAACTTCCATCAGTCGTTCACCGGTCTGTACCGGTTTACCGGTCCAGCGCTCGGCGTCGGCGAACACCGCGATGCCGTCGCGCTCGGCACGCACTTCGCTGCGTTTGAGCAACTCGCGGGCGTAATCGCGTTCGGCGCGTTTTTGCTCGACGCGTGCGGCCAGCAGATCGATCTTCGAACTGGATTCGGCGTCGGCGAAGGCGCGTTGCGAGTTAGCCTTGAGTTCGGCCTCGGCCACGCCCAATGCACGCTCGGCCACATCGGCCTGAGCCTTGAGCGTGGTGCCTTCGAAGCGCAGCAGCAAGTCACCGGTTTTCACCGTCTGATTGGGTTTGACCAGGAACTCGGCAATCACCCCGTCCAAGGGCGCCGCGACCACCCGACCGCCCAGCGGCACGACTTCGGCCGGCGCCAGCACCGATTGCCGCACCGGGATCAACAACCCAAGCAACAACACGGCGACCAGCGCGGCCTGACGTTTTCGGGTCCAGCGCAATCGCCAGTGTTTTCGCGGTTGCAGAGCCAGCCAGGCGTGGCTGTACGTGTCGCCCAATTGCGACAGCAGCACTTGTTCGGAAGGGTTCCACGGCAGGTCCCGGGCCAGCCACAGACCGCCGAACACCTCGCCTTGATGATCGATCAGGGGCAGCCAGAACACCTGAGCGGCGGAAAGACTTTGCCAATCCGCCTGAATCGATTCGCTGACGAGATCGGGCGGGATCACCCGCGCCTGCTTCAGCACCTCGCGCTTGAACAACTGCGCCACCGCCTGCTCGACGAATGCCACAAACGGCGCATTCGGCTCCACCACGCTGACCCCGGTGACGGCCTGCACCTTGCCGGCAATCAACAATGCGGCATGACGGAAACCGAACAATGCCTGACCGTCATTGACCAGGCTGTAGGCCAGTTGCGCAGGATTGCGTGCGGCGCGGGTCAGCCGTTCAAGATCAAGGAAACGGCCGAACACCTGTTCGGCGCCACCCGCGACCGGAGCGTTCACTTGAACTCCGCAAAATGCGCCGTTCCGCTCATACCCGCCAACAGACCACTGGCGCTGGGCAACGTCGCCACCAGCAGCAAGGTCTGGCTGCCTTCATCAATTCGCGCGCCCAACCGTTTGACGGTGGCATCCAGCGGCTGACCGGTTTCATCAGGAACAAAGCTGAAGGTCTGGCCGGGCTTGAGTTTGCCCATCCAGCGCGACGGAATCAGCAGATGGATTTCCAGCGTCCGATTGTCGACCACATCCAGCAACGGCGCGCCGGCGGGGACACTTTCAAAACGCTGGACCTTGCGCTCGACAACCTGCCCGTCAAACGGCGCCACCACACTGCAGCGTTTGACCTGAACCTGATAAACCTGGGACTGCGCCTGTGTTTCGCTGAGCTTGGCCTCGGCCCGCGCCACTTCGAAACGCCCCACCGAATTCAACGCGGCCAACTGCTTATTGTGAGCCAGCTCCTCACCGGCACCCCGATTGGCCGCTTGCGCCGCATTGAGCTGAGCCTGATAAGCCGAGCAATCGAAACGCGCCAGGGTATCGCCCTTCTTGAACGACTCACCCTCACTGAACGGCAACTCGACAATGCGCCCGGACAACTCACTGGCGAGCATCGCCTGATCCCGGGCCCGCAACACACCACGCGCCTCACTACCGGCCTGCGCACTACTGCCGACGGCACCACTTTCCAGCAGCGGATCGTCTGGAACGGGCGTTTGCGCCTGAACTGCGAACGTTATAAAGGTCAATCCAATAACCAAATCCCGAATACGCCGCATAACCGTAACTCCCTGACGGATTAGCGGAGTCTATGACAGCGTGGGTGAGCGTCAAGTGGACGGCTTTCATTCGGGGGATCAGCGCTGCGCCGTCTCAGCTAGTGGATACACCGACTCCCATCCCCCACCCAACGCCTTGTACAACCCGACCATCGCCAGTGACACCCCGGTCGAACTTTCCACCCATTGCTCCTGAGTCGCCAACAACGCGCCTTGCACCGTCAGCACGTTAACGAAATCCACCACTCCTTCCACGTATTGCTGTTGCGCGGTGCGCAGAGCGATCTGGTTCTGGCGCACGGCTTCGGCCAGGCTGTCGCGGCGCAATTGGCTGGCGTTGTAGGCGGTCAGTTGATCGTCGATTTCATGCCAGGCGCGCAACACGGTTTGCTGGTAGGCGATTGCAGCTTCCTGTTGCTGTGCTTCGCGCAGGTGCAATACGCCGCGCAAGCGACCGCCATCGAACAACGGCAAGCTGAATTGCGGGCCGATGCCGAACGCGCGTGAGCCCCATGAACCGAAATCGCTCAGTTGCATGGCTTGGGAGCCGACGTTGCCCGACAGCGTAATGCGCGGGTAGAAATCGCCCTTGGCCACGCCGATGTTCGCGGTGGCAGCATGCAGGCGAGCTTCGGCCTGGCGGATGTCGGGGCGGCGTTCGGCCAGTTGCGACGGCAGGCCGATGGCGACCTGACGCGGGGTTGGCGGCACCGGAGCGTCTGTGGATAACTCGGCATGCAGCGCTTGGGGCGGTTCACCCATCAGCAAGCTCAGAGCGTTGATCAGTTGCGACTGACGTTGCTCCAGCGCTGGCAGGCGCGATTCAATGGCGGCGACTTGCGCGGCCGCTTCGGCGACATCCAGGTCGGTGGCAACACCGTCGGCCAGGCGCAGTTGCGAGAGTTTCAGGCTGTGCCGAGCAACGTCGAGATTCTGCTCGGTGACGACTCGCGTACTTTGCACGCCGCGCAGTTGAATGTAGTCCTGCGCGGTTTCAGCGAGGACCGACAGCAACACACCACGGCGATCGTTTTCCGCGACTTCCAGGGTGGCGTCCGCAGCTTCGGTTTCACGGCGCACCCGGCCCCAGAAATCCAGCTCCCAGGAAGCCGAAAAGCCAGCGTCCCACAGGTTGAACGCAGAGTTGCCGTTGTTCCCCGACGGATCGTTCAGGCCTTCGCCGCTGTTGCGTTTGCGCCCGTAGCTGCCAGTGGCGGCGGTGTTGGGGTAACGGTTGGCGGTGATCACCTGACGCGCGGCGCGACTTTGTTGCAAGCGGCTGCTGGCGAGTTTCAAGTCGAGGTTGTCGGTCAGTGCGCGCTGGGTCAGGGCCGAGAGTTTCGGATCGTGGAACACCTCCCACCAGCGTTCGTCCATGGTTTCGGCGACGGCTTGGCTGGCGGCAGCCTTTGATGGTTTCGACCACTCGGCGACTTGATGTGCCTGAGGTTTTTGGAAGTTTGGGCCGACGGTGCAGGCTGAAAGGCTCATCACAAGTACGGCGTAAAAAGTGAGTCGAGACTGAGGGCCTCTTCGCGAGCAGGCTCGCTCCCACAAAGAATCACTTTTTGATCCGCTATCGTGTGCATTGCACCTACCCAATGTGGGAGCGAGCCTGCTCGCGAAGGCGTCAGCACGACCAATGAAAATCTTCATCGCTGAACAACCTCATGCTTGTCGGCACTAGCCGTATCAATACTCGCCTCCACCGACATCCCCACCCGCAACCGTTCGGCCAGTGGCTGCCCAGGTTCCAGCACAATCTTCACCGGAATTCGCTGCACAACCTTGGTGAAATTACCGGTAGCGTTATCCGGTTTGATCGAGGCGAACGTCACACCGGTGGCCGGCGCGATACTCTCGACCCGACCGCTCAACGCCGCGCCGCCGAGGCTGTCGACGCGCACCTGCACGTCTTGACCCGGCTGCACGTCAATCAATTGGGTTTCCTGAAAATTGGCGACCACATAAGCCTGCGCCAGCGGCACCACTGCGAGGATTTTGCTGCCTGGCGTGACGTAAGCGCCCACCCGCACAGCGCGCTCGCCGACCATACCGTCCTGAGGCGCGACAATCCGCGTATAGGACAGCTCGAAACTGGCCATTTCCAGTGCCGCTTGCGCCCGTTTCAGTCCACCTTCAGCCGCGTCGCGCTGAGCCGTGAGAATCTCCACCTGCTTGCGCTCCGCCGCCAGCACCGCCGTGGCGTTGGCCAGCCGAGCGGTGGCCTGGTCGATACGCGTCCGCGCTTGCTGAGCATTTTGCACCGTACCGGCACCAACGCCGGCGAGGTGGTTGTAGCGATTCAGTTCATGTTGGGCGAAGGCCATTTCAGCCTTGGCCGACACGACCGTGGCTTGTGCCTGAGCGATCACCGAGGTCTGACGCTCCAGGGTTGCCCGCGCGTTTTGCAGTTGTGCCCTCGCCATCAACGTTTCCGCGTCGGCCGCTTGAGCGGCGGCACGCAAATCCCGGTCATCGATCAACGCCAGTAACTGGCCGGCCTTGACCTGCTGGTTGTCTTCCACCAGCACTTCCTTAATGAACCCGGCGACACGCGGCACCACCAGCGTGAAGTCCGCCGAGACAAAGGCGTCATTGGTGTTCTGCTGTGTGCGCTTGCCGAACAGGCCGGGCACCAGCAGATAGACCAGCACGCCGACCGCTAACGCTGCGGCAACACCGACAGCCACTTTTTGCTTTGCATACGTCGTCATAAAAACCTTCTGTTTCAATGAAGCATTCAAGTCGGCGCGCGCGGCGGATAGGTCCGCGTCGGCAGCCAGAAAATCAGCAGGATCAGCGCCAGGGCGACGCCGGCCATGCACAGATAAAGATCCGATGCCGTCAGCACCACGGCCTGCTCATGCAGCCGATGGGCAAGGCCCGCACTGTCGCTGTCGGCCAGGGGTGAGTTGCCGAGGTTGTCCACCAGCATCGTCGAGTGGAAATGCAGCCGTGAGGTGGTCAGTGCCTCGATCACACCGGTGGCAATCACCGCCGCCAGGCCCTTTACGGTGTTGAACCAGGCCGAAGCGTACGGTCCTTCCATCGGGCTGATGCTGCCGGTAGCGAGCATCAACAGCGGCAGCACCGCCATGGGCTGACCAAAGATTTGCAGCCATTGCAGGACGTAGAAGTCATCGCGAATCCACACCGACGTCAGCTGCGAACCACCGATGCACGACAGCACCAGCATGCTCAGGCCGAGGCCCAACACCCAGCGACAATCGACCCAGCGCAGGTTGCACAGCGCCGCCACCAACGGCAGTGCGATCAACTGCGGCAGCGCCGCCAGCAGCATGATCGGCGCGGTTTGAATCGGGCGATAACCCTGTACCTGCGCCAGATAGCTGGAGGGAATAATGATCACCGCCAGCAGCACCACCAACACGCCGGCCAGCGTCATCAGGGCGAACGACAGGTTGCGGATGCCGAGCATCTGCATCTTGAAAAACGGGATCGGCTGCGACCACTCGTTGATCAGAAACAGCACCAGCAACAGCAACCCGCCACCGAGCAATCCGCAGATCAGGCTGGATTCGAACCAGTCCAGGCGATTGCCCTGCAGGATGCCGATCACCAGCATGCAGATCGCCGGGAATCCCAGCAGCAAACCGCGCCAGTTGAATTGCTTGAAGCGCTCCATCCGCAATGGGTCCTGAGGCAGACCGTACGCCACCGCGACCATGGCAATCAGGCACGGCGCGATGATTTGCCAGAAGGTCCACTGCCAGCCGACATACTCGGTCCACAACCCGGCCAGCGGCGTGCCGAGTCCTGGGCCAAAAGTGGCCGTCAGGGCATAACCGGCGAGGCCGTAGAGCTTCACGTTGGCCGGCAAAAAGCGCAGCGCGACGGTCATCAACATCGGTGGCAACGCACCACCCGCCAGGCCTTGCAAGGTGCGCATGACCAGCAAACTTTCATAGGTCGGGGCGAACGGGCACAACACCCCCAACAGCGTGAAAACGCCGATGGCCCAAAGGGTGAACCGCCGCAACGAGAACGTCACCGCACACCACGGCGCAAAGGCCATGGCGGCCACCGAGGTCGCGGTGTAACTGGCGACCAGCCAGGTGCCTTCGTCATAGCCGATGGCCAACGCGCCGCGGATATCGGCCAGGGCAACTTTGGTCACCATCTCGTTCAGGCCCGACACCAGCACCGCCAGCAACACGCCGACCAGGCCAATGATGATCCGCGGGCCGAAGGCCGCTGGCGCGGCCGCTGGGCTGGCCGCGGCGAGAGGTGCCGTGACCGTGAGGGAAGTCATGGACTGCAAGCTCCGGAAGGGAATACCGGTGCATTTTAAGAAGTGTCGATGCTGACGAAAATTGACTTATTGGCAGTTTATAAGTGCGTTCTACGCAGCAATACCAAACCCTGTGGGAGCGGGCTTGCTCGCAAAGGGGCCATCCCATCCAACATCAATGGTGCCTGATCCACCGCTTTCGCGAGCAAGCCCGCTCCCACAGGGATTGCCATCAATCTTAAATTGGCTGCGCAGCCAACCACGTCTCATCGCAACAGGTCTTCAGTGTTTCGCGCATCCAGCGATGCGCCGGATCCTTGTCGAAACGCGGGTGCCAGGCCTGGGTCAGCATGATGGTTGGCAACGGAATCGGCAGGGTGAATGAACGCAGCTTCAACCCCAGGCGCCGCACGCTCAGCAGCGCTTCCTTGGGCACCGGCAAGATCAGGTCGGAATCCGGCAAGGCAAACATCGCCGCGTGAAAACTCGGCGCAATCACCGCCACCCGCCGCTCCAGTCCCAAAGCATTGAGCGCCGTATCAATCGGCCCACGGGCGATCCCTCGACGCGACATGCTGATATGAGAAAACCCGGCGTAACGCTCGGCGGTGATCTCTGCATCAAACAGCGGGTGATCCTCGCGCACCAGTCCGACAAAGTGGGTGGAGAACAGGTTCTGCACCTTTACTTCCGGCATCACCGGCCGGTTGTTGCTGACGCTCAAATCGATGCGTCCTTCGCGCAAGGCTTCGTCATCCCCGTCGCCTTCCGGGACAAAGCGCAATTCACAATGCGGGGCCTGGCGCTCCATGGTGTCGAACAGCTTGCCGCCGTAGACCCCCACGAAAAAGTCGTTGGCGCGAATGCTGAAACGCCGACGCAGACTGCGCAAATCAACGTCGTCGGCCGAGCGAAACAGCAACGCCGCCTGCTCCACCACGTCCCGCACCTGTTCACGCAACGCCAGCGCCTTGGGCGTCGGCACCAAACCGCGACCGGCGCGCACCAGGATCGGATCGCCGATCGCCTCGCGAATCCGCGTCAACGTCCGGCTCATGGCTGCCGGGCTGAGGTTCATCCGCCGCGCGGCGCCCACCACACTGCCCTCGTCGAGCAGAGCGTCGAGGGCGACCAGGAGATTCATGTCTGGGAGTTGCATTGTGAGCACTCATGACTGTTCAGGATTGAGTCAGGTGCAATGTTAGCAGCGTTGCTATCAGGCTCCGACCCTAGCAGTTCTGATAGTTCACACCGTCGAACCGACCGAGTAAAACTGGAGGCCTTAAGTCTATCCAAAGAAGACACTTTCCATGGACCACATCGACACGACTCAACGACGCACTGTGCTATTGGCGACCGACCACAAAAACTCGGTGCTCGTCGAAGTGCGTGCAGACATGACCAACCACATTGCTTATTCCGCCTACGGCCATCAGTCCGCGCAACAGGAAGTCGTGACGCAGCTGGGCTTCAACGGCGAACTGCGCGAGGCGCAGATCGGTTGGTATTTGCTGGGCAACGGCTACCGCGCTTACAACCCGCGACTGATGCGCTTCCATAGCCCGGACAATTTGAGTCCGTTTGGTAAGGGAGGGTTGAATACGTACATGTATTGCGGCGGGGAGCCGGTGATGAATTCGGATCCGACGGGGCATTTTGTATCAGCGTTGATAGGACAAACGAAAAACGTCTTCACCCGAGTTTTCAGTACGACGGCAACAGCGGCCAGAAACGTTGCCAACAGGACTGCGAGCTTGATCAGTAGTGGTTCTGCTCAGTTTTCTGACGCTTTTGCCAGTGCAAAACAAGCGGTGGTCAAAGCTACGATAGGTCTTGAGCCATTCCCTGTACCTCCAACGCGTCAGATCAAGTCATTAGCCACTGGGAGTCCCGTCGCTCGTCCGGTTTCCATCTCCTATCGCCCCAACCATCCGAGACAACAAATTAAGATCGCCCAACAAACCAAGCTTGAAAACTCTCGCGGTCAGGTTAAAAAATCTGTGGGCATCGGCGCTGAAAGACTCGGCAATCAACCTAATAACGGCAACAGCTACCACGTATTTGCTGCTCTCGATGGAAAGCAGAGTACTCAGATAATGAATATGAATGGAAACGCC
Organism: Pseudomonas sp. LBUM1657; assembly: GCF_059716075.1. Taxonomy (NCBI): domain Bacteria; kingdom Pseudomonadati; phylum Pseudomonadota; class Gammaproteobacteria; order Pseudomonadales; family Pseudomonadaceae; genus Pseudomonas; species Pseudomonas sp. LBUM1657. The sequence continues at coordinate 134,554 of NZ_CP166799.1, read as the reverse complement.
CGCACTGTCCGCACGGCTTCTTAGATGACCCACCAAAATGGCACCTATCCCATGAAGGCTTGGACATGACTCAACACAACCCTGTTGATCAAAAGCATCTACGTTGGCAACGCACCCTACTGCTGGCGACCGACAGCAGTCAGTCGGTTATCGCCGAACTAGCTGACGGCGAGGCTAACGCCATCGCTTACTCCGCCTACGGTCATCAGTCCGCAAAAAAAGAAGTCGTGACGCAACTGGGCTTTCCTTGCTCTCGATGCCTTCATCTTTATCAGAACCGATCGGTACCCTTGGGACACCTGCCTCCAGGCGTCAATTTCAACTTCGTCGAGCAGACCTGGATCGAAAGGACGGACTCACAACTTCAACGGCAATACGGCAAAGAAGGAGCTAGGACTAACGCTATTAGGTTACAACTCCTCCTCACCGCTGCATCCCCCACCGCTTCACCGTCACCCGCTCCAACGTATCAAACACCAGATTCTCCACCAGCAACCCAATGAGAATCACCACCGCCAACCCGGCAAACACCTTGTCGGTATACAGCTCATTGCGATTCTGAAAGATGTACCACCCCAACCCGCCCTTGCCGCTGGGAGCGCCAAACACCAACTCAGCGGAAGACGTTTGGACATGATGGTTCTCCGACAAATCAGAAAGGCGCGTCGCCCTGGATGGTGGTGCGAAACAGCTTGCGGCGCAGATGGTTGGGGCATCCGGCGGCAAGGTGGATCAGCGAACGGTTGTCCCAGAACACCAGGTCGTGGGGCTGCCATTGATGGCGATAGATGTTTTGCGGCAGCACGCTGTGTGCATAGAGCTCGTCAAGCAGTTGCTTGCTCTCGTCTTCCGGCAAACCGACGATGCGGGTGGTGAAACCTTCGCTGACGAACAACGCCTTGCGGCCGTTTTCCGGGTGGGTGCGCACGATGGGATGGACGACTTCGGCGACCTGAGCGAGCTGTTCGGACGTCAGGGTCGGGCGCCAATTGCCTTCGAATTTGGTTTCGCTGTAACGCGCCGTGTAGGAGTGCGCCGCCGAGCGACCTTCGACCGCTTTGCGCAATGCCTCGGGCAGGTTGTCCCAGGCTTTGTGCATGTCGGCGAACAGCGTGTCGCCGCCTTCGGACGGCAGTTCCTGGGCGTGGAGCATCGAGCCAAGGCTCGGCAGCTCTTTGTAGGAAAGATCGGAATGCCAGAACTTGCCGGCGTCACCGAGGCCGATGGATTGGCCGTTTTCGATGATGTTGGAAACGATGAGAATTTCCGGATGCCCTGCCAGCAGAAACTGTTTGAGCACGTGAATCTGCAACACGCCGAAACGGCGGCTGAAGGCGATCTGTTGTTCGGGAGTAATGCGTTGGTCGCGGAACACCACCACGTGATGATCCAGGTGCGCGCGGTGAATACGGGCGAAGTCCTGGTCATTGATCGGGCGGGCCAGGTCGAGGCCGATGATTTCGGCACCGACCGCACCACTGAACGGGCGGATTTCGAAGAGTTGCGGCGCGATGCTTTGAGATAAAGAGACTACTGACATAAATCACTCCCACGCACGGCACGCTCAAAGGCGCGCGCGTCGATCAGAAACTCACGGAGGTCCCGTGTTGGTTCGTGTCGTGCGGCGCGCCGATTGGTCGGCAGGTACGCAGGAGGATGACTTTATAGATATAAGAACTTGAATTTAAATACCGTTAGTGAATAACCATATGGCTTATTTCGCCTATGCTGCTGACAGGATGACGCGGCTCCACTGCTGAGGGATGCTCAATGTTCTACGTGCAACGCAACACAGAAGGCCAACTGACGCGCGTGGAAGCCGAGGCTTACGCCGGGTCCACCGAAATGCTGCCGGCCGAACACCCGGACCTCCAGGACTGGTTTGCCAATAAGGTCATGGCTACAAGCCTCAACCAGCTCAAGCAGATTCAACAACTCAAGCAACTCAAGCAGAGCGACCTGGAGATGATCCGGGTACTCGATGACTTGATCGAAGTACTGATCGACAAAGGCGTCATCCTCGTCACCGACCTGCCAGCCCCCGCGCGGGCCAAACTCATGGACCGGTACCAGGCCCGTGAAGCGTTGGGGGGGTTGAGTCATTTGGTTGATGAGGATGAGGGGGGGTTGATCTGATGCCCTGCCATTTTTGTTGTCTTCGGCGGCGCCTTCGCGAGCAGGCTCGCTCCCACAGTTGACCGGCGGTGGTCTCTGGATTTGTGTACGACACAAAGCCCCTGTGGGAGCGGGCTTGCTCGCGAAGGCAATCTTCAGCTCACCACAGGTTCCCTCTTGAGCAAAGACTGCATCATCTCCGGCGAATCAAGATGATCCAGCGCCCGCTCCACCATCAAATGAACCCCATCGGCCATTCGGCTGAGCGCCAAGGCTATGGATCGACGCGAGCCTTCCACATCGTCGGCCAGGTCCGCGGCGATGGCGCTGATGGAGAGTAAATCTTCGGAGGCGTTGGCCAGGAGGGCTTCGATGTTGATGCCGGGGGAGACGGTGAAGAGATTGCCTTTGTGGGGCTCGGTTTCGGAGGAGGTGCCAGAGTTGTCTGGCGGATTCGGGGTAACTTTGAACATTTTAAGATTCCTAAACAGTAGTTGAAGGAGCCGTCACCGTTCGCTTGCACGCGAATAGGGTGGCGGCCGTGCGCAGGTGTGCAAGACCGGGACTGTTTAGGACACCCAGCAGATCCGAGGATCTCCTGCGCGCAGCCGCCATAAAGCAGCGAGCATCGAAATGCTCATTGATAGAAATGGCAGTACGCAACTAAACAGTTTGGTCGGACTTGCACGTCCGTGTCACCGTTTTTTCAGTGACAAAGCCAGACTAGCCTCAGGTCTGGACTCGAACAAGTTCACCAACATCGATACAACTTGAAGGAAATCTCCTAGGACCATTCGGGTGTGTAATCCGCTAATGTCACCGTCGTTTGCTATGACGCCTTCGCGAGCAAGCCCGCTCCCACATTGGATATTCAGCGAATACAGAATTTGTACACGACCGAAATCCAATGTGGAGCGGGCTTGCTCGCTAAGGCGCCAGTGCAAACAACGCAACTCAAAGCCCTACTCCCAGGCCTTGGGCTCCCCAAACAACCGCCCCTGAACCCCATACACCCCCATCTCGCGAATCACCGACAACTCCCCCTCAGTCTCGACCCGCTCCGCAATCAACGGCAGATCAATGCTGTGCGCTGCCCGCTGAATCGCCTCGATGAACAAACGCTTGTCGCTCTCCTGATCAATCGCGCGGATGTAACTGCCATCGATCTTCAAATACGCCAACCCCAGCCGCGCCAGGTTGCCGATCATGCTGAACCGCCCGCCAAAGTGCTGCAGGCTCAGGGAGAACCCGAGTTCACGCAATCGTCGCGTCAGCGCTTCCAGCACCGCTTGTTCAGGCAGTTGCTCCTCTCCGATTTCCAGGGTCAATCGCGGCCCCAGATCGGAATGCACGCGCAAAATCTCGAAGACTTTACTCAATGCCTGCGGATCGGCCAGCGTCGCCGAAGACAGGTTCAGCGCCAGGGACTCTTCGTGCTCAGCCATCTGCTCAAGCACCCGCTCCAACATCAGACGGTCCAGCCGCGCGGTCCAGCCAAAACGCTCGAGCCACGGCAGGAAGCGCCCGGCGGGAATGGTCTGGCCCTCGTCGTCGATCAAGCGCGAAAGCACTTTGTAGTGCAGCACCAACTGCGTGTCTTGCGTCGCCACCACCGGTTGGAAATACAACGCGAAACGCTGCTGATTCAACGCCCGATCGAGCAAGCTGTGCCAGGCATGATGGTCATCGCCGACACTGGTCGATGCACTGTGATCCAGACAGACCCAGCTCGAATCTCCCTGGCCTTCGGCCTGAGCCAATGCCTGATCCGCCAGCCCGAGCACTGCTTGTGGTGAGTCGCCATGAACAAACGGCGCCAGCCCGATCGACGCCACCGAGGCTACATCAGTGGCGCCGGTCGCATGCAGGCTGACCAAGGCGCTGTCGAGATTGTGCGCCAGTTGCAGCGCTTCTTCGCGCACCAGCCCTGGCGCCAGCACAGCAAATTCGCCGCCACGAATCCGCGTGACGAGGTTCAGTGTTTCCGGGTACCTGGCGCATTCGCGTGACAGTTGTGCGCCGACCGCCTTGAGCAATTCATCGGTGTGCTGGCCGCCCAGACGCTGATTTAGTCCGGCCAGATCCCTGACCCGCAGCAACAACAAATAACCGGAACTGGCCTGCTCCGGATTGCTCACCCGGGCGTTCAATTGCATCTCGAAATAGCGCCGGTTGGCCAGGCCCGTGAGTTGGTCCTGATAGGACTCGGCCCGCAGTTTTTCACTGCGCTCGGCCTGCTCCTGAAACAGCGCCTTGAGCTTCTCGACCATCTGGTTCATGGCCTGCACCACGCGGCGCAATTCAGGTGTGCGCGGCAGGTCTGGCAGGCTGAGAAACTCCCGACGGGCAATGGCGTGGGATTGCTGGACCATGTAGTCCAGCGGTTTCAATTGCCGGCGCAGCAACAACGCGCCCAATGCCGCGCTCACCGCGCCGCAGAGCAGCAACCAACCCAGGCTGCCCAACGCGCTCTGCCAAAGCTTGGCCAACGCAAACATCGGATGGCTGACCACCTCGACCCGCGCAGCCTGCTCCCAGCCTCGACTGACGATCGCATCGCCGCCGGCGGGTTCGAGGCCGATCAGTTTGACGAACCAGTCCGGCACATTGCTCACGGCGGGAATGCCGCTGCGCTCGACAATTGTCTTGTCGTTGGCCAGATCGACTACGCGGATGCTTGCGTAATATCCGCTGTCGAAGATCGAGCTGACCAGCAACTCGACCATCGCCGGGTCGTCGATGTTCGGCGTCAGGGACAGCGCCAGCGCCGTCGCAGCGTCCTGGGCGTGGGAGCGCAACTGGTTGACGTACTGGGTGCGCGAGCTCTCCAGGCTGACCATGAAGCTGCCGGTGAAGGCGACCACCAGGAACAGACAGATAGCGATCAACAGCTGTTTGAACAAAGACATCTGAGCGCGTGCTCCTAGTTAGTCGTCTCGACCGGGAAACCTTCTGCCTGCATTTTCTTCAGCACGTCCTGCCAACGGGAAAGTCGTTTGGTGTCGCCGACCTTCTTGTTGCCCTTGGCACCCGGTAACCACAACCCTTCGGCATTGAAAGCGTAGACCGGCAGCAGATCGGTTCGTTGGCTGGCGGGCTGGATGACGTCGACCAGGCTGTCGAGGACCAGCGGCATGGCCTCCGGGCTTGAATAGTAGGTCAACACCATGTGCGCGCGGTTCAGGCGCAATGCCTTGACGTAGGTGATACGCAATTTGTTACTGGAAACACCGAGATGGCGCAGGCTGAAATACTTGGCGATGGCGTAGTCTTCGCAGTCGCCGGCGCCCTTCCACAACGCTTCGATGGGGGTTTCCCAGTAGTCGACCGCGTGCCACAGGTCGACGTCCTCTTCATAGCGCATCTGTTTGTTGAAGAACCGGTTGACCACGTTGAGCTGCTCCAGCTCGCCGACCTGCTTTTGCGTGGTCAACAAATGCTGCCACGCATCGATGCGCTGCTGACCTTCGCCCAAAGGCCCGTACAATGCCTGCGCCCGGCGACTGATCAGGGAAAAATCCCAGTCGGCGTGCAGACCGCCCAGCATGACGCCGGCCAGCAGCAGCGCGCAGCCTAGCCAGCGCAAAGTCCGAAGGGTCGCGAAACGTACCGCCAATGCAAGGCATCCAGGGTAGGCAGGTGGAAGTCGGGTGATGGTGGAGCTTAGCCCGGTAAAAGACAATGGCACGGTGAGATCAGCGCCGACACGCTAAACTTTGAAGTGACAGGTTGCTGAAAAGGGGTGGCGATCTTCTACACGGTTTGACAAGTTGTATAGCAATAACTAGTGTCAATTTGGATCCAATCTTTATCACAGTCAATCAGGGTGCGTTGTAGTGACACAGAAGCCCAACCCTCTTAGTAGTATCAAGGTCAACGGGCCGATTCCCGCTCACCTGGCACGTTCGGTGATCGAAGAGACCCTGCGTGCGGCCATTCTCGACGGTCGTATCCCGTGCGGCACCGCCCTTCGCCAACAAGACCTGGCCGACCTGTTCGGTGTCAGCCGCATGCCGGTCCGTGAAGCCTTGCGTCAGCTCGAAGCGCAATCACTGCTCAACGTGGTCGCCCACAAAGGTGCGGTAGTCGCACCGCTGGTTCAGGGCGATGCCGTCGAAACCTACGCGCTGCGGATCCTGTTGGAATCCGAAGCCCTGCGCCTGTCGATTCCCTTGCTCACCATCGCGGACTTTGAACAGGCTGCCCGCTACATCGACGAGCTGGAAACGGAACAGAACTACACCGAGATTGGCCGGCTCAATCGCCTCTTCCACATGTCGCTTTACTGCAAGGCACCCAACCGCCGGCTCTTGAAACTGGTGGAAGACGGGTTGACCGAAGAAGAGCGCTTCCTGCGCTTCAACCTGGAAGCCATGGGCCTGGGCAAGCTGTCCCAGGAAGATCACCGGGCGCTGTTGCGGGCCGCAGAAGAGCGGGACGTCGAACGCACCGTGAAGATGCTCGAAAATCACCTCAATCGGGGTGTCGAGGTCATCACGCGTTACCTCAACAGCCCTGAGGCGCAGAGCAAAAAAGCCTGATTTAGTCCGCAGCGAGCTGCCTGAACGAGCCGATCGGACGGCTCGTGCTCGCTTGCCAGGATGTCGAGCGCTTCGTCCCTGAATCGCTCGACGAATACTCTCCTTACAAATCCCCTTTTGCTCACGCCGCACCGGTGCAGTGGTTCCACGCACCCGCTTTAAAGCCTTGCCTGCGACGCTCCCTCCTCAAGCCCAAAAATTGCACTGACTGGATAACCCGTCGTGATAGCGGCTGCCTTGAATTACGCTCACTCTTGGGTTGCCAACGAATAATGAACGGGCGACGCACCGCCTAAACGGCGCAGTCCTCGCACCAAGAACCAACGGAAGGAGTCTTGCCACGGGAAAGGAAGAATCGGCGTCACTCCCGGCCAACTTCCACCCCTCAGATCACCTCAACGATTCCAGTTAGAAAGTTGCTTCGAGTGAGGCATTCACTCTTTATTCCGATTCTGACTTATATAAGCCGGAAGGAGTAACTACACCCAAATAAAACTTCAAACAAAAGTCTTATTGAAACTTGTCGCATCTGAAAAAGTGAAACTTCAAATAATATAAAAATAACTTGCCCGATACTTTATTCGTGTATTAGCTTTTCTCCGTCGCCAGCAAACACTGGCCGCCAGGCCGTAATCAAGAGACTTGCATACAACTAACGCAGATCAATTCGTTTGGGGCATCCGCTCGCCGACAGAAAACTTTAACCCGCAGTTACTGATTGATCGCACCTCATTCCAGATCAACTTATAGGTTCGCCCATGACATCGACTAAAGACCGTCTTGATCAGAAAAAAGCAGAACTTGGCGCTCACCCGATCTTCCGCGAAATTCATTCGCTGTCGGTACTGCAACGCTTCATGGAATCCCACGTTTTTGCGGTGTGGGATTTCATGTCGCTGACCAAGCGCCTGCAACAGGAACTAACTTGCGTCCAGCTGCCCTGGTTGCCACCGCAAGATCCGCAGGCGGCTCGGTTGATCAACGAAATCGTGCTCGGTGAAGAGTCCGATGACCGCCCCGCTCACGGTCATTACAGTCATTTCGAGTTATACCTGGATGCGATGCGCGAAGTCGGCGCAAGCACCGTCGCTGTCGAACGCTTCGTCGACCTGCAAAAAGAGGGCGTGAGTTACGACGTGGCGTTGCAAAGCGTGGACGTCGACCCGGCGGCCGCGCAGTTCGTGCGCCACACCTTGCACACTGCGCTGCATGCGCCGGGGCACAGCGTGGCGGCGGCATTTCTGCATGGTCGCGAGAGCGTCATCCCGCAGATGTTCCAGCGCATTCTCGATGACTGGGGCATCGGCATCGAACAGGCGCCGACCTTCCGTTACTACCTCGAGCGGCACATCGAAGTCGACTCCGAAGACCACGGCCCGGCCGCCGAAAAACTCCTCGCAAGGCTGGTCGATGGCGATCCGCAGCGCGAAGAGGACGTCTACGCCAGCGCCCTCGCCGCCGTGGAAAGCCGCATCGCCCTGTGGGACGGCCTGCGCCTGAGCATGAGCGAACCTGTCGCCGAGGTGAACGCATGAACGCCGCCGACTACCAATCCTTCGCCGACGCCTGGGAGAGCCGCGCGACCATCCGCACCCGCCCGCGCCGGGTGCTGGAAAACGACGACAAACTGATCTACCCCTTGAGCCGCCAACCGCTGGTGCTGAGCGAAACCTTCCTGCGCGAATGCCCCGGGCAACGCGATTTCGCCCTGGTGCAGACGCTCTACAAGTTCATCAACGACGTGGTGATTTTCGAAACCGAGATCGTCGACAAGACCGCCCGCAGCATCGCCAAGAACCGCTTCGCCGTAGCCTTCCCGTTCGCCTGCCGTTACGACGCCATGACCGTGGTGGTGGACGAGGATTACCACGCGTTGGTGGCCATGGATTTCATGCAGCAGACCATCGCCATGACCGGCATCACGCCCATCGAATTGCCAGATGAAATCGAACTGAGTCGAGCGATTCCTGCCGCCGTGGCGCTCGCGCCGGAACGCCTGCGCAGCGCCGTGGAGTTGATCTGCGTGGCCATCGCCGAAAACACCGTCACTGGGGATGTCGCGGCGTTCGCCAAGGACGACACGGTCAAGCAATCGATCAAGGGCTTGATGGCCGATCACTTGCTGGACGAGGGCCGTCACTCAGGTTTCTGGGCGCGGCTGGTGCGCATCTATTGGCACACCGCGAGCGAAGACGATCGCCAATGCATTGCGCAAATCCTGCCGGTATTCATCGGCCATTACCTGACCAACGACATCCAGAAGTCCTTCGACTTCCGATTGATCGAGTCCTTGCAGATCAACGATGCGGCACGTCGCGCACTCAAGAACGAAGTGGCGGGGCTGGCCTTCCCGATTAATCGCCATCACCCGCTGGTCGCCAACATCGTGCGGTTTTTCCGCAGCAGTTCGCTGCTCGATTCGCCGTGCGTGCAAGGCGCCCTGAGCGACTACCTGGTTTAACGAGGAGCACATCATGAGACGTCTCGACATTCTGCTCATTGGACAAAGCCAGGCCCTGACCGACCTGGCGCAGGAACTCGAACAACACGGACATTCACTGAGGCGTCTGACGACTTTCGACGAGCACCCGCCGAGCAACGCCGATTTGCTGATCGACGACGCCAGTCTGCCGTTTCTCGATTCAGGAAATACACCGCGGCTGACATTGCGACTCGGTGTGGGTGTGCCGGGCGCTTGTGGCCTGCCGTCGCTGGACCTCCTGTGTTTGTACGGTTCGACGCTGCTCACTCGCGTGCCGATCGCCGACGAAGCTTCGGGCAACGGCCAGGCGCTGCGTCTGCGCGCAGTGGCGGAACTGGTGGACCACGTGGCGCTGCTGGTCAGCCGCTTCTCGCGAGACACCGAATATTTTCTGCTTGCCGAGCCGGCAGCTCTGGCTCATTTCGAACGCGTGGAAACGCTGCTGTTTTTAGAGCGCCTGGCTTTCGTCCACACGCTCAATACAACGACTGAACCCCGGTTGCTGCAACTCGGGCAGATCCCGTTGATCGAGCGCCTTGAGCAACGCTTCATCCAGTCCGCCGACCACCCGGCGCTGAACATTGACGGCACGTCCCTCACCTATCGCCAACTGCACACCCACAGCCGCGCCATTCAGCAACGCTTGCAACCATTGCTGGATCAGCATCAAGGGACTTTGGTAGTCGGAATTTGCCTGCCCAAATGCAGCGCGCTGTATGAAGGGATTCTGGCGATTCTCGGCAGCGGCGCGGTGTACTTGCCGCTGGAACCGAGCCACCCGATGCAACGTCAGCACTACATCCTGTCGAATGCCGGGGCGGTGTTGCTGCTGCATGACGGGCACCATCCGCTTGCGGCCGAGATGCCCGGACTGGACATTTGCAGCATCGACTTTGACGACGTGGACCTTGATCAACCGTTGATGCGCCAGCAACCCGATCTCGACGCGCCGTGCATGGCGCTCTACACGTCGGGCACCACCGGCCACCCCAAAGGCGTGCTGCTCAGCCAGGCCAACCTCGCCCACTTCAGCGCGTGGTACGCCGATTATGTGCAGCTAACCGAGCAGAGTCGGGCATTGCAGTTTTCGTCGTTGAGTTTCGACTCGTCGCTGATCGATATTTTCCCAACCCTGCTCCAGGGCGCCGAGCTGATCGTGCCCAGCGATGATCAGCGGCGCGATCCGTTGCAACTGGTGGCGCTGATCCGGCACCAACAACTCAGCCACGCTTTTTTACCGCCGGCACTGCTGAGCATCCTGCCGCTCGATCAATTGCAATGCCTGGATCACGTGATGACCGGCGGCGACGTCTGTGAGCCTTACGTCATCGAGCAACTGACTCGCCAAGGCAATCTCTACAACCTCTACGGGCCCACCGAAGCCACGGTGCTGATCACTGCGCGACGTCTTCAGGCCGGTGACAGCAATCGGACTCTGGGTGCACCGATTGCCAACAGTCAGGTGCTGATTCTCGATGAGGATTTTCAACCGGTCACCGAGCAGACGGTCGGCGAGTTGTACATCCTCGGGCCGGGCGTTTGCCTGGGTTACCTGAACAACCCGCAGCAGACCGCCGAACGCTATCTGACCCTGAACCTGCCGAATGACCAGAGCCTGCGCGCCTATCGCACCGGTGACATGGCGAAGTGGACTGCCGACGGACTCGAACTGTGCGGGCGCCGGGACAATCAGGTGAAGATTCGCGGCTTTCGGGTCGAGCCGGAAGAGATCGAGCGCTGCCTGCGCGACAGCCAGTTGTATCGTCAGGTGGCGGTGGTCATCGATAGCCATCGCCGGATTCTGGCCTTCCTCGCTCAACCTCAAGAGAACCAAACCGGCGCCGCCCGCGAAGCCTTGAAAGCCCACGCGATGCAGTTTTTGCCGGACTACATGCAACCCACCGCCTGGACCGAACTGGCGAGCATGCCGTTCGCCAGCAACGGCAAGGTCGATCGCAAAGCGCTACTTGAACTGCCCGTCAGCGTGACCGAAAACCACCCACGGCGTTTGCCCGCCAGTGCCGATGAAGCGCTGTTGCTGGAGATCTGGGCCGAGCTGCTGGAGCTGCCGGCCAGCGACATTTCCACCGACGAAAGCTTCTTCAATCTGGGCGGTCACTCGATCCTGCTGTCGCGCATGCTCCTGCGGTTGCGCGAAGAATTCGGTCGCAGCATCTCGATCAACCGCTTCATCGAACTGCCCACCATTACGAAACTGGCAACGCTGGTTCGCGGCTCCGGCACGGAAGAAGTGCTGAGCGAACAGGCCATGGCCGATGCCTTTCGCGAACTGGATGTGCGACCGTTGCCGGTCAGCCGCATGGGCGATGTACACAAGGTGATCGTCACCGGCGCCAACAGTTTTGTCGGTGTGCATATCGTCGAAGCGCTGCTGGCCTGGGGTGCCAGTGAAGTTGCCTGCCTGGTGCGCGATGGCGACGGGCAAACCGCGGCTGAGCGCTTCACTCACGCGTTACGTGAGAACCGTCTGGAGCACCTGGACCTGAGCCGGGTGCGGGTATACGCGGCGGACATCACACGCCCGTCATTGGGGCTCGAAATGGATGTTTACGAGCGCCTGGATCACGAGTTCGGCGCGCTGGTACACAACGCAGCCAACGTTAATCACGTGCTCGATTACGAGTCGCTGGCCCGTGACAACGTTGAGCCGATTTTCGAATGCCTGCGCTTGTGCGAAGGGCGCAGCAAAAAGATCTTCAACTTCGTCTCGACGCTGTCGGCGTCCAGCACGATTTCCGCCGATGGCCGAGTGCTTGAACTGCCCGCCGCGCAGACCCCGCCGATCTACATCAAGAACGGCTACAACCTGTCCAAGTGGGTGGGCGAACGGGTCCTCGAGCGGGCGCGTGAGCATGGGGTTCGGGTCAATATCTATCGCCCCGGCAATATCAGTTTCAACAGTCTCACGGGTGTCTGCCAGCCCCACAAGAATCGCTTGATGCTGATGCTCAAAGGGTCGATCCAGCTCGGCCAGGTGCCGGAATTCGCGCTGAATTTCGACCTGATGCCGGTGGATTTTCTGGCCCGTTTCATCGCCTTCCATGCCAGCCGCTATCAGCCTGAAAAAGCGGTGTTCAACCTGCACAACCCCGAGCCCTTGAGCTGGGACGCCTACGTGGCGTCATTCCGCGAGGCCGGCCGGCAGTTTTCCATGGTCAGTGTCGCTGACTGGCAGCAGCAACTGGGCCGGGTCGACAGCGACAACGCGCTGTTCGGCGTGCTGGGTTTCTACCTCAACGGCTTCGAGGAAGACATCGGCGACATCTCGATGATCGGCCACGACAACGCCCAGGCCGGCGTGCGGCAGATGGGCGCGCACTACCCGGAAAAATCCCCGGCGCTGCTGCGTCGCGGCTGCGACTACCTCAAAGAAATCAACTTCATCTGATTCACCCACAACGGAGCAAGACCATGAGCACTCTGCAACCCGATACCCTGATCAAAAACCCTCAAGGCTGCCACGTCGTTTCTTCGGTGCAAGTACCGGCCGACGCCTCGCGAGTCTGGGCCGTGGTCGGCAACTTTGCCGGCTTCGACAAATTCATCCCGGCGTTGTCGCACATCGAAATGACCGGCGAGGGCGTGGCGTCCCTGCGCAAGAAATTCTTCAAGGACGGCAACCTGGTGGTTGAACAGCTCAACTCCCGGGATGACCACGCGCTGAGCATGACCTGGACCACGATTTACAACACGTTGGGCGTGGCCAACTTGTGGGCGGCAATGAATGTTGAAGCGCTGGGTGCGGGCAAGTCCCGGGCGACCTGGACCATCATCGCCGAACCGGCACAGGGCGGGGCCGAAGCATTGCCGGGGTTCAAGGATTTCGTGCAGGGGTTTGCCGATGATGCGATGAACAATGTGCTGAAGCTGTTCGCGTAGGACTTTTATTTAGCGGTGACTGATACACCATTCGCGAGCAAGCCCGCTCCCACACTCGGTCTGCGAACACAGGTCAAATGTGGGAGCGGGCTTGCTCGCGAAAAACGATAACTCGGTCTATCAGGCAGAACCCGACGATTGTTCGGACGGCAGTTGCAAATTCCCCAGCCCTTGATGACAATGCGACTAATTATCATTTGTGACGTCCAGGCTGTTGCGTTCATGTCCCTTCCTGAGTTTGCAGTACAGGCGCTTTACAGTAGCCATCACGGTTGGCTCAACACGTGGCTGCGCGCTCGACTGGGCAATGCCGCCGATGCGGCTGACCTGGCCCAGGACACCTTTGTCCGTCTGCTGCAAAGAACCGAACGCCTGGAACTCAAGGCTCCCCGGGCCTTTTTGCGAACCATCGCTCGCGGACTGGTGATCGATCATTGGCGGCGTGAAGAAATCGAACGCGCGTACCTGGAAACCATCGCCCATCTGCCCCAGGCGCAAACCCCAAGTGCCGAAGCCCGGGCCCTGGTGCTTGAGTTGCTGGAAAGCATCGCCCGCATGCTTGAAGGACTGAAGCCGAAAGTGCGTCAGGCGTTTCTGCTGGCGCAGTGCGAAGGGCTCACCCACAAACAGATTGCCGAACAAATGGGACTGTCCCTGCGTTCCGTGGAGCGCTATGTGGCCGATGCGTTGTATCACTGCTACGTGCTGCGGTATGAAGCGTGATGCCTGTGGATAACTCGTCGCTGAATCGACGCAGCGAACCGCATCAACAAGTGGTCAAACAGGCCATTCACTGGCTGCTGCGCCTGCGTAACAACTCGGCCAATTCCCGGCTGCGTCACCAGTGTGAAGTGTGGCGGGCGGAACACCGTGAACACGAACTTGCCTGGCAACGAGTGCAGTCGCTACAAGCCGAGTTGAGCAGCGATCTGCGGGCGGTCCCCGGCGCCCAAGTGGCCTTCAATACGCTGGAAAACAGCGCCCGGGGCCTGGGGCGACGTCAAGCGTTGAAACTGCTTTCCGGCGCGCTGCTGGTCGGGTCGGCGGCATGGTTGGGCAAGGATACGGTGGGCTGGCAACAGTGGACCGCCGACTTCGCTACCGCTACCGGCGAGCGACGCGGCTTCCAATTGCCGGATGGCACGCGCCTGGAACTCAATACCGCCAGCGCAGTGGATCTGGATTACACCCCGCAGCAGCGGCTGATCAAACTGACTCGCGGCGAGATCATCGTGACCTGCGGCGGTAGCGATGAAGGATCTTCGTTTGATCGACCGTTGAGTGTGAAAAGTCGCCACGGTGTGTATGAAGCCGTGGGCGCACGATTCATCCTTCGTCAGGACGCTGACTGCACGCGACTCAGTGTCACCAGCGGCATCGTCGCGATCCATTCGCCGCCGGCCGCTGACGGTGCGTCGATTCGGGTAGAGGCCGGGCAGAGTTATGTGATCAATCACAACCAGGCGAAGTTGGCACCGCCGCTGAACATGGACGCCGGAGCCTGGGTCGATGGCCTGATTGTCACCCGCAACATGCGCCTGGGGGATTTCCTCAATGAAGTCGCACGCTACCGGCACGGTTATCTGACGTGCTCAGCGGATATTGCCGACTTGCGGCTGTCCGGTGTTTTCCGTCTCGAAAACACCGACAGGCTGTTGGCCATCCTGCCGCAAACCCTGCCGGTGCAACTGCGCTATCGCACGCGCTGGTGGGTAACGCTGGAGCGCCAGGTCTGAATTATTTTTGGCGGGTTTTCCGTGCACGCCCGGCTTAGTCAGTAAGCACTTCAGCCCTGACTTCAGCGACTTCCTACGGAAACCTACAATGACTGTGCGCGCCATCAGTAAGAACCCTCTTCATTTCTCCGCGGATTCAGGCGTCTTGCGCCACGCCGTTCGCGCCGCGCTGTTTTCGACCGCACTGGGTGTAGGCGTGATGCCGGCACTGAGCGTAGCGGCAGAAGGCAGCGAGGTCAGCAGCCACCGCTACAACATTGCCGCCGGCCCCTTGAGCGATGTGCTCAACCAATTTGCGCGTCAGGCCGGCATCACCCTGTCGACGACACCGGCACAAACCCAGGGACGTCAGTCTCCTGGCGTGCAGGGCGAATACTCGGCGGATCAAGCCTTGAGCCACTTGTTGAGCGGCTCGGGGCTGGAGGCCGTCAGTCAGGATGGGTCCAGCTATGTGCTGCGCCCTGCCGCTGGAGCCGAAGCGCTGGCACTGCCTG
Organism: Pseudomonas sp. LBUM1657; assembly: GCF_059716075.1. Classification (NCBI taxonomy): domain Bacteria; kingdom Pseudomonadati; phylum Pseudomonadota; class Gammaproteobacteria; order Pseudomonadales; family Pseudomonadaceae; genus Pseudomonas; species Pseudomonas sp. LBUM1657. Next base: position 119,286 of record NZ_CP166799.1, on the reverse strand, counting down.
CTACCGACATCAAAGGTTTTGCCCTCGGCAACGCGTTAGGTAGCATGGACGGCTACAACGCGACGCACAGCCAGATCGCGACCAAAACCAGTACAGCTCTGTTGGAAACTTCGCAAAGCGTATCCGTGGTTACTCGTGAGCAGATGGACGACCAGGGTTCGCAAACCGTCTCCCAGGCTATGCGCTATACCCCCGGGGTGCTGACCAACCCTTACGGTGCGACACACCGCTATGACTATGTGGCGATGCGTGGCTTCAACGACGGCTCGGTGGATAACATCTATCTGGACGGTCTGAAGTCCATGGGGGATAGCGGCACCTACAGCACCATGCAGGTGGACCCGTATTTCCTCGAGCGTGTCGATATTCTCAAAGGGCCGTCATCGGTGCTCTACGGTCGAAGTTCACCCGGAGGGCTGGTGGCATTGACCAGCAAGAAGCCGCTGTACGAGCCCTATCACCAGGTTCAAGCCACGGCGGGGTCCCAAGGACAGCGCGGCATGGGTTTTGACTTCAGCGGCCCGGTGGATGACGACAAACGCATTGCCTATCGCCTGACAGGCTTGGCGGATCAGTCCGACACACAGTTCGACCACAACAAGGAAAAACGCTTCGCGTTGGCACCGACGGTGAGCATCGACTTCACCGAGGATACTTCGCTGACCCTGCAGGCTTATCTGCAACACGATCCGGACGCCGGTTATCACGGCGGCGTGCCGGCTGACGGCACCATCCACCAACGTAATGGCAATCGGATCTCGCCACACTTCTTTGAGGGCGAACCGAGTATTGATGGTTTTCAGCGCGATCAGCAGTCCTTCGGCTATCAATTCGAGCATCGCTTCAACGATGTCTTCACCGCACGGCAGAACTTCCGTTATCTCGACTCCAAGGTGAAGATCGATCAGGTCTATGCCTATGGCTGGACCACACCCACCAGTAACGAGTTGAACCGTTACTACACCGGTGGCGACGAAAAACTTCATGCGTTCATCGTCGATAACATGCTCCAAGCGGAATTCTTCACCGGCGCCACCAAGCACACCGTGCTGATGGGCGCTGATTACCAGCGGCGCAAGACCGTAGTCGACTGGACTGCCGGCGGCCTTGCGCCGATTGATGCGTTCAACCCGGTCTATGGAAATTCTGATATCGAGTTCTACAGTCCAACCAGCTATCTGCGTCGACTGGAACAGACCGGTGTGTACCTGCAAGACTTGATCGAGATGGATAAGTGGCGTTTCTCCCTCGGTCTGCGCCAGGACTGGGTCGAAACATCCGATGAGAACCGGCTGGCTGAAACGGGGCGTCCACAGGGCACTGAAATCAGTGATAAGCGCACCAAGCTGACCGGCCGTGCCGGCGCGCTGTACTTGTTCGATAACGGCATCGCGCCCTACATCAGCTATTCCGAGTCGTTCAACCCGAACTCCTACTCGGACAGTGCCGGTAACCCTCTGGCCCCCACCGATGGTAAGCAATGGGAGGTTGGCTTGAAGTACCAGCCACCGGGCACTGACAACTTATTCACTGCATCGTTGTTCCGCATCGATCAGGAGAATCTGGCGACCAAACTGCCACAGGAAAACTTCTATCGGGCCGTAGGCGCTGTGCGCTCTCAAGGACTGGAACTGGAAGCGCACATGCAGCTAACCGCCAACCTCAAAGTACTCGGCAGCTACACCTTCACTGACATTGAATACTCGAAGTCAATGATCAGTACCTTGAGCACAGCCACTGACGTGATCGAGAACAAGGGCAACTCACCGACCCAGGCACCACGGCACATGGCTTCGGTCTGGGCTGACTACAAATTCGACAGCGCGGCACTTGATGGTCTGCGATTGGGCGGTGGCGTGCGTTATGTCGGCTATAGCTGGGCCGATGCGGAAAACACCATGAAGGTGCCGTCTTACACATTGTTTGACGCGTCTGTCGGCTATGACCTGGGCAAGGTTGGTTTGAAGGGCGTTGACGTACGTCTTAACGCGAACAACCTGACAAACGAGTCCTACGTCGCCTCTTGTGCCAGCCTGAACTTCTGCTATTTGGGCGAAGAGCGTAACGTCGCTGCCACGGTGAGTTACCAGTTCTAATCGCTCGTCACTTCTACAAAAAAGCCAGCACCTGAATCCAGGTGCTGGCTTTTTTGTTTGTGCGGGATAATTTCGTTGGTTTGTATGGCGTTATTGAGCTTTGAGCGAGCCCGGAACGACAAAACCCCTGTCTGCGTTAGCAGACAGGGGTTTCGGAATTCAATCTTGACGATGACCTACTCTCACATGGGGAAACCCCACACTACCATCGGCGATGCATCGTTTCACTGCTGAGTTCGGGATGGGATCAGGTGGTTCCAATGCTCTATGGTCGTCAAGAAATTCTGTGACCAGCCCGTTACAGCGGTAACGTGCCAGCAAAATTGGTGACTTCTACTAAAACAAAACCCCTACCTGCATACGCAGATAGGGGTTTCGGAATTTAATCTTGACGATGACCTACTCTCACATGGGGAAACCCCACACTACCATCGGCGATGCATCGTTTCACTGCTGAGTTCGGGATGGGATCAGGTGGTTCCAATGCTCTATGGTCGTCAAGAAATTCGGGAGCCAGGTCGTGGGCCTTTGCAGGTTCACGCTCCAGCGAATGGGTATGCGATAGTTTGTGTGTTTGTTTCTCGAACTTTCGGTTCGTTTCGTCTTCACACACCGCAATCTGGTGCCCTTTCAGGCCAACAAATTGCTTGGGTGTTATATGGTCAAGCCTCACGGGCAATTAGTATTGGTTAGCTCAACGCCTCACAGCGCTTACACACCCAACCTATCAACGTCGTAGTCTTCGACGGCCCTTCAGGGGACTCAAGGTCCCAGTGAGATCTCATCTTGAGGCTAGTTTCCCGCTTAGATGCTTTCAGCGGTTATCTATTCCGAACATAGCTACCCGGCAATGCCACTGGCGTGACAACCGGAACACCAGAGGTTCGTCCACTCCGGTCCTCTCGTACTAGGAGCAGCCCCTCTCAAATCTCAAACGTCCACGGCAGATAGGGACCGAACTGTCTCACGACGTTCTAAACCCAGCTCGCGTACCACTTTAAATGGCGAACAGCCATACCCTTGGGACCGGCTTCAGCCCCAGGATGTGATGAGCCGACATCGAGGTGCCAAACACCGCCGTCGATATGAACTCTTGGGCGGTATCAGCCTGTTATCCCCGGAGTACCTTTTATCCGTTGAGCGATGGCCCTTCCATACAGAACCACCGGATCACTAAGACCTACTTTCGTACCTGCTCGACGTGTCTGTCTCGCAGTCAAGCGCGCTTTTGCCTTTATACTCTACGACCGATTTCCGACCGGTCTGAGCGCACCTTCGTACTCCTCCGTTACTCTTTAGGAGGAGACCGCCCCAGTCAAACTACCCACCATACACTGTCCTCGATCCGGATAACGGACCTGAGTTAGAACCTCAAAGTTGCCAGGGTGGTATTTCAAGGTTGGCTCCACGCGAACTGGCGTCCACGCTTCAAAGCCTCCCACCTATCCTACACAAGCAAATTCAAAGTCCAGTGCAAAGCTATAGTAAAGGTTCACGGGGTCTTTCCGTCTAGCCGCGGATACACTGCATCTTCACAGCGATTTCAATTTCACTGAGTCTCGGGTGGAGACAGCGCCGCCATCGTTACGCCATTCGTGCAGGTCGGAACTTACCCGACAAGGAATTTCGCTACCTTAGGACCGTTATAGTTACGGCCGCCGTTTACCGGGGCTTCGATCAAGAGCTTCGCGTTAGCTAACCCCATCAATTAACCTTCCGGCACCGGGCAGGCGTCACACCCTATACGTCCACTTTCGTGTTTGCAGAGTGCTGTGTTTTTAATAAACAGTCGCAGCGGCCTGGTATCTTCGACCGGCATGAGCTTACGGAGCAAGTCCTTCACCCTCACCGGCGCACCTTCTCCCGAAGTTACGGTGCCATTTTGCCTAGTTCCTTCACCCGAGTTCTCTCAAGCGCCTTGGTATTCTCTACCCAACCACCTGTGTCGGTTTGGGGTACGGTTCCTGGTTACCTGAAGCTTAGAAGCTTTTCTTGGAAGCATGGCATCAACCACTTCGTGTTCTAAAAGAACACTCGTCATCAGCTCTCGGCCTTAGAATCCCGGATTTACCTAAGATTCCAGCCTACCACCTTAAACTTGGACAACCAACGCCAAGCTGGCCTAGCCTTCTCCGTCCCTCCATCGCAATAACCAGAAGTACAGGAATATTAACCTGTTTTCCATCGACTACGCTTTTCAGCCTCGCCTTAGGGACCGACTAACCCTGCGTCGATTAACGTTGCGCAGGAAACCTTGGTCTTTCGGCGTGGGTGTTTTTCACACCCATTGTCGTTACTCATGTCAGCATTCGCACTTCTGATACCTCCAGCAAGCTTCTCAACTCACCTTCACAGGCTTACAGAACGCTCCTCTACCGCATCACCTAAGTGATACCCGTAGCTTCGGTGTATGGTTTGAGCCCCGTTACATCTTCCGCGCAGGCCGACTCGACTAGTGAGCTATTACGCTTTCTTTAAAGGGTGGCTGCTTCTAAGCCAACCTCCTAGCTGTCTAAGCCTTCCCACATCGTTTCCCACTTAACCATAACTTTGGGACCTTAGCTGACGGTCTGGGTTGTTTCCCTTTTCACGACGGACGTTAGCACCCGCCGTGTGTCTCCCATGCTCGGCACTTGTAGGTATTCGGAGTTTGCATCGGTTTGGTAAGTCGGGATGACCCCCTAGCCGAAACAGTGCTCTACCCCCTACAGTGATACATGAGGCGCTACCTAAATAGCTTTCGAGGAGAACCAGCTATCTCCGAGCTTGATTAGCCTTTCACTCCGATCCACAGGTCATCCGCTAACTTTTCAACGGTAGTCGGTTCGGTCCTCCAGTTAGTGTTACCCAACCTTCAACCTGCCCATGGATAGATCGCCCGGTTTCGGGTCTATTCCCAGCGACTAGACGCCCTATTAAGACTCGCTTTCGCTACGCCTCCCCTATTCGGTTAAGCTCGCCACTGAAAATAAGTCGCTGACCCATTATACAAAAGGTACGCAGTCACCCAACAAAGTGGGCTCCCACTGCTTGTACGCATACGGTTTCAGGATCTATTTCACTCCCCTCTCCGGGGTTCTTTTCGCCTTTCCCTCACGGTACTAGTTCACTATCGGTCAGTCAGTAGTATTTAGCCTTGGAGGATGGTCCCCCCATATTCAGACAAAGTTTCTCGTGCTCCGTCCTACTCGATTTCATGACCAAGAGATTTTCGCGTACAGGGCTATCACCCACTATGGCCGCACTTTCCAGAGCGTTCCGCTAATCTCAAAGCCACTTAAGGGCTAGTCCCCGTTCGCTCGCCACTACTAAGGGAATCTCGGTTGATTTCTTTTCCTCAGGGTACTTAGATGTTTCAGTTCCCCTGGTTCGCTTCTTAAGCCTATGTATTCAGCTTAAGATACCTAACTTATGTTAGGTGGGTTCCCCCATTCAGACATCTCCGGATCAAAGTCTGTTTGCCGACTCCCCGAAGCTTTTCGCAGGCTACCACGTCTTTCATCGCCTCTGACTGCCAAGGCATCCACCGTATGCGCTTCTTCACTTGACCATATAACCCCAAGCAATCTGGTTATACTGTGAAGACGACATTCGCCGAAAATTCGCGATTAAACTCACAAATTTTACCTTAGCCTGATCCGTTACCAGTGAAAGTAACGTTCAGTCTATCTTTCTATCACATACCCAAATTTTTAAAGAACGATCTAATCAAAGACTAGAAATCAACATTTAACCTTCACTCGAAGGAAATGCTCATTTCTAAGCTCTACGTGTCAGAAGCAGTTAGTGGTGGAGCCAAACGGGATCGAACCGTTGACCTCCTGCGTGCAAGGCAGGCGCTCTCCCAGCTGAGCTATGGCCCCGTATTTCTACAGGCGTTTCCCACACAAAATTGGTGGGTCTGGGCAGATTCGAACTGCCGACCTCACCCTTATCAGGGGTGCGCTCTAACCAACTGAGCTACAGACCCAATTTCGGGCTGCTTCTTATCGTCTTCTTCAATGAATCAAGCAATTCGTGTGGGAACTTATGGAGCAGCTGATGTCGTCGATTAAGGAGGTGATCCAGCCGCAGGTTCCCCTACGGCTACCTTGTTACGACTTCACCCCAGTCATGAATCACACCGTGGTAACCGTCCCCCCGAAGGTTAGACTAGCTACTTCTGGTGCAACCCACTCCCATGGTGTGACGGGCGGTGTGTACAAGGCCCGGGAACGTATTCACCGCGACATTCTGATTCGCGATTACTAGCGATTCCGACTTCACGCAGTCGAGTTGCAGACTGCGATCCGGACTACGATCGGTTTTGTGGGATTAGCTCCACCTCGCGGCTTGGCAACCCTCTGTACCGACCATTGTAGCACGTGTGTAGCCCAGGCCGTAAGGGCCATGATGACTTGACGTCATCCCCACCTTCCTCCGGTTTGTCACCGGCAGTCTCCTTAGAGTGCCCACCATTACGTGCTGGTAACTAAGGACAAGGGTTGCGCTCGTTACGGGACTTAACCCAACATCTCACGACACGAGCTGACGACAGCCATGCAGCACCTGTCTCAATGTTCCCGAAGGCACCAATCCATCTCTGGAAAGTTCATTGGATGTCAAGGCCTGGTAAGGTTCTTCGCGTTGCTTCGAATTAAACCACATGCTCCACCGCTTGTGCGGGCCCCCGTCAATTCATTTGAGTTTTAACCTTGCGGCCGTACTCCCCAGGCGGTCAACTTAATGCGTTAGCTGCGCCACTAAGAGCTCAAGGCTCCCAACGGCTAGTTGACATCGTTTACGGCGTGGACTACCAGGGTATCTAATCCTGTTTGCTCCCCACGCTTTCGCACCTCAGTGTCAGTATCAGTCCAGGTGGTCGCCTTCGCCACTGGTGTTCCTTCCTATATCTACGCATTTCACCGCTACACAGGAAATTCCACCACCCTCTACCATACTCTAGCTCGACAGTTTTGAATGCAGTTCCCAGGTTGAGCCCGGGGATTTCACATCCAACTTAACGAACCACCTACGCGCGCTTTACGCCCAGTAATTCCGATTAACGCTTGCACCCTCTGTATTACCGCGGCTGCTGGCACAGAGTTAGCCGGTGCTTATTCTGTCGGTAACGTCAAAACAGATACGTATTAGGTAACTGCCCTTCCTCCCAACTTAAAGTGCTTTACAATCCGAAGACCTTCTTCACACACGCGGCATGGCTGGATCAGGCTTTCGCCCATTGTCCAATATTCCCCACTGCTGCCTCCCGTAGGAGTCTGGACCGTGTCTCAGTTCCAGTGTGACTGATCATCCTCTCAGACCAGTTACGGATCGTCGCCTTGGTGAGCCATTACCTCACCAACTAGCTAATCCGACCTAGGCTCATCTGATAGCGCAAGGCCCGAAGGTCCCCTGCTTTCTCCCGTAGGACGTATGCGGTATTAGCGTCCGTTTCCGAGCGTTATCCCCCACTACCAGGCAGATTCCTAGGCATTACTCACCCGTCCGCCGCTCGCCACCAGGTACAAGTACCCGTGCTGCCGCTCGACTTGCATGTGTTAGGCCTGCCGCCAGCGTTCAATCTGAGCCATGATCAAACTCTTCAGTTCAAACATCTTTGGGTTTTTAAGAAACCCTAAACTTGGCTCAGCAATCGTTGGTTACATCTTTGATTTCTCGCGGAGTAACTTGTGATGCTGATAATCTTGTTGACTATCAGTCTGACTCCACAAGCACCCACACGAATTGCTTGATTCAGTTGTTAAAGAGCGGTTGGTTAAGATCTTTCGTCTCAACCGAGGCGCGCATTCTACAGCAGCCTCTGTTGCTGTCAAGCGGTTATTTTCCGAAGTTTTCAAAGTTTCCTCTGCAACTTCAACCACTTGCGCTTTCGATCTCTCGTTAGCGGGAGGCGAATTCTACAGCGTTACTCGCTGCTGTCAACACCTCTTTTTCACCGCTGTCGACCGAGAAGATCGAACCGTCAAAAGAGCCACACAACCCTGCTCTTTCAACTCCTTCCAGGCTTCGATGACCTGAAGCAACTCGCTGTCGAAAACTGCGTAACTCTTTGTTTACCAAGGAGTTTTCCGTTTCGACTGCGCCGGAAGTGGGGCGAATTATAGACGTCCAGAATCTGCCGTCAACCGTTAATTACGCTTTTCTATCAATAACTTTCAGGAGGCTTGAAAACCCCTCCATATAGAAGCGACGAACCACGCTCTCTATATAGAAGGAACCTTCAGAGAACCCCGGCTTCCTTGAGAGCAGCCACCGCGCAAGCATCCAGACCCAACACTCGCTGAAGAACGTCCAGCGTATGCTCGCCCAACAAAGGAGGTGCATTACGATATTCCACAGGCGTCTCGGACAGACGAATCGGGCTCGCCACCTGCGGCACCATACCGGCCAGCACATGGGGCAGCTCGATTGCCAGCCCACGCGCCTTGACCTGAGGATCGGCAAACACCTGCGCCAGATCATTGATCGGCCCACATGGCACACCCGCCTGCTCAAGCTGCGCCACCCACTCGGCAGTCGTCTTGAACACCGTTGCCTGGCGGATCAGCGGAATCAACTCCGCACGATTAGCCACCCGCAGCTTGTTAGTGGCAAAACGCGGATCATCCGCCCACTGAGGCTGCCCGGCCACCTCCGCAAATTTGCGAAACTGCCCGTCATTACCCACGGTAAGGATGAAGTCGCCATCCGCCGTAGGAAAGTCCTGATAAGGCACGATGTTCGGGTGAGCATTGCCCAAGCGTTTGGGAGCATTGCCTGTAGTCAGATAGTTCATCGCCTGGTTGGCAAGACAAGCCACCTGAACATCCAGCAGTGCCATATCAATATGTTGCCCGCCACCGTCATGATCCCGATGCGCAAGCGCTGCCAGGATCGCAACAGTGGAATAGAGCCCGGTCAAAATGTCCGTCAGCGCTACACCGACTTTTACCGGTCCAGCCCCCTCATCGCCTTCAGGTCGTCCCGTCAGGCTCATCAGACCGCCCAACCCCTGGATCATGAAGTCATAACCCGCGCGCTTGGCGTAAGGACCGGTCTGACCAAACCCGGTGATCGAGCAATAGATCAGGTTCGGATTGATCGCCTTCAGCGTCTCATAGTCCAGCCCGTAAGCCGCCAGACCACCAACCTTGAAATTCTCGATCAGGATGTCTGATTTTGCCGCCAACTCACGCACCAGCTTCTGACCCTCTGGGCGCGTGAAGTCGATCGTCACCGATTGCTTGTTGCGATTGGCGGACAAGTAATACGCCGCCTCACTGGTGTTCTCGCCATAAGCGTCTTTAAGGAAAGGAGGGCCCCAGGCGCGCGTGTCATCGCCATTCCCCGGGCGCTCGACCTTGATCACTTCGGCGCCGAGGTCAGCAAGAATCTGCCCGGCCCATGGCCCGGCCAGCACCCGCGATAAATCCAGTACCCGTAGATGCGAAAGCGCGCCCATGGCCGTTCTCCTATTAATAGAACGCCTGGATGCCGGTCTGCGCGCGACCCAGGATCAGCGCATGGACGTCATGCGTACCTTCATAGGTATTCACCACTTCCAGGTTGACCAGGTGACGAGCCACACCGAATTCATCAGAGATGCCGTTGCCACCCAGCATGTCCCGCGCCATGCGAGCGATATCCAGGGACTTGCCGCAGGAGTTACGCTTCATCATCGAAGTGATCTCGACCGCCGCAGTGCCTTCATCTTTCATTCGCCCCAGTCGCAGGCAGCCTTGCAGCGCCAGGGTGATTTCAGTCTGCATGTCGGCCAGTTTCTTCTGGATCAGCTGAGTGGCGGCCAACGGACGACCGAACTGCTGACGATCCAGGGTGTACTGGCGAGCGGTGTGCCAGCAGAACTCGGCAGCGCCCAGTGCGCCCCAGGAAATGCCGTAGCGTGCCGAGTTGAGGCAGGTAAAAGGACCTTTCAAACCACGGACGTCGGGGAAGATGTTTTCCTCAGGGACAAACACGTTGTCCATGACGATTTCGCCGGTAATGGAGGCACGCAGACCAACCTTGCCGTGAATCGCCGGAGCGCTCAGGCCTTTCCAGCCTTTTTCCAGAACGAAACCACGGATGTCGCCCGCATCGTCCTTGCCCCACACCACGAACACATCGGCGATCGGGCTGTTAGTGATCCACATCTTGCTGCCGGTAAGGCTGTAGCCGCCTTCCACTTTGCGGGCACGCGTAATCATCGCGCCCGGGTCAGAACCATGGTTAGGCTCTGTAAGACCGAAGCAGCCGATCCATTCGCCCGAGGCCAGTTTCGGCAGGTACTTCTGCTTTTGGGCTTCGGTACCGAATTCGTTGATCGGCACCATGACCAGCGACGACTGCACACTCATCATCGAGCGATAGCCTGAGTCGACACGCTCGACTTCACGGGCGATCAGGCCGTAGCTGACGTAATTCAGGCCGCTGCCACCGTATTGCTCGGGAATGGTCGCGCCCAACAGGCCAACTTCGCCCATCTCGCGGAAGATCGCCGGATCGGTCTTTTCATGGCGGAAAGCTTCGAGAACGCGCGGAGCGAGCTTCTGCTGAGCGAATTGCTCGGCGGTGTCGCGGATCATGCGTTCTTCTTCGGTGAGCTGTTGATCCAGCAGCAGGGGATCGATCCAGTTGAAGCTAGCTTTACCGCCCATGAGTGAGTCCTCTCGAATCGGGTCAAATTAACGTGGGTTGATCCTAGGCCGGGTTCGACCGCACGGCAAACGAGGATTTTGCATACTGTTGTGCTAATTTCTCACTCCGAAACGTCGCGAAACAGCTTTTATGCGATGCATTAGTGAGGTTGACGTACATGCGCAGAAAGATCCCAAGCACAACCGCCCTGATCAGCTTCGAAGCCGCGGCTCGCCACGAGAGCTTCACCAAAGCTGCCCAAGAGCTTTCGCTGACCCAAGGGGCTATTTGCCGACAGATCGCCAGCCTTGAGGAGTTCCTCGGTGTGGAACTGTTCCGACGCTCGCGGCGCGGCGTCAAGCTGACGGAAGCCGGACTTTCCTACAGTCGCCGGGTGGCCACCCAACTCGATGCGGTTGAACGGGACACTTTGTCAGTGATGGGCCAGCAAGGCGCCAACGTAATCGAACTGGCAGTGGTTCCAACCTTCGGCACTCAGTGGCTGCTGCCCCGCCTCAAGGACTTCCAGCAAAAACACCCGGAAGTGACGGTCAACCTGACCAACCGTACGCGCCCCTTCCTGTTTGCCGACACCGACTTCGATGCAGCTATCTACTTCGGCGACGCTGATTGGTCGGGTACCGAATCCCACAGGTTGATGGGTGAAAATCCCATGCCGGTGTGCAGCCCCAACCTACTGGGTAAAAGGACAAACCTGACACCCAATGAAATCGCCGAATTACCGCTACTGCAACAGACCACTCGACCCTATGCCTGGCGCCAATGGTTCAACTCCCAGAACCTAAATATCCCGCGTGACATGACAGGACCGCGCTACGAGCTATTCTCCATGCTTGCCCAAGCGGCCATGCACGACATGGGCATTGCATTGATTCCGCCATTCCTGATTCAGCGCGAACTGGCTGAGAAGCGCCTGGTGATCGCCAACCCTCAGGCACTCTCAAGCATTAAGGCCTATTACCTGATGATTCCTGAGCGAAAGGTTGAATCGGCGTCATTAAGGGCATTTCGCGATTGGCTGGTCACTCAGGCACAAAGCTACAGCCTAGAAGGATAAAGGCCTAGAGCGATTAATTGACCCCGTAGTCAGCAAAATAAAAACCCTACAGATATAAATATTTGTCGCATATCGGCAAACTGTATTCGCAAGCAGTACAAACGTCCCACAAGTGCCTGAGTACGTGGCCTTGAGCCTCTATTTGGAGGCGATAACACTTCATTCACGGTACGGATGTATAAATTGTTTGGATTTCAACAGAAGTCGTTACAAGGCACGGCCTGCAAGGGATTGACCCGGTTAGTTGCGACATTCGGTCACGGGGTGACTTGTAGTTAATTTTCCGTCACCCGTCATAATCCCTTGAAGGGCACAAAGTTCGCCTGCAAAATGCCGCGCCCCGCCCCGATTTGGCGGGATCGTGCTGATCGGCCGCCCCATTCGCACCATCCGAAGTGCATGGGTTTACTCAATAAGATCACGCAGGAGATTTGACGTGCACATTGGTGTTCCTCTCGAAACCCAGACGGGTGAAACACGGGTTGCTGCAACCCCGGAAACCATCAAGAAGCTGATCGGCCAGGGTCATAAGGTCACTGTGCAAAGCGGCGCCGGCATTAACGCCAGCGTTGTCGACAGTGCTTATGAAGCGGCAGGCGCAATTATTGGCAGCGCCAACGATGCGTTTGGTGCCGAGCTGATTCTCAAGGTGGTCGCCCCCAGCGACAGCGAACTGACGCTGATCAAGAGCGGCGCTGTGGTGGTGGGCATGCTCAACCCGTTCAGCAATGAAACCATTGCCAAGCTGGCCGAGTGCGGCATTACCGCGTTTGCGCTGGAAGCCGCACCGCGCACCTCCCGCGCTCAGAGCCTGGATGTGCTGTCCTCCCAAGCGAACATTGCCGGCTATAAAGCCGTGTTGCTGGCCGCTCATTACTATCCACGCTTCATGCCGATGCTGATGACGGCTGCGGGCACCGTGAAAGCGGCGCGCGTGCTGATTCTAGGTGCTGGCGTCGCCGGTTTGCAGGCGATCGCCACAGCGAAACGTCTGGGTGCCGTAATCGAAGCGTCCGACGTACGTCCTGCAGTAAAAGAGCAGATCGAATCCCTCGGCGCCAAGTTCGTCGACGTACCTTACGAAACCGATGAAGAGCGTGAATGCGCCGTCGGTGTCGGCGGTTACGCGCGACCAATGCCTGCCAGTTGGATGCAGCGTCAAGCCCTGGCCGTGCATGAGCGCGCCAAACAAGCTGACATCGTCATCACCACCGCACTGATCCCGGGCCGCAAGGCGCCGACGCTTTTGAGCGCGGAAACCGTGGCGCAGATGAAGCCGGGTTCAGTGGTCATCGACCTCGCCGCAGCCCAGGGCGGCAACTGCCCGCTGACTGTGGCCGATCAGGTGGTCGTCGAGAATGGCGTGACCATTTGCGGCCCGACCAACCTGGCCGGTGCGGTCGCGGCAGACGCTTCGGCACTGTATGCACGCAACCTGCTGGACTTCCTGAAGCTGGTCTTCAACAAAGAAGGCCAGTTCGAAGTGAACCTCGAAGACGACATCGTCGCCGCGTGCCTGATGTGCCGCGACGGCCAAGTCATCCGCAAAAACGCCTAAGCAGGGATTCAGACGATGGAAGAGCTTATCTCCCCCGGTATCTACAACCTGATCATCTTCGTGCTGGCGATTTATGTCGGTTATCACGTGGTCTGGAACGTTACACCTGCGTTGCACACGCCTTTGATGGCGGTTACCAACGCGATCTCGGCGATTGTGATCGTCGGCGCCATGCTGGCCGCGGCGTTGACCGTGACGCCACTGGGCAAGACCATGGGCACCCTGGCGGTGGCTCTGGCGGCGGTGAACGTATTTGGTGGCTTCCTGGTTACTCGCAGGATGCTTGAGATGTTCAAGAAAAAAGCCCCGAAAGCAGTAAAAGAAGAGGCGTCCAAGTAATGAGCATGAATCTCGTCACGACGCTCTACTTGATCGCGTCGATCTGCTTCATCCAGGCCCTCAAAGGCCTGTCACACCCGACGACCTCCCGACGCGGCAATCTGTACGGCATGCTCGGCATGGCGCTGGCAATCATTACGACAGTCGGCCTGGTCTACAAACTCGGCGCCGAACTCGCTACAGCAGGCATTGGCTACGTCATCGTCGGCCTCCTGGTCGGCGGCACCGCCGGCTCGATCATGGCCAAACGCGTTGAAATGACCAAGATGCCGGAACTGGTCGCCTTCATGCACAGCATGATCGGTATGGCCGCGGTGTTCATCGCCATTGCGGCAGTGGTCGAGCCGCAATCGCTGGGCATCGTCAAACTGTTGGGCGATCCGATTCCAGCGGGCAACCGTCTGGAGCTGTTCCTCGGTGCGGCGATCGGTGCAATCACCTTCTCCGGCTCGGTGATCGCGTTCGGCAAGCTTTCAGGCAAGTACAAGTTCCGCCTGTTCCAGGGTGCACCTGTACAGTTCAGCGGTCAGCACAAGCTGAACCTGCTGCTGGGCCTGGCGACACTGGCACTCGGCGTGACCTTCATGCTGACCGGCAACCTCAGCGCCTTCGCCCTGATGCTGGCCCTGTCCTTCGTGCTGGGCGTGCTGATCATCATCCCGATCGGCGGCGCGGACATGCCGGTAGTGGTGTCGATGCTCAACAGCTACTCCGGTTGGGCAGCGGCAGGCATCGGCTTCTCGCTGAACAACTCGATGCTGATCATTGCGGGCTCCCTGGTGGGTTCGTCCGGTGCGATCCTCTCGTACATCATGTGCAAGGCGATGAACCGTTCGTTCTTCAACGTACTGCTCGGCGGTTTCGGCAATACGGCAGATGCGGCTGGCCCTGCTGGCTCGAAAGAAGCCCGTCCGGTGAAATCCGGTTCGGCTGACGACGCGACCTTCCTGCTGACCAACGCCGACACCGTGATCATCGTTCCGGGCTACGGCCTGGCGGTAGCACGGGCGCAACACGCGCTGAAAGAGCTGACCGAGAAGCTGACCCACCGTGGCGTGACCGTGAAGTACGCGATCCACCCGGTCGCCGGTCGTATGCCCGGCCACATGAACGTGTTGCTGGCCGAGGCCGAAGTGCCTTACGACCAGGTGTTCGAGATGGAAGACATCAACTCCGAGTTCGGCCAGGCCGACGTGGTGCTGGTGCTGGGCGCCAACGACGTGGTCAACCCGGCCGCGAAGAACGACCCGAAATCGCCGATTGCCGGCATGCCGATTCTCGAGGCCTTCAAGGCCAAGACCATCATCGTCAACAAACGCTCGATGGCCAGCGGCTATGCCGGTCTGGACAACGAGCTGTTCTACCTCGATAAAACCATGATGGTCTTTGGCGACGCGAAGAAGGTCATCGAAGACATGGTCAAAGCCGTCGAATAACCCTCTGCGGCAATCTGAACGCCCCGACTCGTCGGGGCGTTTTTGTTTTCGGCTGTTACCGATCCTGCAACGGTGTTTTGTCTCAAACCCTCTAAATAGACGCCTCGAATGCGACCTTGGTAGCGGGACGCGTGCCAATCAAATTCACTAGACTGCGTACCTTGCTTTCGTTGCCCGAGATAACAATCCATGTACCGTGATCGTATTCGCTTGCCTTCGTTGTTGGATAAGGTGATGAGCGCCGCTGACGCTGCCGCTCTGATTCAGGACGGCATGACCGTCGGCATGAGTGGTTTCACCCGCGCTGGCGAAGCCAAAGCCGTGCCTCACGCATTGGCCGAACGCGCCAAAGTCTCCCCGCTGAAAATCACCTTGATGACCGGCGCGAGCCTGGGCAACGACCTCGATAAACAGCTGACCGAAGCCGGCGTATTGTCACGACGCATGCCGTTCCAGGTCGACAGCACATTGCGCAAGGCCATCAACGCCGGCGAAGTGATGTTCATCGACCAGCACCTCTCCGAAACGGTTGAGCAACTGCGCAACCAGCAACTCAAGCTGCCGGACATCGCAGTGATCGAAGCCGTGGCGATCACCGAGCAAGGGCACATCGTGCCGACCACCTCGGTCGGCAACTCGGCCAGCTTCGCGATCTTCGCCAAACACGTGATCGTCGAGATCAACCTTGCGCACAACCCGAATCTCGAAGGGCTGCACGACATCTATATTCCGACTTATCGCCCGACTCGCACACCGATCCCGCTGGTGAAGGTCGACGATCGCATTGGCAGCACCGCCATCCCGATTCCACCGGAAAAAATCGTCGCAATCGTGATCACCAATCAGTCCGACTCGCCGTCCACTGTGTTGCCGCCGGACGTCGACACACAGGCCATCGCCGACCATCTGATCGACTTCTTCAAGCAGGAAGTGGCGGCCGGGCGTATGACCAACAAGCTCGGCCCGCTGCAAGCAGGGATCGGCAGCATCGCCAACTCGGTAATGTGCGGACTGATCGATTCGCCCTTCGAAGACCTGACCATGTACTCCGAAGTGCTTCAGGATTCGACCTTCGATCTGATCGACGCCGGCAAGCTGAGCTTTGCTTCGGGCAGCTCGATCACCTTGTCGGCCCGTCGCAACACCGACGTTTTCGGCAATCTGGAGCGCTATAAGGACAAACTGGTCCTGCGTCCGCAGGAAATCTCCAACCACCCCGAAGTCGTGCGTCGACTCGGCATCATTGGCATCAATACGGCGCTGGAGTTCGACCTGTACGGTAACGTCAACTCCACCCACATCTGCGGTACGCGGATGATGAATGGCATTGGCGGCTCGGGCGACTTCGCGCGCAATGCGCATCTGGCGATCTTCGTGACCAAATCGATTGCCAAGGGCGGCGCTATCTCCAGCGTGGTGCCGATGGTCAGCCACGTCGACCACACCGAACATGATGTCGACATTCTCGTCACCGAGATCGGCCTGGCGGACTTGCGAGGCCTGGCACCGCGGGAACGGGCTCGCGTCATCATCGACAACTGCGTGCACCCGGACTATCACCAGGCGCTGGACGATTACTTCACCGCCGCGTGCGCACTGGGCGGACACACGCCACATATCCTGCGTGATGCCCTGAGTTGGCACATGAACCTGGAAGAAACCGGGCGAATGCTGGCGGTGTAATTGATACAGATAGCGGCTGACGCAAACACAATTTCGTCAGCTTGCTATTGCCAAGCGCGATCTTGAATAAAACTGTACTGCTGTACCGGTCTTTTCCTACGGCAATGACCCACCTTTTCGAGTCAAATCGCTAATTACGCACCATATCAGTGCCGACAAGTACAGTTGCCTCAATTTCGACCAGTACACCACCTATAAACAGTTAACTGGTCCCTCACAATACAGGTGAACTGTATCTAGAGAGACTGGCCAAACGAGAGGATCATTGGCATCAGTTAAACCACTACCTAATCCCGCCATAAGCGGAAGGATGTCAACCATGGAACGTACACTCAGTTCCGAGCTGTTTTTCGAAGACAACGCTGTAAAAACCCAGGCTTCCGCGCCTCTTCGCGTTCTCGCCAACCTGATGTTGTGGCAGCGCCGCATCTCCAGCCGCCATCAACTGGCTCGTCTGGATTCGCGTCTGCTGGCTGACGCCGGGATTAGCGAAGCACAACGCTACGAAGAGCTGAGCAAGCCGTTCTGGCGCTAAGTTAGCGTCGCTGGCTCTGACCTGAAGGGTCCACCGCCAGCAACCAAATTGAAAAAACAAAGCCCGTCGTGGGAAACCACGACGGGCTTTGTCGTTTTGGGCACAAAAAACCCGGCGTACAGTAGGATCGTGAAAGACAAGTACAGTTTTATTATTTGCAAAACTGAACCAGTACAATTTTCTCGCAGTGTGTCTGTTTCAGCAGGTTGGACGGAGCCACCATGTAATCCCGACCTGTCAGCAAAAGGACTGCACCATGAATCACTTACTGGATGTTTCCGCTTCGACGCCACAATCGAAGTCCCGTTCGCACTGGCTTGGCAGATTGCTGAGCGGGCTGGCTAACAGCCTGGAAAGGGCCAAAACCCGGCGTTTATTGGGCCAGCTCAACGAACAGCAGCTCTCCGACCTGGGCATAAGCCATTCAGATCGTCTCAACGAATTGGACAAGCCATTCTGGCGTTAACGCCCCGCGAAAACAGACGGGACTATTCGAACCGATACGGGCAGGCCTAATATCAAGGCAGAACGTGGCGAACTCGGCATGACTGGCGTCTGATTCTCCAGACACCGCGCCACCTCTCAATCGATTTATCCAAAGGAGTTACACCATGTCCCGTCTTCGTCTGCTCAGCGCTGCAGCCCTGCTTGCCGTGGCTGCCAATTCCCACGCCACCAGCTTCATTGTGACCACCGATGCCGTCGTCGGCGCACTCAAGGCCACGTCCGATGCGACCTCCGATGTCACTTCTTCCTTTCGCGATGACAAGATCGTGCGCGCTGCCCGTGACGACGCCGCCAGCTTCGTCGCCAGCGAAGGCGCCATTCGTGGTGTGAAACTGGAAAGCGCCCTCGACCACATTCGCCACCAGGCTCCTCAACTGACCGCGACTGACGCTCAGCTGGCGCAGGCCATCCTGACTATTTAAGCGATAGCTCTGAAATGGGACGCGCCTGGCGTGTCCCAATATTTCGGCGCTGGCTCTAGAACGGGCGTTGCGCTAGCCTTGGGACTCGCTTTCAGCTATCGAGTCTCATGCGCAATCTTGCAAATCTGTTGATCATTCCGGTCTACGCGGCAGCCTGCTGGGCGGGTTCGGCCCATGCCTTTGACGCTTTCAACCTTTCTACACAAGGCACTGTGGTCAGCGGTTACGCCACCAGCATGGTGACCTCCGCGCCCTTCGACCGTAAGCTATTGCTCGCTGCACAGGATGATGCTGCAGCGTTCATTGCCAGCGACGGCGCATTGCGAGGAGCACGACTGGAGTCTGCGCTGGTGTACCTGCGCCAAACCCGGCCCAAACTTCATGCGAGCGACCTTGAACTGGCGCAGGCAATTCTCGTCCAATAGATATCCTTGTTCTTCCGGAGTCGTTCCATGCGTAGCCCGCTGATTGTCGCCACCCTAGGCCTGCTGTTGTTGGCCGATGTGACCCAGGCGCATACCCTTGTCGCCACCAGTAACATCATCATCAATGCCTCCCAGCGCACACTGGATTTCACTTCCGATACCACCACGTCGATCCGCGACTCGAAGATCATCCGTGAAGCCCACGACGATGCCGCGAGTTTCGTCGCCAGCGAAGGTGAAATTCGCGGTGCACACCTGGAAGCTGCCTTCGATACGTTGCGCACCCGCGTGCCGGAAGCCCGGGACGCCAGTGATCAGGTTCTCGCCGAAGCCATCCTCGCACTGTGAGGTCGCTAGGTGCCTGGCTGCTGGCCGGGGTTGTGTTGCTGCTCGGCAACACAGCCCAGGCTAGCCTGCAATTAAAGCTCAAGACCGAAGGTCTGAGCCCCGCGCAACAGCAGGCCAGCCAGGCGCTGCTCGATGAAGCCATGCAGGCGCTGCCGCCGAGGTTCATCGAGCAACTCGATCGGCGTATCGACGTCGGCTGGACAGATGACATGCCGAGCAACGCTTACGGTCAGGCGTCGCTGGTATCCGAACTCGACCTGAACCGCAACCTGCTTGCCAGTCTCACGGATGGCAGCGCCGCAACAAAGAAAACCTATCGCCCCCATGACACTGTGCGCCGGGAAATGCTCGCCACGGTGTTGCACGAACTCACCCACATTTATGACCGCTCGCGCCTGTGGCCAGACGCCGAGCGTACGTTGATTCAGCGCTGCGCCCAGCGCAATAGCAGCTCCGGGCTGATTGGCATTCCCGATCAATGCCGCGGCCAGACCGAACGACGTTTTACCCTCAGCGATGACCCGCGCCTGCTCGACCTTGCTGGCTGGCCGCAATACGTTGGCCGCCGTGGCGAGCGTGAGCAGTACAACCGGCAAATCGCTCGTAGCCCGGACATTTACGAGACGAGCAGCCCGAAGGAATTTGTCGCGGTCAACATGGAATATTTCCTCCTCGACCCGAGCTACGCCTGCCGTCGCCCTGCGTTATACCGCTACTACAAGGAACATTTCGGCTGGGCGCCCGCCACCAAAGACACGTGCCGGCAATCGTTCGCCTTCCTCAATGCCGGCAACGACTTCGCCAAAACGCCCTTGGGCCAGGTCGATCCGGAGCGGGTTTACGCCGTCGACTATTTGCTGGCCGAGGCCAACCAGAACTGGGTAAGCCGCTGGGGCCACAGCATGTTGAGGCTGGTGATCTGTGCACCCGGTCGCCCCCGTGGGCCGGATTGTCGACTGGATCTGGATCAGCATCTGGTGTTGTCCTACCGCGCCTTCGTCGGTGACGTCCAGCTGTCGAGTTGGGACGGACTGGTGGGCAAATACCCGTCGCGCCTGTTTGTCCTGCCGCTGGCCCAAGTGATCGACGAATACACCAAGACTGAACTGCGCAGCCTGGCTTCGGTGCCGCTGACCCTGTCGCGCAAAGAGGTCGAAGAGGTGGTGGAACATGCCGCCGAGATGCACTGGAGTTACGACGGTAACTACTTCTTCCTCTCCAATAACTGCGCAGTAGAAGGCCTGAAACTACTGCGCAGCAGCACCAACAACGCGCAACTGGTCGGGCTGGACAGCATCATGCCCAACGGTTTGCTGGAAGTGCTCAAGGGTCGTGGACTGGCGGACACCAGCGTGCTCGACGATCCCCGCGAAGCGCTACGCCTGGGCTATCGCTTCGACTCTTTCCGTGACCGTTATCAAGCGATGTTCGAAGTGCTGAAGAAGCATTTGCCGATCAAACAGGAAAAAGTCGAAGACTGGCTGTCATTGAAAGCTGAAGAACGCCGCCAATGGATAGACCAGGCTGACTTGCGCACTAGCGCGGCGTTGCTGTTGCTGGAGCAGGCAAGCTTCCGCCAACAGCTAGTGCTGGCTCAGGACGAAGTGAAACAACGATATCTGGGCGCTCGGGAATTGCAGAACGGCGGCATGGACAAAGCCAACGCGACCTTGCAGCAGATTCTCGCCAACAGCGGCTTCCTTAGCCGTCCGGCGGAACTGCTCGGGACTGGCGGTTATGGATTGCCGCAGCCAAGTGAGTGGCAGCGTCTGGAATCGGAAAGCAACCTGCGGCAGAAGCAGCTTCAGGCGCTGACGGGAGATCTGGACAAAGAAGTCAGAGCGCTGCTTGAACCAAGTCGCGCAGCCGAGATGGCCGCCAATGAGGCCAACCTGAAGCAGGTTGGCGAACATTTGAGGAAATTGCACAAGGCGTCGGGTGGCTTGGAGTTGCCCTGATTGAAGCGGACCTGAATCAGGTCTACTTGCGCAAATTCGGTGAGTCAGTAAAGCACCCCATCCAGAATTTCATACACGACCCCGGTTCCTACGGCGATCAGCACAATGTCGCCCCCCGCTCGGCGCCATTCATACCCCGGGTAATACGGCAACCGGCCCAGAGCACGGTTATCCAGGCGTTCGCCATAGTAGCCGTGAGGCAACGGTCGGCCACGGACCAGATGAATGCCTGGTGGTGGCGGCGCACCGCGTACGAAATAGCCGTGGTTATCGCGGATCGTCTGGCGCACCGGGCCGAAGTCCCGTGGGGGTGGACCGCCGCGATGGTTGTTCTGCGGGCCACGGTGATCGTCGCCACGATTGTCACCGTGATTATCGTAATGACCCTGTTGCGGGCCGCCGCGGTCGTGATCGTCGCGCTGATCGGCGTTGGCGTGCAGCAACGGCGTGGCACTGAGCATCAGCACACCCAGGCTGGCAATCAGACGTTTCGGCATTTTCATCGGGTATTTCCTCACTGCACATACAGCAAAAAGGGCTTCAGAACGTAGTCCTGAAGCCCTCGGTCTTGCTGTTTAGTCTGTGCCTCGAGGCTCTAATTCCTTTGTAACAGGAACTTTACCTTCAGCTGACGCGGGCTTGACGCACGCCCTCGGCCAACGCCGCGCAAAGACTCAACACGCCATCAACCGCCTGATCCGGCGTCGACGCATTGGCGATGTGATCAATCAACGCCGAACCCACCACGACACCATCGGCCAGACGTGCGATAGCCGCTGCCTGCTCCGGCGTACGAATGCCGAAACCGATGCTGATTGGCAGATCAGTGTGGCGACGCAGGCGGGTCACCGCCTCTTCGACGTGTTCCAGCGTGGCCGCGCCAGCACCGGTTACACCGGCAACAGACACGTAGTAAACAAAACCGGAACTGCCATTCAGGACAGTCGGCAAGCGCACATCGTCGGTAGTCGGTGTGGTCAAACGGATGAAGTCGAGGCCTGCCGCCTGGGCCGGGTCGCACAGTTCGCCGTTATGCTCCGGTGGCAGGTCAACCACGATCAGACCGTCAACACCGGCCTCTTTGGCGTCGGCAATGAAACGCGGCACGCCATACATGTGAATCGGGTTGAAGTAACCCATCAGCACCAGCGGCGTTTCGGTGTTGCCTTCGCGAAACTCGCGAACCATTTGCAGGGTTTTCGCCAGATTCTGTTTGGCACCCAACGCACGGATGTTGGCCAGCTGGATCGCCGGACCGTCAGCCATTGGGTCGGTGAAGGGCATTCCCAGCTCGATAACATCGGCGCCCGCACCCGGCAAGCCTTTAAGGATGGCCAAAGAAGTGTCGTAGCTTGGGTCGCCAGCGGTCACGAAGGTCACCAGGGCGGCGCGATTTTGTTCCTTGAGTTCGGCAAAACGCGTTTGCAGGCGGCTCATCAGTGTTTCTCCTGCTGGGATTGTTCCATGTGGTGCATCACGGTTTGCATGTCTTTGTCGCCACGGCCGGACAGGTTGACCACCATCAAGTGGTCTTTCGGCAGGGTCGGTGCGCGTTTGAACACTTCGGCCAAGGCATGGGCGCTTTCCAGCGCAGGAATAATTCCTTCCAGGCGGCAGCATTTGTGGAACGCGTCGAGGGCTTCGTCGTCGGTCACCGAGGTGTACTGAACGCGGCCGATGTCATGCAACCAGGCGTGTTCCGGGCCAATGCCCGGGTAGTCGAGGCCGGCAGAGATCGAGTGAGCATCGATGATCTGGCCGTCGTCATCCTGCAAGAGGAAAGTGCGGTTGCCGTGCAGCACGCCCGGTACGCCGCCATTCAGGCTGGCGGCATGCTTGCCGGTTTCGATGCCGTAACCGGCCGCTTCAACGCCGATGATCTCGACGCTTTTGTCATCGAGGAACGGGTGAAAAAGGCCCATGGCGTTGGAACCACCACCGATGCACGCCACCAGGCTATCCGGCAGGCGGCCTTCCTGGTCTTGCAGTTGAGTACGGGTTTCTTTGCCGATAACGGCCTGGAAGTCGCGAACCATCGCAGGATAAGGGTGCGGACCGGCCACAGTGCCGATCAGGTAGAACGTGCTGTCGACGTTGGTTACCCAGTCACGCAGAGCTTCGTTCATCGCATCTTTCAGGGTGCCGGTACCGGCCACGACCGGGATCACTTCGGCGCCCAGCAGCTTCATGCGAAATACGTTGGCCTGCTGACGTTCGATGTCGGTGGTGCCCATGTAAATCACGCAGTCGAGGCCAAAGCGCGCGGCGACGGTGGCAGTCGCCACGCCGTGCATACCGGCGCCAGTCTCGGCGATGATGCGTTTTTTGCCCATGCGCCGCGCCAGCAGGATCTGGCCGATGCAGTTGTTGATCTTGTGCGCGCCGGTGTGGTTCAGCTCTTCACGCTTGAGGTAAATCTTCGCACCGCCGCAGAATTCTGTCAGACGTTCGGCGTAGTACAGCGGGCTGGGACGACCGACGTAGTCGCGCTGGAAGTAGGCCAATTCTTCTTTGAACGCCGGATCTTCCTTGGCTGCTTCATATTCGCGGGCCAGGTCGAGGATCAACGGCATCAAGGTTTCGGCGACGTAGCGGCCGCCGAACGCGCCAAACAGGCCGTTGGCGTCGGGGCCGTTGCGCAGATTAGTCTGGGTCATGGGTCGCTCCAGTTGAATGCGTGGGATGACAATGGGCTTAACTCTACCCCTGACGCCTTACGCTGAAAACCGATAAGATCGCCGCAACCTGTCAGGAAAACTCACAGATACCATGAGCCATGACCTTCCTCCACTGAATGCCCTTCGTGCCTTCGAAGCCACTGCCCGCCTGAACAGCGTCAGTCAGGCAGCCGAACAGCTGCACGTCACTCATGGCGCGGTCAGCCGGCAATTGAAGGTGCTTGAAGAACACCTTGGCGTGAGTCTTTTCATCAAGGAGGGTCGCGGCCTTAAACTCACAGATGCCGGCGTTCGTTTGCGTGACGCCAGCGCTGAAGCGTTCGAACGCTTGCGCACGGTATGCGCCGAATTAACCCAAAGCACCGCCGATGCACCGTTCGTACTCGGTTGTTCGGGCAGCCTGTTGGCGCGCTGGTTTATCCCACGACTGGGGCGCTTGAATGCGGACTTGCCGGACCTTCGGCTGCATCTGTCTGCCGGGGAAGGCGATCTGGATCCCCGTCGACCAGGACTGGATGCGCTACTGGTGTTCGCCGAGCCGCCATGGCCGGCCGACATGCAAGTTTACGAATTGGCCAGCGAACGAATCGGCCCGGTCATGAGCCCACGCTTCTTGGGTTACGCAAGGCTGCAGAACGCACCGGCCAACGCGCTGTTGAACGAACCATTACTGCACACCACATCGCGTCCGCAGGCATGGCCAAGTTGGGCGCAGCAAAGCGGGGTCGATGCCAAGGCGTTGAAATACGGTCAGGGTTTCGAGCATTTGTATTATTTGCTGGAGGCCGCAGTGGCGGGCCTGGGGGTGGCGATTGCGCCTGAACCGTTGGTGACTGAAGACTTGAAGGCCGGTCGCCTGGTTGCGCCGTGGGGTTTTAGTGAAACCCCGGCGCAACTGGCGTTGTGGCTACCCAAGCGCGCCGCGGATGGGCGTGCTCGGCAATTGGCGCAATGGCTCAAAAACGAGCTGCGCCAGGCGGATTAGTCGCCACGTTTGAATAGCAGGTAGGCCGCGAGAAGACCCAGCGCGCCAACAGCAACACCGGCTGTAGTCCAAGGGTGTTCCTGGGCGTAGTCCCGAGTCGCGATCCCGGTTTCACGGGTTTTGACTTTGACTTCTTCGTACGCATCGGTGAGCAGATGGCGCGAATGTTTCAGCGCGTTCTCAGCGTTGCTTTTCAACGCTTTAAGGGTTTTACGCGACTCGTCCGAGGCGTCGTCCTTCAGATTTTCCAAAGATTTCAGCAGACTCTCGATCTCGGCTTCCATGCTTTGCAATGAGGCTTTACGTAAAGAGGTGTTGGCCATGGTGGCTCTCCTGCATTGTTGATGAGTGGCGTGTGTTGGTTGGGACTTCAGGGGTTCGAGAAAGTGCAGTAAATCTGAACTTCTGCGTCGGATTGGCCGACAGAAGTAATACGAAAAATCACTGCTAGGCTGTATTTCACACCCTGAGGAGAACGCCCATGTCTGACCACCACACCTATAAGAAAGTCGAGCTGGTCGGCTCGTCCGCCAGCAGCATTGAAGACGCCATCAACAACGCGCTGGCCGAAGCCAGTAAAAGTCTGAAATACATGGAATGGTTCGAAGTGACCGAAACCCGTGGCCATATCAAGGACGGCAAAGCCGCACATTTCCAAGTGACGCTCAAGGTCGGGTTCCGGATTGCCAGTAGCTGAGTTTGAGCTAGTCTCCTGAACTTGCGCGCTGGCCGAGTGCCATAGGGAATGGCAAAGCGCTACATGAGCGCATCCGGCTGACGGCTGGATGCCCCCCTTTGATCCGACCAGGGAATGCGACCGATGAAGAAGTTTATTTTGGCGGTAGGTTTGTTGAGCCTTGCGGGTGCAGCGTTTGCTGATGGCAAAGCGTGCGAAGATCTGAAAGCCGAAATCGCAGCGAAACTGGATGCCAAGGGCATTTCCAATTACTCACTGGAGATCGTCGATAAAGGTGCAGCTGTCGGTGGAAAAGTCGTCGGCACCTGTGAAAAGGGCTCCAAGCAAATCGTCTACAAGCAGGGCTGAGTTCCTTCCAAAATGAAAAAGCCGACACAGCAAGGTCGGCTTTTTTGTGGTCGTCGTTTAAGCGTTAGCCCTTCATCACCTGCGCCAGCAACTCATAGGAGTGCACGCGATCGGCATGTTCGTACAGGTCGCAGGTGAAAATCAGTTCGTCTGCCTGGGTCTGCTCGATCAGCACTTCAAGTTTGGCGCGGATTTTCTGCGGGCTGCCAACCATGGCCAACCCCAGGAAATCGCCAACCGCTTCTTTCTCATGGGGCAGCCAAAGCCCGTCCATGGTTTTTACCGGGGGACGCTGCACCAGGCTCTGGCCCCGCATCAGCGCAAGAATCCGCTGGTAAACCGAAGTCGCCAAGTACTCAGCCTGCTCATCGGTGTCGGCAGCTACCAGCGGCACACCGAGCATCACGTAGGGTTTATCCAATACGGCTGAAGGTTTGAAGTGATTGCGGTAGACGCGAATGGCCTCATGCATGAAGCGCGGTGCGAAATGTGAGGCAAAGGCGTAGGGCAAACCGCGTTCACCGGCCAGCTGCGCACTGAACAGGCTCGAACCCAGTAGCCAGACCGGGACATTGGTGCCGGTACCCGGCATCGCGATGATCCGTTGATCAGGTGTGCGTGGGCCGAGGTAGCGCACCAGTTCGGCCACGTCTTCCGGGAACTCGTCTGCGCTGCCGGAGCGTTCACGGCGCAGCGCGCGGGCGGTCATCTGATCGGAGCCGGGTGCACGACCCAGGCCCAGGTCGATCCGGCCCGGGTACAGACTTTCGAGCGTGCCGAACTGCTCGGCGATCACCAGCGGCGCGTGGTTAGGCAGCATCACCCCGCCCGATCCGACACGAATCGTCGAGGTGCCACCCGCCAGGTAACCGAGCAGTACCGAGGTCGCGGAACTGGCGATCCCGTCCATGTTGTGGTGCTCGGCGACCCAGAAGCGGTTGTAGCCGAATTTCTCGACGTGCTGCGCCAGGTCCAGGGAATTGCGCAGCGACTGGGCCGCGCTGCCGTTCTCCCGCACGGGCACCAGATCGAGGGTCGAGAATTTGATATCGGACAGTCGTTTCATAAACCTGCTTCTCCAATTGAGTTCGCAGGTTTTTTTCGCGAACGAAAACCTGCCGAATCTATAAGCGTGTTTCATGCAATGAGGGCATATACCCGAGTTTCAATAGCAGAGACAAAATTCCTACCGAATTTAAGGACAGATCAGATGAGGTGAACTTTGCACCGCGGTCTATCCTCAGAACCCTAGCAACCGAAAACCACGAAGGCGCGACACTTCGCGCCGGATATTGAGGAGGCAGACATGGCTATCACGAAAAAAGCATCGGCTCATTGGGAAGGTGACCTGAAAACCGGCATCGGCTCGATTTCCACGGAGACCGGCGTACTCAGAGAAGCGCCCTACGGCTTCAAGGCGCGTTTCGAAGGCGGCAAGGGCACCAATCCCGAAGAGCTGATCGGAGCGGCCCACGCGGGTTGTTTCTCCATGGCGTTTTCGATGATTCTCGGCGATGCCGGCCTCAAGGCAGACAGCATCGATACCAATGCCGAAGTTACCTTGGACCAAGTGGAGGGTGGTTTCGCGATCACAGCGGTGAAATTGATCCTCAAGGCGAAAATCCCCGGGGCAAGCCAGGCGCAGTTCGAAGAACTGAGCAACAAGGCCAAAGAAGGCTGCCCGGTTTCCAAAGTGCTGAATGCGAAGATCAGTCTGGATGCGACGTTGGTCAGCTGATCCTCACAAGGGTCTGAACAGGCGCTGATTACGCCGACGCCTTCGCGAGCAAGCTCGCGAAGGCGATCTTACAAACGACACAATCCCAATGGCTAGACATGAGGGTTGTGAGCCAAATCAGAACTCACCTTGCAAAACTGTGGTCGAATAAATGACAGCAGCAAAAAGCGCATTATCGTGCGCGCTGCCTCAAGGGAGCTTCAACCATGAAACGTTTTGCCTTGACGGTAATCTGTTGCGCGCTGGCCACATCGGCCTTGGCGGCACCGAAATCCTGTGAAGAGCTCAAGGCCGAGATCGAAGCCAAGATCCAGGCTAATAATGTCTCGTCCTACACTCTGGAGATCGTCACCAACGAAGAAGTACACGATCAGAACATGGTCGTAGGCTCGTGCGAAGGCGGCACCAAGAAAATCATTTATCAGAAGAACGACCGCTGATTCGCCTCACAGGAGGCAATAAGCCTCCCGATCTTCCGCGACGATTTCACGCTTGGCGTTGTACAACCGGGCCCCGGGAGTGAACGCTATCGAACGGGCTTCCAACACATAACGCTGGCCGGCTTCGAAATGATCATAGTTGATGGTCAGGTAGCACAGCCGTTCCGTAGGGCCGCTCATCATACTTAGCCCCCCGCCCCCTCCGGGCACTTCAAAGTCGAATCGAACGATCAACTCATGGCTACCGGGGGTGACCTGGAAGTAACGTCCGTCGCGCAAACGCTGTTTGTCCAGCCGTTCGGCCATCAGTAATTTATCGTTGGGGAATGGCGTCGAGAATTCGACCCAAGCCATCTGCGGATCGACAGCAGGCAATGGACTCGAGCATCCCGCAACGACGCCTGCAGCGAGTAACAGCATCAACCTGCGCATGACGATTTTCTCGAGGACCGGGCCTTTAGAATAGCGCCGATCAGGTGCGTTGACAGCCTGCCGGTGTACCTTGGCCAATCACTTTCCGCTGTTGATCATAGAGCTTTGCCCACGGCCGAAAACCGATATTCCCCGCTTGCAACTGATACCGCTCGCCGGCGTTGAAATCCTTGAATTTCACGTTCATCTGACAGTCGCGCCACAGTGGTTCGGCGTCGGGGCCGATGTTGGTTGGCTGGACCGGAAACTGGTAACGCACCGTCAGCTCATGGCTTCCGGGCTGAACCTCGAAATAGCGCTTGTCGGTGGCAGCCTTGTCGTCGACCTCCAACGCCAGCAGCGCGGTGTCTTCTTGTTGTGAATCCAGGTCGATCCACGCTTGAGCCGGATCATGGTGGGGTAATCCGAGTCCAGCACAACCGGCCAGCATCAGCAGGCTTCCAGTCAGCATCAACGTGCGCATAGCGGAGCTCCAGTCAGGCGGGATAGTCTTGCGGGCAGACTTTCCAGGGAAGATTCATTTTGATCAGGCCGCTTCCAAGCCTTGGGTTACTTGATCGCGTTTTTCGCGTTTTGTTTCCGGGTGTGTTGTTTTTGTTGCTCAATGGATGCGCCAGCGTCAGCTATTACGGCCAGTTGGCCAGTGGTCAGCTGCAATTGCTGCGGGCACGGGTGCCGGTTTCCAATGTGATTGCCGATCCTGGCCGCGATCCACTGTTGCGTGCGCACCTGACTCAATCGCAAAAGGCCCGGACGTTCGCCAGCCAACAGCTGCATCTGCCGGATAACCAGAGTTACCGTCTATACGCCGACATTGGCCGACCGTTCGTAGTCTGGAATGTCTTTGCCACACCGGAATTTTCCCTGACACCGCAGAACCATTGCTTCCCCATCGCCGGTTGCGTCGCCTATCGCGGTTATTACAGCCAGAGCGCCGCCCGTGGTCAGGCGGCGTTGCAGCGTTTGCAAGGTATGGACGTGTCGATCGGTGGTGTCGAGGCCTATTCGACACTCGGCTGGTTCACCGATCCGATTATCAGTTCGATGATGGGCTGGGGCGACGAGCGACTGGCCACGCTGATCTTCCATGAACTGGCGCATCAGCGCATTTATGTGAAGGACGACACTGAGTTCAACGAGTCTTTCGCCACGTTCGTCGAGCAGGAAGGTACTCGCCAATGGCGCGCCTTCCGTGGATTGCCGCCGGACAACGACACGCAGGTGCAGCGACGGGATCAATTCATTCAGTTGGTGCTGGACACTCGCACGCGACTTGAACGGCTGTATGCCCTACCGCTGCCCGCCGACCAGATGCGTCAGCGCAAAGCCGCTGAGTTCGAGCGATTGCGAGGTGAATACCGGCAGTTGCGCGACAGCCAATGGGCCGGGGATAAACGCTATGACGCGTGGATCAACGCGCCGATGAACAACGCCCGGTTGCTGCCGTTTGGTCTGTACGACCAATGGGTGCCGGCGTTTGCCACGTTATTCAGGCAGGTGGGCGGGGATTGGGTGAGGTTTTATGCGGCGGTCGAGCAGCTTGGTGCGTTACCAGTGGGTGAGCGTAAGGCGGCGTTGAAGGCTTTAGCGAGATCATGAAACTTGGGTGGCTTAACGGGCCTCTTCGCGGGTAAGCCCGCTCCCACATTGAATTTCTGGGTTCACAAACTCTGTGTTCACCACAGATCTAATGTGGGAGCGGGCTGGCCCGCGAAGGCGATTGGTCTAGCGCTGCAAAAACGCCTGATGCAACGCTTGCAGAGTCTCAAAGTGATAAGCCGGCGTTTCCAAGCTCAACTCTTCCCGGCTGCCAAAACCATAGCCGACAGCCGCCGCATCCAGCCCGTTACTGCGGGCACCGATCAGGTCGTGTTTACGGTCGCCGATCATCAGCGTGTTGGTTGGATCAAGGCCTTCTTCGGCCATCAAGTGGGCGATCAGCTCGACTTTGTTGGTCCGGGTCCCGTCCAGTTCGCTGCCGTAAATCACTTTGAAGTGTTTGGCAAAGTCGAAATGCCGGGCGATTTCCCGGGCGAAAACCCATGGCTTCGAGGTCGCGATATACAACTGCCGTCCTTGCCCGCCGAGAGTTTCCAGCAGCGGCGTGACGCCATCGAATACGCGGTTTTCGTACAACCCGGTGACCTTGAAGCGCTCGCGATAGAAGTTGACCGCTTCCCAGGCCTTGGGCTCGTCGAAGTCGTAGAACTGCATGAACGCCTGCAACAATGGCGGGCCGATAAAATGTTCGAGTTTGGTCAGGTCAGGCTCATCGATGCCCAGTTTGCTCAGGGCGAACTGGATCGAACGAGTGATGCCCTCGCGCGGGTCGGTCAGGGTGCCATCGAGGTCGAACAAAACGGTTTGGTAATGCATGTTGAATCCTGAATAAGGGCGCAGGGTCAGAGCTGGTCGTAGCCTTCGGCCAGGTGCAGATTCTTGAGCTTCACGTAATTCGCCGCGCTGTAGGTGAAAAAGGCTTTTTCCTTGTCAGTCAGCGGCCGGACTTGCTTAACCGGGCTGCCCACATAAAGAAAACCGCTTTCCAGTCGCTTGCCCGGCGGCACCAGGCTGCCCGCGCCGATGATCACTTCATCCTCGACCACCGCGCCGTCCATGACGATGCTGCCCATGCCAATCAGAATCCGGTTGCCCACGCTGCAACCGTGGAGCATGACTTTGTGAGCGATCGTCACGTCATCGCCGATCAGCAGCGGGAAGCCATCGGGATTGAACGGCCCGGCATGGGTGATATGCAATACACAGCCGTCCTGCACGCTAGTGCGTGCACCGATTCGGATGCGGTGCATGTCGCCGCGAATCACCGTCAACGGCCAGACCGAGCTGTCTTCGCCGATTTCGACGTCGCCGATCACCACTGCCGAGCCGTCGACAAAAGCGTCTTTGCCAAGCAACGGCGTGTGGTTCTGATACTTGCGAAGGGTCACGATAGGGTATCTCTCTGTTGCCGATAGCTGCGGTGAGCGTCGATTGTAATTAAGATGGCTCCATGTTTCTTCCAGCCAAGGTGCCAACCGTGAGCGTGAACAACCCTCTTTTGCAGTCCTACGACCTGCCACCGTTCTCGGCGATCCGTGCCGAACACGTGCAACCAGCCATTGAACAGATCCTGGCTGACAACCGCGCCGCCATTATCGAGATCCTCAAAACCCAAGGCAAACAACCGACCTGGGCCGGCCTGGTGCTGGCGATGGACGAACTCAACGATCGTCTGGGCGCTGCCTGGAGTCCGGTCAGCCACCTCAATGCCGTGTGCAACAGCGCCGAGCTGCGTGAAGCCTACGAGTCCTGCCTGCCAGCCTTGAGCGCCTACTCCACCGAACTGGGCCAGAACCGCGAGCTGTTCCAGGCTTTCGAAGCCCTGGCCAACAGCCCTGAAGCCGCCGGTTTTGATGTAGCGCAGAAAACTATCCTGGAACACTCCCTGCGTGACTTCCGTCTGTCGGGTATCGACCTGCCAGAAGCGGAGCAAAAGCGTTACGCCGAAGTGCAGAGCAAGTTGTCGGAGTTGGGCAGTCGCTTCTCCAACCAATTGCTCGACGCCACTCAAGCCTGGACCAAACACGTCACCGATGAAGCCACCCTCGCCGGTCTGACCGATTCGGCCAAGGCGCAAATGGCCGCCGCTGCCCAGGCGAAAGACCTGGATGGCTGGCTGATAACCCTGGAATTTCCGAGCTACTACGCGGTGATGACCTACGCCCAGGACCGCGCCCTGCGCGAAGAAGTCTACGCCGCCTATTGCACCCGCGCGTCGGACCAAGGCCCGAACGCCGGTCAAAACGACAACGGCCCGGTCATGGAAGAAATCCTCGACCTGCGCCGGGAGCTTGCAAAACTCTTGGGTTTCGCCAGTTTCTCGGAGCTGAGCCTGGCCACCAAAATGGCTGAATCCAGCGACCAAGTGCTGAGTTTCCTGCGCGATCTGGCCAAGCGCAGCAAGCCGTTCGCCGCCCAGGATCTGGAACAGCTCAAAGCTTACGCCGCCGAACAAGGCTGCCCGGATCTGCAAAGTTGGGACAGCGGTTTCTACGGTGAAAAACTTCGCGAGCAGCGCTACAGCGTCGCCCAGGAAGCTCTTCGCGCTTACTTCCCGATCGACAAAGTATTGAGCGGCCTGTTCGCCATTGTTCAACGCCTGTACGGCATCGAGATCGCCGAGCAGAAAGGCTTCGATACCTGGCACCCGGACGTTCGCCTGTTCGAAATCAAGGAAAACGGCCAGCACGTCGGGCGTTTCTTCTTCGACCTTTACGCTCGCGCCAACAAGCGCGGCGGTGCCTGGATGGACGGCGCCCGTGATCGTCGTCGCACTGCCAAAGATGTGCTGCAGAGCCCGGTGGCCAATCTGGTGTGCAACTTCACCCCGGCCGACAGCGGCAAACCTGCCCTGCTGACCCACGACGAAGTCACCACCCTGTTCCACGAATTCGGCCACGGCCTGCACCACCTGCTGACCCGTGTCGAACACGCCGGTGTATCCGGCATTAACGGCGTGGCCTGGGATGCGGTCGAGTTGCCGAGCCAGTTCATGGAAAACTGGTGCTGGGAGCCGGAAGGCCTTGCGTTGATTTCCGGTCACTATGAAACCGGCGAGCCGCTGCCTCAGGACCTGCTGGAGAAAATGCTCGCGGCGAAGAACTTCCAGTCCGGCCTGATGATGGTGCGCCAGCTGGAATTCTCGCTGTTCGACTTCGAACTGCACGCCACCCACGGCGACGGTCGCAGCGTGCTGCAAGTGCTTGAAGGCGTGCGAGACGAGGTCTCGGTCATGCGTCCGCCGGCCTACAACCGTTTCCCGAACAGTTTCGCTCACATCTTCGCCGGCGGTTACGCGGCGGGTTACTACAGCTATAAATGGGCTGAAGTCCTGTCGGCCGATGCCTTCTCGAAATTCGAAGAAGACGGCGTACTCAACGCCGACACCGGTCGCGCCTTCCGCGAGGCGATCCTGGCACGTGGCGGTTCCCAGGAACCGATGGTGCTGTTCGTCGACTTCCGCGGACGTCCGCCATCGATTGACGCACTCTTGCGTCATAGCGGCCTGACTGAGGTCGTGGCAGCATGAGTGAGGGGCCTGTGATTACCAAAAGACGCTTTATCGCCGGGGCAGTCTGCCCGGCATGCAGCGAGCCGGACAAACTGATGATGTGGAACGAAGACGAGGTCCCGCATCGCGAATGCGTGGCCTGCGGTTATTCCGACACGCTGAATGAACAAGGCCTGTCCGTGCCCAAGGAATTGGGCACGCGGGTCAACATCTCGGCGCTGAAAGCGCCGGATACCAAGGTTCAGGCCGTGCAGTTTTTCCCGAACCCGAAGTTGAAGAAAAAGCCTGACGAACAGCAGTGATTGCCGAAAATCATCTTCCACCGCGCAAGGTGGTGGGAGGTGATTCATTCGACAGGGAGCGACTTTAACTCAGTCTGGGTATTTAACCGACTGCAACTTTCAACTTTCAAACGCCCCATTCGCTGAATGAAATAAGCCAAGCCTGCATAAACTTTCATGCAGGCTCAGTTATATAAGTCAAGGATTTACAATACTGGAATAAGCCTTGGCCAAAGCCAACAGTTTTGCGTGGTCATCACTGTCAATATCGCCGTCACCGTCCACATCGCTGTTGACTGAGTTTATGCTGAAGGACCGCCCACCATCAGCGGATACGGCCTCAACGTAAACCGAATCCACCAGGGCTTCTGTCTGAACTTCGTTTATTGCATCCCATCCCAACTCTTTACGAGCAAGTTGCATCGACACTCGCGCTTCACGCGGACTGATGATGCTAGGTGTCATTAACTGCAAAAAAATACCGCGCTGATTAAAAAACGACATTGGTTAATTCCATTTAATTAGTGATCCACGAAGACTTCGTGTGCGGTCGATAGTACTGAGAGTTATCAACTCCAGGCTATTCGTTATATGTTTCCCGGAATTGCGACAAGTTGCATTTACAAAATGACTAATGAGGCGTGCAAATTTGATCTGGGCCACATCTGCCGAACGGCACTGGCTGCGTTTCCAAACCTCGGATACTGTATGCACATACAGCAAAGAGATTGATCGATGAACACTCCCTTGCCCCCCCGCGGCCGCGGCACCGCGACCAATCTGCACAACCGCTTCGCGCCGAACCGTTCGGTGGCCGAGGACGATGGCTGGTATCAGGAAGCGCCGATCACCCAAGGCACCGAAGTACGCATCGAAACGGCAAAAACCATCATCACCCGCAACAATTCGCCAGACCTGCCCTTCGATCGCTCGATCAATCCCTATCGCGGTTGCGAGCACGGCTGCATCTATTGTTACGCGCGACCCAGCCATGCTTATTGGGACATGTCGCCAGGGTTGGATTTCGAGACCAAATTGATCGCCAAGACCAACGCGGCGGATGTGCTGGAAGAACAGCTGTCCAAACGCGGTTATCAATGCGCGCCGATCAACCTGGGCTCCAACACCGATCCTTATCAGCCGATCGAACGCGAACACAAGATCACCCGCAAAACCCTCGAAGTGCTGCTGCGTTACCGCCATCCGGTAACCATCATTACCAAAGGCTCGCTGATTCTTCGTGATCTGGACCTTCTGGTCGAACTCGCCCAGCAAAGGCTGGTGGCGGTGATGATCAGCCTTACTACGCTGGACGACGAGCTCAAGCGCATCCTCGAACCGCGTGCCGCAGCGCCCAAGGCGCGGTTGCGGGCGATCAGGGTCATGAGTGAAGCCGGGATTCCGGTGGGCGTGCTGTGTTCGCCGATGATTCCGATGATTAACGACAGCGAACTCGAAAGCCTGCTCACCGAAGCCCATGCAGCCGGCGCCCAGAGTGCGGCCTACATGATGCTGCGCCTGCCCCTGGAAGTGGCGCCGCTGTTCGAAGAATGGCTGGCCGCCCACTATCCTCAACGTGCCGCTCACGTATTGAGCCTGATTCGCCAAAGCCGTGGCGGTGAACTCTACGACAGTCGCTTTGGCGCCCGGATGCGCGGCGAAGGTCCGTTTGCAGATCTGCTGGCGCAACGCTTTGCCAAAACCATCAAACGCCTCGGGCTCAATCGCCGGGAAGGTTTTAATCTGGATTGCGAAGCCTTCTGTCCGCCGGGTCGCCAGATGTCGTTGATTTGAGGACAATTGGCCTATGGTTGAGTAGTGGGCAATACGCTTGACCATTAGGCTGGTCACGTTTTTTGTGACCTGGAACATACGTCCTAGAGCGCTTGATTCAGTTTGAGTTAAGTTTCGGCAGCTACCTTGTTCATCGAGTGACTGACGGGTTTCGGATTTTCGACCTGGATGTTTTTTAAACAGCCACTGGCTTCACATCGGACAACACGGGAAAATTCCCTGTCTCCGCCAAAGAGGATGAATCATGAGTGACAAGGATAAACAGCCGTTGGCTGCGTCGGCTTCAGCCCAACCGGAGGCGGAAACCGCCGATGCAGCGCTGCAGCATATCGTTGACGGCTTTTTGCATTTTCATCACGAGATTTTTCCGCAGCAGGAAGAACTCTTCAAAAAACTCGCCACGGCCCAACGGCCACGAGCGATGTTCATCGCATGCGCCGACTCGCGCATCGTTCCTGAATTGATCACCCAAAGCGCCCCCGGCGACCTGTTCGTGACCCGTAACGTTGGCAACGTTGTACCGCCTTACGGGCAAATGAACGGCGGCGTTTCCACGGCCATTGAATATGCGGTACTGGCCCTCGGCGTGCAGCACATCATCATCTGCGGGCACTCCGATTGCGGTGCGATGCGCGCGGTGCTCAACCCACAGAGCCTGGAAAAGATGCCCACGGTCAAAGCCTGGCTGCGACATGCCGAAGTGGCGAAAACCATGGTCCAGGACAACTGCCACTGTGCTGACGAAAACGAAAGCATGCACATCCTCACCGAAGAGAATGTGATCGCCCAGTTGCAGCATCTGCGCACGCATCCGTCGGTGGCCTCGCGCATGGCCAACGGTCAGCTGTTTATCCACGGTTGGGTCTACAACATCGAAACCAGCGAAATCAAGGCTTACGACGCCGACCAGGGTTGTTTCCTGCCGCTCAACGGCAGCCTTCCGATTCCGGTGGCGACGCCCAAAGCGCGCTTCTAAATCCTCCTAAATCCCGTGTGGTTTAGCCGAGGCTGCTGATCAGGCAGCCCGGCTTTGCCACGCCTGAAGAAAACTTCGGGAGAATCATCATGCGTGCTGCGCAATTAAAAGCTGTTTTGCCACGGGAGCTACTGGCTTCGGTGGTTGTATTTCTGGTCGCCCTGCCCTTGTGCATGGGCATTGCCATCGCCTCGGGGCTACCGCCCGCCAAAGGCCTCATCACCGGGATCATCGGTGGTCTGGTCGTAGGTTGGCTTGCCGGTTCGCCCCTGCAAGTCAGCGGCCCGGCAGCGGGTTTGGCCGTTCTGGTGTTCGAACTGGTGCGTCAGCATGGTATCGCCATGCTCGGGCCGATCCTACTGCTGGCGGGGTTTCTGCAATTGGTAGCCGGGCGTTTGAAACTGGGTTGCTGGTTTCGAGTGACGGCGCCAGCGGTGGTCTACGGCATGCTCGCCGGGATTGGCGTGCTGATCGTGCTGTCACAGGTGCATGTGATGCTCGACGCCGTACCCAAGCCTTCGGGACTGGATAACCTGTCAGCCTTCCCGGCCGCTGTAGCTCAGGCGTTGCCGTCGTTTGGCTGGCAGGCAGGTCTGCTCGGCCTATCGACCATTGTCGTGATGTACCTGTGGGAAAAATTCCGCCCGCACTCCCTGCGTTTTGTTCCCGGAGCCTTGCTCGGTGTCGGTCTGGCAACGGTCGCCAGCCTGGTACTCGCGCTGCAAGTCAAACGCGTGGAAGTCCCGGCCAATCTGGCAGAAGCCATCGACTGGCTGAAACCGGCGGACCTGCTCAACCTGGCGGACCCCACGCTGCTGATCGCCGCGTTTGCCGTGGCCTTCATCGCCAGCGCCGAAACCCTACTCTCTGCCGCCGCGGTGGACCGCATGCACAGTGGCCAGCGTTCGGACTTTGACCGGGAATTGTCGGCTCAAGGTGTGGGCAACATGCTCTGCGGTCTGCTCGGCGCGCTGCCGATGACCGGGGTGATCGTGCGCAGTTCGGCCAATGTTCAGGCCGGCGCGACTACACGAATGTCGGCGATTTTCCATGGTTTGTGGCTGCTGGCGTTCGTGCTGCTGTTGTCCAGCGTACTGCAAAGCATTCCAGTGGCGAGTCTGGCGGGCGTTCTGGTGTACACCGGATTCAAACTGGTCGATCTGAAAGCCTTTCGCGGCCTGGGTCGTTATGGCCGGATGCCGATGTTCACCTACGCAGCGACCGCGCTGGCAATCATCTTCACTGACTTGCTGACCGGCGTGTTGATCGGCTTCGGCCTCACCCTGGCCAAGCTTGCCTGGAAGGCGTCGCGGCTGAAGATCAGCCTGATCGATCTGCCCAAGGACGGTGAAATGGAACTGCGATTGACTGGCGCAGCAACCTTTCTCAAAGTGCCGGCGCTGACTCAGGTACTGGGGACCATTCCCGCAGGTGCGACGGTGCATGTGCCGCTCAATAACCTGAGCTACATCGATCACTCGTGTCTGGAGTTGCTGGAGGAATGGGGCCGGGCCAATGCGGCGAAGGGTTCGAAGCTTCTGATTGAGGCGCGTGGGTTGAAGCGCAGGTTGGAAGGACGGTTGCGTACTACATCCGGGGTTGGTTCCGCAGGATAAACAACAGTGTAGGAGCGGGCTTGCTCGCGAAAGCGGTGTGTCAGTCGACATTAATGTTGAATGATTGACCGCATTCGCGAGCAAGCCCGCTACCACAGAGGTGTTTGGTTCTTTCCGTTGGATCAAGCCGCCGGCTGATCCAGCTCCAGGCCCACGCCTAACTGGCGCGACAGGCACGGCCAGCGTTTCCACGCAGCGCCGGTGTCCGGGCTGTTGAGTTTCTCGCGGTAGGCCTCCACCGACTCCAGCGCGAAACTGTCTTCGTTAAGCATCTCCTCAACGGCGTGATGCACCGCTTCATCCAATTGGTTGGCGAACTCCTCGCCGATCAGCTGGTGAGCAATCAGGTTGGCGACAGTCATGTCCAATGGGATCAGTGGCTGGCCAAAATGCTTGATGTACAGATCATTCACCTCTTCGACCAGACGGTGAGCCAGATAGGCTTCGTCCAGCAGGCTGTCCAGACCGACATGACCGGCCATGATCGCCGGCGGTTGAAGGAAGAACTGCTCGGCGATTTTCAGCACCGGCTTGATCTGTGATTCGATACCCGCTTCCCTGGCGACTTCATTGGCTGCGTCCAGCAGGTCCGGCACTTGCTCTATATACGCGGCCACAAAACGCGTCATCACGCCCTTGGCGTCGTGCTCCGGCAATTGGATGGCGGAGTGAAGGTATGGCAGTTGGGTTTCCAGCTGACGAGTCAGCAGGCCGGTGTCGGCCTCGTGTTGTTGGGCTTTTTGGATCTGCTCGCGCAATGCGGCGGTGTTCATGAAAACTCCAGGAAACAAAGGCAATGAAATAGGGAAGACATAACTTAGCTGGCATATGAAAAATGCTAAGACGCATTTGTCATAAATATTTCATCCTTGAGACATCTCCGTTATATCGGTTTGCCACCACTCGTCTGCATCCTTCTCCATTCGTGACCTAGAACGCAAGTCCCAGCTGTTTCAGATGATTTACGCCCTCACGTTGCGAGGTGGCACTCCCTGTCTATACTCGGGTGGGAATGGAGTTAGCTGATGACGCCCGACTGCACACGCAGCAAGGCTCGGCGATTCAAGTTCGTAGTCTGAAAAAGCCGCTCCCTTGCCGCAGGTGAAAGCCGGCGGGATAACAAGAACGATAAGGGGAACCCGCAATGATGCGACATCCACACGTCTGGATGGGCCTCCTGTTGTGGTCGATTTTCAGTCAGGCACAAGCGGCCTGGACTGTGAATATGGCGCCGGGAGCGACTGATATCAGTCACGCAGTATTTGACCTGCACATGACCATTTTCTGGATCTGTGTAGTGATCGGCATCATCGTCTTTGGCGCCATGTTCTGGTCGATGATTCTCCACCGCCGCTCGACCGGGCAGGTGGCCGCAAAATTTCATGAAAGCACCACCGTCGAAATCCTCTGGACCATCGTGCCCTTCCTGATCCTGGTGGCCATGGCGATCCCTGCCACCGCAACCCTGATCAAGATGTACGACTCCAGTGAGTCGGATATTGATATCCAGGTCACCGGCTATCAATGGAAGTGGCACTACAAATACCTGGGCCAGGACGTCGAGTTTTTCAGCAACCTGGCCACCCCCGCCGACCAGATCCACAACAAGGAAACCAAGGGCGAGCATTACCTGCTCGAGGTCGACAAGCCGTTGGTGCTGCCGATCGGCGCCAAAGTGCGCTTTTTGGTGACCTCCGCCGACGTTATTCACTCGTGGTGGGTGCCAGCCTTCGCGGTCAAGCGCGATGCGATCCCGGGGTTCGTCAACGAAGCCTGGACCCGTGTCGAGAAGCCGGGCATCTACCGTGGCCAGTGCGCCGAGTTGTGCGGCAAGGATCACGGCTTCATGCCGATCGTGGTCGAGGTCAAGGAAAAGGCCGATTACGAAAAATGGCTGGGCGAGCGCAAGGCTGAAGCCGCACAGCTCAAGGAACTGACCAGCAAGGAATGGACCCTCGACGAGCTCAAGGAGCGCGGCGACAAGGTTTATCACACCACTTGCGTGGCCTGTCACCAGGCAGAAGGCCAGGGCCTGCCGCCGATGTTCCCGGCACTCAAGGGCTCGAAAATCGCCACCGGACCGATCAAGGATCACCTGAGCATTGTCTTCCACGGCAAACCCGGCACGTCCATGGCGGCGTTCGGCAAGCAGCTGTCGGAAGTCGATATCGCGGCGGTCGTGACCTACGAACGAAACGCCTGGGGCAACAACAAGGGCGACATGGTCACTCCTAAAGAAGTACTGGAGCTGAAACAGGCGGAAAGCAAATGACCCGGTCTATTGCGCACGTAAGGAACCGGTCGGGGCATCGCGCCCCGGCCTGCCCAGCCCAACTGTTTGCAGGAGACAAGCCATGAGCACCGTCATCGATGACCATGGTCATGCTACCGATCACGCCCACGGCCCCGCCAAAGGCCTGATGCGCTGGGTGTTGACCACCAACCACAAGGATATCGGCACGCTGTACCTGTGGTTTGCGTTCTCCATGTTCTTGCTTGGCGGCTCGTTCGCCATGGTGATCCGCGCCGAGCTGTTCCAGCCGGGACTGCAAATCGTCCAGCCGGAATTCTTCAACCAGATGACCACCATGCACGGTCTGGTGATGGTCTTCGGCGCGGTGATGCCGGCCTTCGTCGGCCTCGCCAACTGGATGATCCCGTTGATGGTCGGCGCGCCAGACATGGCCCTGCCACGGATGAACAACTTCAGCTTCTGGCTGTTGCCGGCGGCGTTCATCCTGCTGGTGTCGACCCTGTTCACCCCCGGTGGCGGGCCGAACTTCGGCTGGACGTTCTACGCGCCCTTATCCACGACCTACGCACCGGAGAGCGTGACGTTCTTCATCTTCGCCATCCACTTGATGGGGATCAGTTCGATCATGGGCGCGATCAACGTGATCGCGACCATCCTCAACCTGCGCGCTCCCGGCATGACGTTGATGAAAATGCCATTGTTCGTCTGGACTTGGCTGATCACCGCGTTCCTGCTGATTGCGGTGATGCCGGTGCTGGCCGGTTGCGTGACGATGATGCTGATGGACATCCACTTCGGCACCAGCTTCTTCAGTGCCGCCGGTGGTGGTGACCCGGTGTTGTTCCAGCATGTGTTCTGGTTCTTCGGGCACCCCGAGGTGTACATCATGATCCTGCCGGCCTTCGGTGCCGTCAGCTCGATCATCCCGACGTTCTCGCGCAAACCGCTGTTCGGCTACACCTCGATGGTCTACGCCACGGCGAGCATTGCGTTCTTGTCGTTCATCGTCTGGGCGCACCACATGTTCGTGGTCGGCATTCCGCTGGTGGGCGAGCTGTTCTTCATGTACGCCACGCTGCTGATCGCCGTGCCCACCGGGGTCAAGGTGTTCAACTGGGCCAGCACCATGTGGCAAGGCTCGCTGACTTTCGAGACGCCGATGCTGTTCGCCGTGGCGTTCGTGATCCTGTTCTCCATCGGCGGTTTCTCCGGGTTGATGCTGGCCATCGCCCCGGCGGATTTCCAGTACCAGGACACATACTTCGTGGTCGCGCACTTCCACTACGTGCTGGTGCCGGGGGCAATCTTCGGGATCTTCGCCTCGGCCTACTACTGGATGCCGAAATGGACCGGCCACATGTACGACGAAACCCTCGGCAAGCTGCACTTCTGGCTCTCGTTCATCGGCATGAACATGGCGTTCTTCCCGATGCACTTCGTAGGGCTGGCGGGCATGCCGCGGCGGATTCCGGACTACAACCTGCAATTCGCCGACTTCAACATGGTGTCGTCGATTGGCGCGTTCATGTTCGGTGCCACGCAGATCTTCTTCTTGTTCATCGTGATCAAGACCATTCGTGGCGGCGAGCCGGCACCGGCCAAGCCGTGGGATGGGGCCGAAGGCCTGGAGTGGAGCATTCCGTCACCGGCGCCGTATCACACGTTCACTACTCCGCCGGAAGTGAAATGAACACGCAGCCCTTTGTGGGAGCGGGCTTGCTCGCGAAGAACGATAACGCGGCTTGTCTGACGAACCGCGGCGCCTGCTTCGCGAGCAAGCCCGCTCCCACATCGGTCTGTGTG
Source organism: Pseudomonas sp. LBUM1657 (assembly GCF_059716075.1). Classification (NCBI taxonomy): domain Bacteria; kingdom Pseudomonadati; phylum Pseudomonadota; class Gammaproteobacteria; order Pseudomonadales; family Pseudomonadaceae; genus Pseudomonas; species Pseudomonas sp. LBUM1657. The sequence goes on along the minus strand of NZ_CP166799.1, from coordinate 77,169 downwards.
GAGGACTCATACCATGGCTGATTCGATTTCGATGAAGAAGCTGGTCACCCGCCTGTTGCTGGTGGTGGTGGCGATGTTTGTCTTTGGGTTTGCACTGGTGCCGATCTACGAAGTGATGTGCCTGGCCTTCGGCATCAACGGCAAGACGGGCGGACAGTACGAGGGCGAGCAAACGGTCGACATGTCGCGGCAGGTGCGCGTGCAGTTTCTGTCCACCAACTCCGCTGACATGCCTTGGGAGTTCTATCCCAAGAGCGATGAGCTGACGGCCAATCCGGGGGCGGTGAACGAGATGATTTTCATCGCGCACAACCCCACCGACCGACCGATGAGTGCCCAGGCGGTCCCGAGCATCGCGCCGAGCGCCGCGGCGGCGTACTTCCACAAGACCGAATGTTTCTGCTTTACCCAGCAAGTGCTGCAACCCGGTCAACGGATCGAGATGCCGGTACGTTTCATCGTTGACCGTGACATGCCCAAGGATGTGAAGCACCTGACGCTGTCTTACACGCTGTTCGACATCACCGCCCGACATCCACCGGTGGCCGTAAATACTGGCGGCTGAGCGTGCCCGATAAGGAGAACAATAAATGGCAACTCATGAACACTATTACGTACCGGCCCAGAGCAAGTGGCCGATCATTGCCACGGTCGGCATGCTGGTCACGGTGTTCGGCCTGGCCACCTGGTTCAACGACCTGAAGGTGGCGCGGCCGGAATCCCACGGCCCGCTGATATTTTTTGTCGGTAGCCTGCTGCTGGCCTACATGCTGTTCGGCTGGTTCGGTACGGTGATCAAGGAAAGCCGCGAGGGACTGTACAGCGCTCAGATGGATCGCTCGTTCCGCTGGGGCATGAGCTGGTTCATATTCTCGGAAGTGATGTTCTTCATCGCCTTCTTCGGCGCACTGTTTTATGTGCGCAACATCACGGGGCCGTCGCTCGGTGGTGAAGGCGCCAAAGGCCTCGCCCATATGCTGTGGCCGACGTTCGAATTCACCTGGCCGCTGCTGAACAACCCGGACCCGAAACTCTTTCCCGCACCCAAGGACGTCATCAGTCCGTGGGGGCTGCCGCTGCTCAATACCGTTTTGCTGGTGAGTTCCAGCGTCACCGTCACCATCGCCCACCATGCTCTGAAAAAGGGTCATCGCGGCGCGCTGAAAATCTGGCTGGCGATCACGGTATTGCTGGGCTGTGCGTTCCTGGGTTTCCAGGCCGAAGAATACATCCACGCTTACAAGGAGCTGGGTCTGACCCTGGGTTCCGGGATCTACGGCGCAACCTTCTTCATGCTCACCGGTTTCCACGGCGCCCACGTGACCATCGGCACCATCATTCTGTTTGTGATGCTGATGCGGGTCATGCGTGGGCACTTCGATAACGAGCACCAGTTCGGGTTTGAAGCGGCGAGTTGGTACTGGCACTTCGTGGATGTGGTGTGGATCGGGCTGTTCGTTTTCGTCTACGTGCTCTGAGGCTTTTGACGTAAAGAGCTACCAAGGCACGTGCGACACCAGCTGGCCGCTGAAAAAACCCCAGGCAATCAAGCCGACGGTGATGGCGGCCAGGGCAACACGAACACTCAAGGCCATGACGAGGCGGTTTGAGCTGCTGTCGTCCTTGACCAGAAAAAACAGGCCGCTGAACAGGCTGACAACCGTGGCAATCAGCATCAGGACGATGGCTGCTTTGAGCATGGTGAGACTCCGGGGGTAAGGCGATGCACTTGAGTATAGCTATCGCGACGACCGACTTTCTGGCGATGCCATGAAGCGCTTTCAGCCGGGCATCGTGCCGACGCTGGTGGTGGCGATTTTGCTGCCGCTGCTGGTGTCGCTCGGGTTCTGGCAATTGAGCCGGGGCGCGGAGAAAAGCGCGCTGCTGCAAAGCTACGCCGAGCGCCGGGTAGCCGAACCGATGGCCAGCACCGAGCTGCAACACACCGAAGATCCGGCCTTCCGCCGGGTTCGCCTGCACGGCCAGTTCGATGCCGGGCACAGTCTGCTGCTGGACAACCGTCAGCGTGACGGCAAGGTCGGCGTGGAGCTGCTGCAACCATTTCAGGACCAGGCGACCGGGCTCTGGCTGCTGGTCAATCGCGGCTGGCTGCCGTGGCCGGATCGGCGCACACCGCCGCAGTTCAAAACGCCCACCGAAACCCTGAGCTTCAATGCCTGGGTCTACGTCTCCCCCGGCGCGACCTTCCAGTTGCATGCGGACCCGAGCAGCACAACCTGGCCGCAACTGATCACCGCCGTTGAACCAGCGAAGCTCTGGACGACACTTGATCGTGACGGTTTTGCCTACGAATTACGCGTGGAAAACGGCCCCGCCGCCTATCAGGCCGATTGGCCGGTGGTGGCCATGGGGCCGGAAAAACACCTGGCTTATGCCGTGCAGTGGTTCGCCATGGCGATCGCGCTGTTCGGCCTTTATCTCTATCTCGGCTGGCACAACGCAAAGGAGAAACACCATGGGAGCGGCCATGAATCCACCCAGCATGTCTGAGACAAAAACGCCGGCCAACCGGCGGCGTGGGCGCTTGCAGTTACTGCTGATCGTGCTCGGGGTGATCGGTCCGATGATCCTCGCCACCGGCATGTACAAATTGCAGTTCTGGGTGCCGGAGGGTCGCAGTTATCACGGCGAACTGATCGGCAACGGCCAGACCCGCGCCGACCTCGGCGTACAGGCGCAGGAAGATCGCTGGCAGTTGTTGGTGACGGCGCCCAAGGAATGTTCGGTCGACTGTCAGCAACTGGTGTACCTGGCGCGGCAGATCCAGATCGGCCTCGGCCGCGACGCCGGGCGCGCCAGTCACGCCATCGCTGCCGCGCAACCGTTGAACAGCGATTACGACGCCAAGCTTAAGATCGAGTATCCGCAGCTGCAGCGCTATCCGCTGGACCTGAGCACCTTCAACAAAACCGCTGGCGACAAGGCTGTGCCGCAACTGTGGATCATCGACCCTCACGGCAATCTGGTGCTGCGCTACGACCCGACGGTCAAGGGCAAGGACCTGCTCAACGACCTGCGCCATCTGCTGAAACTGTCGAACATCGGATAAGGGCATCGTCATGGCCAAACCTGGATTTCGCCTCGCGCTGTTTGCCACCTTGCTCGCACTGATTGTGGTGTTGCTCGGCGCCTACACCCGCCTGACCCACGCCGGCCTCGGCTGCCCGGACTGGCCGGGCTGCTACGGCTTTATCAGCGTGCCGAAAAGCGAAGCCCAGCTGGCGCATGCCGAACTGAACTTTCCCGACGCGCCGGTGGAAGCCCACAAGGGCTGGAACGAGATGGTCCACCGCTACTTCGCCGGCACGTTGGGCATGGTGATTGCGGTGCTGGCCGGTCGTGCCTGGGTGCATCGGCGTCATCCGGGGCAACCGGTGAAATTGCCCCTGTTTCTGTTGGTGGTGGTGATTGCCCAAGCCGCGTTCGGCATGTGGACGGTGACGCTCAAGCTCTGGCCGCAGGTGGTCACCGGGCATTTGCTCGGCGGGTTTGCGACCTTGAGTCTGTTATTCCTGCTGACCTTGCGCATGTCCGGCGTGCTGCCGGCGCTGACCGTGCCGCGACGCTTGCAGTACTGGGCGACCGCCGGGTTGCTGCTGGTGATTGGGCAGATCGCACTCGGTGGTTGGGTCAGTTCCAACTACGCGGCGGTGGCTTGCATCGACTTCCCGACCTGCCATGGGCAATGGCTGCCACCGGCTGATTTCGCCAACGGCTTTCACCTGACCCAACACATCGGCCCCAATTACCTCGGCGGGCAACTGGACAGCGACGCGCGCACGGCGATTCACCTGACTCACCGTATTGGCGCGCTGCTGGTCACCCTCGTACTGCTCGGTCTGGCCTGGCAACTGAAAGTCGTCGGCATGACGCGCCTGGCGGGGCTGGTACTGATTGCCCTCGCCGCACAGATAACCCTGGGCATCAGCAACGTGATTTTTCACCTGCCGCTGCCAGTGGCCGTCGCTCACAACGCCGGTGGTGCGGCGTTGTTGCTGACGTTGGTGCTGGTCAATTATCACGCCCGGACCAGCCTGGTCCGGGTCAAGCAGCAAACCCCTGCGCGCTGGCGGTTCAGCCCGCGTAAACACTCTGCCGGGCCCATAACAATAAAAGGAGAGATGCCATGGCGACTCTGATCGGCGCACGTCACAGTCAGGCGATCTGGCGGGACTATCTGGAGCTGACCAAACCGAAAGTGGTGGTGCTGATGCTCATCACTTCGCTGGTCGGCATGTTCCTCGCTACCCGCGCCGGGGTGCCGTGGACGGTGCTGGTGTTCGGTAATCTGGGGATTGCGTTGTGCGCGGGCGGCGCGGCGGCGGTCAACCATGTGGTCGACCGGCGCATCGATGCGGTCATGGCCCGCACTCATAAACGGCCGCTGGCTGAAGGCCGGGTGTCGCCGACCGCCGCGCTGACGTTCGCGCTGGTGCTGGCGGTGCTGGGTCAGGCCTTGCTGCTGGCCTTTACCAATCCGTTGACCGCTTGGCTGACTCTCGCTTCGTTGCTCGGTTATGCAGTGGTCTACACCGGTTTTCTCAAACGCGCGACGCCGCAGAACATCGTCATCGGCGGCCTGGCTGGAGCGGCCCCACCGCTGCTCGGTTGGACCGCCGCCACCGGCCACATCAGCGCCGAACCCTTGCTGCTGGTGCTGATCATCTTCGCCTGGACCCCGCCGCACTTCTGGGCCCTGGCCATTCACCGCAAAGAGGAATATGCCAAGGCCGATATCCCGATGCTGCCGGTGACCCACGGCGAGCACTACACAAAGGTCCACATCCTGCTTTATACCTTTGCGTTGCTGGCGGTCAGCCTGATGCCCTATGTGATCCACATGAGCGGCATGCTCTACCTGATTTGTGCCCTGGGACTCGGCGCAAGGTTTCTGCAATGGGCCGTGGTGCTGTACCGTGGCACTCGGCCGCACGCGGCGATCAACACCTTCAAGTACTCTATTTATTACTTGTTCCTGCTGTTTATCGCGCTGCTCGTAGACCACTACTTACTGTTGAACCTATGACTCGAACCCAGAAAACCGTCTTCATCCTCGTCGCCCTGATCGCGCTGGTCCTGGGCCTGACCATCAACAAAGTGCTGTCCGGCAAAGGCCAGGGCGACCCGACGGCGCTGATCGACGCCGGGATCATCCTGTTGCCCCAAAGCCGTAACCTGCCGGACGTGACAATGACCGATCAGGACGGCAAACCGGTGACGGTCAACGAACTCAAAGGCAAGTGGTCGCTGCTGTTCTTCGGCTATACCTTCTGCCCGGACATTTGCCCGACTACCCTCGCCCAACTGCGGCAGATCAAGAGCGAACTGCCGCCTGAGGCTGTGGACAAGTTGCAGATAATCCTGGTCAGTGTCGACCCGAACCGGGATAACCCCAAGCAGCTCAAACAGTACCTGGGCTACTTCGATCCGCAGTTCATCGGCCTGACACCGGCATCGATCGAAGAGCTGCAAAAAGTCGCCAACGCGGTAAGCATTCCGTTTATTCCGGCGGACACCAGCAAGCCGAACTACACCGTCGACCACAGCGGCAATCTGGCGGTGATCGGGCCGGACGGAACGCAACGTGGGTTTATTCGGGCGCCGTTGAATAACGTGAAACTGGTGGCGCAGTTGCCGGTGATGCTCAAGCGTCAGTAAGGCTGCCAGACATCTAATGTGGGAGTGGGCTTGCTCGCGAAAGCGGTGTTCCAGTCAACATGAATGTTGAATGTACTGGCCCCTTCGCGAGCAAGCCCGCTCCCACAGGGTCGGTGTTTCAGGCAAAAAAAAGGGGCGCATTCAATGCGCCCCTTTTTTCGTTAAAGCTTCAGATCAGAACGCCGGCACTACCGCGCCTTTGTACTTCTCGAGAATGAAGGCTTTCACTTCCGGGCTGTGCAATGCAGCAACCAATTTCTTCATCGCTTCGCTGTCCTTGTCGTCCGGACGAGATACCAGGATGTTCACGTACGGCGAGTCGCTGCCTTCAATGACCAGCGCATCCTTGGACGGATCAAGCTTGGCTTCCAGCGCATAGTTAGTGTTGATCAGCGCCAGGTCGACCTGGGTCAGCACGCGCGGGATGGTCGCGGCTTCCAGTTCACGGAATTTCAGGTCCTTGGGATTCTCGGTAATGTCCTTGACGGTCGCCAGAATGTTGTTCGAATCCTTCAACGTGATCACGCCGGCCTTGGCCAGCAGCAACAGTGCACGACCGCCGTTGGTGGCGTCGTTCGGGATCACCACGTTGGCGCCGCCTGGCAGCTCGGTCAGCGCTTTGTACTTGCTGGAATAAGCGCCCAGCGGTTCCAGGTGCACGCCGGTAACGGCAACCAGATTGGTGGTCTTGGCCTTGTTGAACTCATCAAGGTACGGCTTGTGCTGGAAGAAGTTGGCGTCCAGACGTTTCTCGGCAACCTGCACGTTCGGCTGGATGTAGTCGGTGAAGACTTTGACTCTCAGATCCACGCCTTCTTTGGCCAGGGCCGGTTTGACGAATTCGAGGATTTCCGCGTGCGGGACCGGGGTGGCCGCTACGGTCAGGGTGTCGGCCTGTGCGGAAAAGGCTGCAACGGCAGCGAATGCGACGAGTAGTTTTTTCATTCAGCTAACTCCTTGTGCGGCGCCCGTTTGGCGCCTGCCAGCGAATGGCCGGCTCATGTCTTATTTACGCGAGAAGTGTACGACCAGCTTGTCGCCGACGGTTTGCAACACTTGCACCAGCACCAGCAGCAACATCACCGTCACGACCATCACATCGGGCTGGAAACGCTGATAACCGAAACGGATTGCCAGGTCACCCAGACCACCCGCGCCGACCACACCGGCCATCGCCGTGTAGGAAACAAGCGTAATAGCCGTCACCGTAATCGCTGCGAAGATGCCCGGACGGGCTTCCGGCAGCAAGGCATTGGTGATGATCTGCCGTGTGGTCGCGCCCATCGCCTGGGTCGCCTCGATGATGCCGCGATCCACTTCACGCAGGGCGGTCTCCACCAACCGTGCGAAGAACGGCGTGGCACCCACCACCAGCGGCGGAATCGCACCGGCGACACCGAGGGACGTGCCGGTGATCAGCACCGTGAACGGAATCATCACGATCAGCAGAATGATGAACGGCAGCGAACGCAGGATGTTCACCATCAGCGACAGCATCGCATAGACGCCTTTGGCTTCCAGCAACTGACGCGGGCTGCAGAGGAACAACAGCACGCCCAGCGGCAGGCCCAGCAGCACGGTGAACAGCAGCGAACCGAAGAGCATCAGCAAGGTATCGCCAGTGGCCAGCCAGATTTCGAACCAGTCGATATTAACGAAAAAACTTGTCAGGACTTCCATCAGCGCAGCACCTCCATGTGGACGTCAGCTGCGGTGAAGTGGGCGAACGCCGCTTCCATGTCGCCACCGGTGACGGCAAGGGTCAACTGCCCGTAGGGCACGTCTTTGATGCGGTCGATACGACCGGCCAGGATGCTGTAGTCCACACCCGTTTCGCGGGCGACGGTGCCCAGCAATGGCGCGTAGGTCGCTTCGCCCTGGAACGTCAGACGCACGATGCGGCCTGGTACGTGAGCGAAGTCGTCGCGTTGTTCGCTTTCGTCGATCTGCTCGTCTTCTTGCACGAAGCGCTTGGTGGTCGGGTGCTTCGGATGCAGGAACACCTCGGCCACCGGACCTTGCTCGACGATCACGCCAGCGTCCATCACCGCCACCTGATCGCAAACTCGACGGATCACGTCCATCTCGTGGGTGATCAGAACGATGGTCAACTTCAGCTCGCGGTTGATCTCGGCCAGCAATTGCAGGACCGACGCAGTGGTCTGCGGGTCCAGGGCGCTGGTGGCTTCGTCGCACAGCAGGATTTTCGGCTTGGTCGCCAGGGCGCGGGCGATGCCGACACGCTGTTTCTGACCACCAGACAATTGCGCCGGGTATTTTTTCGCGTGGTCGGACAGGCCCACCCGCGCCAGCAACTCGGCCACGTGCAGGTCGATTTCACTGCGCGACAATTCACCGGCCAGGGTCAACGGCAGCGCAACGTTGTCGGCCACAGTCTTGGATGCGAGCAAGTTGAAGTGCTGGAAAATCATCCCGACCTGCTGACGGAAGCGGCGCAGGCTGTTGGCGTCGAGCGCGGTGACTTCTTCGCCGTCGACGATGATCTTGCCGCCACTGGAGTTCTCCAGGCGATTGATCAGACGCAGCAGGGTACTTTTTCCCGCACCGGAATGACCGATCAGGCCGAAGACCTGACCGTTCTCAATCGTCAGACTGGTCGGATGCAGGGCGGGGATATCCCTACCGGCGACGCGGTAGGTTTTGTGGACGTTTTGAAACTCGATCACGTAGCGAACCTTGTGGGGCGCGTTAGAAAAGGATCAGCGGTTAGCCGGGCGCGCATTTTAGCCTGTCCGTATAGAGGTTCTTAGCATTTATTTCGCATTCAACCTGTGATTTGGCAATAACGCGATCAAAGGTCAGAAAAAAGGAACGGCGCAAAACGTCATCAGTCATTAATTAGGCAACTCGAAAACGCCCCCCGGTGCCGTGCCTGGGGAATTGCACAAGAGTCCTGGCTACGGCGGGAATCGCAATGAGGAGTTAATGCCTGATGAGTACTAAAAAGCCTGCCGCCCCAAAAAGCGCTCTGGCCGGGACCGATACCCTGGACCGTGGCAACACCAATGCCAAGCTCGAGAGCCTGGAAAAATTTCGCTCCGACGCCACCGAACAAGCCCTGCGCACCAATCAGGGCGTAAAGGTTTCGGATAACCAGAATACGTTGAAGGTCGGTGACCGCGGACCGTCGTTACTGGAAGACTTCATCATGCGTGAAAAGATCACGCATTTTGACCATGAACGTATTCCCGAACGCATCGTCCACGCCCGCGGCACCGGTGCCCACGGTTTTTTCCAGACTTATGAAAACCATTCCGTACTGACCAAGGCAGGTTTCCTGCAAGACCCTGGGAAGAAAACCCCGGTGTTCGTACGCTTTTCCACGGTGCAAGGCCCCCGCGGGTCAGGGGATACCGTGCGGGACGTACGAGGTTTCGCGGTGAAGTTCTTCACCGACGAAGGCAACTTCGACCTGGTGGGCAACAACATGCCGGTGTTCTTCATTCAGGACGCCATCAAGTTCCCTGACTTCGTGCATGCGGTTAAACCCGAACCCCACAACGAAATCCCTACCGGCGGCTCAGCCCACGATACGTTTTGGGACTTCGTTTCTCTCGTTCCGGAATCGGCACACATGGTGCTCTGGACCATGTCCGACCGGGCGATCCCGAAAAGCCTGCGCAGCATGCAGGGCTTTGGCGTGCACACTTTCCGCCTGATCAACGCCGAGGGTAAATCGCGCTTCGTCAAATTTCACTGGCGCCCCACCGCCGGGACCTGTTCCCTGGTTTGGGATGAAGCGCAGAAACTCGCCGGTAAAGATACTGACTACCACCGTCGCGATCTCTGGGAGTCGATCGAGATGGGGGACTACCCGGAATGGGAACTGGGCGTACAGGTCGTCGAGGAGGAAAACGAACACGCTTTCGATTTCGACCTGCTCGACCCGACCAAAATCATTCCCGAGGAAATCGTGCCGATCACGCCGCTGGGCAGAATGACGCTCAATCGCAACCCGGACAATTTTTTCGCCGAAACCGAACAGGTCGCCTTCTGCCCCGGGCACATCGTGCCGGGTATCGACTTCTCCAACGATCCATTGCTGCAAGGCCGACTGTTTTCCTACACCGATACGCAGATCAGCCGACTTGGTGGTCCGAACTTTCACGAGATTCCGATCAATCGGCCGGTGGCACCGTTTCACAATGGCCAGCGCGATGCGATGCACCGCACCACCATCGACAAGGGCCGCGCGTCCTACGAACCGAACTCCATCGACAGTGGTTGGCCGAAAGAAACGCCGCCCGCCGCACAAGATGGCGGGTTCGAGACTTATCCGGAGCGCATCGACGCCAACAAGATCCGTCAGCGCAGCGAGTCGTTCAGCGATCACTTTTCCCAGGCGCGATTGTTCTTCAACAGCATGAGCAAGCATGAGCAGGAACACATCATCTCGGCCTACAGCTTTGAACTCGGCAAGGTCGAACGCGAGTTTATCCGGGCGCGGCAGGTGAATGAGATCCTGGCCAATATCGACCTGGAGCTGGCCAGGCGCGTCGCGCAAAACCTTGGCCTGCCGGCACCAAAAGCCGGGACCGTCGATGTACGCAAAACTTCACTCGACCGCTCCCCGGCCCTGAGCCAGGCCAACTTGCTGCCGGCGGATATCAAAACTCGCAAGGTGGCGATACTTGCAGCCAACGGTGTCGATGGCGCCGCAATCGATGCAATGAAGAAAGCGCTGAAGGCCGAAGGCGCGCACGCCAAACTGCTCGGTCCGACTTCTGCACCTGTGACAACGGCCGATGGCAAGGCATTGCCAGTCGATGCGTCGATGGAAGGCTTGCCGTCGGTGGCGTTCGATGCGGTGTTCGTGCCCGGTGGCGCGGCGTCGATCAAGGCGTTGAGCACTGATGGCGTGGCGTTGCATTACCTGTTGGAGGCATACAAGCACCTGAAGGCGATCGCCCTGCATGGCGAGGCGAAGCAGTTGCTGGATGTGTTGAAGCTGGAGGCTGATGCTGGGTTGATCGTGGGGACGGATGCCAAGCTGATCAAGCCGTTTTTTGCCGCGATCGGACAGCATCGGGTGTGGGACAGAGAGCCTAAGGCCAAGGGGATTCCGGCTTAAGGGTTTGTATCGGTAGCGAGGACGCCTTCGCGAGCAAGCCCGCTCCCACATTGAATCTCAGTCGCTCACAGAATCTGTGTACGCCGGAGATCGAATGTGGGAGCGGGCTTGCTCGCGAAGCTTTTTATGGTTTACGCGGACTCAGCACCATCTGCGCCGGAATGTTGCGCAGAATCTGCTTCTCCAGGTTCAGATCAAAACCGGAGTCGAGCTTCTTGACCCGCTTGGTCAACAGCGTGGCCAACCAAGGGTAATCCTGAGTGCGCGGCGCCTGGATGCTCACGTCACACTGATAATTCACAACATCGGCAGCGATAGCATCCAATTGACGGCGTAGCTTGCTGATATCGGTAAGGTTCAGCGCAACCGTGGTGCTCTCAGCCGTCGGGTCGATCACTTTCGCCTGTGGCTTGGCTTCGGCAGCCAAGAGGGCAGCTTCAGCTTTATCCAGTTCAGCTTTGCGGGCATTCACAATGGCGTTGTTGACGCCACCGGTCAGCGCCGGCGCCTTGGGCATCAACACCCGAGCGCGGCTGAGGGCGGTAGCGGCGGCATTCACATCGCCTTTTTGCAGCACGATCCGACTGCGCAGCAGATAAGCTTCGGCCAACTGACGCTGGTATTGCTCAAGGGATTGATCGTTGGGTGATTCAGCCTGCAGGGCCGCCAGTTGACCTTCGGCGGTCGCCAGCTCGCTGCTGGCGAGGCTTTGTTCCAGTTGTGCAATGGCCGTGGCCCGCCCATCGGGGACCTCGGTGGCCGCCGGTGGCGTGCTTTGGCAAGCGCCCAGCAGCAGGGAAAATGCGACAAGGAGCAGATAACGGGAGGCGAACGGCTTCATTCCTGCGACTCTCTATTTGCGCAAAAAACGAGCAAGTCTACACCCCTCGACGGGGCAGGACAAAACTCAGCAGAAACAGCGCGGCGGCCGTCACCACAATCGACGGGCCCGCCGGGGTGTCCTTGAACCACGACAGCGCCAGCCCGCCACACACCGCGAGCATGCCCAGCAGGCTCGCGCCCAGAGCCATCTGTTCCGGCGAGCGGGCGTGACGTTGTGCCGCAGCTGCCGGGATGATCAGCAACGAAGTAATCAGCAAAACGCCGACAATTTTCATCGCCACGGCGATCACGACGGCAATCAGCAGCATCAAGGCCAGGCGCAATGTCGCTACCGGCAAACCTTCCACCTTGGCCAATTCTTCGTGCACGGTGATTGCCAGCAATGGCCGCCACAGCGTGACCAGCAAGGCCAGTACGCCCGCGCTGCCGCCAAGGATCCAGGCCAGATCGGTCGGACTGATCGCCAACAGGTCGCCGAACAGATAAGCCATCAGGTCGATCCGCACTTCGTGCATGAAGCTTAGTACCACCAGGCCTAAAGAGAGCGTGCTCGGTGCGAGAATTCCTAAAAGCGTGTCAGACGCCAGCGGCTGACGCTGTTGTAACGTCACGAGCAGCACCGCCAACAGCAAACAGCCTACGGTAACCGCGACAGCCGGGCTGACATCCAGCAGAAAGCCCAAGGCCACGCCCAACAACGCGGCGTGAGACAGGGTGTCGCCGAAATAGGCCATTCGCCGCCAGACCACAAACGAACCCAACGGGCCCGCGACCAATGCCAGGGCCAGGCCTGCAAGCAGGGCGTAGAGCAGAAAATCAGCCATGCTTGCAGCTATCTCCGTGAACATGGGTATGGGCCGACGGGGCCGCGCTGACCACCGAGCCATGCAGATCATGGGCGTGGTCGTGATGGTGGTGATAAATCGCCAGGCTTTGTGCGTTCTTTCCGAACAGTTCGACGAAAGCAGGATCGCCGCTGACTTGCTCGGGGTGACCGGAGCAGCAGACATGGCGATTCAGGCAGACCACTTGGTCGGTGGTACTCATCACCAAGTGCAAATCGTGAGAGACCATCAACACGCCGCAGCCGTGACGGTCGCGCAATCTTGTGATCAGGCTATAGAGTTCGGCCTGACCGGCCACGTCGACACCTTGAACCGGTTCGTCGAGTACCAGCAATTCCGGCTCGCGCAACAGTGCCCGTGCCAACAGCACTCGCTGCATTTCGCCACCGGAAACACTTTGCACCGGGCTGTCGATCACTTGCTCGGCGCCGACTTCCTTCAGGGCAGCCAAGGCCCGCGCACGATCCACCCCCGGTACCAGACGCAAGAAACGCAGCACCGACAGCGGCAGCGTCGGGTCGACATGAAGTTTTTGCGGCATGTAACCGACCCGCAGTTTCGGCTTGCGCCAGACACTGCCGCTGTCCGGCTTCAACAGGCCGAGCACTGCGCGCACCAACGTGGTTTTGCCGGCGCCGTTGGGGCCGATCAAGGTGACGATCTGCCCCGGCTCGACGCTCAGCTCGATGTTATCCAGCACGTTTTGCCCGGCGAATGTGACGGCAACCTGCTCGAGGCGGATCAGCGCGTTGCTCATCAAGCCTCCTGGCAACCCGAGCAGAGTCCGACCACTTCAACGGTCTGGCCCTCGACGACAAATCCGACGTCCCTGGCACTGCCAATGATCGCGTCGCTGATGGATTTCTGTTCGAGCTCAATGGCGGCGTGGCATTCGCGGCAGATCAGGAACTGACCCTGGTGAGCATGTTCCGGGTGGTTGCAACCGACGAAAGAGTTCAACGAGGAAATGCGGTGGACGAGGCCGTTTTCCAGTAGGAAATCCAGCGCGCGGTACACGGTCGGTGGCGCAGCGCGGCGGCCGTCCTGCTCGCTGAGCACGGCGAGAATATCGTAGGCACCCAGCGGTTTGTGGCTTTGCCAGACCAGTTCCAGCACCCGCCGGCGCAAGGCGGTCAGGCGCAGGCCTTGACGTGCGCACAGGGCATCGGCCTCAGACAATGCGCTATGGACGCAATGAGAGTGGTCGTGGGGACGGCTGGCAATCGGTGTTTTAGGCATGAGCGGCGACGAGTTTTGTGAGAGACGTTATTATGTTACCCGTTCTCGCCTCTTCGAGTGGTCATCGTGTCCCGACTTTTTTCTATCTTTGTCGCATTTGTCGCCAGTTTTCTTCTGATCGGTTCAGCTCAAGCCGAAGTCAAAGTCCTCACCAGCATCAAGCCGCTACAGCTGATTGCCGCTGCGGTGCAGGACGGCGTGGCGATTCCGGAAGTCTTGTTGCCGCCCGGCGCTTCGCCACATAACTACGCATTGCGCCCTTCCGACGTACGGAAGGTTCAATCGGTCGATCTGGTGTACTGGATCGGCCCTGCCATGGAAGGTTTCCTGCCCCGCGTGCTGAATGGTCGTACGCTACCCAGCGTTGCCGTGCAGGATTTGCCTGGCCTGAAACTGCGACATTTTGCCGAAGACAACCACTCCCACGCAGAAGAAGCTGACGAGCATGACCACGATCACCGTCCTGGCAGCCTGGATGCGCATTTGTGGTTATCGCCGGTCAACGCGCGCGTAATCGCCACGAAAATGGCTGCGGACTTGAGTGCGGCCGATCCGGCCAACGCGGCCCGTTATCAAAGCAACCTCAAGGCCTTCGATGAGCGTCTGGACGCGCTGGACTTGCGCCTAAAGGCTCGTCTGGCCGGCATCGCGGGCAAACCGTACTTCGTGTTCCACGAAGCCTTCGACTATTTCGAGGACGCCTACGGCCTCAAGCACACCGGTGTGTTCAGCGTCGCTGCCGAAGTGCAGCCGGGAGCCCAACATGTCGCGGCAATGCGCACGCGCCTGCAGGAAGTCGGCAAGACTTGTGTATTCAGCGAGCCACCGCTACGTCCACGCCTGGCGGAAACGTTGGTCGCCGGCCTGCCGGTGAAACTGGCGGAACTGGATGCGTTGGGCGGATACACGCCAGCGACCGCTCAGGGGTATGAGCAGGTATTGGAAAAACTGGGCAATGATTTGGCGGGGTGCCTGGAGTCGTTGTAATTCGAAATTGCGGCGCCCCATTCGCGAGCAAGCCCGCTCCCACATTAAATCTCTGTCGGGCACGGAATTTGTGCGCACAAGAGATCAAATGTGGGAGCGGGCTTGCTCGCGAAGCTTTTAGAGGGCGAAAGGCAACGGCGTGCTGACCTTCTGCCGCTGCGCCAACCGCTGCTGGAATTCCATCGGATCGTGAATCAACACGTCCTGCCCGGCGAAAGACTCTGCTGCAATCAATCGCGACAACCAGAATCGCACGCACGCCACCCGCAGCATTGTCGGCCACAACTCTGCCTCAGCGGCGGTGAAAGGACGTAAGGCCGCGTAGGCCCCGAGCAATGCCCGCGCCCGGGGCCCGTCGATCAACCCGGCCTCGTCCGAGCACCAGTCATTCAGGGCAATCGCCACGTCGTAGAGCATTGGCCCCGAACAAGCGTTGTAGAAGTCGATCAATCCGGTCAGGTGAGTGCCTTCGAACATCGCATTATCGCGGAACAAGTCAGCGTGGATGTTAGCTCGCGGCAGCGCCAGAATTTTCGTCTTCTGCTGTGTGATCTCGTCCAGCGCTCGTTGCAGCAGATCGCTTTGCTCGGGGTTTAGATGGGAAAGCAGCTGCGTGCCCTCCTCCAGCATCCAGTCCAGGCCGCGATCGGTCTTGCGCTTGATCATGTTGGCCTGAGTCGCCAGATGCAGATGGCCAAGCAACTCGCCCACCTGGGCGCAATGTTGAGCGTTGGCTTCCTTGATGTGCTTGCCGGCCAGGCGCGGCTGCAACAGCGCCGGTTTGCCCGCCAGTTCGCGCAGGGCGACGCCGTCGGTGGTGCGCAGGGCGTAGGGCACCGGCAAGTCGGCGTCGTGCAGCACGTCGAGCAGCTCGATGAAGAACGGCATCTCCTGGACCGGGCCACGCTCAACCAGGGTCAGGACAAACTCGCCCTGCTCCAGGCTGATAAAGAAATTGGTGTTTTCGCTACCGGCGGCAATCCCCTGGAAATCAAGCAGGCGGCCGAGCCCGTAAGGGGCGAGAAAGGTTTCCAGCTCGGGCCGAGCCAGCGGGGTGAACACAGACATGTTTGAACTGCCAGTACGGGCGCCGCTGCTTGAGCCAGCGCCGATTGAAATTAAGAAACTACTTCCACTCAAAGATCTTCCACGACGGAATCAGCATATCCGGCTGATCCGAGCGGATGAAGTTACCGTCCGATCCATCAGCGCGCACCAGGAAGTACGGCTTGCCGACACTCGGCGTGACCTGGATGGCGTACAGGAAACCATTCTGACGGTACTCCTTGATCGTATTGTCGCCCTCGGTGCGGATGGTGACGTCCGGTTCTGGCGATGGCGCATCATCCGCCGCCATGACAGCCAGCGGTGCGATTGCAAACAAGCCAGCCAGCAGCAAGCGATTTAGTGTGCGCATGATAACCTTGTCCCTTTGTCGTCAACGGTCCCGCTATTCTAGCGCCGGACCCGCCGAAAAGGTTGATCCTGCTCATGAGCCAAGCCCCCCTCGTCCTGGTGGACGGTTCTTCATACCTGTACCGCGCCTTTCATGCCCTGCCACCGCTGACCACGTCCAAAGGCCTGCCGACCGGTGCGGTCAAGGGCGTGTTGAACATGCTCAAGAGTCTGCGCAAGCAGTATCCGGCCAGTCCATTCGCCGTGGTGTTCGACGCCAAGGGTGGGACATTTCGCGATGACATGTACGCCGAGTACAAGGCCAATCGTCCGAGCATGCCCGACGACATGCGCGTCCAGATCGAGCCGCTGCACCAAAGCGTGATCGCCCTGGGCTTTCCGCTGTTGTGCGTTGAAGGCGTCGAGGCCGATGACGTGATCGGCACCCTGGCCCGCAGCAGCGCGGCGGCCGACCGCCCGGTGGTGATCTCCACCGGCGACAAGGACATGGCGCAGCTGGTCGACGGCCACATTACCTTGGTCAATACCATGACCGGTAGCGCACTGGACGTGGAGGGCGTGAAGGAGAAATTCGGCGTCGCTCCCGAGCAGATCATCGATTATCTGGCACTGATGGGCGATTCGTCCGACAACATCCCGGGCGTTCCGGGCATCGGCCCGAAGACCGCTTCCGGCCTGCTGGTCGGCGTCAACGGTGGCCTGACCGAGCTCTACGCGCAGCTCGACATCGTCCCGACCCTGCCGATTCGCGGCGCCAAGACGCTGCCGGCCAAGCTCGAAGAGCACAAGGAGATGGCGTTCCTCTCCTATCAACTGGCGACCATCAAGATCGACGTACCGCTGGACATCGGTCTCGACGACCTGCAAATGGGCCAACCGGACCACGACAAACTTGCCGAGCTCTACACCCTGCTGGAATTCAAGAGCTGGTTCGAGGAGAACCAGCGCGATGCCAAGCGCTCCGGCCAGGAAGTTGCGGCGCCGGTGATTGAAGAAGCGGCAGCCGACACCGAACTCAAGTACACCACCCTCCTCACCCAGGCCGATTTCGACCTGTGGCTGAAGAAGCTCAACGACGCCAAGCTGATTGCCTTCGACACCGAAACCACCGGCATCGATGCGCAGCAGGCGCAACTGGTGGGCTTGTCGTTCGCAGTACAGGCCAACGAAGCGGCCTACATCCCGTTGACCCATTCCTACATGGGCGTGCCGGATCAACTGGATCGCGACTCCGTCCTGCGCGCGCTGAAACCGATTCTGGAAGACCCGAACAAGCTCAAGGTCGGTCAGCACGCCAAGTTCGACATGAACATCCTGGCCAACTGCGCCATCGGCGGCGATCAAAGCTGTGGCATCACGGTGCAAGGCATCGCCTTCGACACCATGCTCGAGTCCTATGTACTGGACTCCACCGCGACCCGCCACGACATGGACAGCCTGGCGCTCAAATACCTGAATCACACCACCACCAGCTTCCAGGACATCGCCGGCAAAGGTGCCAAGCAGCTGACGTTCGATCAGATTTCCCTGGAACTGGCCGGACCTTATGCCGCAGAAGACGCCGATGTGACGCTGCGTCTGCATCAAACCTTGCAGGAAAAGCTCAACGCCATTCCGAGCCTGAGCAAGGTTCTGAGCGAAATCGAAATGCCGCTGGTGCCTGTGCTGGCGCGGATCGAACGCCAGGGTGCGTTGGTCGATGCCAACTTGCTGGGAATCCAGAGCGTCGAGCTGGGCGAAAAAATGGTCGCCCTTGAGCGTGAGGCTTTCGCCATCGCCGGGGAAGAATTCAACCTCGGCTCGCCGAAGCAATTGGGCGTGATCCTGTACGAAAAACTTGGCCTGCCGATTCTCAGCAAAACCGCGAAGGGCCAGGCTTCGACCGCCGAAGCGGTGCTGGCGGAACTGGCCGAGCAGGACTTCCCGCTGCCAAAAGTACTGATGCAGTACCGCTCGATGAGCAAGCTGAAAAGCACCTACACCGACCGCCTGCCGGAGCAGATCAACCCACGCACCGGGCGGATTCACACGTCTTATCACCAAGCCGTAGCGGCAACCGGGCGTTTGTCGTCCAGCGACCCGAACCTGCAGAACATTCCGATCCGCACCGCTGAAGGTCGTCGGATTCGTCAGGCGTTCGTCGCGCCAAAAGGCTACAAGCTGCTGGCGGCGGACTACTCGCAAATCGAACTGCGGATCATGGCCCACTTGGCCAAGGACGAAGGTTTGCTGCACGCCTTCCGCAATGATCTGGACGTGCACAAAGCCACCGCCGCCGAAGTCTTTGGCGTTGAACTGGCGGAGGTCACCACCGACCAGCGGCGTAGCGCCAAGGCGATCAACTTTGGCTTGATCTACGGCATGAGCGCGTTTGGCCTGGCCAAGCAGATTGGCGTCGACCGCAAGCAGTCCCAGGCCTACATCGACCGCTATTTCGCCCGTTACCCCGGCGTGTTGCAGTACATGGAGCGCACCCGCGCGCAGGCCGCCGAGCAAGGTTTCGTCGAAACCATCTTCGGTCGTCGCCTGTACTTGCCGGAAATCAACGCGAAAAACCCGGCCCTGCGCAAAGGTGCCGAGCGCACGGCGATCAACGCGCCGATGCAAGGCACCGCGGCGGACATCATCAAGAAAGCCATGGTCGCGGTGGATAACTGGCTGACATCGTCAGGCCTGGACGCCAAAGTCATCCTGCAGGTGCACGATGAATTGGTGCTTGAGGTACGTGAAGATCTGGTCGATCAGGTTCGTGAGGAAATTCGCGTACACATGAGCGACGCAGCGAAACTGGATGTGCCGCTGCTGGTCGAGGTTGGTGTAGGAAATAATTGGGATGAGGCTCACTGAGCCGTCTGAAAAGTCGCTTTCTGCTGCGGCATAGTGCCGCGGCAGAAAGAGCGAAGGGCCCTTAGTTCGGAACGCAATTTGGCTTATTTCGAATGGTTTTTGAACGACCTCGGAACTAAACCCGTGAACTGCCACTCAGAGTTACTGAATGGGTGGTGAAGCCCTTCGATGCTCCTATGTTGTGTTAAGTGTTGGCAGATATCTGGACCCCGCCCTAGCGGTCCGGAACTTGAACCCCGGAACTTCCCCCTCCCCATAGAAGTCCGGGGTTTTTTTTGCCCGCGATTTATTGCTCGACAACCTCGGCGCCCTTGTCCGCCAATTCCATCCAGCCCGCCAGTACAGTGTAGGCGTCTTCCAGACCCATGCGTTTTGGCGCCGAGAACAGCTGGATACTGATCGCATCACCCCAACCCTTGCGGATGTCTGCCTGAACTTTGAGCAGGACATTTTTCGCTGCGCCGTAGGTCAGCTTGTCGGCTTTGGTCAGCAGAATGTGCATCGGCATGCCGCTGGCAACCGCCCAGTCGAGCATCAACAGGTCGAAGTCGGTCATTGGATGACGGATGTCCATCATCAAAATCAGACCTTTCAAACTTTCGCGACCGCCCAGATAAGCTTCCAGGTGACGCTGCCAGTGCAGCTTCAACGGGATAGGCACTTTCGCGTAACCGTAACCCGGCAGGTCGACCAGACGACGATCATCGTCTAGCTTGAAGAAGTTCAAGAGTTGCGTGCGCCCCGGAGTCTTCGAGGTTCGCGCAAGGCTGGCGTGCGTCAGGGTGTTCAGGGCACTGGACTTGCCGGCGTTGGAACGCCCGGCGAAGGCCACTTCAAAGCCTTCGTCGTCGGGACATTGATCGACTTTGGCGGCGCTGAGCATGAAGGTGGACTGTTGGCACAGACCGAGGATGGGGTTCTTGAGTTGCATGGGATTTCCGATGTGGGCGGCGCCGGGAATGGACGCGGCGAGCAGTGTCGTTTCCGTTTCAGTGACGCCAGTATATAATGCCGCAGATTTTGTGTGCGCTTTGTCCCAGCGTAGGATGAAGTTCACGAGAGCGATTGACCTCGACTGCGCATTAGAACGCAGCACGCTCTCAACCCTGAAAAGGTCGTTTTATGACGAAATGGCTGCTAGCTGCCGGTGTCTTGATGCCGCTTTACAGCGCTCAGGCTACACAGGATCCGGAAGCTGTGTACAACCGTGTTTGTGGTGCCTGTCATTCCGGCCAACTACCCATGGCGCCCCGCAAGGGCGATCAGGATGCTTGGACGCCGAGGTTGGCGAAAGGTATGGAGACGCTGGTGCAACACGTGACCCAGGGTTTCAAGGCGATGCCGCCGCGTGGTTTGTGCATGGACTGCAGTGCCGAGGATTACCGAGCCATCATCCAGTGGATGAGCGAGTAAACCCGGCCCATAACTCTTTAACCCTTAGCCGTAGTTGGATTAGCTGATGAACAAATTGATCGTGAGTCTGCTGTTGACCGTGGGGATCTCCGGCATTGCCCATGCTGCAGGTGATGCGACTGCTGGTCAGGCGAAAGCCGCAGTATGTGGCGCCTGTCATGGCCCGGATGGCAATAGCATGGCGCCTAACTTTCCGAAACTGGCGGGTCAGGGCGAGCGTTATCTGAACAAGCAGCTGCACGACATCAAGTCCGGCAAACGCCAGGTACTGGAAATGACCGGCCTGCTGACCAACCTGAGCGATCAGGACCTGGCTGATATTGCAGCCTACTACTCCACCCAGAAGGGCAGCGTTGGCGCCGCCGATCCGAAAATCGTGGCTCGCGGTGAAGCGCTGTTCCGTGGTGGCGACCTGGCCAAGGGCCTGCCGTCCTGCACCGGATGCCACGCTCCAGACGGCAAAGGCAACGCTGCTGCGGGCTTCCCGCATCTGGGCGGGCAACACGCGCAATACATCGCCAAGCAACTCACTGACTTCCGCAAGGAAGAAGGCGGCCGCACCAACGATGGCGACGTCAAAACCATGCAGACCATCGCCAAAAAGCTGAGCGACGAAGATATCGCAGCAGTGTCCAGTTACATTCAAGGCCTGCACTAAGGCCTGCGGATCGAGCGTTACGCGGGGTGTACACCTCCTGCAACGTTAACGCTCGATTAATCCGACGATGCAAGCATAAAAAGGGTGGCCTTGGCCGCCCTTTTTTGTGGCCGCTGCCGTTACACTAGCGAACTCAAGCCCGCCATGATCTGTCTGAAAACAGGTCGCGCGAGGCGACCTAATTTGTCCAGGAGTAAAGCATGCGTAATCTGATCATCAGCGCCGCACTCGTCGCTGCCAGCCTGTTCGGCATGACCGCCCAGGCCGCCGAAGCACCCGCCGCCCCCTATGTAGAACTGACCAACGCTGTTCCGGTTGCTGTGCCTGGCAAGATCGAAGTCGTGGAGCTGTTCTGGTATGGCTGCCCGCATTGCTATTCCTTTGAGCCGGTGATCAATCCTTGGGCTGAAAAGCTGCCATCGGATGTGAACTTCGTGCGTATTCCTGCCCTGTTCGGCGGCCCATGGGATGCCCACGGTCAAATGTTCCTGACTCTGCAAAGCATGGGTGTCGAGCATAACGTGCACGCTGCGGTGTTCAACGCCATCCAGAAAGAACACAAGAAGCTGACCGATCCAGAAGAGATGGCAGAATTCCTGGCCACCCAGGGTGTCGACAAGGACAAGTTCCTCGCCACCTTCAATTCCTTCGCCATCAAGGGTCAGATGGCCAAAGCCAAAGAGCTGGCCAAGAAGTATGAAATCACCGGCGTTCCAACCATGATCGTCAACGGCAAGTATCGTTTTGATGTGGGTTCTGCCGGTGGTGCCGAGCAAGCGCTGCAACTCGCCGACAAGCTGATCGACAAAGAGCGAGCGGCAACCAAGGCTGCTGCCAACTAAGCGCGGGACCTGCCATGCGCCGCTGGGGAACTGAACGTGTCGTTGGCCTGCATGATCCGCGGGTCAACGAGCATCATCTGGAATCAACGGGCCTGCCCGCAGACAGCCGTCTGCGGTTGCTCAGTTTCAATATCCAGGTCGGCATCAGTACCGAGCGCTATCGGCACTACCTGACCCGGGGCTGGCAACACTTGTTGCCGCACACCGGGCGTGCCGACAATCTGCAAAAGATCGGCAATCTATTGGGCGACTTCGATCTGGTCGCCTTGCAGGAAGCCGATGGCGGCAGTATGCGATCAGGCTACGTCAACCAGGTTGAACACCTGGCCCAGCTCGGCGCCTTCCCCTACTGGTATCAACAACTCAATCGCAACCTCGGTCGCCTCGGCCAGCACAGCAATGGCGTGCTCAGCCGCCTACGCCCGTGGGCGATTGAAGATCATCCGCTGCCGGGCCCCAAGGGGCGCGGGGCAATTCTGGTGCGCTTCGGCGAAGGTCCGGAAGCGCTGGTGGTGGTCATGATGCATCTGGCGCTGGGTGCCCGCGCCCGCAGCATGCAGCTGGCTTACATCCGCGAGTTGATCGGCGGTTATAAACACCAGGTGCTGATGGGCGACATGAACACCCATGCCAGCGATCTGCTGCAACATTCGCCATTGCGCGACCTCGGCCTGCTCGCTCCGCAACTGGAAGCGACCTTCCCCAGTTGGCGCCCGCAGCGCTGCCTGGACCATATTCTACTGAGCCCGACCTTGACCCTTGAAAAGGTCGAGGTGCTGGCACACCCCATTTCCGATCACCTGCCGGTCGCGGTAGAGATTCGTCTGCCGGGTTCGCTCACGGCCGATGCATTGCCCGCGTTGAGTCCTGCCCCTCGCGGATCCCATGAATGAGCGACGAAACACAGCGCTGGAAAGAGAAATACCTAAAAAGCATCGAACAACAGGAAAAGCTTGAGCGCCGATGGGATGCCCGGCTCGACCTGCTGCGTCGCGGCCTGGTGCGCAGCACGCTGGCCGCAGAAGGTACTGACCGCGCGGTCGACCAATGCATGAAGGAAATGCGCGAAGTCGTGCGCACCGATGACATGGACGCCGGCCTCGCCGCCCTTCTTCCGCGGCTGGAAAAAGCCGTGCTCGACTCCGAACAGCGCCGTGAAACCCGGATCAATCAGACCAGCGCCGCACTGACCGCGCTGGTCGCTCAGCTGCAAACATTGCCGTTGCCCCGAGAGGTGAGCCGGCCACTCAAGAATTTTGCCAAGACACTGGACGGACGAGTCGGCCAGGCGCGCGAGATTCCGTTGCTGCTCAGCGAACTGAGCGGCCTGCAAGGCAAAGCCTTGAGCCAGTTGGAGAACCCGCCTGAACCTGATCGCCCAGGTTTGCTGCAACGGCTGTTCGGCAGCCGTGAGGCCGATGAAGCGGTATCACAGGTCGCCACTCCGGCGGTGCAGCTACCTCCCTCGCAGCCTGTCGAAGTCGTTACCGCGCCGCACGCCGACACACCGCAGACACCAATAGATATCGCACCAGCAGCCGTTGCCGCACCCACCGTTGCTGCCCCTGAGTCACCAAAAGTCGAGACTCCACCCGCAACACCGCCTTCTGCGACAGTCGTTGCGTTTGTCCCGCCAGTCCTTGAACCGCAACAAACCAGCGCCCAGCCTCCAGAGGCAGAAGAGTCCACTTCCCCCGTCATCGATTCGGCCATCAATCCCGACGAACTGACCCCCGTGGTACATCTCGACATGCCCGTGCCCTCGGCCATGGCACAGGACTTGACCGTCGTCGATCCGGAACAACCCGAGCAGGATCTCCACTACGCCCTGCCGGATTCACCCGAGCCGTCCTACAGCTCGGTGGCCAAGCACATCGAAGACACGCTGCTGGGTCTGCTCGATGATCTGACGCTGCCCGAGCGTCATCGTCCGCAAGCAGAAGCCATGCGGTATCGACTGCAAAACGGCTTGAACTGGTACGAATTGCTACCCATCCTCGACGATCTGGCTACTTTGATGCTGGCGATCAACGACAGCGGCCAGCACGAATTCGAAGCGTATCTGCAACAGCTCAATGAACGTCTCGAATCGTTCCAGAGCAACCTGCAAGCCGCCAGTGTCGGCCATGCCGACAACCACTCTGCCGCGCGTGAGATGGATACGCAGATTCGCGAACAGGTCGATGGTTTGCAGAGCAGCATGCAGGAAGCGGCGGACCTGGACGATCTCAAGCACGTGCTGGAAAACCATCTCGAAGGGCTGCTCGGTACTCTGGACCAACACCAGAAGCAGCGCGACGAGCGAGAGCAAGAAGTCGCATCACGCCTGCAAGGCCTGGCCGAACGCGTTGCCCACATGGAGCAGGAAGCCCTGGGCTACCGCGAGCATCTCGAAGAGCAGCGCCAGAAAGCCTTGATCGACCCGTTGACCGGCCTGCCGAACCGGGCGGCCTGGAGCGAACGTCTGGATCACGAAATCAGCCAATGGCAGCAACACGGCAACACTCTGCTGCTGGCCATGCTCGACCTCGACCATTTCAAACGCATCAATGACAACTATGGTCACCTGGCGGGCGACAAAGTGCTGAAAATCATCGCCAACGTGCTGCGCAAGCGTCTGCGCGGGACGGATTTCATCGCCCGTTTTGGCGGTGAAGAGTTTGTGCTGATGATGACCGCAACAGCGCCGGCAGTCGGCGCGAAACTCCTGGAAAACATGCGCGCCGCGATTGAAGCCTGCCCTTTCCATTTCAAAAGCGAGCCGGTGACCATCACCATTTCCATGGGGCTGACGGCGTTCAGGACCGGCGAACACAGCGATGTTGTTCTCAAAAGAGCCGATCAGGCGCTATATCGTGCGAAACACGCGGGCCGTAATCGGGTGGAACTGGGCTGACGGTCAATTGTGCCATTTTGTTTAATACACCGCCTTTGCCGACTAGGCGCAAGGCAGTTTACGTTACACTGTTGCATTACTGTCTTGCGTGTACTGCCTCTGCCATGAAATACCTTGCTCTCATCGTGTCACTGATTCTGCTGGCAGGCTGTGCCCGCGGCCCTCGGTTCGACACCAGTCACCCTTCCGCCAATCACGACGCCCGCGTGCAGTTCGTGGTGGTGCATTACACCTCCGCATCGCTGGAACGCTCTCTGCAATTGCTGACCCATGGCGAGGTCAGCAGTCATTACCTGATCGGCGACGACAAGGGCGCCACCATTTATAAGTTGATGGATGAAAACCTCAGGTCCTGGCACGCCGGGGAAAGCGAATGGGATGGCCGGACCTGGTTGAACTCAAGCTCCATCGGCATCGAAATCGTCAACCGGGGCTTCAAGGACACCCCGACCGGACGCCTGTGGTATCCGTACACCGAAGATCAGGTTCAGTCCCTGATCGTCCTGCTCAAGGACATCAGCAAGCGCTACGCCATTGCCCCGCGCAACATCATCGGCCATAGCGACATCGCCCCGCTCCGCAAGCTCGATCCGGGGCCGCTGTTTCCCTGGAAGCGTCTGGCGGCCGAAGGCCTGGGAATCTGGCCCGATGAACAAGCAGTGGCGCGTCAGCAAGTCCAGTTCGATGCGCAGCTGCCGAGCATCAGTTGGTTTCAGGGACAGTTGGCCCGCGCGGGTTATTCCACGCCGCAAACCGGCGAACTGGATGTCGCGACGCGCCATGTGATTGCGGCGTTTCAGATGCGTTTCCGACCGTCGCGCTTCGATGGCACCCCGGACGCACAAACCGCAGCGTTGCTACAAGTTTTGAACCAGACAAAATAATGACGCCCGCCCGACGGTAAAGGCTTTTTCTCAATCAGCAGCTATAACTCATTGGTAATTCTTCGGATATTCCATGATGACTGTTGCTCGAGAGACATTTCGTAGCTGGTTCTATCGCCCTTGGTTTTTGGCGACGCTGGCTGCTGCCTTGAGCACAACACTCTTGTTGGCCGGCAGTCTGTTCGTGGCCATGAATCAGGTCGAACAGAACGAAAGCCGGGAAATGAACGCCCAGGGCGAACGCTTCCTTGCCCGTCTGGAGCAACTGTTCGGACAGCTGCGCGAGAGTCTCGACGACTTGGAAGCTCAGCCGCTACGGGGCTGCGATGATGAAATGATCGCGACGTTGCAGCAAGTCGGTTTCAATTACCGCTTCGTGTATGAAGCGGCTTATATGGACGCCTTGCGGGTCTGTTCCAATCGCCCTCGCCAGGAGCTGTCGCTGATACGACCGCCAGACATCAAGGGCCCCACCTACAGCTACTGGCTGAACACCACCACCGAACCTGACGAGAATCGTGCCGCGTTGATGCTCGGGCGCGGCAATTTTCGCGTCGCGACGTCTCGTGGGCATCTGACCGACATGGTCGACTTGTCTCCCGGCAGCAGCGTGCTGGTAGTAGTCGATCGCGGTGCACGGGCGATACCCGTACTGGGTGCCGAGCAGCTCTGGCCACCCACGGAGGCGTGGCCGCCGAAAAGCCTTGATGCGCTGCAAGTCACCCAGACCCGCTTGATTTACCGCATGCCGACCAACAATCCCGCCTACCAATTAGTGCTCATCTCCCCACGGACCGGGATGCACGTCCCTGCGGTGTGGTGGTGGCTACTTCCGGCCAGCCTGGCGCTGGGTGTGTGCGTGGGTTTTCTGGTGTTCCTGCTGGCGCGCCAGCGGCAGTCGCTGGACGCCGAACTCAATGGCGCCATCCGACGAGGCGAGTTGCAGGTGTTGTATCAACCGATCTTCGACCTCGACAGCCGCAACTGTGTGGGCGCCGAAGCGTTGCTGCGCTGGCGCAGACCGGACGGCACGCTGACCAGTCCCGACCTGTTTATTCCCATGGCAGAGAACACCGGGCAGATCCGCCAGATGACCGACTTTGTACTACAGCGCTTGCTCGAGCAGCTCGGTCAACTGCTGCGAGCGAATCCACAGCTGTATATCTCGGTCAACCTGGCAGCCTGCGACGTCATGGTGCCGCGTATCGGCCAGGTGATGGCGCGCCTGCTGACCCTGCACCGGGTTGCGGCGAAGCAAATTGCGTTTGAGGTCACCGAACGAGGGCTGATCGATGTCGTGGTCGCCCGGGAAAACCTGCAAGCCTTGCGGGATGTCGGGCATCAAGTGTTGATCGATGACTTTGGCACCGGCTATTGCAGCCTCGCCTACCTGCAGACCCTGCCGGTGGATTGCCTGAAAATCGACAAGGCCTTTATCGACGCTCTGGGCCATGACGCCGCCAGCAGCGGCGTGGCCCCCCACATCATTCGCATGGCCCAGGCCCTGGAACTCAAGGTGATTGCCGAAGGCATCGAACATGAAGCCCAAGCGACGTTTCTGAGCAGCGAAGGTGTGAAGTTCGGTCAGGGCTGGTTATTCGCCCATGCCTTGAGCGCGGTGCAGTTTATCGAATTGATTACCCGCGGCCGCCGAAGGTCTGCCCGGCGCCTGGATGACGAAGCCTGACGCCGCGACGGCTTAAACCGATAACGCCATATAAAACTGAGTACCCTGCCCCGGCCGCGAATAGACGCCCATCCGGCCGCCGTGCAACTGTACGATTTCCTTGCACAGGGCGAGCCCGAGCCCGGCACCGCCCTTCTTGCGACCGACCTGGACAAAGGGCTCGAAGATCCGCCCCTGCTGGCCGTAAGCAATGCCTTCGCCATTGTCCTCGACACTGATAATCACCCGCTCTCCGTGGCGACGAGCCTGCAAGCGTATGTGCCCGTCGGAAGCGGTATGGCGCAACGCATTGTCGATCAGGTTATCAAGCACTCGGTCGAGTTGTGGTTGATCGGCGTGCAGCCATGGCAACGGCCCCTGCACTTCCACCAGCAGGTCGATGCCCTTCTCCTCTGCCTGCCCGGCAAACCGTACCCTGGCCTGCTCCAGCAACTCCTCGATGGAGCACGGTGCCAGCGTGAGTTTCTGCAATCCGTTCTGATAGCGGGAGAAGTTCAGCAGGTCGTTGATCAACTGCATCAAGCGTTGCATCTCTTCGTTCACGGTATCCAGCAGATCGGCTTCCCGCGAGTCCGCGGCAAAATGAGCGCGTTCGCGGAAAAGGCCGAACGCCATGTGCATTCCGGTGACCGGTGTTCGCAACTCATGGGACGCGCGCAACACGAATTCGCTGCGCACCCGCTCGAATGCGCGCTGTTCGGTGACGTCATGCAGCACCATCACAGCGCCGAGAATGTGACCCTGGGTGTGGCTGACCGGCGTCAGGCTGTAAGTCAGCAACCGCGACTCGCCATCGACCTCGACGCTCAGATCCTCCGGCGCCCGCTCCAAGGTGCCGCCACGCAGCACCAGTTGCAGCTGTTCATCCAGTTCGGGGCGTTCGAGCGCCGTGCCCAGCCCTTGACCTAGACGGTCGGTGTCCCAACCCAACTGTCGCTGCGCCACCGGGTTGAGGTGTTCGAGATGGCCTTGACGATCGATCATCAGTAAGCCGTCGTCGATGCTGTCGAGTACGGCCTGCAAACGCTGTTGACCGGCGAGTAGTTCGTCGATATTGGTGGCCTGATGCTGCCGCAGGGCCTCGGCCATGATCCCGAAACGCTTGGTCAGGAGGTTCATTTCCACCGCCGAGGAAATCGGCAGGGTCACTTCGAAATTGCCCTTACCGATATTGTCCGCCGCCTGGGCCAAGGCCTCGATAGGCGCCCCGAAACGCCGGGCAATAGCGTGGGCGGTCACGAAACCAATGATCAGCACTGCCAGCCCGACCAACCCGAGTAGGCCAGCAATCAACAACGCGCGTTCCCGAGACTGCCGTTCGGTCGAATTGATGTTATCCAGCGCCAACTTTTGTACGGAGATCAAACCGGTGCGCAACGCGTTGAATTTGTTCGTGAGCTCTTCGTTGCCTCGCAATATTGGCCTTGCGTCACGTGACCGGTCGAAAGCGTCGAGGAAAATCAGGTAGTCAGCTTTGGCTTGGTTAAAGCCGCTCCGAACGTCCTCACCGGAACGCTCATGGACGATGCCTTCCTCGAGCAGCCCAAAGTATTGCTGTTTCGAGGCTTCGAACGCTGCGAGATCCGGATGATCACTGAGCATGATCATCAACTGATCACCCAGGGTCTGACGTAATTTCAGCCCCAGGTCCAGGCTGACGAAGTTGTTGCGAACCAGTGATTCCTGGGAACTTGCCATTTGCATCACGCTAACCAGCCCGAGCAGAAGCCCGAGCAGCGCCACGGTGATCAATGCGGAAATACTCAGGAACAGCCGCGTGCGCAACTTCATCGCCAGTTTCATCGGATACGGCTCACAGGTTGTACTGCTTGCGTTTGCGGTACAACGTCGAGGCGTCGATGCCCAGGGTCTTGGCGGCCTGGTCCAGTGTGTCTGCAGTCGCGAGGACCGCACCGATGTGGGCTTTTTCCAACTCATCCAGACTCAACGCAGCGCCGATGCGCGGCGTGTTGTTGACCGGCGTCTCGGCCATGCCGAGATGGCTGATCTCAACCCGTTCCTGTGGACAAATAATGCTCGCCCGCTCCACCACGTTGCGCAGCTCACGAATGTTCCCCGGCCATCGGTAACCCAGTAGCGCTTCGCGGGCCTCATCGCTGAACCCCCGGGCTGGGCGCGCATATTCTTTGACGAAGCGAGCCAGGAAGCGATCAGCCAGGGTCAGAATGTCTTCCCGGCGTTCGCGCAACGGTGGCAGGTGCAACGTGATGACGTTCAGGCGATAGAGCAAGTCTTCACGGAAACGACCGTCGCGCACCATGTCCTCAAGGTTCAGGTTGGTGGCAGCGAGGATTCGCACATCGGCACGCCGTGTTACCGGATCGCCCACACGTTCGTATTCCTTGTCCTGGATGAAACGCAGCAACTTTGGTTGCAACGTCAGTGGAAAATCGCCGATCTCGTCGAGAAACAGCGTTCCGCCGTCCGCTTGATTCACACGCCCCAAGGTGCTTTCACTGGCGCCGGTGAACGCGCCGCGGCTATGGCCGAAAAGCTCGCTTTCCATGAGTTCGGCGGTCAACGACGGGCAGTTGATGGTCACGCAGGATTTTTTCGCGCGTTTGCTCCAGCCGTGAATGGCCTGGGACAGTTCGCCCTTACCGGTGCCGGATTCACCGAGAATCAAAATGTTGGCGTCGGTGCTGGCGACCTGGCGGGCGGTTTCGAGCACCACCTTCATGGCCGGGCTGTGTGAGTCCAGGCCATCCTTGGGTTTGCGCACTTCACCTTCCAACGCTTCCAGGCGTGCCGACAATTGCCGCACTTCCAGTTGCTTGGCGGTGGCGAGGCGCAATTGATCGGGGCTGCAAGGCTTGACCAGGTAGTCGGCGGCACCGGCTTGAATCGCATCCACCGCGGTATCAACGGCCGAGTGAGCGGTGACGATCACCACCCGCATCCAAGGTGCCTGAATGCGCATTTGCGCCAGCACATCGAGGCCGTTGTCCTCCCCCAGACGCAGATCGAGGAAACACAGGTCAAATACCTGGCGTTGCAGCAAGGCATCGGCCTGCGCGGCGCTGTTGGCGGTGGCGACGCTATAGCCTTCATCTTCGAGGCAGTAGCGGAAGGTACGCAGGATGGCGGACTCATCATCCACCAGCAGAATGCGGCCTTGATGCTCAGTGGCTGATTCCATTTTCCTACGCTCCTTTATGACTGATCTTGGTTAGTCCCGGAAAAATCGGGCAAGTTGCATGGTTGATTCTGGTCGATTCCAGCCACAGCAGGGTAGCTGTCTCCTTACCCTACGGCTAATCGCCTGATTTTGTTGTTTTTTTATCGGATAACCGGTTCACAGGCGATTACCGACGTCCCTTTGTGACATCCACGCCCTTCTCTCAATTCAAAAATATTGAAAGTTCCTACAAATCTATCGTGCATTACGCACGACTTCAAAAGGGCCATCGTGCAGGATGCGTCCGACTCGATATCTCATTAGTTCATAACACACTGATTTAATTGATATTTTTTCATTTAAAAAACTGGCATGCGCGCTGCAATAGTCTGGCTAAGAAGGGCATTGATGAACGGCCCTCAACCAGATCACCCCCGTGTGGGAGGAGCTACAGGATGAATCGCCAACGTGCCGCCCAATTCCGCATCTCGCCATTGCATATTCAGCAAGGCCTGTTTGCCGTTCTGGCGCTGTTGATCACCTTGATCGCAGGGCAGCAGTTCGTTCGTTGGGAACAGAGTCAGCAGCCAGAGGCGCCGCTCGTGTCGATTCAACAGGCGACCCAAACCCACTTCAGCGCCGTCAGCAGCAACCAGGCTGACCTCGCCCCGATGCGAATGATGGACGTCGACCAGGCCCAGCCTGTGGATGAGATGCTCCGTCAGGAACGCTGGGTGTTCTAAGCACACAAACTTGGCGCGCTCGTTGCGCCGGGATAAGCACCACAAGCATTACCTCTAAATAGAAGCGTAAGGAGAATCACCATGTTGAGCTGGGCAATCACATTCTTGATCATTGCCATCATCGCTGCAGTTCTGGGCTTCGGTGGTATCGCGGGCACCGCCACGGGTATCGCCAAGATTCTCTTTGTCGTGTTCCTGGTGATGTTCATTGCTTCGTTCTTCTTTGGCCGTCGCGGTCGAGGCTGAACATGAACGTTTTGGTAAAGACACTGGCAGCCGCCCTGCTTCTGGGCGGCAGTGCCATGACAATGGCGGCCAATGATGGCCAGGCGCGGGTCAATGAGTTGTTGAATGCAGACCCGCAGTATCGTGAAACCTGGCAAGGCGTGGTGGAGAAGGAAGAACGCCTGCCGGAATGGGTGATGAACCTGTCCGGCGACGCCGAGCAAATGAATGGTGTCGAAGAGGATGGCGACAAGTATCTGGTCGGGCCACTGTGCGAAACACAGCAAACGTGCCTGAACAAACGCCTGGTCGTAGCGTTCAGCTTCGACAAGAAGGATGCCTACGCCATGCTGGTCGAAGTGCCTGCGGGACTGCCGGCCGACAAGTCGCCCACGCGACATGCCGACTACCGCTTCCTTGGCAAGCCGGACCAAGGCATGCAGGACCTGTTGATGGAACAATTGAAGAAAGATCCAAACTGGTACTGAGTTCGAAACAAGAGAGAAGCCACAGCGCTTCTTTCCGATGCGCTACCCGAGGAAGGTAGACGCATGGCCAAGGGGTCGGGACGTTCTGCCTGTTTCAGGGGCGGAGTGACCTACGGGCACATGGGGTGCCTGCGCAAGGGCCGGGTCAGGCAAGCTGCGACGCAAGTTCGCCGGCCAATCAGGGCTCGACGGACTTGCGAAGAGCTTTTACGCACAACGCGTTGAAATAGAGCGAACCACTCGGTTCGCTTCTCTGATTTCAGATCTGCATTGATTTGCTTAGGAAATACTTTTCCTGGCCTCTCGCATGCAACCGTACATCGAGAAAAATCAGCCTTTTTTTGCAGCGCATTTTCTCCGCGCGTTGTGGGATTTTGCTGAAAAACCCCCCTCTTCCGACTGATCAAAAATCCTTCAATCTGCTCTGTGATGGCCGGTTCGCGGCACTTATGCCTGCCGAAATGTCGTATTCGAACCGGTTGGGACGTGAGTTTCACTTAAAAAAGCTCATGCCGATTCGGCATAGGGTAGGCGTTTACGGCATTAGACGTCGCCTCCTTGCATCGGAATAGTTGCGCCTTTTTTCGCCTGCCAGAGAGCCGTAAATACGCGCTTCGGGGCACCTTATACGGGGGCAGATGCATACGACTTTTTCGCCACGAGCGTTCCAGTTCTTGCATCGGCCTGAGTCAAACGCAAGTAAGGGTAAAGATATGAAGAAGGCAAAGCTTAGCCTCGCCTGGCAGATCCTCATCGGTCTGGTATTGGGGATTGCAATCGGTGCGCTGCTCAACCATTTCAGTGCCGAAAAAGCCTGGTGGATCAGTAACGTCCTGCAACCAGCAGGCGATATCTTTATCCGTCTGATCAAGATGATTGTGATCCCGATCGTGATCTCCTCGTTGATCGTCGGCATCGCCGGTGTCGGTGATGCGAAGAAGCTCGGCAGCATCGGTTTGAAGACCATCATCTACTTCGAGATCGTCACTACGATCGCTATCGTGGTCGGTCTGGTGCTGGCCAATCTGTTCCACCCGGGCGCCGGCATCGACATGAGCACGCTGGGTACGGTGGACATTTCCAAGTACCAGGCGACTGCCGCCGAGGTTCAGCATGAACATGCGTTCATCGAAACCATCCTCAACCTGATCCCGTCGAACATCTTCGCGGCTGTCGCCCGTGGCGAGATGCTGCCGATCATCTTCTTCTCGGTGTTGTTCGGCCTCGGTCTGTCGAGCCTGAAACCCGATTTGCGCGACCCGCTGGTAAAAATGTTCCAGGGCGTCTCGGAAAGCATGTTCAAGGTCACTCACATGATCATGAACTACGCCCCAATCGGCGTTTTCGCACTGATCGCAGTCACCGTGGCCAACTTCGGCTTCGCTTCGCTGCTGCCGCTGGCCAAACTGGTGATCCTGGTTTACGTAGCCATCGCCTTCTTCGCCTTCGTGGTGCTGGGCCTGATCGCTCGCCTGTTCGGCTTCTCGGTGATCAAGCTGATGCGCATCTTCAAGGATGAGCTGGTGCTGGCCTACTCCACCGCCAGTTCCGAAACCGTGCTGCCACGCGTCATCGAAAAAATGGAAGCCTACGGCGCGCCGAAAGCTATCTGCAGCTTCGTGGTGCCGACCGGTTACTCGTTCAACCTCGACGGTTCGACCCTGTATCAAAGCATCGCGGCGATTTTCATTGCCCAGCTGTACGGCATTGACCTGTCCATCAGCCAGCAGTTGCTGCTGGTACTGACCCTGATGGTCACCTCCAAAGGCATCGCCGGTGTACCGGGCGTTTCCTTCGTGGTGCTGCTGGCCACCTTGGGCAGCGTGGGTATTCCGCTGGAAGGCCTGGCATTCATCGCCGGTGTCGACCGCATCATGGACATGGCCCGTACCGCGCTGAACGTGATCGGTAATGCCCTCGCCGTGCTGGTTATCTCACGCTGGGAAGGCATGTACGACGACGCCAAGGGCCAACGCTACTGGAACTCCCTGCCGCACTGGCGCAGCAAGGAAAAACTGCCGGTTGGTGAAACTACCCTTAGTTGATGCAACTCTTGAGGGAGCGGGCTTGCTCGCGAAGGAGGCGGTACATTCAACATCTCAGTTGACTGACACACCGCTTTCGCGAGCAAGCCCGCTCCCACAAAAAGCATGAGCAAGCAGTACAAACAAACCCTGGAGAAATCCGGGGTTTGTCGTTTCTGGCGACCCCGCTATCATTCGCCGCATTCTTTGGGGGATTTGACTGATGCTAAATGGCCTGTGGCTAAGCTTCTTCATCGTGGCAGCCATCTCGGCGCTGGCGCAGTGGCTGATCGGCGGTAACGCCGGGATCTTCGCGGCGATGGTGGAAAGCATTTTCGCCATGGCCAAGTTGTCCGTCGAGGTCATGGTCCTGCTGTTCGGCACCCTCACTCTCTGGCTGGGTTTTCTGCGGATCGCCGAGAAGGCCGGCATCGTGGAGTGGCTGGCCAAGGCGCTGGGGCCGTTGTTTCTACGTCTGATGCCGGGAGTCCCGGCGGGTCACCCGGCTATCGGGCTGATCACGCTCAACTTCGCCGCCAATGGCCTTGGCCTGGACAACGCCGCCACGCCGATCGGCCTCAAAGCCATGAAGGCGCTGCAAGAGCTGAACCCCAGCGACACCATCGCCAGCAACGCGCAGATCCTGTTCCTGGTGCTTAACGCCTCCTCCCTGACACTGCTGCCGGTGACGATCTTCATGTACCGCGCCCAGCAAGGCGCGCCCGATCCGACGCTGGTGTTCCTGCCGATCCTGCTGGCCACCAGTTGCTCGACCCTGGTCGGTCTGTTGTCAGTGGCGGTGATGCAACGTCTGCGTCTGTGGGACCCGGTGGTGCTCGCGTACATGATTCCTGGCGCCCTGTTGCTGGGTGGCTTCATGGCGTTGCTGGCAACGCTCTCGGCGACCGCTCTGGCCGGCCTGTCCTCGATCCTCGGCAACCTGACGCTGTTCGGGTTGATCATGCTGTTCCTGGTGATCGGCGCGCTGCGCAAAGTGAAGGTGTACGAGGCGTTCATCGAAGGCGCCAAAGAAGGCTTCGACGTGGCCAAGAACCTGCTGCCGTATCTGGTGGCGATGCTCTGTGCAGTCGGTGTGCTGCGGGCGTCCGGGGCCCTGGACTTTGGTCTGGACGGGATTCGCCATCTGGTGGAGTGGGCCGGTTGGGACACGCGCTTCGTCGATGCGTTGCCGACGGCGATGGTCAAACCGTTCTCCGGTAGCGCCGCCCGGGCGATGCTGATCGAAACCATGCAGACCTCCGGGGTGGACAGCTTCCCGGCGCTGGTGGCGGCAACCATTCAGGGCAGTACTGAAACGACGTTCTATGTGTTGGCGGTGTATTTCGGCGCGGTGGGCATCCAGCGCGCGCGGCATGCGGTGGGATGTGCGTTGCTGGCAGAATTGGCCGGGGTATTGGGCGCGATCTTTGTTTGCTACTGGTTCTTCGGCTGATCGAGTAACCCTGTGGGAGCGGGCTTGCTCGCGAAAGCGGCGTATCAGTTAGCATTGATGTCGACTGACACACCGCTTTCGCGAGCAAGCCCGCTCCCACATTAGGGCTGCGTTGGCCTCAAGGCCTCACGGGCGGCGCGAATTTCTGACCCTGCTCAACTGCCCAACCCACCAACTGCGCCGTTAACTGATCACTCGCCTGGCCGAACCCGGCGACCACGCCCGGCACCTTCAGATCATTGAGCGGCTGGCGCACTTCAAAGCGACGACTGGCGAGGATTCGCTGGTCATACCCGCGCACCAGCAATGCATCCAGACGCACGACCACGCTCGCATTCGTGCCTTGGTATTCGGTTTGGAACGCCTGGAGATTCCCACCCAGCTCCAGATCCGCCTGGAAATTGCTGTCATCGGTGCTCAGCAACGTCACCCGACCGTCATGCTGGAAACCATCGAGCAGACGATTGCGCAGCAGCACCGGTGCCGGATCACTCCAGCGCGAGGCTTTGTAGCTGCTGATCAGGTCACCCTGAGGAATCACGGCGATTTGCGCACTGTTCAACGCTTCGCTGGCCTGAGGCTTGGTCAGACGCAACGACCATCGCTGCGGCGTGCC
The DNA here is from genome assembly GCF_059716075.1 of Pseudomonas sp. LBUM1657. Classification (NCBI taxonomy): domain Bacteria; kingdom Pseudomonadati; phylum Pseudomonadota; class Gammaproteobacteria; order Pseudomonadales; family Pseudomonadaceae; genus Pseudomonas; species Pseudomonas sp. LBUM1657. The sequence continues at coordinate 41,153 of NZ_CP166799.1, read as the reverse complement.
CTGACTGGCCGACGCACTGCTTTGCGCCGAAGGCAATCGATAGACATCGGACGGCTCGGACTTGGGTAGGATCGAGCAGGCACTGAGCGACACAAAACTGACGAAAAGGGCGATGTGGCTCAGTTTCATGGCGTGAATTCCTTGTTCTTGTCATTGCCCAGCAAGTAACCACTGGGGTTGGCTTCCAGGCGCTGGGAGATAGCCCGCAGCGATGTCAGGGTTTCGCGCAATTCACGCACCGCCGGCGCCAGGCCATTGAGCCCCTGCATGCCGCTGTTCAGGGAGTCCTGATTGGTGGTGAGCAGGGTGTTGATGGTCGCGCTGCTTTGTTCCAGCGACTTCATCGCCTGCTCGGCACTGCCGAACATCTGCTTGCCCTGATCGTTGAGCAAACCGTTGGCGTTGCGCATCAGTGCCGACGTCTGCTCCAGCATGGCGCTGGCCTGCTTGCCGACCGACGCCAGTTGCTGCATGGCCTGACGGATGTCGCCACGTTGATCGGCGATGGTGCCGGTGGTTTGCTCCAGATGCTCAAGGGTCTTGCTGATGCGTTCGACGTTCTGCGAGGAAAACATCTGGTTGGCGTTATGCATCAGCATGTTTACCCCAGCTATCAGGTCGCCACTGTCGTTCAGCAGGCGGGCGATGGGCGAGGGCGATGCCACGATCACCGGCAGATTGCCGTCCTTGCCCTTGAGCTTGGGACTCTGCGGAGTGCCGCCGCTGAGCTGGATGATCGAGGTGCCGGTGATCCCGGTCAGCGCCAATATGGCCCGGGTGTCTTCCTTGATCGGTGTATCGCCGCCCAGGCGAATCCGCGCCAGTACCCGGCGCGGGTCTTTCGGGTCCAGACGCAGGGCCACCACGTCGCCGACCTTGATCCCGCTGTACTGCACGGCGCTGCCCTTGGACAGGCCACTGACCGCCTCGTTGAAGACGATTTCGTAGTCCTTGAACTCGGTGTCGACGCTGGACTTGGCCAGCCACAGGCAGAAGAGCAGGGCGCCTGCCACCACAATTACGGTGAACAGGCCGATCAATACGTGATGGGCTCGGGTTTCCATGTCAGACCTCGTTGAGCTGTTGAGCGGCCGTCAGCGCCGCGCGGCCGCGAGGGCCATGGAAGTATTCGTGAATCCACGGGTCGTCGGTTTCAGACACCTTGTCGATGGCGTCCGCCACCAGCACTTTCTTCTGCGCCAGCACCGCCACCCGATCAGTGATGGTGTAGAGCGTGTCGAGGTCGTGGGTCACCAGGAAAACGCTCAGGCCGAGGGCGTCGCGCAGGGTCAGGATCAATTGATCGAACGCAGCGGCGCCAATCGGATCGAGGCCGGCAGTGGGTTCGTCGAGAAACAGGATGTCCGGGTCCAGCGCCAGTGCGCGAGCCAGCGCCGCGCGCTTGATCATGCCGCCGGACAGCGAAGCGGGGTACTTGTCCGCCGCCGACAGCGGCAACCCGGCCAACGCTAGCTTCACCGCCGCCAGGTGCTCGGCATCGTTGCGGCTCAAACCGGCGTGCTCGATCAGGGGCAGGGCGACGTTCTCCGTCACGGTCAGCGAAGAGAACAGGGCGCCTTTCTGGAACAGCACGCCGAAGCGCCGTTCAACCATCGAGCGTTCATGCTCGGACAGTGTCGGCAAGTTCTTGCCAAAGACTTTCACCACGCCTTCGCTAGGCTGGCGCAAGCCGACAATGCTGCGCAGCAGCACCGATTTGCCGCTACCGGAGCCACCGACTACGGCGAGGATTTCGCCCTTGTACAAATCCAGGTCGAGATTTTCATGCACGCTCTGGCGGCCAAAGCGGTTGCACAGCCCACGGACTTCGATCACCGCCTCGGTGGGCGCTCGGGGTACACGACTCACCAGCCCATCTCCATGAAAAACAGTGCGGCCACGGCGTCGAGCACGATCACCACAAAAATCGACTGGACCACGCTCGACGTGGTGTGAGCACCGACAGACTCGGCGCTGCCGCTGACCTTGAAACCTTCAAGGCAGCCGATCGCGGCGATCAGGAACGCGAAGATCGGCGCTTTGACGATCCCCACCAGAAAGTGTTGAACGCCGATGTCCGATTGCAGCAGCGACAGGAACATCGCCGGCGAGATGTCCAGCGATACGGCGCACACCACGCCGCCACCGATGATCCCCGAGAGCATCGCCAGGAAGGTCAGCATCGGCAACGCGACCAGCAGCGCCAGGACGCGCGGCACCACCAGCAGCTCCATCGGGTCGAGGCCTAACGTGCGGATCGCGTCGATTTCTTCGTTGGCCTTCATCGAGCCGATTTGCGCGGTGAACGCACTGGCCGTGCGCCCGGCCATCAGGATAGCGGTCAGCAACACGCCGAATTCCCGCAGGAAGGAGAACGCCACCAGGTCCACGGTGAAAATACTCGCGCCGAAACTCGCCAGCACCGTAGCCCCGAGGAAGGCCACCACGGCCCCCACCAGAAAGGTCAACAGGGCAACGATGGGCGCGGCGTCGAGGCCGGTCTGTTCGATGTGCGCCACCATCGGCGTGAGGCGCCAGCGCTTGGGACGGAACAGCCCGCGGGCGATGGTTTCCAGGATCAGGCCGACAAAACCCAGCAGTTGCAGGGTGTCTTGCCAGACCGTGTCGACCGCGCGGCCAATGCGCGTCAGCAATTGAATGCCGACGCTGATTTCCGGTTCCTTGATCGGCACGCAGAAATCGGTGAGCGAGCAATAGACAGTCTGTAACAAGGCGCGGTCAGCGGAGGAGAGGGTGCAATCGGGATGTTCGGCGGACTTGCCCAGACGCTCGGAACCCAGCAGCTCCACCAGCAACGACGCACCTGCGGTGTCGAGCGTGCCGAGGCCATTGAGATCGATGTGGGTCGTGTCGTCGTACTGGCCCTGAAGCTTTTCGCTCAGGCGCTTGAGATCGGCGTAATGGGCAAGCGTCCAGTCACCCGTAACCCGCAGCTGAGCCGGGGAGTGAGAGGTGTCCAGTTGGGCACTGCCGGCCATTGTGCTGCTGGTCATAAGCTCCATGCTTGTTCGACTGTTAGGCAGCTGTACGTAATAGCACGATCCGCATTACTTTTCTTTGATCGGTGTGCTGTCCGTGATCTCGAAACGCAGCACCCCGATCAGTTGGCCATCTTCGGTCAGCACCCGAACCTGCCATTTGCCTGCGGGGTTGCCGGGGAAGTTCTGTTTGTGGGTCCAGGCGCGGTAGCCTTCCTTGCGTCCGCCGTGGATATCCAGCGGGATGCGATCCACCTCTTTGCCGTTGAACTGCCACACGTGATAGATCCGCTCATCCAGACCGCGCGGGGCATTGATTGCGGTGTAGGCGTACAGTCCGCCGCCGCGAATCTGCTCGGCGCTGACTTCATCAAGGCTGGCGCCGGGGGTGCGGTCCTGCATTTGGGTACTGATGGCCACATCGGTCATCCACAACGTTGCCGGCGGCACCCACGAACGCAGCACCCAACCCACGCCGCCGATGCCCACGGTGATACTCATGATCGCCAACGCGTTGCGCACGGTGCGGATCGGGAAAATCGACGCCAGGCTCGGGAAAGACAGCACGACTGCGGTGCCCAAGGCGAGTTTGAAACTCTGGGACGTGGTCAGGTGCAGGATGACGGGCAGGGCGGTCAGCAGTGCCGCGAACAACGTTAGCGTGTGCAGCGCCAGGAACGCCCACCGTCGAGGCGCCAGCCATTTGTAGTAAAGGGGGTCGATGATGGAAATCAATGCGGCGATGCACAGCAGTCCGGTAAAGAACAACTGCCCGCTGTTCCAGGTGGTGGTGATGAAAAAGAACGGCAGGACAAAAAACAGGCTTTCCTGGTGGATCATCTGCGTTGCGTAACGCAGCAATGGCTTGGGTATTTCGCGCTTGAAGATCCTGGCGAACAGTTTGGTAAGGCTGTTTTCCAGCATTAGCCAGATCCAGCTGATCAGCATGATGATGGTGATCCACGTCGCCAGGCCTTGCTGACGATCCACCAGCATGAAGCTGCCGACCCCCGAAATGAAACCACCGAGCGCAATGACGCCTGGATAACGCTTCATCAATTCCAGGATGCGCTGGAAGTACAGGGTCAGAGTAGGCATTCGGCGGTTCGCAATAGTCGTGGGAAATATCCTCGACAGGGTAACCGCCGGGGGTCGGCGTGGCGAGAGGCTGCGGTCCGATCACAAACCCGTGTAGCCGCTTGCGCAGCCTGCTGCTACACGGTTTGCGCTGCCCTTCGGCGCAAGCGCCAACCCACCAGCATCAACACAATGAGCCCCAGCACGCCGGCACCCCACCACATCAATTGGTCATAGCTCATCAACGGCTTCTCGATCCGCAGATAGCCCGGTTGCAGCAGCAACTCACGCATCGCCTTGTTCGCTTCCTTCAGCGTCACCCTTTGCAGTTCCTTTGTCGGGTTGGCGAAACGACCGTCCTCGTAGTCACCCAGGGCGCTCCAGTAGTAGTCGGCCAGCGCGCTGTTGCCTTGCACGGCCCATGCCTGGCGGGCGATAGCGGCCTGTTTGAGGCGGTTGAAGGTGTCGGCATTGAGGCCGTCCTTGAGCAACCCGGCCTTCAACTCATCCAGCACCTGTTCGGCCTCGGGCACGTCATCGCGGTCCAGGTCCGCGTTCAGGCTCATGAAGCCCACCCCGCCAAACACCTCGCGCTCGGCCGAGGGGCCGTAGGACAAACCATGGGCCAGGCGCAATTGGCGATAGAGCGCCCAGTCCAGATAATCCTTGAGCAAGTCGAAAGTTTGGTCGTGCTGATCTTCTTGTACCGGCTCCGGCACCAGCCAGTGCAATTTGGCACCACCGCCCACCAGACCGCGCCTGAGGGTGCGTTCATGGACAGCACTGGTCTGGATTTCCGGCAAGGGCGGGTGATCGGTGGGGTCGACCGCTTCAAGTGCGCCATAGGACCGTTCCAGATAGGCCGGCAGCAGACGGTCGAGTTCGCCGACCACAATCAGGGTCATGTTGTTGGGCGCGTACCAGGCTTTACGCGTGCCCTCCAGTTGTTCGCGGGTCAGGTGATCGACTTCGGCACGCTCGGGACATTTGAGGCCCAGCTCCACCGCCAGTTGGTTGCTGGCCGAGTGGCCCACATCCTGGCGATCCAGCCAGCGTTGCAGGTGCGTGTAATGACCGCCGTCTTCGCGCTCGACCACCTGTTTGGCGGCGTTGATGGCGTCTTCGTCGATTCGGGTCTGGGTCAGGAGTGCCAGCAGCAGGTCGAGCACCTTGCGCTGGTTTTTTGCCGGAGCTTCGATGACGAATGTCGTGTCGGCGTTGCTGGTGTAGGCGTTCCACTCGCCACCGAGCGCCTGCATGCGCTCTTCCAACCCCCCTTCACCGGTCGCGTCGATGCCACTGAACAGCAAGTGTTCGAGCAGGTGCGGCAGTTCCTTTTCGGCGCATTTGAAATCATCAATGCCGACGCCCACCACCAGCCGAATCGCCACATGCCCACGCTCGGTGCCGGGCTTGAGCAGCAATTGCAGGCCGTTGCGCAGCGTATAGCCCTCAACCTGGAAGCGGTCCAGGGCAAACGAAGGGAGTGAACCGAGTAACAGACAGGCGAACAACAGACAACGCATATCAAGTTTCCATACGGCTGATTGGAGATCCGTTTCGTCAGTCAGGCCGTCTTCGCGAGCAAGCCCGTTCCCACAGAAGTCTTCGGTGTAATCGGAAACGGTGTCCGACTCAAATCACCTGTGGGAGCGGGCTTGCTCGCGAATGGCCATCAAGCTGAATCAGTAGTACTGACTGACCACACTGCCAGAACGTTCAAGGCGAATGCGTGATGTCAGCCAAATCGTCGACCACCAGTGCTCCGGTGTCAGCCGTTTCCAGAACCACATAGGCGCTGCTGCAGAACAGCGAATTCAAGCGCTTCATGTCGGCGATCAGCTCCAGGTGCAATGAACTGGTCTCGATACTCTGCACGATCTTACGTTGCAATCGGCTGACATGAGCATGGGCCAGGCGGCGTTCCTGTGCGCGAAAGCGACGTTTCTCACGCACCAACTGGCGGGCGCTTTCCGGATCGGCGCTGAGGAACACCGACAACCCCAGGCGCAGGTTGGAAATCAGCTGGCTGTGCAGTCCCGCCAACTCTTCCAGGCCGACTTCGGAAAAGGACCGGCGCTGTGAGGTTTTCTGCTGCTGAACCTTGCGCAGCATGCGTTCGATCAGGTCACTGGCAAGTTTGAGGTTGATCGCCAGCTCGATGATTTCCGCCCAGCGCCGGCTGTCCTGCTCGCTGAGATCCTCCCGGGGCATTTGCGCCAGGTAGAGCTTGATCGCGTTGTAGAGCGATTCCACATCATCGGTCAGGCGTCGCATTTCCTGGGTCACGGCGGTTTGCTTGCCGTGCAACACGTCGAGCATGGCTTCGAGCATGTTGTCGATCAGGTCGCCGATGCGCAGGGTTTCCCGAGCGGCATTGGCCAGCGCCAAGCTGGGCGTGACCAACGCCGTTAGGTCGAGATGCCGGGGTTTGGCGGTGCCGTTGATTTCCGGGCGCTCCGGCAACAACCACGCACAGAGCTTCGCCATCGGCCCGACACTGGGCAGCAGGATCAGGCAGCGCGCAGTGTTGTAGAGCAGGTGAAAGCCGATGACCATTTCCTGAGGACTGAAGTCGAGGCTGTCGATCCAGTGCACCAGCGGGTCAAGCACCGGAATGATCAGCAGCAGGCCGATCAGCTTGTACAGCAGGCTGCCCAACGCCACCTGGCGGCCAGCGGCGTTCTGCATGCTGGTGCTGAGGAAGGCGAGGACGCCGCTGCCGATGTTGGCACCAATCACCAAGCCGATGGCCACGGGCAGGCTGATCACACCCGCACCGGCCAGGGTCGCGGTCAACAGGACGGCGGCCAGGCTGGAATAGGAAATCATGGCGAACAGCGCGCCGACCAGGGCGTCGAGCAGGATGTCGCCGGTCAGTGAGGCGAAGATCACCTTCACCCCTTGGGCCTGGGTGATCGGCGCGGCAGCCTCGACGATCAATTGCAGCGCCAGGATGATCAGCCCCAGGCCGATACTGACGCGGCCCATCTGCCCCAGTCGGGTCTGCTTGCGGGACAGAAAGAAAATCACCCCGAGAAAGATCAGCAGCGGCGACAGCCACGACAGGTCGAAGGTCAGCACCCGCGCCATCAGCGCCGTACCGACGTCGGCCCCGAGCATCGTCGCCAGGGCCGGGGTCAGTGCCATCAGGCCCTGACCGACAAAGGAAGTGACGAGCATGGCGGTAGCGTTGCTGCTCTGGACCATGGCCGTCACCATGATCCCCGAGATGAACGCCAACCATCGCCTGGACATGTTCTGGCCAATCAAGTGGCGCAAGTTGGAGCCGTAAACCCGCAGGATGCCGGTTCGGACGATGTGCGTGCCCCAGATCAACAAGGCCACGGCCGATAACAAATTGAGCAGGGTGAGCATACTGGCCCCCTGTGGTGGTAGCGCCCCAAAGGAGCAAATTGACGGTGCCGCGACTTTCTACGTTGTGTACTTAAGCTGTAGTTGGCTAACGGTCTGCGCGCCAGCATCGCATAGCTAAAGAAGTGATTGAAACAAAACTGTCATAAAAACAGTTTGATGCAGATGTGACAAAGGGGCCCGAAGGCCCCTTTGTCATTGCGCGGTGTTCGGGTTATTGACCCGGAACGTCCTTGCGCAGTTTCACTGGATCCTGCTGCTTCTTCTTTCTCATCATCGCTGTGCGCAGCTTGATGTTGACCGTTTCCACCGCCAGCGAGAACGCCATGGCGAAGTAGACGTAGCCTTTCGGCAAGTGCACGTCGAGAGATTCGGCAATCAGCACGGTACCGACCAGCAGCAAGAACGACAGCGCCAGCATCTTCAGCGAAGGGTGCTTGTCGATGAACTCGCTGATGGTGCGCGAGGCGACCATCATCACCAGCACCGCAACGATGATCGCTGCAACCATGACCGGCACGTGGGAAACCATGCCCACTGCGGTGATCACGGAGTCCAGCGAGAACACGATGTCGATGATCGCGATCTGGATGATGGTGTAGAGGAAGTTGCCGCCCTTGCCCGAAGGTTCGTCGCCGGTTTCGTCTTCGCCTTCCAGTGCGTGGTACATCTCTTGGGAGCTCTTCCACAGCAGGAACAGACCACCGAAGAACAGGATCAGGTCACGTCCGGAAATGCCCTGGCCGAACATTTCGAACAGGTCGGCGGTGAGGCGCATGACCCAGGTGATCGACAGCAACAACAGAATCCGCGTGACCATGGCCAGGGCCAGGCCGAAAATCCGGGTGCGCTGCTGCATGTGCTTGGGCATGCGGCTGACCAGGATCGAGATCATGATGATGTTATCGATACCCAGGACGATTTCCAGGGCGGTCAGGGTTAAGAAGGCAACCCAGATTTCAGGGTTGGTCAGCCATTCCATGTGTATTCCTTTGAGGATGTGTTAAACCACGAAGGGTCCAGGCTTCAAACAGCAAAGCCTGGACCCGTCATGGTGAGTCTTGGGCTTATAGAGTGCTGAACAGCGGAAAAATCCCCATCAGCAATGCGGCGACCAGTATGCACAGGCAAACCAATACTGCCCACTTCAGGGTGAAACGCTGATGATCACCGAACTCGATACCGGCCAGGGCCACCAACAAGTACGTCGATGGTACCAGCGGGCTCAGCAAGTGGACGGGCTGACCGACGATCGAGGCACGTGCCATTTCAACGGCGGTTATACCGTAATGACTGGCGGCTTCGGCAAGTACCGGTAACACGCCGTAATAAAATGCGTCGTTCGACATGAAGAAGGTGAACGGCATGCTCACCAGCGCCGTGATCACCGCCAGGTACGGGCCGAGGAAATCAGGGATCACCGCCAGCAGGCTTTTCGACATCGCGTCGACCATGCCGGTGCCCGACAGAATACCGGTGAAAATACCCGCGGCAAAGATCAGTCCGACCACTGCCAGCACGCTACCGGAGTGGGCCGCGATGCGATCCTTCTGCTGTTGCAGGCACGGGTAGTTGACGATCATCGCGATACTGAACGCCACCATGAACAGCACCGGCAGCGGCAACAGCCCGGCGATCAGGGTGCACATCAACACCAGGGTGAGGGCGCCGTTGAACCAGATCAGCTTCGGACGGCGGGCGTCAGGAAATTGGGAAACGCTGATTTCGCTGTGGTCGACTTCATCGCCTACCAGGTGCAATTCGCCCAGACGAGCACGTTCACGTTTACCGTAGAAGTAGGCAATCGCCAGGATCGCTACGACACCGGCCAACATCGCGGGCACCATCGGAACAAAAATGTCGGACGGGTCCACATGCAGCGCACTGGCCGCACGCGCGGTTGGGCCACCCCATGGGGTCATGTTCATGATGCCACCGGCGAGGATGATCAGGCCCGCCATGATTCGCGGGCTCATGCCGATGCGGCTGTAGAGCGGCAGCATGGCGGCCACGCAGATCATGTAAGTGGTCGCGCCGTCACCATCGAGGGAAACGACGAGCGCCAGTACGGCGGTGCCGACCGAAACTTTCAGCGGATCGCCCTTGACCAGCTTGAGGATCTTGCGCACGGCCGGGTCGAACAGGCCGGAGTCGATCATCAGGGCAAAGTAGAGAATCGCGAACATGAGCATCACGCCAGTCGGCGCGAGCTTGGTGATGCCTTCGAGCATCATCGGGCCGATCTTCGGCGCAAAACCACCGAACAGGGCGAACACAATCGGGATGACGATCAGAGCGATCAGCGCGGACAGGCGCTTGGTCATGATCAGGAACATGAACGTGATGACCATGGCGAAGCCAAGGAAAGTCAGCATGGGAATACTCCAGGCGTAGCGCGTCTAGGGGAAATGAGCGAACCGGTCGGGTCAGCGCAGAACGGGAAGCACGAGACGTAGGGGCGGAGTGACAGCGAAGAGGCGAGTAGCAGAGGACATCAGGATCACCATTGTTGTTGTTAAATGGACCGTGCGAGCAATCGAACACTCGCGTTGGCCAACCGGTCTGTTGCCGGCAGTGAGGGCGATCCTAATAGGGGAAGCTTTCACCCAGCTTTCGCGAGTGAAAGCATTGACCGGATGCGCAACCGGTCGTCGGACGGGTTTAGCGTCGGTTGATACAGAATCAGGAGGTAAATGGTATGGACCCGCTTCACACCGGCGGTTGCCACTGCGGGCAACTGCGCTATCAATTCAGCGGGCTGCTGCACGATATCGCCCACTGCCACTGTTCGATTTGTCGACGGGTCAGCGGCGGGATCGTGACCACCTGGATCACCGTGCCCGCCTCATCGTTTGAATGGCAGGCCGGCACACCGGCGCGGTACGACTCTTCTGCAACCTGTGCGCGATATTTCTGTTCGAACTGTGGGGCGCAGGTAGCACTGACGACGCATCTGAGTCCAGACAGCATCGACGTGACCATCGCCACCCTCGATCATCCCGAGCATGCTCCAGCCGAGCGACACATCTGGACCGACAGCCGTCTGCCGTGGCTGCATCTGGACGAGCATTTGCCCGGCGAGCCCGAAGAAACACTCTGATCAAAAAATAGACAGATCCAGCGGCCTGATCGCGCCCATCCAGATCGCATGCTCGGTGTGGTCGAGCAGATCGTCGCCCGTGTCCGGGTGCAGAAACACCACCAGCCCATGGCGGTTCAGCGCCAGCCACGGCAGTACGTCGCCAATGTATTGCGGTTCGAACGCCAACTGACAGCTCCAGTCCGGGTGCGGACCAACCGGGCGCTCATGAACGCGGCCCATCTTCAGGGGAAACAATTGTGCCGCTTGCTCACACAAGGCCCGCGCCTGATCGATGGTGCTGGCGTTAAAATAGACATGGGCGTGGTAGCCCTTGATCCGTTGCATCTGAATCCCTCGAAAACCTGGTCGAACCCTCACCGTTTCCTACAGGTCACACACCATATACGAAGGAAAGATCGGAGCTCAGCCATGAAAAATGCCGAAACCCCTGTGGTGAAAGTGGTGCTTTATGGTGCCATGAGTAGCCTGGGCAGTGCGCTGATGGCTGAAATGCTACGGCGCCAACATGAAGTGATCGCGATACTCGATGACCTGACGGCGCTCGCGCCGCGCCCGGGGTTGCGAGCCAAGACCGGCGACTTGTTCGATGCCGAACGCGTGAAGCAGAGCGTGGCGGGCAGTTCGGCGGTTATCTGTCTGTTGGATGCACCGGGTCTGCCGTTCAGCAGCGAACACGTGGAAAAAACCATTTTGCTCGGCCCGGTCGAACAAGTTCTGGCCGTGGACGCATTGATTGAGGGGATACAGGCTGCGGGTATTGCACGGCTGTTTCTGGTGGGCGATTTCGAACTGCTGGACGATCCTGAAATAGAGGATCACCTGCAACGCCATGCTGCCGAAGAAATCCGTGAAGCCCTGCAAAGCAGCGACTTGCACTGGACGCTGGTGAATGCGCCGCGCGGAGTGCCAGGGCTGACGATCGAGCATTTCAGCCAGGTCAGCAGCAGCCTCGAACCAGGCCTGGCCGAACCGCTGGAGCGGTTGAACCGTGTAGCGGTAGGGATTGCCGATGAGCTGCACCTGAACCTGCATGTTGGCGAGCATGTGAGTTTTATTGCCGCTTCAGAGTAGAAAAGTCGCTGTCTTCGTACGATCTTTGCGCTTTCACACGGCGATAGACGGCAGCGGCAGGCCATTGAGCGATTGCGCACTGCTGGCCTGCTCGGCCATCAGCCAGTCCACAAACTGTTGAATCAAAACCCCACGCCGTTTGCGCTGGGGCAGGACCACGTAATAACCCAGTCTGGAAATCACCGTGTCTGCAATGGGTCGACACAACAAACCCTGCGCCAGCAAGTTATCCACAAGGTGCCGCCACCCTATCGCCACGCCCTGGCCGCCAATCGCCGCTTGAATAAGCAAGGTGTAATTGTCGAAGCGCAATTGCCCCGGCGCTGGCGCCGAAGTAATCCCCAGCTCACGAAACACGCCGCTCCAATCAAACCAGTTGCTGCTGTTTTCGCCTCGCAGGTGGAGCAGCGGAAATTCGAGCAATGACTGGGCCGGCAAGGGCAGGGGACGGTCCTTCAATAGCAGCGGGCTGCAGACTGGAAACACTTCTTCGCTGAACAACCAATGGCTTTCGCCCTGCTTGAATCGACCATCGCCAAACAACACCGCCACATCGATATCGGTGCGGAGCATGTTGAGGCTACGTTCACTGGTGACCAGGCTGACATCCACTTGAGGATTGGCCGCATGAAAGCGGTGCAACCGCGGCATCAACCAATACGCGGCGAAGGCAAAATCGGTAGCGACCTGCAAAACTTCATGTTGATGCTGTGCGCTGATTGCGCTCAATCCTGCATCGATATTCTGCAAACCAACTTGAACTTGCTCAAAAAGAATCGTCCCGGCCTCGGTCAGTTCGATTCCGCGGTAGATGCGGTCGAACAGCCGTGTGCCGAGTTGTTCCTCCAACCGTTTGATCTGCTGGCTGATGGCCGGTTGCGTGGTGCCAAGTTCCACCGCCGCGGCAGTGAAGCTGCGTTGACGAGCCGCCGCTTCGAAAGCGCGCAGCAAATCCAGAGACAAATCACCAAGGGCGTCATACATAAGCTGTGCTTATCCTAGTCATTGCCGGGCGTGGGCTTTACCACAAAGTGTACGGACTCCATGCTCGATCGCAGCACTCTCGCATAAATATTCACTATGGAATGCCGCGATCACATGAAGCGCAAAAATATTCTTTTCATCATGGCCGATCAAATGGCCGCGCCAATGTTGCCGTTCTACGGCCCTTCGCCCATCAAATTGCCAAATCTGAGCCGCCTCGCCGCCGAAGGTGTGGTGTTCGACGCTGCTTACTGCAACAGCCCGCTGTGTGCGCCGTCGCGTTTTACCCTGGTCAGCGGTCAGTTGCCGAGCAAGATTGGCGCCTACGACAACGCAGCCGATTTCCCCGCCGATGTGCCCACCTATGCCCACTACCTGCGTCGCCTTGGTTACCGCACTGCGCTGTCGGGCAAGATGCATTTCTGCGGCCCTGATCAGCTTCACGGCTATGAAGAACGCCTGACCAGCGACATCTACCCGGCCGACTATGGTTGGTCGGTGAACTGGGATGAACCGGATGTACGTCCGACCTGGTACCACAACATGTCGTCGGTGTTGCAAGCCGGGCCGTGCGTGCGCACCAATCAGCTGGATTTCGACGAAGAGGTGGTGTTTAAGGCCCAGCAGTACCTGTTCGACCACATTCGTGAAGATGGCGATCAGCCTTTCTGCCTGACCGTTTCGATGACTCACCCACACGACCCGTACACCATTCCCAAGACTTTTTGGGATATGTATGACGACGCCGACATCCCTCTACCGGAAACCCCGGCCCAGACCGAACTGGACCCGCATTCCCAACGGCTGCTCAAGGTCTACGACCTGTGGGACAAACCGCTGCCTGTGGATAAGATTCGCGATGCGCGCCGTGCGTATTTCGGAGCTTGCAGCTATATAGACAGTAACGTCGGCAAACTTCTGCAAACCCTCGAGGATACCGGCCTGATCGATGACACCATCATTGTGTTTTCCGGCGACCACGGCGACATGCTCGGCGAGCGTGGGCTTTGGTACAAAATGCATTGGTACGAAATGGCTGCGCGAGTGCCTTTGTTGATCAGCGCACCAGGACAGTTCGGCGCCGGTCGGGTCAGTGCGGCCGTTTCCACCGCCGACCTGCTGCCAACCTTCGTGGAACTGGCCGGTGGCTCCCTGGAACCGGGCTTGCCGCTTGACGGTCGTTCGCTGGTTTCGCACCTGCAAGGGCAGGGCGGTCACGATGAAGTCTTCGGCGAATACATGGCAGAAGGCACCATCAGCCCGTTGATGATGATTCGCCGCGGCCCCTACAAATTTATCTACAGTGAAGACGACCCTTGTCTGCTCTTCGATGTTCACAACGACCCTCGCGAACGGGAAGAACTCAGCCAATCGCCGCAATTTCGGCCACTGTTCGAAGAATTTCTCGCCGAAGCCCGAGCTAAATGGGATATCCCGGCGATTCACCAACAAGTGCTCGCCAGCCAGCGACGCCGCCGATTTGTCGCCGATGCATTAACCGTCGGCAAGCTGAAGAGCTGGGATCACCAGCCACTGGTGGACGCCAGTCAGCAGTACATGCGCAACCACATCGACCTCGACGATCTGGAGCGTAAAGCACGTTATCCACAACCCTGCCAAAACCAATAATGTTAAGGGGAAGTCCATGCAAAGGTTATCCACAGTACTGACGGTCGGGCTTTTGGCTCTGGGCAGTGCACCGGCGTATGCCGATCAGAGCTGCGAAACGGTGAAGATGGCCGACCCTGGCTGGAGCGACATCGCCGCGACCAACGCCATCACCGGGTTTCTGCTGGACGGCATGGGCTACAAGGCCAAAGTCGACACTCTGGCGGTGCCGATCACGTTTGGCGGGCTCAAGGATGGCCAAGTGGACGTGTTCCTGGGTAACTGGATGCCGGCGCAACAGGGCTTCTACGACAAGTTCGTGGCCACGGGCGACGTCACTCAACTGGCGAAGAACCTCGACGGCACCGAATTCACCCTGGCCGTTCCGGATTACGTTTGGGATGCGGGTGTGCATAACTTTTCCGACCTGAACAAGTTCGCCGACAAGTTCGACAAGAAGATCTACGGCATCGGCTCCGGCGCCCCGGCGAATATCTCGCTGCAAGAGATCATCAAGAAGAACGACTTCGACATGGGTCAGTGGAAACTGGTCGAGTCCAGTGAGCAGGCCATGCTCGCCGAAGTGTCCCGTGCGGTGAAAAAACAGAAGTTCGTAACCTTCCTCGGCTGGACCCCGCACCCGATGAACGTGCAGTTGAAAATGCATTATCTGAAGGGCGGCGAGAAATACTTTGGCGACACCGGCAGTGTCCACACCCTGACCCGCAAAGGTTATGCACAGGCCTGTCCGAACGTCGGCAAGCTGCTCACCAACCTGAGTTTTACCCAGGAAATGGAGAACAGCATCATGGCTGAGGTGGTGAACAAGAAGATAAGCAATGCCGATGCGGCCAAGGCGTGGATCAAGGCCAACCCGGCAGTACTGGATAAATGGCTCGATGGCGTGAAGACCGTGGATGGCAAAGATGCGTTGCCGGCGGTGAAAGCCAAGCTGTAGAGCCAATGTGATGTGGGAGCGGGCTTGCTCGCGAAGAGGGCATCACGTCCGACATTTATGTCGACTGACACTCCGCTTTCGCGAGCAAGCCCGCTCCCACAGGTCTGGTGCTGATACCCTTGCGCAAAACCCCACCCGAGAGGACCCATGGCCTTTCCCAGCCGCCATTCACTCTTCCCATTCCTGACCTGGTTACCGCGGCAGACCCGCGCCAGTGTCGGACGTGACCTGATCGTCGGCCTGAGCGGTGCAATTCTCGCGTTGCCACAATCCATTGCCTACGCCCTGATCGCCGGCCTCCCACCTGAATACGGCTTGTACGCGGCAATCATCCCGGTGCTGATCGCCTGTCTCTGGGGTTCGTCGTGGCATTTGATCTGCGGTCCTACCGCAGCCATTTCCATTGTCCTGTACGCCAGCGTCAGTCCTCTGGCCGTACCCGCGTCAGAGGACTACGTCACCCTGATCCTGTTGCTGACACTGCTGGCCGGCATTTTCCAGTGGCTGTTGGGATTGCTGCGGTTCGGCGCCTTGGTGAATTTCGTCTCCCACTCGGTGGTGCTGGGGTTCACCCTCGGCGCAGCGGTGGTGATCGCCATCGGGCAACTGCCGAACCTGCTTGGGCTGGACTTGCCCAACCAGGCGACGGCGCTGGACAGTTTTCTGATGTTGTTCCGACATCTCGGCGAGGTGGATAAACCCTCGTTGGCGCTGGGGCTGGTGACGGTCGTGGTGGGCGTGATCCTGAAGTTGCTGATGCCCCGTTGGCCGACGCTGTTGATCACCCTGGTCCTGGCCGGATTGCTGGTCTGGCTCTGGCCATCGATGTTTGGCCATGTGGAATTAGTCAGCGCGTTTGTCGGGCGGCTGCCGCCGTTTAGTCCGCTGCCGCTGGATCTAGACCTGATCCTGCGCCTGCTGCCCAGTGCGGTGGCGGTGGGCATGCTCGGGCTGGTCACCAGTCTGTCGATCGCCCGTTCCTTGTCGGCACGTTCGCAACAACTGCTCGACGCGAATCAGGAAGTCCGCGCCCAGGGTTTATCCAACATTGTCGGTGCGTTTTTTTCCGGTTCACTGTCAGCCGGTTCCTTCACCCGTTCGGGTCTGAGCTACGAAGCAGGCGCCTGCTCACCGATGGCCGGCGTTTTTTCGGCGTTGTGGGTAGGACTGTTCGCTATCTTCGGCGCGAAATTGATTTCGCATATCCCAATCCCGGCCATGGCCGGCAGCATTCTGTTGATCGCCTGGGGATTGGTGGACCATCGCGGCATTCGCGCGTTGTTGCGGGTCAGCCGCGCCGAGTTCCTGGTCATGGCGCTGACCTGCGTCGCCACGTTGCTGCTGGAGTTGCAGACCGCGATCTACGCCGGCGTGCTGGCTTCGCTGTTTTTCTACCTCAAGCGCACCTCGCAACCGCGGGTGCAGCATTGGCGCGACGGCGATGAAGATATTCTGCGGGTCGGCGGATCGATCTTTTTCGGCGCCAGCCACTACCTGCAAGTGCGCCTGCAACGGATGCACGGCGTGCGGGTAGTGATCGAGGCGCAGCAGATCAATTTCATCGACTATTCAGGTGTGGAAATGCTGCACCAGGAAGCGCGACGGCTACTGCGCCAGGATCGCAGCCTGACCCTTCGGCGGGCGCGGCCGCAGGTGGTGGAAGAATTGAGGAAGCTGGAAGGGGCGGAGAAATGCCCGATTCGGTTTGAGGATTGATCCGACATCGGTGTCGTTTGCCATCGCGGGCAAGCCCGCTCCCACAGGGATCACCGAAAACCTGTGGGAGCGGGCTTGCCCGCGATGCTTTTAAAGGGCTAGCTGCCGACGCAATTCAGCCAGCACCGGCGCCGTATCCGGACGCACACCGCGCCACAAATAGAAGGCCTCCGCCGCCTGCTCGGCCAACATCCCCAGACCATCCATCGTCACCGCCGCGCCATGTTCACTGGCCCAGCGGCAAAACGAAGTCGGTTCCTTGCCATACATCATGTCGTAACACACCGTCTTGCCCGGTTCGATCAGGCTGCCGGCAATCGGCGGCACTTCCCCGGACAAGCTTGCGGATGTCGCGTTGATAATCAGGTCCACCGGCTCCCGTAGCCAGTCGAAACTGCTGGCCGATACCGGCCCCAGATCAGCGAACAATTCTGCCAGCAGCTCAGCTTTTTCTACCGTGCGGTTGGCGATGATCACCGAAGCCGGTTGCTCGGCCAGCAGAGGCTCCAGCGCACCGCGCACCGCGCCGCCGGCACCCAACAGGAGGATGCGTTTGCCCTTGAGGCTGAACCCGGCGTTGACCGTCAGGTCCCGCACGAGACCGGCGCCATCGGTGTTATCGCCCAGCAACGTGCCATCGGCCAGTTTGCTCAGGGTGTTTACCGCACCAGCCCGCTTCGCCCGCGCTGTCAGACTGTTCGCCAGGCGATAGGCCTCTTCCTTGAACGGCACCGTCACATTCGCCCCAAGACCTTCGCGGAAAAACGCCTGGGCGCAGCCGGAAAAGTCGTCGAGTGGCGCCAGCGAAGTGCTGTATTCCAGTTTTTCAGCGGTCTGCTCGGCGAACAAACGGTGGATCAGCGGCGACTTGCTGTGGCCAATCGGGTTACCGAATACGACATAACGGTCCATCAGAATTCCTCGTTCAGGCCTCGGCCAACCAATCGCGATCTTGCAGGAAATACTCGGTCAGGCGCGCTTCTTCGCTGCCAGGCTCGGCTTTCCAGTCGTAAGCCCAGCGTACTTGCGGCGGCAACGACATCAGAATCGACTCAGTACGCCCGCCCGATTGCAGGCCGAACAGCGTGCCGCGATCGTAGACCAGGTTGAATTCAACGTAACGGCCACGGCGGAATTCCTGGAACTCACGCTGTTTGGCGGTGAAGGCATCATTTTTGCGGCGTTGGACGATCGGCAGATACGCATCGATATATGCGTCACCAATTGCGCGCATGAAGGCGAAACTGGTGTCGAAGTCCCATTCGTTCAGGTCATCGAAAAACAGACCGCCGATGCCCCGTGGCTCGTGGCGATGCTTGATGTGGAAGTAGCTGTCGCACCAGTCCTTATAGCGCGAATAGACATCCGGACCGAACGGCGCGCAGGCCTGCTCGGCGATGCGGTGCCAGTGCACGCAGTCTTCTTCATTGCCGTAATAAGGCGTGAGGTCGAAGCCACCGCCGAACCACCAGACCGGCTCTTCGCCTTCTTTTTCAGCAATGAAAAAGCGCACGTTGGCGTGGGACGTCGGCACATGCGGGTTGTGCGGGTGAATCACCAGCGACACGCCCAGGGCTTCGAAGCCACGCCCGGCCAGTTCCGGCCGATGAGCGCTGGCGGACGGTGGGAGACCGCTGCCGAAGACGTGGGAAAAGTTGACGCCGCCCTTTTCGATGACCGTGCCGTTCTCGATCACCCGAGTGCGACCGCCACCGCCCGCAGGCCGGGTCCAGGCGTCTTCGACGAAGCGCGTGCCGCCATCTTCAGCTTCGAGGGCAGCGCAAATGCGGTCTTGCAGGTCGAGCAGGTAGGCTTTTACGGCCTCGGTGCGGGTAGTCATGGCATCACCTTGAATCGGGCAAAGCTACGCGGCTCCATTGGAGCAGGGGCCGGCGCAAATGGGCGCGTAGCATAACATTGCAGATGCACCCGTCGCAGTTGACGAAGATCAAGCTTAGGAGTCCGATAGGGAGCTTCGCACTTATGTCCCAAGAAACATGACCCAAGGAGTAGGCAGATGGCAAAGCGAATTCAGTTCCGCGCCCATGGCGGCCCCGAAGTGCTCGAGTATGTGGATTACCAACCCGCCGAGCCCGGCCCACAACAGGTTCGCGTGGCCAACAAGGCCATCGGCCTGAACTTCATCGACACCTATTACCGTAACGGCCTCTATCCACCACCAGCCTTGCCATCGGGTCTGGGCTCGGAAGGCGCGGGTGTGGTCGAGGCGGTGGGCAGCGAAGTCACCCGGTTCAAAGTGGGCGATCGCGTGGCATACGGCAGCGGCCCGTTGGGCGCCTACAGTGACATTCACGTATTGCCCGAGGCCAATCTGGTGCTTTTACCGGACGCCATCAGTTTCGAAACGGCCGCCGGTGTAATGCTCAAAGGCCTGACCGTGCAGTACCTGCTGCGTCAGACTTATGAACTCAAGGGTGGCGAAACCATTCTGTTCCACGCTGCGGCTGGCGGCGTCGGTTCCCTGGCCTGCCAATGGGCCAATGCCTTGGGCGTGAAGCTGATCGGCACGGTCAGCTCCCCGGAGAAAGCTGCACTGGCCAAAGCCAACGGCGCCTGGGCAACCATCGACTACAGCCATGAAAACGTCGCACAACGTGTACTGGAATTGACCGACGGGAAAAAAGTCCCGGTGGTGTACGACGGCGTGGGCAAGGATACCTGGCTGACTTCGCTCGACAGCGCGGCGCCGCGCGGATTGGTGGTGAGCTTTGGTAATGCGTCCGGCGCGGTGGATGGCGTGAACCTGGGGATTCTCTCGGCGAAGGGTTCGCTGTACGTGACCCGACCGACGCTCGCGACCTACGCCAACAACGCGCAAAACCTGCAACGCATGGCGGATGAGCTGTTCGAGATGATCATCAGCGGCAAGCTGAAGGTAGACATCAGCCAGAAGTATTCATTGGCCGAGGCGGCGAAGGCGCAGACTGAGTTGTCGGCGCGGCGTACCACCGGCTCAACGGTTCTGTTGCCTTAAGGGCCTCTTCGCGAGCAAGCCCGCTCCCACATTGGATCGTTGTCGTACACAAAATCTGTGTTCGCTGAGATCTGATGTGAGAGCGGGCTTGCTCGCGAATGCGGATACCTCGGTCTCAATCCGGACGCAAAACCTTGCCGGTCGCCAAATCGCGAATCACGCTCGGATTCTTGCGCCCACCGAGGTTTCCACCCAGCACCAAATCAACCTGCCCCCGAAAATACTGCTCGACACGAATCCGCGTCCGCGCCGCCGGCCGGCCCTGTGGGTTGGCGGAAGTCGACACCAGCGGCCCGACCAATGCACACAAATCCCGCACCTGCGGATGATCACTGACCCGCAGAGCCACCGTTTCATGCACACCGGTAATCCACTGGGGCAACAGGTTCTGATGCGGCACCAGCCAGGTGTTCGGTCCCGGCCAGGTGCTGGCCATGCGATCCATCCACAGTTCCGGGAAATCTTCGAAGAGAAAGTCGAACTGGCGAATGTTGTCGGCGACCAGAATCAGGCCCTTATCCACAGATCGGCCCTTGATCAGCAACAGACGATCCACCGCTTCTTCGTCCCACGGGTCGCAACCCAGACCCCAGACAGCTTCGGTTGGGTAGGCAATCACCGCCCCTGCGCGAATTGCTCGTGCGGCTTGTTGCACACGCCAACTGTTGACCATGAAAAACTCTCCGGAATAAGGCTCTGCGCAGTTTACCGTTCTTCCTTATAAAACCTAGCTCACGCGCGCAAACCAGCGCCCGCTTTCGCAGACTGCCCGGCCCTCCATTTCCAGTTCCGTCAGCGCCGCCAGCACTTTCGGCAACGCCCAGCCGCTGGTGTCTGCCAGCGCTTCACTGGTGTGAGGCGCCGCATGCAGCAACATCAATAGAGGATGGGTCACGGCCGTCGACGGCGTCTCTGTGGATAACGGCAGCTGTTGCCAGCCACGCAACGCTTCAAGGATATGCTCGATGGTTTCCACCAGCACAGCGCCGTCGCGGATCAGTTGATGGCAACCGCGGGCGCCGGGATGATGGATCGATCCGGGAATTGCATACACCTCGCGACCTTGCTCCGCCGCGAGCCTCGCGGTGATCAACGAACCGCTCGCAACACTGGCCTCGACCACCAGCACGCCAAGGGACAACCCGCTGATGATCCGGTTGCGTCGAGGGAAGTTGCTGGCAGTAGGACCGGCGTCCAGCGGGAACTCCGAAAGCACTGCGCTGCCCGAGGCAATCATGGCGTCTGCCAGCCGTCGATTGCGCTGTGGATAAAACTTTTCAAGACCCGTGCCAAGTACCCCCACCGTTCGCCCGCCAACGTCCAGAGCCGCTTGGTGCGCGGCAGCATCGATACCCAGCGCCAGACCGCTGGTGATGACAAAACCGGCAGCGGCCAGGCTGCGGGAAAACGCGGCGGCGGTGTCCATGCCAGGACGCGAAGCGCGACGACTGCCGACCATCGCCAACTGCGGTTTTTCCAGAATGCCCGGATCACCCGCAACGAATAACAACGGCGGCGCATCACCGATTTCCGCCAGTAGCGCCGGATACTCGGGTTGGTCCCACATCAGTAAATGCTGGCCCGGACGCTCTAGCCAGGCCAATGCGTGACTGGCGCCATCACGAATTTCAGTGCAGCGCCTGGCTTCCGAGCACGCCAGCGGCAAGCCCAGCGCTCGCCAGGCGGTGGCCGGTGCGCTGATGGCGCTGGACGCAGAGCCGAAGGCATCAAGCAATTTTTTAAAACGCGCCGGGCCGAGTTCCGGCAAGCGATGCAGACGTAAACGGGCTTCCAGCTCCGCAGGGGAAACCGGTGTAACAGCAGACAGCGACATGGATCATCCTTGATCGTAATGAGCCCCGTTGAAACGGGAATAAGCTGTGGATAACTCTGTTGGTAACTTGTGGAGCCTGCTTACGGATTTCGCACCTTGTCCATCACCGCCAGAGAGCGCGATGCGTTGAGCACGAGCCCGTAGCTGAGTTTGTCGTACGTGCGGAAAACCATCAGCAATCCGGCGCGCTCATCGGGAATCTTCAGCGGTTGGCCGGTGATTCGATCGCGCACCGTTTCGCCGGTTTTCATCACCACCAGCACATTGCCTTCGGCCAGGCCGTCGCGTTGCCCCTTGTTCAAGGTGACCACATCCAGCGCGCCGATCTGCGTAACCCCGCGTGGAACATCGATGATCAGGCCGTTGATCTCGCTTTTCGGTGCGCTGGGCATGAAGGTCGAGTTGATCGATCGCTCTTCACCGCTAAACAGCCGGTCGCCGAGGCGGACTTCCTGGGTAGTGCGTTGTAGCGCCAGGGTCGCGACGTCGCCTTCGGTGGCCACAATTTCGCCGCCGCCGATATCGTCGGCATTGATCCCCAGAAACTCCTTGCTCTGCGGATCGGTGTAGACCTTGCCCTGGCGGAAAATGCCGTAGACCGGTTGGTTAGGGTCGAACTGGCCGCGGGCGAAAATCCGGTCACCGGTACCGCTGAGCACCCTTTCCGCGTCGCCAGCGACGATGTAAGGCGCCTTGTCGAAATCCTCGACCTTGTCGACGATGCGGTTGCTCAGCAGAAAGCTGTTGATCGATTGCAGCGGAATGCTCGGGATGGCGTCGGCCACCGGGCTGCTGCGCACCCGTGGCGAGAGCTTGATAGTGCCTCGGGAAGCCCCGCGATTGAGGGTCAGCCGTGGTTGGCCGTTGACGTAGACCAGCGAGAGCAAATCGCCGGGGTAGATGAGATTGGGGTTCTCGATCTGTGGATTGGCTTGCCAGAGCTCGGGCCATTTCCACGGTTCACGCAGGTATTTTCCCGATATGTCCCAGAGTGTGTCCCCCGCTACGACGGTATATTGCTGTGGAAAACCTTCCTTGAGTTGCACTTGCCCGTGCGCCAAACCAGCCGAGGCCAGAAGGAGCAAGGCGAGTAGTGATTTCCTCATGCGGTGAATCCCTTTATTATGTACGTTCGCGTGAAACGCCAGAGCCCTCGTGGCTCGCTCCCGGCTAGCTTATGAAGAAGGGAGCTACGTTTTACAACGGTAGCCGGCATCTACTGACCCGCCAGGCCATCGACCCGACTTTACCTCACACGTGCAGCAATTAAGCTTATGGCCATTTTAGACATCCTCGAATTTCCCGACTCGCGCCTGCGCACTATCGCCAAACCTGTGGCCGTAGTGGACGACGAAGTGCGTCAGTTGGTCGATGACATGTTTGAAACAATGTATGAAGCGCCAGGCATCGGCCTCGCCGCGACCCAGGTCAACGTGCACAAACGTATCGTCGTGATGGACCTCTCCGAAGACCGCAGCGAACCCCGGGTGTTCATCAACCCCGAGTTCGAAACCCTGACCGACGAGATGGAGCAATATCAGGAAGGTTGCCTCTCGGTGCCCGGCTTCTACGAAAACGTCGATCGGCCGCAAAAGGTCAAGATCAAGGCTCTGGACCGCGACGGCCAGCCTTACGAACTGATCGCCGAAGGCCTGCTCGCGGTGTGCATCCAGCATGAATGCGACCACCTCAACGGCAAATTGTTCGTCGACTACCTGTCCAACCTCAAACGCGACCGAATCAAGAAGAAACTGGAAAAGCTCCATCGCCAGAACGCTTGATGCCCTTCTTTCAAAGGCTTGCTGCGGCAAGCCTTTTTCTTTTGCGATTGCTTTGTAAATGAGAGTTTCCCATGACTGAGCCACTGCGCATTGTCTTTGCCGGCACCCCGGAATTCGCCGCCGAACACCTCAAGGCCTTGCTCGACAGCCCTTATGAGATCGTAGCGGTCTACACCCAACCGGACCGTCCGGCCGGCCGCGGGCAAAAACTGATGCCGAGCCCGGTCAAGCAGTTGGCCCTGGAAAACAACATCCCGGTGCTGCAACCGCCGACTTTGCGCAACGCAGACGCTCAAGCTGAAATGGCCGCGCTGAAACCAGACTTGTTGGTGGTGGTCGCCTACGGCCTGATCCTGCCGCAAGTGGTGCTGGATATTCCGCGCCTGGGTTGCATCAACAGTCACGCATCCTTGCTGCCACGCTGGCGTGGTGCGGCGCCGATCCAACGCGCCGTGGAAGCGGGCGACGCGGAAAGCGGCGTAACCGTGATGCGCATGGAACTGGGTCTGGACACCGGGCCGATGCTGCTGAAAGTCACCACTCCGATCACCGCAGAAGACACCGGCGGTAGCCTCCACGACCGTCTGGCGGAAATGGGCCCGCCGGCCGTGGTTCAGGCAATTGCCGGTCTCGCCGCAGGCACGCTGGAAGGCGAAGTGCAGGACGACAGCCTCGCCACTTACGCTCACAAGCTGAATAAAGACGAAGCGCGCATCGACTGGAGTCGCCCGGCGGTAGAGCTCGAACGCCTGGTCCGCGCCTTCAATCCGTGGCCGATCTGCCATAGCACACTGAATGGCGAAGCACTGAAAGTGCTGGCTGCGAGCCTCGCCGAAGGGCAGGGCGCTCCCGGTGCAATCCTTAGCGCCAGCAAGGACGGCCTGATCGTCGCCTGTGGAGAACAAGCGCTGTGTCTGACTCGTCTGCAATTGCCCGGTGGCAAAGCGCTGAACTTCAGCGACTTGTTCAACAGCCGTCGTGAGAAATTCGCTGTCGGCACCGTTCTCGGTCAAACGGCGGACGCTCAATGAACCCACGTCTGGCCGCCGCCAAGGCGCTTGCTGCAGTTCTAAACGGAAAAGCCTCACTCAACAGTTCTCTGCCAACGCAAATGGACAAGGTCGAAGACCGCGATCGCGGCTTCACCCAAGACCTGGCGTTCGGCACTGCTCGCTGGCAGCCGCGTTTGTCGGCGCTGGCGGCCAAGTTGTTGCAGAAACCGTTCAAGGCGGCCGACGCCGATGTCGAGGCGCTGCTGCTGGTCGGTCTCTACCAATTGCTCTACACCCGCGTTCCGGCCCACGCCGCCATCGGCGAAACCGTCGGTTGCGCGGATAAGCTGAAAAAGCCTTGGGCCAAGGCCTTGCTCAACGCTGTGCTGCGCCGTGCCCAGCGGGAAAGCGAAGCGCTGTTGGCCGAACTGGAACACGACCCGGTGGTGCGCACCGCCCATCCGCGCTGGCTGCAAAAGTCCCTGAAGGCATTCTGGCCTGAGCAATGGGAAGCCATTTGCGCGGCGAACAACGCGCATCCGCCGATGATTCTGCGGGTCAACCGTCGCCACCACACTCGCGATGCCTACCTCGGTTTGCTGAGCGAAGCCGGCATCGCCGCCACGCCATGCGTTTACAGTCGGGACGGCATCGTCCTCGACGCCGCGGCCGACGTGCGCAGCCTGCCGGGCTTTGCTGAAGGCTGGATCAGCGTGCAGGACGAAGCCGCGCAACTGGCTGCCGATCTGCTCGACCTGGCGCCCGGCCAACGGGTGCTGGACGCCTGCTGCGCACCGGGCGGCAAGACCTGCCACATTCTTGAAGCCGAGCCACAACTGGCCGGCGTAGTGGCCGTGGACCTGGAAGCCAAGCGGCTGGTGCGGGTGCGAGAAAACCTTGCACGCCTGGGCCTGAGCGCCGAATTGATCGCCGCCGACGGCCGCGACACCGCGACCTGGTGGGACGGCAAGCCGTTCCAGCGCATTCTGCTGGACGCACCGTGTTCAGCCACCGGCGTCATTCGTCGTCACCCGGATATCAAACTGACGCGCCAGCCCGATGACATCGCTGCGCTGGCAGTCCTTCAGGGCGAACTGCTGGACGCCATGTGGATAACTCTGGAAGTAGGCGGCATTTTGCTTTACGCCACGTGCTCCACGTTGCCAACCGAGAACACCGAAGTGATCGAGGCGTTCCTCGTTCGCACGCCGGGCGCCCGGGAACTGGACATCGCCAGTCAGGCCGGCATCAAGCAGCCCCATGGTCGCCAATTACTGGCCCAGGAAGGCGGCCACGACGGGTTCTACTACGCCAAGCTGATCAAAATCGCCGCCGCGCGCGGCTAACTGGTTTTAAAGGAGTGACTGGATGAAAATCATCATCCTCGGCGCAGGCCAGGTCGGCGGTTCGCTGGCAGAACACTTGGCCAGCGAGGCCAATGACATCACGGTGGTCGACACCGACGGCGACCGCCTGCGCGACCTCGGCGATCGGCTGGACATCCGCACCGTACAGGGCCGCGGCTCGCTCCCGACCGTACTGCGTCAAGCCGGCGCGGACGACGCTGACATGCTGGTGGCTGTAACCAGCAGCGACGAAACCAACATGGTGGCCTGCCAGGTCGCCCACACGCTGTTTCACACGCCGACCAAGATCGCCAGGGTCCGCGAAGCAGCGTACCTGACCCGCACCGACCTGTTCGACAACGAAGCGATTCCGGTGGACGTGCTGATCAGCCCGGAGCAAGTCGTCACCAATTACATCAAGCGCCTGATCGAACACCCGGGCGCATTGCAGGTGATCGACTTTGCCGAAGGTAAGGCGCAATTGGTGGCCGTGAAGGCGTACTACGGTGGGCCGCTGGTGGGTCAGCAACTGCGGCAGTTGCGCGAACACATGCCCAATGTCGAAACCCGCGTCGCGGCGATTTTCCGTCGTGACCGGCCGATCCTGCCCCAGGGCGATACGGTAATCGAAGCAGACGATGAGGTATTTTTCATCGCGGCCAAGGCGAATATTCGTGCAGTGATGAGCGAAATGCGCCGCCTCGATGAGAGCTACAAGCGCATCGTTATCGCGGGCGGCGGGCAGATTGGTGAGCGCCTGGCCGAAGCCATCGAAAGCCGGTATCAGGTGAAAATCATCGAGATGAACCCGGCGCGCTGCCGTCATCTCTCGGACACCCTCGACAGCACCGTGGTGCTGCAAGGCAGTGCATCCGACCGCGATCTGCTGATGGAAGAGAACATCGCCGACGCCGACCTTTTCCTGGCCCTGACCAACGATGACGAAGCCAACATCATGTCGTCGTTGCTGGCCAAGCGCCTGGGCGCAAAGAAGGTGATGACCATCATCAACAACCCGGCCTACGTCGACTTGATCCAGGGCGGCGACATCGACATCGCCATCAGCCCGCAACTGGCAACCATCGGCACCTTGCTCGCCCACGTGCGCCGCGGCGATATCGTCAGCGTGCATTCATTGCGTCGCGGTGCGGCGGAAGCCATCGAGGCGATTGCCCATGGCGATGGGAAATCGAGCAAAGTCATCGGCAAGTCCATCGAAAACATCGGCCTGCCGCCGGGCACCACCATCGGCGCGATCATTCGCGACGAAGAAGTAATCATCGCCCACGATGACACGGTGATCGCGGCGGGCGACCATGTGATTCTGTTCCTTGTGGATAAAAAGCATATTCGGGATGTGGAAAAGCTGTTTCATGTTGGGTTGAGCTTCTTCTGATCCGGATTTTGCGGTGACCCGGTCCGGCCTCTTCGCGAGCAAGCCCGCTCCCACAGGGTATTTGTGTGCGCCACAGATTCAATGTGGGAGGCGGGCTTGCTCGCGAAAGCGGTCTCATTGGGACATATTGATCCCTGACTCCGCTCAACAAGGAATTTACCCATGATCGAATCCCTGGAAAAAATGCTCGCCAAGGGTGTGGATAACTCATTGCTGCGCTTCGGCTTGGGCAAGGGTTATCTCGATCTCGGGGAAAACGCCAAGGCTGCCGAGCATTTCCACCGCTGCGTCGAATTCGATCCGAAGTATTCGGCGGCCTGGAAGCTATTGGGCAAGGCGCATCTGGCTCTGGCGGACTATCCGGCCGCGCGTCAGGCCTGGGAGCAAGGCCTGGAAGCCGCCCGCGCCCACGGCGACAAGCAGGCGGAGAAAGAAATGACGGTGTTTCTGAAGAAGCTTGAACGTCAGGCGCACTGATCAGAGAAAGCGCAGGCCGACACCTTCGGCATCCACCAGCACCACTTCCATCCGCACCCGCGGCGCACCTGTGGGTAAGTCCTGCACCTGACCGTAAACCACCGCACCTTCAGGCAACGTCGCCAAGCCAGGATGTTTGACGTAGACGCCCGTGGTCGAAAGATTTCGGGTCTGGCCCAGGCATTCGCCGAGGCTTTCGTGACTGATCTTGATCCGGAATGACTTGCGGTGTTCGGACATCTTTCGCGCCCTTCAATGAACGGTTGTGGATAACCTCGTTGCCAAGGTTATCCACAGATCATGCCAATCGACTCAATACCAGCGCTCTTCACCGGGCGGACGCTTCTTGAAACGCTTCATGCTCCACATGTACTGGCTCGGATATGCCCGCACATAGCGCTCGACCACCTGGCTCATGGCGGCGCAGGACGTCTCGGTATCGGTGCTGTACATGGCCTCCGGCGCGGCTTCAAGGATCACCTTGTAACCCGAGCCGTCCGGTAGCCGCAGGGCGTGCAGGAACACGCCAACCGCTTTGCCGCCGGCAAGCATGTTCGGCACGAATTTGCTGGTCAGGGCCTGAGTGGCAAAGAACGGCACAAAGATCCCGGCGGATTCGGCCGGTTCCGGGTCAGCAGGAATGCCCACTGCACCACCTTTGCGCACTTCCTTGATGACGCTGAGGATGCCTTCCTTGGTGGACGCGGCGACCTTGTTACCCAGTTGTACTCGCTGCTTGCGCAGCAGGTCATCCACCGCCTTCAACTTCGGCGGACGATAGAAAATGATCGGTTTGCACTGGCTGCAATAGAAGTGGTTCAGCACTTCCCAGTTGCCCAAATGACTGGTGATACCCACCACACCTTTGCCGGAGGCGAGGGCGTCCTTCAAAACGTCCAGGCCTTCGACTTCACGCACCAGATCAATGGAACGCTGAGCCGGCCAGATCCAGGCGCAGGCGCTTTCGGTGAGGGACTTGCCGATGTCTCTCAGGCTCTGACCGACCAGACGTTCCCGCTCAGCCGGGTCCATTTCCGGGAAGCACTTGGCGAGGTTGATCCTCACTACATCGCGAGAGCGATTCGGGGTTTTCCACATCATCCAGCCGATGACCGAGCCCACGGCTTGTACGGCCCGCCACGGAAGCAGGGCAAACAACCGCAGAGCGCCTACCAGCAAGGCGCCTTTCAACTTATCCACAGGTCACTCCTGATCTTGTGCTGTGCGCGAGGCGGCTATTCTAACCGCCGTTCGCCAGGGTCGCGTAGCGATCGCAATCCCGGGTGTGGTCCATGACCATACCCGAGGCCTGCATCAGCGCGTAGCAAATGGTCGGACCGACGAAGGTGAAACCGGCTTTTTTCAAGCCTTTGCTCATCTCCACGGCGACGGGCGTGACCGCCGGCACTTCGGTGCGATCCTTGAAATGATTGATCTTCGGAACGCCTCCGACGAAGGACCAGAGAAACGCCACCGGATCCTCCAGCGCCAGCCAGGCCTGGGCATTGCGCCGCGCCGCGTTGAGTTTGAGGCGATTGCGGATGATCCCCAGATCGAGCATCAATTCATCGATTTCGGCGTCGCTCATTTGCGCCACGCGCTGTACGTCGAAGCCGAACAATACCTCGCGATAACGCTCGCGTTTACGCAGGACGGTGATCCAGGAAAGGCCGGCTTGGAACCCTTCAAGCAAAAGCAACTCGAACAATCCCTGCGCATCGCGTAGCGGCGTACCCCACTCCTGATCGTGATAAGCCATGTACAGCGGATCTTCGGAACACCAAAAGCAGCGTGGCATAAGGCTCCAGGGGGCGTGCGCAGGACCGAATCGGGTATACTCCCGCTCTTTAAATCGCAGCCCAAGAAACAGGTGAATTTCGTGAGCCAGCCTACGCCAGCCGTGCGTACCTTCCAAGACTTGATCCTCGCCCTCCAGCAATACTGGGCCGAGCAAGGTTGCGTGGTACTTCAGCCCTACGATATGGAAGTAGGCGCCGGCACTTTCCACACTGCCACGTTCCTGCGCGCCATCGGCCCGGAAACCTGGAACGCCGCTTATGTGCAGCCCAGTCGTCGCCCGACTGACGGCCGCTACGGCGAAAACCCGAACCGTCTGCAGCACTACTATCAATTCCAGGTAGTCCTGAAGCCGAACCCGGACAACTTCCAGGAACTGTACCTGGGCTCCCTCAAGCACGTCGGCCTGGACCCGTTGGTCCACGACATCCGCTTCGTTGAAGACAACTGGGAATCGCCGACACTAGGCGCCTGGGGTCTGGGCTGGGAAGTCTGGCTCAACGGCATGGAAGTGACGCAGTTCACTTACTTCCAGCAAGCGGGCGGCATCGAGTGCTACCCGGTGACCGGCGAGATCACTTACGGTCTTGAGCGTCTGGCCATGTACCTGCAAGGCGTGGACTCGGTCTATGACCTGGTCTGGGCTGACGGCCCGTTCGGCAAAGTGACCTACGGCGATGTGTTCCACCAGAACGAAGTGGAGCAGTCGACCTACAACTTCGAACACGCCAACGTCGAGAAACTGTTCGAGCTGTTCGACTTCTACGAAAGCGAAGCCAAGCGCCTGATCGAACTCGACCAGCCGCTGCCGTTGCCGAGCTACGAAATGGTGTTGAAGGCGTCCCATACCTTCAACCTGCTGGATGCGCGCCGGGCGATCTCGGTGACCGCGCGTCAGCAATACATTCTGCGAGTACGCACCCTGGCGCGTTCCGTTGCGCAAGCCTACCTGCTGGCTCGCGCCAAGCTGGGCTTCCCGATGGCAACCCCGGACCTGCGTGACGAAGTGTTGGCTAAGCTGGAGGCTGCACAATGAGTGCTCTGGATTTTCTGGTTGAACTGGGCACCGAAGAACTGCCACCCAAAGCCCTGAACACCCTGGCCGAGGCGTTTCTGGCCGGTATCGACAAGGGCCTGCAAGCCGCTGGCCTGAACTACGAGACCAAAACTGTTTACGCCGCACCGCGTCGTCTGGCTGTGTTGATCACCGATCTGGCCACTCAGCAGCCGGATCGCAGCATCAACCTCGACGGCCCGCCCCGTCAGGCGGCATTCGATGCCGAAGGCAATCCGACTCAAGCGGCTTTGGGCTTCGCCAAGAAGTGCGGCGTCGACCTGAGCGAAATCGATCAGAGCGGCCCGAAACTGCGCTACAGCCAAAGCATCGCTGGCAAGCCAACTGCGAGCCTGCTGCCGACCATCGTCGAAGATTCCCTGAACGACCTGCCGATCCCCAAGCGCATGCGCTGGGGTGCTCGCAAGGAAGAATTCGTTCGCCCGACTCAGTGGCTGGTGATGTTGCTCGGTGACCAGGTCATCGACTGCACTCTCCTTGCCCAGAAGTCTGGTCGTGACTCCCGTGGTCACCGCTTCCATCACCCGGAAAGCGTGCGCATCACTTCGCCGGCCAATTACCTGGCCGACCTGCGGGCTGCTTACGTACTGGCCGACGCGAACGAGCGTCGCGAACTGATCAGCAAGCGCGTCGAAGAGCTCGCGACGATGCAGGAAGGGACGGCGATCGTGCCGCCAAGCCTGCTCGACGAAGTGACCGCGCTGGTGGAATGGCCGGTGCCGCTGGTGTGCTCGTTCGAGGAGCGTTTCCTCGATGTGCCGCAAGAAGCACTGATCACCACCATGCAGGACAACCAGAAGTACTTCTGCCTGCTGGATGCCGACGGCAAGTTGCTGCCACGTTTCATTACCGTGGCCAACATCGAAAGCAAAGACCCGCAGCAAATCATCGCCGGTAACGAGAAAGTGGTTCGCCCACGCCTGACCGACGCCGAGTTCTTCTTCAAGCAAGACAAGAAGCAGAAACTTGAAGACTTCAACCTGCGTCTGCAGAACGTGGTGTTCCAGGAAAAACTCGGCAGCGTCTACGACAAGGCCGAGCGCGTTTCCAAACTCGCGGCGTTCATCGCTCAGCGCATCGGCGGCAACGCTGCATGGGCTTCCCGTGCGGGCCTGCTGTCCAAGTGCGACCTGGCGACCGAGATGGTCGGTGAGTTCCCGGAGATGCAAGGTGTCGCCGGTTACTACTACGCCCTCAACGACGGCGAGCCGCAAGACGTCGCCCTGGCCCTGAACGAGCAGTACATGCCGCGCGGCGCCGGCGCTGAACTGCCGACCACCCTGACCGGTGCGGCCGTGGCGATCGCCGACAAACTCGACACCCTGGTCGGCATCTTCGGTATCGGCATGCTGCCTACCGGTAGCAAAGACCCGTACGCCCTGCGCCGTGCAGCGCTGGGTGTGTTGCGTATTCTGATCGACAAGCAGCTCGACCTCGACCTGAACGACGCCGTGGCGTTTGCCGTGAATGCGTTCGGTACCAAAGTGAAGGCTGCCGGCCTGAACGACTCGGTGCTGGAGTTCATCTTCGACCGTCTGCGTGCCCGTTACGAAGACGAAGGTGTCGACGTCGGGACTTATCTCTCTGTTCGTGCCCTGAAGCCGGGTTCGGCCCTGGACTTCGACCAGCGCGTACAAGCGGTAGAGGCCTTCCGCAAACTACCGGAAGCCGCTGCCCTGGCCGCGGTGAACA
Source organism: Pseudomonas sp. LBUM1657 (assembly GCF_059716075.1). Taxonomy (NCBI): domain Bacteria; kingdom Pseudomonadati; phylum Pseudomonadota; class Gammaproteobacteria; order Pseudomonadales; family Pseudomonadaceae; genus Pseudomonas; species Pseudomonas sp. LBUM1657. The sequence continues at coordinate 8,877 of NZ_CP166799.1, read as the reverse complement.
AGCGCGTTTCGAACTTGCTGAGCAAGGTTGAAGGCTCCGTTCCTTCGGTCGTTGAAGCCAAGTACTTCGACAACGCCAACGAATTCTCCCTGTACTCGGCGATCCAGCAGGCTGACCAGGCTGTCCAGCCAATGGCTGCTGCGCGTCAGTACAGCGAATCGCTGGCGCGCCTGGCTGCCTTGCGCGAGCCGGTGGATGCGTTCTTCGAAGCGGTGATGGTCAACGCGGAAGACGCCAAGGTTCGCGCCAACCGTTATGCGTTGCTGGCGCGTCTGCGTGGGCTGTTCCTCGGCGTCGCCGACATTTCACTGCTGGGCTGAGGGGCTGCTGTTGAAACTGCTGATTCTTGATCGGGACGGGGTGATCAATTACGACTCCGACGCTTACATCAAATCGGTGGAGGAGTGGATTCCGCTCCCCGGCTCGATCGAAGCCATCGCGCAGTTGAGCAAGGCCGGCTGGACGGTAGCGGTCGCTACCAACCAGTCGGGCATTGCTCGCGGTTACTACGACATCGCCACCCTGGATGCCATGCATGAGCGCTTGCGCTCGCTGGTGGCGGAGCAGGGCGGTGCGGTCGGCCTGATCGTCTACTGCCCGCACGGGCCGGACGATGGCTGCGATTGCCGCAAGCCAAAACCGGGGATGTTGAAAACCATCGCCACGCATTACAACGTATCGCTGACTGATCTATGGTTCGTCGGCGACACTCTCGGTGACCTGGAAGCCGCCAAAGCCGTCGATTCTCAGCCAGTTTTAGTAAAGACCGGGAAAGGCGAAAAGACTTTGGGCAAGACCCTACCGGTGGGCACCTTGATTTTTGACGATCTGGCGGCGATTGCCGCAGAACTTATCCACAATTAGAGTGCTTCTGAGTTTCCTGTCAAAGGATTGATCGGGAGTGCGCTTTATATAGACGGGCAGAGCCCGCACGGTAAACGTCGCCATGTCGATACTGCAGGCCATCAGAACCTTCCTCTTTTACCTGCTACTGGGCACCACTTCCTTGCTTTGGTGCAGCCTGAGCTTTTTTATCGCGCCTTTTCTGCCGTTCAAGGCCCGCTATCGCTTCATCAATGTGTACTGGTGCCGGTGCGCCTTGTGGCTGAGCAAAGTCTTTCTGGGCATCAGCTATGACATCAAAGGCGCCGAGAATGTGCCGGACCAACCCTGTGTGATTCAGTCGAACCACCAGAGCACTTGGGAAACGTTCTTCCTCTCCGCCTACTTCGAGCCGTTGAGCCAAGTGCTCAAGCGCGAACTGCTCTACGTTCCGTTCTTCGGTTGGGCCATGGCCATGCTCCGGCCGATCGCCATCGACCGAGGAAATCCAAAAGCCGCCCTCAAGCATGTAGCAAAGAAGGGCGATGAGCTGCTCAAGGATGGCGTCTGGGTGCTGATCTTTCCGGAGGGGACGCGGGTTCCTTACGGCACCATCGGAAAGTTCTCACGAGGTGGTACCGCGTTGGCGGTCAATGCCGCACTTCCCGTGCTGCCGATTGCGCACAATGCTGGCAAGTTCTGGCCGAAAACCGGTTGGGCGAAAAAGCAGGGCGTCATCACCGTGATCATCGGCGAGCCTATGTACGCCGAAGGTAACGGGCCGCGAGCCATTGCCGAACTCAATGACCGAGTTCAAGCCTGGAACGAGCAGATGCAACGAGAAATGGGCTCGCTTCCAGCCGCTCCGGCTGCGCCGTCCTCTACTGATCAAGTCGCTGTCTGAGATTCTGTGGATAACCTGTGTACCGTTTCGTTGAAAAACGTCGAATTTAGTTTGTAGGTTTATGATTTATATACATATTTCGTAAACTCATAAAACTCGGGAAAAGGTGCATAAGTTTTTTTTGGGCGCAAAAAAACCGGCTGATATAGCCGGTTTTTTTATGCGTGCACTAACCTAGCGAGTATTCCGAGAACGCAAATCATCTTCACCAGAAGTTTGGGAAGCCACATGATCCCATATTATTTTCTGATAACTGAAATACACATCTTCCAGGTTTGTCAGGTGAGCCGTATCGGGGTCCAGGTAATGAGGCATTCGCGACTGCACATCAACAATCACAGCGTCTTCTAACCGTATGCTGTAGTAAAGTTCTTGGTGCCCTTCTTTGGAAGTACGGTACCACTCCAACTGACAGAACTCCAATCGCTCCCTGTTTGTTAATGCCTCAAATATCAAGGGCGATGATTTATCAAATACCTTTGTGATCATCAACGGTTTGTGGACCGGTTGACCCGTTGGTTGCCCTGTTTGAGGATCTCGAGGAATGATAATTTGATGGCTAAATGCCTGAATCAGGATTTCATCCTCGTGCTCATTTTCATAGGCGTTTCCAACAGACGGCTCAGTGAGCGCACCAGCACTGATAAGTCCCTGCTTTGTGCCTTTGATTGTTAAATAGGCGGGTGTTGGCATAACTGCATTCCCTGTTCGATATCCCAATGATTGATAGCTCCCGCAAGTCATGCACTTGGCGAGGAGGCGGTAGGATAAAGAGCACCGGAGGATGCCGTATGTAGGGCTTTTCTTTGAATTGCCGAGGTATTACGCCTGCGCTCTATATGAGAATTTGAGAAAGTCGTTGTTGAAGAGCGAACTGGACCCTCGGTTCAAAAAAAAGGCCAGCGCGATGCGCTGGCCTTTTTTATTTGGCAAATCCGCTGGATCAGAAGTCCAAGTTGGAAACCGCCAGAGCATTACTTTCAATAAAGTCACGACGAGGCTCGACCGCATCACCCATCAGGGTGTTGAAGATCTGGTCCGCGCCAATGGCGTCTTCGATGGTCACTTTGAGCATCCGGCGCTGGCTTGGGTCCATGGTGGTTTCCCATAGCTGATCCGGGTTCATTTCACCCAGACCTTTGTATCGCTGGATGGTGTGACGCTTCGTACTTTCAGCCATCAGCCACTCAAGTGCTTCCTTGAACTCGGTAACCGGCTTCTTGCGCTCGCCACGCTGGATGTACGCGCCGTCGTCCAGCAAGGTGCTCAGTTGAGCGCCCAGGGAGACAACAGTCTTGTAGTCGTTGCTGCCGAAGAAGTCGCGGTTGAACGTGACGTAGTTCGACAGGCCATGGGAGATCAGTTCGACCTCTGGCAGCCAGACGTTACGTTCACGGTCTTCACGCAGGCTGGCTTTGTAGACCAGGCCGGACTTCTCGACGGTGCGCAGGCGAACTTCGTACTGAGCCATCCAATCCTGCATCGCTGCGTGATCGGACAGTTGCTCCAGGCTTACCGCAGGCAGGTAGATGAAGTGCTCGGTCAGCTCCTGCGGGTACAGGCGCGACAGACGCTTGAGGGTCTTCATCACCAGACGGAAGTCGTTCACCAGGCGCTCAAGGGCTTCGCCAGAGATACCAGGTGCTTCTTCGTTCAGGTGCAGGCTCGCGTCTTCCAGGGCCGACTGCGTCATGTACTCTTCCATGGCGTCGTCGTCTTTGATGTATTGCTCTTGCTTGCCTTTCTTGACCTTGTACAACGGAGGTTGAGCGATGTAGATGTAGCCGCGCTCGATCAGCTCCGGCAACTGACGGAAGAAGAAGGTCAGCAGCAAGGTGCGGATGTGCGAACCGTCGACGTCAGCATCGGTCATGATGATGATGTTGTGGTAGCGCAGCTTCTCGATGTTGTACTCGTCGCGGCCAATGCCGCAGCCCAGTGCGGTGATCAAGGTGCCCACTTCTTGCGAAGAGATCATCTTGTCGAAACGCGCCTTCTCGACGTTCAGGATCTTACCCTTCAACGGCAGGATGGCCTGGGTCCTACGATTGCGTCCCTGCTTGGCGGAGCCGCCAGCAGAGTCACCTTCCACGAGGTAGAGTTCGGAGAGGGCAGGGTCTTTTTCCTGGCAGTCGGCCAGTTTGCCCGGCAGACCGGCAATATCCAGCGCGCCTTTACGACGGGTCATCTCACGGGCTTTACGCGCCGCTTCACGAGCACGAGCCGCGTCGATCATCTTGCCGACGACCAGTTTGGCTTCGTTAGGGTTTTCCAATAGGAAGTCGGAGAAGTACTTGCCCATTTCCTGTTCGACCGCAGTCTTCACTTCGGAAGACACCAGCTTGTCTTTGGTCTGGGAGCTGAACTTAGGATCCGGCACTTTCACCGAGATGATCGCGGTCAGGCCTTCACGGGCGTCATCACCGGTGGTGGCGACTTTGTGCTTTTTGGCCAGACCTTCGGCTTCGATGTAGGTGTTCAGGTTACGCGTCAGCGCGGAACGGAAACCCACCAGGTGAGTACCGCCATCGCGCTGCGGAATATTGTTGGTGAAGCACAGCAGGTTCTCGTTGAAGCTGTCGTTCCACTGCAGAGCGATTTCCACGCCAATGCCGTCTTCGCGCTGAATGTTGAAGTGGAACACCTCGTTGACCGGAGTCTTGTTGGTGTTCAGATATTCAACGAATGCACGCAGGCCGCCTTCGTACTTGAACAGCTCTTCCTTGCCGCTGCGCTCATCCTTGAGGACGATGCCGACACCGGAGTTGAGGAAGGACAGTTCACGAATCCGCTTGGCCAAGATGTCCCAGCTGAAGTGGATATTCTTGAAAGTCAGATCGGAAGGCTTGAAGTGGATCTGGGTACCGGTGGTTTCGCTTTCACCGACGATTTTCATCGGCTCTTTTGGAACACCGTGAATGTAAGTCTGTTCCCAGATCTTGCCGCTGCGGCGAACAGTCAGAACCAACTCTTCGGACAGGGCGTTCACAACCGAGACGCCTACGCCGTGCAGGCCGCCGGATACTTTGTAGGAGTTGTCGTCGAACTTACCGCCGGCGTGCAGCACGGTCATGATGACCTCGGCTGCCGAGACGCCTTCTTCTTTGTGCACGTCTACCGGGATGCCACGACCGTTGTCGCGAACGGTGATGGATTCGTCCGGGTGGATGATGATGCTGATGTCGTCGCAGTGGCCAGCGAGAGCTTCGTCGATCGAGTTATCGACCACTTCGAACACCATGTGGTGCAGACCGCTGCCATCGTCGGTGTCACCAATGTACATACCGGGACGTTTGCGTACGGCATCCAGGCCTTTCAGCACTTTAATGCTCGTTGAGTCGTACGTATTTTCTTCGCTCAATGCCTTCACTCCCGATGGTCGTGGGTCTGGGTGATACGGCCCTGTTCCACGTGGAACAGAGCGACTGGCGTTTCCGTCTGCCAGCCTTCCCTCAATAATTCGTGATCTACACAGGTAATAAACACCTGGCAGCGTAAGTCTTCCAGCAAGCGGCAAAGCGCGCGGCGGTGGTGCTCGTCCAGTTCGGACGGCAGGTCATCCACCAGATAAATACACTGGCCGCGTCGGGCTTGGCTGACCAAGTGCCCTTGGGCAATCCGCAATGCACAGACCACCAACTTTTGCTGACCGCGGGACAAGATGTCCGCGGCGTTATGTGCGCCCAATCGAAGACGCAAATCAGCGCGTTGTGGTCCGGCCTGGGTATGACCCATTTGCTGGTCCCGCTGAAGGGACCCTGCGAGCACTGCACTCAGCTCCCGGTCTTTGTCCCAACCTCGGTAATAGCTGAGCGTTAAGCCCTCAAGCTCAACCAGTTCGCTCAAGGTCTGTTCAAAGACTGGTTTCAAGGCTTTGATATAAGCGCGGCGGTATTCATCGATTTCAGCGCTGGCCTGGCACAGTTCCCTGTCCCAAACCGCTTGCGAAACGGCGTCAAGTGTACCATGCCGCAGCCAAGAGTTTCTCTGGCGCAAGGCCTTCTGCAAGCGCTGCCAGGTGGACATGAACTGCGGTTCCACGTGGAACACACCCCAGTCGAGAAACTGTCGGCGAATCTTCGGTGCGCCTTCCAACAAGCGGAAGCTGTCCGGGTTGATCAACTGCAGCGGCAGGATCTCCGCCAGTTGTGCCGCGCTACGGGCATTCTGTCCGTCGATGCGGATCTGGAACTCCCCTTGGCGATCCCGGGAGATACCCAAAGCGCTGTGCCCGCCCTCGGCCAACTCCACCTGCCCAAACACGGTACAGGCAAGCTGCTCATACTGAATGACCGGTAACAAGCGGGTGCTGCGAAACGAACGGGCCAGCCCCAGCAGATGAATGGCTTCCAGAACACTGGTTTTGCCGCTGCCGTTGGCGCCGTAAAGAATGTTGATTCGGGGGGAGGGGGAGAAGGTCACCGGGTGCAGATTGCGCACCGCGGTGACCGAGACGCGACTTAAGGACATCTAGCTTCTGCTGAGCATGATTACAGACGCATCGGCATGACAACGTAGGCCGAGTCGTCGTTGTCGGACTCTTGCACCAGCGCGCTGCTGTTGGAGTCGGACAAGATCAGGCGAACCTGCTCAGTGGTCATCACGCCCAGCACGTCGAGCAGATAGCTGACGTTGAAGCCGATTTCCAGGGAGCCACCGTTGTATTCAACGCCCACTTCTTCTTCCGCTTCTTCCTGTTCCGGGTTGTTTGCCTGAATCTTCAGTTGACCATTGGCCAGTTGCAAACGGATACCGCGGTACTTCTCGTTGGACAAAATAGCGGTACGGCTGAACGCTTCACGCAAGGCCTGACGATCACCCAGTACCAACTTGTCACCGCCTTTTGGCAGAACGCGCTCGTAGTCCGGGAATTTGCCGTCGACCAGTTTCGAGGTGAACGTGAACTCGCCGGTGGTGGCGCGGATGTGGTGCTGACCCAACACGATGCTGACGATGCCGTCTGGCTCAGTCAGCAGACGCGCCAGCTCAAGGATGCCTTTGCGCGGCACGATGACCTGGTGGCGATCCGGCTGACCAATATCGGCCTGCATCGAGCACATCGCCAGGCGGTGACCATCGGTGGCTACAGCACGGATGATCCCGGCCGAAACTTCCAGCAGCATGCCGTTCAGGTAATAACGCACGTCCTGTTGAGCCATGGCGAAGCTGGTGCGCTCGATCAGGCGACGAAGTTTGCTTTGCTCGAGGCTGCACGTCAGCGATCCCGGGCCTTCTTCCACCGTCGGGAAATCGTTGGCTGGCAGGGTCGACAGTGTGAAGCGGCTACGGCCGGCTTTCACCACGAGCTTCTGCTCATCGACCTTGATATCGATCAGCGCGTCGTTCGGCAAACTCTTGCAGATGTCCATCAGCTTGCGTGCAGGCACGGTGATGGAACCCGGATCCGCAGGCTCTTCGAGTTGTACACGACCAACCAGCTCGACTTCCAGGTCGGTTCCCGTCAGCGACAGTTGCTGGCCTTCGACAACCAGCAGCACGTTGGAGAGCACCGGCAAGGTCTGTCGGCGCTCGACGACGCCTGCGACCAGTTGCAGGGGTTTCAACAGGGCTTCGCGTTGAATGGTGAAATGCATGGTCTAGTCCCTTGCCTTAATAAGCTGCGCTGGTGTTCATCAAGTGGTCAGTGTACGCAGCAGGTTCTTGTAGTCCTCGCGGATGTCCGCGTCGGATTCCTTAAGTTCGTTGATCTTACGGCAGGCGTGCAAAACGGTTGTGTGGTCGCGGCCGCCAAACACATCGCCGATTTCCGGCAGGCTGTGGTTAGTCAACTCCTTGGACAACGCCATTGCAACCTGACGCGGACGAGCCACCGAGCGTGAACGACGCTTGGACAGCAGGTCGGAGATCTTGATTTTGTAGTACTCGGCGACGGTGCGCTGAATGTTATCCACAGAGACCAATTTGTCTTGCAGTGCCAACAGGTCTTTCAAGGATTCGCGAATCAGCTCGATAGTGATGTCGCGGCCCATGAAGTGCGAGTGGGCGATCACGCGTTTGAGCGCGCCTTCCAGCTCACGGACGTTGGAACGAATACGCTGGGCAATGAAGAACGCCGCATCGTGGGGCAGATCGACTTTGGCCTGGTCGGCCTTTTTCATCAGGATCGCCACGCGGGTTTCCAGCTCTGGCGGCTCGACGGCCACCGTCAAGCCCCAGCCAAAGCGGGATTTGAGCCGTTCTTCGAGGCCTTCGATTTCTTTCGGGTAGCGGTCACTCGTGAGAATGACCTGCTGTCCACCTTCAAGCAGGGCGTTAAAGGTGTGGAAAAACTCTTCCTGGGAACGCTCCTTGCGGGCGAAAAACTGAATGTCATCGATCAGCAATGCATCCACCGAACGGTAGAAACGCTTGAACTCGTTGATCGCGTTCAGCTGCAAGGCCTTGACCATATCCGCCACGAAGCGCTCGGAATGCAGGTAAACAACCTTGGCATTCGGATTCTTCTTTAACAGGTGGTTACCCACGGCATGCATCAAGTGGGTTTTACCCAGGCCCACGCCACCATAAAGGAAGAGCGGGTTGTAACCGTGCTTCGGGTTGTCCGCCACTTGCCAGGCCGCGGCCCGTGCCAGTTGGTTGGACTTGCCCTCAACGAAGTTTTCGAAGGTGAAGGTACGGTTCAGGTAGCTGGTGTGCTTTAGCGCGCCTTCAACCTGCACCGTGCGCTGTTCGGCGCGAACCGGGGCTTGTTGCGAACTGGCGCCGGCCATTGGGTCGAAGCTGTCACGCGACGGCTCTTCACTGACCTCGGCGACTTTTTGCGTCGAGCGCTTGGTCGGGGCAGTAGCCGTAGGCGCCGGAGCGCTGACTGGCGCTTGAGCGGCCTGAGCCTGGGAGACCGCGGCGGCCAACGGAGCATTTGGGGCTGCACGTGGTGCCGAACTGCGTTTGCTGCCTATTAATAAGGAAAGCGCAGGCGCCATGCCATTGCCATGCTCATCCAGCAGTTCAAGGACACGGCCCAGGTACTTTTCGTTGACCCAGTCGAGAACAAACCGATTCGGTGCGTAGACACGCAACTCGTCGCCTTCGGCTTCGACCTGTAGTGGACGGATCCAAGTGTTGAATTGTTGGGCAGGCAGCTCATCGCGCAAAAGCTCCACGCACTGCTGCCAAAGTTCCACTGACAC